>CAWHQU010000017.1:0-19964 GCA_963831615.1 uncultured Actinomycetota bacterium | reverse complement strand
CGTGGCGAGAGACTGATCGAACCCCGCGCGGATACGCTGGTTGAGCAGCGGCTGAGCCTGGAAGCCTGAGTACTCGGTTAGGAGCCGGGGGATGGCAGAGTCAGCCGGGACGAACAGCAGCCCTGGCTTCGTGCAGAATTGCCCGGCGCCCAATGAAAAGGAAGCCAGGAATCCGGTCGTGATCGCATCGGCCCGCTGGGCGGCGGCGGCGGCTGTGACGAAAACCGGGTTGACGCTGCCAAGCTCGCCGAAGAACGGTATAGGGACGGGGCGGGATACAGCCAGGTCAAAGAGCGCGCGTCCGCCAGCGAGCGAGCCGGTGAAGGCGCCGGCTCTGATACGGGGATCGAGCAGGCCTGTGCGCCCGGCCTCATCGCCGTGGATGATCGCGAAAGCGCCGCTCGGCGCGCCGGCCTCTTGCAGCGTCGTTGCGATGATGTCGGCGGTGGCGTCGGACAGCCGCCGGTGACCGGGGTGAGACTTCACGATGACCGGGCATCCTGCTGCGAGTGCGGAGCTTGTGTCGCCGCCGGCCACGCTGAACGCGAACGGGAAGTTGCTGGCGGCGAAGACGATGACCGGCCCGAGAGGCACCTGGATGCGGCGCAGATCGGGCCGGGGTCCTGTGCCCCAGCTCTGGTCGGCGTGGTCGATACGGATATCGAGTGGCCGGCCTGTCTCGATCTCGTCGGCGTGCAGACGCAGCTGAAAAGCAGTGCGAGCCAGCTCGCCGCCTAGCCGTTCCGCGGGCAGGTGCGTCTCGTCGATGGCGATCGGAATCAGCATCCGCGCGCCGGCCTTCAAGGGCGGCAGCTAGGGCACGCAAGATAGCGGCCCGCTGCGCGCCATCACGCCGCGCCCATGGCCGACGGGCCGAGTCGGCCGCGGCCAGGACTTCATCGAGAGCTTGGCGCGTCGTCGGCGCGGGCGTGGGAACAATCACAAAGCCTCCTCGGACGGCAGAATGCGTCAGGCCGGAAGGAGCCGATCGGTGACGTCATCCTGTGCTGCGACCGGATTCCGGAGCAACCCGACCGCAGAGATCTCTACCTCGACGATGTCCCCGGCCTGCAGAGTGAGCGGCGGCTGGCGGAAGATGCCGACGCCTGCGGGGGTTCCCGTGACTATCACATCTCCGGGAGCGAGGGGGGTGAAGGTCGAGATATAGCTGATAAGAGCGGGGATGTCGAAGATCATTTCGCTGATCGCCGCTTGCTGGACTATCACTCCGTTGAGCCTGGTCTGGATTCGCTGAGCGGTGATGTCTTGGACCTCGTCGGCGGTGACCAGCCATGGCCCGAACGCCCCGGAGTGATAGAAATTCTTGCCGGGGATGAACTGACTGGTGTGCCGCTGCCAGTCGCGCGCCGAGCCGTCGTTGTAGGCAGAGTAGCCCGCAACATAGGACATCGCTTCTGAGCGGTCCGCCTCAAAGCAGCGCCTGCCGATGACCACTGCCAGTTCGCCTTCGTAGTCGAACTGCTCGGTAGCGCCGGGTTTGCGTAGGGCTGCACCGTGACCGACATGACTGTCGGGAAACCGGGTGAACACAGTTGGGTACGCGGCTTCCGGTGCTCCGCCCTCGGCGCGGTGATCCGCGTAGTTCAGCCCGATGGCCAGGACCTTCTGTGCATCGGGTATCGGAGGAAGCAGTGTCACCTGTGCCAGTGGCACATCGGGTGAGGCGGTGGCCGCATCTCTCGCTACCGCGAGCTGGTCATGAGCCAGGAGGCTCCGCAGGCTTGTCACCTCACCGGCCGTTCGGGAGGACAGGTCAATTACCCCGTCACCGGCTACGACGCCGAACCGGGCCGGCTCACCGGGCTGCTGGTATGTCACCAGGCGCATGCCGCTCTCCTTTATTGATTAGCCGGCTGAGTTCTAGCTGCCGGCCGGGTCATTCGTCTGCCGGCACCGTCGAGGTCAGGCGCGTCGCAAGATGGTGCCCCGTGCGAGCCTCGCGCTCGTAATGATCGAGCAGGAGGTCATGCCCGAGATCGTTCCGGTAGTCGCGCCAGACGGAATGTATGTGGTTGCCGCTGTCGATCGCGTTGTCGAATTCGATAAGGATACTGGGCGTCTGGACTCGGTAATAGTGGCTGGTGCCGCGTTCCGGGCCGCCGGCCCAGCAAAACCACGCTGCCGCGAGCGATTCGCGGTCCAGGCGGGCTTTATATCCCGCCGCGACTTCCGCCGGAACCCTGTCAAGATAACAGTGAATGAGCTCCGTTAGCTTCTGCGCTAGGCCCGATGTCAGATCCGCGCCGGAGACGCCTTTGGGGGAGTCCTTGGCAAAGGCGAGAGCTGCCCTGTCGGCATCGGTGATCTGGTAAGAAGGCATCCCGAGGTCGACGTAATCTGGATACTCGACCTTGCCGATAAAAGGCACCTGGCGCGTCGCGTAGTCAGCCGGCGCCACAGGGTGGATGACAGCCCTGTCGCGAAGCTGCGCTGGCATGCCGTGCAGAAGTTCGAAAGCTAGCTGCTCGTCGTCGGCCAGCGGATTCAGCACGCCCGCGGATGCGGGCTGTGCTCCCATATTGCAGGGGGTGACGGTGAGGTATCGCTGATCGATGATCGTGTAGCAGATGCAGATGTGGTGCCCGAGGATCCGCCATCCCCACGTGTCCTCGAAGCCGGGTCGGCCGTAGAAGCTGAGGTAATAGAGGTCCTGATTACGGAAGTCCCCGGCGATCACACCGTGCCGGCCGGTTTCGAGGTCTCGCAGGACATTTTCCATCGCCATGATGCCGAGCAGTTTGGTGTAGCCGGTCAGGCTGGTTCCGGTGCGCAGCAGGCATTGCGCCAGTACCCGCTGGTGGCGGTTGAGATCCGCCAGCGGTATTCCGGTTCTGTCTGGCTTCGGGATGAAGTCCCAGTCCAGGCGCCTGGGATCATCCATCGGGTACTCAGCGCAAGAGCGCTGCTCCGGCCTCAGGCTGTACAGCAGCGCCCAGGTCTGGAAGAGCATGTGGTGAATGGTCTCCGGGGCCTCATACATTTCTTTCATAATGCTGTCACAGTGCCTTTCAGACCAGTCCCGGGTAGCTGCCGCCGTCGAGATGCAAGTTCTGGCCGGAGATGAAGGCGGCGGGCACGCTGCATAGAAACGCGCAGGCAGCGCCGAACTCGCCAACCGTGCCGTGGCGCCCGGCAGCGATGGACGCTGCCTGCTGGCGGCGCGCCTCCTCATAGCTGATGCCGGAGCGTTCCATCTGGAAGCGCGCGACCTCGACTTGGCGAGGTGAGTCTATTCGTTCTGGTAGCAGGAAATTGACGGTGACATTGTCAGCGACCACGTCGCGCGAGACTGCCTTCATGACGGCCGTGAGCCCGGTCCGCGCGCCGGCGGAAGCTACCATTCCGGCCCGCGGCGTTGTGACCATCGCGGAGGTGATGTTGACGATCCTTCCGAACCTTCGCGCGCGCATGCCCGGCAGCACGGCTCTAAGCAAGGCGATGGGCGTGTAGTAGTGCAGCTGAAGTGCATGCGTAAGGTCGTCCTCGGTGATGTCGTCCAGGTTGCCGGGACGCGGGCCGGAATTGTTGGTGACCAGGATGTCTGGTTCGGTGCACGCTGCCAGGAGCTCCTCTCTGCCTCCCGGCGCAGTGATATCGGAAGCTACCTCGGCGACCTGACCTGGGCCGAGTTTGCGGATCTCCTCGGCCGTGCGACGGAGCTTGTCGGCATCGCGGCCGTTGACCACCACATTCACGCCCTCGGCAGCCAGCGCCGCGGCGCAGGCCTTGCCGAGCCCCTGGCTCGAGCCGCAGACGATCGCCCAGCGGCCAGCAATTCCGAGATCCATCAGTCCTCCCTCATTGATCCACGGTCATTCGGGGCCTGAAGCGGCTTGCCGGGCTACCCAGCGTTCGCTCTGTCGGCCGGTGCGGCTTGGGACAGGCAGGCTGAAGACAGGCACTCGGGTCGCGTACGCGACGGCACTGAGGCTGCCATCCCCGGTTCGGGCACTGGTCGCAGAGAAAGCCCGCGCTGCGGGGTGCTGACACCCCGCGCCATCACCATGCCGAATGTCCGGCGTCGGCTGCAACTATCGAGCCGGTGACGAAAGATGCTTCATTACTGCTGAGATAGGCGATGACGGAGGCAATTTCCTCGGGCCGTGCGTATCTCGGAATCATCTGGCGGCCGGTAAGCTTGCGCTCCGCCTCCAGCTTGTCATCGAAGCTGGCCATGTGGCCTCGCGCCATGTCGGTGTCGACGCCGCCGGGACAGACGGCGTTGCATCGGATCTGCGGAGCGTACTCGGCGGCCGCGGCGCGGGTCAGGCCGATGACTGCTGCCTTGGACGGGCCGTAGGCCGAGACATTGGGCAGCGCCACGAGTCCGCCGACAGACGCGACGTTGACGATAGCGCCGCTGCCACCGCGCAGCATGGCCGGCGTCGTCGCCTGAATTCCCAGGAGGTGGGAGTAGCAGTTCACATGCATCAGCTGGTCGAAATCCTCGAGCGTCGTGTCGGCCAGGGACTTCAGCACGAGGATCCCCACGTTGTTGACCAGGACGTCGATGCGGCCGTACGCCGCCTCGGCGCGCGCGACCAGCTCGCCGATCGTCGCGGGATCGACGATGTCGCCAGCGCAGGTGACGACATTGACCGGTGACGCGCGCAGCTCGGCCGCCAAGTCTTCCAGCACGTCGCCCTGGACATCCGTCAGCGCGAGATCGGCGCCCTCAGCCGCGAACCTGAGCGCGGTCGCCCGGCCAATTCCGCTCGCTGCACCCGTGATGATGACCGTTTTCGCGGTGAAGCGGCCGTCGGCCGGGGGTGTGTTCACTTCGCTCTTCCTCACGTGATGGATTGAGTTGCCTGGCTTGGGATGACTACCGCCTGCGGGCGGACGTCTCGGCGACGGGTTCCTCCGGCTAGACCCTGTCTCGGATGCGTGCTTCGCGGCCGTACAAGCCCAGCGCTAGCAGAATCAGAATGCCGAAGGCCACCTGCTGGGCCGCGTAGCTGAGACCGTGGCCGATCAGAAGGGTGCTCAGCACCGTGTAGATCAGAGCGCCGAGAACTGTGCGCCAGTAGGAGACTGCTCCGATCAACGGCGCTGCGCCGCCGAGAATCACCGCTGCGATGCCCTCGAAGAGATAGGGATCGCCGAGGGTGGAATCAGCCGTACCGGAGAATCCGACGATGAGCAGGCCGCCGAGAGCTGCCATGACGGCGCTGACCGCGAACACGCTAATCCAGATGCCCCGGGTTGGCACCAGCGCGAGGTCGGCGGCCCGCCGGCTCAGGCCAGATGCGTAGAGCCGACGGCCATAGATCGTGCGCTTCAGCAGGATTCCCGCTATGACAGCCACGACTGCCCAGATCGCCACGGTCGGCGGGATCGGCAGTCCGAAGGTGTCACTGAAGGGCAGGGCGAGCCGGCCCAGGGTGGCTGGAGCCGCGCCGGTGATGTTGGCGTCGGTCCACCCGATCGTCGCACCGGCGACGACAGAGCCCATGCCCAGCGTCACGATCAGCGGGTGGATCGAGAACCGGTAACAGATCCAGCCGCTGAGGCCGCCGAGTATCGCGCCGAGCACGACGATGAGCGACACCACCGCCGCGGTGGGCCAGTGATGGAGGCCGGTCAGCTCGGTGATCAGCGTTGCGCCGAGGACGATATAGGCCGGTCCCGAAAGGTCGATGCCTCCCAGCAGTACGACAAGCGTCTGGCCGAATGCCACCAGTCCGAGCAGCGACGCCAGTACGAGCATGGTCCGGAGACTGAAGGCGCTGGTGAAGCCGGGAGTGAGGAGCGCTCCATACCCGAACAAGATGACCAGTGCCAGGACCTGCAGTACCGGATACCGTGCCTGCAGGGCGCGGTAAGCATGCCAGCCGGAGCGCAGGTCGGCAGGGGGCCGGAAGTGCTCGATGGTCGCGGGATCATCTAGACGGGAGCTCATGCCAGCGCCTCCTTGCGAACGCGGCGCTTTACGGCTAGCGCACCGATGATGACGGCCACCAGAAGCAGGGTGCCGTAGGCGGAGCCCAGCCAGGTCGCTGGTACGTTCAGCAGCGTCAGCACGTTCTGCAGCAGGTAGATTGACGCGGCTCCGAGGATCGAGCCGCGTAGGCTTCCGCGGCCGCCGGCCAGAGTGGTGCCGCCCAGTGCGACGGCGGCGATGGCAAGCAGGGTGTACTGGCTCGCCTGCGTGGGATCGGCGTCTTGCAGGAGAGCGGTGACCGCGATCGCGCCGACGCCGGCGAATGCCCCGCCAAGTGCGTAGGCGATGATCCGGACGCGGGACACGTTGACGCCGGCCGAGTATGCGGCCACTTCGTCGGCGCCGACCGCGAAGAGCGCCCGGTAATACGGTGTGCGCTTGAGAACGAGCCAGATCGCTATAGGTATGGCCATTGTAATCAGCCCGCCGGGGATCGGACCGACGGATTGTGCCAGGTTGATGGTCCAGTTCTTGGGTGCAGAAACTGCCAGCGGTGCTACTTCCAGCGCGAGCCCAGTGAGGATGAAGTTAACTGACAAAGTTGTTATGACCGGCGGATATCGCAGGTAGGCGATGACCAGACCGCTGATGGTGCCGACGAGCAGTCCCAGCACGATCATGAACGGGATAGCAACGATTGGCGAGCCGAGACTGTGCGGCAGCATCCATTTGACGAAGAGGATATTGATCATCGTCATGAGCGGGCTGATGGACAGGTCGATGCCCCCGCCGCCGCTGACAATTGCCGGAGTGCTGGCCATCGCCGCGATCGCGAAGGGCGCGAACGCACCCAGCGTCGCTGGCCAGTTCGCGGGCGAACCGAAGCTCGGTCGAAGGCCGATATTGACCGCCAGCAGGACTGCGGCCAGGACAAGCACGAATCTGGTGGAGGGATGGAATCTGAAGGCCGAGCTCAGCGCGCTAGGCATTCGCGGCGTCATGTTCGACCTCTTGTCCGAAGAAGCTTGCCACGAGCGTGGCACGGGACAGCTGGTGATGCGGCAATTCGCAGAACACCTCGTGGTTCCTGAGAACGAGCACTCGGTCCATCAGGGAAATGTGCTCGTCCACCTCAGTCGAGATCATGACGACTGCGAGACCTTCATTGGCGAGCCTGTCGAAAAGCGCGTAGAGATCATGCTTGGTGTGCAGGTCGACGCCTCGGGTGGGGTCGTTCAGGAGCAAGACGCGTGGTCTGGCGGCAAGCCAGCGTGCCATGACGACCTTCTGCTGGTTTCCGCCGCTCAGCGTCGATACCGGATTGCGAGGGCTTCCGTATTGGATCCCGAGCCGTTTCGCGTACTCGACGAAACGGGCTCGCGACTTCGCGTTGCTGATCAGCCCTGCGATCGTGTCCTGCCGCAGGGTCGGCAGGGTGAAGTTGTCGAGGATCGAAAGCGGACCGAATAGCGACTCGGCCTTGCGTTCTCGCGGGACGTACTGGATTCCGTGCCTTGAGGCGTCGCGAGCCGAGCGCAGTGGTCTTTCGCCGTCGCCGTCGGTGACGGCGACGTTTCCCGCGATCGCGGGCTCACCGCGCAGAACCCGGAGCAGGCGCTCCTGGCCCTGGCCTTCCAGACCTGCCAGGCCGACGACCTCCCCGGCTCGGATCTCCATGCTGAAGGGTCTGGCTCCCGTCCGGAGCACGACGTCGCTCATGCTGAGCAGGACAGGTGCCTCGTTCACCGGTCGGTCGGCCCGGCGCCGTCCGGCGCCAACTGGCTTGCTTCTCCGCGCCTGTCATGAGCCTCACCAGTACCTGCGGATTCGCATCGTTGACGTCCAGAGTCGCTACGCTCTCGCCGGAGCGCATGACGGTGACCTTGTCTGAGATCTCCTGGACCTCATCCATCCGATGGGAGATGAACAGCGCGCTGACGCCCGTCGATGCCAGGCGGCGCAAGAGAGCGAATAGGCGATCGCGCGTCGCCATATCCAGGGCCGACGTCGCCTCGTCCAGAATCAGTATTTTCGGCCGCCGCACGAGCGCCCGCACGATGCAGCATGCCTGCCGATCGCTCAGTGATAGAGCCTCGACGGGAACGGACAGCGAAGGGGGCGTCTCCAGGAGTTCGCCGAGAAGCTGTTCCGCTGTGTTCAGTCGCTCGGTGCGCGCGATCCGCGACCTGAACAGATCGTCGCTTCCGAGCCAGACGTTCTCCAGCACCGAACGAGGCGCTGCTACCAGCACCTCCTGGAATACTGTCGCAATGCCGGCTCTCAGTGCCGCCTGTGGTGAATTGAGCGGCACTGAGAGCCCACCGACTAGTACCTGGCCGCGATCGGGCGCATGCACTCCAGCCAGAATCTTCACCAGCGTGCTCTTGCCTGACCCGTTCTCGCCCTGAACGGTGTGGATTTCTCCTGCGAGCAGGTCGAGCGAGCAGGCACGGAGAGCCTGAGTGGGTCCGAATGACTTGGCAAGCCCGGTAACGCTGAGTGTGACTGAGTCAGCCTCTGCCATGTTTACCGCCGGTTCACTTCGAATGTCTGCTATGGCTTACGGCGCGCACGCTACTTCGGCGTGCTGCCATGGGCAAACAGCCCGTTCAGATAGTTGTCATTGAGGAAGGTGTTGGACGCCGGGCCAGGCGCATCGCCGTCAGAGTTGAGGTTCCAGGACGGCGATGCCCAGTCGGCGATGTTGGCGTTGGTGACCAGAGGCAGCGGGGCGACGACGGCGCTGATCAGCAGTCCTTGGCCTTCGAGCATCCGCACTGCGATGCTGACCGACGCTTGCGCGATGGAGTCCTGCGTGAGTTCCGCGCCGACTGTCTGGTAGTGGCTGTCGTTTGCAAGCCAGTAGCCCAGGTCTGCCTGAGTGTCGCCGAGCTCGGTGACCGGCGGCACCGTGAGGTGAGCGCTCTGGAAGGCGCTGATCATGCCAGCGGACATGCTCCCCCCCGCCTGGAAGACGCCTTTGATCTGAGTGCTGGGGTGAGTCGCCAGGAACGAGAGGGTCGCTGACTTAGCGACGCTCGAGGAGAACTGGCCGGTCAGGCTGCCGACAACCTTGACGTTCGGGCAGTGGCTGAGGACGGCGTTGAAGCCGGCGAACTCATCGGCGTCCAGGGACGTGCTGGGGATCGAGTGCATCGCCAGGACGTTTCCGCTGTCATGCATAATCTTGACGAGTCCCGCGGTCACGTCGGCGCCAGCGAGATAATTATTGCCCTCAACGCTCACGGCATTCAGGGTGGGCGTTGTGCTGATGGGAGTGATGGTTGGTATTCCCTGCTTGGCGGCCGCGTTAATCGGCGCGACGAATGCTGTCGAGGACTCGGGCTCGAGAATAATGATGCTGGGCTTTTGCGCGACGAGGGAATTAAACAGCTGAATCTGCTGGGTCACGTCATTGTTTGTCGCCGTCTCGAGGATAACCTTCGTGACCTGAGGATATTTCTTAAGATCTGCTTTAGCGGCATCGACGAACGCGATCTGGGAACTCGTGTTGAGCGCGCCCCACAGGATCGCGACGGTGAAACCAGTCTTCTTAGACGGCTTCCAGTCGCGCCACGGGCTCGGCCCGAGCGGCCCGTCGAAGGCACTGTACGCGGACCGGTAGGAAGCCGGGATGTCCGCCAGGACGTTACCCGTCGTGGCTGGAGCAGGCAACGGAATCTGACCGCACGATGACGACGTGGCATCTCCGGTACTGGTGCCAGTCGTATTTGATGCGGACGAGCTCGGTGCTGACGAGCCGGAGCATGCGCACAGCCCTGCGGCGGCTAGCAACGCAGCTATTCCTGTGAGCGTCGAGCGAGTTCTGGAGACCTGTGGATAGCGCATGCATCTCTCCTGCGATTGTGGATGTGGAGCTAGACAGTGATCGCGCATTCTGGCTGCCGCTCGTGCGGGCGTGGTGTACCTCCTAGGGCCTGAAATGGCCGGCCGGAGCCTGTGCCCGTCATCCGGCAAAGCGGCTTTCGGGTATGCCGGGTACATCAACGTCCACGGCAAAAACTCCTCCTGCGTGCGGCTGGTTTCTCAGCTCGCTTTCGCCGAGCTCAATCCGCGCGGAGGTGACGATCAGCGTGCGAAGCCCGGGCCCGCCGAGGCAGACGCACGTCGGATGTGAGACGGGCAGTTCGATGACCTTGTCGATGTAGCCGTCTGTGTCATAGCGGACGACCCGCCCGCCGCCGAACTGTGCATTCCAGACGAAGCCTTGCTCGTCGACGGTTGAGCCGTCGGGAGGCCCTGGCTGGGAGCGGGCGAAGAGTCTGGGGTCGGCGGGAACGCCGGCCTCGACGTCGTAGGAGTAGGACCGGATCTCACCAGTCGGCGTGTCGGCGAAGTACATGGTCTCGCCGGCGGGTGAGAAGCAGATGCTGTTAGAGACGCCGACTCCGTCGATGATGCGGTGCACGGTCAGGTCAGGGTCGAGCCGGAAGACCGAGGCTGCTTTCGTTCGCTCAGGCGACTCGTCCATCGCACCGCTGAGGAAGCGACCCTGGCGGTCGACGCGGCTGTCATTCAGCCGGATCTGGGCCGGGGGGGTGCGTACGTAGCCGAGTCTTGTGACGGACCCGTCCCGGAGGTCCACGTAGGCGAATCCGGACTCCAGCGCGGCGACGAGCCCGCCGGAGCGGCGAAGCCCGATGCCGCCGATGCGCTCGGGCATCTGCCGGTACTGAACCGTTCCGGATGCATGATCTCTCGCCCAGACCTGGCCGGCCTCGATGTCGACCCACAGCAGGCGACCCGATTCGTCGTCCCAGAGGCAGCACTCGCCCAGCTTGTTCCGGCAGTCGACGAGCAGTCGGGCCGTGGCCGTCTTCAACGCCGTCCTCCGTTCTGCCGCGGGACTTCGAGTGCCAAAAGCCGTCTGATATACCAGACAGCTCTCTGACTTACCAGACGTCAAGGTACCTCCGTTTCTGGGCAGAATCAACAGGTGTCTGTAACAAAGATTTCACTAAACCGACATCGTGCGTGCTAGAGGGTTCCTGACGGATCGCCCGAGGGTGCTGCCCTACGTCCCGCAGCGTGGGGGTTGCGCCCGTCCTTGGCCTAGGTTATGTTCGCTGTGTCTGCTATAGCGGATGGTGTTCCGGTATGTCAGACGACCAAGCTACTCAGGTCCGTGCATCTAGGTTGCAAGGAGGAAGAGACCCTCATGACAGACGTCGCAGCCCGCGCTCTCGCGGAGATGGGACTGCCGACCGGGGACTTGCACTCGCTTCCGACCTCGGACAAGCGGTTCCCCGACGGAGCTCACTACCGCGTTGAAATCCCGAGCGTGGAGGGTCCACAGGCGCTGACGGCCGTGCTGGAACAAGGCGACAGTCTTGACGTGCCCGTGCACCGTGTGTCACAGGGCTCGGGCGTCTTCATGACAACCGACGCTGAGCTGGACGAGTTTGTGGACCTCGCAGCCTCGGTACCGGTCGAACTGTCGATGTTCGCCCGGCCCAATGCCGGCTGGGTGGCTTCTGCCATGGCACATACAGATGCCGGCGGTGTCCTGGCACCGGCGGCGCGAGGACAGGATCAGGTCCTCGACGTCATCGCCGACATCGAGCGCGCCGCGGCACACGGCGTGCGGAGCGTCCTGGTCGCTGACATCGGGGTACTCAGTATCTTCAGCAAGCTCCGCGCTGACGGCGCGCTGCCTCCGGACATGCAGTGCAAGGTATCCGTCATGCTGCCGGCCGCGAATCCCGCCAGCGCGCGGGTTCTGGAGGACATGGGGGCCAGCACTCTTAACGTCCCGACAGACCTGAGCCTGCCGCAACTCGCGGCGATCCGCGCGGCCGTCGACATCCCGCTCGACATATACATCGAGGCTCCGAGCAATCTCGGCGGGTACATTCACATGCACCAGATACCCGAGCTCATCCGGATAGCCGCTCCTGTTTACCTTAAGTTCGGGATCCGCAACGGGCCGGATGTCTATCCGTCTGGTCAGCACCTGACCAATCTCGTCCTGGACCTGTCCCGCGAGCGCGTTCGCAGGGCTCGCCTTGGCCTCGAGCTCCTGGCGCGCAGCGGCGCGCAATTCGAGACATCGAAGCTGGGAGCCCCAGGGCTCGCCCTGCCTGTGTCCTCGGCCATCACCAGCGATCCGGCAGCGCCCGACCCATCCGCGGGCGCTCGGCTGAAGGAGACCCATGATCAAGCCATGGCTATTTGAGTTCTTCCACTCCGTGCACGACCTGGAGGCACGTGAAGACCCTAAAAAGGTCAACGACCAATTTGACTGGTATCTTGATCTCTGGACTGGTGACGAAGCCCGGGGATTCGAAGGAATCTTCTTCAGCGAGCACCATTTCGGCCCGACCTACAGCCCGTCACCGAATCTGATCATCGCGTATATGGCCGGCCGGACCTCCACCATGCGTCTCGGCGCGCTGGGAACTGTTACACCCTACGCGACACCGTGGCGTGTATTCGAAGAGTTCGCCATGCTCGATCACCTGACGCACGGGCGGCTGGAGATGGGAGTTGTCTCAGGCATAGCCCCCGAGCTCGAATTCGCTGGCCTTGACCCTGCGGTGGCCCAGGAAATCCACGCGGAGATCCTCGACGTGCTCGACGCCGCCTTCGACCATCGCGTCGTCACGCATCATGGCAAGCACTTCAACCTTGAGGACGCCCGGCTCAGCCCCACGCTGTACCAGCCCGCGCCCTCGCTCTGGACGGCTGCCGTCAGCGACTCCTCGGCGCGGCGCTCGGGCGCACGCGGCCATAAGCTGTGCCTGGGCTTCTTTGACACCGCCCGGATCGGCGAGCTGTTCAATTCCTACCGGCATGAAGCGCTCGCCAACGGCAGGGAGGTGGGACCCGACCACCTTGCCATCAGGCGGCAGGTGGCCATCGTCCCGGAGGGAACATCCCAGTCGGAGGCCACGCGTATCGCCAAGGAGGGATACGCCACGGTCATCCAGGCGGAAGGCGAGGCACGTCGCCTACGCGACGCAGGCACCCGGTTCAAGGTCTCAGAGGACGAGTTCGTGGCCGGTACGGCTGAGCAAGTCGCGGAGCGACTGATCGGGGAATGCCAGGCGACCGGAGCCGGGAACGTCCTGCTGACCTTCCACCCCCAGGACCGCGGGCTCATGGTGGCCATGCATGACGAGGTAGGCCGTGTTGTCGCGCCGATGCTGCGCGAGGCCAAGGTCGGTAACGGGACATGACCGGGACGGACGGTGCGCTGATGACCAGGCAAGCGGCCCCTGCCGATACGACCGGGCACCGACAGGTGCGCGAAACTGTGGAGCCGGACGAGTTCCGCGAGGTCATGAGTTCCATCTGCACGCCCGTAGCCATCGTGTCCGCGCTACTCGGCGAACGGCCGCACGCGACGACCGTCAGCGCATTTCTGTCCCTCTCGATGAGCCCGCCGATGGTCTTGATCTCCCTGGATCGGTCGTCCGACCTGCTCGCCTGTCTTCGCACGACAAGACGGTTCGGAATCAATCTCCTGGCACAGAGCCAGGGCCCGATGGCCACCCGGTTCTCCCGGAAGGGTGGTGACCGATTCGGGGAAGCTGCCTGGCAGCTGCGCGACGGTCTCCCGTACCTGGTTGGCAGCGCTGGGTGGGTGGCGTGCTCGGTCGAGCGGTTCGTGCCGGGAGGCGATCACCTGCTGGTGCTCGGCGGCGTCGATGCGGCCAGCAGCGAGCCCGCTCCGCCACTGACCTACCACCGGCGTTCGTACGGAACGCACGCTCCGCTCACTGTCGCCACGGGCGCGGTAGTCGGGGATAGACGATGACCCCGGAGGGCGAATGCCGGTCGATGGTCAAAGGAGCGGCCTGCGCGCCCGTAGGTTCACGCGGGCGGGCCGGACTGGCGCGGCACCCGGCTTACCGCGGGCGCTGGCCTTTATCTCTTCGCCAACAGCAGGCAAGTCCATCAAACACCAGAGGATGTAGAATTGTGCCCATGAGGGAAGTGCCCGCGCTTGCAAGGGGATTGAGCGTCGTTCAGTTGCTCGCATCGGAACGGCGGCCGATGCGGATTACCGAAATCGCCGCGCTTCTATCCTTGCCACGCAGTGCCACATATGAACTTGTAAATACGTTGCGGAGTCGCCGGATGATCGACGTCTCCGCCACCGGCGATGTAACCCTCGGCCCTCTGCTACTCGTACTCGGGACGGCGTACTCCGAGACAGTCGACCTTGGCCGACTCGCACAGGCGGCGGCAACGTCCGTGAGCGAGGCGTCATCGGAGACCGCTCAGGTCGCCATCCTCGACGGACGTCATGTCATTTACATCGCGAAGGCTGAGCCATCGTCCCGGCAGGTCAGGCTGGTCTCGGCGGTAGGCCGCCGGCTGCCCGCGCACGTGACCGGAGTCGGCAAGGTGCTGCTGGCCGCGCTTTCCGGCGCCGAACTTGATGAACTCCTCCGCGATGTCGTCCTCGAAGGTCTCACGGCGAACTCCATTACCGACCCAGAAGTGCTCCGGCGGGAACTCGAAGGCATCCGGCGTGATGGCTATGCCTTTGACGATTGTGAGTCCAACGACGACGTGCGCTGTGTCGCGGCGGCGGTGACGGACGCTGTCGGTCAGGTGGTCGCGGCGATCAGCATCAGCGTGCCCAGCGACCGGATGACGCCGGGCAAGCGCGTTGAGTGCCGCGAAATCGTTACCGACGGTGCGGCCGGAATGTCGAAGCGGCTTGGCGCTTCCTTAGAGTCCTGGCCGGAACCGGCGGCCGCTCACGCAGATTCTGAACCGAGCCGGGTGCCGTCGATTGAGTCGGCAGATCGCATCGCGAGACTTTAGGGCTAGGTCCTTTCCTCATATCAGCAAACGAGAAATGCAACGTTGCCGTTGCCTCTGCGGAGCTGCGTAGGCACTACCGATCGTGAGAAGGATGATTCGAAAATGACTCCGAAAGGCTTCCTGGGCTATCCGCGTAATGAATCCCGGCCAGGTGTCCGCAATCATGTGCTTATTCTGCCGACGGTTGTTTGCGCGAACGCAGTGATCGAACGCCTCGACCGGACCGGTCATGAGTTTGCCCTGGTCACGCACCAGCATGGCTGTGCCCAGATCGGCGATGACCTGGAGTTGACGCGCTCGATACTGCGCGGCGTCGCGACCAATCCGAACGTCGGTGCTGTCGTCCTCGTCAGCCTGGGCTGTGAGACCAACCGCGCCGAGGAACTGCTCGAGTACATCGCGGCCAGCGGCCGCCCGTGCGAGCTGGTGCGCATCCAGCAATGGGGCGGCGTGACCGCCACCTTCGACCGGGTTGCCGACGTGGCGACCGGCATGACCGCAGATCTTGCCCGGCACGAACCGACCTGGCAGCCTCTCAGCAGCCTGGTCATCGGCCTTGAGTGCGGCGGCTCCGATGCCTGGTCGGGCATCAGCGCAAATCCCGCGCTTGGCCGCGCGGCTGACCGCCTGGTTGCCGATGGAGCGACCGTGGTCCTCGGCGAAAGCCCCGAGATGATCGGCGCGGAGCATCTCCTGGCCGAAAGGGCAGCTGATCCGGCCGTAGCGCGGGCACTGCTGGCGGTGGTCGAGCAGTGGGAAGCCCTGACGGACCTGTCAGGGACGGAGGCGCGCGGTGCGCAGCCAACGCCCGGCAATCAGGCCGGCGGCCTCACCACCATCGAGGAGAAGAGCCTAGGGTCGATACAAAAGGGCGGAAGCACGCCGCTGCGGGAGGTGGTCTCGTTCGGGCAGCCGCCCAGCAAGCACGGCCTGGTGTTTATGGACACCCCCGGCCAGGACATCGAGCAGCTGACGGGCTTTGCCGCCGCGGGCGTTCAGATGGTGTGCTTCACGACCGGACGCGGCACGCCAACGGGATCCCCGGTGATGCCGGTGCTGAAGATTGCCACCAATAGTGAGATGGCGGCACTCATGGCTGAGCACATCGATATTGATGCCGGGACGATTCTCACCGGCCGCGCCACCGTCGACGACGTCGGCCAGCAGATCTACGACGCGGTCCTGAGGGCCGCGGACGGCGAGCTCACGGGTTCCGAGCGCGGCCGGCACCGTGAATTCGCCATCCCGAAGCGATGGAGCTCGCTATGACACCTGAACCGTCAGCGCGTCTCCTGGTCCTCGCGGCTGATGACTCCGTGGCAATCGCGCTCGGCGACCTGGCGGCCGGAGATCAGATCGATCTCAACGGCGGAGTGCTGGAGGTCCTGCAAGCCGTCCCGAAGGGCCACAAGGTCGCGCTCCGCGACGTGGCGCAAGGCGATCCAGTGTACAAGTACGCCACGCAGATCGGCGCCGCAACTACGCCGATCCAGGCTGGTACCCACGTTCACGTGCACAACGTCGAAAGCGAGCGAATGCGCGGTGACAAGCATTGACAGCGTCCGGGTCACAGCAGCGACCGGTGATGGAGCCGCCAGCTCACGGCATAAGTGCTGAGAGCGTTCTCAGCGCTCTGAGTCTGGTCCGCCGCGGGCAGATAGTGGACCTGGAAGTGACCCGCTTCCCGGGTATGCCTCAGGGCCCGGCGCACGTGCCGTTTCAGGTCATCACGCACCGTACCCCGCAAGGGCTCAGGAACCAGGCTGACCAGCCCTGGCTCACCGACAACACGGTGAACTTCGGCTGGCTGAGCGAAGTAATCATTGCCACCACCCACACCGGAACTCACATGGACGCCCTGGCTCACATCACCGTGGGCGAAGACGATCACTGGTTCGGCGGCAACGCAAGCTCAGACCTCGGCGACTTCGGTCCGATGAAAAATGACGCCTCAAAAATGCCCGCGCTGATGACCCGCGGCGTTCTGATCGACGTTCCCAGATCGATGAACCTCGACGGGCTCGCGGCGCACCAGCCAGTCACGGCCAGCCAGCTTCAGGCAGCGCTAGCGAAACAGGGAACGACACTGAAGCCCGGCGACAGCGTCATCGTGCGCACCGGGCAGTTGCGCGGATGGCCGGACCGGTCGCAGGCTGAGGAGCACCTCCATGCCGGAATCGACCTGGGCGGCGCCAGATTCCTAGCTGACCAGGGCGCTGTCGTCATCGGATCTGACGGCGGTTGCGTGGAGAATCTCCCGTCAACAACACCGGGAAACCCGCATCCAGTTCATATAGAACTCCTCGTCGAGCGTGGCATCTACATCCTCGAAATGGTCAATTGCGAGGAACTCGCGAACCTGCAGGTATATGAATTCTGCCTGATTGCCCTGCCGCTGAAAATCCGCGGCGCCACCGGATCGATGATCCGCCCGATCGCGATTCTCTGAAAGGCGTTATGGTGGCATCGCCAGAAATGACAATCGCTGCGACTACGGGAGCGCTGGTGCCCCCGCCGGGCAGCGCGCCCCCGCCCGGCCCGCCGACAGCCGACGACATCCAGGCCGGGCTGGCATCGCTGCACTGGGCGGGATTCTCCAGCATCGAGCTCAGCGACATCTGGGTCAACTCGACGTCGATGGGCGACGCGGAAATAGAGAGGTTCGCGCGCGTGATCAGCGAAAATGGCCTGACAGTCGTTGGCCTGAGCACGCTCGGTCTCAGCGGGGCTGCGCAGGCATTGTCGGTCGCGGTGCGGCTCGGGGCCCAGACCCTGTGCGTCGGGCTTCATCGCATGGGAGCCAACCGGGCTCCGAACGTCTCGTTCTGGGCCCGCCGCGCACGCTCGCCGACGATGAGGTAGAGATGAGCGCGACGAGCGTGGCTCTGCGGGAATTGTGCGCCCGGGCGGCCGACGCCGGGCTCCGAGTTGTCGTCGAGATGAATGAGAACTCAATTGTCGACCGCGCATCTCGCGTGCTGACGTTGCTGGACATGACTGATGCCGAGAACCTAGGCGTCAACCCGGACCTGGGAAACCTGACGCGCGTGAGCGTCCCGATGATCGAGCCATGGTACGAAACGCTCCTGGCGGTGGCCCCGAGAACGACGTACTGGCACGTCAAAAACAACCTTCGCCTCGAGCATCCCAGCGGGATTGTTGCCACGCACCCGTCGCAGCTTGAGGACGGAGTTATTGACTACCGCTTCGCGCTGAGCTGCTTGCTCAACGCGGGCTTTACAGGCCCTGTGGTCATAGAGTCATACTGGGGCGACCGGCTTCGGTTCCTGCAGCGTGGCCGGGCGTATCTGCAGGAAACGGTGCAGCAGATCATCGATGTTGGCTGAGTACTGCTGGCGGCTTCGTTGCCGGGGCGGCTGTGGCGGAATACTTGCAGAAGCCAGACGCCGGGTCTTGGCCGCGCCAGCGCGAAATGACATGCCAGCCCGAGCGGAGATGCGGGCTGCCGATTCGCCGGGCCTTGCAACATGACGCGGACGGATGTAGCCGTGATCGGCGGTGGCATCGTCGGTCTCGCGATTGCACGAGAGCTCGGCCGGCGATTTTCCGGCATGCGCGTTACCGTATTCGAAAAGGAAACGGAGTTTGGCAGACATCAGTCCGGCAACAACAGCGGAGTAGTCCATGCCGGCGTTTATTACACACCTGGCAGCCTGAAGGCGAGTTTGTGCCGCCGCGGCGCCGGGCTGCTCCGTGAATACTGTGCGGACCGGGACATAGCGTATGCGGAGCTTGGTAAACTAGTCGTTGCGACTAGCGTCTCGGAGCTACCTGCCCTTGACCGTATTCAGTCCCGGGCAGAACTTAGCGGGGTTCCTGCGCTCCGCAGATTGGGAAAGAACGAGATCGCCGACGTCGAACCGCACGTCGCCGGGCTTTCCGCCTTGCACTCGCCAACAACGGCGTCCGTGAACTATGCCGATGTGTGCCAGGCACTGGCACAGGACATCGTGAGCCAGGGCGGAGAAGTACGCCTCCGCAGTCAAGTGCACACGATCGAGCGAAACGCCGCAGGCGTCACAGTCGTCGCGTCTAGCACACCCCGGCGATTCAACCAGGCTGTGGTCTGCGCTGGCTTGCACGGGGATCGTTTCGCCGGTCAGGTCAGTGGCAGTGCGGATATGCGCGTCATTCCGTTCAGAGGTGAGTACTACGAGCTGCTCGGCAGCGCACGTGACCAGATTCGCGGCATGGTCTACCCCGTCCCTGACTCGCGGTATCCGTTCCTTGGGGTTCATCTGACCCGCGACGTGCGCGGCCGCGTGCATGTCGGGCCGAACGCGGTCCTGGCTCTCTCACTTGAGGGTTATCGCTGGTGGCAGATCAGCGGACGTGATGTCGTCCACATCGCTACTTGGCCGGGAATGTGGCACCTCGCTCGCGATAACTGGCGCAGTGGCGCGGACGAGTTCCTCGCCTCAGCCTTCAAGCACCGCTATTTCCGCAAGGTGCAAACCTATCTGCCGAATCTGGCGCTCGATGACATGGTCCGAGCTGGGGCCGGCGTCCGCGCGCAGGCGGTCCGCCGCTCGGGGGAGATGGTCGATGACTTCGCCGTTGAGAGCTGCGGAGACGTGATCCTCATCCGAAACGCCCCGTCACCAGCGGCGACATCGAGCCTTGCCATCGCGGAGCATGTCGTATCGACGTCGTTTGACTCCGTCTGACTGATCCTACGACTCCCCTGCATGGAACCAGCGAGATTTGGCGAACACCCAGATCGGCGATGTTCAGGTCCGACGACGTGCGGCCGGCCTGCTCGCGTCACACGATTGCGCGTTACGTCCCGGGCGGCGGCAACGGCCGAGGCTGAGGATTGGCTCTCCACACACTGACCTTGGCTATCGAGCTAATGGCGCTCAACTCGCCCAGCCTCCCGAGCGGACCTGGCGGCCGCGGTCGCCGGGCTTAGGCTCGCGCCGGACATCGGATTCGCCTCGTGCTGTACGGATGTGTCCAACTAGAAGGAGACGCGCGCAGACCCACACCGGAGCACGCACCTCACTCCGTCTGGAACAGTTCGGGCCGCCCAGGACCGGGGTCTGGAATTTCGTCACGCTTCGGGGCTCTGGCCTCGGGCGAGGGGTGGGCCGCGTTCCACAGCGGCCTCTGGCCACCTAGGTGACCAGCGATCTCCCGGGTCTTCGCGGCGTAGACGAAGTGCGATTTGCTCTTGGCGATCTCGCGACGCGGCTGAAGTCCGCCGCCGGGCCGCTGCGGCGGCGCTGCTGTGACTGGC
>CAWHQU010000016.1:0-98156 GCA_963831615.1 uncultured Actinomycetota bacterium | reverse complement strand
ACCGGATAGCGGCCTGCTTGGGTTTGTTCGCGACCACGACCGCCCCGCGTCCGCGCCCGGTGGGGTGGTCGCGTTGGTGTGTCCGGGCATGGACAGGCGGCGGATAACGGCGGGCGCCTGAGGTGGGGTGCTGGTTTCCTCGGGGGCGGTGCAGCGGCGACCCGGGGTTGAACGGAGGGGCATCTGAGGGTCGGGGGTGCTGGTTTCCCCCGGGGGCGGCTCGCGGCGCGCGGGGCATGCATAGCGCGACAACGGAGCCGATCCGGCGAGGCCGTGCCGTACTAAGCATGTATGGCATGCGTAGCACGGCACCGGCCGGCGCGAACCGCGCCGATTGCCGTGTTTTGCATGCTCCGGAACCCGCGGCCGCTCCCGACGGGAACACCACACCAGCCTGAGGGTGGGACTGGTGATCCCGCCGGGGCCGTTTTCCGAGCCGGGACATGCCTGACGGGCCATTTGATGCGTGCCGGGGACGCCGTGGCCTCTCGCGCATCCCGCACATGCCTGACGGGCCACGGCCGGCTGGGATCGCCTCAATTGGCGCGTCATGCAGGTCGCTCGCACGGGTCGATCCGCGCGGACCCTGACGCACCTCCCTCCAGGTGCCCGCCGTTAAGAACCCAACCCGCCCCACAACCGCCACGGAAGCAGCGACCGCCCGGCACGGACGCCGGGCGGAAACCGGCATTGCCGCGACGGCCCGCTCGGCATTCTTGCCTCGCCTGACGGGCCTGCCGCAATTCCATCCGGAGGACGCCGAGCGCAGCGAGGCCCAGAACCTATCCCTTAGGCACGACCCGGAATACCCGGCTGGGGCTGCCGGTGCCCCCGACCAGCCGGAGCGGTGAGACCACGAGCAGCGCGCCGGTCAGCGGGAGCTTGTCGAGGTTCGCGAGCTGCGTGAGGCCCAGCCGGCCGGCGCCGAGCAGGAAGTTGTGGAGCGGGAACGGCGGATCGAAGCTGTGAGCGGCGCCGGCGTCGATCCCGACCGTCTCGGTGCCGAACCCGAGGATCTTGCGGTCGTCGCTGGCCGAGCCAGCGTGAAGCCTCGACGTCGGGCCCGGGCGTCTGCGGTCCGGTGTCGCCGGTGCGAACGCGTCCTGGTCCTGCGCGCGCGACTGCCATCCCGTGCGGAGCAGCACCCAGGCACCGTCCGGGACCCGGCCGTTGTCGGCCTCCCACGCCTCGAGCTCGGCGACCGTCAGCAGGTAGCCGTTGTCGGCCTCGGTCTCCGCCGTCTTGTCGATCACGCACGCCGGCCCGACGAGCTGGCTCGGGCCGAGCGAGCCGACGTCCGCGCCGTCCTTGCCGGTGACCCAATGGATCGGTGCGTCGAGGTGGGTGCCGACGTGCTCGCCGATCGTGAGCGTGTACCAGGCCCAGGCCGGACCGCGGTCGTCGTACCGGCTGATCTCCTCGCGGGATAGCCGGGAGTGTTCGGCGAACGGCAGCAGGAGCTGGATCACCGGCGTCGTTTCGCTGAGCGGCTGCGTGCAGTCGACGATCTCGACGCTGCCGTTGCTTATGGCTTCGAGCAGGGCGGTCGCGGGCTGGGTCGTGGACATTGGCTCTCTCCTAGGTCATCCCGCGCGGAACGCTTCCTCGAGCCATTCGGCGCAGATCGTTGGGTTCACTTTTACGTCGAGCACGAGCGGGCCGTGGGGATTGGCGAGCCATTCCTCGACTATTGACAGGTCTCCGGTGCGTCTAACGGTGGCGGCCTTCGCGCCGGCGGCGCGCGCGATCCCCGCGAGGTCGGCATCGGGGAACCGTACTATGTCCTGCTGCTCGTAGGTCGCGTATTGCTGGGGCACTTCGCTAGCGCCGCCGCAGCCGATAGGCGGCCAGGCCGTAGACAGTCAGTATCAATACCCACATCCACAGCAGAGGTTTGGCGCTAAGCCCGACATTTTGGCGCGTCACCCAGGCCAGTGCGGTCAGCGGAACTCCCGCCACGACTGACCCCGCAACAAATCCGGCAAGGACGGTGCGGTACTTGCGCAGCCGGGCTGGGTCGATCTGCCGTCGGTGCAATGTTGTCCTGCTGGCTAGCTGCTGCTCGACCCGCGCCTCGATGTGCTGATCGATCCTGGCCAGAAACGACTCCACCACAGCGTCGCCGTAGTCGGGCCCAAGCTCACGGTGCACCTCGGCGGCAGCACGAATGTCCTCGGCCGACAATGGTGATTCACCCATGGCTGCACGATACGTGAATGCTCGATGCTCGCCCGGAAGGCGCGCTGCGGTCCGCCGCGAACGCACCGCTCCGCTATCGGCTCAGTTTCAGTTACTGTGATGCCACTTGCACGTACCGGTGAGCGGGGGAGCCAGCCAGTGAACACGCTCTCGCTTGACGAGCTCACCGACGTATCGCTGCGCGCCCGCTGGAACCGCCATCGCCGGGTGCTGATCCCGGTTATCGCCGTCCTGCTTGTCGTCGGCGCTTTCCTGGAGTGGGGCCCGATCGGCCTGGGCAACGGGCCGCTCCTGATGGGCACCAACGGGGCGATGTCCGGCACAATCTCGAGCCGGATACCTGTCGCCCTGGTGAACCCCGTCTACAACGCGGGCAACTCCGCGCTCGTCATTGACGGCGTTCAACTCCTGGGCAACGGCAGCTACCCGACGCCTCACGTCCTTGCTACCGAAGCCCTGAGTTTCACCTATTGCGCCGACCTGTATCCAGTGCGGACGACAGCTGAAGGATTCGTCCTTGGCGACGGCTGCGGCGGTCGGCCGCTCGGCAGGCTTTACGGTCGCCCTATCGGCAATGAGAATTCAACCAACGTCTTCGCGGCGTTCGAGATCAGACCGCCACGGCCAGGCGCGTGCTGGCTGATGACCCGTATCGTCGTCCACTACCACGTCGGCTACAAGCACTACGTGGCTACCGATCCGTACGTCGTGGCTGCCTGCGCCGGACCTGTCGCCAGGGCCGAGCAAATTGCGGATACCGCAGGCGGGTGACGCGTGGCTGCCAGGGCCGCGGCGCAAGCGCCCGAGTGTCCTAGCCGGAAGGCCGCTGCAAAGTGCAGTCGGCTGCCGCATAGCAGCAGTCAGTCCAGCGTGGGCTGGAATTCTTGCAGCTGTCCGGCCGCGTGAGAAGCCGACCCGGCACGTTTGCTGGCCTGGTTCCGTCCGGCTAGCAGGACGCCCCCACAGACCAGGAGCGCGCCGAGGATCTGAATGAGGCTTGGCTGCTGACCCAGGATTATGGCAGCGAGGATCATGGAAGCCGCAGGCTGCAAGAGCAAGAGCAGGGAGGAAACGGCGGCGGGCAGGCCAGGCAGTGAGGACGTTATGAGCAGCCAGCCTGCCGTCTGGACCGTCAGCGCCAGCAGCAGGAGCCAGCCCAGCACATGCCAGGGGAGCGCCAGATGCAGCCCGCCGAACGCCAGGCCGAACAGCACCGTGCCGATCGTCGCCCCTACAGTCGCATCGAAGACCTGGCTGCCCACCCGATGCGACTCGCCCGCGGTTCCGCGAAGGATCAGCAGAAAACATGAGTAAGCGATGCTTGCTCCGAGGGCGTATGCGACGCCGGCCGCTGGGTGCGGCCCGGTGGCGCCCGCGATGAGTCCCGACGCCAGCACGACGCCGCCTAGTACCACCGGTAGGACGGCGAAGTAGCGTCGTCCCGGCCGTTCACCGAGCACAGTCCAGGCCAGTGCCGCGACCATCGGCACGTAAAGGCTGCCGATCACGGTGGAGATGCTCGCCCCGACGTCGACGATCGTGTGGTTGAACAACACAAGATCAACGGCAAAGAACAGGCCGGCTAGCACAGCGTAGGCACGGCTCTTCGAGGTCGGCGGTCCGTAACGGCGGCGTTCGGCGAAAGCTATGACAGCCAGGACCGGCAGCGCAAAGATGCAGCGATAGAAGGCAGTCGGGACGGGTCCTGCGTTCGCCAGGATGACCAGGATGGGCATCGGCGAGACGCAAAGGGCCCCGAGTACGGCTCGCGCTACTGGCTGCGACGTCGCCCGGTCGTTCGCCGTGCGGCTTCTGGTCGCAACGCCAGTCAGTGCCGCCTCACCTTCTGTTCGTCGCCGGTACCTCACAATATCGTTGGCGCGTCCGGTGGCTTCTTGGCCGGGTCGGAGTCATGCGTGCTCGCTCGGCTATCGCTTCTGCGCAGCTGCCTGCCGGTCCCGGTAGCGGCGGACCTTCGCAATAGTTCCGCAGGCTCTGCCATCGGGTCCGCCAGCGTTCATCAGGCACCAGCGCTTGCTGCCGTTCCGGGTGTTGTCGTAGAAGACCCAGTGACAGTCAGGGCACGCCTTGAGCCGGGCCCAGGTGCCAGCCGAGATCGCTGTCATGACGATCGCGAACGTGTCAGCTGCGGGGCCGCCGTCGTGATGAAAGCTGATCTGCCCGTCGGCGATGACCGGCCGCATCTCAAGCCTGCCGATCCAGTCGCTCAGCTGGTCCGCCGCGGTACTGCCCTCTTCGACGACGTGTCTCACCTCGTCGCGCAGCTCGCGCATCAGCGAGGCGTCCCGTCCGCTCCAGCGCCGCCGCCTGGCAAGCTCGTCGAACTGATCGCCCGGCTGGCGCGTGTCGTTAGGAATGCGCCAGCTGTTCAGCAGCTCCCTGACCTGCTCAAGCGCGCCAGGAGCGACCTGCCCTGCAGAAGCGGGCTGAGCCGTCGGCTCCCGGACTGTAACCACCAAAACAGTATATCGGTTGCATGATGGGTTGCCTGCAGAAGACTGGCGATGCTCTGGTCCGCGGACGTTCCGGTAGTACGGCCACGTTTCCTGCCCATTCAGCGCATGCAGACACGTCGCGAACATGCTGGTAGCGTGCGCCGTCGAAGGCAGTTCGGAACAAACGCGCAGGAGGGTGTGATGTCTTTACGTCATCGGGCCGCTGTACTTGCGGGCGGCGCCTCATGCGCGGCCGCGCTGGCAGGACTGGTGATTGCCAGTATGCCGGGCGCGTCCGCGCACCAGCTCAACGCAGCTACGAGCGCTCAGGAGTCCGCACAAGCACGGGGGTCGGTGGTCCCGCGCCCGCCGTTGGGGCACGTGACCCCGTTAGGGACTGCGAAGGCCTCGGGGCTGAAGCTATATACCGGCTCCTCAGGTAGCGCGTCACCGTGGACGCCGCTGCAGAACCCGCCGCCGTTCGGGACGCCGGGGACGATGCTTCTGGAGAGCAACGGCACGGTCCTCGTCCACAATGAGCCCGACAACAACACCACTGGCGGCACGAACGAGTGGTGGAGTCTCACACCCAGTGCAAATGGCAGCTACATCGACGGGACGTGGAGCCAGATCGCGTCGATGCCGGCCGATTACACGCCGCTGTATTTCGCATCGGCGATCCTGCCCGACGGGCGCATGATCGTCGAGGGAGGCGAGTACATCGGGGAGAACGCCGTGTGGTCGAACGAGGGCGCGATTTACGACCCGGTGACCAACAGCTGGGCTTCCGTCTCACCGCCGCCCGGCTGGACGAACATAGGGGACGCCGCGAGCGATGTCCTGCCTGATGGCACGTTCATGCTCCAGCAGTCGTGCCAGACCTGCCTCACGAATCCGGATCTCTCGGTCGCCGATGCGCTGCTGAACGCGAAGAGCCTGACGTGGACAGTGATCCCGGGGACAGGCAAGAACGATCCCAACGACGAAGAGGGCTGGACCCTGGAGCCAAGCGGCCAGCTGCTGACACTCGATACCTGGGTGCCTCCTCAAACCCAGCTCTACAACCCGGGCAGCCAGACCTGGTCGTTCGCCGGAAACACCGCGGTGAACGGCAATCCAGTCAATCCGTCGCCCGTCGTCGAGATCGGACCGCAGGTTGGAATGCCAGGCGGCAACACGCTTGTGGTCGGAGCAGGCACGAGCACGCAAGAGCCGCCGACCGCATGCACCACGGATGCTCCGACGCAGACCGCGCTCTACCAGGACCAGCCCGGAACCGCGGGCACATGGACAGCAGGGCCGGAGATCCCGGCGATCGACAACGAGCAGTTCGACAGCACTGACGGGCCAGGTTCGGTCCTCCCGGACGGAAACGTGCTCTTCGACGTCAGCGCATGCGTCTACAACACGCCGACGCACTTCTTCGTCTACAACGCGGCATCAAGCACGCTAACCCAGGTTCCGGACGTGCCGAACGCCCCGAACGACTCCTCTTACTACACCCGGATGCTGGCGCTGCCGAACGGACAGGTGCTGTTTAACGACGGCAGCAGCCAGATGGAGGTCTACACCGCCGGCGGGACTCCGAAGCCGGCGTGGGCACCCTCGATCAGCGCCCTGAGCTCAACGACGCTGGCCGCGGGTGGCACCTACGCCCTGTCCGGCACGCAGCTCGCCGGGCTGGATCAAGGAGCTGCCTATGGTGATGACGTCCAGGACAACACCAACTTCCCCCTGGTACGGATCACCAACATCGCTACGGGCGTGGTGACGTACGCCCGGACCAGCAACTGGACCTCGGTATCGGTAGCACCCGGTACCAGATCCTCGACCCAGTTCACGCTCCCGCCGGGCACGCCTGCAGGCAACAGCACGCTGGTCGTCGTTGCCAACGGAATCGCTTCACGGCCAGTAACGGTGTGGGTTAAGTAACAGCGGAGAAGGCAGTCGTTCGGCGCGAACGAAGCCAGACTCTCCGGGCCCGCCCCCGAGCACTCGGGGGGCGGGCCCGGTCCGCTCTGGTCAGCTCGCTGCGCGCCAGGCGTCGGCGATGGCGGCGTAGCTTGCCTTCCGGCGTTCCCGGCCCAGGCTCGGCGTGACGACAACAATCTCGTCGACCTCGGCCTGGTGCTTGAGTTCTAGCAGCCGCTCGGCGACTGCCTTCGGCTCGCCGGTGACCATCCGGCCGTCGTCATTGCGGTTGGCGCGGAAGTCTGGCGAGCTGGCCAGTTCCCTGACACGCTCCGGCGGGAGCGGCTCGCGGACGCCGCGGCGGATGTTCTGGATAGTGAGCGTCCAGGCCGCCTCGAAATCGATCACCGCGTCTGGATCCTCGCTCGCGAAGGCCAGTACGGACATTGCCGAGTATGGTTGCGCGCCCTCCTCGCGCGGGCTGAACTGCCGGCGATAAGCCCGCAGTGCCGGGATAGCAAGGTCCGGGCTCATGTGGTGAGCGAAGACGGCAGCGAACCCATTGACGGCAGCGAACTGCGGCCCGTACGGGCTCGAGCCGAGCACGAACAGTTCCGGCCGTTCATCGATCAACGGCGCTGCGACCAGCTTCTGATACAGGTGGCCATCCGGGAAACCGTCACCGAGGAACGCCAGCAACTCGCCGACCTGGGCAGGGAACTCTGCGGCTGCGTCGGCGACCATGCCGCGGCGCAGCACGTGCGCGGTCAGCGGATCCGTGCCAGGCGCCCTGCCGAGCGCCAGGTCGACCCGCCCCGGATACATGGCGAGCAGCGTCCTGAAGGTCTCAGCGACCTTGAGGGAGGAATGGTTCGGCAGCATGATGCCCGCCGCGCCAACCCGGATCGTGGAGGTGAACGCGCCGACATGGGCGATCAGCAGCTCCGGCGCGCTGCACGCCAGGCTGGTCATGTTGTGATGCTCGGAGACCCAGTACCGGCGGTAGCCCGCCGCCTCGACGGTCTGGGCGATGCTCACTGCCCCCGCCAGCGCTGAAGCGGCACTCTCGCCGTACTCGATCCCGACGAAATCCAGCACCGCCAGCGGCAGCGACTCCTTGTTCTCCATGGCAAGGTCAGCGCGTCAGCCGGGCACGGCATTCCCGCGACGGCCCGGGCCAGACTTGCAGGCAGCGCAGGTTACCGGAGGCTCCTCCGGTATACTGAGTGTCATGCAGACACGACACCTCGGATCACTTTCGGTCTCCGCAATTGGCCTCGGGTGCATGGGAATGTCGGAGTTCTATGGCGCCGGCGATGACGACGAGTCGATCGCGACCATCCATCGCGCCCTCGAGCTCGGTTGCAACTTCCTGGACACCGCAGACATCTACGGGCCGTTCACGAATGAGCGCCTGCTCGGAAGGGCCATCGCCGGACGGCGGGACGAGGTGGTGCTCGCCACGAAGTTCGGCAACGAGCGTCGCGAGGACGGGTCCTGGGTCGGCGTCAACGGCCGGCCGGAGTACGTCCTGGCAGCCTGCGACGCGTCGCTGTCCCGGCTCGGCGTCGACTACATCGACTTGTATTACCAGCACCGCGTGGACCCGGCTGTGGCGATCGAGGACACGGTCGGTGCGATGGCATCCCTGGTGCAGGCCGGTAAAGTTCGCCACCTCGGCCTGTCCGAAGCGGGTGCCCAGACCATTCGCCGGGCGAGCGCGGTGCATCCCATCAGTGCCCTGCAGACTGAGTACAGCTTGTTCACCCGCGACGTCGAGGCAGAGATCCTGCCCACCGTCCGTGAGCTGGGCGTCGGCTTCGTTGCCTACAGCCCGCTCGGCCGCGGTTTCCTGACCGGCGCGATCAAGACAGCCGCCGACCTGCCCGAGGATGACTCGCGGACCGGCCGGTTCCCCCGGTTCTCCGGCGAGAACTTCGACCGCAACGTGGCCCTGGCCGCCACTATCGGGCAGCTGGCGGCAACCAAGGGCTGTACGGCTGGCCAGCTGGCGCTGGCCTGGGTGCTGTCTCGCGGCGAAGACATCGTCCCGATTCCCGGCACGAAGCGGCGTACCTACCTCGAGGAGAACCTCGCCGCCGCCGACGTAGAGCTGACCGCGGAGGACCTCGCCTGGCTCGACGAGAACGTCGGCCAGCCATCCGGTGACCGGTACTCCGACATGACCACGGTGAGCCGCTAGCTAGGGCAAGCCTGCCGGCGACCAGGATGTTGCGGGGCAGCCGGCCAGAAAGGCAAACTGCCTTGCCGGAATGGCAACCGGGCAGGGACCCGAGCCACCCCGGCGGATCAGGTCGCCGGGGCCGGGGCCGCCGGGGCTGAGTCGGCCGACTCAGGCTCGCTTGCCTTCTGCGTCGCCCTCCGCCGGTACCGGTACGCCTCCAGCGCCGCTGTCGCTCCGAGGACGCCCGCCACCGGCAGGCTGATGAGAGCCTGCAGTTGGTAGCGCCAGGAGAACACATAGATGTCAGCGACGAGCAGCAAGCCGACCGCTGTGACGAAGAACACCAGGCTGCCCAGTGCCATGTTCCTGGCCCGCGCGCTGCCCTTGCGGTAGACCAGGGCGAGCACGGAGCCGAGCAGGCCGGCCAGCGCGAAGATCAGCAGCAGCGGACCCGGCGTGTAGCCGTCGTAGAGCTGGTAGTCCCGCAGGAACGAGGCCAGTGGCCCGTCGACTTCAAACTTGCCACCATAGTCCGGGTTCAGCAGGACTTCCTTGACCGGCGCGGAGTGGGTCACCTGGATGCCGACGATAATGTCGTTCACCTTGCTGTCGGTACCGCAAAGCGCGCCTAGACCATGCACCAGCGTTCCGTCCGGCCCGGCATGGGGCGTCTCCACCGCCAGCGTGCTTCCGCAGGTCACGAACTCCGGCGTGTAGCCGGGGAACGTGTGCTGGAACTGCCAGCGGAAGATCGGCGTGACCGCGATTGAGGCATCCCGGCTCCACCTCGAAGAGCCGGATGGAGTCGTTCAGCACCGAGCCGACGACCCGCAGCGGCTGCTGGCTTCTCGACAGCGTGATCGAAGACCGAGTCAGCTGGAGCGCGGCCGATCTTGGGAGCGTTAAGGAGCAACGGTGACGGCTGCGCGTGCTCGAGCCAGTCCGGGCTGTAGCGTCTGGTAATACGGAGACGGGCAGATCGCTCGTACGGCAGCCGGCGACCTTCAGCGTGGCGCAGTCGGCTGCCTGTGCCATGCGCCCTGCCGCGCTGCCCTTGACCGACAGCCGGAAGTGCCCGGAGTCGTAATAGGAGATGCCGCAGTACAGGACAACCGGCAGCAGGAACGCCAGGCACATCACGCACGACTTGAGCACGGCGCTGTACCAGTCGTCGCGGGTGACGCGCAGATACCGTGAGCCGAGCAGGTAGAGCACGACCGGGGCGATCATCCACAGGCCAACCTCGCGGACCGTGGCACTCAGGCCCAGGATGAGGCCGGAGACGAGGATGGTCAGCCAGGTCGGTGGTCGGCTTCCACAGCAGGATGCAAAGGCCCGCGACGACCATGCCCTCGAAGAGGACGTCGGGCATGATCGTCGCCTCGGCCTGCAGCTGGTAGCCGTCTAGCAGGACCGGCGCGATGGCCAGGGCCGCCAGCCAGCGGTTGACGCCGCGGCGCATCAGCAGCACGTACAGGGCCACGCCCATACCGAGGCCAAGCAGGTGCTGCAGGGCCGTGACGGTGCCCAGGTTGCCGACCGCCAGGACGATCTTCAGCGGCACCTTGTAGCCGAGCGGGTCAGAGCCCTGCCAGCCGCGGTACAGGTACTTGACCGAGTCGATGTACAAGAGCGCCGGGTGATACGCCATCCAGGTGATCACCCGGAGCACCAGCCCGGCGACGACGAGCGACGGCGGCCAGCCAGTGGTAGCGCAGGACCGAGACGGCCCGGCTCTGCCAGGACGCGACGGGCTCCAGGGCTCTCGCGGCATCGCCCGGCGCCGGAGCCGCCAGCCACTGCCGAGCCGCTGCCGCGGTCCGCTCCTGCGGGGCAGTCCTGGCTGGCGCGCGTGACGCCGCCCGCGGCAGCACCCGCGTGCCCGGCTGCTGCTGAGCAGCGCTAGCGCGGGACTGCGACTATCGCCTGGCCTGCTCGTGTTGCGGCGTCGTGCTGGGCGTAGCCGGGGCAAGTAGCTGGCTCCTCAGGGATGTGTGGTGCGGCCAGGCTTCCGGTCACCCGAGCCGTGGCTACCGTGCTGCGGAAACTATTAACCAACGCGCGATAACTCTAGCCAACCGGTCACAAGCCAGGGCTAGGCGTTATTAAAAAGTTCGCCAGGAGAAAGTTTCTGCTCCCGGTGGCCTTCGCTGCCATACCATACCGTTCCCCGCGGGGTTGATCCGCACGCTTCATCACAGGCAAGGGGAACGCGCTGGTTACAGCGGGATGTTGCCGTGTCGGCCGCGCTCGCACGGGGCCTGGGCGATCGCGTCCAGGATAGCCTGCCGGGTCTTAGCCGGCTCGATGACCTCGTCGATGACGCCAAGAGAGACCGCGCGCGGCAGGCCGCCGACGATCTGCTCATGCTCGGCGGCGAGCCTGGGCCTCGACCTGCGTGGCGCTCCTCCGCGGGGGCCGCGGCCAGCGTGCGGCGGTGCAGGATGCGGACCGCGGCGACCGAGCCCATGACGGCCACCTCGGCGCCCGGCCAGGCAAGCACCTTCGTCGCGCCGAGCGCGCGCGAGTTCATCGCGATGTAGGCGCCGCCGTAGGCCTTGCGGGTCACCAGCGTCACCCGCGGCACCACGGCCTCGGCGAAGGCGTGCAGCAGCTTGGCGCCGCGGCGGACGACGCCGTCCCATTCCTGGCCCGACGCCGGGCAGGTAGCCGGGCACGTCCACGAGCACGACCAGCGGCACGCCGAACGCGTCGCACATCCGCACGAACCTGGCCGCCTTCTCCGCTGAGGTGGCGTCCAGGCAGCCGCCGAGGCGCAGCGGGTTGTTGGCGATCACGCCGACGGTGCGGCCGCCGAGCCGGCCGAGGGTGGTGACGATGTTCGGCGCCCAGCGCGGGTGCAGTTCGATGCCGGGGCCGTCGAGCAGGCCGCCGATCAGCGGGTGCACGTCGTAGGCGCGCTTGGGCGACTCCGGCAGCAGGGCGCCCAGGTCGGTGTCGGGCAGCTCGTCGTCAGCCTGGTCACCTGGTGGCCGAGCAGCACATCAGCCTGACGGGCCTGGTCCATGCGCCTCCGCGTCGGTCGCGGTGACGATGTGCACGACGCCGGACCGGCGGCTGTGCGGCTCGGGGCCGCCGAGCCGCTCCATGTCCACGTCCTCGCCGGTCACGCTGCGCACCACGTCCGGGCCGGTCACGAAGATCCGGCCTTGCTCGGACAGGATCACCAGGTCGGTCAGCGCCGGGCCGTACGCGGCGCCGCCTGCCGCCGCGCCGAGGACCACCGAGATCTGCGGCACCTTGCCGGACGCCCTGGTCATCGCCGCGAACACCAGGCCGACCGCATGCAGGCTCTCGACGCCCTCGAGGATCCGGGCGCCGCCGGAATGCCACAGCCCGATGATCGGGGCACCGATCCTCGAGCGCGTGTTCGTAAGCGGCGACGATCGCCGTGCAGCCCGCGATGCCCATGGCACCGCCCTGGACTCGCGGATCACTGGCGAACGCGACGACAGGCACTCCGCCGATAGTGCCCGTTCCCGCCAGCACGCCGCTGTCGTCTGCGGGAAGCAGCAGCTCGAGCGTGCCGGGGTCGAAGAGCGCCTCGAGACGTGACTGCGGGTCGCGCGCCAGCCCGGCCGGCGGGGCCGTGGCCGGCGGTGGCGCTGCCTGTTGTGATGCCGGGGCAGGTGGCGCTGTCCGTACTGTCGCGCCGTTCCCTGCCGGGCTGGCATGCACCGGCCGGTGCCGCTGCGTGGCTATAGTGAATCCGACGGTCACGTTGATCTCCTCGGGGGCAACGGGAGCGTCCTGCTCGGGGGGAACACTCGGCACGGTCGGCAGCGGTGACAACGGCTCAGGCTTCGGTGAAGGCCAGGGCGACGTTGGCGCCGCCGAAGCCGAACGAGTTGTTGATGACGGCCATCGGCCCCTCGGTGCGCGGCGACAGCTGCTGCGGCTGCGCCGAGATGGTCAGGCCCGCGTCGTCGTCGGGGTCCTCGAGATTGATAGTCGGCGGGGCCACCCGGTCGCGCAGCGCCAGGATCGCCGCGACCGACTCGACTGCGCCGGCGCCGCCGAGCAGGTGACCGGTCATCGACTTGGTGGCCGAGACCACCACGCCTGGCGCCGCGTCGCCGAGGGCGGCGGCGATCGCCTGAGCCTCGACGACGTCGCCGGCCGGCGTCGAGGTCGCGTGCGCATTGACGTGCACGACCTGCTCCGGCCTCACGCCTGCGTCGGCCAGCGCGCGCCTGAGCACGAGCCTGAGCCCGGTCCCCGCCGGATCAGGCTGGGCGATGTGGTGCGCGTCGGAGGAGTAGCCGACGCCGGCGGCCACCGCGTAGCACGCTGGCGCCGCGAGCGGCGGCGTGCTCCGCCGACTCCAGCACCACCATGCCGGCGCCCTCGCCGAGCACGAAGCCGTCGCGGCCCTTGTCGAACGGCCTGGAGGCCCTGGTTGGCTCGTCATTGCGGGTCGACAGCGCGCGCATGGCGGCGAACGCGGCGATGTTCAGCTGCATGATCGCTGCCTCGGTGCCGCCGGCCAGCACGACGTCGGCGCGGCCAGACCGGATCATGTCCATCGCGTAGCCGATCGCCTCGGCGCCAGAGGCGCAGGCGCTGACCGTCGTGTGCACGCCCGCCCTGGCGCCGATCTCGATGGCAAGCCAGCCCGCCGCGCCGTTCGGCATCAGCATCGGCACCGTGAACGGCGACAGCCGCTGCCAGCCCTTCTCCCTCAGCGTGTCGTAGGCCGACAGGGTCGATGCCACGCCCCCGATGCCGCTGGACACCACGACGCCGAGCCGCTCCGGGTCGACCTCAGGGGAGCCCGCATGTGCCCACGCCTCGCGGGCGGCCACCAGCGCGAACTGCTCGCACCGGTCCAGACGGCGGGCCTGCACCCGGTCGATCAGGGTCGCCGGGTCGGCTGCCGCCCAGGCCGCGATCCGGGCCGGCAGCTCTGCCGCCCAGTCGTCGGTCAGCTTCTGCACGCCGCTACGGCCGGCCTTCAGCGCCTCCCAGGTGCTCGGGGCATCCACCCCAACCGGGGTAATCGCGCCAAGGCCGGTGACGACGACGCGCGTCCGGTCTGTACCCACTGTCGTTGTGCTCCTCATCGAGTCGGGCTGGCCCCGCGGGCCTACGGGGGCAGGCCCCGCGGGCCGCGGAAATCCTGACGGCGCACTGCGCCTGCCCCCGCCAAGCTCGGCCGTCAGGCGGAGACTTCGGCGCGGCGGACGTAGTCGATGACGTCCTGCACGGTCTTCAGGTCCTTGAGCTGGTCGTCGGGGATCTCGACGCCGAACTTGTCCTGGGCCGCCACCGCGATCTCGACCATCGACAGCGAGTCGATGTCGAGGTCGTCGACGAAAGTCTTGTCCGGCGTGACCTGGTCGGCGGGTACACCCGCTACCTCGTCGACGATCTCGCCGAGACCCTCAAGGATTTCCTGCTCGGTCATGGCCATTGCTCTTGTGCTCTCCTTCTGGGCGGGAACTATTGCACCTGATGTGTGTCCTGGCCGCGCCCGCGGCCAGGGCGGGGTCAGGGTACCGTGATCACTTGCGCGGCGTAACACATGCCGGCGCCGAAGCCGAGCAGCAGCGCCTTCGAGCCGGAGGCGACCTCGCCGCGCTCGATCATCCGGGACAGTGCCAGCGGGATCGACGCGGACGAGGTATTGCCCGCGGTCACGATGTCCTGTGCCACGACCGCCTGCGGGGCGCCCAGCTTGCGCGCGATTGCCTCCACGATCCGGAGGTTCGCCTGGTGCGGGATGAACGCGCTGAGCTCGGTCGGGTCCACCCCGGCCTTCTCGCAGGCCTTCAGCGCGATCGGGGCGAGCGCGCTAGTCGCCCAGCGGAAGACGGTCTGGCCCTCCTGGACGATAAAGGAGTCCCGGTCGGCGATGTAGATCTTGTCTGCCAGACCACCGTCGCTGCCCCAGTGCACCGGTCCGATACCGGGCGCATCGTCAGCCTCTGCGACCGGCCCGACGACCGCGGCACCAGCGCCATCAGCGAAGATGATGCTGGTGGACCGGTCAGTCCAGTCAATCCACTGGGACAGCTTCTCCGCGCCGACTACCAGCACGTTCGTCGCGGTACCGGTCCGGACTGCGTCGGCGGCGTTCGCCAGCGCGTAGCAGAACCCGGCGCACGCGGCGTTCAGGTCGTAGGCGCCTGGCGCGACGATGCCGAGGCGCTTGGCGACAGACGCGGCCACATTCGGGATCTGCACTTCCGGCGTGCAGGTGGCGACGATGACCAGGTCTACGTCAGAAGAAGACAGGCCGCTGGCGGCAAGGGCCTTGCCGCCAGCCTGAACGGCCATGTCGGTGACCGTCTCGTCTGGCGCGGCGATCCTGCGGCTGGCAATGCCGACACGGCTCTGGATCCACTCATCGGTGGTTTCCACGGTCTGTGACAGCTCCTCATTGGTCACCACCCGTGCTGGCTGGTAACCGCCGAAAGCGAGTACTCGCGCGCCCGCTTGACCTTCGGTGAGTCGCATGTGCCTTGCTGCCTTTCAGTGCGCCTGGATCTGCTGACTTGCTGTTTCGGCCGGCTGGAGGCGGATCAGCGGCTGGCCCGCGCCGACCGGATCGCCGTCTTCGACCAGCCACTCGATGATCGTTGCCGGGAAGGCCGCGGTAACGGAGTGATTGCCGCCACGAGCCTCAACGTGCCCGAGGTCTGAGCTCTCGCCGACGTGCGTGCCCGGCCCGGCGCTGGCCGCCTCACCGGCCGGGGCGCGGAAGGTCCCGGCAGCCGGGCGCGACGATAAGCCGCCACTCCGGCGCGTGGTGGTCGTCGTGGCTGTCGGCGTGCTCGGCCAGCACGGCGCGAGCGGCGTCGAGGTCGTCCGGGCTCTTGAGGCTGACCAGCTGGATCCCGCGCAGCGCCCGCTTGGCGATGCCGGTGAGCGTCCCGGCCGGCGGTAGCTCGATGAGGGCGGTCACCCCCAGCGATTCCATGGTCTGCATGCACAGGTCCCACCGGACCGGAGCGCTGACCTGGTTGATGATGCGGTCCAGCCAGTCCGGGCCGGACTTGACGACTGCGCCGTCCCGGTTCGACAGCAGCGGCCTGACCGGATCGATGGCCTTGACCTCCTGCGCGGCGGCAGCCAGCGCTTCGGCGGCCGGGGCCATGTGGTGAGTGTGGAAGGCGCCGGCCACGGACAACGGCCTGAGCCTGGCGCCGGCCGGCGGATTCTCGGCGAACGCCGCCAGCTGGGCGAGTGTCCCGGCGGCGACAATCTGACCGGCCCCGTTGACGTTGGCCGGGGTCAGCCCCGCCGCGTCGATCGCGGCGAGCACCTGGCCCTCGTCGCCGCCAAGTACGGCGGTCATGCCAGTGGGCTCGGCTGCGGCAGCAGCCGCCATGCCCTGGGCCCTCACCCGGACCAGGCGCATCGCCTCGGGCGCGGTGATCACGTCGGCGAGCACCCCGGCGGCCAGCTCGCCGACGCTGTGGCCGGCCACTGCAACCGACTGCCTGCTGACCGGGTGAGCGCCGGTCGATACCTGGTCCATGGCGGCCGCCAGGGCCGCGGCCACCAGCAGCGGCTGCGCGACCGCGGTGTCCCTGATCTCCTCGGCGTCCGCGGTCGTCCCGGCCCGGACCAGATCGCAGCCTGCCATCTCGGACCAGGCCTCCAACCGGGCACGGAAGCCCGGCAGCTCCAGCCAGGGGGACAGGAAGCCCGGGGTCTGGGCGCCTTGACCAGGGGCGGCGATTACAAGCACTGCTCTAGCCTGCACTGTAGGAGTCCGCCATACCTATGCCGAAGTAAACGAAGTTTCTCCGAGCGTCTATGTCGAAACTCTACAAGTCATGCTCGTTTGTGCGCCAGGCGGCCTAGTACGACCGCCGTCCATAGCGTGAATCCGCCCCTCCCGTCACCCGGAGTCACGCCGGTGAGCTCGGTCACCCGGCGCAGCCGGTACCGGACGGTGTTGGGATGCACGAACAGCAGCCGGGCGGTGGCTTCGAGGGAGTTGCCCTGCGCCAGGTAGGACATCACGGTGTCGAGCAGCGCGGCGCCGCCGCTCATCAGCGGCTCGTAGATAGTGTCGATCAAGGCGACCCGGGCGGATTCGTCACCGTCCAGCGCGCGCTCGGGCAGCAGGTCGCCGGCCAGCACCGGCCGCGGCGCGTCGGGCCAGCCATCAGCCGCGCGGAGGCCCGCCAGCGCGGCTCCGGCAGATGCGACCGCAGACTGCAGGTCGGGAGCGGCCTGCCCGACCACCACCGGCCCCGGCCCGAACCGGCCGACGAAGTGACGGGCAACATCGAGCGGACTGGCACCGCCGCCGACCACCAGCACCAGCCGGTTACCGTGCACCCCGGCCAGCAGGTCCAGGCGGGCGCGGCGGGCCAGCGTCCGGAACTCGTCGATCAGGTTCTCGGCATCGGTGCCGCGGGCCCTGCTCTCGCCGGTGTTCCCGACGACCACGGTGACCGGGCTGAAGGACCAGTTCAGGGCGGACGCCCACGACTGCACGCCGTCGTCGACTTCGCCGCGGACCAGGGACTCGACCACGAGAGCTTCCAGGCGGGCGTCCCAGGCACCGCGCGCTTCGGCCGTGCGCGCGTACACCCGAGCGGTGCCGAATGCGATCTCCCTGGAATAGCGGAGCACAGCCACGCGCAACTCGGTCTCGCCACCCGGCGCGGCGAGCTCGTCGACCTGTGATTCGACCACGTCGACGATGGCGCGCACCATTTCGACCGCCTGCTGGAGCGTCACGGCCCTGGCCAGCTCGCGTGGCGCGGTACCGAAAACCTCGCCTCCCACCGCTGGCGGCTTGGTGCGCTCCGGGTGCTTGAGCCAGTCCAGGAATCCGGCAATGGCAGCCTGGGCAACCAGGCCGAGCCAGGACCTGTTCTCCGCCGACATGTCGCGGAACCAGGACAGCTGCCGGTCCATGGACAGCATGGACGCGGTGCCGAGCGAACCCACCGCCGCCTCGAGCCGGTCGATGGTCTCGTCCCTGACCCGGCCGTGCGGCCGGGCGGGCTTGCCGTTGCTAGTGGCATTCACTGCCATGTCCTCAGCGTGCCACGCCGCGGGCGATGCTCGACCCAAGGCGGGTGTCTCAGCCACACTCCGGGGCAGGCTCGGGGACTGCCGGAGGCTGGGCTACCAAAGGCCGGGCGGTCGTTGCCGGATCGCCAGGTGCTGGCACAGCAGACTCCCCGGCGGCCATTGCCCGGACGAAAGTCGGCCAGCGCCAGCCGACGGTCAGGCAGATGACGCCGAGCAGGAGGGCAGAGCCCACGGTGGTCCAGGCCACGCCCACATGGTTAGCGACCGGCCCCTGGAGCAGCGCGCCCACAGGGTAGGCCACGCCCAGCGCGACCAGGAAAAAGCTCAGCACCCGCCCCCGGTACGCGGCCGGGGCCTGGAGCTGCGCGACTGTCTGAAGCCCGGACAGCACGCTCATGTACACCATGCCGACGACGAACAGCCCGGCCACCGCAAGCCACAGCGATGGCGCCGCGCCGTAGCCGATCAGGGCCAGCGGCAGCAGCGTCAGGCTCCAGGTCAGCACGCGGCCTCTGCCGAACCGGACGGCGAGCGGCGGGATACAGAGCGCCCCTATGACGGCCCCGGCGCCCTGGGCTGTAGTGAGCGCGGCGGTCGCTGCGGCGACGGCTGTTGCGCCGCCGTGTACCAGGCTGTGCGCGACGGCGGGTACGAGCGCGATGAACGGCGCGGCCAGGAACGCGACTACGCCGATGGAGATCGTCGCAGCGCGGCAGGAAGGCTGCGCCCACGCCGCCCGCAGTCCGTCGTGCATGGCGCGCAGCAGCGGTCCTGTGCTGCCAGGAGGGGGCGACAGCCGGATGAAGCCGAGCGCGGCGACGACGGCGAGAAAGGAAGCGGCGTTCGCCTCGAAGCTCGCCGGGAATCCGAACGCGGCCACCGTCGCTCCGGCCAGAGCCGGCCCGACGATGCGGCCGGCGTTCCACTGCAACGAGTTCAGCGAGCTGGCGGCCAGGAACTCCGACCGCGGCACCAGATCGGGCAGGATTGCCTGGCTGAACGGCCCGATCAGGGCAGCAACGGAGCCCTGGGCGGTCACCAGGGCGAGCAGATCATAGGGCGCGTCGTGCCCGGTTGAGATCAGCCAGGCGATGACGGCCGCAACGGTCCCCTCGATCAGATTGCCGACTGCGATCACCGGGCGGCGCGGCAGCCGGTCCGCTAGCGCACCACCCACCGGCGACAGCAGTCCGATCGGCAGGAACGCGCCGGCCGCAACCAGTACGGCCCAGCTCGCCTCGCCGGTGCGTGAGATGACCAGGGCGCCGACAGCAACTGTCTGCATCCAGCTGCCGATGTTCGACACCAGGCTGGCAGTCCACAGCACCGCGAAGCTGCGGTGCCGCAGCGGCCGCAGCGAAGCCAGCGACTCGAGCCGCCTCCTGCGCTGCTGGTGAGTGGATACGGCTCGGGCCACGGCGCCCACCCTAGGTGACTCGCAAGCAGAATCAATACGGGGGAGCGGCGGAACCGTCCGGCCGCTCCGGGGAGCGAGTTCTTCGGAGCGGCTACGTCAGCGGGGCCGCATTACCGTCGGGGAAAGTAACGGCGAGTTCGAGCCGCCCGCCGAGCGCGCGGACGTACGCGGCGACGTCGGCCACATGCGCTGCCGCTAGCTCGTCGTTCTCCAGGCGCCACAGCTCCCTCGCCGCGAGGCCAGTGCTGCCGGCGAGGTCAGCGAGGCTCAGCTTCTGCCCGCGGCGCAGCAGCGCGAGAGTGCTGGCAGCGGCAAGCCGGGCCGACTGCTGCCGGATCTCGGATTCAGAGCCAGGAAAGAACTGGCCCAGGAACGCGCCAGCGTCAGCAAATGTGAGCTCGTCCGACTCGCCAGTGCTGGCTCGGTCCGGACCGAGCTCGGGCTGGGGCCAGCCGTTTGCCCGCAGCTCGGCCAGCAATTCGCCGGACAGTTTGATGGCGAGCGCCCGGTGCTCGCTGGCGGCCGCCGGGCTGTCAAGCACGGCCAGCAAGGTGACGGTATCGGCAGGCTCGATTCCGAGCAGGATCCTGATGTCCGACCCGAGTGGATCAGCGTGCAGCTCGAGCAGCCCTGGCACATTCTCGGGCTCGCGGGTATCGCTGTCGGCCGCTGCTCGAATGAAGCTGCGCCGGAGCGCAGCAGCTTCCGGCAGCAGCCCGGCGAGCTCGGCATCCGCGCTGGCCAGGCTCGCTTTAGCGGCGGCGAGCATAGTTTGTGCTTCGTCATGCTCGGCTTGCTCCAGATTGCCGTCCGCCAGGACTGTGAGCTGGACGTCGCGCATGGCCGCGGCGCTCGCGCGGCGGGCAGTTGCCGCTACTGCCTTCATGCGGAAGGCGTCGGCTGCCAGCTGGGCGCTCCGCGCGCGGTCGAGGAGCTCTCGCTCCCGCCGGGCGGCCGCCTCGATCTCTTCTGCTGTGAACGGAAGAGGATACGAGCCGTGCGGGGTAACCCTCGTTCGAGTGGTAGTCCGGTAAGACGCGGCTTCGGCGGCCTGCTGTCGCGGCAGACTGAGCGCGGACCTGACGCTCTGCATCGCGTCGTCTACCGCGGCGACGAGATCGGCCGGATCGATGGCTACTCCGGCTGCCAGCTCGGTCACGGCGGCCAGAGCTGACACATCCCTGGCATCCATCGCAGCCACAAGGGCAGCGGGCCACCGCTCAGAGCGCCTCGCTCACAGGCAGGTCGAGGCCGTACTTGGCGATCGCCTGGGCAACGGCTTCCGGCTTGACCTCGCCGAGCCGGGCGAGCTGCGCCAGCACCGCCACGGTGATCGACTCGGCGTCGACGTGGAAGAACCGGCGCGCAGCCGGCCGGGTGTCGGAGAAACCCCAGCCGTCGGTGCCGAGCGAGGTAAACGGCCCGGGCACCCAGCGAGCGATCTGGTCCGGGACTGCCCGGATCCAGTCGCTGACTGCCACGACAGGGCCCGACTGCCCGTCCAGGGCCCGCGTCACGTACGGCACCTGCTGCTCAGCCTCCGGCTGGAGCATGTTCCATTCCTCGCACCGAAGCGCCTCCCGGCGAAGTTCGGTCCAGGAGGTAGCCGACCATGCTCCGGCCTGGACGCCCCAGTCCTCAGCCAGCAGCCGCTGAGCGTCCAGCGCCCACCGCAGGGCCACGCCCGAGGCGAGGATCTGGGCTTGCGGGCGCGAGCCCGTGCTGGAGATGCCGGCGACGGCGGCCGAACCGTTCGCAGGCAGGTCGGGCGCGGCCGAGTACCGGTACAAGCCGCTGAGTATCGCGCGCTCCAGCGCCTTGCTGCCGCCGTCATAGTCGGTCGGCTCGGCCGGCTGCACATACGGCTCGTTGTAGACGGTGAGGTAGTAGAAAACGTCCTCGCCGTCGGGGTGCTGAGCGGAAGAGCCGTACATCCGGTGCAGTGCGTCCTTGACGATGTAGGCAAGCTCGTACGCCCACGCTGCGTCGTAGCTGATACAGGCCGGGCTGACCGAGGCGAGCAGCACCGAGTGTCCGTCGTTGTGCTGGAGCCCCTCGCCGGTGAGCGTCGTCCGGCCCGCGGTCGCCCCGAGCAGGAAGCCGCGGCCGAGCTGGTCGCCCATCAGCCACATCTGGTCGCCGGTCCGCTGGAACCCGAACATCGAGTAGAAGATGTAGACGGGGATCATGGGCGTGCCGTGGGTGGCATAGGCGCTGCCCGCGGCCGTGGTGGACGCCATTGCGCCCGCCTCGCTGATGCCCTCGTGCAGGATCTGGCCGCGGGCGGATTCCTTGTAAGAGAGCAGCAGGTTGCGGTCGACCGCCTCGTAGGTCTGCCCCTGCGGGTCGTAGATCTTGGCGGTCGGGAACAGCGAGTCCATGCCGAACGTGCGGGCCTCGTCCGGGATGACCGGTGCGAAGCGGGCGCCGATCTCCGGGTCCTTCATCAGGTCCTTGAGCAAGCGCACGAACGCCATCGTGGTGGCGACGGGCTGTTTACCCGAGCCGCGCCGGAGTTCGTCGTAGACCGCGTCGCCCGGCAGCACCAGTGGCTTGGCCCGTACTACCCGCTTGGGCAGGTAACCGCCGAGTGCAGCGCGCCGTTCTCGCATGTACTGGATCTCGTCGGACTTCTCGCCCGGGTGATAGTACGGCGGCAGCTCAGCTTCCAGCGCGGCGTCCGGGATCTCCAGGTACAGCCGGTCCCGGAACTCCTTCAGCTCGGCGACCGTCAGCTTCTTCATCTGGTGAGTGGCGTTACGAGCTTCGAAGTCGGGCCCGAGCGTCCAGCCCTTGATCGTGTGCGCGAGGATCACCGTCGGCTGGCCGACATGCTCAGTGGCCGACTTGAAGGCCGCGTAGACCTTGCGGTAGTCGTGCCCGCCGCGGGACAGGTTACGGATCTCGTCGTCGGACAGGTGCTCGACCATGGCCCGCAGGCGCGGGTCGCCGCCGAAGAAGTTCTCCCGGGTGTAGGCACCCGACTCGACGGCGTAGGTCTGGAACTGCCCGTCCGGCGTGGTGTTCATCTTGTTCACCAGCGCCCCGTCGGTGTCCTTGGCCAGCAGCGGGTCCCAGTCCCGGCCCCAGATGACCTTGATCACGTTCCAGCCGGCCCCGCGGAATGAGGCCTCGAGCTCCTGGATGATCTTGCCGTTGCCGCGGACCGGTCCGTCCAGGCGCTGCAGGTTGCAGTTGATCACGAAGGTGAGGTTGTCGAGTTCCTCCCGCGCGGCGAGCCCGATGGCGCCCCGCACCTCGGGCTCGTCGGTCTCGCCGTCACCGAGGAATGCCCAGACGCGGGACCGGCTAGTGTCCTTGAGCTGACGGGCCAGCAGGTAACGGTTGAACCGGGCCTGGTGCACGGCATTGATCGCGGACAGGCCCATGGAGACGGTCGGGAATTCCCAGAAGTCAGGCATCAGCCGCGGGTGCGGATACGACGGCAGGCCGCCGCCCGGATGTGACAGCTCCTGACGGAAGCCGTTGAGCTGCTGCTCGGTTAGCCGGCCTTCCAGGAAAGCCCGCGCGTAGATGCCCGGCGCCGCGTGACCCTGGAAGAACACCTGGTCACCCGACTCGCCATGATCCTTGCCGCGGAAGAAGTGGTTGAAGCCGACCTCGTACAGGCTGGCCGCCGACGCGTAAGTGGCGATGTGGCCGCCTACGCCCAGGCCGGGCCGGTTGGCGCGGCTCACCATGATGGCCGCGTTCCACCTTATATATGCGCGAATGCGGCGTTCGACGTACTCATCGCCCGGGAACCACGGCTCGCGCTCAGGCGGGATCGTGTTGATGTAGTCGGTGCTGCGCAGGCCGGGCACGCCAACCTGCTGCTCGCGGGCACGCTCGAGCAATCGCAGCATGACGTACCTGGCTCGGGCCCGGCCATGGGTCCGGACAACGTCATCGAAAGACTCAACCCACTCCCTGGTCTCGTCCGGATCTATGTCCGGGAGCTGGGTGGGCAGTCCGTCGCTGATGATGGAAAAGCGCTGGCGTCCGGAGGCCACGAGTACTTCCTCGCATTCCGCGGGCGCGCAGGCCGGCGGGCGCAATTCCAGGTCCTTGGGTGGGTCCGGACTCGGCCGGGTGCGCTGCACGCCACGTCATAGGCGGGCGAAGCCGGGGTGGCTCCGTCCAGTCGGGTTGTCCTGTCCTAATTCTCGCCGGCCTTGCAGGTAAACGCATCTCTACCAGCCGGTAATCAGGCCGGCAGCGCCGTCGTGCGGTTGGCGTCTGAGCTCGCATAAGGCGCGTAATACCCGATAACAGCGTAGCCGAGACGTCCGGAGGCGCTCTGGATCGCCCCCCGGGCAGCGGATTTCGCTCTGAGCACGAATTGTGACTTGCGCACCGCGCCGACCCAGTGTGAACTGTCCGATCAAGAGCAGCGACGATGCTGCGGCTGTGTAGCCTCCGCCAGACCTGGGCATTGCCGAGATCTAGGGGTTCCGCGCCAGCCGGGGCAGAAAGGATGAGGAGGACTTCAGTGAGCGCGACCGCGGGTCAGGCGCAGGACCAGCGCGACCTGGCCGAGAGGCTCGGCATCAAGCCAGGCCACGTGGTGCAGGAGATCGGGTATGACGATGATGCCGACGAGGCCCTTCGCGATTCAGTCGTGGCACTCGAAGGCACCGAGCTCGTCGATGAGGATTACGACGACGTCGTAGACGGCGTTCTGCTGTGGTGGCGGGATGGCGACGGCGACCTTGTTGATGCCCTTGTCGATGCGCTCACGCCGCTCGCGGACGGCGGCTATATCTTGCTGCTTACGCCCAAAGCCGGGCGGGATGGTCACGTAGAGCCGAGCGAGATCGGGGAGGCCGCACCGACCGCGGGTCTGTCCCAGACATCGACCGTGAGCGCGGGCCGCAACTGGTCTGGCACTCGCCTCGTGGCACCGAAGGCACGTCGCTGAGCCACTGATGGTTCTTGCCCCATCCGGCGAACGCCGGGTGCAGCGCTGCTGACACACTGAGTCCGTTCAGGGAATGCGGGCCGGGACGGCGCGCGACCCTGGTGAGTCGTGGCAAGTCCACGTTCCCGGAAAAAATCGCTGAAAGGATCAGCACATGGCGGTGGAAGTCGGCGATGAGGCTCCAGACTTCGAGCTCAAGGACCAGCACGGCAAAGCGGTGACCCTGTCCGGATTCCGCGGCAGCAAGAACGTCGTGCTGGTGTTTTACCCGCTGGCGTTCAGCGGCGTCTGCAGTGGCGAGCTCTGCGCCATCCGCGATGATTTCCCCGAGGTGACCAGGGACGACGTCGAACTGGTGACGGTGTCGGTGGACTCGGTCTTCGTGCTGCGCACGTGGGCTGACCGCGAACATTTCGATTTCACAATGCTCGCCGATTTCTGGCCGCATGGTGCCGTAGCCAAGGCCTACGGTGTGTTCGATGACAAGATGGGCGTCGCCACCCGGGGGACGTTCATCATCGACAAGACCGGCGTCGTGCGCTGGAAGGTCGTAAACCCCATCCCGCAAGCACGAGAGATCGCCGACTACCAGAAGGCGCTCGCCGAACTGGACTAGCCTCGCAGCTGGTCTGGCGACGCGATAGCCGCTGGCGGTCCGGCAGAATCGGGACAGGCTGGATGCCCTGTTATCGGTGCGGAACCCGGCAGGTTGATCCTGACCGAGGGGAGAGTCCCTGGCGGCGTGGAGTTCGCGCCGATCGCCAGGTCCTGATCTGCCCGGATTGCCAGACAACAGGCGACTGGGCAGCCGAGCTGGACCGCTGCCAGGTGTGCGGCAGCGTCCACCTCGTCAGGCGGCTCGGCGAGGTGGAATGCCGGGATTGCGGTGCCGTTGGCGATCGGGCTGAGGCGGGATCCGGCGACGGGAACGTCATCGAACGGGCCGGGGCCGACCTCGCTGACGAGGTCGAGCGGGCGCTGGCGAAAGTGCTCGGGCGCAGCAGGCAACGGCCGCCGTACGCGATGTCGTGACTGACGCGGCGCTGGTCGGCCGGCTGCTTGATGAGTACCACGAGCGGTCGGTTCAGCCGGCGGACATCAGCGTTGTCGCGGGTTCTGAGCACGAGACGCGTGTCACCTATGTGCTGACCCTGCCTGACGGCAGCGGTCAGGTCATTCGCGCGTTCCGGGCCGATGCTGCGGTCCCGGTGCACGCCCGCGACCTGGGAAACCTGACCGTTGCGGACTGGCTGCTCGGGCGCGCGCACACGCTCGCGTGGCTTGAGGCCGCCGCCTATCCGGCGCCGCAGCCGATGCGCACGAGGACCGGCGAGCTCATCGGCGTCGCGGGGCCCTGGCTGACCTGGGCTAGCCGGTACGTGCCGGGTGAAGTGCTGCTGCCGACGCTGATTCAGCTTCGCGGCCTGGGCATGTCGCTCGGGCGCCTGCATACTGTTGCGCCGTGGCCCGCGCTGCCGTCGGGACGCAGTGATGGGGCCGATTTGTCCTCCCGGCACCCTTCGGCCGCCGGGAAGGCGACGCTGGCCCGGCTCGAGGCGGTGGAGGAGCTCGTCCCGGAGGAATGGCGGCCGCTGTATCTAGCATGCCTGGAGACTACGGAGACGGTAGTTCCGGCCGCCGGCACTGTGGCACAGACCGTGGTGCACGGCGACGCCTGGGCGCGCAATGCGGTGCAGGCTGATGGCGGCCCGGTGACGCTGATCGACTGGGAGACCGCCGGGCTGGGCCTGGCGGTGCTCGATCTCGGTAGTTGCCTGGTGGAGTGCCACCTGGACGCGGCAGTGCCCGACGACCAGTCCGAAACATGGCTGATCTCGCCCGATGAGGACCGGATCGCGGCGGTTGCGGCCGGCTATTCCAGCGTTCGCCGGCTGTCAGCGGCGGAGCTGTCGCTGCTGCCCGCGGCAGTCAAGTTCGCGACCTCGGTCGTCGGGTCGGTGCACTTCGAGCTGGCGTTGCTGTCCGGTGTCTCGGGCCCGGTGATGGATGCGCGGCTGTCCAGGTTGCAGAACCGGATGGCGGTCGCTGACGAGATTGCCGAGCTGGCGCTGGGGCACCTCGGGCCATGAAGTTTGGCGTGGCCACCGCAGGTAGCGGTGAGGAAGCACGAGCAGCGGGGGAGCGGTACGCTTGGGCGCGGTCTTCCGGGTCGCGGGCAGGGGCGCATAGCTCAGCGGTAGAGCACTCGCCTTACAAGCGAGGGGTCACAGGTTCGAACCCTGTTGCGCCCACCAATGGGGCCGCACGTGCCCGGTGACACATTTGCCGGTGGCTGTGTCCAGGGCGCCGCGGGGCCTCGTTTGCCTCTCGTGCGGCGTCTACGGATGGGCAGGGTTCTTCCTTTTTATTGCGGCGCTGAACCTCGCGTGGGGCTCCTGGAATCTGACCATCGCCCGCTCCGCATCAGCCCCAGCCTGAACCCGAGCATCGGCTACGCGCCGACCCAGCCCCGAGCCCGATACCGGGCCGACCTACGCCATTACGCTCTCCGATGTGGCGACAACGGCCCCGGATGAGGCAGCGAATCCCGATGATGCTCAGCGGCCGACCGAGGCGTGGGAACAGGACGCCTTCACGCCGCTGGCCTACCTCGCCGGACGGACTGAGCGAATAGCGCTCCGCACAGCGATTCACCCAGCCCGGCGCCCGCACGCGCTGGTAAACCGCGCTATGCACAGCTGCCATGGCTTGCCATATCCGTGCTCTCCACTGCTGGAGATCAACTTAGCCGCCGATCCCGCTGATCCTGCGCCATGAGACCGAACGACCAGCTCACGTTCATGGGCGTGCCCGCTCAGGAGGCCGTCGCGCCGTGCTTCAGTTCGTGGCCAGGGGGTAAGTGATCACCACCGGGTTCCTGCCGCTAGATCAGGCGGGTCTCTACACCGCCTGCACGCAAGGACGCGGAGGCACTTACGATCCCACAAATCGCCCAGTCATTTATGCGACGGCACTATGTATTCCTGATCGTGCTTGGGTTGGCCGCTCTATTGCGGCTCGTGACGATGATCGCCTATTTCCCCGCCTTCTGGTACTCGGATAGTTTTGCCTATATCCCGCCAGCACTCCATCCATATCCATTTGTAGTTCGGCCGGTTGGCTATTCCCTGCTACTGCTCTGGCCGCTCCGGGTATTCCACAGCGTTGCTGCCGTAGCTGTCGTTCAGCATGTTTTCGGCCTCCTTGCAGGCACGCTGATCTACGTGCTGCTGCGCCGCCGCTTCCGGTTCGCAAGCTGGACAGCGACGCTAGCCGCAGCCCCTGTGCTGCTGTCCGCCTACGAAATCCAGCTTGAGCACTTCATGATGAGCGACGCGCTGTTCATGATTCTCACCGTGACTGCTCTGGTCATCGCTCTGTGGCGCCAGGTCCCGTCCGTCTTGGCATGCATCGCGGTTGGGCTGCTTCTCGCCGCAGCAGCCATCACCCGGACAGAAGGACTGCCGATGGCGGCCACATTCGCACTTGCCCTCCTTGTCTCGTATGCGAGCTTCCCTGAGCGCCTGGTGCGCATCGTGGCCCTCGCTGTCAGCTTCGCCTTCCCCTTGCTGGTTTATGCCAGCTGGTTTCAGGATGTCCACGGCACTTTCGAACTGGAGTCCGCCTATGGTGGCGCGTTCCTTGCGGCGAGGGTCGAGCCGTTCGCTAACTGCTCGGTCATCCATCCCCCGGCTAATGAGAGATGGCTGTGCCTGAGCACTGCCGTGTCACGCAGGCTCCCTCCAGATGATTACCTGTGGGGGCCTGTCGCGGTCACGCCCCTTGCTAAGCCTCCGACGGGTCCTGCATTTAGCGCCCGAACCAGCGCCATCGCTGAGCAGTTCGCTATTCATGCCATTGAGCACCAACCGCTGGCTTACAGCACCAGCGTCTGGCGCATGTTCCTCCAGACTTTCAAGGAGAACAGTGGTCCATATACCAATGGTCAACAAACATGGATGTTCCCGGCGCACCAGCCCGAGAGTGTGGCCCAGCTTGCACGAGCCAATCGTGGAGGTACTACTGACCAGTCGTTCTATCAGTACAACGGCGGTCGTGATCCTGACACGGAGTTCCGGCAGCCATGGGCACGGATACTCCGGGTCTACCAGAACTTCGCTGTAGTAGCGCCGCCAGCGCTGGCTGGCATCCTGATCGTCGGCCTCATCGGCATATGCCTGGCGTTCCGCCGTCGCGGGGGTCCGGCGTTCCTCCCGTGGATCACGGGAATGCTGATGCTTGTCCTCCCGGCCGCAGTGTCCAGCTACGAGGCACGCTACGTCGTGCCTACTGTGCCATTCTTCTGCGTCGCCGCGGGACTAGCTATCAGGGAGATCGGCAACAGGAACCAGCGGCCGACCACGTGTCCCGATGAACAAGGCATCGAGCCTGGTCGGGAGAGCACGGACGTGGCTTGAAAATAAGGACATGGAGGACCGATTGCCCGAGTACAGCCCAGCTGGCCCTGCTTGTGGAGATAAGAAGCGCAGAGTTCGCGGACGATAGCTTCACCAGGGTCATCATTGCGGTGGAGGGCCGGGGGAAACTGGCCTGGCGCCACGAATCAGTCGACCCCCTTATTGGCCTCATCCTGGAACACGAGGACGACTACGCCTAGTCGGCGTGGCGACCGACAGCAGGGGCCGCCAATTGACCCTGGCCGACCAGCGCGTCCATGACTACAAGTCGTGGTGGGGATTGGCGGGTTTCGTGGCTTGGATGATGGCCGAATGCAGGCAGTCGCCTGCCTTGCTGGTGCTGGTGATGGCGACGTCGGCGAATCCGGCCGCTACGAGCAAACGCTCGTATTCCGGCTGAGTCAGCGCGCCAGCGAAGCAGCCGACATGCTGCTCAGCCAGGGTAAGCCGTGCCGGGTCGGTCCCCTCGTCTGCGGTGACATCGCTGACACCCAGCCGTCCGCCAGGCTTAAGCACGCGGAATGCCTCCGCAAGGACGCGGGGCTTGTCGCCGGACAGATTGATGACGCAGTTCGAGATGACGACGTCGACGTGGTGGTCTGGCATTGGGATGTCCTCGATGTGGCCCTGGAGGAACCGCGCGTTGGTGATCTGCGCCTTGTCGGCGTTCATGCGGGCGAGAGTCAGCATGTCGCTGCTGGCGTCCAGGCCATAGGCGATGCCGCCGGGTGCAACGCGGCGGGCAGATAGCAGTACATCGAGGCCTCCGCCGGCGCCGAGATCCAGGACCGTTTCTCCGGGCCGGAGCTCAGCGACCGTCAGCGGATTGCCGCAGCCCAGGCTCGCCTCGAATGCGGCTTCGGGTGCCTGGCTGCGATCGGCGTACGCGGCGGCACCAAAGCAGCCATCGTCGAAAGTGTCGGGATCACAGTCTCTGATGGCTCCTCCGCCGATCGCGGCGCGGGCGAGTTCCGAGTACCTGCTGATGATCCTGTCGCTGTCTTCCATGATCATCCTGTGCTCCCTATGTCGACACGGATGAGATAGGCGGGATCGGGGCGGGCTTGGCCATGACGATGTCGGCGGCTGTGGGGAAGCAGTCCACGCATGCATCGTTGATCCGGTAGTAGGTGGCCGTGCCGCGGTGGTCGGCTAGCACGAACCGCACCTCAGCCAGGACCTTCAGGTGGGCCGAGACTGTGGACTGGCCGACATCAACCGCAGCGACAATCTCGCCGACGCTCATCGGGGTACCGCGGCGGGCCAGCAGGGACACGATCTGGATCCGGGTTGGATCCGCGAGCGCCTTGAACCAGCTCGCGAACTCGATGGCTGTCGCGCGGTCGAGGGGATGCTCATTGGCTTTCATCGTTAATCGACGATAAACGATGAAAGCACGTGCTTGCAAGACCCGAGAGCAGCGGAGGAGAGATCAGCCGGAGGCCGGCGTAGAGGCGATAAGTGCGGCGACACTGGCGAGCGTCTCGGTCCTGACCCGGTAGTACGCCCAGACACCGCGCTTCTCGCGGTCCAGCAGCCCGGCGTCGTGCAGCACCTTCAGGTGGTGGCTGATCGTCGGCTGGGACAGGTCGAAGGCGTCGTTGAGGTCGCAGACGCATGCCTCGCCACCGGCATGGGAGGCGACCAGGGACAACAGGCGTAGCCGCACCGGGTCTGCGAGTGCCTTGAGCAGCGGCGCGATCTGGTCGGCCTGGGCCTGCGAAAGGGGCTGGGCCGTCAGCGGCGGGCAGCACGGCACCGTGCTGACCGGGTCCAGCACGATCAGAGACTTCGACATGCGTCTATATTGACAGACGTCTATGTGTTGTGGCAAGCTCAGAGCCAGGACATAGACGGGGATCGATATTTGTGGAGGATTCCATGACCGGCCCGGATCCAGCTCGCCCTCAATGTTGACAACCTGGACGAGTCCATCGCCTTCTACAGCAAGCTCTTCGGTACCGAGCCGGCGAAACTGAGGCCGGGCTACGCCAACTTCGCGATCGCCGAACCGCCGCTCAAGCTGATCCTGATGGAGCACCCTGGCGAGGGCGGCAGCCTGAACCATCTGGGGGTCGAGGTCGCCGACACCGACGCCGTGGACGCTGAACAGACCCGTCTGGCCGATATCGGTCTGGCATCGGTCGACGAGCGCGACACGACCTGCTGCTACGCCAGGCAGAACAAGTTCTGGGTGCAGGGCGCACCCAACGGCGAGCGGTGGGAGATCTACACAGTTCTGGAGGACAGCCCGACCTTCTGGGGCCGGAGTGGCAGTCAGAGCTGGGACACTGCGGAGGCGGCGCTGGACGCATCAGCGGCAGGCGCCGAGCAGGGATCACTGTGCTGCGGCGGTGAGGCAGCGGGCGTAGGAAAAGCCGAGCCGGCGACCGCGTCAGCCAGCGGATGCTGCTGAGTCCATGACAGCGCGGGTACCCGGGCCCTCATGTCGCACCGGCCTGGGCGCTCGCATGTCGGCGTGCCGGGAATCCGACCTCAGCGCGCCAGACCCTCCTGGATCTCCGGGATTGCTCCGAGCGCGTCACGGACGAAGGCCAGCCGGCCAGGAACGATTCGCCACCATGTCCACTTGCCCCGCTTATCGCCTTCAATCAGCCCCGCGTCAGCAAGCACCCTGGTGTGGTGCGAGATCGTCGGCTGACTCTTGCCCAGCGGTTCCTCCAGATGGCAGCTGCACAATTCCCCCTGGGCCGCGACAATTGACAGCAGGCGCAACCGCACCGGATCAGCAAGCGCCGACAGCACGGACGCAAGCGCAGAAGCCTCTTCCTCAGCCAGCGGCACCGTGGCAACCACCGGCCCGCAGGCAGCGTCGTCAGCTACCGGCAGCAAGGCCGGCTCACGCGTAGCTGTCACGGTACCTCCCATTGACAATCGTCGATCTGAGGTCGCTAGAATCGTATCGACAACAGTCAATCTACAGGAGGTCAGGCGGACCGGCATGCCACGACGTGACCCACAAGCGCCCGGCTCAGGCCCGCTGCCTGCGCCGCTGTGGCGCCGGCTGGCTGCTGAGTTCCTGGGCAGTGCGTTCCTGGCCGCGTTGGTGATCGGCTCAGGAATCGCCGCCCAGCGGCTGTCACCAGGGGACAAAGGCCTGGAACTGCTGGAGAACGCTGCGGCGACGGCTGGCGGGCTGTTCGCGATCATTCTGATGTTCGGCTCAGTGTCCGGCGGTCACTTCAACCCGGTCGTCTCATTCGTTGACGCGGCCTTCGGCGGCCTGTCCTGGCGGGACGCGGGAGCCTACCTGCCGGCCCAGGTGGCCGGCTGCATCGTCGGGGCGATCGCCGCGAACGTGATGTTCTCCCTGTCGGCCGTCAGCATCTCGGTCAAGGACCGGGCCTCGCCGGCGCATTTCCTCTCCGAGGTTATTGCCACCCTGGGCCTGATGCTGGTCATCTTTGCGCTCGCCAGAACAGGCCGCAGTCATGCCACACCGGCCGCGGTGGGCGCTTACATCGGTGCTGCTTACTTCTTTACGTCCTCCGCGAGTTTTGCCAATCCGGCAATCACTGTCGGCCGCATGTTCTCCGATACCTTCGCCGGAATCGCGCCGTCGTCGGCCCCGAGCTTCATCGGCGCCCAGATCGCCGGCGGAATCCTGGCAGTCGGACTGGTGAAAGTCCTGTATCCCGGCTTCACCGCGGCCGAGGCCGCCGAGGTGACCGTGCCGCACGGCCGGCCGAAACGCAGCCTCGCATCCGGAAAGCGACCCCACTGAGAACGCTGCAGCTGCCGTGGGCGGCCAACCCGGCGACCAGATCCGCCGCTGACAACACAACGGAGACAGCCATGCACCTGGTCATGATCGGCGGCAGTGATGCCGGGATCAGCGCCGCGCTCCGCGCACGCGAACTCGACCCAGGGCCTGAGGTCACCGTCGTCGTGGCGGACGCTTACCCGAACTTCTCGATCTGTGGCATCCCGTACTACGTGTCCGGTGAGGTCACGCACTGGCGCAATCTGGCGCACCGCACAACCGCCGACCTCGAAGCAACCGGCATGCGGCTGCGGCTGGACACCACAGCCCGCCGTATCGACGTGGGAGGACGCAAGCTCCAGGTGTCAGGCCCAGACGGCAAGGACGAGCTGCTCGCCTACGACAAGCTGATCGTCGGCACCGGGGCTGTCCCCGTCCAGCCTCCGGTCACTGGTCTGGATGGACCTGATGCTCTAGGTCCCGAAGACGGCGTGCATCTGCTGCACACCATGGGCGACACCTTCGCAGTCATGCAGACCCTGGAGACGACATCCCCGGCCAGCGCGATCATCGTGGGTGCCGGCTACGTCGGCCTGGAGATGGCCGAGGCCCTGATCGCCAGAGGGCTGCGGGTAACCCAGATCGAGCAGCTGCCCGAAGTTCTGGCCACCGTTGACCCGCAGCTGGGCGGCCTTGTCTATGCTGAGCTGGCCGCGCATGGCATCGAGATCCTGACGAGCACCACCGTTCAGCAGATCAGCCGGGCAGAGGCGAGTGCTTCCGGGCGGCTGCGAGTCATGGCACGAACTAGCGCGAATGAGCCAGTCGAGCGGGTGGCTGACATGGTCCTGGTGGTCGCTGGCGTCCGGCCCGACACCGAGCTGGCGTCAGCGGCGGGGGCCAAACTAGGGGTCCGCGGCGCCATCCAGGTCGACCGCGGCATGCAAACTGGGCTGCCCGACATCCTGGCCGCTGGCGATTGCGTCATCACCCATCACCGGCTGCTGGGCGAGACCTACCTCCCTCTTGGAACCACGGCCCACAAGCAAGGCCGGGTGGCGGGCGAGAACGCGCTCGGCGGCAGTCGGCAGTTCGCCGGAAGCCTCGGGACCCAGGTCGTGAAAATCTTCGACCAGGCAGCCGCACGTACCGGCCTGCGCGATCACGAGGCGGTGGCGACTGGCTTCGATCCAGTCACCATCCAGTCCGAGGCCGACGATCACAAGGCTTACTATCCCGGCAGCCACCGCATCACAATGCGCGTCACCGGTGACCGCCGCACAGGCCAGCTCCTCGGCTTGCAGCTGTTCGGCCACAAGCACGCCGAGATCGCCAAGCGGATCGACATCGCCGCAACAGCCATCTTCAACAACATGACAGTCGAAGAAATGAGCGACCTCGATCTGTCTTACACCCCACCGCTTGGCAGCCCATGGGAAGCAGTCCAGATGGGCACCCAAGCGTGGGACCGGAAGGTTCGGCACCTCAGCACGTAAGGAGAGTGCGCGCATGGCCAGCCACGTCATGACGCAAGCCGAGCGGTTCACCCGCCAGCGCCTGCAGGCTCTCGCCCACGCGCAAGCCGCAGCTAGCGGCAAGGTGCGCGCAGGCCTGTTCCTGTGCGTGCACAATGCAGGACGCTCGCAAATGGCGCTGGGCTGGTTCCGGCACCTCGCCGCGGACCGGGCAATCGCATGGTCGGGCGCCTCAGAGCCAGTCTTTGCCATCAATCCGGGCGTACTCGCCGCGATGGCCGCGGAAGGCATCGACATCTCGCACGAGTTCTCCAAGCCGTGGACCGACGAGTTGTCGTGGCCGCCGACGTCGTCATCACCATGGGCTGCGGCGACGCCTGCCTGCTCCTGCCCGGCAAGCACTACGAAGACTGGGAACTAGACGACCCAGCGGGCAAGACACTCGAGGAAGTCCGACCCACAGGTGCATAGCAAGGAGCATTGCGTGCGTATCTATGCAGCGGCCGCCATGGCAGCAGCCATCGCTGGCGATCCGCGATTAGCCCTGAGAACGGAACACACCGAGCCGCCGTAGCTGCCGTGGCCGGGATGGTGTCGTAGAGTTCCGAGTACGGGGCGTTTGCGTCGCTCCGAGGAGGCCTCCTCAGATGCCCGGTATCACGATCTCGGCAGGCTACGGCGCCGGCGGCAGTGTCGTGGCCGCGCGGGCCGCGCAGCTGCTGGACGTTCCACTTCTAGATAGGGCGATCAGTTCGGCGGTCGCAGCGCAGCTGCGGGTCTCCGTTGAGGAAGCCCATGGCGGTGCGATTCACCGCTCACTGCCCGACCGTTTTCTCGGTGTGCTGATTCCGCTAGCAGCCGGGGTGCTCGCCGCGAGCAGCAGTGCGGCGCCGCGCGATCTTACGGCGTCAGGCGATGACGCAGCCTGGTTCCGCGAGCAGGCCGAGGCCGTGATGCGGGCAGCTCTGACCACGGGAGCGGTCATCTTGGGCCGGGCAGGGGCAGCCGCGTTCCGGGGCGAGCCGGGCGTGTTGCGGGTGCGGCTGTTCGGCCCCCCGGAGGCGCGGGCCGCCCAGGCCGCCCGGATCGAGAATGTCGATGAGTCAACTGCGCGGCGGCGGCTTCCCGAGGTGGACCGTGCCCGCGCTCAATACGTCCGACGCCTGTATCGTGCCGACATCGACGACCCGGCCCTGTTCCACCTGCAGATCGACAGCACCGTCGTGCCGCTCGACGTCTGCGCGGGACTTATCGTGACCGCGTATCGCGACAGCTTCGACCCGCAGCAAGCGCCACGCCCTGAAGATGCTGCCCAACCGGGGCGGGCGGAGATTAGCGCAGCGAGCTAGCGCTCGTCCGCTCGTCCGCGCGTCAGCCTGTCCAGCATCCCGAGCAGCAACAGCAGGACACCATGGGCCAGGGCCCGCACGCCGCTCATCGTCTGCGGCGGCAAGCCTCCGGCGCTGAGGCAATCGGCTACGCCATGGTTGTGCGAGCGTAGAAGGCGCCCGCATACCAGCCGTCTTTGCGCGGCGCGGAGAGCTCGCCATTGCCGGCGTTCGACAGGACAGTCAGGACAATGAGCTGGCGGCCAGGTGTGGCCCTCGCCGGCGAAGTCATCACCAGGGTCGGCGAAGCTGGCATGAAATGGATGCTCGCCAGAGGCTTCCACGAGACCTGCGTCCTCGGCGTCTTCGGCTCCACGGCCGTCGCGGCCAAGATGCTCGGCCTCGACCCAGACCACATCACCAACGCCATCAGCATCGCGGGCAGGCACGCCTCCGGTACCACCGAATTCACCCAGACCGGCGGCGACGTCAAACGGGTCCACGCGGGCCCGGGGGCTAACGGCGGCATCAGGTCCGCCCTGCTGGCGCGAAACGGCCTGACCGGGCCACCCACCCATCCTGGAGGGCCAGCGAGGAGTGCTCGAGAGCTTCGGCGGCCAGTTCGAAGCCGACAAGCTCACCGGACGACTCGGCGACTACTATGCCTTCCTCACCAATGGCTTCAAGCCGTACTGCGGCAAGTGAAGTCACCGCCGCTCACGGTGAAGACAACGGGCGGGAAGACGTACACCGAAGATCTCCGGCCCTCGAAGGGCTCGCCGCAGAACCCGATGACAGACGAAGAGCTTGAGAACAAGTTCATGAGCCTCGCCACTACGGTGATGCCACAGGAACAGGCCTCCAAGATCGCTGAGGCTGTCCGGAACCTGGAAGAGATGGAGGAGCTGCGCGACTTGACCGATCTCCTAGTGAGCCGTTCCAGCTGAAGCCCGCCAGCTGATGTGCGACAGGTCTAGAAGCCTGCGACTACGTGACGGGGCAACGCACGCCCGATGAGCGGTAGCTTGCTCGTGGGCAGCGCTCCTGAAATGCTTCGCCCATGCCGTCCCTCCCAGCGACGTTCGCTGAGGATGTCATCGATCTGCCAGCCCGTGCCCAGTTCGAGGCGTTCCTCGACGAGCACCGCAGTGAACTCAATCGCTGCCTGGACGGGGTGACCGAGGAGCAGGCGCGCCAGTCGCTGGTGCCTTCTCGGACGACATTGATGGGCCTGGTGAAGCACGCGATCTTCGTTGAGAAGGTCTGGTTTGACGAAGCTGTCACATGCCGGTCACGTGCCGAGATCGGTATCCCCGCGACCTCGGACGAGTCGTTCAATCTTCATGGCGACGACACCATCGCAAGCGTCCAGCAAGCACACCGCGAGGCATGCGAGTCATCACGGCGTGCGACGTCATCCCTGGGGCTGGACGACACGGTCTATGGCTACAGGCGCGGTCCGCTCCCGCTGCGCTGGGTGTACCTCCACGTGCTGCGCGAGCTCGCCCAGCACTGCGGGCATGCAGACATCCTGAGGGAGCAGATCCTCAACGGGTAGCGCGCGGGGTGTCGGCCCATGCCGCGATCCGCGCTTTGGACTGTCGCACATCAGCTGGCGGACGAGTGTCGCGCATCAGCGACCTGATCGGCGAGGGGTAACCGCCGTCATCGCACGGGCCGACAGCAGCGCCACCCTCACCAGCGCACTGCGCGGCGAAAACCCAGCTCTGGTCAGCCGGCGGCGTACGGGTGAACCCCGACTCGCATCGCCGGTACGGCCAGGAGAGCGAGCACCTGTTCACGTACCTTGTCATGCTCCGAGTCGTCCTCAAGGTGTTCGAGCGCCTCGTCGTCCTTGAAGATCTCAAGGGACCACAATGTGTCCGGGTCGTCATCTGCCCTGCACACCACCCAGTGCGGTGGAGCTGCCATCAGCTTGAACAAGCGGGTTACGGTCTCGAACAGGTCGTCACCTTTCCCGGGCTTCGCCTGCATCCTGATCACCCAACCGGGCTGATTATGGTTGAGAACCCAGTCAATCTGTGTCTCGTCCATGGCTCATCCTCCTGGCTGAACTTGTGCGGGTCATCATCGCGCATGGTTATGATGCCGGCCCGTCGGATGAGTCTGCGCGGGCCAGCGGGTCGCGTCTAGGTGCGGTATCGGTCGTGATGTCGAAGCCAGCCCAGCGTTGTGCTGTCGCTGCGCCCGGGCGGCCGTTCCCATTCCTCCTGTCGGCCGCGCGCGGTCAGGTCCAGCCAGTTGTATGTGCCGTCGAGCATGTCGCAGCTCCGCGCGTAGCTCGAGTAGGTGTGGAAGACGCGTTCGCCGTGCCGCAGGAAAGCGCTGACTCCGAACATCTCACCCGACCACCCCTGCCACTGCGGGCCGAGTTCGGCGAGGCCCTGGTAGTTGTACTCGACCGGGGCGACGGCCTGGTCGAGGGTGACGTGGAAGTCGTAGTTGAAGTCGCTGCCGAACGAGGAGTACCAGGGGATGGTCCAGCCCATCCGCTGCCGGAACGGCTCGATCTTGGCCAGCGGGGCCCGACTGACCAGGGCCAGGGTGGTATCCCGGGCGTGCATGTGGGCGAGGTGGCCGATGTTGTCGGTCAGGAACGAGCAGGTTGGGCAGCCCTCATCCCAGTCCGGGTCGAACATGAAGTGGTAGATCAGCAGCTGGCCCCGGCCCTCGAACAACTCGAGCAGGCTGGCCTTGCCGTCCCTGCCCGCGAACAGGTACTGCTTGCCGATCTCGGTCATCGGCAGGCTGCGCCGCTCTGCGTTCAGCGCGTCCCGCTGGCGGGTGAGCTCCTTTTCCCGCGCCAGCAGCTGCCTCCGGGCGGCCAGCCACTCATCGCGTGACACGACCTGCGGATCATCCATCCCATCCTCCGTCGCTTGGCTGTTCCCGGACCGGTGCCAGTTAACGCCGGTGCCACGGCGGGGTCAACGTGGAGCGCCCGCAGCGCACAGCGCGAGGACGAACGACTTGGAGGCCGTGAAGGCCCGGCGTATCCTCGGCTGGCCGGGCTGGACCTGGACATCTCCGCTGGGACCACAATGGTTGCGCAAGGGTTTCTAACCCGGCTCCAGACCCCGGCTGGTCCGAGCGTGGGGGCTCCGTCCGCGCGTCGGCTAAGTATTCAGCGCGATGAGAGGTCTTCCCGTGAGCCCGGATGCCGTCGCAGGACTGTCAGCCCACTTGTGGTGATCGCGGACATGACACCCGGTCCGCGTCCACGGACTCAGACATCTCCTGAGCTCAGCCAGTAGGAGCGAGCCCTGCCAACGTGATGGAGGCATGGGTTTGGTGGTACTCGCAGACCATGGTCTTGAGGACAGGCTCCGTGACATTCACGCGGTGACGGACGCGGCACTCACGCGCCTTGACGATGAGGACTTGCTGGCGTAGCTGCTGGAGCGGACCAAGGACGTGCTGTCCGCCGATACCGCTGCGGTGCTCCTGCTGGACTTCTCGGCGGGTTACCTGATCGCGTCGGCAGCGGCGGGCCTGGAGGAGGAGGTCCGCCAGGGTGTCCGGATCCCGGGACGTCGCCGGGTCCGGCCTTCCCGCGGCGGAGATCATAGGCAGCATGCGCAGCGCCCTGCGTGCCTATGCGCTGGATTCCGCCGACCCGGCCGAGGTACTGGCCCGGCTGGACCGCAAGATGCGGCACTTCGAGCCCAGCGCGCTGGCCACGGTACTGTACGCGGTCTTCGACCGGGCATTGAAAAAAGTTCACGTCTCCGCGGCAGGCCACCTACCGCCTGTGATTGCCTACCCAGGGCAGGCACCCGAGGTCGCCGATATGCAGTTCGACCTGATGATCGGCGTAGACGACAGTGCGCGGCACACCACGACCTTCAAGATCACGCCGGGCACGCAGCTGTGCATGTGCACAGACGGCCTGATCGAGCGGCCCGAATATCCGCTTGACTACGGCCTGGCCCGGCTCTGCCAGTCGCTTCCGGCCGAGCCGCCGGAGGTGGCCGGCGCCGCGGTGATGTCTGGCCTTGTCGGCTCTGAGCTGGCACGAGACGACTGGTCGGCCAGGTGGGCCGGGGTGTGCTCGACGCCGCTGCACCAGACGCGGCTGATCGACCGCACGGCGCGGATGTCGTGCAGCGGGTCGCCGTCGACGAGCAGCAGGTCGGCCCGTCGGCCCGGCGCGACGACGCCGCGGTCGGTGAGACCGAAGTGTTCAGCGGGAAGCACTGTCGCGGCGCGCAGCGCGTCGATGGTGCTGAGGCCGGCGTCCAGGAGCAGTTCAAGCTCGTGGTAAAGACTGTCGCCGAAGGTGAAGTTCCCTGGCGCCTCGGCATCCGTGTTGGTGTCGGTTCCGGCCAGGACCGGTACGCCGGCGCGGTACGCGGCAGTGACGCTCGCCCGCGCGCTGTCGAAGCTTGCGTTGGGCATGGCCCACTCCGCCAGCATCCCTGGGGGCGTCGACGGCGCCGTCATCGCCTCCATCATCACCAGCGTGGGGATCAGCATCCGGCCCGCAGCCGCCATCTGGTCCGCCGCGCCGCGGTCCAGTGGCCGGTCCAGCGGCGTGTGAGTTAGCGCGTCGACCCCCGCCGCCTGAGCCACCTCTGCGGCCTCGAACGAGAGGGCGTGCGCCACGACGAGCCGCCCGTGCCTGTGTGCCGTGGCGACCAACGCCTCGACGGTGGCCCGGTCGGGGCTGGGTCCGGGCAGGTCGATCAGGATCTTCAGGAAGTCGGACCCCTCGGCAAACCGTTCGGTCACGAAACGCTCCGCGTCGTCGGCGGTACGGATCAGGCCGCGCTCGCCGATCTCCGGAATGCGCGAGTGGATGCTGCCCGGCGCGAGCGCGGCCGTGCCGGCACTGCGGATGTCGGTGAGCCCTTGGATGCCGCGCATCGAGTCGACGAACTCCGGCGGGGCGTTGGCCATGTCCAGGGCGGTGGTCACCCCGAAGCGCACTAGCCGTTCAAGCGCGGACCGTCCGTCGAGGTGCAGGTGGGCGTCGGTCAGCCCGGGCAGCAGCACTGCCCCTGCGCCGTCCACGACCATTTCGGCGCCCGAGGCGTCGGCTCCGATGCGGTCGCCGTCGAGCAAAACAGTGCCGGGCGGGAGAAGTTGCCTGCCGTCGAACACGCGGACGTTGCGCAGTGCAGTCTTCATGGGTCCCACGGTGCCCACTTTCGGCGCCAGGGAACTCCCGTCCGGTCCGCGCCGGGCCGTGGTGCCGCTTTCGGGCCACATCTACCGTTACGGGGGCAATGGCCATGGACAAGTTGCAAGGGAAGCGGCTTCCTGTCGCTCCTGTCGTGACGATGATCGTGGCGGACCACCTGAGCGATCACCCCAGCCGGCGCCAGCTTCCCGGAGCTTCGTACGTTGCATCCGCATCCAGCGCTGACATGAACCTGCTCATCCGGTCGGTTACGTCCTCCACGCAGCTCGCGATCAGTACCACGCTGCCGTCCGGGCCGGGAACTGGCGCGTTCACCCCGCTCCAGTACCGCCTGGCGAACACGCCGGCGCTACCCGGCACCTCAACGTCGTACTTCTGGAACTCCCGGGCGTCAGGCTCACCCGTGGCCAGGACCCGGCGCACCGACGTGCTCACGTCGCGCACCCCCGTTACCCGGCGATCCGTCAGATCTTCCGGAAACGCCTCGGAGATACTGCGGCCCAGCAGTTCCTCCCGCGTGCGGTCCGTCGCCTGCAGGAATGCCAGGTTCACGTCGGCTATCTCAAGTTCCGGTGTCAGCAGCAGGACCGGTACCGGGAGGTGCCGGTAAACCGCCGCGTAGTCGACCTGCGGTCCGGTCATAACATCTCTCCCCTCTCCGTTGCTACTCCCCGCCCTGCCTGGCCTGAACCGTCCAGGGCTTCTGCCTGTACCAGGAATAGCCCGGACCGGTGTCGTGCTGTCGTAAAGGCTGGCTTGCTGCCGGCGTGGGGCCGCAAGGAATATCACATACCGGCCCGTTAGGCGCTGCCTGTCGCTGAGATTGCGCAGGCAGCCTGCTTAACGGCCAGCAGCGCCTCCGTCTGGCAGCCCGAGTCGATGTGGCTGATGGAGGAGCCATGACTCAGCTTGCGCGTCCAGACCTCGCGCGTAGGCGATCAGGACTAGGTCGTGTATGCCCTGATCCGGCCCCGGCCACTGCTGAGCCGTTGCCGCCCGGCAGCTTGAGGCTGCTGCGGGCTGGCCTACCAGTCCCTGGATGGGCGGTAGGCACAGCGTTGCTGGCGCCTGTTGTCCTGGTCGGGGGCTGGCTGATTGCAGGCGCGCTTCAACCGGCCTCCTATAGCCCGATGCGGCAGACAATGAGCGTGCTAGCTGGTCACTCGGGGACCGACCCGTGGGTAATGACCGCGGCCCTGCTGGTGGTGGGCAGCTGTCAGATCGCGACCGGCGCAGGCCTAACGGCCGTCCGCAGGCCTGCGCGCATCCTGCTGATCGTGACAGGCCTTTCCACTCTCGGCATCGCCGCCAGTCCAGAACCGGTCACGGGTCCGACCTTGCGCCACCTCGCCTTCGCGGTGAGCTGCGTCGCCACGACAGCGGTATGGCCGGTGCTTGTCGCCAAGCGCGCCCCGGCGCAATCGTGGATCCTCAGTGTTTACGGCTGCGTGACGGTGACCGTGCTATTTGCCGGCTTGTCGATCTGGCTCCTGTTCGCAGCGCGAGACGGCGGCTGGGACCTCGGCATGGTCGAGCGGCTGACCTCGGCGGTCCAGAGCCTCTTCCCGCTCGTCGTCACACTCGCGTTGCGGCAGACCGCACGGGAGGCAGGTAACCAGCGACATCGCGGCCAGGACCGTCCTGCACACTGCTAAGCGGCTGCACCGACATTGCGATCGCAGACGGTGCTGCTTGCCGCTGCATGGGTCAGGCGAGGCCGGGACAAATGCGGTTCTATTTTGCGCGTTTCAAATTAAATACGCGATATATCCTGGATGTGGCTATTGTGAAATTCCGTGAAGGTAGCGTTGTCGGTAGTGGGGTACGCGGATCTGCCCGAACCCCCCGACCGAGGAGCACCAGATGACCAGCATGGCAACCCTCGGCGCGAGCCATACGGCGAAGGCCGCAGCCGGTCAGCCCGCGCGCACCACAGTCGCGGCGTCCGGTGGATCACCGACCACCAGCCGCGAGCCGCCCGGCCAGCGCGCAGCTGCCACCGGCGCTAGGCATGCAGCCAACAATGGCAAGTTTGAAGATTCAGGCAAGCCCGGAGTCACAAAGGCCGCCAAGTTCGCCGCGGTAAGGATGGCAATCCGAGTACCGGAACTGGCCAAGTGGATCGTCGCTCGCCCGAGCTTCACGTTCGCAGAAGCAGCGGCAGCGAGAGCTCCGTCGCCGTGCAGCCAGACCGTGATGGCCTATACGCTTGCGGATCCCAGGCTCACTTCAGCGCTAGCTGGGCTGGGGAAAGCCATAACGGCCGGAGGCAAGAACGGCTACACCGTTACCGCGCTCAAGTCCCTCGGCCGAACTGGCTGCCCGTGAAAGGTCGACAGCGCGGCGTGACTATCGCATCGGGCGACACGAGTTGTCAGGTCACGATGCAGCAGCAGCCAGCTTCGCTATCTCCTTGGCCCGCTGATCGCCGTAACGCCGGTACTCGTCGAGGATCTGGGCGAACATGTTCCGGTCGTACTGCGATGTAGCTTTGGCCAGGCCGTTCTCTGCCGTTGCGATCTTTTTTGCTATCTCATCCTGCGTCAGCGCCGCCATACCAAGATGGTATTCGCATCCGAGCACGACAGCACCGATACTGGCCCCGCAGATTCCGCACCGTCGTACGAGGACCGGGCTTCCGAGCACCTCACGCGGCAGCGGCCCGGTCTGAGGGCTACTGAGATCCAACCAGCGCAGTCACTGCGGCAGCGCTCTGGCGCTGCCACGCAGCCTCGCGCGCGGCGACTGCTTCTGCCACGCTTGGATAAACCGAGAAGTCGCCGATCAGTCCGGTGGCGCTCATTATTTTGAGGACAAGCTGCTGCGGCGCAGCCAGGGACAGGTCGCCACCGCTTTCGCGTGTCCATTTCAGTACGCGCCTTAGCACGCGCATGCAGCAAGAGTCGATTGACTCCATGCGCGCCAGGTCCAGGACGATGGACGGCCCGCAGGCAGCGACGGCTGCGATCAAGTGTGATGCGACGGCGGGGGCGTCGGCTAGCTCAAGATCGCCGTACAAAGCAACGACGGCATGACCGGCGCGTCCGACGACGCTCAGTTCGACGTTGAACATGGCCTTCCTCATGATCTAGCGGCCACCCTCATGATCTAGCGGCCACCCCTCCGGCCACGCCGGTCCGTGTCCTGGCCGGTCACCGGCCCAGGTCTTCGTCAGGTAGTCATCGGGTGCATGCCGGTGACCGGCGGCGAACGATTCGGCACGGCGCGCCACGGGATCACCGACTGCATGGCCGCTCCTCGCTGCTGCCGGGTCGCACACAAACAAACTCCGAACCCAGCGGCACTATCGCGATGCGCGTGAATGTGCCAGCTACCAGGGTCCGGAGCAACAGTTAACACTGTACGCCTCTGGCGCAGACAGCGTCAGGTCCTGCCGATCCCGGCTAAGGTCCTAGCAGGCACGTGCCCCGGCGTAGTCTGCCTAGTGAGAACTGGCGAATATGCCGCTGGGTCGAGACCCCGCCTTGCTGCTTAAGCAGGAAGGCGCTGCCGTGATCCAAATGGAACTGCGTGCCGGAGAACGCGATGGGCCGGCTGTCGTCGCGTTGCGCGGCGAGCTCGATATGGCAGAGGCCGCGAGTGTCGCGGCGGCGCTAGCGGCGGTCGTGGGACGCAACCGGATGGTCATCGTCGACCTGACAGGCCTGGTGTTCATCGACACCGGTGGCGTGGCAGCGCTTGTGCTCGCCCGAGCGCAGGCCCGGCGCGCCGGGGGAGGTCTGCTGCTCGCTGCACCCCAAGACCAGGTGACGCGCGTCCTTACGCTCACCCGCCTGGTCGATGTCTTTTGCGTCCATGCCAGTGTCGAGCAGGCGGCAGACAGCGCGGGACGCGGCCTGGCAGCGGTGCTGGTGCCCTAACGACTCTGCTGCGGGCCAGTGGTAGCGCCCAGGTCGCGTTGGTGGCGCCGCCTGCCCGGGTCCTGAGAACGCGGCTCCGGCCAGGGGCGCCTGTGATGGTCAGCGGTGCGCGTACCGGCGGCGGACTTCGGGATCCGCCGGACTGGCGGGTGATCAGGTGGTAGGCGAGCAGCAGGATGGCTGCGCCGACGATGGCGGTGAGCCAGGTGGAGGCGTTGAAGAAGCCGTGCAGGGTGTGGATGTGGAAGATCTTGGTGGCGGCCCAGCCGCCGCCGAGGGCTCCGGCGATGCCGATGAGGCAGGTGACGATGAGGCCTTGCTGTCTTTTGCCGGGGATCAGCATGTTGGCGAGCAGGCCTGCGCCTAGTCCGAGGACGATCCAGGCGATGATGCCCATGACGGGCTCCTTAGTCAGTGACGTGCGTTGAGTTGCGCGGGAGTTGATAGCGGTGCTGTCCAGGCGGGGCGCGGCCGGCGGCAGGTTGCTGCTTAGGGCGCGCACGCTCCCGGCGAAGTTGCCGGGCCTTGTCGTGCTGGTGTCAGCTGGCGTGTGGCCTGCGGCGGTCGCGGCGCATGGTCCGGCGCAGCTGGGTGATCCGGGCGGTACCCGCGGCGGCCATGATCAGCGCGCCGGCGATGGCGGCGAGGAACAGCGCGACGGCTAGCGACAGGCGCAGGTGCGCGCCGAGGAAGCTGATGTTCACCGCGTGCGGGTTCTGGATGATGAAGATCATCACCACGATCAAACCGAGGAAGCCGGCGATGAGGCTGGTCCGCATGCTGCTGATCCGGGTGCGCATCCGCCGCGGAGTTAGGCGGGCTGGGCGCGGGCGGTAGCTGGGGGGATGTGCCGTTGGCTGACTGCGGCGGCAGGGTGGTCGTCGCGCCCTGGGGTAGTGGTTGCTCGGTCATGGCGGTGTTTCCTTCGCCAGTGAGAGCGGGCCGCTGGAATCTGGCCGGGCGTCTCACTGAGTGACCCGGGCTTGCTGCGGCCGTCGGCCGCTGACTGTCCGGGTCTGGTCTCAGCATACGCATGAAACCAGACACACGCAATGCATTTCTAGAATTTCGTGGTAGGTTTCTGGGTGTGGACAGCGCACTCCTGGCCGGCGACGGCACCGATACCGATTGGATCACCGGTGCGCGATGAAGGTCGCGATGCTGGCGCCGATTTCATGGCGGACGCCGCCCGAGCACTACGGGCCGTGGGAGTCGATCACGAGCCTGCTCACTGAAGGGCTTGTAGCGCGAGGCGTTGACGTGACTCTCTTCGCAACGCTCGATTCGGTGACGGCGGCGGCTCTCGACGGTGTCTGCCCGCATGGCTATGCAGAGGATGCTCAGCTGGACGGCCGGATCTGGGAGGCTTTGCATGTTTCGCATGCGCTGGCCCGGTCCGGCGAGTTCGAGCTTGTGCACAATCATCTCGACTGGCTGCCGCTCGCATTCGAAGAGCATGTGCGGGCGCCGATGGTGACGACCATCCACGGCTTCTCCGGGGCGGGCATCCTTCCTGCTTACCGTCGGTCACGCTCAGCGTTCGTCGCGATCTCCGACTCCGACCGCAACTCCGGGCTTGACTATGTCGCAACCATTCATCACGGGATCGACCTCCAGGTGCTCCCATTCCGCCCGCGGTCCGGTGAGCAGCTGGTCTCGTTTGGTCGCATCCATCCGGACAAGGGAACTGCTGACGCCATCGAGATCGCCCGCCGTACCGGGCGAAGGCTGGTGATCTGCGGCATCGTCCAGGACGAGCGGTACTTCGCTGACGCCGTGGAGCCGCATATCGACGGGGACCAAGTCGTATTTCTGGGCTCGGTCGGGCCTCAGCGCCGGGCGGACGTCCTCGGCGATGCAGTGCGCTCCTGCATCCCATCCATTTCGATGAGCCGTTCGGGTTGTCCGTCGTGGAGGCGATGGCCTGCGGCACTCCGGTCGTCGCCTATCAGCGCGGCTCGATGGCCGAGATCGTTGACGAGGGCGTTACCGGCTACCTGGCTCATGACATCGAGTCATCGGTCGAAGCGGTCAAGGCGGCGGTTCGGCTGGACCGCGCGGACGTCCATGCCCGCGCGGTCGCGCGGTTCGGTGCCGACCGGATGGTCGAGGACTATCTCCGCACCTACAACGAGCTGCTCAGGTCGGCCAGCACCTCGCCGAGCGGTGCGTAAGCCACCCCGATACGGCTGTCGTCGATGCCGTAGGGAATCCACAGCAGGCCGTCGTGCAGGAGGGCCCCGCACGAGTACACGACGTTGGGAACGTAGCCGTCGCGCTCATCGGCGCCCGGGGACAGCAGCGGAGTCCTTCGAATGGCCTAGGACGCGGGACGGGTCGTCGAGGTCGAGCAGCATCGTGCCGATGACGTAGACCCGCATCGGGCCGACGCCGTGGGTGAGCACGAGCCAGCCCAGGCCGGTCTCGATCGGCGGGCCGCAGTTGCCGACTTGCAGTAGTTCCCACGGCGCGGATGGTTCCTGCAAGAGCACCGGCCGGTCCCAGACGTAACCGTCTGCCGAGCTGGCCAGGCTGGTGCGCTCGCCGTCGGAGCGGCACAGCGCGAGGTGCTTCCCGTGTACCTTCCGGGGGAACAGGGCCATGCCCTTGTTCCGTGGCCGCGGGCCCGGCCAGGCGATGAGCGCTGAACACGCGCAGGTCCGGGCTGATGAGCAGGCGAGGGGCGATCTGTCGCCCGTCGTAGGCGGTGTAGGTGGCGCGGTACTCAGCGGTCCCGTCATCGCCGGTGAACCGCGTGAAGCGCGCGTCTTCCATGCCGTTGCTCTCCTCATCAGCGGACGGAGACAGGATCCGCTGCCCGAGGTCGGTGTCGGGGGCGAACGAAGCGTGGTAGGCCGACGAGACCACCTTGCGCAGCAGGTCGACGGTAGCGGCGGATCCTGGCCGGGTCAGCAGGTCGCGGTGCGCCTCCGCGAGCGCCCGCTCGAGATCCACGCCGTCGAACTCGGCGGGCAGGGCGTGCAGGACGGCCCCGGCGAGTTCATCGAGATGTCCCTGGTCGGCCAGCACGGCATACAGGTGCGCGCTTGTGCCAGCTCGCCGGCGATGTGTCCGCCGACGAGACCGGCAGGGGGCGCGGCTCGAAGTCCCACTGCGCGCCTGGGCCGACGACTAGCGGAGCAGAAACCGATCGAGGAGATATGCCCCTCGCCGATGCCGCGCAGGCTGAGCGCGACCCGGGCCTGACCGGGGCGGAGACCGCTCTGGTCGGGTGCCAGGACGGCGCTCGGATTGCACACCGCCGCACCTTCGGTCGCGTATTCCGCAGTGAATGCCGCTCCCAGCAGCAAGGTGCGCGCCGCGGTCAGCTCACGTCGCCGTCTCGACGTGCGCGGAGACAATGGACGCATGCCGCTGCAGGAGCGCTTCGTAATTGTGGTGGCGACCGCCGAAGTCGCGGAGCAGGCCGGCCGCCAGCCGCTCGACCTCGTCTTCGGCAAGGTTCATGACGCGGTCGACGACCTGGCGGGCCCGCGAGTGCGGCATGCTGCAGCTCCTCGCCTGGCAGGAAGAGCCGCGCGATAACGCGGGCCGGATCGGGGCGCAGCCCGGCCTGCATGCGGTGCGTGATCACCCCAGCTCGCTGATCCGGCAGGCCTGCTGCGCGGTCGCGAGCATCGCCAGCGTTGACTCGGCGCCCTGGTTCTCATTGCGGCCGTGGCGTTCCAGGCCGTCGTAACCGCCGCCGGTACGAGGGTCGAACATCGGCGTCGCGCTGTCGTTGTCACCGAGGAACCAGGTCCACGCGAGGCTGACGCCGGTCAGCCAGGACGGCTGACGGGTGATCCGGAACGCGCTCGCGCAGGCATCAGCGAGCGCGGACACCTCGATGGGCTGCTGATCATAGCCGGGGCCGACGTCGTCGCGTCCGCGGCCGCCAGCCGGGGTCACCGACAGGTGCCCGTCGCGAGTCTGGGTGCGCAGCAGGAACTCCAACAGGCTCAGTCCGCGGTTGAGGGCTGCCTCATCGGCAAGTGCGTCACCTGCGACGATGAGCGCTTCGGCAATGGCGGCGTTTGCGTAGCTCAGGCGCTCCTCCGGCCAGGGCCAGCTTCGGTCGCCGTCCGGCGGCTCGTCCGATCACGGCCAGGGCATCCGCGAGCAGCAACCTGGCAGGCATCTCGGCCGGTCGTCTTCTGAGCAGCTCAGCGGCTCCCAGCGCGGCGAACGCCATCGACCGGAGGTGCGGGGAGCGGCACTGGGCTGCTATGCGGAACCCGCCGAGCGCGCGGGCCCGCATGCCCGGCGTCTGTGCTGTCGCGGCCGCGACACCAAGGCCCCAGAGAGCCCGCCCCCACCAGTCACCCAGGGCGGCCTCATCGCGCCATTTCCCGTCGACGTCCATCCTGTTGTGGCAGGTCCCGTCGGGTTCGAGCGCGGCGAGGACGAAGGCGAGGTAGCGGCGGGCCAGGCGGCGCGCGCTCAGGCCAGGCCATGGTTCACGGCACGTCACGACTAGCCCGCGGGCCACGTCATCGACGCAATAGCCATGGTCTCGGCGGGCGACAGTGCCTAGCGCATGCTCGAACAGGCCCCGATCGTCGGTAAGCCGTTCGAGGTGGTCGAATACTGGCCAGTGAACATGGCTTGGCGGAGTCATGCCGGCGGTCATGCGGCCACGCTCGCAGCGATCAGCCGGCCGGCGAGCTCGCGATACTGGTCCGCGATAGCTGGCCACAGCAGCTGCGGTGCGGTCGCGGTGGCGGCGGCCGTCATCCTCGTCATCAAGTCCCTGCGCGTGATCACTGAGCGCAACGCCGCCGCGATGGCGGCGGGATCGCGGTGCGGCACGAGCAGGCCCGCTCCGCCTGCGAGCAGTTCTCTGGCATGCGGGAACGGCGTTGCCACCACCGGCTTTCCGGCAGCCACGGCCTCGATGAGCACTCCCGACGTGACCTGTTCGGTCGAGTCGTAGGGCAGCAGGACCACATCGGCGGAGCGGACGAGACTGGCCAGGGCGCCGGCCGTTCCGGTAGTGACCGTCGAAGGTGATCCAGGATCCCAGCTCGGCCTGGCGGACCTGCCCGCGGAGGCGGTCACGGTAGGCCTCGCCTTCGCGGAGCAGCACCTTCGGGTGGGTCTGGCCAGCGACCATGTAGCGCGGCATGGGCTGGAGATCGCGGAGCAGCGCCATTGCCCCGATGCCCCACTCGATGCCCTTGCCGGGGCCGAGCAGGCCCCATGTCAGGACGGTGAACTGCCCCGTGCGGAACGTCGGCTCTGCCATCGTTGTCTGCAGGGCGGGCGCGCCGTGCGCGATGATGCAGACCTTCGTCATGTCGACGGCGTACCCGGCCGCGAGCCGGTCGCGCGCGGTCGATCGTCATCGTGACCACGGCGTCGGCCTTCGCTATCACCGACTCGAGCACCTGACGCTGGTGTGGCGCCGGGTCGGTCAGCACAGTGTGCAGGACAACGACGCACGGCACCCGGAGCTGGTCCAGCAGGTGCAGGATCTCGCTGCCGTCGGCTCCGCCGTAGACGCCGTACTCGTGCTGGAGGATGACGACATCGCACAAGTTCAGCCGCGCAGCCGCCCGACGTAGCGAAGCGGCGTCACCAGCTAACGAGCTGCGCGACCACCTCGTCGCCGAGCCGCTCTGCGGGAGCGTCGACCAGCCGGACGACCCAGCCTTCGTCAGTGGTGGAGTGCAGCAGGGCGCCGCGCAGGGCGGCGGTGAAGCTAGCCAGCCCGCACTGGGTTGGCGGGAACGTGCTCACAAAGCCGAATCGCATGCTCACAGTTCAGGTGCCTTCCGATAGGACGGCCCCGGCCGGATCGAGAACGAAGCCTAACGCAACGAGATGCTCGCGGCCCGCGGGCAACGTGTGTGCCCGATCAACCGCTGCGACACGCCTGAGTGGCTGGCGCCGATCGAGAAGGGGATTGTTGCCCGCTGCGCAGCTGCGGACGTACCCCAAGCGCACCGAGAGTGCGACGAGGTCAGCCTACCGTAGCCGAGGCTGTGCGTTGTGGTGGCCGCGCGATAGGAGCCTTTGGCTGCATCTTCTTGAGCTCTTCAGGTCGCGTTGGGCACCGTCCGGCAGCTGAGCCGGCTCACCGCGATGCGAGTGGCCACTGTTCGCGGCGGCCTGGGCCTGATTGCCCTTATTGCAGCGGTTCACCCCCTCAGGGTGAGGCGCGCGGGGTGCCGTCAGGGAATCGTTGCTGGCAGGGCGTACGGCTGGCGGCAGTTCTTGTCGCAAGTCAGCCCTGAGTGCTGTGAGCCCAGTTAGGAGGTGGTCCCGTGACCGGATCGGACGAGTCGTCGGAGTCGGCGGAGCAATTCGCCAGCGAGCAGGTCTCGATCCACGGCCACCGAGTGTCATACCGCAGCGGTGGCGCGGGCCCGGTGCTGTTGCTGCTCCATGGGATCGGAGACAGTTCCCGCACTTGGATCCCGGCCATGCGGTTGCTACAGCGCACTTATACGGTGCTGGCCCCCGATCTGCCTGGTCACGGCAACTCATCCAATCCCCTTGGCGACTATTCCCTCGGCAGCCACGCCAGCTGCATGCGGGACCTCCTGCATCTGCTGAGCATCGAGCGGGTCACTGTGGTCGGGCAGTCCTTCGGTGGCGGTGTGGCCATGCAGTTCGCCTACCAGTTCCCCAGCCGCTGTGAGCGCATGGTTCTCGTCGACGCCGGCGGTCTGGGACGCGAGGTCAACTGGATACTTCGCCTCGCAACCGTGCCGGCAGCCGAGTACGTAATGCCGGTGCTGTTTCCTGCCTTCATGGGCCGCTGGGGGGAACCGGTCGCCAGGTTCCTCAGTGACTGGGGCATCTGTAACGCCAGAGCGGCAGAGATGTGGCGCTCCTACCTCTCACTGACCGACCCCGGGAATCGCGCGGCTTTCGTCCGCACGGCGCGGGCGGTGATCGATCCAGGCGGGCAGTCCGTGAGCGCCGTGAACCGCCTCTACCTGGTCGCGCAGATGCCGACGCTCATCGTATGGGGAGGCCAGGACAAGATCATCCCGCTTATTCACGCCAGCCATGCACACGAGGCCATCCCCAACAGCCGACTGGAGGTCATGGAGGGCGCGGGCCACGCCCCTCAAGTCGACGATCCTGCCCGGTTTGCGCAGATCCTGGAGGATTTCGTCAGCACCACTGAACCGTTCGAGTTCGACCCGGAAGAAATGCGCAATTTGCTCCGTCAGGATCCCGCCGCCTCATGACCTGGACTGCCCGCCGAAAGGAGCGAGGACAGGGCGGGTGAAATATCCTGACATATGGCGCGTACGCCCCTCCCAGAGCACGCACTTGCCGCGGGACCCCGCAGAGCCGGGCCGCGGCCATCGGGCTAGCATCGCGGGAAACGGGGGCTATCCGCTGGCGGGGTGCTGGCCGGTACATCACGGGGGTGGTTTACGTGACTACGGCTGTACAGGATAAGGGCGGAGTGATCGTCACCGGTGCCAGCCGCGGCATCGGCGCCGCGATCGCTAAGCGGCTGGCCGGTGATGGCTACGGCGTAGTCGTGAATTACGCCGCCGACGCGGAAGGGGCGGAGTCGGTGGTATCGGCGATCACCGGGGCGGGCGACCGGGCCGTGGCAGTGCGCGCCGACGTCGCCTCCGAAGATGATGTCGAGGCGATGTTCGGCCGAGCTCAGGAGCACATGGGACGGCTGACCGCGCTGATCAACAACGCGGGTGCGGCCGGCGAGCAGGCGCACATCGGCGAGCAGCACGAAGACGCGCTTATCGGGCTGATGCGAACAAACGTGGTGGGACCGATGCTGTGCGCCAAGCACGGGGTGCGGGCCATGTCGACCGCGTACGGCGGCAACGGCGGATCCATCGTGACAATCGCTTCGATCGCAGCCAAGGCTCCCCCCGGAGACTGGGGCCTGGTCCCGTACGAGACCACCAAAGGCGCCTTGGTGACGTTCGCGCGCGGCCTGTCCAACGAGGTCGCTTCCGAAGGCATCCGGTCCAACAGTGTCTCGCCTGGGGTCATCGAGACAGCAATGTCGACTCCGGACTTTCGGGATATGGGACAACAGAGCCCGTTGGGCAGGATCGGCCAGCCCAGCGAAATCGCGGCGACTGTGTCGTGGCTGATCTCGCCCGAGGCGTCGTATGTCACTGGGAGCGATATTGCCGTCACCGGCGGCCTGTGAGGGGGTCCGGCTGCAGGCATAACACGGGGCAGGATGAGGTAGACGCCAGCGCCGCCCGCCCCGGCGCAGCTCGGCAAGAGCTGACGGGTCCTACGGCCGCCTCGTTCGAAAGGGTCCCCGCACCTGACCGGCTCTCCGGATATTCTGAATGATGTGGATAGCCGGGCGAGTGACAAGCTCCCCGGAGCCAGGGTGCGCGTAAAGCGACGTCTGCCCGGATGGTCCTCATCGGATGTCAGGCCGCGGGAGTGGCTGGCCCTGGGTGGCGGAGCCCTCCAGGAAGCCAGGACGGAAGGATCTGCTCTTGCCATCGTCGGCCGGCCGGTGCCATACGAGCCCGGCCGCGCGGAACGGCGCAGCGGCGTCCCTGCCGAGGTCATAACGGCCGACCGCGTACCTAATTCCTGCACATGCTCGTGGGCGTACTCCCAGGGGAAGCTGACCTTGAAGCACTACAACGCAGCATGCCAGGTGCACCCGGAGGTCCCTCGCCCGACGTGATGGATGCCGCCGTACAGGGCCGGTTCAAGACCCGTACGCCACATCCGTGGACGCGGACAGTTGCCCAGCTCGTGCTGCTCCGGACCCTCTTACCGAGGGTTTGTTGCGTCGCGGCGCGGGTAACCACGCGGCTACGGGGAGGTTGGTACGAGTTGACGGAGACAAAGGCGCCCCAGCCTTCTGGGCGGAACGTACTTGAGGATCTGGACTCGCGGATCCCGACGGGCTTCTACTGGTACCTGGCCGTCCTGGCGTGCATCGGTGGGTTCCTATTCGGATACGACACGTCCAACATTGGCTCGGCGCTTCCCTTCATTCCCTATCACTTGTCGAGTTTCGCGACGGGATATCTCGTGGCTGGGGCGTCCCTTGGGGCGGCTGCGGGCGCGCTGATAGCGGGGCCCGTCACGGATCGCCTCGGGCGCAAGGTGCTGCTCATTACGGACGCGGCGATCTATGCGGCAGGCGCGATCTTGTCGGCGGTGACGGTGAACGCGGCCATGCTGCTCGCGTCCCGTACCCTGATCGGCCTCGCCATCGGCGCCGATTCTGCAATAGCCACCGCCTACATCGCGGAGTTCGCGCCCCGCAGCCGACGAGGACAGCTGAGCATCATCCAGCAGTGGATGATCACCGTCGGGATCCTGGTTTCCTACCTCGTGGCTGTGATCATCCTCAAGGCCGCGCCAGGTAGCGCTGGCGGCAGTGACTGGCGCCTCATCCTGGGACTGGGCGGGATTCCCGCGCTTATCGCCGTGGCACTGCGGTCCCACATGCCCGAGTCACCCCGGTGGCTCATGCTTCACGGCCGCTATGACGACACCACGAAGGCCTTCGGGCGGCTGGGCATGGACGTGACCGAGGAGGAGGTTCGGCAGGCGGCCGACCAGCTTGCAGGGCAGGAACGGCAGCGCAGGCAGAAGTCACAGTGGACGGCCGGCGTCAGGCGGGCGCTGATCGTGGTTTGCGTGTTCTTCATCTTCCAGCAGATCACCGGGATCAACGTGCCGTTCTACTACGGTCCGACGCTCCTGGGGCCGTTCTTCATGAGCGGGCACAATGCGGTCAACGCCGCGGTCGCCGGGGTGGAGGTGACGGCGATCTTGGGGGCGGTCAACGTCGTGGCCACCTATTTCGCCTTCCGGTGGATCGACAAGTTCGGCCGCCGGCCCCTGGCCATCGGAGGCTACGCGGGCATGAGCGTGTTCGTTCTGCTCGCGGCGGCGGGGGTTGCGTTCCTGACCGACATCCCGAAGACCGTCGTGGTCATGGTCGGCTTCTCGTTCTTTATCACGTCGTTCGCGATCGGCGTCGGCGGTACCGGCTGGCTGATACAAGGGGAGGTCTTCCCGACCGCCGTCCGCGGCAGGGCGGCGGCCATCGGCGCATGCGTCGACTGGCTGGCCAACTACGCGCTCATCGAGGCGTTCCCCGCGTGGCACAGTGCCATCGGGCTCGGGTGGGTCATGGTGTGTTTCGCAGTTCTTTGCGTGGTGGCAATCGGGTTCGTGTACCGGTTCCTGCCCGAGACCAAAGGCCTGTCGGTGGAGCAGGCTGTCCACGCGTATGAACATGAGGCCGCCGGGTCAGGCACGACACCCAAGGCTCGGTTCCCCAACCGACGTCGCACGAACGGATCCTCCCAGGCCTGAGCTTCACGGAGTTCGCGGTCGGCTGGTGGTTTGGTGCTGCGCACGCTCAGACTGAACCGCAGGCGATGGAAGCGAAGGAGCGGCGAGTGCCCAGGCATGCGGTGGTGATCGCCGGCGGAGGCCCGACAGGAATGATGCTGGCGGCTGAGCTGGCCCTGGCCCAGGTCGATGTGGTCATCGTCGAACCACGCGCCTCGCCCGATCCCGACCGTTCACGGGCCGGCGGTCTGCATGCGCGCACCATCGAAGTGCTCGATCAGCGGGGCGTCGCCGATCGGTTTCTCGATGAGGGAAAGGCGATGCAAATCCAGGGATTCGGCCGGATTCGCTTGGATATCAGCGACTTCCCATCCCGCTACAACTACGGGCTCGCCCTCCCGCAGGTTCAGACCGAGCGCCTGCTGGCTACCTGGGTACAGGAGCTCGGGGTGCCGACCATGCGCGAACGTGAGGTGACAGGCTTCATCGAGGACGACACCAGGGTCGACGTCGCGCTGTCCGACGGCACGTCGATCCGGGCGGACTATCTGGTCGGGTGCGACGGGGGCCGCAGCGTGATCAGAAAGGCGGCCGATATCGAGTTCGCCGGGTGGGATCCGTCGACGAGCTGGCTCATGGCCGAGGTCGAGATGGTCGAGAAACCGGAGTTCGGCCTGCGCCCGGGCGGCGGGATCGGCCCGGCCGAGGACGGAGATCGGATTCGGGTCGTCCTGACCGAACGCCAGGTCGAGCACACCAGCGAGCCCACCCTGCAGGACGTCAGCGAGGCACTCATCGCCGCCGACGGGACAGACTACGGCGTGCGCAGCCTGAGCTGGACGTCCCGTTTTACGGACAACACCCGGCAGGCGGCGTCGTATCGCAAGGGGCGCATCCTGCTAGCCGGCGATGCAGCACACGTGCATCCCCCGCTCGGTGGTCAAGGTCTCAACACCGGAGTCCAGGATGCCGTGAACCTGGGGTGGAAGCTGGCCCAGGTGGTCAAGAAGAGATCACCCCAGAGCCTGCTGGACACCTACCACGACGAACGTCATCCGGTCGGCGCCCGAGTGTTGCAGAACACCATGGCCCAAGTCGCACTGACCAGCCCTGGCGACCGTCACCAGGCCCTGCGCAACACCATGACCGAGCTACTCGCCATGGACGAGCCGCGTCAGAGTATCGCCGCCATGATGTCGGGTCTCGACATCCACTACGACCTCGGACCGGGACATCCCCTGCTCGGACGACGCATGCCCGATCTGGACATCGCGACCGCCGATGGCCCGCTTCGCGTCTATGAGCTCCTGCACAAAGCCGAGCCGGTGCTGCTCAACCTTGATCAGCCACGCGCCCTCGACATCACACCCTGGAGTAACCGGGTCCAGCTCATCGATGCTGAATATGACGGCCCGTGGGAGCTTCCGGTCCTAGGCTCAGTCAGCGCACCGGCCGCCGTGGTGATCCGCCCTGACGGCCACGTCGCCTGGGTGGGAGATGGCACCGACACCGGATTGTGCCGCTGTCCTGACCACCTGGTTCGGAGCCGGAAACTGATGGCTGCCGCGTATGCGCCGATGGCGTCCCTCGGCATGGACGGTACCCAGAGTAAATGGAGACAGGAATGTCCGTCTCCGGACGCCCCCACTCCAGGGGGTATGTCGTCGATTATTTCCTGGCATTGATGGAGCGCGCGCCCCACTTCCACCTCTGGCTCGTACCGAAGAAGAACGAGGGAGAACTTCGAGGAGTGGACTACCTGGCGCAGCGGCCGCCGCTTACCGCCTCCCACAGCGAGGCGGAAGCGATGTCGCGCGAGATCCGAGAGCACTTCGAACGGGCAACGGATTGAGGTCCGCCCTGTAGCACGAGAGCCTGTCCGGTCGGGGCGATATCTGCTGCCGGCAATGCGTGCTCGTTCCGCAATCACAGGTGTGCGGGTCAGCTGTGCGTTACGGTGTCCAGAGCCATACCGGGCAAAGACGCCGTCAGCGGAGGTTGGCATGCACATCAGTGCTGGTGATACCGCCTGGATGTTGACTTCGACAGCACTGGTCTTCTTCATGATGCCGGGGCTCGCGTTGTTCTACGGAGGCCTGGTCGGCGCGAAGAACGTAGTCGCGACGATGCTCCAGTCTTTCGTGGCGATCGGCGTAATCAGCTTGCTGTGGGTAATTCTGGGATACTCGCTCGCTTTCGGCGCCGACCACTGGGGCGTGATCGGCAGCCTGCAGAACGTGCTGCTGCGCGGCGTCAACGGTACCCCGAACCTCTATGCACCGACGATTCCGTCGCTCGTATATATGGCGTTCCAGATGAAGTTCGCGGTCATAACCCCGGCTCTCATCGCAGGGGCATTCTGTGAGCGGATGCGTTTCCGCGGCTATCTGGTCTTCATCGGCCTCTGGTCCCTACTCGTCTACAGCCCGTTCGCGCACTGGGAGTGGGGCGGCGGGTTCCTCGGCTCCGGCGGCCTGCATGCTATCGACTTCGCCGGGGGCTCTGTCGTCCACGAACTGGCCGGCGCGGCCGCACTCGCCACCGCCATTTACCTGAGGCGAAGCCACCAGCTCGACCGGCCGCACAACGTGCCGCTCGTGCTGCTCGGTGCGGGGATCTTGTGGTTCGGCTGGTTCGGCTTCAACGCGGGCAGCGCGTTGTCCGCGGGACAGGTTGCCGGCTATGCGCTGGTGAACACCCAGCTGGGGGCCTGCACCGCGATGCTTGCCTGGATGGGTATCGAATGGTGGCGCCGCCGCAAGCCATCAGGCATAGGCATCGCCTCCGGCGCCGTCGCCGGACTGGCCGCAATCACCCCGGCGTCGGGTTACGTACAGCCATGGGCAGCGATCATCATCGGCGCCGCGGCCGGTGTGCTCTGTTACGGCGCCGTTCACCTGAAGGACATCTTCCACTACGACGACTCCCTCGACGTGGTCGGCGTCCACATGGTCGGCGGCGTTGTCGGGGTCGTGCTCACCGGAGTCTTCGCCAGCCTCGCCGTGAACGCGGCCGGAGAAGCCGGGGGCTTGACCCAACTCGGCCGCCAGGCAATCTTGGCCATCGTCGGAATCGCCTATCCGTTCGTCATGACATGGATCATCCTGTGGGTCACCGATCGCACCGTCGGGCTGCGGGTGACCCCCGGCGATGAGGAAGCCGGCCTAGACCTCAGCGAACACGCCGAGGTCGCCTACGAGCCCGCAGAGCCAGCGCTGGACATCGTCAGCAGCGGCATGCTGGCCTCTCCGGGCGCGCCGCAGGCAAGCGAGGCGGAGTAGGCACCAGGAGGAGATCCTGGCCGCGTCGCAAAGGATGTGGCCAGTCATGTTGAGCGGAGTATGAACCTCACCCGAGCCCGCCGGCCGCCCGTATGAGCGATGGCGCCAGGGCAGCCATGGCCTGGCTGACCGGTTCCAGGCCGCGGCGGGCCGTGATTACCCGGACGATGGCCTCGTCCAGGCCGTTGCTCAGCCGGGCGAAGGCCGCCGGTGCTTCCGCTGCCGGGCCGTAATAACCCACCGCGTGCAGCATCCTGTCCGGAGTGGCGGCTACGAGCTGGCGCAAGGTTTCGCCCCGGTCTCGCCGTGCCTCCAGTTCACGCAGTTCTTCATCGAAACCCATCTGGGCGAAGAGGCCTCGGTAGCCGGCGCTGTCGGGGACGCCGGCGTGGCCCATCGCGTAGCCGAGTACCTGCGCGCCGAAGGCTTGCCGGGCTGCGGCCACGTCGTCATCGATACAGACCCGGATGTACATGGTGAGCGGCACCGCGTCTGGGCCGCGCCCGGCCCGTGCGATGCCCTCGTCGACCCTGGCCCGGCTGACGGTAATGCGCTCGGGCGTGGCCCAGTTAAGCAGCGCGCCGTCCGCAACCTCACCCGCAAGCCGGAGCATCTGGGGACCAAGCGCCGCCAGATACACCGGAGCGGACGGCAGGTCCGCCAGCCCGAGGGATGCCGGGGAGGGCCAGCCTGGAGCGCCTGCGCCAACGGAATCCCGGCCGGCAGTAACTGGCGGGCCGGCGGTGACTGTCCCGCCGTCCAGCAGCGCGCGGACCTGGGTCACGTACGCTCGCATCACAGCGATCGGGCGGTCCGGCAGCCCGACCGAGGCCCAGAACCCCGGCCCGTAGCCTCCCGTTCCCAGCCCGAGGACGAATCGCCCAGACGAGAGCTGCGCTAGCGTGGCCGCCTGGACCGCTAGGCCAAGGGGAGTCCACATCCGGGCGGCCGGCACAACAGATATCCCGGTGCGCAGCGAGGTGTCTTCCGACCATGCCGCGCAGACGTGGAAGGAGTCCGGCACGCCTCCGGCCGGGGTCCACAGGCTGTCGAATCCGAGTTGCGAAGCCTCTCGCGCCGCCTCGCGCAACTGGTCGAAAGGCAGACCGAGCCGCCCATCGAGTCCCGCGCCGATCAGCATGTGACGCGCCGCCGCTCCGCATCGCGCAGTTCCTTGGCGCGGCGGCACAACTGACCAAGATCGGGGCGCTCCGGCAGCGAATCAGACATGGCGTCTCCCTCGTCAGCCCGCGGTCCGCTGCTCAGGCCGAGGGAAAGGCCGCGGGCAGACTTCTCAGTACGTCGGAGGTGGACTCAGTCCTTCCCGCGGACCCGGCGGCACCCTCCCAGCGCCAGTCCTGATGCTATCGCGCGGTGCGGAGCCATCACTGGCTGCCGGGATAATGGGTACTGCGCGTGGGCATACCGGTCCGGCACGAGGAGATGGCAATGGCGCGGGAAGTCAGCCGAGATCAGGTGCTCCTGCTGATGGGCGAGGGGGCCCAGATCGTCGACGTGCTTCCAGCACGTGAGTACGGCGAGGACCATCTGCCAGGCGCGGTTAACTTGCCGCTGCGAAAGATCGAAACCATGGCTAGGCAAGTCCTGGACCCCGACCGCGCCGTCGTTGTTTACTGCGCCGACTCGGCTTGTGACCTCAGCCCCCGAGCCGCTCGCCGGCTCGAAACGCTCGGGTTCACCGAGGTGTACGACTACGCGACGGGCCTGCAGGACTGGAAGGGTGCCGGGCTGCCTATCGAGGGGACGAGCGCACAGCACCCGCGCCTAGCCGACGTAGTCCGGCGCGATGTGCCGACGTGCTCGCTCGGAGAGCGAGCCGGCGACGCCCGCACCCGATCGGAAGCTGCGAGCTGGGAAGCGTGCGTGGTCGTTAGCGAGGATCGGGTGGTGCTCGGGCTGTTGCGGGCCGCGGAACTGCAGGCCGATCCGGACCTCTTGGTCGAGCAGGTCATGCGGCCAGGCCCGAGCACCTACCGGCCGTTCGTGAGCGTTGCGGAGATGCGCCAGATCATGGAGGACCGCGACCTTGAGAGCTCACCTGTGACTACCGCGGATGGCAAGCTCGTCGGCTTGGTCACGAGGAAGGACGTCGGGGCAACGCTTCCGGGATAGGGTGCCGTGGTGACCACGCGAATAGCGCCGATCTTCCCGGTCAGCGACCTCGCCGCTGCGCTTGACTATTACCGCGGGCTTGGTTTCGGTGCCCGCGCGTGGCATGGCGGCGGATATGGTTTCGTCGCCTTCGACGGTGCGGAGATTCATCTCGGCGTGGAGCCCGCCGAGACTCGGGCGGCGTCGGCGTACCTGTTTGTCGAGGATGCAGATGCGCTAGCCCAGGGCTGGCTTGCGGCCGGAGGCGACGTGCGGCTCCCGGAGGACACCGAGTGGGGTCAGCACGAGGGCGTGCTTATCGACCCTGACGGCAACGTGATCCGGTTCGGTTCACCGATCAGTCGCCCGTCAGCCGGCTGAGAGATGCGCTGGGCTCTCAGCTCGCCGCGGCGAACCTTGCCGGCCTCGTCGCGCAGCGGCTGATCGGTGTACTCGATGGACCGCGGGACCTTGTAGCGGGCGACCCGCTCGGCGGCGAACGCCATTAGCTCGGCCTCCGACACGCTGTCGGGGTCAGCCTCGATGATGGCGTGGACGATGTTACCGAGGTCGGCGTCGGGCAGGCCGATCGTCGCGACGGATCTGACAGCTGGGTGTTCCTGAAGCGCTGCCTCGACCTCTGCGGGGTACACGTTGGCGCCGCCGGTGAGGATCATGTCCTGGAGCCGGTCGCCAAGGTAGAGGTAGCCGTCCTGATCCAGCCAGCCCATGTCGCCGAGGGACTCCCAGCCACCGTCAAGGGTGCGGGCAGCAGCGCCGACGTAGCGATACGTCGGGGAGTCGCGGAGGTTGCGCAACCAGACCTCGCCCTGCTCGCCGGCCGCAAGCTCTTTACCGCCGGCATCGCGGATCGTGACCGTTCCCGGCGCAGGCCGGCCTACCGAACCACGGTGCGCGAGCCATTCGGCCCCGGTGATGATGGTGGCCGCCTGAGCCTCGGTTCCGGCATAGAGCTCGAAGATACGGTCCGGGCCTAGCCAGTCGATCCAGACTTGCTTGAGCCATTGCGGGCAGGGCTCGGCCAGATGCCACACAGCCTGCAGGGACGACAGGTCATAAGAGTCCCGTACCTCCTCGGGCAGCCGCCAGATCCGCTTCATCATGGTGGGAACGAGGTAGATGGTGTCGGCCCGGTGCTGGCCGATGGCAGCGAGCGTGGCCTCCGCATCGAAGCGAGGCAGCACCACGATGTGACTGCCGTAGAGCCAGGCAGAGCAGGACCACACGATGGGACCGTTGTGGTACAGCGGCGCAGGCATCACCATGCAGCCGTCGGGTGCCCCGAACCGGATCGTCGCGTCCTCCTCGAACGCAGCCGGGTCGCCGGACACGATCAGCTTGGGCCGGCCCGTGGAGCCACCCGACGTGGGGGCCTTCCACGCAGGCGAGATGACATCGGGCAGCGGGTCATCGGACACGCTCGCATCGGGCTGATAACCGGCCGGCAGCGCGCGGCGCCCCGGCACCAGCTCGGCAGGAACGCCGATCACAGCGGCCGGATCTGCGAGCGCGAGAATCGCGCTGAGCTCACGGTCGGGCAGCCTCGCCGAAACAGGCTGCGGGATAGCGCCAGCCTTCCAGCACGCGGCCACGGCTACGTACCAGTCCGTCGAGTTGGGCAGCGCGATCGTCACCATGTCGCCGAGCCCGACGCCTCCGGTCCCGAGGTCACGGGCCAGGCGGTTGGCCGCTGACTCGAGCTCGGCTCTGGTGAGGCTCTGGTCGCCGCAGGTGATAGCCGGACGATCGGGTTCGGCATTCGCCAGGTCGGTCAGCCGCTGGCCGAAGGAGATAAAGGCCATAACCGGAGTCTCTCCCGCCTCGCCGATTCGGAGCTAGCGGCCAGGGTACCGGGACTATCAAGGCGCGATGGCGGTCTGCGCGGGAGGTTGCAGCGATGGACAAGCGGGAAGCCACCTACGAGCTGAACCTGTCGCGGATCTTCGATGCCGAGCCAAGGGCTGTCTACCGTGCCTTCGTGGAGCCCGGCCTTCTGGGCGCCTGGTTCCCGCGGGTCGGCTGGTCGATGCCGGACGGCGATGCCGAGATCGAACCACGGCCGGGCGGGCGGCTGCGCTACGTGCAGGTGAGCACCGCTGATCCCGCGGTGCGCAGGGCGGAGGCCGCCGAGTTCACGGACGTCGACCAGGACAGACTCCTCGCCTGGACGACGGAGCGGTCGGAGACCGCCATGGCCGGGGGAGCCGCCCCGATCCGAACGGTGCGCGTCGAGTTCGCTGCCGAGCCGCACCGGCACACCAGGCTCGAGCTGCGCGAAGGTCCGTTCGGGGAAACGGCGGAGATCGACGCGCGGGAGTGCTGGAACACTGCTTTCGGCCGACTTGACGCCGTCCTGGCGGAGATGAAAGTCGGCCGCTGAGATCCAGCCAAAAACCATGAAATATCACGGGAACGGGCGCTTACCCGCCGCGGCTCTCCGTCGGCGCGCGGTGCGCCGGCGACGCCTGCGCTGCGAGCGATTCGGCTAGCTCGTCACGGGAGTGGATGCCGAGTTTCTGGTAGATGTGCCGGAGGTGGTATTCGACAGTCTTCGGGCTCAGGAACAGGGCTGCGGCGGTTTCCCGCGTCGTCCTCCCTGCGACAAGCAAAAGCGCGATCTGCAGTTCTTGCGGTGTCAGCTCCTCGATCGAGCTCGGATCCAGTCGCCGGCGTGTCTCACCGGTCGCCGCGAGCTCGGCGCGGGCGCGCTCGGCCCACGGTCGGGCGCCGAGGCGTTCGAATGCGTCCGCCGCCGCCCGCAGCTGCTCGCGGGCGAGGACGCGGCTCCGTGCCCGCCGGAGCCGTTCACCGTATGCAAGCTGCGTGCGGGCCGCTTCGAATGTGTCGGGCGTCTGATCGTGGCACCGCATGGCCTGCTCGAAGAAGTCAGCGAACTCGCCGTCGGCCGCGAGCACTCCCCGGCAGCGCAGCGCGCGGGCAAGCGACCAGGGCTGTCCCTTGGCGCTGGCAGCGGTTACGTAGTCGGCAGCGGCCCGCCACGCCTCGTCGGCGAGGCCGAGCCGGCTGTAGACCTCGGTAAGTTCAGCGGCCGGTGATAGATCAACGTCGGTAATCGCGAGATCTTCCAGCAGCTTCGCGACATTCTCGAACTGCTCGGCAGCGCGCGCCGCCTCGCCGAGGCCAACTTCGAGCTCGCCCAGCGCTGCCGTCACCCAGATCTGATAGAGACCGGTGCCGAGCCGGTCACAGAGGGCCAGCGCTTCGCGGGCAAGGGCCCGGCATTCGGGTTCTCTCCCGCGGCGCGCCTGCAGAAAAGCAAGTCCGGCCAGGCCAGAGGTCAGTTCGGTGTGTTGCCCGCTTTCGCGTGCCAGCGCGATCGCTTCCTGGTAGGTCGCTCCGGCTGCGGCCCAGCGGCCGGCTGCGACCTGGTCGCGGGCTATCAGGTTGAGGACGAAGGGGAGAGCGCCGACTGCGGCACGCGCACGGACGGTCCGCAGTGCGTGCTCGAGCAACGGCCGGCCAGCACCGGTCTGTCGCAGGAACAGCGGCCCGAACGTCAGCCAGGGAATCAACCGGAGATCCTCGCGCAGCTCGGCCGAGCTCTCGGCGAGGGTGACCGCCTCGTTGATCGCCGTCGCGCCGGCGGCCGCGTCACCACCGAAGATCCGTGCCATGCCGATTGTCGTCGCGGCCAGGAAGCGGGCGCGTATCGATGGGTCGCCGGGCATCAGTTCCGCGGCCCGTTCGGCTGCCGACAGCATCTCTGCGGCGTTGCCGGCGAGAAAGCTCGCCCAAGCCGCCTCCGCGAGCATCGAGATGGCCCGTTCGGGATCTGCCTGCTGAGCCGCTGCGGTGAGGATCGCGCAGCCGCGCATCACCGGACCGCAGCGGGTCGCGATCGTGCCTGCGAGCTCGTCGATTTCGACGAGAATTGCCGGGTCGCCGTCTGATACGCGGGCCTCGCCGAGCAAGGAGACGGCGCGGTCGGTGAAGCCTGCCAGCCAGTTAGCCTCGGCCGCCTCGCGCAGCAGCCCGGCTCGCCGCTCCCCGCTAGCAGTCAGTCGGCCTGCCCGCTCGAACGTGGCAGCTGCGGTGGCGTACGCGCTCCGGTCCCGTCCGCGGACTGCCGCTTGCTCGAGCGCCGCTGACGCCGTCTCGTCCGTGCCGGACGCCGCCGCGGCGAGATGCCAGGCCCGCCGGTCGATGTCCCTGTCAGGCAGGGACGCGGCGAGCGCACGGTGAGCGTGACGTCGCTGGCTGGCGGAAGCGTCAGCATAGATTGCCGAGCGGGCAAGCGGATGGCGGAACTCAACGATGCCCGACTGCAACCTGACGAGCCCGGCGCTCTCCGCCGCACCCAGTGCCGACATGTCGATCCCGAGCCACGCTGCGGCGCGCTCCAGCGTCGGCATGTCGCCGGTGTCGCTGCTAGCGCACAGCACCAGCGCCTGCCTCGCAGCGTCGTCGAGCTGGCCGGCTCGGGACAGGAAGGCACCCGAGATCCGCGCGCTGACCAGGACCGGGGCACCGTCAGGAGCGAACGCCAGGTTGTCTGCATCCGCCGCGAGTTCCAGCAGCGCGAGCGGGTTGCCCGCCGTCGCGCCGTGCAACCGCCTGACTGCCTCCGGATCTAGCCCTTGCACCAGCGTGGCCGCCTCGTCGCTGGTGAGCCCGCCGATCCGCAGGAACGGCAGGTCGGCACCGTCAAGCAAGGACGGCTCGCCCTCCCGGACGGCGACGAGGACAGCGATCGGGTCGGCGACCAGCCGGCGGAATGCGAAGAGCGTCGCCTGCGCGCTCTCTCCGTCCATCCACTGGCAATCGTCGACGAGGACGGCGACCGGGGCTCGCTCGGCGTATGCGGCAAGCAGGCTGAGAGTGGCGGCTCCGACGGCGAAGCGGTCATGAGCCGTGCCGGGTCGCAGAGCGAGCGCAGTTTCCAGCGCGGCGGCCTGCGGCCCGGGGATCTTGTCGAGCATCACTAAGGCTGGGCGTAGCAGCTCGAGGAGTGAGGCGAACGGGATCTGCGCCTCCGATTCGATGCCGCGGGCACGCAGCACCTGCATGCCGGTCGCAACCTTGGCGGCGTAGTCAAGCAGTGCTGTCTTGCCGATCCCGGGCTCGCCGACGAGAGCAAGCGTCGCGCTGGCGCCTGATCGCGCCCGAGCGAAGGCTTGCTCAATCTGATGCCGCTCATGCTCACGGCCCAGCAGCATGGCGTGATTCTAAGCACCTGGTGCGACTCGGGAAAGACGCCGTGACGACTAGGTGGGTCACCGGAAGCGAGGCTGACCAGCCCGAACCTACGCTCGCCGGGAAACCGAGCTTAGAGAGGAACCTTCATGAGCACTACCGAGGAAGCTGTCGAGATCGACGGCGACAAGCTGATGCAGTTCGTCTTCCGGGCGGTCGACGAGGTCGGCTCGACGCTGAACACCGCACTAGTGGTGATGGGCGACCGCCTCGGGCTCTACCGGGCCATGGCGGGCGCAGGACCGCTCTCACCTGCTGAGCTGGCAGAGCGAACCGAGACCGCCGAACGCTACGTCCGCGAATGGCTGAACGCTCAGGCTGCTGGCGGTTACGTGGAGTACGACGCGGACAGCGGCCGTTACACCCTGCCGCCAGAGCAGGCCGTGGCCCTCACCGACTCTGGCAGCCCCGCATACCTGCCTGGTTTCTTCCAGATCGCGCTCGGGTCTGTTCTCGACTCACCGAAGATCGTCGATGCTGCCCGCACCGGCGCCGGATTCGGCTGGCACGAGCATGTGCACGACGTGCACGAAGGCTGTGAGCGGTTCTTCCGGCCTGGCTACAACGCCAACCTGCTCCCTGAGTGGCTTCCCGCGCTCGACGGAGTCGTGGGCAAGCTGGAGCGAGGAGCGCTCGTTGCTGATGTGGGCTGCGGCCATGGTGCCTCTACAGTTCTGCTGGCCAGCGCGTTCCCGAACTCATCCTTCGTTGGTTCGGACTACCACGGTGGCTCGATCGAGGTAGCACGCCAACGGGCGCTTGAGGCCGGAGTCGCCGGCCGCGTGAGCTTCGAGATGGCCCCGGCAGCCGCGTACTCCGGCACTGGCTACGACCTGGTGACGATGTTCGACTGCCTGCACGACATGGGCGACCCGGTCGGCGCCTCGCGTCATGTGCACGGAACGCTCAAGCCCGACGGGACCTGGATGATCGTCGAGCCGAAGGCCGGCGACCGGGTCGAAGAGAACCTCAACCCGGTGGGACGTGCCTATTACGGGTTCTCCACCTTGCTGTGCACACCCGCGTCGCTGTCCCAGGATGTCGGGCTCGCGCTCGGCGCACAGGCAGGCGAGGCCAGGATCCGGGACGTCGTCACCGCGGGCGGCTTCACTCGCTTCTGCCGGGTTGCGGAGACCCCGTTCAACATCGTGTACGAGGCACGTCCGTAGCTGTCACCGCTGGCCGCAGCGGCGCCGGATGCCAACATGAGGGGGGCGCCGCTGTGGCTAGCGGGAGAGCGCTCGCTCGAGCCGGGCCTTGTTCATGCCAAAGCGGCCTCAGTCGCGGCCGAGCAGCGGGCCGAGCGGCCCGAGGTCGAGGTTCAGCTCTTCCCTGGCGACCTGGAAGTGATCGCAGAGTTCGGACATGCGACAGTCGAGTGCCATCAGCGTTGATCCGACCTGCTCGATCTGTTCGCTGGTCAGGTCACCCTGGTCGACCCGGCGGATAGCCTGGCGCTCCATCAGCTGCCGCAGCAACTCGACGATCGTCAGTACCAGGCTGGCGAGACCGCGCTCAACAGTGTCGCGGTCCATGACGACATGACCAGATATACCGGGAACGGGCAAAAAGGGGCAGGCGGACTCATCCTGCTGCTCAGATCCCCGGCGCCGGACGCCACGCTCGCTGGTCACGCCGGGACCTCGCCGATGCCGCGGTCGCACGCGGCCAGGTCTGCCCGGACTGAGGTCACCAGCGCGCGCAGCGATATCCGCACCAGTTCGACGTCGGCGATCGAGAGGGTGATGTCGCCGGCGATCACGACGCCACCGGCGAGAACCCTGTCAAGCAGGTCGACGAACGCTACGTGCGGATGAGGCATGGAAGTAGCCAGCTCCCCGGTGGTGAGCGCCGGCACAGTAAGGCACCCGGCCCGTCGGCGAACGAGTAAGCAGGCCACGGCCCGGTCACCGCGACCCGCAGCGCCCCTGCGTCCGCCGCGATTGCCTTGGCGACCCCGGCAAACTCCGGCAAGGCCGCCGACTCGAGGAGGTAAGCCGCATTGAGCACCTGAAGGCCTGCCTCAGCGGTCGTGGCCTGGTCGTGCGGCGAGTGCAGGTGCGAGGCGACAGCCAGCGGGCTCAGGGCGGCGTGGATATTCTCGCCACACCGGGCGGCCAGGCGCTGCCCCTCGGCTCGCGCCGCCAGTTCTGCGCGCCGTCGCGACAGGTAAGCGGCACCAGACTCGTCCGCAGCACCTGATGACCTGGTACTCGTAGACGGGCCGTGCGGGCTGTCAGCTGAGGCCGCAGCTGTGCCGCGGGAGCGGCGCAGCATGTCCGGATCAGCCCAGACCTTGATCCCGCACTCGGTACGGTCAGTCAGCCAGCGAAGCGTCCGGCAGAACTCGTCCGCGCGGTCAGATAGCAGGCAGCGAACGCGATCGTCGCTCAGGTAAACGGTAGCCAGGCGCAACGGCAGCGTCGGACCCAGCCCGGCGATAGCGAGGACCACATCGTGGTGACACCGGGCGACTGCCTCGAGCTCCGCCGGGTCGGACAGCCGGGCCTGCAGTTTCGCCGCGCTGAACGCATCCGGATCTACCGACTCGACGATCGCTGTCAGCGGGCCGTATCCGACCAGCCGGACCTGCCCTCCGCCAACGCCCTGCAGGCACATCATGTCAGCATCGTTGAGGTCGCCCGCGATCGCGTAGAGCCAGGTAGCTTCGTCCGTGCCTGGTTCGGCGCAGGCAGGGCTTTGACTGCTGACTTCGGCTGACGTGGTCACTGCGATGGCTTCCTGCGGCGCGGCGCCGGACCCGGAGTTGTGCCCGCGTGCCCGTTTCCAGAAGTTGCCGAATTGGAACGGCCAGCCTCAAGAGCGCCGATGCGCTCTCGCAGCAGCCGGTTCTCGGCGGCCAGGTCCCTGGCGCCGGAGGAGAGCGTGGGATCGTGCTCCCACCAGTCGATTCCCATTTCTTTCGCGCGATCAACCGACGCGATGAGCAGCCGCAGGCGGATGGTCAGCAGCTCGATATCGAGCAGGTCCACGCGAATGTCGCCGGCCACGACGATGCCTTTGTCCAGCACGCGTTCCAGGACATCGACGAGGTTGGAAGGCTCGGTATGCGTCGGGAGCCGCGAGGCACTAGCTGACGCCGGACTCCACGGCTGGGTCATACGCCCCCTTCGGCCCGGTCATAGCTCTTCCTCGACATGTCCGCGGTGGTAGCGCTGTCCGCGTTCGCACCGGACTAGGTCACCGTTGTCGTCGAGGGTGACCTCATAGATGGCCAGGATGTCGGTGGTGTCGGGGATGCGACGCAGCTCCAGGACCTCCACTCCGACCTGCCAGCCGTCGTCATCGCGTGCCACCGACACCACGTTCTCCGGACAGCGCCCGGTCAGGGCAAGGACGTTTTCCGCGGCTACCCGCGCGGCGCGCATCCCCTCCGATTGCGGCCGTCGCGGCCGCCGGGGCGCGCCACGTTCGTCGCCATCCCGGTGCCCGTTACGGTCCCGGCGCTCTGTGTCATCCTTCGCGCGTCGCTCCCGGCTCGGGGCCTGCGCTGGAACCCGGTCAGCCACGGTCCGCCTCCGGGGATCCGTTCATCTCCGGTCGTGCTCGCATCAGCCTGGCGACGAGGGCGTCTTCGGCTGCTGCGACTTCCTCCGCGGACATCACGCCGGACTGCCGGGCCTCGTCGATTTCCGCGAGCTGCTGGTAGACCTCGGCCGGGTCGCACTCCTGCTGTCTCGCCTGATCGAGCACCTGCTCGGCCAGCCAGGCAACGCCGCGAACGGGCGCGAGCGGAAGGGTGATCAGCCCGGTCAGCAGACCCACGGTTTCATCTCCGGTATCTGGGTGAAGTCGTAGGCCGGGAGAGGCCCGACGAGACGCAGCCTGACGCGGCTGTCCCAGCGCCGGCCGAGCTGTTCTGCCGCCCGCTCGAAAGCGGATCGGTCCTGCCGCCGCACCAGGAATGCCGCGTCGACCGCCACCTCCGGCGATGCCGGGACGCGTTCGGCAACGGCCGCGGCAAGCGGTTCGAGGAGTTCCCTCGTGACCTGCATGTCGGCTTGCTGCTTTCGCTCCACAGCACGCGCGACGAGCGCGCCCAGCTGGATTGCCTCAAGCCGGTGCGCATCTGCGTTGCGTTCTCGCAGCCATGCACTCAGCCGGGCGATCTGCGGGTGTTCGGCGAGTACTTCGGCCAGCGCGGCCCCGTCGCGGTACCTGCCCTTGAGAACGAACTGGTCATGCTTGTCGATGCGCTCCAGCGCGGCGGCGAACGTGCGGCTATTCGGCTCAAGCAGGCCCGCTGCCACTGCATCCGGGTCCGCCAGCGCGCCGCCGAATCGCATCGGGAGCACCGGATAGGACTGGTAGAGGGATTCGATGACGCGGGAATGCGCACGCAAGTCGGCCGCTGTGCCAAGGGGCCGCGATGAGGGCAGACGGCTTGTCAGGGCGGCGACGGGACCATGCGTGAGGGCACGGACCTGAGTGTCGCCGATGCCATGCAGGTCGCCCGGCACCGACACTCCCGCGGGAACGATGCCGTACACATAGATCGGTTCGACAGCTACCCCACGGCGCCTGCTCAGGTGCCTGGCGGGGAGGCGGCTAGCTGGCCTACCTCGCGAGCCGAGCCGGCCCGTGCTCATTCGTCGTCCTCCCGCCGCCGCGGGCGCGTGTGGCGGCGGTCAGCGCCATTGCCGTCTGAGTCGTGCTTGCCGACGACCTCGCGGGCTGTTTCCCTGACTCCTGCGAGCGCCCCCCGTGTCTTGTGCCGGGCGCCCCCTTCGGTGATGCTGCCGATGAGATCGGGCAGGCCCTTCGGCCCGTTCTCAGCCAGATCGAGGCGGTTGACAGCTTCGGCGAACCGCAGGTAGGTGTCGACGCTCGCGATGACGATCCGGGCATCAATGGTGAGCAGCTCGATCCCGACCAGCGCCACCCGCACGTACAGGTCGATGACGAGGCCCTTGTCAAGGATGAGGTCGACAACTTCGGCTAGTCCGCTTGGTGTCGGCCTCTCCAGGTAACCGCCGTGGCGCCGGGTGACCGTGGTCGTCGAGGTCATCGGCTGGCTCCGGCTTTTACCGGCTTGCGGCCGCGGCCATCGTGGCGGGTCCCGCGAGGCTCCCGGTCTTCCTCGTAGTCCTGATCGTCGTATTCGTCGTCCTCGTAGTGATCCTCGTCCTCGTCGTCCACGTCCTCGTTTTCGTCGTAGTCTTCGTCTTCGTCTTCGTCGGAGTCCCGGTCCTCGTCTTCGTCGTACTGCGTCGCCGGCCCGGTCCTTGTCCTCGTACTGGTCGTCGTCGCCGGCCCGGTCTTCGTCGTAGTCCCGGCCGGCGTCTGCTTGCTCCCCGCCTTCGCCGTCGCTGACAACTTCGCCGTCGCGAATTTCTCCGCGCCAGCCAGTGACCTCGTCCGGGCTCGTCAGCACCTGAGTCATCACGTGACGGCGGAAATGCTTGAGCTCCAGGCGGACTCGCCGGCCCTGCGCTCGCCAGAGGTTGCCGATGTTCTCGACTACGCCGCCAGGGTGGTATTCGAGTACGACCAGGATCCGGGTGAATTCCGGGTGGCCAAGAGCGTGGAAAGTGACGGTACCGTCGACTGTGCCCTTGTCGCCTTCGGACTTCCAGACGATGCGGTTGTCGGGAATCTGCTCGGTGATCGTCGAGCTCCAGCTCCGGTGCGACAAGAACACCTGCGCCTTCCAGTTCAGCTTGGCGTCCTCGTCCTGGCTTACCGTCTCGACTTTCTTCATGAAGGTGGGGAAGTCCTGGAACTGCGTCCAGACGTTGTAGCAGTCAGATCCAGCGGCGCACCGATGTCGATCTGCTCGACGATATTGGTGACCTTGAGCCCCTTGCTGCCGCTCTTCCCGCCGCCCTTTCCGCCGCCGCCCAGTGACTTGCTGATCATGCCGGTCACGCTGCCGAGGCCCGCCTTCGCGAGCCCGCGTAGCGGCTTGCCCTGGAGAAAGTCCGGAGCGCCTTCCTTCAGTGCCTTAGCGGTCGGGCCGCCGTTCTCGGCGTAGTCAGTGAGCTTCTCGGTGGCTGAGCCGACTTTCTCGGTGCCGACCGCGATGGCGCGCTGTGCCAGCACCCCGACGAATGACCCGAGTTCTTCCTTCAGCTGGTCTGTCGGCAATTCGTCCATGAAGCTGCGGCAGCACGCCACTGCCCGCTGCGTCTGCTGCTCGCTCGCTCATTCGTTGTCACCCCCTGTCCCGGGATGGCGAGGACCGCGGACGTTCTCGTCCGCCGTCCTGGCCTTGCCTGGTGCCGCCACCGCTGCGAGCCTCGTCTGCCGTCATGCCGGGAAGGATGGCCTGGACGGCCCTGGGCGGCCGATTCTTCCCGGCTCCGCGACTGCCGGGCGGCCCGAGGGCGGTCGGATTCGTCGCGAGAGCCTGGGCGCCGCGGAGCGGGGACATGGCTGTCATGGTCTTCGTCGTCGTGGCCATCGTCTTCATCCCGGTGGCGTTTCCGGCCCGAAATCAGCGGCGCTGTCCTTGTCGCGATACGGCTCGTCCTCGTCTACGATCCCGCTCGCTCTCGGAGTCCTCTTCGTCGCTCGCCTCGGTATCGCCAGTGCCGCCGGTCCTTCCGGCGCGCATCGCCTCGCTGCGCTCGTGCAGCCCGTCGCTCAACGAGTCGATCTTGCTGCCGACAGCGGCAACGGCAGCTGCCTTGCCAGCCTCCGACGAGACGGCCCTTCATCTCGTCGGTCAGCTTGGCGAACTCGGGAGAAGAAATGACGGCCTTCGCGCCCTGCTGCAGCAAGCCGCCCGGTCCGCTGGGCAGTCGTCCGCGGCCAGCGAGAGCGGCGACGGCCAGTGCCCACTTCATCTTGTGAAATCTGCCCAGGAAGTACCCGGCCGTGACGGCAAGGCCTAGGCGGGCTCCGGTATTCATCGCATCCCCCCATGCAACGCGAGGGCACGCATAGATAAGGAACCGGCGTCTGCACCTGGCACTCCGCCGGCCCCCGACTACGGTGCGGCGTACCACCAGCGGGCTACCCACTTACCTCGGGTGCAAACAAGACCCAAACGCCCCAGCGTTTGCTACTGCAACAAGGTCAGGCGCGCCCAGGCACGCACCGCATATGCACGCGCACAGTCGTGCCATCACCATCGCTGTGAATTTCAACTCGATCGCAGACTTGATGCACCAGCCACAGTCCGCGCCCGCCGCCCGGTGCATCAGGAGCAGGCCGGATCTTTCCTGCCAGCGGATCGCTGATCTGGCCCTGATCCTGAACCTGGCACACGACCTCGTCACGCGTCGTCCAGCAGGTGACTGAACCTGGCCCGCCTGCATGGGCCAGGGTGTTCGCGGCTAGTTCCGAGATGGCGATGACTAGGTCGCGGACTCGGTTCGAGGACAAGCCGCCCCGGCGTGCCTGAACTGCGGTGAACGTCCGGACGCCGCTCAGGTCGGTCTCGAACCGAAACACCTCGGCCCATCTGGGCGGAGAGCTCAGCGGCTGACCTGCCCACGGCCCTGGCGGTGTTGACCGCACCAGCTCCTCCGCATCTGACCTAGGCAGATCTCACGCAACCTGCACCCGATGGCTAGGCTTCTGTCCATTACAGATCGTTCCATTCAACGCCCGAGCGTGACTGCCTGCCCTGATGGCCAGAAAAAGCTCCGCGCAGCTGGCAGTTGTCAGGTGAGGGAGGACAACGTGCAGGTGGGAGGCGCCGAGGTGACTGCACCGGGCAGCCGCGGTGTACTGGAGGACCGGCTTCGCGGCATCCAGGCCATCACCGATGCCGCGCTGTCCCAGCTTGATGATCAGGATTTGCTCGCCGAGCTGCTCGAGCGCACGAGATCCATCTTGCAGGCTGACACCGCCGCCGTGCTGCTTCTCGACTACGGGTCAGGACACCTCATTGCCACTGCGGCAGCCGGCCTGGAAGAAGAAGTGCGGCAGGGCGTCCGAATCCCCGTAGGCCGGGGATTCGCCGGCCGGATCGCCGCTGAGCACAAGCCAGTGATTCTCACCCGGGTCGACCACTCGACGGTGCTGAACCCGATCCTGCTGGCAAAGGGCATCCGGGCGCTCATGGGCGTTCCGCTGATCGCCGGCGGCAAGGTGATCGGCGTGCTACATGTAGGTTCGCTGACGCAGCGCCAGTTCACTGCCGAGGAGCTTGAGCTACTTGAGCTGGCCGCCCAGCGGGCGGCCACCGCACTTACCTCTTTGATGGCGCGCGAAGACCGCATCGCGGCGGCGGCGCTGCAGCGCAGCCTGCTTCCATCCGCACTCCCCGCGGCCGTCCCGGCCGACATGGCCGCCCGCTACGTTCCGGGCGAAGGGAAGGTGGGGGGCGACTGGTACGACGTGTTCTCCGTGCCTTCGGGGCAGTTGTGGGCGGTTATCGGAGATGTGACCGGTGCCGGACTTCCCGCGGCCGTGATCATGGGGCGGATGCGTAGCGCCCTGCGCGCCTACGCGCTGGAGACTGCCGACCCGGCTGACGTCCTGGACCGGCTTGATCGCAAGATGCAGCACTTCGAGCCCGGTGCGCTGGCTACCGTGCTGTGTGCGGTCTTCGACCCTGGCCTGGACCGGGTGCGGCTGTGTGCGGCCGGTCACTTCCCGCCGGTCGTCGCCTCACCCGGGCGCGCTGCCGAACTCGCGGAGATTCCGTCAGGCTTGCTGATCGGTGCTTCCCGCGACGCCCGGCGGCAGGCGGTCACCCTCGAGATAGCGCCGGGCTCTGTTTTCTTCTTTTACACTGACGGCCTGATCGAGCGCCGCGGCCAGCTCCTTGACGACGGTCTCGCCCGGCTTTGCCAGGTAGTCACTGCAGGGCCGCCGGAAACCGTTGTCGCTGCTGTGATGGCCGCGCTGGTGGGCAACGAGGCAGCGAGGGACGATATTGCCGTGCTCATGATCCGGTGCCGACCGACGGCTTTGCCGTCATGATCGGCACAGATGACCGGTTTCGGTGGGAGGGCGATCGGGCGGTCGTCAGGATGCCCGCTGAGATCGACCTGACCAACGCCAGCGAGGCCGGACAGGCACTACGCGCCGCGGCCGGTCACAGGCCGCCGGTACTAATAATCGATATGAGCGCGACGACGTTCTGTGACTCGGCTGGTGTCCAGGCGATCATTGATCTGCACAATCTCATCGACGCCCGTAACCAGGCGGCTTCGGCCCCTACTCGCCTCCTGCTCGTAGCCAACGCGGTGGGCCGCATCATCACGCTGACCGGAATCGACCAGCTGATGCCCGTGTATTCGACCCTTGACGCAGCGCTTGCTGAGCCCTCTGGCGACCACACTGGCAGTCAGGACGACCCGCTCTGAACACTGACGGGTACGCCGCGACGGCTCTCGCCCGGGCAGAGCCGTACTCGGACACTGAGTATTTCGCGATGGTGCTGGAAGCAGCGATGCAGGCGCAGGACGCCGGCGATTACGGCATCGCCGCCGCGCTGCTGATCCGCGATCGCAACACCGAACTGATCAGCTTCGGCCGCAATTCCGTTCTGTCATCACGCGATCCGCTGGGTCACGCTGAGATCAATGCGATCCGCGGGATCCAGTCCATGCTGGCCGCGCAGCGCGCCGGTGGCCTGCTCCAGGTGCCGCCGTGGACCGCGGAGATGCCAGCAGGCTCAGCCGGCAGCGCGATCTTTTCCAGGCCCGGCTCGGCCAGGAGGTGCGCTAGCCGGTGTCGAGTCGGTGCTGTACACAAGCCTGGAACCGTGCCCGATGTGCACGGTGGCCATCATCAGTTCGCGCATCGAGAGAGTGGTCGTGGCGGCACCGGACCAGCAAGGGGGCTCCCTGGCGCCGGAGCGGTTTGCCATGCTCTCGCCCGCCTGGTCGGTACTCGCCTCGCGGCAACGACTCGTTGTCCACTTCGCGTCTTCTGACAGCACGGAGGCACCGATTCCTGCGGAGCTAGCGGAGCGCCTGAGCTCTGCGTTTCGCGCCACTAAGGAAGCTCGGGACGCTGAGGTCTCGCGGGGAGTGCTCTTGCGTGACGACATCGCGGCCGTGATCGCCGGGCTCGTGCCGCGACGGGCGCCCGGCTAGCACCGAGGCCGCGGAGCCCGCTGGCGGACGTTTGTGCATTCCGCGAGCTGCCAGTTCAGTTCGGGGAGCAGACCCCGGCGGGGAGGTTGCGCCGGGTTCTGCTGGTCGGATCACTGGTCGGAGCGGGGCGGTCCGGCGCGCTGGCCGGTAACGGCGACGTGCGCGGGCAGCTGGGTGGGGTCGAGGAAGACGTGCGGGATGACCGGGAGCTCCGCTGAGAGGCGCGCATCGATCGCGTCCGCCACGTCCTCCGCGGTGTCGGCGCTGAGATCGTCGTCGAACGCGACCCGGGCAGCGATGATGAGGTGGTCGGGCCCCAGATGCATGCTGAGCAGGTCCAGTACAGCGCTGATGCCCGGCGTGGCCTCGATTTGTGATCGGATCGCCACCAGCTGGCCCGGATCGGCCGCCTTGCCGATCAGCAGGTCGCGGTTGTCAGCGCCAAGGCGGATCGCTGCCGCGACCAGCAACGCGCCGATGGCGATCGACGCACTGGCGTCGTAGACCTCGGACCCGGTCAGCTGCCGCAGTAGCAGGCCGGCGAAGGCCAGCAGCAGGCCACCAATGGCCACGGTGTCTTCGAAGAGCGCGGCTTTGACCGTCGTGTCCGGAGTAGAGCGGATGTGCTGCAAGAGGCTGACATGTCGCTGCCGGGCCTGCTCGCGCGTTTGCCATGCGGCGCGTACGAGCGAGATGCTTTCGGCTATCGCCGCGATGCCCAGTGCCAGGTACGCAAACAACAGCTCCCGGCTTCCTGCGGTACGGTGCAGCGCCAGGATTCCCTCGAACACCGAGAAGCCGGCACCGGCGATGAAGATTCCGAACGCGGCGAGCAGCGACCAGAAGTACCGCTCCTGGCCGTATCCGAACGGATGCTCGCGGTCGGCCGGGCGCTGGGCACGGTGGACGGAGGTGAGCAAGAAGGCCTGGTTAAGCGTGTCCGCCACCGAGTGCGCCGCCTCGGCGAGCATCGCGCTGGACCCGACAAGGACCCCGGCGGCCAGCTTGACGAGAGCCACGATCACGTTGGCGGCGCCCGCGGTCAGAACCGTCCGCCGAGTCGCCCGGGTCTCTCGCGCGCGTGCCGTTTGCCGCTCGTCAGTTCGCTCCATTTGCCGGTTAGTGCCCAGGGCGCACCCGTCAAACCGCTGGGCAGCAGACAGGCGGCAGCTGGGCCATGAGGGCCGTCCGCTAGCCGGGGACGAAATGTTTGCCGACGAAATGGCGGGGGAGTCGTGGAAAGGCGTCGCCAAAAGGCGGCGAATCCCAACGAAGGAGGGCAGATAGTCATGAGCGGCGTTGTCGGAGCAACGGTGCTTGGCGTGCTGATCGTCATCCTCGCCATTGGCATCCCGTACTGGCTCACTCACCGCCATATGCGGCCGCAGCACGACCCTGCCGAGACTCAGGCGTATGCCGAGGCAACTGACAGGTCGGCCGAGAAGATCGCGGCCGGCGCGCCGGGCCGCGGTTTCGATAGTGGGAGTCGCGCGGGCCGGGAATGGCATGCGGCTCACGCTGGGATCGACCCGGAGACCGGAGAGCGGGCACCCAAAACAGGCAGCCCAGGCTGGCCCGACGGCACTGGCTGAGCTGGCCGTCAGCGCGCACTCGCGCGACGCGCGGCTCTGCGGCAGTTAGCCAGCCAAGCGGCAACGAGGCCGGCAGCAACGGCCGCCAAGCGCGTCAGCCATGAGCGGCTCAGCTCCCGGCCGGCCACGCGCGCGCGTACTTCAATCTCCTCGCGCGCGTGCTGGTCGGCATTAGCGGACGCGGCCATGCCACTCGACTGGCCACCCGTCGTTCCACCCGTCGTCAAGTCCGGCCGTAACTCGTTTTATTCGGCACGTGTAAACGATCGGGGCTGGGTAGAGATGGTCATCTCTGCGCAGGAGGTGTGACTGTGGCAACGACGGCGACCAGCAGTTGGTGGGAGATGGCTGCGTGCGCGTCAGCGGACCCCGAGCTGTTCTTCCCGATCAGCACTACCGGCGCCGAGAAGGCTGACGTCGCCAGAGCGAAAGACATGTGCGGGCGGTGCGACATCCGCAGGCGCTGCCTCGACTACGCCATTGACAGCCATCAGTCGCATGGCATCTGGGGCGGCACCACCGAAGATGAGCGCCGGGTGATTGAGGCACGGCGTCGGCGCGACCTCGATCGAGTTCCGGCATGACGCAGACCGAGACGGCTGCTAGCCGGGTGCGGCCTTGTCCGGGACGTCAGCCGGCGACGTCGCTCCCGGGGGACTGTCGCTGAAGGTCACCTCGACCTGCTGCTCGGGCCTGCGCTGGTTTTGCAATGCCTGCAGGGCCATCGAGGCGCGGTCGGCTGCCGTCAGCGGCGGCTGCACCAGTGCCCGCGGCCACAGCTTGTGCACCAGTACCACGTTGATCTCGGCCGCGTAGACAGCAGCCTGAGCTGCGAAGTAGATCCAGGCCACCAAGCCGAGCACGGTGGCAAAGATGCCGTAGACGGAATCGCTGCGCAGGTAGTGGTGCACCAGGTAAGCCCCGAAGCCTTGCAGCACAGTCCAGAACAATCCGCCCGCGATTGCGCCCGGAACCAGCTGGCGCGAGCGCACAGCTTTAGGGGTGAGGGCCCGGAAGCCCAGGTAGTAGAGGCCGACGTTGGCAAAGGCAGCCAGGACCTGCGCGAGCCCCCGGATGAGGAACGCGTGCTGCCCGTACGTGACCAGGCCGGCCAGTAGAGTGCTGATGACGACGCCCAGGACAAGGATGGCGAGAAACGCCACGCTACGGCCAAGCCTCGGGAGATAGGCCGACCTTTTGGGCCCAGGCAGGTTCCACACTTGCTCCATCGTGAACAACCCGGCCTGCGCTAGCTTCGTCACACCCCAGACCAGCAGTAGCAAGCCGACCGTCAGGCTGGCTGTGGTCGCCCGCTTCAAGCCGTGAATGTTGCTTGCCAGTTGCTTGCCGATCAGCGGGAACTGCGTCGTCGCGCCGCGGATGACCTGACTGCGCAGCGATGGATCGCCTGCCGCGACATTCACCAGCACGGTGACGAGAATCAGCAGCAGCGGGAACACCGACACGAATCCCGTGTACGCAAGGTTCGATACCAGCGCGCCGGCGTTGTCGTCGCCGAATTTCTTCATCACGCCAATGAGAAACGCGGTCGGTGTGTGCCGCTGCTGCATGGCATCAGCGCGGCGTATCGCCTTCTCGGCGGGGTTCATCTGCTCATCACGGCGTGTCGCGCAACAATCACGTCCATCGGCAGCGGCTACCCGCACGGCCGCGTTTCAGTCATTCCGGGAATCGCGAGCCGATGAATCCGCGCATGTCAACGCGGCTCTTCTGCGGCGTCCCGGCGATAACTCGACTGGTGTCTTAATTGCTATCTTTTCCTGACTTATCCGCACCGGCGCAGCTGAGCAATCCATCTCGAGACTGCCGCAGCCCCAGCACAAGCCAGAGGGCTTGTTTGAGACTGCTGGTGGGGGTACGCGAGCGAGTGAGGTCAAGGGAGGGGAAGTCTGATGGCAATCATTCTCATCGCGCTCGTAGTCGTACTGATCTTGGGCGGCCTAGGTTTCGTACTTCACGTGCTGTGGTGGCTGGCCCTGGCGGCACTCGTCATCTGGCTTGTGGGCTTTCTGCTCCGAGCTGGTGAGAGTGCAGCCGGCGCACGACGCCGCCGCTGGTACTACTGGTAATCCAGCTGGCTACCACCCAGTTCCAGGCGAATCTCAGGGGGAGGCTAGATGGCGGACGTATTCGAGGTCCTCGGCGGCGATCACGCCGCGGTCGAGCGGATGCTGGATGCGCTGGAAAGCAGTCCCGGCAATTCGGCCGGCGCGACCGACGCCGTGCTGGCTGCCCGCAAGGCAGTGGCGGAGCGGCTGATTATGGACTCCTCTGCTCATGAGGCAGCAGAAGAGCAGTACTTCTGGCCGATTGTCCGTCACCTCATGCCACGCGGAAACGACCTGGCGGACGAGGCGATCGAGCAGGAGACCGAGGCCAAGCAGATGCTGAACGAGCTCGGCAAACTTGGCGGAGGAGAGCACGAGTTCGACGCTGTCGTCGACACCTTCATTCCGGCCTGCCGCGCTCACATCGAGTTCGAGGAAATTCGAGTCTGGCCAGGACTGCGAAAGGTACTCGGTCCAACCGAAGCACTCGAGCTAGGCGAGAAGATCGCGAAGGCAAAGGAGCGCGGGCCCACACGACCGCATCCGCGAACGCCGCCGACTCCGGCAGCGCTCGCGACGCTCGGTCCCGCAGTAGCAGTCGTCGACAAGCTACGGGACGCCGTTGCCGGCAGGGGCTGACTACCTCCGTCGGGCAGCAAAGAAGTCAGGCAGCTGACGGGCCTAAGCTAACCCCCTGGCTTGGTTCGCCCGGCGGGGACCATAGGCCAGCGCGAACCGCGTCTCTGACAGCGGAGTTGAGTGCAGCGCAGAGGATATGAACCGCTACCAGGTGAACTTCTTCGACAGTGGTCGTCACGGCAGCTTCGACGCAGACGGCTTCCGCGCAGGCCGCTGCCAGCGAGTTCGGAGCCGGGCCAGTCAGCGCCCAGGTGGTGGCACCCAGTTCGGCGGCTGCTGCGGCCGCGTCAACAACTGCCTCGTCTGCCTCTGTGGCCGCGATGCAGAGCACTACGTCTGCGGGCAGGCAGCGATTCTCCACTTCCGATCGGCCTGACAGCGTCGCGGCGGGCAGCGGCGGACGGTCATCCTCGCGGCCAGCGAGTTTCGCTACGAGGTGCCGGGCTTGCTGCGCGCTAGTGCCGGAGCCGCATGCGAATAGCGGCCGCCCCGCTGCCAGTGCTGACGCGGCGGCAAGTCCCCACGTCTGCAGTCGCGGGACGTCCTCATCGATGTGCTGTAGCGCTATCGCCAGGGTGATCAGATGCCGGTCAATCACTGCCATGTCCTCCTTGGTACTTGCAGAACCGGCTACCCCCGAGCTGATTGCTAAACGTCGTGTCTGGCGGTTATGTGCCCCGTAGCTGGGTAGCTGGCTGGCCCGATACCAGCCCTGCCGGCGACTCCGCGTCCGGTCGATGAATGGGACCCTCGGCTTCATCGCGAGTGAGGTGAAGTGAGGTGACCTGTCCGGCGGCACGATCGATCGGAGGCGGAAGTGGCCAGCGACTGTCCGGTGACGTCGGTAGGGGTAGCAAGCTACGTGATCCCGACTGATCAGCCTGAGGCTGACGGCACGCTCGCCTGGAACGAAACCGCGATGGTCGTCGTCCGGGTAACGGCAGCCGGTCAGACGGGTTTGGGCTGGACCTATGCCAGCCCAGCGGCTCAGTCAGTTGTGGCCGGGTTGCTGGCCGGCGTCATCGTCGGCCACGACGCCATGGACATTCCAGCATGCTACGAGGCGATGTGCCGGGCAGTGCGTAACATCGGCCGTGAGGGCATAGCCGCCACGGCTATCTCCGCTGTCGACATTGCACTGTGGGATCTGAAGGCCAGGATCCTGAATCGCTCGCTGGCGGCGCTGATCGGCCGCGTCAGCGACTCGGTGCCGGTCTACGGCAGCGGCGGCTTCACGAGCTACGACGACCGGCGGCTGCGTCAACAGCTAGCTGGCTGGGTGGACGGGCTCGGCATCCCCCGCGCCAAGATCAAGATCGCGGAGTCCTGGGGCGCCCGGCAGGACCGGGACCTGCGGCGGGTAGTGCTAGCCCGCGAGGTAATCGGCCCCGATGCCGACCTCTACGTCGACGCTAGTGGCGGCTACACCGCCGGACAGGCGGTTCGGGTTGCAGCGGCTCTCGCGGACTCCAATGTCAGCTGGTTTGAAGAGCCGGTCTGCTCGCAGGACACCGCAGGACTGGCAGCTATCCGCCGGCAAGTGCTGCCAGACGTGGCAGCGGGGGAGTACAGCTGGACTCTCGCAGATTCCGCGCGGCTGCTGGACGCCAGTGCGGTGGACTGCCTTCAGGCCGACGTTACGCGCTGCGGGGGCATCACCGGATTCGTCCAGGCAGCTGCCCTGGCTGCAGCGTGCAACGTAGAGATCTCCGCGCATTGCGCGCCTAACCTGCACGCGCACGTGGCGGCCTGCGTGCCGAACCTTCGGCATGTCGAGTACTTCCATGACCATCAGCGCATTGAGCAGATGCTGTTCGAAGGAACGCTGAGCCCTCGAGGCGGGTCGATAACGCCAGACCCGGATCGGCCGGGACTGGGCATGACGCTGCGCACGTCAGACGCGCGGGCTTACCGGCGAGGCTGAGGGTTGCCGGCGAGTCACGGCACGCACCCGTTCCGGCCCGTTTCCAGGGCGGCCAGCCCGTGCCACGTGATCACTGATCGCCTTCCCGGCGGCCTGGGCCGGGAGCTTTCCGGCGGCGTGAGAGCGGCAACGCGAACCACAAGGACGCGAACAGGCTCCCGATGACGACCGTCAGGACTGCCGCCGGTATGCCGGGCTGGACGTAGCTCGTCACCAGCAGAACGGCGCCACTGACCGCCAGCGAGACGGTGATCATCCCGGCGATCGCCATGACGTTCGCCGCGCGGAGCAGGCTGCCCAGCTGGTGCCGGCGGAACAGCAGCCGGTGGTACGCGACGGGCCCAACGAGCAGGGCGATCGAGACGCTGGACATCATGACGATCGCCAGGTACAGCCAGCGCTGCCAGGCTTCCAGGCGACTGAACCGGACCGTGAACGGCAGCGCGAGGAGGAATCCGAACAGAACCTGGACGCCCAGAGTGGCTACCCGCAGCTCCTGCAGCAGGTCCAGGAGGTTCCGGTCGTCACGCTGCTCAGGCGTCTCGCCGGGCCGCCCGGGCGTACTCACCGCCGCGCGGGCTCTCGGAAACGAAGTCGCATCGGGCACCGTTACCCAGATCAGCGAGAGCCAAACGAGCGGCGCTCACGGCGCTGCTAACGCAAGGATGGCTCATCACCAGCCAGAACTGTCAGGACCGAGCGCACGGCCTCGGTTACCGGCATGAGCGGCGGGTCGGGCGGCAGCCCGGATCCGTCCGGCAGGTCAGAATCTTCCTCGACCGCGCTAGCAATGCTGCCCAGCGTTACGCCGAGCTGCCGGACAGCTTCGGCGGACGGTGCAGGAGCTCCGCCGCGGATGGCAACAGCGGTGGCCGTGATCGCGTCAACTACTTCTTCGAGCCCTACCAGAGCAGGCCACCACGCAGTCACCTGGCGGCCGAGCGCGCCTGGCTCGGACATGGTGCGCTGGAACTCCGCCCGGAGGTCAGACAGGGCCCGGTAGGCCTTGCGCCGCAGCCCGGGCCGGGACGCCAAGCCTGTCGCGCTCAGCTCGGCACCCGCTGGCGCGCCAGCTTGTCCGCTCACGCCCGGCGGTTCTTCTCGGTGCGGGCCCGGCGGTTCTGGCTGCCCGGTGACGAGTGCTTCATCCAGGTAGCGGCAGACAGCCCGGATCGTCTGAGCGAATTGGCCCGGCAGATGCGCCCGCCAGCTGGCCGGCCAGGGGGCGTAGCCGACAAGTAGCACGACCGCGCAGCCGAGCACTGTGTCCAGCAGCCGGTCCAGGGCCAAGTGCCAGCCCGTCGGGGCTAGCAGGTCGATGAGCAGAACGACCAGCGGAGTGAGGAACGTGGCGAAGAGCCCGTAGTTGCGAGCCTGCCCGTAGGGCAGCAGCGCGGCGAGGATCCCGAACGGGATCAGCAGCCACGGCCCGTATGGCACCACGGCCAGGATTACCGTACCGAGCACAGCGCCAAGGATGGTCCCGAGGCCGCGCTGGACAGCCCGCGCGAACACCGAGCCGAAGTCGGGCTTCAGCACGATGGCCACGGTGAGCACGACCCAGTAGGAGCGCTGCAGCGGCAGCAATTCGGTCAGCACTCCCGCGACTCCGACGCTGGCCATCAGCCGCAGCGCGAATGTCGCGCTGAACCGGCCAATCACCCGGCCCCGCCAGGCGTCCAGCCGGTGTCGCCAGTCACGTAGCCGGATCCCATGCCCGCTGGCGGACCTGCTGGACGAGTCCGGCGCGGGTACGTTCGGCGATATCAGCCGGGCGACTTCGGTGAGGGCGTTCTGCAGGGCAACCGCGCCCGGACTGGTCCCCCAGGGGCGTGGCGTGATCAGGATCCTTTGACCGGTTGTGATCGCGCTCGCCACGTGCTCCACCGTCTCGATGACGGGTTGGGGCGGGCGGTTCGGCTCCCTGTCGAGGGCCGTGGCCGCCTCGGACAGCAGGGTCGCCTGATTAAGAAGCGCCATCAGACGGTTCATTAGCCGGCTTTGCCCTTGCGCCGCCGCCCGAGCCTTCAGCAGCGTGTCGTAGCCGGTATTGAGCGCAGCCGTCACACCGCGCCGCGCCTCGGCAAAGCCGGGCGTGCCGACGGCCTTGAGCTTGGCAGCGACCGCACGGTAGACCGCTGCCACGCTGCGCTGCTCAGCCGAGCGCGGGGAAAACAGCCAGCCCGGCACGGTCAGCAGCAGCGCCCACGCGGTGCCGAGCACGAAGCCGAGCGCCGTATGCCACCACGGACGCAATGCGCCCAGAGGGCCGATGCCAAGAGTGCCGTAGACCAGCAGCTGAAGGGCAGTCACCGACCCGATCTCGCCGATCGCGCTCAGCACTGCGGAGGCTCCCGCGACAAAGACAAGCGCGAGCACGGCGATCCAGCCGCGGCCATGGATGGCCGACCCGATAGCAAGGCCTGCCGCCCCGCCGAATATGGCAGCCGAGGCGACGCGCTTCACCCGGTACGGGTACGGTCCGCCCTTGTCGACGATTGTGCCGAGGAGGCCGCCCATGGCGATCAGCAGGCCAACGACGCGATCTCCGGCTGTCAGGCCGATCGCAAGCGGCACGCAGATAGCGACAGTTGCGCGGACCATGTCTGCCCACGGGACCGGCACCTTCGCTAGCCGCGCGGTCTCTGCCAGCCAGCCGGGCACTATCTCGCGCAGCCCGGCAGCCTGCACGACTGAGCGCGGACGCTGACGCGGACTCACCCACCCATCGCATCCCGCTTGCCTGACGCCACTGCCTCGGTCATGGCCACAGCAACGTCCCGAAGCTTGACATTGCGGTCGTTCGACATTCTCCGCAGCACAGCGAACGCCTCGTCCGCGCTGCAAGTACGCCGGGCCATGATGATGCCGATCGCCTGGTCGATGACGGTCCGGGAACCTAGAGCGGCATTGAGCTGGGAAATAAGCTCAGCCTGGCTGAGCCGTTGCAGGACGCCGCTGAGTATCAGGGCCGCGGGATCGACGAACTGCTTAGCAATGAGCTGCACTGACTCGGGGAACAGGTCGCGCTCGTGCGCGTACAGGTTCAGCACTCCTACCACCTGGCCGCCTACCTCGAGCGGGTAGGCGAGCACGCCATGTGCTCCGGCGGCTAGCGCGACCGGCGGGAAGCCGCTCCATCGAGCCTGATCCTCGCGGGAGAGGTCCTGGACGGCTACCGGCGCTCCTGTGCGCAGCGCCTCCAGACATGGCCCGTCGTTCCGCTGATATTGCGCTTCGTCCACCGACGGGGGAATCGCGCCCGAGAAGACAACGGTTCTGAACTGCCCGTCCTTGGCGACGGTGATCCCGCAGCTGGGTCCGTCAGGGATGACTACCACGGCCATTCGCGCGAGGTGGTGCAGCGCTTCATCCGCATCCTCAGCGGACAGCAGCAGCGCAGCCAGCTCCGTCAAACCGGTAGTAGGTCCGCTCACGTCCGCAGGCTGGTCAGTCAATGCGTTCCCCCCGAATCTCGTCGCGTAAGAGTGCAATAGGGGTAAACTAACTGAGGCTGCCCGGTCCGGAACGCCCGTGTACTACGGGTGGGCCGGGGATCCCAGCCCCCGCATAGTAGTGGCAGGCCAGTCAAGCAAGCGGCTCCTGCGCCTCGGTATACCCGAGCGAGACCCAGGAGGCTGCGCCAGTGGACCTAGCCATCGTCATGGAACTGCCGCAAGGCGGCACAATCGTCAGGCTGAGCGGTGAGCTCGACGTCACGGGCGCGCCCGGCCTGCGCGAGCAACTTCTGGTCATTCTGGATCGCCAGGCACCAGGTCGCCTCATTCTGGACCTGTCCGGGCTGTCATTTATCGACTCAAGCGGAATCGCCGTGCTCGTCAATACCGAGAGGCGCGCCAGGTTGCTCGGCTCCACGTTCGAGTTGGTCGCGCCCCAAGCCGCGGTCTGGAGAGTGCTGGAAGTGTGCGGGCTGCTGCACCACTTCCTGATTTCGGAGAGCGTCAGCGCGCCTGGCGAAGGAATGGTGACCGGAAGCGGGTGCGCTGGGTCCTACGCCGAATGACGGTCCTTCTAGACTGGGCGCCCATGGCCTTGCTTGACGGGAAACGGGCGCTTATCACTGGCGGCACCACCGGCCTGGGACTGGCTATCGCCGAGCGGTTCCTGAGCGAGGGAGCGCGGGTCGTGATCACCGGCCGGGATCGCGAGCTCGGCGCGCGGGCTGAGCAAGCACTGGGTCGGGATACGCATTTCCTGGCCGCGGATGCCGCCGATCCTGACGCGGTCGGATCCTCGGTAACCGCAGCCGCCAGCTATCTTGATGGCCTGGATGTGCTGGTGAACAACGCTGGCGTCGGCGTAAGCGCCCGCCTGATTGACACTCCGCTGGCAGATTATGACCGCGTGATGGACGTGAATGTCCGCGGCTATCTGCTGTACGCGCAGCACGCCTATCCGTATCTGGCGCGGAGCCGGGGTTGCATGATCCACGTGGCGTCGGACGCCGGCGTCTGGGGCGAGCAGGCCATTGGCCTTTACTCCGTCAGCAAGGCTGCGGTGATCATGCTGGGGAAGATGCTGGCGCTGGACGGGGGACCAGACGGCGTGCGGTCGAACGTGCTGTGCCCCGGCGACATCTGGCCCGGCATGCGCCACATGGCACCGCCCGGCGAGGAAGATTCAGGCGAGGATGGCGACTGGCCGCTGCCTCCGATCGGGCGGGTCGGCCAGGCCCGTGATGTCGCAGCTGCCGCGGTGTTCTACGCGAGCCAGGAATCCGATTTCATCACCGGAACGGCGCTACTTGTAGACGGCGGTATGACTGCCGGTTATCTGCAGCGCGAGCGCAGCTCGCCAGGCTAGCGCCACGGCTCAGCCGAAGACTCGTCAGCCATTGCGATGAGCCTGCCCGCCAGCGGCGTGGCCTGGTAGAAGACGTACCGGCCCGACCGCCACGAAGTGGCCAGGCCGCTTCTCACCAGCGTGGACAGGTGGGCATTTACTGCCGCCGGACTCTGCTGCAGATCGCGTGCAAGCTCGGTGGTCGACCTTGGCGTGCTGATGCTGCACAAGATGACGGCGCGGCTGCGTCCGAGCAGATCCTTGAGCGGATCGCCGTTTGCCGCTATCCCTACGGTGTCCCACAGGTTGCCGATCTGACGCGGCCCGTAGATCAGGCTCGGCGGGCCATTCATGCCTGTGTCGACGGTGCCGTACGGCCAGGTGAAGACCGACGGCACCAGCAGCGCGCCGCGCCCGGCCGCGTCCACCCGCCAGTTCGTATCCGGGTTCACGACACGAACCCCATGGTCGGTCGGCTCGTAGCAGGGATGCAGATCAGTCAGCAGCGCCCGGACGCCGCCCTCGGCTACGCGGCGCGCGCCGCGAGCGATCTCGGCCTCGATCACGCCGCGGATGACTGGCCAGTACGGTGCCACCGCGAGCTCCCAGTAGCTAGCCAGCAGGTCGGCGATCCGGCGTGCGCCAGCCGGGCCCTCGGCAATTACACGCCGGCCCGCGGCTGGCATGACCCGGCCACGCCAGACCAGTTCGAGCTCAGCGCTGATCAACTCCGCCGGGCAGTCGGCCACTGCCTGCAGTTGGTCGGCGATTGTCGTGCTGGAATCCGCGTCGCCTAACGGCAGACTTGCCCGCGGCCTGCCCGGCGGTGCCAGCGCTAGCAGCAACTCGCGGTCGAGGTGACGGATGCGGGCCTCAGTCGCCGCGACCCACCGGCGGTACTGCGGATGTACTCCCGGCCAGTGCAGGACCGACAGAGACGTCAGTGCTTCCGACAGCGGCGAGATGCCGAAGCGCAGTTGCGCCACGTCCTCGGCGGTCAGCCGCACCTCGATCATCTACCGCCACCCTGCATCCGGTGGCCCGACCATAGCAGCACGGCACATTCGGCCCTGGCCGAATCGTTGGACAGCGCCAGCACAGTCAGGCAACCGTGGCGGTTAGTTACGCGCCAGTAGGAAGCCGCGCGGTTGACCGTAACCGCGATGGATGACGCCGCTCATGCGTCCGGGTGGGCCACCTCGCGGGGCCGGCCCACCCGGACTGGGAGAGGGGCCGGCATCTGGACGCGCGACATCTCCAAGGCGCACGCGCTGGCGAAGAAGATCCGCGCCGGCACGGTCTGGATCAACTGCTACAACGTCTTCGACGCCTCGCTACCGTTCGGCGGCTACAAGCAGTCTGGCTGGGGCCGTGAAATGGGCCAGGAAGTACTGAATAACTACACCGAGGTCAAGGCGGTCACCACGCTGCTGTAACCCACGATTAGCCGATGCGAGGCCGGGCGGATATCGACCCGGCCTCGTCTCGTTATCAGCGGACGCGGACCCCGTCGATGATGACCGCGGCCGGCGACGAAAGCACGGCAAGATCTTCCCTGGGATCGGAGTCGTACGTCACCAGCATCGCCGGCTGTCCGGTCTCGGCGTAGTTCTCGCCGAGGAACCGGTAGCCATCCGTCGTCGCGGCCCGTAGCGCTGCAACGGGTTCGAGCCCGTACTCAGCGAGCAACCCGATCTCGCGAGCGACAGTCCCGGCCGTGTCGGTCCCTGTCAGGACCGGCACGCCGAGCCGGTACGCCAGCGGAAGCAGCTCGCGCAGCCGCTCCCGGTAGGCTTCGGCCCGCTGCCGGGCGGCGACGGATGCAGTGGCAGGGGCCCGCATTACCGCGCACAGGGTGGGGGTCCAGGCCGCGCCGCTATCGGCCATCAGGTGCAGCGCTGCTTCGTCGAGTCCGGTGCCGTGCTCCACCGAGTCGATGCCGGCCCGGACGAGGTCGCCGACCAAGTCCGTCGTTGTGTGCGCGGCGACCCTCCCGCCCGCACCATGTACTGCTGTGACCATCGCTTCGACGGCATCCAGCGAGTAGGTCGGGCCGGCCGGACCCGCGGGCATCCCGTCGACTATCGGCGGGAAGTCGGCGACCAGCTTCACCCAGCGGCTGCCGCGCGCCAGTTCGGCCAGCGCCAAGTCGGTCAGCTGGTCCTGCGGGACCTCGTCCGGCAGCAGGCCGGGAAAATAACGCCCGGCAGGAGCCAGGAACCGGCCCGCTGCCTGCAGCCTGGGCAGCCCGGCAGCGAGGTTGAGCTGAAGCACCGACCCGCCAGGCGATCCGGTGTCCCTGACCAGGCACACGCCGCTGGCCGCCCATTCGGCAAGCAGATCCAGCGCATCGGCCGGCGTGCGCGGGGCCGGCCCGCTCTCGGTCATCGTGGCGGTTGGATGAGCGTGCGCGTCGACCAGACCGGGCGCAACGAACCGGCCGGGCAGTGACTCGCCCCCGGCGACCGGCTCAGCAGAAAGGCGGCCGGCTTGGTCTACCCAGAGGTCGACAGGCTCGTCGCCGTCCGGCAGCTGGATCGCGTGCACAGACCACGTCACCGGATCAGTATCCCGGAAAGTCATGATGTGTCACAGCCAGCGCCGGGCGACTCATGATGTGCTTATCCGCAGCGGCCGGCGAGCCAAGGGAGCGTGCATGGATCTGACCGGACATGCGGTGATCGTCACCGGGTCATCGAGCGGGATCGGGGCAGCGATCGCGCGCAGCCTGTCCGGCCTGGGCGCCGGGATCGTGGTCAACTCTGCCACGTCAGCGGAAGCCGGCCAGCGCATCGCGGCCGAGCTCGCCGACGCCGTCTACGTGCAGGGTGATATCGGCGATCCGGCTACGGCGGCTGCGCTTGTCGCCGCGGCGCAGCAACGCTGGCGCCGGCTCGACGGGCTGGTGAACAACGCCGGCCGCACGATCGACGTGCCGCTGCATGACCTCGACGGCGTCACTGCCGACCACTGGGACAAGGTCTTGCGTACCAACGTCGTCGGAACGTTCCTGGTCAGCCAGGCCGCGTTGCCGTTGCTGCGCGAGGCGCAGGACGGCTGGATCATCAACATTACCTCGCTCGCCGGTGTCCGGCAGACCGGCAGTTCCCTGCCCTATGCCGTCTCCAAGGCGGCGCTTAATCACCTCACCGCGATCATGGCGAAGTTCGCGGGCAACGGTGTGCGCATCAACGCCATCGCGCCCGGCCTGGTCGCGACGCCGTGGAGCGCGGACTGGCACGACCGCAAAGCGGGCGTGGAGCGGCTCGCGCCGCTGCATCGTGTCGCGACCCCGGAAGACATCGCGGAAGCGTGCCTGGGGCTGATCGGCACGCCGTATGCCACTGGCCAGACGCTGGTCGTCGATGGCGGGCTCGGTCTCATGATGTGAGGTAATCCATGCAGCCGGGAACGCGGCACTGCCCGGCCAGCTCAGTTGGGCAGCGCGCGGCCCCGCGCTACGGCAGCTTGACCGCCGCTACCAGCGCATCCAGCGCGCTGGCCTGGCTTGACGGGGTAACGCCAGCGATCGGGCCGGCCCAGTACACGCCCAGCTGATGCTGCCCGGTAGTGTCGCGGCTTTCGATGGAGTGGGCCTGCGCTCTGAAGAACGCGTTGAACCGACTCGTGTGAGCAGTGACAGCAAGGACTTTCAGGTCGGTGACGAAGATGCCCTTGAACGACTGGGCGGACGTGCCGGACCGGTCAGCGCAGGCGTCGGTCGTGCACGGCTCGGTGAGCACTCCGCCGGCGGCGAGGTGGCTGATCGCCGCGGAGGCAAGGGTCTCTGCCTCAGTCAGCAGCGCCTTGTTCCCGGTTGCCTGGTACAGCTGGGCAAGCCCGGCCAGGATCACGCCCTGGTTGTAAGTCCAGGTGGGCTGGCCGTTGTTCGCGCAGTCGTTGTCGAGCCCGTCGTTGATCAGGTTGGCGGAGTTGATCATCCCGCTGTTGTCGAACCAGGACCACTCGTCCTTTGCCCAGGCCAGGTATTTCGTGTCGCCGGGGATGGTGTTGTGCAGCCACGCGGTGAGTTCCAGGAAGAGCTCGTTGGATATCGCGTTCTTGTACGAGCGCGGGCTCCGCTGCCACCAGACCCCGCCGCCGCACGCGCTGTCCCAGTCCTGGTGGATGTAGTCGGCGTCGGTTTCGGCCGTCGACAGGTACGACGGGTTGCGGGTTATGTCGTAGGCCTGCAGCCAGGCCAGGCCCCACCAGGCGGTGTCGTCGTCGGAACTGTTCTCGAACTTGCCACGCGAGTTGAGCGCGTAAGCCTGCGTTATCGCGGCGTCAAAACTCTTGTCCCCGGTGGTCTCCGCATAGGTTTCCACGGTCGACAGTGCCACCGCCGACTGCCACCAGGTGCTGCCAATGAGCCCGGAGGCTACCCCGTAGGAACTGAACAGCTCGCCCATTGCGGCCTTCAGCGGGCCTTGCCTGGTGGTCATCGCTGACGCCGTGATGGCGGCGAGCACGGTCGCGGCAACAGCGAGAGCGACGGTCGTGATGGCTCCGACCCGGATGCCTGGCTGTGGCCGGGGGACCGGGCGGGCTGCCGCCGTCAATCGTGGCAGCGCGGACAAAAGCCTGCTCTCTCCAGATCTTCGTTACCAGCAGCACAGCGAGCGATTACTGCGCCTTTACTAGCGATCTAGAGTAACCCGGACACCCAGGCCAGCGTAACCCAAACTGGTCAATTACACGCGGGCCCGGCCGCAAGCAGCCAATCGCAGACATACGAGAGGCTCTCGCCCGGGGGCAGGCCGGCAATCGCTGCGCGCAGTTCGGGCGAGGTCAGGGTGCGCAAGATGCCGACTACCTGATTGCCTGGAGGCGCAGCGCCGGAGTGGCTGCCTGTCCGGTCTCGGCAGCCAGCGCGGCCGTGATGGCGTCCTCGTACTGCTCCCACATCCGCAGCACCGGCGCACTCAATTTTTCAAGTCGATCGGCGGGTCCTGGGCGCCGCCATCTTCAGCGGAGATGATCGACGTCGCCGATGGCGAGGTCGAGGTTCCGGAGTACTAGTCAGGCCGGCCAGCGACGGGCCAGGCCTGACTAAAGCGGGATCTAGCGGAGGTCGAACCGGTCGAGGTTCATGACCTTGCCCCACGCGGCGGCGAAGTCGTCCACGAACTTCTCCTTCGCGTCGTCGCTCGCATAGACCTCGGCCAGCGCGCGCAGCTCGGAGTTCGAGCCGAAGACGAGGTCGACGCGGCTGCCGGTCCACTTGAGCTCACCGGTTTCGGAGTCGCGGCCTTCGAAGATCTGCGCGTCCTCGGACGCCGGCGTCCACGTGGTGCCCATGTCCAGCAGGTTGACGTAGAAGTCGTTGGTCAGGGACTCCGGGGTAGCGGTGAATACGCCCAGCGGCGAGTGCTGGAAGTTAGCGCCCAGCACGCGCAGGCCGCCGACGAGCACGGTCAGCTCCGGCGCGCTCAGGGTGAGCAGGTTCGCGCGGTCGAGTAGCAGGTACTCGGCGGGCAGCCGGTGGCCTTTGCCGAGGTAGTTGCGGAACCCGTCCGCGGTCGGCTCGAGCACGGCGAACGACTCCACGTCGGTCTGCTCCTGGCGAGCGTCGGCGCGTCCCGGCGCGAAGGGCACCTCGATGTTGTGACCGGCATTCTTGGCAGCCTGCTCCACGGCCGCGGTCCCGCCAAGCACGATCAGGTCGGCGAGCGAGACGCTCTTGCCGCCGGTCTGGGCGGCGTTAAAGGCCCCCTGGATCCCGGTGAGAGTTTGCAGCACAGTCGCCAGCTCGTCCGGGTTGTTAACCTCCCAGCCGCTCTGCGGCTCCAGGCGGATCCGCGACCCGTTGGCCCCGCCGCGCTTGTCGCTGCCCCGGAACGTGGCCGCCGACGCCCAGGCAGCGGAGACCAGCTGGCTGACCGACAGGCCGGAGGCGAGGATCTGGCTCTTCAGCTCGGCGATGTCGGCCGGACCGATCAGCTCGTGCGTGACCGCGGGCAGCGGGTCCTGCCAGAGCAGCACCTCGGTAGGTACCTCCGGGCCGAGGTAACGGACGACCGGACCCATGTCACGGTGCGTGAGCTTGTACCAGGCACGGGCGAACGCATCGGCGAACTCGTCCGGGTGCTCCAGGAAACGCCGCGAGATCGGCTCGTAGATCGGGTCGAAGCGGAGCGACAGGTCCGTCGTGAGCATGGTCGGCTTGCGGCGCTTCGACGCGTTCTCCGGCTCGGCGGGGTCCGGGATGATGGCCTCGGCGTCTTTGGCGACGAACTGGTGTGCGCCCGCCGGGCTGGTGTCCGGCTCCCACTCGTAGCCGAAGAGGATCTCCAGGAAGCTATTGCTCCACTTGGTCGGCGTCGGGGACCAGGTGACCTCCAGGCCGCTGGTGATCGCGTCCGCGCCCTTGCCGGTTGCATAGCTGCTCAGCCAGCCGAGGCCCTGGTCCTCCAGCGGCGCACCCTCGGGCTCCGGGCCTACGTACGGCTCCGGGTTGGCAGCACCGTGGGTCTTGCCGAAGGTGTGGCCGCCTGCGATCAGCGCGACGGTCTCCTCGTCGTTCATCGCCATCCGGCGGAACGTCTCGCGGATGTCCCTGGCCGCGGCGAGAGGGTCCGGGTTGCCGTTGGGGCCTTCCGGGTTCACGTAGATGAGGCCCATCTGGACTGCCGCCAGCGGGTTCTCCAGCTCGCGCTCGCCGGTGTAGCGCTCGTCGCCGAGCCAGGTGTCCTCGGGGCCCCAGTAGACGTCCTCGTCGGGCTCCCACACGTCCTCCCGGCCGCCGGCGAAGCCGAAGGTCTTGAAGCCCATCGACTCCAGGGCCACGTTGCCGGTCAGGACGATCAGGTCAGCCCACGAGATCTTCCGGCCGTACTTCTGCTTCACCGGCCAGAGCAGCCGGCGTGCCTTGTCGAGGTTGCCGTTGTCCGGCCAGCTGTTGAGCGGCGCGAACCGCTGCATGCCAGCTCCAGCACCGCCGCGGCCGTCGCTGATGCGGTAGGTGCCGGCGCTGTGCCAGGCCATCCGGATCATGAACGGGCCGTAGTGCCCGAAGTCTGCCGGCCACCAGCCCTGGGAGCTGGTTAGTACCTCCGCGATGTCTCGCTTCACGGCTGCAAGGTCGAGCGTCTTGAATTCCCCGGCGTAGTTGAACTCCCCGCCCATGGGATTAGCCACGTCGGGGTTCTTGGCAAGGATCTTCAGGTTCAGCCGGTTCGGCCACCAAACGCGGTTTCCCGCGCCCTCAGTCGGGTGGTTGGGGCGGGCGGCCGCGACCGGGCACTCTCCGCTTTCCTCGTTCATCTCGCCAACGATGGCGTTCGGCTGGTCAGTCACGGGAATCCTTCCAGAATCAGAGGTGTGCTCGGTTAGGTCGGTGAAGTCACGGCGGTCGGTGAAGTCACGCCGGTCGGCGCGGTCAGGGTGGTCGGCGCGGTCAGGCTGGTCGGGCCGGTCGGCGTGGTCGAGCAGTCGGGGCACGTGCCCCAGTAGATGACCTCGGCCTCCTCGATCGCGTAGCCGCTGTCGTCGGATGCGGTCAGGCAGGGCGTGTCGCCAACGGCGCAATCGGCGTCGGCAATCGCACCGCACGACCTGCACACGACGTGGTGATGGTTGTCGGCGACCCGCGACTCGTAACGTGCCAGCGAGCCCATCGGCTGGATTCGCCGGATCAGGCCCGCAGCCGTCAGCGCACGGAGCACGTCATAGACCGCCTGGTGGGACACCTCAGCGAGATCCTCGCGCACAACGCTGATGATCGAGTCGGTGTCAGCGTGCGGATGGTCGTACACGGCGGCCAGTACCGCGAGCCGGGGACGCGTCACCCGAAGGGTGGCCCCGCGCAGCAGGCGCTCAAAGTCCAACGACGTGGGCACGGTCTGAAGTCTGGTCCATTTTCTAGAATGAATCAAGTCTAGGCGGCTGTGCCGGTCGTCACTTTCGCAGGTGCTTAAGCCCGGGATGCGCCGCGAATCTGTGATTCCTCCGGGCTAGGTACGGTGGCCTGTATTCAGTCGAGAATGTCAGTAGGGAGCGGTATTATCGAACATGTGATCGGTTGATGGCGAGGGTGGTTTCCGCGGGTGGAGGGAGGCGGCGATGACGGATCCGGGCTGGGACATTCCCGGTGTCGCGCGGGACGCCGGCACGCCTCCCGCGGCGGACGGGCCTCGATCGTCTGCGGCCGATTCGTTCACCGAGCACTGTGGCGGCGGCGATTCGCCGCGGCGTGCCGGCAAGTCCAGTCGCAGGACGCGGGCTGGGCAGCGTGTCGGCGTCGTCGGGATTGTCGGCGGGTGCGTTCGGGCGGCTAGCTGACGGCGACAAGGCGCCGCCGCCGGCCGGTGGCGCTTCCTGCCCGCCGGCAGCACCAACTTCGCCGGCACCGATGTGCCTGGCGCTGCCACGGCGGCGGCTGACCCGGCGGCGGCTGACACTGCCGCGGTGCGGCGCGGTCGCGGGCGGCGTGGTCGCGGGCGGCGCACGGATCGCAGAGTCCGGCGCAGGCCCTGGAGCTGCTGTCGGTGGTTACCGAGTACCTGGCGCACGCCAACCCGGCGGAGTGGGGTGAAGGCGAGCAGGCCGATTGCCTGCGGGCACTGGCGGTGGCGGAGTCGCGGCAGGCCGCCGCGCACGCGCGGGTGCTGGCGGCGTTCGCTGTTCCGGGCGGCGGGGTGGCCGGCGACGGGCACCGGTCCCCGCGGGTGTGGCTGTGCTGGCAGACCCACGCCACCCGCAAAGCCGCCGCGACGAAAGTCTCCTGGATGCACCGGCTGGCCGCCCACCCCGCCGTGGCCGGCGCCCTGGGCGGCGCGTCGGTGTCGGTGTCGTGGGCGCAGCAGATCATGGACTGGACCAAACCCCTGCCCGACGAGGTCCGCGACCAGGCCGATGAGGAACTGCTCGCCGCCGCGGCCGCGGGCGCGTCGCTGACCGACCTGGCCGGGATTGCCGAAGACATCCGCCGCGAGCACGCCCGGCCCGACGATGACGGCGACGGGGACGGGTTCAAGGACCGGGGGCTGCGGCTGGCCCGGACGTTCGGCGGCGCGGGCCGGCTCGAAGCCGACCTGTCGGCCCGGTGCACCACCGCGCTAGAAACAGTGCTCGGGTCGCTGTCCCGCCCGTACGGGGCCGAAGACACCCGCACCCCGGGCCAGCGGCAGCACGACGCCCTCGAAGAAGCCATGCTGCGGCTGATCGGCGCCGACGGCCTGCTGCCCCAGCAAGCCGGACGGCCCGTCCGCCTCGAACTCGACATCACCCTCCAGGACCTCATCAACGGCGGCACCGGATCACCCGCCGGACCCGGCGCGGCCTGCGACGCGATGATCCAGCCCGTCATCACCGGCATGGCCGACCACGACCAGGCCACCCGGCACGGCAACCCGCACGACCTGCCCGGCACCGCCGGCGCGGCGGCGGAACGGCCGGCGGCGACGGCACGGCGGCCGGCGGGCCGGTCAACGACCACGGCCTGCCCGCCCGGTTCAACGACCCCGGCAACCCGCACTGGCGGCACCAAGTCGAGCAGGCCGCCGCCCGTCAGGCGGCCGAAGCACCCTGGCAGCAGGTCATCGCCGGGGCGGTCGCGCTGCTGTCCGGCCCGTCCGGCCGGGCCGCGTGGCTGCGCGCCCGGGCCACCGGGCAGATCCCCTCCTCCGGAGTCAGCCTGCCGCTGGACATCGCCTCAGCATTCGACACCATCCCCCGCCACCTGCGCCGCGCCGTCCGCAGACGCGACAAGCACTGCCGGTTCCCCGGCTGCGACACCCCCGCCGCCGCCTGCGACGTGCACCACATCACCCCCCGCAAAGACGGCGGACAGCACACCCTCACGAATCTGAATCGCACCGGGTTTAGTGGAGGCTGAGTTCTCCCGGCTGGGGGATTCCGGCCAGGTTGTGCTGCTGATGGTAGTGATCTTCGTATTCGGCGGGCGGGATGTTGCGGCAGTATCCGTGCAGCCGCCGGTGGTTGTACCAGTCGACCCAGGCCAGGGTAGCCAGCTCGACATCCTCGACGGTGCGCCACGGCCCGGTCCGGTAGATCAGCTCGGCTTTGTAGAGCGCGTTCACTGCTTCGGCGGCGGCGTTGTCGTAGGAGTCGCCGGCCGAGCCGACCGAGGCGACTGCGCCGGCCTCGGCCAGCCGCTGGGTGTAGGCGATCGACAGGTACTGGGCGCCGCGGTCGGAGTGATGCACCACGCCCGCGGTGTCCTGCCCGGCCCGCTGCCGCTGCCACAGCGCGTGCTCGAGCGCGTCGAGGGCCAGGCTGGCGCGCAGCGTCGCGGCCACCCGCCAGCCCACGATGCGGCGGCTGAACAGATCGGTCACGAACGCGGCATAGGCGAACCCGGACCAGGTCGCCACGTAGGTGATGTCGGCGACCCAGCGGCGGTTCGGCGCGGCCGCGCCGAAGTCCCGCGACAGTAGGTCAGCAGGCCGGGCCACCGCCGGGCTGGCCGGCACCGTGGTGCGCCGGGACCGGCCGCGCACTGCTCCGGCCAGGCCGAGCTGACGCATCAGCCGCTCCACCGTGCACCGGGCCGCAGGGATGCCCTCGCGAGCCAGCTGCCGCCACACCTTGCGCGCCCCGTAAACCCCGTAGTTCTCCCGGTGCACCCGCGCGATCTCCCGCGCCAGCTCCTCATCAGCCGCCGCGCGCACCGATCGCGGTCGGCACCGGGCCGCGTAAAACGTACTCGGGGCGATCTGCACCTGCGCCGAGCACAGCACCCGGCAGATCGGCTCGACCCCGAACTGGCCCCTGCACGCCTCGATAAAGGCCACCACTGTGGCTAATGGCGGTCGAGCTCCGCCGCGAAAAAAGCCGACGCCGTCCGCAAGATCGCATTCGCCCGGCGCAGCTCAGCGTTCTCCTTCTCCAGCTCCCGGATCCGCGCCGACTCCGACGTCGTGACGCCCGGCCGGACGCCCGCATCGATCTGCGCCTGCTTCACCCAGCCGCGCAGCGTGTCGGCATTGATGCCCAGCTGCTCACCCACCCGCCGGCACGCCCCGGTAACGCTGCCGGCCTCCTCCTCGACATCCAGGACCAGGCGCACAGCCCGCTCCCGGACCTCATCCGGATACTTCTTCGGCGCTGACATGACTCCAAGCCTCCCGTGGCTTCAGAGCCTCCATCAACCCCGGTGCGGTTCAATCTGGTCCTGCTGTGCCGGTTCCACCACCTCACCGCCATCCACCGCTGGGGCTGGGTCTTCACCCTGCACCCCGACGGCGCCACAACCGCCGTCAGCCCCGACGGGAGCAAGACCCTGCACAGCCACCCGCGACCGTCAGCTGCCTGAAGTTTCGCGTCGTCGAGGTTGCCCGGAGTGAATACGCAGCCCGGTCCGTGGCTGCAAGCCGTGCTGGCCGCTGACCGCTGGTGGCAGGTCACGCGCCCTTTGACGGTCAGCTCGGTATAAACGGGTCAGTGGCGCTCGGCGTGCGCGGAACCTTGGCCAGCACGGACTACCAGCAGGTACGCACCAACCTGCGACGAGCGTACGACGGCGCGGCTGACCGACGCGATCGCAGGGACAAGCCGGCGTGGAAGCTGACCGAGCGGGAAACGTTTCTGCATCACTTGCAGCAGGCGAACTGCGCCCGGTTGCTGGAGATTGGCGCTGGCACGGGCCACGACAGCGCATTCTTCGCCGGCCACGGTCTCGACGTCGTGGCCACGGACATCTCCGCGGCTATGGTCGAGCGCTGCCGGGAGAAGGGGCTGGACGCGCGGGTGATCGAACTCAGCCAGTTCGACTTCCCGGCTGAGTCCTTCGATGCCGTGCGCGCGATCAACTGCCTACTCCATGTGCCGAACATGGCTCGCCCGCTGTACTGGCATCGATTGCCCGCGTTCTCCGGCCCGGCGGGCTGTTCTTCCTCGTGTTTACGGCACCAGCGGGCGAACGGAAGAAGGCCCAGCTGAGTCGGACGACCACGTTCCCGCCCGCTTCTTCTCCTGGCGGACAGACGATCAAATCGCGCAGTTCGCGAGCGAATCGTTCGAGATCATCGACTTCCACGTCGCGCAGGAAGGCACCGAGTCCAGATTCCAGTCGCTGACGCTGCGCCGTCCAAGTCAAGGAAAGACCAGTACCCGAAGTAGCAGACAGCAGCGGG
>CAWHQU010000015.1:0-444777 GCA_963831615.1 uncultured Actinomycetota bacterium | reverse complement strand
TAAGAGCTCTGGACCTCGGCATATCGCGTCGGCTGATCGTAAATGCCGCCGAGGCATCCGGAGTTTTTTTTGATGCCGGGACCTCGTCGCGGCGGACATTGTTCGCGCTTGTGGCCTGGACACTTCATGGCGACCAAGGCGAACAGACCTAATTGCCGGCGAAGCCTCGCTGCACGCGTCGACTAATTGCGCGAGCATTTCCGGGCGTCGGTGTGTGCCTTTCTGAGCACTGCATTTTAAATGGCATTGGGCTTTGCTAATTATATGGAGTAGAGTTCATTTTGCTGAGGGTATTCCGCACCCTGGCTTCCATGTCAGCCTCGCCCCCGGCGATCCGCAACCGGGCCCGCAGGGGCCTCCATAGGCGCACAGCATGACGCTCCTCGAAAACTCCTTCGCTTCCTCAGTCTCAACTGCGACGAAAACTGCCGAACTCCACGACCGACCGTGGTGCCGGCAGCGCCCGCGTACGGCTGGAGTCACCGGCTGCGGCAGGTTCCCGCGCCTGTATGACTGCCCAAGGACCCGGAAACATGCGGAAATGGCTTCGGCCGCCTCCGGGAATGGCCGCATGTTTGCTGTGCGCAGTCACTGCCGGGAGCCCGCAACCGCACCGCCCATTCGCCATCAGCTGACGGTGCCAGTAGAAAGCGCCGCCTGACCGGGCGGCGGGTAAATGAGGGCTAGCCTCATCTCAGGAGAGTGATCAGTGTCCGAGAACCCGGTTCGTGACCAGGCTGCGGGCGCCGCCGGTGCTGGAGCAGCTAGACGAGGCCGCGTGCCTGCGCCCGATCGCGCCGGGAGGGATCGGCCGGATCGCCTACACCGGCCAGTACGACCTGACAGTGCTTCCGGTCAACTACAAGGTGCACGAGGGCGCGGTTCTGTTCCGTACCTGGAGGACAGCCTGACTGCAGCGGACCTGCGCACCGGGATTCGGCGCTCTGAGTACCGGGTAGCGTTCGAGATCGACGATTTCGATCTCCAGGCGCGCGAGGGCTGGAGCGTGCTGATCCAGGGACCCGCGCACCACCTGGATTCCGCGGATGAGCGCGTTTCGGCCCTCGCCGCCGGAGTTGAGCCCTGGCCCGGCGACACCAGGGACCATTTCATCCGCATCACCCCTGCACGAATCACCGGCCGTCGGATACAACGCCGGGCATGATCAATGCGGCCCCGCGGCCAGCATCGTCGTCGGACAGGTATTGCACGGCGCTGATGCCGAACTGGCATCTGAACAGTTCAAGCGTGCCCATCGCTGCCCTCAGGCTGCCTCTCGTCGTGTTCGGTCTCCGCGTTTCTTGCGCGGCTCCGATGAGCCGCGGCCGGTCAGGCTGGGAGTAAGGGCAAAGTTCCGCGTTCCCTCAGCCAAAATGCTCTGCCCTGAAGCTGAGCCAATGCACGAAGCTGAATCGGCACCGAGCGCTGCAATCACCTGACGGGGCGCTCACGTTGCACGCGTCACGCAGCGTGCCTGAGAAGTGACAGTTTGCCGCGAGAGGCCGTGGGCCTTGCGTGGCGGTGACGTGTGTACCCGGCACTCAGGTGGAAAGCCAGGTAGACGACGGCGATGACGATGATTGCGGTGATCACAGATTGCCTCCTAGAGGTACTGACGGCCGTGGTGATCCAGGCCAGCGCCGGCCGTCGCAGCCTGACGCGGCAAGATCGAACCCGTACCATGAGCCCACAGTCCGGCATCCTGACTCTGGGGAAAACCCCGGGCGCATCACCAGCGGCAGACCGCACTTGAACTGGCAGCGACTGCGCCGGGACAGTGACCCGCTAGCCAATACGTGGCAGCTCGGCGGAATGGCCGCGAAATGCCCTATGCCCGGGTCAGGCAAGAGTAATGTTGGCGTTACGCTCCGGACTCTAGGCCAGCTGCGCCCGCACTATCGCAGGAAACGGCGGCAGGGCCCGGATTTTTTGTTTGTTCGTACACGGACCGGTACCGGAAGGAAGCGCTACAGGCAAAAGGACGGTGAACGCCTAGGGAGAGGAACCTCCTGCTGCGATCTGCCTCGCAAAACCGACTACCGCGCACGCATTTACGTCACTGACTAAGGAGTCGGTTATGGAAGTACCGATGGATCGTCCTCGGTCTGAGGGCGGGCCTGATCGCCAATATGCTGATCCCCAGGCAGGCGACAGCAGGTTCTCTTATTACCTGCCTGATCGGCATTGCCGGGCGTTGCTCGACCGCTTTCGGCAGCGACCAAGATCTTCCACGTTCGCAGCCTGCATCGATTCTTCAACGCCTCCACCTGGCTCACCGCGATCGCCGGGCGGCCGTCCTGCTGCTGATCTATCACCTGGTCACCAGCAACTCCGGCGAGTCCAGGGACCGGTCCCGCCCGCAGGTACGCGCACCGCTGAGAATTGCAGGCTGCTCCAGGCTTCTCGACGGCCCTGGCAGCCGATCGGCTGTCGGCTCGGGCGCCCGGCCAGCAGGCGCGATGCTCTAATCCTCGGGCTAACGCTGAAATCCGACCAGGACACGCTCGTGCTGTCTAGCAACGGCCTACACCGACGCTCGGGCAGGCCCAGGCGGCCGCCAGCGAGACCGCGGCTGCTCAGTGCAGATCGCTAGAGTGGCGGCCCCGTGGCCGGACGGCTCGGCGCAGGGTCCGGATCACGTAAGACGGCGCGTCGATGGCGTCCAGGGCGGCGCTTGCATGCTCCGAGACTCCGAGCTCGCTCATGCAGGTGGGTAGCTGGCAGGCTGCTTCCGAGCGGCCTGGCCTGGCGTCTTGACCACTTGAGGCAGATGGCCACGACCTGCGGCTGTGGCGCCGGGCACTCTTTGCCGGCGCCTTTGTTGCCGGCGTAAGCTCGGGGTAGTACGTGCTCGGGCAGCCTGAACGAGTTCCCGATCGGTCTAGACCCCACGCCAGTCCCGACATCGGCTCGCTGCGTTCCCTGCAGGGAGGCGATACTAATGGCTGTATCCACGGTCACAGCGCACGATGACGGCGCTGGGTCTGTTGCCAGGACCGACGCCCGCCGCGCTCGAGGACCTGGAAGTCCCGAGGCCGCTGCGGCTGCTTCTCACGGCCGGCTGGAACTTAACCGAATCCGTGGGGCTGCCCGTCAGCGCCTACCTGATCGCCGCGGCGCTCGATGGCCGGAACGTCGGCCTGGTCGCGGGCCTGGTGACCATCTGGCTCACCGCGATGATCCGCAAAATCACCACCGGATCCGTGCCGACCTTGCTGACGATTTCCGCTCTGGTGCTCACGGTGCAGACCGGGCTGGTGCTGGTCACCGGTGAGCTGTGGCTGTTCTTGCTGCAGTTCCCGCTGGCGAACCCTGTGCATGTGCATCCTGTTCGCCCGCACGGCACGCGGTCCGAACCCGATAGTCGCCCGGCTGGCAGCTGAGGTAGTCGCGCTGCGACAGCCGGCCGCTCATCACCCGGGCGTGCACCGGTTCTTCCAGGGGGCGACGTGGTGTGGTCAGGCATCTTCCTGCTCCTGACGATCGCGCTGGCGGCGCTCATGATGACCGAGCAGACCGGCACGTTCCTCATGCTCTCGACCGTCGCCACCGCCGCACTCGTCCTCGCCGGGACCGGGGCATCCACCTGGTGGTTCCTCTCAGTACTGCGCAGGCTCGGACTGAAACTCCGGTTCGCCCCGGCCTGAGGCCGAGCCTCTAGTTCGGTGAGAGAGAGGGTGACGAGCACGGCTGGTGAGGAGCAGGGATGAGCGGGCCGGACAATCGGGTAGTCCAGTCGGGGAACGACGTGTCCGGAGGTCACGGCGTGCCCGCGGAGCTAAACGCGCCAGGCTGGCGCAATACCCTCAGGCGATGCGGCAGAAGTTTGTCCGCGACCGGTGCAGCATGACGGCCGCTAGCCTCGCCTACCACTGGTTCCTTGCCCTTTTCCCGGCCCTGATCGCGCTGCTGGGCCTTATCCGGCTGGTCCACGTTGGGACGACGACGGTGAACCGGCTGGTGAACGGCCTCGTCAAGGCTCTGCCACCCGGTGCCTCGGGCGTGTTCACTCAGGCAGTCCATTCCGCGATCACCCGGTCCTCCTCGAGCTCGCTCACTGCCCTGATCATCGGCGTCGTGGTCGCGGTGTGGAGCGCCTCGAGCGGCATGGCCGCCCTGGAGACCGGGCTTGACATTGCTTACGAGGGCTCTGCCGACCGCAAGTTCCTGGCCAAGCGGCTGCGAGCGTTCCCGCTCATGCTGGCAGCAGCGGTATTCGGCGGGATCGCCTCGGCGCTGACCGTCTTCGGGGTCCCGCTGGGCTCGGCGATCGAGAGCCACGTCCGGTTCGCGGGAACCGCATTCATCATCGGGTGGACAGTTGTGCGGTGGGCGCTAACGATCGCTCTGATCACGCTGCTGTTCTCCTTCTTCTACTACTACGCGCCGAACCGGGAGTCGCCGCGCTGGCAGTGGGTCAGCGCGGAGGGCTGGCCGGCACGGGCATGCTTCGTGCTCGCCTCGATCGGCTTTTCCCTCTATGTCGGCAGGTTCGGCTCCTACGGTGAGACCTACGGCGCAATCGCTGGCGTGGCCATCCTCATCTTCTGGCTCTACCTGACCGGCCTGGCGGTCCTGCTCGGCGGCGAGCTGAATGCCGAGACTGAACGAGCTGCAGCCGACCGAGCTGGCGACCCAGAAGCCTTGGCCAGAGCGAGGCAGCTGCGACGAAACTAGCTAACGGGCACCAGGACGAGCGCTCGCCCGTCAGACGAGGCGCACAATTAACCAAGTCATGGTCGCGGTGTGGCCTCCGCCGCATCAGCCCGCCCGGTACTGGGCGCACCGCCTCTTCCTCCTTCCGTGAGTTCGATCTCAGAGGCGGCGAGCGAGGGAGTGGATCGTCTCGGCATGACCCTGCACGCCGGCGCGGCTCCGCTGCCCCAGTTCGAGAATGCTGGCGTGTCCCATCGAGTGTCGGCCAGGGTTGAACGATGCCCCCTGGGCTCATAACCCGGAGGTCGCGGGTTCAAATCCTGCCTCCGCTACCAGGAAGTTGCAGGTCATAGGCCTGATCGCCGGAGTCGGCTGTCGGGCCTCCTGGTCGTTTGTTGGTGATTCGTTAGCGGGACGGGACCTCCGAGCGCGGCAGCTGGCGGCCGGGCAAGACATCAAACGGCATCGCGCGGCTCTTTCCGGCGTGGCGGTCGTAGACGTCCTCGTCTGTGTGACCGGCAGCAGCGGCCGGCACATTGGCGCGGACGATATCGGGCTTAGCGGATCTCAGCATCAAAACTCCCGGGCCTCTGGGCGGCACGTGGCGCCTCACCGTCGCGCACCAGCTGCGGGCGCTTGGGCGGCTCCGGCCGCAAATCCTGCTCGGTCCGCACCGGCGGGCTAAAGTCAGCCGTCGCTTCGTAGCCGTCCGCCTGGTCATGGAGCCGAACTTCCTGGTTTCACCGGTCTGCTTACCTGTCAGCCTGGCCGCATCGGGCCACCTGACGTCATAGACCCAGCCGAGCTTCTCGGCCAGCCAGATCATCCTGGCGGCGATGTCGATCTGGCCTTTGAGCACTCCGTGACGCGCGCAGGTCGGGTCGGCGTGATCGAGGTTATGCCAGGACTCGCCGAACGACAGGACCGCCAGCCAGGACACGTTCCTGGACTTGTCGCGCACCTGGAAGTCCTCCTTGCCGAAGGTGTGGCAGATCGAGTTGATCGACCAGGTGATGTGATGCAGGAACGCGATCCGCACCAGGTCGCCCAGAAGAACGCCGTCACCGCACCCTGCCACGACATCGACCACAGTCCGCCGATGAGGGCAGGTCCCAGAACGGAGACGACGACCAGCCCGGGGAACCACCGGGAGATCTTGACGACGTCGGAGTCCGCGAGCCAGTCGGGCAAAACTTTTCCTCTGACGTGATATCGCCGTCGAACATCCAGCCGACGTGAGCGTACGCCAGTCCCTTGGCCAGCGCCTTCCAGTCGTTACCGAAGCGCCACGGCGAGTGCGGATCGCCGTCCTTGTCGCTGTATTTGTGGTGCCTGCGGTGATCGGCGACCCAGGTGACGACCGGCTTCTCGATCGCCAGGCTCCCGGCGATCGCCAGCGCGATCTTGAACCCGCGCACTGCCTTGAAGGATCCGTGGGTGAAGTAACGGTGCAGGCCCACGCTGACGCCGAGCCCGGTGATGTAGTAGAACGCGACCGCCAGCACGATGTCGTGGCAGCCGCAGGCCCCAGCCTCAGGCCAGCGGTGCCGCGGCGATCAGGGCGAGCAACGGGACGGCCACGAACACGCCGACCAGGACGCGGTCGAAGACGCTGGTCCGCTCCGGCATGATCTCCGGGGTGCCCGCAGTACGGGAGGTGAGTTCGCCGGTTGTGCCACCGTGGTGTCAGCAGTTGTTGTCATGCGTCTTCGTTTGCCGGTCGCGGCATTCCTTATGGACGGTGCTCATCGACTGGGGTCCAGGACCAACGCGATTGAACTTACGTACCGTAACTTACGTCACCGTAGGTTTCTGGCGGAAGCTCGCTCCGACTGGCCGTCCTCGCTCGCCCTGGCCCGAAGACCGTCCGACTCCGGCGCTGACGGCCCGTTGGCAGTCCGAGCGCGACCGGCCGCGCCGCGGGCGGGATTTCCGCACCGGTGAGGCCCGCGCGGGGCGCCGGACCGAGAACGGCGTCGGTCGACGTATCCGGGCTGGCCGAAAACTCGGGGCCGGAGGTAGCCCAGTGCGCGGGCGAGCAGGCGGGAGACCTGCATCTGCGAGATGCCGAGCTGCTGGCCGATCTGGGTCTGCGTCATGCCGCGGTAGTAATACAGCAGCACGATCTGCTGCTCGCCCACCGGAAGTTCGCCCCAGTGCCGGGCGATCGCCTGCATGCCGAGCATGTGCTCGATGCGGGGGTCTTCCGCACCGAGAAGATCGGACAGGCTGGCCGCGCCGGGCTGGCCGTTCAGCGGCTCATCCAGCGAAAGCGGCTGCAGCACTAGTTCGGCTTGTCGGGCCTCTCGGATGTCACCATCGCTGATTCCCAGGTGGCTGGCCAGCTCGGAGTCCGCCGGCGTGCGGCCGAGTTGCTGGGTCAAGACATGTGTTGCCTGCCGGACTTCCAGGACCCGTTCCTGCAGCTGGCGCCCGACTCGCACCCGCCAGCTCTTGTCGCGGAAGTGCTTCTTGATCTCGCCGGTGATGCAGGGCCTGGCGTAGGCGGACAGGCTGAAGCCGAGTGCAGGGTCGAAGTTATTGATCGCTTTCAGCAGGCCGACATACCCGACCTGCATCAGGTCCTCGGCCGGCTCGGGGCTGCGGGAGTACCGCTGCACGCACGACCGCACCAGGTTGCGGTAGCGGATGACCAGCAGGTCGAGCGCCGCTGCGCGCCTCTGACTGGAGCGCGGCAGCGCAGCCGCCAGGGCCAGTAGCTCCCTGTCCTCCAGCGCCGGCAGGTCCTGGCGGTACGCGGCTGCCGGGTCAGGCAGGACCCGGAGGTGCTCTGCGATCGGGATCTCGTTCATGGACGCTTTGCCATTGGGACGCCTCGGCTCAGGTAGACGCCAGATAGGGACGCCGAGGTCCAGGGCAACTACAAATGCCATCAATACGCGCGCACCACGGGCGCAATGGTATTTCGGCCTGTTATGAGGCTAGGACACGTTCACAGTTACCGCAACGCCCGCGTCAGCTCGCCAGCTGCAGCGTGCCTCCGGTCAGCTGCGGGTTCGCGTCGATCCAGCCGGATGATGATCGAGCCGACGGGATCGTCGGGGCGCCTGCTGGTCACCCCTGACTGCACGCTCAGGATGCCGTGGCAGCCGCCCGGCCCAGACGAGCTCCCCGCCCCGGCGAGGCGCAGATGTCATCAGCGGCGTGCGCCTCTCGGCTCTTCGCGCCCCCGACGCGGGACGAAGAGCCGAGAGGGCTCACCTGGGCAGGCCGGACCTCTTGCGGCAGGCCCGCCATCAGTGCGGTGGGTTGCGGTCGGAGGAGCGGTAGTTAGCGGCGTCCGTGAGGGTCGGGTTCCCGGCGGAGTCGTAGCCGTAGATGTAGGCGCCGCTGACACTCGGCGCGTTTCCTGTCAGGTCGCCGGCGTCGGCGGCGGTGGCCGGAGAGTCGCGTGCTGCCGTCATCGTGGTGAAGTCGTCTCCGTTCCCGGACGCAGAGAGGCCCGGCAACGCGGCCACGGTAGCTGCCAGGGCCGGGGCTGCTACGCCGGCAATGCCAGATGAAGTCCGGTCAGCAGAATGAGAAGACACCGTTGGCTCCTTCGGGCGGCAGGCGCAACTCGACACGTCCGTGCGGGCCCGAAGACGAAATGCTCCGGCACCGCGGCGCAAAGCCGCGGCTCACGCGCGGTCAGCTGCCAGGGTCCAGAGCAACATTGCCGACATTACCCGTCTTCTTGCGCTCGCGTATAACGGATAACCGGACATCGGAGGTGGCTGAGGCTGACGTGGTGGCGCGGAGGTAGCCGGGTGACGGTGCCGGATCTGGCTGACGGGGTCATGGGCGAGACCGCTGCGACCGCGGATAGCCGTTAGATCTTCCTTGCTCGCCCGCCGGCGTCTCGATGGCACGATGCAAGCTGGCCGGCGGCGACACGCCGGTCTCAAACGGCGAGCTGGCCGCGATTAGACCTGCTGCGCCCGAGACCGTCGCGTCCTGAGGTTTGGCGGTGACGTGGCTGGGCGGGTTGGCCGGGGAGGGAGGAGGCGAAGAGAACAGGTGCGGACATCCGGCGTACAGTTCAACTTGACCACTGGCGACACGAGCCGCGACGGGTCCGGACCCTGCCTTTGCTGCTGATGCGGAAAGGCGAACCCGGAGATGGTCAGCGTAGAATTCAGTGCCCGCGAAGGCGACGGCCACGTTGTCGTGGTGCTGAGCGGGGAACTTGATGTAGCGGAAGCCGCGCAGGTCGCGGCATCACTGGCCGTGGTGGCGACCACCGGGCGCGACGTCATTGTCGACCTGGAGGGCCTGGAGTTCATCGACTCCAGTGGCCTGGCAGCGCTGGTACGCGCGCGGCAGCACGTCCGGCGCGCCGGGTGTGACCTGCTGCTGGCCGCGCCGCAGCAGCAGGTTCTGCGGATTCTGGCCGTCACCCGGCTGATCGATGTCTTCAAGGTCCACGCTTGCGTCGAGGCAGCCGGCAGCGCCAGACGGATCGAGGTATCTATGGCGGCGGCTGGGAACCCCCTGACGCTGGCCATGACATCGGAACCACCTTGTGAGCTGCTCGCCGCAGGTGACGCTGCCTGACGCTGCAGCCAGAACACTCGTGCCGCCGTCCCAAGGCGACGGCTGACAACCGGCAGGAGCACCAAATGATCATTCTCGGCGTGATTCTCCTCATCATCGGCTTCGTTACCGGGGCTGCCATTATCTGGACGATCGGCATCATCGTCGTGATCGTCGGCGCGATCCTGGCGCTGCTCGGGTTCGCGGGCCACGCGGTCGGCGGCCGGAGGCACTACTACTGAGCAATGTCATATGGCTCAGGATGCTCGTGTCCGCGGGTGCCCGTGCAGTCTCTGCGGGACCAGCTGAAGGTAACCTGAGCGCGTCGATTGCTCCGGACCTGGGTAGCCGCCTCCGCGATGTAAGCGGACGCGCACTGGGGGCTCGGAGTTTTTCTTATCTGTGCCCTGGACCGTGCCGGACACGACGCTACCGGCCGGCCTGCTGAGAGATCGTCAGGCCAAGTCCTCGCCCGTCACGATCCGCATGACTGACTACCGCCTACCCAACCTATCAGCTGGCTTAGGAGTCAGTTATGAGCATTATCGCCTGGATCGTCCTGGGCCTGGTCGCAGGCCTGATCGCCAATATGCTGATCCCCGGCCGCAGACAGCAAGGCCTCATCCTCACCTGCGTCATCGGCATCGTCGGGGCACTGCTCGGCGGCTGGATCGCCACCAAGCTGTTCCACATCCACACCATCCACGGATTCTTCAACCTGTCCACCTGGCTCACCGCCATCGCCGGGGCGGCAATCCTGCTGCTCGCCTACCACCTGATCAGCGGCCGATCGTCCAGTCGGCGCGGCCTGTTCGCGCACCGCTGACAGCCACCGGGGGCGCTCCGGCGCCCGGGCTGCCCCCGGCGGCGTTCCAGCACCTGGCCAGAGCACCAGGCCGCCCGAGCGCCTCACACCCAGGCGGCCGCTCGCGATGCTTTTCACCCACGACCTTAGTTTCGGAGCTTTCATGATCATCATTCTCGGGCTCATCATCCTGGTCGCCGCGCTGATCGTCGCAGTCGCGGGTGTTCTGGGCAACGACGGCAGCGCGCACACGGTCAGCCATTTCTCGGTGCTCGGCTACCATCTGACCGGCTCGGCCTGGCACGCTGTTCCTGTCCGGCATCGTGGTCGGGGCAGTCGGCCTGCTCGGACTGAGCCTTCTGCTAGCCGGCGCGCGCCGCACCTCCCGGCGCGGCACTGCCGCGCGCCGCGGGCTCAGGCAATCCCGCCGCGAGACCGCGGCGGCAAGCCAGGAGCGCGACGACCTGATCGAGCAGCGCGACACTGCCCGCGCCGACGAAACCAGCAAGCCGAGCAACGGCACCGCCCCCCAAGGCCCGCCCCTCAGCGAAAGCAATGATCGGTGGAGCAGGCTCCACGACCTCAGGCGCAGACTCGCTCCCGCACAGACCGACGCTCGGATCCCACGGCCGGATGCCGCAGGCTAGCCCCACCTGATTAACCTGCCAACCAGCCCGGAGGCCGTTGGAGCGCCGCGATGGCGAACCGCGTTCACTGAGCCGGAGCCCACCCGACGCCTGACGACAGATCGGCTGTCGTGGCATCACCATCTCGCTGCCCCGGCGTCAGCCGTGCTGGAGCAAACCTGGCCTCGTTCGTGCCCTGTTCAGACTGACCGCGGCATGAGCGAAGTGACGCCATGATCAACTTTCACTTGACTGGGCGCGGCTAATCAGACGCCTCAGCCGCCGAAGGTACTGGCCGCAGAAACGACACCAAGTAGTCTCTACTCGCGCGAAGCCAGGATCCGCGGCGGCCTCGTGGTAGGGGTCGTCACCGCCTCGGTCGGCGTCGACGATGCGTCCAACCGGAGATCGTCGCAGACGCAGCCGGAAGCAGGCGCGATTCGGCAGGCCCTATCCAGCTAGCAGCGAACGCCGCCAAAGTCGTGAAATTGCGTGCCGGGCACGATCGTCCTCGGCACCCGATAGGGCGAGCGCTGCAGCAAGCGCCGCCGGCCTGGCGGCAGGACAAGGGTCCGGGCTTACATCGGGGCGCGTGCTGCGAGTGCGGGATTCGGTTTTGGTCGTCGGGCGCACGCATCCGCCAGGCGTCGGTCACCAGTTCCGAGAGGCGCTCCAAATCGACTGCCGGCAGCCGGAGCAGCACCAGCACGAAACCGAGCGTGACGGCGAGGCTTACAGCGGCCCTAAGCACTGTCACACCTACGACATCCTGGCGCGCGATCCCGGCCGGGTGTCAGCAGCGGCGGGCCACCCGTCTGGCGCTGAGTTGCCGGCCTCGCACGCTGATTGATCTGGTTCGACGCTTACTCCCGGCAGGCGGACCAATGTCACCATCTAGGCCGGCAGCTGCTTCGTGACTCAGAGGCTCTGGGTCCTCTACCACTCGCGGCAGAACAGCACGTTTCTGAGATCGTGCTGATGCAAGTTCAAGGCATGGGTCGCGTGCTCTTAGGCACGTAATCAAAGAAGCGGTGAACATGGCCGTCGCCGGTCCACTCTGCCCGCAGACGGGTCCTCTTTTCTGCCTGCCGCAAGGCCGACAGCAGCCGGCGGTTGGCGTCTCGGGCGTCCGTGCCGTCCATCATGCCCCGGACGTGCAGACCGTCCGCGGTGCTGGTAACCGCCGCGTCTTCGATCACGTGCAGGAGGACGGGCCGAACGGCCGCGAGGTTGTCTGAGCTGACATCGGCGATGACGCTGAACCGGGTCACGAGTTCAGCGTGCCACGATTACATCGCCCACGCGGTTCCGCGGCCGCTGTCGGCGGCATAGCGGACGTTACCGGTGGGTCGTGTCATCATCTTCGGCAATGCCGAGCGCATCGAAGACGCGGCGCCGCATCGTCAGATACTGCTCGGCGCAGCGGTTCGGCAGCCCGGCGGGGCGCTGCAGGATGCGCGGCTGCTGGATGATTTCGTTGTGGGCGAACTGATCCCGAGTCAGGTCGAGTTCGGTCCCGTCAGGTAGCAAATTCCAGTAGTGCACGCCCTGGCGGCTGCCGTCGCTGCGAATGACTTCAGCAATCAGAAAGTCGCCGCCCAGCAGGTCATGGATCGTCAGCGCGGTAGACCCGCACTGTCCGCGGGAGGGATTGGCGACACACCAGTCATCAGCGTCGACGGGGTCGCAGGTGTCGAGCGCCCACGCCCCGCATACCGCGGCCTCAAGTTCTTGTTCCGGTACATCTGTCACGCGCGCAATCCTGCCACTGCCGGGCCACGCTGCCCGTTCAGCGGCCACAAAGCAACTGGCAGCATGAGCGTGCGGTCGGTGTCCGTCACAGTTCAAGCAGGTACAAGCTCAATGTGATGGGCGTTCCGTCGTCGTGAGTATCAGTGGTCGAGACGAAGTCACGCACGTAGCTGAAGCCACATTTGCGCGCGACCCGTACCGACGCCTCGTTTTCCGGCTCGACCCGGATCGCCACACGCCTGCCGATCTGGTTCGCCCCGACGAACGCGCAGATCAGCCGGACTGCCTCGACCGCCACCGCGCGCCCGCGGGCCCACGGATGCACAGCATAAGACACATTGACGTCACCAGCCCCCAGGCCGTCGCCGACGTCCGGGTCGCAGTCAACATACCGGGCCAGCTGTCCGTCCAGCCAGACCCCGAACCCGCGCTTCCCTCGTTCTGACCTGAGTTTCAATCTCACTCAGGTCAGGTACGTGACCAGGCACGATCAAACACTCCTACATTTCTGTCTCACACCCCGTGTCAACCCACACGCGCCAACGACGTGTGTCCGAGGCGAGCGCGGGACTTCGCAACCCAGTGCTCCAGGAAGATCTTCAGTCCAACCTGGCCGTCCCGGCTCATCTGCCTCGGCATGGCTAGACGGTCCTGACCTTGCAGCCGCGGCGGTGGTCTCTTCGCGGTCACCCGCAGTGACCCGCTGCTCTGCGGCGGGAACGGCGGTCACTTGACGGCTGATCACGCATTCCCGGCAAACCCACTCCCAGGATCAGCCGATCTGTTCCCAGCTCAGGGGAGTTCTGCCGGCGGTCAGCTCCTGATCGACCATCGCCGTATGATTAGAGGATCTTCTGCCAGCGAGCAGTGCTGGCCTGCTAGCTCGGGTCCGCTGAGCCGACCCGCGCCCGAAGCCTTAACAAGCCGGTCAAAAGCCTCATGCAGGCTTGACGGATTGTCGCACTTACGTGCGGGTGGGAGGCGGTGAGTTGATGGGTGCGGATTTTAAGCGCATCTTGTCGAGTTGCCTGCGACGCCGCCGGCGTCGGCTTGCGACAGGCGTGTTCACCGTGGCCCTGGCCGGGCTGACCGCCGTGCCAGCCGCAGCCGCACAGGCCGCAGGGACTCCCTGGACTAACGGGGGGCCCGGCGCGGCCGCTGGCCAGGGACTTGCGACGGCCTCGTGCCCGTGGGTTAGCTCCACAGCCCCCATTTCCCGGCGGGTCGCGCAGCTGATGAGCGAGATGTCGCTGGGCAGCGAGATCAGCATGGTGGAGGGCCACGGCACCTCTAACCCGTATGTGTACTACACGCCGGCGATCTCCTCGCTGTGTATCCCCGCGTTCGGGCTCGAGGATGGCCCGGCCGGGGTGTCCGACGGGCTGACCGGTGCCACCCAGCTGCCCGCGGGCGTTACCGTCGCGGCGACCTGGGATCCGTCACTGGCCGGCCGGTACGGCCAGGTGATCGGCGCGGAGGAGCTCGGCAAGGGCGCTAGCGTCAACCTCGGCCCGACCGTGAACATCGACAGGGACCCGCGCTGGGGCCGGTCGTTCGAGGCGCTGTCGGAGGACCCGTTCCTGAACTCCGCCCTGGCCGTCGCCGAGATCGACGGCGTGCAAGCGCAGCACGTGATGTCACAGGTCAAGCACTTCGACGCGTACAACCAGGAGACCTACCGCAATACGGCCGCCGACAACGTGATAGTCAGCGACCGGGCGCTGCACGAGATCTACATGCCGTCGTTCGACGCAGCAGTGACCCGGGCCGACGCGGCCTCGGTGATGTGCGCATATTCGGTGGTGAACAGCAACTTCAGCTGCAACAACTCCTTCCTCAACAATCAGGTGCTCCGGCAGGAGTGGGACTTTCCTGGCTTCGTGACCTCCGACTACGGCGCGGTGCACTCGACGCAGGGCGCGGTCGAAGGCACCGATATGGAGGAGCCGTCCAGCACGTACTACGGGAACGCGCTGAAGTCCGCCATCGTGAGGGGGACCATCCCCCGCAGCGCGCTGAACACCATGGTCCAGAGCATCCTGACCCAGATGTTCCGGTTTAACCTGTTCAGGCAGCCGCGGACGGGCTCGACCGCAGCTGTAGTGACCACGCCCGCTCACGTGGGGACGGCCACGTCAGTCGCCGAGGCCGGCACCACGCTGCTGAGGAACTCCGGCCCGACCCTGCCGCTCCCGGCGGCACACGCCGGCACGATCGCCGTCATCGGACCGTCCGCGTCCGCCGCGCCGGCCTACGCCGGCGGCGGAAGCGCCTACGTGATCCCCTCCCGGACCGTGACCCCGCTCGCAGGCATCAAGGCCGCAGCCGGGTCCGGCACGAACGTCGTCTACCGGCAAGGACTTCTCACGGATACGTCGCTGCCGGCCATCCCGCCGCGCGATCTGTCCCCCGCCTACTCTTCGACGTCGTCGGGCGGCAGGTACACCGGGACGTTGACTGCGCCCGAGACCGGCACTTACGTGCTGGCCCTCACTAACCCGTGCGGCTGTTACGCCCCGACGTACCTGTCGCTGAACGGGCGGCAGATCCTCGCCGACCCGAGTACGCCGCCGGTGCACACCTATTCGGCCGCGGTCCAGCTGACCGCCGGGCAGCGGTACACGCTGTCGGTCAGGGGCCAGTCGTCACAGCTGCTGTGGGGCACGCCATCGGCGCTTGCGCCTGGCATCAGCGCCGCCGTCAGCGCCGCCAGGGCAGCATCCACAGCCGTCGTCGTCGTCTCCGATGACACCGAGTCCGAGGCTGCCGACCGGCAGTCGCTGAGCCTGCCGTCCGCGCAGGACGAGCTGATCCAGGCCGTCGCGGCGGCAAACCCGCACACGGTCGTGGTGATCAACGCGGGCGCCCCAGTCGCCATGCCATGGCTGTCCCAGGTCGCCGCGGTCCTGGACGCCTGGTATCCCGGCCAGACCAGCGGAACATCACTGGCGAGCGTCCTGTTCGGGCAGACCGACCCGGGCGGGCACCTCCCGGTGACCTTCCCGGCCAGCCTGAGCCAGGTGCCGGCCAGTACCCCGGCGCAGTGGCCGGGCAAGGGCAGCCGGGTACGGTACTCCGAGGGCATCGACGTCGGCTACCGCTGGTACGGTGCGGACAACGTCACGCCGTTGTTCCCGTTCGGGTTCGGGCTGTCCTACACCCAGTTCGCGTTCAGCAACCTGCGGATCAGCCCGGCAACCGTGGACGGCACACAGGACGTGCGGGTGTCGGCAACGGTCACCAACACCGGGACGCGGGACGGCAGCGACGTCGCTCAGCTCTACCTGGGCGACCCGCCGCATTCCGGTGAGCCGCCGCGCCAGCTCGCCGGATTCCAGCGGGTCGATCTCGCTCCCGGGGCGTCGACCCGGGTGTCATTTACCACCACGCCGCAGGCCATGTCCTGGTGGGACGGAACGGCGAACGGCTGGACGCAGACCGAAGGCACCTACTCCGTCTACGTTGGCGACTCATCGGCTATGTCCGGCCTGCCGCTGCAGGGCACGTTTACGATGACGGCCACCCCGGCCGCCCGCCAGGTCGTGATTACCTCGCCGCCGGCGATGCGGCCGGGGCGTGCCTCGACGGTACGGGTCCGTCTAACCGCATCCGGTGACGAGAACCTGCCGGACGTCCGGCTGGGTTTGCAGCTACCGGGCGGGTGGACCGCGACGGCCGTCGGCCCGACGCACTTCACCTCGGTTGCGCCTGGGACGTCGCCGGCCGCGACCTTCCGGGTAACCCCCCCTAGCTACGCACCTAACGCCAATACAGTCGTACATGCCACCGCCACCATGGGCAACATGCTGCGGCAGGCAGGGGCGTTCGTCACAGTGTCCTAGCCGGTCCTAACTCGCCAGCCATGACCTGGCGCCGCAACGTCTCCCGCGCCGGGATCGGGCAGGGCGCGGATCAGCCGCAGCATCGTCGAACGCCCCGCCGTGACCCCGAATCCGCATGCCAGGCCGCGCCCTTGCCGCAATTTCGGCGCCAGCACGTCGGCTCGGCGCTGATGGATGCGGCCGAGTCGGTAATCGCGGCCCGCAGCACGATTGCCGGCCTTGGCGTCGGGCTCTACGCGGACTATTCAGCCGCGCACCTGATGTACCTCAAGCGGGGCTATCTCCCTGACGGGCCTGGCATTGCGTACGAGTTCACCCTGTTATTCCCGGCGCAACAGTCGGCGTAGACGACAACCTCAACCTGATGATGACCCGTGTGCTGACAGCACAGCGTGACTGACACAGCGGCGTACGCGTGATCCGCTGGTGCGTGGCCGGTGTCGGCGACGGCTAGGTAGATTTCGACGCCTTGAGCAGGTCGATCTTCTGCCGTCGTGTTGCCAGCGCTGCCTCCGGGTTGAGCACCGCGTACAGCTCGTCGAACTTCTCGGGCAGCGTCGCGCGCCTTACTTCGGTGACACCCGGATGTCTGGAACCGCTCCGCCCCTGAGGAAGGCCCTGGCCGCGAGCAGACTCTGCTGGAGCTGGTGATGCGCGAAGATGGCGGAACCAGGTTCACCTGCGGGCGGCGGGCCGACGCCTTTGGCAGGTCGTTCTTGCCCGAGGGCGGGCCGCCGATGGCCATCGTCGTCATGCTCTTGTTGGGCCTGACACATTTCGTGGCCGCGCTCGCCGGTCGTATCGGCGACAAGCACGCCGCTTATCAAGGGCAGTGGCGCCTTGGTGTACGGCTGGACCGCTTCGGGGTGCGATGCCTCTCGATCTTCTGCAAGGCGATCCTCTCCACCGGCCGGGGAACGCGTACAGCCGCGACGAGTACGAGAGAGTCATTTCGGCTTCGACCGAGAAGCTGATCAATGCTCCGCACGCGGTCGCGGAGCGTCTTCTGGCACAGCTACTTCGAGGACTCGGCGTCGCGCAAATACCTGCCCTGCCGCCGTGACTAAGCGAATCGCCTGGATGGGGAAGGCGAAGGCCGGGAGGACGCGGCCAGAACAGCACCCGGTCAGCCCGATGCGCGACCCTCCCGTCAGCCGGGCGCACCCGCGTGATGCAACACGAGCCCGCAGGACAGCCCGCATCGCCGGACCTACGATGCGTGCATGCCCTACGAGACCGAATATTTCTGCACTCACAGCGCCCACGATCCCGAATCCCTGACCCGCCACATGAACAACATGGCCGGCGACGGCTGGGACCTCCTCACAGTCAACTTCGCCATCAGGGGCGAGACCGGCTTTCACACATTCTTCTGGCGGCGCCCATCCGTCCCAGTACCCAATCCAGGGCCGCCGCTAATACCAGGGCAGTAACGCCGCGAGGCAAGACTTCTCCTGCAACCACGCAACAGCACGTCGGGCACCCGAGCAGCTGCACGCAACAAGCCACCCGGTCACTGACGCACGGCACGGCAAAACTGACTGCGATAAGCGGCGACTGTCCGTCCCCGACATGCGGATATGCAAAAATGCCGCGCGCGGATCGCTCAGCGCCTCCGCCGGGCCGGGTCGCTCTGCTCCTGATGCCGGTGCAGCGCCTCGGCACTCACCCTGGCGTACTTGGCCAGCGACCTGACCGATGAGTGACCGGACCTAGCCATGAGCATCGGTGTTGACGTGCCCGCCTCGGCGTCATGCGCCAGTGCCGAGTGCCGCAGCTGGTGCAATGTCGCTCCGCCGCTCGCTACCTTGAAGATGTCGGCAGCCTGCCGGTAGCCGAGCCGAGCCGAGCCGAGCCCGGCCGCGGCTGTCCAGGTCACCGGAACGCGTGCTGCACGATGACGACATCGACGCCGTCGAGCATTTCAGCATCCCGGAATGCCGCTACATGCGCTCGCCTGAGGATCACCGTTAGCCTCCGCCGAAGGAGCTTCGCCGGGGCGGCGCTGCGCGCTGATCTACCTGCTCACCGCTTCTGCTACGATGTAGACTTCGAACGTAGATATACAACGTAGACAGCGCACAAGCTGCTGCCAGGCTGCAACCGGTGGCCAGGCGCTCCGCGCCGTCAAGGGAGATGACCGACTCATGACCGTGACCCTGGACCGAGACGTCGAGACCTTTACCCGCGCACCTCGTCAGCTGTTCATTGACGGAAAATGGGCTGACGCGGCTTCCGGCAAATCCTTTGAGACCCCCAACCCTGCAACCGGCGAGACCCTCGCCCACATCGCGGAGGGGGACGCCGAGGACATCAACCGCGCAGTCCAAGCCGCGCGCAAGGCATTCGAGTCCGGCCCATGGTCGAGGATGACGCCATCCGAGCGCGGCAGGATCATCTGGCGCATCGGGGACCTGATACTCGAGCACGCCGACGAACTCGCCCAGCTCGAGTCGCTCGACAACGGAAAGCCGTTTGCCGTGGCGCAGGCCGCGGACGTACCACTGGCCGCTGACCTGTTCCACTACATGGCCGGTTGGGCCACGAAGATCGAGGGCAACTCGATCAACATCTCGGTGCCGTACATGCCAGGCGCCAACTTCCACTCCTACACGCTGCGCGAGCCGCTGGGCGTGGTGGGCCAGATCATTCCGTGGAACTTCCCGCTGCTGATGGCGGCCTGGAAGCTCGGGCCCGCGCTGGCCACCGGTAACTGCGTGGTGCTCAAGCCTGCCGAGCAGACCTCGCTGACCGCGCTGCGGCTCGCCGGGCTGATGGCCGAAGCCGGCGTGCCCGACGGCGTCGTGAACGTGGTGACGGGCTTCGGCGAGACCGCCGGCGCCGCGCTGGCCGCGCACCCCGACGTGGACAAGGTCGCGTTCACTGGCTCCACCGAGGTCGGCAAGCTCATCGTCGCCGCCGCAGGGGCTAGCAACCTGAAGAAGCTGACCCTCGAGCTCGGCGGCAAGAGCCCCAACATCGTGTTCGACGACGCCGGGCCCGCGGCCATCGAAGGCGCGGCTAACGCGATCTTCTTCAACCACGGGCAGTGCTGCGTGGCCGGGTCGCGGCTGTACGTCCAGCAGGCCAGGTTCGACGAGGTTGTCGACGGCGTTGCCGCGATCGCCAAGTCAATCAAGCTGGGGCCCGGCATGGAGCCGGGAACGCAGATGGGCCCGCTGGTGTCGGAGGAGCAGTTCCGCCGGGTGAGCGGGTTCCTGGAGTCCGGCAAGTCCGACGGCGCGACCGCCCTGGCGGGCGGCGGCCGGTATGGTGACCGCGGCTACTTCATCGAGCCGACCGTGCTGACCAACACCCGCCCCGACATGAAAGTGGTGCGTGAGGAGATCTTCGGCCCGGTCCTGGTCGCTGCCTCGTTTACGGATCTGGACGAGATCGCCAAGGTCGCCAACGACTCCGAATACGGTCTGGGCGCTGGCATCTGGACCAAGGACATCTCGAAGGCGCATGCGCTAGCCAAGAAGCTCAGGGCGGGAACGGTGTGGATCAACTGCTACAACGTGTTCGACGCGGCACTGCCGTTTGGCGGATACAAGCAGTCCGGCTGGGGCCGCGAGATGGGCCACGAAGTCCTCAACAACTACACCGAAGTCAAGGCAGTCACGACGCTGCTGTAAAGCAGGATCCGCAGGCGGGGCCGGGCCAGCAGGCTCGGTCCCCGCGCCTGCGTACTGGCATCAGCCGAGGACATAGTCGCCGGGTGCGTCGCTCACGGCCGGGTTCAGGCTGCTGCCCATGCCTGGCGGCCTGACGCGGCCTCCGGCACGTGTCTGTGACCAGCTGGTCCAGTCCTCCCACCAGGAGCCAGCCTGCCTCGCGGCCGCAGCTCGCCAGGTGTGCCCGTCAGCCGGGTTGCTGTCGGCCGTCTCATACCACGCCTTCGGTCCAGGCGGGTTGACGATGCCGGCGACATGGCCGCCGCTGGACAGGACGTAGCGGACGTCACCTCCCAGCAGACTGGTGGCCTGGTACGAGGCATGCCAGGGCACGATGTGGTCGTTGACGGCACCCACCACGTACGTGTCGTTCTTTACCTGCGATAGCCGCAGCGGCCGGCCTACCAGCTTCATCTCGCCGCGCGCCAGCTCGTTCCCGATATAAAGGCAGCGCAGGTAGAAGGAGTGCATCGCGGCCGGCAGCCGGGTACTGTCGGCGTTCCAGGCCAGCAGATCGAAGGCCGGGGGCTTCTGGCCCATCAGCCAGCCTGACACCACGTAGCTGAAGATGAGGTCGTTCGCGCGCAGCAGGTCGAACGTGCCGGCCATCTGGCTGCCGTCAAGGTAGCCCTTCTCCGCCATCTCGTGCTCAAGCCGCGCGACCGTCTGCTCGTCGGTGAAGGCCCCGAGCACGCCCGGCTCGCTGTAATCGAGCATGGTGTTGAGCAGCGTGATGGAGCCGATCCGGTCATCGCCGGTTGCGGCGAGGTAGGCCGCCAGCATGCCGGTCAGCGCTCCGCCCAGGCACAGCCCGGTGATGTCAATTTTCGGGGCGCCAGTGATTTCGGCGATGACGTCGAGGGCCTTCGAAGGCCCGTGGATCAGGTAGTCGTCCAGGGTTACGCCGCGCATCGAAGCGTCCGGGTTGCGGTAGGAGATGGCGAACACCGTGCGCTCGTGCTGGACTGCCCACTCGATGAAACTGCGTCCCGGTGCCAGGTCCATGATGTAGTACTTGTTGATCCACGGCGGGCTGGCCAGCATCGGGACGGCGCGGACTTTGGGTGTCTGCGGCGCATACTGAATGAGCTCCATGAGTTCGTTTCTGAACACCACCTTGCCGGGGGTCGCCGCGAGATTCTCGCCGAGCTTGAACGGGCTCGTGTCGACCTGTCGGGGGCGCCCGCCATTACGCAGCAGGTCATCGACGAAATGCGCGGCGCCTGCCGCAAGGCTGGCCCCCCCGGTCTCCATCGCCCGCTTGATTGCCGCCGGGTTGGTCAGCAGGAAGTTCGTCGGCGCCAGTGCGTCCAGCAGGAAGTCAGCGGCGAGCCCTGCCTTCGCGTCGGCTGCGGCCTCGCCGGCACCAGCCGCGCGGACATCAGCCGCGAGCTGGATGCCGGCCAGGTAAGCCTGCCGGAGCGCGAAGAAGGCTGGATTGTCATTCCATGTGCGGTCAGTGAACCGCTTATCCTCACCGACGCGGACGGGGGGCTCTGCCTGCGACCCCAGCCAGCGCGCCGCGGCCACCGGCCCGATCCGGGCCATGGTGGCCGAGTACCGCAGCATCGCAGTGGCAACGTCGCCGGGATTCCCCGCTGCACGCGTCAGCACGGTGAGCAGCGACTCGCCGAAGCCAGCCAGGTCCACGGAGGCGAACTGGCCGACCTCCGGTGCCAGTGCGTCGGCAGCTGCCGACGCAGCCTCCCAGGCCGCCTCCTGCCCGGTCATGCTCGCTCGAATATCGCGGCAATGCCCTGGCCGCCGCCGATGCACATGGTGACGAGCGCATACCGGCCGGCTATCCGCCTGAGCTCGTACAGTGCCTTGACGACGAGGATGGCGCCGGTAGCGCCAAGAGGGTGACCGAGCGAGATGCCGCTGCCGTTCGGATTGGTCTTTTCCGGCGGCAGGCCAAGCTCGCGGACGACGGCCAGCGCCTGAGCGGCAAACGCCTCGTTCACCTCGAATACATCGATTTCGTCTACCTTCAGGCCCGCCCGCTCCAGCACCAGCCTGACGGCCGGCACCGGGCCGACGCCCATGATCCTCGGCTCGACGCCGGCGTGACTGTAGGCGACCAGACGGCCAAGGGGCGAATGGCCGCGGCGGCTGGCGTACTCACCGCTCGCAAGGATGACGGCGGCAGCCGCGTCGTTGACTCCTGCGGCGTTCCCGGCTGTCACCGTGCCGTCGCCGGCGAATGCCGGTCGTAGCCGGGCCATGCCCTCCGCGGAAGCATCCGGCCGGATGTGCTCGTCGGCCACCACGCTGACGGTTCCCTTCTTTGCGGGCGCCTCGACGGGAGTTATCTGCTCGGTGAAGTAGCCGGCTGCTGCCGCTGCTGCGGCCCGGTGGTGGCTCTGGGCCGCCAGTGCGTCCTGGTCAGCGCGCGATATCCCGAACTCGCGCGCGACGTTCTCTGCTGTCACGCCCATGTGGCAGCCATCGAACGGGTCGGTCAGCGCCCCGACCATGGCGTCGACGGCCGCGCCGTCACGCATCCGCTGGCCCCAGCGCAATCCCGGCAGCCAGTACTGACTGCGGCTCATCGACTCGACGCCGCCCGCTACCGCGGCATCCGCATCACCGAGCTGGATAGCCTGGGCGGCCGAGACGATCGCCTGCAGTCCGCTACCGCAGAGCCTGTTGACGGTGAAGGCGGGCGTGGTGACCGGCAGCCCGCCGTTGACGGCAGCGACCCGGCCCAGGTACATGTCTCTTGCCTCGGTGTGAATCACGTGGCCGAAGACCGCGTGGCCGACATCGGCGGGCTCAACGCCGGCCCGCCGCACTGCCTCCCGGACTACTGTCGCGGCAAGGTCGCATGGCGCGACGCCGGCCAGGCTGCCACCGTATCGGCCGATGGCGGTCCGCACTGCGGACAGCACCACGACATCTGGCAGATCATTCATCACGTTTCCTCTCACATGTCCAGGCCGCCGTTAACGGCCCAGATCTGTCCGGTGATATAGGCGGACTCGTCGGCCGCCAGGAAGCACACGACGCGGGCGATCTCCTCAGGCCGGCCGAGGCGGCCGACAGGAATCTGTCCCCTGATGCGCGCGAGCACCTGATCCGGAATGGTGGCGAGCATGTCCGTGGCGATAAAGCCGGGGGTGACAGCGTTCACGGTGAGGCCGAGGCCGTCACCCACTGGCCGGTCCGCGCGGTTCAGCTGGAAGATGGCCTCCCTGGCCAGCGATTTCGTCAGGCCGAACAGGCCAGACTTGGACGCGGCATAGTTGGCCTGGCCGATATTGCCGGTCTCGCCGATCACCGATGACACGCTCACGATCCGGCCGGTGCCACGTTCGATCATGTGCTCAAGAGCGGCCTGGGCGATGAAGAAGGCCCCGGACAAGTTGACGGCGATCACGCGCTGCCAGTCCTCGTCGGACATCTTGGCAGCCGTCCGGTCGATAGTGATCCCGGCGTTATTCACCAGGATGTCGAGGCGCCCGTGCTGTTCGATGACGTCGTGCACAACGCGCCGGCAGTCGTCGGCCAGGCCGATGTTGCCTTCGTGCAGCGTGCAGAGCTGGTCCGGAAACTCCGCCGACATGGACGCCTGGAACTTCTCGGCTCCCTCACTCTGACGCCAGTAGCCAGCCGCGATCGATGCGCCCTCAGCGGCCAGGCGGTGGCAGATCGCGGCTCCGATGCCCCTGGTGCCGCCGGTGACCAGGGCCACCCGGCCGCTGATCATGCCCGCGGGTGCCTGCTGCGGCAATTGCGTTGCCGTCGCGGCTACCCCAGGCGGCACGATGTCTTCCTGCTGTCCTTGCATTGCTCGCTCCCTGTCCTCGTAGCCGACGTTGTCTGGTCCCTAGGGCGTCATGACGATGCGTGCTTTTGCCTTGCCGTGCAGGACTTCCTGGATGGAGTCGTTGACTGCGGTCAGAGGCCTGGTCTCATAGATCACCCGGGTCTGTCCGGCCGCATGCAAGGCGAACACGTCCAGCAGGTCGGCGCGGGTGCCCACGATCGAGCCGATCACCGAAGTCCCATTGAGCACGGTGTCGAAGACCGGGATGGGGAGCGTGCCGGCTGCGGGCAACGCGACCAGCACGAGCCGACCGCCACGGCGCAGGCCGGCGTAGGCGGCGGCGAAAGACTTGTCGTCGACGGCCAGGCCGATGGCGACGTCTGCGCCGCCGTGTGATTGCAGGACCGCCGCAGGGTCCTCGGTCCGCGCGTCAATGGTGATGTCGGCGCCGAGGTCCTTGGCGAGCTGCAGTTTCTCGTCGGTGACCTCGATCGCGGCTACGGTGCCGCCGAAGATCTTGGCGTACTGGACGGCGAGGTGCCCGAGGCCGCCGACGCCGGATATCGCGACCAGGTCGGCCGGGCGCACGTTGCCGACCTTCACGGCCTTATAGGTGGTCACGCCCGCGCAGGACAGGGGCGCGGCGTCGAAGGGGTCGATCCCGTCCGGGACCTTGGCCGCGAAGGCTGCCTCGGCCAGGAAGTACTCGGCGTAGCAGCCGTCCACCGAGTAACCGGTGTCAAGCTGCTGCAGGCACAGTGTCTCCCACCCGGTGAGGCAGTGCTTGCAGGTGCCGCAGGCGTAGCCGAGCCACGGCACGGCGACCCGCTGCCCGATCGTCAGGTCGCTGACTCCTTCGCCAGTCGCGTGCACCAGGCCAACGCCTTCGTGGCCCGGGACGAACGGCGGAGTTGGCTTGACGGGCCAGTCGCCGTTGGCGGCGTGAATGTCGGTGTGGCACAGGCCGGATGCTTCCATCCGGACGGTTACCTGGCCGCGGCCGGGCGACGGGATGGGACGGTCTTCGATCACCAGCGGCTGGCCGAATTCTCTTACAACTGCAGCTTTCATTTTTCCTCCGGGTAATTTCTGGCTCCTGAATGGCAAGACGCCTTCCAGCCGGATTGCCGGTGACCCTTGTGCTGCTGGCTGGAAGAGCGGCCAGCACAAGGAGTGGTGGGTAGCTGGAGGCCTGCCGGGCTGCATGTCCCGGCAGGCCGGCAGGTCAGGAGGAGCCGGCGGCGGGGGTGCCGAGTGGGGTGCCGATGAGGTCGTCGGCGGGCGGCTGGCTGCCGTTGTGGGCGGCTGGTACCGGGATGGCGTCAGGACCGCGTGCATGTGCGGGGTGGCCGGTGAGGATTTCAGTGCCGGGGCTGACGCGTCTGGCGTGGATGAGGCCTAGGCCGCTGAGGACGAGCATGACGAGCGCGGCGATGAATGCCGCGATGGCGGCGATGCCTGCGATGGTGGCCATGGTGCCGAAGGCGTAGGCGTTGAGCAGCAGCCCGCGCAGTGTCTCGCCCTTGAATACGGTGGCGACCTGGCCCGCGAGCTTGAGGTTAGCGGGCTGCGCGATGGCCTCGGTGGATAGCTGGGCGTAGGTCTTGCCGCCGCCGATCTCCACCAGGTGAACGGCGATGAAGTCGTTGGCCCAGACTTCGGCCTGCTGCCCGGTCAGCAGCTGCTGCCCGGCGTACTGGGATACCGACGGGATCATCGACGGGGTGATCTCGGTGCCGGCCTTGGGGTGGGCGAAGGCCGATGCTGGCGGGAAGTAGATTTTCTGGGCGGCGAGCTGACTGTGGACCTGGTTGCCGATGAAGTTGTGGCCCCATAGCGCCAGTCCGCCGGCGACGGCGAGAGTGACGGCGAGGAACAGGCCGGCGATGGAGACCAGGAGGTCGAAGGTTCTGCGTTTCATGACGCTTGTCCTTAGCTGAAGCAGGTTCACAGGCTGGCTGATGCGCCGGGCCTGATATCTGGCGGGCCGGCCTGGCCGGCCGCCAGGCGGCGGCAGGTTGCTAGAGGGCTTCGGTGACGGCCGAGCCGTTGGCAACCAGCACCACCACGACAACCACGGCAATAATCAGGGCCTTCATAACGGTGCCCTCCTGCTGAATACGCTGATGAGCTACATCAGGTGTTAACGATGTAGACCTACAGTAAGTCACCTTCTCAGCATATGTCAACGTCGTAGACCTACGAACGCCGGGCTGCGGTAGTATTCTCAGCCTTAGCTAGATCACAGCGAGATGAGAGCAGGTGCTGCGATGACCCCGCCGCGTGCCGGCCGCGCCGCCGGTGACACCAGGGCGAACGCCAACGGTGACCGGAAGATCACCCGGGAGCTAGTGCTGGCGGCTGCGCTGGACATCATCGACCGCGAAGGCGCCGACGGCCTGTCCATGCGCCGGCTCGCCCGCGCCCTTGACCGGGACCCAATGATCTTGTACCGGCACGCACCGAATAAGGCCGCCCTCCTCGACGGAGTCGCTGAGACGGTCCTGGCCAAGCTGACGGTCGATGCGACTGACCCCGACTGGATCGGCCAGTTGCGCTCGGTCGCGCGCCACTACCGGGCGCTCGCCCTCGCCCACCCGCATGTCGTGCCGCTGCTGGTCACTCGGCCGCTGGCCACGCCGCTAGCGCTGCGCCCTCATGGCACGCTGCGCCCGCTCGAAGACGTCCTCGCGCTGCTCACCCGCGCTGGCTTTACCGGACCGGACGCACTGCACATCTACCGGGCCCTCTTCGGCTTCCTGCACGGCCACGTACTCAACGAACTCCAGGAAATCGTCGACAACCCCGATGAGACCGACGACCTGCTGCGGCTGGGCCTGCACCGGCTGCCGATCGGCGAGTTCCCCCTCCTGCGCAGTCTGGCCCCGGTGCTGGCGAGCTACGACGGCGCCGCCGAACTCGAACGCGGCCTCGACATCCTGCTCACCGGGCTTACCGCAACCCTTACTCCGCAGGCCAATACGCCTCAGGCTCAATGAGTTCGCTTGACAAACCGATCATTTGCTCGGTATAGTTAGCAGCGTAGACCCTGAGGAGGAGTCATGACCGAAGCCCGTACCATGGGCCGTGACCTGCAGGAGGACATCCTGAGTGCGGTCCGCAAGAGCCAGGCCGCAGTAATCGAGGCGATTCAGACCTGGACCAGCAAAGTCCAGTCGATCACCCCCGAGCTGCCGGATCTGAGCTTGCCGTTCACCGACAACCTGCCCAGGCCGCACGAGCTGATCGCGAGCGCCTACGACTTCGCCGAGCAGATGCTGGCCAGCCAGCGAAAGTTCGCCGAGGACGCCCTGAAGGCGATGGTGGCGCTGACGGCAGCCCACCACGAGACACCGGCCAAGAAGAACGGATCCGCGGCAAAGTGACCAAAGTCATCGCGCGGCGAGCGCATGAGGTTCGCCGCGCGATCGTAGCGCTGGGTCCTTCGGCTTCTCGTCCCGCCCGCCAGATGTTCCAGCGATTGCTCATGGTGCTAGCCGGAATGGCAGGTACTGGTCGGTGGTCCCGGGTAATGGCGCAGGCGATGACGCGGCCGCGCCAGCGGATGACTCCCTACACGAAGCCGAACATGCCTCTGACCCACCGGCTGCCAGTCATCAAGGCGCGGTCGCAATGGCGGCGGATACTTCACAGCCACTTCGGTGCTCACCTGCGCTGTGCCCTGGAGCGCCACCGCGGGATCGCCGTCGTGGAGGTGCCCTTCGACCTGACCGCCTAACCATCGGCCTGAGCGCACGACCCCCGGCGAGGCCAATCCCTGGCGTCGCGGAGCTGTCGTCCGCTGTCTTTCGGGCAGGCATTCGATGCCTAACCAGACGAGACGTTACGTCCCAGACTCGGGTTCGGACTGGCTGAGCCCAGGCGCTTCGGCGAGTCGGCCGTGCAGCCGCTCGCGGACCTGCTGGGGGGTGTAGGCGCGGCGCTGCCTCTCGGCCCGGACGATCACCACGCCCGAGGCGGCAACACCTGCGAAGCCCGCCAGTCCCAGTATCTTCCGCCAGCCCACCTGCCTAGGCTACGACCATGCCGCCGGTGAGCGTCACCCTTGACGAGGCCCTGGACCTGACGCGGACCGGTGACGTGTGGCTGTTTCGCGGGCACGCGGCCGGGGACCGGGCTATCCAGCTGGCGACCAACAGCCCGGTGAACCATGCCGGCATGTCCGTCGTCATCGAGGACCTACCTCCGTTGATGTGGCACGCCGAACTCGGCCGGTCGCTGCCCGATGTGTGGTCAGGTGCGCGCCAGCGCGGGGTTCAGCTGCATGACCTGCGCGAGGCTGTGCTCGTCTGGGCTCACAGGTACGGACAGCGGGCCTGGCTGCGGCAGCTCGACCGGCCGGTCACCCGTGAGATGGAAGATGCCGTGCTGCGCACTATCGCCAGGATGGACGGCACGCCGTTCCCTTCCACGGCCCGGCTTGTGTCGCAGTGGCTGGCGGGGCGCATGCCGGCCATCAGGCACAGCACGCATGGCACAGAGCTGGAGACCGCTTATTGCGCGCAAGTGCTGGCCGTCACCTTCCAGGAGATGGGGCTGCTGCCCGGCACGCGCCGGCCGAACTGGTATGACGCCGGGCGTTTCTGGAGCGGAGACGACCTCAGCCTGTCGGCCGGGTACGAACTCGGCCACGAGATCGCGGTGCGCATCCCTGCGGCCGCTCCTGGCGAACGGTAGGCAGCCGACGCGGGCCGCTGACCCCCGCCTCAGCTAGCCAACCACCGGGCGCCGCGCTGACTGATGCCCCCAGGGCTGCCCGCTGGCGTCAGCGAGCTTCCGCAGCTGGACGACCCGGCTGCCAACCGGCTCGCGGATAGTTATGCAAGCATCCGGGCGATTGCTAGCGAGCGTCCCTACACGATCATCGGTCCCGAGCTGCGGTCCAAGCCACCCCAGGATGTAGTAAATAAGCCATGGCTGTCGAGCGCCAGCGCCTTCGTTTATGCGCTGCTGCTTAGCTGAGCTCTCCTACTAACACGCGACGAGTGAGGATGCCGAGGCAACTTTGCAGCGAGCTCTACATTCAGCAGTGTGCCGCTCGCGTTTCAGCCGCAGTCGTCGAGCCTGGACCTGCAGTAACGGCTGCATCGAGCGGAGCGGGCGGCGGCAGGGCCGGTAGTTGCAGGGGGCTCCCGTTGCAACAGTCAGGCATCTCTGAGGTCCCGGAGGCCGACTTCGCGCGAGGTCACGGTGACCGCCCGCAGAGGCAGATTGAGGACCGGCCGGTGGGTGGTCGTCAGGGTTAAATCGGGGACCTTCCCCATGGCTGGAGGCGGGCTGGCGCGTCAGAATGCACTTGTGCGCGGTCTGCTAACACGACCGATCTTGCAGAGAAAGGCGGCACCGCCGTGTACGAGACCGATCCCGACGACCGCTTTGAGGCGGCGCTAAAGCTGTCCGAAGACGACCCAGTCCGCGGCGCGGAGGCGTTGGACCGCATCGTCGCCAGCAACGAACACGATTCCGACGAGCGCTTTGAGGCGGCGCTAAGACTGTCCGAGGTCGATCCTGTCCGGGCCGCCGCCAGGTTGCGCAGCATCTGCGCCAGCGATGAATTCGATCGCGACACCCGCGACGAAGCGGCGCACAGACTGAGCGAACTCGAGCTGGCCTGAGGCTAGGGCGACGCGCCCTATGAGCCGCGCAAGGCGTCGTGAACATGCAGTGCCTTATTTGGCAGTGAACTAGCTATGCATGCACTGCCCACACCCCCGGCTGCAGAGCAGCCTGGGGAGACTTCTCTGACGCGTGCGCTGGCGAACTCGCGAATGCACGAACGACTGCTGATGCCGAACTGCCACGCGCCGACCGAGCCACTGGCGGCAGATGAGGATGCTTGTATACCTCAATTGGGCTTAGCCGTTAGCGGCTGAATTCGTCGCGTGACTGTGCGACCGGTAGGGTGCATGCACGACGATGGATCCTGAGGCCGACAGCTTTCGAGCGCCGGACGTGACCCCTCGGCCCTATCACCATCGTGTAATTGACCGTGTCCCAGCCGCCTAGTGCGGTCACCGTCGCTGCTGGCCTCAGCTCGTTCCCCGTTTCGCCTGAGTCCGCTGACGGAGGGAAGCTTTAATCTCGCTGAGTCTGGCCGCCGCAGCTGGCGTCCAGTCCGCCCTTTGCTCGCTGGCACGCAGGGCGTCGTCGACCTCGGCGAGTTTGGCGGCAGACAATGCGCCTGCCCGCTCGATCAGGTCCTCCCGGCTCAGGGTGGTCAGCCAGGTGCACGGGGTAACGCCCGGCCAGCGGAACCCGAACCGCAGCACGCCGTCGAAGGGCAGTCCTTCCCGGACCCCGACTGCTACCTCGATTCCCAGGCCCGAGATGTCACCGTCAGCCGGCGCGACTACCTGCATCGCCCGGAACCCGGATGGCTCGTATTCCGACAACAGCACCACAGGCCGCCGCTCGTCGAACGCGGCCCACCAGATCTCGCCTCGTCGCATCGTCCTTCTGTCCATGAGATGGCGGCGGCGGCCCGCTGGCCGCTGCTGAACACTGAGGCGAGGCTATCCCGGGCACACGGACCAGCCCGCCCGTGATCGATGAGGTCTTTGCGGATCACTACCTCGACGTCGTGAAAGCCGCCGCATTGCTCCGGCTGCCGCCGACTCTGACTGAAGGACTGGCGCGGATCCCAACGGAAGGGCCACTCGCGCGCTCATCGGCAAAGTCGGAAGTTGCTTCGCGGACCTGCTCGCCGCTGGCGGCTCTCGCGGTTTCAGGGGTGGTCGATCTCAATCTGGTGGCCTGCCGCGGTTGCGATCGACTGCAGGTCGTCCGGATCGGAGGTCACCACTAGGTCTCCGCGGCGGATGGCTCCCTCGACCACGCACGCGTCGACGATGTCGGTAGTCGCGGCCCGCGCAGCTAAGGCGCCGACAGAGCGCGCCTTCCCGTCATCGAGCGCCTCGACCTCACAGCCGGCCAGTAGCCGGGCAAGCTGGACCTGCCTGGATGATCCGCGCCAGGACTGAGCCAAGACCGGCGCGGGCACCGTCGGGACCTCGCGGCGGCCAAGCAAGGCACGGTGCCGCACCCACATGCGACGCTCGCCGCGGTCGGCGGCAATCAGCGCCCCAGTGTCGTAGGTGACCCCCATTAGGCGCTCCGCCGCCGGGCGCCGGCGCGTGCCCGGGCGGACCGCTCAATCGCCTGGGCCGCCCAGGCATCAGCGTCGGCAATCTCTTCCGCCGTGAACGCGCCATGATCCTGCTCGAACTGGCTCACCGCGGCAAGGCCCGCCCGGATGGTGAACTCTTTCCGCGCGGTATCGGCCAGCCATGCGCTGTAACTGAGGCCCGCGTCAGCCGCCGCCGCGGCGATCTCGGCATCCAGCTCGGGCGGCATCGAGATGGAACGCTTCTTGCGAACTGCCATACCTACGACGGTAGCACAGGAGTAGGACAGGCAGGTGTTGCCGGGTGCTAAGCTGCCCTAGCCACGACACAGGCGTCCGCCACGGCCTACCGCAGGCGTCCCCCAACTAAGAGGCATGCATTTCATGCGACGCTAGCGTCGCCGGTTCTCGGGGAGCCAAATGGGGAGCCAACACTGGCAGGCGCTCAACCGCGTTGAGCAACGTCCAGCTAGATTGGCGCTGTTCAGCGACATACCGGGCCACGGGCAGCGATGCCTGGCAACCGCCAGATCGTGAATGGGGGTCAAGGGGTCGCGGGTTCAAATCTCGCCGTCCCGACTGGTGGCGAAAGCGTTTCGAGTAATTTGCGATGCTGGGCGGGTCCCAAAAGTGCGTCACGAGTTCACGTGTGCAGCCGGCAGCCTGGCGCCGCTGCGTCCCCGGCCTGGCCGGGCCGTGACGTTACCAGGATGCAGCTTCTCGCCACAGGAGCCGCACACGAAGTCCAGGTGGGTCGAGGACTGGCAGCCTTTGTGGAATATCTCGACGGGCGGCCCGTTGGGCGCTGCGTGCCGGTCCCCCCACTGGCGCATCGCTGCTATGACTGGCCACAGGTCCTGGCCGCGCTCGGTAAGCCGGTAGTCGTAGCGGGCCGGGTGCTCACAGTAGGGAACCCGGTTCAGCACGCCTGCCTCGACGAGCTTGACGAGCCGCTGCTGGAGGATGTTTCGCGAGATACCGAGGCGGCGCTGAAACTCGTCGAACCGCGTGACGCCCAGGAAGCAGTCCCGCAGGATCAGCATGCTCCACCTGTCGCCGACGACCTCGACGCACTGAGCGATAGAACAGTCCATGTCGGCGAAACTCTTGAGCTCCACAGCACCGAACGCTAGTGGGTTGCGTCATAGAACGCAATCGGGCTAGAGTCCGTTGCATGACAGCACTGACGCCAGCCTGGCCCGGCGACCAGCGACCAGCGCAGGCGGATGATCTTCTTCTTCACCTCCCTGGGCTCTTTCATGGCGACGCTCGACCTCTCCATCGTCAACATCGCGTTCCCGACGCTGGAGCGGTCGTTCCCGCACGACCACGCGAACACGCTGGCCTGGGTGATCACCGGCTACAGCATCGTGTTCGGCGCGCTGCTGGTCATCGCCGGCCGGACCGCCGACCGCGTGGGCGCCCGCCGGGTGTTCTTCGCCGGGCTGCTGGTCTTCTGCCTTGGCTCGGTACTGTCCGGCGTGGCGCCGTCGGTGGGCTTCCTGATCGGCGGGCGCATCATCCAGGGTGCGGGCGGTGCCGCGATCCTTCCGCCATCGCTAGGACTGCTGCTGGCCGCCTACCCGGCGGACCGCCGCATCCGGATCGTCGCGCTCTGGGCCGGCATCAGCGCGCTGGCAGTGGCAACCGGGCCCACCATCGGCGCGCTGCTCATCACGGTATGGGGCTGGCGCGCAGTATTCTTCGTCAACCTCCCCATCGGCCTGATGACGTGGCTGCTCGGCCGGCGGGTCCTCCCGGCCCTGGCCGGGGACTCTGGTAAGTCCCACCCTGACTACCGCGGCGCCGTCCTGCTCGCCGCATCGCTGGCCCTGATCGTCCTGGCCATCTCACAGGGCGGCACCTGGGGATGGGCCACGCTCGGAGTGATCGGGTCTCTCGCCGGCGCGGTCGTGCTCGGCGCGGTTTTCCTCTACCGGTCGGCGCGTCACAACGAGCCGGTCCTCGATCTGAGCCTGTTCCGGTCCCGGCCGTTCACCGTCGCCAACGCCGCCACGTTCGTCTACGGCATGGGCTTCTTCGCGATGCTGCTCGGCAACATCCTGTTCCTCACCAGCGTCTGGCACTTCTCGACCCTCCGAGCCGGGCTGCTCGTGACCCCTGGGCCGATCGTGGTCGCGATCGTCTCCGGCCGGGCCGGGAAGATCGCCGCCAAGGTCGGCTTCCGGCCCGTCCTGCTGGTCGGCTTCGCGTTCTTCACCGCGGGCCTGTGCTGGTATCGCATCAAGGTCGGAGTCCACCCGGCCTACCTGGCCGAAATGCTGCCAGGCCAGTTGATCGCCGGCGTGGGCATCGGGCTGACCTTCCCGATCCTCGGCGCGGCCGCGGTCTCGACACTCCCCTTCACGCGGTTCTCCGTCGGCAGCGCAGTGGGCCAGACCTCCCGGCAGATCGGCGGTGCGATCGGCGTTGCGATCCTCGTCGTCCTCCTCGGCACGCCGCACAGCCCGGCCGAGCGCTCTGTCGGGCTTCGACCGCGTGTGGACCTACGCGGCGATCACGGCCGTAGCCGCGGCCCTGGTCTGCAGCATCCTCGTGCCGCCGCGAAAGGCAGCACCTGGCCCGGCCGCCCCGGCTCACAGCGATGTCGCGGGCTCTGCTGAGGTCATCAGTGTCCAGGCCAGCGGGCCGGCATCCGGCAGGCAGGACAGTCCGGCGTGATCTGCCTGCTCAGCATTGCGGTCGACGTCGAAGACCACGGGCTCGTTCCCCGGCGGCAAGCGGGCAGCCACGTGCCAGGCGTGCGCATGGTTAGCCTCGCGGCGCACGGAGCCTCAGGCGGGGGGCCGCCCGGCCACGTTCCTGCTTCGAGGCAGCGAACGTGGTCCGTTCGGGCCGCGGACGACCGCCATGCCGCGATCCGCTCGCGGGCACAAGGAAGATTAGGAGCGACGACTGCGCACGCCCGGATCCGGCCGGCTCCCGCACCCGCATCCGTATGGTGACCGCATCTCCTGCCCCGTCCGCTAGGCCGGCTTTCACGGCGCCTGGCCGGCGCTATCGTTGCCCGGGGGAAGGAGCCGCTATGTCACCGAGCCTGGAGCCAGAGCACCTGAATAACCACCATCGCAACACGCTCCGCCAGTTGTTCGAGGAGCCCGAGAGCCACAACATCGAATGGCACGCGGTGCTGTCCCTGCTGGATGCGGTCGGCTCGGTGGCCGAGCACCACGACGGCACAGTCACGGTGAAAGTCGGGGCGCATACCGAGTACCTCGACCCGCCCGCGAGTAAAGACATCGACCCTCAGATGGTCGCCGACCTGCGCCGGCTTCTAGCCCGTGCCGGTTACCAAGGGTGAGCGCCGCCGCGGCCGACCCGCCGGCCAGGAGGAACGCCGCTGCCGCCGTCGCCGACACCGCCGTCGGGGCGGCTGCCGCGGCGAGACCGGCAGCTGCGGCGGCTGCGACGACACCAGGGATTCCTGGAGCGGGCATGCGCGGTCTGCGAAGCGGTGCACGTCCCCCATGACAGCTGGGAGGATGGCGTCGTCAACCCTGGCGAGCGCCGACTTCGAAGAAGGCCGCAGGCGGCCGGGCTGGACGGCTTGGTGCTGCCGGCCCTGGTGACCTGCACCGGATAAGTCCTGGTCGATCCGCCGAGAGACCAGATCGCGGCCGTCTTCGGGCTGGCCGCCCTGAGCGCCGACTTGGGGCGCTCCGCGGATCTTGCCGCCATGGTTGCCGGTGAGCGGCTCGAGCTGGCTGTTTACGTGCCACCAGAGGGTCGGCGCATCACGCCATGACGTAGCCCCGCGCTCGCTTCTTATGGGAGCAACCCGGTCCCTGCCTGGGCCGCCGCAGCCTGGCCGGGAAACAAATTGGACGACCAACCCCCGAGCAGAACGCCGCATGAACCGCTTGGCCATGTAAGGCGGAAACCCGCACAGCGGCCCGATGGCCACGCCCGGCAGACAGATCCCAACACTCCCACGGCCGGATCTGGCCAAACGGGTTCCCGGCAGCAGAACTCTCCTCGCGATGACGGCGCTGCGAAGCCGCGTCTGAGCCAGACCGCGCGAAGCCCTGATCGCCATGCGGCCGCGGAAAAGAGGCCGAACGATTACACGTAGTAGCGTTGGCTGCAGACTCGTCGCAGGCGGGTGTGAGACCTAACCAGTGGAGGTGCCGGATGGCCGAGCTCCCGCCACCCCCGGAGGGAATTGTGCTGACCCACTTCATCGTCTCCGACGATGTCGAGCGCTCCCGGCGCTTCTACACCGAAGTACTCGGTGGCAGGGTGGAACGTCCCGGGGACCCGGTCAATGTTGCGCTAGCCAACAGCTGGATCGTCATCAATGCCGGCGGGGGCCCGACCGATGACAAGCCGACGGTCATCCTAGAGACGCCCCGTGATCCCGACCGGGTCAGCAGCTTCCTCAATATCCGGGTTAAGGACATCGACGCCGTGTACGCCGAATGGAGCGCCCGGGGTGCTCAGTTCCTGACGCCGCCGAAACAGCACCAGTACGAGAAGCGCTGCTACATCCGCGATCCCGATGGTCATCTGATCGAAGTGGGTCAGACCACAGACCCAGAAGGTGACTGGGCACCAGCTCGTTGGCAGACGAGTCCGCCCGCCAACGAGTCCGGGTGAAATGCGGAGATCACCCGCGGAATCCCTCGCATCGACAGTGGCCAGTCCCCCGGATACTGGGCCTGAATCCACCGGGTGACGCTGAGGAGGTTCGGTCATGACCACCGCGGTCATCGGCACTGGAGGGATCGGATCGGTCATCGCCCGCGAGCTCGCCTCGGGCGGGGAGGCCCTGCGGCTCTCGAGCGCCGACATTGAGTCGGCACGAACACTGGCCGATGAGATCGGTGCCGCTGCGGTCGTCGCTGTCGACAACCGCGACGCGCTGCGCGGCGCCGATGCTGTCGTCCTCGCGCTGCGGTTTGCCGTGCTGAAGGGCGTCATAGCCGAGCTCGCCGACACGCTAACCGGCAAGGTCGTAGTCGTTCCGAGCAACCCGGTCAGCACCGACCCACAGGGCAATGTCTGCCGTCTGCTGCCGGACGGGCAATCCTCTGGCGAGGTTGTAGCCGGGTGGTTGCCGGCGGGGGCGCGCTTGGCGCTGGCGTTTGGAACGATGCCCGCCGATCTGTTGGAGTCCTCTAGCAACCGGTCACCGGAGCCGGCGGTCCTGTTCTACGCGACCGACGACGAGCGTGCTGGCGAGGAAGTCGAACGGTTGATCCGGACGGCGGGATTCGAGCCGGTGAAGGTCGGCGGGATCGAACAGTCGGGCCGGCTCGAGGTGGGCGGCGACCTTCACGAACTCATAGTCGGCCCCACAGAGGCGCCATCACTGATCAGGCGGGCCTGATCTGCGGTCGGGATAAGCGTGACGGTGCCGGAAGTCGTTGGCGACGGTCATGCTGCCGGGCGTGATCGCCATCGCATAGGGGTCGTGTCCGACGTTGAATGGGCTTGCCACTTCGTCAAAGCGCTCCCACCCGACCCGTGGATGACGACGGAACTCACGCCGCTCACGCTGCACCCGAGCGATCCCGCGACCATGAGCACCTGAGAACGGAGAAAGCCGTGACCGAAACGCAGCAGAAGGTAGCAGTCATCACGGGCGGCTCGCAGGGAATCGGCGCCGGAATCGTCGACGCGTACCGGCACCGAGGCTGGGCGGTCGTGGCGAACTCTCTTAGCATCAGCCCGTCGACGGACCCGGACATCCTCACGGTCACGGGCGACGTTTCCGAGCGGGACACCGCCGACCGGATCATGAGCCAGGCGCTTGATCGCTTCGGCCGCGTCGACACCCTGGTCAACAATGCAGGCGTCTTCCTCTCCAAGCCGTTTACCGACTACACCGCCGAGGATTACGCGCTAGTCACCGGCGTCAACCTCGCCGGATTCTTCTGGCTGACCCAGCGCGCCATCGGCCAGATGCTGAAACAGCACGGCGGCCATGTCGTCAACATCAGCGCCAGCATCGCGGCACACGCAGACTCCGTCGAGCCAACCGCGCTGACCGCGCTGACCAAAGGCGGCCTCGCCGCGGTCACTAAATCGCTGGCCGTGGAGTACGCTTCCCGCGGCATTCGCGTCAACGCCGTCGCGCCAGGCATCACCCAGACCCCGCTGCAGCCGCCCGAGTCCTACACGCCCGAGGCGCTCGCCGGGAAATTCCCCCCGCTCGGGCGCGTGGGCCAGGTCAGTGACATCGTCGACGGCATTCTCTATCTGGAGTCAGCGCCGTATGTCACCGGGGAGATCCTGCACATCGACGGCGGCCGGACCGCGTAATCGCCTCTGGTGCAGCTGACAGCCGCCGTCCACGCCGCCTTCGACCTCGAATGACTCCCGGCCCGTATTACAACTAGCCGAAACGTCTGCTGTTCGCCGCACAGCCGACCAGGCTCGCCTGCAACTCGGCTCGCTCGCGACCCATTGTCGACATCCACTGCTGCCTTATGCCGATGCCTGCTGAAGACCGGAGACCGTCAGGGTCACACCCAAGCCGTGGCTCCTTAATACGCGACATGCGCGGCCGGGTGACGCCCGAAACTACCGATCGCGTCTCCGCCACCGACGCTCCCGCGGCGGATCCGCCGGAGCAGCAGACGGCGAGGACCCCGCTGGCCTCGTCGAGGTCACGATCGTCGCGCCGCCTGGAAGCCGCACAACGGTCTGGAACGACCCATCGGGTAGTTGGGTGGTCGTCGATCCGTCAGCGTTGACTACGGAGTATTTCTCTGCGCCGTCAGCGGTGGTCCCGGTGGTCACTCCAGGGGCTGCAGTCGGATCGGGACCGACGGTCGGCGCAGGCGGGGTTGGCGGCTGGGCTGGCTTGACCGGTGTAGCCGGCACAGTCGAGGTGCCCGGCTCGGCCGACTCCGTCGAAGTGGCGGGCGCGGTCCAGGTCTCGGGTTCCGCAGCCGCGGGCGTCGTGCGCGACGCGGTCTCGTCCCACCCACCCGTAGGCGCCGGCTCCCCGTCGGCACCAGGGCCGAAGAAAAAACCTACGGGTCTGTCATCGGGCTCGCTCATGGCGCGGATCATAACGCTCCGAACTCGCCAATTACAGTGACAGTGGATCAGACGGCAGGCGCTGTTGCTGAGCGGCGGCGAGGCCCGCCGCTGATTGCCACACGAGCAGACCGGTCGAGGTCGTGCCAACAGCCGTCTATGGTGGACGCGCTGGCCGTGTCGGGTCGCAGCCGCCTGTATGCCGGAGTTCTGACGCCGCAGAAGGGTTAACATCCCCCGATGAGCGATGAGCTGTTCGTTCCGGAAGACTTCGCCGCACCTGACGGGCTGATAGCCAGGGATTTCCGACTGGCACCGCTCGGACCGCAGCACAACGAGGCCGATTACGCCGCCTGGACAGCGAGCATTGACCACATCCGGGCGACGCCGGGGTTCGGAGATGGCGGCTGGCCGCACGAGATGTCCCTGAGTGACAATCTCCGCGACCTGGAGCGTCACCAACAAGACTTCGCCGAGCGCCGCGGGTTCACCTACACCGTGCTCAGCACCGGCAACGGGGACGTCATCGGCTGCGTGTACATCTACCCGGCCAGCCGCCGTGAGCTTAGAGGCGGCGCCGAGGGCCGGCTGCACGCTTCCATCCAATCCTGGGTACGCGCCGACCGCGCCGCGCTCGACCCGGTGCTCTACGACGCGGTCCTCGCGTGGGTAGAACGCGACTGGCCATTTGATTCGATCGAGTACGCTCCGCGGACCTGACCAGCGGGTGCCCGCCTCACTCGTTCCCTCGCGTCCGTCCAGATCCACATCGATCGCCAGCCCATCGCTCTGCGGCATGAGCCGGCACCAATGTAGGTCTTTACCGTCCGAACTTTTCTGGCGCCCGGTTGGAGAGCACCCTCAGGACTGGCCGAGGCCAGATTCCTGAGGGTGCCCGCAGTGCGTCTCCAGGATTGCTAGAGAGCAACCCTTGGAGGCGTCTGACGATGAGCGAACATCGCGGGCACCTCCTTCCTGGTACAGAGGACATTTTGTTGCCGCGCGGCGCGGCCACAGTAGGACTGCACGCCGACAGGCGGCAACACATTTACCGGTCCCGTACCGCTTGTTCAGTTTTCAACGAGCGCTCCGACCGAGGGAGCAGCGAGAGCGGTCGACCCGGTTGCCGGGGTTGCCGGAGCGCGCGCACGCCGTTGTCCTCGAGGCCGCGCGTCGAGTGTTAATGGAAGACTTCCGCAAACCACTCGGCTGAATCTGGACGTTCCGCCATTTACGGTGCCGCGGCTCTTAATAAATCGCTCTATATCGCGCGCGGACAATGGCGACGAGCCGGGCGAAGCGGCTTTTGCGCCGACCAGATAATCTGCGCAATTTGCCAGGCTACCCAAGAGGCGGATAACCCGGTCCGCCAATTACGACGTCGCCGGGTTGACGCGTGCCCGCGCCGAATGCTTTACACATGGCAGAGCAGCCCGCCGTCGACGACCAGCGTCTGGCCGGTGATGTAGGAGGCGTCCGCGGAGGCGAGGAAGGCGACCGCAGCCGCCATCTCTTCTGGCTCGCCCTGCCGGCGCATCGGGACGGTCCGGTCTATCAGCGCCGCGATGTCCTCCGCCGTCATCTGGTCGTGCGCGAACTGCGGATCATTGAACCCGGTGTCGACCCATCCGGGGCACACGCAGTTCACGCGGATTCCCGAGCCGGCGAAGTCGACGGCGAGCGACCGCGTCATGTTCACGACAGCTGCCTTCGACGCCGTGTACGCCGTCAGCGCGGGCTCCCCGAACAAGCCGCTGATCGATCCGGTGGTCACGATGGCGCCGCCGCCGGCCTTCTGCATGACCGGCACCGTCTCGCGGATGATGAGGTACATCCCGGTGACATTGACGGTGAGAATGCGAGACCACTCCTCGAGGTCGGTCTCCAGCACCGTTCCTGCCCGGAGCCGCCCCGCGTTCGCATGGAGGACGTCAATGGTGCGCAGGTCGGCGACGACGCGTCGGACGGCCTCCGCCACGTCGTCAGGATCCGTGACGTCGCAGTGGTAGTACCGGCCCTCGCCGCCGGCACGCGCGCACTCGGCCGCTACCTCTTCCCCTTCCTCGTTGCGCACGTCCAGCACGGCAACGCTCGCCGCCCTCGGCGGCGAAGCGCAGCGCGCTGGCCCGGCCGATACCGTGCGAGCCGCCGGTGACGACCACTGACATGCCCTGGAACCTGTCCACCTCATCATCCTCCCTAGCACAGCTAGCATCACTGGTCGTCGAGCCAATCCCTTGACTTCCGGTCGTCTCAAGACTCTACTTTTGATCACGGCCGGGGGAAGGCACCGGAAAGGGCCGCTACGTGACTAGCTCCGACCCCTGGGTGGGCCTTTCAGACCAGGACGAGTCTGAAGCGCGGAGCAGGAGACCCCCGACGGTCGCCGAGCTCATCTGTCTCACTATCCAGCAGCCGTTCCTGCCGTGGCGCGATGCCTCCAGACACGAGCGTTTCGATCCGTATCTCGCATGCCCTTGTTGAACTGTCTCGAGAAGGTACAGAGAGGACGTGGTGCTCGTGGCCACAACTGCCCCGCCCGCGCAGTCTGCGGGCCTCAGGGAGAATGCTGTCGGCTTGTGGGGTGACTTTGTTGTCTCGATCGCGAACGTGGCGCCGTCGAGCAGCGTCGCCTACACGCTTGCGCTGCTCGTCGCCTTCGCGGGCCACGTCGCACCGCTGGCCGTGCTGGTGACCGGGCTGGCGATGTTCCTCTGCGCGATGGGTTACTCGAGCCTCAACCGGTGGAAGGCGCACGCGGGCGCGCCATACGTATGGGTAAGCGAGGCGATCTCACCGACCGTCGGAGCCGGCACCGGGTTCCTGAATATCTTCGTGTCGACTTTCGCTAACGTCGGAAACATCACGCTTGCCGGTGCATATCTGCTGTTCGTCCTGTTCCCTACGGACACCTTCTCCAAGCCCGTGACCTGGCTGGTTGCCACGGCCATCATGGGAGTCGCTGGCGTGGCTGTCGATCCGGGGCATCCGGCCCTCCGTGTACGTGCAGACGGCACTGATCGTCATCGAGTACTCAGCGATGATCTCTTTCGTGGTCCTCGCCCTGATCCATGAGTCTTCCGGGGCTGGCGGTGCCACCCTGCCCTCGTGGTCAGACTTCACGATCTCCCACGCTGTCGGCAGGCGTCGGCGGGTTCAAGGGCCTGGCCGAGGCGGCGGTGCCGTGCGGCTTCCTCTATCTCGGCTGGGAAGCGACGGCCGTGCTCGGCGAGGAGTCGACGCACAAGAACATCAACCCCGGCCGGGCGATGCTGATGGGAACGCTGTTCCTGACCTTCTGGTACACGTTCCTGATCGTGGTCTTCGAGGGCGTGTCGAGCCAGGCGAATGTGCTGGCGAACGGCACTGACGTACTGGCCTACGCGGGCACGCTGCTCGTCCCCGGATTCCTCGGGCGCGCCCTTCCGCTAGCCGTCCTGGTGGCCGTCATCGGCACCTGCCAGATCCAGATGACCGAGCCGAGCAGGGTTCTGTTCGCGTTCGCGCGGGACCGGATCATCCCGCGCGTTTTCGGCTTCCTCAACCGGGCGCACCAGACGCCGTGGGCGGCACTCGTCATCCTGGCCGCGATACCGCCGATACTGCTGATCCCCTACCTGGCGAGCTCGTCCGCGAACCATGCCATCGGCGACATCATCAGTGCGGACGGCATGTTCGGCCTGTTCATGTACTTCGTGATCGCTCTCAGCAGCGTCTGGTTCTATCGCGCATACCTGCGCCGGAGCATCGTCACGTTCCTGGTGCTTGGCGTGCTCCCGCTCCTTGGCGGGCTCTTCATGGGCGCCATCTTCTTCTACGGACTGACGACCCAGGCGACAGTCGTCGCATGGGTCGCGGTCGCCGGCGTCGCGCTGGCCTTTATCCTCGGGGCTCTCGTCGTATGGCGGGCCGCACCGATCGTCGCCGTTCTTTGCGGAGATCGAACAGCGACGGCAGGCCGATCGCATGGCCGGGCAGGGCGCCTCAGACGACCCAGCAACCGAGCCGGAGGACGCCTGACAGTCTCCGGTTGCCGAGACGCCACCAGGCTCGACCTCTTCCCTGGAGGTAGCAATGGCAAGCCAGCCGACCGGCGGCGGGGAGCGCCCGGAAGCATCGGACGTTGAGCGGCCGGTGGGTCGGGTCAGGTTCATGGACGCTCAGCGGGTGAACCTGGACGGTTTCGCAAGGGAGGAGGCCGGGCTCGGGCTCGTCGCGCTGCGCTCCCCGGACGATCCTGAGCCCGGTCTCGTGGTCCGGGACGGCCGCGTGGTGGAACTGGACGGCGTGCCGGAAGCCAGCTTCGACGCGATCGACGCCTATATCGCCCGGCACGGCCTCGACCTAACGGTGAGCGACGAGGCAATGGGGCTGTCCGACGTGGAGTTCGCGCGCCGCCTGGTCAGCCCCGACGTGCCACGGGCCGAGATCGTCCGGCTGTCCGCGGGTGCCACCCCAGCCAAGCTCGCCCGGGTGCTCGCCCTGCTCCGGCCTGCCGAGCTCGGCCAGGCCATGACCAAGCTGCGGGCGAGACGGACGCCGAGCAACCAGGCGCACGTCACGAACAGGCTGGATGACCCGCTGCTGCTCGCGGCCGACAGCGCCACCGCGGCCGCGTTCGGGTTCCGGGAGATCGAGACCACGGTGCCGGTGCTCGCCGATGCGCCGAGCAATGCGCTGGCGTGCCTGATCGGCGGCGGCAGTCGGGGCTCAGGGCGTGCTGATGCAGTGCTCGGTAGAGGAGGCGCTCGAGCTCGAGCTGGGCATGCGCGGGCTGACTTCGTATGCGGAGACCATTTCCCTGTACGGCACCGAGCAGGTGTTCGTGGACGGCGACGACACCCCCTGGTCGAAGGCGTTCCTGACGTCGGCGTACGCGTCCCGCGGCATGAAGATGCGAGTCTCGTCCGGCGCCGGGGCCGAGGTGCTCATGGCAGGTGCCGAGGGCAAGTCCATGCTGTACCTGGAGGCACGCTGCGTCGCGCTAGCGCGTGCGATCGGCGCCCAGGGAGTCCAGAACGGGGGCATCGACGGAGCGAGCGTCGCCGCGTCGGTGCCACGGGGACTGCGCGAGCTGATGGCCGAGAACCTCATGGTCATGATGCGCAACCTGGAATCCTGCTCCGGCAACGACGCGCTGATGAGCGAGTCGGACATGCGCCGCACGTCGAGGACGCTGCCGATCGTGCTGGCCGGATCGGACTTCATGTTCAGCGGCTTCGGCAGCATCCAGCGCTACGACAACATGTTCGGCCCGAGCAACTTCAATGCCGAGGACATCGACGACTTCCTGGCCATGCAGCGGGACTGGGGCATCGACGGCGGCCTGCGGACCGTGCCCGCCGCTCAGATCGAGGCGGTGCGCAGGGAAGGCGCGCAGGCGTGCCGGGCCGTCTACCGTTACCTCGGCCTTGCCGACTTCACCGACGACCACCTCGAGCGGGCCGTAGACGCGGCAGGCTCAAAGGATCTCGGCGAGACCGACACGCTGGCGGTGGTCAGCGCCGCGCAGGCGATCCGCGAGGGCGGGCTCACCGTGATCGACATCATCGCAGCCCTGGACGAGACCGGCTACGAGGCCGAGGCGGAGCGGATCATGGCCATGACCCGCGCCCGGCTTGCCGGAGACTACCTGCAGACCTCCGCCATCTTCGACGAGGAACTCCGGGTCCTCTCCCTGGTCACCGACCCTAATGACTACGCCGGCCCGGGCACAGGGTACGAGCCCTCGCCGGAGCGGCTGCGCGAGATCGACGACATCCGCCAGCAGCGCGGGGTCGAGGACCTGCGGGCGGAGCAGGCTCGCTTCGCCGACGCCGCTGCTGGCGGTGACCGGCCCGGCCAGCCCCGGCCAGGATCCGCGCGATGTCGTCATCGGTGTCTCGCCCGCCGTCGGGCGAGACGTGTGGCGCTGCCTGTCCGGCATGACGGTTCCCGCCGTGCTGGCCGAGCTGCTTGCCGGACTCGAGGAAGAAGGATGCGCCGGCCGGCTGGTCCGTTTCGGCGACACCGTCGATCTTGGCCGCATCGGGCTGGCCGCTGCCAGGCTGGCCGGTTCGGGCATCGGCATCGGGCTGCAGGGCAAGGGGACCGCGCTGATCCACCGGAGAGACCTTGCCCCGCTCGCCAACCTGGAGCTCTACTCCGTCGCTCCCACCGTCACTCGCGAGCTGTACCGCCTGCTCGGCGCGAATGCCGCACGCCATGCCAGGGGCGGCACTCCCGACCCGGCCCGCAACCCCTACAGCGATGAGGCGATCGAAGCCAGGTACCACACCACCGTCATAGCCCTTATGGCATTGGAACGTGGCTGGGTCCGACCCGGTGCCCCGGCAGAGGAGCTGTCGCAGGAGGGACTGCGATGACAGGCAAGTCCGAGGTGCGCGCGCTGTCCGGGAGGGCGGTCGGCGAGCTCACGCTGGAAGCCGTCCGCCGCGGCGAGCTCGGCCTGCCGGACCTGCGCATCCATCCCGAGACGCTAGAGCGGCAGGCTGCGGTGGCGGCTGCGCACTCCAATCCGCAGCTGGCGGAGAACCTGCGCCGCGCCGCCGAGCTAAGCCGCCTCCCCGACGACGAAGTCCTGGCGATCTATGATGCGCTGCGGCCTGGCCGCTCCACTCCGGGGAAGCTGACCGATCTTGCTGCCGGGCTCGCCGAGAGCGGCCTGCCGCGCTGCGCCGAGCTGCTGAGGGAGGCGGCGGAGGTCTACGCCCGCCGCGGGCTATGCGCATGACAGGCTGAGTGATGCCGGTCATCGCCGGGGTGGACGTCGGCAACGCCACCACTGAGGTCGCCGTGCTTGCGGGGAACCGGCTGCTCGCCGCGGACCGGTCGCCGACCAGGGGCGGCAAGGGCTCAGCCGAGTCACTTCGCGGTGCCGCCGCGCTGGTGCACCGGCTGGAGCGCCGGCATGGCTGGCGGGTGGACGAGGCACGGATCGCGCCGCTGCGGCCGGTGGAGACTGCCACCGTGGCCACGCTCCCGATCCCGCCGACAACCGGCCGGCTTCGCCTGCTCGCAGCCGGAGTGGCCACCCCTGGAGGCGGCGGCGACTGCGTGGGCGCCCCGTTGTGGCTTGACCGCTCGGTCCCAGCCGGGCCGCCGGCCAGCAGTTACGTGGCGCTGGTCCCGCTCGGGTTGGACTATGCCCAGGCGGCACAGCAGCTGCGCGCCTTCGCTGCGGCAGGCGTGCCCGTCCACGCAGTGCTCGTGCCAGGAGACGAAGGGGTGCTGATCGCCAACCGCATCGGCAGCCGGATACCTGTGGTCGACCAGGTGGATGTTGTCGCAGCAGCGTCATGCTCGCTGATCGCCGTCGAGGTCCGGGCGCCGGGTCAGCAGCTCGCGCTGCTGGCCGACCCGGTCGCGCTGGCTGCGGCGCTCGGGCTCGGCGACACGGAGGCCGCCGATGCGGTCACACTGTGCCGGTCGCTGGTTGACTACTCCAACGCGGTCGTCGGATGCCTCGAAGCCACGGCCGCTTCGGTGCCGCGTCAGCAGAGTGCGGAGAGGCTGGCCGAGCCCTGGGTGATGGCGGAAGGCAGGAAGACCGCACTGCGCGAAGCCTGCACGCTGCTCGCCGGGCGGCCGGTCGGCACGGTCCACACGCTCTGCGCCGGCTCCGGCCCGGTCGAGGTGGACGACCTGTTCGCGGTGGACCTCGCCGCGGTGGCAGACGACGCCACGGCGCGGCGGGGCAGCCTTGGCCGGGCGGTGGTCGCGGCGTCACTGCACCGGCTGACAGTCGGCGCCGATCAGGCCGGCCAGCTCACAGCCCTGCTCGGCCGCCCCGTCCGCTGCACGCTGACCGAGCCTGGTGCGGCCCGCCTCGGCGCGCTCACCACGCCGGGCGCACGCCGAGACGCCGTGGTCGTGGATGTCGGCGCGGGCACGATCGACGTCATCTCCCCTGATGCCGAAGTGGTAGCGGCGGGTGCCGGCGACCTTCTCACCTCCGCTGTCGCGCACACGCTGGGAATCAGCCTCGCCGCCGCAGAATGGGTGAAGCGAGGCCCGTGCCTGCGGGTCGAGGGTGTCCAGCGGTTCGAGGCTGAGGACGGGAGCCGCGGCTTCCTTGACCGGCCCGCGCCGGCGTCAACAGCCGGAATGCTCGCGGTAAGGGGCCCGGCCGGGCTGCTGTCCTTCGACCGCAACCGCAGCCCCGCCGAGTGGCGGGCGGTCCGGCTCCGGCTGAAGCAGGCCGTGTTCGCGGCGAATCTGCGGCGCGCCCTCGCAGGGCTGCAGGCCGGGACCGGCCAGATCCTGATCGTCGGCGGCGCCGCATCGGACGAAGAACTGCTCGGAGTGCTGCTGCGTTCCCTTCCTCTCGGTGCTGCGGTTGGAAGGGGAAACGTCGGTGGCATGCTCTCCGGGGCGCCTGCCGGGCACCGTTACGCGGCGGCTGTCGGCCTCGCTCTCGCCGCGGATGGCCCCTGAGGCCGACACGGCCGGTCACCGGCTTTGAGCGCGCCGCAGGGCCCCCAGAGTTGAGCCGTCAGCCCGGACGCTAATGCGTTTGCAGCGTAGTTTGACGCCGCGGGCTGGAATCTGCCTCGCGAGGGTCTAGGCGTCGTCGAGGACCTCCGCGAATGCGATCACTACGCCTCCGGTGGCGTGCTCGAGGGTTGCGCCGACAAGGGCGCGCGCCTCCGCGGCGGCGTCGCTGGCCGCTGCATAGTCGGCAAAGTAAAGGTCCAGCATTCGGTATGCGGGGGTCGGGCTGCCGTCTTCCTTAGGCCAGACCTTCGACGTCTGCAGCCGAATCAGGCCGGGGAGCTTCCGCGCCAGCGCAAGCTGCTCGGGGTAAGCCGCCTCGAAGGCGGCCGGGTCGGTAGGGTTGGAATAGACGAAGCTGATCTTGGTCGGCTTGTCCTGCCCAGCTTCACCAGCTGTCGATGTCATGGTGCTGTTTCCTTTCTGATCGAGTTACGTCTGTCCGGTGCAATAACGTTGGCGCGAGCGAGCGGACCCATACCTGGCCGAGAATGTCGGGCGAACTTCCGATGGCGCGGCTCGCTTCGCCAATGGAAGAAGTTGACTCCTCACAGAGCGACCCAACCTGGTCCCAAGCCCGTCCGATTGGTCGCTCCACACATTGCTTGTCGAACGTAGTCCGAGGAATGCGTAGAAACCATGACCGCTCCGCCGGAGTATCTTGCCGATCGTCCAGCGACGCCAGCCGATTTGCTCCGACCGCCGCGAGAGTTTGCCGATCCTCCAGGGCTCGAGGACGCCGCGCTCGGCCTCGACGTATATGGCCAGCCGCACGACTTGCTCTCGGAGTTGCTCCGGAGCGTCCGTCTGAGCGGAGAACGGATCGTTGCGTACGCTCCGCTGCGGACTTTCTCGATCAGCTTCGCCGATATCGGCACCCTGCACATCATTGAAGACGGCGAACTCGTGCTTCGGATCGACGGCGACCCGCACGTCGAGCACGTGAGTCGCGGCGATGTCATCCTCCTCCCGCGCGGCGACCCGCACCACATCAGCGACGCACACAATCGCGGGAGCGCGACTGCGCGCGCCGGGGAGTCCGGGCACGACGCGCCCGCACCCGAGCCGACGCGCTGGCTCTGCGGAACATTCACGATCGGCGACCCGCAGGCGAGCCACCTGCTCGCGAGCCTCCCGGCCGTGATCATCCTGCGCGGCGCACGGGGTCCGGCGCTCGAAGGGCTCGAAGTGGCCCGCAGGATGCTCCTGTTCGAGATGCAATCGCCCTCTCAAGGATCGGCGGTGATGGTCGCCCGAATCCTCGATCTGCTCTTCATCCAAATTCTGCGCGCCTGGGCCACCGGCACGGACGCCGAACCGAACTGGCTGGCCGGTGCGCTCGACCCGCAGATCGGTCTGGCCTTGAGCGCAATCCATCGAGACCCCGGCCACGACTGGGCAGTCGACGAGCTGGCCCGAGCGTGCAGCCTTTCCCGGTCGGCGTTCGCTGCGCGGTTCGTCGCTCGCGTGGGGAAGCCGCCAGCCACCTATCTCGCGCACGTACGCCTGGACGCCGCCACCGACCTGCTCCGCGACACCTCCCTTCCGGTCACGCTCATCGCGGCGAACGTCGGCTACACATCGGAGGCGGCATTCAGCCGCGCCTTCAAGCACCGCTACGGCACGCCACCGGCTCGCTGGCGACGAGACATACGACGACCGAACCACTCGTGAGCGGCCCCCGCCGCGAGGTCGATGCGGCGGCCGCGTTCCATGCCCATCACGTAACCGCGCTCTACGGGATCGTCCGGTGATCGGGGTGCAGATATCGCTGTGTTGTCGTCAGTGAGCCGTAACCACACGTTGCCGCACGTCTCTAAGCCGGTGTAGTACGCGGAGCCTTCATTGATCCGGATCTCGACGCGGTCGCCATTGGGGACGGCGCCGCAGTTGCGCTGCCGCATCGGTGTGTTCGGGTCGGCGGCCGCAAAGGCCCGCAGGTTCATGCTGGGCCCGGCGTCCTATCTGGCCGGGATGGCAACCGGAAGCGCGCAACGGCGCGATGCATCAGCCGTGACGGGCGGAGAAGATGCGTTACAGGGACGTTGGGCGGTGTACATAGCTGGATGTTCGCAGGATAAAGAGGACGCTAAGATACCTGTAGCTGAGCGCGATGGCCTCGGAGGACCGATGCCGCGAGGGCGGAAACTCTTCTGGACGATTACCGGAAGCGCCGTAGCTGCGGTGGCGGTAGTAATAGCACTCATCCAAGTCAATCCTGCCACGCAGCCAAAAGCAGCCTCTTCGCCCGTGGCAGCATCGTCGCCCGTGCCTCACATTTCGGCCAGTGCAAGCTCTCAAGCTGGCAAGCCTGCCCCCGTGGTAATTCCGAGAACTTCCAGCACGTCCTCGTTCTCATATATCTCAGATCTGACCCCTTCCAGTAATCTCGGCGAGCTGATCTACCCAGGTGCGGTCAAGATATACGGATCAATTTATCCCAACAGCATCTCGTTCTCGTGTGACAATGGTGACCTAGCCGCTTTTCCTGGGGTATATAGGCTGAAGCATAACGCTCGCCGATTCGAAGCCACTGTTGGAATCGAGGCCACGTGGCCCTCCCATTACCTAGCCGGCGTATCACTACTTGGCGATGGTCGCACTCTCCAGACCTTTAGCGTCAGCGTCCTTAAGCCAAAAACCATCGATGTCAATGTGACAGGGGTCCATATCCTCACGCTCGAATGCTTCACCCCCGGTATCACTTCGGCGGCCAGTTCGGCGAACATTGAGGTAGCGTGGGGAAACGCACGTGTGACTGAAGGACATTGACTGCGGAATAGCGAGTCGTGCTCGCCGACCGAAAACAACGCGCACATCGAGCATCGAGGATCCGTACCAGGACACTCGTCGCTTAGCTGCGCAACACGAATTCCCACGCGCGGCAAGAGCGCCTTCGTCGTCACGTTGCACGGTGGGCAATACCTGCGATGACCGTCAACTGGCCGGTACTGGTTCGATCGTGTTACTGGGTACCCAGCCTTCGCGGCCCACAGCGTTCCGCACCCAGACCCAGCCGCTGGGGTCGTCGATGACCAGCACCGTGAGCAATTCGCCGACCGCCGTGGCCAGCTCTGTGGTGTCGTAAGGCCCGAGCATGACGGCAGGCTCGGAGCCCGCGTCGATGTGCCGCGCCGGCACCCATCCGGACCCCTCATCAGTGGTGACGAACACGAAGGCCGGCCAGGTGGTGTCCTGGCCGCCGACCTGGACGTTCTGGCCGACGGCGACCTGGATGGGCGGTCGGCCGGGGATCTCATGGGCTTTAACCGCTCGCACCATGGTCATCCCGTCAGTCTCCCCGTCCATCGCTGTCTGTGCCAGACAGCACGCCAGGCGGCTTCCGGTTGCGGCATGCGCTTTGGCGGTCTCCTGCTCGTCGAGGACGATGCGCTGGTCGACCTCATCCCGGCAGGCGTCGCGGTAACGGCCAGGCTGCCAAGATGTGGCTTGCGGGTCATGCGACGCTCGGGCCCGATTGCAGGACCGAGGAGATCGGTACGGGGTTGATCGGAGCCTTCACATGCACCGTCTCGCCCCAGTCGCTGAATGTCATAACAGACCGGTCGTTCCCGAAGCTGATCTGCATGCTGACCGGCAGGACGCGCCCGGCGCCGGTGACGTCGATGATCGCGGTTGCTCCCGCGGGTGCTCCCTCGGCGGCCGGCGCGATGCCGCGGATCCGGACGAGGCTGCCGCCGTTCGCGGCGGCCGGCAGCGTCGACAGCGGCGGGCGGAGCCGGAGCTCGCTGATCACCTCGGGGACCGTGACGCCGGCAGTCACTGACTGGTAACCGGGCTGGCCATGTTTGAAGGAAATCCAGCGGCCCGCGAATCTGGCGGCTAGCGCGGCCGGGAGACCGAAGAAGGTCTTCAGCGCCCCGGAATTGGCACGGACGTATCCGATCTCGTTCAGCACCAGCACCACCGCGTGCCCGCCGTTGCTGATGGTTATTACCTGCCGGCCGGACGCCGGAAGCGAGTCATCGGAATAGGTGACTGTCCGCGATCCGGCGCGAATGGTTACGTTCACGTGCACGGGGCCCGCGGTGCTTGTTGCCGCGACCATTTTCTCCAGAATGCTCGCAGCCGGCCGGGCGGCGAGTCCAGACGGAGTGTGATGCTGCGCGCTGGTACAGGCCGTTAGGCCCGCAAAGGTCATCACGCTGACAGCCAGTACCAGCCATGACGAACTCGTATTCCGCGGCTTCATCACAGCTGAACCCGACCGGCGTCGACCGCACGTATCTCGCGCCGTGCGCCGCGACGAGGCTACCACACCGGATGGGCGATTCAGCCGGATACTGGCTTATATGCGGATTACGTTCAGTGCGCGTTTCCGCGCACCGCCGACCGCCCCAATCGACGGTCCCTTGACCACGCGTACTCGACGTTCGGGCTATTCGCGCCACGTATCGCGCTCGCCGTCGGCGGCAGCAGCGCGCATCTAAATCCCAGCGCTGTCGATGCATGGATATCCGGCCTGTTCGGGGTTTCGAAGACTGGGCGAGCAGTCGTCCGGTGGCACCTGGGGTGACCCGGCCTGCCTGTGAAGGAGTTCTCCTTGCCCGTAGCGCTACCGGACGAGCTGCTTGACCTGCTCGGCCGCCCGAGCCTGTGCTTCGTGGCAACCGTCATGCCCGACGGCTCGCCGCAGCTTACCCAGACCTGGGTAAGCACCGACGGCCAGAACATTCTGATCAATACCCCGGACTGGTCGCAGAAGGCACGCAACGTCGCCCGTGAGCCGCGCGTCGCGGTCAACATCGTGGACCCCGACCAGACCAGGCGCTACTTCGCGGTGCGTGGCCGCGTCGTCGCCGCCACGGCCGAAGGCGGCGCGCAAAACATCGACGAGATCTCCGGCAAGTACCTCGGCCGGCCATACCCGAACTTCAGCGGGCGTCCCGAGACGCGAGTGATCCTGACCATCGAAGCCGACTCCGTCCGCGGCACGGGCGCGCGCTAGTCCCATCCGCGCTCACCCGTCGCCACGACTTCTCTCCAGCCAGCATGGTGCTATCGGCGGCGCTGATACTCGCCGAGCGGCAAGAGACTGCGTGATGGGGCGCAGGTGCTTTGCGTTATCTCGTAGCCGGGCGGGCAGCCATGGCCGGGCAGCGCTGCTACGGGTGCTGCCGTCGAAGACGACCGCATTGAGGATTCAGGGACGTGAAGCAGCTAAGCGAGCCATCGGTAGCTGGCACATTGCAGTGCGTGGTTCTGGATTGCGCCGACGCCGGGGAACTTGCGCGGTTCTACCAGTCGCTGCTGGGCGGTGAGATCAACCGCCGTGATCCCCGGTGGGCCACTGGCGAGGACTTCTCGACGTTGCACACCGCCGGGCTGGTTCTCGGCTTCCAGCGCGTCGCGCGCTTCCAGCCGCCGCAGTGGCCCGATGCCACGTATCCGCAACAGGTCCACTTCGACGTGGAGGTCCCTGACCTTGACCGGGCCGACAGGCTCGTTCGCGCCGTCGGAGCGACATTGCTGCGCGCCGACCCCCGCGGCTGGCGAATCTACGCTGATCCCGCCGGGCATCCCTTCTGCCTGCTCGCACGCTGAACCAGCTGGCAGACACCGAAGGAACTATCTGCGGATGCGGCCAGCTCTCTAAGAGCGGCAAATGCGCGCGAAGTCGCCCGCCTGTTGCGCCGGCTCACGAGCCCAGCCGCCGATACGCTGCTAGCGACACTGCGGACGAGGGCGGGCAGACATGCGCGGACACAACACCGGTGCCAGGCGCGGCCGGGCGTGGTGGTGGACGGCGGGATCGGCATTGCTAGCGACCGGTGCGCTGTTGGGCATCAGCTTCGCGGGGACTGCGCAGGCGGCGTATCCAGGCTCCGACGGGCTTATCGCCTTCGTGCGTAACGGAAACATCTACACGATCAACCCCGAGAGCACCACTCCCGGCTCGACGGTAGTCCGGCTAACGCACACCGGGCATGACTCAGGACCGCGCTGGTCGCCGAACGGCCGGCAGCTGGCATACCTGGACAAGGGCAACCTGTGGATCATGGACGCGAACGGCAGCCACAAGACGCGGATCACCAGCCAAGCGCCCGCTTACACCGATGCCCGCCCGTCCTGGTCTCCCAACGGCCGCTACCTCGCTTTCGTCAAGACCAAGAAGGGTGCCGGCTATGGCTACCTGACCAGGTACGACACCGTGAAGCACAGGTTCGCAACTTTCAGCACTCCGTATAATTCCGAACAGCCAACCAGGCGCCAGATCAAGGTGACGGCGCTGCCGGCAGCGGTCGCCTGGGCCTGGGCGCGGGACGCCACTGGCATGACTTACGGATCCTTCATCATCTTCGAAGGGGCGACAGCACCGCGGTGCGCCAGCAGCTCCTACTGCCTGGACGCCCTCGGATTCGGCGCCCAGTCCGACTACCGCAACGGCTTCCCGAGCGGAGAAGGCGCGACGACCAAACCGATCCGGCAGCTGGACCCGGACTGGTACCCGAACAGCCCGCTGTTCAGCGTCAACGCGCTCACCACGCAGCAGAAATGCTCGGGCGGTCACTGCACTCATCAGGGAATCAACCTGACGATCGGATCCTCGCCCGTACTGCACGGCGCGTACGAGGCCGTGTACTCGCCCTCAGGCACCTACTGGGCCTACGTCAAGAACGTGCACGGCACGCCGAAGATCTACATCTACTCTCCGCCGACTGTCGGGCCGATCATTGCCGGAGCGCTGACGACCGGCACCGAGCCCGACTGGCAGCCACTGGCTCCGGTCACCTGAGCACGACCGTCCACCTCCCGGCAGACCGATTCAACTACCGGCAACACGCGCCGTACGCCTCTCCGCTTCTCTGGTCCGGCCAGCGCCCCAGCACCACGCGATTAGTAACTTCGCCTGGCCCAGCCTCTTGCTGCATGAGGTCTTCCCCGAGCGTGACCGAGTGATCAAACCGTCATGGCTGGAAGACGACACCAAAGCGATCGCTCACCTGTTCGCACGGCTCCAGGAGTACCTCGACTCCCGACCAGCCGCTAGTGACCACGAGTAGGCCCCAACCGGATCCATTTCCGCTCGTCCGGTCATCGGCAGTTGCGCCGAGTGCTACGTGGCGTGTGGCGCGATCTCGACGATGAGGTCGGCGTCCAGGGCGGCGGCGATCCGGTCCAGGAGTAGTGGATGGTGATGCTCTGCTGCTCGCGGTTGCTTTCGGCCTGGCACGGCCCTAGGCCATGCCAGGCCACGCTACGGGGCGCCGGATCCGTGATACGACGGGGCCGGCGCCCGACTGCGTGAATCAAGGGGTGAATTAGTGGATGGTCACGTTCTTCCAGGTCCGGCCCGCGTTAGTGGTCTTCATCAGGCCGTCGCTGTTGGCGATGACCGGGCTGCCCATGAAGTGGATCACGTAACCGGTAGTGGCGGTGACATACGCCAGGTCATTGAAGCCGACGCCCCCGTCGTAGTACACGTGCTCCTGCCAGGTCTTGCCGCTGTTGGCCGACCGGTAGAGGTAGCTTGCGCCGCTGGCCGCGTTGAGCGTGATCACTCGCGGCTTCCCCGGCGGCATAGCCAATCCGTATACCTGACCTGCCTCGGGCGGCTGACCGGCCAGGTGGAAGGTGCGGCCGCCGTTTTTGGAGGTGAAGACTTCCTTGACGCTGAGCCCAGGCTGCGGGTAGCCCTGATCCGAGCACGCGATCGCGACGTCGGAGCTCGACGCGGCCGCCAGGGGACTAGCTGACAGCGCGATCTTCGGGCAGTGGAAGGACAGCCTGGACCAGTGCCTGCCGCTGTCAGTAGAGGTCCACAGGCCCGGCGTGACGCCATTAGCGCTGCCGGCCCAGACGGAGTGGCCGAATACCGTCAGCAGGTTTTGCGGTGCCACCTTGGGAACACGTCTCCACTTGCTGCTGCCGACCCGGCTTTCGTACAGCCGCGCCCGATCGAGGCCGCCGGTCGCCGGTTCTGCCGAGGCATACACCTCACCATCGGATACGGCCAGGTCGATGATCTCGCCGGGAACAGCCTTCACCCGGTGCCACTTTTTGCCGCCGTTGGTAGTAGCCCACAGACCGGGGGCGAGCAGCCAGCCGTCGTTCGCGTTCTCGAACCGCACCGAGCTCACCGCAGATGCCGGTGAGGTGGTGAAACTGGGCACCAGCGATACAGCGGGTCCGGGCACCTTGGTCCAGGTAGCGCCGCCGTTGACGGTCTTCTCCAGTAGGGCCGTGCATGGAAGCTCGCTGCACTGCCGAGTACCGAGCACGAACCCAGTCCGCGCTGACACGAAGCTCGCCGATTGCGCTTCGAATCCCGTCGGCGGCGGGTTCCCGCTCGCCGGCGCCGCTGCTGCTGCGCTAACCCCCACCGCTAGAAGTACGGGGACGGCAGCTAACGCGATCACCCTGCCGAATGAAATATTCATCCTCGAGCCACCTCAGCTCTTCCTTTGCACGTGTTGTCCGCTGTGGACACGTATATGACGTCCCAGCGGGCACAGTGGTTGGAATCCACATCAGGAGCACCGCCCGACGGCACCGCACACGGTGCAGTCGGGTGCAAATCATCGCCGTCGTCGTCTGACGCTCGCAGGTGCGAGTAGCCGTGCGAGTGGCAGATGACCGGACACGCAGCGACGTCCGCTCCTCGGCATGTGAATGACGTTGGCCGCGCTGGGCCGCCTGTCGGCCTGTCCTGGCCGATCGTCAGCGTGGCTCTTGATTGGCGCGGCCAGGTTCGCGCGTGGCGGCCGCGCCGCTCCCGAGCATCCTCCAGTCCGAAATCAGCGCGTTGTCCGCACCTGCGCTCAGACTAAACCCACTCCGCGGTAAGCCGGAGCCGTAGGCTTTGCCAGGTCTTCATATCTGCGGACGGTGAAGACGGCGTCAGGCGACGAGCAGTGCTGATCGTGCATTCGTTTCGGCCTGGATCGCGCAATATCGAAGGACATCAGAATGGCTTTCGACGAAGCCGAGCTGATGAGCTGAAAGCCGCCGTCAGCTAGCCGTTGGCGCCGATAACCTGGAAGTCCTGGTTGACGAAGACGTGGTGCGGCCAATTGACGCCTATGTTGTGGACTTCGTAGTCGCCGTTGCTCAGCTCCACGACTCGGTCGACGATGCCCCCCGGGTAGGCGGTCAGCGATGCCTCGGTTGCTTTGTCCGCCACCGTTCCGGTGGCAATTGTGCCCTGTCCCTGGGTGTAGTCCGCCGGGATCTGGCCGATGGTCTTTGTCGGCTTCGCCGTACCCCTGGAGAAGGCGATCACCTGCGACGCAGTCGAGGATGTGGTGGCAGGCGGGTGTGCGATGACCTCGGTGGCGGTGATGGTCGTGCTGTCGGCCGTCCCCAGTACGAGGACGGGTTGGCCTGTTGCCACGACGCTCGCCGGAGCCGGGCTCGTCCCGTTCTTGTAGGTCGTGGAGGACGTGTCGTTGATGGTCACCTTCTGACCTGCGGCTGTCGTCAGGGTGAAGCCTGACGTGGATGTGCTGCTGACCGTGCCAGCTGATCCGCCCGGTTCCGGACCGCTCCGGGCGTTGGAACCGGAACCGGATCCGGAACCGCCGCTGGCAGTGGACGAGCCGCTGCTGGGCACGCTGGACGAGCCGCTGCCCGTGGTTGCGCTGACGGTCCCGTAGGAACAGCCCCCGATTGCAATCGCCGCGACTCCGACGACGATGAACTTGGTGAGTTTTCGAGAAGGCATTGGCTGTGCTCCTCTCATTGATGTTATTAGTCTCAAGATGACGACCGGCGCTGGAAGTGCGCTGGGATCAAGCCGGTAGCTTGCCGACAGGTCGCTCCGCGCGGGCAGACCTTAAGCTGACCGCAAGGTTCGCGGGAAGCAGTGTCCCAGGTGACCGCACAAATCTTGCAAATAGGTGACGGTGCGGGTGGGAACCCACCACCCCTGCGGATAATGAGCTTTCCGGCGCTGACCTATACGCCTGTACGGAACTGGCGGATCCAAGCCGTGCGAATAGCAGGACCGCAACGATGTCCCACTTCTCAAGCCCCTTATCGCCCCGCGGGTCCCGGCCGGAAAGCTGCGATTGAACCGGCATACCGGCCGACCCACAGGCCGGCCGGGGGGAGGCCGAACTCCCGGGAAAATCCTTCGGAGCACCGACGCGGCCATGGCAGAGTGCACGTTATGCCCGTTACTCCGCCTGGTCCGCCCGCCACGCCCGGTCCGCCAAGCCGATCAGCACAGCCCACGCCGCCGGGTCCGTCCAACCCGGCCGTCGCGTCCGGCCCGGGCTGCTGGCTCCGGGCGCTCCCCCGGCAGCTAGCCCGCACCAGGCGCTTCCTCCTGGGGACACCCAGCCAGTTCAAGGTGTCACCCGACGGCGGCACGGTTCTTTTTCTCCGAAGCCGCGGCGGGACCGACCCGGTGAACTGCCTGTGGGCCCTGGACGTCGCGACGGCAACCGAGCGCCTGCTGGCTGATCCGCTGGTGCTGCTGGCCGGGCGGGATGAGGAACTCTCGCCGCAGGAGCAAATCCGGCGTGAGCGCGCGCGGCAGATGTCCTCGGGCATCGTCGGCTACACCACCGACGAAGCCTGCCAGCTGATCGTTTTCGCCCTTTCCGGCCAGCTCTGGACGGTTCGGCCGGCCGGGCACGAGGACGCGGGCCCGGTCGTGCGCCGCATCACTGCGGCCGCCGAGCCGGCGATCGATCCCCGCCCGGATCCAGCCGGCGAGCGCATCGCTTACGTCAGCGATGGGGCGCTGCACGTCGTACCCGCCGACGGAGACGGCCCCGACTGGATCATCGCCGCGCCCGATGGCGACGAGGTCACTTTCGGGCTTCCCGAGCACGTAGCCGCGGAGGAAATGCACCGCGATCGGGGCTACTGGTGGGCACCGGACGGCCGCCAGATTCTGCTCGCGAGGGTGGACACCAGTGGCGTGCAGCACTGGTTTATCGCTGATCCGGCCAACCCGGCCAGCCCGCCGACCGCGTTCGCTTATCCCGCAGCGGGTTCCGCGAATGCCGAGGTCAGCCTCTGGATCGCCGACCTCACCGGCGACAGCCCGGCGGCGCTGACGGCAGTGGACTGGGACACGGCCGGGTTCGAGTACCTGACCACCGCCGACTGGGACGCATTCGGGCCGTACGCGTCAGTCCAGAGCCGCAACCAGAGGCACGTCGTGCTGCTCGACATCGACGCCGCAACCGGCGCCACCCGGACTCTCGCTGAGCAGCGTGACGACTGCTGGGTACAACTAGTCCGCGGCCTGCCCGCCAGAACCGCCGCCGGTCTCCTGCTGACTAGTGCCGACAGCGAGGACACCCGCCGGCTGCTGGCCGACGGTCAGCCGGTCAACCCGCCCGGCCTGCAGCTGGACTCGGTTCTCGCCATCGACGGCGAGACGGTGGTGTTCGCCGCTTCGAACGAGCCGACCGAACTGCACCTGTGGGCCTGGGAAGCAGAGTCCGGGCTGCGCCGGGTGAGCGACGGGCCGGGCATCTACTCCGGCACGATGCGGGCCGGGGTGACCGTGCTCGAGTCCGGCAGCCTGGACCGCCTCGGCAGCCAGGTCAGTGTCCGGCGCGAGGGACATGTCGACATCGAGATCAGCAGTTATGCCGAAAGACCCAGCCTGGAGCCCCGGCAGCGAATGCTGAGGCTCGGCCCGCGCGAACTGCGGACCGCCCTGTTCCTGCCATCCTGGTACCAGCCGGAGGACGGCCCGCTGCCGGTGCTGATGGATCCCTACGGTGGTCCGGCCATGGCCAAGGTGATCGCCGCCCAGGCTGGTTGGCACGAAAGTTACGTGTCGCAGTGGTTCGCGGAGCAGGGATTCGCGGTGCTGGTGGTCGACGGACGCGGCACGCCAGGCCGCGGGCCGGCCTGGGAGCGAGAGATCTACCTGGACCTGGCCGGGCCAGTGCTAGAGGACCAGGTATCCGCACTGCAGGAGGCAGCGGCCGCAAACCCGGCCCTGGACCTGACCAGAGTCGCCATCCGCGGATGGTCGTTCGGCGGATTCCTCGCGGCGCTGGCCGTGCTCCGCCGGCCGGATGTTTTCCACGCCGCCGTGGCGGGGGCACCGGTGACAGATCAGAGGTTGTACGACACCCACTGGCGGGAACGCCATCTCGGCCATCCGGACGAGCACCCTGAGGCGTATGACCGCTGCTCGCCGATCCTGGAGGCCGCGTCACTGCGGCGGCCGCTTCTGCTAGTGCACGGCCTAGCCGACGACAACGTGTTCGCCGCGCACACCCTCCGGTTCTCCGCGGCGCTGCTGGCCGCCGGCCGACCGCACGAGGTGCTGCCGCTCCCCCGGACGACGCACATGCCCGCCGATGAGGCCGTGGCCGAGAACATGCTGCTGCATCAGCTGGAGTTCCTCCAGCGCTCGCTCGTGTCGGCGCGTAAGCCATTGCCGTGACTACTCACCCAGTGCTGCCGTCCTGGATTATGAGTCGGACGACAGCAGGCTAGGGCGCTGCTCTGGCTGTCTGCTACTTGAGGATCTGATAGGGCAGGTGCGTCACGCCGGGAGCATCGACGACGCGGACGATTTCCATGGCTGCGGCGTCTGGCTCCAGGCCGTCGAGCAAACGGATGCCGCGGCCGAGCAGCGCGGGAACTAACTCGATAGTGAGTTCGTCGAGCAGTCCGCTGCGCAGGACGGCGCAGCCCACCGGTCTGTTATCGGCTGCGGTTACTGCCCGGCCGGGGACGCGAGGTAGGTGCCGAGGTTGTCGAACATCCAACCGAGTTTCTGCCGGTCCTCGGGCTTCTCGATGCCGTCCAGGAACGCACCCTGCTCTGTATACGTGAGCTTTGTGCCGGTGCCGTCGGCGGCGATCTCGACAGTGGCCAGCGAGACCGAGCCGAGGTCCCGGCCGGCATACATCTCATAGCTGTAGACGATCCGCTGGTCCGGCACGATGTCGTAGATCACGCCCTCGTAGCGGTACGTCCCACCGTCGGGCGTGATGCCGCTGAAGCGCTCATGTCCGCCCACCCGGAAGTCGAGCTCATATTTGCTGCCGTCGGACTTGTAGTCCGGGTCGTCCATCCAGATCTCCCTGGCAGCGGCATCGGACCAGGCCCCGAAGACCTTGGCGGGATGCGCGGGATAGCTGCGCTCGATGACGAAGGTGGCGTGGCTGATGCTGCGTTCGGTCATTTCTTCTCCAGAGTGCTGTCGAGCTGATCGTTGTGGCTGTCGTGCATCCCAGCGGCGGCGGCGCTTGGCGGTCCAGGTCTCGGCCGAGCTGAGCGCCGGCTCTACATGCGCTCGACCAGCGAGGCCAGTCGTTCGAGTGTCTGGCGCATTGCCTTGACCCAGACTTGCCCGTCCTGTACGGCGTCGCGGATGCTCTGGGCTGCTTCGGTGCAGTCGAATATCTCGGTGACGATCGTCGTGTCACCGTCAGCTTGGAGCTGGAAGCCCCAGCTGTATCCCTGTGATGCGCCTATCGGCAGCTCGGCGTTCTGCGAGGCTACCGCGTCGCCAGGCGTCGGCTCCCAGATGATCCTCCGGTCGTGCTCGATGGCGATTACCCGGTTGAGCATCAGGTAGTCGCCGAGTGCCGGCAGGTACATCGCCATCGTGAACGTGTCGCCGACCCGGCCGAGCACCCGTTCATCGTGGATGGCGCGCAACATGCCCGAGCCGTCAATTGCCGGATGGTTCGCCGGGACGGCCAGTATCCGGAAGATCTCCGCCGCGTGCGCAGTGATCGGCCTGGCGACCGACACGTCTATGCGCCTTTCGCCGTCCATGCCCATTGCCTTTCTCGTCGGTTGATCGGCATTCAGCGCTTCACGCATCCGGGGCAGTTCCGCTCGGTCATTTCTTCTCCTCAGGTCGGTCGGCTCCGGCGGGTTGAGACGGCAGGTGCGTGTCCGGCCCTCTGTGACCGGAACAGGCTGGCGGCCTCAAGCACCTGACCGTGCCGGACGAGAGCCGCCAGCGACATCGTCAGCGATTTGCCCAGCTGAGTCACCGATGCCGGCCCCCTGCCTCAGCCGATCCAGCATGAACCGCCTGCGGGGGTCGATCAGAGCCTGGAACACTCGGTCCAGGCCGGCTACTTGGTTAAGCATGAGCTTAAGCATGGGCGCGCCGACTGATAATAGTCAAGTCAATACTTAAGCTTACTCGTTCGGCCTGAACCCTGGGCTATTGACCAACGTCACGTCAGGACGCGTTCTCGCTGAGGCGCAGCAGATGGAATCCCGGTCTACCTGGCGTTCGCGATGAGCAACCTCTGAGGGGATGGAGTTCGGCCGCAGGGCTGACCTGGCGCCGATGGGCGGGCGGTTCAGCTGGAGGGTATAGAGGTGGGGATTTGCAGGCGAGCGGGCGTCGTCGGCATCCGGGCGGGATGACGGGTAGCGGCCGCTCGGGAGCTGGCGTGCTCGGCACCGAGGGGGAAGGCATGCGGGTTGAAGGAGCGGTGGCGCTGGTCACGGGCGCTGGGCGCGGTCTTGGCCGGGAATTCGCCAGGGAGCTGGTCGGGCGGGGTGCGGCAACGGTGTACGGAGCCGCCCGCGACCCCGGTGCCGTGACCGAGCCTGGCGTGTCACCCGTCGCGCTCGACATCACCGATCCGGTAAGCGTCGCGCGCGTTGCCAGCCAGTGCGCCGATGTCAGCCTGCTGGTCAACAACGCCGGGGCGATGGCCCTCAGCCCGCTGATCGGCGCGGCCAGCATGGACGGCGCCCGGCTGGAGATGGAGACCAACTACTTCGGCACGCTGGCGATGTGCCGGGCGTTCGCACCGGTGCTGGCGGCCAACGGCGGCGGGGCGCTGGTCAACATGCTGTCGGTTGTCAGCTGGTTCACCAATCCGGTCAACGGCTCTTACGGCGCCTCCAAGGCCGCGGAGTGGGCGCTGACCAACGGCATCCGTATCGAGCTGGCCGCCAATGGCACCCTGGTCGTCGCAGTCCACGCCAGTTTCATCGACACCGACATGGCCGCCCGGTTCGACGCGCCCAAGGTCAGCCCCGCCTCCGTTGTCCGGCAGGTGTTCGACGCCGTCGAGGCCGGCCAGACCGAGGTGCTCGCCGACGACCGGACCCGGCATATCAAAGCATCGCTGCCCCGCGATCACGAACTGATCTACCCGCCCATCCAAGAAGCCTGGGACCACCGACACGGCGGGACCGCAGCCGACCCCGCCCACCAATAACTACACGGCAAGCGAACCGAAGGCACCGGCATCTAGCACATCCAGGAGGTCATGATGAAGCACGTTTCGCTCGGCGGACTCGATGTTTCCCGGCTCGGCCTGGGCACTATGGGCATGTCCGCCTTCTACACCGGAGCGAACGTCGATGACGCCGAGTCGATCCGCACGATCCAGCGGGCCCTCGAGCTGGGCATCACGCTCGTCGACACCGCCGAGGCTTACGGCCCGTACCTCAACGAGGAGCTGGTGGGCCGGGCGATCGCCGGCCGCCGCGATCAGGTCGTGCTGGCCACCAAGTTCGGGCTGATCTCCCGCAGGGACGGCGAGCAGCGAGGGCTGGACAGCAGGCCGGAGAACGTCAGGATCGCCGCGGAGGGATCCTTGCGCCGGCTAGGCACCGACCATATCGACCTTTACTACCAGCACCGTGTCGATCCGAGCACCCCGATCGAGGACACCATCGGCGCGATGGCCGAGCTGATTCAAGAGGGCAAGGTCGGGCACATCGGCCTGTCGGAGGCGGCGCCCCAGACGCTCCGCCGGGCACATGCGGTGCACCCAGTCACCGCGCTGCAGACCGAGTACTCGCTGTGGACGCGGGACTCCGAAGCCGAGATCCTGCCGCTGGTGCGCGAGCTCGGCATCGGCTTCGTGGCCTACTCACCACTGGGCCGCGGGTTCCTGACCGGCCAGATCCGCTCGACGGACCAGCTCGACGCCAGCGACTTCCGAGCCAGCAATCCCCGTTTCGCGCAACAGAACCTGCAGCAGAACCTGCGCATCGTCGCGGAGGTCGAGGCGGTAGCAGCCGAGGTTGGCGCGACTCCCGCACAGGTGGCCCTCGCGTGGCTGCTCGCCCAGGGCGACGACATCGTACCGATCCCCGGCACCAAGCGGGTCTCGCGGCTGGAGGAGAACACCGCCGCCGCCGACCTTGTGCTGAGCCCGGATCACCTTGCCCGCCTTGCCGCGATCCGCCCGCCGGCCGGCGACCGCTACACGGACATGTCCCCGCTCAACGGCTAAGGCCACCTGCCGTCAGGCCCTCGGGCCGCGCCACGCTGACCATTGACCCCTCATAATCGGGGCACCGGGCCTCGCTTGCGGGATCCGTAGCGCGCCGTTTATGGCCACCGCGAGCCGGTCCCGGCACGACGGAGGCGCTCGCGGGCCTCATTCTGCGACAGCGAGGTGATGGGCTGGCCGATCGTGTGCTGATACTTGGCGTCGTAGCCCCTGGTCCAGACGCCGGCCGCCCACGACCGTTCGAGTTCGCCGGCGCTGAGCTCCCGGCCACGCGCATGGCAATACGCGACGAGGAACCGCTCAGTGTCCTCGACGGTGGCTGGCTCGTCCGCGGTGACGGTCGAATACAACGCGGCGGCGAAGCCGACGAGGACGGCTTCGCTGTCAGCGGTCATGCTGTCCCAGTCGTGCACCACCAGTAGCTCGTCTCCCGCTCCAGCGCAGGTTGCCGGCGAGCCAGTCGCAGTGGCCGATCACAGTTTCGGACTCGCAGGCTCGCAGCCGGTCACGGGCACGGCGCCCGGCATCGTCGATCCACTCCGGACCGGCCACCTCGTTGAGGCCGACGTCAGGGTCTTCCGGACACGGCCACAGTCCGTCCTCGGCGTGGTTCCAAGCCGCCCACGAAGGTGGCGGGTCGAGAGTGGACACCTCGGCCGGCCGGGGGGCCAGCCGGATCAGCCACGCGAACGCTTCAGCGAAGGCTCGGGCCGCATGGTCCGCACCCGGCAGTGCGGCGCCGCCAGGGACATAGGCTTCCGCGGTTGCGACGTCGTCGAGGAAAGGGACGGCGCCGGTGAGCGGCCGGGGGCACGGATAACCGGCCAGGAACATGCGGCGCTGGACGTCGACGCATGCCGCTATCCGCGGCGAGTCCGGACGAACCTTGACTACGACCTCCCGGCCGTCAGCCAGCCGGAGCCCTATGACTGCAGACAGGAACCCGGATCTGAAGATCTCATCCGCTGGCGGGCTGCCGAGATGCTCCATGCACCACCAGGCAAGAACGGCAGGATCGACGGCAGGCACGCGAGGTGTCATCTGAGCATCCTCACATGCGCTGGCGGTGTCCCGGAGCCGAGCGACGTCGCGTCAGATCCGCCGCCACAGCATCAAGGTCAACTAACCCGTCCACGCCGCCAATTATCACCGCCGGGCGTTCAACTCCGTCGGGACGCTGGAGCCAAGATTCATGACGACAAGCGGGGCCGGATCACTTGACGACACGCAGACCGGCGCACAACCCAGACAGGGCTACCTGGCAGCCAGGCCGCATGCGCTGGCCGGCAACGCTGTACGGGGCGAAGACACTGCCCTGGGATGCTCGCACCAAAATCTTCCGTGGTCCGGCCTATGCGCCGAAGGCCTTTGGCCTGATGGCGTTGCCAGCGTGCGGGGCGATTCTCTACGGGCTCTTCTTGGCTAGCGCCAGCAGTGCGAGCCATCGGAGCCGTCAGCCAGTGGCGATCGTGATCCTCGCCTTCGCCCTCCTTGCACTTGTCCAGTTCTGGACGATCAAGTCGGCCCAAGAAGACAGCGAGTCAAGCGACGGACGGCGCGACCGACCATAATCAGCTTCATGGCTGTCGGGATTCTGGCCGAACCGTTGTGCGCGACCTGCGGTGAGGTCGCGGCACGGGTCGAAGTCGTGGCGCCCGGCCAGCTTCCGGCCCGCTGGCGGCGCTGGAGCCGTAAGCACCGCCAGTCCTTCGAGCAGCACCGCGATCCGGCGCAGTGGTACCTGATGTTCGCAGGTGTCACTGGCGGTAACGGCTGGGCTGGCGATATGGTCAGCGCCGACCGCGCGCAGATCATCATCGAGGCATTCCGGCGGCCGTACCGCTTCCAGCAGGTGCACGCGGCTGGGCTGTATGACGATGCGGGATTCTGCGAGCAATGCGACGCCGCCTACTGTCACCGGCACTGGCATCTGTCCGACACCGGATACGGCCGTTGCCCGCAGCAGCACAGGAAGAGCCTCGACCCGAGCCGGTCGGCTGGCTGAGCTAGAGCGCTGGCCGCTCACCAGATTCCAGCCGGCTCACCCTGCCGAGGTTGCACCCGGTCAGGGCGGCCAGCCCGCAGTACCGTGGCGCGTGCCAGATGCGGTACGCCGCCGCGTGTCCTTTGAGCCGGAGCTAAGAATCCCCATCGGGAGGTGTCGGAGCTGCGAATTCAAGCTGGTTGTTATCGGGGTCGCGGAACACGACCGTGGAGTACGGCCCGTTTGGCCGGCGACGGATGCCGGTGTGCCCGATGTTGAGCTCATCGAGCCGGTCCATCCACGCTTCCAGCGCCGCGCGGTCAGCGACCTGAAACGAGATGTGATCGAGGCCCGTGTGGCTCTCCTCGAACTTCTCGCCTTGGTTAGCTTTGTTATGGTGCAGGCCGATAAGCAAGCCGGTGTGCGGATCGGCGAGCATTTCCGCAAATCCGGTCTCCTCCCTGGCGTAATGCGGAAGCTGCCCAGGCCACCGCTCGGCCTGGAAGAGCTGCTGGTACCAGTTCATGCTGGCGTCGAGGTCTGTGACGGTCAGACAAACGTGATGCACCCCAGTAATGACCGGGTTGGTTGGAGTGTTCATGTCCTCAACTTTAATAACGCTCTGTTACCCGGCAGTGAGACGGACCGGAAGAGAGGTGGGCGCGAGCATCTCGGTGGCTACTTGCCAGAGCAGTTCGGCATACCGGGGTTCCAGGGCGTAGTCGGCGACACCGGATCCGAACATGCCGGGACTTTCTGTGCGTACTTCCGCTTCGCTGACGTCTTCGAAGTAGCGTCCGCCGATTCGTTCGGCTAGCGGGGATACGGCAAGAAACACGGAGGTGGCGGCTCCCTGCTCGACGGACTTGCGGCGCTCAACCGGGGTCTGCAGGCCTCCGGTGTGTTTCTGGAGTCCGGTGGCGATAGCTCCAGGGTTCAGCGCGTTTGCGTAGATGCCGTCGCCCGCCCAGCGCCGGGTTGCTCCCACCGCAAGCAAGACGGCGGCGGTCTTCGATTCGGCATACGCGCGGCGCGGATCGTAAGGACGGAACCGGACGTCCAGATCGCCGAACACGACCGGGCTGTACAAGTGCGCGCTGGAGCTCAGTGACACGATCCTTGCCCCGCCGGCGTCTGCGAGCGCGTCGTGGAGTCCGAGCGTCAGGGCGAAGTGGCCCAGGTAGTTGGTCGCAAACTGCAGTTCGTGGCCCTGCGCGGTCCGGGTGAGTTCGGGCACGGCCATGATGCCGGCGTTGTTGACCAGGATGTGCAGCGGGTCATCCCAGGCCGATAGTAGCCGCGCGACGGATTCGAGGTCGGCCAGGTCGAGCCGGACGTGCGAGACGTTCGGGTTGCCGGTCGACTCGGCGATCTGGGCTGCGGCGTCGCGTCCTGCGGTATCGCGGCGAGCGGCCACGACGACAGCAGCTCCGGCGCTGGCCAGAGCCCGGGCCGTCTCGTAGCCGATTCCGGCATTCGCGCCCGTTACCAGCGCGGTTTTGCCCGATAGGTCGACACCCTGGAGCACGTCGCTGGTGGTGCTGCGGAACGTAAACGGCGTTTCCAGCCTCGTCATCGATGGCCCTCCCGGTCATAGTTGCGGAGCCGGTCCATGACCCGTAGCACCTCGGCCGCGGCCTTCTGCTCCGTCGCCTTGTTGCCATCAGCGCGGGCCTGCCACAGCGCCGCCTTGGCTATGGCGTAGGCGTGCCGCACGCGCAGCGCGGCGAGTTCGTCCTCGAGGCGCTGAGCGTGACCGGCAAACAACTCGACCATGCGCGGTGCTGCCGTACGCTACCTCGGCGACCCCGTCGAGGTAGGCGCGCATGTCCGCAGCGTCGCCTCGCTGAACCCGGTGCGGCGGGCGACCTCCTGGATCGGCAGCCCAGCAGCCTGATCGAAGGTGGCAGTTGTCATGCACCTATCGTGCAAAACCTGAAGCGCTTCAAGTCAAGGGACCATCCCGGCGCCTCCGGACCGAGCAGGGGCGGCCGAAGCCGTCATCCTGATTCACGGCCGCCAGCTGAACCGATCGCTGATACGACGCAACTCGTCGCGCGTGGTCTCGTCGCATAGCGCGCCTTGCAGACCTGCCGCGAAGCACTGCTCGGCAGAGACGCCGATGCTGGCTGCGGCCGCATAATCTGCGCTCAGGTCCGTGTCGAACATGGCCGGGTCGTCGGTGGACACCGAGCAGGCGATGCCGGCAGCGACCAGCGCGGGCAGCGGGTGCTCTGCCAGCGAGGGGACCACCCGGGTGCGCAGATTCGAGATCGGGCAGACATCGAGCACCACACCGCGGTTTGCGATCTCCCGCATCAGGCCAGGATCGTCCACTGCCCGGATCCCGTGCCGGAGCCGGTCAGCCCCGAGCACGTCGAGCGCGGCGCGGATGGAAACTACGCCAACAGCCTCGCCCGCATGCGGGACGGACCCAAGACCGCCTTCGCGGGCAATCGCGAACGCCCGCTTGTACGGCTCGGGCGGGAACTGCGCCTCACTGCCGCCGAGCCCTAGGCCGACCACGCCGCGACCCGCGTTGGCAACGGCGTGCCTAGCAGTCAGCTCCGCCTCCTCGACTGTAAATCCCCGGGTGACCTCCGGGGTCAGCCGTACCCGCACGCCATGCCGCTCCCAGGCCTCGGCAGCGCCGTCGCAATAACCGTCGAACACCTCTTCGTAGCTCGCCCCTCTGGCAACCGGCTCGGAAGGGGAGAAGATCCCTTCCAGGTAGACGGCACCGTGCCGGGCTGCTTCCGCCGCGTAGTCGAGCACCACCTGCTGGAAGTCCTGCTTGGTGCGCAGAGCACTAGTGGTAAACGCCCACACTTGCAGGAAATGAGCGAAGTCGGTGAACTCGTAGAGCCCGGCCAGGCCTTCGACGGTGTCGGCGGGCAGGGAGACGCCGTTGCGCCGAGCTATCTGCAGCAGCGTGCTCGCACGAACGGTGCCCTCGAGGTGGACGTGCAGTTCTATCTTCGGGAATATCACGGCCGAAGGTTATCTACGAAGCTGCCGCTGATCCCGGCTTCGGCCATGCCGATCTCAGGTTGTTTCCCCCGTCAGCGGAGCAGGTCGGCGACGGCCGCGATTGCGGGCTCGATGGATCGCTCGCTGACGTTGCCGAAGCCCATTACCAGCCCCGGCGGCGCCGCAATGTCAGGGCGACCACGGTAGCCGCTGATGCCGTGCAGCCCGATCTGCCGTTCACGGGCCGCTGCGATCACAGCGGTCTCGTCGGCTCCAGGTGGCAGCGGCGCGACGGCGTGGAATCCGGCGGCGAGGCCGGTGAGCTCGACTCCGGGGACGTGTCTGGCGAAAGCGTTGGTCAGGGCGGTCCGGCGGGCGGCGTAGACAGTGCGCATCCGCCGCAGGTGGCGGTCGTACCGGCCGGTCGTCAGCAGGGTGGCCAGGGCGAGCTGGTCTAGCGTCGAAGAGCCGCGGTCGCTCATCTGCTTTTCCGCAGCGACGGCGGCAGAAAGCGCGGACGGCGCGTGAACCCAGCCGAGGCGGACCGCAGGCGCAAGTGCTTTGCTGGCAGTGCCTAGCAAGAAGACCTGTTCTGGGGCTAGTCCCTGTAGCGCCCCGACAGGCTCTTTGTCGTAGCGGAACTCCGAGTCGTAGTCGTCCTCGATCACGTACCCGCCATCGCCCCGCGCCCAGGCAGTCAGGGCGTGCCGCCGTGCCGGAGACAGGACCACCCCGGTAGGAGACTGGTGCGCCGGGGTGACCACAACAGCCTGCGCTCCGCTGGCCGCCAGCTCGCCGACCACGAGGCCTTGCTCGTCGACCGGCACATAGGTGACGGCGATACCGATCGCCAGGGCTGCCCGGACTGTTTCGTCCGCCTGCGCGGTGCCGTAGCCAGGGTCTTCGAATGCAACGCAGGTCACGTCGGCTTGGCGGGCCAGGGCGCCTAGTACCAGGTTGATTCCTTGCGCGAAGCCGGTGCTGATGATCATCCCCTCGGGACTGGCAGCGGCGGCGCGTACTCGCCGCACGTAACCGGCGAGGACCTCGCGCAGTGCCGAGCTGCCGCGCGGATCGCCGTATCCGAGCTCCGCGGAGGCCGCCTCGGTGCACGCCTGCTTGATGGCCCAGGCCCAGTCGGTGCGCGGGAAGCTGGACAGGTCCGGTACGCCCGGCCGGAAGTCGACTCTCATCGGCGGGCGGACGCGCCCGGGCGAGACCATGGCCGGCCCGGCCGCGGGCGGGTCGACGGCTTGCTGGCCGCTGATGTGCGCGACGCGGGTAGCGGACCCGGTGCGGCTGGTCAGATATCCCTCTGCCAGCAGCTGCCCGTAGCACTCCTGCACCATGCCGCGGGAAACGCCCAGCTCACGGGCCAGCTCCCGGGAGGACGGCAGCCGTTCCCCGGCACGAAGCCGACCATCCCTGATCGCCTCACGCAGGGTCGCCTCCAGTTGGGTGCGGAGCGGCTGGCTGACCGAACGGTCGAGCCGCACCAGCAGCCCTGGACTCAAACCGGACCACTCAACCGCCATGAAATCGGACCTTACCAGTGTGCCGACTGGCTTCTACGGTGCTTGCTATGAGCACCTTGACGCAGGCACAATCTGGCTCCGCGGCTTCGTCCCGGCTCCTCAGCGGGCCGCTGAGAGTTACGTTTCTGGCCGAATTCGCGTCGCTCACCAGCTTCTTCTTGCTGCTGTCGGTGATGCCGATGCTGGCGGCAGCGACCGGCGCCGGAAGCTCTGGTGCCGGCCTGACCACCGGGTCCCTGCTGCTCGGCACCGTGGCTGCCGAGGCCGTCGCAGCGACAGCGATCAGGTGGTTCGGTTACGGCATCGTGCTCTCTGCAGGAGCAGTACTGCTCGGCACGCCAGCCCTGGCATTGATCATGCACGAGCCTCAGGACGTCATGCTGAGCATCAGCCTGGTGCGCGGGTTCGGCTTCGGCCTGTGCGGCGTCGTAACTGGCGCGCTCACCGCCAAGCTGCTGCCTCCCGAGCGGCGCGGCGAAGGACTCGGCCTACTCGGCATCGTCTCGGGTGTGCCGGCCATAATCGCGCTGCCTTCCGGAGTCTGGCTCGCCGGACATCACCTGGCTGGTACGGCCGCCGCGATGGCGGCCGCTGCCGGCCTGCTACCGCTGGCGGTGATCCGCTGGCTGCCCGCCGACCGCGCGGCGCGCCGTACCGCCCGCGCCACGCTGAAGCATCGCGGCCGCAGCTCCGCGGGAACGGCGCGCCCGGTGCTGCGGCTGCCGCTCATCTTCGCCGCCGTCACCATCGCGGCCGGCGTGCTCGACTCGTTCTTGCCGCTCGCGAAGGGAATCCCCAGCAACCTCTGCTCGACAGCTCTACTCGTGCAGGCGATTGTGGCCACGCTCAGCCGGTGGCAAGCCGGCAAGCGAGGCGACCTGTACGGTCACGCCCGGCTTCTCATTCCGGCTCTCGCTGTAGCCGCGATCGGCATGGCCACGATGACGATGCTGGGCTCGCCCGTCGCGATCTTCGCGGGCATGGCGCTGTTCGGTGCCGGGTTCGGAGTACTCGAGAACGCGACGTTCGCGCTGCTGATCGAGCAGCAGCCCGAGGCTAGGGCTAGCGCGCTGTGGAACTTCGCCTACGACGCCGGGTACGGCACCGGTCCGGCCGTCTTCGGCTTGATCTGCGGTCGCTCCGGTTACCCAGCGGCGTTCGCGCTTACTGGCGCGTTGATCCTGACCGCAGTCCCGGCCGCGCTGAACGAGCGGAAAGCGGTGGCCAGCACGGCACGACCGGTGTGAACAGTACTTCCGCAGTACACCCATGGATGCGGTGATCTCGGATCGCGTACCACGCGAGGGGTAACGCGACAGCTGGGTCAATGTCGTTTGGCGCCCTGCCGAGGCTGAGCAAGGTCGCGGCAACACCCGCTGCCGTAGCTTGCTCGTTATGGCTACCATCTCCGACGACCCGGACTCCATCGGGCCTGGAGTGAGGGACGGCGAGCGGTTCGTCGCGGAGCGCGCGATGGTGAGGCGGCCGGGTGCTAGACGCGCCGGGCTGTCGTAGGCTCTCGGCATACTTGCCGGGCCGTCCGGCGACGCCGCGGCCTGACTTGAGGAGACGCATGGCTGTCCGATACCAGCTCGTCATTAATTGCGTCGGCCACCCGGAGCCGCTGGCCCGCTTCTGGGCCGAGGCCTTGGGCTACGTGCTCGAGCCGCCGCCGGCCGACTTCGCCACCTGGGACGACTGGCGGCGCGACGTCGGACTGCCCGAGTCCTGGCTCGGCCGGGGGACGGACTGCATCATCGATCCGGATGGCGCCGGACCTCGCATCTGGATCCAGGTCGTGCCCGACCGCAAGTCCACTAACAATCGGCTCCACATCGACATCCACGCCAGCGGCGGACGAGACCTCCCGATCGAGACCCGCAAGAAGCGCGTGGACGCCGAGGCCCTGCGGCTGTGTGATCTCGGCGCCACGCTGCTCAGCGACCTGAACGAGGAACTCGAGGGGGGCATGGACCACTACGCGGTCGCGCTGAAGGATCCCGAGGGCAACGAGTTCGACATCAACTGACGGTCGCCCCTCGTCGATGTGCGCCGCGCCATTGCACGGGTAAGCCCGGTGCCAGTCATGCACTGGCATGAAAAGCTGGAATCATGGACTACACCCATCTTGGCCGTTCCGGTCTCCGCGTCAGCCGCCTGTGCCTCGGCACTATGAACTTCGGCCCTCTGACGCCGCCCGCGGAAGCGCACGCGATCATGGACCGGGCTCATGACCTTGGCATCAACTTCTTCGACACTGCGAACCGGTACGGCGTTGCGTCCAGCCCGCCCGGCCAGGTCGCGAACAATGACGAGGCCCATCCGGGCTGGACCGAAGAGATCATCGGTGACTGGTTCGCGTCAGCCGGCGGGCGCCGCGAGCGCACCGTGCTGGCCACCAAGCTATTCGGGGCGATGAGCGACTGGCCCAATGAGGACAAGCTGTCCGCGCTGAACATCCGGCGGGCATGCGACGCCTCGCTGCGTCGGCTGCAAACCGACCACATCGACCTGTACCAGATGCACCACGTAGACAGGGATACACCGTGGGACGAGATCTGGCAGGCCATGGAGGTCCTGGTCGCTCAAGGCAAGATCTTGTATGTCGGCTCGTCCAACTTCGCCGCCTGGCATATCGCGCGAGCCAACGACGCCGCGGCGGCACGTGACTTTTTCGGCCTGGTCAGCGAGCAGTCCATCTACAACCTGATGACCCGCGACATCGAGCTTGAGGTCCTGCCCGCCGCGATCTGCTATGGCGTCGGCGTCATCCCGTGGTCGCCGCTGCAGGGGGGACTGCTCGGCGGAGTGCTGAAGAAGGAACGCGAAGGGCGCCGCCGGCTGTCGGGCCGGGCACAGCAAACGATCGAACGCAACCGCGAGCAGATTGAGGCGTACGAGGACCTGTGCGACGAGATGGGCGAAGAGCCGGGCAGCGTCGCGCTCGCCTGGCTTCTGCATCAGGACGGCGTCACCGGCCCGATCATTGGCCCGCGTACCGCCGGGCAACTCGAGGACGCGCAGCGAGCTCTGACACTCAGCCTTGATGACGCCACGCTTGAACGGCTCGACAGCATCTTCCCTGGCTACCGGCCAGCCCCGGAGAACTACGCCTGGTAACAAAGCGTTGCCGATATCTCGATGGACGCGTGGTGGGTGGCTGCTCGGTCAGTCAGGCCAGCTTGCGATGGCATGGCCTGAGGACCGCAGGCACCGGAGGAGTCCTGCCGTCCGCGCCGAGGTTCCGGGTGGAAATCCACCTGCAACTCATACGGCGGCGTGCATTGGCCAGCGCAGGCCACCGGCACGTGAGTACCACTGGAAACGCCCGCGAACGCAACGCCGCCACAACGCAACACACCGCTGAACGCAGACCGTGCCGCCAAGAGAGCACACCAGTGAGACTAACCGCAGACGGACCGCGAGCATCTAGCTGTGAACTCGTGCGGGCGGCATACAGCCAATTCTCCCGAAAGCTCTAGGTCTCGGGTCTGTGTTTAGCGAGGAGTTTCGGCAGTGCCTTGCCAAGCGCCGCGCGGTCGGTCGCGGTCAGGCGGCGGGTGAACAGGGACGCTACCAGCTGTAGGTGCGAGTCAATGGCAGCAAGCAGAGCGGCCTGGCCGGCAGCAGTCACGGCTATCTCCAGGCCGCGCAGGTCGTCGTCGGCCGGAGTGCGGCTGATGACTCCGGCCTTCTCCATCCGCACGAGCAGCCGGCTCACGCCGCTTTCGCTGAGAAGTATCCGCTCCCGCAGTTCCTTCTGCCGCGCGCGCATGCCTGGCAGGTCGGCGAGGTGCACGAGGACGTCGAACCATTCCAGCGGGAGCTGGTGTTCGGTCAGCATCTCATCAGCAAGCTGCTCGACGATCTGCCGGTGGACAGCAAGAAATGACTGCCATAGCTGGGTTTGCTGATGCAGGCGTGCCAGAGCATCTGCCATATCGCAGGCTTCTGCCCCCAGATGCTCTCCGCTGACTCGGGGAGACTGCGTCGTCGGCCTACGGGGTCCGTTCACGGTCACTGGCTGCTCTCACATTGGCTGTCGGTCCGGGCAACAACGGGCACGGACAACTAGCGACCTCCCCGGCGGCACTGCTGGGCTGCGCAGACACAGTCTCTATCTGGCGCTCCTGGCGTCTCCGGGCCGGCCGCAAGGCCGCTCCAGCTACTATATTGCGCGCGCAAGCAAGGCATCTATAAACTTGCTTGCGCAAGCTATATTGCCCGTCTCGCTCACCCGCAGGGAACCGCGGCCGGGAATCTCACGGCACGAGGGCGTTCCGCGTCCGTCGAGTTCACTGCACGCGCAAGCAGATCCTCAACAGCCATCAGACCGCAGCAGCTCACCTCCACCGGAAAGGCGAACCCGAATGACCCCATCGACACCCGAACCAGGTACCCAGGCGGCCCGGTCACTGCTGAGCCGCCGGAACCTCATCGCATCCACCGGGCTAGCAGCCGCTGCCATGTCCGCGGCGCCACTGCTCGCACGGGGCACGGCCAGGGCCGCCGCATCCACCGTGTCCGCCGGAACTTCGGTCTCCCCCGACTGCCCGCCGGGCACTACAGCGCCAGTCCCGCCGGCGGCCAAGGGCCCGGTCATTCCCGCGGCTGGGTACCTGGTCGAGGAGATCGCGGACCGCGTGTACTGGCTGACCGACGGGCTCTACCAGATGATCTTCGTGACAACCGCGGAAGGAGTCGTCGCGGTCGACGCTCCGCCGACCATCGGGAACAACATCCTGCGGGCTATCGCGACCGTGACGACGTCGCCCGTCACCCACGCGATCTACAGCCACCACCACGCCGATCACACCGGCGCGATGGTTCTCTACAAGGGAGCCCGCTTCTACGCGCACAAAGACGTGGCCGACCTGCTGAGGCAGACCAGCGACCCGAACCGCCCGCTCCCCGATGTCACCTTCGACCGCCAACTGAACGTCCACGCCGGCGAGGACGTGCTGACCCTGGCCTACCACGGCCCTAACCATTCGCCGGGCAACATCTTCATCAACCTGCCAGCCCAACGGGTCCTCATGCTCGTCGACGTGGTCTTCCCTGGCTGGGTACCGTTCGCCTACCTCGCCGAATCGCAGAACATCCCAGGCTGGCTCGAAGCTGCGGCCCAGGCCCTCGCCTATCCGTTCGACACCTACGTCGGGGGCCACCTGACCCGGCTCGGCACCCGCAACGACGTGATCATCCAGCAGGAATACGTCACCGAGCTCAGGGCCCAGGCAGCGAACGCGATCGCCACCTTCAACCCCGCCACCGTCTATCAGACCGTCGACCCCACGAACCCCTGGGCCATCTTCCGCGGCTACCTAGACGGCGTCGCCGCCCAAGCCGCCAGCGCAGTCGTCCCCAACTGGATCGACCGGCTCGGCGGAGCCGACGTCTACACCCTCGCCAACGCCTACCAGATGGTCGAGTCGCTCCGGATCGACTACGGCCAGCTCGGCCCGTTCGGAATCCACCCCTGACAGCCCGGACCAGGGCCAGCCGACCCGGCCAGGCCGCTGAATCGTGAAGGAGATCACGGCGTCCGCTTGCCGCTGGGAAGCGTCCCCGGCGCGGGTCGATCGTCGCCGCGCCGGGGACATCAGCGCCAGGGCCCGGAATCGGTCACGCGGGCAGGTTCGTCCCCGCCTGCTCCGCCACTATGTAGGCGGCGTACCAGGCTGGCCAGTTCTCGTCCTGGCCCGACCGGTGGAAAAGGTGCGATCGCCCTGAACGCTTCTCGTGCTCGACGTGGGCAGCCTCTCGATGATCTCGTAGTCGGAGAGCTCGTCGACGAGCCGTTCCGGGGGGATCGCCTCGCGGTAGACCGAGATCTCGGCGTCGTCGGGCAGCGCCGACCAGTCGCCGTACTTCAACGCGACACCGACGTAATCGTCAAGGATCGCGATCTTCGTCACGCCCGCCACCTCGCTTCGCCGCGGGGCGATGGCCGCCAGTTCTCTCGCCTATCGCCACTGATCGGTCCCTGCCACGATAACTAGGCCGCCTCGTGCACGCATCGCGCCGCTCCCGCGCCCCGCCGTTCGGGATCTACGCCCCGATCGCGGAACTGCTGCGTCCCCAGAAGTGGTTCGGACCCGGTTGCCCCATCAGGCGGTCAGGGGCCGCTGCCGTAGGATCCGGACCGTCCGATATCCCGCAATGGTGGTGGGTGCCGAGATGGGAACCTCAGCAGGATCGGCTTATCTGGCCGGCGGGCGTTTTGCCGTCCTGGGCGACCGGGTCTTCGACGCGCGGTCGGGCTCCTGGGCTGACGGCACGGTGGTGCTCGTCGAGGACGGGCTGATCAGTGGCGTCAGCCACTCGGCGCCGGACGGCTGGCCGGTGCTGGAACGGCCTGGCACCAGCCTGCTGCCAGGGCTCATCGACGCGCACACCCACGTGCTGCTGCGCAGCAGCTATGACGAGTCCGAGCTGGCGCGGCAGATGGCCGAGGAGAACCTGGGTCATCGGGCGGCCAGCGCAGTGCAGGCGATGTCCATCTCGGTCCGGCACGGATTCACGACGATCCGCGACCTCGGCACCGAGGGGGCCGGCTACTTCGATGTCGGCCTGCGGGATGCCGCCCGCGAGGGCATGGTCCCCGGGCCGAGGATGCTGGTCGCAGGGCCCGCCATCCGGTCGACCGGCCGCTATCCGCTACCCGGCGAGCGCTACAGCATGACGTTCCCGGTCGGCGTCGATAGCTGCACCGGCGCCGCTGCCTGCCGTGAAACGGTCCGAACCCAGATCGCGTATGGCATCGACTGCCTGAAGATCTATGTGAGCGAGCGCTTTGATCCGCCCTCGGGCGACGGGGATTATCCGGACGGCCCGCTGGTATGGACCGAGGAGGAAGTCCATGCACTCGTCGACGAGGCGCACCGGCAAGGCATTCCGGTAGCCGCGCACTCGCTAACGCTCAGCGGGGCAGCGCTGGCCGTGACCGCCGGCGCTGACTCGATCGAGCACGGCTTCGGTATCTCGCCCGAGCTCGCGGCCGAGATGGCCGCCCGGGGTACGGCCTTGGTGCCGACCCTGCTGGTCACCCGCGAGCACGCGGCGCACGGCTCGCACATCACCGAGGTGGTGCGGGCCGCGCACGACCGATCATTCGTGAACTGCCTGGAGGCAGGCGTCCGGATCGTGCTCGGCACCGACGTCGGCGGCTTCGAGTGGACCAGGGTGTCGCAGGCCGAGGAGTTCACGCTGATGGCCGCGCTGGGGATGCCCGCAGCTCATGCGCTACAGGCCGGTACCTTGCGGGCCGCGGAGCTGCTCGGGCTGGCCGGGACGGCCGGGGTCATCGAGCGAGGCGCAACCGCGGACATCGTGGCCGTCACCGGCAACCCGCTGCAGGACATCGAATGCCTGCAGCAAGTGGAACTCGTGATCCAGGGTGGTCAGGTCGCGTGGGATGGTCAGCACCTCACCCGGGATGGGCTCGGCGCGACCGCCTGACCGGCTCGCCGGGATGCCTCTTGCCCGACCCCCTGGGCATGGTTTCCCTGACACCTCTGCCGGAGCAGCGACCGGAAAGGATCGAACGAGATGAGTCTCGAAGGTATGGCCGGAATGCGCGCCTCCATCGGGGATATGTGCAAATCGCTTGGTTCGCTCGAAGAAAGCGAGTGGTACATGCCCAGCGCTGCGGAGGGGTGGACCGTCAAGGATGTCGCCACGCACCTTCCCGATCTGCTGGGCATCCTGGTAGCTGGGGTAGAGGGCGCGCTACACACCAACCTTGGCATCGAGTCGCTTAACAACGAGCGCGTGGCTGCGAAGTCGTCGTGGACACCCGCGCAAGTCCTCGAGGACCTTGGCCGCCAGTCCGCGGTCGCGCTCCCCGTCTTCGAAGCACTTCAGGCAGAGCCTGAAGCCTCCACCGAGGCCCCGCTCCTCGATCTCGGCGCCTATCCCCTGAACCGCATCGCGGACATGTTCTCGTTCGATTTCTATACACACCTGCGGTGGGACATCCTCGCTCCGCGCGGGCCCCTACACCACGACGTGCCCCCATCCGACGATGTTCGGCTCAAGCCCGCGGTCGGCTGGCTGCTCGCGGGGCTCCCCAAGATGCAGGCCAGCATCCGTGACAGCCTGGCCAAACCGGTGACGCTTCAGCTCGGCGCCCCGGGCGGCGGCACGTGGGTTCTCGCTCCCGCCGACAAGCTGATCACGGTCACCGCCGCAGACTCCGACGTCCAAACGGCAGCGGTCATCAAATCCCGCTCACACGACTTCGTCGCCTGGGCCACCACCCGGGTGTCCTGGCACGACCGTGCCACCGTTAAGGGCGATCAGACGACCGCGGCAACGTTCCTTGATGCCCTCAACCTCACCTGAACCTCTAAGACTGCGAGGGCCTCGACCGCGATCTGCCTGCAGACGCGGAGATGAATCACCCGTTGTTCCCTGTCGTCTGGCCGGGCTGACCGCTCGTCTCCCAGCCACCTGTGCGCACCAGCCGACGCGCAAGGAGGTCGCCTGCCGGAGCTGGTCATGACGCGCTTCGGGCGGCCAGCAACGTGGCTATCTGCGAGTCGTCTGCCGCGCCGAGGCCCGCCGCCTGGGCCAGCAGGTACAGCTGGTGTGCCGCTCCGGCTACCGGAAGAGCCAGGCCCAGGGTGGTGCTCGCGTCGAGCACGATGCCCATGTCCTTGACGAAGATGTCGGCACGGGACAGGACCTCGGGCACCTGGCCCGCCAGTGCCTCGGTGATCCGGGGCCCCCGGTCTGCGAGCATGAACGAGCTGGCCGCACCCGCGCGAAGAACCTCCAGCGAGGCAGCAGGGTCGAGGCCCAGTGCACGGGCTAGGGCCAGCGCCTCGGCGGCGGCGGCGATGTGTACGCCGCACAGCAACTGGTTGACCGTCTTCATGGCCTGGCCGTCGCCGGGCAAGGTACCGATCCGCGCCACCGTGCTGGCCAGCAAGTCGATGACAGGCTGGGCAGTTGAGACGGCATAGTCGCTGCCGCTGATCATGACCAGCAGGTCTCCGCGGCGCGCCCGCGCCGGCCCGCCGCTCACCGGCATGTCAAGCAGCTCAGTGCCGTACTCACCGAGCCGGTCGGCCAGCTCACGCGCTCCGGCCATTCCGACTGTACTGGTAAGCGCGACGACTGAACCGGGACGCAGCGCGGCGGCGGCACCGCCGGGGCCGAATAGCACGTCACGCGCCTGCGCTAGCGTGCGCACCGCGATCAGCACCACGCCGCTGCCACGACCCGCGTCCGCCGCGGTCGCAGTGACACGCGCCCCGGCACCGGCCGCCGCCAACATGCGGTCGGGTGCCACATCAAAGGCAACGACGCTCAATGTCCCGGCCAACCGCTGCGTTATCGGGAGGCCCATCGCGCCCAAGCCGATCACGGCGACCTGCTCCATGCTCACTCCCTCCCTCGCTGCCCGCGCAACCGTCCGCGCGAACGTATGTCCGTCGCTTCTCGCATCCGGTGCCGCACCCGCCGGGGCAGGGGCCGCCACCCTCCGCATACGCGCCGGCGTGAGCTAGCGATCAGGCCGGCTCGGTCGGGGGGGCCAGCAGCTCGGCGACGGCCTCCTGGCCGTGCTGGCGGGCGCTTTCCAGCGGCGTCGCGCCCCACTCGCTCCGGATGTTCGGGTCGGCGCCCAGCCCCAGCAGCAGCTGGGCCATCTCCACGTCGCCAGTCTGGGCCGCCTCGTGCAGCGGCGTGAACCACTTCTGCTCGAGCGGGATGTCGAGGCGGCCGCGGGCGTTCACGTCGAATCCGAGCTCGGCCAGCAGCGCGATCGCATCGAGCTTGCGGCCGGATGCCGCCCAGGCCATCAGGCCGGGTCGCCGCTCGCGCGCCTCGGGGGCGTGGGCCCGCAGCCGCGTCGCGGTGTCCCGGTCTCCGGCCAGGACGGCGGCGATCAGCGAGTTGACCTCGTCGAGCGCCGGCGGGGCGGCGCCGTGAGCGACCAGCCACCCGGCCAGATCCGGGTACCCGCTCAGCTTCGCCAGCTCGGCCGGCGTGAGCCCGTCGGAGTTCCGCAGCGCCGTCGGTCGCCCGCCCGGTGCCGCGTACGGCGTGCGGAAGTCGACACCGTGCCGCACCAGCAGCCGGACCCGGTCGCCCATGTCGTGCACGATCGCCCACCACAGCTGGCCGCGCAGCATCTCCCGCGGCGAGTCGGCCCTGTCCCCGAACCGCGCCGCCCACGGCCCGCCGTCCCCGTGGCCGAGACCGTGCTCGAACAGCAGCTCCAAGTGCCGGTCATCGCGGCCGAACTGGCGGTCATAAAGCAACTGGCCGTCGTTCGCGTCGGCGCCCGCGGCCAGCAGCAGCCCGGCCAGCGCGAACGCGTGCGGGTGCTCGTCCTCGCCGTGGCTGCCCAGCACGCAGGTCGCCGCCGTGTACGGCGGGTACAGGCCGTGCCACAGGTACCCGGCGTTCGGATCGGCGCCGTGCTCAAGCAGCGCCCGCGCCGTGCCGAGCGTTGCTTCCTGGCTGATCCGCGGGTTATGCCGCGCGCTCGCGAGGTAGAGCAGCGGCTCCCAGCGGTACGGGCCGCCCTCGCGGCTAGCCAGCGCAGGGTTGCCCGCGAGCTGCGCCCGAACCGACGCCTCGTCCGCCGCGGCGGCTGCGACGTGGACGTTGGAGCGGGTCAGCTCCGGGTGGGCGGCCAGCACCCGGGCCGCCCGTTCCCAGCGCGACGGCTCATCGTCGCCGCCGAAGCGCAGGCACGCAAACGCGAGGAACTCGCCCGCCGCGCCGGAGGTCTGGTCGACCTCGTCGGGGGACCGGCGGTACCGCTCGATCATCTCCAGGTACTGCCGGAGGCGCGCCCAGGAGGCAAAGCCGTAGTGCCGGGCGACCACGAGCTGCGCGCCGGTCAGCGTGACCGGGTGCGCGCCCTTCGGGTGATGCTCGGCAACGAGATCCAGCGCTCCGGGCACGCCGGCGCGCGCCAGGTCACGCACGTCCTTGGCCTGCTTGCGGAGCTGCTCCAGGCTGGCGTCGTCGGGCAGAGATACGGATGGCATGTGCCAACCCCCTTTCACCGCCTGCGGTCCGCATCGTCAGGCCGAAAGGAGGCTGAACAGCCAATACCATTCGTGACAGCTTGTTCGGGTGGGCTCGGCCCTGTCCGCGGACCCGGCGGCGCCCCGCGCGCCGTGTCCGAAACTACACACTCGCCCGGCGTCGCGCCAAGCACGCCTACACGGCTACGGGGTCCAGTCGCGCCGGAGCAGTCCGTAGATCACCATGTCGGCGAAGCCGTCGCCGTCGTACTCGCGCTCCCGCTGAGTGCCCTCGTGGACGAAGCCGCACTTCTCGGCGGTCCGCCGCATAGCTGTGTTGCTGGCGAGGGCCTCCAATTCCACGCGGCGCAGGTTCCGGTTGCGGAAGCCATACTGGCAGAGCAGCCGGATCACATCGGTCCCGTACCCCTGGCCGCGTGCCTCGGGGAGCAGCGAGATGCCGAGGTGGGCGTACCTGTTGAACGCGTTGATGCCCCACAGCGAGCCGCCGCCCAGGAACGTGCCGTCGGCCACGGTCTCGGCCAGCAGCGACACCCTGGTCTCGCCGTCCGGCGGCTCGGTGACCTGCTTTTCCAGCCGGGCCCGGACCTGGCCGACGTGGCGCGGCACGAAAGGCTCGCCGTCGGTGATCAGGTGCAGCTCGGGATCGCCGGACAGGCGGAACATATTCGGCGCGTCGTCTGGCGTCGGCGGGCGCAGACGGACCCGGTCGGTAGCAAACATGCCGCGACGCTAGCAGCCCGTTACAGTGATCATCGACCCGATTAATACGAGGCACTCGCGCCACGCGGCGTGCGGCCTTGGCTGCACGGGCAGGGTCCAGGACTGCTCACTCACCTGCCGCATCCTCACGGCCGCCCGGCATGAGGTCCTCGCCGGAACGCCACCGTCTGCTCCGAGATGACCGCCGGGCATGCCGAGCAGTCCGGGCAGCGCGTCGGCAGCCACCCGCCAGTACTCCAGGTTCCAGACGGCTCAGCCCCGCCGCACCAAGTCAGCAGCGAGCGGTCGGCCGAGAGACAAGTCATAGCAGGCACGCCAGAACCCGCCATGAACAATTACCACCGTTGCCGCCGGCATGCCGCCGTGCAGCCACAGCTCACCAAACTGAGCCGGATCCGGGCCGTACCGAACCACGACAGGCCGCGCGGGCTGACTCACCGCGAAGTTCCGGCCCCGCTGCCATCGTCGAAGTTCCCGCCCGACGGCCCCTCGTGTCCCGTCCTTGCCATCAAGGCATTATCGCCTGGCCCGGCAAGGTCGGCACGCGGCGTGGCGTCGCGGTGGTCCTCGGGCTGGGTCGTTCGGGCGCCGGCGCGGGTGGCGCCAATTCCGGCGACGACCACGAACAGGATGCCGGCGGCTGCTGCCGCGCTCGGGATCTGTCCGAGGATGAGCAGGCCGGCCAGCAGCGCGATGGCGGGTTCCAGGCTCATCAGAGTGCCAAAAGCGCTGGCGGTGAGGCGCCGCAGGGCGAGGAGCTCCAGGCTGAACGGCAGCACGGGATGCAGTGCCGCAAGCGCCAGCATGGCGGCAAGCAGCGGCCACGTCAGCGCGTGCAACCCAGTAGGCGCGGCGGCAAGTAGCGCGACGACGCCGGCAACGGGCATGGAGACAGCCAGTCCGCTGAGCCCGGTGACCCGGTCGCCGACGTGCTGGGTCAGCAGGATGTAGGTGCCCCAGCAGGCCGCGGCTCCCAGCGCGAAGCCGACGCCGGCCGGGTCAAGGCCGCCGGTCCAGGGCCGGGTCAGCAGCACCACGCCGACCGCGGCCAGGACCGCCCAGCGCTTACGTCCACCGCGGGGCCCGAGCACCGATACCGTGAGCGGTCCGAGGAACTCCAGCGCGCTGGCGGTGCCGAGCGGGATGCGCGCGATCGCGAGCATGAACAGCATCATGAGGCCAGCGGTCACGACGCCCAGCACGCCGCAGGCCTGCAAGTCCTTGCCGCTGAAGTCGCGGGGGCGGGGCCGGACCAGGATCGGCAGCAGGACCCCGGCCCAGGCCAGCCGGAGGCCGGCGATGCCCAGCGGGCCGAGCTGCGGCAGCAGGTGCGCAGAGATGGCAAGCCCGAGCTGGACGCAGGACATGGAGCCAACAGCCATCACAGCCCCGCTCCCCGCCCCACGCATCCGGGCTTCGCCCAGCAGGCGGGGCGCAGGCGTCGGCTGGCTCATGCCGCAACGCTAATGAGCGCCACATCTTCAGTCCAGCTAATGTTTCTGCATTACGGTTAGTCATACTTATGTTGTGCAGCTTGATCAGGGCCAACTCAACGCGTTGAGCGCAGCGGTCGCCGAGGGTACCTTCGAGGCCGCGGCCCGCTATCTGCACATCACACCCTCGGCAGTCAGTCAGCGCATCAAAGCCCTGGAGACCGAGGTGGGCCGGGTCCTGCTGACCCGCACCAAGCCGATCCGTGCCACGCCGTCGGGCCAGACGCTGCTCCGGGTCGCCCGCCAGCTGCAGACCATCACTGCTGAAGCCGCCCACGAGCTAGGCACCGGGCCGCCAGGCCTGAAGCCGGTGATCCCGTTGGCCGTTAACGCCGACAGTCTCGCCACGTGGTTCCTGCCCGCGCTGGCCGCCGCTGGGCCTTCTTGTGTCTTCGACCTGCACCGAAGCGACGAGGACCAAACGGCCGAGCTGCTGCGCGACGGAACCGTAATGGCGGCGGTCACCGCCCAGGCCGAGCCGGTTCCCGGATGCACGGTCCAGCGGCTGGGCCGGATGCGATACCGCCCGCGGGCCGCGCCAAGTTTCGCCGCCACCTGGTTCCCCGACGGCCCGACGGTGGCTGCGCTGGCACAGGCACCGGTCGTCTGCTCCGACCGCCAGGACCAACTGCAGGACCGGTATCTACGTCGACGTAGCCGTCGGCGTCTGTACCCGCCGCGGCACTACGTGCCCGGATTGGCCGACTACGCCCGGGCAATCTGTCTCGGGCTGGGCTGGGGCATGCTTCCCGACCTGCAGGCACCCCCTGGCGACCTCGTGGACTTCGACCCTGAGCACCACGTCGACGTCACCTTGTTCTGGCAGCGGTGGAGCCTTCGCACCACAGTCCTCGACCGCCTTAGCGAGGCCGTCCTGGATGCATGGACACCGGTACAGGAACAGGGGCATCTCCGACCGTGCAGAACCACCTGAAACCGCGGGCTGGCCCGCCTGCGCTCGACTTTGGGAGTCACCGATCGCGAATGACCTGAAAGATCAACTTCACTTGTTCATGGAACGGGGTATTCAGCCCGTCTCGGCCGAGGACATCGCTCGGCATCGGGCCTGGCAGACCTCGTTTCCTGGCAGATCAGTCCGGCCCGCTGTCAGGATGAGGCGGGCCGGTGCGATCGCCGCAGGGTTCGCGACCGCGGGCTGCGCCGCCGCCCTGGCAACCCAGCGACGGCAACTGGAACGACTCCTTCACCCAGACCTTCCCGGCTCTGGGCGGTCTGAAGGCAAGCACCAAGTTTCTAGCGCGCGACGTTGAGACGCAAGACCACCTCGACGACCGCGCCCTCCTCGATCGCCTCCGCCCGCTGCACCGCCACCTTGATGGGCACGAGGTAGCGTCCGTCCCTGGGGAACAGAGCAGTTGTGAACTCGGTGTCGCCGATGGTGACGTGGACCGGCACCTGGCCCCAGTAGATCAGGCCGCGGGCTTCCTCCTTGAGGTCCTCGCTTTCCTCCGGCGTCATGGCCGCGAAGAGGTACGGCGCCGGGCCGCGCCACTCGATCACCTCACTGGTGAAGGTCCACTCCATGCGCCCATCATCGGAGATGCGCCCATGCGCGGGGGACGCGGGTCCATGCCGGAAGCGTGTCAGTCTCACGTCAGAACGCGCGCTCTCACAGCCGCGGACCGATCCTTCGCGGACGCGACGGTGGACGTTCATGACCCCTTTCCCGCCTCAGCGGAGATTGGCTATGGTGTTCGCGGCGACGAACGCGGCAAGGGGTACGCGTCGGAGGCGCTCGGCGCGCTGGCCAGGTGGGCGCTCACCGAAGGCGGCATCCAGCGGGCCTGGCTGACGGCGAACACAGACAACGCAGCGTCGGTGCGGGTGGCGGAGAAAGCGGGCTTTCGCCGGGAAGGGACGCTCCGCCGCGCAGCGCTGGAGGACGACGGGCTGCATGACCTGGCGGTCTTCTCCCTGCTCGACAACGAACTGTGACCGGGCACCTTGGCCTCAGCGGACGTCGTGTTTCAGAAGCCGACTGGCTGCCGGATGAGGACGACGTGAATGCGGCCTGGCGATTCCTGGTGGATCTCGAGGATCTTCCCGACGCGGCTGTGCTGACCGTACGCGGCCTGGGCGCGAGCGTCCTCGAGCGGCAAGCTGTGCTGGTAGATCCGCTGATGAGCATCGGCCAGCGTCGGGACGATTTTCTGCGCGCCGACGACAAAGATCACGTTGGCAGCCCCCCAGGCGTAAGAGCCGAGCTGGCTGCCCGTAGCTGAGGCGATCACAAGGGCCCCGTCCCGGGTGACCGCGTGCGCGCTGCCGAGCGCGTAATCGGGCTGCCCGCTGATCACCTTCGCCTGCTGCACCTCAGGCGCCAGGCCCAGCGCGCGCATCTTGATTCGCGACGAGTCATATCGCCCGCTCCTGTCCATCACCTCCGCTATGCCGGTGTCCTGCAACGTCATCGAGGTGTTGGTCATCACCGAGGAACCCGCGGGGATGCGATCCAGGACGGCCTCGCGCGCGGCGTTGAGGTTATCGACGACCTTGACGCTGAAACCGTTCTCCTCGAGCGCGACGGCGGTCGCCGCGAGAGTCTTTTCGTCGGGCAATTCCGTGAAACGGCCAGTCGCATGGATGGCGCTCATGGCTGGTCCTCCCGTCTTCGACTGGCGAGGCTGCATCGACCCGCCGGGGCCACGGGGGCAGAACATCGAAGTTAGACGCGGTCACCTGGCGCTCGGCCACGGTGCGGGGTCGGCATGTCGTCATACACCCTGGTTATTTCACCGGCATTGCACGTATCGCCGATTCGGCGTGCTCTGCCAATTTCAGGTGCATCTGCAACATGGGCAGGTAGTCCGTGGCATACGCCTTCACCGCCGGGTTGCTGCCTGCGCTTTGTTCCTTTCTGAAGATGGCGATGGCTGCCTGGTGGCCGCTGACCGAGGCCCTGGTGAAGGCGAGGTCCCTGGTCTCGCCCTTCTGGGCCTCGACCCGCGCCACCACGGATTCAGACTGCGCGCCGGGTGTCGTCGGCAAGGTCACATGCAGGCGCGAGGCCAGGTTCCGGAGGCTGGCTTGCGCGGCGGTGTGGTCACGGGCGTAACTGGCGCCGAGGTTCTTCGCTGTCGTGGTGGTGGCATGTGCCCGCATGTACCTGCCGAGAGATATCTCGGTCAGGTTGATCTGCGACGCCTGGTCCATGAACGTGCGATCTTGGGCGGATACTGGCGGTACGGTGCGACTGGCGGCCTGGCTGACGTTCGCGGTGCCTGTGTTAGCTGCGGCTGCTGTCGCGGCACTCGCCCCAAGGGCGCCGCCTGCCATGGCTAGGCTGACGGCGAGGCCGGCGCCTGCTGCGATCTTTTGCAGGGTCATGGAATCCTCCCCTCATAGCGCTGTCAGAACCACTCCCCGCTAACCGTCAGTGAAAACGACGACGGCGCTGGCGTTCCGTGCTTCTTCTGATATCCATCCAGGTCGGTTATCGGAGCATAAGACTGCTTTTCCCGGATATCGCGCCGGCAGCCAGCTTCGCCGGTTCTCGTGCGCACCGCGAGCTGGGAAGCGGCAACGTCCGCGAGCGCATTATCCTGACCGTCAGTTAGCGCAGGCGGCATAGCAGCGGCCAGGCCGGCCTCTTGACTCGTGCGGCCCGGACCGATGTGGAGGGCCGGCTAGTGGTACCTGATCGGCTGGTGCAGCCGGGCGGCCTGAGTCGGGCTAACGACTCGGGCCAACTACTCCGCTTGCGTTCGGCGCGCGGCCGGTGGGTGGTGGCCGCGATGATTCTAGGGTCCTCAGTGGCCGGGATCGACTCCACGGTTGTCGCTGTCGCTCTGCCGGCGATCGGGCGGAACCTGGACGCAAGTTTCCAGGCCCTGCAGTGGACCGTGATGAGCTACACGCTCACCCTGGCCTCGTTGATTCTGCTGGCCGGGTCGCTGAGCGACCGGTGGGGGCGGCGACGGGTGTTCCTGGCCGGCCTGGGCTGGTTCACCGTAGCCTCGGTGCTGTGCGCGGCCGCGCCCGGCATCGGATGGCTCATCGCCGCGCGGGCCGTGCAGGGCATCGGAGGCGCGCTGATGACGCCGGCCAGCCTGGCGATCATCGAGGCAGCCTTCGAGCCCGGCGACCGCACCCGCGCGATCGGAACGTGGGCCGGCTTCAGCGGGGTGTCTGCCGCGATCGCTCCCTTCCTGGGCGGGTGGCTGCTGGAAGCGGGCAGCTGGCGGGCGATCTTCCTGATCAACGTCCCGGTCGCCGCAGTGACCGCGTGGACGACGCGGCGCCACGTTCCCGAGTCCCGGGACACCTCGCTGTCGGGGGGCGCCGACTGGCGCGGCGCGCTGGCCGGCGTCGTCGCGCTGGCCGCGATCACCTACGCGATCATCGTCGTGCCTGCCGCGGGCGTCACCTCGCCGAGGTTCGCCGCTGCGGTGCTGCTCGGCCTGGTGTCCTCGGCCGCCTTCGCCGTCACCGAACGTCGCGCGAGCCATCCCGTGCTGCCGACGGCGATCTTCGCCGCGGCGCAGTTCCGCGCCGCCAACGCGGTCACCTTCGTCGTTAACGGCGCCCTCGGCGGCTTCGCGTTCGTCTTCATCCCCGCCCTGGAAATCATCGCCGGCTACAGCCCGGTGGTGGCGGGCTCGGCGCTAGTGCCGGTCACCGCCGTGACCTTGCTGCTGTCGGGGTCCAGCGGCCGGCTCGCCCAGCGCATCGGCCCGCGCCCGCAGATAGTGGCGGGCTGCCTGGTGTGCGCGGCCGCGTCCGCCCTCGCCGTGCGCATCGGGCCCCAGGCCGGCTACTGGACGGCCGTATTCCCGGTGGCCGTGCTGTTCGGCCTTGGCCTGGCCTCCCTCCTGCCACCCCTGACCGCCACCGCGATGAACTCCGCCCCCGACTCCCAGGCCGGCCTGGCATCGGGGGTCAACAACGCGGTGGCCCGGGTCGCGGGCCTGCTCTGGATCGCCGCGCTGCCACCCATCACCGGTCTCACCGGCGCGGCCTACACCGACCCGGTCCAGTTCAAGTCCAGCTTCACCCAGATCGGCTGGATCTGCGCGGCAGCATTCACCGTCGCCGCCGGGCTCACTGCAGCCCTCATCACTCGCACCAGCCGCATCACCTCGCCACAGCCGGCTCTCATCCAAACCCCGGTACCTCACCTTGCCTGCCCGGTCACCGTCCGCAGCACACCAGGACAAGTCCGCAGACCTCCGATGGCAGCGACGTGAGGTTCCCGGAACTCACCACCTGCTCCGTCGTTTCGCGGATGCGGTCGTGGTTCTCGACGTACCACTGCCAGGGCGTGCCGCTGCCCCGCCGCCGGGCCGCAGGATGGCTGGGATTACGTCGGCAATCGCGCGGGTATGGGCGCCGGGGACTTAAGGCTGGGCACGAAGGTGCAGTCAGCCCTCGTGGTCACGGTCGAGGACATGGGTTGAGCCCGCGCGAGCCGCGAGGACAGCCTCCAGAACATCCACGGGGAACGTGCTGATGAACGTACGGGACGCTTTCTACGACATCCTGCACACTCACGGGATCACCACCATCTTCGGGAACCCCGGCTCCAACGAGCTGCCGATGCTGAGTGACCTCCGCGGTGACTCCCGCTACATCCTGGCGCTGCAGGGGCGACACCTGAGCGGACCGGCAGAGCGGGGCGGGCAGCCCCGCCGTCATTAACCAGCAACATGCCTGGAAACGCGGTCGTGCCCGCCTATCTTGCCGGCCAGGTTCGAGTCGCTTGTCAGCGCAGCTGGTCGATGAAGGCGTAACTGACCATGAGAAAGATGAGGACGACAAAGACCCGGACCGCCCATAGCCCGGCTAGCGCCCGGGTGCTGAGTGCGGCTCGGGGCAGCTGTCGCGAGTTTTCGGTAACCAGCTGCTCGCGCTCGAGATTCATGAGCCGCTCGTCCTCGAAGCGGTCCTGTGGCCGCCATTCTTGTGCTGCCAGGTCGTTGCGGTGGTAGCCCGTCATGACGGAGTGCTCCTGTCGTTATGAGCCGATGAGCTGAGTTGCCAGCAGGAAAGAGTCAATGCCGTAGGCGGCTCCGCAGAGTCCGACGAACGCCACGACGGTTATCGCGATCACGTTGGTTGAGCGTCTGTTCGCCCGCGGGCCCATGAGCTGCTTGTCGCTGGCGAGCATGACCATGAAGATCAGGCTGACGGGGAGCAGCACGGTCGCCAGTACGTTGGCGTTGAGGGTGATCGAGAGCAGCGGCGCGCCCGGGATGAGAACGACGACTGCAGCAAGCAGCGCGATCGCGATGTTCGCGGCGTAGAAGATGGCGGCGTTGCGCGGCGAGCTATTGAAGCTGTGCGAGACGCCGGCGCATTCGCCGGCCGCGTAAGCGGTGCTGGCGCAGATCGTAAGGATGGCCAGTGCGCCCGCCTCCACCAGCCCCAGCGCGAAGACAGCGCCCGCCGCGCCGCCTGCCGCGTGCCGGAGCGCGCCGGGGAACCCCGCACCGGTGAACCCCTGGATACCTGCGCCGTGGCGGGTGAGCAGCGCAGCCCCGGCTATCAGCGCTCCGACACCGAAGACCGCGGCCAGGATGGCGCCTGCCGCCGTGTCGAAGCGGCCGTGCTTGATGTCGCGGGCTGTCATGCCCTTGTCGGCGGACGCGCTTTGCTGGAAGAAGATCATCCACGGTGTCACCGTGGCGCCGACCGTCGAGGCCAGCAGCAGCAGCAGGGTGTTGAAGCTGCCGCCGGGCACCGACATGAAGTTGACGGAACTCGCGACCGCCGCCGCGCGGGGTCGGGCCAGGATCGCCGCCAGCAGGAACAGGCCGTTGAACACGGCCAGGCCGAGGACGATGCGCTCCCAGCGCCAGTAGCGCCTGCCGGTCAGGCTGACCAGCACCAGAGCCAGCCCGAGCGCTACGGCCAGCACGGAGCCGAGATGGAAGTAGGCCAGCCCGACCCGGATCGAAACGAACTCGGCTACCAGGGTGACGAGGTTGGTCAGGGTCAAGATCGGCGGCGCCGAACCAGCCCCATGCCCGGCCGTAGCGCTGCAGAACAAGCCCGCCGTAACCGCGATGGGTGACAGCGCCGACGCGCATGCACATCTCCTGGCAGACGAAGGCCATCGCGAACAGGACCGGGATGAGCGGCACGAAGAACCCCAGCCCGTACTGCGCGCCATCGGCGGCGTAGGAGATCATGCTCGGCCCATCGTTCTCCCCGAGCATGGCAAGGATTCCCGGACCCACCAGCAGCCACAGCAGCAGCCAGCGGCTGCTGCGCCCGCGCGCCCGGTGTACGCGCTGGCGGTCCCGCGACCGCGCGGTGTCCTCCCCGGTCAGCGGCAGGTCAGCGCGGGTAACGCTCACCGGCTTCGCCGCCAGGACTGATGTGGCGCTGAGCGTGGTGGTTGTCATCGGGCTGCCCCCTCTGGTTTCCCCAGCGTGCGCAGAGGTTATGAGCCGGAGATGAGAGCGCTGAATGGTGGCGCGCGCCCGCCGGTGCTGCGGTCCGCCGGCTGCTGTCAGCGCAGCCGGAACCGCCGCGCTCATTTTCATCTCATCTGGCTCGCGGAGGATCGGTTACGCCGCGCGGCGCAGCAGCGGCGCGGCCACGGGCGAGCCGACGGCGACCACGACAGCCGACGGCGACCAGAATCGGAAGGGGCGACAGTCATGGCACAGCCGACTCGAACTGACATTCCGCAACCGGTGCGCAACGGGCTCGGCGCGACCATCATGGGGCCTCGCAACGTCGAGCTGGAGCGCCAGAACCCCGATCTGCTCGCATCGCCGGACACGGATGCGGGCACCATCCCGAACCTCAAGTTCTCGTTCTCGGACGCGCACAACCGGCTGCTGACCGGAGGCTGGTCCCGCGAGGTCACCGCGCGCGAGCTGCCCATCTCCACCACCCTGGCCGGGGTGGACATGCGGCTCAAGCCCGGCGCGATCCGCGAGCTGCACTGGCACAAGGAAGCCGAATGGGCGTACATGCTCGCCGGCCATGCCCGGATCACCGCCATCGACGCCGACGGTCACAACTTCATCGACGATCTCGGCACCGGCGACCTGTGGAACTTCCGGAAGGGCCTGCCGCACTCGATCCAGGCGCTCGCCGACGGCTGCGAGTTCCTGCTGGTCTTCGATAACGGGATGTTCTCAGAGAACGAGACGTTCCTGCTCACCGACTGGTTCGACCACACGCCGACGGAGGTGCTGGCCAAGAACCTCGGCGTCAGCGAGTCCGCGCTGAGGGGGATCCCGAAGGATCCCAATCACGAGCGGTACATCTTCAATGGCGAGGTGCCGCCGCCGATCGCCGACGATGTGGTGCGCTCGCCGGCTGGGAAGTCCGCGATGAGCATGACCTACCGGCTGCTGGAGCAGGAGCCGGTCGAGGTCCCCGGCGGCCGGGTCCGGATCGTCGACTCCTCGAACTTCGAGGCCGCGAGCACGATAGCCGCTGCCCTGGTCGAGCTCGACCAGGGAGCGATGCGGGAACTGCACTGGCACCCCACCAACGACGAGTGGCAGTACTACATCTCCGGGCAGGGGCAGATGACCGTCTTCGCGTCAAGCGGCAAAGCCAGGACGTTCGACTACCGGGCCGGCGACGTCGGCTACGTTCCCTTCGCGATGGGCCACTACGTGCTGAACACCGGCGAGCAGCCGCTGCGATTCCTGGAGATGTTCCGCAGCGACAAGTTCGCCGACGTCTCGCTCAACCAGTGGCTGGCGCTGACCCCGCCAGAGCTCGTTCAGGCCCACCTGAACCTGGACCAGTCGACGACCGCCGCGATCACCGCGAACAAGAACAAGCCGATCATCGTCCGGTAGGCGCCCGTGCGGCGCGCCGCTGCCGGCTGCCGGGGACAGCCTCGGGCCGTGCGTGGCGGCGGACTCGGCCAGAGGCCGCCCGGCACGGCCCCGGCCTCCCCGGATCAGCACGAATAGCTGCCTCTGAGATCCTGGAGACACGATGCGAGTGCTGGTCGTAGAGGACGACGTCAAGCTGGCAGGCCTCATTCAGCGGGCACTGCAGGAGCAGGCCGCACTCGCTGACGCCGCACACGACGGCGAAGACGCGCTGTGGATGGCAGATTCGACGTCGTATGACGTAATGCTGCTAGACATCAACTTGCCCGGAATCAACGGATTCGAGACCTGTCAGCGGCTTCGCGCATCCCAGGTGCGCACCCCGATCCTGATCCTGACAGCGCGTGCGCGCGATCGACGACAGGGTGACAGGCCTCGACACGGGCGCGGATGACTACCTGGTCAAGCCGTTCGATATCTGCGAGATGCTCGCGCGAGTCAGGGCGCTGGCCCGCCGTGGCCCTGCGGCCCGCGGGCCGGTGCTCAGCATCGGCGACCTGAGCCTGGATGCCGGCACCCGGCCGTCACCAGGGGGAGCACGCAGATTCGCGCTGTCGACGAAGGAATTCCAGCTGCTTGAGGTCTTCATGCGCAGGCCAGGGCAGGTCCTGTCCCGTTACGACCTCCTGGAGGGCGCCTGGGACATGGCCTATGAAAACAAATCCAACGTCGTCGACGTCTACGTCCGCTACCTGCGGGACAAGATCGACCGCCCGTTCGGGGTCCGGACTATCGAGACTGTCCGCGGTGCCGGGTACCGGCTGAGCGCACCGACGCGGCAGCCGTTACCCCTGCCGGGCGCCTGCGTCCGCTGCTTGTTCATCTATCTGGGGGGACAGATGACTTCCGCAATCAGTGCCCGCAAGCCGCGCAGCTACGCTGCCGGGGACGAGTCTGGCCGCGGCCAGCCACGCGATGCAAAGGCGTGGCAGCTAGTCAGCGACGCAAGCCACGAGCTACGGACACCGCTGACCGCCCTGCGCACTGAGGTCGACCTGGCACTGCTAGGGAACCGGGACACCGACGAGCTCCGGGCGGCACTCAGGTCTGCGGCGGACGAGATCCGCCGGGTGTGCCGGCTCGCCGACGACATCCTGATGCTCGCACAGTCGGATCACGGGCAGCTTCCGTTGCGGCCGCGGCCACTAGACCCGCGCGAGCTACTCGAGGCGGCCGCTGCCCGCGCCCAAGCCGCCGCCTGGAGCCGACACCGGCGGGTCGTAGTCCGCGATCTGGCGCCCGGCACCCGGCTGCTTGGTGATCCCGACCGCGCAGCGCAGGCGCTGGACAACCTCATTTCCAACGCGCTAAAGCACGGCAGCGGCACAATCACCCTGACCGCCCGCGAGGACGGCGGGCTACTCGGACTGCACGTCGCCGACCAGGGCAGCGGTTTCGCAGAGGACATGGCGGCGCAGGCATTTCAGCGTTTCACCCGCGGGAAGCGGACAAGCGGCGCCGGAAGCGGACTCGGCCTGTCCCTGGTGGCGGCCATCGCCAAAGCGCACCAGGGCACGGCAACCATCTGCAACCGGCCAGAGGGCGGTGCAGACTCCTCGATCGCGCTGCCACGGTGGTTCCCGGCAACGCAACGAGCATGCAGCCCGAGGCAGCCCGGTGGCACATCGGCCATCGGGACCATGAGCCTGAGGACGCCGGCTCCGCCGCGGCCGGGCTCGCCAGCCAGCTCGCATTCCGTTAGCAACCGCGGGAAGAGCGTCGCCCGGTGCCGCCGGCTGACAAGAACCGTGCGGAGATCTCAGTCGAGGCGTGATACCTGGTAATGAGCGATCCGCCAGCCGTCGGCCTCCCGGCGGATGATCACGCTGAGATACACAGTGAGGGTCGCGCGGTCGCTGAAACCGAAGTCGACAGTGAGGTAGCCGAGCACCAGACCATCGCTCAGCGCGCGGGTTTCGCGGATCGTGTACTTCGCGGTCATGCCTGCCGGCTGGCCGGCGTAGTACTCCGCGACGCCCGCCTGCCCGACGCTGTAGGGATGCAGGCCTTGAAAGATCGCGTCCGTTGTGAACAATGCGGCGACGTGCTCCGGCTGGTGGGCGTCCACAGCCGACTTCCACCTGGTGAGGACAGCGTCTAGCAGGTCCGCCTCGTTTGCTGATGTCGGAGTGCTCGTAAGGTCAGCGCTTTGCGGGTCGCTGGGGTGCGCCGTCAGTGGCGTCACCGTGTCGTGCCGCCAGACGCGCAGCGGCATTGACGACAGCACGCTCTCCAGCTCGGTAGTGTCTGCGGCCTGGAAAAGCCCCCAGCTGCGCCACTCGCCGGCGTCGAGTGGAGGACGCCACAGCCGTAGCAGGTGTCCTTGCTCGGCCAGTTCCCGTGATCGCGCGGCCTCCCGGATCCTGAGCGCGCTGACCTCAGCGTCCGTGGTGCCTTCCGGCACCGTTGTCACCATGTCGACCAGGAATTCCATCGTCATCTCCTTCGGTCATCGGACGATCCGCACCCGGCTGGGTACGGGTCCGAGGTAGTGGGGGAAGTGGTACCGCAGCACGAGCGCGGCCACTGCGGCGACCGCGACGATCGCGGCGCCGGCCAGCAGCGCCGGATGGTAGCTGTGGTGAAGCACCGGTGTGACTAGTACCGGCCCGGCGATCTGGCCGACGCTGTATCCCGTGGTCAGTATGGCTACGGCTCGCGGCGTGCGCAGGTGAGCGCCGGTGGCGAGCGCAACGGTGGCGACACCCAGGAACGTGGCGCCGAACAGCACCGCGGAGGCGAGAGCGGCGACGGTCCCGTCGGCCAGAGCCGGGAGCGCCATACCGATCGCCTGGGCGCCGAGCGCGACGGCCAGGAGGGTCGGACGACTCCATATGCGGCTCAGCCCGGCCCACAGCGCGGCCGATGGCACGGCGGCCACTCCGACCATGATCCACGCGCTGCTACCGAGCGTGGTCGAGGCGGTCTGATCGATGGCGGCGACCAGGCGCGGGGCGTGCTGGATGATGGTGACCTCGCTGCCGAACCGGCGGAACATCTGCCCGAATTCCAGCCCGATGTAGCCGCCGCCCACAAACGACCATGGCCCGTTTACGCTCGCGTACCGCGGACAGGTCCACCGACACCGGACCGGTACGCACGCCATACTCCGCGCCGCGGCGCGCCTGGTAAGCCAGGCGCGCGCTGGCGACCATCGTCTTGGTCGGCGTGCACCCGGAGTTAACGCAGACGCCGCCGAGCTGGTCACGCTCAACCAGCGCCACCCTCCGGCCCGCCTTCGCCAGCTCGGCGGGGAGAAACCGGCCGCCCTGGCTAGTCCCTATTACGATCGCGTCGTAATGCTCCTCGGCCATAGCGGCTTCTCCCCATATCGTGGTGGTACCTTGGCGGCCGCTTCTAACGGGATCGCGGCTGATCTAGTACTGCAGGTTCGGGTAGGCAGCCACGTCGCCGCGCCCGTCGGGCGTCAGGTCCAGGGCGCCGAAGATTGCCCAGACCGCGTCGAGGGAGCTGGTGTCCCCGCGCGCGAACGTCATCTCGCTCGTCCACTGGTGGTGGATGCCTTCCTGGCCGCGGTAGAACACGTTCAGGACCGGCAGCTGACCGCCGTCCGGGTTTTCCGCGTGATAGTCAGCGTTGAAGGAGTTATTCCTCGAGGACAGCAGCCGCAAATTGCGCCAGCCACGTTCCTGTGCGTACGTGCCGAGACGATCGGGACTTGTCTTCGCGATCACGGCGAGGTTGATTCGCTCGGCTAGGTGAAACGCAGCACCCTCGAGCCCGTCGACGAGCGATGTACATGACGGGCACGGCTGCTCGACAAGCGGCAGTTGGGCTGTCCAGCCCCCTGGGGCACCCGCTCGTCGGTCTTCTGACCAGCGCGGGAACATCATGTTGTAGATGACCAGCGAGTTCTTGCCGGGCGCGAACAAGTCCGAGAACCTCACCTCGCCGCCATCTGCCGCGGACTCGAAGACATAGTCCTCGGGGAGCAAGCCACCCGCTGGGAGTGCGCGACGCTGGGCGGCGACCTGCTCGTTCATCCGCCGCAGCGCGTCCTCCGCCGCCAGCAGCTGGTCGCGTGCGCGCCGGTATTCGCCCGACTCGCCGGGAAACTGGATGTTCTGGTCAAGGAGCACTTCTCGCCATTTGTTCATGTCGCGAGGACTGCCCTTGACAGCCATTTTCGTCTTCCGTCCTTCCGACGCTCCGAACTCTCCACCACGGGAGTTCGGGAAACCGGAGATTCCTCCTGTTATCGGTCGATCGTTCGCAGATGACTTCGCGAAGTTGACCAGGTCGCGCATGTGCGCAATTCCCATACCCGCGGGGGAACGATTCGTACCTCGAGCACGCGTCCTCTCCCGCCCTTTACCGCTCCCGGCCCACCGTCCGGCCACGGCTCAACGTTTGAGAGCGGGAGCGCGGGTAGTTCGCGATCGCGGTTGCCGCGAGGTGCCCGCCAGTTCAGGACCTTCCTCTTCCGCAGCGGTCTCCAGGATGCCGCCAGGAAGCCAGACCCGGCCGTTAGCCAGCAACCTCCAGGAGCCCGGCGTGATAATTCTCGGCATCATCCTTCTCATCATTGGCTTTCTCGCCAAGATCGCCATCCTCTGGACCGTCGGGATAATCGTCCTGATCGTCGGGGCCATTCTGGCGCTGCTGGGAATGGCCGGCCACGCAGTCGGCGGCCGGCGGCACTACTTCTAAAAGGGCAGCGCAGAAACCCACGCGCCGGCTAGACGTCAGTTAGCGGGGGGAGCAGCGATGCGGTATGCGCTGCGGCCCGCACTGATCATCCCGGCGATGCTCGTGCTCACCGTCGTAACTGTTGCGGCTCGCCAGCCCGGTGCCGCGACGGCGCAACACCGCCCGCTGGCGCGCGAGTCACGTCTGGGTGCCGGCACCGCCGTAGCGGAGGTACGGACCTGCGCGAGCCCACCTTAGTGTCGCCAGTCTGCAGCGGCCTGACGTGCGGGCGCGGCCCTAGCCGGGCTCGGACGTTCGTTGCAGGGTGCCGAGGAAGGACGCTGCCCAGTGGCTCACGTCGAATTCGCGGACCCGGCGCCGCATCGCGCGCATCCGGCGTCTGGCCTCGGCCGGCGAAACGGTCGCCGCGCGCACGATAGCGTCCTTCATGCCCTCGATATCATGCGGATTGACCAAAAACGCGCCGCTCAGCTCGTCGGCCGCGCCGGTGAACTCGCTCAGTACCAGCGCGCCGGTATCGTCGTCGCGGCATGCGACATATTCCTTCGCCACCAGATTCATGCCATCCCGTAGCGAGGTCACGAGCATCACATCCGCGGCGCGGTACATGGCGGCCATTTCCTCGGCCGGGTATGTCTGGTGCAGGTAGTGAATAGGCGGACTGCCGAGCTCGGCATGTTCGCCGTTAATCCGGCTCACCGCGCCCTCGACCTCTTCACGTAGCATCCGGTACTGCTCGACCCGCTCCCGGCTCGGGCTGGCTACCAGCACCAGCGCTGTCCGCAGGGTTCCGAACCGTCGCTCGGCGAGCAGCTCGCCGTAAGCCGTCAGCCGATGAAGGATGCCCTTGGTGTAGTCGAGCCGGTCGATGCCGAGCAGCACGACGTCCGGTTCTCCGAGTGCCTGCCGGAATCCGTTCGCCCGCTCTCTCACCTCCGCCCGGCCGGCGATCTCGGTGAACGCAGCCGCGTCGATCGAGATCGGGAACGTAGCAGTCCGGACCTGTCGGCTGACCGGCAACGAGTGCGGCGCGCGGCCGCCAGCCGCTGCATTATCAGCGGATGTTTGCTCGTCAGCCGGCACCCGCACAAGCGACCCACTGGTCACCAAGCCTGCAGCTCGCCGGCACGCGCGCCGGAAGTTAGTCGCGTCACCCTCGCGCTGAAACCCGATCAGGTCCGCACCGAGCAGGCCAGCGACGATCTGCCGTCGCCACGGCAGCTGCGCGAAGATCTCATAACCGGGAAATGGAATATGGATGAAGACACCGATGCGCAGGTCCCCGCGCTGCTCGCGGAGCATCTTAGGCACAAGCTGAAGCTGATAGTCATTGACCCATACGGTCGCGCCAGCGGCCGCCTGCCCTGCTATCGCAAGAGCAAATCGGCGGTTGACCCTGACGTAGGCATCCCACCACGGCCTGCGAAACTCCGGCGGCGCGATCACATCGTGATACAGCGGCCACAGCGTGGCGTTGCAGAATCCCTCGTAATAGTCGCCGACCTCTTCAGCCGACAATCCCACCCCGACCAGGTGCAAGCCCGAGACATCGAACGAGCCGGGCGCCTCGCCCGCTCCGCCAGGCCAGCCGACCCACGCACCGCCCGCCTCACGCATAACGGGCTCCAGCGCGCTGACCAGCCCGCCCGGGCTCGGCCGCCACTCTGCATCACCGTCACGACCGTCCACCCGATCGACCGGAAGCCGGCACGCTGCCACCACGAAGTCATACTCACCAGCGGCCCGCAGGGCACCCTGGCCCGCAAGGCGGGCCATGTCGTCAGCGGACCTCAATCTCGGCAACCCTTGTACTCCCGAGGCGAAGCCGCCGCTTTCGCCCTGCATTTGCTATCGGCGCAGTTCACGACGTGACAATAGCGTGTTCCCGCTCCGCGGCACCCAGACGCCGCGTACGCACGATCACTGAACTCGCATCAAGCGCCTGAGGTATTCCGGTTCGCGTTGCCGGCGTTCGGCTGGTCCAGCGGGGCGGACCCGTTCGTGGCCGACAGCGTTGCCGGGCTGACGAATGAGCTTCCGGTCGGGCCCGCGGCGACTGCCTCGCCGACGGCGCTGCCGCTAAGCCATTGCGACCAGGACATGAACCACTCGGTCCAACCGTTGCCAGGCGTACCGGCGACTGGACTGCCGGTGATCGTGACTGGATCCCCTGGCTCGGCCATCCTGTAGTAGGTCTCGGCATGCGCGGGCGAGGTGTTGATGCAGCCGTGGCTGACGTTAGTGAAACCCTGCTCGCCGACCGACCAGTAGGCGTCGTGAATGAAGTCCCCGCTGTAGGTGACGTCGACCGACCACGGCACCTCTAGGGAGTACCCGGGACCGGTCATGAGCTGCGGGTTGTTCTTGAAGGTCGTCAGGTAGGTGCCGTCCGGCGTGTCGTCGCCCGGCCTGCCGGAACTGATCGGCCACCGGCCGAAGAGCCGGTTCTTGTAATACACGTTCATGTAGTGGGTGCGGGTGCTGGCGACGACGATGAGCGACGGTCCGATAGAAAGACTCAGGTGCACATCCTGGTTCCCGTAGATGCCGGGAGCCGCCTGGACACCGTCGAAATTGCCATCGACGGTCACCGTCGTGTACTGCGGCCAGTACTGTCGCGGCCGGAAGATCACCGTCTTGTCGTCCTGCCAGGACCAGGCACCAACGACGGGTTTGGAGGTGCTGATCTGGATAGCGCGCTCTACAGCTGCTTTGTTGGTGATCGGCCGATTGAAGCTGATGGTGATCGGGATGCCGACGCCGTACTGCCCGGCAGCTATCTCAGAGCTAATGTTCTGATTGGTGCCAAGGGCGGTGATCGTGGCCCGGAATGTTCGCTGTGGCGTGAACGTCTGGAATGTCGTTGAAGTTGTGACTTTCTTCTGGTTCGCGCCGATGGCCGTCGCAGTTACGGTGTAGCTGGTCCCGGTGGCAAGCGGGTCCGTGCTGTGCCATGTGCCGTTAGCAGCGAGATAACCGCGGACAGAGCCAGCGGCTGTCGCCACGTTTACTTCCCGCAGCTTCCCGTTCTTTGCCGCGACAACGACGGCCGCTCCAGGCAGGACGCCCCGAGACCCGTTAGCCGGGGAGATGTTCAGTGTCGGGGGCGGGATCGCGTTAGCGGTACTGGCCGTGCAGCTCGCGGCAGACAGTGCAGCAACTGACAAAAGCAAGGTGAACGCGGCCTTGCCGCGCCGACCATCAGACCTGATTTCCCACCGCCGCACGTGGACCGCCCTCCCTCTCGCGATTGCCCCCCCGGCGCGGCGGTCGATACCCAGGTCAGACGCCCGGCATGCCGCGCCTGCCGCAGCTTTTACCTGGCCGGCGAAGAGAGTTAGCACTGAGCCCGTTGATCGCCTGTCTGGCGGGCGGGCGAGGCGATCAGGCGGGCCGGGGCGACCAGGCGGCCGACACGGACTGAGCCAGTGCAAAACAACGCTAGGCTCGCCGAACTGCAGATCGTTCTCGAGAAAGTTCGGGGTTATGCGAATTGTTCGATACCTGATCCACGGCGAGCCGACTCCGGCCGTTGGCGTCGAACTTGACGATGGCATCCGGAAGCTCGACGTCTCTGCCGTCGGAGACCTGCTCACCCGACCGCTAGCCGAGATCCGTGCCCTGGTCGAGGAAGCCCGCGACGGGCCTGTGACCAGCCGAGACGTTCGCCTGCTCTCGCCCGTTGACGGACGGACCGAGGTATGGGCGGCTGGCGTAACTTACCAGCGGTCACGACAGGCTCGCATGGAGGAGAGCGCCACGGCGGACGTCTACGATCGGGTATACGACAGCCAACGGCCGGAACTGTTCTTCAAATGCGCCGCGTGGCGAGCAGTCACCGACGGAGAGCCGGTCGGGATACGGCCGGACTCCGCCTTGAGTGTGCCGGAGCCTGAACTGGCATTGGTAGCAAACCAGTACGCCGAAGTCGTCGGCTACCTCGTCTGCAACGACATGACGTCACGCAGCATCGAGGCGGAGAACCCTCTGTACCTGCCGCAGGCTAAGACATATGCCGGGTCGTGCGCCCTGAGCAATGGCATCCGCCCAGTCTGGGAGGTCCCGTCCCCGAACGCGCTTGACATTGTGATGACCATTGAGCACCACGGATTGGTCAGATGGGAAAGCAAGACCGATACTCGCCAGCTGCGGCGCACTTTCGCTGACCTGATTGGCTTCCTGTTCGGCGCTGAGCAATTCCCAGAGGGTGTTGTGCTTACCACCGGCACCGGCATCGTCCCTGATCTTGACTTCACGCTTCGGGAAGGCGATCTCGTGACAGTCCGCATCCAGGAAGTTGGAACGCTCGCCAATTCTGTTGCGGTAGGACGAGATAGCTTCAGCTGGCTCACCGGCTCGCCTGGCGGACCCAGTCGCATCGACTGACTTACGCTGGCGGGCATGGCAGACCGAACGCGTCGTGCGCGGCTCGAAGACGTGCACGAGCTGGCCACGAAGATGCCGCACGTCAGCGTCATCTACGGCGGCCACGGCAACCCGGTGTACCAGGTCGGCGGCAGGTCATTCATCTTCTTCCGCAACCCGCGACCGGACGCCACCGATCCGGATACCGGCGAGCGCTATCCGGACGTGATCGTGTTCTGGGTCGAATCGGAAGCCGACAAGCTGGCGATGACTCAGGACGAGAGCACGCCATTCTTCACCACATCTCATTTCGACGGCCACCTGTCGGTTCTCATCCGCGGGGCCCGCATCGGCGAGCTCACCCTTCAAGAGCTAACCGAGGTCGTCCAGGACGCCTGGCTCAGCCGCGCATCGGCCAGACGAGCCTCGACCTGGCTCAACGCACACGATCGTGAGGATCCCCAGCCGTGACCGAATAGCCCGTGCAGCGGCGGGCAATCAGCGCGACCGGCGTGTCACCCGACCAATCCGGCCCTGAGATGGCGCCGAATAGCAGGCATGAGCCGACGTGAGGCGAGTGAGTCCGGGCCGGTGAGTGCCCGCGCCGGAGGGCGGGACACGGGCCTTGACGGCTTGCTCGGACGGGTGGCACTAGGTGATCAAGATGCCTTCGAGGCGGTCTATGACCGGGTAGCCGGTCCGGTCTACGGCGTCATCCGCAGGGTAGTCCGGGATCCGGCCCAGTCCGAGGAGGTTGCCCAGGAAGTTCTCCTGGAGGTCTGGCGCACCGCTTCGCGGTTCGATCCGGCACTCGGGAGCGCCATGACGTGGGTGCTGACTATCGCCCACCGGAGGGCAGTCGACCGAGTCCGGTCCGTGGCCGCTGCGTCCGAGCGTGAGCACAAAGTTGCCGAGGTCGCCGACATGTCAGATGAGGTGGCCGAGGAGGTCGAGACGAACCTGGAGCGCGAGCGGGTCCGCCGCTGCCTGAGCGGCCTGACGGATCTGCAGCGCCAGGCCATCACCCTTGCCTACTACGGCGGGCACAGCTACGCGCAGGTTGCGGGGCTGCTGGGCGTGGCGCTAGGCACGATCAAGACCCGGATCCGGGACGGTCTGATCCGGATGCGGGACTGTCTGGGGGTGTCCGGTGATACTGCCGCGCCATGACCTGCACACACTGACCGGGGCCTACGCGCTCGACGCGCTCGAGACGTCCGAGCGGGACCGATACGTGCGTCACCTGCACCGTTGCCAGAGCTGCGCGGGCGAAGTCCGCGGACTGCGCGAAGTCGCGACCAGCCTTGCCCTGGCTGCCGTCCGTGAGCCCCCGGCCGGAATGCGCGCCAGGGTGCTCGCCGCTGTAGCGCGCACACGCCAGCTCCCGCCGGTCACTGACCATCGCGCTAGTCCGGTCCGCCGGGCCAGCAGAACGTGGCGGCCGCGCCTCGTGGCCGCAGTAGCGACAGTCGCCGTCGCCGCGGCCGTTCTGCTCGGCGTCGCGCAGGTGGCGACGCAGCACCGGCTCGACCGAGTACAGGCGCAGAACGATGCCATCGCCGCGGTACTGGCCGCGCCGGACGCCCGGCTGCTGGACCGGCCGACGTCCGCAGGCGGTTTCGCCACTGTCGTGGTGTCGGCGTCCCGGCGGGAGCTCGTGGTAACTACCACCGGACTGCGACCGCTGCCGGACGCCAAGGTGTACGAGTTGTGGCTGATCGGACCGCCGCATACTCGCCCGGCCGGCCTGCTCACCACCGGCCCCGGCGGCAGCACACGGCCCGTGCTGGCATCCGGGCTTTCTCCTGGCGACCAGCTTGGCCTGACCATCGAGCCAGCAGGAGGAACCTCCAGGCCCACCACAACTCCCGTCCTCATCCTGCCCCTGCCTGGCTGACCTACCGCAGCCCTGGCCAGCAGACCGTCGCGACGGACCCGCCGGAAATCGTGACCGTGACTACCGCCGTACCGTCATCTTGAAAGACCGTGTAGTCGCCAGGGATCAGGCCAGGGTAAACAGCCGCGTAGCGCGTGCCGCCCGGCACGTGCCGGGGCCGTACTGCGGAGTGGGTGCGAGGGTCCGGCAAGCCGACCAAGCCGATCTCGATTTCGGTGCCGTCCATCTCGGCCGGCACGTGGAGCACCAGCGCGCCCGCGCCGGGGCCCAGCTCCAGCACGACAGTGCCAGAGCCGGACGGGCCGGCGGCGGGTTCAGCGTGTCCGGTCATCAAGCTGGGTGGTGGTAGCCGTCATAGGGAACGCCCAGATAGGGGAACTGGACGAGGTACGGGCCGCCTGGTGAGGTGTCGGTCAGCCCGTCGGTGATCGCGCTCACCGCGGCGTCGGCTGTGAACGCCGAGTCAACCAGCGGCAGCGTCGCGCCAGCCACGGCCCTCAGTTCTACGGTCACGATGTCGTCGAAGACCCGCCGACCGTTGGGGAATCCGGCGTGGTCGCCGCCGATCACCCCGAGCGGGTTCGGGGATGCCGCCGGCGGGACCGACGTGTTGAGGCGGAGCAGGTCAGCCTGGACGGCACCGGTGAAGTTGGTGAAGCCCGGCACGATCCCGCTGGGGATGCCGGTCAGCAGGATAGCCTCCAGGTCAGCGCGCGCAGTGCCGGCCGTGACCGCAGCCTGCAAGTTCGGGAAGTTCGGCGCATACAGCGCGGCGATCAGCCCGGCCAGTTCCGGATGCGCCACGTAGGTAGCGAACTGTTTGTCGTGCGCTGGCCGCTGGGTGTTCCAGTAGTCCTTCTTGCTCATCGGGATGATGACCTCGTTGATGAGCGGGTTTCCCAGCCGCGACACCTGCGTGTGCGGGCCGCTCCAGGTCCAGTCACCGCCGCCTTCCCGGATGCCGACGCGGCGCCGGCTCGCCGTCGTCCACACGCCGATGACCGGACGGCCAGGTGCGGTCAGCTTTGAGATGTCTACCTGCAGCGCGATCGAGTGCACGTTGACGAACTCAGTCGTGTTCACGCCCGGCATCGAGGAAAGCCCGATCGCCTTCGCGAAGACGTTGAGCTCCTGAATTGGCCGCAGGTTTCCCAAGTCAAAGATGGATCCAAGGTCGACGTAGAAGCCCTCGGCGCGCTGGCCCGCAAAGACCGAGCTGCCATCCGCCAGCGTGTGCACGGCAGGTCCGGCCAGCGCTGTTGCGTAGTCAGGTGTCGAGAGCGGGCCGATGTTGCACGGCGGGCAGGCCAGATCGGAGCCGAGGTGGTGGGTCCCCCAGCGGTCGCGCCGGGTAACCGAATAGAACTGCTTGCGGTTCCAGGCTGAACTCGACAGTGACGTGATCGGCCCGGTGTTGTACAAGAACGTGTCCGGGTCGCCGACCACGGTCTTAAACCGGAACTGATAAGTGATGTCGGGCTCGGCGTTGCCGTCGGTGTCGATGTGGATCTCGTACAGCACGTCGTCGCCGAACTCATAGAAGTTCGGACCGCCTGCTGGCGACTGCAGCGGGACGTAGTTGGCGATCAGCGTGACGGTGGCCGGCTTGTCCGGGCTGACGAAGGCATATACATCGGTGCTGTCGGCGACCGGGTCTTTAGAGATCTCCGGTGCCTCGCGGTGCGATGACATTCGGGCTTCCTTTCTCGCTTAGCGGCTGGCTCTGGCCAGCCGGACGGCCAGCGCACGGTCGTGTACGCGCACCTGGCTGGTGCCGTGGTAGATGTCCATTTCGCCGCTGCGGATATCGCGCACGTGCACGACGACTGGCTCGCCGTCAGCTGCGTGGTCGGGCAGCTCGTGGTCCTCCGGCGCACGACGCGCCGGCGCCGCGCTGCTCGCAGCGGCAGCGGGGCTCACGGCCAGCGCGGTCATAGCCAGGCCCGCTATGCTCGCGCCCGCGGCGCCGCGCAGGACGGACCGGCGCGAGGGCGGCAGCGTAGATTCATCGGGTGCCGGGCTGGCCACGGCGGCGTTGTCGTCTGATGGTGGCATGGCGATCCTTTCGGAGGTGGCTGCCTTCACGAGCCTTCTTCGGGACCGGGGGCCGTTCGGATTGCCCGCGCGCCTGATCGCCGTTTCCAGCCGGAAGGAAACGGGGAGTGTTTCAGCTCGCTTTGCTGACGCTTCGCGGCGTCACCAGCGGCTGCGCACGGGCACATCGAGGCTGAGGTAAGTCGGCTAGATACGCTTCCCCCGATGCTTGGAACGCCTGAACCCCCTGGACATGAGAAGGAGCGAGTCATGACTGAGCGAAGCCCGGACGGCCCCGTGCTCTTCTGTTTCGACGGTTCTGAAGGATCGCGAAGCGCTATGCGGGCTGCAGGCCAGCTCATCGACAGGCCCGTGGAAGCGGTGGTGCTGACGGTGTGGGAGTCGATCGAGACCCAGCTCGCCCTGGCCGGTGGTTTCGCGGCGGGCTTCCCGATCGATGGCGCGGAGCTGGACGCGCAGGAAGAATCCTCAGCCAGGTCGGTAGCGGAAGAGGGAGCACTCCGGGCCAACGAGCATGGCTATAAAGCAACACCAATGGTCATGCAGTCGTACGAAGGGGTTGCCAAGGCCGTCCTCGAGGCCGCTGACGAGATTTCGGCACGCCTGATCGTGTGCGGTCAGCGGGGGCGCGGCACCATGCGGACGGCATTGCTTGGCAGCGTCTCTCACACGCTGGCCTCGCATACCCGGCGCCCGGTCCTCATTGCCCCGGAAACCCGAGCTGCCAGCCAGTGAAGGTAAACACCACCACGCCAGGGTTCTAAACTCCCGGCTCCCAGGTGGAGCAACTCGGCCTGAGCGACGGCCCGGCCAGCGGCCCGGACATACCAGCAGCCAGAGCGGGTAAGCTTCCTCGCTGATTATGAGCTGGAGGAACGACGTCGAGAATCGCGAGGCGGAGTCGCTGGTGGGATTCCGCATTCGAGGTCGTTCCCACGTGCTCGTAAGGCGCGTGCTCGACCGCCGGTGGGCGGCGCGCGTCCTGGCTGTCGTCGCCGTGATGGTGGCCGCAATTCTGGCCGTGAGCGCAGCGCTCGAGGTCACGCCCATGCAGACCGTGTCCGTCGCTGGGCAGGTCATCAAGGTAGGCGCCGCTCCACGACCGGCGCTCTCCGGCCCGGGCGAGGTGGACCTGTTCGGCCAGGCGCTGCCGACGGCAATCTCGATACCCGGCCCGATCCAGCCGCAGTTGCAACTCAGCCAGATCACGCTGAATAGCGAGCTTGCCAGCTTCGTCCAGGGGCGCAGTCGAGAGTCATGCCGGCCTGACGTTGCGGAAGCAGCTGGTGGCCGGCTGGGAGCGCTACTTCGCCTGGGAGACCGCAGCCGCCGCGGTGGCTGCGCTGATCCTGGCCGGTGCTGTCGCGGGCTGGCGCAGGCTCCGGCTGAAGGCGACCGGACTGTTGCTCATCTCCATTGTGATCGTCACCGTGGCGCTGAACCTTGGCGCCGTCGCGCTGACCGCCGACGGCGCGCGCGCTGCGCTAGGGCACGTCAGCTCGCTGACCCAACTCGTGGGCACCCAGGATGTCAGCGTTCCGCATTCTCACGTGAGGCGCCGGAAGCTACCCGGAATCGAGGAAGTGGTGATCGGTGACTCAACCGCCGCGGGAGCTGGGCTTCCACTGGTCCCTCGGGCGTCGGCGGCCGACGATGCGTGCGGTCGTAGCTCCCAGTCTTACGCCGTCGACCTCGCCAGCGCCAATGGCTGGAAGGCGCTGAATCTGGCGTGCGACAGCGCGACAATCGCGCACGGCCTGCTAGGCCCGCAGCAGCAGGGGACGGTGCACCTTCCGCCCCAGATCGGCTCGGTGAATCGGGTGAAGGATCCTGCGGTCGTCATCGTCAGCGTCGGCGCCGATGACCTCCAGTGGTCCGCCATCCTCGAGTACTGCGCCGCTACGACGCAGTGCGATAGCCGCGCCTCGAACGCCTACTTCCAGCAGAAGCTGGCTCAGTTCAGCACTGACTACCTCCAGCTGCTGATCCAGCTGGGCAGCCTTCCGAGTCACCCACAGGTGATCATCAACCGCTACTACGACCCGTTCGGCAGCGATGTGAGCTGCGTCACCCAGCGCGGCCTCACGCCGGCGAAGGTCAGCACGGTCCAGACCTGGCTGGTAGCGCTCAACCAGGTCCTCGCCAAGGGCGCAGCTCAGTTCGGATTCCTGTCGCCACAGCCAAGCTTCGCTGGTCACACCCTCTGCTCGCCGCTGCCGTATGTCCAGGGACTGGGCGACGCCGCGCCGTTCCATCCCACCGCGCTGGGCCAGCTCGCGATCGCCCTCGCCGATGAGGCTGCCCTGGCGAGCAAGGCACCGCAGCCAGCGCCGCCACCGCTGGGACCACAGCTACCGGCACCATCTAAGAACGCGCCGTCCTGAACCGCGGCTGGCTATCGCAGCACTGCGGCGAGCCCCCCGTTCCCGCCCTTAGACATAGCCGGGAGCCGCCAGCAGCCGGCCGGAATCGTTACGGTGTGCCTATGACGAAATTTGGCGTTCAGCTGCCTAACTTCTCCGGATTTGACTCTGCCGACTTGTTCGAGCACGTTGCGGGTCTCGCGACCGCCGCGGAGGACGCCGGGTTCCACTCGGTGTGGGTGATGGATCATTTCTTCCAGCTGCCGCCGCTGGGCGGGCCGGACCAGCCGATGCTGGAGGCCTACACCCTGCTCGGAGCACTGGCGGCCCGCACTCAGCGGGTGCAGCTCGGCACGCTGGTCACCGGCGTGACGTATCGCAACCCCGGCATCCTCGCCAAGATCGTCACCACCCTGGACGTGATCTCACGAGGGCGGGCCATCCTCGGCATCGGCGGCGCCTGGTACGACGTCGAGCACCAGGGTCTCGGGGTCGACTATCCGGCGGACCGGATCCGCCTGGACATGCTCGAGGAAGCTGTCCAAATCTGCCGGGCGATGTTCACCGGCGACGACGTGAGCTTCACCGGGCAGCACTACCGACTCGACCATGCGCGCAACCTGCCCCGACCGGTGCAGTCCGGCGGCCCGCGCATCATGATCGGTGGCGGTGGCGAGAAGCGGACGCTGCGGCTGGTCGCCCAGTACGCCGACTACTGCAACGTCACCGGCAACGCGGACACGCTGGCCCGCAAGATCAAGGTGCTGCACCGCCACTGCGAGGATGTCGGCCGGGACCCGGCCGAGATCGGCGTGACCTGGATGTCGCCACTGATCCTGACGAGCTCCAGCCAGAACACGGCCGAGGTGAACGCGATGCTCGCCGCGTCTGCGTCGCCGGAGGAGATCGCCGGGTTCACTGTCGGTCAGCCGCACGAAATTCCTGACCTGGTCGCCGGTCACATCGACGCTGGTGCGGACGAGGTGATCTTTAGCTTCGCGTTCGCCGACGCGGCCGGGATCGCCGCCGTGGGGCAGGCCTTTGGCCTGGGCGGCCGCTAGCTGTGCCCGGTATGGTCGGTGCATGCTGACCGAGGAGGAGCGGGTCGCGCGGCTGCTGGACGCGCAGGCACGCGCGGTGGCCCTATTCGAGGAGGTCGGCGCGCGCGGTCTTATCGCGGCTGGCCTGACCGAGCAGACGGCCAGTAACCAGATCCGCGATCTGGCTAACGAGATGTTCGGGAGGACGCGGCACTGGCATAAGCGCATCGTTCGGGCTGGCCCGCACACTCTGTTCCCCTACCGGGAGAACCCGCCCGACCGCGTCATCGAGCCGGATGACATCGCGTTCGCGGACTTCGGCCCCATCTTCGAGGAATTCGAGGCTGATCTTGGCCGCACGTACGTGCTGGGAACCGATCCGGTGAAGCACCAGCTGGCCGCTGATCTGCCGGTCATCTTTGCCGCAGGCCGCCGGTTTTTCGCCAGCCACGCCGACATCACCGGCTCGCAGCTGTATACCGAGATCGCGAAGTTGGCGGGCGAGGCCGGGTGGACCTTTGGCGGCGAGCACGCCGGGCACCTCGTCGGCGAGTTCCCGCACGAGGAGATCGACGGCGAAGACATCGAGTCCTACATCGCTCCGGGCAACGACACTCCGATGCGCCGCCGCGACAAGTCCGGGCAACAGTGCCACTGGATCCTCGAGGTCCATCTGACCGACCAGGAACGCAGGTTCGGCGGCTTCTACGAGCAACTGCTCGACCTGGGTTGATGCCGTTCTCCTGCGCGCCAGCACGGCGGAGCGGCAACGTCTCCGCGGAAACGCCGGCCGGCCTGCGCTGCGACAAGTCCGGCTACTCGGGAACCGTCACTGTCGCGTCGCGTCGCATATCGAGCTCGCGGTGCCGACGGGCGGTCAAACGCAGTTGGATGATGCGTGCCGTCCCTGGCACGACCACCAGCAGCACGCCCAGCACCGCCGCTAGCGACAGCGCCACACCGAGCGGCAGATGCCCGCTAGCGCCGAAGAAACTTACCGATACGGTTTTGCCATTCTCCAGGATGAAGATCAGCAACAGCAGCAAGATGACGGCAAACAGCGCGACGCCCGCCCACACCGAGCTGACTCGAGTCCGCTTAATCCGGTGCTGCTGCAGTTGCTGGCTCGCAGTTGGCCCGCTCGGCTGCAGTTGCTGGCTCGCAGTTGGCCCGCTCGGCTCCGCGGCTGGCTGGCCAGGTTCCACGGCCGGCTGAAGCTCATCGCGCCCGTTATGCGCGGCTGACTGCGTCATTGACGTATCCCCTTGTGCCGGACGAGTTACATCGCATCAGCTGCCCGGGGCCGGCCCCGGCAAACATGAGATCGGTCACCCCGGAGGAGTAGTGCCGTATGCCGACTCTGGGCAGCTGACCGCCGGCGGCACGATCCCGTCGCCGCTGTCTAGCGACGGCGCGACGTAGTCGGCCCGTGCTGTTGCGGCACGTTCAGATCTGCGTCAATCCAGCGTCGACCCGCAGGTCAAAGCCGTTGATGCCGCTTGCGTCGTCGGAGGCGAGGAAAGTAACAGCGGCGGCGACCTCTTCCGGCGTGATGTTGCGGCCGCCGGGCATTTGCGCAGCCATCTCGGCGAAGAAGTCATCCGCATCCTGATGCGCGGCAAGGCCAGCCAGGCCCGGAGTCTCGACGGGTCCGGGACTGACGGCGTTGACGCGGACGTTGCGGCCCTTGAGTTCCTGGATCCATGAGCGGACGAAGTTGCGGCCTGCGGCCTTCGTCGCAGCGTAGATGCTTCGCCCTGGGCCGCCTTTGATGTTGTCGGCGGACGAAATGACAACGACCGAGCCGCCATCTGCGATCAGCGGCAGCGCCTTCTGCACGGTGAACGCAAGGCCCTTGACGTTCACGGCAAGCTGGCGATCGACAGAGTCTTCGGTGTAGTCGCCGATGCCGTGCGCCTCCGCGACGGCGGCGTTGGCGACCAGCACATCGATGTGTCCGTGCGAGTCGCCGACGCGGCGGTAGAGCCGGTCAAGGTCGCCGGGGTCGGAGACGTCGGCCTGCACCGCACTCACGCCGCCCCCCAGGTTCGCGACGGCCTTGTCGAGCTCGCTCTGGCGGCGGCCCGCGATAACCACCGAGGCGCCCTCTGCCCCGAAACGGGCAGCTGTGGCCAGCCCGATCCCGGTGGATCCTCCGGTGATGACGGCAATCCGGCCGTCGAGCACTCCGGACATGCTCTCTCCCTTCATGATCGCCAGCGCCGTTGCATTCCGGGCAATCACGCCTCGTAGCGCTTAGTTCAAACCGAGTATCAGGAACTGCTGGCGGCTCACCCAGCTCGGATAGCGCTTGACCATCGAGTCGAACAGCTGGTGGTCCGGCAGGCCTTCGTCGCGGAGCTGGCCGTAGTACTCGAGGTAACCGCGGGATTCGCCGAGGATTGCCGGCGGGTTGCCTTGCGTCGGGTCTTTGTGGCCGGCGACCACGGCGGTCGGGTTCACCGCAGCCAGGCGGTCGAGCCCGCTGGTCCACTCTGCCCGGCTGTCCGGCGTGGTGTCCCCGACGTACATGTGGCAGTGGTTGTAGGCGACGTCTCCCGACACGATCAGACCCAGATCAGGCACATGCAGCGAGGTCGTGTCGACGGTGTCGGTGTGCGCGGTCTCGAGCACCGTCCCGGCGGTGGCGACCGGCCGCGCTACCGGGAACCGGTCAAGCACGACCGGCAGGCCGAGGTAGTGGTCGCCGTGGCCGTGGGTGATGTAGACCGTGGTAAGCCGCCGGTCGTGCAACCCGACCCAGCCCGCCAGAGCAGTGGCCTCGGCGATGGTCATCAGCGGGTCCACCAGAACCGCATCGCGGGCGCCGAAGATCAAGGTCGAGGTCGTCGGGTCCCATGCAAGGGCGTCCCCCGCCGCCGGCGGAGGGCCGGCGAACGGCTTTTCCGGCGCGGTGAAGACGTCATAGCTCAGCACGGACTGGGTGGCCGGCATGTGTCCCCCTATCGTGACGGCTGGCGTGCCCAGCTGATTGTCTGCGTTGTGGTCTCGCCGCTGGCATTAGGTTCGGACACCGAGAGGGTGAGCTGGTCCGGGCCGTCGAACCGCGCGTGCCGTAGCTGGGTACTCCCCAGCCAGCTTGGTATTACCGACACCTGCACATGATGGGCCACCGTCTGGCTCGTCTCATCAACGTCGTACGGGCCGGAATAAGCGATGTAGTAGGCATCCGGCTGATCGTCATCTTTATCAGACTCTGACCCGGCGAGCTGGGCGGACATGTAGCCGTCCGGGGTGTAAAGGATCGCCCCGCGCGGGTGCTCGCCCAGCGGGTGATCGGTCTTGCCGCCGGCGGTCACCTCATATCCCTTCAGCCGCCAGCCCCCGACCAGCCGATCACGGATCTTTGTTTCTGGCATCTGTGATTCTCCGGAGTTGCTCGATTCGGCGTTCCCGGTCACAACCATCAGATTCTTGCTGGAAACGGGCTTAGTCCAAGTACTCCAGTCCGTGCCCGCACGGCGGCAGCCTCACGCGACGTCGACGCGCCGCAGCCCCGCGCCGCCTGGATAGACCCCGGCGGCTTTACCTGACAGCGGTCATGCCCAGCCGTGGCTGTTCCTCACCCGGAAATGCCGTTAGCGGGGCAGGCAGTCGATCAGTGGCCTGCTCACGGCTAGAATCACACTCGATCGATCGATAAGCTCGCCGCGACGGAGCGCCATGCCAAGACGACAGCCAGTCCCTCGCGCCGCGGTCCAGTCAACTGCCGCGGAGACCTCGACCAAGGGACGAATTGAGCAAGCCGCGCTCGAGCTTTTCGCGGCGAAGGGCTTCGAGGCGACCGGCATCCGTGACATCGCCGACCGGGCCGGATTGTCGACAGCCGCGCTCTACCACTACATGGGCAGCAAAGACGAGTTGCTGGTCGCGTTCATGGTGGAGAGCATGACCGAACTGATCAGGGTGGCTCGCGCCGCACTCGACGGCTGCGACGATCCCGCTGCCCGGCTGGCCGCCCTCGTGCGCACGCACGTCGGCTTTCATACCCTCGACGCACAACGTTCGCTGGTCGCCGACGACGAGTTGCGTGCCGTGTCGGATGTTGCGTTCACCAAGGTCATGCAGCTTCGCGACGGGTATGAGCTGCTGTGGGCGGAGACCCTGGAAAGCGGCGCCCGCAGCGGCGATTTCAGCTTCGGCGATGCCCGGATCACCCGGCTCGCTTTGCTGGAGATGTGCAACGGCGTCGCCCGCTGGTACTCCGATCGCGGCCCGAAGCACCCGTCGGAGATCGCCGACTGCTTCGCCGACCTGGCCCTGTCGATGGTCGGTGCGGCGCGTGATGGCCAGCCGGTAAGGCTGGCCGATCTGAGGTCTCGGCCGACCGCGGAACTCCTGGCCCTGGTCGATGCTGAATTGCGCGGCTAGCGAACTCCCCTTCCACGTTGCCCATTGATGACCGATCGATCGATCGGTAGAGTGGCGGTTGTTCGCAGCCTGCTTTGCCCCGAGGGAGGCCGCCCATGACTGTTCGTCAGGATGAACACACTCTGGAGCGGCACGCGATCGGCTTGCCTGCAGTCACCGCTCAGTCAGCAGCCCTCATCGCCCCGGCCGCTGGCTCGGTCGCCGGGCTCGCGTTCATCGTCGGCTACTCCGGCGCCGCCACGCCGCTCGCGTTCCTGATCGGCCTGCTGGTGTGCGTCTGCATTGCCCTGGTGATCGGCGAGTACGCCCGCCGGCTGCCGAGCGCCGGCTCGTTCTACACCTACCTGACCAGGACCTTCGGCCCGAAGACCGGATTCGTCACGGGCGTCGCGCTGTTCGGCGCGTACATGCTGCTGTTCCCGTTCCAGCTCGACTTCTTCGGCAACTTCGTCTCGTCGCTGCTGGCCACCTCGAACGTGCACATCGCCTGGTGGGTCTTCTCCGCCGCACTGATCGTCTTGTCGACAACGCTCGGCGTGCTGGGCGTCAAGCCGTCGCTGCGTACCGGCCTGATCGGCCTCGGGCTTCGAGATGCTCGATCCTGACGATCTTCTCGCTGGTGATCATCATCAAGGGCGGCGCGGCCGGCAACACGATCCAGGCGTTTAACCCCAGCCACAGCCTGAAGGGCTCGCGGCGGCCTGCTCACCGCCGTGGTCTACACGATCTTCGCGTTCGTCGGCTTCGAGTCCGCGACCACACTCGGCGACGAGGCGCGCGAGCCACGGCGGACGATCCCCCGGGCGGTCATGCTCACCACCCTGGTCGTCGGCGTCTTCTACGTCGTCGTGTCCTACGCCGTCACCATCGGCTACGGCACTTCAGCCAAGAACGTCACCGCCCTGGCCACCGCCGGCCAGCGCCGTTCAACACCCTGGCCGACAAGTTCGGCGACGGCACGCTGAGCGTGTTCGTCAACCTCGCGGTCATCTCCAGCTTCACCGCGCTGAACATCGTCACCGTCGATCGCGGTCAGCCGCATCTTCTGGAAGATGGGCCGGGACCGGCCTGCTTCCGGCGGCGTTCAGCCAGGTGAACACGCGGCAGTCCCCGCATGTCGCGTGCCTGTTCACCGGGGCGCTGGCCCTGGTCGCCTCGATCGTGTTCGGCGCTATCTACGGCGCGCTGAACTTCGCGTCCTGGCTGTCCTACTTCGCCACGCTGTTCTTCATCGCCGCCTACCTGCTGATCAGCGTCGGGCTCATCCGGTTCATGTGGCGCGACTACCGGTCGGAGTTCAACTGGATCAGGCACGCGGCGCTGCCGGTCATCTCGATCGCAGCCATGATCTGGGTTCTGTGGGGCAACATCCATCCCTACCCGCCCGGCTCCGCTGCGCTGGTTCATCTACGCGACCGTCGGCGTCCTGCTCATCGGTGTACTGATCGCGCGAGTGGCTGGCGAAGACCCGGCCGGAAGCGATGCGAACGAGCCGGGCTGCTGCTGGCCGATGTCGAGCTCGAGCACGAGGACGCTACTGGCGGCAGCAGAGGCTGACGATTAGATGGCCATCGTGTTCGAGGCTCGTGACGGCATCGCCAGGATCACGATCAATCGGCCGGAGGTGCTCAACGCCATGGACCCGGCCACCTACGCCGAGATCACCGAAGCGTTCGCCCGGATTGAGCGTCGATCCCGACATCCTCGTCGGGATCGTGACCGGCGCTGGCGAGCGTGCCTTCACAGCCGGTGCCGACCTCAAGGTCATGCACACCGGTCCCGCTGACCCGACGGAGTGGGCCCCATGGCGGCCGGACCGCTGGGACTTCGGTGCGACCACCTCAAAGCCACTGATCGCCGCGATCAACGGATACGCGCTAGCGGGCGGCCTGGAGCTGGCGCTGGTCTGCGACATCCGCATCGCTTCGCCGAATGCGGTCTTCGGCACGCCCGAGGTCAAGTGGAACCTGCTGCACGGCCTCGGCGCCTACCTGCTGCCGCGCGATCATCTCGCTGTCGCACGCGATGGAAATGCTGCTGACCGGCGAGTTCATCGACGCGGTCACCGCCGAGCGGATCGGCCTGATCAGCCGTGTCGTGCCAGCCGAAGAACTGCAGGCGGAAGCGGAGCGGATCGCGCGCGTCATCGCCGGCAACGGGCCGATGGCGGTGCGGATGACGAAGGAACTGGTCCGTAACGGCCTGTCTGCGTCGCTGCCGGAGCACTTCCGGCTGATGCAGCGAGTACTACAGCCGGGTCGACGCCACCGCCGACCAGGCCGAAGGCCTGACAGCGTTCGCCGCAGAAACGCAAACCCCGCTACCGCGCAAACGAGCCGACCAGCACCTGACCGCCAGGCTGAGACCGGACCAGAGGACACGATCATGAAGATGTTCGCTTTCCACTGCGGCGGCGAGAAGACGCTCCGCTCGGTCTTCGACCCGTTCGACCCGGACTGCGGCGCCACGATCCACGTGCCGTACTTCTTCTACCTGATCCAGCATCCCGACGGGGCGGTGCTGTTCGACAGCGGCGCGCACCCGGCGCCTGCTTGACGACCCGCGCAGCCGCCTCGGCGACGCCGCCGACCTGTACGAGATCGTCATGAGCCCGGGCGACGACGTCCGCTCCCGGCTGGACTCGCTCGGCGTCGACCCCGAGGACATCGGCCACGTGGTCCAGTCGCACCTGCACTACGACCACGCGGGCGGCCTGGAGTTCGTCCCAGAGGCGACGGTCTACGTGCAGCGGGAGGAGCTGAGCTTCGCCTACTGGCCGCCGGTCTACCAGCGCGACGTCTACGTCCGGCAGGACTTCGACTCGGTGCAGGAGCTGGAAGCAACTGCGCGGCGAGCACGACATCTTCAACGACGGCCGGCTGGTCATCTTCCCCACGCCCGGCCACACGCCGGGACATCAGTCCATGCTGGTCCGCCTCGACAGCGAGGCGTACATCCTGGCGGGCGACGCCGTGTACGACCGGGAGAAGATGCAGGCCCGCTGCCTGCCCGGCCTGCTGTGGAGCCCGGACGCGATCATCGAGAGCTGGGAGAAGATCGAGGAGATGCAGCGGCGTTACGACGCCAGGCTCATCGTCACCCACGACCTGCACTGGGAGGACAACGTCAAGCTCGGCCCGGAGCAGTGGTACGAGTGACAGTCGCCGATCCCCGATGGCCGCCCGGCCGACATGCCGGGCATGCGGACCGCCCGGACCGGGACCTGATCGAGGTCGTGCGGGACGCGTGTCAGGCTGATCCCGGATATCCCGGCGCTGATCTTCGAGGACGGCCTCAGGTCAGCCGGGCCAGGCTGTGGGCCGAGATTGAGTCGTTCGCCGGCTACCTGCGGCTCCCGGATCGAGCCGGGCGACCGGGTAGCCGTCATCATGCCGAACCGGGCCGAGTTCATGGTGGCCTGGCTGGCGGTCGCCGCCTGCCGCGGCATCCTCGTCGCGCTGAACCCGGCGGCCCGCAGCCACGACGCCGGTCACGTGCTGCGCGACTCGGCCGCCAGGATCGCAATCGTCGACTGCGCATCACGCCGCCCTGTTCGCCGAGCTTCAGCCCGGCTGCCCTGACCTGGCTGAGATCATCGTGGCCGCTGACGACGAGCCCGGCGGGCTCAGCGGCTACGCCGGGCCCGGCCTGCCCGAGCGTCCCGACGAGGCCCGCGGTGACCTGACCAACATCTTCTACACCTCAGGCACCACCGGGCCGCCGAAGGGCTGCGCGGTCGGTCACGACTACTGGATCAGGTTCGCCGGCCTGATGGCCGGGCTCTACGAGCATAACCGCTGCCGACCGGATGATCTGCTGCCTGCAGTTCTTCTACAACGACCCGCCGTGGATGCTGCTGCTCGCGCTTCAGGCCGGGACATCGATGGTCGCCATGCGGCGGTTCAGCGTGTCGCGCTACTGGCAGGTGGTGCGCGAGCACGACGTGACCGTGCTGTTCGGCATCGCCTCGACCGCCAGCCTGCTGCTGAAGGCACCGCCCGCGACGACGACAAGACGCACAAGGTCCGGCTGTCCATCCAGGTCGGCATACCAGCGCCGCTGCACCAGGAGCTCGTCGACCGCTGGGGCGTGCCCTGGGTGGAGGCCTACGGCCTGACCGAGACAGGCGTCGTCGTCTCGATGCCGGTCGGGCGAGGCGGAGGAAATGATCGGCTCGGGCTCTATCGGCGTTCCATGCCCCGGACGCTGACGTGCGCGTGCTCAACCCGGACGGGACTGCGGCCGGCGTGGACCAGCCCGGTGAGATCGTGGTGCGGGCACCTGGCCTGATGCGCGGCTACCTCAACCGGCCCGAAGCTACGGCCGAGACATTCCGGGGTGGCTGGCTGCACACCGGTGATCTCGGCCGCCGCGACGCGACCGGCTACCTGTACTTCGCTCGGCCGGATCAAGGACGTGATCCGCGCGGGCGGCGAGAACATCGCGGCGGCTGAGGTAGAGACGGTGCTCCGCTCCCACCCGGGCGTGCTGGAGGTGGCGGCTGTTCCGGTCCCTGACGACCTGCTCGGCGAGGAAGTGAAAGTTCACGTACTTCTGGGAAACGGGCACAGCCCCCAGTCAGTGCCGCCCGCCGAGCTGATCGCGTTCAGCGCTCAGCTGTCTGGCCCGTTACAAGGTGCCGCGGTTCGTCGAGTACCGGGTGCAGGACTTTGACCGGACCCCGTCGATGCGGGTCAAGAAGGAAAACCTGGACCGCTCGGCCGCACCCGGCCGGGTTTGGGACCGGGCCGCGGAACTCAACTGGTGAAGACTGTCTCGCAAGGAGGCCGGGTGTCGCACGTCATCGATTTCAGGGTACGGCTGCCGCTTGAGCTTCGCCCGGCCGAGGAGCTGCCGGCCGATTACCTCGATCAGTACGACAAGGTGCTGGACCTGTCCGCGAACCGGCACCGGACGCTAGCCGACCTGCTCGCCGACATGGAGGCCAGCGGTACCACGCATGCCGTCGTGCACGCGGAGTACGAGTACGGCGACGATGCCGACGAGCTGAACGAGGCCGTCGGCAAGCTGGTGAGCGAGCACCCGGAAAGCTTCTCCGGCTACGGCACCATCTCGATGAACCCGGTGAAGATCCCGCGCGCGCTTGCCCAGGTGCGCCGGGTCGCCGAGCTCGGGCTGACCGGTCTGTCGCTCCAGCCGTCGTTCTTCGGCATGGCGATCGACGACCGGGTGCTCTATCCCGGTCTACGCCAAGGCCGACGAACTCGGCCTGCAGGTCGCTCTGCACACCGGCATCAACTACACGGTCAGCTTCCCGATCCGCAACGATCAGCCGATCCAGCTCGACCAGGTTGCCTGCGACTTCCCTGGCCTGGTACTGATCGCCTGCCACGCGGGCTGGCCGTGGGTCACCGAGATGGTCGCCGTCATGCGCAAGCATCCCAACGTGTACGCCGAATTCGGCGGCCTCGCACCGCGATACGTCTGCGAACAAGGCACCGGCTGGGAGGTCATGAAACGGTTCATGAACAGTCTGCTCGGCCAGCAGGTTCTGCACGGCACGGACTGGCCGGTGTTCCCCATGGACAAGGCACTGTCCCAGTGGCGGGCAGGCGGGCTTCGCGACCACGTGCTCGAGGCGCTTACTGGCGGGAACGCGGCACGGCTGCTCGGTCGCCCGTAGCCGCTGCGCTCCGGTTGTGCCAGGCCGGGTACGGTAACTGGACGGTCGCGGTCGCGGGGAACTCCCATAAGGATGCGACAGAATTTAGATGCGTGATGCAGCCGGCCTCCGCCAGCGCTGGATTCGGTTGCGCGGATCGCTGTGGCAGCCGCCCCGGCCGCATGGCCAGCAACCGCGCGAGCGCGTAGTCGGCGCCCTCGAACTCTTCTACGACCTGGCCGTGGTCGTGCTGGTCGCCCAGGGCGCCCGGCGCCTCGCCGGGCATCTATCGTGGCCAGGAGTAGGCGAGTTCGCGGTAGTTTTCACCCTGGTGTGGATCGCCTGGCTCAACGGCAGCCTCCACCACGAGCTTCACGGGCGCGAGGACGCCCGGGCCCGCAGCACGTTCCTGCTGCAGATTCTGGTGCTCACCGCGATGGGCGCCTTCATTCCCGAGGCAGGCGGTCCTCGCGGAGCAGCATTCGCCATCGCGGCGGGTGCGCTGTTCGCGGTACTGACCGCGCTGTGGATGCTAGCCGCACGCGCTGACCTGCCCGAATTCCGTCGAACGAGCCGACTGTTCGTGACCGGCACGGCTGCCTCCGCCGTCTTCCTCGTCGGCACCGCCTTTCTGCCGGCCAGCGCTCGCATGCCGGCCTGGGGCCTGCTCGACGCCGCCTACCTGGCTGGCTTCGCCGCTGTGATCCTCAGGGCAAGCCCGGAAGTTGCAGCCGCGCTGACCGTCACTGACGCGCTCATCGAGCGCTTCGGTCTTCTCATCATCATCGTTCTCGGCGAAATCCTGACCAGCGTCGTGGCGGGACTGGCGAGCCAGCCAGTTAATGCGCTCACGCTCGGCGTCGGCCTGGTCGCCGTAGTAGTCGGCTTCGGTGCCTGGTGGACCTATTTTGACTTCGCCGGACACCGGCCGCCCAGATCCGGTACCGCGGCGAGCCTGCAGTGGATGCTCAGCCACCTGCCGCTTACCGCAGCCGTCGCCGCGATGGGCGCTGCGATGGTCAGCCTCGTCGACCACGCCCATGACAGCCGCACGCCGACCGGCGCAGCATGGGTATTGTGCGCAGGCGCAGCTGTCGTGCTTGGCTCGGTCATGCTGGTGGCGGCGAGCCTGCAAGCCTGGGACAGCGACCGTGGCGTCTATCAGCCGCTGGCCTGGACATGCGCGGGCGCAGCCGTAGCATCACTCGCGATCGGAGCCGCCCGGCCGACGCCGCTCGCTCTCGTCGGAGTACTCGTTGTCCTGCTCAGCATCCCGTGGGTACTCGCAGTAACGCGTCGCCTGGCCAGCGGAGACGAGGCACCGATCTCGTAGCGTCCGTGATCTCAGTGCCTTGGAAAACGCCGGCAAACCCGGCCTCGGTAGATTGAGCCTCATCCGCGATCCTGAGGGAAGGCCTGAAGACCATGACGGTTCTCGTCGTCGGAGCAGGCGCCACCGGTGGCTATTTCGGGGCAAAGCTGGCGCAGGCCGACCAGGAAGTCACGTTCCTGGTACGCCCGCACCGTGCCCGGCAACTTCGCGAGCGCGGGCTCCGGATCGTCGCGCCGGGAGGTGCAGCTGACCGCGCGCAGACAGTGCAGCCGAGTCTGGCTATGGCCGGAGAACTGAGCCAGCCTGCAGACCTCGTGCTCCTGTCGGTCAAGGCCACCGCGCTTGACCAGGCCATCGCCGACTTCGCGCCGGCGGTCGGACCGCGGACGGTGGTAGTGCCGTTTCTGAACGGGATGGCTCACCTGCCCCTGCTGAACAAGCAGTTCGGCGAGCCTGCGGTGCTCGGCGGAGTGGTCCTCATCGCCACCCAGCTCAACGACGAAGGCGACATCGTCCAGCTAGGGCCGGCCGCGAGCCTCACGATCGGGTCTCAGGACGGCAGCCGGACCACCGGGCTCCAGGCTGCCTACGACGAGCTTTCCGGCGCTGACTTCGATGCCAGCACCAGCGACGACATCATTGCTCGGATGTGGCAGAAGTGGGTATTCGTGGCAACGATTGGAGCGCTGACCTCCCTGATGCGCGGCACCGTGGGCGAGATTGTGGCCGTTCCCGGTGGACGCGACCTGGGCCCGGCGTTCCTGGCCGAGGCGAGCGCCGTCTCGGCCGCCGCCGGCTACCCGATGCCCGCCGGCGTGATCTCCAATATCACGCAGACGATTACCCAGGACGGGTCGGCGGTCAACTCGTCGCTGTCACGGGATGTGGCTGAGGGGCGGACTGCTGAGGTTGAGCAGGTCTTGGCGGACCTGGCCCGGCGGGGCGCCGACCACGGGATAAAGACTCCCCTGTTCGACATGGCCACGATGCAACTGCGGGTCTACAACAACAGTCTTCGTCCGTCGCGCTGACGGCGCTCCGCCAGCGCTGCGCGACCTAGCGCTCTGGGCAGATGACAACGCGGCCCCGCACGTGGTTTTCCACCGCGCGGTAGGCCTCCATGCCGTCTTCGAGGCTGTAACGGCCGGCGATAGGCAGCGGGTGGAACTGCCCGGAATCGAAGAACGGCGTCAGCTGCCGGAGGCGTGCATCCGACTCGACGACGTCGTAGTTCCCGCTGTTGCACCCGTAGATCCGGGTCTCGTTGCGGTACAGGTCGAGCAGGTTGATGTCCACGGTCTGCGTGCCAGTCGCGCTGATCACTATCAGTCGGCCCTTGCGGGCCAGCGAGGCCAGCGCGGCCGGCGTGGTGACGCCGCCGACGGCGTCGAACACCACATCCGCTCCCCCGCCGGCAGAGAGCTTCCTGATCTGAGCGCTGATGTCCTCCGCAGTGCCGTCGGAAGCTACGAAACCTTTGATGATCGACGCTGCCGGAGTTCCGTCGGCGGGCTGGACACGGTCTACTCCGATCACCTGTCCGCCGAGGGCATGGGCTATCTGGGCGACTGCGCCCCCCACCCCGCCGGAGACGCCGAACACGGCGATGGTCTCGCCGGCCTCCAGCTGAGCGGATTCGACCACGCCGAGCCAGGCGACGAGGAAGTTGACTCCCACGGCCGACGCTTCCTCGAAGCTCAGCGGCTCGGGCTTACGGGCCAGTGCTGCCGCCGGGATGGTGAGCTTCTCCGCATGCGGCCCATCGCGGGTGAACCCGATATCTCCGCCGGTGCCCCAGACCTCGGCGCCGAGCCAGTCGCGCGGCCCGTCGACCACCACGCCGGCAAAGTCGCGCCCCGGAATGCGGGGAAGGGTGGTTTCGTGGAACAGGCCGGCCACGTTCTTCAGATCTGACGGGTTTACCGAGGAGGACTTGACCGCGATGACGGCCTCGCCGCCCCCCGCGACAGGGTCGCCCAGCTCAGCGAGTCGCAAGACGTCCGGGTTACCGAAGTGATCGAACCGCAAAGCGTGCATGACAGCGCCTTTCTGAGCTCCCAGCCCTGCGGAAGCGTGAGCGGCTGCTAGTCGCCTCAGCGGCTCGGAGTCCTTGGCAGGACTGCATCGATTTGCTGCTGGCCACCGCTCCGCACCTGTGCATCGTTCCCAGCCCGGGCAAGGGGAATCCCGCCAGGTTTCGCTGTGGGTCATGCGACCCGGCGGCGGAATGTGACCCAGATCACGCAACGGATACCGTACGTGACAGCGTCCTAACCATAGGTAAACAGAAGAGGCCAGCTCTGGACCGACGAAGAACACCGGCCCACCCCAGGCCAGCGCAACGCAATCCGCACTCCCGCCGCTGAACGCCAAGACCGGAACCCACCCCCCACCCAGGAGGCTCGCCGTGACCAGAATGATGATCGTCAACGAAGCCGTCTGCGAAGCCCTGTTCGCCTCACCGCTGCAGCCCTCCGACACCCCCACCGCCGAAGCCGTCGCCGACGCCATCGGCGCCACCCTGCACCGCCTGGGCCCCTCCGGCTGCACCAGCCGCATGGCCCAGGAATACGGCGACCACCCCCTCGAAGCAACCAACCGGATGCGCTGGATCCGCCAGCTCACCGGCGACCTGACCGCATTCCTGTACGTCACCCCCGCCGCGCCGGCCCCCACCGGCACCGTCGGAGACCTGCTCCCCATCCGCGAAGCCGCCTGACCCCGATCCCGGTTACGCGGCTTCGCGACGGCCTTGCAAATCAGTTGGCGGCCACTAGGGACCTGGATAGATTCGCAGGGTGTTTCCCGATCCAGTGATCGTCAAGGCCGGCGGACGGGACATCGCAGTCGAGGATTCCGGCCCCGGCTCCGGTTTCCCGATCATCATGATGAACGGGGCTGGCTCCCGGCACCTGTTCCCGCCAGCGGTGGGCGAAGGACGCGACCTAGGCTTTCGGCTCATCGGCTACGACCGTCCCGGCTGCGGCAGGTCCACTAGCCGGTCCGGACGGGTCATCGCCGACTGTGCCGACGATCTGCGGGCCATCATGACGGAGCTGGACATTTCGCGTGCGGTGGCATGGGGGTCTTCGGGTGGCGGACCCTATGCGCTGGCCGCAGCAGCGACGATGCCAGACGCCATCGCGGCCGTGTGCGTCTTCGCCTCCGTCGGGCCATACGGCGAGCCGGGGCTCGACTTTGCCGACGGTCTCGGCGAGGAAATGTGCGAAAGGATCCAGAGGTTCTTTGAAGAACCCGAGCGGGCGCGAGCAGAATTCCGGACTCAGTCGGCGGTTACCCTCGCAGAGCGCGGCTCACCGGATTGGTGGCTGCAGACGTGGGGTGACCGGTCCGGGCAGGACGCCGCTCACAGCCGCGAGTGGGCCGAGTACCTCGCTGCCTGCATACGCGACGTACTCCGCGCAGATGACCAAGGCTCGTTCGACGACGACGGGTCGTGGGAAGACGACAGCGCTTTGTACCTTCCCTGGCGGTTCGACCTCGGGGCGATCCGTGCTCCCGTCAGCCTGTGGCACGGGTTGAAGGACTTCCTCCCGGTCGCCCATGCCCACTGGCTGGCAGAGCGCATACCGAACGTCACGACCCACTTTCCCGCCGACGAGGACCACACCAACGTCGAGGAGAACAATCGCGCCGCTGCCTACGCCTGGCTCAGGGGCCGCCTGTAATAGAAGATCAGTAGCCTTGCCAGGCTGGCGGCAAGCGATTCGGAGGCGCTTTGCGTGGCTGAGGTGAGGTACGAGCAGGCTCTGGTAAGAGCGCTACTGCGGGAGCAGCATCCCGATCTGGCGGACCTGGAACTCCGGGATGTTGCCGGGGGCTGGGATAACCAGCAGTGGCGGCTGGGCGCGGAGCTAGCCGTGCGAATGCCACGCACCGAACGCGCCCCGGGCCTGCTCCGCACCGAGCAGAGATGGCTGCCTGTCCTGGCCGGACGGCTGCCGCTTCCAGTGCCGGTTCCGGTGCGAGTCGGTGAACCGTCGGACCTCTTCGCCCACACCTGGACGATCGCGCGCTGGGTCGAAGGTGAGCCGGCCGACTACGCGCCGATCAGCCGGGCCGATGCGGCCGAAACCCTCGCAGCCTTCCTGAATGCATTGCACAGTCCGGCCCCCGCGCAGGCTCCGGCAAACCCGGCGCGGGGAATTCCCCTGGCCAGGCTGCAGGACGAGTTTGAGGCATGCCTGGATGTCCTTGCCCGGGACGCGAGCGCTGACGACGCGCGGGAAATCTGGCGGAAAGCTGTCGCGGCATCCGCCTGGGAGGGCACGCCGACGTGGCTACACGCAGATCTGCATCACGCGAACGTCGTCGTCCGGGGCGGGACCCTTTCGGGAGTAATCGACTTCGGCGAGCTATGCGCTGGCGACCCGGCAACCGACCTGTCAGCCGCCTGGATCTTGCTGCCTGACGGGGCCGCTGCCCGGTTCTTCGACAGCTACGGGGAGGCCGATGAAGCCACCATCGCCCGTGCTCGCGGCTGGGCCGTCCTGCGCGCCCTGCACCTGATCAGCATCGGACGGCGGGGCAGGCTCGGTCTGCCCGGCGGCAAGCCGACGTGGGAACCCGCTGGCCGGGCCGCGCTCGGGCGCGCCCTGACGTGAACTGGCCCGCGGAGCTACAGCCCTCTGTAAGTCCCCCGCTTTCCCGCCGTCACCGGGTGACCAGGATCTGCAGCGGCTGGCCGCCGAGGTTGATCGGTTGGCCGACTCTTGTTCCTGTCGCGGCCGAGACCGGGATCAGTTTCCCCAGCTGCAGCTCGCCGAGATCGTCGTCGACGATGCTGACGTAGGCCGTCTTGCTGTCCGGGGTAAAGGTAACGTGCTGGGGCACCCATAGCTTGTAGCCCAGGTACACCGGGCTGAGTGCGATGCCGCGCGCCAGGTTCACAGGGACGATCTCGACGCCACGGTTGCGCACGAAGTTGTAGACCATGGCGGTGCGGCCGTCAGGCGCCAGGGCGAAGCCGTCTGGCCAGGCCCTAGGCGAAATCGGCAGCTTGATGCGCGTGCCGAGCGCACGCTTGGCGAGATCGACCGGCGTGACCTGGTTGGTGCCGAACGCGTACGCGGTCGCGTCACGCGGGCCGAACGCAACCTGCTGGGTGCCATCGGGCAGCTTGATCGGGGCGCTGACCGCCCAGGTGGTCAGGTTGACCCTGACCAGCTCGACGGTGTTCGCGGTCCCGCCGAGAAACACCCAGGCGCTCTTCCCGCTCGGCGTGACTGTGAATTGCAGTATCAGCCGCTGGAACGTGTGCGGCCTGAGGACCCTGTTGGTCGCCAGGTTGACCGGTATCACCGTTGTCCATGCTCCGGCGTTGAGCCCGTAGGCAGTCTTGCCCCCGGGTGCGAGCACGAGCCGCCCGATCGCGCGGTCTTTGACCGGCTTGCCGGTGGTCCTTGTGACCAGGTTGACCGGGATGTAGCCACCGCCGTCTCCGACCACATAACCGGAACGCCCGCTGGGGGCCAGCACGATCTGGCCCGGGTGCCCGTCAATCACGATCGGCTGGCCCGCCGTCCTGGTCGCGGTGCTGACCGGCGTGATGTCCCCGTCGAATCCCGCCACGTAGATGGTCTTGCCATTGCGGGTAACGGCCATGCACACCGGCATCGTCTTCGGCAAGCTGATCGGCGCGAGCGCTTTCTCCGTGCGAAGGTCGACCGGCACGACGGTGTCCGCGGACGTGGCGACGTACATCATGGGCGCATGCGCTGCCGAATTCGCCACCTCCCGCTGGCCGGAAGGGGCTCCGTGCGCAGCCGGGACGTCAGCCGCGACCGCCGCAACCGCGACCGCCGCAACCGCCAGCGCCGCAACTGCGAGCGCCGACCCGGCAGCGGCTCGGATCCGGCGTCGCCCTAGCCGCAGGTGCAGCGAGTTCTCATCCACTCCGGACCGTCCTCGCCTCGTGCGTCGCCTTGCATGACAGGCTCCTCATGCCCAGATAGATGCAGAGGACGCTCGCCAGGTTGCAGGGCCGCGCAGCGCGGGAGGGTGTCGAAGGTTCCTCGCCTGGCGCGAACTAGCCGAAGGTGAAGTCGTACGCCTGCACGCCCGGGGGAACGTGCAACAGGAGCCTGCCAGCGGAGATGGGTGCGGTCCGCTCTGACCAGCTCTACGAGGCGATGGTCGCTGCCGTTACCGGGCCGGGACCAGGCGGTAGATTGCGTTCGCTATGTCGTCGCTGACATACAGCGCTGCGTCCGGACCTGGCACGACGTCAACGGGACGGCCCCAGCGGCTACCGTTAGCAAGCTGGAATCCGGTTACGAGCGTGATGGCCGGCTCCAGGGTGCGCAAGCGGCTGTTCCATGCCAGCCACAGCACCGCAGGTGAGCGCGGCGGTACCCGGTTCCACGACCCGTGCACGGCAATGACCGCCCCGCCCGACCAGCGCCCCGCGATTCCGCTGCCCTCGAGGAAAGAAATGCCGAGCGGCGCGCTATGGGCCGGCAGTCCGACGTTCAGCCGCGGCAGCTTGGCGCAGTCAAGGCGGCTGCCACCAGGATCGGTGAGGGCATCGGCCACGAACGGGATATTCGCCAGCGAGCCGGCCGGGTGATTGTCGTCCTGATCCGGATTGCAGTACGGCCAGCCGAGATTGCGCCCGGCGACGACCGGGACCACTTCGTCTGGCGGGTGATTGTTGACGTAGGACTGGATCACCAGGCCGAAGCCGTCGCTATGCCCGCCGTAAGGCCGGTGAAATGGGTAAGGGATGTTGTCGCGGTTGTTGACGGCAGTCCAGACCACTCCGTCAGGGGCCAGTGCCAGGCCCTCGCCGTTGCGCACGCCACGCTCCACCACGGTCAGATGGGTGCCGTTCGGCCGGACCGACATGATCACCGCGCGCGGCGGCTTCATGGTCAGGTCATCGGGACTGGCGTTCGACGAACTGCCGACCTCGAAATAGATCGTGCCGTTACGGGTGACCACCAGATCCTTGACCCGGTGGACGTCGTCCCCGGACGGATCGGTGTCCGGCAGATTGCCGGCGAGCACCCTGGGCGCGCCGTCGATGCCGTGCTGGCCCCAGGGATAGCTGTCGATCTGATCCGACTCGGCGATGTACAGCACCCAGTGCCCGGACGCTTTAGCGAAAGCCATCCCCTGCGGCTCGGTCAGCCCCCGCAGCAGAGTCCGAGGGCGTCCGGTCCCCGAGCCGTCGGGGACCAGCTCGTCGATTTTGCCAAGGTCGGGCTCACTGACCAGCAGGTCACCGCCCGGGGTCCAGGCCTCCATCCGGGCGTCAGGAACCCTGGCCCACACCTTCGCGGTCCAGCCGCGCGGCATCAGCAGCGTGCGCGGTTGGCCGAACGGCGCCGCGTCCTCGCTCGTCGGCACGACCAGGCGAACGGTCGTCAGATAGGCTGCCGGACTGGCGGTTGTGCCCATGCCCACGACGGCCTGGGTGGCGGGGCCAGCCGAGCAAGCACTGGCCAGCGTGACGACGGCCAGTCCCAGGGCAGCGACGCGCGCAGTAATCACGCGACTATCTCATCAGGTCCAGTAATCGCCATGCCGATGGCCCCGCGTTACTCACTGCCTGGCAGATCAGCTTGACCCGGTCACCGGCAGCCCCCACGCGGACACGCCATTGCTGGTCGCGGTGAAGATCCAGCTATCGGCGAAGACGGACAGCGCAAAGGTGGTGCCGGTCGTCAGCTCCGTCACGATCGCCCCGGTCGCGGCGTTGATCAGGTAGACACCGCCGTCCGGGGCCGCCGCGTACGTGCCGGCGGCAAGCAGGCCACCGCCATCGAGCGCGAAGCTGCCGAGAACTTTCCGGGCAGGCCGGTCTCCCACCCAAGCACACCGTTACTCGGTGAGCGTTCCTGCACTGAGCCGGCGTAGGAGGTCCCGTCGATAGTCGCCGCGCCACCCGCGGGGAACAGATCGCTGCCGTTGTAGGGCGGTGCCGCCAGGCACTCCGCGTACCCATTGGTGTAGAAGGTACTGGCGATCCGCTTCCACCAGACCAGCGTCATGCTGGACTGGCGCAGCGCGTAGAACACCCCGTTCTTGTTGCAGGCGCCGACATACTTGCCGAAGAACACCGACGAGCGGCCGAAGTCACCGTCGACCGTTCGCTGGCTTGCCGGCACGTGGAAGATACCGAGGAGCTTGAGGGTCGGGCTCAGCTTGAGTATTGCCTCGGCGTAGCGCAGCTCAGGATCACGGCCGGGCCCGTTACCCGTCGCCGCGTACAGGTCGCCATTCGGAGCGATCCCGATGCTCGACCAGACGTCGCCGCCGGCGTTGCGTGCCCCGGCCGGCACAGAGTAGAAGGTACCTATCCGCTTGCCGGTGACCTGGTTGAAGGCGAGCATGCCGCCATGCACCCGCGGCACGTTACAGCTCGACGCGATACCGACGTAGATCCTCCCGTTAACGATGGTCGGTGAGGACCAGTTGTAGTAGTCGTTGATCGTCTTGGACGGGATAGCGATGACGGATCGCCACTCGACCGACAGGTTCGACGCGCGCAGCGCGTACAGGTAACCATTGCCGCCGGCCACATATACCGTCTCGGCATGGGTCTTGGTGTCGTAGCCCAGCGCGGCAGTCGAGGAGACACCGGTCGCCGCTGGGCCACCGCCACAGCGCTGCCGGCGCTCAGGGCGCATACCACTCCAGTGATCGCCAGAAGCCACGCCGCCCGCCTGCCGCGCCACCTCAAGCGCTGGCCTGATCCTGCTCCCGATGCCCACCCCTGTCTCATCCGTATGGCCGCCGCATTGATTGCTCGCGCTGCCGCATGAGAGTTGTTAGCAGAGCGATCTCATACGGCCTTGACGGGTTGCATTGACAAGGACGAGCTTTCTAGAAGGAATCAATGTGTGGCGGTGATGTTGCGCTCGGCCCGATCACCGAGCAGCTGCATCACGGGAGGTTCTTCTCATGTCCGCGTCCTATGACCTCGAGATGGCCGTTCCGGGCACCGGCGAACCCGGAGATGGAAACGAGCCCTCGTTCCAGCGGATCTTCGTCCCGGTGAGCACGCCCGCTGAGTCGGCTGAGGCGCTGGAGGCCGCGGCACGCGTCTGCCGAAGCACCATCAACGGCGTTCTCCGCCTCGTGCACGTACGTGTCTACGACCCGCCCATGCCCAGGTGCCCGAGCCGTCTCTACCTGGAAACGGCAGCCGAGGCTGCGGCCCTGCTGGACGAGGCAATGCTGATTCTCTGGGGCAGCGGCGCGCAGGCGACCACCGCTGTCGTGGACGCGCCGCGAGGAGAACTGGCAGCGGCGATCGCACGCCAGGCGTCGGCGTGGCGTGCCGATGTGATCGTGCTGACCCGCCGGCGCTGGCCAGCCATCAGCCGCATGCTGCTGGGCAGCGTTGCTGATCAAGTTATGCGCAAGGCGAGCTGCCCAGTTCTGACCGTTCCCCCGAATCGGAAGTAGCGCGTGCCAGACGGGCAGTTGCGCGTCTACCTCGCTGCCGCGCCCGGAGCGGGCAAAACCATCGCCATGCTGGACGAAGGACAACGCCGGCACGCGCTCGGCGCCGACGTTGTCATCGCGGTCGTCGAGGATCACGACCGGCCGATGACCCAGGCTCACGCCGCAGGCCTGGAGATCGTTCCCAGGCAGGCTACCCAGTACCACGGCGCCAGATTCGAGGAGATGGACCTCGACGGCGTGCTGCGCCGGAACCCGGACGTGGCGCTGGCCGACGAACTTGCCCATACCAATGTCCCCGGCGCAGGCCGTAACGGGAAACGATGGCAGGACGTGCTCGACCTGCTCGACGCCGGCATTGACGTCATCACGACCGTCAACATCCAGCACCTGGAAAGCGCCGCGGACACGGTGGAGCAGATCACCCAGGTGCGGGTCCGAGAGCGCGTCCCGGACTGGGTGGTCCGCCGGGCCGACGAGATCGAGTTCGTCGACGCCTCGCCAGGGCAGCTACGCCAGCGGCTGATAGCGGGCGAGATCTACCCGGCCGGGCCGGTCTCCCAGGCTCTCACCCACTTCTTCCGTGCCGACAACCTCAGCGCGCTCCGCGAACTGGCCCTGCGGTTCCTGGCCAACGAACCCGAGGAAGACTTCGCCAGGCACCTCACGCGCCTCCGGTCGCGCGGCCGGGGTGACGCGGCGCAGCGAATGCTTGTCGGCGTTGCCCCGGTGCCAGGTGCTGAAGCCATGATCCGCCGCGCAGCGAGCATGGCCGCCAGGATCGAGGCGGACCTCGAGGTCGTCAACGTCGCTTGCCAGGACTGGGCTCGGCAGGGCGACGACGGCCTCGCCCGGCTGCGCCAGGTGGCGGCCGACGTCGGGGCAACCTGGCGCGACCTCGACGCCGACAACCCGGCCGGTGCGCTGGTGGCTTACGCCAGAAACGAGCGGGTCACTGCCTGAGGCAGGTGATTGATCGAGCCGGCTTCCCGGGAAGGACATAGCCATGACTGGCCCGCTCGAACAGGGCAAATCCGACTACTTCCCAGCATGACCGCACGCAATCCTCTCCATCGGATCGGCGCGCCGGTGCTGGTGTCGGTGAACGTCGGCATGCCGAAGGACGTGCCGTGGCAGGGCAAGACGGTTCACACCGGCGTCTGGAAGCACCCGGCGGCCGGACCGCAGCTGGTGCGGCAGCTGAACATCGACGGCGACGGCCAGGGCGACCTGGCTGGCCATGGCGGTGAGCAGCGCGCCGTGCTGGTCTACCAGCTCGATTCCTACCGGCACTGGCAACAGCATTTCGGCTGGGACGAGGTCGGCTACGGCCTGTTCGGCGAGAACCTCACCGTCGACGGGATGGCCGACGACGAGGTCTGCATCGGCGACCACTACCGGATCGCCGGGGCGGAGTTCGAGGTCACCCAGCCGCGGGTCACCTGCTACCGGGTCGGCATGCGCCTGGGCCAGCCGGAACTGCCAGCGCTGCTGGTCAGCCACCATCGTCCTGGCTTCTATATGCGGGTCATTGCCGAGGGATACATTCAGGCCGGCGACCCGATCGTTAAGACCAGAAACGGGGACGGGGCTCTCTCGGTGGCCGACACCGACGCGCTGCTCTACCTGCCCGGCAAGGACCCGGCGAAGCTGCGCACCGCCCTCCAGATTTCCGCCCTGAGCCCTGGCTGGCAGGCATCGTTTCGCGACTTGATGGACGCGGCCGAGACCGACAGCACAGCCACAGCGCCGCCGCGGCCAAGCGGAGGGCCGGCCTGGCCGGCGTTCCGGGAGCTGCGCGTTGCCGAGGTCGTCCGGGAAAGCCCGGCAGTGTGCTCGATCTATCTCGCAGCAGCCGACGGCTCCGCACTCCCGGCCGCGAGCGCGGGCCAGTACCTCACGCTGCGGATCGCCGGCGCCGGCACACCCGCCCCGGTACGCAGTTACTCGCTGTCCTCGGCACCCGACGCCGGCACCTACCGGATCAGCGTCAAGCAGGAGCCCCATGGGACCGCCAGCAGATACCTGAACCGTGACCTGCGACCAGGAGCGGTCCTGGATGTGGCAGCGCCGCGCGGCGAATTCGTACTGGACGACGGCAGCGGACCGATCCTGCTCATCTCCGCCGGCATCGGCGTCACCCCGGTTCTGTCCATGCTGCACCAGCTCGCCGGCCGGCGCAGCGAGCGGGAAATCTGGTGGCTGCACGGCGCCCGCGGACCGCGCGAGCACCCTTTCGCAGCGGAGGCACATGCGCTGCTGGCGTCTCTGCCGCACGCCTGCGAGCACGTGTTCTACAGCGCTGCCACACCCTCGCAGCGGCGCCGTACCCACACGTCCGCCGGGCACCTCACCAGGGAGGCGCTGGCCGGGCTAGCGATCCCGGCTGGCGCGAGCTCGTACATCTGCGGCCCGGCCTCGTTCATGACCGACATGCGAGAAGCCCTCACCGCGCTCGGCGCCGACCCGGCCGCGATCCACACCGAACTGTTCGGAGCGCTGCCCACCATCAACCCCGGACTCACCGGGCAGGCCCGGCAGCCACCTCACCAGCCGCCAGGCCCCGCAGGAACCGGACCGCAGGTTACCTTCGCGCGGAGCGGCATCAGCACGGCTTTCAGCGACGATTTGCACAGCCTTCTGGACCTCGCCGACGCCTGCGACGTCCCCACCCGCTGGAGCTGCCGGACAGGCGTCTGCCACACCTGCGTCACTCCCCTGTTGTCTGGCGACATCGCCTACGCCCCGGAGCCGCTCGAACCCCCGGCCGGCGGGCAGGTGCTGATCTGCTGTGCCCGGCCGGCAACCGACCTGGTCTTGGACATGTAGGCAGCGTGGTCACCCACGCCTGGAGCGCGATTCACCCTAACCAGGTGACGCCGGTTCATCTGGCTTGTCACTAACGTCGCATGCATCCGGGTTCACCCCTGATCCGGGGCAGGAGGAACAGCGATGAGGTCGGTCTTCGCGCTTGGCCGCATCCAGGTTCGGCGGTCGGGATATGGCGCGATGCAGCTTGCGGGCCAGTTCGCAGCCGGGCCTCCGCCGGACGAGGCGGTGGCGATCGGCGTGCTCCGCGCCGCGATAGCTGCCGGAATCGATCACATCGACACCGCTCAGTACTACGGCCCCGGCACGGTGAACGCCTTGATCCGAGATGCGCTTTATCCCTATCCGGACGGGCTGGCGATCGTCAGCAAGGTGGCGGCGGGGCAGGACAGGGGCAGCGCCGGCTACCTGCGGACGGGCATCGAGGACAACCTCCGCAGCCTGCGGGTCGGCCAGCTCGCCGCGGTCAACCTGCGCCTGCCCGGTGACGGCCGCGTGGACGCGCGCTTCGACGACCAGCTGGCCGCGATGGTCACAGCTCGCGACGACGGCCTCATCGCCGGCATCGGTCTGAGCAACGTGAGCTTCGAGCAGCTGCGGCATGCCGCGGCACGCACGGACATCGTCTGCGTGCAAAACATGTTCCACCTCGCAGACCGGGCCTCGGCTCCGCTGCTCAGCGAGTGCCTCGCTCGCGGCATCGCGTTTGTTCCGTTCTGCCCGCTGGGCTGGCCGCGAGGCCCGCAGAACCCGGTGCTGACAAGCCCGGTAGTCATCCGGACAGCCGCCCGGCTCGGCTGCACGCCAGCGCAGGTCGCTTTGCAGTGGCTGCTGCAGCTGGCCCCGAATATTCTCCTCATTCCGGGAACGGGCTCGGTCTCGCATCTTCGCGAGAACCTGGACGCTGAAGGCCTCACACTCGACGACGAGGCGTTGCGCGCACTGGACGACGTCGGCGCCTGACCCGGGTACCAGGTCCGGTATCAATTCCTCGCGGCGGGAAGACCCACATACTCGGCCAGCCAGGGCCCGGTCACGCTTCTCTCGTCATGCACGATCTGCTCAGGCGTTCCGGCAGCGAGAATGCGGCCGCCTTCCGGGCCGCCCCCCGGGCCCATGTCGATGAGATGATCGGCCGCGGCGAGCAGGTCGAGGTCGTGGTCGATGACGATGATGGTTGCCCCGGCGCCGAGCAGCCGGTCGAATACGCTGACGAGCGTCGCTACATCGAGCGGGTGCAGACCGGTGGTCGGCTCGTCGAAGACGTACAGCGCGCCGCGCTGACTGCTGCGCAGCCTGGAGGCGATCTTCAGCCGCTGCGATTCACCGCCGGAGAGCGACGGGGTAGGCTCGCCGAGCTTGAGGTAGCCGAGGCCGACTTCGTCAACGGGTCGCAAGGCCGCCGCTATGGGTGCCCGGCCGGCGAACCTGTCCACCGCCTCGCTGACGCTCAAACCGAGCACGTCGGCTATGGTCAGGCCCTCAACCTGCACTGCAAGTACCGCTTCGGTGAAGCGCGCGCCGTGACAGGTCGGGCACTGGACGCTGATGTCCGGCAGGTACTGAACATCCAGGTCGATGTGGCCGAGGCCGCGGCAGGTCGGGCACTGGCCGTCGCGGGTGTTGAACGAGAAGTCGCAGGCTTTCCAGCGCCGGCGGCGGGCGTAGGCGGACGTGGCGAACAGCTGGCGGATGTGATCGAAGGCTCCGCAGTAGGTCGCCGGGGTCGACCGCGCGTTTTGCCCGATGGGCGATGCGTCTATCTGGACAACCTGCCGTATCCCCGGCATGCTCAGGCGGCGGACATGGCCAGGCTCCGGGGAGCCGCTAAGGCGCGCCCGCGCGGCGGGGATGAGACTGTCCAGCACGACGGCAGTCTTGCCCGCTCCGGACGGTCCGGCTACCGCGGTCAGTCGGTTCACCGGGAAGACAGCGGTGAGGTCATGCAGGTTGTAGAGATCGGCGATCTCGATGGTGATCTGCTCGTCGCCTGCTGCACGCGCGGACCGGTCGCGAAAGACGCTCGGCGCGCCGGCCAGGAAGGGGCCGATGATTGAGCGCGGGTCGGCTGCCACCTCGCCCGGAAGGCCCGCGGTGACAAGCTGGCCGCCCTGTGCGCCGGCTCCGGGGCCGAGTTCGATGATCCAGTCCGCGGACCGGATGAGTTCGCGTTCGTGCTCGACCACGATGACCGAGTTGCCGTTGGCGGCGAGAGCAGAGATCATCTTCCGCAAGCCGGTGACGTTGCTCGGGTGGAGTCCGACTGACGGCTCGTCCAGGACGTAGAGCATGCCGGTTGTACTGGCCCGCACAGTTGAGGTGAGCTCGATCCGCTGCCGCTCCCCGGTCGACAATGAGGCACCGGCCCGGTCGAGGGTCAGGTAGCTCAGGCCGACGTCCAGCAGCGGCGAGAGGCTGCCGCTGAGCTCGGCGAGCAAGCCGGTCGTCACCCGGTCAAGCTCGGCGGGAAGCCCTGCCGGAAGGCTCGCCGTGAACTTCCCCAGCTCTGTCAGACTCAGCGTGCTGATCTGCGCGAGGTCCTGGCCGCCGAGCCGCGACGTGAGTGCCTCCGGCCGAAGCCGGGTCCCGTGACAGACCGAGCACTGGCGGGTAATCACAAATCGCTGCGCCAGGCGGCGGGTGCGCTCGTTGTCACTGCGCAGCGAGCGCTCGACCGCGGCGACAGCGTTGTCGTAGTTCACCGACAGCCGCACCGTCCGCTCGTTCGCGCCCGAGTGCAAGGTCACCTGCCGCTGCACGGGTGCGCCGTGCAGCACGACGTCGCGCTCGCGCTCGGTGAGCGACTTGTACGGCACGTCGAGGCGGACGCCTAGCTCGCCCGCGGCATACATCGAAAGCCGCCGCCCGCCGGAATTCCACGGCAGGACCGCCCCTTCCTCGATCGTCTTGTCCTGATCGGGAACCAGGGTGGCTTCGTCGACTTCAGACCGGACGCCCAGGCCCTGGCAGGCCGGGCAGGCGCCGTAGGAGTTGAAGGCAAAGGACTCGGCGCTGGGATGGTCAAAGCGTGCGCCGCAGACCGGGCAGACGATCTCCTCGGCAAACGCCGCGACCGACGGGCCGACCAGGTGACCATTCGGGCACAGGTGCGAGCCGAGCCGCGACATCATCAGCCGCAGCACGTTCAGCACTTCGGACATCGTTCCCACGGTGCTGCGCGGTCCCGGAACCGGCGGCCGCTGCCGCAACGCAAGCGCGGGCGGCAAGTGATCGATGCGGTCCACGTCCGGGCGCTGTGCCTGAGCGAGCCAGCGCCGGCTGTAAGTGCTCAGGCCAGAGAGGTATCGCTGCATGCCTTCGGCGTACAACGTGCCGATGGCCAGCGAGGTTTTGCCCGATCCGGACACGCCCACCACAGCGACGATGCGCCACAACGGCACATCGACGTCGACGTCGCGCAGGTTGTTATGCCGCGCACCGTGCACGCCGATGGCAGACGGCACGCCGGTAACGGCGGGCAGCGTTCCCGGCACGGATCGATCAGCGGTCGCCATATCACCTACCTAAGCAGGATGGCGCGTCCGCGCCGGGACCGGCGGCAGCCGGTCCCGGCACGCATGCATACGGGTTCTCAGGGGTGGACCGGACCGCTCGGGCCCTTGTCGAGACGCAGCGACTGCATGATCTGGAACGTGGTAGTGAGCGTGAACGCCTCGATGTCCGCGGCCGCCAGCACGCCGGTGTACTTGGCGATCACCGGCGCAGCGGCACGCTCGGTGACGGCATCGAGGTGGCCCTTCACGCCAGCCCAGACGTTCGCGCCATAGTGCATGTAATAGGGCACCGGGTTAACGCTCGCCAGGGCCTCCCGGGAGCTGGCCTCGATGTCAGCGATGTACTGCTGGTGCAGCGTAACGTCCTCGCGCGTGGCCAGCCTGCCGAGGTGCCCGGAGATGAGGTGCGACCACGGGTACGACAGGGCGGTGTCCGGAGCCTGCATGTAGCCCTGCACGTCCTCGCTGAGGTTCACGTTGTAGATCGGCACCCAGCCGGCGTTGACGACGTCGATGAACATCAGGGTGTCGTGGCCGGGAAAGTGGATGTAGATGTTGTCCGGCGTGTGGTTGGAGCCACGCCAGGCTAGCTCAGCCCGCTCCCCGCCCACTTCGAGCGTGTAGGTATCGGCGAAGGTCACATCCGGCAGCGGGCGGGCCGGGTCGTTATCCCGGAGCAGGAGCCTGCGGGTTTCCTCATGCCCGATCCGGACGACGTTATCGAACAGCGAGGCGGCCCCGCCGTGATCGGCATGGTGATGCGAGTAGACAAGATGCGTCACGGTGTTGCTGACGCCCTCCGCGGCCGCTATCTCGTCGACAGCCCGCCGCAGGTTGTGGCCGATGCTGGGGGGTGCGTCGAACAGCACTACGCCGTCCGTAGTGACGAGGAACGCTGAGTTGTACACCCCGTCCGTGACCCAGAACAGGTTCCGCTCTACCCGCCCGACGTAGTACCCCTGCTCGTTCAGGGCGGGACCGAACGCCGACTGCGGGATGGGCGCGTACTCGGGCAGTTCGTCGGCAGCTCCTGCAGCAGCTGATGTTGTCACAGCATCTCCCTCACAACTGGGGCACGTCCGCTGACGGCCGTGCGCTTCGCGTCATGGCTAGCGTCACCATCTGTTAGGTGAGCGGACATCGCCGGATCATGGTGATTCCAAGCTGGCTGGATGGCGGCGGCCGGTTTGCCCCGCGCTGACCGCCAGTTCGTGTGCCTGCTGGAATGCGGCCGAGAACAGGTAGGCAGTAGCCAGGCTGCGGTATGGCCGCCACCTCGCGGCGATCGCCAGTACCTCGTCCTCCGCGGGCAAATGATCGAGGCGGTAAGCCGCGCGGACAGCCTTGCGCAGGGCAAGGTCGCCGGGCAGCACCACGTCCTCGCGGCCGAGCGCGAGGATAAGGGCGCCTTGCGCCGTCCACGGGCCGATCCCGGGTATCTCGGTGAGTTCGGCTATCAGCTCATCGTCTGCCAGCGTTGCCAGCACACCGGGGTCGAGCCGTCCGTCCGACAGGCGCTCGGCGAGCTCGCGAAGTGTGCTGATCTTCCGCCAGGACAGTCCCGCGTCGCGGAACTGCGCCGGATCAGTGCCCAGCACCTCGGCGGGTGACGGCAGATGACCGGCAAAGCGCGCCTCGATGCGTTCGAGGGTCCGCCGGGTTGCCGCGACGGACAGTTGCTGACCGATGATCTGGAACAGCAGGGCGCCGAAGAGGTCCATCGGAGGCAGCTCTGTCATCCATTGGCGCGGATCGAAATCAGGCCGGTCAGCGATGAGCCCGGCGAGCACCGGATCAGCCGTGCGAAGGTGATCCCTGGCCTGCTCCAGCCAGTCGGCGCCGCCTCCTGTTGCCTGGCCCGCGCTACTCAACGCAGCCATCCATGCGGTTACTCCTTCCGCAGCCGGTCAGTGAGGACGATCTCCACAACCTCAGCCACCGTGTCCTGACGAGCCCAGTCACGCTGAAGCTCGCACGCCAGTGACACCCAGCTGATCGGCTGACCGCCCGCCTGCATCACGCGCTCAAGGCCGGCCCGGTGTGCCTCGACCGACGTTCCGCCGATCGCGTCGACGACCGGGTAGACCTCGTATCCCTCACGGAGCGCGTCGAGAGCAGTAAAGGCCATGCAGACTTCGGTCCAGAGAGCACACAAGATCAGCTTCGTGCGACCGGTCGCGCGTACTGCCTGGAGGAACTCAATGTCTTCCCAGGAGTTCACAGTCGTCCGGTCGAGTGGTTTGTCGTCCTCGACCAGTTTTGCGAGCTCGGGAATGGTCGGCTGCCCCTGCCCGGAGGCGACGTTTACGGTGGAGTGCACGACCGGTACCGCGAAAGCCTTGATCGTCCTGACCGTCGATACGGCGTTCTTGACCAGTAGCTCGTGGTCCGCCGAGCGGACGCTGGCCACTTGCGCGGGCTGGTAGTCGATCAGAAGCAGCGCCGCGTTCTGCGGGGTGATGAGGTGGTCCGCGAACTGGTCGCGGATCGGTGCACTAGTCATGTGACCATCGCTTTCTCTACTCAGTGATCTGGCCTCAGAGCTGCGCAACTTCATGGTGAGCAGGTATCACCGCGTTCCGGCGTCCTGCCGTCAGTGAGCTGGCGGACTTCGAGCAGCTCAAGGCCGAGTGCTTCGATCTCGGCGAGGACGCCATGGAGCCCGGGCCGGTCAAGCACGCCTGTCAGGACAGTTTCGCGACCCTGCCGCTGCCATTGCAGAGCCGGAAAAGCGGACAGCAACGTGGCGCCGAGATGGCCGTCAATCCGGATCAGGTAGCCAGCGGATGCAGGACCCATGGCCTCATACTCCGGCGCCCCCAGGTGACTCGGCATCACCAGGATCTGGTGAGCCCGCACCGAAGTGGCGCAAAGCGCCCGCGCCGGATGTTGCGCTGGTCATCGCCCGAGGTCGTAATCTGACAACGTGCTGAGAGGCGGACGGCGGCAGGCTAACATGCCGCGGATCAGGTTCCGGTGTGGCAGTTAAGGCGACCCGGCGAACGCCGGGTCCTGCGGGTCCGCCGCTTATTCAGCGCGGCGAACTTGTGGCGTCGCTGGATCGCGCGTCGCAAGCGAAGGTAACGCTGATCTCCGCTCCCGCTGGCGGCGGCAAAACCTCCCTGCTGCGGGCCTGGGCAGCAGGTCCTGGTCGGTGCTGCCGGCAGGCACTCATCCAGGTGCGGCGCGACCAGCAGGACTCCCAGCAGTTCTGGCTTGCGGTACTCGCTGCCGTGCGGCAGGCTTCCGGCGCGCCCGACGAGGCCGAGCAGCTAGCGGCGACACCCGACTTCAACGACGCAGCCATCGGCGAGAGAGTTCTGTCAGAACTCGCCGAGCAGAGCAACCGCACGTTTCTGATTATCGATGATCTTCATGAGCTGACCTCGCCGGAAGCGCTCACGCAGCTGACACGACTCCTCGAGAAGCTCCCGCCGCATGTGCACGCGATCCTCGCCACGCGGCGTGACCTGCCGCTGCGGCTGCATAAGCTTCGTCTCGCTGGTGAGCTGACCGAGATTCGCGCGGCAGACTTGCGGTTCACCGAGCACGAGACCCGCGAGTTCCTGGAAGCTTCGGGCATCGCTCTATCGGATGCCGCGGTCGCGAAGCTGCACCAGCGCGCGGAAGGCTGGGCCGCCGGGCTGCGGCTAGCGGCGATCTCGCTGAGTAGCAGCCCTGATCCGGAGCGGTTTGTTACCGAGTTCTCCGGAAGCAGCCGGACTGTGGCCGAGTACTTGCTCGCCGAAATGCTGGACTGCCAGCCCGCCGACGTCCAGCAGCTTCTTCTGCGTACCTCCCTGCTAGACCGGGTCAACGGAGAGCTGGCGGATCTGCTGACGGGCCGCGCTGGCGCCGAACGGATCCTGCTCGAGCTCGAGGACGCCAATGCGTTCGTGGTCTCGCTCGACGCAGCCCGGACGTGGTTCCGGTATCACCACTTGTTCGCCGACCTGCTGAGGCTTGAGTTGCGGCGGAGGCTGCCCGGAGAGCTCCCGGCGCTGCACCGGCTGGCCGCGAGGTGGTTCAGAGAGCATGGCGAAATCGTCGATGCCATCCGGCATACCCAGGCGGCGGGTGACTGGTCTGACGCGGCAACTCTGCTTGCCGACCACTCCTTCGGCCTGACGCTGGACGGGCAAGCTCAGACGATCCAGACGCTGCTGGGAGCGTTCCCGCCTGGCGCCGTCACTGAGGGCCCGGATCTGCCGCTCGCGCGAGCAACGAGCGATCTCGCCCAGGGGCGCCTGAACGAGGCTGCCGCCCACCTGACAGTGGCCGAGAACTCCATCAAATCGACCTCGCCAGCCCGCGAGCGCCGCCTGGACGTGGCGGCCGCTGCGCTGAAGTTGTCGCTCGCACGGCAGCGCGGCCACCTTGCAGACGTGATCGACCAGGTCAGATTCCTCGCGTCACCGGTCGGCGGCCAGTCCGACGAGGATGTCGCGCTGGACAGCGACCTGCGCGCTGTGGCCCTGATGAATCTCGGAATCGTCGAAGCATGGGCCCTGGCAAACCAGGAGAGCGAGCGGCATCTGCAGGAGGGCGCCGACCTGGCCCGGAAGATCGGACGTCCTTACCTGGAAGTGGCCTGCCTGGCTGAGCTCGCTTTCGCATCCAAGATCGAGCCCTTCGCGACCACTCGCCAGCGGTGCCGGGAGGCTATCGCGCTCGCCGAGCACTATGGCTGGGGCGCGGAGCCCGTCATCGCGCCGGCGCTGGTGAACCTCGCTGGCACGTGTATATGGACAGGCGACTTCGACGAAGGCGGCCGCTGGCTGCAGCGGGCCGCCCGTGCCCTGGAGACCGACACCGGGCCCGGCGTCAGGCTTCTGCTGCATCACGGGACCGGCATGCTGTTCTCCGGCCGCCGCATGCTGAGCGAGGCACTTGCCGAATACAAGGCGGCCGAAGACCTGCAGGCGCAACTCGACGGCTCACATGCCCTCGCCGGTCAGCTGACCAGCTGGCGGCTTAGCACGCAGTCCCGGCTCGGGCAGCACGCTGAAGCCCGGGCCACGCTCGAAGGACTCGACGCCGAGCTGGCAGGATCCGGCGAGATCGGCAATGCACGCGCGGCCATCTGCCTCGCCGAGGGCAACCCGGCCGCCGCCCTTGCCGCCGTCCGCGATGTCCTGACTGGGAAAGCTCCAGCCATCGGCCACGTGACCATCGTCGAGTCGAACGTGCTGGCAGCGATTTCGCATCGCGAACTGGGTGACGATCGCGCTGCCGCCCTGGCCATCGAGAGCGCCCTGGCGCTCGCGGAAGCGGACCGGCTTGTCCTGCCGTTCGCGGCGACCGGCTCAGTTGAGCTGCTCGAGGCCATGCCGCGGCACCAGACCGCACATGCAGCGCTGCTGACCGACATCCTCGACATCATGCGCGGAATCGCGGTACCGCGCGCCGAGTCGTCCTGGTCAGAGCTGGAGCAGCTCAGCCCGAGCGAGCTGCGAGTGCTCCGGTATCTTCCGACGAACCTCTCCCGGCCCGAGATCGCCAGCGAGCTGTCGGTCTCGGTCAACACGGTCAACACTCACATTCGCAACATCTACACCAAGCTCCAGGCCCAGGATCGCTCGTCGGCCGTGCAGCGCGCCCGCGAACGACGACTACTCTCGGCTGGCCTGACCAGCTAAGCCGCACGGGCGGCGTCGAACGGGGGCAGCCACCGTGTTAGCTTGGTCACGCATTGTGCACACCACTGCGTCAGCTGGCGCGCAATAGCGGATACGAGGCAGTTCTCACCGCCGTCCTGCTCTTCGGCGTGGCTAGCGTGGTGCGCTGGGTCGTCGGACCGTCGCCCATTTCCCGTACGATCCCCGGCATTCACCTGCAACTGCTGCTGGTCGGCGTCGTGGTCGGCTTGCTGCTCGCCGGCCTGATTCTCAGCCCGCTCGGCAAGGTGTCCGGCGGGCACCTCAACCCTGCCATCTCGGTGGCGATGTGGCGGCTGGGGGTCTTCCCCCGATCCAGCGTGCTGCCCTACATCGCTGCCCAGCTGACCGGATCTCTGCTCGGAGTGCTCCTCGCACGTACGGCATGGGGTCCGCCGGTCGCCAGGCCGCCGGTCCTCTACGCCGCCCTCCGCCCGGCGCCTGGCTGGTCGAACAGCATGCTCTTCCCGGCAGAGACCGCCAGCATGGCCGTGATCATCCTGCTGGTCGGCGTGTTCTTGTCCGTGCCCCGGCTAGCCCCGAGCGTCCCGTGGCTGGTCGGCGGCCTCATCGGCGCGGCCATCGCCAGCCTGGGCACCGTGACGGGCGGGAGCGTGAACCCGGCCCGCGAGTTCGGTCCGGCCGTCGCCGCCGGACAATTCGGGTTCCTCGCCACCTACCTGCTCGCGCCGCTGGCGGGCGCAGTCGTGGCGGCCTGGCTGCTCGGGCAGTTCCAGCGCCGCAAGGTTCTGACACACCGCCTGTTCGGGCGGTTAGGGTGGACCTGTGGCGCACAGACTGGTGGCCGAGCGGCTTGTCCTGCGCAGCTGGGAAGCCGGTGATGCCCTTGCTGCCCTCAGCGCCTACGGCGATGAGCAGGTCGCGCGCTGGCTATCCCCGGCCATGGACCGCGTCGAGGATGACGGACGCCATGCGCCTGCTGCTGGACCGATGGGTCGCCGAAGAAGCCCGGCTGCTGTCGCCGGCCGGTCGCTGGGCGATCGAGCGCAGCGAGGACCAGCAGGTGGTCGGCGGAGCTAGTCTGCTGCCGTTGGCGCCCGACGAAGAGTTCGAGATCGGCTGGGCGCTGCCACCCCAGGCGTGGGGTCATGGCTACGCGACCGAGTCGGGCCTGGCGCTGGCACGATGGGCCTTCGACCAGGGAATCGAACAGGTAATCGCGCTCGTCCGCCCGGCTAATGAACGCGCAGCCGCAGTGGTCCGCCGGATCGGCATGGAGTGGGTCGGCGAGACCGAGAAGTACCACGGCCTGAGGCTGCAGGAGTACCGGCTCAGGCCGGCAGATCTCCCGGGCCGCCGCGGCTAGCAGCGTCCTCGATCCTTTGCGCTAGCTCTGAGCTTCCGGTCAGGTGCCGCCAATTCCTGTTACGGACTGTGGGTGAGGTACGCGACCGGAGGCATGAGAACGGGAGGCGGGCCTTAGTGAGCGCAACTGTCAGGGTCAAAGCTCCGAGCGAGGTCAGGTCTTCGAGCGGGGAGAGTGGCCGCAAGCGAGATCGCGCACCCCGCCTGGTCGCGCTGTTGCTCGGCGTGGCCATCGCGGTGGTGGCCATCGCGATGTTCGCCACCGGGCGCGGGCTCATGCCGGCTGCATGGCTGGAGGTCGGACCGCTGGTGGCGTCGCTTGCGTTGTCCCCCTGGATCACTGCGATCCTGGCGGGCTGGGCACTCGCGCTGAGCACTGTGCTCACCATCGGCCAGCCAGGTCCGCCCGGGGTACTTGCCTCGCACCTGGGAGTATGCGCGCTACTGGCCGCGTTCGCGGTGGCGAACTCAGCGCGTCGCGCCGCGGCCGAGCGGCGGATCAGCCATGTCCGCGCTGTTGCCCGGGTAGCGCAGAGCGCGATACTGCAAGAAGTCCCCGCCACCATCACTGCAGCGCGGCTGGCCTCACGATATGTCTCCGCATCGCCGGAGGCCCGGGTCGGCGGCGACCTGCTCGAGGTTGTCCCTGGCCCGGGCCATCCACGCTGGCTGATCGGGGATACGCGCGGCAAGGGCCTTCCGGCGGTACGCCTGGCGAGTGTGGCCATGACCAGCTTCCGGGACGCATGCGCCCAGCCAGGCCTGTCCCTTCCGGAGATCGCCCGTGCGGTCGACGGCTCGGTAAGCCGCGCTGCTGGCGACGAGGACTTCGTCACCGCAGTGTTCGCGGAGTTCGACCCGCATGGCTGGCTTCAGCTAGTGACCTGCGGGCATCCGCCGCCTCTGCGGCTTACCGCGGACGGTGACCTGCGACCGCTGACACCCGCTGCTTACGCCACGCCGCTGGGCTTGCATCCTGACATCCAGTCGTCAACCTTCACCGTCAACGTCGGCGACCGGCTGGTCTTCTACACCGACGGCCTGCTAGAGGCACGCGACCGGCTGGGCCGGTACTTCCGGCTCGAAGACTGCCTCGACACACTGCGCCATCCGGACCTGCAGGAAGCCGCCGACGAGCTGCTTGGCCGACTCGTCGCACACGCCAGGCGCAAGCTCGACGACGACGTCGCCCTGCTCCTGGTAGAGGCAACCTGTTCGCCGGGCGCGCCGGATGGCAGCCCCGCCCTGGCCCTAGCGGGACGGCTGGGACAGCCTCCGGTGCGGGAGGACAGCCGGCTGGCACTGACGGGGTAAGGACCGGTGTCGTGATCAGCGGGCCGGGTAGGGGGGCCCTATGACTGACCAGCGACCAAACACGACCACAGACTCCGGCATCCCGGTGGCCAGCGACGAGCACGCACTCACGGCCGGCCCGGCTGGCCCGGTATTGCTGCAGGATTACTACCTGAACGAAAAGCTCGCGCACTTCGTCCGCGAGCGCGTCCCTGATCGCGTTTATCACGTCAAAGGCGGCGGCGCATTCGGCTACTTCGAGGTGACCGCAGACGTCGCTCAGTGGACTAAGGCCGCATTCCTTAGCAAAGTCGGCAAGCGCACGCCAGTGGTCGTGCGCTTCTCAACGGTGGCGGGCGAGGAGGGCTATCCAGATACCGACCGCGACGTTCGCGGCTTCGCAGTCAAGTTCTACACCGAAGAGGGGAACTATGACCTCGTCGGCAACAACACACCGGTGTTCTTCGTCCGCGATCCGATGAAATTCCCGGACTTCATTCACTCCCAGGAGCGTATGCCCGAGAGCGGCCTGCGCAGCAACAACATGCAGTGGGACTTCTGGTCCCTCTCCCCCGAGTCTGCCCACCAGGTCACGGTCTTGATGAGTGACCGGGGAACGCCGCGCTCCTGGCGGCACATGCACGGATTCGGCAGCAGCACTTACCTGTGGGAGAACGCCGCGGGCAAGAAAGTCTGGGTCAAGTACCACCTGAAGACCGAGCAGGGCATCCAGAACATGACGGACGCCGAGGCCAGGGACATGCGCGCCGAGGACCTCGACTACCACCGGCGCGACCTGCGGGAGGCGATCGCCCGTCAGGATTACCCGTCCTGGCGCGTCGAAATGCAGATCATGCCGTTCGAGGACGCCGCCAGCTACCGGTTCAACCCGTTCGACATCACCAAGGTCTGGCCGCACCAGGACTACCCGACAATCCCGGTCGGCCGGATGGTGCTCAACCGCAATCCGGAGAATTTCTTCGCCCAGATCACGCAGGCGGCGTTCGAGGTGTCGAACATGGTCCCCGGGACGGGGCCCAGCCCGGACCGGATGGTGCTGGGGCGGATGTCCGCCTACGGCGACTCGAACCGGTACCGTACCGGCCCGAACTATAACCAGCTGCCGGTCAACCGCCCGATCAGCGAGGTTCATAACTACAACAAGGACGGCCCTATGCGGTTCAGCTACGCCGGCGACCAGCCGGTCTACGCACCTAACAGTTACGCCGGACCGCACGCCGACCCGCAGCGCTACCACGACCCAGGCTGGCTGGTGGAGGCAGGCGAGATCATGCGAACCGCCTATGTCTCGCACCCCGCCGACGATGACTTCATCCAGCCCGGCACGCTCTACCGCGAGGTCATGTCACCCGCCGACCGTGACCACCTGGCCGGCAATATCGTCTGGCACCTGAGCCAGGGGGTCGAGCGCCACATCCAGGAACGGGCAGTGAGGGACTACTGGAGCAAGGTCGACTCCGACCTTGGCACGCGGATCGCCCACGACCTGGGCTTGCTGACTTCCGCGCGGTAACCGAGCCGGCGGCACAACGCCGCTGAACGTGCCTGGGCCGGTATAAAATCGGCAAGCCGCGGTCAGGAAGGAACGGCTTGCCTGTAGCTCTCGCGTCCATGGCCAATGTGTTCTGGCTCGGCGGCGGCTGCGGATCCGGCAAGACAACGATCGCGCGTGTCCTCACCCGGCGCTTTGACCTGCGGCTCTACCCGGCGGCGGCGCGATCGTCTGGTCCGGGCTGCCGACGGCGTCCAGCGGCGGCGGATCAGGCAGGCAGAGAACGATGTGGTCGTGCGGCAGCTGCTCGGCTGGTGGGCGGACTCGGGACCGGAGCAGATGCCCGACGTTCCCCCGTTCCCGTTCAGTTGTGAATGCGAGACCGCAGGTTGCGAGCAGACCGTCACGATGTCGGTGGTCGAGTATCAGCGCCGGTCAGCAGACGGCCCGGTGACCTGATGCGCAGCACGTGACGCCGATCGCCACGCGTCGCGCGCGGCGCTGACCGGTCTTACCGCCGACCGGCCTATCGCCAGCCGAGCGCGGGCGCCACGTGGGTGAGGATGCTCTCGATCACATGGGCGTTGTAGTCGACGCCGAGCTGGTTCGGCACTGTCAGCAGCAGCGTGTCGGCGGCCGTGACCGCTTCGTCCTCCTTGAGCTGCTGGATCAGCACATCCGGCTCTGCGGCGTACGTGCGGCCGAAGATCGCCTGGATTTCCGCGTCGATAAAGCCGACCTCGTCGGTGTCCTGGTTGCGATGGCCAAAGTAGGCCCTGTCCCGGTCGTCCACCAGCGCGAAGATGCTCCGGCTCACCGACACTCGCGGCTTACGCTCGTGACCGGCCTTCTGCCAGGCGTCGCGGAATACCTGGATCTGCTCAGCTTGCTGCAAATGAAATGGTTTGTCGGACTCGTTGCTGATCAGCGTGGAACTCTGCATGTTCATGCCCAGTTCGGCCGCCCAGGCTGCAGTCCGCTGTGACGCAGCGCCCCACCAGATTCTTTCCCGCAGCCCTTCTGAGTGCGGCTCGACGCGCAGCAGGCCAGGCGGGTTCGCGAACATGGGGCGCGGATTAGGCTCCGCGAAGCCCTTGCCGCGCAGCACCTCGAGCAGGACCTCGGCGTGCCCGCGGGCCATGTCGGCGTCCGTCTCGCCCTCCTGGGGCTGGTAACCGAAGTACCGCCAGCCATCGATCACTTGCTCCGGCGAGCCGCGGCTGATCCCGAGCTGGAGGCGGCCGCCCGCGATGAGATCGGCAGCGCCTGCGTCTTCGGCCATATAGAGAGGGTTCTCATACCGCATGTCGATGACCGCCGTGCCGATCTCGATCCGGCTGGTGCGGGCGCCGACGGCAGCCAGCAGCGGGAACGGCGATCCCAGCTGCCTCGCGAAGTGGTGCACGCGGAAATAAGCCCCGTCAGCTCCTAGCTCTTCGGCGGCTACCGCGAGGTCGATCGACTGCAGCAGCGCGTCTGACGCCGACCTCGTCTGCGAGCCAGCCGACGACGACCAATGCCCGAACGAGAGGAAACCAATCTTCTTCACCGGCGCATCAACGCAAACCGCCCGGGTGGCATTCCTCGCTGCGGCCGCCCAGCCGCATCCTGCCCAGGTCAGCCTGGATTGGCGCGCGCGATGACGAAGGCATGGTTCGCGCCAGGACCGGCGCCGAGCGCGTTGATCGCCAAGCTGGCTGGCAGCGCCACCTTCACCGGCACGTCGGTGCTGATGCCTACGTTGTCGCCGAGCTGGCCTTGCTGGTTGTTGCCCCAGGCCAGCACCTCACCTTGCGCGGTGAGGGCGTAGCTGGCATCGCAGCTGGCGCTGACCGCCTTGATCGTCACCCCGGCCGGCAGCATGACGCCGACCGGCTTGTCGCTGCTCGTGGTGGTTCCGTTGCCCAGCTGACCGTAGATGTTGTAGCCCCAGGTAAGGACGCCGCCGCCGGAGAACAGCGCGATGGTGTGATAGCAGCCCGCATAGAGGTCAGTGATGGTGCCCAACGGATGCCCGCGGGTCAGGAAGACAATCTCTTCGGGCGTCTTGACGGCGTTGCTCGTGCTGCCGTCGCCGAGCTGGCCCTGGTCATTGTCGCCCCAGCCGAACAGGCCTATCCGGGTGATCGCGAATGCGTGCAGGCAGCCTGCGGTGACCGCGGTAGCCTGCGCGCCGCTTGGCAGCCTCACCTGAACCGGCACGTCCTTGTCCTGCAGGTGCCCGTTGCCCAGCTCCCCCTCGAGGTCCTGCCCCCACGCCAGCACCTTCCCTGAGCTGGTCAGCGCAAGGTTGAAATGGCATCCAGCGCTAATCGCAGTGACCTTCGTGTGCTTCGGGAGCCGGACGTAAACCGGGACATGGCGGCTGGCGGTGCTGCCGTTGCCCAGCTGGCCCTCGACGCCAAGGCCCCAGTCCAGTACCCGGCCAGTGGTGGTGAGCGCGATCGTGTCTTCGCAGCCTGCCCTGACGGCCTTGACCTTCGCACCCTTCGGCAGCTTCACGTAGCCGGGCTTGGCGCGGCTCGCGGTCGTTCCGTTGCCGAGCTGACCCCAGTTGTCGGCGCCCCAGGTCAGGATCCGCCCGGTCGAGGTCAGCGCGACGCTGTGGTCGCAGCCCGCCCGGACCGAAGTGACGGACGCGCCCGAAGGCACCCGAACGGTGACCGGCGCATTGCTGAACGGGGTGCGGTTACCGTGGCCGAGCTCGCCTTCGGCATTGCTGCCCCAGCCGCGCAATGTGGTCTTGGCTGACGCCGCCGCGGCTGGCCCCCGGTCGGCCAGGCTTACCCCGGCTGGCGCAGCCAGCGCGACGATCATCGCTACGCCAAGGACTAAGGCCGCGAGTGTTGTCTCCTGCCGGACGCTGTTCCTGTTACGGTGCTGCACCGCGCCACTCCCTCCCGCTGCTGCCGCAGTGACCAGCCACGACGCTACGCCTTTGCGATTCCGTTAGCTACGGTTTGCGATTTCCTGAAGGTTGCGGCAGCTGATCGTTTTACCGCTGATGGATGGCTTCGGTAGCCGGCTGGCGTTCCATGGATATGCAGTCCTCGAGACGCCCGGAGTGTGACCCAGATCACGCAACGGATACCGTGCGTGACTGCGTCTTAACCATAAGTAAATGAAAGAGGCCAGCTCTGGAGCCGATGAAGATGCCCGGCCCACCCCCGGCCGGCGCAAATGAATCCGCACTCCGGCGTAGAAGGCCAAGGCCGGATACCAACCCTCCACCCCCCAGGAGGCTCAAGGTGACCACGATGATCGTCAATGAAGCCGTCTGCGAAGCCCTGTTCGCCTCACCGCTGCAGCGCTCCGACACTCTCACTGCCGAGGCCGTCGCAGACGCGATCGGCGCCACTCTGCGACGTCTCGGCCAGGCCGGTTGCACCAGCCGCATGGCTGAAGAGTTCGGCGACCACCCGCTGGAGGCAACTGACCGGATGCGCTGGATCCGCGAGCTCACTGGCGACCTGAGCGCATTGCTGTACTTCTCAATCGCCGCGCCAGCCGCAGCCGGCCCCGCCGGAGAACTGCTGCCGGTCCGCTCGGCCGCCTGATCATCACGAAGCCCTACCCGGAGCCAGGCGTGACCAGTCCGGACTCGTAGGCGATCACGACCGCCTGGGTCCTGTCCCGTAGCCCGAGCTTATGCAGCACCCGGCTGACGTGCGTCTTGATGGTCTCCTCGGTGACCACGAGCCGCACGGCGAGCTCGGGATTGGACAGTCCCTGGGCAAGTAGGCGCAGGACCTCAGTCTCCCGCGGTGTCAGCTCGCTGAGCCTGGCCGCCGGCATGGCGGTCCGATGCGGTCGCAGCCGGGCGAATTCGCCGATGAGACGACGGGTGATGCCCGGCGCGAGCAGCGCCTCGCCCGACGCAACTATCCGCACGGCATCGAACAGCCGCTCGGCCGTCACGTCCTTGAGCAGGAAGCCGCTAGCCCCGGCGCAGAGCGCGTCGAAGACGTACTCGTCCAGGTCGAACGTGGTGAGAATGATGACCCGCGGGCCCGGTTCCGCGCTGTCCGCCAGCTGCCTGGTGGCCTCGATCCCGTTGGTGCCGGGCATCCTGACGTCCATGAGGACGACATCCGGGTGCAGCTCACGACTCAGCCGCACGGCCTCCGCTCCGTCCGCCGCGGTGCCGAGCACAGTGAAATCCGGCTGGGTGTCGAGCAGCGCCGCGAATCCGGTCCGGACGACCTGGTGATCGTCCGCCACGACGATGCGCACCGTGCCGCCGGGCCCGGTCATGCCCCGTAGCCATCGGACTTAGCCGGCAGCGTCGCTTCCACTAGGAAACCGCCGCCGGGAGCAACGCCCGTCTGCAGCTCGCCGCCTGCAGCAGCGGCACGCTCACGCATTCCGGTGAGGCCATGCCCGGCGAGACCCGGGTCCTGGCCGGCCGGCGCCGGGCCCGGGCCGTTGTCGCGGACGCGCAGATGAAGCGCATCGTCGGTGAAATGCAGTTCAACGTCCACCGCAGCACCGGGCGCATGCCGCCTGGCATTGGTAAGCGCCTCCTGCACGATGCGGTAGATGGCCAGCTCGACACCGGGGTCCAGGCTGGTGAGCCAGCCTGCGACGATGAGCCTGGCACTGATCCCGGCGGCGTCCCTGGTCTCGTCTAGCAGCTCGTTGAGCTGTCTCAGGCCCGGCTGGGGCTCGAGCGCGGCGGGCGGCGACCCGGTATCTTCACGGAGCACGCCGAGCAGCCGCCGCATTTCTGTCAGCGCGGCCCTGGCCGTGTCGCCAATGGCCGACAGCCGCTGCGCTCCGGCAGCTGGCATGCCGGGCGTGGCGAGCCTGGCTGTCTCGGCCTGTACCGCGACCATCGAGATGTGATGGGCCACGACATCGTGCAGTTCTCTGGCGATGCGTGCGCGTTCCCCGCGCGCCACGTGCTCGAGAAGGGTGCCGGCCACCGCCTCCCTGGAGGCAGCGTGCTGCCTGCTCAGGCTGCGAAGCCGGCTAGCACCTCCAGCCGAGGCACATGCCGGGCCGAGCGAGGCCGCGAGGATCGCCAGCACTATCTCGGCCGGCCGCTGCCGGGCCGGCGCAGCTGACCCGTCGAGCGCGACGACCAGTCCGAATGTCAGGAACGGCAGAGCCAGGCTGACGGCGACCAGCTGCGGGCCGTAGCGGCCAAGCCGGTACATGATGATCAGCTGCGCGGCCAGGCCGGCCACCGTGAGCAGGTGGAAGGCCGTCAGCGACAGCAAGTTGGCGGCACAGATCGCGATCGCCGCAGTGACCGGCCGCGACCAGCCGAACCCGGCCGGCAGCGTGGCCGCAAGGCTCGGCGCGATAAGGATCACCGAGGCCAGCAGTCCGCCCGCTCCGGCGAGGCTGCCGCCAGTGGTCACCGCAACCCAGACGGCCTGGGCCACGGCAAGCACGGCAAGTACGCAAGCGCCGGCAACCGGCGTGCGAACGTCCGCGCTGATGCGCCGCGCCAGCGTCCGGCCCCGGCGCGTCAGCGCAACGGGGCCGCGCGGCCAGTCCGCTAGCAGGTCCATGCCAACCAATTCTTACCGGGAACGGGCAGTTGCGCGTCCCCCATGACATGCACGTCCCGGTCCCCCGGACGAGTGAGCTCCGTCCCCGGCAGCCGTGAGGTGAAAGAGCGCTCGCATGCGTGACGACGTGGCAGGCAGCGAGTCAATAGCGTTTATGGCATGGAAGCGACGCTTGAAGTTGCCGGGCTGTATAAGCGGTTCGGGTCTGCTCTCGCGCTGGACGGGATGTCGTTCACTGTTCAGCCGGGCCAGGTCACGGGCTTCGTCGGGCCCAATGGCGCGGGGAAGTCCACCACGATGCGGGTGATACTCGGTCTCGACGCGCCAGACTCCGGCCGTGCGCTGGTCAGCGGCCAGCCCTACGCGAAGCTACGGCACCCGCTGAGCCACATCGGCGCACTGCTGGATGCGGCGGCGCTGCAGCCCGGCAGGACGGCCCGCAACCATCTGCTCTGGCTGGCTCACTCTCAGGGCCTCACCGGGCGGCGGGTCGACGACATGATCGAGCAGGCCGGGCTTGGCTCGGTGGCCCGGCGCAAGGCCGGCGGCTTCTCGCTGGGCATGCGGCAGCGGCTCGGCATCGCTGCGGCGATGCTCGGCGATCCGCCGATCCTGATGCTCGATGAGCCGTTCAACGGCATGGACCCGGAAGGGATCGCGTGGATGCGCGGATTCCTCCGGTCGCTTGCCGGACAGGGCCGGGCGGTGCTGGTGTCGAGCCACCTGATGGGCGAGCTGGAAGACACGGCCGACCATCTGGTCGTCGCGGGCCGCGGCAAGGTGATCGCGGACGCCGCGGTGTCGGAGCTCATCGCGGCCGCGTCCGGAGACCGGGTCACGCTGCGGACCAGCGCGCGGGCGGAGGCGATGACGGTGCTGACGCGTGCGGGGGCCACCGTCGCCGCGACCGACCGCGACACGCTGACGATCTCGGGCCTGACAGCGGAGCGGACCGTCGCGCTGCTGACCGAGGCCGGCGTCGGATTCGCTGAGGTATCCGCGCACCGCGCCTCGCTTGAGGCCGCGTACATGGACCTGACCAGGGACGCGGTCGAGTTCCGCGCCCAGCCCGCCGGGACGACGCAGGAGGCAGTCCGATGACCGCGAGCACCATAGCCCCTTACCGGCCGCCGGGCAGCCCGCGGAAGGACCGGTTCACGCAGCTGATGCACGCCGAGTGGACCAAGTTCCGTACCGTCCGCGGCTGGCTGATCGCCATGATCATCGCCGTCGTACTGATCGATCTGGTCGGTCTGCTCGTCGTCCGGCCCAGTACCCAGTGCTTCTCCGGCTCCGGTGCGGCATGCGGGCCTCGGGTCCCGCTCGGGCCAGGCGGCGTGGCGGTCAACGACAGCTTCTACTTCGTGCGCCAGCCGCTGGCGGGCGACGGGACTATCACCGTCCGGGTGACGTCGCTGACCAGCAAACTCCAGCAGACCGGCGGCCATGTTGGTCCCGGCCAGCATCCGGGCGGCTGGACTGCCCGGGTCGTGCCATGGGCGAAGGCAGGCATCCTCATCAAGGCGAGCGCCCGCCAGGGCTCGGCCTATGCCGCCATGATGGTGACCGGCAGCCACGGCGCGGTGATGCAGTATGACTACACCGGGGACATCGCGGGCATGCCCGGAACGGTGTCGGCCGCCTCGCCGCGCTGGCTGCGGCTTGTCCGCTCGGGCGACACCATCACCGGGTACGACTCTGCGGACGGACGCCACTGGACCGCCGTCGGGACCGCGCGCTTGCCGGACCTGACAGGCACCGTGCAGTGGGGCATGTTCGCCACGTCTCCGCTGGACTTCACGTCGAACTTCTCCTCCTACGCCGAATCGGGCGGCGGAGTGTCCCCGACCCTGGCGACCGGTGTTCTCGACCACCTGAGCCTGCGCGGCGGTCAGTCGGGCGGTCAGTGGACCGGAGTCGACGTCGGAGCCGGCAGCGGCGGGTTCGGCGGACGGACCGTCGGCTTCCGCCAGGCAGGCGGGCGGTTCACCATTGCCGGGTCGGGTGACATCGGGCCGGTGATCGCTGGCGGGGTCAACACCGAATACGACACCGAAACCATTGCCATTCATCTGCTCGGCATGTACTTCGGGCTGATCATCATGGTGGTCATCGCAGCGATGTTCATCACCGTGGAATACCGGCGCGGCCTCATCCGCACGACGTTCACGGCTAACCCCCGCCGTGGCCGGATGCTGGCCGCCAAAGCCCTGGTGATCGGCCTCGTCACGTTCGTCTTCGGAACTGCCGCCGCAGCCATCGCCGTCATCGTCGGCACCCGGATCTCGCGCGGCGGCGGCCAGTACATCCTGCCGGTTAGCTCGCTGACAGAGCTGCGAGTGATCGCGGGCACCGGGGCGATGCTCGCGCTGGCCTCCGTACTGGCACTGTCCATCGGAGTGATCGTGCGCCGCAGCGTCGCCGCCGTCACGGCGATCGTCGGCGTGATCCTCGTGCCCTACATCCTCGGCGTCACCGGCGTGCTGCCGGCCAGCGCGTCGGAGTGGATCCTCCGGGTGAGCCCGGCGGCCGGATTCGCCATCGAGCAAAGCGTGCCTCAGTATCACCAGGTCATCGGTCAGTACGCGCCGCCGGACTATTTCCCCATTGGGCCATGGGCCGGCCTCGCGGTGCTCTGCGGTTACGCTGCGCTAGCTCTCGGCATCGCGGCCTACCTGCTGCGCAGGAGAGACGCATGAGCCAGGCCCTGACGATCGCCGGGACCGGGCGGTGGCGGCGGCCGGCCGCTCTCGCCGGGAAAAGCTGCTTCGGGCCCGCCCTCCGGGCCGAGTGGACCAAGCTGCGGACCGTGCCAGGCACGGCCTGGATACTTGCCGCCATTTACGCGCTGACGGTCGCGGTTGGTGCCGGAACCGCCGCTGCCACCAAGTGCGCGGTTGCCAGCGCCTGCGCCAGTGACACCACCAGGCTCAGCCTGACCGGGATCGAAGTGGGTCAGGCACTGGTTGCGGTGCTTGCCGTGCTGGCCATCACCGGCGAGTACAGCACCGGCATGATCCGCACTACCTTCACCGCGATGCCGCGGCGATCCGTCGTGCTTGCCGCCAAAGCCTCGGTCCTGACCTGTGTGATCGTGCCGGTCGCGGTCCTCGCGGTGGCGGGCAGCCTGGCAGCGGGCCGGCTCATCCTGCCCCGCGACGGTTTCACCGCGGCGCGCGGATTCGCGCTGGTATCGCTTGCCAACGGTCCTACCGTCAGGGCGGCCGTCGGCTCGGTGCTCTACCTCGCGCTCATCGGGCTGCTGAGCCTCGCCGTCGCCACTATCGTGCGGGACTCTGCCGTCGCCGCTGGCTCGGTGCTCGGACTGCTCTACGTCGCGCCGATCGCCGCCCTCGTGCTGGCCGGCCAACCGCTCTGGCAGCGCCGGGTCGAGCGGTATGCGCCGGTGAACGCCGGGGCGACCATTGAAGACACCACGGGCCTGCATCACCTGCCCATCGGGCCCTGGGGCGGACTTGGCGTACTCGCGATCTGGACAGCTGCTGCGCTGCTGACCGCCACGCTGATACTCCGGCTGCGTGACACCTAGTTGTTCTGTCCTGGCAGGTTGGTGACGCGGCTGGCGGGCGGGTGGCCGCCGAGCGCGGTGTGTCCGCGGTGATTGTTGTAGGTGTGGAGCCAGTCTGGCAAGGCGTTGCGGCGCTGGGTTTCGGTGGCGTAAGGCTGGGCGTAGGCCCATTCGTCGGCGAGAGTGCGGTGGAACCGTTCGACTTTGCCGTTGGTCTGGGGTCGGTAGGGCCGGGTGCGCTTGTGGATGATGGCGAGCTGCGCGCATGCAGCAGCCCACGGTTGAGAGCGGTAGCACGCGCCGTTGTCGGACAGGATGCGCTCGATGGTGATGCCGGCGGCGGCATACCAGGCGTGCGCGCGGTGCAGGAACGCGGCGGCGGTGTCTTTGCGCTCGTCGGGGAGGATCTCGGTGTAGGCGAGACGGGAGTGATCGTCCAGGGCGGTGTGCAGGTAGCTGTAGCCCAGGGCTGGCTTGCCGTGGCGGTTGCGCCCGGCTCCCGGGGTGATGGCCCGGTTGCGCCTGCCCTCCAGGGCGCCGGCTGACCCGCCAGCCGCCGCCGTCGGGGATGTTGCCGAGTTTTTTGACGTCGACGTGGATCAACTCGCCGGGCCGGTCTCGCTCATACCGGCGGACCACAACATTGGTGGCACGGTCCAGGTTCGCTAGGCGCGGGCATCCGTACCGGGTCAGCACCCGGTGCACGGTCGAGGGGTTTAACCCCAGCCGGAACGCGATCCGGGCCGGGCCCAGCCGCTTGCTGACCCGTAGTCTGAGGATCCGCCGCTCGATCCGCCGTGGCAGCCGGGCGGGGCTGCGGTGCGGCCGGCACGACCGGTCGGCCATGCCAGCCGGGCCCAGTTCCCGGTAGCGGCAGGCCCACCGGGTCGCGGTGGTGTGGGAAACCTGGAAACGCTCGGCGGCCCGACGGGCCGGCCAGCCGTCCTCAACAATGCAGCGGGCCAGGCGCAGCCGCCCGGTCTCGGTCAGCGGGGCATTACGGTGGGTCATGAGGGCCTCCCGGCAGCTCGGCGTAGATGTGGTGATCCACACCGAACCCGGAAGGCCCTCCCTACATCAAGATCATTCGACCGTGTCGTGTCACCAACCTCCAGGTCAGAACACCTAGTACTACCCCGCGGACATCATCAGCCGACCAGGAGTAGCAGTTCAGCAGGCGCTGCGTCCCGTCCGGCGTGTCGTCCCCGGCCAGTCGGCCACCGCCTGATCTGAGAGTCGATTCACACCTCGCAGGCGTACGCGGTGGCCGCCCTCTTTGTCACCACGCCACGTCGAGCAAGATCACACCATGCTCGCCGTCGTGGCGGCAAGGAACCCGGCTGACCCGGTGATAGCCCCGCGGCCGGACAGTAACGTTGCTGCCATGTCCCAGGACAACCCAGACCCGCAGGTCGTTCCTTATCTGTTGTATGCCGACGCCAACGCCGCTATGGACTGGCTGATCAAGGTATCCGGGCGAACCGTGCACGCAGCTATACCGTCGACGACCCCGAAGGCCATCGCTGGTACTTCAGCGAGCCCCTCTAGAGCTGACCTCAGCTGACCTCAGCCGACGGGTCACGTGAGTTTTGTCTCGCAGAGTGTCGATCCGGAGCGAGGCGTTCGTAGCAAAGGTAAGAGGCGGCCGGAGGGGCCGCCGGGATAAGGAGCCATGAGATGACGCAGTACCTGATCTCGTTCGGTGCGCACGCGATGGACCACATCCCCGACGAGGAAGGGCCCGCCGTGGGCAAGGCTGCGCGCGCGGTGGTCCAGGAAGCCAGGGACGCCGGCGTGTATGTGTTCGCCGGGGGGCTGGAAAGCGAGCAGGCGAGCATCGTGACCACCGACGGGACGGTCACCGACGGCCCCTACCCGGAGACCAAGGAGGTCATCGGCGGGCTCACAATCGTCGAGGTGCCCTCACGCGAGGAGGCGCTGGAGTGGGCTGCCAAGATCGCCGTAGCCTGCCGCTGTGCTCAAGAGGTCCGCGTATTCCAGCCTGGGCCGGACGTATGAGGTGCGCACGAAACTCGGATCAGTTCAAGGAGAGCAGCAGTGACACCTGGCAGGCACGTATCTGCAAAGCTGGCCGTGACAACTATCCCGCCAGCGGTGCGGAAGCGCTCGAACTGACCAGGTCCGACGGGCCGGGCGCCAGCTTCGACGCGATGGAAGATATCCTCAGGTCACTGCTCGACCTGCAGGGAACGGTCTCTGAGTAGCTGAGGTTCGAAGCCAGCGCGCTACGGCTGCACTTGGCCGTAGCGATGATCCTGGTGATCATCAAGATCGCGCAGCTCGCGCTGAGGCGCTAGCGAATACACTTCAGAAGATGGCTGGCTTGCCGGAGAAAACCGGCGAGGACCGCATCTCCGGGGACCGGGTCTCCGGGGAACAGGCCGCGTTGCGGCGGGTAGCGACGCTGGTCGCCGAAGCGGCGTCGCCGGAAGAGGTCTTCGCGGCGATTACCGAGGAGGCCGGGCGCCTTCTGCACGCCAGCTACGCGACGATGGCCCGGTATGACCCGGACTACATCAGAACGGTGGTCGCCGCCTGGGGCAGCGCTCGCCCCACATTCTCCGTCGGCGCCCAGGGAAGGCTCGGCGGCCAGAACGTGGCGACCCTGGTATTCCAGACCGGCCGGGCGGCGCGGATTGACGACCCGGATGTACCTTCTGGCCCGATCGGAGAGGCCGTCCGTCAGTTCGGGATCCGCGCGGCTGTCGGCGTTCCGGTGATCGTGGATGGCAGACTGTGGGGCGTCATCGCCGTGGGATCTCATGCCGGGCCGCTGCCGGCCAGCGCTGAGGCGCAGCTGGCGGGGTTTACCGAGCTGGCCGCGACCGCGATCGCGAATGCCCAATCGCGGATGGAACTGCGCGGGTTCGCCGAGGAGCAGGCCGCGCTCCGGCGGGTTGCAACGCTGGTCGCCGGGGCTGCCCCGCCGGCGGAGGTGCTCGATGCGGTCACCCGGGAAGCCGGGCAGCTATTGGGCGCCGACTACGCGACGATGAACCGGTTCGGCCCTGACGGCGCGATAACGGTAGCTGCCACGTGGAGCGGCTCTGGCCGTGCCTTTCCGGTTGGCAGTAGCGAAAGGCTCGGCGGCCGGAACATGCACACAGTGATGTTCCAGACCGCCCAGCCCGCGCGGTTCGACGACTACGCCAGTGCCTCGGGCCCTATCGCCGAGGCCGCCCGCGAGCTTGGGCTCCGCGCCGCCGTCGGCGTGCCGGTCGGCGTCGAGGACAGGCTGTGGGGGATCATGATCGTGGGATCTCGCGCAGAGCCATTGCCAGCGGGCACCGAGGCGCGGCTGGCCGGGTTCACCGAACTGGCCGCCACCGCGATTGCCAACGCCGAGGCGCAAGCCGCCCTGACCACGTCGCGGGCACGCATCGTGGCCGCCGCCGATGCCACCCGCAGGCGCATCGAGCGCGATCTGCACGACGGCGCGCAACAGCGGCTGGTCTCCCTCGCTCTGGAGCTCCGGGCCGTGCAGGCAGCCGTGCCGCCCATAGCTGGTGACCTGACAAGGCAGCTGGACCGCCTGGCCGCCGGGCTGGACAACGTGCTGGAAGACCTGCGCGAGATCGCCCGCGGCCTGCACCCGGCCATCCTGGCCGACGGCGGTCTGCGCCCGGCACTGAAGACGCTAGCCCGTCGCTCGGCCGTCCCTGTCCACCTCGACATCGAGATCGAGGGGCGGTTGCCTGAGCCCGTCGAGATCGCCGCGTACTACACCGTCTCCGAGGCACTTACCAATGCAGTCAAGCACGCCCAGGCTGCCGCCGCCGAGGTCTCAGTGACCGCGAGCGATGGCATCCTGCACCTCCGGGTCCGCGACAACGGGCAAGGTGGCGCGAATTTCATCCACGGCTCCGGCCTGGTCGGACTCAAGGACCGGGCCGAAGCGCTCGGCGGCCACTTCCAGCTTTACAGCGTGCCCGGTGCCGGCACCACGCTGGAGATCGCTCTCCCGCTGGATGACCGCAGCGCTTCGTACCCGAGCTGAAGGCGGCCGGATTCACCCGCGGAGGGTGGTGCGGCCACGCCGGCCGAGGGGACGCTCCTGCTGGTCAGACGGACATCAGGGCCGGCCAGCGCCTCAAGCGTCAGGACCGGCGACAAAGCGGAATCACCGGGGGATCAGCAGATGCCGAAGACAGTCATCCAGCACGTGCTCGGAAGGCTCAAGGACATCGGGATCGATGACATCTTCGGTGTTGCGGGTGATTTCGCCTTTCCGGTTCAGGACGCCATCGTCGGGTACCCGGGCATCAACTGGCTCGGATGCTGCAACGAGCTGAATGCGGCTTACGCTGCTGACGGTTATGCACGCCTTCGCGGTCTCGGCGCCCTGAGCACCACATACGGTCCGGGAGAGCTCGGCGCGATCGGCGCCATCGGCGGGGCGTATGCGGAGAACGTTCCCATCTTCCACCTGACCGGCATGCCGACCAGGACCGCTCAGCACAAGCGGCAGCTGGTGCACCACACCCTGGGCAACGGCGAATTCGACTTCTTCGCCAAGATGGCCGGCCCCGTCGTGTGCGCGCGGGCGATCATCACCCCGCAGAACGCCGTCTATGAGACAGAGCGGCTGATCGCGGCGGCGTTGTACCATCGCCGGCCGGTCTACATGGCAATCCCGACCGATGTCGCGGACCAGGCGATCATCGGCTCGGCGCAGCCCGCTCGACATGCCGCGGAGCAACCCGGACAGCGTCAAGGCCGCCGCCGAGGCGATACTGTCCGCCCTGGATAGCGCTGGCACCGCATGCATCCTGCCCGGAATGCTGGCCAAGCGCGCCGGGATGCAGCGAGAGCTGCAGGCCTTCATTGACGCCAGCGGCATGCCTTTCGCGACGATGTTTGCCGACAAGTCCGTGCTCGACGAGCAGCAGCCGTCCTTCATCGGGATGTATGACGGCAGGCTGATGAACCCCGACATTCGCGCCTACGTCGAGTCCTGCGACCAGGTCGTGACCGTCGGGACGCTGATGACTGACTTCAACACCGGCGCGTTCACCGCGCGCCTGGACCCGATGAAGACGATGGCCATCAAGCATCACTACACGCGGGTCGGCCAGCAGGAGTTCCACGACGTCGAGATGGGAGATCTCCTCAGCTCGCTCGCCAGCCAGGTCAAGCGCCGCGACAGGGACACCTCGCTGCAGCCTGCCTCGCTCGGACTGGCGACCGGCCAGGCCGGCGACGCCATCACGGCCGATGCCCTGTACCCGCGGTGGGCCGATTTCCTGCGGCCAAACGACATCGTCGTGGCGGAGACCGGGACGTCCTCGATGGGCCTGGCCTTCGCGCAGATGCCCAAGGGCGCGACCTTCCACAACCAGACCCTCTGGGGTGCCATCGGCTGGGCCACCCCGGCGGCATTCGGGGCGGCGTCGCCGCTCCCGATCGCCGCGTCGTCCTGTTCACCGGTGAAGGATCCCACCAGCTCACCGCGCAGGAGATCAGCCAGATGGGCCGCCGCGGGCTCAAGCCCACCATCTTCGTCCTGAACAACTCCGGCTACCTGATCGAGCGGCTCCTGTGCAAGGACCCCAACGTCGCGTACAACGACCTGGCAACGTGGCGCTACTCAGAACTGCCGCATGCCCTTGGCTGCGACGGCTGGTTCACTGCGCGGGTCACGACCTGCGGCGAGCTGGACAAGGCGCTGCAGCAGGCGGAGCAGAACGACTCCGCCTCCTACATAGAAGTCGTCACCGACGAGTACGCTGCACCGGTCCTGCCGCAGAAGATGCACGAGAACCGCGACACGCTCTACGCGAGGTGACGCTGGCCCGCACGGCGCGCTGATCGCAGGCTGGATGTCAGCGACCCGTCCATGAACTGATCTCCATGCCGTCCTCTACCGGGAACGCCACGCTGACGTACCCGCTGGCCGGGTCGCGGATGAAGTCGAGATACGGCGCCATGCCGGCGTGGGAGATGTCGTCGGCGGCGACCAGTGCACCTGGCGCCAGTTTCGGCTCGAGCAGGCGCAGCACCGGCAGGCAGAGGTCCTTCCAGCCATCGAGCAGGACCAGCCCGACCGGGCCGCTCAGGCCGGTCAGCGTGTCCAGCGCGTCGCCGCACAGGATGGTCACTTCGGCTGCCAACCCGGCTTCTTCCAGGTTCGCTTGCGCCGCGGCCGCCTTCTTGCGGCTGAGCTCGGTGGTGAACACGTGGCCAGTGCCGTTGTCGGCCACAGCCGCGGCCAGGTAGACGGTCGAGATGCCGAACGACGTGCCGAACTCGACGACGGTTTGCGGCCGGATCGCGCGCACCAGCGCATACAGCAGCCTGCCCGCGTCAGCCGAGATCGGGATGTAGATGTCCTGGAACGCATCGGCATGCGCGGCAGCGGGCGCGTCGTTCCAGGACCGCAAGCCCTCCGGCGGTGGTGGCAGCGTCATGCTTACCCGCCCGGACTCCTGGTCGTCAGCGGCAGCATGCAGGCGTCGGAGGACGGTGTCAGCTTGCTCTGTCATGAGTGAGTTCGTCATGCTGCTACTGTAGACGCAACGTCCCGTCTAGACAAGAGAGGACTATTCTTCCGAGCATGACCGCGCGCGCGACGAGCCGACCACGTCACCACGGCAACCGGCATGGCCGCAGCGAGGAAGCCAGGATCGCCGTCCTGGAGGCAGCCGACGACCTGCTGGCCGAGCGGGGCTTCGCCGGGGTCACAATTGAGGGCATCGCCGCCAGGGCCGGAGTCGCCAAGCAGACCATCTACCGCTGGTGGCGCTCGAAGACGGACATCCTGTTCGATGCTCTGATCCAGGACGCCGAGGAGTTCTTCACCTCCCCCGACACCGGCGACCTACGCAGCGACCTGCGTATCAGGCTCCGCGAGGTGGCCACGTTCCTGACCATGACCGATGCGGGCGCGGTGCTGCGCGCGCTCGCCGGCCAGGCCCAGCACGATCCTGCGGTCGCCGCCCGGTTCGCCTCCGATTTCCTTGCTCCGCAGCTCGCACTGGATCGCGCCCCGTTCGTGCACGCGAAGGAACGCGGCGAGCTTGCCGCCGGGATATCCGTCGACCTGGCCATCGACCAGCTGACCGGCCCGGTGTACTACCGGGTGCTGATCACCCGGCAGGAAGTGCCGCCGTCGGTCACCGACGCGATCGCGGAAGCATGCCTGGCCGCTGTCAGGGCAGCCAGCACGCCCGACTAGCCCTCGCAACGAGAGGCCGCGAATGACAATCAGGCGGATCACTTGCCAGGCTGGACCGTCTGCACGGAGAGGATCTGAAGCGAAGCATTCGTACAGGCGGTCGCGGCGAGGCTGATGGACAAGGAAGTCGTCTGGTTCGGCGGGAAGACCCTGATCCGCTGGACGGTAACCGGATGGCAGGTGGACGCGGGATAGTTCAGGGCTTCCACGACCCTCAGGGTGGCGTGCGCTGTGGCTCCGGGCGCAAGGGTTACCAGTTGCCTCGGGTAGGTGGAATCTTCGGTGGCTGCCGCGCCGACCTGGCTGCCGGCAGCGGTAACGAATGAGACACCCGGGTAGCCGTACAGCCCGCATGCCGAGCCGGAGTTGTTGGTGAAGTCGACCGCGTAGTAGGTGCTGCCGGCCGCGCCGTTGCCCGATCCGAGCGATGCGGTCAGCGCCGAGGTCTCGCAGGCTGGCGGCCCCGCTTGCGCAGGCGGCGTTTGCGACCCCGGGCTGGCCGCGGCAGTCTGCGTGGCCGGCACGGTGACGGTAACCGTGGCTGCCGGGCTGGCAGACGGCGCTGCGGATCCGCAGGCTGCGAGCAAGCCCGCTGCCGCGCAGCAGCCGGCGGTCGCGATCGCACGTCGGACCGTGGCAGGAGAGACCTGGTTCATGGCGTGCTCCTCCGGAAGCGCGCAGGGCTGGGGCTGCCTGCACTGGGTAGGGACAAACCTACTGCGCGCGCAGCCCCGAAGGCGCCTTGCCGGGAGTCCTCGCATCAGCCGTAATCTGGTGTTTCTTGCTGCGAGGTCAGCAGCGGCGGGTCGAGCAATGTCAGCGTGCCAGCGTCCGCGTCGAGCTCAGCGGCGACGCCGATCGGGAAGGCCTGGAAGGGGCAGTCATGGCCGACGTTCGCGCGCGCGAGCACCGGGACTCCTAGATCGTCCAGCCGCTCAGTCAGAATCTGCTCGACTGCGGACTGTTCCCCGCAGCCGGTGAAGGTGCCCGCGATCACTCCGGCGACTCCCGCCAGGTAGCCGGAACGGCGCAGCTGCGTGAGCATCCGGTCGAGCCGGTACTCTTCCTCGCCCTCCTCCTCGATCAGCAGGATGCCGCCGCGAGCCGGCCGGCAGGTGTCCGTGCCGACAGAGCTAGCTAGCAGGGTCAGGTTGCCGCCCAGGGTCAGTCCCCGCGCGCATCCGCTCCGGATTGGCACCGCGTCGGGGTACCAGATGTCCGTGGCCTGCGCCGGTCGCATCAGCGTCCGCAGCATCGAGCCGTACGAGTAATGCGGCCTGACGCCCGAAGTCGCCACCATCGTGGACAGCACCGAACTCCAGCCCAGCCTGGAGGCCACGGCTTCCAGAATCGCGGTGACGTCGGAGTAGCCGGCCAGGACTTTGGGCTGCAGGCCGGTGAGAGTGTCCCATCCAATGGCCTCGATCGTGCGCTGGGACCCGTAGCCGCCGCAGGCGAACAGGATTCCGGCGATGCCAGGATCGGCCAGCGCCGCGCACAGATCTTCCGCACGCTGAGCGTCATCGCCCGCCAGATACGGGCGGAAGCTGCCGGCGTCGCGCGCCGACGGGTAGACCACCGGCTCCAGCCCGGCGAATCGCAACGTGTCCAGGCCCGCCGAGAGCGCGTCCTGATTGGCCGGACTGCTGATCGTCAGCACCGCGACCCTGTCGCCGGGCACCAGCGCGGCGGGGCGACGGAGCGAAGCCGGCCGCTCACCTGCCCACAGGGTTCTCAAGCCGCCGGCATCAGACACGCGGTCGAGTACAACATGATTCACGGCTGCCGGCATCGGTAACAGCCAGGCTCCCGGGCAAAAGGCCTCGGGACACTAACAGCCGAGCTGCGCGGCTAGCTGATCGAGGCCGTCAGCTATGACCAGGCCATCCAGCAGGGGCGGCTCAGGCAGAGGGACATCCAGACCCCACTCCAGCGGCCGGCGGATGAAGATCGGGCGAAGGCCAAGCGCTGAGGCAGCCCGGAGGTCGGTCAGATGGGCGGCCACCATCCCTGCCTCTTCGGGCCCGCAATCGAGCAGGTCGAGCGCGCTCAGGTACACCTGAGGGTCGGGTTTGTAGCTACTGGCGAGCTGCGCGGACAGAACGACATCGACCCGCAGGTCGCCGAACTTGAGCAGATCGGCAAGCAATGCGATGTGACCGTTGGACAGCGTCGCCGTCACGAACTTCCGGCGCAGCCGCTCTAGCCCGTCCCGGCTGTCTGGCCAGGGCCGCAACTGCCGCCAGCCCCGGACAAGTGATTCCCGGTCGGCGGCTGACAGGTCCACATTGCTGCCGGCGAGTACCTCGTCCAGTGTGATTCGCTGCAGAGAATCCAGGTCACGCCAGGCAGAGCCGTGCCGGACCTGGTCCATCGCTGGCTGATAGGCGCGGCGCCAGTCGTCGATGACCGCCGCCCAGTCGGCCTGCTGGCCAGCCCGCGCCGCGGTCACTTCGGCGAGCTCGATCATGCTGGCACGCCAGTCCACGACGGTCCCGAAGATGTCAAACAGCAAGACACGCATCAGCTGCACCCGCCGGTAGACGTCGGCTCATTAACGCTTGGAGACGATCTCCACGAGGTTCCCGTCCGGGTCGCGGAGCAGGGCGTTCCTGTTGTTGCTCCCGGTGTCGTGGGGTTCCTGAAGCACCGGTACCCCGGCGGCCGCTAGCTCCGCGCAGGCCTTGTCGACATCGTCAGTCCATACCACCAGGACCATGGCAGGGCTCCCGGGTGCGGCGTCGACGGCGTGCACCCTCCTCGCCGCCTCGACTGTGCCAAGGCCCACTGTGAACCCGCCCAGCTGGAATTCGACATGCTCGGGGACGCCGTCGGGGGGCGTACGGAACGTCTCCGTGAAGCCGAGAAGATCACGGTAAAAGTGCAGGCCGGCTTCGATATCGCGGGTGTAGAGGTTAACCAGGCCGGTGACATACATATGAACCAACCTAGCGGGACGAGATGTCTCAGGGTCCGGCGTCGAGGAGATAGCGGGGATAGGACGCTGGCTCGGTCAGGAACCGGCGCCATGCCGAGACGAGGTCGAGTTCGTCCCACCGCGCGGAGCGGATGCCCCAGTCGCCCAACCCGACGAGGCGGGCGCCTCGTCCCGGCCGTCCGGGCGTGCGCTCGATGGTCAGGCACCGGCCAAGGCCGGGATCAAGATCCTCGCACGATTAGTCGCTCATGATTCGTTGCAGCGTCCGCTGGCCCAGGCGGCTCATCGCCGGGTTGCTATCGACGTAGTACCAGACCAGGCCCAGTGCTTGTTCAAAGGCCCATGCCTTGCCGCGCTCCCATTCGAGGTCGCCGCAGCCCAGGTCGGCGCGCAGCACGTGTCGCGGCCCCGCCTCGAGCAGATGCCACGCACTCACCAGGTCCAGGGCAGGATCTGCCGGACCGAGGCCACCGACATCGATCACCCCGGTCAGGCGCCCATCGGATACCAGCACATTGGCGGGGATAAGATCCCCGTGAGTCATCGTGTCCGGCTCTGTCCGGGGCAGGATCCGCAGGACGCTCCATATCCGGCGAAGCCGCGGAACGTCCAGCAGCCGGTCGCTGCGGTCGAAGCAGGTGTCCATCCAGTCATCGTGAGACCGCAGGTCGCCGCCACGGTTGCTGCCGCAAAAGGTCCGCCCCCGGGTGTCGATGCTCCGGACGTCACGGATGAACTCGGCCAGGTCGTGGGAGAACGCGACCGAAGCGCCCGGGTCCCGGTCTGTGGCCACGACGCCGGAGAGCCAGGTCTGGACTGACCACGGCAGCGGATAGCCCGCTCCTGGCTCGCCTAGGGCGACTACCTCTGGCGTCGCGAAACGGGTGCGGCCGAGCAGCTCACGTGCCGCATCTGCCTCGGACTCGAGCCACCGCCGCGTCGATGCGACCGCGTCGGCCTGCAGCGGGAACCTGGCGGCGAGCTGCTCCCCGATCCGGAAGATGGCGTTGACTGTGCCCGTGGAGGCGACACCCCGGACGGGCAGGTCCTGCCACTCGGGGAACTGATCGGCTACCAGTTCGCGCACTGTCTCGGCACGCACGGCCAGCTGGTTCGCATGCATCTGCACACCGGAAGCGTCAGGCATGCGAGCCGCGACCGGCAACCGGTTTCCCGCCGGGTAGCCGGTATCCTGCGGGATCGTGACTGCCCGGCCCCTGACATTCCGCTTCGCAAAAGCGAGCGACGCCGCGGCGATCGTGGCCCTCGTTGAATCTGCCTACCGGGGTGACGCCAGCCGGGCGGGCTGGACGACGGAAGCTGATCTGCTCGACGGGCAGCGCACAGACCTTCAGGCCGTCGAGCGTCTGCTGGCCACTCCGGAAAGCGCCATGCTGCTGGCCGAGGCCGATGGTCAGCTAGCAGGTTCCTGCCACCTTGACCGCCGCGCAGGCACCGAGGTCTATCTCGGCATGCTGGCCGTTCGGCCGAACGGCCAGGGCCACGGCTCGGGCCAGGCAGATCCTGGGCGAAGCCGAGCGAATAGCCCGGCTGGACTGGGCCGCAAGCACCATGGTCTTGACAGTCATCGCACAGCGCCCCGAGCTGATCGCGTGGTATCAGCGGCGTGGCTATCTGCCCACCGGCGACACCAGGCCGTTTCCCTATGGTGACGACCGCAAAGGCATCCCGCGTCGCTCGGATCTGCACTTCGTGGTCCTCGCCAAGCAGCTGTGAAAGGCGTTGCCGGGGCCCCCGCTCCCGGCCGCGCCCGCCGCCCGCGCCGCACCGGACGAAGCCAGCACGACGCCCGCTGCAGCCAGACGGTGCCACTGCCGGGGGATCAGGCGAAAGGGGAACCCTCCCCAGGTCCCCCACGTGGCAACGGCGGGCTTACTTGCCGCCGGCCTTCGTTGCTCCCGAAAACGTCGCCTGATCGCCAGGGTCGTACTGCGGTTGTCCTGAGCTCGCACCGGCCCGGTCGATTGCTTCCAGGAGCATTCGCACCGCGCCCGGCATCTCGATGAGTGCCTGGCGCAGATCATCAAGCTCTTGCTCACCGTGCGGGTTTGTCTCCGCGGCGGTCTCGGCCGCGTCGTAGTCCTCCATCCGGTCGCGCGCCGTCTGTACCTCGGAGGACACGAGCAGTTCTTCTAGCACGTTGTCGGGCATATGCGTTCCAATCGGCCAGCTTGCGAACTTCGCGTTCTTGTCCGGTGGCGTCACCAGCCGGTACATCGGTTGGCACTACCCGGATGCAGCCCGGTTACCCGGCAACACGCGGCAAGCGGGCGATCAGTGATTACGCAAGGAGATCTCGTCGGACTCGGCGATGTTGTCGGCCTCGATGGCGCGCAGACCATGACCGAGCCGCAGGCGAGCCTGCTTCAGCAGCTTGAGAGAGTTGGTCGCGGGTCCCTCCGCAGCCTCTCGCTCCAGATCTGCCCCATGCTCCTCGATCAGGTGTGCCTGGAGAGCTGCGGCAACTTCGTCGGAGGCCTTCAGCGCGTCATAGATCGCACGTTCCCGCGCAGTGTCGTCAACCATGCCGACAGTATCCAGCCGATGCCAGCCAGCCGCATCGCCGGCCGGTGAAATACCGCCGCTAGTCCGCGGGGTGGGCCCGCGAGCGAGAGCCTGGAGCGGAGCGGAAAGCTAGTCGCGAATTGCCGCGCCAGTCTCGGGATCGAAGAAATGGAGCTTGGTCGTCTCGACGTAGACCCGGGCATTCTGGCCTTCGGCCAGGGCCGTCTGCGGGTCCATCCGCGCGACCAGAGTGGCTAGCGAGGTGACGTCCTCGGCGGCTGATCCGTCGTGGTGGGCGGCAGCACCGATGCCGCAGTGGATCTGGACGTCGGAGCCCAGTTCTTCGCGGAGCCGGACGGGCAGTTCGATGACCGAGCTGGCATCGACGTCGCGCAGCAGCGCCGCGTCTGACAAGTGCTCCGGCCGGACGCCGAGGACGACATCCCGGCCCAGGTACCGCTCCAGGCCCGGGCGTTCTGCAATGACCTGAGCTGGAACGCCGAGCCGATGGTTGCCGAAGACCACGATCGGGCCGTCCGGGCTGCCGTCGGAGCCCGAACCAGAAGAACCTCGCTCCAGCCTGGCATCGATCAGGTTCATCGGCGGCGATCCGATGAACCCGGCCACGAACAGGTTGGCAGGGTTCCGGTACATCTCCTGAGGCGATGCGACCTGCTGGAGCACGCCCTGGTTCAGAACGGCGACGCGGCTCCCCAGCGTCATCGCCTCGGTCTGGTCATGGGTGACGTAGATGGTCGTCGTGCCGAGCGAGCGCTGCAACTGGGCGATCTCAGCGCGCATCTGCACCCGGAGCTTGGCGTCAAGGTTGGATAGCGGCTCGTCCATCAGGAAGGCTCGAGGCTGACGGACGATCGCCCGGCCCATCGCCACCCGCTGGCGCTGCCCGCCGGACAGCTGCCGCGGCTTGCGGTCGAGGAGGGCGTCGAGTTCGAGGATTCGCGCGGCCTCGCTAACTCGCTTCTTCACCTCGGCCTTTGGCACCGCCCTGCGGTACTTCAGGCTGAATGCCATGTTGTCGTAGACCGACAGGTGCGGGTAGAGGGCGTAGCCCTGGAAGACCATGGCGATGTCGCGATGGCGTGGTTCCATGTCGTTGACCGCACGGTCGTCGATGTAGATGGTGCCGGCGCTGACCTCTTCCAGCCCGGCCACCATGCGCAGGGCTGTCGTCTTGCCGCAGCCAGACGGGCCAACGAGCACCAGCAGCTCGCCGTCGGAGACCTCCAGGTCCAGCGATTTGACTGCAGTAGTCCCGCCGGGGAACTGCTTGGAGACCGCGTCGAGCACGATCCGGGACATGTTGTTTGCTCCTATCCGGCGTAACTCGCCATTGCCAGCCCGCGCACGCCCGGCCTGGCCCGTAGCAGATGACCAGCCAGCGGTTCGGCTTCGCGGCGTTCGGCCTGCATGTCTTCCCAGGCCGTAGTGACATACAGCTGATCCAGGTCCGGCCCGCCGAAACCGGGGCAGCTGGGCTGGCTGACCGGCACCGGATAGAGTCCGAGCAGCTCGCCGTCCGCCGAGTAGCGCCGTACGCAGCCGCCGCCCCACATCGCGACCCACAGGCAGCCGTCGGCGTCGGCCACAAGGCCGTCCGCGGTCCCGTCAGCTGGCGCGAACCGGACCAGGTCGCGTTCGCCGCTAAGCGTTCCAGCTTGCAGGTCGAAGCTGAACGCACGCAGCCGGGACGGCGCCTCTCCGGAGTCGGTGTAGTAGAAAACGGTGGCGTCGGGGCTCCAGCAAAGGCCGTTCGACTCGGTGACGCCGCCGAGTACCTCGGTCACGCGGCCGTCCGGGTCGAGCCGGTAGAGCGAGGCGCTCCCGGCCGGACCGTCTTTGACCGTGGTGCCTGCCCAGAACCGGCCAGCCGGGTCGCACGCGCCATCGTTGAAGCGCGCGTTCGCGGGCATGCCCGGCGGCCGCAGTGGCGGGCCGTCGGCAGTGCCATCCGCGCCGATCAGCCGGAACCCGTCCCCGGCCGCAAGCACATAGCCGCCGCCAGTGCGCGGAGCGGCCGCGCCGACAGGCACTCCGACCGAGGCGATGACCAGATCAGCATCATCCGCGCTGAGCCGGTGAAGCTCCCCCGCGTTGATGTCGACCCAGACCACCGAGCCGGTGTTCGGGTCCCAGACCGGCCGCTCACCCAGCTCAGCACCGGCCGGGACCACCACCTCCCAGCTCAAAGCCGCGCTGGTCAGATCTGTGCTGGTCATATCCGGGCCGGTCACTTGCCCATGCCGAGCGTCAGGCCCCTGATCAGGTACCGCTGGAAGATCAGGTAGACGATGATCGCCGGGATCGCGCTGACCAGCGAGCCTGCCATCAGCGGCGGGATGCCCGTCGTGCGGCCGGACGAGAGCACTGCAAGACCGACCGTGATCGTACGGTCGTTGGTGGGCAGGAAGAGGTAGCCGACCAGCAGGTCATCCCATATCTGGATGAACTGCAGCACCGTGACGGTCGCGATGGCCGGAAGCGAGAGCGGAATCGCGATCCGCAGGAACGTGCGCTCGTAACTAAGCCCGTCCATCACGGCAGCCTCGATCAGCTCGTCGGAGATGCCGCGGTAATAGGTCGCCATCAGGAACGTGGCGAATGGCGCCCCGATCGCCGCGTACACCAGGACCGCGCCGGTGTAGCTGCTCATCAGGTTGAACTTCGCCAGGTTCACGTACTCGGGGATGATGATCGACTGAAGCGGCACCATCATGGCCGCGATGATCAGCAGGAATACCGCCCCGCTGCCCCGGTAGCGCAGCTTGGCGAACGCAAAGCCCGCGGTCGTCGAGACCAGCAGGATGATCGCGATCGCCGCCGCGCACACGATCGTCGAGCTGACCAGCTCGTGCACCACCGGCAGCACCTGGAACAGCTGAGTCCAGCCCGCCAGCGAATGGCCGCTCTGCAGATCGAACTGGTTCTGGTTACGGAACGAGTTATCGCCCATGTACCAGAACGGATAGAACATGACGACCGCGACCACGACCATAGCCGCGAAGATGACGGTCGCGGACACCCGCCGGCGGAACCGGGCTGACTGCCACCGGCTGACCGGCGCTACGGGCGCGCCAGGTGAACCAGGCGAACCAGTCACACCCGGCGTGCTAGCGGCAGCGGACGAGCCAGGCGCGGCGGGTGCTGACGGCGCGGATGCTGCGGTCACGGCTACCAGCCCTCCCCGTCCTCGGTCCTGATCAGCCGGAGCTGGCCGATCCCGACGATGATCATGATGACGAAGAGGATGACTCCGTACAGGGCACCGGTCCCGAACTGACCCTGGGCAAAGCCTGCCTGGTACACGAAGAACTCAAGGGTGGTAGTTCCGAGCCCCGGTCCCCCGCCAGTCATCACGAAGATCAGGCTGAACAATGCCGAGAAGGCGCTGATCACGGTGATGACAAAGGAGAACTGGATGAACCTGGTCAGCAGCGGCAGCTCTACCCGGAAGAAGATCTGCCAGCGGCTCAGGCCGTCGACGCGCGCTGCCTCGATCAGCGTCGGATCGAGCGTTGCCATGCCGGTCAGGAAGATGATCGTGTTCGTCCCGATCATGGAAAAGATGAACGTGATGGCCAGCGCCGCCAGCGCGCTGTACTCCGATGCCAGGAAGTCGGTGTGAACCGAGCCGAGGCCGACGTCAGCGAGCAGCTGGTTCAGGATGCCCTTGTCCGCGAAAAACTGCAGCGCGACCATGCCGATAACGACCCAGGAGATCGCGGTGGGCAGGAAATAGACCGACCGGAAGAACCGCCAGCCGCGCACGTGCTCGTGCAGCAGCGCCGCGATGATCAGCGGGATCCCGATGGCGAACGGAACGGCCAGCAGCAGCAGCGCATTGTTCTCCAGCACCCGGCGCACGATCGGGTCGCCGAACGCGGAAGTATAAGCACTCGGGCCGATCCACACCGGCGCCGAGTATCCGTTCCAGCTCGTCATGGAATAGCGGACTGCCTGCACGATCGGAGCCCACAGCAGCGCCGCGACAAGCACGATCGCCGGGATTGACAGCAGGAAGCCCGCGATCCGTCGCCGGCGGGCAAGCCGCCCGCGCCGGGGGCGCCGGACTGGCGGGTCGGCGGTGAGACTCACGTACAGGCTCCTGGTCGCTGGACGAGCGGGACGCGCCGGCTGACGGACGCGCCCCGCTCTGGCTAATACCTCAAAGGCATCAGGAAACGGGCACTTACGGGAACGTGTTGCCACGCTGGTTCGCGGGCAATTGCTGAAGTGTCGTCACCATGGCCTGCTCGGCCTTGGCGATCGACTCGCTGCCGCCAAGGACTGACGGCAGGAACTTCGACCCGATGTTGACGATGTTGCCTTGCACCACGTTGTCCAGCATCGGGTAGGCCGTCATGCCGTCCTGGCTGACGAAGTTGAGCATCTGCTGGTTCACCGGGTTGCTGGTCGAGGTTCCTTCGATCGCCGGGATGAGGCCGGCCTCGTTGATGATCGCGCCTGCCTGCTTGGTTGTCATGAAGGTGAGGAATTCGGCCGCCTGCGTCTTGTGCGGCGAGTAGCTCATCATCGAAAGTCCGTCGCCGGCAAAGTCGACAACGCCCTTGATCGGCGAGTTGGAGTACGGCGGGACGAACGCGGCGACCTTGTCGCCGAGGGCGCTGGTGAACTTCGCGGTGTCCCAGGTGCCGTCCACCATCATCGCGGCCTTGCCGGACTCGAACTGGCCGAGGTTGTTGGTGTTGGTGACGACGTCAGGGTTGGTGCAGCCGGAGCTGTGCAGCTTGGCCCAGTCCGAGAGCTGCGCGGTGATGGTCGGCGACGTCCACGGGATCGCCCCGCTGTACAAGCCCTGCCACTGCGCCACCGAGTACGAGCCGATCATCATGTAGCTCATGTCGTACCACGGGTAGAAGGTGGCACCGAGCGGCTGGCCGCCATTGCCGTACACCAGCGGCGTGTAGCCGGCCTTCTTCAGCTTCGTGCACGCGGAATAGAGCTGCGACCAGTCGGTCGGCACCGAGGTGACGCCGGCCTTCGCGAAGTCAGCCTTGTTGTAGAAACCGATGTAGAACTGATTCTCCAGCGGGATCACGTACGGGCCGTTAGCCGCATTGAAGCTGTCCGACGTCCACTTCAGCGCGTCCGGGTCGACCCGAGCGAGCGCGGAGGCCGGCACGAGTCCCTTGAGGTTCTGCAGGAATCCCTTGTACTGGAGGGTGAACAGGCCGGTCCACATCACCGCGAGGTCCGGGCCGTTGTGGGAAATTGCCTTGGCCTGCAGCAACGCGAAGTAGTTGCTCGCGGGCTGGCTGACCACGTTCACCGTGATGTTCGGGTGCAGCTTGTGGAATGCCTTGGCCAGGTTGTCCAGGGCGGTCGCGTTCTGCTCCGTACCGTAGTTCTCCCAGATCGTCAGCGTCACCGGCCCGTTGCCGCTGCCGCCTCCGCTGCTGGAGCTGCCGCATCCAGCGGCGAGCAGTGCAGCGGCAGCGACGCCTGCCGCAATCTTCCATCGCCTCACGGCTTTCTCCTCACTTCTTATGCGGGCGATTCTCATGAACGGCCCACGGTGGGTTCCACAAAACTCCGGTGCGCCGGAGTCGGCGCACGGAGGAAATCGAGGTCACATCCGTCTGGTGCCTGCAGCACGTGCGCGGCGTACAGGGCCGGCCAGCCTCGCAGGTGCGTGGCCGGCGGCGGGGCCCAGCCAGCCCGGCGGCGCTGCAGCTCAGCCGCGCTGACTTCAAGGTCGATCGTGCCGGCCGGCACGTCCAGTGCAATCACGTCGCCATCGCGCACCAGGGCCAGCGGTCCGCCGACGGCGCCCTCAGGAGCGGCGTGCAGGACGACCGTGCCGAAGCTGGTGCCGCTCATCCGGGCGTCGGTGACCCTGACCATGTCGGTCACCCCGGCCCTGACCAGCCGCGCCGGGATCGGGATCATGCCCCACTCGGGCATGCCGGGGACGCCGACCGGACCGCATCCGGCCAGCACCAGGACCGTCTCCGGGGTGATCGGCAGAGCCGGATCGTCGATCCGGGCCACCATGTCGTCGTAGCCGCGGAAGACAACCGCAGGACCGCGATGGCGCAGCAGCTCCGGCGTCGCCGCGGACGTCTTGATCACTGCGCCATCAGGCGCCAGCGAGCCGCGGACGACGCCGAACGCGCCGCCCTCCCGCAGCGGAGCGCTGGCCGGCCGGATGGCGCCCGTCGCGGCCGCTGCGTGATCGATCAACTCGCCGATGGTCTGCCCGGTGACGGTCAGCGCACTAGTCCGCACCAGGCCTGCCAGTTCGCGCAGCAGCGCCGGAACTCCGCCGGCCTTGTCGAAGTCCGGCATCAGGCCCGAGCCGGAAGGCTCGATGTCCGCGAGCACCGGAACAGTAGCGCCGAGCCGGCTGATGTCCTCCAGCGGGAACGGCAGGCCGGCCCGGCCTGCCATAGCTGCCAGGTGGATGACCGCGTTCGTCGATCCGCCGATCGCGTGCAGCGCGATGATCGCGTTCGCGAAAGAGTCCCCGGTGAGGATCGACTGCGGCCGAAGGTCGGCAAGCACCGCGCTGACCGCGAGCTGTCCGGCCGTCCGCGCGGCCGCAAGTCCACGTTTCTCTCCGGACGGGATCGAGGCGGCGCCGGGAACCATCAGCCCGAGCACCTCGGCCAGGACGGCCATGGTGGACGCGGTGCCCATCGTGTTACAGGCGCCGCGGCCGCAGCTCAGGCAGCGCTCGAACTCCGCCCAGCCCGCGTCGTCGAGGCGACCGGCCCTGCGCTCGTCCCACATCCGCCACAGCGCCGTGCCGGTGCCGACCGGGCGTCCGCGGAACTGCGCCACCGGCCGGGACCCGCCGGTAACCAGCACCGTCGGGATGTTCGCGCTGATCGCGCCCATCAGCGCACCGGGGACGCTCTTATCGCAGTTGGCCAGCACGACCAGCCCGTCGAGCGGGTTGGCGCGCACCATCTCCTCGACCTCGATCGCGAGCAGGTTGCGGTACAGCATCGCGCTCGGCTTCATCAGGTCCTCGCCGAGCGAGATCGTCCCGAACTCGGCGCCGATGCCGCCGGCTTCCTCGATGCCCGCCTTGACTTCGACCGCCAGGTCGCGGAGCGGCAGGTTGCAGGGATTCAGGTCGCTGACTGAGTTCGCGATGCCGATCACGGGGCGGTCCGCGGACCGGCTCACGGGAAGGCCCGCGCTGGCCAGCGCCACCCGGTGCTCGAGCGCGACCTCGTCGTCACCTGCGAGCCAGGCCTGGCTGCGCAAGCGCACGCCGGTCACCGGGCAGGCTCCGGGATTCCGAGGCCGGGCGCCCCGGGCCCGGACTGGGTCAGCTTGAACTCGCTGCGGGCGATCCACTCCAGCGCGACCTGGGCGCGGCGTACCTTCTCCCGCGCGATCGCCGCAGCGTCAGCCGTCAGGTGCAGGCCGCTGGGGTAGAGCAACCGGGAGTTACGCAAGCCGAACTTCACGTACATCGGGGCGGCGACGTTGATCAGGTCAGCCGCTTCATGACCGCGGACAACGCCGCCCATCGCGTCGGGAGTCTCGACGTACAGATCGATCGGCACGGTGCTGACCGACCGCATCTCGGCGACCTGGCCCAGTGTCAGGTCCGACGGCACATTGATCGTCGAAGCGCCGAAACGCTCGAGCTGCCTGAAGGCGAGCGGGTTGGACGGTGCCATGACGGCCGAGACTTTCCAGACGATCGACGCCGGCAGCTGTCCGGACTGCTGCATCTCGCTCACCAGTTGCAGCAGCCCGGGGTCGGCGATGAGGAAGCCGCGGATCCCCTGCTCGGTAGCGCGCAAGATGTCCTCGACCGCGTACCGGAGCTGCCGGGTGCCGCGCAGGCGGCCGGCGAATGTCCCGCCGTCCGCGGAGGCAGCCGCCCGTCCGATGTCCCACTCCTCCCGCGGGCCGACGAACAGCGAGACCTCGATGCCGTTGTCTGCCGCGATCAGGGCCATTTCGGCGAGCTCTGCCTCGGAGTGCAGCATCGCGCCGCTGCCCTGCGAGACCCGGTTGACCGTGACGCCCCGCGCCGAAGCTTCGTCGACGACGGCGCGGAGCACGTCGGGTCCCTCGCAGCTCGGGATCTCGATCCGGAAGTGAGCCGCGTCCGGGAACCGCGCCTGGCTCGCAGGCGCTGCTAGCTCGGCGATCAGGCCCCGCCCAGCCAGTACGCCAGCACCCGTGACACTAAGGGCTTGCGGTTCAGCGGTCACGTACCGACCTCCAGTACAGCGGGGCGCGGCAACTGCCGGCCGTCGTCAGGTTCGGATGGCCAGCCTGGTGCGTACGTCACTCGCTCCAGCTGGCCGCTGCCAGTCACCAGGTAGGTGTCTTCGGCCTTGGCGCCGCCGGGCAGGCTCGGGTTCCAGGCGATCGCGTGACCGGCGGCGATCGGCTCGCGGTACCAGCGAGAGCCAGCCTGATCTGGCGCGAGTCTCGAACTCGCGCTGGGCGAACCCGATCGGGCCGCCTTGGTAGTGGCCAGCCCATTCGCCTGGTGCGCCGGCGCGCGCGTAGCCGTCATCGAGCGCGGCCAGGGCGCTCCCGTATGTGCCGCCCGGCTGACTCGCCGACAGCACCGCGTCTTCGATCGCCAGCACCCGGCGGCGCAAGCTGGCGTAGGTTTCGCCGAGCGGCGCTGCGGTCGCGAACCGGGTCGCCGCCGCATGCAGACCGCCCCGCCGCGCCACCACGACGGCCATGACGATCTCGCTGACCGGAGCTCCGACCGCCATCGGATGGCGGTAGCGCTCCAGCCGGTCATCGCCGCCGACGATCAGCACCGGGGCATCGGCGCCGGCCGCCTCCAGCTGCGCGGCGCAGCGGGCCTGGATGTCCAGGTCCCGCTCGCCCGGATGCCAGGACGCCAGGGCGTACTGCAGCGCAGCCGCCGCGTCGTGGCCCAGGCTGGCCAGATCTTCCTGCTCGGGCGCGGAGAGCGCGAGCCGCAGTGCGATCAGGTCGTCGCTGACGTCGAACCCGAACGCGGGATGGCCGTCGGCGGCCAGCCGCCTGGCCGGCGCCCCGGCCAGTTGCTCGGCGGCGCGGACGAACGCATCCGGATCCTGCCAGGGAACTGCGGCAAACTCAGCGAAACCATGATCGCCGGGGCCATACTCGTCCCTGATGCGGTCCGCCTCGACGTGCGTGGTAATCAGGGCCCCGTGGACTGATGCACCGCCGGCCGGACTGAAGACAGCCCAGACAAGGTCCACAGCGGCACTACGGTCGACCGGCGGCGCCACGCCACCGCAGGCCCACGCCACGGCAGCCGGCCCGGTGAGCACCAGCGCAGCCGGCCGCTCCTGGTCGCAGGCAGCCAGCCAGGCACCGATGCGCTGCGCGGCTGCGTGTGCGCGAGCCACGCTGCGGACCCGGTGTCCGGATGCGCCGTGTTCGGACGCACCGTGTTCGGCTGTACCGAACGGCGTTGTGTGATATAGAATCACGTAGGCAACGAACCATGATGTTTGTGACCATGTCAAGGCTCGTTACGTATTTCTTACATACCGTTCGGTAATGCCGAACACGCGGTGAGCTAGCGAACAGACACGGTGCCAACCGGACACACTTGGAGGGCTGGGTTCGTGACATCAGCGCAACGGGGCGAGATGGCGCGGATGAGCGAGCAGGAGCCTGGCGGCGATACGCTGCTGGCCGATAAAACGGGGCCGGCTGACGACGATGGCGCAGGCCGCTACACGGTGCGTAGCGTCGCCAGGGCAATGCGGCTGCTGCAGATCGTCGCCGACGGGCCTGCAGAGGGCCTGACCCTCAGTGAACTGGCCAGGTCGCTCGGGACGTCGAAGAGCACCACCCTCGCGCTGGCCCGGACGCTGACCGCATTCGGGATGCTCAGGGACGGCAAGCCTGGCCCGCGGTACACCCTCGGCACCGGCGTGATCAGGCTCGGCGACATTGCCCGCGGCCAGCTACCGCTCGGCGATCTCAGCCGGCCACTGCTCACCGAGCTCGCCGAGGAGACGAAGATGACCTCGCGGCTCGCGATCTGCGACGACGGCTTCCCGGTTTTCATCGAGCGAGTCGACGGGCCCGGCAGCGTCAGGTTTCACACCCCGCTCGGGCAGCGCGAGATGCCGCACGCGTCGGCCGCGGGCAAGGCGATCATGGCAACGATGACCGAGCAGCAAGTGCGCGACATGTGCGCGCAGACCGGCCTGCAGACGGCGGACCGGCCACACCATCACCGACGTTGACTCCCTGCTGGCGAACCTGGACCTGGTCCGCAGCAACGGCTTCGCTATCGACGACGAGGAAGACGCGGACGGAATCTTCTGCCTCGGCGCCGCGATCTTCGGCCATGACGGCGCGGTCGCTGGCGCCGTCAGCGTCACCGGGATCAAGGGCGACTTGCCTGCCTGGCGGATCAACGAGCTGGGCCAGGCCGTACGGCGGGCCGCCGGCAGGGTCAGCGGGATCCTGGGCGGACCGCGGCAGCGGGACACCGACCGGACTGGATCGGAGATCGCGTGATCGACACCGGCACAACGACCGAATCGAGTGGCGTCAGCGAGGCCATCAGGGCGCTCGTCGTCGCTGCGCCCGGCGAGGTGGTCCTGACCACCCGCGACCGGCCTGTCCCGGCTTCGGACGACACGCTCGTGCGGCCCGACCTGGTCGGATTGTGCGGCACCGATCTCGAGATCATCGCCGGTCAGGTCGATCCGGCCTACGTGCGCTACCCGGTCGGGCTGGGCCACGAGTGGACCGGCATTGTCACCGGTGATTCCTCGCTGGCTGGCACTCGCGTGGTTGTCGAAGGCGTCGTGGCGTGCGGCCACTGCGCGCGATGCTCGGCTGGCGAGACCAACCTCTGCGAGACCTACGACGAGTTCGGCTTCACCCGCGACGGCGCGGCTGCTGACCTGGTCGCCGTCCCGTCAGCGCTGGTGCATCCGCTACGGCCGGACGTGACCGCGGAGGATGCAGTGCTCACCGAGCCCGCGTCGGTCGTGTACCGGGGCCTGACCAGGGCGGCGGTCCGGCCCGGCCAGCGAGTACTGGTGATCGGCGACGGGACGATCGCGCTGCTGGCCGTCTATCTGCTCCGGCTGTGGTCGCCAGCCGAGGTTGTGCTGCTCGGCCAGCGCCAGGCGCAGGCCGGGCTCGCATCCCGGGCGGGCGCGGCCCGCTTCGAGATCTCGCCGGAAGCCGCGGGCGCCGGCTACGACCTCGTCGTGGAAGCAGCTGGCGCGGTCCAGGCTGCCGCGGTCGCGCTGACGGCCGCCCGCCGCGGCGGCACCGTGCTGCTGCTCGGCCTGCCGCCGCACGGGCAGACTGTCGCCCTCAGCGTTGACGATGTGGTCAACAACGACCTGGCAATCCTGGGCAGCTTCAGTTACACCGCAGCGGCATGGCGTGATGTCGTCGGGTTGCTGAACGCCGGGCTGATCAGGCCCGGATTTGTCGTCACGCACCGGTTCGCGCTCGCAGACTGGGAGCAGGCGATCGCCCGCCTGCGCGGCGGTGACGGGCCGCGGGGCAAGGTGCTACTGGAACTTGGAACGTAAGACGTAAACATTTGTGCCTGTCAGGCCCAAAAGTCTTCGCGATCATGATGAAAGGCTTTGACCGATGACCTTCACTAGCGTCAATCCGCACGACCCGGCCGACGTGGTGGGCGAGTGGCAGACCGGCGGACCGGCCGAGGCGGACGCTGCGGTCGGCCGGGCCACCCATGCTGCCGCAGCCTGGCGGGATGCTCCGGCGGCCGCCCGCGCCAAGGCACTGTCTGACGGCGCGGCCGCGCTTGAGCAGCGGTCGGATGATGTCACCAGCCTTGTGGTGCGCGAGGTCGGCAAGCCGCTGTCCGAGGCGCGCGGCGAGATTGCCCGCGGGGTCGCGATCCTCCGCTACTACGCGCAGGCAGCGTTGCTGCCGGACGGCGAGACTATCCCGGCGGCGGCAGCCGACCAGTTGCTGATGGCACGGCACGTCCCTGTGGGTGTTTCGGCGCTGATCACGCCGTGGAATTTCCCGGTCGCCATTCCGCTGTGGAAAGCCGCGCCGAGCCTGGCCTACGGCAACGCCACGATACTGAAGCCCGCGAGCGCGGCGGCCGCGACCGCACTTGCGCTGCGGGACATTCTCGCCCCGTTCCTGCCCGAGGATGTTTTCCAGGTTGTTCTCGGTGGCGCGACGGAGGCCGGAGCGCTGATCGACCACCCAGGTGTCGCCGCCGTTTCCTTTACCGGTTCATCGGAGGTCGGCCGCCAGATCACCCGGCGTGCAGCCGAGCGCGGCTGCCGGGTGCAGGCCGAGATGGGCGGCCAGAACCCGTCCGTGGTGCTGGCCGACGCCGACCTGGACCGTGCCGCGACCGCGATCGCCTACGCCTCGATGGGTTATGCCGGGCAGAAGTGCACAGCGACCAGCCGGGTGATCGTGGAGGACGCGATCTACCCTCGCTTCCGCGACCGCCTGGCGGCAGCTATCGAGGCACTCCACGTGCTCGATCCCGCCGATGACAAGACCCTCGTCGGCCCGGTCATCGACGAGGGTTCGAGGGAGTCGGCGCTGGCCGCGGTCGCGGGCTCTGGCGGCAGGGTGCTCACCGGAGGCAAGGCGCTCGACGCTCCGGGCTATTACCTCGCGCCGACCCTGGTGGAACTGGACGAGCCCGGCCGGGCCGCTCGCGACTGAGGAGGTATTCGCGCCGGTTGCGGCGCTCATCAGGGCCGGGACCGCTGACGAGGCCATCGCCATCGCAAACGCCGTCCGGTATGGCCTTGTCGCGGCCGTGTTCACCAGCGATCTCAGCAGGGCACTGCGGCTCAGCCGGCACCTGGAGGCTGGGATGATCCGGGTCAATGCGCCAACCTCTGGCGTGGACTTCCAGGCCCCGTTCGGCGGCTCGAAGGACTCCAGCTACGGTCCGCGTGAGCAGGGTATGGCCGCTCGCTCCTTCTACACCGAGTCGCGCACGGTGCTGATCGTTCCCTGAGTCCGCTGCGGAAAAATCCTGAGTCCGCTCAGCAGATGAGCGGTGTCCGGCGTCTTCTTTATGCACAACATCCGCCTACCGGGCTGTCAGGCGACCCGGAGATCGGAAGCAGAGATGACGGAGTCAGTACCGGGCGCCGACCCTTGCCGGGGCGGGATCGGCGCGCGAGCGACCGCGCTGCCAGCCGTCGGCTTGCTATCTGACCAGCACCGGTCCGCGGCGGCCGATGACGTCGCGGATCTCTACCGGGCTCACGGCCTGGCCCTGGTGCGAACCGCGATGATGCTGGTCGGGGACAAGCCGACCGCGGAGGACGTCGTGCAGGACGCGTTCGTCGGGCTGTACCGGGCGCTCCCCCGGCTCCGCGGCGCAGATAAGGCGCTCGCTTACCTGCGCGCGTCGGTCGTCAACGGCTGCCGGTCCGTGCACCGGGCCCGGCAGCGGGCGTCCGGCCGTCCGGTCCAGCACGCTCCGGAAGTCTGGTCCGCCGAGTCGGCCGCGATGGCCAGAGAAGAAAGCCGCCTGGCCATGCAGGCAATCGCGCGGTTGCCGGCCCGCGCTCGCGAGGTGCTCGCGCTGCGCTACTACCTGGACCTGCCCGATGCCGAGATCGCCGCAGCGCTCGGCATCAGCAGGGGCAGTGTCTCGTCGACCGCATCACGCGCGCTGGCCGCGCTGGCCCGCGAACTGCAGGGGGAACAGTAATGCCGACCGATCTGACCCGGGTCGAAGACAGGCTGCGTGCGGCCTATGCTGACGCTGCCGAGACCGTGCAGCCGGACGACATCAGCCCGCGCGCACCGGCAGCGGCCAGCCAGGTGCGGTTGCATGCCGTAGCCAGGATCGCCGGGCGCCGCGCAACCGCTCTCGCCGCCGCCGCGGCCGTCATGCTGATCGTCATCGTGGCGACGGTTGTCCCGTACGCACTGCAGTCCGGATCGCGGCACCGGGGTGGCCCGGACACTGTCCTGCCGCACTCGCATATGGCGTATGTCGTGTCACAACGCGACCTGCTCATCCCTGTCGACCTGGCCACTGGCACCGCACTGGCGCCGATCCCGCTCGGCGTGAAGGGTTCCGACGGCGGCGTCGTGATCTCACCGGACAACAAGACCGTCTATGTGGTGAGCGTCCGGGGTCAACTGGTTCCGGTCAATGTCGCGACCGGTAAGGCCGGTCCGCCCATCGAGGTGGGCGGCGTGCCGGGGGGCCTGGTGATGACGCCGGATGGTAAGGCGGCCTACGTCCTGGAGCCCTTTTACGGCGTGGTCGCTGTCGACCTCGCCACCCGAGCGGCACTCGGGCTCATTAAGATCCCCGGTGCCCGCAGCTTCGCCCTGACGCCTGACGGGAAGACGCTGTACGTTCTGGCGACGGTCGGCAAGGGGCTGACCCTGACCGCGATCGGCACGGCCACGAACACGACGATCGCGACGGTCGCGCTGCACGGGCCGGCCCTTCCGGCGCCGACGCAGAGCCATCCTGCTGGCTGGTACGTCGGCCAGAGCACCCTCACCATGGCTCCGAACGGCAAGACCGTGTACGTCTCTTACCAGTCGGTGAGGGTCACGTCTGCAGCCACGTCCACCACCCGATGGAGCGGGTCGATCATCGCTGTCGACGTGGCCAGTGACACGGAGCTGAAGCCGATCGACATGGGCCCGGTGCCAGGCCGGGTCGCCCAGGAATTCCTGATCAGCCCTGGCAGCCAGACCGGCTACCTCACCGACTCCAACCTGTCGACGCAAGCGCAGTGGGTCAGCCCGGTAGACCTTCGCACCGATACCGTGCTTCCGTCGATAGCACTGCCGGCCGCTCAGAACGGCTATCAGCTTTCGCTGTCTCCCGGCGGCGCCACGCTTTACGCGACCGCGGTCGACGGATCGACTGTGGTCCCGGTCGACACTGCGACGGACACCGCTCGCCAGCCGATCCGGCTAGGAAGCTTCCCGCGCTGGCAGCAATACCAGGGCGTCTTCGCACCAGGCGGCGACACGCTGTATGTTCTCAGTTCTTTCGACTACCCGAAGGGCGCCCTCATCGCGGGCCGGATGACGCCGGTCGACACCGCCACCGGGGCGGTCGGCAAGCCGATCAATTTCCCTGAGGGCCTCGACGACATCGTGTTCGGCCGGTAGCGTCCGCGTTCCGGTGAGCGGCTAGCGCCGCCCCTTCGCCTTCTTCCGGCTCGGATGCTCGATCACGGCATCCGGGCCGGGAAACACCAGCGCGATGTGCTCGTCGTCAAATTGCACCAGGTACGGCGGCTCGCCGCCGGCACCGCGAACTTCGACGATCTCACCGGTCCGCTCCGGCTGACCCACGACGGCGCTGTGCACGTGGATCACATCCCCAACAACTGCCTGCATGGCACTGCCTCCTTGGCCAAGGATCTCTGTCGCCGGCGGGCGCACCTCTGAACGGCGCGGCCGCGGCGAGTTACTGCTGGTTCTACCCAGGCTGGCCGGAAACCATCGATCCCCGTCCGGTGGTGAGATCCGGAGGTCAGAGGCCCGTCTCGGCGGCGATCCGGCCCGAGTTGATAGCGGTGGTCAGCGCGACGTAGTCACGCTCGTTCTGGTCGGCGTAGGCGACGGCAAACCGGGCGATCGCATCGTCGAACACGTCGGATCCGCCCAGGTAAGCCGCGATAGCGATCCGGTCGCCTGAGCAGGCGTGCGCGCGGGCCAGCGCCCAGCCGCAGAGCGCGCCGTACATCCGCATGCCAGAAGGCACCATGGCGTCGATGTCGATCGAGAACTTCCAGTCCCGGAGCTGGCGGATGTAGTAATCGCGGCTCTGCCCGTCCAGGCCTTCCGTACGCTGCCAGCCGAGAAAGATGTCGCTGCTGGCCTGCATCAGCCGCTGCCCGGCGACCACTCGCTGGCCCTGGTTGGCGTATTTGCTGGTCCCCACGAACCGGCTCAGCACCGACGGCTCGGCTTCCTTGACCTGCAGGAACAGCGGATCGGACTGGTCGCGGCCGAGCATCAGCACGATCCAGCATCGCGTCCCGACGCTGCCCACGCCGACCACTTTGCGGGCCATGTCGGCAAACTCGAACTGCTCGAGCAGGAACCGGCGGTCGTTCTGCAGGCTGCGCCGGAACCGGTTGATCAGGTCGGCCAGCTCCGAGAGCAGCGCTTTCCGGTCTGTGCTCCTCGGCACGAGCTCGTCTACCGGCACGATCAGCGGCGGGTCCGAGATGATCCGCGGGCGTCCGTCCACGACCCTGGTTAGCTTCGCCAGATCCTGCATGCTGTCCCTGGTTCTCGCCTTGGCCAGGCTCTTGGCTACCACCGTGCGCTGCCGCTTCTTCAGCTGGGACTCGAACTGGGCACGCAGTGCGTCCATATCGGCGTGGGCGTACCAGACGGCCAGGTTCGGCTGCGCGGCGAAGTCGCGCATCGTCTGCCGGTAACGGCCGACCGCAGCCAAGACGATCTTGCGCCGGTCCTTGTCGGCGAATCCGTTCCCGCGCGCCGCAACCTCGAGGCTGGCAGCCAGGCGCTTCACATCCCACTCCCACGGGCCGGGCAGTGTCTCGTCGAAGTCGTTGACGTCGAACACGAGCCGTCGCTCTGCCGACCCGAAAATGCCGAAGTTCGACAGGTGAGCGTCACCGCACGCTTGGACGCCAAGGCCTGACACGGGCGTTCCAGCGAGGTCACTGGCCATGACGAGAGCAGCGCCGCGGAAGAACGCGAAGGGCGAGACCGACATCCTTCCGTACCGGACCGGAACCAGGTCCGCCAGGCGTGATGCGGCCTGCTCCTCGAGCAGGGTCAGCGGATCGGGGCGGTCAGCGCGCGGATCGAAAACGGCATGGCTCTCCCTGGGCACCTGGGTGCGCGCGTCCTTGCCTCTGATCTCCCGATCGGCGGGCGTCAGGTGCGCCAGTCCGCTGTCCAGCTGATACCTGAGCACGCGCCGCGCCGGCGCCGCCGAGGTCAGTACGCTCATGACCGCTCCCCCCGAGATCTGACATCGGACACCATGCCCCGCAAGACGGCCCGTCGCCTCACCCGCGCCGGGTGAGAGCAGGACACGGCCCAGCCCGCAGTGCCGTAGCGTCTGTCGTGACGCGGCGGCGAGCCTGGCCTTCGCAGGCCCGAGCCGTTCCGTGCTGATGTCCGCCATGCGCCGGCTGACCGGCGGCTGCCTGCAGGGAGGGTCATAGTGTCCGAGGCCAATCTGGTCGCCCCGGCGACTGATAGCGCGTCGCAGGCATGGAACGCGGCGCTGGCTGTCATCGCCGCTGCTGAGCCCGCGGTGGCCGGTGCTATCCGGGCCGAACTCGCCGACCAGCGGGCGGCGCTGAAGCTGATCGCAAGTGAGAACTACGCCTCGCCGGCCGTGCTGCTTGCCATGGGCAACTGGCTGAGCGATAAGTACGCCGAGGGAACTATCGGCCGACGGATGTACGCCGGCTGCCAGAACGTCGACACCGTCGAGCAGCTTGCCGCTGACCACGCCAGGGCCCTGTTCGGTGCCGACCACGCCTACGTTCAGCCGCATTCCGGCATCGACGCGAATCTGGTGGCGTTCTGGGCGGTGCTCGCCCAGCGAGTCGAGGCGCCTGCGCTGACCGAGCAGTCTGCGGCCAGCGTGGACGACCTGGGCGAGGCCGACTGGGCCGCACTCCGCCGGGCACTTGGCGACCAGCGAATGATCGGCATGTCGCTGGATGCGGGCGGCCACCTGACCCACGGTTTCCGCCGGAATATCTCCGGCAAGATGTTCGACCAGCGGAGCTACGGCACGGATCCGGCGACGGGCATGCTTGACTACCAGGCCGTGCGGAAGCTGGCACGTGAGTTCCGCCCGCTGATCATCGTCGCCGGCTACTCGGCTTATCCCAGGCTGATCAACTTCGCGATCATGCGCGAGATCGCGGACGAGGTCAATGCCACTCTCATGGTCGACATGGCGCACTTCGCCGGACTCGTCGCCGGTGGCGTGCTGACCGGCGATTACAACCCGGTCCCGCATGCCAGCATCGTCACCTCGACCACGCACAAATCGCTGCGAGGACCACGCGGTGGCCTGGTGCTCTGCGAGGCGTCGCTGACCGAGCACGTGGACCGCGGCTGCCCGATGGTGCTTGGCGGTCCGCTCGCGCACATGATGGCAGCCAAGGCGGTGGCACTGGCCGAGGCCAGGCGGCCCGAGTTCGCCTCGTATGCCCGGCAGATCGTCGCTAACGCGACAAGCCTCGCGGACGGGTTGCTCCGGCGGGGCACCACGCTGATCACCGGCGGAACCGACAACCACCTGGTCCTGCTCGATACCCGCGGCTTCGGCCTCACCGGCCGGCAAGCCGAGTCGGCCTTGCTCGACGCCGGGATCGTCACGAACCGCAACAGCGTCCCGGCCGACCCGAACGGGCCCTGGTACACCTCGGGCATCCGCCTCGGCACGCCCGCCCTGACTACCCTCGGCATGGGCGCAGCCGAGATGGACGAAATCGCCGACATGATCGTTACCACACTGACCGCAACATCGGCGCTGGCGGCCAGCAGCGGTCAGCCCTCTCGCGCCCGCTACGCCGTCGAGCCGGGCATCGCCGATGCCGTCCGCAGCCGGGCGCGTGACCTGCTCTCCGCCCATCCGCTGTATCCGCAGATCACGCTCGCCTAGTCGCGACCTGAGCGCACCGGCGCGGCGCCTGGCGAAGGGACAGGCGCGGCCGCGTCCGGTTTGCGCGGCAGGAGCAGAGAGATGACGAGGCCGATAGCCGTGATCACTGCGAGCATGATCAGCGCGACTGCGAACGGGTGCCCGGCCGGCAGCTTCACCGCCACCAGTACCGAGCCCACGAGCGCCGTGCCGACCGATGACCCGAGGTTGGACACACTGCGCGACAGGCCGGAGATGTCACCCTGGTCGGAGTCGGGGAAGCTGGACTGGACCACGTTGACCGACGAGGTCAGCATGATGCCGGAGCCGATGCCGGATAGCAGCAGGCCAGGGATCCAGGTGAGGATGCCGGAATGCGCCCGGACCAGCGCGAGCAGCAGCAGTATCCCGATACCGGCGATGGCGAAGCCGGCGATGATCAGCGAACGCTGCGACCGCCGCTTGGCTAGCCGGCCAGCCGCCGCGGATGCTGCGAGTATGCCGATCGTGGACGGCGTGAGCAGCAGCCCGGTCTTGATCGCGTTGTAGCCGTTCACCTCCTGCAAATACACCGCAAGCACGAAGAACGAGCCCTGCAGGATCAGCCACTGAGCGAACTGAGTGCCGAGGCCGAGGTTGGCGACCCGGTTGCGGAACAGGCGCATGGCCAGGAGCGCGTCTCTGCCCTTCCGCTCGGCGGACCGGATGTGCAGGAAGAACCACAGCAGGAACAACGCGCCGATGGCCACGAGCAGCCAGACTGGCGAGACGCCGCCCTTGGGCAGGATCACGGTGCCCGCCACCGCGAACGCTTTTCGTGACGCGAAGAAGCCGTAGGTCCGGGACTCCAGCAGGCCCAGGACCACGAAGACGAGGCCTGTCGCCGACAGCACCGCCCCGGTCAGGTCGAATCTGGTCTTGCGGCCGGACCTGGCCGGGCTCGATGATGCCGCGGCCCATCATGACAATCGTCGCCACGACGATGGCTTGCAACCCGAACGACGCGCGCCAGCTGATGCCGCTGGTGATCAGGCCGCCGATTAGCGGACCCGCGGCAGCGCCAAGCCCGGCGGCACCGCTCACCACGCCGAAGTACTTGGCCCGCGACCTGATGTCGGGGAAGGCTACAGTCACCAGGATGTAGATCGGCGGGATCATCAGCGCCGAGCCAACGCCCTCGAGGATCGAGTAGCCGAAGATCAACACCCCGAGGCCCGGTGCGAGCGCGGCCAGCAGCGCCCCGGTTCCGTAGACGACCAGGCCAGCGAGGAAGCACCGCTTGCGCCCCCAGATATCGGTGAGCTTGCTTCCGGGGATCATCAGCGCCGCCATCGTCAGCGTGAACAAAGTGATCGCCGTCTGCACACCGCTTACGGTCGTGTGCAGATCCGTGGCGATAGCACTGATCGCGACGTTCATGTTCGTCGCCGCGTAGCTGGCAATGAACTGCGCTAGCGCGAGCGGCAAGATCATCGAGCGGGCGGCCGCCGCCGGAGTTCCGCCTGAGGCTGGAGCTTGCACCTCCGTAGGGTGCCCGCTGTGCGGCCGGCCGGACATCACCTTCTCAGGGTGATCACTACTCCCGGCGCTGCTTCCGAGACTCTGATTCACCCTTGCGGGGTGATGCTCGCCCGCGCTCGCCAGCTAGATCCTTGTGCTGCCCATGCGCCAGCCCGGCCGCGATCCGCCGGGCACAGACATAGCTGGAGAGGCAATGGCGACACTCACCGCCTGGAAGTTCGCAACACCCGACGGAGCCGACGACGCACTCACCACACTGGAACAGCTGCAGACCCAAGCGCTGATCCAGGTCCAGGATGCTGCCGTGGTCAGCTGGGAATCCGGCCGTCAGAGGCCCAAGACCCGGGAGATGCACTCGACGAAGAAGGCCGGCGCGCTCGGCGGCGGGTTCTGGGGACTGCTTTTCGGAATGATCTTCTTCGTGCCGATCCTCGGCCTGGCGATCGGCGCCGGAATGGGTGCCCTGTTCGGGTCGATGTCCGACGTCGGTATCAGCGACTCGTTCATCAAGTCCGTGCGGGAGCGGGTCACGCCGGGCACGTCAGCCCTGTTCCTGCTCAGCTCGGACGCAGTGATGGACCGCGTCAAGGACGAGTTCGACGGCACCAAGGCCGAACTGATCAGCACGAACCTGTCCACGGAGCAGGAACAGCGACTCCGCGACGCTTTCACTCAGGATGAGGACGAGCAATAACAGGCGAGCCGTAACCGTCCCTCGGCCTGCCTGCGGTAGCGCCCCGGGGCAGCATTGGGCCGGCGGCCGTTCTCCCGGGCCGCCGGCCCAGTTGCCGGATACCAGCGAAGGATCTGCCCGCGGGTCAGCCGGGGAGGAATCCGCGCATCGCCATGGCGATTTCGTCTGCGTGCGTCTCGACCGCGAAGTGACCGGTGTCGAGGAACCGGACGTCGGCATCGGGAATATCGCGTTTGAATGCTTCGGCTCCCGCAGGCAGGAAGAACGGGTCGTTGCGGCCCCAGATGGCCAGCAGCGGCGGCCGGCGGGTCCGGAAGTACTCCTGGAACGCGGGATAGAGTGCCACGTTGCTCGCATAGTCGAGGAACAGGTCCAGCTGGATCTCGTCGGCACCCGGGCGAGTGAGGTAGTGGTTGTCGAGCGTGTAGCCATCGGGCGATACCAGCGACGGATCGGGGACCCCGTGGGTGTATTGCCATACCGTCGTTTTGGGCTGGACGAGAGTGCGAATCGCCTCGCGGTTGGCCTGCGTCGGTTCGTTCCAGTACGCGCGAACCGGATTCCAGCCGTCGCTAAGGCCTTCGGTATAGGCGTTGCCGTTCTGGGAGACGATGGCCGTGATCCGTTCCGGCCGCCGCAGCGCGAGCCGGAACCCGGTCGGGGCACCGTAGTCGAACACGTAGAGCGCATACTGGTCGAAGCCGACCGCGTCAGTGAAGCCTTCGAGGACATCGGTGAGGCCTTCGAAGGAGTAACTGAAGCTGTCCCTGGCAGGCATGTCGGACTGCCCGAACCCGAGCAGGTCTGGCGCGACTACATTGAAGCGGTCCGCTAGTTGCGGGATCAGGTCCCGGAACATGTGGCCGGCACTCGGGAAGCCATGGAGCAGCAGCAGCTTCGGGGCGTCGGAAGGTCCTGACTGACGGTAGAAGACCTTGAGGCCCTGCACGGTCACGGTGTGATAGGAAGTCCGGGTCCGGTAGGCGGTATAAGTCATCGCGTCCTCCCCTAGGCCTGGCTGCACTGGTTCCGGAGGATGCCCCCCGGAACCACCCCCTGCTAAGCCAGTCGGCGCCATGGCATGAGCCGCTTCGAGGATCATGTCCACGACTGCTCCGGGCGCGGTCACCAGCGGCGTGTGATCGACCGGGAGTGCGCGGGCGCGAGCGCCCATCCGCTCAGCCATGAAGTGATGAGTATCCGGCGCGATCATGCGGTCTTCTTCGGCGATCAGGAACCAGCTCGGCCGGTCCTTCCATAGTGGCCGCGCGACCGGGACGCTGATGGCGCCGGCCGCGATCGGGCGCTGCACAGCGGCCATAATCGCATGCTCCTGCGGCGACGCATGCTGTGCGAAGGCTTCGGCGAAGGCTTCTCCCGGCAGCCAGACAAGCCCGTGCGAGTCGGGCTGCAGCATTGGCGCCTTAGGGTGGCTCTGACCGCGATAGAAGACGTCGGCAACACTCTCGCCCTGGTCGGGCGCGAGCGCCGCGACGTAGACCAGGGCGGCGACCTTCGGGCCGCTCACCGCGCCGATGACACCGCCGGCATACGCGTGGCCGGCCAGGACTACCGGGCCCTCCAGCCGCTCGAGCACCTGCTCGACCGTTGCGACGTCGTCGGCCAGGGAAGTCAGCGGCAATGGTGCCGCGACAACGCTGATGCCCTGAGCAGCCAGCGGGCCGATCACCTTGCTCCAGCTCGATCCGTCGGCCCAGGCGCCATGCACAAGTACGACATCGAAGGTGTTGGTAGGCATGTCCGACCCAAGGTGATCAGGTAACCAGCGGTCAGGAACGCGGGTGTCTTACCCGATCGCCAGCCAGCCAATCACGACGTCTGCGCCGCGGCCCGGCGGCGAGGCGGCCAGTGAAGGATCCGGCTGCCGGATCCGTTTCCGCGCTAAATTCACCGCATCACATGACCGGGACACGAGCGGTCCGCCGCCGGTCCGAGCCTGAGGAGTCAGCGTGTCGATCCTGGATCAGTTCCGCCTCACCGACCAGGTAGCAGTTGTCACCGGCGCGTCGTCCGGTCTGGGCGTCGCATTCGCACGGGCATTGTCGGATGCGGGTGCGGCAGTGGTGCTCGGGGCCCGGCGCACCGACCGCCTCGCGGCGGTGGCCGATGCCATCAGGGCCGACGGCGGCCAGGCGATCAGCGCCCCCGTTGACGTCGCCGACCCGGCTTCCTGCACTAGCTTTGCGCAGGCCGCGATGACCGAATACGGACGGATCGACATCCTGGTCAACAACGCAGGCGTCGGTACCGCATACCCAGCCAGCCGCGAGACGCCAGAGCAGTTCCGCTCGGTGATCGACATCAACCTGAACGGCAGTTACTGGATGGCGCAGGCATGCGGACGGCATATGCAGCCGGGCAGCAGCATCGTGAACATCTCCAGCGTGCTAGCACTGACGACAGCGGGCATGCCGCAAGCCGCCTACACCGCCAGCAAGGCAGCGCTGATGGGCCTCACCCGTGACCTGGCGGCTCAGTGGACTGGCCGGAAAGGGATCCGCGTCAACGCGATCGCGCCCGGCTACTTCCCGACCGAGATGACCGACCAGTACCCGCCGGGATACCTCGATGGCATGGTCTCGCGCATGCTGGTGCCCCGGATGGGCCGGCTGGACGAATGCGCGGCCACCCTTGTCTGGCTCGTCAGCCCGGCAGGCGGCTACGTGACAGGCCAGACCATCGTCGTCGACGGCGGCGTTTCCATCACGTAAGGGTCTTGCTGGTTGACTGGGACAGCGGAGCGGCAGAAGGAGACTGCAGTGGCGAGCGAATCATCCCGGCCCGCTGGCAAGGTGACGCACCGGCAAGCAGCCAGCCTGCTCGCCGAGCGCGACCCGGTCATCGCGAACCTCGTCGCCGATGCTGGCCTGCCGCGGTTCCCGGTGCCGAAGGAGACGCACTTCGAGACCCTGGTCCGCGCGATTACTTATCAGCAGCTCGCCGGAGCGGCGGCGCGGGCAATACACGGCCGGCTCATCGCTGCCCTGGACGGCAACGTCACCGCCGAGCGCCTCGCAGCCCTGCCTGACGAGGCGTTGCGCGCGGCGGGTTTGTCGGGGGCCAAAACCGCCTCGCTGCGAGATCTGTCCGCCAAAGTGCTGGACGGCACCGTGCGCCTGAATCCGCGCCAGCTCTCCCGGCGAGAGCGACGAGGAGGTCGCGGCACGCCTGACCGCCGTGCGGGGCATCGGCAAATGGACCGCCGACATGTTCCTGATGTTCCAGCTTCGGCGGCTCGACATCTGGCCCACCGGGGACCTCGGCGTGCGCCGCGGCTTCGGCCTGGCCTGGGGCATCCCGACGCCGACGGCAAAGGAACTCGACGATTCTCGGCGAGCCGTTCCGCCCTTACCGCAGCGTTGTGGCGTGGTACTGCTGGCGCGCTGCTGAGATCTACGGAGCAGCCGAAGTGGCGCTGCCGGTCTGACCAGGTCAGGTCGTTCCGGCTTGTGACGCCTTAACCGGCACGACCGATTCCCCCGTTTCGGCCTTTTTCGGTCCGGGTTTTGTACGCCTACGGCGAACCAGGACGGGAACGGGGCAGATCTGAGCTGGCGGCCATCGCCACCGGGCGGACCGGCTGTGCCGGGAATCTACGATGGGCGGATGGAAGACGCACCGGCCGCAGCACCGGAGGCTAAGGTCACTCAGACGCCGACATCGGCTCCGGATAGCAAACCTCGGCCAGCCATCATGACGGTTGACGATGACCCCGATGTTTCCCGCGCGGTGGCACGGGACCTCCGCCGCCAGTATGGCGAGCAGCACCGGATCGTGCGCGCAGAGTCGGGCGAGGCTGCACTGGACGCGCTGCGGCAGATGAAGCTGCGCGGCGACCTGGTGGCGGTCATCCTCGCCGACTACCGGATGCCGGAGCTGAACGGCATCGAGTTTCTCGAGCGCGCCATGGACATTTACCCTGGCGCGCGGCGGGCGCTGCTGACCGCGTACGCCGACACCGGCGCCGCCATCGACGCGATCAACGTCGTGGATCTCGACTACTACCTGCTCAAGCCGTGGGACCCGCCGGAAGAGAAGCTCTACCCGGTTGTCGACTCGCTGCTGGAATCCTGGCTGTCGTCAGAGCATCGGCCGGTGCCTGAGACTAAGGTGGTCGGCCACCGGTGGTCAGCGCGGTCGTCTGAGGTGCGCGAGTTTCTTGCCCGCAACCAGGTGCCGTATCGCTGGTACTCAATCGACGAGCCGGAAGGGCGCCGGCTGCTCGAGGCCGCGCAAGCCGACGGCGAGCGGTTGCCGGTGGTCATCGCGGCCGACGGGGCAGTGCTGATCGAGCCGTCTGAGCCGGACCTGGCCAGCCACGTGGGCCTCGCCACGACCCCGTCCACGGATTTCTACGACCTGATCGTGATCGGCGGCGGGCCGGCTGGCCTGGGTGCCGCCGTCTATGGTGCGTCAGAAGGCCTGCGGACCGTGCTCGTCGAGCGCACGGCGACCGGCGGTCAAGCCGGGCAGAGCTCACGGATCGAGAACTACCTCGGCTTTCCCGACGGCGTTTCGGGCGCACAGCTGACCGACCGGGCCAGGCGCCAGGCGCACAAGTTCGGTGCTGAGGTCCTGACAGCACGCGAAGTCGTCGGCCTGGAGGTGACCGGCTCGGCGCGAACGGTCCGCTTCGCGGACGGCACGGCGATCAGCGCGCACACTGTCATCCTGGCGACCGGGGTGGCGTACCGGCAGCTCACCGCGCCCGGCCTGACCGATCTGACCGGCCGAGGCGTCTTCTACGGCTCCGCGCTGACCGAGGCGACAAGTTGCATGGACGAAGACATCTTCATCGTCGGCGGAGCGAACTCGGCCGGCCAGGCTGCGGTCTACCTGGCCAAGCGAGCGCGATCGGTGAGTCTCCTGGTACGCGCCAACACTCTGCGCAAATCGATGTCGCATTACCTCATCGAGCAGGTCGCGAACATCCCCGCGATCAAGGTCATGACGTGCACCGAGGTCGTCGGGGCGCATGGATCCGGTCACCTGGAGCAGCTAACCCTGCGCGATAGCAATACGGGCGAGACGCACAAGGTGCCCGCGCAGTACCTGTTCGTCTTCATCGGCGCGGCGCCGTTGACCGACTGGCTTGACGATGTCGTGATCCGGGACGACCACGGCTTCGTCGTGGCCGGACCTGACCTCATGGTCGACGGGCAGCCGCCACCCGGCTGGCCGCTGGAGCGGCCGCCCTACCATCTCGAGAGCAGCGTCCCGGGTGTCTTCGTGGCAGGCGACGTACGAGCCGAGTCCGCGAAGCGAGTCGCGTCCGCCGTCGGCGAGGGCGCGATGGCGGTCATGCTCGTGCACCGTTACCTGGAGAAACTGTGACTGCGACAGACCCGGGACAACTGCTGTGCAGCGCGACTGAGCTGCGCGGGCTGTTCCTGTTCGAGAAGCTCACTGACGAACAACTCGCCTGGCTTTGCCGCGAGGGACGCGTGGTCATCGCCGAGCCTGGCGTGGTCTATACCGAAGGCGACCCGGCCACCCACTTGTACGTGCTGCTGTCCGGGACTGTGGTGCTGTCGCGCCGGATCGGCGCCGACGACGTCGAAACCACCAGGGCATCGACTCCGGGTGTTTACGCCGGCGCGTTCTACGCCTACATCGGCGACCGGGTAGCTCAGGTCTACAACAACTCGATGCGAGTGACCGAGCGGTCGCGGTTCTTCGTGCTGGACGCGGCGAAGTTCGCTCAGCTGATGACCGACTGGTTCCCGATGGCGGTGCACCTGCTTGAGGGCCTGTTCTTCGGTACTAAGAACGCGCAGGAGGCCATCGGCCAGCGAGAGCGGCTGCTGGCGCTCGGTGCCCTGTCAGCTGGCCTGACCCATGAGCTGAACAACCCGGCCGCAGCCGCGGTCCGTGCTGCTGCCGGACTGCGCGAGCATGTGCAGAGGCTCCGCCAGAAACTTCCGGCAATCGCGAACGGCCGGCACGACGGCGCCCTGCTCACGTTGCTGGTCAAGCTGCTCGATGAAGCTACCGGGGGACTCGCCACCGCGCCGGAGCTCGGGCCGCTGGAGCGGTCGGACCTTGAGGATGCCGTCACCGACTGGCTAGATGACCACGGCATCGCCAGCAGCTGGCAGCTCGCTCCTGCCATCGTCGCGGCGAGCATCTCCACCGATCAGCTCGACCAGATCGCCGAGGCCGTAGCGAGGGCAGGCGCAGATGACGGTGCCGACTTGTCCGGCGCCTTGCGCTGGCTCGCCGACACCATCGAGACCGAGCTCCTGCTCACCGAGATCACCGACTCGGTGTCGCGCATCTCATCCCTGGTCGAGGCGGCGAAGCAGTACTCCCAGCTCGACCGAGCCCCGTACCAGGTCGTCGACGTGCACGAGTTGCTGGACAGCACGCTCGCCATGCTGTCTGCCAAGATCGGGGACGGCGTCACGATCGTCCGCGACTACGACCGCAGCCTGCCCAGGATCCCGGCGTTCCCCGGCGAGCTGAATCAGGTCTGGACCAATCTCATCGACAACGCAGTAGCGGCGATGGCTGGCTCCGGCACGCTCACAATCCGGACCGCGCGTGACCGCGACCGGTTGCTGGTGGAGTTCGGCGACACCGGTCCCGGGATTCCGGCCGATATCCAGAACCGGATCTTCGAGCCGTTCTTCACAACAAAGCCGGTAGGCCAGGGCACCGGACTCGGCCTCGATATCTCTTACCGGATCGTCGTCACCCGGCATCACGGTGATCTGCGAGTCGAGTCCCTGCCCGGCGACACCCGCTTCCGGGTCTGGCTCCCGCTAACAGCACCAAGCCCGGCCTAGCTCTCCGCCGCACCGGGGGACGTGCGCGCTGGGCGGCGGCCGGCGAACATCATGCGGGTCGTCCGGCTGTCGCCTACGGGCACTCCCGGTGCGGCGCCGGCTTCGAATCCGGCGGCGGTCAGCAACCTTCGCCAGGTGTCGCGGCTGAACGAGCCGAGCCGGTGCGCTTCCGGCACCACCTGTACCGTCCCGTCCGCCTCGCGCAGCGTGAACTCGTACTCCGCCAGGATCCAGTCGTCAGCAGGATCCGGGTCCGAGGTTCGCTCCCGGAAACTTGCCTGCCGGCCGGTACCGTCGTCGCCGCCGCCTCCTCCCCCGGTGCTGGCCCGGAACGTCTCGGCGGTGTGGTCGGGCGCGAACACCGCGAGACCGCCCGGCCGGCAGTGCGCGAATGCCGTCTCGATGACCAGCCGCAGATCCTCCTGGCTGGTGACGTAGTCGACCGCGTCATGGACGAGCACGGCGTCGAATGTCCGCCCGAGGCGCACGGTGCGCATGTCGCCCTGGACGTGCACGCACTCCGGGTTCAGCCGCTCGGAAACCGCCAGCATCTGGGCCGAGACGTCTACCAGCGTCATGGACCGGCCCGCCTTGAGGTGCAGGGCCACATGACCGCCGCCACTGCCGAGGTCCAGCACCGTTCGCACCGGGACGGCCGCCGAGCCGAATGCCGCGCCTATCATCTCGGCGTCCGCGCGGTACTCGCCGGGCGGCGAGATAAGAGGCCACCAGCTGGCCAGTTCCTCGTACAGGCTGTAGCCATCCCCCGCGCCGGTCACGCTCCATCATCGCCCATCCGACTCATCGCCCACCGCGCCGACCGGATCGGGCTGCTGCCAGCTGCCCATTGCACGGCATAGCCTTGGAGGCGAGGCCGCAGGCATTCGCGACAAGCCAGGAGGACTCCGCGTGGCCAAGACACCGCAGACCGGCCAGATTCCCCCGGACTTCACGCTGCCCGGCATCGAGCTCGCCGGGGACGACGCGATCCAGGGCGAGTACACACTCTCCGCGCACCGCGGCAAGCCGATCGTGCTGGCCTTCTACCCGGGTGACAACACCGCCGTCTGCACTCGCCAGCTCTGCTCGTACACCTCGGGCCTGGAGAGCTTCACCGGCTTCGGCGCCACCGTCTGGGCAATCAGCCCGCAGGGACTGGCCAGCCACGTCAACTTCGCCCGGAAGTACGGCCTGGCCTTCCCGCTGCTGGCTGACGAGGGACTGGCGGTCAGCCGGGAGTACGGCATCACGCTGGGCGGCGCCGGCCTGCGGCGGTCGGTCTTCGTGATCGACGGCGACGGCGTACTGCGCTGGAAGCACGTCACGCTGGTGGGCCTGACCTTTCCCACCGCCGAGACCATCGCCAGTCAGCTCGCCGGCCTGAGCGTGGCAAGCTGATGCGCATCCTGATCATTGGCGGTACGGCGTTCGTCGGCCGGTATATCGCGCAGGCCGCCAGCGACCGCGGTCATGACCTCACGCTCTTCCACCGCGGCAAGACCGGAGCGGACCTGTTCCCGCAGGCAACTCATCTCAGCGGCGATCGGGACGAGGACCTGTCCGCGCTGGCTGAGGGCAGCTGGGACGCCACGATCGATGTCTGCGCGTATTTCCCTCGCCAGGTGCGCTCGCTCGCGGCAGCGCTGACCGGGCGAGGCGGTCGCTACGTGTTCATCTCAAGCGTCTCGGCGTACAGTCCCGCGGTAGCGCCCGGCTTTGACGAGAGCGCTCCGCTGGCCGATATCGGCGACCCGGATGCCACTGAGGTCACCGAGGAGAACTATGGCGGCCTGAAAGTCGCATGCGAGCTAGCTGGCTCCGAGTTGTTCGGCCCGCAGACCACGATCATCCGGCCGACGTACGTGATCGGCCCGCATGACGGCTCGTACCGGTTCACCTGGTGGGTGGACCGGATTGCGCGCGGCGGAACCGTTCTCGCCCCCGGCGATCCGGCTGACCCGATGCAACTGGTCGACGCCAGGGACCAGGGCAGCTGGATCGTCTCACTGCTCGAGCGGGCGGTCACCGGAACATTCCACGCCGTGGGCACCGCGCCGCCGTTCGGCTTTGGTGAAATGCTGGCAGCCATCGCCGCCGAGGTGGCGCCGGCGGGCACGGAATTCACCTGGGCAGACAGCGACTTCCTCGTGAGTCAGGGAGCGGACGGCGCCGCGCTTCCGCTCTGGGGTGAGGGCGACAGCGCCGCCTCGAACATGATGACCGCGAACCCGGCAGCCGCGTTCGCGGCAGGCCTCACGCCACGGCCGCTGCGCGAGACCGTCGCGGACATCCATGCAGAGCCCCGCGCACCGGGCACGGGCCCGCCTGGCGTTGGCATCTCAGCCGAACGCGAGGCCGGCCTGCTTGCCCGCTGGACCGCGGCGTCGCGCTGACCACGCGCACGCTGGCCGGCGAAAACACAAACGGGGCGGCAGTCACCAGACCGAGCACCTGTGACTGCCGCCCCGCAAGCCTGCGGCCGGGTCAGGCCTTGACGGCCTCGATCTCCAGCTGAAGCTGGATCTTGTCGCCTACGACGACGCCACCGTTCTGCAGCGGCGCGTTGAAGCTGACGTTGAATTCGCTGCGGTTGAGCTCACCGGTGGCCGTAAAGCCGGCCCGGTAGCCGCCGTAAGCGTCCGGACCGAAGCCCTGGAGCTCAAGGCGCAGCGGCACGCTCTTCGTAACGCCCTTCAGAGTGAGGTCGCCCTCCAGGATGTACTCGCCGTCCTCGACGCGCACGCCCGTCGACTTGTACGTCATCGTCGGGTAGGTCTCGACCTCGAAGAAGTCAGCGGACTGGATGTGCTGGTCGCGCTGTTCCTGGCCGGTGTTGATCGAGGCGAGGTCGATCTCAGCGGTAACCGATGACTGCAGCGGGTCCTCCGTGGTCACGAGCTGGCCGCTGAACTTGCCGAACCTGCCGCGAACCTTGCTGACCATCATGTGCCGGACCGAGAACCCCACCTCAGAGTGGACCGGGTCGATGTTCCAGGTGCCGGCCTGGTAGCCCGGGATCGACGTCTCGGTGGTTGGTGCGGTCATACTCATCACTCCCGATGACATGTGATTGATTGCAATACAGTTGAGCACTCAAGGATTATCACGCTGCCGCAGGGTTGTCAAACGCTCAACTACATGCCGTAAGATGTTTTCATGTCAGAATCTCCGACTCGGTGGCTCACGAGCGAAGAAGAGCGCGCGTGGCGGCTGTTCCTCACCGCCAACCAGATACTGTTCTCCGCCGTGGAAGGCCAGCTGCAGCGGGACTCCGACATACCGCACGGCTATTACGAGATCCTGGTACGGCTCTCTGAGGCCGACGGCCGCGCACTGCGCATGAGCCAGCTAGCTGAGGCCTCCACCTCCAGCAAGAGCCGGCTGTCGCATGCGGTCGCGCGACTCGAGGAGCGCGGCTGGGTCGCGCGCCTCGACTGCCCGACCGACCGGCGCGGCCAGGTCGCCTGCCTGACCGACGCCGGGTACGCCGCGCTCGAGGCCGCCGCGCCCGGCCATGCGGAGCAGGTCAGGCGGTCGGTGTTCGACCGGCTGACGAACGAGCAGGTCAGCCAGCTCGCGGCGATCAGCGTAGCGATCGCGGCCGGCCCCAAGCTTGCCCGCGTCGACGGCGACGAGGCAGGTACCTGCCCGATCGCCTGTGACAGCGAAATCGACGAGTAGCCCCCGGGCCCCTCTCGCGCGCCAGCAGCCGCGAGCCCCCAGCCACCGTCTTAGCATCCGAAATGGTCGACCGTAGCTGACCTTTTGACCTGTTATATCCGATCCGAAGAGACGGTTTCGGATGCAAAGTCGACTGCAGGCGCGCGCAAAATGCCGCAAATCACCCTTCGGGACTTGGGCGGCGGCGTTCAGCTGAGCTGCTTCGCCATCTCGTCGGCGATCGCGGCCGGCCCGGGCCCCGGTCACCACGCAGACCCGCGATCACTCCCTCGCGGTCCAGTTCGCTGCGGTTCTGGCTGAGCTTCTGCTTGGCCTCAAGTGAGGTCACAGTCAGCTCGACCCCGACGATCGCGCGCAACTGCCCGTCGATGTACTCGGGCGGCGCGTCAGTGACTGCCCACGGATGCTCACGGCCCCTTTCGTGCAAAGCCGTCAGCCGGGTCACGAACCCCCGCAGCCACTCGGGATCGTGGTGGAAGGCGATCGAGCCTGTCAGGTGGACTGCCTCGTAGTTCCACGTCGGCACGACCCGTCCGTGCCGCATCTTGCTCTCGTACCAGGCCGGCGAGATGTAGGCCTGAGGACCGTGCACGATCGCCAGTGCCTGCGCGCCGGGCAGCGCTGTCTTCCACTGATCGTTGGCGATCGCGATATGGCCAAGTACCTGCCCGTAGCCGACCCCGTCGCCGCTGCCGGCATGGCCGTCGCCGTTGCCCGGCTCTGCCGTGAGCCAGGCCGGCCGCTCCCAGATGATGGGCAGCAACGTACTGACTGGCTTCGTCCCGTCAAATGTCACCAGGTCGGCGGACTCCGCCGCATCAACAAATGCTGCGATCTGCGCCATGTCGGCTAGCGTGAAATGCCGTGGAAGGTACATGTCAACCAGAGTAAGCGGCACGCGGCGAAACTCATTATGTCCCCGCGCAGCTGGCCGCCTATGCTGGCGTGCAACGCGCTGACGGAGACAAGTAGCGCCGGACCACGTGAGCACCGCTCTGGCAGGCCGATCCGGTCCGCCAGGCGGTAGAGAGCTGCCGGAAGCTGAGAAGGCGGCCTCACGCCCGGTTGCGAAGACACTCCCGAGTGCGGGGAGGACGGCGGCCGCCACCAGCGGCCTTGCCCAATGCCCCGCCGGCCAGCCCCCGTCACCGGGCCAATAGAGGCCGGTCCAGCCGGAAAGACAGCGGCCAGGACCGGCGAAAGTGCGGTGGCACCGCGAGTTCCCTTATCGCCCGCACTCCCAAGGGGTCATGCCGCTCGGGGTCTGGTGATCCCCGGGCCTTCACAGCCCTGAGGGAGCTGTCATGATCTCACGCGTACTATCCGCTGACCTGCCTGAGCACGTTGGCGAGCGGGTCACCATCGCCGGCTGGCTGCACCGCCGCCGGGACCTGAAGTCGGTTACCTTCCTCGTCATCCGCGACCGGTCCGGGCTGGCGCAGGTTGTTGTGCCTGCTCAAGCCGCTGACAGCGAGGCCGGGCCGGCTGAGGCTGAAGCAGCCCGGGCCGACCTTCCTGGCGAGGAAACAGTCCTGCAAGTCGAGGGCCTGGTGGTCGCGAACCCGCAGGCACCCGGCGGCGCCGAGCTGACCGAACCCGTAGTGACCCAGCTGTCCGGGCCGGCCGAGCCGCCGCCGTTCGACTTGTACCGGCCTGCCCTGACGGCGGCGCTGCCGACCATCCTCGACCACGCGCCTGCCTCGCTGCGTCACCCGCAGCTTCGCGCCGGGTTCGAGATCGCCGCGGCGAGCGCGGCCGGCTTCCGGGGCACGCTCGACGGGGCCGGTTTCACCGAGATCTTCACCCCGAAGATCGTCGGCTCCGCGACCGAGGGCGGCGCCAACGTATTCAGCGTCGACTACTTCGGACGGCCCGCCTACCTCGCCCAGTCGCCGCAGTTCTACAAGCAGGCCATGGTCGGTGTCTTCGAGCGGGTCTACGAGGTCGGGCCGGTCTTTCGCGCCGAACCGCACGACACGGCCCGCCACCTCGCCGAGTACACCAGCCTGGACGCCGAGTTCGGCTTCATCACCGACCACTTCGACGTGATGGCCGTCTGCCGCGACGCCGTTGCAGGCATGGTGGATTTCGTCAGGGAACGGGCTAGCTCCGCCATGCAGCTGCTCTCCGCGACGCTGCCTGAGGTGCCAGTGCAGATCCCGTACCTGCACTTCAGCGAAGCCATGGAACTGATATCCGCGGCAACCGGAGAGGACGTCCGGGACGAGCCGGACCTAGCGCCTGCGCACGAGCGCTGGCTATGTGAGTGGGCCGAGCGGGAGCACGGCAGCGAGCTGGTGTTCGTCACCGGTTACCCGCTGCACAGCAAGCCCTTCTATACCTACCCGGACCCGGAGCGACCCCGTTACTCCTATGGTTTCGACTTGCTCTTTCGCGGCAGTGAGATCGTCACCGGGGGGCAGCGGCTGCACCGGCACGAGGACTACCTCAAGGCACTGGCGGCGCGCGGCATGGACCCCGCGCCGTTCGGCAGCTTCCTGCAGGTATTCGAGCATGGCATGCCGCCGCATGGCGGGTTCGCGATCGGGCTTGAGCGCTGGACCGCGCGGCTGACCGGCGCGGCCAACCTGCGGCAGGTGACGCTGTTCCCGCGCGACCTGCACCGGCTCAGTCCCTAATGGCCGAACTCTTCGCGACGTAAGGTCCTCTAGCACGGAGGATCTTACGTGATCATGGATTGGCCGTCAGGTCAGGTCGCGGTGAGCACGGGAGCGATCGGCCGCCGGGCACCGATGTGGGCCGGGACCGCGGTCAGCGCGGCTATTGCAAGCAAGGTCATCAGCACCGCAGCGACCAGCCACCACACGGGCGGGATGACCGTAGGCCTCGTTCCGCCGCCGTTTGCCAGCGCGAAAAAGCCGATACCCAGCGGGATGCCAAGCAGCGCGCCCGGCAATGCCGGCAGCAACTGGGCTGTCACCAGGCCCGCGCTGAGCTGTCGTGACGACGCGCCGAGTGCGCGCGCAAGCGCCGACGAGCGCCTCGTCTCCAGCACCGTCGCCCAGGCGGTGACGATCGCATTCAGCACCGCGAGCGCGATGAGCGCGATCGTGAGCACCACTAGCATCTGCTCGTCCCGGTCGACGACTGGATCGCCCAGACCGCTCGACGCCGGGTTCAGCCGCGCGTCCGCTGTGGCGTGGAAGGCCAGCACCGCGACGAGCCCGGTCACTGTGACCGCGATGCTCGCGGCGGTCAGCACTGCGCGGCGGGGCCGGCGCGCGATCACCCGCAGTCCGAGCAGCAGCGGCACGGGTAGCCGCCGGGAGATCCTGATCAGCACGCCCCTGCGCCGCGGCGGACGGGCCTGCTCGGCTAGCGCTGTCACGGTGCTGACCCTGGCGGCCCGAATACCGGGCACGAGGGTCGAGGCCAGCGCGACGGCGAGAGCTACCGCGGCGACGAGGCCGGCATCCGCGATGCTGATCGACGGCGCGCCGGGCGCGCCGACCAGTCCGGCACCCGGGCTGGTTATCAGCGGTGCAGCCAGCCAGCCTGCGAGCAGGCCGGCGGCCGCCGCGACGAGCGCCAGCACCACGTTCTCCGCCAGCAGCACCCGGGCGACCAGCCCCGGCGTGCCGCCGACGGCCTTGAGCAGCCCGACCCTGGTCGCCTGCTCGGACATCCTGCCGCCGGCCAGCACCGCCACGCTTGCCAGCGCCAGCAGCCCGAGCAGCCAGGCGCCGGGCGTCAGGACCTGCTGCGCGTCCTGGACGAGGAGGCCGTCGTTGTAAGCGATGCTCTGCCAGGAGACGAGCAGTCCCGAGCCGGCAAGCTTGTGCGCAGTGTTGTAGGCGCTGACGAAGTGCTGCGCCTTGGCCGGGTCCCTGAGCTTCAGATCCAGAAAATAGGCCAACGGCGCCGCGGCGGAGGCCAGTGAGCGAGCGTCCGGCTCGGTGGTCCAGGCCAGCCCGATGTTGGCGCTTCCCAGTGAAGAGAGGGTCGGAAGGTCGAACACGCAGTTGCCGCCCGGCGGGAAGCACATGTTGGGGTAGGGCGCGCTCGCCGCGGTGACGGCGATCCCGGCCACCGTATACGGCCGGCCGTCCAGGGTGACCCGGTCGCCGATGCTGGCGCCGAGTGCCTCAGCGAACGTGCGCTCCAGCACGATGCCGTCTGGTCGCACCCAGCTTCCGGCGGTCAGGTACGGCTGATCGAGCGCCGAGAGCGCCTCACCGCGCCCTTCTGCCTCAACCGGAGCGCCCATATGGCCTATCCGCAGGATGACAGAGGCCACCGGATAGGGTCCGCTGTGGCCGGTGACGCCCGGCGCGCTGATCAGCGACTTGGCCTCGGCCTGGATCTGCCGCGGCGACGGCACTCCGAAGTCCTGCGGCGCGTGGCCAGGGATGTGCACCTCGCCCAACGGGCCGCCAAGCTGGGCGACAGCATCCGGGCCTCGGGTCGCCGCCTTGGTCTGCTGAAACGGCCGGTTCGTAACGCCGTGCAGGGCAAGTGCCAGGCTCAGGACGGTGGTCGCCGCGGTGATGGCAAGCAGCATGAGAATGGCTGGCGCTGGCCGGTGGCGGAGGTCGCGAGCCACAAGGCGGCTGATGATCAGCAGCTTGCTGCGCATGGCTTCAGCCGTCCAGGCCGACAAGGGCGCCGAGATCGCCGGCAGTGCCGCCGGTGAGCCGGGTGTCGTCGACGAACGCGCCGTCCCGCATTGAAATGAGCCGGTCCGCCGTCGCCGCGATACGGGCGTCGTGGGTCGCGATGACGAGCGTCTGGCCTGCACGGTGCAGGGCGTCGAACAGCTTGAGTACGTCGAGAGTCGCCTCGCTGTCCAGATTGCCGGTCGGCTCGTCGGCCAGCACGATAAGCGGCGAGTTGGCCAGCGCGCGGGCGATCGCGACCCGCTGCCGCTGCCCGCCGGATAGCTGCGATGGCAGATGCCTGGCGCGGTCGGCAAGTCCGACGTGCTCCAGCAGCTCACGAGCGCGGCGTCGGGCTGCCCGCGGTGAGCGACCGGCCAGCAGCGACGGCAGTTCGACGTTCTCCACCGCCGTCAGCTCATCCATCAGATGGAAGGCCTGGAACACGAATCCCACTGCGTCACGGCGGAGCGCGGCCATCCCCCGCTCGCTCATCTGGTCGATCCGCTCGCCCGCGAGCCAGATCTCCCCGGCGGAAGGCCGGTCCAAGCCGCCGAGCAGATGCAGCAGCGTCGACTTACCGCAGCCGCTCGGCCCCATCACGGCCAGCGTCTCGCCGGGCGGTACGTCGAGATCGACATGGTCGACGGCGCGAACCAGGCTGGCTTCCCGGCCGTACTCCTTACGCAGCCCGCGGGCGCGCAGCATCGATTGGTTCCCGGTATCGCTCATCGCTCTCCCCGCGGGCTTGTCCTGCGCTTCGTCCAGCGTCCGCTCGCATGCCTCCAGCCATCGCAGGTCCGCCTGCAGCCGGAGCACGATTCCTTCCAGAAGCAGCGCGGCATCCGACTGTCGCGCGGCTCGGCCATCGCAGCACGCTGCGCGTCGCGCAGCCTGCGCAGCAGCTCGCGCCGCTGAGCATCGACGATCGCCACCGGGTCCGCGAGATTCGCCGCGGCCGCCGCCAGCAGCTTGAGGTGAAACTCGGCCAGGTCCGGCTTCGGCCAGCTCACCTCTGCCAGCCACTCGGCCACCCGGTGCTGGCCAGCCGCGGTGAGGACGTACATCTTGCGATCGGGCCGGTCCGCCATGCCTGCCGCGCGCTCGGCTGCTACCTGACCTGCTTTCTCCAGCCGGGCGAGCGTCACGTAGACCTGCCCGTCGTTCATCGCATCACCCAGCGGGCCGAGCGCGTCGCGCAATCGCGCCCGTAGCTGGTAGCCGTGCGACGGCTCCTTAGCCAGTAGCGCAAGGAGGACCTCCTGCTGCACGATGCTCACCGCCTAACGGCTATCCGGATAACGGTTAGCTAGACGATAACCGTTAGCCATTGTGGCGGCAAGCGGTTTCGGGAGCAGGATTGTCTAGGTTCCCGCGCGCGCTCGGAGGAGCTTCGGTTGCGCCAGCCGGGTCCGTCGGCTATGCAACGACTAAGGCTGGTGGCTTGGGCCACACGAGGGCACGGAGGACACCCGTGAGCGACCTGTATCAAGCCGGGCTCGAGGCTAACGCGGCCAACTACGCGCCGCTCACGCCTTTGGTGTTCCTGGACTGGTCCGCCGACGTCTACCCCGAGCGGCTAGCCGTAGTGCACGGAGAGCGGAGGTTCAGCTGGGCGCAGACTCGCGAGCGCTGCCGACGCCTGGCCTCCGCGCTCACGAAGCTCGGAGTGGGCCGGGGCGACACGGTGTCAGTCGTCGCCGCCAACACCCCGGAGATGATCGAGGCACATTTCGGCGTGCCGATGACCGGCGCAGTGCTGAACACGATCAACACCCGCCTGGACGGGGCGACGGTCGCATTCATCCTGGACCACGCCGAGGCCAGGGTGCTGATCACAGACCGGGAATTCTTCCCGGCCGTCAGCAGGGCACTCCAGCAGTGCGAAGCCCGGCCACTGGTGATCAATATCGACGACCCGGAGTACAACGGCCCGGGCGAGCTCATCGGAGCCCTGGTCTACGAAGCGCTGCTCGCCGACGCCGACCCGGACTACCAGCGGCTTGAGCCGGCCGACGAGTGGCAGGCGATCTCGCTGAACTACACCTCGGGCACTACCGGCAACCCCAAAGGTGTCGTCTACCACCACCGCGGCGCGCACCTCAACGCCATCGGGAACATCCTGACCTGGGATATGCCACGGCACAGCGTGTACCTGTGGACGCTGCCGATGTACCACTGCAATGGCTGGTGCTTCCCGTGGACGATCGCGGCCAACGCCGGCACCAACATCTGCCTGCGACGGGTAGACGCGCCGGAGGTATTCCGTCTCATGCGCCAGGAGGGCGTCACGCACTACTGCGGGGCTCCGGTGGTGCACAACATGCTGATCCAGGCTCCGGCGGACCTCAGGGCCGGAGTAGGGCGGGTCGCTGCCATGGTTGCCGCCGCCGCGCCGCCAGCCGCCATGATCGAAGGGATGGAACGGCTCGGCTTTGACCTGACGCACGTCTACGGGCTCACCGAAACCTACGGACCCGCTGCCGTCTGCGCCAAGCACGAAGCGTGGGACGAGCTCGACATCCCGGCCAGGGTGCGGCTCAACGGACGTCAGGGCGTGCGGTACCTGCTCGAGGACGGGATGACAGTGCTGGACCAGGTAACCGGCGAGCCGGTACCCGCCGACGGCAAAACCATTGGCGAGATCGTCTTCAGGGGCAACATCACCATGCGCGGGTACCTGAAGAACCCGGCCGCCACCGACCAGGCATTCGAAGGCGGCTGGTTCCACTCCGGTGACCTGGCCACCCTGGAGCCAGACGGCTACGTGAAGATCAAGGACCGGGCGAAGGACGTCATCATCTCCGGCGGGGAGAACATTTCCTCACTTGAAGTCGAGGACGTGCTCTACCGCCATCCCGCTGTCGCGATGGCCGGCGTAGTCGCCCAGCCCGACCCGACCTGGGGCGAGAGCCCGCGCGCGTATGTGGAGCTGATGCCGGGCAGCCAGGTCAGCGAGGCTGAGCTGATCGAGTTCTGCAGGGCGAATCTGCCGCACTTCAAGGCCCCGCGGAGCGTCGTATTCGGACCGCTGCCGAAGACTTCCACCGGCAAGATCCAGAAGCACATCCTCCGCGACCACGCGCGCTCGGCAGAGGCGATCGAATAGCCAGTGCCGCGCGGTCGGCCGGGATCTGTGGTCAGGGGATGTCGAGCACGACCTTGCCGACGATGCCCGCCTCCACGGCGTCCTGCGCCCGGGCGATCTCGTCCAGCGGGAACCTGGTCACCGGCAGCGCGGTCAGCGCACCGCCCGCCAGAGCAGCGTCGATCTCGGCCGCCGCCTGATCGAGGGCCTCGGCCGGCAGGCCGTAGAGCATCATGAACCGGACGGTCACGTTGGCGTTCATGAACTGGCGGATCGGCAGGACCGGATTTTCTGGTTCGGCTGCGTAGTCGACGATGTGCGTCTGCGCGCCTGATACGGCGAGATCGAGTTCGTGGTTCGCGCCAAGTGCCAGCTCGACGATCCGGTCCATCTGCGGCGCGAATTCCCGTAGCTGGTCGGCGGCATCCGCGTCGCGGTAGTTGACGACCAGGTCCGCACCGGCCTGTCTCGCCAGTTCGGCCTTGTGCGGACTGCTAACAGTGGTCACTACGCGCGCGTTTCGGAACTTGGCTAGTTCGATCGCGAAATGCCCGACGGCCCCGGCACCTCCGGCTACGAGCACGTTCTTACCCGCGACGGGCCCGTCCGCGTAGAGACAGCGATGCGCTGTCATTGCTGGCACGCCGAGGCAAGCGCCAAGCTCCGCGGACGGACCATCGGGCAGCGGGACCGCCTGCCGGGATGGCAGCACGCTCCACTGCGCGGCAGTGCCCCACCGGTTGCCGTGCGCTGCCAGCCAGGTCCAGACTCGCTGGCCGAGGCGGCCTTGATCCACGCCCTCGCCGACAGCGTCGATCACGCCGGCGCCGTCATGGTGCGGGATCTGGAAGCCCTCCATCGGCCTCGGAGTCATGCCGGCGCGAGCTTTCCAGTCCGTCGGGTTGATTCCGGACAGCTGCATCCTGACCCGAACCTGTCCAGGACCGGGCTCGGGCCGCTCGACCTCGACCACCTTCAGCACCTCTGCCGCAGGACCGTGCTTGTCGTAGAGCGCCGCCGTCATTCGCATTGTTATCTAACCTCCTGCCATCAGCCGAATACGGGCACGATCTTGTCGAGCTCTGCCAGCTCAGCGTCGGTTGGCTGCCAGGCGCCGGCGGCCGCGTTTGCCCGCACTTGCTCGGCGGAGGTGGCTCCTGCGATTACTGATGTGCACCCGGGCAACCCCGCCAGCCCGCCGATTGCGATGTCCAGCATCGTGTGGCCGTGCTGCTCCGCGAAGCCAGCCAGAGCCTCGACCTTGTCGAGCTTCTCGTCGGTGACGTAGTCGGACCGGTCGGCCAGCCTGGTTCCTTGCGCCGGCGGAGTACCGCGGCGGACCTTTCCGGTCAGCAGCCCGTTGGCGAGCGGGAAGTACGGCAGGACGCCGAGGCCGAACTGCATGGCCGCGGGGACGACTTCGAGCTCTGCCTGACGCTCGAGCAGCGACCAGTGATTCTGTGCGGAGATGAACGGCGCAGTGGTGAGCTCACGCGCGGCGGCGGCTGCGGTCGCTATCTGGACGGCGGTGAAATTCGAGTGCCCGATGTACCGCACCAGACCCGCCTGCACGAGCTCGGTGAGCGCGGTGAGCGTCTCCTCGATTGGCGTTACCGGGTCTGGGGTGTGGATCTGGTAGAGGTCGATGTAATCGGTCTGGAGCCGGCGAAGCGAGTTCTCTACGGCTCGCCTGATGTAGGCGCGGCTGCCCTTGGCGCCGGCGGCCGGACCGTATCCCATGTCCGAGCCCTGCGAGCCGAACTTGGTAGCGAGCACGACCTGATCCCGGCGCCCGGCCAGCACCTCGCCGAGAATCTCCTCTGAGCGTCCGGTGCCACCGTAGGTCTCCGCAGTGTCGAGCAGCGTGATGCCCGAGTCGATGGCAGCGTCTACGACCGCCCGAGTCTGCTCGACGTTCAGCCGCCGGCCGAAGTTGTTGCAACCGAGTCCGACAACGGAGACGAGGAGCCCGGATTTACCCAGCGGCCTGTAGCGCATGCACCCTGCCTAACGCGAGACGACTTGATCCCTCAGATTGGGATGCTATCGAGGCAAGATGTGGCCTCTCTCATGCGCCTCCTTGCTCTTGGGCTCCCCGGGCGACGGGAAACACGCTGCGAGTATCTCGTCCACTACATCGCGCAGTGGTCGCGCCGCGTCGATAATGACGGCGCCGAACTCACGGAAGCTCGCCTCGTAGCCGGCTTGGCTGTCGAGGACGGCGGCGAGTTCTTCGGGTGCCTTGCCGAACTTGTTGTTGTCGCGGGTCACAATCCGCTGTTCGAGCGTCGGCGCGTCGGCGACAAGGGCCAGGACCTTGGTGAACAGATGCCAGACTGCGCGGTCATCATCTGCGACACCGCAGAGGAACACCGGCTGGTCCAGCCGGGCCGTTGCCCGGCTCAGGATGCCTATCCGCCTGGCGCTGAGTACCCAGTTGTGGGCTTGACACCAGGCGTGGAAGTCCAGGTCCGGGTCGTCTTCGGGAAACCTGTCAGGCTTTCCGGTAGCGAGGTTGATCCAGTCGGCATAGCCGTCCTCGTCCACCCCGCGAGCGTGGTAACCGCGGGCGCGCAACTCGGCGAGGACTGCGGACTTGCCGGCACCGGGCAGGCCGGTGACATAGAACAGAGCCATCGTCTCTGGGTCCCCGCGGGGTCGCTGAGTTCAGCTGGGCTAGGCCCATTCTGCGGCGCCAATCATGGCTAGTCACCTGGGTTACTTGCGCATCGCAACGTCTCCGATGGCCTGCTCTAGCTAGCCAATAATCGGTCGAGAGTGTCAGTAGGGGGCGGTATTATCGAACATGTGATCGGTTGATGGCGAGGGTGGTTTCCGCGGGTGGAGGGAGGCGGCGATGACGGATCCGGGCTGGGACATTCCCGGTGTTGCGCGCGAGCCTGCTCCCGGCGTGGAGGCTCCTGCCGCGTCGTCGGCCAACGTTTCGTCTGCGCACCGCGGCAAGTCTGGCCTGAGGATGCGGGCGGGCAGCGTGTCAGCTGTTTCGGGTTTGTCAGCGGGTGCGTTCGGGCGGTTAGCTCACGGCGCCACCTCGGCCGGTGCTGAGTCGGAGAGGACAGCATCTGACATCGCCGCACCCGCTGCCGCGTCCCGGCCCACTGCTCCCGCGAGCACTCATCTGGCCGGCGACAACTCGGCCACGAACGACAGCGTGCGGATCACCGATCCAGCGCAGGCCCTGGAGTTACTGTCGGCGGTCACCGAGTACCTGGCGCACGCCAACCCGGCCGAATGGGCTGAAGGCGAGCAGGCCGATTGCCTGCGGGCACTGGCAGTGGCGGAGTCGCGGCAGGCCGCCGCGCACGCGCGGGTGCTGGCGGCGTTCGCTGTTCCGGGCGGCGGGGTGGCCGGCGACGGGCACCGGTCCCCGCGGGTGTGGCTGTCCTGGCAGACCGCTGCCACCCGCAAAGCCGCCGCGTCGAAAGTCTCCTGGATGCACCGGCTGGCCGCCCACCCCGCCGTGGCCGACGCCCTGGGCGGCGCGGGGGTGTCGGTGTCGTGGGCGCAGCAGATCATGGACTGGACCAAACCCCTGCCCGACCAGGTCCGCGACCAGGCCGATCAGGAGCTGCTCGCCGCCGCGGCCGCGGGCGCGTCGCTGCCCGACCTGGCCGGGATTGCCGAAGACATCCGCCGCGAGCACGCCCGGCCCGACGATGACGGCGACGGGGACGGGTTCAAGGACCGGGGGCTGCGGCTGGCCCGGACGTTCGGCGGCGCGGGCCGGCTCGAAGCCGACCTGTCGGCCCGGTGCACCACCGCGCTAGAAACCGTGCTCGGGTCGCTGTCCCGCCCGTACGGGGCCGAAGACACCCGCACCCCGGGCCAGCGGCAGCACGACGCCCTCGAAGAAGCCATGCTGCGGCTGATCGGCGCCGACGGCCTGCTGCCCCAGCAAGCCGGACGCCCGGTCCGCCTCGAACTCGACATCACCCTCCAGGACCTCATCAACGGCGGCACCGGATCACCCGCCGGACCCGGATCGGCCTGCGACGCGATGATCCAGCCCGTCATCACCGGCATGGCCGACCACGGCGTGGCGGCCCGGTTCAACGACCCCGGCAACCCGCACTGGCGGCACCAAGTCGAGCAGGCCGCCGCCCGTCAGGCGGCCGAAGCACCCTGGGAGCAGGTGATCGCCGGGGCGGTCGCGCTGCTGTCCGGCCCGTCCGGCCGGGCCGCGTGGCTGCGCGCCCGGGCCACCGGTCAGATCCCCTCCTCCGGAGTCAGCCTGCCGCTGGACATCGCCTCAGCATTCGACACCATCCCCCGCCACCTGCGCCGCGCCGTCCGCAGACGCGACAAGCACTGCCGGTTCCCCGGCTGCGACACCCCCGCCGCCGCCTGCGACGTGCACCACATCACCCCCCGCAAAGACGGCGGACAACACACCCTCATCGAACCTGGTCCTGCTGTGCCGGTTCCACCACCTCACCGCCATCCACCGCTGGGGCTGGGTCTTCACCCTGCACCCCGACGGCACCACAACCGCGGTCAGCCCCGACGGGAGCAAGACCCTGCACAGCCACCCACGACCGTCAGCTGCCTGACTCTCGAACGTTGCTTCGCGGGCGGGAAGCGCGGATCTAAAGACGTGGATGTCCAAATAGCCCCGATGTTGGCACGCGCGAGCTGTTGTGTCTCGGAAACTTGCTTGCGCTCGCAGTGTTCGCAGGCCCACGATCGGCGGGTGCCAGTAGCAATTCGCAACTATGAGCCATCGGATGAGCACGCCTGGCTCCAATGCCGGGTGCTGTCCTTCCTGGGCACTGCATACTTCGATGACGTCATGCCAGCCAAGAAATCGCCGGTCTCAGGTGCCGAGCTGGTTGCCGAGGATTCCGGCGCCATAGTTGGTGTCTTGGACCTGTCCGCCGAGGGCCAGGTCGCCACCATCGACACGATCGCCGTGCACCCTGATCATCAGTGGCGAGGTATCGGCACCAGGCTGCTGGTACGAGCATGTGCGCGCGCTCAAGAGCTGGGCGCGACCTCGATCGAAGCCTGGACCCGCGACGACGAGCCAACTTTGCGGTGGTATCGCTCACGCGGCTTTGCTGAGAGCGATCACTACCTGCACGTCTACGCTGACTGCTACGCCCGGGCAGGTGAGCCCGAGGATGCAGTTCAATGCAGCCCTGACTTCGACCCGATCAAGGTGTTCCTGCACGCCGATCTAGACCGTGAAGCCGAGATGAGGGCACGCTTCACCCGCGTTCACGTCTGCCGCCGATTCTCGCGCCTGGTCAGCGCATAGCTGTAGCTGTCGGCCATCGCCGTGACGACGATCGCTGCCAAGCCACAACGATGGCTGGTCGCCGGCCACGCCGCCACCTGCCAGACGGCCCCGTGAGGCGCCTCAAGCTCAGTTACCTAAATAACCAACAGTCGGCGCAACAACAGCCGTCAGCCCAAGCGGAGACCGCACCCTGCACAGCCACCCACCGCCCAGCAAAGCCGCGTGACCCTCGGAGCGTGAGCTTTCGTGGCGTAAGCCCAGTTGCGGCAAGAGCGGTCACGCTGGCAGGATGCCGCGATGACGACGGTGCCGGTCGATTGCCTGATCCTGGTTGATCTGCAGGCCGCGTTCGTCACCGGACCTGACGCAGTGCCAGATGCCGCAGTTCTTCTCGCTGCGGCCAGGGATCTTCTTGACCGAGCCAGGCAGGCCGGGAGCCTGATTATTCACCTGCAAAACGACGGTGCGCCCGGAACGGAGGACGAACCGGGCACATCAGGCTGGGCCCTTTACATCGAGCCCGGCGCTGGTGAGACAGTCGTCCGCAAGGGGACCGACGACGGGTTCGAGGGTACCGATCTCGGGGACATCCTGGCCGCACGCCGCATCCGCCGTCTGGCCATCACGGGCCTCGCGTCAGAGATGTGCGTCAGCGCAACCGCGAGATCGGCGCTTCGTCGCGGACTGGATGTTGTGCTGCCACACGATGCCCATGCCTCCTATGACATCCCGGCCCTGCCGGGCGTCGCCCCTACTATCCCTGCTGCAATAGTCGCCCGAGTCGCCGAATGGGCTCTTGGCGACCAGCTTGAGCTGCCCGTGACCGGCCGGGAAGTTTTGTTCACTGCTGCACCAACGGAGAGCACGGCGAAGTAAGCGCTAAGACCCTGCGCAGCCACGCCCCACCAGTGGCGGCCGCGTGAACTGCACGATGATGCTGCAGCGGCGCGCAGTCGGCGCCCGCGACTAGACTCGCGCGATGGCGAGGTATGAGACGGAGAGCGCCCTGATCGTTGAAGTACCGTCTGCCGAGCCGGTTGTGGGCCAGCACCGCTCTGAACTCGACGCCAACGCCAGGCTCGGCATCCCGGCGCACATAACAGTTCTGGTGCCCTTCATGCCAACCAGCAGGCTGGGGGCTGCTGAGCGGGCCCGGCTTGAGAGCCTTTTCGCCGCAGTCAAGGCCTTCGATTTCCGGCTGGACCACGCGGACTGGTTCGGGACGACGGTTCTGTGGCTGGGACCGCAGGATCCAACACCGTTCCGCAAGTTGACTGAAGCTGTATTTGCTGCTTTTCCCGAGTTCCCGCCGTTTGAGGGTCGGTTCGACGATGTCGTGCCTCACTTGACGGTTGGCCACGAGTCTCCTATCGAGACAATGCGCCGCGCTGAGCGTGACATCAAGGCGAAGCTACCGGTCTCGGGCCGGGCCGCCGCGGTGACGCTGATAAATGAGCTGTCACCTGAGGGCCGCTGGGAAGTCTTCGCGTCCTTCCCGCTGGGATGAGCCAACCAGCCGCGGGCGGACCATCCAGCGGGATCCGCGCTAGCGAGACTAACTAACCCTCAGTCGTCACGACCAGTGCGGTCAGCCCGGACGGCAGCAAGACCCTGCGCAGTCACCCACGGCCGATCGCGGCCCTTGACCGTGACCCAAGCGGCAGCCCGCGCGGCGCCCGATGGCGTCGGCAGATGTGACAGCTTTAGCGCGTCACCTGAAGGAGCCACGATGCAGGCGTGCCATGCCGCTTGAGCCGGCTCTCCGGGTAACGCCCCGGCCCACTGGCCGTGCATCCAGCAGACCAGCGCTGAAGACCGGTGAGACTCCATGCATCTGCCTCCGGCCCATACGTGTCGCGCAGTAACCAGAACGCCCTATCGCCGCACTTGCAGCTGAGCCGTGCATTGACGGCACAAGGCGGATAAACCCCGCAGCCGCAGCACCGAAGATCAAGAAGCATCGAGGCTAGCGCGAAATCGCATAGGCGATACCATGAGGTAAGTGCCGTTTGGACAACAAGTCCATTACACGTTGCGTCTTTCAAAATAGCGCACGAAAACTGTGCCTGGACTTGAACCGTTATGGCACCCTCGTGTGAACGCGTCATGGTAGTAAGATCCGATGCGGCAAATCCGGAGGGAGCGCGGCTGATGTCTGACGCCCTGATACCTGGCAGCGCGGAACTGAAAAACGTCCGCGCTGACGGAGCCGCCGCGCCTACAGTGCTGCGCATCCTGCTCGGGACACAACTGAGACGACTTCGCGAGTCGGGCAACATCACGGCCCAGGAAGCCGCTCGGGCTATCCGCGGTTCGGAGTCGAAGATCAGCCGGATCGAACTCGGCCGGAACGCAGTGCGCGAGGTCGACATCGCCGACCTGCTCGACCTCTACGGGATCACCGACTCCGCCGAACGCGAACAGTTACTGACGTTAGCCAGCCAGGCCAATCAGCCGGGTTGGTGGCACCGGTACCAGGACGTACTGCCAGCGTGGTTCCACTCCTACCTCGGACTGGAGGAGTCCGCCGAGACCATCCGGAGCTTCGACACCCAGTTCGTGCCGGGACTGTTGCAGACTGAGGAGTATGCCGCCGCGGTCATCCGCCTCGGGCAGTACTCGCGCGAGGAAACGGACCGGTTGGTCTTTCTGCGCAAGGAGCGGCAACGGCGATTCGCCTCCGGAGGGCTCAGGCTGTGGGCCATCATCGACGAAGTTGCCCTGCGCCGTGCGATTGCCTGCCATCCCAGCACGATGCGGCGGCAGCTTGAGCACCTGATCGACATTTCCGGCCGGCCCGGACTCACGATTCAGATATCGCCATTTCTCAACGGTGCCTCATTGGCCGCACCGGGCAGCTTCAGCGTGCTCCGATTTGCCACAGAAGACCTGCCTGACATCGTCTACGTCGAGCAGCTCACTAGCGCGATGTATCTGGATAAACGCGCCGACGTTGACCGCTACATCGATGCGATGGATCGCATCAGCGCAGCGAGCTGCACGCCGGATCAATCCATCAACCTCATTCGTTCGATGCTCACGGACCTGGAGGAAACGAAGTGAGAAGCACCAGCGGCGGCACCAGCGCGCGCGGAATCACCGGGCCCTGGGTCAAGAGCAGTTACAGCGGCCCTACCGGCGGTAACTGTGTCGAGGTCGCGTTCCTGGCAGACGGCGACGTCGCCGTGCGCCACTCCCGCGAACCCGAAGGTCCGGCGCTTGTCTTCACCAGGGCCGAATGGAACGCCTTCCTCGGCGGGGCGCGCGACGGGGAGTTCGGTCTTCCGCGGTAGACCTGAAGACTGAGTCCCCCAGGGCCGGGTTAGCAACCGCCTGCCTGGGTTATTGCCTGCCGTGCCGGCGGACTGCCGGGTTTGCCGTGAGCTGCGCCACTGCGCGAAGATGGCGGCGTGCACGGCATCCTGAGCTTCCTGTCGAGTGACTGGTGGCTTCTCTTCATCATCTGCCCGATGGCCGGCGGCGCGCTGCAGCGGCATCACAGCAGGCGCCTGAAGATCCTGGCTGCTAAGGCCGAGCTAGCGGAGAAGCGGACCGCCGCGCTCAAACCCCCGCCCGAGCCGCTGCCGATCTGCGGCTGCAGCCACCACCTCAGCTTTCACAATCCGCGGACCGGTGCCTGCGCCGAGGAAGGCTGCCGCTGCCAGCAGTACGTCGGACCGGAGCCGCTCGGGCACGTGTTCGCGCAACCGCTCATAGATCCAGGGCACGCCGGCCCCGACCCGATCGAGTCGCCCCCGCCGGGCCAGAGCTGATCGAGCTCTACACCACAGGGCTGACACCATTGGCGGCTTGGCGGGCTGTTGACCAGCCCGGCCAAGCCGCCACTCTGCCCCGCCCGGGTTAACGCACCGGCAAGTCGAACTCGCCGGCCTTGACACCGGTGACGAACGCCGCCCACTCCTCGCCGTCGAAGATGTGCGCTGGCTTAGCGATGTCCTTGCTGTCCCGAAGCGCCACCATGCCGCCCGGCAGGTGGGCGACCTGGACGCAGGCTGAGTTGTTGCAGGCGCGGCTCGTTATCCACGCTGCACTGGAGAGGTCACAATCGGACATGCGGGATTTTCCTTTCAGGTGGATTCTTCTGCGCCCTCGGAAATGGATCGGATGAGCATTGCCGAGTCGGCTGGCGGCAGAGCCGCCGCACGGAGCAGGTCGAATGCCTCAGCACGAGCCCGGACCTCCCGGTCGCGCTCCTCAATGTAAGCCTGGCCCGTTACCCCTTCGGTATAGACAACATCCGGGTCAAAACGCTCCGGAAACTCGATAATGGCAAATGAGCCGCCGAGACCAGGATGCAGGCCGCTGCAGAATGCCAGTACCTGCAGGGTAACGTTCGGCCACTGGCTCGCTTCATAGAGATGCTCAAGTTGCTCGTGCATGACTTTAGATGGCCCGGCCATCCTTCGCAGCACAGACTCATCAAGAATGATCCACAGCTCTAGCGGATCAGCGCGCTGGAGAACCTCCTGTCGCTGCATCCGCAGCTTGACCAGGCGGTCGATCTCCTCGGAAGTCTGACGCCGCCGGACGGTGGACATCACCGCGCGGGCGTACTCCTCGGTCTGCAGCAGGCCGTGCACTACCTGGGCCTCGTAGACGCGAAGGGACGCGGCCTCGGCCTCTAGCCCGACGTAGATGCCGAATCCGGTGGGCAAAATCCCATCCCACACTGCCCACCAGCCCTTGCGATGGCCCTCCCTGGCCATCTCCAGCAAGACATGGCGCTGGCCGGGATCATCGACACCGTAGAACTCGAGCATGGCGTTGAGGTACGCCGTCCGCGTGGGTGCTTTACCGGTCTCGATCCGGGACAGGGTGGACGGTGCGAGACCGAGCCGGTCGGCGACCTCTTCGAGCTTGATTGACTGCGACTCGCGCAGCCGCCTTAACTCACTGCCGAGCCGACGGCGCCTAACGGTCGGGCCGACTGACACTGACGCTCGCCCCCTCTGCGGGAAGCACGTAGCACAGTTCGCACAAGAATGCAGAATGGCTGCTTACCGCATTGATGCACTGATCACCATACACGAGGGCACTCTGGCGATGAGATCTCATCTGGGATTTCGTGGGCGCGATTTGTGTCATGCACTTGCGTGGCGTGCGTTTGCCACATCATTATTGGGCTCAGGACGCGTGCCGCCCTGGCTGCCATGCGTACGTCCGGGTCGTGCGCCAATGTCGGCAAAATGGCCGATCCGGCCTTCATGAACTGGCAGTTCCGGGGCACCGCGCGGGAGGGAGCGACCGGGATGTCGTCCATGGTCATACGGGCGAGCTGCGCCGCTAAGGATTCCCCCGTGGTGGAAGCAACTGTGGTGGAAGCAACCGTGGTGGAAGCAACCGTGGGGAAGCAACCGTGGTGGAAGCAACCGTGATGGAAGCAACCGTGATGGAAGCTGCCACGATGGCAGAGGCGACAGTCCTCGGCAGCCTCACGATTCCGGGTCGTCCGGAACACGTCCGGGAGGCACGCGGGTTCGTCGCCAAGGCTCTCGGCGAATTACACCCCAGTCTGGAGAATGCTGTCCTCCTCACCTCTGAGCTGGTCACCAATGCAGTCATGCACAGCTCTTCGCGGTGCAGCGGCGGCACGGTAACGGTGCAGGTCAGGGAGTCGGCGGGCGGTGTGCGGATCGAAGTAGCCGACGCTGGATCGGATCTGTCGGCCCCGGTCGTCCGCGGCGACGTCTATGCCTCCGACGGACACGGGCTCTTCCTCGTACAGACGCTGTCGGACCAGTGGGGATACCTTCGGGACGACAAAGGCACTACGGTCTGGTTCTGGCTCGGCACTGAGCCCGCTAGCCAATCAGCGCCCGGTTAGCCGCGACTGAACTAGCTGCGACCGGGCCCGCGATGCCCGCTGCCTTTGCGGGCCTGCCGGGTTTCGGCCGGGCTTCGCAGCGTGTCCCCCCGGCCGTGCCGCTTCTCCCGAAGGCGCATGGTCACGTGTACCGGCGTGCCGGCGAAACCGAACTCCTCCCGCAGCTTGCGCTCGACGAAGCGGCGGTAGCCCGCCTGCAGGAATCCGCTGGTGAACAACACGAAATGCGGCGGCCGGACGCCCGCCTGGGTAGCAAACATGATCTTCGGCTGCTTGCCTCCGCGTACCGGCGGCGGCGTTGCCGCGATCAGCGCGGTCAGCCAGGCATTCAGCCGGCCGGTCTGGACTCTGGTCTCCCAGCCGTCCAGCGCCTGTTCCAGGGCGGGAACCAGCCGGTCGACGTGCCAGCCGGTCTTAGCCGACAAGTTCACCCGCGGCGCCCAGCGCGCGTTGTGAAGCTGGCGGTCGATCTCCTTGTCCAGGAACTCCCTGCGGTCGGCATCGACCAGGTCCCACTTGTTGTAGGCGATGACAAGCGCCCGGCCGGCCTCGATCACCATCGTGATGATCCGCAGATCCTGCTCGGCAAGCGGCTGGCTCGCGTCGACAAGCACGACAGCCACCTCAGCGCGCTCAAGCGCCCGTTCGGTGCGCAGCGCTGCGAAGAAATCGGCGCCCTGGGTTTCCCGCACGCGCCGCCTGATGCCGGCGGTATCAACGAACCGCCAGGTCTTGCCGCCGAGCTCAACCAGTTCGTCGACCGGATCCCTGGTAGTGCCCGCCACCTCGTCGACCAGGACCCGTTCTGATCCGGCCAGCTTGTTGAGCAAGCTCGACTTGCCGACGTTCGGCCTGCCAATCAGCGCGACCCGCCGCGGTCCGCTCTCGGCATCGAACCGCTCGGCGGGTGTCTCGGGCAGCGCCCCGAGAATCGAGTCCAGCAGGTCGCCGCTGCCGCGGCCGTGCAGCGCGCTGACCGGTATCGGCTCACCCAGGCCCAGCGACCACAGTGAGTGAATCTCGGGCTCTCCGGGCGCGTCGTCCACCTTGTTGGCGGCGAGCACCACCGGTTTCTTAGATCGGCGCAGTACCGCCGCGACCGCGGCATCCGCGTCGGTGACTCCGACGACCGCATCGACCACGAACAGCACGGCATCGGCAGCGTCGACCGCAATGCGCGCCTGCGCTGCCACCCGTGCCGCTAGCGCAGGCGTACCTTCTACCGAGGGCTCCCAGCCGCCGGTATCCACCAGGGTGAACGCCCGGCCACGCCAGGTCGCGTCGTAGGTGACCCGGTCCCTGGTGACACCCGGCGTGTCTTCCACGACCGCCTGCCTGCTGCCCAGAATCCGGTTCACCAGGGTGGATTTGCCGACGTTCGGCCTGCCGACGACCGCGAGTACCGGCGCAGCTACGCTGACGGCCGGCTGGCTTTCCTCAGGTTCAGCCATGCCCTACCGCCTGGCGCGCCCTGGCCATCTGGACCACGCGCCCGACAACGTCCTCGGGGCCGAGTCCGCTGGCGTCGATCTTGACAGCGTCATCAGCCATCACCATCTGGGCGGCATCGCGCTCATCGCGGAGCGCTTGCTCGCGCCTGGTGCTGTCGAGCGTCGCAGCCGGGTCGGCGGCCAGATCGGCGGTGCGCCGCTCCGCGCGCACATCCTCGTTGGCGGTGAGGTACACCTTCACGGTGGCATCGGGAGCGACAACAGTACCGATGTCGCGGCCTTCTGCCACGATCCCAGCGCCTGCCGCGACAGCGTCGGCGATGATCTCCCGCTGCATGCCGATCAGCAACTGGCGGACCTGCGGGATCGCGGCCACCGTGCTGACCGAGTTGGACACCTCGCGGGTCCTGATCGCCGTTGCCACGTCTTGCCCGTCGACCGTGACGTCCGGCGCCGCAGGGTCGGTCCCGACCATGATCCGCGGCTCGCGCATCCGCGCCAGCACCGCCACGGTGTCGGTCAGGTCCACGCCTTGGCGCTGGAGCCACCAGGTCAGCGCCCGGTACATTGCGCCGGTGTCCAGGTAGCGGAGGCCAAGCTCGGACGCGACCCGGCGAGCCGCAGTCGACTTGCCCGAGCCGGCCGGGCCATCCATCGCGATTACCGGCCCAGGCTGCCCGGCATAACGTTCCATTTCGTCCACACAGGTCGATACCATCCAGGCAGCTGATTCCGTCACCAGGTAAGGCTACCGGCGAACGGGCCAGCCGCTGGCCGCCAGCGCCTCAGACAGCCGGCCGACTCCGTCGGGCCGGACCCACAGTTCCGCTACGCCCACTGGCAGGCCAGGCGAGTGCTCGATCGTAATGTCCTCGATGTTGATGCCAGCCGCGCCTGCCGCCTGGAACAGCCGCGCGAGCTCGCCGGGCTGGTCGGGGATGACGACCTGCACGGGAGCGAATCCCCGCGGCGGCCCGCCATGCTTGCCGGGCAGGCGCCCGACTCCGTAGATCCCTCGTTCCAGCAGGTCGGCCAGTTGCTTGGCAGCCTGCTCGTCGCCCGACGCCAGCCAGTCGAGCGCGTCCGCGGCCGCAGCCAGGTCCGCGGCAACCGCGCGGAGCACTGCTCCTGCCGGCCCGGCATTGGCGGTCAGGATCTGCAGCCACATTTCCGTGCCCGATGCCGCGATCCGCGTGACATCCCGCAGGCCCTGGCCGGCCAGAGCGAGCGCGTGCTCCGGGGCCTGCTCGAGCCTGGCCGCCATTGCCGCTGCTACCACATGAGGAGCGTGCGATACCAGCGCCACCCACTCGTCGTGCTCAGCCGCCTCCGCCTGGATCGGCACGGCACCACAGGCCCGTGCCAGCCCCGTTACCAGAAGAAGGGTTTTCTCATCGTTTTCCGGCTGCGGGCAGAGAACCCACGGACGACCGACGAACAGGTCCGCCTTCGCTGCCGCCGGACCGGACCGTTCCCGCCCGGAGAGCGGATGGCCGGGAACGTAGCTGCCAAGGTCACAGCCGAGCGCCCGAGGCGCCGGCCAGCGGCAGCTCCTTGACGCTTGCCACGTCGGTGTAGCAGCGCGCCAGGCGGCGTGACTGAGCGGCCTTCAGCTGATCGGCGACTGCGGCAGGCGGGACCGCGAGCACGGCCACGTCTGCCGGCCCGCCGGGTACTCCGTCAGCTGGCAGCGGCTGACCAGCACCGAGGTCGGCAGCCAGGCGCGCAGCCGCCAGGTCGCGATCGGCCAGCCACACGCTAATGCCCCGCTCGCGCAGTGCCAGCGCAACCGACGTGCCGATGAGGCCCGTCCCCACCACGACAACGCTGGCGAGCGGCTCGGGTGGTGTGGCAGGCGGCTCGGGTGGTGTGGCAGGCGGCTCGGGTGGTGTGGCGGGCGGCTCGCCAGGTACGCGCTCGGCCGGGTCAGGAGGAGTCACTGGGCGATATCCAGCCGCAGCGCCGCAGCGCCCCGCAGGTACACGTGCTGCACCGCGGACCGCGGCTTGGCCGTCTCGACGTGCATCATCAGCCGCACGACGTGCGGCATTGCGCCCGGCACGGCGATCTCGGCGGCGCACAGCAGCGGTACTTCCTGAAAGCCCAGCTTGCGCGCGGCAAGAGCGGGAAACTCGGCGTTCAGGTCGGGTGTCGCGGTGAAGATGACGCTGATGACATCGTCAGTGCTCAGCTCATTGCGATTCATCACTTCAGTAACCAGTTCGGCGGTACCCGTCAGGACTTCCGACCGGTCGTTCCCGGCTACCTGGACAGCGCCGCGGACTGCACGGACAGCCACTTGTTCTCCTCCTGGTCCTGCTGACGTCTTCGACATGCCTGGCTGGCTTGGGCGGGTGCTACAGCCCCACCGCCGCATAAAGGTCGCCGATTTCCTTCGTCGTCAGCGGTCTGGTCGTGCCTGGTCGCAGCGTGCCGAGCGAAACCGGCCCCACCTGAGTCCGCACCAGCCTGCTCACCGGGTGCCCGGTGGCCGCGAGCATCCGCCTGACAATGTGCTTGCGACCCTCATGCAGCGTAATCTCCACCAGCGCGCGGCCGCTCACCTGTTCCACCACCCGGAACTTGTCCGCGCTGCCGACGCCGTCCTCCAGCTCGATGCCCGACATCAACTGCCGGCCCAGGTCCTTCGGCACCGGGCCCGGCACATCCGCGAGGTAAGTCTTCGGCACGCCGAACCGCGGGTGGGTGAGCCGGTGCGCGAGTTCGCCGTCGTTTGTCAGCAGCATCAGGCCCTCGGTGTCGTAGTCCAGCCGGCCTACGTGGAACAGCCGTTCGGCAGTGTCACCGAGCAGGTCCGTCATGGTCTTGCGCCCGCGGCTGTCCGACATCGATGTGAGCACGCCAGCCGGCTTGTTCAGCGCCACGTAGACCAGGTCTTCGCTCGCCGGGATCCGCCGGCCATCCACCCTGATGACCTGATGCTTAGGATCCACCCTGGCACCGAACCGGCGCACCACCTCGCCGTCGACCTCCACCCGGCCGGCTCCGATCAGCTCCTCGCAGTGCCGCCTGCTGCCGACACCTGCCGCTGCCAGCACTTTCTGCAGGCGGACACCGCCGGGCACGTCGGTGAGCGAGTCCCGCTCGCCGGGCGCTGCGGCGTCATCCCAGCCCTCGTCAGAGTCGAAGTCCGGACCGAGGCTTGCCGCCGCGGCCCTTGCCCGGGCAAGGTCCGCGGCGCTGAGACCGCGATCTGGCCCACCGCGATCGGGCCGGCTACCGCGCGGCGTCATGGCCGAAGTCCAGTTCCTCGTCGAGGTGGTCAGGCAGGAACGGGGTCAGGTCCGGCAGGTCAGACAGCCGGGCCAGGCCGAGTCGCTCGAGGAAATAGCCGGTTGTCTGGAACAGGATCGCGCCGGTCTCCGGATCGCTGCCGGCTTCCTCGACCAGTCCGCGCAGCACAAGCGTGCGCATGACGCCATCGCAGTTGACACCACGGACAGCGGACACCCGCGCCCGGCTCACCGGTTGCCGGTACGCGACCACTGCCAGCGTCTCCAGCGCAGCCTGGGTAAGCCTGATCTCCTGCCCGTCGCTGACGAACCGCTCGACGACGGCGGCGCACTCGTCCCTGGTGTACAGCCGCCAGCCGCCCGCGACCTCGCGCAGGTCGAAACCGCGCTGCTCGGCGGTGTACCCGGCGGCCAGGTCACGCAGCGCCGCCCCGACGTCAGACTCCGGCCGCCGGGTGACCTCGGCCAGCGTAGCCTCCGTCACCGGCTCGTCGGCGACCAGTAGCACCGCTTCCAGGCTCATCCGCAGCCCTGACTCCAGCCCAGCCAGCTCATCCGGCCCGAGATCCGGCTCAGCAACCGGCCCGGCCAAATCGTCGGGCCCGACAACAGGCCATGACAACTGGTCCGGCGCGAGGTCCGGCTGACGATCAGGCTCGCCCTGAGCTGACCCGTTATCCATCGTATTCCTCGTGATCATGTTGAACGCCGTGCTCGCCATGGTCTGTCCAGGTCAGGTAGAGGTCGCCGAGCGGGACTACCTGATCCAGGCTGACCAGGCCGTCCCGGTACAGCTCCAGCATGCGCCAGGAACCGTGCCACGACCTCGTAGGTTCCGGCACAGTCGGCGATGAGCTGCCGGAAGGTCGCCCGGCGCAGAGCTCCGCAGCCTTGCCAGCAGTATCTCAGCCTGCTCGCGCACCGATGTCCGCGGGACGTGCAGATGCGCGGTGGAGACCGTCGGCGGCTTGCGCGGCGCCAGCACCCGCGCGGCGATCGCGGCGAACTCGGCTGCCCCGATGCCGATCAGCACCTCCGGCAGCAATTCGGCGAACCGCGGCTCCATCGCCACCCGCCGCGGGTACCGGCGCCCTTCGGCGGCGAGCCGCCCGGCGAACACGCCTGCCACCTCCTTATACGCCCGGTACTGCAGCAGCCGGGCGAAGAGCAGGTCCCTGGCCTCCAGCAGCGCCAGGTCCTCCTCGTCATCGACCTCACCGGAAGGCAGCAGCCGTGCAGCCTTCAGGTCCAGCAGGGTCGCGGCGACAACAAGGAAGTAACTGGCCTGGTCCAGGTCCCAGCCGCCGGCCAGTGCCCGGATGTAGCCGATGAACTCGTCGGTCACGCTGGACAGCGCTATCTCGGTGATGTCCAGCTTGTGCTTGGAGATGAGCGCGAGCAGCAGGTCGAACGGGCCCTCGAAGACGTCGAGATGCACCTGGAAGCCGCCTGCGCCGTCCGGCGCTCCCGTCTCCTCCGCGTCGCTCAGATTATCGGTGTCCGTCACGTGCTCTCGCGCAGTCGCTGCGCGAGAAGGCTGTTCTCGCCACGTGCGTCCAGGTCGGCGATCAGCACCGTGATCGCCTCCCGCACGATCCGGCCGCGATCGACGGAGATGCCGTAGGACCGCAACGCCAGCCGCGCCCGTTCCAGGTCAATCAGCTCAGGTTCCGGACATATAGACAGTGATCTTCTGTGGGTGGCTTTCCCTGCCGCTCGCTTGCCGTTCACTTGGTGCCGGACTCGGCGCCGGCGGCCGCAGCAGCTCTGCGACTCCTGGCAGGCTTACCCGGCGCGAACGGGACCCGCGGGAACGCCCTGACGCCACCTATCCAGTACCTCCTTGGCCAGCTCACGGTACGAGCTGGCGCCGTTGCACGCAGGATCGAACCTGGTTATCGGCTCTCCAGCCACCGTAGCGTCAGGGAAGCGCACCGTCCGGCTGATGACGGTGTGGAAGACCAGGTCACCGAACCCCTGGACGACTCCCGCCAGCACTTCCCTGGTGTGCAGGGTGCGGGAGTCGTACATGGTCGCGAGCAGTCCGTCGATGGCAAGCTTAGGGCTCAGCCGCGAGGACACCTTGTCGATGGTCTCCATCAGCAGCGCCACTCCGCGTAGCGCGAAGTACTCGCACTCCAGCGGAACCAGCACGCCGTCGGCGCAAGCCAGGGCATTGACGGTCAGCAGGCCCAGCGACGGCTGGCAGTCGATCAGGATGACGTCGTAGTCAGGAATCACCGGCTGCAAGACCCGGCCGAGGACGAATTCGCGGCCGACCTCGTGCACGAGCTGGACCTCAGCACCAGACAGGTCGATGTTGCTCGGCATCAGGTCCATGCCCTCGACCCGGGTCCTGATGATCACGTCATGCGCAGTCAGGCGGCGCTCCATGCAGCAGGTTGTAGACGGTCGCGTCCAGCTCGTGCGGTTGCACGCCGAGGCCGACTGACAGCGCTCCCTGCGGGTCGAAGTCGACCAGCAGGACGCGGCGGCCATGCTCGGCTAGCGCCGCGCCGAGATTGATGGTCGTCGTGGTCTTCCCGACGCCGCCCTTCTGGTTGCAGACGGCCGCGATGCGCGCTGGCCCGTGCACGACGATCGGCTCCGGTTCGGGGAACACCGGCACCGGCCGCCCGGTCGGTCCGACCAGACCGGGCCTAACCTCGAGGATTTGGGATGCTGACACAGCTACCGCACCTCCCGGCGGCTAGCGCGGAATGCGCTCACTGGAACACGGACTCTAGGGGCTGCGTCCCAGGCCGGCAAGCCGGCGCACCGTTGCCGGTTCAAATGACTCGCATGCGCATTGTGACCGGAAGTCTCCGGCTGATACCGATAACGGGAACGGGCACTAGCGCGCCAGTGCTGCACGCTACGTCCCGCCCCGGCGGCGAACGACGACGACGGAGACTCCTTATAACCAGAGTCTCCGCCGTCGTCCGGCTGTCAGCGAGCCTTAGTTCTCTCCCGGCTTCCAGCTCTCCCGCTTGATCTTGAAGAAGTCCGGCTCGGCTATCCGTGGGCCCCGTGGCGGGCAGCCTCGCTCTCTCGCGGCATCTGGAAGAAAGGCGAGCGCATGAAGAACCGGGCGGTCAGCATGAGAACGACCCCGAGGGCGACTATTCCGATCAGCGACCATCGCTCAGCCCACGAAGCCTGGGTCTGCAACGACTGCTCGAACATCCAGCCGAGGAAACCGGCAGCGCCAAGCGGGAGCACGCCGAGTATGAAGAAGTCCCGCACACTGCCGATCACCCGCCGCCGGTAATAGACGATCGTCGCTAGCGCCGTCATTACGTAGAAGATCGCGAACAGCAAGCCGGTGGTATCGATCACGTCATAGAACGCGTTCTCCACAGACGTGGCCAGCATGTACACCCAGAAGATCCCGATCAGCAATACCCCGACCACGACGCTGGCGATCGCCGGTGTCGCGAACCGGCGCGAGACAGTTGCCAGAACGCCCGGCAGAGCCCGGTAGCTGCCCATCCCGTAGGCAATCCGCGCGGCCAGCACGATGCCAGTGCCGGTGGTCGCGATCACCGAAAGCGCGATGGCAAGCGCCATCATCTTTGCCCAGAACCCGCCGCCGAGCGCCTGGGCGACGTACACCAGCGCATTTGCCTGGTTTGCTTGCAGCAGCTTCGGCGAGACGACGCCCTGCAGGCCGACCTGTGCGAGCGTGTAAATGACCGCGAGCAAGGCGACAGCGATGATGGCCGCCCGGCCGGGGTTAACCCGGCGGTGTTTGACTTCCTCGTTCACGTACAGCGTCCCGTCCCAGCCGCCGTACACGAACACCGCGATCAAGAACCCGCCAAGGGCGCTGCCCTTGCCGTTGATGCCGGTGACGCTGAACCAGCCGCGGGTGATCGGCAGCGTGCCGGCGTGATGTGATAGCACGAAGACCAGACCAGCGACGGACAGCCCGATGAGGATGAGGTACTCGATCAGTGCCATCCCGACCTGCGCACGGGCCGTGATGCGGATGCCGACGATGGCGATCACCAGCATTACGGCGCCGACCGCCGTACCGATACCGATCCAGGCCCAGGTGTTGGTGGACGTGGAGCCGAACACGGCGAGCACTGACGGACCGAGCAGCAGGATCTCGGCGACGGTTCCGATGATGTAGGCAACGACCATGAACCAGCCGGTCAGGAAGCCCAGGTACGGGTTGATTGCCCGGCCGACCCACTCGAATGACGCTCCGCAGTTGGCGTTCCACATGTTGCACCGGCGGTAAGCGTTAGCGATGATCAGCATCGGAATAGCGGTGAGCAGCAAAATCGGGCCGCTGCCGTAGGCCGTTGTCGCCACCAGCACCGCCAGCGTTAGCCCGATCGTGGCCGCGGGAGCTGACGATGCCATGCCGATGACGGTGTCCTGCGCAACACCGATAGCATCGGGCTCGAGTCGTGGCTTCAGGGTGGCGGGCGTTCCGGTGAGGGCTGCTGACTGATCCGTCATCTGATTCTCCTCGCGGGCTGCGGAGCGGTCGCGCCTCGCCTGATCTCGGTCACCGGGTTCTGGCCGCCATGCAGCACCGTCACTCTGGTCCTCCCCTTTGCCCGTCGGGTGGGTTGTGATTGCGGGTGGCGTTCGTCGCGGCCATTAGTCCTGTGTAAGCCGCAGTTAGAAGATCATAGTTGCTGGGTTCCGTTAGCAACAGACGATATGGGTTATAAGGAAGATCTGCGCCCGAGAAATCTGTAGCCGCCGTCGCCATTGCGGGATCGCGATGAGTTTTGAACCGCGCCAATCGCTAGCACTGCGCGCTCAGACCCCGTCTAGTGCCGCGTCATCCAACGTTCGCCCTGTCGCCTACCGGCACATGCGTGGCACGATCGACCCGCGTCGAGGAGGATGGGTTCGCCGGCGGACCCTCCGTCGGGTGCGCTGGCGGGCCATTGCCGTGACCGGAATCGAAGCTTCGACCTCTCCCCCTGCCTTGCCGCGCTGGTTTGGACCTAGAGCCAGCCCAGATGATCCGGCCGTCTCGGCCCTGATCGACCGCGTCGCGCGCGGGGCGGGATGGGCAGACATCGGCGGTGGATTCAACCTCAACCTGCGGATAGACGCTGAGCCGCCGGTTGTCCTCCGGGTTCACAGGCCCTGGGTCCGCCGCGGGCGAGTCGCGGGACTGCGGCGCTTGCGGGAACGGCTCCAGCGGACGCAAGTCCGCGTCGCTCGGCCGATTCCGATTTCCGGCTGCGACCTCCTGAGGGTCGCTGATCGTTGGGCTGAGCTTGAGGAGTTCATCGATCACGTGCAGCCACGGACGGACGAGGACTCCTACGTCCGCCTATTCGAGGAGCTCGGACGGGTTCACACTGCGCTCAAAGCAGTCTGGGAGCCCAGTCCGCCCGAACCCCTCGACGACCACAGAACCTTCGGCCAGCTGCGTTACTCGGTCGGCTTCACACGCCGCAGGCTCGGACCCCGCAGCGAGCCGGTCGTGCATCGGATGCGCCAACTGACTGGCGAGCTCTCCAAGCTCTGGAAGGAGGTCGAACTGCCATGCGCTCCGATTCATGGGGACTACAAATTGGGCAACGCGGGAGAACTGTCAGACGGCTCATGGGCCACCTTCGACCTGGATTTCGCGAGGGTCAGGGAGCGGCTGTACGACATCGCGGGCAGCCTGCACCAGGTCGCACCGGGCGGCGAATTGCTCGAGCCGCGACGACTGCTCGACGCCTATGAAAGCACGGCTCCGGAACCGCTGACCCGCGACGAGCACCGATGGCTCCCCGGGGCTGTAGCCCTTATACCCCTGCACTGGGCTGCCACCGCAGGGCTCGTGGGCAACGGCATCCACGAGGCCGAAGGCGCGATGACCGCCGCCGAGACCTGGTGGTCGCGCCGGGCTGAACTCTGGTCGTAGTCCGGCGGCCGCGCTAGGGGGACTGGAGTTCTGAGGCTACAGAACCGCACGGTGTCGCTCCGAGTTGAACTGCCCCAGGTCGCGCAAAGTGGGGCATGGCAGAGCGCGTTGCGGTCAGAGACATCTCCAACGAGGAGGGGAACAAGCTCCTCTCGATCATCCGGCGGGGCTCGGGCTCGGTGGTGCGATGGCGAAGAGCCCAGATCGTGCTGTGGAGCGCCCAGCACATCAATGTCCCGGCCATCGCCAAGATCGCCTTCACCTCAGAAGACCGGGTGAGAGAGGTGATCCATAACTTCAACCGCGACGGCTTCGATCCTTGGCCCCCAAATACGCCGGGGGCCGGCCGCCCAAGTTCAGCGCCGCCGAGCGGGCCGAGGTCAAGAAGATCGCTCTCGGCCGTCCGACCGATTACGGCGAGCCCTTCTCGACCTGGTGCCAGCTTGAGCGCCCCTTGCGGGACAAGGGCCTCCCGCTCGCGCGCCTTCGTTGTCTGCTCCCAGGCACCGTCGCCCGCCCAGGCCGAGCGTCCCGCCTGCTGCCAGCCCTGCTGCGCGCGCTGATCGTTGCCCGCTACCCGACGGCGCGTGGATGTGCCGCGGCATACACCTCTCGCAGCTTGTCCACCGTGACGAGCGTGTAGGCCTGCGTCGTCGTCACCGAAGCATGCCCGAGCAATTCCTGGACGACCCGGACATCTGCGCCGCCGTCCAGCAGATGAGTGGCAAAGGAGTGCCGCAGCACATGCGGCGAAACCTCGGCCAGCGCTGCCCTGGTCGCCGCCGCCCGCAGCGCGCCCCAGGCTCCCTGCCGGGTGAGCCGGCCGCCGCGGGCATTCAGGAACAGCGCCGGGCTCGGCTGACCGCGGCCGGACGCCGCAGCCAGCGCCGGGCGCGCACGGACCAGGTAGGCGTTCACCGCGTCCCTGGCGAAACTGCCTACCGGAACCAGTCGCTGCTTGCCGCCCTTGCCGCTCAGTCTGACGATCCCGGCCACTGATGCGGACCGTGATTCGCCGGATAGCTCGAGGTCGTCGACGTCAAGCCCGACGGCCTCGGAAATGCGCGCGCCAGTGCCGTAGAGCAGCTCGAGCAGCGCCCGGTCCCGCAGCCCCGCCTGGCCCATCCCGGCCGCTGCCAGCAGCCGCTCAACGTCGTCGATCGAGATGGCCTTCGGCAGGCGCCGGGGCGGAGCTGGCGGCCGGACCGCCTTCGCCGGATCGAGGTCAGTCAGGCCTTCGGCCAGCGCGAACGCGTGCAGTCCGCGGACGGCGACAACTGTGCGCCCGGCCGAGCTCGCCGCCAGCGGCGGATGGTTCTCGTCCCCTTCCCTGAGGCCGGCCAGGAAGTCTGCGACATCCTCGGTGCTGACGTGCTCGATCTCCGTCCGCCCGGCAGCGGTTAAGGTCGCAGCGTAACGCCGCAGGTCGCGGCGGTAGGCCTGCAGCGTGTGCTCGGCGAGGCCGCGCTCCACCGCCAGGTGGTCGAGATAGCGCCCGATAGCCCGGGCGAAGGTGGTCAGCTGAGTACCTCCGCAAGGCTGACAGCTGGCAAGTGGTGCGCCTCGGCGACCGGCGCGCAGGTGAGGTTGCCCTCGTGGGTGTTCAGGCCGGGTGCGAACGACGGGTCGTGGCGCAGCGCCTCGCGCCAGCCGCGATTGGCGATCTCGACCACGTACGGGAGCGTCACGTTGGTCAGCGCATACGTCGACGTGTGCGGCACCGCACCGGGCATGTTCGCCACGCAGTAGAACACCGAGTCGTGCACCCGGTAGGTCGGGTCAGCATGAGTGGTCGGATGGCTGTCCTCGAAGCAGCCGCCCTGGTCGATCGAGATGTCGACCAGCACCGACCCCGGCTTCATCCGCGCCACAAGGTCGTTGGAGATCAGCATCGGAGCCTTCGCGCCCGCCACCAGCACTGCACCGATGACCAGATCAGCGTCGATCACGGCGCGCTCGATCTCATAGAGGTTCGAGGCGACAGTCTGGCAATGGCCCTGGTAAATGGCGTCTGCCTGACGCAACCTGGCGATGTTCTTGTCCACCAGCAGCACCTCGGCCTGCATGCCGAGGGAGATCACCGCGGCGCTCATGCCGGACACGCCGGCCCCGAGCACGACGACCTTCGCCGCGTACACACCGGATACGCCACCCATCAGCACGCCCCGGCCGCCGCCGTCACGCTGCAAGTGGTGCGCGCCGACCTGGGGCGCCATCCGACCGGCGACCTCTGACATCGGAGCCAGCAGCGGCAGCGAGCCATCGGGCATCTGGACGGTCTCATACGCGATCGCGGTGATGCCAGACTCCAGCAGCGCGTCCGTGCACGGCCGGCTGGCTGCCAGGTGCAGGTAGGTGAAGAGCACCTGATCCTTGCGCATCCGGTGGTACTCCTCGGCTACCGGCTCCTTCACCTTCAGGACCAGTTCGCCTGCCTGCCAGACATCGTCGGCCGACGGCAAGATCGAGGCGCCGGCCGCCACGAAATCCTCGTCCGGGATCGAGGAGCCGGTGCCCGCGTTCTGCTGGACGTATACCTCGTGCCCGGCACGGACCAGCTCGTGCACCCCGGCGGGCGTGATCGCCACGCGATACTCGTGATTCTTGACTTCCTTAGGAACGCCGACCTTCATTGGCCTTGTGTCCTTCCTCGCGTGCCGAACTGCCCGGCCCTTTGCCGGATGGTGCCCGCCGCTACGGCGGTGGCCGTGATCATTGACTCTGCCGCTCACCAGCCGGACGAAGCGCCCGGAAGCCTGCCCCATGAGCCGCATACGCGGCCAAGATACCCACAATCGCGACGCCGTTATGCAAGTCCCCAGCCAGGACAGCCCGGACGGCATCATCCAGCGGAAGCCAGTCCACTGTCAGGTAAGCCTCCTCGTGCTGCCGAACATACTCGTGCTCACGCGCCGGAACCATTGTCAGATTGCGGGCCAGGTAGACCCGGATGCGCTCGGTGCTGATGCCCGGTGACGACAGGTAGTCGGCCAGCACTTGCCAGTCGGTGGCCTGGTAGCCAGTCTCTTCGACCAGCTCCCGGCGCGCTGTCTCCAGGGGCAGTTCGCCCGCCACATCCCGCAAGCCGGCCGGCAGCTCCCAGAGCATCGAGCGAACCGGGTGCCGGTACTGGCGGATCATGAGCACCCGGTCCGCCGAATCGAGAGCGACGATCGCCACCGCGCCAGGATGCTCGACCACCTCGCGCACGACTAGCTCACCGTCGGGCAGCTGCACCTCGTCCTGCCTCAGCGTGACGATCCTGCCCCTGGCCAGCACAGCCGATCCCGCCACCGGCCAGTCGCCGGGTTCATCCCGCAGCGGCGCCATGCGGCTTCTCAGGCGCTAGCCACTGGGCGCGCCGCAGCGGCCGAGACGACCTCGGCTGACCGGCTGCGCTCGAGCGCAGCTGAAACCAGGCCGCTGAACAACGGATGCGGCCGGGTGGGCCGCGACAGCAGTTCCGGATGGGCCTGTGTCGCCACAAAGAACGGATGGACCTCACGCGACAGCTCGACGAATTCCACCAGCCGACCGTCCGGCGACAGCCCGGAGCAGATCAGGCCGACTTCCTCCAACTGCGCCCGGTAGGCGTTGTTGACCTCATACCGGTGCCGGTGCCGCTCCTCCACGACGGGTTCGCCGTACAACTCGCGGACCAGGCTGCCCTCGGCCAGGACGGCCGGGTACAGCCCGAGTCGCATGGTCCCGCCCATGTCCCGCTCGCCGGCCACCACGTCTTCCTGGTCTGCCATCGTGGCGATGACCGGGTACTTGGTATCAGGGTCGAACTCGGCGCTGTTGGCGTTCTCCAGCCCGGCCAGGTCCCTGCCCACCTCGATGGCCATGCACTGCAAGCCAAGACAGAGGCCGAGGATCGGGATCCCGTTCTCGCGGGCGTGCCGAACTGCGCCGATCTTGCCCTCGATGCCGCGTACCCCGAATCCGCCGGGCACAAGGATGCCGTCCACGTCGGATAGCTGCCGGGCTGCGCCCTCGGCTGTCTGGCAGTCGTCGCTCGTTACCCACCGGATATTGACGCGGACGTCGTGGGCGAACCCGCCCGCGCGCAGCGCCTCCGCAGGTGACAGGTAGGCATCCTTCAAGTCCACGTACTTGCCGACCAGCGCGATCGTGACCGACCTGGCAGGCCGGTGCACGCGCCGCAGCAGGCCGTCCCAGTCGGTCCAGTCCACATCCCTGAAGGGCAGCCCGAGCCGGCGCACCACGTAGGCATCCAGCCCCTCGGCGTGCAGCACCTTGGGGATGTCGTAGATCGACGGCGCGTCCGGTGCCGACACCACGGCCTCCTCGTCGACGTCGCACATGAGGCTGATCTTGCGCTTCAGCCCGTCGCTGATCGGCCGGTCGGACCGGCACACGATCGCGTCCGGCTGGATGCCGATGCTGCGCAGCGCCGCGACCGAGTGCTGGGTGGGCTTGGTCTTGAGCTCACCGGACGGCCCGATATACGGCAGCAGCGAGACGTGCAGGAAGAAGCAGCGGTCCCGGCCGATCTCGTGCCGGATCTGCCGGATCGCTTCCAGGAACGGCTGCGACTCGATGTCACCCACCGTGCCGCCGACTTCGGTGATGACCACGTCGGTTTCCGGGCCCGCCATCTCCCGGATCCGTGCCTTGATCTCGTTCGTGATGTGCGGGATGACCTGCACTGTGTCGCCGAGGTAATCGCCGCGGCGCTCTTTGGCGATGACCCGGGAGTAGATCTGCCCGGTCGTGACGTTGGCTGACCCCGGCAGCCTGATGTCAAGGAATCGCTCGTAGTGCCCGACGTCGAGGTCTGTCTCCGTGCCGTCATCGGTGACGAAAACCTCACCATGCTGGAACGGATTCATGGTGCCGGGATCCACGTTCAGATAGGGGTCGAGCTTCTGCATGCTCACCCGGAGCCCGCGCAGCTTGAGCAATCTGCCGATGCTTGATGCCGTGAGGCCCTTGCCGAGGCTGGAGGCAACGCCCCCGGTGACGAAAAGATGCCTAGTCGTCGCTGGCCGTGACGTATATGCCGATATCGTCAATGACCCTCCCGTGGTCAGATCCGGCGGAAACCCGCTCGCCCACGGGGTATCAGAATATCAGGCGCACGGCCTCTGGCTGGGCAAACACGGCGCCGCGATTGGCGCGGAATACCGCATTTAGATGGCTAGAGCCGCAATCGGCGGTGGTCAGCGGCGATATGACGGCCTTGAGGATCCGGGTTTACGCTCCGGCCGGGCAGCTTCAGCCCTGGTCGGGCAGCTCGCGGCGCTTTAATGCGGCCCGGTGGCCCACCGACGGGCTCAGGTTGCCGGGCTCCGCCTTGGCCGTGTCCTGCTGGCCTTCGCCCGCCTCGCCGAATCGTGCCAGCGCCAGCGCGCACAGCACTGCGAGCCCGAACCCGACCGCTCCGACCGCGGCGAGGCCGTGCCTGGTGGAGTCGCCCAGGAACAGCACGCCGACCACGGCAGGCGGCAACGTCTCGGCCAGCACCACGCCAGCCGTCGCGATCGTGACGCTGCCGCCTTCCAGTGCGGTGGCGTAGATCAGGAACGACACGATTCCGGCGGCGACGAGCGTGTACGTTGCCGGGCTCTTGAGCAGCTGCAGCGGCGAGAAGCCCGGCAGGATCCTGGCCGAGACAGCGAGCACCGCGTAACCGAGGCCGGCAATAGCGCCGAGGGCCGGCGTGCGGACCGGGTTGGGGAGCCGGGCCACCGCGAAACCACACAGCCCGACCGCAACCACGGCCAGGATCAGGCCAAGCTCGAACTCCGAACCCACATGCTTGGCGCCCTGGGCGCCGGTCGATAGCGCAAGCAACGCTACGCCGATCACCACCCCGGCCACCGCGAGCCACTCGCGCCGTTCGAGGCGCATCTTCATGAGCCAGGCCGCGAACACTGCGGTGACGGCAAGATTGGCCGCGATGATCGCCTGGACGGCGAAAATCGGCAGCCGCCGCAGGGCCACCAGCTGGGCCAGGAAACCAACCAGGTCGATCGCGATGCTGACGAGGAAGAGGCCCTGGCGGAGGAGCCGGACCAGCAGGCCGGGGTCAACGCCCTCTCCGCCGCCGCCAGCTACCTCGGCGGTGCGGCGGCTGGCGGCTCGCACTGAGATCGCCTGCATCACCGAAGCGATCCCGTAGCACAGGGCAGCAATGATCGCGGCCACCAGGCTCGCCAGCATCTTTTGACACTACGCCCGTGGCCAGCCTGAGCGTTTGCTGGGCACCGGCTTATGACCGGCAGGCCCGGCTTACGCCCGGCTTATGACTGACAACACGGCCCGCCTGGTCAGACGCCGGCCGCCTGCATGCCGCGTAGCTCGTGCTTGAGCTCGCGGATCTCATCCCGGATCCTGGCTGCCACCTCGAATTGCAGCTCGGCAGCGGCCACGTGCATCTGCTCGGTCAGCTCGGCAATCAGCGCGGCCAGGTCGGCGCGCGCCGGGCCGGAGCCCCGCTCCCCCGCCGCCGCGGCGGCCGCTGCAGCGCGCGCCCTGGACGAGGTGCCCGGCACCGGTGCCTTGCCCCGGCTCTGCTGTCGCCCCGATCCGCCGAGCAGCTGCTCCGTGTCCGCATCTTCCCTGGCCAGCTGGTCCAGGATGTCCGCGATCCGCTTCCGCAGCGGCTGCGGGTCCACGCCATGCGCGCGGTTGTAAGCGATCTGCCGGTCCCGGCGCCTGTTAGTCTCGTCGATTGCCCGCTGCATCGAGGGGGTGACCTTGTCGGCGTACATGTGGACCTGGCCCGAGACGTTCCTGGCGGCGCGCCCGATGGTCTGAATCAGCGACGTGCCCGACCGCAGGAATCCTTCCTTGTCTGCATCCAGGATCGCCACCAGTGAGACTTCGGGCAGGTCCAGGCCCTCCCGCAGCAGGTTGATGCCGACCAGGACGTCGTATTCACCCAGCCGGAGCTCGCGCAGCAGCTCCACCCGCCGCAGGGTGTCTACCTCGCTGTGCAGGTACCGAGCCCTGATGCCCAGCTCGAGCAGGTAATCGGTGAGGTCCTCGGCCATCTTCTTGGTCAGCGTCGTGACGAGCACCCGCTCGGACTTCTCGGCCCGGTCCCTGATTTCGCCGACCAGGTCGTCGATCTGCCCCTTCGTCGCCTTGATGATCACTTGCGGATCCACCAGGCCGGTCGGCCTGATGACCTGCTCGACTACTTCGCCGCCAGCCTGACGCAGCTCGTAGGGCCCCGGCGTCGCGGACAGATAGAGCGTCTGGCCGATCCGGTCGCAGAACTCGTCCCAGGTCAGCGGGCGGTTGTCGATGGCGCTCGGGAGCCGGAAACCGTGCTCGACCAGGACTCGCTTCCTGGACACATCGCCCTCATACATCGCGCCGATCTGCGGCACGGTGTTGTGCGACTCGTCTACGACCAGCAGGAAATCCTCGGGAAAGAAATCAAGCAGCGTGTTCGGCGGGCTGCCTGCCTCCCGGCCGTCGATGTGCCGGGAGTAGTTCTCGATACCCGAGCAACTGCCGACCTGGCGCATCATCTCGATGTCGTAGGTGGTGCGCATCCGGAGCCGCTGGGCTTCCAGCAGCTTGCCAAGCCGCTCCATCTCCGCCAGCCGGTCAGCGAGCTCAGCCTCGATCCCGGCGATCGCCCGCTCCATTCGCTCCGGCCCGGCGACGTAGTGCGAGGCAGGGAAGATGTACAGCTCCTCGTCCTCGCTCATCACCTCTCCGGTTAGCGGGTGCAGCGTCATCAGCCGCTCGATCTCGTCGCCGAACATCTCGACCCGGACCGCGAGCTCCTCGTACTGCGGGATGACCTCAATCGTGTCGCCGCGGACCCGGAACGTGCCGCGGGTGAACGCCAGGTCGTTGCGGCTGTAATGCATGCCGACCAGCTGCCGGAGAAGCCCGTCTCGCTCGATTCTGTCGCCGACCTTCACCCGGAGCATCCGGTCCACGTACTCCTGCGGCGTGCCGAGGCCGTAAATACATGAGACCGAGGCCACGACGATCGTGTCGCGCCTGGTGAGCAGCGAGTTAGTCGCCGAGTGCCGGAGGCGGTCGACCTCGTCGTTGATCGAGGAGTCCTTCTCTATGTAGGTGTCGGTCTGCGGTACGTACGCCTCAGGCTGGTAATAGTCGTAATAAGAAACGAAGTACTCAACCGCGTTCTTCGGCAGCATCTCCCGCAGCTCGTTGGCGAACTGGGCGGCGAGCGTCTTGTTCGGCAGCATGACCAGGACTGGCCGCTGAAGCCGTTCGGCCAGCCAGGCGACAGTGGCTGTCTTGCCAGTCCCGGTCGCGCCGAGCAGCACTGTGTCCCTGGCGCCGCCGGCAATCCGCTTCTCCATCTCGGCGATGGCAGTCGGCTGGTCGCCGGCCGGGACCATATCCGTCACGACCTCGAACGGGGCCACCCTGCGCTGCAGGTCGGTCACCGGGCGCATGGCACCTCCTCGGCTTGCTGCTGGAATTCCACTGTAGGGGGAGCTGCTGACAATCGCGGGGACGCAAACGGTAATCTGCGCGTAAAGCCCCGGTTCGCGTAGATCTGGCTAGCTGACTTCTTACCGCCTGAAAACGGACCAACCAGCTAGGGTCGACTGAGAATCTGTTGAGTACGAGCTGCAGCGTCGACCCTAACTGGCACGTCCGCTGCGACGGGGAGACCAGCACATCGATGTTGTCACCGCTGTCACCTGAGGGCGGCGCGGCAGCCACCCGGGGCCGCGCCCCTGCCGCTCGTTCCAGGGGCGCAGACGCGCCAGCCGGCCCGTCGGGCCGCCGGCCGGTCACTAAGCGCCGGGGGCGGCTGGTGCTGGCCGCGCTCTCGCTCGTCCTGATCGCCATCAGCATGGCGCTGATCGGTGCCGTTGCGCTGCTCGGGCCGTCGGCCGCAGTCCCGGCCCTGCCGTCCGGGTTCCCGTGGCCGCTGTTCTACCTCCATGGCCAGCCGGGATCCGGGCTCGTGACCTGGTGCTTGTGGCTGGCCGTCGCTGCAGCCGCCGGCGGCCTGACCGCGGGACTGCTGGCGGTCCGCCGCGGCTGGCAGCCCCGGCCCCAGCTCCTGATCGCGGGATCGCTGATCGCCGTGCTCGGGTTGATGCTCCTGCCGCCCATCGGCTCGAAGGACCTGATGGACGACGCGGTCTACGGCCGGATCGCTGCTCGCGGTTACAGCCCGTACCAGATGACGCCGAAGGACTTCGCGGCCACCGGCGATCCGGTGGCCAGTTTGAGGACCAGGCACTGGCAGAACGACCCTTCTCCGTACGGCCCGCTGATGACAGTGACTCAGGAGGCGGCGTCTGGACTGGCCGGCGATTCCGGCGCGAAGACGATGTTCTGGCTGAAGGCCTGGAACGCACTGGCCTTCCTGGCTGTCGCGCTGGCGCTGGACCGGATGCTGCGGTCCGATCCGGCCCGGCGGACCCGGGCTCACCTGCTCTGGACGGCCAACCCGCTGATGCTGCTGGCCGTTATGGCGGGCGGGCACAACGACGTGCTCGGCGTCATCTTCGGCGTACTGGCGGTCGCTGCCTTCCGGCGAGCCGATTTCATGAATGGCCTGCTGGCAGGTGTGCTGGCCGGCACCGCGATCGTGCTCAAGGCGCCATTCGCCTTGATCGGACTCGGCCTGGCGATCGCGGCTATCAGATCACCGCGCGCGCTAGCCGGGCTGGCCCTCGGGGGATGCGCCGTCGTGCTACCCACCTACGCGCTGGCCGGGAAGCTGGCGATCACCGCCGTTACATCGGAGACCGGGCGCGCATTCAGCACCTATCAGCCGTGGCAGTTGCTGGCCCGGATCGCCCCGTCGTTCGGCACGCTCACCAGAGCCGATCAGGCGGCCCTTGCAGCCAGCGTCGTGCTCGCCGGCTTGCTGCTCTGGCGGATGCCGCCTGGCCCGGCAGGGTTCCCGGCCGTCAGGCCCGCGCTGGCGCTCATCCTGGCGTGGCTGATCTTGTCGCCCCAGCAACGGACCTGGTACGACGTCATGATCTTCCCGCTGCTGGCGATGATGCCGGCGACCAGGCTGGACTGGATTGCACTCGTCCGGGCCGCGGTCGCAGCGATTGCCCAGTTGCCCGGGAACATCACGCCAGCAAACGACCTGCCCTGGCTCCAGCGAGACTTCAACGCGCTCAACACCGTGCTGGCCCCGGCGGTCCTGGTCTTCCTTGCGCTGCTGCTGGTCGCGCTCTGCCTGACCGGCAGAACGGGAGCCGATGTCGCGAGCCGCAAGATCAGGGGGGCGCCGAAGCACGCGGTGCCCGGCTAACCAGCGGGCCGCACCTGAGTGCGTTTCCGCAACTCGCCCCACAGCTCGCCGACCTGACGGTCCAGCTCCGTTAGCGACCCGGAATTGTCTACCACGATGCCCGCGATAGCCAGCCGCTGCTCCCGGCTCGCCTGGGCAGCCATCCGCGCCTGTGCCTGCTCCCGGCTCATGCCGCGCAGCCGGACCAGCCGGTCGAGCTGGATCCGCGGCGGCACGTCGACGACGACGACCAGGTCGTAGGCGTCAGCCAGTCCGTTCTCGGCGATCAGCGGCACGTCATGCACGATCACCGAGCCGGGGCTGGCGGCGTCCTCCAGCTCTCGCATCCGGGTGCCAACTCGCGGGTGCACGATCGAGTTGAGCTTCGCGAGCTTCTCCGGGTCGGCGAACACGATGTCACCCAGAGCGACCCGGTCAAGATCGCCATCGGGACCGAGAACTCCCGGCCCGAACGCCTCAACTACCTCGGCGAGCCCGTCAGTGCCAGGCGCGACGACTTCGCGGGCGATCAGGTCGGCGTCGATGACGACCGCGCCCTGAGCAGCCAACCGCCTGGACACCTCGCTCTTGCCGGCCCCGATCCCGCCGGTCAGCCCGACCCTGAGCACCTCAGTGAAGAAGCCGATGGCGGGCGCCCGGTGCGTCGCACCCGGAGCCCGCCATCGCCATGTACCAGGGACTGTTCGCGGTCAGCTCTGGCCGCCAGACAGCTTGTCGCGGAGCGCTGCAAGCGCCTCGTCTGAGGCCAGCGTGCCGGCCCGCTCGGAGTCAGTGCTGGAGGAGCTGTGGTGCTCGCGAGCCTCGCCTTCCTCGCCGGCCTCCTCGGCTGCGGCGTCGGCCTTGGTGCGCGCGTCGGCCACCTGCTGCTGGTGCGCCTCGTAGCGGGCGCGCGCCTCGGCGTACTGCCGCTCCCATTCCTCGCGCTGGCTGTCAAAACCCTCCAGCCATTCGCCGGACTCAGGATCGAAGCCCTCGGGGTAGAGGTAGTTGCCCTGCTCGTCATAGGCGGCCGGCATGCCGTACAGGGTCGGGTCGAAGTCCTCGCCGGACACGTCCCCGCCGCCGCCCTCGTTGGCCTGCTTGAGCGAAAGGCTGATCCGCCGCCGGTCCAGGTCGATGTCGATGATCTTGACGAAGATCTCGTCACCCACCTGCACGACCTGCTCGGGAATCTCCACATGCCGGTCAGCCAGCTCGGAGATGTGCACCAGGCCCTCGATGCCTTCCTCGACCCGGACAAACGCGCCGAAGGGCACCAGCTTGGTGACCCGGCCCGGCACAACCTGACCGATCTGGTGCGTCCTGGCGAACTGCTGCCACGGGTCTTCCTGCGTCGACTTCAGCGACAGCGACACCCGCTCGCGGTCCATGTCAACATCGAGCACCTCAACCGTGACCTCCTGGCCGACCTCGACGACCTCGCCGGGATGGTCGATGTGCTTCCACGACAGCTCCGACACGTGCACCAGGCCATCCACGCCGCCCAAGTCGACGAACGCGCCGAAGTTGACGATGGACGACACCACGCCCTTGCGGATCTGGCCCTTCTGCAGTGTGTTCAGGAAGTTCTGCCGGACCTCGGACTGGGTCTGCTCAAGCCAGGCACGGCGAGACAGCACCACGTTATTCCGGTTCCGGTCCAGCTCGATGATCTTGGCCTCGATCTCCTTGCCCACATACGGCTGGAGATCCCGGACCCGGCGCATTTCCACCAGCGAGGCCGGCAGGAAGCCGCGCAGGCCGATGTCGAGAATCAGGCCACCCTTCACGACCTCGATCACCGTGCCGGTGACCACGCCGTCTTCTTCCTTGACCTTCTCGATCGTGCCCCAGGCGCGCTCGTACTGAGCCCGCTTCTTCGACAGGATCAGCCGGCCTTCCTTGTCCTCCTTTTGCAGGACAAGAGCCTCGATGTGCTCGCCAGCCTTGACGACATCGTGCGGGTCCACGTCATGCTTGATCGACAACTCACGGGACGGGATGACGCCCTCGGTCTTGTAACCGATGTCGAGCAGAACCTCGTCTCGGTCGACCTTGACGACCGTGCCTTCGACAATGTCGCCGTCGTTGAAGTACTTGATGGTCTCGTCGATCGCGGCGAGGAAGGCCTCCTCCGAACCGATGTCGTTGACCGCTACCTTGGGGGTCGAGGTGGCCTCTGTGCTGCTCGTCATGTGTAGGTGGACTCCGGATACGGACAGGGATTGGATTTGGTGGACAGTACCGTGCGCGACGCGTCCGACAACAAAGCCATGGTTTGGGTGACATGCCTGGCCAGCATGACCGACCGCGGCCTGCAGTGAGACTGCCCCGCGGGCTGCCTGACCATTGGCGGACTGCACCAGAACACAGTGCAGTGACCAGCATATGAGAGCTCGGGCACCGGGTCAATCGGCCAGTAGCGTTCTAGCCCTGCGATAGACATGGCCGGCACTTATGCGCCGTCCTGCCGGGCCGCGAGTAGCCTCTGCAAATCGGTGACCGGGAGCTGCCAGGTGGTGTACACCGCGACCGGCCGGAAACCGAGGTCGTGGTTGATGGCCAGCATCGGGTCATTGCTACCCGCATTCCACGTGATCACCCACCGCACTTGCGGCAACTCGTCAAGGAGGTGCCGGGTAATCGCCGCCTTGAGCCACTTCCCGAGTCCCTGACCCCGGTGCGCTGGGTCGACGGCAGTGTCGCCGACCCAAACCCGGTCCGGCAGTTCTGGCCGGACAGTTATATCGGTGAGCCCGACGAACCGCCCGGATTTCTCCTCGACCGCATAGTAGGCCAGGCGTTGGGCACCGATAGCCGATACTGCCTCGTCGTAGTCGCTGAGCAGATCCGGTGTGATGCTGGTGTCACCGACGTCGAGGCCTTCCCGCGGCGCGGTGTTCATGACGTTCAGCACTGCGGCCGCCTCGTCCGCCAGCTCCGGCGGTGTCGGCCCGGCGACGAACAGCAGCCGGTAGGCCGGTGCCCGGCGCGGCCCGTCGGCCAGCCAGCTGGCGATCAGGCCGCGGTCAGCGCTGCACAGATCCATCCGGTTCTCGTCAGCGACCATGGCCAGCTGAGCTTGCATTGCAGTACAGAACGATGCACCGGCCGGGACGTTGTCCTTGGTGCGGCCGGTGACAAGGCGCAGACCGCGGCGCTGCGCGACAGCCGCTGCGCAGTCGAGCAGCAACTGGCCGAGCCCTTGGCGCCGCGCGTCAGGCAGCACGGCGACATGAGCCTGGAGAACATGGTCCCAGCCCGGCAGGTACAGCCACCCGCAGGACGCGTAGCCCCGGATCGCCCCGCCAGGATCCCTCGCAGTGAGAACGACACCGTCCTCGGCGGCCGGCGGATGCCGGGCTGAGGCGATCTCGGCAGCCAGCGGCAGCCGCGGGTCGCCGGGCGTCGCCTCGGCGTGCAACTCGCCCTGAACGCCGTAGAGCTCGCCTAGCAAGCTGTCAGGCTGCTCGCGCAGCGGCCACTCGTCAACCGTCCAGTGTTCGGACTTCCGCGCCAGCACGGGCACTCAAGGTAGGCCTGCGCCCGGCTGCGGTCAATCGCTTTTTCCGCCGGCCATCAGGCAAGCAGCGTGACCTGCTCCTCTGCCACTGCCTGAACGGCACGGCGAGAGTACGGCGCGGGCAACAGCCGCCCCGCCCGCCACGCCTCCTGCTGGTCGTAGGCGTGCCGGGTGCCCGGCTCTCCGGCAGCGCCGAGCGGCACCACCCAGGCCGAGGAGTCCCAGTCGGCCAGGTCGAAGGCGTACCGGGCGACCGAGCCGGTCACCGTGCGCAGACTGTCCAGCGGGACATAAGAGCTTGCCTGCACAGTGTCCATGTCGCCGCCGTAGGGCACCGGCGGCGGATCGAGCGCTGCCTGTCCGAGCGGGTGCCGCTGGCCGGTCGCGTGCAGCTCGCCCCAGGGCTCGCCAGCCCAGTTGCGCTCAGCCCGGCTTATCGCCTCGGTCAGCGCCTGCCGCCAGGACCAGCCGCCGAGCAGCGACTCATCGCCCGTCGCCAGGTGGTCTCCGGCGACCCGCCAGACGATGGACTCAGCCCGGATGCCTGGCAGTATCCGGTTCCACCGGTGGTCGATGACGTCAGCAAGGCCGGTGCGCTCCAGCAGCAGCAGCGCCAGCTCGCGCCGAAGCACCGAGTACGCGGCCGCCGCAGTCGAGTCGGCCGCCATCTGGCCATCCCACCCGGCCAGCGGGGCCCAGTCGCCGAGCAGGCCGGCGAGCCGGCGAGCCGGCAGCGACACCACGTCCCGGTGCAGGGCGGCCATGTCCGCTACCGTCGCGCCGGACAGTGCCGAGATCGTCGCTACGATCCGGCTGGCCCGCCACGGCGGCGCGACATCCAGGCCCAGGTACGGGCCAGAGTTGGCGGCCAGGATGCGGTTGTTGGCGCTGAAGAGGTATCCCCCGGCCGGATCGCGCTGCTGCGGCAAGTCACCGAACGCGACGTATCCGCGCCAGCCGTAGGACGGGTCGCCGGCCGGGACCGGCATCCATGCCGCTTCCGGCCGAGCCCGGACCGGGATCCGGCCGCGGGTGAGATAGCCGATGCTCCCGTCGACGTCGGCGGCGAGAAGGTTGTTCGCAGGGTCGACCCAGGACCGCATGGTGTCGAACAGATCGCCTACGGACCGCGCCCGCAGCATGGCCGGCAGCACGTCGAAGCCAGAGTTGGGCTCGGTCGCGGCTGCCCAGGCCAGCGCGAGGTCCGCGGTAATGAGCGGGCCCCGATCGGTCGCCCGAACCTCCACCGGCACCGGGTTGCTGCCGCGCACTGCGATGAGCTCGGTGTGAGCCTGGCCAGCGGGGCCCCCGGCCGGGAAGTGGTACAGGTCCTGGTCGTCGGCCATCGCATGGGTGATGCACCATGCGACCCGGTCGTTGTGACCGAAGTGCGGGAAGCCGGGAACTCCGGGGATTGCGAGCCCCAGCACGTCGAACGTCGGTCCGGCGATGTGCCCCTGGACGTAGACGTTCGGCATCTCCAGCGGCCGGTGCGGGTCTCCGGCCAGGAGCGGCAGCCCGGAAGCGGTGCGGGAGCCGGCCAGCGCCCAGTTGTTGCTGCCGCCATCGTCCAGGCCCGCCCAGGCCGGCACCGCGCCCTCGCACTGCTCCCCCGGCGGCACACAGGCCAGTTGCCAGCCGGCCAGGCCAGACGCCATCGCCCTGGCCGCTGCCGGGCCAAGAGCCTGCGACACAACGCCGCGCCAGAGCTTTCCTGCCGCAGAGCCCATGGTGAGGTGGCGGACCCGGTACACCAGCAGGCAGTGCCACGGCTCCCAGGGCTCGGGCTCATGACCGCTCAGCGCGAACTCGGCGGGCAGGCCACCAGCGGCAAGCCCAGTCTCGGCATGCCCAGTCTCCCGTTGCCTGCCGATCAGTGCGTTGACGCCGGCCGTGTAGGCGGTGAGCATGTCCCGCGCAGGGGCTGACAGGCGGGCCAGATCCCGGCGCGCGCCACCGGCGAGGTCCAGTCTCCGGCTGAGCGAATCCCAGGTGACGCCTGCCGCGCCGACTACTTCGGCCGACCGGCCAAGGCCGCGGCGGCGGTCGTAATCCAGCTGCCAGAGCCGGTCCGCCGCATGCACGAATCCCTGTGCGAAGAATGCGTCGTGCTCGGTCAGCGCCCAGCAGTGCGGCACACCGGAGCGGTCCCGCACGATCTCGACCGGGCCATCCAGCCCGCGCAGCCGGAACTCCATGAGGCAAGTATCCCAGACCGCACCCTTTGCGGCGTTAGCGACCAGTAGCTAAGTAGGGGTCAGTGGGCCGCGTCCGCCCAGCTTCGTCCCCAGCCCACGGAAACCTCCAGCGGCACGGTCAGCTCGGCGGCACCGCCCATAGCGACCCGCACCAGTGACTGCACGGCCTCCAGCTCACCCGGTGCCACCTCGAACAACAGCTCGTCGTGCACCTGGAGCAGCATCCTTGACCGCAGCCCCGCCGCACGAAGCTCAATGCTCGCGGCCAGCATGGCGACCTTGATGATGTCGGCGGCCGAGCCCTGAATCGGCGCGTTCAGCGCCATGCGCTCGGCCATCTCCCGGCGCTGCCGGTTATCGGAGGTCAGGTCGGGCAGGTACCGGCGGCGCCCGAGCATCGTCTGGGTGTAGCCGTCCATCCGGGCCCTGGCGACAACGTCGCGAAGATAGTCGCGGACACCGCCGAACTGCTCGAAGTACTCGTCCATGTAACCGCGCGCCTCGTCCGGCGAGATCCGCAACTGCTGGGACAGCCCGTAGGCGGACAGGCCGTAGGCGAGGCCGTAGTTCATCGCCTTCACCTTGCTGCGCAGTTCGGGCGTGACGTCTTGCGGAGCTACCCCGAACACCCTGCCAGCTGTCGAGGCGTGGAAGTCATGGCCGGACGAGAAGGCCGCCGCCAGCGCCTGGTCCTGTGACAAGTGGGCCATGATCCGCAGCTCGATCTGGCTGTAATCGGCGGTGAACAGGCACTCGTATCCGCTCCCGACGATGAAGCCCTGTCTGATCCGGCGGCCCTCCTCGGTGCGGATCGGGATGTTCTGCATGTTCGGGTCGGTCGAGGAGAGCCGGCCGGTGGCGGCGATCATCTGGTTATAAGTGGTGTGGATCCGGCCGTCGGAATCCGCCATCGGGATCAGCGAGTCCACGATGCTCTTCAGTTTCGCCACATCCCGGTGTCGGAGCAGATGCGCGAGGACGGGATGCTCGGTCTGTGCCAGCAGGCCAGTGAGCGCCTCCGAGTCGGTGGTGTAGCCGGTCTTGATCCGCTTGGTCTTCGGTAGCCCGAGCTCGGTGAACAGCACCTCTTGCAGCTGCTTCGGCGAGCCGAGGTTGAACTCGTGGCCGGTCACCGCGAAGGCTGCCTGCTCTGCAGCCTTCACCTCACCACCTAGCTCGGCCGACATCGCAGCGAAGTGCTCGGTATCGGCAGCGATGCCCGCCCGCTCCATCTCGGCCAGGACACCGACCAGCGGCAGCTCGACTGCGGCCAGCAGCTCGGTCGCACCGCGCTCGGCGAGATCGCGGTCTAGCGCGTCGGCTAGCTCGGCGGTCGCCTGGGCTCGCTGCGCCAGCGCGGTGGCGACTTCAGATTCATCGGCCACGTCGAGTGTCAGCTGGCCAGAAGCAGGCTCGGCGTCGCGCAGTTCGCGGTTCAGGTACCGCAGCGCCAGGTCGGCCAGGTCGAACGAGCGCTGGCCCGGCAGCGCGAGGTAGGCGGCAAGCGCGGTGTCACTGGTCAGCCCGCGCAGCTCCAGGCCGCGGGCAGCCAGCGCGTGCATCGGCCCCTTGGCGTCGTGCAGCGCCTTGGGCCGGTCGGCATCCGCCAGCCAGGCGCCCAGTGCCTTGTCATCAGCCTCGGTGAGCTGGGTCGGGTCGAGATAAGCCGCAGCACCCCCCGGCGCGGCAATCGCGAGACCGGTAAGCGTGCCGGTACCGCGTCCCCAGCTGCCGCTTGCCGCAAGTCCGGACCGGCCGGGAACGAGCACGTTCCCGGAAATCCAATCGGCTACCTGATCGGGACCGAGGACCACGGCTGCCACATCGAACCCGGTGGCACTTCCGGCGGACGCGGCGGCCGTGGCCGCCGCGACGCCGATGCCGTTCGGCAGGGTCGAGTACAGCCGGTCGCGGAGCACGCGGAACTGCAGCGTGTCGAAAAGCTGGTGGATCTGCTCGCGATCCCACGGCGCCGGGCGCAGGTCGTGCGGCCCGACCTCTAGCGAGACGTCGCGCACCAGCTGGGTGAGCTGGCTGTTGCGCAGGACTCCGGCCAGGTGCTCGCGCAGCGCGTCGCCAGCCTTGCCCTTGACCTCATCGACGCGGTCGACAAGCTGGGCCAGCGAGCCGAACTCGGCGATCCACTTCGTCGCGGTCTTCTCGCCGACGCCCGGGATGCCGGGCAGATTGTCGCTCGGGTCACCGCGCAGCGCCGCGAAGTCCGGGTACTGCGCCGGGGAGAGGCCGTACTTGGCCTGGACCGCCTCAGGGGTGAACCTGGCCATCTCGCTGATGCCGCGCATCGTGTACAGGACCGTCACGTGCTCAGTGACGAGCTGAAGCGCGTCCCGGTCGCCGGTCACGATCAGCACGTCCATGTCCGGCTCGCCCTGGGTGGCCAGCGTCGCGATCAAATCGTCCGCTTCGTAGCCGGGCACTGATAGCCGCGAAATGCCGAGGACGTCGAGGACTTCGAAGATCAGGCTGAGCTGATTGCGGAAGTCGGCCGGGGATTCCTTCCTGGTGGCCTTGTACTCGACGTACTGCTCGTGCCGGAAGGTCGGCTCGCTGCGGTCGAACGCCACCGCGACGTGCGTCGGCTGCTCGTCACGCAGCACGTTGATCAGCATCGAGGTGAAGCCGTAGACCGCGTTGGTGGGCTGACCGGTCGTGGTGGAGAAATTCTCCGGCGGCAGCGCGAAGAAGGCGCGGAACGCGAGCGAGTGCCCGTCCAGCAGCAGCAGTCGCCCGCGCCGGGCAGGCGCTTGCTGCGACTGGCTTTGTTCCGGCTGCGCTTGCTCAGCCTGCACTTGCTCAGACTGGCTTTGTTCCGGCTGCGCTTGCTCAGCCTCCGCTTGCCCAGACTGGGACTCGCTATGGCCTGGTGTCACGACCTCAGCCGGTGTTGCCTCGCTCGATGCCGTGCCGTTCGTTGCCACCGGGTCAGTTTAGTGCGCGGGTCTGTCAGTTTCCCTGGCGTTAGCTAGCGCGCGTTCCCGGCAACGGCGGTTCGGCGCGGGTCCAGGGTCGGTCATCTCACTGTCCCCCGCAAAACGGAGTTTCAGGGCACCCGAACCCTGCCTAGCGGCACTTAGCACTCGAACCTGCCCCTTCAGCACAGGCTTATCCGCCCTTATGCCCGATCTGTCACGGCACTTTCGGATGCTAAGTCGATGCCGTGACCCCCAAAACGGGCGAATCGCGACGGGTCAGCGGCGACTGGCTCCGGTCACCGCCCTACGCTGGCTCATGCCAAGGTCAACGGGCCTTGTCAGACGGAACGCGGAGGTAAGGGTGCCGGAATTGTCCGCCCAACAGATGGAGATCGCTCAGACCTTCAACAGCCAGGGCAGCGAGACGCTGGCCGGCCGCATGGGCATCAAGATCGTCGAAGCCTCCGCGCAGCGCGTCGTCGGTACGATGCCGGTCGACGGGAACACCCAGCCCTACGGCATCCTGCACGGCGGTGCCTCCTGCGTGCTCGCCGAGTCGCTCGGTTCGCTCGGTTCGGCGTTGCAGGCCGGGCCCGGCCGGTTCACGGTAGGCATCGAGATCAACGCGACGCACCACCGGGCAGTCCGCTCTGGTCTGGTCACCGGCGTCGCGACGCTGGCGCATGGCGGCCGGACGATGTCCACGTTCGACATCGTGATCACTGACGAGGACGGCAAGCGGGTGTGCACCGCCCGACTCAGTTGCTTGCACCGCGATGCCGTACCCGGAGAGGCTAAGCCTGCCTAGAGAGCATGGCTGGCGGCGCGGATCGACCGGCCCCGGTTGCCCGCCCGCGCCGGTTGCCCGCCGTGCCGGTTGCCGACCAGTGCCACTTGCCGACCAGTGCCAGTTGCCGACCAGTGCCGGTTGCCGACGAGCACCGGTTGCCGACGAGCACCAGTTGCCGACGGTGCGGCCGACTGCCAGGGCGTGAGTCACCGGGCGTGAGTCACCGGGCGTGAGTCGTCAGGCGCGGCCCTGGAACGGCGGGTACAACCGCTACGGGATCGCGGCGGAGTGCCGCGAAGCGCCCGATCGGCCCGAAACTTTGACTGCGAGCGGGCCGGCCACGGGATGTTTCTCTCATACCGGCAGCGGAATCCCGGTGTCTTTGCGCGCCGCCGTCGCCCGTCGCTAACGTGGTGGCTGGAGCAAGGCGACCGAGTAGAGAACGTGCCGGCCCGGGGAAGGCCGACATGGCACCAAAGGTTCTCCGGCTCATGACCGTCGACCGCTTTCCCGGCGTCCGGCGGCCGCAAGCGGCGGGCGCCGACCGCAACGGGGGTTTCGTGGTCGGCCCCGCCCGCTTGCCTGTTTTACCAACAACACGAGCCCGCTAGGGCCAGCTGCACAGTTCGGATCAGAGCTTCGCCGTCGCAGTCACATCAGCTTGCGGCGCAGTCACATCAGCTTGCTGAGTCAGCTCAGCTGGCCGGCCCGCCGCCCGGTTGCGCCTGCGGGTCGGCACCGGCGCCGGCGCCATCCCGGCCCGCCTCAGGCCGTTCCGCCTCAGGCCGTTCCGCCTGCCCCGCCTCTGCGAGCACTTCCTCAGCCACCGCGCGCATCGTCTGGCGGCGGTCCATCGAGGTTTTCTGGATCCACCGGAACGCCTGCGCCTCGGTCATTCCGCGGCTGTCTTGCAGCACACCCTTCGCCCGGTCGAGAAGCTTGCGGACCTCCAGCCGCTCGCGAAGGCCGGCCGCTTCGGCGTTCAGCGCAGCGATCTCGGCGAACCGGCTGACCGCCACCTCGATGGCCGGGACCAGGTCAGCCTTCGTGAACGGCTTGATGAGGTATGCCATCGCGCCCGCCTCACTGGCCCGCTGCACTAGGTCACGCTGCGAGAACGCCGTCAGGATGATGACCGGCGCCACCTGGTTCGCCGTGATGCGCTCGGCAGCGGAAATGCCGTCCAGACCCGGCATCTTCACGTCCATGATCACCAGGTCCGGGCGGAGTTCCTCGGCCAGCTTCACGGCGGCCTCGCCGTCGGTAGCCTCGCCTGCTACGACGTAGCCTTCCTCCTCGAGCATCTCGCGCAGATCAAGCCTGATCAGCGCCTCGTCCTCGGCTATCACGACGTTGAAGGGGCTTTTGCTCACGTGCAGAGCGTACCGAAAACCCGGTACCTTAGCGTTCAGCGCCTCCGGCGGTACATTGAGCGTCGGCACATTGAGGGTCGACACGGCGTGCGCAGGCACAACCGGAGCAAAGTGAGTTAAGGCTGGCAGATCGATCCACCCAAGCCGGGATGGCGGAATAGGCAGACGCGGATGCCTCAAAAGCATTTGCCTGAAAGGGCGTGCGGGTTCGAGTCCCGCTCTCGGCACTGAAGTTCGCAGGCGGGCGTATCGGCGCAGCCTGGCGCCGGGTTAGCGGGCTTGGCCCTCCAGCTCGCAGGCCCTGGGCCGCCAGCTCGGCATCCGCGGGACCTTATCGATCCCTACCTCGACCGCCAGGCCAGTCCCGAACTCAGGCCGCCCGGCGCCAGGCTGTGCCGATACGCCCGACACCGATGAAGCCTCGTCAGCCCAGTTCGTACCGTGCGCGGCGGCCGGCCTCGGCGAACCCTGCCCGCCGGTACAGCCTGATCGCCCCGGCATTGTTCGTGGCCACGGTCAGCCAGCAAGTTGCGAATCCCGCAGCTGCGATACCCGACATCGCGGTCGTCAGCAACGCGTCGCCAAGGCCGCGTCGCCGCCAGTGCGGGATCACGCCCAGCTGCGCGATCCAGTTCGCGTCTACCGTCACGAAGCCGATCGGCTCGCCCGCCTCGTCTACCGCGAGCCTCGACAGCTCCGAAGCGAAGCTCTCATCCTGCGTCGTCAACGCGATCCACTCGTCCTCCGACTGGCCGGGAAAACCCGGACGGTCGCGGAACGACGCGTTGTAGGCAGCGAAGAATGCCGGGCCGAGGTCCGCTGTCCACGCCCTGAGCGTCAGGCCAGGCGGCACGGCCGTTGGTATGACTGGCGGCGGCAAGGCGGGCTGGCCTGGCGCCAGCTCCATGGCCTGGCCCAGTTCGGTCAGGTCCGCCGACATCACCAGCTCAGCGAAGACCTCGAGGAGGCCCAGCCGTGCGTACAGGCGCTGGCCCGACTCACTAACCGATTCGGCGGCCACCAGCAGGGGCCTGCCGTTCGCGGCAGCGATGGTCCAGTCGAACAGCTGCCTGCCCAAGCCCCGGCCGCGAAATCCGGGGTTCACGGCACCAGCCGCCGTGATCCGGCCGCATCGCTCCGCTCCTAGTGCCGCCGCTGCGACGAGTGCCCGGTCAGCGAACCAGCCGGCGCCCGGCCCGGCGAGGTACTGCCTGCGGATGAATGGCTCGCCGGCCGCATCCGGCAGGCCGCCGTCGGCGTCCAGGCACTCACGAACCAGCGCCTGCAGAGCGGCCAGGTCGCCGTCGATCAGTGCCCGCCGCGATAGATCCGGCTCTGCCACCCCATGATTATCGCCGGATGGCTCAGCCATCAGGGCTGGCGCATCAGCTGGCCGTCCTCGAGCGCAAGCACGTCGTCGGCCATGTCGAGCAATGCCGGGTCGTGCGTCGCGACCAGCGCAGTGATCCCCTCGGCCACGACCACGGTGCGCAGCAGCCGCATGATCTGCCGCCCGGTCTCGGAGTCCAGCTGGCCGGTGGGCTCGTCCGCGATCAGCAACTCAGGAGCGACGGCGAGCGCCCTGGCGATCGCAACCCGCTGCTGCTGCCCGCCCGACAGTTCGTTCGGCCGCTGGTTCGCGTGCCCGTCGAGTCCGGCGACGCTCAGCAGCAGCCGCACCCGCTCCTCCCGCTCGGCTCGCGGCCGGCCCGCGATGCGCAGCGGGATACCCACGTTCTCGGCGGCCGTGAGCATCGGGATCAGCCCGAACGACTGGAAGATGAAAGCGACAGTGCTGCGCCTCAGCATCGTGCGCTCGCGCGCCGACATCGCCGCGATGTTCTGGCCGCCGACGAAGACCTCACCGCTGGTCGGGCTATCCAGGCCGCCGACCATGTTCAGCAACGTGGTCTTACCCGAACCTGACCGGCCGACCAGCGCGACCAGCTGGCCCCGGCCGATCGTGAACGACACGCCGCGCACCGCGTGCACGGCCATGCTGCCGCGGGAGAACGTCCGGCTGAGGTCGCGGGCGACGACCATCTCTGCGTCATCGTCGACCGCTATGCCCGACGTCCGGGTGATCTGCTCAGTCACGCCGCACCGTCCTTGTCAGCCGGCCGGTCCGGCCAGACGCCGATGTGATCGTCGACCGACTGCAGCCGCACCCGGTCACGCATCTGGTGCCGCTCGGTCATCTCCCGGGGCAGCTGCACCCGGCCGGCCCGGTCGAGAACCGCGTACTCGACTGCCTGGCGCACCGTGTTGCCGAGCTCGTCGGCGGCGTCATGCCGCAGCGTCTCGCTGCTGGTCCTGCCATCCCTGATGGCCACCGTCCGCTGCACCTGGTGCGAAACGGCCGAGTCGTGCGTGACCACCAGGACAGTCGCGCCGAACTCGGTATTGGCAGTCTGCAGCGCGCGGAACACGTCCTGGGCGGTATGGCTGTCCAGCTCGCCGGTCGGCTCATCGGCGAGCAGCAACCGCGGCTCGTTGGCCAGGGCGGTGGCGATGGCCGTCCGCTGCTGCTCTCCGCCGGACATCCGGGACGGCACCCGGTTCGCGCAGTGCGCCACGCCGAGAACTTCCAGCAACTCCATGGCCCGCGCGTCTCGCCGCCGACGCCGGTAGCCGCTGAATCGCATCGGCGTCACAACGTTCTGTTTCGCGGTGAGGTAGGGCAGCAGGTTGCGCGATGTCTGCTGCCAGACGAATCCGACCTGCTGCCGCCGGTAGATCAGCCGCTCCTTGGGGCCCAGCCCGCCGAGCTCCAGGCCGGCTACCCGCACCTTTCCGGCAGTAGGCGTGTCCAGCCCGGCGAGTATGTTCATCAGCGTCGACTTGCCACTGCCGGAAGCGCCGACCATGGCGACTAGCTCACCCTGGCCGATCAGCAGGTCAAGACCCTGCAGTGCCTGCACCTCGATGCCCTCGCCGGTGTAGATGCGCACCACCTGATCGCACACGACCAGCGCACCTTCGCCGTAAGACGTCCTGCCACGCACCGCCTCCGCGCCAAGCTCAGCGATCCCGCCCGCGGCAACCGCCACGTCCCGCGCCGGCACTGTCATGCGCATCCCCTCACGTCGTGTCCTAACCACCCATTCGCAGGGAACGGGCTATTCCCCGGCCAGCCACCACCGTCTGGCCGGTCAGCGTCGCGATCGCCAGGACCAGCAGGCCGATCGCGGCTGCCGTCAGCCAGGCCGGCTCGACCCGCACTGGCACCGCAGTGGCAGAGCCGGTAAAGACGGACAGCGACGAGCGTGGGCCCGACCAGCGGGACCAGCACCAGCGCGCTGGTCAGACCGCCGATCAGGACGGCCAGGATCTGCGGCAGCGACTCGGCCAGCGCCAGTGCTCTGGCCTGAGCGGTCGACATTCCCATCGTGGCGGCCCTGGCGAGGGTCAGCTGCCGAGACGGAGCTGACAGCGTCAGCGTCAGCAACAGCACCAGCAGGCACCCGACGACCGCGGCATCTCCGCCGAGCGCGAGCTCGGAATAGGCGTCGTGCTGCAGCGGCGCCTTCTCCAGAGCCGCGAGCAGATCCGGACCGCAGGGTCACCTGGTCGCCGCGGGTTCGCCAGCTGGCCACCACGTGGTGCAGAGCAGGGCTGTCCGCGCCTGGCCCGGCCACGAGCAGCGTGGCAGCGCGGTGGCGCGCTGCCGTGCAGTGCCGAGCGCGGCAGTACGAAGTAGCCGACTGCCGAAAAGCCGCTGACCGGCGCCACCGCCGACATCGCCGGCGCAAGGCCCGCCACGTAGATCCGGACCCGCTGGTCGTCCTGGAGCAGCAGGGCAACCGGCGCGCGGCCGAGTTGGGCGGCCAGCACCGGCGATGCCAGCACCGGCACCGGGCCGCTCGCGGTGCCACCATGCCAGTGACCAAAGCTGGCCGGCGCACGCGCCAGCGGCGTGTCAGCGAGCAGCGCAGCATATTGCGCCGGGTCCGCCGTTACCGCGAAGATCCCGGCCAGGCTGCCTCCGCGGCTCGCGGTGGTGACGCCGAGCGCCGCCGTCTGCCGCACTCCCGGCACCGCAGCGATCGAGCGCTGCTGCGCCGCGGACAGCGCGCCGGGCACCGTGATCACCGCGTCGGCGCCCGCTTGCTGCCAGGACTGGGCGACTTCGCCGCGGACCACGGCGCCGCGGACCATTCCGGTGAACGACACCAGCGACAAGGCCAGCACCATCGCGAAAGCAGGCAGCACCGACGCGGCCGACACGCGCGCCGCCCTGGCCAGGCCGAGGAATGCGGTGACGCCTGACCGCCTGCTGGCGATGGACAGCAGCGGCCGCACGAGCAGCGGGTACAACCGCAGCAGGATGATCGCGACCGGGACGGCGACAAGCACCGGCGCCAGGCTGGCGTACACGTCACCACCACCGGCACCCGCTTGCTGTTGGCGCAGCACGAGCAGCCCCCCGGCCGAGCCAAGCACCAGCACGGCCTCGGCGACCAGCCTGCGCACCCACGCGATGCGGCTCACCGGACGGTCCGGCCTGGTCAGTGCCGCGTAGCCGCGGTGCATCCGGACCGTGATCAGCGTGGGCCCCGCCATTGCGGCCGCGACGATCAGCCCGGCGAGCCACCAGGCCAGAGCAGCGTCAGGCCCCGGCGTCAGCAGTAGTCCGGCGGCGATGCCCGCAGCGGCTCCTGGCAGTGCGCTGACCACGGTCGCACCCAGCGCCAGGACGCCGAGCTGTCGCCTCGACGCGCCTCGTGCACGCAGCGCAGCGAACTCTTCACGCCGTTTCTCGGCCAGGAGCCACGCGGCAAGCAGGACAATGACAGCGCACACTACAGCGAGACTGACCGACATCAGATCCAGCACGTTCCCGATCGATGCGTCGGCGTTGCTGAACGAGGCGAGCAGTGCCCCCGCACCGGAGGTCAGGCCGATGTCGACGCCCGCCAGGGCGCCCGATTGCCCAAGCTGGCCGGCCGCAGCGAGCGGGCCAGGCTGCAGATTCGGCGCCAGTGCTAGCGCTTGCGCCGCGGACAGCTGCCTGAGCCCGAGGCCGAACATCCAGCTGAGCTGGATCTCCGGCGAACTGAACCGGTTGCCGAGCGCGGTCAGCGCGCTAGCCGGGACGAAGGCGCCGCCCTGGTAAAACCATGGTCCGGTCGACGGGGTCTGCAAGACCGGCGCCGCTACTACCGGGTCGGCCTGCCAGAACGGCGAACTCGCTGCGTCCGGCACGACGATCCCGGTCACCTGGAGCGTGATGCCGGTGGCCGGCAACGGGACGCGCGAGCCGACTCGCAGGCCGTAGCGCTGCGCAGTCTTGGCAGTGACCGCCGCCTGGATGACCACATGTCCGTTGCCAGCCGGGCGGCCGGCAGGCAGCGAGCCAGCCACCAGGCGGGCGTTCCCGCCCAGATCGCTGCGGTAGGCCAGCTCGAACTGAGTGCTGCGGCCAGCGGCGACATTGGGCGAGTGATCGGCGAACCCCGCGAACGAGGTCGTCATGCCTGCCCAGTCCGACCGCGCCGCAGCAAGCGGCACGATCTTCGCCAGGTTGGCTCGCAAGCGATCCCCGACGGACTGGAGCTCGCGGGAGTTCACCTCCTGGTTCGTCACGTTGACCAGGTCAGCCGCGCTAAGAGTGCCGAGCACCGTCTGATCGAACGCAGGCGTCCCGGTCAGCGATTGCTGGAACGCTTTGGTCCGCAGGTCCTCAGCTGAACGCGGCCCGGCCACTGCGACAACCGAGCACGCGCAGGCGAGCAAGGCGAATGTCACGGCCGCCGATGACGCCGAGCCGACCAGACGCCGCCAGCTGCCAGCGATGCCCGTTCGCACGGCCACCGCCGAGCGGAAGCGGATATCCCGGCCCGGTCGGCGCGCCTGATGCCGGCCGGTCATCCGGCGGCCTCCGCGGCCCGTAGCTCAGCCGCTGGATCAAGCTGGCGCAGCGTGGCGACAACCGCAGCGATCGCGGGAATCGCGGGCACGATGACGGCAATCAGCGCAACCCATAGCACCGGGACGCGAACCAGTACCGGTGGCACCGGGATCCCGGCCGTTGCCGTGAGGGTCAGCGCCGGGATGAGCAGGTGCGCCAGTCCGACTCCAAGCCCGAGCCCGACCAGTGCGGCCGGCCCGCTGACCATCAGTTCCTCGAGACAGAACAGCCGGGCCTGATCCGCAGCGTGCACACCGAGCGCGGCCAGCAGGGCTCTCTGGCTGCGGCGGGACCGGGCGCTGGCAGCCACACTCACGCAGAACCCGAGTGCCGCGAGCAGCGCGGCTGCCGCGGCCACTGCCAGCGCCGCCTTGATCGGGGCCGCCGACACCGGGTCGCGCTGCAGGGCCGCGCTAGCGGCCGCGGCAGTGGCCACGCTGGAACCCGCGGGCAAGCCCGCTGGCGGGCCACCGGTTGCTGTTCTCAGCCACCATGCTGTGGCCGGCAGCGCCGCTCCCCCGGCGCCGATCAGCGCATCCTGGAGGCTGGCCTCGTCGGCGATGACGGCCGGACCGGACGACATGGTCGGGAATTCCGAGACGGTGGCGATCACATATCCCCCCACGCCGCTGCCGCCGATGCTGATCGGCACAGCCCGCCGCCCGCCGTTGGCGCTCAGGAAAGCGCTGGTCGCGATCAGCGGCACCGGCTCATTCGGAGGCGGAATCGCGATCTGTACCTGCGCCAGAAGACTGCTGAACCCGGCAGCTGCCAGCGCGCTCGGCGACAGCCCGACCGGACCGTGTCCGGGCGAGAACTTGAGCTCGGCAGCCCCGCCAGCCGCCCCCCAGGACAGGACAAGCGGCCTGGCGGATCCGCTGGACTGCCCTCTCAGCAGCTTGCTGCTGACCCCGTCCAGACCGGGCGATGACAGCCGCGGCTGCCAGCTTGCTAGCGCTTTGCCGGCCGCGAACGGCGCGGCAAACGGGCCAGCGGCGCGGTCGGATGCAGAGATGCCACTGACCGTCACGACCGCCGACCCGTCGGCCGCCAGAGCGCGCGCGGACGTCGCCGCAAACGGCATGTTGTACGTCAGCGCCACGCTCAGCAGCCGCAGCGGATAGGCGATGCCAGCCGATGGTCCAAGCTCGGCGATGAGCTCGTGTGGTCGCCCGTCAGCGGCCATCGTTCCGGCCGGAAGCGAGTAGGCCAGCCCGTAGGCGTCCTGGACGATGGCCGTGGCCGATACCGGCCCGAGCTGGCCCGCCAGCCCGCCCGCAAGGCTGGCCGTAATCGCCAGCCGCTCCGGGCGACCTGGCACAGCAAGGCCTTCCGGCCGGCCAGCTCTGTCGTCCAGCTCGCTCCAGAGCTTCGACTCCGGCACTCCGGCTGACAAGTCGGAGCGCATCGTCACTGTGGCTGCCGCCTGCGGCCCGCCAATAGCCAGCAGCTGAGCGTTGCCCAGCGACTGCTGGCTGACCGGCATGGCGGCGGTCACGCCGTGCAGCCGGCTGATCGCGGTCCCGCCGGACACCGGCTCCGGGCTAGCCAGGCTGACTCGAACCTCCGCACCCGATGCGAAGGCCGCCTGATCGCGCAGGGATTGCTGCCAGCTCTGGTACTGCGCTAGCGCCAGCGTGCTCGTTGCGACCGCAAGAATCACCAGCAGCGCGGGACCGCTTTGCCGGACCGGGCGACGGCTGATCTCCCAGTTCGCCATCGCGGTCCCGAGCCGCTTGCTCCGGGCGGTGAGCTTCTCCAGGCCTCTGGCCGCGAACGGCAGCAGTCGCAGCGGGATCAGCGCAAGCCCGGCCAGCGCCAGGGCAGGCGCGGCGACGATGACGGGGTCGATGCCGGCCCCGGCCGACGCAGCCGTGCGGCTCAGCAGCTCGTGCAGCGACACCACGGCGAGCGCGATCAGGGCCAGGTCAGCGCCAGCAGCAGCCGCCGAGGCGACCACCGCCTGCCGTCCGCGCCTGATGCGAACCGCCGCGACAGCCGGCGGCCTGAGCGCAGGCCAGAGCACGATGGCCAGGCACATGATCAGCACGAGTCCCGCGCCGGCCCAGGCCTCCCGCAGGCCCAGCGCCGGAGCTGTCGCCGGGTGGCTGGTCAGGCTGGACAGCAGGAGCGCTGCCAGCCTCGCGCCAGTCACCGCCCCGCCTGCCGCAGCGATAGCGCACGCCAGCCCGCCCTCCGCCAGGCTGGGCTTGACTAGCTGCCAGCGGGCTGCGCCGCGTGCCGCCAGCAGTGCCGTTTCCTCGTCCCGGTGGCTGGCCAGCAGGCGCCCCGCCAGTGCCAGGGCTGCCGTCGCCAGCAGCAGCAACTGCAGGCCGCTGATGATCAGCAGCGACCGTGCGGCAGCAAAACCGTCGGCCACGCTGGTCAGTGCCTGCGGCATCGCCGTCGTGACGCTTGAGACTTGGTCGTTCTGCAGCGCCGCGGCTGCCGAGCCGAGCCGGGTGGCCAGGCCGCCGAGGTCGCCAGGATCGATGCGCGTCACGACCGGCAGCTCGACGTACGACGCCTCACTGGGCTGCAGTGCGCTGGCCCCGCCGGCGAACGCAGCCGGGCTGACTAGCGCCGGTCCGTAGCTGGCGAACCCGTCGCTGACCGAGACTCCGCTGGTACCGAGCTGGCTGAGCTGCCAGTACGGCGCTGCCGGATCGCGCGGCCTGAACAGGCCGGTGACTTCGAGCTGCACTGCCGCCCGGCTGCTGAGGTAGTGCAGGTTCAGTACTGACCCGGTGCGGACGCCCAGGTCTGCCGCAGTTGCGGCCGGCAGCGCGATCGGAACCGGCTGGCCGGCCCGTGGCGCAGCTGGCCAGCTGCCACTGGTCAGGGCCGCGTAGCTGGCGATGCCGGACATCGAGGCGGCCTCGACAGCCGCAACATCGCCGGAGGAGCGGGCACCTGACGAGTACCGGGCCGGCAGCGCAAGCTCGTCCGACCAGATGGCCTGGTACTGCCGGTACGGCACGGTCCCGAATGCTGCCTGCATCCGGGTGCTTACCAGCCTGGTGAGGCTAGCGACCGGCCCGCTGACCTCGTCGCTGATCGTGACCGACATGGCCCGGGATCTGACGAGTTCCTGAGTAACGGTCGCTGGCAGCGCTGCGAAGTAGAAGCTCAGCAGCGCCGAGACCAGGGCGGACGTGACAAGCACCGAGACCATGAGACAGCCGACGAGCAGCCATGCTGAGCCGGCCCTGCGCAGCAGGAATCCCGAGCGCGGCGGGAACGACGGCCTCGACATGCCCCGCGGCGCCCCTTCTCGTCGAGGCCCGGCGGTACCTGCCGGGCCGGCTCCCCAGAACTTGGTCCCTCCCGATTAGCACCGTATGTCTGCGCAGTATCGCAACGGCAAGAGGCAGCAGCCAATGGTTACCGGACCGTTGGCTGGCTGTTGCCTGCGCGGGACCAGCACCCGTGAGAGTTCAGTCCGGAGGCAGCCCGGCCTGGCCTGCCGTGGCCCGGCTCGACCGCGGCCGGAGCATCCGGTGCCTGACGGGTGGCTCCTGTCTCAGCAGCGATGCCCGCAGCCTGCGGCGATGGTCCACGACGACGAGGTAGCCCACTGCCAGCACCAGGATGACCAACATGGCAATCACGTTGGACCGCAGGCCGTACAAGCGCGCCGAGTAGTCGATCCGGACTATCTCGATGGCCGCGGCAGCCGCCGCCCACAGCGCCGCGTAGATCGCGAACGCGCGCCCGCCGGACAGCAGATACCGGCGGATCAGGTAACTGACTCCGACGGCGATCAGCAGGTCGAGCGCCGACTCGTAGAGAAACAGCGGCTGAAAAGTGGCGGCCGCCTGATAGCCGGCCACCCGGTGCTGCGGACCGATCGCCACCGCCCAGGGGAGCCCGGACGGCTGCCCGTAGAGCGTCTGGCTGAACCAGTTGCCCCAGATCGAGATCGCCTGGGCGACGGCCAGCGCCGGCGCCGCGGCCAGCGCGATCGGGCCGATGTCGATGCCGGTCCAGCGGCAGTACGCCCACCCGGCGAGCGCGCCGGCGGCGACCGCGCCGGCGATGCCCATCCCGCCCTCCCAGACGCGCAGCACGTCAGTCCAGTCCCGGCCAGGACCGAAGTACTGGTGAAAGTCGCTGGCCACGCTGAAGACGCGCGCACCGATCAGGCCAGCCGGGACGGCGATCGTGGCCAGGTCCAGGATCGTGCCGGGCTGCCCTCCGGACTTCCGGTAGCGGCGGTCGGTGAGCCAGAGCGCTACCGCGACGCCGGCCACCATGCACAGCGCATAGGCACGGACCGGCAGAGCGCCCAGATGCCATGCAGCGCTCGACGGGCTCGGCAGGTAAGCCACCGGCATGCTTGGACGTTACCCGCCAGTGGCCGTTATGACCGCATCGTTTGCCCGCTCAGGTGCTGTCACCCAATGGGACGCGCGGCCGGAGTGATGGCCGCGGGAAGTACGGTGTCACCGCACAGGTAGGCGTCGACCGCCGCTGCAGCTGATCTGCCCTCGGCGATGGCCCACACGATCAGCGACTGGCCGCGGCCCATGTCACCGGCGACGAACACGCCGGGAACTGACGTAGCGAACCCGCCGTCCCTGGCCACGTTTCCCCGGCTGTCGAATGTCACGCCCAGGCCTTCGGTGAGCGGCCCTGCCTCCGCCCCGGTGAACCCCATCGCGAGCAGCACCAGGTCGCAGGGCAGCCGCCGCTCGGTGCCAGGCACCGGCTGGAAGCCGCCATCGCCCGGCGAGACCGCCACCAGCTCGAGCGCGGCCACCCTGCCCTCAGCGTCGCCGACGAAGCGCCGGGTGGACACCGCGTAGACCCGCTCGCCGCCCTCCTCGTGCGCGCTGGAGATACGGAAGATCAGCGGGTGCACGGGCCAGGGCTGACTGGCAGGCCGCTCCGCTGGCGGCCGCGGAAGGATCTCTAGCTGGGTGACCGATTTCGCACCCTGGCGCAGCGCTGTGCCAAGGCAGTCGGCGCCGGTATCGCCGCCGCCGATGATCACCACGTTCCGGCCCTGCGCGGAGATTGCCGTCTCGGAAATTGCCGGCACCGGGCCGGAGCTTGCCAGCGCAGCCTCGCCGGACCGCCGCCGTGCGCTCTGCTGACCGTCGCCGGCCCGCCCGCCGCCCGCTCCGGCGGCCGCCGCCACCGCCCGGTTGGCCAGCGGCAGGTACTCCATCGCCTGATGGATACCGGCCAGGTCCGCTCCCTGCACTGGCAGCTTGCGGGCGACTGTGGCACCGCCGGCCAGCACGATGGCGGCGTAGTCGCGGCGCATGTCCGCGGCGCTGATGTCGACGCCGGCCTCCACTCCGCAGCGGAACTCGGTTCCCTCAGCGAGCATCTGGATCAGCCGCCGGTCCAGGTGCCGTTTCTCCATCTTGAATTCCGGGATTCCGTAGCGCAGCAGACCGCCAGGCGCGTCCGCCCGCTCGAACACGGTCACCGCGTGACCGGCCCTGGTCAGCTGCTGAGCCGCAGCGAGCCCGGCGGGGCCGGATCCGATCACCGCGACCCTGCGGCCTGCTGCCAGCGCCGTACGGGCCGGCCGCCGCGGCGGCACCCAGCCCTCTGCCCACGCCCGGTCGATGATCTCGACCTCGACCTGCTTGATCGTGACCGGATCGGCGCTGATGCCGAGCACGCAGGCGGACTCGCATGGTGCCGGGCATAGCCGGCCGGTGAACTCGGGAAAGTTATTCGTGGCATGCAGCCGCTCGGCCGCCGCCCGCCAGTTCCCGGAGTGGACCAGATCGTTCCACTCCGGGATGAGGTTGCCGAGCGGGCAGCCAGAGTGGCAGAACGGGATGCCGCAGTCCATGCACCGGCCAGCCTGGCGCTCAAGCCGGTCGGCGCCGAACTCGGTGTAGACCTCGCGCCAGTCGGTGATCCGCACGTCGACCGGCCGGCGCGCGGGCGTTTGCCGCGGCGTGGTCAGGAAGCCCCTGGGGTCAGCCATCGTCGCCTCCCTCAGCCGTTCGCCGCGGCCATCACGGCTTCGCTTACGTCGAGCCCGTCGCGCTCGGCCCTTACCGCTGCCGCGAGCACGCGCTTGTAATCGCGCGGCATCACCCTGGCGAACCTCGGCAGCGCCGCCTCCCAGTCGGCCAGCAGGGCCGCCGCCACCACTGATCCGGTTTCTGCCTGGTGCCGCCCGATCAGCTCGCGCAGGAAGTCAGCGTCCTGATCGTCCAGCGCCTCCAGGTCGGCCATCTGGGTATTCACCCGCTCCGGATCGGGCTCGAGCAGGTATGCGATGCCGCCGGACATGCCGGCCGCGAAGTTCCGCCCGACCGGGCCGAGCACGACGACCCGGCCGCCCGTCATGTACTCGCAGCCGTGGTCGCCGGTACCCTCCGCCACCGCGGTCGCGCCCGAGTTGCGGACGCAGAACCGCTCGCCTACCACCCCGCGCAGTAGCATCTCGCCGCTAGTGGCGCCGTAGCCGATGACGTTGCCGGCGATCACGTTCTCATCGGCGGCAAAGACCGCGGCAGGGTCGGGCGCCGCGATGATCCGGCCGCCGGACAAGCCCTTGCCGAGATAGTCGTTCGCATCGCCGTGCAGCCGCACCGTAATGCCCGCGGGCAGGAACGCCCCGAGAGACTGGCCGGCCGAACCGGTCAGGTCGATCTGGATCGTGTCGTCAGGCAGCCCGGCGCCGCCCCAGCGTCTGGTCAGCTCGCTGCCAAGCATCGTGCCGACGGTCCGGTTGACGTTCCGCACCGGCAGCTCGAGCCGGACCGGCGTGCCGTGGGTCAGCGCTCCTTCGGCCAGCAGGATCAGCGTGTTGTCCAGTGCCTTGTCCAGGCCGTGATCCTGGCTGGCCACGCAGTGCCTGGCGGCGTCCGGCGCAAGCTCCGGCACGTGCAGCATCGGCTCCAGGTCGAGGCCGGCTGCTTTCCAGTGGCCCACGGCAGCCTCGGTGTCCAGCAGCTCGGCGTGCCCGACCGCCTCGTCCAGGGTCCGGAAGCCCAGCTGGGCCAGGTACTCGCGGACCTCCTCCGCCAGGAACTCGAAGAAGTTCACGATGAACTCAGGGCGCCCGGTGAACTTCCTCCGCAGCTCCGGGTTCTGGGTCGCCACGCCGACCGGGCAGGTGTCCAGATGGCAGACCCGCATCAGCACGCAGCCCGCCACGACCAGCGGCGCGGTTGCGAAGCCGAACTCCTCGGCACCAAGCAGCGCCGCGATGATTACGTCCCGGCCCGTCTTGAGCTGGCCGTCAACCTGCACGACGATCCGGTCCCGCAAGCCGTTGCGCAGCAGCGTCTGCTGTGTCTCCGCCAGGCCGAGCTCCCATGGCGCGCCGGCGTGCTTGATGCTGGTGAGCGGCGACGCACCGGTGCCGCCGTCGTGCCCGGAGATGAGCACGACGTCGGAATGCGCCTTCGCCACTCCGGCCGCAACCGTGCCGACACCCATCTCGGCGACGAGCTTGACGTGCACCCGGGCCAGCGGATTGGCGTTCTTCAGATCGTGGATGAGCTGGGCGAGGTCCTCGATCGAGTAGATGTCGTGGTGCGGCGGCGGCGAGATCAGCCCGACGCCCGGCGTCGAGTGCCTGGTGGCGGCGATCCACGGGTACACCTTGTGACCTGGCAGCTGGCCGCCCTCCCCCGGCTTGGCACCCTGGGCCATCTTGATCTGCAGGTCGTCAGCATTGACCAGGTACTCGCTCGTGACTCCGAAGCGGCCGCTAGCCACCTGCTTGACGGACGAGCGGCGCAAGTCCCCGTTCTCGTCCGGCACGAACCTGCGAGCGTCCTCGCCGCCTTCCCCGGTGTTGGACCGCGCACCCAGGCGGTTCATCGCGATCGCGATGGTCTCGTGGGCCTCTGCCGAGATCGAGCCGTAGGACATCGCGCCGGTCGCGAACCTGGTGACGATGCTGGATACCGCCTCGACCTCGGCCAGCGGGACCGGTTCCCGCGCTGCGGTGCGGCCGGGCCGGGCCGGGCTTCCGGCCGGCGTGTCGATACCGCGAATCCGCAGCAGCCCGCGGAGCGTCATCAGCTTCGCCGACTGGTCGTCGACGAGCTTGGTGTACTGGCGGAACACGTCGGCCTGCCCGCTACGGGTGGAGTGCTGCAGCTTGAACACAGCTTCGGGGCTGAACAGGTGCGGCTCGCCGTCACGGCGCCACTGATACTCCCCGCCGGTCTCCAGCCGCAAGTGCGGCCGGCCAACGCGGACCGGGTAAGCGGCCGCGTGCCGGCGCGCGACTTCGGCGGCGATCTCATCGAAGCCGATTCCGCCCAGCGGGGACGCGGTGCCGGCAAAGCAGGTGCCGATGACTTCGCGGCCAAGGCCGACAGCTTCGAATAGCTGCGCGCCGGTATAGGAGGCGACCGTCGACACGCCCATCTTCGACATGATCTTGAGCACGCCCTTGCCCAGCGCCCTGATGAGATTAGCGCCCGCGGCACGCTCGCTGACGTCGCGCAGCGTGCCACGGCGGACCAGTTCCTCGGCCGACTCAATCGCCAGGTACGGGCAGACCGCCGCCGCGCCGTAACCGAGCAGCAGCGCGATGTGGTGGCACTCCCTGGCGTCGCCGGACTCCACCACGAGCCCGACCATGGTCCTGGTCTGCTCGGCGATCAGGTGATGGTGCACCGCGCCGGTCAGCAGCAGCGACGGGATCGGCGCGAGGTGCTCATCGCCGCGGTGCGCAGGGTCAGGCACCTCAGGCTCGGGCCCGTTCGGCCGCGCACAGCCGCCGCCGGCCTCGGCACCACGGTCGGACAGCACGATGATCCGGGCGCCGGACGCGATCGCCGCCGACACTTCAGCCCGGATCCCGGCAAGCCTGGCCTGCAGGGCTCCGCCGCCGCCCGCCACCTCGTACCGGCCGTCGACGACATGCGCGGCGAAGCCAGGCAGGTCTCCGTCGTCGTTGATGTGCACGATCTTGGCCAGGTCGCTGTCACTGATCACCGGGAACGGCAGCACCACCTGACGGCACGAGGCTGGCCCGGGCTCGAGCAGGTTGTGCTCCGGACCGGTGGCCGTGCCGAGCGCAGTGACGAGCTCTTCCCTGATGGCGTCCAGCGGCGGGTTCGTCACCTGGGCGAACAGCTGGCTGAAGTAGTCATACAGCAGCCGCGGCCGGTCCGACAGCACGGCAATCGGGGTGTCAGTTCCCATCGAGCCAATCGGCTCCGCGCCGGTGCGTGCCATCGGCGCGAGCAGTACCCGCAGGTCTTCCTCGGAGTAGCCGAACAGCTGCTGCTGCACGAGCAGCACCCGGCTGTCGGGCAGTTCCCTGGTGCGCTCCGGCAGGTTACGGAGGTGGATCATGCCCGCGTGCAGCCAGTCGCCGTACGGGTGTTCGGCAGCCAGCTGCGTCTTGACCTCCTCGTCCTCGATGATCCGGCCAGCCGCAGTGTCGGCAAGAAAGATCCGGCCCGGCTGCAGCCGGCCTTTGCGTACCACCCGGTCCGGCCCGATGTCGAGCACCCCGACCTCACTGGCGAGTACGACCAAGCCGTCGTCGGTCACCCAGTACCGGCCTGGCCGCAGCCCGTTGCGGTCCAGCACCGCGCCGATAACGGTCCCGTCGGTGAAAGCGATCAGGGCCGGCCCGTCCCATGGCTCCATCAGCGACGCATGAAACCGGTAAAAGTCACGCCGGGCCGGGTCCATGGTGAAGTTGTTCTCCCAGGGCTCCGGGATCATCATCAGCACCGCGTGCGGCAGCGACCGCCCGTTCAGGTGCAGCAGCTCGAGGCAGGCGTCGAAGCTGGCGGAGTCGCTCACGGTGCCTGTGCCATAGGAATCCGGCATCATCGGCAGCAGACGCTCGATGCCTCGCCCGGCGGCGTCCCTGCCCAGCACATCGGCCGACAGCTGCGCCTCCCGCGCGCGCATCCAGTTCCGGTTGCCGCGGATCGTGTTGATCTCGCCGTTGTGCGCGATCAGCCGGTACGGGTGCGCCAGCGGCCAGGACGGGAACGTATTGGTCGAGAACCGGGCGTGCACCAGCGCGATCGCCGAGGCGTACAGCGGGTCGGACAGGTCGGGAAAGAACGGCTCCAGCTGCAGCGCGCTCAGCATGCCCTTGTACACGATCGTCGCGCTGGCCAGGCTGGCCAGGTACAGCCCGGCCTCGTGCTCGGCCCGCTTGCGCAGGCAGTAGGCCTTGCGGTCGAGCGCCATCCCGGATTCTCCGGCCAGCCCCGACACGACTAGCTGGACGAGCCGCGGCAACACCGCCCTTGCCTCGTTCCCGCAAGAAGTCAGGTCGTGCGGAACCTCTCGCCAGCCGAGGACGGCCAGCCCTTCCTCCGCCGCGATATGCGGCACTGCGGCCATCTGCCTGGCCGCCGCGGCCTCGTCGGCGGGCAGGAACGCCAGCCCGGCCGCGTAGCTGCCGGCCGGCGGGAGCGCGAAGTCACAGCGGGCGCGGAGCAACGCGTCGGGCATCTGGGTAAGGATCCCGGCGCCGTCGCCCGACTCCGGGTCGGCGCCCTTCGCGCCGCGGTGGTCGAGATTGCGCAGCACGATGAGGGCATTAGTTACGGTCTGGTGGCGGCGCTCGCCGGTGAGGTCTGCCACGAAGCCGACGCCGCATGCGTCATGCTCGTTCCTGCTGTCATAGAGGCCGGTACCTGCGTGTTGGGTGGCAGATGCCATCCAGCGTGCTCCTGTCGTCTCGTCCGCCGCCATAGCCAACGGGTGGTCATGGGAATCGGGACGACACTGGCCCTGTCTTGCGGGACAACACTGGCCCAGCCGCGCGCGGGCGCGCTCCAGCAGTATAACGAAGCGGGCTGGCCGAGATCAGACCCCGCTCGGGTGAACATTTGTCCCAGTATCGGTGAATCGTTTGACCGGGCGGCCCCCGGTGCCGAGCAGTTTCCATGATCGATGTTGATTTCGGGGGCCCGTAGCACCACTAAATCAACATCGATCAAGATCGGACGCCGGTCTGGCGGCCGGCCCGGACCCCGCCGGCCAGCTCGCTTGCCAGCTCGCGAACGCCAGCCAGGCCAGCGGCCGGGCTGTCGGCGGACAGCAGCCGCTGCACGAACGCCGTGCCCACGATCACGCCGTCGGCAAAGGAGGCCACCTCGGCCGCCTGCTTGCCGTCCCGGACGCCGAGCCCGACCGCTACCGGGAGACTGGTGTGCGCCCTGACCCGGCCGACCAGACCCGCTGCCTCGCTGCCCACCGATTCCCTGGTTCCGGTAGTCCCCATCAGCGACGCGGCATACACGAATCCGCCGCAGACCGAGGTAATCAGCTCGATCCGCTGGTCAGACGAACTCGGCGCGACCAGGAAGACCGGGTCGAGATCGAACTGCGCCGCTGCAGAGAGCCACGAGCCGGCTTCTTCCGGAGTCAGGTCCGGCGTAATCAGGCCGCTGCCGCCTGCCGCAGCCAGGTCGCGGGCGAACCGGCCGACGCCATGCTGATCCACCGGGTTCCAGTAAGTCATGATCAGGGTCGGTATCCCCGCGCCGGCCACCGCCTGCACGGTACGCAGCACGTCGGCTACCCGGGTGCCGCCGGTCAGGGCCCGGTGCACCGCTTCCTGGATTACCGGCCCGTCCATCAGCGGGTCGGAGTACGGCAGCCCGATCTCCATGATGTCCGCACCGGCGTCGGCGATGGCGATCGCCGCCTCGATCGCGCCGTCAACCGAGGGAAAGCCGGCCGGCACGTAACCGATCAGTGCCGCCCGTTGCTCGGCCGCCGCTTTCTCGAACGCGGCACCGACCGCGGTCACTGCGCAGTGCCGTTCGAGGGCGAGGGGCCAGTCGAGGGAGAAGGGCCGCTTTCCGCCAGGGAGCCGTCGCCGAGATGGCCGAACCACCGGCCGGCGATGTCGACATCTTTGTCGCCTCGACCGGACAAGTTGACCAGCAGCACGCCACCGGGCCCGAGTTCACGGCCGAGTTGAAGCGCGCCGGCCAGCGCGTGCGACGACTCGATCGCCGGGATGATGCCCTCGGTGCGGCAGAGCACCGAGAAGGCGTGCATCGCTTCACTGTCACTCACCGGCCGGTAGCTCGCCCGGCCGGATTCCTTGAGCCAGGCATGCTCAGGACCGACTCCCGGGTAGTCGAGCCCGGCTGAGATCGAATGGGTTTCCAGCGTCTGGCCGTCGGCGTCCTGGAGGAGGTAGGTGCGCATCCCGTGCAGGACGCCTGCCGAGCCGAAGGTCAACGTGGCCGCATTCCGCCCGGTTTCCTGGCCGTCGCCACCCGCTTCGCAGCCGACCAGGCCGACACGAGCGTCGGGGATGAAGGCATGGAAGATGCCGATCGCGTTCGAGCCGCCGCCCACGCAGGCGATGACCGCATCCGGCAGCCGGCCGGCTGCCTGCAGCATCTGCTCGCGCGCCTCGATCCCGATAATCCGCTGGAAGTCGCGCACCATCATCGGGAACGGGTGCGGGCCGCCGACCGAGCCGATGCAGTAGTGCGTGTTCCCGACAGTGGCGACCCAGTTCCTGAACGCCTCGTTCATCGCGTCTTTGAGCGTGCGGCTGCCGGTCCTCACCGGGACGACCTCGGCGCCGAGCATCTTCATCCGGGCCACGTTCAGCGACTGCCGCCTCGTGTCCTCTTCGCCCATGTAGACCACGCAGTCCAGGCCGAGCAATGCGGCAGCAGTCGCGGTCGCCACTCCGTGCTGGCCGGCGCCGGTCTCGGCGATGACCCGGCTCTTACCGAGCCGCTTGGTCAACAGGGCCTGGCCGAGCACATTGTTTATCTTGTGCGAGCCAGTGTGAGCCATGTCTTCCCGCTTGAGGAAGACCCGGCATCCGCCCGCCTCGGCCGCGAACCTCGGCACCTCGGTGAGCAGCGTCGGCCGGCCTGCGTACCCGGTCAGCAGGGCAGTCAGCTCCGCCTGGAACACCGGGTCCGCCTTGGCCTCGGCGTAAGCGACGGTCAGCTCGTCCAGCGCCGACATCAGCGCCTCCGGGGCAAGCCTGCCGCCGAAGCTGCCGAAGTACCCGGCCGCGTCTGGAACCGCGGCTCCGGCCGTCATGACTGGTTCTCGCTCACGACGGGCCCTCACTTTGCCCTGGCGCACCGGGTTCGCTGTCGCCGCCAGAGTCCCTGCCGCCGCCTGAAGAACCACCGCCGCCAGATGAACCACCGCCGCTAGCGGAGCCGCCGCCGGAAGAGCTGCCGCGATCGCCGCGCAGTGCCGGGTGCGAACCGGCCGTGACCAGATCGGCGACGGCGGACCTCGGGTCCTTGCCGGTCACCAGGCTCTCCCCGACGAGCACGGCATCGGCGCCCGCGGCCGCATAAGCCAGCAGGTCGTGGGGCCCGCGCACGCCAGATTCGGCGATCTTGACGACGCCATCTGGAATGTGCGGTACGAGCTGAGCGAACACACTGCGGTCGACCTCGAGCGTCGCGAGGTTCCTGGCGTTGATGCCCAGCACCCGCGCGCCCGCGGCCATCGCGCGCTCCAGCTCGGCCAGCGTGTGCACTTCGACCAGCGGCACCAGGCCGATGGACTGGGCACGCTCGACAAGGGACACCAGCGCGTTCTGCTCCAGCGCTGCGACGATGAGCAGCGCCAGGTCAGCGCCGTAGGCCCGAGCTTCCCACAGCTGGTACGAGCTGACGATGAAGTCCTTCCGCAGCACCGGCACGCTCACCGCGTCGTGCACCGCCGCCAGGTCTTCCAGGCTGCCGCCGAACCGCCGGTTCTCGGTCAGCACGCTGATGATCCGTGCTCCGCCCGCCTCGTAGTCGGCGGCGAGGGCAGCAGGGTCGGCAATCGCGGCCAGTGCGCCCTTCGACGGGCTCGCCCGCTTCACTTCGGCGATGACCGCGACCTCGGTACCGGCGAAAGCCGCCATCACGTCCCGCGGGGACGCCGCTTTGGCGGCGATTGCCTTAAGCCGCTCCAGCGGGGTCTCACGCTGGCGAGCCACCAGGTCCGCGCGTACTCCATCGAGGATGTCGTCAAGCACGCTCACGCGGTTATGCCGCCCCCTCGGGTGGGATGCCTTGCCTCGAAATGGTAGCGAGGCCACCTCCGGCGGATCGCCCGCCCCCTCTATACCGGGCGGCCGTCAAGCTGGCCTGGACCCGGCGGCGGTCGGGTCCTCGCCGCGGCTGAGCGATTCCCAGATAGCCGCCGAGTCGACCGGCCGACCGGCGGCCGGCAGATCGCCAGCGGCGCCTGGTCCGGCCTGCTGGCCAGAACCGTGCTGGCCAGGACTGTGCTGGCTCGCACTAGGGTGGCTGGCTGCACCCGTCGGCGCGTCGTAGCGGCTGGACATCACCGCCATCCGCCCGGCCCGCACGGCAACCAGGAGCCCGGCGGCCACCATCGCGACCGCGCCGATGACGACAATCGCCTGCCAGCCAGCCGCCGTGAACACTACGTGCGGGGCCGCTCCGGCCACGTTCGGTGCAGCTGTCGGCGCACTGCCACTGCCGTCAGTGACCGACCCTGCGGCCGCCGTTTCCGGGCTGATGTTCGAACTCGCGGCCGATACCGCTGCGGCCCTGGTGATCGTGAACGCTGATGCGCCCATGGCCAGGCCGATAACCGCCAGCAGCAGGCCGGTCAGGCGGCGCAGGAGCTTCCTGCTGGCCAGGACCGCCCCGAGGGTAGCCAGGCCCGCCACGACCAGCGCGTCGGCGTACGACACGAGCGCCGCGCCGGTGACGTTCACGGTGCTGGCCGGGAGCGGCTTCGGCGGGATCGTGCGGATCTGCGCCCAGGTCTGCCTGGTTGCCAGGAAGATAAGACCCGCGCCCAGCGCGCCGAGCAGCAGTGCAAGCCACAGCTCCTGGCGCGGTGAGCCCGCCCGCAGCGCGCTCGCAAGCCGCGGCCCCGGGTCGGCCAGACCGTAGCCCAGCCTGCGGTTCGGCCGCACGCCGCTGCGTTGCGCTGCTCATCCCTGCTTGTCCGCCGCTCCGCTGTCCTGTCGGCCACCGCCCGGCCGCTCCGGGCATGACCCTTAGCACAGGCTAGCCGCAGCCCCGCGCTGGCGGTCCGCCGGTCGCCACCGCTGCGGGCCGGCGGCCGCAGATGACTTACGATCAGCTGAGTGACTGCCGCGCCGACCTCTTAATCCTGGCCGGTGCCGCGAACCGCTGCGGCGATCAGCCAGGCTGGCTGACATGAGGAGCACCCGTGAGTCATGCCCAGGATGAGCGCCGCGCGATCTGTGACCTGCTTGCCGAGCTAGGACCCGGCAAGCCGACTCTGTGCGACGGGTGGCAGACCGCCGATCTGGCCGCCCACCTGGTCATCAGAGAGCACCGCCCGGACGCCGCAGCCGGGGTCATGGGCGGCCCGCTGGCCGGCTACACCCGGAAGGTGCAAGGTCGGCTCATCGACCGGACCCCGTTCCCGCAGTTGCTCGAGCTCATCAGGACCGGCCCGCCGCGCTTGTCGGTGTTCGGCCTGCCCGGCGCTGACGAGCGCCTCAACCTGGTGGAGTACTTCGTGCACCACGAGGACGTGCTCCGGGCACAGCCGGGCTTCCGGCCGCGGCAGGTCAGCCCGGAGCTCGCCGACCTGCTCTGGGACCGTCTCCCGCTGGCCAGGCTGATGCTGCGGCGGGCTCCGGTCGGCGTGGAGCTGGCCCGGTCGGACACGACGGGCGGCGCAGCGAATCCCGCGCCCCATAACGGAAACGGCAGAGTACGGATCACGGCCAAGGCACGTACGCCGCTGGTGACGGTATCCGGCGATCCTGCCGAGCTGACTCTGTGGGTGATGGGGCGGACCAGCGCTGCTCAGGTCCAGCTCGACGGCAACGACAACGACGTCGCGGCCCTTGCGGCGGGCGGCTGGCGGCACTGACTCTGCCGCGCGACGGGCGGCCCGGCGGCGGAGGGCGCTAGTCCTCCGGCCCGGTCTGTTACGGCGAGGAAAGGGCTGAGCCGTTCTGCAGGCCCTTCCCCAGCACGGGCAGCGTCATTTACAGTTCACTGACTGAACACCTTGCGTACATCTCAAAGCGGGCAACCGTTTGCTTTTTCTCGCGACCATACACGCGTCCTGAACTCCCGCTATTCCACGGCTCGGAGAAGTAAATTGCGCATAAGCAAGGCAATGGCCGTCGCCCTGGCGGCCGCCAGCACCGCCGTTTTCGCGGCCGGGTGCGGCAGCACTAACTCATCGAGCGGCGGCAGCTCCGTCGACTGGTCCAAGGTCACCCACCTCACCGCAAGCGGTGACACCAGCATGTCCGCTCTGGTGAAGGCTGCCGAGAGTGAGAAGCAGCTCAACGTCATCACGCTGCCCAGTAACTGGGCCAACTACGGCAACATCATGAAGGACTTCACTGCCAAGTACCACATCCACATCTCCGACGCGATCCCTGAGGGTTCGAGCGGCCAGGAGCTGCAGGCAGTCGAGACTGAGAAGGGCCAGAGCCGGGCGCCGGACGTCGTCGACGTGGGCACCGCATTCGCGGTGGAAGGCGACGCCAAGGGCCTGTGGGCACCGTACAAGGTGCAGACCTGGAGCAACATCCCGGCCATCGCCAAGGCGACCAACGGTGACTACTACGCCGACTACGGCGGCTACGTGGCCATCGGCTACAACCCGGCGAAGGTGAAGATCGCGCCGACGTCGTTCGCGAGCCTCACGAACCCGGCCTACAAGAACATGATCGGCCTCAACAACAGCCCGACGACGGCAGGCGCCGCTTTCGCTGCCGTATACGCGGCGGCGCTCGCCAACGGCGGCTCCTACAGCAACATCACGCCGGGTATCCAGTACTTCGCGCACCTGAAGAAGATCGGCAACTTCGTCCCGACCGCCATCGGCGGCCCGTCAACCGTCCAGAACGGCACGACGCCGATCCTGATCTGGTGGGACTACCTGCTGGCCTCTGAGGTCAAGCCGGTCGTTCCGGGCTTCAAGATCGTGATCCCGTCGGACTCGAGCTTTGCCTCCTACTACGACCAGGCGATCAGCGCCACGGCTCCGGACCCGGCGGCCGCCCGGCTCTGGGAGGAGTACCTGTACTCGACCACCGGCCAGAACCTGTGGCTGGAGGGCTTCGCGCGCCCGATCGAACTGTCTACGCTGGTTTCGGCCGGCACGGTAAACAAGGCGGCCTACAACGCCTTGCCGCCCGCGCCGTCCGGAGCACTGACGTTCCCGACGCAGGCGCAGGACGCGACCGCCGAGAACGTCGTCACCCAGGACTGGGCGAAGGATCTCGGCTAGCCCATGGCAGAAATTGTTACCGCAGCCGCGGCCCCGGAGGTACCAGCCTCCGGGGCCCGGCCCGGCCGGTTTCCAGGGATTCTCCGCGGCGCGCTGCGGTGGGCGGGCGTGCTGCCGTTTGGCGCTTACGTCGCGCTGGGGCTCGTCGTCCCGACGATCGCGATTGCCATCGCGGCGTTCCAGGACTCCAACACCAATGCCGCGACGCTCAGCAACATGACCGCTGCCGTCCACGGCACCTACCTGACCGGCCTGAAGAACAGCATTGAGCTATCGCTCGTCTGCGCGATCCTGCCGGGTATCTTCGGGCTGCTCATCGCCTATGCGATCTTCACCGCAAAACGCGGCAACGTGCTGCGCCGGGTCGTCATCACCGCATCCGGCGTATTCGCCAATTTCGGCGGCGTCCCGCTGGCGTTCCTCTTCATCGCGTCGCTCAGCACGACGGGGGTGGTCACCGGCTGGATTTCCAGCGTCCACGTCTGGAACCCTTCCGCCCTCTATGACGTCAGGGGCATCTTCCTGGCCTATCTGTACTTCCAGATCCCGCTGATGGTGCTGATCATCCTGCCCGCGCTGGAAGGACTGCGGCCCGCGTGGCGCGAGGCGGCCCAGAACATGGGCGCCGGCAGCTGGCAGTACTGGCGTTACGTGGGCGGTCCGGTGCTGTTCCCGTCGTTCCTCGGCTGCCTGCTCCTGTTGTTCGGCAGCTCGTTCTCGGCGTACGCGACAGCGGAGGCACTCACCGGCGGCACCGTCTCGCTGATTTCGATCCAGATCGGCGCGCTGCTGAACGGCAACGTCATCGCAGGGCAGGAGAATCTTGGCTATGCCCTCGGGCTGATCATGGTCGTCATCATCGCGATCGTCATGGTTCTCTACACGATCGTGCAGCGGAGGGCGGCTCGATGGCTACGGTAATAACCGCTCAGCAGGCCGGCGTCCCGGTGGGCACGCCAGCTGCACGCAGGCGCAGCCGGCCGGTGTGGCGCTGGGTGATCTTGCTGATCGCGGCTCTCTATTTCGGGATCCCGCTGTACGCCGGCCTGAAGTTCGCCGGCTTCAAGGCATTCACGCAGGTGACCGGTTACCAGGGATTCGGCTCCGCGTTCGCGTTGTCACTGCGGCTGGCGCTGATCGCCACCGTCCTCACGCTGGTGCTGATGGTCCCGACCACGGTCTACGTGCACCTCCGGCTGCCGCGGATCCGCCGCGCGATGGAAGCCATTACGATCCTGCCGATCGTGATTCCCCCGATCGTGCTGATCATCGGCGTCCTGAAGGTCGCACCCAGTTTCCTGATCAGCACGCCTGATCTGCTCGGCCTCGAATACGTCATCCTGGCCATGCCGTTCGCGTACCGCTCGCTGGATTCTGGCTTGCGTTCATTCGACGTGAAGACGCTGGTCGAAGCCTCCAACTCGCTGGGTGCTGGCTGGCCCACCACGCTCTGGCGGGTGGTGATCCCGAACCTGCGCACCGCGATGCTGTCGGCCACCGTGCTGACCGTGGCACTGGTGCTGGGCGAGTTCACCATGGCGAGCCTGGACAACTTCCAGACGTTCCCGGTGTGGATCGTCAACTTCGAGCAGAACAGCGGCAACATCTCGGTAGCGGCGTCGTTGCTCGCGCTATTCGTCACCTGGCTCCTGCTGATGCTGATCGTGACTCTCGGCAACCGCAGGGCTCGCAAGCATGGCGGGGCGGAGGTCGCGCTCTTCTCCGTTGCAACTCGCCGAACCACTCCGACTGTGGGAGAAGCCGAATGACCATGAACGCAGCGGCAGGTACCGAGGCCGGCGGCAGCGTGCTGAGCGCTGCCGGCAATGGCGCGGGCGCGCCAGTCGTCCTCGACTCGCTCAGCCGCTCCTTCGGCGCCGTGCGCGCACTCGATGGCCTCTCGCTCGACATTGCGCCCGGCGAACTTGTCGCCCTGCTCGGTCCGTCCGGCTGTGGCAAGACCACCGCGCTGCGGATCGTGGCCGGCTTTGAGTTCGCGGACACCGGCACGGTCACGGTGGACGGCCGCGACGTGTCACCCATCCCGGCCGCGAAGCGGGACATGGGCATGGTGTTCCAGGCCTACAGCCTGTTCCCCAACATGTCGGCGCTCGACAATGTGGCTTTCGGCCTGCGGATGCGCAAGATCAGCTCGGCCGAGCGGACCAAGCGGGCGACGGCGCTGCTCGACATGGTCGGTCTGGCGCCGCAGGCCAGGCAGTATCCGCACCAGTTGTCAGGTGGCCAGCAACAGCGGGTCGCGCTTGCCCGCGCGCTCGCGATCGAGCCCCGCGTGCTGCTGCTCGACGAACCGCTGTCGGCGCTGGACGCCAAGGTACGGCTGCAGTTGCGCGAGCAGATCCGCACGCTCCAGCAGCGGCTCGGGACCACCACCCTGTTCGTGACTCACGACCAGGAAGAAGCGCTGTCGATGGCGGACCGGGTCGGCGTGATGAAAGAGGGCCGGCTGGAGCAGATCGCGACGCCGAGTGAGCTCTACTCGACGCCAGCGACAGCATTTGTGGCCGAATTCGTCGGCACGATGAGCCGGATCCCAGCGAGCTACCGCGGCGGCGAGGAGGTCACAGTGCTCGGCAGGGACGTCCGGGTGCACGGCGACCACGCGTCGGTTCCGCCAGGAGAAGTCGACGTTCTGGTCCGTCCCGAGGGACTGACGGTGGAGGCGGTGGCAGGCGGGAACGGCATAGTGACCGACCGGACCTTCCTTGGCTCGCTGACCAGGCTCAGCGTGCTGCTCTCCGGCGACGTGGCGGTCAAGGTCGACAAGGCCAGTACGGCCGCGACCGACCTGGTGCCCGGCACGTCAGTCGAGGTGTCGATTCCAGGTACCGAGTCAGTCCTGATCGCCAAGCGCGCGTGACCACCGCTGCCGGAGCGACCGGCCGGCCAGCCGCGCAGCACGGCTCCGCTGTACGGCCGGATTTGCCTGCGCCGCCGGAGTCGACTGCGCAGCGGCGGATCGTACCTGGCGAGGCACAAGAGGGCGGCTACCGCCGGCTGACAGCCGAAGCCGGAGAGCAGCACACGGTCAGGACCGAACTGTTCAGCGGCAGCCTCGCCGGCGGCTGGCACCGCTCGGCCACGCCGTTGCTCGCCATGGCCCATCTGTCGGATACGCACGTGATGGATCACCAGTCACCGGGCCGAGCCGAGCTCGTGGACCGGTTCTCCGATCCGGACTCCCCGCTGCGCCAGGCTCTCGGCATCATCGGCACCTACCGCGCTCAGGAACTGTTCACCTACCAGGTGGCGGAGTCGATGATCCGGGCAGTCCGCCAGATAACCGCGGCCCCGGTATCGGCCGCGCCGCTGGACTTCGCCGTCGTCACCGGGGACGCCACCGACAACTGTCAGCTCAACGAACTGCGCAGCTACATCGATCTGCTCGATGGCGGCACGGTCGTGCCCGACTCCGGCGATCCGCAGCAGTACGAGGGTGTCGCGGCGCCCGCCGTCGAGGACGAGCGGTACTGGCACCCGGACGGCGGGCCGGCCGATCTGCCGCGGACCAGGTACGGCTTCCCGGATGTACCGGGCGTTCTCGCGGCGGTACGGCGTCCGTTCACGGCCACCGGTCTCGGGCTGCCGTGGTACGCCGTGCACGGCAACCACGACAACATGATGCAGGGCACCGTCGTGCCGACCGGACTGGTGGCCGGGTTCGCCGTCGGCGGCGTCAAGCTGGTAACGCCGCCGGACGACGTCGACGCTGCTGACCACGCTGGCAAGGTTCTCGGGAGCGCCGAGGCAGACGCGCTGGCTGAGCTTGCGCGCGGTACCCAGCTGACAGTGACGCCTGATCCCGGCCGCACCATGGTCACCAGGGACGACCACGTCAGGGAGCACTTCCGGTCTCGGCGGCGCAGCCGGCCGGGCACGGTTACAGCGCGCGGAACGTCGCGGACGGGTCGGCGTATTACGCCTTCGACCACGGCGTCATCCGTTGCGTGGTGCTGGACACCGTCAATCACCACGGCGGCTGGCAGGGCTCGATCGACGAAGCCCAGCTGAGCTGGCTGGAAGCCGAGCTCGACGGCCAGCGCGGCGCGGCCGGTCGTGCTGTTCAGCCATCATCCGCTGGAGACGCTGGTCAACGACACCCGCCCGCCCGGCGCCGACCGCCGGGTGCTTGCCGACGAGCTGCGGGCCGTGCTGCTCGGCCCATCCGTGCGTGGTCGCCTGGCTGAACGGCCACACTCACGTGCACGCGGTGACGGCCGTCACCGACGGCAGCGGGGCCGGGTTCTGGCAGATCACCACGGCCTCGCACATCGACTGGCCGCAGCAGGCCAGGATCGTCGAGTTCCTCGCCACCCCGGCCGGCCTGGCCATCGCGTGCACGGTGATCGACTCCGCGGCCGCGACTGCTTACCAGGGCAGCGCCGATCCGGCCGATCTGGCTGCGCTGGCCCGCGAGCTTGCCGCCAACGACTGGCAAGTGCGAGACCTCATCACCGCGGACGGCGGCGCAGGCGCCGGCACGGCCGCTGACCGGAACGTGGTGCTGGCGATCGACTGGCCCCGCACGGCCGGGCAGGGTCGGCTGGCCTAGGGGGCAATTGCCCGTTCCCGGCCGGTTAAAGAGCCTTTGAATTGATGAGCTGATACAAGATGCAGTCCTGCCAGCGACCTGCGATCTTAAGGTAGGTCGGTGCCAGTCCGATGCGGGCGAAGCCGTTGCGCTCCAGGACCCGCTGCGACGCGACGTTGTCGAGCAGTGTCTCGCCCTGGATCCGGTGCAATCCGAGGTCGCCGAAGGCAACGCCGATGATCTCGCCCAGGGCCGCGCTGGCCACGCCGCGGCCGCCGGCTGACTGGCTCACCCAGTAGCCGACGCTGCACGACTAGGAACGGGCCGCGCACGATGCCGTTGAGCGTGATCCGGCCGACGACGCCCGCGCGCTCCTCGACGATGACGTACGGCAGGTTGCGGCCTGCCTCGTATTCCGCCAGCGCAGCCTCAATCGCGTCGCGCTGGCCGGGTTCGGTGAAGTACCGCTCGTCGCGCACCGGTTCCCAGGGAGCCAGAAAGGCCCGGTTCACGCGTTGCAGCTCGGCCAGGGCGGGCGCGTCCCCTAGCGTGATCAATCGGCAGGCGGTCACCTGTCCATGATCCCGGGCGCCCGCTGCGTGCTGGGGCGGTGGCCACCCGCGGCGGCAAGGCGTAAGGCTGGCTGCCGGAGACGGCCGGCAAACCCGGCCGCCGAAGCTACCGGCTGGCTTGTTCCAGCGCCTCGCGAATCACTGCCTCGCCGGCCGGAGTCCCGTTCTCATCGCTGAACGAGCCATACGGCGGCCCGTAGACCGGCGTTCCCGGCTCCTGTCGCCAGCTGTCCGCGAGGTTCCCGACGTCGACCGCGCCATAGCCGATGGAATCGAGGAATCGCGTGGCCTGGGCTTTGGCATCCGGGTCGTCTCCGGCGATCGGCAGGTACGACCGGTCGGCGGCACCCGCCGGACGGGCGAGTGAGGCCAGGTGCTTGTAGAAGAGGTTGTTGAACGCCTTGATCACCGCAGCTCCGGCCAGGTGGTGCTGCAGCAACTCGCTGCTGGTCTCGACGCTGTCGTCCAGCACCGCGATCTGCCCGTCGCGCTCCGGGTAGTAGTTGCAGGTGTCCAGCACGACCTTGCCGGCCAGCGGCCCGGCAGGAACGCTGGAATAGGCCTTGAACGGGATCGAGACGACGACGATGTCTCCGGCCGCCGCCGCTTCCTCCCCGCTTCCCGCGCTGGCCAGCGGGCCGAGATCAGCTACGAGGTCCGCCAGCGTGGCTGGCCCGCGCGAGTTGCTCAGGACTACCTGATGGCCGGCTTTGACGCTTAGTCGCGCCACGGTGCCGCCGATTTGTCCGCTGCCGATAAAACCTATGATCGTCACGAAACGGGGTAACCCTCGGTCGCAGCCGAAGATTCCGGCCCGCGCGAGGCTACTGAAGGCGCGCGCCGGGGCTACTGAAGAACTGCCGAGCCCACGCCTGCCAGCTGCAGCAGGCCGCCGATCGAGTCCAGGATGTGCGGCGCGCCTGCTGCCAGCAGCGATTCGCGGCTCCCGGCCCCGGTGGTGACCGCAGCGACCAGGCCAGCCCCGGCTCGCAGGCCGGACTCGACGTCGCTTGCGGTGTCACCGACCACTGCCAGCTCGCTCACCGCTCCGCCGCCGAGCCGGATCAGCGCGGTCAGCGGCAGGTCTGGCCACGGCCGGCCTCGGCCAGCGTCGGCTGGCGACAACGCAAGGTCGATCAGCGGCCGCCAACCCAGCGCGTCAAGCAGCGCGTCCCTGGTCACCGGGGCGAACCCGGTCGCCAGGCAGACCCTGATTCCCGCTGCCCGGAGCGCGGTGATGGTTTCGATTGCGCCGGGAAGCGCCGTGACCAAGCCGTTGCGCACTGATTCGGAGTAGCTCTGCTCGAAGACGTGGTTCGCCCGCTGAGCGTGCTCCTCGCTGGCCTGGCCGATGCGGGCGAGCAGCCGGCGGAACACCTCGATCTTGGACTGGCCCATGGTCTCCTGCACGAACGCGATGGCCTCGTCGTATCCGGGCGCGCCGGGGACAAGGCCGAACTCGGCAGCAGCGGCGCCGAAGGCCGCCATGACGCTGCCGTCGTCGGCGACTGTCGTACCCGCCATGTCCAAGCAGGCGACCGTGATCTCAGGCATCGCTCTCTCCTACCACGAAAGTCTCCTCGGCGATGGCGGGCGAACAGGTCATACCGCGACCGCCAGGGCCCGTGACCAGCATGACACCCGGTGCTACCGGCGAGCGGTGATACAGCTCCGGGCCGGTCACCTGGCTGTACACGCCGGCCCAGCGGCGCCTGGTCGGCGGCAATGCGGTGCCGAGCAGCTGTTCGGCCCGGGCGCGCAGGTGATCGTAGGGCGCTTCGTCGACGTCGAAGTCGAACGGCTCGTCGTAGCTGTGCGTGTCGCCGATGGTCAGGCTGCCGTCCAGGCGCTGGACCAGCAGCAGTTGCGCGGCGCTGGCTGCCGCGACCGGCGACTGCGGCGCCAGCCGGGTCCGGCCGGGCAGGTCGAAAGCAGGGTAGTAGCGGAGCGAGTCGCCGTCGGCAACCGCAGTGGTCAGCCGGCGATCGAACGGTTCGGTTTGCAGCATTTGCAGCCGGACCCGGCGAACCGGCGGCCGCTCATATCCGGCCAGGTGCGGCCCGGCGATCCCGGTATGCGCGGCCCCGGTGCACAGCAGCACCAGATCGCCGCGATGCCAGCTTCCGGTGTGATCGCGCACCGCATGCGGAGCGACCTCGACTCCCTCGCGGCCGGGCAGCCAGTCGTAGCCCCGGCCGGCGGCAGGCTGACTGGCGATCAGGTAGTCCCGGAACGCACCCGGAACCAGGCGCGGCTCGACGATGGCATCCCGCCGGCACAGCAGAGCCCCGGTGAAATCGCCGCGCAGCGCCGGATTGACCTGAGTGGCTGCGGCCTGGTCGAGCAGTTCGAATCCGCGCTCGGCTGCGTCCGGCAACTCAGCTGCTTCCTTAAGCAAGCCAAGCTCAGCATCGTCGCTGGCTACCGTCAGCGAGCCATGCGGGCGGAATCCCGCCGCTGGCACCAGCGCGCCCAGCTCTTCCCACAGCGTTCTGGCGCGCTGCGCCAGCGCAAGTTCCGGGCCGGCCGCCCGTCCGCTGACCCAGATCAGGCCGAAGTTTCGCACGCTCGCCCCGCGCGGGCCTGCTTCCCGCTCCAGGTGCACAACTTCCATCCCGCGACTACGAGCCTGGACCGCGTGCATGGTACCCAGCACGCCGCCGCCGACGATGACGATTCGGTCCACCTGGCGAGCTCCTCCCCTGCGTCGCCGCTGACGGCGGCCAGCGGGCAACACGCTACTAGCCAATCGCGACAGGGTAACTGGCCAGTGAATGCTATTTAACGAATGTCCCCTTAGCCGGCAGCGTAACGACAAGGTCACGCTGACGAAGCTCCTCTACGGCGCGGCGCGCTGTCCCGACGGCAACCTGATAGTCGGCCGCGAGATCGCGCTCTGCTGGCAGCCTGGCTCCGGCCGGCAACTCCCCCGCCTCGATCCTGGCTGCGATGTGGTTAGCCACGCCGATATAGACGTAGATCGGCCCGAGGGCATTGGCGTCGAACTTCGGAACCTTGGCCACGAAGATCACCCTAGAACGCTTGTGAACTGCGGAAAGAGCCAGAACGCGTCCTGTTGCTTCACACTGCTCTATACCGCGCTATGATGGAGTGCAAGCGTGCGACGCCGGCGACGCCGGCGGAGCCGGCCGAGGCAATAGAGACAGCAGAGACTGTGGAGGGTCAGTGGACAGAAGCGATGCATCGGCGCTCGCGGACTTGCAGATGCACTGGGACGAGGCCTACACGATCGGTCTCGATGGCGACATCTGGGTGGCCAGGTTCCACGGCTCGGCCGACGAGCTGCGTGCGCACACCGGCACGCAACTACGCGAGCTGATCCGCGCCGACTACGCCTACCGGCGGCAGGCACAGCGCGCTCGCAGCTACGCCGACATTCGCGGCGAACGCATGTCTACCTGAGCGGCGCCCGGCAGACTCTGGCCTAGGCTGGGCATCAGGATCCGTACCGTCCGGCACGCCGCCGGCCGGAGATCACCGGAGGCAAGCATGGCGCAAGTGCTTGGCATCGACATTGGCGGCACGGGCATCAAGGCGGCCCCGGTTGACACGACGAACGGCGAGCTCATCGCCGATCGGCAGAAAATCGACACGCCGCAGCCATCAAGCCCGGAGGCTGTAGCCGATGTGGTCCAGCAGCTGGTCAGCGCTTTCCACTGGACCGGCTCGGCAGGCATCACCTTTCCCGGTGTTGTGGTAGGCGGCGCCATCCGCAGTGCGGCGAACCTGGATCACGGCTGGATCGGCGTTGACGCCGTTAAGGTCTTCGGCGCGGCTACCAAGCTCAAGGTCACCGTCCTGAACGACGCCGACGCCGCGGGCATCGCGGAGGTGACTTTCGGCGCAGGCAAGGGGGTTCGTGGCACGGTGCTGCTGCTCACGCTTGGCACCGGAATCGGCAGCGCGCTGTTCATCGACGGCACCCTAGTGCCCAATACGGAATTCGGCCACATTCAGATTCGCGGCAAGGACGCAGAGAAGCGAGCCTCCGAGCACGCCAGGGAGGAGCACGATCTCAGCTGGGGAGTGTGGGCAGGCCGGGTCGATGAGTACGTCAGTCACATGGAGGCACTGCTATCGCCTGACCTGATAATCATCGGCGGGGGCGTGAGCAAGAAGTCCGAAAAGTTCTTTCCGCGGCTGAGCGGCCTGAGCGCCAGAATAGTACCGGCCGCGATGCTCAACGATGCTGGAATCGTCGGTGCCGCGCTGGCAGTGGGACGCGGCGGCCTCAGCTAGCCGGACCTGGGTAGCCAGGATCGGGCCAGCCAGGATCGGGCTGACCAGTGCCAGGCTGTCCGGAGCCAGGCGGTACATGACCGGAAGTTCCGGAATCAGGCTGCGAGACCTGATATGGCCGGGTCATGAAGGAGTCCATGCCTGGCATCGCCACCCCGGCCGGCATCTGATGCCGGATCCGCACTACGGCGAGAAGCTCGATGCCGCCAGCCACCACGGCCGCGGCGAGCGGCCAGAAGGCTACCGCTCCATGCGAGCCCAGTGAGATGGGCGCGTAGAGATAACTACCGCGCTTGCTGGTCGCAAGCAGCTGATTGAATCCCGGGCCGCCCGACGCCTGGTGCCCGAGCCACGCAGTGATCAAACCCGCGACGATCGAGCCCGCTACCGCGCCGGCCATCGGCAGCGCCCCGTAACGCCGGATAGCGAGAAAGTAGGCCAGCAAGCCGAGCAGGGCGCCGCCGGCCAGCGCGATAAAGCAGTACCACCCGTCGGCGGCGATGAACGCGCTGGTCTCCGGGTTGGTGGCGTAGGCGGTCGGTGGCTTCAGCGAGACCATTACGTACTGCACGCGTGGCGCGACTGCTGCCCAGAGCAGTCCGCTGGCGACGCCGATGACGGCACCCGCGGCGATCACCAGGACAGCGGCAAGCAACGCGCGGCCCCGCTCTGGACCCGGCTGCGTATCCGCGGAACGAGGTGATGCCGGCCCGCCCGGTGGCGGCAGCACGCTGTAATCGGTCATAGCTTCCTAGCAGGGTACGGGACGTGACCGTGTAGCCGGATATCCACTAGGCCGATTTCATGATCTTTACGGGATTCTGGCAGGCTATCGTGCGTCCGGCAAAAGCCGGCGGTAGCCGCCGGCTGAGCTCTGGTAACTTTGCAACGCGATAGGACTCAATTCCCGCGTCGCCGGATGAGGACACTCATGATCGAGGTCGCTGACCTTAGTAAGAGCTTCGGGGACAAGGTGGCCGTCGATCACCTGTCCTTCACAGTTGAGCCAGGACGGGTGACCGGATTCCTCGGTCCCAACGGTGCCGGCAAGTCAACCACGATGCGGCTCATTCTGGGGCTGGACCATCCAACTGGCGGCTCGGCCACGATCAACGGCAAGAGGTATGCCGAGCTCGCCCGGCCATTGCGGACAGTCGGGGCGCTGCTTGAGGCCAAATCAGTGCATAGCGGACGGAGCGCGCGCAACCACCTGCTGTTTCTCGCCCAGACCCAGGGCCTGCCGAGCCGCCGGGTCGACGAGATGCTCGATCTGGTCGGCTTGCGTGACGTCGCTAACAAGCGCGCCGGGGGCTTCTCTCTGGGCATGGGGCAGCGGCTCGGAGTGGCCGCAGCCCTGCTCGGGGACCCGCAGGTGCTGCTGCTGGATGAGCCGGTCAACGGCCTCGATCCCGAAGGCGTCCTCTGGATCAGGAACCTGATGAAGCACCTTGCCAGTCAGGGCAGGACGGTCCTGGTGTCCAGTCACCTGATGAACGAGATGGCCGTCACCGCTGATCATCTGATCGTGATCGGACGCGGCAGGCTTATCGTGGCCGCGGCCACCGAGGACGTGATCGCCCGCGGATCAGGCCATACGGTCCGCGTCCGGACGCCAGAGCCAGACCGGCTGACCGACCTGATCGTGGCTGAAGGCGGCAAGGCCGTCCTGGCGGCCACAAACAATGGCAACGGGACCGGCGCGGCCGGGTCTGGCGACCAGGCTCCGGTCCTTACCGTCAGCGGCGTCGCTGCACCGCGGATCGGCGAGCTTGCGGCATCGGCCTCGATCGTCCTTCACGAGCTGACGCCCCAGCTCGGAACCCTCGAGGACGCATTCCTCGAGCTCACTGCCGACAGCCTCGAGTTCGGGCACCTCAACGCCGAGCCCGCCAGCCAGTCCATCGAGGGGACAGCCCGATGAGCGTCACTGCAGCCTCCGGCCAGCTCGACTCCGGTGCCGCGCAAGCTAGGCATCCGGCCGGGTTCGGCCGCCTGATGGAGGCAGAGTGGACCAAGATCCGCTCCGTCCGGTCAACAGTCTGGACGCTGCTCATCTTCGTGATCATCACCGTCGGCCTGACAGCCTTGTTCAGCTGGCTGACGGTGTCGAACTGGAACGGGCCGCGCGCCGCGCCCAGGGACGCCAGAGTGCTGTCCGACCCCATCGGTTTCATTTTCGGAGCCGGGATCGGCCTGGGTCAGCTGACCATCTGTGTCCTCGGGGTCTTGCTCATCACGACGGAGTACTCGACCGGGGTGATCCGCGCCTCATTGCTCGCCGTGCCGAAGCGATACCCCATGCTGGCCGCCAAGCTCGCCGTGTTCGGTCTGCTCATGCTGGTCCTTTCTGAGATTGTCGCGTTCGGCTCGTTCTTCCTCGGCTCGGCGATCTTGCACAGCCGGGTGCCAGTGTCGCTGAGCGACGCCGGCGTGCTGCGCGCAACCCTCGGCGCAGGCTTCTACCTGACCGTTCTGGGCATCTTCGCGATGGCGGTCGGGGCGATCGTCCGGCACACAGCGGCCGGCATCAGCATCGTGATCGGCGTCGTGCTAGTCGTGCCCATCCTCGCGGGCCTGCTGCCCGGCAATTGGGGCGCACATATCAACGCGTACCTGCCACAGCAAGCCGGATCGCTGATCTACGCCGTCCATTCATCGAGCGGGCAGCTGCTCACGGCCTGGGAAGGCTTCGGGGTGTTGTGCATCTGGACGGCGCTGCTGCTGGCCGCAGCGACGTTCCTGCTCGACGCCCGGGACGCCTAGCGCGCAGCGACGGCCAGAGCCTCGCTGATGGAGACGACCCGCTGGTAGGCGCGGCTGATGTCGGCCCGGTCGGCGGGCTCGTCGACGGTACCCGCGCTCAGTCGCTCGATCATGGCCGCCTGGTCGAGCAGCACCTGGCGGTCTTCCGGCACCGTCGTCCGCTCCATGATCCGGGCCAGCGCATCGAGCTGCCTGATCAGCACGGCAGGCATGCCACGGCCCGCCTGCCGGACCTTCTCAAAGGCGCGCTGGACGAGCCGCTCCCAGGTGACCTCCGTCGCGATCACCCGAACGGCTCCGCTGGCATCCCGGTAGACCCTGGTTGGCTGCCATCTGCCAGTGACCTTGCACAGGCTGTCCCCGATCCAGTCGATACAGGTCATTCCCGTGAATGTGTCGTTGACGGCGGCCGACAACGCCCGGATGCAGATCTCGACCAGCTGGTCAATTCCGAACGAAACGTCCTGCGCGAGCGTCCGGTACGGCCCGGTGAGATGCGCTCTCGACAGCTCCCGCGCCACCGCGCCGGCCGCCTCCGGAGGCCAGACAGTCGCGTACTCCGTCCCCTGGATGATGAAGTGGCCAGGCCGGTAGCGCAGGTAGACCACCGCATCGACCTCGGTGGCGATCGTGACGAGCGTCTCATGCTGGATGTATTGCAGGTAGCCGCTGCGCGGTGCCTCCACCACCCCGCCCTCGCCGTCCATTCCCGCGATCAGCAAAGTGGCCATCTGGGCGTCGGCGCCTACCGACGGATCGCCCGCCTGCAGCTCGATCGCTTTCTGCAGGTCGCCGGCGATCCCGGCGATCACTTGCGGCAGCTGGATCTGGAGCGCGATGTGATGCAGGAAGTAGATCAGCACGGCGAGGTCGGCCAGCATCAGCACCAGAGTCACGGTGACGCTGATATGCGGGACGAAGCTGCCGTGACTGCCCTGGCCGACTGAGCCCAGCGTCATCACGGCGTAGACGAACGTGGCGACGTAGGTGCCAAGGGTGAGCTGGGTGCCGCGGTCACGGATGAAGTTGCGCAGCATCCGCGGCCCGAACTGGGTCGAAGTCAGCGTGAGCGCGACGATCACGATCGAGAACACGACGCCGATCACCGTGATGACGGCGGCCGCGATGGCGGTGAGCACGGTCCTCGCGACGTCCGGGCCCCCGCTGATGGCCCAGCCGGGGACTTTGAAGACGCCGTCGTATGCAGCCCGGTCGAGCGCGTAGGTGCAGATAAACAAGATCACCGCACCGACGACTTCGACGGCGGGAACTAGCCAGAGGTTGGTCCGGAGCACCTCGCGGCGCCATTCAGACCCACGCATCAGCCTGCGCAGTGCTGGCCCCCGCCCCCGGTGGCGACCGTAGCGAAACATGGCGGGCCTCCAAAAGGGCTGGTCGAACAACTGCCGACCAGGCTTCCCGGCTCACCTCAGGCCACGATCTTACCCGGCCCGGCTGGCCTGTCCTCGCCAGACGTCTGCCAGCCGGCCTAGGTCTGGTGGTGTCAGCCGACGCAGCCCGCGCCGAGCAACTGCTTGAGATCAGCTAGCAGCGACGGCGACGGCTTCACGCGGAGCTTGTTATCAAGCCGCAGCACTTTGATCCGGTCTCCGGTGAGCAGCCGCAGGTGCACCTCAGTCGGGCCGGGGTGAGTCCGCAGAACTTCCTTCAGCCGCTCCACCACCGGCGGGACGCATCGTCCCTCGAGCATCGACACGACGAAAGGGCCTGCCTGGCCCGCGGACATGTCCGGCGTACTGACCTCCATCGCGACCAGCTTCGGCACTTCCTCGCGCCGGTCCAGGCGGCCCTTCACCACCACGATCGCGTCGTCGATGACCTGGCTCATGCACTGGGCGAAGGTGGCCGGGAAGAACAGGACCTCGATAGCGCCCTCCAGGTCCTCCAGGGTCGCGGCGGCCCACGTGCTCCCCTGCCGAGTCACCTTGCGCTGAACACCGGACAGGATGCCGCCGACCGTGACGACCTGGCCGTCCCGATCGGGGCGAGAGCCACGGTCGGGCTCCTCCTCGGCCGAGCCGATGAGCTGCGCCAGCGAGCAGTCCGTCGCGGCGGCGAGGACGTGCTCCACCCCCAGCAGCGGATGATCGGACACGTAAAGGCCGAGCATCTCCCGCTCGAAGGCCAGCAGCGTGGACTTCTCCCACTCGCCCTCGGGCACCGGCACATCGAACGTCACGTCCTCGGCAGTGTCGTCACCGAACAGCGAGTCCTGGCCGATGGCCTCGTTGCGCTTCACGTCGATGATCGCGTCGACCGCCTGCTCGTGAATCAGCATCAGCCCGCGGCGCGAGTGCCCGAAAGAGTCGAACGCGCCGGCCTTGACGAGCGACTCGATCACGCGCTTATTGCAGACGTTGACGGGCACCTTGCGGAGGAAATCGGAGAAGCTGCTGAAGGCCCCCTTGGCAGTGCGCGCGGCCACAACCGACTCGACCACGCCGGTGCCGACGTTCCGCACCGCCGCCATGCCGAACCTGATGTCGTTCCCGACCGGGGTAAAGATCGCGTTGGACAAATTCACATCGGGCGGCAGCACCTTGATGCCCATCCGGCGGCACTCGCTCAGGTACAAGGCAGACTTGTCCTTGTCCCCGGCGACTGAGGTAAGCAGGCCCGCCATGTACTCGGCCGGGAAATTGGCCTTCAGGTACGCGGTCCAGTAGGCAACCAGCGCATAACCGGCCGCGTGCGCCTTGTTGAACGCGTACCCGGAGAACGGGACCATCACGTCCCAGATGGTCTTGACCGCATCGTCGGAGTAGCCGTTCGCCTTCATGCCGGCCGCGAACGGCTCGTACTCCTTGTCCAGGATCTCCTTCTTCTTCTTGCCCATAGCCCGGCGCAGCAGGTCAGCCTTACCCGGCGAGTACCCGGCCAGCTTCTGCGCAGCGAACATCACGTCCTCCTGGTAAACCAGCAGGCCGTAGCTCTCGCCGAGGATGTCTTCCAGCGCCTCGGCCAGCTCAGGGTGGATCGGCGTGACCGGAGCACGGCCGGTCTTGCGGTCTGCGTAGACCGGCGCGCTTGCCATCGGGCCCGGCCGGTACAGCGCGTTCACCGCGGAGATGTCGCCGAATTTGTCCGCTCGCATAGCCCGGAGCAGCGCCCGCATCGGGCCGCCCTCCATCTGGAACACACCGAGCGTGTCGCCGCGCGCGAACAACTCATAGGTGAGCTTGTCGTCCAGCGCAAGGTGGTCGAGGTCCACGTCGATGCCGCGATTGGCCTTGATCCCGGCGACGGCGTCATCCAGGATCGTGAGGTTCCGCAGCCCGAGGAAGTCCATCTTGAGCAGGCCGATGTCCTCACAGGCCGGGTAGTCGAACTGAGTAATGATTGCCCCGTCGGCCTCGCGCCGCCAGACCGGGATGTGATCCATCAGCGGCTCGGAACTCATGATGACCCCGGCCGCGTGCACGCCTGGCTGGCGGATCAGCCCCTCCAGCCCGCGGGCGGTATCGATTACCTGGCGCACCTCGGGCTCGGCTTCATAGATGGCGCGCAACTCGGCCGCCTCGCCGTACCGCGGGTGGTCAGTATCGAAGATCGCGGACAGCGCGATGTCCTTGCCCAGCACCGCGGGCGGGAATGCCTTCGTGATCCGGTCGCCGAGCGCGTACGGGAAGCCGAGCACCCGGGCCGAGTCCTTCACGGCCGCCTTGCCCTTGATCGTGCCATAGGTGATGATCTGCGCAACCCGGTCGTCGCCGTACTTTTCAGTCACATACCGGATGACATCGCCCCGCCGACGCTCGTCGAAGTCGACGTCGATGTCGGGCATCGAGACGCGTTCGGGGTTGAGGAACCGCTCGAACACCAGCCCGTGCCGGATCGGGTCCAGGTCGGTGATGCCGAGCGCGTACGACACGATCGAGCCGCCAGCCGAGCCGCGGCAGGGCCCGACCCTGATCCCGTTCCGCTTCGCCCACATGATGAAGTCGGCGACTACCAGGAAGTACGAGCAGAAGCCCATCGTCTCGATGACGCCCATCTCGTACTCGGCCTGCTGACGCCGCTGGTCGTCATAGCCGTCCGGGAAGCGCCAGTCCATGCCCCGCCAGACTTCCTTGCGCATCCAGCTAGCCTCGGTCTCACCCTCCGGCAGCGGGAACACGGGCATCAGGTTGCTCTTGCTGAACCGGGCATCCGCGCGCTCGGCGATCAGCAGCGTGTTGTCGCAGCCAGCCTGCCAGTCCTCGTCACCGCGCAGGGCCCGCATCTCCTGCGGGCTCTTCAGGTAGTAACTGGAGCCCTCGAACCGGAACCTGGTCGGGTCTGCCATATTCGTGCCGGTCTGCACGCACAGCAGGACCTCGTGCGCTCCAGCGTCCGGCTCCCGGGTGTAATGCGAATCGTTCGTCACCAGGAACGGCAGATTGAGCTCCGCGGCGATCCGCTTCAGCCCGGCCTGGGACCGCCTCTCGACCTCCAGATCGTGGTGCATCAGCTCGACGAAGAAGTTACCCGGCCCGAAAATATCCCTGAAGTCGGCCGCAGCCGCGAGAGCCTGGTCATACTGACCGAGCCGCAGCCTGGTCTGCACCTCACCGCCGACACAGCCGGTCGTCGCGATGATGCCCTTGGCATACCTGGACAGCAGCTCCCGGTCCATCCGGGGCTTCCGGAAATAACCCTCGAGCGAGGCCAGCGACGAGAGCGTGAACAGGTTGTGCAGGCCCTCGGTCGTCTCGGCGAGCAGCGTCATGTGCGTGTAAGCGCCTGCTCCCGAGACATCGTCATCCTTCTGGGCCGGGGTGCCCCACCTGACTGGCTGCTTGTGCCCCCGGTGCTCGGGCGCGACATAAGCTTCGGTGCCGATGATCGGCTTGATGCCCGCCGCCTGCGCCTTCGTCCAGAAGTCGTAGGCCCCGTAGACGTTGCCGTGGTCGGTGATCGCCACAGCGGGCATGCCCTTTTGCTCGCATTCAGCGAACGTTTCCGCCAGGCGTGCAGCACCGTCCAGCATGGAGTACTCGGTGTGCACGTGCAGGTGCACGAATGAGTCCGCCTGCGTGGTCTGGCTCGCCGCCATGAAGCACCGCCTCCTTCAGGCATGCTGCCATGACCCGCCGACAGTTCGGAGTGGGACGGCACTGAGCGGGTGCATCAGCTTTGGTGTACCTGCCATCATCGCCGACGAGGCGGCCTGGATTGACCGCAACACGCCGACAGACCAGAACGGCCCTCTCCGGAGCCAGCCCCGCGCGGGAGTACGGCCGGTGGCTACGGAGTTACCGGCAGGTGAACGTTTCGCCTAGGACGCGTTCAGAGCTTAAACCGCCGGTTTCGGCGCGCCTAGGCTGGCTTTTGCTCGTGTTCCCGCGTAACCAATCCCAGGAAGGCCATGCGCACCCGACGCCTGCTCGCTGTTGCCGCCAGTGCGGCGACCGCTGCGGCGGTGGCCGCCTGCGGCAGTTCTGCTGCGCCGGGGTCTTCCGCCTCCTCTGCGATTGCCATCTCCTTCAACGACTCCTCGTGCGGCGGCGCCTGGCAGGTGGCGCGTCCCGGCTGGCACACGTTCGACATCACCAACAAATCGAACAACGGTGCCGAGGTCGACCTCACCAACCCCGCGAACAGCGCCGTCTACGACGAACTAGAGAACATCGGACCTGGCACCACCGCGCCGATGTCGCTTGACGTCGGGTCGGGCAGGTACGCATTCCTCTGCGACGTCGAGGACGTCGGCGAGCACACCGGGCCCACAGTCACCGTGGGCGGGCACGCTCCGGGCACGCGCGCCATCCTTCCCGTCACCTACAACGAGCTATACCCGCTGGGAAAGCAATACGCGACCTACACCGAGGCCGGGCTGCAGGTGCTCGCCAGGCAGACCACCACGCTGGCAGCCGACGTGCGGGCCGGCAAACTCGCGGCGGCGAAGCGCGACTGGCTCACCGCCCATCTGCAGTACGAAACGCTGGGAGCTGCGTACGACGCGTTCGGGAGCTATGACGACGAGATCGACGGCCGGGCCGACGCTCTCGGGGTCAACAGCCACCAGTGGACTGGTTTCTACCGGCTGGAGTACGGCCTCTGGCACGGGCAGTCCCGGCATGAACTCGCTGCAGTCGCGGACACGCTCAATACCTACGTGCACCAGCTTCTCGCCTGGTGGCCGTCGCAGCAGATCCCGCTCATTGACGTCGGGCTCAGGACGCACGAGATCCTGGAAAACGCGCTGGAGTTCCAGCTCACCGGTCACGACGACTACGGGAGCGGCACGACCCTGGCCACCACCCTCGCCAACATTGAGGGCACCCGGTACCTGCTGTCGCTGCTGCACCCGTTGCTGGCCACTCGCTATCCGCAACTGCCCGAGGTCTACACGGGGCTGAATCTCCTGCAGTCCCTGCTTGACAAAGAGCGCCTCAGGAACGGCTCGTGGGTTCCCGTCTCCGCCCTGCCGGCCGGCACTCGCGAGGACATAGACGCGGCGTGCGGCCAGGTTCTGCAAGAACTCGCCCCGATCGCGTCGATCGCCGAGCCAAGGAATACCGCCCATGGCCTCTGAATCTGCTGAGCCTGCTGACGGCGCAGGCGGTCACTGCATCCGGTGAGGCGGTCAACGCACCTGGCCCGGGACGGCGGTCGTTCCTGCGCGGCATGGTCAGTGGCGTCGCCGGCGGCGTTGTCGCCGGCGGCATCGCCGGCGCGGCGAGCGGCTACGCCTACGGCGGCTCACGGACCGCAGCCGAGCCGGCCGGTGCCACCGATCTGGCCGAGTTGCAGGGCAGGCTACCTGCGGTGCCATTCCACGGCGAGCACCAAGCGGGCATCCTGCCGAAGCCAAAAGCGGCGACCGCAGTCATCTCGTTCAACGCAACCGCAGCGAGCCGGGCTGAACTGACGGAGCTGTTCCAGACGGTGACCGACCGCGCACGCTTCCTGACCGCGGGCGGCACGCCGCCGCAGGTCGGGATCGGCGGGCCGTCGTCGGATTCCGGCACCCTCGGGCCAACGGTGGTCCCGGACGGCCTTACGGTCACGTTCGGCGTCGGGTCGACGCTGTTCGACGACCGGTACGGGCTGGCGTCCAGGCTGCCGGCGCACCTGGCGCCGATGAAGTCATTCCCCAACGACAATCTCGACCCAGCGCAGTGCGACGGTGACCTGATCCTTCAGCTCACCGCCGGGCATGAGGACGTCGTGCTGCACGCGCTGCGCGACATCGCCAAGAACACGCGCGGCGGCATGCAGGCGAACTGGCGGATCGACGGGTTCACCAGCCCGGCGCGGCCAGCCGGCACCGTGCCGCGTAACCAGCTCGGGTTCATGGACGGCATTTCCAACCCGTCCGTCACGAGCCCGCCGGAAATGAACAAGCTGGTGTGGGTCCAGCCGGGTGTCGCAGGTGAGCCATCGTGGACGGCCGGCGGCAGCTATCTCGTGGTCCGGCTGATCAGGATGTTCGTCGAGTTCTGGGACCGCGTGGACGTCTACGAGCAGCAGCTGATGTTCGGCCGGTACCGCGACTCTGGCTACCCGCTCGACGCTCAGGGCATCTACGCTACCCCTGACTACGCAGCCGACCCGGTGGGCGACGTGATCCCGCTGAGCGCGCACATCCGCGTCGCGAACCCGCGGACGCCGAAGACCGCGAACAGCCGGATCCTGCGCCGGGCCTGGAATTATGACCGCGGGCTGGACCAGGTCGGCGACCTCGACGTGGGCCTTGTCTTCACCTGCTTCCAGCAGGACATCAGGCGCCAGTTCGAAGCTGTGCAGACACGGCTTATCGACGAACCACTCACCGACTACATCAGCCCGTTCGGCGGCGGGTACTTCCTCGCGCTGCCCGGCGTGGCGGACAGTAACGACTACTTCGGTCGCGCGCTGCTGGCGTGAGCGGCCCGCCCCGCGGTCAGGGCCTCCGCCCGTCAGCGCTGCCCGCGATCGGCTGACCATTGGTTAGTCCATTGTTGATTGGTCGTTTGCCTCCTGGTCATGTATCCCGCGATACGCAGTCAACCTTTCGTGAAACGTTGAGCCGCGGGTGCATGCAGGCGCGCGCCCGGCAGCGCCGTTTCGGCATTTGCGAAGCGTGTCGCTCACATTGGTTCCGCAGAACTCAGGAGGGTGGATTATGGCCGTAGGCCAGGTTACCTGGGGCCGCGTCAGGCGGTCCCGGACCTTCATCGCCGTCGCAGCGACGGCGATCCTCGGAGCGGGCGCAGGCATCGGCGTCGCGGCGTCAGGCACAGCGGATGCGAGCCAGACGCTCGCGTCCAAACTCGCGGCGGAGTTCCCTGGTTACCACATCCCGAAGACCGTCTCGAAGGCTCTGTACGATCACAGCAAGACCGCATCACCGATCAAGCACCTTGTCGTGATTTTCGGCGAAAACATATCATTCGACCACTACTTCGGTACTTACCCGTACGCGGCGAACACGGACGGTACGCCGTTCGTGGCCAAGCCGGGCACGCCGACCGTGAACGGCCTGTATAGCGCCATCACTCCGGCCGGTCCGATCGGCCCGCTGCTGACCGACAACCCGAACGAGTACAACCCGCAGCGGCTCACCAACTCGGAAGCGCTGACCTCGGACCAGAACCACAACGACGTAGCCGAGCAGCTCGCCGACGACAACAACAAGCAGGACGCGTTCGTCCAGAACACCGAGTCGTCCAACCCGTCCGGCTGCGGCGCTGAGTACTGCCCGCCCGGCATCTCCCTGGACTACTTCGACGGCAACACGGCCACCGGGCTGTGGAACTATGCGCAGAACTACTCGATGAGCGACAACATGTTCGACACCGCCTTCGGTCCGTCCACGCCCGGCGCGGTGAACGTGATCTCCGGCAACACCAGCGGCGGATACGCGGTCGACCCTGAAGGCAGCGCCACGCCCGGTGCCAAGACGACGGCTCCTGGCGAAGTCTCGGCGCTGGGCAGCGACGGCACCGGCACGATCTACGGCGACATCGACCCGTTCTACGACCAGTGCTCGGACACCAACCACACCGGTACGAGTCCCGTGGGCGTGCTGACCGGCAAGAACATCGGCGACCTGCTCAACTCCGCCCATGTCACGTGGGGCTGGTTCCAGGGCGGCTTCACGCCGACCTCGACCAACAGCGGCGGCGCTGTTTGCGGCGCGGAGAACGAGCTGGTCTCGAACGGGACGGACGTGTCCGAGGAGGCGGCCTACTCACCGCACCACAACCCGTTCGCGTACTACGCCTCGACGGCGAACCCGGCGCACCTGCCCCCGTCGTCACTGAATGAGATCGGCTACACCGACCAGGCAAACCACCAGTACGACATCTCGGACTTCGCCGACGCGCTCAACGGCACCGGCGGCGCCACGCTGCCTTCGGTGAGCTACCTCAAGGCCCCGAGGTACCAGGACGCCCACCCGGGCAACTCGGATCCGCTTGAGGAGCAGCAGTTCGTCGTCAACACGGTCAACCAGATCGAGCAGTCCAAGTACTGGTCGTCGACGGCGATCATCCTCACCTACGACGACTCCGACGGCTGGTACGACCACGCCATCCCGCCGGTCGTCAACGGATCCAACGACCCGACCGCCGGCAGTGCCCCGCAGGTCGGTGACACCAAGGTCTGCTCGACGGTTCCGATCACTGTCGGCACCGCGGAGGACCGCTGCGGTTTCGGCGACCGGATGCCATTCATCGTGATCTCGCCCTACACGCGAGCGAACACGGTCAGCAGCAAGCTGATCAACCAGGCCTCGGTCGTCAACTTCATCGAGAACAACTGGCTCGGCGGTCAGCGCATCGCCGGATCCTTCGACGCTGTCTCCGGCAGCATCGACGGCCCCGGCGGCCTGCTCAACTTCCACGTCGCGCCGCACTTCGCTCCGGTCATCCTCGACCCGACCACCGGAGCTGTCGTTAGCGGCGACAACTGGTGGGGGGACAAAGGACTGAAGTCAGCGCCCAAGAAGTCGAAGAAGTAGCAGCTGGCAGTTCGGGCTCAGCTCTCTGAAGGGCCGCCCGGCACCGCTGCGGTGCCGGGCGGCCCTGTTGAGTGACTGCGGGACGGGGCTACGCCTCGGACTGCAGCACTTCGAGTGTGTGCTGCAAGTCGGCCGGGTACGAGCTGCTGAACTCGACCGGCCTCCCGTCGGCGGGATGAGCGAACCCTAGCCGGACGGCGTGAAGCCACTGCCGGGTCAGGCCGAGGCGTGCAGCCAGTACGGGATCTGCGCCGTACAACCGGTCGCCCGCGCACGGGTGGCGGACCGCGGCCATGTGCACCCTGATCTGATGCGTCCTGCCGGTCTCCAGCCGGATCTCCAGCAAGCTCGCTGCCCGGAACGCCTCCAGCGTGTCGTAGTGCGTCACCGCGGCCCGGCCGTCGGCTACTACCGCGAACCTGCCGTCTCCGGACGGGTGCCGGCCAATCGGCGCATCGATCGTGCCGCGCAGCGGGTCAGGGTGGCCCTGCACCAGCGCGTTATAGCGCTTGTCTACCTCGCGATCCCGGAAGGCCTGCTTCAGCACGCTGTAAGCATGCTCACTCTTGGCGACGACCATGACCCCAGTCGTGGCCGCGTCTAGCCGGTGCACGACGCCCTGGCGTTCGGCCGCGCCACTGGTGGCGATGGTGTAGCCGGCTGCCAGCAGCCCCTGGATGACAGTCGGGCCGGTCCAGCCCGGTGTTGGATGGGCCGCCACGCCGGCCGGCTTGTCCACCACGACGATGTCGGCGTCGTCGTAGAGCACCGTCATCCCCGGTACCGGCTCCGGGTTCGCCTGAATCGGCGCAGCCGGCCCGGGCAACGTGACCTCGAGCCACTCCCCCGCCGGAACCCGGTCCGACTTGGCGGCAGGCTTACCGCCGATCAGGACCCCGCCGTTTCCGATGAGGTCCGCTGCCTGTGCCCTGGACAGTCCGAACATCCTCGCCAGCGCCGCGTCAAGGCGCTCTCCGTCGAGCCCGTCGGGTACCGGCACCCGGCGGGCGACAGGCTGTGTCGTCTGGGAGGGGGTCTCCTGGAATGGAGTCATCTGGAGCGGGGTGCCCGCATCGCAGTCATCGGTGCTCGCGCTGACCGTCCAGCCGGATCCCGCGGACGGACAGGAAGACTGCCAGGATGCCACCGCAGACGATGGCGGAGTCGGCCAGGTTGAACACGGGCCAGTGCGGGATCTGAATCCAGTCCACTACCCAGCCGCGGAACGCGCCAGGGTACCGGAAAATGCGGTCGACCAGGTTGCCGGTCGCACCGCCGAGCAGCAGCCCGAGCGTGACAGCCCAGGGCGTGCTCCTGATGCGGCTGGCGGAGCGCAGGATCACCACGATCACCGTGATCGCGATCAGCGAGAACAAGATGGTCAGCGACGGGGCAAAGCTGAATGCCGCACCTGGGTTGCGGTCCACCCGAAGGTGCAGGAAACCGCCGAGCAGGCGGATCACCCGGCCGCTGAGCGTGGCCACAACGATCATCTTGGTCGCGATGTCCAGCCCGAGGACAGCGATGGCAACCGCCAGCAGCAGCCACACCCGCCAGCGCCGCTGCGCAGGCACCGGCCCGGCGGTAATGTCCGGCTTGTGATCCTGGTTCCCGGCGGCCGCCGGCCCGGTCAGTGGCGTTCCTCGCGCTGCTTGCATGTCACGCATAGCGTAGCCCGCGGGAATGCCTGCAGACGCGCCTTGCCGATCGCCTGACCGCAAGATTCGCAAGTGCCATAGGTGCCGGCCTCGATCCTGGCGATGGCGCGCTCGTTCTGGGCCAGCAGCTCGCGGGCGTTGTGGGTCAGCGCAAGCTCGTGCTCGCGCTCGAAGGTCTTCGCCCCGACGTCGGCCTGGTCCTCCCCGGCGTCGCCGACTGCATCGCCAAGGCGGCTGGCTATGTCGGTCTCGGCACGGTCGATATCGGTCCGCAGGGCCGCGGCCTCTGCTGCCAGCTGATTGCGCAGTTCGGCAAGCTCTGCCTCGGTCCAGGGCTTTTCTCCGCGCCGCACAGGAAGGGCGGCAGCGCCTGAATGCGCGGTAGCGGTCATTTTCCGCCTCCCTCAGTGCAGCTGGCTTTCGATCATCAATGCAAACAGTCACCGGAGGATAAGTGCTGACTGGCGCAATCCGCAAACGTACCCGCTGCCGCCGCGAGGGCAACCGGGCAATCTTGACCCGGTGGCGGCCAGGGCCGTATCGCCGCGCCCGGCCCGCACCAGTCAGCCAAGGGGTTCTCGGATAGCCTGGAGCCACCATGCCCCGCCCGTTCTCCGCGCTGCCTACCAGCGCTGACCTGCCCGCATTCGAGCATGAGGTACTTCGGCGGTGGGACGAGGGCAAGATCTTCGAGCGGTCCCTTGACCAGACCGCGCGCGGGCCGTCCTGGATTTTCTACGAGGGTCCGCCTACAGCGAACGGCATGCCAGGCGTCCATCACATGGGTGCGCGGGTGCTCAAAGACACGCTGCCGCGGTTCAAGACCATGCAGGGATTTCACGTCCCCCGGCGGGCCGGCTGGGACTGCCATGGCCTGCCTGTTGAGGTCGCCGTCGAGAAAGAGCTAGGCCTAACCTCAAAACGCGATATCGAGGCATACGGGATAACGGCTTTCAATGCGCGCTGCCGTGAGTCCGTCTTGCGGCATGTCGACGCATTTGGTGAGTTCACCCGCCGAATGGGCTACTGGATTGACCTGTCGCAGGCCTACCGCACCATGGATCCCAGCTACATCGAGTCGGTCTGGTGGTCGCTCAAGCAGGTCTACGACAAAGGCCTGCTCGTGCGGGACTTCCGGATCAGCCCGTACTGCCCGCGCTGCGGCACGCCGCTATCGGACCACGAGATGGGCCAGCCGGACGTCTACCGGACCGTGGCTGACCCGTCGGTGGTTGTCAGGTTCCGGCTGCGGACGCTGCCGCCGACGGCTCTGCCTCAGCTTGAGGGCGCTGACCTGCTGGTCTGGACGACAACCCCGTGGACCCTGGTCGCCAATACGGCGGTCGCTGTCCATCCGCAGGAAACCTACGCGCTCGCGCGTAAATCAGGCACCGGCGACCGGGTCGTCGTCGCCGACGCGCTGTTCGGTCGCGTGCTTGGCGAGGGCTGGCATATAACCGACCGGTTCACCGGCGCCGAGCTTGCCGGGGCAACCTACGAGCCGCCGTTCCGGCTAGTGCCCGTTCCCGATGCACATCGGGTAGTAACGGGCACATTCGTGACCACAGAAGACGGCACGGGTCTGGTTCACCTGGCGCCCGCGTTTGGCGCCGACGACCTGGCCACGAGCCGTGAGCACGGGCTGCCGGTGGTGAATCCGGTCCTGCCGGACGGCCGGTTCAGCGAGGAAGTCCCGCTGGTCGGCGGGCAGTTCTTCAAGGCGGCTGACTCCCGGCTGATCGAGAGCCTGTCCGCGCGAGGCCTGCTGTTCACCTCGTACTTGCACGAGCACAGCTACCCGCACTGCTGGCGCTGCGGCACGCCGCTGCTGTACTACGCGCTGCCGTCGTGGTTTATCCGGACGACCGCGATCAAGGACCAGTTGCTGGCCGTGAATGAGGCAACGAACTGGCAGCCTCCGACTATCAAGCACGGCCGCTACGGGGACTGGCTGCGCAACAACGTCGACTGGGCGCTGTCCCGCACCCGGTACTGGGGCACGCCGCTGCCGATCTGGCAGTGTGGCGAAGATCACCTTACTTGCGTGGGCTCGCTGGCCGAACTGTCAGAGCTGGCCGGTGCTGACGTGACGGGGATGGACCCGCACCGGCCGTTCGTCGACGATGTCGTGATCAGCTGTCCGCGATGCGGCGGCGAAGCGCGCAGGGCGCCTGAGGTGATCGACGTCTGGTACGACTCAGGCGCGATGCCGTTCGCCCAGTTCGGTGCGCCACTGCGGAACGAGACCGAATTCGCCCGTTCCTACCCGGCGCAATTCGTCTGCGAGGGGATCGACCAGACCAGGGGCTGGTTCTACGCCCTGATGACGATCGGCACGCTGGTCTTCGGCCAGTCGTCCTACCAGAACGTTGTCTGCCTGGGCCTGCTTGTGGACGACCGGGGCCGAAAGATGAGCAAGCACCTCGGCAACGTGCTGGAGCCCATGCAGCTGATGGACGCGCATGGTGCCGACGCCGTGCGCTGGTTCTTTGCCGCTTCGGGGTCGCCATGGGCGACGAGGAAGATCGGCGCCGATGTCCTGGCGGAGATCGTCAGGAAGGTTCTGCTCACCTACTGGAACACGGTGTCGTTCCTGGTCCTGTATACGAGTACGGCCGCTGGGCAAGGTGTCCCTGCGCGTGCGCCTGAGCCGGTGCAGGCGCGGTGCCGGCGTCGGTACAGGTGCCGGTGCCGGCGTCGGCGTCGGCGCCGGTTCCGGCGCTGGCTGATCGGCCGGCGCTCGACCGGTGGCTGCTCAGTGAGCTGAACCAGGTGGTCGGGGACGTGACCGCTGCACTGGAGTCGTTCGACCCGGCCGCTGCCGGCCAGCGGATTGCCGGCTTCATAGACGATCTGTCCAACTGGTATGTGAGGCGGTCCCGCCGCAGATTCTGGGATGGGCCCGCCACCGGGGACGGTGCGGCCGCCTTCGCCACGCTGACGCAGGCGCTTGAGACGCTAACCAGGCTGATGGCCCCTATTACTCCGTTCATCACTGACTACGTCTGGGACGTGCTGCGGGACGAGGGCTGGCCCGATTCGGTGCATCTTGCCGCGTGGCCGGTTGCTGACCGGGCCGTGATCGACACCGTGCTCGGCTCGCAGATGGCGCTGGCCCGGCGGCTCGTGGATCTCGGCAGATCGGCGCGGGCCGCGGCGCTGGTCAAGGTGAGGCAGCCGCTGTCCCGCGCCGTGATCGCAGCGCCCGGGTTTGCTTCCTTGCCCGCTGAGTTGAGAGCGCTGGTCGCCGATGAGCTGAACGTCCGCACGCTCGAGCCCCTTGACGGCTCGGGCACCGAGCTAGTCAGCTATTCAGCCAAGGCCAACTTCAGGGTTCTCGGTAAGCGAATGGGCAAGGCCACACAGTCGGTGGCAGCCGCTATCGCCGCCGCTGACGCCGCCGAGCTGGACGGCCAGCTACGGTCGGCGGGCGCGGCAGAACTCGATGTGAACGGCGTGAGGGTCACCATCGGTCCGGACGACGTGATTATCACGCAGACCCCGCTGGCGGGCTGGGCGGTGGCGGCCGACGGTGGTGAGACTGTGGCGCTCGAGGTCACGATCACTGGTGAACTTCGTCGTGAGGGCCTGGCACGGGAGTTCATCCGCCTAGTGCAGGACGCACGCAAGAGCGACGGCCTGGATGTCACCGACCGGATCTCGCTTCGCTGGAGCACGGCCGACAACGAGGTGGCCGAGGCCGTGGCTGAGCATCAGGCGATGATCGGCAGGGAGGTGCTGGCGATCGACTTCGTTGCCCGGCCATCTGGCGCACTCGCCCCTGCTAGGGATGCCGATGGCCCCGTCGCTGGCGTCACTGACCGGACCGGCGCCGCGACCGTAAGCGCTGGCGCCGAGACCGCCGTGTCAGACGATCATGCTGGTCTGGCAGATCAGCTCAGCTCGCCCGACCAGGAAGCGGCAAACCCTCCCGTCTACCGGCACGAAAGCGCTGAGCTCGGCCTCACCTTCTGGATTCAGCGGCGCTGACCGTGCTCTTCCAGGAGCGTGCAGACTTACGCGCTCCTATGCGGGGCACTGCCGCGTGCATAGGCTTCAGTCCTTCAGTCGCTCGATATTCAGTCGAGAATGTCAGTAGGGAGCGGTATTATCGAACATGTGATCGGTTGATGGCAAGGGTGGTTTCCGCGGGTGGAGGGAGGCGGCGATGACGGATCCGGGCTGGGACATTCCCGGTGTCGCGCGCGAGCCTGCTCCCGGCGTGGAGGCTCCTGCCGCGTCGTCGGCCAACGTTTCGTCTGCGCACCGCGGCAAGTCTGGCCGCAGGACGCGGGCAGGCAGCGTGTCAGCCTGCTCGGGTTTGTCGGCCGGCGCGTTCGGACGGTTAGCAGACGCCGGCGCCGGCGCCGCCGCCGCGCCGGCTGGGCCTTCCTGCCCGCCCGGCAGCACCAACCTCGCTGGAACCGGCCCGGCAGCCGCTGCCACGGCAGCGGCTGACCCGGCCGCGGGCGGCGCGGTCGCGGGCGGCGTGGTCGCGGGCGGCGCCCGGATCACGGGCCCGGCGCAGGCCCTGGAGTTACTGTCGGCGGTGACCGAGTACCTGGCGCACGCCAACCCCGCCGAATGGGACGAGGGCCAGCAGGCCGACTGCCTGCGGGCACTGGCGGTGGCCGAGTCGCGGCAGGCCGCCGCGCACGCGAAGGTGCTGGCGGCGTTCGCTGTGCCGGGCGGCGGGGTGGCCGGCGACGGGCACCGGTCCCCGCGGGTGTGGCTGTGCTGGCAGACCCACGCCACCCGCAAAGCCGCCGCGTCGAAAGTCTCCTGGATGCACCGGCTGGCCGCCCACCCGCCGTGGCCGGCGCCCTGGGCGGCGCGTCGGTGTCGGTGTCGTGGGCGCAGCAGATCATGGACTGGACCAAACCCCTGCCCGACCAGGTCCGCGACCAGGCCGATCAGGAACTGCTCGCCGCCGCGGCCGCGGGCGCGTCGCTGCCCGACCTGGCCGGGATTGCCGAGGACATCCGCCGCGAGCACGCCCGGCCCGACGATGACGGCGACGGGGACGGGTTCAAGGACCGGGGGCTGCGGCTGGCCCGGACGTTCGGCGGCGCGGGCCGGCTCGAAGCCGACCTGTCGGCCCGGTGCACCACCGCGCTAGAAACAGTGCTCGGGTCGCTGTCCCGCCCGTACGGGGCCGAAGACACCCGCACCCCGGGCCAGCGGCAGCACGACGCCCTCGAAGAAGCCATGCTGCGGCTGATCGGCGCCGACGGCATGCTGCCCCAGCAAGCCGGACGGCCGGTCCGCCTCGAACTCGACATCACCCTCCAGGACCTCATCAACGGCGGCACCGGCTCACCCGCCGGACCCGGCGCGGCCTGCGACGCGATGATCCAGCCCGTCATCACCGGCATGGCCGACCACGACCAGGCCACCCGCCACGGCAACCCGCACGACCTGCCCGGCACCGCCGCCGGCGACGGCGGCACGGCACGGCGGCGGCGGGCCGGTCAACGACCACGGCCTGCCCGCCCGGTTCAACGACCCCGGCAACCCGCACTGGCGGCACAAGTCGAGCAGGCCGCCGCCCGTCAGGCGGCCGAAGCACCCTGGCAGCACGTCATCGCCGGGGCGGTCGCGCTGCTGTCCGGCCCGTCCGGCCGGGCCGCGTGGCTGCGCGCCCGGGCCACCGGGCAGATCCCCTCCTCCGGAGTGAGCCTGCCGCTGGACATCGCCTCAGCATTCGACACCATCCCCACGCCACCTGCGCCGCGCCGTCCGCAGACGCGACAAGCACTGCCGGTTCCCCGGCTGCGACACCCCCGCCGCCGCCTGCGACGTGCACCACATCACCCCCCGCAAAGACGGCGGACAACACACCCTCACGGAACCTGGTCCTGCTGTGCCGGTTCCACCACCTCACCGCCATCCACCGCTGGGGCTGGGTCTTCACCCTGCACCCCGACGGCACCACAACCGCGGTCAGCCCCGACGGGAGCAAGACCCTGCACAGCCACCCTCGACCAGAGATGGCCGCCTGACCACGCACGCGGTCCTGCTCCTTTGCTGTTCAGTCGCCGCCGGGCTGCGCTTGACCGGATTACCCGAACCCTGCCTTACGGGCAAGGCGTCCGGCCTGGTCGGGAGCCGGCATCGCCATCACCGTCGGCAATTGCGGGTGAGATAAATGACCTGCGATGATCGACGGCACCGGCAACAGCCCGCTGAGGCTGGAGGTACGTGAATGCATCTGATCTTTGCAGTGATCGTGTGGATCGTCGGCTTCGTGATCCTCTACTACGTGATTCGCATCGGTGTACGTGATGGGATCTTGGCTGCCTGGAGAATCCGGAGACGGGCCGAGAAGGAGGCCCGCGACGACAAGGCCCAGGGGTGGTAGCGCGAACTGCGAGCACTGCTGGCCTGACGGTCGTGACGGCTGTTCCTCGGCCGTCCTGAATCGGAGACCAACCACTGTCGGTCTGGTACCGGCGCGGCCCGAATTACCAAGTGGTAGGCGCTCCTGGCTGGTCGGCACCAGGCCACGGGTTCCATCGCATCCTGCATTCCTGCTCAGTCTCGCCCACCTGGACAAATCCCAGCCGGTCGTACAGCTTGCGGGCCTCTGCGTTGTCTTTCTCGACACCGAGGTCGAGGGGGATGCCGGCCGCTGCAGCCTGTGCCTTGAGGTCTTCGATGATGGCGGTGCCGATGCCTTGGCGCTGGCTAGCGGGAAGCAACTGAATGCCGCACAGCTCGATGTAGTCGGCGGCGCGGTTGATCCGCAATCTGCCTGCACTGTGGTTGTCGACCTCGATGACACTGATCGTGCTCTCGGGGATCTCGCCCCGGATTTGCTCCGTGCTCCACTCAGCGAAGCTCTTGCGCCATTGCGGTTCGTCGAAGTCGTTCGGAAGGCGGCCTTGAGCCCGTGTCGCCTCGAGGACCACGTCGGCGAGGAACCCGACATCTTCGGCGGTGGCTGGCCTAATCCGGTAACTGACCACAGCAGGATGATCTCACTGCCGCCCGGGCCAACGCCCGCGCGACCAAACAACCAACGCCTGGCACTTCACTGCGCCCTGCCCGCGGTAAGGCTCAATACGTGCAGCAGCCTGGGCGTTTAGGGGAACCAAGCTCGCGGGTTAGGCGTCGGTTCTCTCCGGACGGCAAGCCCGGCACGGAGCACAACCGGACGCCTCAGCGGCGGCCTGGCTCATCGTTTCCAGATCCTCTGCCCCGAGGAACCTGATCAAGATGCAGTCGGCTTTGTGGTATCTGGCGATGCCAGGAACGACAGAGACATCTCCGGCGGGCGCTGTTGACGCGTCCTTTGGCTGGGCACCCCCGGCGGCAGCGCCAGCCGACGAGTCGGCGGTACCAGCCGAGGCCGCTGACGCAGCGGCGGTCGGTGCTGCCGTGGTGGCAGTTGAGGAGGAGTCGGCAGCTGCGGAGCCGGCTGAACCGGCGGTCGCAGAACCGCCAGTCGCAGAACCGCCAGTCCCAGCACCACCGGTCCCAGCACCACCAGCGGCCGGACTGCGGGTCGCGCTGGAGACAGACGCCGAAGTCGCTGAACTGGCGTCAGCCGAACCCGCGCCAGCCGACGGCCGCTCGCCGTCCGCGTCGGTGATAGTCGACGAAGCTGTCGGGCCATCCTTGCCCGCCTGGGCAGCTCCAGCTGACGGCCGCGCGCCAGCTGCGTCGGTCGCAGTCAGTGAGACTGCTGGACGGTCCGTTGCCGCTGAGCGATCCGTAGCGGCCGGCCCATCGGCGACCGCAGAGCGGTCAGTGGCTGCAGGGCGGTCAGTGGCTGCAGGGCGGTCGGTGGCTGCAGGGCGGTCCGGAGCAGCAGCAGCACGATCTGTAGCAGCCGGGGCCGCGACACCCGCGGGACGAGTTGCGGCGGCCTGGTCGGCCACAGCGGCAGATTTGGCCGGACTTGGCGCGGACGAGCTCACCTGACCCGCCGCAAACTTAGCCGCCGCAGCAGCCTCCGCCTCTTTCTGCAGGCGAGTTCGCCCAGGACGCGCAGAGACATCTGGAGGCGGTCCGGTGAGCGGATCCGCCGACGACCGCCCAGCCAACGATGAGCTGCTGGACACATCAGCCGAGGACCGGCTGGACTCATACTCGCCGGGCGGCATGTTCCCCGAACCGCGAACCGACTCGTGGCCGAGCGAGCCAGCACGCGATGCGCCTGATGAGGCCTTTCCTGGGGCACTCGCTGCGCCCGCACTGCCGTGCCGGAGCTCAGCTGCGGTGTCGAGGCGCCGCGCCAGCCGGACGGGATCATCGGCTGACTCGGCCGCTTCGGCTCGGGCGGGCTCGGCAGTTGCGGCGCGCTCGGGACCGGAACGCTCAGCTCCTGCTGGACCCCGCGCCGCGACCGCACTCTCAGGCGCAGCACTGCGGTTAGCAGCCGCAGCACGCTCAGGCTCCGCTGAGCGGTCAGCACCTGCCGGAGGCTCCGCCTTCGGAGCCCCCGCCATCGGAGAGCCAGCTGTCACAGGACGCTCGGGGGCGTCCGCAGGAACACCAGGGGCGCGAGACCCGGAAGCCATCCGGCCAGCGCGCTCGACCGGGATCTGGCGCTCGACGAAGGTCCGGTCCGCCGGCCCAGGCTCGCGCGCCGACGCAGGCTCGCGGGCCAACGCCGGCTCACGGACATTTCCCGGTTCGCGGATGCTGCCCGGCTCTCGGTCGCGCCGTTCCTGCGACGCGACTGGCGTCGCCGACTGGCGAGTTTTCTGGCTGCCCGCCGGCGCCGACTCTGAGTCCGCCCAGCTGCCGGCCAGCCAGTTGAGCCGGCCGGCTCGCCCGCCTCGCTGCTAACAGAACTAGTCGCGCCGGCAGCCACCCGCCCGCCGGCACTCCGGCCGACTGCTCCGGACCCACGCCGACCCCAGGACCCACGCCGACCCCAGGACCCACGCCGACCCCAGGATCCCGGTCGGCTTCAGGACCCACGCGGGCACCAGCGCCGGAGCCTGCTCGCCCAAACACCTGGTCCCGCCAGATCACTACGCCCACGAGCAGCGTCAGCAACGCCAGTGCGGCCAGTCCGATCGACACGTCGACCAGGACCAGGTCACCCGACACCGTGCCCGCGATCAGCAAGCCCATCGCGACCACCGCAGCAGCCACGATTGCGCGGAACCAGATCACCTGGAGGCTCCGTTAGTCGTCAAGCACAGTGAGCTTGAGCGCACTACCGGCGGTCGTGCTGGCCTGCGTCCGAGGGGTGGAAGCCGCCGTTGTGCGCCACCGGCTCAGGCATTGCCTGGTAGCCGCTGGTCTGGTTGCCGTTGCGCATGTCCAGCCGACCCATGCCGACGCCAACTGGCGGCTGCTGGGGCCCGGTACCCACGGCCGGGAACACGCCGCTGTCGGCAGCGCCCGCCTCGAGGTCGCGGAGCTGGCCTTCCAGGTACGCCTTCAGCCGACTGCGGTACTCACGCTCGAACGCCCGCAAGTCGTCGACACGCCGCTCCAGTTCCTCGCGGGACTGGACGAGCGAGCCCATCGCCTGGCGGTGCCGCTCCTGCGCGTCGCGCTCAAGGCTCTCGGCCCTGGCGCGAGCGTCGCTGGTGACCTGCTCGGCCTGGCGACGTGCCTTCGTAAGGATGTCGTCGGCCTCGCGCCGGGCGCGGCCGAGCGTCTCGTCGGCCTCACGCCGGGCGTCGGCGATCGCCTGGTCGGCGGTCTGCTGCGCGAGCGCAAGGACCCTGGCCGCCGTGTCCATGTTGTCCTCGGCTGGCCGGCGCGGGGCTAGCATGACTGGCTCGGGCCGCTGCTCTGGCTCGTGCCGCACCGGCTCAGGCTGCATCATCTCGGGGACCTCAGCCTGCGGGGTCAGCGAGACTGGCGGCTTGCCGCGCAGCACTTCAGCCAGCTTGGCCCTGAGCTCCTCGTTGTCCTGAATGAGCTCGTCAAGCGCTGCCTCTACTTCGTCGAGGAAGGCATCGACTTCCTCTTCGTCATAGCCCGGCCTGAGCCTGGTCGTGCTGAACTGCTTGTTCCGCACATCCGCGGGCGTCAGTGGCATCTCTTCTCCCTGGAGCTTTGTCCCATATACGGACGCTACCTGATGACTCTATGTCACCGCACGACTTGCCAGAGCACATAGACCACCAGGAACAGAAGCATGAAGCTGAGGTCAAGAGCCACACTACCGAGGCGGAGCGTGGGAATGTAGCGCCTTAGAAATCTCAGCGGCGGATCTGTGGCGGAGTAAACACCCTCAGCTACCACAAGAAGGATGCCTGTGGGATGCCACTCTCGCGCGTAGACCTGAATCCAGCTGAAGATCAACCGGACGATGAGCAGGACGAGGTAGACCGACAGCAGGTAGAAAAGGACATCCCTGAATATGTTCACGCGCACTGCCTATCAGGTCTACGCAGGTGAAGCGGCCTGCCCTGGCCCGCAGCCTGGGCTGCCGGTCAGCTTTGGTTGAAGAAGCCTCGCTCCGCGATCCGGGCCTTGTCCTCAGCCGCTACCTCAACATTGGCCGGGGACAGCAGGAACACCTTGTTGGTTACCCGCTCGATGCTCCCGCGCAATCCGAAGATCAAGCCCGCCGAGAAGTCAACTAGCCGCTTAGCGTCGCTGTCGACCATCTCGGTCAGGTTCATGATCACCGGAGTGCCCTCGCGGAAGTGCTCTCCGATCGTACGTGCCTCATTGTACGTGCGCGGATGCAAGGTCGTGATCCTTGCCAAATCGGTCGTCTGCACTTGGCCGGCCAGTCTCCGGTCGCTGACCCGGCCGCCGTCAGCCAGCGCCGGCTCCTGAAGGTCTTCATCCTCCTGAACGAGCTCGGCGCCGTAGTCGTCATAGTCGTCGAAGTCGTCCTGGTACTGATCCTCGTAGCGGTGGTCGTCCTCAACCAGGCCGAGATAGACCGCCATCTTGCGCATCGCGCTGGCCATCTTCTGTCCTCCGTCGTGCACGCCAGGCGGCCCGGCTCGGTGCAGGGTTCACTGGCCAGGGTTCCACGCGTCGGACATTACCTGACGAAGGCTCGCCGGCCGCCGAGCAACGCCGTGCCGATTCGCAGCAGTGTCGCGCCTTCCGCGACGGCCTCGTGCAGGTCACCGCTCATGCCGGCGGAGATCACTTGCGCCTGCGGATAGCTGGACCTGACGGCTTCGGCGACCTCCCGCAGCCGCGCGTAGGCAGGCCTGGCTGACAGCCCGAGCGGCGCCACCGCCATGACCCCGGCGAGTTCCAGCCCGTCCGTGGCCTCGATCTGGCCCGCCAGGTGCAGCACCTCGTCAGGAGCCGCCCCGCCCCGGCCACCAGAACTGTCGAGCGCAGCTGGCGCCGTACCGGGCCTGGCATCAGGGTCGAGGCTGACCTGCACCAGGCACCGGATTACCCGGCCAGCCTCGCTGGCCCGCCGCCCGAGCGCCGTCGCCAGCCTCGCCCGGTCAACCGAGTGCACCATGTACGCGTACCTGGCCACGCTCGCGGCCTTGTTGACCTGCAGCTGACCAACGAAATGCCAGCGCAGCGCCAGGCCTGCGGCGGCGCACGCGGCGACCTTCGGCGCCGCTTCCTGATCTTTGTTCTCACCGACGTCGATCACGCCAAGACCGGCCAGCCCCATTATGTCGGGAACGGGGAAGGTCTTCGTGACCGCTATCAGCTGCACCTCGGCCGGGTCGCGCCCGGCGTCTGCGCACGCGTCGGCGATGCTGGCCCGTACATCCGCCAGGTTGGCGGCGAGCTCAGCCATCCGCTCCTCGCTCGCCGGCCCGGTCATCTCGCCCGCCCAGTCATCTCGCCACCACGGTCATCTAGCCACCACAGTCATGCTTGCAGCCAGAGCAGGCCGGCGAAGCGACCGGTCGTTCCGTCCCGCCGGTAGGAGTACAGGTCGGGCGATTCCTTCGTGCACCGCGGAACCGATCGGCACCAGCCGACGCCCGCTGCGGCGAGCTGCGCTCGCACGCCCGCGCTGATGTCAAGGCCAGGGGTCCCGTCGTAGGTCTGGCATCGCGCCTCAGGCACCGCGGCGCTGACGCGCGCCTGCAGCTCAGCCGGTACCTCGTAGCAGCCACCGCAGATCGACGGGCCGGTCAGTGCGCGCATCCTCGCGGGGCTGGCACCGGCCGCCGTCATTGCCGCGATCAGGGCTGGCACGACGCCGGCGGTCGTGCCCTCGCGGCCAGCGTGTGCGACCCCGATGATCCGCGAAACCGGGTCCGCCACCAGCACTGGCAGGCAGTCCGCCACCAGCACGCACAGCACCCGGCCGGGTACGTCAGTGAACATCGCGTCGACCGGCCGTGGCGGCTCCGCCATCCCGGCACCGAGATAGCAGACTTCTGCGCTGTGGACCTGGCGCATCCAGGCCAGGTCGGCTCCGGGCACGCCGCAGGCCGCGGCTACCAGTGCCCGGTTCGCGGCGACCACCTCAGGATCGTCTCCGATCCCGAGGCCGAGATTCAGCGAATCGAACGGAGGGCTGCTCACCCCGCCGCCGCGGCCGGAAAACGCCGCGAATATGCCGTCGCCGAGAGCCTGCCGGGCCAGCGCGGCCGGACCAGCCTTGACGTGCCTCACTTCAGGAAATCGGGCACGTCGAGCTCGTCGTCCTCCTCGAACACCACCGACTTGCGCCGGGTGCCGCCCGTCTCCGGCCGGCTGCCCGAGTCCGGCCTGGCCGAACCTGGGCGGGGCCCGGCGGGCTGGCCGTCCCGGGCCGCGGCGTCGAGCGCATCTGACGTGGCGGAGCGCGGTGACGGGACGCCATCGATCCTGGCCCCGTCGCTGCTTGCGCTCTCGCCGGCCGCGCTATCACCGACCGTACCGTCAGCCGGAGCACTGCCACCGGATCCGCTCGCAGCAGTACCGCTGACATGCTGGCCGCCGTTGGCCGGAGTTCCGGCCAGCTGGGCAGCGTCAGCGGCAGCCGCCTGACCCTGCTCGGCCTGACCAGCCGGGCCGGGCGCGGCGTCGCCGAGCCGGAACGGTCGCCACTCAGCTGATCCGCCTGCCGCCGATCCGCCTGCAGCCGATCCGCCGGCCGTTGATCCGGCAGCCGAGGTGCCAGCGAGTTCGCCGGGCGCCGTCGCGAGATAGGTCAGCCCAGCATTATTCGGGCCTGCGTGATTCGAGCTGTAAGGGGCCGCGCCGTAGGCGGCAGTACGCGGCCGCGCCCGGCCGGGCTGCGGCTCGTCAAAGCCAGCCGCGATGACCGTCACCCGGACCTCGTCGCCGAGGGCGTCATCGATGACAGCGCCGAAAATGATGTTGGCGTCGGTCGCGGCTGAGTTCGCCACGAGCTGCGCAGCTTCGTTGATCTCGAACAGGCCGAGGTCCGAGCCACCCTGAATCGACAGCAGCACGCCATGTGCGCCGTCGATGCTGGCCTCCAGCAGCGGACTGGAGATCGCCATCTCGGCAGCCGCGACAGCGCGGTCGTCGCCGCGCGCGGTTCCGATCCCCATCAGTGCCGAGCCCGCTCCGGACATGACCGACTTCACGTCGGCGAAGTCCAGGTTGATCAGGCCAGGCGTGGTGATCAGGTCAGTAATGCCCTGGACACCGGAGAGCAGCACCTGGTCAGCGGCCTTGAACGCGTCCAGCACGCTGACGTGCCGGTCGGAGATCGACAGCAGGCGATCATTCGGGATCACGATGAGCGTGTCGACCTCGCTGCGCAGCCGCTCGATGCCGGTGTCGGCCTGCCCCGCCCGGCGTTTGCCCTCGAAGCCGAACGGCCGGGTCACCACGCCAATTGTCAGCGCGCCGAGCGCCCTGGCAACTTCCGCAACGATCGGCGCCCCTCCGGTGCCGGTCCCGCCGCCCTCGCCGGCTGTGACGAAGACCATATCCGCGCCCTTGAGGACTTCCTCGATCTCCTCGCGGTGGTCCTGGGCTGCCTTGGCGCCGATGTCAGGATTAGCCCCCGCGCCGAGACCCCGGGTCAGCTCCCTGCCGACGTCGAGCTTGACGTCAGCGTCGCTCATCAGCAGCGCCTGCGCGTCGGTGTTGATCGCGATGAACTCGACCCCCCGGAGTCCTTCTTCGATCATCCGGTTCACGGCGTTGACGCCGCCCCCGCCGATACCGACAACCTTGATGACCGCCAGGTAGTTCTGCGGTGCTGCCACGAGGAGCAAACCTTTCCGCTCGTCTTACCTCCGGGGGGCGTACTCCCGCTGTCCCCCCGCGCCACCCCCGGCGCGTTTCCGGCTCATAAAACTCTCACCCTCAACTCGAGATTTAGAGTTATGTCAAGCTGCCGACTGATAGGGACAGTAGGGTTGCCCGCATCCCCAGGTCAACAACTGGTAGCTCTCCCGGCCCGGCGTGTCGCCCGGCACGCCGGCCGATTCGGGCCCGGGCTGCCCGCTGCTGCCTGCTCCTGCCCCGGTGGTCATCAGCCTTGTGTCACTGCCGTGGTCGGGTCGCTGATGTCGTAGTAGCGCGCGTTTCTGCGCAGCAGCATGGCAAGCTCGGCCAGCTTTTGCGCCGGATCTGCGGTGCCGCCCCACCGCACCGTGACGCGCCCGCTCAGGTGCAGCGTGACGGAACTGGCCGACGCAGCCGAGACCGACCTGAGCCGCTTGCGCAGGCCAGGCGACAGCTCTGCGAACACCACAGCGGCAGCGCGGACGGCCGGGCTGTCGCGAAGCACTGCGGGCGGCGACGTCAGCAGCGGCATAGACGGCGGCTTGCGCGAAGCCCACCGGACCGTGACGCCGTGCGGATCGACCAGCTGATAACGGCCGTCCGCGGCAACCGCGAACACCGGCGTGCGCTCCCGCACCGAGATGACAACCGTGTCCGGCCAGGACTTGCGGACAGTGGCGGACAGCACCGGCGCGAGCTGCTCGACTCGCCGGGCGGCAGCATTCGTGTTCAGCGTGATCAGCGGCGCGCCATTACTGATCCGCGCTGCTTTGCGGACCTGAGCCGCGGTGACCAGCCGGCTGCCGGTCACCTCGACGTGCCGCACGACAATCAGGCTTGAGCCGAGCAGCGCCCAGCAGCCGCCGACCAGGATCGCGATGGTCGCAGCGACGACGATGACCCTGCGCCGCGGAGAAGCACGCGGATGCTGGCGCTCCTCGTGGTTTTCAGCTCGCCGGTCAGCCATGCGCGGACGGCTGGGACCGGCCGTGAAGCTGGCGTTTCCCCCGTCAGCATCAGGGTCAACGGCCCGCAGCTGACGGATGCTCACTTCTCCCCTGCCCTGTCCTTCAAGGCCGCGACGATCGTCGGCCCGAGCTGCGTGACATCGCCCGCACCCATGGTCAGGACCAGGTCGCCAGGCTTGGCGAGGCCCGCTACAGCGGTCGGCACCGTAGCGCGCTCAGGCACGAATACCGCGCTGCCGCCTGGCACCGCGTCGCTGATCAGCTTGCCGGTGACGCCGGGCTCGGGGTCCTCGCGCGCCGCGTACACGTCGAGGACCAGGACCTCGTCAGCCTGGCCGAGCGCCGCCCCGAAGTCAGCCGCGAACAGCCTGGTCCGGCTGAACAAGTGCGGCTGGAAGATCGCGATGACCCGGCCGCCGGCTGCTATATCCCGCGCGGCCGCCAGGTCAGCAGCTAGCTCAGTCGGGTGATGCGCGTAGCTGTCGATCACTTGCACGCCGTCGGCCTCGCCGATCACCTCCATCCGACGAAGGGCTCCCCGGTAAGCGGCCAGCCCGGCCACGGCGTCGGCGACTGCCACGCCGAGCTGAACGGTCATGCCGAACGCGGCTGCCGCGTTCAGAGCGTTGTGCCGCCCCGGCACGGCAATCTCAAGCCGGACCGGGCCGGCGCCGGCCAGCACTGTGCCCGAGCCGCCGGTGACCGTCAGTGCCGTGCGCATGCCGCGGGCCTGGATGTCCGTGACCCGATAGGAAGCATCGGCGGCCGTTCCGTAGGTCAGCGCGGTCACGCCGGGCCGGACGCCGCCGGTGAGCGCGCGCGCGCCAGGAGCGTCTGCGCAGGCCAGCAGCACACCGCCGGGCCGGATCCGCCCCGCGAACGTCGTGAACGCCGCCTCGATCGCCGCCAGCGTGCCGTAGTTGTCCAGGTGATCAGCCTCGACCGAGGTGACGACAGCCGCGTCCGGCGAGAACATCAGGAACGAGCCGTCACTCTCGTCTGCCTCCACCACGAATGCCGGGCCGCCGCCCAGCGCTGCGCCGGCGCCAGTCTCGGCCAGGATGCCGCCGATGACGTAGGACGGACCGGCGCCAGCATGCAGCAGCACCGTCGTGATCATCGAGGTCGTCGTGGTCTTTCCGTGCGTCCCAGCCACCGTGATGCCCTGGTAACCCAGCATCAAGCTGGCCAGCGCCGCAGCCCGGTGCAGTACCCGCAGCCCGCGACGCTGCGCCTCGAGCAACTCCGGATTGCCTGCGCGGATCGCCGTGGAGACCACCAGCGTGTCGGCATCGCCGAGGTTCTCCGGCGCTTGCCCGAGCTGCACCCGCGCCCCGGCGGCGGCAAGCTCGCTGAGCACAGCCGAGTCCACGGAGTCGCTGCCCGACACTGCGATGCCGCGGGCCAGCATGACCCGGGCGACGCCGGACATGCCCGCGCCGCCGATGCCCGTGAAGTGCACCTTGCCGAGCTGGTCGACTGGCACCGGGTCGACCGGCGTAATCAGGCCCATCGCTACCTCTTCCGTCGCCGGCCGGGTCGCCGCCTGCCCACCTGGAGTACCAGGGCGGCCAGGTCAGCGTCGGCGTTCCGGTTGCCCTTGGCGGCCGCGGCCTGCGCCATCGCCGCCACTAGCTCGCCATCATGCAGGATCGGCAGCAGCGTCTGCGTGATCCACCCCGGCGATAGGTCGGCATCCGCGACGATCAGCCCGCCGCCCGCCTCGGCAATCGGCTCGGCGTTCAGCCGCTGCTCGCCGTTGCCGTGCGGAAGCGGCACGTACGCGGCGGGCAGCCCGACCGCGGTCAGCTCAGCGCAGGTCATCGCCCCGGCCCGGCAGAGCGCGAAGTCGGCCGCGGCGTATCCCAGGTCCATCCGGTCCAGGTAGGGCAGCACCACGTACGGCACCGGGCCCGGCGCGATCTCCACCTCGCCGGCCTTCGGCCCGACCACGTGCAGCACTTGGACGCCGGACGCTCGCAGCTCTTCCGCCGCCCCGAGGACCGCCCGGTTCAGCGACGCCGCACCCTGCGAGCCGCCAGTAACAAACAGCACCGGAAGATCTGGCTGCAGCCCGAAATGCGCTCGCGCCTTGTCGGCCAGCGACATCCGGTCCAGCCCGGAGATCTCCTGACGGATCGGGATGCCGACGTAGCGCGCGTGCGGGAGGCTGGTGCCTGGCTGGCCGGTGCATACGTGCGTGGTCAGCCGCGCACCGATCCGGTTGGCCAGGCCTGGCTTGACGTTGGCCTCGTGCACCACGATCGGCACCTTGCGACGGCGGGCCGCGAGATAACCGGGGGTCGCCACGTACCCGCCGAACCCGACCAGCACGTCCGCCCTGGTCCGCTCGAGGACGCCCGCCGCGGCACTGACGGCGCCCAGCATCCGGCCGGGTACCGACAGCAGCGCGGGGGTCAGCTTGCGCGGCAGCGGCACCGGCGGGATTAGCGCCAGCTCGTAGCCGCGCATCGGCACCAGCCTGGTCTCCAGCCCGCGTTCGGTGCCCAGGCAGGTGATCTGGGTATCCGGGGCGGCCCGGCGCAGCGCGTCAGCGAGCGCGAGCGCGGGCAGGATGTGCCCGCCAGTCCCGCCGCCCGCGATGACGACGCTTATGCCCATTACTGCCTCACTTCGGCCGGCTGTTTCGACCGGGCCAGGCTACTTCCAACCCGCCCGTCCCGCCCGCGAACCGGGTCGGCCCGCTGCTGAACCAGCCAGGCCCGCCGCGGCCTGGCCAGGCCCGCCCGAGTCACCGGCCCGGCCTTGCTTGCCCGGTAACCGAGCCCGAGTCTGCGCAATAGCCGCCGCGGCGCGGATGGCCCCGCCACGGCCAGAGCGTGCGCGGCGCCAGGCTCGGTGCGCGCGAACGCCATCAGCATGCCGAGCGCGGCCAACGTCACGACCAGGGAGGACACCCCGGCCGAGATCAGCGGCAACGGCACGCCGGTAATCGGCAGCAACCCTAGTACCGCTCCCATGTTGACCAGGGCCTGCACGACGATCCATACGGTGATCGTGCCTGCGGCCAGCCGGGCGAAGGTGTCCGGCACCCTGCGGGCAATCCGCAGCCCGGCGAAGGCAATCCCGCCGTAGAGCAAGATGACGCAGATGGCCCCGACCAGGCCGAGCTCCTCCCCCAGGATGGCGAAGATGAAGTCGGCATAGGCGAGGGGCAACCACCCCCACTTAGCCGTGCTAGCGCCAAGACCGACGCCGAACCAGCCACCCGAGCCGAGCGCGTCTTTGCCCTGCGTCAGCTGGTAGCAGTTCTGGCAGTTGCTGGATGTCTGCGACGAAAGGAACCCGGTGATGCGCTGTAGTTCGTCGGGGTGCACGGCGACAAGCATCAGGACCGCGAAGGCCAGCAGCGCGATCATGCCGAACAGCAGCCTGGCCGGGCGCCCCGATCACCCACAGCAGGCACAGGAAGATCACGCTCAGCAGGAACGTGGTCCCGAGGTCGTTTCCCAGCATGACCAGCATGCAGACGATCGCCACACCGGGCAGCAGCGGAACGAGCAGGTGCCGCCAGTCGGTCAGCTGACCGAGCTTCTCCTTGCGCGCCAGCAGGTCAGCCCCCCACAGCACGAGCGCCAGCTTGGCGAACTCCGACGGCTGCACCTCGTTGCCGGCCACCTCCAGCCAGCGCTTCGCGCCCTCGACCTCGCGGCCGAACAGCAGCACCAGCACCAGGCCGAGCACGGTGGCCAGCAGCAGCGGGTATGCGAACGCCCGGAACAGCCGCACCGGCGCTTTGCTGGCAAGCCACATCAGCACCAGGCCGGCCAGCGCGCCCAGCAGCTGTTTCTCGAACATCGAGTACGGCGGGGCGCCGTTGTAGAGGTCGTAAGCCGTGGAAGTGGACAGCACCATCATCAGGCCGACCCCGAGCAGCAGCAGCGTGCAGCCGAGCACAAGGTAATAGGAAGCCAGCGGCCGGTCCAACAGCGCCTTGAGCCGGAGCGCGCCGTCCCGTACGCCTAGTACGCGCTGCCGGGCACCGTCCAGGGCCGCGCCCGAGCCGGCCAGGCGCACCCGCGCCGGGTCCGCCGCCTCGTCGCCGGTCCGCCCTTCGTCCAGCCCTGTGCTGGCGGGGGACCCCGGGCTCACCGCAAATCCGCTAGCCTGCGCACCGCCGCGGCGAACGCCTCGCCACGGGCCGGGTAATCGCGGAACATGTCCCACGACTGCGCGGCCGGCGCCAGCAGCACGGTATCCCCGGGCCGCGCGGCCGCCGCCGCCAGTGCTACTGCCTGATCCATGACTCCAGTGTCGGTGTCACTCAGCTCGGTAACGGGAACATTCGGCGCGTGTCGCGCGAGCGCGCCGGAGAATCTAGCGCGGTCGGTGCCGATGAGGACGGCGGCGCGCAGCCGCGCCGCCGCCGCCGCGACGATGCCGTCCAGGTCGTCGTCACTTCCGCGGAAGAGCCCGCCGGCTACCCAGACGACAGACGGGAACGAGGCTAGCGACGCCGCCGCGGCTGCTGGATTGCTCGCCTTTGAGTCGTCCACGAACGCCACTCCGCCGATCTCGGTCACCAGCGCGATCCGGTGCGGCTCAGGCACGAAACTTGCGAGCCCGGCGGCAATGGAGCCTGCCTGGTCGCCGTAGGCACGGGCCAGGGCTGCGGCCGCCAGCGCGTCGGCCACGTTGTGCGGCGCGGCCGGCTGCACCGCGCTGACCGGCGCCAGCCGGACCGCCGAGGTCCCGGCCTGGCTAGGCTCAGCCTGGCTAGCACCGGCGTGGCTAGCACCAGCCTGGCCAGCACCGCGAAACGCATGGTCTACGAGCCAGTCGTCCTCGACGCCGAGCTCATCAGCGCCGGGCCGTCCAAGCCGGAAGCCGATCAGCCGGGCCGCCTTGCTTTTCGCGGCTGCCGCCATCGCGACTGTGGCCGGGTCCTCGGCGTTGTAGACGGCGACGGTGCCCGGAGCGAAGATCCTGGCCTTGGCCGCGGCGTAGGACTCCAGGTCGTCGTGCCAGTCGAGGTGGTGTGCGGCCAGGTTCAGCACCACGGCCGCTAGCGGCCTGATCGTGGCGCTCCAGTACAGCTGAAAGCTCGACAGCTCAACCGCGACGACCGGGTAGGGCCGCGGGTCGGTCACCACGTCGAGGATCGGCGTGCCGACGTTTCCGGCGGCGACGCTGCGATGTCCTGCGGCAGCGAGCATGGCAGCGAGCATCCGGACGGTGGTTGTCTTGCCGTTAGTCCCGGTGATGGCCAGCCACTGCTGCAGGCCGCCGCCGGGCAGTTCAGGGCGCAGCCGCCAGGCCAGCTCGACGTCCCCGATGACCTCGATGCCTGCGGCGACCGCGTTCGCCAGCAGCGGCGTGTCCGGCCGCAGCCCGGGCGAGGTGACCACCAGCGCGGTCCCTCGCGGCACAGCCGCGCCGGGGCCCAGCTGCTCGGGCCCGAGCCTGACCGCAGCTCCCTGGATGGCCAGGCCGGCCGCGATGTCGCGGCGCTCGGCGTCGTCTCGTGAGTCGACTGCAGTCACCTGCGCACCGTGGCTGAGCAGCAGCGAGCTGACCGACTGCCCGGTGATGCCGAGGCCAGCCACTGCCACCGGCAGGCCGGCCAGGTCAGCCAGTGCATCGCTGCCGGTCATCGGCTTAAGTCGCCAGCCACTCGGCGTAGAAGATGCCCAGGGCTAGCGCCACGCACAGGCCGGATATCAGCCAGAACCTGATGACGATGGTCGTCTCGGCCCAGCCGATCATGTCGAAGTGATTATGGAGCGGGCTCATCTTGAAGACCCGTATACCCCGGCCCGTCCTGAACTTAGTCGCCTTGAAGACACTCACCTGGATGATCACCGACAGCGTGGTGACCACGAACAGGCCGCCCAGGATCAGCAGCAGTAGCTGGGTCTTGGTGCAGACCGCCAGCCCGGCCAGCACGCCGCCAAGCGCCAGCGAACCAGTGTCGCCCATGAAGATCTTGGCGGGCGGAGCGTTCCACCACAGGAAACCGAAGCACGCGCCGGTCACTGCGGCAGCCACCACAGCCAGGTCCAGCGGGTCCCTGATCTGGTAGCACTGCTTGGACAGGAACGTGGTGCAGTCGTTGCGCTCTTCCCAGATGCCGATCAGCACGTAGGCGGCTAGCACCAGGACGGTCGCGCCGGTGGCAAGCCCGTCCAGGCCGTCGGTCAGGTTCACCCCGTTGGAGAACCCGGCGATCAGGATGACGATCCAGATGACGAACGGCAGCACGCCGATGGCCGGCCCGAAATCCCGTAGGAAGGACAGGTGCGGGTCGGCCGGGGTCAGGTCATAGCCGTCCGGGTGCTGCAGCACTTCCAGCGCGAACACCGTGCCGACCACCATCTGGCCCGCGAGCTTGGCCCCGCTGCGCAGCCCGACGCTGGTCTGCCGGGAGATCTTGAGGAGGTCGTCGATGAAGCCCACCAGGCCGAGACCGGCCATCAGGAACAGCACAAGCAAGCCGGACGCGCTCATCGGGTCATGCGTAGCCACATGCCCGACCAGGTAGCCCACCAGCGCGGCGAGCACCATCACCGCGCCGCCCATCGTCGGCGTGCCGCGCTTGGTCTCGTGCGACTTAGGGCCTTCCACCCTGATCGGCTGCCCGTACCCTTGCCTGCGCAGCAGGCTGATGGCCAGCGGCGTGCCGAACAACGCCAGCACCAGCGACACCGCGCCGGCTACCAGGATGGTCTTCACGCCCGCAACCCCTTGTGCTTGTCAGCTCCAGCAACTGGGGTATCCAGCGGCTGCTCACCGGTCAGGGCGAGCGCCACTCGCTCCAGCCCGATACTGTGCGAGGCCTTGACCAGGACCACGTCGCCAGCACGCACCCGGTCCCGGACGGCGCTCACCGCCGCTGCGGCATCCGGCACCGACAACAGCTCGCCGTGCCAGGACGGGACTGACTTCGCGCCGGCCAGCATCGGGGCCGCCTGCTCGCCAACGACGATGATCCCGGCCAGCCCGGCTGCCGCCGCAGCGGCGCCTATCTCCTCGTGCAGCCGGTCTGCGTCGCCGCCCAGCTCGGTCATGTAGCCGAGCACGGCGAAGCCACGGTGGCCGTGGGCCATGGTGGCCAGCGTGGCGATAGCCGCCCGGACCGAGTCCGGGTTGGCGTTGTAGGCGTCGTTGATGATCGTGACGCCATCGCTGAGGTGGGTTACTTCCATCCGCCACCGGCTCCGGGCCACGGCAGCGGACAGGCCGGCCGCGATATCACCGGCCAGGCATGCCGAGCTGGCCCGCAAGGGCGGCGGCTGCCAGTGCGTTGTGCACATGATGCTCGCCGTGAAGCTGCAAGCGCACGTGTGCACGGCCGTCCGGGGTTTCCAGCGTGAACCGTGCGCGGCCGAGGTCATCGGCGGTGACCTCGGCGGCCCGCACGTCGGCTGACGGCGACCTGCCGAACGTCACCACCCGCGCCTTAGTGCGAGCTGCCATGGCCGCGACCCGGTAGTCATCGGCGTTCAGAACCGCCACGCCACCAGCTGGCAGCGCGGCCGGCAGCTCGCCCTTGGCCTCAGCGATCTTGTCCAGGCTCCCGAACTCGCCGGCGTGCGCATGGCCGACACACAGCACCGCGCCAAGCTGCGGCGGCGCGATCTGGCAGAGCGCGGTGATGTGGCCAGGTCCGCGAGCGGCTAGCTCGGAGATCAGGTACCGCGTCTGCGCGGTGATCTTCAGCACAGTGAGCGGATGGCCGATCTCGTTGTTGTACGAGTTGCGCGGCGCGACGGTGGGACCGAGTGTCTCGATCAACTGGGCTGCCAGGTCCTTGGTCGTGGTCTTGCCCGCCGATCCGGTGATGCCGATCACAGTCAGCTCGCTCGCGCGGTCGATGACGGCCCTGGCGAGCTTGCCGAGTGCCGCCTGGACGTCCGGCACGATCAAGGCCGGACCGCCGACCGGACGCGCGGTCAGCACGACGGCCGCCCCGGCCGCCAGCGCTGCCGGAGCGAACTCGTGTCCGTCGGTGCGAGTACCGGGCAGGGCCGCGAACAGGCTGCCAGGCCCGGCTTCACGCGAATCGATCACTACTGGCCCGGTCACCAGGGCACCGGGATCGGGTACGTCCGCCAGCCTCGCGCCGGTGGCCTCAGCGACCTGCGCGACGGACAGCGGGATCACGCTTCCTCCGGGAACCGATTGGCCGGATCGCCAGTACTGGTCCCGTCGGCATGCCGCTCAGTCCAGCCGGCTGCTCCCAGGCCGCCGGTAATCGTCGCATCCTCCCTCGCCCGGCGGCGCAGGAGGGCCTCCGCAGCGACTTCGCGGTCGTCGAACGGGATGACTGACCCGGCTACGTACTGGCCCTGCTCGTGGCCTTTGCCGGCGATCAGCACCACGTCGCCCTTGCCCGCGCCGTCGACCGCCAGCCCGATCGCGGCGGCGCGGTCGGGCTGCACCACTACCTGCCCGCGATCGCGTTGCGGAACCTCGACGGCTCCGGCCAGCATCTCGGCGAGGATGACCAGCGGATCTTCCGAGCGCGGGTTGTCATTGGTCAGGATGGCCACGTCGGCGAGCCTGGCTGCCGCTGCCCCCATCAGGCGGCGCTTGCCCCGGTCCCGGTCCCCGCCGCAGCCGAGCACGATCACCAGACTGCCCTGGGTCACCTCGCGCATGACTGTGAGCAGCGCCTCGACCGCGCCCGGCTTGTGCGCATAGTCGACGAGCACGGTGAAGTCCTGGCCGCGCTCGACTCGCTCGAGCCGGCCGGGCGGACCGGGGCACGTGGCCACTCCGGCTACCGCGTCCGCGAGCCCGGCGCCGGCCTCGACCAGGGCCACGATCGCTCCCATCGCGTTAGCCACATTGAATTCACCGGGCAGTGCCACCGCCGCGTCGGCTTCGACCCCGCCGGGCCCGATCACCCGGAAGGTCGAGCCGTCCGCACCGGACCGCACGTCTACCGCACGCCAGTCCGCCGAGCGCCGGCCCTCCGCCGAGAAGGTCGTGACCGGGATCGGTGCCGTCGCGGCCAGCTCACGTCCGTGCGCCTCGTCGATGTTCACCACGCCGGCCCTGGCATATTTCGGCGTGAACAGCTCGGCCTTGGCCGCGAAGTAGTCGTCCATGCTTGCGTGGAAGTCCAGGTGGTCCTGCGACAGGTTGGTGAAGACCGCGACATCGTAATGCGTGCCGGCCACCCGGCCGAGCGCTAGCGCGTGGCTGGAGACCTCCATCGCGGCCGCACCGATCCGCCGCTCGACCATCGCGGCCAGCAGCCCCTGAAGATCAGTAGCCTCCGGGGTGGTCAGCGTGCTGCTCTGCGCTGCCTCGCCGATCCTGGTCTGCACTCCCCCGATCAGACCGGTCCTGTAGCCGGCCGCGCGCAGGCCGGATTCCAGCAGATAGCTCGTGGTGCTCTTGCCTGCAGTGCCGGTGACGCCGATCAGCAGCAGCCGGTCCGACGGGTTCCCGTAGATCCAGGCAGCAACCTCGCCGAGCCTGGCGCGCGGCTCGGCAACGACGAAGACCGGCAGCCCGGAGGCAATCGCCATGGCGCGGCCGGATGGATCTGTGAGCACCGCCACTGCACCAGCCGCCGCGGCTGCGGCGCAGAACTGGGCGCCGTGCACGCTGCTGCCCGAAAGCGCCGCGTACAGGTCGCCAGGCCGGACCGCCCTGGAGTCATGGGTGACGCCGGTGAGGACCGGCGCGGCGCTCGCGTCGTCTGGGGGCGGGTCAGCCGGGCGCAGGCCAAGCAGTGCCGCGAGCCCGGCGAGCCGGAGCGCTGGCACATGATCTGGGCGAAAGGCCGCTGGCACGGGCAGAGGTTACCTCCCCTCACGGTGCCGTGAGCCGGATATAGGGCGTCCTGGCATCATCCGGCGCGATCTTCATCGTCTGGAGCGCGAACTTGGCCACGTCGAAGAAGGCCGGTCCGGCAACCTCGTCACCGTAGTACTTGCCCCGCGGGTCCTGGATGTTCACGGCCACGACCAGCTGAGGGTCATCTGCCGGGACGATGCCGATGTAACTGGAACCATACTGGCAAAGGCACTTGCTCATGCCCGGGTCAGACACCTGCGCGGTTCCGGTCTTGGCAGCCACCGTGTACCCCTTGATGAGCCCCCACGGCTCACCAGCCTGGGCATCTACGCCGGGCACCTGCTGCAGCATGGTCATCAGCTCGGCTGCCGTCGCGGCACCGATCACGCGCCTGCTCGGCGGCTTCGGCGCGGGGACATAAAGCCCGCCTGCGGTCGTCGTCCCCGCCACGATCGTCGGCTGCACCCGGACGCCGCCGTTAGCAATTGTGGCGTAGACGCTGGCCATCTGGATTGCCGTCACGCCGACGCCCTGCCCGAAGGCGTACTCATACCGGTTGTCGCCGTAGTAGCCGGCCGATCCCGGCGGGGGGATCTGCCCGGCGTTCTCCCCCGGAAGCCCCAGCCCGCTAACCGAGCCGAGTCCGAAGGCGCGCAGGTAGTCGTATTGCTGACGGGGCGTGATGCGCTGGGCGACCTGCACCATGCCAACGTTGCTCGAGTGCGCGAGTATGCCCGCGATCGTGTACCTGACCGTCGGGTGGTACTCAGCGTCGTGGAAGGTGTACAAGCCGTCCATGGTGATCGAATAGGGGATCGTGTAGGTGCTCATGGGCGTCTGGCCGCCCTTCTCCAGCGCTGCGGCCACCGTGACCGGCTTGAGCGTGCTGCCCGGCGCGAACTCGTTGGCGACGCTGATGTTCGATGTCTCATTGACGCTCGTGACGTCCGCCGGGTTGTAAGTCGGCCACTGGGCCATGGCCAGGATCGCCCCGGTCTCGGGTTGCATCACCACGATGGAGCAGTTCCTGGCGTGCGTCTCGAGCACTCGCTCTTCGCACACCTGCTCGGCCTTCCACTGGATGTCAGCCTGGATGGTGAGCCGGAGGCTCTTGGCCGGTACGCCGGGCGACCGCTGCACCTCGGTCAGCGGGATGGGATTGCCGTCGGTGCCGACCTGGACCTCTTCGCTGCCGTCCCGGCCAGCCAGCACCGAGTTGTACTCCTGCTCAAGCCCGGCCTCGCCGACCAGGCCGCCATCGCCGGACAGAGCCTGATTGGTGAAACCGAGGATGCTGGCAGCCAGATCACCGTTCGGGTAGACGGTGTTATAGGTCGCTCGCATGTCGATTCCTGGCAGGCCGAGGCTGTTGATCTGAGCCGCCGCGGCCACCGGCACGCCCTTCGCGAGCACGTCATATTCGCGCGACGACGGATGGTTGAGGTCGCTCAGTACCGTCTCGACCGGAAGTTTGAGCGGACCGGCGAGCTTCGCAGCGACGCCGGGCCGCGAGGTCACCGGTATATGCACGGGATCGGCGAAGACCAGGTAGGTCTGGACAGTCATCGCGAGCATGGTGCCGTCACTGCTGGTGATGTTGCCGCGGGTCACCGGAATCCGGATATGCGCGAGCTGTTGCTCCTGCGAAGCTGTCCGGTACTGTGCCGAGTCGAGCCCTTCCATCTGGACAAGGCGGGCGGAGAAGAGCGACAGCGCGAAGGCCATGCAGAGCAGGCTGATCCGCAGCCGGCGCCGCGGGCTGCCACGGCGGAGCACCGCAGGCGGCGACATTCTCCGGCGAGCTGGCCGGGCCGGACTCTGCCGGAGCCGGCTACCGCTGGCCCGGCCGGAACGAAAGCCCCGCTCGGCCCGCTGCCGGTATGGCTCGCCGCGCCCCGGGCCGGTCCTGGTCGAGCTGGTACCGGCCTGGTTGCCGCGTCCCGACCGGGCTATATGCCTGACCGCCTCGCCTGGCCGGGCCGGACGGCGCGCCGATGCCGGGCCCCGCGATCCACCCGGAACCGGCTTGCCACGCCGCTGCGGGCGCCCCGAGGCATCGTCTCGCCCCCCGACGCCAGTCACCGGCCCGACCCGGCCCTGGCGGCGGTTTTGTGCCGGTGCCGTTTCCCGGTAGCGCGCTCGGCCGGCTTGTGTGCCTTACCTGCGCCCGCTGATGTGGTGTCCGCTGACTTGGCCACGCTGGTGCTGGCAGGTGATGGCGTGCTGGAAGCTGATGGCGCTAGCCCGATAGCACTGTCCAGGCCTTGCGCACCGGGGTGGTTCGGCACCTGATCGAACTTGCCAGCGGGCAGGTTGAGGATCTGGCCGTCGGTTTGCGGCCGCATTCCGAGCTGGTGGGCGCGTAGCGCGATGCGCTGCGGCGACTCGGCGTCCGCGACCTGCCCGACCAGCGTTTGCTCCCGGAGGGAGAGCTTGGCGTGAGCGCTCTGCAGCTGGCTGATGCGGAAGCTTGTCGCGCCCAGCGTGGTGTTGACGACGAGCAGGCAAACGAGTCCGCCGCCAAGCAATCCGAGCACGATGAGGACGAACGGAATCGCCGGCAACTGCACGCCCGTCGCGGGCTGAGCACGGACGGCGGAGCGGGCGCGGGCGGCAGGGCCAATGCGGGCGGCAGGGCCAATGCGGACGCCGGCATCACGGGGGCGGGCACCGCTGCCAGTACTACTCGCGCCACCGCCAGTAGCGCGATGACGCCGGGCAGCATCACTGCCGGCGCTGCCTACACGGGCGCTGCCACCACGGGCGCTGCCACCACGGGCGCTGCCACCACGGGTGCCACTACCATCACGGGCGCCGGGACCATTACCAGAAGGGGCAGCACTGCGAGCACGCGCTTGCCCGCCGGCCACTGCCATCGGGTCCGGCCGGGTCGTGCCAGCCGTAGCGCGACGCCGCCCGCCAGCGCCGCCAGCCCGGCCACCACCAGCCCGGTCCCCGCCGGGCCGGTCAGTGATAACCCGGCTGCCGGCAGCGGTGGTGCTGCGCGCGCCCTGGGGCCGCCCGTCACCGGCTGCGCTGCTATTCGCCACCCTGGCGCCCGGCACACTGCCGGCCGCAACCCGGACGCCGGACCTGCGTGGCTGCGGCACACGAGCTCGTGCCGCCGCACGCTGCCGAGGAGGTGCCAAAGATGTGGTGTCCATTGGGTTAGCTCGCCCCTCCCCAGGCCGCTGGGCTCAGCGTCCCAAGCCCGGCCGCTTGCTGTCCCTCAGCGGATGTCATGCCGCCCTGACCCGTTCGGCCGCGCGGAGCCTGGCGGGCGCCGCCCGCGGGTTTGCCGCCAGCTCTTCCGCGCCCGCCAGCTCGGCACCCCGGGTGAGCAGGCGGAACTGCGGCCGGGCAGACTCCAGCAAAACCGGCAGTCCGCGCGGCGTCCTGTCTGCCGTCCTGCTGGCCAGTTCCTGCTTCACAGTCCGGTCTTCGAGCGAGTGATAGCTAAGAGCGACCAGCCGCCCGCCCACCGCCATGGCGTCCAGGGCCTCCGGCAATGCCCGCCGCAGCGCCCCGAGCTCGTCGTTGACCTCGATGCGCAGCGCCTGAAACGTGCGCTTGGCGGGATTACCACCGGTCCGCCTGGCGGGCGCCGGGATCGATTCCCTGACAATGTCTGTGAGCCTGGCGGAACTCGTGAGCGGCTCGCTGGCGCGCGCCGCCACAACCGCATCGGCGATGCGGCGCGCGAACCGCTCCTCGCCGTAGTCGCGCAGCACCCGTGCCAGGCGGTCGGCCGGGTAGGTATTCAGCACGTCGGCCGCAGTCAGTTCGCCGGCCTGATTCATCCGCATGTCGAGCGGGGCGTCGCGGGAGTAGGCGAAGCCCCGATCCGGATTGTCTAGCTGCGGCGACGAAACTCCGAGGTCGAACAGGACGCCCTGCACTGCCTGATGACCGGCATCCGCCAGGATTTGCGGCAGTTCGTCGTAGACCGCCTGGACCAGGGTTACCCGGTCGCGGTAGCTGTCCAGGATCTGCCGTGATTCCTCGATCGCGGTCGCGTCAGTGTCGATGCCGACAAGGCTGAGCCGAGGGTGGGCTGCCAGCAATGCCCGGGCGTGCCCGGCACGGCCAAGCGTCGCGTCTACCAGTACGGCGCCGGGCGGATCGAGCGCAGGCGCGAGCAGTTCGAGAACCCGGTCCCGCATGACCGGCAGGTGCGCAGCCGCAGCCGTTCCCATCGTGCCCCCTCGTTCCTGCTCCGTCGCCGCCCGCTCATTACGCCAGCGCGGCGATCCCGCGTGCCCTTGCTGCCGTGATGCCCGGCCAGGCCCCCATCCGCGCCACTGCACTGACGGGCCCGGTATCCGCCTGACGCCGGGGAAGTGACGTCAGCCGGGGCCGCTGCCCTCCAGCACGGGTGGAGACCTCGCCGGGCATCCAGCGCGCCGCTAAAGAACTCCTGGCAGAACCTCCTCCGATGCGTCAGCGAACGCGTCCTCTTGCTGCTCCAGGTAGCTGGACCACGCGGCGGCATCCCAGATCTCCAGCCGCGTGTTCGCGCCGATCACAACGCAGTCGCGCTGCAGTGCGGCGTACTCCCGCAGACTCAGCGGGATGGTTATCCGGCCCTGCCGGTCGAGTTCCTCGTCTGAGGCGCTCGCGAAGAACACGCGGCTGTAGTCCCTGACTGCCTTGGCTGTCACCGGCGCCGTCCGCAGTGCCTCGGTGATCCGCCCGAACTCGGTCACCGGAAACACGTACAAGCAGCGCTCCTGGCCCTTGGTGAGTACCAATCCTGCCGACAGCTCGTCGCGGTACTTGGCGGGAAGGATCAGGCGGCCCTTCTCGTCGAGCCGGGGCGTGTGGGTGCCAAGAAACACCCGCCTCACCTCCCCAGGCCACCCACATCACACCCACTGGACGCCTTTTCCGCCCCACGGATCACCACTGTACTCCACTCCACCCCACCGTCAATCATGACCAGCCTTTTGAACCTGCTGGCCGACGCGGGAGTTACCAGGTCAGGGAGGTGGAGTGAAGTGGAGATGCGGGCCGCGCCCCGGTGCCGGGCGCAATTGACATAAGCGCTACTGCGACCGAGTGCGTTTTAACCGGCCGTGGGGAATAGTCATCTCAGTGTTACGCCCCCGATATGGACGCGGGATCGCCTGCGACCCATACAAGGACGTACTGTCTGATCGCACGGCTGATCCCGCCGCGTCAGCGTCGATGTGCAGCGTTAGCGCTGAAGTGGCTGATGAGCAGTGAGAGCAGCTAATTGGGGAATAGCCGCCAGGAGGGTGCGTGGTCACGGAGACCGGTCAGCGGGCCGAGCGATCGCTGGATGAACTCGTAGACGTTGCCAAACAGGTCAGCACTGCCGTGCAGACGGTCATCTCCGGCAAGCCAGGCGCGGTTCGCCTCGCCTTGACGGTGCTGCTCGCCGAAGGGCACATTCTCATCGAGGATGTGCCTGGCGTTGGCAAAACCCAGCTTGCCAAGGCCCTTGCCAGATCAATCGACTGCTCGGTGCGGCGGGTTCAGTTCACTCCCGACCTGCTGCCGAGCGATATCACTGGCGTCAACGCCTACAACCAGGAACTGCGTGAGTTCGAGTTCAAGCCCGGCCCGATCTTCGCCAATATCGTGCTCGGCGACGAGATCAACAGAGCCTCGCCCAAGACGCAGTCGGCATTGCTGGAGTCGATGGAAGAACGCCAGGTCACCGTCGACGGCAGCACCTACCTGCTCGACAGGCCCTTCATGGTGATCGCGACTCAGAACCCCGTCGAGATGGAAGGCACCTACCCCCTGCCGGAAGCGCAACGTGACCGGTTCATGAGCAGGATCTCGATCGGCTACCCGGACCGGGCGTCCGAACTCGCCATGCTTGACTCGCACGGCGGTGGCTCACCGCTCGATGAGCTGAAGCCGGTCGCGCACGCGAGTGACATTCGCGCGCTGGTAGCCGCTGTACGCGAGGTGCACGTGTCGGTACCGATCCGTCAGTACATCATCGATCTAGTCAACGCGACCAGGGTGTCGCCGGAGCTCAGGCTCGGCGCGTCACCTCGCGCCGCGCTGCACCTCCTGCGGGCCAGCCGCGCGCACGCCGCGCTCGACGAGCGAGACTTCGTCATACCTGACGATGTGCAGGCGCTTGCAGTGCCTGTGCTCGCGCATCGGCTGCTGCCAAGCGCTGAAGCCATGGTCGGGCGGGAACTGCCAGATCAAGTGCTGGCTGGCATCGTCCAGCGGCTCCCGCTGCCGAGCCGTTAGGCCGCGTAGAATCTCGCCCAAGAGCAGCCGGAAGGACAACGACATGCGGGGCTCGCTGCTCGCCGGGATGACAACCAGGGGGACGTCATTCCTTGCTGCCGGGGCAGCATCCGCCGTGGCAGGGTATTTGCTCGGCGAGCGTGGCCTGTTCTGCGTTGGCATCGCCCTGCTCGCCCTGCCGCTGTTCGCCGCCGCGGCAGCCCGCAGGGGTCAGTACCGGCTCGCCACCAGCCGGACTGTCAGCCCGCCACGAGTGCCTGCCGGGCATACTGCCACGGTCACGCTGCGACTGGAAAATGTGTCGCGCGTGCCGACAGGACTGCTGATGGCCGAAGACACTGTGCCGTACGCGCTCGGCACCCGGCCCAGGTACGTGCTGGACAAGATCGAGCGCAGCGGTGTGCGCGAGCTGAGTTATCCGCTGCGGTCAGATCTGCGCGGCAAGTTTGAGATTGGCCCGCTGCATCTGCGAGTCGCGGACGCGTTCGGACTAGTCGAGCTGAGCCGTTCGCTGTCCGGCCGGACGATGTTTGTGGTGACGCCGCGGGTGATTCCGCTTGCCAGAACGGTGATCAGCCGGTCGTGGGCCGGCGAAGGCAACGGACGGGCGCGGCTGACATCTACGGCCGGCGAAGACGATGTCATCCCGCGGGCCTATCGCGACGGCGATGAGTTCCGGCGCGTGCACTGGCGATCGACTGCGCGCTACGGCGAGCTGATGGTCCGCCGGGAGGAGCAGCGCTGGCGGAACAAGGCGACTGTCTTCCTGGATAGCCGGTCGATGGCGCATTCCGGCAGCGGCGCAGCGTCTTCATTCGAGGTCGCTGTGAGCGCCGCGGCATCGGTCGGCGTGCACATTGCGCAGGAGGGTCTGACCGGCCAGTTCGTCTCCGATGAGCAGGTCATCCGCAGCGCGCCGTTCTTCGAGGACCGGCTGCTGGATTCCCTCGCCGTCATCAGGCCTTCGGCAAAGCGCAGCCTGGCGCCATCACTCAAGGAACTCAGAGCGTCAAGCGCCGGCGTGATCATCGCGGTGATGGGCCGGATCTCAGTCGCCGAGGCGCAGCAACTGGCAGTCTGCAGGGGGGACGGTAGCCAGGGGATCGCCTTGCTGCTCGATGTCTCAAGCTGGGCGGACCTGGCCGTCAGGACACCAAGTCAGCAGGCGGCGCCAGGCGGCGACACCGGGAACGGAACGGCGGCGAGAAACGGAAGCGCGTCTTCCGCAGAAGCGGCAGCGACATTGCCGCTAGCCGGGAAAGATCCGGCCGGCAGCGGCGCGGGGAACGCCAGCCCGACCGGCAGCAGCCCAGCGGGCAGTGGCCTAGCAGACGGCAACACTGCCAACGGCAGCCCGGCGAATAGCAGTCCCGTCGTCGACAGCAGTGCCAACGGCGGCCCGCCCGTCAACTCCAGCCCGGCCAACGCCAGCACACCACCGGCCGCCCAGGGCCCAGCGAGCCGCCGGGCGGTTGCGGAGAGTCTGGCTGCTGCGGCGGTGCTGCGCGGTGCGGGATGGCACGTGACGGTGATTGATGCCAGCACACCGCTGGCCGTTGCCTGGCAGCGACTGCCCAGGGCAGCGGAGATGCTCGTTGCCGCGACGGCTAGTTACCGCGCGGCAGCGAGTCGGCCCGACGGGTCGCCGGCGTGAACCGGGTAGCCATCACCGGCGCCGTCGCCGTAATGCTGGCTTCGTTCTCGCTGAGTTCTGTCATCGCCAGTGCCGGCTGGATCGTGACCGGTGCCGGGGCCGTCGCCGTGGTCGTGATCGCCGGCGCGCTGACGAGGCTGTCGAGGATGCCCGCCGCGATCGCGGCCACGTTCGTGGTCCTGATCGCGCTTGTCCCGCTGCTCACGAGGCCCGGCTGGGCCGACCGGACTGGCGCATTGCTGTTCCTGGTCATCACCGCGCTGAGCGCGACCGGCGCCCGGCCGCTGCGCGGCTTCGCCGTGCTGGCCTGCTATCTCGCCGCCCTGCTGCTGTACCTGAACGTGACGTTCGCGCACGCCGCTTCATACGGCTACCTGATTCCGAGCGACAACTCGATCAGCGCGCTGGCCCGGCTCTGGCAGGCCGCGTTCCAGGCGTTCCGGTATGCGCCGCCGGTGCCTGACCAGGCGTCTATCAGCCTGGTCACAGCGGCCGGCATCGGCGGGGTGGCAATCACGGTCGACATCCTTGCGGTGCGGCTCCGGCGGCCCGCCATCGCCGGATTGCCCTTGCTCCTCCTGTTCAGCGTGCCGGTCGCCAGCAACCTGAAGGCGTTTGGCGCGCCGCAGATCGTGGTCTTCGCGGCGGGCTTGGCGGGCTACCTGGCGCTGCTGTCGGCCGACGGCCGGGAGCGACTGCGGATGTGGGGCAGGCTCGTGACCTTCCGCCACGTCCAGGCTGCCGACGAAACCGGAACCGGGCCCGACACCAGGGAGCTCAGCGCATCCGGCCGCCGGATCGGCCTGGCTGCCATCTGCCTGGCGATCGTGGTCCCGCTCGTCCTTCCGTCGATGCGCGTCCGGGATGTCTTCGCGACGACCGCCGACGGAAGCGGCCATGGCGGCGGCAGTGCGGCAGTCTCGCCGCTGCTCAGCGTGCAGAACATGCTCGAAGGCAAGGCGCGCCAGGTGCTGAGCTACACGACCACGGCCAAAGATCCGGGCGAGCAGTATTTCCAGGTCTACGCAGTGAACTACAGCGCTAAGCAGCGCGGCTGGCTGCAGCCTTCCTACGACGACTCCCGCACCTTCCTGGGACCGAAGCTGCCGTGGGCGGCTCCCGGAGTAGAGCCGACGACTCCGGCCACGAAGGTCAAGACAACGATCACGATCGACAAGGACGACACCGGCGAGGCCGTTCTGCCGATGCCATACGCCCCCGACCAGCTCACCGTCGGCGACTCCGGGTGGCTCGAGACCGGCGGATCTCTCATGGTGTTCAACCCCGGTGTCAGCATGCCCGGACTGCGCTACACGGTGCAGAGCGAAGAGGTCAGCCCGCAGGCCCCCGAGATCCAGAACCTGCCGTTTCCACCAGCCATCGAAACCAAATACGGCACCTACAGCGGGCCGGATGCGGCGCACCTGGAGGCCATCGCCTACCAGCACACCATCGGCGCAGGCGCGACCACCTACCTCGCAGAGGCCCAGAAGCTGGAGGACTGGTTCACTTCAGGGGCCTTCAGCTACACCCTCAAGCCTGACCTGCCGGCCGGGAACTGGCTGATCCCGTTCCTCACCACCGACCGCCGCGGCTTCTGCAGCCAGTTCGCTCAGGCTTTCGCTATTCTCGCCAGAACTCTCGGGATTCCGGCGCGGGTCGCCATCGGTTACACCGGCGGTACCCGCGGATCGGGCAAGACCTGGGACGTCACGACTGCGGACGCGCACGCGTGGCCGGAGCTTTATTTCACCGGCTATGGCTGGCTGCGGTTCGAGCCGACGCCGAGCGGCTCGGGCGGCCAGGACACCGCCGAAGCGCCCTCGTACGCCGGTCAGGCCGGCGCTTCCGGCGGGACCGGGCAGCCTGACCCCAACTGGCCCGTCGTCGCGGACCACAGGGTCTCGGGCAGCGAGCAAGGGGCGTCTGCCGACCAGCCGCTTCGCGCACGCCGCATACGACACGCTGGCGGCTCATAAGAACCGGCCCAGCTCGAAGATGTGGCTTGCCATTGCGATACCGGTGGCATTGGTCCTGCTCCTCGCATGGCCGGCGCTGACCAGGCTGCTGACCAGGCGCCGCCGCTGGCTCACCGCCTCCGGTGACGCCGGTATGGCCCGCGCTGCCTGGCGTGAGCTGACCGACGACCTCGCGGACTACGGTCTGCCCTGCGCACCCGGCGAGACGCCCCGCGCCGTGGCCAGGCGCGTTGTCGTCCAGGCCCGTCTGGAAGACACCGCGGCCCAGGCAGTTCGCAGGCTTGCGGCAGCCGAGGAGCGCGCCCGGTACTCACGGTTGCCAGAGTCGGCCGCGGGCCTCAAGGATGCCGTGCTGACCGTGCGCCGGGCTGTCGCCGCCTCGGTATCGCGGCGCCAGCGGCTCGGGGCAAGGCTCCTGCCTGCCTCGACGTTGCTGACAGCGAGAAACCTGCTCCAGCGCGGCAGCGAAATGCTCGGCTGGCTGGATTCGTCCTGGCCGACTTTGCGTCGCCAGCTACGCCATCGAACAACGCACCGAGCCGCCTGATCGACGCGGCGAGCGGTGGGATCGGCTGGCTAGCCCGGTACTAGCGGTTATTGCCCTCCTGGCGTCGCCGCCAGCGCTCCTCCAGGCGTTCCATTAGTCCGCTGTTCGCGGGCGCTTTCGCTGCCGCTTTACGATTCCGGCGCCGCTTGCGGTCGGTCAGCGTCCCGGCCATCCGCCGGTAGCTGACAACGGCCACGATGCCGCTTAGCAGCAGAACCGCCACGCCGCCAGCCGCGAGCCCGTCGTATTTGAGGACGATGCCCGCCACCAGCATGCCGGCACCCAGCAGGAATCCGACTGCGGACTGGATAACCCGGCGCCTGTAGTGCACTTTGGGATCTTTCGCCCGCATTGCCCGAGCAAGCCGCGGATGCTCAGCATAGAGCGCCTGCTCAATCTTCTCGAGCTCACGCTGCTCGTGCTCAGAGAGCGGCACTGTGCCTCCCATCAACCAGGCCGGTGCTGACTGCGCTATGGCCTTGCCCTTACGCCCAGAATACGAGCGCCGGGGCGCCCTGCGGAAGGGTACATGGCCACAGGCGCGCGGACCCACTTCAGCCAGCCTGCATTCAAAGATTAGTTTCCCCGCTTATGTCTGTCTGGCACCGGGGCTGGCGGACGCGGCTCCGCCGCAGAGCGGCTGTCGACCAGGCTGGCCGGACGGACGGCGTCCGGGCCGAAGCGACCGGTGATCCGGTCCAGGGCAGACTCAGCGTCATGCCAGGAAGCGCCGCGTTCGCCGAGTGCGAGCTGAGTGGCGGCCGCGGTGTCTGGCACCAGGCCTGTGGCCCGTACCCCGACGAGTCGGAGCCTTGCCTGCCCGCTCAGCCCCGAGGTTGCGTAGAGCGAACATGCAGTGGCGTAGATCCGCTGCGTCTCGCTAGTGGGTTCTGGCAGCGTCTTAGACCGGGTGATAGTCGTGAAGTCCGCCTTGCGGAGCTTGATCACTACCGTCCTGGTTGCGTAACCTGACGAGCGCAGCGACCGCGCGGTCCGCCGCGACAACCGAAGCAGCTCACGCCGGATCACGGCCGGGTCGCTGACGTCGGTTTCGAACGTCTCCTCGCTGCCCACGCTTTTCTCCCGCACCGTGGGCTCGACAGCGCGGTCGTCCCGGCCGCTGGCCAGGGTGTGCAGATGGGCGGCCGTGGCCTTGCCCACGTCACGTTCCAGAGTGGCGAGCGGCGTGGCGGCAATGTCGCCCACTGTCCGCAAGCCCAGGCGGGCAAGCGTTTCGCCGGTCTTGTCCCCGACGCCCCAGAGCGCCGAGATCGGCAGCGGATGCAGGAACTCCAGCGCGCTATCCGCCGGTATGACCAGCAGCCCGTCTGGCTTGCAGTGCACCGACGCGAGCTTGGCGAGAAACTTCGTCGTGGCGACGCCGACCGAGCAGGTGATCTGCTGTTGCTGTGCCACCTCGCGCCGGATCCGCTGGCCAATGCCGGCTGGCGAGCCGAACAGCTTGATCGCCCCGGACACGTCCAGGAACGCCTCGTCCAGCGACAGTGGCTGGACCAGGGGGCTCACCGCCCGGAAGATCGCCATCACCTCTTTGGACACCGCACCATAGAGCCGGTGCCGGGGCGGGATCACCACGGCATGCGGGCAAAGCCGGCGGGCCCTGGACATCGGCATGGCTGACCGGACCCCGAAGGAGCGTGCCTCGTAGGTGGCCGAGAGCACGACGCTACGGCCCGACAGGCCGCCGACAATCACCGGCGTGCGCGCCAGCTCAGGGCGGTCGCGGATCTCGACGCTGGCATAGAAGGCGTCCATGTCCACGTGCAGGATGTGACAACCGGTGTCGTCCCCGGACAAGCCCGTCACCCGCGACGGCGCCTGTCTGCCCATGTGCTGACTGTAACGCCGGGCGCTGACAGTTCCGGGGCCTTGTCCGCGCCCGTTACGGCAACAGGGTGGGCTTGAGCTCCAGCAATCGCGCAAGCAGGCCGTTTACGAATGCGGACGAGTCGTCGGTAGACAGCTCACCGGCCAGCGCGACCGCTTCGCTGATCGCTACCGCATCCGGCACGTCGTCGTTCCACAGCAATTCCTGCACGCCAATCCGCAGGATGTTGCGATCCACGGCAGGCATCCGGTCCAGGGTCCAGCCGTGCGCATGCGCAGCCAGCAGCTGGTCGATCTGCTCGCGGTGCTCCTGAACGCCGCGGACCAGCTCGGCGGCATACTGGGGCACCGGCGGGCTGGCCTCCTGGGTCCGGATGACCAGCAGGTCGAGGACTGGCTCGCCCCTGATCTCAGCCTCGAACAAGACGTCAAGTGCCCGCTTACGGGCCTTGCTGCGCGCTGCCATTACGGACGCCGGCTCGTTGCCTTGCCTCGCTGGCTCAGGCCCGGCCGAGGTAGTCGCCAGACCGCGTGTCGACGCGGATCTTCTCGCCGGTGGTGATGAACAGCGGCACCTGGATCTGCGCGCCGGTCTCCAGCGTGGCCGGCTTCGTCCCGCCCGTGGACCGGTCGCCCTGCAGGCCAGGGTCGGTGTGCTCGACCGTCAGCTCAACCGCGGCCGGCAGCTCCACGTAGAGCGGAGTGCCATCATTGAAGGCAATCGTGGCGGTCTGTTCCTCCAGCAGGTAGTTCGCCGCATCCCCGACGACGGCAGCCGGGATATGCGGCTGGTCGTAGTCGGTGGTGTCCATGAACACGAAGTCGTCGCCCTCACGGTAGAGGTACTGCATCTCGCGCTTGTCGACATTCGCGACCTCGACTCGCACGCCGGCGTTGAACGTCCTGTCCACTACCTTCCCGGACAGCACGTTCTTCAGCTTGGTGCGCACGAAGGCGCCACCCTTGCCGGGTTTGACGTGCTGGAAGTCCACCACGCTCCAGAGCGCGCCGTCGATGCTCAGCGTTATGCCGTTCTTCAGGTCGTTGGTGGTGGCCACGTCTGTGTGTCTCCCGCATGCGTACGGAACTGAGTGCCCGCTCAGAGCACCAGCAGTTCCTTGGTGGTCGTGGTGAGTACGTCCGCTGTTCCCGCCTCCCGCCCGGCGGCTGCCTGGCTGGTGACTGTGCGGACCACGAGGGTGTCCTCGATCCTGACGCCGCCCCTGCCCGGCAAGTAAATTCCTGGCTCGACGGTGACGGGAACCCGGTCCATCAGTTTACCTGTCCGGCCCGGTCCCATTAGCGGTGCTTCATGCACCTCAAGGCCCACGCCATGGCCCAGACCATGACCGAAGTGATCAGCGTGGCCGGCCTCGGCGATCAGGTCACGGGCGCTGGCGTCGACCGCATCGATGTCAGCACCCGGCACGGCCGCCCGGATGCCAGCTAGCTGCGCAGCCGCCACAAGTTCGTAAATATCCCGCTGCCAGGACTCGGGCTCGCCGAGGGCCAGTGTCCTGGTCATGTCGGCATGGTAGCCACCGAACTCGGCACCGCAGTCAATCGTGATCAGATCGCCTCGCCGGAACACCCGGTTCCCCGGCGAATGGTGCGGAATCGCGCCGTTAGGGCCGCTCGCGACAATGGTGTCGAACGCCAGCCCGTCAGCGCCGAGGTCGATCATTGTCCGTTCCAGCAGTATCGCGACGTTCCGCTCGGTGCGCCCCGGCTCGATCCCTGGCAGCACCGCCGCAAACGCCTCGGCTGTGATCGCGCATGCCCGGGTCAGCAGCTCGATCTCGGTGTCGTCCTTGATCATCCGAAGGCCCTCGACGAGGTGCCCTAGCGGCATGAGGAGCGAGGGACCGTCAGCCAGCTCAGCCAGCGTGTTGTGCCGCTCGACCGTCATCTCCTGCGCCTCGAAGCCCAGCGTGCCGAAACCCAGCCCGGCGGCGAGCGCAGCGAGCGCAGGCTCGACCTGGCGCTCCGTCACGATCTCAAGGTCAGGGCACTGCTGCACGGCAGCCTCGGCATATCGCGAGTCCGTGGCCAGCACACCGGGGCCGCTAGCCGGGAGCAGGATCGCCGCGTTCGAGCTGACCAGACCAGACAGATACCGGACATTAGGACGGCTGGTGATCAGGGCGGCGTCGACGCCGGCCTCGGCGATCTTCTCCTGGGCACGGGAACGGCGCTTTGCGTGGATGTCGGCCATGGTTGTGAACTCTACTGATCCGGCAGCCGCGCCAGAAGCGGGCGGACTCTAGCGCGCTGCAGCGCGCAAGGTCGGGCGGGTCGGGTCGGCTAGCGCTTGTCCGGCACGTCGTCGCCGACGATCACGCCGCCGCCACGGCTCCAGGTCAGATATCGCCAGGCCAGGTTCACCAGCGTAACTACGCGATTCCGGTTGCCGAGCAGGTAGATCAAGTGCAGCCCGAGCCAGGCCAGCCAGGCGATGGTGCCGCGTAGCTGCACGCCGCCGCGCAGTTCGACCACGGCCGACCGGCGACCGATCGTCGCCATCGTGCCCTTGTCGTGATAGCGGAATGGCTTTGTCGGCTGGCCGGCAATCCGCCGGAGTATCTGCTCGGCCGCATGCCGGCCTTGCTGAATCGCCGGCTGGGCCAGCTGCGCGATCGGGTCCTGCTGGTTGATGGCCACATCACCGGTGGCAAAGACTCGCTCCTGACCAGTTACCTGAAGGTCGGCATCCACCTCGATGCGGCGGCCCTTGCCGCGCGGCAGCCCCGTCGTCCAGCCCGCGTCCGGCCCGGACACTCCGGCGGCCCAGACGGTGAGATCGCTGCGGTGCTCAGTGCCGTCAGCCAGCAGCACCGACGCCGGGCGAACCTCCTTGATCGCGGTGCTGAGCATGACCTCGACGCCGCGGTTCACCAGCTGCTGGCGAGTGTAGCGGCGCAACTTATCGTGATACGGCGCGAGCAAGGCGGATCCCATCTCGATCAGCCGAACCCGGAACATGGTGCGATCGATCTCGGGGAACACCGCCGACAGCGCCAGATTGCGGAGCTCGGCGAGAGTGCCGGCCAGCTCGACGCCGGTCGCGCCGCCGCCGACGATCGTCACGTCGAGCTCGGGGTCGGTCAGGCCCTCGTTGCGGGATTCCAGGGCATCCATCAGCTGGTCCCGCAACGTGATCGCGTCCCGGCGGGTGTACAGGCTCAGGCTGTTCTCGGCCGCGCCGGTCACGCCGAAGAATGCAGCGCTGACCCCGGTGGCGATGATCAGGTAGTCGTAGCTGAGCTCTTCGCCGGTCGCCAGCACTGCGACGCGCCGGTCCAGGTCAAGCCCGACAAGCTCGCCCTTACGGAACCTGGCACCGCGCCGACCGGTCGCCGACCACAGTGGGTAGGCCACATCAGCGCCGGTCAGCCCCGCAGTCGCTACCTGGTACAGGAGCGGCTGGAAGGTGCTGTACACGTTTCGGTCCAGCAGAGTCGCCCGGACGTCGGAGTGTGCCAGCGCCTGCAGTGCCGAGATCCCGGCAAAGCCGCCCCCGACGATGAGCACCGCCGGACCGTCGGTTTGATCGCGCTGTCGGTTGGGTTGCATCATGCTCCGCTCTCGTTCGTCACGAGCGGGCTTGCCCGCGCAAGTGCAGTCAAAACCGTAGCCCCGTGGCGCGGTGGAGCGGACACGGGGCCGCTGTCAGGGGCGCTAGCCGGGGGGCTAGTACAGGCGCATGCTGGGATCTTGCCCGGCGTGGCGGGCGAGGTTCGACGAGGTATTCGCGCGGGTCGCGGGGCGGTTTGCGCAGGCGTACTCGCGGAAGCGGGCGCGGGCGTACCTGCTGGGACCGCCCGCAAGATGATCGAGCGCGCCATCAACGCCGGGATGCCGTTCGGCTGGGTCACCGCCGATGAGGCATAGGCAGAACACGAGCCTGCGGGACTGGCTGGAAGACCACCAGGTCAGCTACGTGCGCTGGCCGTGGCGAGGAGTTTCACTGCGCGGCCGCCTGAAGAACTTGACACAAATCTCCAGAAGCTAGCGACCAAGGAACGCTAGCGACCAAGGAACGCTAGCAGCAGCCGCTGGCGCGTCCTAGGCGGCCAGCTCCTTAATCTGCTCGATCAGCGCTATCCGCTCCTGGTGGGTCCCGGCCATCGGCGCCACGTTCAGCGTGGTCACGCCCGACTCCCGCATCGCGGCAACCCGCTCGGCCACGAACGACTTAGGCCCGATCAGCGAGACGTGCTCGAGCAACTCCTGCGGGATCAGCCCGGCCGCCTCGTCCTTGCGACCGGAAAGGTAGGCGTCCTGGATCGCGGCCGCTTCCTTGCCGTAGCCATAGCGGACTGCCAGGTTGTTGTAGAAGTTCTTGGTGCGGGCACCCATCCCGCCGATATACAGCGCCTGCACCGGGCGGATGAGGTCGATCAGGCCCTTGACGTCATCGCCGATCGCCAGCGCAGTCTGCGCGAACACGTCCAGCGGCGGCAGTGAAGGGTCACGTTTCGCTGTCCCGGCCGCGAGGGCCGCACCCCACACCTCCCTGGCCTTCTCCGGGTAATAGAAGATCGGTTCCCAGCCCTCGGCCAGCTCGGCGGCCATCTCCACGTTCTTCGGGCCGAGCGCGGCCAGGATGATCGGGATACGCTCCCGGACCGGGTGGTTGATCAGCTTCAGCGGCTTGCCCAGGCCCGTGCCCTGGCCCTCCGGCAACGGGATCTGGTAGTGCGTCCCGTTGTAGACAAGCCGCTCCCGGCGCCAGACGGCCCGGCAGATTTCGATGGTCTCCCTGGTGCGGGCCAGCGGAGCGTCGTAGGGAACGCCGTGCCAGCCCTCGATCACCTGCGGTCCGGATGCGCCGATGCCGAGTGAGAACCGTCCGCCGGAGACGAAATCGATGCCCGCAGCGGTCATCGCGGTCAGGGTAGGCGTGCGCGAGTACAGCTGCATGATGCCGGACGCGAGCTCCACCCGCTCGGTGACCGCGGCCAGGTAGCCGAGCTGGCTCACCGCGTCGTAGCTATAGGCCTCGGGCACGAACACGATGTCGAGCCCGGCCTTCTCGAAGTCGGCTAGCTCAGCCGCTGTCTCCTTGAAGCCGCCGGCGTAGTTGATAGCCATCCCGATGCGCATGCGCAGACCCCTTCGCGCCATAACGGCCGGTCATCACCGGCTGGCCGCGGCCCGGCTGGCCACAGTCCATCGCTAGGGATGCATCGTAACTGTCGCGATCAGATCAGCACAGACGTCAAAGTTGCCTCGGGTTGGTGTTAGCTGGCGGAACCGCGAACCGTCATGCCGCGTCCAAGCTGCGATGGGGAGGCCGTCGGAACGGCCGCGGCCACTGATCTCTGGGAGCGGGCATGCGCGCATTGATGACGGCGCAGCGACGGTCTGGGCGGTACTTCATCGGGGTAGTTGCTTCGGTCGCCGGCGTTGCGATCCTCGCGTCAGCATGTGGCACGGCTCCGGCGCCGGGCGCACCCGCCAGGCCGGCGGGCCTCGCACTAGCCCGGACACACCATGCCCCGTCCGCGGACTCACGCGCCGGCGCGACTGCGTACGCTCGCAGGCTGCTGGCCGGCCTTCTCCTGCCGTCCGGCGCCCGGAAGCTGCCATGGCCGGCCAAGCCTCCAGCCGGACTTACTCCGACGACGCCCCGCATTCTCTCCGACGTTGTCGACCTCAAGGTGCTGTACCGCCTGACGCAGCCGATGAGCTCGGTCTACAGCTTCCTGCTCGCCCACCGTCCGGCTCGCTTGGCGGCCGACGCGTATGGCGAGGGGAGCATGTCAGGCACGGTGACGTCGCAGTTCGTCGACTTCACGGCCGCGCGCGTGCCTGCCGGACTCGACTCGGTCAGCCTCAACACGGTTATCGAACCCCGTCCGGGCGGCGGATCACTGCTGCGCGCCGACGCTTTCGTCGCCTGGTATCCGCCGCGCGGGTCGGCCCGGCGCATTGACCCGGCCGGGTACCTTGCGGTGACCGTCCGGTGGCAGCATGGCTATTCGGTAACTGCGAGGACCTTCACATCGCGGCCGGCGGTCGCACGCTACGCCGGGCTATACAACGACCTCTACGGCGCGCCCGATGTCGTGACAAGCTGCCCGGATGCTGGCGCGGGCGCTGACACCAACACCTATCAGATCGTGTTCAGCCCGGCTCGTGGCCAGCCGAAAGTCGTGGTCAGCCCGACAAACTGCATGTTCGTCGAGGTGTCGATCGGCGGCCGGCAAGTGTCGGCACTGTACCCGGCGACCGGTCTGCTGAGCGCGGCGCAGCGGGCTGTGCACCGCAGCTAACCGGCGGCGAGCATTGCCGCAATCGCACGCAGAGCGAGTTCGTAGGACCGGACGCCGAAGCCGGCGATCGTGCCGTCGGCGACCGCCGACACAACTGAGTTATGCCGGAACGACTCGCGCGCTGCCGGGTTCGACAAATGCACCTCCACCAGCGGTGCCGTCCGCATCGCCAGTGCGTCCCTGAGGGCGTAGGAGTAATGCGTGAATGCGGCTGGGTTGATCACCACTGGCAGTCGCCGCTCGAACGCCTCGTGCACCCAGCCGATCAGCTCTGCCTCGTCATCCGTCTGCCGCAGGTCGATCTGCAGGCCGAGCTCGGCACCGAGCGCCGTGCACGCCGACTGGATGTCGGACAGCGTCGCCGACCCGTAGATCTCCGGCTCACGAGCGCCGAGCATGCCCAGATTCGGGCCGTTCAGTACGAAGACTGCCGCCAACCTAGGACACCCCTAACTTCAGGACACTTCCGCGTACGCAAGCTCGAGCAGTTCCTCCGGCGGATCCGCCATCATGCCTGGCTTAGCCAGCCCGTCCAGCACCACCAGCCGGAGCTTTCCCGCCCTGGCCTTCTTGTCCATCGCCATCGCTGCGCGTAGCGCCGGCCATGCACCGGACCGGTAGCGCACCGGCAGCCCGACGGCGGTGAGCACTGACCGGTGCCGCTGCGCGGTGGCCGGCTCCAGTCGGCCTGGCCAGCCGGGCAACCGCGGCGGCGAAGCACATGCCGATGGACACTGAGTCGCCATGCCGCATCTGGAAGTCTTCGGCTCGCTCGATCGCGTGCCCGAGCGTGTGCCCGTAGTTGAGGATCTCCCGCAGCCCGGACTCACGCAGGTCGGTGGATACGACCTCGGCTTTCACCCGCACTGCCCGCTCGATCAGCTCGCGCTCGTGCGGTCCGCCGGGCCGCGCGGCGCCAGCCGGGTCGGACTCGATCAGGTCCAGGATCGCCGGGTCGGCGATGAAACCCGACTTGATTACCTCCGCGAGCCCGCTAACGTACTCAGCCGCCGGCAACGTAGCCAGCACGGACGTGTCGGCCAGCACGCCGGCCGGCGGGTAGAACGCGCCCACCAGGTTCTTGCCGTCCAGAGTGTTGATCGCGGTCTTGCCGCCGATGGCAGCGTCAGTCATTCCCAGCAGCGATGTCGGCACCAGAACCACGCGGACGCCGCGCAGCCAGGTCGCTGCCACGAACCCGGCCAGATCGGTGACCGCTCCGCCGCCGACTCCGACGACCGCGTCGGTGCGACTCACTCCTGCGGCCGCCAGCCGTGACCAGAGCCGGGCCGCAACAGTAATCTCCTTGGCCGCCTCGCCGTCCGGCACCGGCTCGGGTTGCACGGTGTACCCGGCTCGGGCTAGTGCCTGGCACACTCCGGCCGCGATGGCGGCCAGGTGTGCCGAATGGATGACGACCACGGTCCTGGCCGCGGAACCGATAAGCGACGGTAGTTCGGCCAGCACGCCGGTGCCGACCGCAACCTCATAGCCGCCGTCGCCGCCGACCAGGATCCGCGTCGCGGTCACCGGCCGTCGCCGTGTTCACTGTTGCCGTCTTCAGTAGCACCCGGTCCCCCGCCGCTGACTATCACGGCGGCGACTTTGCCGGCGATTTCCGCGGCGATGTCGTCCGGTTCCCGCCCGTCGGTGCTCACGGTCAGCCAGGCCAGCCTGCCGTAGACCGGCAGCCGTGCTTCGAGCAGTGACTTCAGCTGGGCGCGGGGGTTCGTGCCGATCAGCAGCGGCCTGGCCCGGTCAAGTCCGACCCGCTTGGCCAGCTCGGCGAACTCGGTCTGCAGATAGACCACCGCGCGCCCGGCTAGCCGCACCTGGGTCAGCTCGTCCATGACCGCGCCGCCGCCAAGCCCGACTACGCCGGAAGCGGGCGTTTCCGCCCTGGTGGTGCCAGCGAGCGCGGCCGCGACTGCAGCGCGCTCTAGCCGCCGGAATTCCGGTTCGCCGTCGGAAATGAAAATGTCGCTCACTGGTTTGCCGGCGGCCGCCTCGACCACGGCGTCGGTATCGGTGAACGACACGCCGAGCCGGGCGGCCAGCTTCGTGCCGACCGTCGTCTTGCCCGCACCTGGCGCTCCGATCAGGATGACCGGCGGAGCCGGGGCGGTGTCCGGCTGGCCGAGCTTTCGCTCCTGCCCGGGCTGGCCGTTCGCCGTCACCGGATCACCATCGCCTTGAGGTAAGCCTCCGCGTTCCGCGCGGTCTCGGCCACGCTGTCGCCGCCGAACTTCTCCAGAGTCGCGTCGGCGAGTATGAGCGCGGTCATGGCCTCCGCGACGACGCCAGCCGCAGGCACCGCGGTCACGTCGCTGCGCTGGTTGATCGCCGTGGCGGGCTCGCCGGTCCGAACGTCTACGGTGCTCAGCGCACGCGGAACGGTCGAAATCGGCTTCATCGCCGCCCGCAGCCTGATCGGCTCGCCGGTGCTCATTCCGCCCTCGATTCCGCCCGCCCTGTTGGTGAGCCGCCGGATCCCGGCGTCGGTGCCCTCGATCTCGTCGTGGGCCAGCGACCCGCGCCGCGCCGCGGTCGTGAACCCGTCGCCCACTTCGACGCCCTTGATGGCCTGGATGCTCATCAGCGCGCCGGACAGCCTGCCGTCCAGCCGCCGGTCCCAGTGCACGTGACTGCCCAGGCCAGGCGGCAGCCCGTAGGCGATGACTTCCACGATGCCGCCGAGCGTATCGCCGTCACGGTGCGCTGAATCGATTTCGGCCTGCATCGCCGCGCTGGCCTGCGCGTCCAGGCAGCGTACCGGGTCAGCGTCGATCCGGGCCTGATCCTGCGGGCCCGGCAGGTGCTCCTGCGGTGCCCGGACCGAACCGAGCGCGACCACGTGACTGACGATCTCAGCGCCGAGTACCTGGCGGATCAGCCGCCTGGCGATCTCGCCGAGGGCGACGCGCGCCGCCGTTTCCCTGGCACTTGCCCGCTCCAGGATTGCTCTTGCATCATCCTGACCGTACTTCTGCATCCCAGCCAGATCTGCGTGCCCGGGCCTCGGCCTGGTCAGCGGGGCGTTGCGGGCCTGCCCGGCGAGAATGTCCGCATCGACCGGATCGGGTGACATGACGGTCTCCCATTTCGGCCACTCGGTGTTGCCGATCCTGATCGCCACCGGACTGCCGAGCGTGACCCCGTGCCTGATACCGCCGGTGAACTCGACCTCGTCCTGCTCGAACTTCATGCGCGCGCCCCGCCCGTACCCGGCGCGGCGCCGGGCCAGCGCGAGCGCAACGTCCGCGGTCGTCACCTCGACTCCCGACGGCATTCCCTCGCACACCGCTACCAGGGCGCGACCGTGCGATTCTCCAGCTGTTAGCCACCGCAGCATGCTGCCGATCCTGCCACGCGCAGTGCGCGGCCGTTTCCAGTGCCCGGCGCCCTGCCGTTGGTTGCTCGCGGCGCGTGTCGTTTTGCCCGTCTCGCCGCCGGGTATCCCGGCCTAGGAATTCCGGGGAATCGTCAGCCTTGCAACATCCTTACGCCCGCCTTGCGCCTGCCTGCACCTGCCGCCCTCCTGGCGGCGGGTGCGTTTTGCGGTCGGCGTGGGAGGCCTTCGGGGAGGAAGCTTCATGCGGCTTATGCGGCGATTTGCCGTTTCGGTGGGAACTCTCGGTCTCGTCGCGCTTGGCCTGGTCGCGGCCGTCGCAGGTACCTCGGCCGCGCTGGGAGCTGGCACCGGGACGGCGCTGGCGACTACAGCGAACCCGCCGGGAGCCGCGACTCTCGCATCGGCTGTTCCCTCGACTGCTATCCCCCGCGGCCGGGTCACGTTCGCGGTTTCCTGCTCCAGCACCAGGGCGACGGCGGCCACGCTGTTCGGCCGGGCGCTCGGGCTGACCCCGCAGATTCAGATGCGGCCCAGCCTGGCAGCAGGCCACTTCACGGTCTCGGTGATCCTGCCGGCCAAGATCCGGGCCGGCACCTATCACCCCAGTATCGGCTGTTCGGACGGCACCTCCGCAACCGCGACGGTGCTGATCCCCCCGTACGGCGCGGCCGCTAGCGCCCAGCTCCGTGACCGGACGCCAGGCTCGTCGGCCGGCACCTGGCTCGCCGCCGGCGGGCTGATCCTGATCGTCGCGGGCGTCGTCGCCGGCGGTGTCACGGTGCGGCGACGGCGCCGTAACGCCCCTGCCCCGGAACGTCCGGATTTCATACCTCCTCAAGGTCGCCCGGACCACTCGGCTGACGCAGGTCACTCGGATCGCCCGGACTATTCAGCTCACGCAGGTCACGCTGGTCACTTCGACACCCGGCTGTTAGTTTTCGCGCGTGCGATGAGCAGGCAGCTCCTCGGCTTAGGGGCGGCTGCAGACATCGCGGATCACCGAGCCGATCCTCGGCATCGCGTCGGCCTCCGTCGCCTGTCCGCGCTCAGCTGAGCGCCAGCGGACCGTGATAGCGTCAGAGATGATCATTTGCGGGAGATGTCATTGTCTCGCGGTATCCGTCGCAGCGCGTCCAGCCTCGTGAGTTATCCGTGACCAGACAGGTAATCAAGCTCGGCTCCAGTTCCATCGCCAGCCGCGACGGGCTAGCCCTGGATGTCATCGCCGGCCTGGTCAGCCAGATCGCCACGGCCCAGCGGACGGGGCATGAGATCATCCTGGTCACTTCCGGCGCCGCCCGGCTTGGCCGGCGGCTTCTCGCGTTCGAGGGACCTACTGCCGGAGCGGCTCCGGCGTTGCAGGCACTGGTCAGCTCGGTGCGCTCTGCCATCAGCTCGGTCGCTGTCAACACGGTCGCTGTCAACACGGGCGCTGCCGCGGGCACGGGCGCTGCCAACACGGGCGCTGCCAACACGGGCGCTGCCAACACGGGCACGGGCGCGGGCACCGGCCGCATGGCCACGACCAGACCTGCGGCTGCCACCGCGCCAGGCACCCGGACCGCAGCCGACGGCAACGGGCGACTCGTCGAGTCGCTGACGGATGTGCTGCGCGGATATGGCGCGTTTGCCACCGCAGCGGACGGACCGCAGGCGACCTCGACCGCGCTGCCCGCGGCGGTAGGCCAGCCCGCGCTCATGGCGCTGTACCGGCAACTGGCCGCAGCGGTCGGCGTCGAGGTCTGCCAGATCCTCGTCTCCCGCAGCGACCTCGCGTCCGCACGGGCCATGGGCGACCTCGGCCAGGTGCTGCGGGAGGCAGTCGGCCGCGGCCTGCTGCCAATCGTCAACGGCAACGATGCGACCGATCCGTTGTCTGCCCTCGACAACGACCAGGTCGCTGTCGCAATCGCGGTCGCGGCTGAAGCGCCGCGGCTGCTGTTCCTCACCGACGTGCGGGCGGCCTACCGGGACGCCTTGCTCACCGAACGCATCGGCCGGCTGAGCGCCCGCTGAGGCGAGAGCAGTCCGGGTGGCGGCGGGCGGCGCCGGCCGCGGCGGGATGGGCTCGAAGCTCAGCGCGGCTGCGCGAGCCGCATGCTGCGGTGTCGAATGCACCATCGGTTCGGCCCGCGAGCCTGACGTCGTCGCGCGCAGCCTCAATCCGCGTGCCCGGATGGGCACAGTGATCCGGGCAGCCGGCCCGGCGCTCGAGCCGGCCAGGCGGTGGATCGGCGGGATGGCCTACTCCGCCGGCTCGGTGTACGTCAACCGGGAAGCCGAGGAGAGCCTGCGCAGCGGCAGCACGCTCTTCCTGTCCGGGGTGAAGCGCGTAGACGGTGATTTCGCGGCAGGCGCCGTTGTGGAACTGCTGGACGTCCGTCACCCGGAACGCCTGCTAGGTCGCGGCTCGGTCGCGCTGCCCAGCGCGATCTTGCGGCTGCTGCGCGCACTGTCTCCGCAGGAAGTCGCGTGCGTGATCTCGATCATGCTGCGCCTGAGGTACGCCGGCGTGGCCGCCAGCAGCGTGCCGCAGGTAACGGCGGACCCGGCCGCCCTGCTCGATCCGGACGCCTACTGCGACAGCCGGGAACTCGCCGGCGGCACGTCCCGCGCAAGCCAGGAGGCGTACGCGCAACTCGCCGGGTTCTCCCCCGAGCGGATAGCCGAGCTTGCCGACTCGCTGTTGCTGGCACAACCCGCCGTGTCTACCACGTTTCTGCTGAACAGGGGATTCCTGGACGGTCAGGTGCCCGCCGATCCCGCAGCGCGCCGGGTGGTGCGCAGCATCCATGCCGTGCACCGCGAGTCGCTGGTCGTATTCCCCGGCTAATCGTTGCCAGCAGCCGGCGCCGAGCCGGCCGGAACCACCGCGTACTGCCGCAGGTAGAGATCACGGAACGTCACCGGTCCGCGCGGCCCGGGAACGACGTCGATATTGATCCCGGTCTCCGGAAGCGAGAGCAGCTTGAATCCGTCGAGCAGCCGGGGGGTCGAATTCCAGAACGCTCCCGTTCCGGAATAGGTGTCCAGGAACCGCTCGGCAGCGACAGGATCCGAGGCCACGATCGAGGCAGCGAGCCCGGAAGTCTCGCGATTGGCGATCTCGGCCGCGTCTTCAGCGCTCTCCGCGGGCGCTACGGTGATCGTGGCCTCAGATCCGGAGTCCAGTGCCCATTCGTGACCGAGCGCATGCCGGTGCGGCGGCAGCGACATCGCGATGCCGATCCGGTCGGCCATCGCAGTCACCTTCGGGACGAGCTCATCCCAGATCGCACGCTGCACCAGCAGCAGATTCAGCCGGTTGCACACGCCCAGCCGGTCCAGGCTCCGCTCGATGAGCCGCAGCGCGAGGGCGGCATCGGCCGACCGGTCGACGTAGATCACCGCCCCGCCGTCAGCATGCGCGAGCGTGCGCACGCCGTGCAGCGCCGCCTCGCGCGCCAGCTCGCGGGTGCTGTCACCGCTGCCGCGCAAGATGACCAGCGGGATGATCCCTGGCCGGCGAACAAGGGCAAGGGCACTCTCCCGACCGGGAACGCGCACCAGCTGGATCGCCGCAGCAGGCAGCCCCGCGGTCGTCATGGCCGGCCCGACCACGTGGTCGATCAGCGCCACCGCCGATCCGATGGCGCTCGATCCGGTGCGAAGCACGCCGGCGTTACGCGATTTGATCAGTTGCGAGGCGATATCGACGACGACGCCCGGGCGAGCCTCGAAGTTCGCTCCGATGACGCCGACAGGTCGCCGCCATTCCTGGAGCTCGAGCCCGTCTGGCAGGTCGCGGATCTTCGACTTGGCGGCCTGCGCCGGGATACGGGCCAGCGCCCGGAGCTGATCCGCCATCGCCTCGACGCGGCCGGCATCCAGGCGCAGCCGGTCCACGAGGGCGTCAGCCATGCCGTCGGCTTTCGCTGCGTCGACGTCCCGGTCGTTGGCTGCGACGATGTCCGCAGTTAGCTCGCCCAGCCGGTCTGCCATCGCCAGCAGCGCGCCATCAAGGCAGTCAGCTGACGCATCCCGGAGCGCGCCAGCGGCGGACCGGGCCGCCGTCCCGGCGGTCGTGACCGCTGCGTCGGCAGCATCTGTGCGAGCAGCGTTACCGGCAGTCGCGGCCAGGCCCGGCGTGCTCATGCTGTCTCCCGCGCTGTGATCGACCCGGCGAATAGCCGTGGCGACCGGTCACGCCGCCACCGCTTGCCGACGCTATGAGAATAGCGAGGACCGCCGGACGTGATGGCGCCCATACCTGGCCCGGCCGCAGTTTGCGCTTGGCTCATCGTCTGGCATGGTTTGGCGGGTGATCGATGACCCTGCTCGCGATAGCACTGTTCCCGCCAGTACCACTCTCGTTGCCGCAACGTCTGCGTCGTCCGAAGCGGCCAGTTCGTCCGAAGCGGCCGGCCGCCCGCTGACGTTCGGCCTGGTAGGCACCGGCTACTGGGCCAAAGTCGCGCACGCACGCGCGCTTGCCTCAGTCCCGGGCATCAAGTTCGGCGCCGTCTGGGGCCGCAATACCGAGGCGGCCGCTGGCCTGGCGGCCGAGTTCGGGATAACCGCGCACCTCGACTTCGACGCATTCCTCGCCGAAGTCGACGCGGTCGCTTTCGCGGTAGCACCGGACGCGCAGAGCGAGCTGGCGCTGCGCGCGGCCCGGGCCGGAAAGCACTTGCTGCTTGAGAAGCCGCTCGCACTCACCGAGGCTGCGGCGGATGCGCTGGTCCAGGCTATCGACGAGGCCGCAGTCGCCTCGGTCGTGTTCTTCATCTCGCGGTTCCAGCCGGACGCACAGGCATGGCTGGCCGATGTGGCGGCAGCGGGCGGCTGGGAAGGCGGCAGCGCGCTCTGGCTCGGCACTGCGCAGACCGGGTCGAGTCCGTTCAACACTCCGTGGCGGCGCACCCATGGCGGGCTGTGGGATCTGGGCCCGCACGTAGTCTCGCTGCTGTGGGCCATCCTCGGTCCGGTGGAGACTGTCACCGCGGACGCCGGCCGCGGCGACCTCACCCATCTCGTGCTGCACCATCAGGGCGGGGCGACCAGCACGGCGACGGTCACGCTGAGCGCTCCCGCGCCGGCCGACGGCTTCGACTTGCAGGTCTGGGGATCGCGCGGCCGGTCGGCTATCCCCCCGCTGGCTGCCGACCCGGTGCCAGCGTTGCGCGCGGCCCTGACCGATCTGGTGTCGAGCATCAGGTCGGGCAACCCGAACCACCCGTGCGATGCCCGGTTCGGGCGGAACGTGACGCGAGTTCTGGCACAGGCTCAGCGCCAGCTGGACGCCGCCGGCCGCTGACTGCACCGATGATCTTCATGGGTGCCGTATCTGCGGGGCCGTAGGACCACCAACTCGGCATCCACGAGGGGCAACTCACGCACTTTTGCGCTCGGCTGATGCGGCTTACTACGTTTTCGCCGCCGCGCGCCTCGCCTGCTCCAGCCGCCGCTGCGCCGCTTGCAGCTGGCGTGCGGCGGCGTCGCGGTCCCGCTCGGATTCCCGTCCGTCGCGCGTTAGCTGCGCATCCTCGCGCTTGACCTCGCCAAGTTCCCGCTCGAGATGCTCGATCCTGCGCCGCAGGAACTGCCGCTGCTCGGCAACCCCAGCCATCTGCCGCTCGGCAGCCTCAACTGCCTGAGCGGCCGCTTCCACGTCGCTTTCGGCCGCCTCCACCCGTTCGGCCGCCGGTGAAGCCGCTGCCTCCGCCGGACCTGGCCCCGCTGGACCTGGCCGTGCCGGACCTGGCCGTGCCGGACCTGGCCCCGCCGCAAGCGCTGAGCTTCCGGGTTTCGGCGCACGTCCGGGCTTGCGGGTGCCACCCGGTTTCCGCTCGCTGCCGGGCAATCTCTCGCTGCCGGCCAGCGCGAGCGCCGCCGTCAGGTCTACCTCGCCGAGCCCGGCGTAAGCCAGTGGCTTCGTCAGGCGTCCGGATTGCACGGCGGCCCTGGCCGCTGAGTCAGCCAGCGCGGCTTCGAGCGTTGCCCGAACCTCGCCCATGACGGCTGCGCTGGCCGGCTGGCCCGCCCGGTTCGCGATGTCTGCCGCTTGCGGCAGCAAGTCATTGATGACCTGCCTGCGCTGGGCAGACAGTTCGCGCAGCCGGTCGCCTGCCAGCGTTCGCTGCGCCTCTTCCAGTTCCCCGGCGACCTCGACTAGCCGTCCGAGCTGATCGGAAGCCTCGCGCGACAGCCGATTGACGAGCCAGGCGCTGGTGGTCGGCCGGGCCAGCTTCTTGATCGCAGCCGCGTCGTCCCGCTGGCCAGCCGAGCGGGCCTCGCGGGCACGCTCGTCGCGCGCTGCGGTGAATTCGGCCGGGGTCAGCGCATAGAGCTCGTCGGCAACCTCGGTGACTGGCCGCACAGCTCGTGATCGTAGTACCGCCGGCGCGTCAGGACGAGTTCCCCGGCAGCCGATCCGCCCGGACGACGGCCCAGTCCCGGCATCGCCTAGCCAGGCGGCTGCACGATCACCGCGATGCCGGCCCGGACCCGGCCGGCCAGTCGAGCGGTCACAGCCTCGGCAATCTGGCCAGCCGCATGTCCCGGGACCGGCCGGGTGGCTCCGGCAGGCGGAGCCAGTTCCACGGTGAAGTCCACGCCGTCCGAAGCAGCACTGAGGCGGAGCCGGATGCCGGGCGCGATGTCGGCGGCGGCGGCCGCGACCTGCTGCCAGACGTCGGGATCTTCGTGCATGGCCGGCGGCTCCAGCCCGGCAGCCATGGCCTCCAGCCGGGCACCCTCGATGGCCAGCGGCACCGGTCCGGCGAGGTCGATCACCACCGCGCAAGACTCTTGCACGGCCGCCTGCCAGACGCGAGCAGCAGGTACCGGCACCGGCCGGGCAGCGGGCTGCCAGCGCCGGACCGCGTCGGCGCAGGTGAACGCCGGCAGCGCCGGACGGCCGTCGCGGCCGATAATCGACGGCATAGCCATTTCGCTGGCCTTCTCGCCTTCACTGGCCTTCTCGCCGCCGGCCAGCGAGCGACTGGCCCCCGACTCGTCCTCCCCCGCCGCGCAAGCCTGGCCGCGGCCCGCATCACCAGGGACGGCCGGCTCAGTTACCTCGTCAGCGAGCACCGCGACCACGGGAACCAGCAGTCGGCTGCGGGCCAGGGCGACCAGGACGGCGTGCTCTCCGCCAGTCCCGGCCGCGTACGCGGCCAGCGCCGCCGCGACAGCCGGATCGGCGCCCCCGTGATCATCGCGGTAACGCGCGTCACCGGCAGTCAGCTCAGCCATCCTGACGCTCACTGTAGTGTCCCGGCAGCAACATCCGGAGCACCGATCGCGGGCTGCCGGACTGAGTCACTGGCGTGTCTTGCGATAATGCAAGTGCCGTGAATTTGCCCGGAAGTCATGCCACAGTAGACCGAAGCACAGCAGGTCAGAGCACAGGGGACAGGGTGAGGCAGGTTAGCAACAGGCCCAGGGGGGTTGCGCCTGGCACGCTCCTTCACAAGGCGATCCCGCCGCGCATGGTCGAGCCTTACCTGACCGGCCGCCGGTCGGTAATCTCTGGCTTTGTTCACCGGGTGACGGATGCGCACGTTTCCGGTCCTAAAGATATATATCGGTTGTTCGGGCTCGGTTACCAGGGGTCAGATTTCAGCCCAGACTCGGACGAGATCTACATGCTCAGGTGGCGGGCGGTCGGCACGGAGTCCTACAAGGTGCCCTACTCCCCCGAGCACGGCGGCGACTGGGTCCTAGAGCCGCCGTTCGCCGGCAATGGCTTCGCTGGCAGCGACTTTGCCAGCAGCGACGGGCAGCTTGTTGCCGAGTTTTTCACTGACCCGATCCCCGTTCCGGTGGGCGCCGAGATTCACCGGATCGGCATTGACCGGTCCGAATTCATTGCTCGTTATGACGGTCAGGTGTGGCTCCGTCCGGCAGAAGGGTCCGAACTGTGCGCTACCGGCTGATGGCGACTTACCGCGGCTCGCCATTTGAGGCGGGAATCGGTCCGACTGATGACGATATCGTCCTTTTTGCCGCGTGCCCGCCGCCCGAAGAACTCGGCTTCGAGCCGGCCACCGGGCACTGGCGTAAGCAGCTGCGCTTCGCCGACGTGCAGGCCGTCTGGGAATCCAGGCCGGTCGGCATGTTCCGCGGCGAGCAGTGCATGGTTCTGGACGATCTTGGCGACCGGCTGCACGTCGGTTACCTGGGCCACGACGGTTACAAGGCCGCCGAACTCGGCTACTGGCAGGTCGACCGCGGCGTGTTCGAGCTGGTCGTGCCAAGGACCGAGGTCAGCGAGATCCTCGAGGAACGCACTGAGTACGCGCGCACGGGCAGCTGGACCGACGAGTCCGGGCCGCTGCGGCCTCCGGCCGGCACGGCGAGCCAGGCCGGCCAGGAGTGGCCGAGCGGGCCTGTCTACCCGGTGGAGCGGCGGCCCGACTCAGCCGCGTACACCATCCCGACCTTTCCGGCCCCTGCGCCTGCACCGGCCCGTGGCCCTGCACCGGCCCCTGCGCATGCACCGCCCCTGCAGCGGCACCGGCACCGCCCGCCAGGGCGGACCACGGTGAGCCGGCGCCGTACCGCCCGATGCCGCTGCCCGATGACACCACGGGCGTGACCCTGCCCATCCCGGCTGAGGCGCCGCTGCCACTAGAGGCGCAGGCGATGCGGGCTGCCTCAGCAGCTCGCCGGCCTCGGCAAAGTGCTGCTCAGCGCGCCGCCGGCGGCCCGCCCGCAGGCCAGCAGCCGCCCGCAGGCCAGCAGCTAAGCGCCAGTCCCGCCGCTCCGGCTCGGGCTCCTGCGCCACCAGCCCGGCAGCGCCGAACCGCGAGTCCCCGGCTGGCGACAGAGCGGCTGTTCGCTGATCTTGCCAGCCTCGCCGGGATCCCTGCCGACAGCTACTCGGTCGGCGAGGAAGTCGACGGAGCCCTGTGCTTGCTGCAGGCAGACGGCGGGTTCGAGGTCTTCCACTTCGCCGGCGGCGCCAGGCACGAGCTTCAGGTATTCGCCACCGAAGAGTCGGCGTGCTTCTACCTGTTCGGCCTGCTCACAGCCGAGGCGGTCCGCAACGGTTCGCTGGCGCGCGTGCCGTCCAGCCGGCTGGCTTAGAACTAGCTGCGGGGTTGCCGAACTTCGCACCTATGGACAGCTGCGACAGCTAGGGTTCAATGTGCTGGCGGGGCTGAAGGTCCCCCGCTCCCCAAGCAGCCCCGCCGGCATTCTCCTCTGCATGTCGCGTCAGCATGCGGTGGCACTTCGAGCGGGTCATCATCCAGGCTCCACCGGCTAATGCCAGAGTTGGTCTCATGCCAGAGTCGACCCTTCCGCTCACCGGCGCGCAGTACGACATCGCCGCTGGCGAGTACCAGGCCACTGTCACCGAACTCGGCGCCGGATTGCGCTCGCTCAGCCTCGGTGGCCACCCGGTCACCAGGCAGTATGACGCCGACGTGCTCCCGCCCGCGGGCGCCGGCCAGCTGCTCGCACCCTGGCCGAACCGGATCGACCACGGCAGATACTCCTTCGGCGGTGGCAGCTACCAGCTCGACCTGTCCGAGCCCGCGCACGGCAATGCCATCCACGGCCTGACCAGGTTTGCCAGCTGGAGCCTCGTCGCTCGGGAAGCCGACCGGGTCGAACTCGGGATGCAGCTGCTAGGGCGGCCTGGTTACCCCTTCTGCCTGGAGCTGAGCGCGCGTTACCAGCTCAGCGCGGAGGCCGGACTGCAGGTCACAGTGACCGCGCGCAATGCCGGCAGCCGCCCGGCTCCGTTCGGCACGGGCTCGCATCCCTACTTGCTGGCCGGGACCGGAACCATTGACACTTGGAAACTGCAGTTGCCGGCCTCACGCTGGCAGCCCGCCGACGACCGGGGCATTCCGAACGGTCGCCCGCAGGAAGTAGCAGGCTCGCAGTACGACTTCCGCGAGCGCCGATCGATCGGCACTACCTCGCTCGACACCTCATTCACCGGCCTGTGCACCGGCGAGGACGGCCGCGCCTGGGCCCGGCTGACCGCGCCGGAGGCCGAGATCGCGCTGTGGGCCGGCCCTGGATACCGCTGGCTGCAGGTGTTCACCGGGGACGCGCTCGGCCCGGACGTGCGCCGCCGGGCACTGGCCATCGAGCCGATGACCTGCCCGCCCAACGCGTTCGTCAGCGGGATCGACTTGATGACTATCCAGCCAGGCGGCAGCGCCTCGCAGCAATGGGGAATCCAGGCAAGAAGATCAGAGAGGAAACGGGGCAGTCCCGGCTAGCAGTGCCTCGACCCGCGCCAGGTCCTCGGGCGAATCGACATCGTCAGGCCGGCCGGTGTCACCGCACTCGACCTCGGTCACGAGGTCGCGGTGCGCACGCAGGAATGGGCGCGCGCCGACGTCGCCGACTGCCAGCGCCACTACCTCTGGCCAGTGCTCGCGACTGATCAGTACCGGGTTGCGCGGCCGGCCGTCGTAACACGCGACCGCCACGCTAGCCCCGGCCGCGTACGCGGCCAGTAGCCTGCGCACCGCCTCCGGCCCGACGAGAGGCTGATCGGCGAGAGCGAGCACGGCCGCAGCGCAGTCGCCTGGCACGGCACCGAGGCCGACGGCCAGCGACGAGCCCATGCCGGTGCGCCAGTCCGGATTGTGCACGCTGACGACTACGCGCTCGCCGTCGCCCGGCTCGGTGTCCGGACCAGTGGCACCGGTAACGACTACGACGGGGTCAGCGCCGCCTGCACGCAACAGCGCTACGCCGCGGCTCGCGAGCGACTGGCCGGCGACGACGAGGAGCGCCTTAGGACGTCCGAGCCTGCTGCCGCCGCCAGCGGCAAGCAAGACACCAGCAACACTCCGCGGCGGCACTTACGCGGTCCGCTCGCCTGCGACCTCAGCGGGTGCTTGCCGGTCACCTGGCACGCCTCCGTGATGGATGCGCCCAGTTGTCGCAGTGAGCGGCCGTCCGGTGCCGCCCCAGCGCAGCTGGATGAGCTCGGCCGCGATGGCGATCGCTGTCTCCTCGGGCGTCCTTGCCCCCAGGTCGAGCCCGATCGGCGACCGGAGTCGGGCCAGCTCGGTCTCGGTGAGGCCAGCTTCGCGCAGCCGCGCGAGCCGGTCATCGTGAGTGCGCCGGCTGCCCATCGCGCCGATGTAGGCGGCCGGCCGTCGCAGCGCTACCTCGAGTAGCGGTACGTCGAACTTCGGATCGTGCGTGAGCACGCAGATGACCGTGCGCTCGTCGGTTGTGCTGCCGGACAGATACCGATGCGGCCAGTCAGTGATGACCTCGTCGGCGTCCGGGAACCGCGACGCGGTCGCGAACACCGGGCGAGCGTCGCACACGGTGACCCGGTAGCCGAGGAACTTCCCGGCTTTGGCCACCGCTGCGGCAAAGTCGATCGCACCGAAGACCAGCATCCGCGGCGCTGGGGCAAACGACTGCACGAAGATCGCCAGCTCGTCCCTGCGCCGCTCGCCGTCCGGGCCGTACCGGCGTACTCCGGTCAGGCCCTGCGCCAGCATTCCGCGCGCGTCGTCGTCGACCGCCGCGTCGAGCCTGTCCCCCGCTCCGAGCGTGCCAGCCGTGCGCTGGTCTTCCCAGATAATCCGCCGGGAGCCGACGATGCCCGGCCCTTCGATCACGGTCGCGACCGCGACGGGGACGCCCCGCCGGACGCCTTCGGCGATCTCGCCGAGGTAAGCGAAACGCTCCTTGCTGGCGGGCTCCACGAAAATGTCGATGATGCCGCCGCAGGTCAGGCCGACCGCGAACGCATCGTCGTCGCTGATGCCGTACCGCTGCAGCACCGGCTTCCCGCTCGCAGTGACCTGCGTGGCTAGCTCGTAGACGGCGCCTTCCACGCAACCGCCTGAGACGCTGCCGACGACCTCGCCGCTAGCGGAAACCGCCATCGCGGCCCCCGGCTCCCGCGGTGCGCTGCTGAACGTGCGGACGACCGTGGCAAGGCCAAATGTCTCGTTCGCCTCCCACCACTTGGTGATGGGGACCAAGATGTCGCGCACTTCGCAGTCACCTCAGAGATGTGTTCGGCCGGATCCCGGCACGTACCGGGCCAACAAATGCGGCGGCTGCCATCTTCCATAGCGTAAGCGCGGCCGACCGCGGCGCGGTTCCTGGCCTGAGGAGCGGTAAGTCCGCTAACTCCGGTTTGCCAGGTCGCCCTGCCTGGCCGGCGCAGACCCCTAGGTCCGGTTGCTATAGATCCGCGTCGGGGTGACCAGGACGACAGCCCGTCGCTCGGCCGCCATAACGCGGTCGTACTCGGCCCAGTTGTCGTGAGCGCCGCCTGCTGCGGTGAACACCTCCCGGCGCAGCAGCCTCAGGCGCTCGTCGTCTACTTCAGGCACGGGGTCATCCGGCCCGATGATCCGGGCGCGGCCCTCGACCGCCGCCCACTGCCAGCCCGCCCGGAAGGTGACGGTGACCTGCCCGCGCGCCCTCAGGTTGGCGAGCTTGGCCGTCCCGTAGGTGACAAACCCAACGACCTGCTGCCCCGTGCCGGGGTCTGCCAGCACGCCGGCATTGACGAGCGAGGACTGGATGGTCCCGTCTGCGCGCGCGGTCGAGATGATGGCCAGGAACTTATCGCGGCTGCCGATAGCCTCGGCATCAGACAACGTCGTCATGGGCTGGTCCTGTCTGCAGATGCGCTTCCGGCTGGTCAGGTAGTAGCCGGTTAGCCGCTCTAACCGAGTGCGGCGGCTGAGTAATCCTGGCACGCTGACCCGGTGAAGATCTCGATCAACGACCTCGAGCACGCCGCCGCCGCAGGCTGGCGGGCCTGCGAAGAAGTCTGGCTCGGCGGCTGGCTACTGCGCGCCGCGGCGGGCTTCACCGGCCGGGCAAACAGCGCGCTCAGCGCCGGCGACCCGGGCATGCCTGCCGCGACAGCAATCGGCAAGGTCCGCTCCTGGTACGCCGAGCGAGGACTCCCGGCGATGGTCGCGGTGCCGTACCCGCCTGACCGGCCAGCGGCCAGCCGCCTGGACCTCAAGCTGAAAGACCTCGGCTGGACAGTTCGCGCGGACGCTGCGGTCGTGATGACGGCAGCTGCTCAGACCGTCGCGGCCCGGGCCGCGGGGGCTAGCGCGGTAGCGGTGGAGTTCGACGCCGAGCCGGACGCGGCGTGGCTGGCCAGGTATCACTATCGCGGGCAGCAACTCCCGGCGGTCGCGATCACGCTGCTGACGTCAGCGCCGTGGCAGGCGTTCGCCTCGGTCCGGTCTGGCGGCGAGACCATCGCAATCGGCCGGGTGGCACACGCCGGTGGCTGGGCGGGCCTGACCGCAATCGAGGTAGACCCGCGGTTTCGCCGCCAGGGCCTTGGGGCCGTTGTCACCAGGGCGCTGGTAGCAGCTGCCGCCGAACGTGGCGCTCGCGGGATCTACCTGCAGGTCACCAGCGACAATGCCGGGGCCCGCGCCCTCTATCGGCGGCTGGGCTTCGCCGACCACCACGGCTACCACTACCGGGTCGCCCCGGCCTAGAGGCAGCTAGCCGCGAATTGACCTCAGGACCAGCGCCGTCTCCAGCGCTGCCACCACTGCATCCCAGCCCTTATCTTCCGCGCTGTCCTCAGCACCGCTACGGTCCCGCGCCTGATCCAGGGTGTCGCAGGTCAGCACGCCGTTGCCGACCGGCGTCCCGGCGTCAAGTGCCACTCTGGTCAGCCCGTAGGTCACCGCGTCACACACGTAGTCGAAATGCGGGGTGCCGCCGCGAATCACCGCGCCAAGGCAGGCCACCGCATCGTGGCTGCGGGCCAGCTCAGCCGCGACCACCGGCAACTCGACCGCGCCGGGCACCCGCACCACGCGCGGCTCGGGGATACCGCAAGCGCGCGCCGCAGCGATCGCGCGGTCAACTAGCTGATCGGTGATCTCAGCGTGCCAGCGAGTTGCCGCGATCGCGACGCTGAGGCCCGCTGCGTCCACCACCTGGCGGTCCGGGCGGCCCTCTCCGCTCACCGCAGACCCGCGGCCGACGCTGCCGGTCCCGCGTCCCGGCTGCCGCCGCCAGCGCCATTGACCGGCCGCCCGTTCGCAGGCAGGCCAGCAGGGCCTCCATCCATGACCGCGGGAAGGTTGTCGATCTGATGGCCGAGCCGGTCCCGCTTCGCTGTCAGGTAGCGCAGGTTGTGCGGCGTCGGCGCAGACGGCAGGCCGACCCGGCCGGTCACCGTCAAGCCGAATCCGGCCAGCCCGTTGACCTTGGCCGGATTGTTCGTCAGCAGCCGCAGCGCCAGCACTCCAAGGTCGGTCAGCATCTGCGCGCCGGTGGAGTACTCCCGCGCGTCGACCGGAAGCCCGAGCTCGGTGTTCGCGTCCACGGTGTCGACGCCGCCGTCCTGCAGCTGGTAGGCGCGCAGCTTGGATAGCAGCCCGATACCCCGGCCCTCGTGGCCGCGCAGGTACAGCACCACGCCCCGGCCCTCGGCGGCGATGGCGGCCATTGCCGCGTCAAGCTGTGCGCCGCAGTCGCACCGGCGGGACCCGAACACGTCGCCAGTGAGGCACTCCGAATGCATCCGGACCAGGACGTCCGGGCCGGGCGCCGTCAGGTCGCCAAGCACGAGCGCCAGGTGCTCGGTGCCGTCGACCGAGTTCAGATAGCCGATGGCACGCCACTCCCCGAACTGGTTCGGCAACCGCGTCTCGACCACCCGGCTCACCACCCGCTCATGCTGGCGGCGATACGAAATCAGCTGCTCGATCGAGATCAGAGCCAGGCCATGATCGTCGGCGAACTGCCGTAGCTCAGGCAGCCTGGCCATGGTCCCGTCGTCGTTGACGATCTCGGCGAGTACGCCTGCCGGGGTCAGCCCGGCAAGCCTCGCCAGGTCGACGGCCGCTTCGGTGTGCCCGCGGCGCCGGAGCACGCCGCCCGGCGCGTACCGCAGCGGGAACACATGGCCGGGCCGCACGATCTCGTAGGGTTCGGTCGCCGAGTCCACGAGCGTGCGAATGGTCCTGGCCCTGTCCGCCGCGGAGATGCCCGTGGTCACGCCATCGCGCGCGTCGACGCTGACGGTGTAGGCGGTCCGCATCCGCTCCGAATTCTGCGGCGTCATCAACGGCAGCTGAAGCCTGTCGAGCATCTCCCCCGGCATCGGCACGCAGATCACGCCGCTGGTGTAGCGGATCATGAAGGTCAGCAGCTCGGGCGTCGCCTTGCTGGCCGCGAAGATAATGTCGCCCTCGTTCTCCCGGTCGGCGTCATCGATGACGACCACCGGCCGGCCGGCCGCGATGTCGGCGATCGCCCGCTCCACATTGTCCAGCTGATTGCCGGCCGCCGGCACCGGAGCGTCTTCGCGGTTCACTGTGTCCTCCCGGCGAGCAGGCGCTCGACGTACTTGGCGATCATGTCGACCTCGAGGTTGACTACCGCGCCCGGCCGCTTGACGCCGAGCGTGGTTCGCTCCAGTGTCGTCGGGATCAGGCTCACCTCGAACCAGTGCTGGCCGCCAGACTCACCAAGGGCCGATACCGTCAGGCTGATGCCGTCAACGGCCACCGAGCCCTTCTCCACCAGGTAACGAGCTAGTGACGGCGGAATCGATATCCGGACCACTTCCCAGTTGGCGGCTGGCTGGCGAGCCAGCACGGTGCCCGTGCCATCGACATGACCCTGCACGATGTGGCCGCCAAGGCGGCTATCTGGCCGCAGCGGCCGCTCGAGATTGACCACCGCACCGGGACTCAGGGCGCCCAGGCTTGACCGGCTGAGCGTCTCGCCCATCACGTCCGCGCTGAACACTCCGTCCTGCGCCTGCGTGACGGTCAGACACACGCCGTTGATCGCGATGGAGTCGCCGCTGGCGGCATCACCGGTGACCACTGGCCCGCGTACCGTGAGCCGGGCCGAGTCGCCGGCCTGTTGTATGCCGACGACCTCGCCGAGTTCTTCCACAATCCCGGTAAACACCGCGTCCTCCTCCGGAGCCATCGACCAGATGGCGTCTCGCCCTGCATTCGGGCTCCGGGGGTGCGCTAGCTGCGCAACCGCGGCTGAAGGCCAGACCTGAACCTGCAGGTCAGCCATCACCGCGCACGTGCTGCCTCCCATCCGGACTTTACCGTCGGTCCCGGAATTTCACCGGGTCAGCCAGCCGATGGCTTCGGCCGGGTCGCGGACTGTCACCGCCGGTTCGGAGTTTCACCGACCCCGGAGCACGTACTTGCGAGAACTAGTGTGCCATGTCAAGTATTCCGTGTCGCCTGGGTCACGCTTGGCGCGGCGCACCCCGGCGCGAGAGGACGTCGACGACCGCCGCCGCCAATAGCACTCCGGCGACCACGACGTCAATCCACTGGCTCTGCACGCCTAGCAGGTAAAGGCCGTTGTAGATGCCACCGATGACGAGGCCGCCCAGTATGCCGTGGATGGTCTTGCCCCGGCCGCCGAAGAGGCTGGTGCCACCGATGACCGCCGCGGCTACCGCCAGCAGCACGTAGCCGTTGGCGGTCTTGATGATATTGGTGGTCACCTCAACCTGCCACGAGACGAACAGCACGCCGGCGATCCCGGAGGTCACGGCGGCGAGGACGAAGCCCCAGATTCGGACGGCAGGCAGGCTGACTCCGGCTCGCCGCGCCGCCTCGGGGTTGCCGCCGATCGCGTAGACGTAGCGGCCGAAGCGGGTTCGCTGCAGGAGGACCGTCCAGGCAGCGAGCACGACAAGGACGATCGGAATGATGTAGGGAACCCCCTCGATCGTCCCGGCGTGGGCTCGGTTGACATTGCAAATGGCGACGATCGCGATGCCCGCCACCGCTATGAGCCCGATCTTCATCGCCGTGAGGCTGCGCGGCGGAGTCTCCAGACCGTGGCGGCGCTTGCTGGCGTCCCGCAACCAGAGCCCCGTGCCAGCGGCTCCGACCAGCACGGCCAGCAAGATCCAGCCGACCACCGGGCTGAAGTGCCCCCAGAAAATGTTGTAGAGGACGACCTCGTTGGTGAACCGGGAGTTGCCGATGCTGACGAGCGACCCATTGAGGATGATGATTCCGACACCCTCCAGGATCAGCAGCCCGCCGAGAGTGACTATGAACGACGGCATCTTCAGCCGGGCCACGAGCATTCCCTGGAAGGCGCCAACGGCAGCGCAAGCGAGCAACGCCACTATGATCGCCGCCCACCACGGCCAATCCGCGCCGCTCGGCTGCACGAGCTCGGCGACCACGACGCTAGAGATTGCCATCACCATGCCGACGGAGAGGTCGATCTCGCCAAGGAGCAGGGCGAAGATCTCAGCCATCGCCAGCACCATGTAAATGGTGCTCTGCTCGAAGAGGTTGACCAGGTTCTGCGACGACAGGAACGTTGAGTTGGCGACCTGGAAGCTGACAGCCACCACCACGATGGCCAGGACCACTGGCAGGACACCGCTGTCGCCACCGCGGAGCCGGAGCCACCAGGCCCGGAGGTACTGGCCCAGGGACTGAGCCAGGAGTTCGGGCGGGACCTCGGCCGTAGCGGCCGTCGGAGCGGCGGTGGGGTCGATCACGTCAGACACGGGTCACGCTCCCTGTCCCGCGCCGTGACATCACGTCAACCAGCACTGCGCCAAGAAGCACGCCGCCCGGCACGATGTATTCCAGCGGCGTGGCCAGAGTGCCCAGGCTGAGCAGGGACACGCCGTAGGCAATGCCGCCGATGAGGAGCCCGCCGAGCACACCGTGGATTGCCTTACCCCGGCCGCCGAACAGGCTGACCCCGCCGATAACGGCGGCTGCGACCGTGTACAGGACGAGCTGGCCGGGGTCTGCGGTGTTGGTGCTGTACTCACCGAAGAAAAAGGAACCGAGCAGGATGCCACCGAGGCCGGCGATCGCCGAGCACAACGCGAAGCACCAGATGCGGATCGTCGCGAGACGGACGCCTGCGCGGCGGGCCGCTTCGGGGTTGCCGCCGATGGCATATACGTAGCGGCCGAAGCGGGTCCGCTGGAGCACGACGGTCCAGCCGCCAAGGACGACGAGGACGATCGGGATCACCCACGGAACCCCCTCGACCTTCACCAGGAGGGTTCCGCGGTTGACCGTGCAGATCACCACGACAGCTGCCCCCACGAGCGCCACCAGGGCGATTCTGATTACCGTCAGGCTGACCGGGGGAGCCACGAGGCCTTGCCGTCGCCGCGCGGCCGAGCGTAGCCAGATGGCCACGCCGGCTGCCACGACCACCACCGCCAGGGCTACCCAGCTGGCGGCGGGGACGATCAGCCCCTGGACGAGGTCATAGATGACGCGCTGATTGGGCGCCGAAGAGCTGACGCTCACGTTGCCGTCGGCCCCGCCGAGTACGACGATGAGGATGCCCGAGAACAGCAGGAACCCGCCCAGGGTCACGACGAAGGACGGGATCCTGAGCCGCGCAATCAGCGTCCCCTGGAGGGCGCCGAAGAGGCCGCAGATAGCGAGCGCGGCGAGGATCGCTGCCCACCACGGCCAGCCCGGCCCAGGTTGCTGGACCAGCTTGAAGGCGATGACCCCGCCGATGAGCGCGACCGCGCCAACCGAAAGGTCGATCTCGCCGAGAAGCAGGACTAGTGTCTCGCCCATCGCCAGCACCATGTACACGGTGCTCAGCCCGAAGACATAGACGAGGTTGCTCGGCCGCAGGAAGGCGTGCTCGGGGGTGACAATCTCGAAAACGACGGCGACGAGCACGATGGCGAGGACTACGGGCAGGACACCGCTGTTGCCGCTCCGGACCTGCTGCCACCAGGCCCGGAGGTACTGGCGCATCGACTGAGCGACGAGCACCGCGGGGACGTCTGCGGCTGCGGCCTCAGGGGCAGCGGTGAGGTCCACCGCCGTGCCCGGCGTTCGCCGTCCCGGTCGAGGCCTCGCCGGAGTCCGCGGTCATCGGGATCTCCTGATCCACGCCATGCGGTCAGCCCTCGCCGCTGGCGGATGTGGCGGGCTCGAACGGCCGGCCGCTGAAGCTACCCGTCGTCATGTACTCCACCACACTCTGCCGATCGAAGTCCGCCGCCGGCCCTTCGGCCACCATCCGTCCCAGGTACAGCACCGCGATCCGGTCCGCGATCTCGAAGACGTCGTTCAGGTTATGGGAGATCACCATCACCGCCAACCCGTGGTCCCGGAGCCGCTTCGACCAGGTCCAGCACCATCTGGGTCTGCACCACCCCGAGGGCGGCGGTGGGCTCGTCTAGCAGCACCACCTTGGAGTTCCACATCACCGCCTTGGCCACCGCCACCGCCTGCCGCTGGCCTCCCGAGAGCGATGCCACTGGCTGCCGGATCGAGCGCACCGTGGTCACCCGCAGGGTGCTCAGGGTCTCGGCTGCCTGCTTCTCCATCGAGTCCTCGTCGAGCAGGCCGTGGCTCAGACGCTCCCGGCCCAGGAACATGTTCTGGACAATGTCCAGGTTGTCGGCCAGCGCCAGATCCTGGTAGACGGTCTCGATCCCTAGCGCGGAGGCGTCCCGGGCGCTCCGAATGTGAACCGGTCGCCCGTCGAAGTAGATCTGTCCGTGATCCGGCTGGTGCACGCCGGCGATACAGCGAGTGAGCACCGACTTGCCTGCGCCATTGTCCCCGCAAAGGCCGGTCACCTGGCCCGCGGGCAGGTCCAGGTTCACCCCGTAGAGCGCCTGCACCGGCCCGAAATGCTTGTCGATGCCCCGCAGCTTCAGCAGGGGTTCCGCCCCGTCTCCGCCGCGGCTCGCGCTGTCCGGGGACTCGTTCGTCTCAGTCACCTTGTAGACCTGTCAGTAGCCTTGCCGATCTTGGGCAGCCGCCGCTCCGGTATCCCGGCAGGCGGTGAGCATAACAGCGTTCCTCCCTTCCGCCCTTCCCGTTGCCCGGGTTGGCGGACCCGTCCTGCTGGAGGGTCCGCCAACCCGGTTCGGAACAGCGGTCGATGAGAACCTCGTCGAGGTTCCCTGATCAGATGATCAATGGATCCCGGCTGCGGCGCAGACGCTCGCACCCGCGATTGTGCAGATGTCCGAGGCGGTGTCGAAGCCGTCAGCGACCACTGTCGCCTCCATGTTGGCCTTGTTCACCCACACCGGGGTCAGCAGCGACGCCGGCTCGGTGATGCTCGAGTCGGCCGGGTCGGTGGTCGTCCCGTTCAGCAGAGCCGCGGGCGGCTTGTCGCCAGCCAGCAGGATCGTGGCCATGGCCACGGCGTCCTGGGCCTCCTTGTAGACCGCCTTGTACACGGAGCCGCACTGGTAGCCCTCGAGGATCCAGGCCATGCCCTGCGCCGTGGCGTCCTGTCCGGTGGTCGGGACATGGTACGGCTTGACCCCGTCCGCCTTGAGGTCGGTGATCACCGCATTGGAGAGCCCGTCATTGGCCTCGATAGTGGCGTTGATCTGCTTGTGAGCGGTGAACTCCTGCTGGAAGATCGTGCCGCCCAGGGTGTTGTCCCAGCCGGGGGCGAAGTTCTCGCCAACCAGCGACATGCCGGCGCTGTTGGTCGCGCCCGCGCTGACCGTCTTGGCTGCCTGGCCCCAGACCACCTTGTTGTAACCCTCAGCAAAGGAGATCGCGTTGGGGTCGGTGTCCTCGCCGCCATTCAGGACGAAGACCTGAGGCTTGTTGAATCTTCCAGGACGCAACGCAAGCCTCGAAGCCCTGGCCGATCAGCTGGCCCACGAGCTCGTTGTCGAAGCTGACGTAGTAGGTCTTCGAGCCCTGGAACGTGGCGCGGTCGTAGCTGATCAGGGTGACGCCCTTGGACTCGGCAAGCTTCGCGATCGCCACGCCAGTCGGGCCATCGAGCGGGTCCATGATCAGGACCTTCGCGCCGAGGTTGATGTCCGCGGTGGCGTCGTCCAGCTCGGTCGCGTCGCTTCCCTGCGCGTTGTCGATCCGGTACTGCGCCTGGGTATACCCGGCGTCGGCAAAGGCATCGTTCAGGTACGGCTGGTCGAAGTCAACCCACCGCGTCGACGACGTGGTGTCGGGCAGGATCACCCCCACCTGCAGGGTGCTGGCGCCCTTGGTCGCGAACTCCGTCAGCGACTTGAGCTTGGACATCGTCGACGCGATGTTGACGGTAAAGGAACTGATGCTCAGCCCCGCTGGAATCGTGTTCGAGCCGCTTGACGACGATGTCGATGACGGGCTCGACGATCCGCAGGCCGCAGCCGCCAGGCTAACGACCGCCGCCAGACTCACCCAGCCGACTCGCACGGAAGCGTCGAGAACGTGCCGTGGCCGTGCGAACGGGAGGACGACCTCCCTCACTCCTGTTACCCATTGCCTCCCCACACCCTTTCGCCCGAAGGCACCCGAATGATCGATTCGAGGACACCATACAGCGCAGTGTCCATATGTTCCTCACTAACTACGCTTCGGTGCTATGCCAGATCGTCTAGACATCAGATACCGAGGGACGAATCCATACCGGCGGAACGCGACCAACAGCCTCGACGCGGACACTGCCTTTGAGGCTGAGCGCAAGAAAACCACCTCGTCTGACCTTCCGGACATCAGACTTCCACGGGCCCCCGAAAGTCCCGCGTGGGGTCAAATCGTCTTCCGTGGCAAACACTAGGGCTCGATCGGTGAACGGCTCCGTTAACATCCGCGTAACCTCATGAAAATTTCGTAAACGAAATACCAGCAGGTCAGAGCGCCAGCGTTCTCGAACGGCAGGGCATCCGTTAACGAGGTCACTAACAACACGTTTACGCAACGAATCGGTAGCAAGTCTTGCAACACACTTGGGCAGCCCATGCCGATGACGGATTCGGAGCATCGTCGTCAGTCCGCCAGGATCCGGTAGCCGGCCCGCGGCTGAGTGACGATCAGCGGCGTGCCGCTGGTCTCCAGCTTGGCCCGCAGCCGCCGGATGTAGACGCGGACGTATTCGGTCTCGGTCTCGTAGCCATGGCCCCAGACCCGTGCGCAGCAGGTGCGCGTGGCTCAGCAGCTTGCCGCGGTTGATCGCGAGCTCGCGCAACAGCGCGAACTCCGTCGGCGTCAGGTGCACCGCGACTCCAGCCCGGCTGACCTGCTGGCTAGCCAGGTCGATCACCAGGTCGGCGACCGTGATGACGGCTGGCGACGATTCTGTCGCCAGCCCGGCTGGCCGGGTCCGGCGCAATGTGGCGTTGATCCTGGCGAGCAGTTCCTCGATGCTGAACGGCTTCGTCATGTAATCGTCCGCACCGACGTTCAGGGCGCTGACCTTGTCGCGCTCGCCGCCCCTGGCCGAGACGACGATGATCGCGACAGAGGATTGCTCCCGGATCTGCCGGCACAGCTCGAAGCCGTCGATCTCGGGCAGCATCAGATCCAGCAACACGATGTCCGGCGACTCGGTCTCCAGCAACCGCAGTGCGCGCAGGCCGTCGTTTGACACGATGGTGTCGAAGCCGCGGACAGCGAGATTGGACCTGATCAGGTCCACGATGTTCGGGTCGTCCTCGACCACCAGCGCCCGGGTCGCTGCCTCAGTCGCCACCGGCACCGACCTTCAGCTGGGCTGGCACGGCCTCGATCCCAGGCACGCTGGCGTCCTGCTGCGACCGCCTCCGCACGACCGGGCTCAGGCTGGCCAGCGAGCCGGACCTCGGCTTCGATCGGCAAACAGATCCGGAAGCAGGTACCCGCGGGGCTGAGGGATCAGCTCGATCCGGCCCCCGTGCGCCGCCACGATCCCCCTAGTGATGGACAGCCCGAGCCCGGCGCCGGCGGTCGGGCCACGTCGGCGCCTAGCGGGCTCGAACGGCGCTCTGGCCATGTCCGGGCTGAGGCCGGCGCCGTCGTCGGCGACGGTCACTTCGACGTGCTCCGTCCCGGCAGTGGCGCTCACGCGCACGTTCGTGCCCGGCCGGGTTGTGGCCGACTGCGTTGGCCAGCAAGTTCACGAAGACCTGCTCGAGGCGGTCGTGGTCAGCCCAGATCACCGGCAGCCCGGGCGCGCAGGACATCTTGACCGGCGGCGAGGCATCCGGCGGCAGGCACGCGATCGCGGCCTCGAGCACGAGCGGCAGGTCACACCAGTCACGCTGCAGTCGCAGGATGCCGGACTCGATGGCGGAGAAATCAAGCAGGTCGTCGACGAGGCGGCCGAGCCGGGCCGACTCGGCTGCGATCCGGCGCAGGAACCGGTGCTGAGACTCGCCGTCCCAGGTCACGTCCGTCTGGAGCAAGCTCGACGCGTAGCCCCTGATCGCTGTCAGCGGGGTGCGCAGCTCGTGGCTCAGCCGCGACAGGAAGCCGCGCTGGAGTTCCTGCGACCGGCGCAGGGTGAGCGCCTCCTGATGGGCGACCGAGGCCTCTTCGCGCTCCAGGCGAGCTGCAGCGAGCGGGCCGCGTCCTCGGCGAGCGCCGCGGCGTCGTCGGGCTGCGCCGCGGTGCGCCAGCACACGACCAGCGCGGCGCCGCCGCCTGGCGCCGCGAACGGCACCGTCACCATCCGGCCGCGGATACCGAGGGCGTGCACCGCGACGTCGTCCTTGCGCGCCCGGCTCAGCACTCCAGTCGCTGTGGCGAGCAGGTCATCGCTGGCGTCGGCGGGCCGCACGTCAGCCTTCCCGGCTGCTGCCCGCACCTCCGGCTCCTGCCCGGCCCGGCGGACTACCAAGGCGGCCTCGTCTGCCTGCAGGCCGCGGCACAGCGCCTGCAGCGCGACGCCCAGGCTCTGGCTCACCGGCAGCGGCCCGGCGAGCGTCTCGAGCATCTCCCTGATCGTCTCCAGCACCCGGTTGCGGGCGGTGACCTCGTCAAGCAAGCTGTCCCGCTCGATCGCGCTGGCCGCGTAGCCGGCGTACAGCGTGACCAGGTCGAGGTCGTCTCGTTTCGGCTTGCCTGGCATCGACCGGAAGACAGTGATCACCCCGGCCAGGCCGCCCGGCCCGAGCACGGGAACCGACCAGGAGCTGGCGACCTTCGCCGACCTGGCCAGGCTCGCGAACGGCGCCCAGCGGCCGTCGGCCCGTACGTCCTCGGCGATAACCGGCTCGCCCGTCGCCGCGGCGATCCCGACGGGGCCGCCAGTCGGGCCGAACGGCATCTTGGACCAGGCCGACAGCAGCGGGTCTGCGACGCCGAGCGACGCGGCGCAGGCCAGTTCGCTCCCGGAGACCAGGTGGATGCACAGCCGCTCGCTGCCGAGTGCCGCGCCGAGCGCGGACAGGATCAGCGACAGGCTCGACGACGGATCCGCGCTGACGAGCCGGCCAGTAAGACCGTGCAGCCTGGTGAGCTGGCTGCGCGCCGATGAGTCCGCATCCTGCCCCGACAGCAGCGCGATGACGTCGTCAGGGTGCACGTCGGAAGGCCTGACCTCGGCCACCACCCGGCCGTGCCGCAGCACCACGATCCGGTCTGCCAGCCGGAACATCATGTCGATGTCGTGGCAGGCGAGCAGGACTGACGTGCCCTGCTCGCGCAGGCCGACGATCAGATCCTCGACCTGCCTGGACATGGCCACGCCGAGCGCTGCCGTTGGCTCGTCGAGCAGGAGCAGCCGGGGGCGGTGCGCGATTGCCCGGCCGACCGCGACGAGCTGGCGCTGGCCGCCGGACAGTGACCGGATGTCACGAGTTGTCGGGGGCAAGCTGATGCCGAGGTCCGCCAGCATCCGGCGGGCCTCAGTATGCATTTTGATCTCTGACATCAGATGGCTCCGCCGCTCGCGGCCGAGCATGAGGTTCGCGGCGATGTCCAGGTTGTCGCACAGGGCCAGGTCCTGCCAGAGCACGCTGACGCCCTGGCGGGCCAGAGCGCCGGGATCGGACTGCACCGGCACGCCGCCGATCCTGATCTGACCGCTGTTCGGGGTGATGTCGCCGCCGATGCAGCGCACGAGCGTGGTCTTCCCGGCCCCGTTCTCGCCGGCCAGGGCGACGACCTCCCCCTCGTGCACTGCCAGGCCAACGTTGGTGAGCGCCTGCACCGGGCCGAAGCTAACTGAAAGATCGCGGATCTCCAGTAGCGGGTGCGCAGTCCGGGCTTCCTCGCCGTGGCGGTCTGCGCCGGCGCTCTCGGTGCCAGGCCGCGTCGCTGCCGTCATGAGCACATTCTGTGCCCGGCGCATCATCTGCCACCAGCAAAGCTGGCGAGCGACTCCCGGCGCCCGCCGGCACCAGCACGCGGTCGCGGTGGCAGGAAACTCCGTATACGTACCATTGCTGCCGCCGACGGTAGTCGGCGGGGTCGCCGGGCGCAAACCGGGCCGGTTACCCGTTCTGGCCCGAGCCGCCCGTCGCGTCCTGATCCCGGCGGGCCCTGGCGCGCCGTTTGCCCTCGTGCATCGCGGCCACCCGGGCGATCGGGATCGCGTGCCCTTCGGCGACGAGCTCGGCAGGCAGCACCTGCGGATCCGGCAGCAACCGCGCCCAGACGTCCTGGCCGGCCAGCAGGCCCGCGGCGTTATGGATGGTGAAATCCGCCGGCCGGATGCCGGGCAGGTCATCCCAGCGAATCGGAAACGAGACCGGCGTACCCGGCCGGATCCGCGGGCTGTACACGGCCACGACGGTCGCACCGCCCGCCCTGGTGGCGTCGATGAACACCTTCCCGCCACGATCTTCCCTGATGAACGCAGTGGTAGCCAGCTCAGGTCGCAGGCGCTCGGCCCGTGCGGCTATCGCTCTGGTCGCTGCCGCAGCGTCCTCCACCCGCTGCCCGGCCGCCAGCGGCACGACAATATGGACGCCCTTGGCCCCGCTAGTCTTGACCGCGCCGGCCAGGCCGGCCGACGCCAGCGCCTCGCGTACCAGCAACGCAGCTTCCACCGCGCGGCCGAAGTCTGACCCCGGCGGCGGATCGATGTCCAGCACCAGGACATCCGGGCTGTCGAAATGGCCTGCCCGTGCCAGCGTCGGGTGGTACTCGACCGCTCGCTGATTAGCGAACCACAGCAACGTGCGCCGGTCGTTGCAGAGTGCGTAGGCGACGTCGCGGTGCGCGCTTTCTGCCCACACGGTGACCGTGCGGACGAAGTCCGGGGCGTACTTCGGCACGTTCTTCTGCATGAACGGCGCCTGTCCTGGCCGCACCCGGATGACGGACAGCGGTCGGTCCGCGAGCCACGGAATGATCTGGTCAGCTACCGCGTCCAGGTAGTCGATCAGATCCCGTTTAGTGGCCTCGGCTCCGCCGAACAGCGCGGAGTCAAGATTGGTGAGCGCGACACCTGCGCGTTCCCCGCTGTTATCGGTCTTATTGCTCACCAGCCAGGCCCCGATCAGCTCGCCGGCGAACCGTCGCCGGAGTTGCCGTGGCGGCTACGGCCAGGTCGCGCAGCGCCGTGATCGCGGCGGCCGGGTCCGTCGCCCCGTACACCGCAGATCCGGCCACGAACATGTCAGCGCCGGCCTCCGCGCACCGCCCGATTGTCTGCTCGCTGACCCCGCCGTCGACCTGCAGCCAGACCTCGCCGCCGTAGGCGCTGATCAGCTCGCGAGCGCGGCGGATCTTCGGCAGCACCAGGTCCAGGAACTGCTGGCCGCCGAATCCCGGCTCCACCGTCATCAGCAGCAGCATGTCGATCTCGGGCAGCAGATCCGCGTGCCCGGGCACCGGCGTGCCGGGCTTGAATGCCAGGCCGGCCCGCGCTCCGGCGGACCTGATCGCGCGCAGCGTCCGGACCGGAGCTCTGGCCGCCTCGGCGTGGATGGTGACGCTGCGCGCCCCGGCCTCGGCGTAGCCAGTCGCCCACCGATCCGGGTCCTCGATCATCAGGTGGCAGTCCAGCGGCAGCCGGGCATGCCGTCGCAGCGCCTCGACTACCGGCAGGCCGATCGTAAGATTCGGCACGAAGTGGCCGTCCATGACGTCTACATGCAGCCAGTCGGCTGCGCCCGATACCGCGTCTGCCTCGTCGGCGAGCCTGGCGAAATCCGCGGACAGCAGGCTCGGCGCTATCTGCACGCTCATCATCGCCGATTCTAGGCTGCGCACTGTCGGACCGTCCCGCTAGGTTCGGACGCGCAGCCACCGCCCTCCCCGATCGCCTGGAGGAAGCCGATGAACACGTCCGTGGGTACAGAGGCGCCTGACCGCCTGCTCGACCGCGTCCGCAAGCTGCTTGCCAAGGCCGAAGCGGAAGGCGTCACGGTTGCCGAAGCGCAGGCGCTCACCGGCAAGGCCGCCGAGCTGATGGCGAAGTACGGCATCGACCGGGCGCTGCTCGCCGCGACGCGGCCGGAGACCGACAAGCCCGGCGACCGGATCGTGGAGATCTACAACCCGTGGGGCCGGGTGCAGGCGCACCTGCTGTGCGGGCTCGCTGCCGCGCTGCGCTGCCAGTGCATCATTCTGACGACCGACTCCGGGCTACGTGTGCACGTCTTCGGCTACGACTCCGACCTTGAGCGGACCGACGTCCTCTACACCTCGGTGCTGGTCCAGATGTGGCACGGGCTAGTCGCCGCCGAGGTGCCGGCCGAGGCCTACAGCGTCCGCGCCTGGCGGCGCAGCTGGCTGCTCGGCTTCGCGGCAGCGGTGATCGCCAGGGTACGGACCGCGGAACAGCGCGCTGAGCGGACGGCGGCACAGGCGCCAGACGGCCAGTCCTCCCGCGCGACGCTGGTACTGGCGGACCGGTCCCTGGTGATCCGGCAGAACGTCGCGCAGGCATACCCGGTGACCAGGACGGCCCGGGTCACCTACTCCGGCAGCGGCTACGGCGACGGCTACGAGCAGGGCAAGCGCGCGGACATCGGCACCGGCAAGGTAGGACGCACGCGTACCCGGGCTCTCGCCCGCTGACGCATCGAAGCGCAACGCTTTCGCGACCCGCCGCCGGTGTTGGCACCCTGCCCGGCTCTATCGCCGTCACGCCAGACGGCTCGCAAGTCTGGGTCGGCAACATCCTGACCGGTGACATTTCGGTGATCAACCCGGCGACCAACACCGTGGCTGGCACACTCATCAGCGGTACCGGCACGGCCAACCTGGACGGGCAGCCACTCGGCATCGCCTTCGTCCAGTCATAGTTCCCGGCTGCCGGGGACCGGACAGCCAGACGTCCGGTCCCCGGCAGCCTCTTCATCGTCGTCTGAGCAGCGCCAGGAAGATCGCGTCGGTGCCGTGCCGGTGCGGCCAGAACTGCGCGTACGGACTACCCCCGACCCGGTCATCGCCTGCACTGCGTAGCTGCGGCACTTCGGCGAGCACAGCTGGCGCATCCAGCACCAAGACGTCGTCGCGCTCTGCGAGCACGTCGCCGAGGACGTCCCGGGTCTCGGCCAGATGGGGCGAGCAGGTCACGTAGGCGACAACGCCGCCGGGCCTGGCCGAATCCAGGGCCGTGCGGAGCAGGGCACGCTGCAGGCCGCCCATGGCAGCAACATCCGCCGGCGTTCGCCGCCACCGCGCCTCAGGCCGGCGGCGCAGCGCACCGAGACCGGAACACGGCACATCCGCGATGACCCGGTCGAATCCGCCCTGCCGCCACGGCGGCGCGGTTCCGTCGGCGACGACCACGCGGCACGACCCGGCCGGCGCAACGGCCGAGGCGACCAGGCGTGCCCTGTGCTCGCGGATCTCGGCCGCAGTCAGCCTGGCACCCGCTCCCGCGGCGAGGCCGGCCAGGAGGCGCGCCTTACCGCCAGGGCCAGCACACAGGTCCAGCCAGTTGCCGTCGGGCCCGTCGGCCGGCACCCTGGCCAGCGCAGCCGCCGCGAGTTGGCTGGCCTCGTCCTGAACGCCTGCCCTGCCCTCCGCTACGGCGAGAACCGCGGCCGGATCGCCGTCACTGAGGTAACCGCCAAATGCGGACCAGCGGGCGGGCTCGCAGCCGAGGGTTACGAGCTCGTCCTGGTCGGACAGGCCCGGCACAACGCAGAGCTGAACTGCGGGGCGCTCGTTGTCGGCAGCCAGCAGGGCCTCGGTCTCTTCGAGGCCGCCATCCGGTGCCTCGCCGAGCGCGGCCGCGAACGCCTCGACAATCCAGCGCGGGTGGCTGAACCGGACGGCAAGATGACCAATCGGGTCGGAATCCCTGGCCGGCGCTGCGATGTCGAGCCACTGCGCCATGTCCCTGGTTGCCACGCGCCGCAAGACAGCGTTGACAAAGCCGGCGGGCCGCTGGCCGGCCGTTTCCTTGATCAGGTTCACCGAGGTCGCCACCGCCGCGTGCGGCTGAATCCTGGTGGCTAGCAGCTGATGGGTGCCGAGCCTGAGCACCTCGCGCACAGCCGGGTCGAGCGAGCTCAGGTCGCGATCGCAGCAGATACCCAGGACAGCGTCGTAGCTGCCCCGACCGCGCAGTGTGCCGTAACTGAGCTCGGTAGCCAGTGCGGCATCCCGGCCGGCCAGGTTGTGCTGCGCGATCAGTTGCGGCAGCAGAAGGTTGGCGTAGGCGTCCCGGCTGGCGACGGCCAGCAGCAGGTCGAGCGCGACCCGCCGGGCCGGATCACGCGGTTTCTGATTGCGGCGGGCCTGATTGCGGCGGGCCTGATTGCGGGCGGCTGGCCCCTGAGCGGTTCCGGGCATGTCAGGTCGAGCACGGCCGGCCGGCCGTCCAGGTGCAGGCCGCGCGCCCAGTCGGCAGCCGGCATGCGGCGCTTGCCGTGAGCCTGCACGTCGCCAAGCATCACTGGCGTGGTGCCGGTGCCCGCGAGCACACTGCGGCTGGTTACGCGGAGCTCGCCGGGAGCCGGCGGCCATGGCCCGGCCGAGCCAGCCTCCACCGGAGCAGCACCGGCCAGAGCTGGCTCGATCGGCCAGAGCTTGACGCGGAGGCCGTCCAGCTGAGTCCACGCGCCAGGATCGGGCGTGCAGGCCCTGATCCGGCGCCCGATCGCCAGGGCAGGCTGGCTCCAGTCGATCTCAGCGTCAGCCGGAGTGATCTTCGGCGCCAGGGTTATGCCGTCCGCAGGCTGCTCGCGCGCCTCCAGTTCGCCGGACTCGATCCCGTCCAGAGTGGCCACTAGCAGCTCGGCGCCGGCCGTGCTCAGCCGGTCCAGCAGATCCCCGGCTGTGTCCGACGGCCGGATGGATTCGGTGAGGACGCCGTATACCGGGCCGGCGTCCAGCTCCCTGACAATGCGGAAGGTCGTCGCGCCGGAAACGTCGTCGCCATGCAGGATCGCGTGTTGCACCGGCGCGGCACCGCGCCACGCCGGGAGGACCGAGAAATGCAGGTTGACCCAGCCGCTGGCCGGGATGTCGAGCGCCGCCTGCGGAATCAGCGCGCCGTAGGCCGTCACCGGACAGCAGTCAGGGCCGATCTCGCGGAGCCTGGCCAGGAAGTCTGGCTCGGACGGTTTTACCGGCGCCAGCACCTCGATGCCTGCCTCAGCGGCCCGCTCAGCGACCGGGCTGTGGCCGAATTTCAGGCCGCGCCCCGCCTTGGCGTCCGGCCTGGTGATGACTGCCACGACCTGGTGCCTGGACTTCAGCAGCGCATCAAGTGAGGGCAGCGCTGTCGCGGGCGTGCCGGCGAACACCAGGCGCATGCGCTAGAAGGCCTTGCCTTGGGTCGCGTGCGGCGACACCTTGACCAGCGGGGCTGGCTCTCCCCACCACTCCGAAGCGCGGATCTCCTTCATCGCGAGCTTGCGCTGTGCCGGATCGAGCCGGTCGATGAACAGCACGCCGTCCAGATGATCGGTCTCATGCTGAACGCACCGGGCCATCTGCCCGCTGCCCTCGATCGTCACGGGCTCGCCGTGCATGTCGAATCCGGTGGCCACGGCGCGCAGCGACCTACTGGTCGGGTAAGCCAGCCCGGGGAACGACAGACAGCCCTCGTCGTCGACCTCGAGTTCGTCCGACAGCTGAAGGGTCGGATTGATCAGGTGCCCCAGCACATCGTCGACGTAGTAGGTGAAGACCCGGAGACCGACGCCTATCTGAGGTGCCGCCAGGCCGACGCCCGGCGCGTCCATCATCGTGTCGGTGAGATCCTTCACGAGCTTGCGCAGCTCAGCGTCGAAGGTGGTCACCGGATCGGCCGAGGTGCGCAGCACCGGATCACCGAACAAGCGGATGGGCCTGATACTCACAACACTCCTCTGGGCATGAGCGCCGCTTCGGGGCGCGTACCGCGCCGGCCCGTGCTTACCGGCGGCGGGCGGCTGTGATCAAGTCTACGAACTGCGCGTGCTCCCGGCCGCACCTGGCGAACGGGCCTTGAACGCGGCTTTGCGCGCGGCCCTGGCTACGCCAGGATCGGCATGATGCTCGCTCAGCGCCTCGAGCAGGTCAATCACGCCCGGATGGCGCACTTGCCACAGGCCCGCGACTATCTCGGCTTGCGCGTCGGGCGGAACTTCCGGCAAGAGCTCAGCGACCACGTCCCGAGGGTCGGCCTCCTCGAGGAGGCCGGCGCCGAGGTCCACCAGCAACCAGGTACGGTCCGCCGGTCCCAGCTCGGCGTCCTCGCCGTGCTCGTGGAGCCAGACGGCCGCGTGCGCGCGAAGCAGCGGCTCGTCGAGCGCGGCGCGAACCTCCTCGGTGGCGGCCTTTCCGATCCGGTCGAGCACCGCGAACGCCGCGCCGCGCAGACCTGGCGTTCCGGCTGCCGCGGCAGCGATCAAGTCATCCGCGGCCTGCTCTTCGGACCGGCCGGCCAGCCATTCGTTAATCTTGGACTCGCCGTCCTCCGCGTCGCAGCTGGCGAGCGTGGTCAGCAGGCCCACAGCGCTGTCCCGCTCGGCCGCGCCCAGCACGGGAACGTGCCAGCCCTGCGCAAGCAATCGCCGATGCACCCCCCACACGCCGAGCGGCGACAGCACAACTGTCAGGCTTCCCGCCGTCTCCTCCGTGCCGAGTTCCACAACTCCGAGGTCTGCCAGCGTCTCAAGGGCATGCGACAGAGCGGCTGCCTCGTCGGCGTCGGGTGCCCGGCTGGCCGCCCGGCCCCCGGACGGATCTACCAGCTGACCGCTGCCAGCCGCGGCCGAATAGGCTTCGAACAGCGAGTCAATCCGGACCGGAGCACCGACTGTGTACAGGGCAGTGGCGAGGCCGTCCAGTTCCTCGGCCGCCAGCAGAGCAGCCAAGGCGGCGTCCCACTCTCTGAGCACGTCCTCGGCCCTCATCGCCGACAGCCGCACCTCGGTAGGGCCCTGCAGGCCGTCGACAGCCGCTTGCGCGCTGGCAGCTGCCACAATCTGCCAGGCAGCGTCTAGCTCATCCAATGTTAGTTCCAGCGCCTCGGCCGCTTCACGGGCAGCGCCGCCGTCAAGCACCCGGCTCGCTGCCACCTCGGGATGTGCGGCAGCCCACTTGCGGAGGTCGCGCGCCGCGCGCAAGAGCGGCACCACCCTGGCTGCTGCAGCCAGTTCGTCGCGAGGCGCGAGCCGGACGGGGGGCATCCGCAGCCGCTCCTGGTGGGTGCCGGCTGAGGCTCCGGATCCCGGTTCGGACTGCGTACGCTGGCCGCCGGGTGAGTTGGTCACTCAAGTACCCTACGGCCTCCACGGTAGGTAGTCAGATCAGCGCCGCTGGGTCCAGCTGGACACGAGCCACTCCCGGCTCCTTTGCCGCACTACGAAACGCCTGGCCAGCGCGCAGCGCCAGCGCCAGCGCCGTACCTTCTGACCTCGGCACCCGGACAAGATAACGGATAACTTCCGGCCCCGGCGCGGCCGCTCCGGCGCGCCGGTCAGCGGCAGCCGGCCGGGCCGCGGGAAACGGGCCGAGCAGCTCGGCGTCCGGCGGCAGCCGCGCCTCATCGAGAAGGGCAGCGACGGCCGGCGCGGGGCCGCTGACTGCGGCCATCCGCGCCGCCGGCGGGAACCTCAGTTCAGCCCGCTCGGCCAGCTCGCGGTCGGCGTAGGTAGCCGGGTCCCAGCGGATCAAGGCCTGGACTGCGGGCTGAGCTCCGTCAGCGACCACGACCACGCTGCCCCCGTCGTCGGCCGGCCGGACCAGTGCCGCGGCATTCATCCAGCGTCGCAGGGCCTCCTCAGCAGCCCGCAGACCGGTCAATCCGAGCATGGCCCACCCGTCCAGCAGGACCGCGCCGGCATACCCGCCGGGCGCGGCTGGCTCCGCTCCCGGAGTCGCGACCACTACCGCAGGCTCCCCGCTGACCTGGTTCAGCACCGTGCTGCCACCGGAGGTGAGGACGGGCACGCCGGAAAAGGCGCGCCCCAGCTCCTCGGCGGTCCGGCGCGCCCCGGTGACCAGAGCCCGCAGCCCCTGATGACCGCAGCGGCGGCAGTTCCGGCCGATCGCTGATCCGCACCAGCCGCACCTCAGAGGTGCCTGCGCGCCTGGTAGCTCGGCCGGACCGCCGCAGTCGCAGCGAGCGGGCGAGTGACAGCGCTCGCAAGCTACCGCTGCCAGGTAGCCGCGGCGGGGTACCTGGAACAGCACGGGCCCGTTGGCCAGTGCTGCCTGCGCGGTCCGCAGCGCAATCCCCGGCAGCCGGGCAGACCGGGCTGCCTCGTCCCTCGCCAGCTCTGTCTCCGCGCCGGCTGCCTGTACGGCCGGCGCGAACCGCCTGACTGCCGGCCGGCTCGCCTGCAGCGGCCGCGCCCAGCCAGCGGAGATGAGCTGCGCGGCCTCAGCCGTCCTGGCAAATCCTCCGATCAGGGCGCCGCTGCGGGCCCGGTGCGCGCGCAGCGCGAGGACTTCCCTGGCATGCGGGTAGGGCGCGCGCGGCTCAGCGTGCAGGTCGTCACCTTCATCCCAGAGCACCACCAAGCCGAGGTCGGCCACCGGCGCGAACATAGCCGACCGCGTGCCTGCAACCACTGCCACCTCGCCACGAGCGGCCGCCAGCCAGCGCCGGTACCGCTCAGCCGGGCCGAGGCTCGCCATCAGCGCCACATGCTGGCCCGGCCCGAGCACCACGCCCAGCGCCGAGTCCACCAGCGCCAGGTCGCGGGCATCAGGGACGACGACGACAGCTCCGCGGCCGGACCGGGAAACCGCGGCAACCGCCCCAGCGATCTCAGCCGGCCAGTCCTGACCAGGGAGCGCAGACCAGACAGCCCGCGGGCTGCGACCGTCTGCGAGTGCCGCCAGGAAAGACGGTCCGTCCGGGTAACGGCCCCACAGCGTCTCGCCAGCCTCATCGTGGCCGGACTCGCCGCTTGCGGCGAGCTCGCCCGCAAGCGGCCCGTTCCCGGGTGCTGAGCGGCTCGCTGCCGCGTGCCGCGGCGGGATTGCCAGCCGGAGCACATCGGCCATCGTGCCGCCGTACCGGTCGGCTACCGCCCGCGCAAGCCCGGCAATTTCTGCGGTGAGCACGGGTTCGGGCGACACCACTCGTTCCAGATAGCCGAGTTTGCCCTGGTGATCAGTGCCGGCGCGGCGTTCGAGCAGGAAGCCGCCGGTCAGCTGGCCGGAGAATCGCACCCGGACGCGGCAACCCGCGACCGCCGACTCGGCCAGCGAATCGGGCACCAGGTAGTCGAACGGCCGGTCGAGATGCGGCAGCGAGATGTCGACGGCAACCCTGGCTACTGGCAATTCCGCAGCTGGCTGACGTGTGACCCGGCCGCCGCTCGCCTTCCGCGGCGCACCCTGGGCGACCAGACCCGACACGCTCTCAGTCCTATCAGAGGTGGCAGACCGCCGGGCCTGACGCAGACCGCCGGGCCTGCCATTGATTACCGGCTCAGCAAGGCCAGTTGCCGTCCGGCTGCCGTTCTGAGCTGGTCAGGCCCTGCAGGATGCAGTCAGCGCCGCGCCGTCGGCGCCCAGGTGCGCGCGCAGGCTGGCCGGGACCGCTTTCTGGGTGATGACGTCAGCTCGTGCCTGCTGCAGGTCGGCGGCCATGGCAAACAGTTCGGTCCGGCCCTGAATGTCAGTCGCCGCAGCCGCGGCCGAGTTTGCCCGGGTCGCCGCGATGCCGAGATCCTCGGCCAGCCGGGCAGCCGGAGCGTTGCCGCTGATGTCTGCCATCGCCCGGCCATAGTCCTGGTGCACGGCTGCAGGGTAGGTACATCCGCCGGCCGAGCCGCCCGAGGCCGCCGCGATCACGACCACGATCACTGCAGCCCACGCCAGCGAGGCGGCGAGCGCCAGAACGCTCGCTCTCCGGGCGGGCTCACCGGAACGGCTGCGGCGCAGACCGAGAACGCCGACCACTAGACCGGGAACGACTAGCGGCAGCAAGCCGGTCATCAGTACCGCGCGCGGCGTCCATGGGCCAGCAGGCTCGTGCGAGAGCGCAGCAGGCTGCGCCCGCCAGGTCCGGCACCACTGCGTCGGACGATGGCCGGGGCATTCCGGGACCGGGCCACGGCCCGTTCTCCCACGGCGGCGGCGTTCCTGCCGATGATTCCGTCGCCTCGCTGGCCCAGGGCGGCGTGCCGGGCGCCGCAGCCGGCGCAGGCTGGCGTTTCGCTGGCGCCGCGGACTCGGCCTCGTCGACCGCGACGGTCACGGAGTCCGGCAGCAGCGCGGCCCGGCCGCCGGGCAGGAACCAGTCGGTCAGCGTGGCGGCCGGATCGAAGCCTGCGTCCTGCCCGGCAATCCCGGCCCCGGCGTGGGGAACTGCGCCGAACCACGGATCGAGTTGCTCGGGGCCCGCCGCGGCTGGCTTGCCTCGCCGCGGGCTGTCAGCCTCGACGGCGTCCGGCCGCGGACTCTCCGCATCGGCGACGCGCGGGGGCTTGCCAGTTACGCCGCGCCCATCAGACGACGACATCCATCACCCAGACCAGCATCAGTATTGGCATTGATATCGGCACTGATGCTAGCCGCAATAACGCTACAAGCGCATTGAAACTATCCAATACCGCCTGCTGTTAACGATGAGGACGAGCGCGCCTGCCGTGACAGCAGCGGCTACGCTCCGACCGCGGACCGCAGGGCGTCGGCCCGGTCGGTCCGCTCCCAGGCGAAGTCGGGTTCCTCGCGACCGAAGTGACCGTAAGCGGCCGTCTGTGTGTAGATCGGCCGCAGCAGGTCCAGGTCCCGGATGATGGCGGCCGGGCGCAGGTCGAAGACTTGGAGAACGGCGTCCTGGATCCGCTCGACCGGTGCCCGCTCGGTGCCGAAGCACTCCACGAACAGGCCGACCGGCTTTGCCTTGCCGATCGCGTAGGCAACCTGTGCCTCGCAGCGATCCGCTAGACCGGAGGCCACCACGTTCTTCGCGACCCAGCGCATCGCATAGGCGGCGCTCCGGTCGACCTTCGACGGGTCCTTGCCCGAGAATGCGCCGCCACCATGCCGGGCCATCCCGCCGTAGGTGTCGATGATGATCTTGCGGCCGGTGAGGCCGGCATCGCCCATCGGGCCGCCGATCTCGAACCGGCCAGTGGGGTTCACCAGCAGACGGTAGCCGGTCGTGTCGAGATCGAGGCCTGCCAGCACCGGCTGGACTACGTGCTCGCGGATGTCGGGGGTGAGCAGGCCTGCGAGGTCGATGGCCGGGGCGTGCTGGGTCGACACGACCACGGTGTCCAGCCGCACTGCCTGGTCACCGGCGTACTCGATAGTGACCTGCGTCTTGCCGTCGGGCCGGATGTAGGGCACTTCGCCGTTGCGCCGGACCTCGGACAGCCTGCGGGCCAAGCGGTGCGCCAGCATAATCGGCAACGGCATCAGCTCAGGGGTGTCCCGGCACGCGTAGCCGAACATGAGGCCCTGATCGCCTGCACCCTGCCGGTCGAGTTCGTCGGAGCCCTCGCCCTCGCGGTGCTCGACGGCCTCGCCGACGCCGAGCGCGATGTCGGGCGACTGCGAGCCGATCGACACCTGCACGCCGCAGGTGGAACCGTCGAAGCCCTTAGCCGAGGAGTCGTAGCCGATCTCGAGGATCTTCTCCCGGATAGTGCCCGGTATGTCGACGTAGGTGTCGGTCGTGACTTCGCCCGCCACGTGCACCTGGCCAGTCGTGATCAATGTCTCGACCGCGACCCTGCTGCGGTGATCGCCCTTCAGCATGGCGTCGAGAATGGCGTCGCTGATCTGGTCCGCCATCTTGTCTGGATGGCCCTCAGTGACGGACTCGGATGTGAAAAGACGACGAGCCACTACACACCTTTTCTTCTGCTTGAGCTTCCTTGACAGCGGTTCTAGGTCTTGCGACCGCTGGTGATCCTCAAAGATCCCCGCCGAATTGTACCGGTGTAAGTCTGACGCGGTGGCGTGGCTCCCGGATTACCTGGCGGCTAACGGAGCCGCGAGACGATCTCGTCCCAGATCGCGTCCGCGATCTCGTCCTTGGCCGCCCTGGGCAGCTTGACCTCGGTGCCATCGCCGCCAAGCACAGTTGCCTCGTTGTCGTCAGTTCCGAAGGCCAGCCCGTTCCCGACCTGGTTAACGACCAGCAGGTCGCAACCCTTCCGCGCCAGCTTGGCACGACCATTCGCCAGTACGTCACCGGTTTCGGCGGCGAAGGCGACAATCAGCTGGCCTGGCCGCCGACGGGCCGCCACCAGGTCGCGGACAATGTCCGGGTTCTCCGCGAGCTCGATCGGCGCCGGGGCGGTCCCTGTTTTCTTGATCTTGGCGGCGCTCCGGATGGCGGGCCTGAAGTCGGCCACAGCCGCGGCCATCACTATCGCGTCGGCACCGTCGGATTCCGCGAGCATCGCGTCGCGCAACTCGCGGGCCGATGTCACCCGGATCACGCGAGCGCCGGCCGGGTCCGGCAACCCGGTGTTGGCCGCTACCAGCGCGACGGATGCGCCGCGGCTGGCCGCCGTGCGTGCCAGCGCGTAGCCCTGCTTTCCGGAAGACCAGTTGCCCAGGTAGCGGACGGGATCGAGCTCCTCCCTGGTGCCTCCGGCAGAAACCAGGACCGTGCGCCCGGCCAGGTCCTGCACCAGCGCGCCAGCGCCCCTTGCCAGGACCCGCTGCGCTACCGAGAACAGCTCAGCTGGCTCGGGCAGCCGCCCCGGCCCGGAGTCCTGTCCTGTCAGCCTGCCAGACCCCGGATCGAGCACGATGCAGCCGCGGCCGCGCAAGGTAGCGACGTTTGCCCTGGTAGCTGGGTGTTCCCACATCTCGGTGTGCATCGCCGGCGCGAAAATCACCGGGCAGCGCGCGGTCAGCAGGACCGCAGTGAGCAGGTCGTCGGACCTGCCCGCGACCGCACGCGCCATCAGGTCAGCGGTCGCAGGGGCGACGATGACCAGGTCGGCCTCCTGGCCGAGCCGGACGTGCGGGACCTCGTGGACAGATTCCCACGGGCTGGTCAGGACTGGCTGGCCGGACAGGGCCGCCCAGGTGGCAGCGCCGACAAAGTTGAGAGCTGCGGGCGTCGGGACAACCTGGACGCGGTGACCAGACTCGGTCAGCAGCCGCAGCAGTTCACAAGCCTTATAGGCGGCAATCCCGGCAGATACTCCGAGGATGATGCGCACGGACAGTCCCTAGCCTGACGATTGCGCCCCGCGGCAGATCAGGCCTGCTCGGGGGCCTCCGCGCTGAGCAGTCGCTCGCTGATCTCGCGCAGGGCGATCGACAGCGGCTTCTCCTGCACCCTGGTCTCGACTAGCGGGCCGACGTACTCCAGCAGGCCCTCACCGAGCTGGGCGTAATAGGCGTTGATCTGCCGCGCCCGCTTGGATGCCATGATCACCAAGCCGTACTTGCTGTCGACGACCTCCAGCAGATCGTCGATCGGCGGGTGGATGATGCCTTCCGCAGGCGTGGTCGCTGCCAATGTGTACCTTCCAGATCTGGATTCAGTGAGATCCTTGCCCTGCAAGGTCTCGCCCAGCATTGCTGCCGCCGCTAGCTGCGCCAGTGATCTTGCCATACTGAGCCATCATCAAGGCTATCAGCTGGTCGCAAACATCTTCGACAGATGTATTGACCAGTGTGATGTCGAACTCATCGCTGGCGGCAAGCTCGATCCGGGCGGCCTCAAGCCGACGGCTTACCGCTTCCGGGGACTCGGTGTTTCGTCCTGCCAGCCGGCGCTCCAGCTCCTCCCAGGACGGCGGAGCCAGGAAGATGAGCAACGAGTCGGGGACCGCAGCCCGCACCTGCCGGGCGCCGGCCACGTCGATCTCGAGCAGTGCCGGAGCCTGCTGGTCGATCCGCTGCTGAACCGGCGCACGCGGGGTGCCGTAGCGGTTACCGGCAAACTGCGCCGATTCCAGCAATTCGCCAGCCGCCGCCATTCTCTCGAATTCGGCTTCGGTAACGAAGAAATACTCCCGGCCATCCATTTCGCCCCGCCGCGGCGCCCGTGTGGTAACCGAAACGGACTGCCAGATCCACGGGCATTCACTGCGCAACCGCGCTGCCACGGTGCTCTTGCCGACAGCCGACGGGCCGGACAACACCGTCAGCCGGGCAGGCACAGGGACAGGGGCACCGCGGCACAGCCCGCGCGGCTCGGCTGCGAGCACGCTTCCCGCGGCCCCCTCCCTGGCTCCTGCTGGCGCTTTGGTCAGATGTCTCCGCCGAATTCACTCTCCAGCGCGCCGCGCTGGTTGGCGCCCAGGCCGCGAACGCGCCGCGACTCCGCAATGCCCAGCCGCTCCATTATCTGCTTAGCCCGCACCTTGCCAACGCCCGGCATGGACTCAAGGAGTGCTGACACCTTCATCTTGCCCACAACATCATCGGCCTGCCCCTCCTTGAGCACCTCAGGAAGGGACGTCGAGCCATGCTTGAGCCTGTTCTTTACTTCTGCACGGTCCTTACGGGCCTGAGCAGCCTTCTCAAGGGCCGCTGCCCGCTGCTCGGGAGTAAGTGGAGGAAGAGCCACGCGAGGTCACCTCGGGTTTCGTATCGAAAAAGACGCTCCGCGAGGGGAAACTAGCGAGTTACGCCCGGATCGGCAACGTGAACTCCCGTTTGCGCCGCCACAAATTGGCCAATATGACACGCCGTAGAAGGCTGTGCACACAGAGTAGTTGCATTTTCGCCAGTAGCGCAATTTTCCCGCCCTTCCTGCGACACATCGCAACCCGCTGACCTGCGTCCTTTACAGCGGTGTAGCAGGCCTGCGGGCGTCGGCTTCATGATCATGGCGACTGGCCCGCCAAACTCGACTTACCATCCGTTCTAGCCTCTTCGGTACAGCCTTATCTGCCGTTATGCCCGATCTGTGACGACACATGCGGATGCTAAGACGGCGTGGCCCCCGGCCGGGCAGCCAGGAGTGGGACAGCCTGCTAGCGCCCGGCGACCTCGGCGCGACGGAGTGAGGCGGCGATGGCCGCCGCGGCGGCTCCGGGGTCAGCCGCTCCCGTGATCGGGCGGCCGATCACCAGCAAGTCCGCGCCGGATCGCAGCGCCTCCTCAGGCGTCGCCACCCTCGCCTGGTCGTTCGCCGCGGCACCAGCGGGGCGGACGCCGGGCGTGATCAGCAAGGTGTCGTCGCCGACCTCGGCCCGCACTGCTTCGACCTCGTGCGGTGAGCAGACCAAGCCGCGGGCTCCGGACGCGACCGCGAGGACGGCAAGCCGCCGGACCGCCGAGCTGACTGGACCCGCAAGCCCGACCCGGTCGAGATCCGCTTCGTCCAGGGACGTCAGCACGGTCACGGCGACGATCCGGACGTCCGGTGCCGCTTCGGCCGCAGCCCTGATCGCCGCGGGACCGGCAGCAGCATGAACGGTCAGCAGTGACGGCCGCAACCGGGCAACAGCGCGCGCCGCTCCGGCCACAGTCGCCGGAATGTCGTGCAGCTTCAGGTCGAGGAAGATCTCTACACCGCTCGCGCCACGGACCGAGGCCACCGCGTCCGGGCCGTATCGCAGGTACAGTTCCAGGCCGATTTTCAGCGTGCTCACGTGCGGGCCGACCAGCGCAGCCCAGCGGGCAGCCGTTTCCAGGTCCGGCGCATCCAGGGCAACGGCAATGGGTGCGTGCCGGGCCATCAGCTTCTCCTTACTCGGGGACCCGGGGTTACTCGGGTACTGGGCCCCAGCGCGCGCCCGGTTGCGGCATGCGGCTGGTGAGCGAGGCCGACCACGTCTGCCAGTCGCTCCACCCCGCGATCGGTCAGCTCCTCCTCAAGCTCGTGCAAGATCCGCGCGCAGGCCGACGGGTCGTGGAAGATCGTGGTTCCAACGCTCACCATCGACGCCCCGGCCAGGATGAGCTCCAGCGCGTCCAGCCCGGTACGCACGCCGCCCATGCCGATGATCGGGACGCCCGGCAACGCCTCATGGACCTGCCAGATGCAGCGAACTGCTACCGGGCGGATAGCCGGGCCGGACAGTCCGCCGGTGAGCCCGGCAAGGCGCGGCCGCATCGTGTCAGTATCAATCACCATGCCGAGCAGCGTGTTGATCATCGACAGGCCGTCGGCGCCGGCCGACATGCACGCCTTTGCCACGGCGACGATATCGGTGACGTCCGGCGACAGCTTGGCGAAGACCGGGATGTCATATCGCGCCCTGCTCCGGACGGCTTCGATCACCGCGGCCGATGAGTCCGGGTTGCAGGCGAATACCTGGCCGCGATGCTCAACGTTGGGACAGGAGATGTTGACCTCGATGGCGGTGACGCCCGCGGCGTCTGACAGCCGCCCGGCGAGGTCGGCATATTCCGCGACTGTCCCGCCAGCGATGGAGACCACGGCGCGTGCGCCTCTCGACAGCAGCCAGGGCAGGTCACGCCGCAAGAACGCGTCGATACCCGGCCCCTGCAGGCCGATCGAGTTGAGCATGCCGCTTGCGGTCTCGGCCATTCGCGGCGTCGGCCGTCCTGAGCGGGGACTCAGCATCACAGACTTGGTGACGATTGCCCCGATCTTCGACACGTCCATGAACTGGGCGAGTTCACGGCCCGCGCCAGCGCAACCGGACGCGGTCATGATCGGATTCGGCAGTTCCACGTGGGCGAGCCTGGTCCTGAGGTCAACTGCCATGAGCGTTCCTCCTGCTCACGCCGCCGCTCGCTGCGCCGCCGCGGTCAGGGTGCGCCCGGTCAGGATGCCCGCCGCCGGGCTGCCCGCGCTCTGCGTGCCCGACGCCGCCGCGCCCGCCGACAGCACCGGGTCCGCCGACACCGCCGCGCCCGTCACACCGCCGCGCCCGTCGACACCACCGGGTCCGTCGGCACCACCGGCGCCGTCAGCAACCGCACTGCCACCAACAGCAGTGCCGCCAACAGCAGCGCCACCAACAGCGCGAACGTCCCCGCCGCGGGCCTGGCCGTTCTGCAGCGCCGCCGCGCGGCGCGATCGCGGCTCCCAGCCGGGCGCGCCGAACGCATCGAACGGAATCGTGCCGACGTCGTCCCAGCGAACTGACTCGCCGCGGAATACCGGCCCGTCCACGCAGGCCCGCGACATCCGCGTGATCCCGTCGGACCCGATCACTGGCAGCACGCACGTCATGCACACGCCCACGCCGCAGGCCATCGCTTCCTCGACTGCCGCCTGCACGGGAATGTCATACCGGCGGGCCAGCGCGGTGATCTGACGCAGCATCGGCATCGGGCCGCAGGCGTAGATGACATCGGTCCGGCCGTCGTGAATCGCCTGATCCAGCAGGTCGGTGACCATGCCGCGGGTGCCGAGCGACCCGTCCTCAGTGGTGATCAGCGCCGTTCGGCCAGTCCGGCGGGCGGTCAGCGCGCCGAAGACCCGGTCCCCCGAGCCGGCGCCGAGCAGGAAGTCAACCTCGCAGCGCCGTTCCTTCAGCTTGCTCGCCAGCGAGAACAGCGGCGCGCTGCCGTAGCCGCCGCCAATCAGCAGGCAGTTGACCGGGTCGCGGGGCAGCGGGAAGGCCTTGCCGAGCGGTCCGGTGACATCGAGGACATCCCTGGCCCGCCGCTCTGCCAGCCACCGGGTACCGGGGCCGTGCACGGCAAACACGAACTCCACCGTGCCGCCGTGGTCCGGCCGGACATCGTGAATGGAGAACGCCCTGCTCAGTAGCATCGAGGTGTCAGGCCCGCCGACCGCGAGCGTGACGAACTGGCCAGGCTTGAAACGTGCGGCGACAGCCGGCGCGACCAGGGTCATCGCGTGGTACGCATCAACCCGGCGCACCGTGAGCACAGTGCCGCGCACCTGCGCCGGCCCGGCCTGCGCGTCTATCTCACTAGGTGTCATTTCGTCTCGAGTCCTGATCCTGCCGTCCCTCATGGCCACCTGCCGCGTCAGCCGCTGAGCGCAACCGCGCCGCGTGCTCTTGCAGCGACCGGACGCCTATCACGTCCCTGTCGATGGCCTCGATGCCCTGCACCGCCGCCCACAGGCCCTGCACGGTCGTGATGCACGGGATCGCGCGCCGGACCGCCGCCGTCCGGATCTCGTAGCCGTCGCGGCGGAAACCCGACTGGCCCGGGCCTCCGAAAGGCGTGTTGACGATCAGGTCGACCTGGCCGTCCAGGATCCGCTCGACGATGGTCGGCTCGCCATCCGCGCCGCGGCCGTCACCGTGCTTACGGACGATCGTCGCAGGAACTCCGTTTCGGCGCAGAACCTCTCCGGTTCCGGTCGTGGCCCAGATCTCGAAGCCAAGCTCGGCCAGCCGCTTGACCGGGAAAATCATCGAGCGCTTGTCCTTGCCCGCCACCGACACGAAGGCCCGGCCCTTGACCGGGAGTGAGCCGTAGGCAGCGGCCTGCGATTTTGCGTAGGCGGTGCCGAACTCATCGTCGATGCCCATGACCTCGCCAGTCGAGCGCATCTCCGGCCCGAGGACGGTGTCGACGCCGTCGCCAGCCGCATCGGCGAACCGGGAGAACGGCAGCACCGCCTCCTTGACCGCGATCGGCGAGTCCACCGGCAGCGTCCCGCCGTCACCGCGGGCAGGCAGCAGGCCGTTAGCCCGCAAGTCCGCGATCGTCGCGCCGAGCATCACCCTGGCGGCCGCCTTGGCCAGTGGCACAGCGGTCGCCTTCGACACGAACGGCACTGTCCGGGACGCGCGCGGGTTGGCCTCCAGCACGTAGAGCACCCCGGCCGCGAGGGCGTACTGCACGTTGAGCAGGCCGCGCACGCCGACACCGCGGGCGATCCCTTCCGTCGAGGACCTGATCAGCGAGATGTACTCCTGGCTGAGCGTGATGGGCGGCAGCGCGCAGGCTGAGTCGCCGGAGTGGATCCCCGCCTCCTCGATGTGCTCCATGACGCCGCCGAGGTACAACTCCGTGCCGTCGTACAGCGCATCCACGTCGATCTCGATCGCGTCGTCGAGGAACCTGTCGATCAGCACCGGGTGCTCGGGCGAGGCTTCCGTGGCCCGGCGCACGTAGTCCGCCAGCGAAGCATCGTCGTAGACGATCTCCATGCCGCGCCCGCCGAGCACGTATGACGGCCGCACCAGCACCGGGTAACCGATCTCGTGTGCCACAGCCTCGGCTTGCGCGACCGACGTCGCGGTGCCGTGCCGCGGCGCAAGCAGGCCAGCCGCCGCCAGCACCTTGCCGAACTCGCCGCGGTCCTCGGCCAGGTGGATCGCCGACGGGGAGGTGCCGACGACCGGCACGCCTTCGGCCTCGAGCGCTCGCGCCAGCCCGAGCGGCGTCTGCCCGCCGAGCTGCACGATGACCCCGGCGACCGGTCCGCTAGCCTCTTCGGCGTGCACCACCTCGAGTACGTCTTCCAGCGTCAGCGGCTCGAAGTACAGCCGGCCTGAGGTGTCGTAGTCCGTCGACACGGTCTCCGGGTTGCAGTTGACCATCACGGTCTCGTAACCGGCGTCGGTCAGCGCGAACGACGCGTGCACGCACGCATAGTCGAACTCGATGCCCTGCCCGATCCGGTTCGGCCCGCTGCCGAGGATGATCACCTTCGGCTTGTCGCCAGCAGGAACCTCACTGGCGAGGTCATAGGTGGAGTACAGGTACGGCGTCCGCGCCGCGAACTCCGCCGCGCAGGTGTCTACCGTGTGGTACACCGGCCGGACATCCGCCGACCATCGCAGCGCGCGGATTTCCGCCTCGGTCTTCCCGGTGAGCTGGCCGAGCTGCTCGTCGGAGAACCCCAGTGACTTGGCCGCCGCCAGGGCGCGAGCGGTAGCCGGGCCGCCGACGCCGATGCCGTCGTCCTGGATCTGGCGCGCGTGCTCCTCGATGGCGGCGATCTGATCCACGAACCACGGATCGATCGAGCTGGCCGCGGACACCTCGGTAACCGAAGCACCAGCCCGCAGCGCCTGGTGCACGGTGGCGAGGCGCCCGTCGTGCGGCACCGCGCAGGCAGCCAGCAGCGTTTCGGAGTCCCCCGGCAGTGACGACCAGCTGAACGGCGCACTGCGCTGCTCCAGAGATCGCTGCGCCTTCTGCAGGGCCTCGGCGAACGTGCCTCCGATTGCCATCGCCTCGCCGACCGACTTCATGTGCGTGGTCAGCACCGGATCGGCGCCGGGGAACTTCTCGAACGCGAACCGCGGGATCTTGACCACGACGTAGTCAAGAGACGGCTCGAAACTGGCCGGAGTCTCCCCGGTGATGTCGTTGCGGATCTCGTCGAGGGTGTAGCCGATGGCGAGGCGCGCGGCGATTTTCGCTATCGGGAACCCGGTCGCCTTGGACGCCAGCGCACTGGACCGCGACACCCGCGGGTTCATCTCGATGACGACCATCCGGCCGGTCTGCGGGTGCACCGCGAACTGGATGTTACAGCCGCCGGTGTCCACGCCGACTGCGCGAGCGGTGGCGATCGCCACGTCGCGCATGTGCTGATACTCCCGGTCGGTCAGTGTCATGGCCGGCGCGACCGTGACCGAGTCTCCGGTGTGCACGCCCATCGGGTCGATGTTCTCGATCGAGCAGACGATCACGACGTTGTCGTTCTTGTCACGCATCAGCTCGAGCTCGAATTCCTTCCAGCCGAGCACGGACTCCTCGAGCAGCACTTCGGTGACCGGGCTGGCGTCAAGTCCGGCACCCGCGATGCGGTCCAGCTGGGCCGGCGTCCGCGCGATGCCCGAGCCGGTGCCACCGAGCGTGAAGGACGGCCGCACGACAACCGGGAAGCCGAGGTCACCGGCAGCGCCGCGGCATTCGTCGAGCGTGTGGCAGATGCGGCTGGCCGGAACCTCCGCGCCGACGCCGATCACGATTTCCTTGAACCTGTTCCGGTCTTCTCCGGCCCGGATCGCGTCGATGCCCGCGCCGATCAATTCAACGCCGTATTTGGCCAGCGTGCCGCTGTCGTGCAGGGCGACCGCCGCGTTGAGCGCTGTCTGGCCGCCAAGCGTGGGCAGGATCGCGTCCGGCCGCTCCCGCGCGATCACCTTTGCCAGCACGTCGTGGGTGATCGGCTCGACGTACGTTGCGTCGGCGAACTCCGGGTCGGTCATGATCGTCGCCGGGTTGGAGTTGACCAGGCTGACCCGGATCCCCTCGGCGCGCAGCACCCGGCAGGCCTGCGTGCCCGAGTAGTCGAACTCGCACGCCTGCCCGATGATGATCGGGCCGGATCCGATGACCAGCACCGATTTCAGGTCGGCCCGCTTAGGCATGCTGACCCCCGGCTGTCGCGAAACCCTTATAGCAACGGGAACGGGCACTGACCCCGGCCGGCCGCGCAGCCAGGCGCGCGGAGTCCCGGACCGACCCCGTTCCCGTCATGATCATCGGTTCGCCTCCATCAGCTCGCAGAACTCCGTGAACAGCCCGGACGCGTCATGCGGACCAGGCGCGGCCTCCGGGTGGTACTGCACGCTGAAGGCCGGAGCGTCCAGCAGCCGCAGGCCTTCGACGACGCCGTCGTTGAGGTTCAGGTGCGTGATCTCGGCCGGGCCGAACGTGGTCTCGAACGGCGGGCTGGCCAGTGCGCTGGCCGGCGAACCGGGCTGCCAGTCGGCTCGGCCCTCGCCGCCTGCCCCGTCGGTGCCAGCACCGTCGGTGCCAGCACCGTCGGTGCCAGCCGCGTTACTGCCGGGAGGGGCCACCGCGAAACCGTGATTGTGGCTGGTGATCTGCACCCGCCCGGTCCGGACGTCGGCGACCGGCTGGTTCACGCCGCGGTGGCCGAAGCGCAGCTTGTAGGTGGCCAGGCCGAGGGCGCGGCCGAGCACCTGGCTGCCCAGGCAGATGCCGAACACGGCCAGGCCGGCTCGCAGCACGTCCTGCATCGCGGCGACCGCGTAGCCGATGGCGGCCGGGTCGCCCGGACCATTGGAGAAGAACACGCCGTCCGGGCCGGTGGCCAGGATCTCCGCCGCCGTCGCGGTGGCCGGGAGCACGTGCACTTCGCAACCGAGCGCCGCCATGGAGCGCGGCGTCGCGGCCTTAATGCCGAGATCGACCGCTGCTACGCGGTAGCGAACCGGCGTCCCGTCCGGCGGGCGAACTACGTACGGCTCCGGCGTGGTTACGGCTGCTGCCAGGTCGGCGCCGGTCATCGGCGGGCTGGCCAGCACTCGCTCGAGCAACTCGGCCGGGTCGTCGGTCCGCGCGCTGATGCCGGCCCGCATCGCGCCCCGGTCGCGCAGATGGCGGGTCAGCGCCCGGGTGCCAGCCATTGCGATGCCGGTGACGCCCTGGCTGGCAAGCTCGGCCTGCAGGGTTCGCTGCGATCGCCAGTTCGAGGCGATCCGGGCCGGCTCGCGCACCACGTAGCCGCTGACCCAGATCCGGCGTGATTCCGAGTCGGTGTCGTTGACACCGGTGTTCCCGATGTGCGGCGCAGTCATCGCGACGATCTGGCGCGCATACGACGGGTCCGTCAGCGTCTCCTGGTAACCGGTCATGCCGGTGTTGAAGACCATCTCGCCGAATGCCTCGCCGTCCGCGCCGAAGTTCGTGCCGCGGAAAGTCGTCCCGTCCTCGAGCACGAGGATTGCCGAGCCGGTCACCGGGCCAGCTTTCCGTCGAGCACGGTCGGCGCGCCGCGCAGGAAGGTGGCGATCACCTGGCCGGGCAGCTCCAGCCCGGCGAACGGGGTGTTGCGGCTGCGAGAGGCGTGCAGGTCCGGATCGACGACGCTGCGCGCGGCTGGGTCGTACAGGACCAGGTTGGCCGGCGAGCCGGGCTCGATCGGGCGGCCGTGCAGCACGGCGGACGTCGGCGCACTCTCACTGGCGCTTGTTGCCGTGCGGCCGTCGAGCTGCCCGATCGCGGCCGGCCTGGCGGACATCCGGTCAGCGACCCCGGCCCAGTCGAGCAGGCCGGTCTCGAGCATCGCCGCGTGCACGACCCGCAGCGCAGTCTCCAGGCCGGTCATCCCGAACGCGGCGACCTGCCACTCCGTTTCCTTGTCCTCCACCGCATGCGGCGCATGGTCGGTCGCGACGCAGTCGATGGTGCCGTCGGCAAGCCCGGCGCGCAGCGCCTCGACGTCGGCTCTGGTGCGCAGTGGCGGGTTCACTTTGTAGACCGGGTCGTAGCTTGCCGCGAGCTCGTCAGTCAGCAGCAGGTGATGCGGTGTGACCTCAGCCGTTACCCGCCAGCCCTTGGATTTCGCCCAGCGGATGATCTCGACCGAGCCTGCCGTCGACACGTGGCAGATGTGCAAGGCCGAGCCGACGTGAGCCGCGAGCAGGCAATCCCTGGCGATGATTGCCTCCTCGGCAACCGCCGGCCAGCCAGCCAGGCCGAGCAAGCCTGACATCTCGCCTTCATTCAGCTGCGCGCCGTCGGTCAGCCGCGGCTCCTGTGCGTGCTGAGCGATGACCCCGCCGAATGCCTTGACGTACTCCAGGGCCCGGCGCATCAGCATTGCGTCCGAGACGCATCGTCCGTCATCGGAAAAGATCCGTACCTGCGCCGCCGAATCCGCCATCGCGCCGAGTTCGGCAAGCCGGCTGCCCTCTAGCCCGGCGGTGACGGCACCGACCGGCCGCACGTCGCAATAGCCTGCCTGCCGGCCGAGCCGCCAGATCTGCTCGACGACGCCCGCCGTGTCGGCGACCGGGTCGGTGTTGGCCATCGCGTGCACAGCCGTGAAACCGCCCAGAGCGGCAGCCTGGGTGCCGGTGAGCACCGTCTCGGCGTCCTCGCGACCGGGCTCGCGCAAGTGAGTGTGCAGGTCGACGAGTCCGGGCAAGGCGATGAGGCCGGTGCCGTCCAGCACCTGCGCGCCTGCGGCGGTCAGCCCGGAGCCGGTTTCGGCGATCCGGCCACCGCTCAGGAGCAGATCGGTCGCCTCGCCGCCGAGCGGCTGCACGCCCTTGATGAGCCAGGTCTGGCTGGTGGTCAGCTGGCTGGTGGTCAGCTGGCTGCTTGCCGGCTGCCTGCTCGCCGGTTCACTGCCATTTGGCTGCCTCGCGGTCACCTGGCCACCTCCGATGCCTCGCTGCTTCGCCAGCCGGATCCCGTCTCAGCAACCTGCGCCTCGCCGGTATCCGCGTCGGTGCCACCCGCCCGGCTCGCGCCTGACCGGCCGGCATCAGCGTCCGGCCCACCCGGCTCGGCCCCGCCGAGCAGCAGGTAGAGAACAGCCATCCGCACGCTGACCCCGTTAGCGACCTGCTCCACAATCGTCGAGCGAGCCGAGTCGGCTACCTCGGCGGCAATCTCGACGCCGCGGTTCATCGGGCCGGGGTGCATGACGATGGAGTGGTCAGGCATGAGCGCCATCCGCGCGGCATCGAGGCCGTACCTTCTGCTGTACTCGCGCACGGTCGGGAAGTAGGACGCGGTCATCCGCTCGGCCTGGACCCTGAGCATCATCACCACATCTGTCTTTGGCAGCACGGCCGACAAGTCGTACGAGACCTCGCACGGCCACGCAGACACCGCGACCGGAAGCAGGGTGGGCGGTGCCACCAGCGTGACGTCGGCGCCGAGCGTGCGCAGCAGCAGCACATTCGACCTGGCCACCCGGCTGTGCAGCACGTCGCCGACGATCGTGACGCGCAGCCCGTCCAGCCGGCCGAGCCGACGGCGCATGGTGAACGCGTCCAGCAGCGCCTGCGTCGGATGCTCGTGCGTCCCGTCGCCAGCATTGACCACACTCCCCCGGACCCAGCCAGACAGGCGGTGCGGCGCGCCGGACGCCTGGTGCCTGATCACGACTGCGTCGGCACCCATCGCCTCCAGGGTGAGCGCGGTGTCTTTCAGGCTCTCGCCTTTGGCAACGCTGGAGCCCTTGGCGGAGAAATTGATCACGTCTGCTGACAGCCGCTTGGCGGCCGCCTCGAAGGAGATCCTGGTCCGGGTGGAGTCTTCGTAGAACAGGTTCACCACGGTCCTGCCGCGTAGTGTCGGCAGCTTCCGGATCGGCCGGTCGGCCATCTGGGCGAGTTCTTCGGCGGTATCGAGGATCAGCAGCGCGTCGTCGCGGCTCAGGTCTCCCGCGGAAATCAGATGCCGGTTCATCGCGCGACCTGCCCTGGTTGAGCCGCCGCGGACTGTGCCGCCCTCGGACTGTGCCGCCCCCGGTTGGGCCGCCCCGGACTGTGCCGCCTCGGACTGTGCCGCCCCCGGTTGGGCCGCCCCGGACTGTGCCGCCCCCGGTTGGGCCGCCCCGGATTGGACCGCCCCGGATTGAACGGCTCCCGATCGGACCGATCGCGCCTCGGCAGCCCGGCCCGCGCCGGGCAGCCTTGTGCCGGGCAACCCCGTGCCGAGCAACACAGCGTCGCGGTCGTCAGTTTCGGTCAGCAGCACCTGCACCACCTCGCGCTGGGAGGTCGGCAGGTTCTTGCCTACATAGTCAGCCCGGATAGGGAGTTCACGGTGGCCCCGGTCAACGAGTACGGCCAGTTGCACCGCTCGCGGCCTGCCGATATCGCCGATTGCATCCAGGGCAGCTCGCACGGTCCGGCCGGAATAGAGCACGTCGTCGACCAAGACGACAATCTTGCCGTCGATGCCGGACGCGGGAACTGCGGTGTGGCCGAGCCTCCTGGCCGGCCTCAGCCGCAGATCGTCCCGGTACATGGTGACGTCCAGCGACCCGGCTGGGGCCGGGCGGCCCTCGACCTGGCTGAGCTTCGCCGCCAGCCGCCGGGCCAGCGGAACGCCCCTAGTCGGGATGCCCAGGAGGATCACATCAGCGGCGCCGTTGGTCCGCTCGAGGATCTCATGAGCGACCCTTGTGAGTGCCCTGCTGATCTCGTCCGGGCCGAGAACGGTCTTGCTGTCCGCCAGGGAGGCCGGGCGCGCGGACTCTGATCCGGCTCCGGCGCTGCTTACTCCGGCGTTGCCTAGCTCGGCGCCGCCGGGATGTAGCGCATGCATCAAAAGGACCCCCTTTCCCGCCTCACAGGACGGGGCTTAAAGGACGTCTGTCCGCACAACCGTACCAGGTGCGGCGCAGCGGGCGAGGAAGCGCGGCGGCGCGGCGTGCCTGGAACTCAAAAACGGACGAATCAGGCGAGCGTCACGGCCCGTACCGACTTACCACTCCAACCAGCCCTTCTGAGTGGACCTTATCCACCCTTATGACCGATTGCTGACGACGCTATCGGATGCTAAGTGACGGGCCAGGGAGCAAGACGGATGAATTACCCGAAATATCAGGCGCGGCCTGCGCTGAGCCGTCACGAACCGCGCACCCCGAGCGCAGACCGAACCGTCCCCAGCCGCGCACCCGAGGAGGCCGAACAAGTCCCCAGCCGCGCAACCCGAACGCAGGCCGAGCAATCACGAGCCCGCACCCCACCGGAGCCGAACCGTCCCCAGCCGCGCACGCCGAACGCAGACCGAACAGGCCCGGCCGCGCACCCCCAACAGGCGCCATCACAGATTGTGATCAATTCGAGACGTGATGCTACCTGTGAGATGACTCACAACATTACGCTTTAGCTAAGTATTTCCAGGAACTCGAGAACAGCAGAGCGAGGCGTCCGCAGGCCGGAAGCCGTTACGCCGCCGGCGTTTTCGCGTCAGCGGTCACGCCGCCGAGCGGATGCGCCGGACCCGAGCCGGGATGTGGCGCCGCGGGCGAGTTAATCCGGTTTTTGGCATTCGGCTTGACCACGCGCCCTGACCGGCCTACCGTCACTGTCCGTAACCGTTACTTTTAGCTACTACCTGGCCAGGGGGCCGTAACTATGGCATCTGACTACGCCAAGACGCTTGGCGCGCGGCTGCGCGCTATCCGCACTCAGCAGGGGCTCTCGCTACACGGTGTTGAAGAGAAGTCCCGGGGCCGGTGGAAGGCTGTCGTCGTTGGCTCATATGAGCGCGGCGACAGGTCCGTAACGGTGCAGAAGCTCGCCGAGCTTGCCGACTTCTACGGCGTGCCGGTGTCGGAACTGCTGCCGGGGGATGTTCTGCCAACGCTGATCGCGCCGGCGCCGAAGCTGGTCATTGATCTTGAGCGGATGGCCACGCTGCCGAAGGACAAGGCCGGGCCGTTGTCGCGTTACGTTGCCACGATTCAGAGCCAGCGCGGCGACTACAACGGCCGCGTGTTGTCGATCCGCCAGGAGGATCTTCGCTCACTGGCCGTTATTTACGACAAGACCCCGGCCGACCTTACTGAGGAGCTCATCAGCTGGGGAATCCTGGACTCCGACGCCCGCGGGGCCATCGACACCTTCTGACGCGCTACGCCCTGACTGCGATGACGCCCTGATCACGGTCACTGCATGACGCCGCTGACTGCCGCTGACGCCCTGATCACGCTCACTGCCTGACTGCGCCGTCTGCCTGATCACGCTGACTGCCTGAGCACGTCACATAACCGTTCGCCTGGATTGGCTCTGCCAGATATCCGCTGGGATTCACTCAGCCGGAAAGCTGTCCTTCCGGAAAGCTGTCCGCCTGACTCACCCGGCAGACTGGAGCGGCAGCAGCGGCTGCTGGACCGTAATGCCCAGCGCACCTTCGGCCAGCGACACGAAAGTCCCGGCGTCGTGCAGCAGTTCGTCCGCCTCACGAGCGGAGACGGCACGCGGCAAGCCAGCCTCCGCCGCGGCGCGCTTGGCCGCTCCGGCGGCGAAGAATGCCGACCATTCCCGCAGCGCCGGCTCGACCTTGGGCAACAACTCCCAGACGCTCTGCGGCCTCTTGCGCCGGCCGGTCGGCGGCTCCGCCCTCGCCGCCACGACTGCAGCGGCCGCCCGCAGCGCGGCAAGGTGAGCGGCGACGTACCGGGCGCCGGCAGTCCGTTCATCCTCGGCGGCCGCGAGGCCGTGCCGGGCAGACTCCATCAGCGCCAGCGCGGACGGGGCAAGCCGGCCGGGCTGAGCCTGGTGTCCAGGCCTCACCACTGCGATCGGGCTCATCGATAACTCCTTCTCAGCGGTGTCCGGCCAGGCGGGGCGCTTCCCCACACCGCGCCCGGCCGGACGAGCAACCGAGGGGGCCCGGCTGCACACTCGCACAGCAGCTATTCGAACATACATTCGTTCAGCTGTCTAGCTGCTGCATCTGCGTTCGAAGTTACAGCGAGGGTCTGACAAAACCTGCGGACGCCTGCGGACGAGCTGTCAGACGCCCGACATCGCGGCCCTCGCCCCGGCTCCGCTCAGACGCGACACGCGACTGGCGGGCTACGCTTGGCTCGTGTCGGAAGCGGCGGGCATTTTCGAACTGAGCCGGGCCGACTTCCTTGCTACCGTCGGCGAGTTCCTGGCCATCTATGCCGCCGCTATGGAAGCCGACTCGAGTGAACTGCCGACCAGGCAGGCAATCATGGAACGGCATGCACGCAACGCCGGATTCCGCGCGCTAGCCGTTTACAGCGGAGAGCCGGCGCATATCGTCGCGTTCACTTACGGGTTCCACGGCGAAGCCGGCCAGTGGTGGCACGACGTGGTTCGCTCGGCGATCGCGGCCAGTTCCGGCCCGTCTGTTGCGTCAGGCTGGCTCGACTCCGTCATGGAAGTCGCCGAGGTCCATGTCCATCCTGACTTCCAGGCCCGCGGAATCGGGCGCCGGATGGTGCAGGCGCTGACGACCGGCCGCAGCGAGCGGACCGCGCTGCTGTCCACCCGGGATGCACCGACCCCGGCCAGGAAGCTGTATTACAGCCTCGGTTTCGAGGACCTGCTGACGAGCTTCCTCTTCCCTGGCGCCAGCCCTCCCTACGCCGTGATGGGAGCAGTGCTGCCGCTCGCCGATCAGGACTTGGTCGCTGGCCGGGCCGGAACGGCCGGGCCGAGACCGAGCACCTGGTAGATCTCCCTGGTCGCCCGGGATCCGTTCAATGTGTAGAAGTGCAGGCCGGGCACGCCCTCGGCGAGCAGGCGCTCGCACATCGCGGCGGCGAACTCCACGCCGATCTTGCGGACTGCCGCCTTGTCGTCGGCATGCGCGTGCAGCTCAGCCGCGAGACCCTGCGGGAACTTGCATCCGGACAGCAGCACAGCCCGCTCGATTCCCGGCACGCTGATGATCGGCATGATCCCGGGGATGATCGGCACGTCGCAGCCTTGTGCCGCCACCTCGTCCCGCAGGCGCAGGTAGTCCTCGGGGTAGAAGAACATCTGCGTGATCGCGAAATCCGCGCCGGCCCTCACCTTGCGGACGAAAAAGTCGACATCGGTGTCCCAGTCAGGCGACCTCGGGTGCTGCTCGGGGAACGCGGCCACGCCCACGCAGAAATCACCCGACGCCCGGATCAGCCTGACGAGCTCATCGGCATGCTCCAGCCCCTCCTGGTGGGCCACCCACTGCGCGCCAGGGTCGCCCGGCGGATCGCCCCGCAGCGCCAGCATGTTGCGAACGCCCACGTCAGCGTAGGAGCCGATGACGTGCCTGAGCTCAGCGACCGAGTGGCTGACTGCGGTCAGGTGGCCTAGCGGAGTCAGCGTTGTCTCGGCAGCGATACGCCCGGTCACGCGGACCGTACGGTCCCTGGTCGAACCGCCAGCGCCGTACGTGACCGAGACAAATGTGGGCCTAAGCGGCTCAAGCTGGCGGATCGACAGCCAGAGCCGCTCTTCCTCAGCCTCCGTCTTGGGCGGCATGAACTCGAACGAGAACGACTGCCGGCCAGCGGCAAGCAGGTCTCTGATCGCGGGGGCAGGACCAACAGGCATGGTGGCAGGCTATCTGCAACCGGCGCCCCTGCGCCGGACAGAGCACCCGCCAACAGGTCTACGCTGCAGAAACATGGCTACTGACCGAGCCAGTCCCGGCCCGGCCCGGCTGGAGGAGATCCGCCACCAGGTGGCGAGTGCCCTGGACAACTTCCTCAGCCGCCAGCGTGCCGCGCTAGCCGCCATCGGCGATGACTTGCTGCCTTGCCTGCAGGCGATGCAGGGCTTGCTGGCCGGCGGCAAGCGGCTGCGGCCTGCGTTCTGCTACTGGGGCTGGCGAGCCGCGGGCGGCCAGGACTGCCCGGAGATCTACGCCGCCGCTGCGTCGCTCGAGCTGCTCCAGGCCAGCGCGCTCGTCCACGACGACGTGATGGATGCCAGCGACACCAGGCGCGGCCAGCCAGCGGTGCACCGGCAGTTCAGCGCCCGCCTGGCACCGGCGCACCCTGCGGCGGCCGACCAGTTCGGCACCGCGGCAGCAGTGCTCATCGGCGACATGCTGCTGTCCTGGACGGACCAGATGTACCACGCCAGCGGCTTCCCCGCCGAGGTGCTGCAGCGCGGCCAGCGCGCCCTGGACGCGATGCAGACCGAGGTGGCCGCCGGGCAGTACCTCGACATACTCAGCCAGGCAACGCGGAGCAGCTCGGTCGGCGAGGCGATGCGCGTCATCATCTTCAAGACGGCCAAGTACACGATCGAGCGGCCGCTCCAGCTCGGCGCGCTCCTCGCAGCGTCATCGCCCGCCGCCGCGGAAGCGGTGCCGGGAGTGTTTTCCGAATACGGGATCCCGCTGGGCGTCGCCTTCCAGCTGCGCGACGATCTTCTGGGGGTATTCGGCGACCCGGCCAGGACGGGCAAACCGACCAGTGGCGACATCTCCGAGGGCAAGCGGACCGTTCTGATGGCCCTGGCCAGAGAGCGGGCCAGCGCGAGCCAGGCCCGGCTGCTCGAGGAGCGCCTCGGCGACCGGACGCTGACACCAGCCGGCGCGGCGGAGGTTAAGGCGGTGCTCACCGACACTGGCGCCGTCGACGAGTGTGAGGGACTCATCGCGGCCAGCGTCAAGGAAGCGGTCTCGGCCCTCGACGGCGCCCCGATCACGGACGAAGCGAAGTCAGCACTGGCCGCTCTGGCGGTCACGGCGACTGACCGCGAGGAATAACAAAACCACCAAGATGCCGGGAACGCGCAGTCCGGTGCCGCGGTAGCCGGCCGCTCGCAGATTGCGTCAGCCGGCAACGCATCCGGGCACTCCGGCGCCGCGGTAACCGGCCGCTCGCAGATCGCGTGAGTCGCCAAGCATCTGTGCTTTGCCTCGGCGGCTGGCAGGTCCGGTCACACCAGCCGTGCGGCCAGCCGCGCCGCAGCAGCACCGGGATCGTCCGCTTCGGTGATGGCACGCACCACCACGATCCGGCTCGCGCCAGCTTCTAGTACCTGATCGAGATTGCCCTCGTCAATGCCGCCGATGGCGAACCAGGGCCGGGCCGAGCCGAGCGTCGCCGCATACCGGACCAGGTCGAGCCCGGGCGCCGGACGTCCCGGCTTCGTCGGCGTCGGCCAGACCGGCCCGGTGCAGAAATAGTCAGCCGCGGGCTCCGAGCTAGCCGCAGCTGTTTCCGGCACCGCATGCGACGACAGCCCGATCAGCGGGCCGGGTCCGAGTATTGTCCGGGCGACGCGGGCCGGCAGGTCGTCCTGGCCCAGGTGCAGTACGTCGGCACCGCAGGCGTAGGCGACGTCGGCCCGGTCGTTGACCGCCAGCAGCGCGTCGTGAGCGGCGCAGGCTTGCCTGAACACCTCCAGGTAGCGCAGCTCCTGGCCGGCCTCGAGGCCCTTCTGCCGGAGCTGGACAATGTCCACGCCGGAACTCAGCACCTGGTCAAGGAACCTGGCCAGGTCGCCCTGGCGCTCCCTGGCGTCAGTGCACAGGTAAAGCCGCGACACGGCCAGCCTGGACTCCAGGTGCTCTGAGCGCTCCGCCACGGTCAGAAGGCTAGCGCCTGGGCCCGCCTGTTCACCTCGGTGCGCCGGTTCTCTGCGAGCGCCTGGACCGGTGTCCCGGGCAGCGTGTCATCTGCCGTGAATAGCCAGCTCAGCGCCTCGGTATCGGAGAACCCGCAGTCGAACAGCAGCGTCAGCGTGCCACCGAGGCCATGAATGACCTGGTCTCCGTCGATAAACGCGGCCGGGATGGCGAACTCGCCGCTCGGGCGCTGAACCGCAAGCAGCTTGCGATCGCGCAGTAGTTGCTTGACTCGGCTGACCGGGAGGCCGAGCTGCCCGGCGACGTCGGGAACCGAGAGCCAGGCGCCGACATTTGCGTCAGTTGAAGGGTCGATCTGTGCCACGTCTGCAGCTTCCCACATCACGCGACCGCCGAAACCTACCCATCGGTGTCAAGTCCGGCGCGCAGAGTAAGCGGACGGCCAACCACTCCCCGTAACAGCGCAATGCTTCGGTATCAGCCCGCCATCGCACTATCCCGGATGGCGACGCCCGGATCAGCCAGCTTGCCCGGATCAACCCTGCCGCCCGCCTCGATCAGCCGTCGCGACTGAAGCAGGTCCTTGGGCAGCCCGACGGTCAGCGCCGCCACCAGCCGGTCGCCCGACAGCCAGCAGACTGCCCACTTGGCACCGGCCGGATCGCCCCTCCAGACCAGGCGTTCCGCCGCGCCGTGCCAGCCCACGTACTGCACCATCCGGCCGAACTGCTCCGACCAGAAGTAGGGAACGGGGTTGTACTCGGTACTCCCGCCAAGGATGTTCGCGGCCGCTACCTCAGGCGCATGCAGCGCAATGTCCCAGTGCTCGAACCGGAGCTGCCGCTGATACCGGCCGGACCAGAACGAGGCGCAGTCGCCGGCCGCGAATACACCCGGAACAGATGTCCGCAACTGCGCATCAGCGGCTACGCCGTTCTCCATGCGGACGCCGGAGCCGGCCAGCCACGACACTGCCGGACGCACGCCCACAGCAGTGACCACCACGTCGGCAGGCAGGATCTCACCGGAACTGAGAGCGACACCATCCGGGCGGACAGCTGCCACGCTCTGGCTCAGGCGAAGCTCGGCTCCGGCGCGGCTGTACCAGGGCGCGGTGGCCAGGCCCACTTCGGACCCGACGGCCGCAGCAAGCGGCGCGTCTGCCGCTTCCAGCACCGTAACGACCGTGCCCCTGGCCGCCGCAGCCGTCGCCAGCTCCGCTCCGATCCAGCCGGCCCCGATGATCACCAGCCGGATGCCCGGCTGCAGCAGTTCGCGCAGGGCAAGCGAGTCGTCCGCGGTTCGCAGCACGTGCTGCGGCCCGTCGCCAGGCAACCGGACCGGGACCGCCCCGGTCGCGAGCACGAGGGCGTCCCATTCGTACTTGGCAGCGTCGGTACGCAGGATCCGGTCTCCCAGTTCGACTGCGGTCTCACCGAGCCGCAGATCGATGGCGAGCGCCTCGAGGTCAGGCCTGAGGCCGGTGTCGTCCAGCTCGCCGGTCAGCACCTTCTTCGACAACGGCGGACGGTCGTACGGCGGTCGCTGCTCGGCGCCAATCAGCGTCAGCGTGCCCCGGTAACCCTGGGCTCGCAGTTCCTCGGCCACCCGGAGTCCGGCTAGCCCGGCACCCACCACGACCACAGTTGCCGGCTCCGTCATGCCCGCATCATTTCTCCCGACCAGCACAGTTCACCAGGCCAGCACAGTTCACCAGGCCAGCACCGCCCGGCCAGCCGGCAGAACCGCCCGACCACACGAGCCCGTCCCCAGTCAGAGCAGTTGCAACCTCGGTAATGAGCCACGCAGGTCTCCCGCTGGCCCAGTACATCGTGCCGCACGCGGAGGCAAACAGGATGATCCCGCAGCACCCGGCCCGTCATCGCGGCAGCAGGGCCCTCGGCCGGCGAGCGCCTCGTCCGAACCTCCGATTGCGGGCGGACTTGCGCATTGGTCATCCCCCGGCTCGCGCCGCTACTCGTCACAACCACCGTTTGAAGTCGCCGCCCAGAAGTCTTCGCCTTCGCCGCGGCAGGCCGACCCGTCACGGACGGCTAGGCTAGGAGCTATCGCGCGGGAGTCCGGTGCGGACCGGACTGAGAGGGCGGCTGCTGAGCCGCCGACCGCAGGAACCTGATCCGGGTCATGCCGGCGAAGGGAGCCGAACTTGAGCGTTCCGGTACCGGCCGAATGCGACGCGCTGATCATCGGCGGCGGAGTCATCGGCATGGGCATCGCCTGGCGGGCGGCCCAGCAGGGGCTGTCCGTGGTGATCGCTGACCCCCGGCCCGGTCAGGGCGCCACTCACGCAGCAGCCGGCATGCTGACGCCGATCGCCGAGGCCGCGTATGCCGAGCGGCAGATCTTCGCGCTCGGCCAGGAGTCGCTGCGCCGGTACCCGGACTTCATCAGCGAACTGGAAGACGTCACCGGCCTCCGAACCGGGTTCCGGCAGGCTGGCACGCTCCAGGTCGCCTACGACAGCGACGACCTGGCGCTGCTGGCCGAAACCCGGGTACTGCAGGAATCCTTCGGCGTGCACCTGGAGCAGCTCAGTGCTCGTGCCTGCCGCGAGGCGGAGCCGATGCTCGACCCTGCGGTCCGGGGCGGCCTGCTAGCGCCGGACGACAGCTCAGTCGACCCGCGACTGCTTGCCGCGGCGCTGCTGGACGCAGCCGAGCGCAGCGGCGCTCAGCTGGTACGCCAGCCCGTCACCGAGATCTGCTGTGCCGCCGGCCGGGCCAGCGGAGCCCGGCTCGCCGATGACAGCCTGGTCACCGCGCGATCGATCGTGCTGGCGGCGGGCTGGGAGTCGGCGAGGCTGCCGGGCCTGCCGGCCCGGATCGTGCCGCTAATTCGCCCGGTCAAGGGCCAGATCATCCGCCTCAGGACGAACGACCGGGCAGCTGCCGCCGGGCTGCCGCCCGGGCTGCTCCAGCGGACCGTGCGCGGCGTTGTCCGCGGGTCGAGCGTGTACCTCGTGCCGCGCGACAGCGGGGAGCTCGTGATCGGCGCAACCCAGGAGGAGCTCGGGCCGGACACGACAGTGACTGCCGGCGGCATCTGGGAGCTGCTGCGGGACGCGCGCACGCTGGTGCCTGGCATCACTGAGCTCGAGCTGCAGGACGTGACTGCAGGCCTGCGGCCAGGCACGCCGGACAACGCCCCAGTGCTCGGTCAGAGCAAGCTACCCGGCCTGGTGCTGGCGACCGGGCACTTCCGGGCCGGGGTGCTACTAGCCCCGGTCACCGCGGACACCGTAGCCGCATACCTGCGTACCGGGAGGGCCGACCCGATCTGGGCAGCGTTCGGAGCGGACCGGTTTCTGGCGCACGGTAAGAGTACTGGCAGTGACGGGCCGCGGGCCGGCGCGCGCCAGGGCCAGCCGGAGGAGGCTGCGGCATGCAGGTGATCATCAACGGCGAACCGCACCAGGTCACTGGCCAGCTGTCGCTCGCGCAGGCGGTGGCGCTACTGACCAGCTCACAAGCCGGCTTGGCGGCGGCAGTGAACGGTGACGTCGTGCGGCGCGCTGCGTGGAATTCCACGCCGCTAACGGACGGCGACGAGGTCGAAGTGCTGACCGCGGTGCAAGGAGGCTGACGGTGGACGATCCGCTGCAGATCGCCGGGGAAACGTTCAGTTCCCGGCTCATCATGGGCACCGGCGGCGCGCCGAGCCTCGACGTGCTGGACCGAGCCCTCGTCGCCTCCGGCACTGAGCTGACCACGGTCGCCATGCGCCGGGTGGCGCCATCGTCGGCCGGGTCCGTGTTCGACCTGCTGACCGAGCTGGGCATCCGCGTCCTGCCGAACACCGCCGGCTGCTTTACCGCCGCGGAGGCAGTCCGGGTAGCCCGGCTGGCCCGCGAGGCGCTCGGCACCACCTGGGTCAAACTCGAGGTCATCGCCGACGAGCGAACGCTGCTGCCGGATCCGGTTGAGCTGCTGACCGCGGCCGAGCAACTGGTCGCCGATGACTTCGTGGTGCTGCCCTATACCAGCGATGACCCGGTCCTGGCGCGGCGCCTCGAGCAGATCGGCTGCGCGGCCGTAATGCCGCTCGGCTCCCCCATCGGCTCTGGCCTCGGCATCCGCAATCAGCACAACATCGAGCTGATCGTCGAGTCGGCTGGCGTACCGGTCGTCCTGGACGCGGGCATCGGCACCGCCAGCGATGCCGCGATCGCGATGGAGCTGGGCTGCGCCGCCGTGCTACTCGCCACGTCGGTGACCCGCGCGCGCAGCCCTGAGCTGATGGCCGAGTCGATGCGCCTGGCAGTGACGGCCGGGCGGCTGGCCTTCCTCGCGGGCCGCGTGCCGCGCCGCCGGTATGCGTTCGCTTCCTCCCCGCCGGCCGGCCGGTAGCTGCGTCTCAGCACGTCAAAACCGGGTGCGCGGGCGGACCATAGCCGGGCCGCGTGGCACCGCAACAGGCGCAGGCACGTCGTTACCTGGGCGCAGAACGTCACGGGCACCTTACAATTCTCCCGATGGATACGACGTTGTCAGCACCGATCGGGCAGCTGCTGGACGGCCGTTACCTGGTCGAGTCCCAGATCGCCCGCGGCGGCATGGCGACCGTGTACCACGCCCGCGACATCCGGCTCGACCGGACGGTCGCGCTGAAGATCGCCCATCCGGAGCTGGCGCGCGACCAGGATTTCGTCGGGCGCTTCATCAGCGAGGCGCGCTCGGTCGCCAGGCTGTCAAGCCCGAATGTGGTGGCTGTCTTCGACCAGGGCTCCACTGGCGACCTGCATTACATCGCGATGGAGTACGTGCCGGGCCCGACACTGCGCGACTTGCTTGTCGCGCGTGGCCGGCTGCAACCCGCGCGAGGCGCTCGACATCATCGAGCGCGTGCTGGCCGGCCTGGCGGCAGCGCACGACGCGGGCATCATCCACCGGGACGTCAAGCCTGAGAACGTACTGCTCGGCAACGGAAAGTCGGTCAAGGTCGCCGACTTCGGCCTGGCGCGGGCCGCAGCGGGGGTCAGCCACACCAAGACCGGCCTGCTGATCGGGACTGCCGCCTACCTGGCGCCTGAGCAGGTCGCCAGCAACTCCTCCGATCAGCGCAGCGACGTCTACGCGGCCGGCGTGATGCTGTTCGAGATGCTCACGGGCGTACAACCGCACACCGGCGAGTCTCCGCTCGCGGTGGCCTACAAGCACGTCAATTCCGTGGTCCCGGCCCCGTCGAGCCTAGTGCCGGAACTGCCCTCGGCACTCGACTCGCTCGTCGCGCTCGGCACATCGCGCGACCCGGAGCTGCGGCCGCCGGACGCGCGGCATTACCTGAAGGCCATCACCGAGGTGCGCCGGGGCATGCCGCTCCCCGAGAATCCGGGCCGCGCGCAGGATCCGGGCGAGCGTAGCTCGTGGCCAGCGGCTGACAGCGCAGGCCCAGCCGGCGCAGGCACGGCCTCAGGCGCCCCGGTGACTGGCGAGATCCTGCTGGACGGCCGCACGCAGGACACCCAGTCGCTGACTAACGGGTCGCTGGCGAACGGCAGGACTGCTGCTCATGCCGGGCCCGGCATGGACAGTACCGGCCCCGTGCGCGGTAACGGCGGGCACTCGGAGTCCGGCGGTTACCCCGCCCAGCCCGGCAGCGGATATTCGGAGAACCACACCCTGATCGTCCCGGCGGGCTACGAGCGGGACTTTACCTCCGACCACGCCAGCTACCCCGGCCGCGGTCGGAGCGGCAGGCAGCGCCGGTATCACGATCCGTTCCTGCAACGCTGGCTGTTCAGCAAGCGGATCCTGATCGTCCTGGCAGTCCTGGTAATCGGCTTCGGTGCCTGGTGGATAGCCAGTGGCCAGTACTTCAGCGTGCCGTCGGTGGCCGGCCTAACGGTCAGCAACGCTCGCGCTGATCTGAGCAACGCCGGCCTCACCGTTGTCACCGACACCGCCCGGCACAGCGACGCGGTACCGGCCGGTCAGGTCATCTCCACCGATCCGGCCGCCGGGGCTCAGATTAAGCATGGCGGTACCGTCACGATCATCCCGTCCCTCGGACCCGTCGTGGACACGGTGCCGCAGGTCACCGGGCAGTCGCTGGCCCAGGCTGACCATGACCTCCGAGCCGCCGGACTGACGCCGGGCCAGCCGGCCTATCAGACCTCCACCACGATCCCGGCGGGCGTCGTGCTCTCGACGAACCCGGTCGCTGGTCAGCGGTGGCCGCAGAACAAGCCGGTGCAGCTGACGGTCAGCAGTGGTCAGCCGCTGCCGAATTTCGTCGGGCAGCAGCTCAGCGCGGCCCAGGGCGCCGCGTCGGCAGGCGGCTACAGCATCGACCCGGAAACGGCGACCAGCAGTTCGGAGCCGTCCGGCACTATCATCCGGCAGTCCCCCGCCGCTAACACGCCGATTGCCAGCGGCGAGGTGGTGACAGTCTGGGTGTCGGCAGGACCGGCGATGGTGAACGTTCCGGATGTGCAGGGCCTGAACGTCAACCAGGCTGAGCAAGAGCTCACCTCGGCTGGCTTCGCGGTGACGGAGAACCAGTACGGTCCCGGGCACAAGGTGGTCAGCTACTCACCGACCGGGCAGGCTCCGAAGGGGTCGACGATCACTATCAATATCGGCCTGTTCGCCGGTCTGGCTGGCGGAGGCGGGAACGGCGGTTAGGTTACCCCGGTCCTGGCCGCGCCGGGGTCAGAGCGGCGGACCCTCACCTGCCCGTTCCTGGTATGAATATCGCTGCTCCTGCCATGGGTCAGCGACGTTGTGGTAGCCGCGTTCCTCCCAGAAGCCGCGCCGGTCGGCGGTCAGGTACTCGATGGCACGGACCCACTTGACGCTCTTCCACGCATACAGCGTGGGGACGACCAGCCGGAGCGGGTATCCGTGGTCGGGGGTCAGCCTGGCGCCGTCGCGATGCGTAGCGAGCAGCGTGCCCTCTGCCGCGAAGTCGCCGATCCGGATGTTGGCGCTGTAGCCGAACTCCGCCCAGATCATCACGTGCGTCACGGCAGCGGCCGGCGGGTAGCGGTGCAGGATCTCAGCGGCCAGCACGCCCGCCCAGCGGATGCCGGGCACAGTGAACTTCGTCACGCAGTGAAAGTCCGCTGTGACCTCGCTCACCGGCAGCGCCGCGACGTCCTCCCAGCACAGCCTGACCTCGGTGCCGGATTCGGTGGTGCCAAGGATGCGCAGGTCCCAGGTCTGTGCTTTGAACGTGGGGACCGGGCCGTAATGCAGCACCGGCAGGGTCCGGGGAATGTACTGGCCAGGTGGCAGCGCCGGTTGCCGATCAGCCGCTCCGGCGCCGACCGAGATGCCGTCGCCGCCAGGCCCGCGGTGGTCGTCAGTCACCCGCTGCTCCGGCCCCGGTGCCTGCAAGCCCTGCTCGCGCTCGCCAAGTTCGCGCGCACCAGTATCGGGCTGCATCATCTCCCGCCGACCTGCCCCTTTCCGCTGTCGCGCCAGGCCGTGCCGCGACCCCGACCCCTTGTCCCGCAGGTGCAGCTATCTTGCCACCCCGCCCGCAGTGCCTTGGCCGCACCCACCGTGCAGCACATGGGCTGCCCAGTGCGCTACGCTTGCCCTCGTGCGTATCGAGTATTGGTTTGGATTTGGCTACCGGCCCGGCCCAGGGACGGTCGCCCGCCAGACTCTGCGCTGACGCAAGGCGACACTCAGTTAAGCCCCGGGCCGAGATCGGTCCGGGGCTTTCGTCATGATGGGACGAGGAGGATGACGCAATGGTGGTGGTGATGGCCCCCGAGGCCACCGAGAGTGACGTTGACGCAATCGTCGACCTGGTCACCGCGGCCGGCGGCGAGGCATTCGTCAGCCGGGGCGTGTCCCGCACGATCATCGGTCTGGTCGGTGACGTCGAGCAATTCGGCGCGCTGAACCTGCGCAGCTACCCCGGCGTCAGCGACGTCGTCCGCATCTCGGTGCCGTACAAGCTGGTGAGCCGCGAGCATCATCCGAACCGGTCGGTGATCACAGTCGGCGGCGTGCCCATCGGGCCAGGCCACCTGACCGTCATCGCCGGGCCGTGCACGGTCGAGACCGCAGAGCAGACCCTGACCTCGGCGCGCATGGCCCAGGCAGCCGGAGCCTCGCTGCTGCGCGGCGGCGCCTTCAAGCCCAGGACCTCGCCGTACGCGTTCCAGGGCCTGGGCGAGGCGGGCTGCGCATCCTGGCGGACGTCAGGGCGGAGACCGGCCTGCCGGTGGTCACCGAGGTCATCGACCCCGCCTCAGTCGACCTGGTCAGCTCCTACGCGGACATGCTCCAGGTCGGCACGCGCAGCATGCAGAACTTCACGCTGCTGCAGGCTGTCGGCTCGGCAAACAAGCCGGTGCTGCTCAAGCGCGGCATGAACGCCACCATCGAGGAATGGCTGATGGCGGCCGAGTACATCGCCCAGCGCGGCAACCTCGACATCGTCCTGTGCGAGCGCGGGATCAGGACGTTCGAGACCGCTACCAGGAACACCCTCGATATCAGCGCCGTTCCGGTAGCCCAGCGGCTGTCGCACCTGCCGGTCATCGTCGACCCGTCGCACTCGGGCGGCCGGCGTGACCTGGTGCTGCCGCTGAGCCGGGCGGCGATCGCCGTGGGCGCCGACGGCATCATCGTCGACGTGCATCCGCACCCTGCGGCCGCGATGTGCGACGGCGATCAGGCGCTCACCGGCGAGGACATCCGTGAACTGGCCGACATGGTCGCCAGCCTGCCGCAACTGCTCGGCCGGACGCTCACGCCGGCGCCGCGGCCAGTAGCGGACACCGGGAACCTCGCGGGCGCAGGCAACGCAAGCGCGGCGGTGACTGCCGGGTGGCGCTGCCGGGACCAGCGCGGCTTCCGGCGCGTCCCGTGCGGCCTCAGAGAGCGGCGACCGCCGGGATCACCTGACTGCCGATGACCTCCAGCGGCCGCAGGTTCCAGACCCCGGCCACGGCCCCGATCGCCATGTCGAAGCCCATCTCGGCGAGCCGAGCCCAGCTGGTCGACGACCTCCGCGGCCCGCTCGCCGCGCTCGCCCACGTCGAAGATGAAGTAGCAGGTCTTCTCGATCTCGTCGTACGTAGCGGCCCTCAGCTTCGCAGTGTGCCCGCAGCACGTCCAGCTTGCGGCCCAGCTCGGGACCGGCGAAGAGATTGCAGGCCTGGGCGTAGCGCGCGACGAGCCGCAGGGTTTTCCGTTCGCCAGAACCGCCGATCATGATCGGCGGGTGCGGGCTCGACAGCGCCTGCGGATGGTTCAGCGGCCGTTGCAGCTGGTAGTGCTTGCCGTCGAAGGGACGACTCGTCGCCGCGCCACATCTGCAGGCAGATCTGAAGCGTCTCCTCGAGGCGTTCGAACCGCTCGGCGACGGGCGGGAACGGGATGCCAAGGCCGCGTGACTCTTCCTCATTCCAGGCGGCGCCGATGCCCAGCCAGGCACGGCCGCCGGACAGCACGTCAAGCGTCGTCACGATCTTGGCCAGGACGCTCGGATAGCCGGTACACCGCGCCAGTCACGAGCGTCAGCAGCCGCGCGCGGGACGTGCAGCCAGCCAGGTAACCGAGCGTCGTGTAGGCCTCGAGCATGTCCTGCTCGGGCGGCCCGATCATGGAAATCTGGAAGAAGTGATCCATGACCGCGATGCTGTCGAAGCCCGCGTCGTCCGCGGTCCTGGCAACCGCAGCCAGCTGGCTGCCAAGCTGCTGGGCGCCGCCCGCCCCGCTGAAGTCCGGAATCTGCAAGCCGATTCGCATGTCGCTCACCCCCGGAGCTAACGCATGCCACAGGGGCTAGCACGCTCAGATGATCCGGTCCCGATACCTACCACTTCCAGGTATCTTGGTAAAGCCTTGACCTGAACGTTGCGCACATGCGAACGAGGAGTTCTGGCTGGACACGCGGGGACGTCGATGCTGAGGATCCGCTCCACTGCGGCCGTGGCCGGCCTGGTACCCGTGCTGGCGGTGACCGGTGCGGCGGTCCCGGCGTTGGCACGGCAGGCGGCGCCTGGCGCTGTCAGCATCCGCCATCACGACCGGTCTGCCGACAGGAGCGTCGCGCCCGCGTTCCGGGTTGTGGTCAGCAGCCATTTCGGTGCTCCGGAGAATGCCTCTGGATACTCGGCGATCGTCGTCACCGGCAAGCGGCAGGCGTGGGCCTTCGGCGGGACCAACCCCGGCGGCTCCAGCACGCCGATAGCTGAGCGCTGGGACGGTGCCTCGATGACGCCGTCTGCGTTGCCGTCAGGGCTCACCGGATTCATCAGCGAGGCGAGCGCGCCGTCTCCGACCGACATCTGGGCCGCCAGCGAGTATGGCGGCTACGTCCTGCACTGGAACGGCACGCAGCTGGCAGCTAGCTCTCCGTGGCGCAGCGGCGACACGATCACCGGATTGACGGCGATCTCCCCTGACGATGTCTGGGTGTTCGGCACGGTTGCGGCTGGCAACAGAACCGGGACCTGGCACTTCAATGGCAGGACCTGGCGGCCCGTTACCGGCAGAGCTGCGCCGATCTACCGCGCCAGCGCTATCTCGGGCCGTGACATCTGGGCCATCGCGGCCGGCGCGAGGACGGATTCGGTGCTCCGCTTCGACGGCCGGACATGGCAGCAAATGCGCACCGGCAGCGTTCTGGATGGCGTTGTCGTGAGTGACGTGCTCGCAATCTCGAAGCGCGACGTGTGGATCCTGGGTGACGAGCCCGGCACCGGCGTCGCCCGGCTCGTGCTAGTGCACTGGAACGGCGAACGATGGACGCGGCTCGCGCCAGGCCCGCGAGCCTTCCCTGGCCAGCTGTCAGCCGGCCCGCATGGCACGCTCCTGGTCACGGCGACATCGTCCGATGCGGCTGCTACCGGGCTGATCCTCCTGGCGGATGCTGCCGGCTGGCGCGACGTCGTAGCCATCCGGTCCGGCCTTGGCAGCGGTGTCAGCGCAGTTGCCGTCAGCCCGGGGACGCGGTTGCTGCTGGCGAGCGGAGGCGTCCTGACCCGGCTCGGCGGAGATGCGGTCATCTGGGAGGGTCGGCTGGCGCGGGTGGCGCACCACCGCAGCTACGACGCCGCCTGACGTCTCGGGGTATGTTCCTGCGCCGCGGCAGCGAGTTCCTCAGCCAGGTCGTCGGCGTCCATGCGGGCCTCGATCTTGCGCAAATCCTCGATCCGGGCTTTGGTCTCCACCTGGCGCGGCGTTAGCAGCGAGCAGCAGTCCTGGTCTGGCAGCTCGGAGATCGCCAGCGTGGCAATGCGCCGCGCCTCAGCCATGATCTCGGACTTGTCGAACCCGATCAGCGGCCTGAGAATCGGCAGCGAGACCGCGTCGTCGAGCGCGGTGATGTTCGTCAGGGTCTGGCTGCTGACCTGACCAAGGGAGTCGCCGGTCACCAGCGCCGCGGCCCGCAACCGGCGCGCGAGGACAGCGGCCGTCTTCAGCATCAGCCGCCGCTGAGCGACGATCTGCAGCCGGCCCGCCCCTGAGGTGGCAAGCCGCTGCTGCGCTGTCCCGAACGCCACGACGAACAGCCGCGAGTCTGTCTGGTACCGGTCCAGCTGCCGGGCCAGGCCGTAAGCCTTGTACACCGACTCCGGACCGGTCAGCGGCATCCCGGAGAAATGCAGGAAGTGGCAGCGCAGGCCGCGGCGCATCATCCGGTATGCGGCCACCGGGGAGTCGATCCCGCCGGACATCAGCACCAGGCCGCGGCCGCTCATCCCGACTGGCAGCCCGCCCTGGCCCGGCCAGCCCTGAGTGAAGACGAAAACCTCGCGCTGGTCGACTTCCACGAAGACGGTTGTGTCCGGTGTCCGCAAGTCAACCGGGTAGCCGTACACCTCCCGGATCCGGCTGCCGATCTGCACAGCAAGCTCCGCTGACGTGATCGGGAAGCGCTTGTCCCGCCGGCGGGCGCGGACCGCGAACGAGCCAGGGCATCCGGCCACGAGCCTCACAGCCGCCGCGGTTGCAGCCTCAGGATCCTTCGCGACTCGCACCGCGCGGCAGACTCTGGCCAGTCCCATCACGTAGGTCAGCCGCTCAGCCACCAGGTCGACGGCGGCCTCAGCGACCAGGCCGCCCTTCTCGGCATCGGCGACGCGGACCACGATGACGCCCTCGCGCTGCCAGACCCGCACCTCGATCCCAAGGTCGCGCACGGCGCGCCTGATGTTCTCGTGCAACAGGCGCTCGAACTGCTGGCGATTGCGGCCCTTCAGGACGATCTCGCCTAGCTTGAGCAGCACGCACGGCTCATTGAGCTCGCCCGCGACGTCGGGGTCAGCTGGGCGGGCTACAGGCAGCGCGGACACCACCTCAGTCTGCCACCTCGCGGCGGCCGGTGCCCGCCTCAGGCGGCGGGCCGCACGCCGCACAGCAGCCGGTTCTCCCCGCGCTGCCACAGCGTGCCCACCTCCGCAAAACCCGCCGACCGAAGCGCGGCCACGTGAACGGCAAGGCGGCCTGCAGGCGAGCCGTGGTGTGCAGAGTCGACGTGCCGCGCATCGCGTTCAGCGACGAGCGGCCCGAGTACCGGATCGGCAGCAGCCGACTCCCACCAGTCCGTCCACGACTCAGGGTGGCCGCCCGGGAACCGGCGCCGTTCCTCGCGCTCGAGCAGCGCCCTGCCGAGCCTGACGAGCGTTGGCTGCCAGTCGTCCTCGCGCATTTGGTCGCCGTTCAGCAGCAGGCCACCGGGCCTGAGCACGGTCGCGAGCTCGGCGTACAGCGCGGTCAGCGCGGACCCTGTCAGCCAGTGCAGTGCTGTGGTGCTGACTGCGGCATCGGCCTGCCGGTCCAGATCCAGGCCGGCCGGCCAGCCCGGAGAACGCAGGTCGGCATCGACGAACCGGAGCCCGGGCACGTCGCGCCAGGCAGCCCGGCCGAGACCCAGCGTCAGCGGATCAGCGTCGATCGCAACCACGGTGGCGGCCGGGATGCGCTGCAGCAACCTGACGCTGAGCGAACCAGGGCCGCTGCCGAGGTCGAGCACTAGCGGATCCGGGCGGCCGGCTGCTTCCTCGACGGCGTCGATCAGGGCAGTGAACCTGTCTTCGCGGTCCGGCAGATAGTCCTGCTGCTGGGCGTCCCAGCGCTCGATCCACGCACGCGCCACCGCGGGCGTGATCGACTCGGTCACTGTCTGACTGTCTGCTCCGGACATGGTTCCTCGCTTCCTGCGGCACGCGCGATCGCGCGGTTTCTGCGCGATCGCGTCACTGTCGTATAGAGTTTTAGCAGTCACAACTTAACGAACAGGGTGTAACTGGTCAAGTGAATTTCGACAGTCACGTGGATGCTGTCGTCTCAGTCGCTGTCAGCCTGGTGAACACGCTGACAGCGGGCGATGAGCACGGCCGCAGCTATCAGCCGCCGACCGGCGAGGCCGCCCGCGCTGCAACGACTGCGGCGCTACGGACCGGGCAGCCGTCCGCGCGTCAGGTCACCGGCGCAGAGGCAACCGAGCTGGCTGAGACGGCAGCCCGGCTGCGCGAGGTGTTCGAGGCCGCTGAGGCGGACCAGCTGGACACCGCTGCCCGCATGGTGAACGAGATGCTGGCCGAGACCGGCGCGAGGCCGCAGCTTGACCGGCACGACGGCGAGCCCTGGCATCTGCATTTCCACGGTAAGAGTGACTCGCTGGCGCAGGGCTGGGCAGCAGGCTGCGCGACCGGCCTGGCCGTCGTGCTCGGCACCGACATGTACCGGCGCCTCGGCGTGTGCACAGCGCCGCACTGCGATCGCGTCTACATCGACGTCTCCAGGAACGGGACGCGCCGGTTCTGCTCGACCGCATGCCAGAACAGGGTCAAGGCGGCTGCGTTCAGGGCCCGCCAGACCTGACCTGCCTGCACCGGCCGCGGCGCCGGCCGTCGCCGCGAGCGGGCCGGATTTGTCAGCCGAAGAAGACCTCTGCCTCGGCGTACCGCTCCGGCGGAACCAGCTTCAGCTCGTCAGTAGCGTCGGCAAGCGGCACCCTGACGATGTCAGTCCCGTGCAGCGCGACCATCGAGCCGAAAGCGCCGTCAGCTATCGCATGGATCGCTTGCACGCCGAACCGCGTCGCCAGCACCCGGTCGAAGGCCGTCGGCGTGCCGCCGCGCTGGATGTGGCCGAGGACGGCACAGCGCGCCTCCTTACCGGTCCGCCGCTCGATCTCGTCGGCAAGCTGCTGGCCGATGCCGCGATTCCCGAGCCGGACGTGCCCGAATGCGTCCACCTCCTCGTCGCCGTCGCCGGCTGCCTCAACCGAGACCTTCGGGTGCGCGCCTTCAGACACCACGACGATCGGCGCGTACCTGGTCTGGAACCTGTGCTCCACGTACTCGCAGACCTGGTCGACGTCGAATGGCTTCTCCGGGATCAGGATGACGTTCGCCCCGCCGGCCATGCCCGCGTGCAGCGCGATCCAGCCCACATGGCGGCCCATCACCTCGACGATCAGAGCGCGGTGATGGCTCTCGGCCGTGGTGTGCAGCCGGTCGATGGCCTCCATCGCGATGTTTACCGCGGTGTCGAAGCCGAAGGTGTAATCGGTGCCGCCGAGGTCGTTGTCGATTGTCTTGGGTACGCCGACGACCTTGCCGCCGGCCTCGTACAGCTTCCTGGCGACTCCGAGAGTGTCCTCGCCGCCGATCGCGATCAGGGCGTCGACGCCGAGGCTGTCGAGGTTCTCCGTGACCCGCTCGATCCCGGTCTTGCCGTCGACCGTGTTGGACTCGTGGCTCGGATTCGTCCTGGACGAGCCCAGAATCGTGCCGCCACGCGGCAGGATGCCGCGGACCGTGTTCACGTCCAGGACCATCGTGTCGCCTTCGAGCGGGCCACGCCAGCCGTCCCGGAAGCCGATGAACTCGAAACCGTGATCAGCTACCCCGGTCCGCACGACCGCGCGGATTACCGCATTCAGTCCGGGACAATCACCGCCGCCGGTGAGGACTCCGACTCGCATGCCTACCCTTTCTCGCGTTCCTAATCCGTCAGACTAGTGCCCATGAGCGTTCTGGCAATCGACGCCGGCACCACCGGAGTCACGGCTCTCATCGTTGCCGATTCGGGCACCGTCGCGGGCCGCGGATACCAGGAATTCCGGCAGTATTTCCCGCAGCCCGGCTGGGTCGAGCATCTGCCCGAGGGCATCTGGCAGGCGACGCTCAGCGCCTGTTCGCAAGCGCTGAGCTCAGCCGGCTCCCCCGCGGTGGCCTGCGTGGGCATCACCAACCAGCGGGAAACCGCAGTGGTCTGGGACCAGAGCACGCTCGCCGCGCCCCGGCGGGCGATTGTCTGGCAGGACCGCCGGACGACACAGATATGCGAACGGCTGCGAGCCGATGGCCACGAGCCGCGCGTGGCCGCGGTCACCGGGCTGCGGATCGACCCGTACTTTACTGCGACGAAGCTGACCTGGCTGGCTGAGAACGAGCCGGACATCTGGGCAGGCATGGCGGACGGAATGCTCGCCGTCGGAACCGTCGATTCTTATCTCATCGCCCGGCTCACTGGCGGGCGCCGGCACGTGTCCGATGCCTCGAACGCCTCCCGGACCCTGCTTTTCGATATCGAGGCGGGTCAGTGGTCGGCGGAGATGTGCTCGCTGTTCGGCGTGCCGCCGCACGCGTTGCCCGAGGTGGTGCCGTCTACCGGGGTGATCGGGCACACCGACCCGGCCTCGTTCCTCGGCTTGGCGGTGCCGATCGCCGGGATTGCGGGTGACCAGCAGGCGGCATTGTTCGGGCAGGCGTGCTTTGAGCCTGGCGCGGTGAAGTGCACCTACGGGACCGGCTCGTTCGTGCTGGTGAACACAGGATCGCGAGTAGTGCGGTCGGACGCTGGCCTGCTGTCGACCGTTGCCTGGCTGGAACCGTCCGGCGCGCTGACCTACGCGCTGGAGGGGTCGGTGTTCGTGACCGGGGCCGCGATCCAGTGGCTCCGGGATGGGCTAGGCATGCTCGACAGTGCCGGGCAGAGCGAGGCGCTGGCGCGGTCCGTGCCCGATGCGGGCGGCGTCGTGTTTGTCCCGGCACTGACCGGGCTCGGCGCGCCGGACTGGGATCCGTCAGCCAGGGGCGCGATATTCGGTCTCACTCGAGGGACGACCCGAGCGCACCTGATCAGGGCGGCGCTTGAGGCCATCACATTCGAGGTACGGGACGTTGTTGACGTGATGACGGCTGAGGCTGCCTCACGATCTGGTACGGCCAGCGAGGCTGCTGAGGGCGGAAGCTCCGGTGAGGGCGAACCGGCCTTGCGGGTCGACGGCGGCGCAAGCGTGAATGACCTGCTCATGCAGTTGCAAGCCGACCAGATACAACGCCCGGTTGAGCGCCCGCTGGTCGCCGAGACAACCGCGCTCGGAGCCGCGTTCCTGGCCGGGCTTGCGACCGGCGTGTGGTCTTCGCGCGACGAACTTGCGGCGACCTGGCAGCTGGACAAGCGATTCACCCCTGGTCCGCGGGACGAAGCCGCACACCAGCGCTGGCGAAGCGCAGTCCGGCAGACGATGGGCTGGCGCGGTTAGGACCTAATCGTCGTCCGGGTCGGGCCCGGCGGTCACTGCTTCACTCAGCCGGGCATCCGCACGCAGGGCAGGGACCGTCTCACGGCGCAGCGCGCTAGTCAGCCGACCCTTGGCGCGCTGAGCGTACTCGTCGACGTATTCCTGCCCGGATAGCTTCATGACCTCATACATGATCTCGTCAGTGACGGCCCGGAGAACGATCCTGTCCTGCTCGAGCCCGTAGTACCGGGAGAAGTCGAGCGGCTTGCCGAATCGCACTCCAGGCCTGATGGTCAGCCGCGGGGCGAGCTTGCCCGGCGGCTGGAATTCGAAGCCGCCGACCATGGCAGTCGGGATTACCGGAGCCTTAGCCTCGAGCGCCAGCCGGGCAACACCGGTCTTGCCGCGATACAACCGCCCGTCCGGTGTCCGGGTGCCCTCGGGGTAGATGCCGAGCAACTCTCCGGCGGCGAGCACGCGAAGGCCCGCACGGAGCGCTCGCTCACTGGCGGCACCGCCGGTCCTGTCGACCGGGATCTGCCCGATCCCGCTGAAGAACACCTTGCTGAGCAGCCCTTTCAGGCCGCGGCCAGTGAAATATTCTGCTTTCGCAAGGAATATTACCTTTCGCGGCAGCGGCAGCGGCGCGAAGAAGTGATCGGAAAACGAGAGGTGGTTGCTGGCCAGGATGGCCGGACCGGTCCGTGGCACATTGTCCGTGCCTTCGGACCACGGCCGGAAGATCAGCCGCAGGAACGGGCCGATAATCGCTTTGACCACCCAATAGAACACGCCCATATGTTCCCACGTCACGGGCGATCCGGCGATAACAAGAATGCCGAGACGCTCTGGCAGTGCTCAGGCAGCTAACCGTGTGCGGCCGCAGAGCCCGGCATGCGACGATTCGGGAAGGAGCCCGGGTCGCCGGGTGCTGCCCGGAGAGGATCGACACATGCCAGTGATGCCAGGCGCAGAGGCGTACGCCCACGACGGCGGGCCGACCGGCGTTCTGCTCTGTCACGGCTTTACCGGTAGCCCGCAGTCACTGCGGGCGTGGGCTGAGTATCTTGCCCGCGCCGGGCTCACCGTATCGCTGCCGAGGCTGCCCGGGCACGGCACGACCTGGCAGGAAATGGCCAGGACCCGGTGGGAAGACTGGTTCGCCGAGGTCGCCAGGGCTTTTGACGAGATGCAGTCCCGCTGTGACGAGATCTTCCTGATGGGGCTGTCAATGGGGGCCTGCCTGGCGTTGCGACTGGCCGAGCGCAGTGACGGCGCAGTCCGTGGCCTGGTCCTGGTCAATCCGTCCCTCACGGCCGATAACAAGCTGGTGTTCGCTATCGCGCCAGTGCTGAAGATGCTGGTGCCGTCTGTCAAGGGCATCGCCAGCGACATCAAGAACCCGGAGGCGAAGGAGGCTGGGTACGACCGGACGCCAACCAAGGCTGCCGCGACTCTGCCCGGCTTGTGGAAGTCGACCCAGCAGCACCTGGCCGAGGTGACCCAGCCGGTGCTGGTGTACCACAGCACCGTCGACCACGTGGTGGGCCCGGCTAGCCTCAAGCTGCTGAGCGCCGCTCTCCGGCCAGGCCAGCTCGAAGTGGAGGAACTGGCCAACAGCTACCACGTAGCCACACTGGATAACGATGCGGAGGCAATATTTGCCGGCAGTCTGAGGTTCGTCCGGATACATAGTCAGGCAAGCCGGGAATCAACAGGTGGCGCCAGCGCTAGCAAGGAACCAACAGGCAGGGAATGACGGCGGATGAGCGGACCCGGGGACATCGGCGGCGAGGTCAGCGGCGATGAGGCGGCCTGGCGTGACCTGATCGCCCGGTTCGACGTCCCGGCAGACCTGGAACAGACCAAGCATCCTTGGCCGTCGAGCGAGGATCTGCCCGGGATGCCAGTACCCGGACCAGGTACAGCCGATCCGGGCTCAGCTGACCGCGCCGATCCGCTGGTTTCCCGCGACCGGCCCGACCTGAGGCCGGATACGTGTCAGCCCGCCGATCGCGGCCGGGTGATCCGGCACGCCACGGACCCGCGCAACTACTCGCCACCGGAAGAAGGCGACGAGCGGTACGTGCCCGTGCCGCTGCCCCCGCCTGCCAGACTCGACCCGATCACCAAGGCCGCCTGGGTCGGGGTCATCGGCGGCCCTGCATATCTCCTGATCGTCAGCCTGTCCCTGAGCCTGACAGTTTCGCCGACTGCCGCGTTCATTGCTGTCGGCGCGTTCGTCGCGGGCTTCGTTACCCTCATCGTCAAGCTCGGCGACCGCCCGAAGCGCGACGATGATGACGACGGCGCCGTGCTCTGAGGGGTTTGCGGGTCAGCTGTAGCGGGCCAGGTCGGCGGCGCCGATCAGCCCGGCATCCGGGCCCAGCTCGGCTAGCCGCACATCAGCCAGCTGGCGGTGCGAGCGGCCGGTGACGCCGTTCTGGTAAGCGGTTCTGGCCGGGCTGAGCAGCAGATCGCCTGCCTCGGACACACCTCCTCCGATCACGAAGCAGCCCGGATCCAGGATGGCTGCCAGGTCCGCCAGGCCGGCGCCAAGCCACTCGCCGACAATGTCGAAGCAGCGAACCGCGCCTACGTCTCCCTCGCGCGCCGCTGTGGTCACCGCAGGCCCGTCGATGCCCTCCGAGCTGCCGCCGCCCAGCTCAAGCAGCCGGGAGGCGGCCTCCGGCATCCGCCGGGCGAAGTCGCGCGCTTCGGCGACGAGCGCGCTGCCGCTGGCGTACTGCTCCCAGCAGCCGCGGTTGCCGCAACCGCACAGACGGCCGTCCGGGACGACGCGATAGTGACCGGGCTCCCCGGCCAAGCCAAAACGGCCCCGGTACAGGCGGCCGTCGAGCACGATGCCGGCACCGATACCGGTACCTACGGTGATCAGCAGCACGTGCTCCTGGCCGCGCGCCGCTCCCAGCTTTGCCTCCGCCCAGGCTGCCGCGTTGGCGTCGTTCTCGACGATGACATGCCTGCCGATGCGCTCTTCCACCAGCTTCTTCACCGGCTCGTCGCGCCAGGCCAGGTTAGGCGCGAACAACACGGTCGAGCGCGTATGGTCCACGAAGCCCGCCGCGCCGATCCCGACGGCCTCCACCTCGTGCCTGGCCTGCAGCTCGTTCACCGTGGCCGCGATCACGTCGATGGTGCTGTCCGGGTGGGCAGCGGGAGTGTCCCGCTTCAGCTTCTCGACGATCCGCCCGTTCTCGTCGACGACGCCAGCGGCGACCTTGGTGCCGCCGATATCAACCCCGATCGTCAGGCTCATGCCCCGGCCCGCCTGACTGGTGGCCCGGGCCATCCGGGTCGGCGTCATCGTTCGCGTCCTGGCCAGCATCACCGGCGCGGGTAGCGGTGCCCCACGGGTCCGGCTCGGTGCCTGCCGCGGCCGAGAGCCGGTCGGCTGGCTCGCTGGCCGGGGCAGAACCGTTCACCCGAGCCGGTGCGCCGGGCGGGATCTGGTCCGCGGCTGAGTCCGTACCATCAGCCAGTCCCGCCAGGCCAGGCCGGTCCCGGCGAGATCCTGGCGCTGAGCTCTCCGGCCCGGGCCAGCCCGAAGCGCCGTGACCGTCATCAGGGCCGGTAGCGCTAGCGCCTCGCTGGGGCCCACTGGCCTGAGCAGCACTGTCTTGAGCAGCACTGTCTTGAGCAGCACTGTCCCTGGACCCGCTGTCCCTGGACCCGCTGTCCCTGGACCCGCTGTCCCTGCCCGCGCTATCTCTGCCGGTCCCGCTCGCCTTGCCCAGCAGTGAGTCCAGTGCGCTGATGGCGTCCTGGACCGCCGACGCGACGACATCTCCTGCGCCCGACAGCTGACCGCCGATGCCCGGACCGGAGTCGCGCATCCGGCGAGCCGCCCGGCAGATCGGGCACCACTGGCACTCAGGCGACTCCCCGACTTCAGGCGGTATCTCGTGCGTGACGGTGTCCCAGACGTCGGCATTCTCCCGGCTGCCGCTGAACGTCCGGCGCACTTGCCCGCTGATCTCCCTGCGCATGTTCTTGGCGCTCTGACGGATGAACCAGCGCTGTAGGTCGCCGAACACGTCGGCGCCTCTATCCTGCCGCTCCGCAGCACGCCGCTCCGCTGCACGCCGCTCCGCTGCACGCCGGTCTGCTGCCTGCCGGTCTGCTGCTTGGCGTTCTGGCGCTCGCCGCTCCGCTGGGTCGCGCGGTCCGGGCTGGTCAGTCATCGATCTCACCATTTCCTGATCGTCCCCCAGGTATCATCCCCGCCACCTCGCGCCGCTCACCTGTGTCCGCGCGCGCCTGCATGCGGCGCCGGGAGTTCTCAGCCACGACCAGCGCCCTGCACCGACTCCGCCCGGGACTTCAGGCCCTTCAGCGCGGTATCGATGATCGTCTTCTCGGCTCGCCGTCTGAGCAGTCCGAGCGGCACCCGGGTACCGACCGCCAGCTCGTAGGTAACCTGCGTGCCGCCGCTGTCCTCGGCCAGCAGGTACTGCCCCGACATCTCTGTTACAACCGATCCGGCCTCATCCAGCTGCCACCGGACCGCAGCATCCCCGTCCCAGGCGTAGGTCAGCACATAGGTGTCCTTGATCACGCCAGCGTCCAGGCTGAACCGGACTCGGTCCGGGCGGCCATCGGGAGCGGCTGTCAGCACCTCGGCAGACCGGATGCCGGTAGCCCATTCCGGATAGGCCTCGAAATCAGCGATCACTCCCATGACCGTCGGCCGGCCAGCCGCCACGGTGATGCTCGAGGAGGTCCTGTCTGCCATGACTCGGAGCGTACCTCTAAGCCCGGCTCACACCGGACCGGGCGGCCCGGGCGGCCCAAGCGGCCTGGGCAACTAATCCCACTGCAGCACGTATGGCATCCCGCTGGCCCGGAAGTGGCCGACATTGATGCACTCGGTGTCGCCGATCCGTACTCGGCTCTGCAACGGCTGGTGCACGTGACCGAATAGCAGGTAGCGCGGGCTAGTTTGCTCGATCGCCGTCAGCAGCGCCTCACTCCCCCGCTCCATCCGGCGTGCCACCGTGTCATAGAGCAACTCCGGTACCGCGGGCGGGATGTGTGAGCAGAGCACATCGACCTCGCCGACCGCTTCGACCTTGGCGGCGAATACCTCATCGTCAAGCTCGTTCGGGGTCCGGTACGTGGTCTTGAGCCCGCCGCCGACGAAGCCGAACCGCCAGCCGTCTAGTTCGACCCGTTCGCCATCCAGGATGTGCTGGCCAGGCCGGACGTGCTCGGGCCAGAACTTGGGCAGGTCCACGTTGCCGTAGGTGAGATAGGACGGTACCGGCATCGCCGAGAACAGCTCGGCATACTGCCGGGAGACCGCTGCCTCGATGTGCTGCCGCGGGTCGCCGCCCAGTTGCGCCCACAACGCACCGGACATCTCGCGCGCTTCGTCGAACCGGCCGGCCCCGCGCAGCTCGACCAGCCGGCGTGCTTGGTCGGCGCCGAACAGGTCCGGAAAAATGCCCTGGCTGTGGTCCGCGTAATCGATGAACAACAGCAGATCGCCAAGGCAGATCAAGGCGTCGGCGCCCTGCCCGGCCAACCGCAGGGCGTCGGCCCGGCCGTGTACGTCGCTTACCACGTGCACCCGCATCCACCCACATTAGGCAAGTCGGGTGCTTGCGCCTCAGCCGGCCCGAAGGCGTTGCTGGCCCGCCGGCGCGGTAACGTCCAGAAGATCAGGATGGAAACGCGCCAGTGGAGGGTCAGTGCTCGAATTTGGTATCCCTGCCCTCATCGAGATTCCCGAGGACACCGGGCTGGCAGACGTGGTCTTCAGCCGCGCCGCCGCTGATCCGGATGACGTAGCGCTTCGCAGGCGCTCGGCCGGGGGCCAGTGGCAGGACGTCACCGCAGGCCAGTTCAGTGCGCAAGTGTCCGCCCTGGCCAAGGGACTGATCGCGGCGGGCATCGAACCGGGCGACCGGGTCGCCCTGATGTCCGCGACGCGGTACGAGTGGACACTCGCCGACTACGCGATCTGGGCCGCTGGTGCCGTGAGCGTGCCGGTGTATGAGACATCCTCCGCCGAGCAGGTGCAATGGATACTCACCGACTCAGGCGCGCGGGCGGCCATCGCGGAGACGGACAAGCACGCCGAGATCATCTCCGGGCTCAAGGAGCAGCTGCCAGACCTCGGCCAGCTCTGGCGGATCACCGGCCTCGACGAGCTTGCTGCGACGGGCAGCGCCGTGACCGATGAGCAGCTGCAGGAGCACCGGACCAGGCGGCGCGCCAGCGATCTCGCGACGATCATCTACACCTCCGGCACGACCGGGCGGCCCAAGGGCTGTCAGCTCACCCACCGGAATCTGCTGTCCACGGTCCGCAACGCGGTGCACGGTGCGCTGCCCGAGCTGTTCGAGACCACCGGCGATTCGACACTGCTGTTCATGCCGCTCGCGCATGTCTTCGCCAGGATCATCGAGATCGGATGCCTGGAGTCCGGCGCCATCCTGGGTCACTGGGAGAACACGGCCACCATCGCCGACGGGCTGCGCGAGTTCCGGCCGACGTTCCTGCTCGCAGTGCCGCGGGTGTTCGAGAAGGTCTACAACACTGCGCAGCGGCAGGCCTCGGCCAGCCCGGCCAAGAGCAAGATCTTCGCCGCGGCGGTGACCGCCGCCGTCGAGTACAGCGAGGCGATGGCGGCAGGCCGGCCAGGCGCAGGACTGCGGCTTCGGCACGCCCTCTTCGATCACCTCGTCTACGGCAAGCTACGAGCGGCGGTTGGCGGCCGTGTCCAGTACGCGGTGTCCGGCGGCGCCCCGCTAGGCGAGCGGCTGGGCCACTTCTTCCGGGGCGTCGGGATCACCGTCCTGGAGGGCTACGGCATGACCGAGAGCTCGGCCGCGGCCACAGTGAACCGGCCTCGCAGGAACAAGGTCGGCACCGTCGGCCAGCCGCTGCCAGCCGTCACCGCCAGGATTGCCGATGACGGCGAGATACTGCTGCGCGGCGGGCTGGTCTTCACCGGGTACTGGCGGAACGAGGCGGCGACCGCCGAGACACTGGACGGCGACGGCTGGCTGCACACCGGCGACCTGGGCTCGCTTGACGACGAGGGCTTCCTGCAGGTGACCGGTCGCAAGAAGGAGCTGATCGTCACCGCGGGCGGCAAGAACGTGGCGCCAGCTGTTCTCGAAGACCGGCTCAGGGCGCATCCGCTGATCAGCCAGTGCATGGTGGTCGGCGACAACCGGCCATTCATCGCGTGCCTGATCACGCTGGATCCGGAGACTTTCGAGGACTGGAAGAAGCAGCACGGCAAGCCTGCCGAGGCGACGGTCGCAGACCTCGCTCACGATCCCGACCTCGTGGCCGAGATCCAGGCCGCCGTCGACGACGCCAACAATGCAGTGTCCAGGGCAGAGTCCATCCGCAAGTTCACGATCTTGCCTGCTGACTTCACGATCGACAATGACTACATCACGCCGTCGCTGAAGGTGAAGCGAGCCCTGGTAGCCAGGGACTTCGCCGCCGACATCGAGGCGCTGTACACGCCGTAGCTAATCCGCGGTGCAGGCTGGCCAGCCCGGTCAGCCACTACGGACCAGCCCCGGTCGGCTGCCGCGCGCGCCGCGCCGGAATGCTGCCCTGATCGCCTGCGCTACCTGGTTCGGCGCGTCGTAGATGTCGCGCCAGCCGAAGTGCACGACCTCGAAGCCGGCATCCCGCAAGTCCGCGTCTCTTCGCAACTGATGGGACGCCGCGAACTTGTTGTCGTACTTCATCTCGCCGTCCGCCTCGGCGATGGTGCGGAATCGCTCCCAGTAGAAATCGACCCGCGCCATGATCTGGCCGTCGGCACCCAGCAGCGCCTGCAATTGCGGCGGAGGCAGCCCGCAATCCCGGAACGCGACCCTGGCAAGGGATTCCAGCGGCGACTCCGCGAGCGCATCGGCGAACGCTATGACTTCGGCTGCGCGTTGCACGCCAGGCCAGCGGCGGCAGCTAGCGACGACTGACTCCAGTTCCTGCTTTGTCGTACGCCCGAGGCGCAACGCCGAATCCGCGACGACAACGCCCGCACGGAACGGCGAGATGCGGGCCAAGTCGGCGACCGTCCTGGCCGCGGTAGTCACCGGCACGCCCATCTGCCGGCCGATGTGATCCGTCGGCAGGTCAGCGTTGTGCACACGGACGCCAGGCCAGCTCCCGCGGCTTCCGCTGCCCGGAATCCGCGTGATCGCAACGCCCGGCGGAACGCGGCCAAGGAGAGGCAGGCCAAGAAGCTCAGCGGCAGTGTGATGACTAGCCACCGCCTGCGGGCCGAGCGGGATCAGCCTGGCAGCGGCACGTAGCGCGAGAGCACCGCGGTCGGTGGCAGTGACCGATTTGACCTGATCCGCGGGGGCGTAGATGCCGTGATCGACCCGGACCAGCTCGCCGCGACTGACCAACGTCCTGATGCGCCTGGCTGAGATTCCCGCGGACAGGAGCTCGGCCAGCGTCGCAATACTCGCTAATCTTCCTGTTTCCGGCAAATGGCTGCTCGTCATGAGCCCTAGGATGCCGCCCGCTGCCGACATAGCACTCGATCCTGCCCCTCTGGCACACCGCTATCCATACTTATGCCGGATTTACGAAGACAGTTTCGGATGCTAAGTCCGAATGCGACAGGGGCAAATGCCGTAAACCGGAAGCAGGCTACGGGGCCAGTGGCCCGGCGAGAATGCGCTGCAGCCGCTCGGCCACCAGGTCCCAGGTCCACTCGCGGTCGATCCAGGCCTGGCCCTTCTCCCCCATGGCTGCGGCCCCGGCCGGATCGGCCAGCAGTTCGGCCAGGCGCCGGGCGAGTGCCGCTTCGCTGCGGCCTGGCACGACGTAGCCGGTCTCGCCGTCAAGGATTGCTTCTGGTGCACCGCCGGAGTCGCCGCCGACGACAGGCAGCCCTGTCGCTGAGGCTTCGAGATACACGATGCCAAGGCCTTCGACGTCCAGGCCAGCCCGCCGGGTCCGGCACGGCATGGCGAAAATGTTGCCCGCGTCGTAGTACGCGGGCAGGTCATCCCAGCTCACCGGGCCGGTGAAGACAACTGAGTCACTCACTCCGGCCTGGCGGACAAGCCGCTCCAGGCGCGGCCGGTCCGGCCCGTCGCCTACCAGCAGCAGCAACGGGTCTCCCGAGGCTGCCGCGCGGACCGCCGGCCACGCTCTGATCAGAGTGTCCTGGCCCTTGCGCGGCACCATCCTGGACACGCAGACGACCACCGGGCGGTCCGCTGCGATGCCGAGCTGGCGGCGGATCCGAGCGCCACCGGATCCGCGGGAGAAGACGGCTGGATCCACGCCAGGCGCCAGCTTCACCATCCGGCCTGCGGCCTCAGCCGACAGCGCCGTGGCGAGCCGGATCCTGAAGTACTCGGCCAGGTAGGTGAGCACGTCCACCTCATCGCCGATCCGTCGCAGCAGTGACCTGGCACCCGGCAGCGCAGCCCAGCCGGACTCGTGCCCGTGTGTTATCCCGACGATGCGCCCGGCCCCGGCCCGGCGTAGCCGTGGCGCCAGCAGTCCAAGCGGCGCGGCTGCGCCGAACAACACGGTGTCGCAACCGTGCTCGGCGAGCAGCGCACAAGCCTGTGCTGCCACCGACGGCAGCGGCAGCATCAGCGAGCCAGGATGCCTGATGACCGGGAACGGCTGCTGAGCGTCGAACTCCGCGGTGCCCTCCCAGGCGGGGGCGTAGACAACGACTCCATCAGCGGGCAGCCGGACCGCTAGTGCGTGCACGAACGACTGAATCCCGCCCCTGCGGGGCGGGAAGTCATTGCTGACGATTAGCACCTTGGTCATGTGGCTGCAGTCATCTAGCTGGGCTCAGCTTGCTGAGCTCGCGGCTGGCGCCGTCGCGGAAGACATGATCATACGCGGCGGCTAAGGGTGCCGCAGGACAAGATGCCGACGTGACGGACGATCGGCGGGCCAGCATCCGCAGCCTGGCGACGGCGGGCCGGCGTTGCAGCCTGGCGACGGCGGGCCGGCATCGCAGCCTCGCGACGGCGGGCCGCATCCGCAGCCGCGACGGCGGGCCGGCATCTGCAGCCTGGCGACGACGGGCCGGCATCGGCAGCCTGGCGACCGCGCCCCAGCCTGCACCGGCGACTGGATTCGCTGCGACGCGATTCGCCGACCCTGGCCGCGTTCAGTTACGGCCGGACAGCTTCGTCGAGTTCTTGCGCGTACCAGCCGGTCAGCGAGATCAGCTCGACATTGGCGCCGGTATGCGGCGCATCGATCAGTTTCCCGCCGCCGACGTAGATGCCGACGTGGCTGTTGCTGGCGAACCCGAGGATGTCGCCCGGCTGCAGGTACTTGGTGACGTCTCCGGCGGCCAGATCGACCTGGGGAAGATCTGCCTCCTGGTCATAGCTGGTCCGCGGAATGGACACCCCTGCACTCGCCCACGCCTCCATGGTGAGTCCGGAGCAGTCGAAGCCGTCGGGGCACGGGCCGGTGCCGCCGTATACATATATGCAGCCAACCTGCTTGTAGGCGTAGGCCACGGCCTTATCCGCCTGACTCGACGTGGGCCCGGTGTACTTAAGGCCGCCCGTCTGCCCGCCACCAGCGCCGAGCCCGATCTGCTCGGCCGGCGACAGCCGGTTCAACAGCGACTGCTCGCTGTTCACCAGCTTGGTCATAGCAGCCTTCCGCTTTGCCAGGTTGGCCTTCAGCTGAAGGATGCCGATCTTCGTCCGCTGCGCGACCAGCTGAGTGTTGTTGAGCTGCCTGGTCACCGCGAGGAACTGCTCGATCTGAGCATTGTTGGTGTCTGACAGCTCGAGCAGGATCGACGACTGGTCCAGGATTCGCTGCGGGTCACCGGAGGTAAACAACGCGATCGAGGAGTTGATATTGCCGTCCATGTAGTCGGCGACCGCGATCCGGCCGATCTCGTCACGCATTCCAGCGAACCGGACGGAGTCAGCCGCCAGTTGCCTGTCGATCAGAGCCAGCCGCTGATCTGTGGCCTGGAGTTCCTGTTTGACCTGGTCGTACTGCTGGTCAAGCTGGTCTGCCTTGAGCTGGTCTGCCTTGAGCCTCGCCTCAACCTGGCTGATCGACAGCGCCGGTGCGGCGCCAGCGCTGCCCGTCACGCCCAAGAGCAGCCCCGCCGCGAAGACCGTGACAGTGGCAGCCGCGACGCATTGCCTGACGATCCTGCGAACCGACGGCGGCGTATGCACCTGCGCGACACGCTCCTTCTCCCACTGTCCGCCTACCGGGTTAGCTGACGGGTTCGGGCTGTGGAAGCCTGCCCTACCGCCCGGCTCGGGGCCGGGCCGATTCACCCCTGGCGGGCATCGCGCCTGCGCGCCCGCCTGGTGGGTCCCCGGCTCTCCAGCCGGCCTGGTGGCCAGCTAGCGGAGATTCGGCTGAACGGGCCGGTCGCCGCCGCCGAGTGGCGGCTGCTAAGCGATACGGCTCGCTGCACGACCTTAGTAGTGGCGCGAGGGTGGATTCAACCGCTTCGCACACTCTCCCGTTGTGTCCTTTATTTCCCGCTGGCGTGCGGCAGGGGGAACGGCGCGCCTTTCCCGGACTGTCGGCACCGGGCTCTAGCGTGAAATTCGTGATCGGAGTCCGGGCAGATCTCACCCTGGTGGTCGTCGACGTCGAGACCACTGGCTGGCTGGATGAGCAGGGCGAGATCACCGAGATCGGGGCCGTGCGACTGACCGGCGGACAGGTCACCGGTGAATTCTCATCGCTAGTGCGTCCTACTGGCCCGATCCCGGCCGACATCGCGGCGCTGACCGGGATCACCGACGCCATGGTCAGCCGCGCGCCGCTGGTTGCGGCAGCGCTGCGCGCATTCCTGGCATTCGCCGGTGACTGCGCGCTGGTCGCGCATAACGCGCCCTTTGACATCAGCTTCCTGACTGCAGCGTGCGGAGGCGCCGGGATCAACTGGCCGCGGGCAGCTGTCCTGGATACTGCCGTCCTGGCAAGGCTGTTGCTGAGCCCGGACGACGTGCCCGACTGCCGGCTCAGCACACTCGCGGACTATTTCGGCGCTAAGACCGCGCCGACTCATCGCGCGCTGCCGGATGCCAGGGCGACGGCCGACGTGCTAGCCGGGCTGCTTAACTACGCAGCCGGCTAGCGGCCCCCCGCAACGCCCCGGCTTGTCAGCGTCGCTAGCTAACTCAGCACGGGCCCGGGCTGCGGCGTACGCTACTGCCGCGGCCGGGGCGCAGGATCCCGCCAGGTCCAGGAGGAAGCTGTGGTCACCGCAATAGTTCTCATTAAGACAGACGTGGCCGGCATCCCGGAGACGGCCGAGGCCATCGCGCAGATCCCGGCCGTCACCGAGGTGTACTCAGTAACCGGTGAATTCGACCTCGTCGCCATCGTCAGGGTTCGCGCGCACGAGGAACTCGGAGACGTGATTCCCGGCACCCTGAACAAGATCGCCGGCGTGACGCACACCGAGACCCATATCGCGTTCCGCACCTACTCGCGGCACGACCTTGAGGCCGCGTTCGCGATCGGCTACAGCGAAACCTGAGCGCGGCTAGCTCGCGGCCAGCCGCTGGCTGCCGCTAACCCAGCGGTCCAGCAAGTCAGCCGCCGCGCCGGAATCGACCGCAGCCGCGGCCCGGGAGTAGCCGTCTGCCAGCGCCGACGGCAAGGCGTCCGGGCCGGCCACGCCAGCCTCAGCAGCCAGCGCCGCGCCCGCGTTCAGCAGTGCTGTCTCGCGCACCGGGCCAGGGGTTCCGGACAGGAAGGCTCGCACGACGTCAGCGTTATGCGCAGGGTCGCCGCCCAGCAGGTCCACGGGCACCGAGCGGGGAATGCCGAGGTCGGCCGGGTCGAAGGAAGTCTGGCTGACCGTCCCGTCGTGGACGATCCAGACGGTGGACGGCGCGGTCGTGGTGAGTTCGTCAAGGCCGTCCTCGCCGTGGAATACCAGCGCCGCGCACCCGCGAGCCGCCAGCACTCCGGCGAGGATCGGGCCGATCCGGGGGTCGGCCACACCGAGTGCCTGCGCGGCAGGCCGCGCCGGGTTAGCCACCGGCCCGAGGATGTTGAAGACCGTCGGCACGCCGAGCTCGCGCCGGGGGACGATCACGTGCCTGAGCGCCGGGTGATACAGCGGCGCGAACAAGAAGCCCGCGCCGATCTCCGCCACGAGTTGCTCCGTCGCCGGGGCCGGCAGGTCGATCACCACGCCGAGTGCTTCCAGCACGTCGGCAGTCCCGCTCGCTGACGAGGCAGCGCGGTTGCCGTGCTTGACCATCCGGGCGCCTGCGGCCGCCGCGGCGATCGTGCCCATGGTGGAGATATTCACCGTGCGGGCGCCGTCGCCGCCTGTCCCGACCAGGTCGACGGTCCGGCCGGGGATGGATATGGGCGTGGCATGGTCGAGCATCGACTGGGCCAGGCCGGTGACCTCGCTGGCGGTCTCGCCCTTGATCCGCAGCGCGACGCCGAACCCGGCGATCTGCGCCGGGGTCGCCGCGCCATCCATGATCTCGTTCATGGCCCAGGCCGTCTCGTCGGCCGTCAGGTGCTCACCCCGTATCAGCGCGCCGATCAGCGCTGGCCAGGTTGTACGTGAATCCATCTACGGCCACCTCGGTCTGGTCTGGCTGACGGGCTACCACGAGACGGGACTGCCCGGTTCCATTGTGGTGCAGAAAGGCCGGGCCCGTGCTGCCGTAGCCGGCGAGCTTCCTAGGCCTGGACGACTGCGCTGCCGGCTGACCGCTGGCGCATCAGCACGGCGAGTTCCCTGGCCAGATCCACCGGGTCGATCGGGTGGCTGACGACCGCTTCGGCCCGTGACCAGGTCGCCAGCCAGCCATCGTCGGGGCGGCCGATGATCAGCAGCACCGGCGGACAGTTGTAGATCTCGTCCTTAGCCTGGCGGCAGATGCCCATCCCGCCCGCGGGCTGAGCCTCGCCATCCAAGATCATCACGTCCACCTCGCCGGCGTCTAGCTTCCGGAACAACATCGGCTCGGTAGCGACCTCAATGATCTCGGCCTCCGGCACGTCGGGAGCGGGACGGCGGCCGATCGCAAGCCGCACCCGGGCTCGGGTATCGGCATCATGGCTATACACGACAACCTTCATGACACAGGATGCTACCGACCTGGGGGGTCGGGCTACGCACGCCTACGCGGTGTCGTAATAATGGCCCCGTGGTCACAGCATCTACTGAGGTAGCCCCGCGCGGGATTACCAGTCGGCCCAACCTCGTGAGCGTGGGCACCATCATCTGGCTCTCGTCGGAGCTGATGTTCTTCGCGGCCTTGTTCGCGATGTACTACACGATCCGGTCGGTCGACAAGGGCCTCGGCCAGCCGTGGCCGCAAGCACACCTTGACCTGAGGCTTGCCACGATCAACACGATCGTGCTGCTGCTGTCCAGCGTGACCTGCCAGATGGGCGTGTTCGCCGTCGAGCGGCACCAGATCCGGCGCGGCGGCTACATCTGGGATGTGCCGAAGTGGGGTCTGCGCGAGTGGTACGTACTCACTTTCTTCATGGGCTTGTACTTCGACCTCGGCCAGGGCTGGGAATGGCTGAGCCTGATCCATGTCCAGCACGTAACCGTCGCATCCAGCAACTACGGGTCGGTCTTCTACCTGACCGAGGGATTCCACGGACTGCACGTTGCCGGCGGCCTGGTGGCATTCCTGTTCTTGCTCGGCAGGACCTTCGCGGCCAAGCGGTTCACGCTCGAGCAACAGACCAGCGCCATCGTTGTGTCCTATTACTGGCATTTTGTCGATGTTGTCTGGATTGGTCTGTTTACCACTATCTACCTGATCCACTGAGCGGGAACGGGGTTTAGCTGTGAGCTGGATCACCGCGAGGCGCCGGCACCCGGCCGCGGGCTACATCGTCGTGGCGTTCGTGCTCGTCATAATCGGCGCCGCCTACGCCGTCATCACCGGGGGCAACGCCTCGGCGTCCTCGCCGGCGACTGCGAACTCGGCGCAGATCGCGCAGGGCCGCGACCTGTTCGTCGAGGACTGCGCGAGCTGCCACGGGCTGTTCGCCGAGGGTCAGAACGGCGTCGCACCGAGCCTCATCGGCGTCGGCGCGGCCGCGGTCGACTTCCAGGTGAGCACCGGACGCATGCCGGCCGCTGAGCTCGGCGCCGAGAATGTGCGGAAGCCGCTGCACATCACGAACCCGGCTCAGATCCATGCGCTCGCGGCCTACATACAGTCGCTTGGCGGCGGCCCGCCGATCCCGTCAGCGGCCCAGGTGAGCAGCGCCGGGGCCAATGTCGGGCTGGGCCAGCAGCTGTTCGTCGCCAACTGCGCGGCCTGCCACAACTTCGAAGGGGCCGGCGGCGCGCTGACTAATGGCAAGTTCGGGCCGGCACTGACCGACTCAACGCCGACCCAGATCTACGAGGCGATGCTGACCGGGCCTGAGGCGATGCCGGCCTTCAACGATCTCACGGTTACCCCGCAGGAGAAGCGGGACATCATCGCCTACGTCACGCAAGTCCGCGCGCTCCCCAACCCCGGCGGGTTCAGCCTGGGGAGGGTCGGACCAGTGACCGAGGGCCTGGTGGCGTTCCTCGGCCTGCTCTTTTTCATGGTGCTAGTGGCACTCTGGATCACTGCGAAGCACGGGAAGGCTCATGAGTGACACCAACTCCGAAGGACAGCGCGGCACCGGAGACTCGGGCGATACCTCCTGGCCCGAGTACCTGACGGGCGGCCAGAGCCACGGGATCACCCCGTCTGGCGCCAGCGCTGCTGACCCCGAAGGCCATGGCGGCCCGCACCGGGTCATCGGCACGCCTTCGCCCGCGGCGGCGAGGACGCTGCTGCCCGCCGACGAAGGTGACGGCAGGCGCCAGGTAGTCCGGGAGCTGCCGGCCGAGCCGGAAGACCCGCGCCGGGCGAAGCGGGCCGAGAAAGTCGTCGCGGCCTGCTTCATCATCGCCTCGCTGGCCGGATTCGCTTTCCTCGTGTTCTACGCCACGATCGGCGTGGGATCGATCACCAGCGTGCTGCATTCCAACCTGGCGCTCGGCGGCTCGATGGCGCTGATGTTCCTGCTCCTGGGGATCGGCGCCACGCTCTGGGTCCGGCTCCTGATGCCGGATGTCGAGCTCACCGAGCAGCGGCATCCGATGGCCTCGACTCCGCAAGAGCGCGCGGCGTTCAAGGAGACCTTCGAGGAGGGCGCTGACGCGAGCCAGTTCGTCAAGCGCCCCATCGTCCGGCGGTCGCTGATGCTCGCGACGCTCCCGCTCGCGGTGGCGCCGGTGTTCCTGCTCCGCGACCTCGGTCCGCTGCCCGGCACCAGCCTTGACTACACGGTCTGGCGCAAGGGGCTGCGGCTGCTGGTGTACGGCACGGGCCGGCCCATAACCTCGGCAGAGTTCAACACCCCCGGCTCGATCATCAGCGTCGGGCCTGAGGGCTACCTCGACGACGACGATGCCATGGCGAAGGCCGCGGTCACCATCATCAAGTTCCGGCCGGGCGAGCTGGTCTTCGGCCCGAATGCCCGGCCGGGCGGGGCGACGACGCCCAACACGGTGGTTCCGAACTGGACGGTGGACAACATCGTGGCCTATTCCAAGATCTGCACGCACCTGGGCTGCCCGGCAGCGCTGTACGACCAGACGACGCACGACATCCTGTGCCCGTGTCACCAGTCGACCTTCGACGCCACGCAAGGCGCCAGGGTGATCTTCGGGCCGGCCACCAGGCCGCTCCCGCAGTTGCCGATCGGCGTCGACGCGCAGGGGTACCTCGTCGCCCTGGGTGACTTCAACGAGCCGGTTGGCCCGAGCTTCTGGGAGCGGTCATGAGCGTCGACCGGGCGCTGGGAGGCGTCGGCACATTCCTCGACGACAGGCTGCACGGCGCCCGCGGCGTGCGGGTGCTTCTGCGGAAGATCTTCCCCGACCACTGGTCTTTCCTGCTGGGCGAGATCATCCTCTACTCGTTCATCATCCTGCTGCTCACCGGTACGTTCCTGACGCTCTGGTTCCAGCCGAGCATGACCGACGTCATCTACCACGGTTCCTACATCCCGCTACGCGGCGTCAGGATGAGCGAGGCCTACGCCTCGACCCTGAACATCAGCTTCGACGTGCGCGGCGGCCTGCTCATGAGGCAGATCCATCACTGGGCCGCGGACCTATTCATGGCCGCGATCATGGCGCACATGATCCGGGTCTTCTTCACCGGCGCTTACCGCAAGCCGCGTGAGATCAACTGGCTGATCGGCATCGTGCTCTTCACCCTGGGCATGTTCGAGGGCCTGTTCGGCTACTCGCTGCCCGACGACCTGCTGTCCGGAGCGGGCCTGCGGATCACCGAAGGTATCTTGCAGTCCTTCCCGATCGTGGGCACTTATCTGGCGTACTTCCTGTTCGGCGGCCCGTTCCCTGGCCACGACATCATCCCCCGGATGTACATCCTGCATGTGCTGGTGATACCCGGCCTCATCCTGGCGCTGGTGACCGTGCACTTGTTCCTGATGTTCCATCAGAAGCACACGCAGATGCCGGGCAAGGGCCGCACGAACGAGAACGTCGTCGGCGCCCCGATGTACCCGTACTTCATGGCGAAGACCGGCGCATTCTTCTTCTTCACCTTCGCCGCGCTAGCGCTGGCCGGGACGTTCACCCAGATCAACGCGATATGGCTGTACGGGCCGTATAACCCGGTCGCCATGACGGCCGACTCGCAGCCGGACTTCTACATGGGCGCGCTCGAAGGCGCGCTGCGCATGTTCCCGGCCTGGCAGTGGGTCTTCTTCGGGCACACGTTCGCCTTCAACGTGTTCGTTCCGGCACTGCTGCCGCTGGGGATCGTGTTCGGCGGTGCCGCCGCCTGGCCGTTCCTGGAGCAATGGATTACCGGCGACAGGCGTGAGCACCACCTGAACGACCGGCCCCGGAACGCGCCGACAAGGACAGCTCTCGGCATCGCGATGATCACCTTCTACGGCGTCCTGTGGGCTGAAGGCGCCAACGACATCCTCGCCGACCACCTGGATATCTCGCTGTACCTGACGACCTGGATAGCTAGGGTCGCCTGGCTCGTCGCGCCGATTCTCGCGTACATCATCACCAAACGGATCTGCCTCGGCCTGCAGCGAAAAGACAGCCACCTGCTTGAGCATGGCGTGGAAACCGGCATTATCAGGCAGCTGCCCGGCGGTGAGTTCATCGAGGAGACCCGGCCCGTCGACGAAGAGGCCCTCGCCGTGCTTACCAGCCGGACGGAGCCGCCGCCGCTGCGCGCGCTCGAGGCACCGGAGGCCGAGGTCCCGCCGCCGGGCATGCGCGGCAGGCTCGGCAAGGTACGCGAGCGCCTCTACGACGTCGTCACCGAGAGCGTCCCGATGGCCGAACCGCATGCCAACGGCCATGGCAATGGTCACGGCAACGGCCACGCGATCGAAGCCGACGGGCACGGCCAGGAGTCGCTCCCCGCTGGCGCCGACCAGAGCGGCGGCACAGACCAGCACTAGCCGTAACCGCAACGCACCAGGTCAGGCCCGGCGTCGACAGGCGCCGGGCCTGATCTGTGCCGGAAGCACACTGACGACCTGGCCGCCGGTCACAATAATGACGGGAACGGGCTATTGCGCCGCCACCGCCAACGGCACCACTCAGCCGGCTGCGCGCAAGCCATTGCCAGCTATGGAAAGCTGACGCAATGGCGTCGTTCGACGAGCTCATCTCAGAGGCTCTCAGCGCTCCGTTTTCAGGCTGGGACTTCTCCTGGCTCACGGCGCGCTCGACGCCGGGGAAGCTGCCGTGGAGCTACCAGCGCGAGCTTGCCCGCCGGGCCGCGGCGGCGAGCAGCATGCTGGACATGGGAACTGGTGGCGGGGAACTCCTGGCGCGGCTTTCCCCGCGTCCGCGCCAGACGGTCGCCACCGAGGCGTGGCCGCCAAACGTCCCGGTCGCCGGTGCGCGACTACGCCCGCTGGGAATAGCGGTCGTACAGGACGAGGGCGCGCCGGACAACATGGCTCAGGCCAGCACGCAGCGCGGCCGGATGCCGTTTCGCGATGGCGCCTTCGCCCTCGTCGCCAACCGGCACGAGGCCTTCCTGGCAACCGAAGTCAGCCGGGTCTTGTCGCCTGGCGGCGTGTTCATCACCCAGCAGGTCGACTTCCACAGCTCCGACGATCTGTACCGGCTGCTCAGGCTTCCGATCCCCGAGAAGCCGGAAAGCTGGCTCCCGCTCGCCCGGCAGCAAGTGCAGGACGCCGGCTTGCTTGTGGAGGCGGCGGTTCACGGCGAGGAACGCCACCTCTTCCACGACGTCGGCGCAGTGGTGTACTACCTGCGGATCGTCAGCTGGGCTATCCCGGAGTTCAGTCTCGATGCCTGCGCCGGACAGTTGCGGGTCGCGCACGAGACCCCGGAGCTATGGCCGGTTCCCGTGCGTGAGCGACGGTTCATGATGGTCGCCGCCAAGCCCGCGTGAGCGCCCGGCGCGGATCCGGAGATTGGCACTTCACAATGACTGCGAACGGAGTAGCTTTCAGTTCGTGGAAATGGGCGGTGCCAATCACGGCAAGGCCTGGCCGAACGACGGCCGGCCGATTCCGGCAAAGCCCACATTACGCAGGCGATAACCGCAGCTTTGTGACGCCCGCGTAACCCAACCGGCAGAGGCACGGCTTTAAACACCGTTGAATACGGGTTCGAGTCCCGTCGCGGGCACTCTGCGCGACCCTCGTCAGCACCGTGTTGGGTCAGGCTGTGCTGGTCAGCGCTGTGTTGGTCGGTGCTGTGCCGTTCAGTACTAACTCGTTCAGCGCCGGGCCGCCAGAGCGTCGAGGTCTCGCTCGGCGTACAGCCGGTGCTCCCACTCTTCGTTCAGGACGACCAGCAGGCACTCGCGCACCGGGAAGCTCCGCGGCGGGGGCCAGCCCGGTCCCTCGACCGGGTCGGTCTCGCGGTCCAGCGATTCCGGGGTGAGGCCCTCGATGACCTGGCGCACGGTGGACATCCGCTCCTGACGAAGCTCGAGCACCGTGTCCAGCGATGGCCGCGCGGCGCGGTCGCGGGGCACTCCCGGAGTGTCTCGCATCTCGTCCCACGGCAGGCCCAGCGGATCCCAGGGCGCCGGGTCGCCGAGGATCACCCGCCGCACCCAGGCGTCCGTGGCAAAGACCAGGTGGCGCAGCGTCTCGATGAACGACCATTCGCCGTCGACCGACTCATGCAACAGCTCAGGCCGTAGCTCTCGGGCCCGATCAACCGTTCCGGCCCACAGCCGCCCGAGGATCTCCCACGCCTCACCAAATCCGGCCGGATCTGCCGGGCGCATCCTGGCCCGGTCCGGATAGCGACGGTCGAGCTCAGCCTCGACCAGCGGCCCGACATCGACGCCGTTGATGGTCACGTTCTGGATCTCGCCGTAGATGGACACGTCGACGAGCTCGACGCCGCGCATGACGGCGCCGCTCAGGTCGACGCCGCGCAACCGGGCGCCGCTCAGATCCACCGCCCACAGCTGCGCGCTGGCGAGATCCGTCCGCTCAAACCGCGAACCGCGCATGTCAGCACCAATGAAGTCAGTCACGCAGGCCACGCTATCGGGAAGTACCGACAACCCGCCGGCCTGCTGTCCGAGCTAGCGTCCGCTCAGTGCGCGTAGTGTCCGCGGTAGTACTCGAACACGAAGCCGATCATCGACAGCACCGTAGCGAGCATCCCGATCAGGAACAGCCACCAGCCGATGGCCACACCGAGCGCCGCCGTGGCCGCAGCCAGGCCGACGAACAGCGGCCACCAGCTGTGCGGGCTGAAGAAGCCCAGCTCGCCGACACCCTCGTCGATCTCGCCGTCCGGGCTGTCCTCCGGTCGCTCTGGCAGCCGGCGGCCGGTGAACAGCACGTAGAAGCCGACCAGGAAAGCCAGGCAGACCGCCAGCGCAAGCGCTGTGGTACCCGTCGGGTCATGCGAGAAGTACCAGTACACGATGTCTGACGCGCCGAAGAAGGCCGCGCAGCCAAGGAACAGGTAAGCCTCTACTTTCACGAGCCAGCTCCGATCGGCTGCTGCTGATGATCTAGCTCCCTGTCACGCCCGGACCTGATGTGCGGGTAGTGCAAGTCGAAGGCAGGGCGCTCGGACCTGATGCGCGGGATCGAGGTGAAGTTGTGCCGGGGCGGCGGGCAGGACGTCGCCCACTCCAGCGAGTTGGCGAAGCCCCACGGGTCGTCCTCGGTGACCGATTCCCCCGTCTTCCAGGTCTTGTAGACGTTGTAAAGGAAGACGAACGTCGAGGCGCCCAGCACGAACGAACTGACCGACGAGATGTCGTTCAGCGTGGTCGCCAGGTGCGGCAGGAACGGGTAGTTCGCGACGCGGCGCGGCATGCCCATCAGGCCCAGCCAGTGCTGCACCAGGAAGGTGCCGTTGAAGCTGAGGAAGACCAGCCAGAAGTGCCACTGGCCGAGCCGGTGGTCCAGTATCTTCCCGGTCCACTTCGGCCACCAGAAGTAGAACCCGCCGAACATGCAGAACACCACCGTGCCGAACAGCACGTAATGGAAGTGCGCCACCACGAAGTAGGAGTCACTGACCGCGAAGTCCAGCGGCGGGGAGGCAAGGATGACCCCGGTCAGGCCGCCGAACAGGAACACGACCAGGAAGCCCAGTATGAACAGCATCGCCGGCTCGAAGGTGATCTGGCCTCGCCAGATCGTGCCGACCCAGTTGAAGAACTTCACCCCGGTGGGCACCGCGATCAGGAACGTCATGAACGAGAAGAACGGCAGCAGCACAGCACCGGTAGTGAACATGTGGTGCGCCCACACCGTCAGCGACAAGCCCGCAATCGCGATGGTGGCCGCGACCAGGCCCTTGTAGCCGAACAGCGGCTTGCGCGAGAAGACCGGCAGCACTTCGGTGGCGATGCCGAAGAACGGCAACGCCACGATATAGACCTCGGGATGGCCGAAGAACCAGAACAGGTGCTGCCACAAGATCGCACCACCGCTGTTGGCGGCGAACACCTGCGCACCGAGCTTCCGGTCGATCTCCAGCACGAGCAGGGCGGCGGCCAGCACCGGGAAGGCCAGCAGCACGAGCATCGAGGTCAGCAGGATGTTCCAGGTAAAGATCGGCATCCGGAACATGGTCATACCAGGCGCGCGCATGCACAGGATCGTGGTGACGAAGTTGACGCCGCCCAGGATCGTGCCGAGACCGGCCAGCACCAGGCCCATAATCCACATGTCACCGCCCAGACCGGGCGAGTATTGCGCGCTGGTCAGCGGCGAGTAGGCGTACCAGCCGAACGACGCCGCCCCACCGGGCGTCAGGAAGCTGATGAGCAGGATGAGGCCGCCGAAGACGAACATGTAGTAGCTGAGCAGGTTCAGCCGCGGGAACGCCACGTCCGGCGCGCCGATCTGCAGCGGCATGATCTCGTTCGCGAAACCGACGAACAACGGTGTCGCGAACAGCAGCAGCATGATCGTGCCGTGCATGGTGAACAGCTCGTTGTACTGCTGGTCGGACACGATGTGGTTGTCCGGGCCCATCAGCTGCGCTCGCATGATCATGGCCATCAGGCCGCCGATCAGGAAGAACACGAACGACGTGATGAGGTACAGGTGGCCGATGACCTTGTGGTCGGTCGACGACAGCCAGTCGGCCAGGATCGAGCCTTTCCGGTAGCCGCGCGCCGCCGGCCTGGCACCGGGCATCGTGCCGACCGGAGCAGACTCGTTGTAGGCCGTCACTGAGCGCCCCCAGATGCGTTCTGCAGCTTCTGCTGCGCGGTAACCCATGCCTTGAACTGGGCGGGAGTCACGATCTTGATCCGGAAAAGCATCCGGCTGTGGTACAAGCCGCACAGCTCCGAGCAGCGGCCGATGCTGTCCGGCCCGCCGTAGAGCGTGGCCGTCGGCGTCACCTGGAAGTGGTTCGGGTGACCGGGCAGGACGTCACGCTTGAAGTCGAACGGCAGCACCCAGAACGAGTGGATCACGTCGTTAGAGGTCAGGTTGAACCGGACCGACTCGTGATCGGGGATCTCCAGCAGCGGGAGCTCGTTCTCGTTGGAGCCGCGCGCCGAGCTGGCCATTCCAGGTGTAGCCGACTTCGGTGACGCCGTTAGCCGAGTTCTTGACCGCGTACTGCGGGTACTGGAATTCCCAGCTCCACTGGAATCCGGTGACGTCCACGACAACGTCCGGGTGGGCCGACAAGTCGTCGATCCTGTTCTCGTCCCGTGCGGTGAAGTAGAACAGCACGCCGACCATGATGAACGGGACGACCGTGTACAGGATCTCGATGGGCAGGTTGTACCGGACCTGCTGCGGCAGCCGGTCGCCGCGCTTGCGGAAGAAGATCACCGCCCACAAGATCCCGCCCCAGACCACTGCCCCGACGCCGAACGCCGCGATCCAGGAGCCCCGCCAGAGGGTAACGACCAATTGGGCCTGAGTGGTCAGCGGCGCGCGAAGCCCGAGCGTGCCGTCGCAGCCGGTCGTGACCACCGCCAGCACGAGCAACGCAGCAGCGCGCGGCAGCCAGCGCCGGATCCGCCGCGCCAGTACCCCGCTGTCCGGGGCCGGGCCGTGGTCAGCACCGCTCTGTTCGGCGCCGTGCCGGCCGGCCCGCTGCCAAACGGCACAGGGCCGAGCAGAACGGGGCCTCTCGGCACCGTTGTTGGGACTCACAGATGGCCTTCCCAGCAGTTAAGTCCCGGCGTCAGCGGCCGGTTGAGTTCGACGTCCTACAGCCTGTCGTGGAAAACAGTACAACGCCCTGCACTGCTGGCAGGGGGTACCCCCGGCCTCCGCGACAATTCGTTACTCGGCCCTGTGCTGCCGGCCCCGTGTTGCTGACATCGGCTACCGGCATCGGTTACCGGCAGGAGGCTGAAGCGAGCCCGCCCGCGTCAGCCTAGAGTCGGGAACGTGGCCTACTTCGACGCGGCTTCCGCCGAGCCACTGCATCCCAGCGGCCGGGAGGCGCTGCTCGCCGCGCTGGACGACGGCTGGGCAGATCCGGCCCGGCTGCACCGCGAGGGCAGGCGGGCTCAGCTCCTGCTAGAGCAGGCGCGAGAGGCCGTCGCCGCGGAACTCGGCTGCCGGCCGGACGAACTGTCATTCACGACATCAGGCACTCAGGCGGTGCACCTAGCCGTGCTGGGCGCAGTGCAGGCCAGGCAGTCTGCCGCCCGCGGTCCTGGCCACCTGGTCGCGAGCGCGGTCGAGCACTCCAGCGTGCTGAATGCGGCCGACTGGCTGGCGCGACAGGCCGGCACCGAGGTCACCATCACCGGCGTGGATCACCTGGGCCGCGCGGACGTGGCCGAGTTCGCCGCCGCCGTCCAGCGCGACCGCACTCTGCTGGCGTGCCTGCAGTCCGCCAATCACGAAGTCGGTACCCTCCAGCCCGCAGCCGAGGTGGCGGCTGCCTGCCAGGGTTCCGGCGTTCCCCTCCTGATGGATATCGCGGCCTCAGCCGGGCGCCTGCCGGTGCCGGACGGCTGGTCGTTGCTCGCCGCCAGCGCCCGCAAGTGGGGCGGGCCGGCCGGGGTGGGCTTGCTAGCCGTGCGCAAGGGAACCCGGTGGCGCGAGCCTTTCCCGCGCGACGACCGGGAGAACCGGCGTGTGCCGGGCTTTCCCAACGTCCCCGCAGTGCTGGCTGCCGCCGCGTCCCTGACGGCAACAGGCCGGGAACGAGGCAGTGCCGACACCGCGCTGCGCGCTCTGGTGGGCCTGATCCGCTCGGAAGTGCCGAGGGCTGTGCCCGATTCCGTCGTGTACGGCGACCCGGACGACCGGCTGCCGCACATCGTCACGTTCTCCTGCCTGTACGTGGATGGCGAGGCGCTGGTGACCGAGCTGGACCGGGCTGGCTTCTCGGTCTCGTCCGGCAGCGCTTGCGTCGCCGACACCCGCCAGCCGAGCCATGTGCTTGCCGCCATGGGCGCGCTTACCCACGGCAACGTGCGGGTATCGCTTCCGCGTGGGGTCAGCGTGACTTCCGTGAGAGAGTTCCTTGACGTGCTGCCGCCGATCGTGGCGAAGGTGCGCGACACTGTGAGGACAGCTAATGCCGCGCAGCCCTGAGACCCGGCGACCCGGGATCCAGCAGCCCACGATCCGGCCACCCAGCATCCAGCGATACCGCGAGCCGCCCGAGGAGGTAACCGCGTGAGCCGCCAGCAGCGTCGCGCCGAGCCAAATGTCCGGTCAGAGGCTCAGGCCGGGATCCGGCGCTCAACCCTGGGCCTGCGGCCGCAACCCGTTCCCCCGGCCGGACAGCCGGCGCCCGCTGCCGAGCTGGTCCTCGACGCGCTCGGCAAGAAATGCCCCATCCCGATCATCATGCTGGCCGACCGGATCGGTGAGGTCCGGGTCGGCCAGACCGTCGAGGTGCTGGCCGACGATCCGGCCGCCAAGACTGACCTCCCGGCCTGGTGCGCGCTGAAGTCTCATGAGTACGTTCGGACAACTGCGCTGTCAGCCGGCTGGTCCTTCCTGGTCCGGCGCAGCTACTAGCTGACCGCCAGGCTCGTGAGCCGCGTTTCCCGGCTCGTCGACGGCGCGGAACCGGTCAGCGAACCTCTGGTCGGTCTCCCACCACGGGCGCTGGGTGACCGGCAGCGCTGCCTCGCTGGCCGGCGCCGGCGATGCGTCGCCGGCGGCCAGGCCCGGCCGCTGCGCCTGACTCGCCAGCGATCGCCATCGCCGCTGCTTCCTGCGCATCCAGCTCGGCGTCAATCACCTTCGCATCTGCCTCGTCTTCCCGGATCATCTGGATCAGCTGAGCCGCGAGAAAGGGCAGGCCGACGATGTCGCCGAAGATCCACAGCACGCCGCCGCCGAGGACCTGGGTCGTCGCCAGGCTGGGTCCCCACGGCCGGGCGAGGGCGTGGTAGTACGAGCCGGCCAGCAGGCTGGTGTCCGCGATGACGGCGAGGCCGAGTATCGCATCGCCGAGCACCTCCGCTGCGGTGATCCAGAGCGCAACGACGTACGGATACGCCTTCGGAACCGGGTCCACCCGCAGCAGCGTCCAGAAGAACACGAACCCCGGCGTGAGCAGCGCGAGGTGGGTCAGCTGAGCGACCAGGACCGATCTGAACCCGGCCGCGTACCAGGGCGTGAAGTAGATCAGGAACGGCGTGATGACCAGGACGAACGTCGTGATGGCAGGAAACGTCAGCAGCCTGGCCGCGCGGCTCTTGATCGCCGCGCCGACCCATGGGCCGAACCGCGGCACAGTGCCGGTGATCAGCGTCAGCGGCCGGCCGAGTGCGAGGAACAACGGGACGACCAGCAGCAGCAGGATCGTCTGGACTGACCGCATGTAGAACAGGACAGGCTGGTAGACGCCGACCGATGACATGGTCGCGACGACGCCGAACCCTAGCCCGAGGCCGCAGAACGAGATCACCCGGCCAGCCGGCCAGCGCTCCCCCTGGCGGCGGATGCGGTACACGCCGGCCAGGTACGCGAGGCCGAGCACGATGACCGCCGCGAGCGTCCACGCGTCGATCGTCCAGGACGTGAACGCGCGGGCGAACGTCAGCTGCGGCGGGCCGTGGTAAGCAGAGGCGATCGCAGCAGGCATGCACGTCACGCTACCCCGTCTCGCTGCCGGTGCCTGCGCCGGCTACTACACAGCGTCGTGCGTGATGCCCGCCGCGCTCCGGGCGGAACTGTCAGCTGATGTGCGCGAGGATCTCGTCCGCGGCCGACTGCCCGTACGACGTCGCGCACCGGCTGGCGAGCTCCGCCCGGTCAAGCTTGTATTCCTGCGGGCCGGTGGACTCCAGCGCGTGCACGGCGATCAGATTGCCGAGCTGGGCGGCGCGCTCCCGGCCGAGCCCGAACGCTTCAGCTGCCAGGAATCCGGCCCTGAAGGCGTCGCCGGTCCCGGTCGGGTCGGCAGGAGCTACGTCCTTGACCGGGCCGACCAGCACCGGCTCCTCCCCTGCGACGTCCACCCTCGCGCCGTCCGCGCCGAGCGTGGTGACCCGCACGCCGACCTGCGCGGTCAGCTCGGCGTCGCTCCATCCGGTCTTGTGCTCGATGAGCGAGGCCTCGTAGTCGTTGCAGAACAGGTAGGCGGCCCCGGTCACGAGCTCCTTGATCTGGTCGCCGTCGAGGCTGACGAGCTGCTGAGAGGTGTCATTGGCGAACGGAATCTGCTGCGCGAGGCACTGCTTGGTGAAGCTCCGCATAGCGGCCGGGTTGCCCGCGCCGATCACGATCAGGTCGATTTTCCCGGCCAGCCCCGTCAGGTCGATGTCAGCGTCCTCGTTCATCGCGCCGGGATAGAAGGAGGCGATCTGGTTCAGGTCTGTGTCGGTCGTGCACACGAACCGGGCGGTATGCAGCTGAGCTGACTCGCGCACGCCGCTAGTGTCAACCCCGTGCGCGTCGAGCCAGGCCCGGTACTCAGCGAAGTCGCGGCCGGCGCTGCCGACCAGCAGCGGATGAAGGCCCAGGCAGCCGAGGCCGTAGGCGATGTTCGCGGCCACTCCGCCGCGCCGGATCTCCAGCCCGTCGACGAGGAACGACACCGAGACCTTGTCGAGCTTGTCCGCGAGCAGCTGCTCGGTGAATCGCCCGGGGAAGGTCATCAGATGGTCGGTAGCGATCGACCCGGTCACAGCGATGCGCATCATAGGCTCCGTTTTGTCTGCCCTACTGGCGGGCCACAGGCTACACGCAGGCCGGAGTAGCCGGGCGCACCAGCCGCAGATCCCGCCGTAGCGGAGAGGTGCAGATCCCGCAGTAGCGGAGAGGTGCAGATCCCGCGGTAGCGGAGAGGTAAGGTCCCATGGTGACCGACTGGGATCAGATCGCGGCAGCGGGCTTCGCCCTGCCGGCTGATGCCGATGTCGTCGCGCTGACGGCCGACCTGGCCGAGGCGCTGGCCGATCCCGACCCGCGCATCCGCGACGGCGCGGCCTACGCAGTGCTCGCGACCTGGATCGAGCGCGGCGTCCTGGACCGCCAGCTGAACTGGCTTGGTTCGGAGATGGCTGCCCGGTTCAGTGACGCCCGGGTTCAGGCCCGGACGTTCGCGGCGCTGGTGCTCGCCTGGGTAATCGAGCGCGGTGCCTACGACGAAGCCTGGACGCATGCCTTCGCGGAGTGGTATCCGGCCGAAACCGACTTGCGCGGCTACGACGGCCGCCTCGGCTGGCTGCACGCCGTGGCGCACGGAGCTGACCTGCTCGGCGTCCTCGGCCGCGACCCCAGGGTCCGGCCTGAGTGGATGCTTGAGCTGGGCGCTCACCGGATGGTTGCCGACACGCAGTACGTCTGGCGTGACTCCGAAGATGACCGGCTCGGTTACGCGATGGCGCTGATCCTGGCCCGGCCGCACCTCACCATCGCTCGGTCAACTGGCTGGCTTGACATCATCGACCAGAAGTTCGCCACCGCCGAGCCCGGCCCGGTGCCGCCCTATGCGAGCAACACCATCAGGACGCTGCGGATGCTCTACCTGCTCGCAGACCGCGGCGTCCGCGGCGAGGAAGGGGCGCCGCCCCAGCGGCTGACGCACCGGAGTGAGGTCATGGAGCGGCTGGCGTCGTCGCTCGCTGCGGTGTCCTGGTTCGCGGGCTAGCCGGCGCTTAGCCGCTAGCCGCGGTCAACCGCCGGACGGCGCTGCGCCCCTGGCCAAGCGTCCGGGCTAGCCGCTCGGCGGCCGCCGGCCACTTAGCACGCGAAACGGACGGCAGATATCGGGCATGACCGCCGATATATGCCCGCTCGAGGGACCGGTTGTCGTGCTAAGTGGCGCTCAGGCATGAAACGAGAAACTGCCGCCCGCCGCGCTTGCGCGCAGCAGACGGCAGTTTCTGTTGCTCTGTGGCGGTGCGAGTGCGATCAGTGGAAGGAATCGCCGCAGGCGCAGGACCCGCTGGCGTTCGGGTTGTCGATCGTGAAGCCCTGCTTCTCGATCGTGTCCACGAAGTCGATCGTGGCGCCACTGAGGTAGGGGACGCTCATCTTGTCCGTCACGACCTGCACCGCGCCGAACTCGCTGACGACGTCGCCGTCCATCTCGCGCTCATCGAAGTACAGCTGGTAGCGCAGGCCAGAGCAGCCGCCCGGCTGCACTGCGATGCGCAGCCGAAGGTCATCGCGGCCCTCCTGCTGGAGCAGGGTACTCACCTTGACCGCTGCCGTGTCGGTGAGAACGATGCCCTTGGTGGTGGTCTCGTCCTGAACTGTCATCTGCGTTAGCTCCCGCGTCGGGTGGTCCCGGACTGGTCCGGGTGGCCGCTGCCCCTTCGGCACGGCTCCGTACTGCTGTCACAACGATAATCCTCTTCCGGAGATTCCGGGCCAGCCGGGCGCTCGCTTCCCGGGCTTCACCTGGCTGCCCGGCTTAACCCGGATGCCGGCTCCCCGGACTGACGGGCGCGGCTAAGATAGGTATCGTCACTCAGACGATAAGTCGAAGAGCGGGGCTCTATGAGCGCCTCAGCGGGCCAGATAACGTCAGCCGTTGTCGCCAGCCCCGGCCGGTCGTTGCCGCTGCTGGTGCTCGGCGCAGCGGCTGACCCGGCGGCCGAGCGCGGTGTCGAGTGCCCCGGCGGGCTTCCGGCGGCCAGCGATCCGGCCCTGGTCGCGCGTGCCAGGACGGCCAGGAAGGCGCTCGGCGACCGCGCTGTTCATCCTGGGCCACCACTACCAGCGAGACGAGGTCATCCAGTTCGCCGACGTCACCGGCGACTCGTTCAAGCTGGCCAGAGACGCGGCCAACCGGCCGGACGCGCGAGTACATCGTGTTCTGCGGCGTGCACTTCATGGCGGAGTCGGCCGACATCCTGACCTCCGCGAGCCAGCAGGTGCTGCTGCCCGACCTGGCCGCGGGCTGCTCGATGGCCGACATGGCCACGGCCAGCAGGTCGAGCAGTGCTGGGACGCGCTCGAGGATCTCGGCATCGCCGACCGGGTCATCCCCGTCTCGTACATGAACTCCTCTGCTGACATCAAGGCCTTCACTGGCAGGCCACGGCGGCACATCTGCACCTCCTCCAATGCCGAGCGCGCCCTGACCTGGGCGCTCGGCAGGGCGAGCAGGTCCTGTTCCTGCCCGACCAGCGCCTCGGCCGCAACACCGCCGTGCTCGAGCTGGGGATGGCCTGGACGACGTCGCTGGATCCGACGGCCCGGACAAGCCGCTGGCGGCCTCACCCCTGAGCAGCTCGCGCGGCGCCACGATGATCTTGTGGCGCGGGCACTGCTCGGTGCACGGCCGGTTCACCCCCGGCTGCGTGGACTGAGGTGCGCGAGCGCATACCCGGTGTGAACGTGATGGTGCACCCGAGTGCCGGCACGAGGTGGTGCTGGCTGCCGATCAGCGATACGTTG
>CAWHQU010000014.1:0-56432 GCA_963831615.1 uncultured Actinomycetota bacterium | reverse complement strand
ACGGCAAGGTGTTCACCGGCCGGTTCGGCCATCCTCCGGTCGAGGTGCTGTTCGACAAGATCTGCCGGGAGAACGGCGTGGATCACCTGCTCACCGCGCCGCGGTCACCCACGACCACCGGGAAGATCGAGCGGTTCCACCGGAGCTTGCGGGCGGAGTTCGATACCCGGCGGGTATTCACGTCGCTGGCCACTGCCCAGCAGGCCCTCGATGAGTGGGTGGCTTACTACAACCAGCAGCGGCCGCACCAGGCGCTGGGCATGGCCACTCCCGCGTCCCGGTTCGCCGCCACGGCCCGGTCCGGTGCCGGCCGGCCGGCCGATCTCACCGCACTGACCCCCGACCGCAGCGGCGAGGACTGGGTAGCCCGCAAGGTCGGCCCCAACGGCGTGGTGTGCGTGTCCTGGCAGCAGGTCTCGGTCGGCAAGCACCACGCCGGCCAGCGCTGCGACGTGCACGTCGGCCCTGACCTGCTGCAATTCTGGGTCGGCTCCGAACTGCTCAAGACCGTCCAGCGAACCAGCCACGGGGAGGTGCGCAAGAAAAACGCAGCAAGAACCTAACCTGGAAACGACGAGTGTCAAGGATCACCCGGATGACGAACGTCAACCATCAGCCGAAGGCCCACAGCCCCACTGTTTGAAGCCCCACCTTTTGAAGGTCCCGGCCTGGTGCTCCTGACCTGCAGATACGTCAGGTGGTCGCGATCTTGCGCTGCACGTCTGTGTGCAGCTGTGTGCGGCCACGGGTGACCAGAAGCAGGTCGCTGTGCCAAATATGGTTCGTCTGGTGCGGGAAGCCGAGATGACCGGCCCAGCTGCTTGTCCATGGTGGTGCTCCTTCCGGGCAGCAGACTGTGCGGCAACACCGGACGATCAACTTCCGGGAATCAACGTCCGTCTGCGCCGGGTGGTGCCGCTGGCGTGGTGGTGACTTTGATGCGAGTCCCGCGGGAGAGCCGTTTAATTCCCTCGAAGCCCAGCCGCAGGGCGGTGCCGTTGCGTTCGGCGTGGATGTGAAGGTGTGGTTCGGTGGAGTTTCCTGAGTTCCCCACCTGCCCGATGACCTGGCCACGGCGGACGAGATCGCCGCGGGCGACCTGGACACTGCCGGGGCGCAGATGCGCGAGCAAGACCTCCTCGGTGCCGGTGCCGATGCGGACGTGGTTCCCGGCTGCGGGTCCGGGCCATGGCCGGAACGGGATCTGGTCGGGGTAGGCGTCCACTGCCCGAAGCACTGTGCCGTCGCAGGGCGCCACGACGGTGCAGCCGTAGGCCGCGTAAGCACGGACGTCAGATGGGAACCAGCTGGTGGCCCGCGCGCCGTTCTTGCTGGCACGGACGATGTCCAGCGCGCCGCGTTGTTCGGCAGCAGCCGCGTGGTGGTTGAGAAATCCGCGGCCTCCTCCCACGGCGACGTGCCAGGTACCCTCGGCTAGGGGGAAGATCATCACCGCCTGCACTGTCTCCCGCGGCCAGTCATACCGGACCCACGCCAGCCCGATCATGGCCAGCACAAGGAATAACACGCCTACGGCGGCCGACCACCAAGTCCCGGCGGGCAGTGTCACCACCCGGACCGCAGATGCAGCAGCCGTCACGCCGACAGCTCCCGCAGCCAACCGGACGCGGCGGGACATCAGGAGAGGGTCCGGGATAGCCAAGCCGTACATCAGCACTCCCAGGGCGGCGGCCACGGCGGCGTAGCCCAGCCACGACAGGCCAGAAGAGGCGAGCCAGCAGAAAACAGTAGCGTTGACAAGCAGGAACGCCCACCAAACGTACGGATACGCCAAGCGGGCACGCCGGTGCTTTCCCGCTATGCTGGCGCCCCGGTCCAGGGGCTCGCCGAGCAGCAGGCCGCTGAGAAGGCCGCTGTTGTCAGCCCTCGCCCACACCGGCATAGTGCCTCGGGTTCCGTGCACGGTCAGCCGCTCACCAGTCCCGCTGACGCTCACGAACGCGCCTATCTGCCGCCACGCCTTCGCCAGACCCTGCTCCACCTCCTGGGCGTCGACGCCGGACATCAGCCTGGGGCCGGTGCGCTGCCAGTCAGCGGGAGCAGAACGCAGGAACGCCGTCAGCGCGTCCCGCGCCGCGGCCGCCGGATCTGTGCTCTGGCTCATACCCGGCAAGTATGCCGCCATGGCCCGGGAATGCGATGACGCCGGGCAGCTACCCAAAGATCCGTGTGGGCAAGCTCAAATCAGGTCGTGTGATGCCATCAGGGACGACGCTGATGCAGACGCATGGACTGGCGCGGGACGGTTCGCAAGGCGATCGACACTCTGGAGGAAGAAGGCCTGGTGAGCCGCCCCGGCGAGACCGGAGGACCGGGGGCACATCACTTCCGGAAACTCCGGGACGGTTCATTGAGCGGATGGCGTGCCGGCGCGACACAGAATGGTTATTCGGATTTGGATAGCGGATGCTGGCGTGGTCGCCGGGTCGGCGAATCGCGTGCTCATCTTCCCGGTTTAGGAGGACTTCCTGTTGCGGGCACCGGGCCGATGCCGAGCTGGCGCAGGAGGCCGAGCTGATCGAAGGCCGTCCAGGTCTCGGCGATCTGGCCGTCGGCCAGCCGGTGGATGAAGATGCCAGTGACGGTCGCGGGGCGCCCGGTCGCGGCGATGCCGCGGAAGTCGCCTTGGTGGGTGGCGCTCGCGGTCCATCGGGTGACGACCGTGTCGCCGTCTGCGATCTGGAGGTCGAACGACATGTGCAGGTCGGGGAATGCGGCCCGGTATTCGCGTACCGCGTCGGCTAGGTGGATACGCCCGATCTGATCGCCGTCGGGGTCGTGGTCGATGTGGTGCTCGCAGACGGTGCGGTCGATCGCGGTGGTATCGCCGCGGTTCCAGGCCGCGTCGAGCATCTCGATGACCGTGGCGATGTTGCCGTTGCTGGCCATGGTGTTGCTCCTTTGGATGGTCAGGTGGTGGCTCTCCGGCAATGGTGCGACCGGCGGGGCTTGGCCGGAATCAGCCAGCCGGTTGATGTCCAGCGGGCTGGGCGGGTTGATCCCGGGCACGGCACGGCACCGCACGGCGGCCACCGTTCCGTCAGCCGGGCGGCGTGAGGGTCAGGTGAGTCCGCGCCGGATGGCTTCGGCTGCTAGCTCGGATCTGGAGCGGATGCCGAGCTTGGCGAAAATGTGCACGAGGTGGGTCTTAACTGTCGCCCGCGAGATGAACAGCAGCTCGGCGATTTCCGGGTTGGGCAAGTGTCGGGCTATGAGCCGGGCGACATCGAGTTCGGCGGGCGTCAGGCTTGCCCAGCCTGTGGCCGGGCGGCGCCTGCGGCCATGCCCCCGCGAGGCGTAGGCCAGGGCCTGTTCGAGGCTGAGGCTTTGGCCCTGGTTCCAGGCGGGCCGGTTGTCGGCGGTCAGGCCGCTGAACAGTTCGTCGAGACGGCGACGGGCTGCGGTCGGCGCCGGCTGGGCATAGCCGAGGCGAGCGCGGGCAACTGATGCTGCCGCGTGCAGCCGCAACGCCTCGTCGTCGGCGCCCCGGTCAGCGGCAAGTGCCGCGAGCAGCTCAACGGCGTCGACAAGCCCTAGCGTGTCACCGGCGTCGCGGCAGAGCGCGACGGCGGAATGCACGTGTGCTTCGGCAGCCGTTAGGTCGTCTTCGAGCTCGGCCTGGACCAAGGACACGCGGCCGAGTATCCAGATCCGCGCGGCATCTCGCGCTAAGGTGGCGGCGGCGCGGGTCGCAGCAGCCGCACCGCCGCGGTCGCCTACCGCGAGCAGTGCCCTGGCGTTCGCCAGCACCGGCAGCGCGGCGAACATGATGTCCAGCACTCTCAGCGCGGGTAGCTGGTCGAGTAGCTCGCGAGCGCGGGCCGGATCGGCCTGGGCCAGCGCCGACTCGGCCTGGAGCCACAGCGCGAGCCCTTGGCCGCCTTCACCGGAGTCTTCGCCGAGGTTGTAACACTGGCGCGCCAAGGCATCCGCGGTATCGCAGTCGCCTTGCAGCAGCGTTGCCCAGGCTTGCGCGAACATGGCGCTGATCAGCGCGCCGTCGTGACCGGCCTGGCGGGCGCTGTCCGCCGCCCGCTGCGCGCGCCTGGCGGCCTCGGCCAGACGGCCCTGCGAGACCGCGGCCAGGGCGGCCTGGCACAGCGCCAGCCGAAGGGTCCGGCGGTCTCCCGCGGACGTCGCGATCTCTATGGCCTCATCGAGCATCCTGCGGGGCTCGCCCGGGTCGGCCTGGAACAGCCGGGATCCTGCGTAGGACATCAGGCCCATGGCAAGACCCCAGTCATCGCCCCCGGCCCGCAGGAGCTCAAGAGCACGGTCCGTGTGCGGACGGGCGGCCTCTGGGCCCTGCGGGCCGTAGGCCACCATGAAGCTAAGGAAGCCATGCGCGCGGCCTTCCTCCACAGCGTTACCGGCACCCGCGAGCAGAGTCAGCGACTCGGCGCACAGGCCCGGTACCAGGGCCGCGTTGCCAGCCCATATCTCGAGGTAACAGCGCCTGCTGTTGACCGCGGCACGCAGCCCGGCCGGAAGCGGTTCCGCACTAGCCGCAGCTTCGAGCCAGATCCGGCACTCGCTCCACTGGCTGCGCTCAAGCCAGTACGGGGTCAGCGCCACGGCGAGCCTGCCGCACAGCTCAGGGACTGGCGCGTCGCGGCACCAGGCCAGAGCCGCGCGGAGGTTGTCATAATTCGCGGTCAGCCGGGCCAGCCACTCATCCTGCAGCTGGCCGGTAAGATGCGGTTCGGCGGTTTCCGCGAGCGCCAGGAAGTGCTCAGCATGCCGCAGCCCGGCGCCGGCCATCTGCCCGGTATGTTCCGCGAGGCGCTCGGCGGCCAGCTCCCGGACAGTCTGCAGCATCCGGTAACGGCCCTCGCCGTCCTCGTCCTCTCGCATGGTCAGCAGGTTCCGGTCGACGAGCCCGGCCAGCGCAGGGACACTGGCATCCGGGCAGACAGCGAGCGCGTCATCGATCCCGAAACCGCCCGGGAACACTGCCAACTGGCCCAGGAGTTGCCGCTCGCCACCGGAGAGCAGGCCGTAGCTCCATTCGAACGAGGCCCGGAGCGTCTCATGACGCGCCGGCCCGCCACCCGAGGCCTGGTTGAGCAGATCAAAACGGTCGCGGAGCGTGGCCTCGATCCTGGGCAGCGACAACGTCCGCACCCTCGCCGCGGCCAGTTCGATAGCCAGCGGCAGGCCGTCCAGGCGCTGGCAGATGCCACGGACGGCAGCTAGCTGCCGCTCAGAGCCCAGCGAGACGCCGGGACTTGCCTGCCCGGCGCGCTCGACGAACAAGGCGGCAGCGTCATCCGGGTCAAGCTGCGGGATCGTCCATGTCACCTCGCCCGGGACTACGAGCGGCTCGCGGCTCGTGGCGAGGATCCGCAGGCTGCCCGCTTTGGCCAACATCGCCGCCGCTGCCGTGCTCGCCGCGGCCGTCACGTGCTCGCAGTTATCCAGTACCACCAGGAAACTGCCGGAACTCACGTAGCTGGCGACGGCATCAGCCAGCGTCCGGCCCCGCTCCGGCTCCTCGACGCCAAGCACGGCCGCTATCTCGGTCAGCACATAATCACCCGCACGTACGGGCTCGAGGTCGACAAACCAGGCACCGCCGTCGAACTGTCCCTGCACCCGGCGGGCTAGCTCGATCGCCAGACGCGTCTTGCCGCAACCGCCGCCGCCGGTGATGGTCAGCAGCCGGTTGCCGGCGAGCAAGCCCGCCGCCTGCTCGATTTCCGCGAACCGCCCGACGAAGCTGGCGAGCGGGAACGGCAGGCGGCCGACCGCGGCCGAAGTCGCGCGCACCGGCCCGCTACCTAGCTGGACAGGCAGGCCCGCCTGAGTCTGATCATCCGGGAGCAACCGCAATCGCGGCTGCGGAACGCCGGCTTGCTCGCTCATGAGTGCATACCGTCCACCTGCCCAGCATCAACCCGCCTGCGGTGCACAACATCAACCAGGTGGCTGATGTTCGCCGATCCCACTGCGCCAACGATGCCACCATGAACCAGCAGCAGCCGATCGCCACAGTGCGCCGCTCGTCCGGCGCGCCGGGGTCCAAGCCAGGCCCTGGCCACGGGCGGATCGGCCCGGTCGCCGGACTGGTCGGCCTGGCCTGCTACACCGCAGGTTCGCTGACAGCGGCGCTACCTGGGCCAGTGACGCCCGCCAGGACCGTGATAGCGCACTTGGCCGCCAGCCGCGGCAGCGTGCTCGCGGGTCTTGCGCTCATGTTCCTGGCCTTGCCTTTCCTGCTCGTTTTCCTCGGCCATCTGGGTGACCTGCTAGCCCGGGCCGAAGGACGCCCGTGGCTGCTCACGCTCTGCTCGGCCGGGGCATGGCTGACCCTCTTCGCGCTGATCGCGGCCGGCCTGATCCCTGTAGCCGCCGTGGTCTGGCAGGGAGCCGCCGCCACCCCGCCAGGCGTTGTCCGCCTTGCGACCGACATGGCCAACCTGTCGCAGTACTCGCTTAGCGCGCCGGCCGCAGCAGCGTCCGCGCTCGCGCCTGCCATCGTGATCTGGCGCACCCGGGTGCTGCCCCGCTGGCTGGCCGGGCTCGCCGTCGTCGAGGCCGCCGTCAACGTCGCTGAACTGGCCGGGCTGGCCGTCGTCAAGGGCGCCGACGCGGGCGGATACGCCGCCGAGCCGGCCCGGTCCTGTGGGTTGTCTGGGCAGCGGCGCTCGCGGCTACCAGCCTCGCGGCCAAACCACGCGCCGCCTCCACCGACGCGACGACCGTGATCCGCGAGCCGGAAAACTCCTAAGAGTGGGGGAAAGGTCGTGACAATTCAGCTGACACCGGGAGCTGGTCAGCGGGATAAACAGCACTACTCAACACCGTCGATGACCCAGGTCGGCACCTCCTCGGTCATCGCCGCCCACGGCCACGCGCCAGCCTGAACTTCTACTGGCAAGCCATCAGCATCAAGCCTTGGAATCCCGAACAAGTAACCGCAACCGGCTCCTAGGCGGGCACCTGACGCGCGTTGACCTCAGCGGCTGGACGCCCGGCGACCCTGTGTCTGCGGATATCATTTACACCTTCGATGACCGGGTCCGCTGGCTGAACGGCGCCTGTCTGCTGGGGCCGGGCGTGATGGCCATCGCCGACTGCGCGGCGGGCCTGATCTGGCGGGCTGACCTGGCCGATGGCGCCCGGAAGGCGTCGGCGCGCGTCTGGCTGGCCGACGACACGATGGCCCTGGACACCGATAGCGGCGTCACGCCGCTGCAGCCCGGCATCAACGGCGTCCGTTACGGGGCGCAGACCGGCTACCTGTACTACACCTCGACCGCGCAGAAGGTCTTCATGCGCGTGCCTGTCGATCCGGTGAGTCTCGACCCGGCCGGCGGGGCCGAGTTCGTGGCTGCCGTCGACCTCGCCGACGACTTCGGCCTGGACGAGGACGCCGGATTCGCCTACGTCTGCCGGCACCGCGCCAACACACTCGAGCGAGTTCCGTTGCAGCCCCGCCACAGCAGTGAGGTCCGGCACATCGCCGGCGACCCGTTCAACCCGGAGTTGGCTGGCCCGTCCAGCTTCGTATGGGGCCGCGGCGCAGACGACCACGGCCGAGTGGCTTACGTGACCACGGACGGGGGGGTGACCGCGCCGCCGCCCGACGGGATCATTCGCAAGTCCGAGCTACTGCGCGCCGAACTCCGTCCGGTGATGAGCTCATGAGCCGGGACAGCGGAACTCGCCACCGCCGACTTGGTATCCCATCGACGACGCACTTGGCGTAGATCCGCAGCAGCACGCCGACGCTGCGCCCGCCCATTCGGCGAACTGGGTCGGGTAGACGCCTCCGTTGAGCTATGTGGACACAGACGCGTGGCGTCGGTCGTAGGTCCGCCGGCCAGGGGAGAGGCCTGCTCCGCTGGAGTCAGAGCATCCTGGCGAGGCTTGATCCACGCGCGCCGGAAGGTGATTGTCGGCGATTCGCCACCGCGAACGCCGCCGGGCCATTTCGGAGGCCATTAGCCTGCCTGGACGGGCGCGCCTGCCTGGCCGTCGTCGTCACCTGGCCGCCCGGCTTCTAGCTGGGAGGTGCGGCATCCGGCAGTGGCCGCTCACGTGCGCTGCGCAGGGCCGAAATAATGCGTGGCAGGGGTATTTGCGTAGTCGTAATCTCTGACCATCGCAGTCCGCCACGACACATGCCTCGCGCTCGTCAACCGCCGCGCATCCTGCCTGGTTAGCGCCGCCGGCGGGGCCGGAAAGATCGCCTGACTCATGAGCACCGAGCCGGAGGCCCCGGAATGGTCTTTGCCTGCGGCGCGGCGCAGGCGGGTGGGTGGTCTGCTGCGCACACGGGACTTCGGTTTGCTCTGGGCGGGCGAGTCGATCAGCGGCTTCGGCTCGGCGATCACGACCGTGGCCCTCCCGCTGGTGGCAGTGTCGACCTTGCACGCCAGCGTCGGCATGGTCGCCCTGCTGACGGCCGCCACCTGGCTGCCCTGGATGCTGATCGGCCTTCCGGCCGGCACCTGGGTCGACCGCTGGCCACGCCGCCGCACCCTGCTGACCGCCGATCTGGTATCCGCGGCAGTCCTGGCCGCGATCCCGATCGCTGCCTGGACCGGCGTCCTCACAGTCGCGATGCTGCTGGCCGCCGCTCTGGCAGCCGGCACCAGCAGCATGTTCTTCAGCCTGGCGTTCAATGCCTACCTGCCGCACCTGCTGACGTCTGACGATCGTCTGGAAGGCAACGCCAGACTGCAGACCAGCGCGCAGGCCGCTCAGGTCACCGGCCCAGGCCTGGGCGGGCTGCTGGCGCAGCTGGCCGGGCCAGTCTGCGGACTGCTCGCCGATGCGCTGACGTTCCTGGTGTCTGCAGCCTGCCTGCTCAGGTTGCAGGCGGGGCCCGAGCCGAGATCTGCAAAGGCCAGCCGCCCGCGCATGATCCGCCAGATCGCCGAGGGCCTCGAACCCTGGCGGCACGGCGGGTTTCTGCTGCCCATGCTCGCAGTGGCGGCAACGATGAATTTCGGGATGATGGGCGTGTTCGCGCTGCGCATCGTCTTCCTTGTGCGCACCGACGGCGCCGGGCCGGGAACCGCAGGGTTCCTGATCAGCCTGGGCAGCCTCGGCGGACTGCTGGGCGCCGCTCTGGCACGCCGCGCCGTGACGCGCTTCGGCAGCGCGCGCACCTACCTGATCGTCTCCATTGCGACCGCGCCGTTCATACTGCTCCTGCCTGCCACCAGCCACGGCTGGCGGGTGCTGCTGTTCCCGGCCGGATCCTTCGTAGTACTGGCTGGCTCGGCGATGGCGGGCGTCATAACCTTCACCTTCCGCGCGAACTATATTCCGCCGCACCTCCTCGGCCGGGTCACGGCGGCCACCGGATTCGTCGTCGCCGGCACGGTGCCGCTCGGCGCGGCCACCGCGGGTGCTCTCGCGACTGCCTTCGGGATCCGGGCCGCGCTCTGGGCGCTAGCCGCGCTGTTCGCTGTGATGCCTAATTTCCTGCTTGCCACATCACTGCGCACCATGCGGGACTTCCCAGAGCTGTCCTGACTATCTGAGCGCCAGCACGGATGAGCTGACGATAGAAACGCGGCCATAGGCAGCGAGTGCCATCCAGCGTCGTGCGGTGGCATACGGCTCACCGGTCTGTGCCATGCGCGCGCGAACTGCTGCCTTGACCTTGTCGTGAGACATCGTGCCCTCTATCCGAACGGCTACGGGCGAATGCCGGCACCAGCGCCGTACTTCCCGATCAGCTGGTCGGCGATCGCGTCGAGGTCTTGCCCTACGTAGTTCGGCTGCGGACCGACGCCGAGCGGAGCATTGCCTTCTCGAAGGATCAGCCCGGCCTGCCAGCCAGCCGACTGAGCACCGATCGTGTCCCAGACGTGGCAGGCCACAAGGCAGATGTCACCAGGATCGAGCCCGAGCGCCGCTGCGACTGAGTGATAAGCCTCCTGGGCTGGCTTATGGCGCTTCACTGTCTCGTCCACGCTGAATCGGCGCTCGAACAGGTCGATCACGCCCGCATGCTCAAGCTGCCGGCCGGAAATCTCCAGCGTGTTGTCGGTAAGGGTGAACAGCCGGAAACCATGATCGCGGAGCCGGCGCAGGGCCGCGGGAACCTCGGGATGCGGTGACATTGTGGCGAACCGGTCCGTGAGTTCGGCGCCGTCGGCGTCAGCGATCGTGATGCCTCGAGTAGCGGCCAGCATCCGGAGCACCGCCCCGCCGATGTCAGTGAACGGAACATAGACGCCGCTGAGCGTCAGCGCCTCAGAGTAGGTGATCAAGTCAGCGAACCAGAGCCGCAAGGCCGCCGGATCGCCAAAGATCCGGTCGAAAGTCGGGCGGAGCGTTTCTAGGTTCATCAATGTCTCGTTGACATCGAAGACGATGACGGGCCGTTCGGGCATGGCGAGCCTCTCCTTCATGGATGGGTCACAAGCCAGACCAGGCTCGGCTGCGAGTGAGGCCTCCGAGGGTCACCACGCCATCTTTCCCGAGGCGGCCGCCGGCCTACCGCTCATGCATCGCGGCGGAGAACCACGATCGCTGTCACGGCGATGAGCGCGGCGGCGAGTAGCACGAAGATGCCGGTCTCGATGCCCTGGAACGCCCAGTACCGGCTGGCGGGCTGGTAAGTGATGAAGGACCCACGGTATCCGTGAGCGGCCAGGCAGGGAAAGAAACTTGACCGGGCCCTGGAAGGCGAGTGCCTGGCACGCGGACGGCAAGTCTGGCTGATGGGAGACACGCCGTCGACGGTAATGCCGGGCCCGCCTGAGTCTGGGCGCTCGCCACCGGGCCGCCCGGGCCGACGAGGCCCTGCGAGACGAGCCAGTAGGACCCCTGTCGGGCAACGGCCAAGGGCGCGGGTGGTGCAGGAAGCTGGAGGTCCTGGTGAGTCGCGGTCATGTAGTGCGAGCGGAGGTCCTGGCCGATCACCAGGCGCAGGAAGGTGAAGACGCCGATGGTGATGGCCATCGCGGGCAGGGTGTCGGCGGAGCAGCGTGCCGGCGGCGATGCCGAGGGCCACCGCGAACAGCTGCGTAGCCGACGGGGACGATGCCCTGGATGTCGAACTGGCCGGGCTGGAAGTTCTGCTGCTGAGGGCGTTCACCGGGCTGGACCACCAGGTGACGAGTGCCGAGACGGCGCCGCCCCAGACGGCTGCGGCGAGCAGGATCCAGCCGACCTTGACGGTGAGCCAGCGGCGGCGGGTAATGCTCTGCATCCAGGCGAACTGGCTGGTGCCGGTTTCGAATTCCCTGGCCACCAGTGGTCCGCCCCAGAACACTCCCAGCAAGCACGGCACCACCACGGTCAGAGTGACCAGCAACGACACCACGGGGGTACCGAGGATCAGAGTATTCGCGAGGTTGCCGCAGGTATGGCTGGCGGTGCACGCGGTGAGGGCGGACTGGTACTGCGACGCCATCTGCCGGCCGGTGACCAGCAGCAGGACCGCGAACGCGGCGAGGGCGGCGGCGGCGATGTAGGCCTGATTGCGATGCTGGCGCCAGACGAGCCAGGTCATTGGTCTTCTCCGATCGTGGTCAGCCGTCCGCCGGCGCGGCATCCTGGCCCATGTAACCGAGCACCAGCTCTTCCAGGCCAACATCGGCGGTCTCGAAGGCCGGGTCGATGACAGGCCCGTTCCGGCGGATGAGCAGTGTGGTCTGGCGGGCGGTGCGGACAGCCTGCACCAGCGTGTGATCGCGCTCGATCGCTGTGGTGTCCTTGCGAGGTCCGACAAGGACCTGATGCTCGGCGAGCAGGGTGTCGATATCGCCGCACAGCTGGACCCGGGATGCGGCGAGCAGGATGAGATGGTCGCAGACTCGTTCCAGTTCGGCGACCAGATGCGAGGACAGCACGACGGTCAGTCCGCCGTCGGCCACTGCCTCGGCCAGGTGTGCCAGGAACTGCCGCCGGGCTAGCGGGTCCAAGGCCGCGACGGGCTCGTCGAGCAGCAGTAGCCGGGGCCGCTTGGCCAGCGTCAGCGCTAGTGCCAGCTGGGCGCGCTGGCCCCCGGACAGCGTGCCCACCGTCTGGCCAAGCGGGATACCGAGACTCTCCAGCCGTCGCCGCGCCATACGCCGCGTCCCAGCGGGAGTTGAGGTGCGCGCCGATGCCGATGTGATCCTCCGCGGTGAAGCGCCGGTACAGCGGGATCTCCTGGGCCAGGAAGCCGATGTCGGCGAGAAAGGCCGGTCCTGGCGCGGGAGGGCTGCCGAGCACCGCGACCTCGCCGCCGGTCGGCCTGGCCAGCCCGGCGAGCAGCCGCAGCAGCGTGGTCTTGCCGGCGCCGTTCGGGCCGATCAGTGCCGATATCCGGCCCTCGGGAACGGTGATCGTGGCCTCGGCTCAGAGCGGTGACCCTGCGGTAGCGCTTCGATAGCCCGCGGGTCTGGATCGCGGCAGGATTACTGTGACCATCATGCGGTCTCCTCCTCGGCCGCTGCTCGCAGCGTGATGCGCAGCAGCGACTCGATCGACTCGTCATCCAGGCCGGCCTCGCGGGCGCCGTGCACCCATTGCGCCAGGCTGCGGGCCAGCCGTGAATGCGTGCCGGGAGGCGGACCGGACGGGCGGCCCACCACGAACGTGCCGTGCCCGGCCCGCGGCTCGACCAGGCCGTCGCGCTCCAGCTCGCGGTAGGCCTTGAGCACGGTGTTGGGGTTGACCGCCGTGGCCGCGACGACTTCTCGCACCGTGGGGAGCTTGTCGCCGACGTCGAGCACGCCCATCCGGAGTGCCTGGCGGACCTGCTGGACGATCTGCAGGTACGGGGGCACGACCGAACGGCCGTCGATCCGGAAGCTGATCACATCCGTCCTCTTCAAAGTACTAAGGAGCTAAGACTTTAGATACAGCCTGAGGCAGCTGTCAACCAGAAGCTCGGCTCAGCTCGATCGGTTTACGTGGCGCTCGGAGATCGACGCGCCGTAGGCCGCCGTGGGCCGGCGTCGGCCGGATCCTCTCCCCGAAGACCAGGCCCGGTTCAGTGACCTTGCTCGAACCGGGCAGCGACCTCCCGGTAGCGGCTGACTGGGATCAGGTGGATTCCATCGAATGCACCTGAGTCGCGGATACTCAGCGCTAGCTCGGAAGCTGCTTCGACGCCCGCAAGGCGATCGCCGCGTACCCGGTCCACCAGACTGGCGGGAATGTCTATGTCCGGGATCGCGGCGGCCATCCTCAGAGCGTGCGCTTCACTAGCGAGAACCATTACGCCCGCGAAGACCGGCACGTCGACGGGGTTCGCATCGCGCCAGCGCAGGAGGGCGTCGAGCGAGTAGGAGACCTGTACGAAGATGAAGTCCGCCTCTCGCTTCCAGTTGGGCAGGGCGCGCAATGCCGTCGCTGCGCCGACTCGAAAGCGCCGGATCTCCTCGAAAGCCGGATCCGCAGGCAGCGAGCGGACTTCTTCGATCATGGATCGCACTGTCAGTTCCCCGGTACGCCCGCCCGAGCTGGGCTTGTCGCCGTATACGAAGAGGAACTGATCGACTCCGTAGGCAGCAGCCGTGAGCATGTCCCGGCGGAAGCCCAGAAGATTCCTATCGCGGGCATTCAAGCACGCGATGCTACGGCCGCCCATCGCGGCCACTTCATGAGCCACCGCGACGCTCGATACCGTCGCCCGGCCCAGATGGTTGTCCGGAACGAGGAAAGCGTCAGCGACCTTGCTCAGCGTCCCGATCTGATGCCTGACATGCATCAGGTCCGGCCTGGTCGGCGGCTCGATCTCGCAGACAACCTGAAAACTGGTCCCGCTCACACCGTCACCCTAGACCAGCCTGATCGCCGCGGTTACGGCCGTGGCGAAGGCGGTCCGGCGACTCGGCGGGCACGAAGTGACCGATCCCGCTCCTGCCCGGTGCCAGGCGATCGAGGCGGCAAACGCGCCGGGGCGGCGCTGCATTAACTCAGCCGCGGAGTCACCGCAATCCAGCGGCGGCCGCCGTCAGCGGTATGCCATATCTCCGGCGTACCGCTGGCCGCGCTGTCGCCGACGACAACGCCGTCGAGCCGCCCGAAGAACATGACCTGAGCCGCACCGCTGTTCTCATCACCGAGCGCGCCAACCTGCTGCCAGCGCCTTCCCCCGTCGGTAGTACGCAGCAGCGGCCCGCGACCGCCGATCAGGTCAGCAGTCCGGGACGACAGGGCGGCGACCTGGCTGAGGTAGCCGTCGAACAGGGGGTCCCGGCACGAGGGCACGCCGTCCTTGATGCAGGTCCCGCGGACAACCCAGGTGTGACCACCGTTGACGGAGAACGCAGCAGTCTTCATCTGGCTCCCGGCTGATGGCTCGCCGGCGCAGACGGCCGCCAGAACGTTGTCCCCAGCGGAACCGATAGCGGCCGACAACGCATTGATCCCGCACGGCAGCCGCCGTCGTGACCAGGACGCTCCGCCGTCGCTGGTGTACCACAACCGAACCCAGTCCGGCCGGCCGCGCGGGTTCACAGTCGGATACGCCGACACGTAGGCAGAATCCGGCCCCGTTCGCAGCAGCCAGGTCTGGCCCAGCGCCGACTCGGTGAACGGCCCGGCGGTGGTGCCGCGCACAATCGCGCCGGCCGGCTGAGCCTTGATCGGCCTCCATGACTCGCCGCCGTCGGACGACTGGCGCAGCTGCAGCGCGCAGCGGCCGCCGTCCCGCCCGGCCGCACGACAGTCTGCAAGCACCATCCACACGGACCGCCCGGCAGCGGAAACCGCCAGCACCGTTCCCGGCTGCGGACTGCTGTGCCATCGCGCGGACCCGTGACGCAAGATGAACAGTTTCGGCCCGTACGCCAGGACATTACCTACGCTGTCGGTCGCTATGGCGGTGACCGGCGCGAGGTCATTGCAGTTCCAGCTGGTGATCGCGAGTGCCGGGCTGAAGCTGGCACCCCCGTCAGCGGTCCGCCCGGACAGGGCGCGGCAGCGCGACCCGGCCTCGCGCTGGAAGAGTCCGTATCCCCGGCTTGGGCTGGTGAGTGCGACGTTCGTCAGCAGGACCGTCGCGTCGGACGACCGCGCAGCCATCGCGGGGATGGATGGGTCAGGCGGCCGCGCGGCGGGGGAGTCGCGCTCGGCCTGAGCGCCGCAGGCCGCGCTGGCAGCCATGAGCATGACTGCCGCCGGAATACCGATGAGCGCGGCCTTACCGATCCTTCGCATGCTTACCGAGACGGCGCTTCCGCCCGTGTGGTTGCGCGCCGCGGCCCGCCCTCGTCGTCCGGTCTCCTCATGGTTGACTCCGCTGATACCATGCGCCTATCATTGTGATATCAGTTTTAACAGAGAGGCAGTCATGACGAGCGCACCCCCCATAAGCATGGAAACGGGCACTGGCACCGGCGCGGCCCGCACCAGCCGCGCAGCGGCAGCGGGGAAGAAGCCAGCAGTCGAGATCGCGCATCTGCGTAAGACCTACGGCACCCTGGCTGCCGTTGACGACGTGTCGTTCTGCGTTGCCGAGGGCGAGATATTCGGCATCCTCGGCCCGAACGGGGCAGGAAAGACCACCACGGTCGAGTGCGCCATCGGCCTGCGCTCGCCGGACGCCGGAACGGTCAGGCTGATGGGCCTGGATCCCCAGACACAGCGCGACGAAGTGCACGAGATCGTGGGCGTGCAACTCCAGTCAGGAGCGCTCCCGGACAAGCTGAAGGTCCGCGGAGATCCTGGACATGTACCAGTCGTTCTACCGGCAGCCGGCCGACGTCGCGGAACTGACGAGCGTGCTCGGCCTGACCGAGAAGCTCGGCGACTACTACAAGGCACTATCCGGTGGTCAGCGGCAGCGGCTGTCTGTCGCTCTCGCACTTATCGGCAACCCCAAGATCGCCGTGCTTGACGAGATGACCACCGGGCTCGACCCCCAGGCCAGGCGCGACACCTGGGAACTGATCAAGGGCATCCGCGACCGCGGAGTCACGGTCGTGATCGTCACGCACTTCATGGAAGAGGCCGAGCGGCTCTGCGACCGGGTCGCGCTGATCGACTCGGGCCGCCTGGTCGCGCTTGACACTCCGGCACGGCTCGCGGCACAGGCCAGGAGCGGGAAGCAGGTGCGCTTCATGGCCTCTGGCTACTTCGACGACTGGCTGCTGACCGACCTGCCCGAGGTGTCGGCGGTCCGGCACGATGGCCAGCACGTTGTGGTCGACGGGTCGGGTGACCTGGTTAACGCCGTCATCCTCAAGCTCGCCGCGGCCGGCATTACCGCACGCGACGTCGAGCTTGTCTCGCAGAACCTCGAGGACGCCTTCGTCAAGCTCACCGGAAGGCACTCAGGCACCGAAGGAGCACTGTCATGAGCACGCTCTCGCTTGCCCTGTCGCGGCCGACCGCTTCGCGCCGTACAGCATTTGCCAAGATCGTTCGCAACGAGGCCAGGCTGGCGTGGCGGCGCCCGGTCGGACTGATTGCCGGTGTCGCGATACCGGTGTTGCTGGTGAGTCGTCTTCGGCAACATAGCCGGCTTCCGGCAGCCGATGCCCGGCCTCGGGAGCTTCACGATTTTTGACGCCTACGTGCCCATCCTGGCCGTCTTCGCTCTGGCGATGATCGCCCTGCTCGGCCTTCCGGTCCCGCTTGCCTCCTATCGCGAGCTCGGTGTCCTCCGGCGCCTGTCGACCACGCCGATACCCAGGACCTGCGCTGCTGGCTGCCCAGGGCGTGATCCAGCTTGGCGTTGCGCTGATTGCTCTGCTGGTGATCTTCGGCTTCGGTATCGCGGTATTCGGCGCACAGGCCCCGGTGAGCCCTTCCGGGCTCCTGCTGTCCATCGCGCTGTCCGCCCTCGGGCTCTTCCCGATCGGGCTGATAGTTGCGGCGGTGGCCAGGACGGCAAATGCGGCAAGCATCATAGGCAGGCTGGCGTTCTTCCCGATGATGTTCTTCGCCGGGTTGTGGCTCCCGCAGGACATGATGCCGGCATTGCTCCGCGACATCAGCGACTACACGCCACTCGGCGCAGCAGTCCAGGCGATTCAGGCCTCGATGCTGACCGGGTTCCCGCCGATCGCGCCACTACTGGTCCTGGCTACCTATGCGGTCGTGTTCGGGTTTCTTGCCCGGAGGTTCTTCCGGTGGGAGTAGCCCGGTCAGCGGAACGCAGTGAGTGGCCTGCGACGGGCCGGGCCGGCGCAACCGGGGCGCGCCGGCCCGGCCCATCGTCGTCCCGGGCCGCCTACCAATCTGGCTCGCCGAATGGCCGCAGCTCAAAGGTGCCGAACTTCGCCGTCGGGTGCCGGGACGAGACCTCGATTGCCTCCGCGAGGTCGGCGCACTCCAGGATGCCGTAGCCGGCGATCTGCTCTTTCGTCTCAGTGAACGGCCCGTCGGTCACCAGGACCTCGCCGCTGCGCACGCGCAGCGTTATGGTCTCGCGTGGCGGCCGCAACACGCCGCCGCCTACCAGGATCTTCCGCGCGATCATCTCGTCATCCCAGTCCCGTAGTGCCTGTTCCCCCTCAGGCTCGATGGCGTCCTCGCCGTCGGCCTCAGAGTTCAGAACGGCCCCGTCGATGTAATGGATCATCAGATACCTCATCGCAGACCTCCCGTTCCTGTCGGCGCTCTGCGAAGCAAATCGCAGGCAAGCCCTTCGTTACTATCCCGACGGTCTGAAGCCGCCGCGCTGGACAGCCGACCGCCGAGCGCTCATTGTCCGATGGGGAGGGTCCCCGCTCTGGGGAGAGTTCCCCTTCCCGGGGAAGCTGATGCCGGCCACTATTCGCACAGCGGCAACAATGCCGCAGCCATAAGGCGAGGTTGATGACGATGAGACTGAGGGCACAATTCCGCGGCCGCCGCGTTATCGCGGCCGCCGCGACCGTAGCGGCAGCGGTCTCCACCGGACTGGCCGTTCCGGCCCTGGCAGCTTCCGCGGCGCCGTCGGGCCTGGTCCTGGGCGCGGGCCAGACGGGAACGCGCGCAGCGGTGCCGTGGAGCAAGGTAGGACCGGGCTGGGCACTGGCCATGTACTCGGCGAGCCAGGGCGGAGAGGCCGTGGAGCCCAAGACCGGGCCCGCGACGCTCTATCTGGTTGATCCGCAGGGCGGCAAGTACAAACTGATCACCTGGTCCGCCCGCAGCCCGCAGGCGCGGGCGCCGTGGAACCTCGTTGACTGGTCTGGCGACACTCGCCGGGCCTTGTTCAGTTCGGGCTACGCCGGCGCTACTCGCGAGCACCTTCATCAACTGCAGCTGCGGACAGGTCACGTTAGTAGCTTCACGCTGCCGAAGGATGTCATCGCCATCGGTTACACCAGGCCCGACGGGCTGAACATCCTGGCCGAAAAGGGCACAGCGGAGAGCCTCACCAGCAAGCTCACTCTGCAGCGCTACGGCCTGACAGGCAAGCTACAAAAGCGCCTGGCGACCGTCACCGACCTCGGCCAGGTCGCCTACCAGTCGGCTGGCGCTGCAATCGCCGCCGGAGCGTTGCATGGCCTGGAGCTGATCAGCAATACCGGGGGAGTCATCAGGAGCCTGCCCGTCCCTGGCGCGTCCGATGGCTGCAGCGCCGTCCGATGGTGGACTAAGGGCACTGTGCTGGCGAGCTGCTTCGTGACCAATGAGGCCGGACCGCGGCTCTGGCTGGTGCCGGCTGGCGGCGCCAAGCCGACAGCGCTGACACCGGTCCGCAAGGGCGGCTTCGATCTTGGCGATTTCAACGCCTGGCAGCTGTCGAGCGGACTGTACCTAGACGGCTACGGGGCGTGTGGCACCCTGGTGATCGGGCGTCAGCAGCGCCATGGCAAAGAGCAGATGGTTTCCGTACCGGGGGCGGCGAGCAGCCTGATCGTCAACGCCACCCGCTCGACGCTGATGGTCGAGCGCATCAACGCGTGCTCGCCAGGGATATCGCTGGTGTGGTTCAACCCGGCAACGCGGGCGCTGACGGTCGCGATCCGGGACGGTCACAACCAGTTCGGCGTCACCCGGGTCGTGCCCTACTTCATCGCTGGCAAGTTCTGAGTCCACGCCGGCGCCCTTAGCCGGACGGCCCCGCCAAGGGCGCGTGAAGACTGCAGGCGTCGGCGTTAAGAAACCATCAAGATCATCGGTATCGGCTCCATCCGGCGGTGAACTGGCATGGATGGACGAGATCGAAGATCAGGGTGCCGCGGATGTAGACCTGCCCGGCGGCCCTGGGTACGCCGACTGGGTGGATGCCCACCTTAACGCCTCAGGCTGGCCTGGCCCGGCCAGCAACCGTCAGCGGCGCAGGCGCGGGCTTGCGGCGCCGCTGGCGCTGCCGGCCGGGTTCGGTGCGCTGCTGGTTGTCGGCGCCGTTGCGGCGGCCAGCCACAGCGCGCTGTCGGCAGGCTGGGTACTCTTGCTGGCCGCGATTGTCGTGACTGTCGGCTCGATGGTCGCCGAGCCGGCCGTTGCGCCTGTCCTGGGCGTCATCGGCTGGCTGACGGTGGCCGGATTCTCCCGGCCGCCCTACGCGCAGCTCCAGCCAGGCGCGCCGGGCATGGCACGCGCCGCGCTGGTCATCGGAGTGTGCACTGCAGGGGGAGTTGCCGTCGGTGTCCTAGTGCGACATCTGTCGTCATCGTTCACACTGTGGATTGTGGATGTTTCGGCAAGTCAGCCTGAGGGCGGTCAACTGGTCAGCGAGGAGCCCGCGAGCCAGCAGGCAGCCCCGCGGCAGCGCCGGATGGCCGACCTTTCCGGCGGCATCGGCGTGCGCCGCGTCCTCGCCGGCGTGCTGGTAGCCGTCGTCGGCCTGCCGCTCCTGACGCTAGGGCTGTCCGCTCACGGCCTGCGCCTGGATCTCGGCGACGACCTGCTCGTTTACCTGGTGGCCGTCGTAGCGGTGGCCGTGGTGGGCGGCTTCTGGCCAGCCGTGCTGGCCGCGGTTACGGCCAGCTTGCTGGTGAACTGGTACTTCACGCCGCCGGTGCACACGCTGACGATCGCCGACGGCAAGAGTTTGCTGGCATTGCTCCTGTTCGTCACTGTCGCCGTGACGGTGAGCAGCGTGGTCCACCTGGCGGCGCTGCGCGCAAGGCAGGCGGCCCGCAGCACCGAGGAAGCAGCAGACCTGCTGGCCCTGGCGCAGACGGTGCTGGGAGGCGATGACACCCCGGCCGCGGTGCTTGGCTATCTCACCGCAAGCCGGGGCGGGCGTGCCGAGTTGCTCGAGCGAACCGGCGAGCAGTGGGTGCGCACCGCGGCGAGCGGGGCAGCCGGTCCTGCCGATCCCGCTGAGCAGGCAGCGCCCCGTGACGGCCTGGTGCTGGAAGTCGCCGGACAGCACCGGCCATTGTCTGACCGGCTGCTCGATGGCGTTGCAGCCCAGGTTGCAGCCGCACTCGACCGCGACCGGCTGCGAACCCAGGCCGCTCAGGCGGAGGCCCTGGCCGAGGGCAACAGGATGCGGACCGCGCTGCTTGCCGCCGTCAGCCATGACCTGCGGACACCCCTGGCCTCGATCAAAGCAAGTGTCAGCACGCTTCGGCAGACAGACGTGCAGTGGACCGAGGCAGACGAGACTGCCCTGCTCGCCACCATCGAGACGTCCGCTGACAGGCTTGACGCGCTCATCGGAAACCTGCTCGATATGAGCCGGCTGACCACCGGATCGCTGCAGCCGTTCCTGCGCGCGACGGCGGTCGACGAGGTCGCGCCGGTGGCGCTACGCGGCCTGGACGGCGGCAGCGACATGCTAATGGCCGTGCCCGACGGGCTGCCGCTCGTGCTCACCGACCCCGGCCTGCTGGAGCGGGTGCTGGCCAACTTGTTCGCGAACGCGCTGGTCTACTCGCCGGCCTGCCGTCCTCCTGAGTTGCGGGCCAGCCAGCTCGACGGCTATGTCGTGCTGGAGATCGTCGATCATGGCCGGGGCGTGCCGGACGAGGCGAAGGAGCGAATGTTCGAGCCGTTCCAGCGGCTCGACGCCCGGGGCGCGGATCCGTCCGGCGGGACGGGTGTGGGCCTGGGCCTCGCTGTGGTCAAAGGTTTCCTGGACACCATGGGGTGCACCGTTCGTGCTACCGACACGCCTGGCGGCGGGCTCACCATGCGGGTTGTCCTGCCGTCCGCCGCGGCGGCGGCCAGCTCGGCGAGCCTGACCGCGAGCCCATGACCCGTGTCCTGGTGATCGATGACGAGATCCCGATCCTCCGGGCACTGAAGATCAACCTGACTGCACGCAAGTACGAGGTGAGCACCGCGGCCGACGGTGCGTCCGGGCTTGCCGCGATGGCTCGCGAGCGACCCGACGTGCTGATACTCGATCTCGGACTGCCGGACATGGACGGAACCGACGTCATCAAAGGAGTGCGTGGCTGGAGTTCCACCCCGATCATCGTGCTGTCGGCCTGGGGCCAGGAAAGCCAGAAGGTTGCCGCGCTGGATGCCGGAGCCGATGACTATGTCACCAAGCCGTTCGGCATGGACGAACTTCTGGCCCGGCTGCGCGCCGCAGTCCGCCGGGCGGCACCGGCGCCCGACGAGCCGGTCATCAGCACTGCCGAGTTCACTGTGGACCTTGCCGCCAAGCGGGTCACCAGGGCGGGCTCTGATGTCAGGCTGACCCCGACCGAGTGGCAACTGCTTGAGGTCCTGGCACGCAATGCCGATCGGCTCGTCACCCAGCGCCAGTTGCTGCAGGAGGTCTGGGGCCCTGGCTACCAGAATGAGGCCCATTACCTGCGGGTCTACATGGCCAGCCTGCGCCGGAAGCTGGAGCCTGACCCGTCCGCGCCGCGGTACCTGCTGACCGAACCTGGGATGGGGTACCGGTTTCGTCCCTGACGGCTAGCTGTCCGGGCCCGGGATGTCTCCGGCGGAGTGGAGTTCGTAAGCCGGGTTGAAGATCGTGCGGTGGCCATGCTGGCTCGTCAACCGACCGTGCACGACTATCCGCCGCCCTGGCTGAATGCCGGGAATCTCCCGCCGGCCAAGCCAGACCAGGGTGACCCGTTCCGTGCCGTCCCAGAGCTCGGCTTCCATGGTGAGGCTTCCCCCGCGTGGCCGGGTGGTAACGGCCTCCAGAGTGCCGGCAAGTTCCACCCGCTCCCGGTGCTGGCTCTCGGCGATCGGCACGCACTCGCGGCCGTCGTGCCCGGTCAGCGTGCTGACTTCCTTCCGTACCTCGGCGGCATGGTGACTCGCCTTATCGGCAAGCAACCTGCCGCCCATCAGCGGGTCGGCAGCCTTCGCCACCCGCGTTGCGGACTGCAGTTGATAGGGCACGCTGGCAACGACGACGCCGCGCTCCAGCAGCAGCCTGGCCTTAAGCCGGAGCGCGCTCTGGTTGTGCAGTGCCTGCTCCCACCAGTGCCCTAGCACGTACTCGGGAATGTACACGGTGACAATGTCGCGAGGGCTCTCCCGGCGCAGTCGCCGGACGTACTCGACGACAGGCCGGGTGATCTCCCGGTATGGCGACGAGACGACCGTCAGGGGCAACGGCATGGAACGCCGGTCCCATTCCTGTTGCAGCCGGGCGGTCTCGGCCGCATCGACGTCGACGGTCAACGCCTCTAGCCTGGCGGGCCTAGCCGCTCGCGCGTAGGCCAGCGCCCTGAGTGTGGGCAAGTGCAGCTTTGACACCAGCACGATCGCGATGTTGCTGGAGGGCAGCGTGAGGGAGGCTTCCTCGTCGGGTGTCAGCTCGAGCGCGACGCTCTGATAATGCTGCCGGATGCCCCGCATGGTGAGCCAGAGCACAACCATGGCGGCCACTGCGATCCACGCGCCATCCAGGAACTTGCTGATGACGACGATCACCAGGACCGCGCCGGTCACGCAGGCACCCAGCGTGTTCACCGCCCGCGACCTGATCATCCGCAGGCGGGCAGCGGCCGCCGTCGTCCCTCGGAGCAGCCGGTTCCAGTGCCTGATCATCCCGGTCTGGCTGCAGGTGAACGAGACGAAGACACCGACGATGTAGAGCTGAATTAGCCGGGTCGGCGACGCATTGAACGCGACGATCAGCACGATCGCGAACCCGGAGAGCAGCAGAATGCCGTTACTGAAGGCGAGGCGGTCGCCCCGGGTGTGCAACTGGCGCGGGAGGTACCCGTCCCTGGCCAGGATCGAGGCGAGCACCGGGAAGCCATTGAACGCGGTGTTCGCGGCCAGCACCAGGATCAGCGCGGTGAACAGCTGCAGCATATAGAACAGCGGTGAGGAGAAACCGAAGACCGCACGTCCGACCTGAGCTATCACGGTCGCTTGCACGTAACCCCTAGGGGTGCCGATCAGCGCTCCGGCGTGCACGTGGCTGATCAGAGCCAGGGCCGTGACCCCGCCGAACATGGTGACCGCGATACCGCCGAGCAAGGCCAGGGTGGTGGCCGCGTTCTTGCTCTTAGGCTGCTTGAAGGCGGGTACGCCGTTACTGATCGCTTCCACGCCGGTCAGCGCGGTGCAGCCGGACGAGAAGGCTCGCAGCACCAGGAACATCAGCCCGAGGCCGGCGAACGTGCCAGTCGACTTGATGGCATATCCGGCGGTCTCGGCATGCAGGTGCTGGCCGGTTGCCAGCCTGACCCCGCCCCAGATGATCATCAGCATGACGATGGCGATGAAGCAGTAGGTCGGGATCGCGAAACCGGTGCCGGACTCGCGCACCCCGCGCAGGTTCAGGATCGCTATGGCAGCCACCGTCACCGCTGCGATGAGCGTGACGTGTGCGTTCAGCGCAGGAAACGCCGACGCCAGGTTGGCCACGCCGGAAGACACTGACACCGCGACCGTGAGCACGTAGTCGACCATCAGCGCGCTGGCGACGGTCATGCCCACCCGGGCGCTGAAGTTCGTCGTAGTGACCTCGTAGTCGCCGCCGCCGGACGGATAGGCGTGCACGTTCTGCCGGTAGGACGCGACAACAACCAGCATCAGGAGGCCGACCGCCACCGCGACCCACGGCGTGTAGGCGATATAGGCGAGCCCGCCGGCGGCAAGAACGAGGAGGATTTCCTGGGTCGCATAGGCCACCGAGGAAAGGGCGTCACTCGCGAAGACCGGCAGCGCGATCTTTTTCGGCAGCAGCGTGTGACCGAGCCGTTCGCTCTGCATGGGCCTGCCGACAAGCACGCGCTTTACTGTTCCGAGACCCATCGCCACGAGCGCATGCTAGGCCCGCATGGGCAGGTCCGGCTATCCCTTGCCGCCACGGAATGCGCGCGGATTTCCGGAAAGCGGCGCAGATCGCGCGCGCCCTGTTACCGCAGGTGCGCGGCCGTGGTTCTGGTGACCTGGTCGAGAAGCCCGGCGAGTTCGTCGGTGGTGACCTCCGCGGCGCTGGTGATGGCGTTGAACTCCGCCAGCCGCTCGCGCTGCTGCCAGCGCAGCTGCGCGGGAGAAGTGTCACGAATCCCGGCCAGGTGCCGGTACAGCGGTGGCCGCGCCTGCACTGACCAGTAGCCGAGCGTGTAGCGGGCCACTGTCGCCTCGGTATCCAGATGATCGAGCGGATCAGCGATCGCCAGGATCAGGAAGCCGCCGTCCCGCTCCACACTGACCCGGCAGCCGTCGACCGGGTCCGCCATGACGGCACCGGGCGGAATCCGTTTCACGGCGGTCCACAGTTTTCCGATCAGGACATCTTGCCGGTGCCGCTCACGCCCGCGCCGGATGTCCGCTGCCAGTGACATCGACCCGGCCACCGGCACCAGCGCGGTAGCGATGAGGAGGGCGCAGGCAACCTCGGCTGCAAGCCCGGCTCCGGTCGTGACGGCCGAGTCGGCGCACGTGCCCGTTTCCCGCGGGTCGGTGGTCCCGGTCACTAGGTCCCTGCCTCGGTTGGTCGCGATAGGCGTCCGGCCGATTGGCTTACTTGTTCATGAGGTTGGCCGCAACCCCGGCGACTGCGGCGCCGTTGCTCTGGGCGAACCTGTCTCTAGTGTGCACTCAGGTGCGCCGGCAGTGAAGGACTGTGCTCTGCTGGGTACTAAACATCCTGGCAGTTTTAGAAGCGATGGACGCTTGCACTGGAGGAGCCAATGACCGACCCGATCACGCCGAGCCGCGTTCCGGCGAGCGCAACGCCCGAGGGCGACGCGATTGTCGTGGGGGACGGGCCGGTCCGGGTAGATGCCTTCATCGACTTCCTGTGCCCGTTCTGCCGCCAGTTCGAGCTGTCGGCAGGGCCGGTGCTGGCCAGCCTCGTCGCTGACGGACAGGCGAGCCTGGCCTACCATCCGATGAACTTCCTGGACGAGGCCTCGTCCACTAACTACTCGACCCGGGCGGCAGCCGCTTCCGGCTGCGCAGCCGATCAGGACAAGTTCCTGGACTACGCGAACGCGCTCTTCGCTCACCAGCCGCCCGAGGGCGGGCCCGGCCTGAGCGACGAACAACTCGCCGGGCTGGGCCAGTCTGTCGGACTTGATGGCGGGCCATTCGCCGGCTGCTTGTCGGACGGACGCTACCTGGACTGGCCGGCCTTCGTCACTGCACGTGCCATCGCGGCTGGCGTCGAGGCGACCCCGACGGTACTGGTGGCCGGCGCGCCAGTGCGGGCGGAGGCGCAAGCCATCGCCGCTGCGGTCGCCCGGGCGAGCGAGGCACGCTGACTACCCCGGAGTCCGTCGCCGGGGCCGTCCAGCCCGCCTGGCTGGAGCCCGAGCTTGCCACGCTCACCAGCGCCAGGTTCAGCGATCCGGCCTGGTTCTACGAGCGCAAATTCGACGGGGAGCGCTGCCTGGCATACCGGTCGGGCGATCAGCTCCGGCTGATGACCCGCAACCAGAAGCAGGTCAACGGCACTTATCCAGAACTCGCCACGGCGCTTGCGGCACAGGATTGCGCGGACTTCATCGTCGACGGCGAGGTGGTCGCCTTCTCCGGCAGCAGCACCAGCTTCAGCAAGCTGCAGCAGCGACTCGGAGTCCGCAGTCCCGGTGCCGGGCTTCTCGCGGCGGTGCCGGTGTACTTCTACCTGTTCGACGTGCTGTGGGCGAACGGCGAAGACGTCCGCGAACTGCCGCTGCGCGAGCGCAAGCACCTGCTGCGCCGGCTGCTGACCTTCTCCGAGCCCATCAGGTACGCCACGCATCGCACTCAGAACGGGGAGGAGTACTACGCTCACGCTTGCGCCAGCGGCTGGGAAGGACTGGTCGTCAAGCGCGCAGACGCCCCGTATCGTGCCGGCCGGTCAAGGGACTGGCTGAAATTCAAATGCCAGGCCGGGCAGGAATTCGTCATCGGCGGCTACACCGATCCCAAGGGGACGCGCGCCGGCTTCGGCGCCTTGCTGCTGGGCTATTACGACCCGGATGGCCGGCTGGCCTACGCGGGCAAGGTCGGCACAGGGTTCGACGACGCCACCCTGAGTAGTCTTGCGAACACGCTGTCTGGCCTGCAGCAGCGGCAGCCCCCGTTCGACCGCGGCACGCTGCCCCGCACCGGAGTGCACTGGGTCGAGCCGGCACTCGTCGGCCAGGTGGCGTTCAGCGAGTGGACCACCGCTGGCCAGCTGCGGCATCCGCGCTTCCAGGGACTGCGCAGGGACAAGGATCCGCGCAGCGTGACGCGGGAGAAAGGCTGATCGGGATCCGGTCTAGCCGGTACTGGGCCATTCGCGGATCGAGCGGTTGTCACCCGGCTCGCTGACCGGCGCCGGGCTTTCCTCGCCGACGATCAGGTGGCTATGGCTCAGCGCCGAGACGCCTGCCAGGAGGAGTGCCAGCGCAAGAGCTTCGAGCGCCAGGTCCTCCGTCGCCGTCTGGACGTGCTCACTAAACAGGAAAATGCCGAGCAGGCTCGCGGCCAGCGGATCGAGGATCGTGAAGCCCGGCTGGGATGCGGCAAGCGGCCCGGCAGCCAGTGCGTGCGAGGCCAGCAGCAAGCTCGCGGCGCCAGCCCCGATCAGGACGTACACCGACCAGTTCGAGAAGATCCCGCTGAGCCCGCCGCCGAGGTGGTAGCTGAACTCCTTGATCACGGCCGCCACGAAGCCCCAGGAGATACCAGTCAGGGCGCCGAGAATGGCAGCGCGTCCTGACTCCGATCGCCGCGGGTGGCGGCGCAATCCGAATGCCACGGCCAGGCCGCTCAGCACAACGCCAAGAGTCAGCAGGCCAGCCAGCAGCCAGAGCGATGTCGGCGCATGCTGGCGGCCACCGCCGGGATCGGCCGCGAACAAGAACAAGCCGAGCCCGGACGACATCGCCGCCGCGGCTAGCCAGTCACGTGGCCGGACAGTCCGTGAGCCCAGGACGGCCATATACCCGAACACGAACAGAAGCTCGAGAGCCAGGATCGGCTGGACCAGCGCGAGCGCGCCGTAGTGCAGCGCGGCAACCTGGAACACGAAACCGAGAATCATGCTCGCAATGCCGAGCAGCCAGACAGGACGCCGGGCAAGCCGGAAGATCAGCCATACGTCAAGCCCGGACGGCTTGATATCCCTGGCGCCGAGACGCTGGCATACCGAGGACGTGGCCGTGAACACGCTCGCCAGCAGCGCGAGCGGAATAGCTCTTTCCATGTCCTCCTGCCGCCGTTCCGTCCCCCCGGCACGATGCGTGCACCTGGGCCTCATGCCCCGGGGCCGCGTCCGCCAGAGCGGCGCGATCCGCCGAATCCGGCCTTCAGTCAGCTTCTATACCCGCAATACGCTGCTTCTCCTCAGCTATAACCCTGACGTTAACGTTAGATTCCCCGATCCGGCCAGGTATTTCCTGGCAGGCCGTTCTGGCAACCGCGCAACCCTGGGCCCGGCACGCTCGCGGTGCCCCTGGTCAGGCGAATCCACACGTCACAGTGACCCAGCGGAGCAGATCGCAGTGCGACAGACAATCTGACGATGCCAGCATTATCCGCCGTGAGCGGCCAGATTACAGCCGTTGGACGGCCGTTCACCCTGCGCGAACGCGGCAACTGGCAGGTTTCGTCTGCTCACTCCCTGCGGACACTGGTGACTCTTGCCCGGTTCGTTACCGCTATGTGCCGGAAACCTCGCTAGCGTAAAAGTCCATGACGGGTAGGCGGGCCGCCCTCGCGGCGGCGATCATTGTGATGCTCTGCACGGCGGCGGGCTGCGCGAGCACCAATCCGGGCTCCGAGTCGCCCGGCGCGGCGCCATCGGCGTCGCGCGCGGCAGAGGTCGGCACGGTGAGCCGCAGCGTGCCCGGATGCACGACGGCGACCCAGACCGGGCCGGGACTGCGGGCCTCAGCCACCGCGACGACCACTCTGGTCCCGATGCCGCCGGGCGGGGTGTCTCCCGGCCCGTCCGGTGTCGCGGTCACCGCAGCCGGGAACTGGGGCTTCGCTAGCTCGCTGCCCATCGCGACCGCTGCGCCTGTTGCCGTCGCGGGGCCCGGCAGCTCCCCGTCGCCGCCTCCGCCCGCAAGCCACGGCGATGACAGCGGCCTGGATGTGCTGCGGCTGGCGACGGGCCACGCGCCGGTGCTGGTCCATACGATCGGGGTCCCTGGACCGACCATTGGCGATGCGCTCAGCGAGAACGGCCGCCTGCTGCTGGTGACGGGCGGCGCGGGCGCGGTTGTCGTCAGCGTCCCGGTCGCGGAGCGAGGCGGCCAGCATGCGGTGCTGGGCACGCTCGTCGCGCCCGGCAATCCGGCGGCTGACGTTGCCGCCGAGGCGGCGATCACTCCTGACGGCCGGTACGCGTTCGTCAGCCTGCAGGGCGCCGGCCGGATCGCCGTGTTCAACCTGGCCAGGGCGATGGCCCGCGGATTCAGCGCTGCTGGCGTGTACGTTGGCTCGATCCCCGCGCACGATGCGATCGGCCTGGCGGTCTCGCCGGACGGCCACTGGCTGTACGCCACCACGCAAAACAGCGCCCTTTCGTATCCAGTCCCGGCCGGCCAGCTCTCAGTCATCAGCGTGGCCAGGGCAGAGTCAGATCCGGCGAGGTCAGTTGTGGCCCGAGTGCCGGCTGGCTGCACCCCGGTCCGGGTGATCACGTCTGCGGACGGGAGCGTCGTCTGGGTAACGGACACCGAAAGCAACGCTCTGCTGGCATTTTCGGCAGCCAGGTTGCAGACAGACCCGGCGCGAGCCCTGCTGGCCGACGTGCGCGTGGGCAATGCGCCAACCGGGGTAGCGCTGGCCCGCGCCGGAACGCTGATCCTGGTAGCTGACTCGGACCGGTTCGCGGCAGGCCTCCCGCGCGGCAACATCGCGGTCGTGGACGTCGCTGATGCGCTGAAGGGCCGTCCGGCGCTCGTCGGCTACGTACCTGCGGGCCGGTTCCCGCGAAGCGTTGCCGCGTCCGCTGACGGCAGCCTGGTACTCGTGGCCAATTACGCCTCCGGCCAGGTTGAGGCGGTCAATCCGGCCGCCCTGCCGTAACTCTGGAGCGTTAGCCGAATGTCAGCGGAAGGCGACCTCGCGGACTGCTTCGTCTGCCGCAAGCACCGTGACCGGGGACCGCTGATGCCAGGCGGCCCGGTCGGCGAGGATGACCTGGTCCTGGTTACCCACATCGTCACCCCGCAGGCGCTTGGCCGCGACGGCACGACTGCCTATCTCGGGCACTTGTTCGTAGAGCCGCGGCGGCACGCGCCGGGTCTCGCGGACCTCACGGACGCAGAGGCTCGCGCCGTGGGCTGGTGGTCCGTGCGCGCCAGCAAGGCCCTGCGCGAGGCGGCCGGCGCGGAGCATGTGTACGCGGCTGTGATCGGTGACGGAGTGCCGCATCTGCATGTCCACCTCAAGCCGCGGTATCCGGGCACTCCGCGCGAGTTCTGGTGGGACCGCCTCGACGAGTGGCCGGAGGCGCACCGGGGCGGCGCCGAGGAGATCGAACTCCTCGTGCGGGACCTGCGCGCAAGCCTGTCCGCCTAGCTTCACCGGTGCGGCCGTACTGAATCTACGGGCCGCCTTGGCGTCCGCGGACTGACATAATCGCCCGGTGGATGCGGGCGAGCCGGCCTGACAGGAGAAAAGATGGACTGGCCTGACGGCTTCATGTGGGGAACGGGCGCTTCCGCAACGCAGTGTGAAGGCGCAGCACCGGCGTCGGACTGGTGGGACTGGGAACGAGCCGGCCACGCGCCGCTCTCAGGCGACGGGAACGGGTTCGCCACGCACTACGCCGAAGACTTCCGGCTGCTGGCCGGCCTGGGGCTGAGCCACCACCGCCTGGCGATCGACTGGGCGCGGGTAGAACCCGAGCCTGGCCGTCACGACCCTGCGGCTGTCGCGCACTATCGTGACGTGCTGAGCGCCGCGCTCGAGGCCGGCGTCCAGCCGTGGGTCTGCCTCCACCACTTCACGCTGCCGCGGTGGTTCGCCGACGCTGGCGGGTTCCTCGCCGAGCGGAACCGGGAGGAGTACTGGACCAGGCACGTCGAGTTCATGGCCGAAACGTTCGGGGATCTTGCGCGCGGCTGGCAGCCGGTGAACGAGACGAATTATTACGCCTACCTTGCCTACGGGGGCGGCGGCTGGCCGCCGGGCCACAACGACGACGCGGAAAGCGCGCGGGTCTCCGGCGCGATGCAGGTTGCGACGGCGGAGGCGGCGGCCCGGTTGCGGCAGACCGGGGCTCCGGTCGCGTCGATCTTCGGGCTGTCTGCCATCGAGGCGCTCGATGACACTCCGCGCACCACCCGGCTGGCTGGCCTGCTCGACGACCTGAACTGGCAGGCGGGCCCGGGGCTGTTCCGGGACGGGATACTGCGCGTTCCCGGCCTGGAACCGATCGAACGGCCCGACCTGGCCGGCTCGTTCGACCTGATCGGCTTTTCGTTCTATTCGACGATCGGCATCAGGCAGGGCCGGATGGTCCCGTACCCGCCGGGCGCGCCAGTGTCCCCGCTGGGCTACGGCATCTGGGCCGACGGGCTGGGCCGGGTGCTGAACCGGCTGCACGAGATGCTGCCGGGCACGCCGCTCCTGGTGGCTGAGTACGGCATCGGTACCAGTGACGACAGCGAGCGTGCGGCCTATGTCGAGCGGGGCCTCCAGGTGACCAGCGACGCGATCGCGCGCGGCATTGACGTGCGCGGGTTCTTCCATTGGACCGGCGTGGACAACTACGAGTGGATGCACGGCTTCGACGTCCAGTTCGGGATCATCGACCGCGACCGCAACGTCCGGGCCAGTGCACGGGTGCTCCAGCGCGAGGCAACAGCGTGACAGAGGGCTGGGGCATCACACCCCGGCAGAGCGTGCAGATCGAGTCCGCCCGCCGTGGCACGGCTCAGGTCGTGGCTGGCTGTGTGGCACTGCTCCGGGGCCAGGACGTGGACGACGGCTTCATCCTGGCCCTGAGCGGGCCGGCCGGGCACGTCGTGCTCGACGACGGGCCAGCGCAGCGCAACCAGTACTGGCGGCGGGCCTGGGGGGCGAGGGGGCTGCTGTACGCGTGGCCGGATGAGGCGCCGGATGAGGCGGAGGAGGCCGAAGCCGCCGTCATCGACGCGCTTGCGGACGCGCACTGGCGAGTGCGCGAGATGGCCGCGAAGGTCGTGGCCAGGCGCCGGATAGGCGCAGCGCTCGACTCGGTCGCGGCGCTGCGTGAGGATCCGGTCCCACGGGTGCGCGCAGCGGCTGAGCGCGCGACCGTCCTGCTCACTGCTGCTGCCAGCTGACCCGCCCCGCCCGCCCCGACGACCTTGATCGATGTTGATCCGGTGGGCCTATGGCCCCGGCGGTCTCAAGTGGTCATCGCAACGATGGTTCGGGTCAATGATGTCGGGTGACTCGAGAAGAGGTTGCGATGCGCAGAGTGCGGTGGTGGCGGCTGCCGGATGAGGTTCGCCGTGAGGTGATGCGGCTGGCGGCGCAGGGGTTGTCGCATAGCCAGATCCTTGCCCGCATCGATATCTCGGAGGGCAGCGTGGGGAACGTGCTGCGGCCGCTGGGCGGGGTGATCCGCACGGACATGCTGGCGCCGACGGGCCGCCGGTTAAGCCTGGCCGAGCGGGTGGAGATCCGGGTGGGGCTGGAGCGGGGCTGGAGCTACCGGCAGATCGGGGCGGAGCTGGGCCGGTCGGCGTCGGCGGTCTGCCGGGAAGTCGCGGCTGGCGGCGGCCGGGTGTACTACCGGCCGGTGACCGCGCATGAGCGGGCGATGGCGGCGGCGCGGCGGCCCAAGCCGCGCAAGCTGGCTGACCCGCGGCTGTGCGCGGAGGTGTCGGCACGGCTGGCGCAGCTGCACTCGCCGCAGCAGATCGCCGGCTGGCTGCGGCAGCACGGTGATGCGAGCCTGGGAACCGTGTCGCACGAGACGATCTACAAGAGCCTGTACGTGCAGGGCCGCGGCGAGCTGCGCCGCGAGCTGGCCCGCTGCCTGCGCACCGGCCGCGCTGCCCGCAAGCCGCGCGGCCGGCTGGAGACCCGCGGCAAGATCCCCGGCATGATCATGATCAGCGACCGGCCGGCCGAGGCCGCCGACCGGGCCGTGCCCGGTCACTGGGAATCTCAATGCTTCTGTCAAGCGGTGGAAGCGAGCGCTTGAGGGAGCGGCTCCTGGTAGGTGGTGTGGTCGCGGAGCATGGCCCAGAGAACGCCGAGGCGGCGCCGGGCGAGGGCGATGAGGGCTTGCTTGTGGGACTTGCCTTCGGCCCGTTTACGCTCATAGAACGCGCGTGATGCGGGGCTGTTCTTCAGGCTCGAGAGAGCGGCGAGGTAGCAGGTGCGCATCAGCCGCCGGTTGAATCGTTTGGGACGGTGATGGTTGCCGCTGATCCGGCCGGAGTCGTATGGCGCGGGCGCGAGACCGGCGACGCTGGCGAGCCTGTCGACGGTTTCGAACGCGCTCAGATCCCCGCCGGTGTTGGCCAGGAACGTCGCGGCCAGCACAGGTCCGAAGCCGGGCATGCTCAGCAGGATCGGCGCGTCGCGGTGCTGGCCGAACCGTTCACTGATCTGGCCGTCAAGCCGTGCGATCTCAGTGTCGATCGCGGCAATCTGCTCGGCGAGCTGGGCGACGAGCTGCGCGGCGACAGCCTCGGTGCGGAGCACGGTCCGCTGAGCGTTGGCGGCATCCACAGCTTTGCGGGCGACGTTGGCGCTGCCGCGGCAACCGCGTTTCTTCAGCCAGGACGCCAGCGGTGTGACCCCGATTCGCCGGATCGCCTGCGGCGTCTGGTAGCCCGACACCAGGATCAGCGGGGCTTTCTTGGAATAGTCGAAGGCCGCCTCGAGCGCCGGGAAGTACTCCAGCAGCAGGGCTCGCAGCCGGTTGATCGCCCGGACCCGGTCATAGACCAGGTCAGTGCGGCGGGAGGTCAGCAGCTGCAAATCGCTGCTGATCTGGTCGGCAGTGCGCACGGGTTGCAGATCGGTGCGCATCCGGGCCTGGTCAGCAATGATGCGGGCGTCCTTGGCGTCAGTCTTCCCGTCGCCGCGGTAGGTCGCCGCCGCGTGGTGCACGATCCGGCCCGGGATATACAAAACCCGCTGAGCATGCTCGGCAAGCAGCGCGATCAGCAGCGCAGCGCCACCTGCATTCAGGTCGGTCGCCCAGACCACCTGATCCCCCTTGGCCGCCGCCAGCACGGCCGCGATGAGCTCGAGCAGCGCGGCCTCGTCGTTGACCACCCGCCGCGACAGCAGCATCCGCCCCGCAGCGTCGAGCACGACACAGTGGTGCGCCCGCTTACCCGAATCGATACCTGCCCAGACCGTCGCCATCAGCCATCCTCACGTCGCCGTCACCAGGGGTGTTCTCCTCGGCTGGCAGCCACGCCGGCACGTCCTTACCCAACGATCTGCTCGCGCGAGTCTCAATGAGCGGTCATGCCACCAGCAGGGCAGCGGGCGGCCATTCCCAGTAAGCCGTCACCCCGGCTAACACCGGCACGCGACAGGGAGACCTGAAAGCCATACCCGCTGCCCAAAGGAGAGCGATCAAGACCCTACGAGACCTGACCACGCCCACGTTGAACCGTAAGGAAGGCGACCTGATCGTCGGCAAGAACAGCGCCAGCCACATCGCCACCCTGGTCGAGCGGTCCACCCGGTACGTGATGCTGGCCCAGGTCGACGATGCCACGGCCGAGACCGTCGCCGCCGCGCTGGCCGGCCGCGCCGCCGCCCTGCCCGGCCACCTGTGGCGGTCGCTGACCTGGGACCAGGGACGCGAGCTGGCCGGGCACGCCAGGTTCACCGTCGCCACCGGAATCCCGGTCTACTTCTGCGACCCCCACTCGCCCTGGCAGCGCGGCTCGAACGAGAACACCAACGGGCTGCTGCGCCAGTACTTCCCCAAGGGCACCAGCCTGGCCGGCTACACCCAAAACGACCTCGACCAGGTCGCCATCCAGCTAAACGGCCGACCACGGATGACACTGAACTGGGATACTCCAGCCGAGCGACTCGAACAACTGCTCGTTGCAACCACCGGTTGAGACCGCCACCACTAAATCAACATCGATCAAGGTCTGCAGGGATGGCTCGCCGCTTATGGCCCTGTTCGGGTTGACGGCTCGCAGCTAACTGGTTATGGTTTTCATTAGCACTAAGCGGGTCCCGTCGGACGTGGACCACGCCGCGTTGCGCTCGAGTAACCAGTTCAACTCTGAGCCGAAGAACCCGCTGGAGACCGCTATGCAAGTCCGTCGTGCCGTGGCTGTGATTGCGCTCACCTCCTCAGCAGGCCTGCTGGCCGCGGCTTGCTCGGATAGTTCTGCCGGGACCCGTCCTGGCGTTGTGGTTGCTGTCGGCGCCGAGAACGAGTATGCGAACGTCATCGGCCAGATCGGCGGGAAGTACGTGGCGGTCAGCGCCATCGAGAGCAACCCGAACACCGACCCGCATACTTTCGAAGCCAGCCCGTCGGTTGCCAGAGAGGTGGCCGCCGCCCAGCTGATCGTGCAGAACGGGATTGGCTACGACTCCTACATGAACAAGATCGAGAACAGTTCGCCCGATTCCAGCCGCAAGATCATCGACGTGCAGCAGCTGCTCGGCTTGCCGGACAGCACGCCGAACCCGCATCTGTGGTACTCACCGAAGACCATGCCTGCAGTGGCCAAGGCAGTCGCCGACGACCTGGCGAAGCTCAGCCCGTCGCACGCCGCGTACTTCCGCGCCAATGTCGTCAGGTTCGACAAGTCGCTGCAACCCTGGCTCACTGCCATCGCGCAGTTCAAGGCGGCTTACGGCGGCACTCCGGTTGCGGTCACCGAGCCGGTCGGCGACTACATGCTTCAGGCGGCCGGCACCGACATCAGGACCCCGTTCGGCCTGCAGGCCAACATCATGAACGGTGTCGATCCGTCGCCTCAGGACGTGTCCCTGCAGGACAGCTTGTTCGCCCAGCACAAGGTGAAGGTCTTCCTCTACAACCAGCAGGTCACCGATTCCCTCACCGCATCGTTCCTGGCGACGGCGCACCGCTACGGCATCCCGGTAGTCGGGGTGTACGAGACCATGCCAACACCCGGTTACAGCTACCAGTCGTGGATGCTCGCTGAAGTGAACGCGCTCCGCAAGGCGGTTGCCAGTAAGGTCTCCACGGAGAAGCTCTGATGGCGGTGACGATGGCGGCTAGCGGTACTGCGCAGCCCGGCGAGATCGGCGGCCAGGTGCTGGCGGTCGAGGAGATCAGCGTCCGGCTGGCCGGCCGGCAGGTACTTGACAACGTTAGCTTCACGATCGGGCCAGGCGAGTTCGTCGGACTGATCGGGTCTAACGGCGCAGGCAAGACGACCCTGCTGCGCGTAATACTCGGACTCCAGCAGGCAACCCACGGGCGGGTCACCGTCGGCGGCAGGGCGAACGGCCGGGGACTTGTCGGCTACGTTCCGCAGAAGATCCAGCTCGACCCCGACATGCCGGTGCGCGCCAGGGACCTAGTCGGGCTCGGGCTGGACGGGCACCGGCTCGGCATCCCGTTCCCGTCCCGGCAGCGCCGCCTGCGAGTCGATGAGATGCTCGAGGCAGTCGACGCGACTAGGTTCGCCAATCAGCGCGTTGGCAACCTGTCCGGCGGTGAGCAGCAGCGAGTCATGATCGCTCATGCGCTCATCAGCCAGCCGCGGCTCCTGCTGCTGGACGAGCCGCTGGCCAACCTGGACATCCGCAGCGCGCAGGAGATCATCTCGCTGCTGGCTGATATCGCCAGACGGCAGCAAGTCTCGGTGCTCATCTCGGCGCACGAGATGAACCCGCTGCTGCCGGTGATGGACCGGGTCGTGTACCTGGCCGGGGGCCGGGCCGCGAGCGGCACCACCGATGAGGTCATCCGTGAGGACGTGCTGAGCGCCTTGTACGGCCACCACGTCGACGTGCTGAACGTGCACGGGCGGCTGCTCGTGATCGCGCACGCAGGCGACGGGTTTGAGATCCTGGCCGGGGACGAGACCGCAGCGGCGCCTGGTCATCCGGATCACTCCCCGGCTGAGGCGCAACAATGAACAGGCGACGGAAACGGCAGTGAACTCGGTACTCCGCGTACTGTTCGCGCCCGGTTTCTTCGCCAGCTCACCCGTGCACGTGGCGCTGGCGGTCGGCGGGATCGCGGCGCTGGTATCGGGCGTCGTCGGCACCTTTACTGTGCTGCGCGGCCAGTCTTACTCCGGCCACGCGCTGGCCGACCTATCGGTAACGGGCGGGTCTGCCTCGTTCCTGGCGAGCATCAGCCCGCTGTGGGGCTTCGCCGGGACCGGCGTGATCGCGGCCGGCCTGATGGACCTGATCGGAATCCGCCGGCCGCGAGGCCGCGACCTGGCGACCGGCATCGTGCGCGGAGCCGGCCTCGGTCTGGCCGCGTTGTTCCTGTACTGGGACACCACCTCGACCTCTACCACCGGAGCGACGGTAACGATCCTGTTCGGTTCCATGTTCACGATCGGCAGCAGCGCCGTTCCGCTGGTCGCGGGCTTCGGCCTGCCGGCCCTGGCCATCGTGGCCATCCTGTACCGGCCGCTGCTGCTCAGTTCCGTCAGTGCGGACGTGGCGGCAGCACGCGGCGTCCGGGTCCGGCTGACCGGGCTGGCGTGCCTGCTCGCGATCGCGCTCGCCGTGTCGCTGGCTGCGGTCACGGTCGGCGCGATACTTTCGACGGCCCTGCTCGTCGGGCCGGCCGCGATCGCCCTCCGGCTGACCAATGCACCGGGCCGGGCCACCGTCGCCGCGGCCCTGATCGCGGTTGGGGCTACCTGGCTCGGCGTCGTGCTGGCGTACGACAGCATTAACTGGCCGCCGAGCCATGACGGCTGGCCGGTGAGCTTCTTCATCGTGATGCTGATCTTTGTCGGCTTCGTCGCTGCCCAGCTAGCCGGGCGCGAGCGCCGGGTGAGGGGCTAGCGGCAGTGTTTGCGCCGTTCATGGTCAATGCCTGGGTCACCGCTTCGATCGTCGCGGTCATTGCCGGAGTGGTCGGTTTCTTCGTGGTGCTGCGCGGCGCGGCGTTCGTCGCCGATGCGGTGCCGCAGGGTGCGTTCGCCGGGGCCGCTGGCGCCAGCTTGCTGGGCATCAACACCTTGATCGGCCTGGCGGTGTTCGCGCTGGCCGGATCGCTTGGCATCGGCTGGCTCAGCAAGCGTGCCAGACGCGACGTTTCTACTGCGCTGATCCTCGTGGTGATGCTCGGGCTCGGCGCGCTGTTCCTGAGTTTCACCAGCGAGTACTCGTCGGAGATCTTCTCGTTGCTGTTCGGTGAGGTGCTCGGAGTCAGTACCGCCGAGATCCTGCCAGTCGCGATTCTCGGCGCTGCCTGCGTGCTCGCAGTCCTGCTGTTGTTCCGGCCGCTGCTTCTCTCGTCGCTGGCGCCAGAATCGAGCGCCGCCGCCGGCATAGGTACCGCCCGGATGGAACTGATCTTCCTGGTGATCGTTGCGCTCGCGACCAGCCTGACGCTCCCGGTGGTCGGTGCGCTGCTGATTTTCAGCCTGATGATCGGGCCGCCAGCGGCGGCCCGGTCACTGACTGCCAGGCCGCTCGCGGCGATGGGATTGTCGGTCGTGCTGGCGATGCTGACGGTCTGGATCGCGATCGCCGCGTCGTTCGAGACGAACTGGCCGATCGGCTTTTTCGTTGGCGCGGGCGGTGCGGTGTGCTACGCAGCAGGGCGATTGCTGACGTGGCTGCGCACATCCCCCAGGCGGCTGGTATCGACTAGCTAATTTCCCGCTCATTGCGCGGTCACATGCTGGTTTCCCGCCGGGAGACGGGAAATGGCTGCGAGTTACTGTGGCACGTGCGCACTCTTCTGGCAGCGTCACCGCCGCCGGCGACTTTGCGGGCGGCCTTCCCGTGACGGCACCCGACGTCGGCCCGCGCCCGGCTGGCATTGCTGCCGTCGTGGACTTTCCGCGCCTGCGCCGGCCAACCGCGACGATGCTGCTGATCGCCGGCGTGGTCGCGTTCGCGGTCATGATGGCGTGCTACTGCGCCTTCATCCTCACGCATCCGATGGACCGCTGGCTGGTACCGGTTGACCTGCACGTCTACCGGCTCGGCGGGAAGGTGGTTGCGCAGCAGCCGCCCGCCTACGATCCGAGACTCGCCGCGCCGCTGTACGACTGGCCCGGAGACGGACTGAAATTCACCTATCCGCCGTTTGCCGCGATGGTTTTCACGCTCCTCCTGGTGCCGTCCTGGACGTTGTTGCTCAAGCTGTCCGTCGCGGCCAACATCGCAGCGCTCGCCATGACGATCTGGGTCACGCTGGGCTCCCTCGGCTACCGCGCCGGACTGGCCCGGCTCGGCGGCACGCTGCTGCTGGCCGGTGCTCTGCTGTGGACCGAGCCGGTGCAGCGCGTGCTCTATCTCGGCCAGATCGAGCTCGTGCTGATGGCGCTGATCATGTGGGATCTGTGCCAGCCGGACGGCCGGTGGTGGAAAGGCGCCGGCGTCGGCATCGCCGCGGGAATCAAGCTGGTTCCGCTGATATTCATCCCGTATCTGCTGCTGACCCGCAGGTACCGGCAGGCAGGTGTCGCGATAGCAGCATTCGCCGCCTCGGTGCTGGCAGGCGCGGTGGTCCTGCCAGCCGACTCGCGGGTCTGGTGGCTGGATGGCCTGTTCGTCAAGGGGAGCCGAACCGGTTTCCCCGGCTGGGAAGGCAATCAGTCACTGCAGGGCCTGCTGGTCAGGCTCTCCGGCAGCATTGCGGCAGGTCAGCCTGTCTGGCTGGTGGCCGCGCTCGTCACGCTGGTAGTCGGCATCACGTCGGCGGTCGCCCTGGATCGCGCGGGTCACCGGACTGTGGGGGTGCTGACCTGCGCGCTCACCGGGTTGCTGGTGTCACCGGTCAGCTGGGACCACCACTGGGTCTGGATTGTGCCGGGCGTTACCGTCCTGGTTGTCTACGGGATCCGGGCGCGGCGATCGCTCCGGTGGGCCTGCCTGGCCGGCGCGGCGCTGCTCGCCGCTCTCTTCGGCGCCTGGCCTGGCTTCCTGTGGGGACAGCCGCTGGATCTGGGCGGCTTCTCGGAGGGACTGATCTGGATACCGCCGAACACCAACCCCGGCATCTTCGCCCAGCGGGGAGACAAGCCCTGGTACGCGGAGTACCACTGGCATGGTTTCCAGCTGATTACCGGCAACCTTTTCGTGCTGACGGGCCTGGTGCTGTTTGCGCAGCTGGCGGTGCTGGCAGTTGCCAGCGAGTCGGCGCGCCGCAGGGAGACGGCAGGCCCGGCCGAGATAGCGGATCCGGCGGATCTCGCCCCCAAGCCGGTGGTCAGTAGCTGAGAGTCCGCCCGTCGGCCCCGTTCCCGGCGTTATCGGGAATTTCTGGTTGAGCGGTGGTCAGAACGCCGGGCGCGACTACAGGCGGCGGCTGCCGGCGCCGCTGGACCAGGCACCCTGTGATCAGCGCGGCGACGACCATGACAAGAACGATCGGAACCGCCATGGTGATGGCGTCCAGTTCGATTCTGGCCAGCAGGTGCGACCGCAACGGCGTCGGGTTGCCGGGCATCAGCGCGACGGTGGCGGCGGTCAGGCGCGCCATCACCAGCCAGTCGAGCCAGCACGCGGGCACGAGGATCAGCAGGCAGATGACCATCGCCTCGTACGAGGGCAGCTGGTACTGCCAGACGAACAGCCAGGCAGTGCTCAGCGCGAGCGCCGCGAAGATCGCGGGCTGCGCCGCGGTCCGGCCCGGCAGCCGGGTCAGCGTGACGATTGCCACGCCGATGACGAGCACCGCCGCGATGGCGCCGACGTGCTGCATCAGGAAGCCATGCTTGGCGTGACGAGAACAGCTGGTAGAAGTTGTCCGCAGTTGTCCGGTCGTCGCGCCCCTGCACGGACAGGATGGCGGCGGGCCCGAACCAGGCGTAGCTCGGCAGGAGCACGACAAGCATCCCGCATGCCGCCGCAGCGCACGAGGCAAGGGAGCGGCGGAGCGCCCAGGCTAGGCCGAGGCCGAAGAGAATGAAGGTGATCTTGATGTCGGCGGCGAGGCCGACGAGCGTGCCGCCCGCCAGCACACGGCCGAGCGTGGGGACGTCGTGCCGCTGCCGCCGTCGGCCATCCGCCGGCCACGATCAGGCCCAGCATTCCGGCAGCGGCGGCCAGCACGTCCAGGTGAGCGGCCGCGATCAGCTGCCAGATCAGCAGCGGGTTGACGGTCCACAGCAGGTGTGCCCGCAGCCGCGCGGCGGGATCCGAGCGCAGCAGCCGGTCTGCGGTGCAGGCAACCAGGCCGAACGCAAGGCCGCGTTGGCGAGCTTCAGCCAGAACACGATCCGGGCTGCCGACGTGCCGCCGAGCTTGGCGGCCAGGAACTCCTCGACCGTGGCGGCCGGGCCGTACGGCGTGGTGTTGCGTCCCCACTCCCACGGGATCGACTTGCCCACCGGGTCGTGCATGTGAATGAGGTCCCACGGCACCATGACGTACGGGCTGTGACCAAGTACGACCATCCGCCCGAATGCCATGTAATCCAGGGAATCCGTCGAGCCGACCGGTGGCAGGACCGTCAGCGCGATCACCACGATCGCTGCGCTGATGAGCAGCAGCCGGACTGGCGGCAGGGCCCGCTGCCGGACTGCGATCAGGCCAGCTGTCACGCCGACTCCGCCCGCGATCGCTGCCAGCCACAGGGCAACCGCGACGGTGTTCAGCGACAGGTGCCAGCCTGGCAGCTGAAACGGCGGGCCGGTCCGCGGCATTGTCAGCGGCGGTCCCATCCAGGACTGCCGTGTCAGGGAGACCGCCACGAAGGTGATCAGCGATGCGCCGATGCCTACCGCGGCGACCCACAGCCAGATCCGCGCGGATCGTGGCGACGCTGTTTCCGCCGCGGCTGGCGCGTGCGCCCGCTTCGCCGGTACCTGTACTGATTGTGCTGACTTCATCTGGGCGTGCCTGTGCACGTCAAAGGTCATGCGAAGCTCAATCCGCCTGAATCAGGAGTTAGCTGAGCCTTGAACTCAAGGAATGAGGCAGTTGCCCCGTGGCCCCCGGCCGTCAGCCGTCCGTGACCCGGGGACTGACGTTTATTGGAGTCCAAGTTAGCAGCCGCCGGGCGGGTTTCTGCAGGGAGGATACCGAAGCGTAATCGAATAAAGCGCGCGCCTTTCTGGAGGTTAGTTGCCAGATTAGGAAGCCGCCAGGTACAGCTCCGGTAAGCAGCGCGGTGACGTGTCCTGCCGCAGCTAGACGGCATGATTAGGCAGCGTCGATCGCCTTAGGCGGTCGGCTGGCACGCGGCACAGACTAGAACGGCAGGTGTGAATTTACTGACGAATCTGAGACGTAGCGCGCGGCGAATTCAGGGACGGGTCTTGCGGGCTTCACGCAATTCCTCGCTACTGGCAAAGCAGAGGTAATAGGCATTAATTTTTTGTAACTAATACCTAACCTCGATCGTTCACGTGACCTGATCGGTGTCTGGAAGATCACTGCTGGCCGGGGACCGGAGCCGGAACTGCACAGCACCGCGGGCCGCGCGGGCACGGCAGGGACAGGGCAACGGCGGACAGGGACCGGCGTTACCCGCGGCCAGGCTGCCTGGCTGGCATGGCCGCAGATCGGGGTCAGCTCCGGCCGGCACCGTATGCCGCGGGTGCTATCGTCGCCCGCAGCGTTGCGTCCAGCGCATCCTGGCCCGCGGCGCCCCAGGTGAGGGGAAAGACCACCGGGACATCCACGCCGGCCCGCCGGTAGGCGCCGATCGTGTCGGCGACCAGCGCCTCATCGCCGGTCACGTTGATCGCGTCGACCATCTCGTCAGTCACCGCGGCAAGGGCGCTGGCCCGGTCTCCTGCCCGGTGCGCGGCCCGGATTGCCTGCACGGCATCGCCGAACCCGGCCAGGGTGAAACTGCGGGCGTAGGCGTCGACGACGGCATAGGAGAACAGGTCGTAGCGGGCGTGCTGTGCGGCGGCATCCCGGTCGCCGACGCCGACGTGGATGTTGGCGTAGATCGTCGCGTTCCCGCCGCGGCGGACCTGTTCCACGCACCACGGCACGTGGCTGGCTGGCAGGTAGTTCAGCAAGACCCCGTCGGCCTCGGCGCCGGCCAGGCGAAGCATCCCCTCGCCCAGGGCACCCAGGATGATCTTGGGCTTGCGATCGGCGAGCTCGACGCCGAGACGGAACTTGCGCACCTGGTAGTAGTCACCGCAAAAGGTGACCGTGGCTCCGGACAGGCACTCACGCAGCAACGCGATGAACTCCCGCATCCGGGCCAGCGGCCTGGCCGGATAGCCGGCACCGTGCCAGTCGCCAGCCACCACCGGCGAGGAGACGCCAACACCGACCAGGACCTCGCCGGAGGGAGCCAGGGCCTGAAGGCAGGCGGCCGCCATTGCCAGCAACGGCGGAGTACGGACCTGCATCGGAACCACGCCAGTACCCAGCCCGAGACGCGGCGCAGCATGCGATACCGCGCCAAGCACGCTGAATGCCTCGATACCGGTCACCTCGGCGACCCACAATGACGCGTACCCAAGGCGATCAGCACGCCTAGCCAGATCAAGGACGACGGCAGGCCCGGAGCGGATAAACGGCGCGGCGGTGACAGCCAGCGAGCCACCACCAGCCGGCGGCACCGGGACGACAGCCGGGCGTGCGGTTTCCATAACCGCAACTATCCGTCTGCCGTCCTGAGATGTCTGGCAGGAATCGGACCACGTCGCCGGCAGCCGGGGCACGCACGCCATCCCCATCCGCCTAGCCAGCCCAATCCCAAGCCCGACCCAACTAAGCTACGTGAGTTGCCAGGCCTAACTGCACGGGAGCCAGCGGGGTCAGGCCGCGACCAGTTCGGTCGGCTCGGCGATCACGTCCACGAGCGCGCCGTTGCGCATGACCGTGATCGACAGCGGCCGTCCGATCGCCTCGCTGAACATCAGCTTCTGCAGGTCCTGTGCCCTGGTCACGGGCCGGCCGCCCGCCGTGACAGTAGCAGGTCGCCCGGGCGCAGCCCGGCCCTGGCGGCAGGTCCGTTCGGGACGACCTCGGCGACCCGCAGGCCAGCTCGGCCGTCCGAACCGCTCGCGCAGCTTTTCCGGCAGCGGCGCAGGCGCGCTCACGATGCCGAGGTAGGCGCGCCTGACCTTGCCGTCGCGCATGAGCGCCCCGATGATCTTCCGAGTCGTCGCGTTGATGGGTACAGCCAGGCCGAGGCCGACCCCGGCGACGGCCGTGTTGATGCCGACGATACGAGCGCGCGAGTCAGCGAGAGCGCCACCGGAATTGCCGGGATTGAGTGCCGCGTCGGTCTGGATCACGTCCTCGACCAGGCTGGCCCTTGCGCCGGCGCTGGTCGGCAGCGACCGGCCGAGCGCGCTCACGACGCCGGCGGTCACTGAGCCGGTGAGCCCGAGCGGGCTGCCCACGGCGACGACGAGCTGACCGACGACGAGTTCGTCAGCCTCGCCGAGGACGGCCGGTGTTCGGGCGTCGGGCCGTCGGCGCGCACGACCGCGAGGTCGGACAGCGGGTCTGCGCCGACGACGCGGAAGTCGGCGCTCGTGCCGTCGGCGAACAGCGCCGTGCCGTGCTCGGCCTGCCCGACCACGTGCGCGTTGGTGAGCAGGAAGCCGTCCGGCGTGTAGATCACTGCCGAGCCGAGGCCCTCGCCGCGGTAGTCGTCCGCCGGAACTCGGGACGCGCAGGCTTGCCACTCGAGGGGTGAGCTCGGCCGCAACGCCGGCCACCGTCCGGGAGTAAGCGTCAAGGGGCGAATCAGATGTCATGCTGCACTCCACATCAGGAATTACAACATTACATCTGCGGTCAACTGACTGGCCAGCTGTCGCTGCTGCGGGGCTGGCGGGGGACTGGCGGGAGCTTGCGGCTTCGGTCGTCGGCCTCGGGCGGCGGCCGGTTGCGCGGTGCGATGTAGCCGCCGCTTGCTGTCAGTGTCCCTGCTGGAAGTCCGGCGTCAGCCAGATCCGCTCGTGCAGGTACTGCTTGACCTTGGCGATGTAGCCGAGTGCAGCCTGGGTGCGCCAGCGGCCAGCGAACCAGCGCCCGACACAGCCCCAGGCGTCGCCCTTGTGGTACTGGCTTCCTCTGGGCACGGTATTGAGCCAGGTCTCGTAGCCGTCATAGCAGGAGCGCCAGATCGCGTACGCCGCGTCGGCGTTCATCGCGGTCGACCTGGCGATAGCTGGCCAGCCGCCGGGCTCGTACGGGTACCGGTTCTGCAGGATGCCGTAGCTCTGCGGGCATTCGCCGGGCTTGCCGTCCTGGCCGATCTTGTGGCCGGGCAGGCAGGCGGACGCATCCGTGCCCCAGTCGCCGAGCGTGTTCTGCCGCCACCAGCTCTCGACGGCAGCCTGGGCGAGCACGATGTTCTGGTCGATGCCCCACTTGCACGCCGCCCACCTGAGGATGTCGATGGTGGTGCCGGTGAAGTCGCCGTCGATCCGCTTCGCCAGCTTCCGGGCCTTGGGCCCGTCGTCGGCCAGGAACTTCGCGCTGACGTGCCGTCCCGTCCGCTTGTTGTACGGCTTGTTGACGGCTTTGTCCTCAGCCTTCGGCGCGGCGTTGACGAGCCTGGCGCACTTCGCGTCGCTTGGCAGCTTGGCGCCGGGCGGCAGGGTGTGGAAGTAGACCGCCTTGGCCGCGGGCCGGGCAGCGGCAGCGACGGGCACCGCAGCTGCGCGTGCCGCGGCTGCGGGCAGCGCCTGCAGGACGACTGCAGGCCCGGCGAGGATTAATACGAGCGGTGTGACGATCCCTGCGAAACGGCGCTTACCCGGCTTGCTGCCATAGCTCATGTACCGAGGTTTACTACGATCGCTGGTCAAAGGCACCCGATTCCGCGCGATCGCGCCCTGGGGACAAGGCCTTGACTGGGTCGAATACCTGTTCGATAGTAGTGGGATGGGAACGGGGGTAGCTCAGGTCATCTCGCTATCTCCGGTGCGCCACCGGGATGACGTGCTGACCGGTGAGGGCCTGCTGCCGGTCCTCCCGGCGCTGCGGGAACTGCTGCCGGGCGGCGGTCTGCAGCGCGGTTCGGTGGTGACATCGGGGGACTGGGGGCTGCTGTCACTGGCCCTGGCCGCGGGTGCGGTGGCCGACGGAGCGTGGTGCGCGATCGTGGGAGTGCCGGCCGTCGGCGTGCGGGCAGCGGCGCAGGCCGGGCTGGACCCGGACCGGGTGCTGCTGGTCGCCGAGCCCGGCCCCGGCTGGGCGCAGGTGGTGGCGTCGCTGCTGGACGGATTCGACATCGTGCTGCTGCGGCCGCCGGAGCAGTCGTCTGCTCAGCTGCGGCGCAAGCTGGAGGCGGCGGCCCGCCGGTACGGGAGCGTGCTCGTGATCGCCGGGGACTGGCCTGGCGCGCAATCCCGGCTGCTGGTGACGGACGCGGAATGGACCGGGATCGGCACGGGGCACGGACGGCTGCGCGCTCGTAAGGCGCAGGTGATCGCCTCCGGGCGCGGAGCGGGGGAGCGGGCGCGTTCGGCGTGGCTGTGGCTGCCGGGTCCGGACGGTGCCGTCACGGCGGCCGCTGAGCCCGCTGGCGTTGCCGGGATTGACTACTCCGGGACCGTGCGGGCCGATCCGGGCGAGCCGCTAGTGAGCAGCGGATGACGGGTCAGGCCGCGGCCAGCCGCCGGGTGCTTGTGCTGCGTTGCCCGGACTGGCTCGACAGCGATAACGCGTCCGGTGACAGCGCACACGGTGACAGCGCACACGGTAACGACAGCGCAGGCAGCGACAGTGCAGCCGCGCGCGCCTTCGAACCGGTAGTCGCCATCGTCGAGAACTTCTGCCCGCAGGTCGAGGTGCTGCGGCCCGGTGTCTGCGCGATCGCGACCCGCGGTCCGGCGCGCTACTTCGGCGGCGAAGCCGAGCTGGCCAGGAAGCTGACCGAGGCGGTCGGGCGGGGCGGGTTTACCTGTCAGGCCGGGATCGCTGATGGCCTGTTCGCGGCCGGGCTGGCAGCGCGCACCGGGCCGACTGGCCTGCTGGTGCCGCCGGGCGAGACGCCGGAGTTCCTGGCCGGGTTTCCGGTGGGCGTGCTGGACATGCCCGAGCTCTGCGAGCTGCTGCCCCGGCTGGGCATCGAGACGCTGGGCCAGCTTGCCGAGCTGCCAGCGGCCGAAGCCGCCAGCCGGTTCGGGCCGCCTGGCAAACTCGCCAGCCGGCTGGCCCGCGGGCTCGACCCGCGGCCGCTGATCCCGCGGCCGCCGGCTGCCGATCTGTCCGTGCAGCTGGAGTTCGACCCGCCGGCCGAGCAGTCCGAGCCAGCCATCTTCGCGGCCAAGGCGCTGGCCGATCAGATGCATGACCGGCTGGCGGCTGCCGGGTTTGCCTGCGTGCGGATCCAGGTGCAGGTGCGCTGCGCCGACGGTCAGGAGCTGAGCCGGCTGTGGCGGCATGACGGGTTGCTGTCGGCGCTGGCTGTGGCCGAGCGCGTTCGCTGGCAGCTCGATGGCTGGCGCGGCACGGCCGGGATCACGCTGCTGCGGCTGGTCCCGGATCAGCTGGTCCGTGCCACCGGGCGGCAGCTAGCGCTGTGGGGCGACTCGGTACCCAGCGACCGGGTAGCCCGCGCGGCCATCAGGGTGCAGGCGATGCTCGGCCACGACCGGGTGACCCGGCCGGTGCTGGCCGGCGGTCGCAGGCCAGCCGAACAGGTACTGCTCGTGCCGTTCGGCGATGCCGGAGAGCCGGAGCGCCCGGCCGATCGCCCGTGGCCGGACCAGATCCCGGCTCCGGCTCCGGCGACCGTGTTCGATGTGCCGCTGGCGGCCAGCGTGACCGATGAGTCCGGCCGGGAAGTCACGGTCAGCGGCCGGGCTCAGCTGTCCGCGCCGCCGGCCTGGCTGGCGGAAGCCGGCGGCCCGGCTAGGAGCAGTCACTGCCTGGGCGGGTCCGTGGCCGGTCACCGAACGGTGGTGGGATCCGCGGCACGCTCGCCGTCAGGCCAGGTTCCAGCTGGTTACCGAGGACGGGACTGCCTGGCTAGCCGCCCTGCAGGAGGGCCGCTGGCTGATCGAGGCCAGCTACGACTGAGGCGGTGGGCCTGCGCCGCAGCCCGCGCTGACCTCGTCGCACCGTCCGCTGCTCGGCGCACTGCCGACGAGAGCACCGCGGCGCCCTGGATGGTCGGCCCGGCGCTCATTGCCAGGAGATCGAGAGCTCGTCGAGGAGCGCTTTCAGCGCCTGGGCGGCGCGGCGGAACCCTTGCGGGCCGCTGAAGCCGCCGTAGCGCCCAGCCTGCCCCAGATGCGGCTCCAGCGACACGTAACCCTCGAAGCCGGAGTCCCTCAACGCGCTCAGCGTCTCGCGCACCTGGCCGTCGCCCTGGCCGGCCGGTACCACCTCACCCGTCGCGGCCAGCGCGTCCTTGACCTGGAGGTAGACAAGATACGGCCGGAGCAGGCCGTAGCCTTCCGAATGCGGCTGGACCCCGCACTGGACGAAGTTCGCCGCGTCGAAGGTTGCCCGGAAGGCAGGCGAGCCGACGGCGGTGATCAGGTCGGCACACCGCTCGGGACGATCGCCGTATATCTCCTTCTCGTTCTCGTGGGCCAAGACCAGCCCGCGGTCCTCGGCGATCTGTGTGAGGGCGCTCATGCGGTCGATGACTTCACGGCGGTGGCGCTCCGGCGGCGCCCCCGGCGGGACGAAGAAAGAGAAGACGCGCACGATCTGGGTGCCGAGTTCGTTGGCGACGTCGGCCACGCGTCGCATCCGCGCCAGCTCCGGTCCGAACGGCGCGTCGAGTTCGATCTTGCCGATCGGCGAGCCGATCGCCGACACACCTACCCCGGCGTCGTCCAGCGCCCGGCGGAAGTCCGCGAGCTCCTTGCCGCCAAGGTCGGCGACGTTGGTCGACCACACACTTCGCAGCTCGAGGTGCGAGATGGACTCGGCGGCAAGTACCGCGAGCTGCTCGTCGGGCTCGGGCGAGATTTCGTCCGCGAACCCGCTGAGGATGAAGCTCATCGTGAGACCGCTGCGTCTTGAGCCTCGCCGGTCGCGGCATCCAGGACGACGGTGCGACCCTCGCGCGCCGACTCGTAGACTGCGCAGACGACCTCAAGGGCCTCACGGCCGCTCTCAGCGGTGACCGAGGGCTGACGGCCTTCGTCGATCGCCGCGATGAAGTCGGCGATCTGCGCGACATGACTGGCGATGCCGAGGGCCGAGGCGTTGGCCGAGGCAGCCGGAACAACGGTCGCCGTTCCGACCTGGCTGCCCCGATCACCAGGCTCGGGAAGCTCCGCGCTGAACGCGTGGCGGACGATCTCGCCGTCCTCTACGACGACAGTGCCGTCCGTACCACTGATCTCGAGCCGCTGCGCGAAGCCGGGGAAGATGGCTGTGCTGGCGACGATCGTGCCGACGGCACCCGAGCTGAATCTCAGTACGGCGAGTGCGACGTCCTCGGCTTCCACCTGGTGGGTCTGGGTCGTGCAGACGGCCGTCACCTCGGCGACCGGCCCCATGCTCCAGCGGAGCAGGTCGACGTAGTGGATGCCCTGATTCATCAGCGCCCCGCCGTCCAGCGCCCGGGTGCCCCGCCACGCCGCGCTGTCGTAGTAGCTCTGGGTGCGGTACCACTTCGTACTGGCCTCGCCGAGCACAAGACGGCCGAGGGCTCCGGTGTCTAGGAGACGACGCAGTTCGACGAGCCCCGGATCGAAACGGTGCTGCGAGATGACCGTCATCACGACGCCGGCTGCGCGTACCGCATCGATGAGCCGGTCAGCGGCGGCCAGCGTGACGTCTATCGGCTTCTCGACGACGAGGTGCTTACCGGCCGCTGCCGCCCGGACGCCTACCTCGGCGTGCAGACCGCTCGGCACGCAGACCGACACAACGTCGACGTCGCCGCGGGCGAGGAGCGCGTCGAGATCGGGCTCCACATCGCAGCCGTAGTTCTCAGCGAAGGCCCTGGCGCGCTCGGGCACCACATCGGTCACTGCTGCCAGCCGGGCGGCCGGGAGCGCGGCGATTGCCTTGGTATGCGTCGCGGAGATGACGCCGGCGCCGACGATCCCGAACCCGTGCGGCCGGGCGGGACGGTCAAGCCCGGCTGTGTATTTCTCGCTCACGCCGCCTCCTACAGCTCCGGCATCCAGGTCTCGAGCAACCTCAGATGCTGAGGGAGAGCCACTTGCGGCTCCTCAATCTCGGGATGCCAGCGTTTCTCCCACTCGACCGAGATCCATCCTTCGTAGCCGCCGCCCACGAGCAGACTGAGCATCTCCCGCACCGGCACCTCTCCTTCGCCGAGCAGTACGAGCTGCCAGCCGTCTTCTCGGGCAGGGGCACGCCGGGCATCCTTGACCTGCGCGAGCAGGGTTCGCCGGCCGATGTTCTGGTAGATCTCAGCTGGCCGCTCGCCGACGCGGTACGGATGATGGCTGTCCCACACTGCACCCACCCACTTCGAATCGACCATCGCCAGCAGTTCGGCCACCACGCTAGATGCCGAGAACGCGTCGTGGGTCTCGACACCGACCGCGACGCCGAGCCGCTCGGCGACGCTGGCTGCCTTCTCGAGCACTCGCGCCGCCTCCGCGAGCTGCGAGCGGCGGGCATGATCGCCGCCGGGAAGCGCACCGCCGAAGACGCGTACCAGCGGCGCCTCCCAGTCGCTGGCCAGCTCCAGGAACTTGCGCAACTCGGGACCTGGATCCTCGCTGGTAAGGCGGATCGAGCTGTCGACAGCCACGATCGGCAGGCTGGCCGCGGCGACTGTCCGCCTTACCTCGGCCCGCGCCGCGGCGGGCATCGACCCTTCGATCAGTTCACCGTCGACAAGCCGCAGTTCGACGCCTGTGTAGCCCCAGGAACGTCCGAGCGACACAGCTGTGGCCAGTGTCGCGTCCGGGAACGCCAGGGTGCTGAAGGCGATGCGCGGCGCGCTCGTGAGCATGTTCTTCCCTTCGTGGCCGGTAAGCCCGGACGGCCTGCGCGGCACAGTCCGGAGTCGCGATCGCCGGTCGGCGTCGCTTCCTCGCTGTCGGCTGGGATTCTTACGGTGCCCAAAAGCAGGCCCGCCCCCTGGGGGACCAGGGGGCGGGCTCGCTAACTGCCCCGGGAGTTACTTCCGAGGCGACAGGTGCAGGATGACGACCTCGTCGGTGCCCGAGCCGGCACTGTTGTTGGTGCCGGAGGGCTGCCCGCTCTCGTAGGGGTTCTGCAGGGTGGGCCAGCCGACAAAGTGCTGCGAGTTGTACTCGAACCACTCCGCCGCCGTCTCGAGCGGGATCACCGGCAGGTTCGCGGCGACGTACTTCTCGAGAGGCACAAGATCGGCCGCTTGCTGCGCGATCGAGGTCGCGCCGGACAGTGTGGCCAGCTCGGCGTTAACGGTGGGGTCATTCAGCCGCTCAAAGTCGCCCGTCGCGGTCGAGCCGGTGGCAAGCGCGCTGTTAAGCCAGCCGTCATACATGTTGTACGGCGTGATGCCGCCGTTCGACCAGTGCTCGGTCATCTGGAAGTCGCCGTCGGCGACATCGGCGTTCCACGCGTCCACGGTAAGCCCCGAGAAGGTCGCGTTGATACCTGCGGCCTTCAGCTCCTGAGCGCCGATTGAGTCGACCTCGGCCATATCGGTGTAGTCCGAGGGGCTGATGATCGTAAGGGCCACCTCCTTGCCGTTCAGTGCGTAATAACCGCTGGAGTCCTTCTTGTAGCCGGCCTTGGTCAGGACTGCGTCGGCCGCGGCAACGTTGGCGTTCGGCGAGATGGTCGCCGACGCGACCGGCCCGGCCCAAGCGGAGAAGAACGGCATCGTCAGGCCACCCGCTTCGGTGACCGGGTTCTCCAGTCCGGCCTCGCCTTCCGAGCCAAGCAGCGTCCGGGAGACTGCGAGGCTGATCGCCTGCCGCACCGCCAGCTGATTGGTCGGCCACTTCGTCAGGTTCGGCTCCCAGCTTTCGTCACCGTTGGACGCCTCGTAGTAGTGGTGGTAGGCAGGGGCCTTGTCGACGAAGTCCTTCTTCATGCCGGGGATGTAGTTCCCGGTCCAGTCGATCTGGCCGGCGAATAGCGCATCCAGCGCGGCGGTGTTCCCGGTGTAGTCCGGGAAGTAGACGTTCTGGATCTTCACGTTCGACAGCTGCCAGTAGTCCGGGTTCTTCGTCAGCGTGAAGCCCTGCGGAGTGAAGCTCTTCAGCTTGTACGGCCCGGTACCGACTGGCTGTTTGACGACGTAGCTTGCCGGATTGCCGGCCGTGCTCCAGATCGCCTTCGGCAGGATCGGGACGCCGGCGATCAGCTGGAGGTTGTTGTACTGGGACGTCGGGAAGTTCACCGTGACGGTGTTACCCGAGCTGCTCACGCTGGAGATGGCAAGTCCGGCCAGGTTGATCGCCGGGTACTGCTTGAGCAGGTTGTAGGTGAACACGACGTCGGCCGGCGTCATCGGCGTCCCGTTGTTCCACTTCACGCCCTGCCGGATCGTGAAGGTGACCGACTTGTCGCCATTGGACCAGCTGTATGAGGTGGCCAGCCAGGGGTAGGAGATCGGCGCCTTAGCCAGGTCGAACTGGATCAGCGGCTCATAGATCAGCCCGGTGGCGCCCATGCCCTGCGGGGCGGCGGTCGGGGTGAAGGGGTTGAAGTTCTGGGTGATGCTGTCTTCCGGCGAGCTCTCCATGATGATCGTATTCGATCTTGATGAGTTCGATGAGCTCGACGGGCTGGACCCGCAGGCAGCGAGCCCGGCTGCCAGCAGGCCGGCCGTCGCGATCGCCACGAGCCCTCTGGCGCCTAGATAATTAACGCTCATTTCTACCTTTCTGTGCTCGGTGCCTAACGTGCCACCTGGTGTGGGTTCGTATGACTGTGAGCTAGCTCGTAACGTCCCCACCTCCTTCGCCCCTGGCATAGAGGGAAGGAGCTGCGACGTCCAGCCGCCAGCACGCGGCGGCCCTGGACGACGAGACCTGGAGCAGCGGCGGCGCCTCCGCGCGGCATCGGTCGACCGCGAGGGGACACCTGGCGCTGAACGGGCACGCGTTCTCTGGTGGCGGTCCGGCACTGCCGGGCTGCCGGCCGTCATGCCCTGTGCCGTTCCGCAACGCTGCGCCGAGATTGTCGGGGTCTGGTGCCGAGCTGACCAGAAGCTGGGTGTAGGGATGCGCCGGCTGCTGGGTCACGTCCTCGGCCGGTCCTCGCTCGACGATCTCCCCGGCGTACATCACGAGTATTTCGTCGGCGAAGTAGCGTGCCGAGGCGATGTCATGGGTGATGTAGAGCAGGGCTAGCTGGAATCGCTGCCGCAGGTCGTCAAGTAGGGCCAGCATCTCGAGCCTGATGGACACGTCCAGCATCGAGACCGGCTCGTCGGCCAGCAGCACGCTCGGGTTGGCGGCCAGCGCCCTGGCGAACGAGACTCGCTGACGCTGCCCGCCGGACAGCTCGTGCGGGTACTTCACCAGGAAGTTCTCCGCAGGCGTGAGGCGCACCTGATCCATCAGGGCGGCAGCCTGCTTCCGCAGCTCGTCCCTGGACAGCTGCCCGCGATGCAGCCGAAGCGGGCGTTCGATGTGGTGCCGCACGGTGTGCGCGGGGTTCAGCGACGCGAACGGGTCCTGGAAGACGAGCTGGACCTCGCTCTTATAGTGCCGGAACGCCCGTCGGCCGGACAGCTCGACCAGCTGGTCGTTGAGCCGGATGGTGCCCGCCGACGGGTGCTCCTGGCCAGCCAGCATGCGGGCGGCTGTTGACTTGCCGGATCCGCTCTCGCCGACCAGCGCGACGACCGCGCCGCGGTACAGGCGGATGGAAACGTCACGGACCGCGTGCATCGTCTGGCCGCGGCCGAGCCGGAAGTCCTTGGTCAGACCGGCGGCTTCCAGTACGAGCGTGCCGCGTTCCGCGGCCGCCGACTCCAGGGCGTCGGGCCGCTGCTCGTCCGCTGCTTGGCTGCTCATGGCGTCAGCTCCCCGGTGCTCGGCCGGACGCTGACGACGGAACCGGAACCGGAGGCGGCGGCAGCCGGCCGGTCGGGCAGCACGAACGGGCAGGCAGTCAGATGCTCAGGATCCGCCGAGGAGGTGACCCGCGAGAGCCTTACCTCGATTCGGCTGCACGCCTCGGTGCCTTCGGTGCAGCGTGGCAGGAACGGGCACCCTGGCGGAGGGCTGTGCAAGTCAGGCGGCGTGCCCGGGATGCCGGTCAGCTCCTTGCGCGGCCCGTGCAGCGCCGGGAACGAGTGCAGCAGCCGTTTGGTGTAGGGGTGCGAGGGCTCGTAATGAATCTCGGCCGCTGTGCCGATCTCCATGAGCTGCCCGGCGTACATCACAGCGATCCGGTCGGCCAGTTCGAGCAGCAGAGACAGGTCGTGCGTGATGAAAAGGATCGCGAAGCCGAGGCGCTCTTTGAGCTCAAGAATCTGGCCGAGGATCTCGCGCTGCACGACGACATCGAGCGCGGTCGTCGGCTCGTCCATGATGACCACTTCGGGCTCGGTGGCCAGCGCCATCGCGATCATGATCCGCTGGCGCATGCCGCCTGACAGCTCATGCGGGTAGCTGCGCAGCCGGGCGCGCGGGATGCCGACCATGTCCAGCAGCTCGGCCGCCTTCTCGGTCGCTTCCCGCAGCGGCAGCCGCAGGTGCGCCCTGATCACGTCGGTCAGCTGGTTGCGCACGTTCATGACCGGGTTCAGAGCGTTCATCGCGCTCTGGAAGACGATGGCGATCTCCCGCCAGCGCAGCCGGGCCAGTTGCGCCCTGCTCAGCTGCAGCACATCGACCGGCCTGTCCATGCGGCGGCCCTGATACTGAACGCTGCCGCCGGTAATCACCGCAGGCGCACGCAGCAGCCTGGTCGCACCGTAGGCAAGCGTGGACTTTCCCGAGCCGCTCTCGCCCACCAGGCCGACGATCTCGCCGGCAGTCAGGTCCATGCTCACCCGGTCGACCGCACGCACATCGCCAGCCGGGGTGCGGTAGGCGACCGAAAGGTCGCGGATCGACAGCACCGGTTCGCCAGCGAACCTTCCGCCGCCAGCTCCCGGGACGGGAACGGGGCCGCCTAGGTCAGTGGTCATCGCTGGCCTCGCTTGGCCTGGCTGCGGAGAGACCCTGCGCGCGATCGGACACGTACGCGCTGCGGGAGAAGGAGCGCATGAAGGCGATGACCGGGCTCCTCCGCTCGGACGGCGGAGCGGCATGCAGCACCGGAGTCGGATCAGTGGGCAGGAGCCGTCGGCCATTCACCTTGGCGCGCCGGTTCGCATCGCGCAGCCGGGGATTGCCCAGCTCATCGATGCCGGTATTCAGCAGAACCAGTGATGTGCCCATCAGCGCGACGGCGAGTCCCGGCGGCACGAACCACCACCACGCTCCGAACTGGAGTGCCTGCTGGCTCTGCGCCCAGTAGAGGATGGTGCCGAGACTCCAGCTGGACAGGTTGGTCACACCGATGAAGGCGAGCGCGACCGAGGCGCCAATCGCGTAGAGCACGGTGTTCACGAAGTTCGCCGCAATCAGGCTGACCTCGTTCGGGACGATCTCGGAGGCGATGATTCGCCAGCTGCTCTCGCCGGACTCGCGCGAAGCGGCGATGAAGTCGCGGTTGCGAATCGTCAGAGTCTGGGCGCGGATCACCCGCGCGCCCCACGGCCAGCCCAGCCCGGCGAGCACCAGGATGGTCGCGGTCTGCCCGGTGCGCGGCAGGTAGCCGAGCAGGACAATCAGTAGCGGCAACGCCGGAATGACCAGGAACACGTTGATGACCAGCGAGAGCACTTCGTCCCAGAAGCCGCCGAGGAAGGCGGCGGACACTCCGACGATGACCGACAACGCCGTGGCGATCAAGCCGACCAGGAGCGCTAGCTCGAGGGTCAACCGAATCCCGACGAGCAGCTGCGAGAATACATCCTGCCCGCTCTGGGTGGTGCCCAGCAGGTGCGCGGCACTTGGTGCGTTCATTGAGAGCGCCGGGTTCGGGTTCTGGAAGCCGGGGTCATAGGGCGTCACGAGCGGCCCGATGATGGCGATGAGCACGAAGAACCCGAGCAGGACCACGCCCGCCTTCGCCTTCAGTGGCAGGCGCCGCCAGCGGCCAAGCTGCCGGGGTGGAGCTCCCGATAGCGTCGGCAGCTCGACATTGATCGGAAGGGCAGTGGTCATCAGGCTGCCTCTCTCGTTCGAGCCCTGGGATCGACGGCGACGATGACGATGTCGACGATCAGATTGGCGAACAGGACGGCGAAAGTGATCACGAGGAAGATGGCCTGCGCCAGCGGGTAGTCGTTGGAGGTGACCGCGTTGAACAGCAGCTGTCCGATGCCGGGATAGGAGAAGACGATCTCCATGACGATGGCGCCGGAGACGACGAAGCCGAGCGCGAGGCCGAATCCCTGCAGCTGCGGCAGGAACGCGTTCCTGGCCGCGTAGCTGAAGATGACGCGCCGGTCCCGCAGGCCTTTTGCCTGGGCGGCCAGCACGTAATCCTCGCCGATCGTCGTGATCATCACGTTCCGCATCTGCAGCATCCAGCCGGCGACTGACGTGATCACGATGGTCAAGGCCGGCAGCAGCGAGTGCAGTATCGCGCTGCTGATGAAGTTCCAGTGCCAGCCGGGGACCAGGCCGCCGGCGTAGCCCTGGCCTATCGGGAAGATGTGCACGTTGATGGCCAGTACGTAGAGCAGCAACAGGGCGAGGAAGAAGTACGGGATCGCCTGAAGGAACATCAGTCCCGGCAGTAGCCGCTCCAGCCAGCCGCCGTGCCGCCAGCCGGCCAAGATGCCGAGCAGCGTGCCGAGGAAGAAGGCGATCACGGTCGCGGTGCCGACCAAGGCGAGGGTCCACGGGATCGTCTGGGCGATCAGGGTCGACACGTGAGCTGGGTACTCGCTCGAGGAAATGCCGAAGTTGAAGTGCAGGACGTCGTCGAGGTAGGACACGTACTGGTGCCAGATCGAGCCGGCATGGCCGACGCCGAGCATGGCCTCGAGCGCGTGGTACGCCGCGGGCTGGAGGCTGGGGAACTTCGACATGATGTCCTCGACGGCGTTGCCTGGCACCGCCCGCGGGAGAAAGAAGTTGACGGTCAGCGCGACCCACGCGGCGACCACGTAGAAGGCCAGCCGGCGGAGGATGAAAGGCATCGCCCTGCTCCTAACTCTCAGCGGTCGGACGGGCGTGGCGGCGGCCCCGGCTGCCCGGGACCTC
>CAWHQU010000013.1:0-916470 GCA_963831615.1 uncultured Actinomycetota bacterium | reverse complement strand
TTGTATGCGTATCTCAGCCCACTGAGCTTCCCTATGGCCTCATGGACTGGCCGATGTTGGAGGATGGAACAGATGGCAGGCGACTCGCGCGGGTCTTCGACTGGCGGGTCTTCGGGTGACCGCGGCCGCGCCGGGTCCGGTGGCAGGTCTGGCGGCAACCGGTCGTCTAGTGCTAACCGGTCATCTGGTGGCAGCCGGTCATCTAGTGGTAACCGGTCTCGTGGTAACCGGTCGGATGCAGGCGGATCGCGCCCTAGTGGCGCACCGAGCCGCAGTCCGGGGACAGGCCGCAGCAGCGGGTCGGGCCGGAACTCGGGCTCTAGCCGCACGACTGGATCTGGTCAGGGCAGCGGGTCGGGCCGGGACTCCGGCTCGGGCCGGGACTCCGGCTCGGGCCGGACGACTGGATCTGGTCAGGGCAGCGGATCGGGTCGGGGCACCGGGTCGGGTCGGACGACAGGATCCAACGCGGGCGTCGGCTCGGGCCGGACGACTGGATCTGGCCGGGGCGCTGGGTCGGGTCGGACAACTGGATCTGGCCAGGGCAGTGGATCTGCCCGCAGCGGTGGATCTGGCGCTGCTTCCGGACAAAGGACGGGATCGGCTGCGAAGGACGGGACCGGTCGTAGCGCCGGGTCGGGCTCGAGCACGTGGTCTCGCAGCGCGGGCTCAGCTCAGGGCGCTGGCTCGAGGAGCACGTGGTCCCGCAGCGCGGGCTCAGCTCGGACCGCTGGCTCGAGCAGCACGGGGTCAGGCCGGAGCGCCGGGTCGGGCGGGCCACGTGGTGCCGCAGCTAGCGGTCCGCGGGCGCGCGCCGACGGGGGTGCTGTCGGCGGATCCCGTTCCGACAGTAGCCGCGCCAGCGCCGGCGCAGGTTCCGGCGTGCGAGGCCCTTCCCGCGCCAGCACTGCTCGCGCTAGCACCGACCGCGCCAACACCGCACGGGCCGGCACTGCACGGGCCGATACTGCGGGCACTGCCGGCCGATACTGCCCGCGACAGCAGCTCCCGCGGCAACAGTTCTCGCCCTAGCACCGGCCGGGCCGGCACTGCACGGGCCGATACTCCCCGCGACAGCAGCTCCCGCGGCAACAGTTCTCGCCCTAGCACCGGCCGTGCCAGTACTTCCCGCGCCGATGGAGCCCGTGCTGGCGGATCGCGCAACACTCGATCGTCGGCCAATCCATCCGGCGGGCGCTGGGCCGAGCGCGGCCAGTATGACTCGGGAGAGCGCGCGTCGGACAGGCGCGCGCCAGACGGGCGAGCCGCACGGGGAGCGGGGGACCATCGACCCGCTCGACCAGGCGGCTATGACCGTGTCGGCGACGATCGGGAGTCCAGGCCGGCGCGCCGGTACGACGGCGCGGGCAGCCAGCGTACGGGCGGCTCCGGTCCCAGTGGGTCTGGCCGTCGGCCAGCCGACCGCCGCCAGCAGGCCGATAGCTGGCGGACTGGCCCGGCTGGACAACGTGGCCCGGCGCGGCGCGATGGACCTCAGGGCCAACGAGGCTCAGCGGGCGACGGCAGGGCAAGGCGCGGCGATCCTGGACCAGGCGAACCGCGCCTGGCTATCCCGGACAGCATTGCCGCTGACCAGCTGGATCCAGAAGCTCTTGCCGAGTTGCGCACGCTGCCGGGGGACCTGGCCAGCGTCGTTGCCAGGCTGCTGGTCGCGACCGGGGTCAGCGATGATCCGCAACAGGCCTACCAGTACGCCAAGCAGGCCCGCAGTCTCGCAGCCAGAGTAGGTGTCGTACGGGAGACATGCGCGGTCGCGGCGTACCAGGCCGGAGACTGGACAACGGCGCTGGCAGAGTTCCGTGCCGCACGCAGGCTAACCGGTCGCAGCAGTTACCTGCCGTTGATGGCGGACTGTGAGCGAGCCCTCGGCCGCCCGGACCGGGCACTCGACATCGTGACTGGTCCCGATGCGCAGCGCGCCGATCATCACACCCAGATCGAGCTGCGCATCGTCGAGTCCGGCGTCCGCCGTGACCAGGGCTTGCCAGATGCGGCGGTGGTAGCGCTGCAAGGCCCGGAACTCACAGGCGAACGGATCCGGCCTGAGTACGCGAGGCTCTACTACGCCTATGCAGACGCGCTCCTGCAGGCCGACCGGGAGGACGAGGCGCGCGTCTGGTTCGGCCGCGCGGCTCGTGCCGACGTCGACGATGAGACCGATGCAGCCGAGCGCTACGAGGAGCTCGACGACTTCAGCTTCGACGATCTCGCAGACGGCGAAGAGAACGAGCCCGACGGCGCGGGGTCCTCTGCTGCCTTCCTTCCCGGCGAGGAGAACTCAGGCAACCCGCTGGTCGACGACCAGGGCCTTGACGAAGGCACCGACGACGAGTAGCCAGCAGCACGGTGGGCAGACATCAGGTTGCCCACCGGGCCGCGACTGCGGCGGCGGTGTCCTCGGCGGTCAAGTCTGCGTTGAGCGCGGCCGCTGCTGTGACGCCTGAGGCGGCTGCCTGCATGACGCCAGCAGTTACATCGGCGGCATTGCCTGCCACCCACACGCCGGCGGCTTCAGTGCGGCCGGTGGCGTCTGCCGCGACCTGGTCGCCTCTCCCTCGGCGATCAGGACTTCGTCCTCACCGCGGGCGAGGCAGTCGAATTCGACACCCGTTTTCCGCACGCAGTCTCCAACGCAGGCGCCGAGCCGGCAGAGCTACTGAACATCTTCGGCCCGCAGGGCGAACGGGTTCACTTGCGCGCCCGCAGCACAACGCCGTCGCGCTGAACGATCGTTACGCGGGGATCTTGACGCACGTTAGCCGCGCGCGGAGGATGACGGGTGTAAACCGCAGATGACACGACTTGTCCTCTTCGGCCGGATCAAGCCCGCTGCTGTCCTGTCTGGTGCGGGCACGATGCATTCCCGCACTGGCCCCGCGGTGCGGGGAAGCGCGGTCTCGCGCCGCGCACTCTCGGGGGCGACTCTGCAATGGTGGAGGGCTGAATGCCAGCGAGGAAGAAATCCATCCGCAAGGTAACCGCATTCTTAGGACTGCTCGCACTGCCCATCGCATTACTAGCTGCGGCCGGAACAGCGGTCGCTGCCACTAGCAACGGTCAGGGTAACGGCGGCGTCACTACCTCAAGTCTCGGGAACTACCCGGCTACCTTTGCCGGTCCGGCCGCTACCGGCTGTGCTTCGGGCTGCTCGCTGCTCACCGGCCCGGTGTCAACGCCCTCGACGGCCAACCTCACCGGGACGTCGTCGCCAGGCGGAACCGACACCCCGGAGCCCGACCCCGACGTCCCGGTGGCCCTGCGATCACCGGTTCTGCCGCGGACTGGCCCCGATCCCGCGCCACCCAGCGTCAGCTGTCAGCCGCTAGGCCCGGGCTGCGACCGCATCAGCGGGTCCTCGGGCGGCGCCGTCGGCGTCAAGGGTCTTAACGCGGTCGACAGCGCAACACAGAGCACCAACACCCTCGGACTCGACATCGAGCCCGCGGACCAGGGCCTGTGTGCCGGCAACGGCTATGTGGTTGAGGACAACAACATCGGCGAGATACTCGTCTTCAACAAGGCGCTGCACCGTCAATCGCCGGTCATCCCGCTGGACACCGTGATGGGCCTGACGCAGCTCGGCTGGAGCAGCGGCGGCGATATCTCGTGTACGTACGACTACAGCAACGGCGGTCACTGGTTCTTCACCGAGATCGTCTCCGCATCGCCGGAGTCGGCTGAGGGACCCTTCGGCGGCTGCTTCGCTGCGGTGGCCAACTCCTGCTACGAGGGCATCGCGGTAACTAAGGGCTCCAATCCCTTCGGCCCGTACAACGTCTACTTCGTGCACGCTGACTACAACCCGGCTGAGCCTGGCTACCCCTACTTGCTGAACGACTTCGCCAAGATTTCGACCAGCCAAGACGCGTTCCTCATGTTCTACGACGAGTTCCCGCTCAACGGGAGTGTTCCGGGCATCGGCGGCGGCTTCTTCAACGGCGCGCAGGAACTGGCGTTCAACAAGACAGCGCTTGAGAAGGGCGAGCCTGTCTCCTTTGCGAACGGAAAGCCGAACCCGGCTTTTACGGTCGCGATCGAGAACATGGGCCTGCTGCCGACGCCGAACGGCACCTGTTCGTCCGACGACCAGTTCAACGAGCCAGGCATTACGTGCTGGTACTCAGTCATACCGGCGCAGCCGCCAGATCCCTCCCAGTACGACAACAGCCACGGTGGTTCTGCGTTCATGCTCGACACGCTCGACTACTACGGCAGCGGCGATAACCGGATCGCGGTGTTCGACTGGACCGGCCTTAGCAACCTGAACAGCTGGGGCTGCTCCAGTTGCTCGGGCATCCGCTTCGGCGGACAGCTGTTCTCCGGCGTCGAGGGTTACTATGGCGAGGGCGTGCCAGCCGCTCAAAAGGCCGGACCGATACCGCTCGGCGACGAATGCGGTGCGGCAGGTCTGAGCGTGGCGTCTGGCAGCACACCTGCACCGGCGAGCTGTCCCGAAGGCGGCATCGCAACCAACGGCGACAACTTCACGCAGGTCTCGCAGGCAGGGGGACAGCTGTGGGGTGCCGTATCGACGGAGGTCGACCAGACATACGCCTCCGAAGCTTCGCCAGAATTGCACCAGGGCGCTGCGTACTGGGTCGTCGGCACTAACAGCTTCGACCGTTCAGGTGTTTTCAGCCTGACCAGCCAGGGGTACGTCTCGCCCAAGCATGAGGACCTGGAATTCCCGGCGATGGCAGCGGAAGGCTATCCGTGGCAAGACGGCGGGAATGGCGGAGCCATTCTGACCTTCACGCTGTCCGGCGACGGCGGGCCCACTGGCGCCGACAACGGCGGGTACTACCCGAGCACCGCGTTCGGGCGGCTGACCAGCGGCTCAGGCAGCCTGCTGGGATCGGTGGTGAACATACCAGACCTCGGCCAGTCGCCGGAGGATGGCTTCACCGAGTACCAGGGATATCCGGGCGCAACCCGACCTCGCTGGGGAGACTACAGCGCGGCGACCTTCTTGCCGTGGTCGGGCGGCACGATTTACTTCTCCACGAACTACATTCAGTACCCGAATTGCACGGGATCTACGTTTACCCTCACGCTCGGGACCTGCGGCGGCACCAGAGATGGTTTCGCCAACTGGGGCACATCGGTGAACTCCGTCGTCCCATAGCGATCCTCTGCATCTAGGGATCGGATCAATCGTCGGCCGGGCCCCAGCGGCCCGGCCGACGTATCTGTACGCATCGTGATCCCGAAGCATTTCCGTCGCCGGCGACGGTTCTCTGCGTCCTGAGCGGTTACTGCTCGGTCTTGTTCAGCCAGCGCATGATGCCGGTCACGTTCGCCTGAGCCCCGCTAACGCGGTCGTACTTCGCCGCGAGCTCCGGATCCGCGTCGTCGGCCAGCACCCGATAGCGCTGCCGGGTGCGCTCGGCCACCATGGCAACCGCGTGATCCAGGTCCAGGCCGGCCTTACGCGCCCGCCTGGTTTCGTCGACCCAGACGTTGATCTCCGCGGCAGACTTCTCGAGGGCCTCGTCCACCGCCGTTACTGGTCCGAAATGACTGAACAGCAGTCGCGTCGGCTGCAATGCGGCGAACATCCGCAGCGACTCAAGCGCTACCTGCAGGTCGAAATCAGGGGGCGGGGTCGCCGGGCGCATGTCGCCGGTTTCCGGGATGTACAAGCCCGCCGCGTCGCCGGTGTACAGGTCGCCTGTCAGCGAGTCGACGAGCCCGACATGGTGCCGGGCGTGGCCGGGGGAGTAGTGGCTCTCCAGCCGGCGGCCGCCGCCGAGATCGATGACGCCGGTGCGCTCGACTGTTCTGATCCGCTCGGGTGGCGTGGGCGCGAGGGTGCCGAACAAGCTGTCCAGTTCGCTCCCGTAAACCATGCGCGCGCTGGCCATCAGGCGGGACGGATCGGCCAGGTGCGGTGCGCCCAGTTCGTGCACGACCACTTGCGCGGCCGGGAACATCTGCGCGATGTCGCCAGTGCCGCCCGCATGATCCAGGTGAATGTGCGTCACGACGACAGTTGCAAGCTCGCGCGGTCCGACGCCCAGCGCGGTGAGGGCGTCCCGGACGACCGTGGCTGACGGCGCAGTGCCGGTCTCAACCAGGCACGGCCGGTCGCCGCGGATCAGGTAGCCCGCCGTGATCCCGTCATACCCTGCCATCCTGGTGTCAATCTGGTAGACCTCGTTCCCGAGGTCGGTGATGACATCGGAGAGCGCAAAGCTTTGCACGCCGTCGTCCATGCGGACATAATGTCAGCCGCGTCGCGGCGGGCACACCATGCGGCAGCGGCTCGCGGACCGCGGGTGCTGGCTGTATGCGGACGGCCGCATGCAGCAGTTTGGTGACGAAGTACAGGAGAACGAAGTACAGGAGAACGAAGTACAGGAGAACGAAGTGCAAGAGAGCAAGGCACGCGAGCTTCCGGTCGCGCCGCGCTGGTTCGAGGTGACCGAGATCGCGGACGGCGTGTTCCGGATAACCGAGCCGTATGTGCATGCTTACGTGCGCTCCAACGCCTGGCTGATCCGTGGTAGCGAGTCGCACCTGCTGGTCGACTCTGGCCTCGGCGTCGGCCGGCTGCCTGACGAGCTTGCCGAACACCTGGACCGGCCGGTCATCGCCGTGGCCACGCACGCCCACTTCGACCACTTCGGCGGCCTGGCCGAATTCGCCGATCGCGCGGCTCACCGTGACGACGGCGAGGTGATTGCGGCAGCCTCGCGATTACGTCACGCTCGCTGCGAGCAGTTACCCGACGGCGTTGCTCGACGAGTTCGAGGCAGCCGGCGAGGCCGTGCCTGACCTGCTGATCGACGCGCTGCCATACGACGGGTTCGATCTCGCTTCGTTCCGGACGCCGCCTGCTGGCATTACCCGGTGGCTGGCCGACGGCGACGTCGTTGACCTGGGTGACCGGTCGTTCGAGATCGTGCACGCGCCGGGGCACTCGCCCGGCAGCATCTGCTTGTGGGAGGCCGGGGCCGGCACGCTGGTCTCCGGTGACGTGATCGTCGACGGCGAGCCGCTGCTGGACGAGCTGCCTCGGTCGAACCGGGCTGATTTCGCGGCGAGCCTTCGACGGCTGCGCGAACTGCCCGTTGAGACGGTCCTGGCAGGCCACGGTCCGGTCTTCGGTCGCGGCCGCGCGCACGAGATCATCGCGGACTACCTGGCCAGCCGGACCCTCTGACTAGGTTCGCCGGGGGCACGCCGCGGGCATGGTGTCCGTTGGACGGCATTTGCGCATCCCGGGGAGGACGAATCAGATGCGTTCGCCACCAGCCTCTGCGACACACCCGCCTGAAACGGGTGGCAAAGGATGCCTGGCTCCGTATCGGATAGATGCCCCGGCGGACAAAATCGGGCGGTACGGGCGGATGTTCGACCTGCCAGCGCTTGTTGCCGACGAGACGGTTCTGCAACGGATAGGAGCATCAGGCGGGTTCTGCGACGACAGTGCCGAAGAAGTGGCGGCTGTCCGGGCAGGGGACGCGGATATCGAGGCTGGCTGGCCATTTTTCGGGCAATTTGTCGCTCACGACCTCACTGCCGACCGCTCACCCCTGGCGAGGCACGCTGAACTGGATTCTCTCGCGAACCTGCGGAGCGCCCGGGCCAATCTGGAACCGCTCTACGGACCAGGGCCGGCCACTTCTCCCTTCCTGTACCAGCGGAATGACCCGGCGAAGCTGCTTGAATTCGACGGCGATGTCCCCCGCAATCATGAGGGCACCGCCACGATCGGCGATCCTCGCAACGACTCGCACATTTTCATGAGTCAGCTGCAGGTTGCGTTCATCCGGGCGCACAACAGACTCGTCGACCGGCTAAGCGCCGAGGGCGCCGCCGATCGTGATCTCTTCGAGACCGCCCGGCGTGACCTCACCTGGCACTACCAGTGGGTGATCATCAACGAGTTCCTGCCGCAACTGGTCGGCAGCGATCTGGTTAATACGATCCTTGCTTGCGGCCCCCGGTTCTACCGGCCGGAAGGCGCCCCGTTCATTCCGGTCGAGTTCGCCGACGGGGCCTATCGATACGGCCACTCACAAATCCAGGAGACATACGTCCTGCGGCCCGGCCGAGAAGCTGTCAGGTTCTTCCCTGATCTCATGGGATTCGGACCTATCGGTGACCGGACCGTGGACTGGGCGCTGTTCTTCGACGTGCGCGGGCATCAGGTTGCCCAGCGCGCCAAGCGCATAGACGGGCGCCTTGTGTCCTCGCTGATCTCCCTCCCGGAAGCCATCTCAGGAGAGGTCAGCAACTCCGCCTACGCGTCACTCGCGGTGAGGGATCTCCAGCGGGGCCATGGTCTTGGCCTGCCGTCCGGCGAAAGCGTCGCCAGGCTCATTGGCGCTGACGTGCTGAGTGAGGACGAAATCGGGCTCCCGCGGGATGGCTGGAGCGGGGAGACGCCGCTCTGGATATATATCCAGCGAGAAGCGGCCAGCCGTCAGGCCGGGAACCGCCTGGGAGAAGTCGGGGGCACGATCATCGCCGAGGTGCTGATCGGCGTGATCAGCAATGATCCCGAGTCCTACCTGGCGCGCGACCCTGAGTGGCGGCCGACCCTGCCCGCCCGTGACGGGGTCTTCAAGCTGCGGGACCTGCTCATCGGTCCCGAGTGATCTGGCCGGGCTTCAGCCCTCGGCGAACAAGCGCAGCACGAGCCCAGTCCGTGGCTTGGGGCCGAACGAGGTCGACTTCCGCGGCACCCGTCGCCCGATCTCGGCGATCTCGTACACCTGCGAAGCCGACATCGGGCCGCAGATCACGGCGGTTCCGCTCGGCGACTCGTCCGCGGCCCGGATCGCCTCGGTCGCATCGTGGATGGCCCGCACGCTGCGCGCGTCGTCCTCGATCGCCCAGACCCGCGCGAACAGCAGTCCCTGCAGCACTGCGGCCGGCACACGCTGCCAGAGCTCGGCAGGATGGTCCGGCACCGCAGCGCGCAGCTGGCCCGGATCAGGGTCAGTGAGCAGCCAGATCCTGCGAGTTCCCGGCGAGCAGGAAGGCGATGCCGCGCGCGCACGCCTGCGTCAAGCGCCGCCAGTGCGCCGAGGCCACGTCAGCGGCCCCGCCGGGCAGCTCGCGCACGCAGAACGCAGCTCGCCGCGAGCCGGGCGGCTGTCTCTGGCACCAGCCCGGTCACCACTCGGTGGATCGCGCCGAGCATGGGGGGATACGCGGTCGAGTCCACCAGCAGCGCCAGCCCGCGGTCCCAGGGCCCGGCGCCCGGCGCCCGCCTGCCGCAGTTGTTCCTGGAGCTGCAAATAGGCGGCATAGCGGTGATGCCCGTCGGCGATCAGCGCGGTGCGGGGCGCCAGGTCATCGGCGATCGCGCCCTGCTCACCCGGATGGGTGATGGCCCAGAGCCGGTGCCGCAGGCCGTCTGCCGTCACTGCCGACGCAAGCGGCTCACGGCTGTCCGCGACGGAATCGATCAGCATGGTCGCTCCGCCGTTCTCGCCCTGGTACAGCAGAAAAATCGGCTCGAGATTGGCCTTGGTGGCTTCCATCAGCTGCCGTCGGCCGGCCACCGGCCCGGGCGCTACGTCCTCGTGCGGCTGCACGATCCGGGCTGCGTAGGGCTCGAGCCCGAGCGCGCCGATCAGGCCGCGCTGGATGACGCCGCCGCCGGGCGTGGCCTGCTCGTAGACATACAAGGCGGGCGCCGGGTCTGCCACCAGGATGCCGTCGGCGAGCCAGCCGGACAGGTCCCTGGCAGCGTCGGTATAGGGGCTGCCGGGCTGGCCCGCAGGGTGGCGCGGCAGGATCAGCCTGACCACATTGTGCGGGTCAGCGGCCATCAACTGGTTCTCGTTATCGGCCGCGATCACGTCGTACGGTGGAGAGGTGACCTCGGCAAGCCCACTCACCCGGTCCTCGGCGTAACGCACGCCGCGGAACGGCGCGAGCATGAGGCCCTGGGCGTGTCTGACGGTCGGCAACTCGCTGGACGGAAGGGTTGGCACATATGTCTGAAGGACCGGCGGGCGGTCATGATTCCCGCCCAGAGAATCCGGCTTCGTCACAAGATGCTCCCGACTCCGACTCGGTGGCTGCCAACGGTGCCGACATCCATCAGCTCTACAAGCGCGGCCTGGACCTGCTCGGCCGGGGCAGTCCGGCGGCGGCCGCGCAGTTGCTCGAGCGGGCCGCCGCTGCCGAGCCGCGGTCCAGGAGCGTACTGGAGGCGCTTGCCAGGGCGCAGTTCGACGCCGGCCAGTACGCTGCGGCCGCCGGGAACTTCCGGTTGATCGTAGAGGCTAGCCCAACCGACGACTACGCCCAGTTCGGGCTGGGTCTCGCGCTGGCCCGCACCGGGGATCCACGGGCCGCAGCCGAGCACCTCGCGCTCGCTGCGGCAATGTGCCCCGGTCAGCGGCATTATGCCGATGCACTACGCAGCGTGCGCGCCACCTTGCGCGCCCGGAATGAACTACGAAAAGGCATACAAGATTGACCGGGAACGAAGCTGCACCAGGTGATGCCGGCCCGCACATTCCCGGATTGAAGGGCTGTCCAGAACCGTTGAGCGAGCATTACGATGCGGCGCTGCTCGACCTTGACGGGGTTGTCTACCTAGGCGGCACGCCGATCCCCGGCGCGGCGGACGCGCTGGCAGGCGCGGCGAAGCGCGGCATGAAGCTCGCTTACGTCACGAACAACGCTTCCCGCTCGCCGAGCGCCATCGCCGCGCAGTTGACCGGGATGGGCGTGCCTGCCAGTGCCACCGACATCGTGACATCGGCGCAGGCTGCGGCCCATGTCCTGGCCGACCGGCTGCCGGCTGGCGCGCCGGTGCTCGTCGTCGGCGGGACCGGGCTGCGCCTGGCCGTCCGCGATCGCGGCCTGCGGCCGGTCACTACCGCAGCTGACAAGCCGCTGGCCGTCGTGCAGGGGTACTCGCCCGCAATCAGTTACGGACTGCTAGCCGAGGCCGCCATCGCCCTCGACGCGGGCGCGTTGTTCGTGGCGTCCAACGCCGACGCGACGCTGCCGACACCGCGCGGGCCGCAGCCAGGCAACGGCTCACTCGTCCAGGTCCTGGTGCACGCGACCGGGCACGAGCCGGTAGTCGCCGGCAAGCCGGAATTGCCGTTGCATGCTGAATCGGTGCAGCGGGTGGGCGCGAAACGGCCGCTCGTGGTCGGCGACCGGCTGGACACCGATATCGAGGGCGCTGTCCGTGGCGGCACCGACAGCATGCTGGTGCTGACCGGCGTCAGCAGGCCGGCGGACCTGCTGCTGGCGGGACCGCAGCGGCGCCCGTCGTTCGTGGCCGCGGACCTGTCCGGCCTGAACGCCAGCCATCCGGAGATCACTCGCGCCCGTGATGGCGTCGGCGGCGCTGGACCCGTCAATGGCGGGGCGTTCAGTTGCGGCGGCTGGAAGGCCGCTGCGGCAGGCGGGGACGGCTGGCTGACAGTGTCCGGCTCGGGCGCCTGGCTAGACGGGCTGCGGGCGCTGTGCGTCGCGGCCTGGTCAGCTGGTCCGCCGCCGGGCCACGAGCAGGAGCAGCGCCGGACCGCCGAAGCCGTCCTCACGGCTATCGAGCCCGCGCGCTGACTACATGAGCCGCTGACTGAACGGCGGCTGATGTCACCCTCCAGGCTGACCGCAGATCAACCCAGCGGCGGACGCGAACTATCGCGTCTTTGGCCGAGACTAGACACGGTCCCGGACGCCGCTGCGTCCGGACTTAACCGGCCGGAAGGGGCTGTAGTCATGATTGAGGCGCAAGGCCTCACCAAGCGATACGGGGACACCACTGCTGTCGACAACTTGTCGTTCAGCGTGGCGCCTGGAAAGATCACCGGGTTCCTCGGCCCGAACGGGGCTGGGAAGACAACGACGATGCGGCTCATCCTGGGCCTTGACCGGCCCACCTCCGGCACGGTCACCATCGACGGGCGGCCGTTCTCTGAAGTGGCCCAGCCGATGCACCAGGTCGGTGCGCTGCTGGACGCGAAGGCTCTGCACGGGGGCCGGAGCGCTTACAACCACCTGCTCTGCCTTGCTCAGTCGAACAACCTGCGCAAGGCGCGAGTCGACGAGGTTCTGGGGCTCGTCGGCCTGACCGGCGTGGCTCGGAAGAGGGCGAAAGGCTTCTCGCTGGGCATGGGACAGCGGCTGGGCATCGCAGGGGCGCTACTCGGCGACCCGCAGATCCTGATGTTCGACGAGCCGGTCAACGGGCTGGACCCCGAAGGCATCCTCTGGATCCGGAACCTGATGAAAGCGCTCGCCGCCGAGGGCAGGACGGTGTTCGTGTCCAGCCACCTGATGTCGGAGATGGAGAACACCGCCGACCACCTGCTCGTGATCGGCCGGGGCAAGCTGATCGCAGACTGCACGGTGGCCGAGTTCATCGCGGCCAACTCCCAGCTCACAGTCCGCGTCCGAACGCCGCAGCAGGATCTGCTGGCCAAGCTCGTGGCTACGGCTGGCGGCACCGTACGCGAGAACGGTGACGGCACCATGGTGGTCGCGGGACTGGACCCGGCGCAGGTCGGAGACCTGGCATACGAGAACTCCGTGCGGCTGCACGAGCTAGCACCGCTGCACGCCTCGCTCGAGCAGGCGTTCATGGAACTGACCGCGTCGAGCGTGCAGTTCCGGGCGGGCGCGCCGGGCGGGCAGGACGCGAGCTGGCCGGCCACAGGGGCGCCGGTCGCTGGCGAGACGGTTGCAGGCGATCAGGTCCTGGCGGGAGAGGTGCTCTGACATGGCGATGACTACTACTCAGGTACCGATGGCCGGGGCGGGCCACGCAACATCCGCCCGTGCCGGAACGCCTACGTTTTCCGCCGTGCTGCGCTCGGAGTTCACCAAGATCCGTTCGGTCCGCTCGACCTACTGGACGCTGCTCGTGCTGGTGATCATCACAGTCGGGTTCGGCGCACTGGCAAGCTTTGGCGCTACGCGCGGCCAGCACGGCCCGCTGTTCGACGCGACTCAGCGAAGCCTTGGCGGCCTCTACATCAGCCAGCTCGTCATCGGCGTCCTCGGCGTGCTGGTTATTTCCTCGGAGTACTCCACCGGCATGATCCGCACGACGCTGACGACGTTGCCCCGGCGCGGGCTGATGATCACGGCGAAGGCGGTGGTGTTCGCGGTCGTGGCGTTCGTAACTGGCCTGATTACCTGCTTCGCCTCGTTCTTCCTCGGGCAGGCGATCATGTCGTCGCACCACATCGGCGCGTCACTGAGCCAGCCGCATGTGCTGCGCGCTGTCATCGGCGGTGCGCTGTTCCTGACCGCGTGCGGGTTGCTGGCCTTCGGCTTCGGCTTGCTGATCCGGCACACGGCTGGCGCCATCACCACGGTCGTCGGTCTGCTGTTCGTGGTCACGATCCTGGTGAACTTCCTGCCGTCCAGCTGGCAGAACCACATCGACAAGTGGATCCCCGCAATGGCGGGTACCCAGATCTGGAGCACGGTTGCGACCCAGGGTCAGCCGGCCAATTTCGCGCCGTGGACCGGCTTCGCGGTGTTCTGCGGATACGCGGCAATTGTACTGATCGCCGCAGTGGTCCTGTTCCGCAAGCGCGACGCGTAGTTAGCCTGGCGATCGCACAACTCGCGATCGCACAACTCCCTGTTGGTTTCCTGGGCATATATAGGGCGAATCGCCCGCCAGAAGCCGGGAAACCAACAGGGAGTGGAGCGGCGGGGGCGGATTGAGTTGCCAGGAACTTCAGCGAGGCCCGGCGGGGCGGATTGAGTAGCCGGGAAACCAACAGGGAGTGGAGCGGCGGGGGCGGATTGAGTTGCCAGGAACTTCAGCGAGGCCCGGCGGGCGTCAGAGTGGCTGGCAATGCGGGCACCAGACGGCAATTCTCTCCTCGATCTGCGGACCGAGGCTGCCCCGCTGGATCGTCATGCCGCACCGCCGGCACCGCTGTCCTGCGCGCCCGTAGACCCACAGTTGGCTGCCGCGTGCCCCGTTTCCGGTAGTAATCGTGTCGACGCGAGTCTTATTCGCCTCCAGCAACCGTCGCGCCATCTCGACAAGGCCCGGCAGGTCGGGTACTTCGCCGACCGGGCGCCATGGGTTGACGCCCCGCAAGAAGAGGGTCTCGGCCCGGTAGATGGTGCCGATGCCGGCCAGGTTCCGCTGGTCGAGGAGTGCCTCGCCGATGGTTCGGCCCGGCTCCGCGCTCAGCCTGCGGACCGCCTCGGCAGCGTCCCAGCCGGGCCCTAGCAGGTCGGGGCCCAGGTGGCCGACAGCCAGTTCTTCCTTGCTGGTGCGGATGACTTCGACGATGCCGAGCAGGTAGCCGATTGCCTGCCACTGCGAGTTAGCCAGGATCAGCCGGATCCGGTGATCGCGCGGCGGGAAGCTTTTGGCGGCGCCGGTACGCCAGGATCCCTCCATCTTGAGGTGGGTATGAACCGTGATGTCACCCTCGACCCTGGTGAGCAGGTGCTTGCCGCGCGACACGGTCTCGGTTACGGGCCGCCCGGTCAGGTCCGTGGTGGCGAACCTCGGCACCCGGAAGTCACTGCGGGCTAGTTCGCGTCCCGCCAGGGCATGGTGCAACTGCTGGGCTGTCCGCCAGACCACGTCACCTTCCGGCATGACCTAGACGATAACGAGCCAAACGTCGTCCGGCGTATGCCGCGCCGCCTGGCCGGGTCGGCTAGCCGTCTTCCCGGTAGCCCCCAGAACCATGGGGGTTAGCAGGCTAGTCCTCCTGGCCAGCCAGGATGCACTCTGTTAGGAGCCGGTTGGCTCGGCAGAAGGCAACGGACACAGGGGGAAGCATGCCTTACCACGGCGCCAGAGCCGGGAGCTGCGGGACCGCCGAGGCCCATGGTCAGGAGCAGCCAGATGTGATGCCAGAGAACCTGGCAGTCCGTGTGGCGGATGCAATAGCGGTTGAGTCGGCTCGCCGCGCAGCCGGGAGCTGACACGCACGCTAGCTCGGCAGCTGACGGGGGACGCGGGGGGCGATCCGTGACAGCTGCCGCGGGGATAAGCGGCTGGGCGGCGGGATGTGCCGCCCAGCCGCTTCTCTTTGGGAATACCCAGACCGCCGCGCACCAGCGCAGCCAGAAACCGATCTTCACGGGGGAGGACCTGCGGCATGTCTCACCACCTCGATACGCCTCTCGCGCGCCAGAACGGCCAGCTTTACATCGACGACCTGTACGTCTTTCCTGGCGACCACAGCACTGTGTTCGTGATGGACGTGAACTCCACGATCACCGGGCCCGACGTGCAGCCGGGCTTCCACCCGGAGGCTCGCTACGAGTTCAGAGTGCACTTCGGCGGGGCCGAGTTCGAGACACTCACCTTCAGGGTGGCCTTCGGCGAACCGGACGCGACAGGCCGCCAGGCGCTGCAACTGCACACTCTGACCGGGGACGAGGCGCGCGAGGACGGCGCGGCTGGCCTGCTGGTGCTCGAGGCCCGGACGGGTGAGGTGACTAGCCATGACGACACCCGGATCTGGGCCGGGCGCATCGCCGACCCGTTCTACATCGACCTCGACGAGCTGGCCATTGTCAATGCGGCAGTCCAGAACGGCGCAGTAATGGACCGGTCAGCCTGGCGCGCAGAGAACGCGAAGAACAGCTTCGCCGGCACGACTGTCGAGTCGATCGTGCTGGAGGTCTCTCACCAGCATCCGCAGCTGCACGCGGGCGTGCGCACCGGGACCTGGTGCGCCACCAAGCTCGCCACCGACGCTGGAGGCTGGCGGCAGATCAACCGCGCAGGCCATCCGATGATGTGGCCGATCTTCTGGCCCGACGACACAGATTTCTCCAACCCGGCGAATGACCGGCACCCGTCGGCCGACCTCAACGCCGAGGGCAAGAACATCGCCGACCTCGTCACCGCTGCCGTGGCAGCGGGCGGCACGTCCGACGACCCGCAAGGCTACGGGCACACGGTGGCAAGGGTGCTGTTCCCTGACGTGTTGCGGTACGTGGCAGGAACCCCGGCGACGTACGGGTTCGCGGCACGCAACGGCCGGACGCTGGCCGACAACGCACCCGAGGTGATGTTCTCGCTGGTCCTGAACACGGGAATGACCTCTGGTCTGACGCCGGCAGTCGCGAAGGCTCAGCGATCGCGGACCTTCCCCTACGTCGTGCCGGCCTAGGCACCGCCGGAGCCGGCGAGTCACATCAGCTTGCGCAGGTGCAGCAAGTCGAACACGCTGCCTTGCACCTTGAGCTTGCCTGACAGCCAGGCCCGCATGAAGCCGCCGGGGTCGTCAGCAATCGCGACGACGGTGTTGCTGTCGGCGGTGAACCGCACCTGGGCCGGAGGCGTGCCGTTGTCGGCGATCTTCACCGGGTCGGCACCGTGCGGCCCGAGCCTGGTCACGAAGGTCAGGCCCAGGTCGGGAACGCGGCAGCTCAGGGTCCGGTCCAGCAGATGGGCTTCCCGGTCTTTGGCGTCCATGTCCGCGATGCGTCCGGTCAGGTTCTCTAGCGCTGTGCGGCATTCCTCGGCTGTCGCCATTCATCCCTCGCTTTCAAGGTCATTCTCCGTCATGCCGGTTGCACTGAGTAACCGGGGGCACATCGGCCTCGCCAGGTGCCACGACCTGACGGCGGCGGGCGGTAGCGTTTCAGTGACGGCGGCCCAGGCGGCAGAGGAATGGTGGAGCAGATGGAACACCAGGCGGGGGCGGGCTCGACCGACCCGACCGGGGAGAATGCCGCGCGCGACCACGATAATAACGACGGGGAACGGGCACTTGCCGACTCAGCCGACGTCAACCGCGCGGATCTGCCCGCCACCGGAGAGCCGCGAGTGGACGCTGCGCTGAAGCTGCTTGACCGGCTTCCCGGCCTGCCGGTCAGCGATCATGCCGAGCTATTCGAGCAAGTGCATGCCCAGCTCAGCGAGGTGCTGGGAGAGCTGGACTCCGGGGCTGGCGCGGCCGGCCCGGCCAGCGGCTGAGCGCGTGACGACGGCCGGGATGACCAGGAGGCTGCGGCTTGATGCCGAACTTGTCCGGCGCGGCCTGGCCAGGTCGCGAGATCAGGCGGCGGACCTGATCGCGGCCGGCCGGGTAGCGGTGGCCGGCCAGCGGGCGGCCAAGCCCGCATCCCAGGTCGCGGTAGACGCCCCGATCACGGTCGAGCCGGCCAGCGACGGGCCAGACTACGTGTCACGAGGCGGGTACAAGCTGGCGGGCGCGCTCGCGGCGTTTCCCGGCGTGGTGGTCGCGGGCAAGCGCTGCCTGGATGCCGGGGCCTCCACCGGAGGATTCACCGACGTCCTGCTGCGGGCTGGCGCAGCGCACGTGGTGGCGGCCGACGTCGGCTATGGCCAGCTCGCCTGGTCGCTGCAGACAGACGACCGGGTCACCGTGCTGGACCGCGTCAACGTGCGTAACCTGACGCCCGAGCAGGTGGCGCCGCCGCCCGCGCTCGTTGTGGCCGACCTGTCGTTCATTTCGCTGACCGCGGTGCTGCCTGCTCTGGCTGCCTGTGCCGCTCCCGGTGCCGACTTCCTGCTGATGGTGAAGCCGCAGTTCGAGGTCGGCAAAGACAGGGTCGGCGGCGGCGTGGTCCGTGACCCTGACCTGCGTGCTGCCGCAGTGGCGAGCGTGGCCCGGGCGGCAGCCGGCGTCGGACTGGGCGTGGCCGCGGTCACCGCAAGCCCGCTGCCCGGACCGTCCGGCAACGTCGAGTACTTCCTCTGGCTCCGGCCTGACGCCGGCCCGCTGGATGACGGCGCGCTCGCCCGGGCCATCGCGGCAGGGCCGCAGTGACCACCGGGCCGGGCCCGGCCGCCGGCCGGGTGATGCTGCTGGTCGCGCACACCGGCAGGCCAGCAGCACGGCGGGTAGCCCAGGTCCTGATCGCTCAGCTGGCGGCCGTCGGCATCGGCGTCAGGGTGCTGGAACCGGAGGCAGCGGAGCTTGGCTGCGACATGGCCGCTGTCGTCCCCGTCTCGCCGTCTGCCGCCGCCGGGACCGAAATGGTCCTGGTTGTCGGCGGGGACGGCACGCTGCTGCGAGCGGCGGAGCTGGCCAGGCCCGCCAGGGTCCCGCTGCTCGGGGTGAATCTCGGCCATGTCGGGTTCCTGGCCGAAGCCGAGCCTGAGGACCTGGCTGTGGCGGTGGCGAACGTGGCCGCGCACCAGTACTCGGTTGAGGAGCGCATGACCATCGAGGTCGCGGTCCGGATCAACGGCGGGCAGATCGCGGCTACCTGGGCGCTGAACGAGGCGACTGTCGAAAAGGCCGCCAGGGAACGGATGCTGGACCTGGTCATCGAGGTCGACGGGCGGCCGTTGTCCCGCTGGGGCTGTGACGGGGTCGTGTTCGCTACCCCGACCGGCTCGACCGCGTATGCGTTCTCGGCAGGCGGCCCGGTTGTCTGGCCCGAAGTGGAAGCCCTGCTCATGGTCCCGATCTCGGCACATGCGCTGTTCGCCGGGCCGATGGTCGTATCGCCGCGGTCAGTGCTCGCCGCGGAAGTCATCGGCGCTGCCGCAGGCCAGGCGGTGACCGGGACGGCGGTGCCCGGGTCGATTGGCGCCGTCGAGCAAGTTGTGGCCGTGCAATCTGGGACGGCAGGGGCTGTTCTGTGGTGCGATGGGCGTCGTATGGTCGAGCTTCCGCCTGGATCGCGCGTCGAGGTGCGGCGCGGCAGCCTGCCGGTACTGCTGGCCCGGCTGCCCGCCGCAGCTGGTGCGACCGCCCCGGCAGGCGGTCGCGCGACCGGCGATGGCGCGGAGGTGCGGATCGGCGCGCCGTTCACTGACCGGCTGGTGGCGAAGTTCGGCCTGCCGGTGGCGGGCTGGCGCGGTCAGCCCGCGAGCAAGGAGTCAGGCGACCATGCTTGAGGAAGTGCGCATCACCGGTCTCGGCGTGATCGACGAGGCGGTGCTAGATCTGTCCGCGGGATTCAACGTCGTCACCGGCGAGACCGGAGCGGGCAAGACCATGGTCGTGTCTGGCCTTGGCTTGTTGTTCGGCGGCCGGGCCGATCCGACCCGGGTCCGGCCGGGCGCGGACCGGGCCGTCGTCGAGGGCAGGCTCCGGGTGGAGCCGGGCGGCACTGTAGCTCGCCAGGTCAATGACTCCGGTGGCGACCTGGACGACAACGGCAGCGCGCTGATCCTGGTCCGGTCGGTGAGCTCCGAAGGCCGGTCCCGTGCCACCGCGGGCGGCCGGTCTGTGCCGGTCTCCCTGCTGACGTACCTGGCCGACGATCTGGTCGCGGTACACGGGCAGGCCGACCAGCAGCAGTTGCTGAAGCCCGGCCGCCAGCGGCAGGCTCTCGATCAGTTCAGCGGCCCGGAATTCGCCAAGCTGCTCGCCGACTACCAGCGCGCCTATCACCGGCACCAGCAGGTCTCGGCGGAGCTGGCCGAGCTAACCACGATGGCCAGAGACCGGGCCCGCGAGGCCGAGGACCTCCGCCGGGGATCCGGCGAGATCGCGCGCCTCGAGCCGGTCGAGGGTGAGGACCTTGAGCTGATCGCCGAGGAAGAGCGGCTCGCTAACGCTGATGCCCTGCATGCGGCGGCGACGACAGCTCACGAGGCGCTGGTTGGTGACCCGGCCAGCGGCAGCTACGACACGGCAGACGTGACGGGCCTGCTGGCGACAGCCCGCACAGCCCTGGAGGCCGCGGCGCACCACGATGCGCAGCTCGCTGCACTGGCGGGACGGGTCAGCGAGGCCGCGTACTTGCTCGCCGACGTGGCCGCCGAGCTTGCCTCTTATGTCGAGTCGGTAGAAGCCGACCCGGTCCGGCTCGGTGTCGTGCAGGAGCGCCGGGCGGAACTGACCCGGCTGATCCGCAGCTACGGTGCACCGGTACCGGGCGGGGCGCCAGCCGGTGACCTGGCAGCGGTGCTGGCCTGGGCTAAGTCCGCCGCGGCGCGGCTGGCCGAGCTCGACAACGACGAGGACAAGATCGGGGCGCTCGAACACGAGGAAGCGGCGCTCGCGGCGAGCGTTGCGGATCTGGCCAGCCAGCTCACCGCCGCCCGGAGACAGACCGCAGCGCAGTTCGCGGAGCAGGTCACGGCCGAGCTGACGGCGCTGGCGATGCCGCATGCCAGGATCGTGGTGGCGGTCACGCCGGCGCAAGGATTCGGGCCCCATGGCGGGGACGAGGTGGAGATCAGGCTGGCCGCGCACCAGGGCGCGCCTGCCGTGCCCCTGCACAAGGGCGCATCCGGCGGTGAGCTGTCCCGGATCATGCTTGCCATCGAAGTGGTGTTCGCCGGCGCGGACCCGGTACCGACCTTCGTGTTCGACGAGGTCGATGCCGGGGTCGGCGGTAAGGCCGCGGTGGAGATCGGCCGCCGGCTGGCCCGGCTGGCCCGTCTCGCGCAGGTCATCGTCGTGACTCACCTGCCGCAGGTCGCTGCCTTCGCTGACACCCACCTGGTGGTCGAGAAGACCAGCGACGGCTCCGTGGTGCACAGCGGGATCAGCAAGCTGGACTCCGAGGGCAGGGTTCGCGAACTGTCCCGGATGCTGGCCGGTCTTGAGAACTCCGAGTTCGGCCGCGCGCATGCCGGCGAGCTGCTGGCCGCTGCCGCTGCCGAGCGGGCTGCCCTTGCAGAACGTAACTAGCCGGTAGCGGTCATGCATCCCGGCCGGCGCGAGCGCTAAGAGACATCTGGCAAAATGTCAAGCCAATGAAGGTGCCGGGCGCAGGACACGTACTGCCGCATCGGGCGAGGTCAAAGGACCAGGCCGGGATGTGGGCGACGGCTCGCCTCGATCGCCGGACGAAGAACCTGACCAAGCGGCTGCGGTCCGGCGAGATCGCCATCATCGATCACGCTGACCTGGACCGGGTCGCCGCTGACGCACTCGTCCGGTGCCAGGTCGCAGCGGTGATCAACGTCGCGCCGAGCATCACCGGGCGGTACCCGAACCAGGGTCCGATGGTGCTCATCGAGGCAGGCATCCCGCTCGTCGACGACGTCGGCCCGGACGTGTTTGACCAGGTCAGAGAGGGTCAGCAGGTCAGGCTCGATGACGAGACGCTGTATGTCGGCGAGGTAGTCGTAGCCAAGGGGACCCGGCAGACTGCCGAGTCGGTGGCCGCAGACGTGGCGGCTGCCAAGGAGGGCCTGGCCGAGCAGCTGAAGGCCTTCGTGACGAACACATTCGAGTACATCGACCGGGATCCCGAGTTGCTGGTCGAGGGCATCCGGATACCGCCGCTGCGGACCAGGCTGGCAGGCAAGCACGCGCTGGTGGTCGCGCGCGGCTATCACTACCACGAGGACCTGCAGGCGCTGCGCGCCTACATCAGGGAATTCAAGCCGGTCATCATTGCCGTGGACGGCGGCGCGAACGCGCTGATTGAGGCAGGGTACTGGCCGCACATCATCGTCGGCGATATGGACTCGGTATCCGATAAAGCTCTCAAATCTGGCGCCGAAGTCGTTGTCGTCGCCTACCGGAACGGGCACGCGCCCGGGCTGCCACGCGTCCAAGACCTTGGCGTCAGGTCAGTAGTCTGCGCGGCCCCCGGCACTAGCGAGGACGTCGCGGTGCTGATCGCCGAAGAGGCAGGCGCCAGCCTCATCGTCACGGTGGGCATGCGATTCGGACTGGTAGAGTTCCTCGACAAGGGCCGGGCCGGCATGGCAAGCGCCGTGCTTACCCGGATCCGAGTCGGCGACAAAATGGTCGACGCCAAAGGCGTGAGCCGGCTTTACCAGAGCCGCGTTTCGCCCAAGTCGCTGGTCTTTCTGGCGGTCGCCGCATTGCTACCGGTCTTGGCGCTGGCGTGGACACCGGTCGGGAAGATCTCGCTGGGATTCCTCGTCACGCTGCTGCGCCCGCTGTGGTATTGGATAAGTGGACTGTTCTAGTGATTGATTTCAGGTATCACCTGGTCTCCATCATCGCGGTGTTTCTGGCCCTCGCCGTCGGCCTCGTTCTCGGGGCGACAGCGCTCAGCGGGCCGGCACTGGAGGCGCTGCAAAAGGCAGAGAAAACGGTCAGCGGAACAAATGCAAGGCTCCTCAAAGAGCGCCAGGCCCTGGAGAACCATGTCGCTGCCGATGAGGCTTTCGCCGGGGCTGCCGCGCGCCCGCTGCTGTCCGGCCTGCTGACGACTCAAAAGGTGGTGCTCGTCGCCGGTCCTAATGCCGACAACTCAGTGATCGCTGGGGTGACGACGGCGCTCAAGCAAGCTGGCGCGACAGTGACTGGCGAGGTCATGCTGAGCTCGTCGTTCCTGGCGACGGATGGCCACAACGAGGATCAGCTGACCTCGCTGGCCCAGAGCCTGGCCAGGACTGCAGGCGTCACGCTCCCTGACTCGTCGAGCCCGATCTCCGGCCAGCAGGCTGCGGCTAGAATCCTTGCAGCCGGCCTCCTGACCGGCGGCGGCACCGCGGCGTCGCCTGCGGACAGCAGTGCCATCCTGAGCCAGTTCAGCCAGGACACGTACCTGAGCGTGGCGAACGGAAGCACGGTCTCCGGCCCGGCCACCCTGGCCGTCCTGGTGGCGCCCAGCGGCGCGCCGCCGCAGAGCGGCAGCCAGGTCCTCGTCGCGCTCGCGGTGGCCCTCCGGAACGCGGGCGACGGTGCCGTCATGGTCGGCGGCAGTGAATCGGTCGGGCCAGGCAGCGTGATCAGTGCTGAGATCAACGCGAAGCAGGTGTCGACGGTGGACAATGCCGATACCGAGGTTGGTCAGATCATGGCGGTGCAGGCGCTCTGGCGGGCGGCCGACGGCAAAGCACCCGGCCAGTACGGAATAGGGCCGGGCGCCGCGCCCAGTCCCGCGCCTACGCCGTCCGCCACGCCGACGGTGACACCGAGCACCCACGCGAGTTCCGGAGCCCACAAGTGAGTTTGCGAGCGATTCGGTCCGCGGCCGTGGCGGCAGCCGCAGCGCGGTTGTCGTATTCGATGTTGCGAGCCCGCCCACCGGGCGGCGCGGCGACGTGGTCCCGCACCAATCACCGCGGTGAGCCGGTCACCCTGCTCGAGGGTCCTGCCGTGGCAATCGGCGGTGTCGCCGGTGCGCTGGCAACGGGCGGCAGTGGCCGCGCGCGGCTCGCCGCAGCCATTGCCGGCGCGGGCGCTGCAACCTTCGGTGGTTACGACGACCTTGCCGGGAACGGCGGCAGCAAGGGCTTCCGCGGGCATCTCGGCGCGCTGCGCAATGGCGAGGTCACGACCGGTGCGGTCAAGCTTGCCGGAATCGGCGCGGTGGGCCTGGCTGCCGCGATCATCGCCGGCGACCCGGCTGACGGCAAGCTCGGGCGCCGTACCGTGACGGCCGCGCTCGCCGACACCGTCATCAATGCCGGCCTGATCGCCGGCGGCGCTAATCTGCTCAACCTGTTCGACTTGCGCCCTGGCCGGGCCGTCAAGGTTGCGCTGATGGCGGGCGGCATGCTTTCGCCGGCTGGCACCGATGCGATCGCGGCCCCGGTGGCAGCAGCAGCGGCAATGCTGCCCGAAGATCTCGGTGAGCGTGCCATGCTCGGCGATGCCGGAGCGAATGCGCTCGGTGCGATGCTCGGCACCGCAGCCGCGACCTCGTTGCCGCGACCGGCCAGGCTGGCTGCGCTCAGCGTCGTCGCCGCGCTCACGGCTGCCAGCGAGGTGGTGAGCTTCACGAAGGTCATCGAGCGGACCCCCGCGCTGCGCTGGCTGGACATGCTCGGGCGCCGGCCGGCAGGCGACCCTGTAACCCACGACACTGCCGCCCCCAGCGCTGCCGCCCCTGCTGCTAACAGCGCCGCTAACCTCCGCGCCGGCAACGGTGACGCCGGTCCGGCGGCAGGCAAGCACCGCGCCGGGACGCTGCCGCCGGCCGAGGCGGGGTGACCGGGCCGGCCGCCCCTGTCACTCAGGACGGCCAGCAGCCAGAAGCAAGGCAGCCGAGAGCGACCAGCATCGGCATTGGCCGCGCCGCGGCGCTGATCGGCGCACTCACCGTGCTCGCCCGGCTGCTCGGCCTGGTGCGCACGCTGGTATTCGCTAAGACAGTCGGAGCCACTTGCCTGGGCACGGCCTACATCACCGCGAACACGCTGCCGAACATCGTCTACGACATCGTCCTCGGCGGCGCGCTCACCAGCGTCATGGTGCCGGTCCTTGCCCGCCCGGCAGCGCGGTCCGGGGCGGACCCGGCGGCGACCGCGCAAGTGCGGCAGACCTCGTCGGCGCTGCTCACCTGGACCACGCTGATCCTGGCGCCGGTCAGTGTGGTCATCGCGGTGGCGGCGGGACCTCTGGCGCGCTTGCTCAACCCGGTGAACCCGACGCAACACTGCGCCCGGGCAGCGCTGGTCACCGTCACTAAGCCTATGCTGGCGGTGTTCGCGCCGCAGATCCTGCTCTACGGTCTTGCCGTTGTGCTGTACGGCGTGCTGCAGGCTCATCGCAGGTTTGCGGCGCCTGCGCTGGCCCCGGTGCTCTCCAGCACGATCATGATCGGTGTCTACATCGCCTTCGTTCCGCTCGGCGGCGGACATGCCAACAGGCTGTCCGGCTTGCCGCTGAGTGCCGAGCTAGTACTGTCGGCCGGAACTACCGCGGGCGTCGCCGCGCTCGCGCTCACCGCAGCGATCCCGGCCTGGCGGCTTCGGCTGCGGGTTCGCCCGACGCTGCGCTTCCCGCCCGGCGTCGCCCGCCGGATCGGCAGCCTTGCGGTGTTCGGGATCGTCGCGCTGGTCGGCCAGGACGCCTCGCAGCTCGCCGTTATCCTGCTGGCAAACGGGCACGGCACGAGCGCCGCAATCGTGCTCTATCAGTACGGCTGGCAGGTGTTCGAGGCGGCCTACGCGGTGCTTGCAATCTCTATCGCGGTCAGTGCATTCCCCGCCCTGTCGGTGCGCGAAGGCGCCGAGTTCGATCACACGGCCGCCGGATCGGTGCGCGCTACGCTGCTGATGTCATTCCTCGGCGCCGCGATCGTGCTCGCTGTGGCATCCCCGGCCGCGCGCTTCCTGGCTAGCAGTCACGCGCAGGTCGGTCAGCTTGAGGCTGGCTTCGCGCTGTTCGCGCCCGGCCTGGCCGGTTACGGGCTCGTCGCGTGCCTGTCCAGGGTGCTGCTAGCAGACCACCGGTCCAGGACGGCGGCGGGATGCGTGGGAGCTGGCTGGTTCCTGGTGATCGCGACGGACGTCCTTCTCGTCATCGTCGCGCCTGCCAGCTGGGTGGTGGGCATGCTCGCGCTGGGCAATACCGCGGGACTGACCGTCGCCGCCGTCGCGTTGCTGGTGGCCGTGCGGCGCACGCGTGGCGCGGCGGCTCTGGCCGGGACGGGCCGTGCCGCGCTATCCGGGCTGGCCGGGGCGGCTGCGGGCGGCGCAGCCGGTGCGGCCGCGGCGATCGGCCTCTCCTCGGCGCGGCCAGCCGCCGAGGCGGTGGTTGCGCTGATCGCGGCCGCCTGCGCGGTAACCGCCTTCGCGATCGTGGCGTTTCTGCTGGACGGCGCTGAACTCCGGGCGGCCGTGATCCGGCTGCGCGCCGGGCAAGTCCGGTGACTGAGCCGGAGACTGGGCCGCTGCGCATCGCGATCGTGGCGGGCCTCGCGAGCGGAGGCATTGCCAGGCACGTCATCGCGCTCGCGACCGGCTGCCGTTCCGCTGGGATGGCCGTCTGCGTGCTCGCCCCGGATCCGACGCTCGCGCTGCTGAGCGAGGACACAGTGGGCAATGACACCGCGGGCAATGACACCGCGGGCGACGACACGGTGGGCGATGACACAGCGATCGAGACATTCGCAGTGCGCATCAGCGAGCGGCCGCGGCCAGCCAGTGATGCCTGCGAGGTTGCCCGCCTCCGGCGCCGGCTCGGGTCCTGGCGTCCCGACGTGGTGCACGCGCACGGCGTGCGGGCGGGTGCCTTCACGGTGCTGGCCATGACTGGCTGGGCTGCCGGCGTGCTGGCCACCGGCGGGCGGCACCGGCCGCCTGCACTCGTGGTGACAGTGCACAACGCGCCGCCGGCGAGCCGTCAGGGCCGGCTGGTCTACGGGCTGCTCGAGCGGATCTGCGCCCGGCGTGCCCAGCTGGTGCTGTGCGCGTCGGCTGATCTGGCGGCGCGGATGCGGGCCGCCGGCGCAGCCGAGGTGCAGCAGTTCGACGTGCCGGCTCCGGCGATGGTGCAGCCGTCGGACGCCGAGCTTGCCTGTGCGCGCGCGGACATCGCCGCCGGAGGGAGGCCGGTGGTGCTCGCCGTCGGCCGGCTTGCCGAGCAGAAGGGCCTGGACGTCCTGATCGAGGCAGCAGGACGGTGGCGGGACCGCGATCCGCAACCGTGCACGGTCATCGCCGGCGACGGCCCGCTCGCGGCCGCGCTGCGCGCCCAGGCAACCCGAGTACAAGCTGACGCGCTGCTGCTCGGCCCGCGCACCGACGTCCCTGCCTTGCTCGCCATCGCCGATGTCGTCGTGGTGCCGAGCCGCTGGGAAGCGCGCGCGCTGATCCTTCAGGAGGCGATGCGCGCGGGCAAGCCCATCGTCGCCACCCGGGTAGGCGGCACACCGGAACTCGTCGGCAGTGCAAATCAGTACGGCGAGAGTGCGGTGCTGATCCCGCCGGAGGATCCGGCCGCCCTTGCCGCCGCCGTCACCGCTGTACTCGACGATGACCGCCTGGCGGCAAGGCTCCGCCTGGCGGCCAGGACCAGGAGCGACTCGTTCGCTACGGAAAAAGAAGTTATTAACTACGCTATGTCGATATACAAGCGTCTCGCTGCGAGCCGTTCCTGACGCTCGCGGCCGATTTGGCAAGCTTCAATAACAATCGCCTATATCTGCATGATCAGCAGCCGCCAGGTGTGCTGAACTATCCCGAATAGGCCGTATGGCCTCAGAAGTTGGCGGCCTGGGAGTAAGTAGTGTCTAACCAGACCCCGCGGCCATCGGGAGCTCGGCTCGAGGATCCAGCCCGGCCCGCTGTCGCTACGGTCAGATCGCACCCGCAGTCGACCGCCGTCGTGGCTGAAGGTCATCGGCACGACCCTCCGGCTGTGGCTGCGCCGGCAGGTACTGCGCATTCCCGATTCGGAACGGATTGGTGCGCGGCACAAGGGCCGCATTGCCGTCGTGGTGATCGCTGTACTGGTGATCGCGGGCGGCGCGGCCGCTATCGCGCTGACGGCGAACTCGCACGCTGGCGGCGGTGCCGCGCGGCACGTCAGCGCCAGGCCGAAGCTGACGCCTGCGCAGGCCACCGCAAGGGCGGCAGCTGCCGCCGCCGCGGCGGCGAACGATCAAGCGGCCGCTCGCTGGATTGCTGCTCAGGTCGGTCCGGGACTGGTTATCGGGTGTGATCCGGCGACATGCGCGGCGATCCTCGTGGCCGGCTATCCGACGGGCGGGCAAGTCGTGCTGCAGTCAGGTGCCAGCCTGCCAGGACCTGGCTCGCTCGTCGTTGCGACGGCGGCCGTCCGCGCGCAGTACGGCGCGCAACTCCCCGACGCGGTTCCTGCCGTGATCGCATCGTTCGGCAGCGGAGCGCAGGCAGTGCAGGTTGGAGTCGTCGTGCCGGGCGGTCAGCAGGCTTATCACCAGGACGCGAGTGATGCGCGTGCTGCCCGCCTTAGTGCCGGGCGCAAGCTGCTGGCCGACAGCCGGGTGCACGCTCGCGGCGTGATCAGGACCGAGCTCGGTGCCGGCCGAGTCGATCCGCGGCTGATCACCGTGCTGCGGCGGCTCGCTGCCCGCTACCCGGTCGACGTGGTGCACTTCGGCGACACCGGGCCGCAGACCGGCGGGACGGTGCCGTTCCGGATGGCCGAGGTCGCGGTGCTGTCCGGCCGGGTCCGGGCTGGCCGGCACGCAGGCAATGATCTGGCCGGCCTGGAGAAGCTGCTGAATAGCCAGCCTGCCAGATACCGGGCTGAGCTGATTCCGAAGCGGCTGGCCGGCGGCGCGCGAGTACTGGAGATCAAGTTCCTGGCGCCCAGCCCGCTTTAGCGGCTAGTCGAGGCGGACTTCGCCGGTGCGATGGAACCGCCGGATCGCGAAGCGCTGACTCAGGTTGTATTCCGCATCGGAGCCGCGCTGGCTGCCGGGGCCGTCGGCGCTGGCTGCCGGGCCAGCCGCAAGGTCGGCTAGCCACTCACCGAGCAGCGGCCCGAACTTGAAGCCGTGCCCCGACGTGCCGCAGCCCACGACGACATTGCCGGTCCGGTCGATGATGAAGTCCTCGTCCGGGCTGTTGTCGTACACGCAGCGCTCGGCGGCGACCGGCTCGGGGTCATAGCCAGGCAGATAGCGCTCTGCCAGCTCGGCGAGCCGACCCAGCAGGCACTGGTCGGCTGCTTGGTTCTGCGCGTCCGGATCGGTAGCCGGACCGCTCTGGTGTATCCCGATCTTGTAGAGCCGCGATCCCGGCACGGGCAAGCCGTACGGCGCCTGGTCACTGTGGCAGAGAAAGATCGGTGCGTCATCCTGCCCGGACGGGCGCAGGTAAGCCACCTGCTCAAGGGTTGCTCGTCCGGGCACTGGCACGCTGACGCTCGCGAGTACCCTGCCCGACCATGGTCCCGCCGTGACAACTGCCGCTCTGGCCGTGATGACGCCCGCGGTGGTGTGCAGCGTCACCTGCCGGCCGTCATCAGTCATGCGGATGACGCGCACGCCCGTCCTGATCTCCGGCACGCTGGCCGCGAGCGCCGTGAGTGCCTCGTCCGCGGCGATCACCGCGGACTCCGTCTCTAGCAGAGCCGGCCCGCCGATCCTGACGGCCGGGAACCGTTCCGCCACGTCGGCGGCGTCAAGAAGCTGGCAGGGAGCGCCGGCGGCGATCATGGCTTCGTGCACGCCGGGCAAGCCCGCGCCGAATGTCAGCTGCTGTGCGGGCCGCAGGATATGCCGGCCCGACTCGGCCTCAAGCTCGCGCCAGCGATCGCGGGCCCGGCGGGCCGCGGCGACATAATCAGGGTCCGGGTAGCCAAGGCGGAAGATTCTGCAGCTGCCCTTGGATCCAGAGCCGGGATGACCGGGCTCGGCTTGTTCCAGTACGACCACGTCTGCGCCGCGGGCCGCCAGGGCACGCGCCGGCTGCCAGCCCGAGCAGGCCCGCGCCCACGATCGCGACGTCGCGCAGCGGTGTCATGTCCCGGGCAGACTACTGCACTGCGACCGCCTTGCAGTAGCCGCACGTCGCTCACGGCGTGATTCAGCAAGCCCGCGGCACTGGAGCCAAGGCCGGCCAGCTGAACCGGGCCCGCGGAGGCTGTTGCTGCCGGACGGTGCAGCGGCGGATCCCGCCGGTGCGGCAGGTGCCTGCCGACCACGACCGCCAGCGCTAACACAATCGCGATGACTGCCAGTCGCCGCGGCCACGGACTGGGCTTCCGATCCCTGCCAAGGATCAGGAGGTCATCCATGGCCCCGGCCCGCTCTCAGCACCTGGCGGCGGGGCTGTCCTGAGCGTCAGGAACTCGTCGACGCCGATGACGCGCAGTATCTGCCGTTCGACCGGCCGGATGTCGGGCCAGGCTCTCGTCGCGGAACAGCTGTGGCGAGCCGAGATGAACGGTGGTCCCCCTGGTGCGCAACTCGCAGCCTCCGGCCGCCAGGACGTTCTTGACCCAGTCAGTGTCGGGACCGTAAGTCAGCGCGATGACGTAGCCACCATCAGCCGGGAAGACGTTGACCGGAGTCCGGTAAACGCGTCCGGAACGGCGGCCTTTGTGCACGATGACGCCAAGGCCCGGCATCCAGGGTGCGATGTGCTTGGTGATCCGGTTCAGCCCGACCTTGTTCCACTGCCGAACGAACCGTGGAATGGGCATTGCCAGCCCTCCATTCCGGGCCGCAGGCCGTTCCGGCCGTGGTGCACTGACGAGATAAGCCTGCCCCGGAACCGCGCCGGTTTACCAGCCGCGCTCACGCCATTCTGGTACGTGCGGCCGTTCCGCCCCGATCGTGGTGTCGGAGCCGTGCCCCGGGTACACCCAGGTGCCGTCCGGCAGGACGGCAAACACGCGCCCTTCCAGGTCGGTCATCAGGCTGCCGAAGCGTGCAGGGTCGCTGTCGGTGTTACCGGGGCCGCCGGGGAACAGCGAGTCGCCGGTGAACAGGTGCGGCTGGTCCGCAAGTTCGCCATTGCCGTCGTAGCTGAGCGCGATGCTGCCCGGCGTGTGCCCCCGCAGGTGAATGACCGTCAGGATGGCGTTCCCGACGCTGATCGTGTCGCCGTGCTGCACCGGCCGGGTAACCGGGATTGGCAGGCCGGCTGCGTCGTCGGGGTGAGCCACGGTCGCGGCCCCGGTGGCCTGCTGGACCTGTCGCAGCGCGGCGTGATGATCCCAGTGCTGGTGCGTCGTGATGATCGTGGCCAGCGGCCGGTCGCCGATCAGCGTGAGCAGCGTGTCGGCGTCATTGGCTGCGTCGATGAGGGCCAGCTCGCCTGTCTGAGTGCAGCGCACCAGGTAGGCGTTGTTGTCCATCGGCCCGACTGCCACCTTGGTGATCGTCACCCCCGGCAGTTCCCTGGTGTCGGCATCGCCGCCAACGGCTACGTTTCCGGTGTAGCTCATGCTGTCCCTCATCTCGTCGGTCTCCAGATAACTACCACGACGGCAGCGGCGGCAGCGGGCCGGCGGCTCGGCTGTCAGCCCGGCACCAGCGCTGCGGCCAGTGAGCCAGGCAAGCAGCATCGCGGCCGTGCCGGTCACCGTGGTCGCTGGCTGATCCCTGGCAGGCCCGATGCGGACGATGACCGGGGCGTCGGAGCTCTGCAGCATTACGGCCGGTGAGCGGGAGCCTGCGAAGCTGGGGGCTACTTGCTGCAGGCAGTAGGTAGCGAACGCCCGCGGCCAGCCTGCCGGGTCGTAGCCGACACCGAGATCGACGTGGTGAATCTCCACCTCTGTCAGCCGCCGCCAGAGCGTGTACCAGCCGGCGTGCTCGTTTCCCTGCGCCGTTACCGTCACTGCCCAGGCAGCATCCGGCAGGCGTGCCGCCTCCGCATCGAGTGCTGCGGCCGAGGCGTCGAGGTCAGCGAGCAGCTCGCTGGCAGACCGCCCGGCGCCGCGCTCGATCCCCTCGGCCCGCTCATCTTGGTTGCGGTACTGCGGTGTCTCGACTCCGGTCCGTGCCCAGATGAGCAAGTTCCGCAGGCTGTCTGCGTTACGTGCGATATGGGTCAGCAGGTGCCCGCGGCTCCAGCCGGGCAGCAGCGAAGGCTCTCGGGCTTGCTCGTCGGTGATCCGCTCGGCCGACGCGCGGAGCAGGGTGGTTGCCGCGGCGACCCTCGCCCGCAGCCGCGCGGCGGTACCAGCCGGGTCGCCGGGGTCAATGCGGTCACCGGGCTGGAATGCCGTGTCTGCCACGTTTGTCGTCCTTTCGCCTCCGCCGGACCAGGGTAGCGATGCCGCGGCGCTGGCCGGGAATCCACCCGGGGCTAGTTAGTGTTGTACCAGGGCCGCCGGGCGGGGCTGCGGGGCGATTGGATGCGGTCGGCGCTAAGCCCTCAGTTTTGTCACACCCCCCGGATAGCATGACTTGGCGGTGTAGCGCCTCTCCAGCTAGCCGTCCACACCGGGAGGACTGGGCACAAAGTGGCTGATCGGCTTGTCGTCCGCGGTGCGCGCGAGCACAACCTTAAGGATGTCTCGCTCGACCTGCCGCGGGATGCCATGATCGTGTTCACCGGGCTGTCCGGGTCCGGGAAGTCAAGCCTGGCCTTTGACACGATCTTCGCGGAAGGCCAGCGCAGGTACGTGGAATCGCTGTCGGCGTACGCGCGGCAATTCCTTGGCCAGATGGACAAGCCGGACGTGGACTTCATCGACGGCCTGTCGCCCGCGGTGTCGATCGACCAGAAGGCCGCCGGGCGCAATCCGCGGTCTACGGTCGGCACCATTACCGAGGTCTACGACTACCTGCGGCTGCTGTTCGCCCGGGTGGGCAAGCCGCATTGCCCGGTCTGCGGGCGGCCGATCGCCAGGCAGACTCCGCAGCAGATCGTGGACCGGGTGCTCGAGCTCGACGAGGGGTCCAGGTTCCAGGTGCTGGCGCCGGTCGTGCGAGGCCGTAAGGGCGAGTACACCGAGATGCTGCGCGACCTCCAGGTCAAGGGCTACTCCCGGGCGCGGGTCGACGGCACCGTCATCCGCCTGGACACCGCGGTCTCGGGCGAATTGCCGGCGCTGAAGAAGTACGAGAAGCACACGATCGAAGTCGTCGTCGACCGGCTGGACGTGAAGGAGTCGGCCCGGCGCCGGCTGACTGACTCGGTCGAGACTGCGCTGTCGCTGGCAAACGGCGTCGTCGTGCTCGACTTCGTGGACCTGCCCGAGGATGACCCGAATCGCGAGCGCATGTACTCCGAGCACCTGGCGTGCATGTATGACGACTTGTCGTTCGACGAGCTGGAGCCGCGGTCGTTCTCGTTCAACTCACCCTGGGGCGCGTGCCCGGACTGCACCGGACTCGGTACCAAGATGGAAGTCGACCCGGAGCTTGTCGTCTCAGATCCGTCCCGGACACTGGCCGACGGCGCGATCGCGGCCTGGAGCGGTGGTCAGGTCAGTGACTACTTCCTCCGGCTGATCGAAGCGCTGGGCGACGCGCTCGGCTTCAAGGTCAGCACACCCTGGCAGAAGCTGCCGCCCAAGGCGCAGCGGGCCTTGCTGTACGGGTACGACCAGCAGGTACACGTCCGGTACAAGAACAGGTACGGGCGGGAGCGGTCGTACTACACCAACTTCGAGGGGGCCATCCCCTATATCGAGCGGCGGCACTCCGAAGCGGACAGTGATTACAGCCGTGAGCGGTTCGCTGAGTTCATGCGCGAGGTGCCGTGCCCCTCGTGTGGCGGTGCGCGGCTCAAGCCGGTGTCGCTGGCGGTCACGGTCGATGACCGCTCGATCGCGGACTACTGCGGGCTACCGATCGGCGAGCTGGCCAAGATGCTGCTGTCGCTGCAGCTGTCCGACCGGGACATGCAGATCGCCGGGCGCATCCTCAAGGAAGTCAACGCCAGGCTCGGGTTCCTGCTGGACGTCGGCCTGGACTACCTGACCCTCGACCGCGCGTCGGCGACACTGGCCGGCGGCGAGGCGCAGCGGATCCGGCTGGCGACCCAGATCGGCTCCGGACTGGTCGGCGTCCTGTACGTGCTGGACGAACCGTCGATCGGGCTGCACCAGCGCGACAACCACCGGCTGCTGGAAACGCTGCTGCGGCTGCGCGACCTCGGGAACACCCTGATAGTGGTCGAGCACGATGAGGACACCATCCGGGCAGCGGACTGGGTCGTGGACATCGGCCCTCGGGCGGGCGAGCACGGCGGCAACGTCGTGGTCTCGGGTCCGCTCCAGGAGCTGCTGGACAGCAAGGAATCGATCACCGGGGCCTACCTGACCGGCCGCGAATCGATCGGCGTGCCGGCCAAGCGGCGCAGGCCCGCCAAGGGCCGCGAGGTCGTGGTCAAGGGCGCGGCGGCGCACAACCTCAAGGGCGTCGACGTCGCGTTCCCGCTGGGCTGCTTCGTCGCTGTTACCGGAGTGTCCGGCTCGGGCAAGTCGACGCTGGTCAACGACATCTTGTACAGCGCACTCGCCAGGGAACTGCACGGCACCAGGATCGTCCCCGGCAAGCACACCCGGGTCACCGGCATACAGCACCTGGACAAGGTCGTGCATGTCGACCAGGGCCCGATCGGCCGGACACCGCGGTCGAACCCGGCGACCTACACCGGCGTGTTCGACAACGTCAGGAAGCTGTTCGCGCAGACGACCGAAGCCAAGGTGCGCGGCTATCAGCCGGGCCGGTTCTCGTTCAACGTCAAGGGCGGCCGGTGCGAGGCCTGCGCCGGCGATGGCACCATCAAGATCGAGATGCAGTTCCTGCCGGACGTGTACGTGCCATGCGAGGTCTGTCACGGCGCCCGGTACAACACCGACACCCTGCAGGTGCACTACAAGGGCAAGACCATCGCCGATGTGCTTCAGATGCCGATCGAGGAGGCGGCCGAGTTCTTCGAGCCGATAACGTCAATTCACCGGCACCTCAAGACTCTCGTCGACGTTGGTCTCGGCTACGTACGGCTCGGCCAGCCGGCCCCGACGCTGTCCGGCGGCGAAGCGCAACGGGTGAAGCTAGCCTCGGAACTGCAGCGCAGGTCGACCGGGCGGACGATCTACGTGCTTGACGAGCCCACCACCGGCCTGCACTTCGATGACATCCGCAAGCTTCTTGGCGTACTGGGCCGGCTAGTGGACGGCGGCAACACTGTCATCGTGATCGAGCACAACCTGGACGTGATTAAGACCGCGGACTGGATCATCGACCTCGGCCCGGACGGCGGATCGCGTGGCGGGAACGTTATCGCGACCGGGACACCGGAAGCCGTCGCGAAGGTCGAGGAGAGCTACACCGGTCAGTTCCTGAAGAAGACGCTCGCCGGCTAGCCGCGTACCAGGAGCCGACAGCGTGCCGAGGACCGTATTGCCGGCCTGCCGCCCAAGCTCGCGTATTGCCTCACCAGATCCGGTGAACTGCGGACTCGTGTGTGTGCCTGTGACTGGATCATGCCGGACAACGCTGCTGTCAGCTCTGGCGCTGGCACTAGCCGTCGCGAGCGCGGGCTGCGCGAACCAGCCCGGTAGTCGGCCGGCCCGGCCGGCCTCGCATGTCAGTGCGCCGGGCAAGCCCGGTCGGCTACGGCGTCGTTACCCGATCGTTACCACGCTGCACGACCGCCGCTGCGGCGGCACCGGCGCTGGCCGCCTCAGCCACCGCGATGACAACCATCAAGCCGGCTGTTACCAGGGCGGCGACTGCGCCGGCAGTGCCCTTCGGCGTGGCGGTCACTGCGGACGGCAGCTGGGGCTTCGCCTCGCTGCGCACGACGCTCGGCGTCTTCCGGCTGACCGCGGGCCGCGCTCCGGCGCTCGCGCACACGATCGCGCTACCACAGGCGAACCCCGCCGGGATCACTCTCAGTGACAGCGGCCGCCTGCTGCTGATCGCTGACGGCAGCGACGGCGCGCTGGTAGTCAGCGTCGCGGCCGCAGAAGCCGGTGCGGGCAATGCGGTACTCGGCGCGCTGACCGCTCCCGGCACGCAGGAAAGCGGCGCCATTGAGGTCGCCGTGTCACCGGACGGGCGCTACGCCTTCGTCAGCCTGGAAGACGCCGGCCAGATCGCGGTCTTCGACCTGGCAGCCGCGCTTGCGCACGGCTTCGCTGCGAGCGGCTACGTCGGCGCGATCCCGACCCAGATCGCGCCGGTCGGGCTGGCGTTCGCACCGGACGGCCGCTGGCTGTACTCGACCAGCGAGGCCCGGAACATGCGGTCGAAGACCGGCACGCTCGAGGTGATCAACGTGGCCCGCGCCGAATCGGATCCGGCGCGCTCCGTCGTGGCGAGGGTGCCGGCGGGCTGCAATCCGGTCCGGGTAGTCACCTCGCCGGACGGCAGCATCGTCTGGGTGACCGCCAGAGCAAGCGACGCGCTGCTGGCATTCTCGGCGGCCGCGTTGCTGACAACTCCCCGCATCGCGCTGATCGCAGACGTCGGCGTCGGTGAGGCGCCGGTGGGCCTTGCCGTGGCGCGGGACGGCACGCTGATCGTGGTGGCCGACTCCAACCGGTTCAGTGCAACCGGCCAGCATGCCAGCCTCGCGGTCGTCGACGCCCCCGCCGCACTGACCGGCCGGCCCGCGCTGCTGGGGTACTTGCCAGCCGGCCTGTTCCCCCGCGACGTGGCAGCCAATCCGGCCGGAACCGCAGTCCTGGTCGCCAATTTCGTCTCGAGCCAGGTGGAGTCGGTGGACGTGGCCGGCCTTCCATAGCGCGCGAGCTACCCTGCCAGAATGCAGATCAGCACCGGCGCAGGACCCGCGCGCGTCGAACTGGACCGGCCCCGGACGGCCTCGTTTCTCGTCGTGCTGACGCATGGCGCTGCCGGCGGCGTCGGTACCAAGGACCTGCTGGCAGTCAGGGACGCGGCGGTCGGTCTCGGCGGCGCGGTCGCTCGCGTGCTCCAGCCTTACCGGGTCCGCGGTGCCCGGGCGCCGGGTGCACCAGGTCCGCAGGATGCCGCCTGGCTGGAGGTAGTCGCTGCGCTGCGCGCGGAGCTTCCGGGCTTGCCGCTGGTGCAGGGAGGGCGGAGCAATGGCGCACGGGTAGCGTGCCGGACCGCGTCGCAGGCACATGCTCGCGGGGTGATTGCGCTGGCATTCCCGCTCCACCCGCCGGGGCGTCCTGAGCAGAGCAGGGTGAGCGAGTTGCGGGCGGCAGGCACTGACGTGCTGGTCGTCAACGGTGAGCGTGACCCGTTCGGCATTCCGGACGCTAAAGACGCGTCGCGGCTAGTTGTCCTGCCGGGTGAAACCCATTCCCTCAGCAAGAACCCTGCGGCAGTCGGCGCTGCGGTCGGCTCGTGGCTGGACGAGCTCTTCCGGGCTGACTAACGGGGGATGAGGCGCTGGCCGGAAGCCGGCCGCTGCCAGCACATGGTGCCGAGGTCGGGTCATCTGTCGCGCAGAGTCAGGCAGCCGAGCTGCGGGACTGCGCTCCGGGTAGTTCCGTCGGTACGTGAGTGGTCGGGGCGCAGGCGGTCAGGTCCGTGGGCCGGTGGGGAGCGATGGTTGCTCCACCGGGCAGGAGCTCTCCGGTGTCCTCGAAAATGACGATGCCGTTGCACAGCAAACTCCAGCCCTGCTCGGGGTGGCTGACAACGGTACGGGCCGCCTCGCGATCCGGGCCGCTAGGGTCCGGACACCGTGGCGTGTGCGGGCACATGCTTCGTGCCTCCTGGGGGGTTTCGGTCTTGTGCTGTTGATCACACCCTACTGTGCCAGGACAGTACTCGATCACGGCATGGCCCGTTGTGACTGTTTTTCGTACCGGAGTTTGTAGGTTTCGGGTAGTCAGCTTTACTCAGCAACAGGTGGCTACGGAAAGTAGCTACGCGAGCACGAGCAGCAAGATCAGGCCAGGGAAACGAGGCGCGTCAGGCGTGATCGCTTGCAGGCACGTGAGCGACCTCTAGGCCGAGGGCCGCGGCTTCGGGACGGGCCGGGAAACCGGTCAGCCGGTGCGCTTCCCGAAGCGTGAGCAGCCGCTCGGCTTCGTCCGTCCAGCGGTGCACGGCCGAGGTCGCCATGGCCTTACGGCGCACGATCCGGTCCTCGTACCCGGCGGGGCCGATCTCTGCGCGCTGCGCCGCGTAGGCCGCCCGGGTCGCGTCAGTCAGCGCAGCATCCAAGTCGCGGGCCAGCGAGTATTGCTTGCTCGCTGCTGCGCCGGTCGCCTGGGCATGCCGGTAGTCCTGGTCCGCGGTCTGCGCCCGGGCCAGGAGCTGATCAAAGTTGGCGGACAGTGCCACGTCGGCGAGGTAGTCGGCTTCGGCGGTGGCGCTGATCTTGATGCGACCCTTCTTCACGCCGCATAGCTTAGCGAAAGCACCCGACTGCGAACGTGCCGGGCATCGCTGCGGTTCAGGCCAGGCTTTCTTGCCAGCTGGCGTGAAGCGAGGAGTACTCGCCGGCTGCTGACACCAGCTCCTCGGGTGAGCCGTCCTCGACGATCCTGCCCCGGTCCAGCACGAGCACCCGGTCCGCGATTGCCACTGTCGACAGCCGGTGCGCGATGATCACGGCGGTGCGCCCGGCCAGGATCGTGAGCAGCGCTTCCTGCACAAGCCGCTCGCTGGGAATGTCGAGCAGTGACGTTGCCTCGTCGAGCACCAGCACGGCAGGCGCCGCCAGGAAGGCGCGCGCGAACGAGATGAGCTGGCGCTGGCCGGCCGACAGGCGGCTGCCGCTCTTGCCGACCTCCGAGTCGTAGCCGTCCGGCAGCGCCGAGATGAACGGGTCCGCGCCGATCGCCGAGGCAGCGGCCACGATCTCGCTGCGACTGGCGCCCGGCTTGCCTAGCTCGATGTTGTCGGCGATGGACCCGGTGAAGAGGAAATTCTCCTGCGTGATCAGGACCACTTCGTGGCGCAGCGTGCGGTCAGCGAGCGACCGCAGGTCTACGTCATCGAGCAGGACGGTGCCGTCCAGGGGGTCATACATCCGGGCCAGCAGGCGGGCGATCGTGGTCTTGCCGGCCCGGTCGCACCGACCAGAGCGACAGTCTGCCCGGCGGGGATTGTCAGGTTCAGGTCAGGCAGCACTGTCGAGTTGCGATAGCCGAACGTCACGTCGTCGAAGCGGACCTCCCGGCCGCCCGCCGCAGGCTTGCCGGAGTCCGGTAGCGAGACCGGATGCTCAGGCTCGGCGACCTTCGGTGCCTCATCGAGGACGCCCGAGATCTTCTCCAGCGCAGCGCCCGCCGACTGGAACGCGCTGTAGAACTGCGACAGGTCGATCAGCGGGTCGAAGAAGCGCTGCAGGTAGAGCAGGAACGTGACCAGCACGCCGACCTGCATCTGATGGTCGATGACGCGGATGCCGCCGTAGAGCAGGACGCCGCCGATAGCCAGGTTGCCGACCAGGGTGACGCCAGGGAAGTAGATGGCCAGCAGCCGCTGCGACCAGAGGTTGGCATCGGCGTTCGACTGATTGAGCTCGCTGAAGATCTCCTCGTTGCGAGATTCGCGGCGGAAGGCCTGGACTGCCCTGATGCCTCCGAAGGTCTCCACGAACTGCACGATGACGTGCGCGATCCTGGTCCGGGTCTGCCGGTAGGCGATCGCCGACTCACGCCGGAACCAGATCGACAGCCAGATCAGCGGCGGGAACCCGGCCATCACCAGCAGGGCGAGCCGCCAGTCGAGGAGCAGCATCCCGCCGCCGACCAGCAGCAGCGAGAGCACAGCCGAGACCAGGGATGCCAGGCTCTCGTCGAACATGTCAGAGATCGAGTCGATGTCGGATACCTGGCGCGAGATCACCCGGCCGGACGTGTAGGACTCGTGGAACGAGATCGGCAGCCGCTGGAAATGCGCGAACAGCCGCCGGCGCAGTTCGAGCACGACCCGGCCGCCGAGCCGCCCGATCCCGGCGATGTAGGAGCGGGTGGCGGCGGCCTGCACGACCACCGAGACCGCGAACGCGATGATGATCAGGGCCATCGGCCCGGAATTGTGCGTCCTGGTCAGCTGCGGGATCCGGTCGATCCCTACACCGACGAGCCACGGGCCGACGAGCGCCGCCAGTTGCGCGGCCACGATCAGGAGGAAGATGACCAGGACAAGCCGTCGGTACGGCGCGAGCAGGTCGGACAACAGCCGCCGCGACCGGCGCCGCAGCAGCGTGCCCAGCTTGGCGCTGATGTCGTCCTCTTGCTGCTCGGCGGCGACGCCGCGCCAGGCCTCGACCGGGGCTGCGCTCACCGGCTCGCACCCGCTTTCAGCCCGGGCGCCGCGTGGCCGTCGTCGCCGGTGTCGCCGCGATCGTCTGCGCTCATCAGGTGGCGGTAGCGCGCCTCGGTAGCCAGTAGCTCCGAGTGCGTCCCGACGGCTGCGATGACGCCGTCGGCCAGCAGGGCAACCCGGTCGGCAAGCTGGACAGTGGACGGTCGGTGCGCGACCACGAGGGCGGTCGAGGTCTGCAGGACGTCGGCCAGCGCTGCGGTCACCTTGGCCTCAGTGTGAACGTCGAGCGCGGACAGCGGGTCGTCGAGCAGCAGCACCTGCGGCCTGGCCAGGATGGCGCGGGCCAGGGCTACTCGCTGCCGCTGACCGCCGGAAAGCGCCATGCCTTGCTCGCCGATCCGGGTATCAAGCCCCCACGGCAGATCGGCTACGAAGTCTGCCTGTGCCGCGTCGAGGGCAGCCAGGATCGCTTCCTCGGAGGCGTCCTGAACGCCGAACGCCACGTTCTCCCGGACGCTGGCGGAGAACAGGGTCGGATCCTCGAACGCGCAGGCGACCCTTCTTCGTAGTTCTGGTAGCGGCAGGTCCCGCACGTCCGTCCCGTCCAGCACGATCCGGCCGGAGGTCACGTCGGCGAGCCGGGGCACCAGTTGCAGCAGCGTGGTCTTGCCCGAGCCGGTCGCGCCGACCAGTGCCACCGTCTGACCGGGCGTTAGGTCCAGGCTGACGCCGCGCAGCACCGGGTGTGGCGCCTCCGGGTAGCTGAACGTCACCCGGTCGAAGGTCAGCCGCCCCGCGCCCCGGGTATCGGCGGTCCCGCGCGTCGTGGCGGTAATCGCGGCGCGCGCAGCCGGCTTCGATGGCGCGGGTGCTTTCGGCCGGGCCGCTGGCCGCACTGCGCCGGGGCCTTTGAAGTCGCTGTGCCACCGCCCGGTGTGCAGGCCAGGCCGGTCATCGGCGGTGCGCCCGGCGGCGGCCGGGTCGGTGATCGCGGGCTCGGTGTCGAAGATCTCATAGATCCGCTGCGCTGCCGTGGCCGCCTCCTGGCCGGTCGCGATGATGAAGCCCATGGCCTCGATGGGCCACACCAGCAGCAGGGTCAGCGTGACGAACGCGACAAGGCCGCCGAGGCTCAGCTCATGGCGGCTGACCGCCAGTGTGCCGAGCAGCAGCAGCAGTCCGATCACGGCATTCGGGACCATGTCCAGTCCGGCCCAGAAGGTGCCGCGAAGGCTGGCCTTGTCGACCTGAGTCCGGTAGACGAGCCTGGCCTGGGTCAGGTGGCGCGCCGCGGCCTCGTCCCGCCGGCCCAGCGACTTGAGCACGCGGATGCCGGTGGCTGCCTCCTCGACATAGGTCGCCAGGTCGCCTTGCTGGTCCTGGGCCAGCCGGGACAACACCCGGTACCGCTTCTCGAATCGCAGGCACAGCACCAGGACAGGCAGGAACACCAGTCCGGTGATCAGCCCGAGCCACCAGTTCATCCTGATGAGCAGCGCGACGATCAGCAGGAACGTCCAGATGTTGGTAATGAAGAAGACGACGCCGAACCCCGCGAAGCGCCGGATCGTCGACAAGTCGTTGATGGCACGGGAGAGCAGCTGACCCGACTGCCAGGAGTCGTGAAATTCGGGCTCGAGCCGCTGCAGGTGGTGGTAGAGATCATCGCGGATGGTCTTCTCCATGCCGGTCACCGCGCTGGATACCGTCCAGCGGCGGAAGAAGTTGAGGCCAGCCTGGATAGCGCCGAGCCCCATGGCCGCCAGGCTCAGCGGAATCAGCTCAGACCTGATGCCCTTCACGACCACGCTGTCGATGACCGACTTGGTAATCAGCGGAATCGCGATCTCGGAACTCACGGCGAGGACTGCGGCCGTGATCATCAGGGCCAGGACCAGGTAATACGGCCGCAAGTACTCGCGCATCCGCCACAGCGCCTGGGCGGGAGTTTGCACGCGCGCAGGTACCTGCTCAGGGCTGGTGAGCTGATCCCGGGCATGCGGCGGCGAACTTGCGGTGTTGGGGGGCATTATCCGCAGGCTAACTGGCGAACGGTAGTCCTGTCACCAGTGTTTCCGGCCGGCGGCTGTGAGCAGCAGGTCGGAGTTTGGCTTTCGGACGCCGGCCGGATGCCATCTCGCCGCCAGGTCGTCCGCTGGCTGTACCGATTGCGTTGATACGGTGCAGGGTGGCGAACAGCGGGTAACTCTGGCACTCTGGCCAGACGACGGCATGCGTTGGTGCCGGAGTTCGGCTTGGAGGGGGCCCAGTGGAGCGCACCCATTCCCGGGGTCTGTCTGCGCCTGTTCAAGCGCCCGTTCCGGCCTTAACTACCTATGACGCGGGGGTCGCGGCCGTCTGCCAGTTCGCGGCACTATTCGACGACGTCAGCTGGTCCGCGCAGACCCCGTGCCCGGAGTGGCGCGCGTTCGAGCTGGCCGGCCACCTCCGGTGCATCGCCGATGATTTCAACGAGTACCTGGACGACGCTCCGGTGAGCCGGTACGCCCGGCTGATGGCCAGCGGGGCGCATCCCGACACCCTCGGCCGCAAGCTCGCCCGGCAGAACGCGGCCGAGCTGGCGGCGCTCTCCGATGCGCCCCCGGACGAGCACATCGCCGCGTTTGCGGCGTCCGCCCGCAGCTATGCGCACCGGCTCAGCGCTGTCTGGGATTTGCCGCATCACCAGTACCGCGACACCGTTGTTACCGTCGGCGGGATGGCCGGCGCCGCCAGCGCCGAATGGCACTTGCATGCCTGGGACCTGGCCAGGGCGCTCGGTGCTGACTACCGGCCGGCCGACCCGGCTGCCGTGCTGTCCGGGTGGCGGGCCGGCGTGCCGCACCTTCCGGTACCGTCCGCCTCGCTGGGTGCCAGGGCGGTTCGCCATTTCGATCCCTGGCATGCTGTGCTAGCGGCGTCGGGTCGGCTCGTGCCCGGCCCCGCGGAGGCAGGCGCCTTGCGGTCATCACTGGCCGCATGGCCAGCGCGACTGCGCCGCAGACGAAGGGACTGATTGGTGAAGCTCAACGTTGCGGCGGTGCGGGGATGCTACCCGGCGCTGGCCGACGGTTACGCCTACCTGGACGGCGCCGCGGGCACTCAGGTTCCGTCGACCGTGATCGACGCGATCAGCCGCGCGCAGGCGGGCGGCCTGGGGAACGCGGGCGGCGCGTTTCCGGCCAGTCACCGGGCCGACGAGATCACCGCGGGATGCCGGGCCGCTGTCGCGGCGCTGACCGGAGGCCAGCCAGACGGCGTCGTCCTCGGCCCGAACATGACGACGCTGACGTACCGGTTCGCCCAGACGCTGGCCAAAGGCTGGCGGTCCGGTGACGAGGTCGTCGTCTCGCGGCTGGACCACGATGCAAACGTGCGGCCATGGGTTCAGGCGGCCGATCGCGCGGGCGTCACGGTGCGCTGGGCGGAAGTGGATCCGGAGACCGGTGAACTACCCGTCGGGCAGTATCGCGACCTGATCAGCGAGCGGACCCGGCTCGTCGCAGTGACCGCGGCCAGCAACATCATCGGCACCCGGCCTGACGTGCCGGCCATCACTGCGCTCGCCAGGGCGGCCGGCGCACTCAGTTACGTGGATGGCGTGCATGCGACCCCGCATGTTCCGGTTGACGTGCAGGCGCTGGGCGCTGACTTCTACGCGACGAGCGCTTACAAGTGGTCCGGTCCGCACGTCGGTGCCGTCGTGGCCGATCCCGGGCTGCTCGCCGGGCTTCGGCCGGACAAGCTGAAGCCGGCACCCGACGAGGTGCCAGACCGGTTCGAGTACGGCACTCATGCGTTCGCGAGCCTTGCCGGGGTCACTGCCGCCGTTGAGCACCTGGCCTCGCTTGCCGAACTCGCGGATGCTGCGCCGTCGGACGCTGGGACTGGCGCCGATCCGGCCGGCCTGCGGGACCGGGTGCTCGCCTCGATGGCCGCAGTTCTCCGCCATGAGCAGGAGCTTTTCGAGGTCCTGCTGGCCGGGCTGGACAGCATGGCCCATGTCCGCACCTACGGGCGGGCCGCCAGCCGAACCGCGACCGCTTACTTCACCGTCGACGGGCACACCCCGCAGCAAGTGGCTGAGCACCTGGCCGGCCGGAGGATCAATGTCTGGAACGGGGACAACTACGCCTGGGAGCTGACCGGCGTTCTCGGCATCAGGGAGTCCGGGAGCGCTGTCAGGGCAGGTCTCGTGCATTACAACGACGCGGCAGAGGTTGACCGGCTGCTGACCGCCGTTGACGAGCTTGCTGGCTAAGCGGAAAACCTTACTCGAAGGCGTACCGGTACATCCGCGTGTCGCGCTGCTTGAATCCTTCTCGTTCGTAAAGCCGGCCGGCCGCGACCCTGGACGGCCGGGTGGACAGGTCGACGGTTCGCACGCCGGCCTCCTTGGCCAGCCGTAGCGCTTCGCGAGTGAGCATCGTGCCGATGCCCTGGCGGCTGGCCGCCTCGTCGACCACGACATCCTCAATCCAGGCGCGAAGGCCAGTCGGGATCCGGAACAGCACCAGGCTCAGGGTTCCGACGATCCGGCCGTCACTGCGCGCGAGCAGCAGGGTTACCGCTGGCGAGGACGCCACGGCGGCGATCGCGGCGGCGTCCAGCGGCTTAGCCGATGTGGACAGCTGGGGCAGCAGCCGGCCGAAGGCCTCGACGACCTCGTCGGTTACCTCGTCGAGAGTTTCCACGGCGATTGTCACCCGGGGCACTCTACCCCGCCGGTGAGCGGCGCCGGCCGCAAGCCCGGCGCCGCCCGGTCAGGAGATCCCGGCAGCGCGCAGAGCCGCGGCAGTAGCGGCTGCGGCCACGATCACGACCAGAAACGGGGCGCGTAGCAGTAGCGCCGCCACGGCTGCGCCCAGGCCGGCAAGCCGCGCCGGATCCAGGTCAAACGCCTGGCCGCTGGTTGCGGTTTGCACGGCCGACAGTGCCGCGAGCAACGCCACCGGGACCAATTCGGCGAAGCGGCGTACTCGGCTGCTGGCCAGTATCCGCTGCGGCACTGTCAGCCCGGCGAGCTTCAGCGCGTAGCACCCGGCGGCCGTCACCAGCACGGCGACCCAGGTGGCGGTCATCTCGCGGGTCCGGAGGAGGACTGCTCCGCGGCCGCTGCGGTGGTCGCCGTGGCGGGGTTGTCTGTCCCGCCCTTGCTGGCAGCGGCATTATTGCTGGCAGGGGAACCCTTGCTCGCCGAAGGTGCTGCGGACGGCGAAGCCAGGGCTCCGGCCAGTGCCGCGGTCGCCGCCAGGATGACAGGCACCCCGACGGGCAGGACCGACGTCGTCGCTAGCGCCAGCGCGGCTCCGGCTGCTGCCACGAGCCGCTCGGTGCGCCCGGACTTCAGCCGCGGCCAGATCAGCGCGAGGAAGGCGGCCGGCGCCACCACATCCAGGCCGAAGGCCTGCGGTGAGCCGATTCGGCCGGCGCCAAGTGCGCCGCCGAGCGTCGCCAGGTTCCAGGTCAGGTAGAGGCACCAGAACGTCGCGGTGAACGCCTTCCGTGCGGAGGCCGGGTCGGGCTGGGCAAGTGTGACGGCTGTGGTCTCGTCGATCACGGCTAGCGCCGCAGGCAGTCTCTTCAGGCCGCGTGGCTGCAGAACCTCTGCGAGCCGCAGGCCGTAGAGCGTGTTCCGGCTGCCGAGCAGGATCGCCCCGCCAGTTCCGGCCAGCAGGCTGCCGCCGCCGGCGATGACGCCAGCCAGAGCGAACTGCGAAGCGCCGGTAAAGGCGAGGACGCTTAGTGCGCATGCCTGCCAGACCGTCAGTCCGGAACTGACGGCAGCCGCGCCAAAGGCGAGTCCTGATGCCCCGACGGCCAGGCCCAGGACGACTCCATCGCGCACCGGGCGGGCGGGCGGGCCTGCCTGCCCGGTAGCAGCGTCCGGCCGGCGCGGCGGGCTATCCGCCAGATGACCGCTACTTTGCGCGGTAGCGCCCTCACAGTCCGGAGGCAGGGCCGAGTCGGTTTGCTCTGCTGGCATGTCGGCCAACGTACGGGCGGCGCAGTCCGCGGGTCTTGTACGTTCTTGACCCGCGTTACGAGGCGTATTTCGCTTTTTGCCGGGTTCAGTCCTGCTGTTCGCCGTCGGTGAATGTGAATCCACTGCTGCTATAGCAGCTGCTATAGCAACAGCGAGCTCACATCCATCAAGATCATCTACGTGAGGGCGGGCGTACGGACGAGCTTGAGGTGCGCCGCTAGCTCGCGTGCTGCAGCCGCTCGCGCTGGTAAGCCGCTGGCGGTACGCCAACCACGCGCTTGAAGTGCCGCGTCAGGTGCGCCTGGTCGGCGAATCCCGTCTGTGCCGCGACCTCGGCTGGCGCCAGCCCGTCGTCGAGCAGCTGACGGGCGCGGCGCACTCGCAGCTGATTCAGGTAGGCATGCGGCGGGAGGCCAGTGGCGTCGCGGAACGCCCGCAGCAGCGCGAACTGGCTCAGCCCGGTCAGCGCGGCGAGCTCTGCCAGGCTGGGGGGATCGGCGATCCGTTCGGCCAGCAACTCGCGTACCGTGCCCACGGCGAGCGGGGCGCGCCGGACCGGGGCTGTACCGCTGACCGGGCCTGGCGCTGCGTGCGCCCGCAGCAGTCCGCCAAGCGCTGTCCTGAGCAAGGTCGACGAGGCCAGTTGGTCGCCGTGCTCAGCAGCCCGGTGCGCTGCCCGCAACGATGCCGCGCTGCCTGCGTCGTACACCACTGTCTGCGGGAACCGCGGGGTTCCCGACCGCCAGCCCAGTTCGGCCGCCACCTCGGTAACGACGCTGACTTGCGGATAGAGGACCCGGTAGCGCCAGCCCGCCGGAGTCGCTGCCTGGCCAGTATGCACAACATCCGGATCCAGCAGCGCGACCGCGCCAGCCCCGGCCCGGAAGACATTGCTCCCGTAGTCGAATTCCTCGACGCCGGCCTCGATCAGCCCGAAGGTGTACGTCTCGTGCGCGTGCCGGCCGTACCGGTGCGTGACATACCTTGCGCGCAGCAAATCGACGCCCTCGACTGCGGCATGTTGCCAGTACCGTGCCACCTCGCGGGGTGCCTCGTCCGCGAGCGGCAACGCGTCGCTAACCATAGCCTCATGCCTACCTGATCACGCCTGGCGATCCAAGCCAGGCGGTGCTCGCGGACTCATGACGTCGGAAAGCTGCCACGATGCGGCACAGCGCGAACTCCGACTCATCGCCGAGGGCTGGCCGTGGCCGGTCACGGCGCCGTAATTGCCGCCTCGCAGGCCTGCTCTCCGCCAGTCGCGGCCGGCTCCGATGCAAGCGAGCCGGAGCCCGGAGCGCCAGCCCGGTACGCGGCGAACCTCGGCAGCGCGAGACCGATGACGCCCGCCAGCACCACGGTCGCGATACCGCCGGACAGTGCACTGATCACTGGCGACGTCAGCGACCCGACTGCCCCGGACTCGAGGCGGCCGAGCGAGTCACCGCCGACGCCGATCGCGTACTCGGCCGAGGTGAGCCTGCCCCGCAGTGCGTCGGTGGTGACCGCCTGCACGATGGCACCCCGCAGTACCACGGTGAACGTATCGGCCGCCCCGGCCAGGACCAGCAAGGCGAGGGTCAGCCACAAGCTCCGGGCGAGCGCGAACCCGGCGAATGCCGCTCCCCAGATGCTCACCGTGCACAGCATCACTAGCCCGGGACGCTGGACCCGGGTCAGCGCCCCTGTGACTACCGAACTTGCCACACCGCCAACGCCGATCGCCGTGAGGAACAGCCCGAGCGTCGCCGGGTTGCCGCCGAACCGCTCTGCGTTGATAGCCGGGAAGAGCGCGACTGGCAATGCCAGCACAGTCGCGTTGAGGTCTGTGAGGAATGCGCCTGCGAGCACCTGGCTGCGCCGGATGAACTGCAGCCCTTCGGAGACCGCGCGCAGGCCAGGCCTGGCGGTGCCGGCCTGCGGCGGCATCGGAGGCAGCCCGGCGACCCCGTACAGGGCGGCGCCGAAGCTCACCGCGTCGACCAGGTAGCACGCTTGCAGGTGCCCGCCAGCCGCAGCCGTGATCAGCCCGGCAAGTGCTGGCCCGACGATGAGTGAGACTTGCAGGCTAAGTCGGTTCAGCGCAAGCCCGGCAGCTCGCTGGTCTGGCCCTAGCAGGCTCGGTACCAGCGTCCGCCGCGCAGGCGCGTTCACCGCAGAGAGGCCCGACTGGACCACGACGAGCAGGTACAAGATCCACACCACCCGCAGGCCCGCGAACGCCTGCGCCGCCAGGCCGGCGGAGACCGCGGCCAGGCAGGTGGTGGTAATCAGCACGAGCTTGCGCCGGTCCACGGCGTCGATCACCGACCCGCCGAGCAAGCCGGCCAGCAGGGTCGGCACCAGAGCAGCCAAGCCGACGGCCCCGACCGCGAACGGCGACCGGGTGATGTCGTAGACCTGCAGCGGAATGGCGAAGCCCGTCAGCGAGCTGCCGATGAGGGACAGCAGGCTGCCGGTGAACAGCCTGCGGAACTGCGGCGACGCGCGCAGCGGCGTGATGTCGGTGAGCAGCGCGGATGCACCCGGCAGCTTCGGCAGTGCCAGCTTCGGACGGGCCAGCTTCAGACGGCGCATCAGGACCGCCGCGCGGCGGCCAGCGCCGCGACGAAGTCGGGGTGATCGTGCGCCCAGGCCGAGTCGAGGATGCGCCGGCGGAATGGGCGCCGCTGCAACGCTGCGGCGATCGCAGGTACGAGCTCAGCCAGCGGGAACGGCAGTTCTGCATCCATCTCAGCAGCCGCCGACGCGGTTGCCGCCCACTCTGCCTCGATCTTCGGCAGCAGGTCGCGAGCTTTCGCGGTCAGGTGCACGACCCGCTGGCGCGCGTCCTCGCCGGGCTTGAGCGCGACGAATCCGCGGCTGGCCATCTGCGCCACCGTCTGGCTGGCAGCTGAGTGCGTCACTCCGATAGCGCGGGCCAGGTCGCTGATCGGCACCGGCCCAAGCGCGACCAGCGCGCGGACGACCGGGCTGAACCGCGCCCGGTACCCTGGCGTGCCGAGATCGGACAAGACCGAGGCTATGTCGCTCTCCATCTCGTCCAGCACATGCCGCAGCAGCGTCCCGAGGCCGACCGTGGATTGTTCGCCAGGCTGCGGCTGCCCCTGCACGGCCGCTGCGGGTTGAGCTGCCGCGGCCGGGCGGGCAGCTGCGTGCTCAGCCACCGAGGTTCCCGCTCGAATGGGCGTACCGGTAGCACGTCATCGTGCGAGCCTTCCTGGCGTGCGGATAAGTGACGGATTTCTGAGAGCACTATAACAGCACTTTTACAAATAGGTAACGGACCCGGTTCCGAACGTCAGCGGCGCGAACTCACTGTCCAGGCCGTCGCGCTGATCTCAAACGGCGGTGCCAGCTTCTGCCGGCAGCGCCCGCGCAGTGCACTGCGCTGCTGACCCGAAAGTGCGGCCACATAGCTTCCGGCTGGGCCAACGCCCAAGGTCAAGGGCTCCCACCATTCGCCGAACGTGGCATACCGCACCCGGACGGTGAGGGCTGTCGCGCTGGTGACGGTCAGCCCGGCTTGGCCGAACAGCTCCGCCAGATGGCCTTCACGGACTCCGGCCCGGCCCGACTCGTCGTCCGCACCGGGATCCAGTTCGCGCACGGACCGCCAGAAGGCGGCGAGCGGACCTTTGCTGCCCGCGTGGTCCCAGACACAGGCCGCGACCACCCCGCCGGGCCGCGTCACGCGTGCCATCTCCCGCAGGCCCGCTACCGGCCTGGTCATGAAATGGACGACCAGCTGGGCAAGAGCCGCGTCGAAAACGCCGTCGCCGAAGGGCAGCCGTTCGGCAGCCCCCCGCACGACACCCGCGCCAGGGCAGCGCCTGCGGACCGCAGGCGGGAAGGTCTGTGCTGGGTCCACCGCGCTCACTGCGCTGGCCCCGAGCCGATCCGCCAGCTCGGAGGTCAGCGCGCCCGCCCCGCACCCGACATCGAGGGCCCGCTGCCCGTTGCGGACCTGAGCCAAATCGGCAAACAACACGGCCAGCGGCTCGGAGTACCGCCCCATGAAGCGCGTGTACGCCTCCGGGCTGACGTCGAACGACACACCCCGAAGTTAAGCGATTCCAGGCGTGCTTGCCTTGCAGCCCATGCGGCAAGCTCACAAACTTCCTGAGTCCGCCTCGCGGTAATGCGCCGCGAGGATGTCCGCGCCGAAATCGCCGCCGGGGCGGCGCAGCACCGTATGCGCGTGGTTAGGGTCGGTCCTGTCGAACTCGATGAGCAGGTCGTCGGCCTGCACCCGGTAGTAATACCGGCCGTACCGAGTCAGCTGGCCCTCCCAGGCGAAGTGCACCTCACTGCCCGCGAACCTGGCGGCTTCCCGCGCCGCCATCGCCTCGGGCAGCCGGTCTAGATAGATGGCCACGATCTGCCAGATCAGCGCCCGCGCCGTCGGCCCGAGGGCAGACATGGCGACACCCAGTGGCTCGACTTGGCTGGCCTGCGGCGAGGTGGCGGAGTGAATGTCACCGGGAGCCCGGTCAGCCACAACGGCCTTCATCCGGCCCGCTGGCCCGAGCGCGTCGATGAGTGCGTACCCGAGATCCTCCTCCGGCCCGAGGGGGCGCGACACAGGCCGTCCGGCATAACTCACGCAGGCCGGATTGGCGCCGAGAAATACCGGTGCGGGGGAGACCTCGCCGCCGGCGATCGTCATAGTCACCGACAAGTGGTGACCCTCAAATCGCCAGGACCAGACATCGTCCCTGGCCGGATCGCCGAACACGGTAAGGAAGTAGCCGCCGCTGTGCCGGTTCATCGTGTGCCGCTCTTGCAGATCGAGCACTTCCTCGAGCGCGACGATCGCCATCGCCTGGGCGAAGCAGTGCTCGCTCAGCGCGGTGGACAGCAGCCTGTGCGCGGCTTTGCGGGCAGCCACGCTCATCAGCGCCAGGCATCCGCCCGGCCGTGGGTTCGGCCGGTACTCGATCCATCGCCGTGCCGCGTCGTCACCGAATTCCAGCGCCGTGAGCTTCCGCTGCTCGTCGTCAAGCTCCCGCAGCAGCGCTCCTGCCTCGTGCCGCATCCGCGCCGCAATCTCGTCACCCGCCATGTCTCCGGTATACCAGCGCATTCCGGGACCGCCCAGCCATGGCGACAGGGTCAGGTATCGAGCGCGCCGGGATCCGGCGGGACGTCGACGGCGTGTTCTCTCAGTGTCTCAAGCGGAACGATCTGCAACGTCCGCTCGTGAGTAGATGCCAGGACGACCGGGGCTGCGGCGCCAGCAAGATGAGCGCGCAGCCAGTTCACCGCGGTGACACACCAGCGATCGCCGGGCACGAGCCCCGGGAACTGATAGGCGCGCACTGGCGTGATCAGGTCGTTGCCGATGCTGCGCTGATGCTCAAGGAACTCGGCGGTGACTACCGCGCAAATCGTATGGCTGCCGACGTCTTCCGGGCCTGTGCTGCAGCATCCGTCTCGGAAGAACCCGGTGACTGGGTTGTTACTGCACGGCTCCATCTCACCGCCGAGCACATTGCGATCGCTCACCGCAGAAAGTATGCCGCATCCAGCCGCGCGCACGTCCGGCGTGCGGACCGCGTACCTGTTGGGTTACGGACGGCAACGACGCCGCGGTACGGCTGTACAGCGGTACGGCTGTACAAGAGCGTCGGCCTCGTCATCAGCAACCGGCGGTAGCCGCTCGGCCGGGCCGGACCGAGGAGCGCATGCAGTTCTAGCTGGGCTGAGACAGCCCTCGCGACCCGAAGCGCGGACGTGGGTGCCGCTCTGGTGGGGTTGTAGCGCCACCAGAACGGCACCCATGAAGATCATCGAGCCGCACCTTCAACATCATCTGGCCCTGCGCTGGTTCTCCGCGGTTGTCGGTGCCGCTTTGGTGGGGTTGTAGCGCCACTAAAACGGCACCCATGAAGATCGCCTGCGCGGTTGAGCGATGTCAGGGCGGCCATCGTGCTCGCGAGGCCGCCGTCAGCGCAGCGACAGGGCCGCCAGGGCCGCGTTCACGATCGAGCCGGCGTCCAGGTCGTGGGCCCGGTACAGGTCGGCAACCGCGCCGGACTGGCCGAAACTGTCCACGCCCAGGCTGACCGCCGGGACACCCAGCGCGGATCCGAGCCAGCTCATCGTGTGCGAGGCCGCGTCGTGCACGGTGACGACCGGCGCCCGGTCCGGGAAGGCGGATCGCAGCGCACCGGCGATGGACGGCGCGGTGGCCGTGCGCACGCCCTGCCGGAGGGTTCGCTGCCAGGCCCGGTAGAGCCGGTCCGCGGACGTGACGTCGACGACGGTCGCCGCGATGCCTTCCTCGGACAGTTCCGCCGCGGCCTGCAGCACCTCGGGCAGCACCGCACCGCAGCCGACCAGGTAGACCGGGGGAGCGCCGGCGGCCGCATCCTCAGCCGCGTCGATCAGCCGGTAGGCCCCGGCTAGCACCTGACGGCGCAGGATCGCATCGCCGAGCCGCTCGCGTGCCGCCTGGAATGGCGCCTGGTCGATGCCGCGCGTCGTCAGGCGGAAGTAATACGAGCCATTCTCGGCCTGGCCGGGGCCGGGCTCGCCGGGCCGGACGGCAGGCACCGCTGCGGCCGCCACCGACTGCAGCGCGCCGCAGAGCAGCCAGTCGAGCGCTACCGCGTAGGCAGGCTCGATGAAGGTCACGTTCGGAAGCTCGAGCCCGACCGACGCGGTGATCGTCGACTGGTGCGCGCCGCCCTCCGGCGCGAGTGTCACGCCGGACGGCGTGCCCGCCACGATGAACCGCGCGCCCGAGTACACCGAGTAGATGAATGCGTCCAGCCCGCGCAGCACGAACGGGTCATACACGGTGCCGACCGGCAGCAGCGGCTGATCGGACAGATCCCAGCTCAGCCCGAGCTGGCCGAGCAGCAGGAAGAGGTTCATCTCGCTGATGCCGAGCTCGATGTGCTGGCCGTCCGGGCCCTCGGCCCACTTGAGCACCGGGTCCTCGCTCCAGGCCCGGCGCGGCACCGGGGAGAACACGCCCGCCCGGTTGATGAACCCGGCCAGGTTCGTCGAGGTAGCGACATCCGGGGCGGTAGTCACCAGGTACGGACCGACCGATTCCGACCGGGACAGGTCAACCAGGATCCGCCCGAACGCCTCCTGGGTGGAGATCGGCCTGGCCGCGCGGAGCCCGACGGCATCGGGTACGACGACCTCGTTTCCGGTATGGGAGACCGGAACCCGGAGTAGCTGCTCGCGGCGGGCGGCCGCCCATTGCCCGGCTGGTGTCATCGGGTCCAGCCGGTCCCACTCGGTCGCGGTCGTCAGCCCGAGCCGCTCCCGCATCTGGCTGATCTGCGCGGTGGTGAGCAGCGCCGAGTGGTTGCGCGGGTTGCCCGCGATCGGCAGGCCCCAGCCCTTGATCGTGTAAGCGAACAGCACGCTCGGGCGGGCCGCTTCGGCGTCGCACTCGGCGAAGGCCGCCAGCAGCGACCCCAGGTCGTGCCCGGCCAGGTCGGTGACCAGCGGCGCTAGCTCGGAGTCCGGGATGCCTGCGCAGAACTCCAGCACCGCGGCCGGCGCTCCGTCGAGGAAACGCTCGCGCACCGCGGCGGGCTCCAGGCCGAACAGCGACTGGTACTGCTCGTTCGGCATCGCGTCGATCCAGTCGCGCAGACTGTCGCCGCCCGGCTGGGCGAACGCACGCTGCAGCCGCTGGCCGTACTTGGCCTCAACCACGTGCCAGCCGGCCGCGCTGAACTGCTGCTCCCATTGCGCGATCCGGACACCCGGCACAACCCGGTCCAGTGACTGACGGTTGACATCGACGATCCACAGCACGTCGCCCAGGCCGTCGGTGGCGGGGTCGGAGACGGCTTCCCAGATGTTGCCTTCGTCGAGCTCGGCGTCGCCGATCAGCGCGATGAACCGGCTGCGTGGCCGCGGGCCGAAGTGGGCGTCGACGTAGCGCCGCGTGGCGGCGGCGAACAGAGGAGCGGCAGCACCGAGGCCGACCGAGCCGGTGGAGAAGTCGACGACGTCGGGATCCTTGGTCCGGCTCGGATAGGACTGAAGCCCGCCGAAGGCCCGCAACGTCGTGAGGTAGGACCTGTCCAGGTTGCCGAGCAGGTACTGGATCGCGTGAAAGACCGGCGAGGCGTGCGGCTTCACGCTGACCCGGTCAGGGGCGTCCAGGTAGGCGAAGTACAGCGCGGTCATCACCGTGACCAGGCTTGCGCTGGAGGCCTGGTGGCCACCGACCTTGACGCCGTCGCCGGTGTCGCGCTCGTGGTTCGCGGCGTCGACGATCCGCGTCGCCAGCCACAGCACCCGCTGCTGGATCTCCTCCAGGACCGCCGGGTCGCAGCCGGGCACGCCGTTGCCGCCGGCCCTGGAGTTCGCTGCCGGCAGCCCGGGCGCCGCGGTCGTCGTGCTGATCGTCTCGTGCATGCTGCTGGCTCCTGGCGTGCTGGGCGCCTGCAGACCTCATCGTCCGTCAGTCGCGCCGACGTGGCAACGGTAGCCGACGGGCGCGCCTGGTCCCGGCCGAGTAGGCCGCAGGACCATCCGGGCGGGAACGGGCACTGACGGATCCCTGCCGACTTATGCTGCGCCGATTGACGCTAGGCCGATTGACGCTCGGCCTATTGACGCCGGCTGCGGAGCGGGCTAACGTCGCGGTCGAATCAAATAGGAAACTTTCCTATTTGATTCGTGCATGGCTCGGCCGGGTTCGACCGAAGTGGGCTGGCGGCCGCCGGTGCGCAAGCGACGGCCGCCCGCCCGACGCAGCTGATCGGTGTTTCGCACTAGCTAAAGGAGCCGCGCATGAAACGACTAACCCCGCTGCTGGCAGCTCTGGCCACAGCGACCGCCACGGTGGTCACGCTCGGATTAGCCGCAACCGGGGCCAGTGCCGCGCCGGCGGCTGGCGCCTTGTCGCCGTACGGGCACGGGCGTCCGCTGCCCTACCGGGTGTTCGCGCCTTACTACGAGATGTACGACACCAGCACGGACCTGGCGACGCTGTCGCAGCAGTCCGGCGCGCGGTTCCTGTCGCTGGCATTCCTGCAGACCGCGACAGCAGGGTCGTGCACCGCGTACTGGGACGGAGACACCAGCGAGCCCATTGCGGCGGCTAGCTACGGTAGCGACATTGCCGCGATCCAGCGGGCCGGCGGGAACGTGATCCCGTCGTTTGGCGGCTACACCGCAGACACCACGGACACCGACATCGCCGACAGTTGCACGAGCGTGCCGGCGATCGCCGCGGTCTACGAAAGCCTGATCACCACGTATCACGTGCCGCGCATCGACCTGGACGTCGAGGCCGACTCGCTGACCAACACCGCCGGGATTAACCGCCGCAACGAGGCCATCGCGATGACCGAAGCCTGGGCCGCGGTGCACCATCTCCGGATCCAGTTCTCCTACACGCTGCCGACCTTCCCGACCGGCCTGACCGCCTCGGGGCTGGCTGTGCTGCAGAACGCGGTCGCCGACGGCGCGAAGATCTCCACCGTCAACCTGCTGACCTTCGATTACTACCTCGGCACGCAACAGGACATGGTCGCCGACACCGAGAGCGCGGCAGCCGGCCTGTACGGCCAGCTGCAGTCGCTGTACCCGGCGGCGACGCCGCGCGAGCTCTGGCACACGATCGGCGTCACCGAGATGCCAGGCATCGACGACTACGGCCCGGACGAGACATTCTCGACTGCCGACGCTGTCACCGTGTTGCACTGGGCCCAGCAGCAGGGGATCGGGCTGATCTCGTTCTGGGCGCTGCAGCGCGACAACGGTGGCTGCCCCGGGACGAAGGGCGCCGGCACCTGCTCTGGCGTTGCGCAGCCGGACTGGTACTTCAGCCACGCGTTCGAGCACTTCACCCGCTGACCGCTGATTACTGATCGCTGAGCTGGGCCGGAGCCGGTCCCGGAGCACGCTCGTTCAGGACCCGCCCGGGACCTGGGAGCTAGCATCCGGGGCGGCTCCGGTGCTGCTTGCTGCGCTGCCTGTCGGGTGGCCGGCGGGCGATGCGCTGGGCTTCGCGAAACCGGCAAACGCCGCATAACACCTTCAGTCGTCGTTGCGGTTGCCGAAGGCGCGCTCCCATTCCTCGCCAATCACTGCGAGAACCGTGCCAGCGCGCTCCCGGAAGCGATCTATGCGCTCTCGCATCTGCTCGGTCCGGTCGACTCCGACGTCCGCGAACTGCGGGCGGGACCGGTCTCGGGCGCGCCAGTCGTCGTCGTAGGAGTCCGTCGCGCTCTCGCCGGCGGCGTCGCTGTCGTCGTCGGATAGGCGCTCCTGCCGGGTCAGGTCTGTTAACCCGCGGGCGTCGTCAAGTAGTTCTTGCGCTTCGTCGGCGAGTTCCGCTGCCTCGTCAGCACGATCCTGCTCCTCGTCAGCCTCGTCCTGCACCCGGTCGGCTGCCTCCTGTGCGAGCTCGGCGCGTTCCTGTGCACGGTCGGCACGCTCCTGCGCCTGATCCGCCCGTGCTTGGCCAAGCTCGCGGTCAGCCTCGCTGAGCCAGTCGGTGTCGTAGTCGGCCGCCTCCTGAGCTTCGTCTGCCTGCTGCTGGGCGGTGTCGGCAGCTTCCTGCGCCTGGTCAGCGGCTTGCTGTTCCCGTTCGGCCTGCCGCTGTGCCCGTTCGGCTTGCAACTGGGCCCGCTCGGCATCGCGTCGCGCGCGGTCGGCATCTCGCTCTGCCGCCGCCAAGCCTGATGACAGGTCCGGCCGGCCAGGGCGAGCTGAGCGGTGATCCGGCTCCAACGGGGGTCGCAGCGGACGTGGCGGACCTGGCGGCGCAGGCGGACCCATCGGCCCGGGCCCTCCCGTGGACCCGGTGGCGCGGGCGGGCCTATCGGCGCGGGCGGGCCCTGCGGCACGCTCCTGGCCCGCAGCGCCAGCGGGTCGAAAACGCGCGGGCCAGCGGGTCCGGCTGCCTTCTTCAGGCCGGTCGCGGGCGGCTCTGGATCGCGCATCGCCGGGACCGCCCTGTGTAGCTCGGCCGGGCCTTGGCCGGTTGCCTGGCTGGACGTTGCTCGGCCGCCAGCAGGGTCGGCGCCGGTAGCAGCCTGCTCGGTCGCAGCGTCCTCGACTGCGGCCGGGTCCGTGGCATCGGCCGGGACCTCGCCAGCGGCCGGGCCCGCGGAGGCGGCCGGGCCTGTGGAGGCGGCGCGGCATCCGGGACGGAGGCCGGGTCCGGGATTGCGGCCGGATCCGCTGCGACAGCGCGCCTGGCGACGCTGTACGGCTCGCCAGTCTCAGCCATGCGCTGGCGAATGGCGTGTTTCAATGCCTTCTCGCGAGTCATGATCATCTTTCCCGGCGAGTCTGCCCGCGTCTGCCCGCCAAGCTGAATGACATGACGAGGGAGTTGCACCCGAGTCGTTGACCCTTGTCCTCGTCGCTAGTGCCAGCGCGGGCTGACAAGTAGCTCGGAAGCGGGCAGGTGATGCGCTGCCGCTGTCAGCAGGTTATCGCGCTTCGGCCCGAGAGTGCCAGCACCGACAGTGCCAGCACCGACAGTGCCAGCACCGACAGTGCCAGCACCGACAGTGCCAGCACCGACAGTGCCAGCACCGACAGTGCCACCACCAAGAAGCCGGCCAGCGTGGCATGGGTCAGGCGGCCGGCGAAAAAAATGCTTGGTCGTCCAACAAAATTGACCTCAGTCCGTGGCACGGGTCACTGGCGTCGGCTACCCTTCGTTGTGTCATGCGGCGCTTCGTATTCATCCTTAGCAGCCGTAGCGGGACCTGATCAGGGCAGGCCGGCGACCCGCTACGGGGGTGAGGCGCTGGCCGCATGCGAAACCGGGCTTTACTGCCGCCCTGACTGCCCGTCCCGCCGCCTTCGGTATCGCCGGTCGCCCCGGCTCACCGCCCCGCGGCGGGACGCGGCACTCGCCGCGCACGCCGGTCCGGGCGTAGCGGTTGCGCCTCAGCTGGCCCGCCTCAGTCAACTCGAGATCTTGCTCGCGAGGAGAAGACCGGAGATGTCCAGGACCAGCCAGACCGCGACGGCAGCGATAACAGAATCCGAAGCCTGCGCCCGCCAGCGAGCGCAGGAAGCAGTGCAGGAAGCAATGGACCGCCGGGACAACGGCGGCGACGGTGCCACTGCAACTGAGAGCAACTGAGAACTGACAACTGAACGTCCGGGCCGTGCCGCGTCCCGGCAAGCGACTCACCGGCTGATCGCCCGGGCGACGTCGGGACGCGGCCAACGACCTGCAATTAAACGGAACCTGGAGGAGCACGACCATGGATGCCAGCCCGAACCCCGATCTTGACTTCGAGATCCGCGCCAGCACGTCCGCAGTACCCGCCACCGAGCGGACGCGGCTGCTGGCAGCTCCGGGGTTCGGCAGCGTATTCACCGACCACATGGCAACGATCCGGTGGACAGAGAAGGACGGCTGGCACGACGCACGGATCGAGCCATACGGTCCGATCACGCTGGATCCGGCGGCTCAAGTGTTTCACTACGGCCAGGAAATCTTCGAAGGCTTGAAGGCATATGCCCAGGCCGACGGCTCGGTTGCGGCGTTCCGGCCACAGGCCAATGCGGCACGACTCAACCGGTCAGCCGCCAGGCTGGCGATGCCAGAGTTGCCGGAAGCGCTCTTCGTCCGGGCCATCGAACTGCTCGTCAGGCAGGACCGCGCATGGGTGCCGACTGCCGAGGGGCGAAGCCTCTACCTGCGTCCGTTCATGATCGCGACGCAGATAGGCCTCGGCGTGAACAAGCCGTCCTCCTCCTACCTGTTCGCAGTTATTGCGTCGCCGGTCGCCGGGTACTTCAGCGGAGAGATCAAGCCGGTAACGGTCTGGCTATCGGAGGATTACTCCCGGGCAGGGCCCGGCGGGACCGGCGAAGCCAAGTGCGGCGGCAACTACGCCGCGGCCTTCGCTGGCCAGCAGGAGGCCCTCGAGCACGGCTGCGACCAGGTGGTGTGGCTCGACGCAGCCGAGCGGAAGTTTGTCGAGGAAATGGGCGGCATGAACATCTGGTTCGTGCACGGCACCGGCGCTCACGCTCGGATTGTCACGCCCACCGCGACCGGCTCCCTGCTGCACGGCATGACCAGGGACTCGCTCTTCAAGCTCGCGCCCGACCTAGGCATTCCCGCCTTGGAGCGGAAAGTCTCGGTGGCTGACTGGCAAGACGGCTGCGCGTCGGGCGAGATCACCGAGGTTTTCGCCTGCGGTACCGCAGCCGTGATCACGCCGATCGGCGGCGTGCGCAGCGAGCACGCCGACTGGACCGTCGGTGACGGCCGAGCTGGCCAGGTGACCAGCCTGCTCAAGGAGGAACTCGTTGGCATCCAGTACGGCCGCAAGCCCGACCGCTACGGGTGGCTGCACCCGATCGCCTGACCTTCACCGGTAACCGCAACGGCAACGGCAGTCCCGGCGGATCCGGGAGACTCATTCGCATCCCGCGCGCACGGGTCTCCCGGATCGGGCTCGGTATCATCAAGCGGTGGGCTGCGAGATTTCCTGGTTCGCTCCGCTGTGCGATGAGGACTACGAGTTCCTCGGCGTGCAGGATCCTGCACTGAAGTCAAGCTGGGAGCACAGCAAGAACGTCGCGCTGCGGGCCGAGGAAGCAGGCTACGACAACCTACTGCTGCCCTCGAACTACGCGACAGGGATCGACTCGGTTGCATTCGCCGCCGGGCTCGCTCCGCAGCTCCGGCGCCTTCAGCTGCTCGTGGCCGTCCGGATGGGGGAGATGTGGCCGCCGCAACTGGCCCGTCAGCTGGCGACTATCGACGAGATGCTGGGCGGTCGGCTCACGATCAACATCATCTCCTCCGACCGGCCTGGCGAGCAGCTCGAGTCGGAGCCGCGTTACCGTCGCACGATCGAGATCATGCGGGTGCTGCGTGACCTCCTCGACGGCAAGCCCGTGGACTGCCAAGGTGAGTTCGTCAACCTGACCCTCGAGCCGCCGCGTATCCGCCCAGTGGGTGGCTGCCCGCCGTTTTACTTCGGCGGACTGTCGGAGGCGGCCAGGGAAGTGGCCGCGCAGGCGGCTGACGTGTTCCTGATGTGGCCGGACACGATGCCAGCGGTCGAGGCGATCATCTCGGATATGCGAGCGCGCGCCGCCCGCCACGGCCGGGAGCTCAGGTTCGGCTATCGGGTGCACGTGATCGTCCGTGCTTCCGAAGCGGAAGCACGAGCAGCCGCGCAGCGCCTGGTGTCTCGGCTGGACGCCGAGACAGGGCGGCGCTTGCGGGATCAGTCGTTGCACGTCGCGTCGACGGGACAGCTGCGGCAGGGTGAGTTGCGCGAGATTGCCGACGACGAAGGCTTCGTCGAGCCGAACCTGTGGACCGGTATCGGCCGGGCTCGCTCCGGCGCGGGAGCGGCCATCGTCGGCGATCCCGGCCAGGTGCTTGCCAAGCTCCGCGAGTACGCCGAGCTCGGCATCGAGGCCTTCATCCTGTCCGGCTACCCGCACGCCGCCGAGTGCGACCTGTTCGCCCGGCACGTGCTCCCGCACCTAGAGCACGGACCGCTGCTGCCACGCGGTTAGCGGCGGGACACATCGACGCGAGCAACGCAGGAGCTGCAGTGACAACCTACGGTCTGCTGATCTTCGACGGTGCCGAGGAACTGGATTTCGCCGGGCCGTGGGAAGTGTTCACGGTGTCGGCCATGCTCCGGGATCAGGGCGACTCCGCCGTCCTGATCGCAGAGCAGCCCGGACCGGTGCGCTGCAGCAAGGGCATGCAGGTCCTGCCGCACCGCACGTTCGACGACTGCCCGCCGCTCGACGTGCTGCTGGTGCCAGGCGGCATGGGCACGCGGCGCGAGGTTACCAATCCGGTGCTTATTAACTGGATCGCCGCCACGTCGGCGGCGGCCGCCTGGACAACCAGCGTCTGCACCGGTGCGCTCCTGCTCCATGAGGCCGGTCCGGCCCGCGACAGGCGGGTAGCCACGCATCACTCATTCGAAGAATCCTTGCGGGAACGGGGCAATATCACGGTGATCAGTGACGCCCGCTACGTGGTAGACGGGCAACTGGCGACCAGTCAGGGTGTCTCAGCCGGGATCGACATGGCGCTGTGGCTTGTGGGTGCCTTGCACGGGCGGGACCACTCGCGCGCCGTCCGCAGGTATATCCAGTACGATCCGGCGCCCCCGTACCTGGCTGACGAGCCGGTCGTGGGCACAGTCTGACAGCGCTCAGTCTGCTGCCGGTGCGGACTCGGGCCCGGGCAGCCGGCCAGCCCGCTGCCTGGTGCTGTCGTCGAACATTGCGGCGCGCAGCACGACGTCGGCTGCGATGAGCTCGGTATGGTCTGCCCGGCCGATCACCTCGCGGTTGAGCTGCTCGATGACGACAACGACCGCACGGGCATAGGCCTGGCCAGCCGCGGTGAGAGCGACGTTAACCTGCCGGGCGTCATCCGGGTCGCGCTGAATCGTGGCGTAGTCCCGCTGCTGCAGGCCGTCGGCAACCTTCCGGGCAGCCTGCCTGCTGACGCCGAGGGCCGCGCCGAGCTGACCGACCGGCGCAGGTCCGCGCCGCAGCAGCCGGACAGCCGCAGCGTCGCTGCGGCGGTAGTCGGCATAGCCGAGCTCGGCAAGCCGGCTCGCCATCTGGCCCAGCCAGCTCTGCCGGGCGAGCGCGAGCAGATCGCCGAACGGGTAGACGGAGCTTGACGGCGCTGGCATACCACCAGAATACTGCGGATATGCAACTAGGTTGCACTTCGGACAAGGAGGATTGAGGCGTGTCGACCTACCTGGATAACTCCGGCCGTGACGACGTACTTAGCGGGGGCTCAAGGAAGATCGCGGTAAGCACACCATCCGGTGACCACCAGGTGTGGGTGAAGCGCGTCGGCAACAATCCGGATCTGCGGGTGCTGCTACTGCACGGCGGTCCCGGCTCAACCCACGAGTACCTCGAAGCCTGCGACAGCTACCTGCCGGCCGCGGGCGTCGAGTATTACTACTACGACCAGCTGGGCTCGGGTTTCAGCGATCAGCCCGATGAGCCGTCGTTGTGGGAGCTCGACCGGTTTGTAGACGAAGTCGAGCAAGTCCGCCGCGCACTCGGGCTTAGCCGGGACAACTTCGTGCTGTACGGCCAGTCCTGGGGCGGGCTCCTCGCCATCGAGTACGCGCTCACCTACCAGCAGCACCTGCGCGGCCTGATCATCTCCAACATGATGTCGAGCGTCCCGGCTTACAACGCCTACGCCGAGCAGGTGCTCATGCCGGCCATGGATCAGGCCGCCCTTGCCGAGATCAAGTCGCTGGAGGCAAGTGGTGACACGGACAATCCTCGTTACCTGGAATTGCTCCTGGAGCAGCACTACGTTCACCACGTCCTCCGCATGCCGGTCGAGGACTGGCCTGACCCGGTGCAGCGCGGCTTCGGGCATATCAATCCGGCGATCTACGTATCCATGCAGGGCCCGAGCGAACTGGGCATCAGTGCGGACGCCAAGCTGGCCGCCTGGGAGCGCACTGATGATCTTCCCCGGATCGACGTGCCGGCGCTGGTCATCGGGGCCAGGTACGACACGATGGACCCGGATTACATGGCAATGATGGCGAGCCGTCTGCCGCAGGGGCGCTACCTGCACTGCCCGGAAGGCAGTCATCTGGCCATGTACGACGATCAGGCTGTGTATTTCGCCGGCCTGATCGACTTCCTCCAGGAGTTGACCGGCCAGCGCACGTCACCTGCCTAGCCGGCCTTCGGACGGACCAGGCACCGGCCCACGCCTCATCACGCAGAGAAGCACCGGCCGGCGGGCGTCAGCGCGGCTGACTCGGGGAAAGGGCGTCGTTAGCAGCTACACCGCAGACGTAAATCGGGGGATTTTGCGATGAGCGACGACTTCTCCGGGCCGGGGGGCTTTGGCTCAAGCCCGTTCGACGACTTCCTCGCCCGTATCTACGGCGCCGGAGGCGGTCCGCAGCGTCCGGGGCAGCGGGTCGATATCACCCAGCTGATGAGCGGGCCCGCGCGCGAGCTTCTTGCTGCGGCAGCGGCTCAGGCAGCACAGTGGGGCGACGCTGACCTGGATACCGAGCACTTGCTCTGGGCAGCTAGCACGCTGGAGCCGACCCGGACGTTGCTCTCGCGCGCGGGCGCTGATCCTGACGCGCTCGCTCGCGCCGTTGCCAGCCAGCAAGACCAGCGGCGAAGCCGGACCGGGCCGCCGCAGCTCACGCCCGGAGCCAAGCGGGCACTTCTGGACGCGCACCAGATCTCCCGCGCGATGGGATCTAACTACATCGGCCCTGAGCACATGCTCTTCGCCCTCGCGGTTAACCCCGAGTCGACCGCCGGCCAGATGCTGGCCTCAGCCCGCCTGACGCCGGAAGCACTGCAGGCCGCGGTCGTCGGCCAGGGCCGCCGTCCGCCCGGGCAGGGCGGCCGGTCCGAGACCCCGACACTCGATGAGTTCGGCCGGGACCTCACCGCGCTCGCGCGGGAAGGACGGATTGATCCGGTCATCGGCCGGGACAACGAGATCGAGCAGACAATCGAAGTGCTGTCGCGCCGCAGCAAGAACAACCCGGTGCTCATCGGTGAGGCCGGGGTCGGCAAGACCGCCATTGTGGAAGGCCTGGCTCAGCGCATCGTCAACGAGGAAGTTCCGCAGACCCTGACCGGCAAGCGCGTGGTCCAGCTCGAGCTGTCCGGCGTGGTGGCGGGCACCCGGTACCGGGGTGACTTCGAGCAGCGGCTGAAGGCGATCATCGACGAGATCAGGGAGCACAGCGATCAGCTGATCATCTTCATCGACGAACTGCACACGCTAGTCGGTACCGGTGCCGGTGCCGAGGGCGGCGTGGATGCCGGCAATATGGTCAAGCCGGCACTCGCACGCGGCGAGCTGCACGTGGCGGGTGCGACGACGCTGGACGAGTACCGCAAGTACATCGAGAAGGACGCCGCGCTGGCCCGCCGGTTCCAGCCGATCCTGGTACCCGAGCCGACAGTCGATGACGCGCTCGCCATTCTGCGCGGATTGCGGGACCGCTACGAAGCACACCATCAGGTCCGCTATGCCGACGAGGCACTCGTTGCGGCCGTCGAGCTATCTGATCGCTACATCACTGACAGGTTTCTGCCCGACAAGGCCATCGATCTCATCGATCAGGCCGGAGCGCGGGTGCGGTTGCGGATGAAGACACCGAGCATCGATCTTCGGGATCTTGAGCGGCAAGCCGAGCAGCTCACCCGCGACAAGGAGCAGGCAGTCGCGAGCGAGCAGTACGAACAAGCGTCGCAGCTGCGCGACCAGATCGAGGAGATCCGCCGCAGCGTCAACCGCCTCAGTCACGACGAAAGTGTGGTGCCGCAGGTCACCGTCAAGGACATCGCGGACGTCGTATCCAGGGCTACCGGCGTGCCGGTCCAGCAGCTCACCGAGGAAGAGAAGGACAGGCTCCTCAGCCTGGAGCGCTATCTGCACGAGCGGGTGATCGGGCAGGACGAGGCGGTGACGGCCGTCGCCGAGGCGATCCGGCGGTCCAGGGCCGGACTCGGCGACCCGAACCGGCCGGTGGGCAGCTTCTTGTTCCTCGGCCCGACTGGTGTCGGCAAGACCGAGCTGGCGCGCGCGCTAGCCGAGGCGATGTTCGGCTCGGAGAGCAGGATGATCCGGCTGGACATGAGCGAGTTCCAGGAGCGACACACGGTCAGCCGCCTGGTCGGCGCGCCACCTGGCTACGTCGGTTACGAAGAGGCGGGGCAGCTCACCGAGGCGGTCCGGCGGCGTCCCTACTCCGTCATCCTGCTTGACGAGATCGAGAAAGCCCATGCCGACGTGTTCAACATCCTGCTGCAGGTACTCGAGGACGGGCGCCTCACTGACGGTCAGGGCAGGACCGTTGACTTCAAGAACACTGTCCTGATCATGACGAGCAACCTGGGCTCGGACCTCATCACGAGACGAGGAACGGCGCTGGGCTTCGCCGGCGACCGCGCGAGTTCAGAGGCCGGCCACCAGGACGCGCTGCAGGAGCAGCTGATGCGCCGGCTCCGCGAGTCGTTCCGGCCCGAGTTCCTGAACCGGATAGACGAGATCATCGTCTTCACCCAGCTCAGCCAGGAGGAGCTTCGGCAGATCACCCGGCTTCAGCTGGAGCGCACCCGCCGGCGGCTGCACGCCCAGGGTGTCATCGTGCACTTCACTCAGGCAGCGGTCGACTGGATCGCCGATCACGGGCACGAGCCAGAGTTCGGCGCCCGCCCGATGCGCCGCACGATCCAGCGTGAAGTGGACAATCCGCTCTCCCGCATGCTGCTCGACGGCGAGATCCAAGGCGGCCAGGAAATCACTGCCGACGTGCGGGGCGAGCGGCTGGTCTTCGAGCGCAGCGTGCAGCACGCGGGAGTTTGAGGTTCCCAAGGCGTGTCTTCGCACTGCAGGATGAGGTGGTGGGATCTTTCGTCCTGGTGCACAGCCCGGTAACCGGCCCGAGTACCTGGCGGTGGGTCGCCGGTGAACTCGCCGCGCGCGGTCACGAAGTCACAGTTCCGGCGGTCCCGCCGGTAGCCACCTCGCTGGGCTGGGCTGGCTTCGTCGGTGCCGTCGTCGCGCTGGCGAGAGGAACTGACAGCCCGATCCTGGTCGGCCACAGCGGTGCCGGGCCGCTGCTGCCGCGCATCGCTGCCCGGATCCGGCCGCGGGCGCTTGTATTCGTGGATGCAGACATACCGCCCGAGGCAGGCGAGACGACCGTGGTCCCGGACGAGTTCGCTGAGTTCCTGCGTGGCCTGGCCATCGACGGGATGCTTCCGCCATGGTCGCGATGGTTCGGGCCGGACAACATGCGGGAGCTGATCCCGGACGACCATCGGCGCGAGATCGTCACCGCCGAGCTGCCCAGCCTGCCGCTGTCGTTCTTCGAGGCTCACGTGCCGGTGCCGGCCGGCTGGACCAGCGCGAGATGCGGCTACGTCCAGCTCAGTGAGGCCTACGCGGAGCAGCGGTCGAAGGCAGCGGCGAGCGGCTGGCCGGTCGCCAGGCTGCCGGGCGCACACCTCGACATCGTCACCCGTCCGGCGGAGGTCGCTGACGCGATCCTCGCGGTCAGCCGGCGAACCAGGCGCTGGGAAATCAGGCGCGGACGGGGGAGGTCAGCCTAGGCCGGCTCGGCGAGCTGCCGCGTCAGGTCGGCCGCGGCTTTGACAACAGGCCCGCTGAGCTTTCGGCCGGGCGCCTCGCCAAGCCGGCTGACCGGGCCGGACACGCACAACGCGGCAAGCAGCACCCCGTCACGTAGCACCGGTGCGCTGACGCTGGCAACGCCCGGCTCGCGCTCGGCCACGCTCGCCGCCCAGCCACGGCTGCGCACGTCAGCAAGCTCGTCGCGGTCGGTCCCGTCGGCCCCGTCGGCTCGATTCGCGACAGCGGACGACCAGGCGAGCAGTACCTTGCCGCCGGAGCCTGCCCCGAGCGGGAGCAGCGCGCCGACCGGAACGCTGTCGCGCAGGCCGGTGCCAGCATCCCTGGCGGCGATGCACAGCCGGTGATCGCCTGAGCGCACGTAGAGCTGGACACTCTCGCTGGTCGCGCTGTGCAGCCAGTCGAGGACCGGGCCGGCCAGGCTGGCCAGGTCGAGTTCCGGTCCGGCCACGGCGGCCAGCTCGGTCAGCCGCGGTCCGAGCCGGAACGCCGTCGCGGTCGTGCCGACCACGGGGTCCCTGGTGACGAGCCGGTGCTGCTCGAGGGCGACCAGGAGCCGGTGCGCGGTCGGGCGCGGCAGCTTGCTGGCATCCGCCAGCCAGCGCAGCGACCGCGGTCCGCCCGCGAGCAGGTCGAGCAACGTGACGCAGCGGTCCAGCACGCCAACTCCGGTGACCCGGGTGGCGCCGGATTCGGCTTGGGGTATGCTGTCCATAATCTGAACAGCGTATCTCATTATTTGAGACACAACAAGACAACGCCAGCGAGAACACCGCTCCTGGGCCGTTAGCTGGATTCAGGTCTGGGCCGGGATCGCGCGAGGATCGAGAGGCACATGACAGCACGCCTGTTTGACAAGGTCTGGGACCGCCACATCGTGGCCAGCCCCAACGGCGAGCCTCCGCTGCTCTACATTGACCTGCACCTGATACACGAGGTCACCTCGCCGCAGGCCTTCGAGGGTCTCGTGCTCGCAGGCCGCCGGGTACGCCGGCCAGACCTGACGCTTGCCACCATGGATCACGACGTGCCGACGACCGGGCTGGACCCAGTCACTGGAGACGGAGTCATCGCCGACCCGCTGGCCGCCGAGCAGATCGCACGACTGCGGGCCAACTGCGCTGAGCACGGGATCACGCTCTACGGGCTCGGCAGCAAGCAGCAGGGCATAGTGCACGTGATCGGGCCGCAGCTCGGTCTCACTCAGCCCGGCATGACCGTGGTCTGCGGGGACAGCCACACCTCGACTCATGGCGCGTTCGGCGCGCTGGCGTTCGGTATCGGTACCACCGAAGTTGAGCACGTGCTGGCTACGCAGACGCTGAGGCAGGTCAAGCCGAAGGCCATGGCCGTGACGGTCGAGGGCGACCTCCCGGCCGACTGCACCGCGAAGGACCTGGTGCTGGGCATCATCCGAGCGCTCGGAGTCGGCGGCGGTGCCGGATCGGTCATCGAGTACCGCGGCGCAGCGATCCGCGCCCTCTCGATGGAAGGCCGGATGACGGTGTGCAACATGTCCATCGAGGGCGGCGCCAGGGCAGGGATGATCGCGCCTGACGACACCACATTCGCCTACCTTGAGGGCCGCAAGCACGCGCCCAGGGGAGCGGATTTCGAGCGGGCGCTGGACGACTGGCGGTCTCTGGCCACCGACGACGACGCCGACTTCGACAAGGAGATCCGCATCGACGCCAGCACGCTGCGTCCCGCGGTGACCTGGGGTACCACGCCGGCCCAGTCGGTATCGATCGACGACGTGGTGCCAGAGCCGGGGCATGCGGCGACGCCGGCTGCGCGACAGGCAGCCGAGCGGGCGCTGACCTACATGAACCTCAAGGCGGGCACGGCGATCAGGGACATCGCCGTCGATGCCGTCTTCATCGGCTCGTGCACGAACGGCCGGCTGGAGGACTTGCGCGCTGCCGCGGCGGTCGTCAGCGGCCGGAAAGTGCATCCCGGCGTCCGCGCACTGGTCGTTCCGGGCTCGGCAATGGTCAAGGCGCAGGCCGAGGAGGAGGGCCTGGATAAGCAGTTCACCCAGGCGGGCTTCGAATGGCGGTCGGCAGGCTGCTCGATGTGCCTGGGCATGAACGGCGACATTCTCGCACCCGGCGAGCGCTCTGCCTCGACAAGCAACCGGAACTTCGAAGGCCGTCAGGGCCCGGGTGGCCGCACCCATCTGGTCTCACCTGCCGTCGCAGCAGCGACGGCGATAGCCGGGCGCTTCACCACGCCGACGGACCTATAAGGAAACGGGGACTTTCGATGAGCGGACTTAAGCAGGTGATCGGTCGCGCCGTGGTGGTGCAGCGCAGCGACGTAGACACCGACCAGATCATCCCGGCCGCCTGGCTGAAGCGGGTCGAGCGGACCGGCTTCGGCTCGGGCCTGTTCGAGGCCTGGCGTGCTGACCCCGGTTTCCCGCTGAACCAGCCCGGTGCCGACCAGGCGCGGGTGCTCCTGTCCGGACCCAACTTTGGCTGTGGTTCGTCCCGTGAGCACGCGGTCTGGGCGCTGCAGGATTACGGCTTCCAGGCCGTAGTGGCGCCGAGCTTCGCCGACATCTTCCGCGGCAACGCGATCAGCTCCGGCCTGGTACCCGCGCAGGTGACCGAGGAGGGAGCGGCCCGGCTGGCTACCGCGCTGGCTTCCCAGCCGGACGCCGAGGTCGTGGTCGACGTGGCGGCGCGGACGATTTCGGCAGGCGATGTGACCGAGCCGTTCGAGCTTGCCGACTATGCCCAGTGGCGGCTGCTCGAAGGTCTGGACGACATCGGGCTCACGCTCCGGCATGCGGACGAGATCGATGTATTCGAGGAGCGCAGGCCGGCCCGGCTTCCGGTCGTCACAACGGGCTGAGGCGGTCCGCTACCTGTCGCGGCGCCATCTCTTCTGGCGCCTGCCCGCTTGCTTGCTCCAGAATGCGAGGCCGCGGCGGACCGCCTGCGTATCCGGGTGCTCGGGGCCGAGAACCTTCTCGTGCAAAGGCAGCAGATCGGCGTACTCGTCGCAGGCCTCGGCCGCATCCCCGGCTTCACCCATGGTGGCTGCGAGGTTGGCGCGCAGGTTGAGCGTCCGCGGGTGATCCGGGCCGAATACCTGCTCGTGCACTGGCAGCAGCCGAAGATAAAGGTCGCGAGCACGGAACGGGTCCCCGGCCCGGCCGGTCCAGTACGCCAGGCTGGTTCCGACGGCCAGAGTTCGCGGGTGCTGCGGGCCGAGGAGGCGGATCCGCAGCGGCAGCAGGGCGGCGAACTGGTCCCGTGCAGCATCGTGGTTCCCGGCCTCACCAGTCCACCGGGCCAGCTCGCTCCGGGCGGTCAGCGTGTCGGGGTGCTCGCGGCCCAGCGCCGCGTCCAGCACCGGCAGCAGCGCGGCGAGCTGGTCTCGCGCGCTAGCGGCGTCGCCCGCCTCGCCAGTCAACCGGGCTAGCTCGCTTCGCGTGGCCAGGGTGTCGGGGTGCTCGCGGCCGAGCACGCGCTGCATCATGTTCAGCAGGGAGACCAACTCGTCCCGGGCAGCGGCCGGCCCCTCCGCCAACGACACTCACGCTCCTCTCACCCACCAGTCAGCATCCCGCGCGGACGCGCGCTGCCGCACCGAGACCGGGTGTGTGAATCTGGAGCTATAAGTATCGCAGCAGTTGGCGCTAGTGGCCTGACGGCGGGACCAGCCCGGCGGTGGTCGCGGCCTGTAGCTGCCCGGCGGTGGTCGCGGCCTGGACCAGCCCGGCGGTGGTCGCGGCCTGCACCAGCCGGGCGTGCTTGCCAAACTGCGAACATGCTCGCCGAACTGCGAACATGCTCGCCGCCAGCCACGCTAGCGTGCCCTGGCTGCGCCCTGCCGCCTCTCGCGGCCAAGAGTGCCCACGGGGGCCGAGAGGCCGCGCTTAGTTTCAGCCGGGCGGCACGGCCAATCCCGATAACCCGCGCAACTCGCGGGCGCCATCCATCCGCTCCGCGCGAGCCTCGGCCACGCCGTTACTGCTGGTCCCGACCAGAGCAAGCGGTCGCTTAACGCCGTGGCGCCGGCCCGGTCCGGTCCGGCCGACCGGCCACGGCGCAGCCTCTTGCGGCGGGTTGTCCTGCTGATACTGGATCAGCCCGTGGTGCATTGCCGCCATCAGTGCCTGTGCCCGGTTCGTCGCGCCCAGCTTGTCGTACAGCCTTGCGACGTAGGTTTTAGTCGTTGACACGCTGATGAACATCTGCGATGCGATCGCGGGTACCGACAGCCCGTCGTGCAGCAGCCGGAGAACCTCTGTCTCGCGCGGGCTCAGTGCCAGCCTGTCCTGCATTGCGCGGCGGCGCGCTACCGCGATCGCCAGGCCCGATGCGGTGAAGCACGAGGCAGCTACGGCGGCGTGCCGGATAGCGCTCAGTACCTCTTCCAGCGGCGCTGTCTTGGCAACGAAGGCCGATAGCCCGGACTCCAGGGCCCGGAACAACAGTTCGTCCTCGTGCTGCGACGTCAGCATGACGATGCCGAGATCTGGATAGCGGTCGCGGAACTCACGGGCAAGCTGCATGCCGTCGCCATCAGGGAGGGCCACGTCAATGGTCACCACGTCCGGCTGCGCTGTGGCAATCATCGCTGCAGCCTTGGCGGCCGACTGGCTCTCGCCAACGATTTCAATGTCTGAGTGCTGCGCGACCAACGCGCGCAGGCCGCAACGGATGAGCGTCTGTCCGTCGACTATGGCTAGACGGATTGGCATTGCAATCTCCCCCCCAAGGGATTTTGCCGCCCAGGCTATGATTAGGCTACAAACTCATACCAAAGACGTAATTGGAACTAACCGAATCCTTGCATTTAGGTGCTCCCCTGCGCCTGAGCATTCGCGTGGTCCGCTCCTCCTTCCCGCCACGGCCGGCCCTGAGCTAACCCACGTATCTCGCGCCAAGGTTGTGTACACAGTCCACTGCTGTGATAGAGGTCATAACGTGCATTAATCTATCGTTATCAAACCGTGTCCTTCATCCTGTAATCGGCAAGATGCACACTGTAATTGGCCGACTGCGTCGACTGTCCTAGTTGTCGATAGGTTGCGTCGACTGTCTGAGTTAGCGGCGGCCTCAGCCGGCTTGATCAGCGCCCGCTAGTGAGCATTGCCAGCAGCGCACCGCCGAGCATGAAAGGCCCGAAGCTGATCGCGCTGTGCAGGGTTACGCGACGTGCGGCCAGCAGCGCCAGGCTGACGATCGCGGATAGCACGAAGCCAAGAGCTGCTCCGGCGATCAGCGTAGGCCAGCCCAGCCAGCCCAGGGCAAGGCCGGCGATGCCCGCCAGCTTGATGTCTCCGCCGCCAAGTTGCCCTGGGCGGACGAGGGCGAGTAGCAGGTAAGCCCCGATCAGGGCCAGGCCACCGAGCAGCGCGCGTGCCAGCGCATCGAAGTCGTGGCTGGCCAAGGCTGCGGCGGCGAGCAACGTGATCAGTATCGGGTAGGCGGGCAGCGTGAGCGGGTCAGGGAGCCGCTGGACGGCAATGTCGATCGCTGCCAATGCGACGCCGAGCACGGCCAGGAAGCCGAACGCCACTGCGTCGGGCTGACCGGCAAACCGGCCGAGAACCAGGGCCAGCGCCGCGGCGGTGCACAGCTCCAGGGCCAGTGGCCTGCCGAGGCTGCGACCGCACTGCCCGCACCGGACAGCGAGCCGTCGCCCCGCGGGCGCGCTGCAATGCGGGCATGCCGTCCGTTCGGGAGCGCCGCTGGCAACCGAGAGGCGGAACACCGTGCCCCGGAGAGCTGCGCCGGCCACCAGACCCAGCGCCGCGCCGACGGCAGCCCACATCGGGTTCATGCTGATGCACCGTAAGCGCGCAGTAGGGCAATCAGGGCGCTTTCCACTCCGAACTAGCCGGCTAGTGCCCCCGTGTCGGCCGGTGGGCGGCTTATTAAACCGATCAGCCGACATGTCGGCTAGTCAGTCAGGTTTATCTGCCCACCTGACCGATGGCGCGCCGGGGGCTACTTCCCCCAAGGTGTGCTCTACCGGGCGTCTGGTGCCGTCCGGCAGTTACGAGCGGGCTACCCGCAACCCGAATCTGAAGGAGTACCCAATGCTCGTCCACTTCGTGTCTTTGCAGAACCTCGTGACGCGACGGCTGCGCCGCGACGACCGCGGTGCCACTGCTGTGGAATACGGCCTGATTGTGGCCCTCATCGCCGGAGTGATCATCCTTGCCGTGACGACTATGGGCACGACGATCTCAACCGCGTTCCAGAACGTCATCAAGGGATTCTGACCGGGTGCGGGCGGCGAGCCGTGGGGTGGCCGGCTCCACCTGGTCCGCGAGAACAAACGGAGCGACGCGGCCCCACACCGACAGCGTATTGATTGGCATCCAGAAGCGGCTGACCCAGTCAGTACCCCGCGGCGAGCGCGGTGCGACAGCCGTGGAGTACGGCCTGATCATCGTTTTCATTGCCGGGGCGATCGTTCTCGCGCTGACCACGATGGGCCACACGGTCAGTCAGGCGATCGCCAACGTCGTCAAGGGATTTTGAAGCTTGAAGCAGTGCCAGGGCGGGGCGGCGAGCCAGGCGTCCCGCCCTTCAGGCATGCGAAAGAAAGGCAGCATGCATGAAACGGCCATCGCGCGGCAGTCCTAAGGCTGCGGACCGCGGGGCCGCGGCGGTGGAGTTCGCGCTCTGCCTCCCGCTGCTGTTGCTGCTGGTGTTCGGGATCATCGACTTCGGCCGAGCGCTCAACGCTCAGCTGACTCTCACCCAAGCAGCCAGTGAGGGCGCGCGGCTCGCGGCGCTGGGCGATCCCAACGGGGTCGTGGCAGCCCGTGCGCAGGCGGCTGCGCCCGAACTCAGCGGCGTCAGCGTGACCGTCACGGCGAGCTGCCCGCTCGGCGCAGGGCCGGCTGCCGATGCTGAGGTCACCGTCAATTACTCGTTCTCGTTCATTACGCCGGTCGGTGCGATAGCCGGGCTGATCGGCGGCTCCGGCTTCGGCTCGCCCATCGATCTGTCTGCCCAGGGAGTCGCGCCATGCGAGACCTGATGGCCTCGCTCGTCCGCCTGATCCAGCTGCGCCTGCGGCGAGATGAGCGGGGCGCGATCGCGATCATCGTCGCGATGCTTATCGGCGGCGGCGTTCTGACCGGGATGGGGGCTTTCGTTATCGATGTCGGTCAGGTCTTCCAGGAACGCGATCAGCTGCAGAACGGCGCAGAGGCCGGAGCGATCGGCGTAGCCAAGAGCTGCGCGCTGGGCGGATGTACGCCGGCTGTCGCGAACCAACTTGCCGATGCCAATGCGGGCAGCCTGACCGGCGGAACGGCCGGCGTTCCGCTGGTCTGCGGCTCGGGCAGCCTCGGGGGTTGCCCGAATCCCACCGGTAGCGATCACCGACTGCCCCGGGCCGCCGCAGGCCGCCGGAGCCAACTACGTGGACGTGCACACCGCCACGCTCACCTCGGGTGGCTCGACCCTGCTACCTCCGGTCTTCGCCCGTACCTTGCTCGGTAATTCGAGTTATCAGGGGACCAACGTCCAAGCGTGCTCCCAAGCCGAGTGGGGCCCGCCTGCGGCCGCGACGACCGATGCGTTGACTATCTCGGCGTGCGAGTGGGACCAGGACACCCAGCAAGGTGCCGATTTCGCGCCCGCCCCGCCGTACCTGGGAGGCCTGCCCGCAGCCACCTTTGACCAGGTGCTCACGCCCACTCCGGGCAACGGCGGGCCATGCGCGACCGAGCCTGCCGGAGCCGACGCGCCGGGCACCTTCGGCTGGACCAACGACGCAACTGGCAACTGCACATTGCCGGTCAGCGGGCCGTCGTTCAGTGGCGCTGCTGGCGACCCGATGAGTCCCGCCTGCGAGCTGGTGCTCCAGAACGCGCAGCAAAGTGAGGTCCCCATCCCGGTCCCGGTGTACGTCTCGTATGACACCGCCACGTACATGTACAGCTTGCTGGGATTCGCTGATTTCGTGGTCACCGGCTATTACCTGCCCGGCTTTGCTCCTGCCGCGGACTGGCTCAATCCAGCCAACACGTGCCCCGCCGGCCCCAACGCCTGCATTGACGGCTACTTCGTCCAGGGACTCAGCACAGCCGCCGGCAATATCGCCGGCCCCAATCTGGGCCTGTCCATCATCGACCTGACCGGCTGAGCCAGAGATTGTTCGCCAGAGTGGAGTCACCTTGAAGAGTCGCTTGATGATCATCGTGCTAGCAGGATTGCTGGCCGTGGCCGGGACCCTGGCAGTGGTCGCCTACGCTCACCACGCTAACGCGCGAGCGATAAACGGCCTGAAGACGGTAACCGTGATCACGGCCGCTCGCACGATCCCTGCACGCACCTCGCTGGGCACCGCGGAAAGGGAGCACTCTGCTGACCACCAGCAAGTTCCCGGCCGAGTCGGTAACCGGCGACGACGCGCTGCAGTCGACCTCCGGCCTCCCCAAAGGACTCATCTTCGAATCCACGGTTCAGCCACCGGACATGGTGCTGCGACCGATGCTAGTGAACAGCAGTGCGCAGGAGGCCGCTGGCAGTGCGCTGGCCCCCACGCCCGGCTGGGAAGACGTCACCATTCAGCTGTGCCTTAGCGAGGCGGTTGGCGGCTACCTCACGCCCGACTCCTGGGTCGCGGTGTACGAAACCGCGCCAAAGCCCGGCGCTAACGTGACGCGGTCGTGCAGCGTCCAGCACACCGCGGTGGTGCCTGGTACCGCGATGACCGCCCTGTTGCTGCCCAGGGTCAAGGTCGTGTCGGTGGTACTAGGTTCAAACACCCAGAGCACAAACCCGGGGATCGCCTCAGTGCTGGCAGATCCCGCCAACTCCGCGCTGTTGTCTAGCGGCGCAGTGGCCGTGACCTTCCAGGTAACTAACACCGAAGCTAAACAGCTCATCACGGACGCCCAGGTGGAGTTGCCCTACCTGGCACTGCTCCCGACCGGCTGACCAAAGGAGAGAAATCGTGCCCATACTCTGCGAGCCGGCTTCCACTGCCGGGGAGCTGCTCTCCGGCATCGACGGCGAGGTGCGCAAAGCGGACACCCTTGGCGCGGCGGCGAAGCTGCTGGACAGTGACCCCAACGAGACTCTTGTCGTCATCGGTCCGCGGGCGGTGACGAGCGACGCCCTGGCCTTCGCGGCGGCGCTCCGGCTGGCGCGGCCGGCCGTCGGCGTCATCCTGGCCCGCAGGGAAGTCGACGTCGGCCTGCTCTCCCGGGCGATGCAGTCCGGCATCCGGGATGTCGTGCCGGTCGGAGACGACGCCGCGATGGCGGCCGCCTGCCGCCGCTCGTATGAGGTATCGCGTCGGATGCTTGCGCCGCCGACCGAAGAGGAGTCCACCCCAGGCCAGATCGTCACGGTGTTCGCGGCGAAGGGCGGTTGCGGCAAGACCTCGATAGCCATCAATCTGGGCGTCGCGCTGGCCGGCAACGGTGCCCGCCGGGTTTGCGTCGTCGATCTTGACCTCGCCTTCGGTGATGTGGCGATCAGCGTCCAGCTGGACCCGCTCAGAACGATGGTGGACGCGCTCCCGATGGCAGGTCATCTGGACGAGTCGGGTACCGCTTCGCTGCTCACCCGCTACCAGCCCGGGCTCGACATGCTGCTAGCCCCGACTACTCCAGGCGATGCGGAGAAGATCCCGCCCAGGCTGGTCGGCGAGCTGCTCGGCACTCTGCGGGGCATGTACGACTTCGTCGTGATAGACACCCCTGCTCAGTTCAGCGAGCACGTACTGACCGCTATGGACGTGTCGTCGCAGCTGGTGCTGCTCACCACTCCGGACGTGCCCGCGCTGAAGAACCTCCGCGTCGCACTGGACATGCTCGACATGCTGTCGTACCCGCGACAGATCCGGTCGGTGGTGGTCAATCGCTCCGACTCGAAGGTAGGGCTGAGCCTTGACCACGTGCGCAAGGTCGTGCGGTGCGAGATAGCGGCGCTCATTCCTTCGAGTCGTGCCGTGCCCATCTCGGTCAACAAGGGCGTGCCCATCACGCTGGATAACCCCGGCCATCCGGTCAGCCAGGCTCTGACGAGGTTCGCGCAGCAGCGCCTGCTCGCGCCCGCCACGTCGCGGCGTCCGGAGGGCCGGCTGCGCGGCAGGAGGCGGATCAACGCATGACCCTGTCTGACCGGCTCTCTCAGCTCGGGCTAGCCAACGGTCCCATCGTCGAACGGCGCGGTAAGCCCCGGCGCTCGGCACGGCATGAAGACCCGTTCGGCCCGCTGAAGCGCACTGTCCACGAGGCCCTGCTCGAGATGCTCGGACCGACGCTCTACGACACCAAGCTGGATGAGCGCGAACTCGAGCATCAGGTGACTCAGACGCTGCAGGCGGTGCTGCTGCGCGACGAGACTCCGATGACGGCGGCTGACCGGGCGCGCGTGGCCCAGGAGGTGGCCGATGACATTCTCGGCCACGGACCGCTGGAGCCTTACCTGCGTGATCCTGACGTGTCCGAGATCATGGTCAACGGCTACGACCAGATCTACGTCGAGCGGTCCGGGCGGCTGCACCCGGTGCCGGCGTCCTTCGCGGACGAGGCACATCTGCGCCGGACTATCGAGAAGATCGTGGCGCGGGTCGGCCGGCGTGTCGACGAGTCTAGCCCGATGGTCGACGCGCGACTGCCCGACGGCAGCCGCGTCAATGCGGTCGTGCCGCCGGTAGCGCTGGACGGATCGGTGCTTACGATCAGGAAGTTCGCCGCCGAGCCTCTGACGATGGGCCATCTGATCTCTTTCGGCACCATGACTCCCCAGGTAGCGGACCTGATGCGGCTCTGCGTCCAGGGTCGTCTGAACATCGTGATCGGCGGCGGCACCGGCTCGGGCAAGACTACGACGCTGAACGTGCTGTCAGCTTTCGTCCCTGAAGACGAGCGGATCGTCACCATCGAGGACGCGGCGGAACTGCAACTGCGTCAGGATCACGTCCTGCGGCTGGAGGCACGCCCGCCCAACCTGGAGAAACGCGGCGAGATCACGATCCGCGACCTGGTCCGCAACGCACTGCGGATGCGGCCCGACCGGATCATCGTGGGCGAGGTACGTGACGCGGCCACCCTCGACATGCTCCAGGCGATGAACACCGGTCATGACGGGTCCATCACCACCATCCACTCCAATTCGCCGCGAGACACGCTGTCCCGGATGGAGACCATGGTGATGATGGCCGAAGTCGAGTTGTCTCAGCGAGCCGTCCGCGAGCAGATGGCCTCGGCAATCGACCTGATCCTGCACCAGTCCCGGATGAAAGACGGCTCCCGCCGCATCACCCACATCACCGAGGTCCAGGGCATGGAAAGCGGGGTTGTCGTGCTGCAGGACTTGTTCCTATTCGATTTCCAGGCGGGGACCGATGCGCAAGGCCGCCATCGCGGCACGCTGCGCAGCACCGGGCTGCGTCCGATGTTCCTGAACCGTCTGGCTGACCGCGGCGTCCACGTGCCACTGGAAGTCTTCACCGGCCGGGGGTACGGAACATGAACCTGCCCGGCTGGCTGTCGTTGCCGGTTGCGGCGGCGGTGATCTTCGCGGCGCTGTTCATCGCAGCGGTGGCCGCGCTGAGCTCGCTGTCGGCGTCCGGCCGGGAACGCGATCTCACGAATCGCATCGGGCTGTATGGACCGCAGCGCCGCCGGAATGTTGCCGCCGACAACGCCGACGGCACCCAGAAACTGAATAGCCTCGCGCAGGATCTCACCAAACGGCTGATGAGCCCGGCAGCGCAGGGACGCCTCGCCGCGCGCCTGGACCTCGGCGGAGTCGCGCGGAAGCCGGCCGAATGGGTTCTGCTGGGCTGTTCCCTGGGCTTCGTGCTCGCGGCCGCGCTCAGCCTTGTCACCCGCAACGTCCTGATCGGCGTCGTCGTCGGGGCGCTGATTGCCTGGCTCGTCATGCGGATGTCGCTGAATTTCCTGGTCCGCCGTCGGCGTAATGCCTTCGGCGAGCAGCTACCCGACCTGCTGCAGCTCATGGCGAGCGCCCTGAAGTCCGGCTTCTCGCTGATCCAGGCGATGGACGCAGTCGTTCGCGATAGTGCTCAGCCCGCCGCCGGCGAATTTGCGAGGGCCCTCGCCGAATCCAAGCTCGGCGCTGATCTGGACGAGTGCCTGGCGATGGTGGCGGTCAGAATGGAATCTTCCGACCTGCGCTGGACGGTCATGGCGATCCGGATCCAGCGAAGCATCGGCGGCAACCTCGCCGAGGTACTCACGACGATCGCCGACACCATGCGGGAGCGCGGGTTCCTCCGCCGGCAGGTGAAGGCCCTGAGCGCCGAGGGCCGGTTGTCCGCCTACATCCTGGTGGCCCTGCCGATACTCGTGGGCGCCTGGCTGTTCCTGACGAACCGCAAGTACATGCGTCCGCTCTACACCACCCACATAGGCCTGTTCATGCTCATCGGCGCCGTCGTGCTGCTCGTCATCGGGACGCTGTGGATGCGCAAGACGATACAGCTGGAGGTCTAGATTGCACGGTTCTGGACTTCTGTACGGTGGCCTCGGGGCGATAATCCTGGCGATCGTCGTCGTGACAGTGGCGCTCATGCCGAAACGCCAGGGGCAGCCGAGCGTGAGCCAGGCGGTCTCCGCAATCGACAAACGGTACGGTCGGCACGCCCCTGTTGCCGCCGGGCAGGCACGCCCGAGCCCGATGGAACTGCCCGAGTGGCTGAAGGGCCTCGCAGTCGGGTTGTCGCCGGGTGGCGTTGGCGGCAGCATGCAGCGCAGGCTGGACGTTGCTGGCAACCCCGGCGGATGGACCCCGGATCGCATCCTGACGGCAAAAGGGCTCCTCCTGATCGTGTTCGGCGCGCTGGGCGCTCTGCTCGGGGTGCACAGCCTGCCGCTGCTGGTCGTCGGCGCCGTCGTTGGTGCGGCGGTCGGCTTCTTCCTCCCCGACGTGCTGCTGTACAACGCGGGCCTCCGGCGCCTGGAGCAGATTCCGCGCACTCTGCCAGACGCCCTGGACCTGCTGACCATCTGCGTCGAATCAGGCCAGGGGTTCGACGCCGCGCTCGGACAGGTCGCACGTGCCACCCAGGGGCCGCTGGCAGCCGAGTTCGCTCGCGTCTTGCAGGAGATGCAATTCGGCAAGTCGCGTACCGAGGCCATGCTGGCGATGGCCGAGCGCTGCCCCGTCCCAGAGTTGCGTTCGTTCGTCACGGCCCTGGTCCAGTCGACTGAGCTGGGCATTCCGGTCAGCGACATCTTGCGCGAGCAATCCAAGGAGATGCGGTTGCGCAGACGGCAGCGTGCCGAGGCGGCCGCACAGCGGGTGCCGGTGAAGATCACGTTCCCGTTGATCGGATGCCTATTCCCGGCCCTGCTCGTGGTCGTCATCGGCTCGGGCGTTATCGAGATCGCGCACAACCTTCTGCATGCCATCAAGAAGTAGGCCAACCGTGGCCATAACGTCTCACCGTGTCCGGGTCGACCTCGGCAAGGTGATCATGGTGGCGACGTGTGGCGTGATCTTGTTCTTCGACCTGTCGGAGCTGGTTCACCGCGGCGCGTCCGGAACCGCGGGAGCGCTGCGGACCGTAGGCACTGTGCTCGTGCTGGCTTTCTATGCGCTTGCCATCTGGTGCTTTCTCCGGCGTGGGCCGGCGGTCGCCACGAGCGGCTCGGTCACCGCCCACGCGGCGGCGCTGCTTGCGTCGTGGCTGCCATTCACGGTTCCGCTCGTCAGCGGCCCGCCACCGCCGGAAGGCCGTCAGGCTCTGGCCGACGTGCTCGTGGTGTGCGGGACCGCGTGGGCCGTGTGGTCGCTGCGCTTCCTCGACCGCAACGTGTCGGTGCTTGCCCAAGCCCGAGACGTCGTCGACCGCGGACCGTACCGGTGGGTGCGACATCCGCTCTACGTCGGGGAGATCGTGTCGTCGCTCGGCGTCGCTGTGGCCGCTAACAGCTACCCGGCGTTCGGGCTCTGGCTGGCGCTCTGCGGCCTGCAGGCCTACCGGGCAGTGCGGGAGGAGCAGGTGCTGGCGCAGGCCCTGCCGGCCTACCGCAACTACCGAAGCCGAACCGCCGCCCTCGTACCGGGCCTGTTCTGAAGGTGAGCTGTCAGATGTCAAATCCCGCCGAGCAACGGACTGGAGATCGTCTCATGCGAGTAACGGCCGTTCCGGCGCGTCTTCTCGTTTTGACTCGCTTCGGACATTCGCCTGCGCCGACCAGGAATTTCACTCATAATTGCGAAACTCCGCTTGTATGCGGTGGTTGTTGGGGGGTATGGGCCGTATGAGTGACGACGGTACTGGTGCACCACTGTCCCGGCGCGTGCCGGGTTCGAATCGGTCAGGTCCCAAGCAGTCAATCAGGCAGAAGCTGACGGATTCCACTGTGAATCGCATCCAGGCAGCCATCGACGCCGAGCACGCGAATACAGAGATGCCGCTTCAGCGTGAGCCGTCGACGGAGCCGCTGCCGCGGGTGACCGAGTCGGGACCCCCGAGCAAGCAGGCCGAGAAGGCGTTGCGCACAGAGGAGGCATTGCGGGCTACGAAGGCGTTGCGGGCTGAGGAGGAGCGGCAGGCCGCTGAGGAGCTTCGGGCCGCAGAGGCGCCGCGTGCCACCGGGCGTCTTCGGGGCGCGCAATCGCCACGCGCCGGTCAACGGCGGCGGGCCGAGGAGCCAGTGAGCGCTGCGGGACGGCTGCGGCCGGAAGAACCAGTAGAAGAAGCGATAACAGCGGCCTATCCGACCGTCGGCCCCGTGCCTGGGGTAGGCGGAGTGCCTGGGGTAAACGGAGTGCCCGGAGTGGGCGGCGCGCCGGTGACTGGCGGAGCGCCGGCATCGTCTGGCGGTCTGCCGGGGCTAGCCGGCGAGCCCGCTTACGGCGGGGTGTCGTCGCAGGCCGAGGCGCCGGCCCTTGGTGGCCGTGCAGGTCTAAGCGGTGCAGCCGGCCTTCGGCGGCCAGGCAGGTTATGGCGGGCAGCCGGGGAAAGCCGCGCAGCCGGCCTTCGGCGACCAGGCAGATTTTGGCGGCCAGCCGGGGCAACCCCAGGCCTCGCCAGCTGCCGCGGACTACGCGCCTGCTCGGGATTTCGCGCCTGCGGGCGACTTCACGCCTGCCGGGGACTTCGCGCGTTCGGAGCCTGCCAATGCGGCCGGTCAGCAGGTTGCCGGCGATTCGGCGCTGGCCAACGATGCGATCTGGGGCGCTGCACCGGGCTCTCCGGAGCGACTGGACGCTCCGGGACGACTGGGTGCGCCGGAACCGTCGCGGCCTCCAGAAGCACCGCGGCCTCCGGAACCACGTTCGCCGTGGCCGCCGACGAACTCCGAGCCTCCGCAGGCCAAGATCGGCTGGCTCTGGCCTGAGGAGGGCGCCACGCAGGGCAGCAACCCCGGCTGGCGGCAGCAGCCAAGCAGGTTTCCCGCGCCGAACCGGTGGCGTTATCGGACTGCCACGCTGGCCGCCCTGGCGGCAGTCCTGCTGGCAGCAGCGGGAGTGGCGATCGGGCTGTCCCTGCACTCCAGTCCGCCGGCCGCCCCGCTAACGAAGGCAGCCACGACGCCCCGCGTTCATGGAAGTAACGGGGCCGGGGCAACGCCGCACACTCAACCCAGCTACAACGGCGGTAATGGCGGCTTCGGGGTGCGTCCCGCGACCGGCAAGCTCGGGCGCAGCAGCGGCAGCGCCGCGGGGTGGCTCACTGATCAGGTCAGCCCCGGCACCGTCGTGGCGTGCGATCCGCAGATGTGCTCCGAGCTCAGGGCATACGGGTTTCCGGGACAGCAGGAGGCTCACCTGGGGGCGAACTCGCAGTCGCTGTCGGGCGCCAGTCTGGTTGCGGTGACACCTCCGCTGCGCGCGCTGTTCGCCAGAGGTAGTGCCGGCAACGAGGTGGCTCCGGTGGTGCTCGCCAGCTGGGGTTCCGGCAGCGCGCTGGTCACCATCCAGCCAGTGGACCCGGCTGGCGGATCGGCTTACCAGGCGGCGTTGAGCCAGGATGTGCAGCAGCGGATACAGCTCGGTCAGGAGCTCCTGAACGGCGGACGCGTCTCGGCCGCGCCGAAGGCTCGGCATGCGCTGGCCGTCGGCGAGGTCGACCCGCGGATCCTGCTGGCGATCAAGGCCCTGGTCCGCCAGCTACCGGTCAAGATCGCGGGTTTCAGTAACTTGGCTCCGGGCGCTGGCCCGGGCGTCCCGTTCCGCACTGCCAACTTCGTGGCGACTGATCTCTCGACGGGGCTGCCCCCCGCGGCGTACCAGCACCAGCTGATCGCCCTGCTGCGTGCGCATGCCACCAGCTACCCGGTCCTGCATGCCACGCCCATCACCATGCGCAACGGCCAGCGTGCCGTTCAGATCGTGTACGGCGCGCCGAGCCCGCTAGGCCTGCTTGGCCCGTCGTAATCACCCTGGGGTGAGCCGCCAGCCTCCAGGCTGGCGGCTCACCTTGCGGCAGGGAGACGAAATCCCTGCGGCCGGGCGGCGCTGAGGCGAACATCTGCCCGCAGAAACCCGGTCTGCCAGCGGTTAGTCCGCGGAGTGCTGTATGGTATTGACGCGAAGTACGGCTAGGTCCGCGACGAGGCGGGCCGCCCGCAATGAGGCGGGTCCGCGATTCCGCCAGAGCTCCGATAGGAAGAGCTCGGATCGGGTCGGCCGGAGTTAGCCGGACACAATCCAGACAGGATCACTAATGAGCCTCCGCCAGCACCTCGTACTTATTATCACGTAGCGCGAACCCCCTCCGGGCTCGCGCTACCACCTCCTGTGCCAGACGGCAGGGAGGTTTTTTGTTGGACCGGAAACCAGGCACAAGCTAAAGGAGCTAGTCGTGCAAGAGCTCACCGGAGCCCAGGCACTCGTCCGAAGCCTCGAGCAACAAGGTGTCGAGGTAGTCTTCGGGCTTCCCGGCGGAACGATCCTGCCGACTTACGACCCGCTGCTGTCGTCATCGTTGCGGCATGTCCTGGTCCGGCACGAGCAGGGCGCGGGCCACGCGGCGGAGGGCTATGCCTGGGCCACCGGGCGGCCCGGTGTCTGCATGGCCACCAGCGGTCCGGGCGCGACCAACCTGGTCACCGCGCTGTCCGACGCGTACATGGACTCGGTCCCGATCGTCGCGATCACCGGCCAGGTCGGGACCAGCCTGATCGGCACTGACGCGTTCCAGGAAGCCGACATCACCGGGATCACGCTGCCCATCACGAAGCACAACGAGCTGGTCACCGACGTGGCACGGATCCCCGCGGCGATCGCCGAGGCATTCCACATCGCTACCACCGGGCGTCCCGGCCCGGTCCTTATCGACGTGCCGAAGGACGTTCAGCAGGCCACCGGGCCGTGGTCCTGGCCGCCGGTGATGGATTTGCCCGGCTACAAGGTGCCGGGCCCGCCGAGCCTGGCCGCGATCCGGGCCGCAGCCGCCCTGCTGGTGCAGGCCCGTCGGCCGGTGCTCTACGTCGGCGGTGGCGTGATCAAGTCCGACTCACACGCAGACCTGCTCCGCCTTGCAGAGCTCAGCAAAGCGCCGGTGACGACCACGCTGATGGCCAGGGGCGCGTTCCCGGACGGCCACCCGCTGGCGCTCGGCATGCCTGGCATGCACGGCACCTATCCGGCGGTCTCCGCTCTGCAGGAAGCGGACCTGGTGGTCGCGCTCGGCGCCAGGTTCGACGACCGGGTCACTGGCAAGCTGTCCGACTTCGCGCCGCGGGCCAAGATCGTCCACGCGGACATCGACCCGGCTGAGATCGGCAAGAACCGGGCGCCAGACGTGGCGATCGTCGGCGATCTCCGGCTGACCATGGCCGCCCTCGCCGACGCGGTCGCCGCCGCACTTAGTTCGGACGGCGCGGACGGAAAAGCAGCGGGCGGCACAGCCGGCTGGCTGGCCGTGCTCGACGGCTGGAAGCGGCAGTTCCCGTTGCGCTATACCCAGGATAGCGACGGGCCGCTGAAGCCGCAGTTCGTCACCGAGCGGTTGTCCGCTCTCACCGGCGGCGACGCGATCATCGTGGCTGGCGTCGGCCAGCACCAGATGCACGCATCCCAGCACTACACCTTCACCAAGCCGCGCAGCTGGATCAATTCCGGCGGGGCGGGAACGATGGGCTTCGCCGTCCCGGCCGCGATGGGCGCGCAGGTGGGCCGGCCGGGCGAGCTTGTGGTGGCGATCGACGGCGACGGCTGCTTCCAGATGACTGCGCAAGAGCTTGCGACCTGCGCCATCGAGAAGATCCCGATCAAGGTGATGATCTTCAACAACGGCTTCCTCGGCATGGTCAGGCAGTGGCAGGAGCTGTTCTACGACGAGCGCTACTCCTCGGTGGAGCTCGGCACCGCAATCCCGGACTACGTGAAGCTAGCCGAGGCCTATGGCTGCCTCGGGCTGCGCTGTGAGCGGCCCGACGAGGTGGACACGGTGCTGGACAAGGCACTAGCCGCAAGCGACGTCCCGGTGGTGGTGGACTTCCGCACTCATGACCGCGAAGGCGTGTTCCCGATGGTGCCGGCGGGGCGGCCGAACGACGACATAGTGCTGGGCCCGGAGTTCAGCGCTGACGAGCAGCGCGCGGCGACGCGCCGTGACATGGGAAACAGGGAGCTGGGGAACTGATGAGTACGCACACGCTGTCAGTGCTGGCAGAGAACAAGCCCGGCGTGCTGTCGCACATTGCCGGGCTGTTCTCCCGGCGCGCGTTCAACATCTCCTCGCTCGCGGTAGGCCCGACGCAAGACGACCGGGTCAGCCGGTTCACGATTGTCGTCGACGGCGCGTCAACCCCGGTCGACCAGGTCTGCAAGCAGCTGGACAAGCTTGTTCGGGTGCTTAAGGTCGTCGAGTTGTCCGACGGTGCTGCCGTAGAGCGCGAGCTCGCGCTGATCAAGGTGCGAGTCGACCCCGCGCTCCGGGGTCAGTTGCTCGAGGTGGCCGACGTGTTCGGCGCCAGCGTCGTGGACATGAGCCCGACGACCGTCGTTCTTGAGGCGGTCAGCAGCCCGGCGAAGCTCGACGCGCTGCTCGCGATGCTGGACTCCTACGGCACCTGCGAGCTGGTCCGCACCGGCCGCATCGCGCTGGCTCGCGGTGCCGGCGTGATTACCGACGACGGACCAGCCCTCACCGCAGTGCGAGAGCAGACCGGCACTGCCGCCTAATTGCCCGTTCCCGCCCGGAAGATTTTGAATTTTGAGAGGACGCCACACAATGGCCACCGTGTATTACGACACCGACGCAGACCTCAGCCTCATCCAGGGCCGCAAGATTGCCGTGCTTGGCTACGGATCCCAGGGCCACGCGCATGCGCTGAGCCTTCGCGACTCTGGCTGTGACGTACGAGTCGGGCTACCCGAGGGCTCCCGCTCGCGCAAGCGCGCCGAGGCAGCCGGCCTGGAGGTGACGACGCCCGGAGAGGCCAGCGCATGGGCTGACGTCATCATGGTGCTCACCCCGGACACGACGCAGCGCAAGCTCTACGCCGAGGCGATCGAGCCGAACCTGAAGCCGGGCGATGCGCTGTTCTTCGCGCACGGCTTCAACATTCACTTCGGCTACATCACCGCGCCGGCCACTGTCGATGTGGCGATGGTCGCGCCGAAGGCCCCCGGACATCTGGTCCGCCGGCAGTACGAGGAGGGGCACGGCACTCCGGTGCTGGTCGCGGTCGCGCAGGATGCGACTGGCAACGCGTGGGAGCTGGCCAAGTCTTATGCCGCTGCGATCGGCGGGACGAAGGCCGGCGCGCTGGTCACCACCTTCCAGGAGGAGACCGAAAGTGACCTGTTCGGCGAGCAGGCGGTGCTCTGCGGCGGCGTGACTGCACTGGTGAACGCCGGGTTCGAGACTCTGGTGAATGCCGGCTACCAGCCCGAGGTGGCCTACTTCGAGTGCATGCACGAGCTGAAGCTGATCGTCGACCTCATGTATGAGGGCGGCGAGTCGTGGATGCGTTACTCGGTGAGCGACACGGCCGAGTACGGCGACCTGACGCGCGGCCCGCGGGTGATCGGGGACGCGACGAAGCAGGCGATGGCCCAGTTGCTGGCCGACATCCAGTCTGGCGAGTTCGCCCGCGAGTGGGTCGCCGAAGACGACGCAGGCCGGCCGAACTTCGCCAAGCTGCGCGAAGAGGCCACGACCGCTCAGATCGAGCAGGTCGGCAAGCCGCTGCGCAAGATGATGAGCTGGCTCAACTCGGCTGCAAAGGAGATGGACGAGCAATGACGGGCGATGTATCTGCAGGCGAGGTAGCCGGCGAGGGGAAGCACGTATCTCACGCGTCGCGGACGCACGTCGTCACCCACCTCCCTGGCGACGGCGTCGGGCCGGAGGTGACCGAGGTCGCGCGAGCATGTCTGGACGCGGTCGCGGCGCGGCATGACTTCCACATCGACTGGCGGAGCTGCCACCTCGGCGGCAAGCACTACCTGCAGACCGGGGAGGTACTGCCGGACAGCGTGCTGGAGGAACTGCGGAAGACCGATGCCATTCTGCTCGGCGCGGTTGGCACTCCGGAGGTACCGCCTGGCGTGCTCGAACGGGGGTTGCTGCTGCGCCTGCGGTTCGAACTCGACCTCTACGTCAACCTCCGGCCGTCCAAGCTGAGGCCTGGCGTCAGCGGTGCGGTCGGCAAGCACGCGCTGGCCGACGTGGACTTCGTCATCGTGCGGGAGAACACCGAGGGCCTGTACGCGGGCGCGGGCGGCACCGTGCACCGGGGTACCGAGTTCGAGACCGCGACCGAGGAGTCGCTGAACACCTGGGCAGGCGTGCGGCGCTGCGTGCGGTACGCGGCGCGGCTGGCTGCTGCCCGGTCCGGACGGCTGACCCTGGTGCACAAGACCAACGTGCTCACGCACGCCGGTGACCTGTGGTCCCGGATCGCCCATGAGGTGGCGGCCGAGGACGGCGTGGAACTCAGCTACGCGCACGTGGACGCCGCGTGCCTGTGGATGGTCGACGACCCGAAGCGGTTCGACGTGATCGTCACCGACAACCTGTTCGGGGACATCATTTCCGACCTCGGCGCGGCGCTGACCGGCGGTCTCGGGTACGCGGCCAGCGGCAACCTGAACCCGGACCGCACCGGCCCGTCGGTATTCGAGCCGGTCCACGGGTCGGCGCCGGATATCGCTGGCAAGGGCCTGGCGAATCCGGCGGGCGCGGTGCTGTCAGCCGGGCTGATGCTGACCCACCTCGGCGAGGACGCGGCGGCGGCCGACCTGGATGCCGCGGTCAACTCAGTGCTGGCAGCCGGGGAACCGGCCACGACGGCGCAGTGGCAGGAGCAACTGCTGAGCCAGCTCGGGAGCACGAGATGACCGGGCAGCCGGACAGGGAGAGCCTGCCGGGAGCAGCCGGGCGACACCGAAGGTCGAGATCTACGACACGACCCTGCGGGACGGCTCGCAGCAGGTCGGGCTCGACCTGACAGTCGCCGACAAGCTGCGGGTAGCGACGGTACTGGACGGCCTCGGCGTGGACGTCATCGAGGGCGGCTGGCCGGGCTCCAACCCGAAGGACGCCGAATTCTTCGAGCGCGTCAAGGCTATGGAGTTCAAGCACGCCACGCTGGCCGCGTTCGGCGCGACCAGGCTGCCGGGCCGGGCTGTCGAAGACGATGCGTCGCTGGCCGCCCTGCTGGCCGCGGAAACGCCGATCGTGACGCTGGTCGGCAAGTCCTGGACGCTGCATGTGGACGAGGCGCTGCGGACCAGCCGGGCCGAGAACCTCGCGATGGTCGCTGACTCGGTCGCCTACATGGCAGCGGCCGGCCTGCGGGTGGTGTTCGACGCCGAGCACTTCTTCGACGGCTACCGCGCTGACCGGGGCTACGCACTGGAGGTGCTCGCGGCCGCCGCCGATGCCGGGGCCGACACCCTGGTGCTCTGCGACACCAACGGCGGGACGCTGCCCGACGACGTAGCACGTATCGTCGCTGAGGTCTCGGACCGGTCGAGTAAGGCGATCGGCGTGCACTTCCACAACGACGCGTCCTGCGCGGTCGCCAACTCGGTCGTCGCAGTCGCCGCAGGCGGCCTGCACGTGCAAGGCGCGGCGAACGGTTACGGCGAACGTTGCGGCAACGCCGACCTGTTCTCAGTGATCGCCAACCTGGAACTCAAGCGAGGTCACGCGCTGCTGCCCGACGGCCGGCTGGCTGCGCTCGCCTCGACCGCGCGGACGATCGCCGAGGTGGCGAACCTGCCGTTCGAAGCCCGGCAGCCCTACGTCGGGTCGTCTGCGTTTGCCACGAAGGCCGGGCTGCACGCCTCCGCGATCGCGCGGCGGCCGGATGCGTACTCGCACATCGATCCGGGCACTGTCGGGAACAAGGCGCAGGTGCTCGTCAGCGAGCTCGCCGGGCGCAGCAACGTGCTGGCGAAGGCTGCCGAGCTCGGGCTGGACCTGTCGGCGGATCCGGGACTGGCCGGGCGGGTACTCGAGCAGGTCAAGGAGGCCGAGCACCGCGGCTACGCGTTCGAGGCGGCTGATGCATCCTTCGAGTTGCTGGTGCGCAGGAGCGCGGGCGTTCTGCCCGCCTGGTTCGAGCTCGAGGGCTACCGTGTCGTTATCGAGCGGGCTGAGCAGGCCGATCGCAGCGAGGCGATCGTCCGGCTGCGGCTCGGTACCGATCGCGTCGTTGCGGTGGGCGAGGGCGTCGGGCCGGTGCACGCGCTGGACCAGGCGCTGCGCCGCGGGCTCGCCGAGGTGTACCCGGAGCTGGCCGGGATTCACCTGGTCGACTACAAGGTCCGCATCCTGGACGGACGGGCCGCTACCAGCGCGGTTACCAGGGTCATGCTGACCTCGGCTGACGGCGACGGCGAGTGGACCACGGTCGGTGTCTCCGACGACATCGTCACCGCGTCCTGGGAGGCGCTGACCGACGGCGTGGCCTACGGCTTGCTGCGAGCCGGCGCGGAGCCGCTCGCAGAGGACCAACTAACTCACTCGGAGGCTGTCTAGATGTCCAACCCGGCCGAACCAACCAATCTGCCCCGGCCGCGATCGGGCCCGCTCACCACCGGGCCGTCCCGCGCTGCCGCCAGGGCCATGCTGCGCGCCGTCGGCCTGTCCGAGGAGGACTTGCAGCGACCGCAGGTCGCGGTGGCTTCGTCCTGGAACGAGGTCACTCCGTGCAACGTCCACCTCAACGGGCTCGCTTCAGCCGCGAAGGAAGGCGTGCGGCAAGCCGGCGCGGTGCCGCTGGAGTTCGGCACCATCGCGGTCTCCGACGGCATCTCGATGGGCACTGAGGGAATGAAGGCCTCCCTGGTCAGCCGCGAGGTCATCGCCGACTCGGTTGAGCTGATGGTGAACGCCGAGCGGTTCGACGCCATGGTCACGATCGCCGGCTGTGACAAGTCGCTGCCGGGCATGCTGATGGCCTGCGCCCGGCTGGACATCCCGGCAGCGTTCCTCTATGGCGGGACCATCCTGCCCGGCTTCGCGCACGGCAAGTCGCTGACGATCCAGGACGTGTTCGAGGCTGTCGGCGAGCACTCGGCAGGCACCATGTCGGACGCCGACCTGCTCGCTATCGAGCGCGCCGCGTGCCCCGGAGCCGGCTCGTGCGCCGGGATGTATACCGCGAACACGATGTCAGCATGTGCTGAGGCACTCGGCATGACGCTGCCTGGCGAGGCGTCGGCGCCGGCCGTCTCAGCAGAGCGCACCGATCTGGCGCGCCGCACTGGCGAGGCCGTAGTGCGAGCGCTCGCCGCGGGGCTACGGCCGCGGCAGATCATGACGCGTACCGCGTTCCTGAACGCGGCAACGGTGGTGATGGCGACCGCCGGATCCACGAACGCCGTTCTGCATCTGCTGGCCATCGCCAACGAGGCTGGCGTCGAGCTGACCATGGATGACTTCGACGAGGTCAGCCGCCGGACCCCGGTGATCGCTTCGATGCGGCCGTCGGGCCTGTACATCATGAGCGAGCTCGACCAGGTGGGCGGCGTCCCGGTGATCCTGAAGGAACTGCTGTCGGCCGGGCTCATCGACGGTGACGCGCTCACCATCAACGGCAAGACGCTCGGCGAGAACGTGGCTGACGCATTCGAGCCGGATGGCAAGATCGTCCGCCCAGTCAAGGACCCGTTCAAGCCGGACGGCGGGCTGGCAGTGCTTCGCGGGTCGCTGGCGCCCAAAGGCGCGGTCGTGAAAACCCCGGGTATCGAGACGCTGCGGTTCACCGGGACTGCCCGGGTGTTCGAGCGCGAGGAGGACTGCTTCGAGGCCGTTACCGCGGGCAAGGTCAGCAAGGGCGACGTGCTGGTCATCCGGTACGAGGGACCGAAGGGCGGCCCCGGCATGCGGGAGATGCTGGCGGTCACCGCGGCGATTAAGGGCGCGGGCCTGGGCAAGGACGTGGCGCTGCTGACAGACGGCCGGTTCTCCGGCGCGACGTTCGGCGCCTGCGTTGCGCATGTCGCCCCCGAAGCGTGGGAAGGCGGCCCGATTGCGCTGGTGGCCGATGGCGATCAGATCGTGCTCGACGTCGTCGAGCGGCGGCTTGAGCTTCTCGTCGACGAGCCGGAACTGGAGCGACGGCGCGCTGCGTGGAAGCGCCCGGCGCCCAACTACACGTCAGGCGCGATGGCCAAGTACGCGGCGCTGGTGTCCGGCGCGGATCGCGGCGCTGTCTGCACGGTGCCGGCCAGCACGTTTCAGGTTAGCTAGCACGCTGCCGGCTAGTACGGTGCCAGCTAGCATGGCGCGGGCTATTACGGTGCCAGCTAGCACGGTGCCAGCTAGCTGGCGCGGCTAGCCAGCCTGCGATGCAGGTAGCGACAGTGCGGCACCGGTAGTAACTGCGTCCCGCAAGCTGGACTTCAGCACGTGCGCAGTAATGGCAGCTCGGTCGGTGAGCTCGGCTAGCTCGGCTACGGCGAGCTCATCGGCTGCGGTCCTGGCGACTAGCTCCAGATAGACGTCGTTCAGTCCGCTCAGGCGCAGTGCCGCCTGCCAGTCACGGTGGGCATTGTCAGCGGCGGCCACCTGCTCGGCGTACCGCTCGAGTGCCCGGATCCGGCTAATGGCGGCTTCCTCTGCGAGCGCAAGGGCGCGTTGCTGGGCCTCTAGCACCGCCGCCGTCATCGCGCCAGCCGCTGTGTCGGCGGTCGGCAGCGCGCGTACTCGTGTCAGCTCGCGGCTGGTACAGGCGATCTCCCATTCGTGCCGCCGCAGAGCAGGCTCATCTGGCTCCAGCAGGCCAGCCACGCGCACCTGGGAGCCCAGGATCGTGTCAACGGCACTTTGCGCTCTGGCTAGCCGGAGCCGATCGGTTCGGTGCAGGTCAAGCGGAAAGATGATCTTGTCGGACTGGTGATTGAGGACACGCTGCTGCCGCCAGCGCCGCAGTGCCGAGGGTCTCGGCTCGCGGCCGCCGGGAGACTGGTCGCCGAGACGGCCGCGGCCGATCAGCATCCTGATTTCGGCTGGCAAGTCCGGGTCGCAGACAGCCTGAGCCCACAACGGTTTCGTCATGCCCTCCCGCCGCTTCGAGCGCCGCCAGATGCACCGAGGATAACCAGCGGTACTCAGTCAGTCACCGTCTTCCTCGCTTACCGTCAGCACAGTCCGACCATCCTGGGCCGGTCCGGCCCGTCAGCATACGTTGACGGCAGCGGATTCGTCAGCATAAGCTGACGCACATGGAGTTGGCCGCTGATGGCACCACGGTTGCCGATGTCGCGGGCGCGGCCGCCAGCGCCGATCCGGACATCGGCCTCCGCGGGGTTGCCGCGCTCCGAGCGCTCACCGAGCGACTGGAGGTGCTCCAGGTCGACAACGCACGGAGTGTCGGGTGGTCCTGGCAGGACATCGCGGCCCGGCTCGGTGTAACGAAGCAAACCGTGCACCGCAAGCACGGCAGGCGGACAGGGCACCGATGACGCATTCGCCGGCCGGGCCTGCCCGGAAGTCGCGCGCTCGGATCTGGCGAGCACGGAAGTCGGCGCCACGGCCACGGCTGGGCCGGGACGCGATAGCGATCGCACGGCAGGCCTTCGATGAGGTGCGCAGACTCGGTCACCGCCAGTTCGGCGCCGAGCACTTCCTGCTAGCGCTTGCTGCGGCCGACCACCCGGCGTGCGCGGTATTGCGCGCGCACGGTGGGACGCCGGAACGGGTCGAGGAGGAGATAGCGCGGCTCGCGGGGTTTGGTCCGGGCGCCGCGCTGTTCGCGGACCTGGACGCCGACGTGCTCGCCGCGGCGGGCGTCAATCTCAGCGTCGTGCGGAGCACGGCCGAGGGTGCCTTCTCGCCGGTTGCGCTGGCACATGCTGCGGACCGGGTCTACGGCAAGCCGGGCAGGCGGACCAGGAAGCCAGCTCGGCAGGCAGGCGCCGAAGAGGACGGCTACTACATCCCGCACTCGCCAAGCGGAATCCGGGCCGTGAGCAGCGCCGTGCAGAGGGCCCGCGACTCCGGCAGCGCGCAGGCCGGTGTCGAGCACCTGCTCCTCGGCGTCATCTCGGTACCGGACGGGCTCGTGCCGCACATCCTGGCCGGGCTCGACGTGAGTGCCGCCACCCTCCGGTCTGCCATCCTGGGCCGGTAACCGGCTGGCTGGCTGATCACAGTTAGCGGGATGAGCCCCGTTTCCCCTCGAGGGAATCAGGCGACCTTTGACACATGTTGGAAACAACGTTCCGCCAGAATCAGGTCAGGGTCATCACGGCCAATCCGGATAAGCGCGCGCAAACGTCTACCCGAGGGGTGTACAGGAAGTGACCGAGACCACAATGGCGGGTGACACCGCGGTGATCGAGGCCGACGTTCGAGAAGGCTCGTACGGCGCGAAGATAGCGACGATTGAGCCGGGCGGAGCCGAGTACATCCCGCTCAGCGAGCGCCACGGCAAGCCACTCCAGCAGTTCTGGACATGGGTCTCGCCCAATATGGAGTTCGCCACGATCTTTGTCGGCGTCATCGGGGTGTGGTATTTCGGCCAGTCGTTCTGGATGACCACGCTCGCCGTGGTCCTGGGCACTGCGCTCGGCTCGCTGTCGATGGGCGCGCTGTCTGCCCGTGGCCCGTTGTTCGGCGTGCCTCAGATGGTGCTCTCCAGGATCGGCTTCGGCTGGCTGGGCAACATTCTGCCCGCAGGCGTTAATGCGCTGGTTGCGGGCGTCGGCTGGTTCGCCGTCAACAGCGTTAGCGGCGCGTTCGCACTGAACGCCCTGCTTGGCTGGAACACCAAGCTCTGCCTGCTGATCATTGTCGTCGTGCAACTCGCCGTCGCGTTCTTCGGGCACAACCTGGTGCACGCCTTCGAGCGGTGGGCCTTCCCGGTCCTGGTCGTGATCTTCCTGATTGCCTCGGTGGTGATCGTCGGAAAGTCGCACCCGGGCGCGCACATCGCCGGAGTGCCCGGCGGGTGGCTGATCACGTTCGGTGCCGCGTTCGGCTATGCGGCGGGCTGGAACCCCTACGCCAGCGACTACACCCGTTACCTGCCCAAGGACACCAACCGGAAGGCCACCGGCCTGTGGGCAGGGCTCGGCGTCCTCATCTCCTGCGTCGTGCTCGAGGTGGTCGGCGCCGCCGCTGCGACCGTCACGAGCGCCGCCAAGTACGCGGATAACCCGACGGCTGGCTTCGTCAGCCACCTGCCGACCGGAGTCGCGGATGCGACGCTGCTGGCGATCGCTCTCGGCGCGATCTGCGCCAACGCGCTCAACGTGTACTCGGGCTCGATGTCATTCCTAGCGCTCGGGATCAGGCTGCCGCTGACGCTGCGCCGGGCGATCGTGGCCATCGTGTTCGGTATCGCCGGCTTCTTCGTCGCGCTATCCGGCCTCAGCGACGCCGGCGCGAGGTACAACAACTTCCTGCTGGTCATCGCCTACTGGATCGGTCCCTGGCTGGGCGTCTTCTTCACCGACCAGTTCCTGCGCCGCGGTAAGGCCGTAGACGGCTTCCTGTTCGACCGCAAGCACAACCCGTGGGCCGGGTTTGCGGCGATGGCTATCGCGATCGGCGTGTCGATCTGGCTGTTCGCCAATCAGACCGACTACATCGGTGTGCTGCCGAAGCACTACCCGGCCCTTGGCGACCTGACCTTCGAGGTCGGCTTCGTTCTGGCGGCGCTGCTGTATGCGCTGTTCTTCAAGCTGCAGGGCGAAAGCGCAGCGGAGGAGCGGCTGGTGATTCCTGGCGAGACAGTTCCGGCCGCGGTCGGCTAGCGAACCTGCCGCGAGGCGCGCTGGCATCAGGTCCGGCCACGAGACCGGGTGGCTTGGGGCTGGTTGGTTTTGGGCTGAGCTGGCTTGGGGCTGGGTGGCTTGGGGCTACGGTGATCAGGTCCTGCCCGGCTACTGGTCCTGGAACTACACTCACCTGGAGGCTGGACACGCCGGGTCCGGGGTGCCGGCCGCGAGGACACGCCGGACGGGCGGTGCGGGTGAGACAGGAGGCCGTAAGCCACGTGGACGAGCGGACATCTGGCGCGGGTACCAGGCGCGCGGCCGGGGAGCTGGAAGCGGCGGCGCTAGCAGTGCTGCAATCGGCGGGCTCAGCCATGACGCCGGCGCAAGTACGCGATTCACTCGGCGGCGACCTGGCGTACACCACGGTCGTCACGATCCTCTCCCGGCTGCACGCCAAGGGTGTGCTCACCAGGCTGAGATGCGGCCGGGCGTACTCCTACGCACCGGTTGCTGACGTGCCCGGGCTGGCGGCCCGGCGGATGCGCGGCGTCCTGGATGCCGAGGCAGACCGGGAGACAGTGCTTGCCCGCTTCGTGTCCGGCCTGTCGCCGGCGGACGAACAAGTGCTGCGCCGGATGCTCGCGGGCGAGCAGAACCCTGGCCCCGGATAGGCCTGCCGTGCGAGTCCTGATCTACCTGCCGATCGCCATGTCCGTGCTGGCGGCCGTCGGCGCGTGGCCACTGGCCGAACGCCTGCCGCCGCGGGCCGCAACGTGGCTGCTGACCGTCGGCGCCGTAGTCATGGCGGGAACGAGCTGCGCGGCGCTGGGATTGCTCGCGATGGCCGCGGCCATGCGGTTCCCCGTGGTGGACTCCCTTGGCGGCATGTCGCTTCGGACCTTCATTCGCCTGTATCCGGCGCCGCTGTTCGTCGGCGTCATCGCCGCGGGCCTGTTCGGCGCCGCCGCGCTTAACGCGCTGCGAGCGACGTGGCTGCGGACGGCGGCCCTGGTGGCCGCGCACCGGGAGGCGGGCCGGCTGGCGGGCACGGCGGGCCTGGCGGGCAGGGCGGGTCTGGCAGGCGGGGCCCGGCCGGCAGTCAGGACTGGGGTGCCGGGCAGGCCGGGCCTTGCGGGTGACGGTCAGGTCGTCACGATCATGGACGACAGCATCGACGCGTACGCGGTTCCCGGCCTGCCGGGCCGGATCGTGATCACCTCGGGGATGCTGGACGCTCTCACCGAGCCTGAATGCCAGGTCCTGCTAGCTCACGAGCGGACGCACGTGTCGGGTTTTCACTACTTGTTCGCGGCGCTAGCGCGGTTGTCCGCCGCGGCCAATCCGCTGCTGCGCCCGTTGTCCGCAGCGGTCAGTTACAGCGTGGAGCGCTGGGCCGATGAGCGTGCGGCGCTGGTTACCGGCAACCGGACTCTCGTCGCGCACACGATCGCGAAAGCGGCGCTCGCGGCCGCGGATGCTCCGGCCCGGCGGGCTGGCTCAGCGGCGGTGCTTGCCGGCCTGACCGGCGCAGGGCAGCTCAGTCGCCGCGGCTCGATCCCGCGCCGGGTTAATGCGCTGCTCGGCCCGCCACCGAAGCGCAGCATCCTGCTACAAGCCGTGACGGTCGCGCTGCTGGCAGTGTGCGGGATGGCCGCCCTGCACGCCGCGGGGGACCTGCACGCGATGGTGGAGTTCGCGCAGGCGGCGGCGTTGTCCTGAGTTGTACGTATTGCGTTTCCTCGATCCTGACTTAGCATCCGATCCTGCCCTTCGATCCAGACCTTATCGGCGGTTATGCCCGATCTGTGAGGACCGTTTCGGATGCTAAGTCGCGCGTTGAGGGGCGCAGCGCGCGCGGTCAGGGGCGGTGCGCGCGGTCAGGGGCGGTGCGCGCGGTCAGGGGCGGTGCGCGCGGTCAAGGGCGGTGCGCGCGGTCAGGGGCGCGGCGCTCCGTCAGGGATCCGCTGGGCTTCGGCCTCATGGTCCTCGCGCCGCTGCTGGCGCAGCCTGATGATGATGAAGGCGGCGATCGCGGCGACCGCGACGACGGCTAGCACATACCCGGCCACCGACAGGTCACGAGCGACGCTGTGCCAGGCCGAACCGACTCCGTATCCGATTCCTGCGATCACGCTCGCGTACACCGCAGTGCCGATCACGCTCAGAATCCCGAACCGGAGCGCGGGCACGCCGGTCAGGCCGGCCACCACCGAGGTAAACGAGCGGACGAACGGCAGCGCCCTGCCTAGCGGGATCGCCCAGGCGCCGCGGCCGGCCAGGAAGCGCTCAGCCCGGTCAATGTCCGACCTGGTAATCAGCAGGTAACGGCCGAATTTCTCGATGAGCGGGCGCTCGGCGACGCGGCCGACCCCGTAGGAGACGTAAGAGCCGGCCACCTCGGCGATGGTGCCGACGATGATCACCACGGCCAGGTTGAGGTGACCCTCAAAGGCCAGCACGCCGGCGAAGCCGAATGTGATCTCGGAGGGGATCGGAATGCAGCATGCCTCAAGGAAGCCGAACAAGATGACCGCGGCGTATCCGGCGTGGGTAAGAAACGAGTCCATGAAGGCCCTTCGCACGGTGCGCGAAGGACGCGCACTGCCTGGACTTCTACAGGTATGTAGATACAATACTCCAGGCTGCTACAGCCGCAGGAAGGTGACGGGTTCCTCGGTGCCGAGCCAGCTCACCGTGTGCTGAGCAGGCGTGGCGCGTGCTACGACTTTCCCGCGCCGCAGCACCAGCAAGCGGGGCGCGATCAGGCGCAGCGCGTCGGCCTCGGACGGCGCGTCGAAGACCACGAGATCGGCAGGGCCACCGGCGCGCAGCCCGTAATCGGCGATGTCGAGGGCGGCGGCCGGGTTGACCGTGATCATTTCGATCAGCCGCTGCAGTTCGGCGTCGCCGGACATCTGGCCGAGGTGCACGAGCACGAACGCCGCCTGGAGCGGATCGCCGTAACCGAGCGGATACCACGGGTCCATCACCGAATCGTGGCCGACGCAAACGTTGACGCCAGCCTCCTGAAGTTGCTTCACCCTGGTCAGGCCGCGGCGGACTGGACCGGTATCAAACCGCCCCTGCAGCACCGAGCTGTCCAGCGGGTTGGTCACCATGTGCAGTCCGGCCCTGGCGATATTGCTGATCACGCGGTAGGCATACGCGCCGTTGTAGGAATGCATTGCCGTGGTGTGGCTTGCGGTGACCCTGCCTGACATCCCGCGTTTTATCGTTTCGGCAGCCATGACCTCGACGAACCGCGAATGATCATCGTCGGTCTCGTCGCAGTGGATGTCGACTGCCAGGCCGTGCTCGTCGGCCAGGGCCAGCGCGAATTTCACCGACTCGACGCCATCCTCGCGAGTCAGCTCGTAATGCGGGATGCCGCCGATCACGTCCGCGCCGAGCTCGGCGGCGCGACGCATCAGGTCGGGGCCGCCATCGAAGCCGAAGATGCCCTGCTGCGGGAACGCGACGAGCTGCAAGTCGATCAAGCCGCGGACCTCATCGCGCAGGTCGATCAGGGCACGTAGCGCGGTCAGCTCGGGATCGCAGACGTCGACGTGACTGCGGACGTGCTGAACGCCGCAGGCTAGCTGCCACCGCAGCACCTGCCGCACCCGGGACTGGACGTCGTCGTAAGTCAGGTCGGCGACCCGCTCGGCCCAGACCGCGATGCCCTCGAACAACGAGCCGGAGACGTTGGGCCGTGGCTGGCCGACGGTGAGTACGGCGTCCAGGTGGATGTGCGGCTCCACTAGCGGCGGCGTTACGAGCCGGCCGCCCAGGTCGATGGTTTCCGGTGCTCCCGTGCCGTCCCCGGCCGGAGAGCTGTCGCCGGACACGGAGTTGTCTCCGGAGACGGAGCTGTCACGAGAAACTGTGCCGCCGCCGGCCGCGGGTCCGGCTTCGGGGGAGCCGGCCATCGCGGTAATCACGCCATCGGCCAGGTACAGGTCAGTAAGCGTCTGCTGGCCGGCCAGCCGGGCGTTGCGGAGGATGAGATCGACCATCTCCCTATCATCGCGCCGCGCCCGCCGGTCGCATCTTCGGCAAGCCGCATTCCGCGTTCCGCGTGCTGTCGGCGAGCTGGACGCGTCAGCCGTGCCCGTCGGCCGCCGCTCCGGAGCCCTGAGCAACGGCCGGCCTAGTCCGGCAAGCGAAATATCGGTTGACGGTATATCGGCATCCGATCTAGCATCGCAGTCATGACCGATCAGATGCACACCGCTCAGATGCACGCCGCTCAGATGCACACCGCTGAGATACATGCCGGTGAGATGCACACCGCTGAGATGCATGCCGGTGAGATGCACACGGATGAGATGCACGCCGTTGAGACGCGCACGGATGAGATGGCCGGCCCTGAGATGCACACCGATGAGATGGCCGGCCCTGAGATGCACACGGCCCCGGAATGCACCGCGCCTGCCCGGCGGAGCCCGGCCGCCGCGGTCTTGATTCTGCTGATTCCGGTATCAGCCCTCATCGCGCTTGTGGTGCTGATCGCGATGGCGGCGAACGCGGCGTCAGCCACCGGGGGCTGCGGTGGTGGCTGAACTCGTCCGGCCGGCGCGCCCTGCCGAGCCTGACGCGTCCCCCCGCGCGCGAGCCTGGCTCGCCGGGACAGTGATCCTCACCCTCGGCGCAGCCGGCGCGGCGATAGCACTGGCCCCGCCCGCTGGCGCCCCGGCACCGGAGGGGCTCGCGTTCCTGCTGTTCATTGGCTCGTCGGTACACGTTGCCTCGACAGGCTGGTTCTACACGGTGCCGGAGGTGCGAGCGCACATGCGTCGGCACCGCGCCCGCTACATCTGGTGGCCGATTGCGCTGATTGCCGGGGCCTGCACAATCGCCGCCACCATGCCGCGCGCCGCGCTCTACTGGCTGCTGCTGCCCTACTTCGGCTGGCAGTTCTTCCACTACCAGAAGCAGAATCTGGGCCTAGCCGCACTGTGCGCCGCGGCCAAGCGGCTGGCACCGCTGAGTTCTGCCGAGCGGCGGGCCCTCATCGGCGCGGGCCTGGCAGGGATCGCCGGCCTGGCCGGGCGTCCGGGCCTGTTGCAGTTGCCGATCCGGCCGCCGGTCCCCGCGCTAACGCCAGTCGCGGCGATCGCGTTCGCCGTCTGCGTCGCCGCCGGAACCGGCTGCCTGCTGGCGAGGCCGCGTTCGCAGCGTCCGGTCGCTTTGTGCACGGTCTACCTGACGGCGCTGACGTTCAGCTTGCCAGTGTTCCTGTTCTCTTCCCCGTACGCGGCTGTGGCCGGCCTGACAGTCGCACACGGACTGCAGTACCTGCTGCTCATGGCCCTGCTCGCGGCCGCCTCGGAAGCCGGCCGGAAGCCAGCCCGGAAGCCGCCTCCGGAGCTGGCAACCGGGGCGCCCGCATCCTCGCGCTGGCGGCACTGGCCAATATTGCCCTGCTCGGCGGCGCCGCGCTGTCAGTCGCTTCCGATCAGCTCGCCGCGGGACCTGCCCTGCGATGGGTGTACGGGCTGTTCCTCGGCGTCGTGATGGCACACTTCGTCATCGACGCCGGACTGTGGCGGATGCGCGCCGAATTCCCGCGCTCGTTCTTGCGGGAGCGGCTGCCATACCTTCTTCCGGGCGACGTCCGTGGCTAGGCAAGTTCAGCTGAATATCCGCGCGCCGATCCATCGTCCGGCGATATACGATGATGCTATGGCCGACTCGTCGCCAGGGCACAGCTCACCCGAAGACGCCCAGCTCGTCACCTTCGGCCGCTACGCAGGCCCGGCCACGCTGATCCTGTCAAGCCTGGCCGACGGTCCGAAGCACGGGTACGCGCTGACCAAGGACATTGAGCAGTTCGCCAGCGTCAGGCTCGCTCCGGGCACCCTGTACGAGGCGCTCAGCAGGCTGGAAGGTCAGGGCTTCATCGAGGCGCTGCCGAGCGAGGACAGACGGCGTCCGTACCAGCTGACGGCGGCGGGGGCGCAGGCGCTGCGGGCGCACCTTGCCGATCAGCGCAGGGTGGCCGATGTCGGGTTGCGACGACTGTCGCGAAGCTGGGGGGCTGCATGACAGTCGAGGTAGCAGCCGAGCGCCGGGCAGCCCGGCTGCTGCGCTGGTACCCGCCCTCCTGGCGGGCCCGCTACGGCGAAGAGTTCGCCGAACTGCTGCTGGCCGACTTCGCGGAGCACCCTCAGAACTGGCGCCGCAACGCCGACGTGGCAGCGCACGGACTGCTCGCCAGGGTCGCCGCCACCGGCCTCACCGCGCGAGCGCACCCGGCCGCCGTGCAGCTGGCCACGCTCGGCTGTGCCCTGGCCACGTTCGCCGCGTTTGGCGTCGCCATGCTGGCTCAGCTCGCCACCGGGTGGCAATGGGTTTCGCCGGGATCATCGTCAGTCGCCGGTGCCACCGTCCTCATGACCGTCGCGGCCGCGTGCATCGCGATCACCGGCCTGGCAGCGGGCGTTCCCGTCCTGGTGCGCGTCCTGCTCGCCGCCGCCCGCAGGGACGGCCGGCTGGCGCGGCCGGCCGGACTGGCGCTGGCTTGCACGGTCGCGCTCATCATGGGCGCGCGGCATTTTCAGAATTCCTGGCCGGGAACGGGGGGTACCGGGGCTGAGCACAGCCTGGTACCAGGCGGCATTGCGGCCTTCGGCTGGTCGTCGACTCTGTCGGTGTCGTCGTTCTGGGTACACCCGGCGTTGCTGAGCCGGTTCCCGGCTGGGGAACTGGGCTGGATGGCCGCGAGCCCGGTTGCCGCGGTCACCTTGATCATCGCGGTCGCTACGGTCATCCGGCGGCTGGGGCTGGCCGGCGGTCTGCTCCGCTACATGACGCTGCTCGCCCGCGGAGCCTGCCTGGCGGCCAGCGTCTTCCTGGGCGGCGCGACGATCTGGGTCGTGGGGCAAGGGGGAGCGCCAGCTGGTTTGTTCAGGCCTGGCCTGGTTGACGGCGGTGAACTGCTGATCATGGCGCTCGCGCTGGCCGCGGCCGCGCGGCTGGCCGCCGCGCTGAGCCGCGATCGGGTCGCAGCGGTCAGGTAACGCGCTCCGGGTTGCCCGTCAGCTGAGGCCCTGGTGAGTGCTGATATGACATCCTGTAGCACGACGGCCCTCGGCTGCGAGCGCGGCGGTAACGGCTGTTTGCACCGCGTGGGCACGTTACGCCACAGCTAGCGCGGGGCACCTTTTGTCCTTGACCGCCGAGGTGAAAGCATCTGCAGATGAGGCTGTCGCGGCGACGGCCGCCGGAGGAAGCCCCCGAGGGCCCCGCGGCGGCGCCTGACGGTCCGGCGGCTGCATCGTCCGGACCGCCTTCTCGCGTTCGCGATGCGGCGACAGTCACCCTGGGAGCGAACGGGTCGGGCCCGGCCGAACTGGCGGCCGCCCTGATCGTCGAAGACGAGCCTGAGTCCCGCATCAGGCTGCCGACGGACCTGCTCCGGTGCGTCACCGCCGGCACCGAGATTGCGCTACTTGTCGGCATCGCGCTGCTCGGCAAGGCCACGGCGATTGCCGTCGAGAAGGACATCGTCGCGACCAGCAGTCACCTGGGCAGGGCCCTGATCACCTCACTGCACTCGCTCGCCATCGCCGCTCTGTTCGTGCTTCCGGTGGCGCTGGCGGTTCATTTGGTCATGAGCCGCCAGTTCAGGCGCCTGGCCGAGGCGCTCGCCATCGGGCTCGTAGCCGCTGGGGTCACGGTCGCCTGCAACGCGATCCTCTCGGTGGCTGCGCTGGCGGACCTGTATCACGCGCTGGCCCATGCCGGCAGTGCACTCGATACAAGCCTGGCCGGGCTGGTCGGCTACCTGACTGTCATCGGCATGACCGGGAGGCCGCGCTGGCGGACCTGGTTCGCCCTGGCGATCACCTTCTACTTCGTCACCAGCCTGGTGGATAACCACGCCACTATCCTGTCGTTGCTGATCACGCTGCTGATCGGCTCAGCCGTCGGCTCCGGATTGCGCTACCTGATCGGCACGAATACCGAACGGCCGGCGGCGGCCGAGATTGCCGCCGCGCTCAGCGAGGCTGCGGTGCCGTTGGTGGAAATCAGGCGGCTGCCTAATACCGAGACGGAGAACCGGAGCTACGCCGCCAGGGCACAGGACGGTTCGTGGCTGGATGTCACGGTGTTCGACCGGGATCAGCAAGCGGCCGACGCGTTCTATCGCATCTATCGCCGGCTGCGGCTGACGAACCAGGTATCCCGGAGCGCGCCGCTGACCGTGAGCCGGGCGGTTGAACGGCGCGCCCTGATGACCTACGCGGTCGAAGACGCGGGGGTCTCGACCCCCAAGCTCGAAGCGGCTGTCCGGGTGGCCCCGGAAGCTGCCGCCATCGCGACCCGCCACCTGGACGGAACGACGCTGGCCCAGCTCACCAGGCCGCCATCCGATGAGCAGCTAAGCCGGGTGTGGGAAGCCGTCCTGGTGCTGCACCGCCGGCGAGTGACGCACCGGTCACTGACTCCTCAGCACATCCTGCTATCGCGCGACGGTGCGCGGGTAACGCTGCTGGAGCCTGGCGACGGCGACGTCGCGGCCAGCGACCTGCAGATCCGGCTGGATCTCGCGCAGCTCACCGTGACCATGGCGCTCGTAGTGGGGCCGGAGCGGTCCGCGGCCCTGGCCCGGCGCAAACTCGGCTCAGCTGCCGTGGCCAGCCTCGTGCCACTGCTGCAGCCGGTGGTACTGCACCGTACGACCAGGACCGCGCTGCGGCGCCATAAGGACGTGCTGCCGATCTTGCGGAAGCGATTTGTCGGCAGTTCGCCAGATGCCGAGGTGCCGCCTGAGCAACTCGAGCGCATCCGGCCGCGCGCCGTTATCACCCTGGTCGCGGCGGTCATCGCGGCTTACCTCTTGATCGGGCAGTTCAACCGGCGCCACTTCATCCCGGTGCTCAGGCACGCGGACTGGCGCTGGGTGCTGGCGGCTCTGGCATTGTCAGCGGTCACCTACGTCGGGGCAGCATTCTCGCTATCCGGGTTCGTGCTGGAGAAGCTGAGATTCGTCCGGACCTTGCTGGTCCAGCTAGCCGGGAACTTCGTCACGCTGGTGACCCCGGCCGCGGTAGGTGGCGTGGCCCTGAACATCCGCTACCTGAACAAGGCCAAGATCAGCCCGGCCGACTCCGCGTCGAGCGTGGGCGTGTCTCAGGTTTTCGCGTTCGTCCTGCATCTGCTACTCCTGGTCGTCTTCATCGTGCTGACCGGAGGCTCGCCCAGCAAATCGATCAGGCCGCCGCCGAGCTGGTCGTACATCGCGCTTGCCGCGGTCGGCGCGGTAGTGCTCGCGATAATGGCGCTGCCGGCCGGCCGCAGGCTGGTCCGCTCACGGGTGGCTCCGGCGCTCGGTCAGGTCATCCCTCGGCTTCTCGATATCGCGCAGCGCCCGGCCAAGCTCGCCGAGGGCGTCGGCGGCGCACTGTTGCTTACCTTCGGCTACATCGTGTGCCTGGAAGTTTCCGTGCTAGCCGTCGGCAGCCACGCCCAGTTCTTTGCCGTCGGGGTCGTGTACCTGACGGGAAGTGCGGTGAGTTCGGTGGTGCCGTTGCCGGGCGGCATCGGCGTGACCGAGACGGTCTTGTCGGCCGCGCTGACAGCGGTCGCGCGCGTGCCGACTGCGTACGCACTGAGCGCGGTCCTTCTCTTCCGGCTCGTTACCTTCTACCTGCCGGCGGTGCTCGGCTGGATCGCCCTGAACTACCTCCAGCGGCATGAAGTGCTCTGAGCACGCCGCTCTCCGCGCCCCGGTTAGTGCAGGCGCGCTACGGCCAGCGCGGCAGCGAGCAGCACGACGCTCCAGGACATAGCCCGCAACGCTCGTTCCAGCGGTTCCAGGAGCCGGCCGGCATCGAGCGCGAGCACCTGGCCATCGGCCAGTGTGACGTTGCCCGTGACGCCCGTTGCCCGGCGGCGCAGGAGCCTGGCCGGGGTGCTGAGGCTGCGCTGCGCCGCCGACATGCCGAACGCCGCGCCGGCGGCCAGCACCGAGCCCGCGGAGAGCCTGCCGGTCTGGGCCACATACGCGGTCAGCAGCGGGAACGCGCCCCATGCAGCCGCGAACCCCGCATCGGTGTGCACGATGCCGCCGAACAGTTCGGCGTTATAGGCCACCACCAGCAGCGGGCCGACGAGCATGAAGGGGATTAACGCCCAGCCCACCCGGAGCGTCCCGGCCACTCCCAGCGCTACCGCTCCGGCCAGGCCAAGCCCCGCGACGGCAAGCAGCACCGCACCGGGGATCTCCGTCCGGAGCGGGCGCCCGTGGTATTCGTCCAGCGCGTGCGCGGCCAGGCCCACGGCAAGGAAGAAGGCGATCAGGGCGGCTAGCAGCGGAACCAGCGTTACCCGCGGCGCGAGCGAGGCGCCGATGACGACGTAAGACAGGTGCCAGGCGGTATACGGCGGATGCAATAGCGTCCACCAGTCGCGCCAGCGGCCGGGACGAGCGGCATAGAACGCAGGTCGTGCGGCAGTGCCGGGCGCTGCGCTGTCGTCAGTCACCCGCCCGGGTTCCCCACATGACCAGGCCGCCGCCGAGGCTCATCACCCGGTACCCGACATCGCGCAGCCCGGCTTGCTGCCAGGCGCGCACCGTCCAGTCGATCGGGTACTTGCGGTAATGGCCGCTGATGCTCGGGCCGAGGAAGCGCCCGACGTCGTACCACTGCCTGCCGCCAGTAATCAAGCCGCCAGCCGGCAGCACCAGTGCGGTGTAGGCCTGCCACCAGAACCGCCAGAACGGTGACGGCGGGACGTAGAACTCCAGGCTCGCCACGGTGCCTCCCGGCCGCACTACCCGCGCCAGTTCGGCCAGCGTCGCCTGCGGATCGCTGACGTATCTGAGCAGGTAAGTGAAGGTGAGCGCGTCGACAGACGCGTCTGGCAACGGGATCTGCTCCGCCCTGGCATTGACGAGAGAAACGCGGCTGACCGCGCCGGCAGCCGCGATGTTCTGCGCGCCCTGCCGGAGCATCTGCTGGGTCAGGTCCAGGCCGATGACCCGAGCGCCGGTGCGGGCGGCAATCTGCAGCGAAACCCCGGCCGTTCCGGCCGCGACGTCGAGCACCACGCGGTCGGCGCCGGCTGGCGCGTCGATGAGATGGTCGACCATCGCCCTGCGCCAGCGGCCGTTCTGGCCGAACGACAAGATCTCCGCGAGCCGGTCGTAGCGTTCCGGCAGCGGCGCGAAAAGCTGCTGGGCGAAGCTGTTCCTGGTGTCGAGCACGGGAACCTGCACGGTGTCTCCTCGAGGGCTCGGCTCCCGATCACCGTACGCCAAGAGGGCGCGCGATGCGCAAGACCACGCGCCGCGACGCTGGTGACTTCGGGTCGCGCGAGCTGCATTGCTCCGGGCGTGTTCGCGCGCTCGCGTGCAACCGAAATCCCGCCCTTACGATCATGGGGCTCAGCTGGTTCAGGCTGGCCTGAAGCGCAGCGCAGACCAGACCTGGTCGAGCGACACTTGCCGGACAGGGCGGACGCCAAGTTCTGCGACTGCGGCGGCGAGCGAGTCCCGGTTGATGTCGGTGCCGAGCTGGCCGGCCTTGGGGTAGGCGATCCATGCCAGCCTGTCGTCGCGAGCCGCGTCGATGGCCGGGCTGGCGGCCCTGGTGAGGTCGGCGCGCTGCCGGGCGAACGCGATGACGGCGCCGGCCTGCGCTGGGTCGGTCGTCAGCTGGCCGAGGCTGGACAGGTCCGGCCCGTCGGCCGGGCCCGCAACGACCGCAACCTGTGTTCCTGGCTTGATCTGAAGCTTGGCGGTGAGGTCCACCCGGTCATTATCGCGACCCCGGGCTCAGGTTGCCGACCCTCTCGCGCCGTCCACGGTCCGCGACCTCAAACTGACTGCAGAGAGTCATGGCCCGCTTCAGGCTATGGCGGGCACAGCGGCGATCCACTAGCATCGCCGGGGTTTGCGACGTTCATCGGGATCTTTGCGGCCCGGCGCGTGCCATTTCCACCCGGACACCGGAGGCTTCGATGAGGGCATCGGCGGACAGGATCTGGCGCGTCGGATTAGCTGTGGCGGCTGCTGTGCTGGCAGCCGGACTTATCGCGGCGCTGGCACCAGCGAGCCAGGCCATTTCAAGTCGGCCGGGTCTGGCCCGCGCGAAGCTCGCCGGGAATCCGGCTGTTCCGGGCGGACCGCTTGCCCGGACCATGGCCGTGCGCAAGTTGCTCGCCAGCCGACGTGGCGGAAGCCTCCCGCTGGCCGGAGCTGGTCCGGCCACGACGACCGGCGTCATCACCGGAATGATCCAGGGGATCGCGGGGGAGCCGGCCGGCGGTGCATGTGTCACGGCGACCGGGCCTGCCGGTTCGAAGACCGTGATGAGCCAGCCGGCCGGCCGTTACCGCATGAGCGGCCTGCAGCCGGGCGGCTACCGGCTCCGCGTCGGCGGTTGCCCGGGCGTCGCGGACGGCGGCGGGCCAGCACCAATGAGCTACGCCTGGCCGGGCTTGCCGCCGGTGGTCACCGTGCTGGCGGGGCGGGTAACGACGGCCACGTCCGCCCGGGCGTGGCAAACCGCTGCGCCTGCCCTGGCTACTGGCCTGCTGCAGGCCGAGCGCGCCAGTGCCGCGACCAGGACGGGGAGTATCTCCGGGCGGGTGACCGGTCGCGGCCATCCGCTGCGTGACATCTGCGCGTTCGCCTACAAACCTGTCGGCGGGGCGTCGGCGCCAGCGGCGCGGGCGACGACATCGAGCACGGGCAGGTACGTGATCCGCGGCCTCCGGCCCGGCAGATACTTGGTGCTATTCCGCACCGGCAACCGGTCGTGCCTGAGCGACGCCAACTGGCTGCCGCAGTGGTACCCCTTCGTTACCTCGCCTTATGCCACGAACAAGGTGACGGCCGTGCGGGTGCGAGCCGGGAAAGACACCGCCCCGGTGGACGGCAGGCTGAAGCTGGGGGGCGCTATCTCCGGGATCGTGCGGAGTGCAGCCGGGAAGCCAGTGAGCGGCATCTGCATCAACTTCTACACCGGCTTTGTCCTCAACAATTTCTATTACGTCAACGTGGCATCGGTCTCTAGCCGGACAGGTGCGTACGCGCTGCGCGGCCTGTTCCCCGGCGGTTACCAGGTCCAGTTCACGGTCGGCTGCGGAGCGAAGGGCAATTTCGCCGCGCAGTGGTGGCGCGATAAGCCATCGCCGGAACACGCCAGGCTCATCAAGATCACCGGCACCCGGGTGGTAGCTGACATTGACGCCACGCTGGTGCCTGGTGGCGCCGTCACCGGCACCGTCAGAGCCAGAACCGCGAGCGCGAAGCCGCTTAAGGGAGTGTGTGTCAGCGCCGAGGACGATCGCGGCGACTACGGTGACGCGAAGACTGCCAGGGACGGCTCCTACCGCATTGAGGGGCTGGACACCGGCGCCTACCAGGTTTCCTTCGACCCGACCTGCTCTGGGTTCATCAGCGCCAGTTACCTGCCGGCGCAACGAACCGTGTCGCTGCGGGCGGGCCAGACGCGTGCGGGTGTCGACGCGTATCTGCGTCCGGCGGCCGGCATCTCGGGGATCGTCAGAGACTCGGCCGGCAAGCCAGTTGGCTCGGTCTGCGTCACGATCGGTGACCGCAACAATGACTACGCGTTTACCAACCCTGATGGCAGCTATTCGATCGGCCCCGTGGTACCGGGCAAATACCCGGTGTACTTCGAGACTGATTGCGGGAGCCCGGGTAGCCTGGCGCCGCAGTGGTACGACAACGAACCGGATAGCGACTCGGCTAACCCGCTGACGTTCAGCGCAGGCAAGATCGACGAGAACGTGGACGTCACCTTGCGACCTGGCGGCACTCTGGCTGGGGTCCTCACCTCGACGGACGGCCGGCCCGTGAAGGGCGGCGAGTGCATCGGCCTGGTCGCACAGCCCAACTCGCTGGACCCGGGTAGTTTCACTGCGGCCGGATTCAGTATCCACGGCGGTAAGTATCAGTTGCCGGACCTGTCACCTGGCGAGTACCAGGTTTCCTTCGATTGCGGTGAGGGCCGCGTACGCCGACCAGTGGTTCAACCAGGAGCCTGACTCGACTACCGCTGAATACCTCGCGATCAACCCGGGCGTGACCACGCGCCTTAACCAGATACTCAGTCCGGCGGGCAGCATTGCCGGGGCGGTTGTCAATTCCAGCCGGCATTCCCTTGCCAACGTCTGCGTCGACGTGGCCAGCGCCCGGAACGGACAGTTCATTAACCCGATCGACGGCGGCACAGTGACTGACCACCACGGCCGCTACGTGGTCGGACAGCTCGCGCCAGGGCGCTATCTGGTGCAGTTCAGCGACTGCCTTGGCGGCACAGACGGCAGCCAGTGGTATCACGGCACCCACACCGAGGCCTTCGGCACGCCCGTCATCGTGCGCGCTGGCAAGGCGACCGCGAAGGTCAACGCGGTGCTGACGACAGGCGGCACCATTTCCGGGAAGGTCACTGGTCCGGCCAGCGCGCCGGCCAACGGTACCTGCGTGGAAGCCTACGACCCCGCGTCTCAGTCCTACGGCCTGACCGCTACGAACAAGCGCGGGCATTACACCCTCGGCAGCCTGGGCAACGGGCGCTACTCGGTGTCCTTCTCCGATTGCTTTGCCGAAGCGCCTGACCTGGCCTCGGTGACGCTGCCCGGCCGGGTGAGAGTGGTCGCGCCGCACGCCGTCACCGGTGTCAACGTCGAACTCGCGGCCGGCGGGTCAATCGAGGGAACGGTGACGGGGCAGTCCGGCCTGCCTGGCCCGCAGGATCAGGCCTGTGTACTCGCGGTGCCCACGAACCCGGCTAACAGCTACCCGCTGGTGTGGACAGATGCCGACGGCAGCTACCAGATGCCCGGCCTGGCGGCTGGGACCTACCAGGTCGAGCTGGGCGATCCGTCCTGCGACTTCTATGACCTCGGTGTCCCGGATCTGGCCGGGCAGTGGTACGACCAGCAAGCCAGCCGGGAATCCGCCAGTCTGGTTACTGTCTCGGCGGGAGAAGCGACCAGCGGTGTCAGCGCGACGTTGCGGCCGGTCGGCGGCATCGAAGGCGCCGTGACGAACCAGGCCGGCACTGGCGTCGCCGGCGAATGCGTCAGTGCGCTCCCGTTCCAGGCGGGGGTAGATCCGGTCTCCGGCCAAGGTCCTGCTCCTGATGTGGCTATTACTATGCGCAGCGGACGGTACCGGCTGCTCGACCTGCCACCCGGCCAGTACAAGATCAAGTTCAGCACCGGATGTGGCGACACGGGTTTCGCGACTCAATGGTGGGACGATGCGCCCTCGTCGAGCTCGGGCACGGTGATCACGGTCGGCTCCGGGACGATTGCGGGAGTCGACGCAGCCTTGCGACGCTGACTTCTGGCTGCCCGGGCCGACTCGTTCGCACGGCCCGGGCGATGGCAGACTCGTGGCTATGACTTATGCCGCAGCCCCCGACAGATACGCCGACAAGATGCCCTACCGCCGCAGCGGACGCAGCGGGCTCAAGCTTCCTGAAATCTCGCTGGGCCTATGGCAGAACTTCGGCCCGGAGACGCCTCTGGCGACTCAGCGGTCAATCATCCTGAGGGCGTTCGACCTGGGAGTAACCCACTTCGACCTGGCCAACAACTACGGAGACCAGGCGCGGCTTGCCGTACCTGACTCGTTCGCCAGCTACGGCCCGCCGTACGGGTCGGCCGAGGAGAACTTCGGCGCGATCATGCGCAGCGACCTGCGCCGCTACCGGGATGAGATGGTCATCTCCTCCAAGGCCGGCTGGGAAATGTGGCCCGGCCCTTACGGCGAGTTTGGATCGCGGAAGTACCTGCTGGCCAGCCTGGACCAGTCGCTGTCCAGGATGGGACTGGACTATGTCGACATCTTCTACAGCCACCGGTTCGATCCGGAAACGCCGCTGGAAGAGACCATGGGCGCCCTCGACACCGCTGTCAGATCGGGACGCGCACTCTACGCCGGCATCTCGTCCTACTCGGCGGAGCACACTGCGGAGGCGGCTGCGATTCTGCGCCAGATGGGCACCCCGCTGCTCATCCATCAGCCCTCCTACTCCCTGCTCAACCGGTGGATCGAGGGCGGCCTGCTCGACGTGCTAGGCCAGGAAGGGATCGGCTGCATCGCATTCTCGCCGCTGGCTCAGGGATTGCTGACCACCAAGTACCTAGATGGCATCCCAGCCGGATCGCGGGCCAGCCGCGGCGATTCGCTCTCCGCCGACCAGATCAGCGACGCGAACCTTGCGCACGTACGGGCGCTCAACCAGCTCGCTCGTGCGCGCGGCCAGTCGCTGGCCCAGATGGCCCTGTCCTGGGTGCTGCGCGACCCGCGCGTCACGTCCGCGCTGATTGGCGCCAGTAGCGTCGGCCAGCTCGAGGAGAATCTCGCTGCCGTCGGGCGCTCGGAGTTCAGCTCCGAGGAACTTGCGGCTATCGACAAGCAAGCGGTCGACGCCGGCATCAACCTATGGGCAGCGTCGAGCGAGGCCTGACTGCCTATGGATTAGCTCAGCCGGCACCGATCACGGCGAGCAGCACGAGCAGGATCGTGACCGTTGCCAGCGCCCCGTGCAGGGCGATGACGAGCACAGGCGGTCGGCCGCCGGGCGTTTGCGTACCTGCGGTCTTGGTGCTGGTCGTCGTCCCAACGACCGTGGTCATACTGCCAGGCGCGGTGCCCGCCGCCATGGCAGCGGCGGTCGCGGTGTCTGACGGCTGCGGTTCTGGCACTGCGGTGAGGAGCGTGGCCATGCCGAGCCCGGCGACCAGGAACGTCGTGCCGACCGCAGTCCAGCCAAGGGCTTGCTCAGCGGTTGTCATGAACGCGATCCAGACTCCGAGCCCGGCGAGGCCGAGACCTGCGTGGCCGCCGATCACTGCGGGCGGCATGCTTGCGGCGCGGAACCGGCGCCGGCCTGAGCGCGTCCGGGTCAGCCAGCCGGCCAGCAGGTACAGGCCGGCGGTCGCGGTGAGTATCCAGCAAGCCAGGGCCGCCAGGCTGGCGGGGAGGCCGGTTCCACCGGGCGCTGGTGTGGCGCGATATGCCGACGGCCGCGCGGCGGGCACCGATTGGACTAGATCGGCCAGGTAGCGACTTTCGGCAAGCGCGCGGCTGCGGAACGGTGCTTTGGCCAGCGGCCCGACTACTTCCCGAAGTGCTCGCCCGACGGCAGCATTGACCTGCTCGCGGCTGAGTCCGGCACAGGCCGCCGGCATGCGAGTGACCGTCTCCTGCCGCTTGAGCGCCTGAACTCCGAACGCAAAGCAGCTCGCCGAGGTGGCACGCGGGGCGGTCGGACCTGCCGCTCCGCAGGCGGTGATCAGCGGGGTCACAGTGACGATCAGGGCGAGAATGATGACTACAGGGGCTCTGGGTATCGCGCGCATCAACATGAGCTTGACATGATTGCGACGCGATGCGATGGCCGCATCTCTGGTACCTGCGCTCGAACCCTGAACCTGGCGCCGCGAACCATCGACAGGGCTACAGGCTGGTGCGCATGGCGACCTGACACAGTTCGGGCAGCTTGCCCTCGGCCGCTGCGGCGGCGGCTCGCACGCCGAGCCAGGCCAGCGCGAAGCCGTAGGCGGCAGCGCACCCGAACAGCACCGGTAGCCTGACCGCCGCGGCAACGTTGATGGTCAGGTTGCCGAGGATGATCACCGGGATGACGGCCACCGCGACGGACGCGACCGTGCCAATCATGGCGCCGAAGGCGTACCCGTTGTATCCCTGAGCCTGCTGTGGCATCGGGCTGCCGGCTCGTTTCTGCATGGGATACGGCAACGCGACGCTGAAGATGTTGCTCATCGCCAGGGCCGCGCCGAGTCCGGCCAGGCCTACCGCGGCGGCAACGAAGCCCTCGCTGAGTTCCCTGCCCAGCACTGCGATGCCGATTGGTACTCCAGTAAGGAGTGGTATCGCGATCACGGCGAACACGATGTCCTGGCCGGAGTAATAGGAACGCAGCTCGCGGCGGCAGGCCAGCGCCATCGCCTCGAATACGAACGACGGTCCGGTGAGCCCGACAGGGTTGGCATGGAACGCGCCGACGAACGCGGCGCCAATGACCGCGCTGGCGACCACTACGGCCGGGTGCTGGTGCGAGCCGAAGATGATGCTGGCGGAGCAGACGAACATGATCACGACGACAATCGCCCAGTAGACAAGGGATGCCGGGTCACGGCGCTGATACTTCAGGAAGCGGGCGGCCACGGTGCCTCGAAGGCCGTACCGCGCAAACGGCAATGCGACATCGCGTACCCGCGATGACGAGGTAGCAGTGTCCGGGGTGACCAGTGCCCGGCTGAGCGAGCGCACCCACAGCACGCTAAGCACGATGATGACGGCCACCAGCAGGCCGAGGCGTATCACAGCGTCGCGAACATGCCCAGTCGAAGCGTCCTGAATCGCGTGCGCGGCCAGTCCCGGTGGCAGCCACCGCATCCAGCTGTCAATGCCGGCAAAGCTGGCCGGGCTGAGACTTCCCGAGGCAGCCGCCCGAGGTATCACCTGGCCGAGGAATTCAAAGCTGGCGAAGATCGGCACGACCAGAAATACGGCGAGGTCCTTGCCGCGGCGCGAGCGCAGCAGCCTTGCCAGGCTGGTAATCACGAACCTCGCCAGCACGATGCAGAACAGCACCTGGAGCACCACCGCTATCAGCGCGACAAGCACGCCGAGGCCGCCCTTGGCAAGCCCGATGGTGACGCCGAGCAAGCCCAGCACATTGGCCACCGGCCAGGCTCCGGCTGTTGAGGCGGCGAGCAGTCCGATCACGAGCTGACGCATGCGGAGGGGATAGAGAGCTATCGTCGCCGGGTCGAGCGTACCGTCCAGGCCGAAGGCAAATATCGGGCCGATCAGCCAGCCGATAGCGAAGATGCTGAAGATGACCGTGGTCAGGTCGACCGACGCGCTCAGCTGGCGCAATTGCGCGAGGACAAAGAAGGTCCCGATCGCGACTAGCGCAGCGAACGTCGTGCTAACCAGGAACGACACTCTTGCGGCCGTGGACGAGCGCAGGGCGTTGGCCAGCAGGCGAAGCTTCAGTTCGACGAGGAGCCGAGCCACGACAACCCCTCCTCGTCCGTTGGCCGCCGCCCGACCAGGTCGATGAAGGCCTGCTGCAAGGACTTGTCGCCTCGCACGTCGTCGGTCGTGCCGGTCGCCAGGATCTTGCCCTTGTCGATGACGGATACGTGGTCACAGATCTGCTCGACTAGTTCCATGACGTGGCTGGAAAACAGCACGGTGGAACCGGTGCCGACCAGACGCGTTAGCAGCCGGCGGATCACGTCGGCAGAGATCGGATCCACTCCCTCAAGCGGTTCGTCGAGGAACAACACCGGGGGATTGTGGATCAGCGCGCAGCCGAGTGCGGCCTTCTTGCGCATCCCGGTCGAATAGTCGGCGACGAGCCGCTTCGCGTCAGCTGTCAAGTCGAGCATGTCAAGCAGTTGCGCCGCGCGCGAGCGCGCGTCAGCGGCCGGCAGGCCGTGCAGTCGGCCCGAGTATTCCAGGACTTCCTCACCGCTCAGCCGCTCGAAAAGCCTGGCCTCGGCCGGAACGACTCCGATCACAGCCTTAGCGGCGCTCGGGTCCGCCCACACATCAAGTCCGTTGATCACAATCCGGCCAGCGTCCGGCCGCAGCAGCCCGGTCATCATGGAAAGCGACGTGGTCTTTCCGGCGCCGTTGGGCCCGACCAGGCCAGCGAGGGAACCAGCCGCGATGTCCAGGTCGATCCCGGCCACGGCCTCCTTCCCGTCAAAGCTCTTGCGCAGCCCTCGCACCTCGATGGCTGGCTCGCCCATGCCTGCCTCCCTGACGGCGAGGCCGCTCGTCCGGGTGGACCAAGTGGCCAACTAGTGATTACTATCATTGTGATATCAGTTTTCTGCTGTCATGACAATACAGCAAGGACGGGACTTCGCAACAGGGTCGGACACCGCCGCCGTGCGGGCTCGCCCTCGATGCTGCGGTCCGCTGTGGCGGCCGGCAGAGGGTCGTGGTACGGAGCGTGCGCTCAGCGGATCCAGCTGAGGATGTGTTCGTTGAGCCGGGCGGGCTGCTCTAGGTGCAGGAAGTGGCCAGCCTCCTCGATCACAATCATCCGCGAGCCGGGGGAGAGGTAGCGTTCAGCGCCACGGGCGAGCTCGGCGTTCATGCACCCGTCGCGAGCTCCGTGCAGGTAGAGAGTCGGCTGGGGTGCCCGCGCGGGGACGGTGCTGGTCTCGTCGCTGACCGGGTTGGCGCGGTAGTAGCCGATCGCCGCGGCCAGGTTCTCCGGGTTGCGCAGGCACTGCTTGACCGTGGCCAGGTGCGCGCCAGGCTGGTAGCCGGGCGACCAGTCCCCCCAGAGCTGGTCCAGGAACGCCATGTTGTTCCTGGCCGCAACCGTCTCCGCAAGTCCGGAGCTGTCTTGTAACAGGAACAGGTAGAAGAACCGCTTGAGCTGCTCGTAGTCGCTGAGCAGCACCGGGTCAAGCGCTGCGGGCGGCACGGCAAGAGTGACCAGCCGCCGCCACCGCTCCGGCGCTTCGGCCGCCGCCTGGTATGCAGTCTCGGCGCCCCAGTCGTGGCCGATTAGCACGGCATCCCCGGCGCCGCCCAGTTCCTCGTGCAACGCGCGCACATCGGCGGCGAGCATGGCGACGCGGTAATCACCGTCTGCCGGGACCTCGGTGGGGGCGTAGCCGCGCATGAACGGCGCCACCGCGTGAAAGCCCGCCCTGGCAAGCGACGGCAACAGCTGCCCCCAGGTGTGCGCGCAGTCCGGGAAGCCGTGCAGGCACAGCGCCAGCGGGCCTTCCCCGGCTTCGAGGACCCCGAACCGGACGCCGTTGGCCCGGACTGTCGCTGCGCGGACGGGATGCGAGGCAGCCACGGGGCCAGGCTACCGGCCGTGACTGGCGCCCGGCATTGTCCGCACGAGAGGTGAACTTGCCCTGTCGCTGATCGGCCGGCGTAGTGATGAGGTAGTTGCTATCCGTTTGATCGGTTTTCCGATGTCCTGGGTTCTATCGTGCGGCTCGCCAAGGCGCCCTGGCGGTCGGATGCCGCGCTGGCGTATCCGACCGATGGTTCCAGGACGCGGTGAGCACGGTGGGGGTGGTCTCGCTCAGGTAATCCCGGGGCCGGTAGATTCGAGTTTTCCGCTCGCCGTGAAGCGCGCGCCGAGCAACCCGCTCGCCGTCGGATGGGAGCAGATGCCGTGACGCCAGAGGATGCGGTCCGCGCGTACTTCGCCGCCTACAGCGAGGGCCGCCCGGAGCGGTTCGATGAGGTCGTGTCGCCGGATTACGTTGACTACGGCCACACCCCGCCGGGTCACGGACCGCAGGGTGCCCGCGACGACTACGAGCACGCCGTCCAGATCGGGGGCGGTGTGATCCCTTACGACATCGATGCGCTGGTTACACGCGACGACACGGTGACCGTTGCCTGGACGGGGCATCTTCCGAACGGTTCGGACTTCCGTGGCCTGAGTCTCTACCAGGTCGTCGATGGGCTGGTCGCCGAGGCCCGCCACGCCTTGATCGACCCGCTGCCAGCCTGACCGGCTCGAAGCTCGCAACAACTGTTCCGCGTGATCGCATGCGCCGGCAGAATGCCTGCGCGGCAACGCGACGTTGATCGGCCCTTGGGCGAACCGGAGTGCCGGTCAGCGATGAGAGTGGTCGACCTCCGTATCAAGGTCCCGGTCACCTAGCTGCAGGCGCAGATGCACACGATTCTTCACAGTGTTGTTCTCCTGCGACGTCATCAACCAGGTGGCCCAGGCGAACGGCTGGACTCCGACCAGTAGCCCGCGTGCGGAGATCATCCAGTTCAGCCGCCTGGGCGCTGGTGCCCGTCAGATCTTGTCGCCGTACATGTACTTCGCGAGGGCCGGTTACCTTCGGCCCGTCTAAGAGTTTGACGCGGTCTAAACGGCGCGCGAGATCCAGTCTTGCCACCGCCGCGTCCAGGGAGGCCTCGGTAGTTCGGTGCCGCGGGCGCCTCCATGTCAGCGACGTTTGTTCGAGCCTCAGGCAGGGTGGCACAAGGGGTGAGCGCGGGAGTGAAACTCGACGGTCTGCTCACGGTGTAGAATTCGGACAGGTCCCTCTTAGGAGCGACGCCTCGTTTGGGCAGGCCGACCGCTTACGGTTGTCGCCCCGTACAGGCTCGACGCCTCTTCTGAGCTGTTCACAAAGCCGGGAGGCGCGATGGATGTCATCGTAGTTTGCGCAGTAGTGGTTGCTTGTGTCCTTTTCTCCATCTCGAACAAAAGGCGTAGGGGCTCTTTCTTCTGGTGGAGGGGCCGCCGGGATAGCTGAGAGTCCATGTCAATTACGATGGCGGTTATACGGCAAAACTCTCGCGCCGTTCGGGCCTAATGATCACTCGGGCAACTCTCTAGGACGACCAGCACTACCGCGGCGATTCGCTAGTTACTGGCCAGGCGCAGGCCCGCGCCGCTCATTGCGCGTTATTGAGACTGTCTAGTTGTCCTCCGGCATCCTGAGAAACAGGATGTCCGGTGCGACGCCATCGTCCGGCTCGTCCCACGTACGGCGCCAGCCGAGCGCATCGGCCCAGAATGCCGCGATCTTGCTTGGGGCCAGGGCTGTCGATGCACAAGCACTGAATCCGAATGTCCATGCTCGGACTCTGCCGTCCGCCGGTCAGCGTGCCCGCCGGCTAATGCGCGCTCCGGCGGGCCAGCTCTACCCGCCCATCGTCCGTCCCGGAGTCGGGCCAGACGTCCACCGGGCCAGAGGATGGTGAATAGAGCCTTGGCGCGCGCCACCGCGATTACCGCGCTAGAACGCGGCATGCCGCGCTAGTAACGCCGGGACCGCGCGGTGTAGAAGTCGCCCGACTCTCGCTTCCAAAGCAGCACTATTGCCATGACCCCGACCAGCCATTCTGCCACCGGAATGATCTTGTCCCAGACTGTGACCGGTCGCGCAATGACGGCAATCAGCGTGAGGGTGTAGATGGCGAAGCATACGGTCGAGAGATTGCGGGCCCATCTCCTGCCCGCTTTGTTCTTTCTGGCCATCCAGAGCCAGAGCGATGCGCCGACGATGCCGCCGAGGATGAGGAAGCCCACGCCGACGGCATCGGCCGTGCTCAGTTGGCTCGCTGAGAGCGGTGTCGCCGACCCTGTCGCGAGGAAGCTCTGGATGCGGCCGTGGAAGGCGGCGATGTCGAGGATCACCGAAAGAGCCTGGATGACCGCTCCCGCGTAGATGAACCTCACTGCATTCTGGATCGACGGCGGCGGCCGGTCGTTCTGTGTCATCCATGCGTACGGGGACATCCAGTTGCCGTCGAACGGAGGCTGGTAGGACATTAGTGCCTCCTCATAGCGTCTCCATCGAGCATTATCATCGCGATGTTGCTCAGGCGGTGCGGATACGGCATAACTCTCGCGTACAACCCGCAGCACCTCTTCGGCGTCCCTAGGAATATGACGCGTCATGGCAGGACGGCCCGCCTTCTCTCGGTGCCCGAGCTCAGGCCCTGCGGGTGCGTTAGACGGGCGTCCTGGCCAGCCGCCCTAGTGCTATGTGGCCTTTTCCTTGCGGCTTGCGGTACCTCGTCGGCTGGCAATGTCACTCGAGCCGCCGCGTCGCGGTCTGGGTCGGTGCCCGCCAGCCGCCCCGTCACTCGCTCGACGGCGGCGAGCCTCCGCAACGTGTTCGGCCAACCGGTGCTCAGCCCGAGTGTCGCGGTCACAGCCAGCGGCGTTTACGTTGCGTGGCAGCTGTCGCCACCGGGCACTGCGGTCACCAGCTCGGAACTGGCCCGCATCGACGCCGCGACGGGTCAGATCGAGGCACGGCGAAAAGTGAACGCCGATATCGATGAGGTAATGGCGGCCGCGGGCTCGCTCTGGGTTGCCGCCCAGTCTGCCCGGAACCGGACCCTGCTGCGGCTCGACCCGGTGACGCTGACAGATACCGGGCGATGGAACCTAGCCAGCACAGCCAGACAGCCGTGGGGCTTTCACCTGGCGGTCGCGGGGGGCGGACTCTGGGTATCGGCGGCGAACCTGCTGATTCGCCTATCCCTGCCGACGGCACGCGAGACAACCTCGATCGCGTTCCCCGGTGCCTACAGCTCGGACGTATCGGCGAACGCCGCAGGCACTGTCCTGATCTTCGGCGAAGCCGACAACGGCGGCCGGGGTTCTGTGCAGCGCCGGGACCCATTGACCGGCGCGCTTCTCACCTCCTATCCCATGCAGGGCGTAGCAGCACCCGCAGTGACCGGGCCGATCGACTCCAGCGTGTGGGTCGCGGAGGCCACGGGAATGCTGGGCTACGTGCAGCGGCTCGGCTCCACCACGCTCGCGCCGGACGGAAGCAGGTGCTGGGAGGGACGAAGTACCAACACCTGCGTCGAAGGAACTAACGGCATTTCTGCAAGCCTGGCCAACGGGCTGCTCTGGGTCACTCAGATAGCTGGCGGGAACGCCCGTAACTACTGCGCCGATCCCCGCGACGGGCGGAGGCTCGCCTCCATCGAACTCCCCCAGCCGAATGAAGACGAGGTGCTCGCCATCGGGCCTCGCCAGATCTTCTATTCAACACTCGGCCCCAAGGCTAGCCAGTACCTGAGGCAGGAGCCCATCCCGGCGGCCTGCCAGGCGCGGCAATGAACATCTCACATCCCCTGGCCAGACATTGGCGATCCGCACTGCACGACGAATTCGTTCCCCTCCGGGTCGAGCATCGCGACGCTGTAGCCGGGTAGCGGTTCTTGGGACCGTCTAAGTGCCCTCGAGGTCAGCCATGAAGAAGGCCGATGGCCAGACTGCCCGGATCGCTAGTTTGGGCGGTATGGCTAGAGCTTAGGGTCCGCCCGCCGCGCCTGCCTCCCGGTCGCCGCGACCGCGTTATCGACCGCGTCCCCTGGGCGCAAACGGCATCAATGGCCATGAATTTTTACCGCGAGTGCAATGATCACGCTAATTACCGCGATCACTAGAAAAAGCCATACCGGCATGCGCCACGCAATGATCTGCTTCCTGTTATACGGCATGCGCGCCGTCAGCCACGACCGCCACGGTATCGGCTGGTCGGTCTCCCCGGTGAGGGAGTCATCCTCCCCAGGATCGCCATCGTCCCAGTTGTCGTTCATAGCCTGATACTGATCCATAGTGCAACGACAAGAAGGCCAATCGACGGATGTTCTCGCTCGTGGAGGTCACAAAGTGCGCCGCGCTAGTTGGCATCGTCCAGGTGCAGCGGATGTTGATCAGCTGGATCGCCCTGGGCGATGACCGTCTGCTCCAGCCTCTCCAACCCTTCGTCAGTTGTCATAGACCCGCCTGCCCCTGGGATTGAAGTTGATAACGTCCAGGGAGATCCGGTGCAGGTCGAGCCGCTCGAAGCCGTAGCCGATGAACATCCTGGTCGCCTCGGTGCCAAGGCCCCGGTCCCGGCCGCGCGGGCCGATTATGGTCCGGAAGTTGCAACTCCGGTTCGGCTCGCTCCATTCGTTAAATACGACCTCGCCTACGCAACGGCCGCTGGTCTTGTCCACGACTGCGAGGTCGAGTCGGTCGGTCTGGTCATTCCTGGTGCTATACCAATCCCGGAGCTTCGCCTCGGCTGCCTCATCCCATTCCGGCATGTCGTCGGGGTCGTGGTAGCTCCCGGTTAGTTTGAGTACCTCAGGATCCTCAAGCATCTCTCGGAGCGAGGGTGCGTCCTGGTCGATGTTGAAGGGGCGCAACACGACGTTCGCGCCGGTCAGGGTTGGCTTGATGGCAAAGCTGGCGGCAGGCTGATCAATCACCGTGGGAGTATGCCCAACGTCGCTACCGAGCGCCAGGAGTTTTTCGCCATCTAATCCGGTGGGTTGTCGCCGAAGCTGCGGCGCCTGACGGTTTCACGTTGGCTATGTGTTCCAGGCTGTGCCGTTCCAGTGCTCGATGATGGTGCTGGACCAGTCGGTCGAGCCCACGGCCCAGGCATCCGACGGTGAGATGGCCACCACGCCGAGCAGAGCGTCGAGGAAGCCGGCGGGCGGATTCGGGGCGGTCACCGCGTTCCAGCGCTTGCCGTTCCAGTGGAACGCCGCAGTACCGCACGGGCAGCTTAGGTTGGTGTAACCGACTGCCCAGGCGTTGGATCGCGAGCTCGCCGACACTGCCCAGAGGTTTGTCGAGCCGGTGGGGTTCGGGCTGCGCACCCGGCTCCACCGCGTGCCGTTGAAGTGCAGGATGAGGCTCAGCGCTCTGGGGCCGGAGTTGTTGTACCCGACCGCCCAGACGTTGTTCCACTTGGTCGCTGTCACGCCCTGCAGGAATCCCAGACCGGGCGGGGTGGTCACCCGCCGCCACCGGTAGCCGTTCCAGTGCTCGATAAGTGCGCTGTTGGGCGAGTTGCTGCCGGTCCCGCCGACCGCCCAGGCGTCTCTGCGGGAGATCGCGGCCACGCCGAGGAACTGCGCGGTGTGCGTCGGCAACCGGAAGGTCTGCCGCTTCCAGGTTTTGCCGTTCCAGTGCTCGATCAGCGGAGTGGCGTAGCCGAGGCTGCCGGGGCCGCCGCAGATGCAGCCGACCGCCCAGGCGTTGGCGGGCGAGGTTGCTGCCACCGCGTTGAACCAGGCCGAGCCGTCCGGGGTTGGCGTGGGCACCTGGGTCCAGGTCGTGCCGTTCCAGTGCCGGGCGAGGGTTTGGGTCGGGTAGAACCAGGAGGTTCCGCCGACCGCCCACACGTCCGTGGGGGATTGTGCCGCGACCGCCTGGTAGCCGTCGCTGAAGTCGTAGTCCGCCCACGTGCTGCCGTTCCAGTGCGCGATCTGCCCGCCCGCGGCGCTCAGGCCAACCGCCCACACGTCGTGCGCAGATGTCGCGGACACGCTGTAGAAGCGGCCAGCCCAGCTGGGGTAAGTCGCCGGGGACACCGATGCGGTGTCGGTAGCCCGACTCGGCGTCGGCGCGCTGCTGCGCGCGACCTGCGGCACTTTCTTGCCCGCGGACGGAGCTTTCGCCGCGGACGCAACGCCAGCCTGGCCCAGCGTGATAAGCATGAGGCCCGCTGACGCGGTGAGAATAGCGACCTTCCGCCCGAGACTGACGCGCATGACCCCTCCGATCGCGGCCGTCCTCATCGACAAGACGTCCCGCGCGAGAATGGTGCGCCTGCAGGTCCCGCTCTACAAGGGAATACCTCCCCACGGAGTCGCCGAGCGCAATCCTCCGAAGCCTCGGAACGCAGCCCCATAGCCTGAATGGCATGCAGATCATCTGGTCCGCCGTGACCATCGACTGTCTCGACGTTGAGCGCGTCGCTCGATTCTGGAGCGCTCTGCTCGGCCGCCAACCCGGACCCACCCACGACGACTGGATCTACCTAGGCGAGCGAAGCGACTCCCAGCCTCGCGTCGTGTTCCAGCCCGTCAAGGATCCAAAGGAGGGCAAGGTCAGGATTCATCTCGACCTCGCCGTCGACGACATAAACGGGGGCATCGACTTCGTGACCGCCCTGGGGGGCCGGTTTACCGGTGAACGGCACGACTACGACGAAGGCGTCGTGGTCGTGATGGCAGATCCCGAGGGCCACGAGTTCTGCCTTGTCCAGTACTTCTGACTGGCCATCCAGTTTCGATCTCAGGTTCTTGACAGCACCGCCGACGCCGCCGTTGCCTGCGTCCGGCTATAGCGTTGCCAGGATGGGCCGGCGACTGGTGGCGCGGGCGTTTCGTGTGTTCGGACAGGCAGGTTGGTCATGACATCCCCGGGCGTCTTCGCTGATGTTCAGTCGCTACGCGCATGCTGGCATCCGGTCGGTTTCGCAGCTGCACTGGCTGATGCGCCAGTGCGCGCCGACTTGCTCGGGGAGCCACTGGTGTTGTGGCGCGGCAGGGACGGCAGTGCTCGCGCGATGTCGGATGTGTGCGTGCATCGGGGTACGGCGCTGTCGCTGGGAACCGTCAGCAACGACGAGATTGTGTGTGCCTATCACGGCTGGCGCTACGCCGCCGACGGAAGGTGCGTTGCGATCCCCCAGCTTGCTGACCCGGCGCGGGTACCGGCCAAGGCGCGTATCGCCGCGTTCCGGACACAGGAACGCTACGGCCTCGTGTGGGTAGCCTTGGAGGAACCTCGGTGGCCCCTGCCGGAAGTTCCTGAGCTGGAGGACGGCCGCTGGGTCGTCGTGACCGCCGGGCCGTACAGCTGGCGGTGTGACGCCGCGCGCCAGGTGGAGAACTTCACCGACCTCGGCCATTTCCCGTGGGTGCACCCCGGTTTGCTTGGCGACCCGGCGCGCCCGGTTGTGCCGCGTCATGAGGTACGCACCGATGGTCACGTACTGCATTACACGATCGTGCGGCCCGAGGCGCCGAACTCCGATGACTTCCCAGTCTTCAGCAATGAGCAGTCGGGGCCGCCGGAGCGGCGCAGCCGCTACGAGCTGCACCTGCCGTACACGATCGCGCTGCGCCTGGGCTGGGGAGGTGAGAAGGGCATGATCTACTTCTTCGCGTCGCAGCCGGTTGCGGCTGACCTCTGCTCCGGGTACGTGGTGATTGGCCGTAACTACAACCTCAGCCAGAGCGACCAGGTGATCCAGGACTTCGAGAACACGATCTTCGGCCAGGACCAGGTCGTAGTTGAATCTCAGCGACCCGACCGAGTTCCCTTCGATCTGGCTGCCGAGCTGCATCTGAAATTCGACGCGGTTGCCGTTGCTTATCGCAAGGCAATGCGGGCCAGCGGACTGGCCTCAGACGCCCCGATCGGGATCGAAACCGACGCCGAAGGCCGACCGCCGCTTAGCGTCTGAAGGCTCGTGCAGACAGGGCAGTGAGCCAGGCGAAGCCAGTGACGATGCTGGCGCGCTGAAAAAGCCCCGCGAGGTTGACCAGCCGGGGCGATTGGCCGAAACCTGCACCGGCCAGCAAAGTGGTCGCCAGCATGGTCACGGCAGTGGCGACGCTGTAGCCACCGAAGCTGCGCTGGCCTGCCCGCCAGGACCGCGAGCCAACGGCAAGCGCGGCGACTGGCAGGCCGAGAAACACCGGCACAGCCGTCAGATTGTGTGCGACGCCGGTGCGGCTGGGCTCGGTGAGCGCATCTGGCGTTCCGGGCGGGTACCCGCTGACCGGGTCAGTGGCGAAGACAGCCGCGCCGATAAGTCCCCCGCCTGCTGCGCCGATCAGTGCGGGTACGGTGCCGCTGCCGACGACCCGGTCGCCTGCGCGCGCCAGGCCAGCAGCTCCGGCCAGGAACAGCGTTCCTGCCACGCCGAAGTTCGTAGTCTGGATCCATCCGCGAGGCCCGAGCGCAAGCGAGCTGACCGGGTGGCGCAGAGGCCGGTAACCGTCCCGGGCAGCGCCTTCGAGCAAGAACACTGCGACGAAGACCGGACCGGCGGCCATGCCGCAGCGCAGCAGTCGGCGAGTCCACGCCTGCCGGGCGCCGGAAATGCTGGCAAGGTTCACGGGCGAAGCCTAGCGGGCCAGGCCAGCGCCACCGACAGGCTGTGGTTCCCAACTCGCTGTCCGACATGCCCGCCGGCGAAAGGGATAAGGACCGACGAACTGGATACCGCGCGCCTTGAAGGTGGCAACTACTGTCCGGGTAGATCGCCTGGCTGACCGATAGCCATACGCCACGTCGATGGCCCGCCCATGGAGATCATGTTCATCATCCCGGTGCGCTCAGTGACGCCGTCGGCATACCTGATCGTGACGTTAACGAAGGTGTCATCGACCGGACTGGGCTCGATGTCCACCGTGGCCAAGCCCGACCTGGCAGCTGGCGAGTACAAGAACAGGCCGCTTGTGATGTGCGCGGCCGGGATATTCGAAGCTACAACGCCTAGCTCGCCCCTGCTGCGGGTGGCCAGGGCCTGGAGGTAGCAGCGAACGAGCCCGTCTTGCTGCGCCGTTGAGGTGCCCCGGATTCGCGCCGCCCAGGAACACGACGGGGTCGCATTGCGGGATTGGAACCACCAGATCCCGCCCCCAGCAATCCCGGCGACGAGAACGGCGGCAATCGCTACCCCGATCGCCCGCGATGTTCGGAATATCACTAGATGATCTTATTACTGAGGTGCCTTATGTTCAGGATCTGCGCGCATGCGATTGTCCGCGGTCGACGCGGTGTGCTGCCGGCCGGAGCAGGAAGCGGGGTATGTCTGTGTGATGACCGGCTGGCAGGAAGGCGCCCGGGCGCCAACCGGTGCCCTTCGGATCGGCGGCGCGTTCGGCGCCGACCGGCTACTGCGTACGGATTCCCCTACGAGGCAGGCGACGTTTTCGTCCGGGCTGTGATGTACATCACCGATCCCCAGATCACCGAGCACGAGGCCAATGTCATCCTGGAGAGCAACGCGACGGCGCTATTCGGCATCACTACCACTTGAGCGGGAAACAGCGCTCTGGTGTCGGCTGCCATCAGCCCACGAGTTCTACGGTGTAGCTGTCCCAAGGCCAGCAGATGCCGCCGATGTCGTCATCGATCTCGCGCATGCCGACGGTAGCGCCTGAGAAGCCGATCTCGGCCGTGGGACAGAAGAAGAATGCCGACTCGGTTACCTGGAACTGGTAGGGCCCGGCCCAGTACGCGCCGTCGACGGCCTCGGCGTAAAAGAGCAGGTACCGGTTGCAGGTGTTGGCGACATGAACGGTCGCGCCCGGCTCGATGCCCCACCAGCCCTCGCTGGCCCAGGGCGGGTCGCAGTTCGTGTCGTACTGCGCGATGGCGACGTAGACCAGCGACGAGTATCCGTTCTGGAAGTTGATCTGCACTGGCCCGCTGCCTCACTCGCTGGATTGCCGGAAACGCTCGGTGACCGGAGTGGTGTCGATGGCGCTGCCCGACCTGCGTGCCCTTTCCTGGGTGGACGGCAGACCCGCAGATCGGTCCGCCGTCCCGGCATCCTCGGGCGGCGATTGTGGCGCCGGGACCTGATCGGCGATACCGGAGGAGGCACGTGCCCTTGTGTGTCGCGCAGGCCGCTGGGTCGGCGCGACTGGCCGCGCTGGCGGAGCGCCGAATGAGCCTCGCTCGGCTGGCACGGGAACTTCCTGGTTCTCCATGGCCCGGACGGTACACCGGTGCGATAGCCAGCTCAATGGTGAGCGAAGCGGATTACGCCCTGGCGCACGCGGCGGCGCAAGTGCGTCGCCTCCGACGCGAACTTGGGATGATCGCATGGTGACGGAACGACCTGATCCGCAAGCGAGTCCCGCAGTGCCGGACGGCGACCTGGTCGCCGAAGTCCGGGCTGAGGTAGCCGCATTCGCCCCTGCGACTGAGCGGGAGATCGCCTCGCGCGAGCGCATCCTGGCCGAGCTGGCCCGGCTCGCCGATCCCTTCAGCCGCACCGCCGACCCAGTCCATATCACCGGGTCGGCGATCGTATCCGGTCCGCGCGGGACCATCCTGCACTGGCACAAGCGCCTGGGCGGCTGGATGCAGCCTGGCGGGCATGTCGATCCGGGCGAATCTCCCTGGCAGGCAGCTGCGCGCGAGACGGTGGAAGAGACCGGCCTGCCCGTCCGTCATCCACGCACCGGGCCGCTGCTCATTCACCTCGATGCGCACCCGGCAGGCATGCATTTTCACCTCGATCTGCGCTACCTCCTGCTCAGCGACGACGTCGAGCCGTCGCCGCCGCCGGGGGAGAGCCAGCAGGTCAGGTGGTTCACGCTGGCTGAGGCCATCGAACTCGCCGACGCTGCGCTGGTCGACGGACTGATCAGGCTGAAGACCGGCGCGTTTCCGTCTTGCTGACAGATCCAGGCTGGAAAGGATCCGCGAAGGCGGGCAGCGCGACGGTGAACCGCGTCTCGCCGGGCCTGCTGCTCACGTCAGCCTTTCCGCCATGCGCCACGGTGACGGCGTGCACGATCGCTAGCCCGAGTCCGGTGCCGCCAGCCGCATGAGAGCGCGAGCTGTCGCCGCGCACGAACCGCTCGAACACTTCAGACTGCAACTCCGCCGGAATGCCCGGCCCGCTGTCGGTGACGCTGATCACCGCCGCCGTGGCGCCGGCGCTGGCCGGAGCCAGACCGGATTCAGCAGCAGGCTCGGTGCGGAGCGCGACTCTCACGCTCGTCCCGGGCGGCGTGTGCCGGGCCGCGTTGCTCAGCAGGTTGGCCAGCACCTGATGCAGGCGCTGCTCGTCGCCGGGCACCTGCACTGCGTCCTCGGGCAGCTCAAGCTGCCAGCGATGGTCGTCCGCGGCAACCCGAGCGTCGCTAGTGACGTCGAGCACCAGCCGAGTGAGGTCGACCGGCTCGCTTGCCAGCGGGCGGCCTGCGTCCAGCCTGGCGAGCAGCAGCAGCTCATCGACGAGCTCGCTCATCCGGGCCGACTCGGACTCCACGCGGCTGAGTGCGTGCGCGATGTCGTCAGGCAGCGGGCCCCGGTGGCGGCGCGCAAGCTCGGCATAACCGCGGATCGCCGCCAGCGGCGTCCGCAGCTCGTGACTCGCGTCAGCAGCGAAGCTACGCAGCCGGGACTCGCTCGCCTCACGCCTGGCTAGCGCCGACTCGACATGGCCGAGCATCCGGTTGAACGCTGCGCCGACTTGCCCGACCTCGGTGCGCGGGTCGGCGTCCGGCACTCGCGCGGGCAGCCTGACCTCGCCGCTGGCCAGCGGCAGCTGCGTGACGCTGGTAGCGGTGGCGGCGACCCGCCGCAGCGGTCGCAGCGAGACCCGCACCCACGCCGTCCCGATCACGCCGGTAAGGATCAGCGCGAGCGAGAAAACCGCGATCTCGGCCACCGCGACTTCGCGCAAGGTGGTGTTCACCGGGCCGAGCGGCATCCCGGTCACGACGATCTGATTACCGGCCCGCCCGGCCACGATCTGGTACGGGCCGTAGACAGACAGATCGACGGCACGCGGCTGGCCGGAGCTGCCGTTCGGCAAGCCTGCCTGCGACATGCCGGTGAGCAGGGCGCGATCAGAGGCGGACAGATGGCACTGGTCGGAGTAAGAAAGATGCGCGTCGACCAGCGTCCCGACGGAACTCATCACGGCGTTGAGGGTGCCGGGGTCCTGGGCTTGCGAGGCGCACGGGCCGGGTCCAGGGCTCTGCCGCGCTGAGCCGGTGCCCGGACCCCCGTTGTCATCGTCATCGCCTGGCGGCGGCGCTGTCAGGCAGTCCACGTACCGCTGGTTGGCATCGCGCAGATCGCCGTTCAGGCCGTTGATCAGCACCGAGTGCAAGTGCGCGTAGGTCACCGCGCCGACAGTCGCGCAGGCCAGGAACAGCAACGTGAGCAGGCCCGCAATGAGCCTGCCGCGCAGCGTGCGGGCCGCTAGCCACTGGCCGGCCCGCGACCGGAGCGCGGATGACCGCGAAGGCGGCGTCATGATCAGGCCGGCGGCTTCAGCACATAGCCGACGCCACGCACGGTGTGGATCAGCGGCTCCCGGCCGGTGTCGATCTTCTTGCGCAGATAGCTGATGTACAGCTCAACGACGTGGGCCTGGCCGCCGAAGTCGTAATTCCACACCCGGTCCAGGATCTGCGCCTTGGACAGCACCCGGCGGGGGTTACGCATCATGAACCGCAGCAGCTCGAACTCGGTGGCAGTCAGGTCGATCAAGTCGCCGCCGCGACGGACCTCCCGGGCGTCCTCGTCCATGGTCAGATCGGCGACCGCGAGTTCGGTTCCGGAACTAGCCCGCGCCATCCCGGCCCGGCGCAGCAGCCCGCGCAGCCGGGCGATGACCTCCTCGAGGCTAAACGGCTTGGTGACGTAGTCGTCGCCGCCTGCGGTGATGCCGCTGATCCGGTCTTGCACGGAGTCGCGCGCTGTCAGGAAGAGCACGCACACGTGCGGGAGGATCCCGCGGACCCGGCGCAGCACCTCAATACCATCGAAATCCGGCAGCATGATGTCCAGGAGGATTGCATCAGGCTGGAACTCCCTGGCCGTCCGTACCGCAGTGCTGCCGTCCGCGGCCGTCCGGATCTCCCAGCCCTCGTACCGCAGTACGCTCGCGAGCAGCTCAGCAAGGCTGGGTTCGTCGTCGACGACCAGCACCCGGACTGCAGAGCCATCGGCTCGCTGCAAGCTGCCGTCTCGCCCGGACGACGGCGAGATCGGTTCCATAACTGTCATCATGTCCCCAGCATGCCTGGCCTGGCTCGGCCGGGCCTCTGCGCTTCTTCTGTGTTGTCTCTGAGTTGGCTAAGTCCACTGACCAGCGCCAGAGCGAGCGCCGGGCAGTCCGTGACAGCTCGCCGGGCCTCCCGCATCAGCCGGACTGGCACGGCGCCATCGGCGGCCAGCAGCGGATAGCCCCACTCGTCCGGCGTGATCAGTTCCGGCAGCAGCTCAGCGCAGACCCCGTGGCCTGAGCAGGCGATCGGGTTGACGCGGAGCCGCGTAGTGTCCCGGGACATCGTTATCTCCAGCCAGTTTCGTTTGCTGCCGCGGCTGGCTCCTCCGCTGCCGCATCCGGCAGCGGCAGGAACCGGTGGTGCCTCGTCGCTGTGCACCGGCCGCGGTCGTGCTCGGCTAGCTCTCCGGCGAACACCTCGAGCGCGGTCGCGACGAAGCGGACGGTGCCGTCCGGGTGGTGGCACCCGCCGCGCCCGGCCACCAGGCCGGCCCAGCGCCGGAGGTTAGCCAGCTCTTGGCGGGCAGCGCCTGGCCGCGCGACGACCGCAAGCGCCGTCGCGATGGCAGGCAGGCCGTTGAAGCAAGGGCCGCACTGTCCCGCCGATTCCAATGCAAGGAAACGGGCTACGTGCGCTGTCTCAGCCAGCCCGCAGTACGCGGCCGGCAGGGCTATCAGCACTCCGGCGCCCAGCATCGCCCCGGACGGCCGCAGGTCAGCGTTGCTCAGCGACAAGTGCCGGGCGATGTCCGCGGCGAGCCAGCCGCCGTGGTAGCCGCCAGCGAGAACGGCCTGGACGTCGTCGCCGAGCCAGAGCAGCCGCTCAAGCGGGGTGCCAAGTGCGGTCTCGACCACCCGGACCCCGCCATCGGGATCGCGCACGGTGCATAGAGCCGAGCCCGGCTCGTCGGCGGTGCCAACACCGCGGAACCATGCTGCGCCGTACCGGGCGACAACGGCCAGGTGCGCCAGCGTCTCGACGTTCTGAACCAGGGTGGGGCGACCTGCCACACCGCGCTCAAACACGCGGCGTCCGTGATTGCCTGGCCGGGCTGCTCTGCCGTTGATCGCCGCGACCAGGGCAGTCTCCTCGCCGGCGAGGAACCGCGGCGGTGCTCCGACGAGTTCCACGGCAACTCGGTCGGTCCCGGCAGCTTCCCGGCTCGCTATCGCTTCGCTGACGTGACGGGCCAGGTCAGGCCCGGACCGGTCGTGGTGCGCGGGCAGGTACAGGTAAGCCTGCCGTGCGCCGATGGCCTCGGCGGCGGCCTGCAGGCCGTCCAGCACCAGGTGCGGCGCGAACCAGAGTAGCGCGGCGTCCTTGCTGCTGGCGGGCTCGCCTTCGGCCGCGTTGCCGACCACGACCGCAGGCCGGCCGCTGGCTGCCACCGCGGCAAGTTTCCTGGCCACCGGGAAGGCGGCGCCGCCGCGCCCGGTCAGGCCTGCGGCCCCGGCCTCGTCGATCAGGGCCGCACCGCGAAACCGGGGGAGTCCGTGCCGGCGCAGGTGCGCGGCGAAGTCGGTGAGCTGCCGCGGCTCGGCAGTCGCCATGCTGGCGGTCGGCGGCAGCAACCGGGGCAGGCCAGACTCGCCGGCCAGGGCCGCTCGCCGGTATTCCGGCCAGCTTTGCTGCGGTCGGTCCGGAGCCTGGATGCTCATCGCGCACCTGCCCCGGTGAGCGTGCGGTCGGGGTCAGTCGCCAGGCCATCAGTGGCAGGGCCTGCGGCCAGCGCCCTTGCGGGCAGCTCGGCCAGGCGCGGCGCAGCCATGGAGCTAGCGATCCGCCAGCAGGCGGCCGCGACCACGGCGGCAGTGCAGCAGATCGTCAGTGTCAGCAGCCAGCCGGATCGCAGGTCGCTGCTGGATCCGAGGCCGTGCGCCAGAGCGACCGGCCAGCAGGCGTAGGCAAGCCAGTGCACCGCCCGCCAGGTTCTGCGGCCGATCCTGGCCCGGGCCAGGCTGGTAGCGATCAGCGCGATGATCATGTCGAAACTGATCGCGCCGAGCCCGAGCCACAGCGGCTCGTACGCCGAGGTAAACGGGATGACCGCGGCCGCGATCCCGATCGTCACGTACGGGTCGGCGATCGCGGTCGCCACGTGGACCGCGATGAATGCGACTGCCAGCAGGGACATGCTGCGGTGCAGGCTCGTGGTCGCGAACCTTGGCATGCCAGGGAGCCGGCCGCGCCGGTTCACCATGATGCCGAGCAGCACCACGACGGTGAGCAGCACGAGCGCGACTACGCCGGTTGCCCGGCTGGCGTACCACAATGCGGTGCCCGAGGTTATGCCCACGTACTGCCTCCTGCTGAGCGCTGGCGGCGCCGCTCGCGTCCGCCCTACTCATGCAGGATCGGGCAGTGACTGGAGCAGTGACTCTGGGCAACCTCTGCGTGCCATCTGAACTGTGTTGCTCTGAATCTGCGCCGCTGCGGGGACTGCCGGTGATTCAGGCCACGTTCCCGATCGTTTGGTCGGGTTGTTGCTTGTGCCTGGAGCGCCCCGAGACGAAGAAAGCAATCAGGGACATGAAACCCGGCGCCAGGTACATCACCAAGACTGACGTCTCGTACGGCCGGATGAAGATGACGAACGGCGACAACGGGATCGCGAACAGCAGCAGCAGCCTGCGTGCCTTGGCCGAGGCCAGCGTGCCGGCCCCTGCGGCGATCGCGAGCGCTATCAGGTAGCGGCTGACATGCACACCTGCGTTGCCGGGATCGTTGTCCAGGCCGACGGTGACCGCGACGACCAGCCACGAGGCCGCCATCAGCAGTCCCTTCCAGGTCACCAGGCGCAGCCCTCGTCGCGGTCCGTCAGATGCGATCAGCGCGGCAAGCTCGACCGCGAAGACGGTGAGCAGTGCGACCGTATTCGATGCCTGGATCAGCCAGGTGAGACTGGCCTGAATCGTGATCCAGGTCAGCAAGACGGCGGCAACCACAATCGCTGTGCGGCGCAACCCCAGCAGCCTGAGAATCACGGGTGTCAGCGGACTTGCCAAGGTGATCACGTAGGCGATCCAGCCAACGACGTGGAAAGGCAGAGGTTCAGCGTGTCGGCCAGGCCCGGTCGGCCGCCGCCGCGTGCTGCGGCTGCTGCCATCAGCACACCGAGCATCTCCTCGCCGTAGATGCGGCGGTAATCGGCCGGGTACCAGGCCAGCAATCTGCGGTAGCGCCGCTCCAGCGTGCTCATGCGGTCCCCCCGATGGCGAGCTTCCGCAGCCGTGCGTGCGCGATCCGGGCGTTGGACTGGAGCCTGGTTGCCTCGGCGGACAGCGCTGCCGTGCCGGACGCCGTCAGCCGGTAATAGCGGCGGAGTCGGCCGTCGACGATCTCCTCGCGGTCCACGTCGATCGTTCCGTCGGTCCTGAGCCGGTCGAGGGCCGTGTACAGCGTGCCGGCGCGCAGTGTCACGCGGCCCCCGGAGATCCTCGCAACGTCGGTCATGATGCCGTAGCCGTGCTGCGGACCTGCGGCGAGAGCAGTGAGGATGAGGAACGTGGGCTCCTGCATCGCCTGACTGCTCATACCGCTGTTATATATCGACCGTCGATACTTGGGAAGAATCCCGGAGCGCGAACCGGGCGGCTAGCCCAGGCCGCTCACATGCGCTACGGCTTGCAGCTCGCTCTGAAAGTCAGCGACACTGCGCGGCGCCTGACCAGGCGACAGGTAGATCGCCAGTGCCGCGTAGCTTCCGTCCGGCAGCCGTTGCCCTGTCCAGGCGCCGTATCCGTTCGTGAAGGAGGTGACGGGCGACTGTTTGCCGCCCAGCATGATCTGGCCGGACACGGCCGCTCTGCCGCTCTGCAGCGCGGCGTGCCCGTCCACGCCGCCTATCAGCCGATTGCTGACGATCTTCTTCGGGAAGAGGTAGATCTCGACGCCGGGCGCGTTATGAGAGCTGTGCAACGAGCGCTGGTATTGATCTGCCGGGACATAGTTGCAGGTCAGGTCGGTGGGTGCGGTCGATCCGGGAGCACCAGGCGCCGAGTTTGGCAGCAACTTCACGTCGCTCGCCCTGGCCGCTTTGCCGACAGCGGACGCTGCCGGGCATTTCGTCATGCCGTAGTTCGCTGAGCTGCACCCGGCCAGCAGGTACGCGAGCGCACAAAGTCCGGCGGTGCCGGCTTGTGCTGTCAGCGATCCGGCGATCTTGATGTGCGGCAACATTCCCCCGCTGCGAATTGCCAAGCTGACAGCGCGGGTTCGTTCCCGTCACTCGCCTGGTTTAACCCGCAGGCTGCTAACCGCGATGCTTGAGCTGGCTGAACGGCACATCACGGTCAACCCGGACTTCCGGCGGCAGGCCCAGCACCTTCTCAGCCAGGATGTTCTTCTGGATCTCGTCCGTGCCGCCGGCGATGGACTGGCCTGGTACCGACATCAGCACCTCGGCGATGACGCCGCCCAGCGGCGAGTCCGGGCCGGTGAGCAGCGCGCCGGCAGCCGCGATCATCGAGTGCACCTTCGCTGACTCGCGCGCGATGTTACTGGCGGCAAGCTTGCCGATCGAGCCTTCCGCGCCGGGACGTGCTCCGGCGGCGCGAGCGGCCCTGGCTCGTTCCGCGGTCCACACACTGGTGCGGTGCATCGTGATGAGCCGGGCGATCGCCTGCCTGATGACCGGGTCGTCGCTTACCCCGGCTGCTCTGGCGTGCTCGACCACCAGGTCGGGCAGGCAGGCTCGCTGCGGGTACCAGGAGTACGTGGCGAAGTGATCGTCGGCCTCGGCGCGAGCCTCCGCGAGCGCGCGGCCTGGTGCGGGGGAGTAGTCGGGGCGCCGCAGCGCCGCGAACCGGCGCTCGTAGGCCAGCGTGGTCAGCGCCGCGGTCCAGCCGCCGCCGACCGTGCCGATCACGTTGTCTCGCGGGACCCGCGCGTCGGTCAGGAAGACCTCGTTGAACGAGGCATGAAAGTTCATCTGCCGCAGTTGCCTCACCTCCACGCCCGGCTGGTGCATAGGCAGAGCGAAGTAGGTGATGCCCTGGTGCTTCGGCACGCCGGCGTCGGTGCGGGCGAGCAGCATGCCCATGTCGGCGTGGTGCGCGCTGGTGTTCCACACTTTCTGGCCGTTGATGACCCAGCTGTCGCCGTCGAGCACGGCCGAGGTCGACAGGCCAGCCAGGTCCGAGCCCGCGCCAGGCTCGCTGAACAGCTGGCACCAGGTTTGCTCGCCGGTCAAGATCGGCCCCAGTATGCGCTCCCGAAGCTCGTCGCTGCCGTGAGCGAGGACGGTCGGCGCGGCGAGCCAGGTGCCGCTGCCGACCGGTGCGCCAACCGCGCCGAGCCGGATCAGCTCGCTGGCGACTAGCTCATCGGCCCAGGCAGGCAGGCCGCGACCGTGCCATCGCACTGGCCAGCTCGGCACTGCCCAGCCGGCCTGTAGTAGCCGCCCGCGCCAGTCGCGCAACGCCATCCCGGCATCCCAGTGCTCCCGCACCCACTCGGTCAGCTCGGCCCGGATCTGGTCCGGGTCGGCGGAAGCCGTCGCCTGCGGTGTCACGAGGCGGCGCCCTCGGACGCCGCGATCTCGTCGAGGAACGCCCGCAGCTCGGCGTTGAACTGCTCGGGCTGGTCGACATTCGGTGCGTGGCCGGCAGCCGGGATGACGACCTTGCGCGCGCGGGGAAGCTTGGCCGCCATATAGTCCGCGGCAGCCTGGAACGGAGCGTCGTCCGCGCCGACGATGACCAGCGCAGGCGCCTGGATACTGGCGAGCCCGTCGATGACGTGCGAATCGCGCTGGGTCAGCGTGTGCCGGGCGGCGCGGGCCAGGCCGGCCACATCGCCCTGCTCTCCGTGCAGCTCGCTGCCGCTGCCCAGCGCCGCCAGGCCGCGCTCCTCAAGGCGAGCCGCTGTCTTATGCGCGCGCCGGTTCCAGTCGTCCCTGGCAGCGTCGTTGCGGAAGCCGGGACCAGTGCCGATGAGAACCAGCGCGGCTACCTGGTCCGGGTACCTCAGGGCGAAGTCGAGCGACAGGTAGCCGCCGAGCGAGTGCCCGCCCAGCACCGCGCGGCTAATGCCGAGCTCGGCGAGCAGCGCGGCCATGTCCGCGAGTGCCGCATCGGCCGAGTAGCGCTCCGGGTCTGCCGGGGACTCGCTACTGCCATGGCCGCGGATGTCCCAGGTCACGACCTGAGTTTCGGCGGCAGCGAGGTTCGGGCTGAACATCGCCGACGCAGCGCCGTAACCGTGGGTGAGCAGCAGCGGCGGTTGCCCGCTGCCGTTGACCTGGTAGCTGATATTGCCGCCCGGCCGCGCCAGAACTGGCATCGAGGTCCTGCCTTCCGTAGCTGTCAGCGGCCGGCGAAACTCGCCGGCCGCCGCGCGGCGACTGCTGCCAGTCCCTCGCGCCAGTCCGCTGTTTGCATGAGCCGCTCCTGCTCGGCGCGTTCCCGCTCCATCGCAGCCCTGGCCTGCCCGCAGATCGGGCCGCGCATTGTCGCGCGGATGGAGCGCACTGCCAGCGGGGCCGATGCCGCGATCTGCGCGGCGAGCGCATGAGCCTGCTCGCGCACCTGGCCGGGCTCGGCTAGCTGGTCGGCCAAACCGATCCCGTGCGCCTCCGCCGCAGTGATACGGCGGCCGGTGTAGAGCAGCTCGAGTGCCTTCTGCTGGCCGACGACCGCGGGCAGGGTGACGCTGATGGCGAACCCCTGGTGGATGCCGATCAGCGCGAAGTTCGCGGCGAAGCGCGCTTCTGGCGCCGCGACCCGGAAGTCCGCTGCCAGCGCGAGGCCGAGGCCACCGCCGATCGCGGCGCCCTGGATCGCGGCGACGATCGGGAGTGGCTGCTCGAACAGCCGGATCGCGAAGTCGTACAAGTGCATGCCGTCCGGCCTGCCGATCGCCTGGGCGTCACTGAAGTCGGCGCCGGCGCAGAACACCCGGCCGGCGCTGCACAGCACGATGGCGCGGCAGCGCTGGCCCGCCGCAAGTTCCTCGCAAGCGTCCGCTAGCTGCTCGATCAGTCCAACGCTGAAGTAGTTGCTAGGCGGTCGGTTGATCTCCAGCGTCGCCACGTAGTCGTCGCCGAGCTCAACAGTCAGCTCCGCATCCGTGGCTTCCGCGTCTGTCATCAGCTCTCCTGCTGCCGCTCAGTTCGTCCTTTCGACATCGTAGGACCAGAGCGGCTCCGGGAGGGCTGACCGAGCTGTGCCGATATGGGCGGCCGGGCTCAAGAGCCGCCGGACGTCACGTCACCGGCCCCGCTGCTGGCTGCCGGAGCTGCGGAGCTCTTGAGGCCATTGCTCTGGGTTGCGCCGGAGGAGCTGGATGAACCGGACGAGGCGCTCGACGAACCAGTCGAACCGCTCGAGGCATGAGTGTGAGTAGTCGAGGAGCCGGACGTAGCGCGGGTAGCTGTTGCGTGCGCTGACCCTGGCAGCGTGTAGGTCACTCCGGCGGCAGTCAGGACGCTGGCAAGACCAGCTGCCGCCGTCACGGTCCGGAGCCTGGCCCGGTGCCGGTTGCGGGTCGCGATGGCCGCGTGCTCTGGCGTCATTGCTGCCTTCCAGTAGTTCTGCCTGACCTGATTTCCCATGACCTTCAACTACGGTGACCCGGCTAGCTCTGAACCGCCTCTGTGCACGCTGCCAGTTAGGCCTCAAGTTGTGCTTTTCCGGCGGGGCTGAGCGCGGCGCAGGCACAGTAAGTCGCGCTCGCCAGGGACGCTCTGCTGTCCTGGCACGCTGCTGACCTGCAACGCTGAGATAATCCCCAGATCCTGTGGACAAGCCTGTGCACGGCGCAGTGGAAATCTGCCATAGATAGGGGATAAACAACAGATGTCCTGTGGATGGCTAAAGAATCTTGAAGTTCTTGCCGAAAGGCCCTTGTGCTGCTCGCTCGATTGGCAGTAGAAATCTCTCACCACTGAAGACGGGATCCGCCCCAAGGGAAACCGAGGGAGCGCAGCAAGGGTCGGGAGACTGGCCCTGATGGCGGGAATCTGACACCGGTGGCGCCGCGCCGAACACGACATCTGAGCAATCGGCTTGTCGGGGCGGCGGGGCAACCGCCACGCAGTCGGCGGCGGCCGAGCAATCGGCCCGCCACGGCGGTGCGGCGACCGTCACGCAGCACGCGGCGGCCGAGCAATCGGCAGCCCGGGCACGCGGGGCAGGGCGAGGCCCCTCCATCTCATACATGGAGGGGCCTCGTCGCCGTTTAGCGTAGCGCCTTGGCGCGGTGATTCCCGAGACCGACAGCCGGCAAACCTGACTAGCCATGGCAATGCGCGTTCCCTGTTATTAAATCGGGCTTTTCTATCCGCGGGACGATGCGGAACGGCGCAGGTTCGGCTGGCATAGCGTGTTCAGCGCCTCATCGACTGGTTACGGTGAGAGACTTTGTGGTGACGCTCCGTACAGGCTGCAGCGGGCCGGGGACCCGCTGACTGGCGTGCCGGTGCGGGGGAGCGACGGGTACGGGGGAGCGCGTGAGCATCAGCACCAGTCACGCTGCAGTCGAGGGGTATGAGTCGGTGGCGCCGCAGGGCCTGGTGCCGGCCAGCCGGCCGGAGACTGCGATGTTCCGGCGCCGTTCGCTTCAGCCGAGCCGCCGCGCTGTCTTGCACCTGCAGGCGGCCGGTGACCCGGCAGTGCCGTCCGGACTGGGTGACTGGTTCACCGAGCGCGCCTTCCACTTCTATGTCGCCGGGCTCCGGATGCCCGGGAAGCTGACACTGCCTGGTCGGCTGGCCCTGTCAAGGCTGCGTCGCGGGCATGCGGCCGCCGGACCGGTATTCGCCGACCTGGACTCCGCGTGCGCGTACCTGCGCGACGCCGACGGGATCGGGCACGTGATCGTGACCGCACAGGGCCAGGCAGCGCTCGCCGCAGCGCTGTGGTGCGACGCACGGAGCGAAGTCTCCTGCAGCGGGGCTGACGCCCTGATCCTGACCGAACCCGCGCTGCCGGCCCGCACGGCGGTCAGCCTGAACATCGCCTGTCCGGTCCTCGTGCTCACCGGCCCGGCGGCTGCGGCGAACTGGCGGCTCGGCAGCCACGTGACCTGCCTGCAACTGCCGGAGCCCGGCGGGCCAGGCGGTTTTCGACGAACTCGGCCGCTGGCTGGGCGCCTACATGTACGGTCCGGGCCTCGACCGACTGCTGTGATTGCGGTGACTGCGATCCGCGCTAGCTGACCACGCTGACCTCGACCATGGGGTAACCGCTGGCGCCGTTGGGCTCGGGCGGCTCCTGCAGCGCTGTCTGGGTGTAGCCGGTCTTGTCGGTGGCGCGCGCCTCGATCAGGTAGGTGCCGGGCCTGACGCTTGCGTCCCACTCGTAGACCCATTGCCGCCAGCAGTCGAGGTCGGGCACCTTCGCGAGCGTGGCCTGCTGCCACGGGCCGCCGCCGATCCGGACCTCGACCGCCTCGATGCCCTTGTGCTGAGCCCACGCGACGCCCGCGATGCTCACTCGCTGACCAGCCTTGATCGGCTTCAGGCCGGTCGGCACGTCGATGCGGGACTCGGTTTTGATCGGCGCCTGGGCGTCCCAGCCGCGTTGCGCCCAGTAGGAGACATTCGATGCGTACGTGGTGACCTCGATGTCCACGATCCACTTGCAGGCCGAGACGTAGCCGTAAAGGCCGGGGATCACCAGCCGGGCGGGGAAGCCGTGCTCGACGGGCAGCGCGGCGTCGTTCATAGCTACCGCGAGCATGGCGTCGCGGCCGTCCATCGCGGTCGCAACCGGCGTTCCCGAGGTGAAGCCATCGGAGGACGTGCAGAAGAGCTGGTCGGCGCCTGCCTTGATGCCGGCCTCCTGCAGAAGGCTGCGCAGGCTCGCTCCGAGCCACTTGGCGTTCCCGATGTAGGGACCGCTCACCGGATTGGACACGCAGCACAGGGTGACGTAGTCCTCCAGCAACGGCCGCTTGATCAGGTCCTCGAAGGAAAGCACGATTTCCTTCGACACCATGCCGTGGATCCGCAGCTGCCAGGTGGCCGGCGCGATCTCCGGCAGGATGATCGCCGTGTCCACCCGGTAGAAGCTGCTGTTAGGCGTGATGAAGGTACTCAGGCCCGGGATATTCAGGTTCGCGCCGGGCGGCAGCGGGGGAGCGGGCTGGGCTGGCTTGGGAAGCCGGAGGGCGTGCTGGATGGCGGTGACGTCCCTGCTCTCGCCGAGCCAGGTACCGCCCGCGTAGGCGATCAGCGAAACGGCGGCAGCAGCCGCACTGCCGACGAGGAACCGGCGGCGGTCTGCCACCGGGTCGCGCACAGTCCAGCTGGGCGATTCGATTGGCCGCCAGGTCGCGCCGGGCGGCGTGTTCGGGGCGGCGGGCTGGGGGGTCCCGGGCTGGGGGGTCCCGGGCTGGCCTGCACCCGGCTGGGCTGGACCCGGCTGGGCTGGACCCGGCTGGCCTGGGCCCGGCTGGCCTGCGCCTGGTCGGGACTCGCCTGGCTGTGCTCTGCCAGGAGGTTGCGGCGGGCCTACTTGCCGGGCGTCGCCGCCGCCGCGCTGAACGCTGCCGCCGCGCTGGGCGGCTCCCAGCCGGGCAGCCAGAGTGGCGAGGTAACGGAGCGCGAATGATGCAACCGCGGCGCCGATCAGCGACGGCAAAGCGTCTGTTGCGCTCGCCGTGGGCTGGCTGAGCGCCGCATACACGCCGATGGCTCCGAATACGGCCAGGCCGACCATGCCCAGCCAAAGCTTGCGGACGGCGAGGATGCCGATCACCGCGGCGAAGATAATGAGGACCCCGCGGATTCCCCAGACCAGCACTGTCTTGTCGCTGGAGCCGAATTCCCTGATCGCGAAGTTTTTGAGCGCGGGCGGCGTGTGGTCGATCGACAGCTCGCCGACGGCAGCTACCGGCGCGCCGATCGGGGAGCTGAGGATCGCCGCGATTACTTGTGCCACGCCGAGTGCGACTAGTGCGGTGATGATGCCGACGATCGCGCCGCTACCTGCTAGCGCGGAGCGGCTGCGGCGGGCGCCCTGAGCTGGATGGCTCTGTGGGCCGGGGTGAGGTGGTTGTTGCCTGGAGGTCACGTTGTTATTCGTTCCAGCTTCGCGAGCGGATTGGCGGCTGCCAGTAGTCAGTGTGCCGGGCCGCGGAGCCCATGCGCCGGGCACAGTGGCGATCCGGGCGGCAGCGCCCGTCTATGCTGCGGTGCCGTCCGTCGGGCGGTCGCTCCTGTGGACCTTGATCGTTGTGAATTTTTGGGGGGCTATTTTCCACAACGATCATGGCGGTGGCGCGGGCCGGGCAGCTGGCAGTGCCATCCGGCCGGTGGTCCGCCTGCCGGCGGCGGCAAGCCGACTGCCCTTCGGCGACGAATATAGGGGTGTGGACATAGTCGGAAGCGGCGACCCCGACCGCGTGCCGGAGCGCGGGCCGGTCGGCCCCATGCGACGAGACGGTCTCGAGCTTGTCCTGGCGCAGGTGGCTAAGGGGGACCATGGGGCCTTCCGCACGGTATACGACCAGGCTGCGCCCGCGGTTCTCGGTATCGTGCGCCGTGTGCTGCGGGATCCTGCCCAGTCCGAGGAAGTGATGCAGGAGGTCCTCCTCGAAATCTGGCGGACAGCGGCCAGGTACGACCCGGCTACCGGCTCGGCGGTGGCGTGGATCATGACGCTGGCGCACCGGCGAGCAGTGGACCGGGTCAGGTCGGAGCAGCGCGCGACCGAGCGGGAGCTGCGGGCGGCGACGGCCACGATCGACTACGACGAGGTAAGCGACGCCGTCGAGACCAGCCTGGAACACCAGCGGGTGCGACGCTGCCTAGCCGGGCTGACTGACCTGCAACGGGAATCGGTGACGCTGGCTTATTACGGCGGCTACAGCTACCGCGAAGTAGCGCAGCTGCTCGGGGTGGCGGTCGGGACGGTCAAGACGCGCATGCGCGACGGCCTCATCCGGCTGCGGGACTGTTTGGGGGTGGACTGATGCGAGCTCGTGGTACCGGAGTCCACACCCTTGTCGGGGCATATGTCATGGACGCGGTGTCGGAAGCGGACCGGGTCAGCTTCGAACGGCACTTGCCTACCTGCGAGCAGTGCCAGGAGGATGTGCGCGGGCTGCGTGAAGCGGCCGCCCGGCTGGGCACGGTGGAAGCTGTTCGCCCGCGGCCCGAACTGCGCGAGCAGACGATGCAGGCAGCGGCCCGCATCCGGCAGCAGCCTCCGCTAGTGCCGGACGAGAGCCGTCTGCCGTTGACCAGGCGACGGGTGAGTGCGTTTCGGTGGCTGGCCCGGTCCCCCGACGCTGGGGCACGCCCATGGCTGGCCAGAGCGGCATTGACCGCCGCCGTAGCGCTCGCGGTGACCGCTACGGTCTTCGGGCTTCACCTCAGCTCGATGCAGGGCAAGCTGACTGCTGCGGAGCAGCGCGACACCGCGATAGCGACGGTGCTCGGCGCGCGTGATGCGACGACACTGACGGCCAAGGTCACGACTGGCGGAATGGCGACCGTGGTGATGTCACACCGGGAACGGGCGCTTGTCTTCATCGCCGCCGGCCTGACCAGGCTGCCGGCCGCTCAAGCGTATGAGTTGTGGCTGATGAGCCCGGCGGGGGACACCCCGGTCGGGATGCTGCCGCCAGCCAGGCGAGGCATGTCAGGCCCGATGGTAGTTAACCGGCTAGGACCAGGTGAGAGGCTCGCAATGACAGTGGAGCCAGTGTCCGGCGCACGCCAGCCGTCGTCAGTGCCTGTGGTCGTCGTGGCCCTCGGCGGCTGAGAGACTGCCGGGGCGACATTTGCGCGCGCGGCAGGCTAACGTGGCCACCGTGAAAGCATCCCCCGAAGCGCAGCTGCGGTTGCTCGAGCTTGCCGATCTTGACGCTGAGCTGGGCAGGCTGGAGCATCGGCGCCGGAGCTTGCCCGAGCACGCCGAGCTCAGCAGGCTGGAGGAGCGCGACCGGGAGCTACGCGACGAGCTAGCGGCGCTGCAGGCCCGTGAAGGCGACCTGAGACGCGAGCAGGCCAAGGCGGATGCCGACGTCGAGCAAGTCCGCAGCAGAATCGGGCGCGACCGCGCCCGCCTGGATGCCGGGCAGGTCAACTCGCCCCGCGAGCTGGAGAATCTGCAATCTGAGGTCGAGTCGCTGCTGCGCCGCCAGTCCGACCTGGAAGACGTCGAACTGGACGTGATGGAGCGGCTCGAGGCGGCGCAATCCCGGCTCAAGGACGCGACGGCGGAGCGGTCAGCGATCACGACCGATGCAGCAGCCGTCACGGCCAGGCGCGATCTGGCAGTTGGCGAGCTAGCTGAACTATCCGCCAAGGCATCGGACCGACGCACCGCGGTGATCGCTGAGGAGCCCGCCGCCCTGATTGACCTGTACGAACGGCTGCGGGCTCAGCACGGTGGCGTCGGTGCAGCCGCGCTGCGCCGAGGTCAGTGTCAGGGCTGCCACCTTTCGCTGAATACCGTGGACCTCAACGCCATCCGCGCCGCTGACCCTGACGAGGTGCTGCGGTGCGAGGAATGCCGGCGGATTCTCGTCCGGACCGATGAGTCCGGCCTCTGAGTCCGGGACAGGCTGGCGGCCGCCGCAGGGCCGTCCGACGACAACATTGCTGCTGCGGCACGGGCAGACACCGCTGTCGGCTGAGCGCCGTTTCGCTGGCCGGGGTGACATCCCGCTGACGGATGTGGGCCTGAATCAAGCGGCTGCTGCAGCCGTCGCCCTGGCCGAGCGTGGTGGCATCGACTTGGTGCTGACCTCACCGCTGCGCCGCGCGCGCGAGACGGCCGAGGCCGTCGCTCAGCAGACCGGCGCTCCGTTGGCTGTCGATGACGACCTGGCCGAAACCGATTTCGGAAACTGGGAAGCGATGACCTTCGCTGAGGTGATGGCGCGCTGGCCCGATGAGATGGCCGCCTGGATGGCCGATGCAGCCGCTGCGCCACCTGGCGGCGAGAGTTTCGCCGCCGTCGCAGAACGCGTCGACGGCGCCCTGGACCGGCTACTAGCTGCGCATCAGGGCCAGACGGTGGTCGTCGTCAGCCACGTCACCCCGATCAAGACGCTCGTATGCCGTGCGCTTCTAGCGCCGACTGCTGCACTGTTCCGGATGCACCTTGATGTCGCCTCGCTAACTGAGGCCGCCTGGTTCGCTGACGGCCCCGCCCTGCTACGGTCGCTTAACGACACAGCGCACTTGCACCGGCACTGAGAGTCGCGAGTAGCGGGCGGTTTGAGTCCGCTTGGGCCCATTGTTCTGAGCTCACGGGCCGTCCTGTGTGTAAATACTCTCCGTGCGTGGAATAGCACTCCTCGTAATTGATCAAGACGGGGGGAGATCAGTGCCTGTTCAGTCCACGACCCGTGCGGCGACCCGCCGTAGTTCGGCGAGTACCGCTCGCAGCAGGTCGGTGAGCCGCAGTGCGTCAAGGGGCACTGCGAGCCGACCATCAACATCAAGCTCCAGGTCGTCAGGTGCCTCGGCAAGAGGGACTCGTACCACTGGCTCAGCCGCTGGCGCCTCGACTCGGAGCACCACTTCACGGCCGACCCGCAGTTCAGCATCACGATCGACTGCGTCACGTTCCACTGCTTCACGCTCGACTGCCGCGCGCCGGACCACCGGCCGCGGCACCACGAGCCGCTCCACCACAGGCCGGAGCACGGGGACCCGGAGCACGGGGACCCGGAGCACCGGCGTCCGCGCCGCTGCGCGTACCACCGCGCGGCGGAGCACGGCGAGGGGCACGTCGGCCACACCCGCGACTGCCGCAAAGACCGTCTCGTCCGCAGCCACCAAGGTGACGTCGGCAGCAAGCAAGATGACGGCTGCCGCGACCAAGGCGACGGCGTCGGCCCAGACGATGTCGTCGGCCATGCGGGCGATGAACACCGCTACCAAGGCGATGACGACGGCCGCAAAAGCTCTGACAGCCGCCGCCAAGACGATGCAGACAGCGAAGCCCGCTGCAGCTGCGGCCCGGCGCACTGCCGGTACGTCGAGGACGAGCACGTCGAGGACGACCACGTCAAAGACGGGCACGGCGCGTAAGAGCACGACGTCGCGCGCCGGTGCGTCACGGACGTCACGGACGGGACGTCGCGGACGGGGACGTCACGGGCCAGCGCATCACGGACGGGGACGTCGCGGACTGCAGGCAGTCGCAGGCCGTCGGCGCGCCCGAGGTCCGCATCCACGCGGCCGAGTTCGCGAACCGCATCGCGCGCTTCCAAGTCGGCCGGATCGGCGGAAATGGCCGGCTCCGGCGAGGGCATGGCCATGGGAATGTCCGGCTCTGGGCAGTCGGGGATGGCCAAGCCAAGGTCGGCGTCATCGCGGCCGAGGACGACCACATCCAGTTCACGTCCGCAGGCTCGCCGACCGGCTAACAAGCCGGCCAGCAAGCCGAGCTCAACCGCGATGCGGCCAGGGTCATCGCTGACCCTGTCTGCGCCATCGCAGTCGCGCAGCAATGGTGAGTACGGCAGCCTGCTCGGCAGCCTTATTCACTGAGGCAGCGGCGGATAGCTCGCAAACGGGCGGGCGGCACTGGCAAAGACGCCAGGCCGCCCGCCCTGCGCTTCCGCCTTACCTGGCCTCGCAGCGCATATCCTGTGAGGCAGCGGCGGGTGAGTTGGCCGGGCGGCCGCGTCACGTCAGGTTTCCTGGCGTGCCGAGGAAGGTCCGGGCTCCGCAGGGCAGGGTGGTCGGTAACGCCGACCCGGGGTGACCCGCGGGATAGTGCCACAGAAAACAGACCGCCTCCGGCAACGCCGGAGGTAAGGGTGAAACGGTGGTGTAAGAGACCACCAGCGCTCAGGGTGACCTGAGCGGCTCGGTAAACCCCACCCGGAGCAAGGTCAAGAGGGAGCGGCACCGGCAACGGTGCGCTCCTGCGCGAGCGCTTGAGGGCTGCCCGCCCGATGCTCGCGGGTAGACCGCAGGAGGCTGCCGGCAACGGCAGTCCTAGATGGATGGCCGCCGGCCCGCGCAAGCGGGTGCACAGAACCCGGCCTACAGGCCAGCTCGCCCGCCGCCCGCCGCTGACCTGCGCGTTCATCCGACTTCACCCTTCTCAGGGCACGCTGAGGGCACATCAGCCTGGACTAGCAGCGAGCCTCGACTGCCCCGCGGCCGAGGTCGCTGAGTCCGGGAACAGGTGCCCGTAGGTGTCCATGGTCTCGGCGATCGCGGCATGGCCGAGCCTGGCCTGAATGACTTTCGGGTTGAGGCCAGCGCTGATCAGGGCTGAGGCATAGAAGTGCCGCAAGTCATGGAACCGCGTTCCGGGCGGCAGCATATGGGCGGGCAGCCCGCATTCCTCTCGGCATTCGGCAAGCGCAGGCCGACCCGAGGCGACCGCGGGCTTGCCGCAGGTACGGGCACGGCGCCCGCGGCCTCCGCCGGGCCGACGACGGCAAAATCCTGCTCGGCAGCAAGAAGACCTCGAAGGGACTGCCGCCCCCATGCGGGTGATAGCGCACGCCGCAATATCGCTGCTCTCCGGACTGTGGGCAGTCGTCGAGTGGCGATCGGGCCGCAGCACCGACGTTGTTGTCGACGCGGCCGCCGGCCTGGACGCCGGCGACGGTGAATGGCGGAAACGTGAGGCGAAGCGCCTGGAGTTGGCCGAACGCAAACTCACCCTCGCTGAGCGGCGCGAAGCCAGGCTCGCCAGCCGCGACCAGCATTACCAGCCACCTGGCGGGAACGACGCCGCATGACCGAGGCCGAGCTGCAGGCCCTCGTCGTAGACCTCGCCGGGCAGCTCGGCCTGGTCTGCTTGCACGTCCGCGAACCTCGCCGCGAGGATTCCGCTTGGACCGGCTTCCGGGATCTGCTCCGGATCAAGCCCGGCGGCGGCCTGATGCTGCGCGAACTCAAGATGCCCGGCAAGCAACTCCGCGCCGGGCAAAACCAGTGGGCGGCGATGCTGGCCGGTCAGGACTTTGCCGTGTGGAAGCCACATGACTGGCACACCGGGCGGATCTGCGCCGAGCTCGAAACTCTCACGGCTACGAGCTCAGGTTGTTCAGACTACCCAAGACCGTCTATGGCGTGCCCTCAAGCGGGCCGCCGAGGCAGACGTCTAACCGCTTCCGCCGCTGCCTCTGCGGATGATGTCGCCAACCGCTATGGCACTGCCTATCACCGCGCCGAGCCCGACTCCGCTGCTTATCGTGACCTGTGTCTCGGCTTGCTTCTGCCTTTGGAACGCCTCCCGGCTGATCAGCGCGGTTACCAGCCAGCCGTCGCCGTCCCGACGGTATATGACAACAGGCGCAGCTTCCCTAGTGGGAACCATCGCGCGATACTTCCAGCGAGATTCGGAGCCGAGGTTAACGCGGAAGGGCTCGCCGGGAACCTTCCCAATGCTGTCGATTGCCTGGCGCACGGCAGAAGCAGCGTCAGCATCCTCCTCGCTCAGCTCCTCCAGGTCGCGCAAGACGGTCTGCGCGACACGGATGCTGCCGGCGCTGTCGTCTACCTGGGGTGGGGTCACACTCACGAGGCTAACCGCCTATGCCGGAGCCGTCTACGTGGCCTGCTACGGCCAGGGGTCGGCATCTGCGACCTCACCTTCGGCCAACTTCCGGCCCACTTCGGGATCAACAGGAGCCGACGGTTCCCCTGGAGGGACAGGCAAGCCAGGAAAGTGTTTGGCCAATGCAGCGACAATGGCCTCAACGTCATTGACAGTTTGGCTCTGGCCCTGGGACTGCCGCTGCAGCATCACGTTCGTCAGGTTGGCCATCTCATCTCGGGTCCGTCGCATATCCAGCCGCAAGCCACCGAACGCGATGCTGTCGAGGTCCCGGACTATCAGCAGAAAGATCACCAGAAGGACAGGCAGGTAGCCGAGGTTTGTGTGAGGTACTCCGATGGCCCACCGGCCGAGCTTAAAGCCGGATGCGAGCAGCCAGTGGATAACGGCCACGAACAAAGCAATTGCGACCGCGAGTGTCCACCTGATTGCCCGCGAGATGGCGCCTCCGCGCTCATCCTTGTGAGCTTTGCGGTCCTCGCGCCGCTGCTGCTCGCGGGTCTTGCGCTGCTCGCGCTTGTCCTTGCGGCGCTTCTGGCGATCCCCGGCCGACATGGCGGGAACGATACCCGAACCTTTCTGGCATGTGCCGAATCTCCAGGCAGGGAAACGACATTGGCGTAATTATGGCGACGCTGAGCGCCACGCTGCCGACCTTTCAGCACCCCCCGAATATGAACCGGGATACCTAACCGTCACGGCGAGCGTACGGACGCTCTCTGAGGGTTCGCTGGCGTGAAAACGCGCCGACAAAACCGTCGCAGCGAAGGTGATCTTTCTATGGGGGAGTGTCCAGTCGCCGCCTTTGGTGACGCAGGCGCCGGCTGCGGTGGCGGAGACGTCGGGGTCGATCCGGACAGCGCGCAGCTGATCCGGCGGCCGGAGGCCGTGGCGGGCGGAGCTGGCGGCGAGCCGCATGTGGATGTGGGCGTGGAGCTGGGCGATGGCGGCGGCGTCGAGAGCACCTGGTGGTGGGGGTGCCAGCCCGTTCTGGTCGCCCCAGGTGAACTCCAGGGCGATGATGTGCCCGGCAATTCCGAGGCGTCGCTAGAGCCGCTGCCACGCCGCGCCCTGAGTGACGTGCGCTGATGTCCACCGAAGACTCGCCTGATCTGGCTGACGACCTTGTCGGACATGTTAAGGTCCGCGTCGTGGGCGACGCCCGTTCCGACATCATCGGACTGTCCGACTACGCCTACCAGCGCACCCTGAGTAGGCTCGCGGGGCTCACCGACGACGAATACTTCTGGGAGCCGGTACCCGGCTGCTGCACGATCCGCCGAACCGAGTCCGGTGACTATCGTGCTGATGATGCGGACCGGCCCGGTAACCGGCCCTTCACGACTATCGCCTGGCGGCTGTGGCACCTTATCGAAAACTACGGAGGGAAACGGAATCCGGAGTGGCTGGGAGTGGAGCGACCGCCCGGCGGGTTTGAGAGGGATGACCCGGCACCGGCAACCGCAGCAGAAGCCATTGCCGTCTTGGACCGCGCGCACGATTTCTGGCGGAACCTGCTCCAGGAACTGCCCGCGGCTTCCTGGTGGGAACCGCTAGGTCCCATCGCCCACGAATACGCCGAGAGTGACAAGGCCGCGCTCGTGCTCCATCAGCTCGACGAACAGATCCACCACGGGGCCGAACTCGGTGTCATGCGTGACCTGTACCTGCATCACCGTGGTAAGTCAGCCCGCTCTGCTGATCACGACTGACTGTATGGTCACAGCGGTCTTGCAACTAACCGGCGCGTAGATTGGCGCAACCTTGCGGCGCGGGACATACGTGGGATGGGCCAAGTGCCAGCGGCGGTCGGCTTCCGGAGCAGCGAGCTGGCCTCCAGGCCGGATCAAGACCCGGCCTCCAGGCCGGATCAAGACCCGGCCTACAGGCCAGCTAGCCCGCCGCCTGCCCTCTGACCACGGCGGTCTCAGCCACTGGAGACCTCCGCGAGGTCTCTGTACCTCCGCTGCACATCCAGTGCTGACGCCTGCGCGTCGTCAACGGCGAAACGCCGGGTCAGGGACGCGACCACCCGCGCACACTCGACATGGTGGGCCTGGGTGATCGCTTCCCGCGCATCGGTGCGGCTTACAGGAACGGCCGCACCTCGACCTTCCGGTTGCAGGCCTTCGACCCCTCGGTGGCGAGCTTGAGCGCGACGTCGAGATCGGGGGCCTCGATGACCCAGAAGCCGCCGAGGTATTCCTTCGACTCCACGAACGGCCCGTCGGTGACCAGGCCAGCCCCGGCCCGGTTGTCGATCACGGTGGCCGAGCTGGGCACCCCGAGGCCACCTGCGAAGACCCAGTGGCCCTCGGCCTGAAGCCGCTCGTTGAACGCGTCGAGCGCCGCCTCCTCGTTCGCAGGGGCGGAACCGCCGTGCGCCGGGCTCGAGCCGTCGATCACGGAAATCAGGTACATCATCTCGGTCATCTCCTGTGATTCGGGCCGCCCCTGGCGGGCGGGCCGCTCACCATTGCTACGAACGCCGCTGCTCTGATCCGACACCGCCGCCCGGATTCCTTCAAGGCGGCCGGCCTGCTCGATTGTGGACTGCCGCGCGCGAGATGCCGGCGCTGACCGACCGGGCTAGTAGGTCGCTTGGCTATGAGCTGCGGGATGCTCAGCTCGCCTGCGGCCGAGGCTTCCCGGATCCAGTGCTTGACCGCGCTGATGGCAACCCTCAGGGGCGGCGATCTGCGAGGACGCAGAACTCATTTCCCTCTGGGTCGGCAAGCGTGACCCAGCTTTCGCCGCCTGTTTGGCCGACATCGGCGTGCCGAGCCCCTAGGTCGAGCAGGCGACGGACTTCTTCGCCTTGCTCCCTGTCGGTTGGGCTGACGTCGAGGTGGACTCTGTTCTTGACGGTCTTGCCCTCGGGCACCAGCGCGAACGTCAATGTCGGTGGCACTGGGCCAGGATGGCTCTTGGCGTCAGGCACGGTCGGAGAGCCGATTGTGACAAGTCCGTCGTCTTCGTCTTGCACCTCGTAGTCCAGGACCGCGCACCAGAACCGCGCTAGACCGCGGGGATCGGCACAGTCGATTGCAAGCTCGGTGAACTTGCTGGCCATGTCAGGGTCTCCCCTCGCGCGGCCTTACCTCGCGCGGCCTGCTGCGCTTACGGACGCTTAACGAACCTGTAATAGCACGCCCCGAATATCAGGACGATTCCGACGTTTACCGCCAGGCGAGGCCAGAACTGGTGCCTGAAGAACAGGACGTCGACGCCGACCACCACGACTACCAGTGCGATCACGTAAAGCGCGATGGCTCCTTTTCCCACGGGATCGTTCTACTACGCGCGATCGGGGTGGGCAAGTGGACCCGTTCGACGCCGATCCTGGCGGAACGACCTGAAACCCGCGGCAGCCGAGCTGGTCAGCGCCCGGCGCCTCGCGCCTCCAGCACAGCCAGGTCCCGGACCGCGAACCGGTAGTGCTCGATCTCCTCGTCCATCACGACGGCCACGCAGTCGGCTACGGTTCGTTCCTCCTCCGGGTAGCCAGGAGCTGGCGAGCGCCGGCAAAGCCGGCCCAGGCTCTCGTCGCTCAAGTCCGCCACGATGCGCCGCATCACGGCGATCCGGTTAGCCCTGGCTGTCAGGATCTCGGCGTAGCTGGGCTCCGCGGTCAGGTCGATGCCGAGTGCTGCCGCGTCGGCTGGCGGGTACCAGCTCTGCGGCAGGCCGAGCGGATGGTAGGGCATCGGCTCGTCCAGGACTGTCCGGCTGGCCCAAGCGTCGGTGATGAAGACCAGATGGCGCAGCGTCTGCTCGAACGACCACTCTTCGGCGACCTGCTCGCCCAGCGCCGCAGCAGGGAGACGGCCAGCCCGCTCAGCTGCCTGCGCCCACAGGCGCTCGATGGTGTCCCACATGGCGCGGAAATCGCCGGCCGTCCTTACCGCGCGGAACTGCACCCGCTCGGGATGCAGCCGGTCTAGTTCGGCACTGACGAAGCCGGTCACGTCCACGCCGTCGATCGTTACGTTACTGAGATAACCAGAGATGCTGACGTCGACCAGCCAGCCGTCCCTGATCGTGACCCCGGTCAGGTCGCAGTCGGTGAACCGAGCTCCGCGCAGGTCGGCGACGTCGAAGCGGGCGCCGCGGAACTGCTCGCTGCCACCGCCCTCACCGGCATAGAACCGATGCGGTCCGAACTGCCCGGGCGTCACATCACCAGGCGCTGGCTCTTCCGCCGAAGCCAGCGCTGCAGAATCGTTAGATGCTGTCATGCACCGCACCGTAGCGGTGAACCCGGACGGTCTGCGTCCTGAACCCGAGCCCGCACGCGCGGAACCAAGGTGTCTGCGGTAGCTACCGGCGCGGGCAGGATTCCACCCGAATTCAGGACCGAAACGCGGCGTAGATGATCGCGGTAATCCTGTCGACCATCTCTTCCTTGGGCAGATGAACCTCGGCAGCGCTCATCAGGTAGTTGACCCGCTCGAGCATCATGAGGCAGGCGACGGCCGTCAGCTCGGCGTGCTCGGTGTGCAGGCCATCACCGGCCGGCCCGCCTCCGGCAGCGGTCATTCCCTGCGTCATGGCTTCTGCGACGCGGAACAGCAAGTGCAGCCCGTCGCCGAAGACGTTCTCGCCGACGACATCGGCCTGACTGAGAATGCGAATGACCGTCGCGTGCGCCGCATAGGTCTCGCTGAAGCTGTGTACCCAGCGCCGCAGCGCCGTCCGCCCGGCTTCGTTGCTTGTCACCACCGGGAAGTCGTCGGCGACGTTGGACATGTCGACGAGCGCATCGCGCAGCAGCGTCCGGAACAGATCGTCCTTGTTAGCGAAATAGAGGTAGAACGTGCCGTGCGAGGTGCTGGCCCGGCGGACGATGTCTTCCACCCGCGCCGACTGAAGGCCCGTCTCATCAAACTCGGCCCGGCCGGCCTCGAGGAGCCTGCGTACGGTCTCCCGGCCGTGTGCTCCGAGTTCCCGCTGCAGTGCCGGAAGGCCGCCATCCAGGGAGGGCCGGATCTGCGGCGTTCGGTCCGCGTGCCGTGCCGCGGCCGCGTTCGTACCGCGCGGGGCCGGACTCTTCGCGCGGCCCGCCGCGGGCGGGGCCTGTGGCCTCGTGGCCGGCACGCCGAAAAGGCCTGCCGGCTCCTCTGGAAGGTCTGTCAGGCTCGCTCTCACTCCCGGCTGAACCGTGCTCGTATGACGCTGATTCCCTATTCGGGAAGAATGCCCTCCCGCCGGCCGCGGCCGGCGGGACTACCTCACTGCCGGCACCGCTTGGCTACCGGGTCATGTTGGGAGACTAGTGGTTTCCACACTCGCGAGGCACGCCGGCCCGGCAACTGAGCCCTGAACTACGTGTTTAGTATATAACGGAGAAAATGCTATATACCGCCTGAGGCAGGCAAAGTACGTAATATTTACTTAGCCGCAGGTCAGGCTACGCTCCGGAGCTGGTTTGGAACCCTGAAACTGACGTCAGTATCAGGTGACGAGCACGTCATTGTTTGCATCGGATTGGCGGCACGTGCGCAAATAGAGATCATGACTCGCGACCGGGCCGGTTCGGAGGCCATTCTGGCGCGCTCGCCTGCGCGCGGCGTGCTCCCAGGTAACCCGGCCGCCGGGGGCCCGCCCGAAGCCGTGATGGCCGGTAAGGCGGCCGCCGAGAACTTCCCGGTAGCGCTGCGGATGCTGCCGCGCCGGCACCGGGATCACCTGATGGCCGTCTACAGCTATGCCCGGACGGTAGACGACATCGGTGACGAAGGTGTGCCGGAGCAGCGCCTGGCGCTGCTGGCTGATTTCGAGGAAGACCTCAGGCGCCTGTACGCGCAGCTTGGTGGCGAGACGAGCGCGGCGGGCCGGCCCCGTCACCCCGCCGTGCGGGGTCTTGCATCCGTGGTTACCGACTGCGGGATCCCGATGCAGCCCTTTCGCGACCTCATCGGCGCCAACCAGCAGGACCAGCTAGTTACCCGCTACGAGACGTTCGACGAGCTAGTCGGTTACTGCACGCTGTCAGCGAACCCGGTAGGCCGCATCGTGCTGTACGTGTTCGGCTGCAGCACGCCGGAGCGGGAGGAGCTCTCTGACTCGATCTGCACCGGCCTGCAGATCGTCGAGCACCTCCAGGACGTTGCGGAGGACCTGCATTCCGGCCGGGTCTACCTGCCGGCCGAAGACCTGCGCAGCCACGGGTGCACTGAGCAGGACCTGACTGCCAGCGCGGCCCAGCCCCAGCTGCGGCGGCTCATCAAGTTCGAAGCGGACCGGGCAGGCTCGCTGATCACCTCGGGAGCACCGCTGGTGCGCCAGCTGCGTGGGTCCGCCCGCACCGCGGTCGCCGGCTACCTGGCAGGCGGCCGGGCAGCCCTGGCGGCGATCGCTGCGGCCGACTACGACGTGCTGGCGGCCACGCCGAAACCAACTAAGAGCCGGACTGTCCGCGAGCTGGCCAGCGCCATGCTTCGGGGACGGTGAGCCCATGACCGTGGGAGCACCCCAGGCCGTGGACGTCACGGCTGCTTATCGCGACTGCGAGACCATCACCAGGCAGCAGGCTAAGAACTTCGCTTACGGCATCGCGCTGCTGCCGGGCGACAAGCGCCGGGCCCTGTCGGCCGTCTATGCGTTCGCCAGGCGCATCGACGACATCGGCGACGGCACGCTGCCGGTGCCGGAGAAAGTGGCGCAGCTCGCCGCGGCCCGGGCCGAAGTAACGGCCGTGGCGGCTGGCACCGCGGCGGATGCCGCGGCGACCGGCGACCCCGTGCTGATCGCGCTGCGTGATGCCGCCGACCGGTTCCCGGTCCCGCTCGCGGCATTCGGTGAGCTCATCGACGGATGCGAGGCCGATGTCCGCGGCGTCAGCTATGCGACCTTCGCAGAGCTCGAACACTATTGCCGGTGCGTGGCGGGATCGATCGGCCGGCTTTCGCTCGGGGTGTTCGGCTGCCCTGACCCCGGCGTGGCCTCTCCGCTGGCCGATTCGCTCGGCGTCGCGCTCCAGCTGACGAACATCCTCCGCGACATCCGCGAGGACCTCGGCAACGGCCGTGTTTACCTTCCCGCCGAGGACCTGGAGCGGTTCGGCTGCGCACTGACGCCGCCGGCGCAGGACGGGACCGGCGGCGACGGCAAGATCGACGGTGCTGGCTCGATAACCGGGCCGATGGCCGATCTGATCCGGTTCGAGGCGGACCGCGCGCGCGGCTGGTACGCGACGGGACTGCGGCTGATCCCGATGCTCGACCGTCGCAGCGCTGCCTGCACCGGGGCAATGGCCGGCATCTACCGGCGCCTGCTCGAGCACATCGCGGCGCGCCCGCAGGAGGCGCTGGCAGCCCGGATGTCGCTGCCGGGCCGGGAGAAGGCGCTGATCGCGGTGACCGCCCTGAGCGGCATCGACCGGCGCCGCAACGCCCGCCTGTCGGCCGGCAGCCAGCCGACCGGGCGGCAGTCGACGGGGAGCCGGGCATGAGCCAGCGCCACGTGGCCGTGATCGGCGGCGGGCTGGCCGGGATCACGGCGGCAATCGGCCTGCGTGATGCCGGCGTCGACGTGACCTTGCTGGAGTCCCGTCCGCGGCTCGGTGGTGCGGCATCGTCCTACGCACGGGCCGGCATGATGATCGACAACGGCCAGCACGTGTTCCTGCGCTGCTGTTCCAGCTACCAGGAGCTGCTGGCCAGGCTCGGGGTCACCGGCCAGGTGGCGATTCAGGACCGGTTCGACGTGACCGTGTTGTCCGGTGCTGGGCCCTCTGGTGCCGACGGCAGCGTCCGGTCAGCCCGGCTGCGGCGCAACGGGCTGCCCAGCCCGCTGCATCTGGCCGGTGCGCTCGCAACCTACCCGCTGCTGTCGCTGGCGGAGCGCGCCCGGGTGGGCCGGGCCGCGCTGGCCTTCCGGCTCGCCGACCCGGCCAGCCCCGCCCTGGACCGGCAGCGGCTGGGGGACTGGCTCGCCGCGCGAGGTCAGGATGAGGTTGCCAGACGGCGGCTGTGGGACCTGTTCATCATCTCCGCGCTGAACATCGGCGGCGACGACGCGAACGTCGGCCTGGCCGCCACGGTGATCAAGACTGCGCTGCTCGGCCGCCGGGACGCGGCTGACATCGGCATGGCGAAGGTGCCGCTCGGCCGGCTGCACGCGGACGCCACCTCGGATCTGCTCACCCGGCTCGGCGCCGACGTCAGGCTGGGGGCCAGGGCTGCAGCGATCGAGCCGCTGACCGGCGGGGGCTTCCGCATCGCGCTGAGCCGCGGCGAGGCCGGGGCAGACGAACCTGCCGCGACCGGGGCAGACACCCCACAGACAGCAGGTCAGTCGATCCTGGCGGACGGCGTCGTGCTGGCCGTCCCGCCCGGCCAGGCCGCGCGCCTGGCGGGCACCACGGGACTGACGACAGCGGCGGCCTGGGAACAGCTCGGCTCCTCGCCCATCGTGAACGTGCACGTGATCTACGACCGCCAGGTCATGAAGCTGCCGTTCGTCGCCGCGGTGGATTCGCCGGTGCAGTGGGTATTCGACAAGACCAGGCAATCTGGCCTGGAGGCCGGGCAGTACCTGGCTGTGTCGCTGTCAGCCGCGGACGACTACGTGGACATGCCGACGGCAGCGCTGCGGGAGCTCTTCGTGCCGGAGCTGGAGCGGCTGTTCCCGGCCGCCGCCGGAGCCGGTATCTCGGACTATTTCGTCACCAGGGAACGTCAGGCGACGTTCCGGCAGGCGCCAGGTTCTGGCGCGCTGCGACCCGGCGCCGCGACCTCGGTGCCGGGACTTGTACTCGCCGGTGCGTGGACTGATACCGGCTGGCCGGACACTATGGAGGGTGCTGTGCGAAGCGGACATAACGCTGCGCAAGAGCTAACAGACGAGCTGACGTCGCTGCCGTCAGCCGACCGCGCCGCTGCCGTCGTCGGCAGCCCGCAATGGTCGGGTGCGTCATGACGGTAACCATGCCAGCAGGTGTTCAGACAGCCCGCGACCTCACCGGTCCGGCTATCGCGGAAGCGGTGAGCCGGCTGAAGCCCGGCCGTCCGGACCGTGGCGGCCTACCACCTCGGGCTCGCCGACGCCGACGGCCAGCCCGCGGCCCCCGGCGGCAGCGCCGGCAAGGCACTCCGCCCGGCACTAGCGCTGCTGTCAGCTCGCTCGACGGGCGCCAGCGCGGAGCGTGCCGCGCCCGCCGCAGTCGCAGTTGAGCTGGTCCACAACTTCTCGCTGCTGCACGACGACATCATGGACGGCGACATCGAGCGGCGGCACCGGCCGACTGCCTGGACGGTATTCGGCGTAGGCCCGGCGATCCTGGCCGGCGACGCGCTGCTCGCGCTGGCTCAGGACATCCTGCTGGAGACGCCGCCCTACGGCGTCTGGGCCGCGCGCTGCCTGTCAGCCGCCGTTCAGCGGCTGATCGCGGGCCAGGGCTCCGACCTCGCCTTCGAGCGCCGGGACGACGTCCAGGTCGATGAGTGCCTGGAGATGGCGGGCGACAAGACCGCCGCGCTGATGGCATGCGCGTGCAGCATCGGCGTCATCTACCTTGGTGCGCCTGCCAGCCTGGCGATGAGCTTGTCCGGCTTCGGCGCGCACGCAGGCCTGGCGTTCCAGCTCACCGACGACCTGCTCGGCATCTGGGGCGCGCCCGAGGTCACCGGCAAGCCGGTCGGCTCCGACCTGCGCGCCAGGAAGAAGTCGGTCCCGGTCGTCGCCGCGCTGACCAGCGGCACCGACGCGGGCAGCGACCTGCGCGCCCTGCTGGCCAAGCCCGAGCCGCTGACAGAAGACGAGGTCCGGCACGCCACGACGCTGGTCGAGGCGGCCGGCGGCAAGCAGCGCACGGAAGCACTGGCCGACGCCGAACTTGGCTCGGCACTGAGCTGTTTGCAGGCCGCAGAGATGCCCGAGGACGTGCGGGCCGAGTTCGCCACGATCGCCGAGTTCATCACGGCCCGGCAATGGTGACACGGCAGTGGTAACTCAGCGCGTCATCGGGTCTGACCGCGACAGTTCCGGTCGCGATGGGCAGCCGCGGCCGAAGGCCAAGCCAACACCGGCCAAGGCCGCGCTGGATCGCGCCGTGAAGCACCTGACTAGCCTGCAGGACCCGGCCGGCTGGTGGCAGGGCGAGCTGGAGACCAACGTCACGATGGATGCCGAGGACTTGCTGCTGCGCGAGTTCGTCGGCATCCGGACCGAGGAAGAGACGCAGGCTGCGGCGCGCTGGATCCGGAGCTCGCAGCGAGCCGACGGGACCTGGGCCAACTATCACGGCGGCGACGCCGACTTGTCCACCACTGTCGAGGCTTACGTGGCGTTGCGCCTGGCCGGCGACGCTCCCGAGGCCCCGCATATGGCCCTCGCCGCGAGTTTCATCAGGGAACGGGGCGGGATCGCGCGGACCCGGGTCTTCACCCGGATCTGGCTTGCGCTGTTCGGCGAATGGCCATGGGACGACCTCCCGGTCATGCCGCCGGAACTCATCTACCTGCCCCGCTGGATCCCGCTGAACGTGTACGACTGGGCATGCTGGGCGCGCCAGACAATCGTTCCGCTGACGGTGGTTTGCTCCATCCGCCCGGTCCGACCGCTGGATTTCGGCCTGGCGGAGCTCGACTCGACCGGCGTGCGCGTGCCCCGCGGGGCCAACGGCCGTCCGACCGGGATCGGCCGTCGCACCTCGACCGATGCCTGGGGCAGGGCTTTCAACGGGCTGGACCGGATCCTGCACGCCTACGAGCGGCGCGCAGGGCGGCTGAAGCCAGCCAGCGCGGTCCGGGCTGCGGCCTTCAGGCGCTGTGCTGACTGGATCATCGCGCGGCAGGAGAAGGACGGTTGCTGGGGCGGCATTCAGCCGCCGTGGGTGTACTCGGTGATGGCGCTGCACCTGCTCGGATACGGCCTGGAACATCCGGTCATTCAGCGGGGGCTGGCCGGGCTTGACCGGTTCACGATCTGGGAGGACGGGTCCGACGGCAAGGTGCGGCGGCTGGAAGCCTGCCAGTCGCCGGTCTGGGACACCGTGCTGGCGATGATCGCGCTCGGCGACGCCGGCCTGCCGGCAGACCACCGCGCGCTGCAGTCAGCCGCGCGGTGGGTGCTCGCCGAGGAGATCCGCGGTCCGGGTGACTGGCAAGTGCAGCGTCCCGGCCTGGCGCCAGCGGGCTGGGCATTCGAGTTCGACAACGACGGCTATCCAGACATCGACGACACCGCCGAGGTCCTGCTGGCGCTCGGCCGGGTCGAGCAGCCTGATGACGCCACGGCCCGCGAGGCCGGGGCGGCGGCTGCGCGCGCGCTGGACTGGCTGGTCGGCATGCAGTCGGCCGACGGCGGCTGGGGCGCGTTCGACGCCGACAACACTTCCCGGCTGGTCAACAAGCTGCCGTTCTGCGACTTCGGCGAGGTCGTCGATCCGCCATCGGCCGACGTGACCGCCCACACGGTGGAAGCGCTGGCCGCAGCCGGCCTGCGCGCTAGCAAGGCCGCACGGCGCGGCGTGGCGTGGCTGCTGCGCGCACAGGAACCAGACGGCTCGTGGTTCGGCCGCTGGGGAGCTAACTACGTGTACGGCACCGGAGCCGTCGTTCCCGCCCTGATCGCGGCTGGTGTGCTACCCGAGAAGCCTTGCATCAGGCGGGCGGTTGAGTGGCTCATCGCCCACCAGAACCCGGATGGCGGCTGGGGCGAGGACATGCGCTCGTACACCGATCCGAGCTGGGCGGGACGCGGCGAGTCGACGGCGTCTCAGACCGCGTGGGCGCTGCTCGCGCTGCTGGCTGCCAGGGGAGAGGACGCGATGCGCAGCGCTGAGCGCGGCGTCGCGTGGCTTGTCGCCACCCAGCGCTCAGACGGGACCTGGGACGAGCCGCAGTTCACCGGCACTGGCTTCCCCGGCGACTTCTACATCAACTATCACCTGTACCGGCTGGTGTTCCCGGTGAGTGCGCTCGGCCGCTACCTCGACGCGGTGCAACCGGAGGGCAAGCGATGAAACCGCTGACCGTGTGCGCGCCGCTGCGGGTAGAGGCCCGCGCGCTGCGCCGGGGGTTGCGTGCGGCGGGGATCCCGGACGCGCAGGTCCAGGTGGTCAGGACCGGTTACGGCCCGGCGCGCGCGGCTGCCTGGGCCGCGCAGGCAGCACGGGCAGACTCCGGGCTCGCGGTCGGCGGTGTCGGCGGCGCGCTGGCAGCAGATCTGCGCGTCGGCGACATCGTTGTCGCTTCGCAGGTGTCGGACGGCACCACCGCGGTCGAGTGTGCCTCCGCGCCCCTGCTCGCGGGTGAGCTGCGCAGAGCCGGGCTGCGGGTCAGCGCCGGTCCGGTCGTCACCGTCGAGCGGCTGGTCCGGCAGGGCGAGCACGCGAACCTGGCCGCGACGGGCGCGATCGCCGTCGACATGGAGTCGGCGCCGCTGCTTACGGCGGCGGCAGGCGGCCCGGCGGTCGCGGTGCGCGCGATCTCGGACACTCCGGCGCATCCGGTCGTCAACCCGCGGATTGTCAGCGGTGGCATCGCCGCGCTGCGTTCGCTCCGGCTGGCTGCCCCGGCGCTGGCACGGTGGGCCGCTGCCCTCGGGCCGCGGCGGGTGCTGCTGGCGAGCCCGAGGTCGTTCTGCGCCGGGGTTGAGCGGGCGATCGAGATCGTCGAGCTGGCACTCGAGCAGTACGGTACGCCGGTCTACGTGCGCAAGCAGATCGTGCATAACGCCACGGTCGTCGCCGACCTCGAGCGCGCGGGCGCCATCTTCGTAGACGAGCTCAGCGAGGTGCCGGACGGCGCCAAGGTGGTGTTCTCCGCGCACGGCGTGTCTCCGGACGTGCGGGCTGAAGCTGCGCGTCGCAACCTTGCCACGGTTGACGCGACCTGCCCGCTGGTTGCCAAGGTGCACGCCGAGGCCCGGCGGTTCGTCTCGGACGGCTACCTGGTCGCGCTGATCGGCCACGCCGGGCACGAGGAAGTCGAGGGCACGCTGGGTGAAGCCCCGGCGTCGATGGCGCTGGTCGAGAACGTCGCCGATGTCGGCAAGCTGCGGCCGGCCGATTCCGGCAAGGTCGCGTACCTGATGCAGACCACGCTGGCAGCTGACGAGGCGGGCGGCATCGTAGACGCGATCCGGGACCGGTTCCCGGCCGCGACTGGCCCGGGTAGCGATGACATCTGCTACGCGACGACGAACCGGCAGAGCGCCGTTCGCGCTATCGCGGCCGAGTCGGACCTGGTGCTCGTCGCCGGATCGGCCAACTCGTCGAACTCGGTGCGCCTGGTGGAGACGGCCGAGCGGGCCGGCACGAAGGCGTATCTCGTCGACGGCCCGCAGGACATCCACCTTGACTGGCTAGCGGGCGTTTCCACAGTCGGGATCGCGGCGGGAGCCTCCGCGCCGCCGGCCATCGTCGGGCAGATCGTTGCCGCCCTGGGCGGGCTCGGCGAGGTACAGACCAAGGACGTGGTCGTGGCGACCGAGTCCGTGCAGTTCGGGCTCCCCAAGGAGTTGCGGCCGCGCACGGGCAATGGAAGCAACACGGACAACTGAGGTAACACGGGCAACTAAAGCAGATCGACAATACGGAGTTCGACAAACGGAGTTCGACAACTAACACAGTCTCCGCCGCCCGGTGGAGTGACTGATGAGAGAGACGGTGCCACCGTGAGCATGCCACTGCGCCAGAGCCTACGGGTCGGGTCATATCTGATGCGCCAGAAGCTCAGCCGCAACGACAAGTTCCCGCTGCTCGTGGAGTTGGAACCGCTGTTCGCCTGCAACCTCAAATGCGCTGGTTGCGGAAAGATCCAGCAGCCCGCCAGCTTGCTGAAGCAGCGGATGCCGGTCGAGCAAGCGCTTGCCGCGATCGAGGAGTGCGGCGCGCCGATGGTGTCGATCGCCGGCGGCGAGCCACTGATGCATCCGCAGATCGATGTCATTGTCGAGGAGCTGATCAAGCGTAAGAAGTTCGTGTTCCTGTGCACGAACGCACTGCTGATCCCGAAGAAGCTGGACAAGTTCAAGCCGTCGCCCTACTTCGCCTGGGTAGTCCACATTGACGGGCTGCGCGAGCGGCACGACGAGTCGGTCTGCAAGGAAGGCGTGTTCGACGATGCTGTCGCGGCAATCAAGGAGTGCCAGCGGCGGGGCTTCCGGGTAAACACGAACACCACGTTCTTCAACACCGACACGCCTCAGACGATCATCGACGTGCTCAACTTCCTGAACGACGACCTCAAGATCGACGACATGCAGATCTCACCGGCCTATGCCTACGAGAAGGCGCCGGACCAGGATCACTTCCTCGGCGTGACCGAAACCAGGGAGCTGTTCCGCAAGGCCTTCGGTGACGGGAACCGGAAGCGGTGGCGGCTGAACCACACGCCGCTGTTCCTGGACTTCCTGGAAGGTAAGAAGGACTACGCCTGCACTGCGTGGGGCATCCCGTCCTACTCGCTGCTCGGCTGGCAGAAGCCGTGCTATCTGATGTCGGACGGCTACGTGCAGACCTACAAAGAGCTGATCGAGACCACCGACTGGGACTCCTACGGCCGCGGTAAGGACCCGCGTTGCGCGAACTGCATGGCGCACTGCGGGTACGAGCCGTCGGCGGTGCTGGCCACGACCTCATCTCTGCGTGAGTCGATCCGGGCGGTGCGCGGCTCGTAGCCGTCGTTGTGCTCGGCGCCGGCTGTCCCCGCAGCTGCAGTTCTTGATCGATGTTGAATTGGCGGGCCTACAGACCCTCAAGATTCACATCGATCAAGACGCGTCGCGGCGTGACTCCGGCGTAATGCCTTGAGGCCAAGCGACCCCGGCGACTCCGGCGGGCCGATTTGCCGGCCCAGGGTCTATTTTCGCGACGCATCGGGCGCCCCGAGCAGCGGCGCCTGAGCGCCGACGCGGAGATCCGGGGGTTGTTGCAACGTTAGCCTGAATATTAGGAAACTTTCCTAATAGGCTCACCCCTGACCCTGTTGGCCCCTGGGCAGGAGACGCTATGCAATCTCGATTCCGGCTGGCCATGGTCGCGACAGCGGCCGTCGCCTTGGTCGCCAGCGTGCCCGCGGCAGCGTCGGCGGCGCCCGCACACCACTCGTCCTGGCGGCGGCCGCTGCCATCCCGGTTGTACGCCCCGTACTACGAGTCCTACCTCGCTCCTCACACGGCCAGCGTGACCGCGATCGCCAAGGCGTCCGGCGCGAAGTTCATGACGATCGCGTTCCTTCAGTCCAAGGGAACCAAGTCTTGCGCAGCGGACTGGAACGGCAGCGGCCAGCCAGCAGCTGACCTATTACAGCGCCGACGTCACGAAACTACGCAGGCTCGGCGGGGACGTAATCCCGTCCTTCGGCGGCTACAGCGCTGACACGTTCGGCTCTCACAATCATGGAACCGAGATCGCCGACTCGTGCACCAGCGTGCAGAAGATCGCGGCCGTCTACGAGAACGTGGTGCAGACCCTAGGTGTGACCCGGCTGGATATGGACGTCGAGTCCGACGCGGAGACCTACGCGGCCGGTATCAACCGGCGCGACAAGGCGATCGCGATCGCGCAGCGCTGGGCTGCCCAGCGCGGAATCCGGCTGCAGATCCAGTTCACGCTTCCGGTGGAACCGAACGGCCTGGAGTCGGCCGGGGTATCGGTGCTGCGGAACGCCATCGCTGACGGCGTCCGGGTGTCTTCGGTCAACATCATGGTCTTCGACTACTACCTGCCGCACGAAGGCGTCATGAACATGAGCAAGACCGCCATCACGTGCGCGAATTCCGTGCACGCCGAGCTGAAGAAGCTGTATCCGGAGCTGAGCTCGGGGCAGATCTGGCGGATGGAAGCCATGACGATGCTGCCGGGCATCTCCGACTTCGGCAAGGACGAGACCACGACGGTTCATGATGCCCGGGTAATGATGGCATTCGAGCAGTACAGGCACATGAACCTCCTGTCCATCTGGGCGATCGAGCGGGACAACCAGGGGCCGAAGGGCTGCGTTGGTCAGTCGGACAGCAACACCTGCTCGGGCATCAAGCAGGTGCCGTGGGCTTTTGATCACGTGCTAGTGCCCTTCACGCGGTCGTTCCGCTGGTAGCACTGAGGCAGATTGCTGCTGGCTGGCGCCGGTCACTCGGGGAGCGCTTCCTCTGGCGGCGGGAACCTCAGGCCTGCGATCTTGCCGGTCGGCCCGAAACCGATCCGGAGTGCGACTGAGCCGGCCGCGAACGCAATCGTGGCGTCGGCAATAACTAGGTCGGCTGGCCGTCTGCTGCTGACCACTACTTCGGCCACCGGGCCGAGTTCCTGCGTCTTGCCGCGCCACGCCCGGTCCAGCTGCTCGGCGGATATGCGGCTCTGAATCGCGGCTGACGCGCCCGCGAGGACGTCCTCGGCCCGTCCGTTTAGCAGCGACTGGATGACGTCGCGGGCACGGTCGTCCCACTCCGGTCCGGGCGGCTGCGGCCGGGCGGCGCGCGGGTCGTCGCCCGCCAGGGCCAGCAACCCGGCGTGGCCGAGCACCTGGGCGTAGCTTCCGCCATAACTAGCGAGCATCGCCACGGCGCGGTCGCGACCCGGATCGATGAGGACGGCGGAGGAGAAACCGGCGGTCCCGCCGTCGTGTCCGCGAATGCCGTCTTCGCGGATCTGCCAGGCGAGGGCCTGGTGCCTGCCGCTCCCGACCTCGAACTGCGGTGCAAGGGCCGCGGTGATCGCGGTGCCTAGTTTTGTTTGCGGCGGGTGCAGGCAGGCCTCTGCGTAGCTGGCCAGATCACCGATCGTCGCCTCGACACCGCCCGCGCCGAGCGGATGGTCCCAGCGCGGCACCTCGCCGTTCCCTGCGTGTCCGGGGAGCGGAATGGCGTCGCCGCTGCGTCCGATTCCGGAGCACGTCATGGCCAGGGGTTCGAAGAGATGGTCGGCCATCAGCTTTTCGTACGTGGAACCGCTGACCCGCTCCAGGACGAGCGCGAGCAGCTGATAGCCGAAGTTTGAGTAAAGCCAGGGCCTGGCCGGGTCGACGGTCGTCTGGCGCAGGCCCTCTTCGGCACGCTCGAAACCGAAGCCGGCCCACGGATTCGAGCGGTCGACCGTGCGCAGATCGAGGTTCGGAGGCAACCGCGGCAGGCCGGAGGTGTGCGTGGCCAGCTGTCGCACAGTGATTCCGCCATTGGTACCGGCTGACAGCCAGCCACCGATCTCGTCGTCTAGCCGAAGCTGGTCGTCGCCGGCTAGCAGTGCGGTCAGCGTCGCGGTCATCGTCTTGGTGACCGAGCCGATCTCGAAGCTGCTCTCCGCGGGTGAGCCGACGGGGCTGATCGTGCTGACTGTGCCATCGCCGTCGATGCAGGCAGCGCCGAGAACCACCCCGGACGCGCTGAACGAGCCGTCGAAGGTTTTCGCTAGCGACTGCGCTGCCTCGTCAGCCCATGCCATGGCGGATCAGGGTACTGATGGCCTCGGCGCCGGGCGCTAGCCCGAGTGCGCCTGCAGGAAGGCCAGCGTCCGCTGGTTGAACTCCTCAGTGATCTCGTAGATGGGTGCATGCGCGGCACCGCTGAAGACGACTAGTTCCGAGTTGCTGATCCCTTCGGACAGTGGTGTCGCGAACCTTGTCGAGGTGACGACGTCGTGCTCGCCGAACGTGATGAGCGTCGGCGCGGTGATAGCGCCGAGTGCCGCGGTCGCGTCGTGCCCGAGTACGGCGTCGGACTGGTGCAGGAGCGCGTCGACCGGGGGCATCGGGCGGCTGCGCACGAAGTCAGCGAGTGACTCGATGTACTCCGGGCGGGCGGCGTACAGCTCAGGCGTGAAGCACCAGGGGAAGATCCCGGCGATCACCATGTCGGTAACGCTGTCCAGGCCCTTGGCCATGATCCGCCAGGTCTCGACCACGGCGCGGAGGAACGGGTCGGTCGCATCCCAGGCGCTGTGCAGCGACAGCGACTTCACGCGCTCGGGGTGCTTTGCGGCGAGCTGCATTCCGGTCGCCGCGCCCAGCGACAAGCCGGACACGTGGGCGCTGTCGATGCCGGCCGCTTGCATGAACGCAGCGATGTCTTCGGCGAGGAGCTCGGTGGAATAGGAGCTGTCAGGCTTACCAGACAGCCCCGCGCCGCGCAGGTCCACGGTGAAGCAGGTGAAGTGCTTGGCGTACTCGGCGACCTGGAAGGCGTAGCACGCCTGGTCGGCCGCGAGGTACGGGATGAGCACCAGCGGCTCGCCCTCGCCCTGGACCTCGTAGTAGATGTCGATGCCGTTCCCCTGAACGACGGGCATGCCGATCCCCTTTCGCGGGCGGTTAGCGGCCGGTCGGGCCGGACCTGATCCGATGTTGCCCTGCCGGGCCGGATATCGCTAGCTACTTCGGTGCGCTGTGCATAGCATCGCCAGGTGGCTGACAGGATCCTCGTCTACGGCGTGACAGGGTCGGGCAAGACCACGTTGGCCGAGCAGATCGCGGAGCGGACCGGCCTGCCCTGGCACAGTGTCGACGATCTGACCTGGGAACCGGGCTGGGTCAGCGTGCCACCGGAGGAGCAACGGCGGCGGATTGCCGGCATCTGCCAGGGGGAGCGGTGGATTCTCGACACTGCCTACTCCAGCTGGCTCGACGTGGTGCTCGATCGTGTGCAGCTGATCGTCGCCCTGGACTACCCGCGGTGGCGGTCGCTCGCGCGGCTGGTCCGGCGGACACTGTTGCGCAACCTGGATCACCGGCCCATCTGCAACGGCAACACGGAGTCCTTCCGTCAGACGTTCTCGCGCGACTCGATCATCGTCTGGCACTTCAAGTCCTTCGCGCGCAAGCGCAGCCGGATGCGTGCCTGGGCTGCTGATCCGTCCGGGCCGCGGCTGGTCAGGCTAACGTCGCCGGCGCAGGCTCAGGCCTGGCTGGTGAGCATCAGTTGCGGCGGGTCACTGGTCACGCAAGACGCGTACGAAGAGAATGCGTAGCCGCAGTTGGCCCAGGAATGGCCTAGCCGCAGTTGGCCCAGGAATGGGCAGTCCACTTAGTACGCTGCCTAGCGGAATGATCTTGACAGCCATCAATCGCAGCCTCTAGCACATCCTGAATTGTCGGTGGCGGTCGATACTATAGTCGAGTAGCAAGATCGATCGCGAGATGGAGGCGAAACCATGAGCGATCGCCATTCGCGCAGGCAGACGCCTCGGTCGGGGGACCCGATCGGCACGCCCAACATCGGCACGCCCAATGCCGGCACGCCCAATGCCGGTACACCGAGCGTCGGGAGGCCCGGCGCCGAACCGTCGATCGACGCTCTGTTCGGTTCTGCCGTCGCGCTCGACCCAGCGGCGCCGTTGCCGCCGTTCGATGCGGCGGAATTGCTCGAGCGGCAGCTGGCCGAGATTGACGAGCCGTTCGAGCTAAGCCCGGCGGAGATCGAAGGGCTTCCGCTCGGGTCCGATGAGCCCCCGGATCTGAACGACGTTCCGTGGTGGCTGACTGACGACTACTTCGGGACCGATGAGGCCGAGCACGCGGCCTGGTTGCGGGGATTGCCGCCAGATGTCGCGGCAGCCTGGCGTGACGAGTTGCGGAGCGACGACCTGCCGGGCGCCGGGTTCACGCACCGCGACGTTGCGCCGGGACTACGGCCAGAGGCAGGATTCGCGGCCGGCGGTGAACTGGATGTGATGCGGCCGGGGCCGGTACTCGCTGCTGCGGCGTATGCTGCTGCCTCACGACGTAGCGAGCTGGGCGAGTCGGAATTGATCGGCGTGCTGTGCGCCTGGCAGCGGCTGGTGTGCTGGGCTCAGGCCGGACAGGTCGGTTTGCTGAAGACGCTAGTGGAGCGCCGCAAGGAGCAGTCCGTGGAACTGCGCCGGCCGACGCTCGCCGAGCATGTCGATGCTGAGGTCGCAGCGGCGTTGTCGCTGACTGGCCACGCCGCTTCTCGGCTGCTGTCGGCTTCGATTGGCCTAGCCCAGCTGCCCTGCGTGCTGGCGGCCCTTGAGGCTGGCCGGATTGACTGGGCGAAGGCGACGCTGTTCATCGATGCGCTGACCGGTCTGCCTGACAGCGACGCAAACGACATCGCTGACGCCGTCCTGAGCAGTGCCGACGGGCGCACCACGGGGCAGCTGCGCGCCGCCCTGGCCCGCGCAGTGTTGGCCTATGACCCTGATGCGGCTGAGCGGAAACAGCAGGCTGCCCGGAAGGACGCGAGCGTGCAGTCCTGGAGCGAGAGTTCCGGTAACGCCTGCCTGGCCGGCCGCGAGCTCGCGCCGGCTGACGCAATCGAGGCATCTGCCCGGCTGGCTGCCCTCGCTCGCTGGCTTCGTCGCAACGGTGCCGTCGGCAGCACCGACCAGTTGCGTGCCGCGGCTTTCGTTGCTCTGCTGACCGATCGCTCGCTGAGCACTCTCCTGCCTGCGGTGAATGACCAGACCCCTGCGAGCGCTGACGCTGAACCCAACGCCGCGGCTGGGGATGTCAGCGGGGAATTCGCTTCTGCCGGAGGAGCTTGCGGCGGAGGTGCTGACGTCGGGGCTGGTGACTGGGGTGCTGCAGATGGCGGGGCCGGTGACTGGGGTGCTGCAGATGGCCGGGGATGCGAGGGCCGGGCTGACGACGGTGCGCCCGACGGCCGATCTGCGCGCGGTGCCACGAACCGACGCGCAGACAGCCGAGCGAGCGAACCCTTGGGCGGAGCCATCAACCTGACCATGCCGTTGTCGGCCTGGCTCGGCCTGACTGACGCGCCTGGCGAGGTCGCGGGTCACGGACCGGCAGACGCCGGGACATGCCGGGACCTGGCTGCCCGCACCGGACCGAGCACCCGTTGGTGCCTGACTCTCACCGGCACCCATGGTCGTGCCGTTGCACACGCTTGCGCATCGGGGGCACCGCCACCTGCGGCTGCTGCCATTACTTGGGCCGCTGGCCTCCGCGAGAAGCTGCAGTACCTCGAGGCCGGGACATGTAGTCACGCGCGCCGGACTAGCCGGTACCGGCCACCGCCGAATCTCGTGCACCTGATCGGCGTGCGGCAGCGAACGTGCTCATTCCCTGGCTGCCGCCGTCCGGCTCGACGTACGGATCTCGACCACACTCGTCCATGGCAGCGCGGCGGCAGCACTTGCGAATGCAACTTGGCGCCGCTTTGCCGCCGCCATCATCAGGCAAAACAGGCGCCGGGCTGGCATTTGCAGCAAGCCCGGCCTGGCGAGATGACCTGGCAGCTGCCGAGCGGCCGGACATATCAGACCGCCGGCGAGGTCTACGTCTGCTGACGTCTTCCAGACGCCGACATCCAGCATTCAAGGCAACTGGACAGGCCGAGCCGCGGCTTACGCCTGTCCGGCATGCCTGCGTCTACCTGCACCGGGAACGCGGGCGTTGAACCAGACCAGCGAGCTGCCCAGGGGTAGCACGGCTAGTCGTCGCGTTCCTTGCGGGGTAGCAGGTGCTCGATCAGCCGCCTCAAGGGTGATTTGTATCCGGCCAACCGGGCGGCCCGGGCTTCCTCGGCTTCGGCCTGATAGGAGCTGGTCTTGTCCGCGAGCTCTGCCTCGAGAACCTCGGGGTTTTCTTGCGGGCCGAGTGGAAACGACATTCCCCTGCCTCCTGCAGCGCGGTGAACGCGATTTGTAGCCTTTGCCGTGCGCGTCAGGCGGGCACTCGCTGCCGCAGATTATGCACCGCGGTACGTGTGTCGTCATGGCAACCTAATCCCCTGGTGCGGAAGGCACCACCAGGCGAAACAGGCGCCCGGCTGGCAGTTAACCCAAGACCAGCCCGGCGCCCTCACCTGGCCAACACCCATCGGCCGGGTATGTACCACCACGCTGGGGCCTTGTCCCGTCTCAGGTCCGGGGCTGGGTCATGCAGTATGTCGAGCGGCGAGCACGACCACGCTGATCAGCACTGCGAGCCAGCCGACCACGAGTGCCACAGCAGCCTCGTGAGCTCCCCGTTCGCCGGTCCGCCGGACACGACGACGAGCCAGGTACCCAAGCACGATCGCTGGGACAGCGCTGATGCCTATCGTGCACGGCGCTGCGGCCGCGCAGACCAGCGCGGCGACAGCCAGCCGGCTTGTTCGCGGAGGCGCTGGGGTGGCCGGATGCGCAGGCATTCTCCCGAAGGGGCCCGCAGGCAAGTCGGAGATGAGCGCCATCACGTCGGGAAACAGTCGTGCGGTCAGCACTTGACCCACTCTCAGTTCCAGCTCGTCCTTGGTCACCCTGCCCTCGACAAAAGACGCTTTCAGGACGCGGATTGCGCGATCTCGGTCTGCCGTGGAGGCGAGCATCTGGACATAACCCGTGGCCATCAGCGACCAGCCTGGCAGTAGGCCGGTACTCGGATCAGGCCGGTACTCGCTTCCATAAGGGCAGCGTAAGGCCGCCTTCGACAGACCGAAAGCGCCTTACCCTGGGTAGTGACCTGGGCATGGAGAACAGATGAGCCAGCTTGACGTCGTCACCGGCGCGTTCAGTTACTCGGGCACCGCCATTGCTCGTGATCTCACCGCCTCCGGCCATCAGGTACGGACGCTCACCGGTCATCCGGACCGGGCCCCGGCTGGCAGCCCGATCGACAGCCGGCCACTGGACTTCTCCGACCCGCAAGGGCTGCGCGACTCCCTGACCGGAGTGCACACGCTGTACAACACGTACTGGGTGCGGTTCGCGCATGGCGCGGTGAATCACCAGGCCGCGGTAGCCAACAGCCGCGTACTGTTCGCCGCCGCAGTGGCGGCCGGGCGTCCAGCGGATCGTGCACGTCTCGATTACCAATCCGAGCCACGATTCGCCTGACCCCTATTTCCGCGGCAAGGCAGCCGTCGAGCAAGCACTGGCGGAGTGCGGTGCGCCGTCCTATGCGATTGCCCGGCCGGCGGTTCTGTTCGGCGGCGACGGCGTGCTACTCAACAACATCGCCTGGCTGCTACGTCACCTGCCAGTCTTCGCCATCGGCGGCCGCGGCGACTACCGGTTGCGGCCCATTCACGTCGACGACCTAGCTGCGCTCTGCGTCGGCCTGGGTGCACGGACAGACGTAGCAGTCGTCGACGCAGTCGGGCCGGAGTCCCTGACCTTCAGGCAACTCGTCGAGACCATCCGCGCCGCTGTAGGCAGCCGGTCGGTGGTAGTGCCCGTTCCCGGTGCGGTAATTCCGGTGTTGGCGAGGGTGCTGAACCTGGCACTGCACGACGAGTTGCTGACCGCCGACGAGTACGCCTCGATGGCGGCCGGCCGTGCCGATTCCGCAGCCCCGGCCGCCGGGAAGATCGCTGTCACGCAGTGGGTGCTAGACCACGCAGACGAACTCGGCCGCCGATACGCCAACGAGCTGGACCGGCACTTCCGGGCGGCCGGGGGAATCTACCCGGGCTAGGCCTGAAACCGCGCAACTACTGGTGGTAACCGGCCAGGAAGGTAGCCAGGCGGCCAATCGCGTCGTCCAGCACCGGGATGCTGGCAAGGAACACCATCCGCAGGTGGTCCGTCGTCGGCAGGTTGAAGCCGCTGCCGTGGGAGAGCAGCACATGCTGCTGCTCCAGCAGGTCGATCATCATCTGCTCGTCGTCGCGGATGGGATAGATCTCAGGGTCGAGCCGCGGGAAGAGGTACAGCGCCCCGGCAGGCTGATAACAGGTAACGCCGGGGATAGCAGTCATCCGGTCCCAAGCGTGATCGCGCTGATCGCGCAGGCGTCCGCCGGGTTCGAGCAGGTGAGTGATGTCGACCCGGCCGCCGAGGGCTGGCTCGATCGCGTGCTGGGCCGGCACGTTCGGGCACAGGCGCATGTTGGCCAGGAGCTCCAGCCCGTCGAGGTAGTCGGCGGCATGCTCACGGGGCCCGGAGATGACCAGCCAGCCGGACCGGAAGCCAGCCAGCCGGTAGGTCTTGGACAGTCCGCCCAGCGTGAGCACGAGCAGGTCCGGCGCGAGCGCCGCCGCGGAGTTGTGCACCGCTCCGTCGTAAATGATCTGGTCGTAGATCTCGTCGGTCAGTACCAGCAGGCCGTGCCGGCGAGCCAGCTCCAGCATGCCGAGCAATGTCGCGCGCGAGTACACCGCACCGGTCGGGTTATTCGGGTTGATGATGACCAGCGCCCTGGTGCGGTCAGTGATCCGGCTGGCCAGGTGCTCCAGGTCCGGGTTCCAGTCGGCCTGCTCGTCACAGCGGTAGTGAACGGCGCGACCGCCGCACAGGTTGATCGCGCCAGTCCACAGCGGGTAGTCGGGACTCGGCACCAGTACCTCGTCACCCGGGTCGAGCAGCGCCTGCAAGGCCATCACGATGAGCTCGGAGACCCCGTTGCCGAGAAAAACATCGTCTGCCGTCACGCCGCCGACGCCGCGGCGATCGAAGAACTGGGCGACTGCCTCACGAGCCGGCTGGATGCCCCGGGCATCGCTGTAGCCCTGGGCTTCGGAAATGTGCTTGACCACGTCACTGAGGACGTCGTCAGGCGCGTCCAGCCCAAAAGGGGCCGGGTTACCCAGGTTGAGCTTGATGATCTCGTGTCCGGCAGCCTCAAGCTGGCGAGCTCGCCGCAGGACCGGTCCGCGTATGTCGTACCTGACGTTGCTCAGCCTGCCTGCCTGCGCCACTAGCACGTTACGATCCCTCCGCCCTGCGTAGCCGTCACCCTGCTGCCGTTGCCGAAAAAAGACGCGTCCCTGGTCGTCGGCTCGCGAGACCCGGGGCGCTGTGTGTGGACAGGTTACCGTGACTATGACCCAAGTCACGCGGCGAGGCTGCTGCTATCCCGGCAAGGCGGCTGCTAACCCGGCAAGGCGGCTGCCAAACCCTAACGAGGCCGCCGCTAACCCGGCGAGCCCTGCCGGTCAGCGAGCAGACAGCACTTCGGCGATCTTGGCAGCCGCGGCGGGCGGGTCGCTTGCGTCGTGCAGCAGTTCTCCCCACGACCAGCGGAAGTACCAGTGCAGCCGACCGTCGTCGTCGGTGCCCGGCACGCAGTCGATGCTCTCGGCGAGCATGGACGCGCCTGGTATGAAGACGTGCAATGCGGCCGGGTACGACGTCTTCACCGTGGCGTGGAAGCCCTCGGTGTCGAGTGCCGTGGCGAGCTTGTGCAGGTGATAACTACGTGCGTGGTCTCGGGAACCGGGATGCATGTCACCTGCTTTGGGGGTCTGCACATTGTGGGCGCTGACCGCAGGGTGTTGTCAAGCCCGCATATCCGGCTAACGCGCAGCGCCGCCGTAGCCCGGATACGCCTCATAACCGTCGGGCGCATAGCCGTCCGGCCCGCGGTAGCCGCCGTGTTCGTACTGGCCGGCGGTATGGCCGGGCTGCCCGTAACCGCTCGGCAGCGCGGGCTGTCCGCCCTGGTGCACCGGAGGCTGGTAGCCGTAGCCGTTAGCGCCGTTCGCTGGCGGCAGGTAGCCATCGATGGCCTGGCCAGCGCCGTTGCTGGCGTACCAGTTGGCCGCCGCGACCGCCTGCTGGCCGGCAGCGTAGCCAGTGCCGTACGCAGCCGGGTCCAGGTGGGCGCCCGCGGGCTCGGGATAGCTCGGCGCGCTCACGTAGCTGCCGTACGGGTTGCCAGACGCAGCGGGCTGCACCGGGTGCCCGTTCGGAGCGCTCGCGGAGCGATCCGGATCGGCCGGGTACCCCCGGCCGCGTTCGCCATAGCCGCCGTTGCCGTTACTGGCGCGCGTGCGCGTGCGGTACGACCTGCTGTCCGAGGTGTTAATAGCAGGAAACGAGGGACTCGTGAGCGGGTCATCGTCCATCGGAAACTGTGGCCTGGCTTGCCCGCCGGAGTGGCTGGTCCTCGCGGGCGGAGCGTGGAGCGCGGCAGCGGCGGGCGGCAGGGTCGCAGCGGGGGGCTGGGCTGCCGGGGGAGCAGAGGAGCCCGGTGGCAGAGCCAGTGGCGCGCGGCGCGATCCCGATGGCCTCGGTCCCGATGGCCGCTGGCCACCCTGGCGGGCCGGGCCGCTGGCCGTTGCTGGCAGGCCCCGGCCGCATACCGGGCTGCTGGTCGCCCAGGCGAGCTAGCGCGGCCAGGCTCTCGGTGGCGGGCTCGGCGCCATACCTGGCACGCGACTGGGACCGCTGGCGCACCGGGAGCGGACGGGAGTCAGTTCGAGCGGCCGGCACATCGGCGGGACGAGGCGCATCGGCCTTCGGCTCGATACCCCGGCGCGCAGGCTTTGCCTTGGGCAGCGCCTGCGTCTCGGCGGTAGCGAGCGGCTTGTCGGAGGCCACCTCTGCCCAGTAGTCGACATCAGACAGGGAGTCCCAGCCGTTCGCGGCGGCCTCAGGTCCGGCAGGGCGCGCAGTCTTGGCTTGCCGGGCGCCTACCGGCACGGGACGTTCCTGGCTGCTACGGCGTTCCTGGCTGCCACGACGTTCCTGGCTGTTGCGGCGTTCGTCGGCCGCCGGCCTGGCACCACGGTCACTGTAAGCAGGCCGGGGATGGCGCGCACCGCGATCGTCGGCGCCCCGCTGCTCGCGCATCGGCTCGCCGCGACGCGGCCGGTCGCGCTCGGACCGCTTGGTCTCGTCGGCCGGACCCGAGGTCCGGCGCGGCTCGGCGGGCATGTCATCGAAGGTGTCAGAGTCGTCGGCCCGCAGGAAATGCAAGGCGGCAACGGCAATAATCACGATCAGCACGACCACAGCCACGAGGACTTCCAAGATCGTAGTGATCATCACACCATCCCACTGACGTGGCCACGGGGCGGCGCTAGCCAGACCCGCGCGGCCATCGACGCGAGCCTCTCCCCCTGATGTGCAAGCACCTTCGATTTATCGCAAAGCCTGACCTGCCTGAACAGCGATTGTGGCGGACGCTATACGCCTTGTCACGCAATTCGGAAACTTTGCCCGCGTGTGTCGACGATTCGCACCTGTGTGATTACTTCTTGCGAGCGCCGGGCAGCGCGCGGGCGGTGAAAGTGCCGCGCGCAATCACGTGCTGAGCGATCGTCGACCAGGCGGTAAGCAATTGCGAGTTAGGAGGCAGCGCCGAGTTGAAGAACGTGTTGAGCGCATACACAGTGAAGCGGTAACTGTGCGGAGAGCCAACCGGGCACGGCGGGTCGTACTCGGCTTTGCCTGCGCTATTCTGCGCCACCCTCGCGTGCGGGGGAGGTGCTCCGAGCGGCAGGTCGGTCGTGTTCTGGCTGATGTCGTAGACGATCCAGTACACCCGAGGCGAGATGGGTGCGGCCGCATCGTCGACGACCACCGCGATTGACTTTGTGCCCGGCGGCGCGCCAGACCAGAAGATTGACGGGCTCTCGCCGGCGCCGCGGCAGGTGAACCGGGACGGAATGACGCCGCCGGGGAAGTCCGGGCTGGTTACCGACATCGTCAGCGGGGCGTCAGCGCTCAGCGGCTGCGGTTTGCCCAGCAGCCCGCATCCGGCGAGCAGCAGGCTGGCAGCCAGGGACGCAGCTATCGACCTGCCGACGCCCCGGCCTGCGCACCGGCGCACGCTGCCTCACCCTTGTCCTGAGCCAATGAATGTCCTGAAGCGCGTTCTGCCAGGTGGCACGAACGCTCGCATCATGGTAGCCGGGCTGATCCCCGGCTAGTCCTGCTGCCGGGACGTGCCGAACATGATCTCGTCCCAGGATGGGACCGAGGCACGCCGTCCACGGGCCGTCTTCTTCGCCGGAACGGGAGTATCAGCCTGCTCAGGGCCGGGCCCGGGCATGGCCGCTGACGCTGCGGCAACGGCCGCCGGCGCTGGCGCCTGTGCCGGCACGGGCGCCGTTGACTCCGCAGCCGGAGTCCCGGCATCCGGCTGGGAAGTGACGACCAGCCCGCGACGGTCATAGTCGCGGCCGGAGTCGGCCCCGTGCTGCCGGGAGCCGATGGGCGTCACCGTGGCAGTCGCACGGGGGCGCTCGGCGAACGTGGTCGCAGTCCATTCTTCTCGCGACAGGCAGAGCCGGACAGCCTGGTCGTCGTCCGGAGTCACATGCCGCCGTCGCGGGTCATAGATCCACTCGGCGGTTCCGACCCGACCACCAATGGTGAACTGCAGGTGAACCTGCCAGTTCCCGTCCGGTCGCTTGCGCGAGTCCCATTCGGCGGCCTCGGTGCTGACCCCCGCGGCCGTCAGCCGCTCGGCCACGATGTCACCCAGTCGCGGGCCTGGGCCGGCCTCGCCTGAGCTGCGGATCGTTGCGCGTTGCGCCTGCTGTGCCTGGTACTGGCGCTCGGCGAGGATCGGCCCCTCAAACCGGCGAATCTTGTCCGGCGGGATCCCGGCCGCGTCCGCGATCTGATCTGCCGTCTCGCCAGCCCGGATGCGCTCCTGGATCTCCTTGGGTCGCAACGGATTCTCCACTTCGATCTCGTACTGGGCGAGGCGGGAGAACTGACCCTTGGCCACCGTCCTCAGCCGCTCGTCGATGGGCAACAGGAACCGACCGCTCCGCCCCGGCACCGCGAGGATGGCGTAACTGCCGTCCTCGCTGACTGCGACGAGGCGCAGCTCCTGCATCGGTGTCCCTCCTGCGGCTGCCCGGCCGCGCAGAGGCGGGGCACGGACATGCCCTAGACGAGTCTGCCGGCATTACCGCTGACAGACCAGCACCACGCCCGGCATGTCCGGAGACATTCCGAGTTAGTGCACCGTGACGGGTCAGCCTTTGGGGCACCGCTGACCAGCACCGACGGCTGAGTACTCACGATACGGCGGTACAGCGCGCGACCTGACGATAATCGCATCCCCGCCGGCTAAGATCTGTAACAGAAATGTTCGGTTACAGAAGTACATTGCTGCCCCGGATGCGGACCGAGGCGCCTCGGCCGGAGGCGGTGCGCAGCCATCCCCGCGCACAGTGGCTCGCGGTCGGCGTGGTTTGTTTCGGCGCATTCATGGGACAGCTGGACGCCAGCATCGTCACGCTCACGTTCCGGCCGATGGAACACGACTTCGGCGCCCCGCTTGCCGCGGTTCAGTGGGTCTCGCTTGCCTACCTGCTGCTCCTGGTGGCACTCGTCACCCCGGCTGGCCGTCTCGCGGACAGCGTCGGCCGCAAGCTCATCTACGGATACGGCTTCGTCGTCTTCACTATCGGCTCGGCCGCCTGCGGGCTGGCGCCGTCGCTTGGCATCCTGATCGGCTGCCGCCTGTTCCAGGCCGCAGGCGCCGCGATGCTGCAATCCAACAGTGTGGCGCTGGTCACAACCAGCGTCCCGCGGGAGCAGATGCGACTCGCCCTGAGCGTCCAGGCGGCTGCTCAGGCCATTGGCCTGGGCCTCGGGCCAACCCTCGGCGGGCTGCTCACGCAGTCCGTCGGCTGGCGCGCCGTCTACTGGATCAACGTGCCGGTGGGCATCCTGGCCGTCGTCGCCGGGCGGTACCTGCTGCCTCGCACCCGCCATCTCACCCGCTTCGACCACTTCGACTGGTCTGGCGCGACGCTGCTCGGCATCGCGACGACTGCCCTGCTGGTCGCCCTCTCAGTGGTCGGCGGCCTGCCGGCACCAGGCTGGTTCGCTCTGGTGATGCTGATGATCGCGGTCGCCGCCAGCATCGCGTTCGCGGCCCGGCAACGCACTGCCCGGTTCCCGCTGATACCCCAGGCCTTGCTGCGCTCGGGCCGGCTCGTCCTCGGCCTGGCCGGCGCGTTCCTTGGCTACCTCGTCTTGTTCGGTCCGCTCGTGCTGGTACCGCAAATTCTTGACGGGCACGGAAACGTGGCACGCACCGGGTTCATCCTGTCCGCCCTGCCGGTCGGCTTCGGGGTAGCGGCACTGACCGCTGAGTGGGTATTCCCTGCCAGCGTGCCGAACCGGGTGCGGGGTGCCATCGGCGCGGCAGCGTCGGCAGCGGCCCTTGTCATGCTTATCTTCATGGCAACATCGACGCCGGGACTCGTCCTGCTGCTCGGCCTTGCCGGGCTCGGCCTGGGAGTGTTCGTGCCCGCGAACAACGCAGTCATCATGCAGAGGGCGGCGGCCAGCTCTGCGGCCGTCCTCGGCGGCCTTGTCAATATGGCCCGCGGGATCGGGACGACCTTCGGCATCGCGCTCGTGACGCTGTCGCTGCATCTGGCTGGGCCCGGTCACACGTCGATCACGTTCGCGGTCCTCGCCGTCGCAGTTGCGTGCGCTGCATTGACCGCTGTCCGGGATCGCTCCAGTGCCGCCAGTTAGGCAACCCCGGCAGCAATCCGGGCCAGTCACGGACCCGGCCGGGCTGGCTCTGGCCGATGCGGTTTCCCGGCTACGCCGCGCGATGCGCCGGGCCGGCCGTGCCTACGGACCCGGCGGCGCCCTGCCCGGCGGATTGTCCGTGGCCCAGCTGGAGTTCTTGTCGTGCCTGGCGGAGAACCCGGCGGCGCGGCCCGGTCAGGTGGCCCGGCTGCTCCGGCTGGCGCCAAGCTCGGTGGCCACGCTGGCCAACGGCCTTGGCAGGGCTGGCCTGGTCGTACGAGCCGGCGGTCAAGCCGACCGGCGCACCGCCGCCCTCGACCTGACGCCGGCCGGCCAGGCGGTCGTGGCCCAGTGGCAGCAGGTCAACGCGCGGGTGCTGGCCGCTGCGCTGGCGGCACTGCCAGCAGCGACCAGGCGGACTCTGGGCGCGTCGCTGCCCGCCCTGCGCGAGCTGACGGGCGCGGTCGATGCTCTCGCCGATGACGTGCAGCCGGACGACAGGCAAAGCGGAGATGAAACGACTGGCTAGAGGCTGCTGACCGGAGCGGGCCGTGGTCCACCCGGTCGGCTACGTCCCGTAGTATCCCTGGGCATGCGCGTCGATGCGATCTACGGGGCGATCGGCCGGTTTAGCGTGCGGTTTCGATGGCTAGTGCTGCTGATCTGGATAGCTGGAGCAATAGCCGCATCAACCCAGCTGCCGGGCTTGTCGAGTGTCACCCAGGGCAACAATCAGAAGTTCCTTCCGGCCAACGCGCCGAGTTCTCAGGCTGCCACGCTGGCCAAGCCGTTCGGCACCGCTAACAAGCAGCCGATCCCGGTAGTGGCCGCGACCACCTCAGGGCCGCTGACGGCTGCCGATACCTCCGCGATTGACGGGCTGCAGTCCCGGATCAGCACCGTTTCCGGCATATCCAAGGTCGTCAACGCCGGCCGGTCGACTGACGGACAGGCAGTGCAACTGGTCGCGCTCGCCAGCGTGGCCGGCAGCGGGAACCCGACCTGGGCCAAGGACATCATCGGCGCGATCCGGACTCAGATCAGCGATGCGAACCTGCCCGCCGGACTCCAGGCGCATGTGGCCGGCGACCTCGCCGCGCAGGTGGACCAGCAGAAAGCGTCGGGCAATACCGCGAACGAGGTACAGGCGCTGTCGGTCCTGTTCGTGATCGTGCTGCTGGTGGTGATATTCCGGTCGTTCACGCTGGCGCTGACGACGGTGCTGCCTGCCGCACTGTCGGTCACGATCGCCGGGCCGCTCGTCGCCGAGGCGGCTAAGCACGGCCTGCAGGTCTCCCCGATCGCGCAGCTGCTGCTGTACGTGCTGGTGATCGGGGCCGGAACGGACTACGGCCTGTTCCTGGTCTTCCGGGTCAGGGAAGAACTGCGCGCGGCTGAGCACGAGACCGCCGGGGACAACTTCCCCGGCAAGACCCGCGCGGGCCGCAGCATGCTGGCCGACCTGGCGCACCCGAGGCCTGCGGCCCGGCACGCTATCGTCCGGTCGCTGACCCGGGTGGGGGAGTCGATCAGCGCATCGGCGCTCACAGTGATCGCGGCTGTCCTCACCCTGCTGCTGGCCAGCTTCTCGTTCTACTCCGACCTCGCCTGGCCGTTCGCGATCGCCGTCGCAGTCATCCTGATCGCCGGCCTGACGCTGCTCCCAGCGCTCCTGTCTATCCGGCTGTCGCTGCTGGCGATCAAGCGAACGCTGTTCCGGTCCTGGTTCGGCAGGCCCAAGCTGATCCCGTGGAGCATCCAGGGCAGCGGTAAGACTGGCATCTGGGGCCGGGTCGCAGGCCGGATCGTGCAGCACCCCGGCGCGACGCTGATCGCAGGTGTGGTGTTCTTCGGCGCGCTGGCGTTCGGAGTGATCGGGTACACCTCGGCCGGCTTCGGCGGCAACACGAGCGCGCCTGCGGGTAGCGACTCTGCGGCCGGGACCGCCCTGCTGGCCAAGCACTTCCCGCAGTCCGCGGCGAATCCGACCAGCCTGATCTTCAAGTTCAGCACGCCGGTGTGCTCGAATCCCGCGCCGCTGGCGAAAGCGAGTTCGGAACTGCGGGCTAGCGGGCTGTTCACTCAGGTCACCGGCCCGCTTAACCCGGTCGGCGGGATCACGCTCACCCCTTCGCAGTACGCAGGCCTCTGCGGTGCGCTCGGCTCGGCCAGCAAGCTGCCGCCGACGCCGTCGGCTGCGGCGCTGGACCACGGGCGGATTCCGGCGGAGGCTTACCAGCTGTACCGGGTGACGGCGAACTTCGTCAGCCCGGACGGCAAGACTGTGATGTTCTCCACCGGGCTGAAGGCCGGCGACCCGGGCGGCACGGCGGCGCTGAACGCGGTGCCGGCGATTCGGGCAGCGACCACCAGCACTGCCACATCCGTCGGCGCGGTCGCGTCGGGCGTCGGCGGTGAAGCGCCAGCGCTCTACGACATCAGCCGCATCTCGGTCAGCGACCTGAAGCACATCATCCCGGTCGCGATCCTGGCGATCGGCATCCTGCTGGCGCTGGTGCTGCGGAGCCTGGTCGCACCGCTGTACCTGATCGCGTCGGTCGGCATCTCCTACCTCGCCGCGCTCGGCCTTTCAGTGCTGATCTTCATCAAGCTGGGCGGCAGCGGCGGGCTTGTGTTCTTCATGCCGTTCCTGATGTTCATCTTCTTGCTCGCGCTCGGCGAGGATTACAACATCCTGGTGATGACGCGCATCCGGGAGGAGGCGCACCGGCTGCCGCTGCGCCAGGCGGTCGCCAAGGCCGTCGGCGTCACCGGATCTACGGTCACCTCGGCAGGCCTGGTGCTGGCTGGCACGTTCATCGTGCTGACAGTCGCGGCCGGCAGCGGGTCGGGCGCGAGCCAGGTGCGCGACATCGGCCTCGGCCTCGCGCTGGGCATCTTGATGGACACGTTCCTGGTCCGTACACTCCTGGTTCCGTCGACCGTCGTCCTGCTCGGCAGGTGGAACTGGTGGCCGTCCAAGCTGCATATGGAAGAGCCAGCGGAGGTCGGCGCGGCGCCCAGCGGTGAGACTGCCGCGGTGTCTGGCGACGTCCGGTGACCCGTGACGCCCAGTAGCGGGCCCGGGTGCCGGCCATCTCGGTCATCGTGCCCGTCTACCGCGTCGCCGAGTTCCTGCCCGCTTGCCTCGACTCGATTCTGGCTGGTGACTTCGACGTCGAGGTCATCGCTGTTGACGATGCATCGCCCGACGGCAGTGGCGCAATCCTGGATCAGCGGGCCGCTGCTGATCCGCGGCTGCGAGTCGTGCACCTGGAGCACAACGGCGGTCAGGGGCACGCTCGCAACCTGGCTCTGGAGCAAGCAACTGGCGAGTATGTCTGGTTCGTCGACGGCGACGACATCGTGGCCGGCGGCGGGCTGGCAGCGGTCACCGCTGCACTGTCAGTGGGCAAGCCCGATGTGCTGCTGATCAACTGGGTGAGCTCGTATCCGGGCAACCGGACCGAGCCCAACCCGTATGCCAGCCTGCTGACGGCGGTGCCTGCGGATGGCTGCACGCTCGAGGAGCAGCCCGCGCTGATCAACCTGACCATGACGTCGTGGAGCAAGCTGTTCCGCCGGGACTTCCTGGCTGGCCTCGGCGTCGGCTTCGCCGGCGGCATTCACGAGGACATCCAGGTGACCTGCGCGGCGTTGCTCACCGCCGACGTGATCGGCGCGGTCGAGGCGGTGTGCTACGGCTACCGGCGGGAGCGCAAGGGGTCCGCTCTGGCGACCACGAGTCTTGGCCACCTCGCGGTTTTTGATGCCTACCAGCGGGTTTTCGAGCTGATCGCCAGCCGCGACGCGGCGGGTCAGCCGGTTAGTGACGCGTTGCGCGCGGCAATATTCGAGCGGGCGATCTGGCACTACACGACGGTCCTCCAGACGACCGGCATCGGCGTCGGCCGGGTCGGCTTGCCCGGCCTGGTACCGCGGGCCGAGCGGAATCGCTTCTTTCAGCGGATGCATGCGGACTTCGAGCGGTACCGGCCTGCCAGCTACCAGCATCCAGCCGGGGCGCGGGGGGCCAAGCTCCGCCTGGTTGAGCGTGACGCCTACTGGACATATTCGTGGCTCGAGCCGCTGAACCAGGCGCGGGTCGCGGTCGGCAAGCTCGTCCGTTAGCGCCGACGGCCGGCCAACGCTCTGCGGGCTGGCTCACGTCGGTCGCCTGGCTGGCGTCTCTCTGGCCCGAGGCGGGTAGCGCGTACGGTCATGCCGGCTACGGTTACGCCCGCTGCCGCGTCGCCCGGACGTCGGCGCTCTCCGTGTCGCAGACCCCGGCCCGCCGTTGCCGTGTCGCAGACCCCGGCCCGCCGTTGCCGATTGGCTCGCACAGCCCTGCGATCGGCGCCGATTTGTCTTCTTTGCCACAAGTTCGTTGCCGGTGAAAGTGGATTTGGTGCGGTTATAGCAACAGTAGATTCACATCCATTCAAGATCATCGGGTGGCTGGGGCGCCGCATCCGGTGCCGCGGAGTCGTTAGGGTTGTGCGTCATGCGGCGGGCGGTGACGCGGGTTCAGGCGCAGTCGTTTGACCGGCTCGCAGCGGGCTATCACGAGCTCGGTGAGCTAGCCGCGGCCGACGTGATCGGCGCGTGGCTGGCGGGCCTGCTGCCGGCCGCTGGGCGCCGCGCACTCGACCTGGGCTGCGGATCCGGACGGCACACCGTCCTGCTCGCCGGCCGGTTCGAGTACGTCGACGCAGTCGACCTGTCGGCGCCGATGATCGAGATGGCCAGGACACGGCGGCCGCGGCCGAATGTCAGTTACTCGCAAGCTGATCTGCTGCACGTGGACGGAGCTGGCCGCTACGACTTCGTGTTAAGTGTGCTCACCCTGCACCACGTACCTGACCTGCACGACGCGCTCGAACACATCAAGATGCTGGCGGCACCGGGCGGGCGCGTGGTCGTGGCAGATATGTACGAGGGGCACGGCCGCGGCGGTGCCGTTGACCGAATTCGGTCCGTCCTGCGGCGGATCGTCCCACTGCGGCTCCGGTTGCACGCGCTGGCGGTTCAGTCACTCAGCGTCAACATGGTCAGGCGCGGGCCGCGGACCGCCTGGCAGATCTACCGTTTGTCGACCCGGCCAGAGTGGCTGGACCACCTGGTCAGCGACCGCTTCTTCAGCCGGGCAGAACTGGAGCGCAGCTGCCAGCTCCTGTTCCCTGGTCACCGGCTCGACAGCCTGGGCGGCCGCGGCATCGGGCTGGTCTGGAACGCGCCGCAGTGCTAGCCCGCGACAGTGCTAGCCGGCGACGGTGCTCGACGCCCGGCGACGGTACGCAGCAAGTCCCGGGCGTTGGTGCCGAGGACCTTGTCGATCTCCGCGTCGCCCAGGCCGCGAGCAGCCAGCAACTGAGCGAGCGCCGGGAAGTCGGCATAGCTACGGAGCACGGGCCGGAAGTTCGCGTCCATATCGGTTCCGATAGCGACATGGTCCACGCCGATGAGGTCGATCAGCCGCATGACCTCATCGGCAAAGTCGCCCAGGCTGCTGCTCGTGACCCCGGACGGCCACGCGCCAACCAGTCCGCCCGACTCGGCAACCGCCCGCGCATGATCAGCGGTCAGCAGGCGCGGATGGTGCCGGTCGGCGTGATCGAGATGGCTGTGCGAAATCATGACCGGAGCGCTCGACTGCGCCAGCACGCCGACGGTCGTCTCGAACGTCGCGTGGGCACAGTCGATGATGATGCCCAGCGCGTTGCATTCGGCGACCACATCGCGCCCGAAGCTGGTGAGCCCGCCGTGCACTGGCTGCTCGGTTTGCACGTCGCCGATGTCGTTGACCCGGTAATGGACGAGCGTGAGCGAGGACACGCCAGCGGCACGTGCTTCCGCGAGCCGGCCTGGCTTGCCCTCGAGGAAGTCGCCGCCTTCGCAACTGAGCAGGACCGCGGTGCGTTCACTGCCGCTGTCGATGTCCGCGGCGGTCGTCGCGACCTGTATCCCGGCTCCATCGAGTACTGCGCCGATGCTGCCGAGCTGGCGCTTGTGGTCGGCGTAGGCCTCACCCGGCGAGAACTCGCGGCTGACCCGGAGTCCCAGATCGGGATCCAGCGACAGAACCCGGAGATCGGACACGGTGGCCACCGTGACAGCGGCCATATCCTGGGCCGCGGACAATGCCGTGGTCAGGTCGCCGGCATCGAGGAAGCAGCGGCCCGGGTGGGCGTGCACGTCAACCCGCGGAGCCAGGCTCGCCATGCCAGCTGACTATAGCCGCCCGGACTTGCCGTGGCTCCTGGCCGCGAGGATGATCTGCGTGGCCAGGTGCCTGCTGACGCCGAGCTTCGCAGCGATCTCGTCGGGCCGCAGGCCTTGCTCGTTGTACAGCTTCGCGAGCCGCTCCTGCGACGGGGTCCAGGGCTTAGGCTGCGGTCTGGTCCGGCGCTGAGCCGGGGCCGGTTTCCGCGGTCTCGGCCGGGGGGTCGAGTCAGCGGCTGCCGGACCAGCCGGCCCGAACGTGCCCCGCCGCTGATCGCGGTACTTGCCGCTGGCCAGGTCGTCGCGGGTCTGCTCGTCGAGGATGAGGTACTCGTCTGCCGCCTTGTTCATCCCGATGGCCACCATGGTCAGGCCCTTGGCGTTCTTCTCCTGACACTCCGGTGACATGCAGTAGTTGTATTTGCGTGCTCGCTGCGGATGTAGTTCAGTTCCACACGTGACACAACATGTCATAAGTAAATCTTTCGCCTGCGAATAAACGTACGAATATAGCAACGCTGCCACTGGACTGCCTGTTCCGGTCTAGCCCGGATCATGCTCCCGGGCATAGGCAGCCAGGTGCTCCAGCTCGTCCGCGTAGATGCGCCGCATCACCCTGGGCGCGAAGAGGCGCTCGAAGAATCCGCCGACACCGGGGGCGCCATCCCAGGTGGTCAAGAGCCTGACCGTGCACGACTCATCGTCCTGCGGGGCGACCGTAGTCGTCGTGACAAGGCTGGAAGAGTCATCGGACTCGGTCAGGGTCCGGCCCGGCTCCGGCTCGGCAACGGTCATCCGGTACTGCCGGGTGCGCCCGCCGGCTCTCACTTTGAACGTGGTGACGGTGCCAGCGCCGACGCCGCCCGATTCGACGTGAAAGTCCAGGAAGGCTGGTGGCAGGAAACGCGGATGATGCACGCGCATGTCCGCGAAGTAGCCATACACCTCTGCCGCTGGCGCGGCTATGGTGCGCTCGGCGGAGACACGGATCGGCGCCATGACTGCTTGTCTATCACGATCCCGGGCCTTCCACCAGAATCGATAATGTGTTTGAATTTAGCCTGTGTCCCAGGTACAGTCAGCGATCTGGTCGAGCATCCCTACCGAGTGCCGGCTCCGGCACGCATGGCGGCCCGGCACCGTGACGATCAGCTGGGAAGCGTGCGAGTGCGCGCCTGCCCAGCAAGCCCGCGGCGGCCACATCACGGTCGCTTGCTGCGCATCTGGCTGCACCGAAGTCTGGCTGTCGCCGCGGCACCGCCCGATCGGCATTATCGGTCATCACCGGCCCGGCTTCCGCTAACGGACAGGCTGGCGGCTTTCCCGTGTCCGTGATACGGGAAAGCCGCCAGCCGCCATGCGGGGCCTGGGGTCCGCGGCCCCGCCAGCCCTGGCGCCTACCGGTGCGCCACGGCGAACTGCTCGCTTTCGGTCGACCCGGTCAGCGCTGTCGTCGAGGCGTCCGGGTTGATCGCCGACGTCACCTGGTCGAAGTAGCCCGTGCCGACCTCGCGCTGGTGCCTGGTCGCGGTGTAGCCGCGGGGCTCGGCTGCAAACTCGGCGTCCTGCAGTTCCACGTACGCCGACATGCCGCGCTCGGCGTAGTCGCGAGCCAGCGTGAACATCGACTCGTTCAGTGCGTGGAATCCGGCCAGCGTGATGAACTGGAACTTGTACCCCATCGCGCCGAGCTCGCGCTGGAACCTCGCGATCGTGTCCTCGTCCAGGTGCGCGCGCCAGTTGAACGACGGCGAGCAGTTGTAGGCCAGCATCTGGTCGGGGTAGATGTCCTTGATCGCCTCGGCGAACTTGCGGGCAATCGCGAGGTCGGGGGTCGAGGTCTCCATCCAGAGCAACTCGGCGTGCGGCGCGTACGCCAGACCGCGCGCGATACACGCCTCGATGCCGTTGCGAACCCGGTAAAAGCCCTCGGCGGTCCGCTCGCCGGTGACGAAGCGCTGGTCACGCTCGTCGACGTCGCTCGTGATGAGAGTCGCCGCCTGCGCGTCGGTACGGGCCACGATCAGTGACGGCACGCCGGACACGTCGGCTGCAAGCCGCGCCGCGTTCAGCGTCTTGATGTGCTGCCCGGTCGGGATCAGCACCTTGCCGCCAAGGTGGCCGCACTTCTTCTCCGACGCCAGCTGGTCCTCCCAGTGCACGCCGGCGGCTCCCGCCGCGATCATCGACTTCATCAGCTCAAAAGCGTTCAGCGCGCCGCCGAAGCCGGCTTCGGCGTCAGCCACAATCGGCGCCAGCCAGTACGGTGCTCCCTCGTTCCGCGACTCAGCCCAGGTGATCTGGTCTGCACGGAGCAGCGCGTTGTTAATCCGGCGCACCACAGCGGGGACTGAGTTAGCCGGGTACAGGCTCTGGTCCGGGTAGGTCTGGCCAGCCAGGTTCGCGTCTGCTGCGACCTGCCAGCCGGACAGGTAAATCGCGCGCAGGCCGGCCTTGACCTGCTGCACGGCCTGGTTGCCGGTCAGCGCGCCAAGGGCGTTAACGTAACCGTCTTCCTGCAGCAGGGACCACAACCGCTCGGCGCCAATCCGTGCCAGCGTGTGGTCTTCCTGCACCGAGCCGCGGAGCTTGACTACGTCGGCGGCGGTGTAGCTGCGCTCGATGCCAGACCAGCGAGGATCTGTCGCCCACTGCTGGTGCAACGCTGCTGCCTGGCTGTCAATCTTGGTGGCTCCCGAGTGGCCGTTGGCCTGGCCGGGAACTGAGCCGTTCAACGGGCCCTCGAGGCGACGATCGGTCACGGGTTCCTCCTGTTATGTCGTCCCCGGGTGAAGTAACGATGTTGTTTACAGCTTCCCTGTGGCCGACACCACATGCCTAGGGCCGGACGGCCTGAAACTCGTCAAGTTTTCAGCTAGAGTGAAGAAGTGAGGAAGTTCACGAGCGAAGAATCACGTTCTTTTCCGGTTAGCGGCCTCGATCTCGATCTATTCGGGCAGCGACTGCGACATTTCAGGCGCGCCAGAGGCCTGACGCTGGCCGAGCTGGGGGAGCGGGTCGACCGTGCCCCGTCCGCGCTGTCGCTGCTCGAGAACGGCCGCCGCGAGCCGAAGCTGTCGCTGATCGAGGCGCTGGCCGCGGCGCTGTCGGTGCCTGCCGACGAACTGATGCGCAAGCAGCCGCCGAGCCACCGGGCGCAGCTGGAGATAGCGCTGGCCGAGGCACAGCGCGATCCGCTCCTCGCCGATCTCGGGTTGCCGCCGGTGCGGGTGGGCGCCAAGGTGCCGAACGACGTGCTCGAGCACATGCTCGCGCTGCACGCCGAGTTGCGCAGGCAGCGCGCCAAGCCGACCGCGACGCCGGAGGAGGCCCGGGCAGCCAACGCTGACCTGCGGGTCATGATGAGCGACCGCGGCAACTACTTCGCCGAGATCGAAGCGGCTGCGGAGAAGGCGCTGGCGCCGGTCGGTTACTCCGGCGGCGCCTTGTCGCAGGGCATGCTGCTGTCGGTTGTCAGCCATCACGGGTTCAGCGTCCGGTACGCGCAGGACCTGCCACGCTCCGCCAGGTCGGTAACCGACCTGCGCAACCGGCGCATCTACCTGAAGCAGGAGCCACTCGGCGTGCACACCCCGCGTGCCGTGCTGCTGCAGACCCTTGGTCATTTCGTGCTCGGCCACTCGGCGCCGGCAGACTTCGGCGAGTTCCTGCGCCAGCGGGTCGAGGCGAACTACTTCGCGGCGGCGGTACTGGTACCCGAGCAGGCCGCAGCCAAGTTCCTGCGGGAAGCCAAGGAAGCGCGGGACCTGTCCGTAGAGGACCTCAGGGACGTTTTCTCGGTGTCGTACGAAATGGCCGCGCACCGCTTCACCAATCTGGCCACGCACCACCTCGGCATCCCGTGCCACTTCGTCAAGAACGACGAGGGCGGCATCATCTACAAGGCCTACGAGAACGACGGTGTCGTCTTTCCCGCCGACCCGACCGGTGCGATCGAGGGCCAGCGAATGTGCCGGCAGTGGTCCGGGCGCCAGGTCTTCATGGCCGCGGACAGGTTCAGCCCGTATTACCAGTACTCCGACACGCCATCGGGCACGTACTGGTGTCAGGCACTCGTCGATTCAGGACGGGAACGGGGCTTTGCCATCACCTTCGGCGCCCCGTACGAGCACAGCCGCTGGTTTCGCGGCAGGGACACCACGATCCGGATGCAGTCGCGCTGCCCGGACCCCGATTGCTGCCAGCATCCTCCTGCCGCGCTCGCGGCTCGCTGGGAAGGCATGGCGTGGCCGTCGGCGCGGGCCCACTCACACATCCTGCTCGCGCTTCCGTCCGGCAGCTTCCCCGGCGTCGACGAGGCCGACGTGTTCGAGTTCCTGGACCGGCACGCTCAGCAGTAAGGGACTCGTGACCCGCCGGGCCGGGGCGAACTGTGTTAGCTGAACTGGGGCGCCCGCTTCTCCCGCAGCGAGGCCAGCCCCTCCTTGATGTCCTCGCCCATGAATGTGAGCATCTCGTAAGCGGCTGACTGGTCGAAGATCGGCCCGGCGGCGCGCACCCAGCCGTTCAGCGCCCGCTTGGTGAGCCGGATAGCTAGCTGCGGCCCGGTCGCGAGCTGCGTCGCTACCCGCATGGCCTCGGGCAGGACCGTCGGGCCGGGCGCCGACTTGGACACCAGCCCGATCCGCTCGGCCTCGGCCCCGGTCACCATCTCGCCGGTCAGCAGGTAGTACTTCGCTTTCGCCAGGCCGCAGAGCAGCGGCCAGATGATCGCCGCATGATCGCCGGCCGCCACGCCGAGCCGCACGTGACCGTCACCCAGGCGCGCGTCGTCCGCGCAGATGCTGATGTCGGCCAGGAGCGCCACGACCAGGCCGGCGCCAACGGCTACCCCGTTGATCGCCGAGACGATGGGCTTCTCGCAGTTGGCCATGTTGTACACCAGGTCGCTCATCTCCCTGAGCATGCTGGTGACCAGGTCATAGTTACCGATCTGCCGCTCGACCATGCCGAGATCGCCGCCCGCGGAGAACGCCCGGCCCGCCCCGGTGACGACGATGGCACGGGTCTCTTCGTCACGGCTCAGGTCTGCCCAGATGGTCGCCAGCTCGGAGTGCATCTCCTCGTGAGCGGCGTTGAGCACCTCCGGCCGGTTGAGCGTGATGAGCATGACGTGATCGGGCTTGCGCTCGAGCTTGAGGTGCTGATAGCCGGATAGGTCCATGTCGTTCGGTGTCCTCTCTGCCACGCAGGTCGCCGTCCGAGGGCCGCGTGCTCAGCCGTTGGTCCAGACCTGGCCCGCCGCGCCGTAACAGTCTTCCAGTACCAGACCCGTTCCCGACGCTCCGTTGCGGGGGTCAGACAGGCACCGGCCGGACAGGGCGTTGATGATCTCCCCGCCCGGGCCGGGCAGCCAGACAGAGTTGTGGTCGAGGCTCGCGTCGCATCCGTCGGAGTCAGCGACTGCTGACGAGTCCAGGCTGCCGTCGGTAGCCAGGCAGCCGAAGCTGTAAAGCAACCCGTCCGGCTCTGCGGTCCAGGTCCCGTCGTTGGCCGCCCCGCACCCGGTGATAACAGACTGCGGCTCTCCGTACAGACCTTCGACGCACAGCGACGAGGCGATCCCGGACTGGATATCGCCGGCAGGCGGCGTCCAGGTCTGATCGGTGGAGTTCGCGCATCCGGCCAGCCGCAGCGAGCCGCCGCTGACCCCCGTGCTTGCCAGGCACCGACCGGATGCGGGGTTCACCAGTTCGCCCAGCGAGTAGTCCCACTGGCTGGCAGCGCTGCCGGTGCAGCTCTGCAGGTCGACAGGCGAGCCCGCCTTAGTGCCCGTTCCGGCTACGCAAAGATTGTTGATCTGCATCGTGGCGCTGCCGCCTGGCTCGCCTCCCGGCAGGTAGCTGACCGCGTCGTCCGCCGACGTGACATCGCAGCCAGCCAGCGTGACGGCGGTGCCCGGAGCGCTGCCGCTGGCGTTCATGCACAGGTTGAGCGGTCCGATGCGCATCTCGCCATCCAGCGAGCTCGTCATCGGCACGGTTACGACCAGCGCGAATCTCGTGGTTCCGGCCCGGTGGGTCCTCGGGTCGGTCGCCGTCACGGCCACCTCGTAGGTGCCGGGTGCGGATGGCATGGTGCCGGCGATGACGCCGTTGGTCGACCGGGCCGCTGACGTGACGCTCACGCCGGCGGGCAGCCCGCTCGCGCTGAACTTCAGTGAGCGGGCAGCCGTCCTGGCGTCGAGCCCGCTGATCAGCACCCTGAGATGAGTGCCTTCCTCGATATCCAGGGTGCCCGGGTCCATCAGGGTGACGGGATCGGTGCCGGCGCCGGAAAACGCGGTGCCGCCGTTCGGCGTGCCGAGGCCTGCCGGGCCGTTGTAGCCGCGCTTGCCATGGCAGAGGTAACTGCGGTTTTTCTCGCACACGCCGTTCACGCCGGACGGGACGTCGTTCAGGCGGGAGGCGTGCTGGTAGGGATATGACGCCGGGTAAGTGTTGCGCGCCGGGTTTCCGGCGAGCGCGTACGCAGCCGTGATGATCGGCGTCGCGACGCTGGTGCCGCCAATCACACCCCAGGTCCCGCCGGTCCGGTAGCTGTCATAAATGGCCACGCCAGTGCTCGGGTTCGCATCGGCCGCCACGTCGTTCTCAGTGCGGTTCAGGCAGCCGTTCGGCGCGGTGTCGTCGACGGGCTCGCGCTGCCAGGACGGCTTGGCCTGCAGCGTCGCGCAGCCTGAACCGGTGCCGACGCCGGAGTCCGCCGAGCCCCAGACGGACTCTGTCCATGCGCGTTTCCCCGAGCGCTTATGCCGCAGCGTCGTTCCGCCGACCGCGGTCACGAACTGGGTGTCGGTCGGGTACTCGGTGCCGTATCCCGCGTCGCCGGAGGCGAAGACGATCGCGTCGCCCGGGTGGTTGAAGTAGTGATTGTCGGCAGTCTCGCCGAGCCAGTCCGGCCCGGACCAGCTGTTGGACACGAACCTGGCGCCCATCCGGGCGGCGGTGTCTTCCCCGATGCCGAGGCTGCCGGTGGACCGCGAACTCGCTTCGACCAGCAGGATCCGGCAGTGCGGGCAGATCGCGGACACCATGTCCAGGTCGAGCGACTGCTCGACAGCCCAGCCTGCGTCTGGCCGGGGCAGCGGGCCAGATTTGCCGTGTTCGTTGACGATCCGCAGGCACCGGGAAGTAGTAGTGCAGGCGGGCAGGCCGAAGTAGCTGCGGTACCTGGCCAGGTTGGCGGCCGCGTCTGGATCGCGGTAAGCGTCCACGATTGCCACGGTCTCGCCCCGGCCACTTCGGCTCGCAGCGCGGGTCAGGTTGTACGCGCTCAGCAGGCTAGAGGGACCGTATCCGGGCAAGCCTGCGGCGGTACTGGCGAACCCGACCCCGTCGAACCCCGCGCCCCGTCCGGCGGCGTGCGACGTCTTGACGATCGCCTGGCACTGCATCAAGCCGGGACGGTCCGCGGCCGGGCACGCGCTGACCTCGCCGGACGGCAGCGCCGGCGCGGAGTGCCGCCCGACCGTGGCGGTCGCTGCAGCCGCACCGGCCATGCTGCTCCCGGTGAGCTGGCCAGGCCAGTTCGCTTGGACGGCAGCCGCTGGCGCTGCAGTTGCTGGCCCGGCCGGGGCTTCTAATGCAGGGGCGGGCGTCGCGCAGGACAACACCGTTGCTACGGCCAAGCAAGCAACCAGCGCCGATGGGTAATACAGACGAGTGGCGCGCATACAGACCCCCTACGCCGGGCGGCATATGCCTTGAAGGCGACAAAGCCGTATTAGATCAGACCGGGCTAACGCCAGACAGGCATTCCGGACGGTTCAGGACCTGGGCCGCGGTCGCGGCTGTGGCGCAGCGCCTGCACGCGGCATAGAGTTCGTATTACTAGGGAGTAACTTAATTGCCAGGGAGCGATATGAGCAGCCCCGACCAGACCGCATCCGGGTTCTCGCTCGCCTTGTCCGATGACGTCAGGCAGACCCAGGACTGGCTGCATGAGTTCGCGCGGGACGTGATCAGGCCGGCCGCCGCCGAATGGGACGAGCGCGAGGAGACGCCCTGGCCGATCATCGAGGAAGCCGCCAAGATCGGTTTGTACTCACTTGACTTCTTTGCGACGCAGTGGATGGATCCGAGTGGCCTCGGAATGGTCGTTGCCTTCGAAGAACTGTTCTGGGGCGATGCCGGAATCGGGCTGTCGCTGGCCGGTTCTGGCCTCGCTGCCGTCGCGGTCGCGAGCAACGGGACCAACGAGCAGATCGGGGAGTGGCTCCCGCAGATGTTCGGCAGCCCGGGCGACGTCAAGCTGGGCGCATTCTGCTCCTCCGAGCCGGACGCGGGCAGCGATGTCGGCGCCATCCGGACCCGGGCGGTGTACGACCAGGCGACCGACGAATGGGTCCTGAACGGGACCAAGACCTGGGCGACCAACGGCGGCATTGCCGACGTTCACGTCGTGGTGGCGTCGGTCGATCCGGCTCTCGGCAGCCGCGGCCAGGCCAGCTTCATCGTGCCGCCCGGCACGCCCGGGCCTGTCGCAGGGGCAGAAGTTCCGCAAGCACGGCATCCGGGCCTCGCACACCGCCGAGGTCATCCTGGACAACGTGCGGGTCCCGGGCCGCTGCCTGGTTGGCGGCAAAGAGCGGCTGGATGCCCGGCTAGCCCGGATCGCTAGCGGCGGCAGCAGCGGCGAGCAGGCCGCGATGAAGACCTTCGAGCGGTCCAGGCCGAGCGTCGCGGCAATGGCCGTCGGTGTCGCCAGGGCAGCGCTGGAGTACGCGACCGAGTACGCGACTCAGCGCGTGCAGTTCGGCCGGCCGATCGGCCAGAACCAGGCTGTCGCGTTCATGCTCGCGGACATGCAAGCGTCGGTTGACGCGGCGCGGTTGCTGACCTGGCGCGCGGCCTGGATGACGCGGCAACGGGCTGCCGTTCGAGCATGCCGAAGGCTCGATCTCCAAGCTGGTCGCGGCCGAGACCGCAGTGCGGGTGACGGAGCAGGCGATCCAGATCCTGGGCGGCAACGGCTACACCCGTGAGTTCCCGGTCGAGCGCTGGCACCGGGACGCCAAGATCTTCACGATTTTCGAGGGCACGTCGGAGATCCAGCGCATGATCATCGGAAGGGCCGTCACCGGGCTTGACGTGCGGTAATAACCGCAGGTCATGGCGCTGGTGCGGATCTTGAACGGGGCACGTGAACTCGGTGCTGACTGTCGGTGCGGTGATCATTAATGCGCGGGCGTCGCGAGCAGTGCCCAACTGCGGCAGCCTCGTGGAGTCGGCCGCGGGATGCGTCCTGGGCGCGCCGGTTCACGGTCTCGAAGCTCCGCCGGTCCGAGGTTGCCCTCAGTAGTAACTACTGCGGCAGCCTGAGACTCCCACTCATCGCGCGGGCTTGACGCACTTGATATCGGCCGTCATCGTGATATCCGGGGCCGCGAGCGAACTCGCCATTGGAAGGAACACTCCGATGACCATCCAGATCCTGTACGCCGCGCTCATGGCGTTGGGCATCATGATCAGCATCTCCGTCGCACTCACACTGTCGATCGAGGGCGCCAGCGCCCTCTACATGCGCGACCAGATTCGCCTGCTCTTGGAGCGCTCTCGCATTACATCTCCGACCAGGACGCCTTCGACCGGGGCAGCACAGCTGCCGACCCAGACTGAGGACGCGCGCGTGATCGTGGTCCGTTAAAGCCAGCTCAGACCCCAGCAGCGAGAGGGGCGACGCCAGCGCGCGCCGCCCCTCGTCGCGTGATGTCGATCAGCGCCCGGCCAAGGCCAGCAGGGGCAATCAGTTCAGGAGGCGCTGCCCTAGCTAATAACGAAATGGATGACGAACCCCTAATCGCACACCAAGAAGGCGATGGCTTGAGACAGAGGCTCAACAGCGGTAATTACAAGGTCGTCACCGGCGCACGCAGCTCGGCAGGGAATCTCAATTCTCAGAAGGTTTGGAAGGTGAAGAGCCTAGACAAAGAGCTGACCGACGCGCTAACGGTGGGCGAAGGAGTCATCCGTGTACGGTTCTAACCTGTCGCAGATCAGCTTTGAAGGCAGCATGCCTGGTGTTCCTGCTAGGGATGCCGACCGCGTGCGAGCTAAGATCGCGAAACTCCTCAGCGACGTAGCTTGGCGGCACGGAGCAGCGCCTTTTCAGCTGGTCGCTCGGTACGGCGCACAGAAGCCGTTGAGCCAAATCAACGAAGCTCCACAAGACTTGACCGCCGGCACCGCCCAGGATGACAAAGAACAGCGCATAGAGTTCGTCCCGATTGAGCCGAACTACCAGCTGGAGCAGCTGATACTTCCCCTCAGTACCCGCGAACGGCTGTTGGACTGCATCGAGTTCGTAAAGGTGTCTCCTGTCGTATTCGGTACCTGGGGACTGCGAAGCATCGAGCCGCATCCGTCGATCGCGGTCAACTTTCGCGGGCCACCGGGAACCGGCAAAACGATGGCAGCCCACGCCGCTGCCAGCTATCTGGGAAAGAAGATCCTTCTTAGTCGGCTATCTGACTTGGAGAGCAAATACTACGGGGACGGCCCGAAGAATTTGGCCGGGCTGTTCGAATCCGCTCGGCGCGAGAATGCAATTATATTCATCGACGAAGCGGAGTCGCTGTTGTCGCGCCGATTTGCTCAGCCTGAGCAAGCAGCCGAGAGCGCGATCAACTCAATGCGAACGGAGTTGCTTATGGCACTCGACAGCTTTGACGGCTTGGTGATTTTCGCGAGCAATCTGCCGCACAGCTACGATGAGGCGATCGACTCCCGGCTGTTGCACGTCGACTTCGAGTTGCCCGATTTCGAAGCGCGCCGGGCCATCTGGCAGCTGCACCTCCCAAGTTCGCTGCCTGTGGATCCCTCTCTCAGCATTGACAACCTGTCGGCTGTCGACGGCGTTAGCGGGCGGGACATCAAGCTGGCAGTGATCTCTGGGGCGGTAAGCGCGGCCCGGCACAATGCTCCGCACGTTACGGAAGGAATGCTGAAGTTGAGCCTAGAGCGTCAGCGACGGGGGCTGCCGGAGGGCGAGGCGAAGGTCGGCACCCCCGCGTCTGAGGTCGCTGAGGCCGTTCGGGAAGGGATAGAGCGTTCGCAGCAGGCAGCGACTGCGACGCCACCGCGTGTGTGATCGCCTGCGACGCGGTCTTGTTTCCTGGTTCACCCTTAGCTATCCAAGCGACATGCGGCGGCCTGAGGCCATACACGGCGCGCGGCGACCGACGGGGAATGCGCCTTGCTCACCGAGAACGTCAGCTACCCCCACGAGCTTCACGAGCTTCGAGGGCACGTCGGAGATCCAGCGCATGATCATCGGTAGGGCCGTCACGGAGCTTGACGTGCGGTAATAACCGCAGGTCATGGCGCTGATGTGGATCTTAAAGAGCCCGTGAACTCCGGTTTGTGACGGTCGGCCGTTTGCCCGTTATTCCTGGTTGGTTCCCGCCAGTTCCCGATAGCGCACTGAGTTGGTGCCGACCTCCTAACCGTTAGGGCGGGTTGTCTGACGGGTGGCAACAAGAATGGGGGCGGAGTGCGTAGCTTGCGATCGTGTGTCGCCTGGCTGCGCAGGTTATGTTCCAGGTGATCCGAGGTCGCTGTCTGTTCGCGTGCGACGGACAGTCAGTGATTCGCCTTCTGGTCGAGTTCCGCGGGGATCTGTCGCCCACAATCGTGACCTCGGACGCGGCGCGGCCGATTTCGGCGAGATCGCCGATGGTGACCTCGACGGCAGTAGCGCTGAGGTTCTCCTGCAGCCGGGTCACCTTGGTCGTCCCGTGGATCGGGCACGATCCAACGTGCCTGAGCCAGGAGCCAGGCAAGCGCCAGCTGCGCCGGGGATACGCCCTGAGGCGTGCCGATAGCGCGCAGCCGGCCGACAAGAGCCTGGTTCGCCCGCGCGCTTCGGTCGTGAAGCGCGGCAGCTCGTTGCGGTTGTCGCTGCTGTCGAAGGTGGTGTGCTCGTCAATGGCCCCGGTGAGGAACCCGCGCCCCAGTGGGCTGTACGGCACGAACCCTATGCCCAGCTCCGCGCAGACCGGGAGGACCTCGCTCTCCGGCAGTCTCCACCGCCGCGAGTACTCGCTCTGGACCGCGGTGCCAGGCTGGACGGCGTGCGCTCGGCGGATCGCCTGCGCCCCGGCTTCGGACAGGCCGAAGTGCCTGACCTTGCCCTGCGCAATCAGGTCCCCGACCGTGCCGGCGACCTCCTCGATCGGCACGTCGGGGCTCGGTGCTGGTTCAGCAGGTCGATCGTCTCGACGCCGAGGCGCCCGAGAGACGCGTCGGTCGTCTGCCTGATCAGCTCGGGACGGCTCGAAAGAGCGGGCCGCCCGTCCGCGTCGACCTGCCCGAACTTCGTGGCGACGACGACCTGATCGCGAACGGGAGCAAGCGCGTCGCCCACGAGCTGCTCGTTCGTGAACGGGCCGTAGACCTGCGCTGTGTCGAAGAACGTCACTCCGAGGTCTACCGCGTCCCGGATCAGCGCAATCCCTCGCTCCGGTCCAGGGTGGCGCTGCGGTGGTAGCTCAGGCCCATGCAGCCGAGCCCGATCGCCCAGACTTTCAGGCCGCTGGCACCTAGTGCGCGCAGGTGCATTTCTGACTCTCACTTTCCGGGCTTGTGCTGACCTTGGTACTCGGCGTCGGTGACGTGCGACCCCCAGTGAGGTGCGCCTTCGGTGATGGACAGGTGCATCATGAAGCGGTCGGGGCTGGCGCCGTGCCAGTGTTCCTCGCCGTTGGGTGCGAAGACGACGTCGCCAGGATTGAGCTCGGTGATCTGCTGTCCGCGGGCCTGGACCAGGCCGCGGCCTTCGGTCACGTACAGGGTCTGCCGCAGCTGAACGTCGCAGCGGTCCGCTTCGCACCCGGAGCCCGTAGCGCATGGCATTCCCACGACGGCGGGCCTGATCGCTGCCGATGCGACGGGGAAAGCCGTGAACCTCCGCATCGGACTCTCGCACCGGCGGGCCTGGCCGAAGCCGCTGCCGGCCCTGCGGTGCCGCCGGGGCGAAGGTCCCGGCACCGCGGGACCAAAGGCGCTGGTCCCTGACCGGACGGCATGGCATTCCTAATTACAGGCAATCTCACCCGGCTGTAGCCGGCCACCGGCCAGGAGGCGTGATGGCAACGGCGATGCCTGCCGCCCGCCCGGCTGCCGATAATATCCAGGAGCACAGAACTATGAATCACGATGGTGAAAGTTCCGATGTTGTCGCGGCAACCCGGGGCGGAGCGACCATCCAACTGTGGCAAACCCCGAGTCGAGTTTGGCCCGCGTATCCGACCGTGGCTGTGATCCGGGCCGCATCCCGGCTCGGCCGGGCCCAGCGCCGGAGCCCTGCAATCGGTGGTGTCACCGTCTTCCTAGACGGCTCGAAGGTGGGCGCCATCTCGCCCAAGCAGATCAAGATATACCAGGTCCCACTCGGGGAACATTCCTTGAGCATTCACTTCCTCGGCGGCTTGCGGCGATCGAGGAAACTCCATGTTCCTCTAGCCGAGGGCGAGGAGAAGCAGTTCGTCTGTTTGCTGAACGGGTGGGCGTGGCCCTCCATCCGGCCCGCCACTCCCAAGGATGTCGCTGCAATGGAACGGTGGCAGTCTCCGGCTGTTGACGCCTCTGATGCTCCTCCGCAGCACCGGACCGAACCATGAGCTGGCCGTGCGCTCGCTGGCCGACCGGATGACGCAAGCCGCTCGTAAGGTCTGCTCCGGCAACGAGGTGAAGATCGTCGCGTCGGGTCTCAGCGGCAGCAGTGGATACCTCCGCGCCGACGGCGCTGGCAGCGGCACTTCGACTTGCTCCATCCTTTGCGGACCTCGGTTCAATCGAGCCCGGAGGGCGCGTAGCAGGCAGACCCAAGTCGTCACGACAGCACCTTGTACCCTCACAACCTGTGAGTCGCCAGGACCGAGGGCTTCAAACGAGCGGGTTGGTCAGTTCTCCACGGCCGCTCCGGCCATCGCAGCCCCCAAAGGAGCGTCGGCAGTGTGCGAGTTCAGGCGGCTGATTGGTGCCGCTCGTGACGCCCAGCCGGTGCCGGTCGCGCCATTCGCGGCCAGCCTCGGGTCGGGTCGGCACGGTCCTCCGTAGGGAGGTCATCGATGTGCATGGCGAGCAGAATGGCTCCGTCTATCAGAAGGTCACGCTCAGCGGGAGTGATGTCGCCTCGGTCAGCCCGCTCGCGGAAGGTCGCGCAGGTGGACTCGAGAGCTGCATCCACCGTAAAGACGGTCATCACAGTCCCCACCTCCAGCCGAAATATTCCGCCAGAAACGCCAGGCGGGGCAGAGGCTTTGGTCCCAGGGTGAGCCCGGCATCGCGACGGGCCAGCAAGAACGTTGGGCCGGCCGCAGCTCCGTTTCGGCCGCGCTCGCCGGGACTGGCCGGGATGAATAGCGCTCCCTAAGTCAGGCGCCCCGGAGGGCCCAAGAGGCTCTGCCGGGGCGCCAAGCTCTTCGACCGGCGCATCCATAGGCATCGTCCTCCTGGTTGGTATGGTCCGCCTTCCCAGACCCGCAAGCAAGAGGTAGCCAGTGAAGGTCGTGAATAACCGAGTGCACCTTGACGTGCATGCTGGCGGTGGTCGCGTGAACCGTGGAAGGTCCGCTGGGAGGGGGCGGACGTCCGGACGCCAGCGGCACTGCTGGACAACTGGACGTGGGGAGTGCCAGCCCAGCGCAGATGCGGTACCCGCACTACGGGCATCTCGAACGGGAAGTTGCGGGGGACGAGGATGGTGAACCGCTTCCTGTGCCGGTTTTTGCCCTGCCGTCAGGCGGGTCCTGCGGATGGACGAGGGCGTCAGCAACGCGGGTCAGCAGGGACGCTATTGTCGCGTCGGCCACCTTATGCAAGATTGCCCGGTCCAGGGCCGCGCCGACAGCTCCGAAAGGCGGCCGGTAGGACCCGGTTAGCGATAGCCGGGTGGAATCGCGCCCAGCGGGTGTCAGCGCTATATCCGCATCCAGGACAGGGACAAGCCCGCCGCCCGGTCCTGTCGCTTCCCAGCGCAGCGCGAGCACGGCGGAGTCACCGCGGCCCACCGGATCCAGCAAGTGCACCTCGGCCAGCTTGGACAGGCCCGGCGCGGCGCCCAGCGGTCCCACTCGCACCAGGCCAGTCAGGCCGTCCCTGTACGCTCCCTCGGACTGTTGCGTTAGCAGGCCGCCGCGAGCCAGTTCCGCCAGCCGGGCCTCAGCGGCCGCGAAGCTCAGATTCACCAGCACGTCGGCAACGGCGAACACTCCGCCAGAGGACCAGGCAAGGCGACCACTGCGCCAGGATCCAAAGTCCCCGCCTACCACGACGCTGCATTCGGGAGCGTTATCGAGACCAGCCCGCTTCTGTGCCAGCGTGACCACGCGCCACCACGGCAGCCGCCGCGCCCCCGCTGATCGTCGTGCGACGGCAGACAAGGCGCCAGGCGTGACCCGCATGCATGGTCACCGGTGGCAGCATAGCTGGCCGGAGGTGTCGCGGCCGAGCTCACGTCGGGCGCGTCGGGGGTGTGGGTTCCTCGTCAGACTCGAGGCTTACGTCGGGCGCACAGATGGGTCCGCGCTGGCCTCTGGCGGATCTGGCTCGGGACTCGCGGAGGTGTATGGTCGTGGCCCAGGATGATCTTTCGGGAGGGACGCGGTGACGACTGAGCCCGGCGGCGGGCCCGAGCGCCGGATCGTGGTCGGCGTCGACGGCTCCGCGCCTTCAAAGTCGGCGCTGGCGTGGGCGGTCAGGCAGTCCAGGCTGACCGGCGCGGTGGTAGAGGCCGTTATCGCCTGGGAGTTCCCGTCCGTTACCGGATATCCGGTGCCGGTGTCGGACGTTGACTGGGAGGATCTGGCCGGGCAGATCGTCACGGATGCCATCGGGGAAGTTGGGAGCTCTGCCGGGCCGGCTGAGATACGCCGCAAAGTAGTCAAGGGGAACGCCGCGCAGGTGCTGCTCGATGAGTCAGCCGATGCGGAACTGCTTGTTGTTGGCAGCCGCGGGCATGGCGGGTTCGTCGAGGCGCTGCTCGGGTCGGTCGGTCAGCATTGCGTGCACCACGCTAAGTGCCCCGTCGTTGTGATCCGCGGCCCGGTGACAGCCTCCTGATCTGCGCGATTCGGCGTCGCGTCAGCCACTGCTTGAGCTCTGGGGATGTGGCCCGGCAGCGTCGCGCAAACCTCGGGACTCCTCTGCGCGCAATGTCCTCCCTCGCGGTACCGCGTGCGCGGCCACGCCGTGCTTTGTCGACCAGCGAGCGCGCGACAGCCGGCAGGACGCCGCGGCAACCTGACGGAACTGCTGGTCGGGCTCTTTCGCGTCCGGCAATGCCTTCTATGCGGGACGGTGCCCGCTGCGGCACGGACTGGACCGCTCCGGGCTGGCTGTGGCCGCCGACTTCACGATGGCCGGTGACCGGTCTGCCCGCGTTGCCGGCGTGCGGCTGCGGATCAGCGGGCCCGGCGCCGCGCCGGGATGCGCCGCTGGCCGTCGCGTCACACCTGACCGTCTACAACACCCTGAGCCGGAAGCCGCAGGTCAGCATTTGAGCTCGGCTCGTGACTGATCCAGCCGCGTAGCGACGCGCCGGGCAGCGCCCTGGCCTGCCGGGCCGCCTGCCAGCCGCCGCGATCGGATGATCACCGAGGTCATGCACTATTAGCGGCCACGCAGGTTCGGCTTGCGCATCAATGTATGTCGACTTCGGGCAGTGACCGGGCCCGCGAGGCCCTGCAGGACCGCGATCCGCCGCGGATCCTGCCCGGCACCCGCGACCTGCGCCCCGGGATGCTCCGGGCCGACCCGCCCGGCAAAGACGCATGCCTGGCCTGCGCTGCTACAACCCGCACGAGCCGCTTCCGACAATTGACGATCTGCGCGCGCACGTCCGCGCTGGCGGCGAGCGGGCCATCACGGTGCTCGCGGAACAAGTCGGCGTCACCGAGGTAAGCGTTCGCCGCTGGCTCTACCAGCCCAGCTGCGACGAGGTAGGTTGACCGGCTCCTGGCTACCTGCGCCGGGACGCTCCCGAGCCGACAGCGTAAGCGATGGCCGCGCCTCAATCCTCATCCTCGACGAGGCCACCAGCAACGTCGACACCCGCACCGAGGTCCTCATCCAGGACGCCATGGCACGGCTGCGCCACGGCCGGACCAGCTTCGTCATCGCCCACCGGCTCTCCACATCCGCAATGCGGACACCATCATCGTCATGGACAACGGGCACATCGTCGAGCAGGGCAGCCACAACGAACTCCTGGCCCGCCACGGCTTCTACTACGACCTCTGCAACAGCCAGTTCACTGAGGCCACCGCCGCGGCAACCTGAGCCGCCATTCCCGGCGGCGTACTCGCCCGGCCGGTCCCCGGCTTTCCGAGCGCTCGCCGCATCTGGATGCGGCGCACCGTCTCCACCCGGCTCGCGTAAGCCCCCACTAGCCATGAGCGACCGTCAGCAGGATCAATAGTGGCGTTGGGCGCAACCCGCGTCGTCCAGCCCCCTCACCTGCCGGGTGACAGCGGCGGGTGCACGAGCTGCGGATCGGCGAACCCACCGGCAGCTCGCCCATGCGCGCAGGGTCGGTTTCCTGGGGCTCTCCAGGTTTGAGTGGCTCAGCCAACTCTGGCGAGGGGACGGGGGATAACTACAGGAGTTCGTCCGGGTCGTGGAGGATTACCGTGCCGGCGAAGAAGTCGCCTACTGACCGCAGATTCTTGCTGGTGAGCCAGATAAGGAATCCGGACAGCAGCTGGCCGTTCAGGAAGAAGCCGATGATCTGGCGCTGCGCCATCTGCTCCCGCTCTGCCACCCCGCGAGGTTCTGGCAGCCAGCACCGCAAGCTGAGCATCCGCTGCGCCGGCGTTCGCCCTTGGCCCCACACAAGCAGGCTCCAGGTGATGTAGCCCATCCCGAGGGTGACGATGAACAGCAGCAACCCGAGAAACCAGGCCCGAGCCACCCGCCCGCGGCTCGCAAGCCGTACGCCCTGGGGCAAGACGAGCTCAGAGGCAGGGTCGAAGTACATTCCGGGCGGCGGCTGCGACGGGCTGAACTGCTCGTAGCCGCGCCTGACTTCTTGTGCTTCTGTCATGCCAGCCTCGTTTCGGGAAGGGCTGACTTCTAATTTCAGTCTATGCCGGAAACGACGCAGAAAGGGGCATGCCGTCCATCAGTGGCGCGACTGCCAGGCCTCCTGACCGCCGCGTGTGGCTGGCCCCAGCGAGGCTGGGTTCCTGGCGGGCCAGGGTGGTCCTAGCTGACGAGCACCGCACTGGCCGGGCCGCGCATATCCCAGGGGTCATGGAACGGGATCGCGTCGCCAGATCCGGATCGAGGCGATGTCCACGGTCCGCGTCGGCGGCGTCCCCGGCCGGTTCGACCGAGTTGGGTCACCTCGTGCCCGGCGGAAGTGCAGAGCCTGCAGGCGAAGCGCTCGAACGAACGCAGCCTCTCGTACCAAGACTCAGGCTTCGCGCGGCGCTGCATCGAACCCAGCGGCCAGAGTCGTCCCCTGGGGCTTATGGCCCCCACGACTTCCAGACCATCGCCGCGACCACCACCCGCACTGGGTTGCGGGTCGAACGCGGGCCACGCCGCTCGCGTCAGCTTGGCCCCAGACGACACCGAACGCCCCGGACCGGTCGCCACGCGCTGGCCGAAGCCCGAACCCGCGATCTGCCGCGGGACCTGGATCTGCCCGAGTAATGCGGGAGGCCACGCAGCGCGAAGCGAGGCAGCCACCAGCACTTGACCGCTCACCAAATGACAAGTGAGGCGTTGTCGCCAGCACTGGCGGTCCCTACAGCGCTGATGTGCGCCTAATAGGCCACTGCCTCTTGAGCCTGGGTCTGCGCCTTCTTCAAGGCGGTGACAGCCGCGCTCAGCAAGGATGCTGAACCGCTGCCGTTTGCTTCGGTTACTTCCGCGCCTCTGCCGGCGTTCGCCCGGATGAAGCCGGTTGCAGCGTGCTTTGCGCACATCACATCTTGTCAGCGGGTGCTCGTGATGAGGCGCTCGCGGTCGAACGCCGCCGAGGTGATCCGCCAGCCGAGTCCGTCCAGGAGCAGGAGTACCGCCGCTCCGCCGAGGGCTAGGCCGAGCGTGGCGGGGATGACGTTGAGCGCGAGGAGCGTTGTCACTGCGACCGACGGGAGACTGGCGAGCAAGCTGAGCTGCCCTGCAACGCGTACGTCGCTCGATCTGGCTGAGATCGCGATGCCGACCCAGATCGACCATGCGGCGAGGAGCGGCGTGAAGAGCAGCACGGCGAGCAGATCCGGGCCCCGCAGGAGCGCCGACGCTATGCCCGGATGTGCGAACAGCTCGACGCAGGCGAGGAAGAACGCGAGCACCGCATACGAGATCGCGAGCGACGGGACGAAAGCCGCCAGCGCCTTGCCCAGCAGGAATTCCTCGCGGCGGATCGGCGTCGCGAGCACGGGCTCGAGCGTCCCCTGCTGGCGCTCGCCGACCACGGAGTAGGAGGCGAGCGCTGCGGGCACGAGTGCGGGGATGGCGAGCATGTACAGCAGAACATGCTCGTGCGCGAGTCCAGTCGATGCCGACGCGGCCTGGGTCAGGATTGTGAGCAGCGGCTGGATGAGGAAGATCAGCGGGAAGATGACCATGGCAACGATGATGTTGCCGTTGTGCCGGTATTCGCGGAGCTCCTTGCGGAAGATGGCCCGGACGCGCCGCTTGCTCACGCTCATCTGCGGCCCGCCTCCTGGTCGTGGTTGACCAGCTCGAGGTAGACGTCCTCGAGCGAGTGACGCGACTCGCCGATCGATAGCACGTCGGCGCCGGCTGCCACCAGAGCGCGGGTTGCGGCCGGCGCGGCGACTGCAGGGTCGGACACGGCGAGGACGTAGCCCGCCTGGCCATCGGATTGCCAGCTGTTCACGGCCGGCAGCCCGCCGAAGACGTCGGCCGGGTCGCCGAGCGGTACAAGAGTCCTGACCATGAGGGTCTTAGCAAACAGCTCATCGCGCAGCTCGGACGGCCGGCCGATGCTACGCAGGGTCGTGTTCAGGATGGCGACGCGGTCGCAAAGCCGCTCAGCCTCCTCAAGGCGGTGCGTTGTCAGGAAGATCGTCACGCCGCCGCGGCGAAGGTCATCGATCAGGTCGTGAACATCGCGGGCGGCTACCGGGTCCAGGCCGGATGTCGGCTCGTCCAGGAACAGCACCTGAGGGTCGCTCAGCAGCGCCCTGGCGAGCGCGACCCGCTGGCGCAGGCCCTTGGACAAGGTGCCGCAGGCATCGCCGGCGCGGTCGGCCATGTGGACGGCCCGCAGCGCACGGTCAATACGACCGTCCGGCTCGGGAACCTCGTACAAATCAGCGAAGCAGGCCAGATTCTCGGCCACGCTGAGGCGCAAGTACAGGCCCGGCGACTCGGGCATGATCGAGATCCGGCGGCGGATCTCCACTCCGTTCTGCGGCGCGAGCGGGATTCCGGCGATCGTTGCCGAGCCGGACGTCGGCGCGATGAGAGTGCCGAGTGTCCGCACGGTCGTCGTCTTACCGGCGCCGTTGGGTCCGAGGAAGCCGAAGACCTCGCCGTAGCCGACCTCGAAGGAGACATCCTGGAACGCGACCCGGTCGCCGAAGCGCTTGCCCAGGTTACAGACGGAAAGCGCCGCGGCACCCTGCTTGGCGCGGGGTACCGCCACTCTCTCCGCGCTCACGAAGTGGGCTAGGGCACGGGCTTGAGTCCCGTCTCGCCCAGCCGCCGCTGCAGGCGCATCGACCAGAATTGCAGCCGACGGCTCAACCGGGTCCGTGGGGCGCCGCAGCCTCCTAATGAGCCACCTGATCAGGTAGTACATCACTGGCACCGGAGGGCGGAGCCTGGCTGGATCCGGGCGGCGCGAAGCAGTGGCCCGCGGAGGACGAAAAGTGCGAGCACGAGCCGGGCCAGTCTGACGGCGCCCTTCGAGCGCGGTGCTCGGGCGCTGCGCGCGTCAGCCGAGCGGGTTGGAAGATAGAGACTCTGGGCGCTAGGCACCGGGCAATCAGATGGGGGCGCCCCCTGCACAAGCCTACGACCCCAGGCCAGACGTGGATGGTGCGCGCGCTCGGGCCAGCGGCCTGGGCCAGGCCCCAGGTCATGCGCCAGCGCAGGAAGCGCGCGAGGATCGAGAATGCCCTGCTGGCCGGGCAGTTCGTAGCTAGCAGCGGTGCGCAAGTCGAGGATCAGATTCTCCCGAACCGACTCCACCTCATGCACGCTGCCGCAGTTATGGCACAGATAGGCAACGTCTGTCATTGGGGTCCCGCCCGAAAGAATGGACCGCGTGTGCAGGCGGTCAAGCGAAACAAACTCCGGACCTTTCCACAGTCGCGACGTGTCGCTGCTGTAGCTGCCGGGGTCCGGAGCAATAACTCGACACTACGCTGCGGCTGCGCCCGAAGATAGGAGACGCCGGCACAGATCGCGCAGGTGCGTTCGTACTGGAGATGTGAGGATGGCTTCGCTGTCGTGGTGTCGACGTTCCCAGCCGCCGACCGATCCTGAGGTGGCCTGGTCGTGGGCCTTGTGGGTGCGGGTCCTCGGGCTTGCGTGCTGGTCGCTTCGAGTGTGTTGACGGTCTTGGCCCGGCCGCACTCGGAATCTTGAAGGCTGGCCGTTTGCCCGTAGCAAGATCTGGAAAGTCCAGCGCTGCCCATGCGGGCCGCATGTCTCAGCCAGCGAGGGGCGCCGGCGGCAGCCCAGCCGGACCCATGAAGGCGAAGACCTGGCTGGTGCCCGGAAGCAGCAGCAGGCCATCGGCGGCCGACGGTGTCGGGAAGTGGTTCGCCGACGCGCCGAAGGGAATCGAGACGACCTGCTCGCCGCTGGTCGGGTTGAGGCCGTGCACCGCATTGTCAGCTCCAATCGTCCAGACCAGCCCATCAGCGATGATCGGCGCGCCAGCAGCGCCGTCGTTGTCAGTCCACAGTCGTTTCAGGAACGGGGCCTTGGCCGAAACCCTGACCGCTGTCACGCCGTTCGGGCAAGGTACGTAGACGACCGAGCCCATCACCGCGTGTCCGCCGTCTGGGTCACCGTGGCACACCGGAAGCGACGCGACCTCGCCGTCCTTGCCGCCGAGATGCCCCTGACGCAGCAGGTAGGCGGTGTCGGTCTTGCCGACCTGGAACACGAAGCCGTCCACGAGCACGGGGTCCCCGGTTCCGAGGTCCAGGTCGTCCCCGCTCAGCTGCTGCCAGTCCTTGAGGTAAAAGATCGACTCGAGATGCATGGCCGGCGACAGCTCGAGCACCGCGTCGCTGTCGTCGTACGGCTGGCCGGCGCCGAGGTTGTAGCCATCGGCGCTGGCCACGTAGACGTTCCCCTGCGGGTCGACGACCGGAGAACTGCCGCCCATCCACACCGCTCCCCGATCTCTGCCGCTGCCGACCTGGAAATAGTCCAGCGGTCCTCCCGTCTCCGGGATCGAGACGACGTAGCCGTGGGCAGGACCGTTGGGACCGGGACAGTCGCCGAAGTTCTGGCCGTAGGCGATGACCACGAGACCGTGGTCGAGCGCCAGCCCCGGCCGCTGCAGCTGCGCGAGCTGGTCCTCGCCGGCGCTGGGCATCGCCGGCTGGCTTAGCTCGACCTTGCCGGTGAACAGGTCGAGCCCGAATAGGCGGTGCGAGGCCTCCGCGCCGCGAGAGGCAGACGGGCCTTTTATCAAGGTGTCCGCGTCGACGAAGATCTCGTGGCGTGCCAGATCGATCACCGGGGTGCCCGTAATGCCGACCACCGGCGAGATGTCGCCGCACGGCAGGTCACGAGATGGCACGGGGCTCGCCAGATGGCGTGACCACAGAATGTGCCCGCTGCGGGCGGCCATCACGTAGACAGTGTCGTTCTCGGTCGCCGCGACGATGCGGCCGTCAGCTACGAGCGGCTCGCCATACAGCTGACCGTCGAGGATCGGCGAGGTCCAGGCCTGCCGCGATGGCAGCAGCTTGATCTGCGCGGCCTGGACTCCGGTCGCCTCAGCATTCCCGTGGTAGGCGGTCCAGCTGGCGCCGGAGCCTGCGGCCTCCGGCTTCGGGATGGCGGGCGCGGTGGCCGGCGACGAGGACACAGAGCCCGAAGCCGTTCCGCCGGGACCGAGGCTGGTTGTGCCGGGATGCCGAACCGCAGAGCTGTGGGACGACCCAGAACAGGCCGAGCAGACCACCGCCAGGACTCCTATGGCAGCGGCGAGCGTTCCTTTCCTCATAGTGATCGCTCCCGTCTATCCCGGCCGATGAAGCGGACCAGCCGGCCGTGAGGTTGCCACACCCCAGAATGACGCACACCGGAACCCGTCGGCTATGACAGGGCTGTCACCGGGCTCGACGTGTGGTAACAATCGCAGTCATGGCAATAATGCGGATCCTGACCTGGCCACCGGACTCTGGTTCCCGGCCGAGGCTAGGCCGCGCATGACCGAACCCACCGGCACGACAGTTACCTCGCCCGCACGCGCGCTGTTTCATACCGCGCCGCGCTGCGTGGATATCAGGGAAGTGCCCGCACCGCGGCCTGCGGCCGGTGAGGTCCTTGTCCGCACCTTGTGCTCTGGCATCAGCGGTGGCACCGAACGGCTGGTGTACCGCGGCGAGGTCCCTGCCGACTTGGCGCTGGACGACACGATCGACGCGCTTGGCGGCACCTTCTCCTATCCCTTCGCCTACGGGTATGCGTGCGTCGGCGAAGTAGCGGAGTCCGGCCAGGCGGTCTTCGCGTTCCATCCGCACCAGGACGTATTCGCCGCGCGGGCCGATGACCTGATTCCGCTGCCTGCCATCGATCCCGCGTCCGCAACCTTGTTCCCGCTGGTCGAGACGGCGTTGCAGGTGACGCTCGATGCCGGGACCGGATACCGCGACCGGGTCATCGTGCTCGGCGCCGGCGTGCTCGGGCTGCTGACCAGCTTGCTGTTGCAGCGTTCCGGGTGGCGGCCGCTGCTTGCCGAGCCGCAGGCGTGGCGCCGCGCCCTGGCCAGCAGCCTCGGCGCCACCGCCGCAGCACCGGAGGAACTGGCGGAAGAGAAGGTTCCGCTGGTCATTGACGCTAGCGGTAACCCGGATGCGCCAGCGATGGCGCTGAACATGCTGGCCCACGAGGGAACCCTGCTGATCGCGTCGTGGTTCGGCACCAAACCAGTGGTGCTGCCGCTCGGCGGCGCGTTCCACCGGCGGCGTCTGATCATCCGCAGCACTCAGGTTTCCACGGTGCCGGCCCGGCTGTCCGGGACCTGGACGCGGTCGCGGCGCCGCCGGGAGACCGTTGAGCTGCTGGCCGAGCTACCGTTGGCACAGCTGTGCACTCACGTCTTCGCATTCGGCCACGCAGCCGAGGCGTTCCGGGCCGTGGACGAGGGGATACCCGGGTTGATGCATGCCGTTCTTGACTACGACAGGAGTGCTGCCGGTGACATGTGAAGTCGGGCTGAGCCGAAGCGTCCGTGCTTTCCATATCATGCCGGGACTGCCCGGGCCAGAGGGGCAGCTGCATGATCATGACTACCGAATTGAGATCGTGGTGGACCGCGAGCAACTCGACGGCCGGGGCATGGTCTGTGATCTGGATGTGCTGGAAGCGGCGCTGACCGAGCTCACCAGCCAGGTCGAAGGCCGCAACCTGGAGGAGATACGCCCAGCCGGTGCCGAGGCGGTCACAGTCGAAGTGTTCGCCCGCTGGGTGCATGACAGCCTCTCGCCCACCGTCGCTGCCGCAGGCGGCGAGGCACTGGCAGTGCGGGTGTGGGAAACTCCCGTCGCGTTCGGCGGATATCACGCACGATGCTGACGCTCTGCATCAGTCAGGGGACGTGGCTGGTGTCGTTAACGCGATGGACGGCGGCAAATCCGCGGCCGTGCCATTGGATCTCGTTAATGCAGGCGGAGCCAAGATATAGCCGGTAAAGGGTGCCGAGCGGGACGCCGAGAGCGCGGCACAGCAGGATCTTTATCGGGGTGACGTGACTTACCACCAGGACGTTCTGCCCGCCATGGTCCCGCAGCAGCCGGTCACAGGCCCGGTTTACCCGGTGTGCGGTGTCGGCGAAGCTCTCCCCGCCCGGCGGGGCCTGGTCGGGGTCGCGCCGCCAGGCTGCCGCGGCTCCGGGCCAGCGCTCCTGGATTTCTGCCAGGGTGAAGCCATCCCAGTCACCGAAGTCGGTTTCACGGAGATCATCATCGATGACTGCGGTGAGGCCCAGTTCGCCGGCCGCGATGGCGGCGGTGGCGACAGCGCGCTGCAACGGCGAGCTGACCACGGCGTCGATCGGAGCACCGGTGGCCAGGCGGCAAGCGGCCGCCTTCGCCTGCCGGGTTCCGTTAGCGCTCAGCGGGAGGTCGCGCAGCCCGCTGAAGCGGTGTTCGGGTGACAGCTCGGTATCGCCGTGCCGCAGCAGGACGGTGGTGGTGGGATCTGCTGTGGGGTTATCCCAGCCCAGTGTCATATGGCTGTCCCGCGAGTGTGAGCGAATAGTGTGTCGACCGGTCCCCATAACGGCAAGACGTACATGTCAGCACAACGGTTCAGCGCTCACCGTGGCAGTTCGGGTGCTGCGGGTCAATGGGCCGACGCCGTCTGGGACGTGGCCGTGCTGAAGGCGCCGAGGAACTGGTTGCGGAAGGCGCTCATGGGCTCAAGCGGAGCAAAGCGCCCGGGCAGCAGCCCGTCCTGCCAGTGCCAGGAGGCAATCTGCCTGAACACGGACGGGTCGCGGGCGATGATCGAGATCGGCACGTTGTGACTGGCCCCGGGGCTGGTGATGGGGGTGTCGGGTTGCTCGTCGCCGAGCAGGATGAGCACGAGGTTGGGATCGTTGAGCTCGGTGACCCATGAGGTGAGGGCCTGCAGCGAGTACTGGATCGACGTGCCGTAGGCCTTGCGCTCCTTGCTGGCGCTGCTCCAAGACGGAGAGCGGAGTCTCGCCGCGTGCGGGCATCGGGTCGAATATCGAGCCGTTGCCGACCTTGTTCCAGGGCACCATGGTCGGCAACGGGGCCCAGGGCGAGTGCGAGGAGACCAGGTCGATCTCGGCCATCACGGGCTTGTGGCCGGGGGCGAGCTCGAGCCGCTGGAACGCGGACAGGATGTACTGGTCGGGCATCGGGGCGTAGCCGAAGGTCGGGCCGTGGTAGCCGACGTTGCTCCGGTCGTAAAGCTGGTCGAAGTGGTAGAACTGCGTGCCGGACGGGAAGCTTTCGTCGTCGGTAGCGGGGCTGTCGTTGACGGTGCGCCACCCGGCCTTGTCGAAGGCGTCGCTGAGAGTGAACCGGCTGCTGCTGACGAGCTCCGAATACCGCTGTCGGCTGTTGACCCACAGCCCCGACTGCAGGGTGGAGTGGGCCTCCTGGCTGATCCCGCCGTAGCCCGGGGCGTTAACCCAGGCGCTCTGCGTGGACCAGCCCGCGCGGGCCAGCGATGCGTTGTCTCGGCGCAGGACGGCGTCGATGCCCGGGGAGAAGCTTGCGCCCTGGATGGAGACCTGTCCGTAGCTCTCGACGAAGGCGATGATGACGTCCTTGCCGCGCAATCCGGTGAGCAGGTCCGAAGCGGGGATGCTGGCCTCGGGGTCGGGGCTGTGGATGGCCCGCTCGAAAAGGCGCTGGTCGCTGAACGCTGCCTGGGTGGCGCGCACCTGCGCGACGGCCAGGCCGACGGCGCTGGTCGAGGCGACCGGGGATCCCGGCGATGAGCTGCAGTGACAGGCCCGCGCACACTGCCCAGACTGCAGCGAGGCCAGCGAGGCCGCGGACCGTGCCGCGGCGATGCCGGGCGGCCACGGTGGTGATGTGAATCGTTGCTGCGGTGATTGCGCCGACGAGCAGGATGAGACCGAGCCCGAGCAAGACGAGCGCAATGTCTGTGCGCGTGGGGCCGATCGTGTCGCGGACCACGCCCAGAGCCGAGCCGATGCTGCCCCAGTCGTACACCGGGTTGAACGCCCGATCGACGTATTCGTAGAACGCTATGTTGAGGATCTTGGCGAAAGTGAGCACGCCGAGCAGGATTCCAGCGACGGCGGCCACGATCCGTCGCGGCCAGACCGGCAGCACCAGCGCGACAGCAACCAGGACCAGCAGCTCCACGGGGATGCGGATAAAGGCGGCGGGGCTGAACTGCCAGGCCTTGTCGGGCGCGAGGAGGTCACCCCACACGAGCACGACCGCAAGCACGGTGATGGTCAGCCGCAGTGCCAGGCGGGTGCGCGTGCCGGCGCCGGTGCGGTACAGCCAGATCACGTCGCGGCCGAACGACTCGGCCAGCAGCAGCAGCGCGGCGGCGACCGCGATCATCCCGGCGAGGCGGTCGAGCACTCCGGATACGGCGACGGTGAGCACGATGCCCTGGACCGCGGCCACGACCTTGCGCCAGTACCGGGGTGGCAACGGCGCGGCCAGCCACGGGATCAGCCAGCCCGCCAGCAGCAGCGCGTAGCGGGCGGCGCCGATGACCAGCACCCAGCTGCCGTAGTGCCTGGGACACGGCAATGCTGAGCAGCAGGATGAGGAAGGCGTCGACCTCGCCGTCGAGGCGGCCGCCCAGCGGGGTGGCGGTGCCGGTCCGCCGCGCCACCTGCCCGTCTACCGCGTCGAGTGCAAGCGCGACGGCGGACAGGGTGACCAGCGCTGTGATCGACACCGGCCGGCCGAACGAGTCGGCAACCAGGCCCGCGACCCCGGCGCACAGCACCGCCCTGGTCAGGGTGACCCAGTCCGCCGGGAGTATCGCCGGCCGGTCGCTGCGCATGCGGGCGGTGGCAAGCAGTGCGGTCGCCGCCGAAGCCGGTAGGCGAGCCCCGCTATCCAGCCGGCGACGCCGAGACCAGCCGTGGCGGACACGACGCCGAGCAAGGCGGCGGTGGCGAGCATCCCCAGGATCGTCGCGAGCCGAATCGTCGGCAGCCCGCCTTCGTCCACCGGGCTCTCACGGGCCGTGCCCGCCGTCGACCGTGCGAATCGCACGCACCGCGCCTCCGTCTGCGTTAGCCGTCTGCCGCCGCGCCCGACAGGGACAACGGGACAGCGGTCACGCTGGTTCACCGCGACCGGGGCGCGAGAGCTGCGCCGCTGTCCCGGCAGGACGGTTGAACGATGTGTCCAGCCGATCCGTGTAACCCAGTGTGGCGTCCGTGCACTCAGTTCCGGGCGGGATCGGTCCCGTCCGTCCGCCGGTTCGGCTTGCCGTTGCTGCGCCTGGCCGCCGGCGTCACCGTGCTGTGGTTTCTCGTCCGGCTGGTGGGCGCGGCGCCGTTCAGGGCACGGGCTGCGCGGCGGTCACCTGGCAGGCGGTCGTGGCCGCCGTCACGCTCACTGCCCTGACCACGGTGTGCTCGGCCTGGCGGTGGCGGGTCGTCGCCCGGGCACTCGGCATCGGCATTGGCCTGCCGGGCGCGATCGGCGCCTACTACCGTTCCCTGTTCCTCAACTCCGTGCTCATCGGCGGGGTTCTCGGTGACGTGCACCGGGCGGTCACGCACGGCCGACGCGCTGGAGACGTGCCGCGGGGGCTGCGCGCAGTGGCGTGGGAACGGCTGTGCGGTCAGATCATCCAGGCCGTGGTGACCGCCGTCGTATTGCTGACGCTGCCCTCGCCGGTCCGGCCCGCGCTGCCGTACATCCTGGCAGGTGTCGCGGGCGTAGCCGTGTGCGCTGTCGCTGGTGGTTCGCGGCGCAGCTCGCCGCGGCCGGTCGCGGCTGGCCCGCGCGGCCCGGGCCGTTTCCGATGACCTGCGTCACGGGCTGCTGGCCCCAGACGTGTGGCCGCGGCTCGTGCTGGCCTCGGTGCTGGTCGTCGCCGGGCACACGGCCACGTTCGTCATCGCGGCCCGGGTCGCCGGCAGTACCGCGCCGCTCGGCGAACTTCTCGCGCTGCTGATGGTGGTCCAGACTGCAGTGGTGATTCCCCTGAGTATCGGCGGGTGGGGGCTGAGGGAAGGAGCCGCCGCCTGGGCCTTCGGCGCAGCCGGGCTCGGCGCGGCCACCGGGGTCACGATCGCCACCCTCTATGCGGTACTCATGCTGGCCGCAGTTGCCCCGGGTGCTGGCCTGCTGCTGAGAGATGCCGTTCGCCGCCGTCGCGACCAGGGACAACCGGGCGAGTCGAGTCGACCCGATCCGGCGCCGCTCGCGCTGGAGGTCGTTCGTGATTGACCGGCCCAACCCGGTGACCGTCCTCGGCACGCTGACGGCGCGCTCAAGCTCGGTTGAGGCCGAACGGCTCGTACCGTGACCGGAGCGGTCCAGGCGGCAGCGATCCGGCGGCGTATTCGCATCCCGCTGCGCTTCGCTGACGACTACTCAACCACTGCCACGGTCGTCAGCTTCACCGGCCTGACCGACGCGCAGCAGCACGTGGCCCTCGAACTCGGCCGGCCCGCCGCGGCCCGGCTACCGCTGGTGCGCCTGCACAGTGAATGCCTCACTGGTGATGTGTTCGGCAGCCAGCGATGCGACTGCGGCCCGCAACTGCGCGAAGCGGTCGAGCGGATCACCAAGCACGGCGGGTACGTGCTGTATCTGCGCCAGGAAGGGCGCGGCATCGGGCTGTATGACAAGCTCGACGCCTACGCGCTGCAAGATCGTGGCCTGGATACCTACGACGCGAATCTCGCGCTAGGTCACCGAGCGGACGAGCGCGACTACACCGGCGCTGCCCAGATGCTGCACGCGCTCGGCGCTCACCGCATCGTGCTGCTGAGTAACAACCCGGATAAGGGCGCTCAGCTGGCCCGCCTGGGCATCACGATCGCCAGGCAGGTGCCGACCGCGCTGCACCTTACTGGGGCGAACGAGGCCTACCTCGCCACCAAGGCCCGGCGCGGCGGGCATGACCTGATTTGGCGAGGACTTGAACGCGTCGCCGAGCCGCACCGGCGCGCAGGTCCGCTCGCCGGGCCAGCAGACCTAGGGTTCGAGGGCCGATGACAGACGTCCGCGAGCAGTCGCCGCCTGCCACTCCGCCGCACCTCCGGCCACCCCTCCTGCCGCCCACGAGTCGCGCGCGCTGGCGGCCACCAGTCCGGGCCGCGTCGCAGGCCTGGACGGAATCCGGGGCCTGGCTGCTCTGTATGTCGTCCTCTACCACATCTTCCTGCGCGCCTGGTCGGGATATCCCGGCGCCAATCACGCCCCGTTCTGGGCGGCCTTGTTGAGCCACGGCCGGGGTGCGGTCGCGATGTTCATCGCCTTGTCGGGCTTCTCGCTGGGCCTTGGCCCGGCGCGTTCGGGGTGGCAGTTCAAGTCGATCAGGACCTACGCGCACCGGCGGGCCTGGCGGATCCTGCCGCCGTACTGGGCCGCACTCGGATTCAGCCTGGTGATGACCTGGTACGTGCAGGCCCAGCCCCACCTGCCGGTGCCCAACGGGAAGTCCGTCGTCGTGTACGGCTTGCTCGTGCAGGACGTCTTCGCCGTGGGCAGCCCCAACCGGGCATTCTGGTCGATCGCAATCGAAGCCCAGCTCTACGTCCTGCTGCCGGTGCTGCTGCTGCTCGCCCGGCGGGCGAGTGCCTGGGCGATGGCGGGCCTGGTGGCCGCTATTGTCGTGACCGTCGGCATGCTGGGGCCTCATGTGGCGCTGATGAACACCGCCCTGGTCAAGTTCACCCCCGACCTCGCGGTGCTGTTCGCCGTCGGCGTGCTGGCCTCCGGCATCGTCAATGCCGGCGAGCGCACCCGATCACGGCCGTGGGCTGGTTACGCGCTGGCCGCCGCGGTGCCGGCAATCGTGTTAATGGTGGTCATGGGCTCGGTCTGGTCGAACCTCAATCTGTTCTGGCTCGATCTGGCCTGGACTCCGGCGATCGGCTGCTTCCTCACCGCAGTTGCCACCTCGCGCCCGGGGTTCGTCTTACGCTTCCTCAACAGCCGCTTGCCGCGGAGCCTCGGCTCCTGCTCCTATAGCCTGTATCTCACGCACGCACCGATCGTTATCGCCGTCTCCTACGGGCTGGTGCTGGGCCGCGTCACCGCCGGGACGCCGATGTTCTTCGTGCTGGTTGCGATCCTGCTGCCGGTGACCTTGTGCTTCGCGCGGATGTTCGCCGCTGTGTTCGAGATCCCCTTCCAGCGGCACCGCGGGTGGATCCCGCTCCGGCAGGCGATGTCGGCCCGGCTACGGCAGCTCCGGCCAGAAGAGCCGGCTCCCGTCGTGCGCTCGCAGACCTAGCCCGGTGAGCGGCCCGCGAAGTCAAGCTGGTGAGCGATGTAGACCAGTTCTCCTGCAGCCAGCTGCCGACCGCGCACGGCCAGCCAGTCGGCCAGGTCCGACGGTTCCATCCAGTCCTGGCGATTCCGCAATGCGTCCCGGATCGTATTGAGGATGCTGCGCAGGAAGTAAGCCTCATCGGCCGGGTACTTCCCGTTCCGGCCCGGGTAGACGACCCAGTCCGACGACCCTGCCGCCAGCGCGGGCGCTCCCGCATCGCGCAGGTGGTGGAACAGGCGGCGGCCAGTGCGGCTTTCCCCGGCCGGCCGGCCGTAGCGGATGCGCTCGTCCATGTCGCGGTGATAGGACCGCATGACCTGGTCGTCGTTGGGGTCGCCGGGCGCGAAGACGCTCTCGCCGTCGTAGTTGATCGTGAACCAGTAGACGCCGCCGGGCACGAGCAGCCGCAACAATCCGGGCAGGACGGCCGGCACGTCCACCAGGTCCAGGACAGCGTTGGCGATCAGCACATCGGCCACCTGCGCGTCAGCGGCCTCAAGGTAACTGCCGAGCTCGGCGTGCACCAGGTGCACCCGCAGGTCACCCACCTGCAGGCCGTCTGGCAGCCGGTGGCTGCGTACGCCCCGCGCCGCCGCCCAATCGTCCAGCCACCGGCGCGAGCAATCCAGCAGCTGCCGATCCGCATCCAGCAGGACGTACTCGCCTGCGCCGATGACTCCCCAGTCGAGCAGACGGGCCACCATCGTCCCCAGGCCGGCGCCGACCTCCAGCACTCGTGGCGCACCCGCTGGCATCAGGCGGCACAACTCGGCCAGCACCTGCCGGCTGAGCGCCCGGTCATCCACGGTCGTCTTCGCGGTCAGATAGCGGGCATAGCCGGAGGTCGTCGGCGCTTGATCGAAGCAGGTCATTGCTTCTCGGCTACCATCGCGAACTTGCGCACCCGCCCGCTGCCGAGCCAGTCACTCCACAGCCGGTGCGAAGTGATCAGGTCGGTGGCGGCCCGCGTCCCGATCTGCGCGCCGATCTGGAGTGACTCAGCTCGGTAACAGCCAACCAATGCCGCGGCTGTTGCCTGATGGGAGGAGCTGTACTCGCGCCGCCATGTCACGGTCAGCCCCGCCTCGCGCAGCACACCTGTCAGTCTCGCCAGCTGAATGGGCCAGACCGTATCGGCGCCGGGCATCAGGGCCCGCTCCTGCTCGGTGAGCGGCCGGCCTTCCTCGACCGTGAAGGCGAAACGCCCGCCCGGCTCCAGCACTCGCGCCACCTCGTCCGCCAAGGCTTGCTTGTCGGGAAACGCCAGCATCGTCTCCAGCAGGAGTACCACCTCAAAGCGGCCCTCGGGCAGCGGCGGGACGTGAGCCTGCTCGAAGCGGCAGGGGAGACTCGAGGCCAGCTCCCGGGCGATGGCCAGTGCGCTGCCGGAATGATCGACGCCGAGGTAGCGGCAGCCTGACTCCGCCGTGATCATCCGGCCAGGGCCGGCCACTCCGCAGCACAAGTCGAGCACGGAGACGCCGCGACCGACCCCGGCCCGGTGCGCCAGCGTGCGCACCTCGCCCGCCTGCATGAAGCTCTCCTGGCCGACATACTCGCCAGCGGGAAAAGCGGCTGCCCGTGCCCGCTCTAGCGCCGTCAAGGTCGGTGCTCGCTGATCCTGTCTCACAATCACATCCCGCACGGACGCCGACCGCCTCTGGTCGAACCGTGTCCACCGCTTCTCCGTACCATCATGTGTCAGGTATGACGGATCAGCGGCGCGTGTAGTTCAGATCGGCCGGAGGCTGGCTCAGTGCGACAGGCGCTCTCGACGGCGGGAGCATCGTGCGGGTCCACGTAGTAGTCCCTGAGGGTTTCGACAACCCCGGCCAGCCTACCGGCGGAAACATCTATGACCGCCGGGTCTGCGCGGGACTGGCCGAGGCCGGCTGGGAGGTGCTGGTCGCGACCGTCGGCACGGCGTGGCCGGTACCCGACTCGGGCGCCCGCGGCGACCTGGCCCGCATCGTTTCCGCCATCCCCGACGGTGAGATCGTCCTGATCGACGGACTGATCGCCTCGCCGACCGCAGCGCAGCTGCTGCCGCACGCTGGCCGGATACGAATGACAGTGCTGATGCACATGCCACTGGCCACCGCCCTCGACACGCGCCTTGATGCCAGCACGCAGCGCTCCGAACGAGTCGTGCTTCGTGCGGCCAGGAGCGTGGTCGTTACCAGCGAATGGACCCGCCAGGAGGTCCTGACTCGATACGAGATCCCGGCCTGCCGGGTGCACGTCGCCCGGCCGGGCGTCGATCGGGTCGCCGCCCCGGCACGGCCCGTTCGCGGTCACCTGATCTGCATCGGAACTCTCGGTCGCCACAAGGGGCAGGACCTCCTCGTCGAGGCACTCGCCGAACTGCGTGACCTGGACTGGCATTGCGTGCTGGCCGGTCCGCTCGACGCCGACCCGGACTTCGTCGACCATTTGCAAACCCGTATCGCGCGACTCGGCTACGGCCGCCGCGTTCGGCTCGCCGGCGTTCTGACCGGCGCGGTGCTCAGCCACGCGTATACCACCGCCGACCTGCTCGTCGCGCCGTCCCGGTCGGAGACCTACGGCATGGCTGTAACCGAGGCGCTCGCCCACGGCCTGCCCGTCATAGCCGCCGCGGTGGGCGGGCTGCCCGAAGCGCTCGGCTCCAGCCCCGATGGCACCCCCGGCCAGCTGATCCCAGCCGGGGATCCGGCTGCCCTCGCCGCCGCGATCCGGAAGTGGCTGGGCGACGAGCGCCACCGGCACCGGCTACGCGCCGCCGCGCGAATGCGGCGATCGAACCTGCGCGGCTGGGAACAAACCACGCAAGACATAACGAACGCACTCACCGTAGACGGGTGCAGCAAGCCTCTGCCGCTCTGAGTGAGCAACCGCCCTGGAAAGACGAGCGGTCGGGCTTGAACCGCCCGCCGCTTCGGGCCGTGTCACCAAACGTGGCCTCGCAGGTGTGGCTAACGTTGGCTCCTGCCTGCAGGGCCTGGCGGCGAGATCTGCCTGATCCTCCCGCCATCGGAGCGCTTAGAGGCGTCTCGGTCAGGATGTAGCGTCGCGGGAGACTTATGCAACCGGAAAGTGATCAACACACAGTGCGCTCGATGACATTCAGAACCGAGAGCCGCATCACTATCGCCAGCAGCGTCCGTGAGGTGTGGGCGTATGTCTGTGACGTCGGACGCTGGCCGGAGTGGGCGCCGACGGTTCTCGAATGCCGGGTTCGCGGAGGAGGTCCGCTTCAGCCCGGCGCTCGGGTGGATCAGCGGGCGAAGGGAATACTCTGGCTGACCCGCGGGCGGAGCCAGGAGGTGACCGCCGTCGAGGCGCCCCGCTACGTGTCGTTCGCCGGGCCAATGGGTACCTCCGCGGCGCGCTGGGCAATGGATCTGCAGCCGGTAGACGATAGACAGACCGATGCCTTGATGTGGATTGAGGTCGACCTCGCGGGCATCATGCGCACCATCCCCCGCACTCTCAAAGGCAGTGTTCAGCGCGTGAGCGATCGCGAGATGGTGGCGATCAAGGCTGCGGTTGAGTCCGCGACGCCGCAAGGCGCGGAATCTTAGATGCGGTGGCGTGGCCTTACCGCGAAGCTGCCGAGATCGAGGAGCGCACCGTGAGCCAGGTTGACCGTACGCGAGAGCATCTGATCGAGATATACCGCAAGAAGGCGAAGCACTACGACATCACCTCCCGGCTTTACCCCGCTCCCGGCTACCCCCAGCGGGCACAACGCCTCCGGACCGTAGAAGCGCTCGGCCTTCGCGCGGGCGACACCGTGATCGACATCGCATGCGGCACAGGTCTGAACTTCCGGCTGATTGAGCAGGCGATCGGTCCAGAGTGGCCGGATCATCGGCGTCGATCTGACCGACGCGATGCTCGCCCGTGCCCGGGAACGGATACAGACGAACGGCTGGAGCAATATCAGTCTCGTGCAAACCGACGCAGTCGACTTCGATTTCCCAACCGGGGTCGACGCGATCCTGTCCACGTACGCCCTGTCACAGGTGCCCGAGTGCGCAGAGGTCATCGCCCGCGGCGCCGCGGCCCTCTCCGGAGGCGGACGCTGGGCCGTGCTGGATCTCAAGGTTCCCGACAGCACGCCCGGGTGGCTAGCGCAGCTCGGAACCGCCATAGTGCGGCCTTTCGCCTCCATAGATGAGTGGATCATGCGCCGTCCGTGGGAGGCGATTCGCGCGGCCATGGAGGAAGAACTGGCCGATCTCACCTGGACCGAATTGTTCTTCGGAACCGCATTCCTCGCTGCCGGGTCCCGCGGCCATGGAACCGTCGGCAGTTTGCCATAGCCGGGCTCGACGTGCGGTAACAAGCGCTTGGGAGACCCGGTCCGGTCGATGTCTGGCTTATGGACCTCAGCGGGCGGGTAAGCGGGATGTGAGACCCAACCAGTGGAGGTGCCAGATGGCCGAACTCCCGCCGCCCCCGGAGGGAATTGTGCTGGCCCACTTCATCGTCTCCGACGATGTCGAGCGCTCTCGGCGCTTCTACACCGAAATACTCGGCGGCCGGGTGGTCTTCTCCCCGGAGCCGACCTACGTCGCGCTGGCCAACAGCTGGATCATCATCAATCTCGGTGGCGGCCCGACTGACGATAAGCCAGCGGTCACCTTGGAGACGCCCCGTGATCCCGATCGGGTCAGCAGCTTCCTCAATATCCGGGTTAAGGACATCGACGCCGTGTACGCCGAATGGAGCGCCCGGGGTGCTCAGTTTCTGACGCCGCCGAAACAGCACCAGTACGAGAAGCGCTGCTATATCCGGGATCCCGACGGCTATCTGATCGAAGTGGGTCAGACCACAGACCCAGAAGGTGACTGGGCACCCGCTGCCTGGCAGACGAGTACGCCTGCCGGTTGACGTCCTTCATTCCCGGCGTCGGTAACCGCGTGCGGAGCGTTGTCCTGCCGGATTGACGAGCCGAGCTGGCTGTGTCAGACCGAATCCAGTGCCAGCGGCCCCGGTGCGAACGTGCGCAGGGTCTGGACCTGTCGCGGCTCGTATCGCTAGTGGTTGGGCAAGCTCTACGCCTTATGTCCGCCGCTGGCTCTTTCGCCCTGCCCGCTGCGGCACGCCCTCGTTTGACGGGCGACGAGGGCTCAGGTTAGGCCTGCGGAGAGCCGGGTAGGGCGCACGCACTCGCGCGACTGGTCGCAGGTTCTTAGCTAAGCGCTATGAGGGGATGCACATGACAAGCATGACGAGGCAGTACAGCGCCGCCGCGAGCCAGGCACGGAATGCGGTGGAGAAGACCGTGGACGTCTGGACGGAGGGCGCGCGGACGGTGTCGGGCCGCCTTTCCAGGCTGCCGCAGGTCGACCTCGTCCCGGCCGTGGAGCGCTACTTCGACCTCGTGCAGCAGACCGTCGATATCAACCGCCGCATTGCCGTCAGGTGGGCGGGGGCGGCGGGCACGATGTCCGGCGTGGCGCGCAAGAAGGCTGGGTCAGCCGGCGACGTCATGCGTGATAAGGCCGAGGCGGCCGGAGACGTTGCGCGCGAGCAGGCGGTAAGGGCCGAGCAGACCGCCCGCAAGCAGGCTGCGAAGGTCGACGAGACCGAGAAGGAGCTGGCCCGCCAGGCGCGCCAGGCCGAACGCGAGCATGCCAGGCAGGCACACGAAATGGCCCGCCAGCGATACGAGGGACTGCGCAAGGCCCAGCTGAGCGACTTGCTGGCCAAGCGGGATCTACCCAAGACGGGCAACGTAGACGAGCTCATCAACCGCCTGGCCGAGGCAGACACCAGGCCCTGAGCCAGAACTCTGCGGACGTCGGCGCCGGTAGCAGTACGTTGTCTGGCTACAAGAGCCTTGACTGCGCTCGGACACGTGACTTAGCCGTGTAAGGGCGGTTCAGCCCCGGATGCGCATATGCAGGCGGATGGTGGTGCCACCCCGGCCAGTTCTCATCTCGGCAAGATCGCAGACCTGATTGACGACCCACAGCCCGTGGCCACGCGCCTCCGGGGCATGCCGCGTGCGCCCGGCTAGCGGATCGTTGATCCAGCCCTGGTCCTGAACCTGGCAGAGCACTTCAGTCTCGGTGTGCCAGATGTGCACCGTGCCGCCGGCGCCGGTGTGGCCGAGGGTGTTCGCTCCGATCTCACTCGCCGCGAGTACGAGGTTGCCTGCACGCTCGTCAGGAAGACCGGCGCGGTGCGCGTGGTCCGCCACCAGGCTGCGCAACGGCCGGAGGTCGGTCTCGTAGCCGAGGGTTTCGGCGTTGGCAGGCGGAGCCGGGAGCGGGCCGTCGCATCCGGGCGGGAAGATTCCGGGGCCTGCGTAGCGGGCCTCGGGAGTCGTACGGCCATTGGCGAGAATGCCGGGATGCGTGTGCCCGGCACCTCCGACCACCGAGGGCGCGAGCCCCGCGATGTCGTAGGGGCACACGATGGTCGCCGAAGTATCGGCGAACGCGAGGTTGATCAGAGCCTCGTGCCTGGTCGCCTCACAGGTTTCGGCTGCGGAGCGGCCGGGCCAGATAGGCTCGCCGATATAGCGGACCCGCTGCCGCGGGTGGCCGCTGATGAAGTCCTGTACTTCGGGGATGAGCCGGGCTGGGTTGCGGCCAAGCTGAGCCATATCCGCGAAGCGGAGGTCTCCAGACTTGGTGAGGTGCTCGCGCAGCAAGCCGCCCTTGGACCCTGGTACTGCTATGAAGACGGGCTCGCCGCTCGCAAGGCCTGCATCTGCGAACGCGGAGAGCTGCGCCAAGTAGTGGCGCTCGTCACGGTAGAAGAACGCCAGGTGCCTGAAAGCACCGGCGAAGTGCGAGGTATCCGGTGCTGTGTCGCCATGCGCCGCCTGGCAGGTCGCCATGCACCAACCACCTCCCCCAAGGCCCCGGCCGTTTAGTGCTCAACCGGCCGCTCTGCCCGGAATCAGAATACGGCCAGGCCCTCCGGCTCGAGCGCACGGATGGCGCGTGCTGCACCAAACGCGCCGTATGCCAAGAGGCATCCATTCGCAAAGGCCGTCCCGGGCGACCCTTCCCTCATGGCGGCCCGCAAACATATGCGATGGCACCGCACCGTTGTCAGTTGCACGGAGTAAACCGTGCATGGTGGTCAGCGCCCGCGCCTGCCTCGGTACTGAGAGGACATGGCGGCCGCTGCGCGGCCGGTAGCCAGGGCCGCTTCCGCGGCCAGTTCTGGCACGGGCTGCCGAGCCGGAAGCGCGACTGGCGCTGCTGGCTCGCCGGCGATGGACCGCAGCAGCGGTGAGCCGGGGCGGACGGTTGCGGTCAGCGGGGTCACGTTCGCTTCGCGCATCAGCGCGCGCACATCGCCGGCCTGCGGGGGTGTCTGCAGGGTGATCACTATGCCGCTGGCGCCTGCACGGGCGGTGCGGCCCGACCGGTGCAGGTAGGCCTTATGCTCAGCCGGCGGATCGGCGTGGATGACCAGATCGATGCCGTCGACGTGGATGCCGCGGGCTGCGATATCGGTCGCCACCATGACGCGGGCCGCGCCGGTCGCGAAAGAGGCGAGATTCCGCTCGCGCGCGCTCTGGCCCAGGTCGCCGTGCAGTTCGGCGGCCGGTATCTGCGCGGCGGCCAGGTGACGGGCCAGCCGCTGCGCCGAGCGCCTGGTCCGGGTGAAGATCAGGGACCGGTTCTTGCCGCCAGCCAGAAGAGTAACCACGGCCGCCCGGTCGGCGGGTGCGACCGTGAGCAGGTGGTGAACCATCGCGGCGGGTGCCGCAGCCGCTGCGTCGGCAGCGTGCCGGACTGGATTATGCAGGAACCGGCGCACCAGCACGTCGACGTCGTTGTCGAGGGTTGCCGAGAAGAGCATCCGCTGGCCACCGGCCGGGGTCGCGTCCAGCAGTCGCCTCACCACGGGCAGGAACCCGAGGTCAGCCATGTGGTCCGCTTCATCGAGCACGCTGACCTCGACATCTCCGAGATGGCAGTGGCCCTGCTGGATGAGGTCGGCCAGCCGGCCCGGGCAGGCAACGAGGATGTCGGCCCTGGCCCGGAGCGCGGCGACCTGGAGGCTCTGCGGGCTGCCGCCGAAGACCGTCACCGCGGTCAGGCCCACGGCTGCGGCCAGGGGCAGGATCGCGGCGTGGACCTGGTTGGCCAGCTCGCGGGTCGGCACCAGCACCAGGCCGCGTGGCCGGCACGCCATGGTGTATCCGTCGGCCAGGGCTGCGACCAGCGGAATGGCGAAGGCGAGAGTCTTGCCGGAACCGGTCCGGCCCCGGCCGAGCACGTCACGTCCGGCCAGTGCGTCCGGCAGCGTGAGAGCCTGGATCGGGAAGGGGGTAGTGATGCCCGCGTCGGCAAGCGCGGCGGTTAGCTGAGCGGGGACGCCGAGAGAAGTGAAGGTGATGCCGGCCGCCGGGCTGCGGCGCGCAAGAGCGGGCGTTTCGATAGGCAGAACTGCCAAAGAGATTGTCCTTAGGACTGTGGTGGCCGCATCGTCATTGGGGCCGCCACGTCCGCGGGAACCAGCTCGGTGACCGAGCGACATACGACCGGCGCGCCCTGGATGGCTGCACCGTACCAACTCAGGATACCGCACGTCAGGATCCAGGATCGCTCGGTCGTTCGTTCCCGTTCGCTAGCCTTGCTAGTGAGGGTTCGGCTGGCCGGGCCCGGACGGCGTCGAGCCCGGTCTCTACTGGCGCTTTCCCTTCTCGCACAGGAGGCGACAGGTGAGCGATTACCGTGATGCGGCCGGCAGCGGCCCGGCGTCCCGCCGCAGATGGCGGCGCTGAATGGCCGGCGACCGGCTGCAGCGGGTCCTGGGCGCCCTGACCGATGGCAATGAGCCTTGGTCCTCGGTGCGGTTGTGTGCGGCCAGCACGGAGATTGTCGGTGTGGACGGGGCGGGGGTCATGCTGATGTCGGGTGACATTCGAAGGGGGTCATTGTGTTCCACCGATCAGGTGAGCCACCTGATCGAGGATTTGCAGTACACCCTCGGCGAGGGTCCGTGCGTCGACGCCTATCAGCAGGACAAAGTCGTGATCGAGCCCGACCTGGCGGATCCGGTCTCGAGCCGGTGGCCCTTCTTTACCCCGTCAGCGCTGCAGGCGGGAGTCCGGGCGGTCTTCGGATTCCCGATGCGCGTGGGAGCAGTGCGGCTGGGTGCCCTCAACTTCTACCGGGCGGCGCGCGGCCCACTGACCGGCGAGCAGCACGCTGACGCGATGGTCGTAGCGGACGTGACGGCGCGCTGGGTGCTGGAGGTCCAGGCCGGAGCGCCGCCCGGCGCAGTGGCCGCGGAACTGGAGACCAGCGCCGATTTTCATTTCGCGGTGCATAACGCGGCAGGCATCGTTTCGGTACAGGAGGGCATCAGCGTGACCGACGCGCTCATCCGGCTGCATGCGCACGCGTTCGGTGGCGATCGCTCGCTTGCCGACGTTGCCAGGGACGTCATTGCCCGCAGGCTCCGGCTGCCATGAACACTGAAGCCTGCGCGCCGGGACTGGCGGCCCGCCCGCGCCTAGGATGGAAACGCGCGAGCCCTATCAGAACGACCGCGCGGCCGCCGTCGGCAGGGAGGTGAGCCGAGGATGACCAGGGAATCCGACGTGGTGCAGACGCTAGTCGGCATGGCCGACACTCTGGTTGATGACTACGACGTCGTGGACATGCTCACCGGGCTAGCGGGTCGGTGCGTGAGCCTGCTAGAGGTTTCAGCCGCCGGGGTGATGCTCGCCGCTCCGGCCGGCGGCCTGAACCTGGTGGCGTCCTCCAGCGAGGCGATGCGGCTGCTCGAGCTATTCGAGCTCCAGGCCCAGGAAGGGCCATGCTTGGACGCCTTCCGCACGGGTGAGACTGTTGAGCAGCAGAATCTGGACGCCGGGATCGGCCGCTGGCCGTCGTTCTCTACCGCGGCCCTGCGGGCTGGGTTCCGGTCGGCGCTTGCTCTGCCGCTTCGGCTGCGGACGGTGACCCTCGGAGCGCTCAATCTGCTCCGTGCTACCCGCGAGCCGATGGCCGAGGCGGATCTCGTCGTCGCGCGCGCCTTCGCTGATATCGCGGCGCTCAGCATTTCTCAGCATCGGGCCAGCATCGATGCGCAGCGCCTGACTGAGCAGCTGTCGGCCGCACTTACCAGCCGCATTGTGATCGAGCAGGCAAAAGGCGTGATCTCAGAACGTGCCGGTGTCGACCTGACCGAGGCTTTTTCCCGGCTGCGCGGCTTTGCGCGCGACTCCAACCTCCGCCTCACCGACGTTGCGCAGGCGGCGATCGACGGCACCCTCGATCCCGGCGCCTGGTCGGCGCGACTCCGATCTACCTGAGTTGCCCGGCGGGCCTGCGGCGGTGCTTCTCGAGCCTGGCGGCGCTTGGCCAGCGGACACGCGTGGCCCAGCCTGCGCGCTCGAACAGGCGGATGAGCTCGGCGGAGAGGTCGATCTGGCCCCGGTCAACACCATGCCGCGCGCACGCCGGGTCGGAGTGGTGAGTGTTATGCCAGCTCTCCCCGAAGGAGAGGAGGGCCAGCGGCCACAGGTTCGTGGCCCGGTCGTACCGGCGGGTGGTGAAGGGCCTGCTGCCGAGCAGGTGGCACAGGGAGTTGACGCTCCAGGTGACGTGTTGCAGCAAGAAGATGCGGACCAGGCCGGCCCACAGGAGCGCGAGTAGCGCGCCGCGGGCGCCGCCGATTGCCCAGCCGATCGTAAACGGCAAGGCTAGCGAGACGACGCAGAGGGCGGGAAACGCGCGCGATATCGCGCGCATGGCCGGGTCTGCCAGCATGTCGGGTGCGTAATCCAGGCGCGATGTCGGGTCGTTGCCGAGCAGCCAGCCGGCGTGGGCATGCAGCAGACCGCGCAGCTGGCCGGCCGGCCCGGTGCCGTACCGGTAGGGAGAGTGCGGGTCCCCTGGCCTGTCGGTGAAAGCGTGATGCCGGCGGTGCACAGCGACCCAGCCATTCACCTCGCCCTGGAAGCTCATCGAGCCCGCAACGGCCAGGCCAATGCGCAGTGCCGGGTGGGCAATGAAACTCCGGTGCGTCAGGCATCGGTGGAATCCCACCGTCACCCCGAATCCGGTCAGCAGATAGAAGAACATCGCGAGCCCGACGTCGGCGAAACCGACGCCGTGACCCCATAGCAGCCATACTGCGGCGATCAGGCCGGCGAACGGCCCGGCCACGAGTACCACCGTCACGGTAAGCTGAATGACTCGCTGTGCCGGCGTTTGCGCTGGTACAGCGGAAATCGGGAAGGCGCTAGTGCCGTCATAGCGATCTGAAATCACGTCCGCGCTCATCGTTCGCCTCGTCACCTGGGTTTGCAGCAAGGCGGCTCTAGAGCAGGCGCGTGGTCTGGACCAGATCGGGAACTCGGTCAGGCTGCCTACGGACACGGTTACCGCAAGCGTACGCTCCGCTCGGTCCCGGCCGGTACGCCCCAATACCGGAAATGAGTTGCTAGTATTTCGGAACCAGGATAACGTTGAGACGGTCTCGGCTGCCGTCGGCGGCCAGTATCACGGGTGCGCATTTCCATCTCTGAAGGAGCTCGTTCATGTCCGAGGTAGCTACCTCCTGGCAGCTCCGGGGCGCTCCTGATCGTCACCACGGGATGCGCACGGCGACCGGCCGAGCTGACAATCTGGCTCTTGCCACCCGGACAGAGCGCGGCTACCTGGTTGCCGCTCTCAGCGGCGGTCTCGACGGCCCGCGCGCAACCGCACTGCGCGAGCAGCTCCTGGGCCTGCTTCGCCCTGCCGCCAGCCGGCTCGTCCTGGACCTGTCACTGATCAGCCACGTCGATGTCGGCGGCCTAGCTGTCCTGGTCGGTACCGAACGGCGCGCCCGGCTGCTGGGCGGCTCCCTGCGCCTGGCTGCGGTGAAGCCCGCGGTGGGCATAGCCGTGCGTGCCGCTGGGCTGGACCGGCTGCTAGAGATCTTTCCGACGGTTCAGTCGGCAGTCAGCAGTCCGCCCCGTGTCTGACCGAAGAGCAAGCAGCCAGCCCGGCCTCTCCCCGTTTCCCATGATCGTGATCTTGCCGAACGAAAGTTGCCGAACTGGCAGCCGTGCGCAGGTCGAGGATCAGATTCTCGCGGATCGACTCCGGGGTCCGGAGCAATACCTTGACGCTGCGCGGCCATCCGATGGGCGGACACGTGCGGGCCGAGCGCGTACGGTGGGGAAATGAAACCAGCGCGCTACGGCGCCCCGAGGCGGTACCTGCCGGGAAGTCCCTTCAATGTCCCCGTCGTCGAGGAGCCTGTCGAGACCTACGAGCCGGGCGACCTGGTGACACATGACAAGTACGGTCTTGGCCGCGTCCTCGAGGTCGAGGACGAGTCCGACGTGCTGGTGGATTTCGGGCCACGTCGAGTGCGCATAGCGCTCCCGTGCGCCAAGCTTTTCAAGCTATAACCGCTGGAGGCCCAGCGCCGGGCGGCCCATCGCGAGCCATGAAACCGCCCGGCCAGAGTCGTGACCGACCAGCAGGGGCCTTAGATCGGCTGAACCTGCTCGGCCTGCGGTCCCTTCGGGCCGCGCGCCGCCGTGAACTCGACGCGCTGGTTCTCCGAAAGGCTGCGGTATCCGTCAGTCTGGATCGCTGAGTGATGCACGAAGACGTCGGCAGTGCCGTCGTCCGGTGCGATGAATCCGAAGCCCTTATCAGCGTTGAACCACTTCACCGTGCCCTGAGCCATGAACTTTCCTCCTGCTAATGCGATCTTCTGGTACGCGCTGTTTCGCATGCCAGGGCTGCGCGACCGCCTGCCGGAGAGTGTCTGGCTCATTCCAGACTGAGGCGCCCGCTGTCAGAATTCGCAGGCGCTGTGACACGTGAACGAACTTCGACTACAACCACGGCCCATTAAACACCATCGCGCGGGGCCACCGACGCTAGGCGGCCTGGCGCGTCAGGGCCGATCGGCAGCTGGCCGCAGATCGGTGCCGGCCAGCAGGTCGAGGACCTCGCCCACCGTGCGCTCCCTGCTGCTGGGCCCCGGTAGCGGCAGGTGTGCCTGGATCTCGTAGCGGTTGCGGCGGCCGGCCTTCTCCTTGACGATGTATCCCGCCTCAGCCAGGTCGAGGACGATTCCGTAAGCGCTGCGCTCGGTGATGCCTACCCGATCTGCGATATCTCGCAGACGGATGCCGGGATCACGCGCGATGCACAGGAGCACCTGGGCGTGGTTGGTGAGAAAGGTCCAGCTGGCAGCCGACATCGAGTCATCTATTCTAGAAGGAATTTGCTAGTAATTTTCTGCCAGTGTACCGTGAGAAGCGATGCATGGGGTGTCAGCTGCCCGACGGCGGCAAGACAACGGGGACCGGAGGAGCTTGTGACGGCTGGCTCCGCAGCTCGCGTGCGCGACGGGGCACTGGTCACGTCGCACGGGAGCGACTACGCCCGGCTGTCACGCGCGGTCAGGCAGGCCGGCCTGATGGACCGGCGCACGGGGAACTACGCCTGGCGGATCGCGATCACCGTGTTCCTGCTGGCAGCAGGCTGGGCCGGGTTCGTGCTGGTGGGGAACTCATGGTGGCAGATCGCGCTGGCCGTCTACATAGCTGTGATGTTCACCCAGGTCGGCTTCCTCGGCCACGACGCCGGTCACCGGCAGATCTGTGCATCTCGGCGGGTCAGCTACATCCTGGGCATTGTCCTCGGTAACCTCGGCATCGGCCTCGGCTTCGGCTGGTGGGTGGCCAAGCACAACCGGCATCACGCGAACCCGAACACCGAAGGGGCCGACCCCGACGTCATGATGCGTGCCCTGGCCATGACGCCGGACCAGGCAGCCTCAAGCCGCGGCCTATCGAAGATCGTGTACCGCTGCCAGGCATTCCTGTTCTTCCCGATGCTGCTGGGCGAGGCGTTCAGCGTGCACGTGGCCAGCATCCGGGCCTTGTCAAACCGGGACAGGCAGTATCGGCTGGCGGAGGCTGTCCTGCTCGCCATGCACTTCGCGGCCTATCTGACGGTCGTCTTCGTGGTCTTGAGCCCGGTGAAGGCAGTCGTGTTCATCCTGGTCCAGCAGGGGCTGTTCGGTGTGTACCTGGGCGCGTCGTTCGCCCCCAACCACAAGGGCATGCCCATTTTGCGGCAGAACGATAAGCATGACTTCCTGCGGCGGCAAGTGCTGACCTCCCGCAATATCCGCGGCGGCTGGTTCACGGACCTCGCTCTCGGCGGCCTGAACTATCAGATCGAGCATCATCTGTTTCCGTCCATGCCCCGCCCGAGCCTGCGTCGGTCCCAGCCGCTCATCAGAGAGTTCTGCCTGCAGAACGAATTGCCCTACTGCCAGACCAGCCTGATCGGCTCTTACGCCCAGGCTCTGCGCTACCTGCACGCTGTCGGCACGGAGGTGCCGCGCCTAGCTCGGAAAGAAGCGTGGGCCTTTGTGACACAGTGTCAGTAGGTGCTGTCACGAGGACCGGGGTGAGGCGTGTGGATGCCCGAACCGTGTGGGTGGCCAAGGACGACGGCAGTGACATTATCCGGGCTGGTGCCATCGCGGGAGTCGGCCGTGACTATAACGGCAACATCACTGCCCGGCTGGCGGGAAGCGAGGGCTCGGTTGTGACGCTCGTCGCGCCGACGGCCGGTTGCCCGTCTACGCCTGATGACTTCCACCGTCAGCTGATCAAGCTTGCCGCAGAGTTGTCCCACGCCGCGGAGGCAAGTGTGGTCCGGCCTGTATGTGACGAAAAGACTGGCTGGCACTGGGTCAACGAGCCGCTATAGCAGGTGCATCATCGCCGCCCTTCTCGCTGGCTGCCGCACGCCGGCAGGCCAACGCCAATACGACTGCTGACAGCCGCGGCCCGCTGCTGCTGATCATCGGACCCTGAGGCTAGGAGCAGATCACCGGATTTTGGTGATGCCTGGTCACCATCCCAGCGACGAGTCTGAAGTGCGTCCTTGAATGACTCTGCTGGAGGTGGCCGGGATGAGCGATCGCGTGGCCGTTGTTGCTGGCGCAGGTGGTGAGCTTGGCCGTGCGGCAGCGGAGCAGCTGACGGCGGCAGGCTTCACGGTAGCCGGGATTGACCGGAGCGAGCAGGCGCTGAAGGAGCTGCCGCCCCGCATCTGGAGCGGGACAGCTGATCCTGCCGATCCGGTCGCTGCCCGCAGCATAATTGACCAGATCGCTTCCGAGGTCGGCGCGCCCGAGGTGCTGGTGAACACCATCGGCGTGTATCACCTGGGCGAAGCCATCGCGGCGACGCCCGAGGACTTTCGGCTGATGATCGACGTCAACGTGGGCGCTGCGCTGTGGCTGACCCAGGCGGTGGTCCCGTACCTGCGGGAACACGGCTCGGGTTCGATCGTGCACGTTGCCGCCCGCCCGGGGCTCGAGCCGGTCAGCGGAATGGCCGCCTACGCCGTCAGCAAGGCGGCTCTGGTCCACCTAACCCGCGTTCTCGACTTTGAGCTGCGGCCGCTCGGCATCCGGGTGAACGCCGTCGCGCCGCAACTGCTCGACACTGCCAAGACCCGTCCGTACCTCACGCCCGACTTGCTGGCGCATGCGGTCGCGCCGGAGGAAGTCGCCCGCATTATCGCCTACCTGGTTAGCGACGCCGCCGCTCCGGTCAGTGGTGCTGTCGTGCCCGCCTACGGCCCCTGAGCGGCACGGGCGGGCGCCCGCTGGTCCTCGGGGTCCGCCCGTCAGCAGTGACGAAGGAGACACGATGAATAAGGACTTCGGTGTCTGGACGGCTAAGGACTGCGCCCTCGTGCTGATCGACTACCGGACCGGGGGCCAGTGAGGTGGCGGGTCGGCTGGAAGGGAAGGTCTGCGTCATCACGGGCACCGGCGGCGGCATAGGACGCGCCGCGGCCCTGACGTTCGCCCGCGAGGGAGCTTCGGTCGTCGGCTGCGACGTAGCAGTCGAGCCGGCCGAAGAGACCGTGAAGCAGGTGCACGCCGCCGGCGGCACGATGGTATCGCTGCAGCCGTGCCGTCTCAGCGACCCCGCCGAGTGCGCAAGGCTCGTCGAGCTGGCCATGAGCGAGTTCGGGCGGATCGACGTCCTGTTCAACCTCGCAGGGAAATCCCACTTCGCGTGGCTCGAGAACGTGACCGACGAGGAGTGGGACGCGGCGCGGCGGGACGAGGTTGACCTGATCTTCTACCTCACCCGTGCGGCATGGTCGCAGCTGATTGCCTCCCGCGGCGTGGTCGTGAATATGGCCTCGCTGAACGGACAGCTCAGTTTCAAACTCCTGCCGTCGCTGTCACACACAACCAACAAGGCGGCGATCATCGGGATGACCCGCCAGCTTGCCCTGGAGGGCAGCAAGCACGGGATCCGTGTCAATTCGATCTCTCCTGGCCTGATCGTGAGCAACGCGACCAGCGGTCAGCTTGAAGACCAGGAATGGGCCAGCGAGATGCGAGGCCGGACACTGCTGGGCCGGTTCGGTCAGCCGGAGGAAGTGGCCAATGTCGCGCTGTTCCTCGCCTGTGCCGAGAGCTCCTACCTGACCGGCATCGACATCGTCGTCGATGGCGGCATGAAGGTCTGGTGAGTTCAATGGCCAGGCAGAGGCCGGGTTTCGGGTTCTGGGCGGTGGCGTTCGCGTTCCTGGTCGTCATGATGTTCGCGACGCTGCCCAGCCCGCTGTACGGCTTCTACCGGACGAGGGATCACTTGTCCGCGTTGACCATCACCGTGGTCTTTGCGATCTTCGCGGGCGGCACGATTGTGACGCTGCTGAGGGAGGGCCGCATCGCCGCGCGCTTCGGCCGCCGGGGCGCCATGCTCGGCGGCGTAGCGACGATGATGGTGGCAGCCGTGGTGCTCGCGGCGTGGAAGGATCTGCCCGGCCTGCTGCTCGGGCGGCTGCTGACCGGGGTGGCGATCGGGCTGGCCGCCGGGGTCGCGATCCCGTATCTGATCGAGTTGCGACTGCTAGCTGACCCCAAGGCGTCCCCGATCCCGGCGCGGAACCTGGGCACCGCGGTGAACGTGGGCGCGCTCGGCCTCGGCCCGCTGCTCGCCGGCTTCCTGGCGCAGTGGGTGACGCAGCCGCTGACCGTGCCCTACATCGTGATGGTGGGGCTCGGGGCGCTTGCGCTAGCCGGGCTAACGACCGCACCCGAGACGGGCACGCCAGCTCCCGCGGGCGGCAGTGCCGGGTCGGGCACGCCGGGCCACGCTGCCGGTTCCGGCGGCAGCCGGGACCATCGCGGCGTTTGCCGCGTCGGGCCTGTTCGCCGGGCTGTCCGGGCTCATCCTCGCCACCACGCTGCACCAGACCTCACATGCGCTGTCCGGAGCGACACTGTTCCTGGTATTCACCGCCGGAGTGGCGGCTCAGCTCGGAACAGCCAGGCTGTCCGCGCCGCGGGTCCTGGCGTTCGGCACGGTCTCCATGATCGTGGGTCTGGTGCTGCTGGTCGTGTCCGTGCGCCTGGCCGCACCGAGCCTGGCCCTGTTCATGATCGGAGGCGCGCTGATCGGCGCAGGCGCCGGGGCAATCTACAAGGGCACTACCGGGATCGTGCTCGAGGCAACCGCGCCAGAAAACCGCGTCGCGCTGACGTCGGCTCTTGTTATCGCTGTCTTCGTAGGACTCTCGGTCCCCGTGATCGGAGCCGGGATCGCGCTCGACGAAGGCACGAGCGTAGTCAACACCGTTCTCGGATTCGCGATCTTCGTCGCGCTTGGCGTCTCCGCTTCGGGCTGGGCGCTACTGAGACGCCGCGCCTCGGACTCGCCGCGAACCGCGCAGCCCACCCCGGCCGCGTCGAAAGAGCCAGCACCGTAGACGCCTGGCAGCGCTCGACGGATTGCCCAGAGCCGCGGTTCTCGATTCCTGGAGCAGTCCATTTGGCAGCCAATTAGGCTCTCAGCCCAGCACGGTTACCCGAAACGAGGGGTTGGGGACATGACAGGCTCGCCGAAGCGAATTGTCGCGTCGATAACGCGATGGAGGCGCATCCGCATCGTCGCGGAGGTCGTCGGTGCCGCAGTTCTGCTGTCAGGCGGAGTGGCCGCCGGATCTGTCGCGGCCTCAAGCACGCCATCTGCTGCCACGATCCACGGCTGCGTCAATACCAAGACCGGCGCGCTGAGCGTCGAGCTCAAGGCCGGCGCCAGATGCCCGCGGAGAACGAAGTCGCTGTCGTGGAGTGCTGGTTCGGAATTTGGCTCGCATACCAACACTGCGACCGCGGGCTCCAGCGCCGGCGCCACCTGCACGCTTGGCGAGGCATTGTTGATGCCCGGCAAGACGTACGCCGACAACACCCTTCCAGCGAACGGCCAATTGCTGTCCATCACATCCTATACGGCCTTGTATTCGCTCTACGGGACTAAGTACGGCGGGAACGGCACCACCAACTTCGCCGTTCCGAACCTGAAGCAGGCCGCGCCGGACGGCCTGACGTACGTGATCTGCGCCTTCGGGGTCTTTCCCTGATGGCCGACGGCCGGCCTGGGTGGCTCAACTCCATCGCGGCCGGCCGTGGCACCAGGACAGGGACTTCTCAGAACGGCAGTCGATGTAGCGTGCGATGACGTCGTCCATGACAGTTCCTTTCCGCGTCTCCTTGCGATGAGCCGGACGCCGTCCATGCTGCGGACTCAACCCGCCGCATGTCGATTACCTGCCAGGTCATGCGACTCCGTTACCTGGCAGGTAATCGCCGTCCTGCAGGCGGCCCCGCTAGCGTCGGGATGTGACCACCATGACGTTGCGCGAAACCGGGCGGCGGCCGGTCGGCGAACTGCTTCGCGAGTGGCGCGAGCGGCGCCGCCTGAGCCAGCTCGACCTGGCCATCCAGGCCGAGATATCGGCGCGCCATCTGAGCTTCGTGGAAACCGGGCGGTCCCGGCCGACTGCGGCCATGATCGTGCGGCTGGCGGAGCAGTTGGGCGTTCCCCTCAGGGAACGGAACGTGCTCTTGCTGGCGGGCGGATTTGCGCCCGCCTACCCTCAGCACAGCCTCGATTCCCCGGAACTGGACAACGTTCGCGCGGCGCTGCATCAGGTGCTAGCGGGCCACGAGCCCTGCCCTGCGGTGGTCGTGGACAGGTGGTGGGACCTGCAGGATGCCAACTCCGCGACTGTCGGTACGGCAACCGACGTGACCGTGGAGGAACTCGCCATCGAGGCGTTCTACCCCGCGGACCAGGCCACGGCTGCGGCCTTCACGAGCTTCCGGTAGTGGCCTTCCCGGCGGCGGCCTCCAGGGCCGCAGCCGAGACCCAGCCGTCGTGACTCCAGATGATCTTCCCGGCTGCCGAGGTCACGACAAACCACGGCTGGTCCTGGACGTTGTACCCGTCGGCGACCTTGCCGGTGCTGTCGAGGCCGACCGGATAGTCCAGTGGCCTGCTGAGCCGGGCGAGGTAGCTGGCCGCCGAGTCGGGCGACGGTTCGGTCACCTCCTCATCGACGGCGACCAGTTGCGGCAGCTTGCCGCCGGCTGCCGCGCGCGCGTACTGGTTCAGCGCCAGCAGCCGTTCGCGCAGGTCCGAGGTCTCGCTCAGCCAGGTGGCGAAGAACATCACGACATGCGGCTTGCCCGGGCCCAGGCTGACCGTTCCGGACGGAACGCCGGGCAAGGTGACGCGAGACGCCGGCCCGGTCCCGCTGATGTAGGCGAGCGAGCTCTCGCTGGCCAGCCCGGGGTGGCCGGGCAGCAGAGATGCGACCTCTGCCGCGAGCACCTGGGCCTCCTGGCCCACGCTCGCGTACGCCATAGAGGTCAGGTAGACCTTCTCCTCCCGGCCTTCCTGGCTGATCACGAACAATGCCGGGGTGTGATCGACCTGGCCATGCTCGATCTGCACATAGACGTCGTAGGCCTTCCACGCCGCCTTGAGCTGGCTATCAGTGCCCGTCAGGAAGTCCCACTGGTTCACCATGGCGTGCGCGCGGGAGTAGGCAAGTACGTCGCCGACCGACTCCGCTGCCGGGTTGGCGTCGATCCCTAGCAGCTGGACGTGGCTGCCGTCGGCGCCGAGGAGCTGCCTGGCCTCCAGCATGCTGACCGTGGTGAGCGGGCACACGGTGGTGCACTGCGAGTCGACGAACGCCAGGATCACGACCTTGCCCCGGAACTGGCTCAGCGACATTGCCTGGCCGAACTGGTTGACCAGCCGGAAATCCGGGGCGGGAAGATTGGCGAGCGACGAACCTGGGTCCAGGTCCGGATTGGCGCCTGCGGCCTTGGTTTGGGCGCCCATGGCCGGCGCAGCCGGGCTGGCTCCGGACGTGCCGCATGCCGCCAGGCCGGCCAGAGCCATCGCCATCAGTAGCGGCGCCACCCGCCGCAGGCGTCTGCCGCTACGCCCTCTCTGCACGGCCTCATCCTGCCACGGGACCCGGCATGCCCCGGACCTGGGTACTACCCGGTGTAGTAAGGGGCCTTGCCAGAGCACGGGATTCCGCGCCGCTGGTGAGCCTGTAACGTATGGCACAGATCTACATCGAAGAACTAATGTAGTTACGAACGGTAGCAACAGTCCGGAGGAAGTCGATCGCTATGCAGATTTTCGAAGTGCCACCACCGGACGAGGGACCGAGCCTGGCGCTGCACGGCGGGGCCGGGGGCCGGGTCGAGGAGCTGAACCTCGCGCCGTACGCGGACGGGCTGCTCGCTGCCTACCGCGCCGGCTGGCAGGTGCTCGCAGCCGGCGGCGATGCCCTGGACGCCGTATGCGCGAGCGTGGAAGTACTCGAGAACGATCCGCAGTTCAATGCCGGCCGCGGCGCCGCGCTCACCGAGACCGGGCACGCTGAGCTCGACGCGTCGGTGATGACAGGTTCCGGGCTCGCGGGTGCTGTCGCAGCCTCCAGATACGCCAGGAACCCCGTCCGGCTGGCCCGCGCGGTGATGGAGCACACCGAGCACGTCCTCATCGTCGACCCGGACGCCGAGTTCGCTGAGCGCTACGGACTTGAGGTGGTCGATCGCGGCTACTTCATCACCGAGCCCCGCCAGCAGCAGCTGGCCAGGGTGATGGACCGCCGGGCCGTCGCAGCCCGGCACGGAACGGTCGGCGCGGTGGCCCGCGACGCCACCGGTCGCGTCGCCGCCGCAACGTCCACCGGTGGGATGACCGGCCAGGCCGACGGGCGGGTCGGAGACAGCCCGATCGTGGGCGCGGGCGTTTACGCCCGCGACAATGTCGCGGCGATCTCGTGTACCGGCGACGGTGAGGCCTTCATCCGGGGCGTCGTAGCGCACGACGTAACCGCCCGGATCCGGTACGCCGGCGCTGGCCTCGCTGAGGCGATCCGGGGAACGTTCGAGCAGGAACTCACCCAGCGCGGTTCCACCGGAGGCCTCGTCGCCGTCGGCGGCGACGGCCGCATCGTCGTCGCGCACAATTCGCCGGCCATGTTCTCCGCGCGCGGCAGCGGTCCCGAGCCGGCACTGACGACGTGACCAACTCTCCGGTCGGAGAACTGCCGCTCCGGGACGAGATCTTTCAGCGCATGGGCGGGCTCACGCCTGCTGAGAGAAAGGTGGCGCGCACGCTGCTCGCCCGCTATCCGGCCGCGGGGCTGGAGAGCACAGCAGCGCTGGCAGCCGCGGCCGGAACGAGCAAGCCGACCGTGCTGCGCCTGGTAGCCAGGCTCGGGTTCGGCAGCTACGGCGGGTTCCAGGAACGCCTGCGCGCTGAGGCCACCCGGTCCATGAGCGCAAGCCCGCTGAGCCGGGCCAGGGCCCGCCGGGCAGCACAGTCCGACGACAACCTCTTCCTCCGCGCCGTCGAGCAGCGGGCCCGGCTCGTCGCCCGGCTGCAGGACACTGTGCCGCCGGGGGAGATCGAGCGAGCCATTTCACTGCTTGCCGGACGTCCGAAGCACGTCGTGACCTCCGGAGGGTACTTCTCCCGATTGATCGCCCGCATGCTGGCGATGCAACTGGATCAGCTGATCCCGAATGTGGATTACGCCGACGAGCCACTCGGCGCGGACGTCGGTAAGTACCTGCGCGCCGGGCGCGACTCACTGGCGATCGTTTTTGACCTGCGACGCCATGAACTGGCCTCGGAGGAGGTCGTCTCGATAGCGAAGGCCGGCGGCGCCACCGTCGTCCTGATCACCGACGAGTCGCTTTCCCCCTCGGCGGAAGAAGCAGACATTGTGCTGCCGGTCGCTGTTGACGGTGGCCCCTTCGACTCCTTCGCCGCCCTGCTGGTACTCACCGAAAGCCTTGTTGAGGCGGTATTCCAGCGTGTCGGCGAGGCAGCGATTGAGCGGATGGCTGACTGGGAGCGATCAGTGCACATCTACCGGGCTTAAGGACAGGACATGACTGACACCCAGATCGGGGCTGAAGCCGAACTCGCCCGGCTCGGCGAGGCGTACTTCGCCGCCCAGCACACCTACGACCCGTACAACGCCACCCTGCTCGGCATAGCCGAGTTCGACGGGCTGTCGTTCGACCCGAGCCGCGAGGCGAGCCAGCGCACCGCGCAGGAGCTAGCCGCTATCGGCCGCCAGGTCCGCGAGATTGACACCGCTGGCCTCACCGACGCCCAGCGCGTGGACCACGGAGTACTCACCGCCCTCGTCGAAGGAGCGCGCTCCGACGCCGAGCACTCGCTCTGGGCCGCCAACGCGTCGGCGAAGAGCTACGTCAGCCGGCAGGGTCTCATCTTCCAGACGGTGCCCGCCATGACCGTTCCGAGCCCCGAGGCCGCCGAACGCTACCTCAGCAGGCTGTCGAAGATCGGCGCAACTCTCGAGGCACTCGGCCAGCGGTACCTGACGGAGGCAGCTGACGGGCGGACCCCCACCGCAGTCGGCGTCGATCACGCCATCCGCCAGCTAACCGGGTACCTCGCTCTGCCCGTCTCGAAAGACGCCCTGCTCGAGCCGGTTCGGGACGCTGGCACTTCCGTCCGCGAGGCCGCTGCCGCCCATGTCACCGAGACCATCAGGCCGGCCATGCAGCGGCTCGCCGAGCTGCTACGCCGCGAGCTGGCGCCGGTCGCCCGGCCGGACGACCGGGTCGGTATCGGCGAGATTCCCGGCGGTGACGCCGGCTACCTGGCGGCGGTCGCGCGGCATACCACCACCACGCTCTCGCCTGAGGAGATCCACGCTATCGGCCTGGCGGAGCTCGACGAGCTGGCCGGATTGTGGTCGCAGATCGGCCAGGAAGCGCTTGGTGAGAACGACTTCGCCGCCATCGCAGCCCGGATGCGCGACGACCCGGCGCTGCGGTTCGACACGCAAGAGGATGTCATCGCGGCCGCCCGGGACGCCCTCGACCGCGCTGAGGCAGTGCGTGACAGCTACTTCGACCGCTATGAGATTCCGGCCTGCGTCATCGAGGAGATCAACCCGATCGATGCGGACAACAGCGCGATGGCGTACTACCGTCCGCCGGCCGTCGATGGCAGCCGCCCCGGCGCGTTCTGCCTGCTGACGACCGATCCGGGCGAGCGCTACCGGTACGAGTACCAGGCGCTCGCCTTCCACGAATCCGTGCCAGGGCACCATTTGCAGCTGGCCACCGCCCAGACGCTCGACATCCCTCGGTACCGGCGCCACATCGACGCCGAGCTCTGCGCTTTCAACGAGGGCTGGGGTTTGTACGCCGAGCGCCTGGCCGACGAGATCGGCCTGTACAGCAGCGCAACCGCCCGCCTCGGCATGCTGTCGTTCGCGGCCCTCCGGGCCTGCAGGCTCGTCGTGGATACCGGCATGCACCGCTTCGGCTGGTCGCGGCAGCAGGCGATCGACTTCATGTACGGACACACGGCTACCACGCGCGCAAATGCGCGCAACGAGATCGACCGCTACATCGCCTGGCCCGGCCAGGCGCTTGCCTACGTGACCGGCAAGCGCGAGATCGTGCGCGCGCGCGACCGGGCACAGCGCGCGCTCGGGCCGCGATTCGATCTGCGCCGCTTTCACCACGCGGTGCTGCGCAACGGAGCCATCCCCCTCACCGTGCTCGATGACGAGATCGAGCGCTGGACCACTGTGCAGGCATCAACTCCGGAGGCGTGAGCATGAGAGTGACCATCAACGGCTGTGAGCTGAACGTCGAGGTGCTGGGACCGCAGGACGGTCCGGTGCTGATCGCGCACCACGGCGGCGGCGGGATCGGCTCGCTGGCCGAGCCCAAGGCCACTTTCGGCCCGCTGTCCGACCGATTCCGGGTCGTCGTCTTCGACGCACGCGGCTGCGGAGACAGTGAGGGCATCCCGCCGTACTCCCACGCCCAGTGGGCTGCCGACGTCGAAGGTTTGCGCGAGTGGATCGGCGCGGACAAGATCGTCGTGGCAGGCGGCTCCTACGGCGGATTCATCGCCCTTGAGTATGCGGTGGCATACCCGGAGCACGTCCAGGCGATCGTGCTGCGCGATACCTCTGCAGACGCAAGCAACCTGAAGCTCGCCTACGAGAACGCGCGGAACCAGGACCGCGTAGAGATCAACTGGGACAACTTCAACCGCTACTGGTCCGGGCAGATCCGCGACAACGAAGACCTCAAGGCGCGCTGGGCGGAGATCATCCCGCTGTACGACTATGAATACGATCCCGTCCGGTCTGCGGCGAGGGTCGAGTCCGGCAGCTACCGCTACGAAGCCCACAACTGGTGCTTCCAGCACAACCAGCCGAACTATGACCTGAAGCCGCAGCTGCCCTCGATCACGGCGCCCGCGCTTGTCACTGTCGGGCGGCTCGACTGGGTCACCCCGGTCAGTGCCGCGGAAACCATCGCCTCCCTGATACCGAACGCGAAGCTAGTGGTGTTCGAGAAGTCCGGTCACTCGCCGCAGATCGAGGAGCGTGAGCTGTTCCTGTCCACAGTGCGAGACTTCCTCGACAGTGCCGTCACCGCATCGTAACGAGACCGGATAAAACTCGCCTTATGGAAATCACCATCATCGGCTCGGGCGCGATCGGCGGAACGCTGGGCGCCCACATGATCCGCGCCGGCCACGACATCACTCTGTGCGACGCCGACCAGGCACACGTCGCCGCCATCCGCGAACACGGTCTCATCATCGAAGGCCCGGTCAACGAGTTCACTGTGGCCGCGCACGCGATCTCCCCCGAGGATCTGCCCGACCGCATCACGCACGCCATCGTGGCTGTCAAGAGCTTGCACACCCGGGCTGCCGCAGAGTTGCTTCGCACCCGGCTCGTCCCCGACGGCTACGTGCTGACCGTGCAGAACGGTCTCACCGCCGACACCCTCATCGAGGCAGTCGGCCGTGACCGGGTCGTCTCGTCGTTCGTCAACTTTGGCGCGGACGTCATGGCACCGGGGCGCATCATGCAGGGCAACATCGGCACCTTCCGCGTCGGCGAGCTCGATGGCGGCCGCATTACCCCGCGCGTGCTGGACCTCGTCGAGCGTGCTTCCGTACGCGGAGCCCACCGAGAATGTGCTCGGCTTCCTGTGGGGCAAGGAAGCTTACGGTGCCATGCTGTGGGCCGGGGCCGTCTCCGACCTCACCATCGCCGAGCATCTCGAAGACCCGCGCTACCGGCCGGTCATGATCGCCATCGCGCAGGAGGTCCTCGCGCAGGCACCGGTCAAGGTCGAGAGCTTCGATGGCTTCGACGCCGACGACCTTGAGGGATCTCTCGACCGGCTGGCCGAGTTCAACCGCAACAGCGCCAAGCAGTACAGCGGCATTTACCGTGACCTTGTGGTGCGCAAGCGCAAGACCGAGATCGACGAAATGCTGCGCGACATCAACGGCCCCATCTTCGACAAGGTCGCCGAAATCATCCACGACATTGAAGAAGGCAGGCGGGTCAACGAGCGCGCGAACCTCGACGAGCTAGCGGACTTCGTCGCCGCGCTTCCGGCCGCGTGAGCGCAGCCGCGGCGCGCGCGGCCGCTCCGGATCCCCGGACTCCCGTCCTGGTCGGCGGCGGGCAGCTCAACTGCCGCGACCACGCGGCTGAGCCAGTGGACATGATCGCCGAGGCAATCCGCGCGGCTGCGGCCGACGCGGGCGCGCCGCAACTCGCGCAGGCTGTCGAGTCGATCCGCCTGACGCGCATAGTGTCCTGGCGCTACCGCGATCCGGCGCTTCTGGTCGGCGAGAAGCTGGGCGCTAGCGTCCGGCACACTGTCTATACCGGAAACGGCGGCAGTCATCCGCAAGCACTGGTTAACGACGCGGCCGAGGATATTCGCGCCGGGCGATGCGACGTCGCGGTCGTCGGAGGCGGCGAGGCGTGGCGCACCCGAATGGCCCTCCGGCGGCAGGACGAACGGCCGGCCTGGACAGTGCAGCAGGATGACGTGCCAGCACCGGAAACGCGTCCCGACGTGCCGATGCAGGACATCAGCGAGATGCGCGCCGGGCTGGATCGCCCGGCGTATACCTACCCGCTGTTCGAGCAGGCGCTGCGAGTGGCCGCGGGCCGGACCACGGGCGAGCACGTTGACTCGATCTCCCGGCTGTGGGCCCGGTTCAGTGAAATAGCAGCCGCCAACCCTGCCGCGTGGTCACCGGCGCCAGTACCCGCTGAGGTCATCGCCGCGCCCGGGCCGCGCAACCGGATGATCGCCTGGCCCTACACCAAGCTGATGAACTCCAACAACGATGTCGACCAGGCAGCGGCGGTCATCCTCTGTTCCGCCGAGGCAGCAGAGCGGTTGCGGGTCTCGAAAGACCGGTGGGTCTTCCCGCTGGCTGGCGCCGAGGCCAGCGACACTGCTCAGATCGCCGCGCGGCACCGCCTGGACGCCTGCCCGGCTATCCGGCACGCGGGCGGCCTGGCTCTGGACCTAGCCGGAGTCGACCTCGCCGGGATCGGCCTGATCGACCTTTACTCCTGCTTCCCGTCCGCAGTGGAGATAGCGGCCAGCGAGCTCGGCTTGCCTGCCGACGATCCCAGCCGGCCGCTGACGATTACCGGAGGGCTGACCTTCGCGGGCGGGCCGTGGAACAACTACAGCACGCATGCCATCGCCGCCATGATCGGCAAGATCCGGGATACTGGCCAGCTCGGCCTGATCACGGCGAACAGCGGGTACCTGACGAAGCAGTCCGTCGGCGTCTACGGCCCCGTGCCCGGGCCGGGCTTCCGCCGCGGGAATGCCGGGGCAGCTGTCGCGGCCGAGCCGACGACGCAGGTGGCGGGGGAGTACGACGGACCTGCTGTGCTGGAATCCTGGACTGTGGTATTCGACCGGGACGGAAAACCCGCGACGGCGCTGGCCGCACTGCGCACCCGCGCCGGTGCGCGCACGCTGGCCAGGAGCGACGAACCCGAGATCGTGCAGCGGCTTATCACTGAAGACGCGGAAGGGACGCAGGGAATCGTCTGCGGGGACGCCACCTTCCGGCTGCGCTGAGCGCGCCGCGATTCGTGACCGGGCAGGTTTCAGGCCACCTGCCCGGCCGCCGGGGCCGCTAGCCAGGGGCTGACAACCTCAAGCAACCCGTCAGGGCTGTCAAGCGTGATGCTGTGGCCGCAGTCCGGGATGCTGGCGAAGCTGACATTCGGGTTCTCCGCCAGCATCCGCTGCGCGGTGCCGGCGGCGAGAACGTCGCTGTCGGCCCCGCGCACCAGCAACACCGGGCAGCTGAGCGCGCGCCAGGCCGCCCAGAGCTCATCGGAGGTGTGATCGAACAGCGCCCTGGGGTTGCGCCGGAGTTCCTTGTCGTACTTGAACGTCAGGGTGCCGTCCGGGAGCGGGCGCAGGTTATGCGTCACCCGGTGCCGCAGCGTCGCATCCGTCGGCCGGGGGTTGGCCCCGCGAGCGCGGGCGAATGCCTCGTCCTCGGAGCTGAAGACGTCCGTGGCTGCCAGGCTGCTGGCGACATTCGCTGATCCGGCCGGAGCGATCTCGGGACCGATATCCATGATCACCATGCGGGTGACGCGCTCTGGGTGAGCCGCACCGAAAACGAAGGAGACCAGCCCGCCCATGGACAGGCCCATCAGCGTCACCTCGCGCAGGTCCAGCGCGTCAAGGAAACTTGCGAGATCCCGGGCCATCGGGCGGAGGCCGTACTGGGGCGCCCAGTCCGTGTCGCCGTGGCCGCGCTGATCGAGGGCCAGCACGTGATAACGGTCGCTCAGGGCAGCAGCCGTGTGGTCCCAGGTGCGCGCGTGACCTGATAGCCCGTGCAACATCACCAGGGGAGGGCCGCCGCCATCCCAGTCGACATAGTGGAACGTCAGCCCGTCGATGCCGATGTTCCTGGAAGTAAAACCGCCCTCGGTCATTCAGGCCTCCTGGTCCGCCTCCGCTGGACCGAGGCTAACCCGGCTGCGGTTCGCGGAGCCAGAATTCCGGGGGCGCCACGACGTCGCCCTTTCGGATTCTGAGCTCTCAGCCGCGTACTTTCCGGCCGCCCGAGTAAACGGCGCGGATGTTCTGTTTGAGATTCGGCAGGTCGAACGGGTCGCCGGCCAGAGCGACGATGTCCGCTCGCATGCCCGGCCTGATCGTGCCAGTCTCGTCCGCGAGCTGCAGCAGCTCGGCTGCCGAACTAGTAGTGGCCATGAGCACCTGGGCTGGCGTCAGGCCTCCGGCGGCCATGAGCGGCAGCTCGTCGAGGTTGCTGCCATGCGGTCCGACTCCGCTGTCGGTCCCCATGGCGACCTTGACCCCGGCGGCGACCGCGCGCGCGAACGAGTCGGCGTGCGCGGCCATAACTTCCGTCGCTTTGGCAAGTACGCCTTCGGGCAGCTGGCTGCCTGTCTGCGCCGCGCTGACAACAGCGCGCGGAGCCACCAGCGTGGGCACAAGCCAGGCCCCCGAGCTGAGCATCATGTCGATGCACTCGTCATCCAGGTAGATGCCGTGCTCGATCGACCGGACACCGGCCCGCAGGGCGTTCTTGATGCCGTCAGTCGCCTGAGCATGCGCCATGACCGGCAGACCCACTGCCGCCGCCTCGGCCATCAGCGCGGCCAGTTCATCCGGCCGGAACTGCGCGTGCCTCGGGCTATCGCGAGGTGATAGCACGCCGCCCGAGGTGTGCACCTTGATGACGTTGGCGCCGGCCCGGATGATCTCGCGGACGCGCTTGCGCATCTCCTCTGGCCCGTCGACGAGGCCGTCAGGGCGCCCCGGATGCGACTGCAGCAAAAACGTGGTGAGACCTGACGGAAGCCAGCCGTCACCGTGGCCGCCGGTCTGACTCAGCGCGCTGATCGCGATCTGCATCCGCGGTCCGTCGATCAGGCCGTCGTCAACAGCACGCTGCACGCCTAGGTCCGCGCCGCCTGCGTCGCGGACTGTGGTGATACCGCAGTCCAGCGTCGCCGCCAGATTGCGTGCCGCCTGAAAGAACTGGTAGGAGAACGGACGCTGCAGCCGCTGCACCAGGTCGATCCCGGAGACCATCACGTGCACGTGGCAGTCAGCGAAGCCGGGCAGCAGGGTCAGGCCGGACACCTCGACTTGCTCGTCCCCGTCCAGCCTGATCCCGACGTCCGCGATCCGGCCGTCTGATATCACAACGTCCGCGTCAGCTACCTGACTGCCCGTGCCGTCAAACACTTTCGCGCCACGCAGGACAGTCCTGGTCATCTGATCGCCTCCGTCGGAGCCACGGCAATACAGCATTCCGCATGTCTGGCCGGGCTGCGGCGGCAACTAGCCCATGTGGTGCGAGCCCATGGCGGACCGGCAGTTCGTGTTCACTATCGCGTCGGCGTGATCCCTCGCCTCGCTGATCACCTTTGCCTTCTGGGCTGCGCTCAACTTGCTGGCGTCGACCCAGCTCGTGATAGCGGCGATGATCGTGGTCTTCAGCCCGGATACCGGCTTTCCTTGTGCCTTGGCCACGTCAGCGAGCGACTTGCCGGACTGCAGCTCGGTGCGCAGCTGGTTCTGGCTCAGACCAAGGTAACCGGCGGCGGCCGTCGCGACCGGATCGTGGGCGGGCCACATCTTGCCCATCGCGCCGCAGCCGTCCGACGACCGGGCGGCGGGAACTGTCGCGGCCAGCGTGGCGGGCGAGCGGGCCGGAGAGGCCGCCGACGCGAACGCCGCGCCGCCGTCCGCTACGGCAGCGACCGCGATGCCAGCCGCCGCGATCGTGGTGAGCACATGCTTCCGGTTCAGCACCATTTGCCTGGCTCCCTTCGTTCTGTCCGGAAACGGAATCCGGGCCGAAAGAACGCAGCGACCGGTGCTCGGGTGAAACTCGACCAGCCCCTGGTAACTACGCCCGTGCAGCCCCTTCAGAGCGGGCCTGCGGCGTCCCGGTCACCGGGTCTCCTAAAGCGTTCCCCATGGCCGCCGCAAGAATCCGTAGGCCTGGCACGCCTTAGATCCGAACCCGGCTGGACGTACTCTGCGGTTACGGTTGTCTCTGCGCTGACCGGGAGGAATCATGGCCGAGAGCCGGTTCGGGATGACGGAGCTTGACGATCTTCCCGAGGATCTGCGTGAGCGGGTCGGTGAAATTGCGCGGAAGTCCGGTTTCGTGCCGAACATCTTTCGCGCGCTCGGCCACCGTCCCGCCGAGCTGCGCGCCTTCCTTGACTACCACGACGCGCTCATGGAACGGCCCGAAGGACTGACGAAGGCTGAGCGCGAACTCGTGGTCGTCGCGACGTCGGCAGCCAACCACTGCACATACTGCATCGTCGCTCACGGCGCCGTGCTACGGATCCGGTCGAAGGACCCGCACCTGGCCGATCAGGTGGGCAGCAATCCCTGGCACGCTCCGCTGGATAAGCGCAGCCGCGCGATCACCGATCTGGCGCTGGCGCTGGCCCGTACCCCTGAGCATTTCGGCGAGACAGATGTGGCCAGCGCCCGTGCGGCCGGGCTCACTGACGATGAGGTCTGGGATGTCGGCGCGATCACTGCGTTGTTCGCGGCATCGAACCGGCTCGCGCATCTCACGGCGCTCCAGCCCAATCCCGAGTACTACCTGATGGGGCGCACGGTGACCTGACGGGAGCCGTGGTAAGGCTCTCATCGGCCCGGCGCGCCGCGGCGCAGCCGCGACGGGGGTTGATCCGTCAGCGGCAATGCTGAGGCTGGCGCGCTGGATTACCGCGCGCCGGCATATCGACAACGTGCGCTGGCCGGCAGGAGGGGCCGAGCGGCTGCGCGCACGGCCTGACTAACGACCAGGCCGGGGAAATCGCAGACGAGCTTGCTGACGCGGGACTCCGCGAGGTGCAAGTAAGCTCGCGGCGAGTTGGCCGGAGGGCGCTCCTGATCATCGAGGCGGTGAAAGCACCTACCCTAACCGGGACGCAGCATTGACTCCGGGCCGATGAGCCTCGTCAGAGTCAGGGGTGTTGGCGTCGGTGAACGGGCCTGTTCCTGCCAGCAAGGCAGCTCCGACGACGGCGCCGGCGAAACCCAGCCCGCGAAGCACGCCGGGCAGGCCGCCCGGCATGTGCTCGTGGAACACGGCAAAGCCAGCCACGATCGGCAGCAGGTTGTTCAGCAGGCTAGATACCCCGGCCGTCGCCAGTGCGCTGCCGCGCTGGAACGCAAGCTGCAGTGTCACGAACGCCAGGCCATGACACAGCGGCAGCATGACGGCGAAGAGGTATACCGGCGCGATGCCGCTCACCGCGGCCTTAGTCGCGACGTCACCCGCGGCGTAGAGCAGGCCTGAGGCCATAGCTAGTCCCGCGCCGGGGCGTAGCAGGATAGCGGCGGGAACGGCGGCAACCGCGGCTAGCAGCAGCGATGCCACCACCCAGATCAGCGGGAAAGCCCAGCCCGCAACCACGGCGTGAGCTGTGCCAGCCGGCAGCGACAGGCCGATCAGGAGCAGGCCACCGACTGATGCCGCCACGGCAACCCGCTCACGGGCTGACAAGCGGACTCCGCCGATCCGGACTAGCAGTGCGAGCAGCCCCACGCCACCTGCTGAGGTGGCCTGAACAAGTGACAGCGGCGCCAGCGCAAGCGCGAGGATGTACAGCGCCCAGCCGGCCAGACCGGTGCCGAAGCCGATGACCCAGCGCAGGTTAGTGAACAAAGCGGATAGGGACGCGAACGGATGCCGCAGGGTGAGCTCAGGCAATCCCTGGCTGGCCGCATGCTGCAGGTAGAAGCCGCCGCTCAGTGCGGCGGTCGACAGCAGCGCCAGCAAGAGGCCGGCCGCGAGCATCAGTGCCTGCCTGGCCTGACGGATGCGCTCCGGCCAGCCGCTCCGGCCGGCTGGCTCTGCCGGGGATCAGCGTTGGGGGGCCGTTGCTGACCAGGCGTGATTTGATCTGGTGTCACCGGCGCAGCCGGCTCATCCCCGCCTGGCACCCAGTTCGCGCCGCGGACCAGATCGGCATGCGGGAGATAGCCTTCGGCGGTCATGGCGGCCAGGGCGACGCGCGGCAGGTCGGTCCGGTGCTCCACGACCACGTACCTGGACTGCCAGCGCGGGCTGAACTGCCTGTCGAACCGCACCAGGTTGTCGAGCTGCAGAGCGAGCGCATGCTTCAGCTTGAGCAGGGCGGTCCGCTTCAGGCGCTGCGCCGAGGAGGGCGCTTCGGCGGACAGTAGCTCGGCAAACGGAGCGAAGTTCAGCGAGAGGTGCTCGTATCCGTTCTGACGGGCCCACTCCACGGCGTTCACGATCAGCCAGGCACTGAATCCGTTGGGCGTTCCCGGCGTACGGGGCATGGAGGACAGCGACAGCGAGCGGCTGGACGCGCACACGGCCATGTGCAGGCAGCCGGCCAGCCGGCCGTCGGCGCCCCGCCCGAGTAGGAATACCGCGTCGCCGCTGCCGAGCCGGAAGAGGCTGTCAAGCTCCATCGTGAAGCCCTTGCGGACATCCCCGTGCAGCCAGGCCTTCTCCATCGCAGCCAGCTCGGCGCGAACCGGCGGCGGCACGGTCCCGGCCCGCATGGCCTCGACCCGGTATCCGCGCCGCTCGAGCCGGTGCACGGCCTGCCTGCTCGTGCGCATGGACCGGCCCTCTAGCGAGAACGACGCGATATCGATGATCGCCTCATCGCCGTGGTAGACGGGGTGTAGCCCCTTGGCGCGGTATGCCTGCAGCAGCCGGTCAGATGCGCCTAGCACCGCGACATGCCAGCCGCGAGCGCGGGCGTGGGCGAGGAACTCATCGAGCACCTCGCCCGTTTCGTCCGGAGGTCCGATCGGATCGCCGCTTACCACCGCGACGTCGCGTACGACACGGAACGCGATCAATGTCTGGCGCCTGATATACCAGTCCTTGTCCGCTCGCAAGGCGAAGGGCGCGAGCGTATCGTCGCCCCACCGCCGCACAATCTGAGTGGCGCGGTCGCGGCGTCCCGCGTCGGGGAAGATCCGCTGCCGCCACGGCCGGAGCCATACGTCGGCCGCCCAGATGAGGCCGATCGCCGCGATGGACAGCACCGAGAACGGGAACCAGCTAGAAAAGTGACGGCCCAGGTAGGCATCTTTTACCGGTCGCTTGCCCACCAGCGCTCTCAGGGTGTCCGACCACGCGGCAGACAGGCTGAACGATATTCCGGCGGCCATCCGGTAGACGAAGATCGCGATCACCCCGAAGCCAACTGCAAGCGCCAGCAATCCCGCCAGGCGCACGATGGCAGACGGCTGCGCGCCGGGATCCCCGCTGAACGGGAAGTCCTGGCGCCTGGCGAGGAGCGCTACGGCGATCAGGGCCGTCACTATCGCTAGCGCGTAATCGGGCCCGCGAAGCAGGTGCAGCACCGCGGACATGCCCAGCAGCGCGACCGAAAGCTGCCAGGCCCGGCGGTTCCCGCGAGCAAGCCCGCGGGCAGCGATCAGCAGCAGCGCTCCGACCGGAACTACAAGGGCATGGGCTGCCGGGTGAACCAGGCCAGGTCCGTACCGGACTACCACCCCCAGGGCCCGGCCAGGGCGCGGGAACACCGCTGAGACCAGGTCAACCAGCCCGCCGGCCGCCACCATCATGGCGAGGAGGCGCGGGGTGCTGAGCGGACCCGCCCGTGGACCGCTGCGGCCAAGGAGTGCGCCGCTGGCCCCGGCGATGACCGCTGCGAGATAGATCGGCTGCAACCCGGCAGCTGCGCGGAACGTAGCCCGGAGCGGTTCCTGGAGCACGATCAAGAGGGAAGCGGCGTCAGCAACGTAGAGCCATGCGCCGACTCCGATGGCGAGGCTCAGGCCTGCCGCCAGCCTGCTGAGCCGCAGGGCTCTCGTTACCAGCCCGAGCGTAACTCCGGCAAGCCCGAATACTCCGATGCAGACGACCAGCGGTACTCGGTCATGGTTAGCCAGCTGGTCTAGCGGGAGCAGCTCAGCCACCATCGGGCCTGGCCAGTGCGCGACCCCGGCGCGCACCCAGTACAGCCATCCGGTAGTGAGCGTCGTGATCACGATGATCGCCGCTGCCAGGATCGCGGCCCGCTGCGCGGCCGCCAGGAGCCCCCGCGGGCGGCTAGCCATGGCCGAGGTGCTCCGATGCGACGATCAGCGCCTGCGGGGCCAGCGTCCGCCACATCCCCCAGTCGTGAGCTCCGGGCCAGAGAAAGTAGTGGTGCGGTATGCGCAGGGCCGTCAGCTCGGTGTTGAAAGCGCGGTTCTGCCTGGTCAGCGGGTCGTGAGTTCCGCTGTAGAACCAGATGTAGGTACCGTCTGGCCGCAGACGCGGTGCCACTGCCCGCGCTGTGTAGGCCGGGCTGTTGTAACGCAGCAGTCGCGGGTCGGTCCCGTAGATTCCGGCGATGGGGTCGGCGTGCGTGTAGCCGGACCAGCTCTCCAGCAGCCGGAACGTTCCAGGGTGGTGCAGTCCGATGTTCAGCGCCCCGAAGCCGCCCGCGGACAGCCCGGCGAGTCCGCGCCAAGCGCTGCTCGCGACTGTGCGGTACCGCGAATCAATGGTGCTCACGAGGTCGCTCGCGACGAACGTTTCCCAGTCGTTGCCGGGCTGGATGCCGTTCGCCCACTCCTGGTCAGAAAAGAACGATCGGCCGCCAGCGGGCATGACGAGGATGAGCGGCTTGATGCGGCCCGCCGCGACGAGTTCGGCTTCGGCCACGCCAACCTGGCTGACGGTGAGGAAGTTAGACGGGGAGCCGGGACTGCCCGCGAGAAGATAGAGCACGGGATAGCGCTGCGCGGGGTGGGCCGCATATCCGGGCGGCAGGACGACATCCACTGGATCCGGGTAGCCGCCGAGCGCGCGACTCCGGATCGTGATCTGGCGCACCGATACCGGGATCACCGGGACACGCCGGGCTACGCCGTGCCGCCTCACTACCACGCTGCCGGGAAGGCTGGGCGCCGCGAATCCGCGGTACAGCCAGTACGTGGACACATAGCGGATGACGCCCAAAGTGCCCGCTACTACTAGGGCCGCGCAGATCAGGGCGATCAGGGCACCGAGGAGTCGGTGGTAACGCTGAAAGACGCGTTGCGGCCCCGAGCGCTGGCGCGCTTGCGGCGCGCGCTGCACTTTCACGGTTGTCTGCTTTGTGCCGGTTCCGGTACGCACAAAACTGCCCCTGTCCCCAGTAGACCCGATAACTCTCCGTAGCGAAACGGGTCCTGGCCAGAGGCCTGATTCTCAGGCTTTCTGCGAGCGCGTCACCCTTTCAGGCGCCTGGCCCGGCCTGCCGCGACATGGAAGAGCCACGCGGCGAGCGCGGTGCCGAGCACGACTGGCACGATCGTCCGGCTGGCTCTGGCCGATCCGATGGCGGCGGACCACAGGATCAGCATCGGGCCGATGGCCAGCAGCGGCCCGGTGATGTACCAGAGCGCGATGGTGATGCCAGAGGAGTTGCCGAGCGGGGTGTCAAATCCGTCGAACATCTCGCCCTCGAGTTCGCCGCGGAATGAGTTCACCAGCGCGCCACCCACGAGCACCGCGATTGTCACCACGATGAGCGGGACAAGCCGGGCGTGACCAGCGATGATCGCGAGCACGAGGGCGGGAGTCCCGGCCAGGACGGCGAGCGCGAGGCAGGGCACGATCCCGTGCCATCGCGCCAGCGTGTCGAACCGGAACGGCAACTGCGCAGACCGGCGTGGGTCGTCCCCGTCCAGCCGGGCACCCTCGCACAAGCCAGCGGCGGCTAGGTAGCCGAGAGCCAGCGCGCCGGCCAGTGGGAGCAGCGCAGCATGGGGCTCGCTCACGGCGATCGCGCCCAGCCCTGCCGAGGCAAGCCCGAGCATGGCGGACCAGGCTAGCCGGGATGGCGCGCGGACCAGCGCAGTGAGATCTCGCCACGGCAGCACGAGTTGCCAGGCCAGCGGCGGCCTGATACTGAATCGTGCCTGCCCGTAGGCGCCGATCGCGCCGCGATAGGCGGTTGTCACCCGGCGTGCGTCCAGGTTGAACATAGCCGCGGACATATGGCCGAGCGTGCGAGCCCGGGTTCGCAGCACCGCTGCCGGGACGTCGGCGGCCGCCCGGTCGCCGGCCGTTATCACCGCCGCTGCGGCAAGGCCGAGAAGCAACGTCGCGGCTGGCCAGAGCCGGGCGCTGCCTCCAGCTAGGGCCACCGGCCCCTGCGCTGCCCATCCCCACGGCCCGGACCACAGAAGGACTGTGGAGATCGCTGACGGCAGCCGGGACACGGCCGTGAGCGCGGTCAGCCCCGCCAGTGCGGTCACCACGAGCAGCCCCACCGGAGTTGCCAGCCGCAGCCTGGCGTAGGCGTGTGCCTCCGCCCAGGCCGCGGCGCCGGCGCCGAGCCCCGCTAGCAGGGCCGTGCTCAGCATCGCCACTCCTGCCAGCCGGAGCGAGTCGCCGAGGCCGCTACCGCCGAGCCCGGCAGCCAGCAGCAGGGCGACCGGCACGAGCCCGGCTACGGCACCGGCCAGCATTAGCTTCAAAACCGAGGCCCGGTAGCGGGGCCGCAGCAACCGTCCGCGGCGAATCGGCGTATCCAGCAGCCAGTCCGCCGTCGGCTGGGGGATCACCACCGGTCCGCGCCAGCATGCGTCCCACAGCAGGATGACCAGCACCAGCACGGCCAGCGCGCAAAGCCCGGCGGGAGCCGCGCGCAGCAGCATCGGCGTGCTCGCTACCGGCGGTGGTGGCCGGCGCAGCGCACGGACGACCGCGGTAGCAAGCCAGCCGCCATAGCTGAAGATCGCGAAAGCGGCCAGGTAGAGCCAGAAGGCCAGGTTGGCCAGCTGCTTACGGGATCGTGTCCGGCGCAGCTCGCGGAGTAGTAGCAGGGTCGCGTCGGTGCTGTCGGCCGACTCGACCGCGGCGGCCCGGGCAGCCATCACGCGCTCACTGAGTACTAGCGAGGGCTTGATCGGGCGTCCCTCGCCCGATGACCTCGCCGTCGAGGAGAACGACTACCTCGTCGGCCACCGCCTCGGCGAGCTCGACGTGGTGAGTGGCCACCAGGACGGCGGCACCTGCCGCTTTCTCCTCGACGAGCAGGCCCGCGAGCCACCTGCGCGCACCGGGATCCAGCCGTTGCTCCGGCTCATCGAGGATCATGACGCGCCGCGGGCGGACGAGCACAGCGGCCAGTTGCAGTGCCTGCCGCTGGCCGCTGGACAGCGAGCCGGGCAGCGCGTTGGCGTGATCGGCCAGCCGGCACTCCGCAAGCGTCCGGTCGACAAGACCGGGAGCGCTCGCACCCGCCCCGTGCGCTACTGCGACGAGCATCAGATGCTCGCGGACTGTCAGGTCTGGATAAGTACTGGCGGCTTCGCCTGCCACAGCAATCTCGGCTCGCGCCACCAGAGCGTCTTCCCGGAGCGGCCTGCCGCAGTAGCTGACCTGGCCGCCGGTCGGGGTATCCCGACCAGCGGCGATCCGCAGAAGCGTCGACTTACCCGACCCGTTCACGCCCAGCAGGGCGATGCATTGTCCTGGCAGTACCGTCAGGTCTACTGGCTTGAGCGCTTGCAGCGGGCCGTAGCTGCGGCTCACGCCAGTCAGTACCAGCAACGGTTCCTGCTTACCCTCGATCATCAGCTGATCCCGTCATAGAATTCCGCACCCGGATTAGAAGGCGGAGGACGGCCGCACAGCGCGTTCCACGGGCTTAAGCCGACGATCACCACGCTTCACAGAGCGTGACAGGCAAAGCTCGCGCATGGCAAGGTGGCCGACGTCTTGACTCGGGCACTCGCACCCCGGGAGATGTAGCGTGAGGCGAGCTTTCTACGGAGGTGCAGGCCATGGAACTAGCAGCCGGGAAAGTCGCCGTCGTTACCGGGGCGGCGAGCGGCATCGGGTACGCGCTTGCTGAACGTTTCGCCCGGGCAGGGCTCAATATCGTGCTGGCCGACATTGAGCAGTCAGCTCTCTATGCAGCGGAGCAGAAGATCGCGGACCTCGGCGTCAAGACGCTGGCCGTGCTTACTGACGTCAGTGACGAGGCATCCGTGCAGGCCCTCGCGGCAGCGGCAGTGGAGCGCTTCGCGGCCGTGCACGTGGTGTGCAACAACGCGGGTGTGGAGAGCGTCGCCGATCCATGGTTCGGCCCGATCTCGGCGTGGAAGTGGGTGCTCGGCGTCAACCTGTGGGGCGTCATCCACGGCATCCGGGCTTTCCTGCCGCAGATGCTCGGCCAGGGCGGCGGCCACATCGTCAACACTGCCAGCATCGCCGGGCTGTACCCCGGATTTGCTCCGTCCTACGACGCGACCAAGCACGCGGTCGTTGCCATCTCCGACGGCCTCTACAAGTCGATGACCCTGGCCGGCTTCCCCATCGGAGTCAGCGTCGTGTGTCCAGGCTGGGTCCGCACGAACATCATGGACGCATCCCGCAACTGGCCCGCCAGCCTCGGGGAGGAGCCGCCGCCGTCCTTCGGGGCAGAGGTGACCGTCCCGCACGTCCGCAAGGCAATCGACGACGCGATCCTGCCCGCCAGGGTCGCCGACCTTGTCGCTGACGCGGTAGCCGCCGGACGGTTCTGGGTGTTCACTGAGCAACCATTCGTGGACCTGGTGATCCGCCGCTGGGAGACCATCGCTGCGGGCGCCAACCCGGAGATCGATATCGACGTGCCCGGTCTGCCACCCGCCGCGGAGCTGCGCGAGCAGGTCCAGCGGTTGCTCGGCACGGCGGCACCGCAAGCCTGACCAGTCGGCCTGTGGAGCACTGGTGGTGGTAGCCGGACTGCTAGGCCAGGTCCGGTGCAGCGGTCAGCTGTGCTGCGATCACGGCAGCGGCATCGGGCGCCATGAGGATGGTGTAGTGGTTAGTGCCCGGGATCGTGGTCACCTGCAAGCCGGGAACGGCGTCCTGCCAGCGCGCCGCTAGCTCCTCGGGAATGAGCCCCGGCGGCTGCCCGAACATGCCGGCCGGAGCGCGCAGTAGCGGAGTGGGCTGCTTGAGGCCGCGTAGCGCGGCGCCGATGCGCTCCCCGGCGGTCAGCAGTTCGCGGCTGTCGGCTGAGACTGCAGCCGCGTTGACCCGGGAGCGCAGCGAACCCGGCTCGCCGGTGAGGTCGTATCGGACATAGTCTTCGAGATCGCTATTCCAGTCCGTGAGCGCAGGATGGGCTCGCCAGAAAGCCACGTAATCCTCTGCCGTCGGGTAAGTCTGGCTCAGCCGGGCGAGAGCGGGCCCGAGGGTGGCTGCCATCAGCTCGTCGAGATCGGCGCCAGCGGGTACAGGCAGTGGCAGGCCGCCGTCGATCAGCACCAGCCGACCGAAGGCTTCGGGGTATGAGTCCGCCGCCTGCAAGGCGATGTAGGCGCCCAGCGAGTGACCAGCAAGCACTGGCCGGCCTAGGCCAAGGGTCAGGCTGACCTGGCGAAGATCGGCGGTATGCGCATCGAAGCCGAACGGCCCTGGTAGCCCGGCGCTATGCCCGCGTCCGCGAACGTCGACGGCGTGCAGTGTCCAGTCGGCCGGCAGCGCCCGAGCCACAGCCTGCCAGCATGCTGCATTTGCGGTGACGCCATGCACGGCGACTACGTGATGGTCGCCCGAACCGTAGGAGCGGACGCGGAGCGTGCCGCCGGCGACGTTGACATCGCTCTTGGCAACTTCGGTTGTCACAGTCATCCTTTCTCGGTGGCAGGTCCGCCGGCGGCGCCGGCCATGCGTAGCGCGAGCTGCGCGTAGGCGCGGGCCACCTGCTCGGGGGCTACCGGGCCGCCGGGCGCGAACCAGTGGGCGACCTGCATGCCGAGCCCGCCGATCGCGATCGCGGTCAGGTCCGGGTCGATGAGATCGAACTCGCCGGAGGCCGAGCCGGCCGCCAGAACGCTAGCGAGCAAGCGGCGGCTCGCTGCGCGCAGCTCCAGCGCGGGAGCCGCTGCCTGGGCCGTCAGTGCGTGCAACTCGGCATTAGCGACCAGTGCAAGCAGTGGGTAGTCGCAGTGGATAAGCGCGTGCTCGCGGACCAGAGCCGCGAGCTGAGCGGCCGGACTGGGTAGCGCCGCGGCAAGCGCGCTCTCCAGCCGCCGGTCGAGCTCCTGGTGGCCGACGAGCACGAGCTCGGCCAGGATGTGCTCCTTGGACGGGTAATGGGCGTACAACGTCGCCGGGTTGATGCCGACCTCGGCAGCGATCTGCCGCACCGAGGCGCCGTGGAAGCCGTATTCCGAGAACAGGCGTAGCGCCGCGTGCAGTATGTGGCCCCTGGTTCCCGGCGGCGTCACGCCCACAGGGAGTTCAGCGGTTACTGCCTCCAGGCGACGGGGATGCCAGTCGGCCATGCGGGCAGCCAGAGCTTCGGTCACCTTGGCCCCCTCCCGCGTTCGCGGCTGCCACCGAAGAGCTCAAACGAACGTTTGATTGACACGCTACGCAGCTAAGCGGACAGTTGTCTACAAGGCCAAACGATCGATTGTTTGGGAGAGTCGATCGGTTGGCATAGTTGCCCGCTTCCGCAACAGCCTGCGCACAGCAAAAGGAGCCAGCATGAAACTAAGGGCGAAGGGCTTATCGATCTCGGGCGGGCTCGTGGTCGCGCTGGCAGCGAGCGCACTCGCTACCGTCGCCAGCCCGGCGCAAGCCACCTCTGCGCTGCCAAGGCTCGACATCACCGGCGTCTACGTGACCGGAGTGTCGTCCGGCGGCTTCATGGCCACGCAGCTGCAAGTTGCGTACTCGGCCACTATCGACGGCGCCGGGATCGTCGCTGCCGGACCGTATGACTGCGGACAGGGAAATGTGATCGATTTCGCTACCTGCGACGTCGGCGCCAGCCTGCCCGCTCTGGAACAGCAAGCGGTCACTTGGGCGGCGCAAGGGAAGATCGATCCGGTCTCGAATCTGGTCGGCAAGCCGATCTACGTCTACCACGGCACTCTCGACCCGGTAGTCAACGCTGTCGTCTCTGACTCAGGCGTCGACTTCTATCAGCACTTCGGCGCCGACGTGGAGTATCACAACTGGGATCCGGCAGGCCATGGCTGGCCGACGCCGGACGGCGTGGTGGCGTGCCCGCTAACCAGCCCTCCGTTCCTCATCAACTGCGGTGACGATCCCGAGGGTGAGATGCTCACGCACTGGCTCGGCCATATCAACCCGCGGAACACCCGGACTCCGGCGGGCACGCTCACCTCCTTCAGCCAGAACCCCTACGCGCCCGGCGGCAGCGCTCCTGCGCTCAGCATGGACAACACCGGCCTGCTGTACACGCCGCCGTCGTGCGCAAGCGGCGCTGCCTGCACATTGGTGGTGGCCCTGCACGGCTGCCTCAGTGGGCAGTACTTGCTAGGCGACGAATTCCCCGAGCTCGCCAACCTTGACTCTTACGCAGATACAAACGACCTCGTCGTCTTGTATCCGCAGGCGATCGCGAGCGTGGTGCCGGTCAACCCGGAAGGATGCTGGGACTGGTGGGGATATGACGGCCCCGACTTCGCGGTCAAGAGTGCTCCGCAGATGGTCACGATCATGAATATGGTCAGCGCGCTCGGCGGCTGACAGGATCCCGCCTAGCGAGTCCAGGCGACCACCGGACCGCGGGCTCGAACCGTCACCGCGGCGCCCACAGCCAGCTGGGGGCCGCCCACGGTGCGGACGATGACCTCGGGAATAGCGGCCGGGCCGTCCGGCTTCACCCGGACGACCGCGTCATGCCCGTAGTACTCGTAGCCGACAACATGGCCGCCCAGGGTGCCAGGCTCACCAGCCGGACTCGCTACGCCCGCGACCAGCTCAAGCTGCTCTGGCCTGAGCAGGACGGTAACCGGGCCGGGGCCAGTGGCCGCCGCGCAGTACGGCTCCAGCGGCAGCGGACCGAGAACGGTCTCCACCATGCCAGGCGCGCCAGCGTCCGGGAGCTGGCCGTCAAGCAGGTTCGCCTCCCCGACGAAGCGAGCCAGAGCGGCATCTGCGGGCATGCTGTAGAGATTCTGCGGCGCTGCGTACTGGACAATGCGGCCGTCCCGCAATATTGCGATGTGATCGGCCATCGAGAGCGCCTCATCCTGGTCATGCGTGACGAGGATCGCCGTCGTTCCCGCCGCTTTGCAGATCCCGTGCACGTCGGCGCGGACGCTCGCGCGCAGGTGGGCGTCGAGTGAGGTGAACGGCTCGTCAAGCAGGACGATGTCGGGCTGGATCGCGAGCGCACGGGCCAGCGCGACGCGCTGCTGCTGTCCCGCCGACAGCTGGTGCGGATACCGGCTGCCCATCCCGCTCAGCCCCACCGCGTCGAGCAGTTCCGCGGTGCGCGGACTGCGCCGCTCGCGCGCGGGCAGCCCGAAGCCGACATTGCTTGCCACCGTCAGGTGCGGGAAGAGAGCACCTTCCTGCGGCACGTAGCCGATCTTGCGGCGCTCAGGCGGCACGAACCCGGCCGGGCTGTCGACGACCCGTTCCCCGATCGTGACGGTGCCGGCGTCCGCGCGCTCGAAGCCGGCCAGCACGCGCAGCAGCGTTGTCTTGCCGCTGCCCGACGGGCCGAGTATGGCGGCGAACGCGCCTGCCGACACGTCCAGGCTCAGGCCCGTCAGCACCGCATGCGTGCCGAATGCCTTGTGCAGGCCGGTTACCGCTAGCTGCCTCATGCGTCCGATTCTTGCGCCTGCGCCGAGCGGGTGAAAAAGCGGCCGAGCACAATGCTTGGCAGGGCGGCGACGGCGATCATCACCAGGGCGAACGGTGCTGCCTGTGCGTAGGACAGGCTGGACTGGTACTGCCAGAACTGAGTAGCAAGGGTCTGGACGCCGGTCGGTACCAGGATGAGCGTGGCGGTGAGCTCGGTGACGACTTCGAGGAAGACCAGGCAGAAGGCGGCTGCAAGGCCGGGTGCGGCAAGCCGGAGCGTGACGCGGCTGAACGCCGCGAGCCGGCTGTGGCCGAGTGAGCGGGCGACTTCGTCGAGGCTTGCGGGAGCCCTGGCGATGGCGGCCTTTGACCCCGACCAGCGCGAGCGGGAAAAACATGATCGTGTAACAGAGGACGAGGAGCGGCGCCGTCTGGTATCCGGCGCTGCCGAGGTACTGCTCGGTGAAGTAGGTCAGCGCCAGCGCAATGACGACACCGGGCATGGCAAGCACGAGGTAGGTGCTGCGCTCGAGGAAGAGCCGGACGGCGCCGGAGTGCCTGATGGCCAGCACAGCGAGCGGCAGGGCAAGCAGTGTGTCCGCAGCGGCGGCGCATACTCCGTAGGCCGCGGTATGCCACGCTGCGCTGAGCATCGACACGCTCACCGAGTCGGACACCGATGGCACGCCGCCCTCGACCATCCAGTAGATGCTGGCACCTGTCGGCAGGCCGACCGCCAGCGCGATCAGCAGGCAGACACCCGCCAGCGACATCGCCTTCGCGCCGCGGCCAAGGCGCAGCGGCGGCATCACCCGGGCGGTCATCGGGCCTGATCGCGCGACCCGGCCGCGGCCTCGCCAGCGGGCCTCACCCGTTAGCACCAGCAGGCTGATCGCCACCAGCACCAGGGCCAGCGCACAGGATGTGGGCACCTCGGTTGGCAGCTGAAGATTGGTGAAGATCTCCGTGGTGAAGGTCTGGTAGCCAAGCATCTCGAAGGCGCCGTACTCGGCTAGCAGCACCAGGGCGACAAGCAGGCAGCCGCCAAGAATGGCCCCTCGTGCCTGGCCGAGGGTCACGCGGACAAATGTCCGCACGCGGCCGACGCCGAGGCTTCGGGACACTTCTTCCTGGCCGGGATCGGCGGCCCGCAGGCTGGCTGCGACGGGCAGGTACACCAGCGGGTAGACGGCGAGCGTCATCACCAGCACCGCGCCGCGGAAGCCCTGTACCCAGACGAACAGCGAACTCCAGCCAAAGCTCACCACGAAGTCCGGAATCGCGAGCGGCACTACCAGGAGCACTGCGAATATCCGCCGGCCGGGCAGGTCAGTGCGCTCTACCAGCCACGCGGTCGCGGTGCCGAGAACGGCACAAAGCACGGTGACCACGACGGTCAGCCGGACTGTGTTCCACAGCAGGGTTCCGGTCAGCGGCCGGACGATCTGCGCGGCGACAGTGTTCCAGCCTGCCGCGCGGGACTCGATGATCAGGAACACCAGCGGGACGGCCAGCAGCGCGGCGATGAGTGCGCTGATTGCCAGTAGCCCGGCGGGTCGCGGGGTCCGCCTCGCCCGGACCGGCGCCACCACGGGCTGGGCGACCGGCGCCGGCATCGTTTTCATCACCCGCGCCTCACAGCAGGCCTGCCTTGGTCATCAGCATGATCGCCGCGCTGCCGTCGCCGAGTTGGGCGACCGTGATCGGATACGGCTGGAGCTGGCTGAACGCCGTTTCTCCGGCCGTCGATGTCACACCTGAAGCTATCGGGTACTCGAAACTGAGCGACTGGCCGGCCCGGAGCCTGGCGTGGCAATGATTTCCTGGCCTTGCCTGCTGACCAGGAACGCGAGGAACTTCTGCGCCGCGGCCTCGTGCTTGCTCGACTTCAGCACGGCTGCGCCGGACACGTCGATGACATAGCCGGGGTCACCGCTGGCGAAGTAGGCGATCTTCGAGTGCATGTTGCCCGAGCCGATCTCCGCCTGCATCCGGTACCAGTAGTACTGGTTCACGACACCGAACGCGACCGCCCCGCGGTTCACTTCGTCGGCGATGGTCTCGTTGTCGGGGTAGATGTGCCCGGCAGCGTTACCGCTGATGGCCTTCAGCCAGGTGAGCGTCGCGGCGGTGCCGTACGCGTGCTGGTAGGCGGTGACAATCGGCTGGAAATCGGTCTCGCCAGGCGCCAGCGCCAGCTTGCCCTTGTACTTCGGGTCGGCAAGCTGAGTAATGTGCGTGGGCAGCTGGCTGGCCGAGATCAGGGACGGGTTGTAGACGATCACGCTGACCCGGGCGGACACGCCGACCCAGTCACCATCCGGGGAGTTGTACTTGCCCGGGGTCTTCGCGAGCGTGGCACTGTCCACCGGCGTCAGCAAGCCCTTGGCCTGCAGGCTCTCCAGCGGCGGCGAGTTCTCGGTAAAGAATACGTCGGCGGGGGACTTGGCGCCCTCCGCCGAGATCTGGTCGGCGAGGACGTCCTCGTCGTCGCTGCGGACGACCACGCGGATGCCGGTCTTGTGCTCGAACGCGCTGACCAGGTTGTCAGCCGTCTGCTCGTGCTGGCCGCTGTACAGCGTGATCGTCGTCCCGGTGCTGTCCGCAGGGCTGTTGCACGCGGTCAGGGCTGCCCCTGCGGCAAGCACGGCAGCGGTCGCGACGAGTGCGCTGACGCGCTTCATAAGGCTGCTCCCGGGCACATGGCGTTGATCTTCCCGGATGCGGTCGCGACGGCTTTGGTCGCCGCCGCGTTCTTGCCCTTGCTCTCGTACACCCCGGCGTAGGCCGTCGCGAGATCGCTGATGGCAGTTCGCAGGGCTGGATCAGAAGTCCTGATCGCACGCAGCGGCTTGATCTGCGCTTCGGCGTAGCCGACCGGGTCCGCGCCGGGATCGGGTCCGTCGGACAGGGCGGCGCCGACGTCCGCGCAGTACGCTGAGACCCCGGACGAGCCCGCGGCAGGCGTGTGCGCCGACGCTGAGCCGCAGGCAGCAAGCAGCGGCACCGCAACGAGCCCGAGTGCCAGGGCCAATGCTGCAGCGCGCTGGCCGCTACGGTTAGGCTCGCTCGTATCCACTCTGTCTCCGCAGGTCTGATTCGTCGTTCGAGGAAGTAGCTTAGGCTTACCTAACCCGAGATCGCTTAGGCTACCCTAACAAGGGCGGCCAAAGATGGAATACAGCACCCGGTAAATCTCGGTAAACAGTTCCGGCACCTGACGTGTCGTACGACGGCAAATCAGCAGGTCTCAGTCAGGCAGCAGCCGGGCGATGGCATCGAGCAGGACGCCGGCGGAGTCCGCAAAACTGGTGCCGGGGTCGCGGAGCCTGCTCAGGATGGCAGTCATGGCGCAACGGTCAGCCAGTGCGTGACAGCGACCGGTCGTGCCGGGTCGGTCAGGTCGCGGACCCGGTCCAGCCGGTCCTGGTCGCGTTTGGTGACGTGTTCGTGCTGACGGAGATGCTCACCCCAGGACGCGACGACGAACTGCTCGAGAACGCGACTCGCGTCGCTGGCGTCGCGCCAGGCTCGCCATGAGCTAGCGCCGGTCCGTCGGCGGCTGAACCTGGTCTGCTGGAGCGCCTTCATCAGCTCGTTTTCGGCACCCGGCCGGGCCCAGTATTCGACGCTGACCAAGACCGGGCCGTCGGGGGTCTGGTCACCCGCCAAGTGCGGCGCTGGCCATTCTCCGGCGGGTAGCAGGTCCTGGGGTGGGATAGGCCTGAATCGCCAGACCAGTCCGGCGAGAGGGCCGAGAGCCAGTCCGGCGGCCGCGACGCTGAGCGCCAGCGACAACCCGGCGTGTTCTGCCGTCAGGCCCATGACAGCGCTGCCGACCGCATTACCGCCCTGGAAAACGATCAGGTAGAAAGACATGCCACGAGCCTTGATCCATGGTGGCAGGGATAGCTGGTACAGCGAGCTCAGCGTGGACAGCACGATAACCCAGCAGGCCCCGCCGACCGCGAGGGCGACTGCGGCCAGTGCGATCACGCGAGCATAGGCGATGAGTAGCGTGACTACGGCCAGGCCGACGGAGCCGGCTGCCAGCATGGCGTCCGGCGATAGCCGTGCGCGCAGGCGCGGCAGTAGGGCGGCGCCGGCCACGGCGCCGACGCCGACGCTGCCGAGGAGCAGCCCGTAGCCCCCGGAGCCGAGGTGGAGCGCCGACCGGGCGGTGAGCGGCAGCAGCGCCCAGATGGCGCTGGCGAAGAAGATGAACAGTCCTGCCCGCGCCAGGATCACGCGCAGCACAGGGCTGGCGGCGATATACCGGCCGCCAGCCCGGACTGCCTCGCCGACGTGCTCGCGGGGGAGCGTATCGGCGGGGCGGGCGGAATGCCAGGCGAAAATCACCGCGAGCACTGCGGCGAAGGTAACCGCGTTGATGAGGAAGACGGTCCCTGCGCCGGTAGCTACCAGGAGAACGCCGCCGACGGCCGGGCCGATGGCCCGGGCGAGGTTCTGGTTCACTGCGCCGAGTGAGATCGCCTGCGGCCGTTCGGCGGGGCTGACCAACTCCGGCTGCAAGGTCTGCCAGGTCGGCGAGGTCAGCGCCTGCCCGGTGCCGGCAGCGAACAGGAGCGCCAGCAGAACCCATGGTGTGACCAGGCCGGCGATCGCCAGCACACCAAGCGCGGCGGCCGCGACCAGCATGAATGCCTGGGTCACCAGCAGAAAGCGTCGTCGGTCCACCAGGTCGCCGATGGTTCCTGCCAGAACGGCGAACAGCACTACCGGCAGGCCCGCTGCTGTCTGGACGAGCGCGACGTATACCGCCGAACTAGTGAGACTCAGCATCAGCCACTGGGCGGCGACGGTCTGCATCCAGCTGCCGATGTTGCTGACGAACTGAGCAGTCCACATCGCCGCGAACTGACGATGGCGGAACGGTGACCACGCCGGTGGCGGTGCTGCCGTCGCGGCGCCGTCCGAGGATGCCGCGCCGGGAAGGCTGGCCATGGTCAAGTGTGGCCTGAGACAGCCCGGACTGTCAGTGCTGTCCGCCTGCGGGCGCGACGGTTCGCCGCGCTATGAGCCACGAGCCGCCGGAGCGACGCAGTTCCTGGGTGATCGCGGCAGCGGCCCGGATGACTGGCGGCTCGGCCCCGTCGATGATCAGCAGCACCGACCGCGCGATCGCCTGGCCATCGCCGGGGCCTGGCTCGACAATCGGATTCAGGGTGAGGTGGAGTGTTGCCGGGCCTTCGGCGCGCCAGATAGGACCGACCGCGGCGCGCAGTGCTTCCCGGCCGGCATACCCGCCCTGGGTGCCGTCCAGCACGGCATCAGGGGTGAACAGCGCAACATAAGCGATGGCGTCGCGCTTGCTCGCCGCGTCGTCTGCGCGGGTGATGACATCGAGGATCGCGAACCGGTCGGCGGTAGTCAGCGTCATGGCCTGAGCCACTGCCCGACCCGGTCGCGGACGTGCGCCGGAAAGACGTCCTTGGGGATGACCCCATGCACGGCCTTCGGCGGCACCGAGGTGTACGCGGATCCAGTCTGGTTGGCGTACTGGGTGACCCGGAAGCTGACTGCCATGCTAGCCAGCGCGTACGCCTCCGCCTCGGTGATGCCGGCCGCCGCGGACAGCCAGTGGATGACCTCGCGCAGGCAGGCGACCAGCGCGTCGTCAAGACTGACGGCGAAGCCGATAATGATCCAGGCGGTGTCGGTCTCGCCAAGCGGCCCGCGCAGGGCGACCTGCTTATGCAGGTCATAGCGGATCTCCAGATTTTCGGCTGCGGTCTCTATCGCAGTCTGATCCACCACACCATCGCCTTGCAGGGCATGCACGTCCCCGATCCAGGCCCGGCCGCCGGGCTTGGCCACCGGCAGGAACAGGTGGCTTCCGGCGCCGAGGTCGCGCAGCACCAGGTTGCCGCCGTAACTGCCGGACACGATCGCACTGACCGCCTCGTCACCGGCCGGCTCGGCTGCCACCACGCCGAGGAACGGGGCCAACGGCAGGGTTATGCCGTCCACGTACTGAGCAACCGTCCTGGCGTCGTCGAAGGTGAAGTAATGCAGGTACGGCTCGGGGAAGTCGTGCGGCAACGCTCCGACACCCAGCGGGAAGGAGTTCCAGCCCCAGCCGATAGTGCGCAACGCGGTGATGCTGCACTCGAGCACGTCGCCCGGCTCGGCACCGGCCACCTCCACCGGGCCGATCATCGAGTACGGACCGTGCGGGTAGCGGTGCCGGAGCGGCTCGCGGTCGGCGAAGCTCATGCCGAACTTTGCCTCGTTTCCCCAATGCGTCCAGGTATCCGGATAGCGGACGGTGTCTCCGGGCTGGATTACGGCGACCGGTTCAGCGGCCGGGTCGAGGTAGCCCGAGCGCACTGTGTCCGGAGTCGACTCAACAGTGTGGGTAGCTGGCACTGGCCGCTGCTCTCCGTTCTGCTCAGGTGAAACTGGCGAAGTCGACCTTAGTCTCGCTCGGCGGCCGCCGGCGCAGGCACTGATCCGGTATCGGGAATACCGTGCCCTCCCGCGGCGCTAGAGATACATGCAAACGCATATAACTCGAAGGCTCCAAGGGCAAGTACAAAACGGCCGTGGCCAGCGGGGCCGCGGTAGCGGCAGGAGGAATCGGCATGCAGTTCGGGATCTTCTCGGTCAGTGACATCACCCGAGATCCGGTGTCGGGGGAGACACCCAGCGAGGCGGAGCGTATCGACGCGATCGTGCAGATCGCGCAGAAGGCCGAGGATGTCGGGCTGGACGTGTTCGCGATCGGCGAGCACCACAACCCGCCGTTCTTCTCATCCGCGCCGACTACGCTGCTCGCCTATATCGCCGCGAGCACCAGGAAGCTGATCCTCAGCACGGCGACGACGCTCATCACGACCAACGACCCGGTGCGCATCGCGGAGGAGTACGCGATGCTGCAGCACCTGTCGAAGGGCCGGATGGATCTCATGCTGGGCCGGGGTAACACGGCTCCGGTGTACCCGTGGTTCGGGCAGGACATCAGGGAAAGCCTGCCGATGGCGCTGGAGAACTACAACCTTCTGCACCGGCTGTGGCGAGAGGACGTGGTGGACTGGAAGGGCAAGTACCGCACGGCGCTGCAGGGATTCACCGCGATCCCGCGGCCGCTGGACGACGTGCCGCCGTTTGTCTGGCACGGCTCGATCAGGACCCCGGAGATCGCTGAGCAGGCCGCCTATTACGGCGACGGCTTCTTCGCCAACAACATCTTCTGGCCCAAGGAGCACTACATCAAGCTGATCCGGTTCTACCGGCAGCGCTTCGAGCACTACGGCCACGGCACGCAGAAGCAGGCCATCGTCGGGCTCGGCGGCCAGGCGTACATCGCCAGGAACAGCCAGGACGCCAAGCGCGAGTTCCGGCCCTACTTCGACGAAGCGCCGGTGTACGGCCACGGCCCGTCGATGGAGGACTTCGCCGAGCTGACGCCGCTGTCGGTGGGCAGCCCGCAAGAGGTGATCGACAAGACCCTGACGTTCCGCGAGCACTTCGGCGACTACCAGCGCCAGCTGTTCCTGGTCGATCACGCGGGCCTGCCGCTGAAGACCGTGCTCGACCAGCTTGACCTGCTCGGCGGCGAGGTCGTGCCGGTACTGCGCAAGGAAACCGAGGCCAGGCGTGACCCGGAGACTCCGGACGCGCCGACTCACGCGAGCCTGGTGCGAGCCAGGTACGGCGACCAGGCTCCGCGCCAGCCGCGCCCGAACGCGAACCGCGGAGACAACGTCACCGGCGGGACCCCGTACCAGGACTCGGCCGCATGATCGCGGGCAGCAGGCATCTGGCCAACAACGCATGGGAGGCGCTGCTGTCTGCGCACGCCGCGGCGATGAAGCAGTTCGCCGGCGAGGACATCTGGGGGCAGGTGTCCATGCGGGAGTACGACGTGCTCAACACGCTGGCCAAGTGCGCCGAACCCATTCGCATCAGTGAGCTGCACCGCCATGTCCTGCTCAGCCAGCCGGCGCTGTCCCGCCTGGTTGACCGCCTCGTCGGCCGGGGCCTGGTCAAGCGCCAGCCCGATCCGGCCGACGGGCGCAGCGTGCGCCTGTCCCTCACCGGTCCTGGCCGAGCTGTCCAGCGCGAGGTCGGTCGCAGTCACGCCCGCAGCGTCGCGCGGGCCATGACCGCCACGCTGAGCCGCAGCGAACTGGCGCAGCTGGAAACCATCTGCATGAAGCTAGCCGAAGGAGGCTCGCAGCAATGACCGTCGGAGCGGAGCAGCAGTCATTCAGGCTCGCGGTGGTCAGCGCGGGAACTGGCGATCCCTCGTCGAGCAGGCTGCTCGCCGACCGCGCAGCAGAACGGACCGCGGCGATTTTGTCCGGGAACGGGCGCGAAGTGGCCACTGATGTCGTCGAGTTGCACGAGATCTCCGCAGACATCACTACGGCGCTGGTCACGCAGCTCATCAAGCCGAAATTGCAGCAGGCGATCGCCGTCCTCGGCCAGGCCGATGGCATCATTGCCAGCACTCCGGTCTACAAGGCTGGCCCGAGCGGCCTGTTCACCTCGTTCTTCGACGTGCTGGACAACGATCTGCTGATCGCCAAGCCGGTGATACTTGCGGCCACCGCAGGAACCGCCCGGCACGCACTGGTCGTCGATGACCAGATGCGCGCCATGTTCGCGTATCTGCGATCCATGACGGCGCCGACAGCGCTGTTCGCCGCTCCGGAAGACTGGGGTGACCCGGCCCTGACCGAGCGCATCGAACGGGCCGCGGTCGAGCTCGCGCTGCTGATGGAGAGCGGCTTCGCGCGCAAGGTGCGCGACAACTCCTGGCAGAGCTACCAGCACGAGTTTGGCAGCGACGGCGGGAGCGAGACTGCAATCGACCTCGGCACCGACCTCATGCGCCTGGCAACCGGCGGCTCAGCTACCTAAGCGAACGCCCGACGCGCGGCAGGTCGGACATCACGGCTACGCGTGACACCGGGCTGATACCGCTGGCCTGCCATTCTCGGTTCAGGTCGTCGCCTAACCTCGGGTGACGCAAGGCGGTGCGGAGAGGGATGCGGGCGGGGTCATGAGGGTTCTGGTAGCAGAGGATGTCGAGGACCTGGCCACGGCGATCGCGGCCGGGCTACGGCGCGAGGGCATGGCGGTCGACGTGGTGCTGGACGGCGCTGCCGCCCTCGACCACCTCGGGATCACGCCCTATGACGTGGTGGTGCTTGACCGGGATCTGCCAGTAGTCCACGGGGACGAGATCTGCCGGAAGCTGGCGGGAGAGCAGTCGGGCAGCCGGGTGCTGATGCTCACGGCGGCCAGCACGGTCAGGGACCGCGTGGAAGGTCTGGACCTCGGTGCCGACGACTACCTTGCCAAGCCCTTCGACTTCACAGAGCTCGTCGCGCGAATCCGTGCCATCGGGCGCCGCCCGGCAGCATCGGTGCCGCCAGTCCTTGAGCACGCCGACCTGACTCTCGATCCGAGTCGCCGGGTGGCAACACGCGCTGGCCGCCGTCTGGACCTCAGCCCCAAGGAGTTCGCGCTGCTGGAGTACCTGCTTGCCGCAAGCGGCCGGGTGATCTCGGCGGAGGAGCTGCTGGAGCGAGTCTGGGACGAGGCAGCTGACCCCTTCACCACTGCGGTCAAGCAGACGATGCGTCGGTTGCGGGCGAAGCTCGGCGAGCCGCCGCTCATCCGTACCGTCCGCGAGAGCGGCTACCAGATCGGAGAGCTGTGATGCGCCTGGCCAGACCTGCCGCAGTGGCGCCGCGTCTGCCGAGGCGCACGCTGCGGGCGCAGCTCGCGCTGCTCTACGCCGGCGTCTTCGGCCTCTCCTGCGTCGCCGTAGGCGCGATCGCGGTGATCTTCAAGCCGAACTTCCTGGTCAGGACCAGCTGCGCCCCGGCGCCGGGTACGCCCAGCCACCCGGATCTCTGCGGCCAGTATGACCAGCTGTCCTTCGCGGGCACCATCGCTCATGACGCCAAGCAGAACCTGGCTGGCCTGGCCATGGTCGCGGTCGTGGCTGTCCTGGCGGTCGGCATCGGCTGGCTGATCGCCGGCCGGGTGCTCCGGCCGCTGCGGACGATCACGGCGACGGCGCGCGACATCTCGGCCAGGAACCTGCACCAGCGCCTCGCCATCGACGGGCCAGACGACGAGTTCAGGCAGCTCGGCGACACACTCGACGGCCTGTTCGGGCGGCTGGAGACGTCTTTCCAGGCGCAGCGGCACTTCGTGGCAAACGCGTCCCACGAGCTGCGCACCCCGGTTGCCGCGGAGAAAACCGTGCTCCAGGTCGCACTCGCCGACACCGGCGCCAGCGCGGAGACGCTGCGGACCGCCTGCGAGAAAGCGCTGCGGTGGAACGACCAGCAGGAACGGCTCATCGACTCGCTGCTCACTCTGGCCAGCAGCGAGCGCGAGATCGAGCGCTGGCAGCCTTTCGATCTCGCCGATGTCGCCGGGAAAGTCATCCTGGACTGCCATCAGGAGGCAGAACGCCGCGACCTCCGGATCGATGCGGCGCTATCGGCCGCGCCGGCCACAGGCGACCCGGCCCTCGCTGAGAGCCTGATCGCGAATCTGGTCGGCAACGCGATCCGGCACAACACGGACTGCGGCTGGGTCGAGATCTCCACCGGGATCACAGACGGGCTCGCCGTCATTACCGTCAGCAACACCGGACCGCTCGTCGCTGTCGACGAGGTGGACCGCCTGTTCCAGCCGTTCCACCGGCAAGGCAGTCAGCGGCGCGGTTTTCAGCAGGTCAGCCAGGCTGGCGGACACGGACTCGGGCTGGCCATTGTCAGCGCTATCGCCGGAGTCCACGGCGCTGCGCTGGCCGCTAACCCGCGCCGGGAGGGCGGCCTGGACATCAGCGTGCGCTTCCCCTGACAGCTGCTGACCTGGGTGACCACGGATGCAGGCGCGGGATCCAGGCGCGGACGGCCCTGCGGTAGGCCGCGTACTCGGGCCCGAACTTGCGCGTCAAAGCCGGCTCCTCGTACCAGCGGACCGCGGCAGCCCCGATGCACCAGGCGATCGCCGCGTACTCGGCCATGGCGCGCGAGCCGAACAGCAGCGCCTCACCGGCTAGCACAATCAGGAAGCCGACGTAGATGGGGTTGCGCACGTAGCGATAGAAACCGCGCACGACCAGGCGCGGCGGAGATGCAACCGGCACCGGGGTTCCCCGCGCCTGGCCGAAGGCGACGAACGACACGACAATAGGCACCATCCCGGCAGTGATGAGGAATCCGCCGGCCACCCTGGCGATCGCCCAGTAGGGGAGCGGCTGATGCCACTGCCAGTCGCCCAGCAGGTACGGCAGCAGGCAGCCGAACGTACCGCCGAGGGTCGTACCCCACGCCGCGGTGATGACCGCGACGGCTGACCGGCCCAGGCCGACAGGTTCCTGCCGGGGTGCTGAGGATGTCACCGGACACCTCGCCAATGTGATAGCGGCACTCTCAATATGAGAATAGTAATATCACTCGCGTGGCTAGTGACGTCAAGGAGCATCGGCCGGGTGCCGGAAAACCTGGCCAGGCGCGGACCCGCCTGGCCCGCCGCGCGGTCGTGGCGGCCGCACGAAGCCTGTTCCTCGAACGCGGCTATGCGGCGACGACAATCGAGGCGATCAGCGACCGCTCCGATGTGCCGCCAGCCACTGTGTACCGGCTGTTTCCCGGCAAGCTCGGGATCCTGACCGCCGTGCTAGACACGTCCATCGCCGGGGACGACGAAGCCGTGCCAGTGCAGGAGCGCCCGGAGGTCGCCCGGCTGCTCGCGGAATCAGATCCCCGTCAGCAGCTCGCCGGCTTCACGCGGATCTGCGTAGCCATCAACAGCCGAACCGGCGATCTGTATCGCATCCTCGTCAGCGCCGCCGGATCCGATGCCGACGCCGCGGCTCTGCTTGCCGAGTACACCCTCCGGCGCGACGCCGGCCAGGGGCAGATCGTCCGGCTCCTGGCCCGAGCTGGACTGCTGCGGCCAGGCCTGTCCGAACGCGACGCCGCGGACATCGTCCATGCGCTGATGTCCCCTGAGGTCTACCGGCTGCTGGTCACCGACCGGGGCTGGAAGCCCCGCCGCTACGAGCAATGGCTGACGGCGGCGCTTAATGCCCAGCTCCTTCCGGCTTCGCCGCCGTGAGGCGAATTGCACGATCCCGGTGACCACCTCGACACTGGGCTGGCGGCAGCGAGGCGAGGAGGGCGGTCAATGGGCACGAATCCGATCTGGGGCGAGGACTGGGACGACGTACGCCGGCTCTGGCTGCTGGACCCCGAGGTAGCTCATTGCAACCACGGCTCCTTCGGCGCCGTTCCCGCCTCGGTCCTGGAAGCGCAGGACAAGATCAGACGGCAGATGGCCGTCAACCCGATGCGGTGGTTCACCCGCGAACTTCCGGGGCTGATCGTCGCGGCGAGAGCCGAGGTAGCCCGGTTCCTCGGCGCCGATGCCGATGACCTCGCGTTCGTCAGCAACGTCAGCGCCGGTGTCTCGGCGATCGCGCATTCCCTGCCGCTGCGTGCTGGCGACGAGGTGCTGTCGAGCGATCACGCCTACGGCGCCGTGTCCTATGCGCTCGACCGGCTGTGCGCCCGGACCGGGGCACGCCGGGTGGTCGCGAGCATCCCGTACCACAGCAGCGACGACGAGGTGGTGGCAGCCTTCGCCGGGCACTGCACCGACCGCACCCGGCTGGTCGTTGCCGACCAGGTGACGTCTGCCACAGCGCGGCGGTTTCCGGTCGAGGAGATCACCAGGCTGGCCCATCGCACTGGCGCGCGGGTGCTTGTCGACGGAGCGCATGCGCCCGGCATGCTCTCGCTGGACGTGCCTGGCCTCGGGGCAGACTTCTGGGTCGGCAACATGCACAAGTGGGCCTGCGCTCCGGCGGGTAGCGGTGCGCTCTGGGTCTCGCCCCAGCGCCGCGAGGAGATCCGCTCCCTCATCGTGTCCTGGAACGAACCCGACGGGTACCCGAGCTCGTTCGACTCGGTCGGCACCGACGACCTGTCAGCGTGGCTGGCAACGCCGCAATCGCTCCAGGTGCTCGCGTCCCTCGGCATGGACCGGGTGCGAGCTCACAATGAAGCACTAGCCGGCTGGGCGCAGTCAAGGGTGGCTGAGATCCTTGGCCTCCCGGCGGACGACCTGCGCCATGATCCGGGCCTCAGCATGGCTCTGGTGCGGCTGCCACCTGGCACGCTCGACAGCCTTGAGGAGGCTCTGAAGCTGCGGGACCGGATGGCGCAGGCCGGGGTGGAGATGGCGATCGGCTGCTGGAACGGTCGCGGAACGATCCGGCTCTCGGCCCAGGTGTACAACCAGCCGTCCGACTATGAGCGACTTGCGATGGGGGTCCGGGGCCTGCTGGCCTGACCGGCCGGCGAAAGCTTCCGCCCGGGCTGGCAGCCTGAGCAGGAGGCGTCGCCTCAGCGTGCCGAACGGCTACGGTACCTGTGGCCGGGCCGGGGTGGTCGCCTGCGACGGCGTTCTCTCGGTTCGCCGGCGTTCTCAGGCCGTCGCTTCGGCACGCCTGGCTAGTACGGCTACGGTCGATTCGACGCCGTCGATGTCGGCGTAGCAGCCCTGCAGGTGCCGCCGCCCGGTGGAAGCGAAACCGGTGCGGGAATGCATCAGCCTGGTGTTATCGAACACGATGCAATCACCGGGCAAGAGATTGAAGCGGAGCGTTAGCTCGGGCCGCAGCAGGATCATCGCGTACACACGGTAAGCGCGGTAGAACTCGGTCAGCTGCCCGGCCCCGTCGCTGTCAGACCTGGCCGCGGGCGGCTGCAGCGACCGGCTGTTGTAGCGGATCTCGCAGATACGTCCGGCCGCGGTCAGGCCTATCATCGGCCGGGTCGCGGACAGCTCGGCGCCGGCGTCGGTGTACCGGAAGGTGACCGGTGTAGTGGTCAGGCAGTCGAACGCAGCCGGGTCCTCGCCGCGCAGTATGGCTGCGGCTGTGTAACCGTCGAGCAGTCCGGATTCACCGCCGCCGGCCGCGTTGACCAGGCAGTGCAGCAGCTGCACTGTCGGCGCCGGATCGCGGTAGGGATTGTCTGTGTGCGGCCCGATAGGCAGGCCGGTGAAGGCGAGATTGGCAGGCGTTTCCTCGACTCTTACGTCGAACAACCGGCCGTAGTTGGTCTCTCTGACATAGCCGAAACTGCCGGCGACGCTCAGCACCGTGCCATCCCGCGGCGGCGCGCCGCGAAGGAGCATGAATCCGCTCGCCAGCAGCCGGCGCAGACAGCTCAGCTTGGTCGCGTCGCCGGCCTGGTAATCAGCCCACTCGGCGCTGGGCGGGCCTTCGGGGAAGTCGGCCGCCCGCCAGAGCTGCCGGGTATCCTCGCTGCGGCCTCCGACGGCCGTCGCGGTCAGGCTCGCTAGCCATTCCTGTGTGAATACCGCCCGGTGGCCGTCGGGCCCGAAAGTGATGTGCAGTCCGTCGGGTTCCAGCGCCGTCGCTGTTACCGACAGTTGTGGTGCCAGGTCGGTGATGGCAATGAGCCGCTGTCCGCTCACCGTGTCGCGGCAGTCCGCGCACGGGCAGTTATCGCGCAGCAAGGCTGCTGGCAGCCTGCTGATGTCCGGTGTCTGCAGGTCAACCGCGTGCCGCATTAGGTGCGCTCCGCTCATGCTGGCGAACGATGTGTCGCTGTCGCTTGCACCAGCCTGCACGCCCGGCCAGGTCCGCGTCGTGAGGTTGCGCGGCTCATTGCTTGCCGGACGGCCGGGGTTCACCACGCCGGCATTCGACGACAGGGTCTCGTCCCGCGGCGCGGGCCACCAGCCGCAGTGCTGCCTGTTCCCCCGTCAACCGGTCATCACCGGTCCGCTCTGGCAAGACAGCCAACCTCCGGAGTCTATCCGCGCGCAGATTCTCCCTGGTCAGGGCCAGTTTGGTGAGGTGGCGGGACCAGGGCTAGCCCTCATCGCAGTGTCCGGCTAGTCAGGAAATGACCGGTCCGCCCCGCCAGAGGCCACTTAGCGGTCGGCGATCGGGCCGGTGCGTTGCTCGCGCAACACGCGGAGGTGGACGGCGGCCCAGGTGCGGTAGGGCCGCCACGCCTGCGAGATTTCGGCGAGGCTGCGGCCAGTGCCGTACTGCTCGGCAATCTCGGCCTCCAGGCGGCGTTCGTGGTGGGGCAGCGCGTCGGGGGCATTCGCGCCGCGGAGTACGACCAGTTCGGCTGCGAACGGGCCGAGGCCCTTGACCTGCTGCACGCGCTGGACGGCCTGGCCGGGGTCCAGAGCGCGCAGCGCTGCCCCGTCCAGCAGGCCTTCGAGCGCTGCCTCGGCGACTGCTCGCAGATACTCACCTTTACGGGCCGGAAGATCCAGGTCGAGCCTGGCCAAGGTATGCGGCGGCGGGAACGCGCCATCCTCGCCGTAGCGGTCGATCAGCTCAGCGCGCAGCCGGGCGGCCTGCACGATGCGCAGCCGCTGCGACAGTACCGACCACGCGGCAGCCTCGTAAGGGGAATGGAAGCCGCACGGCCGCAGTCCGGGCAGTCGCGCCTGCGTGTCGGCGATAACCGGGTCACGGCGGCCTACCTCCGGCCAGCCACGCCCGTCGACATCCAGCGCCAGGAACCGGCGCACCTGCGCGGCGGCAGCCTCAAGATCGCCGTCGCCAGCCAGCACGAGGCGCGCGGTATCCCCGGCCTGGGTCACCTCCGCCTCGGCGCGGTGCCAGTCACCCTCGACAGGAAACGCCGTGCGCAGCCGCGGCCTGGGTTGCCCGCCTGCCAACGCTGCGGGAGTGAAGCCCTCCCAGAACCGCTTGCTGGTCTGCAGCGACCACGGACCCAGGACCTCGAACTCGGTCACACGTACTGCCATCGCCTGCTCCGCTCGATGGCGAGCTCGTCGGCGAACCTGCCCGCTCCAACGCTGGCAAACAGGCTGGCTTGGGCGGCGCCATCGGTGGCCAGGATATCGGCGGTGAACTCATCGAGCGACAGGGTGCGGGTTGGCTTCGGGGAAGTCACGCGAGGCTGCCGACGCGATAGCGTAGGCCCGGTGAGCAGGGTGCACGACATGGGCGGGCAGACCGGGTTCGGGCCGGTGCCCGTCGAGGATGACGGGCAGTTTTTCCACGCCGACTGGGAAGCCCGGGTGTATGCGATCATCCGGGTGCTGCAGCGGCGCGGGGTGATCAATGCCGCGTTCGATGATCTCCGCGACGCCATCGAGCGGATCCCGCCTGCGGAGTACCTGACGATGTCCTACTACGAGCGCTGGCTGCGGGCGGCAGAGATGCTGCTGGTCGAGCGGAAGCTGCTGGCCGATGACTAGGTTCGCCGCTGGTGCCCGGGTGCGGGCCCGGCCGGCGGATCCTGACGGTCATACCAGGCTGCCGCGGTATGCGCGCGGTCATGTAGGCGAAGTCGTCGAGGTCCGCGCGACCTGGCAGTTGCCGGACGAGGCGGTCCGCGGCGTGTTGCGTGCCGAGCCGGTCTACGCTGTGCGTTTCAGCGCGGCTGAGCTGTGGGGTTCGGGGTCGCATTCAGTCTTTCTCGACCTGTGGGAGTCCTACCTGGAGGAGGTTCGGTGAGCGGCGAGCACGGCGACCTTCCGGTGGCCGCCAGGGTCCGCAGGCTCGAAGAGCGGTTGATCGCCGCGGGGCTTGCGACCGACGACGAGCTCGACGACATCCTTGAGCGGGTGTTTACCTCAGCCTCACCGGTCAATGGCGCCCGGATGGTCGCTCGTGCCTGGACGGATCCGGGCTACCGTGATCGCCTGCTGGCTGACGGCAACGCGGCGGCCGCCGAACTCGGCTTCGGCGCCGGTGCCCAGGGGTACCTGCTGAAAGCAGTCGAGAACACCCCGGCCGTGCACAACATGATTGTGTGCACGCTCTGCTCGTGCTACCCGACTGCGTTGCTCGGGCCGTCGCCGAGCTGGTACAAGAGCTTCGCCTACCGGTCGCGGGCAGTGCGCGAGCCGCGCGCCGTGCTAGCCGAGTTCGGGCTACCAGCCACCCGACAGCACCCAGATCCGGGTCTGGGACGCCAACTCCGAGACCCGCTACCTAGTGCTGCCGCTGCGGCCAGAAGACGCCGACCAGATGGACGAGAACGAGCTGGCCTCACTCGTGACAAGGAACGGGCTCATCGGCACCGCCGTCCGGTAACCAGCCGGCGGAATAGCGGACCATCCGTTTCTGGTGCTGCGGGCTGTTACCGGGTGGCTCACCGGGTGCCGGTGACGTCGTATAGATGATGGACCGGGTCATGGATGAAGTACCGCCCGAAGGACTCGACGGTGAAGTCCGCTCCGTCGCTGCGGCTGCCGGTGCGCTGCCATTGGCCGGGGACAATCTCGTCGAAGTGCGCTGCGATCACTTCGGCTGCCGCGGCCATCTCCGCAGCCACCACGACGGGGTCCTGCTCGCCATAGCGGCCCTCGACTGCTGTAGCGTCCTGATCCCAGTTGGGGAACTGCGGCCCGTCGCGGGTAAGCATCAAAGTAAGCCGCTGCTCAAACAGCCGCAGCACATCGCGGACATGGCAGCCATACTCCAGGGCCGACCACTTCGCAGGTGATGGGCGCCGGCGCGGATCACTCGGGCCGGTCAGGACGCGCTGCCACGCCGCAGCATTGGCGCGAATCATCGCGCCGATCTCCTCGCGGGAGAAGCCCTGGGTGTCCAAGCCGCATTCCGGGCAGGGCCGCCGCAGCACCCAGGTCCAGTCCTTGGTGTCGGGCTCGATGGTCATAGCCAGACGGTACCGCGACCCCTTCGTTACTTGTGGCGCTTGATGCCGAGGAGTGACTTGGCTTTGGCCCACGTCAGCACGACGTCGGTCGGGGCACGCCCGCAGACGCCGGCGAACAATTCGGTCCGGCTGTTATGGCTGGCCACGGATCCGGCACCCATCGCCAGAGCGCTGGCACCGCCGCCGCACGCAGTCTTGCTGCTGAACGTGCCGAGAATGTTGTCGCGGTGCCCCCAGCAGCCGGAGCGGTCCTGCTTGCTGCAGTCCTCGTTCGGGCTACGCAGGCCATCGTCATACATCCAGCCGTAGTCGGCACCAAGAGCGTTAGGCAAGCCTCCGGCCCAGTTGCCGCCGAGGCCCACGACCTGCCCGCCACCGGGAAGACGAGCCGGGACCCGGCTCAGCGGCGGGTCCTCGTCGCGGCGCGCCCCGAGCTGGGCGACCCGGTCAAGTGACCTGCTCAGGACCGTGGCCGGCGGCAGCCCGCGTTCCGTCCGCTCAAGGTCAGCAGTGACGAATAGCTGCTCCGCGGGTGTCAGCTTCAGGTAGGCCGTCAGGGAGAACGACATGCCGCCCATCTTCTCCAGCACCTTCCGCGCATGCGCGATCGCCTTAAGCACCTCTCGATTGCAGGCCCTGCCGTTGCTGCTGCTGGCGCAGCTGCCCTGCCCGATGAAATCCGGGCTCGGCGCCAGGCTCCGCGACGGGTTCTTCGGCGGGACGATACCCGTCTGCGCCGCCGCGGGACGGCTGGCCGCGGCTCCGGCGCCAGCCGGGCCGGTCCACATCGTGAAGACCGCAATCGCGGTAAGTGCCGCCAGAGACGTAAGCGAGCAGAAATACCTGCGACTGCGTGCGGCAGCCCTTGCCGAGTCAGTTATGTGCATACCGCCGCATCGTAGACACGGCTCAGCGAACCGGCGGCTGAAAGCCCAAAACCCGCACCAAGGGCAGTCGTATGGGCAGCGAAAGGCCAGCCAGGTCCTGCAGGCGGGAAGGGCCACGGCGGCCAGCATGGCCAGCCCAAGTTCACAGCCACGATAGTCACCGTCCCTTCGCCGCGGTATCTGAAGCCGGCCTGCCCGGTCCGAGCGGTTCCAGGCGCGGCGCGGCCAGTTCCCACAGTGCTGCCGCCGCGTCCCGCGGCAGCGGCACGTTCGACCCCTGGAAGCCGCGGAATGGCCGGAACGAGGCCAGCGCCGCAGTTGCGAGCAACTCCACTCTGAGCAACGGCGGATCGATGCGGTAGGCAAACCGGATGCCGGTCCGCCACCGCGCGTACGGCGAGTCGCCAGCGTGCCAGTCCGGGTCCTCGTAGGTAGGCGCCGTGATCGCTGCCACGTAATAGATTCCGGGCTCGTCTCTGCCCACAACCTGCAGCCATACGCGATCGCCGGCAGCAGTCCGGTCCCGGTAACGCGGCGTCCGCCACGACTGCAGCCGCGACTTAGCTATCGCGGCATCGAGGTCGTGCTGCTTGCCGTTGCCTTGGAATATCCAGTCGGTCATGGTCACATCGTCGTAGCGGTTGGCGGCCGGCCGCGGGATTATGTGCCCGGTGGGCGCGGACTATCCGGCGGAGCGGCTGGCTCGCGAGCCGTCGACGACCTGATCGGCTGTCATGCCAGGGCTGGGATCGAGCTGAGGATCATGCCGTCTATCTGGCTGTTCTGGCGTCGCGTCACCCGCTCGACGGTCGAGTGCAGCGGCTGCAGGCTGCGCAACGCCGCCCCATACCCGGACCAGCCGAGCTAGCCCGCTCAGGGTAGGCGAGCGCGCAGGAACAGCGAGACTCCTGGCAGCGACTTCGTCGGCAGGTAGCGCTCTGCCACGATGACCCCGGTGAGCGCCGTGTTGATCAGCGGCGGGACCTCGTCCAGGTCACTGCCAGTAGACGACTTGCGGCGCAGTGCAACCACGGGCCGGAGCAGCACGTTCCAGCTCCAGACCTTCTCGACCGTCAGCCCGGCCTTCTGCATGACGTTGACCAGCTCCGGCCTGGTGTAACGGCGCACGTGCCCGACCTCGTCGTCGTGCGCTGACCACAGGGCCATGTCACACGGGACCGCGATCAGGGCAGTGCCGCCCGGCTTCAGCACCCGGCCGATCTCCGCAGCCGCCAGGTAGTCCTCGTCGATGTGCTCGAGGATGTCGAAAGCGGTCACCAGGTCACAGGTGCCCGAGGCCAGCGGCAGGTCCCTCGCGTCGGCCCGGATGGCGCTGATCCCGCGGGCCTTGGCGACGTCGGCCACCGAATCTGAGTACTCGAGCGCGAGCGCCCGCCAGCCGTGGCTCTGCAGGACCCTGGTGTTACCCCCGCCGGCCGCGCCGATGTCCAGCGCCTGGCCGGTAACCGGAAGTCGTCGCAGCTCACGGGCCAGGATGGCGCGCCGCTCCTTGTACCACCAGTGGCGATCCTCAAGGGAAGTGAGCAGCTGCAGCTCAGCGGGTTTCATGGCCTCTTTCTTACCGTACCGGGCGGGGTAGTCAGCGCACGGCTCCGCGCAGGGTCATTGTGCCGCAGGCCACCCCGTTTTGTCCGGCGATCGGCGCCCTGCCCGGGCCTGTCCGATCACGAGGCCCGTGCCTGCCAGCCACCCAGAGCACGGCAGAATGCCCGGATGGAGACGTTCCGGCCCGAGCCGGCCAGCGGCCGGGTCTACGCGGCCCGGCGCATCGTCCGGAGCACTGACGTGACGCCGTCCGGGCGGCTCCGGCTTGACGCACTGGCCCGCTACCTGCAGATCGCAGCCGAGGACGACCTGGCTGACTCCGGCCTCGCCGAGCCGGTCGTCTGGCTCGTCCGCCGCTGCGAGCTGCGAATCCGGGCGCTCCCGGCCATGGGCGACCGCCTCCGGGTGGCGACGTTCTGCTCCGGCACCGGACCCCGCTGGGCCGAGCGGACCACGACGCTGTCCGGCGCCGACGGTGCACCCCTTGTGCAGGCCACCGCCGTCTGGGCGGCGGTATCCGCGGCCGACGGCCGGCCGGTGCCGCTGTCGGCTCAGTTCCTGACCGCCTACGGCGGATCAGCCGGCGGGCATGTGGTGTCCGCTCGTCTGTCCCATCCGCGTCCCGCCACCACCAGTAGTGACCGAAACGGGGTAGGCATCACATCGCCGCCACGAGCATGGCCGCTGCGTGCCGTGGACTTCGACACTGCGGGGCATGTCACCAACGCCGTGCACTGGGCGGTAGTGGAGGACGAGCTAGCCGGAGGCGAGTGGGTGCCGTCGGTGGCCGAGATCGAATACCACCGCGCGATCCTGCCGGACTGCACGCCGGAAGTGGTGACTGAGCGGCTCGACGGCGAAATCCTGCTCTGGCTGCTGGCCGACGGACGAGTGCTCGCCTCGGCGCGCCTGTCCGGGTAGCGCAGCGCTGGTAGCACACGCGAGCGGGAGGGACCAGGGTCCCTCCCGCCCGCTATCGCTAACCGTTACTGGGCTGGCAGCGGCTCGTTCACCACTGGCGGCACCGGGAACGGGTTGTCGTTGACCTGAGCCGGGGGCGAAGTCTGCGTGAAGGCGCTGCTCTAAGGTCGCCGGGGCGGTGTTGTCAGGGCTGTGCCTGTCAGGGCTGTGCCTGTCACGGCTGTGTCTGTCACGACCAAGGGCGCGCGGAGCGTTCGGCCCAGTAGCGGGCCGGGCTTTCGGCCATCGTCTCGGTCAGCTGGCTCGCGGGCTCAGCCAGCGACAGCGCGGCGAGGTTCGCGTCGAGCTGGGCCGGTGAGACCGCGCCGGACAGGACAACCGTGACCCACGGCTGCGCCAGCGCAGCGGCGATCGCCACTGCGTCCGGGGTGACGCCGGCGGTGGCTGCTGCGGCGGCGAGCGGCGAGCCTGGCCCGGCTGCGTCGCCGCCCGGAGCGAGCCGGCCGTTTGCCACGGCTTCCTTAACGAGCACTGCCCAGCCGGCCCGCGCTGCCTCGGCGGCGGCGGTCTGCACCGTCGGTTCCAGCAGATTCCAGGTCACCTGGGCGACCGAGAACAGCGGGTCGCCGCTGACCGTCACCGCCATAGCCCGGCGCAAGGTGTCGGCCTGCCGCGGACCGCTCGTGGACAAGCCGATCCGGACGCCGTCGGCGCGCAGGCCGGCCAGGGCGCCGAGCAGTGCGTCGTCGCTGAGCAGGCCGGAGTCCTCGGTCAGCGAGTGCACCTGGTAGAGCGCCAGGCGGTCTCCCAGGTAGCCGCGCGTTTCTCTGAGCTGCCTGGTGAACATCGCCAGCGAATGTTCCTTGACCTCCTGAACGCCACCGTCGAGCCGCCAGCCTCCGGTGTAGCGGTAGCCCCATTTCGATCCGACGACGACGTCGGCGTGACCGCGGTCCGCCAGCCAGGCCGCCAGGAACTCCTCGGCCCGGCCGTAGGACCTGGCGGCGTCGACGTAACGGACCCCGTCGGCGTAGGCCGCGTCCAGCACCTCGAAAGTGCGGGCCTTGAGCCCCGCGACAGTGCGGTCGGGCAGGTCGGCGGCGCGGCCGCTGGTGATGTAGGCAGGCCGTCCGAGCGCGGCCAGCCCGAGGCCGATCGCGGACACCTGCGGGCCGCCATCGCCGAGCGGCTTCATCGGCATCTGCGGCGCGGCCTTCATGCGGCCCTAACTTACCGTGATCGTTTCCCGCTCCGGCCGGCCGGGCCACGCCAGTTGATCTTCATGGATGTGAATCTATTGCTGCTGGAGCAGCAGCAGATCCGCATTCACCGGCAGCGAACACGCGGTCAGCGGCCGCCAGTACGCGGCTAGTGAGCAAGCGAGTCAGTCCTGATGACCTCGTTTCGGGCAAAATTGGTTCATGAGCGACGAGCTTGACGAGCTGCGGACGGCGGCAGCCGGGGCCAGGGTCATCACGGATCCCGGCCAGATGGAGTCCTACCGGCACGATCAGACACCGGTCGTGACGCCGGGACGGCCGCGCTGCGTCCTGCTGCCCGGCAGTACGGAGGACGTCGTTGCGGCGCTTGACTGGGCACAGCGCAAGCACGTGCCGGTCGTGCCCCGTGGCGGCGGCACGAGTTTGGCAGGCGGCGCGACTGCGACCGACGGCTGCATGATCTTGTCTACGGCACGGATGACGTCAATCCTTGAGATCGACGCAGCGAACGAGCTTGCCGTAGCGCAGGCCGGAGTATTCACTGCGGACCTCGACCGCGCGGCGGCCGAGCACGGACTGATGTACGCGCCGGACCCGTCCAGCCACGAGATCTCCACGATCGGCGGCAACCTGGCCACGAACGCCGGCGGGCTGCGCTGCGTCAAGTACGGCGTGACCAGGGACTCGGTCCTCGGCCTGGAGGTTGTGCTGGCCGGCGGGCGCTTGCTGCGCACCGGGCGCCGGACGATGAAAGGCGTCGCCGGCTATGACCTGACGGGCCTGTTCGTCGGGTCGGAGGGAACGCTGGGCGTGATCACCTCCGCGACGCTTCGGCTAAGGCCGAGGCCGGACAGGTATCCGGTCACGGTGGCGGCCGGCTTCGCCAGCTTCGCCGCCGGGGCAGAGGCCGTGACTTCGATCCTCGCGACCCGGATCAGGCCGAGCCTGCTCGAGTTGATGGACTCCGCGACACTGCGAGCGATCGATGAGTGGAAGAACACCGGCTTCGACTCCGGCGTGCAGGCACTGCTGATCGCCCAGGACGACAGCGAGTCGGCTGACCGTGGCGGCGCACTGATGCGCGATCTATGCCTGGCAGCCGGAGCTTCGATGGCAGAGGTGTCGGCGTCGGAAGGCGAATCAAGGCAGCTGCTGGATCTGCGCCGGCTGTCTTACCCGGCAATCGAGCGACTCGGAGTCGCGCTGGTCGAGGACGTATGCGTGCCCCGGACCCAGCTGCCCGAGATGGTCGCGCGGATCGAGCAGGCCGCTTCCCGGCACGATGTCTACATCGCGACGGTGGCTCACGCCGGCGACGGAAACTTGCATCCGGTATTCGTCTTCGAGCGGGGGCTGCCGGAGGTGCCGCCGGCGGTGTGGGCTGCGGCCGACGAGATCTTCCGGGCCGCGCTGGAGCTTGGCGGCACCCTTACTGGTGAGCACGGAGTGGGCATGATCAAGCGTCGCTGGCTGGGCACTGAACTCGGCGCGGAATCGATGGCAGTACATCAGGCGATCAAGGACGCGCTCGACCCGGACGGGATCATGAATCCGGGGAAAGTCCTATGAGGTGATCGTCGATCGCGAGCATCGCAGTGGCGAGGTTCGCGGTCAGCAGCGTCTCGCTGACACCGGCAAGAGCGGCTGCCTGTGCGGCCGGGAGGTCCAGGTAATGGGTCAGCACGATGGCCTCCCGCGCGGTCCGTGGCAGGCCTCGCAGAGCACTGACAACCGGCAGGCGCGCGAAGTCAGACACTGCGTGGCGCCCGCGGGAAGCTGACTGCCGACGGAACCGCGCAGCGCGACGGCACCGGATGAGAACCAGCCGTTGCAGGTTGCGCATGCAGTCGTCAGCGCTCCACCCGGTAAGGGCAGCTGACGGTAGCGCCGCGAACGCATCCCCGACCACAGCCTCGGCCACCACGGCATCGCCGGTCAGCAGCGCAGCCAGTTGCAGGAGCGACGGGTAGTACTTCTCGCATAGCAGGCTGCGGGCGCGGTCAGACGGCGAGGCTGGGCAGCGGTCGCTGTGCCCACTCTCCTCAACGGGCCTGTCGGTGCCGCCCATGGACGCTCCAGGATCCGGATTGTGGCGACCTGCAAAAACTTAACTCAGACGAGTGGCCTGAGCTAGTCTGCGAACTCAGTAGAACTAAGCGTTAACTCTAGGAAGAAACAAGAAGCAATGTCAAGTTAATGGTCGAAGCTGTACACTGCGGAGACGAATCGTCGGCCCCAGATACTTCGCCTTTCCCGGAAGGGCAGGTCAATGATCACCGAGGACTGGCGGCGCCTAGCCGACTACGTTGTCGCACGCCGGGTGGAACTCGGCATGCGCGACCGGCGTTCTCTCGCTGCCGCGACCGGCATTACCGACAGGACCTTGGGCAAGCTGGAGAACGGCCAGCGAGTGTCGGCTAGCACACTCGGCATCATTGAGAACGTGTTCGGATGGGCGCCGGGTTCATGTCGCCGGATATTGGCTGGTGGCGAACCCTCCGGCATCTCCAGGACAGGGGCCGGCGGGCGGTATGACGATCCGACGCTCAGGCATCTGGCGAGCACGCCCGGGCTGCCGCCCGAAGTTGTCCGCGGCCTCATCGCGCTGGCGAGGAACTGGCGTCAGCAAGACGAGGACGGCGGCGAGGAGCTAGCCGAGCGAGGAGCCTGAGCGCGGCCCCGGCCGCTTACAGGCAGACCCAGACGCCTAGTACGACCACGCAGGTCACACCGGTGGGAGCTGCTGGTGACGATGACGGCGACGGTGCGGCAGTCGGGTTCGGTGACGGCGTACCGGGCTGCGGCCCGGCCGTTGAAGCGCTCGGCTTCGGGGCCGCGGACCCTGAGGCTGACGGCGTCGCCGAAGCGGGATGAGCCGTGGTGACAGGGCCCGGCCGCGCGCCGGGGGACGTGCTCGCAGCCACCGTCCGGCGCGGCTCCGGCCCCGCGTGGTGGCCGGAGCCGGGCTTGTACGTCTGGCCGGGCGATCCCGCGCGGACCTGGCCAGGGCCTGGCTGCTGACCTGCCGTGGCCTGCCCGCCATGTTGCGGCAGCGCGACGATCAGCGCGGCTGCTCCGGCAGCCACGACAAACGCGGTGGCGGCGGCTCCGACCACGTGCGCCCGCAACGCTCTGCTGATCGGTGAGCTGATCACGACTAGGCGGCGCCAGAGAGGGCCGAGCAGGACCCCGATCGGGACCGGAAGCAGGCCTGCCCGCCAGCCGGACCGTCGGATCGAGCGCAATGCCAGCCGCACCGCGGCGCGCTGGCGGTCGGCGGCTAGTGCATCCGAGACGAAGACCTGAAGTCCGCCATCGCTCTCCCTGCGGACGACCGCGCTCAGGCCGGCTGGCAGCGTGAGATGACGTACGCGGATCACGCGGGCGCCTCTTCCGCGTCTGCCGGTTCCGGCCCGGAAGCTTGCCAGATGGCTGTCCACCATTCGCGCGGGTCTCCAGGGCCACCGACCACGGCGACCACGCTGGCTCCGGCGACCTCCAGCTGCACGGCAACGTCGTGGCCGCGAAGGTCACCTGCCGCGGCCAGCAGGCTCGGCGGCAGTGGCGCTGAGGGCAGCGTGTTCCGTCGCCCTGCGGTGGGAGCGGCTCCGGCAGCTGCTGCGATTTCCTCGAACCAGTCGAGGCGCTGTCGCAGCTCGGCCCGTTCGGCTTTGCCCTCGGAGACTGCGGTTTCCAGCTGCTGCAGGCGGCGCCTTCTCCGCCACATCGCCACACCTCCGCGAGCTTGCTTGCGACCGCCACAAGGCCGTCCCTCAGGCAACCGCTCCCGTCCGAGGTCCCCTTAGCTAGCGGCCTAAACATCTGGCCGCATCCAGCAGCTATCCGCCCTGCGGCGGCGCGTCCGCCGCGGCCAGCGCGCTCGGTGAAGCGGTTGATCAGTTGGATCGTAGTCAGATAGGCCCCGTTGATGACAGCCCGCCGGGAAGATGCTGTGCTAGTCACGTGACGAGCGAGTCAGTTGCTGAGTTCAACGCGCTGCCGGAGGACTGGGCATCGGATCCCTCGCTGACGGCTGGATTGCGGGTAGACGACGACGATGAACACGACGACCCGGTTCTGCGCTGGCCGGACGGCAGGGTGGTGGACACCTGGCGCGAGGATTACCCCTATTCCGAGAAGATGACCCGCGAGGAGTACGAGTACCTCAAGCGCCCGCTGCAGATCGAGCTGGTCAAGCTGCAGAACTGGGTCAAGTCCACCGGTGAGCGCATCGTGATCGTGTTCGAGGGTCGCGACGCGGCCGGCAAGGGCGGCACGATCAAGCGGTTCACCGAGCACCTGAACCCGCGCGGGGCCGCCGTGGTAGCGCTGGCTAAGCCCAGCGAGCGGGAGCATACCCAGTGGTACTTCCAGCGTTACGCGCCGCATCTGCCCGCGGCTGGCGAGATCGTCATGTTCGACCGTTCCTGGTACAACCGGGCGGGCGTCGAGCGGGTGATGGGTTTCTGCACCGACGACGAGTACTGGGAGTTCATGCGAGAGGCGCCGGAGTTCGAGCAGATGCTGGTCCGTTCCGGGCTGCACCTGACCAAGTTCTGGTTCTCGGTGACACGTTCCGAGCAACGCACCCGGTTCATCATCCGCCGGGTCGATCCGGTCCGGCAGTGGAAGCTGAGCCCGATGGACATCGAGTCGCTGGACAAGTGGGACGGCTACACCGACGCCAAAGAGGCGATGTTCTACTACACCGATACCGAGTACGCGCCGTGGACGGTGGTCAAGAGCAACGATAAAAAGCGGGCCAGGCTCGAAGCGATCAAGCACATCCTGCGGAAGTTCGACTACGCCGGCAAGGACGAAGAGGTCATCGGGGAACCAGACACCATTCTCATCGGGCCGCCATCAGTCCTGTCCGAGCACAACCCCGACATCTCCCTCCCCAGCCTGTAACCGCTCTCCGCCCAGCCTTGCAACTACGGCAGGGGACACGCGCGGAGTGACGACGTTTCATCGATCTTGTCGACTCGGTGTCCCGGTTTATGGTGATTCCCGCCGCAAAAATCCGTGAAATGTGGTCGGCAGGAAGGTCGGGAAGCGGCGGAGCAGGTAACTTGCTGGCCGTTTTGCGCTGATATCGGGTAAGACAGGGCGATGACTGCTGGCCTGCCGCGTGCGCGCCTGGTTTCCGGCGCGACCGGGTTGCCGTCCGGCTTCTGCCATCCGCACGCCTCCGAGGAGGCACGGGTGATCGCCGAGGCCGGGATGATCTTGCGGGTACAGGTCGGATCCGGGGTACACGGGACCGGAGTCAGCGGCCAGGACGACCGGGACGAGATGGGCCTGTGCTTGGAACCACCAGAGTTTGTTACCGGCCTGGCCAGGGTGCACGGCGGCGTCGGCGGGCAGGAATTGCCGGTCCGTTTCGAGCAATACGAGCGGCACACGGCGTGGGACCGGCCCGGCGGCCTTGCCAGCAGGTCAGGCGCCGGCGACCTGGACGTGATCATCTACTCCGCGCGCGGCCGCTGGGTTGACCAGTGGCTGCACCGCAGCCACCTCGACTACCGGGCTCAGCTCGCCGACGGAGCCTGACCGTGGTCACGCGTCGGCTCGTGCCGCGCTGAGTTAACCAGGCGGGGCTAGGTCCGGCATGGCCGCCGGGTTAGCCTGCCGCTGTGGCCAGTCATGTGTGTAATCGCCGGGAGACCGCGGTGAATCCGGGCGTTGACGCTTCCGGCTCATCCCAGGCCGCGGACTGACCGGGTACGGCCCGGTGGAACCTACTGGAACAGCGCCGGGTTCGACGGCACCCGCCCTGCGGCGAGAGTCGGTCGCGTTGCGGAGACGCCGGCTAGCCGCCGCACGCCGACGTGCCACAGCGCTCCTGGCAGCGGTGACGGCGCTGTTCGTGGCGGTCACCGCCGTCGGCGTCCACGGAACCCTGCTGGGCTACGTGCAGGCCGGTGCCGAGGCGGCCATGGTCGGCGGTGTTGCAGACTGGTTCGCGGTAACGGCCCTGTTCCGCCGGCCGCGTAGGTCTGCCGATCCCGCACACTGCGCTGATTGTCGAGCGCAAGGACCAGTTCGCTGCCACGCTGGGCCAGTTCGTGCAGGAGAACTTCCTCAATGCTGAGGTTCTTGCCGAGCGGATCCGGGCCGCTCGCCTGGTTCCCCGTGTGGCCGACTGGCTTGCCGACAAGGCCAATGCCGCCCGCATCGCAGGCCATTGCGCTGATCTGGTGGTCAGGATGGCCGAGGCCGTTCACGACGACGACGTCCAGCGCATATTCGCCACTGAGCTGGGCCGGGCGCTCGGCGCCGTCGAGGTGGCGCCGCTGGCCGGCCGGGCGCTGCGGGTAATCCTTACGAGAGAACACAAGGACGAGCTGATCAACACGATCGCGTCCGCCGCTGACCGCTACCTGGCCACCCATCACGACGAGCTGCGCGAGCGATTCGAGGACGAGTCGCCGCGATGGGTCCCCGACGCGATGTACCGGCGGGTCTTCGATCGCCTGCACAGCCGAGTGCGCCAGCGACTGGCCGCGATGGCCGCCGATCCCGGCGATGAGACCCGGCAGCAGTTCGAGGATTGGATCACCGGGCTGCCTGACCGCCTCGAAACATCCGCCGAGCTGCGCGAGCGCGGCGAGCGCTTCAAGCGTGACGTACTGGGTAGCGCGGCGCTGCGGGACTGGTCCGCCGAGCTCTGGCAGCGAACCAAGGACACATTGCGTACCCAGGCAGCGGACCCTGAGTCAGAGTTGCGCCACCGGCTGGCCGATGCGCTCGTAACCGCTGGCGGGCGCATCGGATCAGATCAGCGCCTGCAGGACGGTATCGAGCGCGTGGTCGAATCAGGAGCCAGAGCGCTTGCCGACCAGCTGCACGACGAACTCGCCGGCCTTGTCACCGGGACCATCGAGCGCTGGGACGCCACCGAGACGTCGAGTCAGCTTGAGCTGCTGCTCGGGCGAGATCTGCAGTACATCCGGATCAACGGCACCGTGGTAGGAGCGGGCGTCGGATTGGCGCTGCACGCGATCGCCCTTGCGCTCGGCTGATCTGGCACGCACCCGATGGCCAGGTGCGCTGGCGAACGGTGCATTACAGTGCGTCCATGACCGCTCCGACGCCCTACGTTCTATTTCCCGGCACGGCTCGTGAAGCGCTGACGTTCTACGGCGACGTATTTGGCTGTGCGGTTCAATTGCATACCTTCGCGGAGTTCAACCGGGCCGATGGTCCGGCGGATGCCATTGCGCACGGCTACCTGGCAGAAGGGCCGGTGGCATTGTTTGCCGCCGACGCCGCGGGGGACGAGCAGCCGCTGCGGTCTGCAGGCATGATGCTGAGCCTGCTTGGCACCGCCGCTCCGTCGATATTGCGCCGCTGGTTTACCCGTCTCGGCGAAGGCGGCCAGGTCGTAGACGACTTGCAGACGCGGCCGTGGGGCGCGTCCGACGGGCAGGTCGTTGACCGTTACGGTCTCCACTGGCTGATCGGGTTCGAGGGCGACGAGAGCGGCTGAAAGGCAAGCCGCGCACGGACCGTCAGGTGTGCTCGCGGTGCGGTGTCCCGGCTCAGTCCTCCACGTGAACCGGTATGCCGTCCCTGATCATCGTGCCTGGCCGGCACATCCAGGTCATGGCCTGCGCCTCCAGGCGTCCGGCCTGCACGGCAGGGTCGGTAGTCGCCAGCTCCCTTGCCCGGTCCACCGACTCCGTGGCGAAGATCGCTATTCCGCGCAGCGCTTCGTCGGGCTGATCGAGCACCGGCCCGTTGGTGACGACGTGGCCGGCCTGCCGCATCGACTCGTAGAAGGCTAGGTGCTCGCGCTGGATCTGCTCGAGTGCATCGTCGTCGTAGTCAGGCGCGTCATCAGGCCGGCGCAGCAGGATCAGCTGGAATGCGTGCAGGTCGATAGCCATGTACTCAGCCTGCCGCTAGCGCTTCGATCACGGGGGCGTAGTTCCTGATGTCGCCGAACGTCGTGATCGCCGCTGCCTCGTCATCGGAGATCGGCCCGACGGCCACCTTGGTGATCCGGACGACCGTGACCGGCCCTGGCTCCTCGGTCAGCTGGTACTCGGTACGAGGACTGGGGTAACGGGCAGGGCCGTCTCTACGGCCAGGTCACGCTGTCCGACCGGCCTCAGGCGTGGGCGACGCGCGGCCGCGGAACCCCCCGCAGCTCGATCGGCGTGGCAGCGGCTACCGGACTCTGATGGTTAGGTTCCTGCTCTCATGCTGTCCCCAGCTGGTGCTGGCCCGGAGCGTGACGTGGTAAGTGCCCTCGCTGCCGCGTCCCGGAGTCCCGGCGATGCGGCCGCCGGTGCCGGAAGCTGACCAGTGCAACCCGGCGGGGAGCCTGCCCGACAGGCCCGCCGAGGCTGCAGGGAATCCGGCGGCGGTGATCACGAGCGAACCGTGCCGCCCGGTCCTGAAAGACGCCGTTCTGGGAGCGTGGAGCCGCAGGCTCGCCGCGAGGAACCTGACCGAATTGGCAGTGAAGTTAACTGCGTACACCCCGGCGGATGGCTGGACGGCAACCCGGGCCGGGCTGAAGCCGAGCGGGTAAGTGGCCAGCACCTTGTGAGTGGACTCACGGATCTGGCTGAGGCTATTGCTGCCGTCGTTGGCGACCCACACGTCGCCGTGCAGCGGATCGGCAGCCAGGCTGGCCGGCGAGTGTCCTACCTTCACCGTGCGCACCTTCCGGCTGGCCGCGCTGATGATCGCGACTGCATTCCCCGAGTACTCCGCGACGAAGATCAGGCCGGCGGTGGCGTCGGCGGCGATCGCGCCTGGGCCGCCGCTGATGTGCAGCGTGTGGAGCACCGTCGGATGCGTCCGGCGGTAAGAGATCTCGGTGACGGTTCCTGCCTCGTCGGTCACCCAGGCGGTGCGCCCCGACGTGTCCGCCGCGACGGCCAGGGGCGTGTTGCCGCCGTTAGCCACGTGCTGCGCGGAGGGGTCGCTCTCGCTGAAGTCGACCAGGCTGCCGAGGTTGATCTCGGTCACGAAGACCTCACCGTGAACCGGGTCGACCGCGATGCCGTTGGCCACGGCGTCCGCCTGTGACAGGGTGACCGTGCGGACGATATGACCGGTCTTCGCGCTGATTTCGGTAACCGAGCCGCTGCTCCCGTCGGCCACCCAGACGGTGCCGGTGTGCGAGTCAACTGCGATGTCGGCGGGGCTGACGGTGCCAAGCGGAATAGTCGCGCGGACCTTGCCGTGAGCGATTTCCGTCACGCTGTCGCCAGCATTGTCAGCCACCCAGGCTGTGGCGTTCTGGGTATCGACCGCGATGGCTTCCGGCCCGTTCCCTGCGTTGATGGTGTTGGTCGGTCTTGGTCCTGCCAGCGCGGAGCCAGCGGGTCCTACGGGCAGCAGGAACGCGACTGCGGAAGCGATCACCGCTACGCGACGTACCAGGCGAAAAGCTAACAACTATCTGTCTCCTGACCGGTGCTGGATTAGCTGAACTCGGCGATCACATCGGCGGCGGTCATCGGCTTGGAGAACATCGGGTAGTCGTAGCTGATCGCGTTCTCATGCTCGGCTACCGAGGTGGCCGCGGTGCAGTCGGTCAGCGTGATCACCTGGTAGCCGTTCTCGTAGCCGGTTCGCATCGTGGATTCCACGCAGCAGTTGGTCAGGAAGCCGCCGAGGACGATGGTCTTGATGCCCTTGCTGCGCAGGATGAAGTCCAGGTTGGTACTGGCGAAAGTGTCCAGGCCGCGCTTGCCCTCAATCACGATGTCACCATCCTGCGGCGCAAGCTCATCCACGATGGCGGCACCCCAGCTGCCCTTGACGAACGCGCTGCCGTCCACGACGCCCTTGAGGATGCCGTAGGGATGCGAACTGAGCTCGTTGTAGCCTGCGGCGAAGGTAATCGGCGCGTGCATGATCGTGGCGCCGGCAGCCCGCGCGGCCTCGACAACCTCGGCGGTGTGGGCCAGCATGTTGGTCTTCTCCATGACCTCTTGCACGGCGCCGTGCAGCGCGCCGCCGTCGGAGGTGAATTCGTTCTGGTACTCGATGAGCACGATCGCCGTGGTGGCGGGATCGAATGACATGGGGTTGTCCTCCTGCTCCGGCACTGACATTGCTATCAGTATCGCTACTCGCTGCCTGCGCCGTCCTGGAGTGACTCAGCTGACCTGTCCGTCGTGACCTTTGGATAGGGTCCCGATGTGACTTCGCCTCAATCGGAACACCTCGACAGCCGCCACCGCGATACTGTGCGCCAGATCTTCGAGCATCCGGCCAGCCACAACATCGAATGGCGGGCGGTGATGTCCCTGCTGGAAGCTGTCGGGACGGTTAACGTCCGGCACGACGGCAAGGTCGGCGTCAAGATAGGACCCGAGCTGGAGTTCCTCGTGCCGCCCGACGGCAAGGACATAGACGACCAGATGGTCGTCGACTTGCGCCGGATGCTCAGCAACGCCGGCTACCGCCCGGCTTAAGAATCGGAGCCAGCCGCCCGGCCGCCCGTGACCAGCGGGTTCGAGCGCAATCTCGTCGCTCAGGGAAGCTCGCGGCGCACGAGCCAGCGGAGCTTGCCGCCGCTTCGTCCGGCCGTCTGGCAGACGCGGCTGAATCCGTGCGCCTCGAACAGCGGAACGGTACCGACGTAACCGCTGGTCTGATCGACGCGGTCGCCGCCCGGGTCGACCGGGTAGCCTTCCAGCGCGGTGGCGCCCATCGCGTGCGCATGGCTTACTGCGCCCTCTAGCAGGTCGTGCATGACGCCCCGGCGGCGGAACCCCGGGCGCACCACGAAGCACACGACCGACCAGGCGCCTTCATCCTGGATGTGCGGAATCGTCCGGGAGTTGACCAGGGCGCGGTAGGTGGATTTCGGCGCGACCGAGCACCAGCCGACCGTCTGGCCATCGATGTATGCCAGCACGCCAGGGCCCGGTTGGCTAGCGCACAAGGCGCGCATGTGCGCGATCCGGCCGGGCCCGTCGAGGCTGGAGTTGCGGTATGCCATGCAGACGCATCCGCGCTTCGCCATGAACGAAGCGAAGTCATCCCACCGCCCGGTCGCCGGCAGCACCTGGACTCCCATGAGGTGAGGATAAGCTCGCCCTGGTGCCGTACCGCGCCAGGCATCGTCCGTGACTGGGTGATCGGGCCAGGGGATCGCGTATCCGGGGTCGCCGTCCTCGCCTGCCGGAGAGGCAGCCAGCGCTGGCGGTCGGAGGACGCTCATGACGGATTCGGAGCAGCACGGCGAACTGGCGAACGTCTTTGATGATCACCTCGCGGCGGAGTTCATCACCAAGGACGTAGACGCCACGATGGCGACCATGACCGACGACCCTTACGTCAATCACGTCCCTGTCCTGACCGGCGGGATCGGCTGGCAGGAGGTACGCCGGTTCTACGAGCAGATCTTCATCGGCCACTGGCCGGCCGACGCCACGATGGAGCGGATCTCCCGCACTGCCGGCGCCGATCGAGTGGTCGACGAGCTAGTGCTGTCATTCACCCACGACATCACCATGAGCCACATGCTTCCCGGCGTGCCGCCCACGGGCAAGCAGGTCCGGCTTGCGGTATGCGTGGTGGCTGGCCTTCGGAACGGCAAGCTCACTCACGAGCACATCTACTGGGATCAAGCTTCCCTGCTGGTCCAGGTGGGGTTGCTGGACCCGGCAGGCCTGCCCGTGACTGGAGCTGAACAGGCCGAAAAGTTGCTTGCACCGCGCGCAATCCCCGCCAATGGCCTGCTCGGTGCGGACTGGGTTAGCTCGTCCTGACGGAGCAGCGCTCTGAACCCTGGGTTGCCCTGGAGTTGTGATCGGCGGACGTGGAGTATTAGGTGCATGTCCTCTCCGCCGGTATCCGCGGACCGTGTGGCTGCGCCCCCCGACCGGCGCTGGCTGATCCTGATCGTGGTCGCTATCGCCCAGCTGATGGTGGTCCTGGATTCGACGATCGTGAACATTGCGCTGCCGTCAGCACAGCGTGCGCTGGGGTTCCCTAACAGCGACCGGCAGTGGGTGGTGACCGCGTATGCGCTGGCCTTCGGCAGCCTGCTGCTGGTGGGCGGCCGCCTCGGGGACATGTTCAGCCGCGAGCGGGTGTTCATTACCGGGCTGATCGGATTCGCCGTTGCCTCGGCCATCGGCGGCGCCTCCGTCTCGTTCACGATGCTGGCAGGAGCCCGGGCTCTGCAGGGTGCGTTCGGCGCCATCCTCGCTCCCTCGGCCCTGGGCACCCTGGTCAGCACGTTCCGTGAACCGCGGGAGCGGGGCCGCGCGTTTGGCGTATTCGGCTCAGTCGCCGCCGGGGGCGGCGCCGTGGGCCTGATCCTCGGCGGCCTGCTCACCCAGTACGTGTCGTGGCGCTGGACACTGTATGTCAACCTGGTGTTCGCTGCGATCGCGGTAGCTGGCGCGCTGGCCTGGATCCGCCCTAGCCGCCTGGACGTCCGGCCGCGGATGGACTGGCCCGGCGCCGTCTTGGGGTGTGCCGGCTTGTTCCTGATCGTTTTCGGGTGCTCCCGCGCCGGAACCGTCGGGTGGACGGCACTGCAGACGATTGGCTCTCTGGCGGCGGGCGTGGTGCTGCTCGCCGGGTTCGTTGCCGCCGAGCGGCGGTCCAGTCACCCGTTGCTCCCGTTGCAGGTCCTCCTCGACCGGACCCGCGGCGGTTCCTACCTCGCGGTCTTCATCTCGGGGATTGCGATCTTCGCAACGTTCCTGTTCCTCACGTACTACCTGCAAGTGATCAAGAGAGAAAGCCCGCTGGCCACCGGGTTGCTGTTCCTGCCGATGGTCGGCTGCATCCTGATCAGCTCCAACTTCTCCAGCATCGTGGGCCTGGCCCGGGTAGGCCCGCGGGTCCTGATCGCAGCCGGCATGCTGCTCGGTGCGGGCGGGATGGCGTACCTGGCCCAGATCAGCGTGACCTCCAGCTACGCCAGCGCCGTGCTGCCCGCCTTGCTGATCATGGGCCTGGGCTTCGGCATGATCTTCGCGCCGGCCATCAACACCGCTACTTTCGGCGTCGCCCGCCAGGACTCCGGCGTCGCCTCCGCGCTGGTCAACACGATGCAGCAGGTGGGGGGCTCGGTCGGCACGTCGGCTCTCAGCACGATCGCGCTTAGTACAGCTGCCAGCTACCTCGTCGCCCACCGCACCAGCCCGCTCGCGCCGGCAATCGCGGCCACCCACGGCTACACCGTCGCCTTCAGCGTGTCCGCTGCGCTGCTCGGGCTCGGCTTCGTCCTCGCGATCGTCCTGCTCCCGTCCAAGCGCCGGCTAACGCAGATCAGGAACGCGGCCCTCGCCCCGCCTGAAGCGGCCGCAGCCGCGGCACCAGCTGCCCCGGCCCCGGCCCCCGCCCCGGAGCCGGAGCCGGCGTTCGAGGCGATTCCCGTCGCCCTTTGCAGTTGCTCGCCGGTAGTAACCGCAGTTCCCGGCTCGCCGGCACGCCCGCCCGCTAACACCGGCACGCCCGCCCGCTAGCACCGGCACGCCCGCCCGCTAGCACCGGCACGCCCGCCCACTGGCACCAGCACGCCCGCCCGCTAAGACCGGCAGCCCGCCAGCCAGCACACCGATGCCCGGCACGCACCCCCGGGCAAAGACGCCAGGCTTATCCTGCGTCCATGACCACCACCATGCCGCCGGCGACGGATCTGCATCTGGTCGTCGGCTACGACGGCTCACCCCCGGCCAGACGCGCACTCGACGCCGCAGTGAACCTGCTCCAGGGCCGCACCGGCCGGATCGAAGTGGTATACGTCGCTCACATGCCGAGCATGGCCGCGTTGTCGCCCGGCGCCGTCACCGAACTTGAAACTGACTTCGACGACGTTGAGCAGGAACTCCGCAGCATGGCCGCTGACCAGCTAAGCGGCCGCGAGGAGCGCTGGGAGTTCGGCCGGCGGCAGGGCCTCATCGCAGAAGAACTGATCGCGGCCGGCCGGGACCTCGGCGCAGCGCACCCCGGGGCAACCATCGTCATCGTGGTCGGCAGTTCGTCTCTCGTCGCGCACCGCATCGTCGGCTCCGTCGCCGTCAGCCTTGCCCGCCACTCGCCAGTGCCTCTCATCGTCGTGCCCTAGGCACGGGCTGCGGTGCGCCCGGTGCTGGGTCAGCTCGGACCCGGTACCCGGCCGGCCTGGCACGAGGGGCATCGAACGCAACCGCGTGCCGCAGGCCCGGAAGATCGCGTTCCCGATTGCCGGAGCGACCGCGATAATCGGCGCCTCGCCGCCGCCCGCCGACGGCTGATCCGGCCGGTCAAGCAGGACGACGTTCAGGTCTGCGGGGACGTCGGCGAGCCGCGGCACCCGGTAGGCCGACATCGAGCCGTTGAGAATGCGGCCCGCCGCGAACTCGATCTGCTCGAACAGCGCCGGGCCGAGGCCCATCACCACTGCGCCCTCGACCTGGTTGGCCAGACCGTCCGGGTGCACTATGGCGCCACAGTCCACCGCAGTCACCAGCCGGAGCAACCGCACCGTCCGGTCCGGGCTTACCTGCACGCTTTGCAGCGGTAGCGACCCGGCCGCCCTTTTCCATCCCGAGCGCGATGCCGATGCCTGTCCCATCCGGCTGCGGCTCGTCCCAGCCGACCTCGGCTGCCGCCGCCCTCAGCGCGGCGGCCAGCCGCTCGTCGTCAAGGTGCCGCAACCGGAACGCGACCGGGTCGGCGCCGATCGCGGCGGCGAGGTCGTCGATATGCGACTCGCGGGCAAAGTTGTTTGCCGTGGCGGCCAGCGCCCGGTAGGACCCGCGTGCTAGCGGGCCGTCGGCGGGCAGGTACTCGGTTAGCTGATTCGGCACCCGGTACGGTGTCAGCAACCCCGCCGGGCCGGAGTGGATGTTCGCGAACGACCACGCAGTCAGCTCTCCCGCAGCGGTCATGCCGCCAGAGACGTCGATGACCGCCGCCGGACGCAGGTACCCGGCGGTGAACTCATCGCCGCGGGTCCACTGCACCTTCACCGGCAGACCGACGGCCCGGGCGAGCCGGGCCGCCTCGACACCCACCGCAGAGCCGTGCTTGCCGCCGAAGCCGCCCCCGAAATCAGGCACGACGACCCTTACCGCCGCCTCGTCGACGCCAAGCTCCGCCGCCAGTTCCTGCCGTGCCCGGAACGGGGTCGACGTCGCCGCCCACACCGTCAGCCGGCCGCCGTCCCAGCGGGCCAGTGCGACCCGCGGCTCGAGTGGCACATGCGCGACGTACGCGGCGTGGTAGGTCGCGTCGAGTCGCACCGCCGCGGCGGCAAGCGCCTTCCGCGGATCACCGGCCTCTTCCCGGACCGCGACGTTCCGGCCTTGCCCGGACGTCAGATGGCCGCGAAAGAACGCCTCAAGATCGGCCGGTCCAGGGCCGGCCTGTTCAACCCAGTCCGCCTCGATCGCCGCCAGCGCGGCGCTCGCCGCGTGCTCGCTCGCGGCGACTACCCCGACGAACGACCCGTCGTGGATCACCGTCACGCCGGGCATCGCACCCGCGGCAGCAGTGTCCACCCGGCGCAGCGTCGCGCCGGCCGCGGGCGAATGCAGCACGCGACCGTGCAGCATGCCAGGCTGGCGCAAGTCCGACGGGAACTGCTTGGCGCCCGCAACAACGTCAGGTCCGCCCGCCGCGCGCGCCGGCCGGCCAGCCGACTGCCAGTTGCCGGCGGGCCTGACCGGCTCGTCCGAAGGCACGCGCTCGACGCGGCGCTGCCCGGCTACCAGCTCGCCGTAACTGGCGCTCGGCCCGCCGTCCGGGCCTGCGATCATTCCGTCGCCAGCAGTCAGCACCTGCTCCGGCAGCCCGAACCGGGCCGCTGCAGCTGCCCTCAGCAGCCGGAACATCGCCGCGGCTGCGGCACGCAGCGGCGGTGCCGCGATCGGCATCGACCTGCTGCCGAAAGTGCCGAGGTCAAACGGCGAGGTGTCGGTATCCGCCATCGTGAGGCGCACCGTTCCCGGCCTGACGGCGAGTTCCTCGCCGACCAGCATGGCGAGCGCCGTTCTGGTGCCCTGGCCTGCCTCGACCTTGCCGGTGAACGCCGTGATTGCGCCGTCGGCGCCGACATGAACCCAGGCGTCATCAGGCCCGCCGCCCCAGCCCTGGTCGTCGTCGTCCGCGACGACGGTAAGCAGGCCCTCCGGCATGGCCTCGGCGAATGACAAGGGATCTGTGCGCGCGAGGTCCCACGGTGACGCCGGGTGAGGGATACCAGGCTGAAGGTTGCCAAGCTGGGGGTTGCCAGGCTGGGGGTTGCCAGGCTGGGGGTTGGGAGCCTCAGCCGATGCAGGCAGGCCCGCGAGCGACCCGGCCGGCATCGCCTCGAGGAGTTCCGGGTGATCCATCAGCTCCGCTGCCCGGTGTATCGCCCGCCGGATCCGAGGGTAGGCGCAGCAGCGGCAGGCGTGCCCGGCTAGCTCTGCGTCGATCCGCTCGTCGGCCGGGTGCGGGTTCCGCGCGAGCAGCGATGCGACGCCAGTGAGCCAGCCGGGCGTGCAGTAACCGCATTGCATCGCGCCGAGCTCCAGCCAGGCCTGCTGTACCGGGTGCATGACGCCGTCCTCGGCCAGTCCTTCGGCCGTGATGATCCGCTGGCCGTCGGCGCTCGCGGCATCGACCTGGCAGGCCTGCACGGCGCGGCTGCCGATCAGGACCGTGCACGCGCCACAGGCACCCTCGCCGCAGCCCAGCTTGGGGCCGGTGATGCCGAGGTCGTTCCTCAGCAATTCGAGCAGGCTCCGGCCGGGCGCTGGTTCCGCGGTGCGCTCGACGCCGTTGACGTTGACCTTGACCGACACGCCATCGACCTTAGCGGGTGCCCGGACGCGCAGGCGGCCTTGAGATAGCCGCGAACCAGGACATCCGCGCTAGGTTGTGCGTGATCAGTCACGACCTGACTGGCCCCGCCAGTCCGGGGGTATAGCGGAGGCAGTTATGACAGCTACCCAGGAGCACGCCGAGGCGGCAGCCGAGCCACTCCAGGCTCAGCCGGCCAGCTGGCACTACCCCAAGCCGTCCACGGATGCGGCCGCGCTTCGCGACATCAGGCATGACCTGACCCATCTGCACGAGAAGGCCGAGGAGATCAAGCAGGCGCCGCAGGAGTTCCACCCGAAGCTGGTGGTGTCCGATCACGTCCGCGGCAGCAGCGTCCTCGACAAGATCGCCGACGCGGTGAACCGGATCTGCGGGTCCATGTGGGTGTTCCTCGGGATCACCATCGGCATCGTCGCCTGGCTGTTCCTCGGGAACGCCGTCGGCTTTGACAGGACGCCGTGGCCGCTGCTGCTCACGATCCTGAACCTGCCGCAGCTGTCGATCATGGTCTCCCTGCAGGTGAGCGCGAACCGGGCACAGGCTGCCAGCGACAAGCGCGCCATCGCCGACCACGAGACGCTGATCGCGCTGCACGAGATGGCCAGACAGCAACTCGACATCTTGCACGGGCAGAACAACGTGCTGGCCATCCTGGACAACTTCGCCAGCAACGACATGCCCGGCCGGCAGCAGGAGATCCAGCACACGGTCAGTCAGATCCTGGCGGCAGTCGGCGGCCAGCCGCAGCCCACCGCGTCCTGATGGGCACACCGCTGCTCGTGTTGTCCGGGGCGGATGTGCACGCCCTCCTCAGCTACTCCGAGTGCGCCGCCGCGATGCGTGGCGCGCTGTCGGCGCTGACGTCCGGCCGCGCCCAGCAGCCGTTGCGCACGGTCGTGACCCCGGCTGGCGCGGCCGGCCTGATGGCGCTGATGCCGTCGTACCTGACGGCGGAGCGCAGGGCGGATGCAGTGTACGGGCTGAAGGCCATCTGCATCACGCCCGCCAATCCGGCCTCCGGGCTGGACACGCACCAGGGCGTGGTCCTGCTCTCCGAGCGGCGCGACCGGCGAGCCACTGGCCCTGCTCAACGCCTCGGCGGTCACAGAAATACGGACCGCCGCCGTCTCGGTAGTCGCGACCGATTTGCTCGCCAGGCCGGATGCCGGCCAGCTTGCCGTCATCGGCACCGGCGTCCAGGCCCGGGCGCACATCCGGGCGCTAGACGGCGCGCGTGCAGCTCAGCGAGATCCGGGTCGCGGGCCGTGATCCGGCCAGGGCCGAGCAGTTCGCCGCCAGCTTCGCCGGGCAGACCAACGCGCCCGTCAAGGCGTGCCCCTCGGTGCGGGAAGCGGTGGCCGGAGCCGGCATCATCGTGACCGCGACGAACTCCGCGGAGCCGGTTCTGGACCGGGACTGGATCGCGGCCGGGACTCACATCAACGCGGTCGGCGCCTGCCTGCCGGATCAGCGCGAGCTCGACACGGCTACGGTCGCGGCGGCGGTGCTGTTCGCCGACCGCCGGGACTCCCTGCTGGCTGAGTCGGGTGACTACCTGCTGGCCGCGGCCGACGGTGCAGTGACGACCGGACCAGATCCGGGCCGAGCTCGGGGAGCTTTTGCTCGGTACCGCGACCGGCCGGGCGAGCGCGCGACGAGATCACCATCTTCGAGTCGCTGGGCCTGGCGATCGAGGACCTCGCCGCGGCCCGCCGCGTCTACGAGCTGGCTGCCGAGACCGGCGCCGGCAGCCTGGATCGACTTCTGACCGCGATAAGCGGAACCACGCGCTCGCGGGCCGCGTCCGAGTGGCAGCAGCACCCCGCGGAGCAGGAGTCTCGTCATGGCCATCAGCACATCACCCAGGTATCTGCGCAGCGGCAACCGGCGTCGCGGCGGCGGCGCTCCTCATCGGCGCGTTCAGCCATCGGCACTCAGGTCAGCGGGAGGAGCCCCTCGCCGGGTACACCCGCTGCCGACGCTGCCACCTTCACCGCGTCGCAGTCGGCCGGGCGCATCACCGTGACGGGTACCGGCACCGTGACGGGCGTTCCGAACCAGCTCGTGGTGTCCATGAGCATCCAGGCGACGGGGTACGACGTGACCTCCGCGCTGGACCAGGCCAATCGCATCGTGCGTGAGGTGACGGCGGCATTTCATCAGCGCGGCGTTGCGCGGTCCGAAATCCAGACATCCGACCTGAACATCTCGCCTAACTACAACAACAACGGCGTCGTTACCAGCTACGGCGTCACCGAATCGCTGACCGCGACGCTGAACCAGCTGAAGGTGGCCGGCGCCCAGATCGGCGGGGCGGTCCGCGCGGGCGGGAACGCGGTCAGCATCGACGACGTGGCTCTCAACCTCACCAGCACCGGACCGCTGATGGCGGCCGCCAGGACGCGGGCTGTGGCGAACGCGCGGACCCAGGCAGAGCAGTTCGCCCGGGCGCTCGGCGAGCCGCTAGGCCCCGTGATCAGCGTCAACCCGGTCCAGCAGCAGACGACGCCGGAGCCGATCCAGTTCAACGCACTCGGTAGTGCCAGCAGCATCAAGTCGTCGGTCCCTGTCTCGGCCGGTACGCAGCAGCTGTCAGTCTCGGTCACAGTGGTCTACGCCACCTGATCAGCAGCTGGCCCGCAGGCTTGCCAGGACATCCCGGCGGGCCTGCTAAGCTCCCCGGCATGCGCGTTCAGCTACTCGTAGCAGGCTGGTGGCGCCGCCATTAGGCGGTGCCAGGTTCGCGCGCAGGCTGACCAACCACAAGGCGACCGCCCGGTACGGCGGTCGCTTTGTTGTTCGGCCGCTGGCCCGCCGGGCATGACAACCGCGAGGCCGACATGGATGTGACCAGTTACCTGACTGCCGGGGGCGTCCGGGTGCGCCGGGCCGCCGAGCCGTTCGACCCTGCTGAGCTGGACGAGATCACCAGGCAGGTCCAGTTCCGGCCAGGCGGCGTGCTCAGTTCCGGCATGGAGTACCCCGGCCGGTACAGCCGGTGGCACATGGCATACCTGGACCCGCCGGTGCAGATCGTGGCCCGCGGGCGCCTGATCAGCGCGACCGCGCTGAACGAGCGGGGGAAGGTCCTGCTGCCGGTGATCGAGGCGGCGATGCGCCGGGCGCCGGGCGCCACCACGCCGGGCGCCGGCACGCCGGGAGCGGCTGCGCCAGGGACGACTGCGCCGGGCGATACCCCGGACCACGTCGAGGTGCTGATCACCGAAAGCGACGAGGTCTTCACTGAGGAAGAGCGAAGCAAGCGACCGACGGTCTTTTCCGCGTTGCGCGAGATCATCGCCGCGTTCCGGCCGGCGGCCGGCGTGGACGCGGGCGAGAGCCCGGACACCCATCTCGGGCTCTACGGGGCCTTCGGCTACGACCTGGCATTCCAGTTCGAGCCGGTCCGGCAGCGGCTGCCCCGTGGTGGCAGCGACCGTGGTGGCAGCGACCGTGGTGGCAGCGACCGTGATGGCAGCGACCGCGGCGCCGGTGCTCGCGACCTGGTGCTGCACCTGCCGGACCAGGTCTGGATCGTCGACCGCAAGCGCGAGACGACCAGCCGGTTCAGCTACGACTTCGAGACGCCAGACGGCTCGACCGAGGGCCTGGCACGGCCGGGCGGGTCCGCCGCTCACCGCAGCCTGACTGGCATGAGCGCGCCGCACGAGCCCGTTCCCGTCAGTAACAGCCTTCCGGCCGATCCGGTACCGGGCGCCTACGCGCGCGTGGTCGAGCAGGCACGGGAGAAGTTCGCCCGCGGCGACCTGTTCGAGGTCGTGCCGAGCCAGACCTTCCACGCCCGGTGTCCGGCCCCGGCAGCCTTCTTCGAGCGCCTCCGGCGGCGCAACCCGGCGCCGTACGAGTTCTTCCTGAACCTCGGCGAGCAGGAGTACCTGGTCGGCGCCTCGCCTGAGATGTACGTGCGGGTCACCGGCGACCGGGTGGAGACCTGCCCGATCGCGGGCACGATCGCTCGAGGCGCGGACGCGATTAGCGACGCGGCGCAGATCCGCGCGCTGCTGACCTCGCCCAAGGAGGAGTCGGAGCTGACCATGTGCACCGACGTCGACCGCAACGACAAGTCGCGGATCTGCGTGCCGGGCAGCATCAAGGTCATCGGCCGCCGTCAGATCGAGCTGTACAGCCGACTCATCCACACTGTCGACCACGTAGAGGGCAGGCTTCGCCCCGGCTTCGACGCCCTGGACGCGTTCCTCACCCATATGTGGGCGGTCACCGTCACTGGCGCGCCGAAGAACTGGGCGATGCAGTTCATCGAAGATCACGAGCCGGCACCGCGGCGCTGGTATGGCGGCGCGGTCGGAATGATCGGCTTCGACGGCGGCATGAACACCGGCCTGACGCTCCGGACCGCGCACATCACCGGCGGTGTCGCTGCCGTCCGGGTCGGCGCCACGCTGCTGTTCGACTCCGATCCGGACGACGAGGAGCGCGAGACCGCGCTCAAGGCGCGGGCCCTGCTGGAGACCCTGGCTGAGACCGATCCCGAGCGCGTGCCGTCAGTCGCCGGGGACGTTCCTGGGCCGGAACGGGCTGGTCATCCCTCCCTGCCTGGCGACGGGCTGCGGGTGCTCCTAGTCGATCATCAGGACTCGTTCGTGCATACTCTGGCCGGTTACTTCGCCGAGCACGGTGCGGCCGTGAGCACTCTGCGCGCGGGCTTCGACCTGGCGCTGCTCGACGAGTTCGGCCCGGATCTGGTTGTGCTGTCGCCAGGACCCGGCCGTCCAGCCGACTTCGACTGCGACAAGCTGCTGAGCGCGCTAGACGAGCGCGGGCTGCCGGCGTTCGGGGTCTGCCTGGGCCTGCAGGCGATGGTCGAGCACGCCGGCGGATCGCTCGGGCTGCTGGAGACGCCGGTGCACGGGAAGCCGGGTCTCGTCCGGGTTCTGGGTGGTGACCTGCTGGCCGGGTTGCCGGCCGAGTTCACGGGCGCTCGGTATCACTCTCTGCACGCCCGCACCGACCAGGTCACCGGCGGGTACGAGGTCACCGCCGTGACGCCAGACGGCGTCGTGATGGCGATCGAGGATGCGGCGCGCGGCCGGTGGGGTGTCCAGTTCCACCCCGAGTCGATCCTGAGCATCCAGGCCGGTCACCAGATCATCGGGAACGTGCTGCGGCTCTGCCGTGAGCGATCCGCTCATCGGTATGGGGAGCATTCCCCACGCAATAACTGATCACCAATCCGGTCATTGTCAGCGCGATCAACAATAGCTCTCTGCGGGTGTTTTGCTACAGAGAGTAGTCCGAGCCGCTACGGCTCCTGCAGCTGGCAATTCGCTGCCCAGGTTTTGCATATACCGCCGGCCCCTGCCGGGATGTACTGGCGGTGAAGATGTGACATTGTTTCGGCATGCCAGATATCAAGTATCCGGTTGGGGGCAACTCGTGGCCCGGCTATCTCGCAGTGCCATCGGCGCTGCCCGGCCCGTGGCCCGCAGTCGTGGTCATCCACGAGGCATTTGGGCTGAACGATGACATCCGTAGCAAGGCGGACGAGTTCGCCGAGCACGGGTACATCGCGCTTGCCCCGGACCTGTTCGACGGCAAGTCCTGGATCCGTTGCATCCGCAATGCGTTTCAGCAGTTGAGAGCCGGGCGGGGAGCTGCATTCGAAGCGCTCGATGCGGCCCGCGAGTTCCTGGCTGCGCGTGCCGACTGCACCGGCAAGGCCGGCGTGATCGGCTTCTGCCTGGGCGGCGGGTTCGCACTCCTCTGCGCACCCCGGCCCGGCTTCGCTGCGGCATCGGTGAACTATGGCGATGTGCCGAAGGATGCCGAGGTGGCACTGGCCGGCGCTTGCCCGGTCGTCGGCAGCTTCGGTGGCCGGGACCCGATGGGGACAGCGCCTCCGGAGCGGCTGCAGCGCGCCCTCGCAATCCTGGAGGTTCCCCATGACGTTCACGTCTACCCTGGCTCAGGGCACCGGTTCATGACGAAGTCGGAGGGCGCTGCATCGGTGTTCGCCCGCATCGGCCGGATGTCCTACCAGCCGGCCGACGCCGCCGACGCCTGGCAGCGCATCTTCAGCTTCTTCGGTACTTACCTGCAGGCTTAGCCCGGGACAACCCGGCTAGCTCAGCGGGTCCTGATGCAGCTGAGCTTCCGGGATGCTGGCAGCCAGCAGCGCAGTGGCCTGGGTGACCATGGGAGCCGGCCCGCAGACATACGCCTCGGTGTTCTCGAAGAGCCCGAAGCCACCGACCGCATCCGCCAGCATGCCGGTGAGCCCTGGATAGCCTGGCTCCTCGGACAGCACGGGGATCACCCGAAGCGACGAACAAGCTGCCTCGAGAAGCTGGAGATCTTCCAGGTCATACAGGTCAAAGTGCTGCTTGGCGCCGAAGAAGAGGGTGATCTTCCGTCGCCGGCCAGCTGGGTGCGCTATCGCCTGCTCGATGATCGCCTTGATCGGAGCTAGCCCGGTACCGCCGGCCACGCACAGCAGATCCCGGTCAGACTCGGCAAGCGTCATGCTGCCGTCGGCCGGGCCCAGCAGTACGCAGTCGCCTTCGGCGGAGTCGTACACGAGCGTCGGGCTGACCATGCCGCCAGGAACTCCCTTGACGTGCAGCTCGATGAGGCCGCCCGGCCGCGGCGCGGTGGCGATCGAGTACGGCCGCCACACGCGCGGCCACTTCGTCACCTGCACCGGGACGTACTGGCCGGCCTCGTACGGCAGCGGCTGGCTGGGGCGCAGCCGGAGCACGGCGACACCGGGGGAGCGCAGCTCGTGCGAGACGATCTCGGCGACCCACCACGCCGGAGACGTCCGCGCGTCGTCGGCTGCCGCGGCCTTCATGGCTTCGGCCACGTAGTCGAGCGCGCCTTGCCAGGCCGCGGATGTCTCCGGAGTCCAGTCGCTGCCGATGAAGTGCTCGGCCGTGTCGCGCAGCGTCGCGATGAACGCCGCGTAATGCGCATCCGTGACACCGAACCGGCGGTGCTCGCGGCCCAGGCGGGACAGGAGCTCGGCGCGGCGCGGCGGATCGTCCAGACTCCAGACCAGGCGGGCAAGAGCGGCAAATACGCGGTCACGCTGCGCGGACATGCTCGTCGGGAAAAGAGCTCTTATTCGCGGGCTGAGCGTGAAAAGGCGTGCATAAAAATATTCCATCGCAACCGGGCCGACAGAAATGATTCGCTTGAACGATTCCATTACCGGACGCGGATTAAACTCGGCCGCGACGTCAAGGATTCTCGCGTCACCTTGCGGCGGCGCCAGGCTTTCCGTTCCGGCCACCGGGGCCGGCAGCACCGAGCCATTTATCGCGTCGGCAGCGGGGAAATGCCGGCCAGTTAACGTGGCCGGGCCGCAAGAATTGCGCGTGCGACGGCTCAGGAGGCGGCCATGGCTGGCCTGACCTGGCAGTGCGTGGGGATCCGAATCAGGAATGCTCTCGTCGAGCACGATTGCCATTGCGCGATTCTCGCACCCTCCGGGGTGAGCTACAACCCTTTCCGCCAAGCGATTGCGGTCAGTACGCAGCGTCACAGAATGCCGTTCGGTGGCAGCCGGGAGAGATCGCTTCGGGCGGTAAATATTTCGTGTTCAGCACCAATTCTGGATACTGAATGGACGGTTAAATTTCGGTGAGCTCGGCCGGGTCGCTGCACGTTGCGGCGCCATGCGGGCGGCGAGGCGTCCTGCCTGCTGCGGCCGTCTGCTTGCGTGCTGCACGAGCCGGCCGCGCCGCTGCTTAATGACTCGGCACGGGCAGGAGCCGGTCATAGGATGCTCTGGTGACTGCACCCGGATACCTGCGTTTCCCGCATATAAGTGGCGACTTGGTCACGTTCGTGGCTGCGGACGACGTCTGGCTCGCGCCGGCCTCCGGCGGCCGGGCCTGGCGGTTCACTGCCGACGAGGCAGCCGCGCAGAACCCCCGCTTCTCTGCCGACGGCGCTCGGCTCGCGTGGGTGAGCAGCAAGGACGGCGGACCTGAGGTGTATCAGGCCAGCGTCGCGGACGGCGTCGCCGCCCGGCTCACGTACTGGGGCACTCAGTGGGCCCGGGTCTGCGGCTGGACGCCAGCCGGCGAAGTGCTGGCGGTGAGCCCGGCCGGGCAGCCGTTCTTTCAGCATTCGTGGGCACGCGCGCTCGCGACGGAGGAGTCCGACCCGGCCAACGGTCCGGGCACGGAACGGCTGCTGCCGCTCGGTCCGGTCGGCGACCTCTCGATCGACGGCTCCGCGGTCGCCGTGCTCAACGGGACCTTCGGCGGCTTCCAGGCTGAGCTCGCGTTCTGGAAGCGCTACCGCGGCGGCACTGCGGGCCGGCTATGGATCGGTCCGGTCAGCGCGGTACTGACCGGCCAGCGAGCTGAGGACGAGCCGGCTGGCCGGCCGCCATTCCGGCGCTTGCTGGCGGACCTGCCGGGCGGCCATTTCAACAGCCCGATGATGGTTGGCGGCCGGATGGCGTTCCTGTCCGATCACGAGGGCACGGGCAACATCTACTCGTGCGCGCCGGACGGTACCGACCTGCGCCGGCATACCGACCACGACGGCAGGTACGCACGCCAGGCGAGCACGGACGGGCAGCGGATCATCTATGCATGCGGCGGCGAGCTATGGCTGCTCGCCGGCCTCGACCAGGCTCAGCCGGTCCGACTGGACATCGTGCTCGGCTCGCCAGCCTCCGGGCGCGCGCCGCGGCTTATTTCCGCTGACGATCATGTTGGCTCGCTGTCGGTCGACAGCGCGGGCACCGCGAGCGCAGTGGAAGTACGCGGCACCGTGCACTGGCTGACGCACCGGGACGGGCCAGCCAGGGCGTTGGCTGTGACCCCCGGCGCCAGGGCCAGGTACCCGCAGGTGCTGGGCAATGACGGCCTGGTGGTCTGGGCTACCGACGCCGGCGGCACCGACGCGCTGGAGATCGGCGAGGCCCCTCCGGCCAACTCCGACCCGGCCGCCACGCCGCGGAGGCTGGCCGCCGGGCAAGTCGGACGCGTGAACGGGCTCGCGGCGGCGCCCGACGGCAGCGCGGTGGCGGTCGCGGTCCAGGACGGGCGGCTACTCGTGGCCGACGTGGCCACCGGCGACGTCCGGGAATTGGCCGCATCTGGCAACGGCCGCGTCACCGGCATGGCGTGGTCACCGGACTCCGCCTGGCTTGCCTGGTCTGAGCCGGCTGCGCAGCCGGGCGGAATGGGCGAGCTGGCGTTGCGGCGGCTCCGCCTGGCCCGGATCGCGGGCGACGAAGTCGTCGATGTCACCGATGGCCGGTTCGCCGATACCGATCCGGTGTTCAGCCACGACGGAAAGTACCTGGCGTTCTTGTCGAGGCGCAGCTTCGACCCCATCTATGACGCGCACGTATTCGACTTGTCGTTCCCGTACGGCGCGCGGCCGTTCCTGCTGCCGCTGCAGGCCGCTGCTCCGTCGCCATTTGGCCCGCTGATCGGCGGGCGGCCGATCGGCGGCGACGATGCCCGCGGTTCCGATTCGGGCGCGTCGTCAGACGGCCCCGCCAAGTCAGCCAGCACCGGGAATCCGGCCGGCGCCGGCAGTGACGACAGCGGTCAGCCAGTGCCGGAAACCACTGCATCGCACCCTCCGGTGCCCGAGGTAAGGATCGACGCCGACGGCATCGGCGACCGGGTGGTCGCGCTGCCGGTGCCTGAGGCGCGCTATTCGCGGCTGCGCGCGGTCAAGGGCGGGCTGGCGTGGCTTCGCGAGCCGGTCGCCGGCAACCTGGGCATCGGCGGCGCAGAACCCACCGACGACGCTCCGCGGCCAGTTCTGGAGCGATTCGACTTCGGCCACCGGGAAGTCTCCGACCTCCGGGATGACGTTGACTGGTTCGAAGCCAGCAAAGACGGCACCAGGCTCGTTGTCAGCGATCACGGCAAGCTGACCGTCATCCCTGGCGCCCGCAAGGCCGGCAACGACGATCCCGACGACAAGGTCCGGATCGACGCGAGCCGGGCCAGGTTCCTGGCGGATCCGGCGGCACTCTGGCAGCAGGCCTATGCCGAGGCGTTCCGCCTCATGCGGCATGACTTCTGGGTCGCTGACATGGCTGGCGTGGACTGGGACGGCGTGCAGGACGAGTACCGGCCGTTGCTGGACCGGATCATGAGCCCGGCCGAGTTCGCCGACGTGCTCTGGGAAGTATTCGGCGAATTGGGCACCTCGCATGCCTACGTTCACCCGGTTGGCGGCGGCAACGGCGGAGCTCCAGGCGGTGGCCAGCCCGGTCTGCTTGGTGCTGACCTGGAGCGAACCCCGGACGGCTGGCGGGTGACGCGAGTCGTGCGCGGCGAGAGCTCCGACCCTCGGGCGCGCTCACCGCTCGCCGCACCCGGAGCCGGCGTCGCGGCCGGCGACACCCTGCTGGCCGTTGACGGCCGCTCCCTAGGCCCGGCCGGGCCGGGGCCGTTGCTGACCGGCGCCGCCGGGAAGCCGGTCGAACTGACCTTCGCTCCGGCAGGCTCGGCTGGCCAGGAGGCCTCGGCTGGCCAGGACGATAGGCAGCCGCGCAGCGTCGCGGTCGTGCCGCTCGGCAACGACATGCGGCTGCGGTATCAGGACTGGGTCAGCCGCAAGCGCGCCGAAGTCCGCGAGCTTGGCGATGGCCGGGTTGGCTACCTGCACGTTCCCGATATGGTCAGCGAGGGATGGGCAGATTTCCATCGCGACTTGCGGAGCGAGATGCTCCGCGATGCGCTGATCATCGACGTCCGGGGCAACACCGGCGGCCACACGTCCCAGCTCGTCGTCGAGAAGCTCGCCCGGCGGGTGATCGCCTGGGACGTGTCGCGCGGCCTGGTTCCGTCGACTTACCCCGAGGACGCACCGCGCGGGCCGCTGGTCGCGCTGGCGGACGAGTGCGCTGGCTCGGACGGCGACATCGTGACCGCTGCCATCCGAATCCTGCGGCTCGGGCCGGTGGTGGGCGCTCGGACCTGGGGCGGCGTCATCGGTTACGACGACGAGCACGAACTGGTTGACGGCACCCGGATGACCGTGCCGCGCCTCGCGTTCTGGATGAACGGCTTTGGCTGGGGAGTCGAGAACTACGGCGTCGACCCGGATGTCGAGGTGATTCCCACGCCCGATGACTGGGCAGCCGGCCGGGACGTGCAGCTGCAGAGGGCTGTCGGGCTGGTGCTGGAGGCACTGCAGGAGACGCCGGCGGTCCGGCCGCCCGACCTGAGCGAGCGGCCGTCACGGCGCAGGCCGCCGCTGCCGCCGCGGTCGGCCTGAGCCGGGATGACGGGCGCCTGGCCGGCGCTGGCTGGGTTGATGCCGGCTGCCTGATGCTGAGAGCACGCCAGCTGGTCTGGGACATGGACGGCACGCTTCTGGACAGCACTGCCGCCGTCCCGGCTGCTTACGTGACGGCGGTCCGGCGGCTTCACGGCCCGGAGCTCACGCCTGCTCAGGTGGTGGCCAGTTACTCGGTCGGTCCGCCGGAGGTGCTGCTGGCTCACTTGCTCGGCCGGACGCTGGCTGCCGGGGAGTCAGAGGCCTATTACGCCGAGCTGTCGGGTGTTTCGGTGCAGCCATATCCGGGCGTTGCGGGGGTGCTGGCCGCGCTGCGTGCGCGTCGGCACCGCGTCGCGGTATTCACCGGTGCCAGCACTCGCGCCGCCACGATGCTGCTCGCGGCCGCTGGCGTGGCCGTCGACGTGCTGGTCGGCGGCGACGAGGTGGCGAACCCCAAGCCGGCCGGTGACGGCCTGATCCTGATGGCGCAGCGGCTCGGCATCGCGCCCGGCGACCTTGCCTACATCGGCGACTCGCCGGTCGACTTGCGAGCCGCGGCGGCCGTCGGCAGCGTCGGTGCTGCGGCTGCCTGGGGTCACCAGTACTCCCGTGCGGAGTCAGCCGATGTCACGCTGGCCAGTCCCGACGAGGCGCTGGCGCTGCTCGGCTAGGAGTAATAGCCATGCGGCTCGCGCCCGCGCCGACCAGCGCAGGCCTGAACGGGCCGAAAGCAGCTGCGCTCAGAGCGGGGCGGTGTAGCTGCCTAGCCAGTGCACCTGCAGCCAGGTAATCGCCGCCGACCAGGCGCCGGTGACCTCGAGCACGCCTACGGCGATCAGCAGCGCTCCGCCGATCCTGGTGATGAGGCGCGCATGGCGCCGGGCGAAGCCGAAGACGCTGATACCGCGCTGGAACGCGAACGCGACGATAAGGAACGGGATGCCGATCCCGAGCGCGTAAACGAAGGCGAGCAGCCCGCCGCGCACCGCGGTGCCGCTGGTGCTGCCGAGCGCGAGCACAGCCACGAGCGTCGGCCCGGTGCACGGAGTCCAGCCGAGCCCGAACAGCACTCCCAGCAGCGGGGCACCGACCAGCCCGGCCCGCGGCCGGAATCCTGGCTTGACGATCCGCCCGGCGAAACTGAAGCGGTCGAACAGGCCGATGAACAGCAGCCCGAGCACGATGATCAGGCCGCCGAGTACCTGGCTCAGGCCCACCCGGTGCTGGGTCAGTGCGTCGGCGGCTCCGGCGACCGTGACGCCTTCTACCGAGTAGAGCGCGGAGAACCCCAGGATGAACAGCAGCGTGCCGAGCATCACCCGGCCGCGAGTCGATGGTCCTGCGTCGGCCAGCCGGGCGTCGCTGGCCGGCCGGCCCGCGACGCTGTTGCCTGGCAAAGCAGCAGCGCCGGCCAGAGCCGGAACGGCGGCGGCACTTCCAGCAGCGGGGGCCGCCAGCGCGAGCGAGCCTGCTGTGCCGACGGCGGCCACCTCAGCGGGCACCGGGCTGGTCCCCGGGCGGCGGTCAGTCGCTGTGGCGCCCGACATGCCGGTGAGATAAGAGAGGTAACCGGGCACCAGTGGCAGGCAGCACGGCGACAGGAACGTGACAGCACCGGCGGCGGCCGCCACCGGGATAGCGAGCAGCACCGGCCCGGAGAGGATCAGGTGCTGCAATCCGCCACTCACCGCGCCGCCTCCTCTCGCCCGTGCGTTCTCGCCCAGCCCGTTCTCGGTCAGCCGTTGTGGTGCGGCCCGTTCTAAACTACAGCCCGTAGTGCATCCTCGGTCGACTCGAGGCTAGCTGGCAGCAGCGGGAGCCGGACCGCGGGGCTCGGGATCTGCCCGAGCCGGTGCAGCACAGACTTGATCACGGCCGGGTTGGGCTGGGCGAACAGCGCCCTGGACAACGGCGCGAGCCGGTGCCCGAGGTCTCTCGCCTCGGCCGCCCTGCCTTCTCGCCACAGGCTGACCAGCCGGGCGAACTCGGGAGTGCACACGTGGGCGGAGGCCAGGATACCGCCGTCGGCGCCGAGTGCCAGCAGTGGCGAGATCACCGGGTCGTCACCGCCGAGGACGCTGAACCGAGCCGGCCTGCCAGCCATCATCGCGATCGTGTCCAGGTCGATGGACCCGGCGGCATGCTTGACCCCGGCGACGCCGGGGATTTCCGCCAGCCTCGCCATGGCGCGCCAGCTCACCGGCTGGCCGGTCCGGTAGGGAATGTTGTAAATGATGAGGGGAACGGGGGAGCAGCCGGCCAGTGCCCGGAAATGCTCGATCACTCCTGCCTCGCCGGGCCGGTTGTAGTACGGCACCACGACGAGGGCAGCGCGGATGTCCGGGCAGTGCGCTAGCGCCGCGAGTTCTGCTGCCGACCGGGCGGTGTCGTTCGTCCCGGCTCCGGCGATCAGCGGTGCGGCGCGCTCCCGGCAGACCCGGCTGCAGATGTCCAGCACCTGCGAGTGCTCTGAGGCCGTCAGCGTGGGGCTTTCGGCTGTCGTACCGAGGGCCACGATGCCGGTCGCACCGTCGTCGAGTACCCGGTGCGCCAGCTTTTCCAGCGCATCGGCGGCGAGATCACCGGTTGAGGTGAACGGGGTGATCAGCGGAATGAACAAGCCAGCTAGTGGGTCCATGTGCTGATCGTGCCTGCGAGCGATCGTGCAGGTCCAGTTAAGCTTTCTGGACAAACAATTAAGCTGAGCTAATGCTCGACGTCCGCAAGATGCACCTGCTGCGCGAACTGGCCCGGCTTGGCACGATCGCGGCTGTGGCGCAGGCGCAGTTCTGCACGCCGTCGGCAGTCTCTCAGCAGCTCAGCGCGCTGGAGCGAGAAGCAGGAGTGCAGCTGATCCGGCGCAGCGGACGGGGCGTCGAGCTGACAGCCGCCGGCGTGGACCTGGCGGACCGGACCGGACCAGTGCTCGCGCTCCTCGAGCAGGCTGCAGCCGCGCTCGCAGCGAGCCGCGCCGAACTCGTCGGCGAGCTGCGCATCGGCGCCTTTCAGACCGCGGTCCGTACCCTGCTCCCTCCCGCGCTGGTGGCGCTCGGGGCCCAGCACCCGCGGCTGGAACTGCGCGTGACCGAACTCGACCCGGCGCAGGCACCGGATGCGCTGCGAGCGGGCGCGCTCGACGTCGCGCTGGTGCACGAGTACGACTACGTCCCGGCTGAGCCCGATCCGGCGCTGCACATCGAGCCGCTGCTGGACGAGGCGATCTTCCTCGCCACCGCGCGTCAGCCTGCGGCGGAACCGTCTGCCGCGGCATTCGAGCCGGTCCTGGCCGCGCGGAAGCTGCCGTGGATCGTGGCCAGCCCGGGCACGCTGTGTCACCTGATGGCGGTCCGGCTGTGCCAGACGGCCGGGTTCACGCCGCGGATCCGGCACTACGCGGACGACTTCGCCGCGGTACTGACCCTGGTGGCGGCCGGTCAGGGAGTGGCACTGGTGCCGGAGCTCGCGCTCGCTGACCGGCCGGACGCTGTCACGCTGACGGCACTGCCGGTCCGGCGGCGTACGTTCATCGCCTGCCGTGCTGCTGCCGCAGCACACCCTGCGGTAACCGCGTGCACTGCCGCGATCCGGGCGTCAGCAGCGGCCTACCGCACTGGCGGGTGAGCCCAGCGGCGCAGTACCGCACGCTCGGCCGCCGTCCACGCCGTAGTCGTCAGCAGGTAAATGCCCGCGGCAAGCGGCACGAACGCAGCGATAGCGACTGTGGTGTACGGCAGGATCCGTCCGAGCAGACCGAGTCCGGGCGGCTGGTCAGCGGCCGTCGGCTGACTGGCTGAGCCGGATGCCCGCGTCACCCGGACGGCTGCGAAGGCCGCGCACGCCAGCAGGGCGAACAGGCCGATGAACTCCAGGCCCTGAGTACTGAGCGGTCCGGGCCCGGTCAGCCAGTGGCTGCCGAGCGGCGTTGTCAGCAGGTCCCTGGTCAGCAGCGTGTTCGGCCGCCCGGCCACGGTCGCGGACAAGAACAGCCGGTACATGATGCTGAAGAACGGCAGCTGAAGGAGCAACGGCAGGCAACCAGCCAGCATGCCGCTGCCCTCGGTCCGGTACAGCGCGGTGAGTTCCTGCTGCAGCTTGTCCGGCTGGCTCGCGTAGCGCTTGCGCAGCTCGGCAGTCTTAGGCTGCAGCGCGGACAGGCTCGCCTGGCCGCGGAAGGCGTGATAACTGAGCGGGGACAGCAACAGTCGCACCCCGATGGTGAACAGGACGATGGCAGCGGCAGTGGCGACGCCGCTGCCGACTGGGGCCAGGAGCACTGAGAGTGCGACAACGATGTGGTAAGCGACCCCGAGCGGGACGCTGAGAAATCCGAGCATGACGAGACCCTCCAGCGGGTTCGAACGATTGACCGAATAGCTGGAGACGGCCGCGCTTACTGGGCTGCGGGAATGCCCGCGGCGGGGTCAGGCGGCCGCCGGGGCCGCCGATGGAGCTCTGGGCCGGGCACGGCCGGCCGCATCCGGATTGCGCTGGCGCTGGAAGACTGCCCCGGCGGATTTCCGCCGCTCGGCGATGGCGCGTTTGAGCAGCGCACCTGCTTGCTCTGCGCTCGCTAGCCTGGCGGCGCGCGCGAGCATCGCGATGGCTGCGCCGGCGAGCGCGACGGCGGCGAGCGCCATCAGCTCGGACGGTAGCGAGAAAGCGTGTGCGGACGGCCCGGGCCAGCTAGCCGCCGCTACCGTCGCGATAGCTCCCAGGGCGGCCAGAACTATGGCGACATTTACCCGCACCGACTGCGGAATGGCTGTTCTCCGCACGACGCCAACTGTACGCCCGTGCGGTACCAGCCGTTAGGGGCCAAGCGGGCAGGTTCACCCGAGCCGGATGATTCAAGGCCCGAGCAGCCGTCCATAACGTTCCACGAAGCGCCGTCTTCATGGCGGCTTGCCAGCACGCCCAGCAAGGGAGCAGGGACTATGAGCTATACGAGAGGGCGGCCGGAGGCCGAGAGCCAGGCCGAGCAGGCCAGGGGATACGCCCCGGCCGAGGAAGCCCGCGTCGCGGACCACCGTGGCGGTGCGTTCGCGGGCGCAGTGCTAGCGGGCGTCCTGATGATGCTGACTGGCCTGTACGGCTTCCTCGCCGGGCTGGCCATGGTCCTGAGGGCCCCGTTCTTCGTCTACCACGGCGGTTATCTCTATGTCTGGAGCACTCACGGCTGGGGCTGGGTTGAGCTGATCCTCGGCGCTGTCGTGGTCGCGGCAGGTGCATGCGTGCTGCTCGGCATGGTCTGGGCCAGAGTCGTGGGCGTCATCCTGGCGACGCTGAGCGCAGTCGCCAGCTTCATGAGCCTGCCGTACTACCCGGTCTGGTCGATCATCATGATTGCCGTCGACTTGTTCATCATCTGGGCACTAGTCGCCTATGGGCGCCGTTCCTACGCGTGAACCACAGAGATCGGCGTCAGTAAAAGTAAGGAAATGCTGCTGTTCGCGCGACCTCGCCGCCGTGCAGCATCACCCGAGACGGATGATGCTGCTGTGCCGGTGCCTTCATAACGTGAACTGAGTAGCACAGCGGCCGGTCGCCACGATGCGGGCCGCCCTGCAGGTTAAGAAGCGCCCACGGCGCTCCGGCGTCCTGGGTAATGCTCGCAGTAGGCCAGATGAAGGGGGCTACTTCGATGAGCAGTCCGCAAGAGAGAGGTACTGGCTACGAGCGTGGCGCCCCTACGCAGGGCGGTACGCACCGGGCAGGCACTACGCCGCGTGAGGCTGCGGAGTACCAGCAGCCCGGCTCCCAGGCCGAATACGAAACCCGCGAGGGGTACGGGCGCGAAGGGTACGGGCGCGAAGGGTACGAAACCCGCGAGCGATACGAAACCCGCGAGGCGGTAGCCACCGGCTTCACCGCGCTCGCTGCGACCCTGATGATCCTGTCGGGCCTGTGGACCTTCTTCGTCGGCATCACAGGCGTCCTGCAGGGGAGTTTCTACAGCACCGTGCCCGTCTACACCTTCAGCCTGAGCGTCCATACGTGGGGCTGGATACAGCTGGTCATCGGGGCCGTTGTCTTCGCGGCAGGCGTCTGTTTGCTGCTCGGGATGACGTGGGCAAGGGTCGTCGGCGTCATTCTCGCTGTCATCAGCGGCCTGGCGAACTTCCTGTTCCTGCCGCACTATCCGCTCTGGTCGGTCATCGTCATCGCACTCGACGTCATCATTATCTGGGCGCTGACGACCAGCCGGAGCCGGCGGCTGGCTTAGTCGCTAGACCGGCCGCACACCGCACGTAAAGCGGCGCCCCGCCGGTCGGCGGGGCGCCGCTTTTTCCGTTGTCAGGTTGGTTAAGCGTTCGTGCGTTGCATGGCGTTGTGATGCTTCCAGGCGCTCGCACCTGCGGCCGTGGCCGCCTTGGTCTGACCGTACTTCTGCTTGACCACTTCGCTCGGCGGTACCTCGAGCTCCTGGAACCACTGCCTGGCGGCCGATATCATCGCGGTTCCGCCGATGATCATGCCGGTGAGCCCGATCAGGCTGCCGGCACCGATCAGGCATGAGCCCACGATCATCGGCGTGTTCATCTTGAAGCCGCCTGCTTGGTAACTATTGCCGTTGTTCATTGCATCCTTCCTGGCGTTGCGGGCCATCAGGACCGTTCCCGCATTGTGCGTCTGCGCATCATCCGTTGCGGGTGATTGCCTCCGCCGACCGGCCCGTTGATGTCCGCAAAGCGTCCTGTCGGAGTCATGCAGGGCATCGGGTGGTATCGGCCGATCGATCACGAAGAACAGGCCTTCTCGTCGCCGGGCGAACCACCGGCGGGGCATGGCCTGGCCTGAGCCGCACTGATCACCCACGCGGGGTGACGTAACCGGCTGGCTGCGGCGGGACGATGGCGATGACTGCCGGAGGTGCGCGATGGACTACCCGCCGATTGCCGATCACGGCCTGATCGGTGACCTGCAGACCGCTGCGCTGGTCACGACCGACGGCACGGTCGACTGGCTCTGCCTGCCGCGGTTCGACTCGCCGACCGTGTTCGCGTCGCTGCTCGACTGCCGCAAAGGCGGCCGGTTCAGCCTCGCTCCGGTCGGCAGCCATCACGTCAGCACGCAGATGTACCTGCCGAACACGGCAGTGCTGGTGACTAGGTTCCTGTCCGAGGGCGGCGTCGCCGAGGTCGCGGATTTCATGCCGATCAGCAATCCGCGCGTGGCCACCGACCGGCACCGGCTAGTGCGGCAGGTTACCGGCATCCGCGGCAGCGTGACACTGAACGTGCGGGTAGAGCCGCGCCCCGATTACGGCAGGACCCGCTACGACACCGTGGTCAACGGGCACGGCGTCGTATTCGAGGGTCAGCCGAAGCTGAGCCTGTCCAGCACCTGGCCGCTTAAGGCCGACGGCAACGGGGACGTCACGACGCAGTTCACTATCCACGCCGGCGAGATCGGCGCCTTGATACTGGAATCCGGCCAGGCTGCCAGGCCTGCGGTTGTCGATCCCGGCGAGCTGGCGAGCTGCTTCGAGGCGACCACCCATTACTGGCGCCGGTGGCTGGCTGCCGGGACCTACCGCGGCCGGTGGCGCGAGCCGGTCGAGCGATCAGCGATGGCGCTCAAGCTCATGCAGTACGCGCCGAGTGGCGCGCTGGTCGCAGCGCCCACCGGCGGTTTGCCGGAGCAGATTGGCGGCGAGCGCAACTGGGACTACCGCTACTGCTGGATCCGGGACGCGTCGTTCTCGGTTGGCGCGCTGCTCAGGCTCGGATACTCGGACGAGGCTCTGAGCATGGGCCACTGGGTCCGCGACCGGCTCGAAGAACGAGCAGGCGACGGCGCGCCACTGGCGATCATGTACCGCGTCGACGGCAGCTCGGATCTGTCCGAGGAGACCCTGGATCACTTCGAGGGATATCGCGGCTCGCGGCCGGTCCGGATCGGCAACGGTGCTTCCGATCAGCTCCAGCTCGACATCTACGGCGAGGCCATCGAATCGGTCTACCTCACCCTGCAGGGGACGCCGGAGACGCCGGTGCCCGATCGTGGCTGGCGGCATCTATCAAGGATGCATCGACTGGCTCTGCGACAACTGGGATCAGCCGGACGAGGGCATCTGGGAGACCCGCGGTGGCCGCAAGCCGTTCACTTACGGCCGGCTGATGTCCTGGGTTGCGTTTGACCGAGCGATCAGGCTCGCGCGGGACTCGGGACGACCCGCCGATCTGCAACGCTGGATCGCCGCCAGAGACGCGCTCTACGAGACGGTCATGGCTAAAGGCTGGAACCGCGACCTCGAGGCGTTCGTCCAGTACGAAGGCAGCGACGTGCTCGACGCATCCGCCCTGCTGATGCCGGCCACCGGCATGATCTCGCCAGCGGACGAGAAGTGGCTTTCCACGCTGGCCGCGATGGAGAAAACGCTCGTCTCCGACAGCCTGGTCTACCGGTATGACCCCAAGGCCTCGCCCGACGGCCTGCAGCGGCGTCGAAGGCACGTTCTCGCTGTGCACTGGCTGGTACGTGGATGCGCTGACCAGGTCCGGGCGACTGGAAGAGGCGCAGATCGTCTTCGAGAAGATGCACACCTACGCCAACCATGTCGGGCTGTTCTCCGAAGAGATCGGGCTGACCGGCGAGCAGCTCGGCAACTTCCCGCAGGCCTTCACGCACCTGTCCCTGATCAACGCGGCGGTCAACCTGGATCGTCACCTCGAGCGCCGCACGCTGCCCGAACTCGTCCGGCCTGACCTGCAAAGCGAAGGAGCAATGACCGATGCCCACAACTGCATGGCGGTTCACCGGCACCGAGGGAGCCGACGATGCTGTCGCCAGGATCAAGCAGCTGGACACGCAGGACATGATCAACGTCATGGACGTGGCCGTGCTGCGCTGGCCGGACTACGCACCGGAGCCGATTACCCAGGAGCACGTGACCCGGGCCGGCGGCAAAGTCGCGAGCCTGATGCATATGCTTCACCGCGGGGCTATTGACGGCTCGATGATCGATACCGTCAGGGCTGATCTGCGGCCAGGTACCTCTGCCATGGTGCTGCTCAGCTCAGACGCGAATATCGACGCAGTCGTCCGTGCGTTCCAGGGCCAGCCCATGGAACTGCTCCGGACTGACCTCTCGGTTCCTGACCAAGACCGGCTGCGGCTCTCGGTCGACCAGGCGCGCAAGAACGGGGGAGACGCTTCGGTCTGATCCCGGCCTGTATCAGACCGGCGTCCGCCTGAGGTGCTGCACATCCGGGTTGTCAGCCCGCCTGCCTCCACGTCCGCACTGGTGGAGCGCCTCCGCGCAGAGCTCGGTGTCCTCAACCTGGTGGTAGTGCCCGGCGCTGCCGTCGCATTTGCCAGCGGCGCGGGAGCAGGCGAGCCTGGGCTGGCCTGGGACGCAGTGCAGTTCGACGTGACGAGCGGGTCCGCGAACGCTGTCCTGCGCGAGCTGCGTCAGCTCGGGCTCGACCGGGACAGCCCGATCGTCGTGGAGACGGTCGATGCCGCCATCATGGACGGGCCGCAGCGTCCGGCCTGGCGGCCCGCCTATCATCGCGATAACGCCCCGATCTGGGACATTATCCATGCCCGGATCGCCGATGAGGCGAGTTACACGCCGAGCTTCTTCGCGCTGCTGATCCTGGCTGGGCTGATCGGCGCCTGCGGAATCCTGACCAACTCGGCGATCCTGGTCGTCGGCGCGATGGTGGTGGGGCCGGAGTACAGCGCGATCATCTCGGTCGCGCTCGGCATCGAGCGGCGTGACGGCCAGACCGTCGGGCGGGGGCTGCTCGTGCTGCTCGCCGGTTTCGTAGCGACGATAGCCGTCACGCTGGTATTCGCGCTCTGCGTCCGGGCCACGGGGCACACGCCGAAGCTGTACATGCACGGCGTCCGGCCGGTTTCTGACCTGATCAACTCGCCCGACTTGTTCTCGGTGGTGGTCGCCGTCGTGGCCGCGCTGGCGGGCGTGGTGTCGCTGACGCTGTCCAGGGCCAGCGCGCTGATCGGCGTCTTCATCTCGGTCACGACTATCCCGGCCGCGGCCGACATCGCTGTGTCGATCGCCTACGAAGGCTGGCGCGAGGCGCGAGGCTCCACTCTGCAGCTACTGCTGAACGTCGGGCTGCTGATCATCGTGGGCGCGCTGGGGCTGCGCTGGCAGCGAGTCATCTGGCGGCGGTGGACAGACGGCTAGCTGAGCGCCGGGAGGGCAGGCTGGTGCCAGAGCGGCCGGGCTGTGGCTGACTAGGCTAAGCCCACTCGGAGGGGCGATGCGGCGGTGCCAGCGGCCATCCGCCGGCCGCGAGCCGGGCCCGGACCCTGGCGATGTCTGAAGCTTTCGGCAGTTCGTGCGTGACTTCCCTGATGGCCCGGCGAATTGCTTCAGCTGAGTCCGGGTCGGTGCTGGTTTCGAGCTCCGGTCTTAGTTCAGCTCATGGCGACATGTTACGTAGCGTCGTTTCTAGCTACTGAAAGTGACCGCAGCGGAAAGCCTGTGCAAACTAGAGGCAATCACATGGCAACGACACCGGACTAGGCGGGCACGCCCCGGTCGAGCTGAGTTACGCGCACCTTTTCCAGGCGCAGCTCCCTGGTCAGCTCGTCCAGTACGCGCTGCCCGTCGATCGCGCCGCAGCTGAACAAGTCGATCGCGATCAGGCTCTCTTCCGGCCAGGTATGGATGCTCAGGTGCGACTCGGCCAGGATCAGGACCAGCGTGATCGCGCCGTTAGGGAAGAGGACGTGACTGGTATCCAGCACGTGCCCGTCGCCAGACCGGACGGCTGCGACGGCGATCCCGGTCAGGGTGTCGACATCGGTGACCGGCGAGGCAGGCGTACAGACGGCGTCCAGGGCGTACAGACGCTTGGCCGAGACGGCTTCCTGGCGCCGGAGGTCGGTGTAGCTGCTGGCCGCTTCCATGCCCGGCATGATGTGCGAGGATACCGTACGGCCCGCTGGCCTGGCCGGACCCGTGGCCCTGGGAGACTATCGTCGGCCTAGTACACCGGGAGCGGGAACGGGCAGCGGATGGACGTGGACAAGGTCGTGGCCGAGGTCGCGGCGGCTGTCGGCCTGGCTGAGGGCGAATCGGGCATCCGCGACATCCTGGCCGTCTTGCTCGAAGCCGAGCCGGTCGCGGTCCGCGAGGTTGCCCGGCTCGCAGAACTTCCGGTCCCGATCACTGCCGCGGCGTGTAACGAGTTGCGCAGGCACGGCGTCGTCGACACTCAGCGGCCGGTCCGCTTCACGCCAGCCGGCCGGTCGGCCGTCGCGGCCGTTGCCGGCCCGGTAGGCCTGCCGGTCAGCTGCCCTGAGTGCGGCGGGCGGGGCGTTGTCGTTCCCCCTGAGCTTGCCGGAATTGCTGCTACGTTGCAGCAGGCGGCCGACGGCGCGCCTGGCGCCAAGACCGAGCTGGACCAGACGCATTGCACAGTGGCGACCAAGCTCAGCCGGGTGCTGCGGCTGCATGCGGCCCACGCGCTTGCCGGGCAGCGGATCGTCCTGCTCGGTGACGACGACCTGATCTCGGTCGCGCTGGCACAGTTCGCCGCATGGTCCGGCAATCCCGGTTTGATGCGCCGGCTCACCGTGGTCGACGCGGACGCGGACGTGCTGGACTGGATCGGCCAGCAAGCGGCCAGCTCCGGCGTTGCCGTCGAACTAGTCCACTCCGACCTGCGCAGGCCGCTGCCGTCGTCGCTGGCCGGCGAGTTCGACGTGGCAATGACCGATCCGCCGTACACCGTCGCGGGGGCGGAGCTGTTTCTCAGCCGCGCGGTCTCCGGGCTGGCAGCGCAGCCTGGCCGGCACGTGTTCTTCTCCTTCGGTGCGCGGCGGCCGGACGAGACGCTTACGGTGCAGCGCATCATGGCCGAGATGGGCCTGGTCCTGCGGTCCATGACGGCAGGCTTCAACTCCTACCTAGGCGCCGGGGTGCTGGCGGGCACGAGCAACCTGTATCACTTGCGGACCGCTGACGGAGCCAGCCCGCTGATCGACGGTGAGTACGACGGCCCGCTGTACACCGCCGACAACAGGGCAGCGGCCACCCGGCCGTACCGGTGCGCGCAGTGCAAGGCAGTGCAGGAGGTCGGACCCGGCGCTCGCTGGCCCCAGATCGCCGCGCTGCAGGCGGCTAGCTGCCCCGAGTGCGGCGGCCGGACCTTCCGGCCGCTCCCATTGACACAGCGGCCGCCGACACAGCGGCCGCCGACGCAGCGGCCAACCGCGCCGCCGGTGGCGCGATGAACTCCGGCGCCGATGTGGGCTCCGACGCTGCTTACCTGGTGCGGCCAGCGACGCAGACCGATCTCGAAGCGCTGGTCCGCTACGAGATCGAGATCGCGGTGGCCTCGTTCGCGGATGAGGCGATCACCGACCCCGCCCTGCACGGGAAGCGCGTCGGCGGCGCGCTCGGCAAGCCGGGCGAGATCACCCTGGTCGCGGCAACGAGGCAGCAGCCGGACCGGCCGCTTGGCTGGGCCTGGCTGTCCGCGCGCACGAACTCGCTGACAGGCGAGCGGTACGGCAACTTCCGTTCGCTTGCCGTATCGGACGTGCCGGACCGCAGCCTGATCGCCGAGTTGCTGATGGCGGCCGTGCTAGCGGCAGCTGACGAAACCGGGATGACGCAACTGACCGGCAAGGTCCACGCCGGAAACCTGGGCATGCGCGCGCTGTACCGGAAGTTCGGCTTCACCGCCACGCACCTGACCATGGAGCGCAAGGCAGATTCATGATCAAGTGCGTGGTCTGGGACATCGACAACACCTTGCTGACCGGCGTCTACCTGGAGTCAGGCGCCGACCTGCCGACCGCCGACCCGCAACTGCTCGGCGTGCTCCGCGAGCTGTCCGGACGCGGCATCCTGAGTGCCCTGGCCAGCCGGAATCCGCCGGACGCCGCTACTTACGTGGAGCAAGTGACCGGCTCCGGGTTCGCCGCGGTGGAGTGCGGCTGGGGGAGCAAGGCCGACGCTATTACCCGGATCGCCTCCGACCTGAGCATCGCGCCGGATGCCATCGCGTTCGTCGACGATGACATGGTGGAGCGCGCAGAGGTGGCCGCGGCGCTGCCTGAAGTGCTGGTGATGACCCCGGAGGAGGCGGCAGAAGCGCCGGGCTGGCCGCAGTTCAGTCCAGCCGTTATCACCGCTGAAGCGCTCCGTCGTAGTCAGCTGTATGCGGAGCGCCGCCGCCGCGAGGCTGCTGCTGCGGAGTTCGGCGGCAGCCGCGACGACTTCCTGCGCCATGTCGGCACCAGGATCACGATCGCCCCGGCCGCGGCAGCGGACCTGCCCCGGTTGCACGAGCTCTCCGTTCGCACCCACCAGCTCAACTCTGCGGGCGAACCGGTGACCCAGGCCGATCTCGCCCGCATGCTCGCCTCTCCTGAGCACACTGTGACCACGGTGCGGCTGGCTGACGACTTCGGCGATGACGGCCTGGTCGGAGCCGCGATTACTACCGGGAACGGCGGTGGCATCGGGCCAGCAGTGCCCGTTTCCGCCCTGATGTTGGTTGTCTCGGTGCCGTTGATCATGATGTCCTGCCGTGCGCTCGGCCGGGGTGCGCTGGACGCCTTGCTGGCCTGGCTGTGCCGCGCGGCCGCGGCCGACGGGGCTGCTGAGCTGCGGGTGCCGTGCCTGGTCAGCGAGCGCAATGTGCCGATGCGCCTGGCGCTGGCCGCAGCCGGGCTGCGGGCCGACGCGGGCTCGGTAGCGCCCGATGGCCGCGCGATCTTTGCCCGGGCGCTCACCGGCGAGCTGCCGACGCTGCCGGACTGGGTGACCGTCGAGTGACAACCGACCAGGCGGGCGCGGTCGCGGACGAGTTGCGCACGATGCTTGCGCAGGTGACGGGGCGCCCGGCGTTGCTGGAGGTCCCGGCGGAGACGCGGCTTTTCGGGGCCGGCGTAGGCCTTGATTCGCTGGCTGGGACGTTGCTACTGCGCCAGGTGCAGAGGAGTTTCGGCGTGGACGTGGCTGCCGAGGACCTCAACCTGGATTCGCTGGAAACGCTCGGCACGCTCGCTGCCTTCATTGCCGCGCGGATCTGACGGGAGCAATGCCGCTCGTCCCTGCGCGGCCTACCTCGGTGAGCCCGCGGCGGATGCGGATGTCCGTGACCTGTTGCGCATCTGCAGAGCTACGGTCGCCGAAAATCAGTCGGAAATGTCAGTAGGGGGCGGTATTATCGAACATGTGATCGGTTGATGGCGAGGGTGGTTTCCGCGGGTGGAGGGAGGCGGCGATGACGGATCCGGGCTGGGACATTCCCGGTGTCGCGCGGGACGCCGGCACGCCTCCCGCGGCGGACGTTCGCGGGTCGTCTGCGGCCGATTCGTTCACCGAGCACTGTGGCGGCGGCGGCTCGCCGCGGCGTGGCGGCAAGTCCGGCCGCAGGACGCGGGCGGGCAGTGTGTCAGCCTGCTCGGGTTTGTCGGCGGGCGCGTTCGGACGGTTAGCTGACGCCGGCGCCGCCGCCGCCGCCCGGACGGACAGCTTGCCCGGCCCTGGCGCGCTGGGCACTGCCACCGCGGGCGCCCACTCGGCCCGCAGCAGCGCCAGTATCGACGCGCCCGTCGCCGACGCTGCCACCTTGACGGATATCGCGGGTGCCGGTGCGTGCAGCACCTCTGGCGGCACTCCAGTCCGGGCGGCGGCGAGCTCGGACAGCCTGGTGGCCAGCAATCCTGTGCAGGCGCTGGCGTTCTTGAACGCGGGGCTGGAGTTCCTGGCCCGGGCGAACCCGGCGGAGTGGGCTGAAGGTCTACAGGCGGACTGCCTGCGGGCACTGGCGGTGGCGGAGTCGCGGCAGGCCGCCGCGCACGCGCGGGTGCTGGCGGCGTTCTCTGTTCCGGGCGGCGGGGTGGCCGGCGACGGGCACCGGTCCCCGCGGGTGTGGCTGTGCTGGCAGACCCACGCCACCCGCAAAGCCGCCGCCACCAAAGTCTCCTGGATGCACCGGCTGGCCGCCCACCCCGCCGTCGCCGACGCCCTAGCCGGCGCGTCGGTGTCGGTGTCGTGGGCGCAGCAGATCATGGACTGGACCAAACCCCTGCCCGACCAGGTCCGCGACCACGCCGATCAGGAACTGCTCGCCGCCGCGGCCGCGGGCGCGTCGCTGACCGACCTGGCCGGGATCGCCGAAGACATCCGCCGCGAGCACGCCCGGCCCGACGATGACGGCGACGGGGACGGGTTCAAGGACCGGGGGCTGCGGCTGGCCCGCACGTTCGGCGGCGCGGGCCGGCTCGAAGCCGACCTGTCGGCCCGGTGCACCACCGCGCTAGAAACAGTGCTCGGGTCGCTGTCCCGCCCGTACGGGGCCGAAGACACCCGCACCCCGGGCCAGCGGCAGCACGACGCCCTCGAAGAAGCCATGCTGCGGCTGATCGGCGCCGACGGCCTGCTGCCCCAGCAAGCCGGACGCCCGGTCCGCCTCGAACTCGACATCACCCTCCAGGACCTCATCAACGGCGGCACCGGATCACCCGCCGGACCCGGCGCGGCCTGCGACGCGATGATCCAGCCCGTCATCACCGGCATGGCCGACCACGACCAGGCCACCCGGCACGGCAACCCGCACGACCTGCCCGGCACCGCCGCCGACGACGGCGGCGGCGACGGCACGGCGGCGGCGGGCCGGTCAACGACCACGGCCTGCCCGCCCGGTTCAACGACCCCGGCAACCCGCACTGGCGGCACCAAGTCGAGCAGGCCGCCGCCCGTCAGGCGGCCGAAGCACCCTGGCAGGACGTGATCGCCGGGGCGGTCGCGCTGCTGTCCGGCCCGTCCGGCCGGGCCGCGTGGCTGCGCGCCCGGGCCACCGGGCAGATCCCCTCCTCCGGAGTGAGCCTGCCGCTGGACATCGCCTCAGCATTCGACACCATCCCCCGGCACCTGCGCCGCGCCGTCCGCAGACGCGACAAGCACTGCCGGTTCCCCGGCTGCGACACCCCCGCCGCCGCCTGCGACGTGCACCACATCACCCCCCGCAAAGACGGCGGACAGCACACCCTCACGAATCTGGTCCTGCTGTGCCGGTTCCACCACCTCACCGCCATCCACCGGTGGGGCTGGGTCTTCACCCTGCACCCCGACGGCACCACAACCGCGGTTAGTCCCGACGGGAGCAAGACCCTGCACAGCCACCCGCCGCCCAGCAAAGCCGCATGAGCGTGGTAGGCGATTCGCAGATTAAGACGATGGTCTGCGCCGCGCCCGACGGCGAAAGACGATCTGACCGCCGTAGCAACTGACCACGAGCGCGGAAGCAATGACCAAGTACCACACGCCGCGTGCCAATGTGACGAGAGTGAGAATCAGCAGCGCAATGCCGTGCGCACAGAACCAGGCAAACCCAGCAGGGTCATTGCGCACGTCTCGCCGTAGCCGGTCAAACATAGACGGAAGGGTGCATCGAGCATTTCGGCGCGCACGCGCTGGCGCGAGGTACGCGAAGCCACTGTGACGGGTGTCTGCTGGTACCAGCCCCCCCCGCACTTGGCGTTATCTTCCGACTTCACGCCTCAGCCGGCACCTAGATAACCAACAGTTGGCACCACCACCGCCGTGAGCCCGAGCGGAGACTGGGCGCTGTACAAGCCATCCGCAACCCTGCCCACCATGCGACTGGCGACTGGAATCCCCTGACTGCTTTCGCTGCACGACCTTGACTGAGCGGAGTTACGGAAAGCCCGGGTCGGAACGACGGGCGGGATCGACGGGACTCATGATGCCTACAGCGTTGCCGTCGGGATCCTCGACGATGGCGTAGCGGGCTCCCCAGAAGGCGTCGTACGGCTCGTGCTGTCCTCGGTAGCCGGCTCCGGTGAGGTCGGAGTAGATGGCATCGACCCGGTCTCGGCTGGCGACATTGAAGCCGACCACCGCTCGGGCGCCGGTCTTCCATCCTTTGGCCCAGTGATGAGCGAACTCGGTGCTGTCGAAGTGGAGATCGACCCCGCCCGGATCCTGGGCCGATCGGTGGTGGGCCTGGAAAGCGGCGTCAGTGTCCGGGATCGTCAGCCCCAGCCGGCGGTAGAACGCCACGGTGGCTTCCATGTCTGAGACGACGAGATTGACCAGGTCGAGATTGGGCGGGTCTGTCATGTCGGTGCGGTCTCCCTTCTCAACGGCGACTGGCCGCCACACCTGACCAGCCGCGACGCGGTACCCAGCTGTACAGGCTCCCACACTGCGCCGACTTGTCTGCGAGCTCGCTCGGGAACAGCTCGCGGGCGCCTGGCGCTGGGTGTGGTTCCCTGATGACGGCTATCCGGGCTCATCTGTGTCAAGAAGATGGCGGTCCACCAAATCGCGCCGGATCGAACGGTGTGATGTCGATGGCTGGCTCCTGGCCCAGGGCGAGCGCGGCCGCGAGATGTCCCATCCAGGGTCCGGCTGTCAGCCCTTCAGGGCCGTTGCCGGCCGCGACGATCACGTCGTCGGTCACTGTGCCCAGCAGAGGGCAGCCGTCGGCGGTAACGGGCCGGAAGCCGATCCGTGTCTCGAGCAGCGTCGCCTCCGCGAGACCCGGCGCGATCTGGGTAGCAGCTGCCAGCATCGCGCCGACGCCGCCGACCGTCGTCCGGTAGTCGAACCCGACGTTCTCCCGGGTCGCTCCGAAGACGATTCGCCCGCCGGGGAATCCAAGCAGGTACGGATCTTCGGGAGGAAGGATGACCGGCCACGTGTCGGTAAAGGCGGCCGGCAGGCCGACGTGGACGATCTGGCCGCGCTGCGGGCCGATCGGCAGTCTGATGCCGAGCGGCGCGCAGACCTCCGCCGTCCACGCGCCGGCCGCCACGACAACGGCATCCGCCAGTAGGTGCTTGCCATCGACCGTCACGCCCGGAGGCTCGAGCACTGCAGTGCCGCGCATTCGCCTTGCGCCGTGCTGCTCGGCGGCGCGCAGGAGCGCGTCGCGGACCGAATGCCCGGTGACTCTGGCACCTCCACCGATCCACAATCCGCGTAACCCTGGCGCCAAGGGCGGGAACGCCCGGTGAGGCTCACCCGGTCCGACGAGATGAACGTCGCCTATCTCGGGCCGGGCAGACCGCCGCGAAAGAAGCAACGTCCGGACGGCCTCCAACGGAGCAATCTCATCGGCTACGCAGAACGCGCCGACCTTGGCGTAGCCGAAGTCCGTCTCACCATCCTCGGCCAGCATCGCGAGCAGGTCCCAGTAGTAACGCGCGCCGTCGGCGGCAAGCTGGTAGCGGGCCTCGTCCAACTCGTCCACCCATGGGCAGACGATGCCAGCCCCGGCGCGCGTGGCCGCACCGGGGAGATCCGCTTCGACCGTAATCACCGATGCGTCTTCGCGGGCCAGGTGATAGGCCACACTTGCGGCGACGATGCCTCCGCCGACAACAACGATCCGGGTACTGCTAGTCACGATCTAGAACTTACCGAGGAGCGACCGGTGCCGGCGTTCAGTCGCAGCGCTCACCGTCGAGATCCGGCCTCGTCTCACCGGCCACGACGGGGCCTGGCCCGTTCGGGTTCCCCCGGCCCCCGATTGCGTCGCCATCGGCCATCTCGTTCTCGGTCACGCCGGCTGAATCTGGCACCGGGTCGCCGAATTCGCGGCGCAGCGCCCGCCGGTTCAGGGTTACGGCTGCGGCAGGGAAACCAGCACCGACACCACGCCCGCGCCAACCATGGCCGCCGCGTTCGCCGGCAGCATGCCCCGTCGTGCTGACCGATCGCAGCCGCGCTATCAGCAACGGCAGGGTTGTGGCGGTTATGAACGTCAACTCGAGCCGCTGCCTGAAAGGCATCACCTTCACGTAGATGAGCAGCGACGGCAGGCCGCGACGACGAGAGCACACAGCGGGATGAAGAAGCCATATCCGACAGCGTTCAGCTTGTCCTCAAGCGGCTTCACGTCCACGCCGATCCTGCGGGTCCAGCTGCGCAGCACCATGCCCGCCAGCACAGCCCCGAGCACGACGTCGAGCCCGAACCGCTGGGCGGCGACCAGCAGCAAGAGCAGCAGCACTATCGCCCAGCGCAGCGTCGACTGTGCGGTGGCCTTGTGACCTTGCCTGAGGAGGGCCTTCAGCTGGCGATCCCGGAGAATCCTGGGCGCGCTGTCAGCAGCAGCGCGGCAAGGGCTACGGCTGCCAGCGACGCGATGGCGACGAACTGCTGCCGGTTCGTCAGGAACACCGAGATGGCCACGATCGGGAGCAACTCACCGACCGCGCCCGCTGCGAGCACGTACCGGCCGAACTTTCCGCTCAACATATTGTGGTCATGCAGGATCGGCAGCAGAGTGCCAAGCGCCGTCGTAGTCAGGGCGAGACCGATCGGCACGAAGTCCCGCACGAAGTGGATGGCGGCCAGCGCCGCGACGGCCGCGACTGCAAGCACGGCACTCACGGCCCAGGCGATCATGGCCATCCGGCCGGCTCGCTCACGAAACAGCTGCAGATCTAGCTCGTATCCGGCGAGCAAGAACAGGAATCCAAGGCCGATGTCGGAGAGCAGCACGATGCTGCCTGGGTTCGCCAGGTGCAGCTCACGCGGGCCGACAAGCACGCCGGCCACGATGAGCACGACAACCTGAGGTGTCCTCGGACCGGGCAGGATAGCGACGACGACCGGCGCCAGCGCTGCGACCAGCGCGACGGCAAGCAGTGTCTCGAGGCCCCTGGCATCCAACGTTCCCCCGTACGGCCCGCCGCTGGCCCCGTGCCCGGCGGCCACGTCAGGATGCCCGCGACCGGCCAGGTCATAACCAGAGACCGTCGGTCCAGGACAAAGACCGGGGGCCCGGCATGACGCCGGGCCCCCAGGGAGAGATGCTTCGCTAGCTGAGTTGCCTCAGCCGGCCAGGTAGTGGTGCAGGAAGATCCTGGCGTCGGTGCGGGACACGTTGGCCAGCGTGCCGTGGACCAGCGCCGGGCCCAGGCCGTGGTGTTGTTGTTGCCGCCGACGAACGGGTGCGGCGCTCCAGGCGCCACTGCTGAGAGTCTGGTACCGGATGTAGAACCCGCCCGGGCCCTTGTAGGCGAGCAGCAGCGGACCGTCGCCGTGGATGTCGGCCGAGGCGACCGCCGGGCTGCCGGTTGTCTGGGCAATGGCCTTGGCGCCGTCCGGCACCGTGCCGGCGTCGACCAGGTCAGCGTTGCGTCGCCGTCCAGACCGTGACCGGCCGCATTCGGGGTGGTGGCGTAGTAGATCGGTGCGACCGTCTCCGTTGCCCTTCCAGAACACGTACACAGTGCCGTTACCGTCGGCGCTGAGGATCTCGGCCAGTGCGGGCTGCGCACTGGTCTCGCCGTCGTGTCGGTGCCGCTGACCCAGGCTGACTTGACCTTCTTGGTGCCCCAGCTGAAGCTGCGCCCGGCAGTGCCGATCTCGGTGCCGATCTCGATCCGCACGTGGTCGAAGGGACCGCGGTAGGCGACGATGACACGCGGGTTGGTGGCGTTGGCCGGGAACAACACGGCCGGCGAAGCCGAGGTCTCGGAGTACTTGCCGCCTGGCATAACGTGCGGCTTGGTCCAGCTTGATGCTGCCGTTGTTGGCGACAACGCCGTCGGAGTACTTGATGGCACTGAGACCGCCAGTCTTGCCGATGGACTTCCAGGCGACCAGGACCGCCTGCTTGCCCAGCTTCGTCGCGAACAGCGCGGCCGACGGCGAAGTGTTGGTGTAGGCACCGGGGATGACCTTGGTGGCGTGCCACGTGCCATTCAGCCGGTACTTGTACTGCACCTTGTTGTCGACCTGGCCCTTCCAGGCCAGGAAGGTGCCGAGCCGGCCGTTCACCTGGATCTGGGACAGGGCCGGGGTGGTGTTGGTGAAGGCGTCCGGGACCGCCGGGTTGTGTTTTGACCAGGGCGGCGTCGGCCCTGCCATGGCTGCGCCGGCTGCGACGAGCGCACAGACCGTGCCCGCTGCGGCCGCGACCGCGAGCCTTGACTTCGAGCGGTGGAGCATCGTAGATCCTCGCGTTCTGTGGTCGATGAGCCTGCCGCAGGTGCGGGAGGCACCCTGAACGCTAGGCCCGCAAAGGCGCCGCGGCTGCTTGAAAACCTTTGGACTTAGCTGGGTTTTTCCTGAGCACTTGCACCATGCCTTCCACCGGTCGCTGGAGTGCGCACAGTCCCCAGCCGGGGCGCGGCCGCCCGAGAGCTAGCCGACCCTGCATGATTGGTCTCGTGGCGGTGACTCCGACGTTCCCCAGCCGGGAGACCCTGGACAGGCTCAGGTTCCGCCCGCTCGATGTCATCGTCGGCGTCGTCGTGCTGCTGCTGATCTACGCGGTCGTGCGGATAGGCGCGGGGACCCGAGCGCCGGCGCATCAGTCGACGACGATCAGCCTCGATCCGTCGAACCTGCCGTACTACGCCGCGAGAAGCCTGCTGCGCATGTTCATCGCGCTGTTTTTCGCCTATGCCTTCAGCCTGAGCTACGCCTACGTGGCAGCGCGCAGCAGGCGCTGGCGGCGAGTGCTGATCCCGGCGCTGGACATCTTGCAGTCCGTCCCGGTGCTGGGCTTCCTGGCCGTAACCGTGACCTTCTTCATCGCACTCTTCCGCGGATCCGAGATCGGACTGGAATGCGCGGCGATATTTGCAGTTTTCACCTCGCAAGCGTGGAATATTACGTTCTCCTTCTACCACTCGCTGATCAGCCAGCCCCCTGAGTTCAACGAGGCCAGCAAGCTGATGGGGCTGTCCCGCTGGAAGCGGTTCTGGACCGTGGACGTCCCAGGTGGCGCGATCGGCCTGGTCTGGAACGGGATGATGAGCTTCGGCGGCAGCTGGTTCTTCCTGACCGCATCCGAGCTGATCACCGTTGGCCAAGGCCCGAACCAGCGGAAGTACACGCTGCCCGGAGTGGGCTCCTACGTCGGCGTCGCGGAACGGCAAGGCAAGCTGGACGACGTAGCGTGGGGCATCCTCACCATGATCATCATGATCCTGGTGGTCAACTTCGTCTTCTGGCGGCCGCTGGTCGCCTACGTGGATAAGTTCCGGATCGAGCAGTCCGAGTCCGGCCTCAAGGCCAAGTCGCTCATGCTCGACGCGCTTCGCCGGTCCAGCTGGCCGGCCTTGGTGGGACGGGGCAAGCGTGCCATCGCCGAGCCCGTCAACGCTGTCCTGGGAAGAGCAACCGGCATCGACGATCAGAGCCTGGCCAGCCACGAGTCCCGACGGCGGGCGGCTGACCTGGCGTTCATGATCGTCGTGATCCTCGCGCTCGGCTACGGCTTGTACAGCATGCTGGCCTTCATCGCTACCGGCAGGAGCGGCCTGGCAGTCTTCGGCACCACGTTCGGCTACGGCTTCCTCACCTTTCTCCGCGTCGTCGTTGTCGTGACGGTGTCGTCGCTGATCTGGGTTCCGGTCGGAGTATGGATCGGCTTCAACCCGCGGGTCGCTCAGTTCATGCAGCCGATCGTGCAGGTGCTTGCCAGCTTTCCGGCCAATTTCGTCTTCCCGTTCGCCATCGTCATCTTCCTTGCCCTCGGCATAAGCCTGAACTTCGGCGCCATCCTGCTGATGGCCCTAGGCACGCAGTGGTACGTCCTGTTCAATGTGATCGCCGGAGCGAGCGCGGTTCCGTCCGATCTGAAAGAAGCCATGGACAACCTGGGCGTACACGGGTGGGACCGGTGGCGGCGGCTGGTACTGCCCGCCATCTTCCCGGCGTACGTGACCGGCGCGATCACGGCAGCCGGAGGCGCCTGGAACGCGACGATCGTGGCCGAGATCGTCACCTACAACGGCCATCAGCTCGTCGCCAAGGGCCTCGGCAGTTTCATCTACCTGAACACCGGTAACCTGCCTGACCTGTTCGCCGGCCTGCTCGTGATGGCCTTCTACGTCACTGGCCTGAACGTGCTGCTCTGGCGGCGGATGTACACGCTCGCCGAGACGAAATTCGCGCTCGCATGACCGGCCCGGCATCTTCCGACGCAGCTCTGGCGGAGCCAGCCCGGGCCACTCCGCTGATCAGCGTCCGGTCCCTGAGCAAGTCGTTCTCCGGACCCGGTGGCCGCCCGATCCCGGTGCTCGACGACATCAACCTGGACGTGGCCGAAGGCGAGTTCGTCGCCCTGCTCGGCCGTAGCGGCAGCGGCAAGTCGACGCTCCTGCGCTGCATCGCCGGGCTGATGGCGCCGACCGAGGGCGAGGTGCGGTTCCGCGGCCAGCCGCTCACCGGCACGAACCGGGAGACCTCGATGGTCTTCCAGACCTTCGCGCTGATGCCGTGGCTCACAGTGCAGCAGAATGTCGAGCTCGGCCTTGAGGCTCGCGGCGTGGCGCCCGGCGAGCGAACCGACCGGGCGCTCCGCGCGATCGACATCGTCGGCCTGGACGGCTACGAATCGGCCTACCCCAAGGAGCTGTCTGGCGGCATGCGGCAGCGCGTCGGCTTCGCCAGGGCACTGGTGGTCGAGCCCGCGGCACTCCTGATGGACGAGCCGTTCAGCGCGCTAGACGTGCTGACCTCGGAAAATCTTCGCGGTGAGCTGCTGGAACTGTGGGAAGGTCACAGGTTCCCGACCAAGACCATCGTGATGGTAACGCACAACATCGAGGAAGCAGTGCTCCTCGCCGACCGGATCCTGGTGCTCGGGACCAACCCCGGCCGCATCATGTCCGACATGCCGAACCCGCTGCCCCGGCCGCGCCGTCGGCGGACTCCGGACTTCGACGAGCTGGTCGACCAGATCTACCGGATGATGACCAGACGGCCCGCACTGCAGGAGCAGCCCGCGGCAAAGCCGGTCGGAACGGTCAGCGATACGCCGCTGCCGGCCGCGACCGTGGACGGCTTGTCCGGTCTCGCCGAGATCCTGCTGGCCCGGCACGGGGGCGCGGCTGACCTCGCCGACCTCGCTGACAGTCTCGGGCTAGAGGTCGACGACCTCCTGCCGCTCGTGGATGCTCTGGTTCTGCTGGGCTTCGCCGAATTGCGCGACGACCGGCTCGAACTTACCGGGAACGGGCGCGTATTCGCCGGTGCCAGCATCCAGGACTCCAAGGAAATCTTCGCAAGGGCGTCGCTCGAGCACGCGCCGTTGGTCCGCACTATCTACCGCAGCCTGCGCGGCAGCATGGACGACGCATTGCCGGCCGGTTTCTACACCGACATCCTGCGCACGAGCTTCGGCGAGGAGGAGGCGGCGCGGCAGCTCGATGTCGCAGTGAACTGGGGCCGGTATGCCGAGCTCTACGACTACGACGCCACCCGCGGCCTGATCATGAGGGAAGAGCAGGGCATCGGCGCAACCATCGCAGACGCGCCCGCCCCAGTCAGCAAGGGCTCGCTGACCACCTACCTCGGGGCCGCGCCCGGAGCGGGCACCACCTACACGATGCTCAAAGAGGGCCGCGCGCTGCGCGCCCAGGGAGAGGACGTGGTCATCGGCTTCGTCGAGACAAACGACCGGCAGCACACCATCGAGGCGCTCGGCGGGCTGGAAACCGTGCCGCCGGCCGACGGCGAGCTTGACCTGCCCGGCGTGCTGGCCCGCAAGCCTGCCGTCGCGCTGGTCGACGACCTCGGCCAGCATGCGGTCGCCATCGAGGCGCTGCGCGGCGCCGGCATCGACGTGGTCAGCACTACCGAGGTTGCCGACGTCCGGCGGGTCGCGCCGGACGTGGAGGCGGTCACTGGCCGACCAGCGCCAGGCAGAGTCACCGACGACATCCTGGCGGGCATCGACGCGCTGCAGTTCGTCGACTCCTCGCCCGAGGCGCTCCGCAAGCGGCTCATGCATGGCAACATCTACCCGCCGGACCAGATCGAGGCCGCGCTCGGGACTGAGTTCCAGTCAGCCAGGCTCGCGGCGCTGCGCGAGATCGGGCTGCGGCTAGTCGCCGAGAGCGTTTCCGGACCGGTCACGCCAAGCCAGCGCGGCCCGCAGGATGTGCTGGTTGTGACATGGCGGCCGGAACAAGTGGACGCGCTCGTCCAGCGCGGCGTCCGGCTGGCACGCCGGCGCGGCGCGCGCTGCTGCGTCCTTGCCCTGGGCCAGCAGCGACCGGGCCAGGAGGCGCTTGCCGAGCGCGTCGAGGTGGCCGCGACGGCCGCCGGCGCGTCGGTGATGATCAGGGAGAGCCGCGACGCTGGTGCCGCGATCATCTCGGCGGTACAGGAACTGAATGCCCGGCACCTGGTACTCGCCGTTCCCTACGCCGGACTTATCGAGCGCCTGCGCGGCACCCTGCTCGAGCGGCTGGCAGCCCAGTTGCAATACGTGCACTTGCATATCGAGGCTGCTGCGGGGCCGCACTCCGCAGCCGAACCTGGCCTCCGCGCCGTGCCAGTCCGTCATCGCGGCGCGATCAGGATCTATCTCGGCTATGCGCCTGGCTGCGGGACTACGACGGCAATGCTGGAAGAGGCGAACCGGCGCAGGTCACGCGGCAGCGACGTGGTGGTCGGCGCGGTCGACGCGCCCGACCGTGAGGATGTGACGGCTGAGCTCGAGCACCTGGAACTGATTGGCGACGGCGGCACGCTGGACACCTCTGCGGTCCTCGCGCGGAGACCCGAGGTCGCGTGCGTCGACGACCTGACAGCCGGGACCACGTCCGCGGAACGCCGGTTCGTCGCAGCCAGGCGGCTGGCAGACGCGGGCATCACCGTAGTGGGCACCGTTCAGCTGGGGAACCTCGGCGGCGCGCCGCCGGCCGGAGCAGCGGTGTTCCTTGACGAGACGGCCCTGCTCGCTCTTGCGGACGAAATCGAGCTGGTCGACGTGCCGCCGTCCATCCTGATCGACCGGGTCCGCCGCGGGCTGATCGTGCCGCCGGATCAGATCGGGCTGGCGCTGGAGTCAACCTTCGCTGCTGACGTATTGCGGGCCGAGCGGGAACGCGCGTTCCGCATTGTTGCCGAGCACGGGGAGCGGCGGCTGCCTGCCTACTCCGGCGAGGCAGGCCAAACTCCCTCAGCGCCGGCCGGTGCGGGGAGCTGGCCGGATCGGACCGGCAGCCGTCGATCATGGCCTGCGCTGCGCCGTGGCCAGGCATGGAGCCGCTGATCCGCCGCTCGGCTGCACTTGCGGCGCAAGTCGACGGGCAGTTCCGGGTCGCGGCAGTTGGGCTGGCCGGGCCGGACGAGAACGTGCTGCTCGCCAGCTACGCGGCCATGACCGAGCAGCTCGGCGGCGAGTTCGTCACGCTGTCCGGGCCGGCCCCGCCCTAGCGCTGGCCCAGTACGCGCGAGAGCGGCAGGTGACCGAGCTCGTGCTAAGCCGGGCAGCGCCAGCCGGACGCTACCCGGTGCTGCGCGAGCTGGCTCGGCTGGTGCACGACGCGGAACTGCACGTCCTGCCTGCCGAGCGCGGGTGACTAGCCGCCGGCGACGAGCGAGCCCAGCTGGGACAGGCGCGTGGTCTGCACGCGGCCAGTCTGCACCCTCGAACACCGCCCCGGCGGGACAAGCAGGGTAGGGTCGTGGCGGAGGAGGCCGATGAGCCAGCCGATGACCAACGACCACGGTTACACGGCCGAGCCCGCGGAGCGGATCTGGACGATCCCGAACCTGATCAGCGTGGCCCGGTTGCTCGGCGTTCCGGTATTCCTGTGGCTGGTGCTCGGCGTGCGGACGACCGCGGGCGACTGGTGGGCGGTCGGCTTGCTGATCGCATCCGGCTTCTCGGACTGGCTGGACGGCAAGATCGCCAGGGCGCTGAATCAGCAGAGCAAGCTCGGCCAGCTGCTGGACCCGGCAGCGGACCGGCTCTACATCGCGGCGACGATCGTCGCGCTTGCGGTTCGCGCCATCATCCCGTGGTGGCTGGTGGCCGTGCTGGCAGTCAGGGAACTGCTGATGGCTGTCGTGCTGGCGATGCTCCGCCGCCAGGGCTGGCCAGGCGCTACAGGTGAGCTTCATCGGGAAGTCAGCCACGCTTTGCCTGCTGTACGCGTTTCCGCTGCTCTTTCTGGGGTCGCATGTTGCCGGCTACGCCGAGACTGCCAGAGTGGCAGGTTGGAGCTTTGTTATCTGGGGAAGTGCCCTGTACTGGTGCTCGGCCATGCTGTACGTAGTGCAGGCCAGAAGGCTGCTAGCCGGAACCGATCCAGCGATGGGATAGGCAGTAGCTGGAATAGCCACCACGGTAGACAAGGAGGCTCGGCGGCTGTGAAGCCCGTGATGGTGCCGTGAAAGCCGTGGTCATGGCTGGCGGCGAGGGGACGAGGCTGCGCCCGATGACGGCGAATCAGCCCAAACCCATGTTGCCGGTTGCAAACCGGCCCATTATGGAGCATGTGCTGCGGCTGCTGCGGCGGCACGGCCTGACCGAGACAGTGGTCACCGTCCAGTTCCTCGCCTCGATCGTGCGGAACTACTTCGGCGACGGCGAAGATTTCGGGATGAGCCTGCAGTACGCGACCGAGGAGACCCCGCTCGGCACCGCAGGCAGCGTGAAGAACGCCGAGGACGCGCTGCGCGACGAGCCGTTCCTGGTGATCTCTGGTGACGCGCTGACCGATATCGACCTTTCTGACTTGATTGCCTTTCACAAGGACAACAACGCGCTGGTGACGGTCGCGCTGGCGCGGGTGCCCGACCCGCTGGAGTTCGGCATCGTCATCGTCGACGACGACGGCAAGATCCAGCGGTTCCTGGAGAAGCCGACCTGGGGCCAGGTCTTCTCGGACACTGTCAACACGGGCATCTACGTGATGGAACCCGAGGTCCTCGCGCACGTTCCGGCGGGCCAGGTGGTCGACTGGTCCAGCGACGTGTTCCCCAAGCTGCTGGAGAACGGCGCGCCGCTGTACGGCTGGATCGCCGACGGCTACTGGGAGGACGTGGGCTCGCACGAGAGCTACCTGAAGGCCCAGGCGGACGTGCTGACCGGCAAGGTCGATGTGCAGATGGACGGCTTCGAGGTGTCGCCCGGCGTCTGGATCGCCGAAGGAGCGGAGGTCGACCCGGACGCGGTGCTGACCGGGCCGCTGTGCATCGGCGACTACGCCAAGATCGAGGCTGGCGCCCAGTTGCGCGAGTTCTCGGTGGTCGGCAGCAACGTGATCGTCAAGGAAGGCGCGTTCCTGCATCGAGCGATCGTGCACAACAACGTCTACATCGGCCGGGGCGCTACCCTGCGCGGCTGCGTGATCGGCAAGAACACCGACGTGATGAGCCAGGCCAGGATTGAGGAAGGCGCGGTCGTCGGAGACGAGTGCGTGATCGAGCCGGACAGCTATGTGTCGGCGGGCGTGAAGGTGTACCCGTTCAAGACTGTCGAGGCCGGCGCGGTCGTCAACACCAGCGTGATCTGGGAGTCCCGCGGACAGCGCACGCTGTTCGGCCCGCGCGGGGTGTCCGGCCTGGTCAACGTCGAGATCACGCCCGAGCTGTGCGTCCGGCTAGCGAGCGCGTACGCGACGACGCTGAAGAAAGGCGCAGTCGTCACCACCTCCAGGGACGCATCCAGGGCTGCCAGGGCGCTGAAGCGCGCGGTGCACGGCGCGCTGAATGCCAGCGCGATCAACGTGGTGGATCTCGAGGCCCAGCCGATGCCGCTGGCGCGATTCGAGACCGCGCGCAGTGACTGCAGCGGCGGGATCGCGCTGCGGACGACCCCCGGCGATCCGCAGTCGCTGGACATCATCTTCATGGACGGAGACGGCGCCGACTTGTCCCAGGCGGCGCAGCGCAAGCTCGAGCGGGTCTTCTCCCGGCAGGAGTACCGCCGCGCCTTCCCCGGTGAGATCGCCGAGCTGTCTTACCCGCCGAGGGTGATCGAGGCCTACACACACGAACTGCTCGGCAGCATCGACATGACCGGCGTGTTCGGCGCCGGGCTCCGGGTTGTGGCGGACTGTGCTGGCGGTACGACGTCGCTGGTGCTGCCCGGCCTGCTCGGCAAGATCGGCGTCGACGTGCTCACCGTGAACAACCGGCTGGACGAGTCGTCGCCGACCCAGTCGGTCGCCGCGGTGCGAGCCGACATGCACCGGCTGGCCGAGCTGGTCTCGTCGTTCGGGGCCGCGTTCGGCGTCCGGTTCGATCCGGTCGGCGAGCGGATCGCGCTCGTGGACGATAAGGGGTCGCTGGTCAGTGATGACCGCGCACTGCTCGTCGTGCTGGATCTCATTGCTGCCGAGCGGCGCGGCGGCCGGGTCGCCTTGCCGGTGACCACGACGCGGGTAGCAGAGGAGGTCTGCCGGTTCCACGGCGTCGAGGTCATCTGGACCCCGACGTCCCTGCACGGGCTCTACGAGGCGGCATCCGGTACTGACGTGATCTTCGCCGGTGACGGCAAGGGCGGCTTCGTGGTACCGGGCTTCTCCCGGTCGATCGACGGCATCGCTGCCTTCGCCCAGATCCTTGGCCTGGTCGCGCGCACCAGGCTGACACTGAGCCAGATCGACGCCCGGATTCCGGACGTCAACCTGCTCAGGCGTTCTTTGCCGACTCCGTGGGCTGCCAAGGGCATGGTCATGCGGACCGTGGTCGAGGCGGCCGGTGACCGCGAAATCGAGACCACCGATGGCGTCCGGGTGATCGAGCCGGGCAAGGGCTGGGTACTGGTGCTGCCCGATCCGTCCGAGGCAATCACTCACATGTGGGCCGAGGGTGCGGACGCCGACAGCGCGCAGGCCCTGCTGGACGAATGGGCCGCCGTAGTTGAGCAGGCAGGCCGCTGATACCAGACTGGCGGCGAGGATGCCGCTGACCGTGAGACAATCGCCGCTCAGGTTTGCTGTGGGCAGTGGATGTCGAGCGATACGGCGGAGGTGCGGCCAGGATGTGGCGAAGGCGTCGCGACGATGCCCGCTCGGGGTGGCCAGCGGCCCGTATCGGGTCAGATAGTACCGGATCGGGGCGGCGCGGTCCCTTCGGCTCGCGGCGCGCCCGGCGCGTGGACCGCCGAGGGCCGGCGCAGGTAGCGTTGGCGGTGCCACCGAGTTTCGCGCGGGTTCCCGCCGCGGCGGGTGCTGTTTCTGTCGCTACTTCGACGAATGGGAGGCTCGGGGATCTGATGCCCAGCGTCTTCTGCACAGTGTGTGGCGCAGAGAATCCGGAAGGTGCGCGATTCTGCTCGCATTGCGGCACGGCACTAGCCCGGTACCAGGCTGACCGGGCTGGTGACACGACCTCGACCATTTCGCTTGGCAGCGACCTAGACGACGACGATGTGCTGGCAGCCGACGCCGCGGCGGTGGCCGCGCTGCCGCCAGGCACCGCGCTGCTCGCCGTCCTCCGCGGCGCCAACGCGGGCAGCCGGTTCTTGCTGGATAGCGACCTGACTCTGGTCGGCCGCCATCCCGACAGCGACATCTTCCTCGACGACGTGACGGTGTCCAGGCGGCATGCCGAGTTCTACCGGCAGGGCGGCAGGTTTGTCGTGCGGGACGTCGGCAGTCTCAACGGCACGTATGTGAACCGCGAGCGCATTGAGGAAGCCGAGTTGCACGAGGGTGACGAGGTCCAGGTCGGCAAGTTCCGGCTGGTCTTCCTAGTCGGACCCGGGTTTGCGACCGACTACGGCGGAGGCTCGCAGGTCGGCTGATGAGTGCCCAGCCTGCGCGCGCGTACCTAGGTATCAGCGAGGTCCTGGCCCAGCTGCGCACCGATTTCCCTGACATCTCTGTCTCCAAGATCAGGTTCCTGGAGACCGAGGGTCTGCTCACCCCAGCGCGGTCGCCGAGCGGATACCGCCGGTTCAGCGCGGCGGACGTAGACCGTCTCCGCTATATCCTCGCCGCCCAGCGTGATCAGTACCTGCCGCTGCGGGTGATCAAGGACCGCCTGGCCAGGCCGGAGGCGCGCTGGCAGCCGTCTGCCGCTGGCGGGCAGCTGCCAGCGAGTTCCGGGCAGCTGTCCGCCAGCTATGGGCAACTGTCTTCTGGCCATGGGCAGCTGTCGTCCGGCTCAGTGTCGTCCGGCTCAGTGTCGGCCGGCCCAGTGTCGGCCGGCTCAGTGTCGGCCGGCCCGGGGCGGCTGCCCTCTGGCCCAGGGCAGGCAGGCGCGCAAGAGCAAGGGGCCGGCGCCGGGCAGCTGCTCACCCGGCGTGAGCTTGTGGAAGCAGCTGGCATTTCCGACGCCCTGCTCACTGAGCTAGAAGCATTCGGCCTGCTCAGACGCGTCGGCCGGCAGTACGGACCAGAGGCGCTGGTGGTGGCGAGGACTGCGGCAGCGCTCACTGCTTATGGCGTGGAGGCACGCCACCTGAGGGCGGTCCGGGCGGCAGCTGAGCGCGAGTCGACCATGATCGAGAGCCTGGTCGCGCCGATCCAGCGACAGCGCGGAGCAGGCGCGCGCGAGCTTGCCGCCCGCACTGCGGCTGAACTGGCCGGCCTGGTCATGCGGCTGCACGGTGCGCTCGTCGACGGCGCGCTGGCCGAAGCGGGCCTGGCCGAGCCGGTGCCGGCTGAGCCGGTACTGGCCAAGACGGCACAGGCTGAGAGGGGGCCGGCCGAGACCGGCCAGGCCGAGGCGCCTCGGGCGGAGCCAACGGGGGCTAGTGCATGACGTCCGGCGGCGCGGGCCAGCGGTATGCACTGCCAAGCCTGGCCGAGACCGCAGGCTGGCCTGTCCCGATTGCGGGTGTACTTTGACAAAGGGAGTGCCTGCAGACGCAAGGGGAATGCCTGTAGGCAGATCCGCTAGTAACCGCAGCGCGCAGGCGCGGACAGGGACGGAGCGGCTGTGAGGCAGATGGAGGTTGTCGGCGTCCGGGTGGAGATGGCCACGAACAACCCGATCGTCCTGCTGAAGGAGACCGAGGGCGAGCGCTACCTGCCAATCTGGATCGGGCCGAACGAGGCTACGGCTATCGCGTTTGCTCAGCAGGGCATGGTGCCGCAGCGGCCGCTAACCCATGACCTGATGAGGGACATGCTCGAGGTACTCGAGATCCGGCTAACCACGGTCAACATCACCGCGCTCAGGGACGGTATCTTTTTCGCCGACCTGATCTTCTCCAACGGCCGGGAAGTCAGCGCCCGCCCTTCGGACTCGATCGCGCTGGCGCTGCGTACCGGAGCTGCGATCTACGTGCGTGACGAGATCTTGGACGAAGCCGGGGTGGCGATTCCCGACGAGCAAGAGGACGAAGTCGAGAAGTTCCGGGAGTTCCTGGACTCGATCACTCCAGAGGATTTCGGCCGGTCTACCTGAGCTGCCAGGTGTGCCGTTATGGCCGTCCGTGTACCGCCTGACCGGGACCGCGACGCGCCGTCTGAGATCGTTGACGCGGCTACGCTGAGCGGCCTAACGTGCGAGAGGTGTACCTGGGCGGTCAGCGGGCCGGGTACGGCGGCAGCAAGGGGCGACAGTGTCTGGAAGCGATAGGGCAGTGCCGCAAAAGCCCGTGCCGCAAAAGCCCGTGCCGCAGAACCCCGTGCCGCAAAAGCCGACGCAGCAGAACTCCAGGCCCTACCCTGCGGGGCAGCAGCAGTTGCTCTTCGGCGACGAGGTGGCTGCCCAGCAGCGGGATGCCGCGCACCCAGAAGGATTCGGTTACCGCGGTCCGACCGCATGCGCCGCGGCGGGCATTACCTACCGGCAGCTGGATTACTGGGACAGAACCGGCCTGGTCGAACCGAGCGTGCGCTCAGCCGCTGGCTCGGGTTCGCAGCGGCTCTACGGGTTCCGCGACATATTGGTACTTAAGGTAGTAAAGCGCCTGCTCGATACTGGCATCTCGCTCCAGCAGATCCGGGCTGCCGTCACTCATCTACGCGAACGTGGCTCGGCCGACCTGGCAGAGGTCACCCTGATGAGCGACGGCGTCAGCGTGTACGAATGCACCTCGCCGGATGAGGTTGTCGACCTGCTGCAAGGCGGTCAGGGTGTCTTCGGGATCGCGCTTGGCCGGGTCTGGCAGGAGGTCGAGGGCACCTTGGCCGAACTGCCCGCCGAGCGGGCCGAGAACGAGCCCGCCGCCGGGACCGATGAGCTCGCCAGCCGCAGGGTCCGCAAGACCGGCTAGCGCGGGGGCCTGGCGGCCCTGGGCCTGTTGACGTTCAGGCCTGATGGCGTGGCGGCAGGGTGCCCATGCAACCCTTCTCGAACCCCTCGGTCCACTGCAGCACAGCGGCCTTCATGGTCCGGATGTCGTGAAACGCCGCCTCTACGCAGAAGGCGGTGATGTGGTACCTGGTGGCTCCGTGCTCGAAGCTGTGATGGGAACGGGCGGCCTTCCCGGCGTAATAGCCGGTGTGCCAGGCCGGGCCGCCAGAGTTGCCGTTAAACGACAGGCCGCAGGAGGAGAGCAAAAGTCCTGCTAGCACAGCCATTACCGGAATACTCCGTGCTGCGACCACCCGTGATTTCCCCCCCGGAGCTGTAGTCGAACTGCCTTCGCAGATACTTACCCCGGCTAGCCCGAGATCGTGCCGCGGCTCGGGTAAGCTCTGAGTCCTTGCGAATATCACACTGACCGGGAGAGACTCCGCGTAGCCAGCGCGGGGCGCCGAAGGGGCAACCTCCCCGGAACCTCTCAGGCATCAAGGACCGGGCGGTGTGCGCACTCTGGAGCCCGCGGGCGCGGTTGACAGACGGGGAGTTCCGTCACTGGATGGGAGGCTCCCGTGGAATTCAGCTATCGCCATATCGGGCCCGCTGACGTTGCTCAGGCCCGGATGCTCGAGGTCGTCGGCTACGACTCGCTCGGCGACTTGTCGCGGGCGGCGCTGCCCGGCGGCCTCGGGACCGCCGAGCTTACGCTCCCGGAGGCGCTCACCGAGGAGGAGGCACTTGCCGAGCTGCGCCGGCTCGCCAGCCTGAACACCGTCGCCACCTCGATGATCGGCCTCGGCTATTACGGCACTCACACTCCGGCCGTCATCCGTCGCAACCTGCTGGAGAACCCCGCCTGGTACACCGCCTACACGCCGTACCAGCCGGAGATCTCGCAGGGCAGGCTCGAAGCGCTGCTGAACTTCCAGACGATGATCGAGGACCTGACCGCGCTGCCGGTCGCCGGCGCCTCAATGCTGGACGAAGCTAGCGCGGCAGCCGAGGCGATGACGCTGGCACGCCGGGCACGCGGCAAGGGCAGCGTCTTCCTGGCCGACTCCGATTGCCTGCCGCAAACCCTCGCCGTGCTGGCCACTAGGGCTGAGCCGCTCGGGATCACGCTGGTGACCGGACTGGTAACTCCTGAGCTGATCGCAGCGCAGCCGCCCGGCGAGCTGTTCGGCGTGCTGCTGCAGTACCCCGGCGCCAGCGGCGAGGTACGTGACCTGGCCCCGGCGATCGCCGCCACGCACGATGCCGGCGCCCTCGCCGTGGTGGCCGCCGACCTTCTCGCGCTGACGCTGCTGACCCCGCCCGGTGAGTTCGGCGCCGACATCGCCGTGGGCAGCACGCAGCGGTTCGGCGTGCCGATGGGCTACGGCGGCCCGCAGGCCGGCTACATCTGCGTGCAGGACGCGCTCAAGCGGCAGCTACCCGGCCGGCTGGTCGGTGTCTCGGTCGACGCCGACGGGCACCCGGCCTACCGGCTCGCGCTGCAGGCCCGCGAACAGCACATCCGCCGGGAGAAGGCGACCAGCAACATCTGCACCGCGCAGGTCCTGCTGGCGGTCATCGCCGCGATGTACGCGGCATACCACGGACCGGACGGCCTGACCGCGATTGCCCGTCAGGTACACCGCAAGGCGGTCCGCTTTGCCCACGCGATGACCGACCTTGGCTACGAAACGGGCGCGAACGAGTTCTTCGACACCGTCAGGCTGATCATGCCTGGGCAGGCTGCTGCCGCCGCGGCACGCGCGGCCGACGCGGGCTACAACGTCTACCTGGCGGGTCCGGACGCCGTTGGCGTAGCCGTCGACGAGACCACCACGGACCAGCAGCTAGCTGCGGTGGCGAGCGCACTGGCTGGTAAACCGGTCAGCCTGCCAGCCGGCGGTTCGGCTGACGACGCGACCCAGGCCGCGGCTGCTGCGGCCTGGCCGGCTGGACTGACCCGGACGACCCCGTTCCTGGCTCATCCGGTTTTTCATCGCTATCACAGCGAAACCGCGATGCTGCGGTACCTGCGCCGACTGGCCGACGAGGACATCGCGCTTGACCGCTCGATGATCCCGCTCGGTTCGTGCACGATGAAGCTGAACGCTGCCGCGGAGATGGAAGCCATCACCTGGCCAGAGTTCGCCGGGCTGCACCCGTTCGCGCCCGCTGACCAGGCGGCGGGCTACCACCAGCTGATCGGCGAGCTGTCGGCCGCGCTGACCGAGATCACCGGGTACGACGCGATCAGCCTGCAGCCGAACGCCGGCTCGCAAGGTGAGCTGGCGGGATTGCTGGCGATCCGCGCTTATCACCGGTCGGTCGGCCAGCCGGAGCGGACCGTGTGCCTCATCCCGGAGTCCGCGCACGGCACCAACGCGGCCAGCGCGGTGCTCGCGGGTCTCAAGGTCGTCGTGGTCAAATGCGGCTCCGATGGTGCGATCGACCTCGGCGACCTGCGCGGGAAGCTGGCCGCGCACGAGGGCGAGGTGGCCGCGATCATGGTGACCTACCCGTCGACCAACGGCGTGTTCGAAGAGACGATCGGCGCGGTGTGCGAGGCGGTGCACGAGGCAGGCGGCCAGGTCTACGTGGACGGCGCGAACCTGAACGCGCTGGTCGGCCTCGCCAAGCCGGGCAAGTTCGGCGCCGACGTCTCGCACCTGAACCTGCACAAGACATTCTGCATCCCGCACGGTGGCGGAGGGCCTGGTGTCGGCCCGGTGGCGTCGCGGGCGCATCTGGCCCCGTTCCTGCCCGGTCCGGCCTACTCGGGCAGCGCCCGGCTGGCGAGAGAAGCGGGGCACGGGCACCAGGTGGCGGCGGCGCCGTACGGCTCCGCGGGGATCCTGCCTATCTCCTGGGCCTATGTGAAGATGATGGGCGCCGACGGGCTGCGGCGGGCCACGCAGGTCGCGATCTTGTCGGCGAACTACGTCGCGCGGCGGCTGACCGAGCACTTCCCTGTGCTGTACACCGGGCGCGACGGGCTTGTCGCGCACGAGTGCATCCTGGACCTGCGCGCGATTACCGCGCAGACCGGCATTACTGCCGAAGACGTGGCCAAGCGCCTCATCGACTACGGGTTCCACGCGCCGACGATGTCGTTCCCGGTGGCCGGAACGCTGATGGTGGAGCCGACCGAGAGCGAGGACCTGGCCGAGCTGGACCGGTTCTGCGACGCGATGATCGCCATCCGCCATGAGATCGACCTGGTCGCAGCCGGCGACTACGACGCTGCCGACAACCCGCTGAAGAACGCGCCGCACACCGCCAGCATGCTCATCAGCGGGGACTGGAAGCACGCCTACGACCGGGAGACCGCGGCGTACCCGGCTGGCGGTGACCGGCGGGCCAAGTACTGGCCGCCGGTGCGCCGCATCGACCAGGCCTACGGCGACCGCAACCTGATGTGCGCCTGCCCACCGCCGGAGGCTTTCGAGGGCTGAGCGACCCTGCAGGGCGCGCTCCTGCCAAGGCGTCACCAAGATCATCCGTGGCCGGCCGGGCACCTTTCATGCATCCGTCAACCACAAACTGGGGTATAGCGGGCGCGAAACCGACACAAACCCATGAAGTGTCGCGACACGAGGGGGGAAGAGTGCCTGCCGGGCCCCGGTGGTCCCGGCAGGCACTCGCGGTCGGCTGACCCAGGTTTACTTCTCCGGGTCCAGTCCGTGGTAGGCGGGGACGCGGACGGTGCGATGTCCCGGCTTGCCGCCGATGATCACTCGCCGCAACGAGATGTCGTTCGCCGCGCTCACCTCGTGGAGCAGGTGCTCAGGGTTGGCGATGATCTCGATGTAGTAGGTGCCGTTCGGGACGTCGGTGATCTCAAACGACTGGTACGGCACGGTCTGGAAGTAAGTGTCACCCCAGCCGAGCGGCAGCAGTTCCTGCACCCAGAGAGCGGTTTGCGAGCCGCAGTTGCCTGCGATGCCGGTGTACGTCGGTACCCACGTAGCGCCGTGCAGCAGCATGTCGATGCCGTCGGACGGCGCGATGCAGAACCCGATCTTCCGGCTGACGACGGCCACTTTCTTTTTCGCGTTGAGCAGCTTGTATTGCGCGAACTGCTGGAAGTGCCAGCTGTTGTAGCCGGAGAACCCCATCGTCCCGACGCGCATCCGGCCGACGAGGCGGCCGTGCAGCCAGAAGTACTGGTAGGCGCGCATCAGATCGGATCCGTTGCTCCGGAAGCCCTCGACGTCGAGCTTGGAGTGCCCGCCGATCCAGACGGTGGCGCCGAAGTCCAGGTAGCTGTCGCCGCCCTTCTTATCGTTCGATACCGAGATGCCCCAGGACGGCAGCGGGATCAGGTCGGGTAGCGAGTCAGCCGGGGGGCGGGCCAGCGTCGGTGCGGCCGGCAGGCTCGGCAGTTGCGGGTGCGTGGTGCGGGCGGCCTTGCCCTGCTGGCGGGTCCGCATGAGCACGAAGTGAGCCGGAACCTTCGCGGTGTCGCAGCAGGTAATCGGGCCGCAACACTTCGAGAACGCTACGACCTTCATGGTCACGCTCGTGTGAGCGTCGCTGCTCGGGATGTCGAACAGCTGCCGGTAGACCGGCTCGATGCTCTCGGTGAGCCGGTAGGTGCCGTAGGCGAGCTTGTAGCCGCGGAAGCTGGTCGGGTCGACAGCCCAGCCCCGGGTGATGCCCCACACCTCGCCCAGCGAAAACGCGTCACCGCTGCCGCCGAAGTAGAATCCTGCGGCCGAGCACTGTTGCGGGTAGCCGGAAGTTGTCGGGCTATTCGGGGTGGTCCGGGAGAGTGAGTACACGTCTGGGCAGAACGTGAGGCTGCTGCTCGCGACGAGCTTGCCCTTGTGCCGGATCTCTATCTTCAGGAAGTGGGACAGGCCGTTCCAGCCGTTCAGCAGCTTGGCCGGGATGACCCGTCGTTCCGTGGTCGTGCCGGCCGAGTTCTTGATGATCTGAGTAACGGTCAGCGGCTTGGTGTAACTGTCGCGCTGTACGTTCAGCTGGAACGCGCCGCCAAGCGATGCCACCCAGATGCCGGGGTCGAGATAGACCGGCTGCTTGCCGAACTTGCCGACTTCGATGGTGTTCTGCGCGGCGATCAGCTTGAGCCTCGGCGTGCCTGCGGCGACCGCGGGGCGGGCCTCGGCACTTCGTGCCGCCGGAACGCCGAGCGCGAAGAGCCCTGCTACCAGGGCCGCTAGCGCCAGCGCTAACGCGAGGATCCGCGGTCGCGTGATGGCGGCAAGCTGATGTGATCTGCTCACGTGTACCTCCCGTTACCGGACGAGGAGCGCCAGTAGGTGTCCGTCTCCTTAGACACGCTTCAGGTGGCACTCAGTTGCCTTTCAGCCAGTTAGTTACCGTTTCGTGATCAACGGCTGGCCTGACGGCTACCCCTGGCTCTGCGTTGCCCCAGGTGAGACAATTCGTCAGTGACTGATCGCAGCGACAACGAGCTCGCCGACAGGCTGGCTGAGGTCGGCCGGAGAGTCGGCGTGGCGGTGACTGACGCGCTGGAGCGGATCCGCCCGGCCGTTGACGCCGCCCGCGAGCTTGCGAATCGCCCAGAGGTCGTGGCTGTGCGCGAGCGCGCGGAGAAGCTGCTCCGGCACCGGCCGTGCCTGTGCTTCTGCGCCCGGGCACACCCCGCTGATGCCGGCATCTGTGAGCCGTTCGATGCGGTTATCACCCGTCCGTACAGTTCTGATTTGCTCGGCGAGGTTGACGTGCCGCTCTGCGCGCCGTGCGCCGCGGCACGGGCCGCACGCGACTTTGCCGGCTAGCCCACCAGGCGGCCTTTCCACTCCCCGCCGTGGCCGCGCAGGTGACGCAGGGCCGAATCGGCGGTCATGGCTGCGTACAGTGCCGCGATCAGCGGGAGGCTCGGCGCGCGCAACGGGGACAGCCGGTACAGGCGCAGCATGGGCAGATACGTCACGGCCATCGTTAGCCAGCCTGCCAGGCCCGCGATCGTCAGCCAGACAGCCAGCCACAGCCAGGTAGCGGCCGGCAGGCCAGCTCCGAGGATGACCAGCCCGGCGATCCCGGCGGCTGGCGGGAGCAGGTAGAGCCAGGCAAGGCCGAGCACGGCGGCGGTGGTGGCGGCAAGCGAGTAGTGCAGTTGCGTGTACGCGCTGCGCGCGACCATGTCCCAGATGTCGGCTAGCGTGCCGTATGGCCGGGTGCTGGTGACGTCCGTGGTGAGCCCGAGCCAGCAGCGGCCGCCAGCCCGCTTCAGAAGCCTGCCGAGAGCGACGTCGTCGATCCGGGCGCTGCTGATCCGGCCGAGGCCGCCAGCCGCTGCAAGGGCATCGGCGCGCACCAGCATGCAGCCGCCGGCCGCAGCCGCTGTCCTGGCACGCGGCAGGCTAACCCGCGGGAACGGGTAGAGCTGGGCGAAGAAGTAGACGAAGGCAGGGATCAGCACTTTCTCCCAGCGGCTGGCCGCGCGCAGCAGTGCCATCTGGGACACGATCGCGAAGTCGCCGGCCGCTGCAGCGCGGGCAAGCCGGTCGAGCGTGCCCGGCGCGTAAGCGATATCGGCATCGGTGAACAACAGGTACTCGGCATCAGGGCCGGCCGCTCGCACGCCCTCCGACATGGCCCACACCTTGCCGGCCCAGCCGGCTGGCATCGGCCGGCTGGCGACGACGCTAAGTTCCGCGGTCGGCAGTCCCGATGCACGGGCGGCGTCCCCGAGCCCGGCAGCCACCTTTGCGGTGCCGTCGCTGCTGTCGTCGTCGACGACGATCACCCGAAACCGGCCCGGGTAGTCCTGGCCGAGCAAGCTGGGGAGGCAGCCGGGCAGGACCTCGGCCTCGTTTCTGGCCGGAATGATCGCGGTGATCCCTGGCAGTGATCCGGACTGCGCGGGCGGGAGGCGGTGGCTGGTGCGCCAGTAGCCGCCATGCAGCGCGAGCAGGTACAGCCAGGCGGCGGCGGCAACCGTAGTCAGCACGCAAATGGTGAGGACTGCCGCCTCCTGTCGGTTGGTTGCGGGGGGCTCCTGGCCGCGACGACAGGCGGCAGTGCACTCTATCGTGGGGCATGTGACGCAGATCGCGCTGTTTGCCACCTGCCTTGGTGACACGCTGTTCCCGGACGTGCCGCGGGCCACGGTGACGGTGCTGGAGCGGCTCGGGCATCAGGTCGTGTTCCCGATGGAGCAAACCTGCTGCGGGCAGATGCACATCAACACCGGGTACCAGCGCGAGGCGCTGCCGCTGATCCGGCGGTACGCAGACGTCTTCGAGCCGTACGAGCTGATCGTCGCGCCGTCTGGCTCGTGCGTCGGCTCGATCGCGCACCAGCACGCGATGGTCGCGCGACGGCAGGGTGACGAGCAGCTGGCGCTGCGGGCCGAAGCGGTCGCGGCGCGCACTTACGAGCTCTCTCAGCTGCTGGTCGACGTGCTGGGCGTCGAGGATGTCGGCGCGCACTACCCGCACCGGGTGACCTATCACCCGACCTGTCACTCACTGCGCATGCTGGATGTCGGCGACCGGCCGCTGCGGTTGCTGCGCCGGGTGTCCGGGATTGACCTGGTGCCGCTGCCTGACGCCGAGGTGTGCTGCGGATTCGGCGGCACGTTCGCGGTCAAGAACGCCGACGTCTCGACCGCGATGCTGGCCGACAAGATGCGGAACGTGCTGGACACCCGCGCGGAAATCTGCACCGCCGGCGATTCCTCGTGCCTGATGCACATCGGCGGCGGGCTGTCCCGGCTGCGGACCGGAGTCAGGACCGTCCACCTGGCCGAGATCCTGGCCGCCACGGCAGGAGCAAACCAGGGCACAGCGGCCGCGGCGGCGGCGCGGTGACGTTCCTCGGCATGCCGGTCCGGCGAGGGTCCGGAGGATCGTCACCCGAGCCAGCACACGCGCCGCGCGGAGTCGGTCACCTGCGGGCAGCCGAGGAGTTCCCGGTCGCTGCCCGCCGGGCGCTGGCAGATACCCAGTTGCGGCGTAACCTCGGCAAGGCCACCGCGACGATCCGGGCCAAACGCGCTGCGGTCGTCAGCGAGTTGCCGGACTGGGAGGAGTTGCGCACGGCCGGCCAGGCCATCAAGGCCGCCACGCTGGCCGGCCTCGGCGGCTACCTGGAGGAACTCGAGGCCTCGGTGACTGCCCGCGGCGGCACCGTGCACTGGGCCAGGGATGCCATCGAGGCGAACAACATCGTGACCGGCCTGGTGCAGGCTGCTGGCGCGACCGAAGTGGTCAAGGTCAAGTCGCTGACCACTGATGAGATCGGGCTGAATGACGCGCTGGCCGCGGCTGGCATCGCGGCGTACGAGACCGACCTGGCCGAGCTTATCGTGCAGCTCGGCCACGACCGCCCGTCGCACATCCTCGTCCCGGCCATCCACCGCAACAGAACCGAGATCCGCGACATCTTCCTGCGGGAGATGGGCGACGTCAGTGCCGATCTCACCGACGACCCGGCGGCGCTTGCCGAAGCGGCCAGGCGGCACCTGCGGCGCAAGTTCCTGTCCGCGACCGTTGGCATCAGCGGCGCGAACTTCGGCATCGCCGAAACCGGCACGCTCTGTGTGGTCGAGTCGGAGGGAAACGGGCGCATGTGCGTGACTCTCCCGCGGACCCTCATCACTGTGATGGGGATCGAGAAAGTCATCCCGCGCTGGGCTGACCTCGGCGTGTTCCTGCAGTTGCTGCCGCGCTCGTCGACCGGCGAACGGATGAACCCCTACACCTCGATGTGGACTGGCGTCACGCCGGGCGACGGCCCGCAGTCGGTGCACCTGGTGCTTCTGGACAACGGCCGGACCGCTGCGCTCGCCGACTCGGTCGGGCGTGCGGCGCTGCACTGCATCCGGTGCTCGGCATGCCTGAACGTGTGCCCGGTATACGAGCGGACCGGCGGCCACGCGTACGGCTCTGTTTATCCGGGCCCGATCGGCGCGGTGCTCTCGCCGCAGCTCACTGGCATCGAGGACAACGCGTCTCTGCCGTACGCCTCGTCACTGTGCGGCGCCTGCTATGAGGTCTGCCCGGTGAAGATCGATATCCCGGCGCTGCTGGTGCACCTGCGCGCCCGGCACGTGGAGGAGTCGCGCCGGGCGGTTCCGTCGGCGGAGGCGATCACGATGGCAGCGGCTTCCTGGGCGATGGCATCGCCGCGCCGGTACGCTGCCGCGCAACGGGCGGGGCGCGCAGGGCGGCTACTGGGCAGGCGCGGGAAGATCAGCGCGCTGCCGCCGCCGCTGGCCGCCTGGACTCGCGCACGAGACGCGCCGGTGCCGCCGTCGCAGACGTTCCGCCAGTGGTGGCGCCGCCAGCACAGCGATGACCGCCCCGGTGCCGCTGGGGACGGTGCGCCGTGAGCGCGCGCGAGGAGATGCTGGCCAGGATCTCCGCCGCGGTCGGGCCGGCCAGTTCGCGGCACGACGATGCCGGAGAACCGTCACCGGCCGCGCGCTACCGGATGCAGGGGGAGCTGTCCGGGCCGGAATTGCTGGACCTGCTGGCGGCCCGGCTGACCGACTACCGGGCGCTAGTGCATCTGGCCTCGGCGGCCACGCTGGCCGACGAGATCAGCGCGGCGCTGCGAAGGCGTCAGGCACGCCGCATCATCGTGCCGCCGGCGCTGCAGCTGCCGCTGCCTGACTTTGTGACGGCAACAGCAGACGCGGCGCCCTTCGCAAGCCCGGCGGAGCTGGATACCTTCGACGGGGTCGTCACCCGTGCCGCAGTCGCTATCGCAGAGACCGGCACTATCGTCCTTGACGGCTCACCGGACCAGGGCCGGCGGGCTATCTCGCTGGTGCCGGACTATCACCTGTGCGTCGTGGAGGCCGGTCAGGTCGTGCACCTGGTGCCGGAGGCGGTGGCCCGGCTGTCCGCCGGCCGTCCGCTGACCTGGATCAGCGGCCCGTCGGCCACCAGCGACATCGAGCTGGAGCGCGTCGAGGGTGTACACGGCCCGCGGACGCTTGAGGTCGTCCTGGTGTCGGCGTGACTGGAGTGACCGGCACCAGGGCTATCCGCCCGATTGTTCGTGCCGACGTGCGGAGTGCGGTCGGAGCGATGGCGCGAGCGTTCCACGACGACCCGGCAATGGCGTGGATCTTCCCGGACGAGCAGATGCGGGCACGACGGCTCCCGCCGTTCTTCGCGTCTGCGATCCGGGCCAACGTGCGTCAGGGCCACAGCGAAGTGGTGGTGGCAGGTGAGCAAGTGCTCGGCTGCGCGATCTGGATCGCACCAGGGGCCTGGCGACCGCCGCTGCGACGGCAGCTGGTGGCCTTGCCGTCGGTCATCTTCGGGCTGCGGTCCCGGCTGGTAGTCGCGAGTGCTACGTACGGGGCGCTGCTCACTGTCCATCCGGAAGCGCCGCACTGGTACTTGTCCGGGATCGGCACCGATCCGCCGGTCCAGGGCACCGGAGTTGGCGGCGAGCTGATGCGGTCACGGCTGGCCCGTTGCGACGCGGCCGGTCACGCGGCCTATCTGGAATCGAGCAAGGAAGGCAACGTGCCGTTCTACCAGCGGCATGGCTTCAGGGTTACCAGGGAGCTGACCATTCCCGGCGGCGGCCCGACGTTCTGGCTGATGTGGCGCGAACCGCAGGAGGTTCAGTGCTGACGGAGAGGTGGGGCTGATGCAGGTCATTAGCGGGGCAGGAGACTTCGCCGGGGCAGCCGGGGGCTGGATCGAGCAACTGCGGGTCGCCGATCTCAGCGTGGGCACCTATTCGATCCCTGCGGGTGGCACCGACACCCAGGATCCGCATACCGAGGATGAGATCTACCTGGTCACGGCTGGCCGGGCAGTGCTGGAATCCGGCGGTGACCGGGCCGAAGTGCGGCCAGGCTCGGTTATCTATGTCCCTGCCGGGGAAGTACACAGGTTTGCCGAGATAGCCGAGGATCTCGCGGCGATCGTGGTATTCGCCCCAGCAGAGTACTCGCGGGCGCGGGCCTGACCGGTCCGGCCGGCTGGTGCGGAGGCGGGGGCGCGTTATTTCGTTATTACCCCTATTAGGAAGTTAGCGCTACAGTGGGTGAAGGGACGGAAACAAATCCGGGACAAGGCTTGGCCCGTCCAGGGGGCAGGAGGCGGTCAGGGTGAGCGGTAGAGCAGTCCCGGATGCCGAGAGGCTCCTGACGCCGGCCGAGGTGGCGGCGATGTTCCGGGTCGATCCAAAGACGGTGACCCGGTGGGCCAGAGACGGCAGGCTCACCTCGGTCCGCACGCTTGGAGGTCATCGTCGGTACCGGGAAAGTGAGGTGCTGGCGCTGCTGCGCGCTGCGCATTCCGGTTCCGAAGGCAGCGGCGCCGGGAAAGAAAGCGGCTAGCCAGCACCGCTGAGCGGGGAAGCAACGCATTCGGGCGGACCGTCGTCATGAGTGCATAGAGTGACCCTGTGGCAGATCCGGCGAGCTACCGGCCGGCGCCCGGCTCAATCCCGGAGTCGCCTGGCGTCTATCGCTTCCGCGACGCCCGCGGCCGGGTCATCTACGTCGGCAAGGCCAAGAGCCTCCGGTCGCGGCTCAACTCTTACTTCGCAGACTTCGCCGGACTGCATCCGCGTACGCAGTCGATGCTGCAGGCCGCCGCACAGGTGGACTGGACGGTAGTCGGTACCGAGGTCGAGGCACTGCAGCTCGAGTACTCCTGGATCAAGGAGTTCGACCCGCGGTTCAACGTCCGCTACCGCGATGACAAGAGCTATCCGTATCTCGCCGTCACCATGGACGAGGACTTCCCGCGGGTACAGGTCATGCGCGGGGCTAAGCGACGCGGCGTGCGGTATTTCGGGCCATACTCGCATGCCTGGGCGATCCGGGACACGGTGGACACCTTGCTGCGGGTGTTCCCGGTCCGCACCTGCTCGGCCGGCGTGTTCAAGCGAGCCGGGCAGATCGGCCGTCCGTGCCTGCTCGGCTATATCGACAAGTGCTCTGCGCCGTGTGTCGGCCGGATCAGCGAGGCCGGTCACCGCGCGCTGGCCGAGGAGTTCTGCGACTTCATGGCCGGCCAGACGGGCAAGTTCATCAAGCGGCTCGAAGCGCAGATGCGCGAGGCGTCGGCCGCGGAGGAATACGAGCGAGCGGCCCGGCTGCGCGACGACATCCAGGCACTCCAGCGCGCGCTGGAGAAGCAGGCCGTGGTGCTGCCCGACGGCACCGATGCTGACGTGATCGCGCTAGCCGAGGACCAGCTCGAAGCCGCCGTCCAGGTTTTTTACGTGCGCGATGGCCGGGTACGCGGCCAGCGCGGCTGGGTGCTGGACAAGGTCGAGGACGTCAGCACTGCCGAGCTTGTCGAGCACTTCCTCGGCCAGGTCTACGACACCGACCCGGTAGCCACGGATCGTCCGACGCCGAGCGCGAGAAGGACCGCTCGCAGTAATCCCAGCCATGACAGGGCCAGTCGGGAGAGGGCTAGTCGTGAGCAAGCCCCGAGCGAATCGTCGGCTATTCCCCGCGAGGTGCTGGTGCCTGCGCTCCCGCCAGACCCGGCCACGGTCGAGGAATGGCTTGCCGTCCGCCGCGGCGGACGGGTCAGCCTGCGAGTGCCGCAGCGTGGTGACAAGAGGGCCCTGCTGGACACCGTGGCGAGGAACGCGGGTGAGTCGCTCGCCTTGCACAAAACACGAAGGGCCAGCGACCTCACCACGCGCAGCGTCGCGCTGAACGAAATCTCTGAGGCGCTCGGGCTCGACGAGGCCCCGCTGCGGATCGAGAGCTACGACGTTTCTAACCTGCAGGGAACGCACGTGGTCGCGTCGATGGTGGTGTTCGAGGACGGCCTGGCCAGGAAGTCGGAGTACCGCAGGTTCGCGATCAAGGGCCTGGAGGGGACCGACGACGTGGCCGCCATCCACGAGGTAATCACCCGGCGGTTCCGCCGTTACCTCGAGGAGCGGGTAGCCGAGGCAGCCAGCTTGCAAGCAGCCGCCGCGGGCGAGGCGCCGCTCGACCTGGAGGCACGGCGGAGGTTCGCTTACCCGCCCAACCTGCTGGTGATCGATGGCGGGCCTGCACAGGTGGCCGCCGCGGTGCGCGCGCTGGACGAGCTTGGCATCGTGGACGTCGCGGTATGCGGCCTGGCGAAGCGGCTCGAAGAGGTGTGGCTGCCCGGCGAGGACGGCCCGGTCATCCTGCCGCGGAGCAGCGAGGGCCTCTATCTGCTGCAGCGAGTGCGAGACGAGGCGCACCGGTTCGCAATCACGTATCACCGGGCCAAGCGCGGCGCTGCGCTGACCACCAGCAAGCTTGACGACATCCCCGGGCTGGGCCCGGCTCGCCGGGCTACGCTGCTGCGGCGGTTCGGCTCACTGCGCAAGTTGCGTGCTGCGACGGTGGAGGACATTGCCGCTGTGCCGGGCTTCGGCCTGCGGACGGCTGAGGCGGTCCATGAGGCGTTGCACCGGAACGGGGACAGTGCCGGCACCGCGGATTCGGCCGGCACCGCGGATGGGGCCGGTACCGCGGATGGCACCGGTGACGGGGATGGGGCCGGCGACCTGACCGGCGGTCTTGGGGGCAGTGTCTTGGGGGGCAGAACATGAACGAGGCCAGCAGATGAACCGTGATGCGGCTCAGCAGGAGATCGTGATCATCACCGGGCTGTCGGGCGCGGGGCGGAGCACCGCGGCCAAGGCTCTGGAGGACCTGGACTGGTTCGTCGCCGACAACCTGCCCGCCGACCTGCTGCCCACGATGGCCGATCTGGCGCAGCGAGCCAGCGGCGCTGTGCCGAGGCTGGCCGCAGTAGTGGACATCCGCAGCCGTGCGTTCTCGTCCGACCTCAAATCGGCGATCAGCGATCTCAACGCACGCGGCGTACGGCCGTACGTGGTGTTCCTGGAAGCCTCTGACGAGACCCTGGTACGCAGGTTCGACAGCGTCTCCCGGCCGCACCCGCTGCAGGAAGGCGCACGGGTGGTCGACGGCATCACCGCAGAGCGCGAGTTGCTGCAGGGCATGCGCGCGGAAGCTGACCTGGTGCTGGACACCAGCGCGCTGAACGTGCACGAGCTGCGATCCAGGATGCGGGCCGCCTTCGCCACCGAAGCCGATACGGTGCTGCGCGTTAGCGTCGTGTCGTTCGGCTACAAGTACGGCCTGCCAGTTGATGCGGACATGGTGGCCGACTGCCGGTTCCTGCCGAACCCGCACTGGATTCCCGAACTTGCCCCGCAGACCGGCCAGGATGAGCCGGTCATCAAGTACGTGCTCGGGCAGCCGGGCGCCACCGAGTTCCTCGAGGCGTTCGTGCGCGCAGTGGAGATCGCGCTCGCCGGTTACGACCGGACCGGCCGGCATTTCGTTCTGCTCGCAGTTGGCTGCACCGGCGGTAAGCACCGCAGCGTGGTGATGGCAGAGGAGATGGCAGCCCGGCTGTCTAAGACCTGGCCTGGCATTCAGGTCACGCACCGCGATCTGGGCCGCGAGTAAGCATGACCGTTTCGGGTCCGGGACGGCCGCGGAATCCTAAGGTCGTCGCATTCGGCGGCGGGCACGGCCTGTACGCGTCGCTGTCCGGCCTGCGGCGGGTGACCAGGGATCTGACCGCGATCGTGACGGTAGCCGACGACGGCGGCTCGAGCGGCCGGCTGCGCCGCGAGTTCGGGGTGCTCCCGCCGGGTGACCTCCGGATGGCCCTGGCCGCGCTGTGCGGCGATGACGCCTGGGGCACTACCTGGAGCCGGGTGATCCAGCACCGGTTCGAGGGCGCCAGCGACGCAGGGATCAGTGACGTGGCGCCGGAGGCCGGACTGACCGGCCACGCGGTGGGCAACGTACTGATCGTCGCGCTGTGGGAGTTGCTCGGCGACACAGTGCAGGGGCTGGAATGGGTGGCGCGGCTGCTCGGCGCGCATGGTCGCGTACTGCCAATGTCGGCGGTTCCGCTGGAACTCGTTGCGGAAGTTGCCGGCGCAGATCCGGACAGGCCGGACGAGGTGAGCACAGTTCGCGGTCAGGTGGCCTGCGCGACGACGACAGGACGGGTACGGTCGGTATCACTGGTACCCGCCGACCCGCCCGCGTGCCCGGAGGCTGTGCAGGCGATCGGGGCGGCGGACTGGGTGGTGCTCGGGCCTGGCTCCTGGTTCACCAGCGTGCTACCGCATCTGCTGGTTCCGGAGCTGGCCGCGGCGCTGGTTGAGACTCGAGCGCGGAGGCTGGTAGCGCTGAATCTGGCGCCGCAACCCGGTGAGACCGAAGGGTTCTCGCCGCACGCACACCTGGAGGTCCTCGCGGACCACGCGCCCGACCTGGCGATCGACGTCGTGCTTGCCGACCGCGCTGCGGCCGCCGGGTCGACGACGGAGCTGGAGAAGGCAGCAGGACTGCTCGGTGCCCGTCTCGTCCTGGCCGACCTGGCCGTCGGGGACGGGTCACCGCGGCACGATCCGCGCCGCCTGGCGGGCGCGTTCGCGCAGCTATTTGAGGGGGAGTGAGGCCCGTGGCGCTGACTGGTCTGGTCAAGGACGAGCTCAGCCGGGTAAGCGTGCTGAAGCCATGCTGCCGCAAGGCTGAGGTCTCGACCATCCTGCGATTCGCAGGCGGGCTGCACCTGGCAGCCGGCCGGATCGTCGTGGAGGCCGAACTCGACACCGGGGTGGCGGCGCGCCGCCTTCGCAAGGACATCGGCGAGGTCTTCGGCCACGCGTCCGACCTTGTTGTGGTGGCCCCCGGCGGGCTTCGTAAAGGCAACCGCTACGTCGTGCGCGTGCACGCCGACGGCGAGAGCCTGGCCAGGCAGGCCGGCCTCGTCGACAATCACGGCCGCCCGGTGCGCGGCCTGCCGAGGCAAGTGGTATCCGGCACGACCTGCGATTGCGAGGCCGCGTGGCGCGGCGCGTTCCTGGCGCACGGCTGCCTGACCGAACCAGGCCGCTCCATGTCGCTCGAGGTGACCTGCCCCGGCCCCGAGGCTGCGCTCGCCATGGTCGGAGCCGCCAGGCGACTCAAGATCCACGCCAAGGCCCGCGACGTCCGGGGTGTCGATCGCGTCGTTGTCAGGGACGGCGACTCGATCAAAGATCTGCTCATCCGCCTCGGCGCGCACGACAGCGTGATTGCCTGGGAGGAGCGCCGGATGCGCCGGGAGGTCCGGGCCACCGCGAACCGGCTGGCCAACTTCGACGATGCCAACTTGCGGCGCAGCGCGCGTGCGGCAGTAGCGGCCGGCGCCCGGGTCGAGCGCGCCCTGGAGATTCTCGGTGCCGAGGCTCCCGAGCACCTGATTGTCGCCGGGGAGCTGCGGATCAAGCACCGGCAGGCAAGCCTCGAGGAGCTCGGCCAGCTAGCCGATCCTGCCCTCACCAAGGACGCCATCGCCGGACGGATCAGGAGACTGCTCGCGCTGGCCGACCGCCGCGCCATGGATCTCGGGGTCCCGAACACCGAATCCACGCTCACTGCCGAAATGCTGGCGCCCTGACTGCGCGTTCCCGCCCGTAGGGGTTGTCTTGCGACCTGGCTATGACGGCTGCTCGGCGACCTTCGACACAGGCGCGTCCGGTAGGGTTGCGACCGCTGGCTGTGCACAGCGAAGACTGCCCGGATCAGGGGATGCACAGCTAAAGGGCACTGCGAGGACGAAGGAGCGCACCTGCGGTGAGCGTACGGGTTGGAATCAACGGGTTCGGCCGGATTGGCAGGAACTTCTGGCGGGCCGTGCACGCTGGCGGCGGGGGCGACATCGAGATCGTCGCGGCGAATGACCTCGGCGACCTTGCTACCTGCGCTCACCTGCTGAAATACGACACGGTGCTGGGCACGCTCGACGTGGATGTGGTCGCCGACGGCGACGTCATCCGGGCTGGCGGCCACTCGATCAAGATGCTGGCCGAGAAGGACCCGGCCGCGCTGCCCTGGGGCGACCTCGGGGTCGACGTGGTGATCGAGTCCACCGGCCGGTTCACCAGCGCGGCGGACGCGGCGAAGCACCTGGCCGGCGGTGCGCGCAAGGTGATCATCTCGGCACCCGCGAAGGGCGAGGACATCACGATTGTGCTGGGCGTGAACGACGACCGCTACGACCCGGCGCGGCACAACATCATCTCCAACGCTTCCTGCACCACGAACTGCGTGGCGCCGATGGCCAAGGTCCTGCACGACAGCTTCGGCATCCGCAAGGGCCTGATGACGACCATCCACGCCTACACCAACGACCAGGTGATCCTCGACTTCCCGCACAAGGACCTGCGCCGTGCGCGGGCGGCGGCGCAGAACATCATCCCGACCACGACCGGTGCGGCGAAGGCGACGGCGCTGGTGCTGCCGGAGCTGAAGGGCAAGCTCGACGGGTTGTCCATGCGCGTGCCGGTGGTGGACGGCTCGGTGACCGACCTAGTCGTTCAGCTCGAGGGCGAGACCACCATCGAGGAAGTCAACGCCGCCTACCGCGCTGCTGCCGACGGACCGCTCAAGGGCTACCTGAACTACACCGCAGACCCGATCGTGTCGTCCGATATCGTCGGAACGCCGTATTCCTGCACGTTCGACTCCCAGTTGACGATGGCGTCTGGCGACCAGGTCAAGGTCATCGGCTGGTATGACAACGAGTGGGGCTACTCCAACCGGCTCGCCGACCTCGCCGCAATGGTTGGTGCAAGCCTTCCCGCTCGGTCGTGAAAGGCCTCGATTCACTGGCCGTTGCCGGGCGGGTCGTGCTGCTGCGCGCTGACCTGAACGTGCCGCTGGACGGCGCCACGATCACCGACGACGGGCGCATCCGGGCGAGCCTGCCGACCATCAACAAGCTACGGGAACGCGGCGCGCGCGTGCTGATCATCGCGCACCTGGGGCGGCCGAAGGGTGACAGTTACGCCGACCGGGTGGCGGGTGGCCCGTCGCTAGCTCCGGTGGCCGCGCGGCTGTCGGAGTTGCTGGGTGCGCCCGTCCCGCTCGCTACCGATGTGGCGGGCGATTCGGCCAAGGCGATCGCGGCCGCGCTGGCCGACGGTGACGTGGCCATGCTGGAGAACATCCGCTTCGAGCCTGCCGAGACGAGCAAGGACCCGGCCGAGCGGGCGGCACTGGCGGCACGGCTCGCGGCGCTTGCCCAGGTGTATGTGGGCGACGGGTTCGGCGCACTGCACCGCAAGCATGCAAGCGTGTACGACCTGCCCGCGCTGCTGCCGCATGCGGCCGGCGACCTGGTGCAGGAAGAGGTCGCCGTGCTGGAGCGGCTGGATGAACCGGCCAGGCCGTATGTCGTCGTACTCGGTGGCGCCAAGCCGTCAGACAAGCTGGCAGTGATCGCGAACCTGCTCGGCCGGGCGGACCGGATCCTGATCGGCGGCGGGATGTCTTACACCTTCCTGGCGGCCAAGGGCTACGAGGTGGGCAACTCGCTGCTGGAGGCCGACAAGATCGACCAGGTCCGGACGGTCATGGCGGACGCGAAGGCGCGCGGCGTCGAGCTCGTGCTGCCGGTTGACCTTGTCGGGGCGGCTCGGTTCGCGGCGGACGCCGAACATGACGTCTACCCGGCGGATGCGTTCCCTGCCGACCGCGAGGGCGTGGACATGGGCCCGGCGACCAGGGAGCTGTTCGCTGCCAGCCTGGCTGATGCCGCGACGGTGTTCTGGAACGGGCCGGTCGGGGTGTTCGAGTTCCCGGCGTTCGCGGCTGGCACCAGGGCGGTGGCAGAGGCGATCAGCGCGCTGCCTGGCTTCACAGTCGTCGGCGGCGGCGATTCAGCTGCCGCGGTCCGCCGGCTCGGGCTGCCGGAGGACGGCTTCAGCCACATTTCCACCGGCGGCGGAGCCAGCCTGGAGTACCTGGAGGGCGCGACGCTGCCTGGCCTTGCTGCGCTGGCTGGACCGGATCCGGCCGGCTGATGGCTGCCGTCAGGAAGCCGCTGATCGCCGGCAACTGGAAGATGCACAACAACCACCTGGAGGCCATCGCGCTGACCCAGAAGCTCGGGTTCGCGCTGACCGACAGGGACTTCAACGCCGCTGACATCGCGATCTTGCCGCCGTTCACCGCGCTGCGCAGTGTCCAGACCCTGATCGACGGGGACAAGCTGCGGTTGCTGTACGGCGCGCAGGACGTCTCGGCGCACGAGGACGGTCCTTACACCGGCGACATCTCAGCCCGGATGCTGGCCAAGCTCGGCTGCCAGTTCGTCGTGACCGGGCACTCGGAGCGGCGGCGTTATCACCAGGAAGATGATTCGGTGATCAACGGTAAGGTCCGGGCCGTGCTCCAGCGGAGCATGACCCCGGTGCTGTGCGTCGGCGAGCCGCTCGAAGTGCGTCAGGCTGGCGAGCAACTTGACTACACCCTGGCCCAGCTCGACGGCGGCCTGGCGGGCCTGTCCGCCGAGCAGGTGGCCGGCCTGGTCGTTGCCTACGAGCCGGTCTGGGCTATCGGAACGGGCGAAGTGGCCACGCCTTCGGACGCACAGGAGGTCTGCGGGGCCATCCGGGCACGGATTTCCGCCGTGCACGGGCACCCGGCGGGGTCAACCGCGCGTATCCTGTATGGCGGGTCGGTAAAACCCGACAACATGCCCGCGATCATGGCCGAGCCGGACGTCGACGGGGCGCTCGTAGGCGGCGCGAGCCTGGATGCCAGTGAGTTCGTGAGGATTTGCCGGTATCGTGAGCAGGGCGTGTCCGCCTGAGTGTGCCGCTGCAACGTAGGGACCCGGTCCCAGCGTGACGGCCTGAACCAGCAGGGAGAGACGAGAAACCGCAGTGACTGTCGCATTCTCTGTGATTTTGATCATCACCAGCCTGCTGATGGTGCTGCTTGTGCTGCTGCACAAGGGCAAGGGCGGCGGCCTGTCCGATCTGTTCGGCGGCGGCATCTCCTCTTCCCTCGGCTCCTCGTCGGTGGTTGAGCGGAACCTGGACCGGATCACCATCGTCACCGGGGTTATCTGGTTCGTCTGCATCGTCGCCCTAGGGATCCTTGACAAGCACTAGAGTCTGGGCTTGGTGCGGCGCTAGGTGCGGCTTAGCGGTCCGCACGTCATTTGAGCGAGGGGTGAGCAGTGAGTAGTGGCAACGCCATACGCGGCAGCCGGGTTGGGGCCGGGCCGATGGGTGAGGCCGAGCGCGGCGAGGCTGCGCCGCGTGTGCGGGTGTCGTTCTGGTGCTGCAACCGGCACGAGACCATTCCGAGTTTTGCTTGCGACGCGGCGATCCCCGAGTTCTGGGACTGCCCGCGCTGCGGCTTGCCGGCTGGTCAGGACGAGGCCAACCCGCCCGCTCCGCCGCACGCCGAGCCGTACAAGACGCACCTGGCCTACGTGAAGGAGCGGCGCAACGACACCGACGGCGCCGCCATACTCGCTGAGGCGCTGGACCGGCTGCGCAAGGGCGCCTGAGCCGCGCAAGGGCGCCTGAGCCGCGCGCGGCGCGCTCTGGATGTGCCAGCCGATCCGCCGCGCCGCCCGGGCCGCTAGTGCGCGAACCCGCTGCGCTGGGCGCCCGGCAGAAGCGGCACCGGCTTCTGCGGAGCCGCTTCCAGCACTTGCACCTGCGTTCGCAGGTCGCTGATCAGCAGCCCGGCGAGGTCCTGGCTGAAGCCGTTCCGGACCACGATCCGAAGTACGGCGGTGTCCTGCATGTTCTCAGGGAACGTATAGGCAGGAACAAGCCAGCCGCGCTGCCGGAGCCGCTCCGACAGGTCGAACACGGTGTAGCCAGAAGCAGCCGGGTCGGTCAGCTTGACCGTGACCACCGGTAGGTCGGAGCCATCGGAGAGCAGTTCAAAGGGTCCCATTCCGGCGATCTCGTGAGCGAGGTAACCTGCCACGCGCTGGCAGGTGAGCTGGATCTGCCGGTATCCCGCGAAGCCAAGCCGCACGAAGTTGTAGTACTGCGCGGCTACCTGAGAGCCCGGCCGGGAGAAGTTCAGCGCGAACGTCGGCATCTCGCCGCCCAGATAATTGACCTTGAACACCAGGTCGTCGGGCAGCGCAGCCGCATCCCGCCAGATGATCCAGCCCACGCCCGGGTACACCAGGCCGTATTTGTGGCCGGAGGTGTTGATCGAGGCCACCCGTCCCAGCCGGAAATCCCACTCCAGGTCCGGCTCCAGGAAGGGTGCGACGAAGCCGCCGGACGCCCCGTCAACGTGTATCGGGATGTCCAGCCCGGTGTCGTACTGGATCTTGTCCAGTGCTGCGGCAATCTCCGCGACCGGCTCGTAGCTCCCGTCCATGGTGGAGCCCAGAACCGCGACCACGCCGATGGTGTTCTCGTCGCAGCGTGCCGCGGCCTCCGGCGCGGTGAGGTGCAGCCGCCCCGGTTCCATCGGCACCAGCCTCGGCTCGACCTGCCAGTACCGGCAGAATTTCTCCCAGCAGACCTGGACATTAGCGCCCATGACCAGGTTGGGCTGGGCGCCAGCACCCGGCGTCCCCGGTGCGAGTCCGCGGCGCGCGCGCCAGCGCCAGAGCAGCGCGAGCCCGCCGAGCATGCAGGCTTCGCTTGACCCGGTGGTCGAGCAGCCGGTGGACGAGCCGCGGGCACCGTCGTCGTTCTGCTCGTCGCCTGCCGCGGCGCCCGGACTGGCGGCCGGTGCGTGCCACAGGTGGGCCAGGATATTGACGCAGCGCCGTTCCAGCTCAGCGGTCTGCGGATACTCGTCTTTGTCGATCATGTTCTTGCTGAAGCACGCAGCCATCAGCTGCTCGGCTTCTGGCTCCATCCAGGTGGTGACGAACGTCGCCAGGTTGAGCCTGGCGTTGCCGTCGAGGATCAGCTCGTCCTTGACCAGCGCCAGTGCCGCGGCCGGATCCATCGGCTCGGCCGGCAGCCGATGCCGGGGGACAGGGTGGTCGATCCGGCAGTAGACCGGGTTGAGGTCGAGCTCAGCAGGTCCGTGGGCCTCGTCGACCTTGGCATGAAGCGGCATGATGCGATCCTTTCGGCCAGCCATTGGGGGGCACGGGATGGCGAGCACGGCATGACGAACACAGCCAGCGACGTGCTCACTTCTCAGTCAGGTAGCGGCAGAACAGAAAACTCTCATCGGTCAGCAGGTGCGCCAGCGATAGGCGCGCGGATACCCCGTCGGCCGCGGTCTCGGCGGAGCCCTCGGCAGCCGGGTTCACGACGCGGCCGGCTGGGCATGCCGCGACGAGCGGGCTCGTGGTCAGGCACAGCTCGTCGACTAGGCCGGCGGCAGCGAGCTGGCCGAGCAGAGTCGGCCCGCCCTCGCACAGGATGCGGTTGTAGCCGAGGCCGTGCAGAGCGGCAACGGCCGCAGTCATGTCGACCTGGCGCTGCCCGGATTCGATGACGCGGGCGTGCCTGGCGATGGCCGCCTTGCGGTCCGGCGGCGCGTCAGAAGTGGTCACGACGATGGTCTGGGCACCGGCAGGAGCGCCGGTCAGCAGTTGCCCGTCAGGGTCAACGTTCAGCCTCGCGGTCACGACCGCGATGGCGGGTAGCGGCGCGCCCGCCGGGCGGAGCTGCCGCCACAGCTCGGCGGCCTGCGCCGGCCGGTACCGCTCGGTCCTGGCTGTGCCTGCGCCGACCAGGATCAGGTCGGCCAGGCTGCGCAGCACCGTGAATACCATCCGGTCGCCGGGCCCGGACAAGCCACCCGACCGGCCTGCCAGCGACGCCGCACCGTCGACGCTGGCCACCATGTTCGCCTGCAGCCAGCTGGACCCCGCACTGGCGGTGTAAAGCCGGGCAAGCTCCTCGACTGCAGGTGGCGGCGGGTCTGCCGCGGCCTTCGGCACGACCTGCAGATCTGGCCCCTGGACCGGAAAGATCTGGCGCACGGCAAGCAGTCAATCAGACGACGCGCCAGGCCGTCCCTCCGGTAGCGCTGACGGCTGGCTAACTGCCGGCCGCGCGCAGGATCACGACAGAGCGGCTGGCGACATCACGGGTGGTCAGGGGGCTCGGCGGGTCGGCTGGCGGAGCTTGGTGAGCTTGCTCCGCGGTGTCCGTCACAACCTGCCAGCCCGAACCGAAATCTCCGCCCGGCAGAGTGAAGGTCACCGGCTGGTCTCCGGCGTTGAACAGCAGGAGGAAGCTCTGGTCGGTGATGGCCTCGCCGCGGCTGCCCGGTTCAGTGATGGCGTCGCCGTTGAGCAGCACCGCCATCGACGGAGCGTACCTGCTGCGCCAGTCGTCGATCGTCATCTCGGCGCCGGCTGCGGTTAGCCAGCTGATGTCGCGTACCTCGGTGCCGCTGGCGCCAGCGAGCTCTCCGCTGAAGAACCGGCGGCGTCGGAAAACCGGGTGCTCGCGGCGCAGCGCGATCAGCGCACAGGTGAACTCGAACAGGCCGGCTGCTGGCCAGCTGCCTCCCAGTCCACCCAGGAGATCTCGTTGTCCTGGCAGTAGGCATTGTTGTTACCGCGCTGGGTGCGGCCCAGTTCGTCGCCAGCCAGCAGCATCGGGACGCCCTGCGAGCAGAACAGCGTGACCAGGAAGTTGCGCACCTGACGACCGCGCAGTTCAGTGATGGCCGGGTCGTCGGCCGGGCCCTCGGTGCCGCAATTCCAGGACCGGTTGTCGTTAGTGCCGTCGGTATTGCCGTCCCCGTTGGCCTCGTTGTGCTTGGTGTTGTAACTGACCAGGTCGGCCATGGTGAATCCGTCATGGCAGGTAACGAAATTGATCGACGCGACCGGCCGCCGCGCGCTGGTCTCGTACAGGTCGGACGAGCCGCTCAGCCTGGAGGCGAACTCGCCGATCGTGGCGGGCTGACCGCGCCAGAAGTCCCGCACCGTGTCCCGGTACTTGCCGTTCCACTCAGTCCACAGCGGCGGAAACTTGCCGACCTGATAGCCGCCGGCTCCGACGTCCCACGGCTCGGCGATCAGCTTCACCTGGGAGACCACCGGGTCTTGCTGCACTAGCTCGAAGAATGCCGACAGCCGGTCTACCTCGTGCAGCTCGCGGGCCAGCGCTGCGGCCAGGTCGAAGCGGAAACCGTCTACGTGCATCTCCAGGATCCAGTACCGCAGCGAGTCCATGATGAGCTGAAGCGCGTGCGGGTGCCGGACATTCAGGCTATTGCCGCATCCGGTGTAGTCGAGGTACACCGAGGGATCGCCGTCATCGAGCCGGTAATAGGCCGCATTGTCGATGCCACGGAAGGAGAGCGTCGGACCGAACGCGCCGGATTCGGCTGTGTGGTTGTAGACGACGTCGAGTATCACCTCGATGCCTGCCTGGTGCAGCGCCTTCACCATCGACTTGAACTCCGCGACCTGGCCGTGCGGCTCCGCGGAGCTCGAGTACGTGTTGTGCGGGGCGAGGAAACCGATGGTGTTGTAACCCCAGTAGTTGGTCAGTCCCCGCGCGGCGAGCTCGTGCTCGGGCACCGACTGGTGTACTGGCATCAGCTCAATCGCGGTGATGCCGAGCGTGGTCAGATGGTCGATCACTGGCGGCGAGGCCAGGCCCGAGTAGGTGCCGCGCAGCTCCGGCGGTACTTCCGGGTGACGCATGGTCAGTCCGCGGACGTGCGCTTCGTAGATCACCGTCTGGTGATAGGGGGTTCGCGGCTGCCGGTCGCCGGTCCAGTCGAAGTACGGGTTGATCACCACGTTGCGCGGCATGAACGGAGCGCTGTCGGCGTCATTCCGCTGGGCCGGGTTGCCGAGCTGGTAGCTGAACAGGGCCGGATCCCAGCGCACGCCACCGTCGACGGCCTTGCCATACGGGTCGAGCAGCAGCTTGGCAGGGTTGCAGCGGTGGCCCTGCTTGGGTTCGTAGGGGCCCCACACTCGGTAGGCGTAGCGCTGGCCGGGCCCGACGGAGGGCAGGTAGCAGTGCCAGACAAAGCCATCGACCTCGGCCAGGTCCAGCCGTGTCTCGGTGTCGTCAGCGTCAAACAGGCACAGCTGAACGTGGTCGGCGACCTCTGAGAACAGCGCGAAGTTGGTACCTGATCCATCCCAGGTGGCGCCAAGCGGGTAGGCGGCGCCCGGCCAGATCTGCATCCGCTGACCCTACCCGGTGGTAACAGCAGACCGGGCCACGATGGCCGCCAGGTCGAGCCCGTCCGGCAGGCTGCCGAATGGGGCGCCGGGCCCGGCCACCGGTCCGGGGGAGCTATCCGGGCTGGCGGCAGCGTGAAGCCGGGTGCTGCTGAACGCGTCCCAGATCGCCGCCGGGGCATGCCGGGCCAGCAGCGATGCCTGCAGAGTGACCGTGATCTGTCCGGCCAGTCGGCGCGCCAGCCGCTGGGCGTCCGGGCCCTGAGCTTCCTTCAGCAGCACGCGGAGGCTGGCTGATGCTTCTGCCGCGCGCGCGTCGCCTGCTGCCAGGTCGATCTCGCCGAGCAGCGCCTCGGCGCTGGCTGGTGCCCGGGCCAGGGCGCGGAGCACGTCCAGGGCGGCGACGTTGCCCGAACCTTCCCAGATCGAGTTGAGGGGCGAGTCGCGAAGCAGCCGCGGCATCGGTGAGTAATCCTCGATATAGCCATTCCCGCCCAGGCATTCGAGCGCTTCGGCGGTGATCATCGGCGTGCGCTTGCAGATCCAGTACTTAGCTGCTGGCAGCGCGACCCGGAGCAGTGCCGCCTCGGCCTCGTCACCGCGGGCCGCTCGGTCGGCGGCCCCGGCCAGCCGGATGGCCAGTGTCGTGGCGGCCTCCGACTCCACGGTCAGGTCTGCGATGACGCCGGTCATAGCCGGGTGGTCAATCAGCGGCACTCGGAGAGTCTCGCGGAGGGCTGCGTAATTGGCCGCGATCACGGTCGCCTGCCGGATGGCGGCGGTGCTGCCGAGTACGCAGTCGAGCCTGGTGGCGCTCACCATGTTGATGATGGTCGGCACTCCCCGGCCCAGTTCTCCGACCGGCCAGGCCACGGCTTGGTCATACTCGACTTCGCTGGAAGCGTTCGAGGTGTTCCCGAGCTTGTCTTTCAGTCGCTGGATGTACATGGCGTTGCGGCTGCCGTCGGGCAGCACTCGCGGCAGCAGGAAGCAGGTCAGGCCCTCGGGTGCCTGCGCGAGCACCAGGAACAGATCGCACATCGGTGCTGAGCAGAACCACTTATGCCCGGTGAGCAGGAAGCTGCCGTCGCCTGCCGGGGTCGCCGTGGTGGTATTCGCGCGGACGTCCGAGCCACCTTGCTTCTCGGTCATCGCCATCCCGGCCAGCAGACCGGCCTTGCCCTCCGGCGGCCGGAGACCCGGGTCGTAGCTGGCTGAGGTCAGCAGCGGCTGGTAGCGGGCAGTCAGGTCGGGGGAGTGCCGGAGCGCCGGCACGGAAGCGTAAGTCATCGAGATGGGGCAGCCGTGGCCGGCCTCGGCCTGGGTCCAGACCATGAACTTGGCGGCCCTGGCAACGTGTGCGGCTGGCGTTGTGTCCGCCCAGGGCGCGGCATGCAGGCCGTGGCTGACCGCAGTGGTCATGAGCTGATGCCAGGCTGGGTGGAACTCGACCTCGTCGATCCGGTAGCCACGGGAATCATGGGTCCGCAGCACGGGCTTACTGACATTCGCCAGCCGGGCCAGCTCCTGCGTGTCTGGCGCCCCTGCGAGGAGGCCAAGCTCATGCAGTTCGGTCTCGGCCCACCCGGCGCCTTCCCGGCGCAGGGCGCTGAGGAGGGCCGGATCGTCGGCCACGTCGTATCCAGCTAGTGGCGGTACCTGATTCTGTACCTGATGTGTGGCGTGCCGCCGGACTTGCGTCACTGCCATCGCCGCGCCTAGGTGTGGATGCCGCACTCGGTCTTGGCGGTGCCTGCCCACCGGCCACTGCGCGGGTCGGCTCCGTCGGCCACCCGCTGAGTGCAGGTATGGCAGCCGATCGACGGGTAGCCGTCATAGACCAGCGGGTTGACCAGGATGTTGTTGGCCGCGATGTAGCCGTCTACCTGCTGCTGCGTCCACTCGACGATCGGATTCACCTTGATCATCTCGCGGCGCGCATCCCACTGCACGACCTTGGTGTCGCTGCGGGCGTCGGTTTCCTCCCGCCGCACCCCGGTGAACCAGGCGTCGTAGGGGCCGAGGGCCTCCTCGAGCGGCACGACCTTGCGCAGGTAGCAGCACAGGTCCGGGTTGCGGCTGTAGAGCCGGGGACCCAGCTCAGCATCCTGCTCTTCGACTGTCGTCGGCGGCGTCACGTTGACGACGTTGACACCGTACGTGGCCGACACCGCGTCCCTGGTGCCTATCGTCTCGGCGAAGTGATAACCGGTGTCGAGAAAGAGCACGTCGACGTCCGGAAGGTGCTTGGACACCAGGTTCACCAGGACGGCGTCGGTCATCGACGACGTAATGCAGATCCTTCGGCCGAACGTGCTCACCGCCCACGCGATCACCTCGTCGGCTGGCGCCCCCGCCAGTGCATCGGCCGCCTCGGCGGCTAGCCTCTCCATCTCGCTGGGATCCTCCTCGCGGCGGTCCATCCGGTCCAGGCAGCTTAGCGGGTTAACCTGAGGCCCGGCTGTAACTCGTGCCCGGAACACACCAGGTATTACTGACACAGTAAGGCTTATCACAGACAAGCGCACGCTCACGCTCTGTCGCCTAAGTCACATGTGTCGCGTACGCCCGTCCACTGCCGTTTGGTCTAGCTGGCGTTTGTTCTAGCTGGGCCAACCGCGGTCCAGCCAGGGCTATTCCTGCCCGCTTCGGGCCGGTTAATCCGCCTCCGGTGCTGAGAGCAGCCGGGCAGGTCTCCCCGGCGGACAGGTCAGCCCTGCCGAAGCCAGCCCAGCCGTGGCTCAACCGGCGGCTGCGGCTGCTGGTGCTGGCAATCGCACCAGGTACCGCGCGGACACTTCTCGTGCCGCTGAGCCTTGCAGTCAGGGCAGATCATGGCAGTCAGGCCAGCAGAGTGTGCTCAGGCAGCGTTAGCGCGGCGCATCCGCCGCCGCCGCTCGGAGGAACGCTCGTCCTCGTTGAGGCCGCCCCAGGTGCCGTACTTCTCCGGCCTGCTGACCGCGTAAGTGAGGCATTCGCCGCGAACCGGGCATGAATTGCAGACAGCCTTGGCCTTGCGCTCGCGGATCTCACGCTCCGGCTGCCGCTCACCGTCAGGGCCGAAGAAGAGCACGACTTCCTTGCCGCGGCACGCAGCCTCGTCTTGCCAGCCCCAGTTCGGCCGTTGCAGAAGCGCGGCTTGGCGGCGTACCTCAGACATGAATAGCTCTCCTCAGCCAGCGGACCGCGGCCGACGGTGGCCACGGTACGTAAGTGCTCACAGTTCCGGTTATGGTCAGCTCAGTTAGTGCAGGTCGGTCACGGCTCGTTCGGTCACAGCAGGCGAGCACCAGGGTGCCCTGGCGGTGCATGCGCGGTGGTGCAGGCTTACTTTCGTCCAGCGGACCCCGCCAATCGCGGTAAGGTGCCCTAGACGAAGAAATCCTCGCGCGGTGCGGCAATTGCCCCGTCGCATGGTGCAACGCGCCACGCTGGCGTGGTGTTCCCAGCGCAGGTTGCTGTCTGCCCGCGACTTTGGTATGCATGCCAGTCCGCGAGCGCGGACCGAGCCACAATCATGCCACCGGCCGCCTGGGCGGCGCAGCCCGGATCGACAAATTCCGGCCATGGCCCAGGTCACACTAAGTGATCATTAACTGGACAGATCCATTTGTTCGGGCCACCATAGGCATCATGTCCGCGTCCGACGCAGCGCCTCTGCCTCGCCTCGGCGAGGTGTTCTTCGACGTCAGGGGCAATTCCAGGAGCATGCGACTGAGCTGGTATGCGGATACCGGCATCGCGGTGTTCAGCATCTGGCAAGGCGGCCGGTGTACCGGCACGTTCCGGCTGCCGATGGATGACCTGGCCAGGATGACGGACATACTGCAGCGCGGTCCGCAGCGGCAGCGTGCCGACGCCCGGCACGACCAGGAGCGCGGCGACTACGAGGCAGCCGGTTACGACAGTCCTGGCCACGACGGTGCTGGCTACGACGGTGCTCAGTACGACGGTGCTGGCTACGACGGTGCTCAGTACGACGGTGCTGGCTACGAGGGCACTCAGTACGACGGTTCTCACTACGAGCAGGCCGGTTACGATCGCGGCGGCCAATACGACGGTTCTGGCTACGACGGGGACTGGTACGACCACGACCGCTCCAGCGGTCACGGGGCAGACGAGAACGAGTTCAGGAGCGCTTACCCGGACCGGACCAGAGCCAATCGTCCATCGGCCGGCCGCGATTCTGCTGACTATGAGCGGTCGGCCGGCTACGCCGATTCTGCTGACTATGAGCGGTCGGCCCGCTACGCCGATTCCCCGGCGGAGGCAGGCGCCTCTGACGCCACGGGCCGCTACGAATTTCCCGCTCGTCCGGCCCGCCCCGAGGATGGCGGTTACCTCGGCACCGCCGCCGACCATGAGGGCGGATCGGTGACTGACTTGACCGGGTACGGCCAGCAGCGCTTTGTGCCGCCCTATGTGCAGTCTGGCGGCGAGGCTTACCCAAATGACAATCCGGCTGTCGGCTCGAGGCGCCGCCACACCACCGCAGACCAGGCTTATCCGGGCGATCGGGCCGGGATTTCCGCCGAGCCGGACCGGTACCCGCAGCCGATGCAGTCACCGGCCGGCTATTCCGGTGGTTCGGAGTATCAGCCGGCTGCCGATCCGGGCGACGCCGCTCAGCATTCGGCAGGCCGTCACAGCGGCCGCAGGACTCGCTCAGCGCCCGCATCGTCGTTCGACGAACCCGACGCCGGGTCGCCAGGGGAACCGATTTCGGAGCGGGATTACTGGCGGCGCCAGGCCGCCGACGGCCGGTAGCGGGTGCAACATTCCGGCTAACGGCAGCCGGAGCCAATCCACGGCCTAACGCTGCTCTCGCCTGCCCCGGGCGCGGAGTTCGGCGGCGTTTCGGGGTTGCGATTACCACCCGGCGAGATCGGATGGAAAGAAACCGGATGTTCGCGTCGTTACATCGGTGATGAGGCTGGGAATAGCTTTTCGCGGGGGGAGGGGGATACACAAGTGGCTCAGAAGATCTCTGTCACGTTTGCCTGTGACTACGACTCACGAGAGATTCCCGACGGCGAGCACCTGACTCGCGCGTTCAGCCTTGACGGCCGGGATTACGAGATCGACCTGTGCGAGAAGCACAGTCAGAAGTTCGACGAGGTGCTCAGCAGGTTTGCGGAGAAGGCCCGGAAGGTGACCAACCGGGTCAGCAAGCCGAAGCGGCGGACGACCGCGCATCGCCAGCGTAGTGCTGACATTCGTGCCTGGGCTAAGCACAGCGGCATGGACGTCAGTGATCGTGGTCGCATTCCGGCGAACGTGATCGCCAAGTACGACGCCAACCACTAGAGGCGGGTCGGCGGTCGGCTCAGGCCGGGCGCCGGCCCAGCTAACGGGGCGCGTTGCCCGGCTCCACAGGTGCCGACCCTGGCAAGCCGCCGGTCGCGGCCCTGCCTGCTGGATCGCTCTGCAGCGTATCTGGCACCAGCAGCACCGCTGCGGCCAGAGCCTGCGAATTCGGCAGCAAGACCGGACCCTCGTCGGTCTGCAGCCGGACGTAGGTGAGGCTTATGTCGATCACGGTGCCTTCGATCTGCCCGGAGAGCGCTCCCGCCCGGAACCGGACGTGGTCGCCGACCCGGAACGGCCGGGCAAAGAGCAGCACCAAACCGGCGAACAGGTTCGCCAGTGACTGCTGAGCCGCGATGCCGATCAAGACGCCAGCGACGGCACCGCTGACAAGGAGTTGCTTGACGTCAATCTGCGCAATGGCCAGCGAGAACGTGAGCACCGCAAATACGCCGGCCAGCACCAGCACGTAGCGGAGCACGCCCGCGTGCGCCTGCCCGATGAGCGGCTGCGAGGTGGAACGGACCAAGCCGGATAGCCCGATCGCGGCCGCCAGGCCGAAGACCAGGAACGCAATCGCGCCGCAGATGAAAGCGAGGCTCTGTGCCTCAGTGGTGTGCTGCGCTAGACGGATTTTCGGGTCCAGGGCTGCGCTCCAGCCGTCTACTCCGGAAACCTCGGCAGTGATCGCGCCGGCAATCGCCAGGATGAGCGCGAAAATGGAGCGCCACGGCCGGGCCTTGGCCCGTACCTTGGCCACGGACGCGGACAGCTCGAGTTGATGGAGTTCCTGTAGATCCACGTATCCACGCTATCCGGGCCGGGAACGCGTGAGCCCGGGGACGCACTGTCCCCGGGCTCACCAGACGATCTGCCTACATGTCGAACAGCGCCTTGCCGACCGGGAAGACAACCCGGCCCTTGACGCCGTTCATCACGTCCGCAGCCGAGGTATACCACGCCACGAGCGCTGTCACGATCCCGATGTAGCCGCCGATCACGATCCAGGCTGAGCTGGTGGGGTCGGGCGGCAGTGCCGGCACCTTAGTCGTGAAGTTCCCGATGACCAGGAAGATCTCGGTGAGTTCCAGGGTGAGGAAGACCAGGAAGACTGCGGTGTTCAGCTGCGTGCTGATGATCAGCATGTAGGTGTTGAAGATTGCGAAGGCCAGCAGGATCCAGCCCAGGTCGCGGTTAAGCGCGATCGGGTGGGCGGCGGTCGGGGCGATGAAATGCAGCCACAGGCCCACGCCGATCCAGAACCCGCCGTAGGTGGAGAACGCTGTCGCGCCGAAGACGTTCTTGTTCCTGAATTCCCACATGCCTGCGAGCAGCTGGCAAAGCCCGCCGTAGGCGATCGCGTAGCCCCACCAGTCGAAACCGGTAGAGGTCTTTGCCCATCCCGCGTTGACGGCCGACAACAGGAACGTGGTCAGCGCGAACGCAGCGAGCCCGAGCGGCGCCGGATTGGCGATCCCGGAGTCCGCGACGGCCGCTGCGGGAGCGACAGCTGCGGGAGCATCTTCTGTGGTGCTCAAATGATTCCTCCTGAGGGGCTTGCCTGCCGGCCTCGAGCACGCTGCTGGGGCAAGGCAGGCGTGATGGATGGGTGAAAGGTCGCGTTACCGGGACATGCATCAAGAGCGGCCGGGTGAGCGAGCCCAGCAGCGCAAATCTCGCAATCCACAGCTAACGGTACGAGCATGGCCAACGCTTGACCTTCCCGAGCCTTCACAACTGGCTCAGCAGAACCAGGTGGAAGATCTTCGCCATGAGCGTAACTCCGGTAGCGCGTTTTAGGGAGACCCATTTTCGGGCGTTGCGAACTGTTTGCCGGAAGTGCTTGGCAGTCCGGCGGCCGGTGCTGTGCTGGCACCCGCCCGCAGCAGTCCAGACAGCCCGGCCCGGGTGGCAAGTACGACGATCCGGTCGCCTGGCTGGATCACGTAGCCGGCTGGCGGCGACCAGTCGACAGCGGAGTTGCCGGACCCTAGCGCAACCGCCGGCCGCAGCGCGATGACCCGCAGCATGCCCGGCTGGTGCACCTCCGTCAGGGCTCGGCCGGCCAGCCCGCTGCTGCTGTCGGCCGCTACCTCAGCCATGAGCAGGACGTGCCTGCCCACGGCGATCGTGCGCAGCACCTGATGGTCCAGCACCGCTGCGGCGAACGCGGGCGCGGCGAGGTAGGAAGTCGACCGGGAAACTGTATTGCCGATCGTCGCCTGCACCCGGGCGGCCAGGTCGTCGTCGTACAGCCGGACGACTATCCGCGTCTCGGCGGCCAGTGCCCTGGCGTTGAGCGCAGTCTCCAGGTTGGCGACGTCGCTATTGGTCACCGAGACTACGGCCTGGCAGTTCGCGACGCCGGCCGCGCGCAACGTCTCGTCCCGCTGCGTCTCGCCGATGACGACCCGGATGCCGAGCCGCTTGGCGAGCGGGATGCCGGCCGCCTCGGCGCTCTTGTCGACGCCGACCACGTCGATGCCGAGATCGTGCAGTTGCTCGATGACTCTGGCACCGACGCTGCCGAGGCCCGCGACGATCACGTGCCCGCCGAGTGGCACCTGGCCGGCCGCGGCGGCGCCGGGGAGGCGCGAGCTGACGATCAGGGCGGTCACTATCGGCAGGAACGCCAGTCCGTCGAAGGTCAGCAGGAACTGCGCCACCTTTTCTGTCGACGGGACGCTCCGACCGGTTAGCGCCGCGCCTGCCGCATCCAGCATCGTCAGGTAGAGCGCAGTCAGCGGCGCGTAGTGCTGCCCCAGGGCCAGCAGGGCGAATCCGACGGCCAGGAGCGCGGTCAGCGCAGCGAGTACCAGGCCTAGCGGCCTCGAGAACAACCTGCGAGCCGCGCGCAGCGGCGCGAGCAGCCGGCGCCGGCGCTGCCGGGACAGCGGATTGCGCGGCGTGCCGTCAGCCACGGCCAGCACCAGCCCGGCAACCGGGTCGTCTGGCGGGACCAGGTTCGGCGCATCAGCGTCGCTGCTGGCCGCGAGGCCGCAGATGATCTGGTCCGCGCCGACGTCCTGTCGCCTGGCCATGTAGATCGTCCGTCCGGCCATCTCGACGTGGCTCGGAGCGGGCTCGCCGAGGGCCGCGGCGACGAGCGACGGCGCGGCCATCTCCGCGGCGGACAGCACCGCGCAGTCGGTGAAGAAGCTGCGGATGCGCTCCCCGAGGCCGGCATTGAACATGGCGATGACCAGGCGAAGCTCCGGGCTGAGTTCCTGGGCGCGGAGCGCAGCGTGCAGGTTGCCGAGGTCGTCCTGATTCACCAGGGCCAGGCCCCGCGCGGCGGGCAGGCTGGCGGCGAGGAACGCGTCATCAGTCAGTTCAGCGCGCTCCAGCACGCGAACCAGTGGCATAGCGGCCATCCGGACGGCATGCTCGTCTGCCGCGGACGGCACGATCGCCGTGACAGCTAAGCCATAGCGGGCGGTTAGTTCCTCCGCCATCCGCGACGCCAGCGCGTTCGCGCCGCACAGTATGACGTGATCCGCGAGTTCGGCCGGGTCATCACCGGACTGCGAGAGCACGAACCGAAGCCTAGTCGGCCGCACACTGCCATTGCTGGACAGATCGCTACGCGGGCCCCGCTACCCTTCCATCGCCGGGATTCCCGCCACCGACGCCAGCGCCTCGCCGTAGATCTCGTCCGGGTCAAGGCGGCGCAGTTCTTCAGCCAGAAGATCGGCGATATCCCGGCGCTGCAGCGCCACGTGCCGGTCCGGCTGACCGGGCCGGGAGAGGGTGGCTACCCGTCCGTCCGGCCGGCTGATGCGGACATCACCGGCAGCCGTCGCGAGGCATACGTCGGTGATGCCGGGGCCGTCAGAGATCTCCCGGCTGAACGGGACGTGCAGCCTGCCGCTCAGCCAGACAGCCAGCAGGTCGGCCGTCGGATTGTGTTCTTCCGCGCTGACCAGGCCGCCGTAGATCGGGTCCAGCACCTGGTCGACCGTTGCTGCCAGCAGCGATCTCCAGGGCGTCGCCCGGGTCCAGCTCAGGTCGGTGTCGCCGGGCCGGTAACCGGCGCTCAGCGCAGCCAGCGCCTCGGCGGGCGCCCTGGCCCTGGCCGCGTCAGTAACGCGCCGCTGCGCCAGGACGCCCAGCGGCTGCGCCGACGGCACGGCCGGAATCAGGCCGTGCCACCAGGTGACCACGGGCGTGTCCGGCACCAGCAGCGGCATCACGACAGAGTCAGCGTGCTCGCTCATCTGCCCGTAGAGCCTCAGCAGCACTGTCTGACCTGGTGTGCCCTCGCCCGACCTGATCTCGGCGTCCAGCCGGGAGGTTGCGCGGGATTCCCTGGCGATCACCGCGAGCACCCGGCACGGGTGCTCGCGGCCGGCCTGGCTCGCGGCGCGGACCGCATCATGCTGCCCGGACTCGTCGGTCATGATGATCAGGTTCAGCACCACACCGGTCGCCGGCACGCCCATCTGGTCCCTGGTCCTGGCCAGAGCGGCACGGATGTCAGCCGTGGTGGTGTCGGTCATGTCGGTCAGCATGTGCTGGTTATCCTTCGCCTCACCCGCGCTGGTGTCGTGTTAGCCCGCTTCGTCACGGCTCGCATCGTCACAGCTGGCATCGTCACAGCTGGCATCATCACAGCCGCCGCCAGGCCCGGCCGTCGCGGGCGAGCATCTCGTCAGCGCTCACCGGACCGGCCGTGCCGGCCGGATATTGCTCCGGCTTATCGTGATCCGCCCAGAACTCTTCGATCGGGTCGAGGATTATCCAGGATAGCTCTACCTCTTCCTGACGCGGGAAGAGCGGCGGGTCACCGATGAGGACGTCGAGGAGCAGCCGCTCATACGCTTCCGGGCTGGACTCGGTGAAAGACTCGCCGTAGGCGAAGTCCATGTTGACGTCGCGCACCTCCATGGCCGACCCCGGCACCTTGGAACCGAACCTGAGCGTCACGCCCTCGTCCGGCTGCACCCGGATCACCAGGGCGTTCTGGCCGAGCTCCTTGGTGTCGGTGGCATCGAACGGCAGGTGCGGCGCGCGCTGGAAGATGACCGCGATCTCGGTCATCCTGGTCGGCAGCCGCTTTCCGGTGCGCAGGTAGAACGGCACGCCAGCCCAGCGCCGGTTGTCGATGGTGAGCCGGATTGCCGCGTACGTTTCAGTTGTCGAATGCGCCGGAATGCCGTCCTCCTCGAGGTACCCGCGTACCTCAAGGCCGCCCTGCCAGCCTCTTGAATACTGGCCGCGCGCAGTCCCGGTAGCCAGGTCGGCCGGGATCTGCACCGCCGCCAGCACCTTCTCTTTCTCCGCCCGTAGCGACTCGGCAGCGAACGACAGCGGCTCCTCCATCGCGGTCAGCGCGAGCAACTGGAGCAGGTGGTTCTGGATCACGTCCCGGGCGGCGCCAATGCCGTCGTAGTAGCCCGCCCGCCCGCCGATCCCGATGTCCTCGGCCATGGTGATCTGTATGTGATCGACATAGCCGCGGTTCCAGATCGGCTCGAACAGCGTGTTGGAGAACCGCATAGCCAGCAGGTTCTGGACAGTCTCCTTGCCCAGGTAGTGATCGATGCGGAAGACGGCATGCGGCGGGAACACCGGTGCCAGCATCGCGTTCAGTTCCCGAGCGCTGGCCAGGTCATGGCCGAACGGCTTCTCGATCACTACCCGGCGCCAGGGCCGCGGGCCGCCCCCCATCGGTTCCGGCGGGCTCGACAGGCCGGACCGCTTGAGCTGCTGCACCACGACCGGGAAGGCGTCGGGCGGGATGGAGAGGTAGAAGGCGTAGTTGCCGCCTGTGCCCCGCTCGGTGTCGAGCTGGGCGACCGTGCGGGCCAGGTGGTCGAACGCCTCGTCGTCGGAGAATTCCCCCTGCACGAACCGGATGCCTTCGCGCAGTTGCTGCCACACCTCCTCGCGAAAGGGGGTGCGTGCATGGGCCTTGACGGCATCGTGCGTGATCTGCGCGAAGTCACTCTCAGCCCAGTCCCGGCGGGCGAAGCCGACCAGCGAGAAGCCCGGCGGGAGCAGGCCGCGGTTCGCCAGGTCGTAGATCGCTGGCAGCAGTTTCTTGCTAGCCAGGTCACCGGTGACACCGAACAGCACCAGCACGCACGGCCCGGCGAGCCGCGGGATGCGCCGGTCCCGCGGATCACGAAGCGGATTCGGCTTCATGTAGTGCTGCCGCCCGCGGCCATCTCGCGGCTGATGGTGTCCAGCAGTTCGACCCAGGACGCCTCGAACTTCTGCACGCCCTGCTCCTCCAGCACCTTGACGACATCGTCATAGGAAACGCCGAGGCCTTCCAGCTGCCGCCATACCTCGCGGGCTGCGTCGTAGGTGCCGCGGATCGTGTCTCCGTGCAGCTCGCCGTGCTGGGCGGTGGCGTGCATGGTCGCCTCGGGCATGGTGTTCACGGTGTGCGGCGCGACCAGTTCGGTCACGTACATCGTGTCGGCGAACGACGGATCCTTGACGCTGGTCGATGCCCACAACGGCCGCTGCACCCGGGCTCCGCGTGCTTGCAGCGCGGCCCAGCGCAAATCGCTCTCGGTGAAGCGCTGCTCGAACAGCTCGTAAGCGAGCCTGGCATTGGCGAGCGCGGCCTTGCCGCGCAGCGCACGGGCCTCCGGGGTGCCGATCTTGTCCAGCCGCTCGTCCACCTCAGTGTCCACCCGGCTGACGAAGAATGAAGCCACCGACCCGATGGTGGCCACGTCCCTGCCGGAAGCCGCCTCCAGGCCCGCCACGTACGCGTCGATGACCTGGGCGTAGCGCTGGAGCGAGAAGATCAGCGTGACGTTGATGCTGATGCCCTCGGACAGGCACTGAGTGATCGCCGGCAGGCCCTCGAGCGTTGCCGGGATCTTGATGAACAGGTTCGGCCGGTCCACCGTCCACCACAGCGCGCGGGCCTCGGCGATGGTCTTGGCAGTCTCCCTGGCGAGCCTCGGGTCCACCTCGAGTGACACCCGGCCGTCGACACCGTCAGTCGCGTCGTACACCGGCCGGAGTACGTCGCAAGCCCAGCGGATGTCGTAGGTCGTGATCGCGCGCGATGCTTCCCCGACGTCGACCCCGCGGACGCCGAGATCGGCGACCTGCTCGGCATACGCGGACCCGCTGGCCAGCGCCTTGGCAAAAATGGTCGGGTTCGAGGTCACGCCGCGTACGTGCATGTCACGCACCAGGGAGGCTAGGTTCCCGGTCGACAGCCGTTCCCTGCTGATGTCGTCGAGCCATATCGATACGCCCAGCTCGGTGAGCTGGGCCAGCGTGTCTTGCTGTGCTGTCATGTCAATCGCACTCCTCGCCTCGCGGCCTCTGCCTGCTCTTGCGGCGCCTGCTATCTACTCTTACTGCGGCGCGTTACCGATTTATTTCGCCCGGACGACGGCCAGGCTTTCTCTAGCTGCTTCCGCAACCCGCTCGGCTGTGATGCCGAACTCGGCGTACAGCTTCTGGTAATCCGCCGACGCTCCGAAATGCTCCAGGCTGACACAGCGACCAGCGTCGCCGACGAACTGCCGCCAGCCCAGGGCGATCCCCGCTTCCACGCTGACCCTCGCCCGGATGTGCGGCGGGAGCACTTGCTCGCGATAGCTGGCGTCCTGTTCACCGAACCACTCCACGCACGGCATCGACACCACCCGCGTCTTGATCCCGTCGGCGGCGAGCAAGTCCCGTGCCGCCAGCGCGAGCTCAACCTCGCTGCCGGTGGCGATGACGATGACGTCAGGCTCACTGTCGCGTGCGTCAGCAAGTACGTAGCCGCCCTTGGCGGTGCCGTCGGCGCTGCCCAGGCCGGTCGCGGCTGAGCGGTCGACCACCGGCAGGTTCTGCCTGCTCAGGCAAAGAGCAGCCGGATGGTCGGTCCGCTCCAGGATGGTTCGCCAGGCGGCCACCGTCTCGTTGGCGTCGCCCGGCCTCACGACGTCCAGTCCCGGGATGGCGCGCAGCGCCCACAGGTGCTCGACCGGCTGGTGGGTCGGACCGTCCTCGCCAAGCCCGATCGAATCGTGCGTCCATACGTAGGAAACGGGCAGTTGCATCAGCGCGGCGAGTCTGACGGCGCCCCGCATGTAGTCGCTGAAGACCAGGAATGTACCGCCGTACGGCCGGGTCAGGCCGTGCAAGGCGATGCCATTGAGGATGGCGCCCATCGCGTGCTCCCGGATGCCGAAGTGCAGCGTCCGGCCGTACGCGTCGCCGGGGAACATCTTGGTCTGGTGGATTGCCGGGATGAAGGAGGGCTCGCCTTTCATCGTGGTGTCGTTGCTGCCCGCCAGGTCCGCCGAGCCGCCCCACAGTTCGGGGAGTACTGGCGCCAGCGCGTTCAGGACTGCGCCGGAGGCCTTCCTGGTCGCCATGCCTTTCTGGTCCGCCGGGAACTCGGGCAGTGCGTCGGTCCAGCCGGCCGGCAGCTGCCGTGCTGCCAGGCGGTCAAGCAGGGCACGCTGGTCGGGGTGAGCAATCGACCACTCGGCGAACCGGGCCTCCCAGTCGGCGTGTGACTGCTTGCCGCGGTCGGCGACCTTGCGCGCGTGCTCGACGAGGTCGGCGGCGGCCGGGAACGAGACAGCCGGGTCGAAGCCGAGAACCTTCTTGGTCGCGGCGACCTCGTCAGCGCCAAGCGCGGAACCGTGTGCCGCGCCGGTGTTCTGCGCGTGCGGGGCGGGCCAGGCGATAATCGTGCGCAGCGAGATGAACGACGGTGCGGTAGTTGTCTGCATCGCGGTCCGCAGCGCTTGGTACAGCGCCTGCACGTCCTCGTGGTAACCCTCGGCCTGGCGCCAGCTCAGTCGCTGCACATGCCAGCCGTAGGCCTCGTACCGGGCGGCGATGTCCTCGGACTTGGCGATATTGGTGTCGTCCTCGATCGAGATGCTGTTGTCGTCGTACAGCACGATCAGGTTGCCGAGCTGCTGGTGCCCGGCGATTGCCGCCGCCTCGTGGCTGATGCCTTCTTCCATGTCGCCGTCGGAGACGAAGGCATAGATGAAGTGATCGAATGGGCTGGCCCCCGGTTCGGCGCCGGGATCGAGCAGGCCGCGCTCGCGCCTGGCGGCCATGGCCATACCTACCGCGTTTCCGATCCCTTGCCCGAGGGGGCCGGTGGTGGTCTCGACGCCTGCGGTGTGGCGGTGCTCTGGATGGCCCGGGGTCTTGCTACCCCAGGTCCGGTAGTGCTCAAGGTCGTCGAGAGTGAGCCCGTATCCGGACAGATAGAGCTGGATGTACAGGGTCAGGCTGGAATGACCGCAGGAGAGCACGAACCGATCCCGGCCGGGCCAGAGCGGGTCGGCCGGGTCATGCCTGAGGACCTTCTGGTACAGCAGGTAGGCGGCCGGTGCGAGGCTCATTGCCGTACCCGGATGGCCGGAGCCAGCCCGCTCGACCGCATCCATCGCCAGGACGCGGATCAGGTCCACCGTCCGCGCGTCATTCTCCGACCAGTCAAGCGTTGCTGGTACCTCGCCGCTCACGCTGCCTCAGGCCCCTTTCACCTCGGACACAGCCTGGATTCGGCGGTTGCCGCCATGGGTTCAGCGGACGCCGCCACGGATTCGACCCTATCTCTGGCGGCACCCGCTACCCTGCCCGACGCGGGTTAACAATCGGCATCGGGAAGGGGTCACCCAGCCGGGCAGGCTGGCGCGTGAAACTGGCCGGAACTAGCGGGCGGGAACTAGCCGGCGGGACTAGGGGAGCGCGCGCAAGAACTCCAGCATGGCGGCGTTGACTTCATCTGGATGGCTGAGGTTGGCTGCGTGCGAGCCGCCGTCGACGGCAACCAGCGTGACCGGCCCGGCCAGCCCGTCTCGCACCACCTCGGCGCGTTCCATCGGAATAGCGGCATCGGCGGTCCCGTGCAGGATCAGCGTCGGGCAGCTGATCTCGCCGAGCCGGCCGGTGATGTCGTCGCGGTCCATCAGGCAGCGGAACGCCAGCCGGAGCTCGTCCCTGTCGCCGGCTGCCCACTTGGCGAACCATGGCTGGTAGTCGACCGGCCCGTCCGGCGGGCCGAGGATGATGGCCGCGACGATGTCCTGCACTGGCGCCGGACCGTGCTCCATCCAGGCCTGCTCCATCTGTTCGTATGCTGGCGCGGCTTCCGGGCTCTCGAGGCCCGCCTGGCTGTCGATAAGGATGAGGGCACGCACCCGGTCCGGTGTCTTGAGCGCCGCACGGAGGCTGAGGAAACCGCCCTGTGACATGCCGCCGAGAACGGCCTGCTCGATCCCGAGGTGGTCCAGCAGGCTGATGACGTCACTGGCCGAGTCCCAATAGCTGAACGGACCGGTGGCCCTCGTGCCGCCGAAGCCTCGCTCGTCCCAGGTGATGACGCGATACTCCGGAGCCAGGGCCGCGACCTGCGGGTCGAACATGGACGAATCCATGAGGTAGCCGTGGCTGAGTACGACAGCCGGGCCGTCGCCGCCGGTGTCGGTGTAGGAGACGGTGATGCCGTTCACTGTTGCAGTCGCCATGGCGGACAAGCTATCGCGCGCGCCGCAGCCCGGACAGCCTGATCGGGCGCTCAGCCTGCTCGGGCGCTCAGCCCGCCTCGACGACCGCAGGAGCTGGATGCGGCGCAACGCCGGGCTGCGTCACGTCCGGGTCGGTGACCGACCCTCGGTCGCGTAGCGCGTACGGCAGCAGCAGCGCGGTGATCCAGATGGCTACCGAGCCAGCCACGTGGCACCAGACGAGCCCGGCCGGCAATCCGGTGAAGTACTGGGTGTAGCCGATGACCCCTTGCAAGCCGATGAGCCCGAGCAGCAGCCAGCCGAGCCGGACCGCCTTCGGCGGTGCCGCGGTCAGCCGGAGACCGAGGAGCAAGGCGACCATCAGGCCGGCCAGCAGCCAGCCGATGTCCGCGTGCAGCTGGGTGACGCCTTCGAGCGGCAAGTGGTAGCGGGGGACGCCGGCTGCGCCGGCCAGCGGACCGGTGCCGGTCACCACGGTGCCGGCCGCCATCATCAGTGCGACAGTGCCGACGACGCCGCGGGCGGCAAGCCGCACCGGGCGGGGGACGAACGGGACTGGCCTGCGTGCGCCCTCCTGGCATCGCACGTACAGTCCGACGGTCGCGGCGATGAGCGCCACCGAAGCCAGGAAGTGCACCGAGACCAGCGCCGGGTTCAGCTTGGTGCGCACTACCAGGCCGCCCAGCCCGGCTTGCACCACGATCGCGGCAGGCTGCACCGCGGCCAGCCAGACCAGGTCGCGGCGGCGTGCGCCGGGCGGCCGGAAGCGCCAGGCCGCGATGAGAACGCCGACTGCTACGACGAAGATCGCCACGGTAACAAGCCGGTTGCCGAACTCGATCCAGCGGTGAATGAGCGGATCCCCGGTGACACCGGCGGCGCCGACGCTGTTCGCGGTGCAGGCTGGCCAGTCGGGGCAGCCGAGACCGGACTGGCTGAGCCTGACGGCGGCGCCGGTGAGAATGATCAGCGCCGAGACAATGACGCCTGCCAGGGCCCAGCGACGCAGGGCCGCCGCCGACGGTGCGAGCAGCGTGTCAGCCCAGGCGGGCCATGGACCCGGCCGTCCGGTGCTGCCGGATGTCCCGGTGCTGCCGGATGTCCCGGTGCTGCGGGACGGCAGGTCGGGGGAGGCGGCGGAAGCAGGCACGCATCCCATGGTAGGGGGCAGGGCCGGCTCGCGGGGCGCTACCTACTACGGGCAGTAGGATCCGACGGCAGCCCCGGCCCGCCGGTGTCGTGCACGGGCAGCGTGACGTCCAGGGTTGTGCCTGCCGCTGGCGGGCTATGCAGATCAAGGTGGCCGCCGAGGGCTTCGGCCCGGTCTTTGAGGCCGACCAGGCCGGAGCCATGGCGGAAGTCGGCGCCCCCGCGCCCGTTGTCCTTGACGGTTACGTGCAGAGTGCCGTCGCTTTCGGTGACCTCGACGTCCGCGGCGCTTGCGCGAGCGTGCTTGGCGGTGTTGGTCAGTGCTTCGGAGACGGTGTAGTAGGCGGCGGTCTCGACGGGCTCGGGGAGTCGCCGGCCGACCTGGACGTCGAGGTGGACAGGGACCGCGGACCGGCGGGCCAGCGTCTTCAGGGCCGGGGGCAGGCCGCCTTCGGCCAGGATCACCGGATGCAGCCCCTGGGCGATCTCGCGCAGGTCTTGGAGAACTCCGTCCATCCCGGTGGCCACGCGGTCCAGTTGCTGTCCCACTCCGCCGCTTCCCGCCGCCGCGGCGGCCTGGGCGGCGCGTACCTCGAGGGCGAGGGAGACCAGCCGCTGCTGTGCGCCGTCATGCAGATCGCGCTCGATACGGCGGCGGGTTGCGTCGGCCGTGGCCACGATCCGCGCCCGGGACGCGGTCAGGGCGGCTTGGGCCGCGGCATTGGCGATGGCGGTGGCGGCGAGTTCGGTGAATCCGGCCAGCCTGGCCTCGGTGTCGGCGCGCAGCGGCTCTTGCTGCGTGGAGGAGACGATCATGAGGCCCCACAGCCGCCCCCCGGCGCTGATCGGCACGGCCACTCCCGAGCGGACACCCTTGTCGCGGGCCTCGGCGGCCGGGCCGGAGGCAGTGGTGTAGTCGTCCATCCGGGCCGGTCCGGGGTCCTCGAACACCATCGTGTGCAGGTTCTCCCCGCCGATGGCCCACAGGGTGCCGATAGCCAGGGCAGCGCTGGTGCGGCTCCACGACGCGACCACCACCGCGCCTCCGGGGCCGTACCGGCTCATGACCGCGCGCTCTGCGCCCAGCAGCCGCCCGGCTTCCTCGGTGACAGCGGCGAAGACTTCTTCCTGCGGTGGCGCCGCGCGCGCCACCAGCGTCGCGACCCGGCGCAGCGCGGCCTGCTCGTCGGCGAACCCGCGCAGTTCCACGCGGGCTTGGGCGTTGGCGATAGCGGTGGCGGCGAGTTCGGTGAACCCGGTCAGCCGCGTCTCGATGCCCGCCGGTAGCGGGCCCCGCGTGAACCCAAGGATCACGATGCCCCACAGCCGGCCCTCGACGCTGACCGGCCCGCCGATTCCCGCGCGGACGCCCAACTCGCGGGCCTTCACGGTGGGGCCGGACACCTCAGCGAAGTCGTCGAGCCGCGCGGCCTGGCCTGTCTGGAGCACCATCGTGGTCAGGTTCCGCCCGCCTACGCTCCACCGGCTGCCGACCGGGAAGACGACGTCGGTGCCGCCCCACACGCCGACCGCCGTTGCCGCACCGTCCGGGTCATACCGGGCCATCGTCGCGTGATGTGCGCCCAGCAGCCGCCCGGCTTCCTCAGTCACTGCGGCGAAGACTTCCTCCGGCGTCGCCGCCCGGGCGACCAGCGTCGCCACCCGCCGCAGCGCGGCCTGCTCCGCAGCGAACCCGCGCAGTTCCACGCGAGCCTGGGCGTTAGCGATGGCGGTGGCGGCTAGTTCGGTGAACCCGGCCAGTCGCGCCTCGGTGCCGGCCTGCAGCGGCTCGGCACGGGAATCCACGATCATGAGGCCCCACAGGCCGCCTTCGACGCTGACCGGCACGCTGACGGATGCGCGAAAGCCGAGTTCGCGGGCCGCGTTGCCGGTCCGGCCGGAGGCTTCGGCGTAGTCGTCGATCCGCGCCGCCCGGCCAGTCTGGTACACCAGCGTGTGCGCGTTCCGCCCGCCCAGGGTGAGCCGGGTGCCGACGGGGAATGCAGCGGCCGCGGGGACGCTCCATGAGGCGACTACCGTTGCCGTGCCATCGGGCTCGTACCGGCTCATGGTCGCGTGGTCGGCGCGGAGCATCCGCCCGGCTTCCTCGGTGACTGCGGCGAAGACGTCTTCCGGCGGTGCGGCGCGAGCCACCAGCGTCGCCACCCGGCGCAGCGCCGCCTGCTCTCCGGTGATCTGGTCGGTTCGCGATGGCCCAGGCAAGGCCGCCATTCTCTGAAGCTTATCCGCCCAGATTCCGCCAGGTCAGAGCGGTACTGCCGGGTCAGCTAGCGGGCGGCGGCACTTCGGCCGGGACTTCGTCCGGTACTTCCGCGGGCGGCTCCCGGCTCCCGGCGGTTGACCTGGCTGCGCCGGCCGAGGCGATGATGACCAGCACAATTGCCAGCCACTGCCGGGCAGTTAGCGTTTCGCCGAGGAGGGCAAGGCCGACGAGCGCGGCGACTGCGGGCTCCAGGCTCATCCAGATGCCGAATACGCCTGCCGGGACCCGCCGCAGCGCCTCCAGTTCGAACCGGTAGGGGATGACAGACGACAGCAGACCCACGGCCAGGCCCTCGGCGATCGGACCCGGCTGTGCCAGGGCCGGGCCAGCCTGCGCCACCGCGGGTCCGGTCACCAGCAGCGCCGCCACGATCATCGCGATAACCAGCCCGGAGGAGCCCCCGAACCGGCGCCCGGTGGCGCGGCTGAGCAGGATGTAGGCGGCCCAGCAGGTTGCCGCCAGGAGCGCGAACACAAGGCCTGCCCCCGTCGTGCTGAGGCCGAACAGCGGCCCGGCACCGCCAGAGCCGCTGGCCATCCGGCCACCACCCTGGGTGAGCAGAAGCACTCCGGCCGCCGCCAGTATGACCCACAGCAGGTCCAGACGCCGGCGGGAAGACGCGACAGCGACGGCCAGCGGCCCCAGGAACTCGATCGTGACCGCCACGCCGAGCGGGATTCGCGCGAAGGCCTGGTAGATCGAGTAGTTCATGGCGGCCAGTACGAACCCGAACGCGATCGCGATCGCGAGGTCTCGCCAGGCTCGGGCGGCCACGACCTCGCGCAGCGTCCTGGCGACCGCGCGCCCGCCGAATATGGCCATGATCAGCGCTGCCCACCACAGCCGGAGCCCGGTAACCCCGGCCGGACCAGCCTGGCTGAACATTCGCGCGGCGAGCCCGGCGCCAACCTGTACCGAGACGATTCCCGAGAAGACAAGCACGGATGCGGGGGCCGCGCGAAGCGGCGACCGGGCAGGGACGGCTACTCCCAGCGGAACGTCCGGACGGCGAGCGCGATCGCGACGATCGCCCACACGCACAACGCCAGCAGGTCACGGACCGGCAGCCCGGCTGAGTGCGCGAGTACGGCGCGAAGCCCGTCAGAGAGTGCCCCGGCCGGCAGGAGCTGCAGCACCGGCCGGGCCGCAGCCGGGAACTTGGTCAGCGGGAACAGCACGCCGCCCAGGCCGAGCATGATCAGGTACAGCAGGTTCGCCCCGGCGAGCGTCGCCTCGGCCCGCAGGGTGCCGGCCAGCAGCAGTGCCAGCCCGCTGAAGGCCGCAGTTCCGGCCACCAACAGCACCAGCACCCACAGCGCAGCGGCCGGGCTAGCCACCGGGCGCCAGCCGAGCAGCGCGCCGACCAGCAGCACGATCGCGAACTGCCCCAGCTCCACCGTAAGCACGGTGAGAGTCTTCGCGGCGATCAGGCCACGACGGGACAACGGCGTGGCACCAAGCCGCTTGAGGACGCCGTACCGGCGCTCGAAGCCAGTGCCGATCGCCTGGCCGGTGAATGCCGTGGACAGCACCGCGAGGGCCAGGATGCCAGGCACCACGAAATCGATCTGGCTGTCGCTGCCGGTGCCGACGCTGATCAGCTTCTCGTGCCCGAAGGCGATCAACAGCAGCACCGGGATGATGAGTGTCAGAAGCAGCTGCTCGCCATTGCGTGCCAGTGTCCGCAGTTCGAGCGCGGCCTGCCCGCGGACCATGCGCGGCAGCAGCGCTGCGCCGGGCGCCGGGGCGGGCCAGCCATTGCTCAGCTGTCCCGGCAGCGGGGCTCCAGCTACCGCCGCACCGGCCACTGCGGGCTCGGCCACGGCCGCCTGGGTTGCCGCCAGGCCCTGCGACGGGAGGACCGGTCACCGTGGGCTCGGTCACGCTCGCAACCCCCGCCCGGTGAGCTCGAGGAAGAGGTCCTCCAGGGTGCGGCTCTCGATCTGCAAGTCCCTCGCCAGGACCCCGTGCTCGGCGCACCAGGCCGTCACCGACGCGATCAGCTGCGGATCGACACGCTCGGGGACCTCGATCAGGTAGTGCCCGGACGGCGATTCCTTCGCGATAGCGCCGGCCGGCAGCGCGGGGAGCAGGCCAGCCAGATCGAGGCCCGGCTCGGCACGGAAGCGAAGCTGCCCGTCGGAGCCGGTCAGTTCGGCTGGTTCCCCGCTAGCGACTGCCTGGCCGTGGTCAACGATCACGACGTGGTCGGCGAGCCGCTCAGCCTCCTCCATGTAGTGCGTGGCGAGGATCACCGCGGCGCCGCTGCGGCGCAAGTCCTCGATGAGCTCCCAGGTGGCGTGCCTGGCCTGCGGATCAAGCCCGGCTGTCGGCTCGTCCAGGAATACCAGCTCCGGCCTGCCGATGACTGCGGCAGCCAGTGCAAGCCGCTGCTGCTGCCCGCCGGACAGCCGCTTGTACGGAGTACGCGCTGAGGCGGTGAGGCCGACTGTGGCAAGCAGGGCAGCGGGGTCCAGCGGGTGGGCGTAGAAACCGGCCATCACCTGCAGGTACTCACCCGCCCGTGCGGTGGTCGGCACGCCGCCTGCCTGCAGCATGACACCGACTTTGCTCCGCAGCTCTCGCGCATCCGCTACCGGATCGAGGCCGAGCACCCGCACGGTGCCGCCGTCCGCCTTCCGGTAGCCTTCGCAGATCTCAATCGTCGTGGTCTTGCCCGCGCCGTTGGGCCCGAGGATGGCCGTGACCTGCGCGCGATCAGCCCGCAGGGACAGCCCGGCGACCGCTGTCACGCTCCGGTAACGCTTTACCAGACCGTCGATCTCAACGGCCGGCAGGTTGCTCACGCTGGCGAGTCTAGAGTCTGCGGCCGGCCGGTTACCGCCCGGCCGCCGTCACGAAGTCGGCCAGTCGCTGCGACTGGTCCAGCCGGCTGGGCTCGTGCAGGTACATCATGTGGCCGGCCTCGTAGTAGCTGAAGTCGATATTCGATGCCAGCTCGGCCGGGATGGCCAGGTGGGCGAATGAGTGCTCGGCGGCAAAATACGGCGTGGCGAGATCGTGGTAACCGCAGTCCACGTGCACGTGCATGTGCGGATTGGTACGCATGGCCGCCGCCAGCGCCTCAAGCACGTGCACGTGCTGGTTCTCGAATTCGGCATACGACCACGGCTGCACGCGGTCGGTCAGCACCTCATACGGCAGGTCGCTGGAGTAGCCGAGCTCGGCGCGCACGTAGTGATTGAGCGCCGCGGTGTACGGACCGATGATCGCGTCGATAGACGGATCGGACGTCCACGTCTCCCGGCCGTAGTCGGTATCCCAGCCGGTGAACCGGCCGTCGATCCGGCCTACCACCAGGCGGCGGTCCCGCAGCAGCTCAGTCAGGAAGCGGACGTGTTCTGGCCGCAAGTTGACCCGGTCGACGTAGTCGGCGGACAGGCCGGACAGCTCCGCCACCCTGGCGGCCGCCGCGGCCCGCTCGCCGGCGGTCAGCCGGGAGCCGCGGGCAAGCGCCCACAGATAGTCACGTTCGGCGTAGCCCTCGGCCTCGGCCAGCACCTCGCGCAGCGGTCGGTCGCCGTGCTTGCCGTGGTAGTGCGCAACCGCAGCGTAGGTCGGCAGGTACAGGGCGTAGGGATCGTCGTTCCCGCCGCCGAACTCAGCCGTGCCGAAGTCGAGGACGGCGGAGACCAGCATCAAGCCGTTCAGGTAGAGCCCGTACCGCTCCTGCAGGTGCCGCGCGAGGCCGGCCGCCCTGGTTGTCCCGTAAGACTCGCCGCACAGGTACTTCGGTGACATCCAGCGGCCGTTACGCGTGGTCCAGAGCCTGATGACCTCGCCGACCGAGTCGATGTCGCCGCCGTAGCCGTGGAAGTCCTTCGGCTTCTCGCCTTTGACCGCGCGGGAGTACCCGGTCGACACCGGGTCAATGAACACCAGGTCACTGTGCTGCAGCAGGGTCTGCGGGTTGTCGGCCAGCTGGTACGGCGGCGGAAGCAGATCGCCGACGTCGCCCATCACTACCCGGCGCGGGCCGAGCAGTCCCAGATGCAGCCACACGCTCGAGGAGCCAGGTCCGCCGTTGAACGCGAACGTCACCGGCCGCCCGGCTGGGTCGGCGGACTCGACGGTGTAGGCGGTGACGAAGACTTCCGCTTTCGGCTGCGGCCCGTCGAACTTGTCGTCGGTGTGCCCTTCCCGCCGCAGCACGATGCGCCCGGTAGTCACGGAGTACTTCAGTTCCGTGCGCGGCTCGCCGGTACCGCCGAGGGTGATCGAGTGCTCGGTGGTTACCAGGTCATCGGCTGGTTCGGTGGCGCCGCGGTCCTGGCTGGCTTCGCCCGCCTCGGACTTGGCATCCTCGGCCTCGCTGGGGCGCTGGTCCTGCGGAGTGTTCTGCGCGGGCTGCGTCATGGCTGAACACAGTAGCCGCTCAACTGTCAGCTGGACCCAGCGCAGGCCGGCGCCGCGGTTGTCATGGTTTACCAAGACATAGCCACTTCGGTACGCTGCCCACGGCCGGCCTGGAAATGACTGGCCGTCAAGCAGGGGGAAGCGAGAGGCTGGGCCGTCGCTGCTGCACTGGAATGGCTCGTCCTGGCGCACCGAGCCGGTGCCGGGCGGCCGGCGATTCTTCGCCGATCAGGTACAGGCGACGCCGGACGGCAGCGTCTGGGTAACTGGCTCCGCCCGGAACGGGCAGCCGCGCGCCGAGGTCCGGGCCGACGGCGCATGGCCCTGGATCGCGGTGCCGCCGGGCACCGCAGGCGTCGTTGGGCTCAGCGGCAGCGATGCCTGGGGGATAGACGCCAACGACTACAGCTGCACCGGGTCCAGCCCGCCGGTCTGCGAGACCTCCGTCTGGCACTACACCGACGGCACCTTCGTGACCTACCCGGTAGCCGGCATCGTGTCGCAGATCACCGGGGCCGGCAGCCGGGTCTGGATCCTCGCGCGCGGCTCGGCGGTCTACGCCGCCACGGACCCCGGGCTGCACCAGATCGCGTCGCCTGGCCGGGTCGGCATGTTCCCGCAGATCGCAGCTTCGCCGAGCGGGCAGCTCTGGCTGCTGGCGCTGATCGGAACTGCCCATCGGCCGGACTCGCTCCGGTACTGGAACGGGAATCGCTGGACGCGTCGCAACGTCCCGGCCAAGGCGCTCAGGCTGACCTACGGCTCCTGGGGCTTCGCCTTCGATCGCCACTATGGTGTCTGGCTCGGCCCGTACACGCACTGGACCGGACGGCGCTGGATCCGCACCAGGCCCGGCCGGGCCGACGACCGCGTTCGAACTGCTTGCCGTTACCGGTATTCCGGGGTCAGATAGCGCCTGGGCCGTCGGCACCGGTAAGCCGGGGCGATACGTGCTTGCGCTGTACGGCAGCAAGCCCTGATCGCAGGGCCCGGCCGGCGGCTAGCCCTTGGCCGTCTCCGCCGACCCGCGCGCCGCTGCGATCAGCGCGTTGAACAGGCTCGGGTCATCGCCGGCCTCGGGATGCCACTGAACGGCCATCATGAACTGCCCGTGATGCCCGTCCTGCTGGTCATATTCGACGGCCTCGGTGACTCCGTCGTCGGTCCAGGCGGTCGCCACGAGCCCGGCACCGAGCCGATTGACGGCCTGGTGGTGATGCGTGGGCACTGCCGCCTCACTCCGGCTGAGTACCGCCGCTAGCTGCGAGCCGGACGCGACGCTGACCTTGTGGCTGCCGTAACCGGCCAGCTCGGGCGAGTGGCTGTCGTTACCGACCAGGTCCGGCAGGTGCTGGTGCAGGCTGCCGCCAAGCGCGACGTTGATGACCTGCAGGCCGCGGCAGATACCCAGCACCGGGACCCCGCGAGCCAGCGCCTGCCTGCACAGCTCCAGCTCGGCGCTGTCGCGTGCCGGGCTGGCAGGCCCGGTCTCGGCGTCGCGCTCGGCGCCGTACAAGGCCGGGTCGAGGTCGCCGCCGCCAGACAGCACCAGGCCGTCCAGCCGGGGCAGCACGCCGCCGATGCCGTCCAGCGGCGGCAGCAGGACGGGCAGGCCGCCGGCCTTGCTGACCATGTCGGTGTACCTGCTGGGCAGCAGGACAGCGGGAAGATCCCAGTGCGCCCAGCGCGCGTTCTGGGAGTATGCGCTGATGCCGATGACCGGCCTGGTGATCTCACTGTCTGTATGAGCGGGCATGACTACAACGGTGTCACATACGCGCCAGTGATTCCGCCATCGACCAGGAACTGGGCTGCGGTGATGAACGAGGAGTCGTCACTGGCCAGGAACGCGACCGCGGCCGCGATCTCTTCCGGCTCGCCGAACCGGCCCATCGGCACATGCACCAGGCGGCGGCCTGCCCGCTCCGGGTCAGATGCATAGAGTTCTTGCAGCAGCGGGGTGTTGATAGGTCCCGGGCAGAGCGCGTTGACCCTGATGCCGTCACGGGCGAACTGCACGCCCAGCTCGCGGCTCATCGCCAGCACGCCGCCCTTGGACGCGGTGTAGGAAATCTGCGACGTGGCCGCTCCCACGATGGCGACGAACGACGCGGTGTTGATGATCGAGCCTTTGCCCTGCCGCTGCATGTGCGGCAGCACGTATTTGCAGCACAAATAGACCGACGTCAGGTTGATGTCCTGCACCCGGCGCCAGGCTTCGATCCCGGTCGTCAGGATGGAGTCGTCCTCAGGCGGCGAGATGCCTGCGTTGTTGAACGCCACGTCCACCCGGCCATAGCGGGCGGCCACGCCGTCGAACAGGTCGCGGACCTGGTCCTCAACGGATACGTCGGCAACAACGAACTCGCCGCCGGTCGCCTTCGCCGCCATCGCGGCGGCATGCTCGTCAATGTCGACCGCGACGATCTTGGCGCCTTCCTCGGCCATCCTGCGCGCGCTAGCCAGGCCCAGCCCGCTGCCGGCCCGGTCACCACCACAACTCGATCTTGCAAGCGCTGCATTACGAAACGACCCCGTTTCCTTAGTCGGTTGAAATAAAGACGTTCTTGGTGTCTGTGAACGCGTCGACAGCGTCAGGCCCGAGCTCACGGCCGAGCCCGGACTGCTTGAAGCCGCCGAACGGGGTCCAGTACCGGACCGACGAATGCGAGTTAACTGAGAGGTTGCCGGTCTCGACGCCACGAGCGACCCTGATCGCACGGCCCACGTTGCCGGTCCAGATCGAGCCGGACAGGCCATAGGGAGTGTCGTTCGCCAGCGCGATCGCCTCCGCCTCGTCGGCGAACGGGGTGACCGTCACCACCGGGCCGAAGATCTCCTCGGTGTAGGCGGGATTGCCGGTGCTGACCGGCGCGAGCACAGTCGGCGGGTACCAGAAGCCCGGGCCATCCGGGGCGGTGCCGCGGAACGCCACGGGCGCGCCGTCGGGCACGAAGCTGGCGACGTGCGCCCGCTGCGCCGCGGAGATCAGCGGCCCCATCTCGGTGTCGGCGGACTGCGGGTCGCCCACCCTGACTGCCTTCACCGCTGGCTCGAGCAGCGCCATGAACTTGTCCACCACAGAGCGCTCGACCAGGATCCTGGATCGGGCGCAGCAGTCCTGGCCGGCGTTATCGAATACGGCGTACGGCGCGGTGGCGGCCGCTCGCTCGATGTCGGCGTCGGCGAAGACGATGTTCGCGCTCTTGCCGCCGAGCTCGAGGGTGAGCCGCTTGATGTGCCGCGCGCAGCCGGCCATGATCCCCTGGCCGACCTCCGTCGATCCGGTGAACACGATCTTGCGCACCAGCGGGTGGTCGACGAGGCGCTGGCCGACGACGCTGCCTTTGCCCGGCAGCACCTGGAACACGCCCTCCGGGATCCCGGCAGCCAGCGCCAGCTCGCCGATCCTGATCGCGGTCAGCGGTGTCATCTCGGCCGGCTTGGCCACGACCGTGCAGCCCGCGGCAAGCGCCGGTGCCATGCCCCAGGACAGGATCGGCATCGGAAAATTCCATGGCACGATCAGGCCGACGACACCGACGGGCTCTTTGAACGTGACGTTGAGACCGCCGGAGACGGGGATTTGCCGGCCGGTCATCCGCTCCGGAGCCGCGGCGTAGTAGGCGAGAACATCGCGGACCTGCCCGGCCTCCCAGGTGGCCGCGCCGACCGGGTGGCCGGAACCTTGCGTCTCCAGCGCGGCAAGCTCGTCGATATGGGAGTCGACTTGCTCGGCGAACCTTCGGAGCAGCCGGGCCCGGTCGCCTGGTGCGACCGCGCGCCAGGCCTCCTGGCTGGCCGCGGCGCGCGCGATGGCCGCGTCGGTCTGCTCAAGCGTGGCGTGCTCGACCAGCGTGACCGGCTGCTCGGTGGCGGGGTTGATGACGGTGTAGCTAGTCATGGCGTTAGTGTCAGATCCTTGTTGTCGCGGGTAAGGTCCTCGCCGACGCGGACCGGGGTCCTCGTCGGGAAGGTCAGGCACTCGGTGTCGGCGAGAGCCGGGCTGCCAGGTGCTAGAGGCGCTCGAAACCGCGGCGCAGCTCCCAGTCGGTGACGGCGGCGTCGTAGGCGGCCAGCTCGACCTCGGCGTAGTTCGTGTAATGCCCGACAACCTCCGGGCCGAACGAGGCCTCCGCGATCTTGCTGTGCTGCCACAGCTGAAGGGCGTCCCGGAGCGTGTGCGGCACCTTGCTGCTGTCGTCTCCGTATGCGTTGCCGGCGAACGCGGGCTCCAGCGGGAGCTCGCTGTCGATGCCGTGCAGCCCTGCCGCGATCATGGCAGCGACCGCGAGGTAGGGGTTCACGTCGCCGCCGGGAGTGCGGTTCTCTCCCCTCAGCGAGTGGCCGTGTCCGACCAGGCGCAGTGCGCACGTGCGGTTGTCGACGCCCCAGCGCACTGCGGTCGGGGCGAAGCTGCCCGGTACGTAGCGCTTGTAGGAGTTGATGTTCGGCGCGTAGAAGAGGGTCAGCTCGCGAAGCGCGGCGAGCTGGCCGGCCAGGAAGTGCTCGCCGAGCTTCGAGAGCCCGTGCGGGCCGCTGCCGGCCAGGACCGGGGTGCCGTCGGTGCCGCGAAGCGACAGGTGGATATGGCAGGAGTTGCCCTCGCGGGTATTCGGCTTCGCCATGAACGTGATGCTCATGCCGTCTTGCGCCGCGATTTCCTTCGTCCCGGTCTTGAAAATCGAGTGGTTGTCGCAGGTCGTGAGCGCTTCGGCATACCGGAACGCGATCTCGTGCTGGCCGAGGTTGCACTCGCCCTTGGCCGACTCGACGTACATGCCTGCGCCGGACATCCCGTTGCGGATGCGGCGCAGCAGTGGCTCGACGCGGGAGGTGCCGAGGATCGAGTAGTCCACGTTGTAGCCGTTAGCCGGCGCGAGGTCCTGGTAGTTCTTGACCGCTGCCTGCTCGTAGCTGTCGGTGTAGACGATGAACTCGAGCTCGGTTCCGGCCAGCGCGACCAGGTCGCGCTCAGCCAGCCTGGCTACCTGGCGGCGCAGGATCTGCCGCGGCGACTCGATGACTGGCGTGCCGTCGAGCCAGGTCAGGTCGGCCAGCACCAGCGCGGTTGCGGGATGCCAGGGGATCCGGCGCATGGTGTCCATGTCCGGGCGCATGACGAAGTCGCCGTAGCCGCGCTCCCAGGACGATATCTGGTAGCCGTCGACAGTGTTCATGTCCACGTCGACGGCCAGCAGGTAGTTGCAGCCCTCGGAGAACTCGTGCGCGACCTCGGCCAGGAAGAACTCGGCCGATAGCCGCTTGCCCTGAAGGCGCCCCTGCATGTCGGTGAGCGCGAGGATCACCGTGTCGATCTCACCGGAGACGACGAGCCCGCGCAGCTCGTCCAGGGAGAGCATCCCCGGACGAGCTGCGCGCTGGTTTTGGCTGGTCATGGTCAGACCGACAGCTCGCGCTCGATGGCTGCCAGTTCCTCAGCCGAGCCCTGGACGCGCGGGCCGGTGAACCACTTGCGCGCGGACACCAGCCAGTAGATCCCGGCGAACCCGATCACGGCGACCACGGCGACGACCGCATAGTTGAACGTCGCCCAGTGAATCGGGCCGAACTGCGGAAGCATGAACAGAATCGCGATGAAGACGACCCACACCACGGCTATCCAGCCGATGACGTAGCTCCATCGACCCAGATGCCACGGCCCTCGCTGGAAGTTCGCGCCCTGGCGGAGCCGCAGGTAGGTCGGGGAGACGTAGGCGATGTAGAGCCCGATCGTCGCGATGGAGGTCACCGCGCCGTACGCCGCGCCGTTCCACAGGTAGGGCAGACCGAGGATGAGCGCGCCGACAACGGCGAGCCAGATGGCGTTGGTAGGCGTGCGAGTCCGGTGGTTTACCTGGTGCCAGAAGTTCGAGCCGGGCAGCGCGCCGTCACGGGAGAACGCGTAGATCATCCGCGAGTTCGCGGTGACCGACGACATGCCGCAGAACAGCTGGGCGCCGATCGCCACCAGCAGTAGCAACTCGGCGCCGGTGCGGCCAATGGAGTCAATCCAGATCTGCGCCGGGGCCACGATGGCAGTTGCCTCGCCTACGTAGTTGGACTTCTGGATGGCGAAGGTGATGCCGATCAGCAGAATCCAGCCGGCGAGCAGCGAGATCAGGATCGACATGACGATCCCGCGCGGACCGCTGCGGGCTGCGCCGTGTGTTTCCTCGGTCATGTGCGCCGAGGCGTCGTAGCCAGTGAAGGTGTACTGCGCAAGCAGCAGCCCGACCGGCAGGATGTACCACCAGCCGATGTGGAACCCGGACAGGTTTTGCAGGTCGGTGAAGACGAACTTGGCCGTGGCGTGGTGTGCGCCCGCCTTCAGGCCGAAGGTGACGGCGCCGACGATGATCAGCACGCCGGTGATGTGCCACCAGACGCTCACGTTGTTCAGCAGCGCCACTAGCCGGATGCCGAACTGGTTCAGCAGACCGTGCACCAGCAGGACGAGCGCGTAGATCAGGATCGTGTGCCAGTGCGTCGACACGCTGAAGTTGAACCACAGGCTGAACAGGAAGTTGATGAAGAGCGCGGCGCCGAAGTCGATGCCTGCGGTGATCGCCACCTGGCCGAGGAAGTTGAACCAGCCGGTGAACCATGCCGCCGCGGGTCCTCGTCGCTTGGCGAGCTTGGCGGACCAGTAGTACAGGCCGCCTGCGGTCGGGAAGCTGGAGCAGACTTCGGCCATGGACAGGCCGACCAGGAGGGTAAAGATGCCGACGATCGGCCAGCCCCAGACGATGACGGCGGGGCCACCCTCCTCCATGCCGAAGTAGTAGAGGGTCAGGCAGCCGGACAGGATCGAGATGATCGTGAACGAGACTGCGAAGTTCGAGAACCCCGACATCCGGCGGCGCAGTTCCTGCGCATAACCCAGCTGATGCAGGGTCTCCTCATCGCTTGTGAGCGCTTCTTCATTGATTGCCACGACGGGCTCCTTGGTACGTGACCTGCGGGGGGTGCGGTGTGCCATGCTGTGGGGCGCGCCGTCGGTGGCTGCGCTCAACGGTGCCGCTCGGGCGGCCAGAGCTAAATGGTCTATTATCAGACCAATCATGGGAACGTCTGGGCGGTTGTCAAGCCCTTGGGCCACATTCGTTACTCGCGCCACTGCGGTCAGGCCACTGCGGTCCCGCGGGCTCGGGCTCAGAAACCGAGACAGCGTGCTTTAGGCCGGTGGCGCGCCTACAGTCTCAGTGGGGTTTCTGCGAGGGCGGAGGGCGTGTTCGGTGAGCGTTGGGGCGTTCGGTGGGCGCCGGGGCTGAGGTGCCGGTCGCCGGGCCAGACACGCCGGGCGCTGGCGTGACTGCGGAGAGCGCTCGCCTGAGTACAGCGAGCGTCGGACTGACCCTGGCTAGCGTCGACCTGACTGCTTTGCTGCGACCGGTCCGGCAGGGTAATGCCTTCGAGGAAACAGTCGAGCGGCTGCTGAGCATCATCAAGCTGGGGATCGTGGGGCCGGGGGAGCGCTTCCCGGCTGAACGGGAACTCTCTGCTCAGCTTGGCATCAGCCGGCTGACGTTGCGCGAGGCTATCCGCGAACTGCAGGAGGCCGGCTTCGTGTGCTCCCGCCGCGGTCGAAGCGGTGGCACGTTCGTGACGTATACCAGGCCAGACCCTGATTCCGGCGAGCTGCGCAGGCTCGTTACCGAGAACCACGACAAGCTCACCGACGCGCTGACCTTCCGGCTCGCCGTCGAATCTGGTGCCGCCGATGCTCTTGCCAGCCAGTTCGCGGCAGCAGGCGACGCCCGAGTCCGAGCCACGCTGCTCGCGAGGCTCGCCGAGGTCGATTCGGCCGGCCCGGCGGACTACCGGCGGCTGGACACCCTGTTCCACCTGAGCGTCGCCGAGCTGACCGGCTCCAGCCTGCTCGCCACTGCGTGCGCCGACGCCCGGATGCGGCTCAACGACCTGCTGAACGCTATCCCGGTCCTGCAACGCAACATCGACCACACTGCGAGGCAGCACGAGGCGATCGTCGAGGCCATTCTGGTCGGCGACTCGGTACGGGCCAGGACCGCGGTGGCGGAGCATCTCGAGGGAACGGCAGCCCTGCTGCGCGGCTTTCTGGGCTAGACACCCCGCTGGCGGCCTCCCGGGACAGCCGCCGTCGGCTCCGAGGTTCCGGATCTGTCCGGTTGGTGCGCTTCGTTCCCCGGCCCTGGCGACATTTCACGGGTTTTTGCGGCGCGAAACCGATCAAATCACCTCAAACTTTTGACAAGATCGATGAAAAGTCGTCCCAGGACGCGACTCTTCACGGCTGCCGCACCCTCATATGGGGATGAAGCGGGCAGGTGAGCGTACCGCAGCCGTGAAGAGTCGTGTCCCAGGACGCGGCACCCGGCTCAGGCCGCGCGCAGCTCCGCGAACCGCACGACCAGCTGGTCGGGCGCGCGCAGGTTGAAGTTCGGCTTGTAGTGCAGCCGATCCGGGTCGAGCTCGGGCGCCAGGACCCTGGCCGCGAAGGCCTGCAGGACGACCGTTGCCTCCAGCCTGGCCAGCGGCGCGCCGAGGCAGAAATGCGGGCCTGCGGCAAAGGCCAGGTGCCCGGTGGGACCGCGGCGGATGTCGAACCGGTCAGGATCGGGGAAGACAGCGGGATCGCGGCCCGTGGCGGCGAGCAGGAGCAGCAGCAGAGCGCCGTCCGGAGCGGCGACGTCGCCGATCTTCATGCCGCCTCGAACGACCCGGCCGGTCATCTGCACTGGCGCGTCATAGCGCAGCGTTTCCTCGACCGCGCCCGCGGCCAGCGAAGGATCGGCACGCAGCATGTCGAGCTGGTCCGGATGCCTCAGCAGCGCCAGGATCGCATTGGAGATCAGCCCAACCGTCGTCTCGTGCCCGGCGACCAGCAGCAGCACGCAGGTGGCGATGAGCTCGTCCTCGGTCAGCTTCGCGCCGTCGTCCTCGGCCCGGATGAGGTCCGACAGCAGGTCCGGGGCCGGGCAGGCCCGGCGCTTTGCGATGAGCTCCCGGAAGTAAACGGCGAACTCGTCGCCGGCGACCCGGGCAGCCTCGTCACGTTGCTGGGCCTCGTCCTGATTAATGCCGAAGCCGGGCTGCAGCGAATACGCCAGCCCGGCCGACCAGCTGGCGAAGCGCGAGTGATCTTCGACCGGGACGCCTAGCAGCTCGGAGATGATCCGCACTGGCAGCGGGTAGGCGAGCTGGCTCACAAGCTCAAGCTGCCCGGCGTCAGCCGCCGCCGTCAGCAGCTCGCCGGCGACGGCCCGGATCCGCGGCTCCAGCTGGGCGATCGTCCGCGGCGTGAAAGCCTTGGACACCAGCCGCCGCAACCGGGTGTGGTCCGGCGGGTCCAGCGAGAGAAACGACGGCCGGTCCCTGACCCGTCGCTGGGCGGCCGACGCAATCAGCGACTTGCCTCGCTCACTGCTCGCATTCGGGTCGCGCAGGACCGCGGAGCAGTCGGCATGCCGGCCTACGACCACGAACGCGCCGTCGAACTGAGCAAACGGCGAGGCCTCCCTGAGCTGAGCCAGGACCGGGTATGGATCGGGCAGGACAGCCGGGTCGGCGAGGTCGGCGAGGCTCATGCGCTCATCATCGCAGGATCAGCTCGAACCAGACATAGGCCGGGAACGCCCGCTACGTGGCTAATGCGCACTGTGACAGGCGCCACGAGCCATCCCGATTGCAGGCGCGGAACTAATTACGGCACAATGATGTTGTGAAAAACGTGGGACTAGCAGACTCTCCGCAGAGCACCGAGGTGGTGCCGCGATGAATGCTGTCCCGATGCAGGACTCCGCGAAGGCTGACCGCGCTCCCGAAAGCCCGGTGGCCGCACCACAGGTCGCCGCGTCTCAGGCCGTCACGGGACTTGGCTCTGAGCCGGGCACCCGCGGCCGGATCGCTCGTCTCATTCTAGAGAACGGGCCGGTAACGGCTTCCGGCCTGTCCGCAAGACTGGGCCTGACTCCGGCGGCGGTGCGGCGTCACCTGGACAACCTGCTGGCTGACGGCCTGGTCGAGGTCCGGAACATCCGTCCGTGCGGAAGTCGCGGCCGGGGCAGGCCAGCCCGCATGTTCGCGATCACCGACGCAGGCCGCAGCGCCTTCGAGCACGCTTACGACGACCTGGCGACCAGCGCCCTCAGGTTCCTGGCCGAGCGGGCCGGGACTGGCGCTGTCGCCGAGTTTGCCCGGCAGCAGATTTCCGAGCTTGAGCGCCGATACCGGCAGACGCTTGAGTCGGCACCACTGTCTGAGCGGGTAAGGGTGCTGGCGGAAGCGCTGTCCGCCGACGGCTACGCGGCTTCGGCCTCAGGCTCGCCGGCTGGCGCCGGCGGAGAGCAGCTTTGCCAGCACCATTGCCCGGTGGCCCACGTGGCCGCGAAGTACCCGCAGCTGTGCGAGGCAGAGACGGAGGCTTTCGGGCGACTGCTCGGAACCCCCGTCCAGCGCCTCGCGACGATCGCCAACGGCGACGGGATATGCACCACGCACGTCACCGCACCATCTCTGGTACATAACCGAACGACACACGAGGTCGGAGGAATCTCCGCATGACCGCTATCGCCCACCCGGAGCTTGAGGGCCTGGACCGCTACAAGTTCGGCTGGTCTGACTCGGACGTCGCCGGCGCTGCCGCGCGGCGCGGGCTGAACGAGGACGTTGTCCGGGACATCTCGGCGAAGAAGAACGAGCCAGACTGGATGCTGGATCTCCGGCTCAAGGGCCTGAAGCTATTCGCGCGCAAGCCCATGCCGACCTGGGGTTCGGACCTGTCCGGTATCGATTTCGACCACATCAAGTACTTCGTGCGCTCGACTGAGAAGCAGGCGGCTAGCTGGGATGAGCTGCCCGCCGACATCAGGAACACTTACGACAGGCTGGGCATCCCCGAGGCGGAGAAGCAGCGGCTGATCGCGGGTGTTGCCGCGCAGTACGAGTCGGAGGTCGTGTACCACAAGATCCGCGAGGATCTTGAGGAGAAGGGCGTCATCTTCCTGGACACCGACACGGCGCTGCGAGAGCACCCGGATCTGTTCCAGGAGTACTTCGCCACGGTCATCCCGGTCGGCGACAACAAGTTCGCCGCGCTGAACACCGCGGTCTGGTCCGGCGGCAGCTTCATCTACGTGCCGAAGGGCGTGCGCGTGGATATTCCGCTGCAGGCCTATTTCCGGATCAACACCGAAAACATGGGCCAGTTCGAGCGCACGCTCATCATCGTGGATGAGGACGCCTACGTGCACTACGTCGAGGGCTGCACCGCGCCGATCTACTCTTCGGACTCGCTGCACTCGGCCGTTGTCGAGATCATCGTGAAGAAGGGTGCCCGCTGCCGGTACACCACCATCCAGAACTGGTCGGCCAACGTGTACAACCTGGTCACCAAGCGCGCCGTCGCGCACGAGGGCGCGACGATGGAATGGGTCGACGGCAACATCGGGTCCAAGGTCACGATGAAGTACCCGGCGGTGTACCTGATGGGTGAGCACGCCAAAGGCGAAACGCTGTCGGTCGCGTTCGCGGGCGCTGGCCAGCACCAGGACGCCGGGGCCAAGATGGTGCACTGCGCGCCGAACACCTCGTCCAGCATCGTGTCCAAGTCGGTGGCCAGGGCGGGCGGCCGTACCTCCTACCGCGGCCTGGTCGAGGTGCGGGAAGGCGCCGAGCACTCCAAGTCCACGGTGAAGTGCGACGCGCTGCTCATCGACACGGTCAGCCGGTCCGACACCTACCCGTACGTTGACGTGCGCGAGGACGACGTGGAGATGGGTCACGAGGCGACTGTCTCCAAGGTCTCCGAGGACCAGCTGTTCTACCTGATGAGCCGCGGTATGACCGAGGACGAGGCGATGGCGACGATCGTGCGCGGCTTCGTTGAGCCCATCGCGCGCGAGCTGCCGATGGAGTACGCCCTCGAGCTCAACCGCCTGATCGAGCTGCAGATGGAAGGGGCAGTCGGCTGATGGCAGGCCTGCAGGGAGCCGTCGAGACGGCTCCCGTCTCCAGGCTGCACGAGCGGCAGTCTTTCGACCCCGCCGATTTCCCGGTTCCGGCAGGGCGGGAGGAGGAGTGGCGGTTCACTCCGCTGCGCCGCCTTCGCGGCCTGCATGGGGATGGTCCGTTTGGTGACGGCAAGGTAGGCACCGTCGTCGATGCCGCCCCTGGAGTCACCATTCGAAGCCTGGAGCATGGTGACTCCAGGCTCGGCACCGCCTACGTGCCTGCCGACCGGGTCAGTGCACGGGCCTTTGCATCGTTCCGTGAAGCGACGCTGATCTCCGTTCCGGCAAATTTTGAGTCGGCGGTGCCGACGCACGTCACGGTCCGTGGTGAGACCGCGGACGGGGCAGCGTTCGGTCACACCGTTGTCGACGTGCAGCCGAACGCTCGCGCGGTCGTCGTGCTCGATCACTCAGGCAGCGCTACGTACGCAGACAACGTCGAGCTGATCGTGGGCGACGGGGCGTCGCTGGTCGTGGTCAGCCTGCAGGGGTGGGCGGATGACACGGTGCACCTGTCGCATCATCACGCACGGCTCGGGCGGGACGCGCGACTGACACACACTGCCGTGACGCTGGGCGGCTCGGTCGTCAGGCTGGCGCCGTCGGTGCGGTACGCCGGGCCGGGCGGCGACGCGGAGCTGCGCGGCTTGTACTTCGCTGACGCTGGCCAGCACCTGGAGCACCGGCTGTTCGTCGACCACGCGGAGCGGAATTGCCGCAGCCGGGTCAGTTACAAGGGCGCGTTGCAAGGCGACGGCGCGCATGCGGTGTGGATCGGCGACGTCATCATCCGGCCGACCGCGACCGGGACTGACACCTACGAATACAACCGGAACCTTGTGCTGACCGATGGCACCCGAGTCGACTCAGTGCCGAACCTGGAGATCCTCACCGGCGAGGTAGCAGGCGCCGGGCACGCCAGCGCGAGCGGGCGGCTCGAGGACCAGCACTTGTTCTACCTGATGACCCGCGGCATTCCATTCGACGAAGCCAGGAAGCTCGTGATCCGCGGTTTCTTCGGCGAGCTCATCGGCCAGATCGAGGTGCCGGAACTGCATGAGCGGATCACCGCGGCGGTCGAGGCGGAGCTCGCATGAACGGGGGATCGACCGAGTTCCGGCGCGCTTGCGCACTGGCCGACGTGCCCGAGGAGGGAGTCATCGGCGTCGAGGTAGCGGGCGTTCCCGTCGCGGTGGTGCGGGCTGACGGTGAGCTGTTCGCCTTGCACGACGTCTGCTCGCACGAGGAAGTCCCGCTCTCGGAAGGCGAGATCTACGACCACACGGTCGAGTGCTGGCTGCACGGGTCATGCTTCGACCTGCGCTCCGGCAAGCCGACCGGGCCGCCGGCTACCAAGCCGGTCGCCACCTACCCCGTCAAGGTCGAGGGCGACGACGTGTACGTCGCACTACCTGACTAAGCAGATCGGGAGAAACATCTATGTCCACCCTAGAGATCCGTGACCTGCACGCCAGCGTGACGGACGCTGCGGGGGAGAGCCGTGAGGTACTGCGCGGTGTCGACCTCGCCGTGAAAGCTGGCCAGACACACGCGATCATGGGGCCGAACGGCTCGGGCAAGACCACGCTGGCGTACGCGATCGCCGGGCACCCCAAGTACAAGGTGACCCAGGGCTCGGTCACTCTCGACGGCCAGGACGTGCTGGCGATGAGCGTCGACGCCAGGGCGCGGGCCGGCCTGTTCCTGGCGATGCAGTACCCGGTCGAGGTACCGGGCGTCTCGGTGTCGAACTTCTTGCGGACCGCCATTACCGCCGTTCGCGGTGAGGCGCCGAAGATCCGCACCTTCGGCAAGGAACTGCGCGAGGCGATGGACAAGTTGCAGATGGACCCGTCGTTCGCGCAGCGCAACCTGAACGAGGGCTTTTCCGGCGGCGAGAAGAAGCGGCACGAGATCCTGCAGCTCGAGCTGCTGAACCCGAAGATAGCGATTCTGGACGAGACCGACTCGGGGCTCGACATCGATGCGCTGCGTGTCGTCTCGGCCGGGATCAACCGGTTCCGCGAGGATCCGTCTCATGGCGTCTTGCTGATCACGCACTACACGCGAATCCTGCGCTACGTGCAGCCGGACTTCGTGCATGTCTTCGTGGCCGGCCGGATCGTCGAGGAAGGCGGCTCCGAACTCGCCGAGGAGCTTGAGACCAGCGGCTACGAGCGATTCGTGAATCCAGGTGCGGCAGCGTGACGGCGGGACCTGAGGTGACCAGCCGAGGCATGCATGGCGGGGCCTCGTCGCAGGCGGCTGCCGGCGGCGCGCCGCTGGACGTCGATGCCATCCGCGCGGACTTCCCGATCCTCGGCCGTGCCGTTCGCGGTGGCAATCACCTGATCTACCTGGACTCGGGCGCGACCTCGCAGAAGCCGCGGCAGGTGCTCGACGCTGAGCGGGACTTCTACACCACGCGCAACGCCGCCGCGCACCGCGGCGCTCATCTTCTCGGCGAAGAGGCGACCGACGCTTACGAGAGCGCGCGCATCAGGATCGCCGCGTTCCTGCACGCAAGCCCGGGCGAGATCGTTTTCACCAAGAGTGCCACAGAGGCCGTCAACCTCGTCGCGTACGCGATGAGCAACGCCGCGACCTCCGGCCCGCAGGCCAGCCGGTTCGCCGTGGGTCCTGGCGACGAAGTGCTGGTCACCGAGGCGGAGCATCACGCGAACCTGGTGCCGTGGCAGCAGTTGTGCGAGCGCACCGGCGCGACGCTGCGCTGGTTCGGAGTCCGGCCCGATGGCCGGCTTGATCTCAGCAACGCCAGCGAGCTCATTAACAGCCGGACGAAGCTGGTCGCGGTCACCCATCAGTCCAATGTGACCGGCGTGGTGCCGCCCGTCGCCGAGATCGCTGCTGCCGCGCACGCGCAGGGCGCGCTCGTGCTTGCCGACGGCGCGCAGTCGGTACCGCACCAGCCAGTCGACGTGACCCGGCTGGGCGCGGACTTCCTGGTGTTCTCCGGGCACAAGATGCTCGGGCCGTCCGGCATCGGCGTGCTCTGGGGCCGGCGTGAGCTGCTCGAAGCGATGCCGCCGTTCATCTCCGGCGGCTCGATGATCGAGATAGTCCGGATGGAAGGCTCGACGTTCCTGCCGCCGCCAGACCGGTTCGAGGCGGGCGTGCCCGCGGCCGCCCAGGCCGTCGGACTCGCCGCTGCCTGCGATTACCTGGACGGGCTGGGCATGGCCAACGTGGCCGCGCACGAGGAAGCGCTGACGGCGCACGCGCTCGACGCGCTGGCTGGCATCAGCGGCTTGCGCATCCTGGGGCCGCTGGACACCGAGCAGCGGGGCGGTGCGGTGTCCTTCGTGGTGGATGGCATCCACCCGCACGATGTCGGGCAAGTGCTGGACGAACTTGGCATAGCGGTTCGAACCGGTCATCACTGTGCCTGGCCGCTGCACCGGGCGCTGGGGGCGCAGTCCAGCACCAGGGCCACGTTCTACGTGTACAACACACACGACGAGGTAGACGCGCTCGCCGACGGGATCCGGCAAGCGCAGAAGTTCTTCGGGAGCGCGTCCTTCGGGGCCGCGTAGCGCATTGCTGCCGGTTCCGGAACACGGGGCCGGGCCGTCGCTGTTGAAGGTGGCGTTATGGAGCTCGAGTCGATGTACCAGGAGATCATCCTGGAGCACTACCGCAGGCCGCTGCACGCGGGCCTGCGGGAGCCGTTTGACGCCCAGGTGCAGCACATCAACCCGACCTGCGGGGACGAGGTGACGCTGCGGGTGACGCTCAAGGACGCTGGCGAGCCCGCTCTGGCCGACGTGTCCTACGACGCGCTGGGCTGCTCGATCAGCCAGGCAAGCGCGTCGGTGATGGCGGACATGATCATCGGGAAAACGGTCGGCGAGGCGATGACGATCAGCGAGGAATTCCTGAAGCTGATGCAGTCGCGCGGCGAGGCAGAGCCGGACGAGGATGTGCTCGGTGATGCGGTGGCGTTCGCGGGCGTGTCGAAGTACCCAGCCCGGATCAAATGCGCGCTGCTGAGCTGGATGGCCTGGAAGGACGCAACCGCACGCGCGCTCGGCGAGCGTGCCGGGACCGCGCCGGCGGCGGCCGGCCTCGACGGGGACAGGGAGCAGTCATGACGGAGAACAGCACTGAGTTCGCGCCGGGCCCGGCGCAGGCGCCGATGTCGGCCCAGGTAGCGGAGCCAGGCAGCGGTCAGGAGGTGTCGGCCGCCCCGGAGATCGAGGACGTTCTCGAGGCCATGCGCGACGTAGTGGACCCCGAACTCGGGGTCAACGTGGTGGACCTGGGCCTGGTCTACGGCGTCACGGTGGAAAGCGACCGCACCGCGACCATCGACATGACGCTGACCAGCGCGGCCTGCCCGCTCACCGACGTGATCGAGGACCAGACGCAGGCCGCGCTCGACGGCCTGGTGCAGGACTTCCGGATCAACTGGGTCTGGCTGCCGCCGTGGGGCCCGGAGAAGATCACCGAAGACGGCCGCGAGCAGTTGCGGGCGCTCGGGTTCAACGTCTGACCCACTTCGGGTCGAGCCCGGCGGCGTGTCACCCGATCGGGCGTCATGACAGTGCCGCCCCCGATCGGGAATGCTGGCTACGCGTTAGTCGGCGTGCTAGGACGGGTTTGCCGCGGCGCGGGCGAATGACGTGGACGGCATGATCTCGCCCGGCTTGATCACGCCGTCCTCGATCGCGCGGGCGAGCAGCGCGTCCTTGCTCGGCGCGGTCCGCCCGGTGGCTGCGTACTTGGCGCGCGCGGCCGCTCCGTATCCAAGCTGGCGGCGACAATCGCGTCCGCTTGCCGGGCCCTGCCGCGGATTATTGCGACCAGTCCGGCAGCAACGATTGCCTCCACCACGAGCAGCCAGGCATCGGCAAGATGGCCGGCCCCGAGCCCGCAGGCGATGACCACGATCGCGGCCGCAGGCAGCCCGAGCCACGGCCGCAGCGCGATCTGCAAGATGTACACCGCCAGCGGGAGCATCCAGGTCGTGTCGTCCTTGATCAGCACGGCCGGGACGACCAGGTGCTGCTGCGCCAGCGCCAGAGCCGAGATAGCCGCGGCGTCAGCCAGTACCAGGGTCTGCGTCAGCCCGGACCGCCGGACCCAGCCAGGAGAAGAAGGCCGACCACAAGCACAACGCAGTGAGCGGCGCGCCCAGCCACCAGCCCGAGACTTTCTTCGTCTCGGCCAGAACGGCCACCGCAGTGAACAAGACCGCGCCGCTCAGGCGCAGGGCGATGGCATACCAGCCGGCGAGCCGGTCCAAGGCCTGGTCAGATGGTCCTGCCAGCCGCGGGCTATGGGCCCGCCTGCGGCGGCCCGCCAGGGGCTGGATCTGCCCCGCGACGGAGTCAGCGGCCAGTTCCACCGGACCAGTATGCGGCAGGACCGCGACCGCTAACGATGACGTTGATGAGCCGTTTTGAACCCGCGCGGTCGCCTGTCACAGCGAGGAGGGCCATCTCGTCTCAGGTACGGGCAGGCACCGCAGCGAAGGGAGACGTGGTGAGCAGCGACCTCGAGGCGGTCAGGGACGCTAAGACAATCCTCCTGACCACCTACAAGCGTGACGGGACGCCGGTCGAGACGCCGGTAAGTATCGCCTTCGATGGCGACCGGGCATTCTTCCGCTCCTACCACAAGGCCTGGAAGACCAAGCGCCTGCGCAATAACCCTCACGTCGAAGTGGCGGCCTCGACCCTGCGGGGCAAGCGCACCGGTCCGCTCATCCATGCTCGCGCGAGACTGCTCGAAGGCGAGCAGGCCCGAATTGCCGCCAGGGCTCTAGCGCGACGCCACCCCATGCTGCAAGCGATACTTGTCCCGCTGGCCCACCGCGTCATGCGCTACCAGACCATGCACTATGAGCTCCGTCGTGGCGCCGGCACAATGCAGTGATGGAGCATTTCACGACGCCCAGGCTTGTCGCCAGGGACGGCACCACGAGGACCGGCCGGCAGCAGTTCCGGCCTGCCGCGGCGGACTCGACGAAGGCACCCCGGCATGCGCTGCCGGTCAGCTCCAACGGGCCGATGACCCTGACCGCACGCTCGCAGACGGCGTAGGTCACGGGTCCGAGCGCGTGGGAGAACTGCCGCGACAACGTCGCTGTCGCCGGTGGCACGAAGCTGGCAGGCGCGTCCGCTGCCGACGCCGCGCCCTCCGCGCCTCCGTGCGCTGGCGACTGCGGGCCTGGCGGCCACTAAGCCATGGCCGCCAAGCCAACCCCGGCGCAGCCGGGACCGTCGCCGCATCACGGGCAGGTCCAGTCGACGTACCAGGGTGCCCAGATCAGCGCGGCGCCGTTCCGGCCGCATGCTGACCCGCAGATTACGCAGACGGTCGGCGTGAACCCGGATCCGCCCGCGCAACGGCAAGCCGCGCCTGACGTGGCGCAGACGGTGCCGTATGTGGGGGAGTCGCAGACCGGCTACAACCCCTACACAGACGGGATCCAGTAATGCCGGTCTGCTGGCTCGGCGCGTCCGTTGACTACTGGGCACCGAAGCCGCCGCCAGGCGCGATGCGCGGCAAGGCACGTGCCGTCACCAAGTCACAGCGGATACCGCCGCGGGCGCCGAGCGAGACCCGCGGCGGCAGTACCGGCTGAGACGTGGTCAGGGCAGCGACACCGGTCCGGACGCCTTGATGATCAGCTGGAAGGCGACGGGCGGCTTGGACTGTGAGCATTTGCCACCCGACCGGGCACCCACGCCCAGGACGCTGACCTGGTACTTTCCGTGCCCGCTGATGCCCTTGTACTTGCCGGTCCCGTGTCCGATCGTGTAAGTGCCATGTTGGTTCGCCGTGATCAAGCAGGTCTTCGAGTTGAACGTCTGCGGGCCCTTGCCCGGTGAGTGCGTCACCTTGAACGTCCCGCCTGGGAACACGACCTTGTCAACCTTGTTGCCGGAATGATCGACGCCGCCGGCCGTGAAGAGCCCCGTCACGATGATGCTTTCTTTGCTGGAGGTGGCTGATGTCGACATGATCTGGACGTGCAATCTGCCGGAAGCGGCAGGCGTCGCACTGGCAGCCGCCAGTCCGGCGCCGCTGAGGGCTGCCGCGGCCGAGATCGCCGTGATCGCGGCGGCAATTGTCTTTCGCATGTTCCTCTCCCCAATGCTCGTGATGTCCCAGACCGGGACCCTGTTGGCTGTGACGCTACGGACGCGCGGAATCGCCGCTATCGGCCAGCTGGTCAGATAAATCTGGCTGAGCAGATGTCATGTCGGGCAATCAGGTGCTGAGACTCGCCGGTCGGACGACATTGGCCCCGGACAAACGGAGGTAGTGATGGGCAAGTCGATGCCGCCAGCTGGCCGGGCACCGCGCACACAGGGCAGTCAGCGGCCACCGCTCCAGCCGGGCAAGACCGACGGTGGCGGCCTGATGCGGGACCGGGGCCAGCAGCAGTGGCCGTCCGCGCAGGAGCCAGCGCAGGACGCTCCGGAGCCGCAGGGCGGCGCTGGGTCCTGAGATGCCACCGTCACCGCCGCCGCGGGTCGACGGTGACGAGCGGGAAGACCTAGCTGCAGCTGTCGCGGCTGCTATCGCCGCGATCTACCAGGCCCTGCGAACCGAGAACACCAGGCGGGATCAGGAAACCAACGCACGGAACCTAGCGCTCGCTAAGGCACTCGGCCTCGCAACGGACGAGCCACCGGACCCGGCACAGCTAGCACGGGAACTCGAAGCCGCCAAGGCGCAGACCACAGCAGAGGTAGAGCGAGCACAGAAGCGTGAGCGTGAGCTCACCGTCGAACTCGAGTCGCTAAAGCAGGCCCGCCGCCACGGTGCAGACGCGGAGATGCTGGTCGACTCACGGTCGTTCATGCGGACCCTGGGCCAGCTCGACCCGACCTTGGAGGACTTCGCCGACGATCTCGGCGAAGCGATCAAGAAAGCGGTCGACGCGAATCCCGGTTTCAAGCTGACCACCAACACGCCCAGAGCCACCGGCAACGGTGACAGCGGCGGCCGTGGTCCCTCCAACGCCTCAGCTGGCAACGGCGAAAGCAACGGCGGCGACGGCGGCTCTGGTCACGGCCAGGGCAGCGGATCGAAGCCGACAAAAAGCAAGCAGGGCACGACCGCGCCACCGGCACGGTCAGGCACCGCAGGCTCCGGCGTCAGCTGTACTGGCGCAGCTGAGGCCACATCTGGCCCCAGGGGTGACGCGGGCCGGTGCACAAGTAGACGTGCCCGTGCCACTCCTGGTTGTGCAGGCGATACGGGTTGGAGAGAATGGCAACGGCTCGGACGCTGGTGAAGAACCTGCTGAGATAGGCCGCATCGCCGCCGCCGTCCATCGGCCCGGGCATGACTGCCACGACCGTTGTTGCATGCGGGTTGCCCGGGCCCCACCACCAGTAGGTGTTGTGGCCGCTGACTGCCTGCGGCAGGCCCGTTCCCTGGCCCAGTACGTTGATCGCGCTGGCCTCGCCGTAGTTCGACGCGAAGATGACAGCACCGGCGCGCTGCCCGGCTGGCAGCGAGAACCACACCGTGCGAACAGAGCCGACGAGCTGAGGCCAGCCAACGGATTCCGCGAGCACAGCGTTGATCTTCTCGGTCCCGCCCAGATCACTGGGTGGCAGCAGCGGCAGGATGACCGGCAGCGTGAGCGCGAACGTGAGCGCCGTCGCCACCAGCAGCGAGCGGAGCCTGGCCTTGCGGGCGGCCAGCCAGCCGTCGATCGCGACGGCTCCGGCGCCGAGCAGATAGATGTAGGCGCCACCCAGGTAGTAGATCTTCCCGCCGGTCGTGATCGCGAAGAACACGAACAAGATCGCGTATGCCCATGCCAGCGCGCGCCAGAGCGGCCGCCCGGACCGCCACAGGAATCGCAACCCGGCAGCCCAGACCGCCACCATTGCCAGGGCAGTCATCAGCAGCTGCCCGATCACCCAGTTGGCGATGTTCGCGAGGCCGCCGTTCTCTTGCGCGAGCGCGCGCGTCATCGCGATGGTTGCCCACTGGTGCTGCGCCTGCCACCAGATGTCGGGGATGGTGAAGGCGGCGGCGATCGCCGCGCCCGCCAGGAACCAGCGGTTCAGCACCAGCCGCCGGCCACCGCTCAGCAGGGCGCCAATGAACAGGGCGACAGCGAGAAATCCGACGCTGTGCTTGTTCGCCAGCCCGAAGCCGAGAATGACACCGCCGAGCAGCCACCACCTCGTGTCACCGGTGCGCCCGATCCTGACGACAACTAGCGCAAGGCCGGCCCAGGCAAGCACGTCGAAGGCCGTCGGCCCGAACAGGTGATCAGCGCCCAGCACGACTGGCATGGTGGCGGTCGCTACCGCGGCAAGCAGCTGCGCCCGGCGGCCGCCGCCGAACTCGCGTGCCGTGAGCCCGGCAATGATGACCGTCCCCCACGCCGCAAGGGCGGGCCACATCCGCAGGCCAAGCAGCGACACTCCGAAGAGCTTCAGTGACACCCACGCCAGCAGCGGCGTGAGCACCGGCTGATCGACGTAGCTAGCCTGAAGATGACGAGCGCATTCAATGAAGTACAGCTCGTCGCGGTGGAATCCGTACCGCGTCGCGACTGCCAGCAGAACGGCGAACACGACAGCGCCGACGGCGATCACGCGCCGGTCGAAAGGAGCGATGCCGCTGACTGGATAAGCTGCGTCCCGGTCTGTCTCGGCCGGGATATCCGGTGACCGCGGTAGAAGGTTCATGGCCGTTATGCTCGTCCGCCTGCGACCGGAGCCGCATCGGCCGGAGGGCCCGTTTGCCCGCCCATCCCGAACGTGCAGGGCGCGGCGCCTGCAACTGCCTCGTTTCCTTCTTAGGTAGGGGTTGGCATTTCAGCCATGCGACGGATGGCTCGCGCAACGTGACGACCTTTACGATCGGCTGGTGAAGAGGCTCGCCAGCTGGGCCACCGGGCTGCCGCCGCGAATGCAGGATCTCGCGCTCGCAGTGGTGCTAGCCATCTACAACGTCGGCTCGCTGATCCCGGAGACCAGGCAGCTCCAGCTGCCCTACGTCGCGTTCCTGCTGGTGATGCTCCAGGCGCTGCCGCTGGCCTGGCGGCGGCGGTGGCCGGTTGCGGTGTTCTTCGCCGTTGGCATCCCGCGCACGATCTACGACCAGCTCAACCTGAACTTCGCGCCGATTCCGCTCGGCCCGGCGATCGCCTACTACACGATCATGGATCGCTCCTCAACCAGGGTTCGGGTAGCGATCAGCGCCCTGCTGTTGTACGGCATCGTCAGGTCGCAGATGCTGCCCGGCCACAGCGAGCCCTATGACTTCTTCGTCGCCGTGCTGCAGTTCGCCGTGGCAGGCACGCTCGGCGTACTCAGCCGCACCCGGCGCGCCTACGTGCAGGAGGTCGAAGCACGGGCTGAGCACGCGGAGGCCGAGCGGGCCCGGCAAGTGGCGCTCGCGGCCGCAGACGAGCGGGCCAGGATCGCCAGGGAGCTGCACGACGTGGTGGCGCATCACGTCAGCCTGATGGCCGTTCAGTCGGAGGCTGCGGCAGCACTGCTTCCCGGCCGGCCTGAGGAGGCAAGCAAGTCCGTCGACGTCATCGGCCGGACGGCACGCGAAGCGCTGACCGAGCTTCGCCGCCTGCTCGGCGTGCTGCGCGGCCCGGCCGACGTCGACGGCCGGGCGACCACGGCACCGTCCCCGTCGATCAGCCAGCTTGACGATGTGCTCGGCCAGGTCCGGCGGGCAGGCATCGCCGTCGACCTACAGGGTCGAGGGCAGCCCGAGCAAGCTGCCACCGGGCGTGGACCTGGCCGCGTTCCGCATCGTGCAAGAGGCGCTGACCAACACCGTCAAGCATTCCGGCGCGTGCGAGGCGGCGGTGACCGTTAGCTATGAGCCTGGCTACGTGACGGTGTCTGTTACAGATAGTGGAAACGGGGCCGCCTTGGATCACGGTGAACGGCACAGCCAGTCAAGCCCGCAGCTCGACGGCCGTCCGCGACGGCAGCCGGCCGGCGCCTCGCTGATTCCGGCGGATTCGGCCTGGCAGGCATCGCCGAACGGGTCGCGTCGTGTGGCGGCAAGCTGACCGTCGGGCCCGGCGATGCTGGCGGGTTCGCGGTCACGGCACGACTGCCAGCGCCATGACCGCAGGCGAAGCCATCCGGGTCATGGTGGCAGACGACCAGGAACTGGTCAGGACCGGATTCTGCGTGATACTCGAAGCGGCCGAGGGGATCACGGTGGTCGCCGAGGCGGCAAACGGAGCCGAGGCAGTCCGGGCCGCGGCCGACCACAACCCCGACGTGATCCTCATGGACGTCCGGATGCCGGAAATGGATGGCCTCGAGGCCACCCGGCTGATCACTGGCGGCGACCGGGCTCGCGCGCCGCGGGTGGTCATGCTGACCACTTTCGACCTGGACGACTACGTCTACGAGGCACTGCGAGCGGGCGCGAGCGGATTCTTGCTCAAGGATGCTCCGCGGCACGATCTCATCGCCGCCATCAAGATCGCCGCAGCGGGAAACGCGCTGCTGGCGCCCTCGGTGACCATGCGGCTGATAGACGCGTTCGCGCGCAGGCCGGCGCAGACGTTGCCGGCGCCGTCGCGCCTGGCGTCGCTCACCGTCCGGGAGCGCGACATCCTGCTCCGGCTGGCCCGCGGCCTCACCAATGCGGAGATCGCGGCCGACCTGGTGGTGAGCGAAGCGACGGTGAAGTCGCATGTCGGGAACCTGCTGGCGAAGCTCGGGCTGCGCGACCGGGTCCAGGCCGTGATCCTGGCTTACGAGACCGGCATCGTGCGGCCGGGGGACCCGGACGCTGGGCCCTAAGCGATTAGCTCAGGCATGGTCCTTGGTCACCGGTAGGAGTCGGTCGAGAAGCGCAGGGTCTTGGCCTGGTTTCTGTCATGGCCGTAGATCATCGAGGCGCCGTAGCGGTCAGCCCTGTCGCGCAAGGCCAGTGCGCTGATGCGCGCCGTCTCCGGGTCCGCCTGGCCGTCCCATGCGTCGTGGTCGTAGTTCTCCTGACAGTAGACAGCATCGCCGCAGATGATCATGTTGCCGGTTTCCGGCAGCCGCAGCAGAACCGACTGGTGACCTGGTGCGTGGCCAGGCGTCGGGATCACCTCGACACCAGGGAACAGCGTTGTCTCGCCGTCGAGCAGTTCGTAGCTCAGGGACGGCAGGTTCCAGTACTGGTTGGGGAAGGACGGATTGTCCTTGGCGTACTGGTAGTGCTCGCGCTGCACGAAGAACGTCGCGTCCTTCAGCAGGTCGTTGTTTCCCGCGTGATCGAAGTGCAGGTGCGTATTGATCACGTACTTGATGTCAGCGGGCGCGATGTCCAGCTCTGCCAGCCGCCATAGCAAGCTGTCCTCCCGCCGCATGTCGGGCATCAGCGCTTCGGCGGTGGGCGTGCCTCGCCAGGTGAGGTCGGGATCGGCGATGTGCAGACGGCTCATACCGGTGTCGACGAGCGCAAGTGAGTCATCATCGAGGCGGATCAGGAACGAGGGCACCGGTATGTGGATGCGCTTGCCGTCCGCGACGCCCGGCGCGATGACCTCGTAGTTACAGCAACAGTTGCCAAGCGGCAGTACGTACAACTGCATCGCGCATCTCCTGCGTCACGGTGTGATGGTCAGTGCCCAGACTGGCACGGTCCACGATAGCCATGCGCTGGTCGGCTGACGCCGGCCACGGTGGTCAGCCGGCGGGGCGGCTGTCGAGCCAGAGCGCCCACGGCTCGATCATCCCAATCCGAAGCAGCCCGGCACCCGCCCATGGATCCTCGGCGAGCCGTGCTCTGATTTCGTTCTCATCTGTGGCTTCGGCGACGTGCAGGGTCTGCTCGCCGTCACCGACAGGACCGCCCAGAATAATGAAGCCTTCGCCCTCTTAGGCGGGCAGGCGCCAGAAGGCGCCGGTGAGCCCGAGACGCTCGAGGATCGCCTGGTTCTGGTCTGTCGTATGCGGCCGCCAGTCGGGGGAGAGGCGATCGTCCCACCAGGCTTGTGCGAGTTCGCTGAGCTTGGCCACTCCGATGGTTGCGCCGGGCTCGCGGCCAGCGAGCCAGCGCGTGAGGTGGTCTTCCGACCGGAAGAGACTCATCGTGCTTCAAGTGAAGACGATGTCGTCCCACCAGTGAGCCGCCGGGATCAGGCAGTGGAAGAGCAGGCTCTGATCATCAGGGCGCTCGCCACTTACCTTGATGAGCAGGGCGTGACCGCAATCCGGGCACGAGGTCTCGATCCCCCCGTCGGTGTGCAGGGCAGCACACACGCCGAAGGCATCCCAGGCGCAATTGCCGTACCACCACCGGCCGTCAGCCTGGACGCGGTAGGGGGTCGGGACGGCGGAGAACGGGTTGGCCATGACAATCTCGCCCGTCACCTGATCGAGCACAAGCGCGTGCTCGGCATGCAGCCGCTTCCAGCCCGCCGCGACCTCTGCCCGGCTCCGGCCGCTGTCGGCGGCGACGTCGGCTGCGGTCGGCGCGCGCCCCAGCTGCACGAAGCGCGCGTAGGTCAGACGGCGCAGTCCAAGGTCGTCGTCATTCATCCCGGCGTCCTGGCTTCATCATCCAAATGCCCACGCCACCATCAGCGGCAGCTCTTCTCGCCAGAACGCACCACCGTGCGATCCGGCGCGCTCGGTCATCACAACGTCGCCGCCGGCATCGCGCAGCGCGTTCGCCCATCGGGTGGCGTTGTCGCGGAAGAACGGCTCCAGGGTGCCCGCGACGAGGTACGCCCGCGGAAGCGGACTCGGCATCACGCCAGGCGGCTTGTAGCCGCCGCCAGGCGAGGCGCAGAAGATCGCGCTGTAGACATCCGGATGCCGAAGCCCGATGGCGAGCGCCAGCTCTCCGCCCGCCGAGACACCGAACACTGCGGTGCGTTCGGCGGGCATCCCGACTCCGAACCGCGCCCGTACCCATCCAGGCACGTCCTCGACGAAGAACTTCTCGTGTGCCGCGAACCGCTCCGGCTCAAAGCCCGGTGAGTACTCATGGAGCCGCAGCATCTCGTCGGCCAGCCGATGGACACCGACGATCACTGTCGACGGTACGTTAGCGGCCTCGAGGGATTCGGCCCATTCCGGGACCAGGTGACCGTCCCCGGCGAACACGACTGCCTCGGCCGGAGCCGACGGGACGTACACCGTGACCTGCCGGCCGCCGTCGTATTCGAGCCTCTCGGTGACGAGCTCTCCCGCGATCGACATCGTCGTTTGGTCTCCCTTCGCGGGCGCGGACGGTCCAGGCTACTGCGCCGCAGCAAGCGTGAACTGAATCCCGGTGATCGAAGTCACTCGGCCGAACATCCGGCCGTACTTCCAGGCCCAGCATTCTGCGCGGCGGACGTCAACCGAGTCTTGCGGTGAGCGTCACTGGCTGTCGTATTCGTCGTGGCGGTGCCACCACGGTCCGGCCGCCTCGTTGCGGCCGCGAGGTGCCCGGTCGAGCCATTGGTACATGCCCCACAGGCCGTCTAGCCCGCGCGCGTATGTCGAGTAGGTGTGATAGACGACGCCATCCTCGAGCACGAAAGCGCTCATGCCGGGGGACTCTTGCCGGTACGTGCCCCAGTCCGTGCCGGTGCTCCCGGCCAGCGCGATGACCCACGGATTATCCGGGCTTGGCGTCTAGCTCCGGCCGCATGTCGACATCGGCGAAGTTGTACGTGACGGGTCCCGCCTGCTTCTGCTCTGGCGTATGCGCGGTCTGGAAGTCGTAGTTGAAGTCGCTGCCGAACGACGACGCCCACGGGAAGCTCCAGCCCATCCGCTGCTTGTACGCCTGCAGCTTGGCCAGCGGAGCCCGTGACACCGCGCAGAGCGTGACGTCGTGATGCGCGAGGTGGATGACGGAGCCGTTGAAGCCGTCCGCGATCGCCGAGCAGGACGGGCAGCCGCCGGTGTAGTCCGGCCCGAACATGAAGTGGTAGACGAGCAGCTGCGAGTGCCCGCGGAACAGGTCGGCCAGTGAAGCTGCGCCCTCGTCGGTGTCGAAGCGGTAGTCCTTGTCGATCCGGACCCACGGCAGTTGCTGCCGCTGCCGCGCGACCTCGTCGCTCTGCCGCGTCAGCTCCTTCTCGGCTGTGAGCAGGTCGAGGCGGGCCGCCAGCCACTCCTCGCGCGTTCCGGTCTTGTGATCGGTCATTGTCCTTCTCCTGTCGTGCTAGATCGTTGGTGCGGAGATGAGGATGAAGATTCCGAGGCCGACGATTGCCAGCGCCAGCGGTACATCGATCGCGGCTCGGGCCGTGCCCGGAGCTTCTGGCGACGGCGAGCGCGGCGACCACGGCCATCCAGGTCGACGCTCATGACGCCCAGCGCCACCAGCATGACCATCAGGTTGATGCTGGATCCGACGCAGCACAGCCCGAACCCGAGCCCGAGCCGGAGCCGGAGGCGGTCCCAGCACTGCCGCCGGAAGTGCCGCTTGAGCGGCGTGAGCTCGTACAGACCGGCCGCGATGACGAGCACGCCAGCGGCGATGGACCCGTGCGGCCGGTACACCGCGTACACCACGACGCCGACGACGGCCCAGACGGCGAGGTACGCGCCGACGAACAACAGAACGGCGCGCACCCGGCCGCTGGCTCGGGCGCGTCTGAGAGCTGCCGGAGCAGCGCCCGGCAGCATCATTGCCGCCATCATCGGCACCCACAGCGCGATGAAGAACGCGAACGAGCCGAGCTGCGTCGCCGTGCCCATATCCATGCCGGTCATCTGCCGGATGGAGATGATCCAGCACGCGGCGGCGAGCACGAGCGTCGTCGTCAGCGCGACCGCCGCTGCTCCTCGCGCCCGGCTGGTCCGGGTGCCTTGGGTGACGTTCATCTTGTTCATGACCTCCCCTCGGCGGGCGGTTAGCTATCGAGGTGCGCTCGCAGCGCGTCGAGCTTGTCGTCCCAGTCGCGAGCGAGCGCGGCCAGGAACTGCTGTGCTACTTGCATCGGGACCGAGCGGAGCCGGTATCGCACCCGGCGCCGCTCACCCGGCTCGGCAGTCACCAGTCCGGTCTCCGCGAGCAGGGCCAGGTGTTTGGCGATGGCCTGCCGGGTGATCGGCAGCCGGGCGGCCAGGTCGGTCGCCGTCGCCGGACCGCCCGACGCCAGCGCGGCCAGGATGGCGCGCCGGGACGGGTCGGCTAGGGCGACGAAGACCTGCTCGGCGATCGCCTCGATGTCAGGCGGCATCGAGGTAGTCGACCAACTCGCCTAGCTCGCTTGCCCAGCCCTTGGTGTTGCCGTCGTACGCCTCACGGAAGGCGGCTTCGGATAGCTGAGCGAAACCGCTCTCGACCACGGTGAGCCGAGTGCCGGAGTCCACGGGCTCGAGGGTGAACTCGACATAGGTCCGGCGCGGATCGTCGTCGGGCAGGCCGTAGATGTGCCAGGTGAATCCGAACACGGCCGGCTCTTCGACGCGTTCGACCCGCATGTCGGCGGTGTGATCGCTGCCGAACGTCATCCGGGCCGATCCGCCCGGTCGCAGCTCGATCGCAGCGTTATTGCCGAACCAGCTGCCGAGTCCTTCCGCGGTGGTTAGCGCCGCCCACACCTTTGCGGGCGGGTGCGCGATCTCGACGGTCCGCTCGATGCGATCGGGAAAGCCCATGACATCCTCCACTGTGTAGCAATCGAATGGTTGCTACATTATTGCAACCGGTCGGTTGCGTCAAGCGGAGCTTGGGTGCCGATCTGCTGGGGTGAGGGCGCCAGTAACCAGGCACCGACGGATGAGCCCGGCGCAGCCTCGGAGCGACCTGCGGCGCAAATCGGGCGGTGGGCCGGTCGTGGGTGCCGATCTGCTGGGGTGAGGGCGCCAGTAACTAGGCACCGACAGATGATCTTGGCGCAGCTCGAAGCGACCAATGGCGCAAATCGGGCGCCGGGGCGTCGTTGGCTGACTAGGAGAGCCGGGGCGGGCCAGCGGCGATCCGCTCAGCCATCCCGTCGCGTGCTTCCCACCTGGTCTCTAGCCACCAGGTGCATCCGGCCGCCCGCCAGGAATCGGCCATCGTCGCCGCCAGGGCCGGGGAGGAGCCGGGAGTCTCGCCGTCAGCGATCAGGTCGAAGGAACCGGGCAGGCCCTGCTCGGTCAGCCACGCGCGAACCGCCGCGGCGTCGCCGGGTCCAGGCCCGGTGTCGTCACCGGCAGTTCCGGAGTACTGCGGGATGATCGCCGTCGCAGCGCAGCACCCGCCGCATCGACCGGGGCGCAGGCCAGACGCCGACGACCCAGATCGGGATCCGGTCCTGGACCGGCGTGGCCGCGGCAGACAGGTCCAGACGGCCGGTCTCGTAGTCGTAGAGCTGGCCGTGGTAACTGCGGCCGCCGTCCCAGAGCATCCGGATGAGGTCGATGCCCTCGTCCAGCCGGTCGGCCCGGTCCGCGCACGCCGTGACCTCGCCGGTGTCGGGCAGGTCGGTGTCGAGCGCGCCGACGCCCGACCGCCAGGACCGCCCGGCCGTCGGACAGCTGATCCAGCGTGGCGACCTGACTGGCTACCTTCCAGGGCCGCCGCCAGGGCAGCGGCGTCAGCATCGTGCCGAGCCGGACCCGGCTGGTCCTTGTCGCCATCGCCGCCAGCATGGACCAGGCATCCGGTCCGTAGGCCGCCTCCCAGACGAAGACGCCGTCCCAGCCTGACCTGCTCGGCCAGGACCGCAAGCTCAAGCTGCTCAGGGGCCGTCCCGCCGGGCAGCACGGTGCCGTAGCGAAAGCCGGAGCCGCGCCCCAGCCGCTGATCATCCATGGACCCCGGTCTAGCACGGCCTGCGACAATCCGCTGTCACCGCCCGGTGATCCGGGCACCGCTCACGGCTCCCGGTCCGCTACACTCAGCCACATCATGATTGCGGCCTGCTCCTTCTCGGCCGCGGCGAGGCCCGGTAACCAGCCCGGTCGGCCCCTCGCCGCGGGTCGTTCTGCTGCGCCGACCGATGTCCACCCGGTTCGCGCCTCCAGGGATTCAGCCCAGGAGCAAGTCATCAGGAGCAGAGCACCGTCATGAGCAACCCGTCACTGCAGCGTCCGTCCGGTATGCCGTGCCACCGCTACCGCCCGTTCCCGGCCGTAGACCTGCCGGACCGGACCTGGCCGTCCCGAACCATCACCGCCGCGCCCCGCTGGCTGTCGACCGACCTGCGGGACGGTAACCAGGCGCTGATCGACCCGATGAACGCCGCCCGCAAGCAGGCCATGTTCGACCTGCTGGTGCGGATGGGCTACAAGGAGATCGAGGTCGGCTTCCCGGCCGCCAGCCAGACCGACTTCGACTTCATCCGCGGCCTGATCGACCGCGGCGCCATCCCCGACGACGTCCGCATCTCGGTGCTCACCCAGGCCAGGGAGGAGCTGATCGAGCGGACCGTGCAGTCGCTGGCCGGGGCCAGGCTGGCCACCGTGCACATGTACAACGCGGCCGCGCCGCTCTTCCGCAACGTCGTGTTCGGCTGGGAGGGCGACGGCCGGGAGGAGTGCAAGGCGGTCGCCGTCGAGGGCACGCGCGCGGTCATGAAGTACGCCGAGGAGTACCTGGCCGGTACGGACTTCGGCTACGAGTACTCGCCGGAGATCTTCATGGACACCGAGCTGGACTTCTCGCTGGAGATCTGCGAGGCGGTCATGGACGTCTGGCAGCCCGGCCCGGGCCGGGAGATCGTGCTGAACCTGCCGTGCACGGTCGAGCGGTCCACGCCGAACGTGTACGCCGACCAGATCGAGTGGATCAGCCGCAACCTGTCCCGGCGCGAGCACATCGCGCTGTCGGTGCACACCCACAACGACCGCGGCACCGCGACCGCCGACGCGGAACTGGCGATGCTGGCCGGCGCCGAGCGAGTCGAGGGCTGCCTGTTCGGCAACGGCGAGCGCTCCGGCAACGTCGACCTGATCACGCTCGGCCTGAACCTGTACAGCCAGGGCATCGACCCGATGATCAACTTCAGCGACATCGACGAGATCCGCCGCACCGTCGAGTACTGCAACGGGATCGGCGTGCACGAGCGCCATCCGTACGCGGGCGACCTGGTGTACACCTCGTTCTCCGGCTCGCACCAGGACGCGATCAAGAAGGGCTTCGACGACCTGGACCGCAAGGCCGCGGAGGCCGGCCGGCCGGTCAGCGAGCTGCCCTGGCAGATGCCCTACCTGCCGATCGACCCCAAGGACGTCGGCCGCACCTACGAGGCCGTCATCCGGGTCAACTCGCAGTCCGGCAAGGGCGGCGTCGCCTACATCATGAAGGCCGACCACCACCTCGACCTGCCGCGCCGGCTGCAGATCGAGTTCAGCCAGGTGATCCAGCGGCACACCGACAGCGAGGGCGGCGAGGTCGAGCCCGCGCAGATGTGGGAGATCTTCGCCGCCGAGTACCTGGAGCCGGGTCCGTTCGAGCTGGTCAGCTACGCCTCGGCCAGCGAGGGCGGCACCGAGCGGGTGGACTGCACGGTCCGGGCCTACGGCACCGAGTACGAGCTCTTCGGTATCGGCAACGGCCCGATCGCGGCGTTCTGCGCCGCGGTCTCCGAGGTCGACCTCGGCCTTGGCGGCGTGAGCGTGCGGGTGCTCGACTACGCCGAGCACGCGCTCACGGCCGGCCGGGACGCCGAGGCGGCCGCTTACCTGGAGATCGAGATCGGCGACCGGGTGCTGTGGGGCGTCGGGATCAGCTCGTCCATCGTCCGGGCCTCGGTCAGCGGCGTGATCAGCGCGCTGAACCGGGCCGCGCGGGCGCAGGCGCAGTGATCCATGATCTCGAAGGATCTGTCGCGGTTCTGACGACGGAATTTACGCGCTAACGCTATCGGCGCGCTCTGCGCGCCGGTAGAACGGCGTGGCGAAGGCGGAGATCCACTCGTCGATGTGATCGGGCTCGCGTTCGCCGGGGAACGTGACATCGATCGGGAACGAGGTGTCCTGCGGCGGTGCCTGCCACGCGGCGCGCTCGATCGCGCCGACAGCAAGATCGCGCGCGGCCGCCTCGGCCGGGTCGTCCAGCGTCACCGAAATGAGCAGGCCCTCTCCGGCGAACTGCACCGACAGCCAGGCGGCCGAGGCGTCACGGACCGGGGCGATCTGCATCAGCCCGGCGGCGATCTCAGCCAGCAGTCCGTCGGGCCGGACCGGCAGCGGCCCGACGGTGATCCGGTCCAGCTCGTTCGCGCTGTCCTCGGCCGCGAGGTAGGAGACGCCCTGCGGGTATACCGGCACGCTCTCGCTGGCGCCCGCGTTGAGCGCGATCCCGACGCTGGGCGGCAGCAGCCTCGCCAGGTCGGCTGCCCGCACCACCACATGCGGCACGGGCTCGGCGGCCGTCCGCCGGGGCACTGGCCGCGCCAGCGAGCTGCTGCAGTAACTGCGCTGAGGAGTACGCGGGCACGAAGTCGCTGCCGAGGTAGGACACGGTCGGCAGCGTCACCGCCGTGCCCTTGATCGCCGCGGCCCATCTGGCGGCAGCGGCAGCCAGAGCCGGGCCGTGCGCAGCACGTCGAGCAGGTCGCCGATGCGGCCGCGTCCCTGATGGCGGCGGCCAGTGCACGCTCCACCGCGCTCTCCGGCGCGGTCTCGGCTACCTCAGGTGCGGCAGAGCGCGTCGCTCAGCTCCCAGGCTGGGAAGCGGTCCGCCATGGCGGTGTTGCTGTCGGCGAGCGATGCTCATTTCACGTCCTCGCAGAGGGCCGGGCCTGCGTATTCACCACGGGACCCTGGTCCGCTTCTGGCGGCAGCGGGCGTGGCTTGCCGCTAAGTTCACCTGACGGATAGTAAGCGCTTCGGGGCGGTGCGTAATGGAAAACGGCCGGCGTGCCACTCAGCGCTGGCTAGACGTCGGCCCGGAGCGCATCGAGGGCTGGCTGGACTAGTTCGCCGAGCGGCACGGTCCGGCGCAGCTAGAGGTCGGGGACGAGCGGGAAGTTGTCACGGTTCGCGCCGCCGACGGCAGCATCGCCGAGTGTCACATCCCGTTCCCGCCGCTGCCTGCGGGCACTGCCGGCACCGGGGCTGAACTCGCCGCCCACGCCGGCGCCGACCGCACGGTCGCGGTGCTGCTGGTCCGTCTGGGCGGCTACGCAGCGGGCGTGTTCACCGGCGCTCAGCCGCAGGCTGGTGGCCTCCAAGGTGGGCAGCCGGCTCGTGCACGGCCGCAGCGCCGCTGGCGGCACTTCCCAGCACCGGTTCGCCAGGCGCCGGGAGAAGCAGGCGCGCGAGGCGCTGGAGGCGGCCGCGGACACCGCGGTCGCCGTGTTCGGGCACTTCGACGGCAAGCTCGACGCGATGGTGCTGGGCGGCGACAAGCGGTCGGCCGCGGCTCTGCGCGACGACCCGCGGCTTCGCCCGTACTTCGACATCGCGGTCAGCAGGTTCCTGACCGTGCCAGACCCGCGTCTGGTTGTGCTGCAGGGCACGCCGCGGCTGTTCCGCGCAGTGCGGATCCGGCTCAGTGAACCTAGTGAGACTGACGACGGCACGGTACGCCCGGGCGCTGACGAGCCATAATGCGTTCGCCGGCCGCTCGCCGCCTCGGGTAAACTCGCTGCTATGCAACCGCTCCTGTCGTGACGCCATGCCCTGATTCAGGGGAGGAGTCTGCCTGCAGGCAGGTTCCCCCGGCTGGCGTCTGATCCGATACCGGTGAGCTGGAGCGAGTTTCCCGATGATTTCCGCACGTGATGTTGAACTTCGCGCTGGCGCGCGGCTGCTGCTCGGCAGCGCCACGTTCCAGGTCGCCGCTGGTGACAAGATCGGCCTGGTAGGCCGCAACGGCGCGGGCAAGACGACGCTTGCACGGGTGCTGGCGGGGGAGGGGCAGCCAGCCGCTGGCCAGGTGACGACCGGCGGCTCGGTCGGCTACCTGCCGCAGGACACCATGGTCGGCGACCTGGACGCGCTCGGACTGGACCGCATCCTGTCCGCTCGCGGCCTCGATTCGCTGCTGGCCGGGTTGCGCGAGGCGGAGTTGCAGATGGCTGACCCCGATCCGGCCCGTCGAGACGCCGGCGTCCGCCGGTACGGTCACCTGGAAGAGCGGCTGACCGTACTCGGCGGCTACGCGGCCGAGTCCGAAGCGGCCTCGCTCGCGAACAGCCTGGGGCTACCGCAGAAGGTACTCAGGCAGCCGCTGCGAACGCTGTCCGGCGGGCAGCGCAGGCGGATCGAACTGGCCAGGATCCTGTTCGGGGGATCCGACACGCTGCTGCTGGACGAGCCGACCAACCACCTGGACGCGGATTCGGTGACCTGGCTGCGCGACCACCTCCGAACCTTCCGCGGCGGGCTGGTAGTCATCAGCCACGACACCAACCTGCTCGACGCCGTGGTGAACAAGGTCTTTCACCTGGACGCTGACCGCAGCGTCCTGGACGTCTACAACCTCGGCTGGAAGCCATACCTGGAGCAGCGTGAAACCGATGCCCGGCGGCGCCGCCGGGAGCGGATGAACGCCGAGAGGCAGGCGGTCGCGCTCCATTCGCAGGCCGACAAGATGCGCGCCAAGGCAACGAAGGCCAAGGCCGCGCAGAACATGCAGAAGCGCGCCGACCGGCTGCTGGCCGGCGTGAGCGCGGACCGCGCCCCCGAGCGCGTTGCCAGGCTGCGGTTCCCGGTTCCGGCGCACTGCGGGAAAACCCCGCTGAGCGGGCAGCGGCTGTCGAAGTCCTACGGCTCGCTTGAAGTCTTCACCGATGTCGACGTGGCGGTCGACCGGGGCGCGCGGGTCGTGGTGCTCGGGCTCAACGGCGCCGGGAAGACCACACTGCTGCGGCTGCTCGCCGGAGTCGAGGATCCCGACACCGGCGAGGTGCTGCCCGGGCACGGGCTGCGGCTCGGCTACTACGCCCAGGAGCACGAGACGCTGGACAACTCGCGGACCGTGCTGGAGAACATGCGCTCGGCAGCCCCGGACCTGGCCGAAAGCGAGCACCGGAGCATTCTCGGCTCCTTCCTGTTCAGCGGCGATGACGTGGCAAAGCCGACCGGCGTGCTGTCCGGTGGCGAGAAAACCAGGCTGGCGCTGGCTCTGCTGGTGGTATCCGGTGCCAACGTGCTGCTACTTGACGAGCCGACCAACAACCTCGATCCGGGCAGCCGGGCTGAAATCCTGGCCGCGCTGCGGAAGTACCAGGGCGCCATCGTGCTGGTGACACACGACGAGGGTGCGGTCGATGCGCTCCAGCCGGAGCGAGTCGTGCTGCTGCCGGACGGGGTCGAGGACTCCTGGAGCGAGGAACTGGCTGACCTGGTAGCCCTGGCCTGAGCGGGCGCCGACAGGGTGCAGATAAAAAGTTGATCTCTGAGCGCTCGTCTGGGTAGCCGATCACGAGCTAATGAGTGATCATGGCGAGATAGGTAAGGCAGCGGTCACTTCAGCTCCCGGGAGGTTCGCGTGACCGAGACTCTCAAGAAGGGCACTCGGGTCACCGGTGCCGACCGCACGAAGCTGGCAGCGGACCTGAAGAAGCGGTATGGCGCTGGCGAGAGCATCCGGTCGCTCGCCGCATCGACCGGCCGGTCCTACGGCTTCATCCACCGGATCCTGAGCGAGAGCGGCGTTGCCCTGCGCGGCCGCGGCGGCGCGACCAGGGGCAAGGCGAAGGCCAGGGCCTGACCGGACAGGCGGGCGGTACCTTCGGTGTCTGCTGACCTGGTCGATCTGACCGGCACCGGGCTCGAGCTCAGCATTTCCGAGACCGTCGCGACGGTCACGCTGGCCCGGCCCGAGCGCCGGAACGCGATGACTCCCGGCACGTGGCGCGGCCTCGCGCGGATCGGCGCCGCAATACCGGACGCGGTCCGGGTGGTCGTCGTCCGTGGCGCGGGACCATCGTTTTGCGCCGGGATCGACCTGCGCATGTTCAGCGCCGAGGGCGTGCCGGGCGAAGAACGCAACCCGAGCCCGGACGATCCGGCTTTCGGGGACTCCATCGCTGGCTTCCAGGCCGGCTACACCTGGCTGCGCGATCCGTCCTTCGTGTCGATCGCAGCGGTGCAGGGTCATGCCATCGGCGCGGGCTTCCAGCTGGCCCTCGCGTGCGATCTGCGGGTGATCGCCGACGATGCGAAGTTCTGCATGAAGGAGCCGGCCCTCGGCCTGGTCCCGGATCTCACCGGAACCAAGCCGCTGGTCGATATCGTCGGGCTGCCGCGTGCCACCGAGCTGTGCCTGACGGCGAGAACCGTGAACGCGGACGAGGCTGCCAGCCTCCGGCTTGCCGAGCTGGTAGTGCCGCGCGCCGAGCTCGACGCGGCAGTAAGCGACCTTGTCGCCGCGCTGCTGTCGACCGACGCTGCGGCTGCGCGTGCCACCAAGGCGCTGCTAGCTCAGGCGCCGGGCAACACGCTGGAGCAGCAGGCGGCAGCGGAGCGAACAGCCCAGGCTGCGCTCCTGGCTTCGCGAGCACGCTGACGCCTGTCGCTCCCTGCCTGGCCTGGTTCGCCCTGAGCGGAGCCGGGATGAACTGCGCAGGCTGCTAGGTTCACCGGTCATGACCATGCAGAACCAGTGGCACGCCATGCGCGGATTCACCCGGGATCCGTCGGTAACCAAGCAGCGGCTCAAGCCAGGAACGGTCCGGAGGATCGCCGGCTACGCCCGGCCGTACCGGCTCGACCTGACTATCTTCCTGCTGGCTGCGGCCCTGGACGCAGTGGTTACGGTGATGTACCCGGTGCTGCTCGGCATCGTCATCGACAAGGGCATCCTGCCCAAACGCACGTCGGTCGTGGTCATCGTCGCTTGCATCGTGGCCGGGCTCGCGATCTTCGACGCGTTCCTCGGTGTCGTGCAGCGGTACTTCACCTCGCGCGTGGGCGAGGGTCTGATCTATGACTTGCGCAGCCAGGTGTTCGAGCACGTACAGCGGCAGCCGATCGCGTTCTTCACCAGGGCGCAGACCGGGTCGCTGGTCAGCCGGCTCAACAACGACGTGATCGGCGCTCAGCAAGCGCTCACCTCGACGCTGTCCTCGGTGGTGTCCAGCGTCCTGCAGGTCGTGCTGGTGCTGGCCGCGATGTTCTTCTACTCCTGGCTGGTTACGGTCGTCGCGCTGGTGCTCATCCCGGTCTTCCTCCTCCCGGCCCGCCGGGTTGGCCGCAAACTGCAGCGGCTCACCAGGGAATCGATGCAGCTGGACGCCCAGATGGGCTCGACCATGACCGAGCGATTCAACGTGGCCGGCGCGATGCTAGCCAAGCTGTACGGACGGCCTGCGGACGAGCTCAGCCTGTTCTCCGGCCGGGCTGGACGCGTCAGGGACATTGGCGTGCTGACTGCGCTATGGGGCAGTGCGCTGGTAACCGGTCTCGGGCTCCTGGCCACGTTGTCGACGTCCGTTGTCTACGGGCTGGGTGGCCAGCTAGTGATCCGCGGCACGCTCCAGATCGGCGGGCTGGTCGCGCTGGCCACGTTGCTGAGCCGGCTGTACGGGCCGATCACGGCGCTGTCGAACGTCCAGGTTAACGTCATGACGGCGCTCGTCAGCTTCGACCGCGTCTTCGAGGTCCTCGACCTCCAGCCGCTGATCGCGGAGCGGCAGGACGCGGTGCCGCTGACTGCCGCGTCCGGTGCGAGCGGCTGGCAGAGCGGCCCGAACCCGGCCCCGGCGATCGAGTTCGACCACGTCAGCTTCCGGTACCCGGCCGCAGCCGACGTGTCGCTCGCCTCGCTGGAGTCGATCGCGCTGCCTGCGCCCGAGCGCGCCGGACCCGGTCAGAATGCGCTGACCGACGTCAGCTTCATCGCGCCGGCCGGGAAGCTGACCGCGCTGGTCGGGCCATCCGGGGCCGGCAAGACCACCATCACCCACCTGGTGTCCCGGATGTATGACCCCACCAGCGGCGTCGTCCGGATCGGCGGCACGGACATCAGGGACGTGACGCTCGCGTCGCTGCACGACGTGGTCGGCGTGGTCACTCAGGACGCGCACCTGTATCACGACACCATCCGGGCCAACCTGTTGTATGCGCGGCCGGAGGCATCAGAGGCGGAGCTGATCCTTGCCTGCCAGGCGGCGCAGATCTGGGATCTGGTGGCCGGACTGCCCGACGGCCTCGACACGGTCGTCGGCGACCGCGGTTACCGGCTGTCCGGCGGCGAGAAACAGCGGATCGCCATCGCCAGGCTGCTGCTGAAGGCGCCGTCGGTGGTGGTGCTTGACGAGGCGACCGCGCATCTCGATTCCGAATCCGAGGCGGCGGTGCAGCGAGCGCTGAAGACCGCCCTGGCCGGACGGACTTCGCTAGTCATCGCGCACCGGCTGTCGACGATCCGGGAGGCGGACCAGATCCTGGTCATCGACGGCGGGCGGGTCGCCGAGCACGGGCAGCACGCTGACCTGCTGGCCTCCGGCGGGCTGTACGCCGACTTGTACCGGACCCAGTTCGCGCGGCAGGAAGCCGCGCCAGTCTAAGCCGCGCCGGCCGCATCAGTCTAAGTAGCCGACCCGGCGCAGATCGGGGCCGGCCACCGATTCGATCTCGGTCAGCTGCGAAGTCGTGAGCTGCCGCCGCCAGGCGCCCGGTTCCGCGCCCGGCTGGCTCTCCCGCCGGGCCGCCCGGGTTGCGACCTGGCCCACCTTGTCGCCAACGAAACCGGACACGGCACTGGCAGTACGCGCCGGGTTCTGCAGCATGCTCTCGTACCGGAGCGTCGTGAGCTGATCGGCGGACAGCGCGGTGCGCAGCCTGGCCATCGCGCGAACCGCACCGCGCCAGCGCATCGCGCACTTCCCGGCCGCCGAGAGATCCGGCCAGATCGCCAGGTCCTGCTCGCTCTCGATGCCGAAGAACGGATTGGGAAACTCGGTCTCCACGTTCGCCATGCCGGGCTTGAACCAGACCAGCGCCTGCGGGTCGGCGAGCATGGCCGCCACCACGTCACGGCCGTCCCGCACGATCTGCACGATCCGGGCGTCGGGGAAGGCGTCGAACAGCCCGTCGGCGCAGTACATGAGGTCGGGGCTGGCGTCGCCATACCGGACGATGTCACGCTCGGCGACGCAGCAGGACGGGCCGGTGACCCGGCCGGCCTCCCGGCAGAACGGCGAGCACGTCAGGCAGCAATGAGCGGTCACCTGCCAGGCTTGCGCGAACGCGTCCCGGAGCACGGTCGCCGCCGCGTCGCTGCGGCCGCGCTGGATGGACGGGCTGCGGGCGAAGGCGTAGACCACGCTCTGGACGGCCTCCTGGCCGATGGTGACGTGGAAGCCGGCCGACTGTTTCAGCGCGCGCCCGACCAGGTCCGCACCCGAATGCGGGGCGCCGATGACGAAGACCGGCTGGCGGACCTTACGGCCGTTTACGACCAGTATGTGCGGACGGGGTGCCATGGCTACCCATCAGTGTGACACTCGCCGCGCGGTGCCCGGTCCGCCGCGGGTGATCTTGCCTGGCAAGCAAGATGGGGCGGCAGCAGGCTGGCGGTCAGTACAGGCGGCGGGACGCCGGAATGAGCGCTGGCGATCAGGATGAGCCTGATGATGCGCGCTTGCGGCCGCTCGTCCGGCGGCAGTGGTGCCCGGCGTGGTCCTCCAGGTTCAGCGCCGCCTGGATTAGCGGAACGTGGCTGAAGGCTTGCGGGGTGTTACCAACCTGGCGGCCGTACCGGGGGTCATACTCCTCGCTCAGCAGCCCGACGTCGTTGCGAAGGCTCAGCAGCCGTTCGAAGATCGCCACTGCCTCGTCATACTCGCCGATCAGGTGCAGCGCGTTCACCAGCCAGAAGCTGCAGGCGAGGAATGCCCCCTCAGCGCCGGGCAGCCCATCCACGTCAGCCTGCGCGCCAGAGGTGACGACCTTGGCTGGCTGGGTGTAGCGCAGTACCAGGCCATCGCGCATCAGCTCGCGCTTGATCACCTTGACGGTCGAGACGACTCGCGAGTCGTCCGGCGGCAGGAAGCCCACCTCGGGGATCAGCAGCACGGAGGCGTCGAGTTCGGTGCTGCCGTAGTACTGGGTGAATACGCCGCGCTCGGAGTCATATCCCTGCTCGAGGACCTGGGAGTGAATCTGGTCCCTGATCGCGGTCCAGCGCTCCAGCGGCCCCGGGTTACCTTCCTGCACCAGGTGGATAGCCCGGTCGAAGGCGACCCAGGCCATCACCTTGGAGTGCACGAAGTGCCGCCGGGGGCCGCGTACCTCCCAGATGCCTTCGTCAGGCTCGTCCCAGTGCTTCTCCAGGAAATCGAGTAGCTGGCGTTGCAGGCTCCAGGTGTGCTTGTCGAAGCCGAGCCCGGCCTGCCGGCCGAGGGTCAGCGCGTCAGTGACCTCGCCGTACACATCTAGCTGGCGCTGGTCGACTGCGGCGTTGCCGACCCGGACCGGTGCGGACCGCTCGTAGCCCGGCAGCCAGCTAACCTCCCACTCGGCCAGCCGCCGCTCCCCGCCAACCCCGTACATGATCTGAACGTCCTTCGGGTCTCCGGCGACCGCCCGGCCGAGCCACAGCCGCCAGCTGTCCGCCTCAGCGGTGTACCCGGTTCGCAGCAGCGCTTCCAGCGTGATCGTCGCATCGCGCAGCCAGCAGTACCGGTAGTCCCAGTTCCGCACGCCGCCGATGTCCTCGGGCAGGGATGTCGTGGGCGCCGCGACTATGCCGCCGGTAGGCGTGTAGGTGAGCGCCTTCAGGGTGATCAGGGACCGCATGACCGCGTCCCGGTAGGGGCCCTTATAGGTGCACTGGGACGACCAGTCCGCCCAGTAGGCCTTGCTGGACTCCAGCGCGGCCTCCGCCACAATGCAGGGGTCGGCAGGCAGGTGCGACTGCTTCCAGGCCAGCGAGAACGACACGCGCTCGCCGGCCTTGACGTCGAATGTCGCCGTGTGCGCCATGTTCTGCCCGACGCTGCGGACGGTGCCGTGGAAGCAGACCGAGTCCGGGCCAGCGACGGCCCTGATGTCGTTGCCGTGCCGCATGACCCATGGCAGCACCTTGCCGTAACCGAACCGGAGGCGGAGCACGGATTCCATCTCGACAGTCCCGCTGATGCCCTCGATCATCCGGACCATCACCGGGTGCCCGTGGTCGCGCGGCGGCATGAAATCGACGACCCGGACGACGCCGCTGAAGGTCGTCCAGGTGGTCTCCAGGATCAGCGAGTCGCCCAGGTACTGCCTGCTGACCTCACCGTGCCGGGTAACAGGGCCGTCTGTCACGGTCGGGCAGAGCCGCCAGTGCCCGTTGCGCTCGTCACCGAGCAGGGCCGCGAAGCACGCGTCGGAGTCGAATCTCGGCAGGCAGAGCCAGTCAACAGAGCCATCGCGGCTGATCAGCGCGGCGGTCTGCATGTCCCCGATCAGTGCGTAGTCCTCGATCAGGCTCGTCATCGAAGCCTCCCGTCCGGCGCGGACAAGCTACCCGGGCGGCAGCCGCGCGACCGCATTCTTCGACACTAAGGGTGACACGGGGCAGGGGCGCATGGCGGCTGGTCGTAGAGTGGCGGCGTGCACGCGCAAGGTCCAGGTGGTCAGAGCCAGAAAACCAAGATCGCCCGGGAACGGGCAAGTGCCACCCGCCGCCTTGCAATGGCCGCGGCCGCCGGCGCGATCGGGCTCGTCGGCCTCACTGGCTGCGCGAAGATGGACGCCTCGCTGGACAAGCAGTGGATGGTGGTTCAGTTCAGCCCGACCACTTCCGTCGCCACCCTGCTGCACGTCAGGACCGCGTGCTCGCATGTTCAGAACACGCCGCCGATGGCGTTGCCGGCCAAGCACTCCCTGATCAACCTGATGTACGGAGTCCGGTACGACACCACGAACTCCAGCCCGGCTAACTTGTCCCAGCTCCAGACCTGCCTGCAGAAGTTCAAGTCGGTCCAGGGCGTGGACCCCGAGGACGCGGGCGACGAGGGCGACTGAGACCGGAACTCTCCGCTCCTGCAGGTTCCGCTGCGGAAATTTTTTTGCTTCCGATCCCGAGCCACTGAGGACCCTCTGACCTGGGGCGATACCCGGATATGCCGGGCCGCGCAGCTCACCGCTGCCGGGATCAAAACGGCGGAATCTCTAGCTACTTCCCATCGGCATTGTAGACTTTCCGCGTTGTTAAACCCGAGTTACTTGATCGGAAAAGGTGGACGATGAAACGAGCACTTGCCGCAGTCGCGGCAGTGGGTGTCGCGGCTCTGGCAGCTGGCTGCGCCTCCTCAGCTGCCAGTTCGGGCTCCGGCGGCTCAACTGCCAAGGTTGTGCTGCGGCTGGGCTTCCTGGAGAACATCACGCACGCGCCGGCGCTGATCGGCGTGAAGGACGGCTTCTTCACGAAGAACCTCGGCAAGAACGTGACCCTCAAGCTGTACCCGTTCAGCAGCGGGACGGAGGAGGCCACCGCGCTGCTGGCCGGCCAGCTCGACGCCGCTTACGTGGGTCCCAACCCGGCGATCAAGGCGTGGCAGACCTCGGGCGGCAAGCTCATCAGCGTGATCTCCGGTGCTGCCTCGGGCGGCGCCGAGCTCGTCGTGAAGAAGGGCATCACGTCCGCCGCGCAGCTCAAGGGCCAGCAGCTGGCCACGCCCTCGCTCGGCAACACCCAGGACGTGGCGCTGCGGTACTGGCTCAAGGGGCACGGCCTGACCACGACCTCGACTGGCGGCGGCGACGTCCCGGTCACGCCTATCTCGCCGAACTCCGACGCGGTGCTCGCCTTCGAGTCTGGCAAGATCGCGGGCGGCTGGGAGCCAGCGCCGTACGACGCCGAGATGCTGGCCGCGGGCGGGCACGTGCTGGTGAACGAGGCCAGCCTGTGGCCGCAGGGTCAGTTCGTCACCACCCAGATCGTCGCGACCCAGAGCTTCATCTCGCAGCACCCGACGGTCGTCAGCGATCTGCTCAAGGCGCAGGTCGAGGCAAACTCGTTTATCGCGAGCAACAAGTCAGCCGCGGAGTCGGCAGCCAACGCCGAGCTGGCCTCGCTGACTGGCAAGAGCCTCAAGCCGGCCATCCTGGCGGCGGCCTTCGCCCAGGTGACTTTCACCAACGACCCGATCGCGTCCTCGCTGATTACCGACGCGGCACACGCCGAGGCCGTGGGCCTGCTGAGCCCGGTCAAGAACCTGTCACAGATCTACGACCTCGCGCCGCTGAACAAGCTGCTCTCCGCCGGCGGTCAGCAGCAGGTCAGCTCGTGAGAGCGAGCAGCGACCAGGTGACGCCCCCGGCTAGTCAGCCGGGGGCGTCAGCCCTGTCTGCGGCCGGGCCGGGTGTGCAGGCGGGGCAAGCAGGCGAGCAGAAAGTCGCGGTGCAGCTGACAGAGGTCAGCAAGGCCTACGGCACTGGTGCGTCCCGGCTCCTGGCGCTGGACAACGTCTCGCTCGCTGTGGCCGACGGGGAGTTCGTCTGCATCATCGGCGCATCGGGCTGCGGAAAGAGCACCCTGCTGAACCTGGTCGCCGGACTGGATAAGCCGACCAGCGGCGCCATCGACACCGGCGGGCGCCGGGTTGGCCTGATGTTCCAGGAGCCTGCCCTGTTCCCGTGGCTGACGGCGGGCCGTAACGTCGAGCTCGCACTCCGCGCAAGGGGAGTGCCTCGCGCGCAACGGCGTCCGATGACCGCGGAGCTCCTGGACGCAGTCCGGCTCGGCGGATTCGCTGCCAAGCGCCCGCACGAGCTGTCCGGTGGCATGCGGCAACGGGTCGCCATGGCCAGGGCGCTGGCGCTGGACGCCGACGTCCTGCTGATGGACGAGCCGTTCGGCGCGCTCGACGCGATGACCAGGGACCTGCTCCATGACGAGCTCGAGCGGATCTGCGCCGAGCGCACTCTCACCGTGCTGTTCGTGACACACAACGTCCGCGAAGCCGCCCGGCTCGGCGACCGGGTCATCCTGCTGAGCAGCCGGCCCGGCCGGGTCATCGAGGAGTACGTGCTGCCGCGGACCGGCCACCGCCGGATCGACTCCCCGGAGGTCTCGGAAGTCGCGGCCAGGCTGACCGACCGGCTCCGTGAGGAAGTAGGCCGGCATGGTAGCTGATCAGGCACTACGCGGACTCGACAGGCTGGACCTGCCTACCGATCAGGGTCAGTCGGAACCTGGCCGGCTGGCCCGCAAGGCGTGGTCTGCGGCGTGGCCGAAACTGCTGGCCATCGCGCTCGTGCTGGCCGTCTGGGAGCTGGTCACGCTCACCGGGTGGAAGAAGTACGTGCTGAAGGGTCCAGGACCAGTCTTCTCCGACCTGTGGCAGCAGATGCAGCACGGCATGCTCTGGGCCACCATCGGCTGGACTCTGCGCAGCGCGGTCATCGGCTACTTCGTTGCCCTCGTCATCGGTTCGGTCGTCGGCATGCTGGTCGCGCGCATCCCGCCGCTGCGCGCGGCGGTCGGGTCGATCATCACCGGGCTGCAGACGATGCCCTCGGTCGCCTGGGCGCCGTTCGCCATCGTCCTGTTCGGCGAGAATAACTCGGCCATCCTGTTCGTGATCATCCTCGGCGCGGCCCCGTCCATTGCCAACGGGCTGATCAACGGCGTGGACTACACGCCGCCGCTGCTGCTGCGCGCAGGCAAGACCATGGGCCTGCGCGGCGTCGCGCTGTACCGGTACCTGATCCTGCCCGCGTCGCTTCCGGCTTACGTGGCGGGTCTCAAGCAGGGCTGGGCGTTCGCCTGGCGCAGCCTGATGGCGGCCGAGCTGTTCATCGCGATCATCGGGCAGGTCTCCATCGGCCAGGTGCTGGACGCGGACATGCAGAACGAGGACTTTGCCGGAGTCAGCGCGACGATCGTGGTGATCCTGGTGATCGGCATCGTGGTCGACACGATTTTCACCAAGGCGGACCTGGCACTGCGCCGCCGTCGCGGTCTGCTCGACCCGGCTGCGGCAACCTGACCAAGCGTGCGGCCGTTCCCGGCGCGCTGACTAGGCTGTCAGCGCGCCGGGATCAGGCGCTCCGGGCAGGAGTAGACGTTCATCGAACCGCCGCGCACAAAGCCGGCCAGCGTCAGCCCGGCATCCTCGGCTAGCTCGACAGCGAGCGAGGACGGCGCGGATACCGCGGCCAGTACCGGCACGCCTGCCAGCACCGCCTTCTGCACGAGCTCGAACGACGCCCGGCCGCTGACCAGCAGCACGCGCCCGCGCAGCGGCAGCAGCCCGGCCTGTAGCGCCCAGCCGGCAATCTTGTCGACAGCGTTGTGCCGCCCGACGTCCTCGCGCACCGCCAGCAACTCGCCGGCCGCGCTGAACAGCCCTGCCGCATGCAGGCCACCGGTCCGGTCGAAGACGCGCTGTGCTCGGCGCAGCGCGTCAGGCAGACCAGCAATCACCTCTGCGGGTACCCGGACAAGGTCCTCGTCGAGACCGAACCTGCCAGGAACGCGCAGTTCGGCGATGCTGGCTTTGCCGCAGACGCCGCAGGCGCTGCTGGTCAGGAAGTTGCGCCGCGGCCCGGCAGCCAGGCCGGTGCGCAAGGTCACGTCGGCGATGTTGCCCATTGCGTCATCGGCCTGGTGGTCGTGACCGCACTGGCTGCCGTCGCAGATCCGGATCGATGCGATATCACGGGCCGAGCTGATGATGCCCTCACTGAACAGGAAGCCCGCGGCCAGATCGATGTCGTCGCCGGGCGTCCGCATGGTCAGGCTGACTGCCTCGCCGCCGATCCTGATGCCGAGTGGCTCTTCGGCGGCCAGGAAGTCGGCACGCTGGCTGACGGCAGCGTCGACGGTTGCAGTGTCGTCGTGCCCGGCATCGCCGATGCAGATCCGGGTAACCCGCCTGCGTACCGTCCGTCCGGCCACAGTGCCTCCGACCTGGTGCTAGTGCTGCCCGCTTGCTCTTTGCAGGCTATGTCCGTTTGGATGGGATCATGGTGCCCGATCCGCGCGGCTGGATCGAGAACTGGCCTGCCTTCCGGCAGCTGACCGGTCCTGACCGGCTTGGCCGCGGGAAGGCGGTCCGGTCGCCGCACACCGAGGCGGCCGCCCCGCGAACGGAGGACGCCGAGCGGGTGGTGGGCTCGGTCTGCCCGTACTGCGCGGTTGGCTGCGGCCAGCGGGTCTACGTGGCCTCCAGGCACGGACGGGATGTCGTCACCCAGATCGAAGGTGACCCGGACTCGCCGGTGTCGCGAGGTCGGCTGTGCCCCAAAGGCGCCGCCAGCAAGCAACTGGTCACGCAGCCCGGCCGGCTCACGAAGGTGCTGTACCGGCGGCCGTACGGCACAGTCTGGGAACCGCTCAGCCTGGATCAGGCGATGGACATGATCGCCGACCGGGTGATCGCGGCCAGGAAGGCGAGCTGGCAGGAGCAGCACGACGGCAAGCGAGTCGGCCGGGCGCTCGGCATCGCGAGTCTCGGCGGCGCCACCCTCGACAATGAGGAGAACTACCTCATCAAGAAGCTCTGGACCGCGCTCGGTGCGATCCAGATCGAGAACCAAGCCCGCATATGACACTCCGCCACCGTTCCCGGTCTGGGAACAAGCTTCGGACGTGGCGGTGCTACCACGTTTCCTCGCGACCTTGTTAATTCGGACTGCATTGTCATCTGCGGTTCGAACATGGCCGAGTGCCATCCGGTCGCATTCCAGTGGGTAGTCGAGGCGAAGAACCGTGGCGCGACGGTCATTCACATCGACCCGCGCTTCACCCGGACCAGTGCACTTGCGAACATGCACATACCGAGCCGGGCTGGCGGCGACATAGTGCTGCTCGGCGCGCTGGTGAACCATGTGCTCTCTGGCGGGCATGAGTTTCGCGAGTACGTGACTGCCTACACCAATGCCGCAGACATCCTGTCGCCTGATTTCGTGGATGCCGAGGACGGCGACGGGCTGTTCTCGGGTTATGACCCGGTCACTCGCAGCTACGACAACTCGAGCTGGCAGCCGACCGGCGAGCGTGACCTCACGCTGACCGATCCGCGCTGCGTGTTCCAGGTGCTCAAGCGGCACTTCGCCAGGTACGACGCGGAGCTGGTAGAGCGGGTGTGCGGCATCGGCCCGGCCGACTTCAAACGGCTCGCTGACACCCTGGTCCGGTGCAGCGGCCGAGACCAGACCACTGCCTGGGTCTATGCCGTCGGGTGGACCCAGCACACCACGGGCGTGCAGCACATCCGCACCGCCGCGATCCTGCAGCTGCTGCTCGGCAACATGGGCCGGCCTGGCGGCGGGATCCTGGCGCTCCGCGGGCACGCCAGCATCCAGGGCTGTACTGACATCCCGACCCTGTTCGACCTGCTTCCTGGCTATTTGCCGATGCCGCGGGAAGAGGACGAGACACTTGACGGCTACCTGGCGCGGCTGCCGGACACGGGCTTCTGGGGAAACAAGCGCGCGTACTTCGTCAGCCTGATGAAAGCCTGGTTCGGGGACGCAGCTACCGAGGAGAACGAATTCTGCCTGCCGCTACTGCCCCGGCTCAGCGGCGATCATGGCACCTACCGGACCGTGCTTGACATGATCGAAGGCAAGGTCAAGGGCTACTTCCTCTGGGGCCAGAACCCTGCGGTCGGCTCGGCCGGCGCCCGGCTGCAGCGACTGGCACTCGCGAAGCTCGACTGGCTGGTGGTCCGGGATCTGGCGCTGATCGAGAGCGCGACGTTCTGGCAGGACAGCCCGGAGATAGCTACCGGTGAGCTGGCCACTAAACAGATCGGGACCGAGGTGTTCTTCTTGCCCGCCGCCTCCCATGTGGAGAAAGAGGGCACGTTCACCAATACCCAGCGCATGCTCCAGTGGCATCACAAGGCGCTCGATCCGCCCGGCGATGCCCGCAGTGACCTGTGGTTCGCTTACCACCTCGGCAAGCGGCTGCGGGCGCGGCTGGCAGCGTCCGACGCTGAGATGGACCAGCTCCTGCGCAGCCTTACCTGGAACTACCCGGAGATCGGCGACCAGGCTGAACCCGACGCTGAAGCAGTGCTGCAGGAGATCAACGGACGCGGCCCGGACGGCAGCCTGCTGACCGGGTTCGCCGAGCTGAAGCCCGATGGCTCGACTCAGTGCGGCTGCTGGATCTACTCAGGCTGCTACGCCGGCGGAGTGAACCAGCCGGCCCGGCGCAAGCCCGCGAGCGAACAGTCCTGGGTTGCCCCCGAGTGGGGCTGGGCGTGGCCGGCCAACCGCAGGATCCTGTACAACCGGGCATCGGCCGATCCGGCCGGTAAGCCGTGGAGCGAAGCCAAGCGCTACATCTGGTGGGACGAGACGGCAGGTCAGTGGACTGGGCACGACGTGCCTGACGTCGAGAAGTTCAAGTCACCGGACTACATCCCGCCCGATGGGGCAGTTGGCCCGGCGGCGCTTGGTGGCAGCGATCCGTTCATCATGCAGCGTGACGGCAAGGGCGCCCTGTTCGTGCCGACGGGCCTGAAAGACGGCCCGATGCCGACTCACTACGAATCGGCCGAGTCGCCAGTGCGCAACGACGTCTACAAGCAAGACACAAGCCCGACGAGTGTGCTGTATCCGAATGACGCGGCGACGAGCGAACAGCTGGCCGGCCATGCCGCTGCCTTCCCGTACATATTCACCACCTACCGGCTGACTGAGCATCACACTGCGGGCGGCATGAGCCGGACGCTTTCGAGGCTCGCCGAGTTGCAACCCGAGCTGTTCTGCGAGGTGTCTCCGCAGCTCGCTACCGAACGCGGGCTGGAGAACGGCGGCTGGGCGACGATCATCACCGCGCGCGCCGCGATCGAGGCGCGGGTGCTGGTGACCCGGCGGATGCGTCCGCTGCGGCTGGCGGACGGCGCCGTCGTGCATCAGATCGGGCTGCCGTATCACTGGGGTAGCCAGGGCCTGGTCACCGGCGACGTCGTAAACGACTTGCTGCCGTTCGCGCTCGACCCGAACGTGCTGATCCAGGAGAGCAAAGTGGCTACCTGTGACATCAGGCCGGGACGAAGGCCCACCGGCGCTGCCAGGATAGAGCTCGTGAACTCCTACCGGCACAAGGCAGGGCTAGCCGACCTAGAACCCCGGATCGCGCCATGACGGCTTCGGGCGCGGGCAACTCGCTGTACGGGCCGCTCGCAGACGTCGCGGCCGACGCCGGGTACGCGAGCACTCACCCAGAGCGGGTCGGGTTCTTCACCGACACCAGCGTCTGCATTGGCTGCAAGGCTTGCGAGGTCGCCTGCAAGGAGTGGAACGGCCTGCCCGACCCGGATTTTGATGTGGTCGCGCTGACTGGCATGTCCTACGACAACACCGGCGCGCTCGGCTCGAACAGCTGGCGCCACGTCGCGTTCATCGAGCAGGACGTCATCAGCGAGATCGCCGACGGGCCCGCCACCCGCTGGCTGATGGCATCCGACGTGTGCAAGCACTGCACGCACGCCGCATGCCTGGATGTGTGTCCGACCGGAGCGCTGGTGCGCACTGAGTTCGGCACGGTGATCGTCCAGCCGGACGTGTGCAACGGCTGCGCCTACTGCGTGTCCGCCTGTCCGTTCGGCGTGATCGACCGGCGGGATGACGACGGCCGTGCGTGGAAGTGCACGATGTGCTACGACCGGCTGCGGGGCGGGCTGGAGCCGGCCTGCGCGCAAGCCTGCCCGACCGATTCCATCCAGTTCGGGCCGCTTTCTGAGCTGCGCGAGACCGCGCAGGCCCGGCTGGCCACTGTGCATGCAGCCGGGCACCCGGAGGCACGGCTGTACGGCGCCGATCCGGACGACGGGATCGGCGGCGCCGGTGCGTTCTTCCTGCTGCTCGACGAGCCGGAGGTGTACGGCCTGCCGCCGGACCCGGTGGTCACCACCAGGGACCTGCCGTCGATGTGGCGCTGGGCCGGGGCGGCAGCGGCCGTACTTGCGGCCGGCGTCGCTGTGGCGTTCTCCGGACGAGGGACCTTGCAGTGACTGAGCAGTTGCAGGTGCCGCCTGCCGACTTCCAGTCCTATTACGGCCGGCCGATCCTGAAGGTGAGCCGGTGGAAAGAGCCGCACCTGCCCGCCTACCTGTTCCTGGGTGAGCTGTCCGGCGCCCTGGCCATGGTCGGCGCCGCCGCCAGGGCGACCGGGCGCCCGTCGCTGGCCAGGACGGCCCGGCTCGGGGCTGCGGCCAGCGCGTTCGGCGGCGGCGCGTTCCTGACGGTGGAGCTAGGCCGGCCGGAGCGGTTCCTGAACATGCTGCGAGTGGCAAAGCCGACCTCGCCGATGAGCATGGGCTCGTGGATCCTGACGGTGCACTCCGGCCTGGTGTCGGCGGCTGCGGCCAGCGAGGTGACTGGCCGGCTTTCCCGGCTCGGCAGCCTGGCCGGTGCCGGGTCCGCCGTGACCGGGCCGCTGCTGGCGGCGTATCCGGGTGTGCTGCTAGCCGACACCGCAGTGCCCGCGTGGCACGAGGCATACCGGCAGCTGCCGCTGCTGTTCACCGGCGGCGCGATGACCGCGGCCGGAGCGGCCGGCCTGGCTGCTAGCGCGGTAAGCCGGGACCGCTCGGACTATGCCGCCGCCTGCCGGCTCGCGCTAGTCGGCGCCGCAGTGGAGAGCCTGGCCGGCTATGCACTGGAGACGATGCCAGGGCTGTCGGGTGAGCCGTACCGCACCGGGCCCGGCGGCACCATGCTCAGTGCCGCCAGGTACCTGACCCTCGGCGGGGGAGTTGCCGCGCTCGCGGCCCGGCGCAGCCGCACGGCGGCCGCGGTATCGGCGGCGTTGCTCACCGGCGGCGGCCTGTGCGCGAAGTTCGCCGTACTCCGGGCCGGCAAGGCCTCGGCTGCCGACCCGAAGTACGTGGTCGCGAGCCAGCGGCCCGGCGCGCCGGCCGGCTGACCGCGGCCGCCTGACCGCGATCAGCCCTCGAGCACCTTGGCCTTAGCGGCCGCGAACTCATCGTCTGTGAGCGCGCCCTGCTGGTACAGCGTGCTGAGCCGGCTGAGCTGATCCATCAGCGAAGCCTCCGAGCCGGCACTACCGCCTTGGGCTGGCACGGCGCGCTGAGCCTGCTGGCTCTCAACAGCGCTGATCCGCTGGTCCTGAGCTCCTTCGGCGGCAGCCTGCTGCTCCGCGCGGCGGCCCATCGCCCGTCCGGCGGCGAATGTCCCCCCGACTGCTGCCGCTCGCAGCAGCGGACGGCGCCGCACGACCACAGGTCGGCCGATCATGTGCGATTCCTCCCCGTCTCCGGCCCGTCGCGGGCCGGCTCTGGTAACGGTTACCGGCTGCGCCGTCCGCCGTTACTGGTTCCATTGTCAGAGTCCATCCCCGTCGGCAGTTCGAGGCCGAGAGCGATCATGATCTCCGGTGCCGCCGAGACGACCCGGGCCATGCCGGTCTGCGGCGCGACGGCGGTCAGCACGCCGAGAATCTCCCGCGGCGACGCCCCGGCATTCAGCGCGCCCTGCACCTGGAACAGGTACGACGCTGGCGCAGCATCCAGCGCCACCAGCGCGGCGATCTTGACTAGCGCGAACGTCCTGGCGTCCAGGCTGCTGTCTGCTCGCAGCTGCTCGCGCATCTCCATGGCCTCGCCCATGACGCCAGACTCGCCCATCGCGAGTGCGAGCAGCATGTCGCTGGTGGCCTGGTCGACCGTCACATCCATATCCGAAACGCCCACATGTCCCTCCACGGTTGTCGTCCGGTTGCGGCCCGGTGCGGGCTCCGCTGGCAAGCGAAGGCCGGGCACAGCTCTTGGCACACCATCCGCCAGGCAGCCCGGCGCCGTCATCACCCGGCCAGAGTGATTACGCGGCGCGGCAGCCGTGCGACAGTGTTGCCACGGTCCGGGTGTGCCGGGCCGGCGCCGCGGACCGGGGGGCCGATGGTTAAGGCGATTCTGAATGTGATCTGGCTTGTGCTCGAAGGCTTTTGGATGGCCATCGTGTACGTGCTGGCGGGCATTGTCTGTTTCGTTCTGGTCATTACGATCCCGTTCGGGATCGCTGCCTTCCGCATCGCGGGCTATGTGCTCTGGCCCTTCGGCCGCACCATCGAGCGGCGGCCCGGCGCCGGGCTGGCCTCCGTGATCGGCAACGTTCTGTGGGTCATCCTGTTCGGCTGGTGGCTGGCACTCGGGCACCTGGTGGCGGGGCTGCTCCTCTGCCTGACCATCATCGGCATCCCGCTCGGACTGGCGAGCTTCAAGATCATCCCGATCACGCTGGTGCCGCTCGGCGCACGAGTCGTCTCGTCCGAGCACGCGATGCGGTACTAGAGCGCCAGGCCGAAATCCGTCGCCGGCGGCGGAGGCCCTTCGTGATCATGGAGTCCCGCGATGGCTACCGGATCACGAGGACCGCTGGTCCCCGGGCGACAAGCTCGCCGATCACTGTTGCGCCCGGGGACCTCGCCCGCCAGCAGCAGTCCGCCAGAGGTCTGCGCGTCGGCAAGCAGGAGCAGCATTTCCTCGGTGGCGTTCCCGAAGTCGCTGTGCGGGGCGACCCAGTCCAGATTCCGCCGGCTGCCGCCGGGAACGTAACCAGCCCGGACCGTCTCGGCAGCGCCCTCGATCAGCGGCACCGCCCCGCTGTCCACGACGGCGGTGACGCCGCTCGCCCTGGCGAGCTTGAACAGGTGCCCAAGCAGCCCGAAACCGGTCACGTCGGTAGCGCACTGGATCCCGGCTGCCAGCGCCTCGCGGCTGGCGACGTCGTTCAGCGTCGTCATGACATCGATCGCGGCCGCAAACAACTCTCCGGTGGCCTTGTGCCGCGAGTTCAGCACGCCGCTGCCGATGGGCTTGGTCAGTGAGATAGGCAAGCCAGGCCGTCCGGCATCGATGCGCAGCAGCCGGTCCGGGTCGGCTAGCCCGGTGACGGCCATCCCGTATTTCGGTTCCGGATCGTCAATGCTGTGGCCGCCGGCCACGTGGCAGCCGGCGGCACTTGCCGCGGAAAGCCCGCCGCTCAGCACTTCCGCGGCCAGGTCGGCGCTCAGCACGTCGCGCGGCCAGCCGAGCAGGTTGAGCGCGACCAGCGGCTCGCCGCCGACCGCGTACACATCGGAGAGCGCGTTCGTGGCCGCGATCTGGCCGAAGGTGTAGGCATCGTCGACGACCGGGGTGAAGAAGTCCGCGGTAGCGACCACCGCCCGGTTGCCGTCGATCCGCACTACCGCCGCGTCATCACCGTGCTCCACCCCGATGAGCAAGTCGGCAGGCCTGCTCGCCGGGATCAGCCTGGCGACCGCCTCTTCAAGTTCGCCGGGCGGGATCTTGCAAGCGCAGCCGCCGCCGTGCGCGTACTGGGTGAGCCGGACCGCGGCCTCAATCGTCATGACGGCAACTGTAATCGGAGGCCGCTTGCGAACCTCGCGTCGTGCGTGGTGCCATGCGGTATGAGTCCGCGCCGTGTCGGGCGCGCCGCGACTAAGGACTGGAGGCGTCCGGTGACAACTACCGAGGTGGCGGCCGAGATCGCCGCTGAGCGGGCAGCACTTGAGGAGCTCACGGCCGGCCAGACGATGTGCGACGAGCTGGCCAGCACAGCTGAACGCTACGGTGACATGCCGGCGTACTCCGACCGGGATGACGGCGGCTCGTGGCAGACGATCACCTGGGCGCAAGCCCGGGAGCGGGCGTTGCAGCTTGCTGCCGCCTTCGCCGAGCTAGGCCTCCGGCCGGGGGAGAAGGTCGCGCTCATGCTGCCGAACCGGCTCGAGCACGTACTCGCCGACATGGGCGTGCTGCACGCTGGCGGCGTGCCGGTCACCTTCTATGCAACACTTGCCGCCGAGCAGATCGCCTTCATGGCGGCCAACTGTGACGCCAAGATCGCGGTCATCGACGGCGCGAGCGAACTCGCCCGCTGGCAGCAGGTGCTGCCGCAGCTGCCGTCGCTGCGGAAGGTCATCGTGCGGGACGCTGCCGTCTGCCCGCCTGAGGTTCCGTATCTGAGCTGGCAGGAGTTCGCGATGCTCGGCGCGCAGCTGCTCGCAACGGACAGCGGACCGGTCAGCAGGCGGGTTGCCGCGATCAAGCCCGACGACCCGGTCACCCTGCTCTACACCTCCGGTACGACCGGCAACCCGAAGGGCGTCATCATCACCCACGCCAACGTGCTGTATGAAGTCGAAGCCGGGCGGGCCGCCGACCTCAGCCGCATGCACGTGCGCTGGGTCTCCTACCTGCCGCTGGCGCACATCGCGGAGCGGATGTTCACCCTGTACCTGGCGATCTGCAATGCGACCCACACCTACTTCTGCCACGACGCGGCCAGCCAGCTCATCGGCACGATGGGCGAGGTCAAGCCGACGGCATTCTTCGGGGTGCCGCGGATCTACGAGAAGGTCATGGCCGGGATTCAGGGCCTGCTGGCTGGTGAGCAGGACGCGGACCGGAAGGCCGCGGTCGCGGCAGCCATGGAGACCGGCCTGGCGTACGTACGCAGCTGCCAGTACGGCGAAAGCACGTCACCCGAGCTGGCCGAGAAGTTCGCGGCGGCCGACCAGCAGGTCCTTGCCCCCATCAGGTCGCTGCTCGGCCTCGGTGAGGCTGAGATCCTGGTCAGCGGCGCCGCGCCGCTCCCGCCGGAAGTGGGCGCGTTCTTCGGCGGCCTCGGGGTGCGGATCATGGACGTGTATGGCATGAGCGAGACCACCGGCGCGTTTACCACCAACACGCCGGGGGCTTTCCGGCTCGGCACGGTGGGACGGCCCGTTCCCGGTATCGAAGTCCGGATCGCCGGCGACGGCGAGATCCTGGCCCGCGGCCCGCTGAACACCCCTGGCTACCTCAACCTGCCCGAGCAGACCGCTGACCTGATCGACGCTGACGGCTGGGTGCACACCGGCGACATCGGCTCCATCGACGAGGACGGATTCGTGCGCGTCGTCGACCGGAAGAAGGAGCTGATCATCACAGCTGGCGGGGAGAACGTGTCACCGGCCGCGGTGGAGAATCTGCTGGTCGCGCACCCGCTGATCGGCCAGGCACTGGCCTACGGCGACCGCCGCCCGTACCTGGTGGCGTTGCTGACGCTGGACGGCGGAGTCGCGCCGGCGTGGGCTAAGGCCCGCGGCATCGAGCAGACCTCGCTGGCGGAACTAGCCGCCAACGATATCGTGCGGGCCGAGGTCGCGAAGGCGGTCGCAGACGCGAACGCAAGGCTGGCACGGGTGCAGCAGGTCAAGTACTGGGAGTTGCTGCCGGTCGAGTGGACTCCGGAGAGCGAGGAGCTCACGCCGACCTTCAAGCTCAAGCGAAGGGTGGTGCACGCGAAGTACGCCGACGTCATCGACACCCTGTACGAGGCTAAGCCGGCCTGACTCCGGCAGGCTTGACGGCCTTAGTCGCGAAGTAGCCGGGCAGGTAATCGGCGGTAGGCCCGGCGTGGTGCGGGCGCTCACGGAACGCGGTGATGACGAACCCGGCGGCAAGCTGCCCGCCGATCTGCTCGGTGAGCGAATGGCTGTACTCGACTGGCGCGTCGAGCCCCCACAGCCGGGCGCGCTCGTCTTCGCTCAGGTGGGTGAGATCGGAGTAGGGCAGCGCGTGCCGGACGATCAGCTCGTTTCGGTTCTCGCTGGCGTCGGCGTCGAAGATGAAAACGTCCGGGTTCATAAAGCCGGCAAGCAGGATCCCGCCTGGCCGAAGGACCCGGAAGCACTCGCGCCAGACCGGCTCAATGTCCGGGCAGAAAACGTTGGACACCGGATGGAAGACCAGGTCGAAGCTTGCGTCCGCGAACATGCTGAGATCCCGCATGTCGCCGAGCGCGCTCTGCAGCTGCAGGTTGTCGCGATCGGCCACCATCCGGTCCTGGGCCAGCTGGCGAGGCGAGTTGTCCAGTACGGTCACCCGCGCTCCTGCGGCCGCCAGTACCGGGCCTTGCTGGCCGCCGCCGCTGGCCAGGCACAGTACGTCCGTGCCCGCGAGCTCAGCCGGAAACCAGTCACGCGGCACCGGGTCGTAGCCGATCAGCACGACCGACCAGGTCCCGGCCCTGGCAGCAGCAATCACGTCGGGTCCGACGGGCACGGTCCACTCGTTACCGGTATCGACCTCGCGGTCCCAGGCCGAGCGGTTGTGGGCTACTACGGGATCAAGCTCGCTGGTCACGTCCCGAACGGTAGCCGCCACGCCGGGGTGCTCGCACCACGTTGTCGAGCGGCTGGTATCGAACCGCAGGTCATGCCGCGGCGGGCCGGAATACCATGCAGCTGCTGGTGGCGCAGCAGTACAGCTTGCCGTCACCGCCAGTGAGCCGGGCCTCCGCCAGGGCGGACCGGCCGCCCAGGTGCGTGACAGTGCCGGTGCACGTGAGCAGGCCGGCCTCCGACGTCACCGCGCGCAAGAACTTCACGCTGAGGTCGAGGCTGGTGTAGTAAGTCCCGGCCGGGAGCAAGCTCTGCACCGCGCAGCCGCAGGACGAATCGCACAGGGTGGAAAGCACGCCGCCATGCACCGAGCCGATCGGGTTGTAGTGGAACTCAGCGGGCGCGAACTCGAATACCACAGTGCCGGGCTGCACGCTGACCGGCCTGAAGTTCAGCGTGCGGGCGATCGGGGCGGCGGGCAGGCTGCCATCGAGGATGGCCCGCAGGAAAGCCGCGCCGTCCCGTTCTCTGGCGGCGGCTGCCGAGATCGCCGGGTCGTCCCAGCTGTAGGTACGCGTGCGCGCGTCGTCGCGCACGTCCGATGTGGCCGCCTCCGCGGCGGTCTGGTTACGCGGCAGCGCGGTCTGGCGCACCCAGGTCTCCTGACTGACGGTTCTGCCGGTCACCCGCCAGGCTGAGGACGGCAGGCACGGCCTGGCCGCCTGCCGCCTGCCAGGGCGTGATAACCGGGGTGATGATGATGGCATCCCGGGTTAGCTGCCGCGGCGCGTCCGGCCACCTGCGCGCGATGATGCCGAGCATCCGGTTATTGGCCGGCAGCACGTCCAGCACCAGCGAGCCGGCACCTCGCCTTGAGGCCCGGCTGACCAGCGTGCGCAGTAGCAGGGTGCCAAGCCCGCGCTGCTGCCACTGGTCGGCTACGACCAGGCCGATATTGCTGGCAAGCACCCCGGAACCTGGAGTGTCGGCAGCCATCCCGTGTGCAATCACAGCTCCGCTGTCGTCCGTGATCAGCAGGATGTCCGCGCCCGTCCCGCCGCACAGCACACGGAGCAAGCCGGAACTCGGCGGCGCTGCGGTGGCGAAGAATCGCATGTACTGCGAATTGGGTGACAGGCCGCAGACGAACTCGCGAATGCGCGCCGCGTCGTCCTGGCAGCCCTGCCGGAGGTAACCGCTGGCCGTAGCCGGGGTTCGTTTCATAGACCCAGCCTGACGCGCGCTTGCTAAGTCTGTCAAGTGAACTTAGCCTTTCGGTATGACGAAGTCCTGGGCGCTCGAGTACGACACGGCGAACTGCAACATCGCGGCCGCGCTGTCAGTTGTCGGGGAGAAGTGGACATTCCTCGTTCTGCGCGAGGCCTTCAACGGCGTCCGGCGCTTCGACGACATGCAGCGGCGCACTGGCGCGCCCCGGCAGGTGCTGAGCAACCGGCTATCCCGGCTCCTCGACGAAGGCATCCTGCGCAAGGTCCCGTACCAGGAGGCCGGCCAGCGACCGCGGAGCGAGTACCGGCTCACCGAGAAGGGGATCGAGCTGTATCCGGTGATCGCGGCGCTGCTCGCCTGGGGGGACAAGCACGCCGCCGCACCGGGCGGTCCGGCTGTCGAGCTGACGCACCGGGATTGCGGTGCACCGGTGTTCTTGCAGCTGGCCTGCTCGCGAGGCCATCTGCTCGACTCGCCGAGAGAGGTGACGCCGGTACCGGGTCCCGGAGCAAGACGAGTCGCTTAATCGACATTAGGGGGCGGCCCCATCGGCGGCGGCCCAGAGGTCGCAGCGCCGTCGCGGCCCGGGCACCTTTCGCGCTTAGCGCGCTGGCCCGAGTCAGCGCAACTCGCTCCCGCGCCGGTAGGGTCTGGTCCCGGAGGCGTCAGGGTGCCTGGTGGCCCCCCTGGTCTTCAAAACCAGTGGGCGGCGCTCCGCGTCGCCGGCGGGTTCGATTCCCGTCCGCCTCCGCCACCAGGCCAAACGCGCTCTGACGGCGCGCCCCGTGGTTGCTGCTGATCTTCATTTCCTTGATCATCTTCCTTCTGCCGGCACATTGCTGGCACGCCGCGGAATGTAAGCGGCGATCGCCACCGCTGCGGCCTCGGCGCTGAGCCCTCATCGCCGCGACGGTCCGCGGCTAGTACACGTGGCTCGTAATCCGGTTGAAGCCGGCCGGTTGGTCTGTTGTGCCCGGCTATGATTCGGTGCCGGTAAACGCTCACCTTCCTGACCTGGGTGCAGCTGACAGATGGGCAGGTGAGCAGGGTCTTGCCCCGGATTCATGACGAGGTGCGGGCACACCCGCGCTGTGTCGTGCAGGACGGGCCCCACTTCTGGGCCCTGGCGCGGTCATGACGGAGCCGCTCAGCCATTATGACGACGGCCGGACCGGCCAGCCATGCGCCTCGCTAGTGGAGCGGCAGCGGCCCACGGCGCCGGCCACCCCGCGTGATTGGCTCAAGTCGCCCGCCCTGCAAGGGCTGGCGGCGCTGGGGATTTATCTCATTGCCTGGGTGCTGACCGGGGCCCGGCCGCTGGTCCAACATGCCACGCGGGCGCAGGTCCACCCGAAAAGCAGGACCCGGGCTTCTACGTGTGGAGCCTGCGCTGGTGGCCGTACGCGATCTCGCACGGGCTCAACCCGCTGTACTCAAGCCAGATCAGCGCGCCGGCGGGCCATTCGCTGGCCTGGGTCACCACAGTGCCGCCGCTGGCGCTGCTTGCCTCCCCGCTGACCCTGACCGCGGGCCCGATAGTCTCGTTCAACCTGCTGCTCGCCCTCGCGCCACCGCTCTCGGCAGGGGCGGCATTTGTCTTGTGCCGACGGCTGACCGGGAAGTTCTGGCCCGCGCTGGCCGGGGGTGCCGTCTTCGGCTTCTCCGCCTTCGAGCTGGCGCGTGACGCTGCGGGGCAGCTCAACCTGAGCTACAGCCTGTTGCTGCCGATCCTGGCCTACCTGGTCCTGTTGTGGCGGGATAAGGCGGTAAGCTCGCGGACCTTCGTGATTCTGGCCGGGATCACCATGGCGGTCCAGTTCTACCTGTTCACGGAGACGTTCGCCGACCTGACCGCGATCCTGGCGGTGTGCCTCGCGCTTGGCTTCGCCCTCGCCGGGCCGTCCGGCCAGCCAGAGATACTGCGCCTGGGCAAGCACGTTGGGCTCGCCTACTTGATCGCCATCGTCCTGACGGCGCCCTACCTGGCGTTCACGCTGACCACCAAGCCACCGAAGCCGGTCGGCCAAACCGGACTAGACCTGGCCAGCCTGGTGATACCGCGGGTCGGCCGGACGTTCGGCGTCGCCTGGCTGTCCCACGCGGCGGCCGCGCAGAATCCGGCGTCGGCAAGCGGTTACGTCGGGGTCCCGTTGCTGGTGCTGGCCGTGCTGCTGGCCGTTACATGCTGGTCCAGCAGGCTCGTCCGGTTCCTGTCCTGCATGCTGGCCGTTATCGTGGTGACCGCGGTCGGGCCCGTGCTCTACCTGGACGGGCATGTCGTCGCCACGCTGCCCTGGGCCGGCCTCTTTCATCTGCCTATCGTGCGGAACGCCTGGCCGTCGCGGCTGATGCTGTTCGCGTTCCTGGTGCTGGCAGTAGCCACCGCGCTGTGGCTGGCCCGCCCGGTCAACCGGACGTCGTGGACACGCTGGTCGCTAGCCTTGCTGGTCATCGCCGCCGTCGCCCTGAACGCATCGCCAGTCAACGGCAAGCCTTACACCGAAGTGCCGACGTTTATCAGCAGCGGGCAGTACCGGCGTGATCTCGCGCCGCGGGAGATCGTGGTGGTGGTATCCACGGTCGACAACGCCGGCATGCTGTGGCAGGCACAGTCAGGCTTCTACATCCGGATAGCCGGCGGATTCATCAACGAGGGGTTCGGCAACGAGACCGACCTCCCGCAGCCGGTGGAGGACCTAGTCCAAGCTACGCCCGCCTACGTCGCGAATTTCGAGGCGTACATCAAGGACGACCACGTGGGGGCAATCCTGGTCGATGCTCGCGGAAAGCTGCCCTGGGCGGGCATCTTCCGGCGCCTCGGCCTGGCAGGACACTATGTCGGCCAGGTCACGATCTACCCAACTAACAACTGCCGGAGCTGCCGGGCCCTGGACTGGGCTCAGCTCGGCAAGCGCCCGCCCGCCACCGCCTAACGCGGTGCAGGTGCCTGGCGTCCGCCGCGCCGTCGCACCCGGATGGCGTTGAGTGCCGCAGCCCAGGCTAAATCAGTTGCCAGGCAGGCAGCGGGACACTGAGCATCGGTACGTGCAGATCACAGACCTTGATCCGGCGGACGAGCAGGCGCTGCTCGACGTGCATGAACTGGAATGCGCGTCCCGGCCCGTCGACTTGCCGCACCTACCGCTGCCCACGCTGGCCGAGACCACAGTCGAGTGGACCCGCCCCTACCCGAGCTCGGTTCTGATCGGGCTGCTGGCCCGTCTCGACGGCCGGCTGGCTGGATGCGCTTGGCTGAACCTCCCGCTCGCCGAAAACCGGTCTGCTGCGTTCGTCGAGATCGTTGTCCACCCGGAGCTGAGGCGCCGAGGGGTCGGCGCCGCGCTCGCGGCGGCAGCCAGGCAGACGATCCGCGCCCGTGACCGGAACGTGGTAATCGGATCCGTTCGGTGCGATGGCCCTGGTCTTCCGTTCGCGAGCGCTCTCGGGGCACGTGAACAGCTGATCCGGCTGCGGAACATGCTGTATTTCGACACCGTCAACGACGAAGCGATCGAGAAGCTGCTGGCCGAGGCGACCGCCCGGGCGACCGGTTACCACCTGGTCCGGATGACCGGGCCGGTGCCAGACGACTACCTGGACTCAGTCGCAGTCATGTACGAGGTCATGAACGATGCGCCGCTGGAGAGCCCCGCCCTCGAAGACGAAAAGTGGACTCCCCGGCGAGTAGCTGACTTGGACAACTGGCTCACCGCGCGAGGGGACCGGATCTATACGATCTTGGCGACCTTCGGGGAGGCTGGGCAGCCGGCGGGGATGACGAGGATAGCGGTACCTTCCACCGGGGACCTGGCGCTGCAACTGGATACCGCAGTGGCCGCGGCGCATCGCGGCCATCGCCTGGGCGCTCTGATGAAGACGAGCATGCTGCGCCGGCTGATGGCCGCTGAGCCGCAGGTGCGCCGGATCACCACGTTCAACGCGGCCAGCAACCTGCACATGATCGCTGTCAACGAGGCCCTCGGGTTCATCCCCGTCGAGCGGTGGACAAACGTCGAGCTCGCAGTCTGAGCGCGACTGGCTGGAGTTAGCTGCCGGAATCAGGCGGGGGGTACTGCGCAGTCGTCGTCTCAGAGAACGGGGCCGGGGGTGAAGTGGCCGACCCTGCGGACGGGAACTGCCCCACTGCCGTCCGGTAGGTGCCCGTCGGCGCCTGATACTGCTCTGGCTGGCTCGCGTACAACGAGGCAGGGGTGCTGGCGTAGTAACCGTCGGCCTCTTCGTCAGCCACCACATCCCTGGCGGCCAGCATGGAGAACCTGCCGATGGCCAGCGCTGCGACAAAGACGATCAGCACGCCCAGCCCGAAGAACAGCGCTGCCCGGCTCCAGGTAGTCCTGCACTGCAGCTGCCATGCTGCTGCTCTGGAGCGGAGCGCCGGCGCGAATGGTCGTGTTCTTCAGTATCGAGAAGACGAATCCGCTGCCCACGACGAACCAGGCGCCGCCGAGCGCGCCGAGCAGGCCGCCGACGATGCCTGCCGCCCGGTTACGCGTGCCGAGTACGAGCAGCCCGCCGAGCAGTGCAGCAGCGCCCGGAACGACCGAGAAGTACAGCCGGCCCGGCTCGTGTAGGCCAGGCCTTGTCCGGCGTGAAGCCGAAGTGGAAGTACGGGCCGACAAACGGAGCCAGTCCGCCCCACAGGCCGAGCAAGATCAGCAGCACGCCGCAGACTGCGCCGCGACTTCGCGGAATTTGGCCTTGAGCGTTCATGTCTGCTCACTCTCTGCGTAATCGGATGTTTAAAGACTTGCACATGTACTGTGCTCGGTGGCTAGTGCCTTCGGCAAAGTGCTGGTAAATCACCCCGGAAGACCTGTTCAGGCCCTGCCGGCAGGTGCGCGCCGTGCAGGTATGGTCGCGCTCGTGGACGTCCGCAGGCTGACCCCGCGCACCGACGCCGTGCTGGCCGACCCGCGACTGGCCGCGGCCGAGCAGCGGCTCGGACGCGCGATCGTGCTGTCGGCGGTGCGGCGCGCCCAAGATCTCGCCCGCGCCGGCGAGATCGACCCGGCCGCGCGTCGCCGACGCGGCCGCGGAGAGCCTGCCAGCGCTGGCCGCGACCGCTGACCCCGGTGATCAACGCGACCGGCGTGCTGCTGCACACCAATCTTGGCCGTGCGCCGCTGTCGGCGGCCGCCAGAGAGGCAGTCCAGGCCGCCGCCGGCACCACCGACCTGGAATTCGACCTGGCCTCCGGCCTGCGCGGGCGGCGTGGCCGCGGCATGCTGAGCGCGCTGGTCGGCCGCGGTGCCCGCGGCCGAGGCCGTGCACGTCGTCAACAACAACGCCGCTGCGCTGGTGCTGGCCGCGACGGCGCTGGCAGCCGGCCGGGAGATCGTCGTGAGCCGCGGCGAGCTCATCGAGATCGGCGACGCGTTCCGGCTCCCTGACCTGCTGGAATCGACCGGCGCCCAGATCCGCGAGGTAGGCACGACCAACCGCACGACGGCTGCCGACTATGCCGCGGCCATCGGCCCGCAGACCGCCTTCGTGCTCAAGGTGCATCCCTCGAATTACCGGATCGAGGGATTCACCGCGAGCGCCTCGGTCGCCGAGCTAGCCGGTCTCAGCGTGCCGGTCGTCGGCGACATCGGCTCCGGGCCTGCTCACCCCGCACCCGCTGCTGCCCGACGAGCCCGACGCCAGCAGCTGGCTCGCCGCCGGCGCTGCCCTGGTGACAGCGAGCGGCGACAAGCTGCTCGGCGGTCCGCAGGCTGGCCTGCTGCTCGGCCGCACGGACCTGGTCGCACGGCTGGCCCGGCATCCGCTGGCCAGGGCGCTTCGTGTCGACAAGCTGACGGTCGCGGCGCTGGAGGCGACGCTGACCGGACCGCAGCCGCCGGTAGCCGAGCAGCTCGCCGCCCCGTTTGCGGAGCTGACCGAGCGGGCCGGCCGGATCGTGGACGCTCTCGTCGCCGTCGGCATCGACGCGCGCGCGGCAATCGGAGGCGGCAGTTGGCGGCGGCGGCGCGCCCGGAATCAGCCTGCCGAGTGCAGCGGTCAGTCTGCCGACCGCGCTGGCGGCCGAGCTTCGGACAGGCGCACCGGTGCGCCGGGGCACGATGCCCGCCGTCGTCGGACGGATCGAGAACGGACGGCTGCTGCTTGACCTGCGCGCGGTGAGCCCGGCGGACGACGAGCGCCTGACTGCCGCGGTACAGACGGCGGCCACGCCGGCCGTGGCCGGCCCGGCAGCCGCTGGCCTGGCTGGGGCGGGCTGAGCGCGATGGATCCAGGGTGAAAGCCATGCACGTCGTCGTAACTGCCGGTCATGTCGACCACGGTAAGTCCGCGCTGATCCGCGCGCTGACCGGGATGGAGCCGGACCGGTGGGCCGAGGAGCGGCGCCGGGGAATGACGATCGACCTCGGTTTCGGCTGGCTCACGCTGCCGTCCGGCGATCAGCTGGCCTTCGTCGACGTGCCGGGCCATGAGCGCTTCGTGACCAATATGCTGGCCGGCGCGGGTCCGGTGCCTGCTGTCCTGTTCGTGGTGGCAGCCGACGAGGGCTGGATGCCGCAGTCGGCCGAGCACCTGGCCGTCGTCAGTGCCCTTGGCATCAAGCGCGGCCTGCTGGCGGTGACCAAGAGCGACCTGGCCGATCCGGCTCCGGCGATCGCCGAGGCGACTGCGCAGATCGCGAAGACCACCCTCGGTCGAGATGCCTGCGGTCGCCGTCAGCTCGGTCACCGGAGCCGGTGTCACCGATCTCGTTACCGCGCTGGACGAGCTGTGCCGCAGCCTGCCCGAGCCGGATCCGGGCGCCCCGGTCCGGATCTGGATCGACCGGACCTTCAGCATGACCGGCAGCGGCACCGTCGTGACCGGGACGCTCCCGGCTGGGACCGTGCACCGGAACGACGAGCTCGTGATCACGCCGTCGATGCGGCCGGTCCGGGTGCGGGACCTGCAGTCGCTCGGCGAGACGGTGCAGGCCGCAACCGGCGTCGCCCGCGTCGCGCTCAACCTGCGCGGCATCGGCCGCGAGGCGCTGCACCGCGGCATGGCGCTCATCCAGGCGGGCCGGTGGACGCTAACCGACCTGATCGACGTCCGGGTAACCGCGCAGTCCGGCACGCCCGGCCAGCCTGGCTCAGCGATCCCGGCAGCTCGCCCTGACCAGCTAGCACTGCCTGGCCAGCTAGCACTGCCGGGCCTGCCAACACCCCTCCAGCTGCCGAGATCGGTAACCGTGCACGTCGGCTCCGCGCGCGTGATCGCCAGGGTGCGGCCGCTCGGAGCCGGACTGGCGCGGCTCAGCCTGGCCGACCCGCTGCCGCTGCATGTCGGCGACCGGATTCTGCTGCGTGACCCTGGCAGCCGGCGGAGCGGCTCGTTCCCCGCGGTGGCCGGAGCGGTCGTACTCGACGTCGCGCCCCCGGCGCTGGCGCGCCGCGGGGCCGCCGGGGCGGCAGCGCGATTGCTGTCCGGCTGGCCCGATCGAGCCAGGCGCGGAGCGACCTGCTTTCCCGGCACGGAATCATGCGGGCCAGCACGATGCTGGCCATGGGCGTGTCGGAGCATCCGCTTCCGGTTGCCGGCGAATGGCTGGCCGATCCCGACCACTGGCGTGCGCTCGGCCATCAGCTAGGCGAAGTGCTCGCGAGCCACGCGGCCGCAGAGCCGCTGGCGGCCGGGATGCCGATCGACGCCGCGCGCGCCGCCCTGGACCTGCCGGACCGCAGGCTGGTGCTGGCGCTCGCCAAGCCGCCATTCCGGGTCGCCTGCGGCGCTCTGCACATCGCGCGGCCTGCTGGGCGAGCAAGCGGGCCCGGATCTGCCGGAACCGGTCCTGGCAGCAGTGCGCGTGCTCCGCTCGGACCTGGCTGCGGCGCCGTTCCTGTCGCCGGACGCGGACCGCCTGCGCAAGCTCGGGCTCGATCCGCGCAGCATCGCCGCGGCGGTGCGGGCGGGCGAGCTGATGCGGATCAGTGACCAGGTCGTGCTGGCGCCGGGAGCGGATGTGATGGCAGCCGAGGTGCTGGCCAACCTGCCTCAGCCGTTCACTGCGGCACAGGCCAGGCAGGCCCTCGACACGACCAGGCGCACTGCCATCCCGTTGCTGGAGTACCTGGACTCTGCGGGAATTACTGACCGGCTGCCGGACGACCGGCGCGTGCTGAAGCGCAGGCCGGCAGCACCGGCAGACCCAGCTGGCGGCGGTGCCGCGGCCAGTGTGGCTAGCAGCGGCGGGGTGGGTGCCGATGCGCTCAGTGCTGACGCGGCTAGTGCCGGGACGCCGGCCATGAGTCCGGCTAGCGCCAGTGCCGCCAGCGTTACTCCGGCCGCGGCGGGGACGAGCTGACAGGCAGCTAGCGCCCGCCGAACCGGGTCGCTGACCAGGTGCGCGCCTCGACCGGCGGTTCCCCGGCGGCGATCCACCGCGACAGCACCGCAGCAGTGACCGGCGCGTTGAGTATGCCGGTGCGGAAGTGGCCGGATGTCAGCCAGGCATTGGCCAGGCCAGGCACCATGTCGATGACGGGGCGCCGGTCCGGATGCCGCGGGCGGAAGCAGCACCACTGATACGCCACGCCGATGCCGCGCAAGCTCGGCACTACGGCCGCAAGGCCGTCGACGATGGCGTCGATGACGTCGGGCTGCACAGCCGGGCTCTCGTCGCCGAGATCGAAAGTGCCGCCAGCGAGCAACTGGCCATTCTCGATCTGCGTCGCGAGCGGTGCGACGATGCCCGGTAGCTCGATGTCGGCTGGCTGCGTCACGAGCAGGTGGCCTTTCACCCGGTCGGACGGGATGTGCAGCGGCAGGCCGTCGAGTACCGGCGGCCGGCCCGTAGCGAAGACGACCGCACCCGGGCATGATCTCACCCGCTGACGTGCCGATGCTGACGATGCGGTCGCCGCGTATCTCAGCGGACATCGCGGCGACGCCCGTAGCCACGGCTGGCAGCCCGGCCGCCAGCCTTGCGACGGCACGTAGCGGGTTCACCCGTGCCTGACGGTGGATGAGAGCGCCCTCCATCGGCCGGGCGAGACCCGGTATCAGCTCGCCCACCTGTCCCGGGTTCAGCCAGACGACGCCGGAGGGCTGGTGCGCCGCATAGCCACCCTCGTGCGGAGCCAGCCCGATCCAGTCCAGCTCCACCAGGCCAACGCCGCCGGGAACGCCCTTCTCCAGGTCCCGCCAGCGTTCCAGACCGGCCCGCTCAAGATCGACAAACGGCTCAGGGTCGCTCCACTGATGCGGTTCGGGGATCAGCAGCCCGGTCGCTCCGCCGGTGGCCCCGGCACCCAGGCGGCCGGTCTCGATGAGCAAGACATCGCCGAGGCCAGCTTCGGCGCAGGCCGCTGCCGTGCTGACACCCAGGATCCCGCCTCCGATGACCAGCACGTCCGGGGTAGCGCCCGCGACGCCAGCATCCGCCCGGCCGAGCACGGCCCGCTCCTGCGGGGTGAGCTGATCGCGCCAGATGGCGCCGTTCACGGTCATGGGACTCATCCTGGGTGATCCGGTTCGTGGGCGACCCGGCCGATTGGGCGGGCCCTGCTTGGCGTCCGCAGGCGCCCGGAGCATCAGGAGCCAGCGAGTGCATCGTAGGCGAATTGCAGGCTTGGCCGCGATGTGTGCCCGGTAACCGCGCGCCGCCCGGCAACGGCGCCAGCGCTGGCCTAGCCGAAACGTCCCGGCAATGTAGCGTTCCCGGACGCGAAATGTCGCTGTGCCAGCCTGGCTGGTATGGGCAGCCATCCCGACGACCCGGTCAGGCGCCGGATCGCGCTGATCGCGCACGACAACAAGAAGAGCGACATCGCTGAGTGGGCGAGGTTCAATCGCGCCGAGCTAGCCCAGCATGATTTGTGTGCCACCGGCACTACCGGACAGTTGCTGAGCAGCGAGCTCGGCCTGCCGGTGACCTGTCTGCGCAGTGGCCCGCTCGGCGGGGACCAGCAGATCGGAGCACGGATAGCTGTCGGCGAAGTGGACATGCTGATCTTCTTCTGGGATCCGCTGGAGCCTCATCCGCATGACCCCGACGTCAAGGCCCTGCTGCGGCTGGCGGTGGCCTGGAACATTCCGGTCGCGTGCAACAGGGCGACTGCCGATTTCATGATTTCCTCGCCGTTGTTCGCGCGGCGGTATGACCGGCTTCAGCCGGACTTCGCGGATTACGCCAATCGCGGCTGGCCAGCCACGACCACGACGGCGGACCAGCTGGCCTGAGGCCCGGGCGGCCCTACTGCGGCCCTGCGGGCTGGAGTGGCGCCAATTGCCTCGTTCCCCTCATGATCTTGGCTGGACGGGAAGTTACCGCGTCTGGTCGTTGCTGCAGTGGGCAGGCGCGGCCCATGCGTCGCTAACAGCGAGCCTTTAGGGTGGAGCTGAGTGCCGCAGCTCGCGCCGCTGTGACGCTGGGTTCGATCAGGCGGAGGGCGAGGAGGTGCTGGGATGCTGACCGATTCGTACGGGCGGACGGCTACTGACCTCCGGGTGTCGCTGACCGATCGGTGCAATCTGAGGTGCGCGTACTGCATGCCGGCCGAAGGACTGGACTGGCTGCCGAAGCCCGAGCTGCTGACCGATGATGAGCTGGTCCGGCTCGTCGGCCTCGCGGTTACCCGGCTGGGCATTACCGAGGTGCGGTTCACCGGTGGCGAGCCACTGCTGCGCCGGGGCCTGCCGGGCATCATCGAGCGGGTAGCTGCGCTGGACCCGCGGCCGGAGACTTCGCTGACCACCAACGGGATCGGACTGGACCGGCTGGCCGAGCCGCTGCGCTCGGCCGGGCTGGATCGCATCAACGTTTCGCTCGATACGTTGTCGGCCGACGTGTTCGTACAGCTTGCCCGCCGGGACCGGCTGAGTGACGTGCTGGCCGGGCTGGTGGCGGCGGCTGACGCAGGACTTGCGCCGGTGAAGGTCAATGCCGTCCTGATGCGTGGCATTAACGACCGCGAAGCGCCGGCGTTGCTCCGGTTCTGCCTGGCTCATGGGTACCAGCTGCGATTCATCGAGCAGATGCCGCTGGATGCTCAGCACGGCTGGCGGCGCGAGGAGATGGTGACTGCCGACGAGATCATGGCGTTGCTTGGCAGTGAGTTCTGCCTGAAGGCTGCCGATCCTGCCGAGCGCGGTGCTGCCCCGGCTGAAGTGTTCCTGGTCGACGGTGGCCCGCAGACCGTGGGCATAATCGCGTCGGTGACCCGGCCGTTCTGCGGGTCCTGTGACCGGGTCCGGCTGACTGCGGACGGCCAGTTGCGGAACTGCCTGTTCGCCAGGGAGGAGAGCGACTTGCGCACGCCCCTTCGGGCCGGGGCTTCTGACGACGAGCTCGTGGCGCGTTGGGAGCGCTGCATCGCGGCCAAACTGCCTGGTCACGGCATCAACGACGTCGGCTTCTTGCAGCCTGCAAGACCGATGTCGGCTATTGGCGGCTGACGCGGCGCGGCTCGGCCCCGTGAGCGCGCTCAAGTTCGACGCAGTGATCCTGGCCGGCGGCCGGGCTACCCGGATGGGCGGGGCGGATAAGCCAGCGCTGCTGGTGGGCAATGACCCGATGGTGGTGTCGGTAGCGCGCGCGGCCGCGGGGGCGGGAGCCGGTCGGCTCATCATTGTCGGGCCGCGCCGCGAGGGACCTATGCAGGAAGCGCTGGCGGCAGCTGGAACCCGCACGCCAGTACCAACCGACCCACTCGCATCAACTGCTGGGGTGGGTCCAGCTGGTGTTGGGGTCGGTCCAGCTGGTGTTGGGGTCGGTCCAGCTGGCGTGGCTGATGTGGCCGGTATGCCGGGAGTGCCTGGTGTGCCGGCCGTACTTCGGATGGTGCGCGAGGAGCCGGCCGGGGGCGGCCCAGTGCCGGCTCTGCGTTCTGGCCTAGCCGAGGTCACTGCGCCGTGGCTGGTGCTGCTTGCTGCTGATCTGCCGTTTCTCCGTGCGAGGCAGCTGACAGAACTGCTGAGCCGGGCGGTGGCCGCGGGGCGTGCGGGAGCACTGCTTGCTGACCGGGACGGCAGGCCGCAATGGCTGGCCGGCTGCTGGCAGGCCGACGTGCTGCGCGCAGCGCTCGGCGGCTATCGGGGCGGCTCGTTGCACGGGTTGCTGGCACCGCTGGACCCGGCCCTGATGCCGGCGACCGGGGATGACGCGGGTCCCGCGCCATGGCTGGACTGTGACACCCCTGATGAGCTGACGGCGGCACGACAGGCTTGGCAGCGCCACTGGCCTGTCGGGAGCGGCCGGGGGGCGGGCGGCGGGGGAGCGGGCGACCCCGGATTGGGCGGCGCCGGAACGGGCGGCCGTTTAGCTGGCGGTACTGACGTTGATGCGATCGGAGAGGCATGACCACACTCGACAGTTGGACGGCCGCGGCCTGCGACGAACTGGGCATCGAGACTGGGCTCGTCGACGTCCGGCAGATCCTGGATCTCGCCAGGGTCGCCGCGCACCAGGTCGAGCGGCCAGCCGCGCCGCTCACCGCGTATCTGCTGGGCATTGCCGTCGGGACGGGGCAGCGCGGCCGACCAGGCAGCAGCGCGGCTGACTGCGCTGGCGACGGGCTGGTCCGCCGAGTAGGCCTGCCTGGGCTGCCAGGCTTAGCCCTCTTGTTGTCAGTTGCCGCCGGTGACACCTGCCCGAGCTGGCCATGCCGCGAGGCCGGGGCACGTTGGCAGGACACCTAGCGACGCGGCCGGACCTCCGACCATGCGAGCACTTGTCAAGCGACAGTTATCGATATATCGTTGACGTATCGAATAGCTACGGTGACAGTCCGAATGAGTCCGACTGCATCTAGTCCGTAGCTCACATCCGCAAGGAGCAACAACGATGCGATACGACGAAGAGCGCGGCAGGCGCCGCGGTCCAGGCCGGTGGGAGCCCGCTGACGATGGCGAGCCGCGCCGCTGGCATGGTGACGACGACGAGAGGCACGGCGGGCGCGCGCGAGCACGTCCCCGCGGGCGCGATCACTTCGGCGGCCCATTTGGCGGGCCGGTGTTCGGGCCTGGCTTCGGTGGGCCCGGCTTTGCTGGCGGGCCGGAGGGTTTCGGGCCGCACTGGCGCGAACCGCGCGGCATGCGGGGGCCTCGCGCGAGGCGTGGCGACGTGCGGGCCGCAGCGCTTGCACTGCTGGCCGAGCAGCCGATGAACGGCTATCAGATCATCCAGGAGATCGGCGAGCGCAGCGGGGGAGTCTGGCGTCCGAGCCCCGGCTCGATCTACCCGGCGCTGCAGCAGCTCGAGGATGAAGGCCTGATCAGGGCCGAGGCCGGCGACAGCGGCCGCCGCGCCTACCAGCTGACCGACGAGGGCCGGACTTACGCGGAGGCGCACAGCGCCGAGCTCACGGCCCCGTGGGACGTCGTGGCGGGCAGCGCCGGCGGAGCAGCGATCGAGATGCGCAGGCTCATCGGGCAAGTCGCGATGGCGGCCTTCCAGGTGATCAGCGCCGGCACCGACGCGCAGGCAGGTCAGGCCAAGCAGGTGCTGACCGACACCCGCAAGTCGCTGTACCGGATCCTCGCAGCCGACGAAGACGAGCCCACCGGATCCAGCCAGCCCGCAGGGCCTGCTGGCGATGGCGAGTAACGCCACGGCGTCAGCAACCGGCCACGCAGCTACTCTCGTAGCTGGCCGATCCAGACCAACCCGACGACTAGCGCCCCCGGAGGCAGTAGCGATGGCAGCGCAGGCCGGCATCAAGCCGGGCGCGGAGCAAGTCAGCGATGGCATCGGGCCGGAGACCGTGATATCGGTCTCCGGCCTGGTCAAGCGCTACGGCGAAGTGGAAGCGGTGCGAGGCATCGACTTCACCGTCAACCGCGGTGAGACCTTCGGCTTCCTCGGCCCGAACGGAGCCGGGAAGTCGACCACGATCAAGATCTTGTGCACGCTCGCGAACGCGACCGCGGGCACGGCGCTGGTGGCGGGCCATAACTCAGCCACCGAGCGCGACGCCGTACGGCGCAACATCGGCCTGGTGTTCCAGGACACGACGCTGGATAGTTACCTGACCGCGGAGCAGAACCTTCGTTTCCACGCAGAGCTATACGGCGTGCCCAAGGCCGCGGTCATGCCCCGGATGCGCCAGGTCATGGACATGGTCGGGCTCTGGGACCGCAAGGACGGCCTGGTCAGCACGTACTCAGGTGGCATGCAGCGGCGGCTTGAGATAGCGAGGGGATTGCTGCACGCGCCGCGCGTGCTCTTCCTGGATGAGCCGACGGTCGGGCTTGACCCGCAGACGAGGTCGTCGATCTGGGCCTACATCAACGACCTGAAGTCACGTGAGGACATCACGATCTTCCTCACCACGCATTACATGGACGAGGCAGAGCACTGCGACCGCATCGCGATCATCGACCACGGCAAGATCGTGGCGATCGACACCCCCGAGGCGCTGAAGGCCAGCATCGGCAAGGACCGCGTGCAGATCCACACCTCGGACGACAATGCCGCGATTGCTGAGCTTGAGGCCAAGTTCGGGCTCGAGGCGGCCGTCCACGAAGGCGCTGTCACTTTCTCGGTCGCGTCCGGTGAGCAGTTCGTGCCACGGCTGTTCAGCGAGTCATCCATTCCCATTCGGTCGGTCAGCGTGTCCAGGCCGTCGCTGGATGACGTTTTCATGTCTTACACCGGAACCACTATTCGCGATGCCGAAGGCGGGGCCGGCAACGAGTTCATGCGCAATATGCACAGGCTGCGGTCGGGAGGCAGGCGGTAACCATGGCTACGCAGACAACCGACCCGGTAGAGGTCACCGGCGCGGACGCCGTTGTTGACCGGATCAGGGTCTCAGTCCCCGACCGAGGCCTCCGTCACGATCTGCGCGCGGTCAGCATCGTCTGGCGGCGCGAGCTGATCAGGTTCCGCACCGACCGGCTGCGGGCCATCACCGCGCTTGTGCAGCCATTCCTGTTCCTGTTCATCCTCGGCACCGGACTGTCCAATCTTGCTGGCGGCAGTCTGCCGCAGTCCAGCACGTTCGACTTCAAGACCTTTATCTACCCTGGCGTGCTGGCGATGTCCGTGCTGTTCACGGCCATTTTCTCGGCTGGATCGATCGTCTGGGACCGGGAGTTCGGCTTCCTGCGGGAGATCCTGGTCGCTCCGGTCAGCCGCGGCGCCATCGTGGTGGGCAAATGCCTGGGCGGCGCAACCATCGCAACCTTCCAGGGCGTGATCTTCCTGTGCCTGGCCTGGTTCGCGCATGTGCCGTACAACCCGGTGCTGATCATCAGCCTGATCGGGATGCTGCTACTGCTGTCGTTCACGCTGACCGCGTTCGGGGTGATGATGGCGGCGAGGATCAGGCAGTTCCAGGCCTTCATGGCGCTGACCCAGATGCTGGTCATGCCGCTGTTCTTCCTGTCCGGTGCGCTGTACCCGCTGACCGGGCTCCCGGCCTGGCTGACGGTGCTGACCAGGCTCGACCCGCTGACTTACGTGGTCGGCCCGATGCGGCACCTGGTCTTCAGCCACCTGAACGTCTCGCCGCAGATCGCGGCCATCCTGAACACCCACCTTGCGCCTGACATCACCTGGGCTGGCTGGGCAGTGCCGCTGTGGCTGTCACTCGGCATCGTCGCGGTCATGGGACTGGTGATGATGTCCGTGGCCATCGCCGAGTTCAGCAAGACCGAATAACTTCCCCGCGCGCAGTTGATCTTCGTGGGTGCCGGTTTGGTGGGCTCCTCGCGCCACCAGATCGGCACCCATAATCGGTTTGCGGCGAGGCGAGCCTGTGGCGAGCCCGCCAAAGGGTTGCCCGAACATAGAGCGACCCTGGGTTTCGAAGTACTGCGAGCTGTTTGGGAAGGGGGCCGAAGGCCCCCGAACATAGAGCGACCCTGGGTTCTCGAAGTACTGCGAGCCGTTTGGGAAGGGGGCCGAAGGCCCCCGAACATAGAGCGACCCTGGGTTCTCGAAGTACTGCGAGCCGTTTGGGAAGGGGGCCGAAGGCCCCCGAACATAGAGCGACCCTGGGTTCTCGAAGTACTGCGAGCTGTTTGGGAAGGGGGCCGAAGGCCCCCGAACATAGAGCGACGCCGGGTGGCTACGGGGGCAAACCACCCGGCGTCGCGTTCATCGGCGCTCCGACGGGGGCCCGGAACGCCGGCAGTTGGTGCCCCAGCGGGGGACCAGAGCACCGGTAAGAATGTTACACCGAACATGCCCCTAGTGCGTCAAGACCGGATTACGAGGTAATCTCGCCATCCTGGCGGACTAGTGCCATCTGTTTATCCCTGTTTGAGGTGAGCTTGACTAACTGGTCAGGCGAAATGCCAGGGCGCTCCCGCAACGTAGGCTTCTGAGGAGTTTCGCGGCTAATATCTCGCGATGCCAGCCAGTTTGAGCCCGTGCAGGCCAGCCACCGAGCCTGCGGGCTAGCGCGAGAGCGGTGCCGGGCTACTCTCCCGGCGGCGGCGGCGGCACGTGCTGGCTATCGGGCCGTGTCGGCGGCCGGTAAATAGCCGGAGAGTTTGGCTCGTACTGCCGGAAGGACCTGTTCGACGTCGGCTCCCGGCCGCCGTTAGCGAAGACCACGGCGAAATAGGGGATTACGAGCGCACCAACTACCGGTATCGCGGTCAGCCAGCCGAGATGGTTGACGAACATCAGGATGGCGGTGAGGAAGCAGGCTGTCCTGATGCCCATCATGATCAGGTACCGGCGCTCGCGGTAAGCGATATCTGCCGACTTGCCCGGACGTGCTTGAGTGACCAGGTAAGCCTGGTCGCGACGTCCTCGGGTTTCCTTCACGTCTCCCACGCTATTCCGCTGTCAAGCCAGCCGCCAGATGGGGTTGTACCTGCGTTCCAGCACTTTGTTCTGGACGGTCCGCCAGGCTAGCAGCCGGCCGTAGCCGGGAGGACGCCGAGCGACGGCACCGCCCGGTTGGCCAGAACAGCCCGTCGGCTGATCTGCTTGCGGGTAGTACTAGTGGCTGGTTACGGGCGTGCACTGGAGGACAACAGAATGACTGATCGCACTTACCGTGTCACCGAGATCGTCGGGACCTCGCCGGACGGCATCGAGCCGGCGATCAGAGGGGCGATTCACCGAGCTGGCCAGACGCTGCGGCACCTCGACTGGTTCGAGGTAACGCAGATCCGTGGCCAGATCGTCGACGGCCAGGTAGCTCACTATCAGGTCGGTCTCAAGGTCGGATTCCGGCTCGAGGACGCCTAACTGCCGTCAGTTTCATGATCGGCGAGGGTTAAGACGTTAAAACGCGCTTAACCCTCCCGGATCATGTTCGAGTGGCCCCGATTGCTAGCTGGCCTGGCTCACCGAGGACATGTTGAAGCCCTCCACCCGGACCGGCGGCATGGCCGCGCGGGTGAAGTAGTCACTCCACTCGCGCGGCAGCGTCGGAACGGTGCCGCCGACCTCGGTGATCCGGTTCAGCATGCTGACCGGGCTCTCGTTGAACCGGAAGTTGTTCACCGCGCCCGTCACTTCACCGTTCTCGACCAGGTACACCCCGTCCCTGGTCAGTCCCGTCAGCAGCAGCGTCTGAGGGTCGACCTCCCGGATGTACCAGAGGCACGTGAGCAGCAGCCCCCGGCTGGTTCGGCTGACCAGGTCGGCGAGCGACCCGCTGGCGCCGGGAGCAGCCATGATGAGATTGTCGACCGCCGGGGTTGCCGGCAGGCCGGACAGCTGCGCCGAGTGCCGGGTCTGGGTCAGCGCGGTAAGCCGCCCGTCGGAGATCCACTCGGTGCGCGCGCGCGACAGCCCGTTGTCGAAGACTGAGGAATCGCGGCTCGACGCATGGGCGATCACGAACGGCGCGCACTGCAGGCCAGGCGCCGCCGGGTCGCTGCGCAGCGCCAGCGGCAGGCTGGCTAGCTGGTCGCCGACTCTCGTGCCACCGCCGGGCTTGCTGAACACCGTACGGCCATCCAGCGCGTCCTTGGCGCCCGCAGACCAGTACATGTAGATCATCAGGTCTGCAAGCGCGGTTGGCGGCAGCAGCGTCTCGTACCGGCCGGCCGGCAGTTCCACTGACCGCGCGGCCCAGCCGAGGCGCTCGGCCAGCCCGGCCTCGAGCCCGGCGACATCGACGTCACTGAAATCCGCGGTCCCGAGGCCAGCCCAGGCGGACCTGGCCAGGTCGTCCGCCGACTTGGCGTTGAGCTCGAGTCGCCCGGTCGGCTGGTCGTTCCGCAGCCGCAGGCCGCTGGACGTGCCGACGTAGCTCGAGGTCAGCTGATGTTCGGCGAAGCCATACAACTTCCGGCCGCCGCTGGCGGCAACCCCGAACGCGCTGCCGAGATCGCGGGCGAAGCCGGCGAACACTCCGATCTCAGTGGCCGCGGGCGGTGAGTCCCAGGCCACGCCGGCCTCGCCGCCGAGCCGGCCGAGCCGGGTGCATCCCGGGTGAGCAGCGGCTGCGCGTCCTCGGCAGGCGACGCCTCGGCGGCCGCGTGCTCGGCCTCCGCGACAACGTCGGCGATCTGATCGTCGCGCAGGCCGGCACTGGACACCACGCCCACCCTGGCTTCGCCGCCACTGCGGCTGATCGAGATGACGGTGAGCTGCCGGGAGCGGGACACGCCGTTCGTGGTGAGCGAGTTGCCCGCCCAGCGCAAGTTAGCCGACGAGCCCTCGTCCGCGATGACGATGCACTCGTCGCACTTCGCTGCCGCGAGAGCTCGCTCGACTGCATCCTGCGGCCCGAGTACCGATGCCGGCTGGCCCGCCTTCGACTGGGCAGGCTCGAACTGGCCGCTCATGCGCCGGCCTCCTCGACCGTGTTGAGAATCCGGATACCGCGCATGACAACCGACGGACAGCCGTGGCTAACCGGCGCCACCTGGCCAGGCTGGCCCTTGCCGCAGTTGAAAGCGCCGCCGAGCACGTAAGTCTGCGGACCGCCGACCGCTTCCATGGCATTCCAGAAGTCAGTGGTTGTCGCCTGGTAGGCCACGTCCCGGAGCTGCCCGGCCAGCTGTCCGTTCTTGATGCGGAAGAACCGCTGGCCAGTGAACTGGAAGTTGTACCGCTGCATGTCGATCGACCAGCTCTTGTCGCCGACGACGTAGATGCCGTCAGTGATACCGGCGATAAGGTCACGGGTGGACGGGCCGCCTGCGGCCGGCTGGAGCGACACGTTAGCCATCCGCTGGATCGGCATGTGGCCGGGCGAGTCGGCGAACGCGCAACCGTTGGACCGGCCGAGACCGGTCAGCCTGGCAATCCTGCGGTCCAGCTGGTAACCGCTCAGCACTCCGCCAGCGATCAGGTCCCAGGACTGCCCGGCCACGCCTTCGTCGTCGTAGCCGATCGTGGCCAGGCCATGCTCAGCAGTCCGGTCTCCGGTCACGTGCATGACCGGGGAGCCGTACTGCAGCGAGCCGAGCTTGTCGAACGTGGCGAACGAGGTGCCCGCATACGCTGCCTCGTAGCCGAGCGCCCGGTCCAGCTCTGTCGCGTGCCCGATCGACTCGTGAATGGTCAGGAACAGGTTCGACGGATCGATCACCAGGTCGTACCGGCCAGCCTGGACCGACGGCGCGGCCAGCTTGGCGGCGAGCAGTTCGGGTATCTCAGCCAGTTCGGCGTCGAAGTCCCAGCCCGTTCCGGTCAGGTATTCATAGCCGCGTCCGGCCGGCGGCGCAAGGGTGCGCATGGTCTCGAAGCGCCCGTCCGGGCCGACTGCGACCGCGGTCAGTTCCGGGTGCAGCCGGACGCGCTGCTGCAGCGCCGTGGTGGCGCCGTCGGTGTAGAACTTGCACTCCTTGACCTGCAGCAGCGAGGCGTCGACGTGGCTGACCGCGTCGGCCGCGAGCAGCCGCGCGCTCCAGTCGCCGAGCAAGGCGATCTTGTCCGCGACACTGACCGCGAACGGATCGACCTGATAGGCCGACAGCCACATCACCTCACCGTGCGCCGGCTCATCGGCGAGCTCGATCGGCTCGGAGTTGATAGCCGCGGCGACCCTGGCCACGTCGACTGCCTCGGCAGCGGCGCGGGCGGCTGAAGCCGTCGTCAGGTCCACGGCTGAGGCGAATCCCCACGTGCCGTCGACGATGACCCGGACGGCCAGGCCGAGGTCGTCGGAGTCGAACTGGGTCTCCAGGTTGCCGTCGGACAGGCCGACTTGCTGGCCCCTGATCCGCTCGGCCCGGAAGTCGGCATGCGATGCACCCAGTTGCCTGGCTGTTGCCAGCGCCACATCTGCCAGCTCGCGCAGCGGATAAGCAGTGAACTCCGGGTCGATCTCACTGGCTGCCTGATTGCGCTCCACGACTCGTCAACCTATCCCGGGCTGCGGCGGCGCTTCCTGACCGGTACGCTCGCTCGCGACCGCGTCAGCGCACCGGCCATGATCACGAAAACTTTTGGGCCTGACAGGCACAAAAGTTTTCGTGATCATGGTCCAAGCGTCGGCCAGCAGGATCGGCGAGACCAGGAGACAGGACACGCAGATGGGCCGTTCCGTACTCGTGACCGGCGGTAACCGCGGTATCGGCCTGGCCATCGCGCGGCGGCTCGCCGACGGCGGCGACAACGTCGTGGTGACCTCCCGGTCCGGGGAGCCAGTCGACGGGCTGACGGTCGCTGCCTGCGACGTCCGCGACACCGCCCAGGTCGACCAGGCTTTCAAGGTCGCCGAGGAAGCGCACGGGCCGGTCGAGGTGCTCGTGGCCAATGCTGGCATCACCAGGGATCAGCTGATCGCGCTGATGAGCGAAGACGACTTCACCGACGTGGTGAACACCAACCTGACCGGCGCCTACCGGCTGACCAAGCGAGGAGTGCGCGGCATGATCAGGATGCGCCGGGGCCGCATCATCCTGATCTCCTCGGTCGTCGGCCTGCTTGGCTCAGGCGGCCAGGCGAACTACGCAGCGTCCAAGGCGGGCCTCGTTGGCTTCGCCCGGTCGCTGGCGCGCGAGCTCGCAAGCCGCAACATCACCGTCAACGTCGTCGCGCCCGGCTTCGTCGACACCGACATGACCGCGGTGCTGACCGAGGACCAGCGTGCCGCCATCCTGGCGAACGTACCGCTCGGCCGGTACGCGGAACCGGACGAGGTGGCAGCGGCCGTGGCCTTCCTGGCCAGCGCTGATGCGGGCTACATCACCGGTGCCGTGATCCCGGTCGACGGTGGTCTCGGCATGGGCCACTAATGACCTCGTTTCCGGCATAGCGGAGGTACCCGCCATGGGCATCCTGCACGGCAAGCGGATCCTGGTCACCGGGGTCCTGACAGACGCGTCGATCGCGTTCCACGTGGCGCGCATCGCCCAGAAGGAAGGCGCGCGGATCGTGCTGACCGGGTTCGGCCGGCTCAGCCTGGTGGAGCGGATCGCGAAGCGGCTGCCGGACCCGCCGCCGGTGCTCGAGCTCGACGTGACCGACGACGGTCAGCTCGAGTCGCTGGCCGAGCGAGTGGCGCAGCACCTGGACGGCCTCGACGGCGTGGTGCACAGCATCGGCAACGCGCCGCCAGCGCGCTCGGCGGCAACTTCCTGCAGACGCCCTGGCCGGACGTGGCGGCCGCCCTGCACGTGTCGGCGTACTCACTGAAGTCACTCGCGATGGCCGCGCTGCCGCTGATGCATCCAGGCAGCGCGATCGTCGGCCTGGACTTCGACGCCAGCGTGGCCTGGCCGGCCTACGACTGGATGGGCGTCGCTAAGGCGGCACTGGAGTCGCACGGCCCGGTACCTGGCTCGTGATCTCGGGCCGCGGGGGATCCGCGTGAACCTGATGTCGGCCGGGCCGGTGAAGACGATGGCGGCGCGCAGCATTCCGGGTTTCGACCAGTTCGAGGGCGTATGGTCGCAGCGCGCGCCGCTGGGCTGGGACCTGGCCAATGCCGAGCCCGCCGCGCGCGGCTGCGTGGCGCTGCTGTCGGACTGGTTCCCCGCCACGACCGGCGAGATCGTGCATGTCGACGGCGGCGCGCACGCGATGGGCGTGTAACCAAACCATTTAACTGCCGGGAACGCGCTAGGTCCCGCCAGCCGGAGCCTTCCGGCTGGCGGCGTGCTAGGACGAGTGAATTGCGTCAGCGCCAACAGGCTTGTGGCCAGCTGAGCGGAGCCCGATAATCCAGGTGTGGTGGCCGACGACATCGGCCCGGGCGGTGCGGCAGATCTCCGGGTGTCTGACGCGGAGCGGGACAAGGCGCTCGCCGAGTTGCGTGACGGGTTCGCCGAGGGCCGGCTGACTCCACGAGACCTTCGCCCACCGGATCGATGCGGTGATGCGAGCGCGACTGAGCGGTGAGCTGCATCTGCTGGTAGCGGATCTGCCCAGGCCGCGTCGGGGCGGCGTTGTCGCCCGGCTGAGCGCGGCTGCCCGGTGGACGGGCCGTCGTGCTGTGCGGGCCGTCGACCACTGGCTGCGCGGCTGGCCGCCGGTGCTGAGCTTTCCGGCGGGCGTTCAGCCCCGGTTCACCATCGGGCGTGAGCCCGCCTGCGACATGACGCTCGCCGACGAGACGGTGTCGCGCTGGCATGCCTGCCTTGAGCGCGGCGCCGATGGCTGGCTGCTGGCCGATCTCGGGTCCACGAACGGGACCCGGCTCAACGGCTGGCGGGTCAATCAACCCACCTGGGTCCGGCCGGGCGACATGGTGTCCTTCGGCGGCGTAACGTTCGTGCTCAGCGACCGGGCTCGCTAGCTGCAGCCGACCGCCGAGGCGAATGCGCGAGCTGGCGTGGCTAGAGTCAAGTTATGGTGCGTGCCGGAATCCGAAGTCTCGTCGTCGCTGCTGAGACGCTGACGTGACGGTAGTGCTTATCGTCCGCCACGGGCTGACGGCATCGACCGGCAAGGCGCTGACTGGCTGGACGCCGGGAATCTCGCTGGACGACAGGGGTCAGGCACAGGCTGCCGCGGTGGCCGGCCGGCTCGCGGAAGTGCCGCTGGCGGCTGTCGTCAGCAGCCCGCTCGAACGTTGCGTTCAGACCGCTGCCGCGGTCGCCCAAGGCCAGGCCGATCCGATGCAGGTGCTCATTGACGACCGGCTCGGCGAGTGCAAGTACGGCGACTGGACCGGCCAGCCGCTCCGCAAGCTGGCCCGTGACCCGCTCTGGCGGGTCGTGCAGGCGCACCCGAGCGCGGTGACGTTTCCGGGCCCGGACGGCGAGTCGATGAGCGGGATGCAGCAGCGCGCCGTGCTCGCGGTCCGCGACTGGAACGAGAAGCTGGGTAAGGACGCCACCTACCTGATCTGCTCTCACGGCGACGTCATCAAGGCGATTCTGGCCGACGCGCTCGGCATGCACCTGGACATGTCGCAGCGGATCCAGGTGGATCCGTGTTCGCTGAGCGTGATCAGGTACACGACGTTGCGGCCGTTCGTGCTGCGCATGAACGACACCGGCGCCGATGCTGCGGCGCTGGCCGGGCTGGCTCGGCGGCCTGCTGGCGGCGCCAAGGCCGATGCCGATGCGCAGATCGGCGGCGGCGCGGGAGCTGCGGGTAGGCGCAGCAGGAGATGGTTCAGCCGGGCGGATGCGCCCAGCGAGGATGCGGCTGGCGACGGCCAGCCGCCGGTAGCCTGACAGTGGACCTGGCTGGCGGCCATCAGCTTGCGGCCAGCGAGCCCGCGGGCAGCTTCGGCGCGGGAGGATAGGCGCGGGAGGATAGGGGTCATGCCGGTCTACTCGTACGACCCGCCGGAGCGATTCGTCGCGGGCACCGTCGGCCAGCCTGGGGAGCGGACGTTCTACCTGCAGGCGACGGTGGGCACCAGGGTCACCAGCGTCGCGCTGGAGAAGGGCCAGGTCAGCCAGCTCGCCGAGCGGCTCGATGAGCTGCTCGATGAGGTCACGCGGCGCACCGGCCTCGGTCTGCCGCAGGCGGCCGGCATGCGAGATGGACGACGGCCCGCTTGACCTGCCGCTCACCGAGGACTTCCGGGTCGGCGCGATCGCGCTCGCCTGGGACCACGAAGGCGAGCGCGTGATCATCGAAGCTCAGGAGGAGAGCGAGGAGCCGCTCGAGCCGCTGGCCGATGACGTGCCTGATGACGGGCCGGCCGTGCTCCGGGTGCGGATCACGGCGGAGGCGGCTCGAGCGTTCTCGCGCCGGGCTATCAAGGTAGTCGAGGCGGGGCGGCCGCCTTGCCCCCTGTGCGGGCAGCCGCTGGACCCGTCCGGCCACGTGTGCCCGCGGCAGAACGGTCACCGGGTCGGGCATGGCTGATGCGTCGGCGGCCAGCAGGGCGAGGCGGGAGCGGCGGGCAAGGAACGACCGGGCAGCACTGCCGGCCGTTTCGGCTGAGGTAGCCGGTACCGATCCCGCTGCCCGTGCGTCCGGTGACGGTGCGTCCGGTGACGGTGCGTCTCGTGATGTTGCGTCCAGCGAAGGAGCGGCCTGGCAGCAGGCCGAAACGGCGAGCCTGGAGTTGCTGGCGACTGGCGAACTCGAAGTCCGGGGCCGGCTGGTCGATGCCTCGAACGCGACCATGTACTGCACGATCAGCGCCGACGGCGTCGAGGCGGCCTGCGTCTACAAGCCGATAGCGGGCGAACGGCCGCTGTGGGACTTCCCCGACGGCACCCTTGCGGGCCGGGAGCTGGCCGCTTACCTGGTGTCTGCGGCCGGCGGCTGGAATGTCGTGCCGCCGACCGTGTATCGCGACGGGCCGTTCGGACCCGGTATGTGCCAGCTGTGGATCGATGCCGACGACACGATCGATCTGGTTGAGCTGGCACGCGGCGACGACGCCAGGCTCAGGCAGATGTCGGTCTTCGACGCCCTGGTGAACAACGCCGACCGGAAGATCGGCCACCTGCTCCCGATGACCAGCGGTCACCTGTACGGCTGCGACCACGGCGTGTGCTTCTCTGCTGAGTACAAGCTCCGAACGGTGCTCTGGCAGTGGCGGGGCAAGAAGCTGACGCCTGCCGCGACAGCTGCACTGCGCAGGTCGCACGACATGCTGACTAACGGCGACCTTGGTGACGAGCTGCGCAACTGGCTGACGCCGGACGAGGTGGCCGAGACAATCCGGCGGGCCGACAGGCTGCTCGCGCTCAAGACCCACCCGTACCCGCCGACCGACTGGCCAGCGGTGCCGTGGCCGCCGATCTAACGCTACTAGCGGCCTAAAGTCCGGCCGCCGGCCTGACGGATCTGCGGGCTATGCCCGGCCGCCCTGCTCGCCGCGGCGACGCAGGTACCGCTCGAATTCGCGCGCGATCGCATCGCCGCTGGCCTCTGGCAGGTCCGTGGCGTCCTTAGCTTCCTCCAGGCTGCGCACGTACTCGGCCACGTCGCTGTCCTGCTCAGCCAGCTCGTCCACGCCTCGCTCCCAGGCCCTGGCCTCGGCGGGGAGGTCAGCGAGCGGGAGCGAGATGTCCAGGATGTCCTCGACGCTACGCAGCAGGGCCAGGGTGGCCTTCGGGCTGGGCGGCTGAGCCACGTAGTGCGGGACAGCTGCCCACAGGGAGACGGCCTGCATGCCCGCCGCCGCGCATGCGTGCTGGAGCACGCCGACTATGCCCGTCGGGCCCTTGTAGTCGACCGGCTCGACGTGCAGCTGGGCCGCGAGTTCCGCTCCCGATGTGGCTGCCGTCACCTGGAGCGGTCTGGTGTGCGGCGAGTCGGCGAGCAGTGCGCCCAGCAGGATTACCAGTTCCACGCCCAGGTCGCTGAAGGCCGCAACGAGCTCACTGGTAAATCCGCGCCAGCGCATGTTCGGCTCGATGCCGTGCAGCAGGATGAGATCCCGGTCGGCTTCGGGCGGACGCGCGATTGCGAGCCGGGTCGTGGGCCAGATCAGTTCCTCAGCCCGGCCCTCGGAGACTTCCATGACCGGCCTGGTGACCTGAAAGTCGTAGTAGTCCTCAGGATCGATCTGGCCGACGGCCTTAGCGTCCCACGCCGAGGTCAGCTGGCTGATCGCGCTGCTGGCGGCTTCGCCAGCGTCGTTCCAGCCCTCGAAGGCAGCGATAAGCGCGGGCGAGGTGAGTTTGCCAACAGCGTCGAGCTCGATCGCCAGCCACCTCCCTTCGTCGTGCCGCAGCCGGCCGACGAGCGGCCAGGCCAGTTAGGCCAAGCCTATGTTCTGCCGCTGCCAGGTCGAGAAAAGACTGCCTTCTCGGCGTGGTTCAGGGCTCCGGCCAGCACTCCCTAGGATGGGCTCGTCGTGTCGCGGTGTGCTGTCGGCATGATGGTCCAGCGCCGCCGGCTTACCCGCCACGATCACCAAGGAGAAACATCGTGCTCCAGGCTGTCATGTTCGATATGGACGGCCTGCTCGTCGACTCCGAGCCGCTGTGGTTCCAGGCGGAGAGCGTGGTGATGGAGCGCCTCGGCGGTGCTTGGTCGCAGGCCGACCAGGGCGCCCTGGTCGGCGGCTCGATGGATGTCACCGTGAAGTACCTGCTGAATAAGGCGACGAGGACAGCACAGCCCGCCGACGTAGCCCGCTGGCTGACCGAGGCGATGATCGAGGAGCTGGCGAGCCCGGCCGCTGCCGGTGCTGCCGGGCGCGGTGGCCCTGCTCGGCGAGGTCCGCTCAGCCAGCCTGCCGCATGCGCTCGTTACCTCGTCGGAGCCCGCGATCGTCGACGCGGTGCTGTCCCGGCTCGGGACGGAAGCGTTCGGCGTCATCGTCTGCGGCGCCGACGTCGCCCGCACCAAACCAGACCCGGAGGGTTACTTGCTGGCAGCCGCCAAGCTGGGCGTGGAGCCGCGGTTCAGCATCGCCCTCGAGGACTCGCCCACAGGCACCGCAGCGGCGGAGGCGGCCGGCTACCACGCGGTAGCCGTGCCAAGCGTGCTCCCGGTGCCAGCCGCCCCCGGCCGGGTTGTGCTGCCCACGCTGGCCGGCGTCAGCTTGGCGGACCTCGCAGCGCGGTGCGGCCTCCCACTGACCTGACTGGCGCTGGGCTGACCTGGCGCTGCCTTGGCCCGACCTGGCGCCCGGCGGCGCACGACAGGCCGCGGTCACAGGGGCCTGGGCCAGTCTGGCTAGGCCGGCTCAGGCGGGCCGAACAGGATCAGATATGTGCGACAATGGAACCGATTACGCCTAGGCCGCGCACTGCCGGTCCGACAACTGTCGGCACACCAATTACCGGGGCGGCCACGAGGGGAGGCGAACGTGGGCAAGTGGCTCGACTTCGTTACAGGTGGCTGGGCGGGTCCCGCATGCCTGGCCGTGACGGTTGTCGGAATCGTCCTGAGCATCCTCGTCTGGCGCAGGAGAGGCGCTCGCAGCGGCATCCGGGGTATTGCCTGGTCGCTGCTGCCGCTGGCGGCCTACCTCACGCACGCCCTCGGCCTGGTCGGACGCCTCGTTTCGGCGATTGTGCAGTTCGCCACCGCCTTCGTCTTTTCTCCGCAGACCTGGCTCGGCGTCATCCTGGTCGCCGTAGTGGTCGTGCTGTTCCTGGTTTCCGGCGGTATACCGCTCGCCAGAGGACGCAAGCGACGCGCGGGCAAGGACCGCTCGAACAACGCCAAGTCGGGTAACGGCAACTCGGCCGGCAACGGGAAGGCCTCAGTCCCGGCGATCCGGAACCACGCCGCTGTGAAAGCCGACGACGACGACCTAAGTGACGTGCAGGACATCCTCAAGCGTCACGGCATTAACTGACCGCGCTGCTGTCGGGCCGCAGGCGCGCTCAGAACTCTGTCGGCGCCGCAGTCTGGAGGGCCGCGGCACCGGTTGCGGGCCTGTCCGACGGGCCGGTGTCGTCGTTCAGCGGATGGTGACACGCCGCGAGATGGCCGAGACTGCCGTGCTGGACAAGCGGAGGTTCGTCGGTCGTGCAGATGGACGTCGCATAGCGGCAGCGGGGATGGAACCGGCAGCCGAGCGGCGGCGAGATGGGGCTCGGCACGTCTCCCTCAAGCACGATCCGCTGGCGGCTGGCCGATATATCCGGATCGGGTATGGGGACCGCCGACAGCAGCGCCTCGGTATACGGGTGCGCTGGCCGCTGGTAGAGCTCCTCGGCGGGCGAGATCTCGACGATCTTGCCCAGGTACATCACGGCGATGCGGTCCGATACGTGCCGCACCACGCCGAGATCGTGCGCGATGAAGATATAGGTGAGCCCGAGCTCATCCTGGAGGTCATCCAGCAGGTTAATTACCTGCGCCCGGATTGACACGTCGAGCGCGGAGACCGGCTCGTCAGCGATGACCAGCTTCGGCTTGAGCGCGAGCGCCCGCGCGACTCCGATCCGCTGCCGCTGGCCGCCGGAGAACTCGTGCGGGTAGCGGTTGATGTGCTCGGCGGACAGGCCAACGACCTCGAGCAGTTCCAGTACCCGCTTCTTGATCTGTTCCCGGCTGCCGGCCCGGTGGATATGCAGCGGATCGGCGATGATAGAACCGACGCGCTTGCGCGGGTTCAGCGACGCGTACGGGTCCTGGAAGACCATCTGCAGGTCACGCCGGACAGAGCGAAGCTGACGGCGCGAGTACCGGGAAATGTCGGCGCCTTCGAATACCACCGATCCGCTGGTGATGTCGTACAGCCTGGCGAGGCATCTGGCCAGGGTCGACTTGCCGCAGCCGGATTCGCCCACGAGGCCGAGAGTCTCGCCAGCTCGCAGCTCGAAGCTCACGTCATCGACGGCGTGGACCCGGGCGACCTCACGCTGGATCAGGATGCCGCTCTTGATCGGGAAGTACTTCTTCACGTGATCAGCGCGCAGCAGGACTTGACCAGCCGTTATTTCCGGGCCTTCGTCGAGTATCGCGAGCTCAGCAGCTTGGTCGGTCAAGGCCTCTCCTCCACGAGCTCGGGATGAACCGTCCGGTCCCTGAGGTTCTGCTTGTCCTGGTGGCTGAGGTGACACGCATCCAGATGGCCGTTGCCCACCCGGTCCAGCAGCTGGGGCCGCTCGGAGCATCGGTCGAACCGGTGCTCGCAACGGTCGGCGAACGCGCATCCCTCCGGTAGCCGCATCAGGGACGGCGGCAGTCCGGGGATCGCCGCGAGCCGCCGCGGCCTGGGCCGGTCGAGTCTGGCGATAGAGCCGAGCAGGCCCCAGGTGTAAGGGTGCTGAGGGTCGTAGAAAAGGTCTCGCTGCGTGCCTTGCTCGACGATCCGGCCGGCGTACATCACCGCGATCCTGTCCGCCATATCGGCAACCACGCCCATGTCGTGCGTGATCAGTACGACGGCGGTGCCGAAGTCCTGCCGCAGTTTCTTGATGAGGCTGAGGATCTGCGCCTGGATAGTGACGTCAAGCGCGGTCGTCGGCTCGTCGGCAATCAGCACGTCAGGGTTGCAGGACACGGCCATCGCGATCATGACGCGCTGTCGCATACCGCCAGAGAATTGGTGCGGGTAGGCGTCTACCCGCTCGCGCGCGTTCGGGATGCCAACGGCGGTCAGCAGTTCGATGGTCCGGTCCCTGGCTGCTTGCCGGCTGATCTTCTCGTGCTCGCGGATCTGCTCCTCAATCTGCCAGCCCACCTTGTAGACCGGATTCAGCGAGGTCATCGGGTCCTGGAAGATCATGCCGATGCCGGCCCCGCGGATCGACCTGATCTGGTCCTGGGACATGCCCATCAGATTGGTGCCCTTGTAGATCACCTCACCTTCGAACTGGGCGTTGGGATCGGTGATAAGCCGCATCACCGACATCATGGTGACGCTCTTGCCTGATCCGGACTCACCGACGATGCCGAGCGTCTCGCCCGGGTACAGCGTCGCTGAGACCCCGTCCACGGCTCGCACCAGGCCGTCGTCAGTCCTGAAGGTGACTTTCAGATCGCGTATCTCCAGCAGCGGATCTGGCATCAGGTAGGCCGCACTCTCGGGTCGAGCCACGCATAACCGATGTCCACCAGGGCGTTCATCAGGACGATGAAGAACGCGCCATAGATGACCACGGCCATGATCGTGGGCAGGTCCAGGTTCTGAAGTGCCTCCCAGGTCAGGAAACCGACACCGTGAATGCCGAACACCACCTCGGTCAGAATCGCGCCTCCGCCGACGAGCGCACCGAAGTCCAAGCCGAACAGGCTCACAAAGGTGATCATCGAGGTTCGCAGCGTGTGCCGTACCAGTACCCGCCGTTCCGACAATCCTTTAGCGCGCGCAGTGCGGACATAGTCCTCGCTCTGGGTCTCGAGCAAGTTGGCGCGCAGCACGCGGGCGTAGAAGCCGATGTACAGGATCGACAGCGTGATCCAGGGGAAGACCAGGCCCTCGAACCATCTCGCCGGGCTGACGGTGAACGATGTGTAGCCCAGCGGCGGGACCCAGCTGAAGACAAACGTGCTATGCAAGCCGCCTTGCGTGACGTAGTTGCAGACCTGGCCAAGCCAGAAGACGGGCGCGGAAACACCGATCAGCGCGAGGATCATCAGGATGGGGTCGTAGATCGTTCCGCGCAGCCTCGCGGCAGCTACTCCCATGACGATGGCGACGACGATCCAGATCACTGCCGCGCCGAACACCAGGGACAGTGTCGCCGGGGCCGCGGCGAAGATCTCCGGGATAATCAGCTCGCCCTGATCTGAGTACGAAGCCAGGTTGCGGGTGATGAAGATGCGCTTCATCATGATCCCGTACTGGACCCAGAGCGGCCGGTTCAGCCCGAGTTGAGCGCGAACCTCTGCCAGAATCTGCGGGCTCGGGTTGCGGCCAGCCAGTGCGCGGGCCGGATCGACGCCGGGCGTCTTGAAGAAGATGAAGAACACCACGACCGTGATCACGAACATCACGACGACGGTCCAGAGCGTCCGGCGCACGATGAAGGTCAGCACGGGCGGCACCCGCTCTCAGGCACGGCCATCGCTACCCCACCCGCAGCTTGGCTCGCGGATCCAGGGCATCGCGAACCCCGTCGCCGAGCACGTTCAGCGCTAGGACAGTCAGCACGATCATGATCCCCGGCGCGAGAGAGACCCACGGACGCGTGTACAGCAGATCCTGACCGTCGGAGATGATGCTGCCCCAGCTGACATTCGGTGGCTGCACGCCGACAGACAGGTAGGACAGCGCTGACTCGGTCAGGATCGTGGTGGCGATCATCAGCGGCAGCAGCACGATGACGGTCGACACCACGTTGGGCAGGATCTCTGAGAAGATCAGCCGGAAGTTGGACGCACCTTGCGCTATGGCTGCCTCCACGAATTCCTTGTTCACCACCGACAGCACCTGGCCGCGGACCGGGCGGTACACGTAGGGCACGTAGATGAACGCGATGATCATCGTCGGGGTCCACAGACTGGTGGCGCTGATGGTGAGGAAGCCGACCCGCACGCCGTTGGAGTGCGTGAGCAGCTCGGTCGCGAGCGAGATCGCCAGCAGGTAGACCGGGAACGCCCAGATCACGTCCATCAGCCGGGACAAGATCGTGTCGGTTATCCCGCCGAAGAATCCTGCGATGAGCGCGACGATGGTGGCGATGATGCAGCAAATGAGCGCCGAGCAGATTCCGATCTGCAGCGAGGAGCGGCCACCGTAGAGGAGCAAAGCCGCGACGTCGCGGCCGATGTTGTCGGCGCCGAGGAAGTAGTGGTGCAAGTCCCACGTCGGCCCGATCGGAGTCTCGCCGAGTTTGAGCAGGCCGCCGCCTTGCTGCATCACCGGCACGACCTTGCCGGCCACGATGGTCGTGCCGTCAAGGTTGGGATTGAGCACGTTCCCGTCGTGCGCGATGTCGTGCGCGTATAGCGGTGCGGCTAGGCACAGCACAACTATGAGCAGGAGCAGGACGAGTGCCGCCAGCGCGATGCGGTTGCGCCGGAGCCTGCGCCAGGCCAGCGCCCACGGGCTGCGGCCGGCGAAGGCCGGCCGCAACTCCGTAGACGTGACCTGCTCTACTGCAGCAGCCATAAACTGATCTCCGCCAGGATCCGGCCGCCTACTTTGACAGCCAGAGCTGGTCGATCAGGATGTACCACTGCGGGCTCCACTCGTAGCCGTGCACGTTGCTCGCCAGGAAGTCGATCTGCTTGGGGTTGTACAGGTCGACCCATGGTGCCTGCAAGGTGTCCTCGTGGTCGATCGTGGTCCAGAGCGCGGAAGCCGCGCTCGGGTCGGCGGCCTCCTCGGACTCGGCCTTGTTGATCTGATCCTGGATGGTCTTGTCGCAGAACGCGGCGATGTTCGGGCTGGCATCGCTGTTCTTGGCGATGTGGCTGCAGCCAAGCAGCACGTTGAGGAAGTCGGAGGGCGCCGGGTAGTCCTGGTACCAAGCCGACCACGCAACGTTCCACTTGCTCCAGTTGGCCGAGTTCTGAATGAACGGGTACTGGACCGACGACGAGAGCAGCTGAGTGCTCGCCTTGTAGCCGATGGAGTCCAGGTCGGACACCATCTGCTCGGCCAGTTCCGTGCCCACCTGGTCGTTGGTGCCGTTCACCACGACCTTGTCGCCCAGCGTGCCCGACGCCTTCACTAGTTGCTTGGCCTTCGCCAAGTTCTGTCCCGACCAGACCGTCTGAGAGCCCGTGGTGAACGGGCAGTACGCGGTGTAGGACGGGAAGTTAGGCGGCAGGATCTGGCAGGCAGGCACCGCCAGCGACGGACCGCCGGCGATCTTGACGTACGCGGTCCGGTTGGCCGCGTAGTTGATGGCCTGGCGTGCCATCAGGTTGTTGAACGGCGCGCGCTGCGTGTTCAGGGCCATGTACCAGTCCGCGGTGAGGGTGTTGACATGCACCTGGCTGGCGTACTTCGGGCTGTTCAGCGTGGTCAGGTCATCCGACGGGATCTGGTCGCCGTCGAAGACCTCGTCGGCCTCGCCGTTCTCGACTTCAGTCACCTCGTCAGAAACCGGCAGCCCGTACTTCTCGATGATCTCGTTCGGGTACCCGGCCGGCTGCGCCACCTTGCTCCACTGGTGGAAGTACGGGTTCCGGACCAGCACCGCTTCGGTGTTCGGGTTGTAAGACTTCCACATGTACGGGCCCGTTCCCGGCGGCACGTTGTTGCCGGTGAGGTGCATCGAGGTGCCGGCAGGCACTGCGTACGCGAACGGCAGCGCAAGTTGATCCATCAGCTCCGGGTCGGGAGAAGTCAGATTGATGGTCAGCGTGTAGGCCTTGTCATTGGGGACGACGCCCTGGCTGAGGTTGCAGCCCTTCGTGCTGCACTTGCTGGTGCCGACGATGCCGGCGTAGAAGCCCGGGTTGCCGCCGGGAACCGTGAACTGGCGCTCAAATGTCGTGACGAAGTCGCTGGGCTCGAGCGTCTGCCCATTAGAGAACTTGATCCCGCGGCGAACGTGGAAGACGTAGGTCTTACCTCCGTTGGTAGGTAGCGGGATGGAAGTCGCGAGGTCGGGCACGATCTTGGTGCCCGGTAGCCCGCCGGACTTTGCGAAGCCGACAAGGCCGTCATGGGTGTCGATCAGCAGTTGCCACTCTTGCAAGGTGTAGTTCTGCGCCGGGTCAGCGACACCGAACGCGGAGTTCGCGAGGATAGTGAACACGCCGCCCTGATGGGCGGACCCGGAGCTGGTGCTCGAGGACTTGCTCGTCGGGCTGGCGCTGTTTCCACAGCCGGCTGCTGCTAGGGCAAGCACTGCCAGTCCAGCGAGGCTTCCCATCGTCCGGCGACGAGTGAGATACGTGTTTTTTGGCATGATCTGTCGCATCTGGTGCCTCCTTAGCGAAGTTATACTGTGTTTCGAGCCACATCCGGAAGCGAACGCAGATAACAGCTTTGACACATGAGCTGGCGAGTTCTCGCCGCGACGTGGCGCGCTCCCCGTAACGGGCGGGCCGCAAGCGCTACATCAACCGGGTCGGCCCGCCCGGTAAATACGGATAATAGGTATCTTCGCGAGCACCTAGAGGTGGGGCCGCGGCTAACGCGGAACGGCGTGGCAGGAACCAGGCACGCCTGGTGAAGGTGGGTCAGTCGCGCCGGTACGGACGGTGCTGCTTCAGACCGGTGCAGGCACGGGGGAGCCTGGTTCAGCAGCGGTCGGCTCAGGCGAGGCTGGACCGGGGGAGCCTGGCTCAGCAGCGGTCGGCTGGGGCGAGGCTGGCTCGGGAGAGGCCGCTTCCGGGGTAGCCGGCGTTGGCAACGGTGGCGGAGTGCCGCCGAACACCGGGCACAGCGCCTGGTAGGAGCACCACTCGCAGAGCCTGCTCTGCCGCGGGCGCCAGTCACCAGACGTCTGGGCGCGGTCGATGGCCAGCCAGAGGGCGTTGATCTTGCGCTCGGTGGCCAGCAGGTCGGCCTCATCGGGCGCGTACCGCACGATCTCGCCGTTCCCGAGGTAGATCAGCTGCAGCATGCGCGGTACCGCGCCGAGGGTGCGCCAGAGCACGACTGCGTAGAACTTCATCTGGAACAGCGCCCGAGCTTCGTATTCCTCGCGCGGCGCAGTACCGGTCTTGTAGTCGACGATCCGGATCTCGCCGGTCGGCGCAATGTCCAGGCGGTCAATGTAGCCGCGGAGCGTCAGGCCCGAATCAAGCAGCGCCCGCACCGACATCTCGCGGTGGCTCGGCTCGATCCGGGTCGGGTCTTCCAGGGTGAAGTAGCGGTCCAGCATCCCGGCCGCCTCGTCCAGCCATGCGAGATGCTCGGCTTCGTCCTCGAACAGCTCGGCTAGGCGGGGCTCGGCGGCAGTCAGCCGCTCCCACTGCGGCGCCAGCAGGGTGCGCGCGGCAGCCGGAGTCCGGCCGCGGCCGGCTCGTCGAAGAGGCGTTCCAGAACGGCATGCACCAGAGTGCCTCGAGCCGCTGCCGGACTGGGCGGCTCGGGCAGCCGGTCTATCACCCGGAATCGGTACAACAGCGGGCACGTCATGAAGTCACCTGCCCGCGACGGAGACAGGCTCGGGCCAGACAGCTCGGCGGTGACCTCGCCGTCGTAGCCCTCGTCGGGTGCTTCGCTCATGCACGCAGACTAGGGGAGGGCTCTGACAACAAGCAGCCGTTCAGGCGCAAGCCTGACGGCGCGGCGGGCCCTGAGGGAATGATCTGCAATTGCCGTTTGCCGCGTAGCATCTAGGCGTGGCAGGTGGAATCCAGCAGGGCGGCACGCAGCAGGAGGGCAGGCAGAATGCGCCCGGGCGGGCGCGATCCGATGCCCGGCTGGGGATCGTCATCGGCAGGCCGTTCGGTATACCGGTGTTCATCTCGCCGTACTGGTTCGTCGTGGCTGCGGTACTGGTGGTGCTCTACTCGAACTCCAACAGCCTGCCCACCGGAACCGTCCACGGGTCGGTAGCGCGCTATCTGGTGGCGGTTGCCTTCGTCGTCCTGCTTTACCTCTCCGTCCTGATTCACGAGCTCAGCCACTGCATGGTCGCCAGAGCCTTCCGGCTGCCAGTGCGGCGCATACTGCTCTACCCGCTCGGCGGTTTCTCGGAGATCGAGCAAGAGCCGCCGACCCCTGGCCAGGAGTTCCTGGTGTCGGCCGCGGGCCCGGCGATGTCGATACTCCTCGCGGCGCTCGGCTTCGCCGTGTACAAACTGTTCAATCCGCCAGGCATTGCCGGAGTGCTGGTCGACCGCCTGATCATCGCCAATGCCGTGGTCGGCGTCTTCAACCTGCTGCCCGGGCTGCCGCTCGACGGCGGCCGGGTACTGCGCGCGGTGCTATGGAAGCTGACCGGTAAGAGCGGCTATTCGACCGTGCTCGCGGCCTGGGCTGGCCGGGTCATCGGCATCGCGCTCGTAGCGGCCGTGCTTGTCAACCCCGACAGCGAGATCGGCTTCGCGAACGGCGGCGCCGGCATCTGGCTGATCGCGGTCGCCGCGTTCATGTGGATGAGCGCTGGCCAGGCCCTTCGGTCAGCGCGGGTACGGCAGCGGCTGCCCGCCCTGCAGGCGCGGGCGCTGGCCAGGCGGGCGATCCCGATCCCCTCTAGCCTGCCGCTCGCCGAGGCGATCAGGCGAGCGGACCTCGCCCAGGCCAGGGCGCTGGTGGTAGTTGACCACGACGCCAAGCCGATCGCGATCGTCAACGAGGGGGCAGTCATCGCCACTCCCGAGCAGCGTCGCCCGTGGGTCGACGCTGGCTCGCTTGCCCGCACGCTGGACCCGGACATGATCCTGTCCGCGGACCTGTCCGGGATGGATCTGATCGAGGCCGTGCGGCGCGCTCCAGCCTCCGAGTACCTGCTGGTCGAGCCGTCGGGTCAGGTTTACGGCGTGCTGTCCACCGCCGACCTGGACCACGCCTTCGCCGGTACCGGGGTGTGACGCTGGCAGGCGCCCCATCGCTGACCACCGGGACCCGAGCACTGGTCGGGCGCTAGCCTGACTGCCGTGATCAAGCATCCCCGCGGTCCGTTCGAGGTCGGCGACCAGGTGCAGCTGACCGATCCGAAGGGCCGGCAGCACCGGCTGGTACTGGCTGCCGGCCGGTCATTCCACACACACCGGGGCGCGCTGGCACATGACGACCTGATCGGCAGGCCTGAAGGCAGCCTGGTGACATCCGCCGGCGGCACTCCGTACATCGCGTTCCGGCCGCTGCTAGCGGATTACTCGATCTCGATGATGCGCGGCGCTGCCGTGGTGTACCCGAAGGACGCGGCGCAGATCGTCGGACTCGCCGACGTATTCCCTGGCGCGCGAGTCGTCGAGGCCGGCGCCGGCTCAGGTGCGCTGTCATGCTGGTTGCTCAGGGCGGTCGGCGAGCACGGCAGCCTGACGTCGTTCGAGCGCCGCGGGGACTTCGCCGAGATCGCGGCCGCCAACGTGGAGCGTTACTTCGGTGGCCCGCATCCGGCATGGCAGCTTGTTGTCGGCGAACTGGAGCCGACCGGGCTCACCGGCGTGGACCGCGTGGTGCTGGACATGCTGGCGCCGTGGGAGCACGCCAGCGCCGTCGCGGCGATGCTGATCCCTGGCGGCCTGGTCTGCTGCTACGTGGCGACGGTGACGCAGCTAGCAAGGACTGTTGGCGCGCTGCGCGAGCAGGGAAATTTTGCCGAGCCGGCGGCGTGGGAGACGCTTCAGCGCGGCTGGCATGTTGACGGGCTTGCCGTCCGGCCCGAGCACCGGATGGTCGGGCACACCGGGTTCCTGGTAACCGCGCGACGGCTGGCTGACGGCGTGGTTGCCCCGCCGCGACGGCGCCGGCCGTCTAAGGGCGCCGAGGCGGCCGAAGCCGAGGCCGCGGAAGCGGAGGCAGCGAAGGCGGAAGCGCTGGAAGGCTGAGTCGCGAGAGGCTGAGTCGCGAGAGGCTCGGGCGGGCGACTGCGGCCCTAAGGCCGCCCTGTGCGAGCTGGCCAGGGTGCCGCTGGAAGAAAAATCCGGCGCTGGTGTTGCCACGGAGACGAATGAGGCCGAAGCTTCCGGGGGAGACGATCAGCTAACGCACCAGACCAGGCTGCGAGTTTTCCGGATCGTAACGCAGAATGCGGAGTCTGGGCCTGCCGCCAGGTTACGGATTGACCTTGGATAGGTAGGGTCTAGGTAACTCGGCTCTCAGGAGGGGGTGAGGGGCATGGCCTCTCGTGACGACAGCGTTCATTCGGGGCGGCACGATGACGAGGTCAAGGTCCTGACTACGCAGGTTTCCTTCCTTGAAGAGGAGGTTGCCGCCCTGCGAAGCCGGCTCGCCGACTCGCCGCGGCAGACGCACCTGCTGGAGCAGCGCCTGCGCGAAGCCGAGTCCAATCTGGCCGCTATCACGGCCCAGAACGAGCGGCTCGCCGGCACGCTGCGTGAGGCACGCGACCAGATCATCGCGCTGAAGGAAGAGGTCGACCGGCTGGCACAGCCGCCGAGCGGCTTCGGAGTCTTCCTGCAGGCTACCGAGGACGGCACGGCCGACGTGTTCACCGGCGGCCGCAAGATGCGCGTCAGCGTGAGCCCCGGCGTTGAGCTTGACGACCTGCGGCCCGGCCAGGAAGTCGTGCTGAACGAGGCACTGAACGTCGTCATCGCCCAGGGTTATGAGAGCGTCGGCGAAGTCGTCATGCTCAAGGAGATCCTCGAGGATGGCGATCGCGCACTGGTGATCTCGCATGCCGACGAGGAGCGGATCGCCCGGCTTGCCGAGCCGCTGCGCGGGCACACCCTCCGGGCAGGTGACTCGCTGCTGCTTGAGCCGCGCTCGGGCTACGTCTTCGAGCGCATCCCGAAGGCCGAGGTCGAGGAGCTTATCCTCGAGGAAGTCCCGGACATGAGCTACAACGAGATCGGCGGGCTCGGCCCGCAGATCGAGCAGATCCGGGATGCCATCGAGTTGCCGTATCTGCACGCGGACCTGTTCCGCGAGCACAAACTGCGGCCGCCTAAGGGTGTGCTGCTTTATGGCCCGCCCGGTTGCGGCAAGACCCTCATCGCTAAGGCGGTCGCGAACTCGCTTGCCAAGCAGGTGGCTGCGCGGGCAGCGCGCGACGCACTGGAGTCGGGGCTGCCGGTGCCGGATGGCGCTCCGGGGAAGGAGCCGCGGAGCTTCTTCCTCAACATCAAGGGCCCGGAATTGCTGAACAAGTATGTCGGCGAGACCGAGCGGCACATCCGGCTGGTCTTCCAGCGTGCGCGCGAGAAGGCCAGCGAGGGCATGCCGGTGATCGTGTTCTTCGACGAGATGGACTCGATCTTCCGCACCCGCGGCTCGGGTGTTTCCAGCGACGTGGAGAACACGATCGTGCCGCAGTTGCTCAGCGAGATCGACGGTGTGGAAGGCCTGGAGAACGTCATCGTCATCGGGGCGTCCAACCGTGAGGACATGATCGACCCGGCGATTCTGCGGCCGGGACGGCTGGACGTGAAGATCAAGATCGAGCGGCCGGACGCCGAGGCGGCGCGTGACATCTTCTCCAAGTACGTGCAGATCGACCTGCCGCTGCACCCGGACGATCTGGCCGAGCACGGCGGCAACGATGCTGCGACCGTCGCGGAGATGATCCAGCGAGTGGTCGAGCGCATGTACTCCGAGACTGAAGAGAACAGGTTCCTTGAGGTCACCTACGCCAACGGCGACAAGGAAGTGCTCTACTTCCGTGACTTCAACTCCGGTGCGATGATCCAGAACATCGTCGACCGGGCGAAGAAGATGGCCATCAAGGAGTTCCTGGAGACCGGGCAGAAGGGGCTTCGGATCTCGCACCTGCTGACCGCGTGCGTGGACGAGTTCAAGGAGAACGAAGACCTGCCGAACACCACCAACCCCGACGACTGGGCACGCATCTCCGGCAAGAAGGGCGAGCGGATCGTGTACATCCGCACTCTCATCTCCGGCAAGAGCGGTACCGAGGCGGGCCGGTCGATCGACACTGTGTCCAACACCGGCCAGTACCTGTAAGCCCGCGATCCGCGTCCAGCGCAGCAGGCCGGCGTGCGATAAGCAGGCGAGGAAGCTGGCATCCGGGAACGGCGGTGGCACCTGCGCCGCGCCTGTCCGGCAGGGCGCGGCGCGGCACCCAGGCCGGGACGGCATTAGGCTCTAACACATGAGCGCGCGCCGGGTGATGGGCATCGAGACCGAGTACGGCATTTCCGTGCCCGGCCAGCCGGGCGTCAATGCCATGGTCAGCTCCTCTCAGGTGGTGAACGCGTACCAGGCGGCTACCGCGGCCCGGGCGCGCCGGGCTCGCTGGGACTTCGAGGAGGAGAACCCGCTGCGCGACGCCAGAGGGTTCGATCTTGCGGCGGAAACTGCCGATTCGTCCCAGCTCACCGACGAGGACCTAGGCCTCGCGAACGTCATCCTGACGAACGGTGCCCGACTGTACGTCGACCACGCGCACCCGGAATACTCCGCGCCGGAATGCACGAACCCGCTGGATGCGGTCATCTGGGATAAGGCGGGTGAGCGCGTCATGGCCGAGGCCGCGGCGCGGGCCAGCGCTATGCCCAGTGGCCCGGCGATCCAGCTGTACAAGAACAACACCGACAATAAGGGCGCTTCGTACGGCTGCCACGAGAATTACCTGATGAACCGGGGCACGCCGTTCGCGGACATCGTCCGGCATCTCACCCCGTTCTTCGTGTCCCGTCAGGTCATCTGCGGTGCTGGCCGGGTCGGCCGCGGTGCCGACGGCCGCGAGGAAGGCTTCCAGATCAGCCAGCGCGCCGACTTCTTCGAAGTCGAAGTCGGGCTGGAGACGACGCTCAAGCGGCCGATCATCAACACCAGGGACGAGCCGCACGCCGACCCGGATAAGTACCGGCGGCTGCACGTCATCATCGGTGACGCCAACATGAGCGAGATTTCCAGCTATCTCAAGCTCGGCAGCACGGCACTGGTGCTGGCGATGATCGAGGACCGGTTCCTCGCTTCCGACCTCAGCATCGAGTCCCCGGTCGCCGAGCTCCGCGCGATCTCGCACGACCCGTCGCTGAAGCACCTGGTGACGCTGCGCGACGGCCGGAAGATGACCGGGGTCCAGCTGCAGATGGAGTACCTGGAGCTGGCGCGCAAGTACAGCGAGGACAAGTACGGCGGGGACATCGACGACGTCACCAGCGACGTGCTGAGCCGGTGGGAAAGCGTGCTGACCCGGCTGGCTGAGGACCCGATGCTCACCTCGCGCGAGCTCGACTGGGTGGCCAAGCTCGAGATCCTGGAGGGCTACCGGTCCAGGGACGGGCTGGCCTGGGGGCATCCCCGCCTGCAGCTCGTCGATCTGCAGTACTCCGACGTGCGCGCCGAGCGCGGCCTGTACAACCGCCTCGCCAGCCGCGGCCGGATAACCCGGCTGGTGACTGAGGACGAAGTGGTGGCGGCGATGGACGAGCCGCCGGAGGACACCAGGGCTTACTTCCGGGGCCGTTGCCTGCGGCAGTACCCGGAGGCGGTGGCTGCGGCCTCCTGGGATTCGGTCATCTTCGACATCCCTGGCCGCGAGTCCCTGCAGCGGGTTCCGACGCTAGAGCCGCTGCGCGGCACCAGGGCGCACGTGGGCGCGCTTCTGGACTCCAGCGCGACGGCGGCCGAGCTGGTAGCGGCGCTCACCGGTCAGTAGCGCCCGCCGCTTCCCCGCGCTGCCCTGCCGAGCTAATCAGGCGTACCCCCGCATAGCAGGTCAAGTCAGACGCGCAACCTGTCATCCGGTGTGTCTGCTCTGGCCATGGATTGTCTCGTCGTGATACCGATGCAGTGCGCCAGGGTTGGATCGCGCACCAGCAGGCGAGGATAGCGTTGGGACTGCGGACTGTACCGCGAGGCACGGAGGTTACGGAATGGCGACGAAGGACACTGGCGGACAGCGGCAGGCGCCCCGGCGGACCGAAGAGGAGCAGGAGACTGAAGCCCGCGAGACCGAAGAGGTGCGCGAGCGGCAGGACAAGCTGACCGACGACGTGGACGCGATCCTGGACGAGATCGACGAGGTGCTTGAAGAGAACGCCGAGGAGTTCGTCAGGTCCTATGTGCAGAAGGGCGGCGAGTAAGCCGCCGTTAGCTGCCAGCGTGCCGAGGTGAGCCGCGGCCGGCGGCGGCATTAAGGTCGGAGAGCGCGGCAGGTTATACCGGGAACGCACGCTCCGGGGCATCCGGAGGAGGGCCGTCCCGGCTTGGTGGTGGCACAAGACCGGAAGGACTTTCGCGGTGGGCGGCTTTGAACTTCAGGCTCGTTGGCAGGACTCGGCGTTCCTCGCCGCCGGATCCTCGTCCTTCACCGATTTCCTCACGATGGCAGCCCCTGACTTGCTGCCGGGGTTCCGGCACGCCGACGGAGCCGGATCCGTCCCGGATGGCAGCACAAGCGCCGCGGGGAGCGCTGCCGACCTTCCGCACGGCACCACGATCATCGCCGCGGAGTGCGTCGGCGGCGTCGTGATGGTCGGCGACCGGCGCGCCACTGCCGGCAACATGATCTCTTCGCGCGACCTTGACAAGGTTTTCGGGACCGACGAGTACAGCTGCGTCGGCATCTCGGGCGTGGCAGGCATCGGCATCGAGATGGTGCGGCTGTTCCAGGTCGAACTCGAGCACTACGAGAAGCTCGAAGGCCGGATGCTGTCGCTTGCAGGCAAGGCCAACCGGCTGGCCGGCCTTGTCCGCGCGAACCTGGGCGGCGCCATGCAGGGACTGGTGGCGGTACCGCTGCTGGCGGGCTACGACGAAGACACGCAGCAGGGCCGGATCTTCAGTTTCGACGTGGCCGGCGGCAAGTACTCCGAGCAGCGGTTCGCCTCGATCGGCTCCGGCTCGGTCTTCGCCCGCGGGGCGCTGAAGAAGCTGTACCGCGACGGAATGAGCGTGGAGGATGTCGTTCTCGCGTTGATGCAGTCCATCTACGACGCCGCTGACGACGACTCGGCCACCGGCGGCCCGGACATGTCCCGGCGCATCTTCCCGTCGGTCGCGACGGTGAGCGCGGATGGCTACCGGCGGCTGACCGACGACGAAGCGGCCCAGTACGCAGAGGCCGTCGTGTCCGAGCGGATGGAGGTACCCGACGGGCCCTCTGCGCCGCTACGGTCGACCGCGTCCTGATGCCCGGCTGGTCCCTGCTGATCCGCTGACCCCCTGATAACCCCACTCGAGTAAGGAAGCACCCGCGGTGTCGATGCCGTTCTACGTGTCACCTGAACAGGTGATGAAGGACAAGGCGGATTACGCGCGCAAGCGCATCGCGCAGATCCGCAGCGGCGTCGTGATCGATTGCGAGGCCGGAATCCTGTTCGTCGCGCCGAACCCGTCTCGGGCGCTGCGCAAGTTCAGTGAGATGTACGACCGGATCGCGTTCGCAGCGGTAGGCCGCTACAACGAGTTCGAGACCCTGCGCAAGGCCGGGGTCCGGTACGCGGACATGACTGGCTTCCAGTACGACCGGCAGGATGTCACCGCCCGGGGCCTGGCGAACTGGTACGGGCAGCTGCTCGGCTCGCTGTTCACCGACAGCAACAAGCCGTACGAGGTGGAGATCGTCGTGGCCGAGGTCGGCCCCACCGCCGAGGCGGACGAGATCTACCGGATCACGTTCGAGGGCTCGGTCGCTGACGAGCACGGCTTCGTCGTGATGGGCGGCGCAGGCCGACAAGGTCGCGGCCGTGCTCAAGGAGCAGCTACACGCCGGGCATGTCGCTGACCGCGGCGATGACGCTGGCGATCGCGGCGCTGAGCCGGGCAGGGCGACGGCGCGAACGCCGAACCGGTGACAAGCACCCAGCTGGAAGTCGCACTACTGGAGCGAAGCCGGACACACCGGGCATTCCGGCGGCTCACTGGCGCGCGGCTCGAGGCGCTGCTGGCCGAGTCTGCCAGCGCCGACTCGGCCAAGGCAGGGTCAGCCACGGCTGAGTCGCCCGCCGACGAGCCCGCTACTGGCGAGGCGGAAACAGGCGGCACTGGCTCAGGCGGCAACGGCGCGGCCAGCGACGGCGCTGGCGGCAGCGGCGATGCCACCGGCGGGTAGGGCGATGCCCCCGGCCGGGAACTCGATGCCTCCGGCGGGTGGACGGCGCCCGGATCGGGCATCATGACAGCGCTCCGGGTGTTGGTAGCGTCAGGGCAGGGAAACGCGCAATTGCGGTCCCGATGATCCTGGCAGGAGGACAGCGTGACAGCCGATCTGGCGACCATCACCGGTATTGACGCACCTACCGGGCTGCTGATCGGCGGGCAGTGGTCAGCCGGGCGAGCCGGAAGCCTGCCTGTCATCGACCCGGCGACCGAGGAGCCGATCACCGAGGTCGCCGACGCCAGCCCCGAGGACGCCCTGGACGCGGTCGGCGCCGCAGCCGCGGCGCTGCCGGCCTGGGCTGCCAGGCCGCCGCGGGAGCGCGGTGAGTGCCTGCGCCGCGCCTATGAGCTGATGACGCAGCGGTCCGAGCAGCTAGCCCGGCTGATGGTGCTCGAGAACGGCAAGGCGCTGCGCGACGCGCGCGGCGAGATCCTCTACGCGGCCGAGTTCTTCCGCTGGTACGCCGAGGAGGCAGTCCGGCTCGACGGCTCGCTGTCGGTCGCGCCGTCCGGCGCCAACCGGATCATGGTCACCCGGCAGCCAGTCGGCGTCAGCTACCTGATCACGCCGTGGAACTTCCCGGCCGCGATGGCGACCCGCAAGATCGGGCCCGCCCTGGCGGCCGGCTGCACCGTGGTGCTCAAGCCCGCCAAGGAGACCCCGCTGACCGCGCTCGCGGTGGCCGAGCTGCTGGCCGAGGCGGGCGTTCCGGACGGTGTGGTGAACGTTCTGCCCACCGCGAAGCCAGGCCCGATGACCGAGGCCGTGCTGGCCGACCCGCGGGTGCGCAAGCTGTCGTTCACCGGCTCCACCGAGGTCGGCCGGATGCTGCTCAAGCAGGCCGCCGACTACGTCACCAACTGCTCGATGGAGCTCGGCGGCAACGCCCCGTTCCTGGTCCTCGAGGACGCTGACGTCGATGCGGCGGTGGACGGCGCGTCTCCTGGCCAAGATGCGCAACGGCGGCGAGGCCTGCACCGCGGCGAACCGGTTCTACGTGCACGAGAAGGTCGCGGGCGAGTTCTGCGGCCAAGCTGGCGGCCAGGCTCGCCGCGCTGACGGTCGGTCCCGGCCTGGACGACGGCGTGGACCTCGGGCCGCTGGTCAACGCTGACACCAGGGACAAGGTCGCCGAGCTGGTGGACTCGGCGACCGGCGACCGGCGCGGCGGTGCTGACCGGCGGTCGCGCCCCGGATCGCGTCGGCTACTACTACCAGCCGACCGTGCTCGACAACGTGCCAGCCGGAGCTGGCATCCTGTGCGAGGAGATCTTCGGGCCGGTCGCCCCGATCGTCAGGTTCACCGACCCGAAGCGAGGCGATCGCGCTGGCGAACAGCACCGAGTACGGCCTCGTTTCCTACGTGTATTCCGGTGACCTGCGCCGCGCGCTGCGCGTCGCGGAGGCGCTCGAGGCGGGAATGGTCGGGATCAACCGCGGTGTGGTCTCCGACCCGGCGGCGCCGTTCGGCGGCGTGAAGCAGTCCGGCCTTGGCCGCGAGGGCGCGCACGACGGGCTGCTGGAGTACACCGAGACCAAGTACATCGCGGTCGACTGGTAGCGGGGGACGGAGAGTGGACCGGCGGATCTTCGGGCTGGAGAACGAGTACGGCGTCACCTGTACGTTCCGCGGCCAGCGCCGCCTGTCCCCGGACGAGGTGGCCAGGTACCTGTTCCGCCGGGTGGTCTCGTGGGGCCGCAGCAGCAACGTGTTCCTGCGCAACGGCGCCCGGCTGTACCTGGACGTCGGCAGCCACCCGGAGTACGCGACGCCGGAGTGCGACAACCTGATCGACCTCGTCACGCACGACAAGGCCGGCGAGCGCATCCTGGAGGGCCTGCTCGTCGACGCCGACACCCGGCTGCGCGAGGAAGGCATCGCCGGCGACATCTACCTGTTCAAGAACAACACCGACTCGGCCGGGCAACTCTTACGGCTGCCACGAGAACTACCTGGTCGGCCGCCACGGCGAGTTCGGCCGGCTGGCGGACGTGCTGATCCCGTTCCTGGTGACCCGGCAGATCATCTGCGGCGCCGGCAAGGTGCTGCAGACCCCGCGGGGCGCGGTGTACTGCGTCAGCCAGCGGGCCGAGCACATCTGGGAAGGCGTGTCGTCGGCGACGACCAGGTCCCGGCCGATCATCAACACCCGGGACGAGCCGCACGCCGACGCCGAGCGCTTCCGGCGGCTGCACGTGATCGTCGGCGACTCGAACATGAGCGAGACCACCATGCTGCTCAAGGTCGGCGCGACCGACCTGGTGCTGCGCATGGTCGAGGCCGGCATCGTGATGCGCGACCTGACGCTGGAGAACCCGATCCGGGCGATCAGGGACGTCAGCCACGACATGACCGGGCGGCGCCGGGTCCGGCTGGCCAACGGCCGCGAGGTCAGCGCGCTGGACATCCAGCAGGAGTACCTGGCCAAGGCGCAGGACTTCATCGCGCGCAAGGGCGCGGATCGCGGTCACCAGCCGGGTGCTCGAGCTGTGGGAGCGAACGCTGCGCGCCGTGGAGACCGGCGACCTCGGCCTGGTGGCGAGGGAGATCGACTGGGTCACCAAGCTGCAGCTGATCGAGCGCTACCGGGCCAAGCACGACCTGCCGCTCGCCTCACCCCGGGTCGCTCAGCTCGACCTGGCCTACCACGACGTGCACCGCGGCCGCGGCCTGTACTACCTGCTGCAGAAGCGCGGCGCGGTCGAGCGGGTCTGCCGGGACCTGGACATCTTCGCGGCCAAGTCGATCCCGCCGCAGACCACGCGGGCCCGGCTGCGCGGCGAGTTCATCCGCCGGGCGCAGGAGCGGCGGCGTGACTTCACCGTCGACTGGGTGCACCTGAAGCTGAACGACCAGGCGCAGCGGACGGTGCTGTGCAAGGACCCATTCCGCTCGGTCGACGAGCGGGTGGAGAAGCTGATCGCCGGCATGTAGCCACTGGCTGGCCCGGCATTGCCAGCGGCCGGCCCGGCTGGCCGGTTCCGGCAATCTTCTTGTCAACTTTTCGTAACCGGGTGGTCACCGATGCTGGCACAAGGCAGTCGGCCGGTGGCGGTAGGCTGACTCGTCCCTTGATCCCAACGCTGAGGAATCACATGCGCCGCATCGCCGCAGCCCTGCTGGTCCCGCTTGCCGCTTGCGCTGCCCTGGCCGGCTGCGGGTCTTCGGCCGGGCCGTCCGCCGCCACGCGACGCGAACGCCGCCGTCAAGGTGTCCGGTACCTTCGACAAGACGCCGTCGGTCTCGATCCCGGCCCAGAAGGCCAGCGCCAACCTGGTCGTCAGCACGCCGATCAAGGGCAGCGGCGCGGCTCTGAGCAACGCGGACAACGCGCTGGCCAACGTCGCGCTCTACAAGTGGAGCGGCACGAAGCACACCCTGCTCGAAAGCACGTTCGGCACCGGTCCGCAGATGATCCCCGCGCAGATGGGCCTTGCCAGGCCTGGCGACGCGCTCAAGGGCGCGCACCTGGGCAGCCGGATCGTCGCGGTCCTGCCGCCCAAGTACGGCTACGGCACGGCTGGCGAATCGCAGCTGCAGGTCACCGGCAAGGACACCCTGGTGTGGGTGATCGACCTGATCCAGCAGTTCTCGGCGACTCAGTCGGCCAGCGGGACGCAGGTCTCCAACGGCGGCGGCAAGCTGCCGACGGTGACGGCTGAGGCAGGCCAGGCGCCGGTCATCTCGGTACCGAAGAACTCGCCCGCCGTCGAAGCTGTCGGTCACCACGCTGATCAAGGGCACCGGGCCCAAGCTGGCCAACGGCGAAACCGTGGTCGCGCAGTACGTCGGCTCCATCTGGCGGACCGGCAAGGTGTTCAGCACGACCTGGCCGTCCTGCGAATCAGCCGGACGGAATCCCGTTCAGCTTCCAGCTCGGCGGCGGCGTGATCGACGGGCTGGAACGACGGGCTGATCGGCGTCCCGGTGGGCAGCCGGGTCATGCTGGTCATCCCGCCTGTCCTCGGCTACGGCCCGAGCGGCGGTCAGGCGAGCGCTGGCATCAAGAAGAACGACACCCTGGTGTTCGTCATCGACGTGCTGGCGGCGGAGCCCGCTAGCCTAGTTCCAGCGCTCGAACGGCTCGGTCAGCTCGGCGCCGGCCAGGAAGGCCGGCAGCAGCTCGGGCAGCAGGCCCGGGTAGAAACGCTCGGAACTGGCCAGCAGGTCGGCGACGTCCCACCAGCGGGCCTCGACGTACTCCTCGAGCTCCTCGGGCGTGCGGCCGCCGTCGGTGATCGGCGGCTGGTCGGCGTCGAGCCGCACCGCCACGACCACCTCGTGCTGGAGCCGCCTGACCCCGCGTGCGGTCCAGGTCGATGTCCGCCGCCAGCGCGGCGGGCCGACCTGGGCGGGGCTGACCAGCGAGGCCGGTCTCCTCGGCGAGCTCCCGCACCGCGGTCTGCTGGTAGCTCTCGCCCGGCTCGATGCCGCCGCCGGGCAGCTCCCACCAGTGCTCGCGGCTGCGCGACGCGAGTTGCGCGCGGAACAGCAGGATCCGTCCGGCGGCGTCCTGCAGGACCACGCGGACGCACGATCGCTCGAGGTCGTAGCCCTGGCTGAGTGTGCCGGGTCCAGCGGCCAGGGCACGCCGCGTGGCGGCCGGCCGCCGCCGCGGCGAGGAAGTAGGCCAGGTCCTGCTCCAGGCCCGCGGCCCATGGTGGACAGCTGCACCGGGCAGTCCGCCAGGACGTCCGCCAGCCCGGCGACGCTGACCCGGACCAGGTTGTGCCTGACCGCCAGCGGCTGCGCCGCGGCCAGTACCTGGGCGCCGAACTCGCCCCCAGGTCGGGCACGACGATGTCGGCCCTGGCCAGTGCGACCCGGCCGTAGCAGGTCAGGCTGTGGTGAGAGATGCCATGGTGCCGTTCGCGCGGGTCGGCGTCGCTGATCCGCAGCGAGCCCGACCGGCCTGCCGCTCAGCACCGCGACCGCGTTGAGCGCCTCGCCGGCCGCGACGCCGGAGAAGCCCCACCGGGTGCCGGTGCCGAGATTACCCGGGCCCTGGGTCACGACGGCGAGCTCGGCGCCGAGCACGTGGCGGGCGGCAAGGAGGCCGCTGTGCAGGCTGACGGCTTCGATGTCACCGCCGAAAGCCTGACCGACCGTGACCGTGCCAGTCAGCCAGCCAGCCTCGCTGAGCGCCGCCGCCGAGCGGGAGAACCACGCGGGCAGCGCACCGCCGTCGAGCATGACGTAGGCAATCCGCGGGGCGATCCCGGCCCGGTCAGCCCGGTAACCGGCCAGGATCGCGGGCAGCGCGGAGTGCAGGTCGGCGACGACGACCGGCAAGCCGGCCAGATCGTCTGCCTCGCGCAGCACGTCGTGGTACTCCGAGCCCTGCTCGTCGGCGCCGGGCACGCAAGCCTGCAGCGGCGTGTACCTGGCCTTGATCAGATGCCCTGGTCTGGCCGGATCGGGCGGCAGCCGGTCCGGGATGGCCACGACCAGCGCGTATCCGCCGGTCCCCAGGCCCAGGCTCCAGCGCGGTGGTGTTAAGCAGGACCCGGTCGCCCGGTTCCGGCCTGCCGGTCAGCCTCGTCGATACGCAAGCGCCGGCACGTTCGGCCGGCGACTGTCACGCTGAGCTCCTGGGCGCCTGGCCACGACTGGCCGAGCGCGGAAACCTCGCCACTACGCCACCTGATCACTCCGGCAGGGTAGCGTCGGTCGCGAGAAGGGATGGCGATGTCGAGGCGGAAGACGGAGCGGCTGCTGAGCCTGGTGGTCTGCCTGCTGTCCGCGCGCAGGTACCTGACTGCCACCCAGATCAGGGACGCAGTGCCCGGGTACCCGGCGTCCTTCGACGCGTTCAAGCGCATGTTCGAGCGCGACAAGGACGAGCTGCGCGAGCTAGGCATTCCGCTGGAAACGGGGACGAACTCGCCAGGTGACGACGAGTACGGCTACCGGATCCCGCAGCAGGCTTACGAACTGCCGGAGATCACGCTGGAACCGGACGAGGTCGCGGTGCTCGGCCTGGCCGCGCGGGTCTGGCGCCGGGCCGAGCTGGCCGGCGCGGCTGAAGGCGCACTGCTCAAGCTGCGGGCGGCCGGGATCGACGCCGAGGACCTGACACAGCCCGGAATCGAGCCGCGGGTCCAGACACCAGAGGCGGCGTTCGGGCCGCTCTGGGAGGCCGTCCGGGACCGTCGCCCGGTCTCCTTCGGTTACCGGGCCGCTGGCCGCAGCAACGCCCAGCGGCGCAAGCTGGAGCCGTGGGGCGTGGTCAACCGCCGCGGTCGCTGGTACGTGGTCGGCCGGGACCTCGACCGTGACGCCGAGCGGGTGTTCCGGCTCAGCCGGATCGACGGCCAGGTGAGGTTTACCGGGCCGGCCGGCTCGGTTGCGGTCCCGCCCGGCACGGACGTACGGGCCGCCGTCCGGGACTGGGACGTCGAGCAGCCAGTGACGCGTACCTGCTTGCTGCGGATTCGCACGGGCGCCGGGCATGGCCTGCGGCGGCACGCGATCAGCATCGAGCCGGACCAGGTACCGGGCTGGGACGTGGCCGAGCTGACCTACACCGATACCGGCTGGTGGAGCGAGCACCTGGCGTCCTTCGGTGCCGACGTTGTCGTGCTGGAGCCAACCGACCTGCGCGACGCGGTGATCCGGCAGCTGAAGGGTGTGCTGGCGTGACGGCGGACGCATCAGCGCGGCCGCCCGTACCGGACAGCAAGGGTGCGGACAGCAAGGGCGCGGACAGCAGCGGCCAGGTCAGGACCGGGCCAGAAAGAACAAGCCCAGAGAAAACAAGCCCAGAGAAAACAAGCACGGTTGGCACGGCGACTGAGCGCCTGCAGCGGCTGCTCGCGCTGGTGCCGTACGTGGTGAGCCGCAACGTGGTCGGGATGGCGGAGACGGCGGCCGCGTTCGGGGTGACCGAGCGCGAACTCGTGGACGACCTCAACCTGCTGTGGTGCGTCGAGCTCCGCTCACCCGATCCTTACTGCCCGATCGACTTGTCGTACGAGGGCGGCGAGATCGTCGTCAGCGAGGCCGAGGCGATCGCCAGGCCGCTGCGGCTCGGCGTCGACGAGGCCTGCGCGCTACTAATCGCGCTGCGGATGCTGGCTGACCTCAAACTGCCGAGCATCAGCGACGGCACGGCGCTGAGCCGGACCATCGCCAAGCTCGAGTCAGCGGCCGGCAGCGCTGCCGGGCCGAGCGCGCAGATTGCCGTGCAGGCCGACGGCTCCGTCCAGTCGGCAGCCGCCCAAGTCGCCGATGCTCTGGGACGCGGCAGGCGCCTGCACATCCGCTACTACGTACCGGGCCGGGACGAGGCGACCGAGCGGGACGTGGACCCGATGAGACTGCTGGTCGTCGAGGGGCGGAGCTACCTGGAAGGCTGGTGCCGCCGGGCGGATGACGTCCGGCTGTTCCGCCTGGACCGGATCCTGGCCATCGAAGTGCTGGATGTAGCCAGCGAGGTGCCGGCGAGCGCCGAGCACGTCGACGTGGACCACGGACTGTTCCGCCCGTCGCCGCAGGACGTGCAGGTGGAGCTCGAGCTTGCCGCCGCGGGCCGCTGGGTGGCCGAGGACTACCCGTGCGAGCAGATCGACGAGCTGGCCGACGGTCGGCTGCGGATCCGGCTGCGTACGCCGGACACGCAGTGGGTGCGCAGGCTCGCCCTGCGGCTAGGCGAGGCGGGCCGGGTGATATCGCCGCCGGAGCTGGCAGAACAGGTCATCGCTGATGCCACCGCGGCACTCAATCACTATGCGTGACTGAGGTCACTTTGCGTGATCGGGATCACCCGCAACGGAGACTGAAACCTCACGTTAACGGACCGGACACTTCGCTGCGGGACCCCCGATACGTTCGCCAGTTTGCATAGATCTCGCGTGTAGACTCCGGGTATCAATGACGAGGAGCACCGGCTCCGCTGAATGGGGACTGAGATGGGCGATGCACTTGCCCCCTGGCACATCATCATCCTGGTGATCGTGCTGGTGGTGCTGTTCGGAGCCAAGCGGCTGCCCGGAGCGGCCAAGTCGCTCGGCGAGTCGATGCACATCTTCAAGAGGTCGGTGCAGGGCCTGCACGCTGGACGACCACGACTGCGCGGCGAACCCGTCGGTCAGGACTCCCGGGTCAGACTTCCCGGGCCAGACTCGTGGCCCAGCCGTTCGCCGCCCGCCGTCGTCGCCGCCCGCAGTCGCCGCGCCCGACCAGACCGCCCAGCAGCTAGCTGGACTTGCAGCGCCAGGTAGCAGACCTGCAGCGGCAGAGTGCCGGCCGCAATGGCGGGCAGCCTTCCGAGGCGCAGACCGACCCGGCCGATCTAACTGCCCTGCTGAGATGGCCGTGGTAGAGCGATGGGCTGGGCCCGGACGCCGCAGCGCGGATCTGGGGCTGACGAGGCGGACCAATCCTGACGCCCGGATGCCGCTGATGGAGCACATCCGGGAGCTCCGCAACCGGGTGATCAAGATCGCGCTGGCCGTGACTGACTCGGGCTCGATCACGGGCTGGTTCGTCTACCCCGTGTCTGGAACTTCATCAGCGTCCTTACTGCAAGGCCCCGGTCATGCCGAGCGGCTACGGCGCGCTGGCCAGTCCATCGGCACGCTGGCCCGCACTGCCAGCTTTACGTCACCGGCGTGTTCGACCCGCTGTTCCTGAAGCTGCAGATCTCGATCGCGGTCGGCGTCATGATCTCCTCGCCAATCTGGCTGTATCAGGTCTGGGCGTTCATCGCGCCGGGCCTGTACCGGCGTGAGCGCCGGTGGGCGTACTACTTCGTCGGCGCGGCCGTGCCGCTGTTTGCGATCGGCGCCACGATCGCGTACTTCGCGATGACACGCGGACTTGCAGTTCCTGCTGCACGTGGTGCCACCCGACACAACAGCGCTGATCACCATCAACACCTACCTGAGCTACGCGGGCGCGATGCTGACGATCTTCGGCATCGCTTTCGAGTTGCCGCTGGTGTTCGTGCTGCTGAACCTGGCTGGCGTACTGACGCACGAGCGCTTCCGCAAGTGGCGCCGGATGATCATCTTCCTGGTGTTCGCGTTCGCGGCCATCTTCACGCCCAGCCCGGATCCGCTCAGCATGCTGCTGCTCGCAGTGCCCTGCGTGGTCCTGGTCGAGGCGGCCGAGATCTTCGCGTGGGCGAACGACCGCCGCCGCAGCCGGCACGGGAGCCTGGCAGTTCCCCGGCCTGACCGATGAAGAAGTAGCCCAGTACGGCCTGGACAAGCCACTCGGCGAAGAGACGCGCGCGCCGAAGTAGCCGCGCGCTCCGCTAGTTCGCCTCGGCCCCCCGGCGCCAACATTTCATCGATTTTGTCGGCGACATGGGAGGGTTTGTCCGAGTTCCAGCCGCAAAACTCCGTGAAATGTGGGACCTGGGCGATAGAAGGCCCGCCGCCGGCAGGCCTGGGGGTTGCCACCACCTGTTACCGGAGTGCTGTCCAGACCTTGATCCGCTTAGTCTTGGGCCATGAGCTCCCGCGCCAGTCAGCGTGACGACGCAACTGACCGGCCGGGACTGGCCTCGTTCCGGCAGCTTTATGACTTTGAGTTTGACGACTTCCAGGTAGCTGCGTGCGACGCGCTCGAGCGCGGGCACGGCGTCCTGGTCGCCGCGCCGACTGGCTCGGGGAAGACGGTCGTCGGCGAGTTCGCCGTGCACCTGGCCATGGCAGAGCGGCCGCAAGTGCTTCTACACCACGCCGATCAAGGCGCTGTCGAACCAGAAGTACGCCGACCTGGTCAACCGGTACTCGCGCGGCCAACGTCGGTCTGCTCACCGGCGACAACAGCATCAACGGCGAGGCGCCGATCGTCGTCATGACCACCGAGGTGCTGCGCAACATGCTGTACGCCGGGTCGCTGTCACGCTCGGCGGCCTCGGCTACGTGGTGCTGGACGAGGTGCACTACCTGGCCGACCGGCTGCGGGGCGCGGTCTGGGAGGAAGTCATCATCCAGCTGCCGGAGTCGGTGCAGGTGGTGGCCTTGTCGGCGACCGTGAGCAATGCCGAGGAGTTCGGCGACTGGCTGGAGCAGGTGCGCGGCGGCACGACGGTGATCGTCCACGACACCAGGCCGGTGCCACTCTGGCAGCACATGCTGGCAGGGCGCAGGCTCTATGACCTCTTTACTAGAAACGGGGCGGTTAACCCTGAGCTTCGTCGCCTGGCGCAGCGCGATCTGGGTAGCAGGGACTCCAGGCGCCGTCCCGGTCCCGGTGCCAGGGACAGCCACGCGGGCAGGGCTGGCTACCGCCCGGTGCGCTACCGGCCACCGCGCCGCCCGGAAGTAATCGAGCGGCTGGACGCCGAGGGCCTGCTGCCGGCGATCACGTTCATCTTCAGCCGGGCGGGCTGCGACGCGGCTGTGCAGCAGTGCCTGGCCGCGGGACTGCGGCTGACGACTCCGGAGGAGTCGGCAGAGATCGCCAAGATTGTCGCAGCCAGGACAGAGCGGCTGGCCGAGACGGACCGGGCTGCCCTCGGTTACGGCGACTGGGTCACCGGGCTGCGCAACGGGATAGCGGCACATCATGCCGGGCTGCTGCCGACGTTCAAGGAAGTCGTCGAGGAACTGTTCGCGGCCGGCCTGATCCGCGCCGTGTTCGCCACGGAGACGCTGGCCCTCGGCATCAACATGCCGGCCAGGACCGTCGTGGTCGAAAAGCTCGACAAGTGGAACGGCGAGCATCACGCGGACCTGACTGCGGGGGAGTACACCCAGCTGACCGGCCGGGCCGGACGCCGGGGCATCGACGTTGAAGGGCACGCGGTCGTGCTGTGGCAGCCGAACCTCGACCCGGTAGCGGTCGCGGGCCTGGCGGGCACCCGGACTTACCCGCTGACGTCCAGCTTCCGGCCGACCTACAACATGGCCGTCAACCTGGTCGGCCAGGTCGGCCGGGCACGCGCGGCGCGGCTGCTGGAGTCCTCGTTCGCCCAGTTCCAGGCCGACCGCGGGGTTGTCGGGCTGGCACGGCAGGCGGCCGCGCTGCGCGAGCAGATCGCCGCCCTCGCGGTCAGTTGCGAGCGCGGTGACATCGTGAGTTACGACCAGCTCCGGCGTGAGCTCGGTGAGCTGGAGCGCGAGGAGTCGAGGCAGCAGTCGGCGGCCAGGCACGCGGCTGCGATGGCGTCGCTGGAGAAGCTCAGGCCCGGTGACATCATCGACGTGCCGGGCGGCCGGCAGGCCGGAGTCGCGGTCGTTCTGCAAAGCGGCGGCAGCGGCGACGGCCGGCCGCTGCCGCTGGTGCTGACTGCGAACCGCCAGGTGAAGCGGCTTTCGGTGGCCGATTTCCCGATACCGGTCAGTGCCATCGAGCGGATCAGGATCCCGCCTTCGTTCAGCCCGCGCTCGCCGGCCGCGCGCAAGGACCTGGCGTCGACGGTGCGGAACCGGCTGGCCGGCCGGGAGCCTGCCTAGGCAGCAGCGCACTGGCAAGCAGGGCGAGCCGTCAGCGGCAGCGATCGAGGCGCTGCGCGGCCGGCTGCGAAAGCACTCCTGCCACGGCTGCCCGGACATGCAGTTGCACCTGCGTGACCTGGCCCGGCGGGTGCGGCTGGAACGAGAGGCAGAGGCACTCGAGCAACGGGTGTCCGGCCGGTCGCACGTGCTCGCGCGCACGTTCGGCCGGGTCTGCGCGGTGCTCGAGCAACTGGACTACATCGAGGACGATGAGGTCACCGCGGAGGGACGGCGGCTCGCTGCGCTGTATGCGGAGCTGGACCTGCTCGCTGCCGAGTGTCTTCGGCGCGGCACCTGGTCCGGTCTCGATCCTGCTGATCTTGCCGCCTGCGTCTCTGCCCTGACGTTCGAGGCCCGGCGGTCCGATGATGCTAGTCCGGTTCGGTTGCCGCACGGCCGTCCCCGTGACGTGCTCGCCGATATGACCAGCCTGTGGGAGGAGCTGAGCGCGGTCGAGACCGGCCAGCATTTGTCGTTCCTGCGCCAGCCGAACCTGTCCTTCGCCTGGACCGTGCATGCCTGGGCGCGTGGCACCAGCCTGGAGAAGCTGATCGGGCCAGACCTCACTGCCGGCGACTTCGTCCGCGCCATGAAGCAGCTCATCGACCTGCTCCGCCAGCTCGCCGTGGCCGACTCCGGCGGCGAGCTGGGCAAGACCGCGCGGGCGGCGGCGGACCTGCTGCTCCGCGGCGTGGTCGCCTATTCGTCGGTGGGCTGACCGGGTTAACGAGTTGCGGCTAGCGGCGTGAGCCGGCAATCTCGTTCTCGTGGCTTCGGTGATCATCAGGGGACTGACAACGCAGGACTGGCGGCAGCTCAGGGATGCGCGGCTTGCCGCGCTTGCAGAAGCGCCCTACGCGTTCGCCTCGACGCTTGCTCGCGAGGAGGCGTTCACCGACGGGACCTGGCGCGAACGGGCGGGTTCCGGCCGGACCTTCGGCGCCTGGCGGGACGAGGAGATCGTCGGACTGGCAACCGGCTTTCCCGAGGAGCCCTCGACAGGCTGGCACCTGGTCGGGATGTGGGTGGCGCCGGATTACCGGGGCCAGGGGATCGCCGACGAGCTAGTCAGCGCGGTCTGTGACCTTGCCCGCCAGTCCAGCGGCACGTCGGTCAGGCTCTGGGTGACCGACGTGAACGACCGCGCACGGGCTTTCTATCGCCGGCTCGGGTTCGTGCCCAGCGGCCAGCGTCAGCAGTTGCGGCCCGGCGAATGGGAAGAGGAGCTGTCGCGGCTTATCTAGCTCGGCCGGCTCTGCCACCCTCAGATCGTAGGTGCGGCGGATGCTGCTGCCCAGGCGGGTGATGTCGGCGCCGTAGACATGCAGCGAGATAGCGACGTCCGCGCCGACGTTCTTGACCCTGTGGATGTCGCCGGGGGGCGCGAAGCCGCTCACAACGCCGTGGTTGTTCTGGCTGCGGCCGACCTCCCTGAGGTAGCTCCCGTCGTCCGACAGGGCGTATAGCTCTTCGTACTCGACCCCCTGGATCACGCCGAAGACGCACCAGGTGACGTGGTCGTGGATCGGGGTGACCTGACCGGGACGCCAGACCATGGCCGTGACCGAGAACGACCCGTCTGGTTCGACGTGGAGCACGTGACACCGGTACTCATCCGGGTCGCCGGCCCGCTCGGCTGCGGTCAGGATGCCGGCACCGGGCAGGTGCAGCCGCAGCTGGTCCGCAGCAAGCTCAGCGGTCCGCTGCCAGTCCGCGTGGTGCTGGATGGCAGCGCGGATGCCGGCAACCAGATCGGCGGGACATCGAGTTCGTACCGGACTGATTACCGTCATGTCTCGCTCCTGCCTACTGAACCGGTGGACTACCTACTGGTTCGGTGGACATTAGCTTACGGCCGTCGCCGGCTCCGGCTCCAATGCCAACAATCCATGGATCCATAGAGCCCGCCTATTCGTTGCTGCTCATGCATCTACCTGCGGGAAATGCGAATGTCCGGCGCGGCTGACAGGATGCCGGGGTGGGCACCAACATGCTGCTGGACGCGGCCTCGATGTACTTCCGCGCGTTCTACGGAGTGCCGGAAACCATGACGGCGCCGGACGGCACACCGGTTAACGCGGTCAAGGGCTTCCTGGACATGATCGCCAGACTGGTCCGGGCCCGGCACCCGACCCGGCTGATCGCGTGCATGGACGCGTCCTGGCGGCCGGCGTTCCGGGTCGCGGCGCTGCCCGTCGTACAAGGCACACCGGGCCAACCCGGACGGCTCTGAGCAGGTGCCCGGTGCCCTCGACCATGCAGCTGCCGATCATCGTCGACGTGCTGTCAGCCGCCGGCATCACGATGGCCTGGGCAGACGGCTACGAGGCCGACGACATCATCGGCACCCTCGCGGCGCAGGCAAGCGAGCCGGTCGAGGTCGTCACCGGCGACCGGGACCTGTTCCAGCTCGTCGACGACGAGCGCAGGATCCGGGTCGCGTACATCGCCAAAGGGCTGGCCAACCTCGAACTTGTCGACGAGGCGGCGGTGACCGCGCGATACCAGATCCCGGGCAGAAGTCTACGCCGCGTTCGCCGCTCTGCGCGGCGATCCGAGCGACGGACTGCCCGGCGTGCCCGGCGTGGGCGAGAAGACGGCGGCCGCGCTGGTCCGCGTCCTTCGGCTCGGTCGAGGCGATACTGACCGCGATCGATGCCGGCCACGGCGGATTCCCGCCCGGCAGCAGGGCCAAGCTAGTGGCGGCCCGACACTACCTGGAGGCCTGCATGCCGGTGGTCTGGGTGGCGACCGACGCGCCGGTCAAGCTGACCGGCGGAGAGCTGCCGTCGGTGCCCGCTGACCCGGGCCGGATCGCTGAGCTCGACCAGCGGTGGGACCTCGGATCATCGCTGGGCCGGGCGCTGTCGGCGCTGGCCGCGGCGCCCTGAGAAGTCGCCGATGCCGGCGCAGATCGCCAGAATGAGATGATGCGCGGGCGGGGTATGCGTAGCCGAAACCGCTGGAGGAGTGCAATGGAGCACGATGGGCAGGAAACGGGGCTATACCCGGCCACCCGGTTGCGCGAGGTCGCGGCCGCCACCGGTGCTGCAGGCCTGGACGCGTTGCTGCTGACGCCAGGGCCTGACCTGCGGTACGTGACCGGCTACGACGCGCACGCCCTCGAACGGCTGACCTGCCTGGCAGTGCCGGCGGAGGGGGCGCCGTTCCTAGTGGTGCCGCGGCTTGAGGTGCCGGCCGCGCTGGCGTCTCCGGTCAGCGGGCTGGACCTGGAGATCGTCGGCTGGGACGAGACCGACGACCCGTATGCCCTGGTCGCCAGCAGGCTCGGCGCGGTAACCGCGGTGGGCCTGGCAGATCGCATGTGGGCCCTGATGGTGCTGCTCCTCCGGGCCGCGCTGCCAGCTGCCCGCCAGGAGCTGGCCAGCCTGGCCCTGCGGGAGTTGCGCGCCCGCAAGAGTCCGGCGGAGGTCACCGCGCTGCAGTCGGCGGCCGATGCCATCGACCGGGTGCATGCTCAGGTGGCGGGCTGGCTGCGGCCTGGTCGCACCGAACGCGACGTGGCGGCCGACATCGCTGAGGCGATCCTGGCCGAAGGACACGTCACCGTCGACTTCACGATCGTGGCATCCGGCCCGAATGGCGCCAGCCCGCATCACACCGCCAGCGACCGGGTCCTGCAGCCAGGAGACGCAGTCGTGGTCGACATCGGCGGCACCATGCCGAGCGGCTACTGCTCGGACTGCACCCGGACATACGCGATCGGCTCGGCGCCTGCCGAGTTTGAGGCCTATTACCAGGTCCTGAAGGACGCACAAGATGCCGCCTGCGCGGCAGTCCGGCCCGGCGTCACGGCCGAGGCCGTGGACGCGGCAGCGCGGGAGCCGATCACGGCGGCCGGCTACGGCGAGTTCTTCGTGCACCGGACGGGTCACGGCATCGGCCTGGAAACGCACGAAGACCCCTACATCGTGGCTGGCAACACCGAGGTGCTGGAGCCGGGGCACGCGTTCTCGATCGAGCCGGGCATCTACCCGGGCCCGCACGGAGCACGGATCGAGGACATCGTGGTGTGCACCGCCGATGGCTGCCTGCGGCTCAACAACGTGAGCCGCGAGCTGATCCTGGCGGGCGGCTAGTGCCCGGCGTCGAGCGGGAGATCAGGGACGACACGACAGCGGCACTGTTCGCACTGACCAGCGAGATCGCGACTGACGAGCTGCAGCCCAAGGTCGCCGCCGCTGAGCAGGACGGCAGGTTCCCGCGCGAGGTATTCGCCACGCTTGGCCGTGCCGGGCTCCTCAGCCTGCCCTATGCCGAGGAGGTGGGCGGCGGCGGCCAGCCGTATGAGACCTACCTGCAGGTGGTGGAGGAGCTGGCTTCGGCGTGGCTGGCGATCGGGCTCGGCGTCAGCGTGCACACGCTGACCTGCTTTCCGATCGCCACCGCCGGAACGCGCGAGCAGCAGGACCGCTGGCTGCCCGGCATGCTCGGCGGAGACCAGCTCGGCGCCTACTGCCTATCCGAACCGGGCAGCGGCTCGGACGCAGCGGCGCTAGCGACCCGGGCGGTAGCCGACGGCGATGAGTTCGTGATCGACGGCGTGAAGGCCTGGACCACGCACGGCGGGCAGGCTGACTTCTACACGCTGTTCGCCCGGACCTCCGGTGACTCCGCCGGGCCTGACCGGGCCAAGGGCATCAGCTGCTTTCACGTTCCGGCGAGCACAGCCGGGGGTCTCGGCGGCACCGCCGGAGCACAAGATGGGCATGCGCAGCTCGGCCACGGCGCAATTGCGATTCGAGTCTGCCAGGGTGCCGGCCGCGCAGCAGATCGGCGAGCCAGGCCTCGGTTTCCCGATCGCGCTGGCCGCGCTGGACGCGGGCCGGCTCGGGATTGCCGCGTGCGCGACCGGCGTGGCACAGGCAGCGCTGGACTGTGCAGTCGGCTACGCCGAGGCAACGGACCCAGTTCGGCCGGCCGGTTATCGATTTCCAGGGCCTGCAGTTCATGCTCGCGGACATGGCCACCGCGGTCGCTGCCGCACGCGCGCTGTACCTGTCGGCCGCCCGGCGCAAGGACGCTGGCCAGCACTACGGCCAGCAGGCAGCCATGGCCAAGCTGCTGGCCGTCCGACACGGCGATGCGAGTGACGACCGACGCGGTCCAGGTACTCGGCGGATACGGCTACGTCGAGGACTTCCCGGCTGAGCGGCTGATGCGCGAGGCCAAGGTGCTCCAGATCGTCGAGGGCACGAACCAGATCCAGCGGATGGTCATCGGCCGCGAACTTGCTGCCAGCGTCCGCTCATGACGCTGGTAACCGGCCGGGCCTGCCGCCTGCCGGTAACTCTCGCTGACGCGCTGCCGGGCGATCATGCCCTCCCACGGGCCGAGTTCCGGCTGCTCCTGCCCGGTCCGCAGGACTAGCTCGCCGAAGTCTTCCGGCCGCGGGACCGGATCGTCGGTCAGGTTGGCGATTACCTGCAACTGCCCCGTCCGGTACGCCCACACGCCCGCCGGCGCCGACAGCTGCTCGAAGCTTGCGAGTGCTGCCGCGCCAGCTCGGCGTGGCGCAGCGCGAGCAGCCGCCGGCACAGCCAGAGCACCGAGTAGGGGTCGCTGAGCTGGTCCGCGACATTCACTGCGGCCGGGCCGATCGGCAGCCACGGCTCGGCGGCTGCTGAAGCCGCCGCCAGCGCGAGCTGTCCCAGCGCATCGGCGTCCGCGCGCGGTCCCGGTTGCCCTGCGGATTCTGCCCGCCGAGCGTCATGAGATCGCGCTGGAGCTCGGCGGGAACGTTGACGTCGGTCATGCCGATCTCGTCGCCGTAGTACAGCACGTCGTGCCCGGCAGCGTTGCCAGCACCAGCAGCGCCAGCCTGGCCTTGCGTTCGTCGCCGTCCGCACCAGCGGCTGGGGAACCGGCCGATGTCGTGATTGGAGCCGGTCCACACCGGGCACGCGCCTGGCGGCAGCGCGGCAAGCGTCTCCCCGACTACTGTGCCCAGCCCCGACTCGCTGAAGTCGGCGAACGCGACCGGGAAGTTGAAGGCGAGCTGCAGTTCGTCGTCATCCCCGTAATACGACGCGAGCCTGTCCAGATCGCCGACCCAGGTCTCGCCGAGCAGCAGCCGCGGCTGGCGAGTAGCTCTCGGCGATCTTGCGCCAGTCGCGGTAGACGCTGTGTGTCTCGGGACGGTTGGCGTTGTAGACGGGGCGGAGCCCGAAGCGTCCGTCCATCTTGCCGGCGCCTGGCGGCAACGGCGGGTTATCCCGCAGCTCGGCGTCCTTGTAGAGGCCGTGCGCGACGTCGATGCGGAAGCCCGCTACGCCGCGGTCGGACCAGAACCTGAGGATCTCGCGGAACTCCGCGTGCACGGACGGCAGCCACCAGTTCAGGTCAGGCTGGCCCGGCAGGAAGTTGTGCAGGTAGTACTGGCCGGTCGCAGCGTCCCACTGCCAGGCTGGCTGCCCGGTGGAGTCGAGCCAGTTGTTCGGCGGCCCGCCGCCGGGTGCCGGGTTGGCCCACACGTAGTAGTCGCGGTGCTCGGCGTCGCGTGCTGAGGCAGCGTCGAGGAACCACGGGTGGGCCGAGCTGGTGTGATTGGGGACCAGGTCAAGCAGCACCCGGATGCCGCGCTCGGCAGCTGCGGCGACCAGTGCGTCCAGGTCGCCGAGAGTCCCGAGCTCGGGATGCACGCCGGTGTAATCGCTGACGTCATAGCCCCAGTCCTGGTCTGGCGACGGCATCGTCGGGGACAGCCAGATGCCATCCACGCCCAGCCAGGACAGATGGTCAAGTCGCTCGATGATGCCGCGCATGTCGCCGTATCCGTCCCCGTTGCTGTCGCGCCAGGACCGGACGTAGAGCTGATACAGCACGGCGCCGTGCCACCATGGGCGCTCGGCCACGGTTGCTTCCTCCTCCGGAAGTCGGCTGCACCTGGTTATGCACTAGGTCCAGATTGCCGCACCGGAGTCGGGATCGAAGAACTGAATCCCGTCCGTGTCGACCGTGAAGTTCAGCCGGTCGCCTGCCTTCACCGGCGTTCTGGGGTCGACCCTGGCGACGCCTTCGCCGGAGATCGTCGCGGCTTCGGCGTCCGCGGCGTGCGCGCCCTCAGCCACCACGCGCTTGGCGTCGATGGTGAAGTGGATGACGAGCTCCGATCCGAGCGCCTCAACGAGGTCCACGTCGCCGGTGAGAACCGGCCCAGTCAGGCCGGCCTGGGCCGCGGGCAGGTGCTCGGGCCGCAGCCCGACGACCACGCTCTTCCCTTCGTAGGAAGCAAGCCCTGAGTGCGCCACCGTGACGGCGTGCGGCAGATCGATCTGCTGCGAGCCCAGCTTGAGCGACTGGCCGCCGTGGCCGACCGCGGCCTCGTACAGGTTCATGGCGGGCGAGCCGATGAAAGCGGCCACGAAGATGTTGTCCGGCCGGTCGTAGAGCACCTGCGGGTTGTCGCACTGCTGCAGGACTCCGGCTCGCATCACGGCGACGCGGTCGCCCATGGTCATAGCCTCGACCTGGTCATGGGTGACGTAGATGGTAGCGACCCCGATGCGCCGCTGGATTCGGGATACCTCGGCTCGCATCTGTACTCTCAGCTTCGCGTCGAGGTTCGACAGCGGCTCGTCCATCAGGAACACCGATGGCTCGCGCACGATGGCGCGGCCCATCGCAACGCGTTGCCGCTGGCCGCCGGAAAGCTGGCCTGGCTTGCGGTTCAGCCACTCGGTCAGCCCGAGAATCTCGGCAGTCTCCTTAACCTTGGCATCGAGCTTGTCTTTCGGAAGCTTACGCAGCTTCAACGCGAACCCGATATTCTCCGCAACCGTCATGTGCGGGTAGAGCGCGTAGTTCTGGAACACCATCGCGATGTCGCGCTCTTTGGGCGAGAGGTCGTTGACTTCACGCTCGCCGATCCGCATGATCCCGCTGCTGATGTCCTCCAGACCTGCCACCATGCGCAGCGCCGTGGTCTTGCCGCAGCCAGACGGACCGACCAGGACCATGAACTCGCCGTCGCCGACCTCGAGGCTCAGATCGTGGACCGCGTGGAATCCGTTCGGGTAGACCTTGTTGACCTGTTCCATGCTCACAGTGGCCATGGCATCTCCTTAGCCGGGTGGTTCGGGGGGCAGGCGAGGCGGCGCGGGGTCATCCCTTCACCGCGCCAGAAGTGAGACCCGAGATCACGAACTTCCGGAAGATGAAGACGAGGATTCCGATGGGGACAGTGGCGATCACGGCCGCGGCGAAGATCTGCGCGAAGGGCGTGATGTCGATCGTCCCGAACAGGGAAACTCCGACTGGGATGGTTCGGAAGTTATTGGAAGAGTTGAAGGTGAGCGCCATCAGGAACTCGGTCCAGCAAGCGGTGAAGCAGAAGATGCCGGCGGTGAAGATGCCTGGCAGCGCCTGCGGCAGGATGATCGACCAGACTGTGCGCAGCGGCGAGGCGCCGTCGATCCTGCCGGTCTCTTCCATCTCCTTGGGGATGCCGAGCATGTAGTTGCGCAGGATCCAGATGGCGAACGGCAAGTTGAACGCGGTATAGGGGATGATCAGCGCCTGGAAGCTGTCCAGCCAGTGCAGGTGCTCCAGCAGGATGTAGAGCGGCGCGATGAGCGCAATCTCCGGGAATACCGAGATCATCAGCAACGCGACCAGCATCGGGAACTTGCCGCGCATCGGCAGTCGGCCGAGGGCGTACCCGGCCAGCGTTCCCAGGAACAGGACGAGCGCCGTGGCGATCAGCGTAACGATCAGCGAGTTGCGGAAGTAGATGCCGAAGTCGTAGTCGACGAAGGCGGACTTGTAGTTGCTGAGGCTCAGCGGGTCCGGGAAGTATTGCGGCGGGTCGATGCCGATGTTCACCGGCGTCTTGAAGCTGGACGCGATCAGCCAGTAGAGCGGCAGGCCGATGAACAGCGCGACCAGGAACGTGGCGATGTTGACACCGTTGATGAACCGGCGCCACCCGGTTCGCTTGCGGTTGCGCATCAGGTGTTCTCCTTCCCGACCTGGACGCGGAATGTCCGTAGCGAGATCAGGCAGCCGATCAGCACGAGCAGGGCCGTGGTGCTGGCAACTGCGGCGCCGCCGCCGAAATCGAGATTTTTGAACATTGCCTGGTAACCGAGGACTGCGAGCGAGGTGGTCGAGGTTCCCGGTCCGCCATTAGTGAGGACGAAGGGCAGGTCGAACAGCCCGAATGCCTGCAGCACGCGGAACATGACGGCAAGCGCCAGGGTGGGCCGTAGCAGCGGCAGGGTGACGTGCCAGAACGTGTACCAGCCGGAGGCGCCGTCGATCTCGGCCGCCTCATAGACATCGCCGGGCAGCATGACCAGGCCGGCCAGCACAATGATGGCCACGAACGGCGTGGTCTTCCAGATATCGGCCACCATCATCCCGATGATCGCCGGCGTGGGAGTGCCGAGCACGTCGGGATGACCGAGACCGACGGCTTGGAAGATGGCCTGCAGTACTCCGTAGGTCGGTTGATAGATATAGGCCCAGACTTCGGCGTTGATGACGGTGATCATCGACCACGGGATGAGGAGCAGAGCCATCATCCAGCCACGTCCGGCCGTCAGGCGCTCTAGCACAAGCGCGATCACGGTGCCGAGAACCAGTTCCACCAGCACTGTGACGACGGTGTAGAGGATCGTGAAGCCGAGGGCATAGCGCCAGACTGATGAATGGATGACCGCTGAGTAGTTGGCGCCGGTGATGCCGGTCATCCGGATCCCGCCGCCGGACACCTGCACGTTCCGCAGGCTCATCACGATGGAGTACAGGATGGGAAAGATGGTCACGGCGGCCACGAAGATCAGGGCAGGCGCCGAGAACAGCCAGCCAAGCCTGGCCAGTTTCTTCCGGTTGACGTCAGGACGGCCCGCCGGCGGGGCCACTACGGCTGCGGTCGGCTGCTCGGCAGCACTGGAGATAGTCGTCATGGGTCAGTCCTTTGGCTGCGGCCGGTACGAGAGGCGCGGCTGCGCTGATGACGCCATCCCGGGCCGGGGCGCCGCGCGCCGACGGCCCGGGACGGCCCGAAGGTCAGAGACCGCCGCTGGAGGTGCTGGTGAGGGCGGCGCTCGCCTGCGACTGCGCATTTGCCAGACCCGCCGACGGCGAGACCGAGCCGGCCAGGATGGCGTTCACGTTGGTGTAGATCGCGGTGCTGAGCGCCGGGTAGTTCGGCGTGCCGGCCGGCCGCGGCACCAGCCTGGTCTTGCCCACGATCGCGAGGACGGGGTTGGCCGCGACGACGGCGGCCGAAGTCCGCACCGACTCCACCGTCGGGATCTCGGAGTACTTCACCGCCAGGATGTCCTGGGCCTGCTGGCTGGACAGCCACTTGATGAAGGTGAGGTCGACGCCGATGTGCTTGCTATGCGGGTTGATGTACATATTCCAGCCGCCGATGTTGGAGTAGCCCGGGTAGGACATTCCCTGGAATGTCGGCAGCGGTGCGACGCCGACCTGGCTGGTGGTCAGCTTGGATGTCGCCGGGGTGGTGGCGTAGGAGTAGCCGTAGTCCCAGTTGCGCAGGAAAACGGATTGCCCGGCGGCGAAGATGTCCATCGCCTGCGGCTCCTGGAACGTGGTGACGGATGCCGGCGTGACGCCCGAGGTAATCAGGCTGCGCATGAACGTGGCAGCCTTGAGCGCGGCCGGCGTGTCAAGGGTTGCCTTGCTGTAGCCGGAGTTGGCGACGGTGCCGCCAGCGTCGGTGAGGTACTCCATGAAGTCGCAGGTCAGGCCCTCGTACGAGTCGCCTTCCCAGACGAAGCCGTACTTGATGCCGGCCTTTGCCTGAACCGTCTTCGCATCCGATTCCAGCTGCTCCCAGGTCTGCGGTACCGCCAGGTGATACTTCGCGAGCAGGTCCTTGCGGTAATACAGGAAACCCTGGTCCTCGAACAGCGGCGAGCCATAGACCTGGCCCTTGTACGTGGCGCCTTGGATTAGTCCGGGCGCGAACCTGGCGAAGTAGCTGGCCGGCAAGTACTTGGACAGCGGGATGGCCAGCTGGTGCGCGCCGAATTGGGCCGGCCAGATCACGTCGCCCATAAACACGTCGGGAGTGGCCGAGCCGCCGGAGATCTCGGTCGCCAGCGTGGCCCGGTTGGTGTCGGTCTGCGTGGACGCCGATACCAGCGTGACGTGGATCTTCGGGTAGGCCTTCTCGAATGCCTTGATCAACACGTTCCGGACGTCGTTGGCGCCGACACCGACGATGGGACTGGCTGACCAGACGATGGTTCCTGACGTGCTGGAGCCGGTGCTGCTCGTCGAGGACGGGCTGCTGCTGCCGCAGGCGGCCAGAGGGATGACGGCAATGCCGGCGACGGCTGCAACGCAGAATGTCGTCCGCCGCCGCAGCCAGCTGTTCTGGCCGGGCAATACTCTTCGCATGAATTCTCCTTCGGTATGGCCTGATCGGTGATCAGCGGGGTTGGCCGTTAGCCGGAGCGGATGATCTGCCTGAGCTCGCCTGCGAGCTCGGTGAGCGTCGCCCGCACGGACACTCGCTGCGCGAGCGCCTGGTGCACGGCGCTGGAAATGGCGAGGCTGAACTGGTTGTAGTCGACGATGGCCGGGCGCGGCCGGGCGGTCAGGATGGCCTGCTTGAGAACCGGCAGGAACGGGAAGCGCCGGATCAGGGACGGCTGGCTGTACAGCGCGGTCCAGACGGGCGGGAGAGCCGAGCGGAGCAGCACCTGCCGTTCGCTGCTCATGCTGGTGAGGAACTTGATAAACGCCAGCGCGGTCGCCGGATGCGGTGCGTACGTACTGATAGCGAGATTGGCGCCGCCGAGAGTGCTGGAGCCGGGGCCGCGGCGCCCCGGCAGCGCGGTAACGCCGAACTTGCCGGCCACCTTGTTGGCTGGCGATGGCGTGCTCGCCTCGCCGTAGACATACGGCCAGTTGCTGAGGAACAGCAGCTTTCCGGCCTCGAAAGCCTGCCGGGAGTCCTCCTCGTTCCAGCCGAGCGCGGCCTGCGGTATCCACCCGCCGCGCAATCCGCTCACCAGGAAGGTCAGCGCGTCCGTCGCTTGCGGGCTGTCCACGGTCACGGCGGCGCCGTTGGCGGACAGCAGTGAGCCGCCGGCTGACTGGACTGCCTCGGCAAAGTTGACGGTCAGGCCTTCATAGGCCTGTAGCTGGGTGCCGTAGCCGCCCATTCCGTACCGCGGGGCCAGCGTGCGCGCCAGCCGCGCTAGCTGTGCCCAGGTCCTCGGTGGCTTGACTCCGGCCGTCCCCAGGATGTCGCTCCGGTAGTACAGCAACGTGGCGTTGCTGGTGAACGGCACCGCGTACAGGTGTCCCTGGTAGGTTGCCGTCGCGACCGCTGGGCGCAGGAAATGGCTGAGCGGGAAAGGCTTGCTGCTGATCGGGGTGATCCAGCCGCTGCTGGCGAATTCTGCAGTCCAGATGACGTCCAGGCTCATCACGTCGTAGACGGTGCTGTGCGCCTGCAGATTGGCGACTAGCTGGGCGTACTGATCGTCAGCATCGTCGGGCAGGTAGATCGGCGTGACCTTCTGCCTCGGGTACCGGGTGTTCCATTCGACTATCAGCGGCCGGAGGTAGCCGGTGTCGACTTTTCCGGTTGCGAAGGTGATCGGCCCGGTCGCGCCGGCACTGGTCCGCGCGGCTGCGCTGCCATCCGGCCCTGCACTTCCGGCCTGGCCGGCGTCGGCAATCAGGGAGCAGCCGCTGACCGCCAGGCAGGCTAAGGCAATGCTCGCCGTGAGCACCCTGGCGATGCCCGGCCGCCTGGCCGGCGGTCGGCGCAGCCGTCCAGCTGGCAGCGTCGCCACCAGCCCGATGCCGCGCCCGACCTGCTGCACGTGTCCGCCTTCTGCCAGCGCGACGGCGACCCGGCTATTAGCACCAGCAAGTTACCAAAGGGTTAATTCTCCGGGTCGACCAGTACATGCTTGTTATATACGTCAGTTAGGTATGAGTCAATGAACAATCTGCTTGTGCAGCGGCCGCAAGAAGGGTCGTAACAGCCAGTGCAGCTTCCGGTGCCATATGCGAACATGATGATCAGCGGCAGGAAGGGGCAATCTCATGCGAATGCCGTTGCTGGCGCTCCTGGCGAAGGAGCCCGCGCACGGCTATGAGCTGAAGAGCCAGCTTGAGCAGATATTCGGCGAGGCATACCCGGCCCCGAATATCGGCCAGATCTACGTGACGCTGCAGCGGCTGGAGCGGGATGGCCTGGTCTGCAGCCAGGATGTCGTGCAGACGACCCGGCCGAACAAGCGTGTCTATGAGCTTACCGATGCCGGTCGTGAGGCTGTGATCGAGTGGATAGACAAACCCAGCGAGGGTCCGCGGGTGCGGGACGAGTTCTTCATGAAGCTCGCGCTGAGCCCGATGGCAGGCACGTCCGACCGGCTCGGGCTGATCAACCGGCAGCGCCGGCACTACCTCCTGCAGCTGCGGAGCCTGTCTGAGCTTGCCGTCGCGGCGGACCGGCGGATACCGAAGCTGCTTATCGAAGGCGCGATTTTGCATCTGCAAGCCGACCTGGACTGGCTGCAGCGGTGTCAAGAGGATTTCGTGTGACTGGTGACGGCGAGCTGGTGCTCCGGGCGGCGGGCCTGACCAAAGCCTTCGCCGGCGATGGAGTCGCCATCACCGCGGTGCGCGGCGCCGACTTAGCGCTCAAGCATGGCGAGTTCGCGGCTATCACCGGGCCGTCGGGCGCCGGCAAGTCCACGCTGCTCCACATGCTGGGCGGCCTCGAGCGGCCGACTAGCGGCGAGATCTGGCTGGGCGGCCAGCGCGTGGACCAGTTGAGCCAGGCGAGGTGGGCCGTGCTGCGCCGCCGGCACATCGGCTTCGTGTTCCAGTTCTTCAACCTCGTCTCGAACATGACGGTGGCTGACAACGTGGAGCTGGCGGCGATCATGGGCGGCGCCAGCCGCAAGCAGGCTCAGGCCAGGCGTAAGGAACTGCTCGGCGAGCTCGGGCTGGCGGCCAAGGCGCACGCAGCGCCCGCCCGGCTCTCCGGCGGCGAGCAGCAGCGGGTGGCGCTGGCCAGGGCCATGGCGAACAGGCCGCTGCTGCTGCTGGCCGACGAGCCCACTGGCAACCTGGACAGCGGTGCGAGCCGGGCGGTGCTCGGATTGCTCGGCCGGGTACACGCCGACGGCCAGTCGATCATGCTGGTCACGCACGACCTGCGGGTGGCAAGCGCCGCTGACCGGGTTATCAGCCTGTTCGACGGCATGGTCATTGACGACGCTCCGATGACAGCGCCGCCTCGTCCGACCCCGCTGCCGGACGTGCTCAAGCTGCGGGGCTAACGCATGCACGCGATGGTCAGGTGGATTCGCGCGGACTTGCGCGCGAGCCCGGCGCGCGCGGTTGTCGTCGCTGCCATGGCGGCAGGCGTGGTCACCGCCTTGCTGCTGTCTGCTGGCCTGCTGCAAGGCGCGACGAACCCGTGGCAGGGATTGTTCACCGCGACCAGGGGAGCACAGATCTGGCTGCACTTGTCGCCCGGTACCAGCGTCCGCAGGCTCCGGGCGCAGGTGGGCGGCATCGAGGCCATCGCCGGGCCGTACTCCGCGACGGCAGCGACCGTCACGGCCGGCGGCCAGCACGCCCGGGTCGAGCTGCGCGCGATGAATCCGAAGCTGCCGGCGATCGGCAGGCCGCTGGAGGTGTCGGGGCGGTGGCTGGCGGGCAGTTCGCTGACTGGCGTCGTACTTGAGGAGACGTTCGCGCAGGCGATCCACGCAGGGATTGGCTCCGTCCTGGAGCTCGACAACGTGGACGAGACCGCTCGCGTCCGCGTCCGTGTCATCGGACTCGCGCAGACGGCGGACCAGGGTTTCTACCCAGACCAGACGCCGGGCCTGATCTGGGTCCTACCCGGAATGCTGCGGCAGATCGAGCCGAATGCGGGTCACACCGAGGAAGTCGTCGGCCTGCGGATTGCCAATCCGGCCGCAACCGGCCTGGTGGTGCAGCAAGTCGTCACTCAGCTCGGCAGCAGCGCGGTCGGAAGCGTGTCGACCTGGCAGCAGGTGAAGCAGTCCATGGCACGGCGGGATCCGCTGCTGGGCTTGCTGCTCGCGCTGTTCGGCTTGATGGCGCTCGGTGCAGCACTGCTGGCCATCGTCAACGTCACGAGTGGTCGCGTCCTGCTGCAGACCGCCGACCTTGGCATGCTGAAGACGCTCGGCTTCACCCCCGTTCAGGTCGTCACGATGATGTGCTCCGAGCATGCCCTGCTGGCCGGATGCGGCATCGCGGCGGGGCTGATCGCAGCGCGGCTGCTGATGCCGGCCCTGCTGGGTGGCGTGCCAGGCGTCGGCGCGGCTGCCGCGACGGTGCCGGCGGCTGGGCAGCAGTCATCCTCTGCGGCACGTTCGCTGCCGTGCTGCTGGCAACGGCAGCGCCTGCCTGGCAGGCGGGCCGCGTGCGACCGATCGCCGCGGTCCGGGCCATCTTGCCTGGCGGGCACCTGTCCCGTCTGGCGAGCATCGCAATGGCAGCACGAACGCCGCCCGCTCTCGTCCTCGGCGCCAGATCCGCCTTCGTGCGAAGGCTGCCCGCCGCGCTGACAATCGGCGGGCTTGCCCTGCCGATGATGATGATCACCATCGGGCTCGGGTTCTGGTCCACGCTCGATGATGTCCAGCGCCATCCGGCCGACATCGGGCTTGCCGCCCAGGTCACCGTGAGTCCGGGCCCGCTGACGGCGGCCGAGACGCTCCGGCTGATCCGCGCCGACCCTCAGGTGCTGAAGGCGTATACCTGCGTGCAGGCGGAGGCGCTGGTGCCGGGGGAGACGACCACGATTACCACCCTCGGCATGGGCACCTCACGACAGCCCTACCCGTTCCACGTCGTGCAGGGCCATCTGTATCACGCCCCTGAGCAGGCCGTCGCGACCGCCGCCCTGCTCAGCTCGCTGCAGCTCAAGCTGGGCCAGTTCGTCCGGATGTGGTTCGGCGGCGTCCCGGTCACCTTCCGCATCGTCGGCCGGATCATCGACCCGCAGTACGGCGGTCAGGTACTCGCCTACGGCCGGGACACGCTGACCGACGAGGGCGCGGCCACGCCGATCGGGTTTTACAGCCTGATCTTGCGGCCGGGAGTGAGCCCCGCCGCGGCAGTTGCCCGCCTGACGCGCGCCTCGCAGCGGCGGCTCGGCGTTGCGGAGGTACCTGACCCTGCCGATCAGCTCGGCGTCGTGCGCGGAGCGGTTGCCGCGCTGATCGCCGTGCTCGCAGTCATCGGGCTGACAAGCCTGGTGACCACGTCCCTGCTCGGCTATCGCGATCAGCTGCGGGACGTGAGCGTGCTGCGGGCCATGGGTCTCACCCCCTTGCAGGTCCGCGCTGTGCTCATGACCCGCACGACAGTCCTGGCGCTGATCGCCGTCGCCATCGGCACGATCGCCGGACGCCTGGTTACCATCACTCTGATCAGTGCGGTGTCACGGCTGTACGGACTTGGCGCCGGCATCGGCACCCCGCCGTCGGCCGGGACGCTAGCCACCGCGGTCGCGCTGGCCGTCGGCGTGGCAGCCGTCGCCGGGATCCTGCCGTTCCGGCTACCGGGCCGGCTGCCCGCCGTGACGGTACTCGGTCCCTGAGCGCCTGCTAGCCGCCTGCGGGGTGGCCGATCGACAGCCCGCTTGCCGGGTCGAAGAACTGCAAGTTCGACGTGTCGACCGCGAGAGTGGCGGACGCGCCCGGCTTGATTCCGCTGCGCGCCGCGACCCGTGCGGTCCACAGCGTCTTGTTGTCCGCGAGCGGGATTGCCTCTTCGTCGTCCTCACCAGCTCGCGCGTCGGTGATGCTGGCGTGCTGAACCGGGGGAGTGTCGATCGCGAAGATGACGTGTATCTCGCTGCCGAGCTCCTCGGTGACGCTGGACTGGATCTGGAGCCGCGGCCACGATGGCTCGGCGAAGCTGGCGTCTTCGAAATCGGACGGCCGGATGCCAAGGATCAGGTCCCTGCCGAAGTAACCGTCGAGGCCGCGCTTGGCTGCCAGCAGCGCCTCGCTGACCGTGAGCCGATGGCCAGCGAAGACGACGGCAGGCCCGTCGTCGCGGACCAGTCGGGCGCTGGCAAAGTTCATCGCAGGCGAGCCGATGAAGCCGGCCACGAAGAGGTTGACCGGCGAGTTATAGAGTGCCTGCGGCGTATCGACCTGCTGCAGCCTGCCATCGCGGAGCACGCAGACTCGCTGGCCGAGCGTCATTGCCTCGACCTGATCGTGAGTCACGTAGACGGTCGTGACGCGGAGCCGGTCATGCAACTGAGACAGCGATGCCCGCATCGAAACCCTGAGCTTGGCGTCGAGGTTGGACAGCGGCTCGTCCATGAGGAACGCCTGGGGTTCGCGCACGATCGCGCGGCCCATGGCGACGCGCTGCCGCTGGCCGCCGGACAATGCGGCGGGCTTGCGCTTGAGGTAGTCCTCCAGGCCGAGCATCCTGGCGACCTCGGCGACCCGCCGCCTGATCTCGTCCTTAGGTGTCTTGCGCTGCTGAAGACCGAAAGCGAGGTTCTGCTCGACTGTCATGTGCGGGTAGAGCGCGTAGTTCTGGAACACCATCGCGATGTCGCGATCCTTCGGCGGCAGGTCGTTGACTACCCGGCTGCCGATGCTGATGGTGCCGGAGGTGATCTCCTCCAGGCCCGCAATCGACCGCAGCGCCGTGGATTTCCCGCAGCCGGAAGGCCCGACAAGCACCATGAACTCGCCGTCGGTGATGTTCAGGGTCAGCCCGTCGACGCCCTTGACGCCGCCGGGGTAGACCTTGTCGACCTCGTCAAGCACGATCTGCGCCATGCGCCCTCCGTCGTGTTGCCAGCCCGGCCCAGCCGGGCCGTTCTCGCCGGAGCGTACCTGGCAGGCGAGCCAGTGGCTATGCGGCGGAAGGTCATGTTACGGGAGCGTAAAGTCCGTTATCGTTTCGTTACCCAGCAAGCCTGCGCGGGCAGGCGGAGCGGCACGTTAACGTTGCCGGGTGGAGGAGATCAACAAGACGATCATCTCGCTGCTCGCGGATGACGGCCGGATGAGCTTTACCGAGCTTGCCCGACGCACCGGATTGTCCGTGTCAGCCGCCCAGCAGCGGGTTCGAAGGCTAGAGCAGCGCGGCGTCATCAAGGGCTACAGCGCGGTCATCAATGCAGAAGAGATCGGCTTGCCGCTCACCGCGTTCGTGTCGATCAGAGCCTTCGATCCCGCGGCTCCCGACGACGCGCCGGAGCGGCTGGCCCACCTGAAAGCTATCGAGGCGTGCCACAGCGTCGCCGGGGAGGCCAGCTACATCCTGAAGGTCCGGGTAGAGTCGCCGCGCGAGCTTGAGGACCTCCTGCAGGAGATTCGCGCCGCGGCGAACGTGTCAACGCACACCACGATCGTACTGAGCACACCGTTCGAGAACCGGCCTCCGCGATTCTAGCCCCGGGTCGGGCGGAACGACTTCCGGCCGGATCTTTCGCGCCGACGATATACGGGAAGCCGCCGCGCGGCGGTCAGGATGCGATGGCGAAGAGCCGCAGCGGCCCGGTGCCCTGAACCTCGACGCCGAGCGGGACGATGGCAGCGGTTCCGCGGTGGGCAGTGGCGGCAGCCGACAACTCGTCAGTGCTGGTTGCCACAACCGTCGCGCCGTGCAGCAGTGCGTGGTCGAGAAATGCGGTGTAGGACCTGCCATCGCCGGTGGGCGGCGCGGCAAGCACCACGTCCTCCGCGCTGATGTCGGCGGCATCGCGCAGCGCCGCCAGCTCCGCGGCCATGTCGACGTGGGTCAGGCCGGCCGGGTGCAGCGCCCCGTCAGAGCCCCGGACGTACGGCAGCAGCGCAAGGTCGTGCGGGCGGGCGGCTGGCGGGTAGAGCGAGCCCATGCCGAGCAGCGAGCTAAAGGGGGTCGCGGCCGGCGCGTCGCCGAACGAGAACACCTGGCGCACCCAGGACTGGTCAGCCGCGGCGGCCCCGGCGGCGGCCAGCGGCTGAGCGGTCAGCAGCATCCGGGCGCCGCAATCTGCAAGCTGGCCGGCTGTCTCCGCGACCGACAGCTGTGGGCTTACCGGGCACGGAATGCCGCCCGCGGCGGTGATCGCATGGCAGGCAAGCACGTATGCGGCTGCGTCCGGCACGTACACACCGACAACGTCGCGTGGCCGCAGCCCGCGCCAGGCAAGGCCTGCGGCTGCGCGCTGGATCGCGACCGCCAGCTCAGCGAATGAGTACAGTTCGCCAGCGTTTCCGCTCACCAGGGCGGGACGGCAGCCGAACGCGGCCGCCAGCTCGACGAGCCGCTGCGTCGCCGTCATTTCCCCGTTCAGGCTCGAGCTGGCCACCTGACCGCCTCCGCCTCCCTGCTGCCAGTTCGCTGCACCCCTCATCGCCGACGGTACGCAACCGGACTACAGGGGCACATCATCAGGAATGTGTAGCTGGTTATGTATCCGGCCGCTGGTCCCGTCCGCCAGCTTTGCGCGGCCGGGCCCACGGCCGGATCGGGCCACACCGGCGGCGCCGGGCAAGCCACCGGACAGCCAGCCATCCCCCTCCGATGGCTGGCCGCGCCGGTGACCGCGGGTCTCGGGCATAACGTTAGGTAAATCGTGACTTGCGCACATCGGCTGAATTGCCCATTCCGGTATGCATGCGTGCTCACCTGACTGTGTAGACGGTCAGGCGCCGACCGCACGGCGTCGGCTGCGAAGGCAGTTTGGCTCTGCGCCCGGGCCCCCGTGCGCTACATGGTGCGCTGCTCCAGCGTGCACAGCTGGCAGGCAGCTACATATCCGGTCCGGGCACCCCAGAATCCCGGCCGTTAGCCGGGCGCTGGTCGGCCGCCCACGCGGCCACCTGTGCGCGCGAGCTCAGTCCGAGTTTGCCGAGAATATTCGCGACATGCCGGGCGGCCGTTGCCGGACTGATCACAAGCTCTTCGGCGATGCCGCGATTGGAGAGCCCGCGCGTGATGAGCATCGCGATCTGCTGCTCCCTGGCGGTCAGGACCGACTGCGTCAGCGGCAGCGCCGCAGTGCCCTGGCCCGAACCAGCTGCCGCGCCGGGCGGCTGGCTTACCGTGCCGACCGCTGTCAGCGCGTACCTGACCGCCTCGTGCATGCTCAGCCTGCGGCCCTCGGCCGTCAGGCTTGCCGTCCTGGCTGGGCCGAGCCGCTGGTGAGCCGATACGAGCAGGCCATCGAGCCGGCCTTGCGCGGATGCAGAGCGCACCGGGCCGACGGCCTCGCGCACGACAGCCGATGCGCCCTCCAGCCGGACGGCAGCAACGTCCTGGTGCTGCACTACCGCAAGTGCCGCGAAGGCCTCCAGCCCGCGGGCGATGCCGAGCCGCTGACCAGTAGCCATGCTGAGCTCCAGGCTCCGCGTCAGGCTGGCGGTGGCGGTGGGCAGATCGAGACTGGCCAGGCAAACCCAGCCGATGCCAGCAAGGCACCGTGCCATCTCGGTCCGGGCGCCGATCTCCTCGAACATCTCCAGCGCGCTGTTGAAGTGGCGAAGGGCCGCCGCATTGTCGCGGCGCGCCCTGGCCAGGCTGCCAAGACCGTAGAGGGTGTGGGCTACGCCCCAGCCGTTGTTCCCGGTCAGCAGGGCGAGCGCTGCCTCGTACGACGACTGGGCGCCGGCCAGCTCGCCGCCGCGGGCCAGGATCGTTGCCTGAGCGGACAACGCCAGGCCTTCCTCCCACTCGTCGGAGTACTCACGGGCCGCAGTCACAGCGGCATTCGCCTGTGCCAGCGACTCCTGGCCTCCTGCGCGCAGGCTGATGAGGGCGAGTATGCGCAGGGCACCGGCCGGGCAGGCAGCGCGGTAGGCGGTGCTCATCGCAACGGCCGCCGCCGCGCGCTGACCGGCCTCCGGATAGTCCTGATGCTCGAACGCGAGCTCCGCCGCGAGCATGAGGGCACGAGCGCGGACGCTCGCCGGCACCTGCCCGGGCATGGAAAGGAACGTGCCGAACCAGCCCAGGCCTTCGGTCACATCGCCCTGCACTACCCACGGGGACCGCAGGGCCGAGCACAGCCGCAAGCCCTTCTCGGCGTCGGCCTCGTCGACGGAGCAGGACAGCGCTGCCCGGAGGTTCGCCTGCTCCGCGGCCAGCCGGTGGAAGCTCTTGATCTGCTCAGCCCACAGCAGCACGTCCCGCACGAACGCCTGGCCGGTCACGTCCTCGATGAGGTGAAGCAGGTAATCGCGGTGCCGACGGCGGAATTCGGCCCGCTCGCCGGCCGCGGTCAGTTGCGCCGAGGCGTACTCCCTGATCGTGTCGAGCAGCCGGTACCGGGCATCGCCCGCCAGCTCATCCTCGAGCGCGACGAGCGACTTGTCGATCAGCGCGGCAAGCAAGTCGAGCACCTGGTCGACACTGATCCGGTCATCGGCACACACCCGCTCGGCCATGTCCAGGCTCCAGCCGGAGAACACCGACAGCCGCCTGAGCAGGATCTGCTCGTCTTCTGTCAGCAGTTCGAAGCTCCAGTCGACTGCTGCCTGAAGCGTCTGCTGCCGCCTCGGCGCGGTCCGGTCGCCGGAGGCAAGCAGCCGGAACCGGTCATCGATCCGGGCCGCTATCTGCTCGACCGACAGTGCCCGGATTCGCGCTGCAGCGAGTTCGATCGCCAGCGGGACGCCGTCAAGCGTGCGGCATAGCTGAACGACCGCCATGCAGTTGCCGGCGGTGAGCGTGAAGCCGGGCCGTACTGCGGCGGCCCGGTCGACGAAGAGCTGCACCGATTCGTACTCAGCGGCAGCGGCGAGCGCGGTATCCGCTGCCGGCGACGCGGACAGCGGCTGGTGACGCGCCGTACCCGAACCGGGCAATGAGCCCGGCAACGGCGGTGCTGGCAGTGACGGTGCTGGCAGCGAAAGGGGCGGCACCCGCCAGACGGTCTCGCCGCGCACCCGCAGCGGTTCGCGGCTGGTGGCGACCATCCGGATCAACGGACAGCCGGCAATGAGGTCGCGGACCAGATTGGCGATCGCCGCCACGACGTGCTCGCAGGTGTCAAGGATGAGCAGCAGCTCACGGCCGCCCAGGGCGTCCACGAGGGTCTCGGCGACCGGCCGGTCGGGCTCCTCACTGATTCCGAGCACGTCCGCCACCCGCCGTACCGCATGTGCCGGGTCGCCGTGATCGGCAAGCTCCACGAGCCAGACACCGTCCGGGAACTCGCCGGCTAGCTGCCACCCGAGCCGGGTGGCGAGCCTGGTCTTGCCGATGCCACCGGGGCCGCAGAGCGTCAGCGCGCGCACGTTACTGAGCAGCAGCGTCAGATCGCCAAGATCACGCTCGCGACCGACGAAGCTGTTCGGCTCGGCGGGAAGATTGCCCAGGCGGGGTACTGTTTCTGCGGTCATAGCAACTTCGGTAGGTCTTCGGGTGATCAGGTCTAGTCTCTCACCCGCATGCGACGCAAGCCGAGATTGTAAAAACAGCGTTTACCGCCGGATGTTACCTATCGGTGTTACCCGACGGTTACTTCGGCCGGCTCGCTGTACTGCAGCCGGCCGAAGTACATCACCTTGATGATTGCCCACCAGCGTTCACCCGGCCGGGCGGCGGCTGGCATATCGACCGCAAAGCGCAGCGTCTGCTCGTCACCTGCGTCGATCTCGAATCCGGCGGTCCACGGGGCCGTCTGGAGCCAGCTGCCGAACGGTGAGATGAGTTGTGCCTCCCCGTGAATAGCGGAATCAGCGCGGTTCCGGATGGCCACGTCGAGAGAGCCGGATCCGCCGGGCCGCAGCACCAGTGACGGAGTGATGAGGCTGACGTCGGCTTCGCCGGCCAGCGCAGTCTCGGCGGCCTGCTGCATCGCCACCACCTGGTCCAGCGGGAGATCGAGCCGCGGCGGCGGCGGCTGGCCGATCGCGATCAGCGCACTGTCCTCGATGACCTGGCCGGACAGATCCTCGATCTGAGCCTGCACAAAGCGGCGGCCTGGCTGGGTCCCTTGCTTCGCGGTCACGGTCACGTCGAACGCCTGCTGGCCCAGCGGGCCGAGCTGATAACCCAGTGGCCCGGCAGGGGTAAAGGTGAAGCCGTCGGGCGCCACGAGCCGGATCCGCCCGGCGGCCCCCTCGGGGCCGCACGCGACGGTCAGGCGGAGCAGGCCGGGCTGCCCGTCGTCGAGTGCGACGATGTCAGGCGACAAGTGCACCGCGACGGGCATGTTGCCGGCTGGTGCCGGTCCTTTGCCGTGCAGCCAGTACCGGGCAAAGACCGGCTGGGCCGGCTCAAAAGTGTCCGCCGGAGCCTCCGCGCCTGCCGCTGTGCTGTCCCGGCTGGCGGCTATCAGTCCGGCCGGATCAGGGGTCAGCGCAACGGTTGCCAGTCCGGCGCGCGGAACTGTGGCAACCGCCTGGCCGCCGGAGACCTGGATTGCGGGGCCAGTGCTGTCCTCGCACAAGCTCGTGATGCTCGCGTCAGCAACTCCGGTGAACAGCCCGACCCGAGCCGCGACCGGGCCGGTCCCGCCGGCGTCACGCAGCCGCACCGTGACGCCGTCCGCGGTATCGGGCTGACCTCCTGGTGCCAGCGGGTTGCCGTGCGGCTTGAGTGCGGAGAGCAACGCCTCGGGCGGCTCGACGTGAATCAGGCGACCACTGGCGGGCAGCGGTCCGGGATGCAGCCCGGCCGCCACCGCCAGGAGGTCATGGTTGTAATCCTGGCCAGCGGAGGCGAAGCCAGCCGTCCGCCAGGTCCCGGTGCCCGCCGTGAGCGCGTACTCGAAGGTATGACTCCAGTGCTGCCAGGCGAAGCTGGACCCGTCCGGCGTGGTGCGCCGCTTGCCGTCGATCCAGACTCCGCAAGGCCAGGTGCTGCAGGCACGCATCAGCGCCATAGTCAGCAGCCCGCCCGGAGTAACCAGGCCGCTCGGCGTGCCCCGGTTGAGCAGGGCCACGCTGTGGCCCGCCAGCGCGGTTCCTGGCCCGCCGGCCGATCGCCGGCTTCGGCGGAGCCGGCCGATCCGCTCGCCTCGATCACTGCATCCGCCAGGTCGGCGACCAGTTGCGCGGTCTCGGCCGCCAGGTCCCCGGCGGCGACGATCAGCACCGGCAGATCCCGAGGCCCGCGCAGATCGGCGCCAGCGGCGAACGCGTCGGCGCGGCTGCGGCTTGCCGGAAGCCACAGCCGGGCTGCTCCGTGCCCGGCCAGCTGCATGGCCAGTTGCTCTGCCACCTCCGGGCCGGCCGTGGCCAGCACCTTGGCGGTCAGCTCGTTCTCGGCCGGGCCGCCCAGGCAGATGCGGAAGTCGGGAAGGTTGGAGTCGAGTTCCTGGTAACCGTAGCGTGGACCGCCCGGCACCGAGCAGGTCGCGGTGACGCCCTGTCCGGCCAGCGCAGCGATCAGGTCACGGGCCGCGCCGCGCAGGGTCGGCGGCGCGACAACCTCGGCGACGCCGATTGCCTGCAGCTGACGCCCGCCGTCGGCGCCGGTCACCGCCACGGCCGCGGTGGACCCGATCGCCAGCCATTCGCTAGCGGGGCTGTCCAGGGTATACGGGTGCTCGGCAACGTCGCTGTCGATGGGACCAGGCGGCCTCCCGATCACGGCCACGGCGGTCTGGTAAACCGGCAGCCCGCCCGGCACGTCCGCCGGGAACACCACGCGGAGCAGGCGGTCCTGCCCGATAGAGCCGTCTACGTGGGTGCGGAACTCGACCCGGTCGGCGCCGTCCCAGAGCAGCGTCTCCTGCGTTACCTGCAAGCCTGCGAGCTCTAGCTCGGCGACCAGCCGTCCGCCGACGCCGCAGCGCTCGACCCGGACGTGCGCGGTTCGCGCGGTGCTGCCGGTACCGGGTCCCGCCGGGCAGAGCAGCCAGGGGCCTTCTGCCCAGCGCGGGTGGGCCGGATGCTCAGGCTGCAGGAGCAGTTCGTTGCCGCCGCCGGCCGCTTGCAGCAGCTCGGTCCCGGACCGTTTGTCCAGCACCCGCGATAGCGTGCCGCCGAGGTCAGGGTCAGCCTCGACGACAAAAACCTCATTCTCGAGCCGGAACGGGGCGTTGGCGTCCAGCGGCTGCCAGCCGCCCGCGGCGCTCGCCGCGTCTGATGGCCGGACCAGGAAACAGCGGTAGCCGACGCCCGGCACCGTGGCACGGAATGTAATAGTGACCGCTCGCAACCCGCCGTCGGCCGCTGTCGTGCCGCCCTCGGCCAGGAACGGCACGTCGGCCCCAGTGTCGTCGCACACGTTCAGCCAGGCCTGGCCAGCCCGGCGGCAGCTCCAGCTCGGCGCGAACCATCGAGGTGCGGTCCAGGGACAGCGAGTTGACGACGAACAGTGCCAGCGGATCCGGCGAGGCGGGTGCTGCCCCGGCCTGCGCTAGCCAGGACTGTGCCGCGGTGGCAGCCGATAGCGCACTGTCAGCCAGGCTCCTGGTGTCAGCCAGGCCGGCCAAATGGGAAATCGCGGCCGCGCGGGCCTGGCTGCCGCGCTCCCAGGCTTCCCGCCAGCCGCCGAGCAGGTCGAGGTAGACCTGATCGCCCTCGCTGCCGGTGATGGCATCGTGATGCGCGCCGAACACCAGCAGTCGCCACGCTTTATCCAGGCTGGCGGCCGGGTAGCCGGCCCCGGCCAGCCAGGCGAGCGTGGCAAGCCGCTCGCCGTCGAGCACGGCCGTCTCAGCCGCGCGCTGCGCCTGCTTGGTGTCGACATAGGTGACGTCCTTGCCGGTGTAGACCGGGTTCATGTCCCTGGTCTGCGGCGTGATCCAGATATCGCGGTCGGCCACCTCGGCGCGGACCGCAGCGAAAAAGTCGCTGGGCAGTGCGGTCACGAACCTGGGCCAGACGTACCGCGAGTTCCAGTCCCGGTGAACGGCGGTAGCCCAGCGAGCCGGGATGACATGGTCGGCGCCCACCGGCAGCAGCACGTTGCGTGTTGCCGCGACTGGCGCCAGCTGGCGGAACTGCTCGTACGCGGCAGCCTCGGCGTCCACCAGGGTCTTGGCCTGGTGGAGCACCCAGCCGGCTCCGTAATGATTAGCCATGTAAGCGGTCAGCAGTCCAGTCCCGTCGGGTGACAGCCACTCGAACTCTGAGGCGAACTGCATCAGCGCGTTGTCGCCGACTGACCGGCGCGGACCCCACTGGTGAAATGGTCCGCGGGCCCAGGACGAGCTGGTGAGGCCAGCCGCGGCCATGATGGCGGGGTAGCCGGGATCGAAGCCGAACGCGTCCAGCATCCAGGACGTGCGCGGATTCCCGCCGAGCACGTCGCGCTGGTAGGCAATGCCGTAGACGGCGTTGCGGATAGTGGACTCGGCGCAGGTCAGGTTCGTGTTCGGTTCGTTGTAGCTGCCGCCGACGAGCTCGATCCGGCCCGACGCGATGAAGTCGAGCAGGTCGGCACGGTCCTCCGGGTGAGCGTCGAAATGCGGCTTCAGGTAGTCGAGTTCGGCTAGCACGAACTTGTAGTCAGGGTCGCGGCGAGCCGCGTCCAGGTGCAGCCGGACCAACTCAAACGCCGTCCGCACCTCCGGCAGCTGGCCGGATGCGTCAGGTAGCAGCAGCCGCGCCTGAGTGAACTGACCTTGCGTGCTCCACCACACCGGGTCGTAGTGGAAGTGGCTCACCATCCACATGACCCAGCCGGGCTCGGCCACGGTGATGGCAGCCTCCTGGCTCGCGCGGCCGCCCGGCCAGGATGCTGTGGCCAGTACCGGTAGCGACGCCCCCGGCGCCGCGACGGTTTCGATCGCCACTTCCGTGGTCACCACAGCGCCCGGTACGAGGCCGGAGACTTGCGCTGGCACCGGCGTGCTTACTCCGGGGCCGTCGATTGTGACAGTTGCCGTTACCGTCTGGTCGCTGATCAGCGAAGACCCGGCATTGACCAGCCGCACCCTGACGATCTGGCGTGGTTCCGCAGCCGTTCCGCCGAACAAGTCAGTCGAGTCAACGCTGCCGATGCGCATGGGATCATGCTCGCACCTGGTCAGTTCAGCGCCTAGCCGCCGCTGGCGCCCCCCTGCGCGGCGCTGCTCACAGCGGTGAGCCGACCGCGCTGAACCGGTACCGAAGGCGGTACCGGTCGGCCGGGATCACGATGTCGGCGGTCTCGACCGGCTGACCGGCAGACAGGTGCGTGCGCTCGACCGCGATGACTGCTGTCCCGGCCGGAATGGCCAGCGCCGCAGCCTCGGCCAGCAGGCAGGTTCGCACCGACAGTTCTTCCAGTACCTGGTCTATCTCGATCCCGATCGACCGCATCCGCTCGATGACGCCACGCCCGGCGTAGGGGCCCTGCTCGGGGAGCGCCACCGCTGTTCCTTCGGTCAGCCCGGCCGGCTCATAGCTGGTGGCGAGCTGAACAGGCCGGCCGTCCGCGGTCATCAGATAGCGGGTCGCGGTCACTGACGCGGCGGCGACAGAGCGGCCGAGCCGCCGGGTAACGTGCGCTGGCGGCGCGATGCGCTCGCTGAAGTGCTGCCATGCGATATACCGTGCCGCCGAGTCGTCGGTGACCACCACGACATCAGCGGAGTTAGCCGACTCGCCGACCCCGAACGGCGAGCCGGGGAAATGCAGCCGGTCGTGCTCAAGGTGCCGGGCCGCGGGTAGTTTGCGCACGTAAGAACCGGACCCGGCCTTCGCCTCGATCAGTCCTTCGGTCGCGAGGACAGCGAGGGCGTGCTTGGCGGCAGTCTCGCCAACGCCGTACCTGGCGATGATCCCGTTCCGGGACGGGACCCTGGCACCCGGCTCCAGCACGCCCTCGCGGATTCGCATCCGCAGATCCTCGAGCACTTTCAGGTAGACCGGATGAGTTGACCTGCCCATAGCCTGTCGCCCCCTGGCGACGCGCCGGGCGGTACACCCGCCCCGGCACTGACCTGCCGCCAGTCATTGTCACCGATGGCCCGGCCGGGAAATGGCGCGAAGCCAAAAGCCGGCGGGCGATTCTGCCCCGGATCGGGTCATTCTCGGCGGCTGCCGATCTTATGCAGGCACCGCCCCGGCAGGTGGCTCAGCGCTCGAGCTACTCGCTGCCCTCTTCAAGCAGCAGGTGATAGCCGTTCGGCGTCCTGGCGTGCAGCACCCGGTACTGCCAGTCAGGGCTCGGTGTCATCAGTTCCTCGCGGTATCGCACACCCGCCTCGGCGAGGCGCTTCTTTGCCAGCTCCAGGTCGCTAACGCCGAATTGCCAGGTCAAGACCCTGTCCGGGGCGGCAGGCGAGAAGTCCTGCCGCCACTCGATGCCGAACTCGACCCTGCCGTGGCCGAGTGCCAGGAAGTACGGGTACTCCGGGCCCTCGTAAGTCACGTGGAATCCGAGGCTCACGTAAAAGTCGCGCTCTGCCTGCAGATCGCCGACAAACAAGATCGGAATTATCCGGCTGAACAATGCCGCCATAGCGGGACATCGTAGCGACATGACGCAGCCGAAGTGACCCTCTGCAGTGAGCTTGTCGCGCTTGGGCCACGATCTTGTCCCGCAGAGGTAATCCGAGGCCTGGCCGGTGAAGGCAAATACAGGACTTTGAGACTGTCCGTACTGGGTAGATCACTGCTAGTAGCCGAGCACGGGAAGCTCGCCAGCTTAGCGGGCTGCGGCGGCCTATGCCCGGATAGGTGATAGAGATTCGGGGGGAGATGTCACCATGAGGACGCAGGCCGAACAACTCCTTGGCGCGCGAGTGACCGGCTCCGATGGCAAGGTTGTAGGCACCGTCGAGCAAGTCTTCAGGGACGACGTAGACGGGACGCCTGCGTGGGCTCGGATCCGGTCGGGCAAGACCGGCCGGTTCGTGCCACTCGGCACGAGTCAGGTCACCGCGGACGGCCTCATCGTTCTTTTCGACGCGCAGAAGATTATGGGCGGCCCGACTATCGAAGCGGGCCAGCACATGTCCGCGGCGCAAGCCGAAGAACTCAGCCGGTACTACGGACTGACCGTTCCCGCACAGCAGGCTCCCGGCCAGCAGGCTCCCGGCCAGCAAGTCCCCTCTCAGCAAGTGCCGGCGCAGCAGGGCATGGACCCGCAGTCGGAGGCAGACTGGCTCGTACGTCAGGAGGAGCGCCTGCAGATCGGCAAAGAGACGTTCGAGACCGGCCGCATCCGGCTGCACAAGTACGTTGACGTCGAGCCGATCGAGCAGGCAGTTCATACCTTCCACGAGGAGTACGACATAGAGCGTATTCCGGTCACCGCCGAGGAGCGGATCAGCGGGAACATCGGCGAGGGCGAGCAGGAGATCGTGCTGTACGAGGAGCGCGCTGTGCTCCGCAAGGAAATCGTCCCGGTCGAGCGAGTCCGGCTGCGCACCAAGCGCGTGGAGGAGGACAAGACCGTCAGGGACGAGGTTCGCAGGGAGCGGATTGAGATCGAGCCCAACCAGGCGAGATCTGACCTTCAGCGCTAACGGCGAACATGCCCCAGCCCGGATTCCCGGCAACCGGGCTACGAATCCGGGTCGTGAGGGCGCGCCAGCCATTCAGCCGGTCAAGACGCGCCGTCGGCTAGCGGGTGCGCCGGGCAGTCAGTCGTGCTTACGCGCGAGCGTCAGGCCGTCGCCAACCGGCAGCAGCACCAGCGTCACCCGGTCGTCAGCGGCAGCGTGATCGTTGAAGTCGCGGATTCCCTGCACGTTGGCCTCGGTTATGGCGGGGTCGATGACCCGGCCGTGCGACAGCGTGTTGTCGACCAGGATCGCCCCGCCTGGCCTCATCCGGGGGACGACCTCATCCCAGTAGCTGACATAACCGGTCTTGTCCGCGTCGATGAAGGCAAAGTCGAACGTCTCGGTAGCGGGCATTGCCTTGACAGTGTTCCAGTGCCGGGCGCAGCTGGAGGTCGATCCGGTCGGCGACTCCGGCCAGCTCCCAGTACTTGCGTGCCAGCGAGGTCCACTCCTCGCTTACATCGCAGCAGGTGAGCTTGCCGGAGGCGGACATGCCCGCGGGCGATGCAGATAGCGGAATAACCGGTGAAGGTGCCGATCTCCAGGGCCCGGCTGGCACCGGTGAACTGGGTGAGCAGCGTCATGAACGTGCCCTGCTCCGGGCCGATCTGCATGCCCGCAGCGTCCGGGAAGCGGCTGCAGGGTCTCCGCTGCCAGCTCGCTGAGCACGGGGTCGCGCTCGGAGCTGTGCGCGATCAGGTAGTCGTAAAGCTCAGGGGTCAGTGGCATGCTGCGAAGAGTCATAGCCGGATGCTAGCTGCGCCGGGTCCGAGCCGGACAGGCGGGCGCAGGGCACGGCGGGCGGGCAGTACTCTCAACTCATGCCGCAGTACGCCCGGGGCCACCTGCTGAGCTTCATTCCGAGCCCGTCGATTAACGGGTTCCACATCGGGCCGCTCTTCGTCCACTTCTACGGCCTCATGTATGTGGTCGGCATCACACTGGCCATCATCATCACCAGGCGCCGCTGGCGCGCTGCGGGTGGCAACCCCGACCTTGTCGGGGACGTGGCTATCTGGGCGGTGCCGGCCGGGCTCATCGGTGCCCGGATCTACTTCGATATCACCACCCCGGCGGACATCCCGCATCACTGGTGGGGGATCTTCGCGCTCTGGTCTGGCGGCCTCGGGATCTGGGGCGGGATCGCAGGCGGCGCCATCGCCGGAATCTGGCGAGTGAGGCGCTCCGGGGCTAACGCCGGCGAGTTCGCCAACGCGATCGCCCCCGCGCTGCTGGTAGCCCAGGCCGTCGGCCGGATTGGCAACTACTTCAACCAGGAGCTGTTCGGCAAGCCCAGCTCGCTGCCGTGGGCGCTGGAGATCTCGCTCGGGCACCGGCCTGCTGGCTACCTTGCCAACAGCACCTTCCAGCCGTCCTTCCTGTACGAGCTGATCTTCGACTTGGCCTGGGCCGCGCTGCTGGTCTGGATCGGCCACCACCGCAAGATCCGGCCCTGGGGCCTGTTCGCGCTCTACGTGGCCGGCTATTCCGCGTACCGGATCTTCGAGGAAACCATCAGGATCGACTCGTCGGAGCATTTCCTTGGCCTGCGGCTTAATTTCTATGTCGCCACGATCATGGCCTTGATCGGGATCGGCTGGTTTATCCGCGCTCAGCGGCGCTCACGGAACGGCCAGATCATCGGGCCGGAAGGCGACGCCGGGCCGGAGGGCGCTCCGGGTTCCATGGTTGCCGGCGGCGCGAGCGCTACCGAGGAGGGTGTCCAGGAGCACGACGATGCGGTGACACCAGGGACCTCCGCGGCATCAGGGCCGGCTGGGGCCCCTGGCGGTTCCGCAGAGCGGTAGCTTGCAGGCGCCGGACGGGCGCAATCAGCCGTTTCCCGGCTACTAATTCCGTAGTTATCTGGCGGCGCAACGATAGGATCGCGGCTCGCTAAGGTTGCGACGCCCCGAATTAGTTGCACAATCCCGGCATGAGCCGACAGAATGCGTGCCACCTGTGAGTCCGCACGCCACTCGAACCGGGAGCAGCAATGACCACGAGCACGGAGCCTGCCTCGCCGCCGGCGGCGGCTGAGACAGGCCTGCGGGCTAACGTCCTGGGCTTGTTCGACTCGATCGTGATGGCCGTGGCCGGCAGCGCGCCGGCCTACACCATCGCGGGCAGCACGGCGGCATTGCTGGGGGCCGTTGCCTTCGCAGGGCCGGCGGCGCTGCTGTACTGCGGCATCCCGATGCTCGGCATCGCCTGGGCGTTCAGTTACCTGAACCGGATCGAGGCCAACGCGGGGGCCAGCTACGCATGGGTGGGTCGCGTGCTGCATCCCGCGCTCGGGTTCATGGCCGGCTGGGCGCTAGTGATCTCGGCAACGATATTCATGGTGGCCGGATCGCTGCCGGCCGGGTCGGTGACCATCGGCCTGTTCGACCAGTCGCAGGCCAACAACACCGCGCTGGTCACCGCTATCGGCTCGGTCTGGTTCCTGGTCATGGTGGGTCTGGTGATCATGGGCGTACGGGTGACCGCGCGAGCGCAGTGGATCATGTCCGGCGTCGAGGTGGCCATCCTGGTGCTGTTCGCGATCCTGGCCATCGTCCACTCGGCCAGCCACAGCGTCGTGCATTTCTCCTGGTCCTGGTTCGGCTTCAGCCACTTCAACGGGCTGGCCGGATTCGCGGCCGGAGGTCTCGTCGCCGCGTTCTATTACTGGGGCTGGGATGTCTCCTCGAACCTGAACGAGGAGATGAAGGACAGCAAGCGGTCGGCGGGTCTCGGCGGCATCATCGGCGTGGTGATCGTGTTCGCGCTCTACGAGATCTTCACGATCGCGACGAACCTGGCCATGCCGGCCAAGACGATCCAGGCGAACGCCGGGGACGTGCTGGCGGTTCTCGGCCAGGAAGTCTGGTCGGGAGTCGGTGGCAAGCTGCTGGTCATCGCCGTGATGCTGTCCACGATCGCCACGCTGGAGACGACGCTGATCCAGGTGACGCGGACACTGTTCGCGATGTCCAGGGAGCGGACGCTGCCGGCATTCCTCGGGAAGATCCTGCCGGGCAGGCAGACGCCATGGCTGGCCACCATCGCGGTGGCGATCGTGTCGCTTGGCTTGTTCATCGGCTCGAACTACATCGGCTCGCTGAGCACGATTCTCGTCGACGCCATCTCCGCCATCGGGATCCAGATCGCGGTCTACTACGGGCTTGCCGGGCTCACCGTGGTCATCGCCTTCCGGAAGGTGCTGTTCAAGTCCGTCAAGAACTTCCTGCTGATCGGCCTGTGGCCGTTCGTCGGCGCTGCCTTCATGTTCTGGATCCTGGGCGAGTTCGTGGCGACGAACACCAGCGACGCAGTGGTCATCTGGGTGGGCCTTGGCGGCCTGGCGATCGGCCTCATCCCGCTGGTGATCTACTGGGCGATCGGCAGCCCGTACTTCAAGCAGCGCCCGACGCTCGGAGGCACGCTGCCCGAGGACGCTATCTAGCGGACTTTGCTACCCTGATCTGCATGAAGCGCGCTGGACTGACGACGACGCCGGAGCATGTCCCGGCGCGCTGATCACACCTGTCAGCAAAAGCCCCGGGGCGAGTGCCCCGGGGCTTTTGCATTCCCGCGGTCACGTCGCCCCGCACCTGAACCTGCGAGGAGACCGCCATGCATGACCATCGCAAGCTAGGCCGCGAGCTTGACCTGTTCGACACCGACCCGCTGATCGGCGCAGGCCTTCCGTACTTGCGCCCGGCCGGTGCGGCCATCCGGCATGAGCTGGAGGAGTACGTTTACGAACTGGAGCGCAAGGCCGGTTACCAGCACGTCTGCTCGCCGGTGCTGGCCAAACGCGAGCTGTATGAGATCTCCGGGCACTGGGACCACTACCGTGATGGCATGTATCCGCCGATGGATATCGGCGGCGAGCAAGTAATACTGCGGCCGAGCCTGTGCCCGCACCACGCGGTCATCTACCGGTCCAGGGCGCACAGCTACCGCGAACTTCCGCTGCGGTTGGCCGAACTCGGCGGGATGTACCGCTCCGAGCTCTCCGGCGTGCTGGGAGGCCTGACCAGAGTGCGAGCGATCCAGCTGAACGACGCGCACATCTTCTGCACTCCGGACCAGGTAAAGGCCGAAGCCTGCGCGGCACTTGCCATGATCGCGCAGGCCTACCTGGCGATGGGTATCAAGCCCGCGCGATACCGGCTGTCGCTGGCCGGGGCCGGCGACAAGTATGTCGGCAAGCGCGAGATGTGGGACCGGGCTGCGGCCGTACTGGCGGACGCGCTGGATTCTGCGGGGGTGCCGTACGAGGCCGAGGAGGGGGAGGCCGCGTTCTACGGGCCGAAGATTGACGTGCAGGTTGCTGACAGCTCCGAGCGGGAGGCGAGCCTGTCGACCGTGCAGGTCGACTTCTACCAGCCGGAGCGCTTCGGCCTCGAGTACATCGGCGCAGACGGCGGCAGGCACCGGCCGGTCATGGTGCACCGCAGCGTCATCGGCGGGCTGGAGCGGTTGCTGGCGCACCTGATCGATGTGCACGGCGGTGCGTTCCCGCCCTGGCTTGCCCCGATGCAGCTGGTCATTCTGCCCATCGGCGACGACCAGGTCGCAGCGGCGCGCGCAGTGCTGAGCGAGGCGATCGGCCTGGGCCTGCGAGCGGAGCTGGCCACCGACGGCAGCCTTGGCTCCCGCATCCGAGCGCATCGTCTGGTGCCTTATCAGGCGGTGATCGGCGCGGCCGAAGCCAGCGGGGGAGAGGTCTCCGTGCGACTGCGCGACGGTCAGAAGCTGCCGTCGATGTCTGTCGCCGAGGCTGTCGGCCGCATCGGCGCTCAGGTCCGGGCGCGCGGTCCGGAGTTGTGGCCTCGTGTCCAGGCGGTGTGAAAGCTTTTGCGTCTCCAGGCTCATGTCAGCCATTGAGCGGACTCACCGGTACTGCATCAGGCCGTCGTCGAGGCTGGCCACGTCGCCGCTGTTCGATCTGTCCGTCAGCGGCCAGCCGAATGTGACGGCCAGCGAGGCCAGGTCGTTGGCTTGGTTGCCGATGCACGCGTCATCCCAGTCCAGGATGCCGGCAACGACCGGCGCGCGACCACCGGTCGGCCCGCTGGCAAATGTCAGCAGCAGGTTCGCGCCGCCCAGGTCAGCGTGGACGAGCGCGCCACCCGGCGCCCGGACTTCCTGAACGGCCGCCAGCTCGGCTGCGGCGCCACGACGGCCGGCTTCCGACATCAGCGGGAAGGCATGCCACATGCTGGCGGCTAACGCAAATCTGGCACGTGAGACCTGGCCGCGGCCGCCGCGACATCAGGGCCGCGACCGGCTAGTCGTTGTAAGTGTCGACCTCAAACGAGGTGAGGCCGTGATCGACATTGGTGTTGCCGACCCCGAAGTTGAAGCCGATTCCGGGATTGCCTGCCCGGAACACGCTGTCCTCGGCGGAGATCAGTTCCACCCCGTTGACGATTCCGGAAATGCGGTTGCCGGCGACTATGGCCTCCACCACGTCGCCATCGGATACCCCGTACTGCGGGCCAGACAGCTTACGGAGCGAGGTGAAGTCCCCGACCTTGCCATTCCACCTGACGATCTCGGCGTAGGCGTTCTCGGTCTTCAGGCATCTGAAGAATATTTCGTATCCGGTGCACTGGTGGGGCGTGAGCGTGCTGCGCAGGCGTATCTCCACCTCCTGGAAGTACTCCTCCGTCTGGTTCCGGCTGAACACCGTCGCTCGTGCATGCTGGTTGCTGCCCCACACGCCGGCCAGCAACGCGGTCGGGTCGTCGTAGTCTCCCTCGGGAGCGGCCCCCGGCTCTTCGGAGGCGAGATTACCTTGCTCGGCACGGCGCTCGGCAGAATGCATCCGGGTCACTGCGCCGTAAGCCACGCCGCCGGAGACGACAACGTCGGCCCAGTCAATCCCGTCCGTCAGCCCGTTGATCCAGATCCCGCCCTCGGAGAGCGGGCTCTCGTCATGCTGGAAGCGAGTCCGGTACGACCTGATCGAGTCAGCTTTGTTGTTCATCGGCGTCTCCGGCTTCGACGATGCCCTCGGGTCCCTCGACGGTCACAGTATGGCTGTCGATAATCTCGCCCGCTTTCTGCAGCCACGTCTCGCCGCCACGCACCTTCAAGATCACCAGAACGCCGGCGCCCAGGAGCAGCCACGCGCCAACGATGACCGGCGACCAGTTGTTAGGAGACGCCGGGAACGGGCTAAAGGATTTCACCAGCGAGTAAATCAGCACGGCAGTCGTGCCCACGGGGAAGATGAAATGCAGCAGCCAGTTGAATTCGCCACGGCGGTGGAACCAGTAATGCACGGTCACGCCGATGTTGCCCATCGAGTAGACGAAGATGACCGCCAGCACCAGGCAGAAGCCGACCATCAGGATGAAGAAGTTCGCCGGACCCATCAGCCCGCCGCCGATCAGGGCAAGAGCCATCGAAAGCATGAACTGGAGCAGGACCGCGACAGTCGGCGTCTTGTGCTTCGGATCCACTCTGGCCACAACCTTCGGGAGCACGCCGCTGCGCGCCATGCCGAACCACATGCGGGTGGCGACGTTCTGAGTGGCAAGACTCGCTGCCATGACTGAGGTGAACATGGCGAAGAGTGCGATCCACCAGACCGAACCCCACACGCGGTGGGCGATGACTAGGGCCGGCAGCTCCGGCGACGAGGGGAGCTTGCTAAGGGTGAGCCATCCCCATCCGATGACCTGGCCCCAGATGACGACGACCGTCATGATGCCAGTGATAGCTATCGATGCCATCGTGGCAATCGGAACGTTGCGGCGCGGACTTGCCGTCTCCTCCGCCAGCGGAACCGCGGACTCCCACCCGGTCAGCCCCTGCACGGAGAACACGATGGCAAGAGCGAATCCGGACGCGGTAGCGATGTGGCCGGGGTTGAAGCTCGGGTCGAACACCTTGAGCGTGAACCCGCCGGGCCCTGGGCTAATCAGCCCGGCCAGCCCCAGCGCCAGCACGATCAGGAACTCCAGGCCGCCGAGCAGAAGTATGACGCGCACCGACAGCTTGATGCCGTACCACCCGAGGGCGCCAATGACGGGGATCGCGATCAGCGGGAAAATCCACCAGTCGAAGGAGATCCCGTAGTTCGCCTTGAGTTCGCCCTGCAGGATGTAGCCGAAGAAGGCGAGTATGGGGCCGGCGATGATCGGCGAGTACAGCGTGTACATCCAGCCAGTTAGGAACCCGGCCCGCGGGCCAAGCGTGCGGCTCACATAGGTGAAATAGCCGCCCGCCGAGGGGAAGAGCTTGGCCAGCTGGACCAGGCACATCCCCAGTGCGAGAACGACGAGGAACCCGAGGAAGTACGCGAACGGCGATATCGCGCCGGTGAAACCCACGATCGTTGCAGTGAAGAAGAACGCGGTAATCGCCGGGGCGATGGCCGTGATGTTCTGCATGAGGGCGCCGGTGAGCCCCAGTGCGCGAACCTGGAGCTGGGTTGTGGCGAGGACCTCACCGGACTCGTCGGAGGCTGCTACCTCTGCTGGCGGTTTAGTAGCCATACTGGCCGCTCCCTCAACCTGGCTGTCTAGCTGAGGGTCCTTGAATGCTGAGCGGAAGTCAATAAGTTGAGCGGCTGCTCACGCAGATCAGCCCGTCAGATCCGCGAACTTCAGCGCTGCGCGATACCGGGAGTGGTGTAAAGGATCGAGCTTGCGATCGTGGCAATCTACGACTATGCGCAGGCGAAGGGCGCGAGATGGCCGGAACTGGCTGAAAGCGCGTAGCCGCATGCGCTCGGCTGCTCTCGTTGCGCTGGTGCTGCTGCTAATTCCGCTTCTTTCGCTGATCGTGTCCGGCACTGACCGGCACTTTGGAGTCATCGCGCAGGCGGTGATTAACGCTCTGGTCGCCGGCGCGACTCTGGCCACCGCTTTCCTGGCCTGGCAGGCCGTCCCTGGTGACCACGCCAGCCAGCGTCCGGCTGATGTTCCCGATCTGGCTGATCAGCTCGCGAAGGTCGTCCAGAGACAATGGGAGGACGAAGCAGACGCGCGACAACTCAACGATCCCCGGCCGCTGCTTGTCCGATGGAGAGCAGCCGATCCGCGCCTGTCAGCTGACTGGGAAGCGCTGAAGAGATCAGCCACCGGAATGGCAGGCCTGCCATCGTCCGCAAGCACGGCAGCCTGGGCCTGTTCTCTGGATGAGCTGGCTGGCGAAGGCAGCGGGCTTCCGGTAACGCTGTCCCGAATCCCTACCCGGCGACTGATGGTTCTGGGCGAGCCCGGCGCTGGCAAGACGATGCTCATGATCCGGCTTGTCTTGGACTTGCTGGCGACCCGTGAGGCAGGAGCTGCGGTACCAGTCCTGGTCTCGCTGAACTCGTGGGAGCCGGAGCTGCATGACCTGCCGGAATGGCTAGCATCCCAGCTGAGCAGGGATCTCGGGCTTGTAGCCGGGACGCTGCCAGGCCTGACCCACCCAACAGTCATCGCTGAGCTGATTGCCGCACGGCTGATTGTTCCTATCCTGGACGGCCTCGATGAGATACCCGACAGCAATCGGCGCTTGGCGATCGCGCGAATAAACGAGGCCATGCACCCTGGACAGCCCGTTGTGGTGACGTGCCGGACCGGTGCATACGAGGACGCGACCAGGTCGCGCAGCGGGGTGGAGACCATCTTGCGAGCGGCGGCCGTCGAGATCTGTCCGCTCGACACAGACGCTGACGCCGTGGCGATCAGCACTTACCTCCTTGACGATGCCGGCGGCCCGGAAGCCAGAAGGCGATGGGCCCCGGTGATCGCGAGCCTGAATTCGGATACACCTGTCGGGCAAGCTCTGACTACGCCGCTCATGGTCGGCTTGGCGCGGGCGACCTATAACGTGCGCGCTGGAAGCGAAACAGAGCCGGCAGCCGACCCTGCTGAATTGTGCGATCCGGCGATGCGTGACAAGCAGGCAGTCCAGCAGCATCTTTTCGATGCGTTTGTATCCGCTGCCTATCGCTCGCGCAGAGACCGCAGGTTCACCGTCGCGCGGGCAGAAAACTGGCTCACGTACCTGGCCTGTCATCTTGAGGTAAACATCAGGGGCAATGACCTTGCCTGGTGGGAACTTCAGGTGGCCTTGTCGCCGAGCGTGAAGGCATTGGCGGTCGGATTGATAGCGGCCACGGGTACTGCCATCGCCGCCGGGCTGGGGACCGGCATTGCGCATGGGATGGCCATCGGACTGGCTGCAGCGCTCGGCGCAGGCTTCGCGGGCGGAGCCGGGACGGCTATCGCTATCTGGCTCATGGCCAGGTCGTGGCGGGTGGGCCCCGAGTCAGCACCGTCATCCGGCCGAGTTGGCAAGATTATGTCGGCTGGCGCGGCAGCCGTCGGCGCGGGCATAGCTGTCGGAACCGCTGCCGGGCTTTCATCCGGGGTCCATCAGGGGCCGATGGCCGGGCTAGCGGCAGGCCGAGATCCTGCAGTAGCAGCCGGGCTGGCGTTCGGGATCGTCATCTACATTGCGGCCAAGGGAGGTCGTCTGCCCCAGCCGGCCCGCGGTCTGCGCTGGCATCTCAGCTGGGCGAGCATGGCCGGCGCGCTTGCCGCAGGCGTCGGGGCTGGCCTTGCAGTAGGGCTGCCCTACGGCCGCCCTGACGGGCTGGATTACGGGCTGGCCGCGGGCGTCGCCGGGCTTCTCGCCGTCGGCGTCGCTGCGGGCTTGACGGGCCTGCCACCCGACCCGTCGGCCGCGGCGCTGAGTCCGTGGGCAGCGATGCGGCGAGACCGCGGCACGGCCATGGTGATAGGCCTGCTGACCGGTATCGGTGCGGGCGTGGTCTTCGCGGTCGGATATTCCATTCCCGTTGGCATTGGCGTCGGCCTCGCCACCGGCCTCACATTCGGGCTGATCGTCAGCACTCCGCAGTCAGCGTGGCCGCTGTACCTCCTAGCGCGCGTATCGGGAGCGCTGCGCGGCAAGCTGCCACCACCGCTGAAGGAGTTCCTCATCGACGCGCACGCACGTGGTGTCCTGCGTCAGGCAGGAACTGTGTACCAGTTTCGCCACAGCGACCTTCAGCACAGGCTGTCGACCCGCCCCCGAGGGTGGCACGTTGAATTCGTGGGTCCGGCCGCGCTCCTCAGTTCCCTGGAAAGTGAAGTGCTGACGCGCTTTCCTGATGCTGAAGTAAGCCGTCAGTTCCTTGGCGACTCGGTTTCGCTAGCCGTACAGCACGGCATGTCGGCGGAACGGCTGCTTTCGCTGCCTGCCAGGGCTGACCGCTTCCTCGTAGTGAGCCTTCCGGTACGATCCCGCGGGCTGACCGAGTGCCGGAACATCCTGCAGATCGTTACCAGTGCCCGAACGGTCTGCCAGCTCAGCCCGGTCTCGCCGGCGACAGTAAGCGTGGAGGCTGAAGGACGAGCTTCTGCCGCCTGGCGGCGGCTCGGGTATGCAGTAGCATCCTGGACCGGCCTGACCTACGCAGCTCGCGACGGGGATCTCTGCCTGCGTTTCCGGCGGTCAAGGTACCAGGCAGCGGGCTGGGATCTTGTACTCCGTCTCCCTCGCAGTCAGGAGGACCCGGCGGCGGCTGAGGGTCAGCTGGCCGAGATCTGAACTGGCCATGGCCGGACTGGGAACGGATCGCCTGGTTCAGCCGACCGCGACGGGCTCCGCAATCCGGGACCGCCAGTACTCCTGGCCCGCTTCGGGCAGGAGATGAATCGGGTCGTAGTACTCGTACTCGCGCTGCAGGGCCATCGCGTCGCCGGACTCGACGGCCGTCCGGTAGTTCTTCGTCCAGTACGAGATGCCGAGCTCACGGTCGTACCTGGCGACCTGGTGCACCCAGCGCTTGCCCACGTACGGCACATCGCAGATGAACCTCGGCGTGGCGAAACCAGGCAGATAGCCCATGATGTCGTGCTGCAGCCGCTGTGCCTCGGCGAGCGATAGCCGCCAGTGCTCGCTGCCGGGGATCATGTCGCACATGTAGAAGTAGTACGGCATGATCTTGGCGTCATCGAGCAGGGCGAAGCACAGGTCGAGCAGCTGCTCGGTCTTCTCGTTGATGCCGCGCAGCAGCACTCCCTGATTCCGGACATCGCGGATGCCGGTGTCGAGCATGGCCTTGACGGCGGCTGCGACAAGCGGGGTTACCGACTGGGCCGTGTTGACGTGCGTGTGGATCGCGATACTCACGTCGCGCTGCCGCGCTACTGTCGCCAGCCGCTCCATGCCAGCTCGAACCTCGTCGGTGAGCCAGTACTGCGGCAGGCCCATCAGCGCTTTCGTCGCGAGCCTGATGTCGCGGATGTTCTCGATCTCCAGCAGGCCGGCGACGAACGACTCGAGCCGGGGCCAGGGCAGGTTGGCTACGTCGCCGCCGGACACGACCACGTCCCGGACACCGGGGTTGCTGCGCAGGTAGTTCATCATCGCGGTCAGCCGGTCCTCGCGGCCGAGCACGAACTTGTGCTTGTCGACCACCGGGGTCGGGTTTCCGACCAGGTCCATGCGCGTGCAGTGACCGCAGTACTGCGGGCAGGTCGGCAGCAACTCAGCCAGCACTTTGGTCGGGTAGCGGTGGGTAAGGCCCTCGACCGCCCACATCTCCGCCTCGTGAAGCGAGTCACGGGAGGCCAGCGGGTGCGACGGCCAGTCCGAGCGACGGTCGGAGAACACGGGAATCATGTACCGGCGCACCGGGTCGCCGTAGAAGGCGTCGGTAAACCCATGGTCGGCGGGGGAGAGGTGCGGCGCCATCGTGTTGATCATCTGCGGCGTCACCAGCATCGACATAGTGGCGCGTTCCGCCTGGTCACGCTCCAGGTCGGCAAGGAACCGCTCGTCCAGGCCGGCTCCCATGACCTGGCGCAGCTGGCGGATGTTCTTGACGCAGTGCGCTCGCTGCCACTGGGCCGATGCCCAGTCCTCGGGCGAGACGCCGGCCCAGCCGGGCAGCCGTCGCCAGTCCGGCTCTACCAGTTCCTTGTGCCGGTAGACATACGGCTGTTCGATCACTGCTGCACCTGCCCCTCGGGTAAGCCGATACCCAGGATGATGATCCGCGGTTTCGGAAGGTCACGCAAGAACCTATTGTCGGTATAGTGATGAGCAACAAAATCTCTTGAATGCTCATACTACCCTTGCACCGCGTTCAAACCACCCATAGCTCGCGAGTCTGGCACGAGCCGGAAGGTTGCGAGACAGGCCGACCGGAAGGACCAGCGATGACCCGATCGGGGCTCGATCGACGCGACGGCGCCGGACCAGAGCCCGGCCAGGCTACCGTGCACGCGGGAGCCAGGCTCAACGGCCAGGCTGGCGCACCGGGCTCGCCGCTCGGGCTGCACAGGGTGCTGGAACCCTCAGGCGTGCTGCCACAGGCTGCCTGGCGGCTGGATGCCAGGGAGGCACTCTGGCCGGACGAGGTGCGAGTCGCGGTCGCCCGGCTCAACCTGGACGCGGCGTCCTTCCGTCAGCTGCGCGAGGCGCACGACGGCAACCCGGACAAGATCAGGGCTTCGGTACTGGAGATCGTCAGGACCCGGGGCAAGATGCAGAATCCGGTGACCGGCTCGGGCGGCATGCTCACCGGAACCGTCGACGAGGTCGGGCCGGATTCGCCGCTCGGCCTCGCGCCTGGTGACAAGATCGCCACGCTGGTCTCGCTCAGCCTGACCCCGCTGGTGATCACCGACGGCCTGGCCCGCTGGGACGGCAAGTCGGAGCAGGTGCCGTGCGCGGGGCACGCGATCCTGTTCGGCCGCTCGATCGCCGCGAAGTTGCCCGATGACCTTCCGGCAGAGCTAGCGCTGGCAGTGATGGATGTCTGCGGCGCGCCGGCGCTGACCCACAGGATTGTCGCCGGGTGCTGCTCGCCAGAGCCGGTCGTCGCCATCATCGGCGCGGCCGGCAAGAGCGGCTCGCTGTCAGCGGCAGCCGCACGGCAGGCGGGGGCGTCCCGCATCATCGGCGTCGTGCCGCACGAGGCCGAGGCCCAGGTCCTGCGCGACGCTGCCGCAACTGACGGCCAGCCCGGTCAGGCTGCGCAAGCGGCTCAGGCTGGCCGGCCCGGCCTGGTCGACGAGATCGTGGTCGCCGACGCTCGCAACCCGGTTGCGGTGTCCCGCGCGATCGAGAGCGCAGGCGGTCCGGCCGATGTCACGGTCGTCTGCGTCGACGTGCCGGGCTGCGAAGGCGGAGCGATCCTGGCAACGGCCCAGGGCGGCACGGTGATCTTCTTCTCGATGGCCACGTCGTTCACCGCCGCGGCGCTGGGCGCCGAGGGCGTCGCATCAGACGTCACAATGCTGGTAGGCAACGGCTACGTGCCCGGACACGCGGAACTGGCGATCGGCCTGATCCGCGCTGAGCCGGCCGTCCGGGCAATCTTCCAGCGGCGAATCGACGAACACAGTCCTAACCAGGGGGAGTAGGCCCAATGCAAACTCGGCTCAACCTCGACCCCGCTGTAGTCCGCGAGGCGCGCGCGCTGGCCGCGAAGGCCGGCCAGCCGATCGTGGCAATGGCCAAGACGCATACCACCGTCTCGGTGGAGCGGGCCGTGCTCCGTCTTGCCGGGCTGAAGGGCGCCGACGCGGACGGGATGCCCTGGGTGAACCGGCTGGTCGACGCCGTGCGCGAGACAGCCGGGCTGGAGCACGGCGTCGCGCTGCCGGCCTGGGACGCCCTGCTGACCGGAGGTTACGACAGCCTGGCCGGCCTGGCCGAAGCCGCGGCGCAGGGCAAGGTCGCGTTCCGCATCCCGGCCGGCGCCGACGCCGTAGCGGCCCGCGCCGCCGCGTCCGCCGCGCTGGCCGCCGGGATCGGCAGGATCGACGCTAACCGCGCTCAGCGGGAGCGCATGATCGAGCAGACCTCGGACCCCCGCAAGCCGTGGATCTACCTGATCGTCGCGACCGGGGACATCTACGAGGACATCCCGCAGGCGCAGGCCGCGGCCCGGGAGGGCGCCGACGTCATCGCGGTGATCCGCTCGACCGGCCAGTCGCTGCTTGACTACGTGCCCGAAGGGGCGACCCGGGAGGGCTTCGCAGGCACGTACGCCACCCAGGAGAACTTCCGGCTGATGCGCGCGGCACTGGACGAGACCAGCCGTGAGCTCGGCCGTTACGTCCGGCTGACCAACTACGCCTCAGGCCTCTGCATGCCGGAGATCGCGTCGCTGGCCGGCCTGCAGCGGCTGGACATGATGCTGAACGACTGCATGTACGGCATCATCTTCCGCGACATCAACCCCCGCCGCACGTTCATCGACCAGCGGTTCTCCCGCCAGATCCACGCCCGCGCCGGAATCATCATCAACACCGGCGAGGACAACTACCTGACCACGGCTGACGCGGTGGATGCCGCCCACACTGTCGTGGTCAGCCAGCTGATGAACGAGTTCTTCGGCAAGGAAGCGGGACTGGCCGACAGCCAGCTTGGCCTCGGGCACGCGTTCGAGATCAGCCCGGAGGTGCCGGACTCGTTCCTGCTTGAGCTCGCCCACGCACAACTGGTCCGCGAGCTCTTCCCGGACGCGCCGCTGAAGTACATGCCGCCGACCAAGCACATGACCGGCAACGTATTCGCCGGGTACCTGCTGGACGCGTTCTTCAACCTCTGCGGCCTGATGACCGACCAGTCAATACTGCTCATCGGGATGATGACCGAGGGTATTCATACCCCGTTTCTTTCCGATCGTGATCTTGCCCTGGAGAACGTGCGCTACGTCCGCGAGGCGGCAGGCCGCCTGGGCGAGAGCTTCGTCCCGGCGCCCGGCGGGTTCATCGAGCAGCGGGCCAGGCAGGTGCTGGGCGAGTCGGTCGCGCTGCTGCGCCGTATCAGCGACGAGGGTTTGCTCACCGCGATCGCGGAGGGCACGTTCGGCATCACCAAGCGCCCGGCGGATGGCGGCCGGGGCCTGGAAGGCGTGATCAGCCGGGCCGATGGCTACTTCAACCCGGCTTCGGAAATCCTTGAGGGCGGGGAACGGGCACGTGCGGGCGAACTCGACCCGAGTACCTCCCCGGTAGAGACGGGAGCAGCCAGATGACCGGCAACATTGTGCGGCCGTACGGCGACACCACCGGCGACGGCCGGATCCAGGTCTCGTTCACCCTGCCGGTCCCGTTCGGCACGCCGACGGAGAAGGCGCGTGCCGAAGGCGCGGCGATGCAGCTCGCCGGGAAAATGGGGCTCGAGCCGGCGATGGTGGTGCATGCCAAGGGCATGGGCCCGGACTACACGTTCTTCGTGGTGTACGGGCGGGTTTCGCACCTGGTCGACTTGTCGCAGGTGACGGTGACCGAACGCGAGTTCCCACTGCTCAGCCCGGCAGAAGTGAACCTGCGGATCCGCTCTGGCCTGGGCCGCAAGCTGGTGGTGGTCGGGGCGTGCATCGGTACCGATGCGCACACGGTCGGGATCGACGCGATCCTGAACGTGAAGGGGCACTCGGGCGAGAAGGGCCTGGAGTACTACCGGGAGATCCGGGTGGTCAACCTTGGCTCGCAGGTCGCGGTGCCGGACCTGGTAGCCAGGTCAGCTGCCGAGAGCGCGGACGCGGTACTGGTCAGCCAGGTTGTCACGCAGCGGGACGCTCACATCACCAACGCCAAGGAGATGTCGGCGGCGTTCCGCGCGGGGTTCGATTCCGCGGCGCCGAAGCGGCCGCTGCTGGTCGTCGGCGGGCCACGGTTTGATCCGTCGATCGCGCCGGAACTGGGCGTCGACAAGATCTTCGGCAAGGGCACGACGCCGGGCGAGGTAGCGAGCTATCTCGCGTATGCGCTTGCCCCGGACGGCGGCCATGATTCCGCGGTGGCCGGCCAGGAAGTGGGTGCCAGCGCGTGAGCGGGGACCCGAGGCTCGGGCTTACTGTCACGCACCGGCGCTATGTGCCCTACAGCCACGCGCACTACGGCGGCAACCTGGTGGACGGCGCGTACGTGCTGGGCCTGTTCGGTGACGTGGCGACCGAGGCGTGCATCCGTACCGATGGTGACGAGGGACTGTTCGCGTCGTACTCGGACGTGCAGTTCCGGGCGCCGGTGATCGCCGGCGACGTGCTGGAGGTGTCGGCGACGGTGACGAGGGTCGGCACGCGCAGCCGGGAAGTGTCGTTCGAGGCGCGGGTGGTGTGCCGTGCTCAGCCGGACCGCAGCCCGTCTGCTGCGGCCGTGCTGGCCTCGCCGATCGTGGCGGTGTCAGCGACCGGCACCGTGGTAGTCCCGCCGCAGGCCTGACGCAAGATCTGGCGCGCGGGCCTGGCGCGTTCCATGATCGGTGTTGATTTCGGGGGCCTACAGCACCACTGAATCAACATCGATCATGGAAACTCACCGCTCTGCGAAGACCGCCTCGCCGTCTTCGAAGCGATATACCTCTTGCCCGTCGATGAGCGCGCGGGTGACCCGGCTGAGGACATCGAGCGGGTCGCCCGACCAGATCACCAGGTCAGCGTCCTTGCCGGGCTCGATGGACCCGAGCCGGTCATCGATGCCGACGATGCGGGCCGGGTTGATCGTCAGCGCGCGGAGCGCGGTCTCCCGGTCCAGGCCGTGCTTGACCGACAGCGCAGCCTGGTGAGCCAGGAAGTTGATGGGAACGACGGGGTGGTCAGTGGTGATCGCGATCGTCACGTTCGCCGCCGCGAGCTTGCCGGGGTTAGCCAGCGATCGGTTCCGTAGTTCGACCTTGGACCTGCTGGTAAATAGCGGCCCGATGATGACCGGAATGCCCTTCGCAGCGAGGATGTCGGCAAGCAAGTGCGCCTCGGTTCCGTGGTCGATGACCAGGTCGTAGCCGAACTCGTCGGCCAGCCGCAGTGCAGTGGCGATGTCGTCGGCGCGGTGGCAGTGCTGACGCCACGGGATCTCCCTGCGCAGCACGCGGCCGAGTGCCTCGAGCTTCAGGTCCCGGTCGACTGGCTTGCGCTCATCCTCTGGCTTGCGTTGCTCCGCTTCGAGTCTCGCCAGGTAGTTGGCCGCGTCAACGAGCGCGCCGCGGATGACAGCCGCGGTGCCAAGGCGCGTGGACGGCGTCAGCTTGCGCTCGCCGTAGGTACGCTTCGGATTCTCGCCGAGCGCCGACTTCATCCCGGCCGGCGCTTTGAGCAGCATCTCGTCCACCGTCCGGCCCCAGCACTTGAGTGCGGCTGTCTGGCCGCCGATGGGATTGCCGGAGCCAGGGTTGACGTTCACCGCCAGCACGCCGCCGGATACCGCGTCCCGGAAACCGAGGTCCGCCGGATTGATCGCATCGAGCGCGCGCACCTGCGCGGTCACCGGATCGGTTAGCTCGTTGCTGTCGGCACCTGCCCAGCCCTCCGCTTCCTCGTGCACGCCGACGTGCCCGTGCGCCTCGATGAATCCTGGCAGCACCCAGGCGCCGGCTGCATCGATCACCGTGGCGTCACCGGGCACGGCCAGGCTAGGCCCGACGGCAGTGATCTTCCCGCCGGTCACCAGGATGGTGCCGCTATCGAGCGGCTCGCCGCTGATCGGCACTACCCGGCCTCCGACGATCGCTACCGTTTCGTCCGCCATCAGCGCTCCTTTGCGTTGTTAGCCGGCAGTGCGCTCCGCTTGTCGGTGAGCTGACTGTCGCCGGCACATAACACCCTAACGGGCATCAGTCCGCCCTTCGCGATCAGCTGACGCGCGTCAGCCGTAGCCGGCGGCCAGGGTGCAGCGGAGGTTAGCGCCGGTCGGCGCGCACGAGGGCGAGGAACTCTGCCCTGGTCTGCGGGTCGTCGCGGATCCGCCCGCGCAGAGCCGAGGTTGTCGTCAGCGCGCCTTCGGCCCGAGCGCCGCGCGCCGACATGCAATCGTGAGCCGCTTCGACGACGACGCCGACGCCCAGTGGTTGCAATGCATCGGTAATCCAGTTTGCGATCTCAGCTGTCAGGCGCTCTTGCGTCTGGAGTCTCCGGGCGCGGTTCTGTGCGGCCCGTGCAAGCTTCGACAGCCCGGCCAGCTTGTCAGCTGGCAGATAGCCGACGTGCACATGCCCGCTGAACGGGAGCAAATGGTGCTCGCACAGTGTCGTGAAAGCTATGTTCCGTACGACGACGAGGTCCTGGTAGGAATCCGAGTTCGGAAACACCGAGAACTGAAAATCTACTGGAGTCAGCAGTTCTTCCAGGCTCCGGGCAACTCGCTGCGGCGTCTCGAGCATGACCTCCGAATTGCCGTCGACGCCGATGGCCTTGAGCAGCAGGCGAATCGAATCCTCAACCAGGTCCGGATCGAAGGCCACCGTCATGCGCTCCCACGCGAGTGCAGCTCAGCGAGCTGGCTGCGGCCGGTGAACGGTATCGATGACCCTGGCCACGTCTGAATTCGGCCGAACATTATGCACCCGCACTATATCGACGCCGGCCGCAGCGGCGAGGGCGGTAATAGCGGTGGTGGCGGCATCGCACTGCGCTGGCGGCACTCCGACTATGGAACTCACCACGCGCTTCCGCGAGCCTCCGATGAGCAGCGGCAGGCCGATTTGGCGGAACCTGCCGAGGTCAGCCAGCAGCATGTGGTCCTCAGCGGGCGTCTTGCCCTGGCCGAATCCCGGGTCAATCACCAGCTGCGCGGACTGCACGCCGACGGTGTTCGCGTACTCGATCTCCTCAGCCAGTTCGTCCAGGATCAGGTCGAGCGGGTCGCGACCCGGGCGCTCGTCGCGGTGGCCGGCTGCTGTCCCGGCAGCCGGACGGTTGTGAGTCAGCACCGCCGGCGCCCTGCGGGCGGCGATGACCTTCGCCAGCGGCTCGTTCCACTCACCATCGGGCGAGCGGATGCCCCAGTTGCTGTTGACGATGGTCGCACCGGCGTCCAGGGCTGCCTCAACCACGCCAGCACGGCAGGAGTCGATCGAGATCGGAGTGGTCACCTCGCGGGCAAGAGCGCGGATGACTGGCAGCACGCGCTCGAGTTCCAGGTCTTCGCTGACTCCGGACAGTCCCGCCGAACTCGCCACGCCACCGACGTCCAGTACATGCGCGCCGTCGCTGATTGCTTGCCGCGCCCGCCCGATCGCCGCGGTGACGACGTCCGGCTCGGTGCCCAGCCCGTCACCGCTGAACGAGTCCGGCGTGATGTTGAGGATCGCCATGATGTGGGTCCGCGCACCCCACTGCAACGGCCAGACGGAGCCGAGGCTTGCGCGCTGCGCGGAATATTCGCTCACTGCGCCTTCCTTCGTTACGTACGGCGTGCGGCTTGCCCAGGGTAACGGTCCCCGGCTGCGTTCAGCCCAGTATTCCCTGACCGGAGGCCTCATTTGCATCGACAGGCACTTTGACGACAAACTCAGACCCGGCGTTGACCTTGCTTGACACAGTTATGGCACCCTTTGCCCGAAGCACGAAGTTCCGGACCCACCAGAGGCCGAGCCCGTGTCTGCGATCGTCGGAGCGCTTGCTCGAGAAGTTCAGGTCGAATATCCGGGGGATGGCATCCGCCGGAATGCCGACTCCGGTGTCCGTAACAGTCAGCTCCACGTAGCCGTTGCCCAGTTCCTCGTGGAAGACGAACGAGGTCCGGACCGAGAGGGCCCCGCCGGCGGGCATCGCGTCCAGTGCATTCCGGAGCAAGTTTTCCACGACGATGTCGAAGCTGTAGAGCGACAATGGCGGCACCGCGTCATCGAGATCCACTTCAAGCTCGACACTGCCGGGGATCTGAACCTTCGCCAGCACGGACCGCACCACTTCGTTGGGGTTTACCATGACGGTCCGCTGTTCCAGCATGCGCGTCACGTCTTCGGGCATCCGCAGCGTCTGGTCAGCGAGAGCGCGCAACGCGGACAAGGTCTCGGTCACGACCAGGTAGTTGCCGAAGTCGCCGCGATCATCGAGATCCTGCAGCTCGAGGATGCGCACCCGCATAGCGCCCACGGTGTTGTTGATGCGGTGGATCATGTTGCTCGCCTGGTCACCGATCGCCATCAGCAGATCACTGGCACTGCGCACCTCCATCGATTCGGTGACGTCCGAGCGCAGCTTAGCGAAGGCCAGCAGAGTAATGACCTTGGCGGCAAAGGTGTCGAGAATCACTTGCGCGAAACCCTCGAAAGCCTCTGGCGTTTCGCTCTCGACATTAAGCACGCCAATAACGACGTTCGACGAATTCAGCACGAGGGGAATCGCGATCTCGCTCTGTATTGATGGCCCTAGCATCCGCCGGTACTCAGGCTCGGCGCTAACGTCACCTATCGTGACTGTCCGCCGCTCGCGGACGGCCCGCCCGCAGATGGACTTCTCGATCGGCAGGCGGAGGCCGATCTCGGCTGGGTTCGTGCTGTGCACGACCTCGAGCTCTTCATCGCTGTGCCGGAACATGATCTGGGCGCCGCTCAGCTCTACGTGCTCGATGACCTGCAATGCCTGCATGACCTTCGCCAGCGCCGCCGGGATGACGCGCTGCGTCTCGGGCTCGGCGAAGATGAGCGCGTCGACCTCGGAGAACAGCTTCTTCAAGTCGATGGACTGCGTCCGTTGCAGGACTAGAGCCAGTTGCGCCGCGATGGCTTCCAGGATGCGCACATGGACCTGCTGGAAAGCACGAGGATGCTGGCTCTCCGCACTGATGACTCCGGCAATCGTCGTGCCCGCGACGACTGGAGTGCTCAGCAGGCTCCGGGTCGGCGCGCCGTCCTGTTCGCGGATCGGCACGTACTCGCCGAGATACGGGGGCTGCATGACGTCGGCGATATTGGTAGTGCTATTAGCAATGACGAACTTGCGAGCAGATACATCAAATTGCTCGCCCAGCGCCGCCTCGTCAGTCGAGTAAGCGCTCTCCAGGCTGCCGCCGCGACGTAGAAAGATGACAACTCGATCGGCCCCGAGCAGACGCCGCGTCTGTTCGACGATGAATTCAAAAATCTTGTTTAACGGCTGGTCGGTGCCGAGCATCCGCACGTCAATCTCATGCAGTAGCTCAAGCTCGTCCTCGCGCATAATGAACTCATGGCGGAGTTCGCTGAGGAGCTCTTCCCACCGTTCCACGTATGACTGACCTAAGTCCGGCGTAAATCGGGCCTGTTATTTGCGCAGGTGAAAGTATCGGCGCCGTCGAAATCTAGCATGTCGGCTTGCTCGCTGACAATGTGGCGCCAAGCCCTGCGCAGCCGGACAATTCCGGCACTGGCTCAGCGAACTGCTGACCAGAGCACAACTGCTGTTCGAGCTCGTCCGCCTGCGGGGAGCCGATGCGACGGTAAATCGCGATTGCGTCTCGCAAGTGCGTCCTGCCGTTCGTGGTGTCACCGGCGGTGATGTCGGCCATGCCGATTCCGGCCAGCGCCCGTGCCTCCTCTCGCGGCGCGGCGATGCTTGTCGCGAGCCTGCGTGCCTGCTCGTGATATTCGCGCGCTTCGCGCGGCGCGGACGCGCGCATCAGCTCGCCCATATTGTTCAGCGCCTCCGCTTCGCCGGAGCGGTCGCCGAGGTCACGGAAAAGCGCGAGTGCGCTCGCCAGGCTCTCAGCGGCAGCAGAGCGATCCCCGGTGGCGTTCTGCACAGTCGCGAGGTCAGTCAGCGCGTTAGCGGCGCCCAGCCGGTTGCCCATACCCTGGTACAGCCGCAGGGCCCGGCTCTGGCTTGCGGCGGCGGAGGAGTAATCCCCGGCCAGGTAATGGACGGTACCCAGGCTGGTCAGCGCGTCCGCTTCGCCAACCGCGTCACCTACATGGCGGTACAGCTCCAGTGCCAGGCCGAGACTTCGGGCCGCGGCCGGATAGTCGCCGGTGAGGTACTGCACGGTGCCGAGGCTTGTCACGGCGTCGGCTTCGGCAGCCTGGTCGTCCAGGCTGCGGCACAGTTCCAGCGCCCGGGACAGCCCGGCGGCTGCCGCGTCATAATCGCCGGTGGCCTGTTGCACGTGGCTCAGGCTGGTGAGCACCCTGGCTTCGGCCTGCGTGTCGCCCAGGCTGCGATAGAGCCCGAGGGCGCGATCGAAGCTCGTCAGCGCGGCCGGGTAGTCGTCCGTCAGGAACTGCATATCGGCCAGGTCAGCTACGGCGCGCGCTTCGGCGATCTGGCTCCCGGCCGCGTGCGCGGCGTCCAGCGCGGCCTGATGCAGGGACATGGCCTGGTCCCAGTGCCCGTGACTGCGCAGGAACTCGCGCATGGAAGCAGCAATCGTCGTGGCGAATCCCCCCTGGCCGCAGCTGACCGCTTGCTTGACGGCTGCGTGCAGGTTAACGCGTTCGGTGTCCAGCCAAGCCGCCGCGTCGCTGCGGCTGGTGAACCTGGCCGACCCGCCACCGGGCGCCTGCGACTGCCGCCAGCCGGGCGAGAATTGCCGCGACAGGTGGCGATCGGCGGCCTCCGCTGTCTTGCGGTAATACTCGAGCAGTCGCCGCAGCGCATCGTCGCGCTCGCTGATGTCATCCTGCTCGGCAAGCCGCCGGGCGTACTCGGCGACGAGGTCATGGAACAGGTAACGGCCCGGCGCGGGCTCGGCGAGCAGGCAATGGTCGTAGAGCGTTTCGAGATTCGCCCTGGCCGACGTCAGACTGCAGCCGTCCAGTGCCGCGGCTGCATAGGCATCGATTTCGGTACCCGGATGCGATCCGAGGCTGCGGAACAAGTGTTGCTGCTCCACGCTGAGCTCGGCATACGAAAGCTCGAAGGCGGCCGCAACAGACAGATCCTCGGTATGCATCAGCGCCAGCCGGTCTTTGGCTGCCGCCAGATCTGCGGCCAGTCCCGCCGCCGTCCAGGCAGGATGATGATAAAGCTGGCGGCCCAGCATGCTGATCGCGAGCGGCAGGAAGCCGCACAGCCGGGCTATGTCCTCGATCGCCGGATCGGTCTCCTGCAAACCCCTTCGGGCGGCCAGCCGCACCAGCAGGGACGCTGCCTGGAGCGGCGGTAGCGCGTCCAGGCTGATCGTCCAGGCATCCTCGAGCGCGGTCAGGTGCCGTCGGCTGGTGACGAGGACCAGGCTGGCTCCGCTTCCCGGCAGGAGCGGCTTGATCTGCTCGCTGTCAGCCGCGTCATCGAGCAGCAGGAGCAGTTTCTTGCCAGCCATAAGGGCCCGCCACAAGCTGGCACGCGCGGCCAGGTCGGCCGGCAGCTGCGCGGCGCTGACTCCCATCGTCTGCAGCAAACTGACCAGCGCGTCGCTGGCAGTCGCCGCGCGCTGGCCCGGAGTATGAGCATGCAAAGGCAGGAATATCTGCCCGTCCGGGTAGAGCGGAGTGAGCTGGTAAGCCGCGTGCACCGCGAACGCGGTCTTGCCTGCGCCCGCCATTCCCGTGACCGCGCAAACGCCGACTGCAGCAGCGCTAGCCTTCACCGTCTCGGCAAGGCCCCGTAGTTCATCATTGCGGCCGGTGAACGACGAGACATCCCGCGGGAGTGCGCGGGCAGCAGCGGCAGTGCCGTTAGCCGGGTACCGGCCGCGCGCGGCAGCTTCAAACGAGTCACGTGCGTCGCCGGACAGCTTGAGCGCATCGGCGAGAAGCCGGGCCGTATCCCTGCGGGTCGTGAGGTTGATGCCGCGTTCGATATCGCTGACGGATCGCGTGCTAATGCCGGCCGCCTCGGCTAGCTCCTCTTGCGTGAGCTTGGCAGCGACCCTTAGTTGCCGGAGTAGCTGGCCGAATGACTCGGAATGCCAATCCATCGGTTGTGGTCCTTCCCCCGCCGCTCAGAATACGTCAGAGATACCCGCAAGCCGGAGCTAATCCTGCCCGCGCCGAGCGTTACGGCGCACTGCGGCCCAGACCGGCACGGCGCCGCCCTCCGGCCACGCCGCAGGTTGCGCGTTTCACCCGACTGGCGCCCCCGCGTAGTCCTTCTGGTCGCTCGCGGGCGGGTGGCCGGTCATCCGGGCCGACGGTGCGCCGGCTCCAACCCGCTCACCGTCAGCCCGGGCCGGCCGGGTGCGCGCAAGCGCCTGCTCCTTCGTAACCGGAAGCCGGGTGAGCTCGGTGCGGAAGTCCACGATGCGGCGCGCGGCCGCCTCGATCGGAGTTCGGGCCGGCCGGTCCAGCGACCACGCAGCATCCTCCCGCTTGCTGGCGACACTGACGATGCCTGCGGCCACGAACGGAATGCCGCAGATCACCGCCAGCGCTGCGAAAAGTACGACGCTCACTAGTGCTCACCTTCCAGGCGCGGGCTCTGGCTATGGCCGCTAACGCCTGGTTATGACGCTAAGCGGACCATAAATGAGGCACCACGCAGGAAGCACGCAGAATCAGCCACAGGAATACCCGGGAGTTCCGGGGAACGTCAGCTGGTGTCGGCCTTACGCCGCCGTTGCAACGTATTCTTTGGAGTCTTGAAGAAATGGTCTTGCCCAGCCGGCGGCAGGCCAACGGTTATTTCGCTGAGCCCGCCATACCGGTCGCGGTGCCAGAAACGGCCACCGCTGGCATCACTGAAGATGATCTCGACCGGCAAGCTCGCCCCCGTGAGGTCGTCCGCGGCGTTCCTGAGCCTGACCTCGATCGGGTGTGCGGCGCTGTAGCGCGGGGGAGTCACGTAGCTCAGATCGAGCTCGGAGTACCGCGGCTGGTCGCTCAGCCAGTCACTCCCGACGGCGACCCTGGTGCCGTAAATGGGCTCATCGCTGGCGTTCTGGAGTCGCACGAAGGCTGTGACCTGCCCGTCGCCACCCGGCGATGCGCTCTCGCACCAGGCTGATACCTTCCGCGCCTGGCTCATGCGCTGGTCTAGCCACTGTGCACGCTGGTCCCTGCGCGTGACCCTGAGCAGCGCATAAGTCAGCAGCAGTGCTGCGGAGGTGGCGATGCTGCCGACCCAGGAGGCTACGTCTCCCCACTGCACGCCCGGAATGCCAGCGCTCATAGTGAGAAGCATGACAGGCAGGCTGGTCGGCTGCGACCGATCTGGGTCTTCTGTCACACCCTTTAACTGGCCGTCACTTCTCATTGAGTATGTAACAGTGTAACCTATCAGTCCAGACATCTCCGGCCATTAGGTTGGGCAGTTATGGAAGAGTGGGAACGGCTGCTAGCCGAGTTGCAGGAGGAATTTATCCTGCGCGAGGAGGAGCTCAAGCTACTGCATAATATCGATGTGCAGTTGCTTCGCAGCCCGGAAACTCTGAGAGAAGCCTTTTCCTACATTGTGGACAGCACTCAGCAGCTGCTTAAATCTGATGTCACTGCAATTCTCTACCGCCGGGGCAGGAGCCTCGAGACCTATTACTCGACCTACCAGTCTGTAGGTCAGCGATTTGCTATCTCGGCATCGCTGACAGGCGAGGCGATTGCTTCCGCGAAGGTCATCAACGTAGCGGACGTGACGGCCGCTCCGCACTGTGAGAAGTACGTTCCCATTGATGGCTACACCGGACCGCGGTTGCGCAGCCTCATGGCTGCACCGATCAGGGTTCACGGCACCTACGTTGGCGTTATCACCACTGAGTGCAGGCGCGCTGGCGCTTTCGTGGCCGCGCACGAGCGGATCCTGACGGCCGTTGCGAGTCAGGCGGCAGTGGCGTTCCAGCGAGCCCAGCTGTTCCAGCAGGACGAGCTGTTCTCGGAAGTCGACAAGCTGATATTCGCCGGGCCTGAGGCGCATGACAATATCGGATCTCCTGAGTCCGAGAACGTTGTGCTGGACGCCCTGCGCAAGGTAATGGACGCCCTGCAGATCCTTGAGCACGTTCAGCTCAGCGGCGCTGACATTATGTTCGTGCGAGGCGAGAATGAGCTCGAGGTGGTGCACAGTACTAATCCCGCGGACGTTGGCATTGTACTTACCATTGACCAGTCCATCTGCGGGCGGGCTGTCCGGGAGAAGCAGACGGTGCTGGTCCGGGATGTGCGGGAAGAGCCGGACTACCTCAGCACGTTCGGTGAGGCCACCAGAAGTGAGATCGCCATCCCGATCCTGCTGGGCGATTCGGACTTCGTCATCGGCGTCCTGAACGTGGAGAGCCAGGAAGAGAACGCGTTCGAGGGGTTCTGCCAGGTCCTGCTCGAGGGCTTCGCTGAGCGGGTGCGCATCCTGCTGGCGTTTGCCAAGCTCAGAGCCGATGTGATCGAGACGATGGAACTTCGCAACGCCAGCGATCTGCTGGTCGCCGTGGGTGATCAGGCCAGCAATATGGTCCACCGGATGAACAACACCGTCGGGGCGATGCGGATCAGGGTGCTTGAGCTGCAGGAACTAGTCGAGGCGGGCGAGATAGCCAGTCCTGCCTTCCTGACCGAATCGCTAGCGGCGCTGCGCAGCCTCGCCGATCAGACGCTGAAGATGCCCGAAGAGGTATCGCGGCTGCTGAGCCAGCATGGCGTGGTCGTCATCGTCAACGATGTCGTAGTCGACGTGCTCGCCAAGTTCGACATGCCGGACAACGTGCGGGTGGAGATTCAGCTCGATGATTCTATTCCGCCGCTGTCGCTCTACAGTTTCGACGTGGTCGTCAAGAATCTGGTGCAGAATGCCGTCGATGCAATGCCTTATGGCGGGACACTGACCGTGTCGACGGCCGCGGTCTTCTATGAGGATCTCGCGAGCGGTTACATGGAGCTGAGCGTGGCGGATACTGGCAACGGCATGCCAGAGGACGTGCGTTCCCGGATCTTCGAACTCAACTTCTCTACCAAGCACGCGAAAGGCAAGGGACATGGGCTCGGCCTGTGGTGGATACGAAACTTCGTGCTCCGTGCGAAGGGAAATGTCACTGTGTCCAGTGTGGTCGGCCGCGGCACGGAGTTCGTAGTGAAGATTCCGATCGAGCATTCGCTGGACAGTGGCGCTAGTGCGCGAAGGCGGTAGGAGTCGCTTGCCCCAGGGAGCGGTGATGTCGCAGACTACCAGGAACCTCCTCGTCGTCGAAGACGACCAGGAATGGTGCAGCATTTATTTCCGGGCAGCGAACCAAGAGGACATTGGAACGATCAAGATCGCCCAGGATCTGAGTCAGGCTGAGGCGTTCATTGACGAGATGCAGTTTGCCGTCGCCTTCATTGACATCGGACTCAATGTTGTCGACGATCGTAACGTCGACGGCATCCGGGTGATGGAGAAGATCAGGGGATCAGCCGACCCGACAAGCATCGTCGTGGTGACCGGAAGAAGTGGCCGGGACGTGCTGCCTATTACTCGGGACGCCATCAAGAAGTATGGCGCGCTGGACATTATCGGAAAGGCAGACATCGCCCCGCGCGACATCAGGGCGCTGCTGCGTGACGGAGTGCGCGCGTTCTCCAGCGAGATCGCGGCGCGCGGAGAATCAGCGCAGGACGCCCTGCGCGGCGCCGTCCCCCGCACCTACTGGGATGACCAGATGCTGCGCGCGACGGCTGTCCGCGATGGCGTCCAGGGCCTGCGCGGATTCCTCGATGGTCTGCTTGGGGACTGCCTGCCGCTGGTGACATCGACTTCCACCGAGGCCGTGAGCGTAGACCAGTCTCGAGGCTTCGTGCACGGTGCCTACTGGAGCCGCGCCTCCGGCCGTGCGATCGCGGTGTTCTACGGTGGCAAGTCTGCCGCAGATGAGATCGATGCGGCCAGATCGAGCGGTATGCTCCTGAACCGCTACGCAGTCGGTCAGGTACTGAAAAGATCAACCGCGCACGGCCTCAGCGGGGCAATTTTCGCCCTCGAAGGCCAGCCGCGTGAGGCTTTCAGTGGTCTCGGTTAGTGCCGCTTTGCGATGGACGCCGCAACGTGTCGGATGGCCTTGTGCCGAGTACCTCACGCATCGCGGCGATTTGTTCAGGTCCCTGGGATGGGTTGGAAGGACTGAGGTGTGGCCAGGATCATTCACGTCGAAGACGAGGCTCAGTGGATCGATGTGGTGCGAAGGGCACTTGGCGACCACGAGGTCGACTCGGCACGGACATGGGAACAGGCGCTGGCCTTGCTGCATGGTCCGGTGACGTATGACCTCGCGCTGATAGACCTCAATCTGAGCGGCGATAGTGATGACAAGGAAGGCGGCGAGCTACTCGACCTGCTCCGCGTCGATTTCCCGGCGACGCGGCGTGTGGTCATTACTGCCGTCCCGCCGGCCGGAGACCTGCGATCGCGGATTTATGAGCGGTACGGCGTCGAGGACATGATTATCAAGGACAAGACGACGGTGCCTGACCTGCAACTGGTGGTCCGCCGGGCGCTGCGACGCGATTCTGACGAGGCACCCTATGAGGCGAATCTGCAGGCATCGGAGTTGCGCGAACGCTACCAGGACTGGCGTGCGGCGGCTCAGGACGAGCTCAGGACTGGCCAGCGCGAAGCGGAAACTAACGCGCTGCACTGGGCCCGGCAGCCGGGACGGTCGGCGGAAGATGCCAGGCGCGTGGTCGCGGAGTGGAAATCAGTACATGAGCAGTTCGCCGCAGAGTGCGAGCGACTCGAAGGGCTTATAGCAGCTGCCAAGACGCATGCCGATGTTGATGCCGCGGCCGGCGAACTTGACGAAGTGATGAGCTCGATCGCCGCCAAGGTGAAGGAAGCAGGAGCGCCAGGCAGACAACAGTCGTAAACGCGATCTTGCTGATGGGTCACCTGCTGGCGGGCTGTGCCGGGCCAGATCGCGTGCGCACCGGTGCCATAAGGTTGAGGCATGCGCTTCGCCATTAAAACTGCACCGCAGCACACGACCTGGGCCGCCATGCTCGAGGTGTGGCGCGCTGCCGACGACATCGAACTGTTCGAGTCTGGCTGGACATTCGACCACTTCTACCCGATTTTCAGCGACTCAGCCGGGCCGTGTCTCGAAGGCTGGATCACGCTGACCGCTCTGGCGCAGGCCACCAAGCGGCTGCGCCTGGGAACCCTGGTCACCGGCATCCACTACCGGCACCCCGCCGTTCTGGCCAACATGGCGGCGACCCTCGACATCATCTCCGGCGGCCGCCTGGAACTCGGCATCGGCGCTGGCTGGAATGTCGAGGAGTCGGGTGCGTACGGCATCGAGCTCGGGTCCCCGAAGGAGCGCAGCGACCGCTTCGAAGAGGCCTGCGAGGTGCTGACAGGGCTGCTATCGCCGCAGGAGACGTTCTCGTTCAAAGGCAGCTACTACCAGCTCGCCGACGCCCGGTGCAATCCGAAGCCGGTGCAGCAGCCGCACCCGCCGATCTGCATCGGCGGCAGCGGAGAGAAGCGCACGCTGCGGACCGCGGCGCGCTTTGCCCAGCACTGGAACTTCGTTGGCGGCACCCCGGATCAGTTCCGGCACGCCAGGGACGTGCTGTACCACCACTGTGCAGACGTCGGCCGCGACCCGGCGGAGATCCTGCTGTCCAGTCACGTGCAGTACACCGGTGATCCGGCACAGACAGCCGAGACCGCGGCCGCGCTCGGCGAGGCGGGCGTGGAGCTGGCCATCGTGACCATGCGCCCGCCGCACACCGCTGCCGCACTGGAGCCGCTCGCGGCAAAGCTCAGCGAACTCGCCTGACAAATGGAATAGCCAGTCGGCATGCGCGACCTGCTCTGCGGGCTGGCACTCGTCCGCCGGCGAGTCGGCGCAGTCCTGCCCGAGGCGCCCTAGTCACGGGTCGCCGCAGGTGACGCTACGCCTGCTGCCGCAGGCCATCCACGCCGACTGCGCTCAGCTCTGCTGGAGCTGGGCGACGAGGGCGTCCGCTTGCTGCATCGTGAGCGTGACCAGGTTCGGCATCGGCGCGACCTGGCTGCCGCCCTCCAGGAAGATCACTTTGTCGGTCAGGCAGGCACGAATGCCGGGATAGCGTTCTGCGATCGCGATCTGCTGCCGGAGCATGGTCTCGCGGTTTGCAGCCACTGCGGGCATCACGCGCTCGCTCATGGTTCGCTGCACGCGGCGGCTCACGGCACGGCCGATGAAACGCGCTGCCGCACCCATTGCGACGTCGGCGATCGCGCCCTCGATGCCGTCGGCGATCGGATTGTCATCGAAGCCGCCGCCCCTGAAAACGCCGCCGCGACCCTGCCAGCTGCTGCCAGGCGGCGGGCCGGCCTGCGGTTCTTGAGCCCAGCCCGGCAACGGTCCCGCCTGCGGCTGGCCTTGGTAGCCCTGCTGTGCTTGCCCTAGCTGATTCGATGCCATTGCGGCAAGCTCGCTGATCGCGTGCACCGCGTCGGCACTGCCGCACCGCGGGCACGGCGGCATTAACTGCTGCTGAGACACGCCATCATTGTGCGCGCATGATGCGCCCGAGCGGAAGCCGCCGAGCGCGCTGCTCTCGGTGCCAGCGTACGGCTGCCGCGATGGCCGGGAGGATTCAGCGCGCGCTGAGCAGAACGCCGACCATCACGGCGCGCTCGGGTGAGCGGTTCTGCCAGTCGTGCGGCACGCCGGGCTGCTGGACGACGGAGTCGCCGGGGCGCAACACCAATTCGGCGCCGCCGACGACGAGTGTCACTTCGCCGCGCAAGATCGTCACGTAGTCGAGCGTGTCAGTGGCGTGCGCGCCCTGGAACTCCGAGTGCGAATCGGCGCTTGCCTGATCGCCGGCGGCCTCGTCGGGAGCAATCTCGACGATCCTGAAGCATGCTCCGCCCGCCGGCGGCTCGAGCGCCCACTCCCCGGTGGAGGTGTCGCTGACCCCGGCCGACAACGGGCCGGCACCGGAAACCCAGAGTTCGGTGGTGGTGTATCTGCCCGCGTGGATGACGGTCGGCGGCTCGCCCTGCACGACGACCGTAGGGCTGCCGTTCTCGTCGAAGCCGGTTACCACTCTGTTCATGACAGTGCCACTTCTCCTCATGCGGTCCGGGGGCATCGCAATACGTGATCGCAGCCTAGATCCAGCGGCCCAGCTTGCGGATGTTGCCCAGCCTGGCTGTGTACTCAGCGTCACCCAGGTGCCGGAGGCCCCGGACGACACCCCATGCCATCCCGATCAGGAGGAAGGCCACCCCGGTTAGCACCCACGGGCCGTGCGCGTGGTCCGCGAAATTGAGAATGCCGAATGACCAGCCCAGCGCGACCAGGTCACCAATGATTACGACGGTTTTCACGAATCCGGGCGTGACCGCTGCCACCAGAAACCCGATCAACAGGCCGATAGCAAACCAGTGGGTACCGGACCCGAGGGCCGAAGCGGCGCCATGGGGGTGCGTAATACCTGCGGCGAGACTCATGGCCACAAAGTCCCATATGGCGTGAGCAGCAGCAAGAACGACACGCGGCCGGCCGTCGGCGGGCCGGGACCAGCGCGATCCGGTGGAGGCGCTAGCGTTCTGCTGTGGAACATCGGCGTCTTGGCCGGACAGGCCTGCAGGTCTCGAGGCTGTGTCTAGGCACCATGACCTTCGGACTGCAATGCGACGAGCCAACCTCCGTCGAGATCCTCGACAAGGCGGCCGACGAGGGCATCGACTTCCTCGACACCTCGGATGCCTACCCGCTCGGCGGCGAGCTCAGCACCAGAGGAGTCACTGAGGAGATCCTCGGCCGGTGGCTGCGCGGTAAACGCGACAGGTTCATCGTGGCCACGAAGTGCTTCGTGCCGACCGGACCTGCCCCGTTCGACGCCGGCAACTCACGCAAGCACATCATGTCCGCGGTCGAGGCGTCGCTGCGACGGCTCCAGACCGACTACATCGACCTGTACCAGTTGCACGGATACGACCGCGAGACACCGATCGACGAGACTCTCGGGGCGCTCGACGACCTGGTCCGCCAGGGGAAGGTCCGGTACCTGGGCTGCTCCAACTTCCTGACCTACCAGCTAGTGCGTGCGGTCGGCCGGACCGAGACTCTCCGGCTGGCCCGGCTGGACTGCGTGCAGCCGCGGTACAACCTGCTGTTCCGGCAGATAGAGCGCGAGATGCTGCCGTACTGCGCCGAGGACGGCATCGGCGTCATCCCGTATAACCCGATTGCCGGCGGCCTGCTGTCCGGAAAGCACTCCAGAGCCGGTGCGCCGGCCGACGGCGGCCGGTTCACTCTGGGCACTGCCGGACCGATGTACCAGGACAGGTACTGGCATGACCGCGAGTTCGACACGGTCGACGCGCTCCGCCGGCTGGCGCAGCAGGCCGGAGTCAGCCTGGTGACGCTCTCGGTTGCCTGGGTGCTCGCCAACACGGCGGTCACTGCGCCCATCATCGGGGCGAGCAACCCAGGGCAGCTCGACGCGAGCCTCGCGGCCGTCAGCTACGGCCTAGACGACGACCTCAAGGGTCAGCTGGACGACCTCACGCGGGAGTACCGGATGGGCGACGCACCTCGCTAAGAGACGCGCCTGGCTAGGAACTGCCGGCGCGGTCGTTGACAGCGGAGCGCGGCCGCGGTCCGCGCGCGCGATCCGCCATCTCTTCCCAGAATTGCTTGAGCGGTCGAGGACGCGTCTGCTGCCAGGGCGCGCGGCCAGTGCGCGGATCTCGCGGCTTGGTAATGATGGTCTGCTGGCGGCGGCAGAAGGCCTCGCTCATCTCGACGCGGGGCTGCGTCCCCTTAGGCGGGTAGGGGCACAGTTCGAACACGCACCCGTCGACGCAGCTGACGCCGGGGACGGCCGATACTGCGGTGCCGACGGTGCGGCCCGGCTCCAGTGCCTCGCGATAGGTCGTGATGCATGGCGGAAGGTCGTTGCGGTTGGACCGCTTGAGCCGGCGCTCCCGCTCGCCCGGATGGTCCCCGCGGTCGGCGAGGTTGAGCAGGAGCAGGACATCCGCGACTAGCTGCTGCGCGCGTCCGTCCAGGGCGGTCCAGCCGGCGGATGGCGGGATCCACAGCCGATGCCTGCCGTGCGGCGTTCCCTGACCGAGGTTCCGCGAGCCCACCTGCCCGACCACGCCGCTCTCATCGATCCAGCAGTACCGCTGTGGCCGGCCGGTCTTCAGCGCCTTCACTACGAGCTGCGCCGTCTCCTGGACGAACGGGTGTAATGGTGCGGCCCCGCCAGGTCCCTTCGTGCGATGCTCGCGGCCGGCCACGTCGAGCCAGTGCTGGACGACGGCCTCCGGCTTGGCAGCGGAACCGCGCCGGCCGTCCGCTGCGCGCGAGCCCTCGGAGAGGTTCAGCAGGCACAGCGCGTGAAACAAGGTCAGCTGAGAGAACCAGTAGCGGGCACCTTTCAGCATCTCGAGCGCCTGCTCGGCGAGGTACATGCGCGCCTCGCGCAGCGTGTCCGGATAGGCAGGGCGACGGTTGGCCGCGTACTTGAATCCCTGGGCGAGCGCTATCTCCAGGGATATCGGCAGGTCCTCCTCTCCGGCCCGGCGGTCGTCCCGGCTCACGTGCCTCAGCCATTGCGCGAGGTCAGCCTGCACCTGCTCGGCCAGATCCTTGTCACCGGGCGAGGTGCCGCCGCCGACGAGGCCCACCAGCATCGGCGCGATCCAGGCGCTGACCGTGGCGGCCCGGGCGAGGTTCCGGCCTGGATCGGGCGTCTCGGCGGACTGCGGCCCGGTAGGCCAGCGGGCGGTTCGCTCATCGCGGCAGGTCTGGCACGGCGCTTCCAGCTGCCATCTGAGCGCCTCGTACGCGCCAGCGCCGCTGCCGATCTCCTGCGCCGCCGAGAGGTGCACCGGGTACGATCGCTCGCCGCAGGCGATCGCGTACAGCTGCGGGTAGGCCGGCTCGGCCGGGCAATCGTCGCCGCGGCGTCGCCGCTCATCGACAGTCCGTATCGCCTCGCCCAGGCGGCGCACGACCGCGAGCTTGCCTTCTTCCAGGGTTCGCGGATCCTGCGCGTGAACCCGCGACCACTTGTCGCGGATCTCTGAGGCGATGCTGACGTGCTGCGGCGCCGGGGCAACACAGTCGATCTCCAGGGCCGCCGCGTAGACGTCGAGGACCTTAGTGTCGTCGCGCTTGGCGAGGCTGGCGCGCAGCGGACCGATGCAGCCCGGACCGGTCCGCTGGCTGCCGCGGGAGCGCAGGACCAGCGCGATGAGGAACTCACGGCCCGGCTTCGGCCGCTTGAGCGCCTGCTTGAGGTAGTCGGGATCCTGTAGCGCGGTGTCGAGCAGCCGGGAGCCCAGGTAGGCCTGCATCAGGCTGTGCGGGAACCTGACGCTGTTCCCGCGCAGCTCGACGACATCCAGCTGGGCCGCCCACGCTGCTGCGAGACGGACGTCGATGTTGTGGACACCAGGCGCCTGCCCGGACTGCTGGTCGATCGCCGTCAGCCTGCGCTTGACCTCGGCCATCAGCGCCTTGTCCCGGTGCGCGTCGAACTCGACCTCGAGCTGGTCCAGCTTCAGGCCGATACATGCGAGCGCGGACATGTGCTCGATCGCGGCTTGCCGCTCTGCGCGGTTGAGCGGGACTTCCTCCCGAAGGTGCCCGGCGATGACCGCGCGCTCCCAGGTTTCGAGCAAGCTCAGCCGCAGCTTCGAGCGGTCGACGCCACGAGTGTCGACCACGCCGTGCTGCCCGGCCGAGGTTGGCTCGAGCAGCCCTTTGACCTTCAACTCGCGGGTTATCTGCAGGTAGATCGGCGCCTCAACGACATCGGCCGTCTCGACGATCCAGGCGAGCCTGCGCTCGTCCTCACCGGTTCCGCCGCCGATGTATGCGAGCGCAGCCTCGTAGCTGAGCGGCTCAAGGGTGAGGATGGCGGCGTCGGTGGCGCGAAGCGGGTCATGCGGCCGTGACGCGATGACGAGCGGCAGGTGCTGCTGGTGCGCCTTGCGGATTGCGGACCGGATGATGTTGTCTCGTTCCGGCTCCGCGCCGAGCGCTTCCTCGAGGCCGTCAGCCAGGACGATGATCTTGCCGTCCCTCAGCAGGCGCCGCCAGATCGTCTCGCCCTCGGCAAACGAGATCAGTCCCGGATTCACTTCGCTCAGGAATCGGTCGCGGGCCAATGTCTCGAAGTCAAAGTCGGGCGTCGCGTCCCGCAACCGGATCGGTACCGGGATCGCGTGTTTTTCGGCTAGTAATTCGGTCAGCCTGACCAGGACCGCTGTCTTCCCGGTGCCGATGCCGCCGGCGATGATGTGCGGCCGGGTTCCGCGATCGTGCAGGTCTGCCATCACTGTCTTGCACAAGTCGTCTCGTCCGACGACCTTGTCGATGATCGCGCCCGCTGTGGGCACGAGTTCCCTGGATTCGGCTAGCGCACGCATCCGGTAGCGGCGTTGCAGTCCGAAGAGCCGCCAGAGGACGAACGTGAATGCCAGCGCCACCAGCACGGCGGACGCCAGGATGTTCGTGACGATCCCGCAGGAGAAGCCGAGCGACGAGCACCTGCGGTCCGGATCGAACGTCAGTGCGGACGGGCCGCCGCGGGCGAAGAACAGGTAGCCGACCCAGACAAGCCAGACCACGAAGATGAGTACCGCGAGCGTGGTCAGTGTGGTGAGCAGCCGGAGCAGCCGGCGGGACCGCCATTTCGCAGGTTCGTCGACGCCGCCTCGATTGTCGCGGCGAGCGGCCGGGCTAGTGAGCAGTTGCGGGCGCCGGAGTAACGTGCGCCAGCTCCGTGAGTCCGCCCGGCTCCCGGCACTTGCCATGCTTCGCCACCCCCAAGTGCAGCCCCTGCCGCATAGCGACATTCTTGCCACCTTTGTCACTTCTGTACAGGCCGCACCGCCGATCGCCGGATGCACGGAGGCGGGTGCAGGAGACCTTTGGGGCGGCCGGAGACGGGTTGCGGCCTAATGCGAAGGCGTGCGGGCATTGTCACCACGGGGCCAAGCAGGCACCATGTGCGGAAGGCGGAATCGTCCGCGGAGGGTATGAGTGCCGAGGGTGCCTGGCGAGCCGGCTGGCGTGGAAGGCGCGTCCGCCAGCGATCGAGCGATGACGTTCCGGGTGGCTGACCCGGACCAGGTACTCGCGGGCGTGCGGCTGGAGCAGTACGCGGGCATCCCGGCTGACCGGCTGGATTTCCGCCGTGCCGGGGACAGCTGGGAGCTTCGGCTAGAACGTCCGCCGCTAGCCCGGCTGGAGTACCTGCTCGAACTGCGGTATCCGGGCGGCAGCAGCAAGGTGGTAACCGATCCGGCCAACCCTCATCAGGTAGCGAGCGCGTTCGGGCGCAAGAGCGTGCTCGACTTTCCTGGCTACGCCGAGCCGGGGTGGTTGCATGCCCCGGCTGACCCGGGAACCAGCACCACCTTCGAGGTACCGGCGCCCGGGCTGGCCGGCCCAGCTCAGGACCGCGCTGCTCAGGAGGACTGCGCAGTCGCGGTGCGGATCTGGTCGCCGGCCGGCTCGACCGACGACGAGCCCTTGCCGCTGCTGCTCGTGCACGACGGGCCGGAATATGACTCGCTCGCAGCACTGACCCGCTACCTCAGCGCAGGCGCGGCCGGCGGCTGGCTGCCGCGGTTGCGGGCTGCTCTGCTGGCCCCCGGGCAGCGGAACAACTGGTACTCGGCCAACTCCCGGTATGCGCGCGTGCTGGCCGACCGGGTGATCCCGGCCGTGACTCAAACAGTGGCCAGTACCGTCCGGATCGGCATGGGCACAAGTCTCGGCGCGCTGGCCATGCTGCACGCTCATTGCCGGCACCCCGGAATCGCTGACGGCCTGTTCCTGCAGTCCGGCAGCTTCTTCGTGCCTGCGCTGGACAGCCAGGAGCGGCGGTTCCCGTATTACCGCCGGATCACCGCGTTCACCGCGGCCCTGCAGGCTGGCAGCGTGCCGGACGTCCCCGTTCCCGTCATGATGACGTGCGGCCAGACCGAGGAGAACGCGGCGAACAACCGCCTCATGCTGGCGCTGCTCCGGTCGGCGGGCTACCCGGCGAGCCTGCACGAAGTGGCTGACCTGCACAACTACACGGCCTGGCGGGACGCGCTTGACCCGGGTCTCACCGAGCTGGTGCGGTTGGTGACCAGGTGAGCAGGGTCACCGCGGAGCTCTGGTCGGACAGCATCGGCGCGGCCGGGACCGTGATCAGGTACGGGCACTACGGCCGGCCGGTGCTGGTGTTCCCGGCCGAGCAAGGGCACGCCACCGACTTCGAGGCGGGCGGCATGGTGGACGCCGTCGGCGGCCTGATCTCCAGCGGGCGGGTGAAGTTCTACTGCGTCGACAGTTTCGACGTCGCATCCTGGTCGAACCGCGGGATCGCGCTCGAAGACCGCGCCCGGCAGCACGGCCGGTATGAGTCGTGGGTCGCGGACCAGGTGCTGCCGTGGCTGTACGCCGACTGCGGCGGGCCGCTTCCGGTGATCACTCTGGGCTGTAGCCTCGGCGGCTTCCATGCGGCTAACTTCGCGCTGAAGCGGGCCGATCTCTTCCCGCTCGCGATGTGCTTCTCCGGCAATTTCGACCCGTCGACATGGCACGGGTGGGGCGAACGCGGCTTGCAGGCGTACTTCAACAATCCGGCCGATTACATTGCCCACCTGAACGGCGAGCACCTCGACTGGCTGCGCGCCCGGCTCAGCCTGCTGCTGGTCTGCGGCCAGGGCCAGTGGGAGGACACTACCGGCTCGCTGGAAAGTACCCGGCAGTTCGCCGCCCTGCTCGCCGCGAAGGGCATCAGGCACGAGCTCGATCTGTGGGGACACGACGTTCCGCATGACTGGCCGTCCTGGCGGGCGCAGCTTGCCCATCACCTGCCCAGGTTCTGCTGACGGAGTTCTGCTGCACGAGGTTCTGATGGCGAGGGGAGAAGCCGATGGCCGCACCGACGGCATCGCGACGGCACCTGATCGGGCTGCTGCTCGGCACCGAAGAGGACTGGCCGCGGGCCTTCGAGGAGATCATGCGACGGCTCGGTCCGGTGACCGGGCCTGGCGGGACCCGGCACGAGTTCGGTTGCGAGCGCATCACCATCGAGCCATTCTGGCTGCGGGCCAAGCCCAGGTACGACCTCGTCATCGACCGGCTCGCGTACTGGTACTACGTGCCGCGCGAGTGGCTCAAGAAGGTCGCCATGATGGACAGCGTCTACCTGCTGAACAGCCCGTTCACGTTCCAGTCGATGGAGAAGCACGCAGCGTACTGCGCGATGATGCGACTCGGCCTGAAGGTGCCGGAGACCGTGCTCGTGCCATACAAGAACCCGGTGGACAATGCCCGGTACGCCTATACGGCGGCCAAGTACAACCAGCCTTTTGACCTCGACTCGATCGCCGGCCAGATCGGCTACCCGCTGTTCATGAAACCCTACGACGGCGGCGCGTGGCGCGGGGTATCGCGAATCAGCAACCCGGCCGAGTTGCATCGAGCCTACGACGAGAGCGGCGAGATGCTCATGCACCTGCAGCAGGCGATCGAGGGATACGACGTGTTCGCGCGCTCGCTCTCCATCGGGGCCGAGACGATGGTCATGAAGTTCCGGCCGGACGAGCCCATGCACCTGCGCTACGCCGTCGACCATGCGTTCCTGTCGCCGCAGGCCGGCACCGAGGTCGTCACTATCGGCCGACTGGTGAACGCGTTCTTCCGGTGGGAGTTCAACTCGTGCGAGACGCTGGTGAAGGACGGTCAGGTGTACCCGATCGACTACGCTAACGCCTGCCCCGATGTCGCGCTGACCAGCCTGCACTACTACTTCCCGTGGGCCATCAAGGCGCTGGTCAAGTGGTGCGTTTTCGCACTGGTCAGCGGACGGCGGCCCCAGCTGGACCTGACCACGGATGAGTACTTCGCGATAGCCGACGACGCGGGCAGCTCCTATCCGCAAAAGCTGGCGGCTTACGGCGAACTGGCCGACAGGTACTTCGACACCGGGCGTTATGAGGACTTCTGCGCCAGCAGCCTGTCGCATCTCGACGAGATCGTGCTGGACTGGGTGGCCGGCCCGGATTTCGACGAGCTACTCGTCCAGACCGTGCGCTCGGTCTACCCGGCACACGAGCATGACCAGTTCATTGCCCACCTGCGCGGGCTGCTCGGGGCCTGGGTCACCGACGAGAGCGGCCGGCTGCCCGCGGCCTGATGCGGCCTGATGCGGCCCGAGATCGCCGCTGGTCAGCAGGTACGTCCTCGTGCGAACCTGTAGCAGAGGTGCCCTTGGGGGTACCGGGCTGCCACGGCAGAAGCGAGGCCAGATGGGTCGGGAGATTCAGGCCGTCAAGATCACCGGCGAGGACCGGCGCGCGTACCGGGCGAAGCTGGCGCGCTCGCTCGACGTGTTCGCCAGGATGCTGGGCGAGCGGCTGTTCGACACCGGCCCGGCGCTGGTGGGCCAGGAGATCGAGCTCAACCTTGTCGATGAGCAGGGCGCGCCGTCGATGCGGAACGCCGATGTGCTCGCAGCGATCGCGGATCCGGCCTGGGCGACTGAGGTAGGCCAGTTCAACCTTGAAATCAACGTGCCGCCGCGGCAGCTGTGCGGCGAGGCGCTCGCGGATCTGGAAGGCGAGATCCGCGGCAGCCTGAACGCCGGGGACGACAAGGCCAGGGGCGCGGGCAGCCGGCTGGTGATGATCGGCATCTTGCCGACGCTGTCCAAAGCTGACGTGAACGCGGACGCACTGTCAGCCAGCGAGCGGTACCGGGTGCTCAACGAGCAGATTTTCGCCGCACGCGGCGAGGACATGCAAATTCAGATCGACGGGGCCGAGCACATCCTGACCCATGCGGACAGCATCACGCCGGAGGCAGCTTGCACCAGCGTCCAGCTGCATCTGCAGGTCAGCCCGGACGCGTTCGCGAGCTACTGGAATGCCTCGCAGGCGGTCGCGGCTGTCCAAGTCGCGCTGGCGGCCAACGCGCCGTTCCTGTTCGGGCGGCAGCTCTGGCACGAAACCCGGATCACGCTTGTTCGAGCAGGCTACCGACACGCGCCCGGACGAGCTGAAACGGCAGGGCGTGCGGCCGCGGGTCTGGTTCGGGGAACGCTGGATCACCTCGGTCTTCGACCTGTTCGAGGAGAACATCCAGTATTTCCCGGCACTGCTGCCAATCGTCGAGGACGAAGACCCGGTGGCCATGCTCGAGGGCGGAGAATGCCCGCTGCTTGCCGAGATGAGCCTGCACAACGGCACCATCTACCGGTGGAACCGGCCGGTCTACGCGGTTGCCGGCGGCCGGCCGCACCTGCGGGTGGAGAACCGGGTGCTGCCCGCCGGGCCGTCGGTCGCCGACGTGATAGCGAACGCGGCGTTCTACTACGGCGTGGTACGGGTGCTGGCTGAGTCGGAGCGCCCGATCTGGACCCAGCTGTCGTTCGTCACCGCCGGGGAGAACCTGCACGAGGCAGCACGCAACGGGCTGGGTGCCACGCTGTACTGGCCGGGCCTCGGCGAGGCGCAGGTTGCCGAGCTAGTGCTGCGCCGCCTGCTGCCGATGGCGCATGACGGCCTGTCGCGCTGGGGCGTCAACCCGGCGCATGCCGACCGGCTTCTCGGCATCATCGAGCAGCGCTGCCTGACCGGCCAGAACGGGGCGGCGTGGCAGATCGCGACCGTCGCCGGGATCAGCGAGCGCACTGGCGCCGACCGGGCAGAGGCGCTGCGGCAGATGACCCAACGCTACATCGAGCACATGCACACCAACGAGCCGGTGCACACCTGGCCGTCCTGACGACGGGAGGCCGGGCGCTCGCGGGTCTAGCCAGGCATAGCCAGCCGCAATGCAGGCGCGGCGGCGCGTCTGTGCACACGTTGTCGCATGGGGATGCCTCCCCTTGGCGATTGGGGATAGGGCCGCCGATCATTTGAGGGTCCGCATTTGGTGCCAAATTGCTCAGGAGGAAATGATGCTGGCCAGGACTTCAACCGCCAGGTGGATTCGCAATTCTGCCACGGTAGCCATTTCGGCCGCCGCGCTGACGGCGGTCATGGGCGTGACCGCCACGGCCTCCATGGCAGCGACCCCGGCCGCTGCGTCCGCCAGAGTGCACCCGGGGACCTACCGCACCTGGAAAGCCGCGCAGCGTGCCGCTGGATTCAGGTTGCTGCGCCCCGCCAGCACCGATGGCCTCAAGCGGACAAACGGCGGCATCCAGGTTGTCCGGTGCGCCGCCGGGTTCGCCACCGTCTATGCCCAGTACGGTCGCGCCAAGGGCAGGCTCATCGGGCTGATCCAGGACGACCTGAAGGGCGCGCAGCCGTGCTCGAACATCGGCGAAGCCACCACGCTGGGCCACCCGAAGGTTGACGGTGTCAAGGCGACGTTGCTCGGGGCCTGCGGCAGCTTGACGGGCGAGCCGTCCTGCCATTCCGCCCACCTGTGGCTGTTCCTGGTCTGGATTCGGCATGGCAACTATTACCAGGCGCTGTCGCACGATGAGAGCAGGCGCACGATCGTGGCGTTCGGCCGGCGGCTGCACAAGGTCCGCTGATCGGGCAGGACGACGACGCAAGGGACCCGGGAGCAACTCGCCGTCCCGCGCCTAACCTGACGGCGGCCGCCAGCCTCACGGGCTGGCGGCCGCCGTCATGGCCGTGCGGTTACTCGTTGCCGAACGCCTGGATCTCAGCGAGCTCGATGTCGGTCAGCTCGCGCGGGGTGTCTCCCCTGGCCACCTTGGCCTGCTGCACATGCTGCCGGATCCCGTCGACCACCTCGGCGTTGGCCAGCGTCGTGACATCGCCGACGTCGGCGAAGTTCGATACCGACGCGATGACCCGGCGCATGATCTTGCCCGATCGCGTCTTCGGCATGTCCGGCACGATCCAGACGTTCTTCGGCCGGGCGATCTTGCCGATCTCGGTCTCGATCGCCGTGACGACCTTGGCCTCCATCCCGTCCGCATCGACGCCAGGCTTGAGCGAAATGTACATCTCGACCATGCGGCCGCGGATGTCGTCGATGACGGGCACCGCCGCAGCCTCGGCCACCTCGGGCACGGTGAGCGCGGCCGACTCGAGCTCCTTGGTGCCGAGCCGGTGGCCGGCCACGTTGATGACGTCGTCGATCCGGCCGAGAATCCGGAAGTACCCGTCCTCGGCTTGCAGCGCGCCGTCACCGCAGAAGTACGGCCAGTCGTGCCAGTCCTTGCTCTCCGGGTCGGTGTTGTACTTGCGGTAGTAGACGTCCAGGAACCGTTCGGGCTGACCCCAGACCGTCTGCATGATGCCCGGCCACGGGTTGCGGATGCAGATATTGCCGGCTTTGCCGCTGCCCTTCGGGATCTCGTTGCGGTCCTCGTCATAGATGACCGGGAAGATGCCGAGCGCGCCAGGGCCGCAGCTGCCGGGCTTCATCGGCTGCAGGCCGGGCAGCGTCGAGCCGAGGAAGCCGCCGGTCTCGGTCTGCCACCACGTGTCGGTAATAGCGGCCTGGCCCTTGCCGACCGCGTTGTAGTACCACCGCCACACTTCGGGCTCGATCGGCTCGCCGACCGTGGTCATGGTCTTGAAGTGGTAGTCGTACTTGGCTGGTTCGTCGGGCGCGACCTTGCGCAGCATCCGGATCGAGGTCGGCGAGGTGTGGAAGATGTTCACGCCTAGTTTCTCGGCGATCCGCCAGGGCCGGCCGCCGTCCGGGTAGTTGGGCACGCCTTCGTAGATGACAGTCGTGGTGCCGAGAGCCAGCGGCCCGTAGACGATGTAGGAGTGGCCCGTAATCCAGCCGATGTCGGCCAGGCACCAGTAAACGTCATCGGTGTGGATGTCCTGGTAGTACTTCGACGTGCCGGTCACGTACGCCATGTAGCCGCCGACGCTGTGCTGAGCCCCCTTCGGCCGGCCGGTCGTGCCGGAGGTGTACATCAGGAACAGCGAGTCGGTCGCGTTCAGTGACACCGGCGCGACCTCGACGCCTTCGTAGTTTGCGATGACGTCGTCGACGAAGAAGTCACGGCCGTCAAGCATCGGTGTCTGAGACTGGTATTCGCCTGGCTTCCGCCGCCACACCAGGACCTTGTCGACGTCCTGGTCCTGCCGCTTAGCCTCGGCGACCGCCTCGTCAGCCTTTACCTTGTGATCGGCCATGGAGCCGGCCCGGTAATAGCCGTCCATCGTGATCAGGACCCGGCTGCCGGAGTCGGCAATGCGAGTGCCGCAGGCGTTGCCGCTGAAGCCGCCGAACACCTGCGAGTGAATGACGCCTAGCCGGGCGCAGGCCAGCATTGTCACGACGGCCTCGGGGACCATCGGCATATGCAAGGTGACCCGGTCACCGGCGTTAAGACCGGCAAAGTCCCGCAGCAGTGCGGCGAACTCGTTGACCCTGCGCAGCAGCTCACCGTAGCTGATCTCGACGGTTTCGTCAGCTTCGAGCTCGGGCACCCAGATGACCGCGGTCTTGTCAGGATCAGCTGCCGCGTGCCGGTCAACGCAGTTGTAACAGGCATTCAGCTTGCCGCCGACGAACCATTTCCAGAATGGCGCGGCGCTGGTGTCGAGCACGGTGTCCCACGGCTTGTCCCAGGTCAGCAAATCCGCGTACTCGGTGAAGCAGTCCGGGAACTTGTCCTCGGTGAAGCGCTCGAGAATTGCCGGGTCATTCGCGTTAGCCTGCGCAACGAACTTCTCCGGCGGCGGGTAATACTCTTCTTCCCGCCAGTGCACTGCGATCTGGGACTCAGAGACCTCGGGCGTCTCCGAATTTTCTGTCATTCCTATCCTCCAGGCCGAGGGGTCGGTTCGCGCGCGTCAGCGCGCGGGCGGGCTGAGGTGAGCAGCCTTGAAACGGGTCTACCGCGCGCATTACGCGCAAACAAGGGCCAGGCCATGCACCGGCAGCCTGCAGCTGACAACCTTGTCATAAGGGCCCTCACGGGTTACGGGAACCTCTAGCGTAACGCCGCAGGACAACTGGCGACAGGCCTGGCAGAAGGGCGGGGGTGCAGGTAGCTAACCGGTCTCAGTGCCGGCACGACCGGTTGACATCGTCGCGATCAACGGTATCTTGCTACGCAGTCCAGCACCGGGCCAGCAGATCAGGGGAGGTCACGCAGGCCGCCTGCGGGCGCGCCGCGAAGCGGTCGCTGCGAAGTGAGCGACAGGCCCGAGTCCTGATCGGGCGGGGGGTTGGACCCGGGAGGGGCCTGGGCACCAGTAGACAACGGAGGGCGAGCTCGCTGCCGACGAGACGCGCTCCGGTCCGAAGGATTCCCAGGCCCTCTTCCCGGTAACAACGGGGCCCGGAATTGCAGCCGGGCCGCGGTTGTGATGTGCTAAGCGGTTTCTGGCGACTGGCGGAAGGAAGCACGAGTGCAGGCTGGGACGGGCAGTACGGGCCCGGTCGCGGTCATCATCCCGACGTACAACGAGCGAGACAACCTCGACGACATCGTGTCCAGGACGCGCGCCGCGGTACCGGATGCCGACGTCCTCGTCGTGGACGACAACAGCCCGGACGGAACCGGCGATCTTGCCGAGAAGCTGGCGCTGACCGACCAGCATGTGCACGTCCTGCACCGGAAGCAGAAGGCAGGCCTGGGCGCGGCATATCTGGCCGGCTTCGACTGGGCGCTGGAGCGCGGGTACGGGGTCCTCGTCGAGATGGATGCCGACGGCTCACACGACCCCGCCGAACTGCCCGGCCTGCTCGCAGCGCTGGCGGACGCCGATCTGGTCGTCGGCTCGAGATGGGTCCGCGGCGGAACTGTACGCAACTGGCCACGCTCGCGCGAGATCCTGTCCCGCGGCGGGAACGCATACGCCCGGATCATGCTGCGGCTATCCGTGCACGATGCGACCGGCGGATACCGTGCCTACCGCGCCGCAACGCTGCGGCAGATCGGCCTGCACGAGGTCAGGTCGCAGGGTTACTGCTTCCAGATCGAGCTGACGCTCCGCACGGTTCGGGCCGGCGTTACCGTGGCCGAAGTCCCGATCACGTTCACCGAGCGCGCCAAAGGCACCAGCAAGATGAACCGGGCGATAGTCGCGGAGGCGCTCTGGCGCGTTACCGTTTGGTCGGTGACTCGCCGGGGGACCAGCCTCCGCCGAGCGCTAGAGCGCTGAGCGGTCGAGCACTAGGCGCTCTTGCGCTGCCTGGTGCGTGGCTCAGCAGGCGCCGCAGGCTCTCGCTGGCCGCGGATCACGGCAAGCCGCTCGGCCAGCACTTCCTCGAGATCGGCCATGCTGCGCCGCTCCATGAGCATGTCCCAGTGGCTGCGCGGCGGCTTGATCTTCTTCGGGGTCGGCATGTCTCCGGTCGCGGTGACAGCCAGCGCCCCGCAAACCCGGCATTCCCAGTTAATCGGCAGTTCGGCCTCGGCAGAGAACGGGACCGTGAAGCGATGCCCCTTCGGGCAGTCGAAAGCCACCTCCTGGCGAGGCGCCAGGTCGGTGTTACGGTCGTTCTCGTAGCTCGTCGCTCCGAGTCGCGTGCCGCGAAGTGCTCGCTCGGCCATGTTTTACTGCCTCCCAGGCGCTCAGCCGTTCTACATCACCAACGGTGAGGTCCAGGACAAGATTCCCTGCCTGCGGATATTCCAACCGCCAACCGGGCGGCGAACTGAGGAAAATCCGGCCTAGCCGGCAATTCGCGGCTGCCACTGCCCGCGCTCGACCAGCACCGCGCGCAGTACCTCGGTCTGGTCGGTCATGATCCCGTCGACTCCGCGGTCAAGCAGGCTGGCCATGACCGCCGGATCGTTGACCGTCCAGGCGTGGACCTGGAGCCCGGCAGCGTGCGCATGTCCGACGAACTGCCTGCTAGCCAGTGAAAACGGGATTTGCGCGCATCGCACCGACAAGGCGGCAAAGCGCGCCGCGAGCGCCTTGGCCGGCAGGCCAGCCCGGATCGCGCCGATGCCAGTCGGGGTGGTCGCGGTGCAGACCGGGCGCGACAGCTGCCGCCGGACGGCGCTGAGCCGCCGGCCAGAGAACGAGGTCAGGCAGACGCGGTCCCAGCAGTTCGTCACCCGCAGCACCTCGGCCAGCGGTCCGATGACCGGGTCGTCCTTGACGTCAATGTTGAACCGGACATCAGGCCAGGCCATGATCAGATCGGCGAGCACCGGGATCGGCTCGGTGCCGTCGATCCTGGCGGCCGCGACCTGTGCCGTGGTCAGCGCCGCGATCTTCCCGGTGGAGTCGGTGACCCGGTCGAGAGTCTTGTCGTGGAAGGCCACGACGGTCCCGTCGGCAGTCGCGTGCGCGTCAGTCTCCAGGTAGGCGTAGCCGAGCTTGACAGCGTGCTCGAACGCCCGCCACGAGTTCTCCGGGTAGTGCCCGGCCCCGCCGCGGTGGGCGAAGGCCAGCGGCCGCGGGTGATCAAGATAGCCGGAAGGCACGGCCCCCAGTATGCACGGGGCCGCCGGGCATCCCGGCACGGCCAGACACTGCGGAGCGTCCCGGGATCAGCCCGGCGAACCAGGCCATCAGGCCGGGAACGGGGATGTCCGGGCTAGCCGCCCGGGCTCGCCCACTCCTGGCGGCGAACCTCGGCCAGCGCGATCGCTGTCGCAGCCGCTACGTTGAGCGAGCCAACTTTGCCGGCCTGCGGGATGTAGGCGATCAGGTCGGCCGCCGCGAGCAGGGCGGCCGAGCAGCCGTGATCTTCGTTTCCGACGGCCAGGCAGATATCGCCAGCGAGCGCGGCCTCGTGCAGCGGCACGGCGTCGCTTGCCAGCTCGATCGCGACCACCCGGTAACCCTCAGCCCGCGCGGCTTCCACGCCCGCCGTTACTGCCGGAACCGACTCGAAGGCGATCAGGCGGTCGGTGCCGAGCGCCGTCTTGCGCGCCGACGGGTGCCCGGGCTCGGCGGTGCTGCCGCACAGCCAGACCTGCTCGACGCCGAAGGCAGCGGCAGACCTGATGATCGAGCCCACGTTGAACGGCTGCCCGACGTTGTCCAGCAGCAGGCTCAGCCGGGCTTGCGTGCGCCTGCGCCAGTCCCGGTTGAGTCGCTTCACTTCGGTCATGCCGAGCTGCCGCGGGTTCACCGCCGCACCTCCAGCACGCGGTAGCCGGCCCGCGCGGCGAAGCGGGAGGCATCCCACCCGTTCTCGGTCAGCCAGCGCTGCAGCGAGTCCGAGCCCAGATTGCGCTGCACGACCAGGTAAGCGGCCGCGCCGGGGGCGAGCCGCCGGAGCCAGGCCGTGAGCATCGAGTGCAGGGCTTGCTTGCCGATCCTGATCGGCGGGTTGGACCAGATCAGCTGAAAGCTGGCCGGCAGGACAGGGCTGTACTGACCAGCACCGTGCTGGCCAGTACCGTGCTGGCCAGCAGGGGGGACCGGGACGCAACGGACGTTGACCAGGCCTGCGGCAGCCGCGTTCCCGGTACAAAGCTCGAGCGCCCGCTTATTGACGTCGACGGCCCAGATGCGAGCGCCAGGAGATCGCGTGGCAAGGGCAAGCGCGAGCGGCCCGTAGCCGGTGCCCAGGTCGAGCAGGTCGCCGCCGGCCGGCGGTGGCGGCGCGACGTCAAGCAGCAGCCTTGTGCCGGAGTCCAGGCGGCCGGGTGAGAAGACGCCGGCGTCGGTGGCGAGGGTCAGGTGCATGTCGGGCAGCACCAGCTGCACCGTGCCGGGCCGGCGGGCGGCAGCGGGCTGCTCAGCGAAGTACTGGCTGCTGCTCACTGGGGGCTGCGCTGGCCAGCGCCGGAGCGATGTAAGTGCGGCTGACCCAGCGTTCGACGATGAACGTCAGTACCGGGATCGTGCCGGCTGCCAGCACGATGACAGTGCCGGGGCTGGCGACCTTCATCCGGACCGCCCTGGTCATCCCGAAGGCGATCACGATGTAGATGATGTACAGGATCCCGTGCAGGGTTCCGACAATGTCGACGGGCACGTCATTGTGGGCCCAGACCTGCAGCGGTATGCAGATGAAGACCAGGATGCACAGCATGGTGCCGGTCACGTAGGCCATCGTGCGATAAGCACGAACCGCCAGGCGGACCATCTGGGGACTCACCCGGACCTCCTCACTCTGTTGTCGGTCTCGCTCTCACCCGGCTGCGGTACGGCTGTGCAGCCTGGCCAGGTAGGCGTTATAGGCGGCGAGCTCGGGATCCTCGTCGGCCTGCTCGTCCTGCGCGACGGCGGTGTGCGCCCGGCCCGGAAGCGAGTCGGCGGCGACGCCGAGCAGCCCGGCGCTGGTCGCGGCACCGTTGTCTGCCGCACGGATGTTTGCGGCACCGCCCGGCGACCGGTACTCGTCGATGATCGTCTTGGCCCAGAAGATCACGCCGAAGATCATGAAGATCGGCCACTCGAAGGTGTACGCCCAGCTCAGCGCATTGCCGCCCTCGGCTCGATGGAACTGCCAGTCGCCGAGCCAGAGCATGCCCCAGGCCGCGAAGACGGCGAACGCATGCCATGCGAGCCACCGGGGGGTAATCAGGAAAAACCACCGGGGCCGTGGCTTCGCGCTGGACATGCTACGAGGGTAGCGCTGCTACAGACCGTAGTGGTGCAGCGGGCCGCTGGTCAGCGAGTGATCCGCCAGATCGCGGTAGTACCGGAGTCGCCTGGCGCCAGTTCGACTCGCGCCGTCGTGGTTCCGGTCTTAGTGAAGCCGAGCTTGGCTGGCACCCGTTCGCTGGCCAGGTTGAGCACGTCATGGTGAATCTCGACGTGATCAACCTCAGGTAGAGCCAGGGCAGCGTCGGTGAGCGCGGCGGCGGCGGACGTTGCGACTCCGCGGCCGGTGAAGGCCGGGTGCACCCAGTAGCCGATCTCCAGGCCGCCATCGCCGATCCGGGCCATCAGGCCTGCGCTGCCCGCTGGCTGGCCGCCAGCCAGGATCAGGTAATTGAAGGCGGTCCCCGCTGCCCAGTCCGTTTCGCAGCGCCGCACGTAGCCGTCCGCCTCGGCGAGTCCGTAGTCGGTAGTGGCCCACGGCATCCATGGCCGCAGGTGCTCCAGGGACTCACTGACGATCCGGTAGACAAGCTGGGCGTCGGTGGCGCGCCAGCGGCGCAGCTCGACGGACGCATGGCTGAGGTTGTCGGGCGGGGTATCCATTGCCCCGATGATGGCGGAAGCTGGACAGTAAGTGCAAATAGGATTCTGTGCCCGGCCGGATCGCTGGCTTGCCGCCGGCACTGTGTCGCCGGCGCTGTGTCGCCGGCACGATCCAGCGCGTCACCGCGCGTGACCTGACGGCTGCCAGTCATAATCGGAGCCATGTCACTCGCTGATTGGCTGTCCGGTCGCAAATCGCATGCAGGCCGTCTGCCGGAGGGGATCGACGAGCTGCGCGGGCCGACCCGGGGCGTCATCGTCCTGCCGAGGCATCTGGCCTTCCCCGGCATGCGGGAATGCGACGTCACCGACGACGCGACCCGCCGCAACATGTACGGCATCGTGCTCACCCAGGGCCAGCGCAATGACGTGGCCAGGTTCCTGAACCCGCAGCTGCTGCGGACCGACTGGCCGCTCATCAGGGAGACGCTCGACCCGAAGCTGCGCGGCACCTGCGAGCGCCGGTTCCGGCTCGGCGGCCACGCGCCCGCAGAGGTCTAGCGCCTGCTGCCGGTGAACCACAGCCACTGTTTCGTGCCGTGACGAACCGGGTTAGCCTCGGCCAGGTCCCGGTCGGTGCCGTCACCGCCACCGCTGCGGCATTCGTCATCTGCATGGCAGCCACGACGCTGCCGACCCCGCTGTACGACCTGTATGCGAAGCGCTTCGGCTTCCACACGCTGACGATCACGGTCCTGTTCGCGGTGTACGCGGCCGGCGTTGTCGTGACGCTCATCTCGTTCGGGCAGCTGTCCGATGCCATCGGCAGGCGCCCGGTGCTGCTGAGCGCTGTCGCAGTCAGCGTGCTCAGTTCGCTGATCCTCGCCTGGGCGCCGGGCCTGGGCATGCTGCTGCTCGGCCGCGTCGTATCCGGGCTGGCCGCAGGCCTGATGACCGGCGCCGGCACCGCTGCGGTGATCGACCTGTTCCCGGCCGGCCATCGGGCGGCCGGCAACACCCTGGCGGTCGCCGCCAACACCGGCGGCCTCGCCCTCGGCACATTCCTGGCCGGCCTGCTCGCCGATACGGCAAGCCGCCCGCTCGTGACGCCGTACCTCGTGCAGGCCATCCTCGGCGTACTGGCGGGCGTTGCACTGTGGGCAGCTACTCGCCGCCGCGGGCCAGCGGCCGGGCGACGGTTCCGGTTCTCCAGGCCCGGCGTGCCCGCAGAGATCCGCGGCAACTTTGTCCGGGCCGTGCTGTCGGGCGGCACGGCATTCGCGGTGACCGGCGTGCTGACGTCTGTCTCGGCGCTGTTTCTGGTCACCGTGCTGCATGACAACAGTCACCTGCTCGCGGGCAGCGAGGTGGCGATCGTCTTCCTTTTCATGGCCGGGGGCCAGCTAGCGGCCCGCCGGGTGAGCCCGCACTACGCCATGGTGGCCGGCTCCGCGGGCCTGGTCCTGGCCGGGATCGTGCTCCTGCTCGCGCTGACCTTGCACTCGCTGGCAGCACTGCTGATCGCGGCGGTAACCCTCGGGGCATCCGGTGGCATGTGCCTCAACGCCGGCGTGGCTACCACGGTGGGCCTCGTGCCCGAGAACCAGCGCGGCGGGCTGTCATCGGCGTACTTCGCCGGGCTTTACCTGTTCCTCGCCTGCCCGGCCGTCGGCGTCGGCGTGATCGCGGCGCATACCACGCTTGTCACCGCGGGCGTGATCCTCTGCGTGCTGGTCGTCGCGCTGGCGCTCGCCATCGCCGGGTTCGAGCTCAGGGCGGGCGCTTCCGCTAAAGGTGCAGATCGGACGTCGCCGGGATTAGCTGGTGTCCTCGCCACGTTGACCCGGCATCATGGTCATCAGGTTGTCCCGATCGACGAAGACGGCGGACTCCGGCAACCGACAGCCCGAATCTGGAGGCCCAGTGTCCGACGTCAACGCGACGACCGCGGCTCAGGAACACCCGGCGAGCCCGGCTGCCCGCGGCGAGCCGGTCCAGCGCGGCAACAAGTGGTGGACACTGGTCGCCGTCTGCCTCGGCACCTTCATGCTGCTGCTCGACATCACCATCGTGAACGTCGCCCTGCCCGACATCCAGCGCGCCCTGAACTCGAGCTTCGCCGACCTGCAATGGATCGTCGACGCGTACGCGCTCACGCTAGCCGCGTTCCTGCTGACGGCAGGCAGCCTGGCCGACATGTACGGCCGGCGGCTGCTGTACCTCGTCGGGCTGGCAGTGTTCACCTGCGCGTCGGCGCTCTGCGGCTTCGCGACCAGCACGCTGATGCTGCAGGTGTCCCGGGCCGCGCAGGGAGTCGGCGGCGCGATCATGTTCTCGGTTTCGCTGGCGCTGCTCGCTGACGCCTTCCGGGGCAAGGACCGCGGTGCTGCCTTCGGCGTCTGGGGTGCCGTCACCGGGCTGGCCGTGGCCATCGGCCCGCTGCTTGGCGGGTTGCTGACCTCCGGCCTGTCGTGGCGCTGGATCTTCTTCGTCAACGCGCCGATCGGCGCCGTGGCGCTGGTCATCACGATCATGAAGGTCGCCGAGTCCCGCTCGCCGCAGGCCAGCAAGCCCGACTGGGCGGGCTTCGCGCTGTTCACGGTCGCGCTGCTGAGCCTGATCTACGCGCTGATCGAGTCCAACGAGAAGGGCTTCACCGACGGCGTCGTTCTCGGCTGCTTCGCCGCGGCGGCGGTGCTGCTCGCCGCGTTCATTCTCCTCGAACATCGGATCGGGCATCCGATGTTCGACCTCGCGCTGTTCCGGCTGCCGACATTCAGCGGCGGCCTGATAGCTGCGTTCGGGCTGAGCGCGTCGATCTTCTCGATGCTGCTTTACCTGGTGCTCTATCTGCAGGACATCCTCGGCTACTCGGCCCTCGGCACCGGATTGCGGCTGATGGTGATCTCCGGCGGCATCCTGGTGACCGCGACCGTAGCCGGGCGGCTGACCTCCCTCGTGCCCGTCCGCTACCTGATCGGCCCCGGACTGCTGCTGGTCGGTGCGGGGCTGCTGCTGATGCGCGGGCTGACGGCCGGCTCGCAATGGACCGATCTCATTCCCGGCATGATCGTCGGCGGCCTGGCTGTCGGGCTCGTCAATCCGCCGCTCGCGTCCACCGCCGTCGGGGTGGTGCGGCCGCAGCAGGCGGGAATGGCGTCCGGAATCAACTCCACCTTCCGGCAGGTCGGGATAGCCACCGGCATTGCCCTGCTGGGCAGCCTGTTCTCGAACAAGGTGCGGGACGACGTGCTGGCTAAGATCGCCGCCGTGCCCAGCCTGTCGGGCAAGGCCGGGCAGGTTGCTTCAGCGATTCAGTCCGGGCAGATCGGGCCGCTGATCGGCCGCCTTCCGCCCCCTGAACAGGCTGCTGTGGGCGGAATCACCAGGGCGGCCTTCACCACAGGGCTGAACGAGATCCTGCTGGTTGCCGCCATCATCGCGCTGGTATCCGGCGTGATCTCACTGGCCTCGATACGGACCAGGGATTTCGCCCAGCAGCACGGCGAAGCACAGCCCGCGCCCGTCGCGCACTGACGGGCCGCGCGCTGACATGATCGGCCGGCCGCACGTGCCCGTTCCCGCCCGGAAAGTTGGGATGGGCGCGCCGGTGCCCCCGTCGCGCCGGTCGGCACGACGGCGACGCCGGCCGTGCCGACTACAGTTACCGCATGCGCAAGTACGTCATCATGGGCGTCCAGGGCAGCGGCAAAGGCACCCAGAGTGCCATGCTGGCGAGCGACCTTGACCTGGTGCACATCGCCGTCGGCGACATCTTCCGGTGGAACGTGCAGAATCACACCAAGCTCGGCGCGCAGGTGCGGCGGACTATGGCGGCGGGCGCATTGGTCGGCGACGACCTGGCCGAGGGCGTGGTCAAGGACCGGCTCACGCAGCACGACTGGAACTACGGCTTCATCATCGACGGCTTCCCGCGGAACGAGCGGCAGGCCGAGTTCTTCCTGGAGAGCTACGACATCGACGGCGTCATCTACCTCGTGCTGCCCGACAGCGAGGTGCGGCGCAGGGTGATGGCGCGGCGGCTTTGCGACGGCTGCGGCATGGATTACAACCTGATCGACTCCAGCCCGCGCGAGGAAGGCCGCTGCGACGTCTGCGGCGGGAAACTCGTGCAGCGCGAGGACGATACCGAGGAAGCGCTCGCCGTCCGGCTCCGCGAGTATCACGACAAGACCAACCCGGTGCTCGACATCTTCCGCCGCAAGGAATACGTGGTCACGATCGACGCGCTACAGGACAAGATCGAGGTCCAGCAGGCCATCAGGGCCGCGCTGAAGCTGCCGGAGTACAGCGGCTGACCACGATGCGCGTTGTCGTGGCGCCTGACTCTTTCAAGGGCAGCATTAGCGCGGCGGACGCCGCTGTCGCGCTCGCGTCCGGCTGGCTGCAGGTGCGGCCAGGTGACGAGGTGGTCCAGCTCCCGCTGGCCGATGGCGGCGAGGGAACGCTGGCCGTGCTGGCCGCGGAGGTTCCGGATGCCCGCTGGCACCAGGTCGAGGTCAGCGGTCCTGCCGACGTTCCGGTGCAGGCCGCCTGGCTGGAAATGGCCGGGAACGTGGCCGTCGTCGAACTCGCCTCTGCCGCTGGGCTGACCCAGCTCAGCGAGCTGAGACCACTGACCGCGCACAGCTATGGCGTCGGCGAGCTGATCGCGGATGCCCTGGACGCGGGCGCGAGCCGGATCTTGATCGCCCTCGGCGGCTCGGCGTGTACCGATGGCGGGACAGGTGCGCTTTCTGCGCTCGGCGCCCGGTTTCTGGACTCGGCTGGCGAGGCGCTGCCGCTCGGCGGCGGGGCGCTACACCGGCTGGCCTGGGCTGACCTGACCGGGCTGCGGCCGCCGCCGCAGGGCGGGGTCAGCTGCCTGACCGACGTGCGCGCGCCGCTGCTCGGGCCGGGCGGCGCAGCGGCGGTGTTCGGTCCGCAGAAAGGCGCTAGCCCGGCTGAAGTCGTGGCGCTGGACGCGGGTCTCGCGCGGCTGGCCGGCCTGCTTGGCGGCGACCCGGGGCTGCCCGGCGCCGGGGCGGCCGGCGGCTGTGGCTACGGCTTTGCGGCGGCGTGGGGCGCCCAACTGCGGCCCGGCGCGGCGGAAATCGCGGTGATCGCGGGCCTGCCGGGCGCGCTCGACGGCGCTGACCTGATCCTCACCGGCGAAGGTCAGTACGACGCCAGCTCGGAGAACGGCAAGGTAGTGGGCGCGGTGCGCGCGATGGCGGCGACCGCGGCTTCGGGGGCAGTCCCGGTAGCGGTGGTCGCGGGGCGGATCGCGGTGTCGCCGCCGGCCGGGGTGCGGGCGGTAGAACTGGCTGCCCTGGCAGAGGGCACGCAGGCGGCGCTGGCCGAGCCTGCCCGCTGGCTGGCCGAAGCGGGCGCGCTGCTCGCCGGGGCTGGCTGGCCCCGCTAACCTCGCCCGGCGAGCGGCTCGCAGCGGCTGTCTAGCTGGCTGGCCCCGCGTAACCTCGCCCGGCGAGCGGCTCGCAGCGGCGGGCTGGCATGGCCGGGCTGGCATGGCCGGACTGCCTTGGCCCGCCTTCGCCCGCCTTGGCCTGCGGGCTGCCACCTTCCGGCCCGTTACTTTCCCCGACCTCGTAGCCTGAGCTTGTGCGGGAGATCGTGGTATTCAGCGGCAGCGCTCACCCGGCGCTATCAGCGGAAATCTGCGCAAACCTGGGTGTGCCGCTGCGGCCGGTGCGGCTCTCCAGATTTGCCAACGACTGCCTGGAAGTACAGCTGCAGGCCAACTGCCGGGAGCGCGATGTTTATGTGATCCAGCCGCTCGGCCCGCCGGTGCAGGAGAATCTGGTCGAGTTGCTGCTGATGCTCGACGCTGCGCGCGGTGCATCCGCCGCGAGGGTGACGGCGGTGATCCCGTATTACGCCTACGCGCGATCGGACAAGAAGTCGATGCCGCGCATCTCAATCGGCGGCAGGCTGGTAGCCGACCTGCTCGCCACCGCCGGCGCCAGCCGGGTACTGGCCATGACACTGCACTCGCCCCAGGTGCACGGGTTCTTCTCGATTCCGGTGGATCACCTGCACGCGCTGCGCGAGTTCGCGAATCACTTCAGCGGGCTCAACCTCTCCAACTCCGTCGTCGTATCGCCCGACCTCGGCAACGCTAAGAACGCCGCGGCGCTCGCCCGGCTGCTGCAACTCCCGGTGGCCGCGGGCGCCAAGGAACGCCAGAGCGACGAGCGGGTGACGATCAGCTCGATCATCGGGGACGTCGATAGCCGCGACGTGATCGTGCTCGACGACGAGATCGCGCGCGGCACGACGATCGTCGAGTTGCTAGAACGGCTGCGCGAGCGAAACGTGCGGTCCGTCCGGATAGCGTGCACGCACGGCCTGTTCAGCGACGGCGCCCTGAAGCGGATCGCAGCCCAGCCGCTGGTACGGGAGATCGTCTGCACGAACACTCTCCCGGCCGCCGACGGCGCCGCCAGCACGGGCTTGCAGGTCATCTCGATCGCTCCGGCTCTGGCCGAGGCGATCCGGCGCATTCACGAGGGCGAGTCGGTTAGCGCGTTGTTCGGCGGTAACTGACCGGACGTCCGGCCTGCCGCCCACGCGGCCACCTGGCTGCGCGAACTAAAGCCGAGCTTGGCCAGGATGTTAGCGACGTGCCGGGCCGCTGTCGCCGGGCTGATGAAGAGCTTCGCCGCGATATCGCGGTTGCTAAGGCCCGCCGCGAGCAACGCGACTACCTCCTGCTCGCGCTGGGTGAGAGCAGTGGACGGGCCGGCAGCGGCAGTGCCGGTAGCGGCAGCGCCCGCCCCGGCAGCGCCGGTTCCTGGCCCGCTGGTTCCTGGCATGCCGGGCGCGGTGACTCCCGGTGCACCGGCGTTCGCGCCGGAGGCGCGGGCGCCGGGCGGACCAGGCACGCCAGGGTACTTCTCGCCGGTGCCGTCGTCCTCGCTCACACCCAGGGCCAGCCGGATGGCGCTTGACGGTGTCATCGCCTCGCCCTGGGCCCATAGCCTCCGGACGACATGCTCGCCGAGTCCCGCGGCGGCATCCAGGAACTGCTGCGTGCGCGCACCGGGTACCGGGGGCACATGCGCCTGCGCTCGCAAGGCCGTCATCGCGCCCGCCAGCTGAACGCTGACCGCCGGGTTGCCCTCCATCACCGACAGCCGCGCCAGCGCTTCCAGGCCCCGGGCCATTCCGACCCTGCTGCCCGATGCGTAGCTCAGCCGCAAGCTCTCGGTGAGATGCTGGCGCGCAGACACCAGGTCCCATTGGTCCAGCGCCATCCTGCCGAGACCGGCTAGGCACCGTGCGATGTCCGGCCTGGCATCTACCTCGCGCAGGATCGCGAGTGCTTCGACGTAATAGTCGCGCGCGGTGCCATGATCGCCGCGATGCTGGGCCAGGTCGCCGAGCCCGAGCAGGGCGCGCGCCGAGCCCCAGAGTTGCCGGATCTCGCGCATTATCAGCAGCGCATCCTCGCCGAGTCGCTGCGCTTCGCGGAAGTTCCCGCGAACCGCGGCGATGGCGGCCATGGTTCCGAAGGCGTAACCCTCGTTCCACCGGTCATCGGATGATTGCGCCACCTTGAGCGCCTCGTCGGCGCGTTCTGCCGCCGCATCAGGGCGCCCGCCGTGCAGTGCGATCTCGGTCAGCAAGTTGAGCGCGGCCGCCACCCAGAACCGTTCGCCGGCTGCCCAGCACAGCTCCAGCCCGGCGAGCGCCTGTTCCTCCGCCTGCGGCGAGCCAGCCGCCATGGCTAGCTGCGCACGACTGACCAGGGCAGTGCCCTGCACCGACTCGGGGGCCGTCGCTGCCTCCGGCAGCGCGAGAAACTTGTCGATCCACGCTGCGCCTTCGGCGAAGGCGCCGTGCACTATCCAGACCAGCCGGACCGCCGAGCAGATGCGCAGTCCGGTCTCTGCGTCGCCATCGGAGAGACAGCTCCCCAGGACCTCGTTCACGTTCGCCACCTCGACCTCGAAGCGCCGGAACGAGTCCACCCGGACGGACCATGGGGCGGGCTCGAGAGCCATGCCGATGGCAGCGGCCTTCTCCGTCTCACGCAGTGTGTACTCGCGGCGACGGCGCTCCATGCCGGCCGCCTCGCCGGCCTGTTCCAGCCAGCCGGCGGCGTACTCACGCACGGTCTCAAGCAGCCGGTACCGCACCTGACCGAGTGCCTCTGATTCCACCTCGAGGAGCGACTTGTCGGCCAGGGCGGTCAGCAGGTCCACGATGTCCGGGGCCTGCAGGGCGTCATCGGCGCAGACCTGCTCGACCATCTCGAGCGACCAGTCGGCGAATACTGACAGGCGGCGCAGCAAGATCTGCTCCGGCCCGGAGAGCAGGTCGTAGCTCCAGTCGAAGGTGGCGCGCAGCGTCTGCTGCCGGGCCGGGACGCTCCGGTCGGCACTGGTCAGCAGTGCAAGCCTGCGATCAAGCCGGGCGGCAATCTGGTCGACAGACAGCACCCGGACCCAGGCGGCAGCGAGTTCGATCGCTAGTGGCAGACCGTCGAGCGCCCTGCAGATAGTGGCTACGGCGGATGCATTGGCCTGGCTGAGCGTGAAGCCGGGCGCTGCTGCGACGGCCCGGCTAACGAAGAGCCGGACTGCGTCGGACCTGCAGAACTCCGCGGGGTCGGCTGAGTCGCCTAGAGCCGCCACGAGTGAGGGGAGCGCGAGCGGCGGCACTTGCCAGATGGCCTCCGCCGCGACTCGCAGCGGTTCCCTGCTTGTGCAGATCATCCGCAAACCCGGTGAGCTGGCCAGCAGTCGCTGGCACAAAGCAGCGCAAGCGTGCACCAGGTGCTCGCAGTTGTCCAGGACGAGTACTGCGCGGCGGTACCGCAGCGAGTCGGCAAGCGTGTCAAGCAGCGGCCTGCCGCGCTCCTCGTGCACACCCACCGCCGCGGCCACCTGGATGACCACGTGCTCTGGCTGCCGGACCTCACCGAGCTCCACGAACCAGGCGCCGTCAGGGAAGTCAGCAGCTATCGCGGCCAGCAGCCGCAGTGCGAGTCTGCTCTTGCCGATGCCGCCCGCGCCGCACAGGGTGACCGCGCGCACGGTGCGCATCAGCTCGCGCAGTTCGCCGATCTCGGACGTGCGACCAACGAAACTGCTGAACTCCTCCGGCCTGTAGGCAAGGTCACGCATCGTTATCTTCGATCTGGACGCTGGCTAGGTCAGCGTCCATTGGGACGCTGCTGTCACGACTTACAGGGCGGGGGTCTCGAGCCACCATCTACCGTAACCCTGTTCACCGCCCAGTCCCGATAGATGCCGGTTACTGGCTTTTAGTTAACCGAATACGTGCGCCATGTGCTTATTACGTTGGATACGTTCCGCCAGCGCGGGTCCCGGCCGCGAGATCATTACGCGGCCAGGACGCTGCCCGCTACGCGGCCGGGACGCTGCCCGCTACGCGCCCGCGGACTCAAGGTCAAGCAGGAAGCGCTTGCGGTCGAGCCCGCCGCCATAGCCGGTCAGGCTGCCGTCCGACCCGATAACCCGGTGGCACGGTATGACCAGCGCGATCGGGTTTTTGCCATTCGCGAGGCCGACCGCGCGGACCGCTGTCGGCCGGCCGACCTTGTCGGCGAGCTGAGCGTAAGACCACGTCTGACCATACGGAATGGTCTGCAGCGCCGCCCAGACCTGGCGCTGGAAGGCCGTGCCGGTCGGCGCGAGCGGCAGCTCGAAATCAGTGAGCTGGCCGGCGAAGTAGTCGGAGAGCTGACGGGCAGCGGCAGCGAAGGGCGGGGCGGCCGGATCGCCCGGCACGCCGAGCGAATCTTCGTCCGGCCGATGCTGCTGGGCATCCATGTACAAGGCTGTCAGCTCGCCGTCCTCGGCCACCAGGGTGAGCGGCCCGATCGGGCTTGGCAAGATGACGTGCGTGCGGATTGCTGGGCTGTTCATCTGTCCTCCTTGCTAACTAGGGTGACGAGTCATCCGGCGACACGGGGGTCTCCGGCGACAGGGGGTTAACCGGCGACGAGGGCCGGCCTGCCGACCGGAAGCCTGTTGATGGCGTGGTCGCCGGTCGCCCACAGGTACTGCACGGCATACGACCGCCACGGGCGCCATGCCGCAGCCCGGCTAATGAGCGCAGCAGACGTGGGCGGCAGGCCGGTGTGCCTGGCGGCGGCGCGCACGCCCAGGTCAGAAGCCGGGAACGCATCGGGGTCGCCGAGTGCCCGCATGGCGATCGTCTCGACGGTCCACGGGCCCACGCCGGGCAGACTGGCCAGCCGCATGCGCGCTTCGTCCCAGTCGCCACCGACGCTGAGGTCGATCCGTCCGCTTGCCAGGGCGCCGGCGAGTGCTGTGAAGGACTCGCGTCTCGACCCAGGCATAGCGAGGCCGGCCGGGCCCGCTTCGGCCAGCACGGCGGCGGTCGGAAACAACCTGCTGAGCCCGCCGCCCGGATCGTCGACCGGCTCGCCGTAGGCGGCCGCCAGCCGGCCAGCGTGCGTCCGGCCTGCTGCGGTGGAGACCTGCTGGCCGAGCACGGCTCGAAGAGCGAATTCATGCGGATCGACGGTGCGCGGCACCCGGCGGCCGGGCGCCTTGCGGACGAGCGGCGCAAGCACCTCGTCAACGGACAGCAGATCGTCGACGGCCACCGGATCAGCATCCAGGTCCAGAAGGCGGCGGCACCGGCTGATCGCACTGGCGAGGTCGCGCAAGTCACTCAGCGCTAGCTGGCAGCTGACATGGTCCGGCTCCGGTCGCAGCGCGACGATCCCGTGGCCATGCGGCAGCCGCAGCGTCCGCCGGTAAGCGCCGTCCCGCCATTCCTCCACGCCTGGCACGGCGGTGGCGGCCAGGTGCCCGAACAAGTTGTCCGGCTGCAGCGGCGCGCGGAATGGCAGCCGCAACCAGAGCGACCCGGTCCCGGTATGACCACGGCTGGCTCGCTCGCGCAGTTGGCTGGGGGAGAGGGCGAATACCTCGCGGACAGTGTCGTTGAAGGTCCGGATGCTCGCGAACCCGGCTGCGAATGCGACGTCACCCATCGGCAGCGCCGTCGTCTCAATGAGCAGCCGGGCCGTCTGCGCGCGCTGCGCACGGGCCAGGGCAAGCGGTCCGGCCCCAAGCTCCGCCAGGAGCTGCCGCTCGACCTGGCGGACGCTGTAGCCGAGGCGGCTGGCCAGAGCCGGCACTCCGCCACTGTCCATGACGCCGTCGGCGATCAGGCGCATGGCCCGGGCGACGACGTCAGCGCGCACGTCCCATTCCGGCGAGCCAGGGCTGGCATCCGGCCGGCAGCGCTTGCAGGCCCGGAAGCCAGCCTGCTGAGCCGCGGCGGCGCTGGGAAAGAAGCGCATGTTCTCCGGCTTGGGCGGCACGACCGGGCAGCTTGGCCTGCAGTAAATCCCGGTCGTCAGCACTGCGGTGAAGAACCAGCCGTCAAAGCGCGCGTCCTTGGACTGGACGGCGCGGACACAGCGCTCCTGGTCGGTGTGGATCCGGTCTTCGGTCATGTGGTCCAGCATGGGGCGGGCAACTGCATGTTGGCTAGCGAATTTCCGACACTGCGACTGGGTAGGCCCAGGTCCCGATGATGATGTCGCAAATTCGCTGGCGGGGATACACGTTCAGGCGGGGCGTCGCCGTCCTCCCGGCTGGTCGGCGAGCCGTCCGCGTGCTCCTACCCGGCGATTGCCGTTGACCTCGGCCGTCCTGCACCGAATAATTGGTCTATAGATCAGTCCTTTAGTCCTCCGGATCGGGCGACGTGATGGCACCAGTGACCGAGGCGGCGGTCGGCGAGCCTTTCGGCACGCTGCTGACGCCGATCACGCTCCGCACGGCGGGGGAGCGGATAGCTGAGCGGATCGTGACCGCGATTGCGCTTGGTGAGTTCGTTCCAGATCAGCGGCTGCCCACCGAGCGGGAGCTCGCGAGCATGCTCGAGGTGAGCCGCACTACGGTTCGCGAAGCGCTGCAGCGGCTGCAGGCTTCCGGGTACGTGACGACCAGGCGCGGCCGCGGCGGCGGAACTTTCGTGCGCGCCGACCGGGGTCCCGATTTCGACGACATGATCGCCCGGACGCTCGGGCCAGTGTGGTCTGACCTGACCGAGCTACTGGACTTCCGCGGTCTAGTCGAACAACTGATCGCGAGAACCGCTGCGCAGCGCCGCGACGAGCGCGACATCGGGCGCATCCGGCGGGCGGTGGCGGACTACTCCGACGCCGCCGACCGCGACGAGTCCCGGCTTGCCGACCACGCGCTGCACCAGGCAATAGCCCAGGCAACGCACAATGCCCGGCTCGCGGAACTCAGCGCGCAAAGCCGGCGCGAGATCAGCCTTGGCTTTGACGCCGAACCGTACACGCCGGAAGTCCGGCGCCGGGCGCTGCACCAGCATCCGTCGCTCGCCGCGGCGGTGATAGCTGGCGACGCTGAGGTTGCCGCTCACCGTGCCGCCGAGCACTTCTCCCTGACTGAGGACATGCTCCGCGAACTGCATGCCCGAATCCGACTTCGATCCGAAGGAGATCTGAATGGCCGTGGCAACAGTTAACGGGATCGAGCTGAACTACCGGCTGGAAGGCGATGGCGAGGAGACCATCGTCCTGATCAACGGGCTTGCGGACGACCTGACGACCTGGGAGCTTCAGGTCACTGATTTCCTCGCGGCGGGCTACCGGGTCCTGCGGTTCGACAACCGGGGAATCGGCGCGAGCGCAAAGCCCGCCGGCCCGTATTCGAGCCGGCAGCTGGCCGATGACGCGAAGGCGCTGGCTGATTCGCTCGCCCTGACCGACTTCCACCTCATGGGCGTCTCGATGGGCGGGATGATCGCGCAGGAGTACGCGCTCAGCTACCCGGGCGATCTGCGCTCGGTCACCTTCGCGTGCACATATGCGGCACCGGGCCCGTTCTGCTCTCGGATGTTTGCCATGTGGGCCGACATGGCGCCGGTGGTGGGCGTGCCCTTCGTCATGCGCGATGTCACGCTGTGGGCGTTCACGGTCCCGTTCTTCGAGAACCGGTGCAGCGAACTTGCCGAGTTCGAAACGGCAATGCGCTACCTGGACCAGCCGCTGCATGCATACCTGGCACAGCTCGCCGTGATCCAGGAGCACGACACCACCAGCAGGCTCAGCCAGATCTCCGTGCCCGCGCTGGTACTCGCCGGAGAGGAAGACATCCTCATCCCGGTCTCGCTTTCCCGCCGCATCCACGATGCGATCCCCGGCTCGGAATGGGCGACCACGAAGGGCGGCCACGGCTGCTGCTGGGAGCACCCGGCCGAGTTCAACAAGACGTTCCTCGATTTCGTCCGACGGCACGGAAAGGGCTAAGCCATGGCCACCACAGCACCAGCCAGCCAGTCGCTGGAACGCGGCCAGATCGGCCTGTTCGGCGTGATCATGCCGGGTGTCGCGCAGGTGGCGCCGGCCTTCAACCTGTTCTTCACCACTGGCGTCATGGTCGCCCTGGCCGGTGCATCGGCACCGCTGATCTTCCTGATCAGCATGGTCGGGATGGTCGCAACGGCGAGCAGCCTGGCCCAGTTCGCCGGCGTGTACCCGAGCGCCGGGTCATTCATCACCTACATCACCCGCGCGATCGGCACCAAGGTGGCCGTGGCCATCGGCGTGATCACCATTCTCGGTTACATCATCGCCTTCGGCGGCATCTACATCTTCGTCGGCAGCTACATCGTGCAGAACGTGTTCGGCGATCCGCATATCTGGGGGATCACGCAGCTGACCACGATCGTGTATGGCGCGCTCGTGGTGGCTCCGGTGGTGGTCGGGCTCAAATTCGGCGTCCGGATCACGGTCGTGCTCTACGTCTTCGAGGTGCTGCTGCTCCTGGCGATGAGCCTGACCATCCTGGCCCGCGGCGGCGCCAGCGGCTTGTCTGGCACGCCGTTCAGCTGGCCGAGCGGGCATTCGACCGACGTCCTGCTGGCGTTCAGCCTGGCGGTACTGGCATTCGGCGGATTCGAGGCGGCGGCCCCGCTGGCGGAGGAGACCCGCAATCCGCGCCGCACTGTCCCGATAGCGGTGATCGGTGCGGTCGTCATCAGCGGCATCATCTACGTGCTCGGCTCGTATGCACTCGTCACGGCGTTCGGCGTCGGTCACGCAGGCGCGCTCGCCGCCGATCCGAACCCCTTCCACACCGCCGCCAGGGCCTTCATCCCGTTCGTCGCGCCCCTGGTCACCTGGATTTTCCTGTCTAGTGTGACGAGTTCCTACGTCGCGGCGAACACGCAGACCTCGCGGGTGATCTTCGCAGGCGCGCGCGGCGGATTGTGGAGCGGTGCGCTTGCCGCTATCAATCCCCGGTTCCGGACGCCAGCTGCCGCGGCGGTGGCCTTCGTCGCGCCGAGCATTCTGATTGGCGTAGTGGCGACCGCGTTCACCACGCCGGCCTCAGCCTCCGGGTTCCTCGGCACCTACGGCATCCTCGGGCTGATCATCATGTACCTGATGGCCAATGTGGCGCTCGTCGTGGAGTGGGCGAAGTTCCGGGCCCGCGGCATCCGCAAGAACGTCTGGCTCTGGGTCGTGGTCCCGGTCATCGGCGCCGCAGTGCTGGCCGTGCCGATCTGGGGTGACTTGCGGCCCGGCCAGCCGAGCCCCTACAACATCCTGCCGTGGCTGACGCTCGGGCTGATCGCGGTCGGCGTCGCCTATGCGCTGATACTCGGCGTGCTGCGGCCGGGAGCGCTGAAACGGGCACCCGCTCTGCTCGAAGGCGACGAGAGCCTGGCTACCGACCCGCTGGTTGCCCCAGCGCCGTGACAGAAGGGGCAAAGTGAGGCCGGGTGGGGCCTCGCAGCTGTCTTAGCACCCGAAACTGCCCCCTAGAGGGAAAGTTATCCGATGTTATGCCCGACTTGCGGGGACGGTTTCGGGTGCTAAGTGCGGGCACGCGCGGCTGGCAACGCCCCGCGCAGCGGCCGCAAGCCGCTAGTCGGTGTCGAGGTACAGGCAGAAGGGATGGCCGGCCGGGTCGAGCAGTACCCGCACGTTGTCCTGCGGCTGATGCTCGTGCACGGTGGCGCCGAGTTCGACCGCGGCAGTGACGGCAGCTTCAAGGTCATCGACAGCAATGTCGATGTGCATCATCATCTGCTGACGGCCGTCAGTAGCTGGCCACACCGGCGGCACGTAGTCCGGCGCTGACTGGAAGGCCAGATAAGAAGAGGTGCCCGGCACCTGAATCGCCGCGCCGCCAGGATCCTGCTTGGCAATATCCCAGCCGAAGAGCCGGGAGTAGAAGCTGGCCAGGGCCAGTCCATCCGGCGCTTCGAGGACGACTCCCCACCAGTCGGTCTTTGTGCGCCCGCGCATGCGCACATCATGCCAGCGGCCTCGGTGCCGCTGCACACACCTTTGGTGGTGTCAATCGATTTTCGCGTTCGGCAAATTTGCGCACCACGAAAGTTTCGGTATGCTAACTGCCGTGACGGCGGAACCAGCGACGAGCGCGGTCGAGCATCTCGCCCGGCAACCGCTAGCCAGTGCGCATGAGCCAGCGGGCCTGCGGGAGCGCAAGAAGGTCGCTACCAGGCAGTCGCTGAGCGAGTCGGCGATGCGGCTGGCCATTGAGCGTGGTCTGGATAACGTCCTGGTCGAGGACATTGCTGACGCAGCCGGGGTCTCGGCCCGCACCTTCAATAACTATTTCGGCAGCAAATACGAGGCGATCTGCGCGTTGCAGCAGGACCGGGCGCTGCGGATTGGTGAGGCCCTGCGCGGCCGTCCGGCGGGCGAGCCGCTGTGGGAGTCGGTGACGCAGGCCGTGCTATCGCAATTCGGGCCGGTCAGCCACACCCCGGACAAGGAGTGGATGGAACGGGTCAGGCTAGTCGTCACGACGCCTGCGCTTATCGGCGAGTACCTGAAGGTACAGGGCCTGGCGCAATACCACCTTGCCGAGGCGATCGCTGAGCGGCTCGGTACGAGCCTTGAGGCCGCCATGTTCCCCCGAATCATGGCTGGCGCCGTGTCGGCAGCCATGCAGGTGGCCGTCGAGCGCTGGCTGCGTTCCGATCCGCCAGTGCCCATCGCGCCGCTGATGCGCCAGGCATTGCGGCAGTTCGCTGAGGGCATGGTGCGCGTGCTGCCTGCCGAGACTGAACTGGCCGATTCTGGCTAGCGATCCGCGGCCTGGCCGGCTGCGGTTCCCGTGACCACCCCGTTCCCGCCCACGATCTCTAAAATCCCGATCCCTCAAGAGAGTCCCCGGTGCTGATCCGTTTGCTGCGCGAGTACCTGCGCCCGTACCGCAAGCCGCTGTCGCTCGTGCTCCTGCTGCAGCTGGCCCAGACGCTTGCCACGCTGTACCTGCCGACGCTCAATGCCCAGATCATCGACAAGGGCGTCATCGCCAAGAACACGCACTACATCATTTCCGTGGGCGGCGTGATGCTGGCGATCACGGTGGTGCAGATCTTCTGCGCGGTCGGCGCGGTCTACTTCGGCGCGAAGGTCGCGATGTCGCTCGGCCGCGACGTGCGGCACGGGATCTTCAGTCACGTGCTGAAGTTCTCCGACCGGGAGGTCAATCACCTCGGCACGGCCTCGCTGATCACCCGCACGACGAACGACGTCCAGCAAGTTCAGATGCTGGCGATCATGACGTTCACGCTCCTGCTCTCCGCACCGATCATGTGCATCGGCGGCATCATCCTGGCACTCAACCAGAACGTGCGGCTGTCGTCACTGCTGGTGGTCGCAGTGCCGCTGCTGGGCGTGATCGTGTCACTGATCATCGCCCGGATGAGACCGCTGTTCCGGCAGATGCAGGAGCGGCTGGACAACATCAACCGGGTGCTCCGCGAGCAGATCACAGGCGTGCGGGTCATCCGGGCGTTCGTGCGCGAGCCGCAAGAGCGGGACCGGTTCGCCGGAGCGAGCACCGAGTTGTTCGAGTCAGCGCTCGGCGCCGGGAAGCTGATGGCCATGATGTTCCCGTCGGTCATGCTGGTGCTGAACCTGTCGACGGTCGCAGTGGTCTGGTTCGGTGGTCACCTGATCGCCAACGGCAGTATGCAGATCGGGTCGCTGACCGCGTTCATCACCTACCTGGCCCAGATCCTGATGTCGGTGATGATGGCCACCTTCATGTTCATGCTGGTGCCGCGCGCCGAGGTCAGCGCGGAGCGCATCATGGAAGTGACCGATACCGAGCCGGATCTGTCCGCTCCGGTCGGTCCGGTGCCTGCGAGCGGGCCGGCCGGGCGCCTGGAGTTCCGCGCCGTCGAGTTCCGGTATCCCGGTGCCGAGCAGCCCGTGCTGCATGACATCTCGTTCACGGCACTGCCCGGCCAGACCACTGCGATCATCGGCGGTACCGGCAGCGGCAAGACCACGCTGGTCAACCTGATCCCGCGGCTCGTTGACGTGACCTCGGGCGCGGTGCTGATCGGCGGAGCCGACGTGCGCGAACTAGACCCTGCAGCGGTGTCCGCGGCCGTCGGCCTGGTGCCGCAGAAGCCGTACCTGTTCTCCGGAACGGTGGCGACGAACCTGCGTTACGGCAATCAGCAGGCAACCGACGAGGATCTGTGGCGGGCGCTCGAGATTGCCCAGGCCCGCGACTTCGTCTCGCGGATGGCTGACGGGCTGGACAGCAGGATCGCTCAGGGCGGTACGAACGTGTCCGGCGGGCAGAGACAACGCCTGGCAATCGCCAGGGCGCTGGTCCACCAGCCGCAGATCTACCTGTTCGACGATTCGTTCTCGGCGCTGGACTACGCGACGGACGCGCGCCTGCGGTCCGCGCTGGCGACGGAGGTCACCGGCGCGACCATGATCATCGTCGCGCAGCGTGTCAGTACCATCCGGCATGCGGACCAGATCCTGGTGCTGGACAGCGGCCGGATCATCGCGCGCGGCACCCATGCGGAACTGATGGACTCCAGCGACACCTATCGGGAGATCGTGCTATCCCAGCTGACAGAACAGGAGGCCGCGGCGTGAGCGGGGGACCGAAGCCAGACGGGGCGGATATGCCGGCTGAGTCGAACGGGTCGAACGGGTCGAACGGGTCGGGTGGCCCGGCCGGACCAGGTGGTCCGGGCGGTTCGGTCGGGCCGGGGTCCGGTGCTGATTCCGCAGCCGACCCTGGTCAGGCGCTCGGCACGGGGGAGCGGGCAACGCCGAAGCGCGGGCCGGGCCCGGGCGCGACAATGGGCGGCCCGGCGCGCTTCATGGGTGGCATGTCGACCGAGAAGGCGCTGGATTTCAAAGGCTCGAGCCGGCGGTTGCTCCGCCTGCTCACGCCCTATCGGCTGTTGATGATCCTCGCGCTGAGCTTCGCCGTCGCCAGCGTGACGCTGGCGGTGCTCGGCCCGCGGATGCTCGGCGAGGCTATCAACGTCATCTTCGACGGGTTCGTCACGCGTCGCGGCGCCGACTTCAATCACGTGGGGCAGATCCTGGCCGTCGTGGTCGCGCTGAACGTCGGGAGTTCGGTCTGTGCGTTGTTCCAGGGCCGGATCACCGCCACGATGGTGGCGCGGGCAGTCTTCTCGCTGCGTGAGCAGGTGCAGGCCAAGCTGTCCCGGCTGCCGCTGCGTTACTTCGACCGGCAGCCGCGTGGCGAGATCCTCAGCCGCGTGACGAACGATATCGACAACCTGCAGCAGTCCGTCCAGCAGACGTTGAGCCAGCTCGTCACCTCGCTGCTCACCATCGTCGGCGTGGTGACATTGATGTTCGTCGTGTCCTGGGAGCTCGCGCTGATCGCCCTGGTCACCGTGCCGGCCTCTGCCGTGGCGATGCGCAAGATCGCCCAGCGGGCGCAGCCGCAGTTCATCAAGCAGTGGAGGTTCACTGGCAAGCTGAACGGCCACATCGAGGAGATGTACACCGGGCACGCGCTGGTGGCGGCGTTCGGGCAGCGGGAGGAGGCACTGCAGACCTTTACCGAGCAGAATGAGGCCCTCTTCAACGCTAGCTACCGGGCGCAGTTCATCTCGGGCACGATCCAGCCGGTCATGATGTTCGTGTCGAATCTCAACTACGTGCTCGTGGCCATCGTCGGCGGCTTGCTGATCGCGAGCGGAAGGCTGACGCTCGGCGCGGTCACGGCTTTCATCCAGTACTCCCGCCAGTTCAGCCAGCCGCTCACTCAGGTCGCCAGCATGGCTAACCTGCTGCAGTCAAGCGTCGCCTCGGCGGAGCGAGTGTTCGCGCTACTGGACGCGCCAGAGGAGGAGCCGGACGCCGCTGAGCCCGCGCGGCCAGCCGGCCTCGCGACGCTGGCGCAGACATCCGGGGCGACCCGCACCGCGGGCGAGCCAGGTCAGGTCGAATCGGCGACCGTGAACGGCGCTGCCGGGCAGCCCGGCCGGGTCGTGTCGGTGACGGCGAATGGCGCTGCCGGCGTGCCCGGCAAGGTGGAATTCGTCGACGTGTCCTTCCGGTACACGCCCGACCGGCCGCTGATCGAGCATGTGTCGCTCAGTGTCGAGCCAGGACAGACCGTAGCGATCGTCGGTCCTACCGGAGCCGGCAAGACGACCCTGGTCAACCTGCTGATGCGGTTCTACGAGATCGACTCAGGCAAGATCCTGCTGGACGGCGTCGACACCGCCGCGATGAGCCGCGCGGATCTGCGCGGGCTGACCGGCATGGTGCTGCAGGATGCCTGGCTGTTCGGCGGCACCATCGAGGAGAACATCGCCTACGGATCGTTCGGCGCGACGCACGAGCAGGTGGTTGAGGCGGCCAGGGCGACTTACGTCGACCGGTTCGTGCGGACCCTGCCGGACGGGTACGACACCGTGCTGGACGACGACGGTACCAACGTGAGCGCGGGGGAGCGGCAGCTCATCACGATCGCCCGTGCGTTCCTGGCCCGGCCCGCCGTTCTCATCCTCGACGAGGCAACCAGTTCGGTGGACACCCGGACCGAGGTACTGATTCAGCGCGCTATGGCGTCGCTGCGACAGGGCCGCACGAGCTTCGTGATCGCTCACCGGCTGTCGACGATCCGGGACGCCGACGTGATCCTGGTGATGGAGGACGGCAAGATCGTCGAGCAGGGGACGCACACCGAGCTGCTGGCGGCCGACGGCGCTTACGCGCGGTTGTACCAGGCGCAGTTCGCCCAGGCGATGGCCGAGGTCGCCTGAGCGATCAGGTCTTGCGGCGCCGCCCCACATGGCGGACTTGGCCTGAGCGGTCAGAGCTTGCGGGCGACGCCGCCCCACATGGCGGACTTGGCCTGAGCCTCGAAGTCAGATCGCGGCCGCCACTGCTGAACCGGAACCAGGCCCGGCGGGAGAAGCTCCAGGCCGGTGAAAAAGCTGGCAACCTCGGCATGGCTACGATGCCGCTGAGTCTCCCGCGCCATCCGGTTGTACCGTTTCGCTGCCTCAGCCATCTGCTCGGCCTGGATGTCCGAAGCCACTTGGGACAACCCGAGGTAGCTGCCGGACGGGACGGCGGCCATCAGCGCACCGATGATCCCGTAGGGGTCATCGTCGTCGCCGATCAGGTGCAGCAAGGCGATCAGCATCACCGCGACGGGGCGCGAGAAGTCGAGCGTGCGCGCCGCACGCTGCAAGATCGTGCCGTAGTCCCGGAAGTCGGCGTCGATGTAATCGGTAGCGCCCTCGGGCGAACTGTCCAGCAGCGCGCGTGCGTGCGCGAGCACGACGGGGTCGTAGTCCACGTAGACCACCCGCGCATCGGGGGCTACTGCCTGCGCTACCTCGTGAGTGTTGTTGGCCGACGGTATGCCGGTGCCGATGTCGAGGAATTGCCTGATGCCAGCCTCGGCGGCGAGGAACCGCACCACTCTGGCAAGGAATGCCCGGTTGGCGCGCACCGACATGACAATTCCCGGATAGGCGGCGATGACCGCATCGCCGGCGGCGCGATCTGCCGCGTAGTTCTCCTTGCCACCCAGCCAGTAGTCATGCACCCGGGCGCTATGCGCGACGCTAGTGTCGAAGCCGGGCTGGTCGCCTGCGTGCTCCTCGGTTCGCAGCGAGTCGGCCAGGTCGTCATTGGCGGGCATCGCGGCGGCCTTTCCGGCTGCCTGCCGATGGCGCGACGTGGCTGTGCGCTTCTGTCATAACTGAAGCCTATTGCGATCGTCTCGCGCCAGGCGGAAATCCAAGAGGGCGCAAGATTGCGCAGGTGTGATTCATTGGCCGCGCATGCGGCGCCTTGTCCGTTGCCTCGGCGTTGCAGTCCGGGCCGGAGCCTGCTGCGTGCTGGTGTCCGCCCGCGGCCGGGACAGAACTCGGCCAGCAGCGCGTTTTATTCGAGAGACTCAGCGGAGCCCTCGCTCGCAGCTGACCGTGACGCGAAGCGAATCCTCAGCAGCGACAGCACTGAACGGCGGCGGGCGTGCCTGGTCGCCGCTACCCGGCGTACCCGGCGCGATCCGCCAGCAGTGGGTTCTTGCGGCGCCGCTTGTAGCGGGGCGCCGGCGCGAAGGCCGTCCGTGATCAGGTTGAGCAGCCGGGCCGCCTTGGCCTCGGCATCAGGCCCTGGGTCGATGCGCCAGAGGAAACCCAGGATAAGCAGTACATCGTCGGGATCATGGCCCGCCCGGACGCTGCCGTCCTCAGTGCCTGCGCGCAGCAGCAGGGCGATCGCGCCGCTAAGTGGTTCGTAGGTGTCGCCGACGAGGCCGTCGCTGGTGGCGGCATTCAGCACCTCTGCCAGCCCGTGCTTGATCGCGCTGTAGTGCGCGAGCCGGTCGAACCACAGCCGCAGTGCTTCGAGCGGGGGATGGTCGGCGAGGAGCTTCGGGGCGGCTTCGGCGAGCAGTTGCACGTCGTAGCGGTAGACCGCCAGAACGAGCGCCTCGCGGTTAGGGAAGTGCCGGTAGAGCGTGCCAGGGCCAACGCCGGCCTTCTTGGCGATCGAGTTGAGTGAGGCATCTCCGGAGGAGGCAAGGGCTTCGCGGGCGACTTCGAGTATGTGCTCGCGGTTCTGCTGCGCGTCGGCGCGGAGCGCGTCGGCCTGCCGTGTCGCCATCTGAAGTCTCAGCCTCCTATTAGTCGAGAATGACCGCGTAACTAAACGGAGATATCTCCGATTATCGAGGGAGTAGTTTCGGAGACTTCTCCGGTTACTTCGGAGTGCTCTCCGGATAAGTAAAGCAGGGACCTTTGCGCCGGCGCACCCAAAGGCGAGATCACGAAGTGAAGGTCAGGAACGTCACTCAGGACGGCGACATTTGTCTAGCTCAGTCATGGTGCCGTCTATCCAGTAAGGGCACGGGTTCGGTTCACTCCATTAACTGGGCGCACGGTGCCGACCAGAGCCGGACGGCTTGAAGCGGGCGCGGTGACCAGGTGCAGGAGTTGCGGCCGGGCAAGAGCGAGGACAGGCTTCACGGGTGCCTGTACCGATCGGGGAGTTGCTGGAACGCGTCGGAGTCGATGCGGCAGAAGTCGTTGCTGACGAGTTGCCGCACAATCGCTGGCTTAGCCCAGAGGTATGGCGAGTCCGCATGCGTGCGGGTCAGCAGGCGGTGTTGAAATACACGACGTCCGATCGCAGCAAAGGCAGCACTCCCTGGGATGCCCACTGGACGGCGCGCGATCACGACGCGAGGCGGTGGACGTACTGGTGCCGGGAACCGTTGGCTTACCAGCACGACCTAGCCGGGGCATTTCGTGGCAGCGGCATCAGCGCGCCGGACTGCCTGGGGGTAGATGTCGGTGGCAGTGACGCAGTGCTGCTGGTGCAATGGATCAAGGGTGAGCCAGGCGAGCTCTGGCCAGTAACGGGCTACGGCCCGGCTGCCGAAGCGCTAGGGCGAGCGCAAGCTCCGTTCCTGCTCGGTCGGCCGGTGCCGCCGTTCTCCTGGCTAAGTGCGCACTTCCTGCGCGAGTACAGCTCTGAGAAACCCGTCGCCTGGGACCTGCTCGAGAACGATGAGGCGTGGACGCATCCGCTCGTCCGCGAAACCTTCCCCAGCGGTCTGCGGGAGGGCGCGCTGTTCGTTCATGCGCACCGGGAGCGGCTTTATCAGATCAGCGCATGGCTCCCGCGCACGCTCTGCCACCTCGACTTCTGGCCGAAGAACCTGTTTCGGCGGCCTGACGGCGAGATTGTCGTGATCGACTGGAGCTTCGCGGGCGACGGGGCCGTTGGCGAGGACGCTGGGAACCTCGTACCCGATGCTGTGTTCGACCACTTCGCCCCCGCGGACCAGATGCCGCGCCTTGAGCAGCAGATATACGAGGGCTATCTGCGCGGGCTGGGGGCGGCGGGATGGAATGAGGATCCCCGGCTGGTTCAGCTCGGGATGTGGTCCTCGGCGGTGAAATACGACTGGCTGGCGCCCTTTACCCTGGCCCAGCTCGGCCAAGAACGGCAGTACCGCTACGGCGGATCCGGTGAGATCGATGCGATCTTCAAGTTCCGTGAGCGCAGCCGCGCCCTGTTGTTCAATGCGCGGTGGGCCCGGCAGGCGATCGAGCTTGCCGACCGGCTGGGCGTCTAGCTCGTCCCGTCACCTGCGCGATCTCTCGCGGGATCTCTCGACAAGTGCGCCGCTTATGTTCTGCAGCGCGTGTCAGGGCACTGGCAGTAGCGCCAGGAGCACGGGTGGTCCCGCGAGCCGGCCCGGCTCGCGGGACCACTGGAGAGTGTCGGGCCCGTCGTCAGCCTGGCGCTCGTGACTCAGCTTTGCGGTCACGCGCTCCGCCCGCCGCTGGGATCGATCAGCGTTGGCCAGGACGTTTCTCGCGACGCCGTAAAGCCATGGCGCTGCCTGTGCCTGATCAGCTGGCAGGCTGTCCAGCCGCCGCCAGGCGACGAGGAAAGTCTCCGCTGCAACATCCCGAGCGGTCTCCGGATCGGTTCGTCGCAGCGCATATCGGAGGACGGCCTCGAATTGCGCCCGGTACAGCTCGCTGAAGCGATCTCCACGATCCATCGAACGACCTCTCGCCGGCCCGCCTTAACACACTGCTATGTCCGGCATCGGCGCGTCCATTACAGGAGACGTGAGCAGAACCAAAGATGATGCAAACTGCGCCGTCAATCGCCGCTGGCGATCTTCGCTCAGCATCAATGTGATAGCTCAATTGCCGACCTAGGTCGGCAGGCCGGACGACGCTCTCGCGCGAACAGGCCCAGCAGATTCAACCTGAGCCGGGACAGTTAGCTGGCCAGGCTAGCCCCTCTCGTCATCGCGCCGATAATGCACATTATGTTAAGTAGAGCGAAGCGAGGCCGCCCGCGCAACGTCAACGCTGCGCGCCGGGGGTCTGCCAGCGGCTTCCGTCAGTCTCCAGCCGCGTTTCCGTGATCTCGGGATCATTTCCGCGAGCGGCGCCGGACGTATGATGTTCGATGTTCGTGCTTATGCCGCTTGGTCGGCGAAGCCGGTGGCTTTCTGGTCAGTGCGGTTGGCGTTAATCTCGACGAGACGCTTCGCGCCTGGTGGTATCGCATGCGTGATCCGAAGCTGCGCAGCAACCTGCCGACGCAGGTGTCGAACTTCATCGGCCGCGAAGCCGAGCTGGCCGAGGTGCGCCGCCTCGTGGCCGGGTCGCGGCTGGTCACGCTGACCGGCACGGGCGGGGCGGGCAAGACGCGACTCGCGCTGCAAATAGCCGCTGAGTTGTTGGATGGTGCCGCGGACGGGGTGTGGTTCGCCGATCTGGCGGCCCTGGGCGACCCAGATCTGGTCGCAGAGACCGTGGGTGACGTGCTAGGCATCCGCCGGGAGGCGGGCCGCCCGGTGCTGGACACGGTGGTCGACGCGCTTGGCGGGCGGAGCCTCCTAGTGCTGCTGGACAATTGCGAGCACGTCATCGGCGCCTGCGCCAAGCTTGCTGACGCGTTGCTGCGAGGCTGCCCGAACCTGGCGCTGCTGGCGACCAGCCGTGAGCCACTGGGCATCGATGGAGAGCGCGTCTACCGGGTGCCATCGATGACCATCCCGGCTGACGGCGATGACGCCGGAGCGATCCGGGCCAGCGAGGCGGTGCGGCTGCTGGAAGACCGCGCTGCCGCGCAGGGGGTGCCGCTGGCGCGGGACGAGGCAGCGGCCAAGGTCACTGGGCGGATCTGTCGGCGCCTGGATGGCATCCCGCTGGCCGTCGAACTGGCCGCGGCGCGGCTGCGCGTGATGCCAGCGGTCGAGTTGGATGCCCGGCTGGATGAGCGGTTCGCCTTGCTGACTGGCGGGTCGCGGGCGGCGTTGCCGCGCCAGCAGACGCTGCGGGCCATGTGCGACTGGTCGTGGGAGTTGCTGAGTAGCGCCGAGCGGGCGGTGCTGACCCGGTTGTCGGTGTTTGCCGGCGGATTCGGCCTGGCGGCGGCCGAGGCGGTCGCCGCGGACCCGAACGTGCCCCGCGGGCAGGTCGCCGGGCACGTAGGCGCGCTGGTGGACAAGAGCCTGGTGCAGTTCGGTGACACCGGGGCCGGGCTAGACCGGTATCGGCTGCTGGAAACCGTCCGTCAGCACGCCGCCGACCAACTGGACGCGCTGGGCCCGGAGGCAGGGCAGGCGGCGCGAAGCGCCCACCTCGATTACTACCTGGGGCTGGCAGAAACGGCTGCGGAAAAGTTAGTGGGCGCCGATCAGGCCGAATGGCTGGACCGACTCGATGCCGAGCTAGGCAATCTGCGGGCCGCGATCGCGTTCAGCCAGGCCCAGCCGGACCTGGAACCGGGCTTGAGGCTGGCTGCCTCGCTGCGGGTGTACTGGCGAATCCGCGGGCATGCCGCGGAGGGGGCCGACGCGCTGCGAGCGCTGCTGGACGCGCCGGCAGCCCAAAGTACGACGCTGCCGCGCGCCAGGGCACTGGCCGCAGCCGCTGCTCTCCTCCAACAGACGAGCGGCTACGCGATCGCCGAGCGCTACTACCAGGAGGCGCTGACCATTGCCCGCGCCGCCGGTGACGAGTACCTGGTCGCTGACCTGCTGCAAACACGTGCTGTCATCCTGCTACGCCAAGGGCAGCCCACCACCGCGCTACCGATCATCGAGCAGGGCCTAGGCCTGGCCCGCCGCCTCCAGGAGCCCAACCTGACCGGGCGTTTGCTTTCTGTCCGGGCGTACGCCACGAACGCTGGGGGGGACTATGCGGGCGCGGCCAGCGATGCGGGCGAGGCCTTGAAGCTGTTCCGCCGGGCGGGTAACCAGGTACAAGTCGGGACGATTCTCGGCAACCTCGGCTACTACCAGCTGTCGGAGGGCGACCTGGACGCCGCACGCCACCACCTGGTCGAGGCAGTTAGCATCTCCCGCGCGCTCAAAGCGCACCATAGCGCCGTCTATTTAACTTTCAACCTGGGCCTGGTGGAGTACCTGGCCGGCTCGCAGGGCGCCGCCGAGGCGTTGTTCTCCGACTCACTCGACCTCGCTCGGCGCATGGGGATGAAGTCGCATATGGCCTACGCGCTGATCGGCCTGGCGCTGGCTGGCAACGGCGGGACCGACTCGGGCTGGTCCGCCGCGCTGCACGGCGCGGCCGACCAGGCACTGGCGGATCTCGGCCACGCCCTCGAACCGCTTGAAGGCCGGCTGGCCGATTTGGATCGACAGCGGCTGCGCGCCGCCATGGGCGCCGAGTCATTCGAGGCCGAATACGCCGCAGGCCGCGCCCTCGGCCTGGCTGGCGCACTCGCATCGCTCGAGCGGGAAGTCGCGGCGGCTGGGCAGGCGCGCTCGGCTGCCCTATCAGGTGAGGCCACATCGGTGCTCACGCCTCGCGAACTCGACGTGCTGAAGCTCGTCGCGCAGGGATTGAGCAACCTGGAAATCGCCGAGCGGCTCGTCTTGAGCGAGCACACCGTACATCGGCACCTCGCCAACATCCTCCGCAAGCTCAACCTCTCGTCCCGCGCGGCAGCAGCAGCCTGGGGCGTGCGCGCCGGCCTCATCTGACTGGCCCGATCGGGCCATCTGCTGCGGCCGAACGAAGTTGGCCCGTACGGGCGAAGCGCCAGGGCTACGAGGCCGCGTATTACTTCACAACGTGGGACGGCCGCCGCTGCCGGCGGTCGGCCAGGTCGGCTGCGCTCGGCATACCGGCCGCAAGTTAAGGAAGGAAACGCCTCACATGTCCGTCACCGACGTTCACCGCGGCACGCCGACCGCGCTGGATGCCGCACCTGAAGGCCGCACCGACCGTCATCACAGGGTGCACCCCGGTACCGCGCTTCGCCTTAGACACCCTCACGCGGTGCATCTGGGCCACCCGGCACTGCGGACCGCTGACGGCCACCACCGCGATGAGCGGCGCGCCAGCTGGCTCGAGCTGTTCTTCGACCTCGCCTTCGCCGGGGCCGTCGGCCAGCTCGCTGGCGCGTTCCAGAGGCATCCCGGCCTAGGCGCACTGGCCGGCTTTGTCATTTTGTTCACCCCCATCTGGTGGCTGTGGGTGCAGCTCACGTTCTACGCCGACCGGCACGAGACCAAGGACGTAGCACACCGGATCTCCACCTTGGCGGCGATATTGCTCTGCGTCGCTCTGGCCGCCAGCGCACCCAGAGCCCTCGATGGCCAGTCGGCTGGTTTCGTGATCGTCTTCGTGTGCCTGCGCGGCCTGCAACTGCTGCTCTACGCGCGGGCCCGGCGCCACCTGGCGGCCACCCGGCCGCTGTACAGCTGCTACCTCATCTGGTTCAGCGCCGGCGGTGGGCTGTGGCTCGCCTCCCTCGCCGTCGGCGGCTCCGCGCGTTACGCATTCTGGGGCGTGGCGTTGATCGCCGACGCTGTCGGCTCCCTGGCCATGCTCACGCCACGCCGTCGGCTGCCGCTGAACAGCGCACATCTCGCTGACCGGTTCCAGATCTTCGTCCTGATCGTGCTGGGAGAGTCGATGGCCCGGCTCATAAGCGCGGCGGCCGCGCGTCCATGGAGTCTGCCGCTGGCCGTCGTACTCGCGGCGGCGCTTATCACGCTGGCCGCGCTCTGGTGGGGTTGGCTCACCGCCGCAGACCGCGACGCCCTGGACAGCCCGGCAGCGATCGCCCGTTTCACCGCGCTGAACCTGCCGCTAGTTGCCGGCATCGCCGCAGGCAGCGCAGGGCTGCACATCGCCATCCTGGCCGCCGACGGTGCAAGCACGATCGCGGTGGGCCCAAGGGCGGCACTTTACGGCGGGGTGAGCATTTGCCTGCTAGCGAGCGTGCTCCTGCCGTCCACGAAGATGACCGGGCCGGTTAGGGCCATCAGACTGGTCACGGCCCTCGCCGCGATGGCCCTGGTGTTCATGGGCGCGATCGTCGAGCCCGTCTACCTGGTCCCCGCCCTCACCGCCGTTCTCGCGCTCGGGCTGACCGCCGAAGCACGCCAGAGTGCGTCAGCCAACGACCCGGCAGCAGTCAGCCTTGCCTACCAGGAGCACCCGTGCCCGCCGTCTTGACACCCCCGGCCGCTACAACCTTGACACTCGTTGATCGCCGCCGGAGCAATCCGCCCTCGCGGCCGACGCTGGCCTCGGCGTGGCGGGCAGTGACGGGCGACACGGTCGGCGACGAGTTGCTCGAATGGCCCCCGGATCTGCTCGCGCTGACCGAGGTGATCCTCGAGCGCTCTGAGGCCTACCGCTTCGCCCTGTCGCCACCGTTCGGTGCGCACTGGCCTCCACCCGGCCCGCCGGAATGGCCCGACGCGGTCACGGAGGCGGCCAGGCAATGGAGTGCCTGGGCCGAAAGCAGCTACCAGGCCATGCCGTGCCTGCTGGCCCGGGAGTGGAAGATACTCCGCGCCCGCGCTGAAGCCCCGCTGAGCGATCTCATTGAAGCCCGGGACTGGCGGTTGTGCGAAGCGCTGCTGACCCTTCACGCGATTGCAGACGAGGCGTGCGCCGGGCTGGGCGTCGCCGTCGGCGCAGCGGGCGCAGACGGTGTGCGGTACCGGGCCCGTGCTCGGGAGCTGCTGGCCAGGACCGGATCACTGGCCCGCATCCCGGCACACCTGGTTCGGGTGCTGCCAAAGGCCGGTACGCCTGCGTGCGGGAGCTCGGCGCGGGTGCTCTCACGCTACGCGACAGTCCAGGTGCCCGGTGTCGAAGCCCGGTGGCACAAGACACCTGTCTGCGGCCTTACCACGCGGCCGCGCGCCGAGAAAGTCAACTACCTGCTGTTGCCGTGGCCCCTGCGGATACAGGAGTCAGACTTCCGCCCCGTAACGGGACCGCTGCAGCGGCTCGCCAACGACCCCTTCGGCTTCTTCGAGTTCAATCCCTCGGAACGGCTCGACCTCGATCTCGCCGACCGGACGCTCGCCGCGGCCCGGGATCAGGCCGGTACCGTCGACGTGGTGATCCTCCCGGAAAGCGCGGTGGAGCACAGTGAGATCGACCGACTGGAAGCACTGCTGGCGCGGCACGAAGTGACCGCCCTGGTCACGGGGGTGCGCGAGCACCCTGCGCAGCCGGGCCGGTTCCCCGGCAACTGGGTGCACATCGGAGTGTCGGTCGGCGGACAGTGGGCGCACATCAGGCAGAGCAAGCACCATCGCTGGTCGCTCGACGACGCCCAGATCCGCCAGTATCACCTGGCCGGCGTGCTGCATCCGGCACATCCGCTGGTGGGAAGCGATGGAAGTGCCCCGCCGCTCAGTCCAGTTCGTCGAACTGGGCGGTGCGGTGACACTGGCCTCACTGGTCTGCGAGGATCTCGCCCAAGCCGACGAGGTGGCCGGCGTCATCCGCGCGGTCGGCCCGACCATTGTGGTGACACCGCTCCTCGACGGCCCTCAGCTCAGCTCCAGGTGGGGAGCCCGGTATGCCGGCGTTCTTGCCGACGACCCCGGCTCGGCCGTGCTGACGCTGACCTCGTTCGGCATGACGCAGCGCTCCCGGCCACCTGGGCGCAATCCGTCGCGGGTCGTCGCCCTCTGGAAGGGCCACGGCCAGCTCGCTCGCGAGATTCCGCTCGACCCCGGTGCGCACGCCATCCTGCTGTCGGCTACCGTCGGCGCTGCGATCCGGCGCAGCTTCGACGGCCGTCGGCCCGGCCACGACGGCAGCGAATTCTCCAGCGTGAGCGTCCGGCAGATCCGCGCATCTCGTCACGGCACGCAGCCACCTCACGCACCAGTCGGCCCGTCGCAGCGGCTCGGGCTGACTGCCGATGAACTCACGATCCTGACGTCATGGGCCGAAGCGTTCGCCGAAGCGCTGGCGTTCTCACCCACGAGCATCGAGGATCTGGCAGCCGACGCCCGATCAGGCGCTGCGTGGCGAGAGGAACTCGGGGTCTGCGACCCATCCCCGTTGCTGCGCCAGTCCATGAACGGCATAGCCCAGATCGCCCGGGCTGCCGTCGCAGCGGGCGGTACCCCACTGATTGCACTGCTCTGCTCGCGGCCGACCAGAGCCAGCCAGGCGAGCCGGCACTTGACGGGCTGGGCTGCGCAGTGCTTCGATCAGCGCTCCGACAGCGCCAGCCCGATGGTCATCGATGACTGCGCAGGTGCGGCCCGAGAGCGAACTGTACGTGGATCTCGCCGACAACCTCGGTGGGATTCCAAGATCACGGACCAGATTCATGGACGCCGGACAGAAAGTGTCTCCCCTAGGTCGCGCGGACCAGATTCAATGAGACACGACAAATGTGCCTTGGCCCACCTTGCGGATCGGGATGCGGATCCGGTGGTCAGCGGGATGGACGAACACATCCCCGCGCGTCAGCTGGCATTCGTCGGAGCTGCTGGCGTGCTGGAAGTGACGTTGTGGTTCTGCATCGCGTGCTGAACACGCCGTGCGGCCGGCGCGCCGATGCGCAGGTAGATCGTTAGTGCTTCTTGCAAATGCGCGCCGGCTCGGCCGAGGTCGCCATCGCGCAGGTGACTCTGGCCGAGACCTTCGATGGCGCGTGCTTCCTCTGGGGCCGCGCTGAGACCGCGGGCGATGGCCAGGGCTTGGGTGTGATACTCGCGCGCCTGCCGGGTGTCTGCTGTCCGCGTCGCCAGCTCGCCGAGGCGGTTGAGGGCCTCGGCCTGGCCGAGCAGGTTGCCCAGATCACCGAAGAGCGCCAGGGCCTGCTGGTGGCTAGCGGCGGCAGCGGTGTGGTCGCCGGTCTCCTGTTGCACCAGGCCGAGGTCGTTGAGCGCTTGGGCCTGGCCGAGCAGGTTGCCGATGTCGCGGAACAGCGCCAGGGCCTGTTGCTGGCTGGCGGTAGCGGCGGTGTGGTCGCCGGTCTCCTGCTGTACGACACCGAGGTCGTTGAGCGCGTAGGCCTCGCCGAAAAAGTCGCCGATGTCGCGGAATAGCGCCAAGGCCTGTTGCAGGCTGGCAGCAGCGGCTGGGTAGTTCCCGGTCAGGTGCTGCATCAAGCCCAGGTGGCTCAGGGCGGCTCCCTCAGCGCGACGGTCGCCGGCCTGGCGGGCGAGTGCAAGGGCCTGCTGCTGGCTAGCGACGCCGGCCGGGTAGTCCCCGGTCAGCACGTCAATGAAGCCCATCTCGTTGAGGACACTGGCCTGGCCAGACAGATCACCGGCGTCACCGTAGAGCGCAAGCGCCCGGTCCAGGCTGGCGGTGGCAGCCGGGTAGTCGCCGGTCCCGCGCTGCACATTGCCTAGCCCGGCGAGGGTGTCCGCCTCGCCGAGCTGGTCCCCAGCCCGGCGGGCCGCGGCGAGGGCGGTCCGGTGGAGAGCGGCGGACTGGTCCCAGTGACCGTGGGAACTGAGGAAACCGCTCATCGCGACGGGAATGGCGAAGGCATGAGGAAAACATGCATGGCTAGCGGCATAGTCGGCGGCTGCGTGCAGGTTCTCGCGCTCTGCTTCCAGCCAGACGGCTGCCTGCCCGAGGGTGGTGAGTCCGGGGGCCTCCGCTGGGGGGCGCGACCGCCAGCCTGGGCCAGGGAGCGGTCGGCGGTGGACGCTGAGCGAAGGGTTAAAGTGGCGGCCGACGGTCAGGGCGGTGTGCAGGTAGTAGTCAAGCAGGCGCCCGACCGCCTCGCCTGATTCGGCGTGTTCGTCGGCGGCGACGAGGGTGCGGGCATGCTCGCGGAGCAGGTCGTGCAGCTGGTATCGGCCGGGTTCCGGCTCGGTGAGCAGATGCTGGTCATACAGTTCATCGAGCTGGCGCCTGGCAGCGGCCAGACTAATGCCGTCGAGCGCGGCGGCTGCGTAGGCGTCGACGCTGGGGCCCGGGACCAGGCCGAGCCGGCGGAACAGCCGTTGCGGGCTAGACGCGAGGTCGGCGTAGGACATTCCGAAAGCGGCAGCGACCGACAGATTCTCCGCATGCATGAGGGCTAGCCGGTCCCGCGCCGACGCCAGTTCGGCGGCTAGGTCGGCGCACGTTCGGACGGGGTGGTTGCGGAGCTGGCTAGCCAGCATTCCGATCGCCAGCGGCAGATACCCGCACAGCCGCGTGATCTGGCCGACCGCGACGTCCCCGGTCCGCACATCGGGCCGGGCGGCCAGCCTGGCCAGCAGGGTCGCGGCCTCCTCTGGGGGCATGGTGTCCAAGCTGATCTGAGCAGTATCCTCCAACGCGGCAAGCCGGCGGCGGCTAGTGATCAGCACCAGGCTGCCGCCGGTGCCGGGCAGCAGCGGCCGGATCTGCTCATGCCCTGCCGCGTCGTCGAGCAGCAGCAGGATCTTCTTGCCCGCGACATGATCGCGCCACCGGGCCGCCCGCGCCTCCAGCCCTGGTGGGATCTGCTGTGGGGCAACCCCGGCGGTGAGCAGCAAGCTGGCCAGCGCATCGGCCGGGTCGACGGGCCGCTGCCCGGAGGTGTGCGCGTGCAGCGGCAAGAAGAACTGGCCATCTGGGAAGCTTCCCCGCCAGCTCGTGCGCGGCGTGCACTGCGAAGGTGGTCTTGCCGATCCCGGCCATCCCGTCGATCGCGTGAATGCCCAGCACCACGCCGCTCGCAGCCGTAGGGGTCAGTGCCTCCAGCATCCGGGCCAGTTCCCGGCCGCGGCCGGTGAAGCTGACGGTATCCCGCGGCAGGGTCCTGGTGGCCGCCGCCGTGAACGTTCCTGGTGCCTCTCCCCGGCTGGCCGCGAGCACGTCCTGAGGCGGGGACTTGCCCCGCGCCGCCGCCACGAACGGCGCGCGTACTGGCTCGGCGAGGCCAAGCGCATCGGCCAGCAGCCGTGCGGTGTCCTTGTGCGCGGTGCGGCTGATACCGCGTTCCAGGTCACTGACCGACCGCGTGCTCAGGCCGGCCGCCTCCGCCAGTTCCTCCTGCGTCAGCCGGGCCTCCGCCCGCAGTTGCCGCAGTAGGCCGGCGAAAGAGAGTCCAGGCTGCTCGGCCACCGCGGCGAACCCCCTCACAAGCCACGCTCGCGCCCGCCGGCCCGGCACCGGCAGAGACTCCGGTTTCCCAGCCTACGTAGGTCTGTTTACCCGTGGCCATCCCTGCCTGCTTTGGCCTCAGCGGCCGCTGCGGGTACGCCTCAAGGCCGCCCCTCCTGCTGTCGCACTCGGGAGCGTCAGACGCGCGGTGTCGTCTGGCCGCAATTTCTGTGGGTGATTCTGTGGGTGGTCCCGCGTGGGCAACGCCCCGCCTTCCCCAGAGGGTGGAACCAGCCGCCGTACCAGCCCGTCAAGCTCAGCAGCGGCCGGCATCGCACACAACCAGCGAACATGGCCACGCCGTCGAGGAGACCACGATGCGCTCAGCATTCGCCGACCACCCAGTGCAGACCCAGGCTGCGGAGGCGCAGTCGCAAGCCGATTGCGACGCACCGCGCCAGGCACTTGTAGGGGCCGCGACATCCGGAATCCTGGCACGGCTGACTCGCTGCCCGCAGCGCATTACTGGCCTGCTGATGCGACTGGCCAGGACCCGTGCCAGCTACGACGACCCGCTGTTCGGGCGGCCGGACCTGATCGAAGACGACTACTACCGGCTCCGGAATCAGCCCCGCGACTGACTCCGGCGCGAGAACTGCCAGGACTCCCCCGGCGGCCGGCCGAATCGAGCCCGCCGGCCACCGCTGGGCCACTTCCCAGGCCATCGCCGCCCTCTCTGCGGCCCGCAAGCCTGACTACCAGATCGGCGCCGGAGGCGAGATTAAGTGAGACAGTCTGCCGCACTGTCTCACTTAACCTGCGCCTGCTTGGCTATTTGGAGCCGCGCTGGCGGAAGCCGAAGCCGTCCGAGCGGGTGCGGGTAGCGGTGAACGTGTCAAACTCGATCGGGGTCGGGAACGGGCCAGAACCGGACCAGGCCGAGGTGTGGTAGTAGGTGAAGGTCATCGTGGTCTTGTCGCCAGGGAAGCCACCAGGGTCCACGTCGAACACGCCGATCCCCCACGGGTAGATGGAGTTGGGGTCGGTGACCGCGGACCACGGCGCGTCCTCGGTCTCGATCTCGGTCCCGGAGACGTTGATGCCCTCCTCCGGTTCGCCCGCGGTGCCCGTCTCGTAGACGTCGTCGTGGCCCTTGGTGCCGCCGGTGCCGATCACCAGGTGAACGAGGCCGAGGTCGGAGTTCACCTTGTTCAGCTCGGTGCTGACAACGTGCGGCCGCAGGATGGTGCCGGAGTCGGTGCCGTGCACTACGTAGCTGCGCTCGTAGTCGTGGTCGTGGCCGGCAAGCACGAAGTCGACGCCGTACTTGTAGAACAGGGGCATCCAGCTCTGGCGGATGCCCAGGTCGGAGCCCTGCGCGTCAGAGGTGGACATGGCCGGCTGGTGCGTGACGGCGACGATCCAGTCAACCGAGGTGTCGGTCGACGCCTCGCGCAGCGTCTTCTCCAGCCACTTTTCCTGGGCGCCGCCGGAGTAGCCGGTCAGGATCTGGTTGTCGCCGGTGCTCAGGTAGGTGCCGGTGTCGACCTGGTAGCAGACGTCGTTGTTGTCCAGCATGACGAACAGCACCGAGCCGACCTGGAACTTGTACCAGTTGCCCTCGAAGTCGGACGAGTGGTTCTTCGGCAAGGTGAAGCGTGTCTGGTAGGACAAGTAGCCCTGCGGGCCGTTGCCCGGCTCGTTCTCGTGGTTGCCCAGTGTCGGCATCCACGGCCGGTTCGCGGCCGAGAGCTGCGTGTTGTTGAAGTACTCCGCCCAGACCTGCGGCTGGGAGAGCTGGTTGGAGTTGGCGTAGGACAAGTCGCCGTTGACCAGATGCACGACCGGGTCGAACAGCTCGACCGACGCGGCGGTCGCCACTGCGTTGAGCGACGCCTTGGAGAAAGCCGTGTCACCGCAGGCGACGTCGCCGACGCTCGTGAAGCGGAACGGCACGCGGCCCTCGGGGGCGGTGCGAAACGCGCCAGAGACCTGGGTCTCGCCGTCGCTGACAATCCGGTACACGTAGGCGGTATCAGGCTGCAGGCCCTCGATCCGGGCGTGCTGGGTAATCGTCTGGATGCCGTTGTTGGAGTCAGTGTACGTGCGCGTCTCGGCCGTGACTCTGCGGCCGAAGCCTCCGGCCGAGGTGCCGACGATCACGGTCGGGTTGGACACCGACGTCGGGGTCACCCACGACACGGCGACCTCACGGGCCGCGTCGTGGCCGAAGGTCAGGTGAACCTGCTCAGCTGTGACCGTGTCGGCGCTGGCGGCCTGCTGCCACAGGACCGGGCTGCTGGCTACAAGAAGACCGCCGGCAGTGATGCCGACACCGCCGATGAACGACCGGCGCGAGACGCCGGCGCGCTCCATACTCTGCGTCATTACTGTCCTTCCGGGGCATCCGACAAAACAAGCCAATGCTGCCGGTGTGGAAGGTCGGCAAGCCAAACTGAAGGTTGACAGCCCGTTAACTGTTACGTCCGTTAGAGATCGCCTGTAACAGATACGAGCCGTGGCGGGCAGCGCGCCGCACGTGGCCGGATATTGCGTGGTCCGGCACGGAGGCTGCGTGAGAGGGTCAGTCGCATGACGACGAATCGGGCTGAGCCTGCGCTGAACGCCGGCGAGCGGGACATGCTGACCGGCTGGCTGGACTATCACCGGTCCACCCTGGTGTGGAAGTGCGAGGGCCTCACCGACGAGCAGTTGCGGGAGCGCTCGGTGCCGCCCTCCGGGTTGTGCCTGATCGGGTTGGTGCGGCATATGACCGAGTGCGAACGCGGCTGGTTCCGCAAGGTGCTGCTCGGCGAGGACTTGCCCGGCCTGTACTGGACGCCGCAGGACCTAGACGGAGACTTCAACAACGTCGACTCCGCGGACACCGCGTCGGTGTTCGCCGCGTTCGAGGGCGAGTGCGCTGCGGCCCGAGAGGCGGTCGCTTCGATCCAGGACCTGGACACCATGGGGAAGAAGCCCAGCGACAATTCCGGGGAGTACTTCTCGCTGCGCTGGATCCTGACCCACATGATCGAGGAATACGCGCGTCACAACGGGCACGCCGACCTGCTGCGCGAGCGAATCGACGGCGCCACCGGCGACTGAGCTCCCCGCAAGCGCGAGTGACTACGCCGTGGCGTTCTTCAGCGGGTGCTTGGGGCCCTCGAATGCCTCGGTGACACAGTGGTTCAAGGGGCAGTCGGCCGAGGCCACAGCCGGGCTAGTCGATGCCTCAGCGGGCGCCGACGTCTCGGGTATCGACGCAGTAGTTGGCCGCGGCGGGGCGATTGCCGGCACAGTGACCAGCAGCGCCGGGCAGCCCGTTGACTTCGACTGCGTGACCGCGATCGACCGCCGGACCGGCCAGCCGAGCGGATTCCAGTCGCTGAGCGGCTCGGGAACTTACACGGTCTCCAGCCTGGCTCCCGGGAAATATACAGTCGTCGCCGCTGACTGTTACGACGACAGCAACGTCGCCCCGAGTGTCTACCGGCGCGCAGTGACGGTGCGGGCGGGCGTGACGACCAGGAAGGTCGCGCTGACGTTGCCGCGCGGAGGCACGGTCTCCGGCAGGATCGCGATGGCGAGCAACGGACGGCCGGTGCGCGGGGCGTGCGTGCAGGCAACGCCAGTAAGCGCGGCCGCCGCTAACCTCGGCTTCAGCAGCCTGGGCCTGACCAGCAGTTCTGGCACGTACAAGATCGTGGGCTTGCGCACCGGAAGCTACCGCATCGAGATCTACCCAGGCTGCGCCGGGCCAGCCGTGGACCTGCCTTCGGTCACGCTGCCGCGTGCGATCCGGGTCGTCCAGGGCAAGGCCAAGGCCGGCGTCAACGCTTCCCTGCACGCCGGCGGTTCGATCGCAGGCCTGGTCACCGGCCCGGGGGCCGCGGCTGTCCCGGGCGCCTGCGTAGAGGCGTACCCGATTGCTGGTGGCATGGTCGGGGCGAGCGCCGCTGACGCGCTCGGCAAGTATCTCGTTATCGGCCTGACACCGGGCAGGTACAAAGTGGAGTTCGGGGACCCCTCCTGCTCCGACAGCGCGCCGGGGCTAGGTACCCAGTGGTACGACGGCGCCACAGGCAGTGGCTCGGCCACGATCATCACCGTGAAGGCCGGCCACACGGTGAGCGCTGTCAACGGCGCCCTGCCCGCCGACGGAACGATCACCGGGTCCGTGACCGGCGCCTCGGCCTCTTCGCTCAGCGGTGTCTGCGTCAGCGCGGTCCCGGTGACGAAGGGCGATCCGCCGGTCTTCACCGTGTCCGCCGGCGGCGCGTACACGCTGGCCGGCCTCCTGCCAGGCCGGTACCGGGTGGAGTTCCAGGCGGGTTGCGGCCAGGCCGGCCTGAGGACGCAGTGGTGGCAGGACGCGCGGTCCCGCGTTGCTGCGAAGATCATCACGGTCAGCCCGGGTGACACGGTCAGCGGCGTCGATGCCGTCATGACGAAGACCTGAACGCCGCGGCCCGACCGGTCACCGAAGCACGTCGCCGGCGAGCCAGTAGATACGCGGCACGACCGCGGCCAGCCTGGCGCAAGGTTTCTGGCATCGTGCAGGCGGGTGTCGATTCGGCGGCGGCTACTTCGTAGCAGGAGTGAGGGCTGGCCACAGACCGGCCCCAGGTGACAGAAGTGGAGTGATCGCCATGGCGCAATATCTGCTCGCGCTCTACCGCGACTACGCCGCTCCCCTTTCCCCGGAGCGGACGCAGCAGGTGTGGGCTGATGTGAACGCGTTGGGCGACAGGCTGACCGAGGCCGGTGCCTTCGTGTTCAAGAGCGGCCTGCAAGGCGGACCGGAGTCGGCGACGGTCGTGCGCCAGTCCGGCGGTGAATTCGTCGTAACGGACGGGCCGTACACCGAGACCAAGGAACACCTCGCCGGGTTCTGGATCATCAACGCTGCTGACCTGGACGAGGCCCTGGAGTGGGCCAAGCAGGCCACGGCCGCGGAACAGCGGCCAATTGAGGTCCGTCCGTTCTTCGATGGGGATCTCGACGACGCGATACGGGCTAACACGTCCGACCAGCAGTGACCGTGTCCGCGGGGCGGCCTTAGACTCTGGTGCGGTGACCGTCGAGGCTGTCTTCCGCCGTGAGTACGGTCGCTGCGTCGCTACCCTGATCCGCTTTCTCGGAGATATCGACGCCGCCGAGGAAGCGGTCCAGGACGCGTTCACGGTGGCGGCCGCCAGGTGGCCGTCGGGCGGTGAGCCGCCCAATCCCGGTGCCTGGATAGTGACGACCGCCCGAAACCGGGCCATCGACCGGCTTCGGCGCGAGTCGGTCCGTGACGAGCGGCACGCGCAAGCGCATCACCTCTACGGTGCCGCCGCGCAGGCCACCGCGGACAACCTACTGGCGCCGGAGGAGCCGGAGGAGGAGGCCGTGCCCGATGACCGGCTGCGCCTGATCTTCACCTGCTGTCATCCGGCGCTGAACCAGGCCGCCCAGGTCGCGCTGACCCTCCGGCTGCTCGGCGGGCTCGAGACGCCCGAGATCGCGCGGGCGTTCCTCATTCCCGAGGCAACCATGGCTCAGCGGATCGTCCGCGCCAAGCGCAAGATCAAGGACACCCGCCTCCCCTATCGCGTGCCTGCGGAAGCCGAACTCCCTGCCCGCCTCCAGCCCGTCCTCGCCGTCGTCTACCTGATCTTCAACGAAGGCTACGCGGCGACCGCCAACTCTCTGATGAGGCTTGACCTGTGCGCCCAGGCACTCCGGCTCGCCCGCGTGCTCTCCGAGCTGATGCCCGACGAGCCGGAGGCGCAAGGACTGCTGGCGCTGCTCTTGCTGCTGCACTCCCGGAGCGCTGCCCGCCTCACCGCCGACGGCTCGCTGGTCCGCCTGGCCGAGCAGGACCGGCTGCTCTGGGACCGAAGCCTGATCGCCGAAGGCCAGGCCATCGTGCGTGCGTGCGTCCAGCGTGACCGCCCTGGCCCGTACCAGATCCAGGCCGCCATCAACGCTGTCCATTCCATTGCGCCGAGCTTTGACAGCACCGACTGGGGCGCCATCCTGACGCTCTACGACCAGCTATACGCGCTCACGCCGACAGCGATCGTCGCACTCAACCGGGCAGTCGCGCTCGCCGAAGTCCGCGGCCCCGCAGCCGGCCTCGCCGCAGTCGACGACCTGCGTTCTTCGGGCCTGGACAGCTACTACCTGTTCCACTCCTCACGCGCCGACCTGCTACGCCGGCTCGGCCGCAGCACCGAAGCCGCAGCGGCCTATGCGTCCGCCCGCTCACTCACCGCGAACCCGGTTGAACAGGCCTTCCTCGACGCCCAGCGTGCCACGCTCAGCCGGCCAGGTCCCGCATACGAATGAGTCGCTCGAAGGTGTCAGCTACCGAGCGGAGTGGATTGCGCTCTCCCCCGCCGGCGTGGCAGCTTCCGGGACGCGCCTACTCAGGCACGGTCCAGTTCACGCCCGGGCATTTTCACGCGACATTGCGATAACAGCCGCCGGCATGCCGCGCACGGTCCTGCGTACAGAAAGGGCAGCAGTATCCCTACTTAACTAGACGAGTTACTAGGGATTACGTAAGCTATCGAGTGCCCGACTGCCACCGGGATTGTCCTGCGGCGGTCGGCCCCATCCGCAGACGGAAGGCAACTTCGCATGCCCGTAACGTCCCGCCCATCGCGCCGGCCGAACTGGCGCCGCCGCGCGCCTGCACTCGCCATCACGGCCGCTGTGCTCGCCGGCGCCGGTCCCGCCCTGCTGTCGGCAGCCCCGGCCACAGCGGCCGCCGCCGCCGCCACGGCCGGCCTCGCAGCGTCAGCGCCGACAACTCCCCCGCCGGTCACGATCCTGACCGGTAACGCCAGCAAGGCTGATGGCGACTTCTTCATCTCGCCCTTCGGCGACCAGACCACATACGCCAACGGGCCGGAGATTCTCAGCGCCGGCGGCAAGGTGCTGTGGTTCAAAGCGGTCCCGGCGGGCGAGGAAGCAGCTGACTTCCGGGCCCAGACCTACCACGGGAAGCCGGTGCTGACGTGGTGGCAGGGCACCGGCCTCGGCGGCCTGTCGCAAGGCACCGACTACATCTACAACGATCACTACCGGCAGATCGCCGCGGTGAACGCGGGCAACGGCTACAGCGCGGACGGGCACGAGTTCCTGATCACGCCGTGGAATACGGCGCTGATCCTCTCCTACACCACGGCCACGGCCAACCTCACTTCGATCGGTGGTCCAGCCGACCAGACGGTCATCGACGGCATCGTCCAGGAGATCAACATCAAGACGGGGAAGGTGCTCTTCCAGTGGAATAGCGCAGACCACGTCCCCTACAGCGCAAGCGAGCAGCCGCTCCCCGCGTCCGCGAGCACGCCGTGGGACTGGTTCCACGTCAACGCGGTCAAGGTGGCGTGGAACGGCAGCCTTCTCATCGACGCTCGCGACACCTGGACGACCTACGACGTGAGCCTTCGCACCGGGCGGATCAACTGGCAGCTCGGCGGTAAGGACAGCACGTTCACCGAGGTCGCCGCTTCTGGCCAGGTGCTCGACAACGCGAACGAGATCTTCGCCTGGCAGCACGACCCGCAGCAGGTCGGGCCGGACACCTACACGTTCTTCGACAACGAGAGCTCCGGCACGCCGGAACTGTCCACGAGCCGCGCCGTGACGGTACGGCTCAACTTCCGCACCAACGTGGCCACCCTGGTGTCTTCGATCGATCAGCCCGAAGGTCTGGTAGCTGCCTCCCAAGGCAACGCGCAGACCACGAGGACCGGCGACGTTGCCGTTGGCTGGGGCGCACTGCCGTACTTCTCCGAGTTCAGCAGTTCAGGCACGCTGCTGTTCAACGCGGAGTTCCCGGCCGGCGTCAACACTTACCGCGCATACCAGTTCCCCTGGCCGTCGCGGCCGGGGTGGGCGCACCAGCACAGGTAGCGCCCGAGGAGGGGGGAACGCGAGGGCCCGGGGCTGGCGAATCAGCCCCGGGCCCTCGCGTGCTTTTTCCTGCCCTAGGAAGGAAACGAGGTTGTTCCCGCCTCGGCAGAACGTCGCTGTGGCGGTCCTTCAGCTTTGGACCCCGCAGTCAGACGTTGCTGATGCCGCCGTCTACAACCATGTCGGAGCCGGTCATGAACGAGCTCTCGTCCGAGGCGAGGAAGAGCGCGGCGCTGGCGAGTTCCTCGGGTCGCGCCAGTCTCCGCACAGGAGCGTAGCTGGCGTAGCCCTCGCGAATTGCCGCTGCGTCCTCGGCCGTGCTTGCCTTGCAGTCTCGGCATGATGATCCCCCCGGCATCAGCAGGCCTTTGGTAGCCGCGCTCAGGTGGTTGACGGATATGCCCAAGGCCACCGTCCCCCGGTCGAGTCGTGCGAAAACCCGGTGCGCTACTGCGCTGCCTCGGCATCGGTGACATCGGCCACCGTAGCGCTGAGGACCGCGAGCAGTTCCTCGGCGGGTACCGCCACGGCCACGCCGTGCTCTCCGGCACCCAGTGTGATCTCGCGCCCGAGCACGCGCTCGTCGCTGATAACCGGCCAGGCCGTTGTGGATCCGAGCGGTGTTATCGTGCCGCGCTCATAGCCAGTGACCTCCCTGGCTACCGTGGCGTCTGGCATAGACAGGCGGTTAACGCCGAGCAGAGAGCGCAGTTTGGGCCAGGAGATGGCCCTGTCGCCGGGCACGAGGACGAAGACGTAGTCGTCTTCGCCGCGCCGCACCACCATCGTCTTCACGACGTCAGCAGGCTCGACTCCGCGGGCCTTCGCGGCTTCGGCCAAGCTGCCTACCGGGCCGTGCCGGATCACCCGGTAAGCGATGCCGGATGCGTCGAGAGCGGCAAGGGCCAAGCTGGGCACGGTCGATTATCTCTTGCCGTCACCGTGAATCTCCTGCAACTGCGTCAGCCCGGCATATGGGCCTCGTCATGGCCGTTCGTTGTACGACCCTCACCTATCGTTATATGTTGCTAACACGTCGTCATTCCCGTTGTCGCAGGGAGTGCCAGGATGCCGTCGGCGAATGTAGAACAGCGAGCTCTCAGCGGGCTCGGCGCTGACCTGGTCCTGGAGGGCGGCGGCGTGAAGGGCATCGCGCTGGCTGGCGCCATTGTCCGGCTCAGTGCGGCCGGGTACGTCTTCCCGAGGGTGGCGGGCACGTCAGCAGGAGCGATCGTGGCTAGCCTGGTCGCCGCGTACCAGGCCGCCGGGATCGGGCTCGGGCAGCTGGCGGCCGACATGCGTGAGCTGGACTACGAGAACTGCAAGCAGCCCGACGCGGCGCAGAAGATTATCCGCCCCATCGGCGACGCTTATTCGGTGTTGCGCTACCAGGGCTTATACGAGACCGGATTCGTCCGGGAGTGGCTGTCTGCGAAGCTGGCAGCCGCAAGTGTTAGCACGTTCGGTGATCTGAAGATCAACGGTGACGACAGTACCTCGCTGGCGCCGCAGCAGCGGTATCGGCTGGTGGTCAATACCAGCGACCTCACCCGGAAGGTACTCGCGCGGCTGCCCTGGGACCTTCCGTACTACCTCCTGCATGCGCAAGGCAGCGCAGGTATCGCGGAGCAACTCGAAGCCATCGACGGCTACAGCGTCGTCGAGGCGGTGATTGCGTCGATGTCCATTCCCTACTACTTCCGGCCGTTTGAGCAGCAGACGCCATTCGGCGTGTGCACCTGGGTGGACGGCTGCCTGCTGCAGAACTTCCCCGTCACCGCATTCGACCGGACCGACGGCATGCCGAGCCGGTGGCCGACGTTCGGCATCAAGCTGACGGCCTGGCCGTCGGCGGGCGCACCGGACAAGCGCGTGCGCGGCGATATCCGCGAGGCGAGCACAATAATCCGCGCTGCGCTTGGCGAGTGGAACCTTTACCTGCTCTACGACGAGGGCGTGGCCAATCGCACCATCTACGTCGATACGTCGGCAGTCTCCTCGATTGATTTCGACCTCTCAGATGCCGAGCGGGACCAGTTGTATGCGAGCGGCATGCAAGCTGCGGCCGGGTTCCTGCAAAAGTGGAACGTTCGCCAGGGACCATCCGGCTGAACGACTCTGGCGACGGCATCGGTGCCGTGGCCGACGACGCCGAGTTCGCGTTCGCTCAGCCACGCGGCCGCACCACCCGGAGTGGCGCCGGGGGCGGGTCCGCGGCAGAAGTGCTCGATCAGTCGCCGGGTGATCGAGGGAGCGAGGAGGGTCTCCCCCGCCGCTACGGAACGCTGCGCTAGCTGGCGGGCGGGACGAATGCCTGAGGGGTCGGCTAGGGGCTTCAGACCGCCTGGAACAGCCGGTTGAACCGCAGCCCGAGCCAGGGCCGGCGGCCGGACGCCCACGCCTGGCCGGAGGCGATGACCCGCCACAGCGGCACTCTGTTGTAGCCCAAGAGCAAGGCCGGGTAGGCGGACAGCGACAGTACGCAGTCGACGTGCTGGCGCTTTGCGAGCTCGCTCCATGCCTTGCCGTCCGCGATGTGCAGCACGAACCGCTGCCCGCCGCGGACGCGCACCTCGAAGCTGCCGGTGAACCCGCTGGCGGCGTGCTGGTCGAGAACATGCGGGAGCATCTCGCTCATCATGGCGGCCGCCACCGCCGTCGCCGAAGCGGCCGTGGCTGCTGACGGGCGCAGGTCGGCACCAGCAGCGCGAGCCAGGTCGTGCCCGTGCACCAGGAACTCCGACGCGGCCAGCGCCAGCAGGTTGCCGGCCGGCAGGGTGACGTCAGGCCCGTACCAGAGAGCAGGCCGCCGCACGCTCAGGTCCGGATTTGCCCCGAACGCGGCGAGCAGCGCTTCCGCACCTGAAGTCAGCGCGTCAGCGGCGGCAGCCGGAGAGGGAAACGACGCGAGCTGGACGACCTTCGCGTTGGTCGCGGCCACCGAGTCGCGCAGGGTGGCGCCGGAGCCGTAGCTGCCGACGAATTCTTCGCCGAAGCGTTCGGCGAAGTCCTGGCCCCGCAGTGCCGTCGCGAACGCCGCGCATATCGCCCAGAGGTGTGCGGCTAACTGACCTTTCGTCCACTCCAGCCCGGGGACCGGCCCGTCCAGCGGCGCGCCTTGACGCACCAGTCCCGCCGCCCGCTGGGTCGCGTACTCGAAGGCCTGACGCACCGCACGGCGGTCCGGCTCAACGCTTGTCATGCGCGCATTTCAGTTAGCACCGAGCACAATGGAACGCTCCGGCCGCCTAGACACGGAATGGTACTCTGCGGGCTGCGACGTCGGTGAGGACGGCGACGACGCCAGGGTCGTAGTCGGCAGGCTTGCGGCGCAGGTGTTCGAGGGCGGTCGCTGATCTCGTGCGGTCGGCGGAGCTGCCGACCATGTCGTCGAACGCGCTGGCGGCTTTGATGATCATCGAGCCGAGCGGCGGCTGCGGCTGTTGGCTGGCAGGGCGGGCCTGGCAGCGGACCAGGTCGGCGACATCATCCAGCACGCCAGCCTTACTGATGACATCGGCTCCGTACGCGGCGATGCTCTCGGCGTCGGCGGGCGAGACTAGCAGGGTGGCCCCGCCGGGGATCGGCTCAGGCAGGGACAGCTGGCCGATGTCGTGCATCAGCGCGGCGTACTCCAGGGCGAGCAGCTGCGGCTCAGCCAGGCCCAGGCCGCGGCCGACCGCGACGGCGAGCCGGCTGACCCGCCGGGAGTGGTCTTTCTCGACGTACCCGGCGACCTCGGTCACTCTTGCCAGTGACCGGACGGTCTGCAGGTAGGTGGCGCGGATGCCGGCGTACCGGCGGAAGGCGACCTGGGTGACCAGCAGCGGGCCGATGAACACCGCTAGCTCCACGATCCCGATCGCCTTGACTCCGAACACCGCGATGAGCACTGACGCGCCCACCGCCAGGCCCAGCGGCCACTGCAACCGCAGCTCATCGCGCACCGCAACGGCGAACCGGGCCCCCACGTCATCGGCCCGGATCAGCGCCCCGACCAGGCTGTCGGCCAGCCAGCCCAGCAGGAAGACGAGCGCGATGACCGCGAAGGCGAGCTCCCACGGTGCGCTGCTGAGTCCGGCGGACGCGATCGGCCGGAAGATGAACGCGACACACGACACCGCCACCAGCCGGCTGCACATCCCGGTCAGCCCGGCCGAGGCCGGCCGCGATATGCGGCAGCGCGCCGATGGCCATGCCGCTAGCGGCTACGGCCACTACGACCAGTGCGTTGTATCTGACGACGTCGGGTCCGAGCTTGCCGGGCAGGGCGAGCAGCATGGCGTAGGCCATCGCGCCGACCATCGCGATCGGCGCGGCCTCCCGGCCGCCCGGGAGCGCCAGCCGCAGCAGCTCGCCGAAGGCGATGAGCGCGCCGAACGCGAGCGCCGCCCGCCAGTTGAAATGCGGGGGGTGCAACGCGAACACCCCGGCAAACGCCGTCAGTACCAGCATTCCCGAGGCCGCCATCAGCACGATCCGGCCCGAATCCAGTGCCTGCCAGTACGCCAGCCGGTCAGGCGCCGCCCGCCGGGCAATCGTCTCCCCGGTCACGGATGCACCACGCCCAACGGCGGCGGCTCATCGTCGCCTTGGCTGGCGACCACTGCGGGTTCGCCAGTTTCGCCAGCCGGGTCTGGCATTGATTCGTCCTTCCGGTCGACGGTGAGCGCAACGTGACTTAGAGTAACGCGTGCGCTCTGGCCGCCGCGGCCTCCCCCGGCAATGTGGTCTAACCGCCTTCACCGCAGGGCTGGCTGAGGAACTGCTCGCTCCCCCGCGTGCCGGGCAAACCGCTAGTACGGACTCGGCTGGTTGAAAATCACGGTCAGATTGGTGATCTTGTCGTCGCGGACGCCGAAGTAGCTGGTCATCACAAGCTCCGCGGGGAGGTTGGTCTTGTCGTACGTGCCGTCATAGCGAGCACGGACAATGATGTCGCCGTAATGGTCCAGGACCTCGCGTACCTCCATCGTGACCTGGTCGCCGACGAACTCCTTAGCCATGAAGGCCCGGATGGAGTCGGTGCCCCAGACCTCACGGCGGTTGTCGTTGACGTAGGCATCGGCAGCGAACGTGGCGACGATCCGGTCGAGGTCGAACGCGTTGACCGCGGCTATGTGCTCGGCGACGACACCGCTCAGCTCCGTAGCAACAGGCATGACTGGCTTCTCCTTCGCACTCGGCCGGCCCTCGTGGCCGGATGACTCCACGCTGGTCCATCCAGTAAGGGGAGAGTCAATGCTGACCGCGAGCGCCCTCTGGCCGGTCTTCGACGTCGCCCGCAGCTGAGCTGGCCGCCAGGCGGCTAAAGGCGCATTATTGTGGCCATGCCACACGGGGCGGCCAAATCTGACGGGCAGCATGCGCGGCGACCGCAGCGGCTCAGGCGCAGGCATTGGGCAGGTCTGGTCACGTTCGCTGTCGTGGTGATAGTCATCGCAGTGGCCGTCTACCGGAGTCAGTCGGGCTCGGACCTCGTACTGCCCAAGGCGTTCGGGCGGGACGGAAAGTGCTACTACGTCCAGTCCCCGAGTGAGGTGACCAAGCTCAAGCAGGCGGGGCATTGCCCGGCCTCAAGCGTGCCGGCACAAGCGCCGAACACATGGTTGTTCTTCTATTACCCGTTTTACAACTCGCGCTATTACAGCTCGAACTATGTCTCAACAAATGATGACGATGCCTATCAGGGTTATCTGCGTGGCTTTGACGATCAGTTCTCCGCCGAGATCGGCGAGGACGCGCCTGCCGCTACGTACGTGACCAGTTCGGGCGCCGACGAGACCGGCGCTCAGGCAGGTGTCGGCGCTGATGGCACCTCGCTCGGCAGCGATGACGACTCGTCTGACGACGGAAGCGGTGACGACGGGGGCGGCGGTGACGACGGGGGCGGCGGTGACGACGGGGGCGGCGGTGACGGCGGGGACTAGCAGGCGGCGTCAGAAGCGGTCGACATCGACGACCGCCTGGGCGAAGGCTCGGGGCGCTTCTTGCGGCACGTTGTGACCAACATCGAGGACGCGGTGCTCGTATTTCCCGGTGAAGTGGCCGCGATAAGCCGCGCCGTTCCCGGGTGGCGTGAACGGATCGTACTTGCCGTCGATGGCAATCGCGGGCACCGCGATGGCCGGTGATTTCTGCAGCTTGGTTTCGATGCTGGCGTATTCGGGTTCGCTCGGGTACAGGCCCTGCCGCCAGCGGTAATTGCCGATCACGATGCGAACGTAATCCGGGTTGTTGAAGGCCGCCGCAGTCTGGTTGTAGGTCGCCGTCGAGAACTTCCACGTCGGAGAGTTGAACTTCCAGACGAACAGCCCGAAGGCGTACCGGTACTTCGTGAGGCCCCGAACGCCGCGTTCGGTATCGAAGTAGTACTGGTACCACCAGGCGTTCTCCGCGGGGGGCGGCAGCGGCTGCTTCTGGGCTTCCAGGTTGGTGATCAGGTAGCCGCCCGCTGAGACCAGCCCGCTGACCCGGTGCGGCCACAGCGCCGCGATGATGTCGCCGGTCCGCGAGCCCCAGTCGTATCCGGCCAAAGTCGCTTTATCGATTTTCAGCGAGTCCATGAGCGCGAGGATGTCAAGAGCGAACGCCGCCTGGTCCACGTTTCTAGGCGTTGCTGATGACGGGAACGTTGTCGTGCCGTAGCCACGGAAGTACGGGACGATCACCCGGTAGCCCGCTGCTGCAAGCAGCGGCGCGACCTCGGCATAGCTGTGGATGTCGTAGGGGAAGCCGTGCATCAGAATGACCGGGCGGCCGTCGGCGGCTCCGGTCTCAACGTACCCGGTGTCGAGGACGCCCGCCTTGATCTGCTTCACCGGGCCGAAGGAGATGCCGTGTCCTGCCGGGGTCCCGCGCAGCTGAGCGGCACCCGCCGTCCTGGCCGGCGGGCTGGTGCAACCCGTGAAGCCGAGCTGCGCCGCGCCGATAGCAACGGCGGCAGCGCCCGCAGAACCCAGAAAGCGGCGACGATCGCGGTTTGGCACTCCGGGCGTATCGCTGCCGCCCACTGGCTAGTCTCCCTCTCCTCCGGTGGTCCGGGCCGACTTGTGTGTAGCTCGTTCCTGGTATTCCGGCGCCTCGGTCACATCAACACCAAGGGGACCTCAGAAATTAGCTGGGCCACCCACATGCCAGCTGCAGCTCAGGCCGATGGCTCGGGCGCAGCGCTGGCGAGGACGGTGGCGACCATCGCGGCGACGGCCACGGGCTCCGGCGGGGCACCTTTCCGGTCGGCGAACAGCAGGTGCGCAGCCCCGATCAGCGCGGGAGCGAGCGTGCCGACATCAGCATCGGCCGTGATCCGGCCGAGGTCGCGCTCCGCGGTGAGGTACTCCGCGACCATCGCCACGGCTTCATTCAGGAGGGGAACGCCCCTCGGCCACGCGCGGCGCAACCTGACCCGCAGCTCAAAGCGGAACGTGACAAGCGCGACCATCGCCACGGCGACCGAACTGAACAGAACAGTGAGCGCGCCGGCGAGGTTGCCGGTGATCGTGCCGGTTCCGGCGGTTGCGCGCAACGCTGCTGCCTGGCTGTCCATCCGGTCGCGGCGGTCAAGTACCAGGTCGGCAAGAAAGGCGTCGAAGTCTTCGAAATGGCGGTACAGCACCCCTTTGGCGCAGCCTGCCTCCGTGGTCACCGCCCGGCTGGTCAGCGCGTTCGGCCCGTCGCGGAGCAGGACGCGCTCGGCCGCGTCGAAGAGCTGATCGCGTACGTCGCGGATGTGCACTCCGGTCGGCACCGTGCGTCCTTCCTCCCCGTTAGCCGCGTCGGCACGTGGCCCGTCGCGAGTAGTTGTCGACAAGTGGGCATCTGCCCACTATGGTGGGCGCATGCCCACGGTACCGCCGGAGACGCCGAGATCACCGGATCCCGGGCCTCATCAAATCCGGGGGGTAGCTGAGTCGTTCGGGGTGGACGCCGAGCGATACGACCGGACGCGGCCCCGCTATCCCGCCGAGATGGTCGCGCAGATCGTCGCCGCCAGCCCCGGGCTCGACGTGGTCGATGTCGGCTGCGGTACCGGTACGGCAGCCCGGCAGTTCCAGTCGTTGGGATGCAGGGTGCTGGGTGTCGAACCCGATGCGCGGATGGCCGAGTTCGCGCAGCGCAGCGGAATCGAGGCCGAAGTTGCGACGTTCGAAGCCTGGGACCCGGCCGGCCGGGAGTTCGACGCTGTCATTGCCGGCACGGCCTGGCACTGGGTGGATCCGGTCGCCGGAGCCGCCAAGGCGGCCCTGGTGCTGCGTCCGGGCGGTCGCCTGGCCCCGTTCCACCACGTCTTCCAGTCCCCGCCGGAAGTAACGGAGGCCCTCAGCAAGGTCTACCGGCAGGTGGCGCCGGACTCGCCGATGAACCCCGGCGGGCAGCCGCCGAGATCGGCGATGGATCTCTATCAGCCGCTGTTCACCAAGATCGCCGATGCGATCCGCGAGGTGGGCGGGTTCAGCGAGCCAGAGCAATGGCGGTTCGACTGGGAGCGCACGTATACCAGGGCCGAGTGGCTGGACCAGCTGCCTACGCTCGGAAGCCTTACCCAGCTTGCGGCCGGCAAGGCGGCCCTGGTGACGGAGAGCGTCGGGGCCGCGATCGACGCGATGGGCGGCAGCTTCACCATGTCCTACAGCACGGTGGTTGTCACCGCAGCCCGCACCGGTCACGCTGCTGCATCATGACCGGTGCGGGCAAATAACTACCGGTTCAGGCCATCGCGCGCTGGTAGCTGCGGGTTCCCCACCACTGCGCCAGAGCCGCGGCGGCGGCTGTCACGATGAACCCGGTGCCGACGGCGGTCGTGGTGATCGTCCCGGCCGCCAGGTCGCGTGCTGCCTCGACGGTGTAATACATCGGGTTGAGGTGGCCCAGAACCTGCAGCCAGTCCGGTCCGAGCGACAGCGGCAGCAGGATCCCGGCCAGCAGCGTGAGCGGCAGCTGCACACCGGTGACGACTGCGGCGAGGCTGCCGATCTGCCTGAGCCGGATTCCCAGCGCCGATGACGTCGCCGAGCAGGCCGCAGTGAACAAGGCCAGCAGGACGAGCATCAGCACGAGCCCGGCCCAGTGCGCAGTGAACCCGAAGCCGATGGCGATCCCGATCACCACGATGCCAGGAACCACGAACATAGCTATGTCGCGCAGCACGGTGCCGAGCAGGAGCGCGAAACGGCTGGCCGGAGTGACCCGGAGCCGCTCGATCACGCCCGAGTCCAGTTCCCAGATCACCACCCAGCCGGCGCCCATCCCGGCACCGAAGGCCATCAGCGTCAGGATCCCCGGCACGAAGACGTCCAGGACGCGCCCGGCGGGCAAGCCGCTGCCGCCCGCGACGGACCTGAGCAGCGGTTCGAAGAGCGCGAGGTAGAGCAGCGGAGTGGCGAGCCCGGTAATGATCCAGACCGGCTGGCGCAGCGTCTCCAGCAGCTTGCGGCGGAAGAACAGCCCGGATTGCAGTGCGAACGTCATGCCGCCACCTGCTCTCCGGCTGGCTGCTCGGCAGCGGGCCCGCCAGCCTGCGCTCCCGCGTCGCGGAGCGACCGGCCGGTCTCGTGCAGGAACACATCGTCCAGCGACGGCAGGGCAAGCGAAGCTGCGCGGACTGCGATGCCCCTGTCGGCCAGCACGGTGAACACTGCCGCCATCGAGCGGGTCGCGTCAGTGACGGCAAGGCGGATGCTGGTGTCCTGGACTCGGGCGCTGCGGATCAGCGGCAGACGCGGCCAGTTCATGTTCCAGTTCCGGAAGGCCGTCGGGATATGTCTCTGGCGTGACGGTGATCGTGTCGCCGGAGTACCGCTGCTTCAGCTGGGCCGGGGTGCCTTCCGCGATGACGCGGCCGTGGTCGATGATCGCCAGCCGGTCGCTCAGCTGATCGGCCTCGTCCAGGTAATGAGTCGTGAGGAACACCGTGGTGCCGCCGTCTCGCAGCTGCCTGACCTGGTCCCACAGGTTGGCGCGGTTCTGCGGGTCAAGTCCGGTGGTTGGCTCGTCGAGGAAGAGGACCTGGGGGCGATGCAGGATCCCGAGGGCCACCTCCAGCCGGCGGCGCTGGCCGCCGGAGTAGGTGCGAGCTGTCCGGCTGGCGAACGGGCCGAGGTCGAACAGCTCGATCAGCTCAGTTGCGCGCTTCTGCGCCTCCGCTGCGGTCAGACCGTAGAGCCGAGCCTGGAGCAGCAAGTTCTCCAGGCCCGTGGCGGATCCGTCGGCGCCGCCGAGCTGGCCGACGTAACCGATGCGGCGACGGACTTGCTGCGGATAGCGGGTGACGTCCGCGCCCGCGACGAATGCCTCGCCCGCGTCGGCAGGCAGCAGCGTGGTCAGGATCCGCAGCGTGGTCGTTTTTCCCGCCCCGTTCGGGCCCAGGAATCCGAAGATCTGACCGGGCGCGACGGTGAGGTCGAGTCCGCTGACCGCCTCGACCGATTGGTCCTTGACCCGGAATGACTTGCGCAAGCCATGTGCCTGGATCGCGACAGGTGGTGATTCAGTAACCGGCATGGATGTGCTCCTTCACTGGCGAGAGGAGCGGCGCTGGCCGGCACTATCCTCGAAGTGCCGAGCCCGGGGTGTTGCCGGCGCAGCCGCGCTCCGGGTTCCTGCGGTCTCCGGGGTTGCCGCCCCGGAGACCGCCTCTTCTATCCTGCATCGGGAGGATTAGCCCTGATCGGCCTCCCCTGGCAGCTCGTCGGGCGCTGGCCAGGCAAGGGAGCCATCCTGCAGCTCCGCAACCGTGCCCCGCACCCAGGCCAGTTCGGCCTTGCGCATGGCCTGGGTGTACTCCTCCTCGATGCCGAAGATCCGCGGGAAGTCGCCCACGTCGGCGAGGACGGCCTGCCGGAAGGCGTCAGACCGGGAGATCTCGGCCTCAAGCCGGGCGGCGCGCTCGCGCAGTGCGCTGATAGCACCGTCGCGGCCCAGCCCGTAGATGAACATCAGCGGCGCGGCGAAGGCCGGGTAGTCAGCGGCCGGCTGGCTCGTCAGCTCGCGCAGCCAGACCAGCAGCTCATCGCGGCCCGCTTCGGTGATCGCGTAAACGGTCCGCTCCGGCCGGCGGCCTGACCTGTTGACCTCGACCGCTTCGATAAAGCCCCGGTCCGCCAGCCGGGCGACGGTGTCATATACCGACGACTCACGGATCTTGAACGCCCGGTCATGACCGCGCTCGCGCATGAAGGTCCGGATCTCGTACGGATGCATCGGCCGCTCGTTCAGCAGATTCAGCACTGACAGCGCAATCGGCGTCCGTGGCAGCGGGCGCGCGCGGACGGGGCGCTGGCGGCCGGACTCCGGCACGAGCGCGGGAACGGAAACAGCAGGTCGTTTACTCATAGTCGATCACTCGGCATCGAGTATAACGCGGCATATCGCGAGTTGCAGCAAACTTATCGCGCTAGTTTCCGTCACGCCGGGTTGCAGCGGCCAGCTTCCATGATCGATGTTGATTCCGGGGGATTATGACACCCCTAATTCAACATCGATCATGGAACTTTCCGGCTTCCCGAGCCACGGCCGGGGCCGCTAGCGTCCGACTGTGAGCATGAGCGGGCTTAACCCAGCGGTCGACACTGCAGCGGACTACCGGCTGTGGGCACGCGAGGCCCGAGGGCTGAGCCCTGCCTACGAATCGCTTGCGAATGCGGTGGCCGGCGATCGAGCCGTGCTGGGATTTCTCACGGTGCTGCCTCAGCCCAAGCGGCAACCAAACTTGCTGTTCGCCGCCGCACGGTACCTACTCCGCAGGCCAGCTAGCATCGCCGACTTGCGCGGGCTGGCCACCGATAGAGCCGCGGAGCTATCCCGGCTCATGCTGACGCGAAGTACGCAGACGAACGAGCCCGCTCGCTGCGCCACGCTGCTGCCCGCTCTCGCGCAGCTAGCCGAGCCGCTCGCGCTGATCGAGGTGGGCGCCAGCGCCGGGCTGACCTTGCTCTTCGACCGGTACTCCTATGACTACGACGGCCAGCACGTCACCGGCAGCGATCGCACCGCGCCGACGCTGCGCTGCGGGCTACGCGGTCCGGTACCGGTACCCAGCCGGGTTCCGGCTATTGTCTGGCGCGCCGGCCTCGACTTGAACCCGCTCGACGTGACGAGCGACGACGACATGCTCTGGCTAGCGTGCTTCGTCTGGCCGGACGAGGGCGACCGCGAAGAGCGGCTGACAGCGGCAATTGCTGCCGCGCGCCGCGATCCGCCCACGGTGTACCGCGGTGACCTGCGTACGGATCTTCCGGCGCTGGCTGCCCGCGCGCCTGCCGAGGCGACGCTGGTGATCTACCACTCCGCGGTGCTGGCCTACCTGCCACCGGAAGACCGGCTGCGTTTCGCCAGCACCGTTCGCGACCTCGGCTGCGTGTGGCTGGCGAATGAGGCTCCTGGCGTCGTGCCGGGCGTCGCCCGGCCAGACGGCTATCCGGGCCCCGGCCCGTTCGTGCTGGTCCGCGACGGCCAGTCGACGCTGGCCATCACTGAGGGACACGGCGGCTGGCTGCACTGGCTCTAGCGATCCCTGGTCAGGCGTCCCGCAGCCGCAGCAGCAGCGCGGCGGCGACCAGCGCGGCGGCGGCCCACGCCGAGAGAACACCCAGGCCTGCCCACGGCGAGATCGGCAGATTCTGCATGTCCGTGGTCGCCTGAACGGCGAGCCCGGCGGTCATCGGCGCGATCTGCTGAAGGTGCCGCTGCCACAGCGGGCTGGCGACGCCGGCAATGATCGGGATCAGGTACAGCAATCCGAGAACTCCCCCGATGCCCGCGGCGGAGTCCCGCACGGTGGTGGCGACTCCCAGGCTGAGCAGCGTGATCAGCACCAGGTAGAGAACCGACCCCGCGGCGGCACGCAGCACTGGCCCGTCGCTCAGCGACAGCGGCAGGAATCCGTGCGCCGCGGTGAACCCGCGAGCCGGCAAGATCAGCCCGCCGGCCAGCACTGACCCCAGTACGGCCGCGGTGCCTGCTGCCATCACTAGCACGGTCAGCGTGACCGCTTTCGCGGCCAGCACAGTAGTCCGGCGCGGGGTGGCGGTCAGCGTGACGCGGATCATCCCGCTGCTGTACTCACTGCCGATGGTCAGCACCGCGAGCACTGCGACGACAGCCTGGCTGAGGTAGATCCCGGTCAGGGCGGTCTTGGCCGGGTCGAGGTGACAGCCTCCGGACGGGCAGTTCGCCGCCGCGTCGGCTCCGATTCCCAGCGCCACTGTCGCCGCGATGACGGCGGCCAGCAGCCAGACGGTACCCGGCAGCGTGCGCAGCTTGATCCATTCCGCATGCACGGCGCGGCTCATGCGTCTCTCCGGCGCAGCAGGTACAAGGCCAGTGCGAGAGCCACCGCGGCGTAACCGCACGACACCGCGAAGCCGGCCCACGGTGCAAGCGGGTAGTAGCCGTTCGCGGGCGTATAGCTGGCCGCCACCTGCGGATACTGCGGCAGGCTCTGCTGGATCGCGAAGCCAGCCGCGGGCGTCACTGTCAGCATCCAGTCGGCCGCGCGGGCCGGCAGGGTGAAGCTCTCGAGCAGGTACGGCAGCACCACAACGGTAATCCCGATGGTGACTGCTGCAGCGCTGCTGCGCAGCAGCGCCCCCAGCGCAAGGGCCAGGATCGCGGTGACCGCGGTCAGCGCCGCAGTGCCCGCCACCACGCGGACCTCGGTCGCCAGGCTGACCGGCATGATGAAATTGCCGTGGGAGCGCAGCAGATGCTCACCGAGCACCAGCGCGCTAACAGAGCCGGCCAGCCCGGCCACGAAGCTTACCGAGCCGATCACGATGGCTTTCGCGGCTAGCATCAGCCCGCGGCGCGGGCTCGCGGCGAGGGTAACCCGGATGAGACCGCGCCGGTATTCGGCCGTCATGAACATCGCGGCGACGACGATGACCGCGATGAGGCCGCCAAAGATGCCCAGCAGCGTCTGCTCGATCGCGGTTCCGCCGCCTCCGCCAGGAGCGGCCGGCACGTCCGGCCCGATATCGCCCGACCCGGTCACGGTGAACGCGCCGTCGTCTTCATGAAAGCCGGTCTGAGAAGGAGCGCCGGCGTTGCCGCCGATGTTGCCGCCAGCCCACGGGGCGCCCGGCTGCCCGCCGCGGACACTGACGTGATCGAAGCGGGCCGCAGCCAGGGAGATGCCCGATGCCGAACTCGTTCCGGCGATTGAGCTCGAGCTGACTGACCCGTTGCCAGCGGGCGACGCGGCGAACATTCCGGCCAGCGCTGTCGCCGGCAGGCCGGCCAGGTGCGCGGTACCGACGGCGTGCCACCGAGTCCCGTCGGCGGACTCGTAGCCGGTGACAGTGTCACCGGACCGGGTCAGCCGAAGCCAGCGCGGGGATGCGGCCGACACCGCGCCCGCCGGGCCCGCGATATCGCCGGTGAAGTCATACTGCATCCGCACGCCGTGGCCAGCGGTCACCATCATCGCGGCGTACGCCGATCCCGGCCGTGTACTGGTCTTGATGATGATCCCGGCCTTGGACCACGGCTGCAGGCCGCCAGCGACCGGGCCTGCCGCCTCGGCGGTCAGGGAGGTCACCCGGACGGTGATGCTGCCGCTCGCGGCCAGCGGCTGGTGCACCAAGTACGCGCTGTCGGTGACGGCTTGGCCGCCCGGCCCGACCGGTGACGAGCAGCCAAGGCCTGCGATGACCGCACCGCCGGGCGTCACGGTGCCGCCGCAGGAACTGTGATCCAGCATCGCGATCCCCGCTGTTACCAGGACCGCGATGACCATGCCGATCACCCAGCCGCGGACAGTGCGCAGCTTGGTCCACTCGGCCCGCAGCAGCTGACCGAACCCGCCCGGCCCCTCCCCTAGGTCGCAGTGGTACGCACCGGTAGTGCCGCCGGTCGCCGTCACGTCCGTCATAGCGCCGCCGCTCATCGCGCCGCTCCCTTCGCCTTGGTGTCGATGGCCGCTGCGCGGAATTCGACGGCGTCATGGGTAAGTTCCAGGTAAGCCTCTTCGAGGCTGGCCCGGTGCGCTGAGACCTCGGAGAACGGCACTGCGGCCGCGCTCAGGACAGCGACGACGTCTTCGGCCCTTAGTCCGGAGACGCTGAGGCCGGTGACGGTAAGTTCGCTGCCGGCGTGGCTCGCCGCAGCCGGAGCGGATGACGCGCCGGGATCCAGCACAGCTCCCCCGGCGCGAGCTAGCACGGCCGCTGCCTGCTCCGGAGCGGTCGTGCGCAGCACGACCCGGTCACTCGAGGCGGCCGCGAGCAATTCGGTCACGCTGGTATCGGCGATCACCCGGCCCTTGCCGACCACCACCACATGATCGGCGGTGTCCTGTACCTCGCTCATCAGGTGGCTGGACACCAGCACCGCACGGCCCTCTACGGCAAGCGATCGCAAGAAGCCGCGCATCCACACGATCCCTTCGGGGTCCATTCCGTTGAACGGTTCGTCAAGCATCAGGACCGGCGGATCGCCGAGCAACGCAGCGGCGATCCCGAGCCGCTGCCGCATGCCGAGCGAGTAACCGCTCGCCTTCCGGCGTGCCGCCGCATGCATGCCCGCCTGCTCGAGCACCGTGTCGACCCGCCCGGCTGACAGCCCCTGAGAGCGAGCGAGCCAGAGCAGGTGGTTGCGGCCGGTCCGGCTGGGCTGCAGCGCCGCCGCGTCCAGCAGCGAGCCGACCTGCCGCAGCGGCCGCCGCAAGCTTGCATACGGACGCCCGGCCACCAGGGCCGAGCCGGCCTCCGCCGCGTCCAGGCCCAGAATCACCCGCATCGTCGTGGATTTGCCGGCCCCGTTCGGCCCGACGAAGCCGGTCACCTGGCCAGGCCGGACAGTGAACGACATCCCGTCCAGCGCCAGCGTCGGGCCGAACCGTTTGCGCAGCCCGCTTACTTCGATTGTTGCCTCGGTCATAGTGATCGCCCTGCCGCTCGGTGGATGCTGTTCTTCGGAGCCGGTTCTACGCCCGGGCCGGTGTCAGCGCGGTGACAGCGACTGTCACCGCGCTGACACCGGCGGGCTGGCATCGTCTGGCGGAGGACAGGCAGTCGCGCCGACGGCACGGAAAGAGATCGGATCATGAGAGTGCTGGTAGTGGAGGACTTCGAGGTCCTCGCCGAGGCGATCGGTACCGGCCTCCGGCGGGAGGGCATGGCCGTCGACGTCGTTCTGGACGGAAACGCGGCACTGGACCATCTCGGCGTTACCCGCTACGACGTCGTCGTGCTCGATCGTGACCTGCCAGGAATCCACGGTGACGAGGTGTGCCGGCGGCTTGTGGCCGGGAGCGCGGACACCAGGCTGCTGATGCTCACCGCGGCCGGCACGGTCCGCGACCGAGTCGAGGGCCTTGGTCTGGGCGCCGACGACTACCTGCCTAAGCCGTTCGACTTCGCCGAGCTGACCGCGCGAGTCCGGGCGCTCGGCCGCCGCAGTTCCGCGCCGCTCCCGCCGGTCCTGGCCAGTGGTGACATCACCCTCGATCCGAGCCGCCACGTCGCCTTCCGCGCCGGGCGGCGCCTCGATCTCAGCCCGAAAGAGTTCGCGTTGCTGGAGTGCCTGCTGGCCGCCGAGGACCGGGTGATCTCTGCCGAGGAACTTCTGGAGCGCGCGTGGGACGAACAGGCTGACCCGTTCACCACGGTGGTGAAGACGACTGTTCGCCGGCTGCGCGCCAAGCTGGGCGACCCGCCCGTCATCCATACCGTCCGCGAGGGCGGGTACCGGATCGGAGCACCGTGATGCCTAAGACTCTGCCGCGGTCTGCGGCGGTACTTCGCTTTGCGCGCCGGAGCACCCTGAGGACCCAGCTTGCGGTGCTGTACGCGGGCGCGTTCGTCGTCCTCGGCGGCGGCCTGCTCGCAGTTTCCGGCTTGCTGGTAGGCCGCTCCTCGATGAGCGTCTCGGGCGTGAGGAGCTCGCAGAGTATCTTCGCTGGCCGCCAGTTTCCGTATATCCAGCTAGCCCCGGCAGCTGCGTTCGCCGGAGCGGTGCTGGTCGCGCTCGCGCTTGGCTGGCTGATCGCCGGCCGGTTCCTGCGGCCGCTGCGGACGATTACGTCAACCGCCAGGGACATTTCTGCCACCAACCTCAGCAGACGGCTGGCTCTCGGCAGCCGCGACGAGTTCGCCGAGCTGGGCGAGACGCTCGATGACCTGTTCGGCCGGCTGGAGGCGTCATTCGAATCGCAACGGCACTTCGTCGCCAATGCCTCACACGAGCTGCGCACACCACTCGCAGCGGAGCGCACCTTGCTGCAGGTCGCACTAGCCGATCCTGGCGCGAGCGCGGAAAGCCTGCGATCCACCTGCGAGCGGCTGCTGGAGCTGGGTTCGCAACAGGAGCGCCTGATCGACGCGCTGCTCACCCTGGCGACCAGCGAGCAGGGGACGGACCGGCGGGAATCGTTCGACCTGGCGCAGCTCGCCGGGACGGTGCTAGCCGACCACCAGCGCTTGGCGGATGACAAAGGCATCAGGGTAGCGGCGGCGCTCGCCCCGGCACCGGCGGGCGGCGATCCGAGGCTGGCCGAACGGCTGATCGCGAACCTGGTGGATAACGCCATCCGGCATAACGAAGACGCCGGCTGGCTGGAGGTCTCGACCGCGGTAACCGGAGGCCGCGCGGTGCTATCGGTCAGCAACGGCGGGCGGGTGATCCCGCCGGGCGACGTCAGCCGCCTGTTCCAGCCGTTCCAGCGGCTCGGCGCCGAGCGGGTGCGAGCGGGCGCTGGCTACGGGCTCGGCCTGGCTATCGTTCGCGCGATCGTCAGCGCGCACGGCGCCGAGGTCACCGCCGCCGCCCGCCCTGACGGGGGCCTGACCGTCGAGGTGGTCTTCACGGAACGGAACCCCGGTCACAATGAGATCCATGGCTCTGCAGACGGCATTCACTGACCTGTTCTCGGTAGCGCACCCGATCGCGCTGGCGCCGATGGGCGGCCTGGCCGGCGGCGCCCTGGCCGCGGCGGTGTCAGAAGGCGGCGGCCTGGGCCTGGTCGGCGGCGGGCGCGAAGACGTCTCCTGGCTGAATCGCGAACTGGAGATCGTCGCGGCCGGCACCGGCAATCCCTGGGGCGTCGGCTTCCTGAGCTGGGCTGCGGGCGCCGAAATCGTCGAGCGGGCACTAGCGCACCGTCCCGCCGCAGTGCAGTTGTCGTTCGGTGACCTGCGGCCGCTCGCGCCGCTTGTGCGTGCCGCTGGCGCGAAGCTGATTGTTCAGGTCACCGACCTCAGCGAGGCCCGCGACGCCATGGACGTCGGCGCCGACGTCATTGTCGCGCAAGGCACCGAGGCTGGCGGTCACAGCGGTGCCGCCGGGCGCTCCACGATGGCGTTCGTGCCGGTCGTTGCGGATCTCGTCGCGCCGACGCCGGTCCTGGCAGCCGGCGGGATCGCGGACGGCCGGGGCGTTGCTGCCGCGTTGGCCCTCGGGGCCTCCGGCGCGCTGATCGGAACCCGGTTCCTGGTGGCGCCCGAAGCGCTGACCGATCCGTCAGTCCCGAAGGCGATTCTGGACGGCAACGGGGAACAGACAGAGCGCAGTTCGGTACTGGACATCGTCCGCGACACCGGCTGGCCGCGCCGGTACCTGGCGCGAACGCTGCGTCATCCGGTCATCGACCAGTGGCGCGGCCGGGAGGACGAGCTTGCTGCCGATGGCGCGGCCAGACGGGCCTACCAGCAGGCATCCGGCAGTGGTGAACTACCACCAGTCCCGGTCTGGGCTAGCGAGGCAATTGACCTCATCACCGACCTCAGGCCGGCCGCCGACCTGGTCGGCGACCTCGTCTGCGAAGCCGAGGCCGCGCTGGCACGGATCAACCGCGCCGGGTGAACTGCAGGCCCTCGAAGTCTCCTGAGTTGCGCCAGCTGTCGATGTAGCGGAAGTAGGCCGGCGCGCCCGCCGAGTACCCGGCCAGCAGCGAATGCGGGCTCGGCCCCTGGCCTTCGTTGTTGTAGTAACCAGGTGTGCAGCTCGCGAGGAAGGAGCTCATGACCGGGTTTGGCGCCAGCAGTTCCATCCAGGCGTCTTCCGCCTCTTTAGTCACCTCGACCGTGTCGAGGCCGTTGCTGGCCATATGCGCGACGACCGCGGCGACGCTCTTGGCCGCGTCGCTGAGGTTGTGCGGGACGTTGGCGACGAAGTTTCCGCCCTGGCCGAGCTGGACCAGGAACGCGTTCGGGAAACCGTGCACATGGACGCCATGCATGCTGCGCATCCCGGCGGACCAGTAATCCGACAGCCGGGTGCTATCACGGCCGGTCAGGTCGAACCCGTAGCGCCGGGTTGCCTGTGTGCCTACTTCGAACCCGGAGGCGTAGATGATGCAGTCGACTGGGTACTCGGTCCCTGCTGCGACGACTCCGGCGGGCGTGATGCGGTCAACTCCCTTTCCGTCGGTATCGACGAGGTGCACCGACGGCAGGTTGTACGCGCTGAGGTACTCATCGTGGAAGCACGGGCGCTTGCAGAGCTGCCGGTACCAGGCCTTGAGGCCTTCCGCCGTGGCGCGGTCGGAGACGATCGCGTCGACCCTGGCCCGGATCTCCGACATCTTCTCGTGGTCAGCGTTCTCGAAGTCTGCCAGCAAGTCCTCAAAGCTCGCCGGGCCTGAGCGCGGAGCCGACATCCGGCCCCGGATGCGCTTGGCCAGATCGGTCCAGCCGTCGTTGACCAGGTCCTGCGCCGGCAGCTCGCCTGCGGACATGTTGGCGACGAAGTTGTCCATCCACTGGTCTTGCCAGCCAGGAGCGGCGATGCTGGCGAACCACCGAGGGTCCGTAGGCCCGTTCCCGCGCTCGTCCACTGACGACGGCGTGCGCTGGAACACGAACAGGTCGCGGCAGGAACTCGCGAGGTGCGGAACGCACTGCACCGCGGTCGCGCCGGTGCCGACAATAGCCACCCGCTTGTCCGCGAGGCGATCCATCGGCGCGCCGGCCGGGTCACCGCCGGTGTAGGCGTAGTCCCAGCGGCTGGTGTGGAACGAGTGCCCGGTGAAGGTCTCGACGCCGGCGATGCCGGGCAGCTTCGGCACGTGCAGCGGACCGGTTCCCAAGGCGACGAACTGCGCGGTGAACTCATCGCCCCGGTCTGTCCGAACGATCCAGCGGCTAGCCCGCGCGTCCCACTCCAGGTTTGTCACCTGCGTGTGAAACAGGGCATCGTCGTGCAGGCCGTACTGCTTGCCGATGCGGTCACAATGCTCGAGGATCTCCGGCGCGTGGACGTAGCGTTCCGACGGCATGTGCCCGGTTTCCTCGAGCAACGGCATGTAGATCAGCGCGGCGGTGTCGCACTGGGCGCCCGGGTAGCGGTTCCAGTACCAGGTGCCGCCGAATCCGCCGCCCTTCTCCACGATGCGCACCCCGTCGACCCCGGCCTCCTTGAGGCGGGCGGCGGTCAGCAGCCCGGCGAACCCGCCGCCGACGAACGCCACCGTCACGTGGTCATGCTTCGGTTCCCGCGCGATCCGCTCGGTGTAAGGGTCAGTGAGGTAATGGCCGAACTGGCCGGTCAGCCGCAGGTACTGATCGTTGCCGTCGGGACGCAGCCGCTTGTCACGCTCGCGTGCGTACTTGCGGCGCAGCGCCCCGCTCGGTGTTTCAGCCACGGCCGTTACCTCCCCGATGCGGTCTTTCGTCAACATCCAGTCACAGCTCCGAGCGAGCCGTCAAGCGCTGCGGAGGCCCTCGCCCGGCGACCGTTGCAGGCGGCTTTATGTACAGCTACTATAAACTTCTAGTTACGGTACATTCGGTCGCGGTGGCGCGGCCGGATCGGAGCCAAGCAGGGAGCGGTCAATGTCTGACATTCACATCAGCCGCACGTACCCGGACTCGCCGGAGCGTGTCTGGCGCACGGTGACCGACCCTGAGCTGGTACCGCTCTGGACTTCGACTGGCCGCGGCGGAAAGCCCGAGGGCTTCTCTCCTGAGGTCGGAAACCGTTTCCGGTTCGTCGGCAAGCCGGTTCCCGGCTGGGACGGCATCGTCTATTGCGAGGTTCTCGAAGTGGATCCGCCGGCGCTCCTGCGGTACTCGTGGAGCGACTCGGGCGGCACCACAACGCAGGTGAGCTATCGGATCGAGCCGTGCGGCGACGGAACACGCTTCTGCTATGACCACACTGGCTTCCGCGGGATCGAGGGCTTCGTCATGTCGAAGCTGATCCTGGGGCCTGTGCGGCGCAGGATGCTGGATAAGGGGCTGCCTGCCGTTCTCGCCAGTCTCGGCAATGAGGCAGATCGGCGTTCTGGCGGCCGGGTCAGGCCCGCGCCGTAGCTGCGGCCCTGGGACCGGATGCAGAGTCCAGAGCGCTCAGGCCGGTCGCGATCAGGCGGCCAGCGCGCCCGACGTCGGCGGTGACAGCCCGCTCGACCCGATCGGGTGTCGCAGCTCCGTCAAGATACTTCTCCAGCGAGCGAAACTGGACTTGCCACAGCCCTAGCAGGGCGATCGCCGCGATCTGCGGCTCCGGATCGCCAGGGCTCAGACCGTAGCGTCGGGCGAGTACCTCCGCGGCGACGGCGGTCAGCTCGGTCGAGGTGTCGCTCTGATGGGACCGCAGCGCCGGCGTGGATGCGATCAGCGCACCGAAGCGGCGGATCGATGCGCACGCTCCAGCCAGGTCGGGTTGCGCACGCAGCCAGGCGGTCAGCGCGCCAAGCTCCTCGGCAAGGATCTGCAGCACCGCGTCGACAGGATTTGCGGCGGGGTCGGCAAGCCCGGCCCGGATGGCGGTCATCGTGCCCTCCCACCGGTCCAGGATCAGCGACTCCTTGGTCGGGAAGTAGTTGTAGACCGTTTTCTCCGACACATCGCATGCCGCGGCCACTTCGACGACCCGCACGGCCTCAAAACCGCGCTCGAGGAACATCTGGGTCGCCGTGTCACTGAGCCGCTGCCGCAGCTGGCGTTTCTTCCGCTCGCGTAGCCCTTCGGCGGCGCCGCGCTCATCGCCGCCCGGACGCAGGGCTGTCCAGTCCACTGATCGTGGTTGCATTGACTAAATATACAGCGACACTAACTATCTAGTCGCTAGACGTTTCTAGCCACGTGTCAGCCGGTGACCGCGGCGAAGGCCGCATAGCTGCCCAGGGCGAGCAGGATGAGGCCGGTGATCCGGTTGACCCAGGCCATCGGGATCAGGCTCAGGCTCTTGGCGCCGACGCTGACGGCTGCCGCCGCAACAGCCCAGAGTCCGAGAGTCGCGCCCGCGAAGACCAGCACCGGGTTGTACCGCGCGGCCAGGTTCGCGGCCGTGAGCTGGGTGATGTCGCCCCACTCGGCCAGGAAGACGAAGGTGAAGCTGGTCGCCGCGACGCGCAGGAACGACGGCGGCGGACCGCCTTGCCTGGACGCGTCCGCGTCCTCATGCCGGGGCGTCCGGAAGCTGCTGATCCACAGGTATGCCGCCCCGGCGGCGAAAAGCCCGGCCACGACCCAGTCGACGACCTGGTGCGGCAGCAGGGCGAGCAACTGGCCCGCCGTGACAGCGATCGCCATGTGCACGGCAAATGCCGCCGCAACTCCGGTCCAGACCCAGCCGGGGCGGTACCTGGTAGCCAGCACAAGTGAGGTAAACATCGACTTGTCCGGCAGCTCGGCAAGGAAGGTCACCGCGAACGCGATGCCGATCACCGCAAGCTCGGGCATGAACAGGCGTCCTTACGCTCGGCCCGCCCGAGGATTCCCGGATAGGGAGCATCTTCGGCCGGAGCTAACTCAACAGCCGAAGGTCTCGTCCACCACTCCTCAGGTGGCCTGGCGGCCGGGCGCTTCGCGCGCCGGTATGTCGGCCTGCCAGCAGAAGGACTACTCCCCTTCGGCGTTGAGTATATACGGTCGCTGTCGCCGCCGGCGTGCTATGTGTGCGCAGGCCGAGATCCTGAGCGCTGCGCGTTCTGGGCATACCATCGATGAACTGGGCAGAGCGCTACGGCTGCGGAGCCGGGCGTCGCGCGGGGTTCGGGGCTTCTTCCGGAGGTTGCATGACCAGGAGATCAGAGCCAGGCCGGGAGCCTCCCCTGCAGATCGGGCGGCGCGGACCTCGCGGGTCCTGGGACCCGTTCTACGCGTTCGAGAAGATAGCGCGCGACAACGGTAAGCCATACCAGTCGCCCGAGCCGAAGGCTGAACGCGTGCTGCTGGACTTGCTCTCGAGCAAGGCGGTGCTGGTGGTGATGAGCTCCGTGCTCGTGCTCGTCGTCGGTACCTTGCTGGTGCTTCTGGTTCTCAAGGCCTGATCGCCCGGACGGTCCTGGGCAGCGCATCAGGCCTCCACCCGCAGACTGCGCAACGGATCGCTTGTTCCTGCGTCATATCGGTAGAAGCGCCTAGGGGGCGGGTGCCGCCGGCACTCCGCGATGCGCTTGCAGCTACGGAGGAACCATGTCACCGAAGATCCGCATCGCAGTCATCGCGCTGGTAGTTGCACCCTTGCTCGCCTTAGGCGCTACCGCTTTCGCGGCCCCGGTCGCACATGCCGCCCACCACGCGACGAAGACGCTGACCGACCGCGGCCTGAAGGCCACAGTAACGATTCCGAGGGCGTGGAAGAAGATCCCTTACCTCGGGCGGGGCACGTTCGGCTACAGCGGCAGGTCCGGCTGGATTGAGCTGAATGCATCTGACGAGTCCGGCGGGCTGCGGCACACCTGCCGGATGGCTGCTGCCGGTACCGCGTCGATAGCTGTCTTCGGCAAGCACCCGCGCGTTGCGTTCCGGAAGATCGATGGACGTCCGGGGTGCCTGATCATGCCGTCGCGCGACGCTCCGCGCTGGGCGGAAGTGAAGAACGGACCGAAGTTCCAGGAGGCCGAAGTCCTGGTCACCTACCGGCGCCCGATTCACGACGACGGACGCTGGCCGTTGCTGGTGATATACGCCAACCCGGCTCGCATCAAGTCAATCGTGCGCACCGTCCGCCTGCATCATTAAGGGGCCACGCGCCATCCAGAACTGGCTGCCGAGCGCGCTGGTTAACGCGCCGGCGGACGTCGTCGACGGCGCGCACGGGCTGGCGTACTTCGGGCCTGCGATGGGCGTCGCCGCCGGCGTATCTGCACTGGCGCTGGCCGCTGCTGCGGCGCGCCTGTCCGCCAGGGAGATCTAGGCGAATCAGTTCTGATGACGGCCGGTAGTCTGCCAGCCGCGGCCTGCTAGTGGCTTGCCGGACCGGCTAGCCGGCGCCGACCGATCGGGAGCTACGAACAGGAGACCCCGTGCCCGATGAGATAGCAGGACGCGACGAGACGATCGGCAACTTCCTCGAGCAGCTGGCTGCGAAGACGCCCGCGCCGGGTGGTGGCGCGGTGGCAGCGCTGCATGCGGCGGAGGCTGCGGCGCTGCTCGCGATGGTCGCCCGGTATACGACCGGCCCCCGGTACGCGGCTGCGGAGCAGACGAGTGAACGGGTAACAGCCGAGGCCGACGTGCTGCGGGCCGAGTGCACGGATCTGATCGCGGCCGACGCCGCGGCATTCGGTTCGGTGGCTGCTGCCTACGCGCTCCCCAGAGATACCGCGGATCAGCAGGCTGCCCGGTCTGACGCGATCGCCGCGGCGCTGGTCAGGGCGACCGCGCCGCCGGCTGCTGTGATCGAAGCCGCCGCCCGGCTGCTGGGCCTGACCGAAACGCTGCGGCCGTCCGCCAACCGGGCCGTCATTGGCGATCTGGTGGCGGTCGCGGAGGCCATCCGGGCCGCCATAGCGACGTCGCGGGTCAACGTGGACACCAACCTGGCCGGCATCACTGACGCCACAGCCCGCGAGCGATTCGGCGAAGTCGCCGCGCGGGTCGATCTGCTGCTCGCGCGCGCCGACGCGGTGTCCGCAGCAGTTCGCGCGGACTTGCGCCAATGACTGCCCGGAGGCTCGACGGCAAGGAGCTCGCCGCGAGCCTGCGCGCGCAGGCAGCCGAGGCGGTCACGGCGGCCGCGGCAGACGGGATCACGGTGCGGCTCGCGATCGTGATCGCGACGCGTGACGAGTCAGCGGCCTGGTACGTGCGCTCGCTGACCGGCGCGGGGGCGCGGGCGGGCATCGAGTGCGAGGTCACCGACCTGGGCGCAGACGCGGCGCCTGATCAGATCAAAGCTGAGCTGACCAGGCTGTCGGCAGTCCGCACGGTACACGGCATCATCCTTCAGACCCCGGTCCCGGCGGGCGTTCGCGCAGCGGAGCTGGCTGAGGCAATCGACCCGGCCAAGGATGTCGACGGCGCGAATCCCGTTTCACTCGGCCGGGCTCACCGCAGGACTGCCTGCCTTCGCTCCGGCGACAGCTCAAGCCGTCGTGCGGCTGCTCGACTTCCACGGCGTCGAGCTGTCCGGGCGCCGCGCCGTGGTGGTGGGCCGCTCGGCTGTCGTCGGCAAACCCGTCGCCCAGCTACTGCTCGCCCGCGATGCCACGGTAACGATCTGCCATTCGCGTACGCCCGGCCTGGCCGGGATCACCAGCGAGGCGGACGTGCTCGTCGCGGCAGCCGGCCGGCCTGGCCTCATCACCGCAGCGCACGTCAGGCCTGGCGCCGCCGTTGTCGACGTCGGCACCAGCGCTGCCAGTGATGGCGGCCTGGTGGGTGACGTCGGTGCCGAAGTGACCGAAGTGGCAGGCGCCCTCTCCCCCGTGCCAGGAGGCGTCGGGACGGTCACCACCGCTCAGCTGTTGCTCGCGACGGCGCTGGCTGCAGCCGGAGGGCCTACTGTCAGCAGCCTCCGGTAGCGTGAGCCACATGTCCGTAGCCCGACTGGCGTCCACTGCTCTGGACTGCTCCGATCCGTCTGCGCTCGCGGCTTTCTGGGCCGCGCTGGTCGGCGGTGAAGTTGCCTTCACGAGTGACGACTTCTGCGCAGTGAAGACCGATCACGGCTGGCTGGCCACCGTGCGAGTCTCGGGCTACCAGCAGCCCACCTGGCCTGACCCGGCCGTCCCCAAGCAGATGCATCTGGACCTCGCGGTCGATGACCTGGAGGCAGCGCAGGCCGAAGCTGTCCGGCTCGGCGCGACGCCGGCGGCTTCCCAGCCCGCCCCGGACCGGTGGCGCGTGCTGCTGGATCCGGCCGGCCACCCGTTCTGCTTGTCGACTCAGATCCCGGAGTAGCCCGCAACCGATCGGCACCAGTGTCTACGTACCCGCGGTGGTCGACTCGCCTGGCTCGGCGCGAGTGATCTTCGTGGATGCCGATTAAGTGGGGCTCCCACGCCAGCAAACCGGCATCCACGGCGGGGGGCGTGCTCGAGGTCAAAGATCAGCGGCAGGCTGCTGCTGTGGTTCGCGGTCGTCGCTGACGCGGTCGAGACGCCGGCCGAGTACCCTCGCGACCGGAACCGAGGCGATCCAGAGCGCGTAAGCCCACTGCGTCACGAAGGCGACCGGAATCGACAGCGCGAACAACCCAGCGACCGCCAGCAGCACTACGTCGCCGTCGCGGGTAGCGGCGGGCGCATCCGGACGGAGCAGCTCGCCGCTCCTGATGTGGCGGCTCATCAGCAGGAACGTCAGCATGGTGACTACTTGGATCGCGGCGTAGATGCTGAACCGGACGCCGAAGCCGCCGTTCCCGGAGATCAGCCTGGTGGCGAACGGGATAACCACGATCATCAGCAGCCACGCCAGATTCAGCGCGATGATGCGCGTGTCGAGCCGGGACACGTACCTGAACAGCCGGTGATGCAGGCGCCAGTGGTTGCCGATGACGACGAAACTGATGAGAAAGGTCAGGTAGTCGATTCGGTGCGCCCAGAGCGCATCCCACACCTGCCAGTTGGGCGCGTTGGGCCGGAGGCCCTCCGGGACCGGCAGCGCGAACGCGAGCAGTGTGATCGCGATAGCGACAACGGCATCGGAGAAGAAGATCAGCCGCTCAGCGCTGATGAAGTCCGCTTCGCCTGCCGATTCGCCTGGGACGTCACCGCGGGCCGGTTCGCTGTCGGTGGTCTGGTCGGTCATGGCTCCGCGTCATTAGTTGCCTGGACCGGCAGCGTACCGGCCGGGCGCAGCAGGCCGAGGAACTCTTCAGCATCCCGCACCCGGACCAGCGAACGGCGGGTGGCTTCCGGCACGAACCCGGTCGCCGTCAGCTCGTCAAGCAGAGCGCTCAGCGGATCCCAGAAGCCGTTCACGTCGACGAGGGCGACCGGCTTGGCATGCAGCCCGATCTGCTGCCAGGTCAGGATCTCGAAGAGCTCGTCCAGCGTGCCAAGGCCGCCCGGCAGCGCGGCGAAGCCATCCGCGAGCCCGGCCATCAGCGCCTTGCGCTCGTGCATGGTGCCGACGACCTCCATCCGGGTGAGGCCCGGATGCGGGATCTCGGCGGCGAACAGGCTGCCCGGGATCACGCCGGTCACCTCACCGCCGGCTGCCAGCGCCGCATTCGCCATCGCGCCCATCAGGCCGACGCTCGCGCCGCCGTAGACGATGCCGACGCCCGCTCGCGCCAGGCTGGCACCAAAGTCGGCCGCTGCGGCGGCGTACTCGGGCTGGCGGCCGACAGCGCTGCCGAGAAAGACTGCGACGCGCATCAGACGTCCGTCGCTGACGATCGCCGGGCGAAGTCCCGCAGCGCCCTGAGGAAGTCGACCTGCCCGAACGCTGGCCAGTAGCAGTCGCAGAAGTGCAGGTAGGCCCCGGTGCCCTGCCAGAGCAGGAAGTTCGACATGCGCTGCTCGCCGCTGGTCCGGATGATCAGGTCGGGCTCGGGCTGGCCGTCGCCGGCCAGATGCCGGGCAATGTCGTCCTCCGCGACCGCGCTGGCGAGGCTCGCCAGGCTGACACCCGCTGCTGCCTGCTCCAGCAGCAGCATCCGGACGGCCTCGGCGATTTCCTGGCGTCCGCCGTAGCCGACGCACAGCGTCACGTGCGCATCAGCGGCGGACGCCCTGGTAGCCTCCGCCGCCCGCTTCAGCGCGTCTGCAGTGCTGGCGGGCAGCATGTCGACCAGCCCGGCGACGTGCACCTGCCATTCCGGGTCAGCTGTCGCGATCCCGTTGACGACGATCCGCTCGATAACGTCCATCAGGGCAGCTACCTCGGCGTCGTCGCGCCGGGCAAGGTTCTCCGCAGAGCACAGGAACAACGTGACATGGCGGATCCCGGCCGCCTGACACCAGGACAGCACGTCCAGAATGTGCTCCGCGCCGTACCGGTGCCCGTCACTCGGGCTGGCGAGTCCGGCCTGCTTGGCCCAGCGCCGGTTGCCGTCCATGATCAGGCCGACATGCCGCGGCAGCGGCCCGCGCGAGAGCCGCCGGCGCAGCCGCCGCTGATAGACCCGGACGGCGAGCTTTCGGAGCGGCATGCGGAGCTTGCGGAGCAGCACGTGGCCGAATCTAGCCGAGGCCGGGTCCGAGAGCCAAGATCGGCTAGCTGCTCACCGTCAGTGACCCCAGTTGGCTGCTTGCCTTCACAACATGCCGGGAAACGGGCGATTGCGGCACGGTGACAGACGCGCTACCCAGATCGGCGCTCGCCGTAACGGCATAGCTCATGCCCGGCGGCAGCTGAATCGTCACCGAGCCAAGCTGGCTCGACGCGGTGACCGTTTCGGGCGCGATGCTGAACTCGGCATCGATGCTGCCCAGGTCGCTCGACAGGTCCGCCGAGTGCACGCTGAGGTCAGTCGCGCTGACCGAGCCTTCGTCGGTCTGCGCGGTGACCGATCCGGATAGCCGGGCGAGGTAGAGGTTGCCGAGTGCGGAGCTAGCATCAGCGCGAGACGTCAGGCCGGTCAGCCGGACGATGCCGAGGCTGGTGCTGGCCCTCACCGGGATCCTGGCCGGAACGACTAGCTGCAGCGCGACCTGGCAATGCCGGTCCTGCGGGCACGTCGCGCGCACGGTCAGGGCTCCGCCGGTGACCTGGTAGCTGATCACCGGCGCTGTGCCGCGGTAGCTCGGTGTTGCCGTGACTGCGGCCGAGGCTGCTGCGCTCCCGGTGACAGTGACCGGCCCGTTGTTCGTGCTCACGGCGACGCTGGTGAAGCTCCCGGCAGGCACTGTCCAGCGCCGCGTAGCGGTGAGCGGGCTGCCCGCGGGAGGCCCGGCCGGCGCTCCGCTGCTCCGCGTGACCGGGGACCCGGCCGACCGGGAGCCCGGCGTCCGGCCTGTGCCAGACAGCCCGCGCACCGCGACCGCAGCCACCGCGACGATGACAACGGCACACGCGACGGCGATGGCGGCAGCGGAAGGTGCGAGCCATCGACGGCGCCTGTTCCCCGGCCCGGCGGCCTGGTCAGCGCCGACGACGGCCAGCAGGTCAGCCTCGTGCTGATCGCGGTGCGGCAGCTCCCGGCTGGGAGGTGCGGGCGGCAGCAGCCTCGCCAGCTCGTCGATCGGGTTCACTGGTCCTCCGTCCGGTTCCGCGCGGTGGCCGGCTGCGTCGCGCAGCCATGGTCACGTCCTGGTTGTGTCCGGACCAGCCCCGAGGTTCCCCGTTCCCGGCCAGAAATCGCGGCATTCCAGGCGGCCGCCTGACAGCGCGGGACTAGCCCAGGGTGCGGCTCCGGCCGCGGAACTCGGCCACGACCTCGTCACCGCGGCGAACCGTAACGTCGTAGATACCGCTGCGGCCGTAGCGAGACCGCTCCGCCGCGGTCGCGACCAGGACATCGCCTTCATGCACCGGCGCGATGAAGCTGATGTCCGCGCCGGATGCGACAGTGACCTGGCCGTCGCTGTTGCACGCGCAGGCAAACGCGGTGTCGGCGAGCATGAAGACGTAGCCGCCATGCCCGATCGAGTGCCCGTTGAGCATCTGCAGCGCGACTCGCATCTGCACCACGGCAGTGCCACGGCCGACATGCAGCAGTTCCATGCCGAGGCCGCGCGACGCCTGGTCGGCCGCGAACATCACGGCTGCCGGGCCCCGCGGGGCCGCCGGCCTTGCTCCTCGGCGGTCGGCAGTCCGAGCATGCGCCTCCTGTCTGAGGTTAAGCGCTGGCGATGAGCAGATGTCCTGACGGTTATGTTAATCGGGCCACGGCATCCCGGGGCGCTACTGTGCTGATCATGCTCAGTTACCGCCAGCCAGGCACCGTGCTTACCGAGCATGCCTTCACCGTCCCGCTTGACCACGACAAGCGGGACGGCGAGCAGATCGAGATCTTCGCGCGGGAAGTTGCCGCTGCTGACAACCCGGCATCGCCCGGGGCGTCGGCCGAGCTGCCGTGGATGCTGTTCCTGCAGGGCGGTCCCGGCTTCGGCTCGCCGCGGCCAGTCGGCAGGGACACCTGGCTGGACCGGGCGCTGCGAGACTTCCGGGTATTGCTGCTCGACCAGCGCGGGACCGGGCGCTCCACGCCGGCGACCCGGCAGACCCTGGCGCGCCTGGGCTCCGCCACCGCTCAGGCCGACTATCTGGCTCACTTCAGGGCCGACTCCATCATCAGGGACGCCGAGCTGATCCGGCCGCAGCTCACCGGCGGCGCACCGTGGGCCGTGCTCGGTCAGAGCTTCGGTGGCTTCTGCACGGTCAGCTACCTGTCGATGGCCCCCGAGGGGCTCAGCGAGGCCTTCCTTACCGGCGGCCTGCCCGGCCTGTCAGCCACCGCGGACGAGGTGTACCGGCTCACGTACCAGAAAGTCGCCGCCAACTGCCGTGAGCACTACGAGCGGTATCCGCAGGACATCGACGCTGCCCGCCGGGTCGCCAGGGCGCTGGACCGGGCCGAGCGGAGCGGCGAGCCGGTGCTGCTGCCGGGCGCCGGCCCGCTCACAGTGGAGCGGTTCCAGGCGCTCGGTCAGCTACTCGGCTCGAGCAGCGGCTCCCACACACTGCATTACCTGCTGGAAGACCCGTTCGCCGGCCAGGACCTGAACGATGACTTCCTGCACCGGGCCGCGCCGTTGCTGTCCTACGCGTCAGCGCCGCTCTACGCGACGGTGCACGAGGCTTGCTACGCCCAGGGAGCGGCGACCAGGTGGGCGGCGCAGCGGGTGCGTTCCGAGTTCGGCGAGTTCGCGCCCGCGGCCGCGGTCGACGGGGATGAGCCGCTGCTGTTCACCGGCGAGATGGTCTACCCGTGGGCGTTCCGTCTCGACCCGGCGCTGGAGCCACTGGCCGAGGCCGCTGAATTGCTGGCGGAACGGGACGACTGGCCCGCGCTGTACGACGCCGGGCAGCTGAGCCGGACCGAGGTCCCGGCAGCTGCCGCAGTGTACTTCAACGACATGTACGTGCCGCGGGAACTGTCACTGCAGACCGCCGCGGCGATCCACGGGCTGCGGCCGTGGGTCACCAGCGAGTACGAGCATGACGGGCTGCGGGTGAGTGACGGCGCCGTGCTGGACAAGCTGATCACGCTCGCCCGCGGCGGCGCGTGACCGCGCCGCACGGCCGCCGGCGGCATAGCGCCGACGGGCGACGGCTACGCTGAGCCGATGCCGACGATTACCCAGACCTGCCTGTGCCTGATCAGGCGCCAGACGGCGGCCGGCCCGGAAGTGCTGCTGGGCCTGAAGAAGGCCGGTTTCGGGGCCGGGAAGTGGGTCGGTCTCGGCGGCCACATCGAGGACGGCGAGAAGGCGGAGGCTGCCGCCGTGCGGGAGGTTCAGGAGGAGTCGGGGCTGGTCGTGCCGGCTGACGCGATTCAGCACATGGCGAGCATCGAGTTCCGGTTCCCGGCCAGGCCGTCCTGGGATCAGACCGCGGAGGTCTTCGTCACCTCGGTGTACCAGGGCGAGCCAGCAGAGTCCGACGAGATCGCGCCGCGCTGGTTCGCCGAGGACCAGCTGCCGTTCGCGGCGATGTGGGATGACGCTAAGTACTGGATGCCTCTGGTGCTGGCCGGCGAGCACGTGGATGTGGTGATCACGTTCGCCGCGGACTGTGCGACGGTGGCGCACACCGAGCCCGATCTGCTTGGCTCATGATCGCGTAAAATCCGTCGGCTGTCTGCCGGCAGATCCTACGTGATCATGGTCTAGGCCGACGTCTCGTCGATCCGGAGGCTTCGGTAGTGCTTGTTCCGCGCCAGCAGCAGCCCGCAGGCGATCACGCTGGCGAGCACGGACGCTAGCAGCACGGCCATCTTGGCCACGCCTGCCGCGGCCGAGTACGGGCCGAATGCCAGATCGCTGATCAGCAGCGAGACAGTGAAGCCGATGCCGGACAGGACCGCGACGGCGAAGATGTCCGCCCAGTCCAGCCCGGGACTCAGGCGCGCCCTGGTGAACCGGGCGGTCAGGTAAGCCGAGCCGAAGACGCCTGCCGGCTTTCCGACGACAAGTCCGGCGAGCACGCCGATGCCGATCGGCCCGGTCACAACCGCCCGGAGGGTATCGCCGGAGATGGTGATCCCGGCTGACAGCAGGGCGAAGGCCGGCACGGCCAGGCCGGCCGAGAGCGGCCGGATGAGGTGCTCAAGGCGCTCGGCGAGCGACTGATCGTCGTCGGCGCCGGTCGCCGGGATCAGCAGCCCGAGCGCGACGCCAGCGACCGTCGCGTGTACCGCGGCTGCGTGCACGAGTGCCCAGATCACCATGGCCAGAGGCACTGTGAGCCACCAGAAGGTAAGCCGGAGGCGCTGGAGCAGCCAGAACACCCCGAGCAGCACGGCGGCGGAGACCAGCGGGACCAGTCTGATGCTGCCGGTGTACGCCACCGCGATCACGATGATCGCTCCGATGTCCTCTACCACGACCAGCGTGAGCAGGAACGCTCGCAGCGCTGCGGGCAGGAATCGCCCGGTGACCGCGAGTACGGTGAGCGCGAGCGCCAGATCACTGGCTGACGGGATGGCCCAGCCGGTCACCGTGGGACGGCCGAGGTTGATCGTCAGGTAGATGAGCGCGGGAAGCACCATGCCGCCGATCGCTGCTGCCACCGGAACGGCGGCCGCGGTCGCCCGGCGCATCTCTCCGGCGACCAGCTCGCGCTTGAGCTCGAGTCCGGCGACGAAGAAGAAGATGGCGAGCAGCCCGTCTGCGGCCCATGACTCCAGGCTCATGTGCAGCAGCAGCGCAGCCGGGCCGAAGGCGAAGTGCTGCAAGCGGACGTACCATTCGCGGGCGCCGGTGTTAGCCAGGATGAGGGCAACGACGACGGCGGCGAGCAACAGACCGCCGCCGATGGTCTCCGCTCGCAACGCGTCCGCGAGAAAGCTCAGCTCGCGTGCTCCCGGACGCCGGCATACCTCTGCGGCGTTGTTGCCGGCCGGCCGCCGGAACCGCACGCACCCCTCCCCGCCTGGTTACTGGTAGGAGATCAGCACCGGCTGCGGCTTGTGAAGGAGGGTCGCCCGCGGGCCGAGCATCGGGGTGTCCTTGACGTAGAAGTCCTTCCAGCCGAAGAAGACGCCCCTGGGTGCGCCGGCCACCACCGCTGCCCAGGTCTGCTGCTTCGTGGACGGGGCGCCCTGACCGTCCATGTTGATGACGATCGCCAGGTCGTGGTCGCGGGTGTCCAGCTGCTGGATGCCCGAAATCATGGTCAGCCGGAACTCGTGCAGCTCCAGCAGTTTCTGCGGGAGCCGGTAGTGAGCCGTCAGCCGGGCTAGCCAGCTCACTACGCTGTTCACCTCCGTGATGCCAACGCTGCCGATCTGCCGCAGCGGAAGCTGATGCGGGCCGAGCTTCCATTCCGGGTCCAGGGCGAGCCCGACATTGGGGAGCCTGAGCAGCGACTGGTAGTGCCTGGCCTGAGTCAGGAAATTAGCCCGGCCTGGCTGAAGGTCCAGCGTGACGTACATGCCCGCCTTGGCGGCCGCGCGGACCCACGGCCGCAGCTCGGCGGCGCTCATCTCGTCGGAGTAGGTTCCGTCCCGGCCGGCTGACCGCTCGGCGACAGTCGTGATGATCTCGAAGGCCGGGATCACCGGCACCTTGCTCAGTGCGGAGTACCGCGCTGCGACCGTCCTGGCCCGGTTTACGCTGGCAGCCAGGTCCTGCTCGCCCAGGGCGCCCAGGGCAGGCGTGCCCGGATTGCCGTACAGGGCAACGATCCTGCGCATCGGGAACAGCACCTGCCCGCCGCCGGGCAGTTGCACCCCGGTCTCGGCGACCGCCAGCCTGGACGCGAGCAGGGACACCGGCCCGAACCTTGCGCCGACTGCGATGACCCGCGACGGCCGGCTGGCGGCAAGGTCGGAGATCGCCGCCGGATCGGTCTGCGGGTTGAAGCCGGGCACGTCGACGACGCGGGCACCAGCCACTGCCGCGGTCGCCGAGGCCGCGGTAGCGAGGTTGCCGGCGGCTGCGGAGCGGCTCGGGTGCACCAGCACGGTTACCTCGCGCAGCGGCGCGGCTGCGGCAGCGGATGGCAGCGCTGAGGCGCTGGTCACCAGCTTGACGCCGGCCAGCCCGGCAGTCAGGGCAGGCCCGGCGACGCCGACCGTGAGCACCGCCTGCGTGCCGAGCGCCGTCAACGCCGACCGGACAGAGCTCGCCTGGGGTCCGGCGTTTCCGCGCGCGGACATGAGCAGCAGCGGGGCGTGCACTCGTCTGGCAATCGCCGACGCTGCGGTCACGTCGCGGGTGCTCGCGGCGTCGGCTACGACCGCTGACGGCGCGGCAGACAGCAGCAGCCGGGTGAGACCGGTGCTGATGGCGGCCGCCGACCCGGACAGCACCGATGCCGGTGAGGCCGGCTCCCGGGTTCGCGCGGCGGCCCCCGATGCCGGGCCCGCAGATCCGGTCAGCACTACGGTGCTAACCGCAGCGACGCAGGCCGCTACCAGCGTCAGGGCCGCAGTCCAGGCCGCCGTGCGCGGCATCGGGATGCGGCCGGTCCTGGTGTCGAGTACATGACTGCCGTGATGCAACGTCGCGATCCAATCGTCGTGACGACGAGCTCTGGCCGGCCCGAGGGCAGAGTACGTCGACGGGAGGTGCACCGCGATGATGCCAAAGCAAAAGCAGTGACAAGCCGCAACCGTCGTAATGCGCTGAGTAGTTAAGATCGCCCGTGTCGGCGTGGTTAGCGGAACTCGTTCCGGCCCGGCCGGCCGGGCCGGGCCAGGCTGGTCGGGGCGTCGCCAGGCTAGGCGGAGGTAATGCCCGGTAGGTAGTTGTGGTCAAGCAACCTTTCCACGGTAGGCTCGATCAGCGTGGGCGTTATCTCGAGGCGGAACACGGAGCTGCGACCAGCTGACGAGCAACCCGACAGGTATAAGTGGATCGCCCTGTCGAATACCACGCTCAGCATGACGATGGCGACAATCGACGGCTCGATCGTGATCATCGCGATGCCGGCGATCTTCCGCGGCATCCACCTCAGCCCGCTCGCGCCAGGCAACATCACCTACGTGCTCTGGATGATCATGGGCTACCTGCTGGTGCAGGCGGTGCTCGTGGTCACGCTGGGCCGGCTCGGTGACATGTTCGGCCGGGTGAAGATCTACAACCTCGGGTTCGTCGTCTTCACGCTGGCTTCGATAGCCCTGTCGCTCGATCCGCTGACCGGCGGGCACGGCGCGCTATGGCTGATCCTGTGGCGGGTGGTGCAGGCATTTGGCGGCGCCATGCTGATGGCGAACGCGGCGGCAATCCTGACCGACGCGTTCCCGGCGAAGCAGCGCGGCATGGCGCTCGGCATCAACCAGATCGCCGGCATCTCCGGCCAGTTCGTCGGCCTGCTGCTCGGCGGTCTGCTCGCGGCCTGGGACTGGCGTGCGGTCTTCTGGGTCAACGTGCCGATCGGTGTCTGGGGCACCATCTGGGCTTACCGGAGCCTGCGAGAGATCGCCGCGACGAAGAGGGCCAGGATCGACTGGCTCGGCAATGTCCTGTTCGCGGTCGGTGCTACTAGCCTGCTGGCCGCGATCACCTACGGCATCCAGCCCTACGGCGGCCACACCACCGGCTGGACTAGCCCGCTGGTCCTTACCGGCCTCATCGGCGGCGTGGCTGTGCTGGTCATCTTCGGCATTGCCGAGACCAAGATCGCTGAGCCGATGTTCCAGATGAGCCTGTTCAAGATCCGCGCCTTCGCGGCCGGGAACGCGGCTAGCCTGATGAGCTCGATGGCCCGCGGCGGCCTGCAGTTCATGCTGGTGATCTGGCTGGCTGGCATCTGGCTGCCCCTGCACGGCTACGACTACACCGTCACGCCACTGTGGGCTGGCATTTACATGCTGCCGCTGACCGGCGGGTTCCTGATTGCCGGGCCCATCTCGGGCTACCTGTCGGACCGCTTCGGCGCCCGCCCGTTCGCGACGGCCGGACTGCTGGTGGCGGCCTGCGGATTCACCGGGCTGATGCTGCTGCCGATCAATTTTCCCTACCTGGCCTTCGCCGCGATTATCTTCGTCAACGGCCTGGGCTCGGGACTTTTCGCGTCCCCGAATACCTCGTCGATCATGAGCAGCGTCCCGGCTGAGCACCGCGGCGCGGCGTCCGGCATGCGGTCGGTCTTCATGAACTCCGGGATGTCGCTATCGATCGGGTTCTTCTTCTCGCTGATGATCGCCGGACTTGCGGCGACGCTGTCCAAGACGCTGAATGCCGGCTTGCGGGCACAGGGCGTGCCGGCCGCTGCAGCCGCGCACGTCGCCAGCCTCCCGCCGGTCAGCACCCTGTTCTCTGCCCTGCTCGGCTACAACCCGATCAAGAGCATGCTGGCGCCCACGGGAGCGCTGGCCAGGCTCCCTGCTCATAACGCCGCGATCCTCACCGGCAAGAAGTTCTTCCCGGACCTGATATCCGGCCCGTTCCATCACGGCCTGGTCATCGTGTTCAGCGCCGCGATCGCGATGTCGGTGATCGGCGCGCTGATCTCGTTCATGCGCGGCAAGCAGTTCTACTACAGCGATCCGGCAACGGCGGGGCCAGCGATGCCGCATGCGGCCGAAGGCGGGCCCTCCCCCGCCTCCGCCCGGCGGCCGTCACCGATCTCGGACTGAGCGCGAGCGCGGGCGCGGGGAGTGCGCCGCGCCGAACTGGCACTCCCTGTCGGTTTGCCGGGCTTTCCGTAGTCATTTGTGCTGTATGTGCCCGGCAAACCGACAGGAAGTCGTTAGCAGGCGGCGACGATCGGCCTAGCGGCGCCGTGCTGGCAGGTCGCTGGCGATCCGGCACGGACCGGGTACTATCGAGGCGTGCCGCGATATGAGTACCGGTGCCGCGCGTGCGGCGACACCTTCGAGCAGACCCGTCCGATGAGCGAGTCGTCTGCCGCGGCGACGTGCCCGGCCGGGCATGACGACACTGTCAAGCTGCTGTCCACGGTGGCCGTCGGCGGCCGGGCGTCGCAAGGCGGCTCACCTGTCCGCGGCTCGGGTGGCGGTGGCGGCTGCTGCGGCGGCGCGTGCGGCTGCGGCTGACCGTCAGCCCGAGAAACGCTCGATCTGCCGCATCTTGTTCGTCGCGTCCAGCGCAGCGACCTTGTACGACTCCGCGAGCGTCGGATAGTTGAACACTGCGTCGACCAGGTAGTCGACGGTACCGCCGCAGCCCATAACAGCCTGTCCGATATGCACCAGTTCGGTAGCGCCCGTCCCGAACACGTGCACGCCGAGCAGCTTGCGATCGGCTGGCGATACCAGGAGCTTGAGCACGCCGTAGGAGTCCCCGATGATCTGGCCGCGGGCTAGCTCGCGGTACCTGGATACCCCGACCTCGAAGGGTATGCAGTCGCGAGTGAGCTGATCCTCGGTCTGCCCGATGAAGCTGATCTCGGGCAAGCTGTAGATCCCGATGGGCTGGAGCTGGCTGACCTGGTGCTGTGCCTCGCCGCAGGCATGCTGGGCAGCCTGGCGGCCCTGCTCCATGGAGGTGGCTGCGAGGGCGGGGAACCCGATGACGTCGCCGACCGCATAGACCGACGGCACGATGGTGCGGAAGAACTCGTCGACGGCGATCCGGCCGCGCGCATCAGCCGACAGCCCGGCGGCCGGCAGGTTGAGGTCGTCGGTCATGCCCTGACGGCCCGCTGAGTACATGACCGTGTCCGCGGGGATCCGCTTCCCGCTGGCCAGCGCCGCGATCGCGCCGTCCGGGTGCCGCTCCACCGCGGACACTGTCTCGCCGAACCGGAAGGTAACCGCCAGGTCCCGCAGGTGGTACTTGAGCGCCTCGACCACTTCGAGGTCGCAGAACTCCAGCATCCGGTCGCGCTGCTCGACCACCGTGACCTTTGTGCCGAGGGCGGCGAACATCGAGGCGTACTCGATGCCGATGACCCCTGCGCCTGCCACGACCATCGACCTGGGTACCCGGTCGATCAGCAGGATGCCGTCCGAGTCGATAATCGTCCGCTCGTCAAACTCCACGCTGGCCGGCCGGGCGGGCGTGGTGCCGGTGGCAATGATGATCTTCTCGGCGCTGTACTCGCGGCTGCGGCCGCTTCCGTTCGCCACCTCCAGCGTCGTCGCGCTGGTGAAGCGCGCCGTCCCGGTCAGGACCGTGACGCGGTTGCGGGTGAGCTGGCTGCGCACGACGTCGTTCTCCCGGCTCACGACATGCTTGGTGCGTGCGGTCAGGTCGCCGATGGTGATTTCTTCCTTGACCCGGTAACTTTGGCCGTACATCTCGCGCTGGTCGAGCCCGGTCAGGTAGAGAACGGCTTCGCGCAAGGTTTTCGACGGGATCGTTCCGGTGTTCAGGCACACGCCGCCGAGCATGTCCGGCCGTTCGATTATCCCGACGCGGCGGTCGAGCTTGGCGGCGGCAATCGCAGCCTTCTGCCCGCCCGGGCCCGAACCGATCACCAGGACATCAAAGTCATGCACACCGTCAAGTGTGACGAGATGCGGCGAACTTCGGAAGTGGCCGCGCCCACCTCAGCTTGACGGGGGCGGCATATCGTGCCGATGCTCTAAGTCGAAGGGCAGGTGCACCATGTTCGAGCGGTTCACCGACAGGGCGCGCCGGGCCGTCGTCCTTGCCCAGGAGGAGGCCAGGGAGCTCGGTCATGATCACGTTGGCACCGAGCACATCCTGCTTGGCATGCTGCGCGACGGCAGTGGCGTCGCTGCCAGCGCACTAATTTCACTCGGGATCACCAGGGAAGCCGCCAGGGACGCGGTGGCGGCGACCGTCGGCCGCAGTGAGGCCGTGCCGGAGCGGATCCCGTTCACAGCGCGGGCTAAGAGATCGCTTGAGCTGGCGCTGCGGGAGGCGCTGCAGCTTGGCTACGACTACATCGGCACCGAGCACATCCTGCTCGGGCTGATTCACGATGACAAGAGCATGGCCGTCCGTACGCTGAGCAGCCTCGGCGTGCAACCCGACGCGGTCCGGCAACGAGTGATCGAGATCCTGCCGCGCCGCCCGGCGAGCAGGTACAGGGTCGCGACACGAGCGGGAACGCCCGTGGGTCCCGGCTCAGATCCTGACACCGCGCGGCGACTCGAGGCGCTCGCTGTGCGGCTTGCAGCTATCGAGCACTGGATCGGCTTGACCCCCGACCTGACGGGGATCGACGAGGAAATTGCCGGACTCCGCACGGAGAAGGAAGCCGCAATAGACGCGCAGGACTTCAAGCTGGCCGAAGAACTGAGCGACGCTGAGGCCGACCTGCTGATCGACCGGGACGCGCGGGCACGGGAGTGGACGGAGCGGCAGCCGCTCGGAATGGAAGTAGCCGAGCTGCGCGCTGAGGTAACCCGGCTGGGGGCAGTCCTGGGCGAACACGGCATCGACCCTGGCCCCCCTGGCACGGCCTGACGTCCGGGGGCTGCGCTTGCGCAGGCGGCCGCCCTAAAGCCAGCTGACCCTGGCGCTCGTCAGGTCGTCGCCCTCGGGCGCGGTTCCGAGCTGCCCGGCCTTCACCTGATCGAGCATGGTGCTGACGGCGCGCTGGACGTCCGGAGCGGCGCCGCGCAGCTTGTCCGCGTCCGCTGCGAGGGTTTCGTCGATCTCGATGCCCGCCTGCTCCAGCAGGCTCTCGAGGTCGGACAGCTTAGTGCCGAGCCAGCTGACCGGGTCGTTCGACAGCTCACGGTCGAATACCCGCTTGCTGGGCTCCCAGTTGCGCATGTTCGGGTGGTGGTGTGCCCGGTTCAGGCTGCCCGGCGTGCCATCGACGCTCTCCAGCAGGTCTGCCCGCCAGACCGGCTCGGCGACCCGGATCGGACGAGCGGCATAGATCGAGCCAGTGATCTCCCCCGGCTCCAGCATCCGGACCTCGACCCGGACGCCGTGCTCGGCGCCTTCCTGTCCTTTGGCTGGTGCCGGGTCAATGAAATAAATGTCGCCTATCGCTACGCCAATCCGGTCGAAACCGAATACCTGCAGCATCCTGGGCCATCCAATCTGAATCCGCGGTCGTGTGCCCGGCCGGCCGCCGGGCGCCCTGAGCGGCGGGCGCTTGCTCGGTCACCAGCATCATCATCACCCGGGAACCGCCTGGCCGGCCAGTGTCAGCTAGGCGGGTGCGGCCGCGCCGGGCAGGTGCTCGGGGAGATGGCCGCAGCCGCAAGGCTCCCGCTGCGGCTAGCTGACGGCCTGCTACCGCGGATCCGGGCGGTCCACGTTCCAGTGCCGTATGACGGACGCTATCCACGGGCGCTCAGTCCCGTCCGGCGAGACCCGGCGGCGCAGCATCATTCTGCTGATCACCCGCTGGCCGCCGTCGTTGTCGCCGTACAACAGGTCGACCGTCAGCGCCTCGCCGTTCTTGACCACATCGACTGCCTCGTCGTACTGCGGGTCGCCCGAGTCCCGGAAGGCCCCCTGCCAGAAGCCGACATCGTCAGGAGCGATCATGATGTCCCTGCCTTGATGCCGGAAGGTATCCGGGTCTGGCCGCGGCGGGTCCACCTGCGTCCCGGCCATGAAGTGCCAGCCGTGCAGGACCGCGATGCCCCGGCCCGCGTTGCGGACCGAGATCGCCATGTAGACGACGTCATTCTCGAAGGCGGCAGCCCCTCGGCCGCCCTCGAGCAGCACAGACCTGCCTTCCTGGAAGAAGATCTTCTGCGAGGGGTCGTCGAGCCTGGAGTTAGTGAGCAGCGGCCGGATATTCACCAGCATGGCCTGCTCGGCCACTCGCGCCGCGCGGTTCGCCGACCGCACTGACGCGAATGTGGCTATGGCCAGTACGAGCGTGCCGGCACCTGTCGCGAGCGATGATGCCTCAGTCCAGTTCACCGCAATCACGCTACCGCACGTCGCCCCCGGTTTTTCCGGTGAAATCGGACACCTACTAGGACCTGCGCAAGTTGGCTAGCATGGTTAACGGAACATTAACGCCAGTTTTCTAATGAGGGTTTATTCTCATCATTCTGGTCGGCATTTGCATACGAGGTTGACGGTAGGTGGCTGGTGTGCGCGAGTTCGTGCTCGATGGCGAAGCGCGCTACGGCCCCGACGTACTGGTCGCCATGGCCGACGGCGTCACCCTGGATGGAGGCCTGGCCTGGGCGAACGGAGGCCGCAGCCAGGCTAGCCGCCGCAGCTGGCTCGACACCTTCGACTGGCGGCTATACCGGGCCGGTCTGACGCTGGAGCAGGCAGCCTGCGGTGACCGGACCGACCTGGTGCTGACCGGCCGCGACGGCGAGATCCTGGCCGCGCAGCAGCTCGCCCCGGCAACCGCGCCGCGCTGGCCGTGCCTGGTCAGCGAGCTGCCGCCGGGCCCGATCCGCGAGCTCGTGGAGCCGGTGGCCGGCGTCCGGGCGCTGTGTCCCGTCGTCCGCGCGACCAGCAAGGTGACGGAGCTGCGGGCGCTGAACGATGACGCGAAGACGGTGGCCAGGCTCGCCGTCGACCGCATGTCGGTGACGTTCCCGGAGCGTGCCGCCGCGCCGGTCAGGCTGACGCTGACCCCGGTACGCGGCTATGCCGGGATCACGGACCGCATCGGCGGGGCCATCACCGGCGTGCCGGGCATCGTCGCCGCGCGCGGGTCCGCACTGGAGACTGCGCTGGCCGCCGCAGGCCTGCGCGGGGGCGACTTGCCGGGCAAGGCGGCTGCCGTCCAGCTCAGCCCCTCCATGCCAGCTGCTAAGGGCCTGGCCGCGATCCTGACGGCGCTGATGGACGCCCTGGAAGCGAATGTCCCTGGCACGATCCGGGACATAGACACCGAGTTCCTGCATGATCTGCGCATAGCCGTTCGCCGGACCCGGTCGGCACTCAGGCTCTGTGGCCGCGCTCTGCCCGCCGGGCTCGCGCGCGATTACCGGGCCGAGTTCCGCTGGCTGGGCGATCTGACTACGCCGACCAGGGACCTGGATGTCTACCTGCTGGGCTTCGGGCACATGACGGCCGGGCTGATCGCTGCGGCACCGGCGGATCTGGCCCCGTTTCATGACTATCTGGTGCGTTCGCGCGCGGCCCAGCACCGTCGGCTCGTGGCGGGCCTTCGCTCCGCGCGGTTCGCGCGGCTGACCTCCGGCTGGCGGGCCGCGCTTCAGGAGATCGGCCCGGCACCCAGGCGGCCGACGCTGGCGCAGCTTGCCGCCGGCAGGCTCGGCGCGGCACAGCGCAAGGCCCTACGGACAGGCCAGCTGATCAACGCCAGCTCGCCGCCGGAGAGCCTGCACGAACTGCGCAAGCGCTGCAAGGAACTGCGCTACCTGATCGAGATGTTCGGATCGCTGCACGATCCCGCGCAGCGCTGGCAGGCGGTCAGGGAGCTGAAGGCGCTTCAGGACTGCCTGGGCGCGTTCCAGGACGCCGAGGTGCAGCTGACGGAGATCCGGGCCTTCGCCAGCCAGCTGCTCGCTGACCGGAGCGTCCCCGCCGAGACGCTGCTGGCGATGGGCGAGATCGCAGCCGGCCTGGCCGTGGCGCAGCGCGATGCCAGGCGTGAGTTCGACGGACGGTTCGCGGACTTCGCCGGCCAGGCCAGCCAGGACAGGCTGGCCGAACTCAGCCGGATCGCTGCGCCGGTCGCGAGCGCGGGCGCATGAAAGTCTTCGCCACGTACAACATCAAGGGCGGGGTCGGCAAGACGGCCACCGCCGTCAACCTCGGCTATCTCGCCGCGCGGGACGGCTACCGGGTACTGCTCTGGGACCTGGACCCGCAGGGCGCAGCGAGCTACCTGTTCCGGATCAAACCGCGGGTCAAGGGCGGCGGCAAGGCACTGATCCACGGCACGAAGTCCATCGGCTCGGCGATCAAGGGCACCGATTTCGACGGTCTCGACCTGCTGCCCGCCGACTTCACCTACCGCAACCTCGACTTGCTGCTCGACTCGGCCAAGCAGCCGGCCCGGCGGCTGGCCGCGCTGCTGGCGCCGCTGAAGACCGAGTACGACGCGGTCTTCCTGGACTGCCCGCCGAGTATCTCACTGCTGTCCGAGAGCGTCTTGCATGCCGCTGACCTGCTGCTGGTGCCGCTCATCCCGACCACCCTGTCGGTGCGCACGCTCGACCAGCTCACCGAGTTCGTCAGTGGCTTCAACGGGCACCGGCCGGACGTCCTGGCGTTCTTCTCGATGATCGACCGGCGCAAACGGCTGCATACGCAGATCGCCGCGGACCTGCCCGCGCAGCGCCACGACTTCGCAACGACGGCAATACCGGCGCTGTCGCTGATCGAGCAGATGGCAGTCCGGCGCGCCCCCGTCGGTGCGTTCTCGCCGCGCAGCCTGGCCGCCCGGCAGTACTGCCAGCTGTGGCAGGAAGCCCGTGACCGCGCAGGCCTTACGGCATGAGAACGATCTTGCCAAGCACCCCGCCGCGCTCGAGCGTTCGGTAAGCCTCGGCCACATCGCTCAGCGGGAACGTGGCCGCAACCGGCACTTCGAGCTGGTCCGTGGCGACCAGCCCGGCGAGGTCGGCCAGCACGGCGGCACTGGCACCGGCCGAATTGCCCTGCGCTTGCACGCCGAGTTCCGCTACGGCCGCGAAGTCGACGATGGTGTCGATCCGAGCGGGCTCGACGCCGAGATCCAGCGCCACCCGCACGTAGTCCTTTCCGACTGTGTCGATGAACGCGTCGACGTGACCGGCCGCGTGCCGGATCCGGTCCGTTACCCCGTCGCCATAGCTAACACCGATGACCCCGTGCTGCTCCAGCCAGCCGTGCCGTGCCTGACTCGCGATTCCGATCACGGTGGCCCCTGCGAGCCTGGCCAGCTGAACGGCGATCGAGCCGACCCCGCCCGACGCGCCCGCGACGACCACGGTGTCGCCGGCGGCGAGGCTGACTGCCCGCACGGCCGCGTAGGCCGTGGCGCCCGCGACGAACAGTGCGCCGGCGACGTCCCACGGAACCCCGCTGGGCTTCGGGGTCAGGTTCTGCGCCTCGACCACGGCGTATTCCGCCTGGCTCGCCCGGTTGTCGGTATAGCCGATGACGCTCTCGCCGGCGGCGATGCCGACGACTCCGCGGCCCATCGCGGCGACGGTTCCGGCCAGGTCACTGCCCTGCCCCGACGGGAACGTCGCAGGGAACTGCTGGTGCAGCAGCCCGGCGCGGATCTTCGCCTCGCCGGGGTTGATTCCTGCTGCCTTGACCTGGACGAGCACCTGGCCCGGGCCGGGCTCCGGGGTGGGTACCTCGATGACCTCAAGCACGTCGATCCCGCCGTACCCGTCGAACCGCACCGCCTTCATCCAAGCTCCGATGATCGAGGGAGATTCTCAGCCGACAGCCTTGAGTATCTCCATCAATATCAAGATCACGCTGCGGCAAGCTAGGGTCGAGGGGTGCATGTCGTAGGCATGGTGCTGCACCCTAAGCGCGACTCGGCCGAGGCGGTGGCAGCCGTGCTGGGCTGGGCCACGCGGCGGGGCATTCAGGTGCTGGGCATCGAGACGGAGATTGCCCGGCTCAACTGCGCCGCTCAAGCCGTATCCGAGACCGAGCTGGGGAAGCGCTCCGATCTGCTCGTCAGCCTCGGCGGTGACGGCACGATGCTCCGCGCCATGCGGCTGTCCGACGGGCAGCATGCGCCGGTGCTCGGGGTGAACCTGGGCAAGCTCGGTTTTCTTGCCGAGGTGGACGTATCCGGCCTGCCGGCGGCATTGTCTGCCGTCGACGCGAAGGAGTTCACGATCGAGCCGCGGCTTGCCCTGGACGCGATCCTGCACGATCAGGTGATGACCGCCTTCAACGACATCGCGGTAGTCCGTTTCCCAGGTCACGCGACGGCGAAACTGGCAGTGCTGGCAGGCGGGCACCCGTTCGTCAGTTACGCAGCCGACGCCATCGTGGTGGCCACGCCGGCGGGTTCCACTGCCTACAGCTTCTCGGCCGGCGGCCCGATCGTCAGCCCCTCGGTCGAGGCGCTGCTGGTGACGCCCGCGTCCCCGCACTCGGCCTACAACCGCGGCCTGGTCCTGTCCATTCGCGACAGCCTGACCCTGGAGGTGCTGCCGGCCAGCGGAAACCTCGCTGTCGAGGTGGACGGTCAGCTCGCCGCTCAGGCCACCCATGGCGACCGGATCGAGCTGCAGCCGCGACCGGGCGCCGCGTCAGTCGTGCGGTTCGGCCACACGACCTTCTACCAGCGGGCCCGCCGGAAGCTCCGGCTCACCGACTCCGCCGAGATCCTGTCGGCCGATTAGACAGCCGATTAGGTAATGGACGTCATGTCAGACCCGCAGGACGGCAGGTCGCCTGCGGTTCGCCGGCTCGGCCAGAGCGACGCGGTCGAGTTGCTGGCTGATCCCGACCGCCGGAGGGCGTGGACGCTGCTGGTGGGCAGCACGCCCCAGTCCTATGTCGATCTCGACGACCCGCTTTACCTCGATTTTGAGTACGTGCGCCGGCTCGGCCACCTGCTCGACGCCGCCGGGCCGAAGGGACAGCCGTTGCGGGTCCTTCACCTCGGCGGCGGCGCCATGAGCCTGGCCCGCTACGTCGCAGCCACCCGGCCCGGATCCAGCCAGCTCGCCGTCGACTCCGACGCCGATGTCATAGATCTCGTCCGGGAACGGCTGCCAATTCGCCAGCGGAGCCGGCGCGCAGGCGGCCGTGCCGGGCGGATCAGGGTCCGCATCGGCGACGCGCGGGAAGTGCTCGAGGGGCTGCCTGCCGGTTCATTCGACGTCGTGGTCGCCGACATCTTCGCCGGTGCACGCACTCCGGCGCACCTGACCTCTGTCGAGTTCGCTGCGGCTGCCCGCCGTGCGCTGACGCCTGGCGGGATGTTCGCCGTGAACATCGGCGACGGGCCGCCGCTGGCGCATACCAAGGCCAGGGCTGCGGCAGTGAGTTCCATCTTCGGCTGCGCGTGCCTGATCGCGGACACAGCGGTACTGCGCGGGCGCCGGTTCGGCAACCTCGTCCTCGCCGCCTCGGACCAGCCGCTTGCGACCGCGGACCTGGTCAGGCGAGTGGCGGCCGATCCGTTTCCCGGCCGGGTGCTGGATGGTGACGACCTGCTCCGGTTCGTCGCTGGCGCCAGGCCGATCACTGACGACCGTGCGGAACTGTCGCCGGTGCCGCCACCTGAAGTGTTCGCCCAGTCTTAGCCGTGCCCGGGGCCCGCGTGCGCTACCCCAGCCCGCGCAGGAAGCTGATCATCTCCGCGCTAACCTCAGCCGGGCGCTCTTGCTGAGTCCAGTGCCCGCAGCCCGGCAGGATTACCGACTTCGTCAGCCCGGGCAGTACCGCGCCGATGTCGTCGGGGCTGACAAAGGTCAGTACCGGATCCTTGGCACCGGCCAGGAAAAGGGCGGGCACCCCGATCGGCGCGTGCTGCCAGGCGCCGGTCAGTTCCCAGTTACGGTCCAGGTTGCGGTACCAGTTCAGCGGGCCGGTGAAGCCAGCCGCCGAGTACTGCTCGACGTAAGCGTCGATGTCCTGCTGGGTCAGCCAGGCCGGCAGCTCGTCCGGATCGACGGCGGTGTCCAGAAATCCGCCGCCCGCCGGGATCGGGCGCATGCCAGGCCCGTCGCCGGAGATGCTGTAGAGGATCTTCCGGAAGCTGGCCGGCGGGTCCGCGCTGAGCTCGGCGTCGGCGACGCCCGGCTGCTGGAAGTACACCATGTAGAAGCTCTCCCCGACCAGGCTGCGAAGCGTCGCGATGGGCGGGGCGCTGCCGCGCGGGCGGTAGGCGACGCTCAGCCCGATGACCCCGCGAATCCGGTCCGGCCGGAACAGCGCGGTGTGCCAGGCGACCGGGGCGCCCCAGTCATGCCCGGCAACGACGGCCTGCTCCGCGCCGAGCGCGTCCATGAGCGCGATCACGTCGCCAGTCAGGTGCAAGATCGTGTACTCGGCGATGCCAGCCTCTCCGCCGGGGCCTGGCGGCTGGCCGGTGCCGCAATAGCCGCGCTGATCCGGTGCCACGGCGTGATAGCCGGCTGCTGCAAGCGCGGTCAGCTGATGGCGCCATGAGTACCAGCTCTCCGGGAAGCCGTGCAGCAGCAGCACGAGCGGGCCCGCGCCGGCCTCAGCGATATGCATGCGCAGCGCGCCGGCCTGCACATAGCGGTGCGTAATCGGATGCTCTGCGGCTGCGTCTGCCATGGCCGGAGGATAGCGTCCCAGACCGTTAGCCTGCGATATATCGCTGCCATAACAAGGTCTTTCTGGCCGATTGGGTACGCAAGTAGCCCCGCTTCGGAGCATCCTGTAGGACAGGAAACGGTATGGAACAAGAAAAACTGCAGGACCGCGTAGCCTCAGGCCCTGAGCCTGCTGCTTGCGGAGTGCCATCGCCCAGAGGGGGGCCATTGACTCGCAGGCTGCTTCGGCTGGAGATCCCGGTCTTCCCGGAGCGGCTGATGTTCCGGCTCCACGACCCGATCGCCGAACTCGACACGCCCGGCGGCCCGGTGCCGCCGGTCGACTCGCTGATCAGCACCGGACGCGACCAGCTCATCGTGTCCTGCGCGCAAGAGCACCTGGGCGTGCAGCTCACGATCGAGGAGTGGGACGATGCCCCGCCACCGTTCAGCGACGGGTACGAGGACGAGGCGAAGTGCGTGCTGTATCTGCGCGGCCAGCTGAGCGTCGACACTGGGACGACGGCCTTCCGGGCGGTCGATGCACTCCGGCTGTCGGGCGGCGTCGGTGACTATGGCGTGCGGATCTATACCAGGAACCGGGCGGCCGCGGTGCAGCGATACGGCGAGCTGTTCCAGGAGTTCAGTGACCCCCTGAGTGACGACTTCCAGCAGGCGCGCAAGAAGCTGGAAGGCATGGAGCAGTACCTGATCCAGCTGTGGCGGGAGTCCTGACTCGAAGGCCCGCTAGCCCGGCGGGGTGACGTTATGAGCCGGATCCGGTCCCTGAGTTAGTCGCGGGCTTTGTCGAGCTGGTTGTCTGCGTGCGCGGCGTGGTGGTGCTCCCGTGATGGATGCCGTAGGGGCTGAGCACGAACATCATGACCGTGACCGCGGCGATGAGCGCCAGTGCAAGCAGGCCGGCGATGGTCTTGAAGCGCTGGGATGTGAAGGCTCCTGGCGTTCGCTGCTGTCCGAAGGTATTGAAGCGGGAGGCTAGCTTCGGGTCGTCGACGGCTAGCTGCCGCTCCATCTCGTCTAGCATGCGCTGCTCTTCCATCGACAAGGCCACAGCGCCACCTCCGGCCGGACTTCGGTACGCGGCGGGCGGCTATCACAAGCCAGCCCCTTCACACGATTCTTTACCAGGCCTTTGCGGTCGGCAAGAGGAAGTCGGAAGTCGGCTTACGGCAGGCTCGACCTGGGACCTCCGGGCATGGGAGCCTGGTCGCTCACATCCGGTAATGCCCTGGTCTGAGCGGGTACTCGAAATCATATTTGATCGAGTCGAATAATCGTTCTATGATCGCGTCATGCGCTGGGACCGGCTCCGGATTGCTGATGACTCCCCTGCCGCCCTGCCTGAGCCGGCGCTGTTCAGCCGGGAGACAGTCGTCACCAGGACCTTCGACACACCAGAATTCCGCGGCATCACCTTCCACGAGGTACATGCACGGAGCTTGATCAGCAAGGTCCCTGAGGCTTCAAGGATGCCGTTCCGCTGGACGATCAACCCGTACCGTGGCTGCAGTCACGCCTGCGTGTACTGCTTCGCCCGCAACACGCATACCTACCTTGAGCTAGACGCGGGACACGATTTCGACACCCAGATCGTGGTCAAGGTCAACGCGGTCGAGTTGCTGCGCCGGGAACTCAGGGCAGCGCGCTGGACTGGTGAGCACATCGCGATGGGCACCAACGTCGACTGCTACCAGCGGGCCGAGGGCCGGTACCGGCTAATGCCCGGCATCATCACCGCGCTGACCGAGGCGGCCAACCCGTTCTCCATCCTGACCAAAGGCACGCTGATACTCCGGGATATCGACTTGCTCGAACGCGCCGCAGCCGTGACCGAGGTCGGCCTCAACGTTTCCGTCGGAATTATCGATAAATCTCTTTCCCGATCTATCGAGCCTGGTACTCCGAGTCCGGACCGGCGCCTGGCGGCATGCGCGGCACTCAGCGAGCGCGGGCTGCGCTGCGGGGTGCTGATGGGCCCGGTGATCCCGTTCTTGTCCGACTCCCCTGGTCAGCTTGAGGAGGCGGTAAGCAAGATCGCCAGCGCCCGGGCTACCCACGTCAGCCCGATAGTCCTGCACCTGCGGCCGGGCGCCAGGGAGTGGTTCATGCGCTGGCTGGGTGCCAACCATCCAGGGCTGCTCGACGCCTACCGTGATCTGTACGGCGGCCGCGCCTATGCTCCGGCGAGCTATCAGCGCCAGATCACCGAGCAGGTCGCGGAGCTTGCCCGCAAGCACGGCGTGGGACGGACGTCACCGGCCGGGGCGCGGCGCGTTCCCGGTATGAATGTGACACGTGGCGCCAAGAGCGCGAGGGGCCAGACGGCGCCGGGCGCCGGGCGCGCCTCGGCCCCGGAGCCAGTGCAGCTGTCGCTGCTGTGATCGGCGGGCTAGCGGCCTGGCGAGACGGGCAGCCCGGCAGTCTCCCAGGCACGGAATCCGCCCTGAAGGTCGGTCGCCCGGTGCACGCCGAGGTCGAGCAGGCTGGCGGCCGCCAGGCTCGAGGTATAGCCCTCCGAGCAGAACACGATGACCTGCAGGTCATAGCTCGCGACCGGCAGCCGGGCGGCTGACGCCGGATCGAAACGCCATTCGAGCACGTTCCGCTCGGTGATCGTGGCGCCGGGAATCTGCCCCTCGGCCTCGCGCTGAGCCTGCGGCCGGATGTCCACCAGAATCGCGCCCGATTGCACCGCGCGCTGCGCCTCGACCGGGGTCAGCCTGGTTAGCCTGGTGCGGGCCGCTGCCAGGACCTCATCGATCGTCAGTGCTCCGGACGGCCGGGCTCACCAGTCGAGCTCCGCGCGATCGGTGCGTACCACGGCCAGTCCGGCGGCGGTCATCTCGTAACGGCGCATCGCCGTCAGCGGCGGCGAGTAGGCGTGCACGCTGATCGCGGGGATGGCGGAGGCGTTGCCCACGTCGTGCAGGTGCTGGGCGCCGAAGCGGGTGACCGAGCCGGCCGGGGCGCGGCGGCACTGGACGTGGCTGCTGCCTGGCCGTCCCAGCGACTCCCGCAACTCACCCTCCGCGACGGCGAATGCCCCGCGCGCTTCGCCGTGATCATGGAAACCAGTGCGCTGGCCGGGCAGCCAGCTCAGCAGCCAGATCTCGTGGTCGTCGGCGAGCGCCAGCCGGCGGAACCAGCGGTGCCCTCCGGTGAAGCGGACGATCGGCCGCCAGGTTTGCTCGGCCGCGACGACCTGCTGGACTAGCAGGCCGAGTCTGGCCGGGCTGAGCCTAGCAGCGCTAAACCCGGCCTGGCCGCTGGCGGGCGTGCTTACCGGGCTTGTCGCGGCAATCGTCATCCTATTAATCCCATCGACTCAGTCGGATTTAGCGAGACTAGCACGCCGCTCGCCGTTTTGCCGGCGCGGCTGTCTACTCTTTTCACAGCCGACGCGTTGGCATCGGGAGTCGCTGCCCCGGTGCGGCACATCGCGTTCGCTCGCGCAGAAGGCCGCTCGCGCAGAAGACTGAGGGAGACGGTTGCCCGACACCGATCCGGTGCTGACGAGCACGACGCCGGCCCGGCAGCCGCATCGCGCGTCCGGGCCCGGCGCGGCCGACCTGACTGCGATAGCGGTCGGTGGCGGTCTCGGCAGTGTGGCGCGGTACCTGCTGTCAGCAGCCTTCCCGGCCGGGCACGGCTTTCCGTGGGCCATCTTTGCCGTGAATGTCTCCGGCTGCTTTCTCCTCGGGCTGCTCATGGTCTACGTGCTCGAGGTCTGGCCGCCCCGGCGGTTCCTGCGCCCGTTTCTGGCGATCGGGCTGCTCGGCGGTTACACCACGTTCTCGACCTATGCCGGCGGCGTGATGACGCTGCTGACCAGCCATGCGGCAGCGCTGGCCGGTGCCTACGCGCTGAGCAGCATCTTCGCCGCGCTGGTGGCGGTATGGTGCGGAATGAAGGCGGCCCGGACGGCGGCAAGCCTGCCGGCCTGGATCTCCGAGCGGCACGAGCGAGACTCGGATTGAGGCTGCCACGGTGAGAGGGCTCAGATGAGGCTGCGCAGATGAGACTGCCCAGATGAGACTGCAAGGCGCGGCCAGGCGGATCACCATCTTCATCGGCGAGTCCGACCGGTACCGGCACAAGCCGCTGTACGCCGAGATCGTGCACCGCGCCCACCAGCGCGGCCTGGCCGGCGCCAGCGTCTTCCGCGGCATTGAGGGCTTCGGTGCGTCTTCCCGGATCCACACGAGCCGACTGCTGTCGCTAAGCGAGGACCTGCCGATCGCCATCATCATCGTCGACACCGCCGAGCGCACCGAGGCGTTCCTGGACGAAGTAGCCGAGCTGGTCACCGGCGGTCTGGTGATGGTTGACGAGGTGCACGTGCATACATACGCCGGCGGCCCGCAGGCGGGCATTCCGGAGACTGGCGGCGGCGCTTCCGCGGGCGGCACCACGTCGTGATCATCCTGGCAGTCCTGGCTGGCGGCATGATCGGCGCGCCAGCCCGGTACCTGACCGATAGGTTCGTCCAGGCCAGGCGTGACACCGTGTTCCCGTGGGGGACCTACGTGGTGAACATGGCGGGATCGGCCGTGCTCGGCTTTCTTCTCGGCGCGGAACGCCACCTGGGCCTGCCGCCCGTCCTGTTCGCGTTGCTCGGTACCGGCTTCTGCGGTGGCCTGACGACGTTCTCTACCTTCGGGTACGAGACGCTGCGGCTGCTGGAGGACGGCGCCGTCGCCGAGGCGGGGGTCAGCGTTATGGGCAGCCTCGCGGTCGGGGTGCTGCTGGCATGGCTCGGGTACCTGGCGGCTGGTGCGCTATTACCGGGACGCCTCACGCTCCGTTGGGGATGCTGCGGCCCGGTTCGCCCCGCCCGGTCCCCTCGGTCAGGGTGACCGGGCGCCGCACGTAAAGTGGATTGCCGTGGAAGCACAGCGCAACGGCCGGGAACGTCATGCCTGACGGCCTGACCGTGACGACAGTCAGCATCGCCGACCCAGGTGACCTGCTGTCCCGGCTGCCCGGTCCGGCCGCCTCGGCCTGGATCCACCAGGGCGACGGCCTGGTCGGCTGGGGCGAGACCGCGCGGCTGACTATCCCGGCGGGAGTGGACCGGTTCGCCACCGGGGAGAAGTGGCTGGCCGAGCTCTTCGACGCTGCCACGGTGAGCGACGAGGTCAACGTGCCCGGCACTGGGCCGGTCGCCTTCGGCAGCTTCACCTTCGACCCTGCCTCGGACGGCTCGGTGCTGATCGTGCCTGCTGTGATCATCGGTCGCAGGTCCGGAGTGAGCTGGCAGACGACCATCACCGCGGACGAGGCCGCGCCACCGGTGGCGGTCACTGCCCGGACCAACCCGGCCGAAGTGCGCTGGAGCGACGGCAGCCTGACCGCGCCGCAGTGGGAGCAGGTTGTCTCGGCAGCGGTCACCCGGATCAAGGCCGGCGAGCTGCGCAAGGTTGTGCTCGCCCGCGATCTGCAGGCCCATGCCTCTGATTCGATCGACGTCAGGGTGCTGCTGACCCGGCTGGCAGCGCGCTCCCCCGGCTGCTACACGTTTGCTTGCGCCGGCCTGGTCGGTGCGACGCCAGAACTGCTCATCCGCCGCGAGGGCCGCGAGGTCAGCTCACTGGTGCTGGCCGGCACCATGGCGCGCGGTGGCAGCAAGGCAGACGACGAAGCGCTAAGTAGCGCGTTGCTCGCCTCGGCGAAGAACGCAGAGGAGCACCGGTACTCGGTCGATTCAGTCCGCGACTTGCTCGAGCCGCTGTGTGCCGAACTGCGCGTGGATCCGGCCCCGTTCCTGCTCCAGATGGCTGATTACCAGCATCTGGCCACGTCGGTCTCCGGTCGCCTGGCCAAGGATGCGTCCGCGCTGGCCCTGGCGGCGTCCCTGCATCCGACCGCGGCGATCTGCGGCACCCCGACCGAGGCAGCCATGGAGCTGATCAGGGAACTGGAGGGGATGGACCGAGGCCGCTACTCCGGGCCGGTTGGCTGGGTCGACGCGCGCGGTAGCGGCGAATGGGCCATCGCGCTGCGGTGCGGCGAGATCGACGGTAACCGGGCGAGGCTGTTCGCCGGCTGCGGCATCGTCGCCGGGTCCCAGCCGGAATCGGAACTGGCGGAGACAGAGACCAAGTTCCGGCCGATGCGGCGCGCACTGGAAGGCTAGTCGCAGGCGGCTGCCGCACGCGGCTGCCGCAGCCCGCGCTCCCGTTACGGCATGCTCGGCAGGCGACACCTGCCGTAATGGCTCTACAGCGGGGGCGCCTGGGCGAGCGTGATGGCACGGGAAATGGTCTGTCCAGCCGGGGTGACCCAGGTGATGGTGATCTTCGCCCCGCTCGGCAGGTGCGACAGAACTCTGGTCAGGGAGGCGGGCGAGGATACTTGCTGGCCTGCCACGCCGGTGATCACGTCACCCGCGGCCAGTCCCGCGGTCTCGGCCGGGCTCTTGCACAGCGCGCCGAGGACCAGCGCGCCGGCCGCGGCCGGCGCGATGTGCTGCGGGATTCCGGAGTACCCCGCGTTGGGCACGCAGGTCGCCGGTGCCGGGTAGTACCCGCCGAGCGGCTGCTGTGCCTCGGACTGCTCGGCTTGCCGCAGTTGTAGCCGCGGACTGGTCTCAGTGTTCTGCCCGCCGCCGGGAGCGGCAGGCACGAGCACGCCTGCGAAGCCGGCTGCACCGACCTGGATCCCCGGCACGGGCTTGCCAGCGATGATCTGCCGTGCGATCGTCATGGCTTTGTTGATCGGGATCGCGAAGGCGAGTTCCTGCTGGCTGGTCGTGGTCTCACTGCCGGCGGCGGTGTCCATGCCGATGACCTTGCCGTCCGTGCTCGCCAGCGGGCCGCCAGAGTCGCCGCGAACGATCTGCGCATCAGTCTGGAGCATGCCGGTCAGGTGCTCGGCTGACGCGCCACTGCCGTCGTCGCTGGCCACAATGGCCTGATTGAGACCGGTGATCGCGCCGGTCGCGGTCGTGATCGTGCCGGTTCCGCCGGCGTTGCCCATCGCCACGACATCGTTGCCGACCCTGACGCCACCGGAGTTGCCCAGCGGCACCGGGGTGAGCCCGGACGCGCCTTCGAGCTGGATAACCGCGACGTCCGAACCTTTGTCGTAGCCGACCCACCTCGCCGGGTAGGTCTTGCCCGTCCAGACCACCGTCGCGGTCAGGCCGTTAGTCGAATCGATGACGTGATTGTTGGTCAGCACGAGCCCCGAGCGGCTGATGATCATCCCGGTACCGGCAGCACCGGTGGCATCGGGATTGTCGTCGAGCTCGCTGTTAATCACCACCACGCCGGGCTCGACTGACTTCACTACCTTGCTGACAGTCGCGCTGCTGATTCGGGACCCGGAACCGAGCGCCGTGCCCGGCGCACTGGACCGGCCGGAACTGCCCGGACCGAGGCCGGAGCTTGCGTTCGGCGGGCCGCCGCCGGGCGAACTGAACGCTACCGCCAGGCCGCCGAATGCCGCCGCCAGGGCAGCGACGGCTAGGTAGCTGATGATCCCGGCGAGGCCTCGGCGGCGGCGACGTGGCCGGGCCTGGCCGTAGCCGGGCTGCATCGGGTTGCCGCCGGGATAGTAGCCAGGCTGACCTATCTCGGGCTGGCTATAGCCCGCCTCCCCGTAACCGGGCAGGATCCAGCCTGGGTTGCCGGGCGCAGCGCTGCCTGGTTCCTCAGGCTCGCCGAGGCTGCCGTGCTCGTCCATCCCCGCCATCTCCTGCTCATTGCACCCTGGTTTCCACCTTGATGATGACGCCTATTGCGCGTCAGTCTTCATAGTGCGCTGGGCATTCTCTATTAACCAGCGGCGGCCTGGAGATTGGCTGGGTGAGTGCTGCGGATCGGCTGGGGTCCCCGGGCCGACCCGGTGCTCGCGGAGGCGCTAGCTCGCCGGGATGGTCTTGCGCATTACGCAGTGATTCTTTCCCTTGGGCCGCTCGTAGCTGAAGCCTGCCTTCTCGAAGAGGCCGCGCGTTCCGTTATACAGAAAGGATGCCGACACCTTCTGGCCGCCGGTGTCCTGCGGGTAGGCTTCCACGACTCCCCCGCCCGCTTGCGCGATGAGCTGCAAAGCACCCTGGAGCGCGACGTCTGCCAGCCCCGTGCGCCGGTATTTCTTATCCACGAAGAAGCAGGTGAGCCGGTAGTCTGGCAACCCGTCGAGTTCGGCCTCGTACTCCTTGCGGTGGTTGATATTCGGCAGTTCCTCCGGGCTTCCGTACTCACACCACGCCACCGCGGCATCGCCGTCAAATACCAGCGCGGCGTGTGCACGGCCGTTGGCCACCAGCTGCTGCTTGAGCGTGCGGTTGCTCTCGGCGGTTCGCTCGGACCCGCCTCTCTCAGCAGGGGAGGCGTGGAACCAGGTGCACCAGCAGCCATTCCAGACGCCGTTGTGCCGTCCGGCGAGTTGCGCGAAGGCCTCCCAGGTGCCGGGACCCAGTGGCTTGACTGTGTACTCGGCTACCGTCGTGTCTGCTGCCGTCATGGCTGCAGGGTAGAACGATTCGCGGACGTTAGGGATCCGGGATTGCCTGGTTACCGGTCGGGCACGCGAGAATGAGACCACCGAGGCGAACTTCGCCGGATCGTGCGTCATGGAGGCTGCCAGCATGAGCTATAAGGTCATCAACCCTGCTAGCGGGAAGGTCGAGAGCGAGTACCCGACGGCCAGCGATGCCGAGATCAGCGACCTGCTAGCCAGGGCAGCGAGCGGCTACGCGTCCTGGAAGCTCACCGACATGGCCCACCGATCGCAGATTGTGGCCCGCGTCGGCCAGCTGCACGCGGAGCGGGCGGACGAGCTGGGCGCGATTATCACCAGGGAGATGGGAAAGCCGACCCGGCAGGCCAAGGGCGAGGTGCTGTTCACCGCGTCGATCTACAAGTATTACGCGGACAATGCGGCCGAGCTGCTCAAGGACCAGCCGCTGCAATCCAACACGCCGGGTACCGCGGTAGTGCGCAAGAGCTCGATCGGCCCGATCCTCGGCATCATGCCGTGGAATTACCCGTATTACCAGGTCGCCAGGTTCGCGGCGCCCAACCTGATGATCGGCAACACGGTGGTGCTCAAGCACGCGCCGCAGTGCCCGGAGTCAGCGCTCGCGATGGCGCAGATCTTCCGCGAGGCCGGCCTTCCAGCCGACGCTTACATCAACGTCTTCGCCACCAATGAGCAGGTTGCCACGATGGTGGCCGACCCGCGGATCGCCGGGGTGTCGGTGACCGGCAGCGAGCGAGCCGGGGCGGCAGTGGCCGCTGCGGCCGGGCAGAACCTCAAGAAGGTCGTGCTGGAGCTGGGCGGATCGGACCCGTTCATCGTGCTGGACGCGCCGGACATGGCCGCGGTGGCGAAGGCTGCCGTCGGCGCCCGGATGTCCAACGCGGGCCAGGCCTGCAACGCCGCCAAGCGGATGATCGTGGCGGACTCGGTGTACGAGGAGTTCATGAGTGAGTTCGTGGGGCTGATGGCTGCCCAGGTCACCGGCGACCCGACTGATCCCGGCATCACCTTCGGGCCGCTGTCGTCCGAGCAGGCCGCGGTCAACCTGATGAGCCAGATCGACGACGCGGTGGGCAAGGGCGCGACCGTGCATACTGGCGGGCACCGTGTCGACAGGCCGGGCGCATTCGTGGAAGCGACGGTGCTGTCGGACGTGACCCCGGAGATGCGGGCATTCAGTGAGGAGCTGTTCGGCCCGGCGGCTGTCGTATACCGGGTCAAGGATGCCGACGAGGCCGTGGCGCTGGCGAACACCAGCTCGTACGGGCTCGGCGGCTCGGTCTGGACCGAGGACGAGACGCTCGCCGCGCAGGTGGCCGACAAGCTAGAGGTCGGGATGGTCTGGATCAACCGGATCGAGGGCGGCGGTGCTGAGCTTCCCTTCGGCGGGACCAAGCGCTCCGGCGTGGGCCGCGAACTCGGGCCGCTCGGCATCGACGAGTTCGTGAACAAGAAGCTCATTCACACCAAGCCCGCGGGCGCCTAGACAGGAACTGGGCCGCTTTACCGGCGGCCCAGTTCGGGGTTTCGTTAGCGACGCCGAGTGAGGCCCAGATCGGTCCGCAGGCTGTCGATGACGTCCTTCGATTCCTTGAGGCCGGCTCCGGTCATCTGCCGGTACACCTTGATCGCCTGGATGGGCTTGCCGGCCTGGACTAGCGCGACGATCTCAGGCGAGGTGAGGGGCGACGGCAGTCCGGATCCGAAGGCCGCGGCTGGCGGCCGTCCGTATCCGGATCCGGAGGTTGCGTCGTCGGACGCGGCGATCTCGGGATCCACGCCGACATATCGCAGCAGGTAGCGAACCTGTCGTTCGAGGCGGTCTATCCGTTCGGCTTCGTCTGGCGCCACTGCGGCATCGTAGGGCTGACCAGCTTCCGTTAGCTAGCCCTGCTTGGCGTGCCTGCAGATCGTGAGTGCCGATCTCGCGGGGCTAGCGCACCAGCAACTAGGCACCCACAACTCGGGGGAGGCCGGCGCCGCATCCAGGACGTGATGTCACATGACGGCGCCGAGCTGCCATGGCACGAATTCCTCGTCGCCGAAGTCCTGTGCCTCGCTCTTGGTGGGCTTGCCCGAGGCGACCGCTATGAGTTCGGCGAAGACGCGAGCACCGACCTCAGCGACGCTCGTGCCGCTCAGGATGACGCCGCAATCGATGTCCATGTCGCCGGGCATCCGCTGGTACACCTCGCTGTTAGTGGCCAGCTTGAGGCTAGGTACCGGTTTGCAGCCGAACACTGACCCGCGGCCAGTGGTGAAGCACACCAGGTTGGCGCCGCCAGCGACTTCACCGGTCACGCTGACCGGGTCGTAGCCGGGAGTGTCCATGAAGATCAGGCCGCGCTCGGATGGCCGCTCGGCATAGCCGACCACCTGCCGCAGCGGCGTGGTGCCACCCTTGGCGACCGCCCCGAGGGACTTCTCCAGAATGGTGGTCAGCCCGCCGTCCTTGTTGCCCGGCGAGGGGTTATTGTCCATGCTGCCGCCATGCATCGCGGTGTAGCGCTGCCACCAGGCGATCGTGTCCGCCAGCGCTGCGGCTACTGCAGGCGTGGCCGCGCGGCTGGCGAGCAGATGCTCGGCGCCGTAGATCTCGGGGGTCTCGGCAAGGATCCCGGTGCCGCCGTGCGCGACGAGCATGTCCACCGCGGCGCCCAGCGCCGGGTTGGCGGTCAGCCCGGAGTAGCCATCTGACCCGCCGCACTGGGTGCCGAGCACTAGTTCCGATACCGGGCACGAGGTGCGCCTGGCACGGCCGACCTCGGGCAGCATTGCGCGGAGCTGCGTAACCCCCGCACGGGTAGCCGCAGCGCTGCCGCCCAGGTCCTGGATGGTCCCGGTGACGACCGGGACGCCAGCCCGGCCGGCCAGCTGGCTAGTGAGCGCACGAACCTGGTTGTCCTCACACCCCAGGCCCAGTACCAGGACCCCGCCGACATTCGGATGACTCAGGTACCCGGCTAGGGTCCGGCGAAGCACCGCCATCCCGGCACCGTCGGGCTGCATCCCGCACCCGGTTGAATGCGTCAGCGCGATCACCCCGTCTACACCCGGAAGATCGTCCAGCTCACCGGACTCGCTGACCTGCCGAGCGATCCGCTTGCACACCGTCGCGGAGCAGTTCACGGTCGACACAACGGCCAGGTAGTTCCTGGTGCCTACCCGGCCGTCGGCCCGCCGGTACCCGGCGAATGTCAGCGGCTCGCCGGGCGCCGCCGACGCAGCGGCGGAGTGCCTGCTGACCTCGCTGGCAGGATTGGCGGCCCGGTCGAACTCACCGAACACCAGGTTGTGCACGTGCACATGCTCCCCGGCCGAGATCGGAGCGGATGCGAATCCGATCACCTGGCCGTACTTGCGCACTGGCGCGCCTGCCGCGATCGCGCGCAACGCGATCTTGTGCCCCGGCGGAACCGGAGCAGCGGTTCGTATCTGGCCCGCTGGCAAATCAAGGTCCGAACCAGCCGCCAGGCCAGCGACCGTCACGCCGACATCGTCTGCCTGGTGCAGGACAAGCAGGCCCGGATTACTAGTCGTGATCGTCATCGGCGTGGTCTCCGTCCCCGGCAAACGTCGTCCTCGCTGCCGACGCTACAGCAGCCCCGGCCGCGAGCCCGCCGACGGCGGCCGACGGCGATCTCGGGTGCTACCTCACGACGGAGTTGTTAGCTGGCGAGGTCAGCAGCGGCGCCGTCGCGGTTGAGGCGGGCACGGATGCGGGGCTGACGAACGTGCTGCCATCCGGGCCGGCCAGCACCGCCTCGTGCAGCGCGCTGCCCCGCAGGAACTGCCGCCAGCTCAGGAACCACTCGGTCCAGCCGTTGTTCCAGGTGCCGGCCTTCGGGCTGCCGACGATCGTGATCGGGTCGCCGGGGACGGCCAGCTTGTAGTAGATCTCGGCGTCGGCCGGTGACAGGTTGACGCAGCCATGGCTGACGTTCTCGAAGCCCTGCTCGCCGACTGACCAGTAGGCATCGTGGTAGTAGTCGCCGCTGAAGGTGAACCGGACCGACCACGGGACCGACAGGCTGTAGCCGGGGCCGGTCATCTGAACCGGGTTCCCCTTCTCGATCGTGACGTAGCTGCCATCAGGCGTGGCGTCGCCTGGCTTGCCCGAGCTGATCGGCCAGTTGTAACGCAGCTTGCCGTTGTAATAGATCTGCGTTCGGTGCGTCCGGGTGTTCCCGATCGCCACCAGGGACGGGCCGATGTCGAACGTCTGGGTGAGAGTATGCGCGCCGTACACGCCGGGCGCGCCCTGCACCCCATCGAGGTGACCGGTGAAACTGACCGTCGTGGCGGCCGGCCAGTAGTCCCTGGGCCGGAAGTCCAGCGTCTGGTTGCCATCCCAGTACCACGCGCCAACGATCGGCTTTGAGGTCGCGAGCTGCAATGATCGCTCGACTGCTGCCTTGTCCGTGATCGGCTGGCTGAAGGTGAGGATGACGGGCATCCCGACGCCGTACGTCTGCCCGTAACCCTCGAAGATCTCGGTGCGGAATGTGTCACGAGGCGTCAGCGTGCTGAACCTGCTTGTCGCCTCGACGGCGCCGCTGCCCGAGGCCGTAGCCGTCACCGTGTACGTCTGCGACACGTTCAGGGCCCACTGGCTGTGCCACACCTTGCCGCCATCGGTGAGGGACCCGGGCACCCTCCCGCTTCGGGAACGCACAGTTACGCTTCGCAGCGTGCCGCGGGCCGCGGTTACGGTGACGCCTGCCGACGGGTCGGCGCCTCTGGTTCCGTTGGCCGGCGTGATCGTCAGCTGCGGTCCGCTGGCGGCAGTGTGCGCATGGCCGTTGCTCGTCGCATGCCCGCCACCATGTGCGGGTGCCGCGCAGCCAGCAGCTGCTAATGCGAGGGCAGCGATAGCGGCAGCTAGCAGGCCGTTCCTGGCGTTCTTGCGCCGCATCGTGATCCTCCTCCGGCTGGCGCCACCGTGGCCCCGGCAGGTGGCAGCCGTTTCGCGAGGTCATTGCTTCGCTATTGTCCCTCGAATCCGGACAGCCATGCACAGTCTGTGACGCCAGAAGCCTCGGCCTGGTTGCGGCACAAACCAGGCCGGCTAGCTGACGGCCGGGTCGTAATAGTGCGCGTACTGCCAGACCCCTGCCTTCACCAGCGCTTCGTCAGTCACCGGACCGAACCTGCCCGGCGATAGCGCACAGATGTCGAGGCGCTCTGGCCGGCCGCAGATCCAGCCGGCCAGTGCCTCGCCGATAGCCAGCGAAGACGAGAAGCCGGAGCCGTTGCAGCCGCTGGCGACCCACAGGCCGGGCACGTCCGGCACCGGGCCGGTCACGAAGCGGCCGTCGGGCGTCATCGTGAACAAGCCGCCGCGGTGCACGGCCACCCGATCGCTCACCACCGCATCGCTTACCACCGGGACCTCGGCGGCAACCTGGTCTGCCATGGCCTGGAGCGCGGCCATGTCGAGCGGGACGTCATCGGTGCTGAACGAGTGCGCTTCAGTCCGCGGGTCCACCGGCAGCGGCGCCGCCTCGAAACCGCCAGCCATCAAGCCGCCGCGCGCCGGCCGCAGGTAGACGGCCGCATCCACGATCCGGGCGATCGGATCCGCCGGGTCAACAGCGTCGGCGGGCTCGCTGATGAGGAGCTGATGCCGGACTGGCGCGACGGCTACCTCTCCCCCGGCCAGCTCCGCCACCTGCCGGGTCCAGGCGCCGGCAGCGTCCACGACCACCGGAGCGGAGATGGACCGCGCGGTGGTCTCGACGCCCGTAACCTGGCCGCGAGAAACGATGACGGCGGTGACCGCCTCTGACTCCAGCACTTCGATGCCGTGCAGCCGGCCTGCCGCCAGGTAGGCGCTGATCAGGCTGATCGGCTCTGCGATATAGACGTCCTCGGGGCACCACAACGAGTAATCCTCGCCCGCCCCGTCGCGGCGAGCGCTGTGATAGTAGGACAGGCAGCTTGTCAGCTCGCCGGTCTCGGTCTCGCGCAGGTCGACGCCCCAGCGCCCGGACTGGCTGGCCTCGGTCTGCAGGTAGGCCTTGTGCTGATCGGTGCGCGCGATGAGGAAGCTGCCGGAGCGAGTTACCGCAAGCTCGGCGCCGGCCCAGTCCGGGAACGTCAGCGCGAGCTCGATGCTGCGCCGGGCCAGCTGGGTGCGCAACTCGTCAGCCTGAACCGACTTGAACAACCCCGCAGCGCGTCCGGAAGCCTGCGATCCGGCGGTCTGCCGCTCCACCACGACAACCCGCCTGCCGAGCAGCGCAGCGTGCAGCGCGGTGCTCAGGCCGAGGGCGCCGGCGCCGATGACGACGAGATCTGCGTCCATCACGCCAGTGTGCAGCAGCAACGCTCAGTTGGCGAAGTCGTCCTGCGGTCAGATGAGCGCGTCAGTAGCCGGATCAGGGAGGCCGTCGAAGTACTGGTCAAGTACGCGCTGGAACACCTGCGTTGCCGGATCGGCCCGCGCGAACAGGGTCGCTGACGAGCGCAGTTTCAGCGCATCGATCCCGCCGAGAATCTGGCCGGCGCTGCGGCCCTGAATCCCGCAGACGATCTCGGCACACTCCTCCAGCCGCGGGCCGAGCACGGGATGGGCAAGGTAGGCGCGGGCCTCAGCAAGCGAGCTGATCGCGTACATCCTGGAGGTCGGGCTCTGCCCGAGTCCGGCGATCTGCGGGAACACGAACCACATCCAGTGACTTGTCTTCCTGCCCTGCCTCAGCTCAGCGACTGCCTGCTGATACGTCTGGCCGGCATTCTGAGCAGCGACAAAGCGCTCGAGGTCGTACTGGTCCTCACCAGGCGGCATAGTCACAGTCTCCGCTAGCCGCCAGGCGATTCGCAGGTGACCATGCAGCGTGCCAGGGAAGGCTACCGGGATGGGCAAGCCGGAGGCAGTCGTCACAATTCCGGCTGAATTGCGCATGTTTCTTCGGGCCAGCCGGCGGGCTGACCGGGTTACGGTCACGTGCGACGGAGTCTCGACAATCGGGCACCTGGTGGAATCGCTTGGCGTGCCGCGTACCGAAGTCGGCAGCATGACCGTCAACGGGAACCCGGAACAGCACGGATACCGGCCGTGCAGCGGCGACGTCATTGAGGTACGCGCCGTGGCACGACCGCAGCCGCTGGAGTCGGCGCGCTTCGTCCTCGATGTCCACCTGGGTGCGCTGGCGCGGCGGCTGCGGCTGATCGGGCTTGATACCGCCTACACCAACGACGCCGCCGACGACGATCTGGTCAGCCAGGCCAACGCGCAGCGGCGGGTGCTGCTGACCCAAGACCGCGGCCTGCTATGCCGGCGGAAGCTCTGGGCCGGAGCATACGTGCACGGCGCTCGCCCAGACGATCAGCTTCGCGACGTGCTGGACCGGTTCGTTCTGCCGCTCGCGCCGTGGACGCGCTGCACTGCCTGTAACGGACGACTTCAGCCGGTCGCTAAGCCCGCCGTGGAGTCGTTGCTCGAACCGGGCACGCGGCGTACCTACCAGGAATTCGCGCAATGCCAGGCTTGCGGCCGCGTGTACTGGCACGGCGCGCACGCGGCCAGGCTTCAGGCGATCGTCGAGCGGGCGGTGTCGAAGCAATCCCATGAATGGTCGAGGGGGTGCGCGTCCCGGGGCGTGTCGGGGCGAGCGTGGTGCGCGCTCAGTCGGCGCCCGCGATAGCGGCCGCGCAGGCTTCGGCTATCGCGCTGCGCAGCTTGGCGCCTTCGGCCCGGTCGGTGCGTACCTCGGCAACCCGCAGGCCACCTCCCGAAAGGACGGCCGGCAACTCATCCGCCTGCTCCAGCCGGATATACGGCAACCCGGCCGCGGCGGCAAGCGCTGACACGTCGGCGCCGTGCGGCGTTCCGAATACCCGCTCGAACGCGTCAGGGAACGCCGCCTGCTCCAAGGTGGAGAAGATCCCGCCGCCGTCATTGTTGACGACGATCAGGCAGAGGTCAGGCCTCGGCTCCAGCGGGCCGAGCAGCAGTCCCGGCGCGTCGTGCAGCAGGGCAAGGTCGCCAAGCAGGGCCACGGCGGGTCCGCCTCCAGCCGCCTGATGCGCAAGGGCAGCACCGATCGCAGCTGAAACCAGGCCATCGATCCCGCTCGTCCCCCGGTTCGCGAGGACCCGCAGGTCCGGCCGCGCGGTCATGTGCCGGTCCAGGTCCCGGACCGGCATGCTGGAGGCAGCCCAGAGCAGGGCGCCCGCGGGCAGCGCGGCGGCCACCTCGCGTGCGAGCAACGGCTCGCTAAGGCGGCCGTCGGCCGCGAGCACTTCATCAGCGGCTCGCCGCGCGGCCGCGTCGGCCGCGAGCCAGGACCTCAGCCAGTCCGACTGCACGGTTCCGGCCGGCCCGGGCTCGGGAACGCCGCGCAATCCGGCACTCGCGGCAACCTCGCTAGCCGTCCGGGCCGGGTCAGACCAGTGACCGGGTCCCTGGCTGAGCACGACATTACGGGCGCCGGCCGCGCGCAGCAGCGCGAGCTGCCCGCGGGACAGGCCAGGGCGGCCGGCAGAGATGATCAGGTCCGGCTGGTGCTCGCCCGCGAAGCCCGGCGCGTCGAGCAGGTACGGATACGAGCTGAGCGCAGCCGGTCCCAGCCGGGCGCCGGAGGAGGGTTCGGCCAGCAGCGGCCAGCCTGCCTGCGCCGCGAGTGCCGCCAGCGCCACCGGATCAGGAACGCCGTCACCTGCGACGACGACGCCGCGCTGGGTCCAGTCCAGAATCAGGGCGGGAACGGGCTGGTCATCGGCACCTGCCTCGGCCGCGAACTCAGTCCAGGCGGCTCCGCCGGGGCGGCCCGTCAGCGGCTCGCACCACTCCGCATTGGCAGCAGCGCCCGGGTCGGCAATACCGGGCACCAGCGGCTCCCGGAATGCCAAGTTGAGATGAACCGGGCCAGGGAAGGCGACCCTGCTCCCGGTCGCCCCCGCCCCGGCTGCACAAAACCACGCCCGGCAGGCCAGCGAACGCCAGTAACCGACCTGGCCGGGGCGGTTCTCCGGCACGCCCGCCTCGCAGAACCAGCGGACCGCGCACGCCATAAAGCTTGAGCTGGTCGATCGTCTGGTTCGCGCCGGTGCCGCGCAGCTCAGGCGGCCGGTCGGCGGTGAGTACGAGCAGCGGCACGCCAGCCTCGTCAGCCTCGATCACCGCGGCGTGGCAGTGCGCGGCCGCCGTCCCGGACGTCGTGACGATCGCCACCGGGCGACCGGAAGCTTTCGCAATGCCCAGCGCGAGGAATGATGCCGACCGTTCATCGATCCGCACATGGAGGCGCAGCGGCGAGCCTGGCGCCGTAGCAGCGCTGTGGAGCGCCAGCGCGAGCGGGGCACTGCGCGATCCCGGCGCGATAACCGCGTCACGAAGCCCGCACCGGATGAACTCGTCCACCAGCACAGTGGCGAGCGCAGTGGAGGCGTTGACTGCGCTGGCGCTGATCGCGCCAGTGCCGTCCGGAGCCATGGGACCGGTCACTACCGGGGCAGGTACTCGGCCGCGGCCAGCAGCCGGTCCCGCCAGCCTGCCGGGTCCACTTCGTACTTCGCCAGCGCCGCCTCGTCGACGACGGCGGGCCGCACTGGCAGCTCGCCGCGGGTCTCGGTGAGCGGATCGGCGGTCACGTCGCCGGCCAGCAGGCTCATCGTGGCCAGCCCGCAGGCGTACGGCAGTTCCGGCAGCGCGGCTGCCAGCGCAACCCCGGCCGCCAGCCCGACCGAGGTGTCCACAGCGCTAGACACAACCACCGGCAGCCCGCATTGCTCGGCGATCTCCAGCGCTGACCGCACGCCGCCGAGCGGCTGCGCCTTCAGCACGACGATGTCAGCGGCGCCGGCCGCGCGGACCTTCAACGGGTCCTGGGCCCGGCGGATCGACTCGTCCGCTGCCAGCGGCACGTCGACACGGCGGCGGAGCTCAGCGAGCTCGGCCAGCGTCGCGCACGGCTGCTCGGCGTACTCCAGGCCGGCCGCCGACAATGCGGTGAGCTGCCGCTGTGCCTGCTCGACCGTCCAGCCGCCGTTGGCGTCGACGCGCACCTTGCCATCCGGCCCGATCGCGTCCCTGACGGCGGTGACCCGGTCGATGTCGTCGGCGTCGCTCTGGCCGCGCTCCGCGACCTTGACCTTCGCGGTCCGGCAGCCCGACTCGGCAACGATCTTGTAAGCCTGCTCGGCGCCGACCGCAGGCACAGTCACATTCACCGGCACGGTGTCGCGGACCGGCGCGGGCCAGCCGTATGCGGCCGCTTCGAGCGCGCAGGACAGCCAGCGAGCGCATTCGCGCGGCCCGTACTCGGCGAACGGCGAGAACTCGCCCCATCCAGCAGGACCCTGCAGCAGGGCCCCCTCGCGCACTGTCACACCGCGGAACCTGGTTGGCATCGGGATCGCGAACGCGCGAACCGTCGGCAGCAACTCAGCGGCCAGCCCCGCGTCGATACGGGGCACAGGGCCGGTCACGGCCGGCGCGGGAACTTGCTGAAATCGGGCGCGCGCTTGCCGACGTAGGCGTCCCGGCCTTCCTGCGCCTCCTCGCTCATGTAGTACAGCATCGTCGCGTCGCCGGCGAACTGCTGCAGGCCGGCCGCACCGTCGGTAAACGCATTCAGCGCTCCCTTGAGCATGCGCAGCGCGAGCGGTGACTTGGCCAGCATCTCGCGCGCCCAGCTGACCGTCTCCTCTTCCAGCTGGTCGAGCGGAACCACCGCGTTGACCAGGCCCATCTGCAGCGCCTCCTGAGCGGAGTACTGGCGGCACAGGTACCAGATCTCCCGCGCCTTCTTCAGCCCGACGGTGGCCGCCAGCAGCGACGACCCGTAGCCCCCGTCGAATGAGCCGACCTTGGGACCGGTCTGCCCGAAGATCGCGTTGTCGGCCGCGATCGTCAGGTCACAGCAGACGTGCAGCACGTGGCCGCCGCCGATGGCGTAGCCAGCCACCATTGCGATGACCGGCTTCGGCGTGCGCCTGATCTGCACTTGCAGGTCGAGCACGTTCAGACGGCCGACCCCGCGGGTGTCCTTGTAGCCGTCGTCGCCGCGGACGCGCTGGTCACCGCCCGAGCAGAAGGCCTTGTCGCCCTCACCAGTGAAGATGATCACACCGATCTCGGCGTCGTCCCTGGCCACGTTGAACGCGTGCGACAGCTCGAACAGGGTGGTCGGCCGGAACGCGTTCCGCACCTCCGGCCGGTTGATGGTGATCTTGGCGATCCCTTCGGCGGACTCGTACCGGATGTCGGTGTAATCCTGCCCATCCGCCAGCCCCGAAGCCTTCCAGTCGATCACCGCGCGTCCTCCTGCTGTTGCCCTGATCTGCCCGGTTAACCTTACGTCCGTGACGTCGAGGCACTTGCACGCGGTCCAGTTCCCGCCCTCGGCCGGCGGGCGGATGCTGGCCGCGCTGGCCGCCGCTCTGGACGGATCGGGCCCGGCCATCCTGCCGCTTGATCCGGACCTGCCTGAGGCGGCGCTCGTCCGCACGCTCGAGGAATTCGCGCCCGCCACGATCGAGACCATGGCCGGAACGAGCACTGTCGGGGTGACTCGTCGAGGCAGCCCCCGGCCAGGACTCAACGCTGACCCGGGACTCGCTGAAGACACGGCAGTGGTCATCGCGACCTCGGGATCGACCGGAGCGCCGAAGGGTGTGCAGCTCAGCGCGGCGGCCCTCACGACGTCGGCGGCAGCGTCGCTGCGCCGGATCGGCGCCGGTCCCGGCGAGCGGTGGCTGTGCTGCCTGCCGACATTCCACATTTCCGGCATCGGAGTGCTGGTCCGCTCGCTGCTGGCCGGAACTGACCCGTTGCTCGTGCCAGCCGTCAGTCCCGAGGTCCTGACGGCCAGCGGCTGCGCGCACGTTTCCCTCGTCCCGACGCAGCTACGCCGCTTGCTCGACGCGGGCGCCGGCCCGGGTCCTGTCAAGACAGTCCTGCTTGGCGGAGCCGCGGCAACCGGCAGCCTGCTGGCGGATGCACGGGCCGCGGGCTGGCGGGTGATCACCACTTACGGCATGAGCGAGACATGCGGCGGTTGTGTGTACGCGGGCGTTCCCCTCGACTATGTGCAGGTGCGCGTCGGGTCCGGCGGGCAGGTAGAGATCGGCGGGCCGGTGCTCTTCTCCGGTTATCTCGGGCAGCCAGAGCTAACTGCGGCGGCTCTCGACGGCGGCTGGTTCCGCACCGCTGACCTCGGCGCCTTCGGTCCTGACGGCAGCCTGGTGATCCGGGGCAGGACTGATGACGTGATCAACACCGGCGGCGAGAAAGTCGTGCCGGGCGAGGTCGAGGCCGTCCTGGGAACGTGCGAGGGCGTTGCTGACGTTGTAGTAGTCGGACTGCCTGACCCGGAGTGGGGTGAGGTCGTTACGGCATTCGTGGTACCAGCGGATGCGGGCGGCCCGCCGCAGCTGGACCGGCTCAGGTCAGCCGTCCGCGAGGTTGTTTCCGCGCGTGCAGCACCCAGGAAACTGGTATTTGTGCCAGAATTTCCGCTACTGCCGTCCGGGAAGCCGGACCGTGCGGAGTTGCGTCGAATCGGGGTACAGCGCAGTTGACCCTGTTCAGGACGTCGCGAACCAGGCGCACGGCAAATAGGCGGGAACAATTAGCCGCCTCGTGCGTTACAAGATAGTGCCCGAGGCGCGCACTGCCAAGTCCGCTGAGGGTCCCCGCCGAAGAAAGAGTCTCGTGCCCGGCAGGGCGCGGCAACCAGCGCATGCGTGTTATGCGCCCACGAAGGGAGGTGTCTCATGCCGAGGACAGCGACTGCACTTGCTGCCCGCGAGGATGAGGAAACCACGACCCACGTGGACGAGCTGATCCAGCGCGGCCGTGGCCAGGGCTTTCTGTCCCTGCCCGAACTTCGCGATGCCTTTGACCAGGCGCGAGTGTCCCCGACGGAGGCCCGTTCCATTATCCGCGAGCTCACCGAGGCCGGCGTGGTACTCGGTAACGAGCCCGCCGACGGGGCTGAGACCGCCCCCGACCAGTCCGCAACGGCGGTGCCTGACACTGCTGAGTTTGCCGACGCCCGGATCGCCGACGTCGACGTCGCCGCGATGGCGCAGGCAGGGGTCGTGCGGGCCACTGAACGGGCCGCTGATGAGGCCAGCGTGAGCGCGCCCGAGACTGACCTGGACGACCAGACCTCGGTCATGGGCGACTCCGTGCACACCTACCTCAAGTCCATCGGGCGCCGGCAGCTGCTGACCGCCGAGCAAGAGGTTAACCTCGCCAAGCGCATCGAGGCAGGGCTGTACGCCGAGCACAAGCTGGAGACCGAGCACCGGCTGTCCAAGCAGCTGCGCGCCGATCTGGAGGCGGTCGCCGAGGACGGCAGGCGAGCCAAGGCTCACATGCTGGAGGCCAACTTGCGGCTGGTGGTATCGGTCGCGAAGAAGTACTCCGATCGCGGCCTGTCACTGCTGGACGTAGTCCAGGAGGGCAACCTCGGCCTGATCCGCGCGGTCGAGAAGTTCGACTACACCAAGGGCTACAAGTTCTCCACCTATGCGATGTGGTGGATCCGGCAGGCGATCCAGCGCGGCTTCGCTGACTCCGCCCGCACTATCCGGCTGCCGGTGCATGTGCTGGAGATGCTGAGCAAGCTGAGCCGGGTCGAGCGGGACATGCACCAGCGGCTCGGGCGTGAGCCAACTCCCGAGGAGCTGGCTGTCGAGCTAGACCGGACGCCGGACCAGATTGAGGAGCTGCTGCGCACCAGCCGGCAGCCGATCAGCCTTGACTCCACGATCGGCGAGGACGGCGAGACCAGCATCGGCGACCTGATCGAGGACATCGACGCGCCGGAGGCGGGCGAGCTTGTTGACCGCCAGATCATGGCAGATCAGCTGCGGCATGCTCTAGACGCGCTGACGCCGCGGGAAGCGACGATCATGTCAATGCGTTTTGGTCTGTACGACGGCAACCCGCACACGCTTGACGAGATCGGCAAGGCGCTAGGTCTGACACGGGAGCGGATCCGGCAGCTCGAGAAGCAGTCGCTCTCCAAGCTCCGGCACCCGAGCCGTGCTCAGCCGCTGCTGGACTACGCGAGCTGACTGCGGCGCCAGCCAGCGGCGGCACGCCGCGTGACAACCGAAGACCCGCTTGCTCCCGCCCGTTTACGGGCAGGAGAGCAGGCGAACCCGACCAGTGAGGCCGGGCCCGTCCCCCCGCCGGGCCTGGCCTCACTGCATGTCCGGGCACCAGCTCCACCGCGCCATGGGCTTCCGGGTCAGCGGCCCGGCTGTGTGCTCAGAAGCGGTGCCGTGTATGGCCGAAGCTGCCCTTCGCGAACGCGAGCACCTTGGCGGGCCGGACTGCGTACACGAGCGCCTCATGGCCATCCTCGTCGCGGAAGCAGCCATCGCCGGCCCCGAACTGCCAGCGGCCGTCCCACTTGGCAGTCCATGCCTGGGCCAGGCGGCCGAGGCGGGCGCTGTCGGTGACCTTGACAGCATCTCCCTCGACTACGACATCGAGGCCTTCGTCCCAGCTGTTGCATCCGGTCATCAGGACTACGTGCGCGTTCGTGCCGAGATTGACGTTCTTCTGCTCGCCCGCTCCGGTGCAGAAGTGCAGTGCGCCGTCGAGCCAGACGGCGACCAGCGGAGTCACGTGCGGCCGGCCGTCGCCGCGGACCGTGCAGGTCCAGAACAGTTCTGCCGACTCAATCACCCGCAGCGTCTCGCTCCATTCCGAGGCTGCTGCGTCCGGGTCGCTGAACCGGGGGTCGATCTCGGTGACCGGCGCACTCATCGCTTCTCTCCAGTTCGTTGTACCAGGACTCGAACCCAGGCTAACGGGGCCAGAACCGGTCGGGCTGCCAATTACCCCATGCCCCAGGGATGCGCGATCCGGGCCACCCCGCTCGCCCCGGTCACTGCTGCGCGGATTGCCTGATGAGTTCGAGCACTTCCCCGCGGGCCATCGGGGCGTTGCGGCGCAGCGAGCCGGTGAGCAGCCCGCCGTCAACCGCGATTGCCTGACCGGTCACGAACCCGGACGCATCGCTGGCCAGCCACAGCACGGTCTCTGCGACGTCCGCGGGCCGTCCGACCCGGCGGATTGGTGCGGCGTCGCTCAGCACGGTTGCCATGAAGTCGACGGTGCGCTGCGCCTCTTCGCCGTCAAGGCCCGCCGCGCGGCCGAAGATCGACGTCGCGATCGCGCCCGGGCAGACGGCGTTCACGCGCACGCCGTGCTCGCCGAGTTCGTTCGCTGTGGTCACGGTGAGATGCGTGATGGCAGCTTTGGCGGCGCTGTAATCGTGCCCCGCCATGTTGGCCCGGCTGGCGGCCACGCTCGAGGTGTTGATGATGCTGCCATGACCCTGCGGCCGCATGATCCTGGCAGCGGCGCGGATCCCGAGGAAGACGCCGCGCAGGTGCACGGCGATGGTGCGATCCCAGGTCTTCGCATCGATCTCCTCGATGCCGCCGGCCGAACCTGGCACGCCGGCGTTGTTGAACATGATGTCGAGCCCGCCGAAAACCTTTACGCAGGTTGCGACCGCCTGGTCGACATCGTCCTCACGCGAGACGTCGGTGGCCGCAAAACTGGCCCGCTCGCCAAGCTCGCCCGCAATGCGCTTGCCGCGCGCTTCGTCGGCGTCGGCTAGCACGACGGATGCGCCCTCTGCGATGAACAGCCTGGCCGTCGCCTCGCCGATGCCGCTTGCCGCCCCGGTGATTACCGCGCGCTTGTGGTCCAGCTTGCCCATGATGATCGCCGCCCGCCGTCACTTAGCCCCAGCCTGTCAGCAGAGAACCTGCCAGTCGGCCCGGGCGGGGTCAAGCGAGGCGGCTAGGGCGGTGCTACATCTCCGCGATGGCTTGCTGGAGTGTTCTGTCGATCTCCTTCGGATCGACGCCCAGCTCCTCGGCGGTCTCCTTCTCAGCCCTGGTCACGGCCTTCTGGATAGCCTGCTCGATCTTGGCGTCGCCGACAACGACGAGTCCTGCCTCGCCGGGATCGATGAAATCGCCCAGTTCCTTGGCCCGGGACCGGGACATGCCCTTGGCCAGGTGGCCGCTGACGGCCCCGATAACCCCGCCTGCCGCTGCCACCCCGAGGACGGAAGGCGGGAACAGGAGCCCCACGGCGGCGCCGGCCGCGATGCCCCACCAGGCTCCGTGACGCGTGGCCGTTTCGTCCTTATTGGCATGCACGTGGCCGTGCGCATCCTTGGTGACCACGGCCGCGTCGTAGGCCCCGACCAGGCCGCTCGCGTGCAGCTCTTTGACTGCCTGATAGTCGGCTCGCGCGGCGGTCTCGTCTGGATACGTCGCGAGGTAGACGAACGTGTCATCGGTCTTGGCCACTGCGGCCCCCTCGGTCATCGCAGCCTGCAGAACTCTCACAGGCTGCAGGGCAGGCCTCGGTTGCGGCATCACCCGCCGCAGGTGATTCGCGGGCGTGGCCCGGATGGCCCAGCCTCAGGGCGCGGTGAGGATACGCGGTCCGTCAGTCGTGATGGCGACTGTGTGCTCGACGTGCGCGGCCCGGCTGCCGTCGCCGCTGCGCAGCGTCCAGCCGTCCTGGTCGACCCGGTAGCTGTCGTTGCCGCCGGCCATGAACCACGGCTCGATAGCGATCACCAGCCCGGCCTCGAGCTTCATGCCCCGTCCGGCCCTGCCGTCATTCGGCACCGACGGCGACTCGTGCATCGTGCGCCCGACACCGTGCCCGCCGAAGTCGGTGTGCAGCCCGTAGCCCGCCTGCCGCGCAACGGCCCCGATGGCGGCAGAAATGTCGCCGAGCCGCCCGCCCGGCACGGCCTTTGCGATCCCGGCTGCCAGCGCCCGTTCCGCCGTGTCGATCAGCTGCAGATCCGCTGGCCGGGGCGTGCCCACGGTGAGCGAGATCGCGGCGTCACCTGTCCATCCGTTGAGTGTGGCGCCGAAGTCGATGCTCAGCAGGTCGCCATCGGCCAGCCGGTACGGGCCGGGGATGCCGTGCAGCGCCGCGTCGTTCACCGAGGAGCAGATCACGGCCGGGAACGGGGTATGCGCGAAGCTCGGCTGGTAGTGCAGGAACGGCGACGTGGCTCCGCAGGTGGCCAGTACCGCCCTGGCCACCTCGTCAAGCTCGAGCAGACTGACGCCCACAGCGGCCTGCTTGCGCATCTGGAGCAGCGCGGTCGCGACCACGCGGCCGGCCGACCGCATCGCCTCAATCTCGGCTGGTGACTTCAGCTCTACCACGGGTCTATGGTCTCAGTCCGCGACCCTGCTGCGCTGGCCGGCTCCGACGTCCGTCAGGCGCCGTCTGGCACTTCCGGCGTGAAGACGTACGGCGTTGTGCGTGCCACGGACTGGAAGCCCAGCCGCAGCAGGATCGGCCGGCTCGTCGGCAGCGCGTCGACCTGGAGATACCGGTAGCCGCGGGCGGCAGCGAGGCCGGCCCGGTAGGCGACCAGGGCCCTGAAGATGCCTCTTTGCCGCCAGGCCGGCACCGTGCCGCCACCCCACAGGCCCGCGAACTCGGTGCCCGGGACGAACTCGACCCTGGCCGCGCTGACGGGCTCGTCGCCGGCCATGGCGACGACCATCTGGACTTGCTCGGACCCGAGCTGGTCGCGCAGCCGGTCTTCGAGTTCAGGCGACGGGTGCTCCGTGAAGGCCAGGTCATGCACCCTCATCATGGCCGCGAGCCCGGCCTTGTCGGTGACCGGGACGAGCCGGACTCCGTCCGGGAGCACCACCGCAGAGTCGATCGAGCTTGTCTCGGCTACCAGCATGACCTCTTCGTCGTCCGGCTCGAATCCGGCGGCGACGAGCCGGGCCGGGAGGTCGGCGGGCCGGTCATAGTCGTAGTACTTCCATTCGACCGGCGTGCCACGGCTAGTGAAGTAGGCCTTCTGCGCGGCGATCACGGCGTCAGCTGTGCTGTCGCTGAGCGCGGACCAGATAATGCAGGAGGTCTCGGTGCCCGGAGCTACCCAGCGAAGCACCCCGTCATCAGCCTCGACGACCGCGCCCGGTTCGTCCGCTGCCGCCTTGCGCCGGATCTGAGCATCGAAAGCGGCCCGCACCGCTTGAATATCCACAGCGTGCAGCCCACCACGGCCGGCCGGGCGCAGGCAAGCTGAATACCGCTGGTCGTACCTGACGCGGCTGCCGCGTGCCTGGCGATCAGGCCGGCTGCCGCCCTAACCTGGGAGCGGTAAACACCGTTAGTCGATCGACGCCGTCTGGAGGCGCCATGCAGGCCGAGCAGGCTGAGCAGGTCACGTTCCTGATCATCGGGGCCGGATTCTCCGGCCTCGGCGCGGCCATCAGGCTGAAGCAGGCCGGCTATTCCGACATGGTGATCCTTGAGCGCGCCAGCGACGTCGGCGGAACCTGGCGCGACAACACTTACCCCGGCTGCCGCTGCGATGTTCAGTCCAACCTGTACTCGTACTCGTTCGAGCCCAGGGCGGACTGGAGCGAGTCCTTCCCGTCCCAGCCGGAACTGTGGGCCTACCTGCGCTCGGTGGCCAGCAAGCACGGGCTTGCGCAGTACCTGAGGTTCGGTCACGAGGTCACCGGCGCGCGCTGGGATGACGGCGCGAGAAGGTGGCACGTCAGCACGACCGCCGGGACTTTCGCCGCCCGGTATCTCATTGCCGGCGTCGGCGCGCTGGTGGAGCCATCGCTGCCAGATATCCCCGGCATCGAGTTCTTCGGCGGCGCCATCATGCACTCGGCCCGGTGGGACGGCAGCTGGCAAGCCGCCGGGCGGCGGGTCGCGGTGGTCGGCACCGGCGCGTCTGCGATCCAGATAGTGCCGTCGATCCAGTCTCAGGTCGAGCACCTGACCGTGTTCCAGCGCACCGCGCCGTTCGTCGTCCCGCACACGAATCATCGGGTGAAGCCTCAGGTCAAGGCCCTCTACCGGATGGTGCCCGCGAGCCAGCGCGCGTCCAGAGCGGCGATCTACTGGATGCGCGAGCTTCTCGTGCTCGGCTTCGTTAAGAATCCGCGGATCCTCAAGCGAGTCGAGGCTGCCTGGCGCAAGCACATGGAGAGCGCGATAGCTGATCCGGCAATGCGCGCCCAGCTGACGCCGACCTACGCCCTCGGCTGCAAGCGCGTCCTGCCGTCGAACGACTACTACCCGGCGCTCGCGAAGGACAACGTCAGTCTCGTCACAGAGAAGATCATCGAGTTCCGGCCGGATGCGGTCGTCACCGCCGACGGTGCTGAGCATCCCGTCGACACGGTGATCCTGGCCACTGGTTTCCGTGTCACGGACAACCCGACGTTCGCCAAGGTCACCGGCAAGAACGGCGAGACCCTTGCCGACGCGTTCGGCTGCACCTACCTCGGCACGGTGGTACCGGGCTTCCCCAACTACTTCCAGCTCACCGGCGCGAACACCGGGCTTGGCCACTCCTCGATGCTGCTGATGATCGAGAGCCAGCTGAACTACATCGCCGACGGCATCGCCAAGACTCACGCCGGGGGCGGCGCATTCGAGGTGCGCCCCGAGGTGGCCGCCGCCTACAACGCAGAACTCCAGCGCAAGCTACCGGGCACGGTGTGGGGTTCCGGCTGCTCCAGCTGGTACCTGGACAGCGAGGGCCGCAACCTGACGCTGTGGCCAGGCTTCACGTTTGACTTCCGCCGTCGCACTAGCGAGTTTCGGACCGGCGACTTCGTCATCGGATAACCGTCGCGCCGGGCCACTGCGCCTCGACGGGCGTTAGGCCGGGGCGCTTCGGCTGCATTCCGTCCCCGCTGGAGGTGCCGCGCAACCGCCGCTGGAGCCACGGCGCCGCGTAGGTCCGGGCCCAGCAGATGTCCTGTTGCCGGGCCGCGAGCCAGCCCGGTGCGCCGGCCGGGTCCGGGGGCAGTGGCTCCCGCCAGTCCGCCGTTACCGGGACGCCTGCTATCTCGCAGGCGCGGAGGGCGACCCGGCGGTGGCCGTCCGCTGCCAGATGCAGCCGGTCGCCGCACCATTCCCGCCGATCGGCGAGCACCCGCATCGACCAGAGGTCGACATGCAGGCAGCCGTGCTTGCGGGCGATGTCTCGCAGCTGCGCATTGAATGCGGCAGCCTTGCCGCGGATCAGCCTGATCACCGGGAAGCCGCCTGGATCGAACCCGGTGAACAGCATGACCTGGCTGCCCGCCTGGCGGAGCGTAGTGACGGCGTGGTCGAAGACTGCGGCCAGGGCATCCGGATCGGCCTTCGGGCGGAGCAAATCGTTACCGCCCGCAGCGATGCTCACCAGGTCGGCTGCCAGAGCAACGGCAGCCGGAATCTGGTCATCGACGACCTGCTGGAGCGTCTTGCCGCGGATCGCGAGGTTCGCATAGCGCAGTCCGGGCGAGGCGGCCGCCAGTTCTGCGGCGAAGCGGTCAGCCCAGCCGCGCATTGTGCCGTCCGGGTACGGATCACCGACTCCCTCGGTGAAGCTGTCACCGAGGGCGACGAACGAGTCCGCTGGCAGCACTGAGCCAGCGGAGAACACCGTTCCGTCAGACAGCACCTGACTCCGCGCCTCCTGCCCGGGCGCACTGGCATCCGCCTTCGCGCTGGCCCTTGCCTTAGTGTCGACCGCAGGTCAGGCTAGCAGCGGCGATGATCTGGCCGGCCAGCCGCCTTGGGCTGCGGCTGCAAGTCAAACCGCTCAGCCAGCGGCGGCCGGACTGTCACGGGTCTACCTTGCCGGGTCCGGCGGCGGACGTCTGGGCTAGAGCGCCGGCGTAGAAGCCGCGGGCAGCGTCAAGCAGTTCGTCCAGAGGCGGCCACCACGGGCCGTGCTCCAGCGATCTCAGGGTGTCCAGCAGGAGCACAGCCTGAGCCGGGGCATCCGCGGTGTCAGGCAGGCCTGCGACCGCAACCCTGCGCGGTCGCAGCGCGCGCACCGGTCCCAGGTAGAAGTCAGGCCCGGTCACACTGCGCTGCATCGGAGCAGCGACGAGGTAGTAGTCCGGCAGTTCGAACTTCTTGTGGCGCCAGGCGTCGAGGGCCTCGGCAGCGTTTGCCTCGAATACTGCGGGCGCTCCCGGCGATGCGGCAGGCTCCCACATCGTCCTCCAGGCCGCCGCTACACCAGCGAGCGGATCCTCCGCCACTAGCACGAACGTCGACCGGCGACGCGCTGCCTCCAGCATGGCATGCGCTCCCGACTCCCAGCCGGCTGACGACGCGCCTGCCTTAGCGGCGTCGGGCTTGGCCGGGACCGCTGCGGGTGCTCGCACGACAGAGATGTTGCCGGAGCGGTCCAGGTCAGCAAGGACGCCGCTGGTTAGCTGGCCGGTCAGCCCGACCACGGTGGCAGACTCGCGTCGCATCGCCTCGATCTTACGATGCGGGCAGCTGTCAGGCGGATGGCCGACCGGCCACCCTGCCGGGAAGGTTAGAGGTAGGGACCTGCGCCGTCGTACGGGACGCTTGCCAGGTGCGCGTGTTCGAGCAGGATGTTCGAGACGGCCGGCACATCGTCTGGAGTGATGAACGGCTTGACCGAAGTCCCGGTGTCGAGGATCAGCGCGGCTGACTTCCCGGGCCGGCTCGGATCAAGACTCGCCCAGTAGCGCGGATTGGCCGTGCCCCAGATGCGCAGGTTGCCGCGAAACGAGCCGAGGTCAACGCGCTTAGCCGAGCGGATGGCCGCATACGGAATCCGCTTGGGGCCCCAGAGGTAGTACCAGCGGATGACGATCGCGTCGTCGGTGCAGGTGATCCACCTGTCGTGATAGAGATCGGCCATACAACCATTATCCTTAAGGCGCACCAGGGATCGCTCAACGCGCTTGATCCCGCGCCGTTCCCCGCGGCTGCAGACGTTCCTTCCCAGTCTCTATTTAGTCTCACCTGGCGCCGTCCCGCGCCGCACCGAGGACAGACTGGGCGGAAAGGCAGTTCTGCCCGCGTTGTAACCAAGGAGCGGACCCGGCAGTGAGAACCAGGATCCTAATCAGCGCCACCGCATCGGTAGCCATCACAGCGCTCGCATTTCTGGGCATAGCTAGCCCGGCGAGTGCTGCCCGCACGCAGGCGCATCCAGTGCGCGGCATGCCGCAATATCCGTACGGCCATCCGGCGGGCCGGCAGGTGCCGGCCATCGGCGCGAAGAACGCGGCAGCCGGTTACTACTGGTCCGGCGGCGGATCAGGAACTTATTACACCTACAGCACCTCAGGCGGTGCCGTGTCGGTGCTGCCCAACACCCCGGCGACCGGCATCTACCAGGTCTCCTTCAACGGGCTGCAGTCGATCAACGAGACCGGCGACGTGCAGGTGTCCAGCTACGACACCACTGACACCTGCGCGATCCTAGGCTGGGGCGAGGTGAGTGGTACCGAGGACATTGACGTCTCGTGCTACAAGCCAGGCGGGACGCTCGATACAAGCTCTCAAGAATTCGACGTCACGATTACTGAGCCCCATTCGAAGCCGGCCGGGGTGTTCGACTATTCGTGGGTTGACGCCGCTACCCGCTCGAGCAACCTCACCGGCCTTGGTCAGTACAACTCATCGCACAAGACCAACCGGGTGAAGCATCTCGGCACCGGACGCTATCAGGTCACGTTCCCCGGCCCGAAGTCGTCAGGCGTGCACGGCACGGCGGAGGTCACCCCGTTCGGCGCCGGCGGTGGTAACTGCGTGCTGGCCGGCTGGACCGGCTCCAAGTCCGGTGAGGTAGTCGATGTGGACTGCTACTCGCCGACGGGCAGCCGCCAGAACCGGCGGTTTGACGTGCTTTACGCGAGCACCAATAACGTGCTTGGCCTGAACCGCGACGTTGACGCGAACGCGTTGTTCTCCGGACGTAGCGGCATCACCGCGCCCACCGAGCACTACTACAGCACCCGTGGGGCGGAGGCGGTGGCGGAGGAGTCTTCGGCCGGCTTCTACGAGGTGGCCTTGCCTGGGTCAGGCGGCGAGTACCCGTTCATAGGCGGAGACGTGCAAGTTAGCGCGGTCAGCACGCACGACGCCCACTGCCAGGTCGAGGACTGGAATCAGGATCTGATCCCGGCGATCCACGTCGAGTGCACCAACGGCGCCGGCCATCCGGTGAATACCCCCTACGTCCTGCAGTGGATGGTGCCCGAGGAGCTCATCGTCTGATCGCGGGCCGCCTGCCCGAGTCCCTCGTTCGCATAAGCCCGGACTCGGGCAGGCAGTTGCCGGGCTACAGTTCCGAACATGGCGACGGTGGACGACGTCCGGCGCATCGCGCTCGGCCTGCCGGAGACCTCGGAGCGCGAGTCGCACGGGGGCCTGGACTGGCGAGTCAAGGACAAAGGTTTCGTCTGGGAACGCCCGTTGCGCAAGGGGGACATCGCCGCTCTCGGCGACCGGGTGCCGGACGGCCCGGTGTTCGCGGCACGAACGGCCGACGAGGGCGTGAAGCTGGCCCTGATCGCCGGCAACCCGCGGGTGTTCTTCACAACCCCGCACTTCAATGGCTACGCGGCGGTCCTGTTCGAACTCGACCGGATCAGCGTTGACGAACTCGGCGAGGTCATCACCGATGCCTGGCTTACCCGCGCGCCCGTGAGGCTCAGCAGAGCGTTCCTGACAGGGTGACTCGCCCGTTGGGGCTTTGAGCCGAGTGTGGTCAGAAGAAGTGCAGGTCGGGGTGGCTGTCGTGCCACCACAGGATGACGACTCTGCGGATGATGCTTGAGCCCTTGATCGGTCCCAGTATCTGCTGTCGCAGGAGATCCCCCGGTTGTCACCCGTCACGTAGAACTCCCCCGGCGGGACGTGAAATGGGTCTCGCCTGGTCGCACCCGGTATCGGAGGCCCTGGCGGGTCGTCTGGCGGCAAGTACGGGGTGAGTGAACACCACGATGTCGCCCCCGCCGCGCGCTCGGAGAGCCGCGCGGATGGTCGGGGGCGCCGCCGGCGTCAGCAGCGGTCATGCTGGTCCGAGCCGTTTAGTGCACCGCGCAGACGCGTCGCCGGGACTCCATCACCAGCCGCGTGCGGGCCGCGCCGATGAGGTAGCTCCACGTGACCGACCAGACCGGTGTCCCGTCCTGAATGAGCAAGGTAGCGATCTCGGCCGCTTCGTCGCCATGACGGCTGCGCCACCGCCGCGGGTAGCAGCGCAGCGCGTTCTCCACCAGGCGCATGGACCGCGAACCCCGCATTAGATTCCTCCCAGCCCAAGTCGCAGCCGGCCGACGCTGCTGACCCGCTCAATCGAGTCGAGGTGAGCGCGCAACGCTGCCACCCCGGCCTCCGTGATGCGGTAGGGATGGCGCCGGTCCTCGGCGGGCAGGGCATCTATCAGGTGCATGCTCTCGAGCCGGTCGAGCGCGCCATAGAGCGTCCCGGGCCCAAGTTGCAGACCCGCGAACGCCTTAATGTCCTGGATCAGCGCGTAACCGTGTTTGGGTCCCTCGGCCAGGCTCGTCAGGATCAGGACCGAGGCGTCGCCGGCGCGACGCAGCACGTCCTGGCCGCCAGAGTCGTCACGACCTGCCATCGGCACCTCCTAGTACGCTGGCGAATATATCAGCCAACGTACTAGCGCGCGCTTGCCGGAAGCCAGAGCCGTGCCGGAGCGGTCAGACCTGGACCCAGATGCAGAACGGGTGACCGGCCGGATCGAGCAGCACCCGGACGTTTTCCTGCGGCTGAAACTCAGCCAGCGTCGCTCCGCAGCCGAGCGCATACTCGCAGGCCGCCGCCAAGTCCTCGACTTCGATGTCAAGGTGCATCATCATCTGCTGATCGCCTGCGTCAGCCGGCCAGGCAGGCGGCACATGATCCACCTCTTCCTGGAACGACAGGCCCGCGCCGCCAGGGGCGGCAAGCGTTACCCAGTCGGGCTCGTCGGTCCGCACTGGCCAGCCGAGCAAGTCCTGGTAGAACTGGGCGAGCGTGTGCGGGTCTAGCGCGCCTAGAACGACAGCGGTCAGCGTCATGGCTGGGCGGTCCATCGGTCCTCCTTTGCCGATCCGGCTTAAGCAGATCAATTCATCCAGGTCGACGGTAGCGGGCCGGTCTGACAGGAATCCCGGGCTTCGCCCGATGCTCCGGGGTAACCTGCCGGGCATGGCCAGCACGGAACCTGACGGCAGGCGAACGGCCTTCGAGATCTTCGACAGCGCGAGCCGGCTGATGCTGCGGATGTCGCTCCAAGCCTTCCCGGTGTTCTTAACAATCGCAGCCAGCCAGTACATCGGTCATCACCTGTAGCCGGGCCGGCTCTTGGGTGAGCCGATGACGGACCGGCCTAGTCAGCCGCGGCCGCGTGCCCGACAGCTGCCGATGTTCGCCACCTGCGTGCCGGGGCTGAGCCGGATGCTCCGGCTTGAGCTTGCAGCAATCGACGGCATAGACACGGCCGGCAGCGGGTTCGACGGTCATACCGACATCGTGTTCTTTTCGGCGGACCGGGCGGGCCGCGCGCAGGCGCTGCGCTCCCGGCTTGCCGAGGACGTGTTCGCCGAGATTGGCCGAGCAAGCCGGGGCGGCGCCAGCGGCGGCCAGGGTAGAAGGGCCGGACCAAGCGCGCTCGCGAGCATGGCATGGCAGTCCGGCGCAGCCGAGCGCGCCCTCTCGGTGCGGGCGCAAGAAGTCCGGCACCTGTCCGGGTCAATGACGTGCCGGGTGAGTGTCCGGGCACGCGCGCAGACACCGCTGCGGCCTTCGGATTTGCGGCGAGCGATGACTATGGTTATCGCCGCGGACAGGCCGCGCTGGAAGTTCGCCGACGAGGCGGCGCTGGAAGTCCGGCTCTGCGAGTGGCACGACGGTCAGTACGTGGTCGGCCTCAGGATTGGCGGCATGACCGGGCAGCAGAGCGGGCGCTTGAGCGAGCCGCGAGGCGCTCTGCCCGCGACAGTGGCCGCAGCAATGATCCAGCTGGCCGGGCATCGGACGGCAGGCGCGATCTTGCTGGATCCGTGCTGCGGCCCCGGCACGATTCTGGCCGAGGCTGTAGCCGCCGGGTGGACGGCTGAGGGCAGCGACATATCGGAGGAAGCTGTCGAGATCGCGGCCAGGCACGCGGCGGGTGTGTCCGTGCAACTAGGCGATGCCCGTGAAGTGCTGCTGCCCGATGACTATGTCAGCGCGTGCGTGTCATGGCTGCCCGCCCGCGTTCCCGGAAGCTGGCCGGACTGGGCCGGCGCGGTGCTGACCGAGTTGAGCCGGGTCTGCCGCAGCGGCGGTCGCGTCGTGCTGCTCGCGCCGGACCTGCCGCGGGTGTCGATTCCGGGTGCGCTGCGGCTGCGCAAGCAGGTCCCGATCGAGTTGCCCGGCACCACGCAGACGATCTGGGTCTTTCACCGGGCTTGAGCACCGGCGCACACTTGAGCTATGGCAGCGGACGGCGAAGCCCGGAAGACGAGGCCAGCGCTAAGCGTCGTGCTCGCCTGTGTCCTCGGCTTCGCGGTATCCGGGCTGCTGGTAATCGCGGACGGACTGGCCGGCGTGATGGCCAGCTGGGACACCCCGTCGCCCGGCATCGGCTGGATCAGGGTGGCGATGGTCGGTCATTGCCTGCTCGCCGTCGCGAGCGTCGTCCTGTTCGGCCTCGGCACCCGGCCATCATCCCGGCACCGGGGCGAAACCATCGCGGCATGGCTCATCATCCCGGTCGCGCTCGGCTGGTTCTTGCTGGCCGGGCGCCTGGCGGCTGGCTCGTGATCTCGGGGTCAGCGGCCGAGACGGCGCTAAGCGCGCTTGCGGCCGATGGTGAAGTAAGACAGCGGGCCCAGCAGGTTGACAGCCATCGCGGCGCGCCATAGCGCCTTGGGGCCGCGGATGCGGTCCGCGGGACGGCGCTTTATGTCAATCAGCGCAGCGATCTTCAGCGACAGTTCGCCTGCAGCCGCGGCGAGGAGGAAGGCGCGCTGACGACTGCTGAGCTGTGCCCACCTCTCCCCGGCATCCGCGAAGGTCCCGCCGTTCCTGGCCATCGTTCCGCCTCTTCCGTTGACGCTGACGCGTTAACAGTCTGTACCCGCACCGCAGCGCGCGTTTCCCGAGTGACGACATAGCTCTAGATAGGCGATAGAGGCGATGCGGGCGAGCCGGGGTTTTTGCCCCCGCAAGCCGCAAGCTATGGGCCGGACCTGCGGTAATGACGGATAGTAATCACCCTATTCGCTCTTGTAGTATCACGCGAGTGGAGTCGATGTTGTGCGACGTACTCATCGACCGGAGTGCTGAGCTAAGTGCGCTGGGTGACGCGCTCGCCGCGGCCAGCGAAGGCCGCGGCGGGACGGTGTTCGTCACTGGAGACGCCGGGGTAGGAAAATCCCGCCTTATGCGGGAAGCCGCCAGCATGGCTTCCCGGCGGGGAGTGCGAGTGCTAGGCGGCCGGGCCGCTGAGTCGGCGGTTCCCGTTCCGTATCGGCCGGTTACCGAAGCGCTGATGGGCGCCGCACGAGCAGGCATTGTTCCGGACTCGGCTGGTATCGCCGACTACCGGGCGGCGCTAGGCACGCTAGTCCCGGAGTGGAGCAGGCCGGGCGACGGTGATGCCGAGGTTTCGCCCGTCATCATCGGTGAGGCGCTGCTGCGTATGCTGGCGCTGCCTGACGGGCCTGGCGGACTGCTCATGCTTGAGGATCTGCACTGGGCTGACCCCGAGACACTTGCCATCGTGGAATACCTCGCCGACAACATCGCCACGGGACACGTGCTGTGCCTGGTCACGCTTCGGGACACTCAGCCGTCGGCATGCCTCGACCTGATGCACTCAGTGTGTGCCCGGCGGGTGGCGACGAGTATCGAGGTGCCGCGGCTGGCGCGGCGGGCGGTCGCTCAGATGGCGGCGGCGTGCCTGCACACTCCCGAAGTCCCCCCCGCAGTGAACCAGCTGCTGGCCGACTGCGATGGTCTCCCGTTTGCGGTCGAGGAGATTCTCGCCGCGGCCGTCTCGTCCGGGGAACTAGTGCGAGGTGAGGCCGGCTGGGAGGTCAACGAGAACGTCGTTACCGGTGTGCCCGCCTCTATTGTCGGTTCGGTACGCAACCGGCTAGCTACTCTCGGGCCAGCGGTACGGAACGTGATCGGCTCTGCCGCCGTTCTCGGCCGCCAGTTCGACTGGAAGCTGCTGTCGAGCGTGGCCGAGGTCAGTGAGCCTGAGGTCCTGGACGCGCTGGACCAGGCACACAGGGTCCAGCTGATCGAGCCGGTCAACGGCGGCACGTTCCGTTTCCGGCACAGCCTGACCAGGGACGCTATTGTCTCGGATCTGCTTCCGCCAGAGCGGGCCAGCCGGTCTGAGCGAGCCGCAGCTGCCATCGAGCAGACTCACCCTGATCTGCCCGGATCGTGGTGCGATCTGGTTGCCGAACTCCGCGCGGCTGCCGGGCAGCCAGTCGAGGCTGCCGGGCTGCTGCTGACGGCAGGGTCCCGTGCGATCGGGCAAGGTGCGCTCACCAGCGCGATCGCATGCCTGCAGGACGCGCAGAAGCTGCTGGCCGGAACGGTAGCGGCTGAGAGCATGCTGGACATCGAAATCGCCGAGGCGCTCGTCGAGGCACTGGCGCTGTCGGGCGACGTCGGGCAGCTCGGACTGCTGGCTGAAGACCTGATCGGGCGGCTTGAGGCGGCCGGAGCGGAGCCGCGTCGCGAGGCTCTCATCCGGCTCAGGGCGGTGAGCACCAGGCCGGAGGATAACCACGTCGCCGCGGCGGAGCATCTGAAGCGGGCGCGAGCCATTGCCGATCACCTGCGTGATGCCGAGCTGGTGAGCCGGGTCGACGCAGTGGCAGCTCGGTATGCGCTGGCGACCGGCGACCTTGACCAGGCCGAGGAACTGGCGACCAGATCGCTGACCGCGGCGGACCACGCCTGCCCGGCAAGCTGGGCGGCCGAGGTGGCGGTCGAGTCGCTTGACGTGATCGGGCGCCGGGAGCGGATCCGCGACCTTGATGCGGCACGCCATGCGTTCGAGCGCGCTTACCAGATCGCCGACCAGCACTCGTTCGGGGTGTGGCGGATCACGCTGCGCCACGAGCTTGCCACCAACGGCATGCTCGCCGACGGAGCAACGGACAGGCTGCGTGAGGTGCGGGAAGCCGCGGTTGAAGCGGGCCTCATCTCCACCGTGACCATGATCGACCTTCAGCTAGCGAACCTGCTGAGCCTCGGTCAGGACCTTGACGCGGCGCTCGCAGCGGCCCGCCTGAGCGAACGGGGCGCGACCCAGGTCAGCGCGCGCCGGGCTGAGGCGATGTCCATCTGCCTGCAGGGCCTCGTGTTCGCGATCCGGACCGATATCGACGCGACTGATCAGGCCATCGCCAGAGCCGAAGCAATCCTGCCCGGCGCTCCGGAAGTCCTGGTTCAGAGCAGGGGCCAGGTTGCGGTGCTCAGCGCGCTGTTCCGCGATGATCCCGCGCGCGCCGCTAAGGAGAGCGCTGCTGCGTTGGCGTACCGCGAACAAGCGATCATTGCACCGGAGCGCGGACGGGGTTTCTACTCCCCCGCACAGGCGCCGCTGGTGGCTCGCGGCAGATCGTGGGGCCTGGCGGCGCTGCTGCAAGCCGTCACTGGCACCGGAGGCCGGCGCGCTATCGAGCAGGCGGTTGCAGTTGGCGCAGTGGCTAGCTGGAACCGCGGCTGCCTGGCCTATGCCGAGGCGGTGCTGGAGGGCAGGGCCGGCCGCCGGGAGCGTGCGACGGCGCTGGCGGAGGAAGGCAGCGCGGCCTTCGCGCCGTTTGCCCCCTGGTGGAATCACCTGGCTCAGCGGCTGGTGGCGCCGTGCGCAGTCAGCGATGGCTGGGGCCAGCCGGTCGCCTGGATGCGGGACGCCGCAGCCGGGTTTGAGGCCAGCGGCCATGACCGGCTTGCGGCTGCCTGCCGTGGCATCCTGCGCAAGTCAGGTGCGCGGGTGCCGCGATCTGGAAGAGGTCTTGCGCAGGTGCCGCCGCAGATGCGGCGGCTGGGCGTGACTAGCCGCGAGATGGACGTCTTCCTGCTCGTGGCCCACGGTCACTCGAACGCTGAGATCGCGGCCAGGCTTTTCATCTCGCCGAAAACCGTCGAGACTCACGTCGCCAGCCTCGTCGCTAAGACCGGACAGTCCAGCCGGCGCGAGCTAGTCGCCCATGCTGCGCGGTTCGCGCCGTTATAACGCGGTCGGCAGCTGAACTCTCGCCTATGAGATGGTTTGGCACGGAGCTCGGGTAGCGATTTCGAATAGTTCGCTCCCGGCCCGCTTCTTAACTCAGGGTGCCGGCGCTGCTAGCTCAGGCTGTGCCCGATGCGGTAGCCGGCCAGATCACAGAGGCTTAGTGGTTAATAGCTTTTGACGCTAGTACCTGCAGCACCGGCTCCCCCCGGCCAGTTCTGCCGCCTCCAGGCTTTGTCCAACGCTGGCAGCAGCCCGCCTTCGCCGGTGCCAGGCGAAGGAGGCAGAACTCCGTGACGGTACACGCTGACCCCCCCAGCGAACACCGGGCTCGATTCGAAGCAGACGCTATCCCCTATATGCGGCAGATGTTCCCGGCAGCGCTGCGGCTAACGCAGGAGCGGTGCGACGCTGAAGACCTGATCCAGGAGACGTTCGCCCGTGCCTACCAGAAGTTCGATCAGTTCACCCCCGGGACGAACCTGAGGGCCTGGCTCTACTGCATCATGGCGCGCACCTTCTACAGCATGTGCCGGAGCAGGAGCCGGAGGCCGGCCGAGATTCTGGCAGCCGAAGTGCACGAGTCAGGCGACAGCCACGACAGTCTCACCGCGCCGTCGCGCTCGGCGGAGACCGAAGCGCTCGCCTGCATCAGCGACTCCACGATCATGGCGGCCCTCAGCGAACTGCCGTCGAGCTTCAAGACGGTCATCTACCTCGCGGATGTTGAGGGTTACCAATATGCCGACATAGCGGAGATCATGGGTACACCGCTCGGGACGGTCATGTCGCGGATTTACCGCGGCCGCCAGATGCTGCGCTCGCGGCTGCTGGCTTCACCGGCGCTGCCGGCCAGCCCGCCAAAGCACAAGGTCGTCGCGCCGCGCGTCCCGCCGCGCACCGAAATGCCAGGCACGGACACTGCGCCGCTTGCGGCCTGACAAAAGCCCCGGGGACTGCCCCGCGTCCACCCCGTGGACGCGGGGCAGTCACGTGAGGGGGGTGTTAGCTGGCGGACGCTGTCAGCGAACGCCAGAGCCAGCGCGAGCGGTGATGCTCAATTCGCTCCGCCGGACGCGTAACAATGATTCATGAGCAAAACTCCGGCGGCCCCCCCGCCCGGCGACAAGCCCGTCCGTACCGCGCCGCCACCTCCCCCGGCCTGGCGGCACTGGCTGTGGATCGGCTGGCTGGTCGTGATCCTGCTGTACCTGGTGACCAGTTTCGTCCACACCACGCCGACGACCCAGCTGAGCTATTCGCAGTTCATCAGCGACGTGAGCGCGCACAAGGTCAAGACGGTCGACATCCCGAGCCCGTCATCGACTGGCGCCAACGTGACGGTGACCGGGACATTCACGAACGGCAAGCAGTTCGATGCGGTTACCCCGCCGGTCACGCCAGGGTCCCCGGCCTACGACGCGCTGCAAGCCAGCCACGTGACGCAGAACTACCAGACGGGCGGGAGCTCAGCCGTCGGGAACGTGCTCTACATACTGCTGATCGTGGTACTGCCGCTGGCGGTGATCATCTGGCTGTTCCGCCGGATGGCCCGGACGGCAGGCAGTTCCCTGCAGGGCGTCATGGGTGTGGGCAGGTCTCGTGCCAAGGTCTTCGACGCCGAGCGGCCTAAGACCAGGTTCGCTGACGTGGCCGGATATGACGGGGTTAAGGCGGAGATCACCGAGGTAGTCGATTTCCTCCGCAATCCGGGCAGGTACCAGGCGGCAGGCGCGGTGGCTCCGCGCGGAGTCCTGATGGTCGGCCCGCCGGGAACCGGCAAGACGCTGCTCGCGCGAGCGGTAGCCGGCGAAGCGTCGGTGCCGTTCTTCTCGGTAACCGGCTCCAGCTTCGTGGAGATGTTCGTGGGTGTCGGCGCGGCGCGGGTCCGTGATTTGTTCAGCGAGGCCCGCAAGGCCGCTCCCGCCATCATCTTCGTCGACGAGATCGACGCGATCGGGCAGCGCCGGGCCGGAAGCGGCGCGGTGGTAGCCAACGACGAGCGCGAGCAGACTCTCAATCAGCTGCTGTCCGAAATGGATGGCTTCGATACGTCGATGGGCGTCGTTGTACTCGGCGCTACCAACCGCCCCGAGGTGCTCGACCCTGCCTTGCTGCGGCCGGGACGGTTCGACCGGCAGGTCGTCATCCCGCTGCCCACGCTCGACGAGCGCGCCGCGATCCTCGCGGTGCACTGCCGGGACAAGAAGCTCGGGCCGGACGTCGATCTTAGGGTCGTAGCGAGGGGAACGCCCGGTTTCTCCGGCGCGGACCTCGCTAACCTCGCGAACGAGGCGGCAATCTTTGCTGTGCGTGCTAACCGCCAGGTGCTGACGGCGGAAGACTTCGACGATGCCAGGGACCGGATCCTGCTTGGCCGCCGGGAAGGCACGAACGTGCTGCTTCCTGAGGAGAAGCAGGCGGTGGCGATTCATGAGGCCGGGCATGCCATCGTCGCGGCAGTGTCGGAGCACACCGATCCGGTGGCTAAGGTGACGATCCTGCCGGCCGGCCAGGCCCTCGGCGTCACGCAGCAGCTTCCGCTGTTCGAGCGCCACCTGTACGGCGAGGACTACCTCAACGAATCGCTGGCCGTACGGCTCGGCGGCAGGGCTGCGGAGCTGGTCGAGCTCGGACAGGGCTCCACCGGCGCCGCCAACGACCTGGCGTCGGCGACTGAGCTCGCTATCAAGATGGTCAGGGAGTTCGGCCTGTCCGCGGCGCTGGGCCCGGTCGGTTATCCCGAAGGCGGCTCGGTCTTCCTCGGCGGCGGAGGAGCCGGGCTCTCCAGCCTGCCGTTCGCCGAGGCGACGCAGGCCACCATCGACTCCGAGGTCACCCGGATGCTGCGCGAGGCCGAGGAAAGGGCGGTCTCGCTCATCCGCAGTCACCACTACGAGCTCGGGCAGCTGGTCGCTCTACTGCTCGAAAAGGAGACGGTTGACGGCGCTGAGGTGTACCGGATCGTGGGCCGGCCAGTTCCCGAGCGCCGGCTCGAAGAGCTGACCGTGGCGCCGCACGGCGCCACCGCTGCGGCGGCGCCGGCGGTTGGCAGCGAGCCAGGGCCGCCCCGGTCAGCGGCAGAGCGCCAGTAAACCGGGGTCAGCGCCACCAGGGCTTGCGGCGCAGCGCTGCCAGGCGCTGCGCCGGGCCAGCCACCACAGGCACGTGTCCTTGCAGGTGGTCGAGGTGGTGACCGACCCAGAGAGCGTCCAGGCGGTAAGCCGACGGTTCGCCGCAGGGCGACCGGGTGGCGGTGGCGAGTCCGCTAAACGGCAGGGCGACGGTTCCCGGCGGTGGTACGCAGCGTCCGCCCCGGAGCGGCTTCGCGACTTCCGTCGCGAATCGGTCATAGATGGCGGATATGCCAGCAACCTGCCGGTCAAGCGCCGCGTGCAGTCCGCCATCGTCGGCGTGTGCCGGCCCCTTCCGGGCAGACTCGCCATCGAGTGCGCGGTGAGCCGCAGCCGCATGGCCGCCATGATCAGGATCCATAGGTCGGCCTTGCTCAGCCGCTTGGAGCCCTGCTCGGTGAGGTAGCCGCGCACGGCTTCCTCGAGCCTGCCGCCCGCCGCGACGGCGGCCTCGGCACGATCTGGCCGCTGGTCACGATCACCGAGGGCCCAGCTTGCCGCTTCGGTCAGATAGCCCGAGCCACTGCGGAAGGCGTCAGCAAGGTTGTCACCGACGACCGAGGAGACGCCGCGCGGCCAGAACAGGTAGCCGACGACCAGGCTGACAGCGCAGCCGATGGCAACGTCCTCCAGCCGGAGTAGTCCGACTCGCCAGCCAGCCGGGGCCAGGATGTTGTACAGCACCACGATCGTCACGGTGAACGCCGCCTGCCCGGCGGCAAAAGGTGCAGTGCCTGGTGTGTACGCCGCGGCGAGCACGGCCAGCGGGAAGGCCACCCAGAGCGCTGTCGGGCTGGTGCCGATACCGACGAGCAAGGCCGCGCCGATGGCGAAGCCGAGGACCTGACCAAGGAGCCCGCGCAGTGCTGTGGCACCAGTTGCGGTCGCGCTCGTCCGAAGCACCGACAGCGTGCCGAGCACCACCCAGAAGGCGTGCTGAACGTCGGTCAGCTTTGCGATCGCAACGGCAGCGGCAACCGCGATCGCGCCGCGCGCGCTGTTCCTGAACCACACCGATCGCAGGCTGGCATGTGTGCCGAGAGCGCGAGCGGCCATGCCGGTCCATGCCGCCCGCGCGGCAGCGAGCCGACCAGCGGGCGGCTCGAACTCGGTGGATTCCGGCAGGTCGGCCAGCCACCGGCGGCGCTGTGCGGCTACTTGGGCCGGGGTGGCCAGGCGGGCCGCGATCAGCGTCTCGCCCATAGCCGCCGAGGTCGCGATCCCGACGGATTGCGCGTGGTAGGCGTAGTCCGCCCGCCGGACGGCATACGCCGGGTCGCGTACCGGCGCGTGCAGGTCCCGCGCGCTGGCCAGCCGTCCATGCCAGACCCGCTGGACATCCAGGCTGGCCGACTGGCCGGACATCACCGCCGCGATCTGGCGCAGCCCGTGGCTGGACAGGGTCAGGAGCTCGCGGTCGGCTTCCGGCGCGGCGGAGATCTGGACATGGCCGTCCGACGCGTCCGAGATCAGCGACGTGCACCAGTCCAGGATGTGGATGAGACTCGCGAGGCCCTGGTCAGCCGCGGCCACCCCAATGGGCCGGAACGGCGTGGTCACGAAGGCGTCCATCAGCTTGTGAGCGGCCGCCTGAGCCTCGCTGACGCTGGCGTCGGTGCTGGTGCCGCGGACAGCAGCGGCTATCTGATCGGCGAGCAGGGCAGCCAGCTTCGAGGTTTGCGCACGCAGCCGGTCGCCCGGCGGCCGTGGCGACAGCAGCAGCACGGCCAGCGTCCCGGCGGCTGACGCGAGCCACCAGCCTTCGAGCCTGGACAGCAGCACGCCGGTACCGCCGACCGAGGCGATAGGCAGGACCCACGCGAAGAGGCACCCGGTCACGCCAGCGGCGGCGTTGGGCCCGGCCGATCCGGCGAAATAGATCGCGAACGCGGCCGGGAGGGTAACGATGGCGGCTAGCCACGCCGAGCCGCTGGCCAGCGTGGCGACGATGATGGCAGCGCTGCCTGCGAGCGCTAGACCCAGGTGCGCGACTGCCCTGTCCCGGCGCGACCCCCCGAACGACGTGACGACGATTGTTGCGAAACCACCGAAGACGGCGAACAAGGTCATCTGAGCGTCAACGATGACCTTGTACGTCAGCAGGAACAGGCACGGGATGACGATGGTCGCGCGGACGGCCCGCATGGCCGCGGGTACCGACCACGAGACCCGCCACCAGGATCCGCTCGGCTGGCCGCCAGAGCCGCCGGACGGCCCCGCACCTGCCCGGCTGGGTGACTGGGCCACTGCACTGGAAGACATGTGCAACCAACTCTTTCACCGCCAGGATCACGCTGGTCAACAAGGGGCACGCAGCATGCGCCGAAGCGGCTGAGGCCGACCGATTACGCTGGCGCGGTGGCCACGAATACCGAGAGCCCCACGACTTCAGAAAGCCGCAGTGCGGCTTCGCGGCGCGTGCCGGCTTCGATGCGGCGGGATGTCCGGCTCCTCGGCGAGATTCTCGGCCAGGTGATCGCCGAATCCGACGGTTACGAGCTGCTGGCCGACGTGGAGGACCTGCGCCGCCGGGTTATCGCAGCCCGCCACGACGACTCATCGGACGTCCTTTCCAGTCCGGCGGCTGCTGCCGCTGACGATGACATCGCGGCGCTGGTCGCTGGCTGGCCGCTGGCCAGGGCAGAGGCAGTGGCGCGGGCGTTTACGGTCTACTTCCACCTGGCGAACCTGGCCGAGGAGCACCAGCGCATCCGCACACTGCGCGAGCGCGACACCAGTGCCGAGCCAGCGCGCGAATCACTGGCGGCCGCGATGGACTCGCTCCGGGCTGTCGTCGGTGACGACGAGCGTGCCGCGCTGCTCGGCAGGCTGGAGGTACACCCCGTGCTGACCGCGCATCCGACTGAGGCCAGGCGGCGGGCCGTGACCGAGGCGCTGCGGCGGATCGGAGGTGAGCTGGACAATGTGAACGACGTCCGGCTCGGTGCCGCCGTGCATGCCGAGGCGCGGCGGCGCCTGCGGGAGGAGATCGACCTGTTGTGGCGCACCGCGGCGCTGCGCAGCCAGGCGATGCAGCCGCTCGACGAGGTGCGCTCCGGGACCGCGATCTTCGATGAAACGCTGTTCCGGCTAGCGCCGCGCGTCTACCGGGCACTTGACCTGGCACTGCAGGGTGATGCCTCCGGTGCGGCGGTGCCACAGGCGCCCGCGTTCCTGCGATTCGGCAGCTGGATCGGCGGCGACCGGGATGGGAACCCGTTCGTGACCGCAGCGGTGACGGAGGAGACCGCCCGCATTCAGGCTGATCACGTCCTACGTGCGCTGGAGAACGCGGCTACCCGCATCGGCCGGTCGCTGACCATCGACGCTGTGCTGCTGGCGGATGCGGCGGCCCGCCGCGGTGGCGCTAACGCCATCGCCGAGCTTGACGACGCGCTCGCCGCGCTGGCGGATGCTCAGCCGGCGCTGCACGACGAACTGGTGTCGCGCTCCCCCGGCGAGCCGTTCCGCGCCTTCCTCCTCTATGCCGCGCACCGGCTGCAAGCGACCCGGCGCGCGCTGGCCGACGTCCGCCGCGGGGCTGAGCACCATGGGGCCGGGACCGGACTGGCTTACGAATCGGCCGCCGGGTTCATTGCCGAACTACGGCTGCTTCAGCGTGCGCTGGCGGAGGCGGGAGCTGGCCGGCAGGCTTACGGAGAGCTTCAGCACCTCATCTGGCAGGCCGAGACGTTCGGCTTCCACCTGGCCGAGCTCGAGGTACGACAGCACAGTGCGGTGCACGCCGCGGCGCTGCGCGACCTGCGCGTAGGGCAGGAACCGTCGGCGCAGACCCGCGAAGTTCTGGCAACCATCGCCGCGATCGCGGAGATCCAGAAGCGGCACGGTGTTGATGCCTGCCGTCGCTACGTGGTCAGTTTCACCACGTCCGCAGCCGACATTGCCGCCGTCTACGAGCTCGCCGAGTTCGCCTGCGCCGGCCAGCCGCCCGTGCTCGACGTGGTGCCGTTGTTCGAGAGCGGCGACGATCTGGCGAACGCGGTCACGATCCTGGACGACATGATCTCGCTGGAGCCGGTCGAGCGCCGGCTTTCCGTATCAGGCCGCCGGCTTGAGGTGATGCTGGGGTATTCCGACTCCGCCAAGGAACTCGGCATGGTGAGCGCAACTTTCCGCCTGTTCGACGTGCAGTTGCGGCTTGCGCGCTGGGCGAAGCAACACGGGATCAACCTGGTGCTCTTCCACGGCCGCGGCGGCGCGCTCGGCCGCGGCGGAGGGCCGGCCGGCCGAGCCGTGCTGGCGCAGGCTCCCGGATCGGTTGACGGCCGGTTCAAGGTTACCGAGCAGGGCGAGGTCATCTTCGCCCGGTACGGAGACGCGGTCATCGGCCAGCGGCACCTGGAGCAAGTCACGTCGGCTGTGCTGCTTGCCTCGGCGCCAGTTTCGTCAGCAGCGGCGTCGTCAGGGGCTGTCTCGTCAGCGGCCGGGCTCGCCGCCGAGTTCGCTGCCGTGACTGAGGCGCTGGAAGGTGGCGCGCTAGCGGCATACCGGCAGCTGGTAACCGCCCGCGGATTCGCGGAATGGTTCGCGCGGCTGAGCCCGCTGGCGGAGATCGGCACCATGCGGCTCGGTTCCCGGCCAGCCCGCCGCGGCCTTGCAGCTCCAGCCGACCTGGCCGACCTGCGGGCAATCCCGTGGGTGTTCGCCTGGTCCCAGACCAGGGTCAACCTGCCGGGCTGGTACGGGCTTGGCAGCGGCCTGGCGGCCGCCATCAGCGGCCCGGGCGGCCTGGACGCGGTCCGCGCGGCGTACTCAGGCTGGCCGCTGCTGGCAGTCCTGCTGGACAACGCCGAGATGAGCCTGGCCAAGACGAACCGGCGCATCGCTGGGCGCTACCTCGCGCTCGGTGACGATGATCGGCTGGCCGCTGCAGTGCTGGCGGAGTACGACCTGACCCGGGAGCTGGTGCTAGAGGTCACCGGCCACGACCGGCTGCTGGCCAGCCGGGCGGTGCTGTCGCGCGCAGTCGCGCTCCGCGATCCCTACGTCGACGCGCTCTCGCATCTGCAGCTGCGGGCGCTGGCCGAAGCGCGAGCAGCGACTGATCCAGATGAGCGGGCGGCGCTGCTGCGATTCCTGCTGCTCACCGTCAACGGCGTGGCAGCCGGCTTGCAGAACACCGGCTAGCCCCGGGCCGCCGCGGCCGTAATGGCGCGAGCGGCGTGAACTGCGCTGGCAATCGCGTTCTGCGGCGACAGCCCGCACAAGTCGGTCAGCGTGAACAGCGCCTCCGCGCTTACCACGACGGCGAGGTCCTGTTTGAGTTGCCGCAGCGCCGCCGGATCCCGCTCCCCGAGAGTGGCATCGAGCGGGGCGAGCGCATAGTCGATCAGACCGAACCGGTATCCGGGCCGGGTGGCTGCGGTGCCGGGCCTCACAATCGAGGCGGCAATCATCGCCCGCACAGCGCCCTGGTGCGCTTGGACATGCTGGAGCAGGCGCTCGGTGGCGAAGGCGATCCGCTCTACCGGATCGTCACTGTGCTCGACCGGTGCCAGCGCATCGGCCGGGACAGGCCAGGTCCCGTCGAGCGCCTCACGCAGCAGCGAGACAAGATCGGGGAAATAACGATACGCGGTCGCCTCGGAAACCAGTGCCGCGCTGGCAACGGCGGGCATGGTGACCTCGGCGCTGCCGCTGATGAGTTCGCGGGCCGCGTCGACGATTGCCGTCCGGGTGCGCTGTTTCTGGTTCACCCGGCCGACGCTCGGCTGGAGGGTCATCTGCTCAGTCTCGACAGCGGGACCGCATAAGTCAAGCGGACTATTGTTATGAGAGCTAGCTTGCATAAAGTTTGAGGCTTCGCTACGGTGAGCTTCGTGAGAGTGAACTCTTACGAACCAAATCCAGCGGAGACACAACCCGAGGAGCGTGCAGTGAAAACTCACACCAGAACCGTCAGCGTGGACGGCCTCGACGTGCCAGTCACCATTACCGAGCGCGGCAACGGCCGCGCCAGTGCTGCTCCTGCACGGCGGGGCCGGCTCGTTCTCGGTGACCGGTTTTGCTGAGCTGCTGTCCTCGTCGATGCCCGGACACGTCGTCACGCCGGTGCATCCCGGTTTCGACGGCACACCGCGGCCGGAGCAGCTGACCAGTATCACCGTGCTGGCAGCCGTCTACGGACAGTTGCTCCGCGATCTTGACCTCAGCGACGTGTGCGTGATCGGCAACTCCATCGGCGGCTGGATCGCCGCGGAGCTCGCCCTGGCCGAGAGCTCGGCGGCTGACCGCCGGGTCAGCTCGGTCGTGCTGGTCGATGCGGCCGGCCTGCAGATCGACACCGCTCCGATCCCGGACTTCTTCTCGCTGACTCTGGATCAGGTGTTCGACCTGAGCTACTTCAATCCCGACGCATTCCGGATCGACCCGGCCACGCTGCCGTCCGGGCGAGCCGCCACGCTGGCGGCCAACAGAACCGCGCTCCGCGTCTACGCCGGTACTGACATGGCGGACCCCACCCTCCTCGGCCGACTGCCGGGAATCCGGATCCCCGCGCTGGCTGTCTGGGGCGCGGCAGACCGGATGGTGCCGCCCGAGCACGGCCGCGCCTACGCCGACGCTATTCCCGGCGGGCAGTTCCGGCTGATCACCGGTGCCGGGCATCTCCCCCAGCTGGAAACGCCCGCTGAATTGCTGGCAGTGGTCCGTGACTTCGCAATCAGCCAGCCGGAGACCTTCGAGGCCGGGAGCGTGACCCCATGACAGCTATCTCGATAGTGGAGCCCGACCAGGGCGAGCTGGCCCTGGCCGGCCCGGTCAGGCTGCGCATCCTCGAGGACGGCAGCACCACATCGCATCGCCTCGGCATCGCGGAACTGACGATCGCCCCGCACACCTCCGGGCCGCCGCAGCACCGGCATGGGAAGCATGACGAAGGCTTCTACGTGGTATCCGGGACGGCGCAGTTCACCGTCGGCGAGCAGACCGTCCAGGCCGCGGCGGGAACCCTGGTGATGATCCCGCCAGGGGCGCCGCACACGTTCGCCAACGCCAGCGACGAGCCGGCCGTGGTGCTGAACACCTTCACGCCCGACCTTTACGTGCAGTACTTCCGTGACTTGCGGGACATGATCGCGTCCGGCCAGCCGCCGACTCCGCAGGAAATGGAGCAGGTGATGGCACGGTACGCAACCGAACCGGCTGCCGGCTAGACGTCCTGGCCGAGGACGGCCAGGACGTCGCCGGCGTTGTTCCTGATCGTCTTGGCATTCGCAGCCGGTGCGGCCGAGCCTGCCGGGAGCTAACCTGTGCCTATGCCCGGACAAGTGCCCTACGTCGGTTACCTGACGCTCGGCGACGACCCGCATCTGGTCGCTAGCGAATGCGAGTCGTGCGGCGCGCTGTTCTTCGACCGGCGCAATGCCTGCGCGAACTGCGGCCGGCGGGAGTTCAGGACCCGGCGGCTGGCTAACGAAGGGGTGCTGCGGGCGTTCACGATCGTGCACCGCGCCACACCGGACGTCACTGTGCCGTACGTCTCAGGCATCGTCGACCTGGACGGTGGCGGCGTGGTGAAGGCCAACATCGTGGGCATTGACCCCCAGCCCGGCCAGCGTGGCGCTCGGCATGAAGGTAAGGCTGACCACGTTTCCGATCGGAACTGACTCCGAAGGCACGCAGGCAGTCAGCTTCGGCTACCAGCCCGCCTGACGGCCGCTGTCAGTTCCCGGCCATCAGAGCGGGATGCGGCCCAGATCGAACGGCACGTCTGCCAGCCGCGCGGCCTGCTCCTGCAGTTCAGCGACCGTCCAGGTGCCGTCCTTGCTGATGCTGTCCACGATCGCGAACGGCTGGAACAAATGCACGCCGCCGCCGGCCACGAAGAAGACCCGGCCCTGAATCGGGCAGTCCGCGGTGGCCAGGTAAGCGACGAACGGCGACACGTTGGCCGGGTCCATCGGGTCGAAGCCCTCCTGCGGCACAGACAGGATCGCGTCCGGGATGCCGGGTGTCGCGAGCGTCAGCCGGGTCCGGGCAGCCGGGGCGATCGCGTTGGCCTTCACCCCGTACCGGCCGAGCTCGCGCTGAGCGATCATGGTCAGCGTCGCGATCCCGGTCTTGGCCGCGCCGTAGTTGGCCTGGCCTGGGTTGTTGAACAGTCCTGAGGTGGACGTGGTGTTGATCAGCGATGGCTGCAGCATGACGCCTGCCTTGGACTGCTCGCGCCAGTAACGCGCGGCCGCCCTGGTCGGCATGAAGTGGCCACGCAGATGCACTCTGATGACGTCGTCCCACTCGGCGTCGGTCATGTTGACGATCGTGCGGTCGCGCAGGATCCCGGCGTTGTTCACCAGCACATGGAGCGCCCCGAATTCGTCGATGGCCTGCTGGACCAGGCTGTCGGCGCCCTCGGCGGTAGTGATGTCGGCGGTGTTTGCCACCGCCTTGCCGCCGGCGGCGCGGATCTCGTCGGCAACCTGCTGCGCCGGCGACATGTCGCTGCCGGAGCCGTCCGGCCCGCCGCCCAGGTCGTTTACCACCACGCTGGCGCCCTCCGCGGCGAACAGCAGCGCGTGCTCGCGGCCCAGGCCCCGACCGGCTCCGGTGATGACAGCTACGCGATCGTCGAGTGCGCCCATATGGTGATTATGCCCGCCGCGTCCCGGCATGGAATGGTCCTCTGGCGTGACTGGGCGCTGTGATATCAATGGCCCCATGGTGAGTCTGGCCGAGCCGGTCATCGGCAATCCTGGTACCGGTCTGCCCGAGCTGCTCACGCTGGAGCGGATCGAGGACGACATGTTCCGCTCGGTCGTGGTGAACGCCGAGCCGGCCGGCCTGTTCGGCGGTCAGGTCGCCGCGCAGGCGCTGCGAGCCGCAGCCGAGACCGTGCCCGAGGGACGGCATCCTCACTCGCTGCACGGCTACTTCCTCAGCCGCGGCGACGCGTCGCGGCGAGTTCTGCTGACCGTCAACAGGGACCGTGACGGGGGCTCATACTCCAACCGCCGGGTCATCGCCGTGCAGAACGGCAAGGTCATCTTCAACATGGCGGCGTCCTTCCACATCACTGAGGAGGGCTCGGACTACCAGGCGCACCCGATGCCGGATGTCCCGCAGCCTGAAGAGCTGCCGGACGATGAGCGCTGGCGCCGGATGCACGGGGTCGAGATCCGGCTGCCTCCGCAGCCGGTGCCAGGCCAGCAATGGCCGTCCCGGATGTGGATCAGGTCGCGGCACAAGCTCGTCGGCGACACCGTGCAGGCATGCGCGCTGGCCTACGTCTCGGACATGTTCAGCGGCCTGGCGGCAGCGCCCGGCGTCACCATCACCGGGCCGATGACCAGCATCGATCACTCCGTCTGGTTCTTCCGCAAGGCTGCGGTCGACGACTGGGTGCTGATGGATCTGCAGCCCGAGTCGGCCTCCGGCGGGCGCGGCATGTACACCGGTCGCATTTTCGGCCGGGACGGCGTGCTCGCCGCGGGCATCGCGCAGGAGACGCTGTTCCGGCCCGGGGTTGCACGCAGCGGTCCGCTCGCCTAGTTACCGGGCGAAGGTAATCGCGACCGGTTCTGCGCCGAGATTGATGAATCGCCCTGGCGTGTTGGTCGCAGTGCTGATCGGCACAATGCCGCCACCCAGAATCTGGCGGCTTTTGAGCCCGTGCTGCGTCTCGAGCTTGGTGATGCAGGCCCCGACGTAGATCGTCCTGCTATCAGCGGTGATTGCGATGTCAGTGAGCGCGCACAGCTTAGGGACGCCGATCGTGGGCAGGACGGCGCCGCTGGCGGTCCTGATCGGAACCACGCCACGCGGCGTCAGCACGTAGAGCGTCCTGCCATCCGGGGTGAGGGCCATGGAGTAGGCGTATCCAGCGGACTCCGGGAGGCTGATAGTCGCCTCGGACTGGTTGGTCGCTGTATCGATGGCGGTGACCCCGCGGCTGCTCAGCACATATGCGGTGCGGCCGTTGGGTGCGGTCAAGACGCCCTCAGAAACCCCGGACGCCCAGATCTTGATCGGAGCAAGCGGCGTGCTGGTTGCCACTTTGATCGGCACGACCGAGTTAACGCCAGGCCTGACTCCGGCAATTGTGCTGACCGCGTACGCGGTCTTGCCGTCGGGCGTGAATGCGATGCGGCCCGCGGGTAGCGGCAGGGTGATGTGGGTGAGCACGGTGCCGGTGGCCGTCCGGATCACGATGACGCTGTCGCGGTCGTTGCTAATCACGTAGAGAGCCTTGCCGTCCGGGGCGAACGCGATATCCCCGCAACCGAACCGGTTGCAACCCGTCACCTTGCTCGCGGTGCTCGTAGCGGTGTTAATCCGGAACAGGCCCTCGGGGGCACTCAGATATGCAGTCTTCCCATCCGGCGCGATCGCGAGGTACCGCGGCTCGACGCCTTTGATCCTGATCGTCGGCCCGACCGTCTTGGTGGCAGTGTTTATCGTGGTCACGGTCGCCTCTCCCGCGGCCGCCGTCATGCCGAACTCATAGACAGCCCGGCCGTCCGGGCTCGTTGCAGATTGGATCACATACGGGTCATCAATCACCTCAGGCACCGGGATTGCCGCGCCAACCGCGTGGGTGGCCAGGCTGACCGGTATCACCGTGTTCGAGCTGAGAGCCACGTAGGCGGCCCCGGTCTCAGGAGGTTGCTCGCTCGCCGCCGGGTGCGGGCGGCCGCCGTGGCTGTTCCCGCCCGCCGTGAGTACCGGCACGGCACCGACGAGCACGACCGCGACAGCCGAGAAGGCCGGCGGCTCCGGCCGCCCGCCGCCGTCGCCGTCGCCTGTGCCCTGCGCGCAGGGAGTTCCCGACAAGGTTGCCGAGCGGCGGCTCAGCCGATACGGCAAGCTCAAGATGTGCGCGAAGCGATGTCTCGTCCATGGTCGACCTCCCTCGTTCCGTTCGGGTGTTCAGTCGGATAGCCGGCGGCAGGCTCAGCTGATGCCGCGTCGAGCAGCAGGCGCAACTTGTCCAGCGCCCGAGAGCTCTGGCTCTTGACGGTGCCAGCCGAGCAGCCGAGCACAGCCGCGACCTGCTCGATGCTCATGTCCGCCCAGTACCGCAGCACCACGGCGGCCCGAGCCCGCGGCGGCAGCGTGGCCAGCGCCGCCATGCATCGACCAGCCGGGTCTCCTGCGACTCCGGCTGATCGAGCCGCTCCGGCACCGACTCGCGTCACCACCTCGCGGCCCGGCGAGAGCGCCGGTCTCGGCCAGATAGGTGTTCACCAGCGTGCGGATCGCGTAAGCGAACGCCGCGTCGCGCCGCCTGATCCGCCGCCAGGACACGAACACCTTGGTCAGCGTCGTCTGCGCCAGGTCCTCGGCGAGATGCCAGTCCCCGCAGAGCAAGAACGCGGTCCGCCGCAGCCGGTCGGCACTGCGGCCGTAGCGAACTCGACGAACTCAGCCTCGGTCGGCGTCATCTGCCGCGCGCTCCTCCTGCTTCGTGCCCGGCGGCGCCAGCGGGTGCCGTCGCCTTGATAGATGCGGGCGGCGACCGCCGAGGTTGCATCGCCGGGCTCCTTGTCACTATGACGCCCGCGGCGCTCCCGCGGCTGCCCGGCCGCCCGGGTATCCGCCGCGCTGGTGCCGCCGCCGGGGCGGAAGTTACACTCGCCGAAACCGGCAAATTCAAGCGCCCGGTCTGGCGTGTGGTGAGGCAGGAGGGCCGCTGGCATGGCCGACTCGCTGTGGATTATCGGCGTGGCGATGACGAAGTTCATGCGCTACAAGGACAAGGACCTGATCGACCTTGGCAGCGAGGCCGCCACCGCGGCGCTCGCCGACGCCGGGCTGACGATCTTCGACGCCGACATCCTGGCGGCCGGGCTGCCTGTATGACACCAACGGGATCGGTCAGCGGATCCAGAAGCAGATCGGGCAGACCGGCATCCCCGTCTACAACGTCACGAACGCCTGCGCGACCGGCGCTACCGCATTCCGCGTCGCCGTCGATGGCGATCAAGGCGGGCGAGGCGAGCATCGGACTCGCTATTGGCCTGGAGCAGATGGGCAAGCTCGGCCTGCTGGGCGTCGCAGCCCGCCACAAGCGACAAGCCGTATCAGCCCGCTGGCCGGTACGGTGCGGTCGGGCCGGTCGAGGGGATCCTGGGTACGAGCCTGATGCCGGGCACGTTCGCCCAGTCGGGCATGGAGTACGCCCACCAGCACGACGGCGTCGGGCTTCGAGCAGTTCGCCAAGGTGGCGGAGAAGAACCACGCGCACTCGACGCTCAACCCGCTCGCCCAGTACCGTAAGGCCTTCTCGCTCGACGAAATCATGGACGCCGAGATGATCGCCTACCCGAACACGCTGCTGATGTGCTGTCCGACCGGTGACGGCGCCGCTGCTGCGGTGCTGTGCAGCGGTGAGCGGCTGCAAGCTCGATGCCGGACGTGGTCCGCCGCCGCGCGGTTAAGGTGTCGGCGTCGGTGCATGACCAGCGACCCCTACGTTGACGGCGGCTCGGTCCAGTTCGACGTGAACACGCTGACCCGCAATGGCGGCCGACAAGGCCTACGAGGAGGCTGGCGTCGGCCCGCAGGACCTCGACCTGGTCGAATTGCACGACTGCTTCGCCACCGCGGAGCTGCGTGCACTACGACAACCTGCGGCTGTGCCCGAGGGCGGGGCCGGCGAGTGGATCGACCGGCGCGGGCCTTGGCGCGACGGCCAGACGCCGGTCAACGTGTCCGGTGGCCTCCTGTCGAAGGGACATCCGCTGGGCGCCACCGGCATCGCGAACATCTACGAGGTGTCGACGCACCTGCGCGGCGAGGCGGGCGACCGGCAGATCGCGGGCGCGAAGGTCGGCCTGACGCACGTGATCGGTCTCGGCAGCGCGTGCGCGGTGCACGTGCTGGAGAAGTCGGCTACCTGACCGCGATGACCGCATCCCTGCAGCCCCTGCCCGGCCCTATACCCGACCCGGCGGGCGCCTACGACCTGGCCAAGCTCGGCTATACCGAGCAGGAGTTCCTGCTCAGCGGCGCTGCCGAGGCTTACCGTCTGGCGGCCGAGAGAACATCTGACGGCCAGTGGACGGTGCTGCCCGCCGATCGCGCGGCGTTCACCACCAGGGTGCTGGTCCGCCAGCCCGCGGACCCAGGCGATTTCAGCGGCACCCTCGTCGTCGAGTGGCTGAACGTGTCCGGCGGGCTGGATGCGGCGCCGGACTGGATGCTCACGCACACGCACTTGCTGCGCCGCGGGCATGCCTGGGCTGGCGTATCCGCCCAGCGGGCCGGGATCGAGGGCGGCGGCATGGTCGAGAGCATGCACCTGAAGAAGGCGCACCCGGAGCGCTATGCCGGCCTCTCGCACCCCGGCGACGCCTGGTCATTCGACATTTTCAGCCAGGCCGGGCACGCGCTGCGCAGCGTCGTGCCGCCGCCGGTGAGTGCCCGCCCAGTGCGGATGCTCGCCAGTGGCCATTCCCAGTCCGGTGCGTTCCTTGTCACCTACGTCAACGCCGTCGACCCGCTGGCCGCCGTGTACGACGGCTTCCTGGTGCACGGCCGGACCGGAGCGGGCGCGGCGCTCGACACCGGCTTCCAGCCTGGCGCGACGACCGGCGAGCAAATTCGCGCTGACCTGCGCGTGCCCGTCATCGTGCTGCAGACCGAGACCGACGTGACGCTGCTCGGCAGCGGGCTGGCCAACCAGAGCGACGGTGACTTGCTGCGCAACTGGGAACTCGCCGGCGCGGCGCACGCCGACACCTATCTGCTCTTCGCCAGCGGACAAGACGACGGCAACCTGCCGCCTGAGCGGCTAGCCGAGCTGCTCCGCCCGACTACGGACATCCTGATGGGCCGGACCGCGGCGCCGATCAACAGCGGGCCGCAGCACCATTACGTCGAGTGCGCCGCGATCGAGCAGCTGGACGCCTGGGTAGCCGGACGCGGGACGCCGCCGGCCGCGGCCCGGCTGAATGCTGCCGGACGCGACTACGTGCGTGACGACCTCGGCATCGCGACAGGTGGCATCCGCACGCCGTGGACAGACGTTCCCGTCACGATCTTGTCGGGAACGGGCCAGCGGGGCGAACTGTTCGCCTTCTTGTTCGGCACTACGGCGCCGTTGCCGGCCGGGGATCTGGCGCGGCTCTACCCCGGCGGCAAGGCCGACTACCTCGCGCAGTTCGAGCTCTCGCTGGATGCGACTATCAAGGCGGGCTTCCTGCTGACCGAGGATCGCTGCGAGATCCTGGCGGTCGCCGCAGCCTCGTGGCCAGGCTGACGCTAGCCGGCGATCTCGTCCATTCGGCGGGCTGGCGCGAGAAGCTGCCTGGCGCGGGCGTACAGATCGCCGGGCAGCGGGCCCTTGGCCGCGATAGCGATGTTGGCACGCAGGTGATCGAGCCGCCTGGTGCCCACGATGGTGCTCGACAGGCCGGGATGGCTGATCGTGAACCGCAGCATGAACTCCAGCGGACTCATGTCGCCGATCAGGCCAGCGATGCCCGCTGCCGTCCAGCGCCGCTCGCCCTCCCCCGCGGGCAGGTCGAGCGGCTTGTACTGCCAGTCCTTGCCGTCGGCCATCGCGCCGCGGGCCACGCCACCGCGGATGAGAGTGCCTGCGCCCGCCTGTGCGGCCGCGGTGATCAGGTCCTCGTGCTCGCGCTGGATCGCCGAGTACGGGATCTGGACAACGTCGAAGACGCCCATGGCGATGTGTTCGGGCAGGTGCGGCAGCACGCCTGACATGCCGATGAAGCGGACCTTGCCCTCGGCTCGCAGCGCGGACAGGGTCTCGATGGTGCCGTCCGCTTCCAGCTGGGCGCGGCTCGGCGACTCATGCACCTGCACCAGGTCGAGCCGGTCCGTGCGGAGCCTGCGCAGGCTCTGCTCGACACCGGCCCGGACGTTTGCCGGCCGGTAGTCGTGCCACCTGGTCAGCCGGACCTGCCGCCAGCCCGCGGCGCATCCGCATTTAGAAGCTAGGAAGTACTCGTCGCGCCGATGAGCGACGTAGTGGCCGATGAGCTTCTCGCTGCGCCGGTAGTCGATTGAGGTGTCGATGAGGTTGATGCCCGCGTCGAGTGCCTCGTTCAGCAGACGGCCCGCCTCGGCTGGCTCGATCGGCGGCTGCGGCGCCCCGGTCCGGGTCGGCCTGCGCGGTCTGCCCCGGAGTTCCATGGCGCCGTAGCCGAGAACGCTGACGCTTGCGCCGGTTCGCCCGAGCGGGCGCATCTGGAGTGTCATCGAACGAATTCCCCGACGAGGCGGGCGAACTCGAGCGGTTGGTCGCTCTGCACGGCGTGGCCCGAGGCAGCCACGACTTCCACCCGCGCCTCCGGCTGCCGGCGGCGGAACTCGGCGACGGCCTCGTCGGAGACGAGGTTGTCGCCCAGCATTCCGAATTCGTCGTGACCGCTTGTCATCTGCCACATCCTCCTGGACGACATGCCGTTCATCCGTCCGTTAAGCAACATTCACGGGTAGTGACTAGCGGCGTATAGAGGTCTAAAGGATGATAGGTGCCCCGTCATTCACAGTCCTGGCGATCGGGCAGCCCGACTCGAGCCGCGCGCGCCCAGGCCTGGCACCAGGTGACGCCGAACGGCATGTTCAGCATTTCTGACGTCGGACTGGCCGTTGGCGCGCGCGGCACGCTGAACGTGATCTGGACGGCGGCGGGCACCTCAGGCGGCAAGCGAAGATTATGGACACGCCGGTGAATTTCGCTGGCGGTGTCGGCCGGGCCGCGACCGTCGTCTCGGGCGGGGAGCTGTTCACCGATCCGGACGCCACGGTAACCGGCAACCGCATCGATGCGATCTGGAATGGCGTACTCAACAGCATGCCGTCCAGTCCGCAGGGCACGTTCATCGCCAGCCGTGGGATCGCCGGCGGGTCCTGGTCCGCACCGAGTGCCACCCCGCCGCCGCCGAGCATCCCGTTCTCCAGCAGCAGCGACAGCGCCGCTACTGGCAGCGACGGAAAGCCGTGGGTGGCCTTCGACGGCACTAACTCAATGACCGTTCTGCACGTCGGTCATGCGGAGCACCAGGCAACGGGTGAGGGTTGCTGCGCCACCGACCCGGGTCTCGCGGTCGACGGGAAGAGCGGCGCGGCATGGCTCGGCTACATGTCGGTCATCCCCCGGCATGTGGGCGTCTACCTGCAGCGGCTGAGCCAGACCGGGGCCGACGCCGGGAAGGCACAGCTGCTGCCCGGCACCAGCCACAAGGGTGCTACCTTCCCGCTGAACGCACGGATCGCGATCACTGGTCGCGGACACGGCCGAAGCGGCGTCTACGTCGCGTACCTGGCCGGATATCCGTTTGCGCTCGGCGTCAACCTGATCAAGGCCGGCAGTCGCAGGGCGGTTAAGGTGGCGGGCACGACTGATGCGCACCAGTTCGCATGCGTCGCGATAAGCGCCAACTCCGGCGGCGGCCTGTGGCTCGCGTGGACCAACGGTGACGGAAGCACTGCTGGTCTCACCGTCAGGGAGTCCGACAACTCGCTGGCGAAGTTCGGTAAGGCAAGGCGCGTCGCGCTGCCGTCCGGCACGTCGACCGTCTGGAAGGTCTACGTCCAGGCAGTGAAGTCGAGACTCGATATTGTCGCGCTGCTCACCAGGCACGGGAAGACCGCGTACTACTTCACGCAGGTCTCCTAGCAACCAGCCGGGCCCGGCGCGGTCACAGCGCCGGGCCCGGCTGCTGGCGGTAGTCAGCGGCTGACTGGCGCCGGCTCGGGGCTAGCAGGGCTGTCCGGAGCCAGTTCGGCCGCGAGCGTGGCCTCGAGATCGGGCCTGGCGTGCTCGTTTCCTGACGTACGCAGCGCCAGGTACCCGACGAGCGTGCCGCAGGCCAGCAGGGCCACGGTGACGAGCAAGCCATCGTGATAACCGGCCAGGAACGCGCCGCCTGCGGACGCGCCGTGGTGCAGCGCCGCGCCCTCACGGGACCGCAGCACGGCGCCGATGACCGTGATGCCCAGCAGGCCGGCCACTTCCCTGGAGGCGTTGAGCAGCGCAGACGCGACTCCGGATCGCTCCGGCGGCATGGAGTGCAGGACGACGTTGGTCAGCGGCACGTTCATCAGGCCCGCGCCTGCGCCGAACAGCATGAAGCCCGGCATCAGTCCGCCGAAGGTCGCGTCCCCGCCCAGCCGCGCTACCAGGTACAGCCCTGCCGTCATAGCTGCCATGCCGAGCGCGACCGTCCGGTGCGCGGCGATCCGTGGCGCGACCTGCGGTGCAAGCGACGCGAAGACTGCCATGCAGATTGCCATCGGCACGAACGCCAGGCCCGCCTTGGTGGGTGAGAAGCCGAGGATGGTCTGCAGGTAGATAGAGGTGAAGAAGTAGATGCCGAGAATGCCGAAGGCCCACAGCATCATGACCGTCGTGCCGCCGCCGAAGATCCGCGACCGGAACAGGCCCATTGACACCATCGGGGCTTGCGACCGCAGTTCGATGCCGGCGAAGACTGCCGCCGCGACGGCCGCGACCGCGAAGCAGCCGGCGATCAGCGGCGACGTCCAGCCATCGTCGTGACCCTCGATGAGCGCGTAAACCAGCGCGAAGAGCGCTACCGCTGAGCTGACCAGGCCGGGAACGTCCAGTCTGCGCGTCGCCGAGCCATCGCCCGACTCGCGCATGGTGGCAATCGCAATCGCGAACGTCACTGCTCCGATCGGCACGTTGATGAAGAAGATCCAGCCCCAGTGAAAGTGCTGGCTGATGAAGCCGCCGATCAGCGGGCCGAAGGCGAGCGCCATCGCGCCGATTGCCGTCCACGTGCCGATGGCCCTGGTGCGCTCCCTTGCGTTGTCGAAGGTGGTCATGATGATGGCCAGCGTGGTCGGGACCAGGAGCGCTGCGCCAAGGCCCTGCACGAGGCGCGCGCCTATCAGCACGCCTCCGCTGGTGGCCAGGCCCGCGAACAGCGAAGCGAGCGTGAAGATGGACAGCCCGGCCAGGAACAGCCGGCGCCTGCCGTAGATGTCGGCCATCCGCCCGCCGAATAGCAGCAAGCTGGCGAATACCAGGATGTAGCTGCTGACCACCCACTCCAGGCCGGCGATCGACAAATGGAGGCTGCGGTCGATAGTCGGGATCGCGACATTCGTCACGTTGTTGTCCAGGTAAGTCATGAATGTGGCAAGACTCACCGCCACCAGGATCCACCACCGTCTGCGCATGGCTCGGCCTTTCGTTTCGTGCCGTTCTCGTCGTCACTGTACTGAGTCCATGTACGTCGTTCATATACAACGTACATGTGGCCGAGTCTTACCCGTACGGCGTATAGTTGTCAACTGATGAACGCGACCCAGACGGCAGAGAACGAGCGACCACGGCTAAGCAAGGCGGCAGTGGTCGAGCGGGGTCTCGCCCTGGGAGATGCCGAGGGCCTCGAAGCCGTCACCATCCGCCGGCTGGCAGCCGACCTGGGCGTTACCCCGATGGCGCTCTACTGGCATTTCCGCAGCAAGGACGACCTGCTTGTCGGTCTGGCGGACAGCGTCTGGTCAGAGATCGACGTGGACGTCGACCCGGATGCTGACTGGCCGGTACAGCTTCGCGGCCTGCTGGAATCCCTCGTGCGGGTGCTGCGCACCCATCCGTGCGCTTCCCAGCTCCTGATCTCGGGCGAGAAGCGGAACAGTGAGGCGGCGACGATCGCCACCGAAGTGACGCTCGAGGTATTGCACCGTGCAGGCTTCGATGCCGAGCATGCTGCGGCGATCGCCCGTAATGCGATGTTTACCGGGATCATGCTGGCGATGGGAGAGCCTGGGTTCGAGCCGGGCCTTACCGGGGCCGAGCGGACCGAGCACCAGCGGCTAGCGAGGGTTCGCCTTTCGCTGCTGCCCCCCGACCGCTTTCCCCGGCTGGTTGAGGCGGCCGTTCCGATGACCGCGTGCGATAACTCAGAGTTCCACTACCAGCTTGGGATCGACCTGTTCATCGCTGGCGTGCAGGCCCTCGCGGCCGGCAAGTAAGCCCGTTCCGGGCGGCAGAAGTCGACATATCGATTTAGTTCATGCCGCTCAGCGGTTCGTGACTTGGGTCACTGTAAGCAACTTCCCGGCTTCTGTGTGACTAAAAGGTATTGTGCGGGTCTTACTCTGGTCTCAGGATGGTCACAAAGCCGGGCTACGGGGCCCCGGCAGGTGAGCCCGGGAACGGGCCCGGCTTCGCGGTGGAGGGTGGATGCGGCTGCGCGTTTGGCGGTCCGCCCTTGTCCTGGCTGCTGCGTCAGCGATGACTGCGATAGGAATTGCCGTCGTCCCGTCAGCCAGCTCGGTGCAGGCACAGAGCGCGCAATACGGGCAGACCTCTACGGTCGGCGCGCTGTTCACGCTGACGCAGTCCGGTCAGCTCGGCACTCATTTCTGCACAGCCAGCGTGGTCGACAGCCCGGCCGGAGACCTGATCGTCACGGCGGCTCACTGCATGAACGGGCGCTCGGCAAAGGAAATCGCGTTCGTTCCCGGCTACTCGCACGGCATAGATCCGTACGGTGTCTGGGCGGTCCGCCGGATCATCGAGGACAAGTCGTGGATGTCGGGCGCTGATCCCGATGATGACTTCGCGTTCCTGCTCGTGCACCAGACCGGCGCCAACGGCGGAGTGGAAGAACTAACTGGCGGTGAGGCCGTCGGCATCGACGTGTCAGCTGGCCAGACGGTCAAGGTGGCGGGCTACCCCGATGATCAGGACGGACTGATCAGCTGCGAGAACACCGCTCTGGAGTACAGCGCTACGCAGTATCAGTTCAATTGCGGCGGGTTCACCGACGGCACCAGCGGCAGTCCGCTGCTCGCCGACGGCACCGGCGGTACCGACACCGTGATCGGCGTGATCGGCGGCTACCAGCAGGGCGGCGACACGGCGTCAGTGTCCTACGCGGCTAAGTTCAGCTCGAACTTCTCGGCCCTGTACCAGCTCGCCCTCGCTCAGGCCCGCGGCTGACCGCCATCCGCCTCAGGTTTCGGTGAACGGCGGCTCGGGCCGCCACGGGAACCAGTCCGGCAAGTCCGTGCTTGGCTGCAGTGTCCAGCTTGCTGGACGCTTCTCCAGGAACGCTGCCACGCCCTCGGCGGCGTCCGTCTTCCGCCCGGTGTAGTGGATAGCGCGCGAGTCGATCCGGTGCGCCTCCATCGGGTGGTTCGCGCCCAGCATCTGCCACAGCAGCTGCCGGGTGAGAACGGCCGAGACCGGCGCCACGTTGGCCGCGATCTCACGCGCTAGCCGCGTGGCCGTCGGAAGGACCTCGCCGGCCGGGCACACCGTCCGGACAAGTCCGCCTTCCAGCGCCTCGGCAGCAGTGAAGACCCGGCCGGTCAGGCACCACTCCAGTGCCTGATTGATGCCGACGATCCGCGGCAGGAACCAGCTCGAGGCGGCGTCCGGCACGATGCCGCGCGCGGCGAACACGAAACCAGCCCGTGCAGAGTCGGCCATCACCCGGATGTCCATCGGCAGCGTCATCGAGATCCCGACGCCTACGGCAGGCCCGTTGATCGCCGCGATCACCGGCTTGAGCGAGCGAAAGATGCGCAGCACGATCAGCCCGCCGCGATCACGGTGCGCTGCCTCCGCGTCCGGATCCCCGCCCGGATCGCGCCCGCCGTAGTCGAAGGTTCGCGACCCTGCACCGAGATCGGCTCCCGCGCAGAAGGCGCGCCCAGCGCCTGTCACGATGACTGCCCGGACCTGATCGTCGCTGTCACTCCGGTCGAACGCGGCCAGGATGCCGGCATATAGCTCGCTATTCAGCGCATTGAGCCGTTCTGGCCGGTTCAGTGTTATGGTCGCCACGCCATCGTCGACCGAGTAGATCACTGCATCGGGCATGGCGCTAGGGTAATCGCCGTGACGGCTCAGGCGGAGTACCCGCAACCGCCCGTTCCCGCTTTCTTGTTCGACCTCGACGGAACGCTGATCGACAGCGTCTACCAGAACGTCATCGCCTGGCGGAATGCTCTGGCCAAGCTCGACATCGACCTGTCGGTATGGCGCATTCACCGCCGGATCGGGATGAGCGGCGGCCTGTTCGTGTCCGCGCTGCTGCGCGAGACCGGGCGGTCGCTGTCCGATGCGGACATCGAGTCGCTTCAGCTGGATCATGCTGCCGAGTACCTGACGCAGGTCGATTCGGTCCGCGCACTGCCGGGCGCGTCAGAGCTGCTGGCCGCCCTGACGACGCACGGCGTGCCGTGGGCAATCGCCACGAGCGGCAGGCGGATGATGGCGGAGAAGGCCCTGGCGATGCTCGACCTGCCCGATGACGCTCCGATGGTCACCCGCGACATGGTGCGGCACGCCAAGCCGGATCCGGACCTGTTCCTCGCCGCAGCTGCCATGATCGGCGCGGATCCGCAGCACGCCTGGGTCGTCGGTGACAGTGTCTGGGATCTGCTGGCCGCCCGCCGGGCCGGGGCGCTCGGCATCGGCCTGATGTCCGGCGGGTATGGCCGGGAGGAACTCGAGCGAGCCGGGGCCTACCGGGTGTACGCGGATCCAGCGGAGCTCCTGGCCCGTGCCGACGAGGTCGGCGTCCGCAACCTGGCCGGCGGCCCGCAAGACCTGTAGCGGAGAGGCAAGCATGTCAAGCCGACAGAACGGACGGGAACGCCCGCAGCGTGCGCTAGTCACTGGCGCGACATCCGGCCTGGGCCGCGCGATCGCCGGGCAGCTTGGGCGGGACGGTTTTGAGGTGATCGTGCACGGGCGCGATCCTGGCCGAGGGGCCCAGGCGGTCGACGACATCGAGCAAGCGGGCGGCCGGGCGGTCTTCGCCGCCGCTGACCTCGCCGACTCCGCCGGCGTACAGCAGCTGGCCGAGGCGGCCGGCGTGGTGGATGTGCTGGTAAACAACGCCGGTTTCAGCTGGTTCGGCCCGACAGCTGAGCTCAAGCCGGACACCTTCGACGGGCTGTTCGCCAGCAACGTGCGCGCGCCATACTTCCTGGTGGCCGCAATCGCGCCGGGTATGGCGGACCGCGGCGCCGGCAGCATTATCAATATCAGCAGCATGGCCGGGCGGATCGGGCTCGGCGCTGCTGCCGCCTACGGCGCGACGAAAGGCGCACTCGAGTCCCTGACCCGGTCGTGGGCGGCGGAGTTCGGCCCGTACGGTGTCCGGGTGAACGCGGTCGCGCCAGGACCGGTCTACACCGACGGCGCCGCGCCGGAGCGGACGACTGCTCTTGGCGCTACCACGCTGCTCGGACGAGCGGCGGACGCTAGCGAGATCACCGGGCTGGTGAGCTTCCTCGCCTCGCCAGCAGCCAGCTATATCACCGGTGCCGTGCTCCCGGCCGACGGCGGCCGCACCGCGGTCTGACCCTTGGCCGCGAGCATCGGATTGTCGAGGCGCAGGATGTGGCGGGTGCGGATAGACAGGCGGATCCGGTTCGGCGGCAGCGCGATCGCGGCCGCTGCGGTGCTCGGGCTGGCGGCAGTGCCAGCGCACGCGGCCGCCGCGGGCGGGGCCGGTCCCCGGTACCCGGGCGACGTCCGGGAACTGCTGACGGTGACAGCCACCTCGCGGTCGACGACATACGCGACCTTCTACGCCTACCGGCTGTCGCACGGCCATAAGCTTCGTGTCTTCGGCCCGTGGACCGCCAGGGTGGGCTACAACGGCATCGCAAGGCCGGGCAAGAAGCGGGAAGGCGACGGTCGCACGCCGTCCGGCACCTACGGCTTCAGCTTCTTCTTCGGTGTCCAGCCCGATCGCGGGTTCTCCTTTCCGTTCCGGCATGCGTACAGTTCCGACTTCTGGGACGACGACCCGGCCAGCCCGCGTTACAACGAATGGGTCAACGCGGGCAAGCACAACCCCGGAGCGCGACCCGAGCCGATGCACCAGGTGCCGGCCTACGACTACGCGGCGGTGATCGCTTACAACAGCCGGCGCGTTCCGGGCCTGGGCAGCGCTATCTTCCTGCACGTCGGGACCGGTACCGCGACGGCAGGATGCGTCTCGCTACCGCGTGCCGAGCTGCTGAAGGTGCTGCGCTGGATGCGGCCGCGCGATCATCCCGTGATCAGGATCTCGGCGCGCTAGGGCCGCTAGCTGGACCGGCCGCGCCGCCATTGCGGCTTGCGTTTCTCCAGGAACGCGCGCATGCCCTCGCGCGCGTCCGGAAGCTGGCTGGTGGCGGCCATCACCTCGACCGCGTAGTCGTATGCCTTCGGCTGGTCGAGGTCGATCTGCGCGTACAAGGCCTGCTTGCCGATGCCCTTGCTCTCCGCTGATCCGCGCGTCACTCGTTCCAGCAGGTCCGTCGTGGCGCTGTCGAGTTGGGAGGCCGGCACTACCTTGTTGACCAAGCCCCAGTCCAGCGCGGTCCGGGCGTCGATGACATCGCCGGACATGGCCATCTCGGCGGCTCGCTTGCGGCCGATGTTCCGCGCGATCGCGACCATAGGGGTGTGGCAGAACCAGCCGCCGTTCCCGCCCGGAGCGGCGAAGCCAGCATCCTCGCTCGCCACCGCCAGGTCCGAGGTAGCGACGAGCTGACATCCGGCGGCCGTGGCGAGGCCGTGCACCCTGGCTACCACTGGCTGAGGCACTTGCTGCATGAGTGTCATCAGCTCGGTGCAGATCGTCAGCAGTGACCGGACCGCCAGCAGGTCGGCCTCGGCCACGTCGGCGAAGTCGTGTCCCGCGCTGAACACCGGGCCGTTGCCGGCCAGCACGATGCCGAGCGCGTCGCTCTCCCCCGCCTGCCCGAAGGCGGTGATCAGCTCCTGCATGTGCTGGCGTGACAACGCGTTGCGCCGCTGCGGACGGTTCATGGTGATGGTGACGAACTCGCCGGACCGCTCGACCAGAATGTGCTCGAAGCTCATCGGCACCTCCTCGCTCGCTTTCAGCCTACGACGCAGCCCGCCGCTTACCGGTCCTGCTCGGTGGGGCGGATCAGCATCTCGTTGACGGCAACGTGCCGGGGCCGGGTGACGATATAGCTGATGGCGTCGGCGATGTCGGCGGCGTCCATCGTCTGGCCGAACTGCGACCTGATGGCGTTGAGGACCTCCGGCCGGTTATGCGTGGCCAGCTCGGTGGCAGTCGCACCGGGCTCAACCAGCGAGATGCGGACGTAGCGCTTGGCGAGTTCCTGGCGAAGCGACTCGCTGAACGCGCCGACGCCGAACTTCGTCATGCTGTACACACCGTTGCCGGTCCGCGCGGAGCGTCCGGCGACAGAGCTGATGTTCACCATGTCGGCAACCTGGCGCGGGCCATCCTGCGCCGCGCGCAGCAAGTGCGGGGTGGCAGCGTGCGCGCAGTACAGCAGCCCGAGCACGTTCAGCTCGACCATCCGCTGCCACTCCTGCAGAGGAGCGTCGGCCGCCGGGCCGAGCAGCATCACCCCGGCGTTGTTGATCAGCGTGTCCAGACGCCCGAGCTCAGCAACAGTCCGGCTGACTGCCCCCGTTGCCTGGGTCTCGTCGGTGATGTCCGCCTCCAGCGCGAGAGCCGTGCCGCCCTGGTCGCCGATGCTCGCGGCGAGTGCCTCGAGCCGGTCCTTACGGCGCGCCGCGATGGCCACCGCCGCCCCGTGAGACGCCAGGGCGGCCGCGGTCGCGGCGCCGATCCCGCTCGACGCGCCGGTCACCAGGGCGACGGTGCCATCCAGAACTTTCGTCACCAGCTGCTCTCCTCCAGGCTGGGCAAAACCACATTAGATCGGAAATGAGCAGGAATCGTCCTGCCGCTTCCGCCGCGCGCGGTAGCTCGGTCCTGCCCACCGGACCACGGTAGCCGAGACGTCCCCCGCCGCCGCCGGGGCCGTCGCAGTGTTCATGCCATGGCCCTGGCTAAGCTCGTCACATGCCTCTTGACGACGACACAGTCCGCCTTGCGAAGGCCCCGACGCTCGCCACAGTGGTGACACTGATGCCGAGCGGGCAGCCGCAAGCGCTGCTGACCTGGATCGACACCGACGGCGAGAACATACTGGTCAATACCGAGCCGCAGCGCCAGCGGTCGAAGAACATCGGCCGCGATCCGCGCGTTACCGTCCTGCTGCATTCGTCAGACAATCCGTGGGACTGGTCGGAGGTGCGCGGTCACGTCGTCTCGACGATCACCGGCCAGCAGGCCAGGGATCACATCGACGAGTTGTCGCGCAAGTACGTCGGCCGGGATTACGGCAACCCGATCGGGCCGGACGGCAGGATCATTTACGTCATCCAGCCGGACAAGGTCAACACCCCGAAGTCCATCGGCCGGCGGTAGACCGTCTGATCACCGGGGCAGCCGCTCACGCTTAGGCGGCCGCCTGCACTGTGACGACTCCGGCTGGCGGGCGGCCGATCCGGAGTGCCGCGGCGATATCCCGGACAATCCGGTCCGGCTCGGTTCGCAGCTGCCGCGGGCTGACATGGAGCACGCGAATCCCGGCAGCGGTCAGCCGGCTGTCGCGCCGCATCGTGGCTTCCCAGTCGTCGGGCGCGAAGTGCCACTCGCGCGAGTCGATTTCGACCGCCACGCCGTGGTCGGGCCACCAGGCATCCGGTCTGGCGAGAAGCGTCCCGCCAACGTACAAGGACGGGTTGAACAGCGGTCGGGGCAGAGCGGATCTGCGGATCAAGCTGCGGAAGTCGGCTTCAGCTGGCGACCTGATGCCGTCGGCAACCTCAGCCAGCACTGACCTGAATAATCCTGATCCGCGGACCGGCCCTGCGGCTAACTCCGCGGCCAGCTCCCGGATTGAGCACCGGCCTCGCTGGACCGCGCTCGCTACGACTGCCCGGACCAGCGATCTGTCGGCCAGGCCGCGGACAGCATCCGCGACTGCCCTGGCCGGCGACGCATACCGGAGTGCCAGGTCCTGTGTCACTGCACGCGGCATGAGCCAAGTGCGGTGAATCGCTACGAAAGACCGGCTGGCACACTGTCGGCCTGCGGGCACGAGCAGGTGAATAAGCCGGCTCTCTGGCGCCCGGATCTGGTAGTGGCGCAACGCTGTCGTTCCGGTGATAACGCTGGTCGGCCCGGCGAACAGCAGCGCCGCCGTCTGGAGTTGCTCGTGCGCTGGCTGACCGGTAACTATCAGGTAGATACCGGGCAGCAATCGCTGCCAGCCGTCACGCGGTGAAGCTTTGCAGCCGGTACCGACAACCACGGATTCCATGATCGATGTTGATTCCGGGGGGTTATGACACCACCAATTCAACATCGATCATGGAGCCGCCGCCGCACGGACCGGCTACACCGGGATGGCCGCGCCGTTCACCAGGTGAGCGTCCGGGCTGGCCAGGAAGATGTAATTGACAGCGACGTCGCGGGGCTTGGGCCAGGAGTCATGATCGGCGTTCGGGAGCGCGGCCCGGTTCACCGGCGTATCGATAATGCTGGGCACGACGCAGTTAACCGTGACACCGCTGCCGCGCACTTCGTCGGCGGCCATCTTCACCAGGTGCAGCACGCCCAGCTTGCTGACCGAGTAAGCGAACCCGTTGCCGGCAGTCTCCGTGGCTGCCCGGCTGGCGGTGTGCACGATGCGGCCTTCGCCGGCTGGCCGCATTACCCGAAGCGCGTGCTTGGTGATCAGTGCCGCCGACACGAGGTTGATCTCGAGCTGCCGGCTCAGCTCACTGCGATCGAGCTCGGCCACCGGCCGGCCCGGCGCATAGCCGCCGATCGTATTGAGCACGGCCCAGGGTCGCGGACCGGCGTCGAAACGCTCGCGCACGGCCGCGTCGTCCAGGGCGTCAGTACTTTCGTACTGCACACCGCTCAGCCGGCGATCGGCGCCGGGCATCTCCCGGTCGACTCCCCGGACGACTGCCCCGAGATCAGCGAAGCTTGCTGCCACGGCTGCGCCGAGAGCGCCGGTCGCCCCGAACACCAGCACGTCGCGGCCGGCCAGTCCAGTCTCAACCACGTTCCCTCCCTGAGGTTGGTATCGCATCATGTTGCGGCGACAACGACGCGACAAGGTACGCCACGCCGAACGGGTCATCGCAGTACCTGACCGCGGCGGTCGGCCGTGGTCCGCTGAGCGCGCCCGCCAGGACCTGCCATGCCGGACGCCCGGTGGCCATTAGCTCCCTCGCGAGGCCGGCGTCCAGCGCCAGGAGCCTGGCCATGTCCCCGTCCCGGATGGCGTCGGAGACCTGCGCGTCGAACGGGAAGCTCCGCTCGTCCAGGTAACCGGGGGCCTTCAGCCCGCGACGCGCGCTGCCGTCAGCCATCACTAGCAGCGTGACGCGGTTAGCCGCCCCGGCTAGGCGTGCACCGAGGGCGGCGCAGTCGGCCGCGCTAGCCCGGTCGTGCACCGAGTACAGCACGAGGGTGCCGCCGTATCCCGCCTGCTCGAGCAGCATGCGGCCGAGGCCGAGCGAAAGCGGCAGCGGCTCGCCGCTTCCGTCCAGACCGCTTTCGCCGTCGAGGCCGCGGCTGTGCAGCCAGCCGTGGGCGAGGGCCGGTGCGTACGCCGCCAGGTCGAGCCGGTCGCGCGCGCCGAACTCCCTTGTTTCCTCGCCGGCCCCCACGACGGCGATTACATCCGGGACGGAGCGCACCAGCTCCGCGGCCGCGTCCAGGCAAGCTTGCCGGAGCTCAGGCACGACAGGCTCGGCGCCGGTCAGCTCGCGGGCGAGCAAGGGCGGGGCCGGGCAGACAGCGGCTGCGGTGAGCACTAGGCCAGTCCCCGCACCGTGCGTGCGGGCGGCCGCACCCCGCGGATGGCGCCCACCATGTCGATGACCTGCCGGGACTCAGCCACCTGGTGAACCCGGAAGATCCGCGCGCCGTGCCAGGCGCAGATGGCGGTCGCGGCGAGCGTGCCGGGCAGCCGCTGCTCTGGCGGCAGGTTCAGTGTCTCGCCCACGAAGTCCTTGTTGGAGAGCGAGACCAGGACCGGATACCCCGTCAGCGTCATCTCGTCGAGCCGACGGGTGATCTCGAGGGAGTGCCAGGTGTTCTTACCGAAGTCATGCGCTGCGTCGATCACGATGCGGTCGTGCTGGACGCCGGCTGCCAGAGCGTGCCGGGCCAGCCGCTGCACCTGATCGAGCACATCAGCCATGACGTCGGTGTATGCAACGCGGAATGGTCTGGTCCTGGGCTGCTGCGGGCCGACGTGCGAGCAGACCAGCGCGGCGCCGAATTCGGCCGCGACGTCGGCCAGCAGCGGGTCGGCGCCGCCCCAGCTGTCGTTGAGCAAATCAGCTCCTGCTTCGCAGGCAGCGCGGCCGGTCTCGTGACGCCAGGTGTCGGCGCTGATCAGGATCTCCGGGTAGCTGGCCCGGATCGCGCCGATGAATCCGGCGGTGCGGCGGATCTCCTCAGTCGCATCGACCTGGGCGCCGGGCGCTGCCGGAATTCCCCCGACGTCGACGATGTCCGCTCCGTCTCCGATGACCTGGTGAACCCGGTCCATGGCCTCGGCCTCGTCCCAGGTCACGGCGGGCCGGTAGAACGAATCCGGGGTCCGGTTCACGATGCCCATGACGAGAGGCTGGCCGGGCGGGAACGCCCGGTTACCAATTCGCAGCACTCCTTGTGCGGCCGCTTCCGGGGCCGCTGGAGCGTTACTCATCGGCCCGGACCGAGATCGCCGGCGGCCGTTCGGCGACCGGAACGGGCCGGGAGATGCGCCGGGCCTGGCCGTCGTCGTCTCGCACGAACTGGTGCAGGTCGACCGCAGCGTCGTGCTGGTGCGGCGGCCGTCCCGGCCGCCGCCGCTCGGCCACCATCAGAAGTTCCGCGGCCATCAGCGCGAGGTCATGATTGGCCTGGTGCCGGTGCGCACGGCTGCCCAGGTCCACCTGAGCGACGGCGTCAAGGCCGTACCGCGAGGCCGTGTCCATCAGCGTGGCGAGTTCGACGCCGTAACCCACCGGAATGCTGAGCGACTCCATCAGGCTGCGCCGGGCAGCCCATTCCCCCGCCAGCGGCTGGACCACCGCGGCGAGCTCTGGCCACCACAGGCTGATCAGCGGCCGTGCGACCAGCTCGGTCACGCGGCCACCCTCGGTCGAGGTGGATCCATCCGACTCCGTGCGCACCCGGGTGTAGAAGCCTTTAACCAGTCGGACCTGCTCGTCCGCGAGCAGCGGGCCGAGCAGGCCGGAAACGAAGTGCGGTCCCCACCGTGTCAGGTCCGCGTCGATGAAGACCAGCAGGTCGCCGCTGGTGACAAGCAACGATTTCCACAGTGCCTCGCCCTTGCCGGGGAAGCTGCCCGCAGCGGGCTCTACTTCCCTGGCCCGGTAGACGACCGCCCCGGCGTCGGCGGCCACCTGCGCGGTATCGTCCGTCGAATCGGAGTCCATCACCACGAGCTCGTCGACGAGCGGTACCTGGGTGACGAGCGACCGGGCGATCGCGCCAACCACGCCGGCGACGGTCCGCTGCTCGTTCCTCGCCGGGATGACGACGCTGATCGTGAGGCCGAGCTGCTTCTTGGCGGCCAGCAGCCAGTCGGGCGTCCAGTCCTGCCAGCGTGACGTGCGTCGCCCGAACCAGGCTCCGGTGCCGTCGTCGGCGGGTCGGCCAGCATCCATGACCTTGCCAGCCTAATCCGCTCCGCGGCCGCGGCTGCTACCCGGCTGTGATCAGCGGACGGACCGGACTGGCAGCACGGCGAGAGCACCGGCAGCACGCAGCCGGCTCCGGCGACCGCCGAGGAGATGAAGACGAATGGCTTTCGCCGGTCCAGCCGGTCCGACACCGGACCGGCGATGCCGGCCGCCAGCAGGGCGCCGACCGCGCTGATCGCCGCCAGGATAGTGACTCCCTGAGCAGGCCGGAGCCGTCCGGGCAGCGCAATGTAATCCGTCAGGATGTATAGCTCGTAGCTGATCACGAGGTAATAGCCCAGGATGGCTGCCGCGCGGCTGGCGAAGACCAGGGTGAAATCGCGGTGCCGTAGCGCGGACAAGAAGTCGGCCAGCTGAGCCGCCAGGCTCCTGGTGTCGCGCGGTGCCCTGGGCAGGCCGGTGCTCGGCGGGTCCGCGGTGCTGACCACGAAGTAGCCCGCGGTTACCGCGAGCAGCACGCCAAGGGCGAGGTAACCCGCGCCGATATGCCCGGCAAACTGACTGGCCAGTCCGACGCCGGCGACGCCACCGAGCACCGACGAGACGCCTGCCACGGCCGATGCCGCTCCGCGCCGCTGCCTGGATATCCGGTCCGGGATGACTGCCGTCAGCGGCGCCTGGTACAAGTTCGCCACCGCCTGCGTCAGGCACCAGGCGGCCCCGACCAGCAGTACCGTTCCGGCCTGGCCGAGGAGGGCCACCGTCACGATCACCGCGGCGGACGCGGTGACCAGCCATGGTGCCCGCCGTCCGAACCGGGACCTAGTCCGGTCCGACAGCGCGCCGCCGATCGGGTTGAACACGAGTGCGACCAGCGCGCTGAGCCCGGAGACCAGGCCGAGTGCCGCGACCTTGTGCGCCCGGTCGATGTGCTCGACCTGAAGCGGGAGCAAGACGGTGACGATCCCGGCGTACAGCGCGGACAGCGCTCCGTTGGCGACGCCCAGGCTGACCAGCAACCGCCTGAAGCCGGCCCGGCCCGTGGCGACGCTAGCGCCAGGATCGCCGGCTTCGGCCAGGCCAGTCACCGGTGTGCTGTCGGCCACACGCGGGTCAGGCGATCGTGATGACGGCGGTTGCGCGGACGTCGTCCAGGCTGTGCGCCGCCTCGATGAGATACTCCCCCGGCACTGCCGTCCAGCCGTCAGCCCAGGTCTGGAAGACGCGCTCAGGCAGCGTGATCGTGACGGTCACGGTTTCACCTGGCCCGGCTGCGACCGGGGCGAAGCCGGCCAGCCAGCGCCGCGGGCGGCTGTCGTCCGGCGTCACTGGTCCGGCATAGATCTGCACGATCTCGCGGCCGGCCCGGCCGCCGGTGTTGCGCACGCTGACGGTGATCTCACTGCCGTCTGCCGTCAGCGTCTCGTAGTCCCAGCTGGTGTAGCCGAGGCCATGGCCGAACGCGAACCGCGGCGGGACGGCGGATCGCTGCCAGGCACGGTAGCCGATGAAAACGCCTTCTTCGTAGCGGAGTTCGCCGTGGGCCGGCGTGACGGACAGCACCGGGCAGTCTGCCTCGGCGGCCGGCCACGTCGTGGGCAGGCGGCCGCCCGGCTCGGCGACGCCGAGCAGCACGTCGGCGATCGCGTGGCCGGCCTCCTGACCGGGGAACCAGACCAGGAGCACGGCCGCGACGTCGCCGGCCCACGGCAGCTCTACCGGCGACCCTGCGTTGACTACCACGATGGTGTGCCGGTTGGCCGCTGCGACGCGGCGGACCAGCTCGTCCTGACGTCCCGGCAACGCCAGCGTGGTCCGGTCGAATCCCTCCGACTCGACCTCGTCTGTGGTGCCGACAACCACGATGGCGACGTCCGCGGCGCCGGCGGCGGCTTCGGCCTCGGCTAGCAGCTCGTCGGCAGCGGCGGCCGGGGCACTGTGACCCAGCGTCAGCGATACCACCGGGAATCCGCGGATCAGGCTGACCTGGTGGGTGAGCGACACTTCCGCGGTCTCGCCCGCTGGCAGCGGCACCGGAACGCGCCGCTCCGGGGGCGCCAGGAACGTGACCGCGATGTCATCGGACTCCGGTTGCACGAAACCGTCGAACAGGACCTCATCGCCGGCGCTCAGGGTGAACCGGCCGAGACCGCGGATGCCGAGGTGATGCGTCCCGCCCGCGTCGGCGGTCAGCTGGCCGGAAATCTGCACGGTGTCCAGTGCGTCCGGGTGCACACCCGCGGGCAGCTCCAGCCACCGGCCTGCGCCAGTAGCCAGCGGTGTCCGGTAGAGGATGGCGCCTGCCTTGTCGCGGAACGTCGCCTGCAACCTCGTCCACAGCGGTCCGGCGGCGGGCGGCAGTTTGCCGGTCCGCGGATCGGAACCGATCGCGTACCTGAGCCTGACCGTGTCCGGTAGCGCTGCGGCCAGTCCTTCCAGAGGGGAAACGATGTGCTCTGGGAACACCGTTGCGCTGCCACCGCCAAGTACCCGCGCGTCCCTGCCGAGTGCGCCGATCAGCGCGATGCTGCCCACACCGGAAACGTCGAGCGGCAGCATGGCGTCGCGGTTGACGGCCAGCACGAACGAGCGCGCGGCGACTTCCCGCGCGAGGCCCGCCCCGTCGATCACGGCCGGACGGTCCCGCGGCGGCACTGACTCCGGGGCGCCGGCCAGCGCACCGACCCTGGCAGCCAGCCGCAGCACCCGGCGCACTTGCTCGTCGATGACCTCGACTGGCACTGTTCCCGACTGCACGGCTCCGACCAGCCGGGTCCCCCAGGGATTGCCGGCCGCGGGCATCGCGATGTCCAGGCCGCCGTTAGCCGTCGCGGCCGTTGCGCGGGCGGCCAGCCAGTCGGACACGACGGCGCCGTCGAAGCCCCACTCGTCCTTGAGCACGCCGCGCTGCAAAGCGGCGTGCTGCGTCATCGACACGCCGTTGACCGCGTTGTAGGCCGACATCACTCCCCAGGCGTTCGCCTTCGCGATGATCGTCTCGAACGGTGCCAGGTAGAGCTCGCGCAGCGCGCGGTCACTGACGACGGTGCTGGCCGTGAAGCGCTCTGTCTCGAAGTCGTTAGCCACGAAGTGCTTGACGGTGGTTGCGACGCCCTGATCCTGCACGCCGGCCACGTAACCGGCGCCGATCTCGCCGGTCAGCAGCGGATCCTCGGAGTAGCACTCGAAGTGCCGGCCACCGAGCGGGCTGCGGTGCAGGTTAACCGTCGGCGCCAGGAGCACGTGCACGCCTTTGCGCCGGGCTTCCTGGCCCAGCAGCTGACCGGCGCGGCGGGCAAGCTGGCTGTCCCAGGTCGCCGCCAGCGCGGACGGGCTCGGCAGCAGGATCGACGGGTCTTCCGCGCTCCAGGTCACGCCGCGAACGCCGACCGGGCCGTCCGACATCACGATGGACGCGAGCCCGATCTCCGGCAGCGCGGGCAGCGTCCAGGTGTCCTGACCGGACAGGATCGCCACCTTGGCCTCAAGGCCGAGACGGCCCAAGGCGGCCTCGACGGCCGCCTCCTGCCCGGCCCGGACGATCTCCTGCGCGGCGGTCGGACCGGCCATCGGTTCCTCCTTGTCATCTGCTGTCCCGGACGAGAGCCCGGCCGATTATCAGTTTCTGGATCTCGCTGGTGCCTTCGTAGATACGGAACAGGCGGGCGTCCCGGTACATCCGCTCGACCGGGATGCCGTGCATGTAGCCGAGGCCGCCATGTACCTGGACTGCCAGGTCGGCGGCGCGACCGACCATCTCGGAGCAGAACAGCTTGGCGGCCGACGGGCCGATCCGCCGGTCGGCGCCCGAGTCGTAGTTCCGCGCTGCCTCGGCGACCATCGCGCGGCCTGCGTACGCTCCGGTCTGGATCTCCGCGAGCATCGCCTGGACCAGCTGGAACTCGCCGATCGGTTGCCCGCCCTGCCGGGCCGAGGTGGCATGGGCGATCGACTCCGCCAGCAGCCGGTCCGCCATCCCCACGCAGATGGCCGCGATGTGCACCCGGCCGCGGACCAGCGACCGCATCGCAGCACCGAAGCCGGCCCCTCTTCGCCGCCGATCAGTGCAGTCGCAGGCACCTTGACCTGGTCGAAGAGCACTTCGGCGGTCCACGCGCCGGCCTGCCCCATCTTGCGGTCCTTCGGCCCGACCCGGACGCCGTCCAGCCCGGCCTCGACCAGGAACACCGAAATCCCTCGGGTCCCGAGCGCAGCTGGATCGGTACGCGCGAACAGCACGAACAAGTCGGCCAGCGGTGCGTTGGTGATGAACCGCTTGGCGCCGTTGATCACGTAGCCGTCGCCATCTCGCGTTGCCCTCGTGGTCAGACCGGACGGGTCCGACCCTGCCTCGGCCTCGGTCAGCGCGAACGAGGCGATCGCGCCTTCGGAGAGCCTCGGCAGCCAGCGCTGCTTCTGCTCATCGGTGCCGGAGCTGACGAGCACCTGCCCGGCGATCCCGTTGTTGGTGCCGAACATCGAGCGGAAGGCCGGCGTGGTGTAGCCGAACTCGAAAGCGAGCTGGACGTCCTCAGCCAGGCTCGCGCCCAGCCCGCCGTACTGCACGGGCAGCGTGTAGCCGAACAGGCCCATTTCGGCCGCGGCCTGGCGAATGTCCGCCGGGATCGCGTCGGTTTCCTCTATTTCATCCTCACGCGGCACGACATTGGCCCGCACAAACCGGCGGACGGCATCGAGCACGTCGGCGAACTCAGTGTCCTGCATGTCCGCAGACTAGCGATCGCCCGGCCCGCGGCCCCGTTACTTCCATAGGTGAACAGGCGCCTCGAAGTGCGCGACGCGCATCGTGGTGCCGTGCAGCGCCAGCTGGCAGAACTGGTAGATGATCGCCGCGGTGGGTGCGTGCACGTACCGGTCGAACAGCGGGAGCCTGATGACCGGCTCCTGCGCCTCCGGGATGTGCGCGAACTGGGGCTCGACGTCGAGATCAGCGAGCGGCACCTGGAAGATCCGGGCGACTTCGCCGGGCGCGCCGGTGAGTTCACCGTTTGCGGCACCACCCCAGACGACTACCGGGGTCATCAGGTACCCGGAGCGCGTGACGTAATCATCGAGCACGCCGAGCACGGCACTGGGCGCGGCACGGACGCCGGTCTCCTCGTGCAGCTCGCGCAGCGCCGCGGCCTCGATCGTCTCGCCATCGTCCCGGCGCCCGCCGGGCAGGGCCCACTGGCCGGCGTGATTACGGAGGCCCCGCGCCCGCCTGGTTATGAGCAGGGTGTTGCCGGCGTCCGCAGTCTGGACGCACAACGCGACGGAGGCCTGCTTGAGTTCAGGGCGATCAACCGCCACCCGCTGGAACCGGGCCAGGTTCGCTGCGAGCTGCTCGGGCTGTAGTGCAGTCATCCTGTCCATTGTCCTATGCCGATTCTCTGCTGACGGCAGATTGCCTTGGCTAGCGGCCGCCCGGCGACCGATCGTTGATGACGAGCACGATGCTGACGGGAAGGCAGGCACGATCATGCAAACGGCAGTGGCGGAGCAGGCACCAGGCGCAGTTGATGACCAGCTGGTCACCCGGCTGCTGTACCAGCGCATCATCGTTCTCGGCAGCGAGGTCGATGACCGGGTAGCCAACCGGCTATGCGCCCAGCTGCTGCTGCTGTCCGCGGAGGATCCGCGGGGCGACATCAGCCTCTACATCAACTCGCCGGGCGGGTCGGTCAGCGCTGGCCTGGCGATCTACGACACGATGCGGCTGATCCCGAACGATGTCAGCACTCTGGCGATGGGCCTGGCCGGAAGCATGGCTCAATTCCTGTTGTGCGCAGGCACGCCCGGCAAGCGCTTCAGCCTTCCGCATGCTCAGGTGCTGATGCACCAGGGCTCTGCCGGGTTCGGCGGCACGGCGGCGGACGTGGAGATCTACGCGACGCAGCTGGACAGGATCGGGTCGCTGATGATCAAGCTCATCTCGGAGCACACCGGCCAGCCAGCCGAGCGGGTGGAGGCCGACAGCCGGCGGGACCGCTGGTTCAGTGCCGCGGAGGCGCTCGACTACGGCATGATCGATCACATCCTGGAGCGGGCCGAGGACATCCGGCCTGCCATCGTCGGCAGGATGGCGGGCCTGTGACGATGAGTGCCTTGACCATGAGCCAGTACACGATCCCTACTGTCGTCGAGCGCACCCCGCTCGGGGAGCGCGCCTACGACATCTACTCTCGGCTGCTGGCCGAGCGGATCATTTTCCTCGGCACCGAGATCGATGATGGCGTGGCCAACGTCGTGATGGCCCAGCTGTTCCATCTCGAGGCGGCGAGCCCGGATCTGGAGATCAGCCTGTACATAAACTCGCCCGGCGGCTCGTTCAGCGCGCTCACCGCGATCTACGACACCATGCAGTACATCCGGCCGGACGTCGCGACGGTGTGCATGGGTCACGCGGCGTCGGCGGCAGCGGTCCTGCTCGCGGCGGGAGCGCCGGGGAAGCGCGCGGTCCTGCGGCACGCGAAGGTAACGCTCCATCAGCCGTCCAGCCAGGCTCAGGGTGCACTCCCGGACCTGGCAGTCGAGGCTAAGGAGCTGGCCAGGGTCAGGGCCGAGGTAGACGAGATCCTCAGTCAGCACACCGGACACCCGGTTGCGAAGATCAGGGACGACCTGGACCGGAACAAGACCTTCAGCGCCAGCGAAGCTGTCAGCTACGGGCTCGCCGACGAGGTCATCACGACCCGGAAGGCGCTGAAGCCAGCCACGGCGCCGCCGGCGGTCCGGGGTGGCACCGGCTGATCAGGCAGCCAGCAGGCAGACCAGATCGCCTCCGCCTGGCGCGGCCGCCTGCTGCGGCGCAGCGTGCTGGCCCGGGCCGCTCGCGAGCCTTACGACGGTGGCGCGCTGGCCCAGCGGCCTGGCCAGCTCGCGTCCCACCTCGGCGAGCACGTCCGGCAGGTCGGTCTCAAGGGCATCGCAGATCGCGGCCAGTACCTCGGATGAGGCCTCCTTGCGGCCGCGCTCGACCTCGGACAAATACTGCATCGAAACCTTCGCGGCCCGTGCCACGTCGGCGAGCGTACGGCCCTGATCAAGGCGGGTCCGGCGGAGCACCTCGCCGAGCGTCGTCCGCAGCAGCGGCCGGACTCGCCGGCTGGCGTCGCCCTGGCCAGGAACGAGCAGGTGGCGCATCGGCTGATCTCCTCGCGCGAGATAATCGGTTGGAGCGGCAACGGGCTGCGATCTCGTCCAGTCAACGCTAGCTAGCACTGGGTTGATGCAGGAAGAGATTTCGCATTGGGCGTACTTCTCGCCGACTGCGCGGCTCGATTAAGTGTGCTCGCTGGCAGGACCGGCCGCCGCGGCACTGGGAACTGGCCAAGGGGTGTCCCATCCGATACCGTCGGATGGGCCGTTTGAACTGCACATTCGGTTATCAGCCGGGCGGGTGCGGGTGCTGTGAGGAGGTGCGGTGACTAGCCAGGAGGACTCGGCGTCCGAGCCGGGCTCACCGCAGCCGTTCAGGGCGCAGGATGATCGCGACGCCTTCGCCGAGCTGTTTGACGCCCACGCCCAGCATCTCTTCGACTACTGCTACGCGCTGCTCGGCGAGCGGGGCCGGGCTGCCAGCACCACGCAGGTCACGCTCATCGCAGCCCACTCGCTGGCCGGCCGGCTGACCGACCCCGGCCGAATGCGGGCCTGGGTGCTCGCGCTCGGCCGCTGGGAATGCCTGAGCGCCGGACAGAATCCGCTAGGGCGGCGCGGTTCCCGCGCTGCCAAGCGGAACGGGGCCGAGGACCTCGCTGCTGCGCTCGCGTTCGTCGACGAAGCTGACACCGGCATTATCGACGGCGATACCGGCGAGCTCACGCTTTCCGACTTCGAGGCCTCAAGCGGGTTGTCGCTGCGCGCGATGCTGATCGCGCTCCCGCGTGACGACCGGGAGATCCTCGACCTCCTGTACCGGCACGACGTCAGCATGGCTGATCTGCCTGCGGTGCTCGGGCAGTCTGCCGCCAGCGTGCAAGGACTGCTCGCGGCGGCGCGGACGAAGTTCGCCGCCCAGTCCGGCGCCGTGGCTGGGCTGGCCGGAGCCGGCGGGGACGGTCCGGACGTGCTCGCTGAGCAGCTTTCGATCGTCCGGCTAGCCACCATGCCCCCGTCGATCTGGCGGCGTGCGGCCCGGGTAGTCCTTGATTCACGGTTCCGGTCCTACCGCGATGCGATCAGCGCGCACGCTGAGCACCTCGGGCCGGACGGCTTCCCTGCGCAGAGTGAAGGCATCCCGTCCGGCCGGAAGCTGCTGATTGCCTCCGCGGTCATGGCCGGGCTGCTGCTAACACCGGCCGCCGCGGGCGGCGTGGTGTACGCAGCCTTCAGCACCCTGGCGCACGTGGCCGCGCACCCGCCCGCTGCCGGGTCAACGCTCAATGGCCCCGGCCCGGGCTCTGCTAGCAGCGGGTTGCCGGGGACAGGATCAGGCTCTCAGGGCGGAGCTAAGCGATCTAACCCGAAGCACAAAAGCTACCCAGTGAGCGGCACGTTGCCGGGACCGCACGCGTCGTCATCGCACTCTGCGCATCCGAAGCCGTCCGCGACCTCGGCGCCGACGTCCAGGTACTCCTCGTCGCCTGCGCCCTCACAGACCTCTACCTCGCCGGGCAGCCCGACACCGACACCCACGCCGACACCGACGCCCACGCCGACACCATCGCCGACCCCGGCAGCCACCACTAGCTAGCCGCTGGCCGGGCGCGGTGCGCGCCGGGAGCAACGTCAGCGCGCTGCCTCGAAGATCGCGGCAACGCCTTGGCCGCCGCCGACGCACATGGTCTCCAGCAGGTACCGGCCGTCGCGCCGTCGTAGCTCGCGCAGTCCGGTGGCGAGGATCCGGGCGCCGGTCGCGCCGATCGGATGGCCGAGCGAGATGCCCGAGCCGTTCACGTTGAGCTTGTCCGGGTCGTTCCAGTCCCAGCCGGCCAGCACTCCCAGTACCTGCCCGGCGAAGGCCTCATTCAGCTCGACAAGGTCGATCGACCCGAAGTCGAGTCCGGTCCGGGCAAACAGTCGTGCCACGGCCGGGACTGGCCCGACGCCCATGGTGGCCGGCTCGCACCCGGCTGCGGCCCAGCCGACCAGATAGCCGAGTGGCTCCAGCCCGAGTCCGGCGAGCTTGTCCTCGGCAACAACGAGGCATGCCGCGGCCGCATCGTTCTGCTGGCTGGCGTTGCCCGCAGTTACGGTGCCGCCGGGCATGATCGCACGGAGCTTGCTGAGCGACTCCGCCGTGGAGTCAGGCCGGACGCCCTCGTCCTTGGTGACGGTCACCGGGTCGCCGCGGCGCTGCGGTACCTCGACGGGCACCACCTCGTCATCGAACAAGCCGGCCGCCCAGGCGGCAGCGGCTCGCTGATGACTGCGCGCGGCGTAGGCGTCAGCCTCTTCCCTGGTAATACCGAACTGCTCGGCCACGTTCTCGGCGGTCTCGATCATCCCGGAGATCTTGCCGAACCGCCACTCTGGCTGGGAGCGCTCCCGGCCCCGGTCCAGCCGGTCGTACAGGAACTGGTTCCCCGACCTGGCGCCCCAGCGCATCGACGTGGTGTAGTGCTCGACGTTGCTCATGCTCTCCACGCCGCCGGCCAGCACCACGTCTGCAGCCCCGGTCTGCACCATCATCGCCGCGGTAATGATCGCCTGCAGGCCGCCGCCGCACCGCCGGTCGAGCTGGAATCCCGGCACGCTGACCGGAAGCCCTGCCTGCAGCGCTGCCCACCGCCCGATGCAGGGCGCCTCGCCGCTGGCATACGACTGGGCGAACGAAACGTCCTCGATGAGGTCCGGGTCGATCCCGGTCCGCACCAGCACCGCTTTGATGACGGTGGCGGCCAGGACCTCGACCGGCACGTCTCGCAGGCTTCCGCCGAATGTGCCTACTGGCGTGCGCATCGGCGCCACTATTGCGGCTCGGCGGGTGGTCATGGTGTTCTCCCTCTCTCCAGTGCATCGGCGTGCCCGGGATGCGCGATGGCGAGCATCCGCCTGCGCCGCTGCGACAGCGTCAGGCCGCGCAGGTCGGCAACTCCATACTCGGTCACGATTACGCCCGCGTCAGCACGGGCCTGGCTGGCCGGGCCGCTGAGTTCCGCGACGATCCGGCTGACAGGACCTTCTGTCGAGGGCAGGACGATAACCGGAACGCCCCCCTCTGACCTGGCAGCACCCCGCAGGAAGTCAGTTGCACCACCTACAGCGCCGACATAACGGCCCGCTGCCGTCTCGCAATTGACCGCTCCGGTGAGGTCGACCTCGATAGCCGAGTTGATGGCCACGAAGCAGTGCTGCGCGGCCAGCACTGCCGGATCGTGGGTATAGCTGGTATCCCGGAGCCGGATCGGGAAGTCGGCCGCAGCGCGCCCGGTCAGTTCCCGCGTGCCCATCATGAAGCCGGTCACCACGAGCCCGGCGTCCAGGGTCTTCCGGGCGCCGGTAACGACGCCCGCCTGGAGCAGTTCGGCGACGGCGTCGGTGCAGACGCCGGTGTGGACACCAAGGTCGCGGTGGCCGCGCAGGCGGCTGGCAACCGCAGACGGAACTGCTCCGATGCCGAGCTGGATCGTGGCGCCGTCCGGGATCAGCTCCGCAACGTGTGCAGCGATGGCGTCCTCAACGCCGCGCGCCGCGGCTTGCGGATACTCGGCCGGCTGGTACGAGACGTGCACCAGCAGATCAATCTCATCCCGCGACAGCCTGCGCGCGCAGCCGGTGTCCGGCAGCTGATCATTCACTTCGGCGAGCACAGTCCGGGCGCTGCCGATCAGCGTCGCTACGTAGTCCGCGCCGAGGCCGAACCCGTAGGTTCCGTCCGGGGCAGCCGGCGGCAGCGAGAGGAACAGCACATCTGCCCGGAGCGGTCCGTCGCCCAGTATCCGCGGCAATTCCGAGTAGTGCACCGGCAGGATGTCGAGTACGCCCGCCGCCGCCAGCGCGCGGTTGGCGCCGGCCCCGGAGTACGAGGTGAACGACAGGTAGTCGCAGTGCTGAGCGCGGACTGCTGAAGAACTGGACACGCCGGTGAAACAGCGCACTCCGCGCAGTTGCTCGCGCTGCGCGGCGAGCGCCTCGGTCAGCCGGAGCGGCTCTGCGCTTGCCTGTCCCCAGACAATCAGGTCGCCCGGCCGGACGTAGCGGGCGAGGTCAACCGCGCAGATCTCGTTGAGCTCGGTCGTCACGGCGCAGTGCTGTTCAGATCTTGCTGCTGACTGAGGTCACCGCGGCGGACTGGCAAACGCTCCCCGGCTGACCGTGGGTGAGCTTGCAGACCGCTGCGGTGATGCGGTTGGCCGCGCCGAGCACGGCCTGCGCCACCGGGCTGGCGGGGTTGCGGATGTCCTGCGCGATCTGCGTCCAGGTCAGGCCGAAATGCGACGAGTCCTCAACGGGCGTCGTGCCAAGTACCGATGGCACGTACTGCGCTCCGCTATCCACGTACGCGCCGCCGAAATCGATGAACGGGATCTTTCCGGCCGCGGCCTTCGGCACGTAGGGCACCGCATCGTACGTCTTGATCAGTACGTCCTGCGCAGCTGTCGGGTTCTGCAGCGGCGCCCCGGTCACCGTCGCGGATTCGACCGGGGTGAACACCACGTAGCTACTTGCATAGGTGGACCGGTAGAAATCCAGTGTCGCGGTGTTGGAGTACACGTCCTGGCTCGTCGAATGGATGAAGTGCAGCCCGGTGAAGGCGCCGAACCGGCTCAGCGCGGTGACCAGCGCCCAGCGCTCGGCGGCGCAGTACGGGCAGTATTCGGCTCCGAGGTAGAAGATCTCCGGTTTGCCGCCGGAGGTCAGCGACGGCGCCGAGATCGGGTTGAGCGGGGCTACCGCGTTGCTGCCGGACGGGCCAGCGCCCACGGCGTTGTACGTGCTGGCCGGGATCGTGGCCAGCTCGCTGGCGATCGCCGCGTCGGACTTCGGCGGCGGTGCCTTGGCCGGGGCCTGATTCGCTTTCACCACGATCAGCACGACGACCACGATGAGCACGACCAGGACGCTTCCGCCGGCCAGGAAGATGCGGCGCCGCTGCTCCGCCTTGCGGGCGGCGGCCTGCTGCGCGGCGATCCGCGCTCTGGCTGTCTCGGCGCGATTCCGCTGGGCTTTGCTCATGACTGCCGGATGGCCTTTCGTGCGTCGGTCCCCGCCCGCAGCCTAATGGTTTATATCGCCACATGCCGAACGGCAGGCTGTTGGCCGTAGCCTTCACAGTGTCTCGACGGTTCCGTTCAGGCGGGCGCGTTCGGCTGCGAAGACGGCCAGGTGGCTAGCCAGCGACTCGCGCGGGCCGGATCTGATCGGTTCGGGGTCGCCGGCCGCGACCGCTGCGGTGAACGCGTCCATCAGGCCAGCGTCGCCGCCCCCGTGACCTCCGGCCGCGGACATGGCTCCCGTCTGCTGCGGGGTGATCACCTGCGTCTGACCGGTTACGAAGTCGTGGATCCTGATCGTCTCGCCGTCGCCGGACAGCTCACCGCGGCTACCGAAGATCCTGGTGCGCCGCCCGCCGCCCTCGCTGAACGCGGTCATGGTGAACGTGGCAGTGGCCCCGCCGGGGAACTCCATCGCCACCACTTGATGGTCGACCACGTCGTTGTCGCAGGCATAAACACACCGGCCGTACGGGCCGTAACGCAGAGCCTCGTCCAGCGCGGCCGGGGTGAATTCGTCCAGGAGGACGTCGAGCGGCCAGCCGTGCTGGCCGCTGCTCAGTAGCCCGCCGTACAACCGGGCGGCAGAGTACGCGCAGCTCGCCTCCACGGCGCAGTCCACGCACCTGTCCGCTGACCCTTCCGGCTGATGATCGCGGGTGAAATGGCTCAGCCGGCCGAAACTCGACACGCGCTGTGGCGGCTGGCCCAGAATGTACTGCAGCCAGTCCAGGTCATGGCAGGACTTGGCCATCAGCATCGACGTCGCCAGGTCGGCGCGGCGCCAGTTGCCGCGCACGTACGAGTGCGCGTGGTGCCAGAAGCCGACCGGCTCCAGGTGATCGACGCTCATGATCTCGCCGAGCCGGCCGGAGTCCGCAATCTGCTTCACCGCGGTGGTGTACGGGGTGTACCGCATCACGTGTCCCACGGCGAGCATGACCCCGGCGCGTTCGGAAGCCGCGACGATCCGCCGGCACGTCTGCTCGTCGGGGGCCATCGGTTTCTCCACCAGGACGTGGTAGCCAAGCGCCGCGAACGCCTCGACAGGCTCCACGTGCATCCGGTCCTGAGTGCAGATCAGCACAGCATCGGCGAACCGTTCCCGCGCGGCGAGCTGGCGCCAGTCGTCGGCGGTATTCGAGGTTGCGACGCCGTGCGCCGCGGCGAACCGGTCGCGCCGGACCGGTCGCGGCTCCGCGACCGCCACGACCTCAGCACGTGACGGATTCGCCAGCGCCCAGCGACCGTAGCCGGTACCCCGGCTGCCAGCGCCGATGACCGCAAGTGAGACCGCAGGCATGCCGGTAGGCATACAGGCCGCCGGCCCGGACGTCAACCGCATGGAAGCCCGCGTGTAATCAGGCGGTCGCGGGATAGCCCATCATGAGTCAGGTAAAATAACAATATGACGGAGATAGCTGACGTCAGAGCTGCCGCCAGCGCCTCCGCTGCCGCACTGGTGGGCTACACCGATCTGGACTGGCAGAAGGCCGGCGCTGGCGACCTGCAGTGGAGCTGCTGGCAGACCGCGCTGCACATGGTTGATTGCCTCTACTTCTACACGTGCCAGGTCGTCTACGGCCAACCCGACGGGTACCTCTGCACCGAGCTTGCGCCCGACGACTCTGCCTCTCCCCAGCGGTTGCTTGCCGCGCTGACCGCGCACGCCGAGTTGCTGCACCGCATTGCCCGATCAGCTGACCCGAAGGTGCGCTCACACCATATTTATGGTGTCTCGGACCCGGCAGGGTTCGCCGCGATGGGGGTCGTGGAGACGTTGATTCACACCTTCGACGTGGTGCGCGGGCTGAGCCCAGCGGATCAGTGGCGACCACCGGCCGCGCTTGCCGCGCCAGTGATCGCCCGGCTGTTTCCGCATGCTCCCAGCGGCGACGCCGCCGAAGTCCTGCTCTACTGCTGCGGCCGCTCCGCGCTGGGCGACTTGCCGCGGCAAACGCAATGGCAGTGGGACGCGACGGTCAGAAACTAATCCAGGCCGAGCAAACGAAAGCGGATCTCCGGGCCGTCAGGATGAGTCAGTGGGTGGCGCAGCGGCTAGGGCGGCGATCTGTGCGTGGGTGGCGAACCACGGCCGGCCCCGACCGGCCATCCCGGTGATCAGGCTGTCCAGCATCCGCGTCAGGTAGCCGCGACCGATGGCCTCGGGGTGCATCGTGTAGGTCACCGCACGGCGGTCCTGGCGGGCCGACTCGAACTCTGCCAGCCAGATCCGCTCTACTGCGTCCGGGTCGGCGAGCAGCCCGCCATGGTAGGAGGTCCAGCCGAAGTAAGGCCAGTCGCACAGGCTCCAGTGGCCGGGCAACTCCAGTAGCGGCTGACCTCCGCTGGTCACCCAGTACGGCCGGTCGTCGGCCATGAGGCTGGAGTCATAGGAGAAACCGAGCTCGGCCAGCAAATCCAGGGTGTGCGGGGTCAGCTCCCAGCCTGGTGACCGGTAGCCGTCCGGCCGGACTCCCAGCTTGCCCAGCGCGGTCAGCCCGTCCTCAAGCTCGGCGCGCTGCGCCGCGGCGTCCAAGCCGTCGGTGCCCCGGTGCAGGTAGCCGTGGTGGCCGACCTCGTGACCGCCCGCCAGGATGGCCGCTACGGCGCCGGGATGCTGGTCGGCCGTGTGGCCGGGCACATAGAACGTGGCTGCGACCTCCAGCTCAGCCAGCAAGTCGAGGATCCGGCCTAGGCCCCGGCCCGGGCCAAAGCGGCCTTGCGACAGCATGGTCAGCCGCCGGCGTACTCGGGGCCCTCGCTAAGCCAGGGAGCCTCGCCGTCCACGTCAAAGGTCAGAGCCACCGCCACCTCAGCGTCGCCGGGCCAGGCGGGGAAGTGCGCGGGCGGGTTCTCCATCATCGATCCAATCGTGCGATCAACCGCAGGATGACGAGTCTCCGATCGGCCAGGTCGCCGCGGATGGTCTGCGCGCCGGCGATCTGGAGGGCTGTCGCGGAGGAGTCGGAACGAGCGAGGCCGAGGACCGTGTGGCCATTGCCGAGTAGCTCGGCGACGACGGCGGAACCGATCAGCCCGGTGCCGCCGGTGACGAAGATCTGCATGAGGTTCTCCTCCAGAGTGATGGGAGCTTTATCCCATCACTGTAGCAGTCCTGCGGGACAAAGGTCGCATCACTTAGGATGGGCCCGTGGCTCGATGGGAACCTGGCGCGCGGGAGAGGATGGTCCTGGCTGCTGTCGACCTGTTCACCGAGCAGGGATACGACGCCACGACGGTCGCGCAGATCGCTGAGCGCGCCGGGGTCACCAAAAGCACCTTCTTCCGGCACTTCCCCGACAAGCGCGAGCTCCTCGTGGCAGGGCAGGAAGTGCTGAGCCGGCTGCTGGCAGAGGGGATCGCTGAGGCGCCGCAGACCGCGAGCCCCCTCGGTGCAGTCGCGGCCGGGCTCGAGCGAGCATCGAGCGCGATGAATCGCGAGCTCGGCCCCCGCATTAAGGCAGCAATCGCAGCCAGCGCGGAGCTACAGGAGCGCGATGCCCTCAAGAGCGTGGGCCTCGCAGCAGCAATGACCGATGCTCTCAGGGCACGGGGCGTGCCGGACCCGATCGCGCACCTTGCCGGCGAGATCGGCGTCCTCGCGTTCAAGCGCGGCTACTCCGAATGGCTGGAGGCCGACCCCGACACCGCCGGCGGACTGGCGCCTTACACCGCCACCGCCTTGAAAGACCTACAGGCAGCGAGTGCGTCGCTCAGCTGAGCGGTGATCGTCCAGCGAAACTATCTTCGGGTGTGCTTGGCACCTATGGCACAGTTCTGAGTGTGTCGTTGGAGGATCTGCCGGACTGGTTGCCGGCTTGGTGCCTGGACCACCTGGGTGGCGAACCTTCCTCTATAACCGGGACCGGAGGGTTGTGCCTGGGTACGTCGCTGACACAGCTGGCCGGGCCCGGAGGCGGATGCTGGCCGCGGGTCTGCCGTGCTGCTGGGCTATGCCGACTTCGAGGCTCAGAACCTCCGCTGGCACGGTCAGCAGGTGTGGGCGGTGCACGACTGGGACAGCCTGGCGTGGCAGCCCGAGGCAGCGCTAGCGGGCGCGGCGAGCGGGTCTTTCGCCAGTTCCGGGCCGCCCACGCTAGCGCCGATCGAAAGCTCCGAGGCGTTCATGCTGGCTTATCAGGACACTCGGGGGCGAGTGTTTACGGCCGTGGAGCATGAGATTGCGTGGGCGGCCAGCTTGTGGATGGCGGCGTACAACCTATGGGAGGCGCTGCACGGCGACAGGCCGCTGTCCGGCGATGCGCTTCGGGCACAAGCAGCGGAACGCCTCCGCCGGGCCAAGGCTTAGCACCAGCATCCGGGTACGACGGTGACGTCACTGCCGCGAGCGACCACGACACGGATCCGTAGTGCGAAGTTAGGCGGGCATATATCTCTCGAACCAGGTCACGAGCCGCGTCAGGTAATCAGTGACGGCCGGGAACCGCCTGACGCCGTGTCCTTCACCGGGGTAGATCACCAGTTCCGAGTCGATGCCATGACCGATCAGTGCCTGGTAGAACTCCCAGGCCTGGCCGGCTGGAGTGCAGCGGTCATTCGCGCCGGCCGTGAGCAGGGTCGGTGTCCTGGCCTTGCTCGCGTGCATGACCGGGCTGCGCGTGTGCACCTGGTTGCCGGTCTGCTCGGGATCGGCGTTGTCCAAAAACCACAGTCCCCAGCGGGGGATGTTGCTCGTGAACGTGAAGCTGTACCACTCAGTTACCGGCGAGCCGGCTACAGCAGCTTTGAACCTGTCGTCCTGGGTCACCAGCCAGGCCGACATGAATCCGCCATAGCTCACGCCCATCGTGCCTATCCGCGCGGGGTCGGCGATCCCGCGTTCGATCATGGCGTCGACTCCCGACAGGTAGTCGTAGGTGTCCGCGCCGCCCATGTCGCCGACGACTGCGGCGGCGAAGTCCTGACCCCGCCCGGAGCTGCCGCGCGGATTGGGGTGGAGAACGGCATATCCGCGGGAGACTAGCAGTGGTACCGCGTTGTCGCGCATCGTCCAGCTCCGCCGGTAGGCCCCGATCGGGCCGCCGTGGACGTGCAAGATCAACGGGAATGGCCCGGTTCCGGCAGGCGCGCACAGGACACCTTCGATCATGGTCCCGTCGGGTGCGCTCCAGCTGACGTTCGTCGCTGAGCCAGCGACCGATCGGATGTAGTCAGTGCCGGCGTGGGCCAGCGAGGCTAGCACCTGGTCGGTGCCCGCGGCGACGATCGCGATCTCCTGCGGAAGGTCGTAGTCGTCCCGGATCACGATCACCCGGCCGTCTGAGGTGAAGGCGCCGCCCGGATTGAACCAGCTCGCCCACGACTGCGCGGACGCGGCCACTTCTTTAGCGGTGATCGTCTCCGGCAGAGGCCCGTCCCCCGCATCGACGATGCCGGCCACGCTGTCCAGGTGGCGCTGGCCGACGTAGCCGAGCCGAGTCTGATCGATCCACTGGATTGAGGTGACATCTGTCCCGGCGGTGTCGGCTGTGCACCGGCTGCCGGTCCGCAGGTCCAGCACGATCAGATCGCCCGCCACGATCCACCGGTCGCTGCATACGGCCTGCACCACGGCACACCTCGCGCCGTCAGGCGACCCGGCCGGCAGCCCGAGCTGGACGTCACTGCGGAGCAGTACAGTCACCTCGCCCGTCGAGACGTCGAGGCGGCTGAGCACCGCGCGGTACCAGTCGTCCTCGCCGGGCTGCTCGCTGGTGATGGCCAGCACATGCCCGGGTCCGGCCCAGGCTGCTTCCCAGACGTTCAGCCCGTCGGGTGAGACCCTGGCCATCTCGCCGGAGACCGGTGTGTACAACCACAGGCTTCGCCAGGCATCCTCCGGAGTCCCGGCCTCGACCTGCGGGTACCAGGACGGCAGCGCGGACTCGCCAGAGCCGACCGTACCTGATCCCTGCGCGTCTGCGATCTCGGCTCCGAGCCCGGCGACTCCGAGCAGGATTCGCGTGCCGTCCGGGGACCACGCCAGATACTCGACTGTGCCGGGGACAACTGGCGCTGGCCGGGCCTCGCCGAACTGCCCGTCAGCTAGCAGATAGAGCTGGAACACCTCGGCATTGGCCCGGTCAGACAGGAACGCCAGGGCTGACCCGTCTGGCGCGAGCCGGGCCGCCCTGGCTGACCCGCCGCCGGAGGTCAGCGCACGCAGCGCGCCGTCTCGCGTCACCTCGTACAGGGCCGTCCGCGGCAGCCCGTCGAGTGCGTCATACACCGATCCGGTCACCACGACGCGGCTGGCGTCGGACGTCGCGATGAGGTCGGTGACATGATGTGGCCTGGCGAAAGCCGGCTCGTGCAGCCGCCGGACATAATCAGTGACCGCCGCATACTCGTCGGATTCCCGCAGGTCTTTGCGCACAACTCGAGATGATCTCATGGCCGCAACTGGGCTGCGATCTGGCCGCGCGGATTACGAGCCCGGGCGATTGGCCCGAGGCTGGATCACCTAGTCCGCTACCGTCGGCAGATCGGCCCGCTCGATGCGGCGTCCGATGCGATCGGCGGAATAGCGCCAGCGGCGGAGGCAGGTCATGACGTCGGATCAGGTCGGAATCGGAATCGTGGGCAGCGGGTTCATCGCCGCAGCGCATGCGGAAGCTTTCTCGCGGCTGCCACGCGCGGCGGTGCGCGCTGTGGCCTCACGGTCGGCCGGAAGGGCGGCGGAGTTCGCCGCGCACTGGGGGATTCCGGCCTGGCTCACCGACTTCCGCGAGCTAGCAGGCCGACCCGACGTCGACGTGGTGTGCGTCGCGGCGCCGAACGCCTTGCACCGGGACATCGCTGTGGCCGCGGCCCAGGCCGGCAAGCATGTCATCTGCGAGAAGCCGCTCGCCCGGACGCTGCGCGAGGCCGACGAGATGATCGAGGCTTGCGCCGCCGCCGGGGTGCTGCTGATGTACGCGGAGGAGATCTGCTTCGCGCCGAAGTACGTCCGCGCGAAGCAACTCGCTGACGAGGGCGCGCTCGGGGAGGTGTACCTGGTCAGGCAGACCGAGCAGCACTTCGGCCCGCACTCAGAGTGGTTCTGGGACCCGGAGCAGTCCGGTGGCGGCGTGCTTATGGACATGGGCTGCCACGGCATCGAGTTCGCGCGGTGGGTGCTGGGCAAGCCCGCTGCCCGAACGGTGACGGCGGAGGTGGGCACGTTCGTGCATGGCAGCCGGACGCGGGCGGAGGACCACGCGATCGTGACTATCCGATTTGAGGGCAACCGGATGGGCCTGGTGGAGGCGAGCTGGGCAAAGCCGGGCGGCATGGACGACCGTGCTGAGATCGCCGGAAGCCGGGGAATCACCTATGCCGACCTGATGCGCGGCTCGTCCCTGTCGACCTACAGCGATGTCGGCTACGGATATGCCGTCGAGAAGGCGCCCGATACTCGTGGCTGGACGTACACCGTCTTCGACGAGCTGTGGCATTCCGGCATTCCGCAGGAGATGGATCACTTCGTCAGCTGCGTCCTCGGGTCGGCGATGCCGCAGGAGACCGGTGCAGACGGCCGCGCCGTACTCGAACTGATCTACGCGGCGTACCGGGCCGCGCGCACTGGACGCGTGGATCTTCCGCTGGAGCTCAGCGACGAGGAGGCCGCCGAGCCGCCGTTCGCCCTTTTGTGACTCCGTGCCGCGCCGGCTCTGACCCTCCGGCTTACGCACGTGCGCAGTCATGGCTTCCGGACTGCGGGGCGTCTTCCGCCGCTGCTTTCAGGATGCTTTCAAGCAGTTCGCGGGTGTGCGGTTCGTCAAGGACCTCGGCGATCCAGGCGGCGGAGTCGGCTCGCTCTGGCGAGCGGGCATTGGGCTGGAGCCAGTCGCTGGCAGCGCGCTCGGTGATGTGGCCGAGCTGGGCGATGAGCATCGAGAAGTGTCCGCGCTGATTGACTTCGGCAGGTCCGCCGGCTCGCCGGTAGGCGTTGGTCAGCGCGCGGGCCCGGCCCGGGTCGGCGCGGGCGAATTCGAATAGGACGCATCCGAGCTCGTGGCCCGGATCAGCCAGACCGCTGTCCTCCCAGTCGATGACGCACACTCCGCCGGCGGCGGTTGCCAGCACGTTGTCGGCCCACAGGTCGCGGTGGCAAGCCCGAAGCATCCGCGGCGGCTCGATCCAGGACTCTAGCGCGACCAGCTCATCGCGTAGCTCGGCTAGCTGGCCAGCGAACGGCGCGCCCGCTTCGACAAGCTGCACGATGAGCTGGTCCCAGCGGCCGGCGCCGACCGGTTGGTGATACCACGGGTCCGCCGGGCTGACGTCATTGGCTGGTACACGGTGAATGGCAGCTACAACCGCGCCCACCTGCACGGGGTCGAGGCCGGGGTCACGCGGACGCAGATCGACCCACTCGTACACCCGGACCTGCCTGCCTCCGACGTCCGCTAGTGCGTGTCCCTCGGTGGTCCGGCGCACCTGCGGTGTGGGGACGCCGTGCGCGTAGGCCGCCTCCTGGAATTCAGTCGCCAGGCGTACTTCGTCCTCGCTAGTCCGGTGGAAAGGTACCTTCACCGCCCAGCTGCCGTCAGCAGTGTCAAGCCGCCAGACAAGTCCCTGCTTGCCGCGCGCAACCGGCCCGTCCGATAGCGGCCCGGCCCGGCCCAGAGCAAAGCGCTCAGCGAGGTCCGCAGCATTCATTAGGCCACTCCAGCACAGATGCACATGCCACAACAGCAGAGACGTCCAGTTCGGGCCTGCAGCCAGTGCCGCGACAGCCCCGGCGGCCGCGCATGCGGGATGAGCGGGTGTCAGTCAGTTGTCTGGCCTGCGGGTCATCCGGCCAAGGAGGTAGGAGGAGAAGTAACTGCCGTACTTGCGCTGCAGGTCCAGGCGTTGCCAGTCCCGGCCGTCAATCGTGCCCCTGCATGATGCAGCGCCGCACAGGCATTCCATCTGGCCCTCGTAGTCGTCAAACAACGCGTAGTCAGTGGTGAGCTCGTCGCCAGCGCCGATGTCGCGCATCGCGACCAGGACAATGTTGCCGGCGAAGCCCACATTGGGCTCGCAGGAGTGGTTGATGAACAACATGACCGGCTCATACTCGGTCTCCTCCAGCGCGACCAGGTGGAATCCCCCGGCTATCTGGATCTCCGAGTTTTGCAGGCGTTCCGGAAGGACCTGCAACGCCGCGGTCGTGACAATGTGACCGCCCTTGATCGCCACAATCTCGCCTGCAGAGATCGGCGCCGCGGCGACCAGTCCGCGGCCCTCGATCGCGCTTGCCGCGCCCTTGCGCGCTTTCGGACTGATGTAGCTGGACACGAGCACGACCCAGTGTTGCACCCGACCGCGTTCGGACCCTGACCAGACCGGACCTGATTCAGCGGGCTTTTGCGACGGCTAAGGCCAGATGGCTCTCCGGAACATGTAATCGCGGTAGCTCTCTTCCGGCGCGCGGCCGGGATTCAGCAGGTCAGCTTCCGGATTGACCCAGGGTTCGGGGCGTCGGTGCCGAGCCTGCCACAAAGGCGCGGTGATCGCCTCAGCTCTGCGGGCGAGCTGACGCCCGACGGCCGCGAGCTGCGGGCTCGGTTCGCAGGGCAGGACCTGAGTGCGCATCGGGGTTCCTCCTCGTCGCGGGTACTCGGGGGAACCCGCACGAGCCAGGCTGGCGCTAAGGCCCATGGCGCGACATCAGGCAGATGTCCTGTTCGGCGCCAGCTGCGTGCCTTAGCTTGGCTTGGTCAGACGAGACAGGACCGGGGCGGGATAGGTGACGAGCTTGGGCTCGGTGAATGTCTCCATCGGGTAGCGTCCGCCGACCCGGCCCCTGCCGCTGATGCTGCCGGCCCGCCCGCCAAAGGGCAGGTGGGATTCCCACAGGTTGGTCGATGCGTTGACGTTGACCCAGCCGGCCCTTGCACGTTCAGCGAAGGCAAGGCCGCGTTCGAGATCTTCGGTGAATACCGCAGCGGTCAGACCGAACGGGGAGGCGTTGGTAAGCTCCAGCGCCTGGGCCGCGGATCGCACTTCGACCACCGGGATAACCGGCCCGAACGTTTCCTCCTGCTCGATCGCCATGCCGACGGTGACGCCGTCGAGCACCGTGGGTTCGGCGTAGAGCCGGGTCGGGAACCCGGCGGCGCGCCGCCCGCCGCAGCAGATTCGCGCGCCGCCGGCCACGGCATCAGCGATGTGGCGGTCAAACTTCTCAGCAGTCGCCTCGTTGTTCAGCGGACCCATCGTGGTAGCCGCGTCGAAGGGATCTCCGAGACGGACCCTGGCCTTGGTCGCCGCGACGACGCGTTCAACAAAGTCGGCGCGCACGTCGGCGTGGACCAGGAAGCGCTCGCCCGCGGTGCAGCTCTGTCCGGCGCACAGGTAGGCGGCCTCGAGCGCCGCATCCACGGCGAGATCCAGGTCGGCGTCCTGCAGGATCACCATCGGGCCGTTGCCACCGAGCTCGAGCAGTTGCGTCTTGCCCGCGGCCCTGGCGGCAACGCTGGCTCCGGTCAGGACCGAGCCGACGAAGCCTACTCCGGCAACTCCAGGGTGGCCGGCCAGGGCATCGCCCACGACAGCACCAGGGCCGGGGACAAAGTTGAAGACTCCGGCCGGCAAGCCCGCGTCGGCGACGACCCGTGCTAGCACGGCACAGCACGCGGTAGTGGTGGGTGCGGGCACCCAGACGATTACATTCCCGGCCGCCATGGCCGGCGCGATAAGCTCCGCCCCCATCGTGTAGGGCCAATTCCACGGGCTGATCACGCCGACGACACCGAGCGGGACCCGGCCGGCCAGGATCCTGCGACCGGCCGATACCGAAGGCGGCAGCGACCCGTCGAAACGCTTGGCATCTTCCCCGGCCATCAGGAAGTACGCCGCAAGCTCGTCCACCTCGTCGTATGCCTCGGCGACCAGCGGCTTGCCCTGGTCGAGGGTCAGCATCCTGGCCAGTTCGTCCCGCTGCTGCCGGATCCCGGCCACGATCCGCTCGCACCACCCAGCCCGGTCGAAGGCCGACGCACCCGCCCACGCGGGCCATGCAGCTGACGCAGCAGCGACGGCCGCGTCAACATCACCGGCGTTGCCAACCGCCACTGAGGCGAACGCCTCGCCCGACGACGGGCTTTCCGCCCGGGCCGTGCCCCCGCTACCAGGACGCCATTCGCCGCCGATGTGCAGCTGGTACTCCTGCATGTCCCGCGGCCTCCCCTTCCGGCTGGAATCCGCACTCCCGGCGCCTGCCAAGGCCGCCTACCAAGGCTGACGGTAGATCGGGCGCAAGTCGACAGGCAAGCTGCTACCGAAGGGGTGCGTCCCTACTACGGCCCGGGATGCCGCGGCTGCGTACGGGCCAAGCACGGTTCGCGGCCGGCGGGCTTAAGGGACCAGCACAGTGCGCTCGCCCGGCGGGGCGGTCCGGGTCCATGCGGCCTCTACATCGGCGAGAGGCACAGGGTTCGCCGTGACCGCGATTGCGCCGGAGTTAATCTCGGTCACCAGCGCCGGCAGTTCGGCGAGGTATGCCTGCCCCGACACCGCGCCCTGGCCGTTGCCCAGTACGCGGAGATTCGCCGAGCGCAAGGCAACCGACGGCAGCTCGATCGTCGGGCCGGCCACTGATCCGATCTGGATCCAGTTCATCGCGCGGCCGCGGTCAGACCGGGCGGTGAGCAGGGCCACGATGGCCCGCTGCGCAGGCTTGCCCCACAGGTAGTCCAGGACGATGTCGGCCTCCGCGGCAGCCGCAGCCAGCGCTGCGTCCGTGGCCTCGCCATCGGCGGTCAGCGGGATGACCTCGTCGGCGCCGGCCGCCGCCACCGTATTGAGGCGGTCAGGGTCACGCCCGGCGCCGACCACCCGTCCAGCACCGAGCCGCTTGGCGACCTCGACGGCCATGGCTCCGGCGTTCCCGGTCACGCCCAGGACCAGGACGCTCTGGCCGCGCTCGATCGGGACGCGCAGCCGCAGCGCCACCCACGACGACATGGCCGGGTTCATTGCGGCCGCAACCTTGGCGACGTTGACGTCGTCGGGCAGTTCGATAGCGCGGCGACCGTCGGCGACGGCCTTGGCGGCCATCGTGCCGAGGGTGCCGTCGTCCGCCACGAAGTAGATCAGCTTGCCGTCGGGGCGCCGCCCGACGGCGTCGGTGCCGGGGATCATGGGCAGCGTGCCGGTGCTGGTGTAGTGCACCCCGGCGGCACCGCTGCGGACGCGCGGATGCAGCCCGGCGGCGAGCACGTCGACGAGCATCTCGTCACCGGTCGCCGGCTGCGGAACATCGAACGGCAGGTAATGAGGCGGCTCGCTGAAGGACGTGACTACCGCGGCGTTCATCTTCTCCATCGTTCCTCGTCTCCTCGTGCCGACGTCGCCTGCCATTTAGTTGGTGCTACGTACTAAATTAGTTTGTGTCACGTACTAAGTCAAGTACGCTTGGCCCATGGCACCGGAACCAGCAGTCCCGCCCGCGCCCGCGCGCGCCCAGCTGAACGTCATCGACGGACTGGCTCAGCTGGCCTTCGTCATCCACGGCATGCTCGAGCTCCGGGCGGCAGAGCACGATCTCTCCATCACCCAGGCACGCCTGCTCGGCGTACTGCGCGACCGCACGCCGGCCATGAACGAGCTGGCCAGGCTGCTCGGACTCGACAAGTCGAGCATCTCCGGGCTGGTAGACCGTGCCGAACGCCGCGGCCTGGTCGTCCGCATCCCGTCCGCCGAAGACAAGCGCGCCATCCTGGTCGGACTCACCGAGCAGGGCCGATCGCTGGTGTCCGGGGCAGCGGCCCGCTTCGGTGCCGACCTCACCGCCATGCTGGACCTCCTGCCCCCGTCAGACCGCGACGCACTGTCCGCAATCGTCAGCCGGCTGCTTGTCGCCCGGGCAACCCGCCACGGAGTCGACCTGTTCGCCGGGCTCGACACCGAGATCGCTCCCGTCACGCCGCAGACCTCTTAGGGCAGAACGGCGCGGGCGCGGCTTCTTATCCGCCCGCCGCGCAGCGGGACGCCGGCGTCGAGGGCGCCGGCCGCCCCCAGGACGAATGCGACTGCCTCCGCTCCCGGCTGCCGTTCGGCCGCAAGGCCCCGCTGCTGTGCGAGGGCGCGCCCGATCAGATCAGCAGGGCCGAGTCTGCGGCGCAGCGCCGTTTCGCCACCGCCGATCTTGGAGACGAGGTTGCCGTCGGCAAGGTAGATCAGGGCGCGGCACGCGTTAAGAACGGCGTAAGCCTCGGTCGCGTGCTCGAGTCCCCAGCGCAGCTCCCCGGCCAGGTAGCTCAGCAGGTGTTCCCTGGCGACCGGCCCGATCAGCTGCTGCGGCGGCGGACCGGATACCGGCCAGCCGGCGGTACGGCAGACCGCGTAGTGCATAAGCAGGTCAGTGTCGCCGGGCGAGTCTCCCCCGAGCACGATCCGGCTGCCGCCCGGCTCTGCCTGCCCGGCTGCCACATGCAGCAGGTACGGCCACGGCGGCACAGCGGCGGCGGCAGCCGAAGTGCTCACGACGCTGCACTCAAGTCCCCGGCCAGGGCAGGCCGGGCCGCTGCCGGCCAGTGATCGGGTCACCAGGTCCAGCTTCCCGGCGCTGATGTCATCGGCGGCAATGAACAACATGTCGACATCGCTGCTTGGCAGCCAGCCGCCGAGAACGGCTGAACCGTGCAGGTACGCCGCGTGTATCAAGCCATCAGACGCCCGCGTCAGCTCGCGGGTGACCGCGGTGGCATAACGGAGCACGCTGCCGGGTGGCATCTAAGCAAGCAGCGCGACGTAGCGCCAGTCCAGGACGTCGCGCGGCGGCGTTCCGTCGGCGCGCACGAGCGAGCGCAGGTGCACCAGAGCGCCACCGCCGGAACGGTGGTCGATCTGCCCGACCGAGATCGTGCTGCGCAGGGTGTCGCCCTCGCGCACCGGGGCGAGATGGTCGCAGCCGTGCCATCCGACGACGGTGACGAGCGCCGGGAACGCCCTTGCCGCTTGGGAGAGCGCGAGCCCGATGGCGTGCCCGCCGTAGACCAAGCGCCCGTTTCCCCCGGTTTGAATGTCGTGGTGCACGGCCGCGATGTTGAGCGTCAGGCGGGCCAGTTCAGGCGCGGACGACACGACGTCGCCGCCGGCGACCTGGAAGCTCTGTCCCGCATGCAGGTCAGCCGGATGCGGTCCGCCCGCCCGGGCGGCGAGCGCCGCCAGCTTCCAGCCGGCTGATCGCCGCGCCGAAGTCGTCGGCTGTGACATCGCAACCGACCTGGTCGAGGTCGTCGGCATGCCCGGTCTGACTGGCCCCTTCCCGCAGTGGCAGCATGGCGCAGCGCCAGAAGTCGAGCACCGGGCGATCCTGCTGATCGGTCGTGGTGATCCGCAGCGCGGCAAGCCCCGTCGGCGCGCGGCCCTCGCGCGGGCGGTTCTGCCTCAGGGCAACTACCTCCGTCGCGGTCCGCAAGGTGTCGCCGGTGCGCGGCGTCCGGCGGAAAGCCAGGCCGCGGTAGTAGAGATTGGCCTTGACGTGCTGGGTTACCACGGTGGACTGCCCGATCGCGACGTCCCAGACCAGCCCGGGCGGTGCCAGCGGCTCGCCGCCGGTAACTGCCCGGCACAACTCGTGATCGAGCGCGAGTGCGAGCCTGTCCCCCGTGATTGCCTGATGAGCTGCGGCGAGGCCGTCGGTCAGCGTGATGCCGGGCGCGCCGGTGAACCGCTGGCCCACCGAAAGCTCGTCGAAGTACGGGCCGCGCCCGAGATCAGCCGGCACCGGCCCCTCCTTCCGGCCCCGGCAGCATCGCGGGACCTCTCATTACTATGTGAACCGGACCTGGTGGTCAGGCCCTGGCACGGGAACGCGGGTGACGCTAGTGAGCGGTCTGTCGGCGGAAGAGCGAGCGGTCGTCGAGACGGTTGCGGAGTTCACCGACCGCGAGGTCCGGCCGGTGGCGCGCGACATGGAGCATGCAAACGAGTATCCCGACAAGCTCATCGCGCAGATGAAGGCACTCGGCATTTACGGACTGGCGATTCCCGAGCCGTACGGCGATGCCCCGGTTTCGACGCCGTGCTACGCCGAGGTCACGGCCGAGCTAGCCCGCGGCTGGATGAGCCTGGCCGGGGCGATGGGCGGTCACACCGTCGTCGCCAAGCTGCTGCTCGCGTTCGGAACCGAGGAGCAAAAGCAGCGGTACCTGCCGCGGATGGCAACCGGTGAGGTCCGCGCGACCATGGCCCTGACCGAGCCGGGCGGAGGCTCCGACCTGCAGGCCATGACGACGGTCGCCCGGCCCGGACGCCGGCGGATACCGGATCAACGGCACGAAGACGTGGATCACCAATGCCCGCCGGTCGCAGCTGATCGCGTTGCTGTGCAAGACCGACCCGGCGGCGACGCCGCGGCACGCGGGGATCAGCATCCTGCTGGTCGAGCACGGGCCGGGCCTGGTTGTTTCCCGTGACCTGCCCAAGCTCGGCTACAAGGGAGTGGAGAGCTGCGAGCTTTCGTTCGCGGACTACCAGGCGCCCGCGGATGCCGTGCTCGGCCTGACGCCGGGGCGGGGGTTCGCGCAGATGATGAAGGGCCTGGAGATCGGGCGTATCCAGGTCGCGTCGCGAGCGGTAGGCGTAGGACAGGCAGCGTTCGACGACGCCCTTAAATATTCCAGGGAACGGGAGAGTTTCGGCCAGCCGATCTGGAAACACCAGCAGATCGGGGCGTACCTGGCGGACATGGCGACGAAGCTGACGGCTGCCCGGCAGCTGGTGCGGTTCGCGGCTGAGCGCTATGACGCCGGCGAGAGGTGCGACATGGAAGCCGGCATGGCTAAGTTGTTCGCCTCCGAGGCCGCCATGGAGATAGCGCTGAATGCGGTGCGGATCCATGGCGGTTACGGCTACTCGACCGAGTTTGACGTGGAGCGGTACTTCCGGGATGCGCCGCTGATGATCGTCGGCGAGGGCACGAACGAGATTCAGCGCAACGTCATCGCGCAACAGCTAATCTCGCGAGGCGGTCTCGATCGCTGATCGCTGCTTGTGCTGGCTGCGTGCCGCGCGTCAGGGCACGCCTGCCGGCACGCGCTCCGGCGAGGCGAGTTCGGGGAACTCCTCAAGCTCGTCCCATGCCGGCCAGCCGGGACTATCGAGATCGAGTGCGTGGTCCTGTTCGGGGAGCAGGCTCCGGCCGCCGTCGGGCGGCGCTGGGTCGGGATCGGGGTCCGACGGTCCGCCGCCGCCCCCGCCGCCTCCTGGCGTCTGGCCGGAGTTCCCGGCCGCGAAGAGACCGCTCCAGGCGCCGATGCCGGCCCCTAGCAGCGGGAAGGCAATCAGGACGAGCAGATAGCCGGCGGCAGCCTTGCTGAAGCTCACGTCGAAGTCAATGAGAAAGTCGGGCGTGAGCGGGCGGCCGCGACCCGGCCGCAGGAGCCCTTCGGGCAATGTCCACTGGAGGCTGCGTGCGACGTGCGGCACGAGGGCGATGGTGGTGACGCCGAGGACGGTGACGAGCAAAGCCGCGGCTGCCCCGAGACACAGCCCGGCCGCGAAACCCTGGCGGGCGCGCGCATCGGTGATCGTCAGGTGGCCGTCGCGGCGTGAGGTACGCCGCGCTGCCGTCGTCGCGGCCTTGATCGATGCATAGATCACGAGCACCACGCCGGCAAGCTTGCCCAGGTTGTACAGGTCCGCCAGCCAGTGGTTCGCGATATGAACATGGTTGGCCATCGGCCGGAGCACGAACGCGGCAAGGCCAACCATGATGCCGACGCCGCTGCCGATCGCGAGCGTCGCCGGCCTGGCAGGCGGGTGCTGCGCGGTGACGGCCAGCAGGGCTGCAACGTACGCCGCTATTACGAAGAGGAATACAACCTCGCCGAACCACACGCCGGCCAGCTGGACGCCCGAAAAGCTTGCCAGCTCAGACCGCTCCACGAGTGCCTTGACGAGCATGAGGGTGAACACGGCGGTGTACCCGGCTGTGCGCAGCAGTCTGGGCAGCAGACTGCTGCCGAGGCGGCCGAACCGGCGGCGGACAATCAGCGGCAGCCCGCCCATGATCAGCACTGTCGCGATTACGTCGACGCGGCTGATCAGGGTGGCGGGATTCTCCGGCGCGCCCGGCCAGGCAGCCCAGCCCAGCGCCGCGGTTCCGGCCGCCAGCGCGACCCAGTACCCGATCGTGCGCGGCACCAGGGCCTCCCTACCATCACCGACACGTTCGCAGAGTACAAGGCTAAAGCAGGCTGTCTACCTCGTGCACATCGCCGCACGGAACGCTGAGCGCTGCATGGTGCTTGCGGACCGCGTCTTCGTCCGGCGCCTCGAGCAGGCAGTACACCTTGCCGTCCGCGTTGTGGTACAGCTCGACCTGGCGCACTCCGAACTCGTCAGTCGCCCCCTCGCGAGTAGCTTGCGCGATCTGGTCGATGGCCTCGTGGGGAAGCTTGAGATCGTCGTGGTAGTCCATGAATCGTGGCATCGTGGATTCCCTCCTACATTCGTGTCGCCGCTGCAACTGTCTAACGGCGCGCGGACGCCCGTCTACCAATCGTTGCGATTAATCGCAGTCAGTTTCAGACGGGTTGCTTCCGGGTATCGAATTAACGTTCGATCAGTGAGGTGAGCGCTGTGAAGGGTGACCGCGTCGAGATCGTCGTCGACGTGGGTGAGGGCACGCGCTCGTATGAGGTAACGGCGACCAAAGCGGGGCGCCGGGTAGAGGTTGCCAACCGCCGCGGGCTGGTGGAGGTCAGCGAAGTGACTCGCACCGGCACGCCGGTGCGCACCGCCCGGTTCATGGCCAGCCGGATCGTCTCGCTGGTGGAGTACCCGGCGAGCGACGCAGCTGCCGGACTCTAGCCGCCAGTGGGAAGCCCGGCAGTCTGCTCAGGGCAGACTGAGGGCGAGCCGCCGTCTCCCGGAGGGATGGGGAGACGACGACCCGCCGACCTGTATCGTCACCGAGCTGCGTCAGCCCGAGCCGGGACCTGCGACTAGATCCGGTTCGAGGCTGGGTTCGGCCATCGACTCGTCGTAGGTCGATCCCCAGTACCACTGGGTCGCCTGGGAGCCGGGCACGATGTGCGGGACTCCGGTCGGGTCGGCGACCCACCAGCGGATGCGGGATCGCATCCAGGCCGGCAGCGCCGCGACATCTGCCTGCACCTGCGGCCACTCCGACAGCGACATGTAGACAATCGCCACCTGGCCCGGATGGGCCTTGAGCCTGCCGGAGACCCAGCCGGGGACCTGGGATGGCGTTGCGCAGCCGGGCTCGACGTCAAGGGCTCCAGACCCCGCCGGATCGGTGGCCAGGGTGTCGATCCACAGAACCTGTTTGCGCCCGGCCACTGCAGAAGCCGGAACCGGACGCGCTCCGGTCGAGTACGTGCCCACTATTGCCCCGGCGGGGACGGTCTGCGGCTCGACCGAGTCGTAGAACTCGTAGGGCTTGGACGGAGCGGCGGTCGGGCTGGCGCTGGCGCTGGGGCTGGCGGTGGCTGCCGGCCGGGCGGCCGGCGATGCTGACGGCTGTGCGGCTGGCGGGGCTGCTTGCCGGGGATGCGACGGCGCCGATTCGGTCTCGGCGAGGGGGCTGGCGTGGCTCGTCCCGGTGTCAGGGTTCGCGAGCGGCGCGGACTTGCCCAGCGCGGTTTCATCGAGGGCCGGGGCCCCGAGCGGCGCGGTTCCGGCTAGTGCGGGATGCGCGAGCACCGGAGCGCCGGCCGCCGGACCGCCGAGGCCGGGAGCCGCGGCTGGCCCGTCCGGGCGGGTGGCCGCGGCGAACGCGGGGCTGGCCGACGCTACGGCGGCGACACCTGCAATGGCCGCGACCGTCGCGGCAGCGGCCCCGATCTTCAGGCGCGAGGGCCGGCGGTCTGAACGGTCGCTACGGGGCAGGGATCCTGCCGAGTTTCGGGGAAGCACGCTGAGCCTTTCGTCGGGCGCGAGGGGAGCGCTCGGCGGGCACCCAGGGCGCAGCCGGCCGACGGCATGACGGCAGGACGAAGCGCGCGGTGACGCGGGGCAGGGCAAAAGGTTGCCTCGGGGGCAACAATCACATGCTGGGTGCTTCGGTCACTAGTTGTGAACGCCCGAAAGCAGTCCGGCTATGCCCGAAATGGTGAGAACTAGGTTATGGCGTAGGTCACCTCGGTGCAGCCGACTGAAGGCGATGCCGGGCCACATGGCCAGCGCCATGCGGGCGATGCCATGCCCGGTACCCGAGTAGGCGTTGGCCGCCAGCGTGGCCAGGATAAGGGCCCCGAGCATCAGCTCGGTGACCACCGGGGCCTCGTGGCGGGGCCCCTGACCTGAGCCGATACCCAAAAGTGCGGGTAAACAGGAGTGATCTTGGCTAACGCACACTGACCCGGTCAGCGCTGCGCGTGTTGATCACGCGGTTGGGCTCGATGCCCATGGCCTCTGCCCTGAGGCAGCCGCTGCCGATCCAGTCCAACTGGCCAGGCGCGTGCGCGTCGGTGTCGATAGCGAACAGGCAGCCCATGTCGGCCGCTATCCGTAGCAACCGATCGGGCGGATCTTGGCGCTCGGGCCGACAGTTGATCTCGACAGCAACACCGTGCTCGATGCAGGCACCGAAGACCCGCTCTGGGTCGAACTCCGACTCGGGTCTGCCCCGGCCAGCGACCATCCGGCCCGTGCAGTGCCCGAGCACGTCTACGTGCGGGTTGGACACCGCTGTGATCATGCGCGGGGTCATCTCGCGGCTGGGCATCCGGAGCTTCGAGTGGACACTGGCCACCACGACATCTAGCCGGGCCAGCAGATCCTCCTGCTGGTCCAGCGTCCCGTCTTCGAGGATGTCGACCTCTATCCCAGTGAGGATGCGGAAGGGCGCGAGGTCAGCGTTCAGGTGCCCGACCAGGTCGATCTGTTCCGCCAGTCGTTCGCCGGACAGCCCGTTCGCAACCGTCAGCCTTGGAGAGTGGTCGGTGAGGGCCATCCACTCATGACCGAGTTGGCGGGCAGCCTCGGCCATCTCGGCAGGCGGACTGCCTCCGTCAGACCACGTCGAATGCGCATGACAGTCACCGCGCAGCGCCGCGCGCATGGCGCTGACCGGCGCATGAGCAGCGGCGCCGAGCAGCTTGGTGAGGTACTCCGGATGCTGGCCCGAGACGGCTTGAGTAATGACCTCGGCCGTAGCCGGGCCTATCCCAGCCAGGGATTGCAGATTGCCGTTCTGCACCAGACGGGCAAGCTCGCCATCGGGCAGGCCGCTAACAACCTCGGCCGCACGCCTGAAGGCGCGGACGCGGTAGGTCGGAGCGCCCAGATCGCTCCAACTGGAAGGCGATCTGCCGCAGTGCACGCGCCGGATCCATCTGTCACCCTTACCACTCATGCGCATTCTCGTCACCGGTGACCGGGGCAATGTCGGCGTCGTGGTAGCCGGGCACCTGGCGGATCTCGGGCATGAGATCGCCGGCTTTGACATCGCCGACGGTCAGGATGTGCTCGACGCCGGTTCGCTTCGGCGCGCTGCGGCCGGATGCTCCGCGATCGTTCACCTGGCTGCGCTCGCTCATGACTCGGCGGGCACACCAGAGCAGATCATGGCCGTGAACGTGCTCGGGACCTGGCATGCGCTGCTGGCGGCCCGGGCTGCAGGCGCAACCCACGTGGTCCACTTCTCCAGCGCCCAGGTCTTCGGAACGGCCGAGGGCGAACGCGTGCCCGACTACCTGCCGATTGACGACGAGCACCCGCGCCGCGCAGGCCAGGCCCTACGGGCTGTCCAAGGTGCTGAGTGAGGATCTGTGCGCCGGCTTCACCGGTCGCAGTGGCATTGCCACGGTCTGCCTGCGGCCGGTGCATGTATGGCAGCCAGCCTTCTACCGGCGCGCCGAACTGCGCTGGCTGACCGATCCCGCCTCGGAGTGGACACCGCACTGGGAGTTCGGTGCGTTCGTGGATGCTCGCGACGTCGCGACTGCGGTGGTCTGCGGGATCAATGCGCCAGCGGGCGGTCACGTCCGCGCGGTGCTGTGCGCTGACGACCTCGCCGGTTCAGCGCCAGGGCTGGAAATGGCCAGGCGCCTGATGCCGGCCGTTCCGGTCCGTGACTCTGGCCGGTATCGCGCGGAACCTTACCGTGCGCTCGTTGATACCTCGGTCGCGCGGACCGCGCTGGGCTGGCAGCCCCGCTACCGCTGGTCCGCACGGGGGGACTCTATGACTGCGCGGCTGGCGGGCTTCCCGGTGCGGCGGCCCGGCGCTGCTCGATCGCCTTGTGATGGTCATAGAGCTCAGCCGGCGGGCTTTCCTGGCGCAGCTGGCCGACCAGTGCGGCGACATCCCGCATGATGTCCGCCGTCGCCGCGTGCAGGGTCGGGGCGGTCAGCGGCTGGCCCAGGTAGCGGCTGAGGTCAACCGGCGGGCCGGCGATGACCTGGCCGGTCTTGCGCGGGAACGGATGAAAGCCGGGCTTGAGGGTGCTCGCCAGGCCGCCCTTCTCCCCCTTGCGATACGGCAGCAGTTCCTGTGCTCCCCAGGACGCGATCGGCAGGACGGGCGTTCCGGTGGACAGCGCCAGCCGTGCCGCACCTGTCTGGCCGGTCATCGGCCACAGGTTCGGATCACGGGTGCAGGTGCCTTCTGGGTACACAACCAGGCACTGCCCGGCAGCGAGCGCGTCCTCGGCGGGCTTCAAGGCCGCGGCAGCGCTCGCAGCGTCACGGTGCACCGGTATCTGCCCGGTGCCGCGGACGATCCGGCCTACCAGCCGGTTGCTGAACAGCGATGACTTGGCGAGGAACACCGGGTAGCGGCCGCATGCATGCAGGTAGACACAGAGCAACAGCGGGTCTGCCTCAGAGACATGATTCGCCGCGACGATCAGCCCGCCCTGGCGTGGTACGTGCTGCATGCCCTGCCATTGCCGCCGGAACAGCGACCCCATGACCGGCGGCACGACGACGATCGACAGACCGCGCCAGCCGCGAGAATATCCGTAGCCCATGACCGGCATCATCTCGCACAATGAGCCGCCTGGCATCGCGCCGGATCGCCCCTCGTTACCTGGCGATCACGACCTGAACGGGCAGACCTGCGACCCTGATGGGCTTGCCGACTTGTTCCGAGGAGATCCAGACCGGGATGATCGCGTCCTCTTCCACGTTTCCAGGCCCGTAGGTGGCTGCCCCGACATAGGCGGCCTGTCCGCTCGGGTCAAGCGCAGGGGCGGTGACGGTCCGGTAGTTAGACGGCAGGTGAACCTGGCTGCCAGCGATGCCGGTGCGCAGGTCCAGCGGCTGCACCCATTTCAGCAGCGGCACCGCATAGCCGATCCCGGCATCCGGAGCTATCACGACGCTGAATTCGGCGGATTCGGCGAGATTCGGCCACAACCGGATCGGCCTGAGCACTTGGCGACTGGCCAGGTTGATCGGGATCACCGACGGTCCGCCGCTTACATAGGCGGTCTTGCCGTCGGCCGCAACGGCGAGCTCGCTCGCCATGGGACCGCTGCCGGCAGGTACCCGGATGGACTTGCCCGCGGCACCGGTGGCCACGTCGATCGGGGTGACCCACTCGGCGCTCAGTACGTAGGCAGGCTTGCCGTCAGGCGCGATCGAGACGGCCATCGAGGGCCCGGAACCTTGACGGCGCCAGACGGTATCCGTTGCGAGGTCGACGGGAATGACCTCCTGCTGGATGCCGTAGGCGTAGCCCATGCTGCCGTCGGGCGTCATCGCGAAGGCCCCGGCGCCGTCGAGCAGCTTGCGCTGTGCTCCAGTCGCCAGATTGATGGCGATCAGTGCCGAGGTCTCGTCCCGGCTCCCAGGCCACTCGCCTTGCTCGATCGCATAGGCAAACCGGCCGCCGGGCGCGATCTCGGCAGACTGGATCTGCTGCAGCCCGCCGCGCAGCTTTACCGGCCTGCTTTCCTTTCGGGTAACTGGGGTAATCCGGGTTACGTAATTGACCTGGTCACGGATGTACCTGTGCTGGGTGCTGAAGATATATACCGCCTTGCCGTCGGGCGCGGCCGCCATGGCCAGTACGACGCCGCCGCCGAACTTCACCGGCTTGAGCGCCGTGCCAGTGCGAAGGCGGACCGGTGTCACGGCGCTCGTGGCGGCGTTGATAGTGGTCCACACGTACGCGATCCCCCGGCCGTGGACGACTTCCTGGACGACGCCCTTGCCGTCGCCGCGTTCATGGCCAGAGCCTGTGAACTGCGCAGATACGAATGGCGCGAGGACAGCGACCAGCGCCACCGCGCTGACGGACACTGCGGCCGCCTCGACTCTGCGGCGGCGGCGAAGCTTCCGTCCGGCGCGCACGGAGTTACCCACCAGGTGCGGCGTGGGCGGCCGCGCGGCAACCGCGCTTTCGAACTGCGCGCGAAGCGATGTCTCATCCATTCGGAACTCCCGTTACTCCGTGCTCCTCACGGGTCTGGTCACCGAGCAGCTGCCTGAGCTTCTCCAGAGAGCGCGCGCTCTGGCTCTTCACGTTGCCGGGCGAGCACCCCAGCAGCGCCGCCACCTGATCGACACTCATGTCCTCCCAGTAGCGGAGCACGATAACTGCGCGTGCTTTGGGCGCGAGCGTGGCCAGCGCGTCACTGAGCGTCAGCCGTAGCGCCGGGTCCTGCTCCTGCGCGGCGCGGTCAGCAAGCTGGTCAGCGTCCCAGGTGAGCACCTCGCGGCGCCGCCTGCGCCGGCAGTCGACGAGATAGGTGTTCAGCAGCGTGCGCCTGGCATACGCGTGCACGGCGTCCTGGTCGCGGATGCGGTACCAGGCGGCAAAGAGCTTCGCCAGCGTCGTCTGCGTTAGGTCCTCGGCGGTGTGCCAGTCCCCGCACAGCAGGAAAGCAGTCCCGAGCAAGCCTGAGGATGCCGCATCGGCGAATGCGGTGAACTCATCCTCTCGCGATGTCATCCCCGTCCGCGCCCCTCCGCTCGGCCAGCAAGCGCCCGTCGGGAGATAGATTCACCAGGCTGCCGTTAGGTTGCAACGGGCCGGGCTTTCCGGGCGATGCGTCAGATCCGCTCCGCGGCAAGCCGGGCGCTGAAGCCGAGCAGCGCTGAGCCAGTCGCAACGTCCATGGCCCGTCGCGCCGACCGGCGCGAGAGAACCTGCCGGACACGCATGAGCGCTGCGGACACCGCGAGGAGATACAGCAGGGACAGGACGGCATGGCTCCAGGCGAAGGCCAGTAGCCAGCCGGGTGGGGCTCCGGGATGGAGGAACTGAGGGAGTACGGCGAGGTAGAAGACCAGCACTTTGGGGTTGGTGATATTCGAGACGAAGCCTTGCCGGAAGCCCCCCAATGCAGCCGCGCCGGACTCCCCGTTCCCGTCGGGAATCTTGTCGTAGTTTCCGCGGATCGCCGAGCGCATGGCCTGCAAGCCCAGGAACGCCAGGTAACACACCCCGGCCCACTTGACGGCCTGGAAGACCGGCTGGGAAGAGGCGATCAGCGCGCCCAGCCCAGCCGCGGCCGCCGTGCCTTGTACGGCGTTGGAGGCACAGATCCCGAGCGCCGCCCACCTGCCCCGGTGCCGCCCCGCTAGCAGGGTGTTCCTGGCGACGACCGCGAAGTCGGGGCCTGGGATGAGCACAAGGACGCAGGCAACGGCGAGGAACTCGCCATAAGACGACCAGCTCGTCACGAGACCCAAGCTTACGGGCCTGCGGTTCGGGGCCGCCCGATCGGCGCTGCGCGGTCCGGACGGCCAGAATGTGCGGGATAGGAATTCGGCAATCTGACCAGGAGGTCATTGTGCGAGTGCTGGTCTCTGTTGACATGGAGGGGATCGCCGGGATCGTGGACGGCGAGGACGTCTCGCCGGGCAAGGCCGAGTACGAGCGCAACCGCAAGTTGATCACGGGCGAAGCGAGTGCCGCCGTTCGCGGCGTGTTCGCCTACGATCCGGGCGCGGAAGTGCTTGTCTCGGAGGCCCACGCCGGCTTCCGTAACCTGCTGCCTGACCAGCTTGACCGCCGTGCCGAACTGCTGCGCGGCAAGCCTAAGCCGGACGGGATGCTGGCCGGCCTCTCCTCGGGCGTGGACGCGGCTGTGTTCGTCGGCTATCACGGCAAGGCCGGGACGGCCCGTTCGGTCCTGGCACACACCATCCACGGCGGCGTCGTCGCGGACGTGCGGTGTGACGGCCGCTCGCTCGGCGAGCTCGGCCTGAACGCTGCAATGGCCGCGGCCGCCGGAGTGCCGGCCGTACTAGTCGCAGGTGACGACTCGGTGGCGGCTGAGGCGGCCGACGTGGCGCCCGGCATGCATGCCGTGGTGGTGAAGCGAGCGCTAGGCGGCGCTGCGGCTGCCTCGCTGCATCCGGACGAGGCATGCGACCGGATCGAGGCCGAGGTACCCAAGGCGCTGGCCAACCGGGATTCCGTCGAGGCGCCGCGGTTCGACGGCGCCGTGGAGCTGGAAGTGGACGTGCTGATCCCGCGGATGACAGAGCGTGCCCTGCTGGTGCCAGGCGTGGAACTCGCTGGGCCGCGCACCCTGAGCTACCTGGCTCCGGACTTCCCGACGGCCTATCGGGTCACGCAGGTGATCACTATGCTGGGCGGGATCTGAGATAGGGGCCAGGTAACAAGGAGCTGCAATGGCCGCTGCCGATGTCACCTACTCTGACGGAACGCTTGCCATCCAGGAGAAGGCGAAGCTGCGGCGCGTGCTCGGGCGCCTCGACCTGGTCCTGTTCACGGCGTGCGCGATTGTCGGCCTGGACAGCGTGGCGCAGGCTGCTGAGGCCGGAGCGCAGGCCATTACCTGGCTTGTCATTTCGCTTGTGCTTTTCCTGATCCCGTACGGCATGCTGACCGCCGAGCTCGGTTCGGCATTCCCGGTCGAAGGCGGGCCGTACGAATGGGCGCGCATGGCGTTCGGACGTCCCGCCGGAGCGGTGACGGCGATCCTGTACTGGCTATCGAACCCGCTGTGGGTGGGCGGCACGCTGAGCGCAGCCACCATCGAGTCGGTGAACACATTCGTCCTGTCGAAGCCAATGAGCACGGGCTGGGAGATCGTGGTCGGCCTTGCATTCATCTGGGTGACAGTCGCGATCGCGGTCATTGCGTTCCGGATCGGCAAGTGGGGTCCGAATATCGGCACGTTCGTCAAGATGGCCGTGGTCGTCATCTTCACCGTGCTGTTCATCGCCTACCTGGTGAAGCACGGCAGGCCGGCGGGCGCCTCGACGGCAGCCGACCTCAAGCCGTCGCTCGACGGGTTCCTCACCGCCATCGGGATCATGGTGTTTCTCTGGGTGGGCTTCGAGTTGTCCAACGGCGCGTCGGAAGAGATGCGCAACCCGCAGCGGGACGTGCCGAAGATGATCGTGCGGTCCGGGGTGATCGCCGCGGTGCTGTACGGCCTGGTGATCCTCGGCATCGTGCTGGTTATTCCGAGCGCCAGCCTGTCAGGCGTCGGCGGATTCGTCGACGCATACTCCGCGGTGTCCGGCGGCGTGCTGCACTCACATCCGCTCAACGTCGTGTTCGCGGTGCTGGTGATCCTGACGCTGGTTGGCAGCGGCTCTGTCTGGCTTGAGGGTGCCGACCGGACTCAGGCGATCGCCGCGCTGGACGGCGCGGCACCGTCATGGATGGGCAAGTTCACGAGCTTCGGCACGCCGATCGCAGTGAACCTCTCGTCCGGGGTAGTCGCTTCAGTGATGTGCGTCTTCGTGCTTCTCGTGACCAAGGGCAGCCTCGCCAGCTTCTTCGCGGTCATGCTGGCGCTGACGATCTCGAGTACCACGCTCAGCTATCTCTTCATCTTCCCGGCGCTCACCATCCTGCGGCGCCGGTACCCCAATGCCGAGCGGCCGTACCGGGTGCCAGGCGGGATGCCCGCCGCCTGGGCCGCGGTCATTATCACCGAGCTCTTCGTTGTGGTAACAGTGGTCACCCTGGTCTGGCCGGGTGCGATCAACGCCATGTTCGGGCAGAGCTACTCGATCGAGGCGGGCTGGGGCGTATCCAGAGTGTTCTTCGAGGTCGTGACGCTCGGATCGCTGGCAGTGATGGTGGTTCTGGGGCTGGTGTTCTGGGCGATCGGCGAGCGAAACCGGCGGAGGGGGCTCGTCGGCATCTCAATCGCGGCAGATGCGACTGCACTGCCTGACACTGCACTGCCTGACCCGGAGAACTGATGCAGCCACAGGCGCGTTTCGGCGTCCGCTCGATGACGACGCCGCTCCGCCGGGTGCTCGTCCGCCGTCCGGCGACGACTGGTGACTTCGCCGGCGCGGACTGGCGGACGCCGGATCCTGAACTGCTGGCCCGGCAGCATGATCAGTTCTGCGAGTTGCTGGCTGACCTGGGATGCGAGGTCGATCTGGCGGCGGCGGTCGACGAGATGGTCGACGCCACCTACGTCCGCGACGCCGGCATGGTCACCGGCCGTGGTGCCGTGCTGTTCCAGATGACCAAGCCAGCCAGAGCTGCCGAGCCGCCATTGCTCGGCACGGCGCTCGAGGCGGCCGGAGTGCCCGTAGTAGCAGAACTGACCGGCCCGGCCAGGGCTGACGGCGGTGACATCATCTGGCTCGACGAACGGACCCTGCTTGTGGGCCGCAGTTACCGGACTAACCTCGCCGGCGTGCATCAGCTGCGGGACATCCTGGCCGCCGAGGACGTTGTTGTCGGCTCTGCCGACATGCCGCACGATCGCGGGCCCGAGCACGTGCTGCACCTGATGTCGATCATCTCCCCCGTCGCTGATGACCTGGCCGTGGTGTACCCGCCGCTGGCCCCGGTGCCGCTGATGGAGGAACTCGCCGCGAGAAGCATCCGCATCATCGAGGTGCCTGCCGACGAATACCCGACGATGGCGTGCAACGTGCTGGCCGTCCGCCCGGGCGTGGTGGTCATGCTCGATGGCAACCCCAGGACCCGCGCAGCGCTGACTGCCGCGGGCTGCGAGGTTCACGTCTACGACGGTTCCGAGATATCGCTCAAAGGTGACGGCGGGCCGACCTGTCTGACGGCACCCATGCTGCGCGGCTAGAACCGCCGTTAGCCGGCCGCTCGTTCGCTGCGCTTCTGCCCGAGCCGGGTCGTCCCGTCGAGCAGTTCCCTGCCGATGTCCAGGTGACCGCAATGCCGCGCGATCTCCTCGATCACGTGCAGGACAACCCATCGCACGTTCGGCGGCTCGGCCATCTCCGGGTCACCGTGCTTGCCGCGCGGAGCTCCCGACAGCGGCGTTTCCGCCAGGATCGCGTCCGAGCGAGCGGAGATCTCCAGAAACTCGGCGATGATGTCCGCGGACGACCAGTCCGTGACGAACGGAGCCATCGGGTCGTACGGCTCGACGTCTGCATCAGCAGGAGGCGAGGTGTCCTCGCCCGCCACGACTCCGATGAACCAGTGAAACTGCGCGCCACTCAGATGCTCAACCAGCCCGGCCGGCGTCCAGCCCGACGGCACGACGGACTGGTGCCATGCCTCTTCACTCAGGCCTGCCACGATATCCAGCGCCGTCGCGCGCTGCGCCGCCAGAAAGTCCAGCAGCATCTGATCCTCGGCAGGATGGCCAACGGTGACGCGGTCTCCAGCGGCGGCCTCAGTCATGTCCGTTCCTCCAGGTGTTCGGTCGGCCGGCATCCTTTACTAGTCACGAGAACGACGATCGGGCTGATGCCAGAAGGACACCCGCCCGGCGCTCAGGACGACTCACGCTGGCAGCCTAGAACCGCACCGGCATGTGCTTGATGCCGTTGATGAAGTTCGACCGCAGCCTGCTCGGCTCGCCGTCGAGCCGGATGCCCGGCATCCGCTCGGTCAGGGCCTGCAGCAGCACGCGAAGCTCCAGCGCGGCGAGGTGCCGCCCGAGGCAGAAATGCGGGCCGCCACCGCCGAAGCCGACATGCGGGTTGGGTTCGCGGCCCACGTCGAACTGCATCCGGCGCGGCGAACACGCCCTCGTCGCGGTTGGCAGAGGCGTAGAACACGACGACCTTGTCGCCGGCAGCGATCCGCTGGCCGCCGAGCTCGGTGTCGCGCAGTGCCGTGCGGCGGAACAGGTTCACCGGGCTCACCCACCGCACGATCTCCTCGGCCGCGGTCGGGATCAGGCCGGGATCGTCGAGCAGCCGCTGCCACTGCGTCGGGATGCTCGAACAGCGCGAGCATGCCGCCAGCGGCCGCGTTCCTGGTGGTCTCGTTCCCGGCCACGGTCAGCAGCAGGAAGAACAAGTCGAACTCGTCGCTCGTCAGGGCCTCGCCCTTGTCGTCCGGCTGCAAGCAGCCGGGTGATGATGTCGTCGGCGGGCTCGGCCCGACGGCGCTCAGCCAGCGCCGCGCCGTAGGCGTAGATCTCGGCGGCGGCGTTCTGCTGCGCCTTCGGTCCGATCTGGAACTCCGGGTCTGCGGAGCCGATCAGCAGGTTCGACAGCTCGAAGATCCGGCCGCGGTCCTCGACCGGCGCACCGACAAGCTCGCAGATAACCCAGAGCGGCAGCGGCGCGGCGATCTCCGTGACGAAGTCCGCCTCGCCGGCATCCTGCACCTCGTCGAGCAGCGAATGGCAGATCTGCGCGATGTGCTCCTCGAGCCGCCCGATCATCCGCGGCGTGAACCCGCGATTGACGAAGGCGCGCTGCCTGGTGTGCTGGGGCGGGTCCATGTTGAGCATCATGAGGCGCTGCAGCTCGATGTGGTCTTCGGGAATCTCGCCGAACAGGCACAGCCGCCGCGCGGACGAAAAGATCTCCGCATGCCGTGACAGGTACGCGACGTCGGCGTGCCGGGTGACAGCCCAGAAACCTGGCCAGCCTGGCTCACCGCCGTTGGCATGCCAGAACACCGGATCGTGCGCCCGCAGCCAGGAGAATTGCGCATACGGCGGTCCGCCCCGTTGGTAGACGTCAGCGTCGATGAGATTGATCTCCGGCGCCATCGGCTCCGCCCTTCGCCGCCCAGCCTGATATCACCAACAATAAAGGCCATTACTACCTGGGAACGGGCACTAACCCGCTGATCACTTGCCGCACGCGACTGGCTGGCGGCGACCGGCGAACGCAGTGATCCCCCCGGCGTTGGCAACCACGCTGGCGGCGCCGGACGGTCTAGCCTGGAACCGGAGGCTCGCTGATGAATCCACTGTCGCGTATGGCCGGCGTCGCGGTAGACCGGGCGATCGGACTCTCGGGGGCGGCCGAGCCGTTCACGCTACGGCGTGACCTGGCCGTGCCGATGCCCGATGGGGTCGTGCTGCTCGGTGATCATTACCGCCCTGCGCGCAATAACGCTCCGATGCCTGTCGTGCTGATCCGGTCGCCATACGGCCGGGCCGGATTTGCCGGCCTGGTGTTCGCCGCGCCGCTGGCCCGCCGCGGTTTCCAGGTATTCATCCAGAGCGCCCGCGGAACCTTCGGCTCTGGCGGCCAGTTCCGTCCGTTCCTGCATGAGCAGGCAGACGGGCTGGCGACGGTGGCGTGGCTGCGCCAGCAGCCGTGGTGTGACGGCCGGGTCTCCATGACGGGTGGCAGCTACCTGGGCCACACGCAGTGGGCTGTCGCGCCGTATGTAAATCCGCCGCTGGAGTCGGTATCGCTGAACATCACCGCGGCGAGGATCACCGCAGCGTTCTACGAGCATGGCGCTCCCGGCCTCCGCAACGCGCTTAACTGGAGCGGGCAGATCGGCCGTCAGGAGCGCAGCGCGCTTGGCTTACTCCCGAACCCTGTCCACCTCGCGCGCATGCGCAAAGCCCTGAGAAAGATTCCGCTGCAAGCCGCCGACGTCGACGTGGCGGGCGCGCCGGTCGCGTTCTGGCGGGACTTCGTCGACCACGCGGCTGCTGGTGACGACTTCTGGGCCTGCGCAGATCACGACCACGCCGACCTGACGAGGCTGCCGCCGGTCAGCATGGTGACGGGGTGGTGGGACCTGTTCCTGGCGGAGCAGCTGCGCGACTATGCCGCGATCCGGGCGGCTGGCGTGACGGCTACCCTGACCGTCGGTCCGTGGCTGCACGCCGAGCCCTCCGAACTGAGGGCTATCAGCCAGCAAGACGTTGCCTGGCTCAGCCAGCACCTGGACGGCGTAACCGCGGTCGCCCGCCCGCCGGTTCGCGTCTACCTCCAGCAGGCTCGCAGCTGGCTGGAGTTCGATCAGTGGCCGCCGCCGGCTGCGGTCCCGACGCCCTATTATCTGCGCACCGCAGGCCGGCTGGCGCCGGAGACCGAGCCCGGCGATCCGCTGCCTGCCTGGTTCGTGTACGACCCGGCTGAACCGACGCCGTCGGCAGGCGGTCCGGTGCTGCAGCCGCCAGGCAAGCAGGTCGACAACGGCCCGATCGAGTCCCGGTCTGACGTGCTGACCTATACGTCCGCGCCGCTGCGGGCCGACCAGGATCTCGTCGGGCCGGTGACCGCACGCATCTTCGTGCGCACCGAGACCGAGTACGCGGACGTCTTCATCCGGCTGTGCGACGTCGACGAGAAGGGTGTCTCGCGCAACATCGTCGACGGGATCCGCCGCCTGAGCCCGGACACCGTCCCGGCCACCGACGTGCAGGCAGGGCCAGACGGCGTCCTGGCAGTGGACGTCGAGCTCTTCCCGACCGCTTACCGGGTGCTGGCCGGGCACCGGCTCAGGGTGCAGGTGTCCGGCGGCGCGTTCCCCCGCTACGCCCGCAATTTCGGTACCGGACAATCGTTCGGCACGGGACGTTCCGGGAAGCGCTGCCGGTTTGAGATCTTCGCCGATGCACGGCGCCCGTCGCAGGTGGTCCTGCCCTTTTGGCGGTAGCGCCTTGACGGGCGCGGGGCCACGGGTGAGGCTCGACATTGACCCCTACCGAGTTCCCGCCTCGGCCTCGCTCGCAACCCAGAAAGGATTGCCCTCATGCGTGAAGCCAGCCAGTCTGGATTCGCTCGCACCCGGCCTCGAGGCGGCACTCACCGATCGCGCCACTTTGGTGCGCTCTTAGCCGCCACGGCGATCGCCGCGGGCCTCGTCGCAGTGTCGGCGGGAGCGGCATCCGCGGCCCCGTCGGCGCCTGCGGCCACGTCCCTCTGCCCGGACGCGAACGTGGCGGCCTTCGGGCCCAACGTCTGCGTCTTCAACGACACCATGAGCCAGTCAGCCATTCAGGCCGACCTCAATAACGTCTCGACCCAACAGGTTCCGGCCGCCAGCCAGTTCGACAGCGACCGGTATGCCATCTTCTTCGAGCCGGGAACCTACGGCTCGAGCGCCAGCCCGCTGGTATTCCAGGTCGGCTATTACACCGAAGTCGCCGGGCTCGGCTACATGCCGAAGGACACGGTCATCGACGGTGCGATCGAGGTGTTCAACAACCTCTGCACTGCGGGCACCAGTAACTGCAACGCTGATGACAACTTCTGGCGCTCCTTGTCGAACCTGACGCTCAACGTCGACCTTCCGTCCTCGCCGCCGGACTACGCTCCCCCGGCCCTCGACGCGTTCGGCGCGGGCTGCGCGAACTCGGCTGAATTCTGGGCAGCCTCGCAGGCAGCTCCCATCCGCCGTGCCATCATCAACGGCAGCGTCGTCGCCCAGGACTACTGCTCCAATGACAACTACGCCAGCGGCGGGTTTATCGCCGACAGCCAGATCAGCGGCGACCTCGACACTTACGGCAACCAGCAGTACATAGTCCGCAACAGCGAGATCGGCGGCGCGAACGGTTGCCCGGACGGCCTCTGGAACAACGTGTTCTCCGGTGTGCAGGGCGCTCCGGCGGCCGCGTTCAGCGGTCAGTGCGAGCAGAACACCGTGCTGGCGGCAAGCCCGGTGACCGAGGAAGAGCCATTCCTGTACACCGACTCCGGCGGCGGGTACCGGGTCTTCGTGCCTGCCGTTCAGCACAATACGGCCGGGCCCTCCTGGGCCAGCGGTAGCGAGGCAGGCAGGTCCATCCCGCTCGGGAAGTTCTTCGTAGCGACCCCGAGTACGCCAGTCTTCGCGATCGATATCGCACTGGCAGTCGGCAAGGACCTGATCCTCACGCCAGGGGTCTATGACCTCGATCAGCCGATCCTGGTGAGCCGGCCTGACACCGTAGTGCTGGGACTCGGGTTCGCCACGCTGGTCCCGCAGCACGGCAACGCGGCAATGATCGTCGCGGCCAACACTGGCGTGAAGCTTTCCGGCCTGATCGTCGATGCCGGTCCGGTCAACTCACCCGTACTGCTGTCGGTCGGAATCCCGGGCCCGGGCGGGGGCACGGCTGCTAACCCCGACACTATCCAGGACGTGTTCTTCCGGATCGGCGGCGCCGAGACCACGCCCGTCTCGGCGACCGTCAGCCTGCTCGACAACGCCGATAACTCGATCATCGACGACGTCTGGGCATGGCGAGCCGACCACGGCAACGACGTCGGCTGGACGCAGAACACCGGAGACACTGGCCTGGTGGTTGCCGGCAAGGACGTTACCGCGTACGGCCTGGCCGTCGAGCACTACCAGAAGAACGAAGTGATCTGGAGCGGTCAGGGCGGAACCGATGTGTTCTTCCAGAACGAGCTGCCGTATGACCCGCCAAGCCAGGCAGCCTGGATGGCGAGCCCGAGTCAGGAGGGTTACCCGGCCTTCCTGGTGACGAACAACGTGAGAACGTTCCAGGGCTACGGGATGGGCAGCTACGTCGTCTTCATCGATACCCCGGCGACTCTGTTCGACGCCGAGGCATTCCAGGCCCCGGACCGCGCCGGTGTTCAGTTCCACAACGTCTTCGCGCTCTGGATCGCCGGTTCTGGCGGCGACAATTCGATCATCAACGGCATCGGCGGCCCGGTGACGTCCGTGAATCCGGGAAACAACAATCCGGTAGACATCACCAGCTATCCCTGATCACTGCCGGCGTGACCGCCCTCCCGCGGGCGGTCACGCCGGGCGACCGGACCGACGAGAGGACTCTCCCGATGCCAGCCAGCAGCAGCTTTAGCTACCCCTCGGCTGACGGAACGCAGATCACCGCATACCGCTGGGAACCGGAAGGCACGCCGCGGGCTGCAATCCAGATCACCCATGGCATGGGCGAGCACGCGCCGCGCTACGACCACGTTGCGCAGGACCTGACCAAGGCCGGCTATCTGGTCTACGCCCAGGACCAGCGCGGCCACGGCGCCACCGCCGGCGACGGTGAGCTCGGAGACCTGGGCGATGCGGGCTGGCCCGGCTTGGTCGACGACATCGGGCTGCTCTCCGCCCGGATCCGCGCCGAGCGCCCTGGCCTTCCGCTGATCTTGCTCGGTCACAGCATGGGCTCGTTCGCGGTACAGCAGTACCTGCTCGACCACAGCGAGGACGTCGACGGTGTCGTGCTGACCGGGACCGCTCTCATCGACCTGCTTGAGCCTGCACTCGACCTGGATCAGCCGCTGGACCTGACGATGTTCAACGCGCCGTTCCAGCCGGCCCGCACGGATTACGACTGGCTGTCCAGGGACGAGGCCGTGGTGGACGCGTACGTCGCGGACCCGCGCTGTGGCTTCGGCATCGACACCCTGTCGGCGAAGCAGATGTTCGCCGGCGCGCGGCGGCTGGCAGATCCGGCCCAGGTAGCCGCACTGCGCTCGAGCCTGCCGGTGTACATCGCGGTCGGCGAGGCTGACCCGGTCAACGGCGGGCTCACGGTCCTGCACCCGCTCGTCGACCGGCTCCGGGATGCGGGCCTGACCGACATCACCGTCGCTACCTACCCGAATGCCCGGCACGAGATCCTGAACGAGACGAATTCCGCGGAAGTCATCGGCTCGCTCGTCGAGTGGGCAGACAGGGTCGTAGCCGACAGTTAGCGGCAAATTTCCCGCGCCACAGCTTGTGATGGCATTTGCCCGGAATGCGCCATGTTTGCCGGGTGTTCTGGCCGGGTACCGGTCCGACTTATTCTCCCGTGGCGACCCGCGCCATCGACTCAACGGTCGATGGGAGAGGAGCCGTCGTCGTGACGCATACGGGTACGGATCGCCAGCGCACTATCCCGGAAGTCGCAGTGACCATGCGGGTCAATGGCAGGTCCGAGCGGCTGCAGATCGACACGCGGGTCACGCTGCTGGACGCGCTGCGTGACCGGCTCGGGCTGACCGGTACGAAGAAGGGCTGCGACCAGGGTGCGTGCGGCGCCTGCACGGTCCTGGTCGACGGCAAGCGGGTGCTGTCCTGCCTGACGCTGGCGACGCAATGCGACGGCCGCGAGGTGGTGACCATCGAGGGCCTGGCCAGCAACGGAGTTCGCCACCCGGTGCAAGAGGCGTTCATCCGCCACGACGCGTTCCAGTGCGGCTACTGCACGCCCGGCCAGATCATGTCGGCGGTCGGGTTGCTGGGCGAGGGCCGCGCAGGCAGCGACGAGGACATCCGCGAGTTCATGAGCGGCAACATCTGCCGCTGCGGCGCGTACTCCAACATCGTCGCGGCGATCCGCGAGGTCGCCGGGCGAGGGGGTGCGTAGCCATGCGGCCGTTCGAGTACATCCGGGCCACCGAGCCGGCGCAGGCCGTGGCGACGGTCGACCGCCGACCCGGACGCGGACTACCTGGCCGGCGGCACCACCCAGGTGGACCTGATGCTGAAGGACGGCATCATCTCGCCGGACCGGCTGGTCGACATCACCCGGCTCCCGCTGAAGTGGATTACCGCTGACTGCCGGCAGCATCCGGGTCGGCGCCACTACCACCATGGAGGAACTCGCCGCCGACCCCGTCGTGTCCGCGCGCCTGCCGTTCGTCCGCGAAGCGCTGCTGCGCAGCGCCTCGGTCCAGCTGCGCAACATGGCCACGATCGGCGGGAACCTGCTGCAGCGAACCCGCTGCCGGTACTTCCGCGACCCGACCGTCGAAGCGTGCAACAAGCGGCAGCCGGGCACCGGCTGCGCCGCAGTGACGGGGCCTGCCCGGATGCACGCGATCCTCGGCGCATCGCGGAACTGCATCGCGCTGAACGCCTCGGACCTGGCCGTGTCCCTGGTGACACTGGACACGATCGTGCACGTCCTGGGCCCCGCCGGGGTGCGCACGGGTGCCGCTAACCGAGTTCTACCTCGAGCCAGGGGATACCCCCGACGTCGAGAACGTGCTGGCGCACGGTGAGCTGATCACCGAGATCGAGATCCCGCTGCTGCCTCCGGTCGCGCGGTCGACCTATCTCAAGGTCCGCGACCGCACCTCCTATGAGTTCGCGCTCGCCTCGGCAGCGGTCGCCGTGGTGCTGGAGGACGGGGTGATCCGCGCAGGCGCGGATCGGCCTGGGCGGGGTGGGCACGATCCCGTGGCGGGCCTTCGCCGCAGAGCAGATGCTGCGTGACGCGCCGGCCAGCGGGAGAACTTCCGCGCTGCCGCAGAGGCCGCCGTGCGCGACCCGTTCACCGTACCCGGCACCGCGTTCAAGGTCGAGCTCGCCAAGCGGACGCTGGTGCGGGCCCTGCATACCGCTACGGGGGTTACGCCGTGACCATCCAGGCTGTGCGGCTGATCGGGCCGGGTGTCGACCGGGTTGACGGCCCCCTGAAGGTAACCGGCACGGCGCCCTACCCGGGCGACTTCGGCTTCCCGGAAATGGCGCACGCGGTGCTCGTGCGCGCCACGGTTGCCGCCGGGCGGATCCGCCGGATCGAGTCCGCCGCTGCCGAGGCCGGGCCGGGCGTACTGGCCGTCATCACCCATCGCAACGCCCCGCACCTTGACCGCGGCCCCGACACCCCTGTGTGGCGGCAGCCGCCACCACCGCTGCAGGACGACCGGATCCTGCACCACGGCCAGTACGTGGCCGTGATCGTGGCAGAAACGAGCACCAGGCTAAGGCCGCGGCTCGCCTCGTCGAGGTCGACTACGAGCAGTCCGAGCCGCTGCTGGAGCTCGACGACCCGCGGGCGGAGATTGTGACGCAACCCGTGGGGCATGGACGCCCGTCGTGGCGACGTGGCCGCCGGGCTGGCCGCCGCCGACGTCACGATTGACGCCGCGTACACCACGCCGGACGAGACCAACAACCCCATGGGGCTGTTCGCCACGGTCGCGGGCTGGGACGGTGACTCCCTCACCGTTCACGACTCCACGCAGTGGCCGCATGGCGTTCGGGCGGCGCTCGCGGCGACCTTCGAGGTCCCGGAGAGCGGGATCCGGGTGCTCGCACCGTTCGTCGGGGGCGGCTTCGGCGCCGCGCTCCGGGTCTGGCCGCACGTCCTGCTGACGGTGCTGGCGGCACGTGACGACGAGGCGACCGGTGAAGCTGGTGCTGACCCGGCCGGAAATGTTCACCGGAGTCGGCCACCGGACCAGGACCGTCCAGCACATCAGGCTTGGCGCGGACCGCAGCGGGCAGCTGACCGTGCTCGACCACGAAGCCAAGAACTCGATCGCGATTGAGGACGACAACTACGAGCCAGTCGCGGCGGACTCGGCCTGGGCGTACGCCTGCCCCAACGTCGAGGCCCGGGACCTGCAGGCGCGGCTGAACATCCCGGTGCCGACGTCGATGCGGGCACCGGGCCAGGCGCAGGGCAACTTCGCGCTGGAGTCCGCCCTGGACGAGCTCGCCTATGCGGTCGGCGTGGACCCGCTCGAGCTACGGCTGCGCAACTACGCCGAGGACCAGCCGCAGCTCGGCTTGCCGTGGTCCAGCAAGGCGCTGCGCGCGTGCCTTGAGCAGGGCGCCGAGCGGTTCGGCTGGTCGTCCCGCGATCCCCGGCCGCGGCTCGATGCGCGACGGGCAGACTGGCTGGTCGGCTACGGCATGGCCGGGGTCAGCTTCTTCTGGTTCCAGCCCGCCTGCCAGGCCAGGGCGTCGATCGGGCGGACGGGACCGCGTTCGTGCGCAGCTCCGCGACCGACATCGGCACCGGCACCTACACCGTGATGACGCAGCTGTCGGCCGAACTGCTGGGTCTCCGGCTCGACCAGGTCCGGTTCGGCCTTGGCGATACTGACCTTCCGGCTGGCGGACATGGAGGGCGGCTCGGGGCTGACCGCAGCCCTGGGTAGCGCAGTCCGGGCCGCCTGCCGTGGCCTCATCCAGGCCTTCCTCGACACTGTCGCGGACGATCGCGGATCACCGCTGCGCGGATGCCGCCTCGACGAGGTGACGGTCGCCGACGGGCGCATCCACCGCAGCGACGGCCCTGCCCGCGGTGAGGCGTACTCCGACATCCTCGCCCGGCACGGACTGGCCGAGCTGACCGCCGACGGCGACAGCGCCCCGCCGGAGCCACAGGACGTCGGCATGGCACCCGCGGGCGCCTTCGCGGCCAAGTTCGCCGAGGTCCGCGTCGACCCGGAACTGGGCCTGGTGCGCGTCGCCCGGATCGTGTCCGCGATCGACGCCGGGCGCGTCCTCAACGAGAAGACAGCCACCAGCCAGATCATCGGCGGCACCGTCGGCGGTATCGGGATGGCCCTGCTCGAGGAGACCGTCACCGACCCGGCCTCCGGTCGCATCACCAATGCCACCTTGGGCGACTACCTCGTCCCGGTCAACGCCGACGTCCCCGACCAGGAGGTGCTCTTCGTCGGCGAGCCGGACCGGTTCAACCCGATCGGCGTCAAGGGAGTCGGCGAGGTCGGCCTGGTCGGCATGGCCGCCGCTATCGCGAACGCGGTCTTCCACGCGACCGGCCGCCGCGTCCGGTCCCTGCCGATCACCCTCGACCAGCTGCTATAGCTGACGTGCGGGACGTTCCATCCACCGCTCGGTACGCTGCAGATCGCCGTACCCGAGCCGCCGGTAGATGGTCCTGCCCGGTTCGGCCATCAGCACCTGGCGGATGTCGGCGACCGCCGGATGACCGACTACCCGGGCGACCAGGAAGCTGCCAAGACCGCGGCCGCGCGATGCGGTATCTACGAATACGTCGCACAGCCACGCGAACGTGGCCTGGTCGGTGACCAGGCGGGCGTAGCCGGCCTGGCTGCCGTCAGGCGCGTACAAGCCGACGGACAGCGAGTGCTCGATGGCACGTACCGTGACGTCATACGCCTGGCCCGCGGCCCAGTAGCTCTCCTTGCTCAGCCAGCGGTGCACGGCCTCGACGTCCAGCAGCGCCGGATCGTCGCTCACCCAGTAGCCATCCGGCCCGGTCACTCGCACGCCAGTCCTCCTTCGGTCAGAGCGCACCCTTGACCGGGTCACCGGCCGGGACCTGCTGCAGCACGATGACCTCCGGAGCGGCCGATACCTTGCCCGCCAGCTTCGGGTTGAGCGTGGCAAGGTTCACGCCCCTGCTGTGGTTGGCCAGCGCTTCCCGGCTGGCCCACTTCTCGATCATGATGAGCCGGTCCGGTGCCTCGTTCAAGCTGTAGAGTTCGCACCCGTCCTCGTCGTGGACTCGCTCGATCGTCTCCTTGAACGCCGCGATGACCTCCTCACGGTGCTCGGGCAACGGCACGATGGTGGCGACAACGACGACAGACATGAGCGCTCCCTTAACTTGCGAAGATCGCGCCCAATGCGGGCGCGACGTCATGGTAGGTCCGGATACTACGCAGCCTGCCGCGCCCGAGGCGCGCCAGGTCGCGCGCAAGATCCGGGTCCTGTTCCCCGGAGGCGTCAAGCAGCACGTCCAGCCGCGCGAGGCGGGCCGCGGACGGACGAGGATCCGGGCCGGCGTTGTGGACGCAATCGGACAGCAGGAGCACACGAGCGTCCAGGGCGGGAACGGGCACGAGCTCACGCGCGGCCACCTGCAACGGGAACGCTATGTTCGTCAGTCCCCTTGCCGGGATCGCGAGCATCACGTCAAGCAGCTGCTGCGGCCCGATCCGCTGACCCAGATGGCACAGCACCACCGCATCAGACCAGAACGCCACGACCGCCAGGTCATCGCGGGCCAGCTCGGCGGCAAGCGCGCCGACGGTAGCTGCCGCGGTGCGCACCCGCTCGCCGCGCATCGACCCCGACACGTCGGCGAGCAGCACGACGCTGCGCCTGGTACGCACCCGTTCCCGCACGATGATGTCGTCGTCCTCGGGCACCGGATGCTCGACCAGTTGGTCGATGGTCCGGTCCAGGTCGATGTCGTCGGATCCGCCGCGGTACCGCACGCTCGCCAGCTGGCCGGCGCCGCGCCGGGCGCTGACGTCGCGCCGCGGCCGCGGCACGGCCAGGCGCGCGGCGATCTGGCGGGCGCGCCGGGCTGTCTCGGGGTCGACGAGGCCGTCGGCCGGCACCTCGGTCAGCAGCGTGCCCAGCTCGCCGGTGAGCGCTGGGTAGCTGCGGCCCGGTCCGCTTGCTCCGTTACGGCCGCGCGACCCCGCCAGCACGAATGCGGCCGCGCCGTCCCCGCCCGGGCCAGCCTCGAAGAGGCGCGGCTGCTCCGCGAGCACCTTGGGCTTGCGGCGCAACGGCTGCAGTGCCCTTCGCGCAGGCGAGTCGGCCGCGACGGCTCTTCAACCAGGAGCAGCGGCCGCGGGTTCGAGGATGAAGCGGTCCTCCCAGATCAGCCGCAGCACCGCCTCGGGCGTGGTGTCCGCGGTCTCGTCCAGGAAGATCCGGCCAGACAGCGCCACCACCATGGCGTCGTAGACGATCTCCGGGTAGCGTGCGTCATCGCTCGCGGTCGCTCCTGCGAGCTCCAGCAGCTGACCGGCTACCAGCGTCACGTCGATGGCGCCCCTTACGCTGCTCCCCTGCCGCACGTCGTCCCGCTGTCGGGTAGCCCTCGTCACGGCGACAGCGTCGGCGACGAGCCGTTCGTACAGTCCGGCCTGGTAGCCGGGCAGCGGCGCGCGCAGTGCCACGATGCCGCGCTCGGCCTCCGCGTCCTGATAGCTCACCGCGAGCCGGCACAGCCGGTCGTGCACCGACGTCGACAGGCGGGTCGTGCCTACGTTGTCGTACGGGTTCATCGACGCAATCACCCGGAACGTCGGCCGCGCGGCGACTGTGCCTGCCCGCGGCACCGCGATCTGGCGCTCTGCCATGGCGGTGAGCAGCGTGTTGATGGTGTCTTCCGGCGCGCGGTTGAACTCCTCGATGTACAGGAACCCGCCGGTCCGCATGGCTTCGAGCAGCGGCCCGTCGACGAAGTTGTCCGCGCTGTAGTCCTCACGCAGCACCCTGGCGGGATTGTGGTGACCGACCAGCTTGGCCGGAGTCAGGTCCGCGTTGCCTTCCACGAAGACCAGCGGGATTCCCCACTCCGCAGTGATCGCCCGCAGCAGCGTGCTCTTGCTGGTGCCCGGCGGTCCTTCCAGGATGATGTCCCGGCCTGCGGCGACGGCCGCGAGCACGAGGTCAAGCTCGCGCTCGCGGCCGACGAGGTGACGCCGGACCCGGTCCCGCACCTGCGTGATCCGGCCAGCCCCGGCTCGTTCGCTCACCTGATCGTGGCACCTGCGTCGATAGTGAATTCGAGCCCGGTGACGTACCGCGCATCGTCTGAAGCCAGGAACAGCACCGCGTTGCTGATGTCGCGGGCCTCGACCATCTCGACCGGGAGCGTGTTCATGAAGATCGGCCCGAGGGCCGGGTCGCTTTCGATCAGCGGGTTGAGGCCGCCGAGGCCCTCAGCCATCGGTGTCTGCACGCCTGTCGGGTGCACGGTGTTCACCCGGATGCTGTGCGCTGCGAGCTCGTTCGCCATGGTCCTGGCGATGCCGACGACGCCGTGCTTGGCGGCCACGTACGGGGCGAGGTAGGGCAGGCCCTTGATACCCGCGACGGAACTCGTGCAGATGATCGAGCCGCTGCCCGCCGCGATCAGGTGCGGGACGCAGGCGACAATCGTGTTCCACACACCGGTGAGATTGGTGTCCAGAGTGTCCTGCCAGACCGCTGGCGTGACCTTGTCCCAGGCCTGGACCGTGCAGATCCCGGCGTTGGCGCAGACGATGTCCAGCCGGCCGAGCTGGGCGACGCCGTCGTCCACGGCTGCCTTGAGCGCGGCAGCGTCACGTACGTCGGCCTTGCTGGCGACGATGCGCCGGTCCAGCTCCTCCACGGCCTTCACCGTCTCCGCCAGGTCCGCCTCAGTGGACATGCCGTAGCTGACCGTGTCGTAGTCCTGACAGACGTCGACCGCGATGATGTCCGCGCCTTCCTCCGCCAGCCGGATGGCGTGGCTGCGGCCCTGGCCGCGGCCTGCCCCGGTGATGAACGCAACCTTGCCTTCTACTCGTCCCATGAAAACCTCACTTCTTGTTCGTGAATCCGGCGTCGACGGCAAGCGTGATGCCGGTGACGTACCGGGCCTCGTCGGAGACCAGCCAGAGGATCGCGTTGGAGATGTCTACCGCCTCGACCATGCCCACCGGCAGTGCGTTCGCCATCGCCTGGCCGAGGCTCGGATCCTGCTCCAGGAACTGCTGCATGATGTCGTTGACCACCATCGGGGTGTTCACCCCGGTGGGATGCACGCTGTTCACCCGGATGCTGTGCGGCGCCAGGTTGTTCGAGTAGGAGCGCATCAGGCCTACTACGCCGTGCTTGGACGCGGTGTAGCCGAGACCGCCGCGGGTGGGGCCGCCGATGCCATTGATGCCTGCGGTCGAACTGGTAAGCACGATCGCGCCGCCTTTGCCGCGCTCGATCATGGACGGGATCGCGATTTCGACAGTGTTGAAGACGCCGGTCAGGTTCACGTCGATGACGTCCTGCCAGCCGTCGCCTACTTCCTGCACTGACATCGGCGCGATGCCCGCGTTCGCCAGAACGATGTCCACCGGGCCGAGTTCGGCGACGCCGGCCTCGAAGACCGCGCGGAGCCCGGCCTCGTCACGGACGTCGGCCTCCCGCGCGAATATCCGCCGGTCCAGCGCCTCGACCTCGCTGACGGTCTCGGCCAGGTCGGCTGGCGTCGCCATCGGGTAGGCCACGCTCTCGATCTGCTTGCAGATGTCGACCGCAATGATGTCGGCGCCTTCCTGAGCAAGCCGGACAGCGTGGCTGCGACCCTGACCGCGTGCCGCGCCGGTGATGAAACCGACCTTTCCCTCGAGCCTGCCTGTCACGTGCTTCATCCCCTTCTGTTATGGGCGGACGGTTTACGCGGGTGCGGCCTGGGTCACGAACCGCGACGGGGCATCTGGGTTGAGGACCAGGACGTTGCTGCGCGCCGCCCGCAGGACCTCGTGGCTCATGCTGGCGTCCAGGCTGGCCGATAGCCCGCCGTGGGTAGCCGCGCCGATGACGATCGTGGCGGCTTGCACCGCGTTGGCGTACTCGGCGACCATGCGGCCCGCCGCGCCGTGGTCGCTGGCGTGCAGCAGGATCTGCCCTTCGGCCTGGACATTGTGTGCGGCGAGCTCGTCGAGATGGCCGCGCACCAGCGCCTCCGCCGCTGCGAGATCCTCGTCGTCGACGGCGACATCGCCGCCTATTGCCGCTTCCCTGGCGTGCACGACATGGACAGCAAGGCCGCTCTGCGCGGCCAGCCTGGCGGCCGCCGCGGTCACCTGACCAGCCATCGGCGTGTCGTCGACTGCGGCAACGACGATGCCCGCGGGGTTCGTGGCGGGGAACGCAGAGCGCACAGGCACGGTGCGCTCGCTCGCAGTTTGCCGCACGGTCGCCGCGGACGGCGCTACCTGCTCGGCCTGCACCCGCTCGGCATCGGCCAGCATCCGGTGCACGGTCGTCAGGATGACGATCCCGACCACGACGGCGCCCGCGGCGATGAAGAACGGAACGTGGATGTTCAGCGCCACGACCAGGCGACCCGCGGCATACGGGGCGAGCCCGCCGCCGATGAAGCGAACGAAACTGTAGGCGGCGGATGCCACCGGGCGCTCGACCGGCGAGATAGTCATCGCTGCCTGCGTCGTGATCGTGTTGTTCACTCCGATGAAGATGCCCGACACGATGACCGCCGGGATGAGCACGTCCCGGTCAGTGGTCCAGATCGCGATCGCGAGGATGACGAGAGCGAACAGGAAGAGGTTCGCATACATGGTCCTGGCGATGCCGAACCTGGCCTGCAGCCGCGGCGCCCCGAGGACCGCGAATATTGCGACCAGCATGCCCCAGCCAGTGAAGACCAGGCCGAGCTTGATCGGGCTCAGGTTCATCGGGAAGGGCGCGTACCCGAGCACGGTGAAGAAGCCCCAGTTGTAGCAGAGAGCGGTGATCGACAGGGTCAGCAGGCCACGGTGCCTCAGCGCACGCAGCGGGGCAGACAGCCCGGTTTTCTTGGCCGGCAGCGGCATCGGCTGGACCAGCGTGATCGTGGCAATCAGCGAGATCGCCATCAGCGCGGATACACCGAAGAACGGGCCGCGCCAGCTGATCTCGCCAAGCACGCCGCCAAGGAGCGGGCCGACGGCGATGCCGAGGCCCAGCGCCGTCTCGTACAGCACGATGGCGCCAGCGAAGCCGCCGCTAGCGGAGGCGACGATGACCGCCAGCGAGGTCGCGATGAACAGGGCATTGCCGACGCCCCATCCCGCCCGGAAGCCGATGATCCCGCCGATCGACGGCGCTGCGCCTGCTGCTGCGCTGAACGCGACGATCAGGATCAGCCCGGCGATCAGCGTGCGCTTGGCGCCGATCCGGCTCGACACGAAGTTCGTGATGAGCATCGCTACTGCCGTGACCACCAGGTAGCTGGTGAACAGCAGTGTCACTTCGCTCGGCGAGGCGTGCAGCTGGTGGGAGATAGCAGGCAGGATCGGATCGACCAGCCCGATGCCCATGAACGACACGACGCAGGCAAAGGCGACCGCGAAGACCGCCTTCGGCTGCCGGAAGGGGCTGGCTACAGTCCCGCTCATCAACGCTCCGTTCGATCTGCTGGTCCGGTGGCCGGTGCCGGGAGATCCTCTGCGACAAGTGCAGTGATTGCCGGCAGCGCGGCGGCGAGGGCGTCCTGATCGGCCTTGCTCAGCCGGGCAAGCATGCTGGACAGCCGTTCGGCGCGGATGCCGCGCCTGCGGGCGACGAATTCGCGGCCCTCGTCGGTGAGCTGGACATGCACCACACGGCCGTCTTCGGGATCGGCGGACCTGACCACCAGGCCGGCTTCGGCCAGCCGGCCGACCAGCTGAGTCATGGCTGGCTGGGTGACGCCCTCGGTCGCGGCAAGTGCGGTGAGCCGGCAGGGTCCGGACCGCTCGAGTGTGTTCAGTGTCGCGGCTGAGGTCAGCGACATGCCCGGCGGACTGAGCCGGCGGATGAGTGATACCAGGCGCTCCAGGCCGGCCACCACGTCACCGGCTTGCGGCTGGGGTACCGGGATTTCCATAACGGATTTATATTAGGAACTTATGTTCCTGTCCGTCAAGCGCGTCCCCTAGTCGCCAGCGGCCTGCGGCCACATCAACTCGGCACCGGGCGGGACGGGCACAGCGAACGCGTTCAGCAAGTAGGAGATCAGTGTGTAGTAGCCGCATAGGGAGACGAGCTCGACGAGCCCGGCGTCACCGAGCAGGTCGTGCGCGGCCGTGTAGCTGTCCTGGCTGAGCTGCCCGGTCAGCGTCAGCTCGCGGGCCACCGTGTAGACAGTGCGCTCGTCTCCTGCCGTGAACGGCGGGTCGTCGTCGCGGCCGATCGCGTCGACGACCGCGTCCGGCACGCCGTGCTCGCGGGCCATCCTGGCGTGTGCCCACCACTCGAACTCGGCCTTCCAGCGGCTGCCGACCGTGATAATCGCCACCTCGCTCAGCCGCCGCTCGATCGAGGTACCGAAACGCACGGCAGCGCCCAGCGCGGTGAGGTGACGGCCGACGCCAGGCGCGTGCACGAACGCATTGAACGGCCCGATCAGCCCGCCAGCGGGAGTCAGCAGCTGACTGCCCCTGGTGCCGAGAACGTGGTCGAAGACCTCCTGGCCTGCCGGGTCGAGCTGGTCACGGGGCAGATCAGGTAGTCGGGTCACACTCCGACCATAATGTCCGCGGCCGGTCTGGAGTAGCCGTTCATGTGCCCGCCCGGTGCGGGCCGGCCTGGTGCCTGCCTCGCGCAGCGGGGATAACACGCTTCATCGCGGGGGTCCGCCGCCCCCAAGGATCCCAAAACAGACATTGCGGAGGTCAGTGATGGGTACAGCAGAACCGAAGGTGGCCGTCATCACCGGCGCATCTCGTGGCATCGGCGCCGGCCTGGTCGAGGGGTACCGGCACCACGGCTGGTCGGTCGTGGCGAACTCTATCGATATGCCGCCCTCCCCGGACCCGGAGATACTGGTCGTCGACGGTGATATCGCCCAGCCTGCGACCGCTGACCGGATCGCCGATGAGGCGCTGGATCGCTTCGGCCATATCGACACGCTGATCAACAACGCCGGTGTCTTCGTGTCGAAGCCGTTCACCGACTACACCGCTCAGGATTACGAGCATGTCCTCGGCGTGAATCTGACCGGGTTCTTCTACCTGACCCAGCGTGCGATCAGTGAGATGGTGCAGAAGGGCAGCGGCCATGTCGTGAACATCAGCGCCTCCGTCGTGGACCACGCGCATTCCAGCGAGCCGTCGGCGCTGGCATCAATGACCAAGGGCGGGATCGCCGCTGCCACTAGGTCGCTCGCTGTCGAGTACGCCACCCGGGGCATCCGTGTCAATGCCGTCGCGCCGGGCGTCATCAAGACACCGATGCACTCGGAGCAGGAGTATGCGGCGGGGGCGCAGCTTGCCCCGATGGAGCGGGTCGGCGAGGTCAGCGACATCGTCGACGGCATCCTCTACCTGGAGTCAGCGCCGTTTATCACCGGCGAGGTCCTGCACATCGACGGAGGTCAGGTCGCCGGCCGATGAGTTGGCCGCGGTGCGGCTCAGTACAAACACCAGGGTCAAGTCCTGGTGCGGTCGCAGGACCGCACCGATCAGCGGCCGGCGTCGCCGCCATTCCTCCCGGGCCAGCTTGGAGAACGTCGGCGGGAACGGGAAGCCAGCACCGATATCGACCCAGTTGCCGTTGCGGGGGTCCCGGAGGACGGGCGTGAGCCACCATGATCCGGTTCTCTTGAGCCCGCGCAGAGGTGGCAGGGTGATGCCGCTTATCTTCACCGGGGACTTGCCGTAATTGTGCAGGTCGTACAACCCGACGGTGACCGGTTCCCCGATCCGGCCGGGCGCGCACTCCGCGCCCTGGTCCCCACCGTTACCGAGCGGCCCTACCGGGTCGGTGGAGCATCCTGCCAGGAGCACCACCGCGACTAACGGCACGGCTAGGTGGCGAACTAGAGAACGACCCCTAGGCAAGTTAGCCTGCGTCTGCCGACCCTTGACGTTGCCGAACCGCCGGCGCATCCTAAGGCTACTAATCCGCCCGTACGCGGGGGTAGCCATGAAGGGAATTGCGGCGCTCTTAGGAGCGGTCGCTGCTATCGTTGGCATTATAGTTGGCATCATCGCAATCAAGAATGCCTTACAGCGGACGCCGAGCGTTACCGCCAATCTCGCAAATCCTGGAAGTGCGGCAAACCTCGTCTCCTTCCTTCAGAGCCACACCAACAGCAAGGTGGCTATCAGCGCGACCTGTAACACATCGAACGGCGTCTGCTCGGTCGGCGCCGGCCAGGGAAGCCAAGTAATCGTGACGCTCTATGCCGGCACAAACAAAAGCGAGTCGGCGATTCTGACATTCGTTCCCGTGACGGGCGGCTCGGGGAGCTTGTCGTCGCCTGGGGCTGGATACTACGCCGCTAGCGGGGACTGGACTGTCCAGTACCTAGGGAGCGGCGTGGGCGCGCCCAATTATCAGCTAACCGACTGACCACGGCTACTTGAGTAGATCGTGCTCGATCGCTACCTGAGGCCTGGACGCATTGCGGCACCGTGGGCCGGTCGGCGCGATTGCTCACTAACGGTACGTCACCTTAGTCATCAGTGGGCTCACTGATCCATCAGCGCCGGGAGCAACGCCGTAAGTACCTGTATATTGGCGGGCTTGCCGACGTTCTGATTGAAACGGCCCTATCTCAGACCGGCGACCGGCACAGCGAAGGCAGGGCTCAGAACAACCCCGGCTTCGCCCGCAGCGAGTGTTCGCCCTAAGCACCCACTGAGAGCGGGCGCTGGGTCTCGGCTCACTTCTCCGGGCGACGACGGTAAGGGTCATGCGCACCGGTGTGCATGGATGAGCGCCTTAGGCTCGGTCACCTGTCAGCTCAGTTCATCGCGTTGCGGCATGTAGCGTCGTCTGGGTGACGGCTGATGCCGGTAGAACAGCACGGTCTTCGGGACAGCACGGCTTCTCGGCGGCTAGCACAATGCGCACATTGAGAGCCGTCTGCGCCGGAGCGGGGATTGATTCCGCGGGTGCCGAGCTTGTGACACGCGGTGAGATTGCTGTTTACGACCTAAGAGGGCTCTGGCTCGTTGCCAAGGTAGCGCGGACCATTGATTGTCTGCCTGACTTCACGACTGAGGTGGCGGTGGCGAGGTGGCTGGAGTCGGCTGCGTTCCCTGCCGCCCGGCTGGCCGGGCCCGTCGATCAGCCGAAGGTTTTCGCTGGCCAGGTGCTGACGTTCTGGGCGCAGGTCGCGGAACATAAGTATTACGGGACGGTCACTGAGCTGGCCTCCCTGCTCCGGCGACTGCACGACCTTGACCCGCCCTCGTCCCTGGTCCTGCCAGAACTTCGGCCCTTCAGCGGCGCTGCGACACGTATCAGCAGAGCTGAGCTCCCCGAGAATGACCGTGACTTCCTGCTGGACAGACTTGAGGATCTGCGCGACAGATACGCGCACCTGGAATTTCTTCTGCCTCAAGGTCCGATACACGGGAACGCGAACGTCAACAGCGTTCTCACGCTCATGTGGGACGGCTCCCATGTGCTCGTCGACCTAGACGGGTTCGCAGTCGGTCCGCGTGAGTGGGATCTGGTGCTGACCGCGATGTATTTCGAGCGATTCGGCTGGCATACCGACGAGGAGTACCTGGAGTTCGCCGCCTGCTACGGCTTCGACGTAATGAGCTGGCCAGGTTACACGGTCCTGCGAAACATCCGCGAACTGATACTGCTGACGTGGCTGGCGCAGAACCCCTGGCATCTGCCCGAGATACAGGCGGAAGTCACCGGACGCATCGCGGATCTGCGCGACGGGAATGCAGACTGAGCGGGCCGATCCGTCGCACATCAAGTGAAGCTAGGCACCGTAGGCACCGCAGCTATCATCAGACGGAGTGGGCAACGGGGCGGTCCAAACGTGTTCGACGGCGCCGACTTCGCCGACGGCGAGGTCAGCTTCCACGGCGCTGAGTTCTGCTCGGGTGAGGTCAGCGGCGGCGCGGTCTCCGGCGGCGCGGTCCGCCAGCCCCGAGTCGCACTAGGGCGCAGGTTCGAGCGGTCCTTCTCAAATATGCGGTGGCCAGTTTGCGGCCCGTGGGGTGGTCGTCAGGGTTTAATCGGGGATCCTCCCCATGCCTTAAGCGTGCTGGCGGCGCCAGAGTGACCTTGTGCGCTCTGATACCACGACCGATCTTGCAGAGAAAGTCGGCACAGCCATGTATGAGACCGATCCCAGCGAACGCTTTGAGGCGGCGCTAAGACTGTCCGAGGTCGACCCTGTCCGGGCCGCCGCAAGGTTGCGCAGCATCGCTGCCAGCGATGAATTCGATCGCGACACCCGTGACGAAGCTGCGCACAGACTGAGCGAACTCTAGGTGGCCAGGGGCCAGGCCGGCGCGCCCCAAGGGAGATGTGCGGTAGCTAATTCCTGCGGGCACTAGCAGCGCTGACGTCAGCCATCGCAGATGTCGGTCGTCTAATGAGATAGCCGACTGCGTCATGTTGCCACGTCAGGTTCCGCGAGCACCCGTTGGAGGCGTCCTGAGTCAGGGTCTCGTAGCCATCCGGCCGGAACTGGCGGCTCCGGCCAGAGTGGCCCTAGTGAGGTGCGCGCCGGTGATTTTCGCGTCGCCGGGGTACGCGCCAGTGAGGTCCGCGCCGGTGAAGTCGATGAACTGGCCATCGGACGCATCTCTGGAGCTTCGGCGGCCGATGACGGTTACGGCGGCCTGCACGTCGGGTCGCGTCGATCGTCCTGGCATATCGGCGCCGGGCTCGCGGGGCGCCCATGTTCGCGGGAATGCTCGCGGACGGCGCGGGCGGCGGCCGAAGCTCACGTGAACTGGCCAGGCTTGCGGCCGGGACCAGGCGGGCCGGCGAACGCCTGAGCAATGGTCAGCCACTCGCTGGCGGCCGGGCCGGCTGCCTCGACAGCAACGTCCTGGCGGTGCCGCCGCTGGGTAACGAGCAAGCAGAAGTCGATCGCCGGACCCGTGATGCGGTCGCGAGAGTCGGCCTGGCCCCAGGTCCACAACTCGCCTGCGGGAGCGACCAGTTCGACCCGGACCGGTTCGGCAGGCATCGGAAGCCTGTTGGCGGCATAGCTGAACGCCCGCGCTCCGACGCCGATATGCGCGATATGCCGCAGCCGGTGCGTCGGCGCCCGCTGGACGCCGACGGTGTCGGCGATGTCCTGGCCGTGCGCCCACGTCTCCATCAGCCGAGCGGTTGCCGATGACGCCACGCTCATCTGCAGGCCGAACCACGGAACACGGCTGGCCGGCTCGAGCCCGGCGAACACCGTCAGCAGCTCCCGGCGCGCACGGCTGAACCAGTCCGACAGATCCGCCGGGGCCAGGTCGTGATAGCGCCTCGCAATCGAGTCCGGGTCGGCATTGCCAGCGCGCGCCTGCTCGAACTCGTCAGGGTCGGATGCCGACATTGTGGCGGCCTCGTCGAAATAGGCCAGATGACTGACCTGATCGCCAATCGTCCAGCCTGGCGCCGGAGTCTGCAGACTCCAGTCCGCGTCGGTCAGCGTGTCCAGGATCTTGCGGAGCGCCGTGGTCTCTGCGGCCAGGTCGTCAAGCAGCTTGCCGAGGTCGGCTGGCATCACTGGCCTCCAGCGTCCAGGGTTATGACGGGACCGGTACGCGGACCGGTCCCGTCAATTCTGCCGCTATCTCCCAGCGATGCTGCTACCAGTAATGTCGTCGTCCGCCGACGCCCCGGCCGATCGCTCCGAACAGGGCGAGGATCAGCCCGACGATCAGCACGATGATGCCGATCGACCAGAGGATCGCGATTTTGACGACAAATCCGATAATGAGGAGGATTAGTCCGAGTATTATCATGCGCACTCCCCGGCTTTTGTGATGTGTAGTCCGCACCAGCTACCAGGGAATCCGGGGGCCAAACACCCGCGGCGCCAGCTGCATCTCCAATCTACTGCCGCGGCCGCGGCCGCTAATACGAGCGTGGCAGGCCGAGCACATGCTCGGCGAGGTAGTTCAGCACCATTTCCTGGCTGACCGGCGCGATGCGCATCAGCCTGGCCTCCCGCCAGTAGCGTTCGACGTGATACTCGGTCGCATAGCCGAATCCGCCGTGCGTCTGCATTGCGGCATCCGCGGTTGCGAAGGCCGCATCCGCCGCGAGGAACTTGGCGATGTTGGCCTGCTCGCCGCACGGCTGGTGGTTGTCGATCCGCCAGGCCGCTTGCCTGACCGCTAGCTCGGCGGCCGCGAGCCGGGCGTGAGCTTCGGCGAGCGGGAACGAGATGCCCTGGTTAGCGCCGATCGGCCGGCCGAAGACCACCCGGCTTGAGGCATACCCGACTGCCCGGCGCAGTGCGGCCTTCCCGACCCCGAGCGCCTCGGCGGCGATCAGGACCCGCTCGGCGTTCAGCCCGTCCAGCAGATACCGGAACCCGCTGCCTTCGTCGCCAACCCTGTCCGCAGCGTCGACGTACAGTCCGTCGTAGCTGACTTCACAGGACGCGACTGCGTTGCGGCCCAGCTTCGGGATTGGCCGGATGCTCACCTCCGGCTCCTTGAGGCTCGCGACAAACAGCGTGAGCCCGTCAGTCCGCTTCGCGCACTGCTCCGCAGGCGTCGTACGCGTGAGCAGCAGAACCCGGTCGGATTCCAGCGCCTTCGACGTCCAGACCTTCCGCCCGGTGATGCGGTAGCCGTCGCCATCCCGGATCGCCATTGTCCTGATTGCCGTCGTGTCCGAGCCCGCGTCCGGCTCGGTGACACCAAAGGCGACGTGCATCTGCCCGCTGGCCACGAGTGGCAGGTAGCTGCGCTTCAGTTGCTCGCTGCCGTGCCTGACGACCGGGTGCATGCCGAAGATCGACAGGTGCACCGCACTCGCGCCGTTCATGCAGGCACCCGAGGCGGCCACTTCTTCGAGGACGATCGACGCCTCGGTGATGCCGGCGCCGCCGCCACCGTAGTCAGCCGGGATGGCGATGCCGATCCAGCCGCCCTGGGCTAGCGCGTCGTAAAACGCCCACGGAAAGGTATGCGTCGCATCCGCTTCGGCCCAGTAGTCATCGGGGAAGCCCGCGCAGATCTCCCTGATGGCAGCGCGGATCGGCGCGTGTTCGGTGTCTTCGCTGAACTCCACAGCCCCCGGCCCGGTTACCAGTACTGGGTCGTGGCGCCCGAGCTGTTGACGATCCCGCCGCCCGTTTCCGGCGGCTCGAACACCGACTGGATGGCGACCCGGCCCGGACCCTGCAGCACCAGCCAGATGGACTTGGCCTGCCACCGGGCTGAGCTGAACCAGTACTGGCCGCGCGGGTACTCGAAATGCAGGTGCATCCGGACGCTGCGGTCCTTCCAGATCAGGCCGCCGGGCTGCACCAGGATCCGCTCACCGTCGCGCAGGTCGCGGATGAAGGTGTTGCCCGGCGCGTGCAACAACAGCAGGCCGGGACCGCCCTGAGCGGAGAACCGGTCCATGGTCTGGCCGAGCGGGTAGTGGTACTCCTGCTCGTCGCCGTTCTGCGTGGCGTACCAGACGCCGGCTCTCTCCCAGTGATAGCCGACGTTGGCGGTAGCGATCAGGAACCGGTGCTCGACCACGTCGACCGCGTGATTGGCCGGGAGGGGTACGGCCAGCGTCTCGCCGGGATGATCGGCCGAGATCGCGAGGTGACCCGGCCCGGAGGCCGTCATCATCAGCAGCGGCATCCCGGCCAGCATCCGGTTCCAGCCGCCTGCCATTTTCATCATGTCGAGCCGGACGGTTGGCTCGCAGTGGAGCAGCAGGTGGTGGGAAAAGTAGACCGAGTCCTGCGGGTCCAGTTGCATCTCGGCTACCGGCACGTACTTGCCGCTGATCTGGCAGGTGGACCGGTTGAAATGGATTCTGGCCATGTCCCTGATCGGCGGCTGCTCAGCCCACCCGGATTTGGTGACGCGCGCCCGGACATCGGTCGGCGCCCCGCAGTGCGGGCAGGTAGTGCCGCTGCCGTCGCTTGGGATGCGGCAGTACGGACAGGTATAGGTCGGCGTCGACATGTCCGCCGCCTACTCGGAGCCGTGGTGCACGTACATGGACTGGACGCCGACCCGGCCCGGGCCGGTCATCTCGGCTAGATACATGTTGTGCGTGCCGAGCATTCCGGTCTTGAACCGCTGCTGGACGGTGTTCATCTGCACCGAGGAATCCTTGTACAGGAAGCCGCCCGGCTCGACCAGGATCTTCTCGCCCTGCTGCAGCGTCTTCTGGAAGACGTTGCCGTAGCCGTGCAGCAGCAGCAGGCCCTGCTCGCCGCCGGTCACAAAGCGGTCCATGTACATGCCGCTGCCGCCGTGCATGACGTTGGCCAGCCCCTTGATCCGCACGAACGAGTAGTTCAGCGAGTGAGTTCCGGCCAGGAAGGCGTGCTCACGCACGTCGATCTCGTGCGACGGGTGAATCGGCAGCACGACGACCTCGCCGGTAGCGTCCTTCGACAGCGCGATCCGGCCGGGCCCGTGAGCGATGCTGAGAATGTGCGGCATTCCGCCCATCATCCGCCGGGCCCCGCCGGTGTTCATCGCGGACAGCGGCACGTTAGGCTCCTTCCACAGCATCACGTGGTGCTCGAAGAACACCGAGTCGCCCTGCGAAAGAGCCAGTTCAGCGACGGGGACGATCTCGCCCTCGATCTGGCAGGTGGAGTTCGAGAACCGGAACTCCGTCATATCCCGCAGCCGGGGCGCCTCGGCCCACCCTGAGTCGGAGACCAGGTTCTTCTTGTCGAGCGGGGCGCCGCACGTGCTGCAGCTAGTCCGCTCCGGCTGATTCTGCGCCTTGCACCACTGACATTCGATCCTGTCCATCCGGGCAGGCCTTTCTGCTCAAGGGCGGGGGTTGTCCGTGATGGTAGGGCCTAGGCGGGCCGCGCTGCGGTGGGAGTGCCGCATTCGGCGCAGAACTTCGCCGCCGCGGACAGGCTTGCGTTGCAGTTCGTGCAGTGCTTCTGCGTCGGCGTGCCGCACTCGGGGCAGAACTTCGCTCCCACCTGAACCGGGCTCTGGCAGTTGCCGCAGGCCATCATCGCTGCGCCGGCGGGCGCGTCCGGTGCCTGCGGCGCAGGGGCGGGCGCGGCTGACGGAGGCGGCGGTGCTGCTTGCTGGGCGCCTGCCGCAGCCTGCGCTGCATAGCCCTGACCTCCGCCGGCGAACCCCGGGCCGGGCGGCGGCGGGCTGTACGGAGCCTGGGCCGGCGCCTGCATCATCTGGCCGGCCATTCCCATGCCCGCCCCGAAGAACATCGGCGTGACGGCAGCGCCGCCCTGCGCCATGCCCTCGCCAGCGCCCTGCAGCGCCTCAGCCTGGGCCGCCTGCAGGAAGCCGCCGGCCAGCCGGCTGTACGCAGTGTCGCCGGCCAGCTTCTTCAGCCGAGCGTTGTCGTCGTCGTCCAGGTTCACATCGACGTTGCCGAGCCGGGTCAGCGTGATCCCGTAGTCGGCGAGCTCGTGGTTGGCAGCCTCCAGCGACTGCACCTCGATCTCGGGGCTGTGCATCGACAGGCCGAGTATCGGCCAGGTGCCGGACATCAGCTGGGTGGTGACCGTGGTGCGGGTCACCTTGAGCAGCTGCTGGGTCACCCAGGCGGTCACTGCCTGATTGTTGGTCACATCGACGGTGCCGACCAGGTTCAGGATCAGCTTCGTCGGGTCGCTGACGCGCAGCGCGTACTCACCGAACGTGCGCAGCGTGACGATCAGCCCGCTCTGCGGGTCCTGGACCTCGTCCAGACGGCCGCCGAACCTGTTGTTCGGGAACTCGCGCGTCCCGACGAAGAAGATCTCGGCCCTGAAGGCGTTACCGCCGGTTGCCCAGTCCACGAACATGCCGAGGAACGGAAGCTCCTTCGCATCCAGCGTGTGCTGGCCAGGCGTCAGGACACCCATGACCTGGCCCTGGCTGGTGAAGACGGCTACCGCGTCGGGCTCGACGATCGCCCTGGTGAACTTGCGGATGTTCTGGTCCGGCCACTTGAAGACGATCTGGCCCTTAGAGCCATCAGGCGCCGCGATGAACTCGCGGCGAGCCTCGTTCAGAAGTCCCATCGGTATTACTCCCCTGTTACCCGGATTGTGACGCTCGCTGCCGCCCTCGCCACGCCTAACCGGATCATACTTCGGGGAACGGCAGTTACCCCCAGATTCGATTGCAGCCAGCCCAGCCCCGGTCGGGTGCCGGATGAACGTCTGACCAGCGGTTCTGCCCATCTGCGCGGCGGTGTCCGGGGAGTTAGCCCGATTGACAGCAGATCGTCCGCAAAACCGCGCTTAAGCGGAGTCATACTGGCGATAACAGGACTTCGAGCTGACGAGCTGCGGAGGTGAGACGTGGGAATCGGCGGGGCGCTGGCCGAGGCGCGTACGGAATCCGGACTGACTGTCGCTGAAGTGAGCGAGCGCACCCGCATCAGGGCAACGATCATCCGCGGGATAGAACACGATGACTACACGGCGTGTGGCGGAGATTACTATGCGCGCGGCCATATCCGCGCTATTGCCCGCGTGGTCGGCACGGATCCGGTGCCGCTGATCGAGGAGTACGACGCCGTTCACATGCCGCCGCCCGAGCCGCCCAGCCCGGCCGACGACACCGACAGCCACAGCTGGCGCTTGCCAGGCTGGCAGCGCTTGGTCGCGCCCGATATTCAGCACCGGAACGGGCAGTCCGAGCCCTCGGCCGCCCGCGATGACGCGGATTCGGGTACCGGTGTTCCTGGCGGCATCACAGCGGCCGAGGCATTCCGGCCGTGGATGCCGCTGGAGCCGAAGCGCCGGGTGCCGAAGGCGACCGTCGCACTCGGCCTGATGCTGCTTGTCGCCATTGCCGTGCTGACCTACCTGCTGGTGTCCGGCGGCTCGTCGGCCCCGCAGGCACAGCCCAGCCATCACAGCTCAAGCCGCCATCTGGCGTCGAGCCGGCACGTGGCGCACCAGCCCGCCGGAGCCAGCGCCGCCACGCAGCCAGCCACTGTCCCGTTGACGCCGGTGAGCGCGGCCGCCGTCGGGCCTGACGGCGCCAGCCAGGGCGACGACCCGCAGCAGGCCCCGCTGGCAATCGACGGCAGCGACACCACCGCGTGGCAGACCGACTGGTACGCCACTGCTAACTTCGGCGGCCTTTACTCGGGCACCGGTCTGCTGCTGGACATGGGTAAGCCAGTCACTGTGACCAGTGCCCGGATCCTGCTGGGCGCCGCAGCAGGCGGCGGGCTCGAGCTTCGCGCCGGTAACTCGCCGTCGCCGGCAGACATGCCCGTCGTCGCACGTGCCCAACTGCCCGGCGGGGCACTGACGATGTCAATTGACTCGCCGGTGAAGGCGCGTTACCTGCTGATCTGGTTTACCAGACTGCCACCCGATAGTTCAGGGACGTATCAGGACAGCATCGCCAGCGTCAGCCTGTCCGGGACCCTTTAGCGCGCCCTGAATGCCAACAACCGGGACCGTAAGCGCCGCCACCGGCGTGATCAGCATGGTCCTGCTGAGTGCCGTCGTCGTGCTCGGCATCCTGCTGGACCGCCGCGTCCGGCTGCCGGGGCTGCCCCGGTTCGCAGGGCTGAGCTTGCACCGGTACGTCTCGCTGCTCGCGGTCGGCTTCCTCGCCTTGCACATCATCACCGCTGTTGTCGGGCCGTACGCGCGTATCGGGCTGGCGGCGATCGTAGTGCCGTTCAGCTCGGATTACGCGCGAAGCTGGCTGGGGCTAGGAGCGGTGGCGACGGACCTGCTGATCGCGATCATCGTCACTAGTTTGCTGCGGCGGCACCTGACCTACCGCGCCTGGCGCCTCGTGCACTGGCTTGCTTATGCGTGCTGGCCGGCAGCGCTCGCGCACAGCCTCGGAACGGGCGGCGGCATGCGCAGCGGCCGGCTGCTCGACCTTGCGGTAGTCTGCGCGGCCGCTGTGGCAGCGGCGGCATGCTGGCGGGTGATCGCGGCGCTCCGCCTTCCGGCCGCGTCGCCGGGCAAGCCCACCGGATTGGTGCGCCCGCCGCTGGCGCGGGCCGTGCGGCCCGGGCTGACGACGACGCGGCTCCGGGTCGACCCGATCGCATGCACTGGCCACGGCTTGTGCGCGGAGTTGCTTCCCGAGCTCGTCGCCCTCGACCAATGGGGTTATCCGCTGCTCGCCGATCAGCTGGTCCCGGCCAGTCTGGAGCGCCGGACCAGGCGGGCGGTTACCGACTGCCCGGCTCTTGCGCTGAAACTGACCAGGGAGGGGAGCGCAGATGAGCTCACCAGGGCATAGGACTTCGGCGGCAGGGCCGCCGGAGCTCGTCGAGGTCGCGGATGGAGTGTTCGCCTACATCCAGCCGGACGGCTCGTGGTTCATCAATAACACCGGCTTCGTCGTCGGTGATCGATCGGTCGTGAGCGTGGACGCCTGTTCCACCGAGCGGCGTACCCGCGCTTACCTGGACCGGATCGCCTCGGTCACCGCTGCGCCGGTGACCACGCTGATCAACACGCACCACCACGGTGACCATACGTTCGGTAACTGCTTCTTCGGCAACATCGCGATCATCGGGCACGAGCGGTGCCGGGAGGAGGTTATGCGCGGTGGGCTGCCCGGCTATGCCGGCATTTTCGATCCGGTTGACTGGGGTGAGCTGACCCTTGCGCCGCCGAATGTCACGCTGACCGACCGGCTGCAGATCTGGTCCGGCGAGATGCCGATCGAGGTCAGCTATGTCGGGCAGGCCGCTCACACCACCAATGACTGCCTCGTCTGGCTGCCCGAGCAACAGGTGCTGTTCTGTGGCGACCTGCTGTTCAATGGCGGAACGCCGTTCGTACTGATGGGGTCGGTGACTGGCGCGATCGACGTGCTCACTTCGGTGCTCGCGCCGATCCCGGCGCGCGCGATCGTGCCCGGGCACGGCAGCCCGTGCGGCGGCGATCTCATCGACACGGTCGTGTCGTACCTGAGGTTCGTGCTGGAGACGGCGCAGGACGGAATGAGTGCCGGGCTGTCGCCACTGGAGGCTGCCCGGGAGACCGGGCTGGGTGATTATGCGGGCTGGCTGGACCGCGAGCGCATCGTCGGCAATCTGCACCGGGCTTACTGTGACCTCGGCGGGCCGGAGGTGGACATCAGGGCCGCACTGGCCGACATGGTCGCCTACAACGGCGGGCGCCCGCTGGCCTGCTACGCCTGAACCGGGCCGGGCTAGCATTGCGGACTATGCGGTTCGCGATTTCGCTACCCCAGTTCTATGCCGACGGTGAGTTCGACCCGGTCGCCTTCCGCGGCTACTGCCAGCGAGTCGAGGAGCTCGGCTATGACAGTGGCTGGACGCAGGAAAACACGCTGAGTGCCTCGGCTCAGCTCGGGCCGATCGAGACGATGACCTACGCGGCGGCGTGCACGCAGCGGTTGCGGCTGGGCTGCGTGGTCTTCGTGACGACCTTGCACAGCCCTGCGCACCTGGCTAAGAGCATCGCGACGCTGGACCAGCTCAGCGGTGGCCGGGTCGATGTCGGCATCGGGACTGGTGGCAAGTTCCGGCCGTTTGCCGCGTTCGGCATCACCGGCGATCGTTACGTGACGCGGTTCACCGAGGGCCTGGCGTTGATGAAGGCGCTGTGGACAGAGCCGAGGGTGACCTTCGACGGCGAGTTCTGGCAGCTGACGGATGCCGCGATGGAGCCGAAGCCGGTCCAGAAGCCGTATCCGCCGATCTGGTTCGGCGCGAACGGCGAGCCGGCCTTGCGGCGCGCGGTACGGCTCGGCGACGGATTCTTCGGAGCGGGTTCGACTCCAACGGAGCGATTCGCCGGTCAGGTGCAGGTGGTGCGAGCGGCGCAGGCTGAGAGTGGCCGGGATCCCGCGGACTTCCCGATCGCGAAGCGCCTGTACATAGCGGTGGACGACAACGCCAGCCGGGCGCGCTCGCGGATCAACGACGCGATGGCGGCGCTGTACGGCCGCCGGGTGCCCGACATCGAGGCCGCGTGCATCGCGGGCACGCCTGCCGACTGTGTCGCGGAGGTGGCCAAGGCGGCCGAAGCCGGCGCGGAACTGATCTTGTTCACGACGATGTTCAACCAGGGCGAGCAAGCCGAACGGCTCGCTGCTGAGGTAATCCCCCAGCTGTCCTGAGGGTTAGTCGGACCTGACGGTCATGAAGTCATGCGTCGTTTCAGCCGGAGCGGCGCGGGCCGCAGTGAACATGTCAGACAGGGTAGGGGTCGCCGGCTGTCTGGTAGCTGCGACCGCTGGGCATTCGCCACGTCATCTGGCCTGGCCGGGATTGCTGGAGCTGCCAGCCGACTGCTTGCTTCGCGCGGTGGTGCCGGCGACAGCAAGGCGCCAGGTTGCAGAGACAGGTCCGGCCGCCCTTGTCGAAGGCAACGGTGTGGTCTAGATCGCAGCGGACCGCGGACCGTCGGCAACCGGGGTAACAGCAGGTCCGCTGCCGCACGCACACCAGGTGCCGCAACCCGGCCGGCGGCCGGTAGCCGGCGGTCTGGTGGACGTGGCTGCAGTGCGCTGTGTTGAGCAGATCTGTTTCCAGAAGACCGAGGCGGGAGCGCAGCCCGGCGGCCCAGCGCAGCACCGGCTCACCGGCGGCGGGACCACGGCGGGCGCACGCATGGCCAACGGCCCGGCCGTCCGCGCCGGTCACCGTCAGGCACCAGCGAGTACCCGTGCTGCCGGCAAGCAGGTCCGCCAGTTCCCGGCTGACCTGCGCGTCGACCGGCCCGTGACCGGCGACTTCGCCGGGCAGCCCGCTGCCCAGCCAGGCCGACAATGGCATCGTCAGATGCACGGTTCCGGAAACGGCAGGCCACCCGGACCGGTCCGTGGCGGGTTGGTCCGTCGCGGGTTGACTGGGCTCGCTGTCGGCGGTTAAGCCGGGCAGCAGTGAATCGACCGCGCGGCCTTCCAGCAGCGCGGTGTAGGCGGCGGCGCGCAGCTGGCCGATGGTGCCCGCAGCACCGTGATCGTGCAGCCAGTGAGCCAGCGCATCGATCCGGGCCATCGCCGCGATGACCTGGGCGGGCGGGAGCTCGCGGCCGGCCAGCGCGGCGTTACCTGACTGCTCATCCCAGGACTGCACATCTGCGTCCGCCCGGGCTTGGCGCCGGCGCCGGACAGCCGCCTCAGGGTCGGCGGCTAGCACTGCCTGGCGCAGCCGCACCCGCAACTGCCCGGTAGTCCATCCGCCAGCTCCGGCCCGGCCCAGCAGCCGGCTCGCGAGATCGCGCGCGATCTCGTCGTCGGCAAGGACACCGAGCTCGTCCACGAACACGCACGCCTTGGCCCAGTCGATCTGGCCGCGGTCCAGGGCAGCGTGCACCTCGTCCAGGCGCTGAAGTCCCAGGGACAGCGACAGGAGCCGGTCAGCGGACCGGCCCGTCAGCGTCAGCGCAGCGGCTAGCTCATCACTGACATGCTCGGCCAGATGGGCGCTCCCGGCCTTGTCCGACTGGGCCGTGCGGCGACGGGCCAGCGCCAACACGGTCGCGGCTTCGCATGCCGCCGCCCACGACGCGATCCGCCGCCACGCGCACAGAACGCCGATCAGCTCCGATTCACCCAGCTGGTCGTGCCCGCCTGCCGTAGCGGCAGCCACCGCCTCGCTGAGCCAGGGACCGGGTGCCAGCGAGTCCAGCGCGCCTCCGGCCGCGAATCCGGCACCGCTCGGCCCGCCGCGCTGGTGGTGCAGGAACCCCGCTGGGATCGCCTCGCGCTCACCCGTCCACGGGCCAGCTAGGAAGTCTTCCCGCACCTCGGCCGGCAAACTCGCCAGCCAGGCCTGCTCGTCATCAGGATCGGTCTCCGGGTCACCCCAATCGCCGGGAATCCACCCGTCATCCACCCACTCGTCATACGACCAGCCCGCGGCGGCCTCCGGAAGATCCGTGGCGGCCGCGGACGAAGAGATCCCCAGATCCAGCTCACCCGAGCTCGTTATCTCGAACTCGCGCACCGCAATCGCCTCCCCTCTGCCACCGCCGGAACATCGCTGCCGCCGAAACTGCCCGATGTCGTGACGGGCCTGCTCGCGGGAACCTTTCGTTCAGAGTATCGAGGGCCTCTGACAGTTTGCCGGTGCCCGGATGGGCACCGGTCCGGCTTGGCGTTAGACCGGCTTGGCGTTAGACCGGCTTGGGGGTCAGACCGGCTTGGGGTCAGACCGCCGCGATCGTAGCCAGCAACGCGAGCAGAAACGTGGCAATGGCCAGCACGCCGTGGCCGAGCGGAATGAGCGGCCGCAGGCTCCAGCTCACCGTCCGCGCCGGGGCGTGAGCGAAGTTGCGGTTCAGCAGTTCATCCACCAGCTGCGCGGCCAGCTCTTCGTCAGCCAGACGCTGTTTGAGCTCGTCTTCAGGTATGACGCCTGGCCGCGCCGGGAGTTTCGCCGGCTCGGGGGCTGTCTCGGGGCGACTGCCGGGGTAGGGAGTCCAGATCGTGACTGTGGAGATGCCCAGGCCGATCGCCGGAGCCATGAATGCGAGCGACAGCCAGGCCAGGGCCGTTGCGTGAGCGAGCACGAAACAGATCCAGAAGGCCAGGCCGATCAGATTGAGCCCCGCATGCCCGGCCAGCACGGGCAGCGACATAGCGTCCGACCGCGCAGGTCGCTGTCGTGCTGCGCGCATGCCGCCGCCAGCCATCCAGCTTCTGACCATGAGGGCCCCGAGCAGCTCGGTCAGCAGCCAGCTCGCCAGCGCGTAGAGCGGCAGTGCGTGACCGGACGGCATCGGTCAGCTCCCGCCGAAGACGGGCAATCCGGCGCGGCCAGTCATGGCGGGCTCCTCGCGATAGCGGCTCAGCCTGAGTTATGCCGTACCCGCTGACGGTCCGGCTCGATCCGCAGGATCACGCGCTCGCTCCGAATCAGGCTCGCGATAAACGGCTGTCCCATGTAGAGCTGAGCCAGTTTGTCGATGTGCTCGCGCGCCTGCGGCCCTGTGATCCTCTCGACGACTCGCCCGGTCACATCTGCATACCGCCCGTCGTCGTTCGCATCCATGATCATGACGGCAACGCGCGGGTCTGCGAGCACGTTCTGATACTTGCCGCGATGGACCTCGGTGTTGATCAGAATGTGGTCCTCGTCGCAGTCCACCCACATCATGTGCGTCATCGGCGCACCGCCGGACAGCAAGCTCGTGAAGGCCGCGAAATTCTTTCCCTGAGCCAGCTCCCGTACTTCCGGATCGATCGCCATCCCGAAATCCTCTCTCCGGCTCCGCGCCTGCACTTTCTCATCATCACCAACGCCAAGGTAGAAGGCGACAGCACCGCATGTCTCTCCCGCCGGCGTGCTGGCACCATTGAGCGAGGAAACGGGGCAGCATCGGCTAGTCCCGCCTAGACAAGAGAGCAGGGATTCATGCGCACCGCGACTATCCGCCAGCGGCTTTGCCTGATCTCCGGAGGCGGCGCCATCGACGTTGCCACCGCGAGCGGCGACCGGTTCGGCCCCGACCCGGCGGCGGTCTTCCCGCGCTGGCAGGAGTTCGCGGACTGGGCAGCCTCCGCGACGCTGCCGGACCCAGTGCCGTTTGCAGCCGAGTCGCTCGGCTCGCCGTCGCCGTCTCCGCGTCAGGTGTTCGGGGTGGGACTGAACTACAGCGACCACATTGCGGAGTCCGGTCTCCCCAAGCCGGAGACTGCACCGCCAGTGTTCACCAAGTTCGCGTCGTGCATCACTGGCCCGCGCGGCGAGATAATCCTGCCGCCCGGCGGCCACACCGACTGGGAGATCGAGCTAGTCGTCGTCATCGGCCGGACAGCCGGGCATGTGCCGGCGAGCTCGGCCTGGGACTATGTCGCGGGTCTGTCGGCCGGCCAGGACGTGTCCGAGCGGATCCTCCAGTTGGCCGGGAATCCCCCACAGTTCAGCCTCGGCAAGTCGTACCCGGGCTTCGGCCCCGTCGGCCCCTGGCTGGTCACGCCCGACGAGTTCAGCAACCCGGATGACCTGGAACTCGGCTGCTCCGTCAACGGCGTCGAGATGCAGAAGGGACGCACCCGGGACCTGATCTTCACGGTCTCCGACCTGATCGAGCAGCTGTCCGTAGTCACCACACTGCTGCCCGGCGACCTGATCTTCACTGGCACGCCGAGCGGCGTCGGCATGGGCCGCAGTCCTCAACGCTGGCTCGCGCCAGGCGACGTGCTCACCAGCTACATCGAGGGCATCGGCGAGATGCGGCACACTTTCGTGGCCCCGTGAGGCGGTGAACGCCAATCCCGGACGGGGAATGTCCGGGACGGGCGCTAGCGTCGGCTCGGTAGGCAACCGACAGGGAGTAGTCATGACCGACGTCGTTCTGTTCCACCATGCCCAGGGCCGCACCGAGGGAGTAATCGGCTTCGCCGATCTGCTGCGTGCTGCCGGCCATCAGGTGACGGTGCCTGACCTGTTCGACGGCAGGACATTCACCAGCATCGAAGACGGAGTTGGCTACGCCCAGGAGACCGGTTTCGACACCATCCTCGAGCGCGGGCAGGCTGCCGCTGAGGCGCTTCCGGCCGAAATCGTCTATGCCGGCTTCTCCCTCGGCGTGATGCCCGCCCAGATGCTGGCCCAGACGCGCGCGGGCGCCAGCGGAGCCTTGCTGTTCGAGGCGTGCGTGCCGGTCTCTGAATTCGGCACCGAGTGGCCTGCCGATGTGCCGGTTGAGATCCACGGGATGGCCAACGACCCGTTCTTCGCAGACGAAGGTGACCTAGACGCTGCGCGGGAACTCGTCGCGACGGCGAAAGATGCGGAGCTGTTCGTCTACCCAGGGAATCGGCACCTGTTCGCCGACAGCAGCCTGCCTTCCTACGACCAGGCAGCCGCGACCCTGCTTACCCAGCGCGTGCTCGACTTCCTCGCACGAGTGAGTTCTCCGTCCCACTGAGCTGACCAGGAGCGCCATGTCCGCCGGCGGCTCGCTGCTTCGCGCCGCGCTGGCGGGAAGTTCAGTGAGCGACTCCACGACGAGGGCGCCCGGAGCGGCTTGCCTGGCCGCGTCGGCTGTTCGCGCACTGGCCAGGACCAGCCGGGCTCCGCTATCCCGCAGGATGTGCGCTGCCTCGGCAGGCCGCAGCTGCCAGTTCACCGGAACCGCCGCAGCGCCGGCGAAGATAGCGGCCAGGTGCGCCACCGCGGTCTGCGCGCAGTTCTCGGCCATGATCGCGACTCGCCGGTCCGGCCGAGGTCAACAGCACGGCGTTGCATCCGGCAGTCGTCAGATCGTCCACGGTGGCCTGAGCTGGCTTCCGTCGCTCATCGTCGCCTCGAGGCCGGCCAGGGACGTTGTCAGGGCAGCCCCGCCGTCGGGCCCGCCGTCGAGGCAGATTTCGCTGCCGGCCGGGACGTAGGCGGCGTCGCCGGCGCGAAGGGAGTGAGTCAGGCCGTCCAGGGTGATCGTGAGCTCACCGTCGATGCAGCAGATGACCTCTTCGCGGGACGGCCGATGCGGTGTGCCCTTAAGGCCTGCCGGCACATCGACTCGCCACGAGCACAGCTGGCCGCTCCCTCGTGAGGGCCGGATGTAAGAACTGAACCGCACGCCGTGCGTCTCGAAGACGTCAACGTCGCTGCTGGTGATCACTGGCATCGGGGATTCCCTCGGAGAAGAAGACAATTCGCTTGTCCATATAGACAATCAACTTGTCCATGGTCTGTCAAGATAGACCATGGCCAACATCGACAACTGGTCAATCGCGACCGATGTACTGCTGCTGTCAGCGCAACTCACCGAGGCCGTGCATGACGGGGTAACGCGACGGGGATTCGCCGATCTCCGTCCCGCCCACGGATTCGCGTTCGTCAGGATCAGCGCGGGCGACGCGACGATCGCCGACGTCGCCGAGTACCTCGGGATTACTAAGCAGGCGGCCGCGCAGCTCGTGCACCAGCTCGAGGAACGCGGCTACGTCACCCGCAAGGCCCATCCGCTCGACGCACGCGCCGCGCTCCTGGTCCTCACCAAACGCGGCGTGGCCTGCACGGTTGCTGCACAAGACGCGGCGAGCGAAGCCGTCGAGCGATGGCGGACAGTGCTCGGGGAGCAGCAGTTCCGGCAACTTCAGCGGGGACTGCGGGCAATCGTCCGGCCCGGGCCGCTCCGCCCGAACTGGTGAGGGCTTACTGCCTGGCCGCGGCTCCGCTTCATGAAAGCCCCGCTAACCGCCGCGGCTGGCCACCCAGGCGGCGATCAGGTCGGCGACCTTCACTCGCGCGCCCGCCGGTTCCTGCAGGTAGTGATCGGCCTTCACGAACACGAGCTGCTTGTCTTCCGCGGCCAGCGCGTCGTAGAGCGCGCGGGCGTCGCTCTCGTAGACGCACGCGTCAGCGGTCGCATGAACGACGAGCGACGGCAGCGTGATGCGGGCCAGGTGCGGCGCGGCAATGCACTGGGAGGTGCGCAGGCTCCACATCGACAGCCAGCTGCGCAGCGTGCTGACAGTGCCGACGCCGTAGACGCCGTAGTTAGCCTTCACTGGTTCGCCGAGATAGCACCAGTTCGGCCGCCGGTCGGATGGCTCGATTGCGGGGTCGATCATCCGCAGGTCAGCCCAGCTGCGCGGGACCAGGAACAGCCGGTCCCTGCCGCGGCTGTCAGCCAGGGACGCGAGCTGGGCGAGCGCCCAGTCGGTGATGCGGTCGTTCCGGGCTCGCTGCGCGGCCCGGTACCTGGCCTGGAAGTCCGGGCTGAACGGCGGGCCGTTAGCCGGACTGAACGGATCCAGCCCAGGATCGGCTGACAGCGGGTCGGTCTCGTCCGTCACCGACGGGTCAAGCCAGTTCGTCAGCACCTCGGGCCGGCCAGAGTGTGCCGCCAGGGCGACGAACAGGTCACCGGCCGGCAACTGATCGATAGCGGCGAGCGGCCGCATTCCGGCCACTGGACGGACGTTCGGCTCGACAGCCTGCGACTGGTAGGCAGCCATGAGCGAGCCGCCGCCTGAGTTGCCGAGCAGCACGATGCGCTCGATGCCCTGATTCTCGCGCAGCCAGCGCACGCCGACGCCGATCTCCGCGAGCGCGTGATCGAGCAGGAAGTGCGCCTCGTTCCCGCGGAACCGCGTGTTCCAGCCGAGGAAGCCATAGCCCCGCTCGGCGAGCAAGGCCGCCAGGTAGTGCTCGGAGAAGTCCACGTTGTAGTGCGTGGCGATGAACGCCGTCGACGGCCGGCCGCCGTCCGGCCGGTGATAGATGCCCTGGCACGGATGGCCGCCCGCGCCCGCGCGGCCGACTGCCGGTGAGGGCAGGCCGACGAATTCCCTGACGATCTGGGTCACAACCGGCTCCGAGGGGGTCTCTAGCGCATAGCTGACAGTGAGCCTAGATTTAGCTGCGGGGCCGGCACCAACCTGAACTCCCGACTTGGGACGGTGTTGCATGATGTGGCGCAACGAGGAGTTCGACTTCGGTGGTGTGAATCACCTGGCGCTGGTCTGCTCCGACATGAAGCGGACTGTGGAGTTCTATACCCGGGTGCTGGGCATGCGCCTGATCAAGACGATCGAGCTGCCCGCCGGGTCTGGCCAGCACTTCTTCTTCGACATGGGCGGCGGCAACGCGCTGGCCTTCTTCTGGTTCCCGGACGCGCCCGACCCCGTGCCGGGCGTCTCCGCCCCGGTTACCGTGCCGGGCGTCGGCGAGTGGACCAGCGCCGTGGGCTCGATGAACCACGTCGCGTTCAACGTGCCAGAGGAGCGATTCCTTGAGTACCGGGCCAAGCTCAAGGCGAAGGGTGTCCGCGTCAGCCCGATCCTCGACCACGACGACAGCGAGTTTGGCGTCGCGCGCGAACTGCATCCCGGTGTGTTCGTCCGCTCGTTCTACTTCCAGGACCCGGACGGCATCCTGCTGGAGTTCGCCTGCTGGCGGCGGGTGATGGGCCAGCCAGGCGACGTCCGGCACGAACCCCGGACAGCGGCGGACCGGGCTGGCGTACGGGCCTGACAACACGTGCTTTCCCTCATCCACGTTCTGGATTGGCGGGCTGCCGCCACCCCGGACATCGTCGCGATCAGCGACCACCTTGGTGGTCAGCTGACCTATGCCGGGCTGGCGGCTGCGACCGATCAGCGCGCTGCGGAGTTCACCAGCGCCGGGATCGGTTACGGCGACATCGTGGCCGTCATCGCGCGAAACCAGATCGGCTGGGTGACCGCGTTGACCGGCCTCATCCGGGCCGGCGCGCTGCCGGCGGCGGTTAACTGGCGGCTGACTGCACCGGAGATCACCGCGCTGCTGCGGGCCATGCGGCCGGTAGCGATCATTGCTGACGAAGACTGCAAGACTGCGGCCACGCAGGCTGCCGCCGGGCTCGATTACCTCGTTCCCGTTCTGATGATCGAGGCGGACGCGACTGGCAGCCCCGGCGCGGGCATCCTGCCGCCACGGCCCGCTGACCGGCTCCGCGGGCCCGAGCCAGCCGTGCTGGTTCACACCAGCGGGACCAGTGGCAGGCCGAGGCTCGTGCCGCAGACGCATCAGCAACTGATCGCCGCCGCGCTGTTCATGAAACTGGAGGTGCCCGAGGCGCTGCCTGGCGCGCGGCACCTGGGTGTGATGCCGCTCTATCATGTGGCCGGCCTCGCGCACCTCGGATATGTCCTGGTGACTGGCGGTCATCTACATCTGCTCGGCGGCTTCGAGGCGGTCCGGTTCGTGGACGAACTCGCTGCGCGGCGGATTCAGCTGACCCAGCTCGTGCCAGCGCTCATCCAGGCCGTCACAGCGGAGGTAAGCTCGCGCGCACTGCGGCCGAATCTGGCCAGCCTCGTGGAGATCGCTTACTTTCTGTCGCCGCTGCGGCCGGATGTCCTGGGCCAGGCAATCAGCGTGCTTCGCTGCCGTTTCCGGCAGAACTATGTCAGCACCGAGGCCGGCGCGCTGCCGATCAGCTCGCTGTCGCCCGGCGACCACGATCCCGCCCTCGGGCTGTTCCGTACCGCGGGCCGCCCTGCGCTCGGCTGGGAAATAAGACTGGGGGAACGAGGTGAGATTCAGGTCCGTGGTGCCGCGTCGCTGCCCCGTTACTGGGCCGATCCGGAAGCCACGATGGCCGCGCTGACACCAGACGGGTTCTACCGGACTGGCGACGTCGGCTCGATTGACGCCCGCGGTTACCTGACGATCATCGACCGGCTGAGCGATGTGATCATCACTGGCGGTGAGAACGTGTTCCCCATGGAGGTCGAGGCCGTGCTGGCCGGGCATGCCGCGGTCGCCGACGTGGCCGTCATCGGCATCCCAGACGTGCAGTGGGGCGAGACCGTGCACGCGGTTGTGGTGGCCCGAACGGGTCCCTATACCGATGATCAGTTCACCGCCGAGCTGATTGGGTATGCCCGCCAGCGACTGGCGGGGTTCAAGTGTCCGACCGGCGTGACCCTCGTTCCCTCCCTGCCTAGGAACGCAAGCGGCAGACTGCGGCGCGCGTCGTTGCGGGAGCCGTTCTGGGTGGGCCGGGACCGGCGAGTTTCGTGACCGCCCGGCGACGACTGCGCCCGCGCCCGGCTCGCACTGGAGGATGACGATGGCCGACGACGAACTTGAGTTCCCCGCCCCGCAGACCGGTTTCGTACTCACCCATTTCCTGGTCGTTTCTGATCAGGACAGGTCCAGGGAGTTTTACCGGTCCGTGTTCGGCGCGCAGGTGCTGATGGACCGCGATCCCGTGATCATGAAGCTCGCCAATAGCTGGCTGATTCTCAACGACGGCGGCGGCCCGACCGATGACAAGCCAGGCGTGACGCTGGCGCCGCCTGCCGATCCCGACCTGACTAGCGCTTTCCTCAATATCCGGGTCGCCGACATAGCCCAGGTCTACGCGGAGTGGTCAGGCGAAAGGCGCGCAATTCCTCACCGAGCCCAAGGACCACGGCCGGGAGATCCGCGCCTATATCCGCGACCCCGACGGTCACTTGATCGAGGTCGGCCAGTCCACTATGCGACCGCCGGGCAGCTGAGGCGCGCCGAGTGGCAGCCGGCACGCAGCCGCTGAGCTGCCCGGTCAGTAGGCGCTGACGCCAAGGCTGATCGCCACGGCTAGTCCGCAGATGCCGATAAATTTGCGCAGGCTGGCGGCAGGGAGCCGGCGCACCAGCGCCTGCCCGATCCAGCCGCCGACTAGGAAGCCCGCGGCCAACGGCAGCGCGGCTGTCCATCGAACCGGCCCGAAGATGGCGAAGCCGACACCGGCCACCGCATTGGCCAGGCCCGATATCACGTTCTTGAGCGCGTTGCTTCTTGCTAGTGACTGGCTGAACAGGCGGATGAGTAGTGCGAGCATCAGCACGCCGCCGGCCGCGCCAAAGTACCCGATGTACACAGCGACCGCGAAGACGCCGACTCTCGGGAACCACCCTTCGGCCGGGCAGGCGGCTGCCGGAACCCCGGCGTCGCTCCTGCATAGGATGACCACTGATCCGATAGCAATCAGCACGGGGGCGACGTACTCGAAACCACGAGGTGGCGTCAGCAGGAGCACGGCGGCGCCGGTTCCCCCGCCAGCCGCAGTGAGCAGGCCGAGCCTGGCAACCCGTCGTCCCTGTCCGGTCAGCTCCGGCCGCGAACCCGCGGCCGCTCCGACAGCGGTGAACATCAGCGCCACGGTGTTGGTGACGTTCGCGCTGACCGGCGGCAGGCCAAGGGCGAGTAGAGCAGGGTAAGAAACCACTGAGGCAATGCTGGCGACGGTAGACACGATCCCGGCGAGGACCCCGACTCCGAGCAGTATCGCGATCTCGGCGGTAATGCTCACGTCGCCTGCCCCGCACAGGTGCTCACGTCGCCCCTTCCCCCGGCGGGCTGGTTTCGCCCGGCATGCCCGAACCGTAGCATTCGCCGCGTTTGGGCCGGCAGTGCTCTGGTGCAGTGGCCATGGCGGTACCGGGTGACAGCCAGCGGGTAGGGAAGCGGGCGAGCCTGCGAAGACCTGGAGGACCGCCTCATGACATTGACCGCGCTGACCTCGTCGCATGTTGCCGGGGCATCCTCGTTCAGCACGGCAATGGATCACGTGGCGCAGGGGTTCGAGGCCCTGGGTGCGCTGATCCTGGTCGTCGGTGTGGTGTGGTCACTCGTTCTGGCGGCTCTGGCCTGGCGCCGGTCAGGCTCAGCGCGAACGAGTTACGCCGCGCTGCGCGAGGCATTCGGCGGCAGCTTGCTGCTCAGCCTGGAGATCCTGGTCGCCGCCGACCTGCTCAGGACAGTCGCGGTTGCCCCGACTGTCGACAACGTTCTCACCCTCGGGCTGATCGTCTTGATCAGGACATTCCTCAGCTTCTCGCTGGAGGTTGAGATCGAGGGCGTCCTGCCCTGGCGGCGAGCGCTCGCAAGCGGGGCGACGGTGGTCGCGCGGGCCACCGAGACAGCGTTCCGGCCCGAGACGCGCTAACCCGGACGGTCAGGGGACTACGCTCACAGACGTGATCACCGGGGTGCATGCGATCGCCTTCTCGCCCGACGCGGAGAAGGTGCGTTCGTTCTTCGCCGACGTGCTGAACCTTCCGTCAGTCGACGCGGGCGGGGGCTGGCTCATTTTCGCGCTGCCGCCGGCCGAGCTTGCCGTCCATCCCACTGACGGTGCCAGCCGCCACGAGCTGTACCTGATGTGCGACGACATCCAGGCCACCCTCGCCGAGCTGCGCGCCAAGGGTGTCGAGGTGGCGCGCGACGTTTCCGATCAGGGCTGGGGCCTGCTGGCGGCAATCCGCCTGCCTGATGGCTCGGAGTTCCCGATCTACCAGCCCCGGCATCCGTCGCCGCCGCAGGGGTAAGCGGTCGCGCGAGCCGTCAGGCGAGGTGCACGTAGTCGTAGTCGAACGGCTTGCCGTTGATGCCGTTGCGCGGCGGTGCGATCCAGGCCGCGATCTTGCCGCGCTCGTGCACCGGCCGCATCAGCGACCGCACGTGCGTCTTGTCCACATCGGTCGGCAGCCAGTGCGGGCTGCGGGCGGCCCATTCCTCTGCCGACAGCAACTCGCCCTCGGGTGAGGCCTCGATGCCGGCGAACGCGCCAACCTTGCGGTTGAACGTGACATGCGGCAGCCGGAGCCGCTGCGGCAGCCCTGCTTGGGCAAGGATCTTGTTCCACCGGTTGACACCGCTCTGGCAGTCGGCGGTGTACTCCCTGCGCAGGTCGGTGTTGAGCCCGGTCAGCGCGGACACCTCAGCCTGCCCGATGCTCTGCTTGCCTTCCCCGGCGTCGACGAGCGCATCCACGAGCATGCCGTCGTCGGTGAGCTTGTGGTCGTCCTTGCGGCGGCCCTCCAGCCAGCGGCCTTTGAGCCCCGCACTGTAGTAGTTCGCCACGTTAGTCGAGGTCTCTCCGCCGAACAGGTCCAGCGAGACCGAGTAGTGGAAGTTCAGGTACTTCTGGATCATTTCGAGCGGGACAGCGCCGCGCGCGGCTATCTCGGCAGCGTCGTCGGTGTCGTTCTCGGTCATCAGCTGCGCGGTCCGCTCTACCACCCGGTCAATCCCGGTGGTGCCCACCATCATGTGGTGCGCTTCTTCCTTGAGCATGAACTCACAGGTCCGCGACAGCGGATCAAAGGCCGACTCCTTCAGCGTGCCGAGCTGGTACTTACCGTCCCGGTCGGTGAAGTAGGTGAACATGAAGAACGACAGCCAGTCCGGCGTCTCCTCGTTGAATGCGCCCAGGATGCGCGGTGCGTCCGCGCTGCCGGAGTTACGGCGCAGCAGGTCTTCGGCTTCCTCCCGGCCGTCGCGGCCGAAGTAAGCGTGCAGCAGGTACACCATCGCCCACAGGTGCCTGCCTTCCTCGACATTCACCTGGAACAGGTTGCGCAAGTCATACAGGCTGGGCGCGGTCGCCCCGAGGTTGCGCTGCTGCTCTACCGAGGCAGGCTCGGTGTCGCCCTGGATCACGATCAGCCGTCGCAGCTCAGACCGGTACTCCCCCGGCACCTGCTGCCAGGCCTGGCTCGCCCATATGCTGGCCGAACCCGATCCGCCGGTCCGGATCGCGCTCGGCCAGGAAGATGCCCCACCGGTAGTCGCGCATCGCCACGTGCCCGAAGTGCGCCCAGCCTTCCCGGCCGACGTTCACCGCCGTCCGCAGGTAGACATCCTGGGTCGGCAGCGCGGGGCCCATCTCCTGCCACCAGTCGAGGAAGTTCGGCTGCCACGACTCAAGCGCTCGCTGCAGCCTCCGGTCCTCTCGCAGTTCGACGTTGTTCGGGATCTTCTCGCTGTAATCGGCAGCCGTGCCGCCCGCCGCGGTCGTCATGACTCAGACTCGCTTCCTGTCGAACTCCGCCCGCTGGCCCGTGCCGTACCGGCGCAGCGCGCCGTCTGGCCCCGAAGCGTTCGGACGGTAGAAAATCCAGTTCTGCCAGGCCGTCAGCCGGCCGAATATCTTCGTTTCCATGGTCTCGGGGCCAGCGAACCGGTAGTTCGCCTCGAGCCCGGTCAGTGCGTCCGGGCTGAAGGCTGACCGTTCCTCCAGCGCCAGCCGGATCTCGTCGTCCCAGTCGATGTCGTCCGGCGCGAACGTGACAAGTCCCAGCCCGGCGGCCTCCGCCGCGTCGAGTGGCCGGCCTGTCGCGCCTGCAACCGCATCGAGCCCGGCCTCGTCGCGGTAAAAGCGTGTCGCCAGCCGGCTCAGCCCGTTCCCCATCGGCAGCGCGCCCAGGTTGGCCGTATCAACCACAATGACCGCGGGAACGGGCTCGTGCGGCCCGCCGTCGTCGCTCACCGCGCGGTCATCGTCGAACACGCCATCGAGCATGAAGGAACGGTCGGCGGCCAGCGCGAGCTCGAGCAGCGATCCGGCGAAACAGCTACCTGGCTCGATCAGCGCGATCAGGCTCCGGCTCGTCACGTCGAGCCGCTTGAGTGTGCGCTTGTAGTAGTGCACGATCTCGTTCGCTAGCCAGTCTCCCGGATTGCCAAGGAGCAGCTCGTCGTAGCCGAGCACCCGGCGCGGATCGCCCTCGGTGCGCAGCACCCACGTCCCGAGCTCCGGCTCGTTCGTCCGCAAGTCAAGGATCAGGTCGTCCAGTTCGCGCGTCATCGCCAGCGGCCAGAAGTCGGCGCCGAGCGCGTGAATGCCCGCGACGTCAGCCGGAGCGTCACCGCCCGGGCCGCGGACCGTTATCTCCGCTGTGCCTGCTGCCCGGTTCAGCCGGGCGGCGACCCAGGTGTAGCCGACCCGGTCCGGGCTGCGCGTCTTGGCCAGCGGAGTGAGCTCGATGCCTGCCTGGCCAGCCTTGTCAGCGGCGCGGGGCGAGGATGCTGCGAGTGCAAGTGCCCGTTCCCGGACGACGTCATTCCAGGACGGTCGCGGCACTATCTCGTCTACCAGGCGCCACGCGACTGCGCGGCGGCCGCCGATCCCTTCGGCCCTGGTCGCGAAGTAGTCGGCCAGATCGCGCCGGATGTGCCGCTTGTCGGTAACTCTGGTCAGCCCGCCGGTGCCAGGCAGCACGCCGAGTAGCGGCAGCTCGGGCAGCGACACCACGGATGAGCGGTCGTCGACGAGCATGATGCGCTCGCAGGCCAGCGCCAGCTCGTAGCCGCCGCCGGACGCGGTGCCGTTCAGGGCGGCCAGGTAGAGCTGACCAGAATGTGCGGTCGCGTCCTCCATGCCGTTGCGTGTCTCGTTGGTGAACTTGCAGAAGTTCACCTTCCACGAATGCGCCGATCCGGCCAGCATCTTGATGTTCGCGCCCGCACAGAAGACCTTGTCCTTGCCGCTGGTCAGCACGACGACCTGGACCTGCGGGTGCTCGAAGCGGAGCCGCTGCACCGCGTCGTGCAACTCGATATCGACGCCAAGGTCGTAGGAGTTGAGCTTGAGCTCGTAGCCAGGCAGCAGCCCGCCGTCTTCGGCGACATCCATGATCAGTGTGGCAACTGGTCCGTCCACTGACAGGCGCCAGTGCCGGTAGCTCTCCGGCGTCACCCGGAAATCCACCTGGACCTGGGCGCTGGCGACCTGAGTCATGAGACGCGTCTCCATGGCACGTGTACGGAGCCTACTGGCGGCAGTCTATGTTCTACAATCTTCTGTGTCTACGCCAAGCTACCGTAGAGTGTTTGCGACGGGAGGGACATGCCAGCTCAGGTGCAGCCAGCACTGTCGCGCCGTCACGCGGCTGGCGCGTCCAGCGCTCGCGGCCTGCTGTTCACCATCCTCGGCGAGTTCGTGCTGCCCGCCGGCGGTGCTGCGTGGACCGCGACAGCTATCGCGGCAATGGCACGGGTCGGAATCGAAGAGAAGGCAACCAGGCAGGCGCTGATGCGGACTGCTGCTGACGGCTGGCTGACCGCGGACCGGGTCGGCCGGCGCACCAGGTGGCTGCTCACCCCGCGGGCCGAGGAGCTGCTGACCGAGGGCACCGAGCGAATCTATGGCTTCGGCGCTCACCGGTCCGGCTGGGACGGCAGCTGGCTACTGGTGCTGGCCCGCGCACCGGAGTCTGACCGCGCCGCACGGCATCTGGTTCGCAGCCGCCTGAGCTGGGCAGGATTCGGCAGCCCGGCACCAGGCGTGTGGATCAGCACGCACGCGGATCGCCTGCCCGAGGCAGAACGCGTCTTGGAGGAGGCCGGCCTGGGTGCTGAGGCGCAGATCTTCCGCGGCCAGCACGCTGGCGGCCAGCTCACCGCTATGGTCGCGGAGGCCTGGGATCTCGGCGCGATCGGGCAGGCGTATGACGAGTTCACGACGGCCTTCGCGGACCCATCGGCGCGCGACCCGCTTGCAGCCACGATCGAGTTGGTTCACGCGTGGCGCCGGTTCCCGTGGACCGATCCCGATCTCCCCCGGCAGCTTCTGCCGCCGCAGTGGAGCGGCGCGAAGGCCGCAGACCTGTTCCGGCGCCGCCACGCCCAATGGTCGGACGCCGCGCAAGCGGAATGGCGGCGCGAAGCGAGCACTTTGTTATCTCGCGGCTATTGATTGGGATATAGCGCGGTTCTAGGGTCACTGAAATGACTTCGGATGATCCTTCCGAACTGTCCGCGACTGGGTGGCCGGCGGTAGCCGTCGCGGCAGCCGGGACCAGCCGCCGTCCCCGCCGCACCAGTCGGCTGGTAGCGCTCGTCGCCCTGTTCGTCGTCGGCGCTGCCGCTGTCCTCGCTGGCGGCATCGGCCTGCGGCGCGAACTCACCCGCGGCGCCACGAAGGCGGAAATTGCAGCCGCGCTGGCCGCGGAGATCGGCAGCCGCTGGGAGCGCCTGCCAGCCGGGACGATCTTCCCTGAGACGATCTCGTTTCAGGACGTGGCGGGTAACACCGCGACCGCCACGCTGGTGGGCATCGCACCGCGGGCTGCCTGCCAGGCCGCGCTCGAGCCTGCCGCGGCGCTGAAGATCCGCCAGCTGCACTGCACGACGATGCTGCGAGCAACGTACGTGAGCGCCGGCGGCGCACTCGCTGCAACTGTCGGCATCGGCGTGCTGCACTCACCGGCCGCGGCAGGCCAGGCCGAGAGCGATCTGCTGCCAGTCTCGCCCGGCTCAGCCCTGTACACGGTCCCGTATGCCGGAACGATCACTGCCGGCTTCACCAACCTGGCGCGCGGGGCGGCCGGCGTCCAGGTTGCCGGACCGTACCTCTTCCTGTACACGGCCGGCCATACCGACGGGGAACCGGGCACCGCGGTGTCCGCCGGCGTGGCGGCAGGCGGCAGCGGTGAGCTTCAGTCACTCGGCGTCGCCATCGTCGGCGCGGCGCAGAAGACTCTGACCAGTCACGGTGATCCCTGTTCTATGCGGGACATCTCGTGCTGACGGGCGCTCGGGCCGGCGTCGCTGGGGGGCTGGCCATCGCCGCCGCGGCGATTCTGACGATCGGGTCTGCTGCAGCGGGCGCGCAAGCAGCGCCAGGTACACGCGCGGCTCACGCCGGTGCTCGCGGACAGGAGGCAGGCCGACACGGCGCCGGCAAGGGGTCTGACGACAAGTTCCCGGCCCAGGCCAAGAGCCGGCTGGCCGCCGAGATGCGCCAGGCGTGGCATGTCACGCGCGGCAAGGGTGTCACGATCGCGCTGCTGAGCACCGCTGTCGATGCCGTCACGGGGCTGTCGGGGAAGCTGACTACCGGCCCGGACTACGCACCGCTTGCCGGCGGGTCGGCTACTGACGGAACCGTCCTGGCGTCCCTCATCGCGGGGAGCGGGCCGGCCGCTGCGAGCCCGTTCGGCTCGATCGGCCGCGCGCCGGCCGCTCGCATCCTGGCCGAGCGCATCGTGGACTACGACAGCCGGGGCGGCGCCAAATACCAGAAGGCCGGCACCTGGCAGGTCATCCTGGCGAGGGCCATCCGCTACGCGGTAAACCACGGTGCGGACGTCGTCGTAACGTTCGAGAGCGGCGACGCCGACTCCGCCGCTCTCGAGTCAGCAGTCGAGTATGCCGTCTCCAGGAACGTGGTCGTGCTGGGGAGCTCGGATTCCACGGGCGGCAAGCCGACTGCGCCGGCCTACCCGGACAGCTCACCTGGCGTGATCAACTTCACCGGACAGATACTGGCCGGGCTGCCAAAACCGGCCAAGCCGATCAGCACGCCCGCCAACAGCTCCGTGCTGGTCACCGCGCCGGACAACGTGCTGCCGGAGACCGGACCGGGCAGCCAGCCGTACACAGCGTGGGGTAACTACACCGATATCGCCTGGGTCGCCGGAACCGTGGCGCTGATCAAGTCGGTCTACCCGCGCATCACACCCGCTCAGGTGGCCCTTGCGCTGGCAGAATCAGCGAGCTATCACCCGCGCGGCGGCTATGACACCACGGTCGGATTCGGGCTGCTCAACCCGGCGGGCGCGCTGCACGATGCGGGCCGCCTCTCGCAGCTCGGCGTGACCGCTGCGCCAGGGCCGGGTGTCGCCGGTGCCCAGTCCCAGTTCGGCACCCCGCAATCCGCCGTGATCAGCGCGGTTCACCACTCGGCGGCCGTGCTTGCGGGCTATGGCGCGGCGATCGTCGCCGGGCTCATCCTGCTGACCCTCGCGATAATGCTCGCCGTTCGCTCGCGGCGCGCAGCGCTGCCAGGCCGCTGAGATCGACGCAGTTCATCTCCTGCCTGCTCACCACGACCGCTAGAACCGAGGTGCACGTGCGACAGCGCATGACCGCGCCAAGCGCGCTGAGGTACACCACAGTCTCGGCAACCTGGCCGGTGCGGCCGCAGTTCCCGCAGGTCGCTTCGGCGGTGGTCATCTCCGTGCCGAAGATTTCGCGCAGCAGGCCGCCGATCGCGTTGCCGTCCAGTGCGCTGGCGTCCGGGCCATACAGCATGTCCGTCATGTCGCCCCCGCTCCGCCGTAGCGTTCAGTCTTCACCCGGTCCGGCGGGTAACCGAAGCTGACGAGCGCGGCCGCGACGATCTCGACGAACGCCGTCGGCCCGCACACATACGCCAGCGGCTGCTGATCACCAGGCCAGGCCACTTCGGTCAGCAACTCGGCATCCACCCGGCCAGAATGCCCCGCCCAGCGCGGCGGCTGCTGGCGAGTCAGCGTGTACACGACGTCCGCCCCGGCGCCCGGCTTGTCTAGCTCCGCGCGATAGATCACGTCGGGCAGGGACCTGGCCGAGTACAGCAGCCGGAACGGTGCGGTGCTGCCGAGCCTGGCTCGGTGGCGCAGCATCGACCGGAACGGCACCACGCCCGACCCTCCGGCCACTAGCAGGATCGGCGTCGTGTCGTCGCCGTCCCAGACGAAGTAGCCGCCGATCGGCCCGCGTATCTCGACCTCGTCGCCAGCGCGCAGCTCCTCGGTCAGATACGGCGACACCTCGCCGTCGTCCAGCCGCTCCACGGTGATTTCGACCGGTTCGCCAGGCGCTGACGCGATCGAGTACGACCGCTCCGCCACATAGCCGTCTTCAGCCGTCAGCCGGATGTCCAGATGCTGGCCAGCCTGGTGGCCGTCCCAGCCGGGAACGTCGAGCGCGATCGTGCGTACTGACGTGGTTTCCGGGCGCAGAGCGGTGACCGCCGCGGTCTGCCAGGTCAGTCGCCCGCGTACCGCTGTTCCCGCCATGGATCCCCGTAGTTGTTGTAGCCGTATCGTTCCCAGAAGCCAGGCTCGTCTGCGCCGAGCAACTGCAGGCCGCGTACCCACTTCGCGCTCTTCCAGAAGTACAGGTGCGGCACAAGCAGCCGGGCCGGGCCGCCGTGCTCGGGCCGCAGGGGCGACCCGTCGTAGTCGTAGGCAAGCCAGGCCTGGCCGCCGGTAATGTCGGCAAGCGGCAGGTTGGTGGTGTAGCCACCGTCGCAGAACGCGAGCACGAACCGCGCCTCGTGTTCCACTTGCGCGAGCAAGGTGTCCATGGATACCGCCCGCCAGCGGGTGTCCAGCTTGGACCACTTAGTCACGCAGTGGATGTCGGCGGTGACGTCTTCGGCCGGCAGGTCGAGGATCTCCTGCCAGGTCCACGACTTGTCGGCCGCGCCCGCCTGCTTGATGGTGAATGTCCAGTTCTCTAGCGGCATGTGCGGGGTCGGTCCAGCGGACAGCACGGGGAAGTCCGTCGTCACGTACTGGCCCGGAGGCACGCGCTTCGGGTCGATGTCAGACTCACGGCGGCGGCCGTGGAAGCCGCGCGATATAGGGCTCACGGTTCCATCATCCCAGGCAGGAGCCGGCCGCTAGCGAGCCGCATCGAGCATGCCCATGAGCTTGGTGACAGTCGCCCAGTTCCGAGCCGTACCTGCCGCCTGGACTCTGGAGCGCCCGAGTCGCACCGCCAGGTCGCTCCGGCCGTAGCCATCCGGAGTGTGCAGGAACAAGGTCCGCCCGACGACCGCGGCGTCATCCCGGCTGCCGGCCTCCCTGGCCCGCTGCACGGCCGCGGCCACGGCGGCGATGCCGTCCTGGTCGATCTCGTCGCGCCGGAACACCGCGTGCAAGCACCGGTGGTTTGACTCGTCCGGGAACGGGTTATCCGCGATCACCTGCTTGAGCTCGGCGCCGGTCAGGACGACTACCGCTGACCGGATGCCAAGGCGGCTGGCGATCTCCTGCTCCAGCATGTCAGCCAGCACGCCGCCGTCGGCTTCCGCACTGCTGAACACCAGGTTGCCGCTGCGGATGTAGGTCACGGCGTCGGTCAGCCCGACCTCGGCTGCCAGGTCGCGGAGATCCTCCATAGCGACGATCGTGCCGCCGACGTTGATGCCGCGCAGCAGAGCCAGGTACCTGTGCATATGGCGGCACTATAACCGCACTACGACAGCCAGCGCCGGTATCGCCCGCGGGAAGCCTCTCGCCAGGCGGCCGCTGCGCGCGCCTGGAGCCTGCCCCCCTCGCAAGCATCGCGACCGTAGAACAGCCCGTAACTGAACGCGCTCTCGCCAGCCCGCTGCGCGGAGATACCCAGCCGCCGCGCAAGCTGGCGGCCGACGACGGTGTCCTGATGATCCCCGAGCACCGTTTGCAGCTTCTTCATGCGCTTGCCGAAGCGGGCTGCGTCCTGGCCGAGGATCGGCGCCACGGCCTCGGCGGCATATCTCGCCTGCTTGGCTGCCTTACGGGCCTGATGCAACGCGACCTCGCGAGCCGGGCCGGCCGGGGCATCGAGCGCTCTGCGCATCCGGCGCCGAGTCTTGCGGTAGGTCCTCGACACCGCAGCCGGCAGTGCCTGGCGGGCCGGCTCGCCGGCGGCCGGGCCTGCCGGGAGGCCTGCGATCAGCTGATCCAGCTCGTCGAGCAGCGCGTAATACCGCGCCGACCTCAAAGCTGCCGAGACTGCCTTGACCGAGGTGGCCGTTGCCTTGGCGTTGTGCGCCTGGATGCGCGCCGCTACCGGCCCGAGAAGCTCCTCGGCGTCCGTCTGGTGCACGTGTTCTTCCAGGCGTTCTGCCTGCACCTCGGCATCCCGCGCCTCGCCGAGGACGCCGCTGAGCCACTGCAGTTCGGCAGCGAGATGGTCGGTCTGCGGCCGGCTGACTACCGCGCCGAATGAGCCGAGCGCGCTGCGCAGCCGGCGCGAGGCTACGCGCATCTGATGCACCGAGTCAGGCTCGGCGCGCCGTACCCGCGCATCAAGCGTCTTCAGCGCCTCGGTCTGGCTGCGGAGGTAAGCGCCGATGACTGCGGCGGCGCTGGACGACGGCTTCAGCCTGGCGGATTCGGCTCGCCGCTGTGATGGCTGGCCCAGCACGCGCTCAAGCTTCGCTGACCGCTCGGACCGCTGAAGCCCGCTGTGCCGTAGCAGGTTGTCAGCAGCGGCGAGCAGCTTTCCGTCGCCGCCAGTCAGCTCGACTTCGATCTCGCGCCACTCGGCCGGGTCCCCCTCACCTGGCCGGCCTGACCTGGGCCGCCCTGAAGTCGCACCGCCTGGACGCTGTCGTCGGCGACCTCCGCGAGCGACTCACCGCCCGGCCCGACGAGAGTGGTCACCCGCCGATGCGTCGTGATCGCAGCCACCGGCACGAGCGGCGCGCCGCGGGTTCGTGCCTGCACCAGGTTCGCTAGCTGAGCCGGGACGCCACGGCCCGCCCGGCCCGGAGGCAGCTGAATCTCCTCCCGGCTCCCCGGCGCAGCGGGGAGCTTCAGGTGCCAGCCCGCATCGCTTCCGCCGGTGCGACGCCGGAGCGTGATTCCGGCCGCGAGCAGCCGCAGGTCCTCGGTGTCGTAGTACTCCGCTACCAGTTCCTGCTCATCAGGTCCGCGGGCCTCGGTCACGTCCGGCAGCGTGTCGAGGCGGGGCAGTACGGCGTCAGGTCCGGCCTCGTACTTGGTCTCAGTCTCCATCACGCTGATAGCCATGCCGCGTGCCCGCCCCGATAAGTCCGGTTGATGTGGGATCGTGATCTCGCAGACCCCGCGCGTTTGCCGACAGTTCACTCTAGGTCCTCCGGTGCTGGGCTCTTCATCGGAACTTCACACGGTGTGTTCGGGGTCTGCATTCGCGGGGCGTTGCCTGAAGTAGCGAAAACAGACCGACGGATAAGGCCGCGTGGCCCTCCGAGCCTCCCCGGGCCAGAGCGCGAAGGTCGCCGTCGCCCCCGAAAGGACCGAAGCAATGGACTCTGGACACGAACTGCGCCGCCTCAGCCAGTACCTGCCGGTGCTGCCCGCGGACATCGCCGACCGGATCGCCAAGTCCCTCGCGGCGGAGTCTGTCCGCCGCGCGGAGCTGCGAGCCCGCAGCTCCCGCGACCGGATGGCGGTGCCACGGCAGCGCAATGGCGCAGCACAGCCCATCGCCAGATACGTGCCCTCGCAGCGGACTGCCGGCGACCACGTCTGACTGTTGACGCTACGCGGCGGTCCAAGGAGAGTCCCGAGATGACAGTGATGACCGCAACGAGGCAGCTAGCGCTGCCCGGCACGATCCCGGCGACCCGGCGCAGCAAGACCGGCTTGTCTCGATGGCGGGCGCTGCTTGAGGCGCGCTGGCAGGACCGGCTGGAAGAGCTCACCGACCTCAGTGTTGCCTTCCACGATGCCGCTCTGGCCGACGGAACGAGGAACGACGAGTCACGGCGGCTGCTGTCCCGCCAGGCTGTTGTCGCGCGCTATGCGCTCGCTGAGACAGACAAAGCGCTGCACCGCCTGACCGCCGGCGAGTTCGGCCGGTGCGAGGACTGCTCGGGTGATATCGCGGCCGCCCGGCTGCTTGCTGAGCCGGAGGCGAGGTACTGCGAGAGATGCGGATAGCTCAAGCTGCTAAATGTCAGTTCACTCCGCCTCGACCTGGCGAAGATTTGCCTTGGCCAATTCCACGAGTTCCTCGCCGCCGCCGGACAGGATCGTTCTGGTTGCGTATAGCGTGAAGCCCTTAAGCTCTCCGTAACTGAGCTTCGGCGGCAAGGAAAGCTCATGCCTGACGGTCGCCACGTCGACTAGCGCCGGACCGTCGTATGCGAACGCTTCCTCTAGCGCGCCGGCTAGCTGATCTGCCCGGTCGACTCGAGCGGAGAAGAGGCCGGCGGCCGCAGCGATGCCAGCGAAATCCGGGTTGGCGAGGTCGGTTCCGTAGGTGACTACGCCGGCCGCCTTCATCTCCAGCTCGACGAACGACAGAGCGCCGTTGTTGAACACGATGACCTTGACAGGCAGCCGGTTCTGCCGGAGCGTCAGCAAGTCGCCAAGCAGCATGGCGATCCCGCCGTCACCGGACAGCGTCACGACCTGGCGGTGAGGCTGGCTGGCCTGTGCTCCGATGGCTTGCGGCAGCGCGTTAGCCATGGATCCGTGATTGAACGAGCCGATCATCCGGCGGCGGCCGTTCATCCGCAGGTAACGCGCCGCCCAGATACACGGGGTGCCGACATCCGCGGTGAAGATCGCGTCTGGAGCCGCGAGCCGGTCGATGGTCGCGGCGATGAACTGAGGATGCAGCGGCGACTCCGAACTGCGGTCGGCCGCCAGCCGGTCCAGCCGGGCCCTGGCACGCTGATAGTGCGCCTGCATCCGGCTCAGGTGGGCCGGGTCGGGCTTCGCCGTGATCAGCGGCAGCAGTGCGCGGACGGTGTCCTTCACAGTGCCGACCAGCGCCACGTCGGCCGGTACCCGGCGGCCGATGTTCTCGCCGCGGACGTCGACCTGGATCACAGGGACCGAGCTGGGGAGGAACGGGCGATACGGAAAGTCGGTGCCCAGCATGATCAGCGTGTCGCAGTGCTCCATCGCCCGGTAGCCGGAGCTGAACCCGATCAGGCCGGTCATCCCGACGTCATAGGGGTTGTCGTACTCGATCGCGTCCTTGCCGCGGAACGCGTGCACCACCGGCGCTTGCAGCGCCCCGGCAAGCTGCATCAGCTCTTCGTGCGCACCAGCGCAACCGGCTCCCGCCAGGATCGTCACCCGGCTGGCGGCGTTCAGCACGTCGGCCGCCGCAGCCAGCTCCGCCTCAGCCGGCTTGATCACAGCCGAGGCGGCGCGGACGGCCCGCGCCTTCGCGCTGGCCGGCGCGGCTTCGACAAAGATCTCCCCCGGCACCACCACGACGGCGACTCCGTCGCGCTGCAGGGCCGCGCGCATGGCCATCTCCAGCACTCTCGGCAGCTGCCCGGCGATACTCACTAGCTCGCAGTACACGCTGCAGCCGCGGAAGAGATCCTGCGGGTGGGTCTCCTGGAAGTACTCGCCGCCGATCTCCAGCCGCGGGATGTGCGCCGCGATCGCCAGCACCGGCACCCGGCTTCGGTTCGCGTCGTACAGTCCGTTGATCAGGTGCAGATTGCCTGGCCCGCAGCTTCCAGCGCAGACAGCCAGCTCGCCGGTCACTGCCGCTTCCCCGGCGGCCGCGAACGCTGCGGCTTCCTCGTGCCGCACGTGCTGCCAGGAGATGTCGCCGTCGCGGCGCAGCGCGTCGGTGAAGCCGTTAAGCGAGTCACCCGGAATCCCGTAGATCCGGCGCACTCCGGACTCGGCGAGAGTGCGTACCATGATGTCCGCGACAGTGGTAACGATGGTGATTTCCTTTCTGGCAGGCCGCGGCATGGTTAGTACCCAGAGGGATCCCGGGCACAACCCAGTAGGTGACAGTGAGCAGCGACACTCGCCAGCAAAGCCCGGTGGCGGTCATCGGCACCGGCATCATGGGTGCGGCAATGGCCAGGAACCTGGTCAGAGCGGGCCTGCCAACGACGGTGTGGGATCGCTCCGCAGCGGCCACCACATCACTCGCCGACGAGGGCGCGACGGTTGCGCCGTCCGTCGCCGAAGCCATCGGGACTGCGCGCGTCGTCATCACGATGCTGCCGACCGCCGACGTGGTGACTGCCGTCATGCTGGACAGCGGGGCGGCCGAGGCGTTCTCGACCGGTGCTGTGTGGGCACAGATGGGCACCATCGGCCCAACCGCCACCGAGGAGATCGGCCGCCGGCTGGCTAGCGGCCTGCCCGATGTTCTTCTGGTCGACGCCCCGGTGTCGGGCAGCAAAGGGCCCGCCGAAGCGGGCCGGCTCCTGATCCTGGCTTCCGGGCCGCCGGAAGCCAGGCCGGTCCTCGAGCCCGTGTTGCGACCACTCGGGCGCACGGTCTGGCTAGGCGAAGCCGGACAGGGCAGCAAGCTGAAGCTGGTGGTCAACGCCTACCTGGCCACGCTGGTGGAGGGGGTGGCTGAGGCGCTCGACCTGGCCAGCCGCCTGGGAATCGACGCTGAGGCAGTGGCTGCGGCTATCGAGGGCGGCCCGCTTGACGCGCCCCTGGCTGATGCCAAGCTGCACAAGATGGAGCGCTCCGACTATGCGCCAGAGTTCCCGCTGGAGTGGGCACTCAAGGACGTCGACCTGGCCATCGGCCTGGCCGGCGATGATCCGCCCCCGCTTCTGGCGGCCTTGTCCCGCCAGTGGCACGCCGCAGTCGAGGCCGGCCACGGCAGGCAGGACATCAGCGCCGCCCGGCTAGCGCTACGGGACTGACCGGCTGCGGGCCGCCGACACCGCGCTGTCCACCAGCTCGACGAGATGCTCCAGCGGGACCTTTCCGTCTACCCGCTGACCGTCGACATAGAACTTCGGCGTGGCGTTTACCCCGTTCCTGACACCTTCCTCGATGTCCTGGTTGATTCTCGCCAGGTGCGCATGGTCGGTGAGGTCGCGGCGGAAGCGCGGGATCTCCAGTCCGATGACTTCTGCATAGGTCACCAGCGAGTCCGTATCCAGATGCGAGTACGGCTGCAGCAGCAGGTCGTGCATTTCCCAGTACTTGTCCTGGGCGGCCGCGGCCTCGGCTGCCTCCGCCGCCTGCTCGGCGTGCGGGTGCAGCTGAGGAATCGGGAAGTTCCGGAAGACGAAGCGGATCTCAGCCGGATGCTGGTCAGTGAGCAGCCGGACATCCCGGAACGCGCCACGGCAGTACGGGCACTCGAAGTCGCCGTACTCCAGGACTGTGACGGGCGCATCGGCGGGGCCGCGGATGTGGTCCTCGCCGGTGACCTGCGGTGCGGTGAATGCCTCCAAGATCAGTTCCTATCGCCGGTGCCGAGGCAGCAAGCGTCAAGGTAATTCATGACGCTTGAGAGTTATACACGGTCCTGCGTGTGCCGCGTCCAGGCGTTCGCGAGCGGGCTGCTTGCGGTCTTTGCATCCGTAAACGACCAGATGCGGCAGAAGACGACGACGCAGCTGGCCGGGCCTGGCGAAGAGCCGGCAAGCTCGTGCCGCGAGCTGACCCCCAGCTTGGCGAACACCTTCCGCAGGTGATAAGCGACCGTGGCCGGGCTGATGAACAGCTGTTCGGCGATCTGCCGGTTCGACGCTCCGCCACCGGCCAGCCGGGCGACCAGCGCCTCTTGCGTAGTCAGCGCCTCGCTTGTCTCGAACGTGCGCTTGCGGGCGTGCTCGCCCGTCGCCCTGAGCTCGCTGCGGGCCCGGTCGGCGAACGCCACCGCGCCGACGCGGTCGAAGAACTCGAATGCGGCCCGAAGCTGGTCTCGGGCATCACGCCGGCGCCGCTGGCGGCGCAGCCACTCGCCGTAAAGCAGCTGGGCGCGGGCTAGTTCCAGCTTGAGTGGAGTGCGGCCGAGGCGCTCGACCGCCTCCCGATAGCAACGCTCCGCCTCGGCTGGCCGGCTGACGAGCGCCCGTGCGCGAGCCTCGACGCCCAGCGCCCAGTCGGTCCCGCTCGCGCTGGTGTGCTCGGCTAGCCGGCTGAGCGCCTCAGTTGCGCGCTCGGGCTTCCCGCTCCGTGCCGCCGCTTCCACTAGCTCGACGAGCGACCAGCTGACAAAGAAATGAACTACCGAGTCATCGCTCGCCAGTTGTGCCGCTGCGAGCGCTTCGTCGTAACGGCCGAGACTGTTGGACAGCACCGCGGCCGCCCACTGAAAGAAGGTCAGCGCCTTGCCCTCGCCCCGGCGCTCCGCGTCCCTCGCGCCAGCCTCGGTCAGTGCAGCGGTCTCGGCCTCCTTGCCCTGGAGGGCGGCGACCGCGACGGCAGCGTACGGGGCCACGCTGCAGTTCGCCGCCTCGCTCACCGTCTCGACTTCAGCGGCCAGTGAGATCGCCGTGGCGAAGTCTCCGCTGAACAAGTGCAGGAACGCGCGCGTGCTCAGGCCGATCGGGACCTGGGTCAGCGCGCCGAATACACGAGCGACCCTGGCCTGGCGCGCCGACAGCACGTCAACGCTCTCGCAGTCCCATACCAGGGCACCCGCGTGCGGCGCCTGCCAGCACCGAAGCGTCTCCTCCTCTGAGACGGCCGCGGAGCGGAAGGCGCTGACCGCACGCTGGAGCGCGGGCACACCAACCGTGCAGCCCTCAGTGGTCATCAGCGCCATCCCGTAAAGCAGCAGCTCAGAAGGACGACACGGCTGGGATGCCGGCGGCAGCGCGAGTGCCGCCTCGGCGACCTCCACCATGTCGCCGCCGGTGGCCAGGCGGCCGGCGAACAGTGCTGCGGTGAGAGCTTCCAGATAGGTTTCACGCGCGAGCTGCATGTCGATGGGATCGAAGTCACGGGCAGCCTTCAAGAACAGCGCGGGCGCGTCAGAGCCACGGTTGGACGCGAACGCTATCCGTGCGTGGAGCAGGTCGAGCCGGGCACGCTGCAAGTCATCAAGCGAGCAGGCCTGCGTGGCGGCCAGCAGCCCCTCGGCTACATCGAGCGCGCCGGCTTCATATCGAGCGTGTGCCGCCGCGAGAGTCCGCTCGGTCCGCACCGCCGGGTCAAGCGTCAGCTCGGCCGCGCGCTGCAGGAACGCACCCGCTGCTGCCCATCCACCACGTGCCCTGGCCCGGATTGCCAGCCGGTTCAGCTCAGCGGCGAGCTCTTCGTCCGGCCCGAGGGTCGCCTGGGCACGGTGCCAGGCACGCCGTTCCGGATCGGCGAGGGGATCCGTTGCGTCGGCGAGCGCACCGTTCACCACTCGCCGTGCCTCGGGCGAGGCGGCTCGGTACACAGCGGAGCGGGCAAGCGGATGACGAAAGACCACCCGGTCGCCGACCATTATCAGCCCGGCCTCTTCCGCCGGGGCCAGCGCCTGAGCCCCGATCCCCAGCAAGCTCGCCGCGCACCACAGCTGCGCCGGGTCCCCAGTCGGCTCGGCCGCGGCAACGAGGACCAGCTGCTGGGTGTCTTCCGGCAATGCGTCAAGTCGCCGCTGGAAGCTTCCCTCGATCCGGCCCGACAGCCCGGGCAGGCACCCCTCACTAAACCCGCCGGTAAAGTCCGCGAGCGAGAGGCTTCGTGGCATCTCGAGCAGTGCCAGCGGATTTCCCTGTGTCTCGGCGACGACCCGGTCGAGCACCCGGTCGTCTACCGGCCCCTGGGCCACCGACTCCAGTAGCGCCCGCGCGTCACCCATGCTCAGCCCGCTGACAGCTAGTTCGGGAAGTCCCGCCAGATCCTCGCCTGGTTCTCCCGCAGTAGCGAACAGCAGCGCGATGGGCTCGGCGAGCAGCCGACGTGCCACGAAGCCCAGGGCGTGCGCGGATGCGTGGTCAAGCCACTGGGCATCATCGATAACGCAGAGCACAGGCCGCTCCGCGGCTGCTCCCGACAGCAAGCTAAGCGCCGCCAGGTCTACCAGGAACCGATCCGGTGCCGGGCCGCAGCGGAGACCGAGGGCCACGTCGAGGGCGTCATGCTGCGGATCAGGCAGCGTGTCGGCAAGGTCCAGCATCGGTGACAGCAACTGCTGAAGTGCGGCAAATGCCAGCTCCGCTTCTGGCTCGACTCCAGCCACCCTGGCAATGCGCAGGTCAGCTGCCGACCCGACGGCATGGTCAAGCAACGCGGTCTTGCCAACACCCGGAGCCCCGCTGAGCACGAGAACGGCGCTGTGCCCGGTCCTGGCCGCGTCGAGGAGCCGGCCTACCCGCATGCGTTCGGCAACACGATTTATCAGCATCACAGACCCCACGTGATCCCCCGTCTGCCCTCGTCTTACGGTACGTCGCCCGGTCCGTCAGGACCGGACCGGCTGGCAGCGGCTATCAGGTGGCTATCAGGTGCGCGGTGCCTTACTGTCCGTCAGGCGGATGCGAATTGAGGCGCGGCGAAACTAGCGTGGTTGATGTGGTCGAGACAGACGGCGAAAAGTTACAGAGAACGAAAGGACGGAAACGCCGGATGTATGCCTCCGCCCCTGCCTCTCCGCCCCCCAGGTCAGGCAGGGTGCGGCTCACCCGGTGCAGGCGGGCCGGCACGGCTGCGGCGGAATCCTCAGCCGCCAGCAACCGCCGGGCGCGTGCCACCCCCGAGGTCCCCGGCCCGCTGTGCCGCCACCCCCCTGGCAGGAAGGCCTCCTGCCCGGCGCGCAGCGGGCCGGCACCGGGCTCGTACACACCGAAGCACGCACCAGCCTTGCGCCGGCCCAGCTCAGCCGGGAGTCAGGACCTGCTCGCCAGGATGGCGGTCAGCACGGTGAGCACAAGCGAGGACGTGGCGACCAGGCCGTGCGCCCAGATCAGCCGGGGCGGGAACGACCACGCTGCGGGCGCTCGCCGGCTGGCAGCCTGCCTGTTGCGGACCAGCCAGCCCGAGCCAACCACAAGGGTCAGGACCAGGATGGCGAAGGCGATCCAGGCCAGCGGGCGGTAGTGCACGAACGCGAACATCATCCAGCATGCGATCCCGGTCACCGCGAGAGCCGGGTGGCTGAACTCCAGGAGCGGGTGCTCGCCGTCCGGCGTCCTGACCCGGACGTGCGGGCCTGGTGGCGGTCGCCCGTCCGGAGTCATCGGCACGGCGGCCAGCCGCGTCCCTGCCATAACGTCGGCTGGCACGCTCTCCCTTACGGGCATTGCGGCTCCAGCAGCCCGCCGCGCCGCGCCGCCTGCTTTCAGCAAGGTGATTCCGGCGACAGCAGTGACTAGCCACAGCACCAGCACCACGATCGCCAACGCCCGTCCTCTCAGGTGACGGCGCGGTCACCTGGACCGGCCGGGTCTCGAATGCCTGCTCTGCTTGGTTCCGCGAATCAGGCTAGCTGACGCTGCCGGGCCCCTGGGCCAGGCCCGTTGGCCGTCGAGCCGGAATGGCAGCGATCGGTAAACTGAGCAGTGACGATGACTGACCGCAAGCCGCAAGGCATGAGCTTCCGCTCCTGGATCGATCAGCAGATCAGCGACGCGACCGAGCGGGGAGCCTTTGACAACCTGGCCGGCACGGGCAAGCCGCTGCGCGGCCGCGGAGATCTAGACGATCCCGATGCCTGGGTGATCGACTGGGTGCGCCGCGAGGGCGTTTCGACCGAGGAACTGCTGCCGACCCCGCTGAGGCTGCGCAAGCAGGCCGACCGGCTTGCGGAGAGCGTGGCAGATCTCCGCTCCGAGCAAGAGGTTCGTGATGCCGTCGCAGAGTTGAACGAGCGGATCATGGAGTGGCGCAGGCTGCCGATCGGGCCGCCGATCTTCGTGCCGCTCGTCGACGGCGAGGAGATGGTCGGCAAGTGGCGCGACGCGCGGGCCGAACCGCCATGCGGAGCGGAAGCGGTGCCGCCCGAAGATGATTCGGCTGAGACTGCGCTGGCTGAGACTGCGCTGGCTGGCACGGGCCGCCGGCGCCGCTGGTGGCGCCGGCGCTAATCCCGCAGGTGGCGGCCGCTACAGGTTCGACGCGATAATGCCGCCGTCGATCTGGTAGGTAGCGCCGGTAATGTACGCGGCCCGCTCGGACGCAAGGAACGCGACCAGGTCGCCGAGTTCGATGGGCTCCCCCAGCCGGCCGACCGGAATGCCTGCCCCGAGCGATTTTAGCCGGGCCTGTACTTCCGGATCGTCCGGAGATCCGTCCGCCAGTTCAGGACTGAGCCGGGCAGTACGGAAGGAGCCTGGCAATACGAGGTTGATCGTGATGCCATCGGCCGCCAGATCAGGCATCAGTGCCTTCATCAGCCCGGCGATGCCAGGCCGGGTGCCGTTGGACAGGTCGATGTTAGCCACCGGCTGCTTGACCGAGCTCGACTGGATACCGATGATGCGGCCCCAGTGCCTCGCCCGCATATAGGGCACCACAGCACGGACGAAGCGCACGAAATTCAGCGTCACCACCTCGAACGCCAGGCGCCAGTCCTCGTCGGTCAGGTCACCGAACCGGCCGATCCGCGGCCCGCCGGAGTTGTTGACCAGGATGTCGACACCGCCGTAGCGTTCGGCTGCGGCCGCTACCACCGCATGGATGTCTTCCGGGCTGGTGAGATCGGCGGGCACGGCAAGTACATCGGCGCCGGTAGCCTCCCGGATATCCGCGGCGGCCGCCGCCAGGCGGGCCTGGTTGCGCGCGCAGATCGCAACCTGGGCGCCTTCTCGCGCAAGCGCCAGCGCGGACGCCTTTCCCAGGCCTTTGCTGGCGGCGACGACAATGGCGGCTTTCCCGGTCAATCCGAGATCCATGTGTCTCCCTACTGCCGGCCCTGCCGCTCACGCTTGAAGCCTGGACGTCCGGCCGCTGCTGTGCCATCCTCCACGCAACGCTATCCCCGGCAACGCCTCGTCTAACGTGGCAACGCAGCAGCCTAGGGAGGCCTGCCGATGGTGAAGATCGTCGATCACGGGACGTGGCAGCTCGCGGCTACTGACGAGCAATTACACCAGCCCGGCCCGGAACTGCTGTGGAACGAGTCGTTCTACTACGACTTCGCAGCAGCGGACGGATCCATCGGCGGCTACGTGCGCCTCGGCTTGTACCCGAACTGGGACCGCGCCTGGTACTGGGCCTGCGTCGTACGGCCGGGACAGCCGGCGATTCTCGTCGCTGAGAACGCGGCGGAACTGCCGGCGGCCGGCGGCTCGGAACTGCGAACTGCCGGAATCGCTGCCACGCAGGAGATCACGCAGCCGTTCGCCTCAGCCAGGGTCGGGCTGGACGCCGCGGCTGCGGTACTGCCGGAGCCGGCTGCCGCTTATGCCGGCCTTGACGCTGCCGACCAGGTCCGCCTCGTCCTCGACCTTGACTGGATTACGACTGGCGGCGTCTATCCCTACAAGGACCTGCCGCGGTATGAGATCCCGTGCCAGGTGAGCGGGACCGTCAGCGTCGACGGCACGCAGACGGCGATCCGCGGCTTCGGTGAGCGCGACCACAGCTGGGGCGAGCGGGACTGGTGGCACATATCCTGGCTGTGGACCTCGGGCCGGCTGGGCGATGGTACGGCATTTCACGGCATGCAGGCCAACATCGGGTTCCCGATCAGCTGGCCATCGTTCGCAGTACCTCCCTCCGGGGAGGTAAGCCACCTGAGCGGATTCTGCGCGCACACCGACTTCGGTGCTGACGACTTCCCGCAGCAGTCCCGGCTGCGGCTGCCCGGCGCACCGCTGACCGCGGTCCCGCTGGCCTTCGCTCCCGTCGCAATGATCTCTCCGGACGGCCAGGTGGCACACTTCCCGCGCGCGCTCTGCCGGTTCACGGCCGACGACGGCCGGACCGGCTACGGGTGGACGGAGTGGAACCAGCCTCCTGGCTGGCGTGAGCATGGCTGGTCGTACCTGACCGACCAAGCCGGTGACGGCCAGTGACCGCCGCAGTGTGCGGCGGCCAGGAGCTCACCGCTGACTTCCTGACTCGCGCCCTGGCCAGCCAGCTCGGCGGTGCGGCAGTCTCGGCTGTCGATGCAGTGCCGGTCGGCACCGGCCAGGTTTCCGATAGCTACCGGCTATCGCTGACCTACGACGGTCCGGCCGCGTTGCCGCCGACGATTATCGCCAAGGTGCCCGCGGCGGATGCGGCCAGCCGGAACGCGGCCAGGGCGTTCCGTACTTACGAGATCGAGGCCAGTTTCTACAGCCAGCTCGCGCCGGGCCTGCCGGTCTCGTTGCCCGAGTGCTACTACTCCGCGTATGACGCCGAGCCGGACGAATACGTGGTGCTACTCGAAGACCTGGCACCCGCGCTGCCCGGTGACCAGCTGGCCGGCCTGCACCCGGATGACGCGGCCGCGGCAATCCGCGAGCTCGCGGCCTTGCACGCGGCAGGCTGGAACAGCAGCGAACTCGCCGCACTGCCCTGGCTGAACAGATCCGGCCCGGACGCGGCCGCGCTGCTCGCCGCCGTGATCACCGATCTGTACCCGGCGTTCAGGGAGCGCTACGCAGACCGCCTTGAGCCGGGCACCCTCGCTCTGATCGAGGACTTCCTGCCGCGCGCCCCGGGCTATCTAGCCGCGAGGGACGAGCCGCGGACAATCGTGCATGGTGACTTCCGGGCCGACAACCTGCTGTTCGGGCGTGAGCGACCGGTTGTGCTCGACTGGCAGACGGCGGGCTTCGGCGCTGGCACGGCCGACCTGGCCTATTTCCTCGCGTCCAGTCTGACGGTAGCCGCGCGGCGGCAGTACGAGGAAGCGCTCGTGCGGCGCTATCACTCCGCGGCGACCAGCCGTGGTGCCGAGATGAGCTGGCACGACTGCTGGACTGGCTATCGCCGCCACGCTTTCAGCGGCATCGTGATGGACATTATCGCAGCGGTGATGGTGCAGCAGACCGATCGTGGCGATGCCATGTTCGCCGCAATGGCGCGCCGCCATGCCCGCCATGCGATCGACCTGGACGCGCTAGCCCTGCTCTAGTCAGCACTGCTATAGCCAGCTAATACATATCGGGGTACATCATTCAGATGACGCGCCGGAGTCGGCTCGCAGCGTAGCGTGGTGCTATCACCTGGCCTTGACCTGTGGGGGGAAGAGGCGGTGTTACGAAGGGCGGGGTCGCCGTTGTCTCGTAATGCCATGCGCGCAGCCACTGACAGTCCCGGACGGGCGAAACGCGGCATCTTCCGCCGCGGGCGCGACATCTCCGGTTCGGTCGGCCGGCCCGGTCGCTGGACCTGCCCGGACTGCGGGTTAGCAAGCCACGATCCGGTCAGCGCGCGGCTCGGCTTCTGCGCCCGCTGCAATGACTTCACTGGCATGTGCGGGGCCGGGCGCAAGATCGTCTGCCCGGACATGATGACCGTGACGAGCTGGCACACCCCGTGCACCAACCTCGGGGCGGCGACCTGGCAGATCACCGTCGGTGCGATCGCGCGCGTCGCCATGCTCTGCCCCGAGCACGACGATCAGCTCAGGGCAGGAAACGCGGGATGGATCCGGAGCGCTGTCCCGATTTCGGAGCGGCATCCGGCCTGACCCGAAATGGATACCGCCGGCCCGCGCTCAGGCACGGGCCGGCGGTAGCTCTTGCTGCCTGCTGGTTTACAGGCGGGTCTTAGCCGTCGAGATGTCGTAAGTCGAGCCCCAGTACCACTGCGTGGCGTCAGAGCCGGGCACGAGGTGCTCGACGCCGGTCGGGTTGGCGATCCACCACCGGATGCGCGACTGCATCCAGGCCGGCAGTGCGCTGGTCTCCGCCTGCACGGACGGCCACTCCGCGAGCGCCGTGTAGATGCACGCCAGTGAATTCGGGTGCGCCTTCAGCCTGCGATACGCCCAGGACGCGGCCATTGCCGGCGTTGCGTCGCCCGGTTCGGTGTCCAAAGCGTCCGCATTGGGATCGGTTCCGTTGGTGTCAATCCAGAACACCTTGCCCCGCCCGGCTACCTCTGCCTGCGACACGGAAAACGGGCCGGTGGCGTACGTGGCCACGTTCTGGCCGGCAGGGATGTCCTGCGGTTCGACCGAGTCGTAGAACTGGTAGGGCTTCTGCGGTGCGGCCTGCCGGGAATTGCCGGACTGGACGCTGTTCCCGGGCTGCTGGCCCGGCGTGGCCGAGGTGCTCGGTGATGCGGACGGCTGGGAGGGCGCGGGCTGCCTGGGGCTTGCCGCAGGCACCGGGTGTGAGCCAGCGGGCACCGGCGCGGGTGAGGCAAGCGGGCTTCCGCCAATGCCCCTTCCCCCGATGGCCGCGGTCGCGAGCGGCGCGGGCCCGGCGAATGCGGGGACCGCGAGCGGCCCGGCTCCGTCCAGAACCGGAGCCGCGAGCACCGGCCCGGCGTTGAGCGAGACTGCCTTGGCCGGCACTGCCGCGTCGAGACTGGCAGTGCTAGCGGCGGCATAGGCCGGGCTGGCGGCGGCTCCGGCCGCCACGCCTGCGAGGGCCGCTACTGTCGCGGCGGCGGCCCCGATACGCAGGCGCGAGCGCCGGCGGTCGGCGCTGGCTGCGCGGCTATTACGAGACTGAGATCCTGACGCGAGAAAGCGGGAAGGCAAGGCGAGCCTTTCGTCGGGCGCGAGGGGAGCGCTCGGCGGGCACCCAGGGCGCGGCCGGCCGATGGCATGGCGGCAGCGGGGAAGCATGGTGACGCGGGGCAGGGCGGTGCGTTGCCTCGGGGGCAACGGTCACGTGCTGGGTGCTCTCGGTTACTAGTTGTGAACGCTCAGAGGCTGTACCGCTATGCCCGAAATGACGCGAACTACGTTATGACGTCTGTCACTGTGTCAGGCTGACCCTGACGGCGCGTCAGGGGCACCGGGTGGCAGCCGCTCGAACCGCGGCGACCGGCGTTCGACGAATGAGCTCACGCCCTCGCGGAAGTCGGGGCGGCCGAAGCTCTCGATCATCAGGCCGCGGGCCTCGCGCTCGGCCGCCAGCAGTCCCGCGTGCATCTGCTGGTACACCTGGCGCTTCATGATCGCCATCGAGGCAGGAGATGAGGTTGCCGCCAGGTCGCGGACATACTGCTGGGCATGCGGCAGCACGTCGGCCCGCGGCAGCGCCGCGTTCACCACGTGGAGGGCAGCAGCCTCGGTACCGGAGATCTTGCGGGAGGAGAACAGCAGGTCGAGTGCTATCGCCGTGCCCGCGAGCCTGGGCAGCATCCAGCTGATGCCCCATTCCGCGATCAGCCCGCGCTGTGCGAATGCGGTCATCAAGACCGCGTCCTCGGCCATGAAGCGCAGATCGCAGGCCAGCGCGATCGGCACGCCCATCCCGGCCACCGGCCCGTTGATAGCCGCGATGACCGGCTTCGGAACTGACATCAGGTAGGTATAGGTCCCCAGGTGCAGGTCGTCTCCGAAAGCCGGGTCGCCGGGGTCAGAGACGAGATCGCCGGCTGGTATCTCAGTCCGGCGATCGCCTGAGCTGAGCGCCGACAGCCTGTTCATGTCGGCTCCAGCACAGAACCCGCGTCCTGCTCCGGTGATCACTATCCCGACGACCCGGGGATCGGCCTCGGCCTGACTGACCGCATGACGAAGCTCGTAGCCCATCCGGTCCGTCCAGGCGTTGAGCACCTCCGGACGGTTCAGCGTGATGGTGGCAACCGGGTCGCTGACCTCGTACCGGATCTCCTGGTAGCCGCTCTCCTTGTCCGCTGACACGCAGGCCTCCTCTGCCGCCGGGCGCTGATCGCCCTGGAGGCTATTTGGGCGCAAAGCGTCGCTCGCGTCAAGGTATCGGCTGACGTTGCTCGGGCGATCCCGGTATGCCCGCCGCCTGCGGCCAGCCGCTAGAAGTCGGGCTCGGCGAGCGAGATGTCGTAGCTCGACCCCCAGTAGTACTGCGTCGCCTGGGCGCCGGGCACCATGTGCGGCGTCCCGGTCGGGTCGGCGATCCACCACCGGATCGCCGAGCGCATCGACGCCGGCAGCGAGGCGACGTCCGCCTGGACTTGCGACCACTCCGACAGCGAGGTGTAGATGATCGCAAGCTCCTGCGGGTGAGCCTTAAGTTTCGCCGAGATCCAGCCCGGTACCTGTGATGGCGACGCGCAGCCAGGCTCGACGTCGAGGGCCTGCGCCGAGGGATCGGTGGCCAGGGTGTCGATCCACAGCACGTCCTTCCGCCCGGCCACCGCAGAGACCGGGACCGGGCGCGCTCCGGTCGCGTAGGTCGCAACTTCTGCCCCGGCCGGGATCGCTTGCGGTGTGACTGAGTCGTAGAACACGTAGGGTTTGGCCGACTTTGCGTGCGCGGATTGGTCAGCCGCGGACTGATGGCCGGCCGCCGCGCCGGACTTTGCCCGGGCGGGTGCTGGCTTGGCCGTGCCGGACTTGCTGCTCCCCGCCGACCGTGTCGTCGTGCGGTCAGGCACGGCCGAGCCGCCGCCATCGATGGTGCCGTGGCCCGGTCGGCCCCCGGCCGCGGCAAGCCCTGCCGCCGCGGGCAGTGCGGCCGACGACGCCTGAGCCGCCTGCCCCGGAACCGCACCCAGCGATACGCCGACCGAGATGCCCGCCACGGCCGCAGCTCCCGCAGCAGATGCGGCGACGATTCCCAGCTTCAGCCGGGACGGCCCGTCGGTCCGCGTGCCGAAGGGGAGGCGGAACGACCGCCCGCGCCGATGGCTGTGACCGATGTGACTGGAGTTTTGGCTGCGCTCGCCCGCGTGCCGGGGAGAATGACGTGCTGTACGACGAGAAGACAAGGGTGACCCTGGGTCGTGCGCTCGGTGTAACCCAGGACACTTCCGGCCTACTAGCAGCTGCCGGCGAGCAGAAGAGCACGAGGATGTGACGCGGGGTCAGGGCGACGCGTTACTCGGGGCAACCATCGCACGCACGCCTGGGTGTGCTTTCTGTGACCCAAGTGAAGTACGAGAATCGGCCAGGCGGGTGGGAAACGCCCAAAATTATCTCGTATGATCTCCATCACATTCGCTCCTGGCCCGGGCAGGACTCTGGCGGCAGCAAAGCCCCTGCAGCGGCGACTCAACCAGGCGACACGCTGGCGGACGCAGTTTTGAACCCGATGGCGCGGGGGATGCCCTGCCATCATCGGTTCGGCTCAGGGGGGAAAGTCTGTGGGGAAGCAAGCGCGCATCGGACTGCTTCTAGCCGGGACATGCTGCCTGCTGGCAGTCATGGTCGACTGGATCGTCGAGGAACTCTAGCCCGGATTCGAGATGGCCACCCGAGCCGGGAACCGATCCGGTAAGGGTGGCCGTCTAAGCTAACGTGATGGCCGACCACCTGGAAATGCCCCGCCCAGCCCAGTTGGTGCGTACCACGGGCTGGAGCCTGATCGAGTCAGCCGGACTGCCCGTCCTGGCCTTGGCGATCGGCGCGTGGCTCTGGGGGCGGGATGCCGGCCTCCTGGCCGGCGTCGCCGTGGTGTGGATCACCGCAGTCGTGCGGAAGATCCGCAGCGGGTCGGTCCCCAGCCTGGTAATCATCTCCGCGATCCTGCTCACGCTGCAGACAGCGGTAGCAATCGGTACCGGCCAGCTGTGGATCTTCCTGCTGCACTTCCCGGCCGGGAATCTATGCCTGAGCCTGCTCTTCGCCCGGACTGCCGGCGGGCCAAAGCCGATCATTGCCCGGCTGGCCGCTGAGGTCGTGGCTCTCAGGCAGCCGTCCACCCCGCATCCGGGCTTGCACCGCTTCTTCCAGGGTGCGACCTGGCTCTGGTCGGCGATCTTCCTCCTCCTGGCTCTCGTCCTAGCGGCGCTGCTGGCCACCCAGCCGACCGCGACCTTCTTGCTGATCTCGACAATCGCCACTGTCGTGCTCATCGCGGCCGGAGCGGCCGCCTCGGCGCTGTGGCTGCGAGTCGTGCTGCGTAAGCACGGGCTCGGGTTCCGGTTCGCTGCCGCCTGAGGTCGGCTGAAACCCACTTAACCCCCTGCCGGACGGCAGCCGCATCCGGCGGGCAGGAGTCACCTGTCCGCGCCGGGGCATACCTGAGGCTGTTCGCGAACGCGTTACGGGGGTGACGTGGTGCCGGACGCAGTGGTGCTATCCGGGTCGCTGGGTCTCGGACACGAGATGATGATGCGTGGCTGCGCGAGCCTGCTGGAGCAGTCGGGGTGGCGCACCCGGAGCCTCGACAGCATGGCGCTGCTCGGGCCGCGTGCCGGAGCGGTGGGCGAGCGGCTATTCGGCAGCCTTGTCGCTGTTCCCGGCATCTACGACGGATTGCACTTTGCGCACCTTCGGACTGGAAGCAAGCTGGCGGACTTCATGGACCGGCGAGCGGCCGGGCGGCTGGTGCCAGCCCTCGCGGCGGATCTGGACCGGCGCCCTGCCGACCTGATCCTCAGCGTCTTCGCCACCGGGGCATCGGCCGCCGCCATGCTCAAGGCCAGGACGCCAGGCCGGCGGACCGTCGTGCTGTGCACCGACGTGACCTTGCACCGGCATCTGGGTCTGCGAAGGGACCGATCTGTTCCTGGTCACGTCGCCCGCCGCGGCGGCGTCGGTCCGCCGTTTCCTTCCCCGGGCGGCGGTATCGGTCGTGCCGCCGCCGGTGCGGCCCGCCTTCTACGCGGCGCCGTCGCAGCCGGAGGCCCGGAAAGCGCTCGGGATGCCGTCTGGCGACCCGTGCCTGCTCGTGATCGACAGCGGCTGGGGATTCGGTCCGCTGGTGCAGAGCGTCGCCGCGCTCGCGGAGGCAGGCGTGCACGTGCTGGCTGTGGCCGGACGTCAGCGGGCGGTCGAGCGTCAGCTGCGAGCGCTGGCCCGCACATCGCCCCGGGTCATGCCGTTCGGCTTCACCGACCGGGTGCCCGAGCTGATGGCCGCCGCCGACGTCGTCCTTGCCCTGCCAGGTGCTGTGACGTGCAGCGAGGCTCGTGTCGTCGGCCGTCCGCTGCTGCTGCTGGACGTCATGCCCGGGCACGGCCGGGACAACCTGCAGCACGAGCTGGAGATGGGCGCTGCAGACGTCTGCGGTCCGTCTCCTGCCGGGGTCACCGCCAGCGCGCTGGCGCTGCTCGACAGAACGTCCAGGCCAGCGTCACGGTCTGGCCTGCCACCGCGCTGGGAACCCGCCTATGTGGCTGCGTTCCGGCAGATCGGCGTGGACCTGCGGGCGGATCCGGGTCGCACTGCGCAGGTCGCCATGCAGGCCAGCGACCGTGATCAGGCAGCCGAGCGGGTAGGTGCGCTGGCACCGCAGCACGACAGCTACCGATGACAGGGGGCACATCCGGTATGCGCACACTCTTCCTGAATCCTCCGTCCTACGAAGGGTTCGACGGCGGTGCTGGCGCGCGCTATCAGGCCAAGCGCGAGATCCGGTCATTCTGGTACCCGACCTGGCTGGCTCAGCCTGCCGCGATCGTGCCGGACAGCCTGCTGATCGACGCTCCCCCGGCCGGTCTCAGCCTGGCCGACGTGGTCCCGCTCGGCCGCCAGCATGACCTGGCCGTCCTGCACACCAGCTCGCCGACCTTCGCCGGCGACGTCAAAGTGGCCGAGGCTCTCAAGGCGACGAACCCGTCCCTGCTGGTCGGGTTCGTCGGGACCCAAGGTTGCGGTCGAGCCCGAGCCGTCCTTGCAGGCGTCACCCGTCATCGACTTCGTAGCGCGGGAGGAATTCGACTTCACCATCGCCGAGGTGGCACAGGACCGCCCGCTGGCAGCCATCGACGGCATCAGCTACCGCGCCGCGAACGGCCAGGTAATCCATAACCCCGACCGCCAGATGGTCACCGACATGGACAGCCTGCCGTTCGTGGTGCCGGTGTACAAGCGTGACCTGCGGCCCGAGGATTACTTCATCGGGTACCTGCGCCACCCGTACGTGTCGCTGTACACCGGCCGGGGGTGCCGGTCCAGGTGCACGTTCTGCCTCTGGCCGCAGACGGTCGGCGGTCACCTGTACCGGACCAGGAGCGTGGCCAACGTGCTGGCCGAGGCCGCCCTCGCGGTCCGAGCTGTTCCCGCAGATGAAGGAACTGTTCTTCGACGACGACACGTTCACCGACGACCGCCCGCGAGCCGAGGCCATCGCCCGCGGCCTGGCCCGGCTCGGCATCACCTGGTCGTGCAACGCCAAGGCCAACGTGCCCCGCGAGACGCTGCGAGGTACTGGCCGATAACGGGCTGCGACTGCTGCTGGTCGGCTATGAATCCGGCAATCAGCAGGTCCTGAACAACGTCAAGAAGGGCCTGCGCGTCGACCGGGCGCGGCGGTTCGCCAGCGACTGCCGGGACCTGGGCATCACCGTGCACGGAACCTTCATCCTCGGCCTGCCCGGCGAGACCCAGGAGACCATCCAGGAGACGATCCGCTTCGCCAGGGAGGTCAACCCGCACACGATCCAGGTCTCGGTAGCGGCTCCCTACCCGGGCACCGAGCTGTACCAGCGCGCGAAGGACAACGGGTGGCTGCCCGACGACGACGGCGGCGCCCTGGTCAGCGATGGCGGGCACTCAGCTGGCAGCGCTGTCCTATCCGCATCTCGGGCATACCGAGATCCTCGACTCGGTCGACGACCTTCTACAAGCGGTTCTACTTCCGGGCCGGCAAGCTCGCCGAGATGTCGGCCGAGATGGTCCGCCAGCCAAGCATGGCCGGCCGGAGGCTGCGGGAGGGTGCCGAGTTCGTTCGCTTCCTGGGCCGGCGGGCCGCGCGTCCGAGCGCCCTGACCGCGCCGCCGCGGCATCCCCATCGACGGCCCGGCCGTGAAGGGAAGCGTAGTTCATGCGTGTCCTGCTAGTGCATCCGAGCGCGCTGATGTACTCCGAGATCTTCCTGCGGCTCGAGCCGCTCGGCCTGGAGCGGGTGGCGTCGGCCGCTGCTGGCCGATGGTCACGATGTCCGGCTGGTCGACCTGCAGGTCTACCGCGCAGGCAGAGCTGCGGCGCCAGCTCGCCGAGTTCCGGCCCGACGCCGTCGGCTTCAGCCTCAACTACCTGGCCAATGTGCCGGAGGTCGTGGACCTGGCCAAGTGGATCAAGGTACTACTTCCCGGTTGCGTGGTCTTCGTCGGCGGCCACAGCGTGTCGTTCGTCGCCGAGCAAGTCCTCGGCCACGCGGACGGAGCCATCGACGTCGTGCTCAAGGGCGAAGGGCGAGACAGGCGCCCCGGCGCTGCTGGCCGCGCTGCCGGACCGGGCGCTGGCAGAGGTACCGGGGGCTGTCACCGCCGACGGGCCAGGCCGCCCGCCGAAGATGCTGCACAGTCTGGACGATCATCTGCCCGCCCGGCATCTCGGCGGTCGCCGCCGTAAGTACTTCATCGGGGTGATGGACCCTGCCGCGTCGATCGAGTTCACCCGCGGGTGTCCGTGGGACTGCTCGTTCTGCAGCGCCTGGACGTTTTACGGGCGCAGTTACCGCCGTCTGTCGGCGGACGCGGCGGTCGAGGACATGACCCGCATCACGCGAACCGGGCGTCTTCATCGTCGACGACGTGGCCTTCATCAAGGCCGAGCAGGGCGACGAGATCGCGCGGCAGCTCGAGCAGCCGCCGGATCCGCAAGGACTACTACCTCGAGACCCGCTGTGACGTGCTGATCCGCAACGAGGAAGTGTTCCGTCGCTGGAAGCGGCTCGGGCTCAACTACATGTTCCTCGGCCTTGAGGCGCTCGACGAAGAGGGCCTCGCCGCGTTCCGCAAGCGCACGACGCCATCGGTCAACAACAAGGCCCTGGAGGTGGCCCGGTCCATCGGGCTGTCGGTGGCCATCAACATCATCGCCGACCCGGACTGGGACGAGGCGCATTTCGCGTTCGTGCGTCACTGGGCGATGAGCGTGCCGGAGATCGTCAACATCACCGTCCAGACGCCCTACCCTGGCACCGAGACCTGGCTTACCGAGTCGCGGCGCCTGACCACGCTGGACTACCGCCTCTTTGACGTGCAGCATGCCGTGCTGCCGACCCGGCTGCCGCTGGACCTGTTCTACGCCGAGCTGGTCAGAACACAGGCCGTCCTGGCCCGCAAGCACCTTGGCGCAGCGGCGCTGGTCAAGACCACCGGCATCGTCGCCCGCCAGTTGCTGAGCGGACAGACCAACTTCGCCAGGATGATCTGGAAGTTCGACAAGGTGTACAACGCCGACCGACAATATTCAGAGCATCTTCAACCGGTCGAATATCAGCTGCCGCCGCCATCCGAGCACCCGGTGACGGCGCCAGACCGGAAAGAGCTGTACGTCCATCTCCCGCTGTCCCGGAGGTGATGACCGTGGCAGGAACGCGAGGCCTGTCCGGACTGCGAGCTGTGATCACCGGCGGGTCGAGCGGCATCGGTGCCGCCACCGCCAGGGCGTTCGCAGCCCGCGGCAGCCGGGTGGCGATCGCTGGCCGCAACGTTGCCGCGCTTCAGCAGGTCGCGGCGGCCACGAACGCCGTGTGCCTGCCCGGCGACTTGCGTGAGCCGGGATGTGCACAGCCGGACGATCGACGCCGCTGCCACCAGCCTTGGCGGGCTGGACCTGCTGGTGTCCAACGCAGGCATTGGCTGGGCGGGTGCCGTTTGCGTCGATGAGCGAGGCGCGACATCGACGCGGTGCTGGACGTCAACTTGCGTGCCGCAGCTCAGCTCGCGCGCGCGGCGATACCGCATCTGCAGTCCGGTCGCGGCCGGCTGGTCTTCGTCGGGTCAGTCGCCGGACTGGTCGGAGTGCCCGGCGAGGCGTGGTACTCAGCTACCAAGGCAGGCCTGTCCTGCCTGGCCGACGCGCTGCGCGCAGAACTGCGGCCGGCCGGTATCGGGGTCACCCTGGTGAGTCCCGGTGTTGTCGATACTGCCTACTTCGAGCGGCGCAACGAGCCCTACCAGCGACGGTACCCGAGGCTGATAACAGCGGAGGCGGCGGCGCAGGCCATCGTGGCGGCCGTCTGCCATGGTCGCGACGACGTCGTCGTACCGCTATGGCTGACGCTTCCAGCGCGGGTGAAAGCCAGCTTCCCGCGCTTGTACCGGCTGCTGGCCGCTCGCCTCGCCTAAACGAACGAGGCAGCGGAGCCGGGACGTTTCCGCGGGCCGCCAGCGGGGATGAGCCGTTGGCTAACCGCCAAGCCGACCCGGACCGGTCCGGGTTGTCCAGGTAAGCGAGGGTATGCCGATGAGCGAACAGGCCAGCGCGAAGCACGGACCAGTGGAGGATGACGCCATCAAGCGCCAGGACCGCAGCGATTTGCAAGCCCGCAGCGACGAATGGCCTGACCCCGAGTCGGCGGAGACGGACGGAGGTGCGCGCTGGGCTCCGGAGGGCAGGTTCGCAGGCACGCAGCCGCTAGAGGACTGGCAGGCAATCGAGCTGCGAAGCGACCTGGCCCGCCGGCTGAACCGGACCGCGTTCCCGGCGACTCGGTCGCATCTGCTCGAAGTCCTGAATGCGCAGGACTCCGGGCAGCGGCTGGTCGACCTGGTGTCCTCGCTGCCGGACGACGCGCGGTTCGGCAACCTGGGCGAATTGCTTCGCGGCCTGGGCCTGCCCGTGGAAGAGCGGCCGGCGGCGCGTTAGCTTCAGCCGGGTTCGTGCGGCGTGAATCGGACCTGGACGCCCGCTCGCCAGAAGCAGAACAAGAACAGCGCGCCAGCAGGAAGCGCAAGCAGCGCTCGGCCAGCCCGCGCGGCCCCGCCAGCGAAACCGAATGCGCGTGCAACTCGCAGGGCGGCATGCCTGCCGAGCGGCGCGAGCAGCCAGAGCCGAGCTGAGCGCGGGCCGAAGTTCCGTCGATGCCGCGCTCGGGCGACACCCAAGATCACAATTGTGGCAACCGCTAGCGCCAGCTGCGGGGCAGGCAGGGCCATCGGTCGCGTTAAGGCGCCTACCATGGGCGCGACTTCGCGTGCGGTCATGCAACTTTCGTCCGATCCTCGAGGCCGGACGTAACTGACTCGTGACGGTGACCGAGCAGGGCTCGCGCGATTCTGGGCGCGAGCACTCGGCTGGCGGGTCCTGTCAGAGCGGGAGCGCGAGGTCGTCATCGGGCCGGATGAGAACGCCCTCGTGGGAATGTGTTTCATGCCCGTGGCTGATAGCACTACGGCAGGTTTCCCAGACCATGCAACGAGTCAGACGACAAGTCCGCGAGCTTAAACAGCGGGCCTGACCTTGACAGAGCCGAGAGTCCGCGGCACAGCTAGCAAGATCGCAAGAAGCGCCGCGCCTACGACAAGGTAGCCGATGCTGACTGCGAGTGACGGCCAACCTGCGCGGCCGTTTCCTGTGCCCATTGACCACAGGCCGATTGGATCCAGCCCTATGCCTGCTACGACACCCGCAGCCCACCGAGGCCAGCCTCGTCGCGCAGTGCGCACGAGTTGGACGACGCCGACGATCAGAAGCACACCTGGCAGGCAGAGCCAGAACAAGGCGTAGGCGATCACGAGATTATCGACCAATGCCCCGATCGTGCCGCCCGGCCCACCCCAGCCGTCGGGCTGGGCGGGAACAAGGCCCTGGTAGAACTGCCACCCACAAAACGCCGCCCCGGGAATCGCCCAGCAGGCGACGAAGGTCAGGCTGGCCCTTCGGCCACGACCGGGATCTAGTGACCTACGCACGCTCCAAGTATCGCCCGTTGCGCAGCCGTTCAGCGCCCACTCGAGCGCGGGGCTGTCCACCGCCTGCCCAGGCTGCGCACTCAGGCTTCGAGACCGAATCCGAATCCGGAATCGGCCTCGAAACGTCTTGGAGAGTTTGCCGCCAGCACGCCTAGCACGCATCAAGATGGTGCGAGCTCAGGCGCGGGGAGGTGCGTAGCGGATGACGGTCATGTCCAGGCAGCCGACCGAGAAATGCAGTGCCGCGCCCGCTAGTGGTATTACGGCCCACCCGTCGTGGCCGTGAGCGAGCAACATGGCGCCAACGCCGGCCAGGAAAAAGCCAATGGTGAGCCGCAGGGCCGCAAGGACACGGATGTGCGAGTAGGCCCATGGCGTGAGCCGCCGCCTCCCCCGCGCCCAGGCGCTGGCGGGGTCGCTGGCGGGACGGTGCGCCTGGTCAGTTACCTGCTCGGGTTGCCAGGAAGTGATGTTGTCGTCTGTCGCCTGCATCGGATGGCTCCTGTCGCTGCGGTACCTGGTCGCTCCAGGCATCGAGCCGGCGAGGCGCCTCCTTGGTCGTGATCTGTACGCGTCCTGGTTGTGATGATGTGCGGTCACAGTCATGTCCATGGCGGACGCGGCCGGTAGCGCCCGGGCCGGGCCCTGGTACCTGAGAGCCGGGCGGGCCGCTGGTGCCGGGCTCACCGGGGTCGTCGTGGGAGCCGGGGTAGCGGGCATCTGGCACGCTGGGTGGGAAGCGGCCGGGAAGGCCTGCCGGGGCGCTGGCTTCGATGCATTCTGCCTCCCCGTCGGCCAGGCGGCAGTGGCGGTACTCGGTAGCAGTCTGGTCATTCGCGCCGGTGTCTTCCTCGGGTTCTTCCTGCTCCAGGTCCGGCCGAAGCGGCTGACGATCCCGGTTGGCTGCGTGCTCGCAGCCATGCTCATCTGGGCCGTCGGCGTCGGGATACCTGGCGGAACACCGCCTCCGGCGTGGACGACCGCGCTCGCGGCTGGCGCGGGGCTGACGTCGCTCGCGCTCATGGTTGATTCGGGCATTGCACAGATCGCTGGGTTCGTCGCGATCGCGATAGTCGTTGCCGGCGCGTTCGCGGCTCCCCGCCTGATCCAATCCCGGATCCAGCAGGACGCCCGCGAGCGGCAGCTAGCAGCGCTCCGGTTCCCGCTAATGCTGCCGGTCGCGGCCGGTGATCCCCGCATCCGGCGCCGATGCGGTCAACGGCGAGCTGTCCATAGGCATGTCATCGGATACACCCGGCGCGTCCGCGCTTTCCCGCCTGCCGGCCTTCACCGTCAGCTTTACTCCCGCGACGACTGCGCCGACGAAGCCCGGACCTGACGGGGAGCCGATGGACTGCGGCGACACCGCGCCGCACGAGGGTTGCCGCGAGCTGAGACCCGGCCTGTGGCTGCTGCCCGGCCCCGCCCGTGACTTGGCACAGGTGATCACATGGCGCGGCAACCTGGAGGTGGACGCCATGTCGCTGGGATACTCCGCGGTGAGTGCCAACTCTCTCGTCCAGGCGGCAACAGACTCCCGGCCTGCCACCGCTGCCGCCCTCGCCGATCTCGGTCCCTGACCGGCGGCGACTCTCAGCTGAGGGCTCAGCCAGATGCTCGGGTGAAGTCGGCGGTCCAGTTAGTCTCCCAGGTCGCGCCGTCGTCGGTGGAGAAAGCCTGCTCCCATCGGGCGCTGCTGGTCGTGATCTCCGACCAGCGGTAGCGGACAAGGACTGGCGTGCCCTGATGCGAGTCCGGACAGATGAAGTCGCCGGTTCCGTCGACGAACCGGCCTACTACCGGGGGCTCGACACCGCCGGCACCGCCAGTGACCCAGTAGATAGACCAGGTCTTATCCGTCTCGTCGTAAAGCCGTAGCGCCAGGCCCTTGTATCCCATGACCGGCGAGGTGAGCTCGTCGAAGTTCCCTGCGCCATCGAGCACCGGCGTGCAGTGCAGGTCCGCAGCGAACTCGTCCCACTCATCGCAGCCGGTCAGCCGCTCTCGCAGCCGCCGCTGCCGAGAATGCCAGGTGCCATGCAGGAAGTCGAAGTCGTGCCGCCCGTCGTGGTCGTGAGTCAGATCATCGGTTGTCATGCGAGGACCCTAGCCATGCCTTCTGACATTCCGTGACCGCCTTCAAGGCGTGCCGGTCCAGCTCGATGCCTTGGGTCCCGGGCGCAGGTGACTGAAGAGCGAGGTCAGGGTCGCCTGACGCGTGCCGGAGGCGGACAGCGTGACCATCAGCCCGCCGGCGTCAGCGGCGCACAGCGTTTCCGACTGGAGTTCCGGTCGCAGGCCGTTCGGCGTGCCGCCGGGCGAATAGACCGCCTGGGTTTCGATGACGACCGGGTCGCCGTTGATGATCAGATGCCGGGCGGGGGGATAAACGTCGCAGGTCTGGCGCGCGCTGGCCGGCGCTATGACGACCGAGGGGTTGCCCGTTACCGCGCTGCGCCCGGACCGAGGCAGGGCTGCGCCCGTAGCCGGGGCGAGTCTGGCAGTCACCGAGCCACCTGAGACCGCATTCCACGTCCACCCGGTATAGGTGAGTTTCCAGCCCGGCAGGCCGGCGAGGCGCACCGGGAGCAGCACGGGCGCGCCGCGGGTTAGCGTGAGGCCGCGCGCGATGCGGAGGATCTCGCCCCGCGACGCGTGGGTGTACCATCCCGTCGCCGGGGCGGTCCAGTAGACGATGTTTGCCCAGCTGCCCGCGGCGTACTCGAAGCTCAGCGACGCGAAGTTGGTGTCCGGGGCATAGCTGCCCCAGTAGGCGATTCCGCCGTCGACTTCTGCCGCTCGCACAGAGGGGTAGGCGACGGCTTGCCCTCCGCACCGGAGGGTCCGCATGGATAGCCGGCACTGCCCGGCCGCGAGCACGCTGACGGTCCAGTTCCCGTGGGCTGCCAGGCTTGCGGACAGCCTGGTGGCGCTGGACGTCTGTGTCTCGACGCGAATGCCGGGTGGCAGCCAGGCGAAGCTCAGCCTGCTGGTTGCCACGTCGAAACTAGCCGGGCCCGGCGGCTGCAGCGATGTCTGGCTGGCGGTGCCCTGCCGGGACGGGGGCCCGGAACTCGCCCCGGCCAGCGTTGCGGCGAGGACCGCGGCAACGACCGCGCCAGCGGATAGCGTCGCGGCGCCTGCGCGGCGCCGGCGAAGGGACCGGCGGGCGCGCTGCTTGGCCGCGCTCGTGCTGATCGCCGCCGGGGGCTGGCACGTCGCCGCGGCTTCGCCGAAGTGCTCGCGCAGCTGTGCTTCGATCACGATGTCCTCCTCGCAGGCTGCGCAGGGCGGCGTGACAATGCCAGCTCAGCCGGGCCAGGCGTGCCGTCGATCTCAGACTCGGTGCGCAGCAGCCGCCGCAGCGCCTGCAGGGCCTTGGCGGTCTGGCTCTTGACTGTCCCCGGCGAGCAGTTGAGCACCCGGGCGCTTTGCTCGACGCTGAGGTCGCAGTAGAACCGGAGCACAAGCGTCGCCCGCTGCCGGACCGGAAGCGTGGCGAGCGCGGCGGTCAGGTCCAGCGCGGTGTCGGCGTCGGAAGTCCTTCCCGGCCGGTCCGGGGGCAGGCTGGTGACGCTGACCAGCCGGGCCCAGCTGCTGCGCTGCTGTCGCAGGAACTCGCGGATGAGGATCGTGCGCGCATAGGCGTCGATGCTGGTCGCGGCCCTTGCCTTGGGCCAGTGCAGGTAAAGCTTGGTCAGCGCGCCCTGAACGACATCGTCGGCCTGGTGCCAGTCCCGGCTCAGCACGAAGGCGAGCTGCCGCAGTGAGGACAGCCGCGCCCCGACGTACTCGTCGAACTCCGGCTCGCGCTGTCCGGTCACCGGCGGACTCGCGAGCACGGGAGGCGATGCTCAGGTGAAATCATCACACAGCTATGAGTCCGTGGTGCCGGCGTCTGGTTGCCCGCCCTTCGGAGTTTGTTGGCGTGACCAGGCATTGACCTGTGTGTAGGACGGAAGGCCGGGTCTCACGACGCGGCCGTCGCGGACTGCTACGGCCGCCTCAGCACAGGCCGCCAGGGCGGCGCGGAAGAGCAGGGAGCCGGTGCTGACCCGCCGCACGCCCAGCTGCGACAGGCCGGCGATGGTATTGCGGCCGGGCAGGAACAAGATGTTGACCGGTATGTCGACCGCCGCCACCACAGCGGCGATGTCGGCGGGCTCGGCCAGGCCGGGAACAAAGACCCCGTCGGCTCCGGCGTCGGCATAGCGGCGTACCCGGTCCAGGGTCTCGGCCAGGTCGCCGGGCCGTTGCCAGAAGGTGTCGGTGCGGGCATTGACGAATAGTTTCGGCAGTTCCCGCTTCACCGACCGGATCAGCGCGGCGTGCGCCTCGGCAGGGGCCATGGCGTCCTCGATGTTGACCCCGGCCGCGCCTGCCTCGGCAACGGCGACGGCGGCGCGGACCGAGCCGGTTTCGATGTCGACGGTGATGAGAACAGGCAGCGCGGCCAGGCTGCGGGTGAGGCGCAGCGTTTCGGCCTCGATGGCGCCGGCGCCATCGGGCAGGCCCGCTGCGGCCGCGACGCCGAGGCTCGTGGTCCCCAGAGCGCGGAAGCCGGCCTCGGCCAGGCAACGAGCTGAGGCGACGTCCCAGACGTTCGGCAGGATGAGCGGGTCGCCGGCGCGGTGCAGAGCAGCGAAATCGGTCATGACCTTTCTCCTGCCAGGGCTTCGCCGGCGAGTGCCAGGGCGTGCGCGCGGCCGGGGCAGCGGTGGGACCCGGCGCCGAACGCCAGATCGTCAGCCAGGCACACCCGTACCACCTCGCACGCTTCGATCGTGACATCATCAACGGTCATCGCGGCCAGAGCCTGCCGCTTAGTCGCCTGGACCGGCGGGTTCTCGCGCAGCACCTCGTGGACGGGGCGATGTCTGGCCCGTTCGACCAGGACGGCTGTGGCCTCGCACGCCTGCACCAGCAGCCCGATGCGAGCCGCGGTCGGCTCGTCGAAGGCACCACCGAAGACCGCCACCAGTTTGTCGACGGCCACGTCAGCGCGGGATTCATCGCCAGTACCCGGCTGGTAGGCCTGCGCGACATCCCGCACCAGATCGATCACAGATTGATCGGCACCGACAGCGCGACCCAGGATCGCCACCGGGTGCTCCTGGCCAGAGGCCCGAAGAGATTCCAGGGGGATCGTGTCCAGGAGCTCAATCACCAGCCCGCGCCTGCGCTCATGCACGGTTCCGCTGCTGAAGCGGGCAACCGTAGCGCGTAGCCAGGCGACGCCAGCGGATGCGGGCGGGACCGGAGGCACGATGAAGGCCGGGTCGGTCAGGACGGCAAGTGCGGCATCGCGGCCGCTGATCCGCTGCATGCGGCCAACGCTACGGCCGCGACTATTCGGTGCCGGCCGAACCATTTCGGCCGAGAATGGAAGGATGACCTCAGCCTCCGACCTGGCATCGCTGGCAGCTCTGCTTGCGGACAAGACACGGGCGGCCATCTGTCTTGCGCTGCTCGACGGCCGCGCGTGGACCGCGGGCGAGCTGGCAGCTCACACCTGCGTGGCGCCGTCCACCGCAACTGAGCACCTGCACCGCCTGGTCGACGGCGGCCTGCTCGTCGAGCGCCGCCAAGGTCGTCACCGTTACGTGCAGCTTGCGGACCCCTCGGTCGCGCACCTTCTTGAGGATCTGTCGGCCCGGCTCGAGCCTCGGCCGGACTCGGCGCGCGGGTTGCGGGCGGTGACCGCCAACGCGGCCATGCGGCGAGGCCGCACCTGCTACGACCACTTCGCCGGGCGCCTCGGCGTCGCCGTGACCGACGGGATGACCGCGGCTGGACTGCTGGACCAGACCGGTGGCTTCGCCCTCACCAAGGCGGGCCTGGCCTGGCTGACCGAAACCCTCGGGCTGGCGCCTGAGGAACTGCGGCCCGGCAAACGGCCCCTCGCCCGCGGATGTCTGGACTGGACGGAGAGGCGCCAGCACCTCGCCGGGACGGCCGGGGCGAGGCTATGCCAGAAGTTCTTCGACAACGGCTGGGTGGCACGGATCGGATCCGGGCGGGCAGTACGGCTGACCGACACCGGTCAGGCCGCGCTGCAGGACCTCCTGGGCCTGCCAGGTATCGATTAACGGACCGCGGCGGCGCTGCTAGCGTTCGGCCATGACGATCGCGCTGACTGGGCCAACGCTCGCCCTGATCGATGGCAAGAACTACGCGGTACTGGCCACCGTGAACGCGGACGGCAGCCCGCAGACCTCGGTGATCTGGATCGGCCGCGACGACGACGGCGTGCTCTTCACGACCGTGGAGGGCCGGGTAAAGCACCGCAACGTGGTGCGCGATCCGCGCGTCAGCATCACCGTGATCGACTCGGCCGATCCGGAGAACTACGTCGAGCTACGGGGCCGGGTGTCGGCCATCACGCAGGATGTCGGCCGGCAGATGGATACCCAGCTGTCCTGGAAATATGACGGCCGCGACCCCGCGCCGGACCGCCCCGGCGCGGTCCGGGTCGTCGTCCGGATCGCGGTCGGCAAGGTGACCGGGCGAGCGCTGTAGCCCCTGGTCAGCTAGCACCGAGGCCGAGCAGAAGCCCGTCCGCTGCGACCGCCGGCGAGCTGGTCAGGAAGATGATCACGCCGTCCGCCGGAGCGACGATCTCCTCCAGGACCGCGGATCCGTCGAGCGTGCTGACCGTGCCGATGACCTGGCCGGCTGCGACGGAGCCACCGGCGCCGACAGTCGGCTCCCACCAGCCAGCATCCTTGCAACGCAGCCACAGGAACCGGCCGAGCTCAGTCTGCTCCCGCTGTGTCTGCCCAGGCTGGGATGCGTCGCCGCCGGGGCTTGCATCGGCCATGCCGAGGGTTTCGAGCACGCCGTTCAGGCCTGCCACGTGCATCGCCACCGCGTCCGCCTGCACCAGACCGCACTCACCGGCCTCAGCGGTAATTGCCGGGATGCCTGCTGCCGCTGCCGCGCCGCTGCTGGTGCCCGACACGGCTCGATCGGGCCCTGCGACCTGCCGGATCACGTACGGCAGGCCGTAAGCAGCGGCCAGCTTCTGCGCCCGGTCCTCCGCCGGGCCCGCCTCGTAGAGGGCGAACGGCTGCAGCGCCTCCACCATGTCACCGCAATGTGCGTCGACATAGGCGTCCGAGCCGGTGATGAGCTGCGTGAAGGCGTCGTAGGCCAGCCGCTCGGCGAGCGTGCCCGCGCGGTCGCCGGGGAAGCACCGGTTCAGGTTCTTGCCGTCCTCCGGCACGACGAACGGCGTCCGTGCGGCGAACGCGGTCACGTTCAGCACCGGGACAGCACGGACCCGGCCGCGGATATCCCTGGTCTCCAGCCCGCGCAGCCAGCGCCGCACGCCGTCCATCGACGCGTACTCGCAGCCGTGCACGCCGGCGATGACAGTCAGCAGCGGACCGTCCTGCGAACCGGCTACCTCGACAAGCGGTACCCTCAGGCCAGCCAGCTCAAGGCTACGGCGCGTTACGGTCGGTGGCATTGCTACTCCTTCTTTGGCCAATCGGTTCACACTGCAGCTGCCAGCGCGCCTTCGGCGGCTGACGCGATCGCTAGCAAGGTCAGGTCGCTCCCCCGCCGGCCTGCCAGCTGCAAACCCACTGGAAGGCCGGAAACGGGCACTGGAACGGAGACCGCCGGATGCCCGGAGAGGTTATAGGGGCCAGTGAACCGGCCCTCGGCGCTATCGTCACCGACGCCGAACGGCGGATCCTCTTCCGGCGCGCAATACCCCACCGTCGGCCCGGCCAGGACGTCGACGCCGTCGAGGCTCGCGTCGATCGCGGCCGCTAGCTCAGCCCGGACGGCGAACGCATCGGCGTGTTGCGCCGCCGTCACCGACCGGCCGAACTCCAGCAGTGCCCTGGTTCCGTCGGCGTACTTGCTGGTGTCGCGATGCTCGTGAACCCGGAAGGCCTCGTATCCGACGATGACTCCCAGGGCGTGTTCGAAGCGCGGCAGCTCCGCGAGCCAGTGCGGGCGGATCTCGGTCACGCGGAAGCCGGCCGCAACGAGCGTGGCGAGCGCCGCGTCGAGGGCGGCGCGAACCTCGGAGGTGACCGATGGATCGGCCAGCTGTGCCGCCAGCACGCCGATCGTCGCGCCGGCCGCGGCCGGCCGCGGCTGTGCAGGCGGCGGGGGCAGGTCGGCAATGACCGCGAGCAGCGCCGCGCCGTCGGCGGCCGTCGCTGTGAGGGTCCCGGCGTGATCACAACTCGGCGACAGCGGAAAAACTCCGTCCAGCGGGACGAGGCCGTAGGTCGGCTTGAGGCCCACGATCCCGCAGTAGGCAGCCGGGATCCGGATCGAGCCGCCGGTATCGGTGCCGATCGCCAGGTCACACACGCCGGCCGAGACCAGGGCGGCTGAGCCACCAGATGAGCCGCCGGAGGTACGCGACGGGTCGCGGGGGTTGCGGGTGTCACCGATCTCTGGGTTGGCGAAACCAGCCGCGTACTCCAGGCACTGGGAGGTGGCGAACGCCTCGGCGCCCGCGGCACGCAGCCGCGCCACGAGTTCGGCGTCGGCGCTCGCAGGCGCGGGATCGCTGGCAGGGCTACCGCAGCGTGTCGGCAGGCCAGCTACCGCGACAATGTCCTTGATCGCGACTGGCTGGCCGGCCAGCCGGCGGCCGGCGCTCGGGACGGTGCGCCCGCGACGGACACGACGGCATTCAACGGCCTTCCCAGCCGGTCGAGCCGCTCGAAGGCGGCGAGCAGGTCAAGGTTCGCTCGGGAGCAGGTGCGCTCGCCGCGCTCGATCGCGGCGATGAGATCCCCGACCCGGCGCAGCAAGAAGCCCTCGAGCGGGCCGAGTATCGCCTCGGCCTCGGTCTTGCGGTGGCGTATCGCGAGGTCGCGGTAGATGCCCGAGTGCGTCTTGACCGATTTCCGGTTGAACCCCGCCAGCCGGTCCAGCGAGCCCGCCAGGTCGGCCGGGTCGAACCCGTCCAGTGGCAGAGCCGGGACCGGCGCCTGAGCGAGTACCTCGGCCGCCACGGCGGTCAGCAGCGGGCGGTAGGCAAGGTCGGCAAGCACCGTGTGGATAGGCAGGTCGCTGACCGCTGTGGCGAAGAGCATCGCCCCGTAGGCTTCCTTGGCCCAGATGTAGCCGAGGATGCCGGCCGTCGGCTGCGCATCGGCGATGTCGGCGGCTAGCGCGGATACCCGGTCACTGAGCCGTCCGTCCAGTTCACCGATCATGAACGTGGCCCGGTTGCCGCGCAGCACGACTCCCGGCTCGAGTACGTCCGCGCCGAAGTTGACCACGCCTGCGACGACCCGGTCCGGTCCGAGCGCGGCGGACAGGACTGGCTCGGTCAGGCCGTTCTGCAGCGACACGGCGAAGCCTTCGCCATCCAGCCGCCCTGCCAGCAGTTCTGCGGCCGCTGCCGTGTGCTGCGCCTTAACCGCGACCAGCACCGGACCCCTGATCTGATCCGGGAGATCAGCAGGTGCCACGGCGGGCACGAGCGCGGTGAACTGCTCGACCGGGCCCTCGATCCGGATGCCTGCCTCGTTAACCGCGCTGACGACTGCCGGGTCAGCGTCGCAGACCAGCACATCATGACCGTCACGGGCCAGACCGGCTGCTACCGTCCCGCCTATCGCACCGCATCCGAGAACGAGGTATCGCACGGCGTGAACGTTACAACACCGTAACGCCATGTAAAGAGCGCTAGCGCACTATTTACAACCGGCTCACCTGTACCGCACATTGGGTTAGGCAAAGGTTTGCGTACGAGTTTGAGCGCGGCACAGCGAAGTGTCATTCCGGGCCGGAAGCCTCAAACCGGCCGATTCTGTACAGCATCACAGCGGCGGCGAAGCCGCCGCCCCGCATACCCCGGGAGCTGCATGTGAGACACCGATCCGCTCTTCTCAAAGCCCTGATAGCCGGCTCTGCACTGGCGGTAGTCGCCGGGTGCGGGTCGACCGCCCCATCGTCCAGCAACTCGTCCGGCGGCGGCAGCAACGGCAAGCCGGTTTACGGCGGCAACCTGACGTTCGCCAACCCGCAGGACGCCCAGTCGATGGACGAGTCCACTGTCTTCGACAACAACTCGATCTGGATCCTCGAGCAGATCACTCAGCCGCTGTACACGGTGACCCCGAACGGCAAGAGCGAGATGCCGTGGCTGGCGACCGGGTACACCGAGTCGGCAGACCACAAGAGCTACACCTTCACCCTGCGGTCGGGCGTGAAGTTCTCCGACGGCACACCGATGACGTCCGCTGACGTGAAGTTCTCCCTCGAGCAGACGATGGCGGCCGCGTCCGGCTGGGGCTATATCGACGCGGCGTTCAAGTCGGTCGAGGACCCAACACCGTCCACCGTGGTCATCAACCTGAAGTACCCGTGGGCGCCGTTGCTCGCCGACCTGTCGCTGTTCGCCAACGGCATCGTGCCGAACAACTACGGCGGTAAGACCGCGGCGCAGTTCTACTCCGCGCCGGTCGGGACCGGCCCGTTCAAGTGGGACTACTGGCACAAGGGCTCGGCGCTCAAGCTGGTGAAGAACACCTACTACTGGGAGAAGGCCCCAGGGGGCGGCAGCCTGCCCTACCTGAACAGCGTGACCTGGACCGACGTGCCCAGTGACAACACCAGGGAACTTCAGGTCAAGGGCGGTCAGGCTCAGATCGACCAGTTCCCGTCGTGGTCCACCGTTTCCTCGCTGAAGGCCACCCCAGGCGTGACCATGAACTTGTTCAAGTCGACGGAGACGAACTACCTGGCATTCAACGAGAACGTGAAGCCGTTCCAGGACGTGCACGTCCGGCGGGCCATCTCGCTGGCGATCAACCGTGACGCGATCATCAAGGCGGTGCTGTTCGGCAACGGCGAGCCCGCTAACTCGCTGTTCCCGCCGCAGGTGCCGTACTACGACCCGACCACGCCGGGCCTTCAGTACAACCTCGCGCAGGCGAAGCAGCAGATGGCTCAGTCAAGCGTGCCGCACGGGTTCACCACGACGATCCTGCTCCCGTCGGGCAACTCCGACTACGCCACCATCGCAACGATCCTGCAGGCCGAGCTGAAGCCGCTCAACATCACGATCAATGTGCAGACACTCGACCCGAACACGGCGAACGCGAACTTCCAGAGCGAGAAGTACGACATGAGCCCGACCCTCTGGACGATGGACATCCCGGACCCGGACGAGTTGGCCACCTTCGGTCTCGATCCGACCTCGGGTGCCAAGTCGTTCTTCACCAGCTATGACAACCCCACGGTAGTCAAGGATGTGCACGCCGCGGAGCAGATCGAAGTCCCGGCGCAGCGGCAGGCCCTGTACAACATCGTCCAGACCGATGCAGCGCAGGACGCGTTCATGGCGTTCCTGTACTACTCGCCGTATCCATACGTCACCGGGTCGAACGTGCACGGGTTCTTCGTGACGCCGCTCGGCAACTACCACATGCAGAACGTCTGGCTGAGCAAGTAGCCCTGATCAGCCTGACATCACCCGTGATCCCTCAGATCAGCGTGCCGGGCACCCGCGAGGGTGCCCGGCACGCGTCCCGAGTCCCAGCTGAAGCGAGGTTCTCATGGGCCGGATGACCTTCGTGTTCCAGCGGCTGCTGCTGCTGGTGCCGACGGCGATCGGCGTCACGATCATCACGTTCTTCATGATCCACCTGATCCCCGGTGACCCGGCCCGAACCATACTTGGCATCCACGCCACCCCTCGTGCGATAGCGATTCTGCACCGCGAGTGGGGCCTGAACCGGCCGCTGGCCAGTCAGTACTGGCTGTTCATGGACCGGCTAGTGCACGGCAACCTCGGCCTGAGCCTGTACTACAACGTGCCGGTGTGGGGCCTGATCACCAGCCACCTCCCCACAACGATCTGGCTGATCTGTTACGCGGCCGTGCTGGCCATCGTCATCAGCGTGCCGCTGGCGATGCTCGCCGCCAGCCGTAAGGACGCGGTGCGCGACCAAATCGTGCGCGCGGTCCCGTTGCTCGGCCTCGGCATGCCACCCTTCTGGCTCGCCTTGATCCTGCAGACCGAGTTCGCGGTGCGCTACCGGATCTTCCCGGTGACGGGTTACGGTTCCGGTATCGGTGGCCACCTGCACTCGATGTTCCTGCCAGCGCTGACCGTGGCGGTCGCGCTCTGCCCGGTGGTCATTCGTGCCCTGCGAGCGAGCATGCTGAACGTTCTCGGCGCCGACTACGTCACCACCGCACGCGCCAAAGGCGTGCCGGGCCCGCGGCTGTTCGTCCGGCACGTGCTTCGTAACGCCGTGATCCCCGCGGTCACCGTGCTGGGCATCAACATCGGATTCCTGGTCGGCGGCACGCTGATCGTGGAACAGGTCTTCGCGCTTCCCGGCATCGGAGCCCTGATGATCAACTCGATCTTCGCGCGTGACTTCCCGGTCGTGCAGGGCATCGCGCTGACCTTCGCCGTCATGGTGGTGCTGGTCAACCTGCTCACCGACGTGGCCTACGCATCCCTCGACCCGAGAGTGAGGTTCGACAGGTGAGCGCGATCTCACTTCCGGCTCCAGCGGGCTCGCCGGACTCCGCACCGAAGGCGGCCTCCGCCGAGCGAGCACAGCCGCGTCGGCACCGCTGGTACCGCCAGCCCGCGCTGATAGCAGGCATGGTGATCATCGGACTGATCCTGCTCGCGTGCATCGCCGCGCCGCTGCTGACCTCGTACAATCCCGATACCCAGAACCTCAACGCGACGCTGGAGGGGTTCAGCGCGCACCACCTGCTCGGCACCGACCAGGAGGGGCGCGACACCTTCAGCAGGCTGCTCTACGGCGGCCGGGTGGACCTTCGGGTCGCCTTTACCGCGGTGCTGCTCCCGTTCGTTCTCGGCTCGATCCTCGGCAGCGTGGCCGGCTATTTCGGCGGCTGGATCGACAGCATCATCATGCGGCTGGTCGACATCGTCGTCGCGTTCCCGTTCTTCGTGCTGATCATCGCGCTAGTCTTCGTGCTCGGCCCGGGCGCGCGCAGCATCTATATCGCCATCACGCTCGTTGGCTGGGTGTCCTACGCGCGGATCATCCGCGGCGAGATCCTCGTCGCCAAACGGCAGGAGTACGTACTGGCCGCACAGTCGGGCGGCCTGTCGACCCTGCGCATCATGGGCAGGCACCTGCTGCCGAACGTGATCACCCAGGCGATCATCTACGCGATGTCCGACATCGTGCAAGACATCCTGGCCATCGTCACGCTGAGCTATCTCGGCCTCGGCATTCAGCCACCGACACCCGACTGGGGGACCATGATCGCCGACGGGCAGAACTTCCTCACCACCCACTGGCAGCTGACGACGATCCCCGGTCTGGTCGTGGTCGTCACCGGCCTCGGACTGTCATTGTTCGGCGACGGGCTGGCCGACTTGCTGCGGCCGGGCCAGTGAGCGGGAGGACGGCGTGAGCCAGTCGCTGCTGCAGGTCGACGACCTGCACGTGGAAATAGCCAGCCGCCGCGGCATCGTCCGGGCGGTCGACGGTGTCTCGCTGGAGGTGGCCGCCGGCGAGGCGGTCGGCCTGGTCGGCGAATCCGGCTCGGGCAAGAGCATGACGCTGAAGGCCATCCTCGGCCTGCTGCCACCGGAGGCGCGCATCACCTCGGGTCAGGTCCTGTTCGACGGCGCCGACCTTGCCCAGCTCGACAACAGGCAACTCAACCAGATCCGCGGCCCGAAGATCGCGATGATCTTCCAGGAGCCGATGAGTGCGCTCAACCCGGTGATGCGGGTCGGCAGCCAGATTGCCGAAGGCCCTCAGGTGCACCTGGGCATGAACAGGCGGCAGGCCGCCGAGCGCGCCCTGGAGCTTATGCGGCGGGTCGGCATTCCGGATCCCGAGCGCAGGTACCGGTCGTTCCCGCACGAGTTCTCGGGCGGCATGCGGCAGCGCGTGATGATCGCGATCGCGCTCTCCTGCGAGCCTGCGCTGATCCTGTGCGACGAGCCGACCACAGCCCTCGACGTGACGATCCAGGACCAGATCCTGCGACTGCTAGTCCGGCTGTGCCGGGAGTCAGGGACGAGCCTGGTCTTCGTCACGCACGACCTGCCGGTCGTCGCGCAAGTATGTCACCGGCTTGCCGTCATGTACGCCGGCGAGATCGTGGAACGCGGCACGGTGGAGGAGGTCCTCACCAGGCCGTACCACCCCTACACGCTCGGCCTGCTCAGGTCAGCTCCCGATGTGGATCACCCGCGCTCGACGCTGGCAGCGATCCCCGGCTCGCCCCCGAGCCTGGTCAGTCCCCCGGCAGGCTGCCGGTTCCATCCGCGATGCAAATTCGCGGAGGAAGACTGCACGGTCAGCGTGCCGCCACTGCGGCTGATCGACGCGGGGCACGCGACCGCGTGCCTGCACTACGAGCGCTGCCTCGATGAGCTGCGAACCGAAGGAGCCGACCGATGACCACGCTCCCGAGCGGCCCGGCAGTGTCCAGCGGCAGCGCGCCAGCCGTGCTGCCGCCGCCGGATAGTCCGCTGCTGGAAGCCACCGACCTGGCAGTCAGCTTCTCGCTGGGCTCCGCGCTGATCGCCCGGATGCGGCATCAGGAACGCGTGCTGCACGCCGTCGACGGAGTCGATCTGACGATCCCGCGCGGCGAATCGCTCGCACTCGTCGGCGAGTCAGGCTCCGGCAAGTCGACCCTGGCGCGCGCGCTGGCCGGGCTGCAACGGACAGACCGGGGCAAGATCCAGCTGGACGGCAAGGTCCTGGCTGGCCGGCGCTCGCACGCCGACCAGCGGAAGATCCAGATGGTCTTCCAGGACCCGTACTCCTCGCTCAACCCGCGAATGACAGTCGGCGGCATGCTGCACGAACTGGTGCGGGTACACCACGTCGTGCCAGCCAAGGAGGTGGAGTCCTACACCAGGGAACTGCTCGGGCTCGTCGGCCTTGGCGAGGAGGCCGTGCATGCCTACCCGCGGCAGTTCTCCGGCGGGCAGCGCCAGCGGGTGGCCATCGCCCGGGCGCTAGCGCTCCGGCCGGAGTTGCTCGTCGCCGACGAGCCGGTCTCCGCGCTAGACGTTAGCGTGCAGGCGACGATACTCAACCTGCTCCAGGACCTTCGCGCTGAGCTTGGTCTGACGCTGCTGCTGATCTCACACAATCTCGCCGTCGTCCGGCACCTGTGTGACCAGGTGGCAGTCATGTACCTCGGCCGGATCATCGAGGTGGCGCCGACCGAGACGCTGTTCGCCAGCCCGCGGCATCCCTACACCCAGGGCCTGCTCGCGGCGATCCCGCGGATGACATTCGCACCGGAAGGCGACGCGCCCGCCGTCCAGGGCGACCCGCCGAGCCCGCTGCGGATCCCGACGGGCTGCCGTTTCCGCACGCGCTGCCCGATGGCTCAGGCGATCTGCGAGGAAGAAGACCCGGCACTCACCGCGTCCGGCAGCGATCCTTCGCACCAGGCCGCGTGCCACTTCGCCTTTACCGAAGGAGCGAGGACATGAAGGTCTTCTTGTCTTCCGACATGGAGGGAACGGCCGGAGTTGTCGACTGGCAGCAGTGCGTCGGCGACAGCCCTGAGGCGCAGGCCGGCCGCAAGCTGCTGCTGGCCGAGGTCAACGCGGCGATCGAGGGCGCCATCGCCGGGGGCGCGACTCAGGTCGTGGTCAACGACTCGCACTCGACTATGCGGAACCTGCCTGCGGACCAGCTCGCCGGCCAGGCGTCGTATCTGTCCGGCAGTCACAAGCCGCTTTACATGATGCAAGGGCTTGACGACAGCTTCGGCGCCGTCATGTTCGTCTCGTATCACGGCTCGGTCGGCGCGCCCGCCGGGCTGTCCCACACCTACAACCCTCGTGCCGTCGTCGAAGCACGTATCGACGGCGCGGTGACCGGCGAGGCTGGAATCAACGCGCTGGTCGCGGCGCATTACGGTGTCCCGGTCGTGCTGGTCACCGGCGACCGCTGCGCGTGCGAGGAGACCGCTGCCCTCATTCCCGGCGTGCATCAGGCAGTGGTGAAAGAGCACGTGACTCGCCTCGCGGCACACAGCATGCACCCCGAGCTAGCTCGCGGGCTGATCCGCGAGCGCGCCCGCGAGGCTGTGGCCGCAGCTGCGACCGCTGCGCCGCCACCGCTGGATCCGGGCGTACTGGAAGTGTCGGTGCGCACCACCGACATCGCCGAGGCGGCCAGCTGGGTACGCGGCGTCGACCAGGTCGGCCCGCGGGAGCTGCGGATACACGGCGAGAACCGGCTGGCCACCTACCGGGCGTTCTGCGCGGCCATCCTGCTCACCCGCTCAGTCGCGGAGATGGTGTGACAGCGACGCAGCTACCGGAGCCGGCCAGGGTAGCCGTCGTCACCGGGGCGGCCGGGGGCATCGGCGAGGCCGTCTGCCGGCGCCTCGCGGCGGACGGGTTCATGGTTGCCTGCCTGGACATCAGCGAGGCGGACGTCACGAAGCTTGCCGCCGACCTGCCCCGCGCACTCGCAGTCGCAGTGGACGTCAGCGACTCAGCCTCGGTTCGTCGCGCGGGCGCCCGGATCCGCGCTGAGCTCGGCGCACCGTGGCTGCTGGTGAATGTGGCCGGCGTGTTCAGCATCCAGCGGCTCACCGACCTAGACGAAGCCGAGTGGGACCGGATCATCGACACCAACCTCAAGGGGCCATTCCTGACGTGCCGGGAATTCCTGCCCGACATGATCAGCGCCAGGGACGGCTGCATCGTGAACGTAGCCTCGACGGCGGGCGTGCGCGGCGGCCGGCAGCGCGCGGCCTACACCGCTTCGAAGGGCGGTCTGGTCCAGCTGACCCGCAGCCTGGCAATCGACCATGCGCCGGATGGCGTGCGGGTCAACTGCGTCTGCCCCGGGCTGATCGATACCTCGATGGCTGACTGGATCCGCTCTGACCCTGACGCACTGACCCGGTGGGCCGGCACGCTGCCTGCCCGGCGGATCGGGCTGGCCAGTGAGGTTGCTGATGTCATCGCGTTCCTCGCCTCAGGTGGCAGCTATATGCACGGGGCTGTCGTGATGGTCGACGGTGGCGGTACAGCTTGAGCAGTCAGGCCAGGTTGGACGGTGACGATAGATGAACACGGGGGGCCGGGATGAGCCGCGCTGACCAGGATGCTGCCCCGGCACCGGCGGGGGGCAACTCGCGGGCCGGGGCACGCCGGGCCTCCCGCCTCGTCGATATCGCAAGCGCGGCCGGCGTGCACGTGTCCACTGTCTCGCGGGTGCTGAACGGAGACCCGGGGCTCTCCATCAGGCCAGAGACGATCGAGCGGATCCTCGCCGCGGCACGGACGCAGGGTTATCGGCCTAATGCCGCGGCGCGTGCGCTGAAGCGGGACCGTACCGGCGCCTTCGCTTTCGTCGTCCCGCTGCTCCGCAACCCGATCTGGGTGCGGCTGCAGCGCGGTGCCCTGCAGCGGGCGGGCGCCCGTGGCTACGTGGTCATGATGCTGGAAGAGCCGACGGAGGATCCGAAGCCGCCGAGCGCTTACCGCTATCTGGTCGAGGAGAGCAGGGTCGACGGCCTGCTGCTCGCTACGGCGCTCAGGATGTCCGGACCCGAGGCCGTCGTCCGCGGGGTCCCGCATGTTTACGTCAACCGGCGCGGTCCCGACCGCGGAAACGACGTCGTGATGGACGAGTCCGGCGCCGTCCGGCTGTTCGTTGAGCACGTCGCCTACCTCGGCCACCGCAGCGTGGTGCTCGTCGATGGACCGGAAGACGTGGACACCGTGCACCGCCGGGTGAACGCAGCCCGCCAGTACTGCTCCGAGCGGGGCATCGAGGTCATGATCCTGCATGCAGCGGCTACCGAGGAGGGCGGCTGGGAGGCTGCGCGGCGCATGCTCGCGACCGGCCCGGCGCCGACCGCGTGCGGCGTGGGCAGCCTCAACCAGCTCTTCGGCGTGCTGGCCGCGTTCCGGGAAGCCGGGGTGGCCGTACCCGGCGAGGTGTCGGTGGTCAGCTTCGACGAGGACGAATGCCTGGCGTTTCTCGAGGTCCCGGTGACCAGCGTCAGCATGCCGCTGGAGGAACTCGGTGGCGCGGCCGTCGACGCCCTGGTGGCGAGGATCGAAGGCGGGCCAGCCGCAGATGTGCTGGTCCGTGAGCCGATGTCGCTGATTGCGCGATCTTCGGTCGGCCCGCCGCCGGGCCGGCCTCATGACGTGCCCAGACCCCGAGTTAGCGAGGAGCCCGATGACCACTGAACTAACCGGCAAGGTGGCGGTAGTTACCGGCACGGCGCACGGCATCGGCAGCGCGATCGCCGCGGCGCTGCGCGATGACGGCGCCGAGGTGCACGGCGCCGACATCCATGGCGCTGGCGAGGACAAGATCGACCTGACCGACCCAGGGGCAGTAGCGGACTTTTTCGCGCGCGTTGGCCGTGTAGACATCCTGGTCAACAATGCTGGCGGGGTCTGCGGGCAGGTCGGCCGGCCGCTCGAGCAAGTCCCGGACGACGACTGGCACGCGATCGTGAATGCCAACCTGACCACGGCATTTCACTGCACCCGCGCAGTCGCGGCTGGCATGAAGGAACGCGCCTGGGGCCGGATCATCAACATCTCCTCCGCGGCCGGGCTCACCGTCAGCAAAACCGGCATCCAGGCGTACGCCAGCGCGAAGGCCGGGATGATCGGGTTCACCCGGCAGATGGCGCATGAGCTTGGCCCGCTCGGCATCACCGTGAACTGCATCGCCCCTGGCTTCATCCTGTCCAACCCGACAACCGAGCTGCAATGGCAGGGCTACGGCGAAGACGGCCAGCACGACCTGGTCCGCGGGATCGCGACCGGAAGGCTGGGCGAGCCGGCCGACATCGCCAACGGCGTCCAGTTCTTCGCCTCGCCGCGATCGGGCTGGGTTACCGGCCAGGTCATCGCCATCGACGGCGGCAGTGCTTTCCAGTGACGGGCCTTCCAGCGACGGGCTTCCCAGTGACAACCCAGCAAGGAGCGCTCGAGTTCACTCGCAGCGATGAGGACTACCTGCGTGAGCTGGCTGAGCTCGTCGCGGTGCCGAGCGTCAGCCGGGACGCCGATCAGCCCACCATGCTCGCGGCGGCCAACTGGCTTGCGGCCCAGCTCGCCTTCGCCGGCGGCCGGGTAGAGCAGACGGCAGGCCACCCGGTGGTGCGGGCTGACTGGCTCGGGGCACCAGGCGCCCCGACGATCCTGGTCTACGGGCACTACGACGTTCAGCCGACTGGTGACCTGGCCGAGTGGCTGACTCCGCCGTTTGAGCTGACCGCCGACGGCGAGGTCGCCCGCGGCCGCGGGGTCAGCGACGACAAGGGACCGGTGTACCTGGTCCTCAAGACTGCCCGGGCGTTCATCGAGCAGGAGGGGCGCCTGCCGCTGAACGTGAAGTTCCTGCTGGAGGGCGAGGAGGAGATCGGCAGCCCGCACCTGGCCGGCGATGTGCAGGCGAACGCGGCCGCCCTCAAGGCTGACCTGGTGATCTCGGCAGACGGCGCGATGTGGCGTCCGGCCGAGCCGTCGCTCTCCATCGGCTCCAAGGGCCTGGTGTCGATGGACATTATCGTCGAGGGCGCCACCACCGACCTGCATTCCGGCCGGTACGGGGGCACCGTCGCCAACCCGCTGCACGCACTCAGCCAGATCCTGGCCAGCTTGCACGACCAAGGCGGACGAGTCGTCGTGGCCGGTTTCTACGAGGGCATCCCGCCGCTAACCGCCGAACGTCGCTGCGAGATCGCCGCCGTGCCGTTCGACGAGACAGGCTATCTGCGCAGCCTCGGCCTCAGCGAGGCGCTCGGCGAGCCTGGCTATAGCACGCTGGAGCGCCTGTGGGAACGGCCGACGCTGGAGATCAACGGCGTCAGCGGAGGCGGCAAGTACACCGTCATACCGCATGTCGCAGTCGCCAGTGTGTCGTGCCGCCTCGTTCCCGGCCAGGACCCAGATGCAGTTATCGGTCACGTCGCCGCCCACGTCAGCAAGCAGCAGACGCCGGGTGCGCGCGCCCGGGTGCGGGCGGACGACGCGCGGGTGCCGGCCTACACGATCGCGGCCGGCCACCCGGCGATCCGGGCCGCTACCGCCGCGCTGGAGCTTGTCTATCCCGGCCAGCCGGTGCTGCTGGCCAAGATCGGCGGGACATTGCCCGCGGCTGACCTGTTCGAGCGGGAGCTCGGCGCCAAGACGCTGTTCTTCTCGTTCTCGACTGCCGACGAGAACTTGCATGCCCCGAACGAGTTCCTGCGCATCGCGCGACTGCGCGAGGGCATGCGCGCGACCGAAGCGTTGTGGCGGCTGCTCGCCGCCGGCCCGCACCGGCTCGGAGGGAGCACGGATGAGTGAGGCTACTGGATCCACTGGGCCCTACACGGCGTACTCCTACTTGCCCGCGGGCATCCTGCCGGGCTTCGAGCTCGCGCCCGAGTTCGGCCGCGTTCCCGGCTATGGCGGTGCGGGCCTGTCAGCCGAGCAGGCAGAGCGCTCGGCGGTGCTGCTACGCGACAGCCTGGTCATCAGCCTGCATGACCATCCCGTCCGGTTCCCGGCTGACATGGCGCAGACGCCCGCTTACAACCGCACCGGCCGCCAGCACGCTGCCTACGCCGGGCTCCGGGCCTCCGGCATGAACGTTGTCTTCGACAACCTCATGGACGGGACCGCCTGCGTCACTGGTAACGCGCCCTGGCGCTGGGATGACATCATCACCGATCTCGGCATGCGACAGGCTGACCTGGCTCATGCTGACGGCTTCACGGTGATCAGGACGGTGGCTGACATCGACGCGGCGCACCGCACCGGAGCGGTAGGCCTGGTGTTCGGGCTTGAGTCAGCGACGCCGATCGAGAACGAGATCGACCGGCTGGACGTCCTCTACGGTCTCGGGATCCGGCAGATTGGCATCGCTTATTCCGACGCCAACGCGCTCGGCAGCGGCCTGAGCGAGGTCAGCGACGGCGGGCTGACTGCCTTCGGTCGCCGGGCGGTGACCAGGATGAACCAGCTCGGGCTGGCCATCGACCTGTCGCACTCCTCAGACCGCACGGCCCTGGATACGTGCGAGTCCAGCGCGAAGCCGGTCCTCATCACGCACGCCGGAGCGCGAGCGGTCTGGAACACCGCGCGGATGAAGCCGGACGAAGTCCTCCGGGCGGTCGCGGCGACTGGCGGCGTCATCGGGATGTCAGCGGCACCGCACACCACACTGTCCGCGGCACACCCGCGGCACAACATCGAGTCGGTCATGGATCATTTCCGCTACTGCGCGGACCTGGTCGGCATCGAGCATGTCGCGTTCGGCCCGGACACGTTCTACGGAGATCACGTCGCCCTGCACCGGATCTTCGCGCATCTCCTGAGCCTCTCGGCAATGCGGGGGCCGATTTTCGATCCGGTTAGCTACGTTGACGGACTGGAGAATCCCACGGAGAACTTCGCCAACATCTGCGACTGGCTGGTCCGCGACGGCTACAGCGATGATGAGATCCGCGCCGTTCTCGGCGGCAACATCTACCGGGCGCTTCAGGCGATCTGGTAACCGAAGGGATGATGAGCTTGCCCCGACCGTTCAGCCAGCTCCGCGGCGAGCAGGAGCGGATGACCGACGCCCAGCGGGCTGAGGCCGTCGCGCGGCAGCTTGCGGGCAGAGCATCGAGCATCGCGACGACCTTCGTCGACCACAGCGGCGCCGCCCGGGTGAAAGTCGTTCCGCTCAGCGGCCTGGCCCGGGCAGCACGGTCCGGACTAGGGTTCTCGCCGGTCATCGACGCATTCCTCAGCGACGGGAGCATCGATCCGGCATTCGCCGCTGGACCGGCCGGACGGTGACCTGCGGCTGGTGCCTGATCTGGACCGGATTGCTGTCCTGGCTGAGCCACCGGGCTGGGCGCTAGTCCCGGCTGACCGGTTCCACCAGGACGGTGCGGTGTACGCCTGCTGCCAGCGCTCGTTCGCCCGTGCGCAGGTGGCGGCCGGACTCAGCCAGGGCATCAGCGCGCTGATGGCGTTCGAAGTCGAATGGATGGTCGGCCGTGACAGCGACGATTTCGAGCCCGCCTTCGGCGGCACCGGGTACGGGCTGAGCCGGGTTACCGGAGCAGCCGACTACGTACGCGACGTGCTCACCGCCCTGGAAGCGGCGGGTGTACGGCTCGAGCAGATCCACCCGGAGTACGGCCCCGCGCAGTTCGAGGTGTCGGTAGCGGCGCAGGACCCGGTGTCGGCTGCGGATACCTGCGTTCTGGTGAAGTTCATCATCGGCGCTGTGACCGCAAGGCACGGGCTGCGCGCCTCGTTCGCGCCCGCAGTGTTCTCGGACCACGTCGGGAACGGAGGCCACCTGCATGCCAGCTTCGCCCGCGACGGCCAGAGCCTGCTGAGCGGTGGCAGCGGGAGGCACGGCCTGACCGAGACCGGTGAATCGATCGTCGCCGGCCTGCTCGACGCGCTGCCGGCCCTGCTGGCCATCGGAGCACCGTCACCAGCTTCGTACCTGCGGCTGAAGCCGTCCCGATGGGCCGGTGTCTACCAGGTCTGGGGCGCCGAGAACCGGGAGGCAGCGCTGCGGTTCATCGCGGCCAGCCCGCTCGAGCCGGGCGCCGCTAACGTCGAGCTGAAATGCTTCGACCTCAGCGCGAACCCTTATCTGCTGACCGGTGCCGTCATGGCGGTGGCGCTGGCCAGCGCCGACCGCCATGCCCGCCTGCCCGAGGAAGTCATCGGCGATCCGGCGGCACCCGGTCACCCGCTGGCTGGCCGGGCTGTCCGGCTGCCGGCCAGCCTGGCCGGCGCCGTCGCTGCGCTGGAGACCAGCGACGACCTCCGCAAGGCCGCTGGTGATCAGCTCATCAGCACCTTCGCAGCGTCAAGGCGGGCGGAGATCGAGCTGGCCGCCGGCCAGCCCGACGAGGTTGTCATGGCTCGCGCCCGGTGGCTGGCTTAGATGGCCGCCAGCAATAGCGAGGCCGGCCTGCGCCTGGTCGATCATCACGTCCACGGCGTCGTAACCGCCGAGCTGGATCAGGATGGCATTGAGGGGCTGCTTTCCGAATCGTTGTCGCCCCCGCCGCCAGGGACCAGCGTGTTCGACAGCCAGCTCGGCTTCCTGGTCCGCAGGCGCTGTGCTCCGGTGCTCGATCTCGAACCGCTCGTGCCCGCAGCGGAATACGTTCAACGGCGTCTCGAGCTTGGCAGCGCCGAGGCTAGCCGCCGGCTGCTCACCGCCGCCCGGGTCGGCACGTGGCTGGTCGATACCGGCTACCAGAGTGAAGCGGTCAGCACGGTCGACGAGCTCGCTGAGATCAGCGGCACCCCGGCACTGGAGGTCGCCCGGATCGAGTCGATCGCGGAGCGGCTGGCCGGCTCGAGCGGCGGCGCCGGCCGGTTCGCTGACGAATTCACCGCTGCCGTGCACCAGGCCGCCGGGACGGCGGTCGGCTTCAAGTCCATCGTTGCCTACCGCGGCGGCCTGGACTTCGACCCGGCCCGGCCAGGACCAGCCGAAGTCCAGGCTGCCGCTGGCCGGTGGCTGCAGCAGCTTGAATCCGGCGGGCCAGCCCGGCTGGAGAGCCAGGTGCTGATCCGGCATGGCATCTGGGCAGCCCTCGACACTGGGCTGCCGCTGCAGTTGCACACCGGGTACGGCGACACCGACTCCCGGCTGCACCGGGCTGATCCGGCACTGCTGCACGACTTCCTGCTGGCAAGCCAGCATTCCGGCGCGTCCGTCATGCTGCTGCACTGCTACCCCTATCACCGTCAGGCCGGCGCGCTCGCCGCGCTCTTCCCGCACGTCTACATGGACGTCGGGGTCGGACTGAACCACATCGGGGTGCGGGCTCCCGTCGTGCTTGCCGAGGCGCTGGAGCTGACGCCGTTCCACAAGATGCTGTACTCATCCGACGCCTTCGGCTTGCCGGAGCTGCACTACCTCGGCGCTACCGGGTTCCGCAGGGACCTGGCACGCGTCACCGGCGAATGGGTAGACGAGGGCGCCTGGACGCCGTCTGACGCGGCTCGGGTGAGCGAGATGATCGGCTGGGGGAACGCCGAGCGCGTGTACCGGCTGGGCGATCGGTGACTGTGCAATCGGTGACTGGGCCGGGCTACGCCGCGGATGACGCCGAGAACCTGCGGGCCGTCGACAGACTACGGCACCATCTCAGCGGATTGCTGGCCGCCGAGCTGCCCGCGGCTGCCAGGCTACGCCGGGAGCTGCATCGCAATCCTGAGCTGTCTGGCGCTGAGGCGGGCACTGCGGCCGCCGTCGCGGCCGCGCTTGGCTGCGCCGGCGCGCCGGCGGTCGCCGGAACCGGGAGGCTCATCAGAATCGGTCCGCCGGATGGCCCGTGCATAGCCGTCCGGGCCGAGCTCGACGGGCTGCCGGTCCCAGAGCGGACCGGCGCGGAGTTCGCGTCGGCCAACGGCGCCATGCACGCTTGCGGGCATGACGTCCACCTGGCTGCCCTGGCCGCGCTGGGCCGCGCTGCCCGCCAGGCCGAACTGCCGGTGGCGCTGCTGGCGGTACTCCAGCCGCGCGAGGAGGCAGCTCCGTCCGGCGCGCTAGACATCGCCACGTCGGCCAGTTTCGCGGTTCAGCAGCCGGCGGCGGTGATCGGCGTGCACCTGCAGCACGCGCTTCCAGCCGGGACGGTGTCGGCCTCGGCGGGTGTCATCAACGCGGCGACTGATGATTTCGAGATCACCGTCACCGGTCACGGGGGCCACGCCGGGTACCCTCAGCTGGCCGCCGACCCGGTGCTCGCCCTGTGCCAGTCGGTGGTCACGCTTCAGCAGCTCATCAGCCGCCGGATCGATCCGACCCATGCGGCGGTGATCTCGGTGGGGACGCTGCAGGCAGGTCACGCACCGAATGTCATCCCGGCGTCCGCGACCGCCAGCGGCACCATCAGGACGCTGGACGAGCGGGACCGGCAGTTCCTGCGCACTGCGATCAGCGAGACGGTAGCCAGTGTCTGCCGGGCGCATGGCTGCGAGGGCTCGGTCACCGTGACTCCCGCTGAGCCGGCCCTGCTGAACGACGCCCGGCTGGCTGCGGCGTGCCAGCCGCTGCTGCTGCAGGCCGGTTTCGCCGTCGACACTGATTTCCGGTCCTGTGGCGCCGATGACTTCGCCTACTACGGTGCATCCGGACCGGGCGCCGGGGTGCCGTCAGTCATGTTGTTTGCCGGCAGCGGGACGCAGGTCGCGTTGCACCACCCCGAGTTCCTGCCAGCCGGCGACGCGATCGGCGATGTCGCCGCCGCCATGCTGGCCGGCTACCTTGCCGCGCTCGAGCTCATCCCGGCCGCATGCGAGCCGGCCGCGACCGCGGACTAGGCCGGCTTGGCGGCGACCCGGCGGCGTGCTGGCTCGCGGCCCGCCGGCTGGCTCGGCCGCGGTTGCGCTGCGACCTCCGGGATCGGCCTTTCCGCCGGCGCGCCAGCGGACAAGCTGACCTTCTGACCGTAGTGCTCGATGTCCAGTGAATCCCCTTCGGCCAGCAGGTAACGCGCCACCTGGTGAGTGATCTCGACGTGCAGCCGCCGACCGCGGATAAGGGCGGTGAAAGCCAGCCTCATGATGCCGTCGGGAAGCCGGGGCGTGAACAACACCTTGCCGTCGAAGTGCCGAAGGCCACCGAATCCGAACACGAGCGCGATCCAGGCGCCGGCCAGTGAGGCGATGTGAACGCCATCGCGGGTGTTGTGCTCAAGGTCGGCAAGATCCATCAGGGCGGCCTCGCCCAGGTAGTCGTAGGCCAGGCTCAGGTGGCCTACTTCGGCAGCGATAACCGCTTGCGTACACGCCGACAGCGACGAGTCGCGCACCGTGAGTGCCTCGTAGTAGTCGAAGTTCCGGCGCTTCTGCTCCGCGGTGAAAACCATGCCGCAAGAGTGCATGGCCAGCACCAGGTCGGCCTGCTTGACCACCTGCTTGCGGTACAAGTCGAAGTACGGGTAGTGCAGCAGCAGCGGGTAGTTCTCCGGTGGCGTGCTGGCGAAATCCCACAGCTGGTGCCCGGTGAAAGCTGTCGCCTGCGGGTGGACACCGAGCGTTTCGTCGAAGGGCACGAACATGGCACGGGCCGCGTCTCGCCACGCTGCCGTTTCCTCCGGATCGACGCCGAGGTCGCGCGCCCGGTCAGGGTACGCTTCGGTCGCGTTCGCCGCGGCTTGCAGATTATGCCGCGCCATCAGGTTCGTGTAGATGTTGTCGTCCGCGATCGCGCTGTACTCGTCTGGTCCGGTCACCCCGTCGATGTGGAAGTGGCCAAGGCCATCGTGATGGCCGAGCGAGCGCCACAACCGTGCGGTGTGAACCAGCAGGTCCATACCCTCGGCCTGAGCGAAGTCCTTGTCGTCCGTGGCGTCGACGTATCGCGTCGCGGCCATCGCGATGTCGGCATTGACGTGGAATGCGGCCGTGCTGGCCGGCCAGTAACCCGAGCATTCCTGGCCCGCGATCGTCCGCCACGGGAATGCGGCTCCGTTGAGTCCTAGCTGTGCCGCCCGCTGCTGAGCCGCCGGCAGGGTCGAGTGCCGCCAGCGCAGAGCGCTGACGGCGGCGTCCGGGGCAGTCAGCGTCAGCACCGGCAGCACGTACGTCTCGGTGTCCCAGAAAGCGTGGCCGTCATAACCGGGCCCGGTCAGGCCCTTCGCCGGGATCGGCCGCTCCTCGCCGCGCGCTCCTGCCTGCAGTACATGGAAGAGACCGAAGCGCACTGCTTGCTGGATCTCCACATCACCGTGCACTTCGACGTCGGCACGGCTCCAGAATTCGTCGAGATAAGCGCGCTGGGCGGCGACCAGGCCGTCCCAGCCGGCCTGCCGCGCACTGGTCAGAGCCGCCCACACCTGATCCCTGACCGCGTTCAGGGACCGCTTGCCCGACCAGCCGTAGGCGACCAGCTTGATCAGCTGGAGGCGCTGGCCGGGTTCCAGGTCTACCGAGGTGGTGACCAGTCCGCCGTCGACGTAAACCTGGGTCTCGGTTCGCATCGCTGCGGGCGCGTCTATGACGTGATCCATTGCCGCGGCGACCCGCAAGCCGCTATCCCGCGTCTTGTGCACCAGGACGACTGCGTTGTCATGCGAGTTCCAGTACTCCCCCACGAGCGGATGATCTAGAACGGCCCCGGCTCGGCTGTCCCCGGCCGTGCCTGACGGCAGTTGCTCGTTGGCGATCAGTTCGGACTGCACGGCGATCTGCAGCCCCGCGTCGATGGGCTCGACCTCGTAGCAGACAGCCGCGATGGCGCGCTGGGTGAATGAGACCAGCCGCGTCGAGTGCACGCGGACCGATCCGCCGACTGGTGACCGCCACTCCGCGTGCCTGGTCAGCGTGCCAGCCCGGAAGTCGAGCACGCGCTCATGCGACAGCAGCTTCCCGTACCGGACGTCGAGCGGCTCGTCGTCAACGAACAGCCGGATCAGCCTGCCGTTGGTGACGTTGATAACTGTCTGGCTGGTATCTGGCCGGCCGTAAGCGTACTCCCCGGCCGGCAGCGGCCGGACGTCATAGACGCCATTGAGGTAAGTTCCCGGCAGCCCGTGCGGCTCGCCTTCGTCCAGGTTGCCGCGCCAGCCGACGTGGCCGTTGGCCAGAGCGAAGACCGATTCGGTCTGCGCCAGCTGGTCAATGTCCAGGCCGGTCTCGCGCAGGGACCACGGTTCTTCGCTGAACTCCGGTTGCTTGATCACTATTGCTCCAGCAACTCGCTCAGGTCGGTGACGACGATGTCGGCGCCGTGCTCGCGGAGGGCCGCTGCCTGGCCGAGACGGTCGACCCCGACGACATAGCCGAACTGGCCCGCCCGTCCCGCGGCAACCCCGGCCAGCGCGTCTTCGAAAACAACCGCCTCGTCCGGCTGCAGCCGCAGCGCGCGGGCGCCTGCCAGGAACATGTCTGGTGCGGGCTTTCCGTGCAGGTGCTGCTGCTTGGCGACGATGCCGTCGATCCGCGCTTCGAACAGGTCCTCGATGTGCGCGGCGGCCAGGATGTCACGGCAGTTGGCACTGGAGGACACCACTGCGCGCCGCAGCCCGGCATCCGCGGCGGCGCGCACGTAGCGGACAGAGCCCTCGTAAACCTCCACGCCCTCCGACCGGATCTTTGCCAGGAAGATCTGGTTCTTGCGATTGCTGAGCCCGTCGATAGTGTGCGCGCCGGGCGGGTCGTCTTCGTTGCCCTCCGGCAGGTCGATGCCCCGCGAGGCCAGGAACGAGCGCGTTCCCTCCGATCGCGGCTTGCCGTCGATGTACTGCTCGTAGTCTTTGACCGAGTCGAACGGCACGAACGGCGCGGCGGTAGTGGAGGACCAGTCCCGAAGGAAACTGTCGAACATCTCGGTCCATGCGGCGTCGTGCACCTTGGCGGTCTTAGTGATCACACCGTCCAGGTCGAACAGACAACCGCGGACAGTGTCTGGAAGCCCGAGCACCAAACAAGCCTACGGGGGGTAGAGGATGGAAGCCAGACGACACCGGCGTGCGGCGCCCTGCCAGCCGCTGGTGCCCTGAGCGGAGGTCAGCGAATGGCCGAGGGAGTCCGGCTGAGCGCAGCCGTCGTGTTCGTACGGAACCTAGAGAAATCCGTGAATTTCTACCGGGAGCTGCTGGGGCTGGATGTCGCAGACCGCAGTACGACCGCCGCGCTACTGACGTCGGCGGACGGGTCTCAGCTGGTGCTGCGCCAGTTCGGTAGCAACGCACCGCATCCGCTCGGCTCCATCGGTGTCCAGTACCTGATGTGGAGCGCCTCGAGCAAGGAAGATCTCGATCGCCGGGCTGAGATACTCCGGCGGAACTCCGCCTACCGCGAAACGCGCAAGGACGATGACGTGACGGTAGTCGAAGGGCGGGACCCAGACGACGTGCCGGTCATGATCTTGTATGGCGGCGGTGACCAGGCTTTGCCAGGCAAGCTGCCGACCCGGATTTACGCCTGGTAGGCGGCAGCTACCCCTGGTAGGCCAGCACTGACTGGCGTTCCCAGGGCGGGCTTGCCAGCAGCGCGAACACCGACCGCACGGCGTCGGTCACCGGCTTCAGTGCGGGGTCGGCTGGCAATTCAGCGGGCCTCGGCGCCCTTCCTGCTTTCACGCCGTCGGCGATGCTGTCGAGGGCGGCAGTCAGCTGATGCACAGCTGCCGCATCAGGCGCCGGCGCACCGCCGTTCCTGATCGCGACCGCGGCGGCAGTGACCGCGTCCACCACCTCCTCGAGCGCCACGAGGGCAGGCCACCAAGCGGTCGCCTGGCGGCGGATGGCAGGGGGCTCCGACATCGTCCGGTCAAACTCGGCGCGCAGGTCAGAGAGCGCCCGGTAGGCCCGGCGCCGCGCCTGCGATGCCTCGGCCCGGCCGCGTGGCTGCCCGCCTGGTGCCGCATCGCATAGTGACGCTTCGGTGTACCAGCAGACGTCGAAGACCGCGCTGGCGAAGTGGCTCGGCAGGTCAGCATGCCAGCTGGACGGCCACAGCGCATACCCGAACACCAGCGAGATCGCGCAGCCCAGCAACGTGTCAATCAGCCGGTCCAGCGCGAGCTGCCAGCTAGCCCGCGCGAGCAGGTCGATCAGCAGGACCACGAGCGGCGTCAGGAATACCGACAGCAGGCCGAAGTTCCTGCTGCGCCCGTACGGCAGCAGCGCTGCGAGAATCCCGAACGGCACCAGCAGCCACGGCCCGTACGGAATCAGGACGAGAATCACCGCGCCGAGGACTGCGCCGAGCACGGTGCCGATACCGCGCTGCAACGCCCGGGCGAGGACGGACCCGAAGTCCGGCTTGAGGACGATGACCACGGTCAGGATCACCCAGTAGGAGCGTGACAGCGCAAGCACTCCGGTGACCACGCTGGCAACGCCGACGCAGATCATCAGCTGCAGCGCAAAGATCAGCGTGGACCTGCTGGTCAGCCGGTCGGCGGCTTGCTTCAGCCGCTCGCGCGGTGGCGGCGCGGGCAGGATGAGGGTGTCCTCGTAGGCGAGCTTGCCGGACAGGATCCTGGCTACCCCCTGCAGTTCGTCGCGCAGCGCGCGCATGCCGGGCGTAGCCGCCGGCACCTGAGGAATCGCCGGTGGTGGCGCCCCGGTTTCGATGGCATTAGCGAGTTCCTCCAGTGTCTCGACGACCTCAGGCGGCGGCGGCGTGCATTCGATGCACAGCGCCATAGCCGCCTCGCCGATGAGGTTCGCCTGGTTCAGAAGCGCCATCAAGCGAGTTAGCCTCGGATTGCGGCCGGCTGCCGTGGACCGGCGGGTCAGCAGGATGTCGCTGGCAGCGTTCAGCGCATCGGTTAGCTGGCGGCGCGCCTGCGCCACGCCACTGGTGCTGACTGCCCGAAGCAGGCCGGCCAGGGCCCGGTATACCGCCGCGACGCTGCGGCGTTCGGCAGTATGGCGCGAAAGAAGCCAGCCGGGCACCGTGAGCAGCAGCGCCCACGCGGCGCCGAGGACGAATCCGAGCGCGGTGTGCCACCACGGCCGAAGCGCGCCGAGCGGGCCCATCGAGACCACGGCATACACGAGCAACTCGAGCGCGGTCACCGAGCCGACGCCGCCGGTTGAGCTGAGCAGTGCCGAGAACCCCGCAATGCCAATGAGCACGACCACCGCGGTCCAGCCATGGCCATGCAGCACAGAGCCAAGTACCAGGCCGGCCGCGCCGCCGACGGTCGCTGAGCCCACCCTGCGCAGCCGGGCCGTGATCGGGCCGCCGTTGTCGACCACGACCCCGAGCAGTCCGCCGAGCGCCACGAGCAGGCCGGTGGCGCGCTGCCCCGCCCCGATACCGCCCGCCACCGGCAGGCAGATGGCGAGGACCGCGCGGATCATGTCCGGCCACGGAACCGGCGCAGGTTTCGGCCTGGCGGCTGCGGCTAGCCAGTCCGGTACCGCACCGGCGAGCCAGTCAGCGACAGCCGGCCGGTACGGCGGGGTAGCGCGCCGGATCGCTGCCAGGAGTCTGCTGACAACCACGGATCACAGCACTGAAGCTCGCTCGGCTGCGCGGATCCGGAGGCCAAGGGATATCTCCAGCAGCCCGAACATGATGAGCCAGACACTCAGCACGACGACTAGCACCACCAGTGAGATGGCGGGAGTCGCTAGTAGCACTACTCCGGCGACGATGCTCAGGATGCCCATCGCCACTCGCCAGCCACGGCCGTGCATCTCCCGGTGCGAAGCAGCGGTGAAGATCTCGATGACGCCGTTCACGACCCAGAAGATTCCCAGCAGCAGGGCTAGCGCCACGATCGTGAGCAATACGTGCCGCACGGCATACAGGCCGACGATGAGCGACAGCACGCCGAGCAGCGCCAGTAGCACCCGGCTCCCGCCGGTCGCATCGGGCGAGCCAAACGCTGACACGAGCCGGTAGACGCCAGCGATGATCAGCTGAACGCCGAAGACGATCGCCGCAGCCAGCAACGTGATGCCCGGCCAGATCACCGCACAGAGCCCGGCAGCAACGGTGAGGACGCCGAAGACCAGCAGCATGCCCCAGTGCCGCCCGATCCGGCCTACCCCGGCCAGCGGGTCAGCGTCCGACTGAGTCGCCATTGGCTCTCCGAATCTGGTCGTGGTGACCGGCGCGTGTTAACGGTAGCGGCCCGCGCGGCAGCCGCACATCATCCGGTCAGGTGGTGTCCCGCCTTTAGCAATGCCGCCCGGAGTGTCAAACACCTGGAAAACGATGCATCAACTAGCCTGACGGAAGTGCCACGTTATGTCGGCGTTACCTGGCTAGGAGGTGAGCTGAGGTGGCCTTTATCAAGGCACTGTTCAGCCCTACCGGCCTGCTCATCGTGATCTACATACTTATCGGCATCTTCGTGAACACCACCGCTCCTCATCTCCCCCACACGCCGACCAGCTTCGGGGCGCTGCATAGCTGGGCCCAGTACTTCATCTCGGTCCTCTTCTGGCCGCTCGGCCTCTGGGGACCTACCTTCACGCTGGGTAAATGGACGCCCTGACGGTCCCTGGCATCACGCGAGCCATGGCGCGACCCAGCCCGAGTTCAGTGAGCCCGGCGCGCGCAGGCCGTCGACCATCAGCCGCACGGCGTTCTTAACGTCGCGGGTCAGCTGATAGCACTCGGCTGCAGAGCCGCAAGCCGCCGGTGAGAACTGCCTGGCCAGCGCGACCACCGTGGCTGCCAGGCCGCGCAGTTCGTCGGCATCTGCCGGATCGATCTGCCAGGCAGCGCCGCCAGCGGCGGCACCGAGCGTTGCGACCTGATCACCAAGCCAGCCCCACGGGTCAGCGGTGAGGGCAGCGTCCCAGGCCCTGGCACAGGGCTCGTTGTCGGAGAACTCCGGGTGGTAGTGCGCCACGCGGAAAGTGCCGGCCTCATCGCTCAGCCGGTCGAACAGGTCAGCGCGCCACATAGTGCGATCCACCGCGACAACCTGAGAAGCAGACTCGCTGCCGCGGTGCGGCTGCTCCCGCAGTTCCCGTACCTCGATCCGGGCGCCGTGTTCCATCGACGCGTCTTCGAGGTCGATCTCGAACCAGTGCCGGACGGTGACAGCCGAGCGGGACAGGGTCAGCGCATGCAGCACAGTGCCTCCAAGGGGCTCGCGGCGGTCGGGTCTCCTCCTTCTTTGTAACGGAATCAGGCCCGCCGGTCAGGCGCCTGAGTGATCCACCCCGTCTGACGAAGCGCATTTGCCTTACTACTTGCTGTATCCGACTTGATCGCGGGTGCAATCCGCCCGAATGCGGCGTGGTACCGTCAAACGTTGCCCCAAGCTGAGCTGAGGCTTGCCAGCAGGGCCAGCCGAGACGTGACGGGGTCAGCTAGCGGGTAGCGTAAGACCGGACCGCGCGGCGATACCTGCGACGGCACAAGAGTGCAGGACCGCTCATGGAGGCATGGCCGAGTTGACGCAGGCACCCACCCAGCCGCCTGGTCCGCCAGGATCGGTGCAGCCGGCCGACAGGTCCGGCACGGGCGCTCCCGTCGGCAGTCCGCCTCCCACCGGTCCGATCGACCGGCTCATGAGCACGGTCATCCGCAAGCTGGCCTGGAGCAAGCTCTCCGATCCCAGGGTTGCCGTCACCGTCTCCGGGCTAGGCCTCCTCCTCGGCATGGTGGTCGGGGCCACGGCACCGAACACGGCGACATTGCCGACCAGGCTTCCGCTGTCGCTGCTGCCGTCGCTGCAGCACGACAACGTCCTCGCGATGGTGCTGATCTACGCCGGCGACGTCTTCGCGTGCCTCGGCCTGGCCGGGATGCTCTGGGCGCACAGCCAGGGCTGGCGGCCCCAGCCACGTCACCTGTTCCTGGTCAGCGCGGCCGTCGTGGCGGTCATGGTCAGCCTCACGCCGGTCGGCTCGTCGGATACCGCGAGCTATGCGGCCTACGGCCGGATAGCGGCGCAGGGCGGCAATCCGTATGTGTCGACGCCCGGCCGGCTGGCTGCTCCATCACCCTGGCGGACAAAGGCTACTTCCACTTGTCGGCGGGGCCTGGACGCATGTGGCGTCGGTCTACGGGCCGTTCGCCACCGCGATCCAGAGGTTCGCGGCATCCATCGGAGGCGCGGACGCCGCGACCACCATCTGGATCTTGATGATCCTCAACGGCGCGGTGTTCCTGGCCGTCGGATGGCTGCTGCTGAAGACCTCCGACGATCCGGTCCGGGCGACGCTGTTCTGGACCGCGAACCCGGTGATCATCCAGCAGCTGGTCAGCGGCGGCCACCTCGACACGTTCGTGGCCGCAGCCGCGATCTGCGCCATCCAGGTGGCGCGCCGGGTCTCCGGCAACTGGGGCGACGTGCTGATCGGCGTGCTGCTCGGCCTCGGCTTCGGGATCAAGGCCACCGCCGTGCCTGGTGGCCCTGGGCCTGGCCTGGCCGATGCTGCGGCAGCACGAATGGCTCCGCGTCACCCGCATCGCGCTGGTCGCTCTGGTGGTCGGTCGCGCTGCAATACAGCTCGTACGGGCTCGTGGCGCTGAAACCGCTGTTCGAGGGCGCGAAGCTGGTCATCCTTCCCTCGCCCTGGCGATTCGTCCAGATGATCGGGGATGTGCTGGGCTTCAGCACGGACACGATCGCCATCGTGATCGGCTGCCTGTGGCCGATCGCGATGATCATCGTCGCCTGGCTGATCTACCAGCGGATCTCCTCTGACCAGCCGGCCGAGGTCGTGGCGCCGTTCGCGCTGACATTCGCCTGGATCCTGGTCTACCCGTGGGTGTTTCCGTGGTACACGGCGATCGCCTGGGTCGCGCTCACCCAGGTCCCGCGCAACCGGATGACCCGGTGGCTGACGATCGTCACCGTCCTGCTGGCCTGCTGGCACTCCGGCGGCGGACAGCATGCGCCTGGGCAGCAAGTGTGACCCACGACCACACAGGCAGCATCCCGCCCGTGCACGCGATCGGCGCGCGCGCCTATCCGGCGGCCGAGGTGCCCGACAGGGCCGGAAACGGCGGCACCAGGTCGGCCACAGCACACCGCAGGGCCAGCGAGGCCCGGGCTGACTCAAGACCTCGCGGAGACCTGGCCGTCAGCCGCCTGCGGCAGTTACCGGCCTGCTGCGCCGGCACTGGCTGGCCGCCGCGCTGCTGGCCGCCGGGCTGGTGCTCCGGGTGCTCGCGCAGTTCGCCTACCGGCCCGCGCTGTTCTACATCGACTCGGTCAAGTACCTGTACGACTCCGCGGGGAACGATCCCGAGGGTTACAAGCTGCCGCTGCGGGCCATTGCCGCCGTTTCCAACCTTGATGTCGTCGTCGCGGTCCAGCATCTGCTCGGCCTCGCCATGGGCGTGATCATCTACGTCCTGCTGCTGCGGCGCGGCGTGCCCCGCTGGCTGGCGGCGCTGGCGATCGCGCCGATCCTGCTGGACGCCTACCAGCTGCAGAACGAGCAGGCGATCATGCCGGGCACCTGGTTCGAGGCGCCTGATCGTCGCGGGTATCGCGATCCTGCTCTGGAAGCCCGGCGTGAGCTGGCGCCGGGTCGTGGCGGCCGGCCTGGTGCTCGGGACGTCGGCGACCGTGGCACAGGTCGGCGAGGCCCTGATCCCGGCCGCGGCGATCTTCGTGCTGGTGGCAGCGGGCGGCGGCTGGCGGCGGGCGGTCGGTAAGGCCGTGGTGATCTGCGTGGCCTGCGCCGTGCCGATCCTGGCCTACTGCACTGGTTCCTACCTGCTGACCGGGAACTTCTTCCTGTCCCACTCAGGCGAGACTTCGCTCTACGGCCGCGCCGCCGCGGCGGCGGACTGCGCCACCATCAAGCTCCCGGCGGCCGAGCGCGGGCTGTGCCCGACGTCCGTTCAGCAGGCCCGGGGCGACGACTGGCTCGAGTACGGGACGTACGCCCCGGTGCAGCACTACTACAACACGCTGCCGCGGGGCGAGGTCGACTCGCTGGTGACCAACTTCAGTGACAGCGTGGTGAAGCAGCAGCCCGCGCGGGTCTTCGATGCCTACCTGCGCGATGTGCTGAAGGTTTACGCCGTCGTGCGGGTCACCGCCCCTGGCGACCCGCCGATCTCCCGCTGGCAGTTCCAGACCACGTTCCCGTACTTCTCCTCGCATGCCACCCCGGCGATCGTCAAAGCGGCCGTCGAGCGGTTCGGCGGCGGGATGCCCGCAGTCTGGCGGCCCGTCGCGGTGTTCCTGCACTCCTACCAGCTCGACGGCGGCTACACGCCGGGTCCGGTGCTGCTGCTCTGCACGGTGACCGGCCTGATCGGCTCGGCCTTCGCGCTGCGCCGCAGGCTGGCCGATGCGATTCGCGAGCTCGCGCTCGCCTGCCTGCTGTTCTTCGTCGCCGGAGTATTCGTACTCCTGATATCCGATTTGTTCGTGTTCTCCTGGCGGTACCAGCTGCCGGCGCTGGTCACTCTGGTGCCGGCCGGAGCGCTCGGGATCACTGTAATCATCAACGCGATCAGGACCCGGCGCGCTTCTAACCCGGTGGGCGGCGGCCAAGCGGGAGAGGACGCCTCGCGATGACGACTGGCGACCGCACGAGAGCGGTCCGCAATCTATCTCTATGGCCCGGGCGGCAGCCGCCGCTAGCGCCGCCGGCGGCGACCGGCCCGCGCAAGCATGGACGCGTAACGCCACCGCTGGCGCCGTCTTGTTCGCTGCCTCCCTCGCGGCGTTCCTGATCGTCTTCCAGATCTTCCCCCAGCATCCGTGGTCGATGCTTGACCTCCGCATTTACCTGTGGGGCGGCACGGCCGTGCGGCATTCGCAGGATCCGTACCTGCACACCTACCTGCCGCACAGCCTGCACTTCACCTACACGCCGATGGCCGCCGGCATCTTCGCGCTGCTGACCGCCATCAGCTTGCCGCTCGTGAAGGTTCTGGTGGTGGCGGCAAGTGTCGCGTCGCTGGTCACTGTGCTGTGGCTGACCTGGGGGTCACTGGGACGCGAGCGCTCGGCATCGCGGCTCGGTGCCACGCTGGCGGTGGCCGCGCTGGCGCTCTGGATCGAGCCGGTCCGGCAGACGCTGTCCTTCGGGCAGGTCAACCTCGTGCTGATGCTCATCATCGTGGCAGACCTGTGCATGCCGGATAGCCGCTGGTGGAAGGGCGTCGGCGTCGGCATTGCGGCAGGCTTCAAGCTGACACCGCTGATCTTCATCCCGTACCTCTTGCTCACCCGGCGGTTCCGGGCTGCCGCGGTCGCGGCGGGGATGTTTGCGCTGACGGTAGGAATCTCGTTCGTGATCATGCCCACCGCGGCCCATCACTACTGGATCCAAGGCCTCTTCCTGAACCCGACACGTCTCGGGAACGTGCACTACGTCGGGAACCAGTCGCTGTACGGAGCGGCGTTGCGACTGCTCGGCACCGCTAGCGGCCGCGCGGCCCTTGCAACTGCTCGCGGACGCGGTGGTCGGGGTGACCGGGCTAGCGCTGGCCGCCTGGGCCTCACATCGCGGGCAGGAGATCGTCGGCGTCCTGGTATGCGCTCTCACCGGCCTGCTGGTCTCGCCGGTCTCGTGGACGCATCACTGGGTGTGGATCGCGCCGATGCTGGCCGTGCTGGCGGACTTCTCGACTCGGCCGCCCTCGCTGACGGTCGCCGTGCGCTGGCGGCGGGCCTGCTGGTTCGGCCTTGCGGCGATAGCGCTGGTCTTCTCCGGGGTCGTGTGGGCCGTTCCGTCACCTGCGGTGCAGGGCTACGTCATGACCGCGCCCGAGCAGCTGGTCGGTGACCTGTACGTACTGGCCGGGCTGGCCGGCCTGGGCGTCATCGCAGCTTTGCTGGTGTCCGCCCGTCGCAAGGACCAGCAGCTGGCTGCCGTGGTTGCACCGCGCGAAGGAGACGAGCCGCTTCAGCCTGGCCTGGCACCGCAGCCCTGAACTCCCCGGCTCGGCTACGACCGGTTAGCCTGCCAGTCGTCCTGGCCCGGATAAGGCATTCCCCGGCGACGAAGTCCGGCAAACCGCTGTGCGATCCTGTGGATGTCGGGCGATTGGCAGCGCTGAGACCTAGTGCCGGGAGCAGTTGCGGCATCTGGTAACCAGACTGCGCGGGGGTGCGCGATGACCGTTTTGCGGTTTCCGGAAGACGAGCCAACCGACTTCACCCAGGGTGAGGTGCACTTCATCGGCAATGCGACGACTCTCATCCGGTTCGGCGGAATCACGATCCTGACCGATCCAGCCTTCATGCACCGGGGCACCCACACATACCTGGGCCACGGCATCTGGGCTCGCCGCGAGGTCGAGCCCGCGTGCCAGGTCGCCGACCTGCCGCCGATCGATCTGATCCTGTTGTCGCACTATCACGGCGATCACTTCGACGAGGCCGCGGTGCGCGACCTGGACCAGGATCTGCCGATCATCACCACTGCCGACGCCGCGGACAAGCTGGCGCCTCTCGGCTTCAGCCGCGGCTACCCGCTCGAGACCTGGCAGTCTGCCCAGGTGCGGAAGGGAGAAGCGCACCTGCAGATCACGGCCATGCCGGCCAAGCACGCCACCGACGACGCCATCGCCGCGATGCTGATGCCGGTCAACGGGCACATGCTCGAGTTCAGTCACGGCGACCAGGAGCTGTACCGTCTCTACATCAGCGGGGACACGATGCTGATCGACGAGCTGGCTGAGATCCCCAAGGCGTACCCGGATATTGACCTCGGGCTGTTTCATGCCGGCGGCACGACGTTGTTCGTGACCGTCGTGACCATGACCGGCGAGCAAGCGGTCCGTGCCATAGAGATCGTGCGGCCGGACACGGCGATCCCGATCCACTACAACGACTATTCAGTGTTTATGTCAGGCCTGGAAGACTTCCGGCAGGCCGCCGGTCAGTCCCCCGCGGACACGGCGTTCCATTATCTGGCTCACGGCGAGACCTATACCTTCTTCACCAAGGGCTGAGCTTCCCCCGCAGAGGACGAGCTCGAGACCCAGCCATTCCCGCGCAGCCAACTGGGAACACTTAGCAACACGTCGCGGTAGCGCGGGGCTCGCTCCGGCTGCCCGCCATGGCAAATGCACACGACAGCGAGCCGGGAGCCGGCGGGCAGGGAGGGCGCGGATGACCGAGCTGGTGGCGGGCTGGCCTGCCGGATTCGTGCGCTCGCTGCGGGTCGAGCCGGGGGCGAAGGTCACCCTTGCCGAGGACTTCGATCCGGGCCAGCGCTTCGGCGTGCATAAGGGCGAAGACGCCGAGCGCCTGCTGCGGCAGGGTGTCCAGCTGCTGGCGGACTACCAGGACCGGCTTGCCGCGCAGCGGACCTACGGGGTCCTCGTCGTCTTGCAAGCGCTCGACGCGGCTGGCAAGGACTCGACGATCCGGCATGTGATGAGCGGCGTCAACCCGCAGGGCGTGCACGTGACGAGCTTTAAGGCGCCGTCGCAGGAAGAGCTCGACCACGACTATCTCTGGCGGCACGCTCGCCGCCTGCCCGCGAGGGGCGAGATCGCCATTTTCAACCGGTCGCATTACGAGGAGGTACTAGTCGTCCGGGTGCATCAGGACAACCTTGCCCGCGAGATGCTCCCGCGGGATGCCGCCGGGCGCGATGTCTGGAAGCGGCGGTACCGGGAGATCAACGACTGGGAGCACTACCTGGTCGATAACGGCATCCGGGTGGTCAAGCTCTTCCTTAACGTGTCGAGGGAGAGACAGCGGACTCGCTTCCTGCAGCGGATCGACCGGCCGGAGAAGAACTGGAAGTTCTCCGCTAGTGACGTGCGCGAGCGGCAGTACTGGGATGACTACCAGCAGGCGTACTCGGAAATGCTGACCCACACCAGTACCGAATGGGCTCCGTGGCACGTGCTGCCTGCCGACCATAAGTGGTTCACGCGGATCTGCGCGGCGGCCGTGATCGCCCAGACGCTGATCGAGATTAACCCGCAGTACCCCTCCCCGGATCCCGCCGCCGCGCGGGAGCTTGCGCGCGCACGAGTCGAACTCGAGGCAGAACCACCCGACGGCGGGCATGGCGCACACGGCCCGGCGAAAGCGGGCAAGAAACGGTCACTGTCAGATTGACTGAACGGTTCATTCAGTTGGCCCGATCGCTCATGAGCCGGTGAGCCTTTCCCTAGCGGTTGCAATCACGGAATCCAGACAAACTGGCCGCAATAATGACGCAAACCGCTAGGGTGTGGGGATGCCTGGTGGCGAGCCCCTGATGACAGGAGCGCCGCCGTTTCCGAACGAGCGCCTTGTCACGCTGGAGGACTGGCGGGACCCGCCGTTCAACCGGTGGGCATTCCAGCACATCCGTGAGCTGATCCCGACTGCGCGAATCAGCCGCGGCGACGGCAGCCCGCGAGCGCTGCCGCGGGCTGAGCGCGACCTGTCCGCACTGCGATTCCAGTCCGGCGGCCGCGACATGACGGTCGAGCAGATGCTGGCTGAGACCTATACCGACGGGTTCCTCGTGCTGCATCGCGGCCAGATCGTGACCGAGCAGTACTTCAACGGCATGCGGCCGGACACGCCGCACTTGCTCATGTCCGTTTCCAAATCGGTGGTGTCCACCGTGGCCGGCATCCTCGCGGGCCGAGGGCTCCTTGACACCTCCGAGCCTGTCGAGCGGATCGTGCCGGAACTTGCTGGTACCTCGTTCGAGGGCGCAACCGTGCAGCACCTGCTCGACATGCGGACTGGGACGCGTTTCGACGAGAACTACGACAACCCAGAGGCAGACGTCCGCACCTATGAGCGCGTCTACCTCTGGCGGCCCGACACTGCCGAGCCGAGGCCCGCCGACGCCCTGGCCTACTACGCGACCCTAGCGAACGACGGCGAGCACGGCGGCCCGTTCCGGTACCGGCCGATTCTCACCGACGTGCTCGGCTGGGTGCTGGAGAAGGCAGGCCGCGCGCGGTTGCACGAGCTCATCGGCACACTGGTCTGGCAGCCGATGGGCGCCGAGTTCGATGCCGAGATCACCGTCGATGCCCACGGCAACGCGATGGCAGACGGCGGCATCTGCGCGACGCTGCGCGACCTGGGCCGTTTCGGCTTGCTGTTCGCCTCAGGCGGCCACGACACGGAGGGCCGCCAGGCGGTGCCCGCTGCCTGGATCCGCGACACCATTGCTGGCGCCCCCGACGGGCCGGAGGCGTTCGTTACGGGCGCAGGGTGGGGCCTGCCGCCCGGCGGGCACTACCGGAACTGCTGGTGGGTAGCCGAGCCTGACGTTCCCTTCATCTACGCCATGGGCATCAACGGCCAGAACGTATTCGTGCACTGGCCGAGCGAGACGGTGGTAGTAAAGCTGTCTACCTGGCCCACCGCGACCGGCCCGGGACCGAGACAGGTGACCACCGAGGCCGTCCTGGCGATCGCGGCAGCGCTGTCGGACTGACTTCCGTCCCGGTGTTAGACCGCGACCGGCCGGTCTCGATGGCGCCGTTGGCGACACTGACTGGTGTCAGCGTGCCGGAGATCGTGTTCACGACGAAGGCCGTCGTGCCGGAGGCAGTGACTGCACTGCAGCGAAGTGTCGACTCGCGGAGTAACTCGGCGACGCGGTGCTCGCCAACCATCGGCCGCCGGGCGCCGACCTGATCCAGGCAGCCCGGCGGCCGTCGGCGTCACGCGGACGGGTCGCGGAAGTAGTGGCCCTTGTCGAGGTCCTCGATGAGTCCTGGCTGCATGGGATGCCAGTCCATCAGCTCGCGGGTCAGTGCGCTGGAAGCCGGGCTGTCCAGGCCGATGAAGCCAGCCAGCCAGGTGAAGTGCGTGGCGGCATCCTCGGGAGCGATGCTAGCTACCGGCACGTTCAGGTGCCGGCCGATGACTTCGGCGATGTCGCGGATCGGCACTCCCTCATCCGCGACAGCGTGCAGGGTCGATCCAGCCGGGGCCCTGTCTGCCGCGAGGCAGAAGAGGTGCGCAGAGTCGAGCCGGTGCACCGCGGGCCACCGGTTGGCTCCGTCGCCGATGTAGCCGGAGACACCTGTGTCACGGGCGATCGCGACGAGCGTCGCCATGAAGCCACTGTCTCCGTCGCCATGGTTCGTCGGCGGGAGCCGCATCACCGACGAGCGGATGCCGCGGTCTGCGAACGACAGCACGAGCTCGGCGGTTCCCCACCGAGTGCGCGGTCCTGCGGGCATAGCTTCCCTGGCCGCGTCGAGCTCGTGTCCGTCCCGTTCGGTCGCGAGCCGTCCTGGCGAGAGGCCGAGCGTTCCCGAAGCGAGCACCAGCGGCCGGTCAGACCCGGCAAGCGCGTCGCCGAATACCTCGACGGCGCGACGGTCGGCATCTGCGGCGGCCTCGAAGCCGCCCGAGAATGCGATGTCGTGCTTGAACGCCAGGTGGATCACGCCATCCGACGCTGCTGCCGCGTCCCGGAGGGCGTCGAGGTCGTCAATCGTGCCGCGCTCTACCTCTGCCCCGGCATCGGTGAGGGCGGTGGCGGACGCGTCCGAGCGAGCCAGCCCGACGACTTGATGGCCTGCGCCGAGGAGTTCGGCCACGACGGCAGACCCGATCCAGCCGGACGCGCCAGTGATGAAGTAACGCATGAGAAAGACCTCCAGTGGCTAACGGTTCCCATTGCTGAGGACGCCGCTATGTCAGTGACTGACATCAGTCTAACACCTGATGTCAGCCACTGTCGTCGCCCAGATAGTACGATTCAGGCCATGGGGCGTTGGGAGCCGGACAGCCGGGGCAGGCTGGAGCAAGCGGCGCTCGCGCTCTATGCCGAGCGAGGCTACGAGAACACCACCGTCGCCGAGATCGCCGCGCGAGCGGGCCTGACCGAGCGGACGTTCTTCCGGCACTTCGCGGACAAGCGTGAAGTGCTGTTCTGGGGGGCGCCGATGCTGGAGCAGTTGCTTGTCGGCGCGGTTCAAGCCGCGCCGGAATCCGCGGCGCCGATCCACGCGATCGCCACCGCTCTCGAGGCCACCGGCCCGATGTTCCAGGAGCGCCGCGACAGCGCGGTGCGGCGCCAGCGGATCATCGACGCCAACGCCGAGCTGCGCGAGCGCGAGCTGATCAAGCTCGCATCTCTCGCTTCCGCGCTGGCCGCCGCGCTGCGAGAGCGCGGCGTCGCCGATCCTGCTGCGACGCTGACCGCGGAGGCAGGGATCGCGGTCTTCAGGGTCGCCTTCGCGCGCTGGGTCAGCGAAGGCGACTCGCGGGACCTGCCGGAACTGATCCGCGAGTCCTTCGGCGAGCTGCAGGCCGTGACTGCCGGCCGCTAACCCCAGCCCTCGCCGCTGCGAGCCTGGCTGGCTCCCGCTGCGCCGTGCTCGTGGCGATGATGATGCTCGTGTCCGTCGGGGTCGCCGTCCATCATCTTCAGCATCGGCCTGCCGCCGCTCCGGAAGAAGCGGACCAGCAAGGCTGCCGCCACCAGCAGGAAGATGATGTTGAGGATGGTCGTGTAGTTCCACTGGATGGCGTGCTCGGCGACGCGGGCAGTCCGCGCCTGCGGGATCAGCCCCAGCGCGCCGAACACGAACTCGATGACGTAACCACCGACGACCATCGCCGTGTAGAAGATCCCGAGGATGGTCAGCATCATCACCGTCCCGTAGTACTTCCGGTAAATGATCAGGATCGGGATGATGATCAGGTCGGCGAAGATGAACGCTGTCACGCCACCGAAGCTGATGCCGCCGTTCCACAGCACTCCGGCGAGCGGAACGTTGCCGATCGAGCAGACGAAGCTGAGCATCGAGATCACCGGGCCGATCAGCGGCCCCCAGAGCCTGGCTGCCAGCGGGTGCCCCGTCAGGAACAGGTGCCGCCAGAAGCTGTCCGGCACCCAGGCGCCGACCGCGCCGGCGATCAGCAGGCCGCCGACGACGTCGCGGATCACCGCGGCCCATTCCATGACGAAGATCTGGCTTACCGCCGTGAAGCCGCCAGGGCTCAGCAGGCGCTGCCAGAAACCGCCGCCAGAGCTGATGCTCATGTCCATCGCGGCGTGGCCCTCCATCGATCCGGCGAGCCCGTGCTCAGCCTGCCGGCGGGCGGCGTCGACCAGCTGATCCCGGACGAACAGCCGGAACGCGACCGCGACCACCACGATCATCACGATCCCGCCGGCGTACTCCGCCACCGTGAACTGCCAGCCGATCAGCAGCGCCAGGATGATGCCGAGCTCGATGACCAGGTTGGTGCTGGCGATCTCGAACACCATCGCTGAGGTGAAGCTGGCGCCCTTCCGGAACAGCGACCGCGCCAGCGCCACGGCCGCGTACGAACACGAGGACGATGCCGCGCCCAGCCCGGCGCTCAGAGCCAGCGTTTTAGGCTTGTCGTCGCCGAGCATCCGGGTGATGGTCTGCCGCCGCACCAGCGCCTGAACCACCGCCGACAGGCCGAAGCCGAGGATCAGCGACCAGGCGATCTCCCAGGTCATCGTCCCGGCGACAGCGAGCGCATGAACCAGTGCAGCCAGGATCCGCATCGTCATCACCTCCCTCATCGACCGACCGGTTATGCCCTGGGGCAGCGACAATGACCCTCAGCTCCCGGCGACAACACAATACCCTGGCGGGGTATAGCGTCGGCGTCGGGGCGACAATCGGGTTAGCCGCCATTCTGGTCAGCCGCGCGCGGCGCCCCGCCGCAGCCGTACGACTGACCAGCCCGCCACCACCGGGATCTCGATCGCCACGGCCGATCCTTCGCGATGCGCCTGGGGCACTGCACTAACCGGCACGAAGCGGTCTCCGCTCTGGCCCAGAACTGCCACCTCCGCCGTCCAGCGGGACGGGTCATCCAGCAGGACACTCACCGTGGCGCGGTGGCAGCAGCCCGGCGCTGTCGGCGACTGCCACGATCCCGCAGGGCTGCCGGTGAGATCGAGGACGCCGACCACGATGCACTCTTCGTGCCGAACCACTGTGGCGTAGACCGAGCCGCCGGCCGGCTCTGGCAGTGCCGTGCCATTAAGATCGCCGACGGCGGAATCAGACCACCGCACGGACACGGCGCCGTTCTCGTCGCCGATGTCGATCCAGCTGGTCTGCGTTCCGCCAGCGAACAGGTCCCGGCAGCGCAAGGCGAATCGGTGCCAGCGCAGCACCTGCTCGCGCTCGGTGGCCGTGAGCGGCTGGTAGTCGGGGTAATACGGATGTTGCAGGCAGCCGTGAACGTCGCCCCAGACCAGCAGGCTGGCGCCCAGGGCGGTGCAGACTGCCTCGGTAAGCAGCACGGTTCGCAGCGCCTGCTCGCGTTCGCCCGACCAGGCCGGCGGGTAGATCGCCAGCACGCCCGGCCCTGCGCCGGCCAGAGCTGAGGTCCTGCCCAGCAATGCCTCCAGGTGCCGCCAGCTGCTGTTCGGCGGCCATACCTCGATATACCGGTATCCAGGTGCCCCGGCCAGCCTGAGATCGGCCGGCACGCCATTGACCTGGTTGAAGCTCAGCACCGCGTCGGGCCGAGCTGTCCGCAGTGCATCGAGGAACGCCGAATATGCAGACGTCATCGGCACCGGCCGACCCGCCCGGTCCAGCGGCTCGCGCGGGTAGCCGTAGGTGTCGAGATGGAATCCGGCGAACCCCAGCGTGTCGGCCGCGCTGCCGTAGCCGGCGAGCCAGTGCTCCTGCCAGCTGGCGTTCCCCGGATTCGTGATGTGCAGCAGGTCGCCCAGCCGCTGCGGCGCGCCGTCAGTCCGGTAGAGCAGCCAGTCCGGATGGGAGCGGCCGAATTCCGGGTCGGCGGCGTAGACGGGCGCGTAGGCCTGCGGCGCAGCGCCCGCCTGCCGGCAGCCTCCGGTGAGCCGCCTGATGGCCGTCAGCGAGTGCGCCTTGCCGAGCCGGTCGGTATAGCTGTCCGCGGCTGCCAGCGGTTCGGCGTAGCTGGCCATCCAGTCGTAGAACTGCACGGTCGTGCAGCGCAGGGCACGGAGCCAGGCCAGCACCGGCTCGACGGCATCGTCGCTGAAGGTTGAGACGAAACCCGGCACGGGCCGGTCTCCTGGCCAGCGGCCGACGGTAGTGAGTTCCTCGCCGAGGAGTTCTCCCGGCTCCGACCGCGCCTCGATCGCGTAGCTGCCAGGCGGCAGGCCGGGCAGCCGCGTCTCACCTGCCCCGACCTGCGCGCCCCAGGTATCGCCGAAAGCTGACCGGGCGACGACGCGTGCGGTGCCGGCTGGCAGCGGGCCGCGGACGCGAACCGGCTGGCCGGCCGGGTACCAGGTGTTAAGGGCAGGAAACGAGGCCGTTGTCATCTCAGCCCGCCAAGCGACACGCCGTGCCTGAACCACCGCTGGGCCATCACGTAGACGAGGACGCTTGGCACCGTCGCGATCATGGACCCGGCGAATAGCGGCCCCCACGCCGTCGTGTGGGCGCCGATGAAGAGTGCCAGGCCGATCGGCAGCGTGCGGTGCGACGGCGTGTTGATGAGCGTCAGCGCGATGATGAACTCGTCCCAGGCGGCATTGAAAGTGAACATTGCCACGGTCGCCAGCGCAGGCACCGACAGCGGCGCGATCAACCTGGTGAGTACCCGCAAGCTCCCTGCGCCCTCGACCCGAAATGACTCCTCGAGCTCACGCGGTATCGCCTCGAAGAAACCGCGGAGCAAGAAAATCGAGAATGGCAGGTTCTGGCTGACGTAGATCAGGATCAGCCCGTTCAGCGAGTTGATCAGGTGCAGCCTGCTCATCAGCAGGTACTGCGGGATGATTAGCAGGACGCCGGGAACCGCCAGGCTAGCCAGGAAGGCATAGAACGCCGCCTCCCTGAACCGGAACCGGAACCGGGCGAACGCGAAGGCAGCGAGCGACGCCAGCACGACGGTCAGCACGACGGTCCCGAGCGAGACGTAGATGCTATTAGCGAAGAAGCGGCCGAAGCTGTTCTCGGTCCAGGCCTGAGCGTAGTTCGCGGTCGTGGGATGGGTCGGCACCAGAACAGGTGTGCCGCTGAACACGTCCGAGGGCGGCTGGAACGACAGTGACGCCATGAACAGCAACGGGAAGATCGAGACGGCAGCGAACAAGATCGCGAACACCAGGCGCGTCTTTCGCCAGCTGCGGATCCCGAACATGCCGAGCTGCGCTGGCTTTGCAGCGGTGCGCGCCGGCAACGTCCGAGTGATCGCCACGCTCGCTCCTAAGTATTCCTGCGGCGCAGCAGCTGGATCTCCGCGACGCTGAGGCCGAAGACGATGACAGCCATCATCGACGCGATCGCAGCGGCATAGCCGAACTCGAAGTTCGTGAATGCCTGCTGGTAGGCATAGGTGAACAGCACCTGGGTCGAGTTGTAAGGTCCGCCGCCGGTCATCAGGTACACCTGCGTGAACACCTGGGTGCCGCCGATGACGAGCAGCACGAACACGAAGACGATCGTCGGCCGGATCACCGGGATCACGATCCGCCGCCACAACCGCAGCTCAGTCGCGCCGTCGACCCGCCCGGCCTCGACGATCTCGCGCGGCACGCCGTCCAGGCCTGCCAGGAACATCACGAACGACCAGCCGACGCCCTTCCAGATCCCGACGATCCAGATCACCGCATTGGCCGTCCAGGTCTGAGCCAGCCAGTCGATGCTGCACCTGATGCCCGGCGAACAGGCTGAGCAGCGCCGTTCGCCACTCCGCCCTGGTCGTTGAAGATGTAGGCAAAGACGTAGGAAACGATCACCCACGAGGTGACGACCGGGATGAAGATCAGCGCGCGCCAGAGGCCTGCCGCGGGCAGCCGGTCGCTGAGGATCGCGGCGGCGAACAGGCCGAGCAGCATCTGGGCCGGCACCGTGATCACGACGTACAGCACGGTGTTGAAGGTTGCGGTCCGTACCACCGGATCGTGGAAGGCCGCGGTGAAGTTCCCGAAGCCGAGGTAGGGGTTCGTAGCGCCAGGGAAGACATGCCAGTTGAAGAAGCTGATGTCGAACTGACGGACGATCGGGTAGACGGTGAACAGCGCGTACATCGCCGCGGCCGGGAGGATCAGTGCGTACGGCGTCACGATCCGGTGCAGCCGTGGCCGTCGCCGCGAGGCGGCGCCAGGTGCACTACTTCCCTGGCGCCGCTCCCTGCCTACTGCGGTGATCAACTCCCGGTCTGCGAGTCGTACTGCTCGGCCGCGCTCGTTAGCCCTGCCTGAGCCGACGTCTTCCCCGCGAGTATTTCCTGCAGCGCGGTCGAGAAGTCCGTGTCGAGCTTGCCGTAGTTGGCGGTTACCGGCCGGTCCATCGCCGTCTTCAGCTGCTGCGTGAAGACTGAGTAATACGGCGTCGCCTGCACCTCGGCTGCTGCTGTGGTCGCGAGCGCTGACATCTGCCCGACCTTAGCCATGGCGAGCTGCGCGAATGGCGACTCGAGGAACTGGGCGAACTTCTCCGCTGCCGCGAGGTTGTGACTGTCCTGCGAGATAACCAGATCCTCGCCGCCGACTGTCGAGAAGGAGCCCGCCGAGCCGGTCGGGAGCATCGAGATGCCGTAGTCCGGTACCGGCTTGAGCGCGGCATAAGTGGACACCGCCCACGGTCCGTCGATGTACATCGCGTACTGGCCCTTCGGGAAGCCTTCCTCACCGGACACCGCGCCGGTGCCGCCCAGGAAGTCAGTGCCGATGACGCCCTGCTTCTCCAGGCTGACCAGTTTCTGCACGGCCGCGACCGTGGCGGCGTCATTCAGGTAGCCGGCTGCCGTGGTGTAGGCGGAGTTCGTCAGCGCGCCGCCCTGGCTCCAGATGTAGGGTGCGACGTTCCAGATGTCGGTGCCGTCCACGCCAAGACCGTACTGGTGCTTGGCCTTATCGGTGAGCTTGGCCGCGTCGGCGAACAGCTGCGTCATCGTCGTCGGCGGCCGAACTGATCCCGGCAGCGGCGAAGTCAGTCTTGTTCCAGAACAGCGCCTGCGTGTTGGTGTCGAGCGGCAGCGCGTAGCTGGCACCGCGATAGACCGTCGTCTGCAACGGCCCTGGCAGCGCGTCCTTCGCGACCGCGGAGAACCACGGCAGGCTGGTCGTCTTGAGCACGACGCCCTGGCTGGCAAGCTGCGGCACCCAGGCGATGTCGGAGCGCATGAGATCTGGCGGGTCGCCAGCAGCCGCGGCTGCCAGATACTTCTGCAGCAAGTCCGCGTACGGGTAGACGATGGACTGAACTTTGATACCCGGGTTCGCCTTCTCGAACTTAGGTATCACGACATGGGCCATCGTGGCGGACTCGCCGTCGGTCTCGTTGTAGGCGCTCCAGAAGGTGAGCGTCACCGTCTTACTGCCAGAACTGCTGCCCGACGACGAGCCGCCGCACCCGGCAGCTCCGAGTGCCAGGACCCCTAGGGCCGCGCAAGCTGCGGTCGCCGGCCGGAGCCGCGCCGCTCGCTGCCGAGCTGACTTGCCTTCCCTCATTGCCCTGCTCCTTTCCTTACTGCTATCGCCGCAGGAACGTGGGGTCGTCCTTGCTGTCTGTGGGGTCGCTGCCCGACGCACCTAGCTCGGTGCTGAGCACCGCGTACATCGCCTGCGACCAGAGCAGTTCACGGGCCGGGTGGCCCCAACGGCCAACCCACTCGCGGTACACGCTCGGGCTGCCGGCGGTCGCCGCCGAACTGCTCGCCGAGCCGGCCTTGCCCGTCGATGTGGCCCGCCACCCAGGCGAGGCCTGCCGAGCGCGCCTTCCCGGTCCCCCGTGGCGGCCTGATGCCAGCCGAGCGAGGCCGTCAGCACCGGCCAGGCGCCGCCGCCGAAGAAGGTGTCGCTCGGGAATCGCCGGATGCCGCCGTCCAGCGTGAGCTGCTCGGCTGATCTCGCTGACGGCCGCCTCGAACAGCGGATCGCGCTCGTCCACCAGCGCGAACGGCGTCGCCAGCCAGATCATGCTGGCGTCCACCTCGCTGCTGACGGTGGACTTGCACAAGCGCCCGGCCGCAGCGGCTGTCATCTGCACGTGCGACTGGACCTCGCGAGCGCGCGCGGAGGAACTCCGGCTCGTCCAGCAGCTCGGCTGCGGCGGTGAGCCCGCCGTACACGCACGCAAGCGTGGAGGTGTGCACGCCGCCGCCGTTCTCTTCCCAGACGTCGTAGCACGGGTCCAGCGCGAACGCGGCGATGTAGCTGGCCGCTCGCCGTGCCGACTGCTGATGGTCATGCGGCAGCACGCCGCGCTCCCCGTGCCCAGCCCGGCTCAGGTGCTCGCGCAGCGCCCACAGCCAGGTGCCGTATCCGTCGATCTGGAAGTTCGGCCAGTCATCAGCCGCCACCGTCCCGTCGAGACTGAACCTCGCGGGCGGCAGCGCCTGCGCGTCCACTGCGAGGCCGGCCCGCCGTCGCTGAGTAGCGGCGTCGATCCGGTCACCGATGCCGCGCGATCGCGCGATTGACCCAGGCGTGATAGCGGGCCGACGCCTCGTGCTCGCCGCAGCGGTCAAGCGCGTACGCGGCGAATGACGAATCCCGCAGCCAGCAGTAGTGGTACTGGGCGAAGTCAGGCGACGCGACCATCGCTCCGTTGTCCTGCTGGCAGGCGAGCATCGCGCTGACGGCCGCCTCGGTCGCGGGCGTCGTCAGATCAGGCGTCCCCATCACGCCTCCAGCCGGTGCCAGATGGCGCGCCGGTCCTCGTCAGGACCCGGCAAGGCGAAGGACTCTCGTAGGACGAGCGTGGCCGCGCCGACAGCCCAGGCGTCGTCGCCCCATTGCTGTACCTTCACCTCGATCTGCTTGCCGAGACCGGCGAAGGTCAGCTCCCTGATGGCGGCCACGACCGAGTCCAGGAACGGAGCGCCGAGCTGCGTTCCCTCGCCGCAGATGATGACAAGTTCGGGGTTGAGCAGCGTCACGACGTTGGCGACGGCGAGGCCCAGCCGCTGGCTGGCGTCAGTGAGGACCTGGACCGTCGCCGGGTCACCCGCGGCGGCCATCGCGATGAGCTCGTCCCTGCTGAGGTCGCGCGCATGCAGCGCGCTGACCTGGCGCAGCAGTGCCCGCTCGCCGACGAGGGCCTCCAGGCAACCGGACCGCCCGCACTCGCACTGCGGCCCGCCCGGATCCACAATCACGTGGCCGAACTCGCCCGCACCGCCGACGGCGCCGCGGTAGACGCCGCGGTCGATCACGATGCCTAGTCCGAGTCCGCGCCCGACGCTGACCGTGACGAAGTCGCGCGCTGCGATGCCATCCCCCGCCCACTTCTCGGCGATGGCCAGGGTGTTCACGTCGTTGTCGACCCAGACCGGCAGCCGGAGCCTTCGCTGCAGCGGCGCCGCGAGTTCAATCTCGTGCCACTGCAGCAAATGCGAGAACTGGCAGGTGCCGCGAAGCGAGTCGATGACGCCCGGCAGTCCGATGCCCACGCCAAGCACCTTCGACCGGGCTATCCCGGCGCCGCGCAGCACACGGCGCGTGGCTTCCTCGATCGCGCCGATCGCCGCCGCCGGATCGCCGACGAGCGCCAGCGACATCTCGTCGGTCGCCACGACGCCTGCGTCCAGGTCGCAGACGACGGTCGTCAGCCCGTCGCTCCGTAGTTTGATGCCGACGACGAAGCCGGCCTCGCGGATTCAGCTGCAGCAAAACCGGTGGCCGGCCTCCGCTCGACGGGGCCAGTGCGACCTCGGAGAACGTGCCGCGCGCCAGCAACTGGGCCACGATCGCGGACACCGTCGGCGCGCTGATCTGGCTCTGCCGCGACAACTCCGCTCGCGAGATCGGCCCGAACCGGCGCACCAGCTCGATCAGCAGACTCGCGTTCAGGTCCCTGGACAGGGACCGGGATCCCCGCAGGCCGACGACGTCGTCCGGCCGCTGCGCGGAGCGGGCAGGGCCGGGCCTGCTGCCCGGTTCTCCGGTCGCCTCTGCCGCTGACGCACTCGTCTGATCACTGCTCATACGCTGCTTCGACCTTCTCTGCCACGACGAACGTGCCTGATCCGACGGCCTTGGCGGCGAGCGGACGTCGTGCGTCCTGCACCAGAACGCCGACCGCTCAGCTGGATCGAGGCAACACGGCACCCACGAGCGACGTTTCATGCTTTGTCACCCTGTAGGAGGAAACTAACTTTGTTATTAGATGAAAGTAAGTACGCGGTCGTCTGCTGTCAAGATCGGACCTGCCGCCGGGGCCGTACCGATGCGGAGTTGTTACCGCCTGCGCAACAAGACCTTCAGGCGAGGAAACGGGCGCTTGCGGCCCAGTGCCCCGGCACGCCCGCGCTCTACGCGCCGAGACGGCGACCCAGAGCTGCGAGGACGGCCTGGTGCGCTTCGGCCCGGAACTGCCCGGTCTCGGCAAGCCGTCGCTTCGGGTGCACAGCGTTGGTGAGCAGCACCACGGCCGCGTCGAGCGCAGGGGAGATGAGCATCGAGGTGCCCGTGAAGCCGGTATGCCAGATGGTCCCGGCGGGCCAGCTCCCCCACTGGCCCGGGCGGACCCGCCAGCCAAGCACCCTGGCCTCCGGGTCCGCGCCCGCCTGGCGGCCGGTCATGAGCGCGATCGTCTGTTCTGACAAGACCGGGTGACGATCCGGCTGCAGCAGCGCGCCCGCGAATCTGCCGAGGTCCTCCGCCGTGCCGAACAGGCCGGCGTGACCGCTGACGCCACCAAGAGCGAACGCGTTGCCGTCGTGCACTTCGCCCCAGACCAGGACGGGCCGGGCGCGCTGATCGCCGTCAGCCTCGGTCGCCGCGATCTGCTCGAGCGGAGCATGCGGCAGGTATCCGGTTGACGTCATCCCGAGCGGCCCGGCGATTTCCCGGCCGAACAGCTCAGCCAGCGGCTGGCCTGCGCACGTCTCGATCGCCCAGCCAAGCAGCATGAAGCCCACGTCGCTGTAACTCACCGGTCCGACGGCAGCGTCAGCCAGCTCGGCGATGACTGCCTGTTTGATCTCAGCCGGGCCGGCGCAGCTCTGGTAATACTGGCGGAATGGCACTAGCCCTGCTACGTGCAACAGGCAGTCGCTGATCGTCACCGGCGACGGCGGCGCTCCGGGCAGCCAGCGCGCTACCGGGTCGTCGATACTCCACTGACCCCGCTGATGCAACAGCAGCACCAGCGGCAGCGTCGCTACTACCTTGGTCAGGGAGGCGAGGTCGAACAGCGTGCCGGGCTGGACCGGGACGGGTACTTGGCTGTCACCGGCCGCGGCCTGCGTCAGCTTTGCCCAGCCGCCGGACGCCTGGTAGGCGGGTGCCGCCGACGAGCGCACCTGCATGGCGAGGCCAGGCGGAAAGCCGTCCTCGAGGTGGCGCACCAGCAGCTGCGAGACGGCCGGGTAGCCATCGGCAGGCCGGCCGGGGAGCGCGTGATAGGTCACGGCCAACCGCGGCGGTGGGGCTGGCGAGGCCAGGACCTTCACCAGATGCACCTCGTTGGCCTGGTACTCCGGCTCTACCCGGGTACTGCCGTCTGGCTTATACCCGGCCCGGGCATAGAACCGCCGGGCACGCTCGTTCGCCTCGAAGACGTGCAGAGCGACTGCGCTGCAACCATCGTCAGCCAGCCGTAGCTCAGCGTGGCGGAGCAGAGCCTGCCCGGCGCCTAGACCCGCCGCGCCAGGATCGACATAGAGCCCGAAGACATATCCGCTCGCAGGGCCGGCGGCCAGCTTGCCATATCTGACGAAGCCGATCACCTCGCCAGCTTGTTCGCCGACGTCGGTTGCGCCCTCGGTTCGCCGCTCGATTAGCCCGGCAAGCCAGCTGGCGGTCTGGTCGTAGTCGAGGCCCGCGAGCACTGAGTCGGGCACCACGCCCGGATAGGCCTGGCGCCACGCATGAATAAACACATCGGCCATTGCGCCGGCGTCGCCAGGAAGTGCCGGACGGATCACCGGCTGTGCTGGCTGATCCCGGGCTGGCTGGGCTGGCTGATCCTGTGCTGGCTGGGTCACGCCCGCTCCCCCACGCCGTCGGCATCCGCCGGGACGTCGGTCGAGCCGACAGGAAAGCCGGCCCGGTAGCACGCCGCCTCGTGCACGCCTGTCACTATCTCGAGCGGCGGATCCTCAGTCAGGCATCTGTCTATCCTGATCGGGCAACGCGGGGCGTACGGACAGCCGGTCAGTGCGTTCGCCACTGCTGCATTCTCAGCCGAGTGCACCGCGTGGTCGGCGTCTTCTGCAGCGCTTTCTTCCGGGCCGCCGAGCAGGCTGCCGTCGGGGTGCGGTTCGGGCACGGCCCTCAGCAGCGCGCGCGTGTAGGGGTGCAGCGGGGCTGACATGACCGACTGCCACGGTCCTCGTTCCACGAACCGGCCGGCGTACATCACCCCGATCTGGTCGCTGAGCTGCCGGATCACCGCCATGTCGTGGCTGATGAACAGATACGACAGCGCGAGGTCCGTGCGCAGCCTGGCGAGCAGATTGACGATTCCGGCCCGGACCGATACGTCGAGCGCCGACGTCGGCTCGTCCAGGACGAGTATTTGCGGCTCCGCGGCGAGGGCCCGGGCAATCGCGACTCGCTGCGCCTGCCCGCCGGACATCTCATGCGGAAGCCGGCTGGCGAACTGCGGCCCGAGGGACACCATCTCGAGCAGTTCCGCCACCCGCGCTGCGGCCTGCCCCTTGCCTGGCACCCGATGGTGCACGAGCAAGACCTCGGTGAGCGCGTTGGAGACCGTGAGCCTGGGGTTCAGCGAGGAGAAAGGGTCCTGCGAGACCAGTTGCAGACGGCGGGCTAGCTCTGGCCGGCGGAAGCTCGTGACCGGCTGTCCCTGGAGGAGCACGGTGCCGGCCGTCGGTCGTTCCAGGCCAACGAGTAGCCGGGCAAGCGTCGACTTGCCGCATCCGCTCTCGCCGACGACGCCCAGGCAACTGCCCTCGGCGAGGTCAAGAGAGACCCCTGTCAGCGCGGTGGTCGGCAGTCCCGCCCGGCTGGCCGGCGGGTAGATCTTCACCAGGCCAGCTGCGGCGAGTACTGGAGCAGCCAGCGCCACAGCGGGGGCGGTCATGCTCGCCACTTCGCCGGCGGCACGAAACAGGCCGCCTCGACGCCGGATGGGCGCTGCTCCAGGACCGGCTCGGCTTGCGTGCAGCTAGGCAGAGCCTGCTTGCAGCGAGACGCGAACGAGCAGCCAGCCGGGAAGCTGCCGGGCTCGGGTGGCGAGCCCGGGATCTGACCGAGAGCCGAGCGCTCGCCGGTAGTTGACGGGACCGCTTCGAGCAGCGCGGCTGTGTACGGATGCTGCGGGGCGCTGAAAACGGCAGCTGTCGGGCCGAGCTCGACGACCCGGCCCGCGTACATGACGGCCAGTCGCTGCACGAACTGCGCCGCGACGCCGAGATCGTGCGTCACCCACAGCACGGCGAGGTTCCTGGCCCGCTGTATCCGGGCGACCAGCGACAGGATCTGCCGCTGGATCGTCACGTCCAGCGCGGTTGTCGGCTCGTCGGCGAGCAGCAGCCGCGGATTGCCGGCCAGCGCGGCAGCGATCATCACTCGCTGGCGCATGCCGCCGGAGAGCTCATGCGGATATGACCTGGCCAGCCGGGCCGGGTCGGGAAGCTGCACCTCGGCAAGCGCGGCAACGGTGCGCTCGCTGGCCTCGTGACGGTTCACTCCGTGTGCCCGCAGACCCTCGGCTATCTGCTCGCCGACCCGCTGCAGCGGATCGAGAGACGTCATCGGGTCCTGATAAACCATGGCGATCTCGCTGCCTCGCAGCGCGCGCAGCTTTCGGTCCGGTACGCCGACGAGCTGCGTGCCGCCGAGCGTCACCGAGCCGCCGGTGACCACTACCGGGCTGGCAAGCAAGCCCATCACCGCGAGCAAGGTCAGCGACTTGCCCGATCCGCTCTCGCCGACCAGGCCGACCCTCTCCCCCGGCTGGATGTCCAGGCTCACCCCCCGCACGAGTTCCGTCACTCCCGACCGGGTCCGCAGCCCGACGGACAGGTCGCGGATCGCCAGCACCGGCTCCGCGGACGTGACGTCGCGGTCTGTCATCAGAGTCGTGTCCATCAGTTATTTGCCGTCGAGGGGTCGAGTGCGTCTCTGAGCCCGTCGCCGCTCAGCGTGAAGCCAAGTACCAGCAGCACCACGGCGATTGCCGGGAACGCAAGGTTCCACCAGGCAATCCCGGCGATGTCGGTGCCGTCGCTGACCATGAGCCCCAGCGTCGCGGCTGGTGGCGGCGGGCCAAGTCCGAGAAAGTCGAGGCTGGCTTCGATGAGCACCGCCCAGCCGAGCGCTAGCGTCACCTGAACCGCGAGGATTCCGCCGACGCCGGGAAGCACATGCCGGAACAAGATCCGCATCCGGGAGAACCCGAGGACCTGGGCAGCCTTGACGTAATCCGCGTTGCGGATCGCCAGTACCGGCCCGCGCACAACCCGGATGAAAATCGGTGTGTAGCTGACGCCGACCGCGATTGCAGTGTTCTGCCAGCCGGCCCCGAGACCGCTGACGATCGCGAGCGCCAGCAGGATCGACGGAATCGCGAAGATCAGGTCAGCGATGCTTGTCACGACGCCGGAGATCACCCCGCCGAAGTACCCGGCGGCCACGCCGCCGAGCGTCCCGAGCACCGCGCAGATGGCGACCGCGAGCAGAGCCGTCTGCAGTGACAGGACTGTGCCGGCCATGACCCGGCTGAGCACGTCGCGGCCGTACTGGTCAGTGCCGAACAGGTGCGCCGCAGAGGGCCCGCGCAGGGTTGCCGCCGGGTTCTGCGCGTCCGGGTTGTCGGGCACGAGGCCCGCGAGTGAGGCCAGCCCGGCCAGGATCATGACGGCGAGGATGATCAGTCCGGCGCGGCCGCTCGGCTGGCGCCACAGGCGCGCGGCCAGACTGCGGCGGCTGGCCACAGGCCGCGTCATCGTTACCGGTTCGGCTGCTGCTAGCTGCACCATCAGGCGCGCAACCGGGGGTCGACGACCGCGTACAACACGTCGGTCAGCAAGTTGACTCCGATGAAGCCGAGTGCGAACACCAGCGTGACGCCCTGAGCCACGGCGTAGTCAGCTTCGGTCACCGACGTCAGCAGGAGGCGGCCGAGGCCGGGCAGCACGAAGATCTGCTCCACCACGACGGTACCGCCCAGCAGGTAGCCGAACTGGATCCCGGACATAGTCAGGATCGGGATCATCGCGTTGCGGAGGACGTGCTTGATGATCACCAGGCGGGGCTGCAGGCCCCTGCCGCGAGCGGCCCTGACGAAGCCCTCCTTGGCCACGTCAAGCATCGCTCCCCTGGTCGTCCGAAGGATGGCCGCGCCGATGCCCAGGCCGAGCGTCAGCGCGGGCCAGAAGATCTGCTGAATGTTGAGCCACGGGTTGGAGGCGAGGCTGGCAAACCCCTCCGATGACGGGAAGTAGTGAAACACCGCTGCCAGCAGGGCAACCAGCCCGCTCCCGATCACGAAGCTCGGCACGCCAAGCCCGGCGAGCGCCACTACCCTGGCGACCCGGTCAGCGGGCCGCCCCGGCGCCGCAGCAGCGATGGCCCCGGCTCCGACGCCGAGCACCAGGCCGATCAGCATCGCCGCAACGGCCAGTTCCAGCGTTACCGGCAACGCCGTGCCAATCAGCGAGGTGACGGTCCGGCCGCTCTGGTCGGACACCCCCATGTTTCCGTGCAGCAGGGCACCGGCCCACTGCGCGAACTGCTGTGGCAGCGGCTTACCGATCCCGTAGAAGTGCGCCAGGTCCGCGTACTGCGCCTTGGTCAGCAGGCCTGCGTTAACGCCGAGGCTGGCGGTTATCTGGTTGCCGGGCAGGATTCGAAGCACGAGGAAAACGATGATGGACACGCCGACCAGGGTCAGCACTGCCTTGCCGACGCGGGCGGCGATCCGCAGGGTCAGGGCCCGTCCGCGCCTAGCGGCCGGACCAGTGGGCAGGCGCCCGGCCACTGGCCGGGCGCCTGCTTGCTCAACTGTCATGAACTCTCCGGCAGTCTCCCGGCCGGTCTCAGGAGACCGTGGTCTTCGCCAGGGCGGTCAGCTGCTCGTTGGGCAGCGGCGTATAACCGTGCACATTATTCGCAAGTACCGTGTAATCGTAGCTATCGAACAGCCAGATCCATACCGCGTGATCAACCAGATAGCTGGTGATCTGCGCGTACAGGCTGGCCCTCGCTGACGAGGACGGGTTCTGGTCGGCGTTGGTCAGCATGCTGGCCAGGGTCGAGGACGAGTAGCCGGATGGCACGCCGAGGTTGGCTCCAGGCCCGAAGTACCGGCCGTACATGATGTACGGATCGGGGTTCGCGCCGTTCTCCGCGAAGGCCGCCTGGAAGTCGCCCTTCAGCCAGCGCTGGATGTAGTCGTCCTCGCCGACGTTCTGGATAGCCATGTGGATCCCGACCTTGGCGAGGTCGCCCTGCGCGGTGACGGCCTGCGCCTCGCTAGTCGCGTCCAGCGAGTCCGCGATCATCGCCGTGAAGCTGAAGCCCTTGCTCATCCCGGCAGCCGCCAGGTAGTGCTTGGCCAGGGTCAGGCTCTGCGTGCCGCAGATGCCGGCGGTGGGGCTTGGCGCGTACGGGCCGAGCGGCACCGGGCCGACCACCCTGCCTTCGCCGAGAGCGGCATTGGCCAGGATGTCAGTACGGTTGAGCGCGCACTGGACCGCCAGGCGGGCATCGGTGTTGGCGAGCGGACCAGTACGGGACTGCAGCATCAGCGCCCGGTAGTTGAGGTCGAGTTCCTTGTCGACCTGCAGGCTGGTGCCGCTCAGGGTCTTGACGACCTGCGGCTGGGTCAGCATGCCCATCTGAACCGTTCCGGCCTGCAGCGCCGAAGCGATGGACTGCTCGTCCGGGATCGTCCGGAAGACCAGTTGCTTGATCTTCGGTGCGCCGCCCCAGTAGCCCGGGTTGGCCGCGAGGGTCAGCGAGTTGTTCGGCGACCAGGAGACGAACTTGAACGGCCCGGTGCCGTCGGGCTTGGAGGCGACTGTTCCGGCCGCAATGGCCTTGGCCGGCAGGATCGACAGGTTCGTCGTCGTGAGCCCGTACAGGATCGAGAAGTCCGGGTGCGCAAGCTGCAGGGTAACGGTGTCGGACGTCGGTGTGGTGATGCCCGTCACGGTGCCGATGTTGGAAGCCGCGGCCGCGCCGGTCTTGGGATTCAGCACTCGCTCGAGCGAGTCCTTGACGTCGGCGGAAGTCAGCGTGCTGCCATCGTCAAATTTGACGCCCTTGCGCAACGTGAAGGTCACGCTCTTGCTGTCGCTGCTAAACGACCAGCTTGTCGCAAGATCGGGCACGACCTTCAGGTTGGCATCAAGGGTCACCAGCGGCTGATACACCAGGCCAAGCGCCTGCAGGTCGAGGAAGTTAGTGGCGACCTGCGGGTCCAGCTTCTGGACACTTTGAGTGTTCGCGATAACGAAGGGTGTGCTGGCGGCCTGGCTGCCAGACCCCGAGCTGCCGGTGCCTGAGCTGCAGGCGGCCAGACCGAGAGCTGCGGCGAGCAGCACGGCGGCGGGAGCGCCCCGCCGCGAACGTGAAGCGAAGGGCATAGTCCCTCCAGGGGCGGCGGCGCATGCTGCGCCATGTCGGGGGAACCGGGGGCCTGGGTGAGCGGGCCAGCGGGTCTTTAAGTGGGTCCGGGCCGGGCAGGTCGCCCGAGCGCCCGGCTCGTTGGTTGTAAGGATGTTACGAGTGAGATGTTCTAGATGTCAACAAGCAACATATTGACCGTGTCGCGTGTTGCCGGCCGCGGCTAGCTGGCCGGGTGGCGGCGTCCTCGCCTGGTCCGCTTCGCCTGGGCCGCCTCGTAGGTTCTCTCCAGGGCGCTCCGGCTCGCCGGCAGATCGTGCTGCGCCAGCACGACGAACAGGCAGTCGACCACGGTGAGCTGCGCAATCCGGCTGGTCATGGCACCCGAGCGGAACGCAGTCTCGCGTGCCGCGGTCAGGAGCACGTAGTCCGCCGTCGTGGTCATCGGCGAGCGCGGGAAGTTCGTGATGGCCACAGTACGGGCTCCGTTGGAGCCTGCCTCGCGCATTGCATCGATCGTGTCGGCGGTCGTGCCAGTGTGCGACAGCGCCACGACGACGTCGTCAGGGCCCAGCAGCGCAGCCGAGGTGATCGCCATGTGCGGATCAGGCCAGGCGAACGCGGGCTTGCCGATGCGCTGAAGCTTCTGCTGCAGGTCCAGGGCCACGTAGCCGCTGGCGCCGACTCCGTAGATGTCGATCCTGCGGGCGCTGGCGAGCACGTCCACGACCTGGACCAGGGTGCCAATGTCCAGGTGCCGGGCGGTGTCAGTCACCGCTCTGGCGTCGGCGCGCGCGATCTTCTCCGCGATGGTGGCCGGGTCATCGCCAGGCGCGATGTCGTGTGACGGTTCCAGGCCCGCGCCCCGGTTGGCGTGAGCAGCCGCCGCCGCAAGGGCTATCCGCAGCTCCGGATAGCCACGCAGGCCGACGGCGCGGCAGAACCGGACGACGGTAGTGGCCGACGTGTCGCAGAGCGCTGCCAGCTCTGAGATCGCCTGCATTGCCGTGCCGTACGGATCAGCCAGGACCTGGCGCGCTACCCGCTGCTCCACCGGTGCAAGGTTCGGCAGCAGCGCCCGCACGGTCACGAGGATGTCGTCGCCGGCATCCGGAGCCGACGGCTCGGCGGATCCGGGATGTCGCCTAGTCTCTTGCACGCTCACGCGATCCAGCGTCTGGCCGGTTTCGGTCACCGCCGCCTCCCCCGGTCACCGGCCTGTCGGCCGACTATCGTGTCACGCCATCCGCCGCCACAGCAGCGAGCGCCGCCCTGACGTTGCTGTCGGCGGCAGCCAGCGCGGCGGCCGCCGATTCCGGCGTTAGCCCGGCAAGCAGGCACAGCATCGCGAGCCGCAGATCGCCCTCACAACGATCGAGCTCGGCGCGGCAGGCAGCCTCGGTGGCGCCCGATAGCTCCATCAGTATGAGCACCTGGCGCAGCCGCAGCTTCTCGTTCGTGCCCAGCAGCGAGACCATGAGGTTCGAATAGGTCCGGCCCAGCTTGATCATAACGGCCGTGGAGAGCGAGTTCAGGATCAGTTTCTCGGCCGTGCCAGCCTTGAGCCGGGTCGATCCGGCGATCGCTTCAGGACCGGTGTCGGCCAGCACGCTGTAGTCGGCCAGCTCGGCCAGCGGGGCCGACGGGTTACTGCTGACCAGGACAGTCGCCGCGCCAGCCGCGCGCGCCCGGCGCAGCGCGCCGGCGACATACGGGGTCCTTCCGCTGGCCGACAGGCCGATCGCTATGTCAGCGGCAGTGAGCCCGGCGGCCGCCGTTTCCCCCAAAGCCTGGCGATCCTCGGCACCCTCGATAGCTTGTGCGACGGCGGCCTCGCCGCCGGCGTGGTGTGCGACGAACATGCCGGGATCGGCACCGAACGTCGGGACGACCTCGGCCGCGTCCAGGACTCCGATCCGTCCGGACGAGCCGGCTCCGAAGTAATGCACGTGGCCGCCGTCCTGGAGCCGGCTGACGGCAATGTCGACTACCTCGGCAAGTACCGGAAGGACAGCCGCCACGGCTCCGGCCACCAGGGAGTCCTCGGCGTTCAGTAGCTGCAGCACCTCGAGGGTTCCCACCACGTCGATGTCCGTGGTGCGTTCGTTGCGCATCTCGGTTCGCGGCAGCGGAGGCCAGGAGGTTGCTGCTGGCTGCTCGGTCTGTGATTCTGCGGGCACCGCCGCTCTCCTCCATTCCGATACTCAGGGGCGACGGCCCATGTTACTGTTTTCCGTCGTGAGTTCCAGAGTAGTTGCATATTCACATCCCCGCCGGGCCCGGGTCCTCGGTTGCATGTCCGGGACCTCGGTCGATGGCATCGACGTTGCCTGCGTAGACCTCGAGCTCGACGGCGACGAACTCAGGCTCGGCTACCTGGGCGTGCAAAGTACCCCATTCGACGACGGGCTTCGCCAGCGGATCGTCGCGGCCCTGCCGCCAGGCCAGCCCGGCGCCGGCGAGCTGTGCCAGCTGCATGCCGAGCTCGGTCACGCGTACGCCGATGCCTTCCAGGCGGCTGCCGGCGAGCTAGCTGCTGGCCAGGCCGACATCGCGGTGCTGCACGGCCAGACGTTCTTCCACTGGGTAGACGACGCCGGGCGAGCCCTCGGCACTCTTCAGCTCGGCAACTCCGCCGAGGTGGCCGAGCGCACGGGCCTGCCGGTGATCTCTGACATCCGCAGCCGCGACCTGGTCGCAGGCGGTCAGGCGGCGCCGATGGTCGCGATGTTCGACCAGCTGCTACTGGCCGGCCGACCAGGGCCGAGCGCGGCGGTGAACCTGGGCGGCATAGCCAACCTCACGGTGGTCGAGAACGGCCAGGTGCTGATCGCATACGACATCGGCCCGGCCGGCGCGCTGATGGACCCGGCTGCCTCATGGGCTAGCGGCGGCTCGCAGCAGTTCGACGTCGGCGGTGCCATCGCGGCGCGCGGAATCGTCAGCCCGGAGCTGCTGACCCGGCTGAAAGCTGAGCCGTACTACCTGCTGCCACCCCCGCGCAGCACCGGCCGCGAACTCTTCAACGCCCCGTACCTGCGTGCCATGCTCGACGGGATAACGCCGGAGCCGGGCTCCAGATGATGTGTCGGCCACTGTAACCAGGCTGCTGGTCGACTTGCTGGCCGGAGCGGCGGAGCGGCACGGGCTGACTGAACTCATCTTGTCGGGCGGCGGCAGCGCCAATCCGACCACGATGAGCTGGCTGCGTGCGGCGCTGCCTGCCGTAGGCGTGCTGACCACCAGCGATCTCGGCATCCCGACCCAGGCCAAGGAGGCCGTTGCCTTCGCCGTGCTGGGGTTCCTGAGCTGGAACGGCCTGCCCGGTTCGGTTACCGCCGCGACGGGTGCGCGGCACCCGGCGATTCTCGGCTCGGTTCAGCCCGGAGCGCACCCGCTGGTAATGCCGGAGCCGGCGACGATGCCGCCCCGGTATGTCCGCATCCGCCAGGCCTGAGCCGGCGATCCGGCCTTCGGGCTGTATTCAGGAGGCTGTCGGCGTTAGCGTCTGGCCATGACGGGGGCGCATAGCCGGACGGACGAGGAGCCGGTCCAGTCCATTCTGGAGAATGTCGGCTGCTTGCTGCTGCTGGCCAGTGTCCTTGCCCTCGTGTGGCTTTTCACCTATCTCCTTGCCACGGACTCCAAAGACCTACCGATCCCGATGATGGCATTGCAAGGCTTGGTCGTGATCACTTACGCCAGACGGCTTGCTGTGAAGATCCTGCGTAGCCGATCGCCCTCGCCGGTAATGCTGGCCGACTGGATCAGCGACTCGGCTCGCGTGATCGCGTGGACCGTCGTGCTGCTCATAACGATCGCCGAGTTCGAGGGTTGCATGCACGGCGCACTTAGATACGCACTGGCCGGCATCCTCGGACTGTTCATCGTGTGCATGCCTTTGTACCGGTGGCGCGGTCAGCGGCGCCTCGTATTAGCTCTCACTGAGCGACTTGTGGCGGGCCGTTGGCCGTGGTCCGCCGGAGGCTAGCCGTCATGACGCCGATTACACACTGCGTCGCGAGCGTGCTAGCGTCTTGGCGATCGTGATCTATCGGCAGGAGGTGAGTCCCGTGAACGCAGTATCAGCAGTGGGTGCTCCCCTGCAGTCCACGATCGCGCGACTGAGGTAGTCGTCACCGGGAGCGCCCGCCAGGCAACTCGCGAAAGGCGACTCCCATGAACACAACACCTTCTTCAACTGGGCACTTCACCTCCACGACGGCCTCCGACCGGCCGAGGTCCGACCAGGATCAGTCGCAGGTCGACGCCCCAAGCCGGGTGCGCGCCGCGGGTGAGCGAGCGTTGGTCCTCGGTGGTGGCGGATCGGCAGGCAATGCGTGGGTGATCGGCGTCATCGCCGGCCTGTTTGATGCCGGGTTGGATGTGACCGAGGCCGATCTGGTCATCGGGACATCAGCCGGATCGACGGCCGCAGCCCAGATCACTAGCGCGAGCCCGACGCTACTGCTTGCCGACATCCTCTCCGCTGCACCCCGGGAACGGACTGGTCCGGTCGGACCTGCCGGTGAACGCGCTCCCTTTGGACCGGCGGCGAACCATATGGAGACAACGAGCCGAATCATCGCCGCCGCCGAGGATGCGGCCGACATGCGCCGCAGAATGGGTGCGGCGGCGCTCGAGATGGATGCCGCGTCGGACGGCTCCGGGCAAAAGCGGTGGCGCGCTACGGTCGCCGCCCGGCTGCCCAGCCAGTACTGGCCGGAACGAACGCTGCTCATCACGGCGGTCGATGCCCATACCGGTGAACCGGTCGTGTTCGACCGCCGCAGCGGAGTCGACCTCGTGGACGCGGTCGCCGCCAGCACTGCCAACGGCTTCGGTGTCCCTCCCTACAGCATCGGCGACAACCGATACATCGACGGCGGCTACCGACGATCCAGCGAGAACGCCGATCTGGCAGCCGGATACGGGCGGGTGTTGGTGCTGTCACCTTTCGGCGGCAGATCACGGCATCCGGTGGAATGGGGCATGCAGCTTGCAGCACAGGTCGACGAACTCCGCGCAGGCGGCAGCAGAGTCGAGACGATCTTCCCGGACGGCGACTCGCTCAACGCGTTCGGTGTCGACATGATGGATCTGTCGAGACGTTCGCCCGCCGCTCGAGCCGGTTACAACCAAGGCAGGGGTCTTGCCGGGCAGCTCACCACATTCTGGCGCTGACGCCCACGAAACCGGTGACTGGTAGGCCTGACGAAACGTCATGCGGCTTTGCTGGGCGGC
>CAWHQU010000012.1:0-177261 GCA_963831615.1 uncultured Actinomycetota bacterium | reverse complement strand
GACGACAGTGCCGGCGGCAGTGCCGAGTTGCGGAGCAAGCGTTCGCGCTGCGGAGCAGGGCGGGCAGCCGCAGCTCTTGCGCAGGACCAGGTCAGTCGGCAGCAGCTCCACCTGGGGCGGCAGGTCGGGCTGGGCAATGCGGTCGAGCAGCCGGGCGCAAGCCCGCTCACCGAGGAGCCGCATGGGCTGGTGCACCGTCGTCAGCGACGGCTCGAACAGGCTGCCGGGGAAGATGTCGTCAAAGCCGGTTACCGACAGTTCCTCCGGGACCCGTAGGCCGCCTCTGGCCAGCGCTTGCAGTACGCCGATGGCCATCTGGTCGTTCGCGCAGACGATCGCGTCCGGCAGCAAGGCGCGTGCCGCGAGGATCCTCTCGGCGGCTTCCTCACCGCTCTGTACGCTGAACCGGCCGCTGTGCGAGCCGACCAGAGCGACTCCGTGATGTTGCTGGATGACCTCGTTGACCGCTAGCCTGCGCTCCTTGGCGTCTGGCGCGCTCGGCGGTCCGTCCACGTGAAAGATCCTGCGGCGTCCGTGCACTTCGATCAGGTGACGAATAAGGGCGGCTGAGCCGGACCTGTTGTCTGCCGTCACCACGTCGGCGGCTTCTTCGGCCGGATCGCCCGCTACCACGACAACCGGCAGCCGCTTAGCCAGCCGGGCCAGTTCGTCAGAGGGCACGATGCCCTCGCCGATCAGCAGCCCGTCGACTTTGCCGGAGAGCGAGTGCAGCCGGCGCAGGTCCTCCTTATTTTCCTCGCGCAGGTAAGTAAAGAGGAGCGACCAGTTGTGATGGCGGATGCGCTGCTCAACGCCGCGGAGGATTTCGTCGTAGAACAGCAGGCTCATGCTTTCGATGTCGTACTGAAGCGGGGCCAGCCGCTCGACTCCGACGAGGCCGATGATGTGCTTCTGACGGCGCGAGAGGCTCTGCGCGGCACCGTCGGGCACGTAGCCGAGCCGGTCGATGACTTCCCTGACGCGTGCTCTGGTGTTGTCCGCTACCCGGTCCAGGCCGTGCACCACTCGCGACACCGTGGCGGTAGACACGCCTGCCAGCCGGGCCACGTCGTACAGCGTGACCGGGCTCGCGGCGGTGCGGCCGACATCGACCACAGCATGCAGCAGGCTCGTCGGCGGGCCGGAGACCGGACCGGCCTCCGGCCCGCCACCTGCGTCCGGTTCCCGCAAGCCGGACGATCGGGGCTCAGGCACCTGCGGCACCCCAGGCTCGGGTACGCCGGACAGGTCGCTGCCGTGCACGTCGGAAGTGCTCATGCAACGCCGTCAAGCTGCAGAATGCCTGGGTCTTCCGCCATGTGCTGATCCCCTATTGGCCGGGGGCTAAATGCACTCACATCCGGTGATCTAAGCGCTTACATTGGCTGATCTAAGCGCTTACACTAAGACTCGCTGGAGGGGTCGTCAAGGCCTCGAATTAGCAAACACGCAACGTTCCGGTAACACAAGGAGTGGCCAGATGACCGCAGCGGGGACGGGCTCCAACGGCTCGCTTTCCTTTCCGGAGGGCTTCAGCTGGGGCGCGGCGACTGCCGCGTACCAGATCGAGGGAGCGGTGGCGGCAGACGGGCGAGGAGTGTCCATCTGGGACACTTTCAGCCGGGTGCCGGGCAAGGTCCGCAGGGGCGACACGGGCGACATCGCCTGCGACTCCTACCACCGCTACCGCGAGGATGTAGCCCTGATGGCTTCGCTCGGGCTGACCGATTACCGGTTCTCGATCGCCTGGCCGCGGATCCAGCCAACCGGGAGCGGCGCGGTCAACCAGAAGGGCGTTGACTACTACCGGGCGCTACTCGACGAGCTTGGCGAGCACGGCATCATCGCGGCCGTGACGCTTTATCACTGGGACCTCCCGCAGGAGCTGCAGGACAGCGGTGGCTGGGCAGTGCGTGATACCGCACTGCGGTTCGCCGAGTACGCGCAGATCGTGGCCGAACAGCTCGGCGATCGCGTGTCGCGCTGGATCACGATCAACGAGCCGCAGGTAGTGGCGAGTCACGGCTATCGCGACGGCGTGCACGCGCCTGGCCTGCTCGATCCGGCTGCCGCGGCGGCGGCCACGCATCACCTGCTGCTCGCTCATGGCCTTGGCGCGCAGGCGCTGCGCAGCGTGCGGCCGGCTGCGCCGGTAGGAATCACGTTCGACATGCATCCGGTCAGGCTGCCGGGCGGCAGTCAGCCCGAAGCGGTGGAGAAGGCATGGCTGGTCACCGACGCGGAACTGAACGGCCTTTTCCTGGAACCAGTGCTGCACGGGCGGTACCCGGTGCATGCGAGGTCCGCGCTAGTGCCCGTTCCCGGCATAATCGCGGACGGTGACATGGAGATCATTCGCCAGCCCGTCGATTTCCTTGGCGTGAACTATTACTCGCCGGTCTACCTCCGGGCCGGCGACCCAGACGACTTGCGGCGGGGCGAGGAGCCGGCCCGTTGCGAGCTGCCCGGCGTCGTCGAGTACCGGCCTGCCGAACTGGAGCGCACGCCGATGGGCTGGCTCGTGGACCCTGAGGGTCTGTACGAGCTGCTGCTGCAGGTCGCTGGTCAGGCGCCCGGAATGCCGCTGTACATCACCGAGAACGGGTGCGCGGCGGAGGACTATATCGACCCTCTCGGCGTGATAAACGACCAGGAGCGAGTGAGCTACCTGCATGACCATCTGGAGGCAGCTGCTCGCGCGGTAAAGGCCGGGGTGAACCTGGCTGGCTATTACGTCTGGTCGCTGCTCGATAACTTCGAGTGGGGATGGGGCTACCAGAAGCGGTTCGGGATCGTCTTCGTCGACTTCGAGACCCAGCGACGGATCCCGAAGTCGAGCGCACGCTTCTACGCGAGCGTGGTGCAGGCGAACGCGATCCCCTCGGTGCGGTAGGGCCGCGCTAGCCCTCGGACCCTCGCATTGACCCGCAAAGGGCTGGAGTCCGGAACCTGACGTCAGACCGGCTTCATGACCGCGCGCACCATGCGGGCGGCGCCGAGTACGGCGAGAATGCAGCCGGCCGCACCGAGGGCGACAACCGCCGTCCAGGTGGTGTCGACCCAGAGGCAATGGCTTGCAACGTCGCCCGAAGCGCCCTGAGCGAGTTCGCCCATCGCGCTCGTGCAGGCTCCGTGCATGCGGGACAGCGTGAAGGTGGTGCCCTGGCCAGCGTGCCAGGACCACGCCCACGTCTGGGTGAGCGTCACGCGTGAGCAGACAACCAAGACGACTCCGAGAACGAGCAGGCCTGTGTCCAGCAGGCTGCCGGTAGCTCGGGCTTTGGGGTCCGCGGTGCCGGAATCCGCCTTCTGCGCCTGAGCAGGGGGCGGCTGTTTGCTGCCGGATTCCGGCTCAGCGGCCGGTATCGGGTTGGCGTCGCCTGGCGCCCTGCGCGGCGGCGGTCGGTAGGTGAGCAGTATCGAAGAATGCTGCAACGCGCGAGCGAACGGCAGCCTCAGCGCGTGCGGCGGCGATGCCACAGGCCGCCGGCTGCCGTCCTGATCGCCGGTATCTTGCTGGCCGGTGTCCTGTTGGCCGGTGTCCTGCTCGCTGGCGGACACGGCTCCTCCTGGCGGGAATCAAGCCCGTGGTTACGCGGCAGCCCGGGTAACGCGGAGGGCGTCAAGAATCCTCCGCGCTGGCTTAACTTCCGCCAGCCCCAGATGTCAGTTGGTATTCCCGCCAAACCTAGTCCTGACAGCCCGGAATGAGATTGACAGACACGTCGGTCTGGCGATTTTGCCGTCGTCTGCTCAGCGCGGCCGGATAAATGCGAGCTTTCGACAGCCGCTTTTCACGGCTCGCATACGGCTGCGTGGAGATGCGCCGGCAACTCCGTGACCTGGGGCGCTACAGCAGGTCGCATCGGCTGACGCGGCCTATAGCTGCCCGCTGCGGGTAACGGGAGCGTCCGAGGCGATCAACTCACGGCCGCCATCTCTCGGCCGGACAAGCGGTGTGACCTGACTTCTCACGAACATTCCGAGTAGGACCGCGAAGATGCCGACGACGGCGCCGGTTTGGGCATTACTCCAATGCCACCACTGGAAAGCAACGCCGACCGCCACGAAAGCGAGTATCAGGGCCTGGGTAACTGCCGACTCCTGCCTGATCCACCTGATAGTCGACTTGACTGCATTCGCAACATGCTTCACCGCATAGCTCCCAACGGTCGGCGCTCGCTCCCGCCACCCGGGGCGCGGAGACTGGCAGCTGACCCGGCTTCGGCGGAGCTTTGGCAGGAACCATACGTCCGGCAGACGCACTGAGTGCGTCAATCGTGACGGTTGGGGCGTTCCGCCGACTTAGTCAGCTGAGGCCTCAGGCGAATCGGTGCAGTGCCGCAAGATCGTGTCCAGCACCAGCTTCGGCTCGCGGACGGTCGGGTAATGATCGACACCTGGCATCCAGATCAGTTCGCAACCAGGGATCCGCTCGGCTGCCGCCTCGTTGCTCGCGATGAGGCCGGGCTCGTCCTTGTCGCCGACCATCAGCACCGTCGGGGCGCGCAGCTCTGCCGAGCCGGTCGAAGGTAGGCTCGCCGACCTGCTCGAACTGCTCCTCGCCATCCCAGGCCCGCATGAGCCGAGCGCATCAGGTCCGTGACCAGCGGATCGTCACCGGCGCGCTGCCCATTGTTCCGAGGCGAGCCGCAGAGGCCGTCGTCGTCGCCAGCCGCGTCGAGCGCCTCATATTGCGCCTCAAGGTCGGGAGTCTCCGGATAGGGGTAACCGCCGATGCCAGGACACAGCAGCACGAGAGTGCGGACCCGGCCGGGCTGCGGCCAGCGCGAACTCGAGCGCAGTGACGCCGCCCATGCTGCAGCCGGCGACGTGCGCGCTGCCGACGCTCGAAGCTGGTCGAGGACCGCCTCGGCGTCCCCGAGCAAGGTGAACTCCTCGGTCGGCTCCGGCGACCGGCCGAATCCGCGCACGTCGTAGCGGATCGCCCGGAAGCTGGCTGCCAGTCTGGCCCACAACGGGTCCCACATCCGGGCAGTCCCCGACGCCCTCATGCAGCAGGAACAGCACCGGCCCGGATCCGCCCGAGTCCTCGGCCCAGATTTTGTCGGCACCTACGGGCAGCATGGTCTGCATGGACCTCGACGGTAGTGCCGGCCGTCGTGCCAGGCACCTCGATATCGGAGGTCGTCGATGCACGCAGGAAGCGATCACCTGCGCGCCTGGTCCCCGGCCGGGTGACTCGGCGCGGCTGACCGCAGCTGGTCGCTCGGCGAGCCCTGGATCGCGCGAGCGCTCGACGCCGTCGCCGCCAGCGGCCTGCCCGATGCCTGGATAGGCGCCGGCGTCATCCGCGACGTCGTGTGGGGTCAGTTGTCACGGCGGGTTCAGCCGCCGACTCGGTACGGGACGTCGACGTCGCCTACTTCGACGCGGCCGACCTCACAATGGAGCGCGACCTCGACGGCGCAGGACGGCGCTGCGCGGGCTCGCTGACCTGCCCTGGGAGGCGACCAACCAGGCGGCTGTGCACGTCTGGTATCACCAGTACTTCGGCGGTCCGCCGGTCGAGTCGTTCGCCAGCGTGCACGATGCGGTCGCGACCTGGCCGGAGACGGCGACCTGCGTGGCCGTCCGGCGGGGGTCCGGACGGGATCGAGGTCTGCGCGCCGCACGGACTCGCTGACCTGCTCGACGGCAGTCTGGCGGGTCAATCCGATCCGGGTGACGCCCGCGATCTCGCGGGCGCGGCTGGCGCGACAGCGCGTTCGGGACAGGTGGCCGGGGGTGACAGTGGTGCTGCCTGGGTGACGGCCCCGTTCCCTGCTTCCGGTGGACGCGCAGCGACGCCGCCATCTAGGCCGTGGGCTGACCGCGGCTCGCGGCGAGTTCCAAGGTCGTCGCCTGAGGCCTTCTTCGTCAGGCACCGCGCCAGTGCGTCGGCCTGGCTGTCAGCGTCCGCCATGTGCCGAGCGCGTTGGGCGTAGCCTCGGCTCCTCAGGCAGAGAGGATTCCATGAGCGACAAGCCAACGCAGCAGCAGCAGGGACGATCAGCATCGGCGGCGACCTCACGGTCAACCGGATGGGGTTCGGCGCGATGCGGATCACCGGTCAGGGCATCTGGGGACCGCCGGCGGACCGGGATCAGGCGAAGGCAGCCCTGCGGCAGGCAGTCGAACTCGGCGTGAACTTCATCGACACCGCCGACTCTTACGGCCCCGACGTCAGCGAGGAGCTGATCGCCGAGACGCTGTATCCGTATCCCGACGACCTCGTGATCGCGACCAAGGGCGGCCTGATCCGGCCGGGCCCCGGGCGCTGGGAGGCCGACGGCCGGCCCGAGCACCTGCGGGAGGCCTGCGAGGGCAGCCTGCGCCGGCTGAAGCTCGACCAGATCCCGCTGTACCAGTTCCACCGGCCGGACCCGAAGGTGCCGGTCGCCGAGTCCATCGGGGCGCTGGTCGAACTGAAGGACGAGGGCAAGATCCGCCATATCGGCGTCTCCAACGTGTCCGAGGCGCAGCTGCGCGAGGCGCAGAAGCTGACGCCGGTGGTGTCGGTGCAGAACCGCTACAACCTCGGTGACCGGTCGTCAGAGTCGATGGTCGACCTGTGCGACCAGGAGGCGCATCGTGTTCCTGCCCTGGGCGCCGATCCAGGAAGCGGACGAGCTGATGCCGGTGCTGACCGCAGCGCGGCGGCTCGGCGTGAGCACCCGTCAGGTCGCGCTTGCCTGGCTGCTGGGCAGGTCGTCGCAGATGCTGCCGATTCCCGGCTCGGGCTCGCCAGATCACGTGGCGGAGAACGTCGCGGCTGCGTCGGTGCGAGCTCACGAGCGACGAGTCGAACGCGATCTCTCGCGCTGGTGCAGTAAGGGCGGCGGGCGGGGGCGTGCGTCGGCGGGCGCGCGCTGGCTGGCGCGCGCTGGGCGCTTGCATCCAGCCCAGATCATGCACTGCCTGGGTAGTAAATCGAATTTAAGTTCGAGTCCAGGCAGCAGAATGTCGGAGTTCATCGTTACGATAATCGAGTAGGTCGGAGTGGCCGGTAGCACTTGATCGGCTCTGAACGCTTGGCCTGGAGCGCTTGACCCTGAGCAGCGGAGGGCAGAGGCATGGGCTGGGACAACCCGCCAGTGCCGTGGCGGGAGTTCGAACGCCGCCTGTCCTGGGGCAAGGGCGCCGACCAGGCGCCGGCGGGAGGCCTGGCTGCCCGCGGGAGAGTCGCGCCAGCCGGTGACCCGCCTCCCAGTCAGGCCACAGCCAGCCGGGTCGCAGGCAGCCGAGTCGCAGCTCCCGGCCGGTCAGCAGCTTGCCTGGGCGGAGCTGCACTGCCATTCCTCCTACAGCTTCCTGGACGGGGCGTCGAGCCCGGCCGACCTGGTGCGCGAGGCGGCGGCACGAGGTCTGTCCGCGCTGGCCATCACCGATCACGACGGCATGTACGGGGTACCGCAGTTCGCTCAGGCGGCGGCGCGGCTGCGAGACGGCGGCATCAGGCTCGGCACCGTGTTTGGCGCCGAGCTCAGCCTGGACCTGGCCCGCCGGGCAGCGCGCACTGGACGCCGGCGGTCCCGGTGGTCCGCCGGGGCTGTTCAGCGGCTGCCGGGACGCCGCGGGCGGGCGTTCCCGATCCGGTGGGCCGGCATCTGCTCGTCCTCGCCCGTGACCCGGAAGGGTACCGGCGGCTCTGCCAGGTCATCAGCGCCGCGCAGCTGGCCGGCGGCGAGAAGGGCCTGCCGATCTATGACGAGCCCGCGCTCGCCGACGCGCACGACGGGCACTGGGTGATCCTCACCGGCTGCCGCAAGGGCGCGGTCCCGGCGGCGCTGGCTGCGTACGGGCCCGATGCGGCAGCGCGCGAACTGGCCCGGCTGATCGACGCGTTCGGCCGCGACAACGTCAAGGTCGAGCTCACGGTCGGCAACCAGCCCACCGACGACGAGCGTCAACGACGCGCTGACAGCGCTGGCGGAATCGGCCGGCCTGGACACCATTGCCACCGGGAACGTGCACTACGCCGCCCCGCAGGACGCGAGGCTGGCGCAGGCGCTGGCCGCCATCCGGGCCCGGTTCAGCCTGGACGAGATGGACGGCTGGCTGGCCGCGTCCGGCGCGGTTACCTGCGCTCCGGCCGCGGAAATGGCCGCCCGGCTGAGCCGCTACCCCGGCGTGGCGGAGCGGACGGCGGAGCTAGCCGCCGACTGCGCGTTCGACTTCCACGTCATCGCGCCGAAGCTGCCGGACTTCGAAGTCCCGGACGGACCACACCGAGGCCAGCTGGCTGCGTGAACTGGTCGCCCGCAAGGCACCCGCCCGCTACGGCCCCCCGGAGGCGGAGCGCGTCGACGGTGCCTATGCGCAGATCCGCGCGAGCTGGGCGTCATCGAGCAGCTGGGCTTCCCCGGCTACTTCCTGATCGTGCACGAGATCGTGGAGTTCTGCGAGGACAACGGCATCCTGTGCCAGGGCCGCGGCTCGGCAGCCAACTCGGCGGTCTGCTACGCGCTCGGGATCACCAGCGTCGATCCGGTGCAGCACGGGCTGCTGTTCGAGCGGTTCCTGTCCGCGGGCCGGGACGGGCCGCCCGACATCGACCTGGACATCGAGCACCGGCGCCGCGAGGAAGTCATCCAGCACGTCTACGAGAGGTACGGCCGGGAGAACGCCGCCCAGGTGGCGAACGTGATCAGCTACCGGCCGCGGATGGCGATCCGCGACGCCGGCCGCGCGCTCGGCTACGAGCCCGAGCAGCAGAACGAGTGGTCCCGGCAGGTCGGCCCGCGGCAGTACGGGCCAGGTCAGCCAGTTCCCCCGGACGCGGGCGTTCCCGATGCGGTGGTGGAACTGGCGAGCCGGATGCAGCGGCTGCCGCGGCATCTCGGCATCCACTCCGGCGGGATGGTGATCTGCGACCGGCCGGTGGGGGAGGTGTGCCCGGTGGAGTGGGCGCGGATGCCGAACCGCAGCGTGCTGCAGTGGGACAAGGACGACTGCGCGTATGCGGGCCTGGTCAAGTTCGACCTGCTCGGCCTCGGCATGCTGACCGCCCTGCGGGACTGCTTCGAGCTGGTGGAGCAGGCGCACGGGGCGCGCTGGACGCTGGCCTCGATCCCGCAGGAGGACCCCGGCGTCTACGCGATGCTGCAGAAGGCCGACACCGTCGGGGTATTCCAGGTCGAGTCGCGGGCGCAGATGGCGACGCTGCCCCGGCTGCGGCCGGAGAAGTTCTACGACCTGGTGGTCGAGGTGGCGCTGATCCGGCCGGGTCCGATCCAGGGCGGCTCGGTGCACCCGTACATGCGCCGCCGGCACGGCGACGAGCAGCCGGACCTGCCGCATCCGCTGATGGAGCATGCGCTCGGCAAGACGCTCGGCGTTCCGCTGTTCCAGGAGCAGATGATGCAGATCGCCATCGACTGCGCCGGGTTCAGCCCGACCGAGGCAGACCGGCTGCGCCAGGCGATGAGCTCCAAGCGCGCGCCGGAGCGGATCGAGGAACTGCGCGAGCGGCTGCTGGCCGGGATGGCCGAGCGCGGCATCCCGGCCGAGGTCGCGGAGGACATCTACGTCAAGATCCTGGCGTTCTCCAGTTACGGCTTCCCCGAGTCGCACGCGATCAGCTTCGCCTACCTGGTCTATGCCAGTGCCTGGCTGAAGTGCTATTACCCGGCCGCGTTCACCGCCGCGCTGCTGCGCGCCCAGCCGATGGGCTTCTACGCGCCCGCCAGCCTCATCAGCGACGTGCGCCGGCACGGCGTCACGGTCCGCGGCGTGGACGTGAACGCCAGTGGCGTGCTGGCGACGCTGGAGAAAAACGAAGATGCCGGAAACGGGGCCGTCACGCTCGATCCGCCCGCCGGCGGACTGCCGGTGCCGGGTCAGCCAGTGATCAGGCTCGGGCTGTCCGAGGTCCGCAATCTCGGTACTAAGGCGGCTGAGGAGATCGTGGCCGGCCAGCCGTACGCGGACCTGGAGGACTTCGCCCGGCGCACCACCGTGCCGGTCGCCGCTCTGGAGGCACTGGCCATGGGCGGCGCGTTCGGCTCCTTCGGCGTCAGCAGGCGCGAGGCGCTGTGGGCGGCCGGCGCCGCGGCCACCATCCGGGCCGATCAGCTGCCCGGCACGACGCTGGGCATGACCGCGCCCCCGCTCCCGGCGATGACGGCAGCCGAGGAGACCTTCGCCGACCTGTGGGCGACCGGGACCTACGGGACTCACCCGATCGAGCACATCAGGACCATGCTCGACGAGCGAGGCGTGCTGCCGGCCGCCCATCTGACCGGTGCGGAGAACGGCCGTAACGTGCTCGTCGGAGGGCTGGTCACGCATCGTCAGCAGCCGGGGACTGCGCGTGGGGTGGTATTCCTCAGCCTGGAGGATGAGACCGGGATGGCGAACATCATCTGCCCCCCGAACGTGTGGCAGCGCTTCCGCAAGATCGGGGTCGACGCGAACGCGCTGCTCATTCACGGCCGGGTCGAGCGGCTGGACGGTGCCGTCAGCCTGCTGGCCACTAGGCTTGAGCGGCTGCGTGTCGTCGCAGCAGCTCGCAGCCGTGACTTCCGCTAGAGCCGGGTCAATTTGTATCTGCGTGCGGGAAGATGGTCGACTACGGGGGCGGTTAATCCCTGGTAGCACACCAGTGGACAACCAGCACACGAGTGACTAAGCGCAAGGAGAAGCATGCCCTTCGACGTTGCCCGCACGTTCGCGGAGCGTTCCGGGGAGAACTTTGCCCTACACGAGCGGTACATGAACCCCCAGCTGGCCAGGACGCTCAGAACACTCGGGTTCGACCGCAACTACGTCCGTGCCGAGGGCAGCTACCTGTACGACGACGCTGGACAGCGGTATCTCGACTACCTGTCTGGCTTCGGGGTCTACGCCCTGGGAAGAAGCCACCCCGCGATCAAGGCCGCGCTCCATCAGGCACTCGACCTCGACCTGCCCAACATGATCCAGATGGACTGCGCGCTTCTTCCCGGCCTGCTGGCCGAGCAGCTCGTTGGCCGCACGCACCCCGGCATCAACCGTGCTTTCTTCTGCAACTCCGGTGCGGAGTCGGTCGAGGCGGCCATCAAGTTCGCCCGGCACTCGACCGGGCGCTCCAAGATCCTTTATGCCGAGCACGCCTTCCACGGTCTCACGACCGGTGCCCTGGCTCTGAACGGCGGCAAGGAGTTCCGCAAGGGCTTCGGCACGCTCCTGGAGACCGCGGCCGTCCCGTTCGGTGATATCGAGGCGCTCGAGCAGCAGTTGCGCGGCAGCGACGTGGCCGCGTTCATCGTCGAGCCGATCCAGGGGAAGGGCGTCTACTGCGCGCCCGGCGAGTACTGGCGGGCCGCTCAGGCCCTGTGCCGTCGTTACGGAACGCTGCTGGTCACCGACGAAGTGCAAACCGGGCTCGGGCGCACCGGCCGGTTCATGTGCCACGAGCACTGGGGCCTCGAGCCCGACATCATCACGATCTCTAAGGCCCTGTCGGGCGGCTTCGTGCCGATCGGCGCCATGCTGACGACAGACAAGATCTTCGAGAGCGTCTACGACTCGATGGAAGACGCGCTCAAGCACTCCACGACCTTCGGCCGCAATCAGATGGCCATGGTGGCGGCCCTCGCGACGCTCGCGGCATTTGATGACGAGGACATCGTCGGGCGAGCCGAGCGTACCGGCGCTGAGTTGCAGGCCAAGCTCCGCGGACTCGCCCAGAAGTACGAGCTGATCCACGATGTGCGCGGGCTCGGGCTGATGGTCGGCATCGAGTTCGGCGAGCCCGGCTCGCGGTCGGGGGCGCGCCGGTTCCGGACCTTGGAACGGATGCGGACCGGCATGTTCTCCCAGATGGTGGTCGTGCCGTTGTTCCACCGGCACCGGATCATCACGCAGGTCGCCGCTGACAACGTCAACATCATCAAGCTGCTCCCGCCGCTCATCTCCGGCCCCGAAGAGGTCGACTACTTCGTCGCGGCCCTGGACGACGTCCTGGCCGACGCCCAGCGCGGCTCGGGCCTCACCTACGAGTTCGGCCGCACCATGGTGCGCGGCGCCATGCACCGCAAGTCACTGCGCAGCGTGGCCAGTTCCAAGCCGGTGGCAGGACCCGCCGCGACGGCGGCTTCGGCGTCCGGAGCCCCGACTGGCCCAGCGCAGGCTGGCGCAGGTCAGGCCGGCCCGGAGCTAGCCTCCGCTGGCCGCCCAGCTGCCGCGGGTGTCGTGCGCGACCGCGTCGGCGACCAGGTACCCGCCGGCGGTCTTGGCCGGCCCTCGGGCATCGGCAGTGCCATGAGCGATGCGGGGTACCGGTCGGCGATCGCGCCGATCGAGCCGGGCGACAGGGTAGTCATCACCGGCGCGTCAGGGTTCATCGGATCGGCCGTCGTGCGCGCAGCGCAGGCCAGGGGGGCCCACGTGGTCGCCGTCACCGAGCCCGGTGCGAACGACCGCAACCTCAGTGGTCTCGACGTTGAGCGCGTCGTGCTCGACATCCGGGACGGGACGGCCGTCCGGACAGCGTGCGCCGGGGCTCGCTATGTCTTCCACCTCGCCGCCATCTACCGGTTCTGGGCCCGTGACCCGCGGATCTTCCACGAGGTTAATGTCGGTGGCACGCTCAACGTGATGGACGCGGTGCTGGCCGCTGGCGCTCAGCGCCTGGTGTACACCTCGACCGTCGGCGTCATCGGCCTCCGCGGCACTAAGAACGGCAAGCCCGCCGACGAGACCTGCTATGCGGACGTAGCGCACATGTTCGGCCACTACAAGCGCACGAAGTTCGCCGCCGAGCATGAGGTGCTGCGCGCTGCGGCCGAGGGGCTGAACGTCACTATCGCACTGCCGACATTCCCGCTCGGGCCGGGCGACCGGGCGCCGACTCCGACCGGCAAGGTCGTGGTGGATTACCTCAACGGCCGGATGCCCGCGTTCGTGGACACCGCGCTGAACGTGTGCCATGTCGATGACCTGGCTACCGGTCACATCGCCGCGCTCGAGCATGGCCGCCAGGGCCGAAGCTACATCCTGGGCGGGGAAAACATGACCATGCGCGAGATCCTCCAGGCGCTCGCGGCTTGCTCGGGGTTGCCGATGCCGCGCTTCGAGGTTCCGCGATCGCTCATGGTGTCGGCAGCCGTGGCATCCGATCTCGTTGAAGGAAAGTTGCTGAGGCGCGAGCCGCACGTTCCGCTCGAAGGCGCACGGATGGCGACGACGAAGATGATCTTCAACGACGACCGGGCGCGCGCAGAGATCGGGCACAAGTCGCGGCCGGCCAGGCTGGCGATCGAGGACTCGGCCCGGTGGTTCACCGACAACGGTTACGTGACGCCGGAGCGGACGGCGGCAATCCGCTGGCAGCGGTAGCAGGCTGGGTACCGAGTGCCGCCTATTTGTCCTGGCCAAGGCTGACGCCAGGATTGGCTGCTGTGGGCGTGCGTGTGGTGCGAAGCACAGAACAGCGGATTCAAGATTCGCAGCGATCCGGCCACCGCAACGCAGGCCGATCTTGTGGAAGACATCGCCACGCGTCACCTGGTGCTCGGTGCGATCGCGGGGCGGCAAGTCATCCCGGATACCCAGCCTGTTCTGATCGTGACAACGAACGAGATCCCCGGGTACCGGATTACTGACGTCCACGGCGACGTGTTCGGGATTGTCGTGCTTGCCCGCAACATCTTCAGCAACGTGGGCGCGCAGCTTCGGACGGTGGCAGGCGGCGAGGTCAGCGGCTACACCAAGCTGCTCACCGACAGCCGCAATCAGGCGCGCCACCGGATGTGGCGCGAGGCCAGGTCACGAGGAGCGAACGCCGTTGTCGCGATGCGCTTCGACTGCAATGAGATCGGCGACATCATGTCCGAAGTCGCGGCCTACGGGACCGCGGTGACTGTCGAACGGGCCGGCCACTCACCGCAGTAACGCGCTTCCCGCTGACTCGGCCGGCAACCGTGCCGCAGCCACAAAGTCCGCGGGCCGTCGGGTCACGTAGTTTTACGTGCCTTCCAGACTTCTTCGCAAGGCCATTGCCGCGCCCATTCCAAGCTGGCCAGAGGGTGCCTGGTGGCTGATCCGGGCGGTGGCTGAATCTCAATGAGATCGCAGATCTCCAGACCGCAGCGGCGCAGGAGACGGATCATGTCGCCGTGACCGATATGGAACTCCACCGAGTCCGTGCCCGCCCACTCAAAGCGGTGCATGCCGAAGTAGGGCCGCTGCAGCGTTTCGGTTGCGGGCAGGTCGTCCTGCTCGGGGCAGGTGAGGATGAGTTCAATAGAATTGACCAGGAAGATCAGCTGACCGCCCGGACGCAGCACCCGGGCGGCCTCGGGAATCCAGGCATACGGGTCGCACCAGATGCTGGCGCCATACTCGGATATCACCAGGTCGAAGGTGCCGTCGTGGAACGGTGCATGTTCGGCGCTCGCCTGAATCAGCGGGAAGCCGAGCCCGAACCGCTGTTGCAACGTCGCCGCGGTGGCGAGCTGGGCGGCCGAGTTGTCCAGGCCGACAGGCCTGGCGCCGGCGCGGGCGAGCCAGGCCGAGATGTAGGCGGTTCCACAACCTAGCTCAAGCGCGTCGGTCCCATCCAGGCGCGGCGGCAAAATGCCCAGCTGTGCCTCAGGGACGTGCCAGATCCCCCATGACGGGGTCGTGGCGGACCAGTTGTCGAGTCCTGGGCCCGCGTACTCAGCTGCCCACACGTCCCAAGCCGACCGGTTGCGCAACACATGATCAGGCGTGTCCATCACACCAAACAGCGTCCGCGGCCGCCGCCAGGCCGTCAACAACCCCGTTGTCACAGGACCCTTCGCAGCATGAGGAGGCGCGTGCCGACTTCGTTGCGGAAGTGTCGGAGAAAATCGACGCGGGTGCGTTCGTGGCGAAGGTGAGCGGCAGTCGTCCGGGCTGCCTGTGAGCAGAGGAGCTTGACATGGCGCTGTACCTGATCGCCTTCAACGACGAGTGGGTGCCCGACCTCACACTGGAGGAGGTGCGCGAGAGGGGCGCGGCCGGCATGGCGGTGATCGAGGAGATGACGGCCGCTGGTGCCTTCGTCTTCAGCGGCGGTGGTCTGGACGCGTCGACCGTCGTGTGCAGCGTCGTCCCGAGCAGCGGCTCGCCCGTCTTCACCGACGGGCCGTTCGCCGAGACCAAGGAGCACCTCGGCGGGTTCACGGTCGAAGATGTGCCCGGCGATGCCGAGGCGCGGTACTGGGCCGGCCGGATCGCGGTCGCCGTCGGCTGGCCGCAGGAGGTGCACCGCTTCCCGCATCACATTTAGGGCTGATCCGCAGCCGGAAGCCTCCTCTTAATCGCTCCGGCGGCCCGCTAGTCCGGGAGAATCATCTGGCCGGATGCATCCCGGCCGACGTTTACGACGCTGGTCACGGCGCTGACCGGCAGCGGGCCGTAGATATGCGGGTAGCGCTCGCCGCCCGGAGCCGGCGCCTCGTACCGGATGTCGGCGGGCACCTGCTCACCGTCGATCACGAGCACGACCAGGCCGTCGGCATCGCTATAGACAAGCTCCGCGACCTGGCGAAGCTGGTGTCGCAGCGAGCAGTGGATGAAGCCCTCCTGCTCGAGCGTCACGTCGCGCGTCGACATCCGGTACTCGCCGCTGCTGACAGCCGCCTGCCAGCTGTCGCGGTCGGTAATGTGCAGCAGTTCGGCCATCCCGAAACCGTAGCGTTTAGTGGCTAAGGATGCGGAGGACGCGAACGTGCGCGCGAGCGCTCCGGCGTGGAACCATGAGTACCGCCGAGCTGGCTGCCAACTGCCTGACGGGAGTGCTGACGTGACGAACGAGAGCTTTGCCGCCGAACTGTGGCGCGGGATCACCGGCATTTACGCCGCGATTCTGGAGCACCCGTTCGTCACCGGGCTGGCGGATGGCAGCCTCCCGCGCGAATCCTTTGAGTTCTACGTCATCCAGGACGCCCTGTACCTGCGCAAGTACGCGCAAGCGCTGGCGGCTGTCGCCAGTCGCGCACCGGTTCCCGCGGAGACGGAGATGTTCTCGCGGCACGCCGCGGGCATCGTCGCCGTCGAGATGGGCTTGCACGAGTCGCTGCTGGCCGATCTTGACATAGATCCCGGCATCGCCGCCGCTGCGCAGGAAGCGCCGACGACCCTCGCCTACACCAGCTATCTGCTGGCCGCCGCTGGCGGATCCTACGGCGAAGGGGTCGGCGCGGTGCTGCCTTGCTACTGGATCTACTGGGAAGTGGGCAAGCACCTGCTGGAGAAAGGGTCGCCGGATCCCCGGTACCAGCGATGGATCGACACCTACGCGGCAGAAGAGTTCGGCGACGAGGCTCGCGAGGTGATCGCTGTCACCGACCGGCTCGGTGAGGAGATCTCGGCCGCGGAGCGCTCGCGGATCCACTGTCACTTCGACACGACCAGCCGCTACGAGTGGATGTTCTGGGACATGGGCTATCGCCGGGAGGCTTGGCCGGTGTAAGTCGGTATCCGGGCGGCCGACGAGTTCGGGCGGCTGCAACCTTGACATGCCGTGATCTGAAGTGTTTCTTTTGAAACATGTCCTTCACGTCGCCGGACCGTCCGGCCGGGCCAGCCAACCCTTCGGTTGATCCGCCGGCGCTCGGAATCCCCGGCAAATCGATCAGGCTCACTGATCCCGGGACCATGCGCGCGCTGGCTCATCCGGTACGGATCGTGCTGTGGCAGCACTTGCTGCTTGAGGGTCCGGCGACTGCCACCGAATGCGCGCCGATCGCCGCGCTGTCTCCGTCGGCCTGCAGCTATCACTTGCGTCAGCTCGCCCGGTACGGCTTCGTCGAGCAGGACCAGGCGGCGGCCGCCAACGGCCGGGAGCGGCCATGGCGCGCCGTCGTGAGCTCGACGACGATCGAGGACCTGGATGATCCGGTTGCTGAAATGGCAGCCCGGCTGCTGAATTCCAGCCTGGATGAGCACTGGCGGGAAGCCCGGCGCCGTTACCTGGCACAGGAACGGGATTATCCCGCCGACTGGCGGCGGGCTGCCGGCAGCGATCAGACGGTGCTCTACGTCACAGCAGACGAGCTACTCCAGTTGCGCAAGCAGATCCGCGACCTGTACGTGCCGCTGATCCGGCTGTCCGGTCAGGAACGGCCAGCGGGCGCTCAGCCGGTGCAGGGCGTCATCGAGTTCGCGCCGATGTTCAGCCCGCTCGAGGAGACAGGCCAGTGACCGCCCGCTCCGGGCGGCCGCGAGCTTCTTACCGGACCGCCCTTCACCGGATGACGGCCTCAATGCCGGCCCTGCGATCGCGACCGCTCCGGCTGCTGGCAAGCGGTCAGTTCGTGTCGAACGTCGGCGACGGCCTCTACGCGGTCGCATTGCCCTGGTACGTGCTGTCGCACCACGGCGGCGCGATTCTGCTCGGCACTGTGCTGGCCGCGTACGGAATCCCGCGGACCTGCCTGATCATGGTCGGCGGCCATCTGGCGGACCGGCTCAGCCCGTGGACCGTGATGATGGGCGCTGATATCGGCCGGCTGGCGCTCGCGGGCGGCCTCGCCGTGCTGGCGGCGACGCGTCATCCTGAGTTCCTGACCCTTGCGCCGATCGCGTTCGGCCTTGGCGCCGGCGAGGGGCTGTTCCTGCCTGCGTCGTACGCGATCATGCCGAAGCTGATGGCCGACGATCAGCTGCAGAGCGGCAACGCGCTGCTGTCGGCAAGCACGCAGCTGGCTGTCTTCGCCGGGCCGGCGCTTGGCGGGGCTGTCGTCGCGGCCCTGAGCTCAGCAGCTGGCTTCGGGCTGGACGCACTGAGCTTCGGCGTGTCCGCGCTCACCCTCTGGCGGCTTGGCGCGACGTTCGCCGCTCGGTCAGCGGTCCGTGCGTCACAGTCCGCTGGATCCGCTCAGCCTCGTGAGGCTGCTCCGCTTCCTGACCCGGCGCAGACGCCTGGCGACGGCCGGCTTAGCGAGAGCGGACCGGAAGCGTCCCCGGTTAGCTTCAGCACGTTCGTGCGACGCGAGCGAGTCGTTCCGCTGATCATGGCGATCGACATCGTGGCGAATCTCGGCAGCGCCGGCACCAGCGAGGTCGCCCTGCCGTTGTTTGCGCGCGAGCACCTGCACGCCGGGGCGGGCGGATACGGCGCGCTGATCGCGAGCGTCGGCGCTCGGCGCACTGGCCGGATCACTTGCCGCGACGCGCCTGAACCGGGCGCGCAGGCCGGCGGTGGCAGCGGGCTTCGTTTTCCTGGCCCAGGTGCCGTTGATGGTCTGCCTGCCGTGGGCGCCGGGCCTCGCCGTAGCTGCGGCGATTGTGGCGCTGTGGGGCGGCCTCAACATGTGGGCCAACATCACGACCCAGACCGCGTTCCAGCGCTGGGCTCCGCCTGACCTCCTCGGCCGGCTTAGCGGACTCCTGCTGACGACGAGCTACGGGATGTTCCCGGTCTCGGTAGCGCTAGCCGGGCTGGTAGTCCATCGCTACGGGCCGGGCGTGTTCTTCATCTTCGCTGCGGTTACGCTCGCTGCAACCCTCGCGTGGGCACTCAGCCAGCAGGCGTTCCGTGACTTCGGGATGCGGTCAGCTGCCGGGCCATCAGCTCGATCAGCTTCTCCAGACCGCGCAGCGGTCGCACTATCACCGTGAAGCTGACGAGCTTGCCGTCGGCATTCCACCGCAGCATGTCGACGCCTTGGACGTAGAGCCCGTCGAGTGCTGCCTCGAATTCCAGTACCGCGCTGCTGTCGTCGTACCACTCGCCGACGTACCTCAAGGACGGGCCGAGCACTACCAGCGCGCTCGACAGGTACAACGCCGTCAGTGCCTTGCCTTTTTGCGGCGCGAACACAGCAGGTGACCGGAACTCCACGTCATCAGCCAGCAAGTCGTCCAGTAGTGCCGGGTCTTGCGCCGCGGCGATCGCGTGCCAGGTTCGCAGGGCAACAGGGCGGTCAGTCATAGCTGTAGTCAAGCCGAGTCGGCGATCACGCGTAAAGGCCGTACTGACGAGCGAGACCCGGACAGGAGAATCCGGAGGTCACCTCGGTTCCAGCGCGGAGCGGGTGTTCCGGCTCGTGATTAGCCCAGCTAGCAGAATCTCCGCGGTTCGCCGCAGCCTGGGTGCGAGGTCGACGCACGCCTGAGCCAGCTCAGGATCGGAGGCATAGAGCGCCGCCAGGGCGGGTACGGGGTTGGCGATCTGCCACAGGGATCCGGCCAGCGATGCCAGTGTGGCGACGAACTCCGTGCACTCGGCAAGCGTGAGGTCAGGCAGGACCGAGTGGACGAGCGCGGCGGCCTCGTTGACGACTCCGAGGGACGTTTGCTTGTAGCGGCGCACTGCCTCGGGCGAGACGTTGCGTTCAAGGTTGAGCGGGGTGTGCGCGATGAGATCGCACAGCAGGGGCCGGGCGCTGAAGCTGCGCGCGAAGACGTCAGCGACCAGTCCCGCAGACCCCGGCGCAGCAGCGTCAAGCCGGGCGTGCAGTTCGCGGGCCCAGTCGCGCCAGGCATCGGCGGTCAGTTCCAGGAAGATCTGCTCGCGGGTCTCGAAGTAGCGCAGCAGCGCCGACTTGTGGATGCCAACCCGTGCGGCGATGTCAGCGAGGCTGACGTTGCGGACGCCGTCGCGCAGCGCCAGTTCCCGTGCAGCGTCGAGGATGGCGTCCTGCCGCTGCAGCTTCTGCTCTGGGCGGCGCGCTCGCTGGAAAGTCTCCGCAGTCATGACGGGTTCAGTTTACCTAACACAACGCCGTTCTGCTATTATCAAAACGACGTTGCGTTAACTTCTGAAGGGACAGAGCTCATGTCACAGGTCTTCTTCCTGACCGGGAGCAGCCGGGGCCTAGGCCGGCAGATAGCCGAGGCCACGCTGGCAGCCGGGCACCAGCTGGTCGCCACTGCCCGCCAGCCGGAGAGCCTGGCCGACCTGGCAGACCGTTACGGCACCCGGATACTCCCGGTGGCGCTTGACGTCACCGACCCTGACGCGGCGGCAGCGGCGGTGGCCGCGGGAACCAAGGCGTTCGGCCGCCTTGACGTCATCGTCAACAACGCCGGGTACGCCAACCTCGCAGCCGTCGAGGACATCACCCCGGCAGACTTCCGGGCGCAGATCGACGCCAACCTGTTCGGCGTCGTGAACGTCACCAAGGCAGCACTGCCTGTCCTGCGGCGGCAGGGCAGCGGGCACATCATCCAGGTCTCGTCGATCGGCGGGCGCCTGGCCACGGCTGGCTTGTCGGCCTACCAGTCGGCAAAGTGGGCGGTCGGCGGCTTCTCGGAAGTCCTGGCGCGAGAGGTCGGCCCGCTCGGCATCAAGGTCACCGTCCTGGAACCGGGCGGCATGCAGACTGACTGGGCCGGATCCTCCATGCACGTGCCGCCGGTCAGCGAGCCGTACCAGCCGACCGTCGGCGTCATGGCCAGGATGCATGAGGAGCTCGGCAGCGGCAGATCGCTCGGAGATCCGGCCAAAGTGGCCCAGGTCGTTCTCACGGTCGCGGCCCTGGCCGACCCGCCGTTGCGGCTGATCCTGGGCAGCGAGGCCTACGCCTACGCGATGGCAGCCGCGCGGGCGCGGGCGGAGTCCGACGCCGCCTGGCACCATCTCACCATCTCCACCGACCGCGACGACGCCACGGCCGCCGAACGCGACCCGCACGGTGCGGCAACCAGCGCGTGAATACTCGCTTGCCTGCCGGGCCGCCGCCCGGCATCGTGAACCAGGTGAGCGACGTGCCCGAGCGGTGGACCCAGGCGACGGTCTACCCCGATATGTGGGTGAACCCCGACGAGGACCCGCGAAACACTGACGGGGTCAGCCCCGACGGTGAGCTGGCGACCTTGCAGGACTACTTGAGGGATTACCGGCTGACCTTGCGGATGAAGTGCGACGGCCTGGACCCGGAGCAACTGGCGCGCCGGTCGGTGTTGCCGTCGACCATGTCGTTGCTTGGGCTGCTGCGCCATCTTGCCGAAGCGGAGCGTGCCTGGCGGAGCTGGATTCTGCCCGGGGACCCCGAACCGAAGCTGTACGGTGCGCGCGATGCCGATTTCGACGGCGCCGTTGCGGAGCCAGCGCTGGTCGATGGCGCTTTCGCCGATCTTGCCCGCGAACAGGCGGCGACCGATGCAGTACTGGCCGAGTACGCCGACCTGGGCACGCGCGCGGGTCAGGACGGGATCGCCATCCGGGAGCTGCTGGTTCACCGGATCGAGGAGTACGCCCGCCATTGCGGGCACGCCGATCTGCTGCGCGAACGCATCGACGGCCGGACAGGGCAATAGGCGCCTAGCTGGCGGCGAGAGGCTCCAGGAACTCAAGCCTGTTCCCGTGCGGGTCGCTGCTATAGAAACGGCGCATGCCCGGGAACCCGTCGTCGAAGCTCGCCGGATACCCAGCAGCTGCCAGCCGCGCCGCCCAGTCGTCGATCCCGGACACCAGCAGCGCCGGATGTGCCTTCCCGGCCGGCCTGAAGTCAGCCTCAACGCCAAGGTGCAACTCGAAGCCGTGGCCGCGGAACCAGCAGCCGCCCCTCGGGGCCAGCTCTGGCGGTTTGTCGATCTCATCCAGCCCGAGCACGCCGCAGTAGAACGCCCGCGACACGTCCTCGGACCCGGCCGGGCAGGCCAGGAGCACGTGGTGGATCACGGCCGGTCACCCCTGGGGATATATCTCGATGTCAAGATACATTCTAAGGGATCGGGCCTTGTCCCGCCAATCCAGCCCGCACCACTCGGCTCGGCTGGCTACCGAACGCCGACGCGGTTGGTCTCCCGTCCGGCGCGGCCCGCACTGCTGCAGCGCCGCCCTTACAGGTACAGTGTGTCGGCTATGGGCGCTATTAACGACATCGCCGAGCAGTACGTGGTCCAAGCGACTGACCTCGACCCGGTACTCGCCACTAGCGTCGGGATTGCCGGTCACGACGATCAGCTGACCGATCTGAGCCTCAGCGGCTTTGCCGACCGGGCAGAGCTGGATCGCACTGCGGTCGCGGCACTGACGGCGGCCGAGCCGGAAACCGAGCGGGAGCGAGTCGCGCGCGCAGCCATGCTGGAACGGCTCGGCCTTTCTGTCGAGCTTTACGACGCCGGCGAGACCACTCGCGAACTCAACGTAATCGCGAGCTGGATCCAGGGAGTGCGTCAGGTTTTCGACCTGATGCCGCTCGAAGGCGAGGAAGCCCAGCGGAACATCGCCGCCCGGATGGCCGCTATTCCCGCCGCTTACGCCGCCCTGCAGCAGACCTATGCCGACGCTGCGCGTCAGAATCGGGTCGCCGCGCGCCGTCAGGTGGTTGAGTGCGCCAAGCAATGCGCGCAGTGGTCGGCGGCCGGAAGCAGCTTCTACCGCGGCCTGGTTGATCGCACCGGTGCAACGGGCGCACTGCTCGCCGACCTGACCGTAGCTGCAGATGCGGCGAACGCCGCCACAGCGGAGCTCGGCAAGTTCCTGGAAACCGAGTTGCTACCGCTGGCACCCGAGCGCGATGCTGTCGGCCGCGACAGGTACGCGCTTGCGTCGCGCTACTTCCTCGGCGCGCAGGTCGATCTGGACGAGGCCTACGACTGGGGCTGGGCCGAGGTCATGCGGCTCGAGGCCGAGATGGCGCGAGTCGCCGGCCTCATCGTTCCAGGCGGCACGGTCGAGGACGCGACCGCGCAACTAGACGCCGATCCGGCACGCCAGATCACCGGCGCGGAGAGCCTGAAGAGCTGGATGCAGGACTTCGCCGACCGCACCATCGCCGAGCTGGACGGGACCCATTTCGACATCCCGGAACCCGCGACGCGGATCGAGGCCATGATCGCCCCGACCAGCGACGGCGGCATCTATTACACCGGCCCGAGCGAGGACTGGACCAGGCCGGGGCGCATGTGGTGGACCGTTCCTGACGGTGTCGAGCAATTCGCCACCTGGAAAGAGATCACCACGATCTATCACGAGGGCGTCCCCGGCCATCACCTCCAAGTCAGCCAGGCGGTCTTCGAGAAGGAGTCGCTGAACCGCTGGCAGCGCCTGCTGTGCTGGGTTTCCGGGCACGGTGAAGGCTGGGCGCTGTATGCCGAGCGGCTGATGGGAGAACTCGGCTATCTGGCCGATCCCGGTGCGCTGCTGGGCATGCTCGACAGCCAGTTGCTGCGGGCGGCGCGGGTGGTCGTCGACCTCGGCGTGCACCTGGAGCTGCCGATCCCGGCTGGCACAGGCTGGCACGAAGGCGAGACCTGGACCGCCGAGCTGGCCTGGGAATTCCTGCGCAGCCGAGTGCACATGGACGACGAGATGCTGCTGTTCGAGCTGAACCGGTATCTGGGGTGGCCGGGCCAGGCGCCGTCATACAAGCTTGGCGAGCGGATCTGGCTGCAGGCAAGGGAGGACGTCCGGCAGCGCAAGGGAGCGGCTTTCAGCCTGAAGGACTTCCACAGCCAGGCGCTGGCGCTCGGTGCGCTCGGCCTGGATCCGCTGCGCGCGGCACTCGACCGGATCTGATCACGGGGCTTCACGGCGCTCACGGCCGCAACCTCGGCGACATTTCACGGTTTTTTGCGGCGCGAAACGGGGCAAATTGGCCCACGCCGCCGACAAGATCGATGAAATGTGGGGTCATAGGTCCTCGGCAACCGTCCGTCTGGCCGCAATCGGATGCAGTGATCTCCGTCTGGCCGCAATCGGATGCAGTGATCTCCGTCCGGCTGTGATCGGATGAAGTCATGAAGGTTCGCATCGGAATCAGCCTCGGCCCGTACGCGACGCCCGACGGCCTGGCAGCAGCGATCGGCCCCATCGAGTCCGCGGGTATCGACTCGCTGTGGTTCAGTGAGGTCGTCTACGGCGAGATTGTCGAGCCGCTCATCGGCATGACCTACACGCTAGCCAGGACGAGCCGCATGAAGGTCGGGACCGGGGTGGCGGTGCTGCCTGGCCGGGCATCCGGTGCTGGTTGCCAAGGAGCTGGCGTCGCTCGCCGCACTCGCCCCGCGACGCGTGCTGCCCGTCTTCGGCCTCCGTCCGGCGCGCCCGCCGGAGGCGGCGGCGTTCCCGATCCACGGCAGCCGAGCGGCCGTCTTTGATGAGTCGCTCGCGCTGCTGAGGCTGCTGCTCACCGAGCAGAACGTGTCCTTCTCCGGCAAGTTCTTCACCGTGACGGGCGCGAGCATCGGCCCGTTGCCAGCCAAGCCGCTCGATATCTGGCTTGGCGGCAGTGCGCCGGAAGGGCTGCGCCGGGTCGGCAGATACGGCGATGGCTGGCTTGGCAGCTTCCTGACTCCTGCGGAGGCGCGGATTGCTCGCGAGCAGATCGAGGAGGCGGCCGCGGCGGCCGGGCGTGAGATCGAGGACGACCACTACGGCATCAGCCTGGCGGTCGGGGAGGTCACGCCGGACTTCGCGCGGGCGATCGAGCAACGCCGGCCCGGTGCCGATCCGGCCACGCTCGCGCCGGCTAACTGGGCCCAGGCACGGGACATGATCGAGGCCTACATCGAGGCCGGGCTGAGCAAGTTCGTGGTCAGGCCCGCACTGCCATCCGCCGGTGGTCCAGGCATCGAGCAGTACGTTGGCGAGTTCGCAGCCGAGATGCTGCCGCTGGAGAACTGAGCCGGCGACGCCGGTAGCCGCTAGCGACTTACCCGGTCCGCTCGCCAGCAGCGCGAGCGCATGGGTACCTCCAGCTCCGCGGAGCCGGGGAACTGCTGGGCTAGCGCGGCCGCGGCCCGTGCGCGGCCGATGTCCCTGAGCTCGGGGCTGGCGGTTATCACCCCGCTATAGGTGGTCAGCCAGTCAGCGATGTCGCCGAGCGGCATGTACCGGCTAAACCGGAACACGTGCGTCTCGATATTCGCAAACAACGTCCGGTCCGGCAGCCGGACCTGCCGAGCCTCACCGTCGCGAATCTGCTCAGTGTCGGGAAGTTCGTCGGCCAGCCCGTCCGCAGCCGCGATCGGCGGGCCGGGTGCTGCAGCGCTGGACCGGCGCTCCGCAAGTGCCTCTGCGAACCATTCGTCAGCGTGCAGCCACTCGATTCCGGGCGGCCGGCCGGTCCAGGTGATCCCGAACCTGCCGCCGTCGCGCAGCACCCTGGCGATCTCCGGCACGGCCAGGTCTGGATCCATCCAGTGCCACGCAGACGAGATGAACACAGCGTCAGCGCTGGCATCCGGCAACGGGATCGCTTCGCCACGGCCAGCCAGGACCTCCACGTCACCCGATCGCGCCTGCAGCACCAAGCGCATCCGCTCGTCCGGCTCGACGGCGATGACGTGGCCCACTTTGCCTGCCAGCGCCCGGGTCAGCAGGCCGGTCCCGGCAGCCAGGTCGACGACAACGTCGCGGCGGTCTGGCAACAGCCAGTCGATAGCCTCGGGCGGTGCGCTTGGCCGGAGCCGGTCGTAGTCGCCTGCGACGGCTCCGAAGGACATTGACCGTTCTGCACGACTAACCACGGTGACACGTTAACTCGCCGCTCTGGCGCACCAGATAGCCGGCACCAGCCCTTGCGCGCTGCTAGCGGGCAGCCGCGCTCCCGCTCGCCTCAGCGGCGACCGCTCGGCCGCGGAAGCTCCGCAGCAGCAAGTCGAGCATTTCGACCTGGCGCTCCGGAGTTACCCGGTCCTGATACAAGACGCGTTCTGCGGACAGTCCGTCGATGAGGACTACCAGCTGATGGGTAGCGAGGCCGAGGTCATACCCGCCGGCTAGCTCGCCGAGCTCCGCCGCCTCCGTCAGGTGGCCGCGCAGCCGGTCGCAGAACCGGTCGAACTCGCTGTGCTGCAGGTCCCGCATTTCCGCGTTGCCGAGTGCCCGGCCCCAGAAACTGATCTCGATCTGGGCCTCGAGGTCACGCCGGCCATCCAGCGGCAGCGCCTCCAGCATGACGGCCCGCAGTGCGGCCAGTCCGGCGAGCCCGGCGGCCGCTGCGGCCATCCGGGCACCCACCCGGCGATGTGAGTGCACCAGCGCCGACCCGAGGATGTCGGCCTTGTCATCGAAGTAATGTCCGAGAATCCCGCGCGAGCAGTTCGCTTCCTTGGCGATAGCCCGGATGGTGGCGCCCGCGATCCCGTCCCGTGCGATTACCCGCCAGGTGGCCGAGAGGATCTCATCCCGTCGCTCATCCCAGTCAACGATCTTGGGCATCGCATCCCCTCGAGGGCTCGCCGGATTCGTACCTGTTTTTTTGTCGGACGTCCGTCTAACATCCGTTCTAATGCAAACCAACGCGGAACTGCAAACCGCCCGCGAGCAACTGGTCAGCTACTGCGGGCGCATGATCGCGGACGGGCTGGCCGTCGGCGCGGCAGGCAACGTGAGCGTGCGCGAGGACGACCTCGTCGCGATCACGCCGTCCGGGCTGGGCTATGCCGAGCTGATGCCATCGGACATCTGCATCACGACGCTCTCCGGGGAGGAAGTCGACGCACCCGAGACGCCGTCGAGCGAGCTGCCGATGCACCTCGCCGTGTACGCGGCCACCGGCGCGGGCGCCGTCGTGCACACGCATTCCGCCGAGGTCATCGCCGTGTCGGCCACGTGCACCGAACTGCCGGCCGTGCACTACGCGATCAACGGGCTGGGCGGCCCGGTGCGTGTCGCTGCCTACACCAGGTTCGGCTCCGCGGGCCTGGCAGAAGCGGCGGTGGCCGCGCTGGACGGGCGCCGCGCCGCCATCCTCCAGAACCACGGCGCGATCTGCTACGGCCGGACGCTGCCCGAGGCTTATGACCGCGCCGTGCTCCTGGAATGGCTGGCCAGGGTCTACAGGCTCGCGCGCGCCCATGGCGAGCCAAGGATCCTGTCCCGGGCCGAGCTGGACGAAGTTGCCGCCGAGTCCCGACGGCGTCATTACGGGGAACGGCGGCAGCGGTGACGGCGGCACTCGCCCACTGCGCCGTCGCCGGGCAGGCAGGGGCGGCACAGAGGGTAGCGGTCATCGGCCCGCACATCCTGGACGTGCTGGGCCGGCCGGTCGAGTCGATACCGGCCGGGCAGGGCAGTGCCCGGCTGACCGAGATCCGGGTTACCGCGGCCGGAACAGCCGCGGGCACCGGCGTGGACCTGGCCAAGCTCGGCAATAACGTGCGCTCGATCGGCGCGATCGGCACCGACCTGCTGGCCGACATCCTCATCGCGGCGCTGGCGGCGCACGGCGTCGACACCGGCGGTCTGGTGGCGTCGGCGGCGGCCCAGACCTCGGCGACCATCCTGCCGATCCGGCCCAACGGCGAGCGCCCAGCCCTGCACGTGCCGGGCGCCACCAGGCTGCTCCGGCTCGAAGACATAGACCTGTCTGGACTAGCCGGATTCGATGCTGTGCTGCTGGGCGGCCCGGACGCGCTCGCGGGCCTGTCTGCCGCCGACCTGGCAGCCGTAGTCGCGGTAGCAAAGAACGGCGGCGCGCTGGTCGCGATCGACGTCCTGCACCCGGGCAACGAGCACGACTTCGCCCGGATCGGCCCCGCGCTTGGCGGCGCGGACTGGTTCTGGCCGAACGCCGAGCAGCTTCTCGCACTGACCGGCCGGGCAGACCTTGAGCTCGCGATCGCCGACGTGCTCGGGCTCGGCACTGGCGGCGTCGCGGTGACACTCGGCGCCGACGGCTGCCTCGTTACCACGGGGACCAGCGCCGGCTTCGAGCTGACTCATATCCCGGCGATCGCGGTCGACGTGGTCGACACCACCGGCTGCGGCGACGGGTTCGACGCAGGCATGCTGACCGGTCTGCTGCTGGGCTGCGACCCGGTCGACGCTGCCTGGCTCGGGGTCGCCTGCGGAGCTCTGGTGGCGACCGGGCTCGGTTCAGACGCGGGCCTCGAGAGCCTCGGGCAGGTCCTCGGTTTCCTGCGCGCCGCAAGTGCTGAGGCAGCCGACCGGATCGGCGCGCACTGTCCGGCAATCCGCCGTGCACCAAACAGCACTGCGGTCAACAGCACTGTCCCGGCGAGCACGAGCGCGATTAGCACAGGGGAGCGAACGGCATGACGGATCAGCTAGTCCAGGCGGCCCGCCGGGACGACCGGCCGCGCAGCGTTGACGAGCAGTTGCGCCGCCGGGCCCGGGCGGTGATTCCGGGCGGGATGTACGGGCATCAGTCGGCCGGCCCGCTGCCGCCCGAATATCCGCAGTTCATGCGGGCCGGCCTTGGCGCACGGGTCTGGGACGTGGACGGTAACGAGTACGTGGACCTGATGTGCAGTTACGGCCCGGTAGTGCTCGGTCACCGGCATCCGGCCGTGGAGTCTGCGGCAGCCGCCCAGGCGGACATGGCCGACTGCCAGAACGGGCCCGGTGCGGTCATGGTCGAGCTGGCCGAGCTGCTTGTCAGCACGGTGCAGCATGCGGACTGGGCGATGCTTGCCAAGAACGGCACCGACGCGACCACGATTTGCTGCACGATCGCCCGGGCCCAGACCGGAAGGTCGCGCATCCTGGTGGCGACCGGCGCCTATCACGGCGCCGCGCCCTGGTGCACGCCCAGGCTTGCGGGCGTCACGGCGGAGGACCGCGCGAATCTCGGCCATTACACGTTCAACGACCTGGCCTCGGTGACCGCTGCTGCGGCAGAGGCCGGCACCGATCTCGCCGCCATCGTGGTCAGTCCGTTCAAGCACGATGCCGGGTTCGACCAGGAACTCGTCGATCCAGCGTTCGCCCGCGGTCTGCGCGAGCTCTGCACGCGGACCGGGGCTGCCCTCATCCTGGATGACGTCCGGTGCGGCTTCCGGCTGCACCTCGGCTCGAGCTGGGAGCCCATCGGCGTACTGCCGGACCTGTCGGCCTGGAGCAAGGCCATCGCCAACGGCCATCCGCTTGCCGCGGTGCTCGGCTCCGGTGCTTACGCAGAGGCGGCCGCCAGCATTTTCGTGACCGGCTCCTTCTGGTTCTCCGCGTCCGCGATGGCGGCATCGATCGCCACCATCGGCGCGCTGCGCGACGAGGGCGCGATCGAGGCGATGCACCAGGCTGGGACGGCGCTGCGGGCCGGGGTCCTGGAGCAGGCCGCGGCACGCGGCATCGAGATCAACTACACCGGGCCGGCCGCGATGCCGTACCTGACCTTCGCCGGCGACCGCGGCCACCAGCTAGCCAGCACATTCGCTGCGGCGGCCATCCGGGCCGGCCTGTACCTGCATCCGCGCCACAACTGGTTTATCTCTGCGGCAATGACCGACGCAGATCTGGCCAAGGCCCTCGCCGCCACAGACGAGGCCTTTGCCGCCGTCCAGGCACGACAACACGAAGGCGGTATCACATGAGCACTGACGAATCGGCCAGGCCAGCCGCAGTAGCCGTGGCGGCCGGCGACAGCGAAGAGGCCATCCTGGCCAGGGCTGGCTACAAGCCTGAGCTGCGCAGGTCGCTGCGCTTCTTCTCGATGTTCGCCATTGCCTTCTCGATCATCTCGATCACCACCGGCATCTTCCTGAACTACGGCTTCGGCCTGGCCTACTGGGGACCGGCGTCGATCTGGACCTGGCCGATCGTTGGCGTCGGCAACATGATGATCGCTCTGGTTGTTGCCGAGCTCGGCACCCGGATCCCGTTGGCGGGTTACGCCTACCAGTGGAGCGCGCGGCTGGTGAACCCGACGTACGGCTGGTTCGTGGGCTTCGCCGGCCTGCTCTACATGGCGGTGGGCGGCGGCGCGATCATGCTGGGGGTCGCCTCGCCGCTGCTGCTGAGTGAGTTCGGCGTCAATACTCCGAGCGCGCGGCTGGTACTCGCGGTGGCCCTCATCCTGATGGTGCTGCCGGTAATCATCAACATCATCAGCATCCAGGTGGCCGCTCGGGTGAACAACATCGCGGTGTTCACCGAGATCATCGGCACCGTGGTCTTCGGCGTGCTGCTGCTCATCCTGTGGGGGCTGAAGACCAAGCCAGCTCCCTATGGCGCGAGCATCCTCACCAACACGACGTCCGTGTTTCACAACCCGACCATCTACGCGTTCGCGCTGGCTGGCCTCATCGGAGCTTTTACGCTCGTCGGTTTCGAGCTGGCGGCTGACATGTCCGAGGACGCCGTCGACCCTCGCCGGAGTGTGCCGCGCGGCGTCCTCTGGGCAGTCGCCGGGTCCGCAGTACTCGGGATGATCGCGCTGATCGGATTCACCATCGCGATCCCGAATCTCAAGACTGTCGAGTCCGCGCCGCTGCCGCTGCTCGCCATCGCGGGCTACTGGCTGCCGGGCTGGCTGGTCAAGGTATTCATCGCGTTCGTGATCTTTTCGATGTTCGCGATCCTGGTCGTCGGGGCCGGAGCTCAGGCGCGGCTGGCATACTCGATGTCGCGCGACAACATGCTGCCGTTCTCCGGCTGGCTGCGGAAGGTGAACGCCAGCACGCAGACGCCGATCGTGGCGCTGCTCGTGTTCGCCGTCGTCGACATCGCGATCACGTGGTACGGCTACCTGCAGGCCAGCGCGTTCGCCACTCTGGTTGGCGCGACCGCGATCATCCCGTACATCATCTACTTCCTCATCACGGCCGGCTACGCCTGGAAGAGGCGCACGCTGGACTCGATCCCCGGCGCGTTCTCGCTCGGCCGCTGGGCCTGGCCAGTGATCATCTTCGTGCTGGTGTACAGCGCCCTGCTCATCTTCGTGCTGTCGGTGCCGGGGCCGTTCCACGCTGCAGACAAGGTGGTCGGCTACGGCGCGGGCCTCGCGCTGCTGTGGTACGTAGCCGCTCTGGTCTGGCGCCTGCGGCGCGGTACCGCCGGGGTAAAGCCGGTCGAGGAACTGGTCGACTAGCGAAAGGTCCCGGTCCGCGGCGTCGGTCAGCCGCGGGCCGGGATCAGCCGCCCGCTAGCATCTCCCTCGTGCTGAGTAGCGAGCGCTCGTGACGAAGACAGTTCTTGATCACGTCTCCATCGGGACCCGCGCGCTGGCCGACGGCTGGGAACTGTTCGGCGGCGTGCTCGGCGGGACGTGGGTCTACGGCGGCGACTCGCCGGGCTTCTGGTGGGGGCAGCTGGAGTTCCGCACTGGCCCCAAGATCGAGCTGATCACCCCAACGCCGGGCCCCGACTCAGCGTTCCTGGAGCGTTTCCTCGACGGCAGGGGACCCGGGCCGCATCACCTCAACTTCATCGTCAGCGACATCGCCGCGACGCTGCGCCGGATTCAGGCGCTCGGGATCGACCCTGTCCAGGTCAGGCTCGATCACCCGAACTGGAGGGAGGCGTTCCTGCGCCCGCGCGATGCGTTCGGCATCGTCATCCAGGTCGCCGAGCAATCCGGACGGCCACCCGAACTCCCGGCACCGGCCGGTCTCTGCCCTGCTCGCCTGGCGTCGTCATTCACCCTGGTCGAGCACTATGTCGACGACATGGACGCGGCGATCCGGCTGTTCGGGTCGGTGCTGGACGGCGAGGTCGTCAGGCGGCCGGGCGCCGGTGGTGGGTCGGCGGCCGAGCTGACTTGGCCCAACGGGACGCGGCTTCGCCTTGTCGCAGGCGGGGAGCCTGCGCTCGGGAACACAGGCGGCGCAGCCCGGCCCGTTGCACTTCAGCCGGGACGACGAGCCGTTCAGCCAGGCCGAGCTCAGCCGAGCTGCCGAGATATCCCGGCTCCTCGGCATCCGCATCGAGCTCGGCAGCTGAGCTCGGGTCGGGCTGCCGGGCTGGCCGCCTGCATCGGCGCGCGAGACGGGCTGGCCGAATGACTCGATACTCTTGCCGCGGGACCTGAACTCCCCTCGTACCCCCGGACATCGGAGAGGTCATGCGCGAGGATGCCCAGCACCGCGCCACCGAGTTCCTCAAAGAGGTCTACGCCGCCGGGGATATCGACGCGGGACGGTTCGACACCAGCGTCACCCGGATACTTTCTGCCAGGACTGAAGCTGAACTCGCGGAGGTTGTCCGGTCGCTGCCACCGCCCATAGCCCTCACCAGCCCCGACCGCCGGCTCGCCGAGCCGCTGGAGATCCACTCCGGCACGGGGAGGCTGCGCCTGACAGGTCGATGGCAGGTCGCTACGCAGACGCACGTCAGCGCCGACCTGGGCAGCGTCACGATTGACCTCACCGAAGCCGAACTCGACGACAGCGTCGTTGACCTGCACGTCTACACCGGCTGCGGAGGCATTACGATCATCGTTCCGCGCGGCGTCGGGGTCCAGATCACCCGCCACAGGGGCGGCGTTGATTCGCGGCTGGAGCCGCCGGTGCCCGGGCTCCCGCTTATCCGGCTCGACATGACCACCAACATCGGCAGGATCCGCCTGCGCCATCCGGGAACGCTGCCTGACCGCAAACGACGGCCGGCCATCGGGAGACGCTGACCACCAGCCACGCAGCGCAGCAGTCGATGCCAATATCGCGGAACCGGCGCCACCGGGCTGCGAGCCGGAGCCGGAGGCGCCATCGGCCGCGGACGGTCTGCCCGGCGACCGGCAACAGCCGCGGGCGCTTGGGTCCCGTTCCCGGTGTGGTGTCTCTCTTCTCTTGTCTGCCTTTCTTTGGTTTAGTAAGTTTCCTAACGAATTGCCGTGGCACCAGCGATGGAGGCCGGAAGTGCGCGATCGAGTTCTGTCGTTGGCCGGCGTGGCGGCGCTGGCCGTGGTTCCGCTGCTGGCGGCGGTTGGCGGGTCCGCGCAGGCGACGCCTGCCGCCGCGAGTCCGGTCCCGGTGGCGGTCCGCGTCAACCAGGTGGACTACCCGGCCGTCGCCGCGAAGGTGGCGTACGCGATGCTGCCGGCCAAGGTCGCCAGGGTCGCGTTCACGGTCTCTGACGCCGACGGTGTTGTGTTCCGTGGCACATCGACGGCCGACCTCGGCGCCTGGAACAAGCGCTACGGCGCGGTCTATCAGCTGATGTTCTCGGCGGTACGGCGGCCGGGGAGCTATCGCATCGAGGTCAGTGCTGACGGGCAGGTCGCCAGGTCGCCGGAGTTCTCGGTGGGATGGGCCGGCCAGCAGTACGGCAAGCTGGTCACGAACGCGGTCCGCTATTTCACGTCCGAGCGTGACGGCAGCGACGTCGAGCACTCGGTGCTGGACCGTAAGCCAGCCAACCTGACCGACGAGCATGCCGTCGTGTACGCGACGCCGAAGTACGACAGCAACGACAACCTGATCGGCGGATTCCGCAAGATCGCCGGGCCGGTGAACGTCTCCGGAGGCTGGTTTGACGCGGGCGGCGGCTACGAGAAGTTCGCCTACACAGCGAGCTACGCTGACGCGCTGCTCCAGATCGCGCAGCGAGATTACCCCGGCCGGTACCCGACGCTGGGCCCGGAAGCAAACTTCGGGCTGAGCTGGCTGAACAAGCTGTGGAACGCCAAGAAGAAGGTGCTCTACATCCAGGTCGGCATCGGCAACGGGAACGCGAGTAACACGATCCAGGGCGACTACAACTTCTGGTTCCTGCCGCAGGCAGAGGACAAGATGAACGTCAAGAAGGGCGGGAACCCGGGACCAAGCGCCTACTACGTCAAGTACCGGCCGGTGTTCGAGGCCGCGCCGCCGGGGCAGAAGATCAGCCCCGACTTCGCCGGACGGTTCGCTGCCGACTTCGGTCTGGCCGCGCAGCTTGACGCGCGGACCAGCCGGGCCGCTGCCGAGCACTGGCTGTCACTGGCCCGCGGCATCTACGCGATGGCCAAGACCAGGCACGTCGGCCGGATCGTCACCACATTCCCGTACGACTATTACGGCGGCACTGAATGGAAGAGCGACATGCTCTGGGGGGCTGCGGAGATCGCGCTCGCCGATGAGGCGCTGCACGCGCCGGCCGCGCAGTTGCGAACGGACCTGCTGACGGCCAGCCGGTGGGCGCGGGCCTATATCGCGCAGGGCCACCCGGCCGACGGTGACACCCTCAACCTGTACGACAACGGGGCGATCGGCGAGGGCGAGTTGCTGCGCGCGCTGCAGCAGGCCGGGCGCGGCTGGCGGGAAGGCGGGAATGCTCGGACTGGTAACGGATCCGGGCTGATTAACCGCCAGGCCCTGCTGGCCGACCTCGCCGCGCAGCTTCGGCTGGGGGAGAGCTTGGCCGGGCGCGACAAGGGCGACCCGTTCGGGCTCGGCACCGAGCTTGGCGCCAGTGACGCCACGCCGCACGCGTTCGGGCTGTACATCACCAACGCGCTGTACCAGCGGTATGGCGGTAGTGATCAGTTCGCCGCGTTCGCGCAGCAGCAGCTCAACTTCACCCTCGGCGCGAACGGCTGGGGCAGCTCCTTCGTCGTCGGCGCTGGCACGACGTTCCCGCACTGCATGCAGAGCGAGATCGCGAACCTGGCCGGATCGCTGAAGGGCAAGGGCAGCATCCAGCTCGGCGCCGTCACTGACGGCCCGAGCAGCCCGCCGGAATTCGTCGGGCTCGGCACGGTGAGCGGGATGAGGGCGTGCAGTGCGGGCAACTTCAGCCTGTTCGACACTAAGACCGCCAAGTACGAGGACAACGTGGTTGCCTGGCCGTCAGTTGAACCAGCTGACGACTACACCGCGAACTCGCTGCTGGCGTTCGCGCTGGCGGCAGCGCCCCGGTAGTCGGTCTCTGCGGCCTCGGGCATGACCTTGATGCCTCGGAAGAACAGCGCGCTGAGCAGCGCCGCGACCACCATCGCGAGGCCTGCGCTAAGCGCCGCCGCGTCGAGGCCGTGCGTGAAGGCAACACGTGCCGCACCGACGAGCTGACTGCTCAGCTGCGCTGGAAGGCGCCCGGCCACGGCGAGAGCTCCGCCGAGGGTGCTGCGGGAAGCGTCCAGTGCCGCTGACGGCAAGCCTGCAGGAGCGGTGTGCGCCAGGTCGGAGCGGTAGACCGCGACGCCGATGCTGCCCAGCACCGCCATGCCGAGTGCACCGCCGAACTCAGACGAGGTCTCGACAACTGCTGCCGCCGCGCCCGCGCGGTCCGGCGGGACGGCACCCATGACGAGCTCGTTCCCCACGGTCATGGCGGTCACTACGCCGCCGGCGTAGATGCTCGCGCTCAGCAGGACGAACCACAGGCCGGAGTGGACCTGTGCCTGAGTCAGGAGCGCGTAGCCGCCTGCCGCGGCGAGCAGGCCGCTCGCGGCGATGTAGCCGCGGTCGACGCGCTTCACCAGCAGCTGGCTCAGCGGAACGGCGGCCATCGTGCCGCTCATCGGCACCATGGACCACAGCGCGGCGGTGAACGGGCTCATGCCGCGGACCGACTGCAGGTATTGCGTGGCGAAGATGGCGAAGCCGACGATCGCGAACATTGAAACCAGGTTCAGCGCGACTGCCCCGGCGAAACCGCGGCGGCGGACGAGCGCCAGGTCGATCATCGGCGCGTGGCTGCGCGCCTGCCGGACGAGGAATGCGCCGGCCACAGCGACTCCGGCGACGATGGCCGCCACGCTGCCGGGCTGAGCCCCGTTAGCCGAGATCTCCTGCATCCCGTAGACGACCGGCAGCACCGCGCCGAGCGAGAGCGCCGCGCTGATGAGGTCGAACCGCCCTGCCTGCGGAGCGCGGAACTCGGGCACCAGTGCCGGACCGAGTGCGAGCAGGAGGAGCATGAACGGCACGTTGATGAGGAAGACCGAGCCCCACCAGAAGTGATCAAGCAAGAAACCGCTCAGCACCGGCCCCAGGGCGATGCCGCTCATGGTCGCGCTGGTCCAGATCGCGATCGCGGCCCGGCGCTGTTTCTCGTCATGGAACATATTGCGGATCAACGCCAGCGTGGACGGCATCAGGGTGGCGCCGGCCACTCCCTGAATCGCTCTGGCCGTGATCAGCTCGCCAGCGGAGTGCGAGTAGGCAGCGCCCAGGGATGCCAGGCTGAAGCAGAACGCGCCGATGAGCAGGAGCCGCCGGCGTCCGATCCGGTCACCAAGCGAGCCCATCGTGATGAGGAGCCCCGCCAGGACGAAGCCGTAGACATCGAAGATCCACAGTTGCTGCGTGCTGCTCGGCTCGAGGTCCCGGCTGATGAACGGGACGGCGAAGTAGAGCACCGACACGTCCATCGAGACCAGCAGCAGCGGGAGCAACAGCACGGCCAGCCCGGTCCACTCCCGGCCGCCGGCCTTCGGCTGACGGGGCAGCTGTGCTGGCGGAGATATCTGCGCACTGGACATGGTGACTGCCTCCGTAATGTCTGCTGGCTTCCGGAGACGGGCCGCGGTGGCGGCCGCTGAGTGTCTCGCTACGGCATTGTACGTCTGTCTAATACAAACGTCCAACACAGTTGTACAAGACGCTTGTGTAAGACGAGGCAGTATGCTGCCGCCATGGGAAACCGCGAGGACCTGATTGCCGGGGCCAAGCGCTGCCTGCTGGAGAAGGGCTACGCCGCAACGACGGCTCGCGACATAGCAACCGCGTCAGGAGTGAGCCTGGCCGCTATCGGCTACCACTTCGGCTCCAAGGACGCGCTGATGAACCTGGCTGTCTACGACTCGATCGGGGAGTGGGCGGACGAACTGCAGAGCGCCCTAGCGGCCGACGCAGCACTGGACGGCACTGTGCTGCAGCGCTTCGAGGCGGCGATCGGGCAGACGCTCAGCGCGTTCGGCGGACCTCAGCGCGGATTGTGGGCGGCGCAACTAGAGCTCGTCGGCCTCGCGCTGCACAACGACGACCTGCGGGCGTTCCTGGCCGGCGTCCAGGGTCTCGCGGGCCAGGGCATCGCAGAGCTCTTTCTCGGCATAGACATGGAGGCTGATCCGGAGACGTCGCGCCTGGCAGGCCCGCTGATGCACTCGCTGTTCATCGGCCTGCTGGCCAAGTACTTCCTTGACCCGGGGCAGGCGCCGACAGCGCGGGAGCTGGCTGCGGGCCTGCGGATCGTCGCCCAGCGGGTGCTCGCTGCCGCTCCCGGCGAGACCGCTTCGGCGGACTGACCACGACCGGCGCGCAATTACGACTGGGCAGGATTCCGCCATCGCTCCGGCAGGAACGGGCGCACCTCGATCATCCCGAAGGCGGCCACGGGATGAAGGGCTGCGATTTCGATCGCCTCAGCCATGCTGGCGCATTCGATGACGTCGAAGCCCGCCATCCACTCCTTCGTCTCGGCAAACGGGCCGTCGCTGACAATGACCTCGCCGTCGCGGGTCCGTACCGTGGCCGCGTTGGCGGGCCGGCTGACCTCGCTTCCGGTGAGCCTGCTTCCGCGCTTGTCGATCTCGGCAAACCACGTCCGGATACCCGCATCATCATCGGCCTCCTGGCCGGCCAGCTCCTCCTCGGTCTCCAGTGGCTGGTCGGGCGGCTGCTCCATGCACACCAGTAGCAGGTACTTCATTGCGAAGCTCCTCGGCTAGATCGGCAACTGATTCTGCAACCACGACGAGCGGGAACGGGCTCTTTAGACACCCGGCCATCGGCACGTGCGCGGTCGGCCGGGGTCGGCGGACGCTAGTGTAGGCGCGGTGCGGGTCGCTACCTGGAACGTGAACTCGGTCAAGCAGCGGGTGCCGAGATTGCTGCCCTGGCTGGACGAGCGCCAGCCCGACGTGGTCTGCCTGCAGGAGACCAAGCTCGCCGATGACGCGTTCACCGAATTGCTCGGCGCTGAGCTGGAAGAACGCGGCTACCAGGTAGCGGTCAACGGGGAGCCGCGCTGGAACGGCGTGGCAATCCTGTCCAGGGCCGGGCTGACCGACGTCGAGCGCGGGCTTGCCGGAGCTCCCGGCTTCCCCGAGCCTGAAGCTCGCGCGGTGGCTGCGACCTGCGGCGGCGTCCGGGTCCACTCGGTATACGTGCCCAACGGCAGGGAACCGGACTCTGATCACTACCGGTACAAGCTGGCCTGGCTCGCCGCGCTGGAGCACGTGGTGCGAGCCGGTCCTGACGCGGCGATCGTGTCCGGGGACATGAACATTGCGCCGACCGACAGCGACGTCTTCGACCCCTCCGCCTATATCGGGCAAACGCACGTTACTGGGCCAGAGCGGGCCGCGCTACGCGACCTCGAGTCGGCCGGGCTACGGGACGTCCTTCGCGAGCGGTGGCCAGACAAGCGCGTCTTCACCTACTGGGATTACCGGGCCGGCATGTTCCATCAGGATCTCGGCATGCGGATAGACCTGGTGCTGGCGACCGACAGCGTGGCCAGCAGGGTCAGGGCGGCCTGGGTGGACCGGCAAGCCAGGAAAGGGACCGGCCCAAGTGATCACGCACCGGTGATCGTCGACCTCGACGAGGCGCCGGACGGCGATATCGGCCCCGTCGTGCCGCCTCCGTCAGCGACAACGGGCCGGAAGGGCTCGTTCAAGCTGCCTCAGTCCCGCTGACGTCCCCCGGCACCGCCGGCAGCCCGCGCTAATCCCGCGCCTTACGGCGTTCTGCTGTCTCTTTTCCGGCGGGCTGTACGGATTCATGGCTGCTGATCATGGCCGCCTGGTTAGATCGCACTGTGTCGACTTGGCGTGCGCGCAGGCTAGCACTGCAGGCCGCGCGCGGTATTGGCGTATCCGCAGTGGCGCTGGGCGTCATGACAGCCACCGCCGCTGCCCCGTCGCTCGCCCGGGTGGCGCCGTTCGCGGGCAGTGTGCCGGCCGTCGCGCCTGGCTCGCCGCCGATCAGCGTGCTCGGCGGTGAGCTGACCGACGCCAGCACCGGCATTTCGCTGTGGGCGCAAGGCCTGGGTATCCGCCGCCCGATGGGCAGCATCACCAAAGTCATGACGGCTCTGGTCGTGCTGCAGGCTGGTGGCCTGAACCGGAAGATCGAGGTAACAAAAGATGCCATTCGCTACGTCCGCCGGGACGGCGCCAGCAGCGCGGGCCTGATCCCTGGTGACGTGCTGACAGTTCGCCAGTTGCTGGCGGCCATGCTGGTTCCGTCTGGCTGCGATGCCGCGTACTTGCTGGCCACCGCGTACGGGCCGGGACGTCCGGCGTTCATTGCGAAGATGAATGCGACCGCGGCGCAACTCGGCATGACTTCGACGCACTTCACGAGCTTCGACGGCATGCCGTACCCGACCGAGCACTCGACTTACTCCACGCCCGGGGACCTGATCACGCTCGGCCTGGCGGCAATGAAGTACCCGCTGTTCCAGTCGATCGTCGCAATGCGAAAGTACCGGCTCCGGGCCACGACGAGTCATCACGCCTATCTGTGGCACCAGACGAACATGCTGATCGGGTCCTACCAGGGCGCCCTCGGAATCAAGACCGGCGACACCAAGGCGGCCGGGAACTGCCTGCTGTTCGAGGCCAGGCGGCGAGGCGTGACGCTGATCGGCATTGTGCTGCACGCCAGCCCTGCAAGCAATCCAGGATCGGCTATCGTCGCTGCCCGGCGGCTGCTGAACTGGGCCTTCGCGCGCGTGTGACGACCGGGCATTATCGGCGCCGGGTCCCGGTTCGGCGCGGTTGCGATACCTGCTGCGCAGGTTGCTGCTGGCCGCCCGGTACTTTTCTGCTGTGACGGGCGCAGTGAGTGAGCAGGAACCAGCCGCCTTCAGGCAACGGCGGTACGAAGTGCCGCCAGGAGCGACGGATCTGCTGCTCGTGCGGCACGGTGCGTCCGAGGCTTACCTGGACGGGAACCTGTTCCCGCTGGTAGGCGGCCACGGCGACCCGCCGCTGTCGGCGGAGGGCAAGGAACAGGCGGACCTTGTCTGCACGCGGCTGGCCGCGACCGGCGTTGACGTCGTCTACGCCAGCAATCTGCGCCGGACCGCGGAAACCGCGGCGCCTCTCGCCGGGCGCCTCGGCCTTGACGTCCGGGTAGAGCCCGACCTGCGTGAGGTCTACCTCGGCGAATGGGAGGGCGGAATCTTCCGGAAGATGGTGGCGGAGGGCCACCCCATCAGCTTGCGGATGGCCGCCGAGGAGCGCTGGGACGTGATTCCGGGTGCCGAGCCAGCCGCCGAGCTGGAGGAGCGGGTCCGGAGCGCGATCGAGCGGATGGCGGCAGCTCATCAGGGCCAGCGGGTGGCCGCGTTCACGCACGGCGGGGTGATCGGCCAAGCGCTGGCGCTGGCTAGCGGATCCCGGCCCTTCGCGTTCCTCGGCGCGGAGAACACTTCGATTTCGCGTGTCGTGATCACCGGGGATCGCTGGATCGTCCGCGGCTTCAACGACACCGCGCACCTTGACGGAGTCTCCTAACGGCAGCAGTCGTGCCGCGGCCCCGTTTCCTTGATCGATGTGAGTTTTGCGGGCCTATAGCACCGGCGGTCTCAAGTGGTCATCGCAACGATGGTTCGGGTCAATGATGTCGGGTGACTCGAGAAGAGGTTGCGATGCGCAGAGTGCGGTGGTGGCGGCTGCCGGATGAGGTTCGCCGTGAGGTGATGCGGCTGGCGGCGCAGGGGTTGTCGCATAGCCAGATCCTTGCCCGCATCGATATCTCGGAGGGCAGCGTGGGGAACGTGCTGCGGCCGCTGGGCGGGGTGATCCGCACGGACATGCTGGCGCCGACGGGCCGCCGGTTAAGCCTGGCCGAGCGGGTGGAGATCCGGGTGGGGCTGGAGCGGGGCTGGAGCTACCGGCAGATCGGGGCGGAGCTGGGCCGGTCGGCGTCGGCGGTCTGCCGGGAAGTCGCGGCTGGCGGCGGCCGGGTGTACTACCGGCCGGTGACCGCGCATGAGCGGGCGATGGCGGCGGCGCGGCGGCCCAAGCCGCGCAAGCTGGCTGACCCGCGGCTGTGCGCGGAGGTGTCGGCACGGCTGGCGCAGCTGCACTCGCCGCAGCAGATCGCCGGCTGGCTGCGGCAGCACGGTGATGCGAGCCTGGGAACCGTGTCGCACGAGACGATCTACAAGAGCCTGTACGTGCAGGGCCGCGGCGAGCTGCGCCGCGAGCTGGCCCGCTGCCTGCGCACCGGCCGCGCTGCCCGCAAGCCGCGCGGCCGGCTGGAGACCCGCGGCAAGATCCCCGGCATGATCATGATCAGCGACCGGCCGGCCGAGGCCGCCGACCGGGCCGTGCCCGGTCACTGGGAATCTCAATGCTTCTGTCAAGCGGTGGAAGCGAGCGCTTGAGGGAGCGGCTCCTGGTAGGTGGTGTGGTCGCGGAGCATGGCCCAGAGAACGCCGAGGCGGCGCCGGGCGAGGGCGATGAGGGCTTGCTTGTGGGACTTGCCTTCGGCCCGTTTACGCTCATAGAACGCGCGTGATGCGGGGCTGTTCTTCAGGCTCGAGAGAGCGGCGAGGTAGCAGGTGCGCATCAGCCGCCGGTTGAATCGTTTGGGACGGTGATGGTTGCCGCTGATCCGGCCGGAGTCGTATGGCGCGGGCGCGAGACCGGCGACGCTGGCGAGCCTGTCGACGGTTTCGAACGCGCTCAGATCCCCGCCGGTGTTGGCCAGGAACGTCGCGGCCAGCACAGGTCCGAAGCCGGGCATGCTCAGCAGGATCGGCGCGTCGCGGTGCTGGCCGAACCGTTCACTGATCTGGCCGTCAAGCCGTGCGATCTCGGTGTCGATCGCGGCAATCTGCTCGGCGAGCTGGGCGACGAGCTGCGCGGCGACAGCCTCGGTGCGGAGCACGGTCCGCTGAGCGTTGGCGGCATCCACAGCTTTGCGGGCGACGTTGGCGCTGCCGCGGCAACCGCGTTTCTTCAGCCAGGACGCCAGCGGTGTGACCCCGATTCGCCGGATCGCCTGCGGCGTCTGGTAGCCCGACACCAGGATCAGCGGGGCTTTCTTGGAATAGTCGAAGGCCGCCTCGAGCGCCGGGAAGTACTCCAGCAGCAGGGCTCGCAGCCGGTTGATCGCCCGGACCCGGTCATAGACCAGGTCAGTGCGGCGGGAGGTCAGCAGCTGCAAATCGCTGCTGATCTGGTCGGCAGTGCGCACGGGTTGCAGATCGGTGCGCATCCGGGCCTGGTCAGCAATGATGCGGGCGTCCTTGGCGTCAGTCTTCCCGTCGCCGCGGTAGGTCGCCGCCGCGTGGTGCACGATCCGGCCCGGGATATACAAAACCCGCTGAGCATGCTCGGCAAGCAGCGCGATCAGCAGCGCAGCGCCACCTGCATTCAGGTCGGTCGCCCAGACCACCTGATCCCCCTTGGCCGCCGCCAGCACGGCCGCGATGAGCTCGAGCAGCGCGGCCTCGTCGTTGACCACCCGCCGCGACAGCAGCATCCGCCCCGCAGCGTCGAGCACGACACAGTGGTGCGCCCGCTTACCCGAATCGATACCTGCCCAGACCGTCGCCATCAGCCATCCTCACGTCGCCGTCACCAGGGGTGTTCTCCTCGGCTGGCAGCCACGCCGGCACGTCCTTACCCAACGATCTGCTCGCGCGAGTCTCAATGAGCGGTCATGCCACCAGCAGGGCAGCGGGCGGCCATTCCCAGTAAGCCGTCACCCCGGCTAACACCGGCACGCGACAGGGAGATCTGAAAGCCATACCCGCTGCCCAAAGGAGAGCGATCAAGACCCTACGAGACCTGACCACGCCCACGTTGAACCGTAAGGAAGGCGACCTGATCGTCGGCAAGAACAGCGCCAGCCACATCGCCACCCTGGTCGAGCGGTCCACCCGGTACGTGATGCTGGCCCAGGTCGACGATGCCACGGCCGAGACCGTCGCCGCCGCGCTGGCCGGCCGCGCCGCCGCCCTGCCCGGCCACCTGTGGCGGTCGCTGACCTGGGACCAGGGACGCGAGCTGGCCGGGCACGCCAGGTTCACCGTCGCCACCGGAATCCCGGTCTACTTCTGCGACCCCCACTCGCCCTGGCAGCGCGGCTCGAACGAGAACACCAACGGGCTGCTGCGCCAGTACTTCCCCAAGGGCACCAGCCTGGCCGGCTACACCCAAAACGACCTCGACCAGGTCGCCATCCAGCTAAACGGCCGACCACGGATGACACTGAACTGGGATACTCCAGCCGAGCGACTCGAACAACTGCTCGTTGCAACCACCGGTTGAGACCGCCACCACTAAATCAACATCGATCAAGGAGCGGACGCAGCTGCGCCGGATGCGGCGGGACCAATCAGGTCCCATTTGTTGCCGGCGATGTCGAGGAACACTGCGACACGGCCGTAAGACTCGGTGCGCGGAGCCGTCACGAACTGAACGCCCGCGGAGGCCATCCGCGTGTATGCCGCGTCGAAGTCGTCCACGTGGAGGAAGAAGCCGACCCGGCCAGCGGCCTGCTTGCCGACCACCGCGGCCTGATCAGTGCCGTCGGCCCGCGCGAGCAGCAGGCCCGTGACGGCGCCTGGCGGCCGGACGACCACCCACCGCTTGGGCCGGCCGTCATTGGTCGAAGCCGGGGTGTCCTCGACGAGTTCGAAGCCCAGCGCGTCCACGAAGAACCTTATGGCCGGGTCATACTCACTGACTACGACAGCGACAAGGCCCAGATGCACCGCGCCAGCATAGGCGACCCACCGCACCCGGGCAGGGGCTGTTTAGTCTTGCGAGCATGGGTCAGGTCCTGGTCGGGACGGCGTCGTGGACGGATCGCACGCTACTCGAGTCTGGCTGGTATCCACCTGAGGCGAACAATCCAGCCAGGCGGCTGAGTTACTACGCGCGCCAGTTCCCGCTCGTCGAAGTGGACGCGACGTACTACGCGCTGCCCGCCGAGCAGACAGCCGCAGCGTGGGCAGCGCGCACCCCGGCCGGCTTCACCTTCAACATCAAGGCATTCAGCCTGTTCACACAGCACCCGACTCGCGTCGCTGCGCTGCCCGCTGACCTGCGCGACAGTGCACCAGCCGGCAAGCAGACCGTGTACCTGCGGCAGGTCGACCCGGCGCTAACCACGAGCGCATGGGAGCGCTTCCTGGCAGCCCTCGAGCCGTTGCGGCAGGCTCAGAAACTCGGCGCGATCTTGTTTCAGTTCCCGCAGTGGTTCCCGATCTCGCGGGCCAGCAAGAACTACATCCTGTCCTGTGCAGAGCGAGTCGCGCCGCGCCGGGCGTGCGTGGAGTTCCGCAACCGCACCTGGATGACTCCCGACAATCAGCAAGAGACCCTGCGGTTCCTGTCGGAGCACGACCTGCCGTATGTAAGCGTGGACATGCCGCAGGGCTATCCCAGTTCCATCCCGCCCGTGCTGGCCGCCACTAGCGATCTGGCAGTAGTCCGGATGCACGGCCATTCCGACCAGTGGACCAGTAACGACATCCACCAGCGGTTCGGGTACCGCTATAGCCATGAAGAACTCGCCGGCTGGGCACAGCGGATTGGCGACCTTGCCCGGACTGCCGACCAGACAGATGTCCTGTTCAACAACTGCTACAGCGACTATGCGCAGGTCAACGCAACGGAGCTAGCCGGCCTGCTCGGCGCCGAGTGACAGCCAGGCTCGCGTTGACCTGCATTATTTCCGTCAGCCGGAGCTGCGCTGAAGGTGCCACGCTGCTTCGAGGGCTTCCTCGATTGCGCCTGCGTCCCCTCGGGCGAGGTCGGCGACGACCATCATGTGCTTGAGGTAGCGGGCCGGAACGCTGAAGGTGTCCGGGAACTGCCGCAGGATCGAGTCCCGGTAGTCAAAGTCGGCGCGAATCACCAGATGCGACTCGTCTAGTTCGCGCGCGATCAGCCTGCCGTGGTAGCGAAACTCGGCGAGCCCATCGGCCGTCGTCTGTCGCACGCCCGCCAGGGACTCGGCCACCCGGGCTACCTCGGCGATCTTCACAGGACGCTCGTCTCCTACCCTCCTGGTCAGCTTTGCGCTGTGCCTGATCTACCTGTTGTTCCTGCCCTTCCACCGCTGGGTCCTGCGGATGATCCGTCCGCGAACCGAGCCAGCCAGCTGAGACGGCTGACCGGCGGCGTGCGCGGTGGTAGACACGTGATGTGACCGACCTTGCGGTGCCCGACCTTGCCGACGTCTTCGCTGCGCGTCAGCGCATCGCGCCATACCTGCGGGCTACTCCGCTGTACCGCTATCCCGGACTCGATGCCATCACGGGAACGGAAGTGTGGGTCAAGCACGAGAATCACCAGCCCGTCGTGTCGTTCAAAGTCCGCGGCGGCGTGAATCTGGTAAGCCAGCTGAGCGCCGAGGAGCGCCGCAGGGGAGTCATTGCCGCCTCGACCGGCAATCATGGCCAGTCGGTAGCCTACGCAGCGGAACTGTTCGGCGTGCGGGCGGTTATCTGCGTGCCTGAGCAGGCCAACCCGGTGAAGGTCGAGTCGATGCGGGCCATGGGCGCCGAGGTCATCTTGCATGGCCGCGATTTCGACGAGGCCCGCGAGTACTGCGAGAAGCAGGCCGTGGAGCACGGATACCGGTACGTACATTCGGGGAACGAGCCGTTGCTCATCGCGGGCGTAGCTACTTACACCGTGGAGATCCTCGAGGTCCAGCCAGATATCGAGGTGATCGTTGTCCCGGTTGGCGGCGGCAGCGGGGCGGCGGGGGCCTGTCTAGTCGCCAAGGCCGTGCGCCCGTCGATCGAGGTGATCGGCGTGCAGTCCGAAGCGGCCCCGGCCGCCTACCGGTCGTGGCAGGCGGGCACGCTCGTCGAGGACGCCAACAGCACGTTCGCCGAAGGTCTCGCCACCAGGACCGCGTTCGAACTGCCGCAGCGGATCTTGCGAGATCTGCTGGACGACTTCATCCTGGTCTCTGAGGATGCGCTGAAAGCAGCGACGCGGCTAATGATCGAGAAGACGCGCAATCTCGTCGAGCCCTCCGGCGCGGCCGCGCTGACGGCAGTGCTCAGCGATCCGGGGCGGTTCGCGGGCCGGAAGGTTGCGATCATCTGCAGCGGCGGCAACATCAGTCCAGCACAACTGGCAGGACTGTGGCCGCGCGAGCCAGGCTAACGTGCGCAAAAGGAGCGGATGATGAAGGCAGCTGAGCACGCGACGGTAGCAGTGCGGCATCTGCTGGATCCGCTGACTGCGGAGGAGATCGAGCTCGCCTGCGGGATCCTCAAGCAGGATCGCGGACTGACCGCAAGCGCGCGGTTCGTCTACGTCACGCTGCAGGAACCAGCCAAAGATGCGGTGCTGAGCTACCGGCCGGGCGAGCCGCTCGAACGCCAGGCGCATATCGTGCTCCGGGACCGGGCCGAACGCAGAACCTATGAGGCGGTGGTCTCGATCACCGCTCACGAGGTGCGCATGTGGCGGGAGGTGCCCGGCGTCCAGCCGGCGGTCATGATCGAAGAGTTCCTGGCCACCGAGACGGCGGTCAAGAAGGACGTCCGCTGGCAAGAGGCGATGCGCCGGCGCGGCGTCACCGACTTCGAGATGGTGATGATCGATCCTTGGTCGGTCGGCTACAACGGTCCAGAGGACGCGGCCGCCCAGGGCCGGTTCATCCGGCCACTGACCTGGGTGCGCCGAGGGGACCCCGACGACAACGGATACGCCCGCCCGGTGGAGGGCCTGATTATCCGCTTCGACCTGGACCGTATGGAAGTAGCGGATATTGAGGACCACGGCGTGGTCCCCCTGCCGCCATGCAGCGGCAACTACACCGCTACCGGGATTCGGGATGCCGGAAACGTCCCGCATTTCCCCGACGGGCCCCGGCAAGATCTGCGACCAGTGCAGATCACCCAGCCCGAGGGCACCAGCTTTACGGTCGACGGGCACGAGGTGCGCTGGCAGAAATGGCGGTTCCAGGTTGGTTTTACGCCGCGCGAGGGGCTGGTCCTTTATCTGGTGCGCTACCTAGATCACGGAACACTCCGGCCGATCATCTACCGTGCTTCGCTGGCCGAAATGTTCATCCCCTACGGCGATCCGAACCCGACGCACTACCGCAAGAACGTCTTCGATATGGGTGAATACGGCATCGGGGTGCTCGCCAACAGCCTGGAGCTAGGCTGCGACTGCCTGGGCGAGATCTACTACTTCGACGCCTATCTCAACGACAACGACGGCCACCCGCAGCTGATCAAGAACGCGATCTGCTTGCACGAGGAAGACCACGGCATGTCGTGGAAGCACGTCGACTGGCGGACGGGCAAGGCCGAGGTCCGGCGGTCGCGGCGCCTGGTGATTTCGATGATCGCCACCGTTGGAAACTACGAGTACGGCTATTTCTGGTACCTCTACCAGGACGGCACCATCGAATACGAGGTCAAGCTGACGGGCGTGATCTCCAACGGGGCGCTGCCCGAGGGACAGACACCGGCCTACGGCACTCTGGTGGCCCCCCAGCTCTACGGTCCCAATCACCAGCACATCTTCTGCGTACGGCTGGACATGCTGGTCGATGGCCCGCAGAACACCGTCTGCGAGTGCGACTCCGTAGCGCTGCTGCCTGGCCCGGAGAACCCGTACGGCAACGCCTGGGTGGTCCGGCAGACCCCGCTGCGCCGCGAGTCCGAGGCGAAGCGGGTGGCTGACGGGCGTGCCGCCCGCTACTGGAGAATCACAAACCCCGGTCGGCGGAACGCCACTGGCGAGGCAGTCGCCTACAAGCTGGTGCCTCAGGACAGCGTCCTGCCCTTCTGCCAGCCCGATACCCACAGCATGCGGCGCGCCGAGTTCGCGACCAAGCACCTGTGGGTCACCGCCTACGATCCCGATCAGCGCTTCCCGGCTGGCGATTATCCCAACCAGCATCCCGGCGGGGATGGCCTGCCGGCTTGGACCGCGGCCGACCGCCCGCTGGAGAACACCGACCTGGTGCTGTGGCACACATTTACCGCCCACCACGTGGTGCGCCCGGAGGACTGGCCGGTGATGCCAGTCAGCTCCGTCGGGTTCCAGCTCAGGCCAGACGGCTTCTTCGACGGCAACCCCGCCCTCGATGTACCGCCTGCGGAGCACTGCCACGACCACGGCTGAGACCCCGTGCCGCGCGACAGCGACAGGGCGTTCGGGCAGGATGGATCCATGGCTGGGGGTGCGGGTGCGGGTGCTTCGGCGGCGTTGCCGGTCATCGACGTTCGCCCGCTGGTCGGCGGAGGGCCGGCCGGGGCTAGGGCTGCGGTGGCTGGACAGATTCAGGTGGCGTGCCGTGAGCGCGGCTTTTTCTATGTGACGGGCCATGGTGTGCCTGCCGAGCTGCTGGACGATCTCGCCGGCGCCAGCGCTGAGTTCTTCGCGCTGCCGCTGGCGGACAAGCTCGAAATCGGCATGCAGCGCGGCGGCCGGGCCTGGCGGGGTTTTTTCCCGGTCGGCGGCGAGCTCACTTCCGGGCAGCCGGACCTGAAAGAGGGGCTCTACTTCGGCGCCGAGCTGCCCGGAAATGATCCGCGGGTGCTGGCCGGGCTTCCGCTGCACGGCCGCAACCTGTTCCCGCGGCAGGTACCGCGGCTGGGCCCGCTGGTGCTGGCCTACATTGAGGCGCTGACCAGCCTGGGCCAGACCGTGCTGGCCGGCGTAGCGCTGAGCCTCGGACTGGACGCCGGGTACTTCGCCACCGGGTATACCGCGGACCCGACCATCTTGTTCCGGATCTTCCACTACCCGCCGTCGCCGCCGCGGGCTGGCGGCTGGGGGGTCGGCGAGCACACGGACTACGGGCTGGTGACGCTGCTCGCCCAAGATGACAGCGGCGGCCTGCAGATCGCCGCGCCCGAGGGCTGGATCGACGCCCCGCCGATCCCCGGCACCCTGGTCTGCAACATCGGCGACATGCTCGACCGCCTGACGGGTGGCTGGTACCACTCGACGCCGCATCGGGTACGCAACCTGAGCGGGCACGGCCGGCTATCCTTCCCGTTCTTCCTGGATCCGGGATTCGCCGCCGAGGTGCCGCCACTGCCTGACGTTGCCGCGGCCGGAGACGACGGCAGGCGGCGGTGGGACGGCCAGGACCTGCGAGCCTTCACCGGCAGCTACGGCGACTACCTCCTCGCCAAGGTGTCAAAAGTCTTTCCGCAGCTCGGCAGCGATGTACTGGATTAGACGTCGCCACCCAGGCGCTGTCAGCCCGCGCTTGACGCGACGGAATCCCGGTGCTATCCCGGCTAGGTGCCTGTCGTCGATATCGTCATTCTCGTTGGCTGGGTGGTCTTCTGGATCGTCTGGCTGGCAGCATCAATCGGCGTGAAGGCCGGTCAGACGCGCTGGACCAGGTTCGCCGGAGCGCGGGTGGCTGTCGTCTTGATAGTCCTTCTGCTAGTACGGCTCAGGGTGCTCAACGGCCATGTAGCGACCAATCACGGCGCATTGCTGCAAGGCATCGGCCTGGCTATCTTCGTGCTGGGCCTGGCCCTGGCTATCTGGGCGAGGGTCTACCTCGGCCGGAACTGGGGGATGCCAATGACGCAGAAGGACGACCCGGAACTCGTCACCACCGGCCCGTACCACCGCATCCGCCATCCGATCTACGCGGGCATCGTGCTCGCAATGATCGGAACCACGATCGCTGTCAGCCTGTACTGGCTCGTGGCGGCCGTCGTTGTCGGGGCGTACTTCCTCTACAGCGCGGTCATGGAGGAGCGCTTGATGGCACGCGAGTTCCCCGATTCATACCCGCAGTACAAGCAGTCAACGAGGATGCTTATCCCGTTCATCTTGTGAGCTTCCGCGGCGCAACCGCTGGCAGTTCAGCGGCCGGACAGCAACCGGGTGAGTGCCGCAGGTATGTCGGCCACCGTCCGCACTGGCTGGCTGATCCCGCCGCGAAGCCCTGCTAGCCGTGCGGCGGCCGCGACGGATGCTGGATCGGGCTGGGTGCCGGACGGCAGCGGGCAGAGCACATCGAGCCGGTCGATGCCGGCAAGCGCGGCGGCCGGGTCGCCGCCAGCGGTGTGCAGGCAATCCGACAGCAAGATCACGCACCGGTCGGCTGGCCCGCTTGCCGCTGTGCCCGACAGCAATGCGGCCGCTGAGCGCAGCGCCGCTGCGATGTCGGTCATTCCGTGCCCGCGCAGGGCGAGCAGCCGCCCGACAATTTCTTCAGGTGCCTGCCGCGATCCCGGCGGCTGCAGCACAGTGACCGTACCGGAGAACGCTGCCGCCCCGGTGTCCAGCCGTCCGTCGGCCGCAAGCAGCACGCTGGCCGTGGCCACCGAGGCCATTGCCAGTGCCAGGCCGGACATCGAGCCGCTGCGGTCCACCAGGAGGCACACCGATCGCTGGTGCGCCTGCCAGGACCGGGTCACGACGTCATCGGCAGATGGCGGCCAGCTGCCACTGAGCCGGTCCAGGGTCCGGTCCAGGTCGATGTCGCCGTCGCGACGCGGGACCGACCGGAGCCGGCGCGGACTGCCGCCGCGCGGCTGGCGTCCGGCCGCCCCCAGCTGGATGAAAACCCTGGCCGCCAGCTGCCTGGCGACAGCGCGCAGCCGGGCATCGGTTGCCTGGCTGAGATCGGCCAGCAGCGCTGCAGCCGCGTCGGGGTCGGCAGCGAGCAGCGCAGCCAGCGCGTCGGCATCAAGGGATCCGGCTTCGGGGGAGATGTCGTCAAACCCCGGATGCCTGCTGGCGAGCTCAGGCCGGCTGACCATCCGGCGCGCCGGTCCTTGCCGCCGCTGGCGGCGCAGGCTGGACCGAGAGTCGTTGACCTGCCGGGTAAGGCCCGCGTCCGAGGGCGGGCCGTCAGCTTTTCCCTGGCCGCCCGGCGAGCGGCCGGAGCCATCGGAGCCGCCGCCGGCATCGGCCAGGTCCGGCTCGCCGGGCAGGGCAGGCTCCGGAGCGCCCTCCGGCCACAGCTGCCCGAGAAGCTCGTCGAGCACCGACTCCGGGCTGCGGTCACAGCCGTCGGCAACCCTGATCCGGCCTGACAGCGCCGCGTACGCGGCATCGCGCGCGGTCAGCCGTGTCATCAACGCCTCGCCGCGCAGCCGGGTCAGCCCGTCGATGAGCAGCACCAGGTCGATAGCGCCGCGTACCGACGCACCCATCCGCACGTCCCGGTGCTCCCGAGTCATGCGGGCGAACGCGACCGCGAACGGTACGACCGTCCCGTCATGCCCGGTGGTCGCGCGCACGATGGACCGTTCCGCTGCCGCGTCCTGGTAGCCGAGCACAACCCGGCAGATCCGGTCGGCGATCGCCTGGCTGACCCGCGCAGTGCCGATCGCGTCGAACGGGTTCATCGCGGCGATCAGCCGGAACTGGCGGTCCGCCCGCACCACCCCGAACCGCGGCACCGCGATCTCGCCCTCGGTGAGCACGGTAATCAGGACGTTCAGCGTCTCTTCCGGGACGCGGTTAAACTCCTCCAGGTACAACAGCGCGCCGGCCCGCATGGCCTGCAGCAGCGGCCCGTCGGTGAAGCTCGACGGCAGGTACCCATCGGCGAGCACCTGCGCGGGGTCGTACTGGCCGACCAGCCGGGCGGGAGTCAGCTCCGCGTTTCCCTCGACGAAGACAACCGCCTGCCCGAGGTCGCGCGCGATCGAGCGCAGCAGCGTCGACTTGCCGGTGCCCGGCGGCCCCTCCAGCACAACATGCCGGGCCGCCTGCAGCGCCACGGTGAGGACCTCGCGCTCCCGGCGCAGGCCGATGACCGGTGTGACGCCGCCCACCGGTCCGTGCCGGACCGAATCATCTGCGTCGGACTCAGCTGCCATGCAGAAGGAGGCCCCTGATGTTCTTGCCGTCCAGCATGTCCTGGTAGCCCTGGTTGATGTCGTCGAGCCGGTAGGTGGTCGTGATGAGCTCGTCCAGTTTCAGGTCGCCGGACTGGTAGAGCCGCACCATCAGCGGGATGTCGTGGAACGGGTCGCCCGAGCCGAACAGGCTGCCCTGGATCCGCTTCTCCATCAGCGTCAGCATCGAGCTGTTGATCTGGATGTTGTTCGACACCAGGTCGCCGAGGCCGGTCACGACCACAGAGCCGCCCTTGCGGATGGTGTTGAAGGCGTCCGTGACGACCTCCGTGGTCACCACGCCCACCGTCACGATCGCCTTGTCGGCCATCACGCCGCGGGTGAGTTCGTGGATGAGCAGCGCCGCTTCGCCGGCGGTCGCGCAGCTGTGCGTGGCGCCGAGTTGCTCAGCCACTTCGCGCTTCTTGGCGACCGGATCGATGGCGACCACGTTCCGCGCGCCAGCCAGGGCCGCGCCCTGTACCGAGTTGATGCCGATGCCGCCGATGCCGTAGATCGCGATCGTGTCACCCGGCTCGACCCCTGCCGCGTGCACGGCTGAACCCCAGCCGGTAGGAACGCCGCAGCCGATCAGCGCCACCTTCTCCAGCGGCACGTCGTCGTCGACCTTCACGCAGGAAAGCTCGGAGACGACCGCGTACTCCGAGAAGGTGCCGAGCATGCAGAAGCCGCCGACGTCCTCGCCGCCGGCGTCGTGGAACCGGTAGGTCCCGTCGGGCAGCTGACCGTCCAGGATCGTCGCACCCATGTCACACAGGTTCGAGTGACCAGTCGAACACCACCGGCAGTGGCCGCAGACAGGCAGGAACGAGGTGATGATGTGGTCGCCGGCCTTGATCCTGGTGACGCCCGGCCCTACTTCCTCGACAACGCCAGCGCCTTCGTGGCCGCCGACGATCGGGAACCGGGGCGTGAGATCGCCGGTGCGGATGTGCTCGTCGGAGTGGCACAGGCCAGACGCCACGAAGCGGATCAAGACCTCGCCGACCTTCGGGGGATCGAGTTCTAGCTCGGTAACCTCCCAGTCCTCGCCCGTCGCGCGCATGATCGCTGCCCTGGTCTTCATGGACACTCTCCCGAAGAGTCGGTCTAACCACCTTTGTCGCAACACTAGGGGTGCGAGCCGGTGGTCGGCTAGATCCAACCAATCGCTTGCTCTGGCAGGCCGCGTTGGTCGCTGGTGAGAATTCTTCCGGGAACGGGCACTAACCGGCCAGGCCGAAGATTCGAACTGCGTTGCCGCCGAGGGCCAGTGCGACCGAGTCGGCGCTGGCGCCTGAGGCCAGCAGCACCTGTTCGAGCGCCCGGGCGTTGCGCCGGACTCCGGGCACGCCGGGCCAGTCGGTGCCGAACACCATCTTGGCCGCCAGCCGGCGGAGCGACGAGCCGTAGTAATCTGGCAGCCGCCCCGGCGGAAGCCCCGACACTTCAAGCCACACGTTGGGCCGCATCAGCGCCAGGAACGCTGCCTGGTCATACCACCAGCCGCGGCCGCCGTGCGCGAGTACCACGGTCAGGTCCGGGAAGTCGCGGAAGACCGGGTCAAGCAGCGCGGGCTCGCCGAAGGCGTTGACCGAGCCGGAGAATGTCGACGTGCCGCAGTGCACTATCGCCGGAATAGCCCGTTCCTCGCAAAAGGCATATGCCGGGTAGAGCATCCGGTCGGCTGGCTCGAAACCGCCGTGAACAGGGTGGATCTTGCAGGCCACGGCGCCGAGGCCGATCTGGCGGGCTAGCTCGGCCTTCACCGGATAGTGCAAGTGCGGGTTGATGTTGGCCACTGCCCGGAAGCGAGACGGATTGTGCTCGACCATGGGCAGCACGTCCTCGATGGGCTGGATGCCCGTCGATTTCGGGCTGTACTCGGAGAACAGCAGCACGTGATCCGCGCCCTCGGCGGCGAAGTGCTCGTCGATAGCAGCGGGCAGCGGGATCCCGCCGGTGCCGTAGAGCCGGCCGATGGGCAGGCCGCCGCCAAAGGTCGTCACCCAAGCCTGCCAGTCGGCCGACAGCGTGGGCAGTCTGGCGACGTGCACGTGGGCGTCTACCAGCAGCCGGCCGTCCAGCACCCGGGCACCTCCGCTAGGTCGCGCAACGCCGTTGCATGCGCGGCCGGGCGTGCTGCCCGGCCCCGCTCAGGATTGCATGGTTCTTATGGCCTGCGGGGCCGGGCAGTTGCGCTCTGGCTGATTAAGCGGCGGCAGTTATTAACCGCCGGCGTTTCCGGCGCTCGGTCTCCTCCCGGTCAGGCAGCTGCTCTGGCCGCAGGCCGAAGAACATGCCGAACATCACGACCAGGTCGAGGATCGCGATCAGGCCGCCAATGTACGGTCCGGGCCCGCCGAGCCAGGCCAGGTAGCCGCAGAACGACAAGACGATGACCAGTGCTCCGAGTGCACGCGGACGGCCCGATTGTGCCAGCCGCTCCGGTACCTCGTAGGGGGCGCGCTGCACGTAGTTAGCGGTCGCGGCCCTGTCCTTGGCGATCTTCAGCCAAAGGTCGTACATCTCCGGTGCCTGCTCCCGGAGGGCAATCGCCTGGTCGACTGAGGAGATGCTGGGCTGCGCCGGCTGACTGCCGGCGGCCGCTCGGCCGTCGGCAACTCGGCCGTCGGCAACCTTGTCGGCCATGCGGTCGAGCACGGCGTCGGCAATCTCGCCGACGTCAGCGGCCTCGGCCTGCCGGGGTGTGGCCCCGCGGAGACCCTGGTTGGGGGCGGATGGGTGGCTGGGGGATTGCTGGCTGGGGGATTGCGCCTGCCCGGCCGGGCCGGCCTGGAACTGCGGACCGGCTTCAGCGGACTTGGGCGCGCTGTTGATGTCGGTCATGCCAGTAAGGTCTCACCGCTCTCATCACGCGCACGACCGTCCGCCTCTCGATGCGCGGACATGATCGTGCTCATCGCCGAGCCGAACGGATCCTGATCGTCGGCCTGTGGCGGACTGGGCGGAAGGACTGGACGCATCGTGCGGTAAACAGTCATGCCCGTCAGGTCGAAGATCGCCGCGATGCCCATGGCGACCGATAGCACCCGGCGAGCTGACCTCTCCGTCGGCATGCCAGAGTTGGTGCCCGGTCAGTAACCGGTCAAACGCTCCCCCGGAGCGGCGCAAATTATTTGCGTTCTTCGCCCTGGATATCCGCAGATGTGAGCTTTGACTTGACGCATCGGGAAGCTGTACCAGGCGGTTCGCCCAAGCAGTCACCGCAGTAAAGTCAAGGGGGAGTGAGCTGACCTGCAGGCGGTACGGCGAAATCGAGATCGCTCACACCGGGGCCCTGGGCCTAGACTTACGCTCCTCTGCGTCTATTCCGGGCACCGCGACCTGGTAGCGCAACCCACAACCGCGACCCGAAGGCTTCTATCCATGCGCTGGTCACAGCTGCACATCCCGACCCTGCGAGAGGATCCGGCGGACGCCGATGCGGCCAGTCACCGGCTGCTGCTGCGGGGCGGATTCATCCGACAGCTCATGGCAGGTCACTACTCGATGCTGCCACTCGGCATGCGGGTGCGCGCCAAGATCATCGGCATCATCCGGGACGAGATGAACGCGATCGGCGCGCAGGAGTTTCTGCTGCCGTGCATGCACCCGGCAGAGATCTGGGAGCGTTCTGGCCGGCGGGACGGTCGACGTCATGTTCCGGCTGAAGGACCGGAAGGGCGCGGACATGGTGCTCGGGTTCACTCATGAGGAGATTTTCACGACCGTGGCGACGGAGCTGGCCTCGTACCGCGAGCTGCCGCAATTCTGGTACCAGTTCCAGACGAAGTTCCGGGATGAGGCCCGGCCGAAGAGCGGGCTGTTGCGCGTCCGCGAGTTCACCATGAAGGACTCCTACAGCTTCGACCTGGACGAGGCCGGGCTGGACAAGTCGTTCGACGCGCATCGCGGGGCTTACGAGCGGATCTTCGCTCGCCTCGGCATCCCGGCTCTGGGCGCCGAGGCCTCCAACGGGACCATGGGCGGCAAGGACTCGCTGGAGTTCATGTGCCCGTCAGAAGCGGGCGAGGACCTCGTCGCGACGTGTCCGAACTGCGACTACGCCGCCAATCTGGAGCGGGCGACGTCCGCGCTGGCGGATGTCGAGGATGAGCCCGGCCCGGCGGAACCAGCCCGGCTGGATACGCCTGGCGTACGCACCATCGAGGACCTCGCGACCCAGTACGGCCTGGCCGCTGACCGCCAGATCAAGACCCTGGTGCAGGTCCTCGGCGGCGAGCTCACCCTGGTGCTCTTGCGTGGTGACCATCAGCTCCAGGACCAGAAGCTGATCGACGCGACCGGCGTGTCCGATGTCAGGCCCGCCCAGCCGGACGAGATCCAGGCCGCCCTCGGGGCGCTGCCGGGCAGCCTCGGAGCTGTCGGCGTCACGCACCTGCCAGTCATCGCGGACGTGGCGCTGCGCGGCCGCCGGAGCATGGCCACCGGCGCGAACAGCGATGAAGTCCACCTGACCGGCGTCGACGTGGACCGCGACATCCAGGTCGGTCGCTGGGCCGATCTGCGAGAGGTAGCGGCCGGCGAGCCGTGCCCGCGATGCGGAGAGGCGCTGCAGCTCATCCGGGCCATCGAGATCGGCCATATCTTCAAGCTCGGCCGCAGGTTCACGGCCGCTCTGGGCGTCTCGGTGCTCGGCCCTGACGGCGGGCCGATCCAGCCGATCATGGGCAGCTACGGCATCGGCGTCGAGCGCGCGATGGCCGTGCTCGCGGAAGTGCATCATGACGACGCCGGGCTGAAATGGCCGGTTCAGGTGGCACCGGCCGAGGTCGTGGTCACGATGGTTGCCGCCAAGGACGAGGCAGTCCGCATTGCCGCCGAGTCGATCTATGCAGCGCTGCTGGCTGCCCGCGTTGACGCCATCCTGGATGACCGCGATGAGCGGCCGGGCGTCAAGTTCAAGGACGCCGAGCTCATCGGGTTCCCGTTCCGGATCAGTGTGGGCAGCCGTGATCTGGCTGACGGCCTGGTCGAGGTGGTCTGCCGGCGCACGGCGGAGAGGGAGCGCGTGCCGGCCGACCAGGCCGCCAAGCATGTTCAGGCGCTGCTGGCCGATGAACTCCTCGCCGCGGGCCTGCGAGGCTAGGCGGCGCCTTTTACCAGCCGCATGCTCAGGCTGGCGTGGCCGCTGGCCAGCTGGAACTCCGGGTCCGCGGTGTCCACCAGCCGCTCCCGCTGGCTGGCCAGTGCGGCCCAGCGGGACCGGCTCGTTCCGGCCGGGTAGCCAGCTGAGTCTCCCGTCGGCTCGTTCCGCTGGACGACGCGCTCATTCTGGCTGGAGAGTTCTGCCCACATAGCGTCACTACCCGACATAGTTCCTCCCGGCTGCCGCGCCAGGTGGTCGCCCCTGTAACACCGCCTGGCCCTCATCTCTTAGACACGCTTACGGAGTCGTTTGGTTAGCTCTACGGCGGTCACAACTGCATAACTTCGCCGGCGGCCGAGGCTGCTTGCGGCGCCGAGGCCGGTCATGGATGTGGCGCCAGTGCTGCCGGGGCAGCACTGGCGCCACATTCACTGCTCAGCTGCGCCAGGAATCAGGCACTCAGATCTTGGTCCAGGCCTCCGTAAGGACCGCGCGGAGAATCTGCTCCATCTCGTCGAAGTGCTCTTGGGTGCAGGTCAGCGGCGGGGACAGCTGGATAACCGGGTCACCCCGGTCGTCGGCCCGGCAGATCAGCCCGGCCTCGAACAGCGCGTGCGACAGGAAGCCGCGCAGCAGCCGCTCGGACTCGTCGTCGTCGAAGGTCTCCCTGGTGGCTTTGTCCTTGACGAGCTCGATGCCGTAGAAGTAGCCGTCACCGCGAACGTCACCGACGATCGGCAGATCGTTGAGCTTGTCCAGCGTGGCCCGGAAGGCGCTTTCATGCGCCCGGACGTTGCCGAGCAGGTCCTCCTTCTCGAACACGTCCAGGTTTGCCATGGCGACCGCGCAGGAGACCGGATGCCCGGCGAACGTGATGCCGTGCAGGAACGAGGCCTGGCCCTCGCTGAACGGTTCCATCAGCGCGTCCCGGACCAGCATGCCGCCGAGCGGTGCGTAACCGGATGTGACGCCCTTGGCGAAGGTAATGATGTCGGGCTGATAGCCGTAGCGCTCCGACCCGAAGTTGTAGCCGAGCCGGCCGAAGGCGCAGATCACTTCGTCGGAGACCAGCAGCACACCGTACCTGTCGCAGATCTCCCTGACCCGCTGGAAGTAGCCGGGCGGCGGGGGGAAGCATCCGCCGGAGTTCTGCAGCGGTTCCAGGACGATGGCCGCTACCGTGTCCTCGCCCTCGCGCTGGATAGCGCGCTCGATCTCGTCCGCCGCCCAGATCCCGAAGGCGGTCAGGTCATCCGCGACGAACTGCGGTGCGCGGTAGAAGTTAGTGTTCGGCACCCGGACGCCGCCGGCTGGCAATGGCTCGAACGGCGCCTTGATGGCCGGCAGACCAGTGATCGCCAGCGCGCCCATCGAGGTCCCGTGGTAGGCGATGGACCGGCTCAGGACCTTGTACCTGTTGGGCTGACCGATAGCCTTGAAGTACTGCTTGGCGAGCTTCCAGGCCGACTCGACGGCCTCTGACCCGCTGCTGGTGAAGAAGACCCGGTTGAGGTCGCCCGGCGCCATCGCGGCCAGCCGGTCAGCTAGCTCGATCGCCTGCGGATGCGCATACGACCACAGCGGGAAATAGGCAAGCTGGGCAGCCTGGCGTGCGCCCGCCTCGGCGACTTCGGTGCGGCCGTGCCCGATCTGGCTGACGAACAATCCGGCAAGCCCGTCGAGGTACCGCTTGCCGCGCTGGTCGTACACGTACTGGCCCTCACCGCGGACAATGACCGGGACCTCGCTTTCGGCATACGACGACATCCTGGTGAAGTGCAGCCAGAGATGGCGCTTGGCCTTCTCCTGTAGCGCCGCGATCTCGTCGTTGCTGTACGCCGTACTCATCTGGTCCCCCAGCTGTAGGTCTGCTTGCAAAGTTTCAGGTAAACAAAGGTCTCCGTCTGCGTCACGCTCGGGATCGAGCGCACGCGACCCAGGATTTCCAGTAGCTGATCATCGTCCTCGCAAACGAGTTCGATCAGCAGGTCAAAAGACCCCGCAGTAATAAGGACGTAGTCGATCTCCTCCATACCCGCCAGGTGGTCAGCAACCCGCTCAAGGTCGCCGCCGCAGCGGATGCCAACCATGGCCTGGCGCGGGAAGCCCAGCGACAGGGGATCGGTTACCGCGACGATCTGCATCGCGCCGACGTCGATTAGACGCTGGACACGCTGCCGTACGGCGGCCTCGGACAACCCGACCGCCTTGCCGATCGCCGCGTACGATCGCCGGCCGTCCTGCTGGAGTTGCTCGATGATCTGCTTCGACAGGTTGTCAAGCACGATCTTGCTGTCCGGCTCGCGGCGGCCCGCCTGGCCCCGGCTCCGAGCGCCCGAAGCGAGCGGCGTTACCGGCGTATGCGCCATGCGTGCGCCCTCCTTCCAACCCCATCGTGCCACGTTATGGGCATCTGTCAACTAATTCCGTAGAGTCTAGGCCAATCTGTCACTGATTCGCTTGTGCAATGCCTATTTCTCTGTCAGTGTCGTACCCGACTTAGGAGCTGTTCACCGGGAGGACCGTGGTGGAAGTGGCCGGAGCCCAGGCAGTACAGCCGGGCACGCGGCAGGCGCTCGCCAACTTCGTCGGCGGCGAGTACCGGCCGTCCCTGGACGGCCGGACTAGCGACGTCGTCGATCCGAGTACCGGCGAAAGCTACCTCCAGGCCCCGGTGTCAGGTCCGGCAGACGTCGATGCTGCACTGCGGACGGCGGCCGACGCCTTCGAGAGCTGGCGTGACAGCACTCCCGCCGAGCGGAGCCTCGCGCTGCTGCGGTTCGCGAACGCGATTGAGGCGAGGGCCGAGGACCTGGTCGAGGCCGAGTCGCGCAACACCGGCAAGCCGGTGGCGCTGACCCGCGCCGACGAGGTCCCGCCGCTAGCCGACGAACTGCGGTTCTTTGCCGGTGCGGCCCGGCTGCTTGAGGGCAGGTCCGCAGGGGAGTACCTGAGCGGCCACACCTCGATGATCCGGCGCGAACCGGTCGGGGTGTGCGCGCAGGTCGCGCCGTGGAATTACCCCATGATGATGGCGGTATGGAAGTTCGCTCCCGCGCTTGCGGCCGGCAACACGGTCGTGCTCAAGCCATCCGATACCACCCCGGTCTCGACGCTGCTGCTCGCTGAGATCGCTGCCGAGTTCTTCCCGCCGGGCGTGCTCAACGTGATCTGCGGTGACCGGGACACCGGCCGCTCGCTGGTGTCACACGAGATCCCGCAGATGGTGTCGATCACCGGCTCGGTCCGGGCAGGCACCGAGGTAGCGCAGGCCGCTGCCGCGGGGTTGAAGCGCGTGCACCTGGAGCTCGGCGGCAAGGCGCCAGTCATCGTGTTCGACGACGCCGATGTGGAGCAGGCAGTCCAGGGCATCACCGATGCCGGCTACTACAACGCCGGCCAGGACTGCACTGCGGCGACACGGGTGCTCGCCGGTCCGGGCATCAGCGCGGACCTGACCGAAGGGCTGATCGCTAAGGCCGCGAAGGTCAAGACGGCTGGCCGGGAGGTGCCCGACGCCTACTACGGTCCGCTGAACAATCCGGCTCAGCTAGCCCGGGTGCAGGGTTTCCTGGAGCGGGCGCCCGCCCATGCCACTATCGCCACCGGAGGGCACCGGGTTGGCGACCGCGGGTTCTGCTTCGCGCCAACCGTGGTTACCGGACTGCAGCAGGACGACGAGATGATCCAGGACGAGGTGTTCGGGCCGGTCATCACCGTGCAGCGGTTCGGCGACGAGGGCGAGGCGCTGCGCTGGGCTAACGGTGTCAAGTACGGCCTGGCGGCGAGCGTCTGGACGCGCGACCACGGCCGGGCGATGCGGATGGCGCGGCAACTCGACTTCGGCGCCGTGTGGATCAACACCCACATCCCGTTCGTCTCGGAAATGCCGCACGGCGGCTTTAAGCACTCCGGGTACGGCAAGGACTTGTCCGGCTATGGTTTCGATGACTACACCCGCATCAAGCACGTTATGAGCAACATCGAGGCCTGACTGCATGGCAGAGCGGGAGACCGGACCGAACGGCCCGGATACGAGCGGAGCGATGACGGATCCGGCAGCCTGGCGCGGCCTGACCTTGCCGCGCCTGTCGCGCCGCGGGCTGCTGCGCGCAGGCGGCCTGGCCGGGGGAGCGACGGCTGTTTCCGGCGTGCTCGGCGCCGCGGGCCTGTCCGGCCTGCTATCGGCATGCGGCAACGCGGCGCCGCCCGCTTCGGCCGCCACGGACGCGGTTGGCAGCTCCGCCTGGTGGAGCAAGCAGGAGCTCCATTACACGGTCAACTTCGCCAACTGGCCCGACTACATCGACGTGCTGAACAACCGGCACCCGACGCTCGAGCACTTCACCGACCTGACGCGCATCCGGGTTAACTACACCGAGCCGATCAGCGAGAACCTGCCGTTCTACAACTCGATCAAGCCGTCGCTGGAGCGCAAGGAGTACACCGGGTACGACGTGATCGTGTCGACTAATAACAGCCCGGCGCTCGGTGAACTGATCAACAACGAGTGGCTGATCCCGCTCGATCAGTCGATGATGAACAACTTCAGGGCGTATGCAGGGTCGCTGGTGCGGAACCCGCCGTGGGACCCCGGCAACACCTACACCATGGCGTGGCAGTCCGGCTGGACGGCGGTCGGTTACAACGCTTCGGTCATCAAGGACCCGGGCGACAGCGTGGGAATCCTGTTTGACAAGACGTACGCCGGCAAGGTCGGAATGATGAGCGACACCTACGAGCTGGGCAGCGTTGGTCTCCTGGCGCTCGGCGTCGACCCGGCGACATCGACCGAAGCCGAGTGGCACAAGGCTGCCGCGCTCCTGCAAAAGCAGAAGAGTGACGGGATCGTCCGCGGTTACTACGACCAGAGCTACATCGACAATCTCAAGAGCGGCGAGATCGTCGTCTCGCAGGCCTTCTCCGGCGATATCTTCCAGGCCAACCTCCAGCAGCGGTACAAGGACCTGCAGCTGCTGATGCCCGCTGAGGGCGGGATGTTCTGGACGGACAACATGTGCATCCCGGCGCACGCGCAGAATCCCAGGGACGCTATGACGCTGATGGACTACTTCTATCAGCCGCAGATCGAGGCGGTCGTCGAGTACTACAACGACTATGTCTGTCCCGTTCCCGATGCGCGGCTGATCCTGCTCCGCCCGTCCGGCTGGGCCGCCCAAGAGCTCGGCGCGATGGGGCCGGAGATCGGCGAGCCGCCGTCCTACACGGCCGATTCGTTCCTGGTGTTCCCGACGCCGGAGTACCGGGCCCGCTCCAAGGGTTACTACCAGTTCCGGGACCCTGACCAGCTCGCCCTGTGGGACAAGTTGTTCGGGTCGATCGCGAGCAGCAGCTAACCGGGTGCAGCCATCGTGCCCAACCAGCCCGCGACACTGCAGGAGACTGCGGCAACCAGCGCACAGGCAGGGTCCGCATGACCGGGCCTCAGGTCACCCGCGCGCTCGCGGCTGCCCGTCCGGTTCCGTTCTGGCTTGACCAGCCGGGTGCAGCGCGGCCCGGAGCGGAGCCCGCGCTAGCCGGACGCGCGGTCGCGGATCTCGCTGTCGTCGGCGGCGGGTTCACTGGCTTGTGGACTGCCCTGCAAGCGAAAGAAGCCGACCCCGGCCGCGATGTCGTGCTGCTGGAGGGCCGCCGGCTGGCGTGGGCTGGCACCGGCCGGAACGGCGGGTTCTGCTCGGCTAGCCTCACCCATGGGCTAGCCAACGGGCACGACCGCTTCCCCGGCGAGCTCCCGGAGCTGGAGCGACTCGGCCGCGACAATCTCGACGAGATTGAGCGGACCATCGGGCGTTACCAGATCGATTGTGACTTCGTCAGGTCAGGCGAGCTCGCGGTAGCGACCCAGCCGTGGCAAGCCGAGAACTTGCGCGAGGCGGCGGCTCTTGCCGCCGGACTCGGCGCCAGCGTGACGCTCCTTGCGGCAGACGGCGTCCGGGCAGAAGTGAACTCGCCGGCCTACCTGGCGGGCTTGTGGGACACCGATGGCTGCGCGACTGTCGACCCGGCCCGGCTGGCCTGGGGCCTGCGCCGGGCCTGCCTGGAGGCTGGCGTCCGGATCCACGAGCACACACCCGTCCTCGCGGTGACGCAGGAACCGGGCAACTCAGCCAGGCTCGTCCTGACGGCTCCGGACGGGCAGGTTAGCGCCCGGCAGGTGGCGCTCGCCGCCGGAGCCTTCTCGCCGCTGCTGCGCAGGCTCCGGTACTACCTGCTGCCTGTGTACGACTACGTACTGGTCACCGAGCCGCTGACGGCAGGCCAGCTGGCAAGCATCGGCTGGCAGCACCGGCAGGGCGTGGGGGACAGCGCGAACCAGTTTCACTATTACCGGCTGACCGCTGACAACCGGATCTTGTGGGGCGGCTACGACGCGATCTACTACTTCGGCGGCAAGATAGCCGCGGCAAAGGATCAGCGCCCGGCTACCTTCGCTCGGCTCGCTGAGCATTTCTTCGCAACGTTCCCGCAGCTTGACGGCGTGACTTTCAGCCACATGTGGGGCGGTGTGATCGATACTTGCTCCCGGTTCTGCGCGTTCTTCGGCACCGCGCGAGCGGGCCGGCTCGCCTATGCGGCCGGCTACACCGGGCTTGGCGTCGGAGCCAGCCGGTTCGGCGCTCGTGTCATGCTCGATCTGCTCGGCGGGGAGCCGACCAAGCTGACCGAGCTTGAGATGGTGCGCACGAAGCCCGTTCCGTTCCCCCCAGAGCCGGTACGGTCGGCTGGAGTGCAGCTAACCCGGTGGTCCCTGGCCAGGGCAGATGACCATGACGGCCAGCGCAACCTGTGGCTGCGCACGCTTGACCGGCTCGGCCTCGGCTTCGATTCATGACCCAGAGAGGATGCCCGATGGATCCCGCACCGGAAATCACGCAGCGAGCGGCCGTGCCGTACGCGGGCATTTCAGCGTGGGTGACCATGGCGGCCATCGGCTCGGTTGCCGATCGCATCCCGGAGATATTCGGCTGGCTGGCCGCTCACGGCGTCGCGCCCGCTGGCCCGCCGTTCTTCCGGTATCACGTGATCGACATGGACCGGCAGCTTCTCGTCGAAGCCGGCGTTCCGGTCGCATCGGTGGTTCACGATGATGGCGCCGTCTCCGGCGGGACCCTGCCGGCGGGCCGGTTCGCCGTCATGACCCATGCCGGCGCTCCGCAAACCCTGGTCGACGCCACGTCCGCGCTGCTTCGCTGGGCCGAAGCACGCGGACTGGCATTCGACGTGTCGGACAGCGACGCAGGCGATCAGTGGGGCTGCCGGGTGGAGTTCTACCTGACCGACCCTGCGCAGCAGCCCGACACCAGCCTGTGGCAGACGGAACTGGCGTTCCGGCTCAAGGACTGAGCTCTCGCACTGACAGCGCTGCCGCTACCACCCGGCGGATCGCGGCCAGGTCGACGTCTTGTGGCAGTGCTGCGTCCTCGGGCATGTCCTTGATTACGTCATCGACGTTGAGCAACGTGCGGAACAGCCGCGGCAGCACGGTGCGGTTCAGCAAGTCCTCCGCGAGCGCGGTGCTCTCGGCCCGGTCGAGCGCGAACTGCCCGGCGAGATAGACGCTGAGCCGCTCGTATGTGCTAGCGAAGATCGCGTCAAAATACGCGTGCGAGCTGCCGGGCAGACGCTCGGCTTCGGCGATGCTCAGCCGGGACGTTCGCACCTGCGGCTCCCACACCATCAGCTGCAGAAACCGGCCGCAGAACAGCGACACGGCCTCCGCGGGGTCCTCGGCGTAGGCGTCCGGCGTCTTCAGCTTGCCGAGATACAGCTCGCGAATGAGGTCCAGCACCGCGAGGAACAACCTGTCCTTGCTCTCGAAGTGCGCATAGAGCGACCGCTTGGACGTCCCGGCGCGTACCGCGACGGTGTCCATCGACGCCCGCTCATAGCCCGTTTCGAGGAACACGTCCTTGGCGGCGAAGAGGATGTGGCGCCGCAGTTCCTCGCCCCGCCGCTGCGACGCTGGCTGCTGTTCACCGGGCCGGCGCGGTTCGCCTTCGTGCCTCATCGACTTGCATCTCCAGAAGTAAACGGTACAGTAGAGTCTACTTAGTTCTCTCGCCCACACTAGTCTGCTGGAGAAACGTCATGATCGTCATCACCGCGCCCACCGGCAACATCGGACGTCAGGTTCTCGACCATCTGCTTGCCTCGGACCAGCCATTGCGGGTCATCGCGCGCGACCCGGCCAAGCTGTCCGCGGGCATACGCGACCGGGTCGAGGTTGTCCAGGGTTCACACGGCGACGCGGACGTCGTCGCCCGTGCCTTCAAGGGAGCGGATGCGCTGTTCTGGCTGCTGCCGCCGGACCGTCTGGCCGAGAGCGTCGGCGCGGCCTATGTCGGCTTCACGCGTCCGGCCGCCGAGGCAATACGTTCCCTGGCCCTCAACCGCGTGGTGGACGTCAGCGCGCTAGGCCGCGGCACTGCCTACGCCGGCCAGGCCGGTCACGTCACCGCGTCGCTCGCCATGGACGACCTGATCGCCAGCACCGGCGTGGCGTTCCGCGCGCTGACGGCGCCCTCGTTCATCGACAATCTGCTGCGCCAGGTCCAGGTCATCAGGGAACAGGGCATGTTCTTCGACGTGATCTCTCCCGACTGCAAAGCGCCCTGCGTCGCCACGCGTGACATCGCTGGCGTCGCAGCCCGCCTGCTGCTCGACGACAGCTGGACGGGACAGCAGGAAGTCCCGGTGCTTGGCCCGGAGGACCTGTCCGGTAACGACATGGCGGCCGTCATGTCGGAAGTGCTGCAGACCCCGGTGCGGTACCAGCAGGTCCCGGCCCTGGCGCTCAGGGACCGCCTGGCCGGCTCCGGCCTCTCGCAGGCCATGGCGCAGGGCCTGGTCGACATGATGGTGGCCAAGGACAACGGCCTTGACGACAGCGTCGCGCGCACCCCGCAGAACGCGATCGACACCCCGACCACGTTCCGGCAGTGGTGCGAGGACACCCTCAAGCCCGCGGTCCGCTCGGCCTGACGCAGATCTGGTGAGTGAAGCCGGAGCCGCTGGGCACAGTTATCTGCTCAGGCGGTGCCTGCCGCCGGCCGGCAGCCTGTTCGGAGGTAGTCATGGGATTCATGGACAAGCTCAGGAACAAGTTTCAGATGGGCCGCGGCCGGGTGAAGCAAGAGGCCGGCCGGGCTGCTGGTGACCCTTACCTGGAGTCACAGGGCCGCGCCGACCGGGTCAGCGGCGGCGTCAAGCAGGTAGGTGAGCAGGCTAAGGACGCCGGGCGGAACATCAAGGACGCATTCCACGAGTAAGCCCTGCCCCGGTCAGCCCAGCGTGAGCCGCAGTGGCGGCGCCTCGTCCGAGCCGGACGCCAGCAGCTTGCGGATGCGAGCTCCGTCCAGGTGACTGGCGACGAGGTCCGCCAGCCGGTCCAGTCTCGCCTCCCGGATCGCGCCGAACGACACATCGGCCGCACCGGTGAAGCTGCGCCCGGCGACCCGCGCGACGTAGGTCAGGTACTCGCGCCGGAAGCTGTCGTTCTCTAGCAGACCGTGCCAGACCGTCCCGGCCACGGCTTCGACGCGGCAGCCTTCGTCGGCGAAGAATGGTTCGCCGCCGTCCCTGATCACCGCGCCGTGGTGAATCTCGTAGCCGTGCACGACCACGCCGCCTGCTAGCGTCCGGGACGGTCGCGCGAGCACTTTCTTCTGCTCGAACGCGGTCCGCACCGGCAGCAGGCCGAGACCCGCCACCTGCCCGGCGCGACTCTCCACGTCATCGTGGATGACCGTGCCGAGCATCTGATAACCGCCGCAGATGCCGAGGACCGGCAGGCCGCGGGCGACGTGCCGGCCGATCGCCTTGTCGATCTCGCGTTCGCGCAGCCAGGCAAGGTCGCACACGGTCGCCCGGCTGCCAGGCAGTACCACCAGGTCCGCGCCGGCCAGCTCGGCGGCTTGCCGGGCAAACCGCACGACGACGCCCGGCTCGCAGGCAAGCGCGTCCACGTCAGTGTGGTTGCTCATGCGCGGCAGAGCGACCACGGTGACGCGCAGTACGTCGTCACCGAGCGGAGGGCCGCCGGACTGCAGCAGCGCCCAGTCGATAGCGTCTTCGGCGTCCACGCCGATGCTGTCGGTAAACGGCAGCACCCCGAAGACTGGCCTGCCGGTGAGATCCTCGAGCATCTCCAAGCCAGGCCGCAGCAGGCCCGGCTCGCCACGGAACTTGTTCACCAGGAACCCGGCGATCAGCGCCTGGTCGGCCGGGTCGAGCACCGCCAGGGTGCCGACAAACGAGGCAAACACGCCGCCTCGGTCGATGTCACCCACCAGCACCACCGGCAGCCCGGCCGCGCGAGCAAAGCCCATGTTCACGATGTCGGTCTGGCGCAGGTTGATCTCGGCCGGGCTGCCTGCGCCTTCGCAGATAACAGTGTCGAACCTGCGGGCAAGCTCCCGGTAGGAGTCCAGCACTACCTCAAGGAGCGCCCGGGACCGGCCGGCGTTCCAGTAACTCGCGGCTTCGGTCTCAGCCACCGCCTTGCCCAGCACGATCAGCTGGCTGCTGGTGTCGCTGCCCGGCTTCAGCAGCACCGGATTCATCAGCGCTTCGGGCTCGATTCCGGCGGCTCGTGCCTGCGCGGCCTGCGCGCGGCCGATCTCCTCGCCCGCCAGCGTGACGAAGGAGTTCAGCGACATGTTCTGCGCCTTGAAGGGCGAGACCGCTACTCCCTGTCGTGCCAGCCAGCGGCACAGGCCGGCGGTGACCACAGATTTGCCGACGTCCGAACTCGTGCCTGCGACCAGAAGCGCCCCCACCAGCGCAGACTAGGCCACGCCCCGCTGGCGGGCACGGCCGGCAGGCTCCGTGCCCGACTTGTCAGTCGTTGGGCAACCACATAGGAGACAAATCATCCGCGCGAGGCCACCCAGCGACTTGTAAGCGGGCGGACTCGGTAACACCTGACGGGCTTCGAGCGCTTCGCTCCTGACCATGGACAGCCTCAGCATCGAGGCCCACCTCGAAGGAGACTCATGCGCGCAACACGAGCGTCCCTGCTGGCCCGAGCCGGCTCGGCCGCCACCGTGGCCATCCTGGCCAGCGGCGGCGTGATCGTTACCGCGACGGCTGCCGGCGCTGCCACCGGCCACCACAAACTGCAGCCGACGACGCTGTCGGTCAAGAACAAGGCAATCGCGCACGGGAAGCATCACGCCGACGCGGTGACCGGCGTGCTCAGGTCCCACCGCAAGGATGTCGCTGGTGAGACCATCACCCTCGACAGCAGGACCGGCAAGAAGCCGAGGTGGACCGCCGTTACCACGGGCACAACCGGGACCGACGGATCGGTCACCTTCACCGTGGCGCCCACGGCCAGGACCCAGTACAAGCTGATCTTCAGCGGCGACACCGGCTATCGCAAGAGCCACAGCAACGTGATCACCCTGAAGGCCGTGAAGGCCTGACCCACGACGTGGCGGGATGTAAGTAAGCGGGGGAGCGCGGGCGGCCAGGCAGCTGGCCGCCCGCGCTTTTGTCACTCACTGATTCTGCGGCCCTGGAGTGTGGGTCGGGTGAGCCTTCGGTGCCGGATGCGCGGGTTTCGCGGAGTGAGCCGGATTCGCCTTTTCCGAAGGTTTGCCGTGGTGACCTCGGTGGCCACGGCCCGTGTGCGACTTGCCCTTGCCAGGCTTTGCGGGATGCGCCGGGTGACCAGCGTGCGACGCTGACGGTGCGGAGCCAGAGTGACCGGCCCGAGGCAGCTGAGCGTCATTACCGTGATGGACGGCATGCGGCGCGGCCGGCGCGTCGATGACACGGTGAGCGAAATTCTGGACCGAAGCCGGCAGGACACCTGCGTAGGCGGCCGCGGCGGTGCCAGAGAGCCCTGCCACCACCACGGCGATAGCAGCGGCCAGCCTGACGCGAACCGCCGCACGCCTGACCCGTGGCTGGTGCGCCGTTGGCGCGCCGGCCAGCAGCAGAGTGCTGGCCGGCGAGCCCGCGCGGACGAAGGCAGCCATTGCTGCTGCCTGTCCTGGCAGGTCTCCTGTACCCGGCGGAGCAGCCAGCCCGACGAGCTCGTCCGCTAGTGCATGCATCCCGGACGGCGCATCGGGTGGGAGAGGCCGCCGGTCCAGGATCATGTCCAGCAACTGCTCGTCTTGGTCCCGGCCGGCCCGGCCGGGCAGCGGAACCCTGGGCATCTCGCCTGACGAAGCGTTCGACCCCGTCATACTGTTACACCTGTCTGGTCCATTGATCTCGCCAGGCGCCGCAGCCCGCGATGCGCGGCCACCCGCACCGCGCCGGGCGACTTGCCGACGATCTCGGCAACAGCGGGTGCGTCCAGGCCGGCTACCACGCGCAGCATGATGATCTCGGCCTGATCTTTCGGCAGCGAGGCGATGGCCGCCAGGACGGCCTGCGTGGACAACCGCTCGAGCACGACATCGGCGGTGTCAGGCGTCACTTGCTCGCCGTCGGTGGCGCCCAGCCGCTGTGGCAGAGCCTGGCGGCGCGCGCGGGATCGCGACCAGTCGATAGTCCGATGCCGGGCGATGGTGAACAGCCATGCCTTGAATGCCTGCTCGTCGCCGGTGAAGCTCGCGAGGCCCGCGATGACTTGCAGCCAGGTATCGCCAGCCACGTCGTCAGCGGAATCGGCGCCGATCACGTGCAGGTACCGGAGCAATGACGGCTGGATGTCGCGGAAGATGACCGCGAACGCGTCTTGGTCACCAGCCCGAGCCTGAGCAAGAGTCAGCTCGAATGCGGTGCCAAGCACCGGCCCAGTATCGGCCCGCAGCGCGCCGGCCGCAGCCTGAACCTGAACTTCCGTAACGAAGCTCACTGGCTCTACGCGGTGCGCGCAGGCGGCCTGCGTCAGCAGTTCAGGACGACGCCGCTCGCAGGGCGAGCAAGGCCACGTGCAGCGACAGCCGGGACTCGGCGGGCTCCAGGTCGACGCCGAGCACGTCCTCGATCTGCCGCAGCCGCTCGTACATCGTCGGCCGGGCCAGGTGCGCGCGCTGTGCCGCGGCAGCCTTGTTGCCGCCCGCTTCCAGGTACGCGGTCAGAGCCGGGACCAGCTGCGAACCGGTTGCGTCGTCGTGTACCAGCAACTTGCTGAGCTCCCGCTCGGCGAAGGCCTGCAGCCGCGGGTCGTTGCGCAGCAGGTGCAGCAGGCCGCGCAGGCGCAGGTCCGGGAGCCGGTAGTAAGCCCGGCGAGGATCGGCAGCCGCGGCTGCCCCGGCGACGTGGTCGGCTTCCAGGAGCGAGCGCTGGACCGCGGCGACCGAGTCGACCGCGAGCGCCGGCCCCGATCACGTCGGCTCCGCCGAGCCGCGGCCGCAACCGGCTGGCCAGCCTGGACAGCGCGGCCTCCGGATCGGCCCGCGGCGGCAGCGTGAGCAGCGCGGCTACCCGGTGATCGTCCAGGGAGCCGACGAGCGCCGGCATCTGCAGCTGCCGGCAGACTTCGGCGAGCGCGTCGGCGATCCCGGCCGCCCGGGCCGGAGCTGCAAGCGCAGGCGCGACCGAGGTACGCCCCGACATACCGGGAACGGCGGCAGCGGCTCCCGCAGCTATCGGTCCGCTGGCGGCGTGCGCGCTGGCCACCCGGACGACGAGGGGCACCAGGAGCCGGCCCGTGACCGGCACGCCGAGCGCACGGGCCCGTGCCTCGGCCTCCGCCTGGTCGCCGTAGCCGTTGCCAAGGAAAGCGGACAAGATCGTCCGGTGCGCCTGGCGTTCCAGGCTCTCAAGGCGGTGGTCGAGCAGGCGGCCAAGCGCGAGTGTCGTCGCGGCTCGCTCGATGAGCGCCTCGTCGCCCGGCCGCGGTGTCTCGCCCCGGAGCATGATCAGCCGGCCCCAGTCCTCACCGCGCGCGCCGACGATGGTCACCAGCCACCCGGCGGCCGCGTCGTAGCCGGTTCGCCCGGCCAGCCTCGCCGACCTCGACCGGCCGGAAAACCCGGCGAGCAGGCTGGCCGCGTCTGCTCCGAGCGGCGCGCAGGCGAGGACCTGGTGCGCGAGGTTCTCCAGGATGACCGGGCAGCCCGCCAGCGTGGCGGCCTGTGTCACGACCTCGTCCGCGGCCGCGCCGGATACCGCAAGCTCGGTAAAGACCTGATGGAGCCGCTCGGCGGAGCGGAGCTCTGCAAGCTGGGCGTCGATGATGCGGGCATGGACGGCTTCAGTGATCGCGATGAACTGCGTCTCCCGCTCGAAGACGATGAGGGGCAGCTGATGGTCGGCGGCAGCGGCGACGAGCGCGGGCGGCAGGCTGCGCGAGTAGCGCGAACCGAGCTCGACCGCCAGGCCGCTGACGCCCACTGAGACCAGCTCGGCGACATACCGGCCAAGGCCGGCCGCGTCGTCAGGCAGCGCGATGCCGGTGGATAGCACGAGCTCGCCGCCGCGCAGCAGGTGAGCGGCCTGCGCCAGCTCGATCACGTGCACCCACCTGACCGGGGTGCTCAATCGCTCGGTGCCGGCCAGGACCCGCGGCGCGCCGCTGCGGACCGGGTCGAGAGCCAGCACCTCGGCGACCGTGGGCAGCATGCCGGCCACCTCCTCGAGCTCATCCGCTCCCGGCGGCACTGTGCTGTCAGGGCCGGGGCCTGTCCTGGCTATGGGCAGCCGGGCGGGGCGCACATACTGTACAGGCAACCCGCTCGTTCCCTTACGGATCGTAACTTGGCTCAGACGCCCGGTGGCGACACACTGAGCACAGGGGCACGATGAGGGAACCGGCTGATCAGCGCACCGGAAGGCAGAGCAGCGCCATGGAGCAGGCAACGACGCATCGCACGCACTGGATCAACGGGAAGCCGTGGACCGGCGAAGCGGCCACCAGGGGTGACATCTACAACCCGGCGACCGGCCGGGTGTCCGGGACGGTCGACTACGCGACTCCGGCTGAAGTGGACGCCGCAGTGGCGGCGGCGACCGCTGCGCTGCCGGGCTGGCGCGAGACCTCGCTGGTGCGCCGCGCCGGCGTGATGTTCGAGTTCCGCGAGCTGGCCCGTAAGCACTCCGGTGAGCTGGCTGCGCGGATCACCGCCGAGCATGGCAAGGTCGCCTCCGACGCGGCGGGCGAGGTGGCCCGGGGCCTCGAGGTGGTGGACTTCGCCTGCGGCATTCCGCACCTGCTGAAGGGCGGATTCTCGGAGAACGTGTCGACCGGTGTCGACGCGTACTCGATCCGGCAGCCGGTAGGGGTAGTGGCCGGCATCACCCCGTTCAACTTCCCGGCCATGGTGCCGATGTGGATGTTCCCGATCGCGCTGGCGTGCGGCAACACGTTCGTGCTCAAGCCGTCGGAGAAGGACCCGTCAGCCTCGCTGCTGCTCGCCGAGCTGCTTGCCGAGGCAGGGCTGCCCGACGGCGCGTTCAACGTCGTCCACGGCGCGAAGCCTGCTGTCGACGCTCTGCTGACGCACCCTGGCGTGCGGGCGGTGAGTTTCGTCGGCTCAACGCCGATCGCTCGCTACGTGGCGGAGACGGCGACCAGCCACGGCAAGCGCGTCCAGGCTCTCGGCGGAGCGAAGAATCACATGGTCGTGCTGCCCGACGCGGATCTTGACCTGGCTGCGGACGCCGCGGTGAACGCGGGCTTCGGCTCGGCTGGCGAGCGGTGCATGGCCATCTCGGTCCTGGTGGCCGTCGATCCGATCGCCGACGTGCTGGTGGGCAAGATCCGGGACCGGATCGCGGGCCTGACTGTCGGGCCCGGCGATGCCCAGGGGTCGGAGATGGGGCCGCTCGTCACCCGCGAGCACCGCGACAAGGTGGCGAGCTACCTGGACTCTGGCGTGGCCGACGGTGCCACGCTCGCGGTCGATGGCCGCGACCATCCGGTCACTGGCGGCGAGGCGGACGGCTTCTGGCTCGGGCCGACCGTGCTGGATCACGTGACGCCGCAGATGAGCGCCTACCGGGACGAGATCTTCGGCCCGGTGCTGTCAGTAGTCCGCGCGGCTAGCTACGCTGACGCGCTGGAGATCGTCAACGCCAACCCGTACGGCAACGGCACTGCGATCTTCACCAACGACGGGGGAGCCGCGCGCCGCTTCACGCATGAGGTGGAGGTCGGGATGGTCGGGGTCAACGTGCCGATCCCGGTGCCGATGGCGTTCTACTCTTTCGGCGGCTGGAAGTCGTCGCTATTTGGTGACACGCACGTGTACGGCACCGAGGGCGTCCACTTCTACACCCGCGGGAAGGCCGTTACCTCGCGCTGGCTCGACCCGAGCCACGGCGGAGTCAACCTTGGCTTCCCGGTGAACCAGTAAGCGCGGACCTTGCGCGCGGGTGCCGGATAGGTGGGGTAAGGGGCCCATCAACTCGGCATCCGTGCCGGTTGGACAGGTGCACAGGTGTCATCTCCACCACCCCGCGTGCTCGCCGCGTTCGGGGTGGCCGGATGCAGCCCAGTTCAGCTGGACGGCGGGCAGGGTACCTCCTGGCGCGCAGGCGAGCTGGTACTAAAGCCAGCAGACACCGACCTGGACGAGCTGACATGGCAAGCGCGGGTCATCTCGCAGGCTCCGCGCGACGGATTCCGGCTGCCAGCACCACGGCGCGATCGCGATGGTTCGCTGTGCGTCGATGGCTGGTGCGCGAGTGCGTTCGTGACGGGCCGGCATGAGCAGGGTCGGTGGCCAGAGATCATCGCCGTCGGCGAGCGATTCCATAAGGCGTTGCGCGGTATCCCGCGGCCGCGATTCCTGGACAGCCGCTCCAGCCCGTGGGCTATCAGCGACCGCATTGCCTGGGATGAACTGCCTTCCAGCCAGTTTCCGGATGTGAGGTACCTGCCGCAGTTGGCCGCTGCCCGCCGTCCGCTGGCTGCCCCCAGCCAGCTCATCCATGGCGACCTGAGTGGCAACGTGCTGTTCCACGACCAGCTGCCACCGGCGATCATCGATTTCAGCGCCTACTGGCGGCCCACTGGTTACGCCTCCGCGATCGTGGTCGCTGACGCGCTGCTGTGGGAAGGCGCAGACAGCGCGATACTCGACTCGGTCATTCACGTGGACGACTTCGGGCAGTACCTGATCCGTGCCCTCATCTTCCGGCTAGTGACCGACTGGCTCTGTTCCACAGGCCAGCCGCCTGACGACCAGGTCGGCGACGACGGATGGGCGTCGATGGTCGACGTGGCCTGCCAGCTAGCGGCTGGGCACTGAATCTCCGCCAGGCCAGGTCAGTTCTGCAGCTGGCGACCAGGGCCCATTCCGCGGGAGCGTCCGGCATAGCGTGGTCGCGTGCACGCGGCCGCTGACCGGCCACCGCGGCGATCGACGAGGAGCATCCGGCATGAGCAGTTCGGAGGCAGGTAAGCCAGTCCGAGCGCGTGACCTGGGGATCCCGTTCGACGGCACGCCGGGCCGGTGGAACGCGATCACCGACGTACCTGGCGTCCAGGTGGGTTATGAGACGCTGATCAGCGGTGACTCCGTGCGCACCGGGGTGACTGCCATTCATCCCCGGGGCGCGGCCGGTGCTGGTGACCCGGTGACCGCCGGCTTCTTCTCCCAGAACGGCAACGGCGAGATGACGGGCCTGTCCTGGATCGAGGAATCCGGGACGTTCAGCGGCCCGGTCGGCATCACCAACACCCACGCGGTCGGCGTCGTGCATGCCGGCATCGTGGCGTGGACCGTCCGCCATCATCCTCAGCTCGCGCAGGTGTGGCTGCTCCCGGTCGCCGCCGAGACCTGGGACGGCTATCTCAACGACATCAACGGCCACCACGTCACTGAGGAGACGGCAGTCGCCGCTCTTGAGGCAGCGGCCAGCGGGCCGGTCGCCGAGGGTGCTGTCGGTGGCGGCACCGGGATGAACTGCTACCACTTCAAAGGTGGCTCGGGAACGTCGTCACGGCTGGTCAGCTACGCGGGCACGGAGTACACGGTTGCCGTGTTCGTGCAGGCGAACTTCGGCAGCCGTGAGGAACTGACGCTGGCTGGCGTGCCGGTGGGAAGGCTGGTGAACGCCGAAGATCCGATGGCCGAGTTCAGCCTCGCGCCAGAAGGCTCGGGCTCGGTGATCGCCATCGTCGGCACGAACGCTCCCTTGCTTCCCGGCCAGTGCAAGGCGCTGGCCCGCCGGGTGACTCTCGGCCTGGCCCGGACGGGCACGACGGGATCGCACTTTTCCGGCGACCTTTTCCTGGCGTTTTCCACTGGCAACCCGGGCGCGATCACGCCGGGAGCAGGCAAACGAGGGAGCGACGGAACGGCTCACTACGACGTGCTCCGGTTCGTCCCGTGGGGCGTGCTCGACCCGTTCTACGCGGCGGTCGTGCAGGCCACCGAGGAGGCGGTCGCGAATGCTCTGGCGGCTGGCGAGGACATGACGGGCAGGGACGGCCACCGCAGTCCGGGGCTGCCGCGCGCGCAGGTAACTGATCTCTTCAGGCAGCGCGCTACCGGCTAACGAGCCGGTCGGCCGATAGGCACCGACTGCGGATACGGATTGTAAGGGCAAGCGGCCAGCTGCCGACGATCTGTCAGGGCTCATGGCAACCGCCCGCTGCTAGGCTTTTGCGCAGCTAGAGGTGCCCCCGGGCAGGAAGATGGCCGCCATGATTGACTATGCCGCCGACCCGCAGCGCGGTGCCGAGGTCTACGCGATGGACCGGGCGCACGTGTTCCATTCATGGTCCGCGCAGAAGGCACTGACGCCGATCGCTGTCGCCGGCGCGGAAGGCTGCTACTTCTGGGACTACGACGGCAACCGCTACCTGGACTTCTCCAGTCAGCTCGTGAACACCAACATCGGCCACCAGCACCCGAAGGTGACAGCGGCGATCGCAGAGCAAGCGGCGAAGCTCACGACGATCGCGCCGCAGCACGCGAACGAGGCTCGTGGCGAGGCCGCCAGGCGGCTCGCCGAGCTGGCACCCGCAGCCTTCAACAAGGTGTTCTTCACGAATGGCGGCGCTGACGCGATCGAGAACGCGATCCGGATGGCACGGCTGCACACCGGCCGCACCAAAGTGCTCAGCTTCTACCGTTCCTACCACGGCAACACCGGCGCGGCGATTAACTCCACCGGCGACCCGCGCCGCTGGCCGAATGAGTTCGCCATCGGCCACGTGCATTTCTTCGGCCCGTACCTGTACCGGTCGGCGTTCTGGGCGCAGACGCCCGAGGAAGAATGCCAGCGCGCGCTGGCACACCTGGAGCAGGTCATCCAGATGGAAGGCCCGGAAACTATCGCCGCCGTGCTGCTGGAGTCGATCGTCGGCACGGCCGGCGTCCTGATCCCGCCAGCCGGTTACCTGGCAGGCGTGCGCGCGCTCTGCGACCGGTACGGCATCGTGTACATCGCCGACGAAGTCATGTGCGGCTTCGGCCGGGCCGGCCGCTGGTTCGCGTTCGAGGATCACGACCTGGTGCCGGACCTCATCGTCTTCGCCAAGGGATCCAATTCCGGTTACGTTCCGGCAGGCGGCGTGATCATTTCCGACCCGATCGCGGCCACCTTCGACGGGCGGGTCTTCCCCGGCGGCCTTACCTACTCCGGGCACCCGCTGGCGTGTGCGTCCATCGTCGCGACCATCGACGCGATGAAAGACGAGGACATCGTAGGAAACGCGGACGGGATCGGCGCAGATGTGCTCGGTCCCGGTCTGCGTGAGCTAGCGGAACGGCATCCGGTCATCGGTGAAGTCCGCGGGACCGCGGTCTTCTGGGCACTGGACCTGGTGTCGGATCGGGCGACCAGGCAGCCGCTGGCCCCCTACGGCGGCAGTTCGCCGGCGATGACGGCGCTGGTCGCGGAGTGCAAGGCGCGCGGGCTGATGCCGTTCACGAACTACAACCGGCTGCATGTGGTGCCACCGTGCACGATCACCGAGGCGCAGGCCAAGGAGGGAATGGCGATCCTCGACGAGGCGCTCGCCGTCGCTGACCGCTATTACCAGGGCTAGGCCGTTACCGCACATGTGAGGGTTACCTGCGCAGTTGAGCTGTTACCGCGAGAGCCGAGGCGTTCTCACCCGATGGCGGGGAGCGATCACCCGGCCGGGGCGGTTTGACAGTCGGGGACCGAGTCGGGTGGCTGCTGCGTTTTGCCGCTCAGCCCGGCCGGGTAGAGCCTCGATCTGAGTTCAGACAGATGCCCGGTGCACGGGGGCGGCTCGCGCTGATCGGGGGGCGCGACCTCCGGGTGGTAGCCCGGAAGCCTGCAAAACGCCAGCTCAAGGGTCTCGTCGCTGGCACAGCGCCGCCACGAACCCTTCTGCGATAAGGACCAATGACCGACTCAGTCCGGTTGACTCGCCAGGTCCAGACTGTCACCACCGGAACGGCCTCGACCCGCCCTGTCCGCCCTGTCCGGCTGCTCGGATGGCTGGCCGGGGCGGGGATCGGCAGCGCCATCGTGATCATGATCGGGGCTGCCCTGGTCCGCCAGGACTGGATGCAGCCGCCGATCGCGATGCCTGCCACCGGGCCCCCGTTCGAGCTGCACGCCCAGGTGTCCGCGCGGCTTATCTCCGTGGCCCTGTGGCTGGCCGCGTTGCTCGCGGTCGGCGGGGTGATCGCCGGGCTGGTCGCGGCCCGCCGGGGGGCCCGCGGGCCGATCGGCCTGATCCTGGTCGGGGCCGCGGTCACCGTGCTGGTGCTGGCGGTGCTGCCGCCGGCTGGCTCTACGGACGCGCTCGATTACGCCGCGTACGGGCGCATCGCGCTGCTGGGCAACAACCCGTACGTGGCAACTCCGCTCTACCTGCGGCTGACCGATCCGGTGCTCGGCATTTCCATTCCGGCCCACTGGCAGCACCAGGTCAGCTTGTACGGCCCGGCCTCGACGATCGAGCAGTACCTTGCCGCCAAGTTCGGCGGCAACTCGATGGCGCGAGTGGTGTTCTGGCTCAAGCTCTGGAATGCGATGGCGTTCGGGGTAGTGGCCGTCGCCCTCGATCGCGTGCTCCGGGCCAGACCGACCGCGCGCCTTCGGGCGCATCTGCTCTGGACCGTTAACCCGCTGCTGCTCTGGGACCTGGTAGCGGCCGGGCATGTGGACGCGGCAGCCGCGGCGGCCGGCATCCTCGGGCTGCTCGCTCTCGGCCGCCAGCCAGCGCGGGGCGACCCCAGGCCGCGGATCTGGCGGGCCGTGGCCGCAGGTGCCCTGATCGGCCTGGCCGCCGACATCAAGATCGACTACGTGCTGTTCGGCGTCGCGCTGGCCTGGGCACTACGCCGGTCTGGGCCGGCGCTGATGGCGGCCGGCGCTGGCGCACTTGCAGTGCTCGGCCCGACCTACGCCTGGTTCGGCAAGCCAGCCATTGCGGGCCTGTTCGGGCGCACCGACCAGACGACTCAGGACAGCTTCTGGCGCTCCGCTGAGCTGACCGGCTGGAAGTACCTGGTCGTCGTCGCGGTCCTGCTGTTCTTCGGACTGGCGGCGTTGCTGCTCTGGCGGCTGCCGCCGGGCGATCTGCGGCGCCCGGCCCTGCGCCCGGCCATTGCGCTAACCCTGGCCTGGCTTATCGTCTGGCCTTACCAGCTGCCCTGGTACGACGCGACGATCCTCTGCGTGCTCGTGCTGTACCCCGCCACAAGACTCGACTGGCTGGTGCTTGCCCGGCTGTGCGCAGCTACGATCGCGAACATGCCAGGCGATGTGGGCGGCGTTCCGGTGGCGGCGCTGCGGCCGCTGGACCGGTTCCTCGTGCACGGTTTCGCGCCAGCGGTACTGCTGGCTGCTGCTATCGGTATCGTGCTCCTCGCCGTCACTGGTTCCTGGGGTGTCCAGCCCGAGGATGGCGGGCTGGCACCGGTATGGCCCGTCCGGCTGCCCGGCGGTGCCCCTGAGTAGCATTAACCGCCCATCTCGTCAGGAACTCTAGGGGCGGTGGCCAGTGGCACTGCAGATCACCCGGCTGGCGCTGGCCAGTCTGCGCGGCGTCGACGGCAACGAGTGGCCCGTTCACGGGTTCGTGGTGCGATTTCCGGGCAGCGCGGTGCTCGTCGACACCGGCGCCGGCGGCCCGCAGCGGTGGCTGGACAACTGGCGAGTCGTCAACCGCTCAGTGGCTGACGCGCTCGACGAGCTGGACATGACGCCCGGTGATATCAGCCTGGTGATCAATACGCATCTGCACTTCGACCATTGCGGGCAGAACGCGGTCTTCAAGCACGCTGCGTTCTACGTGCAGCGTGCCGAGCTCGAGCGGGCCCGGCGCGAATCGCCCGAGCTGGCCGACTGGTTCGACTTCATGAACGCGCGGTTCGAGCTGCTGGACGGGGATGCTGAGATCCTGCCCGGGCTGCGGGTGGTCGCGACTCCCGGTCACACTTCCGGCCACCAGTCCGTGCTCGTCGACTCGGCTGACGGCCTGTCCGACGTGCTGGTCGGCGACGCCGCCTACAAGCCGCGGCAGTACCTCGACCCGGCCAGCGATGACCTGCCGGACGGCCAGGCCAGCGACGTCACCGCCTGGCGGGCGTCAGTAGCCAGGATCAGGGCAGCGGCGCCGGACCGGGTCCACTTCTGTCACGACACCGAGATCATCCACTCCTGACCCGGAGCCTGGCTGCGGGTTCGAACCCCGCCCCTCCGACCCCGCCCCTCCGAGGCGGTTTTTCCTCGCGTTCACGTCAGGCACCTCGATGTAGTACTCGTTCAGCATGACCGTTACCCCGCACGTGGGCAGAAACTTGCTGCACTCGTGGGTGCAGCCGGCGTAGCGCGCGCCGAGCGGAGCCGGCAGGCTGGTGACGCGGCTGCCGCGATGCTCCTGTCGGGCGGGAGGTCTGGCGAGTTGGCGAGGGCCTGCCCGGATGCCCAATGCCCGACATCGGCATCGGACAGGCCCTCGCCGCCCCCTCCCGGTGCTTGTAGGCTTGTCAGGTCGTCCGTACAAGCAGGCGAGCGTGACGGTATCCGAAAGTTGACGCCAGGGGAAGGCAATGACGCCGCAACGTGGCGAACATCACTTCACGGTCGACGACCAACGGGCAGTTGACGGGCGTGAGCGAGATCATCGACGTCTGTCTCATCAAGCCTCGGAGCATGCCGCCCGCGTATCTTCAGCTCGCGATCTACCTGCGCGGCGCGATCGTAGTCCGGCAGCTCGCGCCCGGATCGGCGCTGCCGTCCGAGCAAGAGCTGGTGGAGCGGGCACAACCTGGGCGGCTCACCGGGCGGGCCGTGCCCCGCCCCCTGGGCCAACCTTGTAGGCTTGTCTGGTAGACCGCATAAGCGGGCGCCGGGGGCCAGCCCCCCTGCCCCTTGGCGCCCCCGGGGCCAACCTTGCAGGCTTGTCCGGTAGGCGGTAAGCCGGGCAGTGGCACAGAACGTAGCGCGGGGGTGAAATGTGCTAACGCGACGAACATCACCTCGATCGAGAGCGAGCGACGAGACGTGCTCGACTTGGCTACCTGCCGACTGGCAGACATATCCGTACAACCGGGCAGGTGCAGAGTACTGGCAACCCGGCGCGGGTAGTCACGCCGCGTGAGCGATGGTGACGTGAATCACAGCGTGTGGGGCGAGAGCGGCGTCGTCATTGACGGCGAGAGCCTGATCCCGGCCTACGTGCAGGCGGCCTATCTGATGCGCGGCTTCATCATCGCGCGGCAACTTCCGGTCGGCTCGCTCCTGCCGTCCGAGGCGTCGCTACAGGCCCGCTGGGGCATCAGCCGGGACACGGCGCGGAAGGCGTATGCGGTGCTTGACGAGAGCGGCCTGACAGAGACGCGGCGCGCTGTCGGGCACCTCGTCAAGCGCCTGCCGAGAACCGAATACGTCCAGGCGCCGCCTGGCAGCCGGATAACCGCGCGCCCGCCAACCGCGCAGGAGCGCAGGGAAATCCAGGGCGGCGTGCCTTCCGGCGTTCCGGTCATCATCGTCGAGGAGCCGGGCAAGGCACCGGCCGTCTACGAGGCGGCCTCCACGGTGATCTACGTGCCATAGGCCATAGCTGGAAGTTGTTGAGACTGTCTAGTTGCCCTCAAGCAGCGCCATGAACGCACCGACGAGAAGGATCGAGACCGCACGCCAGCCTTGGCCGTCCGCGCTCGGGCCCACCGCTGTCATTGATGGTGTCCTGGCAAAGGAACCAAAGGGGCAAGCTCAGAGTGCCGCGAAGGCTTCCTCGAGGATGCCCATGCCCTCGGACAGCAAGGGCTGGCCGATCACGAGCGGCGGCAGGAGCCGCAGCACGTTGCCGAACGTACCGCAGGTGAGCACGATCATCCCGTTCGCGTGGCAGGTCTTCGCCACCTTGGCGGCCGCTGCCGCGTCCGGCTCGATGGTGCCCGGCCGGACCAGTTCCATGGCGAGCATCGCGCCCCGGCCGCGGACGTCGCCGATCGCCGGGTTGGTCTCCGCGAGCTTGCGCAGCCTCGGCAGCATGGCCGCCTCGATAGCGCGGGCGGCGGCGGGCAGGTCTTCCTTCTCCATGGTGTCCATCGCGCCGAGCGCTGCGGCGCAGGCGACTGGGTTCCCGCCGTAGGTGCCGCCCAGCCCGCCCGGGTGTACGGCGTCCATGAGCTCGGCCCGGCCGGTCACCCCGGCCAGCGGCAGCCCGCCGGCGATGCCCTTGGCGGTCGTGATCAGGTCCGGTACCACGTTCTCGTGGTCGCAGGCGAACCAGTCGCCGGTGCGGCAGAAGCCGGACTGGATCTCGTCAGCGATGAAGACGATGCCGTTGGCCCGGCAGAACTCAGCCAGGCCGGGCAGGAAGCCATCCGGCGGCACGATGAACCCGCCCTCGCCCTGGACCGGCTCGATCACGACGGCGGCGACGTTCTCCTCGCCTACCTGGGCGTGAATCAGGCTGATCACGGTGCTCAGCGCCTCCTCGGCGCAGCGGTCCGGGCCGCCCGGCCACCGGAACGGGTACGCCATCGGGACCCGGTACACCTCACCCGCGAACGGCCCGAAGCCTTCCTTGTACGGCATGTTCTTCGCCGTCATCGCCATGGTGAGATTGGTGCGGCCATGGTAGGCGTGGTCGAAGACGACGATCGCGTCCCGCCCGGTCGCGTGCCTGGCGATCTTGACGGCGTTCTCCACGGCCTCCGCGCCGGAGTTGAACAGCGCGGACCGCTTGTCGTGGCTGCCGGGCGTGAGCCGGTTCAGGTGCTCGCAGACCTCCACGTAACCTTCGTACGGCGCCACCATGAAACAGGTGTGAGTGAACTGCGCCACCTGCTCAGTGACGCGGCTGACCACCAGGTCGGCGCTGTTGCCGACCGAGGTGACGGCAATGCCCGAGCCGAAGTCGATGAGAGAGTTACCGTCCACGTCGACCAGCACACCGCCGCCGGCTGCGGTAACGAAAACCGGCAGCACGTGACTAAGGCCGCGGGCCACGCTTCGCTGGCGGCGCTCGAAGAGCGCGCGCGACTGCGGGCCGGGAATCTCGGTGGCAAGGTGACGACGCTGCGGAAGGGACGGTCCGCCAGCCGGGGCAGCATTGTGGCTCATAGCAGTGACAATAACCGGTTACCGGACCAGTTGACCGCCGGGTAGGGCGGGCTAACGGAACAGGTCGCGAGCGGCGTCCTCGATGGCTGCCTCGGACAGCAGCACCGTGCCGGCCGCGTCGCCGAGCGGCACGAAGCTGTCCTGGCTGGCGACTCGGGCAATGCGCCCGGTAAATCCCGCATCGACCAGGGTGGTGATGACGCCCTCGGATACACCGCCAGTGCGCCTGGTCTCGTCGGCGATGAGCACCGTGCCGGTGGCAGCCGCCGCGCGGAGCAGGTCCTCGAAAGGCAACGGAGCGAGCCAGCGGAGATCGAGGACCCGGCAGTTCAGCCCCTCGGCCGCGAGCGTGCGGGCCGCCCGCAAGCTGAGCCGAAGCCCGTTCCCGAACGAAATGATCGTCAGGTCCTTACCAGCGCCGTAGAGCCGGCCGCGGCCAACCTGGATGTGCGACTGCGTTCGCAGCTCCGGGGGCTGGCTGGCAGCCAGCCAGCCGCCGTCGCCTGGCTCGAACAAGTCCCGCTGGTGGTAGAGCGCGATCGGCTCGAGGAAGATGCTCACGCTGCCATCGAGCTCGGCTGCGGCCAGGCAGGTGCGCAGCATCGCCGCGGCGTCGTCGGCACGGGCCGGGCAGGCGACGATCAGGCCCGGGATGTCGCGCAGGGCGGCGATGCCGTTGTCATTGTGGAAGTGCCCGCCGAAGCCTTCTTGGTAGGCCAGACCGGCGATCCGCACGACCATCGGATTGCGGTACTGAGCACGGGAGAAGAACGACAGGGTGGCGGCCTCGCCGCGAATCTGGTCAGCGGCGTTATGCAGGTAGGCCAGGTACTGGATTTCCGGCACCGGAAGCAGGCCGGCCAGGCCCGCGCCTAGCGCGAGGCCAAGGATGGACTGCTCGTCCAGCGGGGTGTCGAAGACGCGACCAGGCCCGAACTCGCGCAGCAGCCCCCTGGTCACCCCGTACACGCCGCCTTTGCGCGCGACGTCCTCGCCGAAGACGATCATGCCGGGCCGGGCGGTCATCTCCTCAGACAATGTCTGGTTGATGGCCTGGGCCAGGGTCTGCAGCTCGGCGGGACCGTCGGCCTGGGGTGCCGCGCCGTAACCGGGACCCGGAACCTGTGCCTGGCGGGCTCGGTCAGCGAGGTTTGCTGCCAGGATCGCCGGGCGGCGCGGGGAGATGGGCGCCATCACCTGCGCGGCCGTCCTCAGCCTGGGCGATCCGGCTACCTCGCTGGCCAGCGTGAGCACCCTGGCCCGTGACTCCTCGTACCGGTCGAGCACCTCGGCCGGGGTCAGCGCGCCGGACCGCACGAGCAGGCGCGCGGTGCCGAGCAGCGGATCGCGGGCGGTGTCGGCAGCGATCTCGGCCGGGGTCCGGTAGGCGGATTCGACGTCGGTGCCCGCGTGCCCGCCGAGCCGCACGGTTCGCAGGTGCAGGAAGGCCGGAGCGCGCCGGTTGCGCACCCACTGCGCGGCTGCGGACGCCGTCTCGTAGGCCCGGTTCAGGTCCGCGCCATCGGCGCTGAAGTACTTGATGCCCGGCCGCCTGGCGCTGACCGACTCGATCCACCCGGCCGGCGTCCGGACGCTGATGCCAATGCCGTTGTCTTCGCAGACGAGCAGCAAGGGCAGCGGCAGGCCTTGGTAAGCGCAGTAGGCCGCGGTGTTGAGCGCACCGGTCGCAGTCGAGTGATTCGCCGACGCGTCGCCGAAGCTGCAGACCACGACCGAGTCGTCTGGCCATGGCGTGTCCAGCCCTAGCTTGGCCGCCCTCGCCAGCGCGAACGCCAGGCCAATCGCGCGCGGGAGGTGCGAGGCGATCGTCGAGGTCTGCGGGATCACATGCAGTTCCGGGTGACCGAACACCTTGTGGCGCCCGCCTGCGATCGGCTCGGCCGCCGCGGCGACGAGGCCGAGCAGCACGTCCGTGACCCCGTCTCTTGGCGGGCTCGCCTGTGCCGCCCGGACCAGGTAGAAGGCGCCGGACCGGTAGTGCAGGAGCGCCGGGTCGGTGAGCCGGAGTGCGGCGGCGACGGCGGCGTTACCCTCATGCCCGGACGAGCCGATGGTGTAGTACCCGGCGCCGCGGGCACGCAGCCAGCGAGCTGCCACATCGAGGTGCCTGCTGGCCAACTGAGCGTCGAACAGCTCCAGGCACCGGGCCACTGACAGGCTGCTGCCGGGTTGGATCGCGTCATACAGTGCCGGGCGGACGCGCTGGTGAGTCGCGCCGAGCTCACGGATGGCGCGCGCGAGGCGCTGCTCGGCTAGATCGGGCCCGCCCGGTTCGGGACGGCTCTGCCCGGAGGCGCTCCCTGGCCCGGCACCGCTCTGCCGGGCCCCTCCCGCAGGCGGGCGGGGCTCTGACCCTGCGACCGCGGCACTCATCATCTGACGGTAAGCCACGACAGCCTCATAAGCACAGCCAGATTGATTGCGTGCTGGTGAAACCGCGATGAAACTCGTGACGTCTGACAGGCATGAAAAGCACTCGCCAGGCCGGGCGGCTGACCGTCGGCGCCGCAGCAGTTGTTGCCGTTGGCGCTCTCGCAAGTGGTTGCGGCACGCGCCCGGCTCCGCAGCCGCGTGGCGCCGAGGTGATCCGCGGCGTGGCTGCTGTCGAGCCAGCTGTCAGCCCGCGGCCGTACGCCGACGCGGATCTCGCTTTCGGCTTCGACGTTCTCGGTGCGTGGTGCCGGCAAGACCCCGCGCAGAACATCGTGCTCTCGCCGTCGAGCCTGGCCAGCGGCCTCGGCATGGCTTACCTGGGCGCCGCGGGATCAACCGCTACGGCGATGGCGTCCGTGCTGCACCTGCCCGCCTCCGGGCCGACGGCGCCGGGGTCGGATGCACCAGGCTCGATTCAGGCAGGGCTGCAGGCACGGTCACGTGCCCTGGCGCGCCTGAGCGGGCCTGGTGTCACTGTGACCGGCTCCGATCGCATCTGGACCGACCCGAAGCTGGCGCCCCGGCGAAGTTACCTGAACGCGGTGGCGACCGGCTACGGCGCCGGCATCGGCCGGGTGCCGCTGCTGACCAGTCCCGGCAGGGCAGCCACCCAGATCGACGCGGCCATCGCGGCGGCAACGCGGGGACATGTCACCAAGCTGCTCTCGGCACAGGCCGTGCAGGGCTCGATCTTCGTGCTAACCGACGCGCAGTACCTGAAAGCCCGCTGGGCTACGCCGTTCTCGCCGGGCCAGACGACCACTGGCTCGTTCCGGACGGCGGCCGGCGCGCAGGTGCAGGCGCAGTACCTGAACGGCAGCGAGATGACCTCGGCATCGGACGACGGCTGGACCGCGGTGTCATTGCCGTACCAGGGCGGCAAGCTGTCGATGACCGCGCTGCTGCCGCCCGCGCCGCCGTCGTCTCAATCCGGCGGGGCTGCCGGCGCTGGTTCAGCTAACGGCTGCCCCGACCTCAGCACCGCGACGCTGGGAGTTCTCACCCGCGAGCTCGACGCGCCCGGCGCGGCAGCGAGCTCCCTGTCGCTGCCGGAGGTCAGCTTGCGCACGCAGGCGGACCTGAGGCCGCTGCTGGCCAAGCTCGGCATGGGCGTGGCCTTCGGCGGTGCGGCGGACTTCAGCGGCATGAGCCTGCAGGCAGGCTCGCTCGGAGAGGTCGAGCACGCGGCGACACTGCGCGTCGACGCGGAGGGTACGGTTGCCAGCGCTGCCACCGCCGTTGTCGTCTTGCCGTCGTCCGCGGAGGTGGCCGGCCCGCCCATCGTGTTCGACCGGCCGTACCTGCTGCTGGTGTCGGCGGCAGGTAGTTCAGAGCCGCTGTTCCTGGCCAGGGTCGCGAACCCGGCAGTGTCGTAACCAGCAACGACGGCTGCTGCTCCGGCCGCACGCAGGAACGTTCCACGGAATCTACCGTGGTACCGTGTCCAGATGGCCAGCAGCGGCGCACAATTCGCCGCTGAGAGCGTCCCGGCGATGTCGCAGTCAGCAGTAGCGGGCCTTCATCGAAGCGACCCGCGGGCGCCCGGCATCCGGAGGTTGCGCGCCGCAGACACCGTGCGGTACATCGACAGCCATGGCGCCGAGGTCACCGACGCGCAGACGCTGGCGAGGATCCGCGCGCTGGCGATCCCGCCCGCCTGGCGCGATGTCTGGATAGAACCAGATCCGCTCGGCCACGTCCAGGCCACCGGTGTGGACAGCAGGGGACGCACGCAGTACCGCTATCACCAGCTTTGGCGAGAACAGCGCGATGCGCAGAAGTTCGACCACATGCTGAGATTCGCTGGCGCGCTGCCGCTGCTGCGGGAGGCCACGCTTGCCGACCTCCGGCATCAGCAGCTGGACCGCGGCCGGGTAGTGGCCAGCGCGGTCCGGCTGATCGATCTGGGCTTGTTTCGCATCGGCGGCGAGAAGTATGCCGAGCTTGATCACCACTACGGGGTCGCGACGCTGGAGAAGCGCCATGTCAGCGTCGGGGCCGACAGCGTGGTGTTCGACTACGTCGCCAAGGAAGGCAAGCGACGGGCCATCACCGTCACCGACCCGGCGCTACTGGCCACGATCGGGGCGCTCGCCGGTATCGACAGTGGCGTGGACGCGCTGTTCTGCTGGCAGGACGGCGGAATCTGGCACCCGATGCACTCTCATGACATCGGCGCTTACATTGGCGGAAAGGCAGGCGGGCACTACACCGCTAAGGAATTCCGGACCTGGAACGCGACCGTGCTGATGGCCCTGCTGCTAGCGAGCGCCGGTTCGCAAGCGTCGGCACGCGCCGCCGCCAAGACGGTCCGATCAGCGATCGGCGAGGTGGCTGCCTGGCTGGGCGACACTCCCGCAGTCGCCCGCGCGTCCTACGTCGATCCCCGGATCATCAGCTACTACCTGGCGGCCGGGGAACTGGCCGGGGTGCCCGCCGGGCCGGCCAGCCTTCCGGCCGGGGCGCACGCGGAGCAGGCGGTCGCAGCGCTGCTGCGGGGCGAGCCTGCACCCGCACAGCTCGTGATGTGATGGGCCGGTACTAGTCCGCCACATGGCAAGGGGGCACCGCTGTGCTGCCGTGGTCCGCTGAACTGGCCGGCACGCTCAACGAGCACGTGATCGTCAGCGAGTTGCTTCGCGGCAACCCGCTCGGGGATCCGCATGAGCGGCCGCTGTGGGTCTACACGCCGCCGGGCTACGCGGTCGATCAGGCCCTTCGCTACCCGTCGGTGTACGTGCTCCAGGGCTTCACCGGGCACCTGAGCATGTGGCGCAACCGCAGTCCGTTCGAGCAGCCGTTCCAGGAGACTGCCGATGCCGTGTTCGCGGCCGGTCAGGCGCCGCCTGCGATCGTGGTGTACGTCGATGCATGGACCAGCTACGGCGGCAGCCAGTTTGTCGACTCGCCCGCAACTGGGCGATACCACTCTTATCTGTGCCAGGAAGTCGTGCCGTGGGTCGATGCGCACTACCGGACCCTCGCCGACGCCGGCCACCGCGCGGTCACGGGGAAGTCGAGTGGCGGCTTCGGCGCGATGATCACTCCGATGCTCCGGCCCGACTTGTTCGGCGCGTTCGCCACCCATGCTGGCGACAGCCTGTACGAGCTGTGCTATCTGCGTGACTTCGGCGCGGCAGTGCGCGCGCTGCGCGGCTATGACGGCGACATCTGGAAGTGGTGGCAGGAATTTCGGTCACGGGTCCCGTTCACGAACCCGGCCGACGTCGACCTGCTCGGTTTGCTCGGAGCAGCGGCTGCGTTCTCGGCCAACGACGACGGCACCATCGATCTGCCCTTCGACCCTCGCACCGGAATCGTCCGGCCGGATGTCTGGCAGCGCTGGCTGGACTTCGACCCGGTCAGGATGGCAGCGAGGTACGCCAGCGCGCTCCGGTCGGTCCGGGCTATCTGGGTCGACGCGGGAACTAGGGACGAGCACTTCCTGGATGTCGGAGCTGAGGCCTTCCGGGAGCAATTGCGGGTAATCGGAGTACCAGACGAGCTCATCCGCTTCGAGCTTTTCGACGGCAGCCACGGGGGTATCGGATACCGGTACCCGATGTCGCTGGCCTGGCTGTGTCGCCGGATGAATGGAGCCAGCGGGTGACCGGAAACCAGCGGGGCCTGCGCCGGCCCTGACTGACCAGTCAACAAGGCAATGAACGTTTCGCGCCCCGCCTACGTAGTCGTGGGTAAGAACAAACCCAAGATCAACGAGGAACGGAGGCTAGCATGCGCTACCGATGGTGGGCGATGCCGGTGGTGGCTGCCGGAGCAGCGGTTCTGGCCGCGTGCGGTAGCTCGGCGTCCCCGTCAGCCAGCGGGACCACGCCAGCCGCTAACGTAGGCACGACGGCGCCGGCCGCAGCGCAGAGCAGCGCTCCCGCAGGCAGTGCGGTGATCTCGATGCGCAGCACTAGCCGCGGCACTGTACTGACCGACGCCAAGGGCCACACGCTCTACTGGTTCGCTATAGACACGCCGACGATGTCGAAGTGCACCGGCAGTTGTGCCACGTACTGGCCGCCGGTGATCGGCAAGGCGGTTGCTGCCGCGGGCACCACACTGCCGCACGCTCTGGGCTCGATCACCAGGGCGGATGGCATGGTTCAGGCAACCTACGACGGCCACCCGCTGTATACCTACACGGGAGACTCGGCAGCAGGCCAGCTCAAGGGCAACGGGCTCAACGTGTCAGGCGGACTGTGGTGGGCGATGACGGCGTCGGGCGCGAAGCTCGGGGCGGCAGCGGCAAGTAAGCCGTCGTCCAGTACGAGCAGTAGCGGGGGATACGGGTACTAGCGGCTAGTTGGGGGGAGTTGCCCGGCGGGCAACTCTCCCGCTCCGGGGTACAAGTCAGCAATGACCCGGGCTGTAGCCGCAACAGAGCCCAAGCCGCGCGGCGGATTGGTAGTTATCTTCACCGCGCTCATGCTCGCGCTCTTGGTCGCTGCCCTGGACCAGACCATCGTGGCGACTGCTCTCCCGACGATCGTCGGAGAGCTGGGCGGACTGAGCCATCTCTCCTGGGTTGTCACCGCTTACCTGCTCGCGACCACCGCGTCGACTCCGCTCTGGGGGAAGCTCGGCGATCAGTTCGGCCGCAAGAGGCTGTTCCAGGCGTCGATCGTTATCTTCCTCGTCGGGTCTGCGCTGTGCGGCCAGGCGCACAGCCTGGTCGAGCTCATCAGCTTCCGCGCGTTGCAGGGCCTCGGCGGGGGCGGGCTGATCGTGCTGACGCAGGCCATCGTCGGCGACATCGTCCCGGCCCGCGAGCGCGGGAAGTACCAGGGGGCGTTCGGAGCTGTCTTCGGGGTGGCCAGCGTCGCTGGCCCGCTGCTCGGCGGGTTCTTCGTGGACAACCTGAGCTGGCGCTGGGTCTTCTATATCAACCTGCCGATCGGCCTCGTTGCCCTCGCCGTGATTGCCATCGCTTTGCCGTCCACCGGCGGGGGGCGGCGCCACCAGATCGACTATCTCGGCGCGCTGCTGCTGGCGGGCGGCGCGACCTGCGTCGTGCTGCTGACTTCCTGGGGCGGCACCGAGTTCCGGTGGGACTCCCCGGTGATCATCGGCCTGGGAGTGCTGGCGGTGGCGCTCGCGTTCGGCTGGTGGCAGTCAGCCCGCCGGGCCGCTGAGCCGGTCCTGCCGCTCCGCCTGTTCAGGAACTCGGTCTTCTCCGTCTGTTCCGGCATCGCTTTCGCGGCCGGCTACGCCATGCTCGCCTCGCTGTCGTTCCTGCCGCTGTTCCTGCAGGTCGTGCGCGGGGTCTCGGCGACGGTCTCCGGCGTCTACCTGCTGCCCGTCGTGCTCGGCCTGCTGTTCACGTCGGTCGGCAGCGGTCAGCTGATCTCGCGGGTCGGCCGGTACAAAGTCTTTCCGATCGTTGGCACCGCCATGCTTGTGGTCGCGCTCGTGCTGCTGTCGCGGCTGTCGGTGACCACCTCCTCGCTGGCCCTCGGCGGCTACTTCCTCGTCCTCGGCCTGGGCCTCGGGCTCATCCTGCAGGTGCTGGTGATCGCAGTGCAAAACACCGCCGACTACGCCGACCTGGGAGCCGCGACCTCGGCTGTGATCTTCTTCCGCTCGATCGGCGGTGCGTTCGGTGTCGCCATCTGCGGTTCGATCTTCTCGAATCACCTAACGTCGGCGCTGACCTCCCGGATGGCGGGGCTGAAGCTGCCGCCGGGGTTCAGCATCGCCGCCGCCGAGGCGAACCCGACACTTCTCAGGCGGCTGCCGGCGATCACGCGCACTCCCGTGGTGCAGGCCTACGCACAGTCGATCGACAAGATCTTTCTCTACTCGATTCCGATAGCTGCGGCGGCGTTTGTGTTGTCGTGGTTCTTGCGCGAGGTGCCGCTGAGGCAGACTGCCGGAGCGGCCGACCTGGGCGAGGGGGTGGGCGCCGGGTCCGCCGAGCGGACGTCTGTCGAGGAAATCGAACGGGCGCTGTTGCGGCTGGTCGGGCACGACATGCGCAGGCAGGGCTACGAGCGGATCGCCGTGCGCACCGGGCTCAGCGTCCCCGGCGGATGCTGCTGGGTACTCGCCAGGCTAGCCAGGCACGGCGACGCAGCGGGTGCCGACCTGGCCAAGGAGGCTGGCGTAAGTGTCGAACACGGCCGGCCGTTCGTGACCACGCTGGTCGAGCGAGGACTGGTCCGCCGCGACGCCGGAGTGCTGCGGCTGACCACGGAAGGCTCCGCGGCAGCAGACCGGGTTTTCGCTGCCCGGCGCGAAGGACTCGAGTTGCTGCTCGCGGACTGGTCGCCGGAGCAGCACGCCGATCTTGCGCGCATGCTGGACCGGTTGTCGCGTGCGCTGGTGGGCGATGAGGCAGACCGGCGCCTGGTCGCGTGAGATCGCTGATGGGGCCGGACGCCAGGCCCGCTGCCTGCCGATAGTTGCCTGCCGATAAATGATCTTGAGGCCGCCGGGCAGCCGGGCGTACCATCGGGCCATGCCAGCACAGCGGCGTGCAACAACCGGGCCGCAGTTCCTCCAGGTACAGACGACGACAGACTCACGAGCCGAGGCCGTGGAGCTCGCGCAGGCCGCCGTCGAGGCTCGGCTGGCTGCGTGCGCTCAGGTCGCCGGGCCGATCGCCAGCACATACTGGTGGGAGGACGGCCTGGAACGCGCGGAGGAGTGGCTGATCATGATGAAGCTGCCTGCCGAGCGGTTCGACGACCTGGCCGAGTTCCTCGCCGAGCGGCACAGCTACGACGACCCGGAGATCATCGCCACGCCGATCGTCGCCGGCTCGCAGTCGTACCTGGACTGGGTTGCCGAGGAGACCAGGCCCGTTGACTAGCTGCCAGGACCGCGATCATGGCCTGTACGGGCCTGACTCGGTCACCTGGCGAGTGCTCAGCGAGCCGGTGATGTGGATCGCCGGGGTCCGGGCGATGTACATGCAGGCGCTGCACCCGAGGGTGATGCTGGGAACCTGGCAGAACACCGCGTTCGCCAAGCCTGACCAAGCCTGGGGCCGGTTTACCAGAACGGTCGAGTTTGTCCGGGTTCGCACCTACGGCACGACTGCCGAAGTCGACCGGGCCGGCTCTCGGCTCCGCAAAGTACATTCCTCGCTGACCGGCATGGATGCCGACGGCACCCGCTTCAGGCTGGACGACCCGGAACTCCTGCTCTGGGTGCATTGCGGGGAGATCGGGTCGTACGCCGAGATTGCCAGGCGCAGCGGCGTGCACGTGACACCCGCTGAGCTAGACATGTTCATCGCCGAGCAGCGGCGCAGCGCGGAGGTCGTCGGACTGAGCCCCGCCATCGTGCCCGCGAGCATGGCCGAGCTGGACGCCTACTACCAGCGGATGAGGCCGCGGCTGCGTGCGTCTGGCGAGGCAAGGCATGCGCTCCGGCTGTCATTCGCGCCCCGGTTGCCACTGCCCCTCAGGGCATTGAACCTGGTCGTACCGCCGGTGAACGTGCTCGCGTACGCCAGCCTGCCGCGCTGGGCTCGCCGCATGTACGGCACCCCGGCGATCGGCTTGACGGACGCGGCTGTCACCCTCGCGTTGCGCGCCGCGTTCGAATCCACTACCCGCATCCCGCCGCAGCTGCTGATACTCGCCCGCGCCTCAGACGCGCGCCAGCGCCGGCGGCCGGCAGCCTGACGCGGCGCAACGGCAGCCGGTTACGGCTCGGTGCTGGCGGGGACAGTAGCCGTGTGACGGAACTATTGCCGCGACTGCGCCGCGTCCTGCGGGATGACCTCGATCAGGGACAGCGCGCGGCGCTGGCGAGCTGGATCTCGTTCACCACCACGTTCGCGGCGGTGCGCGGCATCACCTACAGCATCCGTGCGGGCAAAGGCCCCTTCGGGAACCTCAGTGCCGGCGGCGAGCACCTGCACCATTACCTGTGGGGCATCGCGATGCTGGCGGGCGTCGGTGCGGTCGCTGTGCACGGCGACGAGCGCTACCGGTCCCATCCTGTTGTCGCGACGAGTTACGGCAGCGGGCTGGCGCTGATCGTCGACGAGTTCGCCCTGCTGCTCGACCTGAAGGATGTCTACTGGGCGAAGCAGGGCCGTCTGTCGGTAGACGTCGGCATCGGCGGGATCGCCGCGACGGGCAGCTACTTCGCTGCGCTTCCGGTTATCCGCGCGATGCGCGAGCGCCGGGAAGCGGACGAGGCAACCCGCCGTCAGCCAGCCGGCTAGTTATTCGCCGACCTCGCCGCCGGCTAGTTCGCTGATAACGTCGAGCTGGCCGAGATGTCGCGCATACTCCTGGACCAGGTGGAACAGCACCCGCTCGAGTGAGGCCGGTTCGGCGCCGCTCCACCGTTCGCCGGGCTGACCGAGCTCAGCGAGGTCGTGGGCGGCGACAATCGCCGTCGTTGTGGCTGCCTGAGCATGCAGCGCCGCAACTAGATGCGCGAGCGACTCCTCGGGCCCGACATGCCAGCGCCCGTCCTGCTGATCTCCCCACGGGTCGGAGACCTGGCGGCCCAGGAACCCCCACTCCAGCCAGCGGCGCTCGACATAGCGGAGGTGCTTGAGCAGTTCGATGGGCGCCCAGCCGGATGGCAGCGTGCTCGCCCGCAGCGCTCCGGCCGGCAGTGACTGCAGCTTGCTGACGAGCCGGGAGCGGAAGTAGTCGAGGTAGCCAGCGAAGACGCCAGCACGCGTCGCGACCGGGTTCGTCGGAGAAGGAAACGGGGTCGTCATGCACTCAGCCTGCCGTGCGCCGGCCGCGTGAGGTGGCCGGATCCGCGGACGGGGCCAGTCAGGCGGCGCCGACCGGGCCAGACGGCGGGATGTTCCAGGAACTGATGACCGGCTCGGAGTGCTCCTCGCCGAGTGTGCTGAATGTGCCGGTGTCCAGGCGGAAAAGCCGGCCCGCGGCCGGGGCGAGGTCGAGCCAGCGCGCGGTCAGGACGCGGAGCAGGTGGCCGTGCGCGACTAGTGCCACGTCTCCGCGGTGCAGCCGCGGACGGGCTAGGGCAAGCACGGCATCGGCCCGGGCGCCAACGTGATCAACGGTCTCACCGGGATGCTGCGCGTCGCCGGGGATGACGCCATCGCGCCACAGGTACCAGCCGGGCCGCTCCTTGCGGATGTGAGCGGTTGTCAGGCCCTCGTATCCGCCGTAGTCCCACTCCCACAGGTTGTCATCCACCTGCGCCCCAGTGAGCCCGGCAAGCTCCGCGGTCTGCCCCGCCCTGCTAGCCGGACTGACGAACGTCGCGACGATGTGCCGGGCGGCCAGGGCCGGCCGGAGGGCTGCCGCTGCCGCGCGGCCAGCGCGGGTCAGCGGCACATCCGTCCGGCCGGTGTGCTTGCCCTCGCGGCTCCACTCGGTCTCGCCGTGCCTGATCAAGATCAGCTCGCCCATCGCAGCATCATGTCACTGCGCTGCCGGCGGGTGGATCACGCGCGCGAGGCTGTGGGCCAGCTGGGTGCAGACACCGGAAAATGCTGCGCGCCTGGTAAAGAACTGGTCGAAGAGGCTGATAGCGACCCACTCAGTGTTGCGGTCAGGTTACAGTTGCCGCAATCAGCCGCGGCGTGTTCCCTGCCCTTGGCGCTCTGGCGGCCCGCAACCCCATCACAGCATCCAAGCCAGAGAGCGACCATGCGCCTGCTCCCTAGCCAGCCCCGCGCTGCCGGCGCACGGGTCAGTCACCGGCCCCTCGTGGAGCGCGTTGCCTGCTGGAGCGCCAGGCACCGTAAGACCGCGGTCGGCGCCTGGCTGGCCTTCATGGCCGCCGCGTTCATCGCTGGTCAGTTCGCGGCCGGGAGCGGCGTCCAGCAATACGACCCGGGCCAGGCAGGACGCGGCGAGCAGGTGCTGACCAACCTCGGCGTGGTGACGCCTCCGACGGAGAGCGTGCTGATCGAGGCCAGGACTGACGAGCGGCACCTGGCCGCGGACGCGACGGCTGGCGTCCGGCATGCAGCGGCACAGGTGAAAAGGGTCACCCTCCAGGTCGAGGCGGCGCTGGAGGCGCTGCCGCAGGCCGCCGCAGACATCCGCTCCCCGTTCCAGCCCGGCGTCCGCGGCCTGCTGGCAAGCCACGGTACGGCAGCGCTCGTGACCTTCCAGGTGGCCGGGCCGAACGCAGATGCCGACTCCACCGTGCTGACGGACCTCAAGGCAGTGCATCAGATCCAGGCCTCGCACCCTGGCCTGGTGGTCCGGGAGGCGGGCGACGCGAGCACCGACCGGGTCGCGAGCGCGCTGCTCGGCCAGGACTTCCGGCAGACCGAATGGACTTCGGTCCCGCTGACGCTGATCTTGCTGCTCGCCGTGTTCGGTGCGCTGATAGCCGCTGGCATCCCGGTCCTCCTCGCCGCGACCGCCGTCGTCACCGCAGTGTCTCTGCTCGGCATTGCCGGCCAGTGGCTTCCCGTCGGTTCCGGCACTTCTGAACTGGTGCTGGTGATCGGGATGGCGGTCGGCGTTGACTACTCGCTGTTCTACCTGCGCCGCGAACGCGAGGAACGGATGAAAGGGCGCAGCAACCTTGACGTTGTCGGGATCGCAGCCGCGACCTCCGGGCGGGCCATCCTTGTCTCCGGCCTGACCGTCATGGTCTCGCTTGCCGGGCTGTTCCTCACCGGCATCGACATCTTCACCGGCATCGCGTTCGGCACCATCATGGTGGTCGGAGTGGCAGTGCTCGGTTCGCTGTTCTTCTTGCCGGCCCTGCTGTCCTGGCTGGGACCGTGGGCAGACCGCGGCCAGTTGCCGTACCTGGGCCGCCGCCTGACCCACCCGCAGCCGTCGAAGCTGTGGGCGGGCCTCGCCCGGCGAGTAGTCCGCAAGCCGTTGCTGCTCGGCGGAATCGCGGCGGCCGCCCTGCTGGTCCTCAGCGCCCCGGCGCTCGGCATGCGGATCGGAAACCCGGCGATCGACCTGCCGGAGAACCTCGGCGTGGTCAAGGTGCTGAGCGAGATCCAGCACGAGTTTCCCGGCAAGCCGGCTCCGGCTGATGTCGTGGTCAGCGGCTCCAGCCTGGAGAGCCCGGCTATGCAGGCGCAGATCGCAGAGTTGCGCGCCGATGCGGCCAGGGGCGGCGCGATCCATGGCCCGGTCAGCGCAACCGCAGTCGCGGACGGCAAGGCCCTCGTGGTCGAGGTCCCGCTCGCGGGCAACGGCACCGGCAAAGTGTCCGACGCCGCGTTGCTGACGCTGGAGAACAAGATCCTCCCGGCGACCATCGGCAAGGTGCCGGGCGCGAGCTTCGCTGTTACCGGTAGCACTGCGGCTAGCTACGACCTGCGGTCCACCCTGGACTCACGGACGCCGCTGGTGTTCGGCGTCGTGGCGCTGCTCGCGTTCGTGCTGCTGATGTGCGCGTTCAGGAGCATCACTATCCCGGTGGTCTCGATCGTGCTGAACCTGTTGTCCGTCGGCGGCGCGTACGGTCTGGTGACACTGATCTTCCAGGACGGGCACCTGCAAGGGCTGCTCGGCTTCACCTCGTTCGGCGCGCTGGTCCCGTGGGTTCCGCTCTTCACGTTCGTGATGCTGTTCGGGCTGAGCATGGATTACCACGTGTTCATCCTCAGCCGGATCAGGGAACTGTGGACCGGCGGGGCGAGCGCCCGCGACTCGATCGTGGACGGTGTCGGCAACAGCGCGGGAGTAGTCACCAGCGCGGCGATCATCATGGTGGCGGTGTTCTCGATCTTCGCGACGCTGTCCATGATCGACGTCAAGATGCTCGGCGTCGGCCTGGCAGCTGCCGTACTCATCGACGCCACCGTCGTGCGGGGCGTCGTGCTGCCGGCCGCGCTCGCGCTGCTCGGGGACCGGGCGTGGTATCTGCCCGCCTGGCTCAGCTGGCTACCGGGACGGGGCCTGGCCTGCGAGAGCGTGCCCGACCCAGCCCCGGCGCAGTCCGGGAACGGTCGGCTGGCCGCGCCGGCGCCGGTGCTCGTTCCCGCCCTGACGCCCGGACGTGCGGCCGCGGCGCCTGTTCCTTAGGGTGCGCCTTCCACGCTCACGGCAGGGTCAGGATCTCGTGCCCGTTAGCGGTGACGACGAGGGTGTGCTCGAACTGGGCGGTCCGCTTGCGGTCGGCCGTCAGCACCGTCCAGCCATCCGGCCAGATGTCGTACTCGACAGTGCCGAGGGTGAGCATCGGCTCGATCGTGAACGTCATGCCCGGCTCCATGATCACGCCGATAGCGGGGTCATCGAAATGCGGGACTACCAGCCCGGAATGGAACGTGGTGCCGATGCCGTGCCCGGTGAAGTCGCGGACGACGCCGTAGCCGAACCGCCGCGCGTAGGACTCGATGACCCGGCCGATGGCGTTGAGCGGTCTGCCGGGGGCTACGGCGCGAATGCCGCGCATCAAGGCTTCCTGAGTGCGCTCGACCAGCAGGCGGGACTCTTCCGCCACGTTGCCTGCCAGGAATGTGGCATTGGTGTCCCCGTGCACGCCGCCGACGAATGCGGTGATGTCGATATTCACGATGTCGCCGTCGGCGACGACTGTGTCGTCCGGGATGCCGTGGCAGATGACCTCGTTCAGCGACGCGCACAGCGACTTGGGGAATCCGCGGTACCCGAGCGTGCTCGGGTACGCGCCATGGTCGATCAGGAACTCGTGGCCGATCCTGTCCAGCTCGTCAGTCGTGATGCCAGGCACGACGTGCCTGCCGACCTCCGCCAGGGCCTGCGCGGCGATCCGGCCTGCGACCCGCATGCGCTCGATGGTCTCGGCATCCTTGACGTCGGGCTCACCAAGGCGCGGCGCGCGCCGGCCGACGTATTCGGGGCGGTCGATGGCCGCTGGCACGCTTCGTTGCGGAGAAATGCGGCCAGGCTGGAGGGTTGCAGACATGATCTGCAAGTCTAAGGTCATGGACGATGACAAGAGCTGGTGGTTCTGCCTAAAGCACCACGAGGTCGAGCAGGGTGCGGGCTGTCCGGGGAAAGACCGGCTGGGCCCTTATCCGACCCGGGAGGCCGCCGAGCACGCCTTGGAGACGGTACAGCGCCGCAACGAGGAGTGGGACGCCCAGGACCGGTGGCCTGGCGAGGCGGCAGACAACTGACCAGGCCCGCTGGCCTGGCGTTAGCCGGCGAGCTAGCGCCGGTCTCCGGGTGTAGCTGCGGTCCGGGGCGGCGGGTGGGCTGCAGCCCGGCGATCTTGTATCGTGAGGCCAGCGGCAGCAAGCGCGACAAGGGGGCGCAGAGTGACCGTGGATGAGCCGGATCGCGAGCTTCCGCCTGCTGCTGAGGCGCGGATGACGGAGATCCGGCAGAGCGGCACCTGGTCATCTGCGCTCAGCGCGGACGAGTTCGCGGCCATCAGGAGCACCGGGTTCGAGCCGGTCGGGCAGGTGCTCGGCGCGGCCGTCTACAACATCGGGTACACCGGCGGCTACGGCTGCCCTGCCTTCGGATCGGGATACGGCCTCGGCGCGCTGGGCGGCTACGGCGGCTATGGCGGCGGCATGTATACCGGCGTCACGGCCACATCTGGCAGCGGCTCGCTTAGCTCCTACGCGCCGCTTGTCCGCACCATGTACCAGGCGCGGCGGCAGGCTATCGGCAGGATGACGGCGGAGTGCCGGGAACTCGGTGGCCACGGCGTCGTCGGAGTCAACCTGACGATCGGCAGCTTCCCGGCGGGCGGGCTGGAGTTCAAGGCCATCGGCACCGCGGTGCGGGCGCCTGGCGGCGTACGCCTGCGCGAGCCGTTCACCTCCGACCTGACCGGCCAGGAGTTCGCCAAGCTCATCCACGCCGGATGGGTACCGGTCGGGCTCGTGCTCGGCATTTCTATCGGGGCCAGGCACGATGACTGGACGACAGTGAGCCAGACCCGGTGGGGTGCGGGCAACACCGAGGTGAGCGGTTACACCGACCTGGTCAACGCGACCAGGCACGATGCCCGTCATCAGATTGAGTTGGACGTCGCCAGGCACGGCGCGGACGGAGTCGTCGTGCAGCGGATGGAGATCAGGGCCGGCGAGCACGAGTGCCCGGTCCAGGAAGGCCGCCGGGACCACGTGCTCGAAGCCACGATCATCGGCACTGCGATCGCGCACTTCGGCCGCCCGCGGGGCGCCGGGAAGCCGCCACTGGCGATCATGTCACTTGACCCGGGCCGGCGGCAGGCCGCGCGGGTCCGGCTCGGCTCGTGATGGCAGTGCGCAGTTCACCGGGCGCACGGTCACGGGGCGCAGGTCACGGGCAACACCTAGTCGACGCTGAGGGAGCGCGATGACTGAGCAGCAGGGCACCGACCTCGGGGTGCTCGGAGTACCGAAGGACGCGATCCGCAGGCTGGCCGAGCTGCGGCCGGGCCGGCCGGGCTCGATCTTCACCTCAGACCTTTCGGTCAATGAGTTCCTGCTCGTCAGGGAGGTCGGCTTCCGGCCGGTCGGGCTGGTACTCGGCAGCTCGATTTACCACGTCGGGCTCCAGTTCGGCCGGTGGGGCCAGAGCCAGGAACTGGACGTGCTCTCCCAGGCGATGTATCACGCTCGCGAGCTCGCGATGACCCGGATGGAGGCCGAAGCGCAGGCGCTCGGCGCCGACGGCATCGTCGGCGTGCGGCTTGACGTCGAGCTGAAGGAGTTCGGCGCGGATATCGCAGAGTTCATCGCGGTGGGCACGGCCGTGGTGGCGGAGCCGGGCGCCGGCGGTGGCGGCGTCACGAACTGGCGCAACAACAAGGGCATGCCGTTTACCTCTGACCTGTCCGGACAGGACTTCTGGACGCTCATCAGGGCCGGCTACGCGCCGCTCGGCATGGTCATGGGCTCGTGCGTGTACCACATCGCGCACCAGCGCCTTGGCAGCAAGATGGGCAATGTCGGCCGCAACGTGGAGCTCGAGCAGTTCACCCAGGCGCTCTACGACGCTCGCGAGCTGGCGATGAGCCGGATGCAGGCGGAGGCCGAGGAACTGGCCGCCGAGGGCATTGTCGGCGTGCAGCTGCGGCAGCACAGTCATACCTGGGGTTCGCACACCACCGAGTTCTTCGCGATCGGCACTGCGGTACGGCCGCTGCGTGAGGACCACATCATCCAGACGCCGACTATGGTCCTGAGCCTGGACTCCTGACCCGCCCGGCACCCCAGAACCGGCCGAGGAAATCGATGCCGACCAGCGATCTCCCAGCCAGCGGCTCGCCCGGCCCGGACGTGCCCGCCGCGGACTTGCCGTCAGCAGCGCAGGCCCGGCTGGCGGAGTTGCGGCAGACTCGCAGCTGGGGTTCGTCGCTCGGGGTCAGCGAGTTCGCGGCGATCTCTAAGGTCGGTTTCCAGCCGGTTGGCCAGGTGCTGGGCGCGGCCGTGTACAACATCGGCTACGCCGGTGACGAGGAATGCCCCTACGGCGTTGCCGTCTACCGCGGCGAGGGCAACCGTGCCTACCAGCCGCCGGGGAGCGGAATGCGGCTCGGCCCTGCCCCAGTTCAGCCTCCGGTCGGTGCGGCGGCGATCGGCTCGGCGCGCCCGCTGGTTTCGGTGCTCTATCAGGCTCGTCGCGCGGCGATCAGCCGGATGACGGCGGAGTGCACAGCGCTGGGCGGCCTCGGTGTGATCGGTGTGACGCTGACGGTCGGCCCGTTCGGTGACGACGAGGACGTCCTGGAGTTCCGCGCGTTCGGTACCGCGGTCCGTGCCGCCGGCGTGGTAAGCCGGGCCCAGCCGTTCGCGTCCGACTTGTCCGGCCAGGACTTCACCAAGCTGGTGGCGCACGGCTACGTTCCGGTCGGCCTGGCGCTCGGCGTCGCAGTCGGCTACCGGCACGATGACTGGCTGACTAAAGGTCAAACCCGTATCACTGCCGGGAACGTGGAAGTCGTGGGTTACTCGGAGCTCGTCCGGCAGATGCGTACCGACGCGCGGAACGAGCTGGAGCTTGATCTGGTCCGGATGGGCGCCGAGGGCGTGGTGGTCAGGGAGATGTCGATCAGGATCACCGAGCGCAAATGCCCGATCGTGCCGTTCGGCAAGGACCATGTCGCCGAGGCCAGCATCGTCGGCACGGCGATCGCGCAGTTCGCCCGGATGGAACCGCCGCCCATCTACGGCATTCACAGACTCGATGGCCGCCGGGCGGTGCAGGCGCCCGACCGGCAGGTCTCGGTGAGCCTGGAAGGCGAGGAATCCGGCGAGCGCGGCGAGCCCGGTGAGGCGCCCGCGTCGCCGGGCGGCAGCGGCGCGGACGCGCTCGGCTAACCTGGCCGGTGCCTGCTTATCCGGACTGTCCGCAGGCAGACCGGCTAGTTGTCGTCCGGCGAGCCGCTGACGGTGTCGAGCAGTCGCGCGAGCCTGGTCCGGAGGCTCCGGGTTCCGCCGGCCGGAGGCGTCATGACGGGCTTGCCGGGCTGCCCGGCCGTCATCTGTGCCGCGCGCCGGAGGCCGACGCAGTCGCCGTCGTCGGCGACCGCCGAGGTGACCAGGTGCTGGGCCGCCTCGAATGACATCGGCGCGGCGCCGGGGCGCACCGGCAAAGACTCGTGCGCCAGCCGTTCCAGTTCGGGATCATCCTGGTCGAGGGCGAAAATCGTCGCCCCCGCCCGGCGAACGTCGTTCACGCGCTCCAGCAACTCGGCCGGTGCTAGCTGGCCGCTGACCACCAGCAAGGTTTCCGAGCGAGTGGCGGCGCGCAGCCGGTCCAGGCCTACCGACAAGTGAGCCGGAGCACCCTGCTCCGGCTTCCACCTGACCAGCGTAGGAGCGAGCTCCGGCAGACCGGCGAGCCGGCTCTCGTCGTCCAGGTGCGCGGTCATGTGCCACGGTTCGTCGGCTTCCGGCCCGAACACGAGCAGGCCTTCCGGAGTCCGCGCGCTGCGCCGGAGATCCCGCGCGAAGGACGAGGTCCGGTCTAGCCAGCCCGTTGGCGCTAGTAGCGCCCGAAGCATCGCCACCTGATCCGCGTTCATGGACTCCATGGTGCCGCAACGGCTGCCGGATTCGACGCAGACTGCCACGTTCAGGAGCCGCCTACAACGCTGGGGACCTGCCAGGCCAGCGCAGACGGGCCTGTCACGTCTGGCAGGATCGACCGCATGGCTGCTGACCTAGCGGGCGGCGGGCAAGCGCCCGGAGCCTTTGACCTGTCCAACCTTGTGATCGGCGTTCTCGGCGGGACCGGGGACCAGGGCCGCGGCCTGGCTCGCCGGCTGTCAACGGCAGGGCACCGCATCATCATCGGCTCGCGCAACGCTGACCGGGCTGCCGCAGCCGCGGCAGGCCTCGGCGGTGGCCCGCTGGTTGACGGGAAGGCCAACCGTGATGCCGCCACCGAAGCAGACCTCGTGATCGCGGCAATCCCCTGGGAAGGCCACCGCGACCTGCTCGCTGATCTGGCCGAGACGCTGGCTGGCAAGATCCTCGTCGACTGCGTTAACCCGATCGGATTCGACTCCCGCGGCGCTTACCCGCTCGCCGTGGCTGAGGGCAGCGCCGCAGAGCAGGCGGCTGCGGTCCTGCCGGGCAGCACGGTGGTCGGCGCGTTCCATCATGTGTCAGCGCAGCTGCTGCTAGATCCCGAGGTCGACAGCATGGACCTGGACGTGCTGGTGCTCGGCGACGACCGTGCTGCGACCGACCTGGTGATCGCGATCGCGGGCCGGATCCCCGGCATGCGCGGCGTGTACGGCGGGCGGCTGCGCAACTGCGGCCAGGTCGAGGCCTTCACCGCGAACCTGGTCTCGATCAACCGCCGGTACAAGGCGCATGCCGGGATCCGGATCACTGACATCTGACTCCGGCGCCAGCATTTCCGGCCCGGCTGGCTTAGCGGTAGGAGTACTCCGGCGTCGGGAAGCTGCCGCCTACGACCTCAGCTGCGAACGACTGCGCTGCGTCCCTGAGCACGCCTGCTACGTCCGCGTAGCGCTTGACGAACTTCGCAGTGTGCGGTGACAGGCCGGCCATGTCCTGCCACACCAGGACCTGCGCGTCGCAGTGCGGCCCCGCCCCGATGCCGATGGTGGGCACATCGAGGCTGGCGGTCACGCGCTCGGCCAGCTCAGCGGGCACGCACTCCAGTACGACGGCGAAGGCGCCAGCCGCCTGCAGCGCCTTGGCATCGCTGAGCAGGCGCTCGCCATCCTCGCCGCGGCCCTGCACCCGGTAGCCGCCGAAAACGTTGACCGACTGAGGCGTCAGGCCGAGGTGGGCCATTACCGGGATGCCGGCCGCGACCAGTTCCTCGACCTGCCTGACTACCCGGTAGCCACCTTCGAGCTTCACCGCCTGAGCGCCGGCCTCCTTCAGGAACCTGGTCGCTGCCTCCAGTGCGGCGGCAGGTGACACCTGGTAGGAGCCGAACGGCAGGTCAGCGACAACCAGGGCGCGGCGAGTGCCGCGGACCACAGCGGCGGTCAGCGGGACCAGCTCGTCCAGCGTGACCGGAATAGTGGAATCGTGCCCGTACACGACCATCGCCGCCGAGTCTCCGACCAGCAGGACCGGTATCCCGGCCGCGTCGAAGACCGAGGCGGTCAGCGCGTCGTATGCGGTGAGCATCGGCCACTTCTCGCCGCGGGCCTTAGCCGCCGCGAGATCCCTGACAGTAAGCCGCCGGGAGGCCTGGCCGCCGTACAGCGGCTCTGGAGTCCCGGCTGATGAAGCAGTAGGCCCGGCCTGATTCTGGCCCTGGACAGCGTTCACGTGATCCTCCGCGTCTCGTTGCGCCCTGTGGCGTCCCCGGACCATCTGATGATCGCATGGCGCGCGGCCCGCTGACCAGAGGCAAGTCGCGCGCCCCGGTACTGGCGGCAGACCACTCCGGCCAGGTACCTCTCGGCACGCTCGCCGTGAGTCCGCAAGGGGTAAATTTGCGATACGATCCTGTTTCGTATCTTTAGACGGACCGTTACCGGAACGGCGGCGCCGGGGCACGCAGAAGGCAGGCATGGACAGCACGTCAGTTCACCAGCGCCGCTGGATCATCCTCAGTGTCCTGATCATCAGCCTCGCCGCGATAGTCCTCGACAACACCGTTCTCAATATCGCGCTCAAGACCATCTCCGAGCCCCGCGCCGGGCTTGGCGCCAGCCAGAGCCAGCTGGAGTGGGCGGTCAACTCCTACACGCTGGTCTTCGCCGGCCTGCTGTTCACGTTCGGGGTGATCGGCGACCGGATCGGCCGGCGCCGGATGCTGATCATCGGCATGGCGATGTTCGGGCTCTCCTCCCTGCTGTGCTCCTATGCGCAGACGCCGGACCAGCTGATCTGGGCCAGGGCAGCGATGGGGCTGGGCGGCGCGGCAGTGATGCCGCAGACGCTCTCGATAGTCACGAACGTGTTCGACCCGGCCGAGCGCCCGCGGGCGATCGGAATCTGGGCCTCGGCTGTCGGGGTAGCCATCGCGATCGGCCCGATCGTCGGCGGCCTGCTCCTCAACCACTTCTGGTGGGGGTCGGTCTTCTTGATCAACGTCCCGCTGACCGGCGTCGGCATCGCCGCGATCGTGGCACTGGTGCCGGAGTCGAAGAGCCCGAATCCCGGCAGGGTGGACTACCTCGGGGTGCTGCTATCGATCGCCGGACTGGTCCTGGTGGTCTACGGGATCATCCAGGGCGGTGATCTCGGCTCATGGTGGCAGGGCGACGTTCTCGGGCCGATCGGCGGCGGACTGGCCGCGCTGGCGCTGTTCGTCTGGCATGAAGCCAGGACTGATCATCCGTCGCTGGACGTCATGCTGTTCCGCGACGCGCGGCTGTCCTCAGCGGCAGCCGCCATCGCGCTGGTGTTCTTCGCGATGGGCGGCGTGTATTTCTTTATCAGCTTCTACACGCAGAACGTGCGCGGCTACAGTCCGCTGCACGCCGGGCTCCTGACGATACCGCTGGCCGCGGGCCAGTTGCTGTTCGCCACCCGGAGTGCATGGCTGGTGCGGCGGTTCGGGGCGAAGGCGGTGTGCACCAGCGGCCTGGTGGTGATGTCAGCGGCGCTCGCCGGCTATCACTTCCTCGGCACGAACTCCCCATCCTGGGCGCTAGAGCTGACCTTCCTGGTCCAGGGCTCCGGCATGGGCCTCGTCATGCCATCGGCGACCGAGGGGGTGATGTCGGTCGTACCCCGGGAGCGCGGGGGAGCAGGCTCGGCGATCACCAATACCTCACGGCAGGTCGCCGTCGCTCTCGGGGTTGCCGTGCTCGGCTCCGTACTGGCGCAGGCCTACCGGGCGAGGCTCCAGCCGTACCTGGGCGTCCTGCCTGCCAGCGCGCGCGCCGGCGCCACTGTGTCGATTGCGCAGACCCAGGTCATCGCAAAGCAGCTCGGCCCCGCAGGTGTCAGGCTGATGACGGCCGCCAGTTCGTCGTTCGTGGCGGCCATGCATGTTGCGGCGCTGATCTCGGTCGTCATTGCCGCCGGCGGCGCTGTGGCCATCGGGATCTGGATGCCTGGCCGCAAAGCCCGGCTCGGATCCGATGCTTCCGCTGAGGCCGCCGTCGCCGGCGAGGCAGTCGCGAGCGCCGGGGCACTCGATGCCTAGCAGCCAGGCAGCGAGAGCGAGCAGGCTGCCGGCCGGCAGCCAGGCGTCATCCGAGGCTGAGCCACCCGCGCCGCGGCGTCCGGGCCGGCCGCGCAGCGAGCAAGCCGAGAAAGCCATCCTGGCCGCCGCGCTGGACCTGTTCGCCGAATGCGGTCCTGACTCGCTGTGCATCGAACAGGTGGCGGCAAAAGCCGGCGTGGGCAAGGCAACCATCTACCGCCGCTGGCCCGGCAAAGAGGACATGCTGGTGGATGCGCTCGCGGCGGTCGGAACGCAACTGCCCGCGCCGCAGGGCAAGTCCGTGCGCGCCGACCTGACCGCATTGCTCAGCGCGATTTGCCGTGAGGCCGCGGATCCGCGCCGCGCTCGGCTGTTCGCACTGCTCCAAGGCGAGGGCAAGCGCTACCCGCGGCTGATGGCCAGGTACCTGGCGACGGTTGTCCAGCCGCAGCGTGACCTGGTCAGATCCGTTCTGCGTCGTGGCGTCGCAACCGGCGAGCTCCGCGAGGACACTGACACCGAGGCAGCCTCGTTTCTGCTGGACGGAGCAGTTCTGCAGAGCATGTACGGCCCCGGACCGACGGACGCCCGCTACGCCAGGCGGGTGGTGGACGAACTGCTGCGCGGACTTGCCGCGCGCTGAGCGCTACAGTTCTGGCCATGCTGCTCACCAAGCTCGGGCACGCCTGCGTGCGACTGGAGAAGGACGGCGCCCGGCTGGTCATTGACCCGGGTATCTGGGCAGGACCCGATGCTCTGCTCGAGGCTGCCGCAATCCTGGTGACACATGAGCACGTCGATCACATTGACGACGTTGCGGTCCGCGGCGCGCTCGGCGCCGACACTGACCTGCAGCTTTGGGCAAGCGAAGCAGTAGCGCAGCAATTCAGCGAGTTCGGCGACCGGGTGCATGCCGTGCACCACGGCGACGCGCTGAGCATCGCCGGGTTTGACGTGCACGTCTACGGCGCCGAGCACGCCCGGCTAGACAGCGCGATCCCGGTCGTGCCGAATACCGGGTTCCTGGTCGACGGTGCCGTGTTCCATCCGGGTGACTCGTTCACAGTGCCGGGGCAACCGGTCAGGACGCTGCTAGTGCCGGTTAGCGGGCCCTGGCTCAAGTTCAGCGATGTGGCCGGCTACCTGCGCGCGGTGTCGCCGGAGCGCGGCTACTGGATCCACGACGCGCTGCTCAATGACAAGGCCGCGAATCTCTGGCAGAACCTGCTGGGCCTGGTCCCGGCGAGCTCTGGCCCGGCGAGCTACCTGGTGCCCGGCACCAGCGTGGAGATCACGTCCGCCAGCGCCTAGCCGCATCTCCATCCCGGCATCACCGGCGCGCCGGCGGCAGGCATCGGCTTTGCCATCCCATCCGATACCGCTCGTGACGTCGCGGGCCAGCTCATCGTGGCCGGGCACGTCAGCGACTCACGCCAGGCGGCGCTACGGACTTCCCTCAGGGGGTAACACCGGAGAGGTTCAGCCCGATGATGCCCGCGAGCACCAGTCCGATCGACAAGATCTTGACGACCGACACCGATTCGCCCAGAGCGATCATGCCGACGGCGGCAGTCCCGGCTGCCCCGATACCGGTCCACAGAGCATAGGCGGGACCGACCTCCATCCGGCTTACTGCCCAGCTGAGCAACCCGAAGCTGATGAGCGCGCAGATGGCGAAACCGACGGTCGGCCACAGCCGGGTGAAATGACCGCTTTGCTTCAGTAGCACCGCAAATCCAGTCTCAAAGAACCCGGCGATCACGATGAGAACCCACGCCATCGGCACGTCCCCTGCCTGCTTAGTCACCTGGTGCGCTGCCAGGTGCTACCTACCCGTCGGATGGCTAGTCCGAGCACACGCGACGTCGCTGGCCGGCCGGCGGAAATGCGGTGCAGACAGGATGGAGATGCCAGTCGATCTGGCGCGCGGACCTGCGTGGCAGGGTTGAGATGAGGATCCGGGAAACGGGCCCGACCGATCAGGAATGCCGCGCGCAGCCGGCTGTCGGCGGGCAGGAGGCGGTGAGCGGAGATGGCGGCGACGGTGCTGCTGGTGGAAGATGAGCGGAAGCTGCGCGAACTCGTGCGCTCTTACCTGGAACGGGCAGGTTACACCGTCCTGTCCACAGGCTCGGGGGCGGAGGCGATCTCGCTCGCCGCCAGCGCGAATCCGGACCTGGTAGTTCTTGATCTTGGTTTGCCCGACGTGCCTGGCGAGAGCGTTGCCGCCGAGCTGCGCGCCACAAGTCAGATGCCGATCCTGATCCTCACCGCGAAGGCCACGCAGGAGGACCGCATCGCCGGCCTGGAACTCGGCGCCGATGATTACGTCACCAAGCCGTTCAGCCCCAGGGAGCTCGTCTTGCGCGTGCAGGCGATCCTGCGGCGCGGCCATTCGTCCGGAGGCCAGGAAATTGCGAGCTATGGCGATGGCGTCCTCGTCATTGACGAACCGCGCCGCAGGCTCACCGTCCGCGGTACGGACGTCGAGCTGACCCCGACCGAGTGGGGCATCCTGGTTGCGCTCGCCACGGTCCCTGGCCGGGTGTACTCACGGTTCGAGCTGATCAACCGGGTACGCGGGTATGAGTTCGAGGGATATGAGCGCACGATTGACTCGCACGTGAAAAATCTGCGCCGCAAGCTCGAAAAAGACCCGGGGAGTCCGGAGATCGTGCAGACCGTGCTAGGCGGCGGATACCGGCTTGGCATCGACCGAGATGGCTAACGCCGACAAGCCGCCGTCGACTGCCGTGCTCCGCGGCAGCACGGTCGGCCTGCGGCTGGCGCTGACGTTCCTGGGTGTTGCGCTGGCATCAATTGCCGTGCTTGCGGGTCTGGTCGCCGCGTTCGCCGCTGCAGACGTCTCGTCCCTCACGACGCGGCAGCGCACGGCTCTGACCAGCGCGATCGCGGTCGCGGCCGCGGCATCGTGGTCCAAGAACCAAAGCTGGGCGGCCGCGAACCTGAATCCCGTGCTGGACCTGGCTGCGAATACCGGCGCTGACGCGCAGATCCGCGACCTGTCGGGCCGGGCGGTAGCGTCCTCGCCAGGATTCTCCAGGGCTTCGCCAGCGCAGCAGTACAGGCAGCCGGTCGTGATGCGGGGCGAGCCGGTCGGCGACGCCGTCGTGCGGTTCACTCAGTCGGGTATTGCCGGCGCCGACGAGGTGCTGCAGGCAGACCTGCTGCGAGCGATCGCTGGCGCGGCAGGGCTGGCGGCGCTTCTAGCGCTGCTGGTTGGCATTGCCCTCGCGCGACGCCTCACCAGGCCGATAGATCGGATCATCGCTGTCACGCAGGCGATGGAGCGAGGCGAGCGTACCGCCCGGGTCGGCCGGGTGGCCGCGCCGGCTGAGCTCCGTGATCTCGCGACGGCGTTCGACAAGATGGCAGACACGCTGGACCGGCAGGAACAGCTCCGCCGGGACCTTGTCGCCGACGTGGCCCACGAGCTGCGCACGCCCGTCGCGGTCCTGCAAGCAGGGCACGAGGCACTGCTTGACGGCGTTGCCGAGCCCACGCCGGATCAGCTGGCGTCGCTGCGCGACGAAGTGCTGCGGCTCGCGCGAATGGTCAGCGACCTGCAGACACTGGCTGCCGCCGACGCGGCTGCGTTGCACCTGGCGCTGGCCCGCTGTGATCTGGCAGGAATCGCCGCGGGAGCGGCCGACAGCCTCGTCGGCCGGTATGAGGCTGCCGGGATTGCGCTGGAGCGGCGGCTCACACCCGCCGAGATCCTCGGCGACCCGCGCTGGCTGCACCAGGTAGTCACGAACCTGCTCACCAACGCGCTGAAGTTCACTCCGGCTGGCGGCAGGGTCACGATTTCAGCAGGGCCGGAGGGCGGCGAGGCCGTCCTGACGGTGGCCGACACCGGCACCGGGATTCCCGAAGACGAGCTGCCCCATATCTTCGAGCGGTTCTGGCGCGGCCGGCGCGCGGCTCAGACCTCTGGCAGCGGCATCGGTCTGGCTATCGCGGCCGAACTCGTCCTTGCGCACGCCGGCCGGCTGACCGCGAGCAGCCAGCTGGGCCACGGCACCGTGATGCGGGTGAGCCTGCCGCTGGGCTGACCGGCCGGCAAATCCGCCAAGCGCGGGTGTCTGGCCCGCTCCACCGGGTCTCCACAGGCCGCACATGCATGCTCCGCACGCCCCAGATAGGACAAAAGGGCAACACGACGTGCCCGCTTGGCGGGGCCGGAGCTGAGCATCGTCGCCACTGAAGGGGGGACTGCAGCGGATGAGCGGCCTGCACGTTTCGCTGTGGGTATGGGCCGCGACCGTCGGCGTGGTCGTCCTGATTCTCGGGGCCGAACTGGTCGCCGGGGCCCGGCGCGGGCCCCGTGAGGTCCGGCTGGGCGCGGCGGCTCTGTATGTCGCAGTGGTGATCGGCCTGGCGGTCCTGTTCGGCCTGGCGCTTATCTGGCTGGGGTACCCGGCAGCAGGCAGCCAGTTTTTCGCTGGCTGGCTAACGGAGTACAGCCTGTCCCTCGACAACCTGTTCATTTTCGTGCTGCTGATCGGTAGCTCGGCGGTGCCGCGAGAGCTGCACAGCAGGGTGCTATTGCTAGGCGTGGCGATGGCCTTGGTGCTGCGTGGCGGCTTCATCGCGGTTGGCGCCGCGGCGATCAGCAGGTTCGCCTGGGTCCTGTACTTCTTCGGCGCGCTGCTGATCTACGCGGCAGCACGGCTGGTCGTCAGCCGGCCAGACCGTCACGCACCTGGCGACGGCGCCGTGCTGCGCACGGTCAGACGGCTGATACCGGTCAGTCCGGACGCCAGTACTGGCCGGCTGATCACGAGGGCCAGCGGCCGGCGGGCAGCGACCCCGTTTCTGCTGCTGATTATCGCGGTGGCGGCAACCGACCTGATGTTCGCGCTGGACTCGATCCCGGCCATTTTCGGGCTTACCCGCGACCCGTACCTGATCTTCACTGCCAACGCATTTGCCCTGCTCGGTTTGCGGCAGCTGTACTTCGTGATCGGCGGCCTGCTTAGCCGGCTGATCTACCTGTCGGCTGGCCTCGCAGCCATCCTGGCCTTCGTCGGCGTCAAGCTTTTCGCCGAGGCGCTCGCGGGTTCTGGAGTGGCAGCGGTCGGGGCCGTTCCGGTGCCGCACATCAGCACCGGCCTGTCGCTGGCCGTCATTGCCGGAGTACTGGTCATCGTGACCGTTGCCAGTCTGGCATCCGGAAACCGGCGGGCGCAGCGGCAGCCGGATCCCGGCACCGCGACGCTCACCGATGCCGCTGCTAGCAAACGGCCGGTGGCAGCAGAAAAGAGGCGCGCCTGATGACTGCTCTATCGCAGCTCGGGATCTCCTCGCCGCTGTCGTACCTCGTAGCGTTCCTGCTACCCGCACTGGACGCAGTATTGCCGGTACTCCCGAGCGAGACGGCCGTCATCGCGCTGGGCGTGACGACTGCGGGGAGCGCCGATCCCAGGATCGCTTTGCTGCTTCTGCTGGCCGCCGCAGGCGCGTTCGCGGGGGATAACCTCGCCTACCTCATCGGAAGCCGATTCCACCGCGTGGCGGAGCGCCGGTTCTTTGCCGGCGAGGCAGGCGCGCGCCGCCGGGCCCGGATCGAGCACAGTCTCGACCGGTATGGCGCTCGCCTGATCCTGGCCTGCCGGTTCATCCCGGGCGGCCGGACAGGTGTGACGGTTACCTGCGGCCTGGTTGGATACCGCCGCGATAGCTTCGTGGCCGCGACTGCGTGCGCTGGAGTCATCTGGGCCAGCTACGCGTTCTTTCTCGGCCGGCTCGGCGGCAAGGCGTTCGCGGACAGGCCGTGGGCAGGCCTCGTGCTCGCGCTCGCCGGGATGGTCGTACTCAGTGCCATCGTCGAAGGGATCCGCAGGATCTCCGCGCGGCGGCGCCGTGCGGCCGTCCGGGAGGACCGGCCTGGCCAGCCGGAGACCGCCTCGCGACCGGACGACTCCGGGCGCCTGGGCGAGTCCGGTGCCCCTGCCGCCGCGGCAGGGTCGCCGGGCCGCAGTCACTGAGCTGTACAGTCCCGGGATCGTGAGCGATGCAGGACAGCCCGAGGGCACTATCGGTATCAATGGCACAATCACGGTCAATGCTCCGAGTTCCACGCAAGCTGGCACCTTCAGCGGCATCATCGTGTTCACGCTTTCGAACTGAGAGGCCGGTGCTGCGATGCCGTGGAGAACCAGGCTGATCGCCGGTGTTGCTGCAGGCGTCTGCGCTGTCGGTGTCTCAGCCGGCGCGTACGCGGCGGCAGCGCCAGGACCGGCGAAGCCGCACGGGGAAACCCGGACCGCTGCTGTCCCGGACGCGAAGAAAGGGGTCAGCGTCTGGGCCTTCAACGGCCTGCACCGGGCGCTGGCGGAGTCCGGGGCGTCCTGGTATTTCAACTGGATGACCGGGCATCCCGGCCTCAAGAATCCGCGCGGCGTGCAGTTCGTTCCGATGATCTGGGGCACAGGCAGCGTCACCAGGGCCAACCTCCGCCAGGTCCGGCATGAAGGCCACTACCTGCTCGGCTTCAACGAGCCGGACAACAGCGGCCAGGCGAACATGACGGTCACTCAGGCGCTGAAGCTCTGGCCGAGGCTGATGGCGACGGGGATGACCCTGGGCAGTCCCGCGGTAGCCACCGGTGCGGCCACCCCGGGCGGCTGGCTCGATCAGTTCATGACGGGCGCCGCAGCTCGGCACTACCGGGTCAACTTCATCGCCGTGCACTGGTACGGCGGAGACTTCAGCACAGGTGCCGCCGTGCAGCAACTCGAGTCGTATCTGCGCGCGATTCATTCGCGCTATCACCTGCCGATCTGGCTCACCGAGTTCGCCCTGATCAGGTTCGGCGCTACGACGACGTTCCCGTCGGCGCGGCAGCAGGCGGCGTTCGTCACGAAGGCGACCGCGATGCTGCAACGGCTCAAGTTCGTCCAGCGGTATGCGTGGTTTGCCCTGCCGGCGACGGCAGGCGACGGCTCTGCCGGGCTGTTCCGGCCCGGTGCGATGGCGACCAGGGCCGGCCGGGCCTTCGAGGCTGCCGGATCTTAGCCGATGCGGGGCTCACGCCAGCGGCTCGTGATCGGCAGCCGCCGGTCCCGCCCGAAGTTCTTGGCGCTGATCTTCGGACCCGGCGGGTATTGCCGCCGCTTGTACTCCGCCCGGTCGACTAGCCGGATGACCCGCTCGACGAGCGCCGGGTCATGGCCGGCCGCGACCAGTTCAGCGGAACCCATGTCCTTCTCCACGTAGTCGTCCAGGAGCTTGTCGAGCACGAGGTAGTCCGGCAGCGAGTCCGTGTCGAGCTGGCCGGGCGCGAGCTCGGCGCTGGGCGGCTTGGTGATCGAGTTCTCCGGGATCGGCGGCGTCTCGCCGCGTTCGGCAGCCTTCTGGTTGCGCCAGCGTGCCAGCTCCCAGACGAGCGTCTTCGGCACGTCCTTGATCGGCGCGAAACCGCCGACCGCGTCCCCGTACATGGTGGAGTACCCGGTCGCCAGCTCACTCTTGTTCCCGCACGCCAGGACGAGATGTCCCTCTTCGTTCGACAGCGCCATCCAGATCATCCCGCGGATTCTGGCCTGCAGGTTTTCCGCTGCGAGCCCGTGCAGGTCCAGGCTGGTGGCGAAACCGTCCATCATCGGCTTGATGGGAATCGTGCGGGCGTGGATACCCTGTCGCCGGGCCAGGTCCTCGGCGTCGGTGACGGAGTGCCCGGATGAGTACGGGCTCGGGTTCAGCACCACGTTCACCCTGTCAGGGCCGAGCGCGTCGGCGGCGATCGTCGCGCACAGCGCCGAGTCGATGCCGCCGGACAGCCCGTGGATGACAGACGCAAAGCCGTTCTTGCGCACGTAGTCGCGGACGCCGAGCGTCAGCGCGCCGTAGATCTCGGCTAGATCCGGCAGCCGCGGCCAGATCATCGGCGCGCCGAGCGGGGCGTCCGGCTCCGGCGCGGGCAGCAGCGCAAGCTCGATGCGCTCAATCGTCATGGTGGTGCCGTCGCCGGCGTCGGCCCGCTGCTGCCCAGCCCGCACACTGGGATCAGCGGGCGCCAAGTCCAGGTCCGCAAGCACGAGCGCCTCTTCGAACTGCGGCCCGCGGGCTAGCACGCGACCGTTCGGGGAGACGATGATCGAGTCACCGTCGAAGACGAGCTCGTCCTGACCGCCGACCATGTTCGCGTAGGCGAGCACCGTGCCAGCCTCGCGGGCGCGTCGCTGGCAGAGCTCCAGCCGGACGTCATCCTTGTTCCGCTCGTAAGGCGAGGCGTTGGGCACCACGAGCAGGCTGGCGCCAGCCTCCCGGGTGACCGCAACTGGCCCGCCGTCCTGCCATAGGTCCTCGCAGATGGCGATCGCGACATCGACCTGCTCGCCGCCCTGCGCAGCCACCCTGAATACCGGGAGGCAGTTGCCGGGCACGAAGTACCGGTACTCGTCGAAAACGCCGTAGTTAGGCAGGTGGTGCTTCGCTGAGGTGATCATGACCGACCCGCCGTGCAGCACGGCCGCCGCGTCGAGCGGCGCGCCAGCCGGAACGCCGAGCCGCGGCGGCAGGCCGGTACGCCGATCCAGGTAGCCGACGACCACCGCGACGCCATCAAGTCCCTCGGCGGCAAGGTCAGCCGCCAGCTGGTGCAGTGCGGCTATAGAGCCGTCAACGAACGACTTCCGCAGCGCAAGGTCCTCGACCGGGTAACCGGTCAGTGCCATCTCCGGGAAGACGACGATGCGCGCTCCCTGCTCGGCGGCGCGCATGGTCCACTCGATCACCTTGTCGCTGTTGCCAGCCAGGTCCCCGACCGTTGCGTTGACCTGAGCGAGCCCGATCCGAAGCTGAGCCACGGCATCCAGCCTAGTGGCCTGACCCCGGCTGGTCGGCCGGACGCTTTGCCTGCTGACCTGCGGCGCGTCCCGTCATGACCCGGCCGGTAACAAGCAGGAAACATACGCCGGGCAAACTGTGTCGGTGGACAGGCAGGAAGAGTTCGTGCTCCGGACGCTCGAAGAGCGTGATATCCGGTTCGTCCGGTTGTGGTTTACCGACGTTCTCGGCTACCTGAAGTCGGTAGCTGTCGCGCCGGCCGAGCTCGAAGGGGCATTCGCCGAGGGCATCGGCTTCGACGGATCGGCAGTCGAGGGATTCGCCAGGGTCTACGAGGCGGACATGCTAGCCAAGCCGGATCCGTCGACCTTCCAGCTGATGCCGGTCGGCAACGACAAGGCCGGGACTGGCCGGATGTTCTGCGACATCATGCTGCCGGACGGCGCACCGTCCTACGCCGACCCCCGGTACGTACTTAAGCGCGCGCTGGCGAATGCGTCCAGGCTTGGCTTCACCTTCTACACCCATCCTGAGATCGAGTTCTTCCTGCTGCGGGAGAAGCCGGAGCCCGGTGCGAGGCCGCGCCCGATCGACTCGGGCGGCTATTTCGACCACACCCCGCACGGGATCGCGCATGACTTCCGGCGCGAAGCCATCTCGATGCTGGAGGCGCTCGGCATCTCAGTGGAATTCAGCCACCATGAGGGCGCGCCTGGCCAGCAGGAGATCGACCTGCGCTACGCCGACGCGCTGAGCACCGCGGACAACATCATGACGTTCCGGCTGGCGATGAAAGAGGTGGCGCTGCAGCAGGGCGTCTACGCGTCGTTCATGCCAAAGCCGTTCACCGAGTACCCCGGCTCCGGCATGCACACGCACATGTCGCTGTTCGAGGGCGACCGCAACGTGTTCTACGAGCCGGGCGGCGAGTACCACCTGTCAAAAGTCGGCAAGGCGTTCATCGCCGGCCTGCTCCGGCACGCCGCTGAGATCACCGCGGTGTGCAACCAGTGGGTGAACTCCTATAAGCGGCTCTGGGGCGGTACTGAGCGGATTGCCGGCGCTGGCGGCGAGGCGCCTGCCTACATCTGCTGGGGCCACAACAACAGGTCAGCGCTCATCCGGGTACCGATGTACAAGCCGAATAAGGGCAACGCGACCCGGATCGAGTTCCGCTCGATCGACAGCGCGTGCAACCCCTACCTGGCGTTCGCTGTGATCCTGGCGGCCGGCCTGCGGGGCGTCGAGGATGGCTATGAACTGCCGCCTGGCGCCGAGGATGACGTCTGGGCGCTGACGTCGACTGAGCGGCATGCGCTCGGCATCGCGCCGCTGCCGCAGAATCTGTCCGAGGCGATCTCGGTGATGCAGGGCAGCGAGCTCGTCGCTGACACGCTGGGGGAGCATGTCTTCGACTTCTTCCTGCGTAACAAGCGCGAAGAGTGGCATGAGTACCGGCGGCAGGTCACACCGTTCGAGCTGGACCGGTACGGCATCCTCTGACATCATCGGCGTTTCCGCGGAACTGTCGGTATCAGGTCGGCTGACCTGTCATGACGTGCATCTTTGCAGCTAGAGGCCAGCGTGCCTTCCTGGCGAACTCCCAGAATTCGAGTAGCTTGCGCCTATGGGTGAATTGCCGCTGTCCGCTGAGGACATTCGTGCCGCCGCTGAGGTGCATGGTGAGCTTGGGCCCGACTACGGCGACGCTGTGGTGGAGTCCTTTCTGGCCAGGATCGATCAGCACATCGAGGCGCGGGTCGAGCAGCAGCTAGCCAGCAAGGCCACACCGCGTCGACGGGAGATCGATCCGGCGCGCCTGAGCAAGCAGCGGAACAATTTTGCCGGGGTTATTACAGGGTCAGTCGTGGCGGGGGCTCCGCTGAGTCTCGCGGCGTGGTGGCTGCTCAAGACTGCGGGCGGCAATCCCGCGCCGCTGTTGGTGATCTGGGTAGTCCTACTGACTGTTTACGGGCTGGTCGCCTGCCGGCTGCGGCGGCGCTAGGCAGACTTCGGGCTGTGCGGGCCGATACCAAATCGAAGTGCAGCCGACTACCGCATGGCATCTGACCCACAAGTGCCCAAGGTTGGCCGCTTGCGCCTCGGGACACTCGCACGGCTTCCAACCGACGCTACAGACCAGGCCCACTCATCCCGCTGGACTTGCCGAGCCACGGGTGCCCTGCCTGGCGGCGATCGGCATGATCCCGCTCGCACACCAGATGCAGTGAGATGACCGGGCATTGGCTAGGTCTCCAAGTCGGGGTAGACAGCGAGAACCGATGTATCAAGGTGAACCACAAATCGCCGAGCTAGTTCGAGCTCCCCGCTGTGGTCTTCGCTCACCCTGGCATCGTGTCATGCCGCCGCCGACCGGGCGCATGCGGCAAGATGCGCAATTCACTGATCCGCTGTTGTCTGCGCGGTAGCGTCCGAGTAGGCATTCGGAGCGGGCTTTAAATGGAGAATCGCCATCGATACTTACGATGCAGCCGCATCCCAGCAAGACTTTGACGGCGAGCGCGACGACAGCGCCGCGGCGCCGCGGACAGAGGTCAGCCGCCGCACCATGGGCAGGCTCATCGGCGTGGCGGCAGTCGGCGCTGCCGCGGCAGGCGCGCTCGGCGCGCTGCCGGCGGAAGCGCAGGAGAGCCGGTCGCATGCGCGCATCACCCACCGGCTGTTCCCGCATACGAACGGGCCGCGGACTCCGGCGTCCTATAAGGGTTCGTTCCTGGCCGGCGTGGCCTTCGAGGCGACCACAGGCGGCTGCTGGCTGGAGGGATTCTGGTGGTGGGTGTGCCACCACCACCAGTCCACCAAGGCGCAGAAGTTCGCCCTCTGGCAGGCCTACCCGGGCGATGGCGATCTGCAGGGCCAGCTGATCAAGAGCGCGACGGCCGAGGCCAGGCGGCTGCATGCCGGCCGGTGGAACTTCATCTCTTTGCATCGGCCGGTCCCGCTGGCTATCGGCGCCACTTATGTCGCGGCCACCGGCTTGAAGAACGACTTCCCCATCACCGAGCACTCGTTCGGCAAGGGCGAGCGGTATCACGCGGGGATCAAGAGCGGCCCGCTGCTTGCCTATTCCGACATCTCCGGGTCGCATCCGGTGCCATTCGGCGGGGCCCAGGCACTGTTCAGCGTTGCCGGCGACGATCCGACCAGGCACATGCCGGGCCTCGGCGATGGCCAGTCCAGCAACTTCTGGATGGACCTGCAGGTCACCACCAGCAGCCCGAAGGGCACGTCCTACCGTCTATGGCCGAACTTCCCGGTCATCCCTGGTGCCGCTGCAACTCTGGACGAGTTCCAGCAGAGCTGCGGCACGGAGTTCTGGCTGTCCGAGCGGTGCAAGCTGGACAAGATCTGGTTCTACAGCCCGCCAGGCGCGACCGTCCTGCCCAACGAGTGCGCGATCTTTGACGTCAGCACGCAGAACATGGTGCCCAACACCCGTAAGGCTTCTCCCGGCTGGTCGGGCAAGCCCGGCATCCGGCTGGGTGTCGTCCTCCTACAGCGGCCTCACGCTGCCTGCCGGAAAGTACAAGACCACGATCTGGTCCCAGGGCGGCGCCCCGTTCTTCTACGAGCTGGTGTTCTACTTCGGCGCCAATCTCGACACTGGCACGCCGGGGCCCGCTTCGGCGAGCGGCATCAGCAACGGGCCGATCTACTCGCCGAACCTGGCCAAGGCGTCCGTCGCGCAGGCGAACGGATCCCTGTCCAGCGTGCCGGCCGGCACGCTGGTGCCAAGCAACAGCACCTACCAGGACAACGACTCGTCGAACACCGGGACGTTCCTGTACCCGTACTCCTTCGACAGCAAGGACAACGGCGAGGTTCGCTGGGTGGACGTCGAGGTCACCCCGGTCTCCTGATGCGCGAGGTGGCACGCGCTCGCGAATGCCGATAGGTGCGAGGCGATCGATGGCGAGGTCGGGCCGGTGAAGCAGCGCGACCGGGGGTTCGGGGCCGGGGAGCTGCTCGCCGGGATCGCGGCGGCGCAGCTGGCCGGGGAGGACTTCCTGACTGGCCTGGCCCGCCGGGTCACGCCGGCGCAGTGGCTGAAGGTGGAGACCGGCCTGGCCGTGGTCACGCAGCGGATGCTCGGGCTGCTGAGCCCGAAGCGGGCAGCGGCGCTGACCGGAGGGCCGGTCACCATCGACCTGGACGCCACCGACGTGGAGGTCTACGGGTCAAAGAAGCGCGGCGTGGCCTATAACCACCAGGGGCAGCGGGTCGGCCGCCCGCACGTGGCGATCTGGGCGCAGACCGAGATCGTGCTGGCCGCTGACCTGGGCTCCGGGACCGATGACGTGCGCGCCACCGCGCCGGATCTGCTGCGCCGGGCGCTGGCCTGCCTGCCCGCGGTCGCGCGCGAGTCCGGCCGGGTCGCGGTGCGCGCCGACGCCGGGTACTTCGCCGGCGCGCTGGCCCGCGCGGCCCGGGACGAGCACATCAGCTTTGCGATCGGCGCGAAGCGGATCGCGCCGCTGTGGCGGCTGCTGGACGGCATCAGCGACGACGACTGGCACGATGCCGCCGGCATGCACGCCGCGCAGGTCGCCGTCGCCGGTTACTGCCCGGACTGGTGGCCCGTCGCGACCAGGCTGCTAATCCGCCGGGTCCGCCTGGACCCCGGCCAGGTGTCGGCGGACCCGCGGTCGCGGCGGCGGCGGACCCTGCACCCCGATCAGCGGGCGCTGCCGTTCCCCGAGCTGAAAAACGCTGACGCGATCTACGCCTACTCGTTCATCCTGACCAGCCTGGACGTCTCCACCCCGGGCAAGGCCGTCGCCGTGGAGCACTGGTACCGGCAGCGGGCCACGGTGGAGAACGTGTTCCGGGATGGCAAGCACGGCGCCGCCCTCCGGCATCTCCCCAGCGGATATCCACAGGTCAATCAGGCCTGGATGTGGGGCGCGCTGCTCGCGGCCAGCATCGCCGGGTGGCTGCACCAGCTCACCGCGAGCACCCGCGGCCAGCAGATCGTGGCCGGTCACGGCGTCCGCGGCGGCAAGGCCATGATCGAGACCCTGCGCTGGCGGCTGATCGCCGTCCCCGGCCGCCTGACCCGCCACGCCGGGCAGCTCATCCTCCGGCTCCCGCCAGGACATGGCCTGCTGGCCGAGATCCTCGCACGCCTCCGGGCCCGGCCGGCGATGTCTGACCATCCCGGCCCGCACGGCCCCGACCCGGAACCCGTAAAACGCGAGCCCGGCGCGACACTCGGGCACCCGGCCTGCCCGCACACCGCGAACGATCCCGGCAAAGATCATCTTTACTGCCCAAGATCAACTGCGCGCGCTACTCGCGGAATCGGGTCAGAGCGGTAATCAAGCCGAGGGCGACATAAGCTGCCAGCACACCACCCACATCGCCGCGTACACGATTATCCCAGCAGGCCTAGGCGACAAGCTCGACCTGGACTTCACGATCTGGGCTTGCTTCGCCAACGCCCGGATCGCTGAGGAACGCCGCCAGGCGGGTGAGCCGGAACTGGCTGCATGACGCTGGCTGGGCGCCTGCCTTGCTGGCTCGCTACGGTGCTGGAGTGAGCATGCCGCGAGGGACGCTGGCCGGGCACCTTGCGGCTATGGGCTTTGCCGATACGGCCCGTGCCGAGGCGTTGCTCGCCGATCTCGGGCTGGCGGTCGACGGCGCGGAGACCGGCGGCACGGAGAGCAGCCCGGGCGAGGGTCCGGACAGGGTGCTGCTGCACTCGCTGTCGAGCGCGGCCGACCCGGACCTGGCGCTTGCGGCACTGGCCCGGATGGAGCCGGACAGCGAGTTGCGGCAGGCCCTGCGCGACGACGCCGGGCTACGGGACCGGCTGGTCAGCGTCCTTGGCGCGAGCGCCGCACTTGGTGATCACCTCAGCAGGCATCGGGGTGACTGGCGGCTGCTGGCCGGGCAGTGCTCGTTCCCGGACGATAATGCCGCGGGCGAACTGACCGGCGAGCTGCTCGCAGCGGTCGGCGCAGCCGACGGGCCGGAGCCCGTAGCGAGCCGGGGCGCATCCGACGCTGCGACCGCGCTTCGGATCGCCTACCGGCGGCGGCTGCTGCAGCTCGCGGCCCTCGACCTGACCGGCGCGAGATCACTGGACGAGGTGATGGCCGGCCTGTCGGACCTTGCCACTGCCGCGCTGGTGGCCGCGCTGGCAATTGCTCGCACCGAACTGCCGCCAGGGCTGCCGCCGGCCAGGCTCGCCGTCATCGCGATGGGAAAGTGCGGGGCGCGGGAACTGAACTATGCCAGTGACGTCGACGTGATCTTCGTAGCCGGCCCGGCGGCAGCCTCTGGCGCCGCCGCTGGAGACGACGCGGCGAGCGGCGGTGACATTGCCGCGCTGCGCAGCGCGACCGCGCTGGCGAGCGCCATGATCCGGGTTTGCTCGCAGTCGACGCCGGAGGGTCTGCTGTTCCCCGTCGACCCGAACCTGCGGCCCGAGGGCCGGGACGGCCCGCTGGTCCGCACGGTCGCCAGCCACCGCGCGTATTACCAGCGGTGGGCGAAGACGTGGGAGTTCCAGGCTCTGCTCAAGGCCAGGTTCGTGGCCGGGGACGCCGGGCTCGGTGCGGACTACCTCGCAGCCGTGACACCGATGGTGTGGCATGCCGCACAGCGCGATGATTTCGTGACTGACGTGCAGGCGATGCGCCGCCGGGTGGTGGAGAGCCTGCCGGCGACTGTAGCCGGACGTGAGATCAAGCTCGGGCCAGGTGGCCTCCGTGACATCGAGTTCGCAGTTCAGCTGTTGCAACTCGTGCATGGCCGCGCGGACGACACGCTTCGCGAACCAGCCACGCTGCCTGCGCTCGCCGCGCTGGCAGCAGGCGGATATGTAGGCCGGACCGACGCCGCGGCGATGGCAGCTGCGTACCGCTTCCTCCGCGGGGTCGAGCACCTGCTGCAGCTGCGCCGGTTGCGGCGCACGCACCTGCTGCCCGAAGACCCGGTAGTGCTACGGGAGATCGGCCGGGCGCTGCGGCGCATGCAGCTGGCTCCCCCTGTTACCGCGACGGCGCTGGCGGAGATTGCAGCGAGTCCTGCCATCGGGACCGGCAGCGGACCGGGCGCTGCCGAGAACACGACAAGCGCATCGCGCGCCGAGGCGACAGACCCGGCCAGGGGCGGTGACCCGACCGCTGAGCTGATCGCCGAATGGCGGCTGCACGCGGGCCAGGCCCGGCAGTTGCACGAGAAGCTGTTCTACCGACCGCTGCTTGATGCTGTCGCTCGGCTGCCCGGAGAGGCCACGCGGCTGCGGCCCGAGGCGGCGCGGGACATGCTCGAGGCGCTCGGCTACGCCGACCCGGCCGGGGCGCTGCGGCATATCGAAGCGCTCACTGCCGGAGTGTCGAGGAAAGCGGCGATGCAGCGGACGCTGTTGCCGCTGCTGCTCGGATGGCTCGCCGACGCGCCGGAGCCAGAAGCCGGGCTTCTTGCGTTCCGGCAGGTCAGCGAGGCGCTCGGCAGGTCACCGTGGTACCTGCGGCTGCTGCGTGACAACGCGATCGTGGCGCAGCGGATGGCCCGGCTGCTGGCTTCCAGCCGGTACGTGACCGGATTGCTGCTCCGGGCGCCGGAGGCGGTGGCGATGCTCGGCGATGACGCGCAGCTCGTGCACCGCCCGGCGGCGGAACTGCTCGACGAGGCGTGGGCCGCGGTCCGGCGGCACGACAGCGCGGAGACAGCCGCTCGCGCGGTGCTGGCGATCCGCCGCCGGGAGCTGCTGCGCACCGCTGCCGCCGACGTGCTCAAGCTCGCCGGGATCGAGGACACTGGCGAGGCGCTGACCGCGGTGGCACAGGTGAGCATCAAGGCGGTGCTGCAAGCCGCAGTAGCTGAGGCCGAGCGCGTCAGCGGCCCGCTGCCGACACGGCTGGCGATCATCGCGATGGGCCGGCTCGGCGGGCATGAGATGAGTTATGCCAGCGACGCTGATGTGCTGTTCGTGCATGATCCGTTGCCAGGCGCACCAGCTGAGGCCGCCACCAGGGCGGCGCATGCGGTAGCCGAGAACCTCCGTGCACTGCTCAGCAAGCCCGGCCCGGACCCCGCGCTGCTGGTCGACGCTGGACTGCGCCCGGAGGGCCGGCAGGGGCCTCTGGTTCGCACGCTCGCGTCGTACCAGGCCTATTACCGGCGATGGTCGGTGCCGTGGGAGGCACAAGCGCTGCTGCGGGCCGAGTTCGCAGCCGGCGATCCCGGCGTCGGCGCTAGTTTCATCGCGATGGCGGACCAGATCCGCTACCCCGACGGCGGGATTGACGAAGGGGCCATCAGGGAGATCCGCCGGATCAAGGCGCGGATGGAGGCCGAACGGATGCCGCGCGGGGTCGAGCCCGCACTGCACCTGAAGCTCGGGCCCGGCGGCCTGGCCGACGTGGAGTGGGTCGCCCAGCTCCTGCAGTTGCGGCACGCGACCGCGGTGCCGCAGCTGCGTACCACCCGGACCCACGCGGCGCTGGCGGCGGCGAGCTCGGCCGGGCTGGTGTCGGCGGGCGATGCGGCCACGCTCACCGCGTCCTGGCTGCTGGCGAGCCGGATCAGGGACGCCGTGATGCTGGTCCGCGGGCGGCCGTCAGATACCCTGCCGACGCTGCCTGTCGACCTTGCGGCGGTCGCTCAGGTACTCGGCTACCCGCCCGGCGGCTCGCAGGATCTCGTTCAGGACTGGCGCAGAACCGCCCGGCAGGCCAGGGCAGTGATGCAACGACTTTTCTACGGGTAACGAGCGGTTGCGCTTCGCCGCCGCCACGGAATGGAGCGTGCCCGGCGTGGCTGACGAACCAAAGTCGCTGGGGGACTCGGTAGCAGAGATTGTCGCGGCCGCATCGGCCGTGCTGGGCAGGCCGCTCGCTGAACCCGTCGAGATAAGCGAGGGGCGCGAGGAGGCAGTGGTCCTGCGCTGCCGGGAAGCGGCAACCGGTCGCGCTGACCGGGGCGGCACAGTGGTGGTCAAGACGTACCCGCGGACCGAGGAGGGCGCCAGCTGTTTCGCGGCCGAGGCGGCTGGCCTCGAAGTCGCCGCGGGCAGTGCTCTGGCGCCAGCATTCCTCGGCGCTGATGTCGGCCGGCAGTTGCTGGTGATGTCCGACCTCGGTTCCGGCCGCAGTCTCGCGAACGTGCTGCTGGGCGACTCAGCGACGGCAGCGCGAACGGCCATGCTTGACTGGGCCGCGGCGTGCGGCCGGCTGTCGGTCGTGGCGAACGCGCGCCGGGCAGAGTTTGACGCGACGACGGCACGTTATCTAGCGGGCCGGCCTGACGAACGGCACCTGGCCGGCCTGCCCGGCCGGGTGCTCGCCGCACCCGAGAGTGCGGCCAGCATCGGCGTCCGACGTTCAGGCGAGCTGGACCAGGAGCTCGCCGAAGTGGCCGCCGCGGCTGGAGCGGACCGGTACGCGGTGTTCTCGCCCGGCGACATCTGCCCGGACAACAACCTGCTGTCCACTGCAGGCGTTTGCTTCATCGATTTCGAGGAAGCCGGATTCCACCCGGCATTCCTGGACGCGGCGTACATCACGATGCCGTTCAGCACCTGCTGGTGCGTCTTCCGGTTCCCGGCCGAGCTGAGCGCCGAGGCCGAAGCCGCTTACCGCCAGCAGGTCAGCTCGGTCTGGCCGGACCTGGCCAACGACGAGGTATGGCAGCCAGGTCTGCGGCGAGCTGTCGCTGCCTGGACGATGTCATCCACGGCCCGGCTGCTTCGCCCTTCGATAGCGGCGGACGTGCCGATGAACCCTGACCAGCGCTCGCCGCATACCCGCCAGCTCATCCGCCATCGGTGGCAGGCTCTGCTGGCCGAGCTCGAGCCGGCCGGAGATTTGCCAGCGATCGCGGCACTGGCGCGGTCGCTGCTGGCGGCGACCGACGACTGGCACGCGCCGGAGTTGCCGCTCTACCCGGCCTTCCGCGAACTCTCCTGGTAAGCAGCCATGAGCGCGGCCCGCTGGTCTGCTGGCAGCCACTTGACTGCCTCCCGCATGGTGACGCCGGATGCCCGGTGTGCCCGCGTTGCGAGCCAATCGGCTACCAGATCAGGCTGGCGTTTCCCGGTCTCGCGCAGTACCCAGCCGATGGCCTTGCGGATGAAGAACTCGCGCTCTGTCAGCATGGCGTCGGCGTAGCCGGCGAATCGCCCGAAGTTCGCGGGATCACCGCGGCGGAGTGGTACCAGCAGCGCGAGCAGCGCGGACCTGCGGACCCAGAAGTCCGGGTCAGTCGCCCACTGGTCAAGGACGGGGTGCAGCCGGTCGCCGAAGCGCTCGACCAGGCTGCCCATCACGTCGGCGGCCAGCCCGTCGACTAGTGCCCAGGTGCCAGCGGTGCGCAGCATCTGTTCGACCAGTGTCGCGTCGTCGGCTTGGAGCAGCGCGCGCCGATCGGTGAGCAGCAGGACGGCGGCCATCTTGCACTCGAAGATGGGGCCGTCCCAGAGCGCCGTGGCGACCTCGGTAACACGCTGACCGGTCAGCTGCGGGCGGGCCCGCCGCCAGGCGGTCACGATCGCGCGTGCCTGCGGAACTGTGGTGCCAGCAAACTCAAGCTTGCTCTTCAGGTAGTTCTGCTCGCCGGCCGCGCGCTCGGGAGAGCCGGCCTCGCGCAACTGCTGTTCGATCTGCGCGGCGTCCGGGTCGGGGCTTGAAGTCACGCCGGCCAGCTTGCCTGGATTCAGGTAGCCGGGCAAGCTGGCCGCGTCAACCGGCTAGCCGAGATAAAGGACGCTGCGGCTGACGTGCTTGGCGCCGCAGCCGTGGCGGCCAGGCAGGCCTAGGCCATCCTTGGACTCGGTGTCCTTTACGCATGCGTTGGGGATCCAGTTGGTGATGGCGGTGCCTCGGAGCGGGATGTAGTACGTGAACGTCTGCACGTACTCGAGTCGGTTGACCTTCTTCGCCCTGGTCACCTTCGCGGTCTTGCTGAGTGTGTAGTCCTTGGGCACGCGCGGATAGCCGACGGCCAGGTACTCGTACCAGTGCTTACCGGACTCGGTCTTGTAGGCCTTCGACGTGGGCACGTAGGTGTAGAGGCGGAACGAGAACGTGCACTTGGTCGAGCTGCAGCGTTTGCGCACTCCAGCGAAGCGGCCGCCAGCACTGACATAGACGTTTGCCGGCGCGGAGGCCTCGGTGTCCGTGCCGGCCAGTTGCACCTTGTACTGCGTCGCGACCGACGGCGTGACGTTGAAGGAATAGGACGCGACGCCGCTCACCGGAGTCAGCGTGACCGGCGACCCCACGGCAGTGAAGGTCTTGGTGCCGAAGGGCTCCGCGAGCAGGGTGGCAGTGTCATTGGTGGCCGTCGTCGTGACGGTGCCGCTGATCGTTGCTCTTTTCTCCGTCTTCGCGCCCTTGTAGATCACGATCGCGTACCCGTAAACCTTGCCGTGATCCTTGGCCCGCAGGCCCGGATAGTGCGGTGAGGTGGCATTGATCGTGATGATGCTGCCTGTGGCCGTGCTGGCTGCCGCCGGAGTTGTTGCCAGTCCCGCAATGAGACCCCCGGCTGCCGCCAATGGCGCAATCCATCGCCAGATCTGTGACATACACAGCTGCTTTCTGCCCGCTGGACGGGCCCCCTCGTACCAGTGTCGCAGCAAAGTGTGACAGTTCACCCAGTAGCGAGCAAGACCCAACCGAGTAACGCATATTGGCCTCCACTAATGGCGGGCAATGGTGCGAGACCCTTACAGCCGACGGCCGGAACCGGGGCGCTCTGGCCGGGGCGGAACGGAACCGGGGAGATCAGACGTCGTAGTACAGCTCGAACCCGTAGTGCATCAGAAGTCTCCACGGGCCAGAGCGTCGAATCGGTCCTTGAGCTGCAGAAACTAGACGTTGGCAAGCGTTGGTTGACGTTGATCCTGAACGGAATTTTGCGGTGGTGCCAAGGGCCTTCGAAGGGCCTTGATCTTGAACTCTCACTGATCGCAATCCGAACGAGAAAGCTGCTCGGCCGCGTGTGTCAGCACACAGCCGAGGCTTGGCCCCATCCGCTGTAACCGGAAGGAACCCACGAACGACACCGGGCTGCAATGGGCCGAGGCCGCCGTCCGGCTCGCGTCGCGGTTCCCTGACCGCCGGACCTGCGGTGTGCCGCGCGGCACACAAGGCACCGATACGAGAGGACGACCGGCCCCATGGGGTTCACCAGCAGGACCGCGCCGCCCGGCACCGCACAGCACCTCGCCGAGCGGTGCCAGGACGACAGCTGTCCCCGGCTGCCGTGCCGGATGTTCAAGCTCGGCTACGAGTCGGCCCACGGCAAGGGCTACGAGGACGGCTACGCGGACGGCTACGGCGCCGGGTACTCGGCTGGCTACGGTGCCGGGTTCTCCGCCGGCGTCGCCCTGGGGCACCCGGAGCGGGCGACCGCCCATGCTGACCGCCGGTCTCACGTCCTCATCGGCCTCGCCGTCCCGGCGCTCTGGCTGCTGTCGCTGTGGGTGCACCCGTTCGGCCGCTGCTGGCGCTGCCGCGGCAGGCGCATCGTCATGCGCCGGGGCAGGAAACGGCCACGCCCGGTGCGGGTGTGCAAGGGCGTCGGCCGCCCTCAGCGGACCGGCTCCGCCCGATCAGAACCGGGGCCTGCGCTGCCCGCACCGCAGGTCCGCCTGCACCTGCATCAGCCACTTGATGCCGTCCAGCTCGCGGCGTTCATCGCCAGACAGCAGCAACCTGCTATCGAGGATCCCGGCCCGGAGCCAGATGCATAATGTTTTCGTGATGCGGTTCGCTAGCCGGGTGCTGCCCGTTTTCCTCGCCTTGATCGCAGTGGCGATCCTGCTCACTGCTCTCCGCGTGATCTTCCCTAGCGCCAACTGCGCAGCCGGGACATCCCCCGCCGCTGGATGCGCGATAGCTCCAGGCAACCGGTTGGCAGGCTTCTAGCATCGGGTGACTCGCGGCCAGGGCCGCAAGGTCAGGGTCTATTCAGATCGTTGCCACGCACGCCACCGTAGGCGCGGCAGCCTTGCTGGGCGGTTACGCAGGCGTTGCTCGGGCGCTTCGGACGTACCGCCGTGCACGGTTCAGGTCCGCGCCCATCCTCACCAGCACCTGCGCCGCAACGCCCTCACCCTCCCGGATAAGGCCCAGCAGGACGTGCTCCGCGCCGATGTGGTCTGCGCCGGCCTTCAGGGCCTCAAGGCTCGACAGTTCCAGGACGCGCTTGGCCCGCGGGGTGACGTATGAGCCGAGATCGCCGTCGGTGGCAATCTCGCCGCCGATCCGGACAGCGACGTGTTCGTTACCGGTCCCGACGATCTCATCGACCTGCTGGCGTATCGCGTCGGGGTCAACTCTCAGTGACTGCAGGGTTGTGACTGCAGCGTTCTGTTCGCTGATCAAGCCGAGCAGAATGTGCTCCGTCCCGACGTAGTTGTGGCGGAGTCTCACGGCTTCCTGCCGGGCCAGGTGCGCGACCCGGCCTGCGTCAGTGGAGTACGGCATCGCGCCGCTGGTGACACCAACCGTTGGCAGCCGCCGCCGCCGTAAGTAGCGGCGTTCCGGCACTACGTCACTGCTGCTGTAAGAGTCCACGGCCACAAGCTACGCCTACCGGCCGGCAGGCTGTCCGCGAAACGAGTACCGGTCACCGGCCCGGACGTCGGCAACCGCGGGGCTGCCTCACCCGCCGGGTAGCGGCCGGACAGTGGCCTGTGACGGCTGGTGGCCCCGGAGATCACGGCGGCGATCAGCCGGTCCCCGGCTGAGTCGCTCACGAGGGCCTTCTTGCGGGTTCCTGCAGTTCCACGCCTTGAAGTAGAACACGCGAGCGAGTGACCCGCCAGGCCGGGCACGCTCACCGCGAAGCGAGTTGCGGGAACGGACTCGCGAGCGCACTATTGACCGCGACTCTCCTGATCGTGGAGGTGAGACCATGTCCCGGCTGTGGCGCAAAAATGCTGGCGCGCTGCTGATCGCCTTTATGGTGCTGGACATCGCGCTCTGGGCCTACACCGCGACGGCCGGGGCGACTATCAACTCCCACATCAACCTGACCGCCCAGCAGGGCGGGTGGACGATTACCGATGCCTTCTTTGCCTGGCGCGTCTGGCGCGGCAGCCGCATCGCCTGGGTCGTCCTGCTCGCGCTCAACGTCCTGGTCTTGCTCCTGATGCTGTTCGGCGCGGTGTCGTGGAGCGCCTACGACACCGGCCTGTGGGCCTTCCTGATCGCGCAGACGGTTGTACTGCTGGCCCCGGCAGTCCGCAATCAGGTCCGGCAGGGCCAGCAGTCTCTGGCTAGCAGCTGACTGAGCCGCCCTGCTCCAGGCCGCGGAGCAGGCACCGGGTTGTCCAGTGCTTCTGCGGCCCCAACTCCGGAATGCGCTCGAACTGGCGCCCAGGCGCCCACGAGCCCTCCGGGTGCAGCGCCCGCTGAGTCACCCGACGGATCTCCGCCGAGCTGGGCGGCTGCCCGTTTCTCATCTGCGCCGCAACGACGGGCCTGAGCGGCGCTGGCCCGGAATCACACCAGGTCAGCGCCGACAGGACGGCTACACGTCGTAGTACAGCTCGAACTCGTGCGGGTGCGGGCGCAGCCGGATCGCGTCGATCTCGGTGGAGCGCTTGTAGTCCAGCCAGGTCTCGATCAGGTCCGGGGTGAACACGCCGCCCTCGAGCAGGAAGTCGTGATTGGCTTCCAGGTTGCTCAGCACGGCCTCCAGCGAGCCCGGCACCTGCGGGATGGCCCTGGCCTCATCCGGCGGCAGTTCGTACAGATCCTTGTCGACCGGCTCAGGCGGCTCGATCTTGTTCCGGATCCCGTCGATCCCGGCCATCATCATGGCGGCGAACGCCAGGTACGGATTGGCTGACGGGTCCGGGACACGGAACTCCAGCCGCTTGGCCTTCGGGTTCGGCCCGGTGATCGGGACCCGGATGCAGGCCGACCGGTTGCGCTGGCTGTAGACCAGGTTGACTGGCGCCTCGAAACCGGGCACTAGCCGGTGGTAGGAGTTCGTCGTCGGGTTCGTGAAAGCCAGTAGCGACGGCGCGTGCTTGAGCAGGCCGCCGACGTAATAGCGGCCGGTGTCCGACAGCCCGGCATAGCCGACCTCGTCGTAGAACAGCGGGGCGCCGTCTTTCCACAGGCTCTGGTGGCAGTGCATGCCCGAGCCGTTGTCGCCGAACAGCGGCTTCGGCATGAAGGTGACCGTCTTGCCAGCCGACCTTGCGACGCTCTTGACCACGTACTTGTAGAGCATCAGGTTGTCGGCCATCTTCAGCAGGGTGTCGAACTTGATGTCGATCTCTGCCTGGCCGGCTGTTCCGACCTCGTGGTGCTGCATCTCGACAGTGATGCCGACGTCGATCAGCTTGCGCACCATCTCTGAGCGCAGGTCGGTGTAGTGGTCCATCGGCGGCACCGGGAAGTAACCGCCCTTGTAGGCCGGCTTGGCGCCCAGGTTTCCGCCTGGCTCGTCGCGGCCAGTGTTCCAGGCGCCCTCGATCGAGTCGATGTGGTAGTAGCCCTGGTTCGGGCCAGTCTCATAACGGGCCGAGTCAAAGATGTAAAACTCGGCCTCCGGGCCGAAGTAGGCCGTGTCCGCGATGCCGCTGCCGCGCAGGTAGTCCTCGGCCTTGCGAGCGACATTGCGAGGATCGCGGCTGTACGGCTCTCCGGTCAGCGGGTCATGCACGAAGAACGTCAGGTTGAGCGTCTTGTGCGTCCGGAACGGGTCCAGCACCGCGGTGCTCGGGTCGGGCAGCAGCAGCATGTCCGACTCGTGGATCTGCTGGAAACCCCGGATTGACGAGCCGTCGAACATCCGGCCTTCAGTAAAGACGGCCTCGTCGAAGGACTCAGCAGGCACGGTGAAGTGCTGCAACGTGCCGGGCAGGTCGCAGAAGCGCACGTCGACGAACTGCACCCCCTCGGACTCGATGAACCGCAGTACCTCGTCGCCGCTTGTGAACATCAGCTCTCCTTACGCGCCGCCACGGTGGTGGCCGCGGGCGCCGTTGGTGCCGCCTCCCGGTCGATGCCGCCCGGTAGTGCGTCTGCGCAACCGAGCCGCGCCGCCATCCGGGGACCGAGTAGGACGTTAGCGGCGGTCAGTTTCCTGACCGTGTCCCCTGTGTTTCGCCGGTGTTACGCCGAATCCGGGCGGGCTTGGGATCCTGGGCCTCGCAGTGGGCCGTCCAGTGCTGGCCAGGGGCTCAGCTACCAAGGCGGGCACGGGCTCGCTAGCCCAGCGAAGCGGCTACCGTTAGCCCTGTGACCAACCAGCAGGCGCCTGTATCCGGTCGACGAGCTGCCGACGACTCATTCTATCCGGGCCAGAACTTCGGGCTTCCCGAGTTCGGCCGTGGCTCGGTTGCGGGCTGGAGCAGGAGGTTCGGCGCCCTGCTGATCGACTGGATCGTCTGCAGTGTGATTGCGATCGCGTTCTTCTATCACCCGCAGGCCGGCCATACGGCGTCCGTGCTCACTCAGCCACGGCTGTGGACGCCAGCGGTCTTCGGAGTCGAGGACTGCCTGCTGACCGCATTTACCGGATTCACTATCGGCAAGCGGCTGACGGGCCTGCGGGTAGTGCGACTGGACGGGCGGCCTGTCGGGCTGCCGAGGGCCTTCGTGCGGACCCTGCTGCTGATGCTGGTCGTGCCCGCCATGATGATGGACCGGGACCTGCGAGGCCTTCAGGACAAAGCCGCTGGCACCGCTGTGATCAGGCTTTAATCCCTCGTTCCCGGTCAGAACCTACGACGGACCCGTGCCGCCGCTGACCGGAGCAATCGGCTAACGGATACGCGGCCGCGGCGCCTTCGGCATCCGTGCTGATCGCGGCACCGGGCCCTTGGGCATCTGCAGCTGCGCTGGCAGGGCATTGAGCCGGAAGTTGAGTTCCGCAACTGCCTGGCCCTTGAGATTGCGCGGCAGCTTCATGATCTTCTTGTTCAGCTCCCTGATCGGGACCTGTCCCTCAGCATCGCCGACCTGGAAGTCGTAGATCGGTATCTGGTTCGCGATCCGTGAGATCCGCTTCTTCTCGGCAGCCAGCAAGCTTGGCAGCCGGCTCGGCGAGCCCTCGCCGACGAGGATCACGCCCGGCTTGCCGACGGTCCGGTGCACGACGTCCATGTTGCGGTTCGCGGCGATAGCAGGCGTGGTGGTGAAGCCGCCGCGCAGGCTCTGCAGGACCGCCGCGGCAGCAGCTGGCTGGCCCTCCAGGGCCGCATACTGCGCAGAAGTCGCGAACCGCCCGAAAAGCAGCATCGCGCCCAGAAGCCCGGCGGCCAGCGCGAGCGGAATGAAACCCCAGATCAGGCCGACAAGGTAGCCGATGACGACGACGACAGCCGCGATGCCGACCCCAGCCAGCACAACAAGCGGGAGCGCGCGGGGGTTCTGCTTGCGGATGATGCCGGCGACCATCCGTATTTGCTTGATCCGCCCCATCGACGCGGGGTCGGCCGGGTTCTGCGCCTCCGCGCCAGACTTCTTCACCATGACCGTGAGGATACCGGGCCGGAACGCTGTTCCATGGCCTGGCGGTAGAGCCGGCCTGCTCGGTATGACGAGCGGACCAGCGGTCCGGACTGGACGCCTGCGAAGCCGAGCGCGGCCGCTTCCTCTGCGAGCTCTTCGAAATCCTCGGGCGGTACCCAGCGATCGATCGGATGGTGGCGGACCGACGGGCGCAGGTACTGGGTGATAGTGATGAGCTCGCAGCCCGCCGCTCGCAGATCGGCCATGGCCTGGCTGATCTCGTCGCGCCTCTCGCCCATGCCGAGGATCAGGTTCGACTTGGTCACCAGGCCGTCAGTGCGCGCTAGCTCAAGCACCTGAAGGGACCGCTCGTACCGGAAACCCGGCCGGATCCGGCGGAAGATCCTTGGCACGGTTTCCAGGTTGTGAGCGAGTACTTCCGGCCGGGCGGAGAACACCTCGGCAAGCTGATCCGGGTCGGCGTTGAAGTCGGGAATGAGCAGTTCCACGCCGCAGCCGGGGACCGCCTGGTGGATCTCCCGGCAGGTCTGCGCATACAGCCAGGACCCCCCGTCGCGGAGATCGTCTCGGGCGACACCAGTCACAGTCGCGTACCGCAGGCCCATGGCGGCCACCGACTCGGCCACCCGCCGCGGCTCGTCGGTGTCCAGTGGTCCGGGCTTGCCAGTGGCGATCTGGCAGAAGTCGCACCGGCGGGTGCACTGGTCGCCGCCGATCAGGAAGGTTGCCTCCCGGTCTTCCCAGCACTCGAAGATGTTCGGGCAGCCGGCTTCTTCACATACCGTGTGCAAACCTTCACGCCGGACTAGCTGCTTGAGCTGGGTGTACTCGGGGCCGGTACGGAGCCGGGTCTTGATCCACGGGGGCTTGCGCTCGATCGGCACCTGGCTGTTGCGGGCTTCGAGCCGGAGCAGGCGGCGACCTTCGGGTGCTAGTACCACGCCTTTCACCCTATTACGGCTTGCGGTGATCCCGGTGCCGGCGCTGACCAGGTTTGCAGAGACGGCGTTCAGGATGCGCTCAACCGATCGGAAGGCAACGGTCAGGCTGCCGCGAGGGGTGGCTAAGCGTCGGAGCCGACTATCGGAGTGTAAGCAGCGCCCGCCGGAGCAGTTAGGGCCGCGGACGGCGAGGCAGTGGACGACGGTCTCCGAGGGGACGATTCGGGATGAACAGCGTGTTTGGCTCGCACGATGAGGATGGCGCGGGGGACCCGGCTGGCGGCCCGGCGCCGCAGAACGCTTACGGACACCTGGCCAGCGGCGAGGATCAAGCTGGCTACGGGAGCCAGGCCGGATACTGGGGTCAGGCTGGCTACGGAGCCTACGGGGCAATCCCGCCTCCGCCGCCTCCGCCTCCTCCGCCGCCGATGTGGCCGGGCTACGGCAGCACGCCCGGCGGTCACCACGCCGCACCACCCCAGCGCACGCGGCGCCGGGCTCTGATCCTGGCGTCCGGGGTGACAGCAGCCGCCCTCGTGGCGGGCGGCGCGGCCTGGGCAGCGATAGGCACGACAGCCACGACCGCCTCGACAGCGAGCGAGCTCAGCACCTCGGCGATCGCTAGCCGGATCGATCCGGGCCTGGTGGACATCACAACGACCCTCGGTTACCAGCATGCCGAGGCAGCGGGCACCGGGATGGTGCTGACGTCGACCGGCGAGGTGCTGACGAACAACCACGTAGTAGCCGGTGCCACGTCCATCACGGTGCGGGACATCGGCAACGGCCGCACCTACCGCGCAAAGGTCGTGGGGTACAGCGACACCAGCGACGTGGCCGTTCTGCAGCTGACCGGGGCATCGGGGCTTTCGACGGTCTCGCTTGGCAACTCGGCCACGGTAGCGGCAGGTCAGCCGATCGTGGCGCTCGGGAATGCCGAAGGCAAGGGTGGCAGGCCTGCGCTGGTAACTGGCACGGTAACCAGCACCGGGAACACGATTACCGCGGTAGACGACGCTGACGGCGTGCAGGAGCACCTGGTGGGCATGATTCAGACCGACGCGGAAATCGAGCCCGGCGACTCCGGTGGCCCGCTGGTCGACTCTGCGGGGCAGGTCGTGGGCATGGACACAGCCGCATCGACGAGCAGTTCGACCGGCTACGGCACGACGGCCGCGCAGATGACGACGGCCTTCTCGATACCGATCGACCGGGCCATCTCGATTGCCAACCAGATCGAGGCGGGAAAGTCGTCGGCCACGGTTCACATCGGGGCAACCGCCTTCCTCGGCGTGGAGATCGATTCCTCGGCATCTGGCTCGGGCTCCGGCGCTGACGGCCTTGGCCAGACGACCAACGGTGTGACGATCGCGGGCGTGGTGCCAGGTACCGCTGGCGCGGAGGCTGGCCTGTCGGCGGGCGACACCATCACCTCAGTAGGCGGCCACCAGATCACATCCGCCTCTGACCTGCAGAAAGTGATGGAGGAGTATCACCCCGGCGACAAGATCAGGGTCGAGTGGTCCGGCTCGTTCGGCCAGACGCAGGCAGCGACCGTGACGCTCGCGACCGGGCCGACCGGCTGATCCGTCCCGTGACTTAGCCGCTCGATCCGCAGTCTGGTCTGAGGCAAGCTCCAACGCCGAGCGCCCCGCCTGTCCGGCGGGGCGCGCGGCTGTCTGCAGGAGGGTTCACGGCACTGTTCCCGATCGTGTTCGCTATCGTGTTCGTGCTACTCGCGGTGCGAGCGTATCGTCGTCGCACATGACCGACCCGGCAGCTACCAGGATGCCGGCACTCGTCCGGCAGGCGTACGCCGCAGCGCGGCGGGTCGGCTTTCCGGTGGCCCGCGACGATCCTGGCCACGGCCGCGGTTCGGCCAGCCTGCCCGGCACCGGGCAGTTCCTCGCCATGCTGGCCGCGGGCTGCACTGGCGGCAGCATTGCCGAGCTTGGCACCGGGGCCGGCATCGGGTCGGCCTGGATGGCTGGCGCGATGCCCGCAGACTGCACGCTGGTGACTGCCGAGATCGACCCGGTCCGGGCGCAAGCAGCGGCCACGGTGCTGGCGGGCGACTCCAGGGTGACGGTGCTGACTGGCGACTGGACCGAGCTGCTCCCGCCGCTCGGACCGTTCGACCTGATCTTCAGCGACAGCGGAGTGCGGGACGCCGCGACATTCAGCGCGCTGGTCAGCCTGCTGAGGCCGGGCGGCCGCATAGTGATGGACGATGTCACTCCCGTGCTGGCGCTACCGCCCGACTCTGCGTTCCGGCACAAGGACCTCAAGCGCGAGTTCTTCGCGGGCGAATCGCGGCTGGTGTGGACCGAGGTCGTCCTGCCCGACCTGGCGAACTCCCTTCTGGTCGGCACCAGGAAGTAAACCCGGGGACGCTGCCATGACCCGCGTTCGGCGTCTGCCGCGGGCCGATATGACGCCGGGGCCTGCTATCGGCAACCATAGGGACATGCCAAGTCAGTTTGATCCGCCGTCAGGGACACGTGACTTCCTCGCTGCCGATGTGGAACGCCGGGAGCACGCGTTCGCCGTCATCCGATCGGTCTTCAGTCGCTACGGCTTCGAGCCGCTTCAGACGCCCGCCTTCGAGAGGCTGGACGTGCTGCTCGGCAAGTACGGCGAAGATGGCGACAAGCTGGTCTTCAAGATCCTCCGGCGGGGCGAGCATGAGGCGTCGGGCGAAGCAGATCTGGCATTGCGGTATGACCACACGGTGCCGCTGGCGAGGGTGGCGGCCGCCTACGGCAGTCAGCTACCGACGCCCTACAAGAGGTACGCGCTAGGTCCTGTCTGGCGGGCTGACCGGCCTGGCAAGGACCGGTACCGCGAGTTCACCCAGTGCGATCTTGACACTCTCGGCTCTGACTCTCTGCTCTCCGACGCGGAGGTACTCAGCGCGCACCATGACGCCCTCGCCGAGCTGGGCATGCCCGATTTCACGGTCCTGCTGAACTCGCGCCGCGTACTTGCGGGCCTGCTTGAGGCCTACAGCGTGCCGCCAGAGATGGGTGCAGGCGTGCTGGCCTCGCTCGATAAGCTCGACAAGCTCGCGCCGGGCGACGTCGTCAGCGAGCTGATCGACCGGGGCCTCGCGGCTGATCAGGCTGGTGACCTCGTCGGGGCGCTGACCGGGACGGACTCCGCCGACCGGGTCCGTGTCGCGCTCAGCAAGACGGAGGAGGGGACAGCGGGCCTCGAGCAGATCGACACGATGATGTCGCTGCTGTCCGGTCAGGTCCCGGCTGGCCGCGTGAAGTTCACTCCGCGGATGGTGCGGGGGCTCAGCTACTACACCGGCCCGATCTGGGAGATCGCCACGGCCGGAGTAGCCGTTTCGCTGGGCGGCGGCGGCCGGTACGACCACCTGATCCAGCAGCTCGGCGGCCCCGATGTACCCGCGACCGGCTCGTCCATCGGAGTCGAGCGGATACTTCCGCTGCTTGCTGGTGACAACTCCGCGACGCGACCTCGCCTCGACGTGGCGGTCACCGTGATGCGGGACGATCTGGCCGATCAGTCGTTCGCGCTCGCCGCGGCAGCCCGGTCGGCAGGTCTGCGTGCCAGCGTTTACCTTGGCTCCTCGGCCAAGCTCGGCAGGCAGCTGAAATGGGCGAGCGATAGCGGTGCGCGCTGGTCAGTGATCTATGGCGAGCACGAGCACGAGGCCCGAGCCGCAACCGTGCGGGACATGGCGTCTGGCGACCAGGTTCAGGTACCTGTCGCCGATGTCGGGGCCTACTTCACCGTCCTCCGGCTCGGGGCAAGCTGATTGGCGGGTGACACTTTCGTGGAGCCGGTCGCCTGGCACTCCAGCCTGCCCGGCGTGGTGGCAGCGGCTGCCGGGCTGATTCACGACATCGCCGGGAACCTGTTGGTCGTGAAGCCGAACTACCGCGACCACTGGACGCTGCCTGGCGGCATCTGTGAGTTCGGCGAACCGCCACACGAGGGCTGTGCGCGAGAGGTAGCCGAGGAGATCGGCATCACTATGCCGGTCGGCACCTTGCTGTCGGTTGACTGGCAGCTCCCGGCACCCGAGTACGGGCCACGCGCCCGCCCGGGTGTGTACTTCATCTTCGACTGCGGCACGCTGCGCGATGAATCCGGGATCAGGTTGCAGGCAGAAGAACTCGATGACTACACGTTCGCGGCGCACGATCAGCTTGGGGGCTTGCTGCCCTCGTTGCCGCTGCGGAGGGTGCGCGCTGCCCTCGCCGCCCGGGCGTCGGGTTGCGTGCGGTACGTGCCGCTCGATGGCTCGCCGGCCAGTCCGGGATGACAGCAAGCGAGGACGGCCCATCCAAGGTGCGCCGCAGCTGTCAGCTTGCTGTGCTCGCGGGAGCCAGTACGGGAACTCCGTCAGTAGCGCGCACTGTGCTAGCGCCGAGCGCGACGGCCAGGTGGCGCTCTGTCGCCGGCAGCACGTCGGTCACCGTGATCCTGCGGCCTGCCTCAGCGGTCAGCGTTGTCACCGAGGCGTCGGAGATGCCGCATGGCACGATGCGGTCGTACCACGACAGGTCGCAGTCGCAGTTGAGCGCGAAGCCATGCATGGTGACGCCCCTGGCGACGCGGACGCCGATGGCGGCAACCTTCCGGTCCTGGCTGCCGCCGGTCACCCACACGCCCCGGCGGCCCTCGACCCGGTCGGCCGGAACGCCAAACTCCCGGCACACGCCGATCAGCGCCTCTTCGACGCCGTGGACGTAAGCGACTACGTCGATCGGCTCGTCGAGCGCGACGATCGGATAGCCGACGAGCTGGCCAGGACCATGCCAGGTGATGTTCCCGCCGCGGTCGACGTCGATGACGGGTGCGCCCGGGTCGCCAGCCGGCCGGTCCAGCGCCGTGGTCCGCTTGCCAGCCGTATAGACCGCCTCGTGCTCGAGCAGCAGGCAGGTATCGGGGATCAGGCCCGCCACCCGCTGCTGATGGACCTGTCGCTGCAGCTCCCAGGCGTCGGTGTAACCGACGGTGCGAGTACCGAGACCGAGGCGGGCAAACACCAGCTCGTCATGCATGCAGCCAGCTTAGCCCGGCTCAGCACCGGGCCCTGCGGCCGCGCGTGTCGTCAGGAGGCCGCCAAGAACGCGATATAGCTTGACGTGAGAACGCGATACTACTTATCGTTTTCAGCGGGCGGGCAGCGCTAGCAGCGGATTGCCGGTTCTCGCCGCAGCGCGCCCGCCCGGCCGCTAGTCCGGCGGGGTTGCGCCGAGGGGAACGAGGCAGCGATGGACGCAATGGCGATGTTTACCGCGCTGGGCACGCCAGCAGGCCGGGCTAACCCGTACCCGCACTTCGCGGCCTTGCACGAGCTCGGCGAGGTGGTAAGCCTGGGGCCGGGCGCTGTCGTGGTGGTGGGATACGACGCGATCAACTCGGTCTTGCGAGACGCCGGATTCCGCGTATCGGACGAGGCGACGTTCGACCGCGACTTCCCTGGCTGGCGTGACAATCCGGTGTTCGTCCAGGGCATGGACTGGATCCTGAACCTCAATGCGCCGAAGCACTCGCGGATCAGAAGCCTGATAGCGCGCGCGTTCACTGCGCGCAGGGTGGCCGGGCTCGAGCCTGCGATCGCAGGCATGGCCGACGGCCTGCTTGATGCAATGGCCGAGCGCGGAGCCGACGGCTCGGCTGTCGAGTTCATGCATGACTTCGCTTACCTGCTGCCGGTGACGGTGATCTGCGAGCTGATCGGAATTCCCGAAGCTGACCGGGAGAGCTTCCGGCCGATCGCTCGCGATCTCGCGGGCGTCTTCGAGTTGCCCGATCCCGCTGCCCTGCCGGCGATCAATGCCGCTGCGGTAGAACTGCTCGCTTACTTCACCGGCCTCGCCGTCGAGCGCCGTGCGAATCCGCGCGACGACCTGATCACAGACCTGCTGGCGATCAGCGATTCCGACGACGGCAGGCTGACCGACGCGGAATTGCTGCACAACCTCACGCTACTGCTGGTGGCGGGTTTCGAGACGACAACCAACCTGCTGGGCAACGGGCTCGAAGTGGTACTGCAGCAACCCGAGGCCGGCGCCGCAGTGCGAGACGGGCTGGTCTCGGCCAGCGCGTTCGTCGAGGAGGTCCTGCGGTACGACTCACCGGTACAGCTCACGTCCAGGGTTGGCTACCCCACCCAGTTGGCCGGCGTCCGCGTAAGCGAGGGCGACTCGGTCATGACGATCCTCGGCGCCGGCAACAGAGATCCGCGAAAATTTACCGATCCGGACAGATTCGACCCGGTTCGCGCGGAGGGGGCACCGCTGAGCTTTGGCGGCGGCGCGCATTTCTGCATCGGCGCCGCACTCGCCCGGCTGGAGGGGACGGTGGCCTTTCCGCGCCTGCTGGCGAGGTTCCCGAAGATCGCGGCAGCCGCTGAGCCGGTGCGGCGGGAGACATTCCTGCTGCGCGGCTTCGACACGCTGCCGGTGACGATCGCGTAGCTGGCCGGCCGCCGGTACGCGCAGAGCGGCGGAGGAGTCCTTCAGCTACCGCTGGAGTGACAATCAGCTTTCCCGGGCACGATCAGCGGGAATGCGCGGCCGCCGTGTGTGGCTAGGGTCAGCGGGAGGTGCATGCCATGCTCGATGAGCGAGAACTGCGCCGGATGACCCCGCAGGAGCGGCTTCGCCTGAGGCAGACGCTGGCCGCCCTCGACGATCAGGATCTGGCTGCCAGCCACGCGGGGGAGCGGCGGCGCAAGATCTTTCTCGTCGCCATCATCGTGTGCTGCGTCATCCTGGCCATCTGGATCGGTGTGCTCGCGACTACGCTGCCGCGGTATTACCGGGCCGGCGGCTGGCGCGGCGCCTGGGTTGGCTTCGACCTCGCCGAGCTCTGCGCGTTCCTGGTTACCGGCTGGGCCGCCTGGCGGCGCCGCCAGGTCCTGATCATCTGCCTGATCGTTCTTGCCACCCTGCTGTGCTGCGACGCGTGGTTCGACGTGGTGCTAGATGCCCGCACGAAGGGATTCCTGGTCAGTTTGCTGTCGGCAGTGCTGGTCGAGATTCCGCTGGCGGCAGTCGCGATCCTGCTCGCGCGGCGGCTGCTGCGGACCACGAACGCGGTCCTGCTCCGCAGCCAGGGCGTGTGCGGGCCAGTGCCAGGCCTCAGGAAGATGCCGCTTGTCGGCATACATCCGCTCCGCCCGTTCAGCGACGTGCTTGCGGAGCCGGGTGAGTTGATGGCTGAGCACGCCGAGGTGATCGCCCAGCAGGTCGACTCCGGTCAGCGCGGCGGGTAACCGGTCCGGGCCAGGACGGGCCAAAGACAGCACCGGCCTGGCCGCCTCAGCCGGACGCTTTGTCCGCGGCAGCGGCTGCGAGAGCGGGTCCGATGGCCGGGTGCTCGAAGCTGAAGCCGGCCTGCTCTAGTCGCGCTGGCAGGGCCCGGCAACTCCCGAGCAACTCGGTGGAGACCTCGCCGAGTGCGAGCCGCAGCGCGCCGGCGGGCACCGCAAATACCGCGGGCCGGTGCAGGCAGGCGGCGAGCGCCCTGGTCAGCTCGGCGTTGGTGGCTGGCGCGGGTGCCGTTAGGTTGACCGGCCCGCCGAGGTCGGAGCGCTCGAGCAGGAACCGCACCGCGCGGATGTGGTCGCTCAGGGTAATCCAGCTGATGTATTGCCGGCCGTCGCCGAACTTGCCGCCGAGGCCAAGGCGGAACGGCAGCAGCAGGCGAGGAAGCATCCCGCCGCGACTGGACAGCACGATGCCGGACCGCAGGCTGGCGACCCTGATGCCGGCCGCACTCGCCGGCAAGGTGGCTGCCTCCCAGTCGCGTACCAGCATCGCCAGGAATCCGCTGCCGTTCGGGTCCGTCTCGTCCACCGCCCGGTCGCCGGTATCGCCGTACCAGCCGATCGCGGAGCCAGCGATGAGCACCGGCGGCGGACTCGGCGTGGCGAGCATTGCGCGGATGATCACGCTGGTGCTGTCAATCCTGCTGGCGCGGAGTTCCTGCTTCCGGGCTGGTGTCCAGCGGCCGCTGGCCACCGGTGCGCCAGACAGGTGCACGACCGCATCGACGCCGTAGAGCGCATCCGGACTGAGGCCGCCGTCGGGAGCGGACGGGTCCCAGCGCAGCTCCTGAGCACTAGCCGGGGCCCGGCGGACCAGCCGGACCACATCGGCTCCACTGGCCGCAAGGTCGTGCGCCAGCGCAGTGCCGATGAGACCGGTCGAACCGGTAATGGCGACCCGCATGTTGGCGGGCGGATCAGAGACCGAGTTCGGTCTCGAACGCGCCTTCCTCGAGGCGCTCCTTGATCGTGAGCAAGAAGCGGGCAGCGTCGGCGCCGTCGACCAGCCGGTGATCATAGGTCAGCGCCAGATAGACCATCGAGCGGACGGTGATCACCTCGCCGAGAGTCGAATCCTCGACGACCACCGCACGCTTAACGACCGTGCCGGTGCCGAGGATGCCGACCTGTGGCTGGTTGATGATCGGCGTGTCGAACAACGCGCCACGGCTGCCGGTGTTGGTCAGCGTGAAGGTGCCGCCCGACAGGTCGTCCGGGCTTACCTGGCCGGCCCTGGTTCGCGCGGCAAGGTCGGCGATCTTGCGTGCCAGGCCGCCGATGTTCAGATCCCCGGCATTCCTGATGACCGGCACCATGAGACCGCGTTCAGTGTCCACGGCGATGCCAAGGTGCTCCGCGTCGTGGTAGGTCACCTGGCTCGACGCGGTGTCGATGACAGCGTTGAGTTTCGGGTGCACCTTCAGCGCCTCGACGGTCGCCAGGGCAAAGAACGGCAGGAAAGAGAGCTTGACGCCCTCGCGGGCCTCGAATGCCGCCTTGGCCCGGCCGCGAAGCCTGGCGATCGCGGTGACGTCCGCCTCGACCACCGTCGTCAGCTGCGCCGAGGTCTGGAGCGATTCGACCATGCGCTGCGCGATCACCTGCCGGGCCCGCGACATGCGCTCAGTCGACCCGCGCAAGCTAGAGGGCACGATGGCCGGCCGCGGGCGGGCAGCCTCCGCGTCCGCGGGCGGGACCGATGACGGGAACGGGGTTTGCGCCGGCGCGGCTGGCGCTACCGGTGCAGCTGATGCCGGAGCGGGAGCCGCAGCCTGATACGCCGCCGCGGCTGGCTGTGGTGCCGCCTGAGCCTGGCCCGCAGGCCCGCGCTGGCGGGTAGCGGCGTCGAGTATGTCTTGCTTGCGGATCCGCCCGCCCACTCCGGTGCCGGCCACCGTGGCCAGGTCAATGCCGTGCTCGACGGCGAGCTTGCGGACCAGGGGGGTGACGTACGGGCCGTCGGTGACGTCCGGGGCGAACTGCGCCGGGGCGACGGCCTGTCCGTTGCCGCGCTCGTCATAGCCCGCGGGCTGGTACGGCGCAGCGGGCTGATACGGCGCAGCGGGCTGGGGTGGCGCGGGTTCGGGTGCCGGCGGTGCGGGCGGGGGCGGCACCGCGGCCGCCGGCGCAGCAGCCGGCTGATAGCTGGCCGCCGGCTGCTGGTACGACGGCGGAGCGTAGCCGGGCGGCTCGACCGGCTGCACTGGCTGGACTGGTTCGGGCTGGACTGGTTCGGGCTGGACTGGCTGTGCAGCTTGGACCGGGGGTGCAGCCTCAACGGGGGGCGAGGCGGGCGCCTGCGTGGCGACTGGCGCAGCGGGCTGGCCGGCGGCGCCGTCCTCGTCGATGACGGCCAGTTCGGCTCCGACGGCCACAGTCTCGTCCTCGGCGACAGTGATGCCGCGCAGGACGCCGGAGACCGGGGACGGGATCTCGGTGTCGACCTTGTCGGTCGAGACCTCCAGCAGCGGCTCGTCGGCCTGAACGTGCTCGCCCTCCCGCTTCAGCCAGCGGGTGACTGTACCCTCGGTGACACTCTCACCAAGTTGTGGCATCGATACCGAGACCGACATGGCTCGCAGTAGCTCCTTCTTCGTGTGTTTTCGACTCTAGCGCGCGCACCAGGCAACGCCGAGTGCTAACCGCAGGTCGGTGGGTTAGCCGTGGTTGTGCAGCGGCTTCCCGGCCAGGGCCAGGAAGGCCTCGCCGATCGCCTCGGACTGAGTCGGATGCGGGTGGATCAGCTGGGCAACATCGGCTGGCGCGGCGTCCCAGTTGACGATCAGCTGGCCTTCGGCGATCAGGTCGCCTACCCGTGCGCCCACCAGGTGGATACCTAGCGTCGGCCCGCCGCCCGCTGTCACGATCACCTTCGCCGCGCCCGCTGTCTGCAGGATCTGGCTCCTGCCGTTCCCGGCGAGGTCATAGGTGAATTCAGTGAACTCGATCCCGCGTGCCGCGGCGGTCGCGGACGTGATGCCGACCGATGCGACTTCGGGATCGCAGTAGGTGACGCGCGGCACGCCGTCATAGTTGATCGGGATCACTTTCAGGCCGGCGAGCCGCTCGGCGACCATGATGCCTTCGGCAAAGCCGACGTGCGCCAGCTGCAGGCCCGGCCGGAGATCACCCACCGCGGAGATCGTCGGGATGTTGGTCTGGCAGTACTCGTCGACCAGCACGAAGCCGCGCTCCATCGCGACGCCTACCTCGTCGTAGCCGAGGCCGGCCGAGACGGGTCCGCGGCCGACGGCGACGAGCATGAGCTCGGCGTCGATCGTCGCGCCGCCCTCCAGGGTGACCGTGACGCCGCTGCCGGTGTCCTTCACGCTCTCGAACCTGGTGCCGAGCTTGAAGCCGATGCCGCGGCGGCGGAACGCGCGCTCCACCAGCTTCGAGCTTGACTCCTCCTCCGTCGGCACGAGGTGCGGAAGCATTTCGACGATCGTGACCTCGGCGCCGAACGATCGCCAGACACTCGCGAACTCGACGCCGATCACGCCGCCGCCGAGGACGACCACTGACGACGGAACATGATCGAGCGTAAGTGCGTGCTCACTGGTGATGACGCGCTGGCCGTCGATCTCCAGGCCCGGCAGGCTGCGCGTCTCCGACCCGGTGGCCAGCACGATGTGAGCACCCTGGATGATCTGGTTGCCGACCTGGACGGCCGTGGGCGAGACCAGCTTGCCGGTGCCCTCGATGACGTCGATCTTGCGGCTGGCGATCAGGCCGGTCAGGCCCTTCCACAGCCTGGTGACGACCTTGTCCTTGTAGGCGTTCACGCCGCCCATGTCGATGCCGTCGAAGGTACTCCGCACGCCCAGGGCCGGACCCTCGCTGGCAAGGTCTGCCACCTCGGCCGCATGCAGCAGCGCCTTGGTCGGGATGCAGCCGCGGTGCAGGCAGGTGCCGCCGACCTTGTCCTGCTCGATGAGCGCGACCCGCTTGCCCAGCTCGGCCGCGCGCAACGCGCAGGCGTAACCGCCGCTGCCGCCACCAAGGATGACGATGTCGTAGGCCGCCTGGCTGGCGCTACTGTCGCTCACGTTTGTGCTCCTTAGCAGAAAATCTCCGGGTAAGCGCCATTGCTTGCCCGTGTTGTGTCAGTCGCCGCCGCCTCACACCGGCAGCTTCACAGGCGGCCGTCGGCCACGTCCGCCGCCACCTGGACGAGCATCCGCACCGCCGCGCCGGTGCCGCCCTTGGGGGTGTATCCGTAAGCCTCGCCCTCATGGAAGGCCGGCCCCGCGATGTCCACATGTGCCCAGCGCACGCCATCGGGCACAAATTCCTTCAGGAACAGCCCGGCCACCAGCATGCCGCCGAAGCGCTCGCCGGCCACGTTCGCGATGTCCGCGACTGTCGAGTCCAGGCCCTTGCGCAGTTCCTCCGGCAAGGGCATCGGCCAGGCCTGCTCGCCTGCCTGGCGCGCCCTCTCGGCGACCTCGGCTGCCAGTTCGTCTGTGCTCGCCATCACCCCGGCGATGCGAGGGCCAAGCGCAATCAGCTGGGCACCGGTCAGCGTCGCCACGTCGATGATCAGATCCGGGCTGTCCGCACCTGACCTGGCCAGCGCGTCTGCCAGCACCAGCCGGCCCTCTGCGTCGGTGTTCAGGACCTCGACCGTCTTCCCGCCGAAGATCGTGACGACGTCAGATGGCCGCTGAGCCCGGCCACCCGGCATGTTCTCCGCCATCGGCAGGTAGCCGACTACGTTGACCGCCGGCTTCATCGTCGCGATCGCCTGGAGTGCGCCTAGCACAGCAGCGGCACCGCCCATGTCGGACTTCATCGCTTCCATCGCCTTAGGCGGCTTGAGCGACAGGCCGCCGGAGTCGAACGTGATGCCTTTGCCGGCGAACACGACCGTCTTGCTGGCGTCTGGGTGCTGGTAAGCGAGCCGGACCAGCCGGGGCGGATGCACCGAGCCCTGCCCGACGCCAGTGAGTCCGCCGTAACCACTGTCAGCGAGCGCTTCATGATCGAGAATCTCGATTGTCAGGCCCGCGGCGTCGGCGACTCGGGCCGCTTCAGCAGCGAACGTCTCCGGGTAGAGCTGCGAGGGGCTGGTGTTGACCAGGTCCCGGACGAGGGTCATGGCATCGGCAAGTGCCTGCCCGCGCTGTGCCGCTTCGTCGGCCCCGGGCGCCCGGCTCAGCACGGTCAGCGAGGGAGATGTGGTGGTCGGCGCACCGCCAGAGCTCGCCGTGCGGTAGCGAGTGAAGCTATAGCGGCCGAGGAGCGCCCCGAGTGCGACGGCCTCGGTCTCCGCCGCGCTGGCAGCAGGCAGCGACAGCGCGATCGACTGGGTCTTGCTGCCGGTCAGTGCCCGGACGGCCGAACCCGCGGCACGCCGAAGCGACTCGAGCCTGGCGCGCTCGGAGTCCTGATTCTCCGGGCCAAGGCCGACCGCGACGATTAGCGGCGCGACCGTGCTGCCAGCCGATGCGATCTTGGTTAGCTCGTCCTGCCGGCCAGTGGCGCCGAGGGCGGACAGGGTAGCGGCGAGCGTGTCGCCGAGGGCGGCATCGATATCCTCCGAGCCGGGCGCGCGAACTGGGCCGTCAGGACCCTGCGTCACTCCGATAATGAGTGCGTCGGCGGCGATGCTGCGGGCGTCATCCTGGGAGATTCTTAGCGGGTTCGTCGTCACGGTCTGAGCCTAGTGCCTGCCGGGGCGCCAGCCACGTCCCCGGGCAGTGACCCCTTTAGTCTCTAGGTAACGACTGTCATGCTGGCAATCTGACGGCTGTTATGCTTACTAGGTCATCCTGCTTGAAGCGAACAGGAGGTCGCTCGTGGGAGCGAGCACTGCCGCGTTGTTCATCGCGGTCTTCCTGGCCTGCGCAGTGGAGGCGGTCGAAGCAACAACGATCGTGCTGGCAGCCGGGACAGCCCGCGACTGGCGGTCTGCAGGCGCCGGCACGACTGCGGCGCTCGTTACGCTGGCGGTCATCGTCGCCATCCTCGGCCCGGCGGTGTCAGACATCCCGCTTCGCGGACTGCGGGTGGTCGTCGGCGCGCTGCTGCTGGTCTTCGGGCTGCAGTGGCTGCGCAAGGCGATTCTGCGAGCCAGCGGGCACAAGGCGCTGCATGACGAGGACAAGCTGTTCGCCGAGCATATGGCCGATGCTGCCAGCCAGCAGTCCCGCCGCTTCATGCTGGCGCCTGACTGGTACGGCTTCACGCTGGCATTCAAAGGTGTCCTGCTGGAAGGGCTCGAGGTCGTCTTCATCGTGCTGACTTTCGGAGCCAACGACAAGAACGTCGGGCTCGCGGCGATCGCGGCAGGCTGCGCAGTGGTGCTGATCGCCACGGCGGGATTCGCGATCCGTGCGCCCCTTGGACGGGTTCCGGAGAACACCCTGAAGTTCGTGGTCGGGATCATGCTAACGAGCTTCGGCCTGTTCTGGGGCGGCGAAGGCGCTGGCGCGAACTGGCCCGGCTCGGACGCGGCTTTGCTGGTGATCATTCCAGCCGTTGCGCTGCTCGGGATCGGGCTGACCGCGCTGCTGCGCAGGACCAGTACGGCCAGCCCCGGGTTGGCGGGCCTGTCCGCACCCGCTGGTCAAGGCGTGCGCTGAGCGCTGAAAGGAGGCTTCGGGATGACTAAGCTGCGGGCGTTCGGCGCGTTCTGGTACGACTTCGTGATCGGCGATGACTGGCTGATCGCGGCGGGCGTCGTCGTCGGACTTGCGGGGACATACGGCCTGTACCGGGCGGGTGTGACCGCCTGGTGGCTGCTGCCGCTGCTGCTGCTGATACTGCTGCCGCTCAGCCTGCAGCGGGCAGTCAGTGCCCCTCTGATTCCTCGACGTACACGCGCGCAGCGTACGTCTCCAGCTTCTCCTCGCACTCCGCCAGACAGCTGAGCGCCGGCGCGAGTCCGGAGGCCCCGAACACGTCCCGCTCTCTCACCCGGGCGAGCCAGTTGCGCAGCTTCACCAGGTCAACTTCGTTCTCCTCTAGCTCGGCGAAGCTGAAGTGGCTTTCCGCGTACTCCTTGTCCAGGCCGGCAATAAAGTCGGCGCACTTGTCGACGATTTCTTCGTACTCGTCATCGCGCGCCGCCTGGAATGCCGCCCGGACGTCAGCCTCTCCGGCCAGAACCTCGCAGGACAGCAGGACCGCGGACCCCGACATGTCGAGGATCTCGCTCCGCAGCTTGCGAAGGGATCTCTCGGCCGCGACGCTCGCAGGCAACGCCGCAGCGGAGTTCTGCAGGTAGATGGCACCGAGGCTCTTGATCCTGCGCCAGACAGTGGCTCGCAGCCTGCTCGGCTCGGATGGGACCCGGTAGACCAGCAACAGCCACCGGCCAGGTGGCAGGCCCGCGCTGGTGCCCGCGGCCGTCGCCGCGGCGACCTGCTGCGAAGTCAGGCCGGGCTCGGCGCGCGATGGTGATGGGGCCTGGTCGGCCGGACGGCTAGCTGGCACAGCGCCATTCTGCCAGTTCCGCTCTACAGGCAAGCTGAGCCGAGCGAGGCCGGCCACCCGCGCCTGGCACCGGGGCCGCCGCCTGGCGGTGTCTGATCGCCTGACTGTTGATCGCCTGGCTGCCGGTCGCCCGTCTTTCGATCGGCCGCCTTGTTGTCGGCCGTCTCCGCGTCCTGGCGGAGCGGCGGCTCATCCGCGCTAGGCACGTCAATGCGAATAGGCGGCTCATCCGCGCCAGGTACGTCGGCGCGGACAGGTGGCTTGTCCCGCAGCGGCGGCTTATCCCGGATGGGCTTGGTGTCCTCGTCCGGTGAGCGCTGGCGGGCAGCCGGCTCCTCCGCGGGCAGCGCGTCCTCTTCCGGGTCGCTGAGCAGCAGATCAATCCCTGCAGGGAGGTCCCGCCGGGGCGCCAGCTGCTCCCGGCGGGGTGCCGGCTGCAGCTGTGGCGCAGGCACGCTGTCACTGAGCCGGGTCCAGGCGAAGGCGAGCGAGCCGCCTACTACGCCGAGTGCCATACCGACGAAGAAACCGCCGAGATTGGAGGTTACCCACGAACCGAGGGACAGCAGGACCGCGAGGACGGAGTAGAACGTCCGCTGCGCGGGGCTGAACAAGATCAGCAGCCCGCACAGCAGGAGCACGGTCGGCACCAGGTAGCCGGCCAGGCCCTGCATCCCGACGTGGATGACAACCGGCACCGGAGCCCGTTCTGAGAGCAGCATCTCCGCGCCAGCGAGCACAACGAGCAGTCCGCCCCAGAATGGCCGGCTGCGCCGCCACCGCGGCCAGGCGCCCAGGGCCTCAATGCTGTAGTCGTCGTTACCTTCGCGCTGCTCGGATCCGGTCACGGGCAAGAGCCGCCGAAGTGAAGGCCGAATCCGGGCAGTGTGAAGGTCCCGGCAGTGGTGGCGTAAGCGTGCTCACGCAAATGGTCGATGCTGACCGTGTCAGCCTGCATGGCGAAACCACCCGCCGGGCCCGTGACTCCAGGAACTTCAGTCACCGTGCTGGCGTCCTGCCCGATGTTGATGTGGCTGAATGAGGCGTTGCCGGACAGGCGGTCGGCATCCACCTGGAGCTCCTCGCCGGTGGCTGCCGAACTGCCGTCGCCCGCTGTGATGATCATGTTCACCCCGGCAACCCTGACGCTCAGGCACAGGTGACTTATGGTTGCAGAACGGATCGCGTCGTCTTCGAGAGTGATCTGGTTGTTATTGCCCGGCAGGTCGCTAATGACTGACCTGTCCAGGACCGTCAATTGCTCGAATCCGCGGCCGTTGAGGGAGTTGGCGGTAACCGTGAACGGCGTGCCCGAAATGCTGAAGGAGACTGCTAGCACACTCTGGGCGGTCAGTGTTACCAGTACGCCGGCTACCACCATCGCCGGAAGCATCATCACGGCGAAGCGCCGCCAGCGGACGCGTCCCGGGCCGGCGTGGGCTGTCTCGCCCGATGAGGACATGCCGCTACCTCCCGCCGGCTAGGACGCAAAGTGCCTGCCGATGACCAAAGACGCACCGCGTATTACACCACGTGATAAGCCCTGCACGTACGGCTATCAGTAGTCGCAAGTTGCATCCCCGTAACGTGGCCTCGGGCGTAGCAGAGGCGGCTGTGCTACGTGGCCTTCCCGCTGCGAGCGCCGCGACACGTAACGGTGCCGGAGACGACCCGACCGAGCGCGAAAGTCAATAACTACGCTAAGCCACACTGCATTGTCTTGACCATCGAACACCCCGGCCGTTTGCCATCGGCCTTGATTTGAATCTGGTTGACCGGTCAGGCAGTTTCATCTATTGGCGTCGCGACCTAGGCGGAGCGCTTAGCGTGACTGCCCGCCGAAGCGGCCGCCTTCGATGGTCAATGCGCTCTGGCCGGTTACCACCGTCATGCGGCCGCGCACTGGTCTGCCTGAGCTAAACCCGCCGCGCTCTGCCCGCCGACATGCTGCTGCACCCGGCTGCCGCGCAGCAGGACGTCGGTAACTAGCCGCGGGTTGTCGGTCATCGGCACGTGCCCGCAGCCGGGGAGCGGGACCAGCCGGGCCTGGGGGATGCGTTCCTTGGCGACCAGTGCCTGCCGGGGCGGCAGCAGCCTGTCATTGGTGCCCCACGCGATGGTGACCGGAATCCCCGCCGGAACGGTACCGGTGAACGCGGTGGCTACCGCCAAGATCGCGTTGGTGGTGCGCCCGGCTGCCAGGAAGGCCTTCATGTCACCGAGGGCTTGCTCGGGTGTCACCTGGGACGGCTTGCTAACGATCTCCGCGTAGATTGCTGCCCGGCCGGCGGTCGAGCGGGCGAGCAGTGGGCCGAGCGGGTCGACAAGCCGTCCCGCTCTCTGCATGGCCTTGGACACCGCGCGCGCGTAAGTCAGTTCTCGGGAACTCCGCCAGAACCCGGCCGGCGACAGCGCGGTGACGGTCGCAGCGCGGTCGAGGACCGCCGCTTCCAGCGCTATCCGGCCGCCGAGCGAACTGCCGGCCAGATGCGGTCGCTCCAGCCCCAGATCGTCCAGCAGGCCCAGGATGTCCGCTACGAGCGCATCAGCCACCGTGCGCCCGGAGCTCTCCAGGGGCGGCGACTCGCCATGGCCTGGCAGGTCCACGAGGATCAGATCCCGATACGGTGCCAAGCGCGGCACCACAGCATCCCAGGCCTGTCGCCGATGCCCGATCCCGTGCAAGAGCACCAACGGCGGTCCGGCGCCAAGCCGTTCATAGGCCAGCCCCATGCAAAAACTTATGCCCCGTCCGCCGCACTGGCTCACATCGCCGGGCTGATTGGTGCATCACATCGTCGGGTTTGTCGGCATTGTCGTCCGGAACTTACTGGTTTGTCCGGTTCGCTCCGAGGCAGTCGGCCTACGGACGCTGGCCGGCCCGGACCAGGCCGTGCTCATAGGCGTAGACAACTGCCTGCACCCGATCGCGCAAGCCCAGCTTGGCGAGTACCCGCCCGACATGAGTCTTGACGGTCGCTTCGGACACGAACAGGCGCCGAGCGATCTCGGCGTTCGACAGGCCCTGCGCGACCAGCGTCAGGACCTCGCGCTCCCGGTCGGTGAGTTCGGCAAGTTCGCTCGGAGCGGTCTGCTCGCCGCCCGGCAGCAGCGCAGCGAACTGGTCGATCAGCCGGCGCGTAGTAGACGGCGCGACCACCGAGTCGCCCGAGTGCACCGCCCGGATGGCGAACAACAGCTCCTCAGGCGGAACGTCCTTGAGCAAGAAGCCGCTGGCTCCGGCCTTCAGCGCGGCGAACGCGTACTCGTCCAGATCGAACGTGGTGAGCATGAGCACCCGGGGCAGGTCACCCGCCTGGCGGATCTGCCTGGTCGCGTCGACTCCGTCGACCCGTGGCATCCGGGCATCCATCACCATCACGTCAGCGTGCAGGCGCCGGGCCAGGTCGATGGCCGCAGCCCCGTCCGCCGCCTCGCCGACGACCTGCATGTCCGGCTGAGCGTCCAGGACCATCCGGAATCCAGCCCTGACCAGCTCCTGGTCGTCCACCAGGATGATCCTGATCAGCGAGCAAGCCGAGGCGCCGCCCGGCTCAACGACGCTCACCGGGCCGCACCTGACAGGCCGGACGAACCGGACCAGCCGAGACCAAGCCCGTTCCCGGCCCGGTCTGGCTTGTGCTCGTCCTGCCGCGGCCCGGGCTGCAGTGTCACAGGCTGCCCCGGATCCGGCTGCCCAGCGTCCGGCTGCCCAGCGTCCGGCTGCCCCTGGTCGGCTCCGCGATGGCCGGGACGCCCGCCAGCTTCGCCGGGGCAGGGCAGGCGGGCGGTAACGCCGAATCCGCCGCCTGGCAGCGGTCCGGCCTGCACCGTGCCGCCATAGACGGCGATGCGCTCGCGCATGCCCGCCAGTCCGTGCCCGGTCGGCCCGCTGGACGGCGTGGCCACGCCGTCGTCGGTGACCTCGACCGTCAGCCCGTCGGGCTCGTAGCGGAGCGTGACAGCGGCCGTGGCGGCGAGGCCGGCGTGCTTGCGGGTGTTGGTCAGGGATTCCTGTACGACCCGGTAAGCGGCCAGCTCTGCGCCTTCTGGTAGCTCGCGGGGGGTTCCGGTCAGCGTGTAGGTGACCTCGAGCCCGGCGCCCCTGGCCTGGTCTAGTAGCTCGCGCAGTTCGCCGAGGCCCGGCAAGGGCGCCAGCCCGGACTGCTCATCCGCCGTCCGCAGCACGCCGAGCAGCCTGCGCATCTCGGTCAGCGCCTGCCGTCCGGTGGCGGAAATGGCGGTGAGCGCGGTCTCGGCCCGGCCGGTGTCGGTCCGCAGCGCGTACTGGGCCCCATCGGCCTGCACGACCATGACGCTGACGTGGTGCGCGACGATGTCGTGCAGCTCACGGGCGATCCTGGCGCGCTCTGCGGCGGCTGCGATCTTGGCCTGCGCGTCCCGTTCGGCCTCGAGCCGGGCAGCTTTGTCCTCCAGCGCGGCGTAATACCCGCGCCGGTAGCGCATCGAATCGCCGAGGACCCAGGCAAGCAGAACGCAGCCGCTCAACAGGATCGCGGCAAACGCGACTTGCTCAGCCCGGTCTGGGCTGGGGAGCGGCATCCAGACCATCGCCGCGACGACCGAGCCAGCCACGCAGACAAGCAGCGCCGGGACGGAGGCGCTGCGGGGCCGGTAGGCGGCGACCGTGTACAGGAGCACCAGCATCGCTACGTCCGACGCCAGCGGAGCGACCCTGATGAATTCCCCCCCGGCGACCTGTATAGCGCCGCCCGCGGCGCCGATCCAGAACGCCGTCACCGGGACTTTCCGCCGGAGGAAAACTGCTGCTACGAGGGGAAGGCAAGCGGCAAGCTGGGTCCACGGGCCCTGGACCAGCTGCTGGAGGCTGAGCAGTCCGAGCGCAGTCGCGAGGACGCCGTCGACCAGCAGTTGGTGACTGCGCAGCCAGGCGTACAGAGCGGACACGGGTCAAGGGTATGCCGCCATGCGGCAGTTGCCGTCAGCCTTGCGGCTGGTGGTGGTCAGACTTAGGGCGGACTCGAGCGGGTGCCCGGGGTGGTCAGCGCCGTGGTGCTCAGGTGGGGCAGGCTCAGGTGGGGCAGGCTCAGTCGGGCGGCAAGGTTCAGCCGGGCGGCAAGGTTCAGTCGGGCAGCAGGATGCTGACGTCGAGCGGCTCGGACGTGCTGCCCCCCGCCCCGTCCGGCCGGACCAGGTAGCCGGTGGCGCCCGGACGCTGGGCGACGATGCCGGCGAGCGCGGCATCGGCGAAGTGAGCGGCGGCGCCGTCGTCGCAGGCAATGCCCGCCTGCAGCGTGCCGTCAGCGACCAGCGCCTCATAGGCCGGGCGCCGGGTCGGCTCGGAGCTGTAGTGCGGGCAGTAGCTACCCGGCAGGAACTGCAGGCCGGCCGTGAACGGGCGCAGCGCAGGACCGAAGGAATCGGTAGTGCCACCGTGGAACCAGCAGATGGCCCCAGCGCTGACTCCGGCCAGCACGATGCCGGCTTCCCACGCCTTGCGCATCACCTCGTCCAGGCCGTGCACCCGCCACACCGCGAGCATGTTGGCGACGCTGCCGCCGCCAACGAAGATCACGTCCTGGGACAGCAGCAGGTCTGCCGGGTCGGAGACATTCGGCATCGGGAACAGCTGCAGGTGCGAGGGCCGCGCGCCGTGCTGCGACAGCATGGCGTACATCCGCACGTAGCCGGCCGGGTCGTCGCCGACCGCGGTGTTCAGCACGCAGACTCTCGGATGCGCAGCGCCGGACAGCTCGAGAGCGTGCCCGATCAGCGGGGGCAGCCGCTGGTCCTGCTCGCGTGCTGGGCCGAACCCGCCGATTGCCAGCACGTGTCGTCGTCCGTCAGCCGCCATGGCGGCAGGCTATCGTCCGTGCAGTGGCCGGTTCGGTCACCGGGCACGGCGGGTGGCGCGGCTCGCGGGCGGCTCGCAGGAGGGCAGTGCGATCAGCGAGTGCATGTTCTGCGACATCATCACCGGGGTCGTGCCGGCGCACATCGTGCTGTCTGACGATGTCGTGGTGGCATTCCTGGACAGCAGGCCGGTGTTCAAGGGGCATGTTCTCGTGGCACCGCGCGAGCATGTCAGGACGCTAGCGGATCTGCCAGCCGCCGTGGTCGGGCCGTACTTCCTGCGGGTGCAGCGGGTCAGCGCGGTGATGCCTGCGGCACTCGGCTGTCAGGGCACCTTCGTCGCCGCGAACAACGTGGTCAGCCAGAGCGTGCCGCACCTGCATTTTCACGTCGTGCCGCGGACGAAGGGAGACGGGCTGCGCGGGTTTTTCTGGCCGCGCCACCGCTATGACAGCGACGCGGAGGCCGCGCAGTACGCCGGCCGGCTGCGCGCGGCGCTGGCCTGACTCGTACTGCGCGGCCGCCTTGGTCAGCTGAAGGCAGTGACGAGCAGGCACGCTGCCACTGCGACTTCGGCGACGGCACCGAGCACGTCCCCGGTGATGCCGCCAAGGCGCCGCGTCGCGAGCGTCGTGAGCGCCAGCGAAACCACCAGCGCGACGGCCATAGCCGCCGGGTAGATCCAGCCGAAGGCAGCAGCGCCGGCGAGAGCGGCAAGCACGAGCACAGCGGCTGGCAGCGGGCGCACCGTGCCGGCGACCAGCGCGCCGAGCCCGTCCGGCCGCGCGGAGGGCACGTGGCGGCGGCAGGCAAGCATGATGGCCAGCCGCGCGGCGACCGCAGCTGCCGCGACTGCGACCGGCCCCCGGCCGATTGCCTCAGCCCTGGCCAGTGCGCTGACCTGGACGAGCACCGTCAGCACGAGCGTCACCACGCCGAACGGCCCGATGTCGGACTGCTTCATGATCTCCAGCGCCTGGTCAGCAGCCTGGCGGCTGCCCAGGCCGTCTGCCAGATCAGCGAGCCCGTCGAGGTGCAGGCCGCGGGTCAGCGCGGCCAGAACGCCGATCGCCAGCACGGCCGCAAGCAGCGGACCCGAGTGCCCGGCGCGGCAGGCCAGCAGCACCCCGGCTGCTACCGCTCCGAGCACGAGGCCGACGACAGGCGCCCAGTACATTGCCGCCGCAGCAGTCCGGCGGTCCGGCGCGCCGCTGGCGGCCGCGTTGCGAGGGAGCGGGACAGCGGTCAGCAGCGTGACCGCCAGTCGCAGTCCGCCCCAGACCATGGCACCCGAGCCTACGGTGAGCAGGGTGCGGCCCGGTGCTCATGGCGGAGGATGGTGCCGGGAGATCCGGCGGCAGCGGGGAGGCAGCAGTGACCGAGCGGCCGTACGTGCTGCTGTCGGCTGCGATGTCTGCCGACGGCTACATCGACGACGCCTCCGGCACCCGGCTGGTGCTGTCTGACGAGGCCGACCTGGACCGGGTCGATGAGCTCCGGGCTGCCAGCGACGCCATCCTGGTCGGCGCGCAAACGATCCGCGCAGACAATCCCCGGTTGCTGGTGCGCTCGGCAGAGCGGAGGCAGCGCCGTCTTGAGCTCGGCCGCGCCGCCAGCCCGCGCCGGGTGACGATCACCGGCGGCGGTGAGCTAGACCCGCAGGCCCGGTTCTTCGCCGCGGCGCCGGAGCAGCCGCTGGTGTATGCCGGGCCGGCTGAGGTACCGGGCCTGGCGGCACGGCTTGGCAGCGCCGCCGTCGTGGTCGGAGTGCCGCTAGACCGCTCCCGGCAGGGCGCCGATGAGCTGAACCTGCACTGGATCCTCGCCGACCTGGCCAGCCGCGGAGTCGGGCGTCTGCTGGTCGAGGGCGGCGCCCGCGTGCTCGGCCAGTTCCTGTCCGCTGGCCTCGCGGACGAGTTCCTGCTCGCCATCGCGCCGATGCTCGTCGCTGACGCGCGAGCGCCCCGGCTGCTGGCTGGCGGCCGCCCGGCAGGGCGGATGACGCTCGCCGGCGTGGCGATGGCGGGGGACATGGCGGTACTGCACTACCTGCCGGGCTAGCCAGTTTCGGTATGCCGGGAGAGAAGTCTGCCCCACCTGGTGAAGGAGAGGCCGCAGACGGTGCAGGATGGGAGGATGAGCGAAACGAGGGCGGCTTCCGGCGGGATGCAGTCCGCCATCGAGCGAAGCGGCTATTACCCCGGCCTGGTGTACGACGCGGTGTCATCGGCCGTGGGCGCTGAATCCGTGGTGTCGTTCGTCGTGGTTCATGACGCCCACTTCGACCCCGGCATGGAGGTACGCCGTCACGTGACCGTCATGGCGCTGACGCCGACGCGCCTCGTTTACTCGCACACCGACGAGTACCCGGCCGAGGAAGGCGACCCGCAGTCGCGGCCGCAGGCCGAGACAAGCACCGAGGCCGTCCGGCACTCACGGATCTCATCTGTCGCGCTGACGAGGGTCATTCCCGACCCGGCGTCCTACGTTCCCGGTGCCACGGCTCCGAGCGAAGTCGTGCTCACCATCGGCTGGAACGTGCTCTCGCACATCGAGATCGAGCCCGCGCACTGTGGTGACGAGAATTGCGAGGCCGATCACGGCTACACCGGCACGATGACCGCCGATGACCTCACCGTCCGGGTAAGCGAGGCTGCCGACGGCCCGGAGGCGGTCCAGCAGGTGATCTCCTTCGCTAAGGCGCTGACCGAGGCGACAAGCCATCCGTGACGATAGCGGGGGCGGTCAGCTCGGAGGAGCAGGCAGGTTCGCCAGTGCTGCCCGGCTACGGGCGGAGCACCCTGGCCGATCTCAGCGAATCGCTGCTTGCCTCACTGGGCGTGCCGGAGGCAGCGAACCTGCTAGGGCTGCCGCAGGTAAGCCGGGCCTGCCTGCTCGTCGTCGACGGGCTCGGCTGGGATCCGTTGCGCGCGCACCGGTCCGCGGCGCCCTTCCTTTCCGGGCTGGCCGAGACTGGATGCTGGCTGACTGCAGGCTTCCCGTCGACGACGGTCACCAGCCTCGGCTCACTCGGCACTGCGCGTCCGCCCGGTCAGCACGGGCTGCTCGGATATCAGGTGCGGGTGCCGTCGACGGGCCAGCTGCTGAACGCGCTGCGCTGGGATAAGTCGGTAGACCCGAGCAGTGGCAGCCGGAATCGACGATCTTCGAGCGGGCTGCCGCTGCCGGAATCGGGGCGTTCCGCATTGCCAGCGGCGCCTTCCGGCAGTCGGGACTGTCGGTGGCAGCGATGCGCGGTGCCGACTACCGGTCGGCGGAGACACTCGGCGCGCTGGTGGCGCGCACCGCGGCAGCGCTCGCGGAACAGCCGCGAGCGCTGGCGATGGTCTACACCGGCGACCTGGATGCCACCGGGCATGTATTCGGCTGCATGTCGGCGGCGTGGCGGTATCAGCTGCGGCACGTGGACCTGCTCGCAGAGCAGCTCGCCGCGGCGATCCCGGCGGGCACCGCGCTGTACGTCACCGCCGACCACGGCATGGTCGACGTTCCGCTGGATCGCCGGGTCGACGCTGATGCGGTGCCGGGGCTGCGGCACGGAGTGGCCTTGCTCGGCGGCGAGCCGCGTGCCCGGCACGTCTACGCACGGCCTGGTGCGGCCGCGGACGTGCTGGCGGCGTGGCGGGACACGCTCGGTGACACTGCGTGGATCGCCAGCCGGGACGAGGCGATCGACGCTGGCTGGTTCGGTCCGGTGGACGCGCGCGTGTCTGACCGCATCGGTGACGTCGTCGCGGCCGCTCGCGGCCCGTCGGCGGTCGTCGCGACGGTGACCGAGCCGCGCGAATCCGCGCTCGTCGGGATGCACGGCTCGCTAACGGCAGGTGACCAGCGGGTGCCGTTGCTGTCTCACGTAGCGTGATGTGAGGCAGATTGGCGGTCGGTTTATCCACAGGTGCCGGGGGGAACCGCACCGCGCTTCAGCCACTTGTGCACAGTTATCCGCAAGTTATCCACAGGCTGAAGTTATCCACAGGAAGGCCGGGTGATCGGTCTCATGTCTGCGCGACCCGCTGGTAACAACGGTGCACCGAAGCCGGCCGTAGCCGCTGCCGGCCCGGCGCCAGAGGGTTCGCCGGGCGCCGACCCGCCGCCGGCTGAGACGCCGGCTGGCAGCCCGCTCACAAGTCCCGGCGAGCTCGCCGTGGCGCTCGCCGGCGACCGGCCACCCGTCGTAGTCGACGTGCGCTGGCGGCTGGGCGGCCCGCCCGGCATCGAGAGCTACCGGCACGGCCACATTCCGGGTGCTGCCTACGTCGACCTGGATGGGCAGCTCGCGGGGCCACCGGGTGACGGCGGCCGGCATCCGCTGCCGGAGACTGCCAGCTTTGAGGCCGCGATGCGTGCCGCAGGCGTGCGGTCGGACCGGGACGTCGTGGTCTGCGACGAGGCGGACTCGACGACCGCGGCACGGGCATGGTGGATGCTCCGGTACTTCGGCCACGACAGGGTACGGGTGCTCGACGGCGGCTTCCGGGCGTGGGAAGCTGCCGGGCTTCCGGTGAGCACGGACGGTAAGGCCCCGACGCCGGGCGACTTCACGGCCCGTCCGGGTCAGCTGCCGGTGCTTGATGCAGTCAAGGCCGGTGCGCTGGCCAGATGCGGCATCCTGCTGGATGCCAGGGCTCCGGCTCGGTACCGGGGACAGACCGAGCCCGTCGACCGGGTGGCCGGCCACATCCCCGGCGCTGTCAGCGCGCCGACCGGGGAGAACGTCACAACGGACGGCCGGTTCCGCCCGGCAGCAGACCTTCGGGCCAGGTTCTCCGACCTTGGAATCGAGGCGGCAGCCGACGGCGCGCCGGACACCGGCCCGGCGCCGCAGGTAGGCGTGTACTGCGGCTCCGGCGTGACCGCCGCCCACGAACTCCTCGCGCTGACCCTGGCGGGAATCCGGGCTGCCCTCTACGTCGGTTCGTGGTCCGACTGGATCACCGACCCGGAACGCCCGGTCGCCACTGGCCCTCAGCCTGGCTGAGAGGATGCCCGCGGCGACTGGCTAGCGCCGTGCCAGGGCCCGTGCGGCTAGCTAACTCGCTGGTCGACGTGCTCGGCGTAGAAGCACAGCAGGCCAGCGATGCCGGCCGCGGCCGGAATCGGGTCTTCGTAACTCCAGACCAGGTCTGCGTGCACCTTGCCGTCGATGTCGATCGACCAGTAGGACGCCTCGCCCTTGAACGGGCAGGTGGTCCTCGTATCGGTCGGGCGGAGGTACTCGGTTCGCACGTCTTCGCGCGGCAGGTAGAGCCGATCCTGCAGGCCGGTCTCCTCGAGCCGGACGGCCCGGTCGGACTCGGCCAGCTTGACCCCGCCCATCGAGATCTCGACGTGCTGGTTAGCCGGACTGATCGTGATCGTGTGTGCAGCTGCCATGCCGGTGACAACCTGTCGGCTGAGCGCCACATTCCAGCCGCAACATCTGGACGTCAACGGGCTTGCAGGTATCGCGGCGCGCACGTCCTCGCGGCGCGCACGTCCTCGCGGTCAAGCCGCAAGCTGCGACAGCCCGGCCGTTATCGTGTCAGGCATGACAGGCCCGGCAGTTCCCGTACTCGTCCTGGCGTCCGGCTCCCCGGCCCGGCTGCGCCTGCTGCGCGATGCCGGTTTCGATCCCGAGGTGATGGTCAGCGGCGTGGCCGAGACTAATGACGACGGCCTTGCCACTGCCGATCTGGTCGTGGCGCTAGCAGAGCGGAAAGCTACCGCGGTGGCGGCGCTCCGCCCGGGCGCCCTGGTGCTCGGTTGCGACTCGATGCTGGACCTCGACGGCCACGCGCTGGGCAAGCCGGCATCGCCGCAGGACGCGATTGCCGTATGGAAGCGGCTGTCCGGATCCGAGGGCACCTTGTATACCGGCCACTGTCTGATCGACGGGCGGGCTAACCGCCGGGCGAGTGCAGTAGCCGCGACCACTATCAGGTTCGGTAACCCGACTGACGCGGAGATCGCCGCGTACGCTGCCACCGGCGAACCGCTATCGCTGGCCGGGGCGTTCAGCATCGACGGCCGGGCGGCGGCATTCGTGGACAGCATCGATGGCAATCCAGGCAACGTCATCGGCTTGTCCGTGCCGGTGCTGCGGCGCCTGCTGGCGCAAGTGGGCGTTTCCATCGTTGATCTGTGGCGCGCGCCGGTCAGCTAGCCGAAGGTAACGGCTACTCCGACCGGATGTCGGTGTCGTCGTCATCCACCACGTGCATGGCCGCTTCCTCGGCACTCGCTGCGCCGCCGTCGATGCCTGCGTCACGGGCAATCAGGTCGGGTTCGGCTGGCGTATGGCTTCCTTCGTCCTCGGCTACGAGCCGGCCCTGGGATCGGCGCCGTTGTCGAGCAGCAGGCCGTCAAGATCCTCCTCGGCCAGATCCTCGCCGGCCGACCTGCGGACGATCCTGGCAAGCTGCTCGTTGTCGGGGTCCTCGTCGTCCTGGTCCGCGCCGAAATCTGGCTCCTCCTGGGCGAGCAGCTGGTCGAGCGACTCGCCTCGCTCCTGCTCGGACTCGGTGGTGCCGTAGCGGATCCCGGCCGACCATCGCTCCGGCGGGGCAACGCCACGGTCCAGCGGGTCGACGCCCGGCTGCGCGTCGAGCGTGTCGGAGGCGTCCAGCACCTCGTAGTCCTCAAGATCGGCAGATTCGTGCCTGGTCTCGTCGGGCATGCCGTGCCTCCGTTCCGCTGTCATCCCCGTCCTGTCCAGCTTGCCCGCTGGCCGTGGGCTGACTCTTGCCGGGGCTGTCTGGGCTGCGCAGGAGCCACGTGCGGTGCCCGGTGGGCGATGGCTGTGATCCCGGTGACCATCAGCATCAGCGCGATGACTTCTCCGGCGATTCCCAGCGGGCTGCTGTTGAGCCTCTCATGCAGCCAGACGGTCGCGAGCGCGATCGAGATGATCGGATCGCAGGCGGTGATGATCGAGAGCACCGGGGCGATCAGGGCGCCCGTCTGGAATGCATCCTGGTTCAGGATGAAGCCGACTGGGCCCACGATCGCCAGAGCGTAGATCGGCCAGTCGGTGAGCAGCCCCGGAAAGCCGCGCCCGACCACGATTTTCACCAGGAATGCCGCAACCCCGTAGTTGATACCGGTGGCGAGCGCCAGTGCGAGCGGCCGGAGCGTCTCACTACGCTTGGCCACGGCGAGGCAGCCGCCGACGCCGCCCGCCAGGCCTGCGGCCAGCGGCAGAATGACGAAAAAGCCGACATTTGTCTGACCGCCGGACGGGCGTGCGATTGCCAGGAACCCGCCGATTCCCGCGGCGCAGGCGAGGACGCCGAGGAGGATCTGCGGATCCCACACCCGGCGCAGGTACGCGTTGATGAGCACCGCGAAGATCAGGTCGAACACCAGGATCGGCTGTACTAGCGCAAGCGGGCCGAACCCCAGCGCGACTACCTGAAGAGTGAAGCCCAGAAGAGTGCCGCCGATGGCAGCCACCCACAGCGGCTGCCGCACCAGATCCAGCAGGATCCGGGGCGACAGCGCCCGCCGGGTCTGGACGCGCTTGGTGCTGCGCTGCTCAGCGACCGAGGAAATACCGAAGACCAGGGCCGCGCCGAGCGCTGCCAGGATTGCGGTCAGCACGTCCCTGGCATCCCCGGCGATGACCTCAGTTACGCCGATCTCTGGCCAGGTCACTCCGGCCTGCGCAAAGGAGCCAGGTCAGCGCGCCGGTCATGACCGCCAGGCTGGCAGGCTGCCAGCCGACCGCGGCGACCGCGACGGCGCCTGCCGCTGCGACGGCAAGCAGCCGCACGGCGAGCCGCGCCGGCCGTCCGTGGCGGATCGGCAGCGTGACGGCGAGCTGAAGCCGGGTCAGCGGGTATTTTCTGCCGGGAACGAGGTGGCCCGGGACCCTGCCGCCCGCCAGGCCGCGGAGGTCGGCCAGCGTCTCGCCACGGCCAGCCGCGGTCCGCAGCGCCGAGTAGGCCGCGGCCGCTCCGGCAAAAGTCGCCGGATCCCCGCCGTCGGCCCGGTCCGGATGGGTAGCCTCAGCGATCCGCCGCCAGGCTGCCCGGACGTCATCGTCAGTGATCTGCTCGCTGACGGGCAGGCCGAGGGCCTCGAACGGGGTCATGGCGGCGATCCGGGCGCCGGGCCGAATGCGGCGTCGAGCAACTCGGCGACGTCCGGGAGGCGGGCGTCGGTTGCCAGCCGAGCGCTGTCCGGCAGCGCGGCGGAGTCTGCCGGCGCCGTCGAGCCCGGTGGAGCGGGCCGAAGCACAGCTGGCGGCCAGGCGGCGAGCTCTGCCGGGCCTGCTACTAGTCGCTTGACCTGCGTAAAGGTGACGCCGCCGTGGTGGATGTACGCGGCCTGGCCGGGTTCCAGAGCGCGGATCCGATTCGGGTCTGCGACCGGAATTTCGCCAAGCTGCGAGGTCCCGTGCCTGGTCCAGTGCAGGCGTCCGGCCAGCTGGCGGCTAGTGCTGAGCGCAGCGCGCTGGCCGGCTAACGCGGTTACCGGGTCAGGATGCGGTGTGCCCAGCAGCCAGATTCCGCCCTCGGCGGTGGCGGCGAGCCGGTACCGGTCGTCCTGGCGGACCGCCAGGCCATGCCAGGATTGTGCGGATACCTGGACTGAGAGCCCCAGGGACCGTGCGCGCTCGTAAAGCTGCCAGATGGGCAGCCGCCGCGCCACCGCGCTGAACTCGTCGACGGCGAGGAGTACCTGGCGCGGCGGCTGGCCGACCGGGACGTTGCCGGCCGGCTGCGTCACGAAGCTCGCCAGCAGGTCGACCAGGGCGCGGGCCTGGGCTTCGGCGACTGCGACCTCGGCAGTTCCCTCCAGGATGCAGTACCAGCCGTCGGCGTCGCCTAGCCCGCCGGGGCCGTCGAGGCCTGGCCCGAGGCGGCGGAACAGCGTGCGGAACCGCAGCGCGATGTCGGGCACCTGACGTGCTGCTGACCTGGCCAGCACCAGCTGGTCGTCGTAGCCGCCCGCCGCGTACGCCAGGCTGAGCCAGCCTGAATCCAGCCTGGTGAGGAACTCCGCGGTGCTGGCTGGCGGTCCGGGCGGCGCCTCGACAGCCAGCGTGACGACGGCTTCCATCACGTCGGTGTAGTAAGCCGCTCCGCCGGTCCCGTGCTCGATCAGGTCGACCAGCGTGCTGATCAACTGCCTGGGTGGCAGGGTCCACAGGGACAAGGAGGCTTCATCGGGCCAGATGGCCACGTTTCTGGCTCCTGCTTCGCGCAGGACCCGGCGCGCCCGGTCAGCTATCCGGCGGGCGTCTCCGCCGCCCTTGCAGTCGAGCACCACGATGAGCGGCCGTCCCGCCAGCCCGGCCGCGTGCCGCTGCAGGCCCGTGGCCAGGTAGCCGGCCCAGAGCCGCAGTAACAGCGTGCTCTTTCCGGTTCCGGTGCCGCCGATCACGATCTGATGAGAGCGGAGGCGGCTGGCAGGCACGCGGGTCAGCCGCCCGGCCGGATGACCGACCGCCCGGATGACGGCGCCCGCCAGGAAGTCCCCTTGCGCCGTCAGCAGCGGAACGGCACCTGGTGCGGCGATCAGCGCTCTCGCAGCGCGGACCTGGTGCCGCCACTGGCGGTCGTCAAAGCTAACCGCGGCAGCTGGCGACCGGCCTGCCGCCTGAGCGGCCATCGAGGCCAGCCGGAACGACCAGGCTAGCCCGCCCGCGAGTAACCCGGCGGGCACCGCAATGGGTGCGATGAGCACGGCGGCCGCCAGGTAGCGTCCCCGGCCGAGGGCGAGCCAGGCCTGCTGCGGTGAAGCCGGGGCGAGCGAGTGCCGGGTGATCGCGGTGCCAGCGAGCCAGACCACGAGCATGGGCAGGCACCAGGCAGCTGCGCGGTAGAGCCGGGCGGGCTGCCAGCCGCCGTGCCAGGCAACACCGACGGCGACAGTGGCGACGAGCGTGACCGGGAGAAGCCCGATCGCTGTCAGTGCGGCCGCCACGACAGCGAGCGCGCGCAACGCCGGCCGTGCGCTCATCCTGCGGTCCGGGCGGGCAGGTAAGCGGAGGGCGGCAGCGCACGCACTTCGATGCGGGCGCTGAGGCTGCCGAGCGCTTCCCTCGCGCGCAGCACTGTGCCGATCGCTGCCGGAGAGCAGAGGTAGACAGCCCTGGCGTGCCGTGGCGGCAGCCCGGCGACTCGCACTTCGGCGGAAGCGCAGCCGTAGTCGCCAGTCCGGGCGAGCAACTCGCGCATGATCGCGATCGTGCGGACCACCGTCTTCGGCGTGAGCTCAGCCTCGATGGCCCAGCACTCGCCGGCCCAGTCGGGCGGGGCACTGGATGCGGGAACATCCGGCCAGTGCACTTCGGCGTCGGGCAGATGATCCCGCACGCCGCGGTGTGCGCCGAGCCTGGCCCGCAGGTGACGCTCGCTTCGCCAGTGAGCGCTGCCGTTGCGGTAGCCGGGAACCGACTGAAGCGCCAGCCGGGCGGCTGTGACGGCGCGGATGTGCCCGAGCCGGGCGAGTGCCGGGGGAGCGGCCGCGTACCTGAGGCCGCAGGCTTGGAGCCCGCGCCTGGTGAGCCAGACCCACGGCGGCCCTTGGCTGAGAACCCGGGAGTCAGCCAGGCCGTCGCCGGCCCAGCGGGCGACGAGCGCCCTGGTTTGCCGGGCCGTGCCGCTCAGTAACTCGGCGAGCTGGTCGAGCTGCAGGCCGTACATCTCCGCGGTGAATAACAGCGCGGCGCCGTCCCGGCCGGCAAACCCCGCACCCTGTGCTGGCGGCTGCAGTGCTGGCAGCTGCTGTGTCAGCCGGTCATGCGCTAGCCGGTCAGGGCCCGCCGCGGACGTCACCTCTCCATCAGAACACGGCGCGCGGGCGAAGGCACGGGTGGTGCTGGTGCATGCCACAGTCGTAGGGCACAATGATGGGCGGAAGATCGTCAGCAAGCTATTTGGCAGAACGGCCTGTGCGAGCGCGGTATTTGGCTACCGCGGTCATTGTTAGCGTGGTCGCTCTGAGTTGGGTGCCCGGGTTCCCGGGCGGACGAGGTCGTTGGGGAAGACGCATCCTCGTCTGCTGCAGGGAGGTTTCGGGTGTCCGTACGTGGCGTGCTGCACGTGCATTGTGCGCCCCCGGCGCTGTGCCCGCATATCGAGTGGGCCGTGGCCGGGGTAATTGGCGTGCCTGTAAGCATCCCGTGGGTGGATCAGTCGGCGTCGCCCGGGGCGATGCGCGGCGAGCTGCAATGGAACGGCAACCCGGGCGCAGGCGGCGCGATCACCTCGGCGCTTGCGAGCTGGAACCTGGTGCGGTTCGAGGTCACCGAGGATGCGAGTCCTGGCTGCGATGCCGTCCGTTACAGTCACACGCCGGCGCTTGGCACGTTCAGTGCGGTCATCGCCGCGAACGGGGACATCGTGATCCCGGAGAACCGGCTCCGGGCGGCGATGGCGCTGGCCGCGTCGGCTAAGTCCGCGAGCGGCCCCTCTGACGGCACGGCCGGCAGCACGTTCGACCTGCGCGAGACCGGCGGTTTGCGTGACTTGCGCGACCGCCACGGGCCACGGCACCCGGCACTGGGCGGATCGCTGGAGGACGAGCTTCGCCTGCTGCTCGGCGAGCCGTGGGACGCCGAGCTCGAGCCATTCCGCCGGGCCGGCGACGGCGCACCAGTCCGCTGGCTCAACGCGACGGGCTGACCCCCGGATAACCGGGGAATCGCCCGTATGACGTCGCCGGAACCGGCTACCGACCGTCGACCCGCGACCGGCACCTGGTCGCTGATCCATGCCGAGCGGGCCGCCCTGGCCGCCGACCTCGCAGAGCTGACCGGGCAGCGGTGGGCTACCCGGTCGTTGTGTGACCTGTTCACCGTTCGCGAGGTGCTCGCGCACCTGACCGCAGGGGCCAGCCTCAACCCGGTGCGGTGGATGGCGGGTGTGATCCGCTGCCGTTTCGACTTCGACCGGCAGGTCGCCGTGCGGCTGGCCGAGCACTTGGGCGCCACGCCGGCTGAGACGCTCGCAGCTTTCTGCCGGGTGATCACCAGCACGACCAAGCCGCCCCTGCCGATCGTCGCGATGCTCGGCGAAACCATCGTGCACGGCGAGGACATCCGCCGGCCGCTCGGCATCGAGCGCGACTACCCCGTCACCACCCTCACTACCGCGGCCGACTACTACCAGGGCTCAGATATGCCTGTCCTCTCCCGAGGGCGAGTCCGCGGCCTGCATCTGACGGCCACCGACGGCCCCTTCGCCGCCGGTGCCGGGCCACGGGTGTCCGGCACCACCCTGGCACTGGTCATGGCCATGGCCGGCCGCGCGGGCTATTGCGATGAACTTGACGGCGACGGAGTCGCCATCCTGCGCGAACGCCACGCAACGAGTTGACAGCGAGCACGCTCGCCTCAGTGCCGCAGGACTGTTTCAAGACGGAACGGATGCCTGGCCGCGACCAGCAAAACCGGTGGCGCGTTCAGCCCTCGAACAGGTCGGTGAGCTCGTCCGCGTGATCCTCTTCCTCCTTGAGGATCTCCTCGATAAGCCTGCGGGAGGTAATGTCGGCGTCGCCGAGCCAGCGGACGATCTCGGTGTACGACTCGATGACGATGCGCTCGCCGATGAGATTGTCGCGGATCATGCCCTGCAGGTCGGTGTCATCGTCAGGCGCGGAGTATTCGGTGTGGGCACGTTCCTTCATCGTGGCGGGGTTCATGTCAGGCGATCCGCCGAGCTGGTTGATGCGCTCAGAGACTCGCTGGAAGTGCCCGAGTTCCTCAGCCGCGTGATTCTGGAACATGTCGGCCACCTGCTCGCGGTCGATGCCCTGGCAGACGATCGCATTCTGGGTGTAACGCAAGTAGCAGACCATCTCGCTGGCCAGCACCTGATTGAGCACCGTGATGACCCGGTCGACGTCAGTGGTGTTGGTCGGCGTGACCGGCCCTTGCATCAGGTGCTGGCGGGCCTGGTCCCGGATGTGACTGATGTCGATGGCAAAAGTGCTGGTCATTCGTCCCCCGAGAGTAAACCTGCTGGGCAGGGTTGTGTTCGCGGGCCGCGGGCAGACGCCATCTGCGGCGCAGAAGCGGCGAGCCTTCAGAAACGATCTCGATTTTCCCGCCGTGCCGGGAGGCAAAACGTCTGCCACGATCCCGGGCTCGCCGGGATGGGTGCCGATCTTGCGGGGCCCTCGGCCCCCTAACTAGGCACCCATCAAGATCATGCAGCGCTAGTGCGGCCGGTCGCGGGCGCCGCGTATCGTGTGCACGTGCAAAATCCGGTCCAGATCCCCACCGGCACGGTAACCCTGCTGTTCACCGACATCGAGGGATCGACCCGGATGTGGGAGGCAGAGCCGGAGGCCATGACACAGGCCTTGCGACGGCACGACGAGATCCTCCGCAGCACGATCGAGCAGGCCGGCGGTTACGTCTTCAAGACGATCGGAGACGCGTTCTGCGCGGCCTTCTCCACCGCGGAAGCCGCGGTAGCCGCGGCGGTCGCCGCCCAGCGCGCGCTGACCGGCCAGGACTGGCCGACGAAGCAGCCGATCGGGGTGCGCATGGGCCTGCACACAGGGGCCTGCGACGAGCGCGACAACGACTACTTCGGACCGGCCGTCAACCGGGTAGCACGGCTGGAATCAGTCGCGCACGGCGGTCAGGTCCTGCTGTCCGGCGCCACCGCGGAATTGGTGTCTGAGGCGTTGCCGAGTGGCGTTACGCTGCGCGACCTCGGCGCCCACCGGCTCAGGGACCTTGGCCGGCCAGAGCAGGTCTTTCAGCTCGAAGCGGCTTTCCTGCCCGCCGACTTCCCCCCGCTGACCTCGCTGGACAACCCTGACCTGCCGAACAACCTGCCCGGCCAGCTCAGCGCCTTCATCGGCCGTGAGCATGAGCTAGCCGAAGTGCGCTCGCTGGCCGCCACCGAACGGCTGGTCACGCTTACCGGATCGGGCGGGAGCGGCAAGACCCGGCTCGCCCTGCAGACCGCGGTGGAACTGCTGGACACGGCGCTTGACGGTGTCTGGTTCGCCGACCTAGCCGCGGTCACTGACGGTGACCAGGTACCGGGCGCGGTCGCTGCCGCCCTGCAGCTGCCGGATCACTCCGGCCCGGCTGTGCTCGCGTCTGTCCTGGAGGTGCTCAACAGCCAGGACGTCGTCATCGTGCTGGACAACTGCGAGCACGTGATCGACGATGCGGCCCGGTTCTGCGAGCAAGTGATCCGGTACTGCCCTCGAGTCCGGTTCCTGGCGACCTCACGGGAGCCGCTCGGCATCGAGGGTGAGTGGGTCTACCGCGTTCCGTCGATGTCGCTGCCGCCGCGGGATGCGATCAGCGCGGCCGACCTGGCGGGCTCGGACTCCGTCAAGCTCTTCGTCGAGCGAGCTAAATCGCACGAGCCCCAGTTCGCGCTCGACGATGCTGCCGCTCCGCTGGTGGCAACCATCTGCCGGCGGCTGGACGGCATCCCGCTTGCGCTTGAGCTCGCGGCCGCCCGGCTCTCGTCGATGTCGCTGCGGCACTTGAGCGAACGCCTGGACCAGCGTTTCCGGCTGCTGACCGGCGGAAGCCGCAATGCGCTGCCGCGGCAGCAGACGTTGCAGGCGACCGTCGACTGGTCATTCGACCTTCTTAGCCCGGCTGAACGGGAGGCGATGCGGCGGCTGTCAGTGTTCGCCGGCGGTTTCGAGCTCGAGGCGGCCGAAGCGATCTGCGCGGCCGACGAGATCGACGTCATCGATGTGCTTGACCTGCTCGGCTCCCTGGTCGACAAGAGCCTCGTGCTCGCCGAGCGGGTGGCCGGTGACAACCGTCCCGGGGAGCCGGGCGGGGAGACCGTGCGGTACCGGCTGCTGGAGACCGTCCGGCAGTATGCGGCTCAGGAGCTGTTCAAGTCGGCCGGAGAGACTGACCTGACCGCGATCAGGGACCGGCACGCCGCGTTCTACTTGCGGATCGCGGGCGAGGCCGGGCCAGCCCTGACCGGTCGCCGGCAGGGCTACTGGCTTCGCCGGCTCGACGCCGACTGGGACAACATCCGCTCGGTCTTCGCTTACCTGGCAGCCGAGGGCAGGACTGGTGACCTGCTCCGGCTCGGGGTGGCGCTGCAGCGCTTCGCGGTCAGCCGGGCGCAGCCAGAGGTACTGACCTACCTCCGCGCGGCCGTCGACGGTGACGACTCGGGCGTGAGCGTGCTGGCCGCCGGCGCGCAGCTGGCAACCTCCGCGCTGCTCGGGATCTTGCGCCAGGCCGATCCGAGTGCACGAGTCGAGGCGAGAGGCCATGCCGAGCGCGGGCTTGCCATGGCGGAGATTCTCGGCGACCCGGTCTTGCAGGCGCGGGCGCTCGGGCTGCTAAGCGAGCTGGTCTTCGCCGAGGGTGACCTGGGCCGGGTGAAGGATCTGGCCGGGCAGGCTGTCGCGATCGCCCGTACGACCGGCGACCGGCAGCTGCTCGGGGAGATGCTGAAATGCCTGGCGGTAGCTGAGCAGTCGGCTACCGAGAACCGGCGGCTGCGAGCGGAAGCACTGGACTGCTTCCGGCAATCTGGCGACGAGCTGCTGGCGGCCAACGAGCTGCACCAGCTGTACGGGCTGGATCTCGCCCAGGGCTCGCTCGGCCAAGCGCGGCGGCACCTCGAGGCAGCGATCGCCGCGGCTGAGCGCCTGGGCGACGAGACATACCTCTACTTCTTCCGCGAGGATCTGGCCATCCTGCTGCTGATCGAGGGCAAGTCCGCCGAAGCGGTCCCGCTGGTCCGCCGGTGCCTGCAGGTAGCTCGGCGCAGCGGTATCCGGCTGGACGTCTGCGAGGTTCTCTTCGGAGCTGCCTGCTGCGCCGCCTGGCAGCACGACGAGCTGAAAGCCGCCAGGCTGCACGGTGCAGCGGACGTCCGGATCGGCTATGCCCTGGCCGACGGCAGCATCAGCTGGTCGCCGATCGAGGAGCAGCTGCGCGTCACCGAGCAGGGGAAACTGCGCGAGCAGCTGGGAGAAACCCAGTTCAGCGAGGCCTACCGGCTGGGCGCGGCGCTATCCCGCCAGCAAGCCGTGGAGCTGGCCCTGCGCTAGCGCCGGGCGGGGCCAGAGCGACTGATGAGGCCAGAGCAGCCGAAGCGACCGCAGTGCTGCGGAATCAGTCGTGTTGCGGAGCGTAACTGGAGAGGCGTTTTTGACATGACGGTCAGTAGCGCTTTAAATACATCCAGTTCAAGCTAAGTGGCGGCGACGCGCTGACCCCCCGTAACCGCGGCGCCGGGCTTGTCTTAACGCCTAGTGGGGCACCCCGTGCCCGCGCTCTTACCCCTGCGCGGCTCGACGCGTGCTGGGTCGGCGCTGACCGCCTCCTCAACAGGAGGCGATAGTACTCATGACAATGAGCGCCCACGCATCTGACAACCATCTCATCTACGAGCAGGAACTGGCCGGCCACCAGCGGGAGCTATACCCCGCAGCGCTCCGGATGACCCGCAACCCCAGCGACGCTGAGGACCTGGTCCAGGAGAGCATGGCTCGCGCCTACGCAGGCCTCCGCCACTTCACGCCGGGCACCAACGGCCGTGCCTGGCTGTTCCGCATCCTTTCGAACACGTTCGTCAGCGGCTACCGCAAGCGCCAGCGTGAGCCTGTTCAGGTGCTTAGCCCCGAATTTGAGGCATTGCTGTCCTCCGGGCCTAGCTGGTCGCCAACCGGGCCTGCCCGGACCGAGCAGTCGGCCGAGGACGCTGTGCTCAGCCAGTTCAGCAACTCCGAGGTGCGAGAGGCGCTGCGGGAGCTGCCAGAGTGCTTCCGGGCAACGATTTACCTCGCTGACGTCGAGGGTTATCCCTACCGAGAGATCGCCGAGATGCTCGGAGTGCCGATCGGCACGGTGATGTCCCGCCTGCACCGGGCCCGCCTCCAGCTGCGGAAGCGGCTCGCGGCCCACGCCTGATCGCTGAATACTCCCTGTCTGCGTGCCGCGGATCCCGTTGACTATCGAAGGCAGAACAACCGGATCCGTCGCAGCGGGCCTGATGCACAAGTTGAGTACCGAATCAGTTGCCGACTAAACTGAGCACAACTCATTCCGTTCTCAAGGCGGTGTTTTGTGCCCGATACCGAAGCCAGCGGCTCGCTCGATGCAGCTAGTCCGTTGTCCGCCACACCGCTGTCGGCCACACCGCTGCCTGCCACACCGCTGTCGGCCACACCGCGCACGAAGCACAACCGGCTACGGGACCAGGGCCGCACTGACCGGGCCGAGCTGGCCGCGGTATTGCGTGCCGGATTTATCGGGCACTTGGGCGTTCCCGCTGGTCAGGGGGTTATGGTCATCCCGACTGTCTACGGGTTCGACGACCAGCAGGTCTACGTGCACGGCTCAGTGGCCAGCCGCAGCCTCGAGGCTGGCGCGGAGGTCTGCCTGACCGTAACAGTCGTGGACGGGCTGGTGCTTGCCCGCTCGGTCTTCGAGCACGGGGTCAACTACCGCAGTGCGATGATCTACGCGGCCCCCCGCATCGTCGATGACCCCGCCGAGAAGCTCAGCGGGCTCCGCCTGGTGTCCGAGCACCTGGCGCCGGGCCAGTGGGACTACGTGCGCCAGCCCAGTCGTAAGGAACTGGCCGCGACCAGGCTGCTCGCGCTGTCTCTGGCCGAGGCGTCGGTGAAGGTACGCTCCGGCCCGCCCGATGACGGCGATAGTCCCGACGTTCTCCTCGGGCTGTGGGCCGGCGAGTTGCCGCTGGACACGCGATGGCTGCCGCCAGTACCCGACCCGGGACTGCCCGCAGGCCTGATGCCTCCAGCCCACATTCAATCCAGGGCCGGAAACGAGGCTCATCCCCGCTAGTCCCGCCGTCACCGCGCGGCCATGGCGGTCGGTGAAGCGGCCCGGCCGGGCCCGGCGCAATGTTTCGCGATCAATTCGCGATGAAGGTGGTACCGCAGCGTCGAGATCTTGACGGACAAACGGGCTATAGTGCGGCGCAGGCCACGGACGAGGCCGGGGCGGTGTCAGGGATGGAGTCTTAGTGTTCGAGACGGTAGTGGTGGGAGCGGACGCGTCCGACACGGCGACCGAGGCGGTCCGGCAGGCGATCGAACTGGTGAAACTGACTGGCGGACGGCTGCACATCGTGTCTGCCTACCGGCCGCAGCACCTGAGTGCGTCAGGGAGCGACGAGAAAGGCCTGGCGACCGGTGACCTCGCCGAGTCAGTGCTGGCCGACCACGCTTCCCGGGCGCGCACGGCCGGGGTGATCGCCGAGACGCACGCCCGGAGCGGAGCCGCTGCCGAGGCTATCTGCGAGGTGGCCGAGGAGATCAACGCGGACCTCATCGTCGTCGGCAACAAGGGCATGAGCGGAGTCGGGCGGGTGCTAGGCAGCGTGCCGAACTCGGTCGCGCACCGCGCACCGTGCTCGGTGCTGATCGCTCAGACGACCTGACCGCAGGCAGCCGCTGGAGGCTGAAGTCCGGGGGCGGGTAGTGCCCGTTTCCTCCCTGGTGAAGGCACTGCCGGTTTCGCTGAGCCCGGACTGTCCTACCTACCTGGGATAATGATGGGGTGTTGGATACCGCGCGTGGCACTCTCGTCGGCCGGGCAGCCGAGCTGGAGCAGATGGAGAAGCTCCTCGGCGATGCCGAGGCCCGCCAGCCGGTCGTGCTGCTCGTCAGCGGGGACGCCGGGGTCGGCAAGACCCGGCTGCTGACGGAGCTTGCCGGGCGGGCTGCTGCACGCGGTTTCACGGTGCTGTCCGGGCGATGCGCGGAGCTGGCCGACAGCGTCCCGTACCTGCCGCTTGCCGATGCGTTGCGCTCGGCGACGAGTGGCCCGCTGGCTGAGGCCCTGGCGACGCGACCGGTGCTGGCGCGGCTGCTGCCCGACCAGGAGATCACCAGGCAGCCAGGCGACCTGCCCGGGCTGGCGCAGCATCAGCTGTTCGGCGCGGTCCTGGGCATGCTGTCCGAGCTGGCCGGCGCGAACCCGGTCTTGCTGGTGCTCGAGGACCTGCACTGGGCTGATCGCTCGACCAGGGACCTGGTGACCTTCCTGAGCCGGGTGCTCAGGGACGAGCGCATCGCGCTGGCAGTCAGCTACCGCACCGATGACATGCACCGCGCGCACCCGCTCCGGCCGGTCGTCGGCGAGTTGCAGCGGCTGCCGAGCGTCACCGCGATCGAAGTCCGTCCGCTGGATCCCGCGGCGATGGCCGAGCATCTGACGCAGCTGGCAGGCGGTGCGACGACGGCGATCGACGAGGTGATCGAGCGCGCCGAGGGCAATGCCTACTTCGCTGAGGAACTGCTGGAGAGCCGATCGGCGGGCGGAGAGCTGCCCACAGGCCTCGCTGACCTGCTAGTCGCGCGGATCGTTCACCTTTCCCCGACGACGCAGCAGGTGCTGCGGGCGGCCGCGGTGACCGGGCGGCGGATCGACGACGAGCTGGTCATGCGGGCGTCCGGGCTGGCGACCGCCGACTATGAGGGCGCGGTCAGGGAAGCAGTCGCGCGGCAGCTGCTGGTGCCGGACAGCGCAGGCGGACTGGCCTTCCGGCACGCGCTCCTGCGCGAGGCGATCTACAACGATCTGCTGCCCGGCGAGCGAACCCGGCTGCACGCCCGGCTGGCTGAGCTGCTGTCCGACGAACGCCGGCTGGCAGAAGTACCCGGAACTGCTGCCGAGCTTGCGTTGCACTGCCTGGCAAGCCACGACGTTCCTGGCGCGTTTGCAGCCTCGGTGCAGGCAGGCGCGGAAGCGTGGCGGCTGGCGGCGCCAGCCGAGGCAGTGCGGCACTTCGACGAGGCGCTGTCGCTGTGGGACCGGGTACCCGATCCGGAGAAGCTCAGCGGAATGAGCCGCGGCCGGCTGGCTTTCAAGTCGGCACTCAGTGCGGGGGACGCTGGTCAGGTGGCGCTTGCTGTTAAGCAGCTGCGGCGGCTGACTGGCTTCCTAGCGGAGAATCCCGAGCAGGACGCGCAGCTGCTGTGCCGGGCGATGGAGCGCCTTTCGTATTTCCTGCAGGACATCGACGAGGACGAGGATGCGATCACGACGGCTGCCGCGGCGGTCGACGTGCTCCCTGCTGAGCCGCCGACCTGGGAGCGGGCGAACGCGCTTGCGACGCACGCGAGGGCGCTGCTGGCGTACGCGGATACCGGTCTCGCCCGCACGCGTGCGATGGAGGCTGCGGCTGCAGCCGATGCCGCGGGTGCACCGTGGCTCGAGGCCGACGCCCTGGCGACGCTGATGTCGGTTCGCGAGCGGGCCGGGCTCATCGACGAGGCCAAAGCGACTGGCCAACGGGCGCTCGAACTCGCGACAGAATCTGACATGGCCGGCGTCGAATTGCGCGTGCGGACGCTGCTTGCCAGGCTCAGCCTCGAGTCGGGTGACCTGGCCGAGGCGGCCGCGCTGGCACACGCGGGCGTGGAGCGTGCCACGCAGGCTGGCCTCCGGATGGCTCCGTACGGCCTCGACCTGCGCTATCTCCGCTATCTGGCGCACTACGCGGACGGTCACTGGGACCAGGCGCAGCACATCGCGGACATGTTCCCGGTGCGGGTGACCGAACGTTGCCGAAGCGCGGCTGTCGGCGATGGGGCTGTTTATCGACGTTGCGAGGGGCAGCCAGCGGGTTGCAGACCGCAGAGCATGGCTTGAGCCGTACCTGGCGACGGATCAGCTGGCCGCCTACATTGCGCGGGGCTTGCTGGCCGAGGACGCATACTGGGCCGGCGACCTGGCGGGTGCGCTCGCGTTGGCGCGGGCGACGATCGCCGCGGCGGCAGCCTGGGACACCGATGACATCGGCCCGCAAGTGATCCGGCCCGCGGCTGTCGGCGTTGCCGCGCTGGCTGATCAGGCCAGGCTTGCGCGCGCGGCTGGCCAGGCCGGGGATGCCCTGGCGCTGGTTGCGGAGGCCGAGTCTCTGACTGAAGTAGCGCGCAGCGGTGTCGGCAGCAAGTGGCGCTCGGCAGGCGCACTGGGCGTCGACGGGCGAGGATGGCTTGCCAGGGCAGAGGCGGAGTTGCGGCGCGCGGCCGACGACAACAACCCGGAGAACTGGCGGACCGAGATCGCCACGTTCGGCCCGGCCTATGTATACGAGACCGCAAGGGGGCGCTGGCGGCTCGCGGAGGCGCTTGCCGAGGCGGGCGACCGGGACGAAGCCCAGCGTGAGTGGCAGCTTGCAGTCGCGACGGCTGATGAGCTCCGCGCTACCAGGCTGCGCGCGGCACTCGCCGACCTGGGGCGCCGGGCCAGGCTGGGTTCCGGGTCGCGAGCGGTGCCGGGCAGTCCGCTGAGCGTCCTGACGAATCGGGAGCTCGAGGTGCTTCGATCACTTGCCGCCGGGCGAAGTAACAAGGAGATCGCGGCCGAGTTGTTCATCTCCGACAAGACCGTGAGCGTGCACGTCTCAAACATCCTGGCCAAGCTGGGAGCGGGTAGCCGCACTGGCGCTGCCGCGATCGCTCACGACAACGGACTCAAGACTCGCTGACCTCGCGCTCAAGGTCGATACGGACGGTTAGCGGAGTAGTGGCGATGGCCCGGCCGATTGCTGCGTCCCACTGGAATGGCAGGGTCCGCGACCGCTGCTCGGTGTCGTCATCGGGCATGAGGCTGGCGGTCCCGCGGCGCCAGCGGCGGTTCACCAGGATTCGGACGTGCGGTTCCTTGATGATGTTGCGTACCCAGTCGGCCTGGCGGCCGTGTGCGGCGATGACCCAGAAGTTGTCGCCGACGAGGCCATTCCCGACGCACGCCTGACGTGGCTGGCCGGTGCGGCGGCCGACTGTCTCCAGCAGTGCAAATGCACGAAGCGCTAGACCGTGGCGCAGCTGCCAGCGCGTCACGTGGTTGGCGCCCCAGAGCATCACCTTCAGCATCCGGTACTTGCGTGTCCTGCGCGGAGTCCGGAACGTGTCGTCTGTGGGCCCGCTCCGGTCTCCCATATTTCTGAGCCTGCATTACGCCTTACGGCGCGCGCAATGCGATGCGCTGAAGGTCACACTTTCTTGAGCAAGATGCCCTTTGCAGCTGCCGGCGCTGGCCGTTGCTGGGCGGTCGACAACGGGCCATCGGGTGAAGCGGAAATGTCAGTGGGTGGCACTAGAATCGAACACATGATCGGTTGACTTGATGGTCGGCACGGCAGGCGGAGGGAGGGCGGCGATGACGGATCCGGGCTGGGACATCCCCGGTGTCGCGCGGGACGCCGGCACGCCTCCCGCAGCGGACGGGCCTCGATCGTCTGCGGCCGATTCGTTCACCGAGCACAGTGGCGGCGGCGATTCGCCGCGACGTGCCGGCAAGTCCAGTCGCAGGATGCGGGCTGGGAGCGTGTCGGCGTCGTCGGGTTTGTCGGCGGGTGCGTTCGGACGGTTAGCAGACGCCGCCGGCGCCGGCGCCGCCGCCGCGCCGGCTGGGCTTTCCTGCCCGCCCGGCAGCACCAACTTCGCCGGAACCGATGTGCCTGGCGCTGCCACGGCGGCGGCTGACCCTGCTGCGGGCGGCGCGGCAGCGGGCGGCGCGGTCGCGGGCGGCGCCCGGATCACGGGCCCGGCGCAGGCCCTGGCATGCCTGAGCGAAGCGCTGGAGTTCCTGGCGCACGCCAACCCGGCCGAGTGGGGTGAGGGCGAGCAGGCCGATTGCCTGCGGGCTCTGGCGGTGGCGGAGTCCCGGCAGGCCGCGGCGCACGCGCGGGTTCTTCAGGCGTTCTCGGTGCCCGGTGGCGGTGTGGCCGGGGACGGGCACCGGTCCCCGCGGGTGTGGCTGTCCTGGCAGACCCACGCCACCCGCAAAGCCGCCGCGTCGAAAGTCTCCTGGATGCACCGGCTGGCCGCCCACCCCGCCGTGGCCGGCGCCCTAGCCGGAGCGGGGGTGTCGGTGTCGTGGGCGCAGCAGATCATGGACTGGACCAAACCCCTGCCCGACCAGGTCCGCGACCAGGCCGATGAGGAGCTGCTGGCCGCCGCGGCCGCGGGCGCGTCGCTGCCGGACCTGGCCGGGATTGCCGAGGACATCCGCCGGGAGCACGCCCGGCCCGACGATGACGGCGACGGGGACGGGTTCAAGGACCGGGGGCTGCGGCTGGCCCGGACGTTCGGCGGCGCGGGCCGGCTCGAAGCCGACCTGTCGGCCCGGTGCACCACCGCGCTAGAAACAGTGCTCGGGTCGCTGTCCCGCCCGTACGGGGCCGAAGACACCCGCACCCCGGGGCAGCGGCAGCACGACGCCCTCGAAGAAGCCATGCTGCGGCTGATCGGCGCCGACGGCCTGCTGCCCCAGCAAGCCGGACGCCCGGTCCGCCTCGAACTCGACATCACCCTCCAGGACCTCATCAACGGCGGCACCGGATCACCCGCCGGGCCCGGCGCGGCCTGCGACGCGATGATCCAGCCCGTCATCACCGGCATGGCCGACTACGGTCTCGCGGCCCGGTTCAACGACCCCGGCAACCCGCACTGGCGGCTCGCAGGTGCAGGAAGCCGCCGCCCGTCAGGCGGCCGAAGCCCCCTGGCAGCAGGTCATCGCCGGGGCGGTCGCGCTGCTGTCCGGCCCGTCCGGCCGGGCCGCGTGGCTGCGCGCCCGGGCCACCGGGCAGATCCCCTCCTCCGGAGTCAGCCTGCCGCTGGACATCGCCTCAGCATTCGACACCATCCCCAGACACCTGCGCCGCGCCGTCCGCAGACGCGACAAGCACTGCCGGTTCCCCGGCTGCGACACCCCCGCCGCCGCCTGCGACGTGCACCACATCACCCCCCGCAAAGACGGCGGACAACACACCCTCACGAATCTGGTGCTGCTGTGCCGGTTCCACCACCTCACCGCCATCCACCGCTGGGGCTGGGTCTTCACCCTGCACCCCGACGGCACCACAACCGCGGTCAGCCCCGACGGGAGCAAGACCCTGCACAGCCACCCACGACCGTCAGCTGCCTGAAGTTTCGCGTCGTGAGGTTCCCCGGAGTGAATACGCGGTCCGGTCCGTGGCTGCAAGCCGTGCTGGCCGCTGACCGCTGGTGGCAGGTCTCGCGCCCTTTGACGGTCAGTTCGGTATAAACGGTCAGTGGCGCTCGGCGTGGGAGGAACCTTGGCCAGCACGGACTACCAGCAGGTACGCACCAACCTGCGACGAGCGTACGACGGCGCGGCTGACCGACGCGATCGCAAGGACAAGCCGGCGTGGAAGCTGACCGAGCGGGAGACGTTCCTGCGCCACTTGCAGCAGGCAAACTGCGCCCGGTTGCTGGAGATTGGCGCTGGCACGGGCCAGGACAGCGCATTCTTCGCCAGCCACGGTCTCGACGTCGTGGCCACGGACATCTCCGCGGCTATGGTCGAGCGCTGCCGGGAGAAGGGGCTGGACGCGCGGGTGATGGATTTCAGCCAGTTGGACTTTCCGGCTGAGTCCTTCGATGCCGTGCACGCGATGAACTGCCTACTCCATGTGCCGAACGCTGAGCTGCCTGCTGTACTGGCATCGATTGCCCGCGTTCTCCGGCCCGGCGGGCTGTTCTTCCTCGGTGTTTACGGCACCAGCGGGCGAACGGAAGAGGGCCCAGCTGAGTCGGACGACCACGTTCCCGCCCGCTTCTTCTCCTGGCGGACAGACGATCAAATCGCGCAGTTCGCGAGCGAATCGTTCGAGATCATCGACTTCCACGTCGCGCAGGAAGGCACCGAGTCCAGATTCCAGTCGCTGACGCTGCGCCGTCCAAGTCAAGGAAAGACCAGTACCCGAAGTAGCAGACAGCAGCGGG
>CAWHQU010000011.1:0-1342248 GCA_963831615.1 uncultured Actinomycetota bacterium | reverse complement strand
GGCAGACAACTGCAGGCAGGACGCGCGGGCTCGGGTGTGATCGGCCCCGCGTCAGGTGCCGTGCGCCTGGGCGATCCGACGTGCGCTCCCGGCGGCAGCCCTAGCTGCTGCGCGGCGTCTCCGGCGTTGATGGCAAGCGAGATAAGCCCGGCGCTGTCGGTGAACGCGACGATGTCGCCCGGCGCGCCTGCCGCGAAGGTATCCAGGTAGGGCACGGTGAACTGGCGGCGACCGCAGCGAACGATGACCGAGGAACCGATCCCGATGCCAAGCAGTCCGGCGTCGGCGGCCGGGAATCGACAACTGCACGTTTCCGAACCTGTCGATTGACATCACCTCGCCCTCCGCCGATCCGTCGTGCAGCCTGCTCGTGGGGGCGGGCAGCGCGACCAGATCGTCGATGCCGATCTGGTGACCTGCTTCGTGCAGGTCCAGCCCGGCGGCGAGATGCGCGGCGACCGGCATGAAGATGTCACGCCCGTGGAACGTGGCCGACACCGGGTGCAGCCAGAGCTCGCCGTTGGTCAGCTGGACGGCCTCCTTCGCGCCGTCAAGGGCGGCGATGGCCCAGGACAGCAGTCCGTTGTCCGGGCCGACGAGGATGCTGCCGCCCGCCGCCACGGCGATGGCCCGGCGGGTGGTGCCGACGCCCGGATCGACGACTGCGACATGCACAGCAGGTGGCAGGTAGCCGACCGTCTGTGCGAGCACGGCGGCGCCGCGGCGCACGTCGCCGGGCTGCACCAGGTGAGTGATATCGATGATCCGTGCCGCTCGGCGCGATCCTGGCCGCCGCGCCATGGCAGGCTGCGACGAAGCCGTCCTCCAGGCCGTAGTCGGTGAGGAAGCTGATGTAGCTATAGACGGTCACGACTGGCCAGCGTACGTTGCCAGTGGCGCGGCGCAAAGTAACGATGGCCATCGCCCGGCCGGAAGCTCGCTGCCTAGAATTGGCCTGGGGGTAGCCGGGAGGCCGGGATGGCTGCACTGTCCGAGCGCGACATGCGCATCCTGGCCTTCGAGCGGAGCTGGTGGCGGCTGGCCGGCGCCAAGGAGCGGGAGATCCTGGAGGTATTTGCCATGCCTGTGACCAGGTATTACCAGCTACTGAACGAGCTGATCGACCGGCCGGAGGCGGCCGAGTTCGACCCCGTGCTGGTCACCAGGCTGCGGCGGCAGCGCTCGCGGCGGCAGCGGATGCGCTCGGCTCGGCCGGACTGAGCCGTGCCTGACGGAACCGTCCCGGGTCCGGCTCACGGCCAGGCCGGCTATGGCAGGCTGCCGGTACCGCAGACGGCCGCGGGCAGGGCGGGACTCGCCGCGCTGATCGCTTCGCCCGGGCAGTCGCTGATCGCCGTCGACTTCGACGGTACCCTTGCGCCGATCATCGATGACCCGGCGGCCGCCAGAGCCACGGCCGCAGCGACTGCCGCCCTGCTACGGCTGGCTGAGCTGGCCGGGACCGTCGCCATCATCACCGGCCGCCCGGCGGCCGATGCCGCGTCATTTGCCGGCGTCTCGGCGACCCCCGGCGTGCTCGTTCTCGGGCATTACGGCAGGCAACGCTGGGAACGGGGCCGGCTTTCCAGCCCGGATCCACCGCCGGGCCTGGCCACCGCGCGGACTGAGCTGGCAGCGGTCCTGGCTACGGCGGGCGCCGGTGACGGCACCTTTGTCGAGGACAAGGGCGATGCCCTGGCCGTGCACACCCGGCGGGCTGCGGAGCCGCACGAGGAACTCGACCGGCTGCGCGGCCCGCTCACCCGGCTGGCCGAGCGCACCGGGCTCACCCTGGAGCCCGGCCGCCTGGTGCTTGAGCTGCGGCCGCTCGGCGCAGATAAGGGTGGCGCGGTCGCTGGCCTGGCAGCTGAGCGCGCCCCGTCAGCAATCTTGTTCTGCGGCGATGACCTCGGGGACAGGCCCGCGTTCGCCGCGGTGCGGGCGCTGCGCGACCGCGGGACGCCAGGGCTGCTGGTGTGCAGCGGATCCGCCGAGGTGCCCGATCTCGCCAGCGAGGCCGACCTTGTCGTCGACGGGCCGGACGGCGTGGCGGCATTGCTGGCCGGCCTTGCCGAGGCGTTCGCGCACTCGGGTGCCGGTGCAGGTCCGGACTGAGGGCTCAGCCGGACTGAGGATGCGGGACTATCAGCCCACCGGGAGGCGGTCGAGCGCGTCCAGCTGGTCGGCGAACCAGCGGCTCGGTGGCATAGCGGCGGCCGCGGCGGCTAGTGCTGTCCCGTGCTGGGAGCGCTCCGCCGCGCTCATCGTCAGCGCCTCGTGCAGCGCCTGTGCCGTCTGACTGATGTCGAAGGGGTTCACCATCAGCGCATGCGACCCAAGCTCGTCCGCAGCGCCAGCCTCGGTGGACAGGACGAGTGCGCAGCCGCGGTCGGACAGGACCGGGCCTTCCTTTGCGACCAGGTTCATCCCGTCTCTGATGGGGTTGACCAGCATCACGTCGGCGAGGCGGCAGGCGGCCAGCGACCGCGGATAGTCGTCGTTGACCTCTAGGAGCAGTGGATCCCAGCCTGGTACGGCGAACTCGTCCTGGATCTGCAGCGCCATCCGCTGCACTGCGGCGGTGTACTCGCGGTACTCCGGCAGGTCGTGCCGGGACGGATAGGCGAACGCCACGTGCACGACTTTGCCGTGCCACTCCGGCCGGGTGCGGAGCAACTCGCGGTAAGCCTCGAGGCCGCGGACGATGTTCTTGGAGAGCTCGGTCCTGTCGACCCGGACGATCAGCTGCTTCCCGGCCGTCGCCTCGGCCAGTGCCGCCATCCTGGTCATGACATCCCGCTCGGCGGCACGCGCTCTGAGGCGCTCTGCATCGACGCCGAGAGGGTGGACGCCGATGCTGGTGACGTGGCCGCGATAGCGGACCTGACCGCGCGCCCGGTCGACTTCTGCGGCCAGGAACTCCTCGCAGCAGTCCACGAACGCGTCCGCCCAGCGTCGGCAGAGGAAACCGGCGTGATCCGCGCCGAGAATCCCGGCAAGTACTTCACGGCCGACGTCCTGCGGCAGCATCCGGTAGTAATCGGGTGGCGCCCACGGCGTGTGCGAGAAGTGGGCGATGGCGGTACCAGGTGCCCGTTCAGCGAGCATCTGCGGGGCAAGGCACAAGTGGTAGTCCTGAATGACCGCCCGGGCGGGCGCGCTATCCCGGTTCGCCCTGGCTTCATCCGCCGCGGCTCCATTGGCTTCCGCGCCGTTCCGCTGGGCGGCGTCGGCGAGGGCGGCGGCGAACATCTCGTTGTAGCTGCGGAAAGCCTCCCACTCGCGGCCGAAGCCGGGACCGAAGCTCGGCCGGTTGGGCGTGTCATACAACATGTGGTGCACAAACCACAGCGTTGAGTTGGCGACCGCGTTGTAAGCACGCTGGAACATGGCTGGCGGGATATCGAGCATGCGCACGGCAGCGCTTTCCCCGGTCTGATCGGGGTCGAGCATCCCGCCGGGCGCGGCCCGCGCCGCGGCGCGATCCCCGTCGCTCAGCGCCGCGCACACCCACAGCATGTCGGATTCGTCGGCAACCGCCGACAAGCCCGACACCATGCCGCCGCCGCCGCGCTTAGCCGACAGGCGTCCGTCGTCTCCCCGCGTGAACGAGACTGGCCCCCTGTTGGAAGCGATCAGAACTGGCCCCGCTGTCTGCGCTCCGCCCATGTATTAGGAGACTAATCCGCGGCAGCCGGGATGCCAGTGGCCGGCCTGCGCGGGGGCTCCGGCCGGCAGCCGGCTTGGGCGAACCGGCGCGGTCAGGCTAAGATTCCCAGCACAACTTCATATTGCTCATCCAGAGGGGTGGAGGGAACGGCCCGATGAAGCCCCGGCAACCATCACGTTGATTGTGCGCCTCCTGTGCCAGGTCACTGGCGCAGAGCAGTCAACGACGCAGCGCAGCGAAAGCGGCGAGGTCATCACGTGACTGGTGCCAACTCCGGCCCGGCGGCATAAGCCGCCGGGATAGATGAGGAGAGAGGCCTCGCCAGTGAGTTCCACGCTGACCAACGCAGCCGGTTCAACGCCAGCTCATTCAACGCCAGCCAGTTCACCGAGCCCGCTTGACGCAACCGCGGCCGCATCGGCTGCTTCGGCCCCGGGCCGACTCGGGTTCGCAACCCATCTCGCCTGCCGTGAATGCGGGCACACCTGCGCGCTCGGCTCCACCCACGTATGCGACCAGTGCTTCGGGCCGCTTGAGGTCGCCTACAACCTGCCCGCGCTCACGCGCGAGTCGATCGAGCGCGGCCCGCTGAGCATGTGGCGGTACGCCAGCCTGCTGCCAGTGCCTTCAGACGTCGCGAGCAGGCCGAACCTCGACCCGGGCTGGACCCGGCTGATCCGGGCGGATCAGCTCGCGCACGTACTCGGCATGCGAGAGCTGTGGATCAAGGACGAGCGCGGCAACCCGACGCACTCCTTCAAGGACCGGGTCGTGGGCGTTGCGCTCGCGGCTGCCATCGAGCTCGGGTTCAAGGTGCTTGCCTGCCCGTCCACCGGCAACCTGGCCAACGCCGTCGCCGCGGCGGCCGCGCGGGCAGGCATCCGCTCGGTCGTGCTGATCCCGGCGGACCTCGAGCCGCAGAAGGTCATCGGCTCAGCCGTCTACGGCGGCTCGCTGGTTGCCGTGCAGGGCACCTACGACGACGTGAACCGGCTAGCGTCCGAGCTCGCCGACGAGCGCGAGGACTGGGCGTTCGTCAACGTGAACGTCCGGCCGTACTACGCCGAGGGCTCGAAGACCATCGGCTTTGAGATCGCCGAGCAACTTGGCTGGCGGCTACCGGAGCAGATCGTGGTGCCGGTCGCGTCCGGCGCGCAGCTAGTGAAGATCGACAAGGCGTTCCGCGAGCTGATCGCCACCGGCCTGGTCGACGAGGCGCCGTACCGGGTGTTCGGTGCGCAGGCGACGGGCTGCTCGCCGGTTGCCGCTGCGTTCCGTGCGGGCCATGACGTCGTGCAGCCGGTCCGGCCCGCGACGATCGCCAAGTCGCTCGCCATCGGCAACCCGGCCGACGGCCCGTACGTGCTCGACGTGGTCCGCCGCACCGGCGGCTGCGTTGCCGATGTCGACGACGATGACCTGGTCGGCGCGATCAAGCTGCTGGCGTCGACCGAGGGCGTGTTCGCGGAGACCGCCGGCGGCGTCACCCTGGCCGTCCTGCAGAAGCTGCTAAAGGAGGGCCTGATCGACCCGGATGCGCGCACCGTGATCATCAACTCCGGTGACGGGCTGAAGACTCCCGATGCGGTCGGCAGGGACGATCGACGCGATTTCCGCCATCCCGCCAACGCTCGAGGCGTTTGCCGAGCGCGAGCCGGCGCTGCCGGAGCGCCGCCAGAAAGGCAGGCTGAGCATGTCAGTGTCCGTCCGCATTCCGACGATCTTGCGGAGCTACACCGGCGGGACCGCCGTGGTGACGGCGGCTCCGGGCACCGTCCGTGAGCTCATCGCCGGCCTCGATGCCGACTACCCGGGGATCGGCGGACGGCTGCTCGATGACGCCGGCCAGTTGCGCAGGTTCGTCAACGTGTACGTCGGCGAGGAGGACATCAGGCTCGCGCACGGCCTGGACACGCCGGTGCCGGCCGGCGGGCAGGTCTCGGTGATCCCTGCCGTGGCTGGTGGCTGAGCCCGCGTCACCGCCCCGGATATCCGCGTCGCGAATGCAGTGCACATTGCGACCGAGACGTGCACAAGTTGCCGCAGTGCAATCGCGCACGATGTAAAGTCGTGTCCGGTCGCTGTTGGGTACAAGGAAGAGCGGCAAGCTGAGCTTGCTGATGAAGCCAAGGACTGCGCCGCGATCAAACGGGTTCCGCGAGCAAGGGCGGAACCCGCAGCCCGAGCAGAGTTAGGGAGTTGTTGGTAATGGCTCAGGGCACCGTCAAATGGTTCAACGCGGACAAGGGCTACGGCTTCATCGCGGTCGACGGTGGTAGGGACGTTTTCGTTCACTTTTCGGCCATCCAGGCGGATGGTTACCGCAGCCTTGAAGAGGGCCAGCGGGTCGAATTCGAGATCACGCAGAGCGACCGCGGCCCGCAGGCCGAGGCCGTGCGGACTGTCTAGTCCTGCTGTAAGACTCCTGCCGCACGAGCCCGGCACCCCGGTAGGGGTGCCGGGCTCTTCGCATTGATCCGGCTGACCTGCCTGGCGTTAATCCACTGTTCGGCATTAATTATTGATCTGCAGACATCGTGTCGCTGACCTGCGGGTACATCGCATTCAACGCACTGCGGCTTGCACTCTCACTATGAGAGTGCTAAACATGTCGTTGGCACTCTCGGGGTGAGAGTGACAACGCAGTGACGTGATCGGGGCGATGAGACCTCCGCTGGCGGCGGGCAGGGACTGACCGTCAGGCGTGGCCGTCCGTCGCGGGCGTCGGCCCGGTCGGCACGCAGGCACAAAGTTCCGGGAGGACTGGAAGCCTATGGCAGCGAAGATGATCGCGTTCAACGAGGACGCCAGGCGCGGCCTCGAGCGCGGCATGAACCAGCTTGCCGACGCCGTGAAGGTAACCCTCGGCCCGAAGGGCCGGAACGTGGTACTCGAGAAGAAGTGGGGAGCCCCCACGATCACCAACGATGGTGTGTCCATCGCCAAGGAGATCGAGCTCGAGGACCCGTGGGAGAAGATCGGCGCCGAGCTCGTTAAAGAAGTCGCCAAGAAGACTGATGACGTCGCGGGCGACGGAACTACTACTGCGACTGTGCTCGCTCAGGCGCTGGTCCGCGAGGGCCTGCGCAACGTCGCCGCGGGTGCCAACCCGATGTCCCTGAAGCGGGGCATCGAGGCAGCCGTCGAGCGCGTCAGCGAGGAGCTGTCCAAGCTGGCCAAGGACGTGGAGACCAAGGAGCAGATCGCTTCGACGGCCTCGATTTCCGCTGGTGACACCGCGATCGGCGAGATGATCGCCGAGGCGATGGACAAGGTCGGCAAGGAAGGCGTCATCACCGTCGAGGAGAGCAACACCTTCGGCCTGGAGCTTGAGCTCACCGAGGGCATGCGCTTCGACAAGGGCTACATCTCGCACTACTTCGTGACTGACCCTGAGCGGATGGAGGCGGTCCTCGAGGACCCCTACATCCTCATCGTCAACTCGAAGGTCTCGGCCAACAAGGACCTGCTGCCGCTGCTCGACAAGGTCGTGCAGTCCGGCAAGCCGCTGGTCATCATCGCCGAGGACGTCGAGGGCGAGGCCCTGGCGACCCTCGTGGTCAACAAGATCCGCGGTCTGTTCAAGTCCGCTGCGGTGAAGGCCCCCGGTTTCGGTGACCGCCGCAAGGCCATGCTCGGCGACATCGCGATCCTGACCGGCGGTCAGGTCATCAGCGAGGAAGTCGGTCTCAAGCTGGAGAACGCCGACCTGGACCTGCTCGGCCGGGCCCGCAAGGTCGTCGTGACCAAGGACGAGACCACGATCGTCGATGGTGCGGGTGACGCGGAGCAGATCTCCGGCCGGGTGAACCAGATCCGCGCCGAGATTGAGAACACCGACTCCGACTACGACCGCGAGAAGCTGCAGGAGCGGCTCGCCAAGCTGGCCGGCGGCGTGGCCGTCATCAAGGCTGGCGCGGCAACCGAGGTCGAGCTGAAGGAGCGCAAGCACCGCATCGAGGACGCGGTGCGCAACGCCAAGGCTGCGGTCGAGGAGGGCATCGTCCCTGGTGGCGGAGTCGCCCTGATCCAGGCCGGCAAGAGCGCGTTCGAGAAGCTCGAGCTGTCGGGCGACGAGGCGACTGGTGCGCAGATCGTGCGCCGGGCGCTGGAGGAGCCGCTGAAGCAGATCGCCATCAACGCCGGCCTTGAGGGCGGCGTGGTGGTCGAGAAGGTTCGGTCACTCAGCGCGGGTCACGGTCTTGACGCTGCCGACGGCTCGTACGTCGACATGTTCAAGGTCGGCATCATCGATCCCGCCAAGGTGACGCGTTCCGCGCTGCAGAACGCTGCGTCGATCGCCGCGCTGTTCCTGACGACCGAGGCAGTGATCGCCGAGAAGCCGGAGAAGGAGAAGGCCCCGGCCGCTCCTGGCGGCGGTGACATGGACTTCTGATCCGGTTGCGCCTCCCTCGGCAACCACCGGGTGGGGTAACGGAGCGAAGTCAGCACAGTCGCTAAGGCTGAGCAATGCAGGAGGGCGGTCCCGGATTAACCGGGACCGCCCTTCGGCTATCCAGGCCTGATCGGCAACGATCAGTGGATCAACGACGGCGAAACCCCGTCCGGCGGCGCGAGCCCCGCACGCCGCACCAGTCTCGTCTTCATCACCAGTTCGGCGCGCGGCGGTTAATTCTCGCGCGAGCCGACTCCACAATGCCCGCTGCGCGAGAGATTATCAGCGCATGAGCCCGCCAACGGAACAGCTCATCCGCGACTATCTGAACCGATTGTCGGTTGCCGCTCGCGGACAGCTGGTCCCTGACGACCGCCGTGCGCTGGTTGACCGCACCCGTGATTTCATCGAGCGCAAGGCTAGCTCCGGCGGTCCGCCGACGGCTGTGGAAGTCGCCAGGCTGCTATCCGGGCTGGGCGATCCAGCCGGGCTGGTCAGCCAGGAGCGGCAGCGACTCGCGAGGTTGCGCGGGGAGGCGCTGGAGCCGGCTGGCCGGGGACGCCTGGCACGGGTCCTGCGCGGAGAACCCGGCAGGGTGCGGGGCGCTAGCTGGCACTGGCCTGCCCAGCCTGGCAGCCGATCTGATCTGCAGCTGACGCTGATTGACGGTGGCGGAGCGGCAGGCCGGGGAGCCGCTGCCGGGACGACGACCAGCCGCAGTGCGGCGCGGGCTGTCGACACCGAGGTCGCGGGTCAGCCGGTGCCGCCTGGCCATCATGACGCCGACGATGCAAGCGCCACTACTGCAGGCCCCACTGCTGCCAGCCCGGGCGGTGCAAGCCTGGGTGGTGTAAGCCCGGCCGGTGTAAGCCCAGGCAGTGTCAACACCGTGCGGCCGCGCTGGCCAGCTTTAGCAGCCGGAGTCGCTGCTCGCCCCGATGGCCAGGGGGCCACGGGCCACCAGGAGACCGCGGGCCACCAGGAGATAGGCCAACAGGACACAGTGTCACCGGACGTTGGGCCTCCGGACATGGGGCCTACGGACATGGAGCAGGTGGCTAACGGCCAGGCAGTCCTCAGTCCGGACGCCGTGGTGGCAGCGCCGGACCCGATGCCGGCTGTTGCTACGCGGCTGTCCATCTGGCAGCTGGCGACCTCTCCTGCGCCGCGGCCGTCGCGGGCACTGCAACGGCTGTCGCGGGCACTGCAACGGCTAGGGAGGGCCGCCGCCTGGGCGCGCCGCAACAAGCTGGAGAGCCTGGCTATCGTCCTGCTGGGCCTTGGCGGCGTGATCTTCCCGCCAGTGTGGCTGCTGGGTGTCGCGGTGACCCTGGCATCCCGGCTATGGGACTACCGCGATAAGTGGGTGGGGCTGGCGCTGCCAGTCCTGCTCACCGTGATCGGCGCCGCGATCGGGCTGGCGGTGGGCAGCCGGACCTCGTTCGGCCACGGCATGCACGAGAGTTGGGAGTTCGCGGTAAACGTCAGCCGCGCCACCGCTCTGCTGAGCGCGTGCTACCTGGGCTGGCGCGCAGCCCGCGGCCCGCGTCCGCCGGCTGTGCCGCCGTGGGACAAGCCGCACCGGGTTGCCTAGCGGGCCGGCGCGGAGGCGTCAGCGGGCAAGGCCTGCGGCGAACTGGGCCGGCGCTGCTCGCTGGCTGGTGATTGGCAGCAAGCGCCGCTGGGTATCAACCCGACCGGTCTTGCCGGCGCCCGGTTGTCCCGGCTGGCGGCCGGTTGTTCCAGTAGGCGCCCGGTTGTTCCAGTAGGCGGAGGCGCTGGCCAGCCGATTTCCCGGCTTCGCGCGCGATCCCGTCCCAGCATCATCTGACGTGCGAGGCCGCGGAGAACGTGGTCCCGGCGACAGCTGGGACCACGTCCATGTACCAGGGTGCCGGCGGCAGCCGACGGTCGGTCACTGGGTTGCCGGCAGAGCGGGAGGCGGCTCGATACCGATACCCTTGAGATGCGCAGGCGCTTGCGTGTGCGCCAACATCGTTCCTTCTCGTGTAAGGTCCCGCTCGTGCCTACTGGCAAGGTCAAGTGGTATGACGCCGGCAAGGGCTTCGGCTTCCTCACCCGTGATGACGGGGGTGAGGTCTTTGTGCACTCGACGGCCCTGGATTCGGCCGCGGCGCCGCTGAAGCCCGGCCAGCGCGTTGAATTCGGCGTTGCCGAGGGCAGGCGCGGTACTCAGGCACTTCAGGTCCGGGTGCTGGAGCCGCCGCCGACAGTTGCTAAGTCGCGCGCATAAAGATCCGGATGAGATGGTCCTGCTCATCGAGGATCTGATCAAGCTGCTGGACGGGGTGTCGAACACCTACCGCCGGTCGAAGCACCCGGATGCCCGCGACGCTAAGAAGATCGCCAGCGTGCTCCGTGCCGTGGCTGCCGACCTGGAGACCTGACAGCTAGCGCGCTGTGCCGGCCGCGACGGGCCTGCTCTGCAGGATCCGGCGGCGGCGGCCGACGAGCAGCCACGCCAGGGCGATTAGCAGCCCGGCGGCGGCGACGGTGAGTCCGGCGAAGCCGCTGCCGGTCATCGACAGCAGCAAGCCCGCAAGGCCGCCGCCGACCAGCGCAAGCTGGTGCAGCGTCTCGGAGAACGCGAAGGCGGACGACCGCGTTTCCTCAGGAATCTCGCGCTGCAGGATCGAGTCGAGGGCCACCTTGACGAGTGTCTGCGCGATCGCGGCGGCCAATGCCACGGCCAGCACCGACCACAGGCTGAACAAGACCGCGCACGCGGTGCTCGCCGCTGTCGCGAGTCCGAGAACGGTGAACATCACGGCCTGCGGCGACCTGGAGCGCAGAGCCGAGCCGATCGCGGTGCCCAGCATGCCGCCTGCCGCGACCGCGACGGCAAGCCCACCCAGCGCGATGGTGTCGGAGATGTGGCCGAAGCGCTCGCTGCGCAGGATGAACGCCAGGAAGAACAGCATAAAGCCATAAAAGACACGAATCGCCGCGTTGCGCCCGCATGGCCTCGGCTACGTCGGCCCGACGTGCGGCACGGTAAACGGCCGGCGCCTGGCCTGCGCTCGGCCGGCGCTTGGTGCGTGCCCTGCGCTGCTGGAAGGAGCGCCGTTGCCGGGGAAGGCCGGGCCGCCGTCAGGCGAGCCGTCGCCGGGAAAGCCAGTACCAGGAAAGCCAGTGCCGGGCACTGTTCCCTTGATAGTTCCGGCCGGACCGAACTCGCCCGCAGGACCGCCGCCGGCGGGGCCCGCAGGCCACCGGTCGGCAGTAACCGGGCTGGCCGCATGTCCGTTCGCCTGACCGGCTGAATCCCGAGCTGCTGGCCGGCCTCGGTCGCGTCGGCCCGGAATGTCGACGGTGTCCGGCAGCCTGACAGCCAGTGCCATGGCGGCGAGATAGATCACCGTGCCGACGCGCAGCACCCATGCTGCGCCATGCCCGTCGCCGCCCATGATCTTGTCCACGCCGAGAGCGACCGCCGCTCCGGTTGACGTGGCGATCAGCGAGGCCAGGTTGGACCGCGCGTTCGCCGAGACCAAAGTGATCTCGCGCGGCAGCAACCGTGGCGTCACCGCCGCCCTGGTGACGACGTAGACCTTCTGCAGGACCAGGACGCCGAAGGCCGCGGGCAGCAGCGTCAGCGTGTCGTTCAGCGCCCCTGACATGCCCCAGCACAGCAGACCGCGGGCAAGCAGGGTGCCCATGAGGATGAACTTGTTGCCTTGCTTGACCCGGTCAAGCAGCGGCCCGATAAATGGCGCAAGAATCGCATACGGCGCAATAGTTATCAGCAACGCGAATGCCGCACGACTCCGCGCTTCCCCGACCGAGGTACTGAAGAACAGGCTGCCCGCCAGAGCGACGGTGACGAATGCGTCGCCGATGCCGCCGGCGGCCGTCAGTTCGAGCAAGGTGGAGAAACCTGTTCGGCTGGCGCCCGATGCGCCGCTGAGCCGGTGCACGAAGCGCCCGGCACCGCCGGCCGCGGTCGCGCTGACCCGGCCCGCGCGCTGCGAGGCCGTGTATACCGAACGGCCGGCCCGCCGCACTCGCGCTCGCGTGCCGGTGTCTCCCATGGCTCAAGTATTCTTCCTCAGCGAGGCTGCACAACACAGCCTGACGATTAGGGGAGCAGGTAGATGCCATGAGCAGGCGTGCTTACCTGCGGATGAGGAACAATCAGCTAACGTGACTTCTACTCGTGTACGTGCCGCAGTCCTGGATGAGGCCTGCGTCGAGGCGACTGACCTGGCTCGTGCCGCTGCCGAAGAACTGGCGGGCGCCGAGAACGTCGGCGACCACGTCGGGGCTTTCGCCGACGACGAGCGCGTGGTGACCCACCTGTTCAGCAATGCCGACCGGGCCTACATCGGCTGGCGCTGGGCTGTTACGGTCACCCGTGCGTCGAGGGCCAAGGCTGTCACGGTGAGCGAGGCTGTGCTGCTGCCCGGCCCGGACTCTCTGCTCGCGCCGGACTGGGTGCCGTGGAGCGAGCGGGTCCGTCCGGGTGATCTGGGCGTCGGCGATCTCATGCCGGCCGCCACCGACGACGAGCGCCTAGTCCCGGTGAGCATGCTCGAGGGCGACGACGGCGTACTCGACTGGGATGACAGCTCAAGCTGGGATCAAGGCCGGGAGCTGGCGGCGTCTCTGGGCATGAGCGCGGGCGCTGCCGACATGCCTGGCATCAGCCCGGCCGGGGCGAGTGTCGCCAGCGCAGGCCCGCTGACCGCCGGGGAAGGTGAGGCGGCGGCCGGGGGCCGCACACCGGGCCGGCGGACCAGAGTCCTGTCGGCCATCGGCCGGGACGAGGCAGCGCTCAGATGGTACTCAAGCGAGCACGGGCCAGGGACGCCGCTCGCCCGCGCCGCGCCCGGTCCCTGCCTCACGTGCGGCTTCCTGACCCCGCTTGCCGGGCCGCTCGGCCGGGTCTTCGGGGTGTGCGCTAATGAGTACGCCCCGGACGACGGCAGGATAGTGTCACTGGACCACGGCTGCGGTGCGCACTCTGAGGCGGCGTTCGTCCAGCCCGGCCCGGGCGCGATGGCGCCGGTCATCGACGAAGTCGGCTACGACCTGGTGGACATGCCAGGGGTCTCGCTGGCGGACACGGTGTTCGAGTCACTCGACCACGAGTCGCAGTAGCCCTAGTCCCGGTCGACGTGGCTGGCAGCCGCGGAGCGATCCATGCCAGCCTCACGGCGAGAGGCCTGCTCTGCCTGCCGGCGCTCAGCTGCACGGCTGCGCCTGTGCTTGAGGTACGGCACGTACGCGAGCCCGAACAGGCCCATCGCAGTGCCGAGCGCTGGGACCCACACCCACCACCGGTCGGCCGGGGCCAGCCTGTCCCGCACGATCAGCAAGACGATCAGAGCTATAGCGAAACCCGCCGTGATGACGGCGGTGATAAGCCGGTCATCGCCTTCCAGCGGGGGCGGGACCGGGCGCTGCTGACGGCTCACCGGCCCAGGCTAGCCGACAGCGGGGGTAAGGCATTCATGCCATTCCCGGCTGCGAGACCCTGCCGGGTGCGCCAGCGCTGTCGCCATGCGACGATGCTGGCCTTAGCCCGCACGCTAACTGCAGGGGCGGAATGCGCGACCACCGCCTATAGTTAGCAAGAGTAATGACTCAGGTTAACGAAAATGACCACGCCACAGCAGACCAGGTCCGACGCGGGCCTCGCGAGCGCCCTGCGGATCTCGGTGACCCGGCTCGCCCGCCGGCTCCGGGCCGAGCGACTGGCGAAGGGCCTGGAGCCCGACCTGTCGGACACGCAGCTGGCCGCGCTCGGCAGCGCTCGAGCGGCACTCGGCGATGACGCCCGGCGAGCTGGCCGATCACGAGAAAGTGCAGCCACCGTCGATGACCAGGGTGATCGCGGTGCTCGAGGAGCGAGGCCTGGTCATGCGGGCACCGCACGCCTCCGACCGCCGTCAGGTGGTGCTGACGGTGACCGAATACGGGCGGCAAGTAGTCCAGCAGTCGCGCCAGCTCAGGGAAGCCTGGCTGGCGAAGCGGCTGCGCGAGCTAACTCCGCAGGAGCGGGCGGCGCTCCGGGCGGCGGCGCCGATCCTGGAGAAACTCAGCCAGTCCTGACCGCCCGGCGCCGCCGGGGCAGTAAGACCTTCGGCTCGCTGCAGACCAGGAACTACCGGCTCTTCGCTGCCGGGCAGGTCGTCTCCAACACCGGCAGCTGGATGCAGCGGGTTGCCCAGGACTGGCTCGTACTGGAGCTGACGCACGACAGCGGTACAGCGCTCGGCATCACCACCGGCCTGCAGTTCCTTCCGCTGCTGATGTTCAGCCTCTGGGGCGGTGTCATCGCCGACCGTTACTCCAAGCGCGGCATCCTGATGGTGACGCAGGCGGCCATGGGCGGACTGGCGCTGCTGCTCGGCGTGCTGGCGCTGACCGGATCCGTCCGCATCTGGCAGGTCTACCTGCTGGCGTTCGCGCTCGGCATGGTGACCGTGGTGGACAACCCGACTCGCCAGGCGTTCGCGGTGGAGATGGTCGGCACGGACGGGATGGCGAACGCGATCGCGCTGAACAGCGCAGTCTTCAACCTGGCCAGGATCGCCGGGCCGGCCGTAGCCGGAATCGTGATTGGTCTCGTTGGCACGCCGGCCGCTTTCCTGTTCAACGCCGCTTCGTACGGCGCGGTGCTGATCGGGCTGAAGCTGATGCGGCCCGGTGAGCTGCATTCCGCTCAGCGGGCGCCGCGACGCAGCGGTCAGCTGCGCGAGGCGCTGTCGTACGTGCGTGCCCGGCCGGGCCTGTGGATGCCGCTCATCCTGATCTTCTTCGTCTCGACCTTCGGCATGAACTTCCAGGTGACTACCGCGCTGATGTCACGTACCGTGTTCCACACCGGCGCGAGCGCGTTCGGGCTTCGCCTCGGCTGTGTTCGCGCTCGGGGCGCTCGGTGGCGCGCTGTATGCGGCCCGGCGGAGCCGGCCGACGCTGCGGCTGCTGCTGGCGACCTCGTTCGCGTTCAGCGTCCTGGAGATCATCTACCGGCATGGTGCCGACCTACCTGACGTTCCTGGTCGTGCTCGTGCCGACCGGCCTGGTCATGCTGACGTTCACGACGGCAGCCAACTCCAGCACGCAGCTGAACACCGCGCCGGAAATGCGAGGCCGGGTCATGGGCCTGTACATGCTCGTCTTCCTCGGCGGGACTCCGATTGGCTCGCCGCTGGCCGGCTGGGTCGCCGAAGCTGGCGGTGCCCGGATGAGCATCATCGCGGGCGGGCTGATCTCGCTGGTCGCGACCGTGGTGATGACCTACGTTCTGGCCAGGAACGGCGGTATCCGGATCCCTGGCTACGCCAGGTCCGCGGAGCTGGCGCACAGCACGACCTGACGCTGCAAACGCGGTCGTATCGTCGGTCCGCAGGCACACGCTGGCCCTCGACTGATACCAATGGCGGCATGAGGCTGTTCGTGGCAATCGAGCCGCCACCCGAGACGCTGGCCGAGCTCGCGGCTGTGGTGGAGCCGCTGCGAACCGCCGCGCCGGACGTGCGCTGGTCCAGCCGCGAGTCATGGCACCTGACTCTGGCTTTCCTGGGTGAGGTGGACGGGCGAGTGGTGCCGGAGCTAAGTACCCGGCTGGAGCGGGCGGCGGGGCGTCATCCAAGCCAGCTGCTGGCAATCGACGGCGGCGGCGCGTTCCCGTCGATCGCGCGGGCCCGGGTGATCTGGGCAGGGATCCGCGGCGATCGTCCCGCGCTTTCGGCGCTTGCCGCCTCGGTCGCGGCCGGCGCACGGCGGGCGGGCGCGCCGCCACCGGACGAGGGCAGGAAATACCGCCCGCACCTGACGCTCGCGCGGTGCAAGCAGCCGGTCGACGCCACTGAACTGACCCGGGCACTGGCGGTCTTTACCAGCGGTGACTGGACTGCTGCCAGCATTTCCCTGGTGAGCAGTCACCTGGGCAGCGGCCCGCCCCGGTACGAGGAGCTAGCCCGCTGGCCGCTGTCGTGACCGGCTACAGGCGCTCGAGCACGTAGTCGATGCAGGCCGTCAGTGCCTCGACATCGGCTGGGTCGACCGCGGGGAACGTGCCGATCCGCAGCTGGTTGCGGCCAAGCTTGCGGTACGAGTCGGTATCCACGATCCCGTTCGCGCGCAGCACCGCGGACAGAGCGGTCGCGTCGACTGGCTTGGCGAAGTCGATCGTGACCACTACCTGGGATCGCTGAGCCGGGTCAGTCACGAACGGCGCAGCCACCGGCGACTTCTCCGCCCAGTTGTACAGGATGCCCGAGGACGTCGCCGTGCGCTCCGTGGTCCAGGCCATGCCCCCCTTGCCGAGCATCCAGTCCACCTGCTCGGCCAGCAGCACGAGAGTCGCCACCGCCGGGGTGTTATAGGTCTGCTCGAGCCTGGAGTTGTCGATGGCCGCCCTGCAGCGAGAAGAAGTCCGGGATGTAGCGGCCACTCGCTGCCAGCTTTTCGGCCCGGTCGACAGCGGCCGGGGACAGCAAGGCGATCCACAGTCCGCCGTCCGAGCCGAAGCACTTCTGCGGCGCGAAGTAGTAGGCGTCGAACTCAGCCGGGTCCACGGCGATTCCGCCTGCCGCACTGGTCGCGTCGACCAGCATCAGCGCGCCGTCATCTGCGCCCGGCACCCGGCGGACCGGCATCGCCACGCCCGTCGAGGTCTCGTTATGAGTGAGCGCATAGGCGTCGATACCAGCCTCGGCCCTGGGCAACGGGTGCGTACCCGGTTCAGTAGCTAGCACTGACGGATCGGCCAGCCACGGCGCGGCGCCCGTCACCCTGGCGAACTTAGCCGAGAACTCGCCGAAGCTCAGGTGCTGCGACCGCTGCGAGATCATGCCGAACGCGAGTGAGTCCCAGAACGCCGTCGTTCCGCCGTTGCCGAGCACGACTAGATAGTCGTCCGGCAGGCCGAACAACGTGGCCAGGCCCTCCTGCACCCGCTGCACCAGGTTCCGTACTGGCGCCTGCCGGTGCGAGGTCCCGAGCAGCGTCCGTCCGGCCGCACTCAGCGCCTCGAGCTGGGGATCGCGGATCTTGGTCGGACCGCTGCCGAACCTGCCGTCAGCGGGCAGCAGCCCGGCCGGGATTGCGATCGCTGGGTCAGACATTCCTGTCAAGTACCTCGTCAGCGCCCGGAACGTCGCGGACCGAGCGAGCCTTCGGCCCCACGTAGACCGCGCTCGGCCGGACCAGCCTGCCGGTCCGCTTCTGCTCAAGGATGTGGGCTGCCCACCCGGCGGTGCGCGCACAGGTGAACATCGAGGTGAACATGTGTGACGGGACCTCGGCGAAGTCCAGCATGATCGCTGCCCAGAACTCCACGTTCGTCGCGAGGACGCGGTCCGGCCGCCGGGCGTGCAGCTCCTCCAGCGCCGCCTTCTCCAGCGCCTCGGCTACCTCGTAGCGCGGCGCACCGAGTTCCTTGGCAGTCCGCCGGAGCACCCGTGCCCGCGGGTCCTCGGCACGGTAGACGCGGTGCCCGAAACCCATCAGCCGGTCGCCCCGGTCCAGCGCCTGCTTGACGTAGGCGGTGGCATCGCCGGTCTTCTCGACCTCCTCGATCATGCCCAGCACCCGGGCGGGCGCGCCGCCATGCAGCGGCCCCGACATGGCACCGACAGCACCCGACAGCGCGGCCGCGACATCGGCACCGGTCGAGGCGATGACCCTGGCGGTGAACGTAGAGGCGTTCATGCCATGTTCGGCTGCAGACACCCAGTAAGCATCGATGGCCCTGACGTGCTTGGGATCCGGCTCGCCCCGCCACCGGACCATGAACCGCTCGGTGATCGTCTTGGCCTCGTCCACCTGCTTTTGCGGCACCATCGGCTGGCCGAGACCGCGGGCGGCCTGCGCGACGAAAGACAGCGCCATGACTGAGGCTCGGGCCAGGTCGTCCCTCGCCTGCTCATCACTGATGTCCAGGAGCTGGTGCATGCCCCACGCAGGGGCCAGCATCGCCAGCGCACTCTGCACGTCGACCCGGATGTCTCCGGAATGGACCGGGATCGGGTAAGGCTCGGCGGGCGGAAGCCCGGGCGCGAACTCGTTGTCCACCAGCAGGCCCCAGACGTGGCCGTAAGAAACGTGGCCGACGAGTTCCTCGATGTCGACCCCTCGGTACCGGAGTGATCCGCCTTCCCTGTCGGGCTCGGCAATCTCCGTCTCGAATGCGACAACACCCTCAAGACCGGGTACAAAGTCGGACATTCGCAGCTCCTCCGTCTCATAGTCAGCCACGGACCACAGGCTGGCCGGGGGATAAGGCCCGCTTGTCGGGGCGGCGGGGCCAGCCAGCGGTGATCGGCCTGCGCCACTATTGAACCGCGCGGGGGCCACGGATCGGTAACCCGGCCGGCGGATCGGCGCGTGGCGCAGGCCGGGCGATTGGGACTCTGGCCGCGGTAGCGGACCACGCCGCGGATGCGAGAGGATCACTTGCCGTGGAGACGACCGGACACGCAAGCGAGACCGGCGGCACTGGCCCGGTGGCCGAGACCGGCTTGCCCGCGAGCCCCGGCGTGCCAGCGGCCGCCTCGCCAGGCGCTCCTGGCCTGCTCGGGACGCTGGACGAGGCGATGCTGCCTGCCGACCCGATGGACCTGTTCACGGCGTGGATGGACGACGTGATCCGCATCGGGTTGCCGGAGCCGACCGCGATGGTGCTGTCCACCGTCTCGGCCGACCAGCGGCCGCGCGGCCGGATGGTGTTGCTGAAGTCCGCCGATGTGACCGGATTCACCTTCTATACGAACCGCACCTCGCGGAAGGCCAGCGATCTGGCTGAGGTACCACTGGCCTCCGTGCTGTTCCCCTGGCATGCGCTGCACCGGCAGGTGATTATCGAGGGCCCGGTCGCGCAGCTCTCGACCGCCGACAGCGAGCCGTATTTCCACAGCCGGCCGCGCGGTTCCCAGCTGGGCGCCTGGGCCAGCAGGCAGTCCACGGTGCTGTCGTCGCGAGCCGAGCTCGAGGATCGGTACGCCGAGCTGGACCGCCGCTGGCCGGAGGGAACGCAGGTGCCGATGCCGGAGTTCTGGGGCGGCTACCTGCTGCGCCCGGAGCGGATGGAGTTCTGGCAGGGCCGTCCGAGCAGGCTGCACGATCGCTTCCGGTACACCCGCGACGGACCGTCGTGGAGCGTGAGCAGGCTGGCTCCCTGACCACGGTCGCTCCGTCCACCGGGACGATCCGGTGGGGATTGGCCGTAAAGCGCCCGTTCCCGATATTACGATCCGCTATCCGATAGGTACGTTGTGCGGGCAGGTCGGCATAGCATCGTCGTGGAGGTAATCGCTTGTGACAGCGCACGGCCTGATCGACACCACCGAGATGTACCTTCGCACCGTCTTCGAGCTCGAAGAGGAAGGCATCGTCCCGCTGCGTGCGCGGATCGCCGAACGGCTGTCGCAAAGTGGTCCGACGGTGAGCCAGACCGTTGCCCGGATGGAGCGCGACGGCCTGGTGAGGGTGGAGGGTGACCGGCAGCTCGCACTGACCGCGGACGGCCGTCAGCAGGCGACGCGGGTGATGCGCAAGCACAGGCTGGCTGAGTGCCTGCTGGTCAGCGTCATCGGGCTGCCGTGGGAAGAGGTCCACATCGAGGCTTGCCGTTGGGAGCATGTCATTTCTGACACTGTGGAACGGCGCCTGGTGGAGCTGCTTGATTATCCGGTCCGCTGCCCGCACGGAAATGTCATTCCAGGGCTGACTGAGCTCGGCGTGCCCGATGACGCCAGCAAGCGAGCCGATGCCGCCACGGCCGAGCCAGACATCGCGATGACGGCCCTCGCGATTCCCGCAGTTGAGCAGGTCATGGTCAGCCGCATCAGCGAGCAGGTTCAGAGCGATGCTGCGCTGATGCTTAGACTCAAGAACATTGGGATACAACCCGGACGCGAGGTAACCCTCGCGGCAAGTGACAACGGTGTGCGGGTGACAGGTGCTGAGGCAGCGGGCGAGGTCGAGGCGGCAGTATTGCCTGTCGACATCGCCTCGCACGTCTTCGTCACCCGGTTCTGACGGTGGCCAGGTGAAACCGGGATGAGGCCGGGGGACCTCCCGCACCCGCTGCTCTCCGCTGGTGACGTGCTCGACCAGGTGTCCGCTGGCATCGTCGTCATCGACCGTGACAGCGCGCTGCTGTACGCCAACCCGTTCGCCGTGACACTGTTCGGCTTCCCCGACGACTCGGCACATCTGGTCGGCCGCCCGCTGCTCTCACTCGGAATCGAGCAGTCGGATGCCGCGACGGTGCAGCACATGGCGGAGAACGTGCTGCGCGGCTGGCCCTGGGAAGGCACGTTCGCCAGTCAGCGGATCGACGGATCGCGGGTGTTCGTGCGCGCCCATGCCGCTCCGCTGCGAGCCGCGCAGGGCGAGATCACCGGCATCGTGATCATGGCCAGGGAGGCCACCAGGCGCGGCGGCCAGCGGGCCAGCGACCGCATCGGCCTGCTGGAGCGGATCGGCGAGCGGCTGTCCAGCTCCCTGGAGCTAGACGTCACGCTGCGCCAGGTCGCGGAGACGCTCGTTCCGCAGTTCGCTGATCACTGCTTCATTGACTTGCTGCACGGGGACACCCTGATCCGGCGCGCCCAGCTGCACTCGCGCGGCTGGATGCCGGAGCCCGGCACGTGGGCGCTGGTCGGCGAGCCGATCAAATATCCCAAGGGGCACTTCTGCGAGCTGGCGATGTCCAGGCAGGAGACCATGGTGGTCGCTGACCTCGGCGAGCAGCGGTTTCCGGCACCCACGCCAGAGAGCATGCAGACCTCTGACGACGTGAGGCTGACCTCGGTCATGGCTGCTCCGCTGGTTGCCCGCGGGCAGTTGCTCGGCGTCATGAGCCTGGCACTGTCCTGGCTGTCCGAGCGGGAGGAGCGGCACTACGGTGCCGACGACCGCGATTTTCTGTCTGCGATCGCAAGCCGGGTGGCGATCGCCATCGACAACTCGCTGCTGTTCGAGGAGGAGCGGCGCACGGCGCTGGCGTTCCAGACCAGCCTGCTGCCGAAGGACCCGCCGTTTGTGGACGGGCTCGAGGTCGCCTACAAGTACGTCCCCGCCAAGCCGCTGGAGACGCACGGCCAGGGCATCCAGACCCAGGTGGGTGGTGACTGGTACGACATCATCCCGTTGTCGGCCGGGCGGGTAGGCATCGTGATCGGCGACGTCGAGGGCCGCGGCGCGAGGGCCGCAGCGGTGATGGGACAGCTGCGCGCTGCGCTGCGCGCCTTCGCTCAGGACGACAAATCGCCGGCCGAGATCATGCGAAAGCTGGACGACTGGGTCCGGGCGCTCGGCCCGCCGGCCGCCGAAGCGCACGGCTTTGCCGAGGCCGACCCGCCGACCGTCAGCTGCACCTACCTGGTCTATGACGCCTGGGCGCGGACGCTGTCCTTCTCCAATGCCGGGCACGTTCCGCCGCTGATCGTGCGCGGCCACGACGTCAGCCAGCTGGAGATCCGGGACCGCGGCGTCCTGCTCGGCGTGCGCGGCAAAGGGGTGCCCGGCCTGCCTACCTACCGTGAAGAGATGCGCTACCTGGCGCCGGGCTCGACGCTGATCTTCTACACCGACGGGCTGGTCGACCGGCGGCAGCGAGCCGACGGCAGCGGGCATTACAGCGACGCCGACGTCATGCAGATGCTGCGGCACGCGGTGCGCGAGGCGGCCGACGGCCCGGTCGAGGGGATCGCGGAGGCCGCCGAGCACGCGGTGCCCGGTGAGATTGACGACGACATGGCCGTCGTTGTCGTGCGCACATCCGAGGTCGACCTGGCGGCCTGGGAAGGCCAGTTCCCGGCCGAGCCGATCAGGGTGTCCGAGGCCAGGCGGCTGGCGCACGAGACCTTTACGAGCTGGGGGATGGACGTCGAGCAGGCCGACCTCGCCTGCCTGCTGGTTTCCGAGGTCGTCACGAACGTCGTGCTGCACGCCGCGGTGTCGCCGACCCCGCGGCACGAACTCGTGCTCGAGGGCGCAGGTCCAGGTCCGCTGGGGATTCTCGGCGACTGGGAGATCCCGCCGTTCGACGAGAACTTCGCTGGCGTGCCGGGCAAGGACTTCACCCTCCGGCTGCGCCGCGGGCACGAGGCTATCTGGGTCGAGGTATTCGACTCCGACCTGCGGCTGCCCCGGATCCGCAGCGCAGGCGAAAGCGACGAAGGCGGCCGCGGCCTGTACCTTGTCGATCAGCTAGCCAGCCGGTGGGGCTCGCGGCCCACCAAGGACGGCAAGGCCGTGTGGTTCGAAATGCCGATCAAGGGCGGCGTCGGTCCCGCCAAGCTGTAGCGGACCGGTACCCGATCAGTGCGTCTGGCTCGCCCACAGCGCGAGAGCAACGATGACGACGCCGAGCATGACCACGAGCCAGGTCTTGCCGGTGACCAGCAGGCCCATCCGGCGCCGCGTTCTGGCCACCACGTAAGCGATGATCAGCGCGATCACGACCAGCAAGATGAAGCCCTGGCTCATGTCGCCTCCCGTCTTGCAGCCCAGCATAGAACTGCGCGCGGCGGCGTGGCGCACGAGATCAAGATCGCTTATTCGTGCGCCGTTCCGCGCGGGGCGGGCAGTGACACTGCAGCCATTGCCTTATCAGAGGTCAGGAACGACGGCGAGACTGGGCCGCCCCCCTGCGGTACCCAGAACCGCGGAGACTGGCAGCTCGCTATCGGCGGTCTGCACCGACGCGTGCAGCCGCCTGAGCACGGTGACCTGGCGGGCGAGTGACTCAATCTTCTCCTCGACCATTCGCGCAGCAGCATCGCGCTGGCCCTGGCTGACTGAGCGTCCGGCGGCGAGCCGGGCCAGCGGCCTGACCTCTTCCAGCCGGAAGCCGAGATCCTTCAGGGCGAGTGCAGCCGCTATGTAGCCGCCATACTCGCGCGGGTACTTCCGGGTCCCGCCAGGCGACCGCCGCGGCTCGGGCAGGATGCCGAGTTCCTCGTAGTAGCGGATGGTACGACTGCTGACGCCGGCTTCCTTGGCCAGCTGCCCGATGCTGACCAGGCTCGCTGTGTCGTCGCTGAGCTTCGTCATGAGCGGCGGTACTCCCCCGTCCGGGCCGTTGGGCGCAGATGACTCTTCGCGGTGCCGGCATACCGTGCGCGCCCGTGCTCTGGACGCGCATTCACGGATAGTAGTCGCTTGACTACAAGTCCTGGGCGGTAATCATGGATAAGGCGCAGCTCGGGCGGCCGGTTTCTAGGTCATTCCTGCCCTAGCTGCGGGGCTTGGGGCTATGGCGGCGGCCAAGCGTCGCGGTAGCCTCAGAGTGACGGCATAGATCCGCGCGCGGGGTCCCAGTCTGCGCATACTCGCGGGTGCGGCGCCGCTGGTCTGAGAGGTTGCATGATGTCTGAGGCATATATCGTCGGAGCGGTACGCAGCCCCATTGGCAAGCGGAATGGCGGCCTCTCGGTAGTCCACCCGGTGGACTTGGCGGCTCACGTGCTGCGCGAGTTGATCGCGAGGACGGGAGTTGACCCGGGCGCGGTCGAGGACGTCATTATGGGCTGCGTCTCCCAGGTCGGCCCGCAGGCCATTGATATTGCCAGGAACGCCTGGCTGTCGGCCGGGCTGCCAGAGAACGTGCCCGGAGTGACTATCGACCGGCAGTGCGGTTCGTCTCAGCAGGCAGTTCATTTCGCGGCACAGGGCGTGCTGTCTGGCACCCAGGATCTGGTCGTCGCGGCCGGCGTCGAGAGCATGAGCATGGTCCCGATGGGGAGCACCGTCGCGCTGCCGCACAAGGAAGGCCTGGCGCTGCCGTTCGGCCAGGGCTGGCGAGACAGGTACGGCGACCAGGAGATCTCCCAGTTCCGCGGTGCGCAGTTGATGTGCGAGAAGTGGGGCATCAAGCGGGCCGAACTCGAGGAGTACTCGCTGGAGAGCCACGCCCGCGCTATCCGGGCCATTGACGAGGGCAGGTTCGACCGCGAAATCACCCCCGTCGGCGGCGTCACTACGGACGAGGGCCCGCGGCGGGACTCGACTCTGGAGAAGATGGCCGAGCTCAAGCCGCTCCGGCCGGGGTGGGAGTTGACGGCCGCGACCGCCTCGCAGATCTCCGACGGCGCCGCGGCGCTGCTGATCGCATCCCCGACCGCGGTACGCAAGCACGGCTTCACGCCGAGGGCGCGCATCCGCACGCTGGCAGTGACCGGATCGGATCCGGTCTACATGCTGACCGGGCCGATCCCGGCGACGGAGCAGGCGTTGTCCAAGGGCCATCTGACAGTCGACGACATTGACGTGTTCGAGGTGAACGAGGCGTTCGCGCCGGTACTGATCGCCTGGTCCAGGGACACCGGCGCATCACTGGAGAAGACCAACCCCAACGGCGGCGCGATCGCTCTCGGTCACCCGCTCGGCGCCACCGGCGCGATCCTGATGACCAAGCTGCTGCACGAGCTCGAGCGCACTGGCGGCCGGTATCGGCCTGCAGACTATGTGCGAGGGCGGCGGGCAGGCGAACGCCACCATCATCGAGCGGGTCGCTTAGCCACCCTCGAGAACGCCGAACGCACAAGCGCCCCGCCGGCTTTTGCCGGCGGGGCGCTTGTTTGATCACGGGGCCACAGTTCATGGCGGCAGCAGACAGCGAGTGTTGCGACCCTCATTCTATGGAATATATAATCTGAGTTGCAGGTTCACTTCTAGTACAAGGATATAGATCCTCAACCATCAGGCTGAGAACGCCGCAGGAGGTACCAGGACATGCTGCTTACTTCGTTTGACCCGTTCGCCGAGTTTCACCGCGCGCTGCGGACCGCTGACGGCGGCTACGCGCCGATGCGGATGGACGCCGTGCGCCGCGAGAGCGAGATCGAGCTCCGGTTCGACCTGCCGGGCATCGACCCCGACAGCATCAACGTCACGGTGGACCGCGGCGTGCTCACAGTGAGCGCTCACCGCGCCGAGGAGTACACGGATGCCGAGAAGCCGTTCATCCGGGAGCGGGTGATGGGCTCGTTCGCGCGACGGGTCCGGCTGTCTGACAGCGTGGACGCCGAGAACATCAGCGCGGCTTACGACGGCGGCGTGCTGCGGGTCACCGTTCCGCTGGTGGAGCGGGCGCAGCCGCGCAAGATCGAGGTCAGCACCGCCGCGAAGGCGGCTGTCGAGGCCTGATTGCCGTAACCGCCGAGGCGCTCTCCTCGCGGTAATCTGCGAAGGACCTGCGCGGTCAGTCCGTGCGGGTCCTTCGCCGTGAACTGGTCCGGGCGTCGCCGCAACGGGCTTGCAGGCCCCGAGCGGCCGGGCCGTCCGGGCATTGCCCAAGCCGGGAGGTAACTGTGGCACCGCTGCCGCTAGATGACGCGAACATGCCGCTGTTCACTGTCGGCCAGGTGTCGGAGATGCTGGAAGTCCAGCAGGCATTTTTGCGGCGGCTCGATGAGTTCCGGGTCGTCCGGCCATCGCGCTCGGCCGGCGGCCAGCGTCGTTATACCAGGAACGAGATTGTCGCGGTCAGGTACGTGGTCGAGCTGATGGACGACGGCCTGACGCTGGCGGCCATTCGCCGCGTATTCGAGCTTGAGGCAAGAGTCCGCCATCTGGAGGCGGAGCGCGATGCGCTGCGCGCCGAAGTTGCGCGGCTGGCTGGCCGGGACTGATTGTCGCCCCTGGTGGCGGCCAGGCTGGCCGGCCGGGGCTTCACAGCCGGGCTAGGTTCTGGTGTGTCAGTCCACGGGCGCGAGTGCGCCGGCGGCGACATCGGTGTCGAACTCGTCATGGCCGGCCCGGCTCACGAAGACTTGCGGGCTGATCGTGTGCAGAGCGGCGAGCATGTCACCTAGCTCGTCGTCTCGCGGCAGTTCCAGCACTACGTCACCGGACAGCTCGGCCTCGGTCCCCGCGCGGGGCGTGAGCCGGACCGCGCTGACTTGCTGTTGCGCGAGCACCTCGGTCAGCCTTGCCCTGCTCCGCGGATCGTCGGCGAGGTTGATCCGGATCCTCCACATGGCCATAAGCCGGCCCTCCCAGTCTGCGTTGCGTGCATTCACCAACGTGCCGCGTGCCCGTTGCTGGCGTGATTCGGATTCGTAACGGGAGCGTGAAATGAAGCGTCGGTGGACAGCGAGCGACTCGGTCGCCCTCGGTCGTAGATCTTTTACGCTAGCCGCGGAAGTTCAGCTCAGACTTTGGATCGGTAGAAATTTAGGTAAGACCTGGACGGAGTCGGACCCCGCTGGTCCTGGTAACGCGAGCCGTAGACTTGCGAGCCGTACGGGTGCTCGGCCGGTGAACTGCACCGGAACAGGCAGAGCTGACCTATCTTCATGCCGGGCCAGAGCTTGATCGGCAGCGTGGCGACGTTCGACAGTTCGAGCGTCACGTGCCCGGAGAAGCCCGGGTCGATCCACCCGGCGGTGGAGTGCGTGAGCAGCCCGAGGCGCCCGAGCGAGCTCTTGCCCTCCAGTCGGCCGGCAATGTCGTCCGGAAGCGTGATGACTTCGTAGGTCGATGCCAGCACGAACTCGCCGGGGTGCAGCACGAACGGCTCGTCACCGTCGGGCTCGACCAGGCGGGTCAGGTCAGGTTGCTCGACGGCCGGATCGATGTGCGGATATCGATGGTTTTCGAAGACCCGGAAATATCGGTCCATGCGGACGTCGATGCTGGACGGCTGGATCAGCTCGGGCAGGAATGGCTCCACCTTCACGCGGCCCGATTCCACCTCGGCTTTGATGTCACGGTCAGAGAGCAGCACCTTGGCAACTTACCGTCTCCGGTGCGAGGCAGGGTTGCTGTCCGCGTTCTCCCTCTGAGCCGAGGCAACAGGCGTGATCCGGTACGATGTCGGGCAGGTCGCGTCCGTAGGGTGGTACTCCCGCTCCGAGCAGGACTTCGGCCAGTCGCGGGTGTAGTTCAATGGCAGAACATCAGCTTCCCAAGCTGACAGTGCGAGTTCGATTCTCGTCACCCGCTCCACTCGGACAACCCCCAGGTCAAACATCGTTTCCGGCATGATCGTCCGACCTCCTGCCGACCGCTTCGTGGCCCGGCGTGCCCGCTGCGTGCCCGATCGCTGGGCATCAAGAGCGGCGCCGCTGCGCGACACCGCGGCGGCGCTTCCCGCGCCGCGCTCAGCCTTGAGGGCCGCTCGCGCGGGCGCGTCGCCCATGCCGTCACGAACCTCATGATCAGCCTGGCTCGTCGGCGTGGCGCGGGGGAGGTGCATACCGGCCGGTGAGCTGATTCTAGTGATTACCCTAGGCCCATGCCTCGCGCAAGCTCGGATAGCGGCAGGGCTGCGCCCGGCAGGCGACGGCCTTCATTCCGCGATGCGCTGGCACAGATCCTCGGAGGGCTGCGCGGGCACGGCTGGGTCTGGCGGCTGACGATGCTGTGGGTGGTGACGGCTGCTGGCGCGGTTGTTTACGCCTTTGTCTGCACCCTGGTGGGCTGCACTACCAACCAGTGCACCAACGACGAGTTCTTGTTTGTGCTGTGGAACGGGGAGCCGGGACTGATCGCGGACGTGGGCGACTTGGTAGAGACGGTTTGGCCGTTGCTGGCTGTGCTAGTGCTGGTGGCGGGGTTCGTCCGGCTGCGTGGCTGGCGGCGGCGCAACTGGCTCCGCACGGCTGCGTGGGCCGGTGCGTGGGTCGCGGGCATCGCGCTGATGGTCCTGCTCGCGGTCGTGGCAGGGCTCGGTTCCGAAACTCCCAGCGTAATCTGGGGCGCGCCAGAAGCACTGATCCTCGCTGCGTGGCTGGCACTCGGAGCCAAGATGACCCAGGTACTGGACATGGCAAGGCCGGCACTGCGGCGGGGTAACGAGCTGAGTAACTAGGACCACGCCCGGCCAGTGACACGAGCGGACGCTGCCGGGCGCGCGAGCAGCGGGGTGCAACGGCAAGCGGGCTTGCAGCATAAGACGGGTATGACAGCTGATCCGCGGCCCGATGGAAAGCTGCTGGCCGGCCTGACCGGTCAGCCGGAACTGATGGGCGTGCTCTACGAGCGCCACGCCCGCGCCGTGTTCCGGTACCTGGCCAGACGCGCCGGGCCGTCAGCGGCCGAGGATCTGCTGTCCGAGGTTTTCATCGCCGCGCTGTCTGCGTCCGCGCGGGTAGTCGCGCACGACAGCGGCAGTGCCCTGCCGTGGCTGTACGGGATCGCGCTGAACGTGCTGCGCGCCCACTTCCGCCGGCAGCCCCCCGCCACAGGCGTGGCCCGGGATCTCGGGATGGACTGGAACGCGGTCGATGACCGGGTCGACGCGCTCGCCGAACGCGGGCGACTCCGCACCGCGCTCGACGGGCTGGCCGGCTCCGACCGCGAGCTGCTGCTCCTGGTGGCGTGGGAGGGCCTGTCTCCCGCAGAGGCCGCCGCCGTCCTGGGCATCAGCCCGGTCGCCGCCAGGAGCCGGCTGCACCGGGCCCGCAAGCGCGCGATGAATGCCCTCCAGCAGTCCAGCGCCGACCCCGACAGCCCGCGCACCCCTGAACCCGTGACCACCTTTCGCGCACAGGAGAAGACATCATGAACTCTCTCGACGACTTGCTGACCGCGGCGGGCCGAGTGCCCGACATCTCGCCGGCCGGGCTGCGCAACGGGCGGGATGCTCTGGAGGCTGCCTTCAACACGGGTCCCGGGGCTCCGGCGGTCGTGTACGGCCGGAAGCCGGACACCTGGCGGAGCGGCGTGCGCGCGAAGGCGCTCATCGGCGCTGCAGTGGCGGCGGCTGGCGCGGCGGCTGCCGCTACCGTGATCGCCATGCCGTCGTCGCCGGCCGGCCCGGCGGGCTCGTCCACCGGACCGATGCGGAACGCGCCCACCACCCTGACGGCGGCGACCGTGCTGGACCAGGCGGCGCAGGCAGCCGGGGAACGGGCCGGATGGCCGAACGCCCAGTACTGGTACAGCGAGGACCAGTACGTGTGCGGCGGGCAGCTTTACACAGACAAGACCTGGCTGTGGCGCCACGGTAACGGGGTCGTGGAGAAGACCGGACCCAGGAACAACACGGATTCGGTCTGCAGCTCGGACCTGTTCACGGCGCCGATCAACGACTCCTACATGTTCGGCCCGTACACCTGGTCGCAGCTATACACACTGCCCACCGACCCGGCGACGCTGAAGCCGAAGCTGATGGCTGACTTCGGCCAGGGCGGCGGCCAGACCCTCTTCGAGGACGTCGAGTTCGTGCTGGTCGATACCCCGGCTCCCCCGGAGGTGCGCGCGGCGCTGCTCAAGGTCGACGCCAGCATTCCCGGCGTAAGAGTGGTCGGCCGCTTCACCGACCCGCTCGGCCGGACCGGCATCGCCCTGCAGCTCGGCCGTTCGACGATCGTTGTCGACCCGGCCAGCGGCGCGGTCATCGACGAGACCGAAAGCGGTTCCACGGTAATGTACGTCACCCAGGGTCCTGCCACCAGTGAGCCGAAGCTGGTCGGGTCTTGTGCGCGGACATGCCCGTCAGCCAGTAATTCAGGTACCGCGCCCAGGGCCCGCCCTAGCAGTGCCCCAGCAGCCGGTGCGTCCGCCTAAACGGCGGCCAAGGCTCTGAATTGCTGGCGGCGCGGGATGAGCCTCGGCCCTAGGAAAACCGAACTCGCGTTCAAGCTCGCCTACTGATCCTGAGTTATAAGGCTTGGATGGCGCCGCGTAGGCCCGGACACGCGATCAGCCGGATCGTGACGCCTCGGTCGGCGGCTCGTCGCCGAGCAGCCAGCGCGCGCCTGCGCCTAGTTGCGCCGCCGTGTCCGCCGGGTTGTACAGCGAGCACCGGCGCAGCGACAGGCAGCCGCAGCCGATGCAGCTCGTCAGCGTCTCCGACATGCGCTGCAGGTCGGCGATCTTCGCATCGATCCTGGCCTGCCAGCTCCGCGCGGCCCGGCTCCACTCGGCCCGTGTCGGGGCGCGGCCCTCGGGCAGCAGCGCCAGGCTGGCTTGAATCGCGCGCAGCTCAAGGCCGAGCTGACGGCCGGCCCTGATAAAAGCGACCCGGCGCAGCATGTGGCGCGGATACCGGCGCTGGTTACCGGCTGTCCTTGTCGCACTGATAAGGCCAAGCCCCTCGTAGTACCGAAGGGCCGAGGGCGCAGCGCCGCTGCGAGCCGAGAGCTCGGAGATCGTCAGCAGGTCAGAATGCCCGGATGCGGCCACGGCTCCAGGCTATGGCATTTCGTTGTTGACTTAAAGTGAACTTTAAGTTGCAAGATTCCAACCATGACGAATGCAACCGCTGACGCGAAGTTCTCCTTCGCGGATTTGCCCGAGCTGATGGCCGCGATGAGCGGCGACGAGAAACACGATCACTCTGCCGCCTCCACACTGGACGTCCTCTGGGTGCTGTACGACCGGGTGCTGCGTGTGAGCCCGGAGACTGCGCACGACGAAGATCGGGACTGGTTCCTGCTGTCCAAGGGCCACTCGCCCAAGGCCTACTATGCGGTGCTTGCCGCAAAGGGCTTCGTCGATCTGGCCGCCCTGCCGGGCTTCGGCACCTTCAGCTCGATTCTGGGCCACCATCCCGATCGGAATCTGATCAGTGGCGTGGAGATCGCTAGCGGCTCGCTTGGCCACGGCCTGCCGATCGGCGTGGGCGTCGCGCTCGGTCTCACCGCACTGAGCCGGCCGAACGCCCGCGTGTTCGTCCTGATCGGAGACGGCGAGCTCGACGAGGGCTCGAACCACGAGGCGATTGCGTTCGCGGGAGCCGTCGGACTGGACCGTCTTACCGTCATAGTCGTCGACAATGCAAGCTCGTCCTATGGCTGGTCCGGCGGAGCGGAGACCAGGTTCAGCAGGGAGGGATGGTCCGCCGCACGCGTCAGCGGACGGGACCACGCGGCGCTGGCGGCGGCGCTGAGCGCGCCGCATCCGGGCAGGCCACGGGTTGTGGTCGCCGTCATCGACGCCGAGACGAAGTGACGGAGAGCAAGACGATGGACACGATGCGCGGCCGATTCGAGCAGGTCACAAGCCAGCTACTCGACAGCAATCCCCGTCTTGCGGTGGTGACGGCTGACATCGGGGCCGACGCCTTCGCGCCTGCCCAAAGACGCCATCCCGAACGGGTCATCAACCTGGGCATTCGCGAGCAGTTGCTGATCGGTGTCACCAGCGGCCTGGCACTGACAGGGATGCGGCCGGTCGCCCACACGTTCGCGCCGTTTCTCGTGGAACGGCCCTTCGAGCAGATCAAGCTCGACATCGTGCACCAGGGCGTCGGCGCCGTGCTCGTGAGCGCAGGCGGGTCCTATGACTATCCCTTCTACGGTCGCACTCACATGGCACCTGGCGATATCGCGCTGCTGGACACACTGCCGGGCTGGACGGTGCACGTTCCAGGCCACCCGGAAGAAGCCGAGGTTTTGGTGCGCGACGCGATCGCCGCGACCGGACAGGTCTACGTCCGGCTGTCGCTTCCGGCCAACGCCGCGCCGTTCCCCGTGCAGCCTGATGAGTTCACGGTGCTGCGGACCGGCCGGTCGGGCACTGTCATCGCGGTCGGTCCGGTCGCCGACGCGGTACTGGCCGCTATAACGGGCCTCGACGTGACGGTGCTGTACGCGGCCACGATCCGGCCATTCGACACCGCGACACTGCGGGCAACTCTCGGCAAGCCAGATGTCGTGGTGGTCGAGCCGTATCTGGCTGGCACCACCGTGCCGTTCGTGGCCGAGGCGCTCAGGGACATCCCGCACAGAACCCTCGGTCTCGGGGTCGGCCGCGGCGAGCTGCGGCACTACGGTACGCCGGCCGAGCACGCTGCGGCGCATGGCCTGGACGCGGCGAGCCTGCGACCGCGGATCGACGCCTTCCTGTGCCGGTCGGTCACCGACGCTCAGATGTCCGTGGCTGAGTAGCGCACCACGGTGCTGGAGCCCGACGGCGGCGGGAGCGTGTGCTACCCCGCGCTGCCGGCCTGGGACCGGCTGACTGAGATATTCCGCCATGCTCAGGCGGCGGACGGCGCTAACTCGTTTGTCGGCCGCCGGCTGCCGGAGCTATTCCGTGAGGCAGGCCGGGTCTATGTCGGAGTCGAGGTGAAAGCGGACATCTACCCAGCCGGGCACTCACGCCGCACACTCCGCGCGGACCTGGTGCGCAGTATGCGTCCGAAGATCCTGGCGGCAGCCATCGCCAGCGAGGACGAACTCGACGAGGTAGACCGCGCGGTCCGTGAACACCTCAGCGATCCCGCGACGCCGATGCTTCCGCATCTGCTCATGCCCGTAGCCAGTGGGCCCGATCAACCGGTCTGGTGTCTAAGAGCCGCTTTGGTGGAGGTCGGCTCATGGCTCGCGGGCGTCGGACCGGCGCTGGAGGTAGCGGGCAATCTTCGCTGCTTTGCCGCAGTCTTCCATGCTGCACCACCGGCGGCTGCCGTTCTTGCTCTGGTCGATGAACAGGAACCGGCACGCGTGACAGGGCTTAATGTGGTCGGCCGGACCGTGGGTTAGCAGCTCAACCGCCGCGGCCACGATAGGCCACAGCGGGGCGAGGAGATCACTGCCTGAATCCCACCTCCAGGCGCAGCCATGCGTGTCCCCGACGAGCTGCCCGTTCGCCAGTGCTTCGATGTAGCTGAGTTGGAGGCGCCGCAGGGCAGGGGCGGGCGGCGGTGAGCCGTCAGCGAACGTGCGGAAGATCTCGTACATGTCGTCCCGGCACGCCTGCACCCGCGCGAACGCTGCCAGCGCGGCTGGGCGTGGCGCGTCTTTGCTAGGCCCAGCGCTGGGATCGGCGACGCCGACACGGTTGCTCCAGGCCGCGAAATCCTCGTAGCTGGACAGCCATTCGGTACTGCCCGGACCGTGCCTCGGCCCGCCGCGGGTGTTGACGAAGTCCAGGGCCAGGTCGCCGCCCACGATCCGCAGGTCGGACAGGGGAGATCGTGTCTCAGTAGTTACCATCAAAAGTAACAATACCAGAACAGCAACCAGATGTGACCAGCAACTAGACCGATCGTCGCATCCATCTGTTACCATCAAAATAGAGTTTGATAGAAACAGGAGCCAGATCGAACCCGCTCGGCGACGCATCGGCCGGGAAAGCCGCAGCAACAGGTTTATGTGTCCATCGCAGTCGATCCCGATCGTTGTGATGACGCCCCCACACCACAGCATCGCTACAGGGTGCGCGTACTCACCAGGCTCGGCGCGTAAGCCGGCGATCACGAAGAGCGAGGAGTCACCGTGTTTAAATACGGCTACATGTGCTATCAGGCAGAGCGTCCCAAGACCCAGGCCGAGCAACGGAAGGCTGACGCTCAGTTGGGTGAGTTTTTCGCGGCACATGCCCAGTTGCTTCGTTCGCTCGGCAGGCCATCGCGCGCTTTGCGCCGCCAGCCAGGCACAGAACGGTCGGCTTGCGAGCGTGTATGCCAGCCGGTCGCGGGAGCTTCAGCGGCAGGATGAGCGCAGTGAGGTGACGAGCCATAAGGACGGCCAACAGCGGTTCTGTGCGAAGGCGCTGGTCAGAACGATGGCAGCGACCGGAATAGCTGACCGTCGGCCGGCCGGCCGTGGCACGGCCCGGCGCTCAAGTGCCAGACCAGAGGCACTGATGCCCGCAGGCGCGGAACTGGACAGGACACGATGAGAACTCCAGTCCTTCTTTCAAATAGGTTCCTGAGGGCAACTAGACAGTCTCAAGAGCGGGACGGGGAACTTCTAGCAACTTGCGGCCAACGCCGGAGCCGTGCGTACGGAGCAGTTACGGCGGTGCTTGTCCTGCGCCGCGGCGCCGTTCATGGTCTACTCGGTGGCGCTACCTCAGGTTGATGTAACACTCAGTGTCCGTCAGGTATCACTCTCTGCGCGCGCCTGGCGCCGGTGACGCAGTGGCGGCGCAGGACGTGCAGGCGGCCGGTCACGTGGAGGCGATCGAGCTGAGGGCGGCCGACATCCGCGAGCCGGTCTACGAGGTCACCCTGTAGCGCCCCGTTCCTCCGGACAGCCCGGACCGAAACTAGCGTGCGTCTGTTGTTGACAAGCCATACGCTGCCCCAATGCCCGGTACCAAGTGGCAGAGCGAGGTGAGCATCCTCATCGCCCACCCGGCAGATGCCGCGATCGGTGCGTTCGACCGGGACGGGCAGTTGATCGTGCCCAAGATCAGGCTGCCGGAGCGCGTCTGTCTCGACGAGCCGGCGGCGTTGATCGCGGCTGTGCGCGAGCAACTGGGCCTGGAGATCACCGAGCTGTTCCCGTTGGGCGAGATCGTGGACGAGCAGGCCGCTACGGTCACGGCGGCCGTGGCATGCGAAGTCAGGACGGGGGCCACGGACGCGTCGGGAATCGTCTGGATCGGCGCTGATCGCCTCGAAATGCTCAGCGACAGGGATCGCGGACCAGCACGCGATTCACTTAGCAGGCTTAGCGGTGAAGCCCACAGGCCGGGCCGAGCACCGTGGTTCGCCCGCGGCTGGTTCGCCGGAGCGGAACGATGGCTGTGTGCAGCCGCGAAGGAAGCCGGATACGAGCCCACAGGCCCGGTCGAGCAGTTCCGGACCTGGAGTATCTCGTCAGTGCTCCGTGTTCCGACGACTTGCGGGATGGTCTACTTCAAGGCCTCGGCGGATATGCCGTTGTTCGTTAACGAGGCCCTGGTGACTCGCGCCCTCAGTTCGCTGTTCCCCGAGTTCGTACCGGCGCCACTCGCGATTGACGCTCGCCAGGATTGGCTGGCCCTACCTGACTTCGGCGAGGAAGTCAGGTGGGATGCGCCACTCGACGTCAAGATCGTCATCTTCCGCCGTTTTGCCCAGCTCCAGATGGCCTCCGTCGAGCATGTCGATCGGCTGCTTGAGGCAGGTTGCATCGACCGGCGGCTGGACTGGCTGGCGCGCGAGCAGAAGGAGTGGTTCACTGGCCCGCTGGCGCGACGGTTGCTGTCGGCAAATGAGTTCAGTCAGCTGCAGTCGTGCTCAGCGTGGCTGCCGACGCTGTGCGCGGACCTGGCATCCTTCGGTATACCGGACGCCCTGCTGCATGGTGACGTCCACCTGGGAAACGCGGCCCGCAATGATCGCGGCTACGTCTTCTTCGACTGGACTGATGCTGGCGTCAGCCACCCGTTCCTCGACATGATCTCGATCGTGCTGGAGGACGATGTCAACGCGGCACGGGCAGAGCGCGCGGCTTATCTGGCCGAGTGGGCGGCGGTATACGGCCCCGAGTCCGTCCAAAGCGCGTGGGACCTGGCCGTCGTCCTGATGGCGGCGAACCACGCGATCAGCTACCTATCGCTGTCGAGCAACATCGACAGCCCGGGTCAGGACATGGCGTACGTGGGTGTTCGCTGGTTGCGTCGTCTGCTCAGCAGCGCATCTGAGCTGTCGGCCCGCCGTGGCGCACATGAGTCGAAGGCGCGGGCCGACCCCGCGTAAGTTCCAGGTCATGCCGGCTGTGATCAAGTCTGTGACCTTCGATTGTGCGGACGCACTGGTGCTGGCCCGGTTCTGGGCTGCGGCTCTCGGCGCCGACGTAGACAAGGACGCAACGGCCGAGCGGGCCTACGTCCAGGCGGCGGGCTGGGGTGGGCCGAACATGATTCAACAAGGTGCCCGAGGCCAAGGTAGCCACAACCGGCTGCATCTCGACATCCGCACCAGCGGCGAGTGGACGGACCCGATCGAGACTCGCAGGACTCGAGTAGATGCGGAGGCCAGCCGGCTGGCAGGCCTGGGCGCCACCATCACCGGTGCATTGTCCGAGGAATGGCTCTACCACTACGCGGTCGGGATGAAGGACCCGGAAGGCAACGAGTTCGACATCAACTGACTGCTCGTGACCGTTCCGGAATTCACATTCCGGTTCTGCTGGACAGCCAGACGTACCGGAATATAAATTCCGGTTATGATGAGGTCTTCGATGGCTGCTAGCAAGCGTGGCCGACCGCCTGTCACGTTCGCGGTGCTGGCAATGGGAGTCAGCGCCTTCGCGCTGCTGCAGTCGCTGGTGATCCCGGTGCTCACCACGATCCAGCACGATCTGCACACCAGCCAGAGCACTGTTACCTGGGTGCTGACCGCCTACTTGCTGTCGGCATCGATCATGACGCCGATTCTGGGCCGGATCGGCGACATGACCGGCAAGAAGCGGGTATTCGTCGGCACGCTGCTGGCCCTGGCAGTCGGCTCGCTGATGGCAGCGCTCGCGCCGTCCATCGGCGTCATGATTGTGGCCAGGGTGATCCAGGGATTCGCAGGCGGCATGCTCCCCGTCGCGTTCGGGATCATCCGTGACGAGTTTCCGCCCGAACGGGTGGCAGGCGCGGTCGGCGTAATCGCCGCGCTCGCTGCTGTCGGTGCAGGCTTGGGCATCGTGATCGCCGGGCCGATCGTGTCAGCCCTGGACTACCACTGGCTGTTCTGGCTCCCGCTGATACTGACTGCCATCACCGCGGTCTGCGCGATTGCGCTCGTCCCCGAGTCCGACGTCCGCACGCCGGGGCGGATCAGCTGGCTGCCAGCCGTGCTGCTGTCCGGCTGGCTGGTCGCTCTGCTCGTCTCACTCAGCGAGGCGCCGGACTGGGGCTGGCGATCGGGCAAGGTGCTCGGGCTGCTGGCCGCGGCCGTCATCCTGGCGGCTGCCTGGGTCGCGGCAGAGTTGCGCGCCACGACTCCGCTGATCGACATGAAGATGATGCGTGCCACCGCAGTATGGACCAACAACCTGGTGGCGCTGCTGATCGGCGTCGGGATGTATGCGACGTTCGCGTTTCTGCCGGAGTTCGTGCAGACTCCCACGGTCGCCGGATACGGGTTCGGTGCCAGCATCACCCGGTCTGGTCTGATGCTGCTGCCTTCGGCCGTCACCATGTTTATCGTCGGGATCTTCGCCGGGCGGCTTGCCGCCAGGCTGGGCGGCAAGGCCCTGGTCGTGGCCGGCTGCCTTGTCGGCTGCGGTGCGATGTCGATTCTGGCCTTTGCGCATCAGCACGTCTGGCAGATTTACCTGTCGAACTCGCTGATGGGCATCGGGTTCGGGCTGGCCTTCTCGGCCATGTCGGCTCTGATCGTCGCCGCTGTGCCGCCCTCCCAGACCGGCGTGGCCAGCGGGATGAACGCCAACATCCGGACTATCGGCGGCAGCATAGGCTCGGCGGTGATGGCCAGCATCGTCACCTCCCGGCTCGAGTCGTCAGGTTTTCCGGTGCAGTCCGGCTACACCACGGGATTCGCAGTCATGGCCGGAGGCCTGTTGCTGGCTGCAGCGGCCGGGCTGCTGATGCCCGCGGCACGACGAATGCGCCCGGCAGCCGGTCAGCTACAGCATGCGGAGATGGCAGTGCTCGCCGGAGGTACGGTCGCCGGCGACGAGAGCGAATAGGCGGGTGAGGCGTCGGAGTGACTGACCGCCCGGGCCTGCCGGCGGCCGTGGCCCCCCGCGGCCTGCGCCGTGATGCTCGCCGCAACTACGAGCGGATCCTGGCGGCAGCCCGCGATGCCTTCGGCGAGTCCGGCGCGAACGCGGCGATGGAGGAGATCGCCGCCAGGGCCGGCGTGGGCGTCGGCACCGTGTACCGGCGGTTCGCCAGCAAGGATGCCCTGATCGACGAGTTGCTCGGGCTCGCGCTCAATGAACTGGTGGCTGATGCCGATCGTGCCCTGACGCGGTCCGACGGATTCGGCCTGCAGGAGCTGCTGCACGCGTTCGGCCGATCCTTCGCCGAGCACGCCCGGTACGCCAACCTGCTGCTGCAGCGGCAACCCGATGCCGCCGCCGAGCGGGCGATCCGGGAGGCGATCATCGAGCTGACGGCTCGGGCCATCGCCGCCGGAACCGTCAGAGCGGACATCACCGTCGCTGACGTCACGGCGCTGGCCTCCGCGTTGCGCGGCCTTATTCATGCCGGTGGAGAGGTCAATCCCAGTACCTGGCGGCGATTCCTGGACATTCACATGGCCGGTATGAGCGCGCCGACGACCTGATCAGATCCGGGATTCCAGCGGAGGACCCGGCCTGCTAGCGCGCTTCCGTGAGTCTGTCCGCGAAGGAGCCCATTACTGGTTCCCAGCCGGATTCGTAGCCCTCGCGTGCTGATGCCCCGTCGGGGCGGTGCTCCCAGCCCGAGTGGACCAGCCGTACTACGGTGCTGCCGGGGCCGTTCTCGGTGAACGTCACTTCGACACGCGTCGCCGCGGCCTCGGGGGTACCGGCATGCCAGGTGAAGGCGACGCGGTGCGGGACGGTGACAGATTTGCGGATGGGCTCGACCGAGGTCAGATTGCCAGGCATCGGCAAGCTCCTTGCTATTCGTAATGCGGCTGAGTGCCGCTGTCTGCGCGGGCCCGCTGGGCGTACTGCTCCAGGGCTGTCTCCCAGAAACCGTCCAGCCACGTCCTGAGCTCGCGCAGTCCGGACGGGTCGAGCCGGTAAACATTGCGGGTGCCGAGTTCGGAGTAGCAGACGAGGCCGCTGCGCCGCAGCACCGTCAGATGTTGCGAAACAGCAGGGCGGCTGACGGGCAGCGCCGCGGCTAGTTCGCCCACCGACGCTGGGCCTGCGGATGCAGAAGACCGACGGTGGCGAGGTGGCGAGGTGGCGAGCTTCTTACAGATCCCACCATCGGAGCACGCGCATCGCCCGCAGAGTCACCCAGCGAGATGGCTTGCCCGCCCCGTCGTCCACCCCGAACCAGACGCGGCCGGGCAGGCTGCAGTCCAGTGGCCAGGTGCCGTCCTCAAGGCGCCGCGCGCGAAGGTGACCGACTGCCTCGCCAAGCCTGGGGTCGGGCGCGGCGCCGCTCAGTGCGGCAGCAGAACGGAAGTAGTCCAATGCGCGAAGGATGTCGTAACGCCAACGGCTGGGATGCGCGAAGGAGAGGAATTGCTCGTCGGCCGGGTCGCCGGTACTAAGGCGGCGGAAAAGGCCACGCTGCAGCAGGTATTCCTCGCCGGACTTGCGCGCCTGGCGAGATTCCGCGGTGCCCCCGGTAGCTTTCTCGTACTCGAGGAGCCCCTCTAGCACGTTGATGGTCGACGCGAAGGACGAGCGGACCGAGCCGTTAGCCCTCTCACAATTCCAGCCGCCGTCATCAAGGCGCTCGCCGGTCAGCCTGTCCGCAAGCGGCGCCACATCGACTCCGAAATAAGCGCCGTCGGCAACGATCCGGCCGTTGATGCACTCCTCGACTTCGCCTTCCCAGTAAGGCTCGCCCGCATGATCCCAGCGTGAACTGGCACCGATCAGCTCGACTGCTCGTCTCGCCCGGTCTGAAGAGGGATCCAGACCGAACTCCCGGAGTTGCGATAGCGAGAACGTGGTGGCCGTCCAAGGCTGGCCGGCTTCCTCCCATTCCTGAAAGTCGAAGCCGCTCGGGAGAAAAGCACCACCGGCCCATTGCCCGTCGTCGTCCTCACAGGAGAGAAGCCGCGCTCCCCAGCCCTCCGTTTCCACCTTGGCCCGCTCTGCCGAGTACTCCGGCTCTGGGGCGTCGAGCAGGTCACGCATCACCTGCCAGCGGATCGACGGGTCCGAGCGAAGAAGCCAGCCGATAACCGGGTCGGGCTGAGTAACTCCGCTCGAACTGTCGATTGCTAACGGCACCTAGTCGCCGTCGGGCGTGGTGTGGATGAGCTTCTTGTTGACGAATTCGTCGATGCCGAGCGGCCCGAGCTCCCGGCCGACGCCCGAGCGTTTCGTTCCGCCGAAGGGCAGTTCGGGGCCGCCGCCCTCGGCCTGGTTGATCCAGACCATGCCGACATCAAGCCGGTCGGCCACGTCTAGGGCCACCGCCTCGTCGCTGGAGAACACGGCGCCGCCAAGTCCGTAGGCGCTGCTGTTGGCCAGATCGACGGCCTCGTCGACGCTGGACACCTTGTAGACCACCGCGGCCGGCCCGAACAGCTCCTCGCGGTAGGCCCGCATCTCGGGGGTCACGCCAGACATCACAGTTGCCTCTACGAATGCGCCGGGCCGGTCTAGCCGGTGCCCGCCGAGGTGGACGGTCGCTCCCTTGCTGACTGCGTCGTTGATCTGGTCCATTAGGTTGCGGGCAGCTTGTTCCGATGAGAGTGGCCCGTAGGCAGTGGCCGGGTCGGTGGGGTCACCGGTGACATAGCCGGACATCGCTGCGGTGAATTCGGAGATGAACTCGTCGTAGACGCCGTCGACGACGATCATCCGCTTGGAGGCGTTGCACGCCTGGCCGCCGTTCTCCATCCGGGCTGCTGCGGCGGCCTTGGCCACGCTGGGCAGGTCGGCTCCGTCCAGCACGATGAACGGGTCCGAGCCGCCCAGTTCTAGCACGACCTTCTTCAGATGCTTGCCAGCCGTCGCGGCAACGGCCGAGCCGGCTCGCTCGCTGCCGGTGACTGAGACCCCGGCGATGCGCGGGTCGGCGATCATCTCGGCCACTTGCTCGTTGCTGGCGAACACGTTGATGTAAGCGTCGGCGGGTACTCCGGCCTCGCGGAAGATCTGCTCCATAGCCAGGGCCGACTCAGGGCACTGCGGCGCGTGCTTGAGCACGATCGTGTTGCCGATCATCAGGTTGGGGCCGGCGAACCGGGCGACCTGGTAGTAGGGGTAGTTCCACGGCATGATGCCCAGCAGTGCCCCGATCGGCGACTTGCGGATCCAGGCCGTGCCGGGCGTGTTGGAGTGCAAGGGCTCGTCCTTGAGCAGGTCAGCCCCGTGGTCCGCGTAATAGCGGTAGATGCCGACAGTGAACTCCAGCTCACCTTGGGCCTCGGCGGTGGTCTTGCCCATCTCGCGGGTGATGATCGCGCCGAGCTCGGCAGACCGGTCCTGGTAGAGCTGCGCCACCCGGCGCAGGATGTCCGCGCGCTCGGTCGATGCTGTCCGCCGCCAGGCCGGATAGCCGCTGCCGGCGCGGTTCAGGATCTCGCCGATCTCCGCGTCCGTGGCCGTGGGGTACTCCCGCTCGACCTGGCCCGTGGACGGGTTCACAACCTGGTACTCCATCGCCTCTGCCCCTTTATACGCACAGCTCAGGTAGCCATGCTCAACGAGCCTACTGTGGTCGGCCCGGCTGCTGAAGGGCAAGTTCCGGCGATGGCGTCACGCGAGCAGCATGGCGTACCGGTCGAGGTACAACGGCCAGCCCTGCGGGCCATCGACACCATCGATGATGGCCTCCCAGCCAGGGCCGTGCCGGTCGATGTGCCGGTGCTCCAAGTCGACCCGCGTGCGCGTCGGCGACTCGGCGTAGAACCGCACCTCGACCTCACTCGTCTGGGCCGGGTCGGTCTCGATAGTCCAGCGTGGGCTGATATCCCAGCTGAACACCACCCGGTCCGGCGGATCGAAGGCCAGAATCCGTGCCCAGCGGCACTCGCTGCCGTCCGGCGCCCTATCAACGATGTGCCCGCCGACCCGGGGTTCGAAGACCGTCTCGGTTACGGGCGCCCCGAGCAGGTTGTGTTCTGGCGGCTTGAAATCGCCGAACCGATCGGTGAACACCGTGAAAGCACGCTCAATCGGCGCGTCGACGACGATCTGCTTGCGGACTGTCACTGAGTCGGTCCGGCTCATCAGTTCTCCTTAGTCGGGTGCTTCCGCCGCGTCGGCATACGCCGTCAACGCCCGCTGCCAATAGGTGTCGAGCTGGTCCCGCAGCGCCGCCAGAGCGACCGGGTTGAGCCGGTAGATCCGGCGCGTCCCCGCGGCCACGTCATCCACCAGGCCGGCGTCCTTGAGGATCTTCAGGTGCTGAGACACCGCCGATCGGCTCACCGGCAGTCCTGCTGCCAGCTGCCCGACGGGCTGGGGTCCCTCGGCCAGGGAAGCGACGATGGCGCGGCGCGTGCCGTCGGCCAGCGCACCCCAGCGATCAGCATCTTCGTTAGTATCCACTAACCGTTAGTGTCTTCTAACCGAGAGGAAAATGTCAACGGGGCTGCGCGCGGGTTATGACTTCAGCGATGCGTAGCTAGCCGGATAGCCCGACGGTACTGCGCCATACGGCGTGGCACTGCCGTTAAACGGACTCTCCGGGACACCGAGAGCTTCCAGCAGGTGCTCGAAGTTGATCCCTACCGCGGTGGGGAACGGCCCGCTGCCGCTGATCCCGCCTGCTGCCGGGAGCTGCGATTCAGCCGAACTGCTGTCCGGCATCGCCCAGCCCGTCTCGATGCCCGCGCTGCCGTTGTACATGCTGGCGATGACCGTGTTCGGCGTCACGTGCTGGCCGACCTGCACGCTCGGTGTCACGTCTTCAGCAAGGTAAACGACCAGGCCCGAGGCCGGGCCATCGGTGAGCTGGTAAGTGATCCAGCCGCCGCCCGGCCAGCCCGGCGAATCTCCCGTTGCGTTCGTGATGACGGCGTCCCCGATCGCGTAGACCGGTCCTGAACCGCCGAAGTCGGCTCCCATGTCAATGCGCTCTGCCATCAGCCCGGAGATCTTGCGAAGCGGATTGAGATAGACCATTGTCGCAGCGTGCTGAGTCTTTGCGGCGGCTGACTTGACCGGCGTCTTGGCGGCGCGCTTGGGCGCGCTTGACTTGGCAGCTGCTGGCCTGCCGCCCGTCGGTTTGGCTGAAGCCGATGCGCTGAACGGCGAACTGCCCGCCACATCCGCAGGATTCTGATCCAGCGCGTGGCTAGCGTCGCCAGCGACACTGCTGCCCAGGGTCTCCGTGACAGGGCCGGTAGCCGCCTGGCGCGCGCCTGCCGTTGCTCCGGAACGCAGCGCAGGCAAGCCGATGACAAGCGCTGCAGCCATTACGACAACTGCCGCTCCCACTCCGGCCGTGAGCCCGGTGCGCCGGGCCTTGCGGGCGCTGGCTTCGGGCGTTTCCTGCTTACGGTGCCGTGAGCGGATGGTGCGCGGCGCGTCGTCGAATTCGGGTAGCTTCCGGTGCCGGGGAGCCGTGTCGGACACGATGTGCCTTTAGTCGGAGCGCAAGCCGGCGCTCAGTTAGTCACCTCCCTGCTGGCCATCGGCCAGCGGCATGCGGATGCAGTGCAAGTTCAGGGCCGGCCGGTTACGGCCTGCTGTCGCGCACGCCGGGTGCTCTCGGCTAACCACCATGCACCTAATTCGCCCTCAGTGTGACCGAAACGTTCCGACAAACAGTAAAGAGATCGCAAGAAAGCTAAAAGCAGACAGCAATGTGAATAGTATATAAGGTATATATTGCCCAGACGAACAAGGCGGCATTGACCTACCCGGCTCGCGGCAGAAGATGAGAAACGTGCTGCGGTCCCCTGTCTTCCTCGCCGGACAGGCGGTGTCGATGCTCGGGGACGGGCTGGCGATCCTCGCTATTCCGCTCCTGGTCCTGCAGCTAAGCCGGAGCCCGTTGCTGGCTGTGCTGGCGTCGTTGCCCGGCAGCGTCGGCTACCTGGCGGCCGGGTTGCCGGCCGGCGTGTTCGCTGACCGGGTCGACCCGTGGCACGTCCTCATCGCCGCTGATCTCATCCGCGCTGTGACCTTCGTCACGCTCTTCGCCTGCACCGGATCGGGCGCGACACCGCCCTGGCTGATCCTGTCACTCGCGTTCGCGGCTGGCGCGATCACCGTCTTTGCCGACACCGCGCTCGCCATCGCGGTCCGCGACGTGTTCACCGGATCGCGGCTGATCTCGGCGAACTCCTGGCTCGAGTCAGCCAATCAGTGTGGCCTGATCATCGGGCCAAGTGCGGCCGGATTACTCGCAGCGGCGGGCCTGCTGCGCGTTTCCATGCTGATCGACGCGCTGACGTTCGTGATCTCGCTGAGCACTCTGGCGTGCCGCCGGCCATACCGGAATAGCCAGCTTCCGGCACGGCGGCCGGCTTCGGCGGGGGTTCTTGCCCGCGAACTGTCGGATGGCCTGAGGTACCTCGGCGCGACACGGCTGCTCCTGACGCTGCTGTGCTTCATGCTGGTGCTGAACTTATGCCTGGGCGCGGACAAGCTGGTCATCTTCCTGGCCAGGACCACGATGCAGCTGCCGGCCGGCGCGGTCGGGCTCGTGGTCGCGGCGGGCGGCGTCGGCGGGCTTGCAGGCGCGGCCGGAACGAAGCTACTGATCGCACGGGCCGGGCCAGTGCCGGCGGTCGTACTCAGCTCGTCGGCCTCCGGGGTTGCACTGGTCCTGATCGCCGCGGCCACGTCCCTACCTGTGCTGGCGATCGGCAACATGTCCTACACAGCCGCGATCATCGCAGCGAGCGTGACCATGCGGGCGCTCAGGCAGGTCCTCGTACCTCGCGAACTGCTGGGCCGGGTTACCGCTTCCTGGCGGCTCGGCGGTCAGGCTGTGACCCTCGCGGGCGCACTAGTGGCTGGCGTCCTGGCCAGTCTCTGCGGTGGGGATCCACGCCCGGTGATTGCCGGGGCGGGATTCGTGACGCTACTCACCGTGGCCATCGCCTGGCTGGCCGGCCTGCGACGGCAGGACGCGTCCGATGCCGCCGGCGCACTGCTCCAGCAGTGAGCGGGACCGCTAGTACGCTCGGCAGAATAAACCGGCGCTCCGTTTCCGCCGTCGCAAGGAGCAAACTGACATGAGTCTCTTCCAACGGGCCCACGACATCGTCGCCGCGAAGGCCAACAAGGCACTCGACTCGGCCGAGAATCCCAATGAGATGCTGGACTACTCCTACGAGCAGATGCTGGACCACATCACCCAGGTCCGCCGTGCGCTGGTCGACATCACCGCCTCCAAGAAACAGCTCGAGCTGCAGGAGCAGCAGCTACAGCACTCGATCGACCATCTGAACGATCAGGCCAAGGCCGCGCTGGCGCAGGGCCGGGAGGACCTGGCGCGGGAGGCGCTGGCCCGCAAGGCCACAGCGCAGCAGCAGATCGACGAGATGGAGCCGCAGCACCAGCAGCTCAACGACGAAGAGCAGAAGATGGAGCAGACGCTCAGCACGCTCCAGCAGCGGGTCAACGACTTCCGTTCCAAGAAGGAAGTCATGAAGGCCCAGTACACCGCAGCGTCAGCCATGACTTCGGTGAACGAAGAGGCTGCAGGTATCTCCAAGAGCTTCAGCGACTCTGGCGCGGCGCTGCAGCGGGCCCAGGACAAGATCGCGAACATGCAGGCCAGAGCCTCGGCTACCGACGAGCTGCTCCAGTCTGGCGTGCTCGAGGACGTGGGCGGCAGCACCGACGACATCCAGCGGGAGCTGGACCAGGCGAGCGCCAACGCGAACGTCGACGCTGAGCTTGCCGCCCTCAAGGCTCAGATCACGAGCACCCCCGCTGCTCCGGAGCTGCCCGCCGGCAGCTAGTTCCGCGGCGGCTGCGGCCGGGATAGCATCGCTGACATGGGCTTCCTTTGACTGTGACCTGAGCTAAAACGCCTTCGGGCCCGGCTGAGCCAGTCCTCGGCTGAACCGGGCCAGGCTGACTCAGTCCGGACTGGCCGCGCTGGTTGCGGCTCTTGCGGTCGAATTCGTCGACGAGCTCTTCGACGGCACCAAGAGCGCGGCATTGCCGCTCATCAAGCACGACCTGACGCTGAGCTACCTTCAGATCGGACTGCTTTCGGCAGTGCCGCTGATCGCCGGAAGCATTCTTGAGCTGCCGGTCGGCGTGATCAGCGGGACCGGGTCGCGCCGTCGGCGGTTCATACTGGCTGGCGGCCTGGTCTTCATCGGCTCAGTGCTTGCCGCCGGGCTCGCGCCCGTCTTCGCCGCGCTGCTGGTCGCGCTGACGATCTTCTTTCCGGCTTCGGGCGCGTTCGTCAGCCTGAGCCAGTCCGCGCTCATGGATTCAGCCGATGGCCGGCAGGCACAGCGAATGGCTCGGTGGACCCTGGCAGGCTCGGCCGGGGCCGTCGCGGGGCCGCTACTCGTTGCTGCGGCGCTGGCCGCCGGCGGTGGCTGGCGACTGGCGTTCGCTGCGTGCGCGGCCTGTTCCGCGCTGGCCTGGCTGGCGATCGCGGCAGCCGGGCGGGGCGGGTCTGCGCGAAGTCCGGACCCAGCTCGCCCGGATCCAGCGAGCCCGGATCCAGGCGAGGCGGTCGCGGACGTCGAGGGCTCCGGGACGGGGGAGAGTGGCCAGCCCGATGACGAACCGGGCTGGCCAGGCTGGCGGCGTGCGCTCGGCATCGTCCGCAGCTCCGGTGCTCTGCGGTGGCTCGTGCTGCTCGAGGTGGCGGACCTACTGCTGGACGTGTTCACCTCGTTTCTGGCTCTGTATCTGGTTGAAGCAGCGCATGCCGCTCCGTTCGTGGCGGCACTCGGCGTCGGCGTCCGGCTTGGCGCTGGCCTGGCCGGCGATGTGATCCTCATCCAGTTGCTGGAGCGGCTCGACAGCCGGCGGGTGCTGCGGGCCAGCGTGTGGCTGACCCTGGGGCTGCTCCCGGCGTTCCTGCTCGTGCCCGGACTCGGTGCCAAGCTGACACTGCTCGCGGCGCTCACCCTCGCGACCACGCCGTGGTACCCCGTGCTCAAAGCGGAACTGTTCGCCAGCCTGCCGGGTCGCAGCGGACTCGCGGTGTCGCTGTCCAGCGCGTCCGGGCTGGCCGGCGGGCTCGGCCCGCTGGCCGTCGGTCTCGTCGCCCAGCAGTTCGGGCTGAGCTGGGCGATGGCCGGACTGTGCATCGTGCCCGTGCTCATGGTCTTGCTCATCGTCCCCGAGGGCGCCGGACGAGGCTGGACTAGACTCGGCTGCCGTGACTAGCTCGGGTTCCGGGATCAGGGTGCGCTTCGCGCCGTCGCCCACCGGCATGTTCCACGTGGGCAGCGCCCGCTCCGTCCTGTTCAACTGGGCTTTCGCGCTGCAGAACGGCGGGACGCTGGTGCTCCGGATCGAGGACACCGACGCCGCCAGGAACCAGCCGGAGTGGATCGAGGGCATCGTCAGCGCGATGGCCTGGATCGGTATCGACGGCAGCCAGTATGAAGGCCCGTACCTGCAGTCGGACAATCGGGACAAGCACACTGCCGCGGCACAGCGGCTCTATGCCCAGGGCCGCGCCTACTACTGCGACTGCACCCGCGAGGACGTGATCGCGAGGACCGGAGACCAGCACCGCGGATACGACGGCTACTGCCGGGATCGCGGCCTCGGGCCCGGTGAAGGCAGGGCGCTGCGGTTCCGCGCGCCCGACGAGGGCGCCACCGTGGTGGACGACCTCGTCCGCGGCGAGACCGTGTTCGAGAACTCCTCAATCGAGGACTTCGTGCTGACCCGCAGCGACGGCTCTGTGCTGTTCCTGCTCGGCAATGTCGTCGACGACATGGACGCAGCGGATCACCCACGTGATCCGCGGCGAAGAGCATCTGTCCAACACGCCGAAGCAGCAGCTGGTGTGGGAGGCGCTTGGCGCGCAGCCGCCAGCCTGGGCGCACCTGCCGGTCCTGGTCAACGAGAAGCGGCAGAAGCTGTCCAAGCGCCGGGACAAGGTGGCGCTCGAGGACTTCAGGGCCGAAGGCTATCTGGCCGTCGCCATGCGCAACTACCTGATGCTGCTCGGCTGGGCGCCGAAGGGCGACCGGGAGATCGTCCCGTTCGACGAGATGGTGGCCGAGTTCCGGCTCGAGGACGTGAATCCGTCTCCGGCCTTCTTCGACGTGAAGAAGCTGCGCGCGTTCAACGGCGAGTACATCCGCGCGCTGCCTGTCGAGGAGTTCATCGCGGCCTGCCAGCCGTGGCTAGCGTCGTCGGCGGCGCCGTGGCCGGCCGAGCGGTTCGACGCGGCGGTGTTCGCTGAGCTCGCGCCGCTGGCACAGACCAGGGTGGCGGTGCTTCCCGAGATCGTCGCGATGGTGGACTTCGCCTTCCTGCGCGATCCCGTCGATGACGAGGCTGCCTGGACCAAAGCCATGCGAGAGCCCGCCGCTGACATTCTCGCCGAAGTGGCCGCCGCCTATGCCGGAGTCCCGTGGCAAGTCGACGCGCTCCGGGAACGGCTGGAGACGGTAGGCGCGGCCTACGGGCTAAGCCTCGGCAAAGCGCAGGCTCCGGTCCGGGTGGCGGTGACCGGCCGCACGGTCGGCCTGCCGCTGTTCGAGTCACTGGTAGTGCTGGGCCGGACGGAGACGCTGCGACGCATCGAGTCCGCGCGCGAGCGAGTGACCGGACTGGCCTAAGCCAGCATGCAGCCCGGCCGGCGCATGCTTCGGCCGGGCTGGCTGCTGGCCGCGGCCGGGCTGGCCGGACTCACCGCGGCCGTCCTGCTCAGGCCGGCTGACGCCGCGTCTGCGGCGGCACAAGACTGGTCGCCGTTCGTGCTCGTCGCCGGGCTGCTGCTAATCGGCCTGGTGGCGGACGACGACGGCCTCTTCGCCGCCGCCGGGGCGCGCCTCGCGGCGGCTACCAGCAGCGGCCGGCTGCTCTTTGCTGGTGCGGTACTGCTGATCAGCATCGTCACCGCGACGCTGAACCTGGACACCTCAGTCGCGTTCCTGACACCCGTTCTGGTGCACACCGCGCGCCGCCGCGGCGAGGGCGAGCCCGCGCTGCTTTACGGCTGCCTGTTGCTGTCCAACGCCGGATCGTTGCTGCTGCCGGGATCCAACCTGACCAACCTGATCGTGCTTGGTCATCTGCACCTGACCGGCGGGCAGTTCGCGGCCCGGATGTGGCTGCCGTGGCTCGGCGCCGTCGTTGTTACGGCTGCAGTCGTTGCCGTCGCCGAGCGGCGCACCCTCCGCGTGGTGGCAACCGGGCCGGGCCAGGCGCCCCGGCCTGTTCTCGGGATGGGCCTCGCGGCGATCGTCGCGGCGACCGTGCTCGTCATCGTCATCCGGTCGTCCGCGCTGCCGGTCTTCGTCATCGGCGCCGCGGCCGCCGGCCTGCCGGTTGAGGCGCGGTGGCGAGGTGACCCCCGGCAGGATCTGGCAGGTACTCGGAGTGCCAGTGCTGGCCGGCCTGTTCGGTGCTGCCGTGGCGCTGGGCACGCTCGGGCGGGCCTGGTCCGGGCCGGCGGAATTGCTCTCGCACTTGTCCGGATGGGCGACCGCAGCCTTCGCCGCAGTCGCCACTGCGGTGGTGAACAACTTGCCGGCCGCCAGCATGCTCGCGGCCCGGACGCCCGGTCATCCCCTGCAGCTTCTGATCGGCCTGAATCTCGGCCCGAACCTGTGCGTGAGCGGGTCGCTTGCCTGGCTGCTCTGGCTGCAGTCAGCACGCGACGCCGGGGCCAGCCCGTCGCTGGCGCGCGCAAGCCGGCTAGGCCTGCTCGCAGTACCGCTGTCGATAGCGGTCGCGCTGGCGGCCCTCGGTGTGACCGGCACACTCTGATCGCCAGTCATCGCTCGAACAGTCCGGACGTTCGCTCAGGCAAAACTGGGTATTTATTCGTTATTTCCCTTCTCGGTACGCTACCGGCACCAGCAACGACGGGGTGTCTGGCGTGCTCCGGGGAGGCGCGACATGAAATCCAGGCTTCGCTTCGCAGTGCTCGGGACCATTGCAGCGCTCGCCGGCTCGTCTGCGCGGCGGGTTCGGCAGTTCCGGCACAGGCAGCGGACAGGGTCCGGGTCAGCGTTGTCGGCATCGATCGGGCTGGCGCGACGGTCCGGGTTACCGCGTTTGCCTTCACCGGGCAGAACCTGCCAGTGCGACTGACCACCCGGCCGCGGACAATCGACGCCGGGCGGTACTGGATCGGGGCTGCCGTCACGACACCGGGAACGGGCACTTCGGAGTCGAGCGAGACCCTCGTCGTGCGGCATGTGACCATATCGCACAGCGAGACCGTCAATCTGGATGCCCGGCCGGGGAAGCTTGTGCGGCTCTCACTGCGGGTACCGGGCGCGGTCGACCAGGGCGACGAGGTTCATGCCTGCATAACCGGCGGACAGGGCGGCTACTTTGATGAATCCGGGCCCGCCGGACGCTGTACGCAGTGCCGTTCGCCAATCGGCATGTTGCGTTTGGTTACACCAGCACCTGGCTGACCAGCAGCGCAACCTACGTTCTCGGGGACCAGGCTCTTGGCGGCGTACCGCGCCATCCGGTGTACCAGGTAGCGCCAGCCAGCCTGGCCAAAGAATCCCTGGTCCTGCGGTCCGGCACGACGACGGGGAGCTATCAGAACCTGCTCCTGCAGCGGAACATCCCTCATGAGTGCGGCATCTATCCGCCAGAGATGCCGGTGCCTGCCGCGGCATCAAGATCAACGCTGTATCTCAGTCCCGGCTCGTGGCAGTTCGAGATCTTCTCGGCCGCTGCGTTCTGGCAGGGGATCAAGAACCTCGCGGCCGGGCATCGGTACACGAATACCTTTGGCGCGGCTGTCTTCGGGCCGGGCACCGACTATCCCACCCTGGACTTCGGAACGCTCGACTACTTCCCGCAGGAACCGCTGGGCGACCCGCTGCAGCCTGTCGGCAATGAGTGCTGTGACCGGAGCACCATCTCCTTGTCACTGCACGGCCGGGTCCTCAAGCGCGGGACGATGACCGAGTACAAGGCCACCCGGTCGTTCTCGTACCGGGTGCATTCCGCGGGCTGGTACACCATGCGCACCCAAGCCTCTCGCTGGCTGCCGGAAGGTCGCGTGCCTGCCGGGATCCTGTCGCCGCGGGAGACGACGACCTGGCGGTTCTACGTGAGCCCGCAGTACGCCACGCTCGACTCGGTGATGATGCCCGTCACTGCGACCCGTTTCGTTCCGCAGGGCCTGAATCTGGAGAATCAGGCACCCGCTGGCGTCAGCACGCGAATCGGCGTGCGCGTGCTGCCCGCGTCGGAGCCGGGGTGGACCTCGCACCCGCATCGCCTCAAGACCGTCTCGGTCCAGGCATCGTTCGATGGAGGCAGGACCTGGCGCTCCGTTCGGCTAGTTCGCCGCGGCGGCAGCTGGGTCGCATTCGTTCCGGCTTCCGCGGCCGGTTACGTAGCGCTGCGCTCCACGGTCACCGACGTCCGCGGCGACAGCACCGCGCAGACCATCTACCGGGCCTACCAGATCCGGTAGCCGAGCACGGGAGCTGTGTTCTATCCGCCCGCCGCACGCTGCGGTAAGCCGATCGTCGCGGCATGCAACGGTTCTTGCCGCGGCTGTGGTCTTAGCAGGCGAAGGGGGTGGCCATGAACGCCGCAGCTGACGCCGAGTTCAGCGACTTCATGCACGGCCGCTGGTCTCAGCTCGTGCGGCTTGGCTACGGCCTGACCGGCGACCTCCAGCTAGCTGAAGACCTCGCGCAGACGGCGTTCGCCAAGGCGTACGCGTCATGGGGCCGGGTGCGCCGGGCCGACGACCCAGATGCGTACCTGCGGCGGATCGTGGTGAACGCGAACCGGAGCCGGTTCCGCAAGGTCCGGGTCGGTGAGGTTCTCACCGGGACGGTGCCAGACCTCATCAGCGCCAGTGACGGTGCTGACCATCGGCATGAGCGCGATGCCCTGCTTGCGGCGCTGATGGAGCTGCCATACGGGCAGCGCGCGGCAGTTGTGCTGCGGTACTGGCTCGACCTGACCGAGACCGAGACGGCGGTCGTGCTCGGCTGCTCGGTCGGAAACGTGAAGAGCCAGGCGTCCCGGGCGCTGGCGAAGCTGCGAACCAGCCCGGTGCTGCTGGAAGGGGGACCGGCATGAGCATTCAGGAGGAGCGCGAGCTCCGCGCCAGGCTGAGCGGCACGCTCGGCATCATCGAGCCGAGGCCGGCGCCGGTGACGCTGGTAGTCCGGCAGGGCAGGGGGATCCGGATGCGCAGGTGGGTCTCGGTGGCCGCCGGACTTGCGGTTATCGTCGCGGGAGCCGCTCTGCTTCCCGGTTTCCTGCAGGGACACCGGATAGCCCCGGCGGCGCCGCTGCATTACAAGGTGACAGTGCGCCACCTCGGACCGCGCGCAAAGGCGGGCGTCGTCGCCGCTGGCGTCACCAACGGACGCCGCTGGCAGGTGAAGCTGTCAGGGCGGCCCGGCTATCCGACCATGATCCCGACCGGGGTGCCGCTGATGGCCGCAGACACATCACCGGCCCCTGTTGGCTGGCCGGCCAGCCTCGAAGTGGAGGGCGGCCTGAACGGCCGGTCCGACGTCGTGATCGCCGGTACCGTCAGCAACCGCGTCTCGCGCCTGGACATCTCGCTGCCCGGTGACAGACTCGTGAGCCTGACGCCGGTGAGCTGGGGTGGACATCGCTGGGTCGGCCTCGCTCTCCCGCCGAATATCCGGATCGTGCGCGCTGTCGCCTACGCCGGCTCCAGGGAACTGGCCTACGCAGTTCCGTTCGGCACTGTCAATCTCGCGACCTGGTGGCAGCCCGGCCAGGTACCGCCACGGCGGGTGACTAAGCTCATCGCTGCGGGCCGCACGAACGGCATAGCGTGGCACGACACGGCACAGCTCGGCCCATGGGGTTACTGCTACACGTTCGCCAACGGGAGCACATGCTTCGACACCGCGGCCAACGTGCAGATGGTGCCGGCCGGGCATGTCATTTCCGGGATGACCTGCGGCACCCTCGGTGGCGGCGGCAGTTTCCGTACCAGTCCGATATCAGGGCTGGTCGCCGCGGCATCCGACGTCCGCAGAGTAATGCTGAAGTACTCCGACGGCAGCACAGCGACCTTCCCGGCGGCTGAAGCCGACGGCAACTGGCTCGTTGGCTACGCCATCCCTCAGCACTTGTCCGTGGTGAGCTCGGCGGAATACGGCGCCTCTGGTGAGGTTGTCGGCCACACGGCCGGAGCCACCTGGGAGTGCTAGCCGCCAAGCGGTGTGCTTGGCTAGGCCGGTGACTCAGAACCCTTTTGGTGACCGCGTCCGGGCGGGCGAGACAGTATTCGGCGGCTGGGCGGTAGCGCCCACACCGGTGAGTGCCGGAATGCTTGCCCGCGGCCTCGACTACGTCGTGGTTGACCTGCAGCACGGCACCGCAACCGAGCATGATCTCCCGGCCCTGACGACCGCGATCCGGCAAGCCGGTGCGACGCCGCTGGGCCGGCTCCGGTACGCGCATCCAGCCGATATCGGCCGGACGCTGGACTTGGGCTGCGACGGCGTCATCGTTCCTAACGTGGAATCGGCCGAGCAGGCCGCAGCGGTGGCAGGCGCCTGCCGTTTCCCGCCGGACGGCTACCGGTCCGGCGGCGGCGTCATGGCCAGCCAGTCGGTGCCGCTCTGCATCGTGATGGTCGAGTCGCGGCAAGCCATGGCTGACCTTCCGGCGACGCTGAGACTGACGGGCGTGGACGGGATCTATGTCGGCCCGCGTGACCTCTCCTACTCGCTGGGCTGCCCGCTCGATCCGCATGACCCGGTGCTGCGCCCGGCGTTCGAGAAGATCTGGGCGGACTGCGCCGCAGCAGGCAAGCCAGTTGGCGTGCATGCGACCGATGGCACGACAGCGCGCCTGTACCGGGAGAACGGCTGCCGCCTCGTCACAGTCGCCGCCGACACGCTGGCCATATCCCGGACCGTGGCTTCCGAGCTCGCTACCGCGCGAGCGTAACCGGCGCCGCCGGGCGTAATCGGAGCGGCGCCACCGCAGGACCCGCTCGTTAGGCGTCCCGCCTTTACCCCTCTATGCTGCCCACAGAGCTTTCGGCGCACCGGCTAGCCGAGCCGAGCGGGCGCCCGGTCAGCCCACGGAGGCGGCACATGGGACTTATGGACAGGGTCAAGGCGCAGGCTGCTCAGCTCGCGCAGCAAGCCCAGGATGCAGCGCAGGAAGGTAAGAACCGGCTTGACCAGGCCCAGGCTGGCCGGCGCGGCGACATGTTGCTCCGCCAGCTGGGCGCGCTGGTCTTCGCCGAGCGCACCGGGCGCGGGACCGCTGACAGCCAGGCCCGGATCGACCAGCTGATCAGCGATATCTCAGCGCACGAGAGCCAGAACGGACTGAACCTGACCGACCCGCCGCAGTCTGGATTCGGCCAGTCGCCGTTCGGGCAGCAGCCGTCAGCGGGCACGCAAGGGCAGCCCGCTGGCTTCGGCCAGCAACCGCCAGCGGGTCAGGGAATGCCGGACCAGCCTTCCGGGTTCGGCCAGCCCGACTTCGGCCAGCAGCCGCCTGCTCAGCAGCCCGGCTTCCCGCCTGGTTCCGAGCAGCCCGGAACGCAGCCTGGCGGTCCTGGCACGATGCCGTCCGTCGACACCACGACGAGCTTCTTCCCCGCCCCGGACGACGACGCGCCGTAAGGCAGGCCGCGGCAGGCGGAGAGGACTGGCTACAACGCTCCGCGGCGCGGGCCGCGTTCATCGGTGCCGATCTGGTGGGGCGAGCGCGCCACTAATCAGGCATCCACAAGCCGCCCGCCGGCGCTCAGCCGGTCGTGCCGGGCGGATCGGGGTCACGTGGCAGGCCGAGTATCCGCTCCCCGATGATGTTGAGCTGAACGTCGGTGGTGCCGCCGCCGATCGTGAGCGCGCGGGTGATCAGTACCTGCCGCGCCCAGTGCGCGCCGTCAGGCGCTCCGTCGGCGGTCAGTGGTGCGCCGCCATGACGGCTGCCGAGCGCTCCGGCTGCGCCGGACAGTTCCCAGCACAGTTCCGCGACTTGCTGTGCATGCCGCATGCTCAGCAGCTTGCGGACACTGCCAGTAGCGCCCGGTTCAGTACCGGACAGCTGCTTCAGTGCCGCCTGCAGGCCCAGCAACTCGATCGCCTGGCCGACGGCGACGAGCTCACCCACTTCGCCAAGCCGCTCCGATCCGACAGGGTTATCGGGACCGTTGCCGCGCCCGCCACTTGAAGCAACTCGGGCACTCCGCAGCCAAACGTCCATGACCGCGACAGTGACACCCGCTCGTTGGCCAGCGTGGTGCGAGCGATCCGCCAGCCCTTGTTCACTTCGCCGACAAGGCAGTCGTCCGGGACGAACACTCCGTCCAGGAAAACCTGGTTGAAGAACGAGTCGCCGCCGATCTCCCGCAGCGGCCGGACCTCGATGCCCGGCGAGTGCATGTCGACCAGGAAGTAGCTGATGCCGTCGTGGCGCGGCTGCGCCGGGTCGGTGCGCGCGATGCAGATGGCCCAGGCCGCCTGCCGGGCCAGCGAGGTCCAGATCTTCTGTCCGGTGATCTTCCAGCCGCCGTCGACCCGCTCCGCCCTGGTGGTCAGCCCGGCGAGGTCGGATCCGGCCCCTGGCTCGCTGAACAGCTGGCACCACAGGTAATCCGCGCGCAGCGTGGCTGGCAAGAACCGCTGCTGCTGTTCCGGCGTGCCGTACTGAATCAGCGCAGGCACGACCCAGGCACCAATCGCCAGGCCGGGAACGGGGATTTTCGCAGCCCGCAGTTCCTCGTCAGTGATCAGCTGTTCGAGTGCTCCTGCCCCGCGGCCCCAGGGCTTAGGCATGTGCGGCATGACCCAGCCGCCGGCACCTAGTGCGGCGTTTCGCTCGGCCCCGGTGAGCTTGCTGATCTCGGCCAGCTCAGACCTGATCGCGGTCCGCAGCTCGCCGTCGCCGCCCGGTAGCTCCAGTCGCACCCGGCGGTGCTGACCGTCGAGCGCGAGCGCGGCTGCGCGCTGCCGCCAGCCCTGACTCGCCGGGCACGCCGTGCCGAGCAGCGCGCGCAATGTCATCGCCCGGCGGTAGTACAAGTGCGCGTCGTGTTCCCACGTGTAGCCGATGCCGCCCAGCACCTGGATGCACTCGTGCACACAGGAGACCGCGGCGTCGGCGGCGAGCGAGGCGGCGGCAGCCACCGCGAACTCCCGCCCGGTGTTATCAAGCCCCGCGTTGGCCAGTCCCGTGCTGGCCAGTCCGGTGTTAGCGGCGTGCTCGTCCATCGCCCTGGCCGCGTCCCAGACGACTGCGGCCGCTTGCTCGGCTGCCACCAGCATCCGGGCGCACCGGTGCTTGACCGCCTGGAACTGGCCGATCGGGCGGCCGAACTGATGCCGCAGCTTGGCGTAATCAGCCGCAGTGGCCACAGCCCACCCGGCGATGCCGATGGCCTCTGCGCAGAAGACGACAGCCGCCAGGTTGGCCACCGCGCCCGGCTCGAGCCCGGTCAGCTGACGGTCTGCGGGAACGGTGACCTCGGTGGCCGTCACCCGGCCAAGCCGGCGAGTCAGGTCGAGGCTGTCGACGGCAGTGATCTCCAGGCTGTCGGCGTCCACCGCGACCCAGACCGTGCCGGCGCCCGCCGCGCCCGTGCCGGGCTGGATCCGGGCCGGCAAGATCAGCAGGTCCGCGTCCGGAGCGCCGAGTACGCAGTCAGCACTGCCGTTGATGACCAGGTCCCCGCCCGGGCTGGCGGTGGCGAGGATGCCGGCAGTTAGCGCGACGGCCCCGTTTCCGCTCCCCTGAGCCAGCGACGCCAGAGCCTTCCCGGACCCGCCCGCTGAGGCCAGTACTGCGCTCGCCAGCACGGTCGGCACCAAGCTGCCCGGGGCGAGCGCCCGGCCAAGCTCCTCGATCGCGACGGCGAGCTCGGTCAGCCCGGCGCCCTGGCCGCTGTCCGCCTCCGGCAAGTGCAGGCCAAGGACGCCGAGTTCGGCCAGGCCCGGCCGGATGGTGTCGCGATAAAAGGCTGCGCCGCTGTCGTCGCCGTCGGCGGCTGCCCGGACCGCTGACGGCGGGCAGATGCGCGCCGTCCAGGCGCGGACGGCGTCGGCGAGCTGCGCGTGATCATCGGTGAGGGCAAGTGCCATCGGTCCACCTCGTCCGCTCCGGCCGGCTGGTTCGCCCGCATTCTAGAATGCGATTCGGTTTCCGGCCAGCGGCTGCGGTCAGCCTGGGCTCGTACCTGGCAAGTGCTCGTCTCGTGTTCTCCTCGCCGCAGAGCCAGACAATATATCGTCTTGCGCTATAGCGAGGAACGCTATAGCGTGCTGCCTAGTAACAGTGCAGCGTGGTGAAACCGCCTCCTGGTAACGGGGCGGCCTGGTCACGGGGCTCAGGGCGGCGCGCAGCCGCGGCGATCGGGAGGATGCCATGACCACCAGGCTGGACCGGTGGGCTGACCCGCCGTTGCTCGTCCTGGCCAGCCTCGCGGACGAGCCAAAGCATGGCTATGCGATCACCCAGGACGTCGCGGAGACCATGGGCGTGACGCTGGGTGCCGGGACGCTCTACGCGGTGATCTCCCGGCTGGAGGCACAGGGCCTGATCGAGCCCCTCGACGCTGTGGACCGCCGGCGACCGTACCGGATCACCGCGGCCGGAGCCGAGGCGCTGGCCCGGCAATCCAGCCGGATGAACCAGGTCGCCACGCTGGCGCAGGCGCGTCTTCGCACCGGGCTCGGGATGGCGGGAACATGACCGCGATGAGCACGCCGCCGGCCCGGCGGCGAGGCAAGGCCAGGCTCGCGCGCGCGGCACTGTGGCTGTACCCGCCCGCCTGGCGAGCCAGGTACGGCGGCGAGGTCCTGGCCCTGCTGGATGACACCGGCGGCGGCCTGGTGGCTGCCATGGGCGTGGCCTGTCGGGCGATTCCTGCCTGGATATGGCCGCCGCGGCAGCTGCATGACCCGGAGGCCCGGATGCGCGCCTCGCTCGGCACCGTTCTGGTCGCAGGCGCCATGCTGGCCGGAGTGTGCCTGGTGTTCGCGCAGCTTACTCAGTTCCAGGGATACAGGGCCGATGGCAGCCTGATCGTCGTCGGTTCGTACGCGATCTTCGACGCGGCCATGGCGGTATGCGCGCTCGCGGCAGCGGCCGGCGGATTGCCGCTATGGCTGGTGATGCTGCGGCGTGCCCGGCGCGAGCACCGGGCCCGCGAGACGGCCTACCTGATGCTCCCGATCGTTGCTCCCGGCGGTTACCTGGTGACGGTCGCCACCGTGGCGCGGTTGCTCGGCGGCCCCAATGGTGTCAGCGCTGGTGTGTTCTTCGCGGTCACCCTTCTGGGCTTCGGAGCCGCAGCGGCGGCGTGCGCAGGACCCATCCTCGCGATGGCACGGCTGCGTCCGCGTGGCCCGGCTGTGCATCTGGCAGTGCGGGCGGCTGGGGTCGCGACTGCTGCCATCGTGGTGGCCGCCGTGGCCAGCGCGATCGCTCTCACCGGGCTGTCTGTCTGGGCGCTCGGCTTCGCCGGCCACCAGTTCGTGCAGACACAGATTCAACTCGTCGTCCAGCTCGCCGGTTACCTGGTAGTGGTTGCCGCACTGGCGATGACCGCCATTATCAGCGCGCGGCGCGGCACTCGCGCAGCTCGTTCGCGTTAACCTGACCCGCGCGCTGCGTGCGGCGGGCCGGCTGAGGACCGGGTGAACATCCAGTGAAGATGCCCGGTGAGGTGTTGAACTAGGCTCCGCCGGCCTTCTTGAATAGAAGCCGCGGCCATGGTGAACCCATGTCGTCCGTGCCAACCAAATCGCTGACGCTTGCGAGTGTCTGGGAGGCACGAGAAATGGGCGCCGTCGCGCTGGGCAATACCACTATCAAGCTGTCGTTTCGCCTGGAACACCTTCTACTACTGGGGCGTCTGGGCCGTCTGCATCATCGGCCTGCTCATCGTGCTGTGGGCCGCGCTGCGGTCCAAGCGGTGGCAGCGCTGGACCACCCAGGACATCCTGATCGTCGCCGCGCTCGGCGTGCTGCTCGAGGTCTACGACAACATCATCGGCGACCAGTTCATCAAGCCACTGGTCGACGTGATCCCCGGCGCCGACCTGCTGCAGCTGCACGACCTGCCGTACATGTTCCTGCTCATGGTAGGCGTCGCGCTGGTGCGCAAGCCCGGCTGCGTCACCGCCATGGTCTTTATCAACTACCTGCTCGCCCAGCTGCTCTTCGGCAGCGGTCATGGCGCGCTGGACTGGACCGACGGCCTTACCCAGGGCATCTTCTGCGACCTGTACATCGTGGCCAGGCGGGGCAAGGTCTACGCACCAGGCTCGGCCGCGTGGGCCATGGTCGTCGACGGACTCGATGATTGGCGTGCTTGCGCGGCGGGCCGAACGCGTTCCTGACCGACTGGACCTTCGACCCGTACCTGAACTCGACGTACTACACCTGGTACCAGATGTGGACCGACACCTGGTCGAACTGCGATCGGCAATGGGGTCGAGGCGGCCATCAGCGCAGTGCTCGCACTGCGGGTCGCACGCTCGGTCATCCCGTCGATCGGCGCGCGACAGGCCAGGACTGCTGCAGACGTCGACCCGTTCGCCGAGGATGCGACGGCCAACGCGGCCGCTTCCCCTGGATCTCCGCCCGGCACCGCTTCAGCGGCGCCTGCTGCAGCGGGGCCTGCTGCGCCGCAACTCCGTCCGCCACAGCCGCTGACGGACTGCCATCGGAAGGAGAGCTGGCATGAAGCGCGGCGCCACTCGTCTTCGGCGATCGTGGCCCTGCTCCTGCTGGCCGACGGCAGCTACCTGCAGCTGACGCAATAACCAGGTCGGCGGTGACACCGGCGTTCTGTTCGGCAATCCGAACTTCGTGCTGTCGGCCGGGACGGTCGTGCTGATCAGCGGCGGGTTCCTGCTCCTGGGCGCGGCCATCATGTGGGCCGTGGCGGTGCGCCGGGAGCGCCGGCTTCCCGGTGGTCGCGGCGAGATCAGTCAGCCACCGGCTGACGCGGCGCAGGCGCAGGCTGGCGCTGGACCAGGCCAGATCCGTAAGGGGACCGGCGATCAGCGCTAACGGTGAGCTCGTCGCCGAGGACGTCTCGTTCGCCTATCTCGGCGCGCGACCGCCGCGCTGCGGCACGTCGATCTTGCCGTCGCGCGCCGGCGAGGTAGCTGCTCGTCACCGGCCTGTCCGGCTGCGGCAAATCCACGCTTGCGCTCGCGCTGACCGGGCTGATCCCGTCGAGAGTGCACGGGGAACTACGCGGGCAGGTGACGTTCGGCGGCCAGCCGCTGTCCGGGCTGCTGCCGCACCAGGCGTCGCAACTGGTAGGCATGGTCTTCCAGAACCCGAACCTGCAGCTCATCAACCACACGGTGCAGTCGGAGGTGGCGTTCGGGCCTGAGAACCTGGCACTGCCGCAGCCGGAGATCGCCCGGCGGGTGGACTGGTGCCTGGATGTCACTGGCATGGCCGGGATGCGGATGGCATCCACGGTCACCCTGTCCGGCGGGCAGAAGCAGCGCACCGCGATCGCGGCCACGCTGGCGATGCGACCGCGGATCTTGGTGCTGGACGAGCCGCTCTCCGACCTGGACCCGGTCGGAGCTCAGGAAGTCCTGGGCACCCTGCGTCGGCTTGCCGGAGACGAGGGCACCGGCGTGCTGATCATCGAGCACCGGGTGGACGAGGTCGCGCCGTGGGCGGACCGGGTTGTGCTGATGGACGGCGGCCGCATCGTGATAGACCAGCCGCCACGTGAGGCGTGGTCCGACCAGGCTCGCTGGGCAGGCATCGGCGTCGGCGTCCCTGACATGGTCAGGCTCGCGCACGCGCTGCCCGATGCCTTCACCGGCTCGCTGCCGCTTTCGGTGGAGGACGCGGCTCAGGCAGTTGCGTGGACAGCTGGCTAGTCCCGGCGCTGGCGCAGGCCGCGACCGCGCGCGCTGCAGACCGTCCGCTCCGGGCCGGGAACGGCGCGAGTACCCGGTCAGCCGCCCGCCGCAACGCCAGTGCTGAGCTGGGATCACGTCACCGTCGACTTCGGCGCCAACCGGGCCGTGGACGACGTAAGCCTCGCCGTCGACGAGGGCGAGTGGGTCGCCATGATCGGGGCCAACGGCTCAGGCAAGAGCACTCTCACCGCTCTTTCGGTAGGTATGGGCAAGCCGAGCGCCGGCGTGGTGTCGTTCCGCGGCAACCGATCAGGCCGGGGAAGGTCTTCGAGCACGCCGCGCACGTCGCGCTGCTGCTGCAGGCGGCCGACGAGATGCTGTTCGAAGAGACGGTGATCGGCGAGCTGAAATTCGGCAGCAAGTTCCGCGCGCTGCCGCCCGACCCGGTACTGACTGTCGAGGAGGCAATCGACTTCTTCGGCTTCCGCGGGCTGGAGCAGACCAGCCCCTGGGAGCTCAGCCAGGGTGGCAGGCAGCGGCTGGCCCTTGGCGCGCTGCTTGTCGGCGCGCCCGGCGTGCTAGTGCTCGACGAACCGACGACCGGGCAGGACGCGCAGCGAATGCGAGCATTCCTGCGCCTGCTCGAAGCCGTCAGGGCCCGGTCCGGCCTGACCGTGCTGACGGTTACGCACGACATCCGCGGCCTGGCCAGCCGCGCCGCCAGGATCGTGCTGCTCGGTGCGGGCGAAGTGCAACTGGACGGCCCGGCCAGCGAGGTGTTCGCCCGGACGAAGGAACTCCAGCGGTGGGGCGTGCTCGCGCCGCCGGTGGCCAGGCTTCAGGTGGAACTTCTCGGTCCGGACACCGCGGACGTCCTGCTGTCCGTTGAGGAGGTGGCGGCGGCTGGCCTCAGCTACCGCGCCGTGCCAGCGGGGACGGCAGGCACATCATGATGTCGTCCCTGCTCGCCCGGACCGTCATCGCGTACTTGATCGTGTTCGCGGTGCCGATGATCCTGCCGGTGCTGTTCGTCAAGCTCGTGGGACTCGGCGGGCTGCGCGAACTGGTGACCTACGAGGCCCGCGACACTCCGTTGCACAAGCTGGACCCGCGGCTGAAGGTGCTGTACCCGATCGCGATGGGCGTCTTGTCCATCATCTTGAACTGGGACTTCATGCTCATCGTCTTCGGCCTCACCGTCATTCCGTGGTTCTGGCTGCGGCCATCGAGGGCGAAGGTCCGGGTGCTACTGATCATGGTGATCGGGCCGGCCCTGACCGGGTTCTGGTCGCAGGGCCTGTATTACCTGCCCAACCCGCCCATCCACTTCATCTATCAGTTCCCTTGGACTATCAGCTGGCTGGGCTCACCAGGGATCACCGCTTACGGGATGGTGTTCGGCCTGCAGCAGTCGGCTCGCGTGCTTGTCACCGTCTCGACCTCGATGCTGGTGCTGGTCAGCACCGACGTGGGCGACCTCACCTGGGCGTTCGAGCGATTCCGGATGCCGCCTCAGGTCGGGTTCGCGCTGACCGCGGCGCTTCGCTTCCTGCCGGACATGATCTCCAGGACCATGCTCGTGTTCCGAGCCGTTGAACTGCGCGGCTATGACCTGTCCCGGCCGCGCTGGTTCCAGGTCACCAAGTGGGCGGACTACGTGCGGCGGATCTGCCGGTGCGTGGTGCTTATCACCGTGCCGCTGCTTGTCGGCAGCCTCCGCGGCACGACGACAATGGCAATGGTCGCCGACGCCAGGGGATTCGGTGCCAACCGGCGGCGCGGCTCGCTGCGCGTGCACCGGACCACCGCAGTCGACGTGGCGGGCTACGCCATCCTCGTCGCGCTTGTCTCCACAGCCATCGTTCTCAACCACTTCCACATCGGTGCCCGCCCGTATTGATGGGCGGCCCGCGAACGTTCACGCGGTCGTCCGGACGAGCCCACAAGCGGCCGGCCCGCATCGCCGGATCCCAGCAACCCGAGGAGACCCGATGCGTTACGACGCAGTCCTGTTCGACAACGGAGGAACCCTTACCCACCGGACATCGCCAGTGGCGGCGGTATGCAGTCTCGCCGCCCGGCTTGGCGTGGAGATTTCCGAGGAAGATGCCTCCCGCTACTGGCGGCGGTCCAAGGAACACAGCCGCACGCTGATGGCGGAGAAGCGGCAGCGCCGCAACCTGTCCCGGGCGGATCACCGGGCCGCGTACGTGACCGGCTACTCGGCCTTCGATGAGATCGCACCTGGCTTGGCCAACCTGATGTACGACGAATGGAAGACCAACCCGCTCACGATGGTGCCGTACCCGGACGCGCCGGCGGTGCTCAAGTCATTCGCCGGGGCAGGCATTCCGATCGCCATCGTCAGCAATACTGGCTGGTCGATCAACGACGGTTATGTCGCAACCGGCCTGGACGCATTCATCCAGACCTTTGTACTGTCCTGCGACCTGGGCATCGCCAAGCCAGACCCGGAGCCGTTCCTCACTGCCTGCGAGCGGCTCGGCGTGGCGCCGGAGCGGACGCTCATGGTCGGCAACAACAGGCTGGCTGACTCCGGCTCGATCTGCGTGGGCTGCTACTGCCTGATCCTGCCGCCGGTGCCGCCAGGGGCCACTCGCGGGCTGCGCGCGGCCGCGGACGTGGCCGGCATCGCCTGGGCCGAGTAAATCCTGCACGGATCACGCCGAAATATCGCTCAGAAAGGACGCTCGATGCGAACCGTGCTCATGACCCGCGCCCGCGCGGCGGTGACCGCCGCCGCGCTGGCCGCCGGGCTCGCTACGCCAGCGGCTGCAGTCGCGGCCAGCGCACATCCGGCAGCAACGGCTGTCCATGCGACTGCTGACGACGTGACTGGCAGTGCCGCCGACCGGGTACCGCGCTACAACCACATCGCAGTGATCATGTTCGCCGATCACGGATTCTCCGACATCCGGGGTAACAAGTACGCGCCGACCTTCAACCGGCTAGCCCGCCAGTACGGTCTTGCCACGCGTTACTACACGACCTCCGACCCGGACACGGCCGGCATCATGGCGTTCCTGGCCGGCAACTCCTTCGGCGTCAACGACGGCTCTCCGTACTGGGACCAGCAAGTCGGTGAGCCGAGCCTGCTCAGCCAGCTGGACAACGCCCGCAAGTCCTGGAAGGAGTACGTCCAGGACCTTCCGTACGCCGGGTACCTGGGCGACTGCTACCCGACGCAGTGCCAGGAAAGCGACTCGCTCTACAACCAGCCGAAGTTCAATCCAGTGCCCGACCTCACCAGCGTCGCTGACAATCCGGCCGAGGCACGCAAGATGGTGCCCGCCGCCGAACTGGCAGCTAACGCACGGGACGGCCGGCTGCCGAACTTCAGCTTCATTGACGCGAACGAGTGCACCAACATGCACGGCGGGCCGCCCTGGTGCCAGGACAGCCCGAACACATCTCGGTGAGCCCAACGACAACAAGCTCGTCGCCGGCGGCGACGCCTACCTGCGCCAGGTCACCAGCGAGATCATGTCCGGGCCGCAGTGGCGGCGCGGCAACAACGCGATCGTCGTCACCTGGACCGAGGGCATCACCACTTCCGGGTGCTGCGACGCACAGCCGGGCACCGGGCGGGTCTTCACGATCGTGGTGACGAGCCACGGGCCCGCGGCACCTGACAGACAACACGAAGTTCAACCACTACTCGCTGCTCGCTACCGATCCAGCACGCGTTCGGGCTCGGCTGCCTGCAGCACAGCTGCGACACCAAGCACGTGCATCCCGATGGCGAAGCTGTTCGGCGCCAGGTCCGACGGCCGCGAGAGCTTCTCCGCGGCACAGTGCCGCCGCTACCGCTGGCTGGAGCTTCGCCCGGTCTGTCGAGCCACGCGGCGGCACACGCGACCAGGCCGGCCGCGGAGCGCGTCGCCGCACGCTAGTTCCGCGTCCGGGTGGACCGTGGTTCGAAGCCCCGAACACCAGCACCAACGACAACGACTTGTCGTCTATCTCCGGCCGGTCACCGACAGGACATCTGGGCGGTCGGCTCGCTGCTGCCGTTCCCGTCCGCGACGATCGTGCAGACTCTCGCGCTGCACTACAACGGGACAAGCTGGACGCGGGTCAAGACGCCGGACTTCGGGCCGGAAGCCAACTCGCTCTACGGAGTGTCCGCGCTGCCGGACGGGACCGCGTGGGCGACCGGCATCTACACTCAGGCGTCCGGCCACACCGGGCGCGCGCTCACCATGCACTGGAACGGGCACGACGTGGTCAATCGTGCCGGCCGCTAACCCTGGCTCAGCCGACGACATGCTGTACAGCGTGGCGGCGGTGAGCGACTCGGACGTCTGGGCGGTGGGCACGGACGGCGACTCGAGCGGGTTCTTCCATCCGCTCGTCGAGCACTGGAACGGATCATCGGTGGACCGCCATGGGCATTCGCGGGCTCCGGGCTCAGCCGACGGCATCCTGCACTCGGTTACCTCGTCTCACCACGCGGTGTGGGCGACCGGCCAGCTATCCGGGAGCGGATCGGACCGTCAGGTAGTGCCTGCACCTCGCCCGCGGCCACTGGGTCGTCGTGCCTGAGACACCTGGTACGGACAACTGGCGGAGCGGTCGCTGACGCGTATCCGAAGTCAATCGCGAACTCGCCCACCGGACTGTGGATCGCCGGCGACTACCGAGCCGGGCACTCCGGCTTCAGCACGTTTGTCGAAGGCCCGGTCGCGCACCGTCCGACGGAGGTCAGCACGCCGAACCCGACGCCGCAAGACAACTACCTGCAGGCGATCGCTCCGGTGAACGGCGGCAAGGAGGCCTGGGCGGTCGGCGACACGTGCCGGTCTCGACCGGCAACGCGAACTCGCTGATCGAATACGGCTCGGCGACCGGTGGCTGGACAGTGGTCGCGAGCCCCGACCCGTCGACCAGCGGAAACAACATCCTGGACGGCATTCTCGCGTTCAGCAGCAACAATGTCTGGGCAGTCGGCGAGTGGGACGGGCAGGCGGGTATGCGCACGCTGATCATGCACTACGCCGGGGGCGCCAGGTAGCAACTGCACATGCGAGCGGCGTCTCAAGCTAGTCGCAGCTGCGTCTCACTCGCGTGACATGCGCTGATCTGCCTTGATAGAAATCTGGTCTGGACGTTTTAGGCAGCGCCGCAGATGGCGGTCGGCGGAGCGGAGGGGGCTCCGCCGCTCGCTTGCCCTCGCCGGCCCCTTCTGCGCCGTCTTGCTGTCCCGCCATCCCTACCCCAGATCACACGGCTCCAGATCACACTGCCCCAGATCACCTGCCCAGATCACGGAAACCCCGCTGGCAGGCGCGCTGTCCTCGCCCGGCTCAGGTGGTGACTTTCCGCGCGCTCGTTATGTACTATCGAGTAACTTACTGGCCAGTAGCACCGGTGGCACAGCGAGCAGGGAGCACTCATGGGGCACTTCAAGAGCAACCTCAGGGACATTGAGTTCAATCTGTTCGAGGTGCTGAACCGGCAGGACCTTCTTGGCTCCGAGCCATTCGCGGAGGTGGACGAAGAGACCGCGCGCGGCATCCTGGACGAAGTGAACCGGCTGGCTGAAGGCCCGATCGCAGAGTCGTTCGCCGACGCGGACCGGAATCCGCCAGTGTTCGACCCGGCCACCCATTCGGTCACGATGCCGGAGGAGTTCAAGAAGTCCTACCAGGCCTTCCTCGACGCCGAGTGGTACCGGCTTGAGCTGCCTGCCGAGCTCGGCGGCACCAGCGTGCCGCGCTCACTCGCGTGGTCGGTTGCTGAACTGGTGCTCGGGGCGAACCCCGCCATCTGGATGTACGCCAGCCTGGGCTCGTTCTCGCACGCGCTCTGGCAACTGGGCACGCCCGCCCAGAAGAAGATCGCCGAGCAGGCGGTCGAGGGCCGCTGGGGATACACGATGGTGCTCACCGAGCCGGACGCCGGGTCGAGACGTCGGCGCCGGCCGGACGAAGGCCGTCCAGCAGCCCGATGGCACCTGGCACATCGAGGGCGTCAAGCGGTTCATTACCAGTGCCGAGCACGACATGACGGAGAACATCCTGCACATGGTGCTGGCCAGGCCGCAGGGTTCGGGTCCTGGCACGAAGGGCCTGTCGATGTTCCTGGTTCCCAAGTTCCTGGTGAACCCGGACGGCTCGCTGGGCGAGCGCAACGGCGCGTACGTGACGAACGTCGAGCACAAGATGGGCCTCAAGGCCTCGACGACCTGTGAGCTGACCTTCGGCGCGGAGCACCCGGCCGTCGGCACGCTGATCGGCGACGTGCACGACGGCATCCGGCAGATGTTCAACATCATCGAGTTCGCCCGGATGATGGTGGGCACGAAAGCGATCGCGGCGCTGTCGACCGGTTACCTCAATGCGCTCGACTACGCCAAGACCCGGGTACAGGGCGCCGACCTGACCCAGACGACGGACAAGGCGGCGCCGCGCGTCACGATCATGAAGCACCCGGACGTCCGGCGCAGTCTGCTGCTGCAGAAGTCCTACGCCGAGGGCATGCGCGCCCTCGTCTTGTACACGGCGAGCCAGCAGGATGCCGTCCAGCTCGCGGCAGCCAGAGGCGAGCAGGACGAGCTGGCCGTCGCACTGAATGACCTGCTGCTGCCCGTGGTCAAGGGGGTCGGCTCTGAGCGCGGTTACGAGCAGCTTGCCCAGTCGCTGCAGACCCTGGGTGGCTCGGGCTACCTGCAGGATTACCCGATCGAGCAGTACATCCGGGATTCCAAGATTGACAGCCTGTACGAGGGCACCACCGCAATCCAGGGCCTGGACCTCTACTTCCGGAAGATCGTCCGGAACCAGGGTGCCGCGCTGACGGAACTGCTGCGGCAGATCCGCGAGTTCACCACCGCCGACGGCGGCAACGGCCGGCTGAAGAAGGAGCGGGCTGCGGTGGCCCGCGCGGCTGACAACGTCGAGGCAATCGTCTCGGCCATGAACGGCTACCTCGGCAGCAGCCTGGAGCAGGCACCGGAGATCTACCGCGCGGGCCTCAACACCACCCGGCTGCTACTCGCGCTCGGTGACCTGGTGATCGGCTGGCTGCTCGGCAGGCAGGCGGAGGTCGCGCTAGCCAAGCTCGACCAGGCCAGTGCCGGCCAGCATCCGCACGCCGCCGCCGAGAAGGCGTTCTACCAGGGCAAGGTAGCCGCGGCGGGGTTCTTCGCCGCGACGGTACTGCCACGCCTCGCAGCCGAGCGCGAGATAGCCGAGGCCACCACCCTCGACCCGATGGAACTGCCCGAAGACGCGTTCTGACAGCTCAGCCCGCAGGGGTCAGATCTCGTACTGGACTGACGCTCGGCTCTTGATATGCGGCGCGCTTAGCCGGCTGATGATCTCCTGGTGCTCGGGATGGTTGCGGTAGGCGAGATAAGCATCCGCGTCGTCAAAGTCGCCGACCACGGCGAAATCGAAGTTGCCCTCGATGAGCCCCACGTCCGGCCCGGCGTGATACGAACGCACTTCGGGCAGCTTCGCTGCGAGCGCCGTCAGTTCAGCCGCGAGCTGCTGTTCCAGCTCGTCGGTCATTTCGTCATCCCAGGTGAACAGCACCGCGTGCCTGATCATCTGGCTCCTTTCGAAGTCCAGGCGCGACGTCGCAGCCGCGCCGGCCTGCAGCCAGCAGCCAGCGTACGGGTCACGACCAGGCCAGCATGCGCAGCGGGTCGGTCAGCATGGCACCGACGTCACGCAGCACCGCGGAGCCCAGGTCACCATCGACTAGCCGGTGGTCGAAGGACAGCGAGAGCGTGCACACCTTCCGGACCGCCAGCTGCCCGTCGACGACCCACGGAGCATCCTTCACCTGGCCGAACGCCAGTATCGCCGCCTCGCCGGCAGGCAGGATCGGGGTCCCGCTGTCGATTCCGAAGATACCTACGTTGGTAATCGTGATGGTGCCACCGGAAAGGTCAGCCAGAGTTGCCTTGCCCGCTCGTGCCGTCTCTGCCAGCTGCGCCAGCGCGCGGGCCAGCTCCGGCAGCGTGAGAGCGTCCGCGTCCTTGACGTTGGGCACGACCAGCCCGCGGTCTGTCGTCGCCGCGATGCCGAGGTTGACGTAATGCTTAACCACGATCTCCTGTGCTGCCTCGTCCCAGCTCGCGTTGATCATCGGATGCCGTGCGGCCGCAATGATCAGGGCGCGCGCGACCAGCAGCAACGGAGACACCCGCAGGTCGGCGAACTCAGGTAGCGCGCGCAGCCGCGCCGTCGCAGTCATCGTCTCGGTGATGTCGATCTGCAGGAACTCGGTCACGTGCGGCGCCGTGAACGCGCTGGATGTCACCGCCGCTGCAGTGTGTTTGCGAACGCCCCTGATGGCGATCCGCTCCTCGCGCTCCCCTGTCGTCCGAGCGGGTGTCCGGGCACCTAGACCTATCCCGGAAACGGGCTCGGCCTGGGCCAGTGCCGCCGCCTGCTGCACGTCGTCCCTGGTAATAGAGCCGTTCGGGCCAGTGCCAACCAGGCTGACGAGGTCCACGCCCAGATCCCTGGCCATCTTCCGGACCGGCGGCTTTGCCAGCGCGGCGCCGGGCGCTGCGCCATTGGCGGCCGGTCCGCCCGCAGCCGATCCGTTGTCAGACGGCCCGGGAACAACCGGCGCCGCTACGGCCGGCGGGCTTGCCGCGGCCGGACGGGCGGCTGGGGCTTGTTGTGCACCGTTCCCGCCCTGATTGGGGGTTGTCTTCCTGGTCCGGCGAGTCGTGCTGCCGAGCTTGACGCCATAGCCGACCAGTACTGCCTGGCGTTCGGCCTTAGGCGCCGGGCTGCCGATAATTCCCGGCTCCGACGCGCCCTCGATTGGCGGTGCCGGTACCAGGTCTTCGTCGTTGCTGATCGCGCGCTGCTCCAGCGCCTCTGGCGGGACGGCGTCGGCCATGCCGCTGCCGTCGGGGCTGGTGTCGACCGCGATGATCGGCGTTCCGACATCTGCGGTCTGGCCTTCGGGCACCAGCAGCCTTGCGACCGTGCCCGCGTACGGGCTCGGCAGTTCGACGACCGCCTTCGCGGTTTCGATCTCGACGATGATCTGGTTGACGGTGACGGTGTCACCGGGCTTGACGTGCCACCTGACGATGTCGGCCTCGGTGAGGCCTTCGCCGACGTCAGGGAGCTTGAACTCCTTGAGATCAGACATTCTCGGGGCCTCTCAGTAACCGAAGCTGCGGTCGACGGCGTCCAGGATCCGGTCCAGGTCCGGCAGGTAATGCTCCTCCAGCCTGGATGGCGGATACGGGGTGGTGTAAGCGCCGACCCGCAGGACCGGTGCCTCGAGGCTGTAGAAGCACTCCTGCGTGACCTGGGCGGCGATCTCGGCGCCGAGGCCGCCACTCACCACGGCTTCGTGCACGACGACGCACCTGCCGGTCTTGCGCACCGAGGTGAAGATCGTCTCGGTGTCCAGCGGCGACAGTGAGCGCAGGTCGATGACTTCCAGCGACCTGCCGTCGCTCGCCGCGGCTACGGCAGCCTCGGCGCAGGTCCGAACCATCGGCCCGTAGCACAACAGCGTCACATCGGTGCCCTCGACCAGGACGCGCGCTTCGTCCATCGGCAGCGCTGCCGCCAGTCCGCCTTCGATGTCGACCTCGGTCTTGTCCCAGTAGCGCCGCTTCGGCTCGAAGAACAGCACCGGGTCGTCGCTGGCGGCGGCCTGCTGGATCATCGTGTAAGCGTCGGCGGGATCACCGCAGGACACCACGCGGAGTCCCGGCGTGTGCACGAACAGGGCCTCGGGCGACTCGCTGTGGTGCTCGACGGCACCGATTCCCCCGCCGAACGGGACCCGGATCACGAGCGGGAGCTTGACGGTGCCGCGCGACCGGTACCGCATCTTGGCTAGCTGAGAGACGATCTGGTCGAAGGCCGGGAAGATGAAACCGTCGAACTGGATCTCGCAGATCGGCCGGTAGCCGCGCAGCGCGAGGCCGATCGCGGTGCCGATGATGCCGGACTCGGCCAGCGGAGTGTCGATCACGCGAGCCTCGCCGAAGTCCTTCTGCAGGCCGTCGGTCACGCGGAAGACGCCGCCGAGCTTGCCGACGTCCTCGCCCATGATGAGCGCCTTGGCGTTGGCCTCCAGCGCTTTGCGCAGTCCCTCGTTGAGCGCCCTGGAGAGGGTGAGCGTGGTCATCGTGTCGCCTCCTCGGCTTCGAACGAGTCAAGGTAGGCGGCAAAGTGCTCGCGCTCGGCGGCAAGCTGAGCTGTCGGCGCGGTCAGCACGTTATCGAACATCGAGAGTGGCTCTGGGTCGGGCATCTGCTGGCAGGCGGCCCGGATCCGGGTGCCTACTGCGGCGGCTTCTGCTTCGACCTCGTCGAAGAAACTCATCTCCGCCTGCTCGGTCCTGATCAGGTACTGCTTCACCCGCTCGATCGGGTCCTTGAGCTTCCACGCCTCCAGCTCAGCCGACAGCCGGTACCGGGTGGGGTCGTCCGTCGTCGTGTGCGCGCCCATCCGGTAGGTGAATGCCTCGATCAGGGTCGGGCCCTGGCCTTCCCTGGCGGCCTGCATCGCCTTGCGCGTCACCGCCAGGCAGGCCAGCACGTCGTTGCCGTCCACCCGCACGCCGGGGAAGCCGAAGCCCTTGGCGCGCAAGTACAGCGGCGTCCGGCTCTGCCGCTCGAGCGGTTCGGAGATGGCCCACTGGTTGTTCTGGCAGAAGAAGACGATCGGGGCGTTGTTCACTGACGCCCAGATGAAGGCCTCGTTGACGTCGCCCTGGCTGGTCGCACCGTCGCCGAAGTAAGCGATAACAGCCTCGCCGTCATCGCCGACCGCGCCGTCACGCTGAATCCCCATGGCGTACCCGGTTGCGTGCAGCGTCTGGCTGCCGATGACGATCGTGTACAGGTGGAAGTTGTGCGCGGTCGGATCCCAGCCGCCGTGGCTGACACCGCGGAACAGTTCCAGCAGCTTCATCGGGTCCAGGCCGCGGCACCAGGCCACGCCATGCTCCCGATAGGTCGGGAACGCCATGTCGCGCGGGCCGAGCGCGCGGCCCGAGCCAACCTGTGCAGCCTCCTGGCCGAGCAGGGAGGCCCAGATTCCGAGTTCACCCTGGCGCTGCAGCGCGATCGCCTCGAAGTCGATCCGGCGGACGATGACCAGGTCTCGGTACAGCGCCTTGACCTCCGCGGCGGAAATCTCCAGCGGGTAGTCGGGGTGCTCGACGCGTTCCCCTTCGGGGGTGAGGAGCTGAATCAGCTCGGCTGGATCCGCCTGTCGTTCAGGCTCGCGGGCTAGCGCCCTGTCGTCTGGTGCCCGCTTACCTGGGCGGGCTGCGCGTCCGGCGTCTTTGACGGCCACGTGCCACTCCTTGCGTATTCACATCCGGCCCAGGCTCGCCCTGGCCGGGTGTCGTCAGTCCATGGCATGTCAGTCCATGGCTGTGCGAACAGTACTATTGCCGCGCCCGGCATGCTCAGGCGCTGCAAGCCTGCGGCGACGATGGTGACGGATGTCACGAAATCGGGGTACGCTGGCTCGCTTTCAAGGCTACTGCCCAGCAAGCCGGTTCCGTATTCGCTGACGGCGAACCTCAGCCTGAACTCGGCTCAGTCCTCGTACTCGAATGCTGCTCGCGTACTGTTCGGATGTGCCCAGATTCGTTGTCGACGTGATGCTCAAACCCGAGATTCACGACCCGCAGGGCGAGGCCATTGCCAGTGCCTGCCGCAGGCTGGGTTTCGGCCAGGTTGCCGGAGTGCGACAGGGCAAGCGCTTCGAGATTGAGCTCAGCGAGCCAGCCAGCCCTGAGCGGATCGGCGAGCTTGCCGCGGAGCTGCTTGCTAATCCGGTTATCGAAGAATTCTCCGTTCGCCCCCTCTGACCGCCGCGTACTCAGCCAGTAGCGCACTGTTCGTCCAGAGATCGCCTGAGTTCATGATTACCGCTGTTCAGGCGGGGAAGCCTCCACAATGTGAGTGATGGACTGCCGCGACGGGGCTGAGGAGCGGATGCGATCTCGGGTGTTCCATTCTGGGGAGCCAGGCGCAGATGTGGAGTTCTGCCTGGTGTTCCCGAGGGAATCGCTAAGCGTCCCGGTCATGCGCCGGGTACTCGGGGACACCCTTAGCAGGCTCGGGATCGGCGAGAGTTGCGTCGACGACTTGCTGCTCGCGGTCACTGAAGCGTGCACGAATGTGCTGCGGCACGCGGGGCCGGGCCGCCGGTATGAGCTCGTGGCGCACGTAGGCACTAAGCGGTGCGTGCTGGAGGTACTGGACAGCGGCCGCGGCTTCGACCCCGCCAAGGTCGGCCGGGGACGCCGCGCGGGTTTGCGGCGGTCGGTGCGGCCAAGGGGAGTGCTGCGGCGGAACCAGCGGAACCAGTCTTCACCGGCCCATGCCGCGCCTACCACGCCCGCCATCCTGCGGAACCGCATCACCAGGTCGCGGCGGCTCGCCAGGGAGCGCGCCATCGCGGACCTGCCTGAGTCGGGCCGGGGACTAGCGATCATGCGGGCGTGCGTCGACGACGTGACGATGCGCAGCAGGCCCGGCCAGGGCACTGTCGTCTCACTGCACAAGCGAATCGAGTGGCGCACCGATGCCCCGCTTGCGCCGCGCTCTGCCTCTCAGCTCAAGGACGCCGGCTGAGAAGGTAGCCTGCGAGTATGCGCCGCTCCACAGGACGCCCATGACGGCCCGGATCGGAGTCGTCACCTTTCCCGGTTCACTAGATGATCGTGACGCGTGCCGCGCGGTACAGCGGGCAGGCGCGCAGCCGGTCGAGCTCTGGCATGACGAAGCCAGCCTGCACGGGGTCGACGCCGTGGTTCTGCCTGGCGGCTTCTCCTATGGCGATTATCTGCGCTGCGGCGCTATAGCCCGGTTCGCACCGGTAATGGGGCAGCTCGTCGAGGCGGCGGGCCGCGGGCTGCCAGTGCTCGGCATCTGCAACGGCTTTCAGATTCTGTGCGAAGCGCATCTGCTGCCGGGCGCGCTGGCCCGGAACACCGGCCTGCATTTCGTCACCAGGGACATTACGGTCAAGATCGAGAACGATACGTCGGCCTGGACCCGGCAGTACCAGGCCGGCCAGGACATCCGCGTCGTTCTCAAGAGCGGTCAGGGTGCGTATATGGCTGATCCGCAGACGCTGGCCAGCATCGAGGCAAACGGCCAGGTGCTGGCCCGCTACGTGAGCGGTAACCCGAACGGCTCACAGCGGGATATTGCCGGCGTCGTCAGCGAGGCGGGGAATGTGGCCGGGCTGATGCCGCATCCGGAGCACGCCATCGACGAGCTGACCGGGCCATCGGCGGACGGCCTGGGCTTTTTCGCGTCGGTACTGCAGGCGGTCGCGATCCCATGACTCAGGACGTTGCCGCGGTTCCTGCTGTCGCAGCTCAGGACACGGTCGGCGGCGCTGCCGCTACGCCTGGCCGGGAGCAGCCGTTCGCCGCTCTCGGGCTGACAACCGACGAGTACGCACGGATCGCCGCGATACTCCGGCGGCGCCCGACCGATGCCGAACTCGCTATCTACTCGGTGATGTGGAGCGAGCACTGCTCGTACAAGTCGTCCCGCAAGCATTTGCGGCAGTTCGCCGAGAAGGCGCCCGCTACCGACGTGCTGCTTGCCGGGATCGGACAGAACGCTGGCGTGGTCGACGTCGGCCAGGGTTACGCAGTCACTTTCAAGATCGAGTCGCACAATCACCCGTCCTACGTCGAGCCGTTCCAGGGCGCGGCGACAGGTGTTGGCGGCATTGTGCGCGACATCCTGGCGATGGGCGCGCGGCCAGTTGCAGTCATGGACGCGCTGCGTTTTGGCCCGGCTGGCGCCGCGGACACCCGGCGGGTGCTGCCCGGTGTGGTGGGCGGCATTTCGTTTTACGGCAATTGCCTGGGCCTGCCGAACATTGGCGGGGAACTCGCGTTCGATCCGTGCTACGCCGGCAATCCGCTGGTCAACGCGCTCTGCGTGGGCGTGCTGCGGCACTCCGACCTCAAGCTGGCCGCCGCGACCGGGCCCGGCAACCGAGTGATCTTGTTCGGTTCGCGGACCGGGCCGGACGGCATCGGCGGCGCGTCGGTGCTGGCCAGCGCGTCGTTCGGCGGGACTGGCGAGGGCGCGAAGCGGCCGAGCGTGCAGGTTGGCGATCCGTTCATGGAGAAGCTGCTGATCGAGTGCTGCCTGGAGCTCTATCAGGCGGGGCTGGTTGTCGGCATCCAGGACCTTGGCGCGGCCGGTGTTGCCTGCGCCACGACTGAGCTGGCGGCTGGCGGCGGTACCGGCATGCGCGTGCAGCTCGACTCGGTGCCGCTGCGGGACGCCTCTCTTGGCCCGGCAGAGATCCTGATGAGCGAGTCGCAAGAGCGGATGATGGCGATCGTCGAGCCGGGGCACGTTACGGCATTTCTCGATATCTGCCGTAAATGGGACGTGCTGGCGACCGTCATCGGCGAAGTCACCGATACCGGCAGGCTGGAGATGACCTGGCACGGCGAGCAGGTTGTCGACATCCCGCCGGGCAGCGCTGCCGATTCGGGGCCTGTCTACGACCGGCCGGCGCACCGTCCGGCTAGTCAGGACGCGCTGGTTGCCGCTGGCCCGGAGCGGCTGCCGTTGCCTGCGACCGGCTCTGACTTGCGCGCGGACCTGATGCTGCTGCTCGGATCGCCGGACGGCGGCGACAAGACCTGGGTCACCGAGCAGTACGACCACTACGTTCGCGGCGACACCGTGCTGGCGATGCCGCATGACGCGGGCCTGCTGCGGATCGACACCGAGACAGGGCTCGGCGTTGCGCTGGCTACCGACGGCAACGGGAGGTACTGCCAGCTCGACCCGTACGAGGGCACGCAGCTGGCGCTAGCCGAGGCCTACCGGAACGTGGCTGTCACGGGGGCGCGGCCGCTTGCGGTCACCAACTGCCTCAATTTCGGCTCGCCGGAGGACCCGGCGGTGATGTGGCAGTTCACCGAGGCGGTGCGTGGCCTAGCCGACGGCTGCCTCCAGCTCGGCATACCGGTGACCGGCGGCAACGTCAGCTTCTACAACCAGACTGGCGGGACGCCGATCCAGCCGACCCCCGTTGTCGGCGTCCTCGGCGTCCACGATGACGTGCGGCACCGGGTCGGGTCCGGGTTCACCGCCGAGGGCGCCAGCATCGTGCTGCTGGGCGAGTCCAGGGCGGAGTTCGGCGGTTCGATGTGGGCCTGGCTGCGGCACGGGCACCTGGGCGGACGGCCGCCGGCCGTCGATCTCGAAGCCGAGCGCGCGCTGGCTGGCCTGCTGGCCACCGCGGCGGCGCGCAGCCTGATCATCGCCGCGCACGACCTGTCCGACGGCGGCCTGGCGCTCGCGCTGGCCGAGGCCTGCCTGTCCGGCGGCACCGGGTGCGTGGTGCGGCCGCCGGCCGATGCTGCCACGTTCCTGTTCAGTGAATCGGCTGCTCGCGCGATCGTCGCGGTCCGGCCGGATGCCGCTCTGGACCTGACTGTGGCCTGCGAGCAGGCTGGGGTGCCGATGGCTGTCATCGGCACGACCGGCGGCCTGGCCCTCGAACTTGCCGGGCTGTTCTCCGTGCCGCTTGCCGAACTCGCCACGGCGCACAGAGCCGCGCTGCCGGCGCTGTTCAGCTGAGTGCGCTCGGCCCGGCCCGCTGCCCCTTGTCAGGCAAGCGCTACAGGGACGCCCACCAGAATCCGATGAGCTGATCGGTCGCGGACCCGGTGGAGCAGACCTGCAGGGCGGCACCGTAGGCCGGGCCGGGGAGCGCTCCTGCCTGCGTCACGCAGGAGCCGTCGCCCAGGTTGGCGTACTGGTAGAAATCGTGCCCCTGGATCTGGACGGCTGCCGTCCTCCGCCGCCAGCGTTGCAGCGCCGACAAGTCACAGTGATTCAGCGCCAGCTTCGGCTGGTCGGCCGGGCCGGTCGCGGCGAGGCACTCGCCGGTCGGCAGGTAGATGAAGATGTAGCTGTCACCGGCCATCAGGTCCGCGGTCCATTGCGGTGAGCCTGACTGTTCCTGCGCTTGCCCCAGCGGGCTGAATTGCGGTGTGCCGTGCGGCCCGAGTAGCTGCAATAGCTGGCCGGACGAGGACGGCTGAGCCACCTGAGCGATCAGGCCGACTGTCTGGAAGCTGATGACCTTCGTCGGCAGCGGCGGCTGCTGGCGCGCGCTGGCTGGACGCAGCGCCACCAGGTAGATGGCGACGCCGGCGCTGGCGAGCGCCACGGCTACACCGATCCCGGCCAGCCTGGCGAGCCTCGAGCCGGTGGCTCGTTGACTCGTGGTACGGCGCTGACCAGGCATACCGAACGATTACCGGTATTGGCTAGCCGATGGGGCCAGATAGTCAAAAAACCTTGTCGCAATCGGCGGCGCCTTGCCGGCAGATGCTTGCGTGCCAGCGCTGGATCGGGCGAAATGCCGCTGCTGGCCGGCAATCCGGCAGCGCAGCCCGTCCGGAAAGCGTGGCCAGCCGATCTGGGCTAGCCTGCTTAGCCGTGCCAGCGCGTGGTCCTGACCTCGGTCGCCTGCTTGCCGCGGTCAACGGGCAGCGGGAGGCTCTCGGTCAGCCGCCGTGGAGCGGACTGCTGACCGAGCGCGTGCTGGGCGCGGCGAGCATGGCGGCCGTAACGGCGGCCAGGACCAGCGGCGCTGAGCCGCAGCGAGCCGCGCTACGTGCTGCCGTCCGGTACAGCCTGGATGAATTGGCCGCCAGAGTGCCGGGCCGGACGGTGGAGGTGCGGGTGCCCCCGTTTGCCGCCGTCCAGTGCGTGCCGGGCCCCCGGCACACCCGCGGCACGCCGCCGAACGTCGTCGAGACCGACCCGCTTACCTGGCTCGACCTGGCGACTGGCCGCCTGGGCTGGGCGGCTGCGCTTGCGGCCGGCCAGATTCACGCCAGCGGCCAGCGAGCCGATTTGGGTGACTACCTGCCGTTGTTTCCGGAAAGCCGGTGAGTACGGACCGGTAGCGGCCGAAGCCAAGACGGCCTGGAAGCCCTGGCGGGTCCATAGACTAAACCAGTGATTAAGCCCGACGGCGCGTTGTCACATGATGCAGATCCAGCCGACCGGCCACCGAGGGACGCATGCGGGGTATTCGGCGTCTGGTCCCCCGGCGAGGATGTAGCCAAGCTCGCCTATTACGGGTTGTACTCGCTTCAGCACCGCGGTCAGGAGTCGGCGGGCATCGCGGTGAGCGACGGCTCGCGGATTGTCGTCTACAAGGACATGGGCCTGGTCGCGCAGGTCTTCAACGAGTCGGTACTCAACACGCTGCGCGGGCACGTCGCCGTCGGGCACTGCCGGTACTCAACCAGCGGCTCGTCGGTCTGGGAGAACGCTCAGCCCACGTTCCGCGCGACTCCCTCAGCGAGCCTCGCGCTCGGGCACAACGGCAACCTGAGCAACACCCGTGAGCTAGCTGCTCTGCTCGCCGGCCACCCCGATGCGCTCGCGGGGCGTGCCACCTCCGACACCGACGTGCTGACGGCACTGTTCGCGGCCAACGGGGGCGCCGCTCACGGTGGTGCTGCGAACACCGGTGCGAACGGCAGCGCCGCACCCGCCAGTGCGCATCCGGGCGTGGAGGCAGCGGCACGTGCGGTGCTGCCGCTGGTCCGGGGCGCGTTCTCGCTGGTCTTTATGGACGATCGGACGCTCTACGCAGCGCGCGACCCGCAAGGCTTCCGGCCTCTGGTGCTCGGCAGGCTGGCACACGGCTGGGTGGTCGCCAGCGAGACGGCCGCGCTGGACATCGTCGGCGCCGCGTTCGTCCGCGAGATCGAACCGGGCGAACTCGTGGCCATCGACGAGGACGGCGTCCGGTCGCATACTTTCGCAGCCGCCAAGCGGGCCGGCTGTTTGTTCGAGTACGTCTACCTGGCCCGGCCAGATACGGCTATCGCCGGACGTAGCGTGCACGCGACTCGAGTGGAGGTGGGCCGGCTCCTCGCCGCGGAGTATCCCGCCGATGCTGATCTGGTGATCCCGGTGCCGGAGTCGAGCACACCGGCCGCAATCGGATATGCCCAGGCCAGCGGCATTCCCTACGGACAGGGGCTGGTGAAGAACTCCTACGTGGGCCGGACCTTCATCCAGCCGAGCCAGACGATCAGGGAACGCGGCATCCGGCTGAAATACAACCCGCTTCGGGACGCCATTGCCGGCAAGCGGCTGGTCGTCGTGGACGACTCGATCGTCCGCGGCAATACTCAGCGGGCGATCGTGGCAATGCTCCGTGAGGCCGGGGCGGCCGAGGTGCACGTCCGTATCTCAAGCCCGCCGGTAGCCTGGCCGTGTTTCTTCGGCATTGACTTCGCTAGCCGGGCCGAGCTGATGGCGGGCAACCTGAGCGTCGATGAGATCCGTGAGTCGATTGGCGCGGATTCGCTTGGCTTTGTCTCGCTCGCCGGACTGACCGACGCCACGACGCTGCCCGCCGACGGGCTCTGCCGGGCTTGTTTCGATGGCAAGTACCCGGTTCCGGTCGCGGAGGACGAGAAGGGCAAGCACCTGCTAGAGATGGCAGGCGCGCGGCCTGCGGGGACCAGGTGACTAGCCAGTCTCACCCGGTCAGCGGCCGTCAGCCGGCCAGCTATGCCTCAGCCGGCGTCGACATTGCCGCTGGTGACCGGGCGGTTGAGCTGATGAAGGCTTCGGTTGCCAGGACGGCCGGCCCGGAGGTGATCGGCGGCATCGGCGGCTTTGCCGGTTTGTTCGACGCCACCAGGCTGACCGGGATGCGACAGCCACTGCTCGCCACGTCGACGGACGGGGTCGGCACCAAGGTGGTCATTGCCCAGCGGATGAGCAGTTATGACACCATCGGCCTGGATCTCGTCGGCATGGTCGTCGACGACCTCGTCGTTTGCGGCGCCGAGCCGCTCTTCATGACCGATTACGTGGTGTGCGGCCGGGTCCAGCCGGAGCGGGTCGCGACGATCGTGACAGGCATCGCCGAAGGCTGCATCCAAGCCGGCTGCGCCTTGCTTGGCGGCGAAACCGCCGAGCATCCTGGCCACTTCGGAGCCGACGAGTTCGACATCGCGGGCGCTGCCACCGGCGTTGTTGAGGCTGACCGGTTGCTTGGCCCCCACCTGGTCCGGCCAGGAGACGCCGTCATCGCGATGGCCTCCTCCGGGCTGCACTCGAACGGCTTCTCGCTGGTCCGATCGATTATCGACGCGCCCGGATCGGGGCTTGGCCTGGCGGACCAGCCCGCCGAACTCAGCCAGACCTTGGGTAAGGAACTGCTGACCCCGACCCGGATCTACGCCAAGGACTGCCTGACACTCGCGCAAGGCTGCGCCGTCAGGGCCTTCGCTCACGTCACTGGAGGCGGCCTGGCCGCGAACCTGGCCAGAGTGCTGCCTCCCGACGCGGATGCCGTCCTGGACCGGGCCAGCTGGCAGCCAGCACCGATCTTCGGGCTGCTGGCCCGGCTCGGTCAGGTGAGCGCAGCCGAAATGGAGAGCGTCTTCAACATGGGCGTCGGCATGGTCGCAATCGTGGGCAGCGACGACGGCGATCACGCGCTGAAGCTGCTAGCCGACCGTGGACTGCCAGCATGGATGATCGGCGAGGTAACGGCAGGAACCGGCAGCGCAAAGCTCACCGGCCGCCATCCAGGTTGAGCGCTGCACTCGGCGGAGCCGTCCTGGCCTCGCCGCGCGTGTTGTTCTGCGGCTACTTGCTATGCCTCGGAAGGCCGGGACTGGCGAACGAGACCGTCGGCGCCGTAATCGCCGTAGTCCTCGTCCTCTTCCCAGTCGTCGTCTTCGTCGTCATCCGGTGCGTGATCAGAGTCGTCGTCCGCGGAGTAGCGATCGCCTAGGTCCGCGTACGCGGAATCCCCGTTGGCACCATGCTGGTCCGAGTCGACGCCCAGCTCAGCCCGCAGCCGGTCGAGGTCGGTCCCGCCGCCGCTGTACTTCAGCTGGCGTGCCACCTTGACCTGCTTGGCCTTGGCTCGGCCGCGCCCCATTGGCTCGACCCCCTCTAACGTACGGAACCCGACGGGTCCCTGGTCACCGCACTCTTCGTTTACCCGTTGCGACGCAAGTGCTCAAGGATAGGTGCATACAAGGCTCACCCGCCGCAGCTCCGCCTACCGGAGTGCGCCGCGCTCGCCCTGACGTACAGGTACAACCGTACCTGCTTTGGGCGCCCGGCGCCTCCGATGATTATCGCGAAGCCGTGCCCGACCCTCAGCTGCCTAGGTAAATGCCCCGGAGTCTGCCCACTTCGGCGATCCGCCGCTCGGCAAGCCGGTCCGCCGCGACCGCGGGCGGAATTCCGTCAGCGTCAGCGACGGCCAGGATCTCCCTGGTAGTGCCCAGGATCTGCGCCGCTCTCGCCTTGGCCCGGTCGAAATTGAATCCGTGCAGCTCATCGGCCACCTGGATGACCCCGCCAGAGTTCACCAGGTAGTCGGGCGCGTAGACAATGCCAAGGTCCGCCAGCACCTTCTCGACCCCAGGGTGGGCCATCTGATTGTTCGCCCCGCCGCAGATGATCTTGACGCCCAGGCGGCCCAGCGCAGCGGCAGTCTCGTCGTCGACAGCACCGCCAAGGGCACACGGGGAGTAGACGTCGAGCGGGCTGCTGAGCAGGTCGGCGCGGCTGGCCGCGGCAATCACCTCGGGGTGCTGGGCGCGCACCCGCTCCATCGCGGCGTGGCTGGTGTCGAAGATCACCACCCGGGCCCCGTCGGAGATCAGGTGGTCGACAAGCCGGTGCCCGACTTTGCCGACGCCCTCAACGCCTACGGTCCGGCCCTCCAGGCTGATGCTGCCCCAGACGTGCTCGGCCGCGGCGCGCATGCCCTGGTAGACGCCGAACGCGGTCAGCACTGACGAATCGCCAGCCCCGCCGTTCGGCACTGTCCGGCCAGTGACGTACGAGCACTCGCGCGCGACGACGTCCATGTCTTCGCTGTAAGTACCAATGTCGCAGGCCGTTATGTACCGGCCGCCCAGTGACTGGACGAAACGGCCGTAAGCGCGCAGCAGCGGCTCGGACTTCAGCCGGTGCGGGTCTCCGATGATCACTGCCTTGCCGCCACCAAGATCCAGCCCGGCAAGCGCGTTCTTGTAAGCCATGGCCCTGGACAGGTTCAGGACGTCCGCCAGCGCCGCGTCCTCGCTGGCGTAGGGATAGAACCGGGTCCCGCCGAGCCCCGGCCCGAGCGCAGTGGAGTAGATAGCGATGATGGCACGAAGTCCGGACTGCGCGTCCTGACAGAAGACAACCTGTTCGTGCCCGGCCGGCCCGTCATGTCCGGCGCCGAAGACGGTGGTCACCTGGTGGGCTCCTGCGATCCGCCCGCATCTTCGTTGACACGGGATCCGTAACCAGCGTATATCGGCCTCCGGAGCCGGATGAGACTCGTGCGAATCCTACCCGCGCGTAGGGCTTTGCCCGGACCAGTACCGCATGTCACGATTAGTCATGCTGCCTATGCGCCGCAAGTGCCAGAGTTTCTGCTGGTTTCGGCACGGCAGCCAGCTGTTTGTGTCGGATCGCCTACGGAGCGTCGGGACACCGCGCTACTCTGCGGTCAAAAGTTCTCGAAGCCGATTATCTGGCGGTACTTCGGGGATTAATACAAGAGTCGGGCCGGTTGCACAGAAACAACGCAGTTCGCGCGCATCCGGATATCCGGTCATTGCGTCGCCCGCAACGTCGCGGGGGCAGGCCGGCGGCATGGGTCGCCCTGATAAGCGGCGAGGAGCGGGAGGGAGGACTGCCGGCAGTTGCGGCCTGTATGGGCTGGCGCCGGCTCATCGCTTCGCCTATGTGTCTCGTAAGGGTGCTGACCTGGAGGAGATCGGCAGCTCGATAGAGGCACACAGGACGTGGCGGCAATCGAAGCTAAGTGTTCAATGGGAGGCGCGGATGACTTTTCCCAATCCGCCGTCGTTGCCACGGTGCGTGTCGCTAGAATCACGCAGCGTGACAAAGTCGCAGACGGGGGCGTCGTGGCGACTCGCGAAGAATCTTTGCTCCCGGTTGTCGACGCGTTACCGCTGGTGATGGCAATATGGTCTGAGCGGACTATATAGGACATCCGAGGCAGGCTTCACCAGAAGCCACGAACAGCAAGAGAAGTAGTAGGGATCGCAGTACCGGTCCAGGAGGAGAGGCCGTCAACATGTCAGCACGTACACCAGAGGCTGAGCCGCTGCTCACGCCTGCAGAGGTCGCAACCATGTTCCGGGTTGACCCGAAAACAGTGACCAGGTGGGCAAAGGCAGGAAAACTCACGTCAATCCGGACGCTCGGCGGCCACCGCCGGTACCGGGAGACGGAAGTCCGCGCCCTTCTGGCGGGCATCCCGCAGCAGCGCTCGGAATGAGGCATGGCCGCCTTCCGGCAGCTAGACGCCGGAAAGGCTGGTGCGCAGCGTTGCGCCATCGGCCAGCGGCCATTTGCCTAAGCAGTTGGGGGGGTCGACCCCGGCGGCCGGACACCGCATCGGGGGGCGCGTTTCGCGTTCGATGCGATGGTCAGCATCGGTCAGCGGAAGCCGGGGTCGATCCGGCCTCCTGGGCGCAGTTGCCAGGAGTGCCGCCAAGATCCTCGTAAGGCCGGGAACGGGCTCTTAACGGCAACGTTCTTCGCAGCCGCTCAGCCTGCTCGTATGACCCGGCGCGTTATTCGTTCAGTCTGTTACTGGCCCGGCTTGCCATCTGTCAGGTCGCTGTGAGCACAGTCCCGGTCGGCTCGGACATTTGCGGCTGGCTGGCTGCTTTCGGGAATCTCCGGTCACATCATCAGCTGCCTGCCTACCTGGCGTCGGTAACTATTCGTAGTCTCTCAATAACTTTTCGTAATCCACCTTCCCGGCGCCTGGCCACCGCGATACTGAGGAAACCTGCCGCCGGACGGCCGGCGCCGTGGCGGCAGGACAGACGTTGTATGTCGCCGCGACCAGCAGATTCTGCGTCCGGCGCGGTATGGAGCGTTCCGGGGGGAACCCGCCTGCGGGCGGAGATGTGCGGTGCTTTGGAGGGGGAGGGATACGCACAATGCGTGATCCGGATTTGGTGCAGCGGGCGGAGCGAGCGGCCACCGCACTGGAGCAGGCGTGGGGTCACTGGCGCGTCATGCACGGTCTGGGTACAGATCCGCTGCCGCCGGTGTCGAGTTACGTCGGCTACTCACTAGAGGAGCCGTGGGGGCAGCCCAGAGTGGTATTCGGCGTAGGTGCCGAGGAAGCCGAGCGGCTGGCTGCGCTGCTAGCTGGTCACGACTGTGTCGGGCCAGTACATGCCGAACTTAGCGCCCGGTCAGACTGGCGGCTGGCCGCGTCAAGCGGTCCGCAGGCCGGTCAGACACGGTCGTATGACGGCGGGGTTAGCGTTCCTGCCCAGGCGCCGCCGCCCGGCGCCGAGCCATCCGCGGGACAAGGTGGCGGGTACCCGACCGCCGCCGGAACCGGAACGGATGGAGTGGGCACCGATATCGCGGCAATCGGCCGCATGACGGCTAGTTGCGATGAGGCAGATGGGAACGAAACTGGGTCGGCGGACGGCCCGCCAGCGCAGTTCACGGGCCCTGCGCCGGTCGCAGCCGCGCAGCAGTTGGAGCCATTGCCCGCGATGCCAGCGACGCTGGGCGAACTGGCCACGTCGGAGCAGGCGAGCGTCGTAGCGTTCCCGCGGCGGCCTGATCATCAGCCCAGCCAGCGCGAGGAGCCGGTGCAGTACGCTGCAGCGCCGACCAGCGATGACCACGATGCAGCGCCCAGCCCCGGCCCCGGTTACCGTGGACCGCGATACCAGGGTGTCCCGCCCCAGTACCAGCCAAGTCCTGCTGATGAGGAACCGGTCGCCTTGCCAGCCGACGTCGCCGAGTTGGGTGTCGCCGAGTCCGGTGCGGCTGAGTCCGGTGCGGCCGGGTCCGGTGCGGCCGGGTCCGGTGCGGCCGGGTCCGGTGCTGTTGAGTCGGGCGCGGGCCAGTCCAGGGCCGGCCAGTCCGGAGTCGAGCAGTCCGGAGTCGAGCAGTCCGGAGTCGAGCAGTCCGGAGCCGAGCGGCCCGGAGCCGATCAGGCTAGTCCCGTCCACGCCGTCGCCAGCCAGCCCCGCGCCGGACAGCGGAGTGCGGGCCAGCCGAAGGCGGAACCCGATCGCAGCCAGCCGAAGGTCGCACAGCCCGGTGCCAGCCAGCCCGGTGCCAGCCAGCCCGGTGCCAGCCAGCCCGGTGCCAGCCAGCCCGGTGCCAGCCAGCACAGTGCCAGCCAGGCCGGTGCTAGCCAGCACAGTGCCGGTCGGCCCATCGCAAGCCGACGCAGTGCGGGCCAGGCGAAGGCCTCAGCGCCCACAGGCGGCCAGCCCGGTGCCAGCCAGCCCAGCGGTAGCCAGCCCAGCGCGAGCCAGCGCACGGCGGGCCAGTCGAAAACTACGCAGCGCCCCGCCCGGCAGCCCGGTTCGGAGAAGTCCGGTGCGCAGAAGTCGCGTGCTGGGCAGGCGGATGGCGAGCCATCAGGTTCGGGCCAGTCTGGTACAGGACAGTCTGGTGCAGGGCCGTCCAGTTCCGGGCAGCAGTCGTCCCGGCACAGCCGGCCGAGCCACGACGCGGGCAAACGAGCGCACGACTAGTCAGCCTGACGGTGCCATGCCCGCAGCTGCCTGCGGGTGTCGGCACCGTGCAGGACAATCTGCCTGTGCGGATAGCGCTGGTGCCCGGCAGCGGCTCGGGCGGCCTGCTGGCCCGGCTCGGTGATGACGGATCGGCCGATGGCGAGCCGGAGCACGTACCAGACCTGGCGGCAGCCGTCGTTTCGGCAGAGCGCGCCGGCCCGGTCCGATGGGTGTGGCGGTCGACGCAGCTGCTGTATCCGGCTCTGTTGCGGGCGGCGGTCCGGGTGGCCCGTTGTCACGACGTCGAACTCACTGGTGCGCTGCTTGCTACCCGTGATGGCCCGGCAAGTCAGCCCATACAGTCAGCGGTTCGGCCTGCGGATACGCGGCAGCCGATGGAGTTGCCGTTCGAGCCCGGTGGCGATGCTGCTGCTGACCAACGGCAGGAACTGACCGCGCTGGTCAATGCACACGCCGACCAGCTGCGCGGCATCAGCGCAGACACTGATCCGGCTAAGTTCGGCTTGCTCGCGGCGGCCGAGTCAGCTGGCGGCCTGGTCGCCGCCGAGATGACCGCTGCTGGCCTGCCCTGGCGGGCCGACATCCATGACCGTCTGCTGACACAGCTACTCGGCCCGCGCCCGCGGTCAGCAGCCGGGCAGCAGCCACGGCCAGCTCGCCTGACCGAGCTCGCGACAGAGATCTCCGCCGCGCTTGGCGCCACGCGCCCGGTGAACCCAGACTCACCCGCGCAGCTGCTCCGGGCGCTGGCCGCTAGCGGCATCCGCGTGCGGTCCACCAGGTCCGCCGAGCTGCGGCAAGTTGATCACGCGGCCATCGGGCTGCTCCTTGAGTACAAGGAACTGGCCAGGTTGTACGCGGCCAACGGGTGGTCCTGGCTGGACAGCTGGGTATCGGATGGCCGGTTCCGGCCGGAGTATGTCGTCGGCGGTGTGGTCTCCGGCCGGTGGGCGTCACGCGGCGGAGGGGCACTGCAGATTCCCAAGCTGCTGCGCCAGGCCGTCGTCGCAGATCCCGGCTGGGCACTGGTGGTCGCCGACGCCGCGCAGCTTGAGCCGCGCATCCTGGCCGCGCTGGCCGGCGACGGAGCCTTCGCCCAGGCGGCTAACGCAGATGACCTATACGCTGCGGTTGCCGAGGCGATCGGCGCGGATCGCGCTCAGGCCAAGGTCGGGCTGCTGTCGGCGATGTACGGCGGTACCGGTGGTGATCGCGGGCAATCGCTAGCGTTGTTGCGGCGGCGCTTTCCTCAGGCGTCGGCATTCGTCGAGCGAGCGGCCAGGGCGGGCGAAGAGGGCCGGGTGGTCAGGTCCGTCCTCGGCCGGACGTGCCCGCCGCCGTCAGCGGCCTGGCGCACACTCACCAGTGAGACAGGCGATCCAGAGCAGCGACGCGACCCGGAAGCAGCCGCTGCCGCCCGGTCCCGCGGCCGGTTCACGCGCAATTTCGTCGTCCAGGCGAGTGCAGCGGACTGGGCGCTAGTGCTGCTCGCCCTGCTGCGCACCGAGCTCACCGCGATGACACCGACGGCAGTAGTTGACGAGTGCCTGGTCACTGACACTCCGCTGACTACCGGAGGTCCGGAGCTTGTCTTCTTCCAGCATGACGAAGTAGTCGTGCACTGCCCTGCCGCCCTGGCGGCCGACGTAGCAACCGCGATCGAGACGGCAGCTATTGGCGCTACCAGTCTGGTTTTCGGCGCGACCGACGTCAGTTTCCCCATGACGACAACCGTCGTCAGCTGCTACGCCGATGCCAAATGATGCTGGCCCGCTCGCCCCTATTCGGAAGCCAGGAAACCATGCCGGGGGCGCCGGGGGGGCGAGGTAGTGCCAGTCGGCGGTACCGGAGTGACCTCGGCGGTGCAGTACATGCACCGCTTGGCAGCGACCGGAATCGTGCTCAGGCACTCCGGGCAAGGCCGGTCGACAGCGGCCTTGTTCCGGTTGGCGATAGCCGCTATCTTCTCGCTCGGCGCCACGACCAGCCAGTAAATGACCGTCGCGATCACCAGGAACGAGATCGCCGCGTTGACGACGGCCCCGTAAGTGAACACGGCACCATGCAGCCGGAAAGACAGGGTGCTGAAGTCGATCCGGTTACCGATGAGCGCGCCTATCAACGGCGTGATCATGTCCTTGACCAGGGCCTGGACGATCGCGTTGAACGCCACGCCGATGACGACCGCCACCGCCAGGTCGATGATGTTGCCCTGCATCAGGAACTTCCGGAAACCGCTCATATCTGCTCTCTCCAGGCTGCGTATGGCCGGGTGCGTAGGGCCGGCCAGCGTCCGCCTCCGACCGCCCGCGAGGTTACCAAGCCGACCGGACTTCTGCAGCACACCGGACGAAACCGCCGCGCTCGGCTACACCGTCCTCGGCTACACACCGGCCTCGGCGCACTGCGGCCGCTCGTCCCGTTGTGATAGGCAGGCACCATGCCCCCTTCCCGAGTACCGTGCCGGCTGCCGAGTTCGGCTATAGGCCGTGAGCAGTGACGCGCTATGACGATCGAGGTGACGGTCCGCGGCTTCACGGTCCCGCCAGACGAACTCTCCTGGCGGTTCTCCCGGTCATCAGGACCCGGTGGCCAGTCCGTGAACACCACTGACAGCCAGGCTGAGCTGTCCTTTGACCTGGCAAACACCGCCGCGCTGCCGCCGGTGCTGAGGGATCGCGCGCTGGCCGCGCTGTCCGGCCGGCTGTCCAGGGGCGTCATCACGGTGGCCGCCAGTGAGTACAAGTCGCAGCTGCGCAACCGCGAGGCTGCTGCTACCAGGCTGACCGCGCTTCTCACCGAGGCGACGGCACCGCCACGGCCGTCGCGCCGGCCGACCCGGCCGACGCGAAGTTCAATGGAGCGGCGGCTCGCAGACAAGCAACGCCGGGCCGACCTGAAGCGCCTGCGCCGGAGCACGGAAGATTGACCATCACCGGCGGCACACCGGCCCGGCCGGGCGGCGACTGCCGCAGTCCGGGTGGGCAGGCAGCCCCGTTCCCGCCTGTAGTCGTGGTCGCTAACCTGGACCGATGAACTCGGCGCCCGGCCAGGACCGTAGCAGCCCAGCGGCCCGGAGGCCCCGGCGCCAGGAGGCCGGTGCGTCGCGGCCTGGTCCGGCTCGTGGCCGGGGGCAAGCGCGCGGCAGCGCGGGAGGGCGAACTGACGCCGACCGGCGGCGGCGCGTGTTGTCCCAGAACTACCTGCGCAATCCGGAGGCTGCCCGGCAGTTCCTCAAGGCCGTCCATCTCGACCCCGATGGCCTGTGCATCGAAGTCGGCGCGGGAGAAGGCATCCTCACGACTCGGCTGGCGGCCATGACCGGGGAAGTCATCGCGTACGAGATCGACCGGGCACTGGCCGACGGGCTGATAGCACGAGTCGCCGATCGCCCGAACGTCCATGTCAGGACCGGCGACTTTCTCGCCGCCCGCCAGCCGAGCCGGTCGTTCCAGGTCGTGGGGAATGCCCCGTTCTCGCTGACCTCGCCCATCATTGACTGGTGCCTGCGTGCGTCCCGGATGAGCGTAGCGACGCTGATCACTCAGCTGGAGTACGCGCGGAAGCGGACCGGGGGATACGGGCGCTGGAGTCAGCTGACGGTCAGTAGCTGGCCGCAGATCCGATGGGAACTTGCCGGCACTATCCCGAGAACCGAGTTCCGGCCGGTGCCACGGGTAGACGCCGGCATCTTGCGTCTGGAGCGCCGGACTTCACCGCTGGTCCCGCCCGCACGCCTGGTGGCCTACCGTCGGCTGGTTCAGACAGGCTTCTCGGGAGTCGGCGGCTCGGTGCAGGCGTCGCTGCGGCGCACGTTCCCGGCGGACAGGGTGGCGGCAGCGTGCGCAGCCGCCGGTGTCGACCGGCGCGCGGTCGTCGGTTACGTCAGTCCCGACCAGTGGGTGCGCATTTTTCTTGACCTGGACGCGGGCTCGCTGCCGCGGCGGCCCGCAAGCGAGCGGGTTGGGTCGCGGACAGGCCGAACTGCGCGAACCAGCCGGTAACGGGCGAGTCAGGGCGCGCTGGTGCCGGTACGACCGTAGTTGTCCTCGAGCCTCACCACGTCCTCGCGCCAGCCAGGCTGCGCCGTCGATGCCTCGGCGAAGGTCAGGTCGGTTATCGCGGTGATGCGGTGTACTGCGCCTGGCGGCAGGTGGATCGTGTCGCCGGGCCCGAAGTGCTGACTAGCGAGCTTGTCGGCTGACGGTCCGTGCTCTACGAGCGCGGCTCCGGACAGCACGCTGATGGTCTCCTCCTTCTGCAGGTGGTACTGCAGGCTCAGAGCGTGCCCGGCTGTTATATGAATGATCTTGCCTGCATATTTGCCATCGATCCCGGCAAATATCACTTCGTGGCCCCAGGGCTTCTCCTGCCGCGGAGCTTGGTAGATCTCGGCAGCCGGTCCCGGCCCTGACGGGCTGCTGTTCTGCGCTGGGGTCACGGTGCCCTCCTGAGTTCAAGCGACGCGCCCGCGCGAGCGCTGAGCAACGACCATCCTAGTGAGGCCCGCGGGCCCGCTGTTCCCGGCGCTTCAGCCGTGGCCGAGCGTGGCCAGGCGCGCCGCAGCGTCAGCCAGGACCTCGTCTTTCTTGCAGAACGCGAACCGGACGTGGCTGCGGCCCGCGTCCCGGTTGTCATAGAACACGACGTTCGGAACGGCGACGACACCGCATCGGTGCGGCAGGCTCCGGCAGAACGCAAGCCCGTCTGTCTCGCCCAGCGGAGTGATGTTCGTGCTGATGAAGTACGTGCCGTGCGGCACGAACACCTCGAAACCGGCTGCGCTCAGTCCGGCGACGAGCAGGTCTCGCTTACGGTGCAGGGTCAATCTCAGGTCTGCGTAGAAGGAATCCGGAAGCGCGAGCCCGGCGGCAATGGCGAACTGGAACGGGCCGCCACTGACGAAGGTAAGAAACTGCTTGGCGGTCCGTACCGCGGTCACGAGCTCGGGCGTTCCGGTCACCCATCCGATCTTCCAGCCAGTGAACGAGAAGGTCTTGCCGCCTGAACTGATCGTCACCGTCCGCTCTCGCATGCCCGGGAGGGTCGCGATCGGGATGTGCTCGCCGTCGAAGACCAGGTGCTCGTACACCTCGTCGGTGACGACCAGCAGATCGTGTTCAATGGCAAGCTCGGCGATGACGCTGAGTTCCTCGCGGGTGGCAACCATGCCGGTGGGGTTGTGCGGCGAGTTGAGCAGAATGAGCCTGGTGCGGTTGGTGATGGCGTCCCGCAGCTGGTCGAGGTCGGGCCTGAAGTCCGGCGGCCTGAGGGTCACCGGCACCCGCACGGCACCGGCCATCGCGATGCATGCCGCATAAGAGTCGTAATAGGGCTCGAAGGCGATCACCTCGTCACCGGGCTCGAGGAGGGCAAGCATCGCCGCCGCGATCGCCTCGGTGGCTCCGGTCGTGACCAGCACCTCTGTATCGGGATCGACATCGAGGCCGTAGAAGCGTTTCTGATGCGCGGACACGGCGTTACGCAACTCCGGGACTCCCGGACCAGGCGGGTACTGGTTCCCCCGACCGGCAAGCACGGCCTCCGCGGCCATCCTGGCGATCTCCTCCGGCCCGTCTGTGTCCGGAAATCCCTGGCCCAGGTTGACCGAGCCGGTCTCGACGGCCAGCGCGGACATCTCCGCGAAGATCGTCGTTCCCATTCCGGCCAGCGCGCTGTTGAGCAGGGCACGAGTCATGGGCATGCCTTCCGCAATCGGGCCGGCCACTCGGTCTGCGCCGCGCGGCGGCCGGCACCGCCCGACGCCGTGACGATACCGGCTCCGGCCCGATGCAGGTGGTGGTGCGCAGGTGGTGGTGCGCAGGTGGTGCCGCCAGGGCATCGGCCCGCCGCCACGGTGCTGAGAAGTTTACGGCAGCCATGAATTCCGCTGAATGCGGATCCCGTAACGTTATAGTGGACCTTAGTTCATATTTCGAGCAAATTTATTCAAGTGCTGAGCAGCCAGGCTTAAGACAGGTATCCAACGCTTCATGACTCGGCTTAGATATGGCGATTCGATAGTCTTATGCGAACTGAAGCTGGCGGTCTAAAAGCCGGCAGGCATGCGCAAGGGGCGGCCCTGGAGACCAGGACCGCCCCTTGCCGTTGTGCAGAGCTAGCAGCTATGCGTGCGGTAACCGGCCGACTCGGCCGGATCTGGTTAGAGCGGACGGACCTGCTCGGCCTGGGGGCCCTTGGCGCCCTGACCGGCGGTGAACTCGACCCGCTGGTTCTCTTGAAGGCTGCGGAAGCCATCAACTTGAATCGCGGAGTGGTGCACGAAGACGTCGGCGCTGCCGTCGTCCGGGGCAATGAACCCGTAGCCCTTGTCGGCGTTAAACCACTTCACGGTGCCCTGAGGCATGTGCCTTCTCCTACTGGGTGATCTCCGGGATCCACGGACGAGGATCCTGGGTCGCCACGACGTCAGGCGCTGCTGCCCGGTGGGACGATCACGTCTTCCCGACCATCGCCGACCTGCGTCGCGTACGCAAAATACGAATGCAACCACGTCTATCAAACACCATCGCTCCGGCGCACGCGTCAGGGTCCGGCCTACTTCGTGGTACGCCCGAGGCTTAGCCGCCATTAAGACGGAGCCATATTACGGCTGAAATCCTTAAAAACCCGGTCAGCGCGTAGCTGATATTCGTGTGACAACAACTGCTTATAACCTCAACTGGATTCTCAGTCTCATAGCCGGGCACAGCGCCGGCTGGCGGCCTTACCCGCGATCCGGGATCGGGCATTCGCTGATGGCGCCCGTTGGTCGACGACCGGTCCGGGATAGCTGCAAGCCTTCCGCACCGTTGGCCTCGGGTCGTGACTGTCCTGAGCCGGGAGTCAGCTGCGCGAGGACAGGCACCTGGCCCGGATCAAGCCCGGCCGGCAGCCTGATCGGGTCGATGACGAAGGCCGGCGTTACGGCAGATGACTAAGCAGCCGTCGCCAGGACCGGATTGTCGCGGATGCGTAGATCGCGGGTGAAGACAGCCAGCGACCTCTGCACTCTAGGCAGGCTGGCGGCTCCGGTCAGTGACGCGGCTTCGTAACTTAGTAACTTAGATCCCACCCGGCGCTCTGACCACGCCCGTCACGCAAGAGCCACGTCCGAATCAATGGGAATCGCCACGTTAGTTCTAAGCTGGCACAATTCTGTGAATAACAATCGGGTAAATATGTGATTTACATCATACCGTTTTATTTGCAATTTCTAAAGCCACGGAGGCCTACATCGGGCAAAGTATGCGTCTGACAGCACCCTGCGCGCGTGACGGCTGCCTCTGAGCAGCCATGTCGCCCTGTACCCGCGACACGTCCGCGCGATGCAGGCCGCCACCGAAGGCGGTCCATGACACCGGGTGAAAGCCGAGCGCCTCACGGCGCCCGACAGAAGGTTCCTCTTGTCCAACGTCAGGACAACTGCTCCCAGCAAGCCAATCAAGTCCAGGAAGGCAGTCAGGTTCCATCGCGCAGTAACCGGTCCCGCAGTCGCCATCGTGGCTGTGGTGGGCGGCACCGTGGGTGCATGGTCAGCCAGCACGGCAGGCCAGCCAGCCGCGGTCGCCAGGCCAGCCGGCCACGTCCGGCCGATGCCTGCAGTCCAGGCCGATCCGGGCCTATCGCTGCCGTCATCCTCTCCTGAGTCGTCCTCACACCGGCAGCAGGCTGAGCTCGACGCGTTCTTCGCTACGGCGGAGCCGGCCAGCAACCAGCTCGCAGCCACCCAAGGCCCGTCCGGCCGGGAGAAGCCCGCTCGGACAGCGCGCCAGATTGCCGTCAGGCTGCTGCACCGATTCCACTGGTCGAAGCGGCAGTTCCGGTACCTGGAGCCGCTCTGGGCCAGGGAGAGCAGCTGGAATGTCCACGCGGAGAACCTGTACTCAGGTGCGTACGGCATCCCGCAGGCCGTTCCGGGCTCGAAGATGGCAACCGCGGGGCGGCACTGGCGGTCCTCCGCCAGGACTCAGATCCTGTGGGGATTGCGCTACATCAAGGCCAGGTACGGCTCGCCCGCGGCCGCCTGGGCGCACGAGCTAGCGACCGGCTGGTACTAAACCGGTCCGGGCAGCAGGCCGGCGCCGCGAGCGCAATGCGCCGCGGCGCCGGCCCACCAACATCCAGGTGGGCCCGACTTGCGCCGTCGCCACTGCCGCGCGAGCCTAGGTCAGCACGGCAGCGCCCGGCCAGCAATTGTGAAGGAGCCAAGCGTGGCGTACCAGACCCCGGCGAGCGACATCGTCTCGATCATCGATACGCCGCCGACGCCTGCCGCCTCGCTCGGACCCGGCCGCAGGTTCGTCGCGCTCGTGCACTACGAATCTCATCCGCCGGTGGCGCACCTGGCCAGGCCATTCCTGTCGCTGGCGGGCCTGCGCCTCGACCCCGTGCTAGGCGGCCGCCAGCGAACCCGGCGCCTCACCGCGCTGTCTGTGATCGCGCTGCCGGCCGGTCAGCCGCGCCGGATCGAGCTTCCGGAGGGCGCGTCGATCAGCATGCCGGCCTGGGCTCCGGATGGACGGCGCTTCGCTGTCACGCTCGACCAGCCGGATGGCATCGCGGTCTGGATTGTGGACGCACAGGCTGCGACGGCGGCACCGGTGCCGGGCCTCGCTGTCCGTGACGTACTCGGCGGCGACCCGACGTCTGCTGGCTCGGCGGTGCACTGGTCCAGAGACGGTCGCTCGCTGCTGGCGCTGGGGTCCCCGGTGCCCGCGGCCCGAGCCGTCCCGGGCGGCTCGATCGAGCCACGGGTTGACGAAGCGGCAGGTAAGCGGTCGCAGATGGCAACCTTCACCGACCTGTTGCGTACCCCCGCCGACGAGGATGTGTTCGAGTCACTGGCCACCACGGTTCCGCTCCGCGTCGACCCGGACTCGGGTGCTGCCACCGAGCTTGGCCCGCCTGGCCTGTACCGCCACATCGGCGAGTCACCCGACGGCGAGCACCTCCTCGTCCACCTGTTGCAGCGGCCGTTCTCTTACCGTGTCCCGTTTCCGTATTTCGCCCGCCGGGTCGAGGTCTGGTCAGCCACCGGCCAGCTTGAGCGGGTCATCGCCGACCTGCCGGTCAGCGACGAGATACCGCGGCACGGCGTGCCAACCGGGCCGCGGATGGTCTCCTTCGAGGAATCCGTGCCGGCCAGCGTGATCTGGACGCAGGCACAGGACGGCGGCGACCCGCTGGCCGCAGCCGAGCACCGGGACCTGATCTTCCGGCTCTCCGCCCCCTTCGACGGCTCGCCGCAGCCTGCTGTCCCAGTGACGCACCGCTGTCTCGGCTGGTACGACATGGCCTCGCCAGGCCACCTGCTGGTAACCGAGCACGACCGCGACCGCCGCTGGCTGACGTCACGGCTGGTCGACCTGGCCGCGCCGCAGGACAGCACGGTCATCTTCGATCACTCAGCTGACGAGGCTTACAACGATCCGGGCGCACCGCTAATGACCGTGCATCCGGACGGAACTCGCACAGTTCTGCAGGACGGGAACCACATCTACTTGCGCGGCGGCGGCGCGAGCCCGGACGGTGACCGGCCGTTCCTGGACCTGCTGGAACTGTCTGACCTGAGCAAGCAACGGCTGTGGCAGAGCCCGGCGCAGGCCTACGAGCAGGTGCTTGGCTTCGTCGGCGACGACCGGGAGCACGTCCTGATCTGGCACGAAAGCCGCGCGGAGCCGCCCAACCTGGCGGTCGCGCGGCTCGACGGCACCGACCGGGCTCAGCTCACCTTCTGGCCGGATCCGCACCCGCAGCTGACCGGGATGGATAAGCGGCTACTGACCTACGACCGGGGCGATGGCGTGCAACTCACCGGCATGCTGCACCTGCCGCCCGGTTACGATCCGGTCCGCGACGGACCGCTGCCGCTGGTTATCTGGGCCTACCCGCTCGATTACGGCGACGCGGCAACTGCCGGCCAGGTCCGCGGCACGACGGAGCGGTTCACCCGCCTCATGGCATCGGACCCGATCTGGTTCGTGCTGCGCGGGTACGCGGTGCTGCAGGGCGCCACCATGCCGGTCATCGGTGACCCGGAGACGATGAACGACAGCTACGTCGAGCAGATCACGCAGGCCGCTGCCGCGCACATCGCAGCGCTGGCTGAACTCGGCGTCGCCGATCCGAAGCGGGTCGCGGTCGGCGGTCACAGCTACGGCGCGTTCATGACCGCTAACCTGCTGGCCCACACCGACCTGTTTGCTGCGGGTATCGCCCGCAGCGGTGCATACAACCGCAGCCTGACGCCGTTCGGCTTCCAGACCGAGCGGCGCAACTTCTGGGAAGCGACCTCCGTCTACGACCGGGTGTCGCCGTTCCGTTACGCCGACAAGATCGCCGCCCCGCTGCTGCTCGTGCACGGCGAGCGAGATGCGAACTCCGGCACGTTCCCGATCCAGTCGGAACGGCTTTTTCAGGCCATCCAGGCGACCGGCGGGACAGCCAGGCTGGTGATCCTGCCCCACGAGAACCACGGTTACCTCGCCCGTGAGTCAGTGCTGCACTTGCTCGCCGAGCAATTCAGCTGGCTGGATCGCTGGCTTGCCGGTGCTGACAACAGGACCGACAAGGCCGGGAACGCGCACGAAGAAGACGCAGCTATCCGCTAGCGACTGTCTGGCCAGCCCGTGGGTGCCTCGTTGCTGGCCCGGTTAGCCCGGTTAGCCCGGCGACGAGGCACCCACGATGAGCGACCGTGTTCTGTTGTCAGATGACCCTGGCTAGCGCACCAGGCCCTAGTGCAGCAAACGCAGCGTGTTCGTGGCGTCGTCTACGTAGTAGACGCCGCCACGTCCCTTCAGCACTGCCAGGCCAAACAGCGCGCCGGCACCCGGCGGGCTGCCGGAGGTGTCCAGGAACCGCGAGAAGATCTGCCGGCCACTCGGATTGGTCTCCACGATCCTGCCGTTGCCGCCGTTGACCGTGAGCACGTTGCTGTTCGGCGCGAGGGCAAGGCCGAGCGGCATGTTCAGGAAGCCACCTTTGGTCAGCAGCCGTCCCTGTCCTGCGCTGCTGAAGCGGGTAAGCGCCCGCGGGATTCCCCAGATCCGGCTCGTCAGCGTCTCGGCGACGTAAAGAACGCCGTGCGCGCCGAGGCCTACGCCGGTAGGCCCGAGTACGAATGCGTTGGGGTCGGTTCGTTGCGGAAAGCCCGAGCCGATGGTCGTAGTCGCGACGCGAGCCGGCGGCGCCGAGCGGAACAGCCGCAGGGTTATCCGGAGCACGGTACCCCGGTGCACGACCCTGCCGCCCGCACGGCGAGTGCCGTTCAGCACGTTGGTGACGAAGAGTTGAGCGAAGCGGCCAGTTATCACGACCGCTGAGTCCCACGGTCCGTTGATGCCCCGTCCGCTGATGGTCTCTGCGACCTTGCCCCATCTGTTGAGCACGATCAGGCAGCCGGCCGCTGAGGTGGACGCCATCCCGTTCCGCGATGGCGTGCTTCCAACCACCACCCAGCCGCCCGGCAGCACCACGAGTGCGGTGGTGAGGCCGACGCCGCCGGGGCAGGAGCCAGGCAGCGCGGCAGGGTTGATGTTGGCGAAGACAGTCCGGTGGCCACTCGGCGTGATCTGGACGATGGTCCGGCCGGTGCCTTGCTGGTTGGCCTTGTTGTTGAAGTTGCTGATCAGGACGTTGCCTTTGCGCAGGCGGCCGAGGCTGTCCCGGACGATCCAGATGCCGTACGGGTTCACGTCCCCGTTCCCTGGCACCGTCGATGCGATCGTCTTCAGCTTGTGGAACTGACTGAGGTAAGCGAATGACCCAGCTGGGCGGGCCGACGCAGCAGGCGCGGCGGCGAGCCCGACCGCGGCGATAGCTCCAGCCGCGGCGGTTGCCGCTGCCACGAGCTGACGTAATGCAGGCATGCGTGCTCCCTTCGAGGTTGGCAGGCGGCGTTTTGCGCCTAGCAGCGGGTGCACGTGCGGGCACCGCCGCCCCCTCCGGGACACGTACGAAGCGGCCTAGTGGTTCAGTTACCTGACGTAGCGATCAAAGGGCGAGGCGTAGTCGTAGATCTCATCCTTGGCGAACCAGACGTCGATCTCGTGCGCCGCTTCTTCGACGTTGCCCGAGGCGTGCACGAGATTGGCCACCGCGATGCCGCGCTCATTGGCATAGGCCCTGCTCATGTGGGCGAAATCGCCCCGGATTGTGCCGGGCGGCGCCTGGTCGGGATAGGTCGAGCCGACGATCTTGCGGGTGTTGGCGACTGCCTCGACGCCTTCCAGAATCAGCGCGATGACCGGGCCGCTTTCCATAAACGCGGCCATCGCATTAAACACGTCAGGCCCGAAGCGTTCCTCGAGATCGAAGTAATGCCGCTTGGCCAGATCTGCGTCCATCCAGACCATTTTGGCCGCGACAATCTTCAGCAGGGCTTCCTCAAAACGCGTGATCAAGCGGCCGACCAGACCCCTGGCCACGGCATCGGGCTTGAGCAGCACCAGTGTGCGCTCGACTCCGGTGTCGTTACTCATGAACTTCCTCTCAGTGCGCTGTGCCCGCCGCACTGGGGGCGCGCATAGCTTAGCGATGTCTGAACGTTGCCCCGCCCCGACCCGGCGAAGAGTGCATTAGCGCTGCTTGCAGCCTCTATTGTCGGTATTCTCGTAGGTGCCGGATAGATTGCCCTGACCTTGCACTCCGGGCGAACCCGACGATTCAGGGACCGTGCTGAGCCTCAGATGCCACTCGCCGGATCCCGGTTAGGCAGATGTTCGTGCATGACACCTGGGCAGCTAGAGATCTGCCCGTCCTGGACGCTACGGTCAGCCTGCTCGAGCAAAGTTACATGGTCACGGTCACTGACATCGCGGCCAGTACCGGGCTCGACGCCGGCGCAGTGGCCAAGGCCCTGGAAACCCTGGACCCGGTGTACGTCGACTTCCGGAAGACGACCACGGGTGGCGATCCGCGATTCTGGTACGTGTTCAAAGTCACCCCGGAAGCGCGGCGGGCAGTGGGCCAGTGGCCGACCGCGCAGGCGCTGGCAGGCCGCCTTGCCGACGAACTGACGGCCGCGGCCCGGCAGGAGACTGACGGCGAGCGGCAGGGTCTGCTTGCCTATGCAGCCCGGCTGGTCGGTGACACCCTGCGGGACTCGACCGTGCGGGCCGCCGCCGCGGTGCTGTCGCCCGCATTCGGCGGCGTGCCGCAGCCGGAGCTCGGGTCTGAGGTGCCCGAGCCCGTCGCTGCTCCCGCCGACGACTTCGGCAGCCTCGTGCCGTTGCCAGAGCTGCCGGAACTGCTGCGTCCGGAAGCTTCCAGCACCGACACCACGGACACCGACCTGGACCTGGTGCAGTCGCAGCCAGACGCGACGACGGCGAGCTAGCCGGATGGCGGGTCGTCCGGATCCGGCTTCGGCTTGCTCGGGCCATGCTTCGGCGTGAACGCCTTCTGATCTCCGTTCGCACGGCCTCGAGGCGGCCGGATCGGCGGGATAGGCGGTAGGCCCTTCTCCCGGCGCGGACCGGACCACAATGCTGGTACTGCGTCGATCTTGAAGGCGATGGCGAAGGCAGCCTGCTCATAATTGACCCGCCAGCCGACGAAGTCCGGCCACGCGTCTTCCGGGTCGCGCTCGATCGGGAAGTCGAGTTCTTCAAGCCTGGCGATGGCCTCCAGGAATTCCTCGTACGTGAGGCTGATTCCGTCGGCCGGGTCCGGCTCGAACGGGATCGCGAAGCCCATCGCGCGGGCGACGTCGCCAAAGCACGTGAAACCTGCGCGCAGGCAGAGCCGGGCCGGCACTACCGGAGCCGTCGACGGATTCAGGGCCAGCATCAGAGCGGCTGAATCGAGTACCGCGAGCAGCGACGTCACCCACGACGACAGCGGCTTGGGAGACCGGAACCACACCAGTGGCAGATACGTCGTGTGGCTCTCGCCGACGTCGGCGGCCCACCGTTCCCAGATGGCATACAGGTCGGGCAGCGTGTTGATAGCGGAGACGCCGGAACCGAGCGCGTAATGCGTGCGTGCCAGCAGCTCGGGGCCCCAACTCGGCGGGCCGCCCCTCGCGTTCAGCAGCGCGACCTCGTTCTCCCGGCGGTTGAACGCGGAGTACAGCGTCGGCAGGTAGGCGATCTGCAGTGTTACGGTGATGATCCCGGTCAGCGAGGCGATGTCGAGGATGGCTTGCTGAGGGCCGCCCCTGGCGATATCAGAACCGATCTCCCACAGGCCTGGTCCGGCGGCGCGGAACGCGCTTGTGATGCCGCCGTGGACGAGCGGCCAGAAGATCAAGGCGAAGCCGACGAAGAAAATGCCCAGCCAGGCGATGATCTGGCAGAGCAGCAGCGTCGCGGCCTGCGTCGCCAGGATCCGGTCCCGCCGGTGGAAGTCCCGCAATGGCTTGGTGACCAGCACGTAGACACCGGCGACCAGCTGATCGACGTGCCTGGTCAGCAAGCTGGCTACCGACCGGGGGACGATCAGGGTGCCGATTACGCTGCTCGCCGAAGTCATGACGAGGGCAACGCCCACGGCAGCTGCGACGTAGCGCGCAATCAGCGGAACGACCATGTTTCTCCTCGGCCGGGGCTGCGCCGGCTCCGCGCAGGCACAGCGCCGGCAGATTAGCGCATGGTCCCTGGCCGTCCCTCCGCCGGGAGGCCAGTCGGCCGGCGCTGCAGCAGTCCGGCGAGATCGGCGAGCGGTCCGAGGTGGCTCAGCTTCGGCCGGCTGATAATGGACCGGATGGTCTGGATCTGGCCGTCGGCCACGTCGATGCTCAGCACGGCGATCAGACCGCCATCCGGGCCGCGCGCAAGCGCCCCGGGCTGGCCATTGACCTCGGCGAGGTCAAGCGAGCACCCCACATGGCGCAACTGGTTGCCAAGGGCCGCCATGAGCCGGGCGACGTGCTCGCGCCCGATAATCGGCCTGCGCCAGGACGGCGGCACACCGCCGCTGTCGCCGTGCACCTCGGCATCGGCGGCCAGCATGCTGACCAGGCCTTCCATATCGCCGGTGCGGACGGCCGTGAAGAATCTCCCGGCCAGCTCGTCTCGCTCGCGCGCCGCGACGTCGAATCTCGGTCGCGCGGCCTCGATGTGCTGCCTGGCCCGGTGGGCCAGCTGACGGCAGGTCGCCGCGGTGCGGCCGACAATGCCGCCTGCCTCGGCGTAGTCGTATCCGAAGACGTCGTGCAGCAGGAAGACTGCCCGCTCCAGCGGGGTCAGCCGCTCCAGCAGCAGGAGGAACGCCATCGACAGGGAATCGGCCTGCTCGGCTGCGGCTGCCGGGTCGGGCATCGGCTGGCCGGCCGTCACGTAGTTCCCGCGTGTCGCGCCCGTCAGCAGTGGTTCGGGGAGCCAGTCGCCGACATAGGACTCGCGCCGCGCTCGCGCTGAGCGGAGCTGATCGATGCAGAGCCGCGTGACGACCGCTGACAGATACGCTTTCGGCGAGTCGGGCTGGCCGTGCTCCGTTACCGCGTTGTGATAGCGCAGGAAGCCTTCCTGCACGATGTCTTCGGCCTCGCTGACGCTGCCGAGCATCCGGTAAGCGATCGAGAAGAGCAACGGCCGCAGCGCCTCGTAGACCGTCGCGGTGTCATGGCCTGGTGTGGCGCTGTCGCTGCCGGGCCTTGTTTCCATCGGTTTGCCAGTCATCGGTCCGATTCCCCCATCTGATCAGACTCGAAGACGATGCAGCCGGGCGCGGTGTGACATCGGCCGGCGGCCTTGGCTGAGCATCACGATGTCTCGACGTCCGCGAACTCGGCCCGCACGCCGAGCAAGCGCACTGGCCGGCGGTCGCTGAACTTGTCCAGCGCCTCGAGCGCTGCCTGCTCGATAACCCGTTGTTCGCTCGACGGACGGCTGAGCGGCACGCCGTGCGTGCTGGTGAAGAACGGCCGGTAGCGGACCTTCACCACGATCCGGACTGCAGGCCGTTCCTCGGCCAGCACGTCCGCGGTCACCTGCCCGGCGATCTTCAGCACCTCGGCGCGAACCTCCTCCCAGTCGGTGACGTCCTGCTGGAACGTGACCTCCCGGCTGCGCGACCTGGGCACATACGGTTCGGCGCTGACCTCGTCGGAGCCGATGCCGCGTGCGGTCAGCACCAGCCACGGCCCGGTCGCCGGGCCGAACCGGGCTGCGACAGCATCGACGTCAGCGCTGGCGAGCTGGGCCACCGTCGTGATGCCAAGCTCGGCCAGCTTGCCTGCGCTCTTGGCGCCGATCCCCCACAACGCGCTGGTCGGCTGCTCGCCCAGTACGTCGTACCAGTTCTGGCGCGTGAGCCGGTAAATGCCGGCGGGCTTGCCGAACCCGGTGGCGATCTTGGCCTGCAACCGGTTCTCGCCGATGCCGACCGTGCAGTCCATCTGGGTCGCCGACTTGATCCGCAGCTGGATCTGCCGCGCGAAGCCCTCAGGATCGTCGGTATCCACCGCGACGAACGCCTCGTCCCAGCCCATCACCTCGGTCACCGCGCCGAGGCTGCGCAGCGCCGTCATCACCTCATCCGACACTGCCTCGTACGCCGGGCGGTCGACCGGCAGGAACACGCAGTCCGGGCAGCGCCGTGCCGCCGTCCTGAGCGGCAGCCCCGACTGCACGCCGAAGACTCGTGCTTCGTACGAGGCGGTCGCCACCACGCCGCGCTTGGCCGGGTCTCCGTCTCCGCCCACGACGACAGGCAGCCCGCGCAGTTCCGGCCGGCGGAGTATCTCGACAGCGGCGATGAACTGGTCGAGGTCGACGTGCAGCAGCCACCGGGTCACTGCTCTAGTCTCGCGGGCAACTCGCCTGGCCGCCGCGCTAGGCTCACCGAACGTGGCAGGACGCGGCGGGACAAGGGCGACGCAACTGCTGGCAAGCCTCGGCATCGCGCATACGATCCACCGCTACGCCCACGACCCGGCGTCCTCGTCCTACGGCCGGGAAGCCAGCGAGGCGCTCGGCGTGCCGCCGGAGCGAGTGTTCAAGACGCTCGTCGCCGAGGTGGACGGGCAACTCACGGTCGCCGTCGTGCCGGTATCGGGCAGCCTGGACGTTAAGGCCCTGGCGGCGGCGGCCGGCGGCAAGAAGGCAGCGATGGCCGACCCGGCACAGGCAGAAAAGGCATCGGGCTACGTAACGGGCGGCATCGCGCCACTCGGGCTGCGCAGGCCGCTGCCGGTCGTGGTCGATGACTCCGCGCTCGGCTACCCGACCGTCTTTTGCAGCGCTGGCCAGCGCGGAATGCAGATCGAGCTGGCCCCGGCTGACCTGGTGACCGCCGCGGGCGCGCGGACCGCGCCGATCGCGCGCCCGTAGCTCGCGGCCGGGTAGCTCACCGACCGGCCAGGCCTGCACCCGTCGCTCAGTCGATCCTGTCCTTGCGCCGCATGGTCTTGCCGGGATGCCGCGGTCGCTCCGAAGCACCGGCCATCGCCTGGCGGGCTTCTTCGTCGTCGTGCTCGATGACGTGCATCACGGCGTTGATCAGCGCCAGGTGCGTGAAGGCCTGCGGGAAGTTGCCGAGGTGCCGGCCAGAGTTCGCCTCGATCTCCTCGGCATACAGCAGCAGCGGACTGGCGTAGGACAGCACCTTCTCGCACAGGTCCCTCGCGCGGTGATGCTCGCCGATCTCAGCGAGGGCTGAGACCAGCCAGAACGAGCAGATCGTGAACGTGCCTTCCTCGCCGGGCAGGCCGTCGTCGGTGTCGGCTACCCGGTAGCGGAGCACCAGGCCGTCCTCGGTCAACTCGTCTGCGATCGCCAGCACGGTGGCCCGGACTCGCGGGTCGTCCGGCGGCAAGAACCGCAGCAGCGGCATCAACAGCAGGGACGCGTCCAGCGCTGTCGTCTCGTAATGCTGGCAAAACACGCCCCGGTCATCGACCGCGTTTGCGCAGATGTCGGCATGGATCTCGTCGGCAGCCCGCTGCCAGCGCCGCGCGGCGTCCGGATCGTCCCTGATGCGCGCGAGCCGAGCACCGCGGTCGGCGGCGACCCAGCACATCATCTTCGAGGAGGTGAAGTGCCGCGGCGGGCCGCGCACTTCCCAGATGCCCCGGTCCGGCTCCCGCCAGTGCTCGAGCGCGTGCTCGACCTGGTGCCTGGCCATCTGCCAGACGCGCTCGTCCAGCCGGTCCCGCGACCTGGTGTGGAGGTACAGCGAATCCATCACGACGCCCCAGACGTCGTTCTGTTGCTGGGCGTAGGCATCGTTGCCGGTCCGCACCGGCTGCGCGCCGTCGTATCCGTGCAGATGCTTGAGCGTGTGCTCGGACAGGTCGCGCCGGCCATCGATGCCGTAGACGATTTGCATGTCCCCGCGATCGCGCTCGATCAGGTCCGCGAGGAAAGCGAAGTAGTCGCTGGCCTCCCAGTCGAAGCCGAGCGTGAACAGCCCCCACAGCGCGAACGTGGCGTCGCGGATCCAGCTGTACCGGTAATCCCAGTTCCGTTCGCCGCACGGGGTCTCTGGCAGCGAGGTAGTGGGTGCAGCCGCGATCGCGCCGGTCGGTGCGAACGTCAGGCCCTTGAGCGTCAGCGCACTGCGGGCCAGGTAACTGCGCCAGCGGTGGTCAGGGAAGTCGCCGCGTGCCAGCCAGTGCTGCCAGTGATGGGCGGTCCAGACGAGCCGGCGGTACGCGTCCTCATAGTCGGCCGGCGGGGCGAGGCTGCCCCACGACAACGCGACGAACCTGGTATCGCCTTCGTGCAGCAGCGTGCGGGACCGGGCGCTCGGGCCTTCGAGCCCGATCCGGATGTCGGAGGTGATAGTCAGCGTCAGGTCGCCTTCGTCGGGCGTGACCTGAGCCTGGTAAAAGCCGCGCTCGGTGTGATGCCAGTCGCCCCTGAACCGGCCGTAGTCGAACACTGGCTCGCAGTCCATGACAAGCTGCGCGTTACCGTGCACGCAGCGAACCGTGCGCAGCAAGGTGTGTTCCGCGTCGTAGTCAGTCGGCGGCCTGGTGTGCGAACTCCGGCCAGGGTGCTCGTGGCGCCACGGTCCCATCAGCAGGCAATCGCGAACCACGATCCAGCCCTCGCCGCAATCCCAGCTGGTCTCGACGACCATCGTGCCCGGCAGGTAACGGCGGTCGGCCGGCTCGTTGAAGTTTTCCGGCCCGAACCGGAACCGCCCTGCGTCACGGTCCAGGATCGCGCCGAACACGCTCGGGCTGTCCATCCTCGGCAGGCACATCCACTCGATCGTGCCGCTCGGCGCGACGAGGGCAGTCACCTCGCAATCGGACAGGAACGCGTAGTCGGCGATTGGCGGGAAAGGCGACGCCGCAGGACCCGGGCGATCGTCCCAGTCAGACTCCGTGTCGAGGTACTGAGCCGCGTTTCCCGGTGCCAGGGAAACTGTGATGTCGGCTGGCCCGGTAAGCATCTCCGCTGACGTCCGTGGTGTCAGCAGCTCCCCGTCGCCCGCGGCCATGCCCGCTACTTTGCCCTGGTGCGCCGGCTGCCAACCATGCCAGCTACCGGCATAATCCAGCGGTAATGCGGCCACAAGGTCGAATGTGCCGCAGTAGCGGGGTTACCGGACGCCGGGCGGCCGGAACTGCACGCTGATCCTGGGCCCGGTCGGCCGGGCTGACTTGGGTATCGCATGCTGCCAGGTGCGCTGGCAGCTGCCGCCCATGACCAGCAAGTCGCCGTGGCCGACGTCGTGCCGCAGGGCTGGCTCCCCGCCGCCGACCGGGCGAAGCAACAGCGGGCGCGGCGTGCCGAGCGACAAGATCGCCACCATCGTGTCCTGCGAGCTGCCGCGGCCGATGGTGTCACCGTGCCAGGCGACACTGTCCCGGCCGTCTCGGTACAGGCACAAGCCAGCCGTCACGAACCGTTCGCCGAGCTCGGCTTCGTAGTGCGCGCCGAGTGCGTCCCTGGCCTGGCTCAGAAGCGGATCCGGCAGTTCCTCGTCCTCGGCATAGAAGCACAGCAGCCGGGGCACGTCGACGACCCGGTCATACATCTTGCGTCGCTCCGCCCGCCACGGCACGACGTCCAGCAGCCGGCCGAACAGTTCGTCGGCGCCGGCCAGCCAGCCGGGCAGGACGTCAATCCAGGCGCCGTGGCTGAGCTCGGTGCGCTGCAGCCCGTCGAGCGGCCCCGGTCCCGGCTGCTCGGCCAGGTCGAGCAGCGACGCTTGGAGTGATGCGTGCATATGTTCGAGACTACCTCGCACCGCCAAATGTGTGTTCGTAATTCGTCCATGATCGTTGTGAAGTTACTGCTGCTCTAGCGACTGCTCTAGCGACAATAACTTTCACATCCATGAAGATCATCGCAGGGCGGAGGCTGCGTCAGGCTTGCTGGGCAGCGAGCCAGTCCGCGAACCTGACCGTGCCGAGAGCGTCCGCGTGATCGGCGGTGAGCGCGCCGTCCCGCAGCGCCCGGCCGATCTTGCCGGGCACCGGCACTGGCACGAGGACTGCGAAGCGGCCGGTCACCACCCGCCAGCTCTGCGCGAGTTCGCGAGCCGTGCTGATTTGCGGTCCGGCGACCTGGACCCGGCCGCGCGGTTCGCCTACGCTGACGTCCGCCACCACGCCGGCCACCTCCGCGGCCGCGACAGTCTGCAGCCGCATTCGCGGCACCGGCAGCACCCGGTACCTGCCCGCTGCGGTGAGCGCCGCGCCGGCGAGTTCGTGGAATTGAGTCGCGCGCACGATGGTGTACGGCACCGGGCCGTGCTCGACAGCCTGCTCCTGCTCGGTCTTGACCCGGTAATAGCCCACCGGCAGCCGGTCACAGCCGACGATGGAGATGCAGACGTGGTGGCCGACGCCAGCGTGCTGTTCTGCGGTGAGCAACCGGCCCGTCCCCGCAACGAGTACCTGCGCCGCTCGCTTCGGCGACGATGCGTTGCTGGCGTCCACCACCGCCGCGCAGCCGGCCAGAGCGGCGTCAAGGCCGTTGCCTGAGACCAGGTCTACCGGGAAGTCCGGACTGCTGCGGCTGAGGACCCGGACTTCGTGCCCGCGTTGGGCGAGCGTGGTGACAACGTGCTTGCCGAGCGTGCCGGTCCCGCCGACGACTGCGATTCTCATGACCGCTAAGACGCCGTAGTCGCCTGCGTTGTGACATTGTGCGCCGTGACATCGGGCGCCGCGTGAGCGCCAGGCGTGAGTTGCAGCACCACGCGATCGGCGACTGGCCGGTAGCCGAGCCGCTGGTACAGCGCATTGCTTGTCGGGTTCGCCAGATCGGTGAACAGCACGACCGCCAAGGCTCCGCCGTCGAGGGCGGCCTGGCTTGCGACCGCCGTGACGGCCCCGCCGTAGCCACGCCGGCGATGCGCCGGCACGGTGTAGACGGGAGCAATCCGCACGACACCGGCTACCTCACGGGTACTCCCGGCCATCGCCACCGGCTGGCCGCCGGTTTCCCACAACGTCAGGCCGCCATGGCTGAGCCGGTCGTCCACGGTGCGTTCGGCGTTCTCGGCAACGGTGCCAGCCTCCTGGCCGAACGCTACGTGCCAGTCAATCAGCAGCTCGCGGTCGCCGGGGCCAGCCACTCGCGCAATGCCTGCCGGGGCCGGATCTGGCAAGGCCAGGCGTTCGAGCCGGTACAGCCGCGACCGCTGAACCGCGGTGGTGCTGCCGCCCGATGCACTGGCCCAGGCTGCGGCGAAGTCAGTCTCGTCCGTGCTGGACAAGTTGACGGCAGCGGGCAGGCCCACCGCAGAGCCGAGCCGCGCGATCAGGTTCGCGGCCGACCCGGCTGGCAACGCGGCCACCAGGAGCGGGAACGGCGGCGTCTGCAGGACTGCCCCGTCGATCTGACCGCCGGCTGACTCATGCCAGCCGTAAACCGGCGGAGCGTCGCCGAATGCCGCCCCACCGCGCTGACGCAGGCTCTCGAGCACGGTCAGCGGCACGGTTTGGATCACCGGATCGGCTCGCAAGTGATCGCCCGCCGTTGCCAGGAACTCGTCGAGGCTGCGGGTCACTGTCCAGGCCATAACCCATATTTGCCGGATGAGCCGCCGGGAGGCCAGCGCTTTTCGCCGTCCCGCCGGTTCCGGCTGCTCCAGCCGCGCTCGTGGTGGCCGGGGATGCGGAACCCAGCCCGTTCCCGGAGAATGAATGATGAAGCCAGGACGACAGGAGACTTTAGATGCGGGTCATTGTGGTGCGGCATCACGCTATTGACGACGCCGGGTTCATCGCAGACGGGTTCCGGGCACGCGGAGCCGAGCTGGTCGTGCATCAGTTTCCCAAGGGAGGCCCGTTGCCGGCGCTGGACGGCGTGGACCATATCGTGCTGCTCGGCGCGGCCTGGTCGGTCTACGAAGAGCGGATCAGCAGCTGGATCGGCGAGGAACTTGACTGGCTGCGCGCGGCGGACGCGGCTGGCATCCCGGTACTCGGCATCTGCTTCGGCGCGCAGGCGCTCACCGCGGCGCTGGGCGGCGAGGTAGGGGCGGCACCACGCAGCGAGGTCGGCTGGACGACGATCGAGACGCTCGACCCTGACCTGATCGAGCCGGGTCCGTGGCTTGAGTTCCACCACGACCGATGCCTGCTGCCGCCAGGAGCGAGACTGCTCGCCCGCAACGAGCTGTGCGTGCAAGCGTTCACCGTCGGGCCGCACCTCGCGGTCCAGTTCCACCCGGAGGTCGACGCGGCCCAGGTCAGCCGCTGGCTAGCCGATGGCGGCAAGGCCGAGGCCGAGCGGGCCGGTCAGGACCCTGAGAAGCTCATCGCCCAGTCCGAGGCTGAGGGGCCGCAGGCAGCGCTGCGCGCTGACCGTCTGGTCGCCGTCGCCCTGGAGCTCGCCAAGGCCGGCGCCCGAGCGTAGCTGATCGGGGCGGGCAGGCGGCGCCTGAGCCGGGGCGCGCGCAGTCGGCGTCCTGCCTAGGCGCGACGGCAAATCCCTGCCGCCGAGATGGTGACAACCGAGCGCCATTCGGTACAGGGTGTACCTGGAGAACTTCGGGGCTGCATGCTGCCCCCTGTGCGACGAGACTGTGCGACGAGAGCAGGTGTGATGCCAGACATCCTGACGGCCTATGCCGAGAGCCAGCCGGACAAGCTTGCCGTCATCGACGACAAGGGCGAGGCGGGCATAGTCCAGTGGACGTATGCCGAGCTGGAGGCCGCGGCGAACCGGCTCGGGAACGCGCTGCTCGAACTGGGCGCCAAGCCTCGCGGCAAGGTTCTCTGGTGCGGTCCTAACTCGGTGCCGGTAGTCGCGGTGATCAATGCCGCCAGGAAGATCGGCGCGGTCGCCGTCCCGCTTAACTACCGGCTTACCGTGGAGGAAGCCAGGTACGTCATCGACAACTCCGACGCCGAGATCGCGTACGTGGACTCGGACTACGCGCACCTGTTCCAGGGCCTGGTCGGTGAGCTAGCAAACCTGCGGCACGTCATCGTGTTCGGCGGACCTGCCGGTGAGGGCATGCTGAGCAGCGAGGAGCTTACCGCCGTCTCGTCGCCTAAGCCCCCGGACGTCGGCGACGCCACCGGTACTGGCGGCACCATGATTTACACCTCCGGCACGACCGGCAAGCCGAAGGGCGCAGTCCGGCACGCGACAGACCAGGACACCGGCCTGGCCCTGGTGACCCTGCTCGGATACCGGCCTGACGACATCTACATCACTTCCGGGCCGCTGTATCACAGCGGGCCGGGCGCGTTCATGGGCATCGGCCTGCTCTTCGGCCAGACCATCGTGGTCCAGCGGAAGTTCGATGCGGAGGACTGGCTCCGGCTGGTCGACAAGTACAAGGTCACCTCGACGTTCTCGGCCCCGGCGCTCATCCGCATGGTGTGCGCCCTGCCATCCGAGGTGAAGGCCTCCTACGACCGGTCTTCCATGCGAGTGATGATTGCCAACGCGGCTCCATGGAGCTACGCGCTGAAGCAGCAGTACGTCGCAGACTTCCCGCCGGAGTCGCTGTGGGAGGTCTACGGCTCGACCGAGCTTGGCGTCGACTGCGTTCTCAGGCCGGAGGACCAGATGCGCAAGCCCGGCTCCTGCGGGCAGCCGGCTCCCCTCATCGAGATCGTGCTGTTCGACGCCGAGGGGAACGTCGTGACGGGCACCGGTCCTGAGAACTCTGGCGAGCTCTATGTCCGCTCGAAGGGTGTGTTCGACGAGTACTACAAGCAGAAGGCAAGCTACGACGCGTCCAGCCGCGGCGACTTCCATACCGTCGGCGATATTGCCTACCGGGACGACGAGGGCTACCTGTACATCTGCGACCGCAAGACGGACATGATCATCTCTGGCGGCATGAATATCTACCCCGCCGAGATCGAAGCCGCTCTCGAGCAGCACCCGGCGATCTACGACGTCGCGGTTTTCGGCATCCCATCCGAGGAGTGGGGCGAGCTCGTGCACGCCACCGTGGTGGTCGCGCCGGGAGCGTCGCTGACCGCGGAGGAGATTACCGCGTTCGGCAAGGAGCACCTGGCCAGCTACAAGGTTCCGCGATCGGTGGACTTCATCGATGAGCTGCCGCGGACCGGCTCGGGCAAGATCCTCAAGCGGCAGCTGCGCGCGCCCTACTGGGCAGGCCGGACCGCGCAGGTCGGCTGAACGGGCTGAACTAGGCCCGGCTGACCTCCGCACGCCCCCTGCCATGATCCCGGCACTGCCGGACTCCTAGGTGTTCTGACCACGGACGTTGGTGACACGACACGGTCGAATGATCTTGATGTAGGGAGGGCCTTCCGGGTTCGGTGTGGATCACCACATCTACGCCGAGCTGCCGGGAGGCCCTCATGACCCACCGTAATGCCCCGCTGACCGAGACCGGGCGGCTGCGCCTGGCCCGCTGCATTGTTGAGGACGGCTGGCCGGCCCGTCGGGCCGCCGAGCGTTTCCAGGTTTCCCACACCACCGCGACCCGGTGGGCCTGCCGCTACCGGGAACTGGGCCCGGCTGGCATGGCCGACCGGTCGTGCCGGCCGCACCGCAGCCCCGCCCGGCTGCCACGGCGGATCGAGCGGCGGATCCTCAGACTACGGGTCAGCAAGCGGCTGGGCCCGGCCCGGATCGCGTTCCGGCTGGGGTTAAACCCCTCGACCGTGCACCGGGTGCTGACCCGGTACGGATGCCCGCGCCTAGCGAACCTGGACCGTGCCACCAATGTTGTGGTCCGCCGGTATGAGCGAGACCGGCCCGGCGAGTTGATCCACGTCGACGTCAAAAAACTCGGCAACATCCCCGACGGCGGCGGCTGGCGGGTCAGCCGGCGCCCTGGAGGGCAGGCGCAACCGGGCCATCACCCCGGGAGCCGGGCGCAACCGCCACGGCAAGCCAGCCCTGGGCTACAGCTACCTGCACACCGCCCTGGACGATCACTCCCGTCTCGCCTACACCGAGATCCTCCCCGACGAGCGCAAAGACACCGCCGCCGCGTTCCTGCACCGCGCGCACGCCTGGTATGCCGCCGCCGGCATCACCATCGAGCGCATCCTGTCCGACAACGGCGCGTGCTACCGCTCTCAACCGTGGGCTGCTGCATGCGCGCAGCTCGCCATCATCCACAAGCGCACCCGGCCCTACCGACCCCAGACCAACGGCAAAGTCGAACGGTTCCACCGCACTCTCGCCGACGAATGGGCCTACGCCCAGCCTTACGCCACCGAAACCCAGCGCCGCAACGCCTTGCCAGACTGGCTCCACACCTACAACAATCACCGCGGACACACCGCGCTCGGCGGCCACCCGCCCGCCAGCCGCGTCACCAACCTGCCAGGACAGAACACCTAGGTGTCACTGCCGTCCGGCTGTGTGGTCAGCAGTTGCTGCGTGGCGTGAATGATGACGCCGTTCCTGATGGTGAAGTACATCTGGTACACCTGGAACTCGCCGTTGGCCTCGTAGGCGCGGACCCGCACGACGGCATGGTCGCCACTGACCCGGATACCGCGGACGACGTCGCGGTCAGTCTCGGAGTAGCCGTCGATCATTGCCTGGTACGACGAGTTCGCGTTCTCGCCGCCTAGCCGCCACACCCGGGGCCAGTCGCGCCGGTTAATGGCAGCGAAGTAGGAGTCCACTACTGCTCGAGGACCCGGCGGCGTTACCTGAGCGCTGCCCGCTGGCTGGCCAGGCTGGGCGCGATTATCGGTGCTGATCTGCGCGCGCCGCGGGGAACCGTCGGCGCCAGCGTTGCCGTGATCGTGCTGAGAGGCCACGACGTAGGCCACGGCGCCGGCGGCACCCGCGGCGAGGACAGCCGCCACCGCCGCGCCGATCAGGGCGCTGGACGGGCTGTGCCGGGCCCTGGGTCCGGTGGCTGGCTCGACCGCCGTGGCTGGCATGCTGGGGCCTGGTTCGACGGCCGTGGCCGGCACGCTAGGGCCAAGCACGCTGGGGCCCGGGTTGCGGGGCGCCGGCACGCCTAGGTCCGGGTTGCGGGGCGCCGGGTCGAGCTGGGTCGCTGGCAGTTCTGCGGCTCGCCGCGCGACCGGAACCGACCAGGACAGCCAGTCCTCGCTCGGCTCCGCGTAGCCAAGCTCGGCGAGCAGCTCGTCACTGCTCGGCCGGTCCGCAGGGTCCTTGGCCAGGCAGCGGTCGACGAGGTGGCGGAGCGGTGCTGGCACGTGGCCGGTGGCGGCGGCGCCGTACACGACCCGGTACAACAGCGCCGAGGCCGATCCGGCGCCGAACGGCGGTTCCCCCGTCGCCGCGTACGCCAGGACGCCGCCGAGGCTGAAGATGTCGGTTGCCGGGCCGACCGGCTGGCCTTCGGCCTGCTCAGGGGACATGAATCCGGGTGAGCCGACCACCACTCCGGCGGCGTTCGTGAGCCAGGCCGAGTCGGTTGCGCGGGAAATGCCGAAATCGATGATCCGGGGTCCGTCGCTGGCCAGCAGCACGTTCGACGGCTTGAGGTCGCGGTGCACCACTCCGGCGGCGTGCACGGCGCCAAGGCCTTCAGCCAGCCCGGCCGCCAGCGTGAGCACCGACTCGGCTGGCATCGGGCCGCGGGCTTCCACTGCGTCCGTCAGCGACGGGCCGGCCACGTAGGCAGTTACCAGCCACGGTTGTGGCCCGTCCGGATCCGCGTCGACGACCGGGGCGGTGAAGATTCCGCTGACCCGGCGGGCGGCGCTGACTTCCTGGGCGAACCTGCGCCGGAAACCAGGGTCGTCAGCCAGCTCGGGCCTGATCACCTTGACGGCGACGAGCCTGCCGCCGGGAGACTGCCCAAGGTAAACGCGGCCCATGCCGCCGGTACCCAGGCGCTTCACAAGCCGGTACCGGCCGACCTGGCCCGGATCATCGGGCTGTAGCGCGTCCACGACAACCCCCGAGCAATCGATACCAGGACGACTACGCTGCAAACGCAATGTATCGCGATTGAAGGGTGCAGGGCGAGTGTTAGCGTGCGTTCTGCCGCTTGCGGACGACATGCGCCCGACCGGCCGGGGCAGCACCACAGATCCCCTATTCTTCGCAATGTGATCACCGAAGGCTCCCGCCCCCCGCTAACCGAACAGGCGCCGTCTCCGGACACTTCGGTCGTGGCAATCGCTCCGCCCGGCGCCGAGCCCGGTACCTGGGCCGGAGCGCCCAGCGCGGTTCCCGACGATGGCGGCATCGTGCTCGCCTACCGCCTGCGCAAGCCGGTAGGCCAGGGCAGGGGCTACGCGGTGGCGATCGCCCGGTCGGCCGACGGCGTCCGCTTCGAGACGATCAGCGTGATCACCAGAGAGCAGATGGACACCGAGTCGCTCGAGCGTCCGGCTCTGGTGCGAACCACTGACGGGCGCTGGCGGCTGTACCTGAGCTGCGCGACCTGGGGGACCAAGCACTGGCGGGTCGAACTTCTGGAGGCCGCGACGCTGGACGGGTTCAAGCCGGATCAGCGCGTCGTCGTGCTGCCGGGTGATAGCGGCTCGGCGGTCAAGGACCCGGTTATCCGTCATCATAATGAAACGTGGCATTTGTGGGCATCGGTGCACCCGCTCGCTGATCCTGCCAGCACTGACCGGATGACCACGGACTATGCGACGAGTGCGGACGGCATCTCCTGGACCTGGCACGGTCACGCCCTGACACCGCGGCCCGGCGAGTGGGACGCGCGCGGTGTGCGGGTCTCGGCGGTGCTGTTCACACCGGACGGCGTGGCCGCCTACTACGACGGCAGGGCCAGCGCCGAGGAGAACTACGAGGAGCGGACCGGGATGGCGGTTGGCGGCTCGCCGGGCAGCCTGACGGCGATCGGCTCAGCGCCGGTGGCGCAAGCGCCCGGCGGCGGCGGCCTGCGCTACCTGGACATCGTGGACCTGCCAGCTGGCGGTCGGCGGTTGTACTACGAGCTGACCCGGCCGGACGGCCGCCACGAGCTCCGGACCGAGCTGCGCTGAATCGCCGGTAGCTGGGCAGCACTCAGTCCGGGCTTCGCGCTAAGCCACGACCGCACGGCGTCCGCGGCTAATAGTCGCGCGGGCGGCCATTGCGCGCCTGCCGCTGTCCCGCCGGCCTGGCGCCGACCAGGCCTCCTGAGTTGTCCCGTGGCAGTACCCAGTCGGTGAAGTCCTCGCCTGTGAGGTCGCACAGCAGCCGGATGTCTGATTCGAAGTAAGGGATTAGCGACTGTCGCTGTTCCCAGGTCAGCGGCCGCCGCGGTGCGGCGCCGTCCTGCAGGCTGCTCTCTAGCCGGTCTATCAGCGCCTTGCCGGCGTGGCCGGGCAGCTGGGCAGTGACGGCCGAGCCCGCGCGCAGGATCCTGGACATGGCCCGATGCCGGCGGGTGTGCTCAGGATGAGCGGTGACGTTCTCGGCGGGCACCCGCGTCGCGATTCCTTGCGCTACGCCGAGGAACGCGCTGATCCGGTTCAGGGTCCCGGCTGGATCGTCGACCAGCTCCCGGTACCTGAAGACCAGCACCTGCCCGGGCGGGAACACTGAATACAGGTGCTGTAGCTGCTGCCCGTACAGGCCGAGTCGCTTGTAATGCCAGAAGTCTGCCCAGCCTGCGGCGATACGCCCTTCCTCGGCGCCGCAGGCCTCGACGAAGTCACCGATCGGGTCCAGGCCCGCCGACCACAGGTGCGTCCAGTTTGAGTGAGCCCGCTCGATCGGGTCGCGCAGCACGACGATCAGCCTGGCGGCCGGGATGAGCGCCTTAATCCGTCGCTGTGCGTCGCGGCTGTAGAGGTAGAACGGGGTGGACTCGCCGCGCAGCGCGCCCGGCGGCGCAGCCTCGAACAGCGCCTCGTAATCTGATCGCCGCCAGACGTGCTCACGGTAGGTCTTGGCGTCACCAGGCCCGCCCTGGGTCGGCGGCGGCCCGTCGGTGAGGAAGAACTTGGGTTCCTTGACAGGCGAGAGGTACAGCGCCGGATGTTGCGCGAGCCCTGCGTGCAGGGCCGTGGTGCCCGATTTCGGCGCGCCCGCCACGAAAAAGTCTGGCAGCGCCACTGAGTCCTCCATGGCGATGATCTTCCGGATAAGAAAGTTCTTTCCGGATAAGAGGAGAATCCTACTTGTTCTATTCTATTACTAGGATGTGCAAGTGTCACCCGGTGCTACCCAGGGCGGCCCGGATTACCGGGCTCCGGCGGCCGCCGACCGACCGGTGCATCGGTGGTTTTAAGCGGTTGATCTCGGCCGCCATACTGTCGTACCCCGCCGATAGCGTGCTGTTACGTACTTCAGATCCAGGTAGCCGAGCAGCCAGTGGAGGCCGGACGATGAGCGCCACAAGCCAAACTCTGACGGGGGAGCGAGCCGACCTGGCGGAGACGCTCGCCAAGCACCGGTTCTTCCTCCGGTACACAGCCCGCGACCTGACTGACGAACAGGCGGCCAGCCGGACGACTGCCAGCGAGTTGTGCATCGGCGGCATCATCAAGCACGTCACAGCGGTCGAGCAGGGCTGGACGAAGTTCATCGTCGAGGGGCCCTCGGCGATGGGCAGATGGGACGACGAAAGCTTCATACAGGAGCACTTGGACGGCTTCCTTATGCTGCCTGGAGAGACAGTGGCAGGCCTGCTTGATGGCTATGCGGCGGTCGCGAGCCAGACGGACGAGCTGCTCGCTTCGCTACCTGACCTCGACGCGGCTCAGCCGCTCCCGGAGGCGCCGTGGTACGAGCCAGGCGCCCGCTGGTCGGCGCGGCGCGTGCTGCTGCACATCATCGCTGAGACTGCTCAGCACGCCGGGCACGCCGACATCATCAGGGAAGCTATCGACGGCTCCAAGACCATGGGCTAGCCGGGTTCGCTCGCCTCGAGGTGGCCGATCGGCGGTTGGCTGCAGGCTAGTGGTCCTGCCGGCGGTTAGCTGCATGCCAGTGGCCTTCCGGCGGGTGGCGCTGCTAACACACTGCCCGGCGGGTAGATGATCGAGTTGTGGCAGACCAGGAAGCGCGGGAGCCGCCGCCAGGGCTGCGGCCGATGCTGGCTACCGCGGGGACCTTGCCGACGGATGACTCCGGCTGGGCGTACGAGATGAAGTGGGATGGCTTGCGCGCGCTGGGCTTCATTGCAGGCGGCAAGGTCAGGTTCGCCTCGCGCACTACTCGCGACATCACGCACGTCTATCCCGAGCTGGCCGGCCTGGCTACGGCGTCCGGGGTGAGGCAGGCGGTCCTGGACGGCGAGATCGTCGCGTTTGGCGGCGGCGAGTGGCCGGACTTCGAAGTGCTGCAGCAGCGGATGAACATCGCCTCGGCCGCGCAGGCAAAGCAGCTCGCCACTGAAGTGCCCGTCAGCTTCCTGGCTTTCGACTTGCTGTGGCTAAACGGCCGTTCGCTTCTCGACCTGCCGTACTCGCGGCGTCGCGCGCAGCTCGAAGGCCTGGACCTGAATGCGGTCAACTGGCAGGTGCCGCCGTCCTTCACCGGCGAAGCTGGCGCCGACATCCAGTCGGTCTCCCGCGAGCACGACCTCGAAGGCGTGATGGCCAAGCGGGTTCAGTCGCGTTACGAGCCCGGCCGGCGGTCTACTGCCTGGCGGAAGATCAAGAACGTCAATCGCCAGGAGGTCGTGATCGGGGGCTGGAAGCCGGGCGAGGGAGGCCGAGCGGGCTGGATCGGCTCGCTGCTGGTCGGCGTATACGAGGGCGATCAGCTCGTCTACGCCGGCCACGTCGGGACGGGGTTCAGCCAGCAAGTGCTGCGGATGCTCGGTGACCGGCTTGAGCCGCTGCACCGTACGGCCTCGCCGTTCGGGACGAGCGTTCCACCCGAGGACGCGCGGTTCGCCCGCTGGGTAGAGCCTGCGCTAGTGGCCGACGTGGCATTCGCGGGCTGGACCAAGTCTGGTCGGCTGCGGGCACCGGCTTACAAGGGCCTTCGCAGCGACAAGGATCCGTCCGAGGTGATCCGTGAGCCCTGACGCGCAGAAGGTTCAGGTGGAAGTCGACGGGCGCACGCTCACATTGTCGAACCTGGACAAGGTGCTGTACCCAGAGACGGGCTTCACCAAGGCGCAGGTGATCGACTACTACCACCAGATTGCACCCGTGCTGCTGCCGCACGTCGCGTCGCGGCCGGTGACGATCAAGCGCTATCCCGAGGGAACCGACGGTGAGTTCTTCTTTCAGAAGAACGCGCCGGCGCACCGGCCCGACTGGGTGCCGACCGCGCGCATCGCCTCGCCCGGCTCGACCAAGTCGCGCGAGACCATCGAGTACATCCTTGGCGGCGACCTGCCGACGCTCATCTGGGCTGCCAACCTAGCCGCACTCGAGCTCCACACGCCGATGTGGCAGTACCCGGCGATCGGCGAGCCAGACCTGCTGGTGTTCGACCTGGATCCGGGACTGCCCGCCACGGTCGTGGAGTGCTGTCAGGTTGCGCTGATGCTGCGGCCGCTGCTCACCGACCTTCGGTTCCGCCCGGCTGCGAAGACCTCTGGCGGCAAGGGCCTGCAGCTGTATGCCCCGGTCTCGGGCATGTCCTCGCAGGAGACGAGCGACCTTGCGAAGGACCTGGCTGAGCAGCTTGCTGCAGAGCAACCGGAGCTGGTGGTATCTCGGATGACGAAGGCGCTGCGTCCGGGCAAAGTGCTGATCGACTGGAGTCAGAACAACGCCGCAAAGACGACCGTGACGCCTTACTCGCTTCGTGCCAGGTCGCAGCCAACGGTCTCGACACCTGTCAGCTGGGATGAAGTCAGTGCCTGCAAGCGCGCTGCGGATCTAGTCTTCACCGCAGACGATGTCATCGAGCGGGTGCGACGGTCGGGCGACCTTTTCGCGGTGACGCTGAGCCCGTGAGCGTGATCCGAATTACCTTCGGATAGCCCAGGTGTTACCTGTCTTCTCGCGGCCTCCGCTGATGAAGATTTCGTCAGTCATGAAGCGCTGGGACCGGATAGTTTTTGTCGCTCTCGTTCCAGGGAGCTGACATGCGTTTCAGCGTTCTCGGACCGCTACTGGCCGAAGCCGATGATGGCTCGTCGCTAGTGCTGCGACGGCCGTCACAGCGCAGCACTCTGGCGGTCTTGCTGCTCCATGCAGAGCGGCCGCCGACCAGGAGCCTCCTGATCGATGCCCTCTGGGGTGATTGCCCGCCTGCCGACGCAGAGACGGCACTGCGGGTCCGGATGCGCGACTTGCGCCGAGCGCTGGGCGGTCATGACCGGCTGATCACGCACACCTTGGGGTATCAGATCGTCGTCGAGCCCGGCGAGCTCGACTTCGCTAGCTTCCGGAGCCTCGCCGTCCGCGGCCGCGCTGCCCTGGACAACGGCGATGCCGACGACGCTGCGCGTCTGCTGGAGCAGGCGTGCAGCCTATGGCGCGATCCGCCGCTAGCTGACTTGCCGGACACCCCCATGATGCAGAACGTCGCGACCTTGCTTCTCGAACAGCGTCGCGACGTGCGCGAATGGCTGATCGACGCCCGGCTCGCACTCGGTCAGCACCACGAGGTTCTGGCGCAGGCGCGCGAATGCATCGCAGCCGACCCGCTGCCCGAGCATCCGCATGTGCAGCTCATGCTCGCGCTGTACCGGTGCGGCCAGAAATCGGCTGCGCTGGCTGCCTACACGAGGCTGCGGGACCTGACGGCACGCGAGTTCGGTCAGGATCCGGGTCCGGAGGCCCGCGCGCTGCTCGGCCAGATCCTTGCTGACAGCCCAGACCTGATATTCCGGTCGAAGACGCTCAGGTAGCCGGGCCAGTCTGCGTCTCGCCAGCGCGCTTACGCCGCGCTAACCGGTCGCTTACGCAGCCGTTCTATGGTGCACAACGCTGGCCGCCACGCCCGACGGCCGCTACCCCTCTCCACTGCACTGCCGGCACTGCCGGCGGGCACGGTTTCTGGAGTCCGCGATGACGTCATCTCGCTCCTGGCAGACGGTGCGCTGGAAACTGCGCGTTCCCGCCATCATGGCCGTCTGCGCGATGCCGCTCCTGGTGGCCTGCTCTGGCGCGGCGGCTCGCGTCTCGCTGCCCGCGAAGTCCGCGACCAGGACTCCCGCGACGCTGCGCGCGCCGGTCCCTGCGACGCCCCGGCAGCAGGTAGTCGCTGCGCTTGCCGGGTACACCGACGCTTTGGACCGCGCTGAGCGATCGCGGAGCGACACCTTAGCGCGCGAGTTGCTGCGGCCGTACTTAGCGGCAAGCCGGATCCGCGGGATGCTCGAGGCCATCCGCGCCATCTGGGCGAGGGGCGACCGCTTCTACGGCAAGGACGACCTCCACATCCTGACCGTGCGCATCGATGGCCGGCGAGCTTTCGTGGACGACTGTGACAACACGAGCGGGATGGGCCTGACGAATGAATCGACCGGTCAGGTCGTGCCTGGATCGGTCGGCATTCAGCATGCCAATCTCGTCACGCGTCTAGACCTCGTGGCGAGGCACTGGGTGGTCGAGTCCCAGCTGGCGGAGAACGTGCCATGCGCGCCCTAGCCGGCGCCGCCGCGGCGTTCGTCGTCGCCTGCAGCTTCGTGATCGCGGCAGCCTCACCGGCTGCGGCGACCAATGGTGCCGGCAGTTGCGATCCATACATCGACGGCACGGTTATCCCGGTCCCGTGCTCGTCCGGCGGCAGTTCTGGCGGCGCAGCTGGCAGTCCTGGCCGAACCACAACGAGCAGCACGTGCACGTTCACCACACTGGACGAGGCGCAAGTCGAGAATCTGGGCCTGACCTGGCCGCCGCCGCGGGGCAAGCACTGGGCCCTGATGGTCTGTGGCGGCGCGGAAGATACCGGCCCTCAGGTCTTCCTGGTGAGCAACGGACCCAGCGCGCCGCCGGTCACACCGCAACAGTTGCTTGTCGTCGCGGTCGGCGAACTCCGGCTGCCCTATCTCCAGCCTGCGACCGCGCCGCCGCCGGGGACGGACGGGCTCGTCGGCTTGCCTGAGTGGTTCTGGGTGCCGCCGGGACAGTGGCACGCGCGCAGCGTGACGGTCACCGCCGGGCCGGTGTGGGCGAAAGCGACCGCAGCACCAGTCGGCCTGACCTTCCAGCCGGGCGCAGGGCTTGCACAGGTGACTTGCCCCGGACCGGGATCTGCCTACAACCGCCGCAAGCCTGCCGCCGAGCAGCACACCGACTGTTCCTATACGTATCTGCAGCCGTCCGTCGGCCTGCCAGCCAATGCTTACCGGGCATCGGTCACGGTGAGCTGGCGTATTACCTGGACCGGGTCTGGCGGCGCTGGCGGCCTGCTCGACGGATCGCTCGCGGTGCCGGTCGGCTTGACGATCGCCGTCGCACAAGGAGAAGCCCTGGTGACAAGCCAGTGAACACGCAGCCGCCCGCGGTCGGCACCGCGTACTTCCCCGAGCCCGACATCGCCGGGAACGGGACTGGTCCTGCGAGCGCTGCTGGCCCGGCGCCCGCTCGGCTTCGCAGCCTGCCGCGCCGTCGCCGGCCAGCCATTCTCGCATTAGCTGTGGCCATGGTCGGCGCTGGCGTGCTGGTCAGCGCCGCTTTGTACCAGCGGGCTGACCACCAGGCTTCGGTTGTCACGGTGACCGAGCCGGTGCCAGCGGGCGCGGCGATCGCTGCCGCCGACTTGGGAGTCGCCGGCGTCACAGTCAGCAGCGGCATCCGAGTCATCCCGGCATCACAGCTAGGTCAGGTCGCCGGCGAGATCGCTGCCGTCGGGCTGCGGCCAGGCACGCTACTCGCACCTTCAGAACTGACCACGGCGCAGCCGCCCGCGCCGGGGCAGGACCTCGTCCCGGCGTCGCTGAAGCCATCGGAGCTTCCGGCCAGTGGTCTGTTCCCCGGCGATCACGTCCTCATCGTTGCCACTCCAGGTGATCAGGGCCAGACCGGCTCGCCGGGCGGTCCGGCGTCGCTCAGTGCTCCCGTCCTCGGCTTGGTCGCGGCGGTGGACGACGCGCCCGACTCAGCCGGGCTCGACGTAGTGGACCTGCTTGTCAGCGGCGCCAGCGGAGTTGCGGTCGCGGACCAGGTGTCGACTGGCCAGTTCGCGCTGATCGTGACGAGACGAGGTTCCTGAGTGGCAGAGCTGTATGCGCTGGTGTCGGCAGGCGGTTCGCCAGGTGTCACAACCGCAGCGATCGCGCTTGCGCTGTCCTGGCCGACGTCAGTAATCGTGGCCGAATGCGACCCGAGTGGCGGTGACATCCTCGCCGGGCTGCTGGCCGGCCAAGTCCCCGAGGGGCCTGGGCTGATGGAGCATGCGATCGAAGCAGGCCGCAGTGGCCAGGCGGCTGCGGCGGGCCTGAGCGCTCAGCTGATACCGCTCGACGACGACCGGACCAGGCTCCTGCTGCCAGGCCTGACCGATCCGCGCCAGGCGGCCGGGCTCGCATCGGCGTGGCCGGCGGTGGCTGACACGTTCGCAGCGCAGCGCAGTGACGTCATCGCGGACTGCGGACGGTTCGACGCGGGGCCACAGCAGCCCCTCGCGATTGTGTCTGCAGCCCGAACTGTTGCCATCGTGCTGCGACCGACGTTGCGGCAGGTTTGGCTGACCCACCCGCGCGTCGAGATGATCAGGCACCTGCTTGGCGGAACCTCGCGGCTCGCGCTTCTGGTGACCGGACCCGGCACGTATTCGGCGCGCGAGGTGGCGCGGGAGCTGGGTGTGCCCCTTGCTGCTGTCCTGCCGGCTGACTCACGGACGGCATGCCTGCTCTCGGATGGAGTTGGCGCGCACCGCCAGCTGTACAGCGGACCGCTGATGCGCTCGGCAAGGGCTGCCGGTCAGGCATTGCGCGGGTATGGCGCGACGGTGACCAGGGAGTCGGCGCCGGCAGAGGTGACCCGATGACCTTGCACTGGCCACCTGCGCCGCCGGAGGAATTGACCGGCCGGCTTCCGGAAGTCCAACTGCCGAAAGTCGAGTCTCCAGAGGCGCAGCTGCCGGAAGTTCAGCCGGCTGGACCTGCGCTGCCTCGGACCGGCCTGACTGACCCGAGCCTGATCGCCGGAGTTGCCGAGATCACCGCGATGATCGTCGGGCAGCTTGACGACGAGCCGAGTACCGCGGAGGTGATGCCGGTCATCCGCGACGCTGCCCGGCGCTGGCTGGAACGGCAGGTTCGAGCCGGGCTGCTGCCCGCAGCGGCCGGCGGCGCACTCGACGACCTCGCCAGGGCCGTCCATGACCAGCGATACGCGCTCGGACAGGTGACGGACTACCTGCGGGATCCGCAGGTCGAGAACATCGATATCAACGGCTTCGACCACGTTTGGATTACCTATGCGAGCGGTGAGCGAGTCGCGGGCCCGCCAGCCGCAGCCAGCGACGACGCGCTGATCTCGATGGTCAGGACGTGGGCGGCGCGCGGCGGGCAGACCGCTCGAGAATTCTCCGCCGCGGCTCCGCTCGTGAACGTCGCGCTTACCGGCAGTGCGCGGCTGACGGCGACGATGTCGGTGACACCCCGGCCGTGCGTTTCACTTCGGCGCCACGGTCAGATCGACGTGACGCTAGGCCGGCTGATGCAACTCGGCACGATCGACGCGACGCTGGCGGCGTTCCTCGCCTCCGCCGTGAAGAGCCGGTGCAACATCATCGTCACCGGCGGCGTGAACGCGGGCAAGACGACGCTGCTCCGGGCGCTGGCCAGCGAGATACCGCCGGGCGAGCGCGTCGCCACGCTCGAGTCGGAGTACGAGCTCTACCTGCATGAGCTGGCGCAGCACCCGGACGTGATCGCCTTCGAGGCACGGGAGCCGAACTCCGAGGGCGCGGGCGAGATCAGTTTGCACGACTTGATCGCGCACGCGTTGCGCCACAACCCGCGCAGGATCATCGTCGGCGAGGTCAGGCGCGGCGAGATCATGCCAATGCTCGAGGCGATGAACTCTGGCCAGGACGGGTCGATGTGCACGCTGCATGCCAATTCGCCGATGGAGGCGTTTGACCGGATCCTGATCCTCGGCCTTCGTGGCGGGCTTGCGCTGGCCGAGCGGGCAATCCACATCCTCGTGGGCATGGCGGTTGACCTGATCGTGCATGTTCGCTGCGGCTATGACGGCAAACGCACCGTCAGGTATGTCGCGGAGGTTGTGGAGGTAATGCCGCCGGGCGACACCGAGCGGCCAGCCGTTAACCGGCTGTTCCTGCCCGATCCCCGGTCCGGCCGGGCTATGCCTGCGCATACTCCGTCAGCTGGCCTGCTCGGCAGGCTCTGCGCTGCCGGTTTCGATCCCGGCCTGCTCGACCAGCACCGAGTTCAGCAGCCAGGGTGGGCGCGGTGACCGCGCTAGCCGGTCTGGCCGGCGGACTATTGATCGCGGGCCTGGCAGTGCTATTGCTCGAGCTGATACGGCGCGCTCCCGAGCCCGGACTGCCGCGGACGAGGATGAGTCTCAGGCTCGGCCGTCGATTGCGCATCCGACTGCTGATCGCGGCCTGCAGCGGCATAGCGGCTCTCGTGCTGACCCGCTGGCCGATAGCTATGATCGCGGCCGTCCTGGCGGTTTTGTTCTTGCCGCAGGTGACCTCCAGCCGCCCGGACCGCCAGCGTGCAGCAATGCTGGAGGGCCTGGAACAGTGGACGCGCAGGCTCTCCGACATGCTGACCGCGAGCCGGGGGCTTGAGGAGGCGCTGGAAACCTCGGCCCGTCAGGCGCCTGCAGCAATCGGGCAGCCAGTCAGCGCACTCAGTCGCAGGCTCGCGGCGCGGGCGGACACCGAGGCGGCGCTGCGGGCTTTCGCCCGCGACCTCAATGACCCGGCTGGCGACCGCATCGCGGCGGCGCTCATCATCGCCACCGGGCGCCGCGGCGGTGCCGCACGGGATGTGCTCAACGCGCTCGCGGTCATGCTCGCCCGTGACGTTGCAATGCGCCGCGAGATCGAGGCCGACAGGGTGCAACACCGCACCACGGTCAAATGGCTGGCCTTTTTCGTCGTCGGCTTCACCGCGTTCGCCGTAGTGAACCGGTCATACTCCGCACCGTACGGGACAGTTCCCGGCCAGGTCGTGATGGCGATCGTTGTGGCTCTCTACGCAGGCGGCCTGCTCTGGCTGCACCACCTCGGCGCAGTCCCAGTGCCCGGCTGGTTCCTGGCCTCGGAGAAGCCGCCCTCCGGGGGCACGGTATGAGCACCCTGTGGCTTGCTGCGGCCGGCGCGCTCGTCGGCTTCGGATGGTGGCTGGCGGTCAGCGAGCTGATGCCCGTGACGCCGAGCCTCAGGGCCGCTATCCACCGCCTTGATTCGCGCGCCAGCGTTGACGAGCAGGCTCCGCTTCGGGCGCGACTCGGTCAGCGGCTGGCTGCAGCCGCCCCGTGGCTGCCCGTTCCGTTGCAAGATCTCAGACTGCTCGGCCAGGACCCGGCGGACTGGATGGCCGGCAAGCTCATCTTCGGTTTGGGCGCGCTCGCAGTTGTCCCGGTGCTGTCAGCATTGCTTGCCTTCACCGGCCGGGCGCTGCCGCTGACAATCCCCGTCGCCGCGACGATCGCGCTCGGCATTGCTGCCTTCTTCGTCCCTGACGCGCTCACCCGGTCGCGTGCCGGGACGAAGCGCGCGGATTTCCGGCACGCTCTGACCAGCTACTTCGACCTGGTAGCGCTTGAACGCGGGGCAGGCGCCGGCCCGACTGAAGCGCTGGAAGCTGCGGCCGAGGTCGGTCATGGCTGGGCCTTCGAGCGAATCCGCGCCGCGTTAAACCGGTCCCGCAGAGCCACTGCGCCGCCGTGGGACGGACTGGCCAGCCTTGCGAACGAGATTGGCATCAGCGAACTGGCCGACCTGGCGGACATCGCAGGCGTAGCCGGCCAGGAAGGGGCTCGAATCCTCGACACGCTTAGCGCGCGGGCTGAGTCGATGCGCGCTGAGGCACTGGCGGCCACGAAGGCCCAAGCTGGCGCGCGCAGCACGACCATGGTGCTGCCCATCGCGCTGCTGGCCGGCGGCTTCCTGGTGCTACTTATCTTTCCCGATTTCTACCGCCTCTTCGGCTAGCGACCGGCGCGTGAGAAAGGCAGAACTGATGCAAACCGACCCCAGAGTTTCTGCGCTGTACTACCTGACCGGGCAACTGCGCCTGCGCATAGGCAAGGTCCGGTCCGGTGATCTTGAGCGCGGGGCGCTCAGTCTCGAGTGGGTCGCCATCGCCATTGTGCTGGTGACAGCGGCGCTGGCGCTGGCCGCTTTCCTGACTGGCAAACTCAGCGACCTCGAGAAGCTGATCCCGAACTGAGCTGGTGCCAGGTGGACAGTGAGCCAGGACCGGGCAGTGAGCCAGGATCGGGCGGCCGAGTGAGCCGAGTGAGCCGAGTGAGCTTGCTTCTTAGCAGGCGGGAACGTGCCGACCGCAGGGCGCGGTGCGCCGGCCGCAGGTTGCGGTGCGCCGGCCGCAGGGTGCGGTGTGCAGATCGTGGTGCTCTGACGCTGACCTACGTCGCCGTGCTTCCGTTCGTCTTCCTGTTCATCATGGTGGCGATCCAGACTTCGTTCTGGTTCCTGGCCAGGGATGCGGCGCTCGCGTCGGCACGCCAGGGCGCGGACGCGGCGCGGGCCCTGAACGCGCCGCGTGCAGCGGGCCCGGCGGCCGCGCTGGCATTCGCGCGGCAAGCTGGTCAGGGTTACCTGGACGATCCCGTCGCTGCCACCAGCGGAAACCCAGGCGCAACCGTGTCGATCACGGTTAGCGGCCACGTTCCTAGCTTCGTGCCCGGTCTGGTCGTGCAGGTGTCGGAGACCGTGCAGGCTCCGGCCGAGGAGTTCAGGCCGTGACCCGAGAGCCTCAGGCCGTGACCCGAGAGCCTCAGGCTGTAGCCCGAGAGCAGTTCAGGCCGTGACCGGAGAGCAGCCTCAGGCCGTGACCCGAGAACCTGAGGCCCGGCCGCCTGACGCCGGGAGCCGCCGTGCCGCCGACGACGGCAGCGCCGCACTCGAACTCGTGATTCTCGCGCCGGTGCTTCTCGCGTTGCTCGCTCTGGTCATCGCGGCCGGGCGCACGTCGATCGCGCAGGGCAGCGTGGATGCCGCAGCCCGCGACGCCGCCCGGCAGGCCTCGATCTCGCTGACGCCGACCGCCGCCGAGGCAGCGGGCCAGGCTAGCGCGCGTGCTGCGCTCAGGCAGGATGGCCTGGACTGCAGACCGGTCGTGCTGATCAACGTCAGCCAGTTCACCACCAGCCAGCCAGGCGAACCGGCGTCGGTGACCGCCATGGTGCGCTGCACTGTCCCGCTGTCGGACCTCGCCCTGCCAGGGCTGCCAGGCAGCGCGAAGCTGGAGGCCGGCTTCACCAGTCCGCTCGACATTTACCGGTCGCGGTGAGCTCCGATGCGCGTGCTGGCGGGTCAGGATCCCGAGCGCGGCGGCCTGTCACTGATGATCGTGATCTTGTTCGTGGCACTGGCCGCACTGGCCGGGATCGTGGTCGACGGAGGAGCCAAGCTTGAGGCAGACCAGAACGCGGTCGCGCTGGCACAGGAAGCCGCGAGGGCGGGTGCGACGACCGTCGACGAATCAAGCGCTTACTCCTCGGGCACCTTCGTCGTCGATCAGCGACAGGCGACTGACGCGGCGCGCAGCTACCTCATCGCCGCCGGCTACGACCAGTACAGGGTGACCGCGATCGGTACCCGCGCAATTCAGGTCAGCGTGACCATCACCGAGCCGACCAGGTTTCTGTCCATGATCGGTGTTGATTCCTTTACCTGCACAGGCACAGCGACGGCATCGCTGGTCGCCGGCGTGACAGGGGCGACGTGATGCATCGTGCACGGAGCTTGGGCACCGGGCTGGCGGCACTCGCGGTGCTTGCGTCCGCCGTCGTGGGTTTGCCAGTGGTGCTGTACCGGTTCAGCGGTTCACCGTTGCCAAGCCACGTCGCAAGCTGGCACCAGGTCGCGGCCGCTGCGGCCAGGCAGGACGACGGGACGCTGCTGCTGGCTATCATCCGGGACTGTTCATGGCTGGCCTGGCTGCTGTTCAGCAGCTGCGTGCTGGCGGAGGCGCAGGCCGCGATCCTCCGCCGCCGCGCCCCGCACCTTCATGCCGGCGGGATGCAGGGCGTCGCCGCTCGCCTGGTCGCGCTCGCGATGCTCGCTTTTACTGCGCCGCCCGCCATCACGCTGTCAGCGGCGGTGACTGCCGTCAGCAGCCAGTCGCCCGCGAGCCACTCATCGGAGTTGCTGGCCGTCGACCACCCTGTTGACAGGGCTGCCCGCATCGTCACGGTCCGTAGCGGCGACTGCCTGTGGTCCATTGCGCAGCGCTACCTCGGCGCAGGCGACCGGTACCCGGAGATCGCCAGTCTGAACTACGGCCATGACATGGCCGATGGTCAGGTCTTCGTGAATCCGGCGCTGATCGAACCGGGCTGGCAGCTACTCGTGCCTGCCGGTGCTGGTACCGGCCAGCCACCCGCCAGCCCCGCGACAGCCAGCCAGCATTCCGGTCACGTTACCAACGACCCGCATTACCGCCGCCGGCACCGGGCTGCCGGGTACTCCGTCGCCCGACCGCACGCCGCCGTGGGTCAGGCCGATAGTTCTCCTCACGGGAACGGGGCCGTCGAGCGAACCGGCACCTCGCCGGCTCGCGCGATTGCCAGCCCGTCATCGGACAGAGGCAGCCGAGTCGCTGGCGACGAAGCTCGGTATCAGTCCACGGCGATCGCGGTGCCGGCTACTGGTCAGTTCCCGCAGGCGGCGGTCTTCGTCACCGGGGCGCTGGCCGGCGCGGTCCTGACCAGCCTGGCAATGATGCGCTGGCGGCAACGGCAAGATCGGCGCCGCGGTCGCCGGATAGCACTGCCGGCCGACCGCGGGGTCCTGGCAGCCGAGCAGCGGATCCGCGCAGCCGGGCCCGCGGAGACTGTTCCACTGGAGACTCTGCGCGACGCGCTAGCCAGCCTCGAAGCCGGAATAGTCAGCGCCGGCCAGATGCTGCCCGAGATCGTCGGATTGCACGTAACGCCAGACGTTCTGGAAGTCCTGCTCGCCGCCCCCGCGCCCGACGCGCCACCTGCGCCGTACTGCATCAGTCCAGGCCGGCAAGGAATGTGCTGGCAGCTTGAATTGCCGGCAACGGCGGCCTTGTCCCGTGATTCGGCGACCGCCGGTCCCGCCCGAAGCGCGGCAGGCCTGCCCTGCCATCTGCTTCCCGGCCTGGTCACGGTCGGTGCGACCGGCACCGGATACCTGTTGCTCGACCTCGAGGCGATTCAGGTAACCGGATGTGACGGCCCGCCTGGCCTCGTTGACCGTGTCGTCTCGACGACAGGCACCGAGCTCGCCACCGGTCAGTGGAGTGGCTGGTACGAGCTGATCCTCGTCGGCTTTGACGAACTTGACGTTCTCGGTCGCGCCGAGCACTGCGGCTCACTGGACGAGGCGCTCTCACTAATCGAGGCCCGTTGTGCTGTGACCGGGCCACGGATCGCCGCGCGTGCTCCGGCTGACGTCCGCGAGCTGCGACTGGCCGAACCGGACAACGAGGACTGGAGCCTGACGCTCCTGATCAGCCGCGTCAAACCCACATCCCCGCAGTTGCTGCGGCTCCTTGAGCTGGCCGAGGACGGGCCCGGCGGGATTGCGGCTCTGGTCGCAGGCGACCCGGAAGCGCCCGACGGGCGGATGGCGCCCGCAGCGCTGCAACTGGCGCCCGACCCGCATGCACCCGACGGGATCATCGCAAACGTGGTGCCATTGCAGATCACCGTACGGCCGCGCGCGCTGTCAGCAGCCGACTATGACGCGATCGCCACGCTCTTCGCGGTCGCTGCGGAGCGCGACGATGTCGAGGCAGCAGACGAGCCGCATGCGGCATACGCGGCGCCGCCGTGGCTCCCGCTGCGTGCCGATCAGCAGCTGGCCGATCAGCAAGCGTCCGGTCCGCAGCGGTCGGTGGCTGAGAACGAGCCTCAGCAGACGCAGGCCGTGTCGTCGCGGGCTGCGGACATGCCGTTGCAAGACGCCCGCAATCCGCTCGCCGGCGATGAGCCTGCTCAGCCTGTTGACATGCCGGGATCCCGGAGACCGGCACAGGCTGCGTCCGGCCTCCACGAGTCCTTGCGAGTCAGAGTCCTCGGCCCATTCGTGATCACAGGCGCGGCTGAGCAACTCCAGCCCAAGCAAGCCGAGCTAGTGCTGGCCCTCGCGCTTGCGGCGCCGGCCGGCTTGTCCAATTCGGCACTGTGCAGCATCCTCGGCGCGGACCCGGATCACCCGAAGCCGACTGATGCCGTCCGGCAGATCATTGCCAGGACCAGGCGACGCCTCGGGCCCGCCGGTGACGGGCAGGAGCACGTCATTCACGCGGGCAACGGCCATTACCTGCTGCATCCCGACGCGTCGCTTGACTGGACCGAGTTCCGCGAACTTGCGGCGTCCGGTGAAGCAGCCGATTTGCGCGCGGCAGTCTCGCTGATCGGCGGGCAGCCGTTCACCGGCAGCTATTTCTGGTGGATCGACGTCCCGTTGATCGAGACCGTGCGCGCCGAGGTTGTGGACGCAGCCGAGACGCTCGCCGAACTTGAGCTGGCGGGCGGCTCGCCGCGCGCTGCGGCGAAGGCCGCCAGATCGGGCCTGCTGGCTGAGTCGTCAGCTGAGCAGTTGTGGCGCGTCCTGATGCGGGCCGAGCACGCCGCAGGGAACATGGCCGGGGTTACTGAAGCCTGGCACCGTTGCCTTGATGCGATCGAGGACATCGCGCCTGGCGGCGAACCGCATCCTGATACTGCGGCGCTATACCGGCGGCTTGCCGGGCAGGCTCGGCACTATGCCCCGGCGCGGTAGCGGGGCCTGCTTTTCTGCTCACCCCTCGTCCGGTTCCGCACGCTTGCTCCTGCCTACTCGCTTAGGCCGCAGCCAGAGCAGAAAATGGCTCGATCGAGAGGAGTTACCCGAGTTACCTTGATTACAGAGGTAATCAGAGCGGGAGCAGCAGATGGAGCAAGCAGCCCTCGATCAGGTGCGGCAACTGATCGAAGACGAAGTTAAGGGCAGGTTCCCCGGCGGCGCGATCGAACAGGTTGCGCTGCTGCAATACGGCGATGAAGCCGTCGTCGAGCCCGGAGAACTCGTTGTTCGGGTGTTCGTCGCGGCTCCTGGCGACCGGGAGGAGCGCAAGCAGGTCGCTCAGGACTTCGCCCGGGCCTATGGCCGGGAGCTTGAGAAATTCCGCGACGAACTCTCAGTCAGGGTGCCCGAAGCGCGTCGGCTAGAGATCCACTTCGGCGACCTCGGCGACGCCAGCGACGGGGTTGCCATCGTGCTCAGCCGGCCACCCCGGTCGCTCGAAGCTCGGGCCCTGGCGGGCGGTGACCTGACGCCGGTAATGGCCAGGCTCGGGCCGACAGATCTCGAAACGCTCGACACACTCATTACGGCTGGCATTGCCACTAACCGCGCGGATGCCGTGCGGTGGGCGCTGGCCCGCATCCGGGAGCGGCCGGCCTACGAGCAACTGCGCGCCCGGGCCCGCGAGATCGAGGGGCTGAAAGCGCAGTTCTAAGCCGTATGCCCGGATCCGGTCTGGCGGGAGACCGGCGGGTGGCCACGCTGCACGTCGGCTAGCCAGCCTGCTAGCCGACCACCGAGATCGCGCCAATTCCGGCCGGGGCGTCGACGTCGTACTTGTTTACTGCTTTTGCCCACCCAGGCGAGGACAGTACGGTCCCCCGGCCGAGGCTCACGTGCGCCTGGCCGGTCAAGGTCGCGGCCGAAGCGCCGCCCTCCAGGCGCAGGCGGGTCGGAACTCCGCCCGGCACGGTCAGGCTGACCTGGCTGGCGCCGCCAGCGAGGGTGATCGTGACAGTTCCGGAGGGCCGGGGCAGGGCGATCTGGATCAGGCCCGAGCCGGCTGTGAAATCGACTCCGGCGACGTTGCAATTGGTCAGGTTCAGCACTGTCTGGCTGGTTCCGCCGTTGAACTGAAGCTGCCAGGTAACGGCAGTGCTCAGCTCAACCGACACCGCGCTTGGGCCGCGCTGGCCCGTATTGAACAGGGAAAGCTGCACCTGGTTAGGCGAGGCGACCAGCTGGGGGCGGATGCCTGAGTTCCCTGGTGCCGAAGTCGTCAGCAGGCTGCCGGGGATCGCCGCAGCGGTCACCGTGAGCGTGGCGGCACCGCTGTCGACCGCCAGCGTGGCCCGATGCTGCCCGCTTGACGGCACCTGCGCCGTGTAGTTGCCGGCGGCGGTGGTCGTACCGACCGGGTTTGGAGGCGGAACGGGGGCAGGAACTCCGCCGCAGCCCGCGATCACCGCTGCTCCAGTGACAAGGAGAGCGGCCTTTCCGGCCTGGAGCTTTCCCATGGTTGTCAGCTGCCCCCCGCGTACCCGGCCAATCGGGCTCCAGCCTGCTATCAGCTGCAGTCCGGTAAAAGGTCCTGACTGGTCCGGCAGCCTGGTCGCAGGTTCTCCTTAGGCTTGCCCGGTCCGACCGGGTAAGTACCGCAGATGACCGCGATCAGTCCGGCGGGCCGTGACAGCACCCGCAACCACAGTGCCCTGGAGGACGGGGCCGTCGGCCACCGGGCCGGAATTAAAGTCGGCCTGCACGTGCTCGGCATCGGCAACGGGAGTAAGCCAGAGGTCGTGGCGGCGGTTGCCGGGCGAGCTGACCAGCTTGGCTTCGCCACCCTCTGGTGCGGCGAGCACGTCATCATGGTCGACGAGCCGAAGTCCCGCTATCCGTACTCCGACGACGGCAAGATCGCGGTGGCGCCGGACGCGGACTGGCTCGATCCGCTCCTCGCACTGAGCTTCGCGGCGGCCTGCACCCGCAGGATCAGGCTGGCGACCGGCATATTGCTGCTGCCTGAGCACAGCCCGTTGCTCGTGGCCAAACAGTCGGCCACCTTGGATGTGCTGTCCGGTGGCCGGTTCTCGCTCGGCATCGGCATCGGGTGGTCGGCCGACGAGTTCGCCGCCCTCGGTGTTCCGTTCGCCCGCCGAGGCGCGCGCACGGCCGAGTACGTGGCCGCTATCAGGCAAGTCTGGGCGGAGGACGTGGCGAGCTTCCGCGGCGAGTTCGTGAACTTCGATTCAGTGCGCGTCAATCCGAGGCCAGTGCACGGCCGGAAGCTTCCGGTAATCGTTGGCGGAACTACCGACGCAGCGCTCGGTCGTGTCGCCGAGTTCGGCGACGGCTGGTACGGATTCAACCTTTCCGCAGCCGAGGTGCCGGACCGGCTGCAAGTCCTAGCCGACCAGTGCGGCCGACGCGGCAGGCAGCTACGCGACCTGAGCATCGCCGTGTCGGTATCCGGCTGCGGCCCGGATATGCTGCCCGCGCTTGCCGAAGCTGGCGTCACCGAGTTCGTCGTCGTCGCCGAGCCGCCAGCGGCAAGCGAAACCGCAGGGGACTGGGCCACCGAGCTAGCAGACCGGTGGCTGGCAGGCTGAGCGGCGACGCGCCCAGGCCATGCCAGCCGCCAGGAAGCGTCAGCTCCGGCGCGCCGATAGATTGAGCAGCCAGGACCAATCGAAGGGACGGCGTGAAATGCCGCAAACGGACGGCGCGGCCGGGATGTCGGCCATGTGGAATCCATTCGCCAACATGGCCGCTCTGGCCGGGCATGCCGTCCAGATAGTCCGCGGCGACGGTGCGACCGTATACGACTCGGATGGACGGCCCTACCTCGATGCCCTTGCCAGCCTGTGGTACTGCAACGTCGGTCACGGCCGCGTCGAACTGGGTGACGCGGCTGCCACCCAGATGCACCAGCTGGCCTGTTATCAGACCTACGAGGTCTTCTCCAACCCGCCGGCCGAGGCGCTGGCGGAACGTGTGGCCGGACTCGTCCCGATCGCCGGCGCCAAGGTGTTTCTCACTCCCGGCGGCGGCTCGGATGCGGTCGACACGGCGGCCAAGCTGAGCCGTGCATTCTGGCGCGCGGTCGGACGGCCAGCCAAGCAGGTGATCATCGGACGGTCGCACGCTTATCACGGCGTCAACGCCTACGGCACCTCGCTGGGCGGTATCTCGGTGAACACCGAGCCGTTCGGTCCGCTCGTGACGCTGGTCGAGCATGTCCCGTGGGACGACGCGGCCGCGCTGGCCAAGATGATCGACCAGGTCGGTGCCGACCGGGTCGGGGCGTTCATCTGCGAACCGGTCGTCGGCGCTGGCGGCGTGTACTTCCCGCCGGAGGGCTACCTGACCGAAGTACAGCAGATCTGCCGGGACGCCGATGTCCTGTTCATCGCCGACGAGGTCATCACCGGCTTCGGCAGGACCGGGTCGTGGTTCGGCAGCCAGCGGTACGGGATCGAGCCGGACATGATGACGCTGGCCAAGGGGCTGACGTCGGGTTACCTCCCGCTCGGTGCGGTCATCGCAAGCCCGAGGGTGGCCGAGCCGTTCTGGCGGTCCGGGTCAGCGGAGATCTTCCGGCACGGCTATACCTACTCAGGTCACCCGGCCGCTTGCGCGGTCGGCTTGGCCAACCTGGACATCATCGAGCGCGAGCAACTCGTTCGCCGCGTCGCGGAACTTGAGCCCGTGCTGGCGGCGGCGCTCGCGCCCCTTGCCGAGCACGAGCTGGTCAGTGAGGTACGCACCGGCGCGGGCCTGCTCGCGGGCATCGAGTTCGCGCAGGGGGCCAGGGAAGCCGATCCCGGGCTCGGTGCCCGGGTGGTAGCCGCGGCACGTGAGCGCGGCGTCATTACCAGGCTGCTGCGCGGCGTCGCGCTGCAGGTATCGCCGCCATTCGTGATCTCCGCTGAGGAACTAGGCCAGATCGCGGAGGTGCTGACCGCAGCGCTAGACGCATCGCTGCGCTAGCGGACGCGTGACCAGCTAGCGGCTGGGATAACCCTGATTGCCGCTGAGCACAGAGGATTCGGACACCCCTCCGCGTCTTCTGATCACGCTATGGAGTGGCGTCCCTGCCTGGGGAGATCTCCCCTTGCGTGCAGCTCGTCATAAAACGCAGAATCGCCTTCGACATGATGGCGACTGGAAATGCGTGATGCGACGGGACGCGACACAATCGCAGCCCGGTCATCCGCTATAGAGCCCGGCCCGGATCTATTTCCTGCCCGGTCCGCCGCGTAGCGAGAAGGGGCTATCGTGAAGCGCGGCATTCTGGTTGTTGCGATCACGCTCGTTAGCGTCGCTGCACTGAGCAGCTTGTATGGCGCCGGACGCTCTTACGCTTCCGCCGCACCGGGGCCCAGCAAGCTGGCTTTCATCAAGCAGAATGATCTCGCCGCTATCGGCAAGAAATACGCGCCCGACTTTAACTGGATCGCGTGCGGTCTGGGCACCGCACCGCCGTACGCATCAAAGACCGGACCGTGCCGCAAAGGGCAAGTGCCGATTTACGCCAGCTACTGGACGCTCCAGAAGGCCATCGCTGCCGGCAAGGTCAGGCCAGGCATGACCATCCTGTTCGATCAGGAGATCTGGAAGTGGACTCCCTCGCGTGAGCAATCCCACCCGGAGTACTACATCAAAGCTGCCGCGCAGCTAGCGCATGCGAACGGCGTATTCATCATCGAATCGGTCTTCGAACCCACCATGGCCAGCGAGATAGCGGTCGAGGTAGCGGCCGCGCCCTACGCTGACGTGATCTCGATCCAGTCGCAGAAAACCGACCAGCATCCCGGCGCGTTCTCCAGCTACGTCTCGCAGTCGGTGGCGGCGATCCGTGCCGTGAGCGCGACTGTGCCGATCATGGCAGGACTAGCGACCGATGCCGACGGGCATCCAGTAACCGCCACCAAGATTGTTCGCGAATACGACCAGACTTACAACCTGGTCAATTACTTCTGGCTCAACGCCAACCAGTGGGCACCACCAACCGGACAAGGCTGCGCCCCGCGGGGTTGCGGTGGCGTCGGCGCCCGTTTCCTGTCTGACATCGGAGTAAAACCGGGCCAGGTTGTTCGCTAGCCCTCCTGCTGGGCAGCCAGTTCCTCCGGACGCAGTGCCCTGAGAACGCAGAACTCGTTGCCGTCCGGATCTGCGAGAACTACCCAAGTGGATTCCGGGCCCTGGCCAACGTCGACCCGGCGAGCACCGAGAGCTTCCAGCCGGGCGACCTCAGCGGCCTGGTCCCTCGGCCGCAGGTCCAGGTGCAGCCGGTTCTTAGCGGCCTTGTCTTCTGGCACCTTGAGGAACAAGATGTCCGGCGCGACGCCGTCCTCCGGGCTGCCCTTCGGCGGCTCGATGCACACCTCGTCGTCCTCGTCGAAGGTCCGGCGCCAGCCGAGAGCTGCCTCCCAGAACGAGGCGATCTTCTTCGGCTCGGCAGCGTCCACGCACAGGCACTGGATGCGAATGTCCATGAGCCCGACTCTTGGTCAGCCAGACGCCAGTGTCCACCGGATTTCGGGCTGTCCAGCACGGTCCTGCCTCGGCGCGGGAGCACTCCGCGGATTGAGACAGCACACACACGAGAAATGGCCGAAGCCGTCAGATGGCGACAGGGTCGATCGGGGTGAGCGTGCCAAGTCGCTGCTCGATGAGCTCGGCAACGGCTAGGCAGCGAAGCTCTGTGTATCTATCTCCCATTACCTGGACGCCGACCGGAATGCCGTCGGCCATACCTGCGGGCACCACTGCGGCTGGGGTACCGAGCAGATTGGCAGGAAGGACCGGGCGCATCAGCTCCAGGGTGTCGCGGGTGCCGTCTGGCTCGGCCAGGTCGAAGCCCACGGGGAACGCGGGCTGGGACCAGACGGGGCTCAGCAGCAGGGGGTAGTCCTGGTACCACATGCTCCAGCGGCGGGCGAGCCCGTTTCTCGCTGTGAGCGCCCCCGCCCACTCGGTCATGTCGGGTGCGCCCATAGAGTCGAGAAAACCGCCGATGACCTTCCGGCCGTCAGCGCCCATGAACTGGTCGAGCACCGGCTTCATGATTCGCAGGTCGGCCGCAAGAATCGTGCCCCACAGCTCCAGCGCCAGCTCATAGTCCGGCGGCAGGGTCTCAGCGACCTCGAAACCCTCGTCCGCTAGCGCGGCGGCGGCAGCGCGAACCGCCGCGGCTACCCCGGGGTGGGTGCTACCGCCCGGCGGCTCCGGGAGCACGGCGACCTTCAGCGGCTGACCCGGAGCCAGGTCGGTGAACATTGCCGGGACGCTGACCGGATCCCTCGGGTGCTGGCCCGCGATCGCGGTGAAGCCGGTCCTGACGTCGGCGACCCGGCGCGCCATGGCCCCTTCGACGGCCATCAGCTGGAACGCCATGAACCTGTCCTCCGGCGGAATCACAGTCGCGGATGGCACCGAGCCAGTGGACGGCTTGATCGACGCGACGCCGCAGCAGTGCGCGGGATTGCGCAACGATCCGCCGATGTCATTGCCGAGGCCGAGCGGGCTCATGCCAGTAGCCAGTGCTGCGGCTTCGCCGCCGCTCGACCCACCTGCAGTACGGGCCGGGTTCCATGGGTTGCGGGTGGGGCCGTGCAGGGCAGAGTCGGTATGGACGCGCAACGCGAAGTCCGGCAGGTTGGTGCGGCCGATCGGTATCGCACCAGCCGCGCGCAACCGCTCGACGGCCGGGGCGTCGACGGGCGCCACCGCCTCAGCTAGGGCCGGGACTCCCTGAGTTGTCGGTGTGCCCGCCAGATCGACGTTCTCCTTGACCGTGAACGGCACGCCATGCAGCGGGCCAAGGCTGGTTCCGTCCACGACTGCCTGGTCGGCCGCGTCAGCGGCCGCAAAGGCCTGATCGGCCAGCACGCGGACGACGGCATTCACCTGCGGGTTGACCGCTTCGATCCGGTCGAGGTGCGCTTGGACGACCTCGCGGGTGCTGACCTCGCGACTGCGAATCATGGCTGCCAGTTCTGCTGCGCCTCGCTGCCATAGTTCGCTCACGGCGTGTCCCTCCCGACCGCAGCACGATCCTTCGCGCCGGACCACGCCGGCCGACGATGCCCGGATGATATGGACGCAAGTCAGTCACCGTCAAGGTCCGCGATCCGCCGCAGGCGCAGCCTGCATCTTGTCGTCGCCAGCTGCCGGATAACGGCCGAGCAGAAGTGTTCGTACTGCTCGCGCTCAGCGCGGTGTGTGTTTTGGAGACTGTCTAGTTGCCCTCGGGCACCTTCAGGAACAGGATGTCCGGCGCGACGCCGTCCTCCGGGCTGCCCTTCGGCGGCTCGATGCACACCTCGTCGTCCTCGTCGAAGGTCCGGCGCCAGCCGAGAGCTGCCTCCCAGAACGAGGCGATCTTCTTCGGCTCGGCAGCGTCCACGCACAGGCACTGAATGCGAATGTCCATGCGGTGACTGTGACGACCGCGCGGGCCGCCTGTCCACCGAATTCAAACCTCGGCATGCGCAGCGCGTCAGGCCGCGCTAGCGCGGCTGACGGTTCTGCTGACCGGGCTCGGGCTGGAGCCCAAGGTGGCAAAGACCCGGATCGTGCACCTAGCCCAGGGAGGCTCGGCGTTGGCGATCCCGGGGCGGACCGCGACGTCGGTGCCCTAGAGGGCTGATAGGGCGGCGGCACGAGGGGGTAGCACACACAGCATCCGGCCCGGCATAGCATCCGGCTCGCTGCCGGATTCTGCGGGGAGGCACGGCATGACATACATGGGCAGCCCCTACTACCGGTGGTGGCTAGACAACCTGGCCGACGACGTCACCGGGGAGGGCGCGGCGATGCAGGGTACTGCGCAGGGTGCGGAGGCCGTCCGGTCAATCGTCGTCGCGGCCCGCGAGCTGTATGAGCACCAGGAGTTCAGCTTCACCGGTGACTATGGCGAGAACGGCTTCCTCGAGGATTACCACTGCCAGATCAGCGGCGAGCCAACCAGCGTTGTCGTCACAGTTACCCGCAACGCCGCCGGGAAGGCCCAGCACCTGGTGGTGAACCACCGTCCACGCAGCTCGGTGCTGCTTTTCGCTCGCTTGATGGGCGAGAGGTTCGCCGGCACCTCCCTTGCCAAACTCTTCATTACCAGCGAGTCCTGAAACGGACATAACCCACGACGCCAGTAATGCCGCAGACTAGGCGACTCGATGATCTGCGCGTGCCCTGATGCCTACTCGGCCGATGGTTTGTCCATGTCGCGCGCGAGCATGAACGCGATGTAGCCGCAGCGGCCTCTATCAGCGGCCGGGCATTGAACCGGTCTCGGAATTGCGGGGAGTTCGACATGGTCGATATGCACCTAGAGGTCCACGTTATCCCGGTGTCGGACGTCGAGCGATCCAAGCAGTTCTACGATGCCTTGGGTTGGAAGTTCGACCACGATAAGGTCCCGGCCGACAACGTTCGCCTTGTCCAGTACACGCCTCCGGGCTCCGAGTGCTCGGTTACGTTTGGCAAGGGAATCACGACGGCTGCGCCTGGCTCTGCCGAGGGGACGCTGACCGTCTCCGACATCGAGTCGGCTCATGACGAGCTCGTCGGCCGCGGCATTAATGCGAGTGAGATGTGGCACGGCGTGTCGTTCCCGCCAGAGGCACGGCTCACCGGCCCCGACCCCACCCGCACGAGCTATGGGTCGTTCTTCTCCTTTGACGATCCCGACGGCAACGCGTGGATAGTCCAGGAGGTCACGACGCGGCTCACCGGCCGAGTCTGACGCGGCACTCGAATGCGTGCTCCGGCGTTCTTTTGTCGGACGCTGACCTTATGCGCGTCCCCTCGGAGGGTGGCGACCGCCGCAAAGCCGCCCTTGATCCGGCGCCGGTGTCAATGGTTTAACTGCCGATGTGATTACCAGGACCGAGCCAGCACGCTCAAAGTCCGCCCGGCGGCCGGCGCACAGTCCACTAAGTTGGGCTGATGGCCGTTCCCCCTCCCCAGCCAAGCAGTGCGAGCCAGGCGGGCAGCGACAGTCCGCTGATGGCCGGACCGCCGCCGTTCCCGCCTGAATCGCTGGTAACGCTCGGGAACTGGCAGGAACCGCCGTTCAACCGGTGGGCGTTCCAGCACATTCGCGAGCTCATGCCCACGGTCAGGATCAGCCGTGGCGACGGGCGCCCGCGGTCGCTCCCGCGGGCCGAGCGCGACCTGTCCGGGCTGGCGTTCCGCTCAGGAGACCGCGAACTGACGGTCGGCGAGATGCTGGCCGAGACGTATAGCGATGGTTTCCTGGTGCTGCACCGCGGCCGGATCGTCACCGAGCAGTACTTCAACGGCATGGGCCCGGACACCCCGCACCTGCTTATGTCGGTGTCGAAGTCGGTGGTCTCATCAGTAGCCGGGGTGCTGGCAGCCGCTGGCCAGCTAGACGTGTCCGCGCCGGTCGAGAAGATCGTGCCGGAGTTGACGGGCACGTCGTTCCAGGGAGCGACCGTGCAGCACCTGCTGGACATGCGAGCGGGCACGCATTTCGACGAGACCTACGACAACCCGGAGTCTGACGTCAGGACCTACGAGCGGGTATACCTGTGGCGGCCGGACGGCCCGGAGGCTCGGCCGGCCGACGCGCTGCACTACTACGCGACGCTGTACAACGACGGCGAGCACGGCGGTCCGTTCCGGTACCGGTCGATCCTTACCGACGTGCTCGGCTGGGTGCTGGAGAAAGCCGGCGGCGCCCGCTTGCACGAACTCATCGCCAGGCTGGTCTGGCAGCCGATGGGAGCGGAGTTCGACGCCGAGATCACTGTCGACGCGCACGGCAACGCGATGGCGGACGGCGGAATCTGCGCGACGCTGCGCGACCTGGGCAGGTTCGGCCTGCTGTTCGCCGCGGGAGGTGGCGCCGCGCGCCGGTACCAGGTCGTGCCGCCCGCCTGGATCAGCGACACGATCGCCGGCGCGCCAGATGGCGCAGAGGCGTTCGCAGCGGCGGGTGACGCGCCCGGATTCCCGGCAGGTGCGCACTACCGGAACTGCTGGTGGGTGTGCGAGCCGTCGGTGCCGTTCTTTTACGCGGCGGGCATCAACGGCCAGAACGTGTTCGTGCACGTCCCGAGCCAGACTGTGGTGGCGAAACTGTCGACCTGGCCGACGGCACTCAGCTCGAAGATCCGGGTGACCACCGACGCGGCACGAGCGATCGCCGAGGCCCTGTCGCGCTAGTCCGCGACACCCGCAAAGCCGGCAGCGGCGACGTTTCATGCGTTTGTGCAGATTCACGCCCCACTATGCCCTGGTTTGTGGTTGACGGACGCATGAAATGCCTTCTCGCCCCCGGCAGGGGCGGCCGCACCGCGTGAAAATCCGGGCGGGCGCGGGCGGGGGGGGCCGGCCGCGTGGTGGCTGATGTGGCTGCGGTGGCGGCGCGGCGGGCGGCAGGATGTGTGCGGGCTGCCCGTGACGCCGTTGCACAGTGGGATGCGAGCCCGCTGAAATGCCTGGCGCCGGGGCCTTGACCTTCGGGTCGCTTGTTGTTGCCTCGAGCACGACGGTCTGTATTCCGGCATCTTGCCTTGACCGGGCCCCCGGGCAGCCCGCTGGTTATCCCATCGGCACAAGCATAGGGAGGCCGCGGTGAGCAAGCCGCAGGTTATCGACGATGAGGAGCACGAGCGGGCCTTCGAGCGGGTCGCCGCGGTCGATGTGGCCAAGGCCGCCGGGATGGTGTGCACCCGGCTGCCGCACCCGTCCCGGCCCGGTGCCCGGCAGGCCGCGGTCTGGGAGGTGCCGGCCACGATGAACGCGGTGCAGGCGCTGGCCGGGCAGCTGACGGCCCAGCGGATCGAGAAGGTGACGCTGGAGTCGACCAGCGATTACTGGCGGATCTGGTTTTACGCGCTGGAAGCGGCCGGGCTGCAGGTGCAGCTGGTCAATGCCAGCCAGGCCAGGAACCTGCCCGGCCTGCCTAAGACCGACCGGCTGGACGCGATGTGGCTGGCCCGGCTGACCGAGAACGGGCTGCTTCGGCCCAGCTTCGTGCCGCCGGCCGAGATCCGGGCGCTGCGGCACTACACCCGGGCACGCACTCACCTGACTCAGGACCGGACCCGGTGCTGGCAGCGGCTGGAGAAGCTGCTCGAGGACGCGCTGATCAAGGTGTCGGCGGTGGCGTCCACGCTGACCACCGTCTCGGCCCGGGACATGATCGCCGCGCTGATCGCCGGCGAGCGCGACCCGCAGGTGCTGGCCGCCCTGGCCCGCGGCCGGATGCGCGCCAGGCACGACGCCCTGGTGCAGGCGCTGACCGGCATGTTCACCGACCACCACGGCGAGCTCGCGCAGATGCTGCTCGACCAGATCGACTTCATCGACACCCGGATCACCCGGCTGAACATCCTGATCAGCGAGCAGCTCACCATGATCCGCGCCGCCTGGGGCATCGACGCCGACGGCACCACCGGCCCCGGCGCCGGCACCCCCGCCGACGCGCCGGTGGCGCCCGCGGCCGCCCGCCTCGATGAGATCCCCGGCATCAGCGCCGGCCTGGCCGCCGCGATCATCGCCGAAACCGGCCTGGATATGTCCCGGTTCCCCGATGCCGCGCACCTGGTGTCCCGGGCCTGCGGATGCCCGCGCGCCATCCAGTCCGGCTCCCGCAGCCGGCAGGCCAAGGGCCAGGGAAACACCTACCTGCGCGGCTACCTCGGCCAGGCCGCCATCGGCGCGGCCGGCACCGCCACCTTCCTCGGCGAGCGCTACCACCGCATCGCCCGCCGCCGCGGGAAAGCCAAAGCCCAGGTCGCCGTCGCCCGGTCCATCCTGGTCATCATCTGGCACCTGCTGCACGACCCCCGCGCCCGCTTCGCCGACCTCGGCCCCGACCACTACCAGAACAAGATCGACAAAAACAAGAACGCCCGCAACCACATCCGCCAGCTCCAGGCACTCGGATACACCGTCACCATCACCCCGGCCGCATAACTACGGCCACTCACCGGCGGGCCATGAGCCGGCTCCGCCGGCGCTGCCGCACGCCCAGCTAAGGTCCCCGATTTTCCGGTCTGTGCCTCCGAGGCCTAGTACTAAGGCGCAATCGCCGCCGCAACCGGGTAGCCGCCCACGTCGATGCTCTTGAGCGCGCGCCGGGAACTGGTGTTGACCAGCGTCACTTGTCCGCCGTAAGAGTCCACAACAACGGCGATAGACCCGGATGGGGCCAGCACAATCGCGGTCGGGTAGGAGTAAGCACCGACCGACACCGGCTTTCCGGCTTGCCCGGACGTCAGCGAGACCGGCGTCAGCGTTCCGGAAATCGTGTTGACGACGAACGCTGTCTGCCCGGACTCGGTGATCGCGGCAGCCGTCGGCGAGTAACCAACCGGGACAGCAGTGCCCGCGACCGGCTGCGGGCCGCCAGGACCGCCAGGACCGCCTGGACCCGGCCGCGCTGACCGGTGTCACCGTGTCCGAGTCCCCGTTGACGGCGAGGACTGTCCTGCCGTCCGGACTCACGGCCAGCGCGTTCGGGGCCTGGCCGACGCGGACCGGTCGCCAGGCGCTCAGCGTGCCGGTGCTGATCCGCGTGACGGTGTCCGAGCCGTAGCTAGCCACGTAGACGGCGCCGCCATCCGGTGCGACCGCGATCGCGAACGGGTAGCCGCCGACCCGGATCGGGCTGCCCGCCTGACCCGACGCAACGCTGATCGGCGTCACCGAAGAGCCGCCCCAGTCGAGCACGAAAGCGGTGCGCCCGTCCGGCGTGATCGCGATGCCCCGCGGCTCGCTGCCCACCGGGATCGGGGTTCCGGCGACCCCGGTGGCGAGGTCGATCGGCGTCACCGAATCGGAGCCTTCGTTCGTCACGTACGCGGTGCGCCCGTCCGGCGTGATCGCGATCTGCTGCGGGTCGCTGCCGACCGGGATCGCCGTGCCCGGCCGCCTGGTGCCGGTAGCGATCGGGGTGACCGTGCCTGAGCCAGAGTTGACCACGTATGCCATGCGCCCGTTCGGAGTGAGCGCGATAGCCTGCGGATCCGCACCGACCCGGATCGGCTTGTCAGCGCGCCGGGTGACCAGGTTGACCGGCGTCACCGAGTCCGACGCCGAGTTCACCACGAACGCGGTCTGCTGCTTCGGCGCTGGCCGCGACCCCGTCCCCGGCCGGCCTGGCGGACGTCCGAACCGCAGCCGCTCCGGCGCCCGCCGCCGCTGCTGTCGTCGTCGAGGTGGCCGCAGGCACAGGCTGCACGGGCAAAGCCTCGCCCGGCAGAGCCTCGCCCGGCAAAGCCTCGCCCGGCAGGAACACGTCGTTGACCGGCTGCGCGTACCGGTCGTTCGCGGTCAGCGTGCCGGTGCCGAGGGCACCCTCGATCGTGCGCAGCAGGCTGTAATGGGTGTACCGGACGCGGGAGACGTAGCCCTGCCGCACTCCCGCGGACCCGATCATGATGGTCGCTACCCGCTGGGCCGGCCGCTGGTAGTCGTAGCCGTCCTCGTCAAAGGTGATGATCGCCAGCGACCGCTGGGTCCGCCAGGCCGGTGACCGCATGATCTCGCCGAGCTCAGCCCGCAGGAACGTCATCGCCGGCCGCGATCCCGCAGCCTTCCATGTCGCTGCAGTCATCGGGGCTGACCCAGGCAAAGTTCGGCGTCGTCGCAGCGCTGGCCAGGTCAGCCTGCATGGCCTGCAACGGCACCAGGTGCGCCGAGCAATACGCTGGCCGGTCCCGGACGTCGGCGAAGTACGTCATCGGCATGTCGTCGTCCCAGTAATAGCCGTGCACTGTGTCGTCGCACGGCCCGTTCGCGCTCTGCAGATACGCCTTCCAGCTTTCGTGCGCGGAGTCGACCAGGTCGCCGATATTCGGAGCGTTGATCGTGTACTGCGAGTTCTCCTCGAGCGGGTCGGTCAGCGGGACGCCGAACGTGCTGCCGCCAGCGAGCGCGAGGTAGTTGGCGTCACTCGGGTGTTCCTCGGCGAAGAAGTTGCTGAGCAGGCTGGCATGCGGCAGCAGGCTGTTCAGGTACGGAGCCTGCCTGGTGTTGCCGATGATCGAGCCGAAATCCTCGTTCTCGAAATAAAACAAAAAGACATGCTGGAAACGGGGCACCTTAGCAACCGGTGGCGTCAGAACAGCGCGGCGTACCGGGGCGGACACGCTGAACCGGATGTTGTCCGCCACGGCGCGGTCGTAACCGGCGTACGGCGCGTAGGGGCCGTCGACGTGCGGCAGCGTTGTCGCGAGTGTCACCACGACGTCGGCATGCACGGCCCCGGCCGGGACGACTCCCGACCGCCGCCGTTGCGATACGCGCGCTGCCGCCACGCCGTGCCCGCCGACCGGCACGATGCTGGCCCTGCCGAGGACCCGGCCGGCCGCGGACAGGAAGGTGACCGAGACAGCAGCCGAACTGCTGCCACTGGCGCCGAGGAAGGCCGACAGGCGGAAGTCAGTGTGGGCAGGCAACCCCGTTCCCGCGGTCGAACTCAGCGTGACGACCTGCCGCAGCCTGGCCGTGCCGCCCGCACCGCCGGCGAACAGCTGGCCGCCCCGAACGGCTGGCTGGCGGCCAGTCGCGGCCGGGAAACGAGCGGTGCCGTAGCGCACTACGGTGGGCAGGCCGCTGATCACGTCCCAGCCGGGAATCGTGACGGCGTCCCAGCCGCGGGCCGAGAAGGCACCGGCCTGCGCGCCAGGGTTGAGCAGCAGGTTGCTGCCGGGCGCGGCATCCGCCGGTCGGGCCTGCGGGGTCGTCGCGGTTGCTTGCGCCATGGTGCCGTCTTGCGCGGCAGTGCTCGCTTGTGCCGCCGTGGCCGTCCACGTCGCAGCTATCGGGAGGCAGCAGGCCAGCGCGGTGAGCAGACCGCCGGCAGCTCGCAAGCCTCGCCTCTGATCTTGTCCGGTCATGCGCGGGCTCTTCCGGCTCGGGCGGGCGAGTGCGGGGCTGCAGCACTCGCCCCGCCGAGCGATCGCTCTGCTGAGTGACCGCTCAGTTAATTGTGGAGTGGATGACCGTAGGCGCGGTGACCTGCTGGTCGACGTCATCGAAAATTCCTGGCAGGTTCACGTAGCCGCCGCTCGGATTGTGGTGCAGCGTCGAATTTTCGATCGTCAGCTTGCCGGATCCTGAATCGACCACGAAGAAGACGGCGCCGCCCTCGCCGCCGCCAGCGGTGTTGAAGCGGATGAGAGAGCCGTTGATCGTGACGTTGTAGTTGTCACCGTCGGTGTAGATCGCGCCACCGCTGCCGCCGCCGGGCGTGCCGGGCCCCGCCGGGTTCTCGCCGCGGCCGGTGGTCTTGTTCCTGGTCATCACGCTGTTGAGCACGTCCCAGCTCGCGTCGATGCTGCTGAGAGCGCCGCCGTTGGAGCACCGGCCGCCGCGGAAGGTGTCGTCGGTGATGTACACCGGCCGGTGCGCATACATGCCCAGCGCCCGGATCGCCGCGCCGCCGAGGTCGGGCCCGGAGCGGTAGCAGCGGTTGCTGAAGAAACCGGAGTTGATGACCTTGAGCTGGCCGCCTTCGGCGAAGATGGCGCCGCCGCCGTAGTCGGAGGTCTTCGTCTGCCGGACGCCGGAGTAGGCGTCGGTGAAGGTCATGTTCTGCACGACCAGCTGCGGCCATTTCTGCTGCCAGCAGTCACTGGTGGTGTAAACCTGCTTCGGGTCGCAGGTGTTCATGTACAGGATGCGGACCTTGCCGCCGCCGCTGAGGGTGACCTTGCCGCCACCGTCGAGCACGGTCCTGCGGTGAGTGTTCACGACCTTGGCCGTCGCCGTCATGGTGATGGTCACCGGGTTAGGGCCGCAGTTGAAGGTGATCACGCCGCCCCTGGCGACGGCGCGCACGACGGCCCTGGAGGTGCAGCCCCTGGGGTTGCCGCCGCCGATGACCGTCGCCGGATTGGCGGTGCTCACCGCGCGGGCAGCCGGGGGGACCGCCGCGTGGCCGGCCGCGTTACCGTACCGGGGGAGCTGGCGGGCTACGGCCTGAGTGCCGGCTGTCGCGTGCGCCGCCGCCTGGGTTGTCGCCGGGGCCGCAGTGCCCGCCAGGCTGGCGCCCGCCGCGCATGTCGCGAGCGTCAGGCCAGCTGAGAGAATAACCAGCAATCGTGGGAAACTACCCGTAAGCCGCATGGCTCAGCATGCTAGCCCCGACGCCCATGATCACACTGTCGAGCCGGAAATCTGGCCGGCAGCGCTCGCGTAATCGGCCGGGTCCACGGTAGCTCAGGCATAGGGCCGCCCGAGGCTGGGCAGGTCAACCGAGGCAACCGGAGAACAGCACGCCAACCTGGCGCGGAAGGAACTTGTCGTGACCAAGATCCCAGAGCTCACGCTGAATAATGGCCAGCGAATTCCCCAGTTCGGTTTCGGTGTCTTCCAGATCAAGCCCGCGCAGACCGAGAAGGCAGTGACAACCGCGCTGCAGGATGGCTACCGGCATATCGACACCGCCGAGGGATACGGAAACGAAGCAGAGGTCGGCGCCGCGATTGCCAGATCGGGCCTCGGGCGGGGCGAGGTCTTCGTCACCACGAAGCTGAGCAATAACGCTCACCGGCCTGACGATGCCAGGCGGGCGTTCGACGCGTCGCTGAAGGCGCTCGATTCTGACTATGTGGACCTGTTCCTGATCCACTGGCCGCTGCCGACCCGGTATGACGGTGACTACGTGTCGACGTGGAAGACGCTCGAGGAGTTCTACCGGGATGGCCGAGCGCGGTCGATCGGCGTCTCGAATTTCCAGCCGCATCATCTGCGGCGGCTGCACCAGGACTGTGAGATCTTCCCGGCTGTCAACCAGATTGAGATTCACCCCTACCTGACCCAGGACGAGGTGCGAAACTTCTGCGCCGAGCATCAGATCGCCGTCGAAGCCTGGACGCCGCTCGGCCGCGGCGAGGCGTTCGGCGATCCCACGATCGACGAGATCGCGCGGCGCGTCGGCAAGACGCCCGCCCAGGTGATCTTGCGCTGGCACATCGAGCGCGGCGACATCGTGTTCCCCAAGTCCGTGACGCCTGCCCGGATCAAGGAGAACATTGACATCTTCGACTTCGAGCTCTCCGGCGAGGATGTCGAGGCGATCAGCGCGCTGAACCGCAACGAGCGGACCGGCCCCGACCCGGACAAGTTCGACATGATCTGAGTCCGCCAAGGCGGCTCGTATCAGGCATCGCCGCAGTAACTCAGATGGCGAGGCCGTGTTTGTCCTGCCGCAAGTTCTACGCAGTTGTAGTTTTCATGAAATTTCCGAACTTACGGAAACGTAGCTTTACCGCTGCCACTATTGGTCCTGCTAATCAACTGGGCGGGATCTGAGTGGGGCGGGATCAATGGGTGCAGTGGCTGGCCGATCGTTGCTGCCGGGCCGACGAACGGCAGCACGTGGCGCGGCCGCGGTAGTCAGCGCGGGTCTGCTGAGCGCCGTCGCCATTGGCGGCAGCGTGGCGGCAGGAAGCGGTGTCGCTTCGGCGGACGCCACGGGGGCTGGGCGGCCTGCTGCTCTGACAGTGGCGAAGGCTCATGAACCCTCGCGGCAGAAATTGCAGCCCGCCGGCGCCGCGGCGACGCTGCCGCCGACCGACTGGCCGGCCTACCTGAACGGCCCGCTGCACACCTCCTATAACGCCTCGCAGACGCTCATCACTCCGGCCAGTGCCCCGACGCTCACCCAGCAGTGGAGCTTCACGACAGGGGCGCCCTACCTGGCCAGCCCTACCGTGACCAGCAGCGCCGTTTACATCGGTTCGGCTTCGGGCGTCTTCTACAAGCTGAGCGTGCACTCGGGCGCGATCCTGAGCCAGCGCAACATCGGCGCGCAGCCTGCCCTGACGTGTCCGGCAACCGGCGTTGCCTCAACCGCAGCAGTTGGTTTCTCGCCGCACGGACACATCCCGACGGTCTACGTCGCCGGCGGTGACGGTTATCTGTACGCGCTGAAAGCGTCCAACCTCAGTGTCGAGTGGCGGGCAGTCGTCGGGATCCCCTCGAAGAAGATCAACGACTACTACAACTGGTCCTCGCCGACGATCTCGCACGGCAAGATTTACCTGGGCATCTCGTCGAATTGCGATGTCCCGCTGATCCGCGGCGGCGTCGCCGTCTACAGCCAGGCCACCGGACGCCGGCTCGCCGTGTACTACACCGTGCCGCGGGGCGTCGACAACACCGGCGGCTCGGTCTGGTCGAGCATCGGCGTCGCGCCGAACGGCGACGTTTACGCGACCACCGGTAACGGGCCGCCCAGAAATCCCCGGCTGCAGAACTCTGAGTCGATCATCAAGCTCGACCCGAACACGCTCAAATTGCTCGGCTCCTACAAGGTTCCGGTGCGGCAGGTCACCGGTGACGGCGACTTCGGCGGGTCGCCGGTGTTCTTCGGCAAGTACGTGGGCGCCTGCAACAAGAACGGCTATTTCTACGTGCTGAACCAGGCCACGATGAAGCTTGTCTGGCGCTGGCGGATCGGCGTCTCGTCTGGCGGACCGAAGCGCGGGGAATGCATCGCGTCGCCGGCCTACAACGGCAAGGAACTGTTCTTCGGCGGCAACGAGACGACGTTCGGCAAGGTCACCTACCCAGGCTCGGTGAGCGCGCGATCGGCGACCACCGGCGCCTTGCTGTGGCAGACCGGCCTGCCCGGCGCGGTCATGGGCGGTCCGACCCTGGACGGCGGCGGTCTGCTGGCGGTGGGCGCGTACTCCAAGGCGCCTAACGGCGTGTACCTGATCGACGCCAGCACCGGCGCCATCGTCGTCAACCCGCTCAGTGCCGGGGCGACATTCGCGCAATCGGTCTTTGCCGATAGCTGGCTGTTTACCGCGACCAGCAACGGCGTCACAGCGTGGGGCCTTCCGGTACCGCCGTCGTCGTGATGCGGAGCTGCCAGGCACGCGCGGTCACATCTACACCTATGTAGATATGTACTTTTTTTAAGGAAACACGGCGAAAGGCTTAGTTTCGCTGCCACGATGTGCTCCGAACCTACGGATGCGGCAAACGGGCGGGGCACTTTTATGACAGCGGGCCAGGCAGTTCGTCATGACCAAAACCGGGCTAAGCGCGCTTGGCGTTCGCTGGCGCGGCCAGCGAGCGCCGGGCTCATCGGCGTGGTTGCGACATGCACCGCGGTGGCCGTCCTGGCTGCTCCGGCCTCCGCCACCGTCAATGCCAAGGCGGGTGGGGTCGAAGCGGCAAACCAGGCTCCTACGGCCGCTGACTGGCCCGCCTACCTCGACGGGGCGCAGCACGCCTCTTACAACGCCTCGCAGACGGTGATCACGCCGGCCACGGCGCCATCGCTCACCCGGCAATGGCAGTTCACCGACGGCTCCATTCTTCGACGCCAGCCCGACGGTAGCCGACGGAGCAGTCTTCGTCGGATCTGAGAGCGGCTGGTTTTACAAGCTGAGCGTGCACACCGGCAAGGTGCTGGAGAAGGTCTTCCTTGGTCATCAGCCGAAACTGACCTGTCCGGCCAACGGCATCACGTCGACTGCCACCGTTGCGGTCAACCCGGCCAATAAGCTGCTCACCGTCTACGTGGCCGGGGGCGACGGCTATCTGTACGCGCTGAGCGCGTCAAACCTGCGGCGTGAATGGCGCGCGGTGATCGGCATCCCGTCCAAGAAGGTGAACGACTACTACGACTGGTCATCGCCCACGGTCTCGCACAGCCGTGTCTACGTGGGTATCTCCTCGAGTTGCGACAAGCCGCTCGTTCACGCTGGCGTGCTGGCCTTCGACGAGGGCACAGGCAAGAAGCTCGGCCAGTTCTTCACCGTCCCCGCCGGTGCGAAGAACGCCGGCGGCTCGGTCTGGTCCAGCATCGGCGTGGCACCGAACGGCGACGTATATGCGACCACGGGCAACGGGCCGGCTGCCGCGCCGCGCTTGCAGAACTCCGAGTCGATCCTCAAGCTGTCCGCGGTGCGGCTGAAGCTGCTGGGATCGTTCCAGGTGCCGCAACGTCAGGTGACCTACGACGGCGACTTCGGCGCCTCGCCGGTGTTCTTCGGCAGCTACGTCGGCGCGTGCGACAAGAACGGCGTGTTCTACGCACTGAGCCAGGCCACCATGAGACTCGTCTGGTGGAAGCGAATAGCCAACGCAGCGGGCGGTGCTGGCGAGTGCCTCGCCACTCCTGCCTATAACGGCACTGACCTCTTCTTCGGCGGAGCCAAGACCACGATTAACGGAACCGCATATGCGGGCTCGGTCCAGGAGCGTCTGGCGAGCACTGGAACGGTGGTCTGGTCCACCGGCCTCGCGGACGGGGTCATCGGCAGCCCGACGCTGGACGGCGGCGGCGTCCTCGCGGTGGGCACCATGGGTGGCTCGATGCCCGGCGTCTCCCTCATCAACGCGAGTGACGGCACTGTCATCGATCAGCTCACCACCGGGTCGGTGTTCGGGCAGTCGGTATTCGCTCAGGACTGGCTGTTCACCGCGGACAGCAACGGCGTCGCCGCTTGGGGGCTGCCGGTTAGCTGACCGCCTCGGAGGCCTGGCCGACGGACGGTCGTCAAGTTTGGGGCACGACGCGGGGGGAAGCTGCGCTCCCCGTCGCGCATGACTCCATACTGGTTACCGGATCATCAAGTCGGGCAAAGGGCAAGCGATGCGCTTTCGGTCGGGCGTGGCCATTGACCTTGGCACGGTCAACACGCTGGTCTACGTCGCCGGCCGGGGAATCGTTGTCGAGGAACCGTCGGCAATCGCGGTCAGCCACGCGACTGGCGGCGTCGTGGCGGTCGGTGCCGCCGCCGACGGCCTCAGCGGCAAGGAACCGCAGGACGTCGAGGTAATCCATCCGCTCCGCGACGGGATGATCGCTGACCTGGACGCCACCGTCGCGATGCTGCAGGCGTTCCTGCGGCAGGCACGAGTGCACCGCCGCCTTGGCAAGACGATGGCAGTGGTCTGCCTTCCGGTCGAGGCAACCTACGTCGAGCGCAGGTCGGTCGCCGCAGCAGCCGAGGCGCTAAGACCGCGTTGCACTATCCAGCTGGTGGACGAGCCGGTCGCGGCGGCAGCCGGCGCCGGGTTCGACCTGCTGACGGGCTCAGGCGCGTTCATCCTCGACATCGGCGGCGGTACCACCGAGGTCGCTGTGCTGGCCGGGGGGCACGTCGTCCGCGCGCGTTCGCTGCGCCTGGGCGGCAACGCCATGGACGATGCCATCATCCGCGCGGTCAGGCTGGAGCACGGCCTGCTCATCGGCCGTAACGCGGCTCGCAACCTGAAAATGACGCTCGGCCTCGCCGACGGATCTATCGCCGCAGCCGAGACGGTTGGCGTGGACGCGGGCCGCCGGGTGCCGCGGGTCCAGGACGTCTCGGCCAAGCTCGTCGCAGCCGCGATAGAGCCAACCGTGGCGGCGATTACTAGCGCGGTGGAGGAGCTGCTGTCCGACATCCCGCCGAACCTGGCCGAGGAAGTGGTGCGTGGCAAGATCCGGCTGGCTGGCGGTGGCGCCCTGCTTCCCGGCCTTGCTTTCCGGATCGAGACTGCTGCCGACATCGCCGTGATCGTGGTCGACGACCCGCTGCGCTGCGTCGTCCGCGGCGCTGCCCGGATTCTCGAACTCGGCAAGAAGCCGGCCAGCAGCTTAGGCTCCTGACGGGCGCTTACCCGAACCTTCCTGCCGTCAAGCCCATCGCTCGGCGGCGGTGTCGATTATGAGCTGACGTGAGGCATGCTCGTCGAGCGCAGCGCCCGCGATCAGGTCGAAGGCTCGCCGATACTGGTGCGCGGCTTCTTCGTCCTCGATGAAGCTGTTCCTGCTCAGCTGCTCGATGTAGATCATGTCGCTGATTGGCGTGCCGTGTTTCGGTGCGAACTCGAGGTGCGTGAACGGCCCTGGACTCATGACCGGATGCCGGCTCGCAAAAGCCAGCACGCGGATCGTCACGTTCGGAAGCCGGGATGCTTCAGCGAGGCGGGATAGCTGCCGGCGCATCACGTCGGTTTCGCCGTACCGGTGCACGAGAGCGGCCTCGTCGAGCAGGAAGGTGAACTGCTTCTGCTCCGGGCCGGTGAGCAACTCCTGACGGCGCATTCTGACTTCGGTCCTGCGACGGATAGCGCCCGGAGGGAGCGGAGGTTCGAATGGCGAGAGGATCGCCATGATCGTGTCGGCGTACTCCTCGGTCTGCAAGAGACCGTGGATCACCTCGGGCGACCAGCACCTGAGCTGCGCAGCGCTCGTCTCAAGGCTGATGTAGGTCCCGTAGTCGGAGGGGATGTCGGCGGCATATGCGTTCCACCACCCGCGCGGATCTCGCTCTTCCGCCAAGGCGGTTAGCTGACCGCGCCGCTCATCTTCGACGGCGTAAAGGTCCAGGAGGCGTGCCAGGTCGCCAGGTTTGACACCGATGCGGTTTGTCTCGATCCGGCTGATCTTCGAAGCCGACCACTTCAGCGCACCCGCGACCTCGTCGCCACTCATGCCTGCGAGTTCCCGTCAGCCGGCGAAGCTCCGTGGCTAGAGCACGGTTAGCTGCTGAGCTCCTGAGATCGGGCACCTGCTACTTCCTGTCAGACCAGTCGCAGCTGACGCAGCAAACTCACCGAAATCGTAGCGCCCGGACCGTGACCAGATGAAGAACCTGAGAAAAATTCGTGACTTCTTGCACTGCATCTTGCAGCGAATGAAGCACTAACTCACAATTCAAATCAGAGGGCTCACCCTCGCCGGGGCGGGAGGTCGCTGATGATCGCTAGGTCAAACGGCCAGCAGGTTCTCTCACGTCGGCCTTCCATAGGGCCCGCCTTCGGGTCGACTATCCGCAGCCACGCCGTCAAGTGGCACTTAGAAGAACGGGCCGCGGCACGCGACCCTCCCCGCTGCGGCATTCGACTAGCCGAATGGCGTCCCGTGACGCCGACATGACACTGGGCGGGCATGCCGGCCCGCCCAGGTCGAAACCAAGATCCATCCGACCTCACTCAGGAACGGAATAGCTCATGGCAACTAACCACACTACCTCCGGTTTCTATATCCGCAATAGGCCAGATTCCCAGGTCACCGGGCTAGTCTCCGGTCGAACTAGCCGACTACCTCAAGGTGGCGGCGATGGTACTTGACATCGTCGGCTGGTCAGTGACAGCTGCCGCGGTTTCGTGGGGGCTTACGCTGTCGTGGGCGAGCGCGGCAATGGCTCGCGGCCGAGAGGCTATGCAAGAGGACATCGATCACTGGCACGCCGAGGCGATGCGCGCCCGGCAGATGGTGATCCAGCTCAAGCACGAGGCGGCGATGTGGTCACGCGGCCGTCAGGACGGTCGCGAGGACCTCATCGCCATGATGCCGCTGCTCGTCGCAGCCCAGCATGGTCTCCCCAGTGACGGCAGCATTGACGAAACCAAGATTAGCCGTTAACAACATTGCTCCCAGCCGTCGTTGCAGAACGGCTGGGAGCAATGTTGGGAATCCACGGGCGATTGCCCGCCAGAGCCGTTACCCGAATTCGCCTGCCCTCACGCCAGCGACGAAGGACCGCCATTCTTCAGCGCTAAAAACGAGGATCGGACTCGACTCAGGAGTTTTACCGTCCCGAACGCCAATCTTGCCGCCACCCAGGTCCGAAACTTCTACGCAAGACCCGGAGGGGCCGCAACGTGAGCTACGCCGCCAAGCCACCAGCGCAGCTGCATCACTCCGGGCTAGACCATCTGCATTAGGTTGCACGCTGCTGCTCCGTTGAGAGCCTGCCGACGCGCGAAGCTAGCCAAGCGCCTTGGCACAGCCCAGTTAGAAAGATCGCCATTGATAGGTGCCGCCTGGTGACGCTGCTGCAGCGACCATCGTGGTCTGGCCTGCAGGCATTCCCCTGGGGAGTGTGCCACTGGCGGCGCAGACGTAACGTTATGACACGCCAAGATCACGTGGTAATCGAATCGAGAAATCGGAAAATAACAGATCCGTAACTTGACATCTGAGTCAGATCGGATCATAACGACCGGCTGGTCGTGGCCTCTAAACGGACGTTACGCCTATACCGTTCGACCAGGCTCGGCTCACCGGAGGTTACTTTGGCCGGTCGGTCATCTCGTGGATAGCGGCTGCAGCCACGAGACCTGCGACCAGTCCTGCTCCGACGCCGCCGAATATGCCGCTGCCTCCGGATAGGCCAGTGGCGACACCTGCCGCCACTCCCGTCGATGTGATCAGTCCCCATCGGACTAGGCGTCGGCGGTGGTCGCCCGGATTGCCACGAGTTGAGGGTTTTCCGGGAGCTGGATTTTGATTCGCCGAAGCTCGCTGCGGACGGCGAAGCTCAAACATGCTCATTCCGAGAACGAGATCAAACATGTTGATTCCGAGAGTAGAGTCGCTGAATTAGCGAGAAGTGGAATTGAAGATCGCTGCCAAGCCTGCGCTGCCTAAAGGGGAGCCATAGGCTACTACGCACTGCTGACGCGTGCACCTTAGACGAACTTGTCCATCTCAGGCGCGCGTTACACATTATGGCAGGCTCGCTTTTACCGAGTGGAATCAACAAGCAAAAGTTATCGTGGCGTCACAGGCACGGCGTGCCTTCCGCGCAGCGGGCGTGCGCAAGACGGCACCCGCAGGCCCGTCCGAACGGACCTGCGGGTGCCGAAGTTGATTGCCTGAGCTGCGGCTACATGCAGCTAGTCGATAGCCACGCCAGCGAGCTCAGTCTGGTGCAGGACCTTTGCGTCGGCCGCGGGCGTGCCAGCAGAGACCGGGCCCTCGGCGGCCGCGTGAGCGAGCGCGGTGCGGCGGGGCAGCGCGATCGCGACCAGCACGGCGGCGCTCACCGCGATCGCCCCGGCGACCGTGAACCCGGTCGCCATCGCTGTAGTGAAGCTGGTGTGCGCGACCTCGAGCACGTGCGGGGCGAGCGAGCCGGCGTGCGCGGCGACTGCATCGGCAGCGGCGACTGATGGCTGCGCCGCCGTAATGACCGGGGCGGGCAGGCCGCTGGCCGCAAGGCTGTGCCGGAAGGACGAAGCAACCACGCTGCCGATTACCGCGATGCCGAGGCTGCCGCCGAGTTCCTGCACGGTGTCGTTGACAGCGCTGCCGGCACCGTACTGCTCGGCTGGGAGCACCGACATGATCGAGTTGCCGGAGGGCGCCATGACCAGGCCCATGCCTGCGCCCATGATTGCCGCACCGATAGCGATGAAGCTGTAGGAGGTGGTCGGTGTGAGCTGGGTCAGCATCAGCAGTCCGCCGCCCATCGCGGTCAGGCCCGCCGGGACCACGACGCGGATGCCCAGCCTCGCCACCAGCATGCTGCTCAGCGGCGCAGTAATCATGACCGCGGCAGCGAACGGCAGCGCGCGCACGCCTGCGGACAGCGGGCTGTAGCCATGTACGAGCTGGAGGTACTGGGTGAGCGCGAACAGCGAACCGAACAACGCGAGGAATGTCAGCCCGATGGCCGCACTCGCGGCGGAGAAGGCCCGGTAGCGGAAAACCCGCACGTTGATGATCGGGTTGGCGACATGCAGTTCGCGGTAGATGAACGCGGCAACGAAGCCGACGCCGATGGCCAGCTCGCCGAGTGTGGCGGCAGAAGTCCAGCCCCGGTTGGGTCCTTCGATGACCGCGTCGACGACGGCTAGCATCGCAGCAGCGGACAGCGCGGCTCCGAGGACGTCGAGCCGGGTTCCGGCTGCCCGCTCGCCCCGCACACCGGGCACGACGGTGCAGACAGCAACGATCGCAACGGCGACGAGCGGGACGTTAACCCAGAACACCGAGCCCCAGTAGAAGTGAGCTAGCAGCAGGCCGCCGAGGGTCGGGCCGACGACGATGCCGACGCCGGCGATCGCCGACCAGGCGCTGATCGCCCCGGCTCGTTCCTTCGCCGGGAACACGGCGGTCAGGATGGACAGCGTGGCGGGCATGACGAAGGCTGCGCCCAGCCCCATGACCGCGCGCGCGGCGATCAGGGTTGAGGAGTCGCCGGAGAGCGCCGCCCATGCCGAGCCGGACGCGAAGATGACCAGCCCGAGTAGTAGCGCGTTCCGGCGCCCGAATCGATCACCCAGGGCGCCGGCCATGACGAGCAGGGCGGCGAACGCGAGCGTATAGCCGTCGGTAATCCACTGGAGGTCGGAGGTTGACGCGTGCAGGACCTTGGCAAGAGTGGGCAGCGCGGTGTTCAGGATCGTGTTGTCGATGACGACGACCAGCAGGGACAGGCACATAACGGCGAGGATCGCGCGCCGCCGTGGGTGACCGTTCACCCCTGCCTGCCCGTCCGGGACGGTGGTGAGTTCCATGGCCGGATCTCCTCGCAATGAGCTAACGCTTGTAGGCTTACGTATGTAAGTTTTACATCATGAGTTAACGGTTGTAAAGTCATTTGCGTGACTGAGATCGCCAGGGAGCGCAATCGACGGGGTGAGGGCGCCAGGCTGCGAACAGACATCCTCGCCGCTGCGACAGAGCTGCTCGAGCGCACCGGCAGCGAAGAGGCGGTAACGCTCCGCGCGGTCGCGCGCCAGGTCGGGATCTCGGCACCGTCGATCTACTCGCACTTTCCGGACCGCGAGGCAATCGTGGACGCGATCGTGGACGATGCCTTCCGCGACTTCAACGCTGCGATCAGGGACGCGAGCGATGCCGCCGCCGAAGCAGGCCCGCTCGCGCGCCTGCGCGCAGGGTGTGCCGCTTACCTCCGCTTCGCGGCAGAGCGGCCGAACAGGTACCAGCTCCTGTTCGAGCGACGCGACTTTGTCGGAGACGGCCCGCCGCGGGTGCCCGAACTCCGGACTGAGAGCTTCGATCTGCTGATCAGCAGCGTGCGAGCCTGCGTCGAAGCAGGGACCTCAGCCAGTGCGGATCCAAGGCTCGCCGCGACGGCCATCTGGGTTGCCTTGCATGGACTCGCGACCTTGCGCCCGCAGACCCCGAGCTTCGACTGGCCGGATACCGGCGCCCTGCTCGACCGCATCATCGACGGGATCGCTCAGATCAGGCGTGAGCCCTAGGCGCCAAGTCGGCGCGCGCACGCCACCACAGCCGCCGCACTGCGGTCGATGTCTTCATCAGTGGTGCACCAGCTGCTGACGCTGACCCGCATCGCCCGGATGTCGTGCCACGTCGTCGGCCCGCACCAGCAGGTGCCGTCCTGCTGGACGGCGGCGATCACGGCGTCGGTCCGCTCTGCGTCGCCGAATGACACCAGGACCTGATTGAGCACCACGTGGTTAAGCGGCTCGAAGCCCGCATCTAGCATCGCCCCGGCGAACCGGGCGGCCAGACGGCAGCCTCGCTCGACAAGCCCGGCGACCCCGTCGCTGCCGAGGCCGGCCACTGCGGCCCACACCTCGACGCCGCGAGCACGCTGCGATGACTGCGGCGTGAGGCCCATGCCTTCGGTTGCGGCATTGGGCAGGTAGGCAGCCGACGCCTCCATCGCCGCGGCCAGGGCTTCTTTGTCCCGGACAAGCGCGATGCCGCAGTCGTAGGTCGTGTTCAGCCACTTGTGGCAGTCGGTCGCCCAGGAATCCGCGCCGTCAACCCCAGCGACCTGGTCGCGCAGCCCGCGCGATGCGGCCGCCCAGAGGCCGAACGCGCCGTCGACGTGAATCCATGCGCCGTTCTGGCGCGCCCACTCGATCAGCGGCTCGAACGGGTCGCTCGCCCCGGTGTTCACGTTCCCCGCTTGCAGGCAGACGATAGCCGGGGCATCGATCCTCGGCAGGGCGCGAACCTCGATCCGGCCCTGGTGATCGACCGGCAGCACGATGGCCCGGTCCCGGCCGAGGCCGGTGAGGCCGAGCGCCTTGCGCACGGTGGTGTGCACCTCAGCCCCCACGACAACGGACACGGGTGGTGCACCGACAAGGCCTTGACCCGCCGCGTCCCAGCCGTGCCGGGCAAGGACCGCGTCTCTCGCTGCGGCCAGGCAGGTCGCGTTCGCCATGGTCGCGCCGGTGACGAAACTGCCCGCCGTGCCGGACGGCAAGCCAAGAATGCTGGTGATCCAGCGCAGCGCGACTGCATTGAGCCGGGCGGCGACTGGCGACATCACCGTGAGCGCGGCGTTCTGATCCCAGGCTGAGCTGAGCCAGGCCGCTGCCTGCGCGACCGGCAGCGCGGCGCCCGTCACGAATCCGAAGTACCGCGGGCCATTCGATGCAACCGTGGCGGGTGACCCGATCTCGTCGAGCAGACGGAGCACGTCCGGAGCGGGCAGCCCGGTCCGCGGCAGCTCAAAGTCGAGGCCGGCCAGCCCGGCGACAGCCACCTCGTCGGGCGCGACCGTACGGTCGGCGATCCCGCCGAGGTAGCCGAGCGACCGGTCGAGCGCGTCGTGCAGCAGATCCGGCCGGCCCGACAGCATGGCTCCGATGTCCAACCCGGCCTCTGACACGTTGCGTCTCCCTGTCTCGCCACCCCGTAGGCGAGTGGCTCAGCTCAAGCGTGACATGAGTGGCAGCCGTCTGTCGGGTACACCACGACCTGTCCGACGCTGTGCCCGACTAGGCCAACCTGCTGGAAGATTCCTGCCCACGCTGGCTCATTGCGGACGTCCAGGAGGATCGCGCCGACGTCGCTGCTCTTTACGTAGGCAATGAAACGGCCGATCTTCCAGTTGGTCGCGTGCCTCAGCGCGAAGACCGGCACAGGTATGCCGGGCCCGTCTCCGCGCAAGCTGACTCCCGCGTTGATGTAGCCGCCCGCGACCCTCATGTAGAAGCCGGAGTCAGCCTGCCACAGCATTCCGGCGTCGCCTACCTTCGAGACCACCACCACGATCTCGCCAGGCGTCAGATTGTGGCGGTAGTCCCTGGACGTGATGAAACTCGGCACGTTGGTGCGGGGAGCGATATTGAACGGCTCTGCCGCCAGGGCGATGGCCGCAATGACGAGCGCAGCCAGCAACCAGCGTGCCCAGCCAGTCCAGGCCCTCGCTGCCGGGCCGGCAAGCCAGACCGCCGCCATGATGGCCAGCGCCAGGTAGGCGAGCAGCATGAGCCGAGACGGCCAGGCGTTCCTCAGGATCGGGAGCTGCCAGATCCTGCCCCAAGGCAGGGTGGCGATGAGGTGGCCGTCCAAGTAGGCCACCGGGCCCAGCGAGGCCACCACGATGAGGATGAACATGCAGGTCAGGAACCGAACCAGCCTGCTTGACCACCTCGTGACAGCCAGTAGCAGCACTAGCACCAGCAGCGGAATCCCCACGTAGCAGGCCTGCGAACTGGTCACCGGCCCGACCGCCAGGTGCTTGAGCCACGCGATGCCGAAAGTGCGTCCGGGGGACGGGACCACCAGGCTGGCGAGGTCTGTGCCGCTCACCGCAACCAGCGTTGGCGACTTCGTGGACAGGGCATTCGCGAGGTAGGGAGCTGCCAGCACCATCGCGATGGCATAGGCAGCTGCGGTCAGCCCCGCCAGTTGCAGCACCTGCCGTCGGCCCGCTCGCCCGGCGAACGCAAAGCCGACCAGGAACGAGATCACCACGACCGCCGTCAGGTCCGCGAACGTCTCCAGGAACAGGTAGAACTGCAACGCCAGCCCGATCCCCGCGAGGATCACGAAACTGCGTGAGCCAATGCTCTGGTCTCGCCACAGCAGGACCAGATAGGCCAGGAGCGGCAAAAGCAGCCCGTAGGCCAGGTTGAGCTGGCCCAGAGCGTCGTGACTCAGCTCGTATGCGGAGAACCCGAAGATCGCTCCCCCGACAAGCGATGGCCAGAACCTCTCGGTCAGCCGTCGGCACAGGACGAAAGCCGCCCATGCCGAAACCGGCATCGCGACCGCGGTAAGCAGGCTGAACGACACAACCGGCCCCGTCAGAATTGTGAGCGGAGCTGCGAGCACGGCCAGCGGCGGGACCGTGGTGATCCAGGCCAGGGCATACCCGGCCGGTGCTCCGACCTGGTGGGTGTAGAGCGGGTCGAGCCCATGGCTAATCGCGTACGGCCACCAGCGCAGGCTCCAGACATAGAAGTTCGGGTCCGGGTTCTTCTGGTACAGCTGCGCCCACGACGGGTGAAGTATCAGGGGCCGGACCAGGGTGGTCAGGCAGGCGGCAAGGTAGATCGCGAGCGCAATGAGGCCCTGAAGCGCAGGCGACCCGAGCGGGCCGTACCGCCGGACCCGCTGAGCGCCCTCGCGGTTGTCGTCCCGCGTTTGCTGTGCCGCCCCGGGCTCACCGCTGTCCGGGTGGCTGATCGCCGTCATGCCGCCAGAGCCCCGTAATCTAGATATTCCCTTCGAAAGTAGTGCATAGGTTCGCATCGCGGATACCCGCTTGACCGTATTAGGCAATGCGTCCCGGTCCGTTCGACGAGTGCCTACGTCCCGCCATCACATGACTGTGCAGCGTTACTGACTAGGTGGTGACCGGGGAGGCACTGTGGGGTTACCGTCGATGACATGACCCGGTCGCTGCCGCCCGCCGGCAGTCGTTGCGGCGCTGGAGGTGCCGATGGACAAGATCGGTGACAGGTTCCTTGAGTTGATCTACGAGCTCGAGGAGGTTGCGAGCAGCGTCACCGCGGAGCGCGCGCTGGCGGACTTCGACGAGACGACGCTGCAGGTGTTCTGGAAGAAGTGGCCGCAGCTGTCCGGATGGAATGGCAGGTTGTGGGCCATGCTCTCGGCTGAGCTAGCGGGCCCGTCTGCGCGCGCCGCAGACGCGGAACTGGACGAAACCGGCGGAAGCGGTTAGCCCATGGGGACCATCGGCGATGTCATGACCACCTCCGTGGTGACGGCGGCTCCCCAGACCCCGCTGGCGCAGGCGGCCTCTGCCATGGTGGCAGCGGGCGTCGGGTCTGCGGTCGTCATGCAAGGCTCGTTCCTGGCCGGCATCGTGACCGAACGAGACGTGCTCAGGGCGGCCGCATCGGGGCAGGACCTGCGCGACTCTCAAGTCTCCGAGTGGATGACCGCTGATCCGCAGTCGGTGAGCCCGGACACGTCCACGGAGGATGCTGCCCAGATCATGCTGCTGAACGGATTCCGGCACCTGCCCGTGATGGACGGCCGCACCGTGTGCGGTGTCGTCACACTGCGTGACCTGTTCGCTGCGCGGATCCGCCGCTGAGCTCGCCCGGCCGATGACTAAGGCTCGTCCGCGTCAGCCAGGTCCAGGGGATATGTCACTTGGACTTCGGTGATGGCTCGAGGGAAGTCGCGCTGGTTGTTGGTAATGAATCGCTCGGCGCCCAGCCCGACGGCAGTGGCAAGGTGCGCTGCGTCCCTCGCGTGCAGCCCGTACTTGCTCGCCAGCGCGGTCGCCAGGTCCGCGGTCGCCCGGTCGACTGGGCGGAGATCGAGACGGGCAAGCAGTCCTGCCAGGATGCGCACCTCGGCGGAATCGCCATTGCGAAGTGGCTTGCTGAGAATTTCTGGCAGCAAGAGAACTGATCCTGCGCCGGCAGGCTGTCGGCCGGGCTCACGGAACAGGCTGATAACCCGGCGCCCGAGCGGGTGACCGCCGACGGCCGCGTAAATGAGCACGTCTGCATCGAAGACATCCATCAGATCCGGTCCCGGTCCGCCCGGATGGCGCGGATCAGTTCTTCCGCCCGAGCCGCGGTCAGGCCCGGCTCTTCCGGCAGCTCCGCTGCCGCGGCGACGTCGAGGAGTTCGTGGATGCGCGCAGCATCGTCGATGACGACGTGCGCCCGGGCTCGCATCACATCTGGCCGTACCAGTACGGCGACCGCCCGGCCATGCCGGGTGATCGTGACCTCCTCACCGTCCTCGACACGGGTCAGGAGTTCGGGCAGCGCGGCACGTGCCTGAGATACCGTCATCGTTACCATAGCCTGATTGTACGTCGACGTACACTGCCGTACAAAAGGAGTTGAGTACTCATGCCCTGTGGCGCTCGGGTGAACGGTCGCGAGCGGCTGCGGAGTGATTCCTTGGAACGGGATTGACGTTTCATTTGCACTCTCTTTACTCTGGAGCCTGCCGGCTGAGCCCGGACGTGGAGCTGCGGCCGCGGACGCGCAGTTCCACCGCAGGCGTCCCCTGGAGGCTGGATGAAACTCGGGCGCTTCGCCGGCGCACTCGCAAGCGCCGCGACGGTCGCCGTGGCGCTTGCCTCCGCGTCTGCGGCCGGAGCTGCGCCCGTCACCCGGGACGCTCCGGCCGCGGCGGTCGCACCCGGCACTGCCGTCTTCAATGACTACGTCGTTCAGTGGCTCGTCGGGTGAGGGAAGTGGGACACGCAATGCGGAACCGGTATCTCGTCGCGGTCCTGGCTGGCGCGAGCGCGCTGGCTGCCGCGCTCGTTTCAGTCGTCCCAGCCCAGGCGGCCGTCGCGGCCAAGCCGAACGCGATCGCAGGCTATGTCAGCACGACTGACGGGACCTACCGTGACTACAACTCAGCCGGCAAGCCGGTCAGCTACGGCACGATCTCGGCCGGCGAGTACGACGTGGTCTTCCAGGGCCTGGGGGCTATCGCAGCCAGTGGCGGGAACTTCGAAGTGTCGCCGGTCGAAGCAGCGGGCACCTGTGCCGTCGAGGGCTGGGCCCAAGCGGGCGCTGACCTGATCGTCTACGTGAACTGCTACGACTACAGCGGCAATCCGGCGAACATCGCCTTCAACCTGACGGTGACCAGAGTGACCGCGGTCCGGGGCGGCGTGCTCGACTACGCCCTGGTCGGCAATTACGCCAAGCCGCACAAGCTGACCGGGAAATTCGTCTTCAACTCCGCGCACGGCCGCAGCACCGTCGATCGTCTCGGTACCGGCAGGTACCTGGTCGACTTCGCCGGCCACGCGCCGGTCACGAACACCGGCACTGTCAAGGTCTCCGCCGAGGGCTCGGGCGCGGGCGACTGCCAGATCGTGAAATGGCAAGGCAAGACCTCCGGAACGCAAATATGGGTGGACTGCTTCGCGCCCGACGGGACCCGCCAGGACAGGGACTTTTTCGCGGTCTACGCGCGCAGCAACAACATCCTCGGCCGGTACGGGCTCACGAGCGCCAGCGCCGCCGCGAACAAGCCCAGAACGGCCGTCTACACGCCGAGCCCGCAGTACGACAGCACGACGGGCGCGAAGGTGACGGCGCTGACGCTGAACCGGGGCGAGTACGTTCCGCTGTTCGCCGGGTCCGCGGGGCCCCATTCCGGCAGCCGTGGCGGCGACGTGCAGGTGACTGCTATGGGCAGTTCGTATGTGCACTGCTACGCCCAGGACTGGACACAGGGCTACCTCCCGAACGCGGACGTCAGCTGCGTCAGCAACGCGTCCAAGGCTGTCTACGCGAGCTACGTCGTCCAGTGGCTAGTTGGATAACCACCGCCAGCCGTGACAGCCACGCGCGTGGTCAGTAAGCGGGACCGTACCGGTCAGTGGGGTAGTGGTCCGGGTAGTACTGAGCGGCCGTCTGGCTGGCGGCTTCTTCGGCGAGCCGCGAGCTGAACCGGCTGGCGGCCATCCTGGCCACAATGACCTCGCCGAGAGCAACCGCTGCCAGGAACGTGATTACGATGCCCAGGCCGTAGAAAAAGCCGAGCGGCTCAAGGAAGCGCATGGTGGCGGCCCCGAATATCGCGTCAGGGCTGGCAACCGGGGACCCGGCGGAGATGTGGTCGCGAGCCAGCGCGAACGCCGTGACCGGCAGGCCGATCACCAGCCAGGTGCCGCCGAGTGCTGCCATGAACGCGCCGAAAGCCGCGGCCGCATCGGAAGCGATCACGAGCAGCCCGCCGAGAAAGGCGGCAGCGCCCGGCAGGACGGACAACCACAGGCGTCCCGATGTGTACATCCATGCTTTGTCCGGGGTGTAGGCATAGCCGAAGTAAGGGCCGACAAACGGGCCAACGGCTGCCCACGCGCCGAGCAGTATCAGCAGGCTGCCGGTCACGCGCCCGCGGTTTGCCAGAGCGGGGCTAGTCATCGCGTCATCTCCCTGAATCGGTGGTCGATGCGGCGCGGGACAGCTACCCGCGATGCCGCCGGCTATTCAGCTCGCCGTCAGCAGCCCGGAAAGGGAGACGACGAGCTGCTTCAGCCGGCGGCCGCGGCACGCAGCGAGCGATACAGCAGCTGCTGATCACCGAGGCGGCGGCGCAGTTCCCGCTCGAGGCCGCCGATAGGAACGAGGTTCTGCGGCGCCCGCGGGTCCTTGTGCGGCGAACTGGCCAGGGGCGGCAGCACCAGCGCGCTCAGGTCGGCCAGCCGCTTGACCTCCGGAACGGGCAAATCAGCCGAGCACTCCAGCCGTACGACTCCTGACCACGGCGCTCCGGACGCCCCGGGCAACCGCAGATACCAGGAGTTCCGCCGCCAGGAAGTGCCCATACCGAACGCCGGAGTCCGCTGGCCGGGACGCAGCGCGCTGACGACAGCAGCCTGCTCGCCTGGCAGGTAAGTCGTGTGGTGCGTCTTGATGAAGCCGACCGTCCGGTCCAGGTGCGTGCGGCCGCGCAGCGGGCCGTCCACGAAGAGCAGGTCGTTCGCATCCGGATTCTCCTTCCTGAAGAGGAGCGCGAGCTGCACCTCGGCGTCGCTGAGGTGCTGCTGCAAGGCCAGCGTCAGCTTGTCCATACCAGGCCCGGGTGCCTTGCTCGCGATGTAGACAGCGTGCCGGCCGCCGATGTCCGCCGCATCCGGTGCCGCCGTGAACAAGCCGCGCTCGACGATCACGTCGGTGATCCGGGCCGAGCCGTTCAGGCAGACCAGGCCGGCCGCGTACGAGGCCGCGATGCCCGCAGACGGCTGCGGATCGCTGCCGTGCACCCAGACGCGCGCATCGACGCGGCGCACACCGTCAAGAAACAAAATCGTGCCGGGAACGGGCACGTGCGGGTCAGCCGTCAGCGGCCGCCACTGATCGGAGGGCAACTCCAGGTCGAGCACGAGTTCAGCGCTGGACTCCTGCAGCGACTCTCCGCTCATCTCCTCGCCATACGCCATGCCGTAGCTCGGATCCCACGGATCGACCGAGAACGACATTCCGGTCACAGGCGCTCCTTGATGATCGTCGAGGTCGTTCCGGTCCGGTTCACGATGAACCGCACCGGCACCCGCTCGGCTAGCTCGGCGACATGCGTGATGACTCCTACCATCCGATCTGAGTCTGCCGCGAGTCGCTCCAGCGTGCTCGCAACCGTGTCCAGCGTGTCGCTGTCCAGCGTGCCGAATCCCTCGTCCAGGAACATTGAATTCAGCTCGCGCCTCCCCGCCGACAAACCGATGACCTGGCGGGACAGGGCCAGCGCGAGCGCCAGCGAGGCCTGGAAAGTCTCGCCGCCCGACAGCGTGTGGACCGGCCTGGTCGCGCCTGCGTCGTTGTAGTCGATAACGACCAGGTCGTTGCGTATATCCAGAGTCAGCTCGTACTGGTCACCGGACAGCTCCATCAAGGTTGCCGAGGCCTCGCGGACTAGCGTGCTGAGAGCCTCGCCGCAGAGCCAGTTCTCGAAGTTATTCGCGCGCAGGTAGTTGCCCAGCATGTTCGCGACCTGGCTGTCCTCGCGGTTTGCGGCAATCTGCTTGTCGAGCTGGGCTGCCTTCTTCCGGTCCGCGCGGATCTGCTGCAGCGTCGTCTCGGCGCGGACCCGGTGCGCGGCGACCGCACTCGGAATCCTGGCCGGGTCGCTCTCATCGCTGATGCCGTTGTCAGCGAGGAGGCCGACGAGCGCGGCAAGGGCGTTCTCGAACTGCTGACTCAGCCGGGCCGCTGTCTCCTCAAGCTCGGGCTGGCGCGCCTTGCGCTTGTCGTACTCGGCGTCGGCCCAGCTGACCAGGGTTGCCCAGGCGGCGGCAAGGTCGTTTGGACCGGCGTCGCTTGCACCGGCGCCCTCGGCTGCGACCTGATGGCCGGCCGCGCCGACGGCAGGCGCGCCGAGGGCGACGAGCTTGTCCCGCTCCGCGTGGAGTCTTGCCCAGGCCCGCTGCTCGTCTGCCGTGAGTGCTTCGCGGGCTTTCTCCGCGGCCGCGAGCTCGGTCTGCCGCGCGGTCGCTACCTCGCGCGTCTTCGTGGCGGCGTCATCGGCGGCGGCGATTGCCTCGAGCTGGCCCGCTAGTTCGGCCTCCGCCGGGATGTCTGCCATGACGTGCGCGGCCTTGTCCAGCCTGTCATGCGTCTTGGCCAGCAATGAACTTGCTGCCGCGGTGGCGTTGCCCGCATGCCGGTGAGCGTCCTGCGCAGTCCGATGTGCCGTGATCGCGGCATCAACCGCTGCCTGCGCCGTGTCCAGGTCGGCGGGCGCCTCGCGGGCTGGCATTGTCAGGATCGCCTGGCGGCAGACCGGGCAGTCCTCGCCGATGTGCAACGTCATCGCCAGGTCCGCGGCTGCGTGCGCCCGGCGTGCCTCCGCGAGCGTGTCCTGGGCCTTGCTGAGCGCCTCGTCGGCAGTTGCCAGCTGAACGGTGCTTTGCTGCTCGGCGTCGCGGCAGCTCTGCAGCGCCGCCTGCTGCCCGTCGGCGTCAGCTATCAGCTCCCGCCGCAGTGCGTACATGCCGAGTTGCTGCTGCGTCACGGCTTTGTCCGGCAGCTCAGCTCGGGCGCGGCGAGCTGTTTCGGCGAGCTGATCGGACTCCTCGCGCCGCTGGCGGCAGGTTGCGACGAGCACCTGGGCCGCCGAGATCTGCTCGGACAGCCCTCCGACCTCCGGGGGCGTGCGGAGTGCTGCGAGTAGGGCGGCCTCGTTCCCGGTCTCTTGATGGGTTTGCCGGGCCGCCTCGGCTTGCTTATGCAGCTCGGTCAGGTCGCTCAGGCTCTTGTCCACGGCGTCGGCAAGCTTCCCGAGCTCGCGGAGCCGGCTGGCTGCCTCGGTCTCCGCCTCGGCGGTCGCGTCGGTGAGCTGGTCACGTTGTTGCTGGGCGAGGTCGCACCGGTTCTTCGCGGTCTCGGCGCGCTCGCGGGCGCGCTGGCCGATCTCCTTGTACACGCCGAACGCGAGCAGTTCGACGAGCAGCCGCTGGCGGTTGGCCGGTGTCGCGCGGAGGAAGTCCGCGAAGCCGCCCTGCGGCAGCAGCACCGACTGAGTGAAGTGCTCATAGCTGAGCCCGAGGAGCTCCTGCACGCCGGACTTGACGTTGTCCGGTCCCTCCGCGAGCTGCTCGACGCTCGCTTCCAGGATCTCCTGCAACGGTGCTTGCGGCGGGATGCTGATGTCGAGCCGCTCCAGCCGGGCTGCCTTCGTTGTGACCTGGCCCTGCCTGCCGCGCTGCAGGGATCGAACCGCGACGTAACGCTGCCCGGCGAGATCGAAGATCAGGCTGACGGTGCAGGCGTTGGCGGACGGCGCGAGGGCGTTGCGGACCTCGCGCTCGTTGTCCCAGCGCGGCACCGTGCCGTACAGGGCGAAGCAGAGCGCGTCGATGACGGTGCTCTTTCCCGACCCGGTCGGGCCGGTCAGGGCGAAGAAGTCAACATCGGCAAAGTCGATCTCGGTCTCGTTCCGGTACGTGCCGAACCCGTCCAGAATCAGTCGCAGCGGCCTCACCGGACCAGTCTGGCGGAACCTGCTGTCATTAGCTGCCGGACGGCGATGGCCGGATCGGCTCGTTGACACCGACCATGACGATGTCATCGACTCGCACCAGGACGTACTTGCGCGTCGGGCTTACCGACGCAGTTACCGGTCCACCTGGACCGGACGCCGGCAAGACTTCAGCGTTGTCGAGTCTCCACGGCGTCGCGTCGTCGGGGTTGTTCTCTTTGTCGAAAGTGCCGGTGACTGCCAGCCCGGACCGCAGCCAGCAGGTCACGCTCAGACTTTCTTCGCCGAATGTCTTACGCCACTCCGCTCCCAGCGAAGTTGTCGACGTAGATGGTGTCTCCGGGGCCATAGTAGATATCCCGCTTTCTGTGTTTGAAGAGCCGCCAGATTTGGTCGGGGGTTCCGAGGGATCGGTGATGAGGTCGGAACGTGAGGGCTCGCGCCCGCGAGCTTCTATGAGATGGATTACTACGGGCTTCGCCGCTTGAGCCGCTGCTCCGAGTCCGACCAAAACCAGCAGGGCGGCTAGGGCGGCCCCGAGATTTTGCAGATTGGTTTGTATCTGGCTCAGGAGGCTCGGATGGACCGTGACTTTCGAGGAGGCGGCGGAGCAGGACAACAGTGTCCTGCGGGATGCTCGGTGTCTCACCGAGCACAACGCCGCTCGTCACTGCCTTGGGCTGGTTTTGTAGCAGGCGCTCTAGGGCGGGATCCGCCTCTAGGTAAGGCTGCACGATAACCAGCGAGACCTGCGCATGGCGAGTCGATGCGAGGTGAGCGGCGAGCGCGAGGCCGACCGCTACGTCAGGTATGTGTCCAGGAGTGACGGCGGCTGCGAAGACAACGAATGAGGCCAGATCCGGACGCTTCGGGACTGACGGAAGCAGGTTAGTCAGAGGCCGCTGCGTAACATCGTCGAGTAATGTGATATCCGGCGCGCGGGTGTCTCCGCGCGGGCAGGCAGTCTTGCCGAAGTGGACGATCTTCGCGTTTGGCCAGTCAGCAATTGTGGCTCTGTCGGGCCGTAGCGGCTTCGCGTCCGATGTCTCATACAGCAATGGCGCGCCGTTGCGGATAGCGCAAGTAGCCGCGTTCAGCATGGATTGCCAGCGTGCGTTGACCGGGACCTCGACGACGGTCGTAGGTGCGTTTACCCAGAAGCGCGCGGCATCGACTGCGGTCTCGACACTCGTCTTGCCGCCGACGCGGGTAAAAGGCTCGAGTTCGGCTGCTGGCGCGGGGTGCTCTGTCCCCCAGAGCGAATACGCGCCGATTCCCACTACGGCGAGCGCGACAAAGGCACTGAACAGATTGATGATGAAAGTTACTCGCTTGATCCGCGTCTGCCGTAGCTTGGCGCGCTCCTCCGCTTCCTTGGACCGCTCCTGTTCCTTGGACCGCTTCTTCGCTTCCTCGGACTGCTTGTCCGCCTGCTCCGGAGGCTCCTGCGCTTGCCGTGGTCTGCTGCGTCACCGGATCGCGGCCGGGCATGCCATTCGCTGCTAAACGCCGTCGCAGCTGAATGCGGCAACGCAGCGCTCAATGGCATCGGACTCCCCCTCCGGAGCCAGTGTGACGCCATAACAGCGCGTATGGTGCAGTTTTCGAAGATCGCCGCGTGCGGGGTCGCAGGACCCTTGGTTACCGGAAATTCATTGGCAGAGCCGCCGCCCGCGGCTAGAAGATTCAGCGTGTGAGCGACGCCGAAGCCCGGATGCGGGACCACGACGCATACGACCTGATCGAGGAGCAGTTCAACCGGGAGCTTGACGGGTCCCTCGGCCCCTCCAGTCCTGACTCGCTGTTCGAATATGTGGCAGAGATGGCGCTTCCCTCCAGCGCAGTGGTCGTGGACGCCGGGTGCGGTGAGGGCGAGGACGCCGTCGAACTCGCCACCCGCTACGCCTTTCGGGTTACCGGCGTCGATCCGGTCCCGCGCTGTGTGCAGGCCGCTCAGCGCAACGCGCCGCCTGGCTGTCTGGTCACCTTTGCGGTCGGCACGGCCGACCAACTCCCGCTGCCGAGCGGATCGGCTGACCTGATCTGGTGCTGCGACGTCCTGTCCCTGGTCGCGGACCTGGACGCTGCCTATCGTGAGTTCCGCCGCGTGCTGAAGCCGGGCGGCCGGGCACTGATCTACCAGATGTTCACGACCAGCCTGTTGGAGCCGGAAGAAGCGGCCTTCCTGCTGCCGGTCATGGGTTGCAGCACCTCGGCGATGCGCCCGGAGAACACCGAGACCGCCATCGCCAGCGCCGGACTGCGGATCGACCGCTGCGTGGTGCTGGGCAGCGAGTGGGGGGAGTACTACCAGGAGCACGTGCCGGAACGCGGCCGCCATCTACTGCACGCCGCGCGGCTGCTGCGCGATCCTGAACGTTACATCGCGCGGTTCGGCAAGCAGAACTACGACATCAAGCTCGGCGACTGCCTGTGGCATATCTACCGGATGATCGGGAAGCTCAGCAGCCGCGTCTATCTGCTCTCCGCGCCTGTCTAGCTGTCGGTCAATTCATCCAGCAGTTCGGCAAACATGCGCTCGACTCGTTCGTCGGCTACGCCCTGCTCGGAGAGGTAGTCGCCGAACAGTTGCAACGGCGTCCGGTCGGCCCGGCTTGGCTTGTCGCCGCCGTGACTGCCCGGCCGGGGCCGGTGCGTCTCGTCGAGTTGCACTTCCAGCGCGTTCGGCAGCTTCTCCCTGACGAGGTCACCGAGGCCGGCCCTGGCTGGCTCGGCCAGGATGACTCGCAGGTAGGCGTCGCCCGCCTGCTCGCCCTCAGCGATGACCTGGTCGAGGGGTCCCCGGAGCGTCTGCAGCCGGCGGCTGCCGGTGATGGCGACACGGCGGGCGTCAGCCCGGATGCCGGGCGCGGCCGTGACGATCAGCGCGCCTGGCTCGTTCGCTTCCTCGCCGAAGTCGATCGGCAGCGGCGAGCCAGAGTAGAACGCCGGGCAGGGTGCCGGGATCTCCTGCTGCCGGTGCAAGTGCCCGAGCGCCGCGTAGTGCGCCGAGGACGGGAAGATGCTGGACGGCACCTCGTACTCGAACGTCGACTGCACATCCCGTTCACCGCCACCGCGGCGGCCGCCAAGCAGGGTTGCGTGCGCCATCACGATGTTCACGGTGTCCGCGTCGAACTCCGCGGTCAGCGCAGCGACGATCGCGGCCACCCGGCGGGCGTAGTCCAGGGCGTGCTCGGCGGCTTCGTGCAGCATCAGCTCGGCAGCCCGGACGGCGTAGCGCTGGGAAAGAAACGGCACTGCCGCCACGCGGGCTTCCTCGCCGCCGCGGGTTGTCAGGCGGAGCGTTCCGCCAGACCCCGGCGCCTTGGGCGTGCCGAGGACATGAAGCCCGAGTTCGCCGAGGACGGGCCGGTACACGCTGTCCAGCAGGGCGGCATTGTCGTGATTGCCGGCGATGGCGACTACCTGCCGGCCGTCGTCTCGCAGCGCGAGCAGCGCACGCATCACCAGGCCCTGGGCCTTCGGGCTTGGCGCTGACGTTTCGAACAGATCACCTGCGATGAGCACTAGGTCGACATCTTCGTTTCTGGCTGTCTGAACGATGTCGCCCAGCACGGCTGCGTGCTCGTCGGAGCGGTCGCGCCCTTTCAGCACCTTGCCGACATGCCAGTCGCTGGTGTGCAGGATCTTCATCGCGTGCCGGTCATCCTTGTCTCGCAATAGGGACAACTTGTCACCTGCAGGGTTCGCCTGCTGGCGGCGGGGAAGGGCTCTCACCGGTCGAGGATCGCCGCTGCCCGGTCTGTCCCGATCTGCGGGGCCCTGATCCACGGGGGATTGCCTTGAGGCTCGTCGTTGACCTTACGCGTTGCCAGGGGTATGCGCAGTGCGCATTTCTGGCGCCGGACGTGTTCAGGATGCACGGGGATGAGGCGCTCTGGTACGACCCCGAGCCGGGCGAATGGCAGCGGGAAGAGGTACTGCGCGCGGCCGCCGCCTGTCCGGTTCAGGCCATGCGAGTCGACGGGGCGCCGTTGCGCCACCCGGCTCGCGCCGGTACCGCAGATGCCAGTGCTTCGGATGCCAGTGCTTCGGATGCCGCGGCGGATTCCGGCGCCGACGGCGACGGTTTCCGGCACACCGGGCACATCGTGGTCGTCGGCGCATCGCTTGCGGGCCTGGCGGCCGCATCCACGCTGCGCAGCGAAGGCTTCACCGGGTCGCTGACGTTGATCGGGAGTGAGCGGTTCGAGCCCTATGACCGGCCGCCGCTGTCAAAGCAAGTCCTCGACGGGTGGGTGCCCGCTCAGCGCACGGCGCTGCCTGAGCCGGAGCTCGACGCTCAGTGGCGGCTCGGCGTCGCGGCGAGCGGCCTGGACCTCAGTCAGCAAGCAGGTCGTGCTTGCTGATGGCGACGAAGTCGGCTTCGACAAGCTGCTGATCGCGACCGGCGTCCGGCCGCGACAGTGGCCGAACCCGGTCGAAGCGGCGCTAGACGGTGTGTTCGTGCTGAACACCCGCGACGACGCAGCCCGGCTGCAGCGACAGCTGGCCGCCGGGCCGCGCCGGGTCCTGGTGATCGGCGGAGGCTTCATCGGGTCCGAGGTTGCCTCAGTGTGCCGTGGACTCGATGTACCGGTGACCGTCGTGGAACGGGGACCGGCACCACTGGCCGGGGCACTTGGACGGGTGATCGGCGAGATCGCCGGGGACATGCAGCGCGACTACGGAGTCGACTTGCGCTGCGGCACTTCGATCGCGGCCCTGGCTGGCGACTCCGCCGGGAAGCTGTGCCAGGCTCGGCTATCCGACGGCACCGAGCTCGACGTCGATGTGGCGATCGCCGCACTCGGCAGTGTCCGCAACGTTGAGTGGCTGGAGGGATCCGGGCTCGCAGCCGGGCCGTGGGGAGTCGGCTGCGACGCGGGCGCGCGAGCCTTCACCGTGGACGGCATGGTCACCGACGACATCTTCGTGGCCGGGGACGTGGCACGCTTCCCGCATCCGCTCTACAACTTCCAGTTCCTCGCGCTCGCGCACTGGGGCAACGCGGTCGCGCAGGCCGAGATCGCGGCGCACAACATGATCAATCCGCAGACCGATCGCTGGCCGCACCTGGCCATCCCGAGTTTCTGGTCCACCCAGTTCGACACCGAGATCAAGTCCGTCGGAGTACCGACGTTCGCTGACGAAGTCGTCATCGCGCAGGGGTCGACCGCCGACCGGAGGTTCGTCGCCGCGTACGGGCACCGCGGCCGGGTCATTGCCGCTGTTGCCTTCAACCAGTCCAAATGGCTGGAGTTCTACCAAGGGCTGATCGAGCGATCCGCGCCGTTCCCGCCCGACTTCCGTGGCGTCGACCAGCCTGAAATGCGGCAGCCCGTTCCGGCTGGATTGCCTGCTGCATCCGCACGCCGGCGACCAGGCCACGGTCGTGCTCACCGGTCATGATCCGAGCGAGCGGCGCGCTCATCTCGTCCGGCGCGGGCGACGGCCGAGCGCGAAACAGCCGCAGCACGGAAAGGATCGCCATGGCACCGGTCAGCCTGTTTGACCAGATCCTCGACTTCGAGAATCGGGCTAATCCGTACCCGCTGTACGAGGAACTGCGCCGGACCCCGGTAAGCCGGGCCGACGACGGCACCTACGTGGTCAGCACCTACCGGGAGATCGTCGCCCTGCTCCACGACCCGCGGCTCAGTTCCGATCGCAGCAATCGCCCTGACTACGCAGAGACCGGAGCTAACGGGGTTCCGGGTCTGCCGCCTAGCTTCATCGCGCTCGACCCGCCCGGACACGACCGGGTACGGCGTGTGCTAACCCGGCATTTCGGGCCGCCCCACGACCCCGACCGGATCACTTCGATGAAGTCGGACATGGCGGAGATCGTCGGCAGCCTGATCGACAACCTGGCCGGCCGGGACCAGTCCGACCTGGTGGAGGATGTGACGTATCCGTTCCCCGTCACGGTCATCTGCAGCCTGCTCGGAGTGCCGCGCGAGGACGCGCCACGATTCCGCGTCTGGGCCGACGCCATCGTCAGCGCCGTCGACCCCACCACGGGCGACTTCGCGACCCGCAGCCGCCGGCGCAATGAAGCGGCCACCGAGCTAGGCCACTATCTCGGTGACCTTGCCGATGCCGATCGCGACCGGCCCGGTACCGACATGCTCTCCGAGCTGGCCACCGACGATGGCCCGGACGGGCGGCTCACCCGCGACGAGCTGATGACCAACGCCGCGCTGCTGCTGATCGCGGGCCACGAAACCACCGTCAACCTCATCGCCAACGGCATGCTCACCCTGCTGCGCCATCCCGAGGTCCTGCAACGGCTGCGCCGGCATCCGGAACTCTCTGCCCGGATAATCGAGGAACTGCTGCGTTACGAGCCGCCAGTGCAGTTCCTGCCCAACCGCGCTGCCCTCGACGACATCGACGTGGCGGGCACTACCATCCCTCGCGGCTCAGCGGTCACCCTTGTCCTGGCCGCCGGGAGCCGTGACCCCCACCATGTTCCGCATGCTGACCGGTTTGACCCGGACCGGCCGGTGAACGAGCATCTCGGCTTCGGCGGGGGAATTCACTACTGTTTCGGTGCCCCGCTGGCCCGGACCGAGGCACAGGTCGCGCTGCCGGAACTCGCCCGCCGGCTGGAGAACCTCCGGCTGGTGAGCGATCCGCCGCCGTACCGGCCGAATCCGCTGCTGCGGGGGCCCCGGCACCTACCCGTCCAGTTCGACGGTGTCGCGCCGGGGCCGCCCGTCCGAAGCCACGAGCAGCGGAAGAGCGGCGTCCTTACGGGGTGAGGACGCCGCGGTACCGGACCGTTCCCGTCATCATGCTGTCGTAGCTCTTCGACGCGTCCTGCAGAGGCGCCACCTCGGTGATGCACCGGACGCCAGATTGCACTGCGAACCGCATCGTCTCTTCGACCTCCTGCGCTGTGCCGGAGGCGTGGCCGTGCAGCGTCTTCTCTCCGGTAATCAGCTGCAGCGGGCTAACCTCGAGCTTCTTCGGCGAGACGCCGATAGTGACCAGTTCGCCGTGTGCACGCAGGCCATCTATGGCCGCTGACATAGCGTCCGGGGCACCCACAGTCGCCATGACGACCTTTGCCCCGCCGAGAGCTTGCAGCGCCTGGGCCATGTCCTGCTTGGCGTTGTCGATGTAGTGCCGCGCACCGAGTTGCCGGGCGGATTCCTCCTTGTCGCTGCCCTTGGCGATGGCGACGGTGTCGAAGCCCATCTTGTCGGCGAACTGGACTGCCATGTGCCCGAGGCCGCCTATGCCAAGAACTCCGACCACATCGCCGGGCTGAGCCGCGGTTCGGCGCAGTCCGTTGAAGACGGTCACGCCGGCGCAGCCCATCGGCGCGGCCTCCACGAAGCTCAGCTCCTCGGGGATGCGAGCGAGCGCGCTGGTAGGCACTACGACCGACTCGGCGTATCCGCCCGGGTAGGCCAGGCCGGGCACCTGCAGATGCGCGCAGTTGATTGCGTCGCCTTCCCGGCATGCTTCGCAGGTGCCGTCGTTGCCTCCGAACCAGCCGACTGCCACCCGCTCGCCCAGCTCCCAGCCCGCGACGCCGTCGCCGACCATGTCGATGCGGCCAGCAATTTCGTGGCCTGGGGTGAGCGGGAACGGCTGATCGCCGAACACGCCTTGCACCATGTCACCGTCGGTGCGGCAGACTCCGCACGCCTCGACGGCGATGCGGACGTGTCCAGGACCGGGGCTGGGCTCCGGAAGCTCGACGACGCGCAGCGGGGCGTTGGCCTTGCTGACTTGAACGGCCCGCATTGTGCTGGGCATAGACCGATCTCCTTCGGGTGATCCGGGCCCCTGGATCAGGGCGGGTGCCATGGCGCCGTCCCGGAGGCGGTTTTACCCGCTGACTCCGACCGCATACGCAGACCGGCCCGCCGCTTCCTGACTGCCATTTGCGGCGTTTCTCCGCCATGGAGGAGCGTAGGCGGGCGTATTCCCGGGATAACTGGCACATGAGCGACGGGGAAGACCTGCCTGGGCAGCCGCATCCGCTAGCGCGCTGGCTCTGGCGCCGGCGCCGCACCAGGCTTGCGTTCTCCGCCGCGATCGGCGCCGTGGCCGGGGCGCTCACGGCAGCATTTGGTAACTGGTTCTACGCGCCAGCGCTTGGCTGGGACGTAACCGCGCTGATCTTCACCGCGACAGTATGGATCGGTATCTGGCCGCTGCCGCCTGAAACGACTGCCGCCCGGGCGACCAGGGAAGATCCCAGCAGGGCAGCCAGCGACGTCCTGACCTTGTGCGCTAGCGTCGCCAGCCTGGCCGCGGTCGGCATCGTGCTGGTCCGCGCGCATTCCTCGCACGGAGCCGAGCAGGTCATGCTGGCCGGTCTGGGCTTGCTCAGCGTCGCGGTGTCCTGGTTCACAGTTCATACGATCTTCACGCTGCGATACGCGCTGCTCTATTACCGGCCGCCCATCGGCGGTGTCAGTTTCAACCAGGAGTCCAGGCCCTGCTACCGAGACTTCGCCTACCTCGCGCTGACGATCGGCATGACGTTCCAGGTCTCTGACACCAACCTGACGTCCACCGACGTCCGTGCCGTAGCGCTGCGGCACGCGCTGCTGTCCTACCTGTTCGGCGCGATCATCCTGGCAGCCGCCGTCAACCTCATCGCCGGGCTGGGCTAGACGTCTGTCCTGACCTTTCACGGCTGCGTGACGCTCTGACGTGCCGTTTGTCCTGATATAGGCGTGCCGGAACCGTGAAAGGTGGAGCGGGCGGCTCGTGCTGCGTGGTTTAGGCTGGTATCGCGGACTAGCACGCCCGCGCTGGAGGTACCGGTGGAGCCAGGCTTCAATGGTGGTTTGCCCGCCCGATTCGGGCAGATACGCTCGTCGGCTGCGGAACGCGAACAGGTCATCGACGTGCTGAAGACGGGGTTCGCTGAGGGTCGGCTGACCAAGGAAGAGTACGAGGATCGGGTCGGCCTGGCCCTGGGACCGCTCACCTACGCCGAACTTGCCACGCTGACGTCAGACCTGCCGGCGGGTCTGCCAGGCTCAGCCCGCCCTGCGCCCGCTGACCGACCGGTGCCAGCAACGCGGCCAGTCAACCGGATGGCAATCGCGGCGCTCGTGAGTGTGGTCGTTCCTGGCGTGCCGCTGCTGCCGGTCCTGCTCGGGCTCATCGCGCACGGCCAGATCCAGGAGCGGGGCGAGCGCGGAGCCTGGCTGGCCACGGCCGGGATGCTGATCGGCGGGCTTTTCGGCCTGATGTTCATAGTCCTGGTCCTGCACCGTTAGCAGAGTCACCCGGCTAGCCCTGTCACCCGGCTAGCCCTGTCGCCCGGCTAGCCCTGTCCGCCCGGCCGGCAACGACCGCGAGCGGCGTCGTCAGCGGCTGGAATTTTCCGGCACCCGCCCTGCCTTGTAGCTGGGGAAGTGAGAGGCCGCGCTCACAGGGCCCGGCTCCGACGTGCAACCAAACCCCAGGGACGCAGTGGAAACGCGCATCAGCCAGAAGGTAGCGGTCAGCGTCGTCTTCGTCGCCGCCATGTTCATGTCGATCATGGACGCCACGATCGTCAATGTGGCGTTGCCGACTATCGGGCGTGACTTCTCGGTCAGCCCCACGGCCGTCGACAGCATCTCCATCTCGTTCCTGGTCAGCCTCGCCGTGTTCATCCCGGCGTCTGGCTGGCTGGGCGACCGGTACGGCGGGAAGCGGGTGCTGCTCACCGCCATCGTCGTCTTCACTGCCGCATCCGCCCTGTGCGGCGTGGCCGGCAACATTGGCGAGCTAGTGATCTTCCGGGTCCTGCAAGGCGCCGGGGGCGGCATGCTCGCCCCGGTCGGCATGGCCATGCTGTTCCGGGCGTTTCCGCCAGAGGAGCGGATCCGCGCGTCGTCGATCCTCACCGTGCCGACGACCTTCGCGCCGGCGCTCGGGCCGGTCCTCGGCGGCCTGCTGGTCACTGACCTGTCCTGGCGCTGGGTCTTCTACGTCAATGTGCCGATCGGCGCCGCCGCGTTCATCTTCGGGCTGCTCTTCCTGGACCAGGTTGAGCAGGCCAATCCGGGAAGCTTCGACCTGCCCGGCTTCCTGCTCTCCGGCGTAGGCCTCGGGCTGGCGATGTACGGCGTCTCCGAGGGCCCGGTCAAGGGCTGGCACTCGGCCGACGTACTGGCCACGATCGCCGTCGGCGTCGTGCTGCTGGTCGCGATGGTCATCGTCGAGCTGCGGACGGCCCAGCCCATGGTGGACTTGCGGCTGCTAGGGAACAGGCTGTTCCGATCCAGCAACGGGGTCATGATCCTTGCCTCGGTCGCGTTCCTCGGCACGCTGTATGCGATCTCGCTGTACTACCAGGACGGCCGGGGCCTGAGCGCGCTTCAGTCCGGGCTCAGCACGTTCCCCGAGGCGTTCGGCGTCATGGCTGGTGCGCAACTGGCCAGCCGCTGGCTGTACCCGCGGCTTGGCCCCCGCCGCCACGTGACGATCGGGCTGGTCGGTACAGCCGCGTCCATCGGGCTGCTGGCGCTGATGGGGCCGGAAACCAGTCTGTGGTGGGCGCGGCTGCTGATGTTCACGCTCGGACTGTTCATGGCCCAGATCTTCGTGCCCACGCAGGCCGCCGCGTTCGCGACGATCACGCCCGCCGCGACCGGGCGCGCCTCGACGATGTTCAACGCGGTCCGGCAGCTTGGCGGGGCGGTCGGCGTGGCGGTCCTGACCACGGCGATCGTGCTGGTCGGCCCGGTCCACCTGGTGGCCGGTCACCCGGCCGCGAACCTGACGGCGTACCGGGTTGCGTTCCTGGTCGCGGCAGCTGTCTGCCTGCTCGCCGTGCCGTGCGCGCTGTCGATCCGCGATTCCGACGCCGCCCGGACCATTCCCGGCCGCAAGGGCGCCCGGGCAGCCGGGTCAGCCGGCGTGGCCGACGGCCCTGGCGGGGCAGGTCCAGAGCCGCAGGCGCGGCCCGCAGCGACCCTGGCCGACTGAGCCTGGCTCCACGTTCCATGATCCGGGAGAGTTGTGTACGCCAGGACGCCCATAGCTCTCCCGGATCATGAAATTTCAGTCGCTCACTGGTAAGCGGCTGCCTGGATCCGGTATAGCTCGGCATAGCGGCCGCCGCGCGCCATCAGATCGTCGTGCGTCCCTGACTCGGCGACCCGTGCGCCGTCGAGCACAACGATGAGATCGGCCATCCGCACCGTGCTGAACCGGTGCGAGACCAGGATCGTGATGCTGCCGTTCTGCTTGCGCTCTCGGGCCCGGCTGGCGTAATGCTCGAACAGCTGATGCTCGGTCTCGGCGTCGAGCGCGGCCGTCGGCTCGTCGAGCGCCGCGATGAGCGGCTCGTCTCGCATGAAGCCACGCGCCAGGGCGAGCTTCTGCCACTGGCCGAACGAGACATCGACGCCGTCGGGCCAGGTCGGCCCGAGCTGAGTGGCCAGCCCGGCTGGCAGTGCCTCAACCACGTCGCGCGCGCCAGCCCGGTCCATCGCGGTAGCCAGCGCTGGCTCGCTGTCGATCCGGGGAAGGTCGCCGAGGCCGATCGTCTGCCCGGCGCGGAACTCGAACCGGAAGAAGTCCTGGAAGGCCCCGGCCATGCGCTGACGCCATTGCACGGTGTCTATGCGGGCCAGGTCCGTGCCGTCGACCAGGATGCGGCCTGAGGTCGGGCGATAGAGCTTGGCAAGGAGCTTGACCAGGGTTGTCTTGCCTGCTCCGTTCTCGCCGACGACTGCCACCACTGAGCCGGGCGGCAGGAACAGGTCGACGTCGGCAGAGGGCAGGCTGCTTCGTTCCCGGATAGAAAAACGTGACGTGGTCGAACCGGATGCCTTCGGCAATGCGATCGGGCGCCGGCAGGTCGGCGTCGGCGACCGCGGCGCTGGCATAGTCCTCCAGCCAGGCAAGCCGTCGCGATCCGTCCATCCAGATGCCGCGCAGGAAGCCGATCTCGCTGACCGTGGCGCCGACGTAGGAGGAGAGCCGGGCGCCAGCGGTGAGCACCAGGATGGCCGAGGCGGCAGACGCGTGCGGGCCGGTCGCCACGATCGCGATCGCGCCAACGTAGGCGGCGGCGAAGATTGCCCAGCCGGCGGCGTACCAGACCGAGGAGCCGGTCCGGGCCGTCGGCGACCGGGCCGTACCACTGCTCCCAGGCGGCCCTGCGCCGGGCGGCCAGCTGCGGGCCGATGCCGAGCAGGCGCAACTCCCTGCCGGGCGAGGCGGTGGTTGTCACCGTGAACAGGTGCCGGGCCAGCCGGTCGGACTGAGCTCCGCGCTCCTGGGCGTTGCGCTCCACGACGGGGCGCCACGATGTCGCGGCCACGGTCGGCAGTGCGAACACGATCAGCAACACCAGGATCGGGTTCACTGTGGCGAGCAATGCGACGGTGATGGCCAGGCGGAGGATCCAGCCCGCGGTGGCGAACACCGACATGTACATGTGATCGAGCGTGAAGATCTGCTCGCGGAGCACCGACAGCCGGTCCAGGTACTCCGGCCGTTCCTGATGCGTGATCGTCGAGATGTCTGCCTGCAGCCGGGCGACGTGGGACTCCAGCGCGATCGTGACCTTGTCCCGGAAGCGGCGCTGCATCCGGGTCGAGATCGTCTGCACCAGCCAGGTCGCAACGGCCGATACCGCGAGCGCGACGACGGCGAACTCCAGCAGGCCCGGCTTATGCTCGAGCAGCCCCTCGCCGAGCAGCTTGAACCAGAAGGCGAGTAGCGCATCGGGCACCGCCGCAACGAGGGTGAGGACGAACGCGGTCCCCATGAGCGTCGGCTCGTAGCGATAGCCGAGCCGGCACAGCCGCCACATCGAGGACAGCGCCGGGGGCAGGCTGTCCACAGGCTGCTCAGCTGGAGATGGCTGCTCGGCTGCGGCCCGCTCCTCGGCCGTGGATCGCTGTTCAGCGGCGGATAGCTCCTCAGGCGAGGACATCGAAGATCACCTCTTCCTCGCCCTCTTCTGGCGTGCCTTCCGCGAACCGCTGTGCCTGCAGCGTGAACATCGTCCAGTACCGGCCGCGCAGGTCCATCAGCTCGTCGTGACTCCCGAGCTCGGTGACCGCGCCGTCCTGGATGACGGCGATCCGGTCGGCATGCCGCACGGTCGAGAACCGGTGCGAGATCAGGATCGTTGTGCAGTCTCGCGTCGCGGCTAGGACTCGCTCGAAGATCTCTGCCTCGCCCCGCACGTCGAGCTGAGCCGTCGGTTCGTCGAGCAGGACGAGGCCAGCGCCGAGCCGGACCGCTGCCATCGCACGAGCTAGCGCCACTCGCTGCCACTGGCCGCCGGACAGCTCGGTGCCGTCGGTGTATCCCTTGGCCAGCACCGTGTCCAGGCTCGCCAGGCCGGCTGCCCCGGAAGCCTCGAGCGCGGCCGTGGCAACCGGGTCGAACTGGCTGGCCCAGGCGGGCGGGCCGGTTTCGTGCGCTCGGGCTGGCTGGGCTAGCTCGGCCGTGGCCAGAAGGCGCGGGATCACGTTCTCCCGCAGCGACAGCTCGAACCGGATGAAGTCCTGGAACACCGCCGTCACCCGGCCCCGCCACGAGGCCAGGTCCAGGTCCCTCAGGTCGGTGCCGTCGACCTCGATCGAGCCGGACTGCGGGTCGTACAGGCGGCACAGGAGCTTGGCGAGCGTCGTCTTTCCCGCGCCGTTGACCCCGACGATGGCCAGCGAGCTGCCGGCCGGGATGTCCAGGTCGAGTCCGGAGAGCACGGGCCGGTCCGGCGCTGCCGGGTAGGCGAAGGTGACGTCCCGGAAGCGGATCTGCGCGCGCGGGCATGCCGGTCGCGGGCTTGCGAGCCGGACGTGACCGTGCCTTTGCTGGCCGTCGCGGTCTTCAGCCTGCCGACGGCAGCGACCGGGGCCGCAGCGCCGTCGAGTGCCCAGTTGAGCCCGCCGAACGCGATCATCGAGGTGCCGACCGCCGCCTGTGCGTACACGACGAGCGGGCCGAGGCCGAGGCGGTGCCCGAGCGCGGCCGCGCCGAGCACCCAGAAGACGCCGACGTTGGCGGCCAGCACGATCAGCATCGCGCCGATGACTGATCGTTCCCGCATCCTGGTGGCCTCGTACTGCAGCTGGTGCAGGCGCCGGCGGCTGGTGATGAACCGTTCGAGTACCCAGTCCGGCAGGCCGAAGATGCGCAGCTCCTTGGCGGCCGGCGGGTCGACCGCGAGGCGGTAGGCGTACTCGGCGTCCCGCTGAGCCTGGCGTACCTCGTCGGTGTTGCGGTCCCGCCAGATCGCGCTCTCGCGGAGCAGCCAGTGCGTCGAGAGCCAGGCCACCGCCAGTACCGGCGGCGCCCAGAACGCGAAGCCGAACAAGCACTGCTGCCTGGGCGAGCCCGGCGACCATGTTGACCAGGCCGGTCGCGATGAAGTCCATCGACACCGACAGCGGCGGCGCCGTCATGCCGCGATCGAAGTCCCTGGCTACCTGAAGGTCGGCCGCGAGCTCAGGGTCCTCGAGATGGCCGATCCCCGGCGGGCCGAGGCAGGCTCCGGTCAGCTCGTCGTAGAGCCAAGCCGCCGTCCGGTCACCGATGTTGGCGCTGAGCGCGGTGTGCAGCGGGCCCAGGACCTGCCACAAGACGAACATGACGCCGACGACGCCGAGGGGAACGGCCAGCGACTGGTGATGCTCGACGGCGGCGACCAGGAAGCCTGTCGCGATCGCGAACCCTGCCGGCAGCAGGCCGCGCAGCGTCAGCAGCGTCCACCAGCCGGCTGCCATCGCCCGGTCGGCACGCCAGAGCGCGGCCGCGAGCTGCAGTTCCTGCCGAGCTCGGAGCCGCCGCAAGGCCGGGATCTGCACTGATAGCCGGCTAGTCACGCGCGCCAGTGTCACACGAGGGGCTGACATTCCGGTAGGCCCGGGGGAATCCACGGTCGGCTGCCGCGCGGATCAGCTGTGCTGCTTCCATCGTCAGGATGACGGGCAGTCGAGCCGCATTCCCGTGGTCACTACGTTGACCGCCCGCTTCAGTTCATTGACCGCGGTCCTGGTCACCTTGATGATCGCAGCGGGCGCGTGCGCCGACAGCGCCCGCGCCTGGTCCCTGATCACGCCCAGGTCGGCGGTGATCTGGCTGGCCTCGGCTGAATACAGCGAGTCCGCGTCACCCTTCAGGCCAGTTAGCGCTGTCTCGATCTCCGTCAGGTCCGCCGAGACCTGACTGCCGGTCTTGGCGCTCACGGTGAGATTGCTCACGCTCATCAGGGCGGTGCGCAGTGCCGTCACCTGCGAGCACGACACTGAAGCTGCCGGGGCAGGCGTATCCGGCGGGCTGGCAGCCGAGCCTGCCGTGCCGCCGGCGGAACCCGCCGTGCTGGCGGCCGAACCCGTACTGCCAGTCGGACTTGAACTGCATCCCGCGAGGAATGCGGCAAGGCCCAAGCCCGCTATCGCCAGGCATGAGTGCCGCCTTAGTGGTGCTCCAGGCCCAGCAAAGTAGGCACCCGCGACCAAAGCCGGCCAGCTGCCAGTGTCGGTTTGTCCGGACTCGCCCCTTGCCTGCTGCCTTGCCCACGGGCGCAGTCTAAGCGTCCGGGCCGGATGACCTGATTCCCTAGGGTGCGTTCAGCGTGAGGCTTTCGCCCGCTTCGGGGCTTTATTGCTGCTCTTGAACAGGTCCCGCCAGTCCTTCTCGGTGACGTCGACGTCGTAGCGCTTCGCGGCCTTGAGAATGCGCTGCCAGGCCTTGTCCCGCTCGGTATCGCTGACGCCCTCGACCTGGTCGAAGCGGGCGATCGCGTTGCGGACATGCTTGGCGTCGGTCAGCGGCTCCTTGCGCTCCTTCGGGAACGCGAAGTCTTTGTCTGGCAGCTTGTCTTTCTGCGCGGTGCTGAGGCCCTCGCTTTGCTTCGGGATCTTGACGCCGTGCGCCCGTTCGCTCTGGACCTCGCGCGCCTTCTTGATGTTCTCCCTGGCAGCTTCTTTCTGTCGCTGCGTGGCCATCGAGTCTCCTTCGGAGGTTGGGTCATCGCCGGTTCACCGGGGGCGTACCCGGGATCTGCCGGTGAACACAACGAGCGAGCCGCCGCCCGATCCCAGCGCGATGGGCAGTGCGATGATCAGCACGCCGGTGCGACGCGCTGGCCCAGTCCGACGCGCTGGCTCAGTGCGCTAGGACGTAAACAAATGTGCCTGTCAGGCACAAAAGTCTTCGTGATCACGGGTTGGGAACGGTCATGCGGCTTGATCAGGCCGAGGCGCGGGCCCGGTTCGCCGGGTCGCCAGTGCTGCGGCTCGCGACGGCAGGTGCGGACGGGCGGCCGCATCTGGTGCCGTGCACGTTCGCCGTCGATGGGGCCGGGCGTGTCGCGATCGGCATCGACAACAAGCCCAAGTCGTCGCGTGAGCTGCGTCGGCTGCGGAACATAGCCGAGAACCCCCAGGTCAGCCTGCTCGCCGATCACTATGCCGACGACTGGGGGCAGCTCTGGTGGGCGCGCGCCGATGGTGTCGCGACGGTCGAGCGGGCCGGTGAGGAGCACGCGGCGCACTGGGCGCTGCTCAAGGCGAAGTACCCGCAGTACGCGGGTCAGGTCCTGGACGGCGCGGTGATCGTGGTGTCGGTTGAGTCGTGGTCAGGCTGGGCGTTCCGGTAGGTGCGAGTCGGGCTGCTGGGTTGTTGAGAGCTAGGTCGTGTAGGGCTAGGTCGTGTAGCTGAGGAACCAATCCATCGGGGTCATCGCGCCGCCGAGCTTGTAACAGACCACGTCGCGCATGGTCACGAGGCCCGGTCCGGCCGGCGTCGTCATCGTGACCCACTGGTCGTTGAGGTTGCACACCCGCGGGGCGCCTGAGGCGGCCGTGACGAACATGGTGTTCGGGCGGAGTCCGACGCGCGGCAGCTTGACCAGCCACTCGCCGCCACCGGAGCGCTGGATCGTATTGGTGCCGCCGCCGGTGTTGAGGTTGATGCCGGGCGGCGCGGGCGCGTAGGGCCCGGCGACTGTTGGTTTGGTGTTCAGGGTGTAGGCGAACAGCTTGGGCCTGCCGCCGGTGAGGGCCCGGCTCCGCTGGTAGCTCAGGTTCCAGCCGGTCTTGAGCGGTTTGCCGGCCGCGGTGTAGCAGCGCACGATGAGCGTCTGGGCCGAGGTCGTCCAGCTCTGGCCGGCGACGTCGCAGACCGCGGGCGTCTTCTTGTTGACCGCCGTGACCTGGACGCCGCCCGAACGCGTTGCCGGGCCGGCGCCGTGCAGCCTGACGCGCCATATGCCGGTACCGAGCGTGGTCACGGTGACCGGGAGGCCGGTGGAGTTGTAGGCGGAGACTATCGAGGTGCCGTTGTCGTGCACATAGGCGTACTGCAGGCCGCCGGGTACCTTGCCGGAGCTGGTGGTGAACAGCACCGTGAACGGCACGAAGGTGGGAACGCCGCCCTTGGTGTAGCAGCGGACCGCGACGACTTCCTTGCCTCCGGTCGGATACCAGCGCTGCGCCTGGCACCAGGCAAGTTCGTCGATGATCGCCGTGACGTGCACGACGCCCTGCTTGTAAAAACCGATCTTCGGGAACGAAACGAAGACCTGGCCCGGTGCGCCCGCGGTCGCGGTGGGCGTCGGCGACGGCTTGCTCTCTTTCCAGTAGTTCGCGGCCACGGGGCCGGACGGATTGATCACGAGGGCGTAGCCCCAGGCGTTAGGGGTTGCGGCTTGTGCTGGGATGGCTGCCGAGGCGATCGCGATGCCGGCGCTGGCGGTGACCAATGACAGCGCGGTCGCAAGTTTCCTGGTGAATCGTCGAGACCTGATCATCTGCCCGCCCCTTCGCGCCGCGCGGCCCCTGCCCAGAAGCCGCCTCGTTGCTGAGAGAGAAACCCCCACTCATCTGAAAGAAAACACCCGGCCGCTCCGTTGGTAAAGACCTGGTCAAGTCCGGACTAGAGGAGAATGGCTGGCGGCCGAGCTCGGCGGTCGTTAGGCGAGGAGGGGAGCAGCCGTGGATGACGCGACCAGCGAGCTGTCGGCTGAGGCTCTGATCCGTCTGGGCGGATGGCATCCGGCGTACGCCCGCGTCCTGTTTATCGAACACGACGGTGATCATGCTGTGGCACTCATCGATGGAAACGGGGACGGCGCCGAGCTCGAGATTGAGTACTGGTCGCGGGAGAGTGACGGGCTCTGGCGCGGTGGCTCGAGCTCAGGAGATGGGCCGCTAGACCAGTTGGCAGCCGTGCAGAGCCGGGACGCGGGCGAGTTCGTTGCCGCAGTTGGCCGGGTTAAGCCTGGCGCCGCGGTGAGTCTTGAGTACGGCGGCCGGACATACCGTCGCGTCGCGAGCGAACTCGGCGTGTGGGGGTTCATTCACGCGGCCGACTCTCCGCTGCCGGGCGAGCTGCCGAGTGTGGTAGCCGTCGTTTCCTCGATGGAATAGCTGGAACCCAGGCTGCTGCGCGCAGGCCGACGACCTTCGTGAGGTCTAGCTCAGGGCCACACCACCCCATTGTCGGTCCACGCGACACCGTTGTGGCGGCACAGGCAGAAGGGGTGGCCGGCCGGGTCGGTGTAGACCTGCCAGCCGTAGCCCTCGGGTCCGATGCAGTCCTTCTGCAGTGTCGCGCCGAGCTTGACGACGCGGCGTTGTTCGGGCTCGACTTCGTCCACTTCGAAGTCGAGGTGGTACTGCTTGGGATGTTCGTCGTCGGGCCAGCGCGGAGGGCGGTAGTCCTCGACCCGCTGGAAAGCCACGTCGACCTCGCCGAAGGTGATGCCGGCAAAGTCCTCGTTACTGCCCTCCATGATGGCGCGGCCTGTCACCTGGGAGTAGAAGGCCGCCAGCTTCATCGGGTCCGGGCAGTCGATGATGAAACCCAGGAGTTGTAGCATCAGGTGATCTTGCCACTGAGCAGGTCGTTAGGCGTAGCCAATATCGCCCTGCGCAGTGCCGCGTCCAGTCGTCCGGTGCGGTGCGTCCGCGCCGCCCGCACTCTAGGACCTGAATCGCCGCTCGGTGTGCGCAGGTCCCGCTGCGGGCACACCGCTGCAGTCGCCACTCAACCGCCGCCGGGTATGGCAGCAGCGGAGGAACGCCATGGAAGTCAAAGAGTCAGTAGCCCTGGTAACGGGCGCAAACCGGGGAATAGGCCGCGCGTTCGTTCGCGCGCTCCTTGATCACGGCGCCGCCAAGGTCTACGCAGGTGCGCGTGATCCGGCAACAGTGGCCGATCACGACGCCATCCCGCTGAAACTGGACGTCACCAGTGCCGCGGACATCGCAGCGGCCACTTCAGCCGCGGATGACGTGACCATCGTGATCAATAACGCGGGTGTCCAGGGCCTCAGTCCGAAGCTCCTCGAAGGCAGCTTCGATGATGCGCGCCATGAGATGGCAGTCAACTATTTCGGCACCTGGGCCGTTTCCCGGGCGTTCGCCCCGATCCTCGCTCGGAACGGCGGTGGCGCTCTGGTAAACATGCTGTCGTTGGCGGCCTGGATCGGACGGACTGATTTTCCCGGATACGCGGCCTCCAAAGCAGCCCAGTGGTCGTTGACGCAGTCTCTGCGTGAGGGCTTGCGTGAGCAGGGCACTCTGGTGGTCGGGGTACACGCCGGATTTGTCGAGACCGAGCTTGCTTCCTGGGTCGACGCGCCGAAGATCAGCCCGGTCAGTGTGGCCGAGCAGACGATGCAGGCTCTGGCAAGCAACTCGGTCGAAGTGCTTGCCGACGAGCGGACCAGGCAGGTTAAGGCAGCGCTATCTGAGCCGCCTGGCGAGTGATAGCTGCTCGCCTGCCAGGGATTGCCCAGGCGGATGCCGCGGCAAAACGCCGTTGATCCGGTAAGCCCTGCCGATCCCTGCAGTTCCGTCTATGGCCAGGAGAAGTAGCCCGCTGAGCCAAGGCATCGGTGTGGCGCAGGGAGTTCTGATCGTCAGCCTATGAATCGTCAGCCGATGAGCAGCCGGAGGCCGAGTTCGGCTGCGTCGAGGTCGAGGAGGTCGTGGTTGCGCTCGGCCCACTGGCCAGAGGCGAGGTCGGCGCGCAGGTCGCGCACTGCCCTGTCTTCTGCCTCGGGTCCGATCCTGGCGAAGCCGGAGACGCCGCGGCGGACGTGCTCGTCCAGGTACGCCTCGGGTCGGCGCCAGTAGGCCTCGAAGAAGCCATCCGCGCAGTCCCAGGGAATGAGTACCTGATCGATCCGCGCCCCGATCGCGTCCGCAAGCTGGCCGACTGTGGGGCGCCCTGCGACAAGGCCGGCGAACTCGGGCAGGTAATCACGGGTCAGCCAGAACTTGTCTAGCCATCCGGCCGCGGTGGTGTCGTGCGTGAACACCACCACGCGGCGGGCGACGCGCCGCATCTCAAGCAGCCCGGCGATCGGGTCTTGCCAGTGATGGACCGTCGCGAACGCCATCGCGGCGTCGAAAGACTGGTCCTCGAACGGGAGGCTCTCCGCGGTGGCAGCTACGCACGGCGCTGCGCCTGCGGGACGCTGCGCCCGCATCACCGCCGACGGCTCCACGGCTGTCACGTCACGGCCGGGCGGCTCGTAGGACCCGGTGCCTGCGCCGACGTTCAGCACCGTCCGGGCGTCGCCGAGTGCTTCCCAGACCTGCGCCGCGATCCGCGGCTCTGTCCGCCGCGTCACCGTATAGGTAGCTCCGATGGTGTCGTACAACTGGTCGCTGGGCATGGACTGCCTCTCTCGCTCCCCGGCACGCCAATGCGGGGTGCCAGACGTATCGACTCGATACATCGGCACGATACATAGACCGCGCGTAATATCTCAAGCCGCGATCACCGCCGCGCTGGCAGTCCGGCGACCAACCCTCGGTCGCCGGGCGCAAGTCACGGCCGATGAGAGCGAGGTTGTCTGCGATGCGCACGAGGACAGTGCCGAGCAGAACCCCCTGAGGTCTTTCTTGATCTAGCTCTTTACGGTGAGCGTCCTCCGCGACATCGCAGAGTGGTACGCGATTCCTCCCTCGAACAAGCTGGTAAGTACGTACGTGCCCGGCGCTCCGGTTACTTTGGCCGTGCAGTGCGCGAACCCGGCGAGATTAGTTATTGCAGTGCAATGAGCTACGCCGCTGGAGAGCAAGACCGGCTCGTTTGGCACCGGCGCTCCCGAAGGGCTGACGGCGAGACGGCCGCGGAGGGTCACCTTCTGGCCGGTGGTCACAGTCAGGGGACCGTCGTAGGTTAGTGCGGTCTTGATCGGGCTCGAGGAGATCGTGACCTTAGCCGTCCACGCCTTCGTGTCCACGGAGTTCACGGCAACGTAGATGTGCTTCCGGGTGATGCTGAACTGGTCCAGCGCGGAGCTTCCCAGCTCCGGGCTCAGGTCACCGTTGTCGGGGAGTCGCACCAGCGCGGTGGTGTCGTTGAGATTGGTGTTGACCAGGAAGGAATTGCCGCCGGCCGGGTCGGCCTTCGGGATGTGCAGGTGCAGCACGACGTTGCCATCAACGAAGCTCTTGCCGGTCAGCCTCCCGCCGGCGCCCCAGTCCCAGGTCTCCGCGCCCTTGGGTGTTGTTCGCTGGCGGTACTCGATAGTGAGGTAGTTGCTGTTCTGGCAGGTGTAGCCCTTGGCGCAGTCCGGCGGCACACTCGGCGCTGACCCTCCGCCGCCCGGTTGGCCGTCCTCGATCGTTATCGACACGGGGATGTGGGCGTCGAGGTACGGGATCTTCCGGCCGCTGAGCGCGCCCGGGTCGCTGAGGGCGTGCAGCGTGATGGTGTGCTGTCCGCTGCCCGGATAGCGGTACTCGGCCGCCCGCGGGATCCAGCCCTGGGTTTCCAGGTTGATGGCGTCCATGCCGATTGCGCCGTCGATGGCCGGCTGCCCTAGCTGGGTCTTAGGGCCGAAGTCGCCGCAGGCGTTGAAGCTCATCTGGTCCCAGCAGTCGTTGTAGTCGGTCAGCGACGTCGCCATCGTCCGACTGTGGTTATAGCCGAATGTGTGTCCCACCTCGTGAGCACCGTCGCCCACGCCGTCCGTGAACGAGCCCTGCTTCGGGTTGCCGGCCGAAATGTCAGCGAGGCCGAGGTGGTACGGAGCGGACCCTTTCCCGCTGAGGCTAAACACGCCGCGGGTCTCCCAGAGGCCACTGGTCCCGACGTAAGCGAAGTCGTCGCTCGTGTTGCTGATGATCTTCGCTCCGGCTGCCAGATCGCCGAGACTCCATGGCGATGCCAAGTGCAAGGTTTTGGAGCTCTTGCTTATGGACGACACCTCGATGTCGGTGTAGCTCCGACTCCCGCTGGCCGAGTAGTTGATCATGAACTTTCCAGTCGGCCAGTCAGAGACCGACGAGAGCTTGATCGTGGTGTCGCCGTTGTTGATCGGGCTGACCGCAGTCGACGAGAGAGTCGGGCTCACGGTGACGATGCTCTGGTACTTGTCAAGCATCGCTTTCGTGATGTCCTTCGAAGCAGCGTCCATGCAGAAGAGGACCTTGTTGATGCGGGTCGGAGCGCCGCCGCCGAGCTGGTTGGCGTAGTTAACCATGGTCGCGGGGTGCGAGCCCTTGCCCATCGAATACCAGCCGCTACTTGAGTGCTTGCCGTCCAGCACGGTCGAGCCTTTGATGTTCGTCTTCCCGAACGACACCTGCCGCCAGTAGTCGGCCAGCGACTCGTACCCCTTCGACGAGGACTTCGTCCACAGGCTGCGGAAATATGCCAGCCCTTCCGGCTTGTAGGAGAACTGGCTGCCCCAGTTGCACAAGACGAACAGCACGCGAGCGTCCGTCGGCGCTCCCTTCTTATAGAGGGGCGGCACTGGCTTGCCTGCTTCGGCGACCGGCGCGACCATCATGACCCCGAGGGATGCCGCGCCCACAACGGCTAGCAGGCGCAGGGGAGTCCTTCGCCGCCGGCCTGGCCCGCTCGCTCGAATGTGTCGATGCAGGCTGGTTCGCTGCTTGCCCTGGCGCTGGTGGTCGCCAGGATCCGCTGTCACGGTGGGTTCGGACGGCTCGGGGGCAGCTAATTCGGCTTCGGCTGTTAGGAGCCGCTCACTCATCAACTGGCGGCCGAACCGTGCCCGCCCGTTGCCTGGCACACGTGATGCGTGCATAACTTGCCCCTTTTGGCGCAGGACGGTGCTTCTCGATCGCGGTTATCACGAAACGCTCGCCGAGGCCGATCGTAACGGCCTGGTCACGCGCCCGCCAGCCGGCAAAAGGGCGCTGGCACTCGGTGTGCGCGGGGCTGGTTAAGGAGGCGACGGACGCTAGCAGCCGGGTCGCTGTGCCTGCCTGAAACGAGAACATCGCCAGGAAGAAGCCCGACGCCGAGTGTGAGGCGCAGTATGCTCAGAGTATGACGGTCATGACTACTATCAAGGTGTCAGCCGAGACTCGCGACAGGCTCAAGAAGCTCGCGGACGCCGATCATTCGACCATGGAAGCTGCCCTTGCCAAGGTCCTAGATCAAGCCGAGGAAGCCAGGTTCTGGCAGGGCGTGAAGGACGACTATGCACGCCTGCAGGACGATCCCGAGCAGTGGGCAGGCTACGTCAGCGAACTTGCCGAATGGGACCGAACCATCAGCGACGGCCTGGATGATCTCGAATGAGCGCGCCGCTGCGCTCAGGAGATGTCTGGCTAGTCGACCTCGACCCGGTCATCGGTTCAGAACAAGCGGGGCAACGACCTGCGGTGATCGTGTCGGGCCCGCTGCATCTCGCGCTGCCGCATGCGGTGGTCTTCGTGACGCCGGTGACGAGCCGCGATCGCGGACTCCGTCACCAGATCTCGATCATGTCGCAGTCCTCTGGACTGGCCAAGCTGCCGTCGTTCGCCCGCCCGGAAGATACACGCGCCGTCGCCTACCAGAGGCTTCGCCGACAGCTTGGCGCTATATCAGCTTCAGAACTGGCGGCGGTCAAGCGAGTCCTGCGAGGGTTTTTCGACCTATAGCTGCGGCATCGCGGTCGCCTCGGCACTTCTGCAGCCCGCGTCAGCGCTGCGAAGTCTTGCGCCTCGAAGCCTCGTTGCATTAGCACACGAGACAGCGCTGGTTACGCGCCTATGAACCAGGCGAGTCAGAATGGCGGTGGGTCGTCGTGCGCGCCGGGGATCGCGGCGAACGGGTCCGAGGGCGCGGCTGGCCCGTCGTCCACGCCCGCCCAGATGCCTTTCTCGCTCGGCCTCGTCGCCCAGGCCGGGAACGGGAAGTCGACGGCCAGCGGCACCGGGATGTCCGGCTGCGACACGAACATGGTTCCGGGCTTAGCCAGCATCGCGCGGGCGCGCTGTTGCGGCGGCAGGAAGCCGTACTCGGGGCGCTCGGCCTCCGCGGAGTCGAGCCGTCCGGCGACCTTGATGGCGCAGTTGGAGAGGATGCGTCGCTCCACTTCCGAAGCGGTCTGCTGCGCGCCGATGAGGATGACGCCGAGCGACCGTCCGCGTTCGGCGACGTCGAGGAGGATCTGCTTGATCGGGCTGTCGCCTTCGCGCGGCGCGTACTTGTTGAGCTCGTCGAGCACGACGAACATCAGCGGCCGTGCGGTGCCCTGGCGCTCCTTGCGGGCGAATTCGCCGCGCAGCGTGACGCCGACGACGAAGCGCTGCGCCCGGTCGGGCAGGTTGTGCAGGTCGACGACGGTGACCTGGGCGCGTGAGGTGGAGATCGAGCGCTCGCCGCGGTGCGCCAGGTCGCCGCGGATGATGGCGGTCAGCGGCTTCACCGCCGAGCGGAGGCGGCGGAGCAGGGCGTTGATGCTGCCGGTGACCGCGCTGCCCGCGACCCAGCTGCTTCTGAGCTGGTCGTCGCCGAGCTCTGCCTCGAGCAGCTCGACCAGGTCGCTGAACGTGCGGACGATCTTGTCGTTGGCCGGGTCGACGTTGGCGATCCTCACGGCCCCGTCGCTGCCGGTCGGTGCGGCGTCGCGCTTGAGCCGTGCGGCGACCTGGCTGATCAGCATGGTGTACTGCGCGCGCTCGTCCTCGGCGTCGGCGAACACGAACGGCAGCAGCTCGTCCTGGCAGAACTCCGCCAGCGTCCAGTAGAACGGGCTGACCGCCTTGTCCCTCGCGGCGACATCAGGCGTCCCGGACTGGTCGCCTCGCCGTGGAGGAGCAAAGACCCTTACGTTCTGAAACGGGGTAGCAGGCAGTCCCAGCTCGTCGTACCGCTTGCGCTGCTCTGGACTGAGGCGTTGATTGGCGTAGTCGAGGAACAGCAGGTCCTCGCCCTTGACGGAGAACACCAGCATCTTGGTGTTGTGCGCTTCGTTCGCCAGGACGCCGCAGTGGATGATCGAGTGCAGCAGGAACAGCGCGAAGCTGGTCTTGGTCGCGATGCCGGAGACGCCGGAAATCGAGACGTGGCCGCCGCGGGTTCCGTCGACGAACTCGAAGTTGAGGTAGACCGGGTTGCCGTCGCGGCCGAAGCCGACCGGGACTTTCTGGTCGCCCATCTCATCGAAGTAGAGCGCTTGGTCGCGTTCCTTGCCCTTGGCGCGCATCACCGGGGCGCCGGGGATCGGCGGGACGTAGACCTCGGGCTCGACGCGCGTGACGGAGACCTGCGCGATCTCGGCGACCTCAGCCGGCAGCGCGCCCTGCTGGATCAGGAACACGTCCGAGGCGAACCGGGCGCCCTCGTGCACGGCCTCGACGTTGGTGACGACGCCGGAGATGCGGACGGGCGGCTGGCCGGGAAGCTGGCGGCTGGTGGTGACGACGTCGTCGAGCTGCAGGTAGTGCTGCGGGTCGACGGCGACCGAGAACTGCAACGGCGTCGCCGCCACCGTCCCAACCACGAGCCCGACGGGGCCGCTGTGCGGTAGCTGCCCGTTCCCCGATGCACTGTTGTCCATGTGCTGCTCCTTCATTGCGTCCCCAGCGTAGAGGTCTAGCAGCTGTCAGGAGGTGCGTCCCGCAAGCCCTTGTGGATAGCTTCGAGGTCAAGCGCCTGGCCTGTGGATAGCGACGCTAGAAGCTAGCTCCAGAGCGAGTACACGGGCAGCGCAAGGATGCTGTCGTCCAAGCGGAACGGCCGCGGCCCCGTGTGCAGTACCGCTCCCGCAAGGAACCGGTCGCCGACCGAGTCCCTGAGCCAGCGCAGTGGCGAGCGTCATCTGGGCCAGGAGCGGCGCCTCGCCTTCACCTCGATGCCTGCCACCCGACCGTCGCTGAACTCCAGCAGAATGTCGACTTCGCGCCTGCCGTTGCGTCGCGGACGTGGAAGAGCCGGGGCGGTTCGTCGCGTACAGCGCATAGCGCGCGCAGTTGAGCGACGACGAAGCTATCCAGAACTCGGCCGAGCAGGTCGTCGTCTCGCATCACGGCTCTGACGTCTACGCCGAGCAAGGGTCCGACGAACGCCGGATCCACGAGGTAGCGCTTGGGCAAGCGGATCAGGCGATTGAGTCTGTTCGATGACCAGGCGGGAATCCGCTCCGTGATCATGAGTTCTCTAGCAGCGCGTCATAAGCGCTTGCGCTGTCGCGCCCTATGCCCGCCGTGTCGATCAGCGTCTTCGTCGTTGGGGTGCCAGCGGCCGTGCACGACGCCAGAACCTGCAAATAGCGGCGTAGCCGCATCGGATCACGCACCGACCCGACGAGAGAGGCGTCGCGAGAGACAAGCTGGTCGATGTAGCTAGCTAGCCATCGGTGCCGGAAGCTGTCCGATTGGGACAGCGCCGTTTGGGAAAGGTCCCGCGCAGCGCCCGAGCCAGATAGCCGCGTATGTCCGGCGCATCCGTTGGCGAGGGGAACTCGGGCCGTATCCAGCGTCAGCAGTCGGTCGATGAACTGCGAATGTCGTCTTCCCGCCGAGCTCCGCTTCGGTAAAGCCGTACATCGGCAGTATGTGATCAGCCTGCCAGTAGCCGGCCAGCCCGCTGCCGTGAGGAGATCGGCTTGCGTAGAGCCGGTGAGGATGAACCGCCCTGGCTGTTTCCTCGTCGACCGCGCGCTTGATGGCACCCAGCACCTCGGGCACCACCTGCCACTCGTCGATGAGCCGACGGGAACGGGCCCTGGCTGACTGCTGCGTCAGGGTCGATCCTGACCACGGCAGCCTCCGCTGGCCGGTCTAGGCGGACCTGCCGGCGCTGTGCTGCCGGGCCGTAGTGGTCTTGCCCGAGGCGCGCGGGCCTACCAGCAAGACTGCCGGATGGAGGGCCAGGAGATCATCGAGAACCGGATCGACCAGCCTCGTGAGGTGATTAGCCAGTGCCACATCGCGTCCGCCCTAAGTGCACTGCTCAGGCGATCCTGACCCGACTTTAGCACGCTCGACGACCCGACTTCACCGCACCGGTATCGACCCGCATCTAGCACACCCTTTTCGGCAGCCCCGAGGCTGCGCGGAATCCTCGAGCCTAGCTGGCCGACTCGGCTCGCTGGTCACCGTCGGTGCCAGGAGATGCTGGCCGCCTGTGTCAGTGCGGTTGGGCCAGCTGGTTGTGAACTAGCTCAGAGTTCTGGGTCCGGATCGGTAACGCGACGAAGCAACTCCACGGCCAAGAAATGGTCGACTACCAGCAGCGCCTTGCCCGGGCGTAGCTGCGCGCGAGATGTTGGCCGAGATCCGTTCGGTGCGGCTTCGAGCAGGTCGCCGAACGTGCGGATGATCTTGTCGTTGGCCGGGTCGACGCCGGCGATCGTCACGGCCCCGTCGCTGCCGGTCGGCGTGGCGTCGCGTTTGAGCCGTGCGGCGACCTGGCTGATGAGCATGGTGTACTGCGCGCGTTCGTCCTCGGCGTCGGCGAACACGAATGGCAGCAGCTCGTCCTGGCAGAACTCCGCCAGCGTCCAGTAGAACGGGCTGACTGCCTTGTCCCGCGCGGCTACATCTGGTGTCCCGGACTGGTCGCCGCGCCGTGGGGGAGCAAAGACCCTTACGTTCTGAAACGGGGTAGCAGGCAGTCCCAGCTCGTCGTACCGCTTGCGCTGCTCGGGACTGAGGCGCTGTTTGGCGTAGTCGAGAAACAGCAGGTCCTCGCCTTTGACGGAGAACACCAGCATCTTGGTGTTGTGCGCTTCGTTCGCCAGGACGCCGCAGTTGATGATCGAGTGCAGCAGGAACAGCGCGAAGCTGGTCTTGGTCGCGATGCCGGAAACTCCGGAAATCGAGATGTGGCCGCCGCGGGTTCCGTCGACGAATTCGAAGTTGAGGTAGACCGGGTTGCCGTCGCGGCCGAAGCCGACCGGTACCTTCTGGTCACCCATCTCGTCGAAGTAGAGGGCCTGATCGCGTTCCTTACCCTTCGCGCGCATCACCGCAGCGCCGGGGATCGGCGGGACGTAAACCACTGGCTCAACGCGCGTGACGGAAACTTGAGCGATCTCAGCGACCTCGGCCGGCAGCGCGCCCAGCTGGATCAGGAACACATCCGATGCAAAGCGGACGCCTTCGTGCACGGCTTCGAAGATGGTCCGCTACTGAACCAGCATCGGTGGCGATGAGGTTGACGACGGGATTCCTCCTGATCCTCCACCGACAACTTTCGTCCAAGCCTCAGCTCGAGCCAAGTTCATCGGGCAGAGGTCAAGATCTCGGATCGGCATCGCCGGTGTCAGTATCCACGTGCTGCCAAGACTCTGCACGAAGGCCGGTGATCGAGGACCCGGATATCTACGGCTACTGCCGACCAGAGGCGTGCTGGCACGGCGAACTGGCTCTTGAAACACCGCGGTGAGCTGGGGACGAGCTGGCAGGCGCAACTCGCTTTCTGGCTGCTGCCCATAACGTTACGGTTTGCCGTACCGTCAGGGTTATGAGGTCAAAAGAACCAGTGCGGAGCCACGGCGATATCAAGAATGTGATCGTGAGTTATCTGGCGAACACAGGAGAGGCGTCCCTCCGCGAGATCATTGCCGAGGTCAATCGACTCCTCGGCCCGGTGCAGCCGTCGAGCATTCGAAGCCAGCTGAACGCAAACACGCCTGACAGGTACGAGCGCGTCGCCAGAGGACGCTATCGGCTAGCAAACAGACCGTAGGCTCTCCGAACGGTGGCCACCTGTGTCAGCTACGCAAGGGGCCAGGGCTCGCTGCAGCGAAGGGGATCGCGGGCGAACTTCTGTCGGCTTGGAACTCGGTGCAGATCGAGCGCTGCCAGGTGCGCACGGCCGCTGCGGATGATGGCGCGGAGTGCCTTGACAATGAAGCGGAGGCGGCGCAGCAGAGCGTCGAGGCGGCCCGGTGACTGCGCTCCTAACAACCCACTTGCTCCTGAGCTGGTCGCCGCCGAGCTAGGCCTCGGATAGCTCTGGCGGATCGCCAGAAGGTCCGGTTGATCTTGTCGTTGGCCGCATACTCGCACCTAAGTTCTACCGGGTGGCACGAAATGTCAGTGGCTAACCTGACGATGTATCACGTGAGGGTTCAGCCGATCGCGCCGTGCGATGTCGCCTGCGAGTTGCCTATGAGCGGCCGCGAGTTGCCCGCTCATAGGCTCGGTATCAGGACCGCGTGTGTCTACACAGAGCGGAGTTCGGTCTGCGAGCATCAACCTCGCGATCGAGGACTCATGCATCGACCAGTCGGCTGGCACAGACGATCGGGGCGCGCTACGAACTCGGCGACCAATAAGCTCGGCATGGGCCGACGCACCAGTGCCACTGCACCTACCACGAGCGCTTTAAGGACTGCACAAGGTAACCAAGAACCAAGCAATCCGTCGGTAGCGCAGCAAGCCACGTCGGCAGTGGTAGACAACGTGATCGCGGCGGGGTCCAAGACGAACGGCTTGCAGCGCAAGGGTGCGCAGTCGCGCAACTCGATAATCGCAGCGGACACGCCCAAACTGGTGCCGGGAACCCGTCCAGGGCCCGCATACGATGGCCAAAGCCGCCGCCCTGCCTGCTTGACTGCCGGACTCAGAGTTCCTAGACGGTCCAGAAGTTCAAAAGGAGGTATATGCCTGTGAGCGACGACCGGCCTCAGGTCTCGCCTAAGAACGTGCTTAACGAGCTGTCGGCCAAGGAATGGCTGAGCGAGAGTGTGAGCGTGTGGTCTCAGAAGGGGCTGGGCGCTGGCCACGCCGATGCGGCGATCGAGCGCCAACATCCTGCGCCGTTCTCGTTCCAGGACGTCGCCCGTCTGATCAGAATGTTCACTAAAAGCGGCGACCGTGTCCTAGATCCCTTCAGCGGCGTCGGCTCGGCGCTCAAGGCGTGCGCACTCCAGGGGCGAGAAGGAGTTGGGTTTGAACTGTATCCGCACTTTGCCGAGCTAGCCCGGCTACGCCTCCACACGGAACTGCCCGTCGGCAAGCATTACCCCAGACAGGCGATCTTTGAGGGGGATTCACGCATACTGGCATCGAAGCTTGAGCCGGACAGTATAGACTTCATTGTTACATCACCTCCATATTGGGGAATTCTAAATAAAAGAGCGGATCATAAGGTCAGATCCGAGCGTCTCGAGCAGGGCCTGCCCACCAACTATGGCGACGACAGTCGCGACCTCGGCAACGTTGAGTCATACGACGAGTTCGTAGATGACCTCGCTACGACGCTGACAGACTGCGGCAAGGCCCTGAGGTCCAAAAGGTACATGGCTCTGATCGTTGGCGATTTTCGTCACCAAAGCAGATATTATCTCTTCAGCGCTGACATCGTTCGTGCAATCGAGCCGTACGGCTACGTTCTACAGGCGATGAACGTCCTCTACCAGCGACACAAGCGTGTTTATCCGTATGGTTACCCGTACGCTTATGTGTCTAACGTTCATCACCAAAACATCGTGATTCTGAGAAAGCAATGACTGACGTGGATGCGCTACTTGAAGGTGACTGCGTTGAAAAGTTGAGGGAACTGCCGGATGGCTGCGCGCAACTTGTGATCGCAGACCCTCCGTATAATATTGGACCATCCTTCGGAATCGACAAAGAGTGGAATCGATCTAGCGCATGGATGCCATGGTGCGAGACGTGGCTAAAGGAGTCGATACGCGCTCTCGATGACCGCGGTCAGATTTTCGTCTATGGCATCCATCACTATCAGTGCTACATTCAAGTCTTGCTCTACGACCTCGGAATGCATTACCGACGACAGATCATCTGGCATTACGAGAACGGATGGAGTCGTAGCAACAAGACGTTGGCTACGCACTACGAGCCAATTCTATGGTTCAGCAAGAGCGAGGGTTACACCTACCATGCCATTCGTGAGCCCTACAAGAGCACGGAACGGCTAGAGCACAAGATCATCAAGAACGGCAAGCTCTGGACGCCAAACCCCGAAGGACGTATGGCAGGCGACGTCTGGAGATTCCCTACGCTAGCAGGGCGGCGGTTCCAAGACGAGCGCGTTGACCACCCAACACAAAAGCCACTCGCACTGACCGACCGTATCGTGCGACACTTCAGCAACAACGGTGACCTCATCGTCGTGCCGTTTGCCGGAAGTGGCACCGAACTCGTGAGCGCGGCGCGGAACAACCGTCACTACTGGGGGTGCGAGATTAATCGCAAGTACGTTTCGATCGCTAGGGCGCGGCTGGCGTCAGCGGAAGCGCAGCCAGCGCTGCCTGACCGAGCGGATTAAGCGCTCTAGCGGTGCCGCCTTTCTCGATGCTGATTGCCCCGATTCCCTCGTGTGTGAGGTAGTCGGCCAGGTCGTTTGGAACGTCATTGTCGAGCACGATCACGCGGCGAATCGCACAGGGTGGTCCACGTCGGCGCGACTGAGAAGAATTCATAGTAGCTGAGCTGACCCACTGCATCACGAATGCGCATATAGGAATCGCTGTGGCTTGTTATTGTTTTCATCTCGTATAGCCAGCCTGTGGCCTTGTCGGCATTCGGTGCCCAGAATAGGTCGTAGCTGAACTCGTCCTCGAAAATGTGACCGTCGGTATCGCCGATGAGTGCCGCCATACGCCGCACCAGCCTCTGGTGATCGGATGTTCGCTCCCGCAGCCGTTCATTCGCGCGCGCCTGTTCTTCTGGCGTTAGCGTTTTAGGTGCGCTCCGGGCCAGACGGCTGGCGACCGACTTCGCGTCTACCAGCTTGCCAACCGTCATTCGGCGCCCAGGACGTCTCGCAATGCTCCTCTCCGCAGTAGCAGGCTGCTGTCCGAGAACACCCCAGCCGTCCTGCGAGAGTGAGTAGAATCCGGCGTCATCCTCGATCACGAGCCCCGCCTGAACTGCGAGCGGAGGGAAGATCTTCACCGCGTTTGCTCGTTGATAATCCGTGATTGCCAGTTCGGCCATTCGGCTTGGGCGGTCGAGCTTGTAGAGCGGCACGATCCGCTCAAACTCCGCGTCGGAGTCATCTCTTGGTTCAAGCGCTAGCTCAAGACCGTCTCTATGCTCGCTAGGACCCACAGCCAGAAGTCTCAGCATTGTCGGAATGGGATGGTGAGTGTTTCGGCTACTGTCGCCCACTGCGATCTTCAGCAACCCGGCTACCAGAATTGACTGCTCCATTAAGCTGCCTGGAGAACCGACAAGCAGCCTCTCGCCCTCGGCCGTCAGCGCGGCGGCGGAGTCGATCCAGCCCATATCCCGCAGCGTGCGGCGGAGCTCGCGCGCGAAGGTCCGCGCGCCTTGGCTCCCGGCTGGCTTCAGCTTCTCCTCTGCAATGCGCGCGGCTAGCTCTGCTTCCATTGCAGAGCTGAGTGACCGAAAGGTGTAAACACCCCTCTCGGCGCAGGCGTAACCGAGGATTCCGTCATCGGCTGAGCTCTCGCCTGCAGCATTGAGATCAGAGATAACTTGGAGGGTCCCGCGGATGCGCTGGAAGGTCGAGGCCTGGTTTGGGTAGTTCTTCACAGTGTCGTCCTCGTGAGCCAAAGGGTACAGCTGTAGAAATGTGCCGTCGTCGAGCCTCTTTGGGCCGCAATCCTGCATACGGAGATGTCCAAAAAGGGGCCCTGCAGTACCTCGAGCGGCGAAGATAACGATACATCACAAAGGCGGTAGTTCCTGCTTCAGGCGAATTGATATGCCTAAAGGCAATCCGTGCCTGTGTGTGCGCGGATTCGACGATCGCCCTTCAGCTTGCGGCTGCCCAAGCGCGGCAGAGGGCGTTGGCTAGGAGCATCTGGCGGGGAGTCTGGCACTGAGACGCGGACGAGGTCGGGGCTGGCGACGATGACGGCCAGGGCGCGGGCGCGGGAGGTGGCGACGTTCAGGCGGTGCAGGTCGTAGAGGAACTCCATGCCGCGGGGCGCGTCGTCGGCGGATGAGGTCGCCATCGAGTAGATGACGACCGGAGCTTCGCGGCCCTGGAACTTGTCGACCGTGCCGACCTGGAGGCCGGCGAGACCGGCCCCGGCGGCCGCGGACTGGATCGCCCGGATCTGCGCGTTGTACGGCGTCACGACCATGATCTGCTCGACGCCGATCGGCGCGAGGTCGCCGGAGCGGTTGCGCCACTGGCGGCCGAGCAGGTTGCTGACGAGTTCGGCGACGACGGCAGCTTCTTCGGGCGAGGCGTTCGTGTTGCCCTCGTGCGGCACCTCGATGACGCGCAGGCCAGCGCCGGAGAGCGGCGGATCGCCGAGGATCTCCTGCAGACTCGAGACCATCAACGCCGGTCAGCTTGCCGTCGTAGAAGGTCTCCGAGGTGAACCGGCACAGGTCCGGGTGCATCCGCCACGTCTTGTCGATCAGCAGGCCCGCGTCGCGGCGGCATCGTGGCGCGGTCGCCCAGGATGTGCTCCAGCGCGGAGCACGCCGGAGCCTGGCGGGTGCGCTGCCTGGCTCGGCTGGGCGAGCTGCTGCGGGTCGCCGAGCAGGACGACGTTGCGCGCTGCACCTGCCACGGCGAGGACGTCGGCCAGCGACATCTGGCCCGCTTCGTCCACGAAGAGCGTGTCCACGCTGCTCTGGAGGTCGGGGCGGGACCACATCCAGGTCGTGCCCGCCGCTACGTCCAGGTCGCCGTCGGCGAGGCCACTCGACTAGCTTCGGGTAGTCCGAGCGACTGAGCGTCCAGGATGCAGGAACGGGTTGTCCTTGTCGGCGCGCTGGCCGACCCTCGGGGCTGCGAGGCTGACGAGCTACCGCGTGTTCGAACACCGCATCGATCAGGTTGCAGATGACCGCGTGCGACGGGCCGGTGATGCCGACAGTCCGGCCTTCCTTGATCAAGGCGAGGATCTGCTCGGCGCCGGTGTACGTCTTGCCGGTCCCTGGCGGTCCCTGGATCGGCAGGTAAGAGTTCCCGAGCGACAAAGCGAGCCGGACGGCCGCGTCCTGGGCCGACTCGTCGGCGCTGCGGAGCGGCAGCGTCACCGCGGAAACGCCGGCCGGCGGACGGCGCAGCAGCAGCGCAGTCGCGGCGTCGAGCCCGCGCCAGACCATCCGCGAGCACGCGTGAGCCGAGATCGCGCATCCGCTCCGCCTGCAGCTTGGTGCTGGGCGGCCCGCCCTGGACCAGCGCCGACGGCAGCGGCCCGTCGTAGTCTCGCGCCGACCTTCAGCACGATCTCGCCGCGCGCGTCGTCGACCGAGTCCACGACGAAGCCCCGACCGGTGATCGGATCCTCGGCCTGCGACAGCGGCCCGAACTTATGCTCCTGCGGCGGGAACGAGAACTGCCGCAGCACCGACCGCTTCACCGACCCGACGACAGCACCGCCGGACAGCAAGCCAAGCGCGTCCGGCTCAGCCACCAGATCCGACGACGACAGCGTCCGGACGTAGAAGTAGCGCCACCAGGCGGGCTTGTTCTCCCGCCGGTGCCACTCCAGCAGGTCGGCGAGCAGCGCGACCGCTGCCTGCTCAGGAGTCCGCGAAGACGGCTGCGCAGGAACAGACGACAGCAACGCCGAGCGAAGCCGCGTTACCTCCGAATCCTCGCCATCGCGCTCAGGCTCCGCGACCACAGGCCGCGGCAGTTCCGCCAGACCAAGACCGAGCCGAGCAGCAAGCAGAGGACGAAGCGACTCGAGCCAGTCCCGCAGCGCCAGCGTGGCCCGGCAGTCGTCCTCGTTGTAGCCCGCGACCACCCCCGCCGCGACGCCTCCGCGTCGAGGAGCCACCCGACTCCGTCATCCAGCGCCACCTCAAACGACACCAGCGCCGACGTCGCATCCCGCAACCCGACAACCCGCGAGTACCCGCACAACGGCTCCAGCCGCTTGATCGAGTACGACTCCACCCCGGCTTGCAGGCCCTGCCGCACCACCCGGTACAGGTCCACGAACACGCCGAGCCGGAACAGCTCGTCCACCTCGTCCTCGCGCGTCGCGAACCGGCCCATCAGCCGCCCGACGGCCTCCTGCCGCGTCTCGTGCAGCTCCGACAGGTGATCAACCGCCGTCGGCTCGTAATGGTTGTAGTGGTACACGTGCAGCCCCGGCCGCTCCCGCCGCCGCGACGTGATGAAATCGATCAGCTCCTCGAACGCCCGCTTCTCACCCGCGCGGTCGAACGCCCAGAACTGCGTGTACCGCGGCGGCCGTTCCGCCGTATCCACGATCCCGAACAGGTACTGCAGCCCGAACTCGCGCCCGTCCTCCGAGTAGTACCGCGCCCCCTCGATGTCGAAAAACAGGTCGCCCTCGGCCGGCTCCGGCAGCGCCAGCAGCCCGCGATTCGGCACCAGCTCACCCTCAGGATCACGATCAGGTTCCAGCAACTCGTAGGCGATAACGCCGGCGTCTTCACTGGTTACCTGCAAATTCGCCTGGAAACGGGCACGTTCCAGCGACTCCCGGCTCGTCCCGCGCAGCGCCGGGAGCGGGTCAACGGCCGCGAAGCCTCGGCGGGTCGAGATCCCTGCCTCTTTCAGCCGCCGGCGCTGACCCTTCGTGATCCCGGCGACCAGGGACAGGTCATCGTCGGCCCGCCGCCGCGCGGTACACGACGGGCTCCACCGGCAGATCGCGCAGTGCTCGACCGGCTCGGGGTAGGTGTCGGCCGGCGGGTTCGCCCCGGTGTCGGCGTCGATGAACTCGGTCAGCAGCCTCCGCGTCTGCCGTTCGTAGGCGGCGAAGTCGGCGACCTTGAACGAGGCCAGTTCGCCGGTGCCGAGCGCCAGGTGCAGCCAGCGCGGCGCAGCGCCTTGCAGTTCCCCCAGGAGCTGGGAGTAAAAGGCCGTCTGCGCGACGGCCCGGCCCTTCGCCGTCCGCGCCAGCTTGGCGTCAACGACCTCGTACCGCGCGCCGTCCGGCCGCGGCTCGCCGTCCGGCGCGTCGATCAGGTCCGCGCGCACCAGGAAGTCCGGGAAGCCCAGCAGCGCAGGTTGCCCGCCAGACGGCGCGCGAGTCAGCACGGCCTGATAGATCACGTCGGCGCCAGACGACAGCGCGGCGGCGGTGGCAGCTGCCCCGTCGGCCACGTTTCCTTTGTAGGAAGTGAGGTCGACGACCCGCAGGTCACGATCACGGAAACCTTGCAGGATCTCTTTCTCATGCGCTTCGCCGCGCGCGACGAGGTCCTCGAACCCCGCGTCGTAGGCGCGCGGCGGCCAGATCACGCCCCGCGCGCGCAGCAGGTCCAGCCGGGTCAGGTGCCGGCAGGCCAGGAAGTTGGCAACGTCGCTGGCAGACAGGCGGACCTGTCCGTCGTCAATCTTCATGACAGTCCGTCGATAAGCTGCGCCACTGCATCCCGGAGCTGTTCCATGGGTGCGTCAACGGTGCGGCGGATGATCTGTGCGTCGACTCGGTAGTAGTGATGAGCCAGCAGATCGCGCAGCTTGGCGATCTCGCTCCACGGCACCTGCGGCTTCGACGCCAGTAGTTCTGCGGGCAGCGCCTTGACTGCCTCGCCAATCACCACCAGCCGATAGAGCAGCGCATCGAAGGCAAGTTGTGCTTCGTCTTCAGCGCTGTCCGCTTCGGCTCGCTCAAGCGCCTGCACTGCTTTCCGGACTCCGTCGGCAGCCTCCCTAATGTCGCCCAGTCGTTCTTGCGTTGTCCTGCTCACAGCGGGATCGCCTCAGCCAGTGCCCGCTCGCGAACTGGCGGAGCGAGCACCTCTACCGCGGCCACGTCTACCGGTCTGCCGAGAATCTTCTCGAGGTCGCCGGCCAGTCTGAGCAGCGCGAACAGACCCAAATGCCTGGCCGGAAAATCCACGAGCAGATCGATGTCAGAGTCCGGGGTATCCTCGCCGCGCGCTACTGAACCAAATATCCGCACGTTCGATGCGCCAATGGACTCAGTCGCCGCTTGTATCTCGGCGCGGTGCTCGCGCACCAAGGCTGCCAGCGACTCATGTGCCTCGGTCTTAGTCGCCTCCGGCCCGGCGAGGACAAGTTCGTGACCTGCTGCGCGCAGCAGCCTGGCTAGTGTGCGCACAGTAGGGCTGGCAGCGCCGGCCTCATAGCGTGCCACCATCGCCTGCGATGTCTTCGCCCGGCGGGCAAGCTCAGCCTGCGTGAGGCCAGCCTCGTGTCGCACGGTTGCCAGCAGCGCAGCAGCATCAGCACTCATGCGGCCAGTATACCTTTTCAGGCATAGGCAAAGCTGGAATCACCCACGGCCAACTGGTCTGGCACAATGCGCCCAGGCCGGACCAGCGCGAGACTGGAATGGGACTGTCGAGTACTGGCGAAGTCATGATCTTTACGACATGCTTGCGCGATGAAGAAGCGCGCTGCCGTGCTGGCTGCTGCCCCGATCCTGATGCTGGTTGGCCTCGCCGTGCCCTTCGGCGGCGTGTCGGCACAGGCGGCGCTTGTGCGGCCGCACATTGATCCCGGCGAATGGTGCGGAAACCAGGCGCCCCCGTGTGTGGTTTCCGCGTCGCGCAACGGGGCTCCTATCACCGAGAGTGATCCGACCTATGTGGTATCCGTCGCCGGGTCGGACCAGGGCGGTGAGTTCCTCACCCAGTGGAGCATCGCCGATGCGCTGATCAAGGGCACCTACGCGACGCTGGCTTCGGGGGATACGGGCGTTCCGTTCAGCATCACAGTCGATGTCGGCGCGCACCCGCCGCGTGTGGTGGACGAGTACGCGGGCGGCGTGAGCGTCACCAAGACTTACGACAGCGGGACCAGCTCGTGGGACGTCACCGTCTCCGGCACCGCCGTGGAGCAGGGCGTCAACGCCGACTGCGACGCGATCAACTGGACCTGCCCCTACAACGAGACCAACACGATCGTCGCCTTCCAGGGTGAGATCGGCGACTGGCAGCAGTGGCCCGATTCGGCCCAGTGGAACGACTTCAACGGCCTCGACCAGTGGACGAACGTCGAGCTGACCGAGATACCGCCGGAGATCTCCGGGAATCCGCTCACCATCACCGAGCAGCTGGGCAACTCCCACGAGCTGAACGGCCAGGTTGTCCAGGGCTTCTGGTACGCCGAACTGCCTAACTCAATGCTCGTGGATATGGGCATCAACGACCCGGCCACGCTTACTCCCGCTGGCATATCGGCCAGTGCGGGTACGGGCAGCGTGACCGTGACACCCGGACCGACGTCGACCGAGATCGCGATCACCGGGATCACGTTCTCGCATCGGACCGTGCACATCAAGCGCGGCACTATCACGCCAAACGCCCCGACCGGCCTAAGTATCCGCCGGGCGTCGAAGAAGGTCGCGTACCTTACCTTCCGCGCGGCGCGCCCCCGAGGTTCTCGCGTCCGTTCCTACCAGGGCCGCTGCGAGGCCCCGCATCACGTGACGCGCTACGGCACCAGCCGCCGCTCACCGGTGAAGGTGAGCTCGCTGACCCCTGGGGTCAGCTACGTTTGCCAAGTCCGGGCGAACTCCGCGGTCGGCTACGGACGCTGGTCCAAGAGCCGGAGGCTGGCCCGCTGACGGTCGTCTCGATAGCGCTGCCACCTCCCACCCCGTCACAGAAGGACCGGCACGCCCGTGTTCGCCTGGCATGCGAGTGACGTTCGCCTGAGTGAGGCTAGACAACATCCTGTTCAGTTCTGTTGCCTTCGGGTGGCGGAGATGCGGCGGGCCGCATGCGCCGGTGCGGCTGCCCGGCTGTCAGTTCCACGTACTGAGCCTCCACGTACTGAGCCGCCCCCGGCTGGCCTGCGTCCGGCAGCACCCGGTCAGCGGGTCGGTGCGGTTGTCAGTGACCCGCGGTCGCGTCATGCTGTGTGCGTATGCCCGGCGAGTGCCAGGCCGGCCCTGGCACCAGAGAGGTTGCCCGATGGCGAGTGATCAGGAGGAGCGAAACAAGGTCTTCGGGATGCCTCGCGGGGTAGATCCATCTGCCAGGCAGGATGAGGAACCGCAGCGCGTCCTTGGCGTCCCGGTTGACTGGTACCGCCCCGTCGATCGGGATCTACTTCGTTCACTCAGACGTCCCATCAAGGCGTACAAGCACTGGTTGCTGCGGCGCCGCCAGGGTCCTTTCGCACCAGAAGAAGGTGACCCAGAGTCGAAGAGCTAATCGGTCCCAGAAGGCATTAGCGCTGGCCGGGCGCGGCGGGACAAATGTAGGACGCTGAGTCCTACCCCCCGCGGGCCGCAAGGGCTAGCTTCGACGACCCTCGCTGCCTCGCGCTAAGGCACTGTCACGCCCTGCAGCTCCACACCGGACGGGTTCTGCGTCGGGTCCAGCTCGGTCTGCACGTTCACGCTGGTCGGCGGGATCGTGTCCATCACGAACGGGACGTTGGCCGGGTTGTACGGAGCAGATCGCCGGCGGCGACGGCTCGCTGGCGACCGCGGCCGAGCAGACGCCGAAGTTGTAGGCGCCCGGCGTCGCGGTGAACGTGCGGGCGTCGTCGGTGCCGAAGCCGTCCTGGCCGGTCAGCGTCACGGTGAACGTCCAGCCCGAGCCGGGCGTGCCCAGCGCCGACGTCGGCACCGTGATCGTCACCAGTCCCGGCGTCTCGCCGCCCGACGGCGACAGCTGCGCCACCGAGACCTGCGGCGTCCCGACCGTCGACGACCCGGAGATGCCCGACGTCGAACTCGCAGGCGTCACCCAGTCGTCGGTGCCGAAGCCGTCGACCTCGATGAGCTGGTTCCACGCGTCCGCGGGCGCGATCGAGTAGTTGAAGGCGCCCGCCGCCCCGGTCGACTGGATCTCGCCCGCGGGCACGCTGCCGGACGGCGCGTGGATATAGAGGTCAATCAGCTGCGCGCCGAGCAGCGAGCCGAACGTGGACTGCAGGTTCGCGATCCCGACCTCGAACGTGACCGTGCTGCCGGAGTTGATAACCGTCAGGCCGCTCAGCCGGAACGAGTCCGGCGCGAAGACCGGCGATCCGTCGGAGTTCGTCGCGGTCGGGTAGGCGTAGGTGCCCGGCCCGTTGCCGCCCCCGGCGGCAGGCCCGGCGCTCAGCACGACCGTGCCGGGCACGTACAGGTCGGTGACCGTGAAGATCGCCTCGTTCGTGCCAGCGCCGCCAGCGGTCGACGCGACCTCGACCGAGTCAGTGCCAGGCTGCAGGCTGACCTGCGCGGAGAACGCCCCGGTCGAATCCGCGGTGACCGTCGTGATCGACGTGGTCGGCGACGCCGCACCGGGCGCGGTGCCGGTCACCGCCACGTCCACGGTCGCGCCGGGCGCTGTCGTCCCGGTCACCGTGACCGACGCGGCGTTGACCGTGACGCTCGGCCGGGTCAGGTTCATCGGCACGTTCCCGCCGCTCACCGTCAGCGGCGCGGTCACGCTCAGCGGCGCCGCGGCGGGCCCGCCGCCGCCCGCATACCGCGACGCGACAATCGACGGCTGCTCCAGCAGCCGGCCGGCCGCCATGTCGGCGATCAGCCGCAGAAGCTGCGCCTGCGCCCAGGTCAGCGGCGCGGCCGAGCCGTCCGGCTGGCCGTCGGTGAACCCGATCGACGCGGTCGTCGGGTCCGACCCGTACGGCGAGGCGGGCACGTCCGGGTAGTTCCAGACCTGCTCGGGGACCAGGCCGATGCCGGACGCGGAGTTCAGCATGAAGTCCAGGTCGGCGGTCGCCGCCGAAGAGTTGCCCGGCGAGTACCTGGTACTCGGCGTTCTCGCCGGACAGGACCGGCCACGGATGCCCCGTTCCCTCGTCGTTGGTCGCCCACGGCTCGCCGGTCGCCGAGCAGTCGTTGAAGACCGACTGCTCGCAGTCGCCGTAGCCGTCGCCGTTGTAGCGCAGGATCCCGGTCCCGGACGGGGTCGACGTGTCGATCGTCGCGGCCGCGACCGCGAGCGAGTTCGTGACCAGCGGGTCGCTGGCGGGCAGCTCGCCGAGCCGGACCAGCTCCAGGAAGCCCTGGTCGATGACGGACCGCTGGTCGTAGCTGTTCGGATCGCCGTTGCCGAGCGTGTAGGAGAACGCCTGATCCGGGTTACCGGTCTTGCCGATCCGGATGAAGTACGGCTGCGACGACAGCGGCCCGTTGTCGGTCACCGTCGTCGCCAGGATCAGCCGCCGGAAGTTGTCCGCCGTGGCGTCGAACAGCCGCGCCGACGCGGTGTCGCCCTGCACCCGCGCGATCGCCGCGGCCGCGACCAGGCCGGCCACCTCGTCGGCCATCGTGGACGGGGAGAACCCGGTCTGCTCCTCCCAGCGCTCGACCCCGTCGGCCGGGCCGTTCGCCACCAGGAAGTCGGCGGCGGGCCTGATGTGGTTGACGTACAGCGAGGCATCGCCGGCCATGCCCGCCTGCCACGCGGCGAGGATCGGGTCGGCCGTCTCGTCGAGCTGCAGCCCGCCGGTGTCCGGCGCCGCCTTCCCGTTCAGCAGCCCGTTCCGCGGGAACGAGCCCGTAGGCAGCTGCAGGTCATCGAACCAGTACCGCACCATCTGCCGCGCGGTCGCCAGGTCGCCGTCCACGAGGAACCCGGTGAACGTCTCGTACGCGTCCCGCGGGAACACCTCGCGGTAGGAGCCGAAGTACGGCGCGAGCCCGTCGCTCGCGGTCTGGCCGGCGGGCACCGCCTGGCCCCACGGGCTGGCCAGCGACGCGGCGGTCGCGCCGGCGAACGTCTTGTCCTCGCTGGCCTTCAGCACGTTCGCGCTCAGGTAGTAGGCCCGCACCTGCGCCGCGTCGACGTGCCCGAACGACTGCGGCGCCCGCAGCCCGGCGTCGTAGGCACGCCAGCCCGCCTGGTAGGCCGCGTAGGTAGCGGCGAACGGCGCCGCGGACGCGGTCAGCGCGCTGCTGAGCGCGGCATGCGAGTTGGTGCCGAAGCCGAGCGCCACGGTCTGGCTGTCGCTGCCGAGCTCGACAGTCTGCACCACGTTGCCGTTGCTCGCGTCCGGCGCCGTCGAGGTCAGGGCGCCGGAATTGTCGAGCTCAGTCAGCCCGTCGCTGGCCGTTCCCGCAAAACCTGTCTCTACTGCCGGGAACGGGCTATTGGCGGCCAGTGCCGCGTAGATAGGCGCGCGTAGCTTCGGTTCACCGCCTCGGTGAAGGAGTTGGTCGAGTACGACAGCGGCACCGGTCCGTTCGCGGTGGAAACGATCGTCGCTGACTCGCCGCCCGCGTTGTCGGTCCCGCCGCCGCCGTGCCCGTTCAGCAGCGGGTTGAAGCGCAGGTACAGGTGCAGGCCGCTGGGCGCGCCCGGCAGCGGCACCAGCGTGAACCGCATCACCACGGCCTCGGCTGACGGGTCGGTGATGAAGTCTGTCACCACGTTGAAGTCGTGCGCGGCATCGTGCGCGGTGACCTCGCAGGCCATCCCGGTGCCGTCGAGCGGCGCGACGGTGTAGGTCATGTCGCGCGGCTGCAGCGCGGTGAAGCCGGGCCCGGTGACGATCGGGTCGAGGCTCTTGACGTCGGTGTTGTCGATCGTCGGGGCGTAGACGTCGGACAGCGTCGCCGTCCGCGACCGTGTACCAGGCCTTCGACGAGCGGTTGGCGGCGGTGCCGACGCAGTCCTTGCGGCCCTCGTCGTAGTAGGAGGCGGCGCCGGGCGCGCCGGCGGCTTCTTGCCCGGGCGAGCCGATCGTCAGGCTGAAGATGTGCATCGACGAGACGTTCTTGCCGACGCTCGCGCCGACCGTGGGCAGCGTGACCGACACGACTGGCTGGCCGGAGGTCAGCGGGATCGCCGCGTAGGACAGGCTGACCGGGATCGTGCCGCCAGGGTTCCAGCCCGCGGTCGTGGCCAGCATGTCGGTCCCGGACGCCGGGCTGGTGTCGATCCAGTCGGCGAGCGTGACCGTGGCGGTGCTGGTGCTGCCGTCCGCGTAAGTCACGGTGAAGGTCCCGCTCGTGCTGCCGTACGCGGACGCGCCGACGACGCCGAGCGTGGTGCCGGTCCCGCTGACCGCGACGGTCTGGCCGTCGGCGACGACGTTGTCCGGCTGGCCGGGGGCTACGTCCGGCCAGGTGATCGTGCAGCCCGTCATGCAGCAGCGACCGGCCAGGCGTCAGCGCGTCCGCGGCGAGCCCGGAGGCGGAAAACGAGTCGCCGATGCCGTCGTAGTTCCCGGCGGTTGCATCGGCTGCCGTCGTGATGCCGACGTTGTCGAACGCCTGCGCCAGCGTCGGCGTGTCCGGCGCGGCCTGCGCGGGCTCTAATCCGGCAAGCCCGATGAGCATGCCGATCGGGAGCGTGATCGCCGCCAGAGTCGCTGCCTGGCGCCTGAAACGCACGAAAGATCTGCTGTGGCCCATCAGCCCATGATGCGCCGCGCAAGACGATATTTCGAGACCACTCGAGTGGCTCGACCCAGAGCACATGCGGTCTAGTTTTTGAGACGACCGTCTAAGAATTCAGACAAGTTTGTGCTCCGGCGTCTGGCCGACAATCGAGGATGTGGGTGCGCTCAGTTGCGGCGTGGCACACGGCGCGCTGGCACGCTGATCCGGGTGTCACCGCTGGGACTGGCAAGCTGGCGCTCTAGCGCGGTGAACGCCTCGATGACTTCTGGCGCCTCGAAGGCCCGGTTGCGTCGGCCGACGGTGATCTGACGCAGGATGCCTGCCTCTGCAAGCCTCGTGATGGCGTCGTTAGCTGCTTTGAAGGAGCGGCCGATGAGCCCGGCTGCGGAGGCGACAGTCAGAATCGGCGCGCCCGGTAGCCGGCGCAGCATGACGTCGGTCGCGGAGTTAGCGCGCACAGCGCCGAGCTGCGCCCGCCATGCCTCCTGCAGCTGACGCGTTCGCTCCTCGAAGCTGGCCGCGTCGCGGACCGCACGCGTGCAGGCGGCAGCAAATCGCCCTACCCACAGGTCGGTCCCGTCCCGGGCGGCAGATGAAGCTGCCGGTCCTCGGTAGCGGGTTGCATCGAGTCCGAGCACGTAGCCGTCAGCCCAGGTCGCCAGCACTAGCGAAACTGGCGGGAGGATGCGAGTAGCCAACCCGCGGCGGCGCAGAACCAGGTGGATCAGAGCCCGCCCCGTCCGGCCATTGCCGTCGACGAACGGGTGAATGGTCTCAAACTGCGCGTGAGCGATCGCCGCCTGGGCAACGGCCGGGATGTCATCGCTGTTACAGAACCGGCAGAGGTCGTCTAGGAGGCCGGGAACATACTCCGGCGGCGGAGGGACGAACGCTGCCGAGCAAGGGTCGTAACTGCTGCCGCCTATCCAGTTCTGCTCTTGTCGGATGACTCCGGCGTGCGCATCCAGCCGCGTGCCCGCCAGCAGGCGTCGGTGGAAGTCGAGAAGTTGTTCCAGCGTGATCGGCTCACCTACATGGATTCGCTGGATGGCTGCAGCCATGGCGTCGATGTTGCTGAGCACCTCGGTCGCGGTCACGTCGGAGGTCTCCGCTCCTAGCTCGATCGCGGCCTCAGCTCGCAACAACCGCCGAGCGCCAACCTCCAGACCCTCGATGCGAGATGACGCGACGCTCTCCGCTCGAAGCAGGATGCGGGCGAGCGCCTCCGTGTCGGCGAGCGTCGCGGCTTCGGTATCCAGGACCGCGATCGCTCGCTCGGCATCGGCGACGTCGGCGGCCGTCTGGCTACTCAGCGTGATCGCGCGGTCGGCCAGCAAGTCTGGCACGTAGGCCTCGTAATCGCATGACTGCCGGTCGCGCCGGGCTAGTCCGGTGCCCGCATCGCTCACCCAGTGCCTGCGGATAACCTTCGCCATGGCACCTCCTTATTGGAGGTTATCAGATAACCTACAATAAGGAGGTCGCGCGCTGAGGGTTTCAGCTTGAGCGCTCCCTGGCGGATTCTTGCGGCTTGCCGAACAGAGGTCGGCGAGCGCGGAGCCGATTCGTTCCAGCTGCTCCCTCACCGATGCGATCATGGACGCGTGACGGCATGGCGGGACTTTGAACGGGCAGAGCCTGAGTTCGCGCAGCGCGTGCGGGAGCTGTTTGACGCTCACAGGCACAAGACACTTGCCACCGTGCGAGCTGACGGGTCGCCGCGGATCTCCGGGATCGAGACGGTCTTCGAGGATGGCGAGCTGGGTTTCGGCTCGATGCCGAACGCGCGCAAGGGTTCGGATCTCCGTCGCGATCCGCGGTTCGCCCTGCACAGCGCCACGGTCGATCCGGTCGAGGGCTCCGAGGCCCAGTGGCCAGGTGAGGCGAAGGTCTCCGGCCGGGCAATCGCTGCCGGGCCGATCACCGAACGGCCGGACAGCGACCTTTTCCATGCCGACATCGACTCGGTCGTGCACACTCACCTCAACGAAGAGGCGACGATGCTGGTCGTCGAGTGGTGGACCCCCGCGCACGGGCTGCGAAGGATCGAGCGCGAGTAACCCCGTTCTGGGCGCGCTCAGGACAGGTCGGCGAGAGCCGGAGCGATTCTCTCGAGCTGCTCCAGACCGCTTTCCTCGTCGGCACCGCCTGGAATGAGCGCGACATGATCGGCGCCAGCCGCTAGGTGCTCACGCACCTTCGCCGCGATCGCAGCTGGATCGCCATAGCCGGTCAAGGCCTCCACGAGGCGGCCGCTCACGCTGGCAATCTCGTCCTGCGCGAAACCCAGATCGACAAGGGCCGCCGCAGACGCTGGGCTCCGGGCGAGAGCTCGGGACACGTTGTCCCGCGCGGCCGCCCTGGCCCGGTCGCGGTCAGCGTCCTCGAATACCGGGAGACACATGACCAGCAGCTTGTCCGGCCCGAGTTGCTGCCGGGCGCGTGCGGTGAACTCCACTGGCCGCGTCGCGGGGATCGCCCCGTCGGCGATCTCGCCAGCCAGCTCGACCATTCTCGGCCCGTTGGCGCTGATGACGCAGGGGTAGCGCGTCTCCGGCGCGGGCGGCTGCACCGGAGCGTGCATTCCCGCCAGGTAGTCGCGCATCGTTGCCAGCGGACGGCCGAACTCGCGGCCGGCCGTGGCAGCCTGCTGCGGATATCCGACGCCGAGCCCCAGCACGAAGCGACCGGGATAGGCCTGGGCCAGCAACGCCGCCGCGGCGTTCGCGATCTGCGGCAGGCGAGCCCAGATGTTGGCGATGCCGGTGCCGAACGTGATCCGCTCGGTGGCCGCCAGCAGCACTGCCACCTGCACGAGGACGTCCTTGCCGCCGACCGGCTCGTTAGTCCACGCGGTGCTATAGCCAGCGCGCTCGATCCGCTGCGCCGCCTCGCGTTGCTCGTCGATGGACGGCGGTGTGGTGAACGAGATCGGAACGAACGCACCTACCGGCCCCAGTGACCGCCGGGCGGCGCCGACCACGGACGAAGATTCCATGCAGATCCTCCAAACGGAGTCAGCCTCCGATACCGAGATTAGGCATAAGCATGCGCCGGGGGGTGCCGTTTCAGATCACAGGGGCTCAGTAGCCTGTGCCCCATGGACAATTCGGCGGACACCAACGCGGAGATCTGGCACTCGGAGGAGATGGTCCAGCACTGGGTGAAGGAAGCCACCGTCCAGGAGAGGAAACGCGCTGAGCCTCGCAAGCTGATGGCCGACCTGCTGCCGTTCGGCGAAGGACAGGAGTTCACCTTCCTGGACCTCGGCGCGGGCACTGGCGCCGCTTCCCGGGTGATCCTGCAGCGGCACCCGCGCGCCACGGCAATCCTGGCCGACTTCTCCGCCCAGATGATGGCGGCGGGGGAGTCCGAGATGGTGCCATTCGCCGGCCGATATAGCGCCGTCGAGTTCGACATGACGACCGGCAACTGGCCCGCTGCCATCCCGGCAAAGCTCGATGCGATCGTCACGTCGATGTGCGTGCACCATCTGACGGACGAGCGCAAGCAGGGGCTGTTCGCCGAGATCTTCGATCATCTCGTCCCCGGCGGCTGGTACTTCAACTTCGACCCGGTCAGCCCGCCGGATCCGGCCGTCGAACAGCTCTGGCAGCGAGTCAGCGATCACGAGGACCCGGAGGCCGCGCATCGCCGACACCACCGGACGCCGGAAGAGCGGGCCCGCTGGGAGAACCACGTTCGCTACATCATCCCGCTCGACCGGCAGCTCGACTATCTCCGGTCTGCAGGCTTCGAGGGCATCGACGTCTTCTGGAAGAAGCTGGAGAACGTAATCTACGGCGGCTACCGGCCGAACCGGCGCTGGCTTCCTTGAGCGCCTTCATGATCTGAACCGCAGAGCGGCTGCGCGCGTTCAGCGGGGCAGCCGTCAGGTGACGCTAAGCCGAACGTATTCCGCTTGGCGAGGTGGCACACTGCTCGTCATGCCGCGAGGCGTCCAAGCACGTAGTTACCGAGACAGAGCAGATCGCCCGCGCTTGACGACGCAGCTCGCCGCTGGCCGATCGCGCTAACCGGACAAAGCTACTGATCCGGCTGGCAGAGGAGGGCCACCGCGAAGTTCTGAGGCAGCTCGGCACGACATGGCAGCCCGACGCGCTGCCATCGATAGGACCAGCGGCGCACTGACTGGTGCCTACGGTCACGACTACCTGGCCGAGCTGCGTAAGGACTGGCCAGGGTGATCGACATGGAGGCATACGTCCTGATTGCGGATTTCGATCCGGGTTAGTTGCCAGTGAGCATGAACAGCGCTTGACCGACGCGCGCCTGGTGCAATGTCCGAAAGCTTGCGTCCGCTCCCGCCTGTCCGTACGCTGTCGAAATATGCAACCAGGTTGCGTATCTGGAAAGCCGTGGCGACAGCCGCGGCGGCACTGCTGCTCGGAGCCGCGACAGCAGGCTGCGGTCAGAACGGATCCGCTGCACCGCTCACCACAGCAGGCACGCTCCCGCAAGCATCCGGAACGACATCGGGCTGCGGCCCCAAGGAAGCCGGCGGCTCGCTGCAGTACACCGTCACGGTCAGCGGCCACCGGCGCACGGTGATCGTCCACGTCCCGACGGGCTACACCGGCAAGCGAAAGCTGGCCCTGGTCCTCAACCTGCACGGCAGCCAGAGCACGGCCCGCGCGCAGGAGAAGTTCAGCGGCATGGACGCCACATCCGACGCCGACCACTTCATCGTCGCCTACCCGCAGGCCCTGATCGCCGACGGCTCCGGCTACGACTGGAACATCCCCGGCGTGCCGCTGATCAGCGGCAAGCTCCCGCCAGCCAGCGCACCCAGCGACGTCACGTTCCTCACCACCCTGGTCCGCGACCTGGCGGGCAAATACTGCATCGACCGAAGCCGCGTCTACGCAACCGGCGTCTCCGGCGGCGGCCGCATGGCCAGCCAGCTAGCCTGCGACGCCAGCACGGTCTTCGCCGCAATCGCCCCGGTGGCAGGCCTGCGCTTCCCGAGCCCGTGCCCGGCCACGCGCGCGGTGCCGGTCATCGCCTTCCATGGCACCGCTGACCACATCGACCCGTTCAACGGCAACGGCTTCCCGTACTGGACCTACTCGGTACCCACGGCCGCGCGCTTGTGGGCCGGTCACGACCACTGCAAAGCCAGCCCGCAGAGCACCGCAGGACACGGCTACCATCGTGACCCGCTACACCGGCTGCGAGGGCAGCGCCGAGGTCGAGCTCTACGCGATCACCGGCGAGGGCCACGAATGGCCGGGGGGCCCGGCGATGCCCACAGCCATCACCAGCGCCCTGGGTCCGCAAAGCAACGCCGTCAGCGCCAACGCCCTGATGTGGGCTTTCTTCCAGGCGCACCCGCTGAGTTAGCCGCCCTGCCAGGTCGCGGCAACCAGACAGCAACGCCCGCGCGGCCGGGGATTCACCCGCGCCGTTTATCCTGGTAAGGAGGCCAGCACCAGGCAGGCCACCGCCACGTAAGGAGTCGTCTCGCGCCAGGACCAGTCCCCTGGGGACGCCACTGACGCGGCGACGCCGCCGTTGGGGCGGACGCTCACGACCGTGCCGCTGCCGACCGGAACCGAGCCTGAGCAGGTCCGCCTGACCTGGGGCGCTGACCCCGCGACCGAGGTCACGGTGTCCTGGTCGGCGCCGGGCTCGACGCCCCAGCCTGCTCCCGCGCTCGCCTACTCCACCGCCCCGATCGCTCCCGGCCAGCCAGGCCGCGTCGTCCCGCTGCCCGAGCCGCAGCCCCTCGACGTCACGCGCGAGCGCGCGCCGGCCCAGGCGGTCAGCTTCACCGACGGCCTCAACAACCAGACCACGTACCACTACCACGTCCAGCTAACAAACCTTCAGCCGGAAACGCGCTATTACTACCGCATCACCGACGGCACCGCGCCGGAGCCTAAGACGGCCCGCGGATCGTTCGAGACTGCACCTGCTGGCCGCGCGCGCTTTCGTTTCTCGAGTTACGGTGACCTGGCGACTCCGTCCTGGGACCGCAACGCATCCGGCAATCAGTGGTTCCAGTCCTGCGACAACGCCTGGTACGCGGTCAGCGCTATCGAGGAACCAGGCGACGGGGTCGGCCCGCCGCTCTTCCACCTGATGAACGGCGATCTCTGCTACGCCAACCTCGACTACGCGAACGCTCCCGGCGTGTGGCGCGACTTCGGGGTCAATGTGTCCCGCTCGGCTGCCAATCGCCCGTGGATGCCTGCGCTCGGCAATCACGAGACCGAGTTCGGCGCCTGCAACCACCTGGGACACCAGGGCGACGCGCCCGGCGGGATCGCCGTCGCAAGGAGCGGCCGGCAACTACTGGAACGGACCGTACGGCTACGGCCATTACCTCAGCCGGTTCCTGCTGCCCGACAACGGCGTGACCAACTACGACGGCAACCACCTGCGCGGGAACTTCTACGCCTTCCGGGTGGGCACCGTGCAGTTCATCTCGCTGGACGCCGACGACGTCATTTACCAGGAGAGCGCATCCAGTTACATCAGCGCTGAGCCCGATGCGCCGCCGATGATCACCACGTCGGGCGCCACGTTCCCGAACGGCACCAGCCTGTACAACCGTGGCTACACCGGCGACCTCGAGTTCAATCCCGCGGACAACTCGACCGTGCCGGGCCATGACAGGGGTAAGCCCAACCTGCAGACACTCTGGCTGATCCTCACCCTCTCGCAAGCGCGCCGGGACCCGGGCATCGACATGATCGTCGTGTTCATGCATCAGTGCGCGCTGTCATCCGCACGCGCGAACGGATCCGACCTGGGCATCCGTCAGGCGTGGCTGCCGCTCTTCGACCGCTACGAGGTGGACCTGGTCCTCTCCGGGCACGAGCACAACTACGAGCGCAGCTACCCGGTCCGCGGCTACGACCGCGGAGCTCATGGAACGGTCGTCTCAACGAACCCGGAGCAGACCGCGGGCCAGAGGATCGACACCCGCCGCCCGCGAGTGGCGACAACCGAGCCAGTGACCGTCGGCGACCTGCCGGGCTGGGACACGCAGCAGGGCACGGTATTCGTCGTGCTCGGTTGCGGGGGCACCAACGGCCCGTCCAACAATTACGGCACGGATCCGGCGACGGGCGCTCCCCGCGCCAAGGTGATCACCCGGCGGAACGTCCTGACCGGCTCACCGGCTGACGGGTTCCGCCGCTACCCCGCCGACACGGTCGAGGACGCTCTCTGGTCCGCTAAGACGAACCCTGGCGACCCCTACGGCTATGCGATCTTCGACGTCGATCCCGGCGAGCGTCCCGGCGAGACGACGATCACCATGCAGTTCTTCGCGATTCCGGCGGTTAGCAACCGGGGCGGCCTGCTGCACGACGGCACAACCACGCTGCCAGACAAGCCCTACGAGACGGTCGTCTTCGGCCGCGGCATTTCCCGCCGTCCCGGCTGCGGAGCCAGAGCACTCAGCGCGACGAGGGCTTAGCGTCCGCCAAGTCGGACCGTCACCCTGGTGCAGTTCAGGTTGACACGGCCAGGCAGCGTTATGGCTCAGCCGCCGTCTGCCGGCAGCTCCCAGGTCATGGTCCGAGCGAGGTCGTGGAAGTGTGGCAGGGCCAGGCTGCCGGTACGGATCTCGGTGAGCCGGGTGAAGTACTTCCGGCCCGCGTGGCCCGGCCATGCCTCCGAGCGCCACAGCACGACGAGCACCGGATAGTTGTAGTACTTCGTCGAGGCTGCGCAATAGGGGAAGCAGTCGTGGATGCGCTCGGTGCCGCTGCCGTAGGCAACATTGGCCCAACTCACCCAGTGCAGCCGGATGAGGCTGTCTCCGGCGTCCGCGCACGTCAGGATGTATCCGTGCGGCCTCACCTGCCCGGTGCCGGCGCAGTTAACAAGCACTACCGATTTCGCCGCCGGAGCGGCGGTCGTGGCAGCGCTCGCAGCCGACGTGACCAGAGCTGCCGCGACGGCGCAGCCGGCGAGGATCCCCACGAGCAGCCGCGCGTGTCCGGATGACAGTTTCATACTTTCTCCGTTCCTTAAGCGAGTGCCCGGCATCTTCCTCTGCCATGGTTCAAAAGCAGAGGGCCGTACTCACGAGCTAAGACTGGCGCCCAGCGGCTGCGGTTGGCGCAAGCGGAAGCGGGGTACTCGAAGGCGTTATCTACCACCGAGGCCGCAGCCGCTTCTCCAAGCGGTCGCGGGCGCTTTCGACCTACGGGTCGCGTGTGGCGGCGTCGGCGAGGCAGCGCAGCCCGAACTCGAGGGCGACCGCTCGCTGAGGCGCCAATTCGCCAAGACTGAACGCCTTCGGCCACTCGAGCGGCTCGGCAGCGGCCTTCAGTGCGATGTCCAGCCCCCGTCGACTGGCAGGACCGCACCGGTTATGTAGCTGGCCTGCGGGTCGGTCAGCAGTAGCGCCGCACCGGTGAGCTCGTTGAATTCGGCCCAGCGGCCGAGAGGGATTTCGGTAGTCAGGAAGTGCCGCATCTGGGGATCATCGTCCATGCCTGCGTTCAGCGGAGTACGGAACGGTCCCGGAGCGAGCGCATTAACGGTGATCCCCGTTCCGGCCAGCTCGACGGCAAGACTACGGGTGAGCTGAACTACGGCGCCCTTGCTCGCGGCATAGCCGGACCGTGCCGCCGCGCCCACCAGCCCCAGCGCGCTAGCGAGCGTAACGATGCGGCCATAACCGGCCGAGCGCATCGGCTTCGCAGCCTCCCGGCACGCCAGCCAGGTTCCCACGACGTTGACTTCCAGACAGGCGCGCAGCGTTGCGACATCGAGCTGATCAAGTCCTCCGCGTGCCTGCACCCCAGCACTCGTCACCAGCACATCGAGCCGGCCGTGGGCAGTGAGCACCCGTTCAACGAGAGCCTTGACAGCAACCTCGTCGGTGACGTCGCACCCCAGACCACTCACATGCCGCCCAGTCTGCGCCGACACGCGCGCAGCGGCTTCCCGGCATCGCGGAGCCGACCGGCTGGCCAGGACAATGTCAGAGCCCGCCGCCGCCAAGGCGCTCGCGATCGCCAGGCCCAGTCCAGCCGAGCCACCGGTGATGAGCGCCACCTGACCGGCACGCGAAGAGCACACCTGCTGTGCCGCAATGTCGGTTTGGTACTCCTGATCGCTTGCCATCTGCGCATGATCTCAAAAGAACCGTGCACCTCGTACTCGAGGACGACGACCGAGACTTCGGATCCCGGTAGACGCGGAGATTGTCAGCGCTGCGCACCGTCGTGAAGTCCCCGTAACCGCTGTACAAGTCAATGATGTTCTGTCGCCCTTCTACGCGCCTGGGGAAGCCGGGCCCAGAGATAACGTACTCAAAGACCACATCGTCGGTCAGGAAGTCGAAGTAGTCCTCTCCGTCGACCAGACCTCGAGTCCTTCCCGGATGATGCGGAAGAAGGGGCCATCAGCTCCGAATTTGAGCTGTCACTGGGGTACTTGGTCACTTGTCCTCCGAGGTGGCGGGGTCCCGCTCGGCTCGCTAGCGGCCCCGTCAATTCGGCCCCGCGTACCCGTGGGTGTAGGCGTAGCGCAGCGCCTGGGAGCGGTCCCGCGAGCCGGTCTTGGCGAAGATGCGGTTGACGTGCGTCTTGACGGTGGCCTCGCTGACGAACAGCGCCCTCGCGATCTCCCGGTTCGACTGACCGGCGGCGATGAGCCGGAGCACGTCGGCTTCGCGGGGCGTCAGCTCATCCTCGCCTGCTGACGAGTCGGCCGACTCAGACCGAGCCGGCGCCCTGGCCGCGGCCGATAGCAGCCGCTGCTGGACTGCGGGGTCGAGTATGCCCTGGCCAGCAGCAGCGGCGACGACAGCCCGTCCGATTTCCGCGCGCGTCGCATCCTTCGTCAGGTAGCCGAGCGCGCCAGCCTGCAAGGCGCCGATGATCGACTCGTCGTCGGCGTACGTGGTGAGCACGACAACCCGAGTTTCCGGGTGCTCGGCCGTGATGCGGCGCGTGGCCGCTACGCCGCCACACCCTGGCATGTTCAGGTCCATGAGCGCGACCTGTGGCTGCACAGCGGCGACAAGCTCGACTGCTGTCTCGCCGTCGGCCGCCTGACCTGTGACGACGATGCCGGGCAAGGTGCCGAGGAGCAGCACCAGGCCCTCGCGCACCGCCGACTGGTCGTCGGCGACGATTACTGTCACCGGCTCGGCCGGATGCTCGCCCGTCACGCCGGACCCCCCGCTGCTCATGCCGGGATTCTCAGGCACACTCGCCACTCGCCGTCGGCCGGGCCCGCCGCAAGCGTGCCGCCGCCTAGTGCGGCCCGTTCCCGCAGGCCGGTCAGTCCGTACCCGGCGCCGGCGTCGGCAAGTGCGCTGCCCGAACCGACGGTCGGCAGCGGATTGACGGCTTCGACCTCGATCTCGGTCGCCGAGAACTCGAGGCCGAGCCGGACCGGCTGGCCGGGCGCGTGCTTACGCGCGTTCGTCAGCGCCTCCTGCGCAGTCCGGTATGCGGTCAGCCCGATCTCGGTGCCAACCGGTCGCGGTGTGCCGCTGACGCTAAAGTCAACAGGCACGTTGCTGTCCGCCTCCCACTCCTTGGCCAGCCCCGACAACTGATCGGCCAGCGGCGCAACGTCATCGCGCAGCGCCTGGATCGCCCGGCGGGCTTCGGCCATGCCTTCCCGAGTAAGCACGCCAGCCCGGCCGATGCACTCGATCGCCTGGGCGAGCTCGGGGCTCCCGCCCGGTACGGCATCGAGCAGGCCCTCGGCAGCCTGCAAGTTGACCGATACCGCTGCCAGCGAGTGGGCCAGAACATCGTGGATTTCCCTGGCGATCCTCGCCCGCTCGGCGAGGGCGGCCGCATGGTTCTCGGCCGAGTGCGCCCGGCGCGCCTCCGCGAGCGTCCGCTCGGCCTGCTCCGCCCGGAGTTGGTAGGCACGCCGGGTGAGGCCGACCGCCCACAGACCGATCCAGGCGAACGGATAGCCGACCAGAGTTTCTGATGGCACGCCCAGTGCCAGGCCGGTCGCCAGGAACGCGGCCACAGTTCCCGCCGTGATCGCAAGCGACGCCTCGGTACTCAGGCGAACCCCGGCGGCGGAAGTGACCACGCACCCGACGGCGATGACAGTGCTGACCGGAGACAGCCCGGCCAGGACGCCGCCAATCAATCCCATGACGGCTAGAGCCGCGGTCGTCACCTGCTGGCTGCGCTCATAAATCAGCCAGAGGACGCAGCTCACCGCCACGACCCCAAGGCCGGCGACGACAGCGACACCCCGGGCTCCGGCCGCCAAGTGCGGCTTCGCGAACGGGACAGTAACGAGTACTCCCGCGATCACCAGCAGCCGCACGGCCCTGATCAGCTGCTGCGCATCCAGACCGGCGGCCTGCGGGAGCCAGCGTGCAGGAGATGAGCGAGCCACGCCTTCAACGTAGCCCCCTGCGCATCAGACGCGCGCCGGCCGCCGGGTGGAGACCGGGTTGACCCGGGTTGAGGCGATCGTCTCCACCGGCCGCAGATCGGCCTCCGCCTCGTCTGGACCCGCTATCAAGCCGCAGGCCGGCGCGCTGGCAGGGCCGCGCTACCTAGCGTTGCCAGGGTCAGAGTTCCACCGCGACGCCGTGACCAGGGAGTTACCGTGACCGCCAGCGTTTTGATCCCCAACCTCATCATCCTCGGCATGGTGCTGATCTCCGATCTCGGCCACCGCAAGGTCACCGTGCATCGGCTGATCCGCCCGTTCATGGCCGCGGCGATCATCGTTCCGTTCTACCTCAAGGGCGCCGCAACGTCCGGGAACGGGCTCGTTCTGGAAGCGGCTGCCACCGCAGCCGGTCTGGCCCTGGGCGTCCTGGCCGCCGCCGTGATGCGCACCTCATACGACGAGGGCGCCGGCAAGGCAAGCTCGTGGGCTGGCCTGCCCTACGCGCTCATCTGGATCGCAGTCGTCGGCGGGCGCGTTTACTTCGCCTACGGCGCGACGCACGTCTTCAGCGCGCAGCTCGCGCACTGGGCGATGACCAACCAGATCACCGCTGACGCTCTCACCGACGCGCTGATCTTCCTGTCGGTGGCGATGCTCCTGGCCCGCACGGGAACGCTGGCCGCCAAGGCGCGGCGTGTCACCGCGCGGGCAACCCGGCCTGCCATCCCGGTCGCCGCTCAGGTGTGACGGCGAAAAGGACAGCAGCCCCGGCGGCCGGACGGCCGCCGGGGCTATCTGTTACGCCAGAACCGCGACTCCCTGTTGGTTTGCCGGGGCTCGAACTGCCCGTATACCGGAGCGCGAGCACCGGCAAACCAACAGGGAGTCGTTGTAGGGCGGCGCTCGGTGGTTCGGGCGGACTGCCGTCGCGGGCCGGGGCCGTCAGGTGGCTGGGGTCAGAGACGGTCTTGCCTGCGTGGCAAGATCGGGCAGGTGACAGAGTCAGGTCAACCCGAGCCGGCTGGGCACGGCGAGACGCCGTCGGCGCAGCGGGAGAGCACGCCTGCGGCAGCGCCACCGTCGGCTGGGCACGGGGAGACGCCGTCAGCGCAGGGGGACACGCCAGCAGCGCCTCCGTCGGCTGGCGGAGTATCGCCGCACTTCTGGCGCGGATTGGATCCGTGGCAAGCCTGGATCCGGGACGCCGAGTTCCTCGCGGCCAAGGGTCGCCGGGAGTTCCCGCTTCCGGCGTGGTTGCGCCCGACACGCGGCGAGCACCGCTGGCCGGTGACGGTGAGCGTGATCGCGACCATCGTCTTGCAGCTACTGCTTCCGGCACGTCTCACCGGGCCGCTCCCGGGAGCCCTGATGCCGTCGCTCGAGGGTGCCTTGCTGATCGGCCTGGCCATCGCGAACCCCGTCCGGATCGAGCGGCACAGCATGTTCGTCCGAGCGGCCAGCCTCGCTCTGGTCATCCTGATTTCGGCGGCGAACCTGGTCTCCGGTGTGCTGCTCATCCGGGCAATCCTGGAAGGCAAGGCGGGTAGCACGGCTGGCCCGCTGCTGACGAGCGGGGCGTCGATCTGGGCGACCAACGTCATCGTATTCGCGCTCTGGTACTGGGAATTCGACCGTGCCGGTCCAGTCAGCCGTGCCCAGGGCACTACCCGGTTTCCCGACCTGATGTTCCCGCAGATGGCATCGCCTCAGCTGGCGCCGCCGGACTGGGAGCCGCGGTTCGTTGACTACCTGTACCTGTCGTTTACCAACGCGACCGCGTTCAGCCCCACCGATGTCATGCCGCTGGCCAGGTGGGCCAAGCTCACCATGCTCGTTCAGTCCGCCTTGTCGCTCGCGGTCGGCGCCCTGGTGATTGCGCGTGCGGTCAACATCCTCAGGACCTGAGTCCCGTCAAGCGTCGGGTGACCGGCTCCCGGGCCGGCCAGATTCGGCGCCAGAGGCCGGGGTAATCGCTGACGAAGCCGTCCGCGTCGACCGGCAGATCGGCACTGAATGAGCCGGACTGGTAGCGGTAAACCGCCACCTCGTCCGCTGCTCCGGGGCCGAGCATCGTGTAGAGCTGGCTCGCCCGGCTGACGTCGAGATCGGGCGCGTTCACGTACACCACGTCGAGTTCGTGCGCAGTTCCTTGTGCCCAGCTAAGCCGCCGGATCGGCAGCGTGTTCGTAAGCGGCGTCAGCGAGATGTCGACGTCGATGCAGCCGTCCAGATCGGGCCGCGGCTGCCCATCCGCCTGCCAGTGCCCGTCGTCACTGGCCGTCAGCGCTAGCGTCCGGCTGCCAGCCGCACTCGTAGCGGCGATCGTCAGTTCGGTGACGCGCCAGGCCGGATCGCAGGCAAGCTGATAGCTGACGGTCGCCGGGCCGAGCGGCGGCCCGAGTACGAGGTGCCCGTTGGCACGGAACCCGGCGGCATCAGCAGCGACGACGACATGCTCCAGGCCGGGCCAGTCAAGCGCTTCCCACTCCAGGTCGGTCGGCATCGAGAGCGCACTCCTCAGTTAGTAACCGGCTAACTGATTAGCAGGTTACCAGCCGCCCAGGGCGGAACAACCGCTATATAGGTTTGATGGTTAACGCCTTGAGCTCACCGTGACTTGTCGCCGCGCTGCTATTAAGGTCCGTAACAGCAACGGCACGAGCAGGGAGAACCTCACCATGGCATATGACATCGCGGCTGACATCCGGCTTGACCCGAGGCTGAAGGCGATCCTGGCCGGCATGTCCGTCGAAGGCGGGCCTGACGTCGACAGTCGCGAGACGCTGCTCGCCGAGTCCAACACGGAGGAAGCGCGTACGCAGGCAGAGCTTTTCCGCTCGTTCATGGATCTGTGTGACACCGAGGAAGCCGCCCCGTCGGCCGGACTGCGCGTGCACACCGAGAAGGTGATCTCCGAGCCCGACGGCAACTCCATCAACCTTCAGGTGATCCGCCCGGACAACGACGAAACTGTTGCCTGCGTCTACTACATCCACGGCGGCGGCATGGCATCGCTGTCGTGCTACGACGGCATGTACCGCGGCTGGGGCAAGATCATCGCGGCCAACGGGGTCGCCGTCGTGATGGTGGACTTCCGCAACTGCCTGGTGGCTTCGTCAGTTCCCGAAGTAGCCCCGTTCCCGGCCGGTCTTAATGATTGTGTCTCGGGTCTGAAGTGGGTCGTCGCTAACGCCGGGCAGCTCAACATCGACCCGGCCCGCATCATCGTCGCGGGTGAGAGCGGCGGCGGCAACCTCACGCTTGCCACCGGCCTCAAGCTCAAGCAGGACGGCGACCTTGGCCTCATCCAAGGTCTGTACGCCCTGTGCCCCTACATCCGCGGCGAGTGGCCGACGCCGGAGTCCCCGTCCTCGACCGAGAACGACGGCATCCTGCTCAACCTGCACAACAACCGAGGTGCGGTGGGTTACGGGATCGAGGCGTTCAAGGAGCGCAACCCGCTGGCCTGGCCGTCGTTCGCGACAGCCGAGGACGTCGAGGGATTCCCGCCGACTGTGATCAGCGTGAACGAGTGCGATCCGCTGCGCGATGAGGGCATCAACTTCTACCGGTTGCTGCTCTCGGCTGGCATCCCCGCGCGGTGCCGGCAAGTCATCGGGACTTCTCACGGCACCGAGATCTTCACGATCGCGTGCCCCGAGATCAGCCGGGACACTGCCCGCGACCTCGCAGCGTTCTGCAAAGGCTAGGTAGCTGGCAAGTGGCGGGAGGAGCGTGCCCCTCCCGCCACTTTGCCCGCACGAGGCGCTAGAGCAAGCGCACTACGCGTAAGTCGTCCTGCGGCCGGCGACCCGCTCGGGGTTCCACGGCACGTGGCCGATCGTCTGCCAGTAGAAGCGCAGGCTATTGCGCGGGCTCTGTGCCGCGACGATCGAGCTGACGGCGTTGATGATGAGCGATGGGCCGCCGTACGTCGTTCCGCTGCCCGCTGCAATCTCGGGGTTCCATGGCACGTTGCCGAAGTACTGCCAGTAATAGCGCAGGGAGTGGTGGGCACCCTCCGCAACGATCACCGAGCTGTGGTTGCCGTCTGTGAGCGACGGCGCGGAGTACGTGGTCCTGTTTCCGGCGACCGTCTCCGGATGCCACGGCACAAAGCCGTTGGTTTGCCAGTAGTAACGCAGGGAGTCCTTGGGACCTTCGGCGGCGATCTGCGAGGAGTTGTCGCCGGTGACGATTGACGGCGCGGAGTAGGTGGTTCCGTTGCCGGCCACAACCTCGGGGTTCCATTCCTTGTGGCCGAAGTACTGCCAGTAGAAGTGCAGGCTGTGGTCCGCCCCCTCAGCCGCGATGATCGAGCCGACTGCGTTGTCGGTGAGCGACGGTGCGGCGTACGTAGTCCTGTTCCGCGCGACCGTCTCTGCATGCCACGGCTTAGCGCCGTTGGTTTGCCAGTAGTAATGCAGGGAGTCCTTGGGCCCTTCGGCGGCGATCTGCGAGGAGTTGTTGCCTGTGGTGATCGACGGCGCGGAGTAGGTGGTTCCGTTGCCGGCGACAACCTCCCGGTTCCAGCCCTTGTGGCCGAAGTCCTGCCAGTAGAAGCGCAGGCTGTGGCGCGGGCCCTCAGCTGCGATTATCGACCCGGCTGCGTTGTCGATAAGGGATGGCGCAGAGTAGGTCGTACCCTTGCCGGCGACGAGCTCTTTGTGCCAGGTCGTCGCGCTGTTGGTCTGCCAGTAGTAGTAGAGCGTGTGGTTCAGGTCCCTCGGCGACGATCTGCGAGGAGTTGTTGCCAGTGGTGATCGACACGGCGGAAGCCGCCGGAGTCCATGCGAGAACGGCTCCGAATGCAGCCACTGCTGCAACGGAGGTCGCCAGCCTGCTCGTTTTCCTGCTAAGTCGTGGCAAACCTGCCATCCTGCATCCCTTCAGCTCAACCCGGGACTCCTGAATGGATCTCGGCGCTTGAGTGTAGAGCGCGCTCTACTGGCATAGATACACAAGACGACGACATTTGACGCGCAAGAGGGAAATCGGCAGCTCTCTGAACATCATCTGCGCTGCACTCGATTATGGAGAGATAATTTAATCCGGCCGCTTTTGGGCTTATCAGGCATGATCCACGGTACTTTGCGCGCCATTCCAGTACGCCGTTACTGGCGGCTAGCGAACCGTCGGATCATGAGACGGATCACAGCGGCCATGATGTGCCGGGACCGCGCTGCCTTGATGGGCCCCCGCCCGGCCTCGCGCGTGTGCGCAGACCGGCCACTACGGCGCCAGCGTCTCGATAGAGCGTTTGAACTTTTGTCAGTACCTCCCGGCACACTGATGGCACGGATCCATCCGGGTGAAGGAGGACGCCATGTGCTGGCTATGCGAGAACCCTGACGCTCAGTGGCCGGACTATCTCGACCACATGCGAGACATGATCCGCAAGTGCGGCTGGGCGGTGCAGGCGGTCGAGCGTTATCGCGTCCGTCCGCCCTGGGCGTACACGGTCGGACTGACTGCCGCGGGCCGGCCCGAACTGGTCGTGACCGGGCTGCCCGCGCGTCGCGCCGCGGATCTGCTCAACGATGTCGCTGCACACGTGGTGCATGCTGGCGCTCCGCCGCCGGGCGAGCAATTCGTCCTGGAGGGCGGGCCGCCCATTGAGATCGTCGAGCTCACCGAGCCGTCGGCGCATCTGTTCGTTGCCACCGAGCTCTACGGGAAGGGGACACGCGCGCTGCAGCTAGTCCACGCCGATGACCGGGGTCACTGGCCGTGGGACGTCGGCTACCGTGGCGTGCGTGGCGGGCAGCCGGTTCTCGGCATACGCGCGACGCGGGAAGTAAGCGCCGCGTAGCTGGCGTTAGGACGGTGCAACTAGGGCCGGGACGGAGTTATTGACTTGGCCCGGGCGGCGATCCGACCGGTAGGTTCGGTAAGCCGAGCACGGATCGGGAGGGTTCATCAGTGTCAGTATCACCAGGCAGCTCAGGGCCGGCCATTCTCGTCGAGGGCCTGACGAAGTCGTTTGGCGAGGTGCAGGCGCTGCGCGGCATCGACCTCGCGGTGCCGCGCGGCACCGTCCTCGGCGTGCTCGGGCCGAACGGCGCCGGGAAGACGACCGCGGTGCGCATCCTGACGACCCTGCTGCGACCGGATAAGGGGCGGGCGATCGTCGAAGGCCGCGACGTCGTCAGGGAGGCCGCCGCGGTGCGCCGGCTGATCGGTCTGTCCGGGCAGTCGGCAGCCATCCAGGAGGAGCTGACCGGCCGGGAGAATCTCGAGATCATCGGGCGCCTCTATCACCTGAGCTGGAAGGATGCCCGCCGCCGTGCGTCCGAGCTGCTGGCGCAGTTCGACCTGACCGATGCTGCCGACCGGCACGCGAAGAACTTCTCCGGCGGTATGCAACGCCGGCTTGACCTCGCGGCCAGCCTGGTCGGTCACCCGAAAGTCCTGTTTCTGGATGAGCCGACTACCGGACTCGACCCGCGGTCCAGGCTCGGGATGTGGGACATCATCCGCTCTCTGGTCGCAGGCGGCACGACGACGCTGCTCACCACCCAGTACCTGGACGAGGCTGACGAACTGGCGGACGAGATTGTCGTCATCGATCACGGCCTGGTGATCGCTGCCGGGACAGCAGAAGAGCTGAAGAGCCGCGTCGGCGGAGACGTGCTTGAGTTCAGCGTGCCGGACAGATCCAGGCTCAGCGACGCGGTGATAGCGGTCGCGAGCGTCGGAGAGGGCGAGCCGCACGCCGACAAGGAGACCGGCGTGGTGAACGTCGGAGTCGGCGGCCGCGGTTCGGACGCGCTCGTCGAATCAGTGCGAGCCCTAGACCAGGCCGGAGTCCGGACACAGGGCCTCGCGCTGCGGCGGCCATCGCTGGACGACGTGTTCCTGGCATTGACCGGGCACGCTGCTGAAGAAGAGAACGACTCCGGCAACGGCCGCCGTGGCCGTCGGGGCCGCCGCACCGCCAAGGACACCGCGAAGGATGCGTCATGACCGCCGCCATTGCCCTGCCGAAAGTCCCTAGCGACGACCCCGGTCTGCTGGTCCAGAGTCGCTGGGCGATCAGCGACACCCTGACGATCACTCGCCGGAACCTCATCGTCTGGACGCGGGTGCCGGCCTACCTGGTGTTCACCGTTGTCCAGCCGGTGATGTTCGTGCTGATGTTCCGCTACGTGTTCGGCGGCGCGATCAACGTGCCGGGGGGGATTGACTACGTCAATTTCCTGATGCCTGGGATCCTCGCGCAGACGGCGGCGTTCGCTTCCGTGGGGACGGCCATCGCGCTGGCTCAGGAGCTGCAGAAAGGCGTGATCGACCGGTTCCGCTCGATGCCGATGGCGAGGCCAGCGGTGCTGGCCGGCCGCCTGGTAGCCGACACCGGGCGGATGACGGTGACCGTACTGATCGTGGTCGGCGTGGGCTACGCGGTTGACTTCCGGTTCTCGAATGGTGCCGGGCTGGCTGTCCTGATGATCCTGCTGGCCATGGTGTTCGGCCTGGCGGTCTGCGTGATCTCGGCCTACACCGGCCTGGCCATCAAGGATGAGGAGTCGGTCCAGGCGTTCGGGCTGATCTGGCTGTTCCCGCTCACGTTTCTCAGCTCCGCGTTCGTGCCCATCTCGTCGATGCCCGGATGGCTGCAGGCCTTCGCGAACAACCAGCCGGTGACCTACATCATCAACACGATGCGGGCACTCGCTATCGGCGGCCCGATCGAAGCGAACCTGTGGAAGAGCGCCGTCTGGCTGGCCGGAATCTTCCTGGTCTTCTTGCCGCTCGCGGTACGCGCCTACAAGCGCGCAAGCTGACCAGAGCCATGGCGAAGATCGCTACCGCAGACCGCGTCCAGCGAGATCAGCTCATCGAGTTCGTCCGGACCCGGCACCGGGTCACGCTGGCGACCACCCGGCGGGACGGCCGTCCGCAGCTCTCGCCGGTGACGGCGGGCGTCGATGATCAGCAGCGCATCGTGATCTCCACCTATCCCGACCGGGCGAAGGCGGTCAACGCCCGCCGCAATCCGGCGGTCTCCGTCCTTGTCCATTCCGACGCGTGGGATGACCCCTACGTGCAGGTCGACGGGACTGCCGAGGTACTGGACATGCCGTCCCCGGACGCGGAGGACGGCCTGGTCGAGTACTTCCGCTGCATCGCCGGCGAGCACCCGGACTGGACCGAGTACCGCGCGGCCATGCGGCGGCAGGGCAAGTCGCTGATCCGCATCACCGTCGACCGCTGGGGTCCGATCGCGACCGGCGGGTTCCCGCCGGACCGTGCGCCGGAAGCCTGAGGACGACCACGACATCCGTCATGAGGGGAACGACGTGAACGGAGCGCAGGCCGTCGCCCGCACGCTCGCGGATTGCGGCGTGACTACATGCTTTGCCAATCCCGGCACCTCCGAGATGCATTTCGTCGCTGCCCTGGACACGGTTCCGGAACTGCGCGGCGTGCTGTGCCTGTTCGAGGGTGTCGCGACCGGCGCGGCGGACGGCTACGGCCGGATGACTGGTCACCCGGCCGGCGTGCTCCTGCACCTCGGACCCGGCCTGGCGAACGGGCTGGCCAATCTGCATAACGCGCGGCGGGCACGGACGCCGCTGCTCGCGATCGTCGGCGATCACGCGACTTATCACAAGCGCTTCGACGCGCCGCTGGAATCGGATATCGACGCTCTCGCAGGATCGGTATCCGGCTGGGTCAGACGGACTGCCCGCAGCGCGGAGGCAGGGTCCGACACGGCCGAAGCTGTCGCCGCTGCGCTGCGCGCGCCCGGACAGATCGCCACGCAGATCTTGCCCGCCGACGTTACCTGGACCGACGGCGGCGAGCCTGGCACCCCGATCGCCCCGCGGCTGCCGTCGCCGGTGCCGGATGAAGCAATCAAGCAGGTAGCGACCGTGCTGCGAAGCGGCGAACCGGCTGTGATCCTGCTTGGCGGCGCCGGATTGCGCCGCTCCTCGCTTAATGCCGCCAGCCGTGCAGCCGCGGCTACCGGGGCGCGGCTCTTCGCCGAGACGTTCCCGGCCAGGCACGAGCGCGGGGCCGGGATCCCGCCAGTCGACCGGCTCGCGTACCTGGTCGAGTTCGCCGCTCATCAGCTGGCGGGCACGCGCCACCTGATACTGGCAGGCGCGGACGCTCCGGTGTCGTTCTTCGCCTACCCGGACAAGCCCGGTACGCCGGTGCCGGCAGACTGCAGGGTGCACGTGCTCGCAGAGCCAGGCGATGACGTGCCCGGCGCCCTGGCCGCGCTGGCAGACCTCGTTGCCGCTGGTGAAGCGCCGCGGCCGCAGCAACCAGAGCGACCCGCACTGCCCGAGGGCGAGCTAACGGCGCAGGCTGTCGCGAGCGTCATCGGCGCCCTGCTTCCTGAGCGACGCGATCGTCTGCGACGAGGCGAACACGTCCGGGATCTGGCTGCCGGCTGCTACCGCAGGCGCGCCGCCGCACGACTGGCTCAGCCTGACGGGCGGCGCAATCGGTCAGGGCCTGCCGCTCGCAACCGGGGCGGCACTGGCCAGCCCGGACCGGCCGGTCCTCGCGCTTGAGGCCGACGGCAGCGCCATGTACACGGTGTCCGCCTTGTGGACGCACGCGCGCGAGCAGCTCGACATCACCACGGTCATCTTCAGCAACCGCGCGTACGCGATTCTCACCATGGAACTTGAGCGGACCGGCGCTGCCACGACCGGCACAACAGCGCGCGATCTGCTCGACCTGTCCAGGCCCGACATCGACTTCACCGCGCTGGCGGCCGGGATGGGAGTGCCCGCCAGCAGAGCGACGACGGCAGCCGAGTTCGCTGCTCAGCTGCGGCGCGCGTTCGCCGAGCCCGGTCCGCATCTCATCGAGGCCGCGCTGCCGCCGCGCGGCTGACAGACCGCCTCGCGCCCCGCCGGCACCTGCACTGGCCACGCACTCGCACTGGCCGGCACCCGCCCCGCCTGGCACACAGACTGGCCGCCACTCGCACTGGCCGCCACAGCACCGGTCGGCACCACCCGCACTCGCAGGCGCTGCACACCGGCTGGCGGTCGACGGGAATTACCCGTGCCGCGGGATAGCTGCCGCTCGCGCGTCACGGTGGGTTTACCTACCTTCCCTAGCGTCCTTGCCATGGATGATTCCGGGCATGTTCGGAGGCGGCCGCTCAGCCGACAGCTCTGACGGCGGCCTCAACAGGCGTACGTTCCTCAGCGGCGTAGTAGTCGTCGGCGCCGCGGTCGGTCTCGCCGGCGTGGCCGAGAGTGCCATCGGAGCCACCGTCAGCGCTTCGCGGCACCGCCAGCACCGCCAAGCGGACCGCCGACCACGACGCTCCCGCTGCCGACCACGACGGCTCCCGAGCAGATCTGGCTGACCTGGGGCGCGAACCCGGCCACCGACGTCACCGTCTCCTGGTCGTCGCCGGGCTCCGTGCCGATGCCAGCGCCGACCCTGAGCTGGTCGGCCACGCCGATCACGCGCGCACAATCCCGGCCGCACCGTCCAGCTTCCCGCGCCGCAGCCGCTCGACGTGACGCAGCGTTACCCGCAGGCATCGAGCGTCAGCTTCACCGACGGGCTGAACGCGCAGACGACGTACTACTACCACGTGGAACTGCGCGACCTGGAGCCCGGAGACCACGTACTACTACCAGGTCAGCGACGGGGCGGCCCGCCGCCGTCGACGGCCGGAGCGAGCTTCAAGACCGCACCGTACGGCCGGGCGAAGTTCCGCTTCTCGAGCTACGGCGACCTCGCCACCCCGTCCTACGACCTGAACGCCTCCGGCAACCAGTGGCACGAGTCCTGCGACAACTCCTACTACGCGGTCAACGCGATCGAGAACCCCGGCGACGGCAACGGCCCGCCGCTGTTCCACCTGCTCAACGGTGACCTCTGCTACGCCAACCTGGACATCTTCAACGCGCCCGGCGTGTGGCGTGACTTCGGCATCAACGTCTCCCGCTCGGCGACGAACCGGCCGTGGATGCCCGCGCTCGGGCAACCACGAGACCGAGTTCGGCACCTGCAATCACGCCGGTCAGCCGGGCGACGCCCCGGGCGGCATCGCGGCCCAGGGCGCGGCGGGCAACTACTGGAACGGCCCGTACGGATACGGCCACTACCTGAGCCGGTTCCTGCTGCCGGACAACGACGTGACCAACTGGGACGGCAACCAGCTGCGCGGCAACTTCTACGCCTTCCAGGTCGGCACCGTGAAGTTCATCTCGCTGGACGCCGACGACGTCATCTACCAGGACGGCGCGTCCGCCTACCTGAACTCGGCCCCGAACGCAGCGCCCGAGACCACCAGCGTCCGGTGCCGCGATCCCCAACGGCACCGTCACCTACAACCACGGCTACACCGGTGACCTCACGATCGTCGCAGCGAACAACTCCGCGGTGCCGGACTTCAGCAGCGGAACGCCGAACCTCCAGTGCCTCTGGCTCGAGCGGACGCTGCGCGAGGCCCGCCAGGATCCGTCCGTGGACATGATCGTGGTGTTCATGCACCAGTGCGCGATGTCGACCTCGGCTCCCCGGCAACGGCTCCGACCTGGGCATCCGCCGGGCGTGGCTGCCGCTGTTCGACAACTACGAGGTCGACCTGGTGCTGTCCGGCCACGAGCACGACTACGAGCGCACCTACCCGGTCCGCGGCTACGACGCCGGGCACACTCGGCACGGTCGTGTCCCCGAACCCGGACCAGACCGCCGGCGAGGCGGTCGATACCCGGCGGCCGCACGTCGCGACGACGGACGCCGGTCAGCGATCGACGGCGCAGCAGGCCTGGGACACCGAGCAGGGCACCGTGTTCCTGGTCCTGGGCGGCGGCGGGACCGACGGCCCGTCCAACGTCTACGGCGTCGACACCGCGACCGGCCTGCCGCAGGCCAAGGTCATCACCGAGCGCAACGCGATCAGCGGCTCGCAGGCGGCCGGCTTCACCCGCAACGCCGCCGACTCGGTCGAGGACGCGCCCTGGTCGGCGGCGACCAACGCCGGTGACGCCTACGGGTACGCGATCTTCGACGTCGATCCCGGCCAGCGGCCCGGCGACACGACCATCACCTTCAAGTACTTCGCCATCCCGGCCGTCACCGACGAGACCGGCCCGCTGCACACCGGCACGACCACGCTGCCGACGACGCCGTTCGAGACGTTCGTCTTCGGCCGCGGCATCTCGCGCCCGCGGCAGCCGTGGCGCGACCACGACAAGAAGGCAGTCCCGGCGGCTACCGCGTAGTGCCGGGCCGAGGTCAGCGTGTACGAGCGCGTTCCCGCCATGGTTTTGATAGGGCCGGGAACGGGCTCGTATCGCCTCGCGCCAACCTGACGGTACGGTTCGGCTATGACTCGGGTGCGCGCCATCCTGGTGTCGGATACGCATCTGTCGCCGGAGGCTCCGGAGGCGGGCGCGAACTGGGCTGCGGTGGTGCGTTACGTCACAGCCGCCGCCCCGGATCTGGTCATTCATCTCGGCGATCTGTCGCTCGACGGGGCGCGCAAGGCTAGTGATCTGGACTATGCCCGGCGGCAGCTGGATCTGCTGCCCGTACCGTGGCACGCGGTTCCCGGCAACCACGACATTGGCGATAACCCGTGGCCTGGCGCACCGGACGGCCTCGCGGGAGACGACGGCCGCCGGCAACGATGGCTGGACGTTGTCGGCGCCGGCGGCGGAGCTGGCCGCTGCGCCGCCGTACCGGTTCTGGCCGGCCGTCGCGAGAGACCGTCTCACGGACATGGTCGCGGGGAAGCGGCTGGCGCTGTTCGCGAGCGGTCACGTGCACCAGTCGCGCCGGCTCGCTCACGACGGAACCGACCATTTGTGGGTGCCCACGACCTGGGCAGTGCTGCCTGACGACGCCTAGCCGGTACTCGGCGCGAAGCGCAGCGGGATCGTGTCGCTGACGTTCGGGGTCAGTGTTGATCCGGAGCCCGAGTTCATCGAGCCGGATGGCATCGCGCAGCTGACCATTCGCGTCGACATACCCAACCGCTATGACGGCCACTGAGGTCCGTCAGCTCCGCTTAGCGCCGGGCAATTTCCGCGAACAGCGCGGCTAATGCCAGGCGTTAGCATGGAACCAGGCTGCGAGGGTGCAGCCCGGGGCCTATGGAGCGGCCATGATGGCAGCCACAACGACGTGGGTGAAGCTTTCCCGTCGGCTCGGCATTGACGGCAATCCGCTGCGCCGGGGCGTGGACAAGATCGAGGTGTGGCTGGTGCCGGCCGCGGTCGCTGTGTTCCTCGCGTTGTGCCCGGTCGTCGCTCTCGGAATGAGCGCGTGGGCGCACGCCGATAATGCGGCGGTGGCCCGGGCTCAGCGCTCATGGCAGCCGGTTAAGGGGGTGCTGCTGAAAGCGGCACCGGGACCGGCTGAGGCCGACGGCGGCGCGAACACCTGGACGGTCTGGGCGCTCGGGCGGTGAAGCGCCCGGCGGCACGACGGAACGCGGCGAGATACCGGTTGCAGCCGGTTCGCGAGCTGGCCGCACGGTGACCGTATGGCTGAACCGGGCCGGCCAGGTGCAGGTGCCGCCGGCGGGGGCGAGTCAGGTAGCCGGGCTCGCTGACACCGCGACCGTTGTGGGCCTGACCATCCTGGCGATGTTGCTGGCCGGGGTTACCTGGCTGACTCGCCGCGCGCTGGACCGGCGACGGCTTGCCTGCTGGGAGAGCGCATGGCTGGCGGTCGGCCCGCGGTGGAGCAACCGCAGTTAGCGCTCAGGCACCGCCACGAATCCGTCATTGCGAGTTGCCGTCGCTGTTCCCAGTCCCGTGGGTGTTCCGGGCCTGGTTATCGGCCCAGCCCAGTTGACGTTCCCGGTCCGGTCGCTGGTCGCACTCGCGCTGGGGCTCGGTGTTCCGTCGCCGGTCGCACTCCCGGTGGGGTTCGGTGTTCCGTCGCCGGTGGCGCTCCCGCTGGGGCTCGCTGTTCCGTAGCCGGTCGGGCTTGCGGTGGGACTTGGTGTCCCGTCGCCGGTCGCGGTCGGCTTCCGGTGCCTTCTATGCCGTCCCGGTCCGTTGCCGTCCTGCGCGTGCTGGTGTTGCGCGTGCTGGTGTTGCGCGTGCGGTGTTGCGCGTGCTGGTATCGCCGCCCGTGCTGTTGCAGCCCGTGCCGTTGCAGCCCGTGCTGATGTGGGCCGCGCAGATGTTGCGCGGGGTCATGCTGTTCGTGGCGCAGGTGTCCCGGACGGTGCTGCGGTACTTGGCTAGGACTCGGCGTGACAGCCGAGGGCACCCGCACCGGGCTGGCTGATCGGGTTACCGACGGGACGGCCGCGTGGTGTCTGACCAGCTCGCCCGCCGCCAGGAACGCGCCGACGGCGACGGCGATGACGCTGGCGAGCACGCCCACGGTCAGCAAGCGCGCACGCCGCCGGCCAGCATCGCGCGACTCATACGCGGGCACGGTGAGTGTCGGCGCCGGCCTGGCGGTGCCCGGCCCTGCTGCAGCATCGGCCAGCCCCGCCCGGTGACCTCGGCCAGCGACCGTCGTGAGCATCCGCTGCGTCTGGTCCGCGGTCAGCCGCTGCCGGGGATCCTTGCGCAGCAGCCCGCTGATCACTGGCCAGAGCGGTCCCGCCATCAAGGGTGCGTCGGGATCGCTGGTGAGCACTGCGGCGAGGACAGCCTCCGAGCCGCCGCGCTCGAACGGATCGCGGCCCTCGACAGCTGCGTAGAGTGTCGCGCCCAGCGACCAGAGATCGTCGGCAGGACCTGCTGGCCAGCCCCGGGCACGCTCGGGCGACATGTAGGCAGGCGACCCGACGATCATCCCTGATCCGGTCGCGCGCGGGCTGCCTGCGCTGACCGCCAGGCCGAAGTCGGTCAGGACCACCTGATCATCCGGTCCGAGCAGGACATTGCCAGGCTTCACGTCGCGGTGCAGGATGCCTGCCGCGTGCGCAGCGCGGATCGCCGACAGGAGGCAAAGCCCGACCTGGGCAGCATGGGCCGGGGAGAGCGGGCCCCTGCTCTTGACAACGTCGCGCAGCGACGGAAATGGCAGCAGCTGCATAACCAGCCACGGCTGACCGTCATGTTCGAGGATGTCGAAAATGCCGACGATGTTCCGGTGGCTCAGCCGGGCCGCTGTCCTGGCTTCGCTGAGCGAGTGCTCGCGGAACTCAGCCCATTCCGCGTCCTCGAGATCGGGCGGCCTGATGCTCTCCTTGATCGCTACGTCGCGGTTCAGCAGCTCGTCGGTGGCCGCCCAGACCACGCCCATGCCGCCGCTGCCGATAACCCCCCGCAGGCGGTACCGGCAGGCGAGCAGATCGCCCGACTGAGCAGGAACCATCCGCTTGCGTTTACCCCGTGATCGTGAGCGCTACGCCGGCTCAGCGAGAACGGCACGGCGCGCAGATACTGCCGCCCCCGCCCGATATATCCCGGACGGTTACTGCTGGTGCCACTGGTCGTGGTACCGCCGGCCGCCGCCCGACTGCGGATGCCGGTGAAGGTGCCGGCGGTACCGGCCAGCCGCGAACACTCCCGCTACGGCGGCCACCAGCCAGAACACCATGATGAGCTTCAGGAACGCGACGAGCACGAAGCCAGTGCCTGGCAGGACCAGCAGTGCGAACAGCGCGATCAGTACCAGCGGCATGACCCGCGGTCCGCGGCGGTAGCCGTAAACCGGGCCAGACGTCCAGTCTGGCTTTGCGGGCCCGGCCTGTGGTCCAGCCGGACTTGGCTCGGGCAGATCGGCCATGACTGCGCGCAGGTCCCGCACGGTCTTGGCGTTCAGTGCCGCGGTGAGTCGCTCGTCTAGCTCCTCGGACGTAAGCCGGCCAGCTGCGAAGTGCTCGCGCAGCCGTTCCGCGACTTGCTCGCGGTCGGCGTCTGAGACCCTCATGTAATCCTGCATAGCCTTGCCCCGTATTTCCTAGTTGTCCTGCTCGGTGTCACTTGCAGTCGCATCGCTCTCGGCCAGGATCCGGTAAAGCTCGCGCCGGGTCCGTTCCAGCAACTGCTCGGCCGCCTGGACCTGTGCAGGAGTCCCGGCGTGGGCTAGCTGGACGATTCCGCTGCCCAGCCGCGCCGCCTCGGCGAACAAACCGGGCACCTGCCAGGCCTCCTGTTGTTCTGTTGATTCCCAGGCACCGCGCGCCATCTCAGGATTGGCGGCCACGTACTCACGGCCGGCGTCAGTCAGGCTGAAGATGCGCCGGCCACCGGACTTCTCATCTTCGATGAGTCCCTCGTCCGCGAGCTGGGAGAGCGCCGGGTAGACGGCGCCGGGGCTCGGCCGCCAGGCTCCGCCGCTGCGCTCAGCGATCTCGGACATGATCTGGTAACCGTTGCGCGGCCCTTCCTGCAGCAGCGCCAGGATCGCGGCGCGCACGTCGCCCCGGCTCGCCTTCGGGCGAACCGGGCCGGGAGTACCAGGCCACCAGCCTGCGCGGGGACCTGCGAAGCCGCCGCCCCAATGGCCGCCCCAGTGACCCCCGCCCCGGTGCGGCCCGCCCGAGTGACCGCCGTGTTTCCGGTCACCGAAGTCCCACGGACCGCCGCCGCGGCTGCCTGCGGCTTTCATAGCCGCACGGATCTCCGCAAACATGTCGTTAAGGACTCCGCACGGCCCGAAGGCTGATCCTGCCGTCATCTGCCGTCAATCTTTCGCGATACGGTCACGATATATCGACAGCGTACGTCGCGATCGTCCGCGAGACAAGTCATAACTCGACCGGGGGCCCCGCCAGGCATACCAGGCCATGTACGCCAGGAACGCGAGTCCTGCGATCAGGAAGCAGTTCGCCGTCAGAGTCGTCAGCCCGTGGAAGCCGTACTCGACTGCCCCGACCAGGTGCGGCGTCCACCACATCGGGGCCAGCACGAACAGCACGTAGCCGCACGCCGCGGCGATCCGGCGCGCCGCCGCCGCCGCGCAGCAGCACGATCAGCGCGGGCATGATCCAGACCCAGTGGTGAGTCCAGGAGATCGGGGAGACCAGCAGGCCGGTCGTCGCCGGTGACTGCGGCCGCGCCGAGCCAGTCGCCGCGCCGGGCCAGCGTCGCGGCGACCGCCAGCCCGAGCACGCCGACGACCAGCGCGATCGCCAGGTACCAGCTGCCGACGTGGCCGACTCCGCCCAGGATCCGCGCGGCTGCCGCGTACAGCGACTGGTTGCTGATGTAGGTAACGCTGACGCGCGCGCGTGTCGTAGAACAGCCGCGTCCAGTACAGCCGCGAGGCGCTCGGGTCGACCAGGTAGCCAATGACCGGCGCAGGCCGCGAACGTGCCGGCCGCGATCACGGCATCCTTCGTCCGCCTGGTCAGCAGGAACAAGACGATGAAGATGGCCGGGAGTCAGCTTGATCGCGGCGGCCAGGCCGATGCCGACGCCGGCCCGCGGCCGCGGGCGACGCGCCAGATGTCGGTCAGCACCAGGGCCAGCAGGAACACGTTGACCTGGCCCAGGAACAGCGTGTGGTAGACGGGCTCGAGCAGCGAAGCCGGCCGCCGACACCGCGGCCGACTCGGTGCCTGCGACGGCCGCGACCCGGCCAGCCTGCAGGCGAGCACGCAGGCCCAGGCGAACGCGGCGACCGTCCCCAGTCCCCAGGCCAGCTCCGACGACGACTGGCCGGCAGCCCGGCCAGCGGCGTGAACAAGGCTGCCGCGAACGGCGGGTAGGTGAACCAGTTCGCGCTGGCCTGTGCCAGGTACAAGCGCGAGCCCTCGGTGACGGCGTGGCCGCCCCACAGGTAGATGCTCAGGTCGAACGGCCGGTAGACGATGGCGAACCCGATGACGACCGCGAGCTCCAGCGACAAGACTGCGTAAGCCAGCTTCCGCGCCCGCGGGGTCCGCAGCGCCCGGTCCAGCAGCGTGCGCAGTACTGCGTCTGACGGCGGTGCTTGCAACGACGGTGGCGCCGCCGCGATGTCCGCGCTCGCGGCGGTGTCGGCACCATCCGCGCCAGTCCAGGAAACTGGCAGATACGAAGCGGCGCGGTTCACCGGTCCAGTCTGCGAGTTCCAGGCCGTGCGCATCCGGAAAAGCCCTGAGCCACCGGCCGGAAGCGCAGTCCCGGATCAGGGGTCACCCGTAGGCGCGCACGCGAGACTTGCTCCGGCTGCGGACCGTATCCCGCCTGATGCTCCGCACACTGCTCGCGCGATTTGCCACATCGCATCACGCTACGTCGCGAAGCTGTTACTCTCAGTTCTCAGCGCTTCGCATGTGCGCCGCATTACGGGGGTGCTTGTGGCGGGGTGGTTGCTCAGCGACCAGGCTGATGACCTGTCGGCCGGGGAGAGACGGCGGCTGTCTGATGTGGCCGCGTACCGTGAGGCGGTCGCCGACCTGCTCGCGGAACTAGCGGGTCCGCGTGGCGAGTGCCCGAAGGCAGCGGCGGCCGAGCGCATCCTGACCCGGCGCCTGTCCGAGCCTGAGTTCACGATGATCCTCTCGGCGATGCCCGCGGGCGCGGACGCGGCGGCGCGACGGGTGCTGCGCGAGATCAGGTCCTACCAGCAGAATGCCGCGGAGTTCAGCGAGGAACCTCACCGCGATGATCCGGATCGCGCTGCTTTCCCAGATCGACGTGCTGTGGTGGGGTCACCTGCCTGCCTACGAGTCCGACGACGACGTGCGGGACGCAACTGAGCTGCTGGACCTCGACGGCCTCCGGCGCGATGGCATGCTGCTCTTCCGGTACCGGCGGCAGGCCTCGACGCTGCGTCGGCCAGGGCCGCCCGGTCGGCAGAGCGAAGGCTGTGCCCGGCCGCGCGCCCCGGACGGCGGGCCTGCGGTTCGCGTGCGCGCGGCCGGAGCTGATCGTGCTGCTCAACCAGATAGCCGCCGACTTCGCCGGACCTCGCGCCGCCCGGCACGCCGCGGCTCTGGGTGACCAGCCTCACCCGCAGCGTCACGCATCAGCGTCATCTCCGTGAACTCGGCTACGCGGCGCTGCTGCCGAGCGCGCACTGCGTCGGCTACGCGGCCGACATCGAGATGACCTGGTTCCGCCAGTTCGGGGCCGAGGAGGTGCTGCAGGCCGTGCTGCTCGAGCGGCAGCGCGCCGGCGAGATCAACGTCATCGACGAGGGCCAGGCCTGGCACGTCTGCGTCCGGCCGGGTGCCGGGCGCGCGCTGCGCCTGATCCCCGACCAGCGCAACGGCGGCTGAGCGGATGTGCGGTATCGCGCTGATCGCGGGACCGCGACCGGACGTTGCAGTGTTCGGCCAGATGCTCGACTGCTTGAGCGCGCGGGGCGAGATCGAGGAGATAGTCTGCGACGAGCCGGCTGCTGGCTGGCGTCCACCGGCTTAAGATCGTCGACCGGGAACGCGCAGTGCAGCCGTGGCCGTCAGCGGACGGCCGCTGGTTGCTGTGCTACAACGGCGAGATTTTCAACTACCGGCAGCTGCGCGCCGAGCTGATCGGCCGGGGAGTGCGGTTCCGCACCGAGAGCGACACCGAGCTGGCCCTCGAGGCGTTCGCCGAGTGGGGCGAGCAGGCGGTCGGCAGGTTCCGCGGCGAGTTCGCGCTCGCGATCGCCGACCGGGCTGCGGAGCGGATCTACCTGGCCCGCGACCCGGTCGGGGTCAAGCCGCTGTACTGGTCGTGGCGCGACGGCCAGCTGCACGTGGCCTCGGAGGTCAAGGCACTGGTACCGGCGGGCGCGCCGATATCGGAAGTACCGCCGGGACACCACGGGTGGGCCGAGCCGGAGCACGGCACCGGGCCGGCGCTCACGCCGTACGTCGACCTGATGTGTCCTGGCGAGGACCAGCCGCCGATCGAGGATCCGGCCGAGGCGGCGAAGGCGCTGCGCCTGGCGGTCGAGGACAGCATCCGGGTCCGTGTCGACACCGACCTGACCGTCGGCGTGATCCTGTCCGGCGGTCTGGACAGCTCGATCGTGCTCGCCAACGCGCTGGCGATGCACCCGGACTGCGTAGCGCTCACCATCGGCGCGCCGGGCAGCGACGACCTGGTCTATTCGCGCCGCCTCTGTGCCGACCTCGGCGTCCGGCACGAGGTCATCGACGTGCAGCCAGGCGACATCCGGGCCAGCGATGTCCGGGAGGCGATCCGGATGTCAGAACTTACCGAGTACGGCGACATCATCAACGCGGTCGTATCGGTGCCGCTGTTTGCCCGGGCGCGGGAGCTCGGCATCAAGGTGGTGCTGACCGGGGACGGTTCGGACGAGCTGTTCGGCGGCTACCCGATGTACGAGCAGGCCGGAGCAGCGGCCTCCCGGCGGTTGTTCCTGCACATGATCCGGAACCTGCACCGCACCGAGCTGCAGCGCGTTGACCGGGTCAGCATGGGCAATGGCGTCGAGGCCCGGGTGCCCTACCTCGACCCGGCGCTGGTCGAGCTGGCCATGCGGCTGCCGCTGGACCTGAAGGTCCGCGACGGTCAGGAGAAGTGGATCATGCGGCAGGCGTTCGCAGATGCACTGCCCGGTTACATCCTGCGGCGGCCGAAGAACCCGATGTCGCACTCCTCCGGGCTGCATGAGCGGACCCGGCTGTACCGCGGGCTCTTCGCCCGGATGCACCGGTCCTTCGGCTACGACCTGTTCGAGCCGGTCCGGCGGGACTTCTCGGTGGTACTCGGCCAGTGTGATCTGGATCTCGACCGCGCCATGGCTGCGACGGTAGCGCGGCACGACTACACAGCCGCCGAGCATGCCCGTGACCTGGCAGGCGCAGTGCGCTGGAACGCTGCTGCGGCTCTCGGGCAGCGGGGCAGCCCGGCGCGGCACCGGCGGCACCCGGCCAGGCGCTCATCAGCCCGCAAATCCTGAACTGCCTGCCCTGGGTGCCGCCGGAGCAGCTGGCGGCCCTGAGGCCGGCAACGCCAAGACGAGCTTCAGTTGCGGGACCGGCCGGCAGCCCAGGCGAGGATCACCAGCACGACGCCAACAACGAACGAGACACCCGCCCGCACCGTGTGTGACCCCTTGTGATGTGCGCCGACCAGGAAGTGCACCGAGTTCAGCGCTCCGGCGACGTAGAGCACGCCAAGAATGATCGCCAAGACCCCGAGAACCCCGAGAATTATCGCCAGCAGTCGGCCAGACGACCTTCCTGGCGCGCTAACAGCAGTGGTTTGACTCACCTGATTCCTCCGGTGTAGTGCATGAGTTTGTTATTAAAGACGGCAGCCTGCCGGGGCTTCGTTGCTACCGGTGGCGTTCTGGACCGGGGAAGCCAGGCTGGGCCGTACCTCATAGCAAGGTAGCCGATATCGCACATATCGTTGACCAGCAACTGCGCGATCTAGTGGCGGGAAGTCTACTATCAGGCCGCTGCGGGCCGTCGGCGGCCGGGGTAAGGCTGACCGCCCCCGCTACGCACGACGGGCGGATGGCCGCGGCTAGCACTGAATTTCTTCCGGAGACTGAGCATCAGCCGACACCGATCCCGAGGCGGCGGTGACCGAGACCGTGTCGCCGCAGGCCGAGGAGCCCCCGATCCCGATGAAGATCGTGCCCTGAGACTGGCCGCCTGCCGGGATCGCGGCGTGGCGGCACCGCGCCCCGGACGCTGTTGCCCTGCACGACCAGCCGTTCTGGCCGCCGTGGCCCGGCCCGCGCCAGTGGCCGGCCCCGTGCCCGTGGCCGGGCCCGTGCGACCAGGTGAAGAACCAGCTGCCTGATGGGAGCGCCACGGAGACGATCAGCGCCCGGCTCTTCGCTGAGCCGGTGTCGCTGACCTTGAAGATCACCACGGCGCCGTTCCAGTGCTGGCCGTGGCCGTAGACGTCGACAGCTGCCGTGAGACGGACCGGAGAAGGTGCCGGGCTCGGGCTGCCTGATGGCGGCGACGTAGCTGGTGGCTGAGGCTGACTGGCGGGCGGAGCCGCCGGCGCGCTGTGCGTTTTGCTAGCCGACACTGGCTGTGCCGCGACCGGGGTGGTGGCTGACCTGGCCGGGGTCGCTGACTGCCGCGCGACAATGGTCGCCGGGCTGGGCGAAGCCGCTGCCTGGACCAGATCCTTGCTCGCCTGCTTGAGCGGCGAACCGTGACCGTCGAGGGAGACGGCGAGGGCAACAGCGCCGACTACCAGTACCGCCGCGCTGCCCGCCGCGAGCCAGCGCAGCGGCCTCGCGCCGGCCGGGAGCAGTCCGGCCGGACGAAGCCACCAAGCTGCGCCCGCAGCGGGCCCGGCCGTTGTCACGGCGGTCACGGCTGCGGCGCGAGACTGACGGTCCGTCGTACCGGACAGGTAGTAGTCCGCCGAGCCGCCCAGGAAGACCGGCGCGACCATGGCGCGCAGCGGGATGCTGACGTCCGACAGCTCCGTGAAGGCGGCGCGGCAATCGTCGCACTGGCTCAGGTGCTCGGTCACCATCGCGCCGTCGGGGCCGGAGACGGCGTCCTGGATGAACGCGCCGAGCCGGACTGCGACGGTCGAGCATTCCGGCCGGGCCACACCGGAGGCGTACATCTGCAGGTAGGCCTGCCTCAGACCATCCCTGGCGCTGCGCCTGAGCCCCGTCACCCCGGTTGGACTGAGGCCGAGTAGCGGCGCGACCTCGGCCGGTTTGGCCCCCTCTATGTCGGTGTGCCAGAGCACAGCCATCCAGCGCTCGGGCAGCGACAGGAAGGCCGCCACGATCAGCGAGTCCTCCCGGCCGGCCACGGCGGGATCTGAACCGTGCCTGTCGTCACAGACCCGCCGGAGGGCGGTCAGCAGGTAGGGCCGGAACGCATCCGCCGGGCCGCCGCCGAGCCGGATCACCTGCATCACTTGGCCGGATGTCTCGGCCAGGACGTCATCGACGTCCCCGGCATTCACAACGAGATCGCGGGCCAGCCGCCTGGCGGCCTGCTCGTGCCGCTGAATGAGAATCTGGAACGCGGCGGCATCCCCCGCCCGCACCATGTTGAGAAGTTCCGCGTCATCTGCGCTGAGCATGGCGCGCTCTTCGTCGGTCACTAGCTTCCCGCCCCACGTGTTACGTCCTAGTGCGCACTAGAATCATGGCCGTTATCGCCTCGCCGTGCGGGCGAATCGCATGCATGAAATCCGCGGCGAGAAAACGGAACAGCAGAGATAACCGCAGCCGGATCGCCCACGGCCAGACAGGAGGCCGTCGCAGTGAGTCCGGCGCCGCATCTGACGCCTGCGATTATCGCGGTCGTCATCGGGGCCGGGGCGCTGCACGCCTGCTGGAATGCGCTCGTCAAGCAGGTGGATGACCGCCTGATGGCGTTCGCATGGATTGGCCTCGCGTCTACGGTCGCCGGCGGCCTGGTACTTCTGGTCACCGGCCTCCCCGACCGGGCAGCTATCGCGTTCGTGATCGCTTCCGCCGTGATCCACGTCGGTTATGACCTGGCCCTGATGAACTCCTACCGGCTTGGCGCGTTCAATCAGACCTACCCGATAGCTCGCGGAACCTCCCCTCTCATCGTGGCGGTCGGTGCGTACTTCCTTGCGCACGAGCATCTTGGCGCTCCCGCCCTGATCGGCATAGCTACGCTTGCCGCGGGCCTGATGAGCCTGGCGCTGTCGGGCGGCCGCCTGACCCGGCGGGATACTCCGGCCGTCAGCGCGGCGATCCTTACGGGCCTCACGATCGCTGGCTACACGCTGATCGACGGCCTGGGCGTCCGGCGAGCCGGAGACCCGTGGGCGTACACAGCCCTGCTGTTCGCGCTGCAGGGGCCGCCGCTGCCGATCGTGGCGGCAATTCGCCGCCCGGCCGCGTCCTGGCGGGATCGCCCCGTGATCGAGCGCGGCTTGATTGCGGGCGTGCTATGCGTCCTGGCCTACGGAATAGTGCTGTGGGCGCAGACGAAGGCTCCGCTCGCCGAGGTTGCCGCGATCCGTGAGACGAGCGTCGTGTTCGCGGCGCTGATCGGGATGGCTGCTCTCGGCGAGGAGTTCGGCAAGCGCCGCGTCGTCGCGGCCGTCGTGATCGCAACCGGTATCGTGCTGATCGGCCTGTAAGGACCGATCAGCACGATGCCCTGTCAGCGGACTGTGGTGGGCAGCTTGCCCTTAGCACCCAGCTTGTAAGCGATGATCAGTTGCTTGTCGGCCTTGGGCACCTGGACGCCGGCGCCGACGATGACATAGTCACCGTCGATGGCGACCGGGGCATTCGATCCGGAGGACATCGGCGTCTTCAGCAGGACGGCCCCGGTGGCGGCGTTGAACGCGTACAGGTAGCCGCTGTAGGTCGTGGTGAACACGACGTTGTTGGTGACTGTGGCGGCGCCGTACGGCGACGACGGCAGCTTGGCAACCCACTCGATCTTGCCAGTGTCCTGGTTGACCGCGACCATCTCTCCGGTGGCCTTGCCGATCGAAGCGTCGAACGCGGCACCGCTCTCCGTCACGCCCTTGACCGACATCGGCACTGCGAGATTGTTGACCGCGGCGAACGTGGTCGACCCGTTGGTGGCCAGCTGGGACTCGATTCCGCCGAACACGCCGGGCTCGAGCACGAACTTGGCGGGCAGCGAGATCGGCGAGGTGGGCGTGGCCTTCTCGGTGAGCAGCCCGGCGTCCTGGGGCCCGCTGTGGACGCCGACCGGGAGCTGCCAGATCAGCTTGCCGGTCTGCGCGTTCAGCTCGATGAGGATGCCGGCCTTCCCGCCCTCGATCACGACTGGCTGCCCGTTGGCGGTAGTGAGCACTGGCGAGTTCTGCAGGTCCCAGTCAAAAAGGTCGTGCGGGGTGAGCTGGTAGTACCAGAGCAGCTTGCCGGCCGGGCTCAGCTTGACCACTGAGTCGGTGTACAGGTCAGGGCCTGGCCGGCTGGTCGCCCACGGGTAGCCGGCCGGCCACCCGCCCTGGCCGATCGGGCCGGGGTTGGCGATGCCGATATACAGGTTGCCTTGCGCGTCGAACGACGGCGGGTCCCACAGGCCGCCGCCGGAGTTGATGCTTGGATTGCCCCACAGGTTCTGCACTTCGTCGAAGGACCAGTCCGGCGCGCCGGTCTTGGCGTTCAGTGCCCACAGCGTCCCCTTGCCGCCGCCGAGATACTCGCCGACCGTCGGGTTGACTGGCACGGTCGACACGTAGACGGTCCCGTCGTGGTATCCGGGTGCCATGTCGATGCCTTCGTGGTCGTTCTGGATGAGTGTCCGGCTCCACAGCTGCCTGCCCGTCGCCGCCGACAGCGCGACCGCGGCGTGGTTCGTCGCCGCGTATACGGTTCCGCCGGCCACGGTTACGCCGTCCGGCCCGCCGTTGGGCGAGCTGTAGTTGTGCGTCCACAGGACTTTGCCGGTGGCGAGCTTGATTGCCATCACGTTCGACTCGATGTCCTGCGTGTACACCACGCCGTTCACGATGACCGGCGTGGTCGAATAGCCGTCGGTCACCCCGGCGGCACCCGCTTCACCAGTCGACTCGATCGGCACGCACCACGCCACGCCCAGCCGCGCGACGTTCGAGGCGGTGATCGGGCTGGCGACATCCCGGGTGTTCTGCAGGTTGGCGCCGGGCAGCGTCCACCCCGCCGCGCTCGACGAGTTGCTTAACGAACTGGTCGCGGCCGCCGAGGTACAGAGCGGCCCGGCTGCCTTGTTGCTGGTGCTGGCGCAGCCGGCGGCCGCGAGGCTTGCGGCTGCCAGCATGGTCACGCCGGCAACTGTGGAGCGCTTGACGAGAGATCTCATCCGACTCATCTCCTACGCCGTCGCAAGCGGCTGAGGATAAAATAGATATCACAATGATATTGCATTGAGCCGTTCGGTGTGTCAAGCGGTTAGCCGCGCAGATGTCGAGTTCGGGGCGCCGGGCTGGGTGGCGCATTCGCAGAGCCGAGCCGGCGCCGGGTCGTCCGGGGGGCGCTGGCTTGGGTTGGCGCTCGGATGGGGTCGGCCCGGGCCCTTGGCTATGGCCTCTACCAGTGGCCGCGGTGCACGACGTCGTCGAACGGCCGCCTGTCAGGAGTCCGGACCGGTGCCAGCGGCCGGCCGGCCGGGTAGCCCAGCGACAGCAGCAGGACCCAGTCGCGGTCCCCGGGCAGCCCGAGGACTCTGCGGGCGAGTTCCAAGTCGGCAACCCCGGCATGACAGCTACCGATCCCGAGGCCTGCTGCCGCCAGCGCCATGCTCATTGTCGCCTGGCCTAGGTCGAACTGGGCCCGGCGGAATTCGTTGTCAGCAGGCGGCGCGATGACTGCGATCGTCGCGGCCGAGTTCGCCACGTGGTGCGCACCATAGAAGACCCTCGACAGGTTCTGAAGCTGTTCCCGGTCGGTCACCACCACGAAGTCCCAGGGCTGCCAGTTCTGCGAGGAGGGTGAGCGTCGGCCTGCCTCCAGGATCTGGTCGAGGTCTTCGGCCGGGATCGGCTGGTCCGCGAAAGCGCGGACGTTGCGCCGCGAGGTAATGGCATCCCATGTCTCCATGCAGCGGACAATAGCGGGCTGACCGCTGCGCTGGGCGGCGGGTAGGCCGACCGCCGATGTCGGCACGATTTGCGCCGTTGTACCGGCAGATAGCTAGCCAACAAGCGCCGGTAGCCGGATAACTACGGCCGCCGGCCGGGTAGACCCCGTCGCGAAGAGCCTGGCTTCGGGCAGGACGGGCCTGGTCAGGCTGAGGGGGAGTGATCGGGGGAGTGGCACCAGATGGACCTGGTTGTTGTCTTCATCGTGCTGTGCATCATCGCCTGGCTGGGGAAGCGATTAGCCGATAGCTGTGCTGCGGGCCAGCGCCGTGCCGGGCTGGTTCGGTACTGAACTTGCGCGGCTGCCCGGATACGGTGTCAGTCGTGCAGACGAAGCTGGTGCTCGTTGTGCGGGCCGATCTCGGCATGGGCCGGGGCAAGATGGCGGCTCAGGCAGCACATGCGGCCGTGGCGGCCGCACTGGCCGCAATCGGCACCGCTGACTTCCGCGCCTGGCTGCGGGACGGACAGCCTAAGGTCGTACTGCGGGCGACCAGCGAAGAGCACCTGGCCGCGATCGCGGAGCGGGCGAGCGCATCCGGCCTGCCTGTTCAGGTCATCCACGACGCGGGCCGGACGCAGGTCGCGGAGGGCACGCCTACCTGCTGCGCTATCGGTCCGGCGCAGGACGCCAGGATCGACACCGTGACCGGCGATCTCTCCTTGCTGTAGGAGCGCGCTAGGGCTTGATCAGCGTCCTGGAGATCCTGGCCAGGTACCGGTTGGCTTCGCCGAGATCGAAGCGAGCCGGGTCGAAGTCGGCAGCCGATGCGATGCCGAGCCACCACAGCATCTGCGCGTGCTTCTCATGCCCGGGGTTGGCCAGGGTGTTGAGCAGCTCGTTGTAGCCCCAGATGCCGCCAGAATCCTCTGGCGGGCAAGCCCGCTTGCCGGCGATGCAGCGGGGATAGGCGACACCTCGATCAGCAGGCTGCACGGCTTCAACGACGACGTCGTGATCCCAGCCATCGCCGAAGTCATACTCGTACCGCAGCTTGTCCCCCGGCCAGTCGGCCACCGCGGCCAGCTTCTTGTTCGCCGCGCTGCGGATCTCCAGGTCAGGGTCGACGGTGCCGTACCGGCCGCCCTGCGTCTCGAACACCCACAGATGGCAGTCCTCCCAGCCGAATCCGAGCTGGATGACCGTATGCAGCCGGGCCAGCGTGATGTCGGATGGCACCTCGAACCGGCGCCAGATCGGCGGTTTGCTACCTCGCAACGTGACCTTAAGCCGGTGGACGTTCTTCACCACGGCTGGTCGTTTGGCGGCACTCTGCTTGCCGTGAGAGCTGGCGCGGCCGCTGGTCGTGATCGCCGGGGCGGCAGGCGGCGAGAGCAGTTCCACTCGGGCCGCGAGCAGGTCAAGGTAGTTCTCGACGTCTTCCACCTGCTCCGGGTCTGCCGGGCAGGGCTGCCTGGCCAGCGCCTCCTGGAGAAGCTGCCTGGCCTGCGCGGCATCGAGTTCACTGAAGATCACGTCTGGCTGCGCGCCTACCTTGCGGTAGTCGTCGCGGAGGCTGGGGCTGTAGTCGACGGGATAGCAGTCCTTAATGCCGCCGCCCAGCACGTAGTCGATCAGCACGGCGATCGCGTGCTTCTTGCGCCCGTAGCCGAAGACGACGACGATCGCGCGCTGCTCGCCGTAAATGTCCGCGTAGCCGAAGCAAGCGCCGGGCTTCGGCGTACCGAGGCTGCTCGCCCATGGCATGTCGGTGTCGCCGGCCGCCACGAGGATGCGGGCGGTAGCCGCGGCGACCGGCCGGATCGGGGCCGGCCCGACCGCTGCTAGCACGCGCGCCATAGCCAGCGCGGACGGGCCCTGGTGCGCTGGCAGTTGCTCGATGACGTCCCGCAGGACGTCGGCTACGTCCAGGTCGGGCGGCGCGGCCCGGCGCAGCTCGCCGACGAACTCGCCGCCGCAGATCTCGGCGTCAAGCTGGTCACAGCCTGGCTCGAGCAGTGGCGCAAACCACAGCAGCATCCCCTCGAACGAGTCCGCCTCGCCGGGCAGCAGCCCGGCGCCGGTCAGCCGGTCCATGGCCTCTTCAGCGGTGCTTGCGCTCTCGATGAGCCTGATCGCCTCTTTGGGCGCGCCAATGCCGACCGCGAGCTGGCGGAGCTGGGCGAGCCGCCGGAGTTCGTCGCTGTCCCAGAGCGCTTCCTGGAGGTCGCCCGAAGGCGCCGGCTCAGCCGGTGTTCCCCCGGACTGCCTTACCTCGGGGCGGGTATCGCCGGGCTTGCCGTCGTAAGGAACGAGGTACAGATGCCGGCCGGTTGCTGCGGACCCAGGTCGCGCGATCCGCGTCGGTCGCGGGGGTCGCCGGGAATTTGCCACGCTGCTCATGGTGGCAGCGCGCTTGGCTGCCGGCCGGGTGTTTGCGACGGCTACTGTCTACTCCCGTGGCCGCCTCCGATGCCAGAGCGCATGCCGTCGAACGACTCAGGCCCGCAGATGCCGGGGCTCGCGCCTCGTCCTTCAGCCTGGAGAGGCTGCCGGACGGGCATCCTTCGTCGCCGCGCTACACCGAGGTGCCGGGGCCGGCTGACCGGGTCCGCCCGTTAACCGATCCGGAGCACGCCGAGCACGTCGCGGACGTGACGGCTCGGTTAGCAAGCGCCAGAGCAGGCCGGCTGGCTACTGAGTTCCGCTACACCATCGATCCGCGGCAAGAGGTCTGGTCGGCTGACCGCCGGTCGCTGCACGATCAGATCGTCAGGGACCGCTATGCCGAGGCGGACAAGGTGCCGTGCGAGCGCCGGGCTATCGTCGCCGGCGGTCTGCCGGGGGCGGGGAAGACTACTGTGCTGAGGGACCATGCGGGGATCGACCTGTCGCGGTACCTGGTCATCGACCCGGATCGCATCAAGGCGGAGCTAGCGGCCCGCGGCCTGATCCCGCAGATTGACGGTCTCACGCCCATGGAGGCAGCCGAGCTTGTGCACGAGGAGTCATCGCATATCAGCAAGCGCCTGGCTCGCATGGCTCAGGCCGACGGCCGGAATGTGATCTGGGATATCACGCTGTCCCGGGCCGACTCGGCCAGCGGCCGCGTCGAGTCCCTTCGTTCTGGCGGCTATACCCTGGTGACCGGCCTGTTCGTCGCTGCCGGAGTCGAGGTCAGTATCGAGCGCGCCGATGCGCGATACCGGCAGGGTCACGACAGCTACCGGGCCGGCAGCGGGCTAGGCGGCCGCTTCGTGGCCGGGGAGATGATCCGGGCGCAGGCGGATGCAACCTGGGGCAGCTGCAACCGCGCCAATTTCGAACTTCTCAAGCAGCGCTTCGACGCCTGGTCGGTCTACGACAACTCCGGGCGCCTGCCAGTCCTCGCCGCCGAACATCGCGTAGTCCGGGACGCCATGCGGAGGGTAGCCGAATGAGCTCGAGTGAGGTCACTGACATGCTGACGGCGCTTACGACGGGCGAGGTGACTCTGGCGGAGGTAGCCGACCGTTTCCGGCGTCGCTCCTGGCCGCTGACCAGGCGCCCGGTTCCGGAGACTGGCCTCCAGCTGGCCGAGCAGCAGGACCCGGAACCAGATGTGCCCGGTTCGTACGACGACCTGACGGGCGCGTACGACCGCGGCCAGCTGACCGCCGACCAGTACGACACCTTGTCCGAGGCGATTGCGGAATCGATCCGCGCGGAAGCGTCCGGACCGGCCGGGAGCTGATCGCGCTGCCGGGTCAGATTCTCCCGGTCGCCGGATCACGGCGGGTAATGCAGTAATCAAGTCCGGCCGGGTCCCTTAGCGTCGTCCAGCTGGCCATCACGCGAACGGCCTGCGCGCCGAGCGATTCGTGCCGCGCACGCTCGGCGGCCACGTCGTCGCAGGCCAGGTCGAGGTGTGCAGTGCAGCTACCGGTCGTGGAATCGGCCAGCCGCTGCAACAGCAGCCGCAACGGCATCTCCGCAGGCCGGGTGAGGAACGTGAACTCAGGGCGCGAGCCCGGACTTTGCGGCCAGCCGGTGAGCCGGGACCAGAACGCCGTCTCCGCTTCGTAGCAGTCCGGCGGGATGTCCACCGATAGCTGGTCGACGAGGCTGCTGTGCCCGTCCGGCCACCGGGCCGGCGCCGGCCGTTCGGTCTCGCCGCGGTACTCGACGACACAGAAGCTGAGCCCGCCCGGCGAGCGGAGCACGACGTAGTCGTCATGGGTGGAGATAACCGCCGCCCCGAGCCGCTCCGCCCGGGCAGCCGTCGCCGGCCTGTCGTCGGCGTGCAGGTCCAGGTGACAGCCCGGCGGGCCGTCGCGCAGGCGCTGGATTCGCAGGAAAGCGTCGCCGCGAGCTGGCAGCAGAGTGGCGAATTCAGCATCTGTGCCCCGCGGAGCAGAGCTCGTCGAGGCCGTCACTGCTCGCCAGAACGCGCTGCCCCGCTCGCATGAGGCCGCCGGGTAGTCCAGGAATGCCGTCATCCACCGGATAATCACGCAGCAGAGGATACGTGTCGCTTGTACTTCAAGTGCCGGTCGCCCAGAATGAAGCACGACATCGGTATTGGGGGGGTCCAATGCAGATAGGCGGGTACAATTTGCCGCCCGGAATGGTGGGCGACGATTACCAGACGACCTTCAGCGTGGACGGCGCCACTGGACCGGTGAGCTGGTCGATTACCGGCGACGTGCCGTTGCCCGCCGGACTGGCGCTTGACAGCGAACACGGCACGATATCCGGCATCCCAGGGCCTGACGCGCAGGGTACGACTTCTCTTACCGTCACTGTCACTGACACTCAGGGATCCGCGGCGCGCCAGGTTTCGCTGTTAATAAATCCGGCGCTCACGATATCCACGGCGCCGCCTCCGCGTCCGCCCGCAAATGTCAAGGACGGCATTGCCAGGCTGCAGGCTACGGGTGGCGCGCCGCCTTACACCTGGGAGCTGGAGAGCGGATCCCGGTTGCCCGACGAGCTGAGGCTCGACAAATCTGGGGATATCGTCGGCCTTCCTAAGAGCCCTGGCAGCACCTTGTTCAAAGTGAAGGCCACGGACCACGCCAACCCGACTCGTCACACCGACGCTGCCGACTTCCGGATCACGGTCGGTCGCTTCCGCAAAAAGCGCCGCCGCGCCGTGGCGTGGGTGTCGGTGTCAGTCCGTCCGCCGTCCTGGCTGCGGCAGCGCCTCGACTCGATGCACCACATCAGCAATGTGCTGTTCTCGGTGCTCGGAATCGTGATCCCGTCCCTCAGCTCCGTCTGGATCGTCGTTTATGCCTTCGGAACTCCCGGACGCCACTGGATCTACCTGGGTACCGCAATGCTGGCCAGCCTGGCCGCGTTTCTCAGCGGCTGCCTGGCGGGCTTCCTGTTCGGTATCCCGCGGATCGTTTCATCCGGCCAGTTGCGCCAGCAAAAAGGAGCGGCGACCCCCGCCTACACGCCGAGTTCAAACCTTGCCGAGGTCAGTGACTGGCTGACAAAGCTGCTGCTGGGCGCCGGCCTGGTACAGCTCACCCGCCTGGGCCGCCCGATCGGCAGCCTGATCGACCACGTCGCCTCCGGGCTCTATCTGCACCCAGCGGACAGGGGTGCTGCGGTGGTCACCGCCGGAGCCATTCTGCTCGCAATGGCGTTCGCGGGGCTGCTCGATGGCTATGTCGGCACGACCATGTGGTACCAGAAGCACATAGCCAACCTGTGAGTCAGTGGCTCCGGTGACGCAAGTTAGGCTCGTGCCTTGTGCAGCCACCGAGGGAGTCCGGAGCGCACCAAATGACCAGTCCTGACGTAGTTTTGCGCGGCGGGAGGGTGATTGATCCGGAGTCCGGGCTGGACGACGTCCGGGACGTAGCTATCACCGGTCACCAAATCACCCAGGTAGGAAACGGGCTCTTGCCCGCCCCGGTTGACCTCGACGTCTCCGGCCAGGTGGTGACCGCCGGGTTCATCGACCTGCATAGTCACACGAACGAGGTTCCGGGCTTGCGGCTGCGTGTACTCGACGGCGTCACGACAGCGCTGGAGCTCGAGGCTGGCGCGGTGCCGGTGGAGCACGCGTACCAGCACGCGGCGGCTGAGGGCAGGCCGGTCAACTACGGTTTCGCGACGTCCTGGGCGCTTGCCCGGCTGGAAGCGGTGGCCGGAGTCGCGGCGACGGACAATCTGGACTTCCTCGGCAACCTGGCAAGCCCGGCGTTCCAGCAGGCCGCCTCACCCGGACAGCTCCGCGCGATCCTGGACCGGCTGGCATCCGATCTGGCAGCCGGGGCAATCGGGATCGGCGTGCTGCTCGGCTACTCACCCGGCACTGACCCCGACGAGTATCTCCGGGTCGCAGCGCTGGCGGCGCATGCCGGCGTCGCGACCTTCACACATGCCCGCGACCTGATTGAGATGGTTCCGGACACGCTGATAGACGGTGCCGAGGAGATTGTCCGCGCGGCCGCCCGGACTGGCGCGCGCATGCACTACTGCCACATCAATTCGACCTCGCTGCGGCACATCGACCGGGTGCTCGACCTGGTCAGCCGGGCGCAGGCCGCGGGCTCGCGGGTTTCGACCGAGGCCTACCCGTATGGCAGCGGGATGACCGGAATCGGTGCGGCGTTCCTTGCGCCGGATCGGCTGGCGGAGCGTGGCCTGACACCGCCGGATCTCACGTACGCGATGACGGGCGAGCAAGTGGCCAGCGCGGAACGGCTGCGCGAGCTGCGCACGGCGGACCCTGGCGGGCTTGCTGTTGTCCGGCTGCTGGACGAGAACGATCCGGCTGACTGCGCGGTCCTGCTGCGGTCGCTGACCTTTCCTGACGCCGTAGTGGCGAGCGATGCGATGCCGCTGACCTGGCCAGGCCCCGTTCCCGACCGGATGGCCTGGCCCCTCCCCGCTGGCGCGGTGACGCATCCCCGTACGGTCGGCACCTTCGCCAGGGCGTTGCGGGTGCTGGCTAGTGACGCCGGATCCGGTGCCGGTGTCACCGAGCGCGGTGTCGGCGAGTACGGGCCGCTTGGGCTGACCGAGACGCTGCGCCGCTCCAGCCTCGGCCCCGCCCGGCTGCTTGAGGATTACGTGCCTGCGATGCGGCGTAAGGGCAGGGTGCAGCCTGGTTGCGACGCCGACATCGTGATCTTCGACCCCGCGGCAATCTCCGACCGGGCGACATACCGGGACAGCACGCGTACGTCGTCGGGCGTCACGCACGTCCTGGTGAACGGCACGTTCGTGGTCCGGGACGCTGAGCTTGTCCCCACCGCGCTGCCTGGTCGGGCGGTACGCGCGCAACCGCGCTAGCGCGCTGCATCGGGCCGGATGATCTTGATGAATGTGAATCTAGTGTTGCTATAGCCGCAGTAGATTCACATCGATCATGAGGCTGTCGGCACTCGCGGCTACCGTCAGGCGCACGATGACGGATCAGTTAGCACTAGCCGAGTTCCCCTACTGCCATGACTGCGGCAACTTCCGCGATGGCCCGGCTCGAACGTGCCTGATGTGCGCGAGCCGGCAGCTGACCCGGCCAGCCGAGGACTCGTGCGATGTCTGCTCGCAGCACCTCGATGCGGCCGGCGCGTGCCCGAACGAGCTTTGCCGCAGCCCGAGCCGCCGCATCGGCAGGATCTACGCGATCGGCTACCAGTCCGGCGCGATGCGACGGGTCATCAACTCCTACAAGTACCGCGGCACGCGAAGCTGGTCGGTCGTACTGGGCAGGCTGCTGCTGGCCTGGCTTGACGAGAACATGGCTGACGACCTGCCGGATCTCATCGTGACCAACCCCGGCTACGCCGGTACGGACCGTGATGAGTTCGCGCATGCAGAAGCAGTGCTGGCCGCGGCCGCCAGGGCAGATGCCGGTAATCGCTGGCCGTTCGACACGGGCTCGCCTGCCGCCATCGTCAAAACCCGCCGGACGCTCAAGTCGGCAGATGCGCAAGCCTGGTCCAAGCGTGCGACCGGGAACGAGTTACGGTCCGCCCTTCGGGTGCCCGATCCGGCGCGGACTGCGGGCCGTTTCGTGCTCATCTTCGATGACGTCTGCACTACCGGCACCCAACTGGACGCCGTTGCTGGCTGCCTGCTAGACGAGGGCGGTGCGTCGCGGGTCGAGGGCATTGTGCTTGCCCGCGCGCTCTGGCGCAGTGCTCGTTAGCGGTCAATAGATGCCAGGAAAGCGCGCAGCTCATGAGGGCGTCTCGTTGGCACTACCCATTCCAGGCTGGGTTCGGCGCTCAGCCGCGTCGAGAACTTCGGTTCCGAGATGTAGTTGGCGAAGAACAGCGCCGAGCGAAGCTCCGGGGTGATCACTCCCGCTGCGTCGTACCGGACGCCGATTACCAGCGCCGACTTCATGAACGGCGCCGCCAGCACGCCCGTCATGCACCGGGTCATGTCCCGCGGTTTGCCCCAGCGGTTGCTGAGCGTCCAGTACGCAGGTGACTTCTTGATCTCACGGATCCTCCCCGGATCCGTCACCACCGTCACGTACTTGATGTTCGGCCACGCGCAGGTAAACAAGCCCCAGTTCTGGTGCGCCACGGACGGCCGCCGCGCCGTGGCGTGCCTAGACCCGACCGCGCCGATCGACACGCTGGCCGCGTCGATGCCGATTCCGGTCGGCCAGTTCCGGTAGAGCAACGCCGTGCCCATCATGAAGGGCAAGGTCAACGGCGTGAACGCGGCTGCGATGAACCACTGCCGGTTAACGAGAACCGCGAGCACAACGAACACGGCAACCAGTGCGGCCGGCACGCCAAGCCCCCACATCACCAGCGGCCATCGCAGTGCGCACCGCCTCTCGCGGTAGGACGCCGCGTGCGCCCCGCCGCTGGCGCGACGGCGTCCCGCGCCACGCGCCGGCCAGAACCGGGCCGCCACGGTCACCAATCCTCCGAGGAGTCGCGCATCATGCCAGGCATCACCCGCCGCGCGGCCGATCGAGGAACCGCGCTCGCTGTCATCATGCCGACGGTGCCTTACAAGAGATGAAACGGCATGTCATAGTGGCACACTTCGTTCCGGCGCTGGCGCGGCTAGGGCGCGGATGGCTTGAAGTACTGGATGCGCTCCAGGGTCGAGGGGTCGACGATGGTCGGATTCGCCCATCGGCCCGTCATAGCCGTGGACCAGATCTCGATCGCGACGCCGGCGTCTACGATGGCGAGCACAGTCGATCCCTCCCGCTTGCCGCGGCGATCGAAGTCAGTGCCGGGAACGTAGCCGCCGCGACGGCCTCTGCGGCTGTATACCGTGCGCTCCTGGCCGACCTGCACTTCGATCTTCTGGTCGTTGTGTGTGTAGGTCAGGGAGTACACGCGCCTGCTGGCCGCGTAACGCGCGGCGCAGCGTGCCCACACATCCTCGGCCTTGGCGGGGTCGGTCACGTACGGGATGAAGAAGTCCTTAGCGGGCCGGTCCGTAACGTACCGGGGGAGCGAGTAAGGCCCTTCGCGGTCAGCCCAGGGATCCTCGTCACTAATCACACATCCAGGGTAGGAGTTGACCCGGCCCGCCCGCCGCGGCTCGGGTCGAGGCGGTGGTTCTGGCCCGCGCTCCGTGGCGCCCGCGCCGATATGAGCCCGCCGGGGTGGCCGCCGACGGGGCGGGCATCGCCGATCAGAAAAGCGGAGCCGACAGCTGGCCGGTGCACTGCTGTCGCCACTGCTCCAACTGGCGGACCTTGTCGGGGAAATCAGGGTCGCCCTCGGGCCCCGCGACGATCGGGGCTGGCAATGTCACGGGCCGTCCGGTCGTTCGCATTACCTCGACCCTTACTCGTCCGGAACGTGTCCGCCGGCTGCGATCAGCCTGCCGATCCCACTCTGGCATTCGACTCATGCGCGAGCTTGCTACCAGTCTCCTGGGTTCGGCCTGGCTCGCGGATCCTGGATCTGGCGCGAGCAGCTCTGGCTGGTCAAGACCTCGGACGCGGAACGCGCGGACTTCAGACCACGGGATCACGCGGCGGACGTAGCCGCGGACTTCGATGCCTTCGCTCGTCAGCGCGGTGCGAAACAATCCCTGCACGGCGTAGGCAGCTGCGTTCCCGACCACGACCAGACCGATGAGATACGCCGCGATCACCAGGATGTGCGGCCGGAGGGACACCCCTACGGCCGCAACGATGCCCGCCAGAATCAGGGCCGAGACGGCACGCGTCAGCAGGTACTTGCGGCTGCTGCGAGAACGCCTGAACACTAGCTCGTTTCCCGGCAAGCCCGGCACCGGCTCAGACATGGCGCCCCCATGGACTACGTAAACGTCGATGCCAGAGTAGTGCGAACCAGGGCGAGCGAGACAGGAGTCAGGGGCGTACATGTCGGTCAATCGATTTGACCGTCAAGCAAATGTACTAATAAGTTGACTGGCATGACTGAACAAGATCGTTACGACGCGATGGGGATCCCCGGCCTGCTGCGCCGCGCGCGCAAGGCATACGGCAACGTGGTCACCCAGGCGTTTGCCGACGCGGGCTTCGACGACGTCCCTCGCAACGGCGCCTACGTGCTAGCCAGGGTCTACGGCGACAGCTCGGCGTCCGCTCACCTGGCCCGCGATCTCGGCATCAGCAAGCAAGCGGTCAGCCAGCTGATCGACACCATGGTGATGCGCGGCTACCTGGCGCGCACGCCGGATAGCGAGGACCGCCGCCGGACGGTGCTCACCCTGACACCGCGAGGCGAGGCTGCCGCGACGGCAAGCTGGCACGCGGCCACCGATGCCGATGACGAACTTGCCGGCCGCTTGTCAGCCGAGGGCGTTGCGGCGCTGCGGGCCGGCCTGATCGCGCTGTGCCAGATGGCCGACGAAACCGATGGCGGTGCCGGCCACGGCGGGCACGAGCACGGTGGGCACGAGCACGGGGATCACGGTCATGGCGAGCAGAGCCACGGCCAGCAGAGCCACGGCGAGCAGAGCCACGGCGATCACAGTCACGGCGGCCACAGTCATGGCGGGCACGGCGACGACGGCGACTAGCGCACGGGGCTCTGCCCGAAAGCTGGCGTATATCTCGCCAGCTACAGACTGCCATTCTCCGGCCGGGCGGGCTCGCGACTGAGTGCCAGCTCTACCGCCTGCGCGGGGGTCAGCCGGGCCCCGGCTTGGTAGGCGACCTCATACGGGCCGGACCCCATCAGCTCGCGGAGCTGACGCTGCTCGCGCTCGCGGAGGTCCTGCTCCGCCCTCGACCAGTTGATGGTCCCGATCTCCAGGGCGGCCCTGATGTCCGCGTCCGCGGCGCCGTGCAGGTGCGCCGCCGCGGACTGGTGACCCTGCCACGCGGAGCAGCACGCCGCGCCGAAGATCACTTCGCTGGCGTCGATCCGTACCCCGATCCGGCGGGCGACCAGCAGGCAGCGCCTGATCACCGGGACCGCGTCGGCCGTCCTGCCCTGAATGAGGAGCAGGATGCCGAGATCAGCCCGCATGAAATAGAGGAAGAGCTCGCCGCCTAGCTGCTCAGCCAGGCTGATCGCCTGGTTGAGATAGGCGGCCGCGTTCTCGATGAGCCCGGCATGCAGGTCGAGGCCGTACAGATGATGCAGTTCGAGAGCTGCCAGCAAGTCGTCACCGGACTTGCGGCAGCAGGCCAGCACTTCGAGGCGGATACGGCGGACGTCTTCCGGTGTCGGGGCTGCGCCGGCGAACGACGCGAGCAGTTCGCCGAGCAGCTGCATGTCTCCGAGCTGGGTGGCCAGCGTGGCTCCCTGGCTGGCGAGCTTGCGCACCGCAGCGAGATCGTGCTCGAAGAAAGACGCCCCCGCGAGCTGTCCGAGCGCTCGCGCTTGGAGGCGGAGGTCGCCCAGTTCGCGCGCCAGTGCCAGGGCTTGCTCGGCGTGGCGCTTGCCGATCGCGAGCTCCCGGACGTCCTTGCGCAGGAACAGGCCGGTCAGCCGGGACGTAACGACGAGCGCCTCGACGAGCAGCACACTCAGCTCAAGGCCCGGCGCAGTGATCGCGCGCCGGATCGCGGTAAGGACGTCGGCGTAGCCCCTGGTGATGGCAAATCTCTCGAGCGCGACGCCGAGCCGCAGGACATCCTCAGTCCGGCTCTCTTCTTCCAGATAGAGGAAGGCTGCGCGGAGGTTATCCCAATCCAGGTCGAGCCGTCGCAGCCAGACAGCTTGCTCATGCCCGGTGAGGGCGGGCTGCGCGGTTTGCGCCAGCGCCAGGAAGTGGGCCGCATGCAAATCCCTGACCTGCTGCATTTCCCCGTCGCCCGAAGTGCGCACCAGTTCCTGCGCGCCGTACTGCCTGATCGTCTCCAGCAGCCGGTAGCGGACCGATTCCGGTGTCCGGTCGGCGATTACCAGGCTCTTGTCCACAAGCGAGCCGAGCTGGTCCAGAACGTCGAGCGTGTCCGCGCCGCGCGCGCTGCCGGGTCGGCACACCGCCTCCGTGGCCGGCAGGTCGAAGCCGCCGCCGAATACCGACAGGCGGGTCAGCATCTCGCGTTCCGGCAGCGTCAGCAGTCCGAACGACCAGTCGACGGTCGCCTGCAGAGTTTGCTGCCGCGGCATCGCGTTCCGGCTGCCGCCGGTCAGTAGCCGGAAGCGCTGATCCAGCCGCTCGGTGATCTGGCGAAGCGACATCGACGACAAGCGTGCAGCCGCAAGCTCGAGCGCCAGCGGGATTCCGTCCAGCCGGCGGCACAGCGTCGCTACCAGCGGGGCGGACAGTTCGTCCAGGCTGAAGCCTGTGTCATGCAGCTTTGCCCGCTCGGCGAACAGCCGCACAGCGTCGCTGTGCGCAAGGTCAGCGGCGCTCTCCGCGTCGGCTGGTGGCAACGATAGGGAGGGAACGCGGTACACGCGCTCCCCGTCGATTCCCAGCGGCTCGCGTGATGTGGCAAGCACGCGGACTCGCGGGCAGCGGGTAATCACCTGCTCGCAGAACTTGGCGGCCGCATCGATGAGGTGCTCGCAGTTGTCCAGCAGGATCAGCGCGTCCTGGTCGCCCAGCGCGTCCGCGACCGCCTCGCCGAGGTCAGGCCCGGACTGGTCGGGCAGGCCGAGAACGGCCGCGAGTACTGCCGGGATCTGCCCGTCGTCGGTCACCGGTGCCAGGTCGACGAACCAGACGCCATCCGCCGTCGAGTCGAGCAGCTCAGCGGCGACCTGCAGGGCGAGTCGCGTCTTCCCGCTGCCGCCCGCGCCAGTCAGCGTGACCAGCCGGGAGGATCGCACCAGCGTCCGGACCTCGGCCAGCTCATGGTCCCGGCCGACGAAGGCGTTGACCATGCTGGGCAGGTTGTTCGGCAGCTCCGGGTTGTCCAGGGAGGCTAGTGGCGGGAAGTCCGCCTCGAGGAACGGTGCCTCGACCTGAAAGATGTGCTCAGGCCGGCCCAGGTCCTTGAGCCGGTGCAAGCCGAGGTCGCGCAGCCTGGTGTCAGCGCCGAGTGATCGGGAGACGAGTTCAGCCGTAATAGCCGAGAGAACGACCTGGCCGCCGTGCGCGACCGCCTCCAGCCGCGCGATCCGGTTCACCACCGGACCGAAGTAGTCGCCGTCTCGCTCCTCGCAGGCGCCGGTATGCAGGCCCATCCGGACGCGGATCGGGCGGTGCGTCGGCCAGTCCTGGCTGCCTAGCGCGCGCTGGGCCGACAGGGCTGCCGAGACAGCAGCCTCCGCCGTCCAAAACGCGGCGCAGAATGCGTCGCCGACGGTTTTGAAGACGTACCCGCCCGATTCCTGAATCGCGGCTCTGACCAGTTCGTCGTGCCTGCGCAGGGCGACTGCCATGGACTCGGGCGCTGCTTCCCATAGCCTCGTCGAGCCCTCGATGTCGGTGAAGAGCAGCGTGACAGTGCCCGAGGGGATACCGTCCGACAGGCCCACCTGCGCAGGATAACGCGCTATCGCACAGTCGGCGCGCGCACAAGAGGGACGGTGCCGTCAGGCACCGCCCCTCTTATGTCGTTGCTGCTGGAGTCGCCGGAGAGCGCGGCGCACTTACCGCAGCACAAGCTCGCGGACGTCGTCAGTCTGGGTGGGGTGCTGGACCGGGGCGTTGACCTGGCCAGTGGTCCGGCGGTCGTTCTTCCGGCCGCGCTCGAGGAAGGCGCCGGCCGCGACGAACGCCAGCGACAGCGCTGCAGCGATGCCGACGATCGTGACCAAGGCGATGATGGTGTCGTTGAGGCTCTGGATGCTGATGCTCATCGGACTGTCCCTTGCGTGGTCTGGATGTTTACGCTGTTTACTAAAGCCATTATGCAGTGCTCTAGTAAACGCTGTCAACTCAGACGAGTGCTGTTTGCGAATCTGGCCGGCACGCAAGCCGCCGTTCACGCGGGGATGGCGGTCAGGCGGCCGGGTCCCGGCCGAGCGCGAGGTCCATGGCCTGCTGGAGCGACAGCTGCGCGCCGGACCGATAGGCATCCGAGTAGGCCGCAATGCCGAGCAGTTCCTGGAGCCTGCCCTGTTCGCGCTCCCGCAGTTCCTGCTCGGCCGCTGACCACTTGATAGTGCGGAGTTCCAGAGATGCCTTGATGTCCGCATCGCCTGCGCCGTGCAGACGCGCCGCCCTGACGTAGTCGCCCTGCCAGGACGCGCAGCACGCGGCGGCGAAGACCAGCTCGCCGCTGGGCACGCCCGGGCCGAGCCGCCGGCTCAGCAGCAAGGCGCTGCGGACCAGCGGAACCGCTTCTGCATGTCTGCCCTGGATGAGCCGCAGCAGTGCGAGGTTGCCACGAACGAAGTACACAATCAGGTCGCCGCCGACACGTTCGGCTAGCGCCACGGCTTCCTCGAGGTGCGCGCTACCCTCTTCGATCCGGCCAGCGTGCAGTTCCGCGCTGAACAGGTTGGTCAGCAAGCTGCACGCCAGCAGGTCGTCGCCGGACTGGCGGAAGCAGGCAAGCCCCTCAAGCCGGGCGCGCCGGCTGTACCTCCTCGTCGGAAGTTGTGTAGCCGAGGTTTTGCAGGTGATCGCCCAGCAGTTGCACATCGCCAAGCTCACGGGCGATAGCAACGCCCTGCTCGGCCAGTCCGGCCGCCGTGGCCAGGTCGCCGTCCATATAAACGGACTCGACAAGCCGGCTGATTGCGTTCGCCTCGGTGCGCCGGTCGCCTAGCTCGCGTGCCATTGCCAGCGCTCGTTCACCATAGGTCCGGGCGGCAGCCATCTCGGCAGCATCGGTGCGGAGGAACAGCGTGATCAGCTGCGCTGCTACCGTCATTGCCTCGGCCAGCAGCACGCTCGGTGCGCTCTCAGCCTGCTCGATGGCCGGCCGCAGGTAACCAAGTACATCGGCGTGCGCGCGGGTGATAACGAACCGCTCCAGGGCAACGGCCAGCCGCATCACGTCGTCCGCGCGCTGGTCGGCCGCCAGGTGCGCGAATGCGGCACGGAGGTTGTCCCACTCGCCATCCAGCCGCCGCAGCCAGTCGCGCTGGCCGTGGCCGACCAGTTCGGGCGCGGCGGTCTGCCCGAGGCGCAGGTAGTAGTCCGCATGCCGGTCCCTGATGCGCAGGACCTCCGCGTCTGAATCGCCGCGCAACAGCTCCTGCGCGCTGTACTGGCGAATCGACTCCAGCAGCCGGTACCGGACCGAGTCGGCCCCGTGATCGGCGACCACCAGGCTCTTGCCGACCAGTGAGCCGAGCAGGTCCGCCACGTCGAACGCGTCAACCGCCGCTGTCGTGCACAACGCCTCGGCGGCGTCCAGGTCGAAGCCCTCGGCGAACACCGACAGCCGGGCCAGCGTGTCGCGTTCCCGCTCGTTCAGCAGCCCGAATGACCACTCGACCGTCGCCTGCAGGGTCTGCTGGCGTGGCATGGCGTTGCGGCTGCCGCCGGTCAGCAGGCGAAATCGATGGTCCAGCCGGTCGCTGACCTGCTTCAGCGACATCGACGATAGCCGTGCCGCGGCCAGCTCCAGGGCCAGCGGGATGCCGTCCAGCCGCCGGCAGATCGTCGCCACCAGCGGAGCAGAGTTCCCGTCCAGAGCGAAGCCAGAGTCGCGCGCCCGCTCGGCGAACAGCCGGACCGCGTCACTAGCGGCGACCTCCTCGGCCACCTCGACGTCGCCAGGAAGAGACAGGGAGGGAACGCGGTACACCCGCTCGCCGTCGATTCCCAGCGGCTCGCGCGAGGTAGCGAGAATCCGGACCCGCGGACAGCGCTGTATTACTTGCTCGCAGAGCTTTGCGGCGTCGTCGATCAGGTGCTCACAGTTATCCAGCACGATCAGGGTGTCCTGCGCCGTCAGCGCGCGGATCAATGCCTCGGCGAGCGCAGGGCCGGCCTGATCCTGGATGCCCAGGGCGGCCGCGACCGCCCCGTCGATCTGCCCGCCGTCGGTCAGCGGGGCAAGCTCCACGAGCCAGACGCCATCCGGTGCCCGCCCGATCTGCTCGGCCGCTGCCTGCAGCGCCAGCCGGGTCTTCCCGCTGCCGCCGGCCCCGGTCAGCATGACCAGCCGGGACGAGCTCACCAGCTCGCGCACCTGGGCGAGTTCGGCTTCCCGGCCGACGAACGCGCTGAGCAGCATCGGCAGGTTGTTCGGCAGTTCCGGGTTGTCCAGTGAGGCGAGCGGCGGGAACGAGTTCGGCAACTGCGGGGCGTCCAGCTGGAACACCTGCTCGGCCCGGCCAAGGTCTTTCAGCCGGTGCGGGCCCAGATCCCGGAGTTCGGCCCCGCCGGGCAGCGCGCCCGCCAGCAACTCGGCCGTTGCCCCGGATACCAGCACCTGGCCGCCGTGCGCGACTGCCTCGAGGCGGGCCGCCCGGTTAACGACCGGCCCGAAGTAGTCACCGTCCCGTTCCTCGCAGACGCCGGTATGCAGCCCCATCCGCACCCTGATGGGCCGGCTCGTCAGCCACGCTTGCTCGCCGAGGCCCCGCTGTGCGGCCAGTGCCGCACCGACCGCGGCTGCCGCGGTCGCGAAGGCCGCGCAGAACGCGTCACCGACCGTCTTGAAGACGTAACCGTCCGCATCCTCGATGGCGGTGCGCAGGATCTCGTCATGCCGGCGTAGCGCGGCCGCCATCTGGCCGGGCTCGGCTTCCCACAGCCTCGTGGAGCCCTGAATATCGGTGAACAGCAGCGTGACCGTGCCGGTCGGGGGCTGCACAGCCTGGGTCACAGGCGCAGGATAACCCGGTTACGCAGGCTGTGAGCGAACCGGCAGCTAGCAGCCGTCTGCTCCGTTACGATGCCAGCCACAGTGCTGATCAGGTCTTGGGGGGCCCGGTCTGCGGTGCCCCAAGGAGATCAGTAGTGGTGAACTTTGTGCCTTATGACCGTCCGGTCCGTGCTGCCTTCGTCGGACTTGGCCGGATCTACGACCTGAACGTGCGTGGTTACCTCGGCAACCCCGATGTCGAGGTCGTCGCGCTTGTCGACCCGAGATGGGAGCGCCGCGCCCAGCGCCAGGCGGACTGGCCGGGTGCCGCGACCTTCTCCTCGGTGGCAGAGCTGGCCGCCAGCGGCATCGAGATCGACGCGGTCGAGGCGCTGCTGCCGGCCGCCGCTGCACGCCGACGGTGTGGTCGAGCTGCTTGAGAACGGCTGGCATGTCAACATGCAGAAGCCCATGTGCAACGACCTTGCCGAGGCGCAGCGGATGCTCGACGCCGCCAAGGCCGCGACCAGGGTCCTCCGCGTCATGGACAACTACCTGTTCTACCAGCCGTTCCACAAGCTGAAGTCGATCGTCGAATCCGGCGAGATCGGTGCGGTGGCCGGTTATCACCTGAAGATGGTCGGCACCGGTAACGGCGGCTGGGACGTGCCGTGGAGCAGCTTCGAGTACCAGTGGGAGCAGATGAAGCTGGGCCGCGGGATCTTGATCTTCGACGATGGCTGGCACAAGCTGACGACGGCACTGTCGCTATTCGGCCCGGTGCGCGAGGTACGCGCCTGGATCGGCACCACCTCGTTCGGGTCCGGGATCGACCTGGACGCGCCGACTGTTATCAGCTGGGAGCACGCGAACGGCGTCCGGGGCGTCTGGGACATCACCCTGGCACCGGACATGTACCTGCGCTCGGACTACTACACCAACGACGAGCGGTGGGAAGTCACCGGGACGAAGGGCTTCGTCCGGGTGAACCGCGTCACCGGGCGCGGCATCCAGGAGCCGAGCCTGGAGGTCTACGCGGATGGCGAGATGCGCGGCTTCCACGCGCTGGACGACGACTGGGGCAGTAGCTTCCGGGATTCCGGCCGGCACTGGCTCCGCTGGCTGCACACCGGTGAAGGGCCGCTGCACCTGAGCGCCGACGAAGCTGTGGACGTGCTCAGGTTCGCGCTGGCCGCGTATGAAAGCAGTGCATCCGGCGGTATCGGCGTCGACCCGGCCAAGATCGTCTGACCGGCTGCTCGCCTGACCGCACGCTCGCCTGGCCGCACCCGGCACGCTCGCCTGGCCGCACGCTCGCCTCACGGCAGGCCCTGCAGTGTGACCCGCGCGTTCGGGGCGGAGCCCGCTGCCGGGCGGATATGTTCAGTCCGTGACGGATCGTGATGTGCGCGTGGTCTACACGAAATATGACGGCAGCCTGCACTGGCACCAGGTCATGCGATATCTCGGGGAGGACGAGTACGGCATCTGGCTCGGCGGCGCCGCCGGGTCGACCACGCAGCGGGGATATGAACCGCCGATCGTCCTCGACGAGCCGTTCGTCCAGGTGTTCCCCGACGGTGAGTGGTGGACCGCCACCTTCAACGGCGATCCGGCGAGGACCGAGATCTACTGCGATATCGGCACGCCGCCGAGGTGGCAATGGCCAGGCGACGACGGGGCGGACCCGGCCGAAGTCACGATGGTCGACTTGGATCTGGATGTGCTGCGAGTGCGCGCCGACCAGCGCGTCATCGTCGTCGACGAGGACGAGTTCGCCATACACCAGGTCCGCTACGGTTACCCGCCGGAGGTGATCAGCCAGGCTGAGCGCGCGGCAGCTTTCCTGCTGGACGCGATCAGCGCGAAGGCGGAACCGTTCGGCGCCGTCTACCGCGACTGGCTGGACAAGGTGGAGTGAAGACCGGTCCCTGAGCTCGTTGTCAGCTCTGGCGCTGCGCATGGCTGGCCGCTAGCTACCCCGTTTCCATAGGTAGTCAGAAGCGAGCTGTGCTCCCTCTGCCATCGCGGCGAGCTTCAGCCAGGTAATCCGCGGCTTCACTGAGTAGAACCCGGCGAACGTGCCGAAGCCGCAGTCGCTGCCGGCGATCACGTTCTCGCTTGCCGACGATCTCGGCGAACCTGACGATCCGCTGCGCGACCAGTTCGGGGTGCTCGACGAAGTTCGTCGTCGAGTCGATCACGCCGGGGATCAGGACCTTGCCGTCCGGGCAGCCGGATGTCCTTCCACACTGTCCACTCGTGCTCGTGCCGCGGGTTGGCCGCCTCGAACACCAGCCCGGTCGGCCGGGCCTCGAGCACGACGTCGATGATGGCGGCCAGCGGGATGTCGGTGATGTGCGGCCACTCGCCGTTGCCCCAGCACAGGTGCATGCGCATCTGCTCGGGCGGGATGTCGCGGACCGCGTGGTTGAGCGCGCGGACGTGCATCCGGATCTGCTCGCGGAACTCCTCGTCGGTGAGCATGTCGTTGCCGAGCATGGCCCTGGTCATGGCCAGGTCCGGGCAGTCCAGCTGCAGCACGATCCCGGCCGCGGCGATCGCGTCGTACTCGGGCTTCATCGCGTCGGCCAGCGCGAAGATGTACTCCTCGTCGGACGGGTAATAGTCGTTGGCCAGGAAGGCGGCGATCACGCCAGGCGACGCCGCGCTCATGAACACATCGGCTGGCTCTGGCCTCCTGACCGCGTTCTTGAGGTTGGCGATGTCCTTGTGCACGGCGTCCGGGTCGCGGAGCGAGACCGGTCCGTTGCAGGCTGGCTGATTCATCACCCGGCGCGGCCGCCTGGTCGCCGGCGAGCGCCTCGAAGACCTCCGGGTACTCGATCATCTCGGTGATGGCCAGCGGGCGGCCGGTCCCGCCGAAGCCGTTCAGCCGGTCCTTGACGTAGGTGGAGTAACCGGACTTGCCCATCTCGCCGTCGCTGATCACGCTGACGCCGGCCGCGAGCTGGCTCGCCACGATGTCGGCGACCGCCTGCTCGACCCGTTTGTCGAACATGGCCTGGTCGACGTCGGTGCCGGTTTCCCGGTCGGCGATCAGCTGGTCCAAGTCGGCGGGCCTGGGCAGGCTTCCGGTGTGCGTGGTCAGAATCCGGTCGCGACTCCGTCGCATGCTCCTGTTCCTCTCAGCCTGAGCGTCTGCGCAGTTATCGAGGTACCGAGTCCACACTGCGCTCGTTCGGCCCGGAGCGCTAGTGCGCTGCGGCTCTCCTTCCCTGGGAGCGCTTGACTTCCCGCTCACGGCGACGCTACGTTTAACACGTTGGTTAATTAACAAGGTGGTTAAATGAGAGCGGAAGATCGGCTCAGCATGGTCTTCGCGGCGCTGGCAGATCCGACGCGGCGGGCAATACTGGCCCGGCTCGCGGACGGGGATGCAACCGTCACGGAGCTGGCTGAGCCGTTCTCGATCAGCCTGCCGGCCATCTCCCGGCACCTGAAGGTGCTGGAGCATGCCGGGCTGATCTCCCGGAGCCGGTCCGGGCAGTGGCGGTCGAGCTCGCTTCGAGGCGAGCCCGCTGAAGGAGGCGACGGACTGGATGGAGCGTTACCGGGTGTTCTGGGACGCCAGCTTCGACCGCCTGGACGCGCACCTGCGCCGGGTCCAGGCAGACGCCAGGCGCAGCAGAACGCACAGCGTCGCAAACAACGGCGTCGCAAACAACAGCGACACAAACCACGGCGGTACAGACCGAAAGGAAGAACAGCAATGACACAAACCACGACGCACGAGATCACCCTGACCCGGATCTTCGACGCTCCGCCCGAGCTGGTGTACCGGGCGTTCGTCGACCCCGACCAGCTCTGCCAGTGGTTCGGACCGGTCGGCTTCTCGGTGCCGTACGAGAGCGTCCACGTCGACGCCAGGCCAGGCGGGTACCAGCGCCTCGTCATGGTGAGCGACGACGATCCGGCCGTGCGCAGCGAGATCGACGCGACGCTCACCGAGGTCGTCGACAACGAGTTGATCGTCGGCCACCAGGACGTCGAGGGTATTCCGGGCACGACCGGATCGGTCCGGTTCCGCCTGCGGCTGGAGTTTCACGCCGAGCCGGGCGGCAAGACGCGGCTGGAACTGCGGCAGGGCCCGTTCACCGAGCAGATGGGTGACGACACCAAGACGGGCTGGCTGAGCTCCTTCACCAAGCTGGACTCGCTGCTGCACCGGTCGCTGTAGCAGGGACGAAGGGATGCGCGGTGGGAAAGCTCGTCTTGCAGATGGGGGTTTCGCTCGATGGTCTGGTGGCGCGCCCCGGCAAGTTCGGTGCGGGGGGCTGGGGGCTCCCGACTGAGGACCCAGTCCTGAAGGCGCGAAAGCTGGACTGGATGAAAGACGTTGGCCTGCATCTGATGGGGCGCGTCACCTACGAGGAAATGGCCGGGTTCTGGCCCGACTCCGACGACGAGTACGCAGCGCCGATGAACGATATCCCCAAGGTTGTCTTCTCCAAGACACTCACCAGGGCAGACTGGCCGCAGTCGACGATCGCGAGCGGCGACCTGGCCGACGAGATCGGCGCCCTCAAACGTGAGCCGGGTAAGGACCTGATCGCATGGGGAGGCGCCGCCTTCGCGCAGTCGCTCAACAGGCTCCGGCTGGTGGACGAGTACCGGCTCGTCCACCAGCCAGTGGCGCTGGGCGACGGGCTGCCGCTGTTTGCAGGACTCACCGCGCCGTTTGTGCTCGACCTGGTTGAGGCCACGGCATACGGGGACGGCGCGGTGCTCCATATCTACCGCCCGGCCGTTGGATGAGCGGCACCTGGTTGGAGGAGGCCGGACCGGAATGCGCAAGCTGTTCAGCAGCGGTGTCGTTGTGCTGACCTATATCCCCGCGCCGTAGCATGACGCCGCAGTGATCACTGGGCGCCGGCCTGCACGGCGGTGATCGCCGGCGTGATGTCGTGGATCGGTCCGCCATGGAGCGGCGGCCGGATAATGCCACCCGGCGCGACGGCTGTGCTCAGCGTGATCCAGTGCAGCGAGTTGAGGCTTGCCAGCACCGGCTCGATCGGCTCCCCGCACAGGCCGACAGGTAGCAGCGGCCGGACGACCTGGCCGGTGGCGCTGACCAGAACCAGCCATTGCCCCGAGTTGGCGGGCGCCATGCAGGCCGGCAGCGGTCCCTTCGGCTTCGGGGTCGACGGCTCGCGCAGCGCCGCCAGCAGGCGGCCGAGCCCGGTGACTGCTGCTTCTTTGCGCTCACTTAGCCGGAAGCCGCCATGGGTATCCGAAGTCACCGCGATGCATCGCACGACGGCGACCGGCTTGAACCCCGGCGGTACCGGCTCAGCTAGCTGGATCGGGCCGTCTGGCTCGACAGGGGAGGCAGGCAGGTGCCCGACCCCCGGCCTGAGCCCCGGGCACTGCACCTGTTTCGCGGCCGGCGGCACCCGCGCCGCGGCAGCCATGCTGCCTGCTGGGGCTGACGCGCCATGCGCTGCCGCGGAGCTGGCGGCAGGATCGGGCGCAGAGCCGCCGCTGGGATCGGCTGCAGAGGTGCCGGTCTGCGGCGCGGCCGTCGATCCGCACGCGGAAAGTGCTGCGGTCAGTGCCAGTGCGATGACCGCAGGCGCCACCAGGAACGCCACTCGAGCTTGCCGTCTCATCTCGTCCCCAATCTTGGCAGTGAGTGAGTCGGATGGACTATCGGTTGGACGGGGGAGAGAACCGCCTGGTTCCCTCCATACCGAGAGTTCTTGCTGTATACGGGGCTGTCAGACGGGTGCGATAGCGTCAACTGGTGCCGAAGCTGTCGGCCCGGGTCCGGGCGCTCCTGCTGTTCGTGTGCGCTCTGGTGCTCGTCGACACGATTTTCTTTACCGCGCTCACTCCGCTGCTGCCGCACTATGCGCACGCCGCACGGCTGTCGAAGTCCGGCGCGGGCGTCCTGGTGGCGGCCTATCCGCTGGGGACCCTGATCGGCGCACTGCCCGGCGGCTTGCTCGTCTCCCGGCTCGGCGGCCGCAAGGTCGCACTGCTCGGCCTCGCCCTGATGAGCGTGTCGACCTTCGTGTTCGGCTGGGCGTCGGCACCGGTCATTCTGGACACCGCCCGGTTCGTCCAGGGGCTTGGCGGTGCCTGTACCTGGGGGGCCGGCATGGCGTGGCTGGCCACGGCTGCTCCGCCGGCTCGTCGCGGCGAGCTCATCGGCAGCGCGATGGGCGCGGCGGTTGGCGGCGCGCTGCTTGGCCCGGTCGTCGGCGCAATCGCCAGTCGTGTCGGCACCGGTCCGGCTTTCTCCGCCGCGGCCGTGGGGGGCGGGCTGCTGATGATCGCGTCATTCGCGGTGCCGAAGCCGCGCCCGGCCGAGCCGCAAGGGCTGAGTGCAGCATGGCCGGCCTTGCGGAACGCGAATGTCAGCGCGGGCATGTGGATGACGATGGTGCCTGGCCTCGCGTTCGGCGTCATCGATACGCTGGCGCCGCTGCGCCTTGGCAGGCTGGGCGTCGGGGCCACGCTGATCGGGCTCACGTTCCTTGCCTCGGCCGCGATCGAAACCGGTCTGTCGCCGGTGACCGGGCGGCTGTCGGACCGTCGCGGCCCGCTTGTGCCCCTCCGGATCTCGCTGGCGGCTGCGGTAGTGGTCAGCTTGCTGGCCCCGGTGCTGGCGCCGGCCCCGTGGCTTATCGCCCTGCTTATCGTCGGGATGCCGGCCTACGGGACGCTGTTCACGCCCGCGATGACGCTCCTCAGCGCGGGCGCTGACGAGATGCAGCTCAATCAGGGCCTGGCATTCGGCCTCGGTAACCTCGCCTGGGCCAGCGGCCAGGGCATCGCCGCGGCGGCGGGCGGGGCTATTGCTCAAGCCACTAGTGATTTCGTACCGTATGCGCTGCTTGCCGCTATCTGCCTCGGGACGCTGATCGGAGTAGGCCCGGCCCGCCGGCTGCTAACCCGGCGGCTGGTCGGTGGCGAGCTGCGGACCGCCGAGCAGCAGGTGGAGTCCGGCTAGCCGCCGGATGGGCTTGACCGCCCCATGGGCCTCGACCCCCCGCATGGGCGTCGGCCCCCGCACGGCTTGACCGCCGCATGCGCCCTCGACCCCGCATGGGGCTCGTATGGGTTTGGGACCGGCCCGTCCAGCCGGTCTCGCGCCGGCTTAGCCTGGTGTTAGCGAGTCAAGCGGCTGGGCGCCAGGTTCGCGGTGCCAGCAGACGGGCCGCTGCAGGAGGTGCGCGATGTTCAGCCGTGATCGCCTCGCGGTAGCTGCCGGCCTGGTCGCTCCGCTCGCCCTGACGGCGGTACTCGTCCCGTTCCGGTCGAACATTGCCAACACCGACGCCGCTCTCGCGCTGATCCTGATCGTCGTGATCGTCGCCGCAGCGGGCAACCGGCTGGCTGGCTACGTCGCCGCGATCTCAGCTGCGGCGTGGTTCGATTTCTTCCTGACGCGTCCGTATGAGCAGTTCACGATCACGCGGGCCGCCGACATCGAGACGACTGTGCTGCTGCTCGTGATCGGCGTTGCCGTCACCGAGATCGCGGTCTGGGGACGGCGGCAGTACTCGGCGGCCAGCAGGCGAGCAGGCTATCTGGACGGGATCAACCACGCCGCGCGCGCTGTCTCTGCAGGCGAGTCGCCGTCGGCACTAGCCGACCGGATCGCGGCCAGCCTGACGCAATTGCTCTCGCTCCGCTCCTGCGAGTTCCAGTACGGCGTCGCGGGCATCGGCAGGCCTGCCCGGCTAGCGCACGACGGCACTATCAGCATGGCCGGCCGGCCCTACGACCTGCAGTACGCGGACTGGCCGCCCGAGCCCGGGCTTGAGCTGCTGGTGGAAACCGGTGGCAGGCTGCAGGGCCGGTTCCTGATGCGCCCAGGGCAGGCCAGGCCGACTCGTGAAGAGCTGCTGGTCGCGATCGCCCTCGCCGATCAAGCCGGAGCCGCCCTGGCGGCCAGCTCCCCTGCGGGTACCTAGACAGATCTGGACAGCCGGCCCGGATTTGCTGTTAGCCTCACACCGAAGCAAGCGTTTGCTTCCGCTGTGAGGCACCCCGAGAGGTGACGATGGGCCGGCTCGACGGCAAGGTAGCACTGATCACCGGCGGCGCCAGGGGAATGGGCAAGTCGCACGCCAGGCACTTCGTCGCGGAGGGCGCGAAAGTTGTCATCGGCGACCTGCTCGACGACAAAGGCAAGGAACTCGCCGCCGAGCTCGGCGAGGACAACAGCCGCTACATTCACCACGACGTGACCAGCGAGGCCGACTGGGCCTCCGCCGTAGCCGGCGCCGTGGATGCGTTCGGCACCCTCAACGTCCTGGTCAACAACGCCGGCGTGCTGGCGCACAAGAAGATCGCCGACATGACCCTGGCTGAGTTCAGGCGAGTCATCGACGTGAACCTGGTCGGCGAGTGGCTCGGTGTCAAGCACGTGATCGAGCCGATGACCAACGCCGGCGGCGGCTCGATCATCAACATCTCCTCGGTGGAAGGCTTCACCGGCGCGGCCGGAATGTCTGCCTACAGCGCCAGCAAGTTCGGCATCCGAGGGATCACCAGGTCGGCGGCGCAGGAGCTGGGCAAACTCGGGATCAGGGTCAATTCCGTGCACCCTGGCGGCATCATGACGACCATGACGGCTACCGCGTTCGAGTCATTCACCGAGATCAGCGACGGCGAAGGGTTCATGCGATCGCTGCCGATTGCCCGGTTCGCGAAGTCGTCCGAGGTGTCCCCGCTGGTTGTGTACCTTGCCTCAGACGAGTCGTCCTACTGCACCGGCAGCGAGTTCGTGGTCGACGGCGGCATGCTGTCCGGACCGGGTTACTGAGCGGAGGAACGCAAGATGACCGGCGATACCAGGCTGGACGGCCGCGTTGCGATCGTCACCGGGGCAGGAAACGGGCTCGGCCGGGCCGAAGCACTTGCGCTGGCCGCGGCCGGAGCGAGCGTGGTGCTGAATGACCTGCCAGGCGAAGCCGTCGACGCGGTCGAGGCGGAGATTGCCGCGGCCGGTGGCAGCGCAGCGGTCAGTGCGGGTGACATCGGCGAGTGGGCGACGGCGCAGGAGTTGCTCGCGACCGCGCTGCGCGAATTCGGCCAGCTGGACATCCTGGTCAACAACGCTGGCGTGCTTCGTGACCGGATGATTTTCTCGATGACGCCGGAGGAATGGGACCTGGTCCTGCGCACCCATCTGCGCGGGCACTTCCTGACCAGCCGGGTCGCGACTGCTTACTGGCGGGACCAGAGCAAGCAGGCAGGCGGCCCGGTGTACGGCCGCGTCGTGAACACCTCCTCCGAAGCCTTCTTGCTGGGTTCGTCGGGTCAGCCGAACTACGCGGCCGCCAAGGGCGGAATCACAGCGCTGACGCTGACGACGGCACGCAGCTGCGCGCGTTACGGGGTACGTGCCAACGCGATCTGCCCGCGAGCCAGGACCGCAATGACAGCTGACCTGATGGGCGTCGCGCCAGCGGACGGACCTGACCCGCTCGACCCGAGATACGTCGCGCCGCTGGTGACCTATCTGTCGGGCCCGGCAGCCGCGAACATCAACGGCGAGGTTTTCGTCGTCCACGGTGGCGTCGTCGCGGTCATGGCGCCGCCAGCCGTCAAGTCCACGTTCCTGGCTAAAGATCACGGGTCGGCTGACGGAATGTGGACGCTGGACGCTATCGCCGGCGCGCTGGCAGGATTTGAGACTGGACCAGCCGACGCGGGATTCTTGTGCGAGGACACGCTCGCGCTGGCGAGCGAGACGATCGGCTTCAGCGCCACCTAATCCAGCGGGAGCTAACGTGCCGAAATTACGTGACCGGGTGCAGATGACGGCGGCCGAGGTCGCGGACATGCTGGCGGCGAACCGCAAGGTGCAGCTCGCGACGATCAGCCCGGACGGCTATCCGCATCTGGTCACGATGTACTACACGCTCGTCGACGGCAAGATCGCCTTCTGGACCTACCGGACCTCGCAGAAGGCACTGAACCTGGCTCGCGACCCGCGGATCAGCTGCCTGGTGGAGACCGGTCAGGCCTACTTCGACCTGCGCGGTGTGCAGATCCAGGGCACCGTCGAGACGATTACCGACCCCGGCGCCGTCTATCAGATTGGCCTCGCCATCGGAAACGTGATCGGGAACGCGACGGCTGGTACCAGCGCGCCCGTGGTTGGAGCGACAGCGAGCGGCGCGGCGGATAGTGCGGTCAACGACTATGTGGCGAACGCGGCACGCAAGCGGTACGGCTACATCGTGGATCCGGTGAAGGTCATCTCGTGGGACCACACCAAGCTGCTCAGCAGCTGAAAGCGGGGAAAGATGGCAGCTTCGAGCCGGGGGCAGGGCTGGGCGGTAGTCGCTGCGGCAGCCACGTTGGCGGCGCTGCTGACCAGCATGCCAGGGCTGGCAAGTGCGGCGACGCAGTCGCCAGAGCCGGCCAGCGCAGGCATCGTGACCACGATCGCGGGCGGCACGGGTGGTCCAGGGCCGGCCACGACTGTGGCGCTGCAGGAACCATGCGGGCTGGCCGCCGGTGATGGCACGCTTTACGTCGGCGATGGCGGCAACTCGGTCGTTCAGGGCGTGTCCGAGCACTCTGGCCGGCTGGCTGCTGCGGCCGGCACCGGCGTGCAGGGCACGCCAGGCGGAGTCGCGCCCGCCACTTCGACGAACGTCGGCTGGCCGTGCACGATCGCGGTGGACCGGGCCGGCAATCTCCTGCTAGCGCAGACCGACGAAGTTCTGGCGGTGGCGCACACCGCCGGGACGTTCTACGGCGTCCCGATGGTGGCCGGGGACATCTACCGGATCATCGGAACTGGTACCCAAGGCTTCTCCGGCGATGGCGGCCCGGCGAGTAATGCCGAGCTTGAGGAGCCAGACGCCCTCGCTGTTGATCACGTCGGCAATGTCGTCATAGCTGACGCACTGCGGCTCAGGGTGGTCGCGGCCCGCTCAGGTACCTTTTACGGTCGCCGGATGAAGGCAGGCGACATCTACACGATCGGGGGCGGCGGCAAGTACCCGGTTCGCAACGGCCAGCCTGCCGCGAATGCACAACTCCATACGGCCGCCATCGCGGTGGACGCGGCCGGCAATCTTGTCATCGCGGACGAGTCCGACCATCGGATCGTCGTGCTGCCTGCTGCGTCGGGAACGTTCTACGGTCAGCGGATGAGGCGCGGCCGGTTCTACATCGTCGCGGGCGACGGGCACGCAGGCTTCGCCGGCGACGGCGGCCCGGCCGTGACCGCCGGGCTAGGTCTCCCGGTCGGCGTGGCCATCGGCCAGAGCGGCTCTCTCGTCATCGCTGACCAGGCTGCAAATAGGCTGCGAATGGTGGCCGCACGCACCGGTAGCTACTACGGCAGGCGGATGCGAGCTGGCCATATCTACACAATCGCGGGTACTGGCGCCGACGGTATCGGCGGTGACGGAGGTCCCGCCGCAAAGGCCCAGCTGGATCAGCCGAATAGCGTCGCCAGCGACTCAGCCGGCAATCTCGTCGTGGCCGGCGGCACGATCGATGACCTGGTAGCTGACGACATCATCCGGGTGATCGCGACGAGGACGGGTTTCTTCTACGGCAGGAAGATGCATGCCGGAAACATCTACAAGGTGGCCGGCACGGAGTATCACATGTTCAGCTTCTCCGGCAACGGTGGCAGCGCGACGGCGGCACAACTCGGCGAGTGGCATGCGGCCGCGCTGGACGGCCACGGGAACCTCATCGTGACCGACGCTCAGAACAATCAGGTGCGGATGGTCGCCGGAGCGACCGGATCGTTCTACGGCCAGCGTGTGACTGCCGGGCGCATCTATGCGCTCGCAGGGACGACGACAGCCGGATTCAGCGGCGACGGCGGAGCAGCATCGGCCGCCGAGTTGCGTTTCCCGGCCGGTGTTGTCGTCGATCCGGACGGCAACCTGGTCATCAGCGACACGTTCAACCAGCGGATCAGGGTGCTGGCCGCGAGTTCGGGCGACTTCTACGGCCAGCCAATGACGGCGGGCGAAATTTACACGATCGCAGGAACCGGCAAGCAGGGGTTCTCCGGCGATGGCGGTCCCGCGGCCAGCGCTGAGCTCAGCAATCCCGCGGCCCTCACCTTCGATCACGCCGGCAACCTGGTGTTCGCCGACAGCGGCAACTTGCGTGTGCGCGTGATTGCCTCGGCCAGCGGGACCTTCTACGGCCAGGCCATGACCGCCGGTGACATCTACACGATCGCCGGCGGCGGCACGAGTACCGGCTCTGGAGTGCCGGTGCTGTCCGCGCAACTGCCGATGAACTTCTCCTCGGGACTGGTGATCGACGGCGCGGGCAACATCGTGGTGACCGACGGCGTCGCGCGGGTTTGGCTGGTAGCGGAGTCCTCGGGCAGCGAATACGGGCAGTCGGTGTCCTCTGGTGACCTTTACGCGATCGCCGGGACTGGCGGGCAGGGTTTCTCCGGCGACGGCGGCCCGGCGACGGACGCGACCTTCTTCGAGCCCACCGGGCTAGCTGTCGATCCGTCAGGCAACCTCGTCATCAGTGACCTCAACAACAACCGGATCCGGGTTCTGGCTGCGAGCACAGGCATGTACTACGGCCAGGCGATGACCGCCGGCGATGTCTACACCGTGGCCGGCGACGGCAACCACGGTTACTCAGGCGACGGGGGATCCGCAGCCGATGCGGCCTTCGCGGCGCCCGAGTCACTGCTCTTCACGCCTGCTGGCAACCTGGTCGTCGCCGACGACATCCGAATTCGCGAGATCAGCTACTAGTAGTGGCTCGGGCGGGCCCTGGCGAGAGGGACTGGGCCGCCAGCTGACTGAGGCCCCCGCGCCCGCCGATCAAGCGGGCGCGGGGGCGACGCCGGTCTTTTCGGGGCGACAGACCGGCGCGTTTAGCCCTGTCCGGACGGCTGCGGATCTGGGGCCGGGCTCGGCAACGGAGACGGCGAACCGGTCGGGTGCGGGACGGGCCCGTGTCCCGGATAGGGCCGATGGTGCCGGTGATGATGGTGCCGGTACTTGCCGGGCGCAAAGGACGGGTGCGGCTTCGGCGTCCGCGACGGCGGCGTGCCAGTCGGATGCGGAGCCGGCGTGCAGATCGGGTGCGGTGCGGGTGTCCAGGATGCGTGCGGTTTTGGCGTCCAGGACGGGCGGGGAGTCGCGGTCCAGGATGCGTGCGGCTTCGGTGTCCAGGATGGGTGCGGCCTCGGGGTCCCGGACGGGTGAGGCTTCTGGGACCAGCAGCCGTGCCACCCGAAGTGGTGGTGGGATGGCCGGCGGCGAACGAACCGCTGGGCAACACCGGCCCGCCCGGACGAGTGCGAGACGCTGCGGTCCAGCAGGTGCTCCGATGACATCGTGTGCTAGCCGCTGGGCTGGAGCGGGGAGCGCCCCTGCATAGGCGGCCGTGGCCACACCACCGATGGTGATGGCGACGGCTGCAGTCGCCACGGCAATTTTGGCGGACATAAGCGAGGTAAGCAAAGCAGGCCTCCGGCGGGGTCGGGTGCGTCGGACTCGATCAGGCACGCCGACTTGGTTCCGGAACTCCGCCATGGCGAAAGCTTCGCCAGCTAGCTCATCGCCCGACGGGCGCGCCCTGAGCGCAGCGAGAACGTCGGCGGCGGGCTGCAGTCCCGCGGCCAGGTCCTCTGGCACTTCCGGTCCCGACAGTATGGCTGCCAGCGCCGCGTCGTCGATCGCGGACGCATCCTGGCGGCCTAGCCACGGGAAGTTCGGCATGTCACCGTCCGAAACGCCATACCCCGTCACAGCGTTACACCTGCCTCCGCGGCTATCTGCGCGAGTCGCCGAAGGCCCCGGTGCGCCGCCACGCGCACCGCGCCCGGGCTGCGTCCTAATAGCCGGGCCACAGCCTCGGTTTCCAGGCCTGCGACAACTCGAAGCAGAATCACCTCTGCCTGCAGCGGCGGCAGTTCTGCCACCATCGCCATGGCCGCGCGAGTGCTGATCCGTTCCAGTGCTTCATCGCCGGCGTCCGCCGAGACCGGCAGCGCTGCGGGCGGGACCTCACTGAGCCGGATCGCGGGCTTGCGCGTGGTGCGCCGGCGCTCGTCGATCACCAGGCGCCTGCTGGTGGTGAACACCCACGCGCGCCAGGCCTGCTCGTCCCCCTGGAAACCGCTCAGGTTGCGCAGTGTCTTGACCCAGGTTTCTGCCGCGATATCCTCGGCCGCCGCCGGCGCGATAACCCGCAGGTAGCGGAGTAAGGCAGGGTTCGTATCGCGCCACAGTTGCGAGAAGGCTGCCTCGCTGCCGTCCCGGGCCGCAGCCAGCACGGCCGCGAAGCCTTCGCCGATCACACGGCTGAGTATCAGCGGGCAGTCAGCCCGCCCGCAGCGAAATCGGTATTCTCAGCGCCGATCAAACGGGGGTGGCTCTGGTTCCCGTTGGAGAGATGCCAGGCTGTCGCCATGGACTTCAAACTCGAACTCGTGATCATTCCGGTTACTGACGTGGACCGGGCGAAGGAGTTTTACGTCGAGCGGGCCGGCTTCAGGCTGGACGTCGATCACCGGGCCGGTGAGGACTTCCGGGTGGTGCAGGTGACGCCGCCGGGGTCGGCATGCTCGGTGACGCTGATGCGGAACCCGGACGCGGCTGGGTCGCTTCAGGGCTTGCATCTTGTCGTGACCGACATCGAGGCCGCACGAGCCGAACTGGCCGGCCGCAGCGTTGCCGTCAGCGAACCGTTCCATTTCGGCCCTGAAGGTCAGACGCCCGGTCCCGATCCGCAGCGTGCCAGTTATAACTCGTTCTTGTCGTTCAGCGACCCAGACGGCAACGGCTGGCTCGTCCAGGAAGTTATAGCTGGCGAGGCAGCACACTGACGACCCGCGTTACATCATCTCGTCGGTCGTCGGGATCAGCACCGTCTTGACCTCGGTGTACGCCTCGACAGCGGTCCGGCCGCCCTCGCGGCCGATGCCGGACTGCTGGTACCCGCCGAAGGCCGCGTGCGGCTCGAGCCCGTAACCGTTGATACCGACAGTCCCGGCACGCAGCGCCTTCGTCATCCGCAGCGCGCGCTTGATGTCGGATGTCCACACGGTGGCGGCAAGTCCGTACTCCGTCGTGTTGGCAATCTTGATGGCCTCTTCCTCGTCCGTGAACGGGATCACCGACAGGACGGGACCGAAGATTTCCTCTCGCGCAATCGTCATGTCGTTGGTCACGTCGGTGAACAGGGTCGGCGCGACGAAGTTCCCGGCCGCGAGCTCACCGTCGCCGCGCGTGCCGCCGCATACCAGGTTCGCACCTTCCGCCTGCCCGGCGTCAATCAGCTTGAGCACCCGGTCAAGCTGGCGGGGGTTGATCAGCGGCGAAGACGTCACCGCTGGATCGAACGGGTTGCCGTAGCTGACCATCCCGGCGATCATCTGCGCCATGCCGTTGAACTCGTCCACCTTGTCCCGGTGCACCAGCGCCCTCGTCTGTGCCAGGCAGACCTGACCGGACAAGCCGAGAGTCACGGTGCCCATGGTCAGCGCAGCGGCCGTGCCTGCATCGCCGTCGGCGAAGACCAATGCCGGGCTCTTGCCGCCGAGTTCAAGGCTGACTCGCTTGAAGGTACTCGCAGACGCTTCGATGATCTTCCGGCCGACTCCCCGGCTGCCGGTAAAGGAGATCTTGTCGACCATCGGGTGGTTGATGAGCGCGTCACCGGTTGGGTCGCCGGGCCCGGTCACGACATTGAGCACGCCGGCCGGCAGTCCGGCCTCTTCGATCAGCCGTACCAGGCGCAGTACCGCGAAGGTCGCGTACTCCGAGGGCTTCAGCACGACGGTGCAGCCTGCCGCCAGGGCAGGTGCCAGCTTTTGCGCGGTCAGCAGCAATGGCGCGTTCCACGGCACGACCGCGGCCACGACGCCGACCGGCTCGCGCAGAGTCATGACCAGGTGGTCGCCGCCCTGGTAGGCGGGCAGCGTCTCGCCTGCCAGCTTGTCCACCCAGCCGGCGTGATGGTCGAACACGTCCGCCACGAAGGCGGCCGACATCCCGTACACGGCACCAAAGGTCAGCGGCACGCTGTTGTCCAGGGCCTGAAGTGCGAGCAACTCGTCGCCGTGCTCGCGAACCAGATCGGCCACGCGGCGCAGGATCCGGATCTTCTCGGTGGCGCGCGACCTGGGCCACGGCCCCTCGTCAAATGCGGTGCGCGCCGCCCGGACTGCCCGGTCGACATCAGCGGGACTGGCGACCGGGAACGAGGCGACGTCCTCGCCGGTCGCGGGATGGCTGTGCGTCCAGGACTGGTCACCCGAGCCGGGTCCCCAGGACCCGTCGATCAGCAATTCGCCGTCGGTCAGACCGATCTCGTCCCGGTGCGTCTTGATCGAAGCAACCATCGCGTGCCCCTCTAACTGGAACGTGTTCTACTCCCTCGGAGGGTATACCGGAGGGCGGTCCAGCGGTATAGGCCGTCAGTGCGCGAGCATGAGCGCGCATCGAGGCTCGGAATCACATCGATCATGGCGCAGTGACCGGTTGCGGGACCTCTGGCAGCACGGTGTCGAAATAGGACCGCGCAGCCGCGGTCGTGCCGACATCCCGCCCGGCCGCCTCGGACATGTACCAGCGATGCTCGAGGATCTCGTGAAAGATCTCCGGCGGCGCCAGCCGCCCGCGCAGCCGCTCGGGGATCGCGCTGACCACCGGGTCGTAGACCTCCTCGAGCCATCGGTGCGCAGCAACGAGCTCGGATACCGGGCGGCCGGTCCTCTGCTCCAGATAGCCGCGGAAGCTGGCGATGTCGTTCAGCAGCCTGCGGGCCTGGTTGTCGTCGGCTGCGATTCCGGTCTTGCGGAACAGATCCCTGCTGTGCTGGCCTGACTCGGCGACCCTGGTCCGAACCCGGAGCATGGTGCCTTCGGCCGTCGGGATCAGCTCGACCTCGTCCGCGTCATAGCCGAGCTCGTTGAGCCTCCGCAGCCGCTTGGCGATCCGGTGCCGCTGTTCGTCCGGCGGGATGATCTCTTCCCTGGTGAGCTCAAGCCAGAGGCGCTCGTACCGCGGCCGCAATTCCTCGCTCACCTCTACCGGGTCGACGTCGGCCGGCAGCAGCTCGCCCGCTTCCAGGTCCATCAGTTCGCCGCACACACGTTCGGCGGCAATCTCCAGGTCGAATTCGCGCTGGCCGTCGGTTAGCGAGGGATGGTGCTCGCTGGTCTCGGCGTCGACCAGGTAAGCCTCGAATGAGCCGGCATCTGCCCGGAAGAGTGCATTGGACAACGAGCAGTCGCCCCAGAAGAAACCGGTCAGGTGCAGCCGCACCAGCAGCTCGACCAGTGCGTCGAGCAGCCTGTCGGTGGCGGGCGCGCCGCGCGGGCTGGAGAAGACAGCCCGGTAAGTGCTGGAGTAGTCGAGGAACCTAGTCACGAGTATCGCGTCGGCGTCGGTATCAGGCCCGCAGTCGACCGCGATGCCATCGACCTGGACTGCCGGGATGCTCGCGCCGGCTAGCGCGCGAAGCAGCCGGTACTCACGTCTGGCGAGCTTCTCGCTGATCGACTTGAGCGCAAACAGCTTCCCGTCGACGGCGACGAACCGGACCACGTGCCGGGAGATGCCGCGTTGCCTGATCTCTACTAGCCGCTCGTCCTGCCAGTCGGCGAGCGGCTGGTCCCAGGGGAGCGTCAGCAGTCCGGCCATTTCATCGGCTGGGGGGCTGAATACGAACCGCATGACTCATTGTCTACGCGCGCTATCCGATATGGCGATTCTCCACGAGCAGGCGCAGCCTGACCAGGTTGCGGCGCCACGGTCGCGGCGATCACCAGGCTCTGGCAAATCCGCGCCATCTGTCACTCCGCTTCCGCGTCGCTGACCCGGGTTGATCACGGCACACGGATGATTGCCCCGACGACAGTCATTTGGTACGTTCGCCCCCAACCTCACAGCGGGGGCGGGGATGATCGGGATACCGACGCGACTAAAAGTAACCAGGCACAGGCTGGCCGCCGCAGCCCGCGCCAGGTCAGTGTTAACGGGCCGGCAGGTGTCCGTTGACCGGGTCAGAAACTGACGGCGTGGCCGGGAGGATGATGACGCTCGACGGCGTCATCGGCGAGCTGCAGTCCGGGATGACCATCGGGATCGGCGGCTGGGGCTCGCGGCGCAAGCCGATGGCGCTGGTCCGGGCGCTCGCTGCGTCCGGCCTATCCGACCTGACGATCGTGAGTTTCGGTGGCCCTGACGTGGGGCTGCTCGTCGCAGCAGGCAAGGTCCGGCGGCTCGTCGCCGGGTTCGTGTCGCTGGACTCGATCCCGCTGGAGCCGCACTTCCGGCAAGCGCGGCAGCGCGGCGCGATCGAGTTCACCGAACTAGACGAGGGCATGCTGCACTGGGGCCTGCTGGCGGCCGCGCATCGGCTGCCGTTCCTGCCGATGCGGGCCGGGCTCGGCTCGGACGTGCTGCGGATCAACCCGCAGATGCGAACAGTGCGGTCTCCGTACGCGGACGGTGAGGAGTTCGTCGCGGTGCCGGCGCTGCCGCTGGACGCCGCGTTCGTGCATATGAACCGGGCCGATACCGGCGGGAACGGGCAATACCTGGGGCCGGACCCGTACTTCGACGACCTGTACTGCCTGGCGGCTCAGCGTGCCTACATGTCCTGCGAGCGGATCGTGCCCACTGCGGAACTGCTGGCGACCGGGCCGTCACAGAGCCTGCTGATCAACCGAGCGATGGTCGCGGGCGTGGTGGAAACGCCTAACGGCGCGCACTTCACCAGCTGCGTCCCGGACTATGACCGGGACGAGGAGTTCCAGGCCCGGTATGCAAGTGCCGCCGGAAGCCCTGCGACCTGGGATGCGTTCGCGGCGGAATACCTGTCCGGCACGGAGGCGGACTATCAGGCGGCGGTAGCCCAGTCAGCCGCCGTCACTGCCACCACGGTCACTGCCACCACGGTCGCTGCCACCACGGTCGCCGCCGCCACGGTCGCTGCCGCCAGCGGCGCGACCGACGGCCGGACAGGCGGGCAGCGTTGGTCACGGGACGCAAGCGTGAGTAGCGCCGAGCCGACGCTTGCGGAGATCTGCGTTGTCGCTTGCGCGGAAGCGTGGCGCGGAGACGGAGCCATCCTGGCAAGCCCGATGGGCCTGATTCCGGTCCTGGGCGCGCGGCTGGCGCAGCTGACGTTCGAACCGGATCTGCTGCTCACTGACGGTGAGGCGACGCTGCTGGCGCCGGCTGCCCACGGCCAGGCCAGTGCCGGCGAGCGATCGAGTGCTGGCGAGCGATGCCAGTGCCGGCGATGCCAGTCCGAGCGACCACTGGGTGACCGAAGGCTGGCTGCCGTTCCGCCAGGTTTTCACGATGCTGGCGGCAGGCAAGCGCCACGTCATGATGGGCGCTTCTCAACTTGACCAGTTCGGCAACCAGAACATCTCGTGCATCGGCGACTGGGCCCGTCCCAAGGTCCAGCTGCTCGGCGTCCGTGGTGCGCCCGGCAACACGGTCAATCACCCGGTGAGCTACTGGGTGCCGGGACACTCACGCCGGGTCCTGGTCGAGCGGGTCGACATGGTGAGCGGCGTCGGTTACGACCGGGCGGCAGGCCTGGGCAGCAGGTCGGCCCGGTTCCATGAACTGCGGCGGGTCGTGACCAATCTGGCAGTGCTCGACTTCGGCGGGCCTGACCGTTCGATGCGGCTCCGCTCGGTTCATCCCGGAGTCTCGGTCTCCGACGTCGCCGACGCGACCGGCTTCCTTCTTGCGGCGCCCTATCAGGTGCCGGAGACCCGGCTGCCGAGCGATGGCGAGCTCGCGCTCATCCGCGAGCGGCTCGACCCGGATGCGCGGCGCGATCAGGAACTGCCGTGAGCTAAGCAGCTCGACCGCCGTGATCAGCCCGACTCGTCGACGCGACTTCCGTACAGCACAATCCAGACCGGGCCAGGCGCGAATCTCATCCGCTGGCCGGACGCGGTGGTGTATGTCGTCCCGTCAACGAGGCGAGGCCGGGACCAGTTGACCCGGTAGGCCTTCCCGTTGCGCAGCACGATCGCGGTGCCATGCCCGATGGACTGCGCATACGGCGGCCGCAAGCCGTACTCAAGGAACTTGGAGGTCGACACGTTGGTGTGCTGGAGCACGACGGTCGCGGCAGACAGCTGCTTGCCTTCGGTGCTGCCCGCCCGGGCGCCGTCCATCCAGACCAGCCAGCGCTTGAGCCGGGCGGACCAGGTGAACCTGAATGAGGCTGCTGGATAGGAGACCGACGCCGAGGAGGTGACCCGGCCGCCGACGTTGGGCGGGCCGAACCTGAACCCTATGTCGTGGGCTTTGCTGGCGCCCTTGGCCTCGCTCAGCAGCACGTGGGTCTGCGCGTACAGGTTGTAGGGCGCGACCCGGTTGTAGTCCCGGTAGTAGCCGTTCACGAGGTTTGCGTACAGGTCCACGATCCTGGCTCGCTCCACCACCCGGGTCAATCGCGGCTGGGCCCCTGACCAGGCGAAGGCCGGCCGGCCGAACTGCCGCAGCAGTTCCAGGTCATCCGCCTCGGGCACTCCGGACCGGGCCGATGATCGGCGGAAAGTGCGAGGAGAAGATGGCCAGGAAGCGGCTGAGGCCGCCTTCGACCGGCAGCACGTACACGATGTCCGCGTCGGTCAGCCCGGTCTGCGGGCGCGCCAAGACGATGTTGTCGATCTTCACCGCGAGCACCGGGCCTAGCGTCTTCACCGGCTCCCCGGTGAACGGCGAGAGCAGCCTGGTCGGGGCGGCGGGGTGCGTCACGCTCGGAGTGGGTGTCGGAGTCGGGCTCTGCCGCGGCGGGGCCTTATGCACGGGCGCGCTGCTCAGTACTAGGCCAAGGGCCGCAGCGGCGGCTACGCACGCGACCGCTCCCGCGGCCGAGGCCACAATCCTTCTGCGTGTCCAGCTCATACTCGGCGGCCCGCCGATCTGTGACAGCAACACGGTTACGACAAGCTTGTAACTCGTTTCCTCTGGGTTGTCGACCGTCATCACGATCCGGTCGTAGTGCTGTCCGGCGAGCTCGATGACGATGGCCGGGCCGCTGCCGTGACAGACCGCGAAGGTAGTGCCGGCCCCGCTGCGCCAGGTGCCGACCATGATCACGTCAGGAAAGTAGGTGCCCGGCATCCGCATGCCGTGGACTTCTGCCATGCCGTCAGCTACTGCGCGGACGCTTGTCACCGAGCTGCGGGGGAAGGTCAGGTCGCGATGCAGTGCCTCGGCTTTCTCGGCTGCGGACATCGCGACAGTGACCGTGTCGTCGTTGATCACCAGATTCGCCACGCGTGCCATTCTGCCTGGTAGCGGGCCAGACGACGGGGCGTGCGGAAAACTGGGCGAAAACTTCGGCAGCCGTTGTCGATCAGGGCCGGCGCGTTCGACGCACGGGTGAGAGAGCGGCTATCGAGGGCGGCTACTGCCGCAGCAGAGGGCCGACAGACGGAAAGGACAGCGGAGATGAAGTTCTTCGGATACACCCTGGGCGACCCGGACACCCCGGTCGGGCCCGCCAGCCCGGAGATGTACGAGCGGATGAGCGCCTTCGTAGAGGAGGCAACCAAGGCAGGGGTGATCCTGGCGACCGGCGGCCTGGCGCCGCTGAACGAGGCAGTCAAGGTCAAGCTACTCCGACGGTGAGTTCACCGTGCTGGACGGGCCGTTCGCCGAGGCCAAGGAGCTGGTCGGCGGCTGGGCGCTGATGGAGTGCCGGGACGACGGACGAGGCCATCGAATGGACCAAGCGATTCCTGACCATCGCCGGTGACGGCGAGAGCACGATCCGGCAGGTCTACGGGCCGTGACCGGGTTCCTGCGGGGCAGACTGGCCTGGACCTCGCGCGCAGTTTGCCCCGCAGCCCGTCCGGTGGTGTGATCGGATGTCGTGACCGACGACAGGACGCAAGCCGCGATCGAGACCGTCATCCGGCTGGAATCCGCCCGGCTCATCGCCGGGCTGGCGCACTACACCGGTGACATCGGACTAGCCGAGGACCTGGCCCAGGACGCGATCGTCGCCGCGCTCGAGCAGTGGCCGGCTGACGGCGTCCCGCGCAATCCGGGAGCCTGGCTGATGACCGTGGCCAAGCGCCGGGCGATCGACTTCTTCCGGCGCAGCAGCGACCTGACCCGGAAGTACGAGGAGATCGGCCGCGGGCTGGCGGCCGAGGGCGGCAGCAATCACGCCTGACTTTGACCGGGTGTTCTCCGACGACATCGACGACGACCTGCTCAGGCTGATCTTCACCGCCTGCCACCCGGTGCTGAGCGTGCCAGGCCAGGGTTGCGCTGACGCTCCGCCTGCTCGGCGGCCTGACTACCGCCGAGATCGCACGCGCGTACCTGCTACCGGAGCCGACGATTGCGCAGCGCATCGTGCGGGCGAAGAAGACGCTGGCTCAGGCGAAGGTGCCGTTCGAGGTGCCCGAAGCCGACCAGCGGCCGGCCCGGCTGTCCTCGGTGCTCGAGGTCATCTACCTGATCTTCAACGAGGGCTACTCCGCCACCGCCGGCGATGACTGGATGCGGCCCGCGCTCTGCGCCGAAGCGGTCCGGCTAGGCCGGGTGCTGGCCCAGCTCGCGCCGGCCGAGCCGGAGGTGCACGGCCTGGTCGCGCTGCTGGAGATCCAGGCGTCGCGGATCCCGGCTCGGACCGACGCCCGCGGCTGAGCCGGTGCTGCTGCCAGACCAGGACCGGACCCGCTGGGACCGGCTGCTGATCAACCGCGGCCGGCAGCGCTGGAAACAGCGCTCGACCTGGGCGGCGAACGTGGCCCGTACACCCTGCAGGCTTCGATCGCGGCCTGTCATGCCAGGGCATTCAGGGCCGAGGACACCGACTGGGCTGCCGATCGTCGCGCTGTACGGGGTGCTGGCCGAGGTGATGCCGTCGCCGGTCGTCGAGCTGAATCGCGCGGTAGCGATCTCCATGGCCTACGGCCCGCAGGCCGGACTCGACCTTGTCGACCAGCTCGCGGCCGAGCCTGCGTCTGCGGAGTTACCACCTGCTGCCGAGCGTCCGCGGCGACCTGCTGCGCAAGCTCGGCCGCGAAGCGGAGGCGCGGGCCGAGTTCGCCCGGGCCGCGCGCTGACGGGTAACGAGCGCGAACGGCAGCTGTCGGCTGACCGGGCCGCGGCCGGTGACGGCCGACCGGCGTGCGAGAATGCGGCATGCCCGAAACTCCTTCGCCGCCCGGTTCGCGGCCGTCCGGGCTGCCCAGGGACCGCTGGTCTTCGGGCTCGACCCGTCGGCCGAGTCTGCTCGACGCCTGGGGCTGGGCGATAGCGCCGACGGGCTGGACCGGTTCGCCGACATCGTGCTCGAGGCGGCTGTCGGCCCGGTCGGCCTGGTCAAGCCGCAGTCCGCGTTCTACGAGCGGCATGGCTGGCGCGGCATCCGCACGCTGCAGCGGCTCGATCGCCAGCGCACGCGAGGCCGGGCTGCTCGTCATCCTGGACATCAAGCGCGGCGACGTCGGGATCCACGAACGACGCCTACGCCGAGGCGTACCTCGGCAAGGGCGCGCCGCTTGCGGCCGATGCGATCACCGTGCATCCCTACCTCGGCCTCGGCGCGATGGGCACGTTCGTGTCCCGGGCGGCCGAGTCCGGCAGCTGCCTGCTTGTCGTCACGCGGTCCTCGAATCCGGAAGGCCGGGCCAGTGCAGACGGCGCAGACAGTCAGGCCGCTGAGACGGGCGGCGCAGCCTGAGCCAGGCACCGGGGCTCCGTCGAGCAGGACCTGCTGCGGCAGATCGGCGCGCTGAACCACGGCTGGCGCCCGGCGGGATCGGCCCGGTCGGCGCCGTGATCGGTCCCGACCCACATGACGCCGGAGCTCGACCTGGCCGCCGCGCACTGCCTGTTCCTTGCGCCCGGCGTCGGCGCGCAGGGTGCCACGCGGCCGATGTGGCGACGGTGTTCGCGGCCTGCCCGGACCGGGTGATGCCGAGCGCGTCCCGGTCGCTGCTGTCGGCTGGCCCGAGCGTGAGCCGCTTGCGTGACGCGGTGTCTGCGCTGGCCGCCGAGTTCCGTGCGGTGCTGTGATGTCACCCGCACACTGCGATGCGACCGCGGCCGGAGACACCAGCCGGCCGCCAGTTCCTGACGGCCGGCTGCGATCGAGTAGTGCCCGTTTCCCGGAAAATCCTCAGCCCGTGTACCCGGGAATGCCGGTGCCGGCGATCGTGGTGCTCACGTGCAGGTAAACCGGCCCCCTGCGGGCGCAGCCGCGGAGCGTGAACCGGATCTTCATCGAGGTGTAGTCACCGGGTGCGTACACGCGCAGCGCTTGCGCGGTGGCCGGATGGCAGGCCCTGGGGGAGAAGTTGCCAACATCAGTGATCTGCAGCACGACATGAGCGGTCTGGTAGGGCTGCAGGGTGACGGTCAACTCGGTCTCACCGTAGTCTCGGGCGGCCGCACGGCCGAGTTGCCTGCCATCGGCGGCGAGCGCTGACACGCCGGGGAACCCGTACAGCGTGCAGGTCTGTCCGGAGACGTTGGAAATCTCAAGCTGGTAGTAGGCGCTGCCAGCGGCCAGGCCACCAGGAACGCCCACCCAGGAGGTCAGCCAGCTACGGACGCATCGCGGCTCGGAAACGCCATGCGATTGCGCCGCTGTGGCTTCAGCCGCGCCGGTGCTAGCAGTCCTTGCGGCGAGCGCAGCTGCGGACGTCCCAGACCCTCCTGAAGAGGCGAGAGCAACGGCAGGCAACAGGATCGCGGCGCTGGCGATAGCCGCGGCCATGACCGTGCGCCGGGGTGATCTGATCATCAGCTTCATGGTGTGCTCCTTAATGAGAAAGGCTGACACCGCTATGACGGCGACGACGCCGTGGCGGTTGGACTGGCGCGCCAGCCTGGTTACCGGCGGTGTCGGGACCGTCCGCAAACCGAAACAGCTGATCACCTAGCCGATGGCACCGGGCGGCGGGATCATCGTCCTGTAGCCGCCTCGACGGGAGACTTCATGATCTTCATCACTGCCAAGTTCCGGATCCTGCCGCAGTACGCTGACGCCTGGCCGGAGATCGCCGGGCCGTTCACCAGGGCCACCCGCGGTGAGCCGGGCTGCATGTGGTTCGACTGGTCTCGCAGCGTCGACGACCCGAACGAGTATGTGCTGGTCGAGGCGTTTCGTGACGACGATGCAGGCGCCGCGCACGTGCAGTCAGCGCACTTCAGCGAAGCGCAGCAGACGCTGCCCGCGCACCTGGCGGAGACACCGCGGATCGTGAACTTCAAAATCCCGCAAGACGACTGGTCAGAGCTTGGCGAGATGGCGGTGCCCGGCCACGGCTGAGCCGTTCCGCTCGGCGCGGCCGCTCGTCGTCGCGGTCCGGCCGGCCGCCTAGGTCCTACCGTCCGGCTAACAGCGCGAGCGCGCTGGCCAGCTCGGTATAGCCGGGCAGCGGATCAGCATCGGCCTCGGTCAGCAGTTGCACGCACACGTGATCGGCTCCTGCTTGGAGGTGCGCGCCCAGCTGCGCGGCGACCTGGTCGGGGCTGCCGTGCGCGACGAGCGCGTCGACCAGCCCGTCGCTGCCCTCGTCGGCCAGGTCCTTGTCGGTGAAGCCGAGGCGGCGCAGGTTCGAGGTGTAGTTGACCAGATGCAGATACGGGTTGCTGACCCGCTTGCGCCCCAGTGCCCGTGCCCGCGTCACGTCGGTGTCGATCACGACCTTGTGCTCCGGCGCCAGCAGCAGGTCCGGGCCGAGAATCTCGCGCGCCTGGCGGGTGTGCTCCGGCGGCACCAGGTACGGGATCGCACCTCCGGCAGCGTCGGCTGCGAGCCGCAGCACTCTAGGGCCGAGCGCGGCAAGAACAATACGACCAGCGGGAACGTGGTTAGCAACGAGCTGGTCCACGTACGTCGCGAGAGTGTCGTACGGGCTGGCGTAGTGCGGTATTGCCTCCGGGTGGCCTGCACCGACGCCGAGCACAAAGCGACCGGGGTGCTTGGCCTGAAGCCGGGCATACGATTGCGCGACCGTGACCGCGTCGTCTTTCCACATGTTCACGATGCTGGTGCCGACGGCAAGCGTGGTGGTCGCGCTCAGCAGGTCGTCGGCGATGGCGAGGTCGCCGTCCGGTGAGCCGCCCAGCCAGAGGGCGCCGTACCCGAGGCTCTCGATGGCGACCGCCAGTTCGGGCGTCGACTGGGTAACGGCCCGCCAGATACCAAACGTTCCGAGCCGCTCAGCCAGCTCCGATGCCATGTGCCCTCCCTCGATGCCGCGACCAACCGCGGACCTTCGCTAGTAGATACCCATGAGGTCGGCCATCTGTTCCATCTGGTGGTCGAAGAACTCGGCACGAGCGTCGATCACATTGTTCAACTGGCCGAACAGCTCGAAGCTCACCACGCCGAACAGCTGCAGCCAGGACGTCAGGCCGGTCTGCAGAATCTCTTCGGGCAGCCCGGCAGCGATCTGGTCGCGTGCACGGGCCAGGTCGGCGCGAACCGGGCCGGGCAGCGGCGGCGACGGCTGGAGACCAGGCCCGGCGACCGCGCCGGAGGCGTACCCGTCGGTCAGGATCCGCGCGAGCACTACCGGGGTCCTGGCAGCAGCGGCGATCGTGTCCTGCGGGGCGGCGTAACCGGGTACCGGGCTGCCATACAGCAGCGCATATTCGGCAGGATTGGCCAGTGCCCAGGTCCGCACGGCACGGGCCGCGCTGAGCCACCGGACCCGGAGCCGGGCCCGGTCCGTGACGGCGGCATCCGCTGTTTCCACCGCGTGCCCGAGGTCGTCGTATCCGTCGATGATGAGGGCCGTCAGCAGGTCGTCCCGGCTGGCGAAGTAGCGGTACAAAGCCGACGACACCATGCCCATGTCGCGGGCGACGGCGCGGAGCGACAGGTTCGCCCCGTCGGCCGCCAGATGACGACGCGCGACCGTCTTGATCTCGTCGATCATCTCTGCCCGGACCCGTGCCCGGATGGATGCGGCTGGCATAACCAAGATTGTTGCACACATTCGAGAGCACTGCTCTTGCAGTCCCGTCGGCTTGCTGGCAGACTGATGCTTACAAGAGAGAGCAGTGCTCTCTGAAAAGAACAGGAGAAGCGAATGTCCGAGCACGTCATCGTCGGAGCAGGGGCAGTCGGATCCGCTGTCGCCGTACTGCTGGCTGAGCGTGGCGAGCACGTCCGCGTAGTCAGCCGGCACGGCAGCGGACCTGAGCACCCAGGGATCGAGCGAGTCGCCGCCGACGCGACTGACGCGCAGCGGCTGACCGAGCTCTCGGCTGGCGCCGCCGCACTCTATAACTGCGCGAACCCGCAGTACCACCAGTGGTTCACCGACTGGCCGCCGCTGGCAGCGGCGTTGCTTACGGCCGCTGAGCGCAGCGGGGCCGTGCTGGCCACGATGAGCAACCTGTACGGCTACGGGCCGGTCCGCGGCCCGATCAGCCAGAAGACGCCGCTTGCTGCGACCCATCCCAAGCTCCGGCTCCGCTCGCAGATGTGGCAGGACGCGCTTGCCGCGCAGCAGGACGGCCGGATCCGCACTACCGAAGTCCGGGCGAGCGATTACATCGAGCAGAACTCGCTGCTGTCGACGCAGCTGGGCAAGCCGCTGCTGGCGGGCTCACGGGGATACTCGCCCTGGCCGCTGGACGTGCCGCACAGCTGGACCTCGATCACCGACTGCGCCCGCGCCCTGGTGACGGTAGCGGCCGACGAGCGCTCATACGGCCAGGCGTGGCTGGTTCCTACCGGCCCGGCGCTGACAGTCCGACAGCTGGCGACCCGCTTCGCCGAGGTCAACGGCGCGCCCGCGGCTAAGCTGACGGCCATCCCGTATCCGGTGATGTGGGCGGTGGGCGTGTTCTCCCCGCTGATCAAGGAACTGCGGACCACGCGATACCAGTTCACCGCGCCGTTCGTGCTCGACTCGAGCGCCACGACGGAGACGTTCGGGCTCCAGCCCACGCCCCTTGACGACGCGCTGCGGGACGCCGCGGCCCGGCTGCGCCGTTAGCCAGGAGCGCTCCCCAGGCCAGCCGCCCGGGCCAGCCGCCCAGGCAGGACTGTGGAACCGCCCGAAGTGTCACAGTGTGGTTAAACCTGGCTGACACCTCTCAAAAATCCCGCTGAATCACCGTATAATACCTACTCACATGGTAGGTAAGGCGAAAGATTTTCTTGGCGCGAGCCGCTCGGGCCGGAGGAGTTGTCGAATGCATACGACCCGCAAACTAGCTTTGACAGCTGCCGCACTAGCACTGACAACTCTGGTGGCAGCCTGCGGCGGAGGCGGCGGCGGAACGATCGGCGGGGGCTCTGCCGTGAAGGGCCAGAAGATCAAGGGCGGCACCGTGACGATCGCCGAGGTCGGCGCTTCGCCCAACTTCATCTTCCCGATGGTGCCCGCGACGAACTCCAACGGCTACAACGGTGATCTCACACTGGGGCTCTGGCCGCCGCTGGTGTACTCGGGCGACGGCGCGAACTCTGTGCCTAATCCCCAGGAGAGCCTGTACAGCTCACTGACCTACTCGGACAACGACAAGGTCATCACGATCGTGCTCAAGCCGTGGAAGTGGTCCGACGGCGCGCCGATCACGGCCAGGGACTTCACCTTCGCCTACGACCTGCTCAAGGCGAACTACAACGACTGGTTCGATTATGTCCAGGGCCTGTTCCCGGTGGATGTGGCGAAGGTGCTCACGCCGAACATCCACACGGTGGTAATCGACCTGACCCGGTCGTACAACCCGGAGTTCTACACCGACAACGTGCTGGCGACGATCCCGCTGATACCGCAGCACGCCTGGGACAAGACCTCCGCCTCCGGCAAGGTCGGCAACTACGACCAGACCACGGCAGGCGCCAAGTCAGTGTGGAACTTCCTGCAAGCGCAAGGCTCACAGATGAGCACGTTTGCCACGAACCCGCTCTGGCAGGTTGTGGACGGTCCGTGGAAGCTAGCGGCGTTCCAGAGCAACGGCTACTACGCCTGGGTACCGAACAAGAACTACTCGGGCCCGGACAAGCCAGTCCTGAACAAGGCGATCTGGGCGCCGTACACCACCGACACCGCCGAGATGGACACGCTGCGGTCCAACACCAGCCTCAGCATCGGCGATGTGCCGCTGAACGACATCAGGCAGGTGCCCGCGCTCAAGGCGGAGGGCTACTCGGTGGCCCAGGTGCCAAGCCCGGGCGTGGCCGAGATCCTGCCGAACTTCTACGCTCCGGTCGCAGGCCTGCTGTTGCGCCAGCTCTACATCCGGCAGGCAATGGAGTACCTGATCAACCGGAAGCAGATCGTGCAGAAGGCGTTCGCAGGTTACGCCGATCCCGGCAACGGCCCGGTGCCGACAATCTACGGCCAGCAGTGGGACTCACCGCTGGAGAAGGCCGGCGGCCCGTACCAGTACGACCCGGCCAAGGCGATCGCGCTGCTCAAGGCCCATGGCTGGAAGGTAGTGCCCGGCGGTACGGACACCTGCGTGAGTCCAGGGACGGCTGCAGGCGAGTGCGGCGCGGGCATCACCGCAAACGAGCCGCTGACCTTCCAGCTGCTGTTCGCCTCAGGCACCGAGTCGTTCGACGAGCAGAACGCCGCCTTCCAGTCCTCGGAATCGCTCGGCGGCGTCAAGATCACCCTCAAGTCCGAGCCATTCAACACCCTGGTGTCCACGACCGGCACCTGCAACGCCCAGTCACACCCGGCCGCGACGTGCAACGACTGGCAACTGGAGCAGTACGGCTACAACGAGTACCTGATGGACCCGTCCGGGGCCGGTGAGTTCAACACCGACGCCAACGGCAACTACGGCGGATACTCCACGCCGGAGATGGACAACCTCATCGAGGCCACCGAGTACGGCTCGAGTGACTCGGCGTTCTTCGCGTACGAAGACTACGCCGCCAAGCAGCTTCCGCTGCTATGGCTGCCGAACGCATCAACGGTCTTCGTGTACAAGAACAACCTCGCGGGAGTTACGCCGCTCAATCCGTTCTCCGGCCTGCTGAATCCCGAGGTGTGGTACTACACAAAGCCAGCTTCATGACCTGGTTCCTCATCCGGCGCGTCGGGCAGTCAGTCGCCGTCATCATCGGCGTCATGATCCTGACCTTCATCCTGGTGCACCTTGAGCCAGGCAGCACTGCCAAGGCTGTCCTCGGGCTGAAGGCGACCCCCGCCAGGATCGCGCTCTTCAACAACACCTACGGGCTCAACCGCCCGCTGCCCGTGCAGTTCTGGCTCTACTGCGATCACGTGCTGCACGGCAACTTCGGCATCAGCTACGTTGCCGGGCAGCCGGTCTCCACCCTGATCGCGCAGAGGCTGCCGCGCGACGCAGTGCTCCTCGGCATCTCAACTCTGCTCGCGCTGATCATCGGCCTGCCGATGGGCGTGTACCAGGCCATGCACCACGGGACGGTGCGAGACGACATCGTGGCAGGCACCTGGTTCACGCTGTACTCGGCGCCGGACTTCATGGAAGCCCTGCTGCTGATCGCGATATTCAGCGTGCATTTCCACCTGCTCCAGCCCAACCTCTCCCCTGGGATCAGCTCGGTCGGCGGGCTGTTCGCCGATCCCAATGCGCTGATACTGCCGGTAGTCGTGCTGTCAATCAACAACGTGGCCGGCTTCAGCCAGTACATGCGCTCGTCTGCGATCGAGGAACTGGCGCAGGACTACATTCGCACGGCCCGCGCCAAAGGACTGGCAGAGCGGATGATCCTGACCCGGCACCTGCTCCGCAACGCCGTGCTGCCGATCATTACCATCCTCGGTTTGGCGTTGCCCGATATCGTGGCCGGCGCGGTAATCGCGGAAGCGATCTTTAACTTCCCCGGCATGGGCCTGTTGTTCTGGCAGTCGGCGCTGGCCCACGACTTCCCGGTCATGCTCGGCGCGACGCTCATCATCGGCGTGGCGACCGTTGCCGGAAACCTCGCAGCGGACGTCGCCTACGGCGTCCTAGACCCAAGGATCCGGCATGCAGTCTGACGGCGCAGCGGTCGCCGGACCACTGGGCATCGCGCCGGAAGGCGGCGAGGTAACCAGCAGGACCGAGGGCAAGAACCTCTTCTGGGACGACATCAAGCACAGCAAGCGGGCGATCGGCGGCTTCGCTGTGGTGCTGCTGCTGGTGCTGTTCTGCTTCGTCGGGCCGCTCATCTACCGGACGAACCAGACTGCCGTCAACCTGAACCTGGCGAACCTGCCGCCAGGAAACGGTCATCCGCTCGGCACCGACGAGTACGGGATCGACATCCTCGGCCGGCTGATGGTCGGCGGTCAGTCGTCGCTGGAGCTCGGGTTCGCCGTGGCGATCGCGAGCACCGTCATAGGTGCCTTGTACGGCGCGATCTCCGGCATGCTCGGCGGCATCGCGGACGCGTTCCTGATGCGGATCGTCGACACGCTGCTAGCCGTGCCCACGTTCATCCTGCTGCTGATCGTGTCCAGCATGTTCGTGCTGAACCTGACAACGATCATCCTGCTGCTGACGCTGCTGTCCTGGCCCTATGTCTGCCGGCTAGTCCGCGCCCAGGTGCTGTCACTGCGGAGCCGCGAGTTCGTGCAGGCCTCGACCGCGATGGGCTCGACGCGGATGCGCATACTGTTCCGGCACATGGTGCCGAACACCTTCAACATCTTCATCGTCACGGCGACGTTCGCGGTGGCCGACTCGATCTATGCGCTGTCCGCGCTGAGCTTCCTGGGCCTCGGCCCGCCGCCGCCGTTCGCGGACTGGGGCACCATGCTGACGGACGGGGTGAACGACCTGTTCGACGGCTACCCGTGGGAGGTGTACCCGGCCCTGATCGTGCTGGTCGTCACGGTGCTGGCATTCCGGCAGATCGGCGATGCCCTCAACGACATCGCTTCCTCGCGGTCGACGAGGTAGCCGAACTGTCAGTCCTGCGGTCTAGCCTGGCGCCCGTGACAGCCAGCGACCCGATCCGGCTTCAGTACGAGGACCTCGTCGACGAGCTGATGGGGATCGACGGCGTCACGCCACCGCGCGGCGGCGGCGGGTTCGGCCGTAGCGGGCTTCGGTACGAAGGCAAGATCTTCGCGATGCTGGTGCGCGGCCGGCTGGTGGTGAAGCTGCCAGCCAGCCGGGTGACCGCGCTGATCAGATCCGGCAACGGGATAGCCTTCGACGCCAACAAGGGCACTCCGATGCGGGAGTGGCTGAGCCTGCACCCCGGTTCCGACCTGGACTGGCTGTCGCTAGCTACCGAGGCGCTCGACTTCGCACGCGCGCCAGGTAGGCGAGCTCAGCGTCAGCGCTAGGCGGGGTTGAGGAAAGCGGTCAGTGCCGCTGTCAGCATCGCGGCATCCGCAGTACCGGAGAGCTCGCGCGCTGAGTGCATGGCCAGGGCCGGGTTGCCGACATCCACGGTGGGCATCGCCAGGCCGGCGGCGACGATCGGGCCGATCGTCGACCCGCTGCGCATCCCGCTCTTGTTGACGAAGTACTGGACCGGGACGCCGGCCTGCTCGGCGGCGAGCAGAAAGGCGGCCTGAGTCGGTGCGGTCGTGCTGTACAGCACGTTCGCGCTGACCTTGATCACCGGGCCGCCGCCGAGCGAGATCCAGTGCCGGGGCTCATGCCTATCGGGATAGTTGGGGTGCGTCGCGTGCGTCATGTCGGCGGAGACGTGCAGCGATCCGGTAACCGCGCGCAGGAAATCGTCACGGCTTCCGCCGCGGGCCAGCACGGTGCGCTCAAGCTGGCGGCCGAGCCAGGCGCCGTCGGCGCCAGTCGCCGACCGGCTCCCGATTTCCTCGTTATCGAACAGCACAACGGCGCTGACATGCTGCGGTGCAGGGCGCGGCGCGACCGTGCACAGCGCAGAAACGCATGCATAGGAGCAGGTCAGGTCGTCCTGGCGGGCTGAGCTAACGAATTCCTCGTTGACTCCGGCCAGCGTGCCGCCAGCGAGGTCGTAAGTCACGATGTCATGGCTGAGCACGTCCTGCGCGCCGACGCCTAGCTCGGCGGCCAGGAACCGGCCGAATCCGCCCGGGTCCGGCTCGCCTAGCGACCACATAGGAACTACGTGCTGCTGGGCGTCTAGCTTGAGGCCGCCCGTCACGATGTCCGGGTCCAGGTGAATGGCAAGCTGTGGCACCCGGAGCACCGGGCGGTGTACCCGGATCAGCCGGACCTGCGGACCGTCTGCTGTCCGCACCACCACGCGCCCGGCCAGACCGAGGTCGCGGTCCAGCCACGAATTGAGCAGGGCGCCGCCGTAGATCTCGACGCCTAGCTGACGAATGCCGGCCTGACCAGTGTCAGGCCGCGGCTTCACCCGCAGCGTCGGGCTGTCGGTGTGCGCGCCGAGCAGCCGGAATGGCGCGTCCGGAGCGGCGCCCTCGGGCACCACCCAGGCAAATAGCGAGCCGCCGTCCACCACCACGTGTCGCCCCGGACCGGTCGGCCAGGCTCCGCCCTGCGGCACCTCGGTGAAGCCCGCAGCGGTCAGCCGCCGGAGTGCCTCGACCGCCGCGTGATAAGGCGATGGCGCGGCGTCGAGGAAAGCGATCAGGTCCAGGGCGGTCTCGCGTGGGCTGCTCATCGCCCAATCTTGACATGCCTGCCAGTCACGACCGGCTCGCCGGCCGGGCCGGAACGATAAGCAGCTGGTGCCGGAGTGAGTCGCGAGATTCCGGGTAGTTCGGGCGCCTTGAGATTTCCGTAACCAGGGAGAGTGACAGACATGCTTGCGCTCATCGCCGCAGTGCTCTTCGCGATCGCGTTCATTATCAACGCGGCCGGCATCGCTACCGATGCCGTGTTCGCGCCGTTTAGCTTGATGCTTGCTGGTCTAGCGCTGCTCGCATTCCACCTCACCGGAAGCGGTCCGGCCATGCCCGCCTACAGGCGCAGGCGCCGCTAACTGGCATTGTCCAACCGGGATCGGCTAACTGGCATCGTCGGGCTGCTCTCGGGTACTCGCCTCGCCGAGCGGAAGCGTGATCTCCAGGGTGGTGCCTCCGCCGGGCGGGCTGCGCAACTGGAGGCGGCCGCCAAGGGCTTCGGTTCGGTCCCTGAGCCCGACTAGGCCGGAGCCATGGACGAAGTCCGCACCGCCTTGCCCGTCGTCGCGGACGCGCATGTGCAGGACGCCGTTGCTGGCAGCCACCTCGATCTCGACAGCGGTGGCGCTGGCGTGCTTGGTCGCGTTGGTCAGAGCCTCGGAGACGGTGTAATAGGCGGCAATCTCGATCGGCTCGGGCAGCCGTTCCCCGACCTGGATGTCGAGGCGGACGGGGATGGCGCACCGGCGCGCTAGCGTTCTCAAGGCGGGGCGCAGGCCACCGTCGGCCAGGATTGCGGGGTGCAAGCCGCGGGCGATCTCGCGCAGGTCCTCTAGCACGTCGTCCATGCCGGTAGCCAGGCGGTCCAGCTGCTCGGCGAGGTCGCCGGTGCCCGGTGGTGCGGCCGATTGCGCGGCCCGCAGGTCCAGGGCGAGGGAGACCAGGTGCTGCTGCGCACCGTCGTGCAGGTCGCGCTCGATGCGCTGGCGAGTGGCGTCGGCGGTGGCCACGATCCGTGCCCGGGATGCAGTCAGGGCAGCCTGCGCCTCGGCGTTGGCGATCGCGGTGGCGGCCAGCTCGGTGAATCCGGCTAGCCGTGTCTCGGTAGCGGCAGGCAGTGGCTCCGTGCGGGACGATCCGACCATCATGACGCCCCACACGCGGCCCTCGACGCTGACCGGAACGCCGACTGCCGTGCGGATTCCGTAGCCGCGCACGGCTTCGGCGACAGCGCCGGAGGTGCTGGTGTAATCGTCGATCCGGGCCGCCTGGCCGGTTTGGAACACCTTCGTGCTGAGGTTGTGGCCGCCGAGCTTCCACCGGGTGCCGACGGGGAACGGCGGCCCGCGGCTGTCCCAGGAGGCAACCACCGTTCTGGTGCCGTCCGGGCCGTACCGGCCCATCGTCGCGTGCTCAGCACGCAGCAGCCGCGCGGCCTCCTCGGTGACCGCTGTCAGCACCTCGGCCGGCGGCGCCGCCCGGGCCACTAGCGTTGCCACCCGCCGGAGCGCGGCCTCCTCCTCGGCGAACTCGCGCAGTTCGACGCGGGCCTGGGCGTTGGCGACCGCGGTCGCGACTAGCTCGGTGAACCTGGCCAGCCTGGCCTCTGTGTCCGCCGGCAGTGGCTGGCTCCTGGAGCCCACGATCATGACGCCCCACAGGCGCCCCTCCACGCTGATCGGCACGCCGACGGCAGCGCGGACCCCGAACTCGCGGAAGGCCTCCCCGATCGGGCCCGAGGCGCGATCGTGGTCATCGATCCGGGCCGCCTGGCCAGTCTCGAACACCTTCGTGTGCAGGTTCCGCCCGCCGAGCATTGCCCGGCCCATGGGGTAGTCAGCGCCGGTATTGGTCCACGCGGCCACCACCGTTCTCGCCCCGTCGGAGTCATACCGGCCCATCGCCGCATGATCAGCGCCCAGCAGCCGCCCAGCCTCCTCGGTGACCGCAGCGAATACCTTCCCTGGCAGCGCCCCGCGGGCTACCAGCGTCGCTACCCTTCGCAACGCCGCCTGTTCGCCCGCGACCCGGTCATCGCCGGTCCCCCCTGACACGGCAGCCACCCTTGCGAGTGTATCCCGGCCAGAGATTATGCCTGGTCAGGACCCGGTTTGGTGATGTGACAAGGTCAAGATCGCCGCCGGGAGACCTGGGAAACGCGGGGCCGCTCAGCTAGCATTTGCTAGAACACGTTCTAGTTGAGCCCCAGTGCTAGCTGAGGACAGGGGACTGAATGCAGATCAGCTACACTGCTGAGCAGGAACAGCTTCGCCAGCGACTGCAAGATTATTTCGCCCAGCTGATGACGCCCGACCTGCGTGCGGCGCTGTCAGGCTCGGACGGCGAGTACGGCGACGGCGAGGCCTACAAGGAAGTAGTCCGCCAGCTCGGCCGCGACGGCTGGCTAGCGATCGGCTGGCCGGCCGAGTACGGCGGCCAGGACAGGTCGGTCCTCGACCAGCTGATCTTCACCGACGAAGCGGCGAAGGCGGGTGTGCCGGTGCCGTTTCTCACCATCAACACGGTCGGCCCGACGATCATGCGCTTCGGCACGGCCGAGCAGAAGCAGCGCTTCCTGCCCGCGATCGCGGCCGGCGAGTTGCACTTCTCGATCGGCTACTCCGAGCCGGGCGCAGGCACCGACCTGGCCTCCCTGCGAACCCGGGCCGTCCGCGACGGCGACAGCTACGTGATCAGCGGTCAGAAGATGTGGACCAGCCTGATCCAGTACGCAGACTATGTCTGGCTGGCGTGTCGCACCGATCCCGACGCACCCAGGCACAAGGGCCTGTCCATCATCATCGTGCCGACCGATGCGGACGGGTTCTCCTGGACGCCGGTCAGCACCCTCGCCGGCGTGACCACCAGCGCGACTTACTACTCCGACGTCCGGGTGCCGGCCGGCAATCTCGTCGGCGAGGAGAACAAGGGCTGGCCGCTCATCACCAACCAGCTCAATCACGAGCGGGTCGCGCTGACGTCGGCTGCTCCGGTGCAGTCGGCGCTCGCGGACGTGACTGACTGGGCCAGGTCCGACCAAGCTCGCCGACGGGCGCCGCGTCATCGACCAGGAATGGGTCCAGCTCAACCTTGCCCGGGTGCACGCCAAGGCCGACTTCCTCAAGCTGGTCAACTGGCGGATCGCGGCGGCAGCGGGTTCGCCCGGCCCGGCTGCCGCTTCCGCCACCAAGGTGTACGGCACCGAGCTGACCATCGAGGTCTGCCGTCTGCTGATGGAAGTGCTCGGTCCGGGCGCCGAGGTCCGGGCGGGGTCGCCGGGCGCGGTGCTCGCCGGGCGGATCGAGCGGATGCAGCGCTCTGCGCTGATCCTCACGTTCGGCGGCGGCACGAACGAAGTCCAGCGGGACATCATCGGCGCCGCCGCGCTGGGCCTGCCGCTCAGCCGCCGGTAGCCGCGGCGAGCAAGGCCGCACGAGGCTCGAATTCGAGAGGAAACGATGGACTTCTCCGCCACGCCTGCTCAGGACGAGCTCGGCGCTCTGACCCGCCAGATCCTGACCGACCGGGTCACTGTGGAACGGCTGCGCGAGATCGAATCCGGTGGCCCGCGGTTCGACCGCGATCTGTGGTCCGAGCTGGCGAAGGCCGGGGTCCTGTCAGCGGCGCTGCCTGAGGCGGCCGGCGGAGCCGGATTCGGCCTGCTCGAGCAGTGCAGCGTGCTCGTCGAGATCGGCCGGACAGTCGCGCCGGTTCCTTACCTGGCCTCGATCGTCCTCGGCGCAGCGGCGATCAGCCGAGTTCGGCAGACGCCGGCCAGCGGCAGCGCTGGGCCGGGCCGGCCGCTCGGGGCGGGGTGATCCTGGCGGCCGCGCTGGCGGAGGAGGACAGCGAGGACCCGTGCGCCCCGGCGACGACGGCGCACCAGTCCGACGGCGGCTGGCAGCTGACCGGCACCAAGACCACCGTGCTGGCGGGCACGGCCGCTGACGTGCTGCTCGTTCCGGCAAGCACGCCGTCGGGCGTGGCAGTCTTCCTCGTCGCCGTTGGCGACCCCGGCGTGACGGTGCGGCCGCAGCAGGTCACCGGCGGCGACGGGACCGCGCTGATCGAGCTGGCCGGCGCGGATGTACCGGACGACCGGATCCTCGGCGGCATCGCGGCTGGCCGCGACATCGCCGGCTGGCTGGCGGCCCGCGCGACCGTGGGCCTGTGCGCGCTCCAGCTCGGCGTGACCGAGCGCGCGCTGGAGCTGACCGCGGCCTACGCGCGCAGCCGCGAGCAGTTCGGCAAGCCGATCGGCAGCTTCCAGGCCGTCTCGCAGCGGCTGGCCGACGGCTACATCGACGTCGAGGGCATCCGGCTCACGCTGTGGCAGGCCGCCTGGCGGCTGGCGGCCGGGTTGCCTGCCGAGACCGAGATCGCGACGGCCAAGTTCTGGGCGGCCGAGGGCGGTCACCGGGTCGCGCACACTGCGGTGCATGTTCACGGCGGCGTCGGCATCGACATGGACGGCGCAGTGCATCGCTACTTCTCGGCAGCCAATGCACAACGAGTTCGCGCTCGGCGGCGCCACTGCGCAGCTGCGCCGGATCGGCGCAGCGCTGGCCGGCGGATAGGCCTGGCGGCAGGCGAATAGTCGGCCCCGGCCGGGCGTCGGCGCGACGTTTCATGGGACAGGTGCGACGTTTCATGCGACCGTGCCACTTTGACGCCCGGTATATCCGTTATACGGTGCACGCTCGCATGAAACGTGCCGACGCGGGCCGGTTTGCTCAGCCGTTGATCGTGGACAAGCCACCGTCGACCGGGATGACCGCGCCGGTCAGGTACCGCCCGGCACGCGAGGCCAGGAAGATGGCGGCGCCGGCCATGTCGTCAGGCTCGCCGATCCGGCCGAGCGGGACGCTGGCCGCGATCGCCGCGCGCGTCTGCGGGTCATCGAGCGCGAACGCCATCATCTTGCTGTCGAACGGGCCTGGCGCGATGGCGTTGACCGTGATCGACTCCGCCGCCAGCCTGCTAGCCAGGTGCCGGGTCAGCATGTGCACGCCCGCCTTGGTCGTGCTGTAGGCGTAGCTCTCCATGGCCGGCACGCCGCAGGCCGTCGATCGACCCGATGTTGATCACGCGCGCCGGATCCTGCGGGCTGGCGGCGGCGCGCAGCAGCGGCAGGCTCCGCACGGTCAGCTCGAACAGCGCCTTGATGTTGATGTTCAACAGCTTGTCGAACGCGTCCAGCGGATACTCCTCGAGCGGCGCTCCCCAGGTAGCGCCGGCGTTGTTGACCAGGATGTGCAGCCGGTCCTCGCGCTCGCCGATGACCCGCACGAGTTCGTCGGCAGAACCTGGCGATGCCAGGTCCAGCGGGACGGAGATGCACTCGCCGAAGGCCGACTAGCTCGGCCGCCTTCGCGTCGCAGGCCTCGGCCTTACGGGCGGTGATGTAAACGCGACAGCCGGCGCGGACCAGGCCGCGGGCGATCATCGCGCCGATCCCGCGTGAGCCGCCAGTGACGACAGCCACTTTGCCGGATACCGAGAACAGATCGCCAGCCGGCTGCGCGCCGGTGTCGCTGCTGCTATTGGTCACTGCCACGTTCCCTTGCGCAAGGTTTGTTATGGCCCGCATCATGTCAGGCTGAGCAGAGGAAACTCTAGTAGCCCCGGATATGCCGATTTACCAGGCGATCGGCGATCCGAAGAGCGGTGCGTACCTGGTGAAGATCAATTCAGCCGGCCGGGTAGCGGCTGGCCGCCGCTTGCAGTGCCGCGCGAGCGTCGCTCATCAGCGTGGCGACCAGATCGGCCGCCGGGAGCTCGCGGCTGAGCTCATGCGTTTGCCCGGCCCACAGGTTGACCAGGTCCGCGTTGCCGCTGCTGCGCCCGGCGGCTCGCACCGGGCTGGTCAGGTGGTGGATGTCGGGATATGCAGCCGGGGCGTGGTGACTGTGCTCGTCGAGGAACTGGTTGCGGATGCCGCGGGCAAGCCGTCCGGTGAATGCGCGCGTCATCGCCGTCGGTGTGCTGCTCGCGACCGCGGTCCGCTGCAGTTGCGACGTGCCCGCCTCAGGGGAGCGCAAGAACGCGGTGCCGAGCTGGGCTGCCGCCGCGCCTGCCGCAAGGACCGCGGCGATGCCCTCGCCGGTGCTGATGCCGCCCGCGGCGACTAGCGGCAGGCTGGTGTAGTTGCGGGCCAGTTGAAGCAGCGACAGCAGCCCGAAGCCGCCGCCCGAGTCGTCAGCCGGGTCATCGGTGAAGCTGCCGCGGTGACCGCCGGCTTCGCTGCCCTGAGCCACTAGCGCGTCTGCGCCGGCCAGGGTGGCCAGCGCCGCCTCGGCCGGTGTCGTTACGGTGACCCAGACTTCGCTGCCGGCGGCCTGCAGGGCTGCGATCACGTCCGGTTCGGGGCAGCCGAAGGTGAACGACGTGACGGCCGGGGGATCTGCTGTCAGCAGGGCAAGCTTCGCCGGCCAGTTGTCGTCGTCGAATCTGGCCTGCCCGAGTTCGACACCGGCCAGGCGGGCCTCGGTGGCGATCGCCGCCGCGTACTCGGCGACTGCTTCTGAGCGCGCCGGGCTGCCCGGCACGAAGAGGTTGACGCCGAGCGGGCCGCCGGTCAGCTCCCGTGCCTGCTTGATCTGGCCGCCCAGCACATCGGTGGACAGGTAACCGGCGCCCAGGAAGCCAAGGCCGCCTGCATTGCTCACGGCTGCGGCGAGCTGCGGCGTGCTAGGTCCGCCAGCGAGCGGCGCCAGCACGATCGGGACGTCTAGCTGGTTAAGTATCACTGCGCTGTTCCTCCCGGTCCGACGATATCCGTCTGCCCCGGTTAGCTCGCGCGGGCGCCTGCCGGGGCCAGTGGCCAGCAGATCTCGGTCCGCCACTGGGCGCTGTCGGGGGTGTCGAGGGGATCGGTGAGATATCGCTCACGCACCGGGCCGGCGCCGTCGCGGCCGTGTGCGGCAGCGTACGTGCCGACCGCTGCGTAGGTTCGGTCGACATCACTGTGTGCGCCTACGTGCAGTGCGACGGCGAACGGGCCGGCCGGAAGCTCCCACCGGGCACCGGTGCCGTCGAGTGCTGGCGAGTCCCTGACGGGCAGGTAGACCCGCGCGTGTCCGGTGTCCTGCGTGAACAGCTCATCGTCGTAGAGGGCGCCGGCCGGCCCGGTCTGCTCGAGCCGCGCTGCCGCGGCCATCGCCCGGAGGCCGGCCAGGGCTTCCCAGAACCAGGAGGCGACATCCTCCCTGGTGACCTTGGCGGCGAGGCAGATCGTGGGACCGCCCTCGAGCACTCGCTCCTCGATGGCGACATCCGCACCGTCGCCTTCGAGCATCCGGCGCAGCGAGTCGACGGCGGTCTCGGTCTGCCGGAGCTGATCGCGCATCCGGTCGAGGTGGCCGGCCAGGATCGCGTCGCGGGCAGTCAGGCTGGGGGCGGCGAGGACGGCTTTCACGTCGGCCACCGGCAGGCCGAGATCGCGGAATCGCCTCACCAGGTGCGCAGAGTGGGCCTGGCCCGGCCGGTAGTAGCGGTACCCGCTGTCCGGATCGACCACTGCGGGCTCGAGCAGTCCCACTTCGTGGTAGTAGCGAAGCGTCTTGATGCTCAGGTGAGTGAGGCGCGAGAACGCCCCGATGGTCAGCTGCTGCATACCGAAAGTCTCGGCTCTCCGGTAAGGGGAGAGTCAAGCGAGGCGGCAGAGCGGCACCCAGCGTCGCGACGCGTGTTGACTCTCCCCTGGCTGGAGCGCTGAACGTAGTCACGAACCCCCCGGACCGAACCTCGGAGGCCATTCGTGAACTCCTCCGCACCTCCCCTGACCAGGCCCGCTGGTAGTGCCCCGGCCGACGCCTCGCCGGTGCGCTCGAACGTGCTGCTCGCTGTGCTTGCCCTCGCCGGAACCGTCTTCGCGATGATGCAGGCGCTCGTCATCCCCGCCCTGCCGCGCATCCAGGTCAGCCTCGGCGTCAACGCCGACGGCGCCGCGTGGATCTCGACCGCCTACCTGCTCAGTGCCAGCGTCCTCACCCCGGTCATTGGCCGGCTCGGCGAAGTGGCGGGCAAGCGGCGCATGATGCTGGCCAGCCTGGCTACCTTCGCCTGCGGCACGCTGCTCTGTGCGGTCGCAGGCAACCTCGGTGAGCTCGTGGCCGGCCGGGTGATCCAGGGCACGGCGGGTGGCATCTACCCGCTGGCGTTCGCGATCATCAGGGACCGGCTGCCACGCGAGCGGGTCCCCGGGGCAATCGGCCTGGTGTCGTCGCTGCTCGGCATCGGCGGCGGCCTCGGCCTGGTGCTGCCGGGACCGATCATGACCCGGCTCTCCTACCACTGGCTGTTCTGGCTGTCGCTTATCGTCATAGCCGCCGCGCTCGTGCTGGCTGTTCGCTATATACCGGCCGACCGTCCCTCCGAAGCCGGGGCTGCTGTTCCGTGGCGCTCTTCCCTGCTGCTGGCAGCCGGCCTGTCGGCGGTGCTGATCGCCGTCGCCGAGTCGGCCAGCTGGCACTGGGGCAGTATCAGGACCCTGGGCCTGCTGGCGCTCGGCGCGGTGACCCTGCTGGCATGGGGCCTGGCGGAAGTGCGCAGTGCCAGCCCGCTGGTGGATATGAGCCTGATGCGGCTGCGCGGTGTGTGGCCCGCGAACACGGCGGCACTGCTGATCGGCATCGGCATGTACGCCTCGTTCCTGATCATCCCCGAACTTGTCCAGGCGCCCGCTCGGTTCGGCTACGGATTTGGCGCGTCGGTCACGGGTGCGGGCCTGTTCATGTTGCCGACCGCTGGGGCGCAGCTGCTCCTCGGCCCGGCGTCCGGCCTGCTGCATCGCAGGTTCAGCCTCCGGCTGCAACTGATCGCAGGCCAGCTGATCTGTGCCGCAGGCTTCGCAAGCCTCGCTGCGTGGCACGATGCTCCGTGGCAGGTCTACACGGCCACCTCAGTGCTCGGGGCCGGCTTCTGGCTGTGCCTCGTTGCCTTGCCGAACCAGGTCATCTCGGCGGTGCCTGCCGGTCGCACTGGATCGGCCACCGCAGTGAACACGGTGGTCCGCAACACCGGGGGCGCCCTCGGCAGCCAGTTGGCCGCGGCGATCATCGTGTCGTCTGCGCAGGCCGGCACTGGCGCCCCGGCCGTGTCGGGTTACATCGGCGCGCTCGTGTTGTGCGCCGCGGCAACCTGCGCCGGTGCCTTCGTTTGCGGTGCGATCCCGCGCCGCAACCCGCTAGCCGGGCGCTAGGTTGGCGGCCCAATGCGCAAGCTGCTGCGCCACCGCGCTGGTGAGGCCCTCGGCTGGATCGATGTCGACGATCAGAGTGGGTATGCCGCGGGTGGCTGCCCACTCGTAATGGTCGGGCAGATGCACGTCATCGATCCACGCGCACGGCCGGTTGCCAACTGCCTCCTGGACGGCGGGCAGCTTACGAAACAGCGGATCGCGGCCGTCGACCGGGAACTCGATGACCGGAAGCATCGGCAGCGCAAGCACCGGGCAGATGAACCGGTTCGCGTTGTACTCCCAGGCGGTCGCCCAGACGAGTTCGTAAACCTCGGCCAGCGACGTCAGCAGCCCGCCGTGGGCTGGCGACAGCAGCACCCGCTCACCCGGGAAGAACTCGTATTCGGCGAACCCGTCCGGGCAGGACTCGGCGTCCCACGGGTTCAGTACGCCGTCCACGTCGACGAGCAAGATCGGGCGCGGATCGTCGCTGGTGGTCCGGTTCATGTGGCGGCCCGGATCCGCAGCCCGTCGAATGCGACTGCGCACACTGCGTCCGCCAGTTCGGTCGCCGCGCTTGACCCGCTCGCCCCGGAGGACCTTGCGCCAGCCGGCACAGCCGGGTGCCGGGCTGGCCGGTACCACTCGACGAGGGAGTTGACGAGGCCGAACAGCAGCCGCGCGGTGATGGCCGGGTCTACGTCGGGCCGGATTTCGCCGTCGCGCTCTGCTTCGGCGACTAGTTCGGCCACGATCTGGTCGAATTCGCGCCGCCGGGCGAGTGCCTTCCGTTCGGTGCCGGTATTGCCGCGGGCCCGCAGCAGCAGGGTGACGTACGGCAGCCGGTCGGCCAGCACCCGCACGCTGCCGCGGACCAGCCGCTCGAGCCGCTCGATAGCGGGCCCGCCGCTAGCTCTCACTTGGTCGGCAACGGAGAACAGGCCGTCGAGCGCCCGGTCCAGCGCCAGCGCCAGCAGGTCTTCCTTGCTGTCCACGTGGTAGTAGATCGAGGACTTGGCGATGCCGAGCCGGCGCGACAGGTCCTCCATGCTGGTTCCGTCGTATCCGCGCTCGTTGAAGACCGTCACCGCTACTGCGAGCAGCGACTCCAGGTCGTAGCCCGGCCGCCCGCGGCGAGGCGTGACAGCCGAGCCTGACCGGGCGTTCCTGACCGGACCTTGGGCCATGGGGACAACGTAACGCACCGAACGACCGGTCGAAAACTAGCCTCTGGGCCGGTGCCGTAGGCGGGCACACTAGGCGAAGTGAGCAAGCGCTTGGTAGGGTTCGCCTCGTGCACGCAGCGAACGGGGACGAGGCGCCGGCTGGCAACGGCCGGGTGCCGAGCGCATCGCCGTCCGGCCCGGGCGAGTTCGCCGCGCTGGCAGGCGCCGCCCTGGTTCTTGGCGCCAGCGGCTCGCTCGGCTCGGCCATCGCGGCGATGCTGCTCGCGAGGGGCAGTGGGGTGGCGATGACCTACCGGCGCGCCTCACCGGTGGTGGCTGAACTCGCGGCCCTGCACCCTAGCCGGGCCCGCGCCTATCAGCTGGACCTGACCGACGCGGCCGCCTGCGCACGCGTGGCCGCGACCGTCGGCGAGGACTTCGACGGTGTGCACACCGTCGTCTACGCGGCCGGCCCGCATGTGCCGATGACCCATGTGAGCAAGGTCAGAGCGGAGGACTTCCGCAGCCAGCTCGAGCAGGACGTGGTCGCCTTCCTCACCGCGATTTTGCCGCTGATCCCGATGCTGCGGGCGAGCCAGGGCAGCGTGGTGGCAGTGACCACAGCCGCAACCAGGCGATACGCAGTACGCGACGGGCTGTCGTCAATCCCGAAGGCCGCCGTCGAGGCAGCCGTCCGCGCGATCGCCGCGGAAGAGGGCCGGTTCGGCGTACGGGCCAACTGCGTCGGTCCCGGCATGCTGACCGACGGAATGGCAGCCCGCCTGATCGACTCGGGCGACCTCGACGAACGCGCTCTCGACGTGGCCAGGCGGAACATACCGCTGGGCCGCTTCGGCAGCGCCAGCGATGTGGCGGAGGCGGTCTGCTTCCTCGCCTCTGGCCGTGCCCGCTTCATCAGCGGCCAGAAACTCGACGTGGATGGTGGCTATGGCACCTGACCAGATCTGGCTCGGGTTCTCCCTCGGCGACGCGGTTATCATCACCGGCGCAGCGAGCGGCATCGGCAGGGCAACCGCGATCGGTGCGGCCTCAGTTGGCCTGCGGGTCGCGGCCTGGGATGTTGACGGCGACGGCGCCGAGGCCACCGCGCACGCGATCCGGGATGCTGGCGGTACCTGCATGGCCGTCCGCGCCGACGTGACCGACGACGACCAGGTGCACGACGCGTTCGACGCCAGCGAGACCGGCCTCGGCAAGGCGCGCTACCTCGTCAACAACGCCGGTCCGGCCAGCGCCGCGGAGCTGCCCTTCGAGGAGGGTCTGCTGGCAGGAATCGCGAGCGTGCGCCGGGTGACCGAGGCCTGGCTGGCTGGCCTGGAGCCAGCCGGATCAGCGCTGGTGAACGTGTCGTCGGTGGCGGGCAACCTGATCGGCACCGCACCCGACTGGTACCCGGCCACGAAGGCAGCCATCATGGGCTACACCCGGCACCTGGCCACCTACCGGTACCAGCAGGTGCGGGCGAACGCGGTGGCTCCGGGCATGACAGATACGCCGCGGCTCGCGGGCTTCACCGCTAGTGAGACAGGCCAGCGCGCGCTTCGCCGGATTCCGGCAGGGCGTCTGGCCCGGCCAGATGAGATCGCCTGGGCGATCCTGTTCCTGCTGAGCCCGCTTGCGTCCTATGTGAACGGAGCGCTGCTCGTGGTCGACGGTGGCTGGACGGTGACACAGTGACAGTGACCTGGACGGTGACACAGTGACAGTGACACAGTGACTGGCAGGTTCAGGGGGTGGTGACGTCCCACGACCAGGAAACCGTTCAAGCAAGCGTTTGGTCGGCCGCAACGTAAGATAGCGAACGGGCAGGACCGGCATTTCGCTGCGGTCGCGGCTTACCCTATCGCCGGAGGGTCTGCAGATGGCAGAAGTCCAGGATCGACGTGAGCTGATCCTGTCCACAGCCGCGGAGATGTTCGCCCGCAAAGGACTGCGAGCGACGACCGTGCGCGGCATCGCGGACTCAGTCGGCGTCTTGTCCGGCAGCCTGTACCACCACTTCCCGTCCAAGGACGCCATCGTGGACGAGGTGCTGACCAGGTACATGGATGCCATCAGGACTCGGTACGCGGTGGTGCTGGCGAGCGGTAAGGGTCCGGCTGATTGCCTGCACGACCTCGTGGTTACCTCACTTGAGGTCGCCGAGGAGCAGCCGCACGCGACGGCGATCTATCAGAACGAGGCGCAGTACCTGCGCGAGATGCCGGGCTTCTCCAACATCCAGTCGGCTGCCGCCGAGATCCAGCAAGCCTGGCTGCAGGTGATTGCGGCCGGCGTGGCGGACGGCAGCTTCCGCGACGACATTCCGCCGCGCGTGTTCTACCGGCTCATCCGCGACGCGGTCTGGCTGTCCATCCGATGGCACCGGCCCGACGGCCCGTACTCCACGCAGCAGCTCGCTGAAGACGTGACGTCGCTGTTCCTGCATGGTTTCGCTGCCGGCGGCCGGGCGCCGAAGAGAGCGAACGGGTCGGTGAAGGTCAAGGCCAAGAAAGGCTGACCACTAGATCGGCCGGTCAGCCAGCTGTCCACTGGCCGTCCCACTGGCCGTCTGAGCAAGCGCTTGGTAGGGTCGTGAACATGTCCGAGGCTTACATCGCGGACGCCGTCCGCACTCCGGTGGGCAAGCGCGGCGGCGGACTTGCCGCGGTCCATCCCGCCGATCTGGGCGCGTCTGTGCTGACCGCGCTGGTGGAGCGTACCGGGATCGACCCGGCAGCAGTCGAGGACGTGGTATTCGGCTGCGTCGACACGGTGGGGCCACAGGCGGGCGACATCGCCAGAACTGCCTGGCTGGCTGCCGGGCTGCCAGACCACGTCCCTGGCACCACCGTCGACCGGCAGTGCGGCTCGTCGCAGCAGGCCGTGCACTTCGCGGCGCAGGCGGTAATGTCCGGCACTGCCGATGTCGTGGTGGCCGGCGGCGTGCAAAACATGAGCGCGGTCCCGATCTCGTATGCGATGACGGCCGGACAGGCGCTGGGCTTCCCCGACCCGTTCCGCGGCTCAGTGGGCTGGCAGCGCCGCTATGGCGACCAGGAGATCTCACAGTTCCGGTCCGCGGAGATGATGGCCGAGAAGTGGGACATCAGTCGCGGCGACATGGAGCTGTTCGCCGTCACGTCGCACGAGCGAGCGCTGCGGGCGGCTGCCGAAGGGCGGTTCGGCGCGGAGCTAGTGCCGGTGTTCGGGCTGACGGCGGACGAGCCGCCGCGCCAGCCGGACTGGGCGAAGATCCGGTCGCTGCCGACTCTCGTCGAGGGCGGCAGGCTCACCGCCGCGGTGTCCAGTTCCATCGCTGATGCGGCCGCGGCGCTGCTGATCGTGAGCGAGGCCGGGCTGCGCACGCACGGGCTTACGCCACGCGCTCGCATCCATCACATGTCCGTCCGCGGTGCCGATCCGGTGTGGATGCTGACCGCACCCATCCCCGCCACGGCGCATGCGCTGGCCAAGACTGGCATGACGATGGCCGATATCGACCTCGTCGAGATCAACGAGGCGTTCGCGTCGGTCGTGCTTGCCTGGGCTGCCGAGACTGGTGCTGACCTGGACAGAGTGAACGTGAACGGCGGGGCGATCGCGCTCGGCCACCCGCTTGGTGCGACGGGAGCCCGGCTGATGACGACGCTCCTGCACGAGCTCGATCGCACCGGCGGCCGATACGGCCTGCAGGTCATGTGCGAGGGTGGCGGGCAAGCCAATGTCACGATCATCGAGCGCCTCGGCTGACATGGACCGGGTGGGGCGTTCCGGACCAGTCGATTTCACCGGCCGGGCGGTCATCGTCACCGGAGGGACCCGTGGCATCGGGCGGGTCATCGCTGAGACCTTCCTGGCTGCCGGGGCCGATGTCCTGATCTGCGGCCGGAACGAGCCCGAGCAATTGCCGGCAGCCAGCGAGCGCCGCCCGCTGTTCACCGCGGCGGACATCCGTGACCCGGTGCAGGCCAAGGCTGTCGTGGACACCGCGGTCGAAGCATTCGGCAGGCTGGACGTCCTGGTTAACAACGCTGGCGGGGCTCCGAACGCCGACGCGGCCACGGTCTCGCCTCGGTTCGTGGAGCGGGTCGTCGCGCTCAACCTGCTCGCCCCGTTCTACGTGTCGCAGCCAGCAAACGCCGTCATGCAGCAGCAGGATGACGGCGGCTCGATCATCAACATTGGCAGCGTCTCGGCGCACCAGCCCGCGCCGCTGAGCGCCGCCTACTCGGCGGCCAAGGCAGGCCTGGTGCAGCTGACCCGGTCGCTCGCGCTGGAGTGGGCACCGAAGGTCCGGGTCAACCACATCACGACAGGGCTGATCCGCACGCAGAGCGCAGAGGAGCATTACGGCGAGGACGGCGGGGCCGCTGTCGCGCGGGTGATTCCCATGGGCCGGATGGCGGTTCCCGCCGATGTCGCGTCGGCCTGCCTTTTCCTTGCCTCCCCGCTGGCGTCGTATGTCACCGGTGCCGACCTTGCGGTGCACGGCGGAGGGGAGATCCCGGCCCGGTACATCGCGGCGCAGGACGCCTACCCGGCTGGACCGCCAGCGGAGTGACCGGCGCGCGAGTCATCACCGGGGCGCGAGTTGTGATCGGCGAGTGAACCGGGATCGGCCAGCAGGCCAGCCTCCCGGCCGATCTCAGCGCGCAGGGCGCTGGCCGAGCCAAGTAGCAGTTGCGTGGACTTGGCGCGCTTGAAGTACAGGTGAGCCGCGTGCTCCCAGGTGAATCCGATCCCGCCGTGCAGCTGGATCATCTCGCCGGCCACCTGGAGGAATGTCCGTGAGCAGTGGAGCGCGGCAAGGGGGGCGAGCGTCGTCAGGGTGCCCGTGTCGCTGGCGCCCAGGTTGCAGGCACCGGCGCCCGTCTTGCAGGCACCGGCGCCCGCCTCGACTGCCGCAGTCCATACTGCGGCGCGCGCGGTCGCGTGCGCCGAAGACACCGCTACCGCAAGGTCGGCAGCGCGGTGCCGGAGCGCCTGGAACGAGCCGATCTGGCGGCCGAACTGCTTCCGCGTCTTGAGGTAATCGACGGTCACCTCGAGGCAGTGCTCCGCCGCGGCGACGCTCTCTGCGGCCAGCAAGACCCGCTGCAGCGCGACTGCCTGCACCGCCGACCCGGCCGGCAAGCCCGGCGCACGGTCAAACCGGACGGCCGCCTGACGACGGGTCTGGTCCAGTGTTCCGAGCGGCGCTACGACAGCGTCGGCCGCCGGCACCGCGAACAGCCCGTCCCCGGCCCGCACCAGCAGCACGTCTGCGGCCGCGCCATCGACGACGTTGCGAACCACGCCGGTGAGCCTGCCGCCATCCATCGTCACATCGGCGTCCAGCGCCAGTGCCCCGATCACTGACCCGTCGGCGAGACCCGGCAGGTAGCGCTCAGCCGCATCGCGACAATCGGCAGCAGCCGCTGCCAGCACGAGCCCGGCAACCGCCGAGGACAGATAGGGCGCTGGCAGCAGCACCCGGCCGAACTCTTCTACGGCGACGGCAACCTCGGCCGGCCCGCGCCGGCGCCGCCGAAACCCTCGGGCACCGCCAGCGCGGTCAGGCCGAGCTCGCCGGTCAGCCGTTCCCAGGTTGCCTGGTCATAACCGGTCAGCCCGGCCATCGTCGCCCGCACCTGCTCGGGCGTCGCGTGCCGCCGCGCGAAGGCGCGCACAGCGGCACGCAGATCTGCCTGCTCAGCGGAGTCGGTGAACTCCATCAGCGCGGCTCACGCGGCAGCCCGAGCCCGCGCTCGGCGATGACGTCGCGCTGGATCTCATTCGAGCCGCCGTAGATGGTGTCGGCCCTGGTGTAGAGAAACAGCCGCTGCGCGTTGTCGAGCTCGTAGCCCGGCCCGGCGAGAGTAGCGGCTGGGCCCGCCACGTCGACGGCGAGCTCGCCGAGCCGCTGGTGCCACGGCGCCCAGAGCAGCTTGTTGATGTTCGCCTCGGTTCCGGGTACATCGGTTGCTGATCGTCCGAGTGTGGCCATGGCGGTGTAGCGCATCACCTGCAGGCCCACCCACGCCTCGATGATCCGCCCGCTCAGGTCCGGGTCGTCGATAGCGCCGTTCGCCCGCGCGTTGGCGAGGATCGCCTCGAACTCGCGCTGGAAACCCATCTGCTGACCGAAGGTCGATACGCCGCGCTCGACCGCGAGCGTGCCCATCGCTACTCGCCAGCCGTCGCCGGGTGCGCCGACGATGTCTGCTGCTGCTGCCCTGGCGTCGTCGAAGAACACCTCGTTGAACTCGGAAGTGCCGGTCAGCTGTACGATCGGCCGGATCTCGATGCCCGGCTGACGCATCGGCACGAGCAGGTACGACAGGCCGCGATGGCGTTCAGCGGCCGGCTCAGTCCGGGCAAGCACGAAGCACCAGTCCGCGAACTGCGCCAGTGACGTCCAGACCTTCTGGCCGTGCAGGTGCCACTCGCCGCCATCCAGAGCGGCCCTGGTGGAAACCGCGGCCAGGTCGGAGCCGGCACCTGGCTCGGAGTATCCCTGGCACCACAGCTCGGTCCCGGCCAAGATGCCCGGCAGGAACCTGGCCCGCTGCTCCGCCGTCCCGAACATCAGCAGTGTCGGCCCGAGCAGCTGCTCGCCGATGTGGCCAACGCGCGCCGGAGCGCCCGCCCTGGCGTATTCCTCGTAGAAGATCACCTGGTGCCGCCACGGCAGGCCGCGGCCGCCGTCAGATTCCGGCCAGCCCAGGCCGATCCAGCCGGCCTCGCCGAGCCGCCGTTCCCAGGCCATCCGCTCGGGCACGAATTCGTGCTCGCGTCCCGGCCCGCCGCTATCTACCAGCGGGGCGAACTCGCCGGTCAGGTTGGCGGCAAGCCAGCCGCGCACCTCGGCCCGAAAGCCATCTTCGCCCGGTTCGTCCTGCGCTGGCACGCGCCTCAGCTCCTTGCGCCGGCCGTGGATGCCGATCTAGCGGGGTTACAGGCCCACCAGACAGGCACCCATGACGGCGAAACAGCCGTGCCGCGGGTGATCATCGGCTCGCCTGCTCGCCGCGCTGCTGTTCGTCGCGCTGCTGTTCGTCGCGCTGGCGCTCGCCGCGCTGCTGTTCGTCGCGCTGGCGCTCGTCACGCTGGCGCTCGTCACGCTGGCGCTCGTCACGCTGGCGCTCGTCGCGCTGCTGTTCGTCGCGCTGGCGCTCGTCGCGCATCGACCGTGCGTCATGCCCGGCCAGCGAATCCGAGCCGATCTCGGCATTGTGCGCGTGCGCCAAGTGGTGCAGGCCGAACACCGAATCCATGCCGACCTGCAGGCCCATCGCGTCCTCGGCCTGGTTGATTGCCTTCTTTGTCAGCGCGAGCCCGAGTCTCGGCATCGCGCTGATCTTCGTCGCCATCGTGGTCACCTCGTCGGCGAGCTGGTCTCGCGGCACGACCCGGTTGACCATGCCAAGCTCGCAGGCTCGCGCAGCGCTGATCCGCTCACCGAGGAACAGGAATTCCTTGGCCTGCCGCGGCCCCATCACCCACGGATGGGCGAAGTACTCCACGCCGGGGATGCCCATCCGAACCACCGGGTCGGCGAAGAACGCGTCGTCAGATGCGACGATGAAGTCGCAGATCCACGCCAGCATCAGACCGCCGGCGATGCACGCGCCGTGCACCTGCGCGATCACCGGCTTGGGCAGCTCCCGCCAGCGCCGGCACATGCCGAGGTAAACCTCCTGCTCGCGGGCGTACCGGCTCTCCCCGCCCAGCTTGCCGACGTGGTCCCACCACAGCCCGGCGCGCCGGTCGAACGAGGTGCCGATGTCCCGGCCTGGCGTCCCGATGTCGTGCCCGGCGGAAAAATGCTTGCCGGCCCCGGCCAGCACGACGACAGCGACGTCGTCGTCGGCCGCGGCACGATAGAAGGCGTCGTCGAGCGCATAGGTCATCGCCGAGTTCTGCGCGTTGCCGTACTCCGGCCGGTTCATGGTCACGCGCGCAATCGCGCCGTCCGTTTCGTAGCGGATCACGTCATCAGCCACCGGACTCACCCTCTTCCTTGGCCAGGCCGAATGCAGCGGCAAGACGGCGGCGGTGCCAGCCCGCCGATCCCCAGCTCGCTGCCAGCGCCCAGGCACGCTTAGCGAACAGATGCAGGTCGTACTCAGTTGTGTAGCCGATCGCGCCGTGGCACTGGATCGCGGCGCGCGAGACGACGGACGCGGCATCCGACGCCAGGACTTTGGCGAGCGACGTTTGCTCGGCCGCGTCCACGGCCGCCGCAGCCTGTGCCCAGCCGGCTGCCAGCACAGCGGGCCGGGCGAACTCCACAGCCAGGAAGGCGTCCGCCAGCCGGTGCTTGACGGCCTGGAAGCTGCCGACCGGCACGCCGAACTGACGCCGATCGGCGACGTACCCCACGGTCATCGACAGCATCCGGTCGGCAAGGCCGACTAGCATCGCGGCGGTGCCGAGCACGCCACGCTGCCAGGCGGCCGCAGCGACTGGCCCCGCGGCAAGCGCCGTCCCGCCGCGCGGTACGTCCCGCAGCCGCGCAAGCTGCCGGGAGCCGTCTACGGACGGCACCGCAGCGGCATCGATCTGACCCCGCTCGTACAGCCGCAGCTCACCGCCTGCGCGCAGGAGCACAAAATCAGCCACCATCATGAAGGAAACGGGCAGTCCCGCCGCCGCTGCCGCATCCAGGTTCGCGGTCACCAGGGCCCGTCCGGACAGCACATCGGCCAGCGCCGGGTGGCCGGCCGCGGCGAGCAGCGGGGCGGCGACCGCGACAGTCTCCACTGCCGGCACGGGCAGCCCGCTGTACCCGATCCGGGCCAGCACTGGCGGCAGGGCGTTCTCGTCCAGGCCAAGGCCGGCTGACTCACCGGATACCAGCGCTCCGGTCAGCCCGATGTCCGCCAGGCCACGCCACACGTCATGCACGGTGTCTGCCCGGGGGGCGACCCCCGGAGCCCCCGCGGCGTCTGCCCGGCGGGCGACCCCCGGAGCCCTCGCGGTGTCTGGCCGGGGGCGACCCCCGGAGCCCCCGCGGCGTCTGCCTGGGGGCCCTCCCACGCCGACCGGATCAGCGCAGCCGTCACCCGAGCGCGAAGCAGCGCATCCGATGCGTCGCGCAATGCAGCGGCCTCTTCGGCGACCGCGAATCGCATGAGCCCGTTTCCTTCCGTTACACGCGTGGAAGACCGAGCAGACGCTCGGCGACGATGTTGCGCTGGATCTCGTTCGTGCCTGCGTAGATGGGTCCGGCGAGCGCGAACTCAAATCCGCGGCTCCACAGCCCGTCCTCCTCGCTGTCCGGGCCGAGCAGTTCCATCGCGGTCTCGTGCAGCCGGAGATCCAGCTCGGACCAGTACAGCTTGTTCAGGCTGGATCGTGCGCCCGGCTGCTCGCCGTCGACGATGCCGGTGACCTGCTCGAGCGTGAACAGCTCGTAGGCCCTGCGCCTCGATCCAGGACTGGACAACGCGCTCGGCCAGCGCACCGGGGGCCCCTCGGGACCGGGCCAGCTCGACCAGCCGGTCAGCCGCCGCGGTGAACCTGCCGGGCGAGCGCAGCGTCAGCCCGCGCTCCGAGCCTGTCGTGGCCATCGCCACCGACCAGCCGCGGTTGACCTCCCCGAGCACGTCGCGGTCAGGCACGAACGCGCCGTCGAAGAACACCTCGGCGAACCCCTCATCGCCGTCCAGCCGCTGGAAACCGCGCACCGTTACCCCCGGCGACCGCAGGTCGACCAGGAAGTAGGTCAGGCCGCGGTGCCGCTCTGCGGCCGGGTCGGTACGGAACAGCCCGAACAAGTGCGTGCAGAACGCCCCGCGCGTGGTCCAGGTCTTCTGACCGAACAGGCGCCAGCCGCCCGCGGCGTCATCCCGCTCGGCGCGGCTGGCGATCCCGGCCAGGTCGCTGCCCGCACCCGGCTCAGACCAGCCCTGCGCCCACAGGTCCTGCGCGGCTGCCATCCGGGGCAGGATTCGCTCTTGCTGCTCAGCGGTGCCGAAATCAAAGAGGCTCGGCGCGAGCAGGAAGATGCCGTTCTGGGTGACCCGCTGCGGGGCGCCCGCCCGGTAGTACTCCTCCTCGAAGATCAGCCATTCCCACAGCGAGGCGTCCCGCCCGCCGAACCGTTCCGGCCACGAGACCACGGACCAGCGGGCTTCGAAGAGTGCTCGCTCCCAGTCCAGATGCGCGGCGAATCCGACGGCAGTGTCGCCCGACGGCAGCGGTCTCGACGGCACGTTGGCTGCCAGCCAGGTGCGCGCTTCGTCGCGGAATGCCTCTTCGGCCGGTGACCAGGTCAGGTCCATCTCAGCCGTCCTGGCCTGGCTGGTTTTGTCCGAACGACTCGCGCAGCCGGTCGGAGACACCGGAGAGGTTCAGCTCGAAGGTGTAACCCTGCTCGTACCGGTAGCTGCGCTTAACGTCCCACAGGTCGATGCCGTTGAACGCTTCCTTGGCCATCCGGATGACCGCGGGATCTTTCGCAGCGATCTGCTCGGCCACCTCGAAAGCGGCGTCACGCAGCTGCTCCCTGGGCACGACCCGCAGCACCGAACCGAATGCGTGCAGCTCTGCCGCCGTGGCAGTAGCTGAGGTGTACATCATCGCCCTGGCCTTGTGCTGCGGCACCAGGCGCGACAGGTGGGTGGCCGCGCCCAGCGCGCCGCGGTCGACTTCGGGCAGCCCGAACGTGGCGTCCTCGCTGGCGACGATGATGTCGGAGTTACCGGCCAGGCCGACGCCGCCGCCGAGGCAGAAGCCGTGCACGGCTGCGATAACCGGCACGGCGCACTCGTACACTGCGGCGAATGCGGCGAAGCAGCTCCGGTTCGCTCCGATCAGTGCCGTGAAGCCGGTGTCGGCCTGGATCTCCTTGATGTCGACGCCGGCGTTGAATCCGCGTCCCTCCGCGCGAAGGACGACGGCCCTCGCCTGCGGGTTACTCCCTGCCGCCCGGATCGTGTCGGCCAGCTCGAACCAGCCGGCTACCGGCAGCGCGTTGACGGGCGGGTGATCGACGACGATCTCCGCGATGTGGCCGGCCAGCGTGCTGGTGATCATGTCTTGGCCCTCTCGAACGTAGCCCAGGCCTGAACGGCGACGGTGCCGTCCTGGCTGGTGCAGGCAAGTTCAACGTCGACCAGCGGCACGGTGTCGCGGCCGTACTCGCGCACTACGCTGCCGCGACAGGTCACGGTGTCTCCCGGCCAGACCCGGTCGCGGAAGCGGATCCGGAACTTGCGGATGTCCTCAGCCCCGAGCCAGCCGGTCGCGTAGGTGGCTAGCAGCCCCGCGTTCAGCATGCCAATCGCGAGCGGAGCGTGGTAGCCGGATTCGGTGGCGAAGGCAGTGTCATGGTGCAGCGGGTTCATGTCCCCGGACGCGCCCTGGTAGCGGACGAAGTCGGTGACTGTCAGCGGACCGACGACCAGTGGCGGTGGCGGGGGCGGGGCTGGCGCAGGCGCGCCGGCGGCCTCGATGGACGACGCGGCTGCTTGCTGGGGCGGCGCGGCCGGTCTCCCAGCCGATGTGGCCGATCTTGCGGTCGGCGTGGCGGTGTCTGCGGGTGACCGGGTCGCCGCGGTTGGCTCTTCCTGCGACGGCGGTCTGGTCTCGACGCCGGTCAGCCGTGCCTCCGCGACCAGCTGGCCGGTCTCGTCGCGAAATTCGGTGATCATCACCGCGAAGGTCAGCGTGCCGCCGGTGCGGCTCTGCCTGGAGTAAATGTCACCGATGCGGGACTGCGCCGTCAGCCGCATGCCAGCGCGCGGCGGCGGGCCGAAGAACACGAACTCCTGCTCGGCGTGCATGCCCGTGCGCTGATCAAGCTCGACGAGCCGCCAGGGGAAGGCCGCCTCGCCTGCCCATCTCTCCCAGAACATCTGCGTGATAAGGAATGTCGGCGGGATCACCGGCAGCTCGTCGTCCCAGTAGGCCGGGTTCGCGGATTTAGTCGCGTCTGCGAACTCGCGGATCTTGCCGCGCTCAATGTCGACGGCGAACGGCGCTCCGACCGCGCCCTGGGCTCTCCGATTGGCCATTCACGCCTCCGTCACGGGTGCTGGCTGGAGACGGAGACAACCTCACCTGTCATGTACGCCGAATAATCGCTAGCGAGGAACACGATCACGTCGGCGACCTCCCATGGCTCGGCGGCCCGGCCGAACGCCTCGCGCGCCGACAGCTCGGCGAGAAATTCCTCGCTCGACACCTTCGCCAGGTGGGGATGCATGGCGATGCTGGGCGACACCGCGTTGACGCGCACTCCGGCCGGAGCTGCTTCGATGGCCGCGCACCGGGTCAGTGCCATTACCCCGGCCTTCGCGGCTGCGTAGTGTGCCTGCCCGGCCTGCGCCCGCCAGCCGATCACCGACGCATTGTTGATCACAACGCCGCCGCCGCGGGCGATCATGTGCCTGAGGGCGGCCCTTGTGCACCTGAACGTCCCGGTCAGCGTGACATCCAGGACCACGCTCCACTGCTCGTCGGTCATCTCGACCAGCGGGGTGTCCCCGCCGAGGCCCGCGTTGTTGACGACGATGTCGAGGTGGCCGTACTCGGCGATGGCGGTGTCGAAGAGGTGGTCGACCTGCGATTGTGAGGTTACGTCGCAGACTACTGACAGCGGCCGCTCGCCGCTGATCTCGGCAAGCTCGTCGGCCGCCTCGCCAAGCCTGCGCTCATGCCGGTCGCTGATCACGACCCGGGCTCCTTCCTCGGCGCAGCGGCGCGCGGCAGCGAATCCGATCCCGGTGCCGGCGGCCGCGGTCACCAGCGCAGTGCGGCCCGCCAGCAGCCCGTGGCTGGGGTGCGGCTGAGGTGCTAGCCCCGGCGGACGGCTGGCAGTGGAGCCGGTCAACTTGACGCCTCGCTTCCGTCACCTGTCGTGAGGCGCTCGAGCACGTCGGTCGCCTGCGCGATGACTCGCTCGACCAGCTCCGCGCAGCTCGGCAGGTCGTCGATGACACCCGCGACCTGGCCGCTAGCCAGAGTGCCCAGGTCGGTCCGGCCGTCTACCATGCTGGCGCGCAGCATCATAGGCGTATTGGCTGCCATGATCACCTGGGTCCAGCTCAGCTCGTGGCTGCGTTTCATGGCCAGTCCCTCGGCGACGATGTCGCGCCACGGGGTGCCGGACATCTTCTGGAACTGGATCGCATGCGCGACCGAGCGGCGCAGCCGGGCCAGCGCACCGTCGTTGACCAGCCTGTCGACAAGCGCCGTGCGGAGCACACGCTGCGGCACGCCGTCGAGCACGGAGGTGACGACCGTGTCGGTCACCGCCCGCTTCAGGTACTCGGCTTTGACGCTGGCCGGCACCGGGCTATCGCTGGTCAGCAAGAAACGCGTACCCATCGCGACGCCGGCCGCGCCGTAGGCCAGCGCGGCGACCAGGCCGCGGCCATCGTGAAAGCCTCCCGCGCCGATCACCGGCACGTCGACGGCGGCGGTCACCTGAGGCAGCAGGATCGACGTGGGAACGCTGCCGGTATGGCCGCCGCCCTCCCCGCCTTGAGCGATGACCGCATCGACGCCCCAGGCTGCCACCTTCTCGGCATGCCGCCTGGCCCCGATCGACGGTACGACGACCAGCCCGTCGTCCTTGAGCGAGCGGATCACTCGCTCGTTCGGCGCGAGGGCGAACGAGGCCACCCGGACCCCGTGCTTGACCAGTAGCTTCGCCCGCTCGGTCAGGTCCGGGGCATCACCGCGCATGTTGACGCCGAACGGTGCGCTGGTCAGCTCCCTGGTGCGGGCGATCGCAGCGTCGGTCTCAGCCAGCGTCAGCGTGCCGCTGGCCAGGATGCCGAGCGCGCCCGCGTTCGCTGTGGCGGCGGTCAGTTCCGGCGTCGACACCCAGCCCATGCCGGTCTGCACGATCGGGTAGCGCACGCCGAACAGGTCGCAGATCGCCGTCCGAAGCGCCGGGTGCGGTGCGCGCGGGGATGGCATCTGCTGCTCGCTCTCCATCGTCACCCGGGCAGCTCTCGCTCGCAGAGCCCGGACGGGTCGATGACCTCACGGATCAGCGCCAGCTCAGCCGCCGTCGGCTGGCGGGTCTCCGGGACCTCACCGCCGATTGCCAGCTCGAAGCCGGTGCTGGCCACAACGTCGCCGATCGTGACACCTGGATGTACTGACACCAGGCGCATGCCGTGATCCGGGCCGCCGAAGTCGAGCACCGCCAGGTTTGTCACCACCCGTCGCAGGTCGAGAAACGCGCAGGCCACGGTACCCGCAACGGCGGCTCTGTCATAGCCGACTCCGGACACCATGTCCACTCGGGGCACGAACACCCGGGGCGCGTGCCGTCGTACCCAGTAACTGGTCGGATGGTTCATGGTGTTGCCGGGCGCGCCGCGCACGCCCAGGAGCTGCCGGGTCGGCCGGGCGTAGTCCCCGATCGCGGAGATGTTGGCGTTCCCGTACCTGTCGATCTGGGCCGGGCTCATCATGACGTGCCGCGATCCGTGCCAGGCGAGGTCGAAGATCGACCGGTACGGTATCCAGCCCTCAACTGGCCCGGGCGCCGGCTCGCCCAGTGCCCATGTCCCGGTGACGAAGCGCGCCTCTCCATCCGATAGCAGCAGGTCGGGCTCGAAGGTTGCCCTCGCCAGCCGGGCCCCCGCTGTCGGGATCAGCCCTATCGGGCTTGCGGCAATCTCGCCGTCGCCGCGCCACGCCTCTGCGCAGGCGACGATGCACACCTCAGCCCTCGTCGCGCTCGCGTTGGCTCTGGTGGCGCTCGCGTTGGCTCTGGTGGCGCTCTCGTTGGCTCTGGTGGCGCTCGCGTTGGCACTGGTCGCGCCCGGGTCGTTCAGCTCGGCACCGGCCTCCGCAACGCGGGCCTGCGGCACTCCGGGCCGCGCCACCCCGGCCTGCTGTACCTCGGCCTGCGCCACGCCGGCCTGCCGTACCTCGGCCTGCGCCACGTCGGCCTGCGCTACGTCGGCCTGCTGCCCGCCGCTCGCCTGGGCGTTGGCATCCTGAACGCCGGTCACGCTGTCGCTCCCGCCCGCGACGCAGCCACGGCGCGCTGGTAGGCGGCCTCGTCGCCGCTGAGATAGGTGGCGGCGAAGGCAGCCCACAGGTCTGGATCTCTGGCGGCCGCCACGTACTGTTCCTGGAATGCCTCGTCCCGCTCGTAGTCGGGTGAGCACGAGGTGAAGTGCGCGCCGTTCGGCGCTTCGACCACTCCGCTCACCATCCACCTCTGCACCCGCAGCCGCGTCAGGCCGCCGGCCTCCAGCTCGGCCGTCGGCACGATCCGCTCACATGAGACGTACGCATGCTCGGCTGCCGTGCAGAACAGCTCGTCGAAGTACAGGTCGTCGCCGAGGAACTGGGCATTGCCAGTCGCGTCGGCCTGGTTCAGGTGCACCAGCGCCGCGTCCAGCGGCAGTGCCGGGACTGCGACCAGCTCGGTGTCGTCGTAGGGCGACCGCACCGTGCGGAGCTCCGGGTTGACAGTGAGTACGTCCGAGCCGAGGCCGGATCTGGTCGGCAGGAACGGCAGCCGGCATGCCGCCGCGTAGAGCGCCCACTGCAGCATGCCCTCGTCATATTCCGTCACCCCGATCGCTCCGCGCTGTCGCGCGGCCTGGAAGTGCGGCTCTAGCGGGATCGAGTCGAGCGAGACGAACCCGAACACCAGATGGCGGATTTTCCCGGCCGCGCACAGCAACCCGACGTCCGGGCCGCCATACGACACTACGGTCAGGTCGCGCAAGTCGCTGCGCAGGATCGCCCGCACCAGCGACATCGGCTTGCGGCGCGAGCCCCAGCCACCGATTCCGATCGTCATGCCGGACCGCAGACGGGCGATTACGTCGTCTTCCGACATCCGCTTGTCAGCCAACTGGCGTCCCGCCTTCGTGATCTTGTGGTGCGAGCGTGCCTATCGTAGCAAGCGCTTGGTAAACAATCGAGAGGGGAGCTTGCGAGGTGGTGTGCCCGGTCAGGTTGTCCCTGGTCATGCGTGCTCGGCCACCTGATCGCGGAGCCGGCGCCGCTGGACCTGCCCGGTGGCCGGCGTGCGCGGGATCTCCGCCGCCATGATGATCCGCCGCGGGTGCTTGAACCGGGCCAGCTGGCCGTCGAGGTGACTATGCAGCTGCCAAAGGTCCGGTACCGGGCCTGCGGCTGGCACAAGGACGGCGCAGACTATCTCTCCCCAGGTATCGTCCGGAAGCCCGATGACCGCGAGGTCTGCCACTCCAGGTAGCCCGCGCAGCGCGCTTTCCACCTCGACCGGCCAGACGGACTCGCCGCCGGAGCGGATGAGGTCACTCGTGCGGCCGGTCAGGTAGAGATATCCGTCCTCGTCGACCTCGCCTGTGTCCCCGGAGTGGTAGACGCCCTCACGCAGCACGGCGGCCGTCTCGATATCCAGCCGGTAATAGCCATCCATCAGGCCCGGCGAGGCGAAGCACACCTCGCCATCATCTAGCCAGAGGGCTCCGGGAAAGGCGGCCCGTCCGACACTGCCAGGGCGCCGTGCGATCTCCCAGTCCTGCAGCGCCGCCATGCGGCCTGCTTCTGTAGAGCCGTAGAGCACGGTAGTCGTCGCGCCGGGCACCCGGTCCTTGATGCGACTGAGCAGGTCGGCAGGAGCGTGGGAGGTGCCAGTGTCGGCATGACGCAGGCTGGACAGGTCACCATCTGATGCGAGGACGCGCTCCCAGACCGCCGGGATCGCGTACAGGGCGGAGGCACGCCAGCTCTCGACAGCGCCCGTCAGCTCGTCGGCCGTCGCGCGGTGGACCAGATGGATCGGGCGGCGGTTTTGCCAGGCTTCCAGCACGTAATGCCAGCCGCCGTAGTGGTAAAGGGGGAAGGCGGTGACCACACCACCGTCGCCGCGCAGCCCGCGGCTGAAGGTGCCGCCGCCAGGTGCCGCGCGCAGCCAGCTGGCCCGATGGCTGACCAGTACACCCTTGGGCCGACCGGTGCTTCCGCTGGTCAGGTACACAATGTGCGGCGATGCGTCGTCGACGGCCGATGCGACAGGTGACGCCTTGCTCGGCGGAGCTCCGTCCTGGGAAGTCCCGATTGCTGACGCTGGTTGCGCATCAAGGTCGCCGTCTGTTGTCAGCCTCGGCCGCAGATAGTCGAGCACGCTCGCGGTCTCGGCGCTGGTGAGCGCCGGGTTGAGCGGGGCGAAAACCGCGCCGAGCCGGGCGCACGCCAGGAAGCCGGCCAGCGTTACGAATGACGGCGAAGCTCGCCAGGCGACGACGTCGCTTTTTCCGACACCTCGCGCGCAAAGGGCATGTGCGCACGAGTTGGCCGCTGCGTCGAGGTCGGCGAAGGTGAACCGCTCCGCTCCGAGTGTGGCCGCGACACCTGCCGGGCGCGCGCGCAGGCAGGCATCAATGATGCCGCCGATCGTGAGACCGCTCACCGCAGCTCTACCATCAGGCCGGCTTCTCCTATCCTTCAACTGGCCAAGCAAGCGATTGGTTGGCAGAATGGTAAGCCGTGCGTCGAGGGAGCTTCTAGTGCGGGACGAGGTCATCATGACCGGCATCGGCGGGCAGGGAATCCAGCTCATGGCCAAGACGCTCGCGCTGGCCGCCACCCGCGCCGGGTTGCACGCGATGCTGGCGTCTGACTTCGGCGGTGAGATGCGCGGCGGACCGTCGCAGGCCAGCGTGGTGGTGGACGACCAGCAGCTGCGGTCGCTGCCCATTCTGCCCGCTGCCGGCTCGGTGGTCGTCATGCACCACAAGCACAGCGATTTCGCGCTTGGCAGGCTGGTGCCCGGCGGGCTGGCCCTGGTGAACTCCTCCGTGGCCGATCCGGCAGCGATCAGCGACGCAGATGTCGTCGCGGTCCCAGCGCTCGACATCGCGCGCGCAGCCGACGCGCCGAACGCGGCAGGGTTCGTCATGCTGGGCGCCTACGTGACGCTCCGCCGGCTGGTCAGCATTGCAGCCCTGGGCGATGCCATGCGGGAACTCCTGCCGCCCTACCGAGCTCAGCACGTGGCTGCGAACCTGCGGGCGCTCGAGGCCGGCGCCGGGGCGGTGCTCGCAGCGTGACCAGTGCTCGCAGCGTGACCGGTTCCGGCGTCACCGGTTCTGGCGGCGTGACAAGTGCTCGCAGCGTGACCGGTTCCGGCGTCACCGGTTCTGGCGGCGTGACAAGTGCTCGCAGCGTGACCGGTTCCGGCGTCACAGCAGAGGCAGTACCGGCACGCCAGCTGCTCGACGGCTGCGCGGCAATCACCGAGTCGGCGATAGCGGCGGGCTGCCGGTTCTTCGCCGGGTACCCAATGTCGCCGTTCACCGGCTTGCTGGAGAACATGTCGCGGCGACAGCCTGAAGTCGGCGGTCACTGCCTCAACGCGGAGAGCGAGCTCGAGGCCGTCAACATGGCGCTCGGGGCCGCTGCCGCCGGGGCACGGGCAGCGACCGGCTCATGCGGCCAGGGCCTGGCGCTCATGCAGGAGGCGATCGCCGAGCTAGCGCTCAACGAGCTGCCGCTAGTCGTCGTCAACATGGCCCGCAACCAGCAGGACTACTTCCAGGCCACTCGCGGCGGCGGATGGGGCGACTACCGGACGATCACGTTGGCGCCCAAAGACGTGCCCGAGGCCGTCGAACACACTCAGCTCCTGTTCCACCTGGCCGACCGTTATCGCGCGCCCGTCATCCTGTACGGCGACCCGTTGATAGCGCAGACGCACGTGAGCGTGGACGTGGCCGCGCGTGACTTCGGCCCGCTGCCGCCCAAGGACTGGGCGCTCGATGGCACGTCCGGGGGCTCAGGACACTCGCGCCAGATCTGGACCTGGGCCATGGGCAAGGTTTCCGCGCCGGGGCCCGGGCCGGACAGGCACTGGCGCGCCGTTGCCGCGAAATTCGACCAGATCGCCCGCGACGAGGCGCGCAGCGAGGCATACCGGATCGACGGCGCCGAGACGGTGGTCGTCGCGTTCGGATCGGCGGCACTGTTCGCTGAGCATGTCGTCGACGAGTTGCGTGCCGACGGACACCGGATCGGGCTCTTCCGCCCTGTCACGCTGTGGCCGTTCCCGGCTGCGGACCTGGCCGCCGCTACCAGGGACGCCCGCCGGGTACTGGTGTTCGAGCTGAATGCTGGTCAGATGCTGGACGACGTCAGGCAGTACGCGCATGACCGAAGCACGGTGCGTTTCATCGGCGGCGTCAGCATTCACGCGTCGGGTCTGAGCTACGGCCCGCTCCTCGACGTGGCACCGATCCGCTCGCGAATCCTGGAGGCAGCCGCATGACCGAAGCTCCGCGCCTGGTAGCTCGCGACCGCCCGGAGCTGATCCTTGGCGACCACGGGCTGTGTCCTGGCTGCGGCGAGCCTGTCGCGCTGCGCATCCTTCTCGAGGTACTCGAAGAGCTCGATATCGTCCAGCGGAGCATCGGCGTCGTCGGCCACGGGTGCTACGGCAGCTTTGTCCAGATCATGGATGTTGAGGTCCTCCAGTGCCTGCACGGCCGGGCTCCGTCGTGCGCCACCGGCATCAAGCGGGTGCGGCCCGGCGCAGTGGTATTCACCATGCAGGGCGATGGCGACATGGTCAACGAGGGGCTGCAGGAGGTCCTGCACACCGCGGCCAGGGGCGAGAACGTTACGTGCATCCTGCTGAACAACGGCGTCTTCGGCGACACCGGCGGCCATCAGACCGCGACTACCGTCGTGGGTCAGCGGACTAAGACCAGCCTGGATGGCCGGAATCCGGAGACACACGGCTATCCCATCCCGGTCGCCGACCTGGTGGCCTCGCTTGCCGGGGTGTGCTACGTCGCGCGTGGCGCTGTTTCCACCGCCGGGGGAGTGGCGCGGACCAAGAGAATGCTGCAGTCCGCGTTCGAGCATCAGCTTGCGGGCGACGGGTTCGGACTCGTCGAGATCCTCACGATGTGCCCGACTGGCTGGTTCGTGCCTGCCGGCTCGGGACCGGACTACCTGGCCGGATCGCTGGAGGCGGCGTATCCGCTCGGGGAACTGCCGTTGCGGGAGCGGGCGTGAGCCGCGGCACCGTCAGCATCGACCTCGAGCGGTGCAAGGGCTGCGACCTGTGCGTCCAGGCTTGCCCGCCCAAGGTGCTGGAGATGTCCGTGGCAGTGAACGAGATGGGGTACCGGTTCCCGATCCTGCATGACGGGTGCACCGGTTGCACCGCCTGCCAGCTGGTCTGCCCGGACTTCGTGTTCCAGGTATTCCGGTTCGACTCGCCTTAGTGCTGTCAGCTGTTTCCGCAGAACGCGGCGGGCAAGCAAGCAAGCGCTTGACAGGATAATTCGACCCTCGCTACGCTCGGCCCACCAAGCAAGCGCTTGGTAAGACACAGCTGCGTCGATGATGCGCCACCGTCGGCTTGATGCTGGCGCGGTAAGGAGATCCTCGATGAGTCAGAGGAGGCATGATGAGTGCTGACCTCGGCCGGGGACGGCTGCTCGGCACTGCCCTGGCATGCGCCGCCGCTTTGGCGCTGGCAGCATGCGGAAGCTCGAGTCCGAGCAGTTCGAATTCGAGCTCGCCGAAAGCCGGTAGCTCGGGGGGCTCAGCCAGTTCCCCGTTCGCTGCCGCAACGGCGGCGAACACGAAGTATGAGCAGCGGCCGACAAGCATCGGCATCACCACTGCCGTAGGGAAGACGATTCCGAAGGGCAAGGTCATCGACTTCATCCAGTGCGGGGTCCCCGCCTGTGTGGTCGAAGGCGACATCCTGGAGAGCGCAACTAACCTGCTGGGCTGGAAGCTCGTCAGGATCAACGCTGGCACCACGCCCCAGCAAATCGCAGACGCCTACCAGCAGGCAGTCACCAACAAACCCGATGGGGTCATCGGCTCGGGATACCCGCGCGTGCTCTTCGACCCGGAACTGAAGTCCCTCGCCGCGGCGCACATTCCGGTACTTGAGGCGTTCGTGGCCGACAGCACCGGCGATGGCCTGACGGGGGTCGTCGGCGGCCCGATCAACAACTCCATTCAGGGCAAGGAAGTAGCGGATTACATCCTGGCCAACAGCACCAGCAAGTCAGAGACGATCGGTGCCGTGATTCCCAGCGGCTTCCCCAACATGGTCCAGGAGAACCAGGCGTTCACAGCGGAGGTCCAGGCGCAGTGCGCGAGCTGCACGGTGAAGTTGCTGACGGTGCCGGTTACCAGCATCGGTACTGACCTGACGACGCGAATCAGCAGTTTCCTGACCGCCAACCCCAGCATCGGCTGGCTGTGGGACGGTTACGACGACATGGTCACCGGTGTGCCGACCGCGCTGAAAGGCGCGTCGATCACCAGCGTCAAGGTCACGACCATCAGCATGAACGGGACCGTCGCGGCGGACATCGCGCAGAACAACTACGTGATGAGCGCCATCGGCACCAGCTTCCCCGAGGTCTACTGGCGCGAGATCGACTTGCTGGCGCGGTACTTCACCGGTCAGCCGTATGCCGTCGACCTCAACGACGCCACGCTGCCGTTCTGGACGATCACTAGTTCCGATCTGCCGTCCGACGCGTCCAGCACGACGTTTGCCAACGTGGTCGACTACAAGTCGCAGTTCGAGAAGCTCTGGGGACTCGGCTAAAGGTCCTCGCAGTCCTGCCCGCCGGGCCCGGGCGAGAACTGGGCCCGGCGGGCAGCAACCATTTCGGGCCTGGGCTTTCGGGCCTGGGCTTTCGGGCCTGGGCTTTCGGGGTCCTTTGGTTTCCGGCCCTGCGCGGCCGGTGTGCTCCGACACGTCCGGCGGCGCAGTGTCAGGCGCCCGGAACCCGTCCGATGATCCAGCCGAACTCGGACGTAATCCGGACGCCGAGACCCTCGGTATACAGCGGGCGGATCGCCTCGCGCACCGCCACGGCGAAGCGCTCATAGCCAACTTCCTGCAACGCGGGCCACGACGGCCCCGCCGAAGCAGCTGCCCTCACCGCCAGGTCAAGGTCAGGCCACTCGTTGACGACTTGAGCGGTCCCTCGCCCGGCGAACTCCAGGCCGGCGGCAGCGAGCATCTGCTCGGCCACTCCGGGCCGTCCGGTGCCGCCCTGATTGAGGGTGGCATCGACATGGCCAGGCGGCGAAAGTTCCAGTAGCGCCGCGAAGTATGCAAGCAGGCCAAGCCGCTTCGGCGAGCCCCAGAACGTGAACCCGACTAACCCGCCTGGGCGCACCACCCGGCGGGCCTCCCGCAGCGCATCCTCGCAGCCCTGCCAGATCCCGTTGAAGCTTGTCGCCACATCGAACTGGCCGTCTTCGAACGGCAGATCGAACATGTCACCGACCCGGAAATCAGCATCCGGGGTGCGCGCCCGCGCGATCGCGATCAGCGCCTCGGAAGCGTCAAGACCGGCAACCATAGCCCCGCGCCCCGCCGCGACGCTGGCCGCGTACCCGGAGCCGCAAGCAATGTCGAGCAGCCGTGTCCTGGGGCCGACGCCAGCCTGGTCAAACAGGGCGTCGTTCGCACGCCGCGCATACGGCTCCATCAGATACGCCCAGTCGACGGCGCGTTCCCCCCAGGCCTGGCCCGACTCGATCCAGCTCATCGGCGATCACCTCCGCTGCCATCACTGCTGTCAGCTCGCCATTAGTGTGCCGGATTCGCAGTGCCAGCAGCTAGCGCGCAGGAACTTAGGTGCACAGCGACGTGCCGCGACTCCGCTTCGAGGAGGCGCCTGAGTCAGCCGGCTGCCGGGGTGTCGGAGACCGCCTCTCCCGGCACGCGAGTCCGCTGCGGCCGGCGGCCGGTCAGATTGCTTGCGCGCAGGCGCTTGCGCTGAATGCCGGTGATACCGACGGCCACGATCAGCACGGCGCCCTGGAAGACCTGCGGCATCCATGGCTGCGTGCCCGCTAGCAGCAGCCCGACGCTTCCGGTTCCGATCATCAGCACCGCCACCACGGTGCCCCAGGGATTGAACCGGCCATGCCGGAACTGAGTAGCCCCGACGAACACCGCCGAGAATGCCGGGATCAGGTACTCCGGGCCAACGGTGGGGTCCGCGGAGCCTAGCTGCGCGGCCAGCGCGATGCCAGCGAAAGCCCCGAGCACGCCAGAGCACACCAGCGAGATCGTGCGCAGCCGGCCGACCCGAACGCCGATCAGCCGCGCGACATCAGGACCGTAGCCAGCCGCGTAGATGTGCCTCCCGAATACGGTCTGCTCCAGCACGTATCCGAGGACGAGCATCGCCACGAGCAGGTACAGCACTGGCAGCTGGATCCCGCCGACGCTCGCGCTGGCGACATTCATGAAGCTGCCCGACAGCTTCCCGGTGATGATCTGATCTCCGGACACCCAGAGCGTCAGCGCGGCGATGATCGACCCGGTGGCCAGCGTGCCGATGAACGAGTCAATCCTCATCCTTACGACCACCAGGCTGTTGAACAGGCCGATGGCCAGGCCAGCGCAGAGCGTGAGGGCGATGGCGGCAGCGGGCGGCAGCTTGAGAGTGTTCAGCGACCAGCCGACGAACACGCCGGCGAAGCCGATCGTCGAGCCGATAGAGAGATCAAAGATCCCGGCCGCAAGAGGCATGACCACGCTGAGCGCGGCTAGCCCTGTGATCGCGTACTGGTTCAGTGTGCTCTTGGCGGTCTGTGCTGTCGGGAAGAGGCTCGGCTTCCAGATCGTGAAGATAATGATCAGCGCGATCCACACGTACACGGCGCCGACATTCCGGAAACTGAGCCGGGCAGCAAGTCCTGCCGTGCGACGCTTCTCGGGTGCCTGGGCGATCTCGGCACTGGTGATCATACCGGCATCTCTCTTCCCGACCGCTTACCAAGCAAACGCTTGGTAGCCGCCGATCCTAGCTGCGAAGTCAAGGCCAGAGCAAGCGCAGGAAGCAGGTCGGCCAGGCACAGCACGGGCCGGGCGGCAGCCTTCGCGGTGAATCGTCACGGGTAATGTACCAAGCGCTTGCTAGGATAGCCCGCGTGGATCAGGTGACAGACTTTCCTGCCCAGATCGGTGCGGAGCGGGCTGCTGAATACCGGCGCTGCGGCTGGTGGGGCACGGAGACGCTCGCCGATCACGTGGCGAGGCACGCCGCAAGCCAGGGCTCCAGGCCTGCATTTATCACCGACAAAGGCCAGCTGACCTGGAGTGGCTATGACTCATGCTCTGAGCGCCTCGCCTGCGCCCTGCTGGCGCTAGGGATCGGGCGAGGAGAATGCGTCGCAATCCAGTTGCCGGACTCGGCAACCGTGCACGTTGCGCTGCTGGCTTGCGAGAAGGCGGGCGTGGTCGCGGTCGGCATTGGTGCCCGGGCCGGGGACCGGGAGCTGCGGCACATCGTCACCAAGACCAAGGCCGTCGCGCTGATTTCCCATGACGAGCACCGCGGGCGCTCGATGCGCGAGGTCGCCGAGTCGCTACCAGAGATCCGTCACCACGTCGTAGTCCCGCCGTTCGATCGCGACCCGGCAGCTTCGCCGCTGCTCGACGGGATCAGCTTCGAGCCCTCGCCGGGGGATGCCCAGGCTCTGGCCGGAGTTCGGTTCGGGCCGGACGAATTCTGGATGGTCAACTCGACCTCGGGCACGACCGGCATGCCGAAGTGCGTAATGCACACTCAGAACAGGTGGTGGTATTTCCACCAGGTAGCGGCGGATGTCGGTGCCCTGAGCACGAACGATGTGATCATGAGCGTCGTCCCGGCGCCGTTCGGGTTCGGCCTGTGGACTGCCCACTTCACGCCGACCTATCTCGGCGTGCCGACTGTCGTGACCGAGCGCTTCTCACCAGCGCAGACGCTTGAGCTGCTGGAGCGTCAGCGGGTCACCGTCTTGTGTGCCGTGTCTACGCAGTTCCGGATGCTGCTCGCTGAGCCGTCCATGCAGCAGCGGGACTTGTCAGCCCTCCGGCTGATGTTCACCGGGGGTGAGTCCATTCCCTACGCGGCAGCCCGGCGGTTCGAGCACGTCACCGGCGCGGTGATCCTGAACTTTTACGGATCGAACGAGAGCGGCTTTGCGACGGCGACCAGCATCCGTGATCCGCAGGAAAAGCGGCTGCGCACTTCCGGGCGGGCGCAGGCCGGCACGGAGCTGCGGCTGTACGAGGACGGTCAGGACGTCACGAGCAGCCGCAGGGGTCAGCCCGGCACGCGCGGGCCTGCGGTGTGCCTGGGGTACCTGGACGATCCGCAAGCCAATGCTGAGCTCTTCACCGCGGGCGGGTTCCTGATGCACGCCGACGTCGTCGAAATCGATGAGGACGGCTACTTGTCGGTCGTCGGACGCAAGTCCGACCTCATCATCCGGGGCGGCAAGAACATCAGCGCGCGAGAGGTCGAGGACGAGGTCGCCGCTCATCCGCGGGTGGCGCTGGCAGCCGCGGTACCGGTTCCCGATGCGGTATTCGGCGAGCGTGTCTGCGTCTACGTCGAGTTGCGCGAGCCGGGCGAGCTGACGCTCGAAGAACTGACCGAGTTCCTGATCGCCCGGGGCGTCTCCAAGGAGATCCTTCCCGAACGACTGATCGTGCTGGACGAACTGCCGCGGTCGTCGGGCGACAAGGTCGCGAAGGCGGAATTGCGGCAGGCAGCCGCGAAGCTCGCGCCGACCCTGACATAACCATGAGGAAACGGGGTCGCCCGTGGCTCATCAGTCCGAGCCCGCGCGGCAGGCCTGTTCAGTCCGAGCCCGCGCGGCAGGCCTGTTCAGTCCGAGTCCGCGCGGCAGGCCTGTTCAGTCCGAGTCCGCGCGGCAGGCCCGTGCTCAGCCCCTTTGTTGACCAAGCAATCGCTTGCTCGGTAGGGTACCCGCCGTGACCTTCGAGACGCTCGCCAGCGGCCTGACCTTCCCCGAGGCGCCACGCTGGCACGACGGTGCGCTGTGGTTCTCGGACATGCATGCCTACGCGGTGCTGCGCCTTAATCCGGACGGGACGCTCACGACAATGGCCGAGGTCCCTGGCTGCCCGTCGGGCCTGGGCTTCCTGCCGGACGGGCGGATGCTCGTCGTGTCCATGCACGACCGCCGTGTGCTGCGGCTCGATCCAGATGGCCTGCACGAGCACGCGGACCTGAGCAAGCTTGCGCCCTGGCACTGCAATGACATGACCGTCGATGCACAGGGCCGTGCCTACGTCGGTAACTTCGGTGACGACTCCGCGCCGCCTTCCCCGCCTGCGCCGACCGTCCTGATAGCCATCGAGCCAGACGGGCAGGCCAGGGCGGTCGCCGACGAGCTGATGTTCCCGAACGGGATAGTTGTCAGCGATGGCGGCCAGACGCTGATCGTGGCCGAGACCCGGTCGGTACCGGGTCGCCTGAGCGCGTTCCGCATCTTGCCGGACGGGGGGCTCGCCGATCGGCGGGTGCTGACCGAGTTCGGTTCGGGAGAGCTGCCGGACGGGCTCGCGCTTGACGCGGCGGGCGGGATCTGGGTGGCGATGCCGTTCTCCGGTCAGGTCGTCCGGGTCGGCCCGGACGGAGCGGTCACCGAGCGAGTCATCGTCGATAACGCCTACGCGGTCGCCATTGGCGGACCTGACGGCCGCGACTTGTTCGTCTGCACCGCTCCGAGCTGGGTTCCGGACGAAGCGGCCCGGCTGCGCGGGGGCGCGGTCCTGCGGATGAGGATCGCGTAACCCGCTGCCAGGTCTTGTGCCGACTGCCTGCTTCCGGGCTGCCGGCCGCCCGCGGCCGGGGTTAAGCGCCGCCGGATACCGGCTGAGCCGAGCCTGAGATGGCGCGAAGGACCTCACCCTCCGAGATCGCGCTGCCGTGCAGTTCCTCGACAATCCTGCCGTCGACGAGTGCCAGCACCCGGTCACAGACACTAACGAGGTCCTCGGTGTCGGAGGAGCAGATCACGAAACCGGTACCAGCCTGTGCGTACTTGCGGATCAAGTCGTAGATCGCGTTGCGCGCTCCGATGTCGACGCCGCTGGTCGGATCTTCCATGAAGACGACTCGCGGATCGAGCCCGAACCACTTGGCCATCAGGACTTTCTGCTGATTGCCGCCGCTCAGGAGGGCGTACAGCCGGTCCGGGTCCGGCGGCCGGATATCCAGCCGCTGGATCCACTCCCGGGCCGCAGCCCGTTCCCGCGACCGGTCGACCCGGCCGACGCGAGCAAACTCCGAGACCCAGCCGAGGGTGATGTTCTCGCTGATCGTGAAGTTCGGAATCGCAGCGTTGGGATGACGGTTCGGCAGGATCAGCGCCAGTCCGAGCTGTAGCGCTAGCTGTGACGACATCGGCTCCGCGGCCACCTGCTCGCCAGCGACCTTGAGATGGACCGCAGCGGGCAGCGCGCCGCACACTGCTGCCGCGAGCATCTCGCGGCCCGATCCGGACAACCCGGCGATGCCCAGCACCTCACCAGCGTGGACGTCGAAGTCAATGCCCGCGATCGGCGGGCAACGCAGCTCACGAACCTCGAGCACGGGCTGCTCGCGCCTGGTCACCGGCACAGCCTGGGTGCCGCCGAGCTCGAGTTCCTCGCCGACGATGAGGCGCGCCAGCCGCCCGCGGTCGACGCTGGCCGTCGAGATGGTGCCCTGGCACCTTCCATCCCGCAGAACCGTCACCTGGGAGGCCAGGCTCAGCACCTCATCCAGGCGGTGCGAGACGTACAGGATGCTGACCCCGCCCTCACGGACCTTGTGGAGGACGCTGAAGAGCGCCTCGCACTCCGTCGGCGGAAGAGCACTGGTCGGCTCGTCGAGCACGAGCAGCGAAATCTCGCCTGAACTGTCGTCGAGTGACCGGGCAATTGCCAGCGCACTGCGCTCAACGGCCCGGAGTTCCCCGACCGGCCGCTCGAGGTCGAATTCGACGCCGATACGCGCCAGCAGCCTCTCGGTGAGTTGCCGCTGGGCGCGGCGGTCAATCCGGCTCGCGCTGGTGGCGAAACCGGTGACGAGGCCGACGTTCTCTGCCGCGGTCAGCTCGCCGATCAGGCCAAGATCCTGATGGACAAATCGCAGGCCTCTCCGGCGAGCGTCGGCCGCAGATCCGAAATGGAGAGGGTCGCCGTCGATGAGCACGCGCCCGCCCGGATCCGGCAGATGAAAGCCGGCCAGGATCTTGATCAGCGTCGACTTGCCCGAGCCGTTCTCGCCTACGAGAGCGTGGATCTCGCTGCGACCGATGTCGAATGAGACGTCCGCGAGCGCCCGCTGGCCGGGGAAGGTTTTCGACAGGTCCTCAATCGAGACGAGCGGTCCTGGCGCGCTCACTGGCTCAGTCATCGCAGACCGCGCCCAGGTGATCCGACCGTTCTCGCGGGCGCTGCTTGCATGGGCGCTGCTCCTGCCGTTGATCCGGGCTCGCGCGAGGGTTGACCTAGCGCTTGCTCGGCTGAGCTTATCACCAGCGGCGCCGTCCGGCGGGGGCCGTCGAATCGCGCAGGCGGAGCCGAGTCAGTCATGGCTGCTGCTGGTAATCACGACCTGACTGGCCTGTTCGCGCAGGTCTCGCTTGAGCACCTTGCCGCCTGCGTTGCGCGGCAGCCGACCGACCAACACGACCTCCCGCGGCACCTTGAAGTTCGCCAGTCGCTCGCGGCAGTGGGCTATCACGTCCTGCTCGGTCAGGGTCTGGCCCGGGCTCGCCACAACGTAAGCCACGCCGACCTCGCCGAGCCGTTCGTCCGGCTTTCCGACCACCGCGCAGTCGGCCACCGAACTCAGCCGCATGATCACGTTCTCGACCTCAGCCGGGTACACGTTGAAGCCGCCTACCGTGAACATGTCCTTCAGGCGATCGGTGATCGTCAGGTAGCCGCGCATATCGAGGTGGCCCACGTCGCCGGTGTGCAGCCAGCCGTCCGGCTCGATAGCGGCCCGGGTTGACGCAGGGTCATCGAGGTAACCGACCATGACATTCGGGCCCCGGAGGAGGATCTCACCATCGTCACCTGGTGACATTTGTCTGCCGTCGCTGCCGACGATACGGATCTCGAAGTCAGCGGCCGCGCACCCGGAGGTGCCCGAGATTGTCTCTGCGTCGTCTCCAGGCCGGCACATGGTGACCACCACGGCCTCGGTGAGACCGTATGCGGTCAGGATGGTCTCGATCGTGAGCTCGCGCCACATCCGCTCGATCAGTGCGACCGGGACAATCGCAGCGCCGGTCACGACCAGCCGCAGGGAGGAAAGGTCGTGCTTGCCGCGCTCAGGGTAGGCGAGCAGTTCCTGGAAGATCGTCGGCGGCCCGGGCAGGATCGTCACTCGCTCACGCTCGATCTGGCCGACCACGCGCTCGATGTCGAACGTCAGCTGCGGCAGGATAGTGGCGCCCCGGAGCAGCGCTACCACCCAGCCGGCCTTGTAGCCGAAGGTGTGGAAGAACGGCGCGATGATCAGGTAAACGTCGCGTTCGGTGACCTCGGCCCGCTCGGCCCAGGCGGCGGCCACCGCGATGGTCTGGCGATGGGTAGACATCGCGCCTTTCGGCTGGCCGGTCGTTCCGGACGTGAAGATGATGTCGGCCACGTCGTCCGCGCGGACCTGCGCGGCCCGGTCCAGGGCGGACTGCTCGGTGGTCTCATGCGCCCGGGTCAGCAGGTGCGCCCAGGTCGACACGCCTCCAGACTCCTGATCCCCGCCCTCGACCGGCACCTGGACCACCAGCGCGAGCTGGTCCAGACCCTGGACAGGGCCGGAAACGGCAGTATCTGGCCGGGACTGCCGGAGGAGTTGCTGCCCGGGTTCGTTCTGCGCGGCCGCGGCGTCACGCAGGGCCGCCAGGTAGTCCAGTCCGAGGAACCGATCCGGCAGGAACAGCACCCGCGCGCCGGTGCGTTGCAGCACGTCGAGCGCTTCGTAGCCGGTGTAGCGGGTGTTCATCGGAACCACGCTCGCGCCCGCAGTGTGCGCTCCCAGAGCCGCGACCAGCCAGTGCGCCGTGTTGGGCAACCAGACCGCTACCCGGTCGCCAGCCTGAACCCCGGCCGACATGAGCGCCCGTGCCATCGTGCGCACCTGCACGGCAAGCTCCGCATACGACATCCGCAGCGGCCCGTCGATGACCGCCAGGCGGTCTCCGTATCGCTTTGACGACTCGTCCATGAGGGCACACAGCGTCTGCGGAGGGTTGGTCACAGTGCTCGCCTCGATCTCGGGGAATCAAGCAAGTGCTTGGTAGCCTACGCCCGCAATGCCGGGCCCGACCGCGCATGTGCGGTACGCTCAATGCTTACCAAGCAAGCGCTTGATAAGCAAGATCCGGTGGTCGCGCCGTGCCGGCCGGGCGTGAGAACAGGAGCACCACGATATGGGGCAGCTAACAGGGCAAGTCGCCCTAGTGACCGGCGCTGCGCGCGGCCAGGGTCGTGCCCACGCGATTGCGCTGGCTGACGCGGGCGCCACAGTTGTGCTCTGTGACATCGCGGCCCCGGTCGCCAGCGTGCCGTACCCGCTCGCCACGCCTGGTGATCTCGACGAGACCGTGCAGATGATCCAGAGCGCAGGCGGGCGGGCCAGCGCCGCTGTCACTGATGTGCGCGACAGCGCTGCGGTCAGCGAGCTGACCGACCGGATTGTGGCCGAGCACGGACGCCTCGACGTCCTGGTCGCCAACGCGGGCATCTGCGTGCTCGGACCGGTCGCTGAGGTGTCCGATGAGGTGTGGCGCGACACCATCGAGACAAATCTCAGCGGCGCCTTCTACTGCATCCGGGCTGCCCTCCCGCATATGACCCGGCAGCGCTATGGTCGCGTCGTCGCGATCTCCTCGGGGGCAGGGCGCGGCGGGATGCGCAACCTCGCCCATTACTGCGCGTCCAAGTGGGGACTCATCGGGCTTGTTAAGGCCGTGGCACTGGAGACCGCGACGGACGGGATCACGGCCAACGTCGTCTGCCCGGCCGGTGTCGGGACGCCGATGGTCCTCAACGAGCACTCCTTCCGGGCATTCCGTCCGGACTTGCCGCATCCGACCGCCGACGACGCCAGGGAACGGCATGAGCGGCTCAGCCCCATGCGGCTGGCCTGGCTCGATCCGGAAGACGTCACCCGCGCTGTGATGTACTTCGTCACCGACCGCGGCCGTACCACCGGCACCGTACTCGAGGTCGACCTGGGTACCTCGGCCAACCGGCTCTGAGGGCGGTCCAAGGCCCTGCTGGCAGGACGTGCGCCGAGCATTACAATCGCGGTGTCGCAGGCACTGGATCGGGAAGCGTGCGGGCGAGGAGCAAGCAATGGCGCTGCTACGTAGCTTTGTCAGTGGTAACTGGGTTACGCCAGAGGGTGACGGGCGACCGGTGTTCGACGCAGTCACCGGAGACGAGGTCACCAGGGTCTCCTCGGCGGGCGTGGACATGGCAGCGGCGCTCAGCTACGGGCGGTCGGTCGGCGGACCCGCGCTGCGCGAGCTGACCTTCCATCAGCGTGCAGGCCTGCTGAAAGCGCTTGGCTCTTACCTCCGCGAGCATCGCGATGAGCTGTACGCGCTGTCGGCGCGGACCGGCGCCACCCTCGGCGACGCGAAGTTCGATGTCGATGGTGGCATCGGCGTGCTCCTCGGCTACGCCAGCAAGGCGCGGCGCGAGCTGCCCAACGACACCGTCTATATCGACGGCGCGCTGGAGCCACTCGGCAAGTCCGGTCAGTTTGCCGGGCAGCACATCATGACGTCCCTGCGCGGGGTTGCCGTGCAGGTCAACGCTTTCAACTTCCCGGTCTGGGGGCCGCTGGAGAAGCTGGCGCCCGCGTTCATCGCGGGCGTGCCCAGCCTCATCAAGCCGGCCAGCCAGACCGCTTACCTGACCGAGCGGCTTGTCGAGCTGATAGCGGACTCCGGTCTGCTGCCTGCCGGAGCGCTCCAGCTGATCTGCGGCAGCGTCGGAGACCTGTTCGATCATCTGACCGAGCAGGACCTGGTGTCCTTCACCGGGTCGGCTTCGACGGCGCGTCAGCTGCGGACGCACCCGGTCATCGCCGGCCGTGCGGTCCGGTTCAACGCCGAAGCCGACTCGCTGAACTGCTCCATACTCGGCCCGGACACCGGGCCGGGGACGGCGGAGTTCGACCTGTACGTCAAGCAGCTCGTCACCGAGATGACGGTTAAGGCCGGCCAGAAGTGCACCGCGATCCGGCGCGCCTTCGTTCCCTCCAGTGTGGCCGAGGCGGTCGTGGACGCAGCCAGCGAGCTACTTGCCGCGGTGGTCATCGGAAGCCCTGGCGAGAAGACCGTCCGGATGGGCGCGCTGGCCAGCCTTGAGCAACGGGAGGAGGTGCGGCGCAGCGTCAAGGGCCTGCTGGCCGCGAGCCGCCTGGTTTTCGGCGATCCCGAGCACGTCACCGTCGTCGGTGCCGACGCGGAGCGCGGTGCGTTCATCTCGCCGCTGCTGCTGCGGTGCGACGACGCCAACCGGGCCGAGCCGCACGAGATCGAGGCCTTCGGCCCGGTCGCGACGATCATGGGCTACACCTCGGCCGAGGACGTGATCGGCCTGGCTGCGCGCGGCCTGGGTAGCCTGGCCGGCTCTGTCGTCACTGCGGACGCGGAGTTCGCCCGCGATGTCGTCCTCGGCGTCGCGCCCTGGCATGGCCAGGCTCTTGGTGCTGGATAGCGACGACGCGGCCGAGTCGACCGGCCATGGTTCCCCGCTGCCGCCGCTCGTGCACGGCGGCCCGGGACGGGCCGGGGGCGGCGAGGAGATGGGCGGAGTTCGCGGCGTGCTGCATTACCTGCAGCGCACCGCCGTCCAGGCCAGTCCGCGAGTGCTGTCGGCCGTCACCGGAACCTGGGTGCCTGGCGCGAAGCGCGACACCGGCGGCGGGCACCCGTTCCGCAAGCCGCTGGCCTCGCTGCGGCCCGGCGACACGGTCGTGGCCGGACCCCGCCGGGTGACGCTCGAGGACATCGAGCACTTCGCCGAGTTCACTGGCGACACCTTCTACGCGCACATGGACGAGGCCGCGGCACGGTCTAACCCGTTCTTTGACGGCCGGGTCGCGCACGGCTACCTGGTGCTGTCGTTCGCGGCCGGGCTTTTCGTCCAGCCCGACCCCGGACCTGTCCTGGCTAACTACGGCGTCGAGAACTTGCGGTTCCTCACCCCCGTCTACCCGGGCGACGAGCTGACGGTGACGCTGACCTGCAAGCAGATCATTCCCCGCGAGGACGCAGCGCATGGCGAGGTGCGCTGGGACACCGACGTCACCAACCAGAACGGCGCTTCGGTAGCGAAGTACGACGTCCTCACGATGGTCGCCAAGCAATGGCCTTAACCCGATAGTCGCCCTGGTTTCGCGTCCGAGTCATGTCGGCGGTCTAGCGTCGCCCCGTCAACACCTTGCGATTGGGGATACGCATGCTCCGGTTCAGACGCGTCGCGAGTGCCGGACTTCTCGCCGCAGCGCTAGCTGTCGCGGCGAGCAGTTCAGGCGGTGCGATGGCCGCCACCGCTCAGGCCTCTCGGCCATCTCATCCTGCTCCGCACGTCATGGTCATCTTCATGGAGAACACCGACTACAGCCAGATGGCGGCAAGCCCGGCGATGCCGGAGTTCAACCAGCTAGCTCACGAGTACGCAGACTTCACCAGGGCCTACGGCTGGCATTACCCGAGCCTGCCCAACTACATCGAACTGCTGGCGGGATCGGACCTGGGGGTCACGTCGGACTGCGACATCACGCAGAAGGGCTGCTCTGACTTCCACCACAAGCGGATCATCGACCAGCTGGAATCGGCCGGTGACTCCTGGCATGCCTATTACCAAGGTGATCAGTCAGGCTGCTATCAGGGTGACGGTAGCGGGAACTACCCGTACTGGCACAACTCCTTCCGCTACTTCGCCGACTTCAAGACCCAGTGCAAGCACATCTCGAACTTCGGCCCGCTGCTGAGCGACTTGTCGAGCTCACACGCGCCGGACTTCAACTGGGTGGTGCCCGACCTGGTCAACAGTGGTGGCGACAACGGCACGATGAACTCAGGAGACTCCTGGCTGACCGGCGAGCTGCCCAAGATCATGGCAACGCCGTGGTACCGGCATGACGGCCAGATCGTCATCCTGTTCGACACCGGATACAACGACTCAGGCGGCAACGGCGGTGCCAGCGGTGGTCAGATCCCTCTCGTGGTGATATCCCAGCATGACCGCGGAATGGGCACGATCAGCACCCCGGTCAACACAGCCGGCGTACTGCGGTCCATCGAGCACGCCTACGGCTTCGGTTACATCGGCGACGCGGCCAGCAAGGCTAACGGCAGCCTCGGCGGCGCGCTCGTGTCGAGTTGGCGCAGCGGCAAAGCCAAGGGCGCAGCTCGGCCCGTCCTGCATGGTGCACTGGTGAGCCGCAGCGGCAAGTCCGTTCAGACGGCGCCGGGTACGCTGGCCCTGCAGGGCGTGTACCGGCATTCGGGCGGCCGGACGATCGAGGTAGGCAACAACGGCAGCGGCGAAGGCATCGTGGCCACCGGTCGGCACGCCACTGTCGTCCGAGGCACTTCCGACCTGGAATCGGTGAGCTGCACTACCAGCCGGATATGTTATGCCGTCGGCCTTGCGCCGAGCGATCAGGATGCAGCGGTACTGGTCCGCCTGGTCAACGGGCAGCCCAGGTCAGTGACCAAGCTGCCTGCTTTCATCGGGCTGTACGGCATCGCTTGTCCGTCGAGCACGACCTGCTATGCGGTCGGCTACGACAACGCTGGCGACGCGGGAGCGGTTACCACGATCACCAACGGTCACGCCTCGGCACCTGCCGAAGTCCCGAACGACGGGAACACGCCATGGCTGAACGCGATCTCGTGCCCGACCGCGACGCAGTGCTACGCGGCTGGCCTGGTCAACTACGTTCCCGCGATCGTTCCGATCATCTCGGGTACCCCCGGCACGGCGGTCAACGTGGCGAATGCCTGGTACCTCAACGGAATCGACTGCCCGTCGGTTGGTGACTGCGTCGCGGTCGGAGAGAGCAGCACCGAGCAGGGCATCGTGGCCACGCTGGTGAGCGGCGCGGCCGGCACCACTACTGTGGTGCCCGGTACCGAGTATCTGTACGGCGCGGGATGCGCAGCTGACGGTGACTGCCTGCTCGCGGGCGCCAGTTCTGTCGGTGCGCACAACTTCGGCGACGGTGTGCTCATCGGGGACAACGGCGGCACGTTGCTGGCTACCCGTTCGGTGCCCGGCACGAACGGGCTCGGCCAGACGACATGCGGCAGCACGACTGGCAATTGCGTCAGCGTGGGAGCCGCGTTCAGTCGCTGAGGTCCTCATATCGGCACGAACCCGCCCAGGCGCCAGGTATGACGGCGCCTGGGCGGGTTCTTTTGTCGCCGCGGCTGGGCTCATCGTGCGGTCGGCTGCTTGCGGCCGGCAGCTTTCCGGGGCCGGCAGCTTTCCGGGGCCGGCTGCTTTCCGGGGGCCGGCTGCTTTCCGAGCCGGTCGGCCTTGCAGGACTGACGGTCCCGGCCGGTATAATTACTGACCGAATGATCGGTTAATTAAGGGAGCGCCGATGACGAGGTCTGAGGCAGCCACCGACGAGTCTGAGGCAGCCAACCACGAGGCTGAGGCAGCCACCGACGAACTTGAGCGCGACTTCGAGGACACGATCGCCAGAGACCGGCGGATCGAGCCGCGCGACTGGATGCCGGATCCGTACCGGAAGACGATGATTCGGCAGATTGCCCAGCATGCGCACTCGGAAATCATCGGTATGCAGCCAGAGGGCAACTGGGTCACCAGGGCGCCGTCGCTGCGCCGTAAGGCCATCTTGCTCGCCAAGGTTCAGGACGAAGCCGGTCACGGCCTCTACCTGTACTCCGCCGCCGAGACGCTCGGCGCGGACCGGGCTGACCTCACCGACCGGCTGATCACGGGCCGGCAGAAGTACTCCTCGATCTTCAACTACCCGACGCTGACTTTCGCCGACGTCGGCGTGATCGGCTGGCTGGTCGATGGCGCGGCGATCTGCAATCAGGTGCCGCTGTGCCGGTCCTCTTACGGCCCGTACGCGCGGGCGATGATCCGGATCTGCAAGGAAGAGTCGTTCCACCAGCGGCAGGGTTACGAACTGCTGATGACGATGATGCGCGGCTCTGCTGCCCAGCGGGAGATGGTGCAGGACGCGACAAACCGCTGGTGGTGGCCTTCGCTGATGATGTTCGGGCCGCCGGATGCAGAGTCACCCAACACCGAGCAGTCGATGCGCTGGCGGGTCAAGCGGCACACCAACGACGAGTTGCGGCAGCGGTTCGTCGACATGACCGTTCCGCAGGCCGAGGCGCTGGGCGTGACGTTGCCGGATCCGGAGCTGCGCTGGAATGCCGAGCGGGAGCACCACGACTTCGGTGCGATCGACTGGGCTGAGTTCAAGCGCGTTATTGCCGGTAACGGGCCATGCAACGCCCAGCGGATCACGGCACGGCGCGCGGCCCATGAGGGCGGTGCCTGGGTCCGCGAGGCAGCGGCGGTGCACGCGGCCAAGGTCGCGGCGCGGGCCGAGGCAGCGGCGTGAGCGGCATCGCAGCGCGGGCGCAACAGGGGGCAGCATGAGCGAGGCAGGCATCGCAGCGGGCGGCACGAACGACGAAATCCGGTCGAACTGGCCGCTGTTCGAAGTCTTCCTGCGCAGCAAGCGCGGCCTCAATCACGTGCACGTCGGATCGCTGCACGCCGCGGACGCCACGATGGCGCTCCATCACGCGCGCGACCTGTACACCCGGCGCAACGAAGGGGTCAGCATCTGGGTCGTCAAGGCTGCCGACATCACCGCGTCGAGCCCGGACGAGAAGGACCCGTTCTTCGCGCCGAGCGGCGACAAGGTGTACCGGCACCCGACGTTCTACGAGATTCCTGACTCCGTCCCGCATATCTGAGAGCTGGCCATGGGGTTCGACACTGCCTACGAGGCGATCAGCGAGGAGAGCGACAGCGGTCACCGCTGGGCGTTCGGCACCGGCTTCACCGACCCGCTGGCCGGCGTCGATACCAGCGTTCCGGCCGGTGTTGACGGCGCTGACCTGGCCACTTACTGCCTGATGCTTGGTGACGACGCCCTGATCATGTCGCACCGGCTGCAGCAATGGCTCGCCAGGGCGCCAGAACTTGAGGAAGAAACCGCGATCGCGAATATCGCTCTCGATCTGCTCGGCCAGGCGCGCCTGCTGCTGACCAGGGCGGGAACGGCAGATGGCACCAAGCGGACTGAGGACGACTACGCCTTTGGGCGCACTGACCGCGAGTTCCGCAATGTCCGGCTGGCTGAGGTCGCCGATGCCGACTTCGCCGGCCTGCTCGCCCGGCTGCTGGTCTTCAGCACCTGGCGGCTCGCCCTGCTGGTCCGGCTGCAAGACTCGGCCGACCCGGTGCTGGCGGCTGTCGCGGCGCAGGGCGTTAAGGAGATCACTTACCACCGCGACTACGCGGCGCAGTGGGTGATCCGGCTTGGCGATGGAACCGATTACTCCCGGCAGCGGATGGAAGCCGGGCTTGCGGCGGTCGCGCCACTGGTGCCTGAGCTCTTCGTGCCGTCAGCTGTTGAGGAGCGGCTGGCCGGAGTAGCGGTCGACCCGGCTCAGCTCAGGCCGGAGTTCGACATGGTCGTTGCTCAGGTGCTGGCTGGAGCAGGGCTGGACTGGCCGGACGCTGCCGGGCTGGCCGGCGTGGCCGGGCAGGCGGGCCGGGACGGTGTGCATACCGAGGCGATGGGCTTTGTTCTAGCCGAGTTGCAGAGCGTAGCCCGCGCGCTGCCGGGGGCGACGTGGTGAAGACATTGGACAAGGCCATGCTGATGCGGGCACGGCAGGTCGCGCAGTCGGTGCCCGATCCCGAACTGCCCATGCTGACAGTGGGCGACCTCGGCATCCTGCGCGATGTAGCCATGACAGGTCAGCGCGTCGTGGTCTCGATCACCCCGACATACTCGGGTTGCCCGGCGATCGCAGAGATTCGCGCGGACCTGGCGAGCCGGCTGGCCGCCGCTGGTTTCGCCGATGTCGAGGTGCGAACGGTGCTGAGCCCGCCCTGGACAAGCGATTTCATCAGCCCCGAAGGCCGCCGGAAGCTGGCCGAGGCTGGCATAGCTCCACCTCGTTCCCGGCATGGTTCGAGCGGAGGGCCGATACCGCTGACATTGATCGCGGGCGGTTCGCCGGTCGACTGCCCGGTCTGCGGGTCGGCCGACACGGTGCGGACGGCCGCGTTCAGCGGGACCGCCTGCAAGGACCTTTGCCGCTGCCGGGCCTGCGGTGAGCCGTTCGAGCACGTGAAGGAAATCTGACGTGACCGCCATCGTCGCGGAGGCAAGCCGGGCCGGCCGGCGGCAGTTTCACGAGCTGACGGTTGCGCGGGTCGACCGGCTCTGTGATGACGCCGTCGCGATCACTTTTTCGGTGCCGGCGGAGCTGGCGGAGGAGTACGCGTTCCAGCCCGGACAATCGCTCACCCTCCGCCGGTACGTGAACGGCAGCGACGAGCGCCGGTCGTACTCGATCTGCGCGCCTGCCGGGCAGCCGCCGCGAATCGGCGTGCGCGAGGTGCCGGGCGGGGCGCTGTCGGGCTGGCTTGTCAACGAGGTGCGGCCCGGTGACCGGATCGAGGTCCAGCCGCCCTCCGGATCCTTTACTGCTGACCTCAGCCGGTCCGGCCGGCACGTGCTGATCGCGGCTGGTTCGGGGATCACGCCGGTGCTGTCGATTGCCGCGTCGGCGCTGGCTGGTGAGCGGTCGGACGCGACGTTGCTGTACGGGAACCGGCGGGCTGACTCGGTCATGTTCGCCGACGAGATCGCCGACCTGAAGGACTCCCATCCGGACCGGCTCCAGCTCGTGCACGTGCTGTCGCGGGAACCGCAGGAGGTGGAGCTGTTCAGCGGGCGGCTGGATGCCGATCGGCTGAGAAGAATGCTGCCGGCGCTGTGCGACGTGGCGGGCACTGACCACTGGTGGCTGTGCGGGCCGTACGGCATGGTGGCGGATGCCATGGCGGTGCTGGCGGAGCTGGGGGTTCCGGCGGGCCGGGTGCATCGCGAGCTGTTCTACGTCGAGGACGTGCCGCCCGAGCAAGAGCACCACGAGGAGAAGCCGCTCACCGGCGGTTGCGAGGTCACGATCGTGCTGGACGGGCGGCGGACGACCGCGACGATCCCGGCGGACATGCCGGTGCTGGACGGGGCGCAGCTCGCGAGGCCGGATCTGCCGTTCGCGTGCAAGGGCGGGGTGTGCGGTACGTGCCGGGCACGGCTTGTCTCCGGTGAGGTCCGGATGCGGCGGAACTTCGCGCTCGAGCAAGCAGAACTCGATGCTGGATTTGTGCTGACGTGCCAGTCGATGCCGGTGTCGGAAGAACTGACGGTCGACTACGACGCCTGATCCGGCGGTTGGTCCGGCGGTTGGCTCTACGCCGACGACGGCATCTTGACGTGGCGGGCGCGCCTGCCTGCTACCACACCGAGCCCGGGCGCCAGTCGCAGGTCAGATCGCCGTCGATGTCGATCTTGACTGAGGTCGGCAGGACGTAGATGTCGCCATCGTTGTCCGGCGTCCGGCGGATCCCGTCAGGTGACAGCACCGAGGACGGCCCGCGCCAGAGTTGCCAGCCGCGCGAAGTGTAGAGGCGGGCGCCGTCCCGGCTGGCGCCCAGCGCGCCGAGCTGGTAGCTGGACCTGACTATTTGTTCCAGCACTGCCATCATCGCGTCGCCGTGCCCGCGGCGGCGGCGGTCCGAGCGGACGGCGACGCCTTCGATGTATCCGGCGCGGAGCGCGCGGCCGCCGTGCAGCAGGCGCCGCTGGATGACGCTCGCATGGCCGACCAGGTCCCCGTCTTCGAAGACCAGCGCGTGCATGCCGCCGAGGACGTTATCGAATGTGTCGTCCGAGACGCCGTCGAAGACCGCGTCCATCAGAGCACGGATGGCTGTCTTCGTAGTGGTGTCAAGGTCGGCCGTGTGGGCGGTTCGCTGCTCGATCACGTTCGTTTCATCCTCGTGGACAGGCCGCTGTTCGATCGCGTTCGTTTGATCCTCGTGGACGGTTCGCTGTTCGATCACGTTCGTTTGATCCTCGCCGGCGGAAATGTCGTGGAGCCTTCCCTACGGTGGCTGGGTTCGCTGCAGAGCGGCTATGCCTTTTCATTCGACTGTGGTTTTGTGAGGTTTGTGTCGGCCGCTCGGATAGCTGGTTGCTACACGGGATACGGGTCGGGCCGGACCTGGTAGCTGCGACCCGCTGGGGTCGTCCAGCGGAACAAGCCTGGCTGAGGCTGCTCGAGTCGCCAGCCGGGTAGCTGCTTGATCTTGTGGTGAGTCCGGCAGCAGCCGCCAAGGTTGCAACGGCAGGTCAGGCCGCCCTTGTGCCATGGCTGCGTGTGGTCGATGTCGGTGCGCCAGGCAGGCTGACCGCAGGTGTCGAACCGGCAGGTCTTGTCTCGGGCGGCGATGTACTCGCGCAACCGGGGCGGCGGCCGATAGGCAGGCGACGCGGTGGTGTGCGCGCAACCGCCAGCCTCGCTGTCAAGTGCGGCCTCGGGGTCGGCGCGGGCGGCTGCCCGGCGGGCGGCAGCCAGGATCGCGGCGGCGGTGCCGCGGAGTAGCGGCGGACAAGCGCCGTCGTCGGCTGTGGCCAGTCTGTCGGCGCGAATGGCGATGGTGACGCGGCCGACGACTCCGGTGACGTTCGCATCGGCGGCGCGTGTGCAAGCCACGCGGGCTAGCTCGGGCTGGGTCAGCCGGGCCCGTTCGACGGCGAGGGCGCAACCGTCGTCGCTGGTGACGATGACGCGCCATTCAGGAGTCGGGCTGCGGGCAGCCAGGATCAGGAGCTGCCGCGCTTGCATGCTGGTGACCGGGCCGACACGACCCAACGTTCCGGGCTCGCAGCTGTCGCCAGTCAGTGATGACCAGGGCAAGGTCACGTCCAGCAGCCCGGTCTTCGCCCGAACGGTGCCGCGCTGCGTGTCCGCGCCGGCGCGCACGGGCGCGGTCTCGAAGGCTGCAGGCAGGCGCGCGGGGAGGGGCGGCCAGTCTGGCGATGGCAGCTGCGGCCAGTCGTCGTCTTCGTCGTCGGGCTGGCTATATAGCCTGGCGGGCGAATCAGGCGGGTCACCTATATCCGGCGGCGCGTCAGCGTCGGTCGGCCACGGAATGTCCGGCCACCAGCCAGGCAGGTCGCCGCCGCGACTCAGTTCCGCGCTGCATTCACTGCCGCCGGAACCCTCACCGGCCTGGCCGTGATCATTATCTGGTTCAGACGGCTGGCCGATCCCGGCAAGCGAGATATCGTCATCGCGCCCTGGGTCGTCAGGGGTGCTGTCGTCGGGCGAAGCCCGGCTCACCGCAGTCGCCTGGCGCGCCGAAGTCATCGGGCTGACCGTCGCCGGGCGGCCGTCTGCCGGGCCGGATGTCGCATGGCGGGGGGTTGCCGGGCGGTGGCTTGCCGGGCCGGTTGTCGCCGGGCGGCGCACTGCCGCCGCGACCTTCGTTGGACGGGCTAGCGGCCGGATCGTCGCCAGGTGGCTGATCATCGCCCTCAGGGTCGTTGGCTGGCGGGTCATCGAGCGGCGTGCCGTCGCAAAGCGCGCTGCCTGACTGGTCGTCATCGTCGAGGCCAGAGCCAGGCTCGTCGTCGGGAGGCGGGTTGTCGGGCGGGCCGTCGGCCGGCGGCGGGATGAACGGCAGGGTGCCCAGCAGCAGGCCGATGAAGACATGGGCGCGCAGCAGGTCCAGGCCGCCGTGAGCGCCGGAGGACTTCAGCGCCCGTGCGATCGCAGTGATCCGGGCCATCGCCGCGGCTGCTTGCACGCCGGGCAGAGACGACCCGGTCAGCGTCGCAGTGCCGTCCTCATCTGGGTATAGCGAGATCTTCGCGCGTCGTTCGGTTGCCTTACGCCGCTGCTCTGCGCCGTCGGGGTCGATGGCCAGCACCGCCCGGCGGACCGCGGTACGCAGCTGCCCGGTGGTCTGGTTCCCGGCTGAAGGCAGGACCCGGCCTTCCACCAGCGCGGCGTGCTCGTCAGTGAGCAGGCCGGTGCCCTCTGCGATGATCCGCGCTCGGGCCAAGTCGATGGTCCCAGCGGCTAGCGCGGCGCCGGTCCGCGGAACTTGCCAGCGCAGCTGGCAGCCAAGGTCGGTCCACGCCGATGCGCCCGCCTGGGTCATTCGCAGCTCCAGAGCGACCTCGGCCGCCGCTTCGGGCGGCAACTGGCACGGCTGGCCGCAGTCATCGGTGCCGATAGCCGGGTTGGCTGCGGCACGCCGGGCGGCGATCTCAGCGACTGCGGCCAGTTCGCGGGCCTGCGCCCAGGCGGCCAGCCGCCGATAGCTCGATGCCATGCCCGGCAGGTCCCAGTCGCTGGCGCCCGCCGGAGTATCCTGCGCCAGCACTGCAGCTAGGCCAGGCCCGGCCGGCAGCTGCTCACCGATCCACACAGGGCTGGCATCTGCGGTCGGCTCGCCGGCTTGCACAGCCTGCCATCCAGCCTCCGCGATCGCTTCTTGATCAGCCTGCGAGTCATGCGTCCCTGATACAGCGAGGAGGTCCAGCAACGCCAGCACATCCTCATCCGTCAGAGAACCCGAGCCGGCAACCTGGCAGGACGATCCGGCAGGGCCGGCGGCATTCGGCTGCGGCGTGCTGACTGCCTCGGTCATGTCGCCCCCCAACGGTCGTCCTAGGGTGCTGCTATCGAAAATAGTATCGATAGCCTCTGACAAAACCGCGGCTCTGCACCATGCGACCAGCCCGCCGGGCAAGTGGGTGATCGTTAGGCTGTCGGCGGCCGGGGGCGGACTGGCGTACCTTCGGGTTGAGGCCGACATAGGTGTCTGGGCCGGATCATGCACGATCCTCCTAGCCTGCTAGCGGAAGGAGCGGACGTGGCTGAGGCGCCGGTCACTTTCTCCGGTCTGCTGCGCAGATTGCGAGCTGGCTCCGGGCTGACGCAGGAGGAGCTGGCCAGTGCCGCGCAGCTGAGCCGGCGAGCGGTCAGCGATCTGGAGCGGGCGGTGGCGACCACTCCGCAGAGGGACACGGTGCGGTTGCTGGCTGATGCGCTGCATCTGATCGGGCCGGAACGGGCCCAGTTCGAGGCGGTCGCGCGGGGCCGTCCGCTGCAGGGCGCGTCCGAGGCCGCAGCCGCGATGCGGTCACTGCCGCGGGACGTGGCCTCGTTCACCGGACGACAGCGGGAACTTGAGCAGCTGGCCCAGGCCGCGGCGGGTGCAGGCGATGTGGTGAGCATTCACGCGATCGGCGGGATGGCAGGGGTCGGTAAGACCGCGTTCGCGGTGCACGCCGGGCACCAGCTGGCGGAGGTGTTCCCCGATGGGCAGATCTTTGTCTTGCTGCATGGGCACACACCCGGCCGTCAGCCAGCCGATCCGGCTGATGCGTTGGCCGCCCTGATGCTGACGATCGGGGTTCCGGCCGGGCAGATCCCGGCGGACCTGGAAGCGCGGATGGCGCTGTGGCGAGACCGGACCGCGGGCAAGCAACTGCTGCTGGTGCTCGATGACGCGGTCAGCAGCGAGCAGGTCCGGCCGCTGCTGCCCGGCGGCGGTGGCAGCCTGGTGCTGGTCACCAGCCGCCGGCACCTGTCTGCGCTGGACGACGTCACCGCGATCAGCCTGGACGTCCTGCCGCCCGGCGAGGCCGTCGCGCTGCTGGTCCGGCTGGCCGGCCGGGCCGGGCTGAGCCCGGACGACCCGGCGCTAGCCGAGCTCACCCGGCTCTGCGGGTACCTGCCGCTGGCGATCGGGATGGTGGCCCGCCAGCTGCGCCATCACCCCGCCTGGTCGGCGGCGGGGCGGGCGGCTGAACTGGGCGCGGCGGTGGACCGGCTCGAGCTGATAGCGACCGAGAACCTGTCGGTGGCCGCTGCGTTCGACCTGTCCTATGCCACCCTCGCCTCAGATCAGCAGCATCTGTTCCGCCGGCTGGGCTTGCACCCAGGCGCTGACATTGACGCCTACGCTGCCGCCGCGCTGGACGGCACCGGCCTTGCCGCCGCCTGCCGGGGGCTGGAGGGCCTGTATGACCAGCACCTGCTCACCGAGCCGGCCCATGGCCGGTACCGGATGCACGACCTGATCCGCGAACACGCCGGCGCCCTGGCCGCACGGGAAGACTCCGGGGCGGACAGGGCTCAGGCCACTGCCCGGCTGCTGGATTACTACCAGCACGCCGCCGCCCGCGCCGAAGCCCTCATAGCGCGCCAGACCCGGCCCGCGCGTGCCAGCGCCGACTGCGCGGTCCCGACCGCCGTTCCCGCCTTTGCCGACACCGAGCAGGCGCTGGCCTGGGCGCGGGCCGAACGCGCCAGCCTGCTCGCCTGCCTCGACCACGCCACCCGCACCGGCCAGCACGCCCGCGTCATCGCACTCACCGCCGGCATCGCCGACCTGCTGCGTCGGGATGGCCCCCGGGCCGACGCCATCCCGCGGCACACCGCCGCCATCGAGGCAGCGCTGCATCTCGGCGACCGGCTCGGTCGGGCCAACGCCCTCCACAACCTCGGGGACGTTCAGTGGCTCACAGGCGATTACCCGGCCGCGGCCCAGGCCCTCAAGCAGGCACTGGGTATCTACCGTCACCTTGACGACCTGCTCGGCCAGGCCAACGCACTCCACTACCTCGGGATCGTACGGTGCCTGACCGGTAATTACCCGGCTGCGGCCCAGGCCCAAGAGCAGGCCCTCTACATCTACCGCGACCTCGGCGACCGGCACGGCCAGGCCAACACTCTCACAGAGCTGGGGGCCGTCCGGTATGTGACGGATGAGTATCCCGCCGCGGCCCAGGCTTTGGAGCGGGCACTGGCCACCTACCGAGAAATCGATGAACGCCGCGGCCAGGTCAACGCCCTGAACTACCTCGGGGCCGTGCGGTGGCTGACGGGCGATTACCTGGCTGCGGCGCAGGCACATGAACAAGCGCTGGTGATCTGCGGTTACTTCGGCGACCGGCTCGGCCAGGCCAACGCCCTCCACTACCTCGGGGCCGTCCGGTATGTGACGGGCAATTATCCTGCCGCTGCCAAGGCCGAAGAGCAGGCGCTGGAAGTTTACTGCGATCTCGGTGACCGACGTGGTCAGGCCAACGCACTCCATCAGCTTGGGATCGTTTGGCGGCTGACTGGTAATTATCCGGCCGCTGCCCAGGCCCAGGAGCAGGCGCTGGGCATATTCCACGACCTTGGTCAGCGGCTAGGCCAGGCCAACGCACTCCACCAGCTGGGGATCGTACGGCGGCTAACTGGCGATTACCCGGCCGCCAGCCGGGCCCAGGAGCAGGCGCTGGGCATCTATCGTGACCTCGGCAGCCGTTCTGGTGAGGGCGAGACGCTCAACGAGCGCGGGACGCTATACCGAATCAGGGGTGAACTCGCGCCAGCGGACGAGTGCTATCGGCAAGCCCTGGCACTGGCCCGCGCCGTCGGCAGCCCCAGGGACGAGGCTGCAGCACTGGTGGGCCTCGGCCGTTGCGCCCTGGCCTTCGGGCAGGACGTCTCGGCCAGGCACCTAATGCGGCAGGCCGTGCAGATCCTCCAGCGGATCGGCGCAGCGGACGCTACGGAGCTACAGCCTGACGTAGACGCTCTCAGCCCTGTCGAACCCGCGCTTTGAGGCAAGCCATCGGACCTGCTCACCACCATGCGTCCCGTGCGCGAGTCGTGATCGGCTTCCGACCTCCGAGGTCGTCTGCAGGCCGGAAGGGATCTGAGGACGCAATGGCTACTGGACCACTTTGGGTCCGCTACGTGCGCAAGACGCGTCTCGGCTCGCGTGACCGGTCGCACTGCCTGACAGCCAGATGACGCAAGCGGTGCGGATTGACCGGCGGTTAGCGTTCCGCGATAGGTGCGCAGGCGGCTCGGGTTGTTCGAGCAAGCGGACCTTCCGGCGTCTCATCGCGCCCGCTTGCACCACATAGGAGGAGCGCTAGCATGACCCGCTCGCCTGTCCGCGATCCCCTCGATTCCGCAGGATCCTGAAACCTACGTGCCGAACGCGGTAGCGCTGGCCAAGGTCGGGCGCCTCTTCGGCCTCCCGATCGTGCTGTCTACTGTCAATCACGGGGCCGGCGTCAACGGCGACACCATTCCTCAGCTCCGCGAGATACTGCCCGGCGTGCCTGCCTACGATCGCGCGAGCATCACCGCCTGGGAGAACGCCGACTTCGTGGCAGCGGTGCGGGCGACCGGCTGCAAGAGGTTGATCATGGGCTGTGGACCGAAGTCTGCCTGGCGTTCCCGGCACTGGACGGGCGGCAGCATCGGCACAGAGCTAGCGGTCAAGCTCGACCGCACAACGATGGTGGCGTAGCCAGCCCCTTATCGCTCCGCCGACGCCACGCACCAAGAGCAGCGAACAAGTCGCGGGCCTGCGGTTAGGCCGTCGGCAGGCTTCAGTCGTATCACTCAAGCTCATCCTGCAGCGCACCTCCTAGCATCTGCCGGCAGAAACCAAGGGAGGCGCTCTATGTCTGGCAAACCGGCGGCGCAGACAGGGGCGACGCACGGAACCCGTTCGCTGCACGAGGCCTGCTAGCGGCCGCCAGTGACGTGGTTAACTTTGCCGATCAGGCCCCTCCCTGGTTATCGACAACGGGTGGCGGCACGTGGCTGAGTCATGTCTGTCCTGGATGGACGCGCAGGAACCCTGACGCACCTCGGATTCGCGGTCGCCCGGCTGTGTGGCCGATCAAGGCCGTCAGTTCTGCACACGGTTCTGCCTGTTCAGCGCGTGACGGCGCTGTTTGGCTGAACGCATGGTGGTAAACGGCCGGTGCGAGCTCGCTTTGCGACTCCCTGGGTCTGCTCTGCCGCACGGCAGGCCTGGAATCTTCCCAGGCCGTGCGCGGACTCTTAGGTCCTCGGAGCTCGTGGGACGTGCCCGTGAGCTAGCGGTAGTCCGGGCGTTCGTATATCAACTATCGGCTCAGGGCGCGACTCTACGGCTAGTCGGCGAGCCAGGTGTCGGCAAGCCCGCGCTGCTGACCTTCATGGGACGCCGGGCCCATGCCCGCGTCACCGGCGTGAGCGCCGGCCACCTATCGCTGATCACCAAGGCCGCAGACGTCGCCAGAGTGATCGTCACGGCCGCCCGGGCAACAAGCTGAACACAAACCCGCACGCCGGCGATCACAGGGAACTGTTAGAGCACGGAGAGGATCTCACGACCATGAGCAGCACATCCCGTACCCCCGTCGTCTTTATCCACGGACTTTGGCTCCACGCCACCTCGTGGGCAACGTGGGCCTCGCTGTTCGGCGACGCCGGCTACGAGCCGATCGCCCCCGGATGGCCCGGCGACCCTGACACCGTCGAAGCGGCCCGTGCCAACCCTGAGGCACTGGCCGACTACGGTATCAGCGAAGTCACCGGCCATTACGCGAAGATCATCGAACAGCTGCCCGCGCGGCCCATTCTCGTCGGGCACTCCTTCGGCGGCATGATCGCCGAGAAGCTGCTTGGCGAGGGCTACGGGGCCGGCGCCATCGCCATCGATGCCGCGCAGATTAAGGGCGTGCTGCCGCTGCCGCTGTCGTCGCTGCACTCCACGCTGCCGGTTTTCAAGAATCCAGCCAACAAGCACAAGGCCGTCACGCTAACGGCCGAGCAGTTCCGCTACAGCTTCGGCAACGCCATCAGCGAGGAGGAGTCTAACGAGCTCTACCAGCGGTGGGCCATCCCCGCGCCCGGCCGCCCTCTCTTCGAGGCCGCGGCCGCCAACTTCGAGCTGCACTCTCCAGACAAGGTCAACACCCGCAACGAGAATCGTGGGCCGCTCCTGCTCGTCATGGGCGGCCGCGACCACACGGTACCCGAGGCCATCACCAAAGCGACCCTCAAGCTGTACCGGCACTCCCGTGCAACCACCGAGCTGACCGAGTTTCCGGACCGCGGACACTCCCTGACCATTGACTCAGGCTGGCGCGCCGTTGCCGACCAGTGCCTGGCCTGGCTCGACGAGCAGGGCTTGTAAGCACCGAGTACCTCGTCGACGGCGCCCACATCAAGACAACCTGAAATCCAAGGCTGCCTGGGGGTAAGCCCGCCGTTCGACGCGACAGGTGGCCGCCGGCACCCTTCCTGGCGGTAGACATCCAGCGACCGGCAACGAGGGGCACGAACACAACGGATCGCAAACCGACCGAATTTCTGCAACAGGAGGAGAAGTTGTGGATCCTACGACAGGTACATCGGGTGCAGACGCTGCCGAGTTCCTCGCGTTCCTCGAGCGGTGTCATGACGCCCTCAGGCAGCACACCGGCGGCAACCCGCGGCCCTACCTTGAACTATGGTCACACGCTGACGACGTTTCGCTCATGGGAGGGGTTGGCGGTCACCAGGTCGGTATTGACGATGTGACCGGGCTCTTGACCGCAGCAGCCAAGACGCTCAACTACGAGACCTGGAGCGCCGAGAACCTCGTCTCCGGCTTCGACGATACGTTCGGTTTCACAGTCGAGCTTGAGCGGCTTACTCGGCATGTGCACGGTGAGACGGAGGAAATGAGGCTGAGAGCGACGTCCGTCTACCGGCGAGAGGACGGCTTCTGGAAGGTAGTCCATCGTCACGGTGACAGCCTGATGACCGTCGAAATCGACCCACAGGGCAGACGCTGAGACCGCCGAAAATGACCTTCTAAGTAACGTCCGGCAGCCTTGCCCTCCCGCGTATTCCGGAGCTGCTGAACTCCACCAGTAGATCCTCAGCGACGATCCCTCGCGGCCGAAGGCCGTGGCCGTTGCCCGCCGATGCCGGCCAGGGCTCCGGCCACCAGTACCACGCGCTCGCTCATCTGCCTGCTCCTCAATCCCATCTCGAAGAACGGTCAGTCCCCCTGCCGTGCTGCCCGCTGTTCACCGCGTCGTTGTCGTGCCCAACAGATCGGCCACCAGAAGCACGTCTCTTCGGGGAAACCGGCCCCGGTATGCCTATAGTGAGCCCGGGATGCCGACAAGGAGTTGCGTGGGTGGCCACGGGTAACGAGCTGATCGGCCGCGACAGCGAGCTATCCCGGCTGCGTGGGCTGATTGATCCGCCACCCGCGAAGGGCCAGGTGCTCGTCCTATTGGGTGATCCTGGCATGGGCAAGACCGCGCTGTTGGACGAGGCGGCACGGCTGGCCCGTTCGGCGGGGATGCGGGTGCTGTCGGTGACCGGCCGGGAGTCGGAGCAGGATCTGGCGTTCGCCGGCCTGGACCAGCTGCTCCGGCCAGTACTGGCACGGCTAGGGAGCCTGCCGGCCAGACAAGCGGAAGCGCTGAGGGGAGCGTTCGGGCTGACCGCAGCGCCGGTGCCACCCGACGCCCTGCTGACCGGTATCGCCGTGCTCACGCTGTTGTCCAACCTGTCGGAAGACGGCCCGCTGCTGGTAGTCGGCGACGACGCGCAGTGGCTGGACCGCGGCTCCCTCGACGCGCTCGCCTTCGCTGCCCGGCGGTTGGATGCAGAACCGCTGGTGCTACTGGTGGGCGCGCGCGGGAATCTCCCGCCCCCTGGGCTCGAGCGGGACATCCCGGAACTGCTCCTGCTGCCGCTGGTTACCCGGGACGCCGGGCGGCTGCTCGATGCCCAGCCGCATCCGCCGCGTGGGCAGGCCCGGGAGCAGGTGCTGGGGCAGGCAGCCGGCAATCCTATGGCGCTGATCGAGCTGTCCCGGGTCATCGCGGCCGACCCGGCTGCGGGGCGGCGCTGGGCCGCCGAGCCCCTCCGACCCACCGATCGGCTCGCCGCCGTCATCGCCGACCTCTATGGCGCCCTCCCCATTGCGACGCAGGAGGCGCTGCTGCTCGCCGCAGTCGCGGACAGCCCCGACCTGACGGCGGCCGCGGTACCCGGGCTGACCGCCGATGCGCTCGCCCCGGCCGAGAATGCGGGACTGATCAGGGTAGACAGCTCGGGACTGCGCTTCACTCATCCCCTCATCCGCTCTGCGGTCTATCACTCCGTTCCGTTTGCCGAGCGCGCCTCCGCCCATCGGAAGATCGCGGACACTCTCCGCGGCCAGCCCGACCGCTACGCGTGGCATCTGGCGGCAGCCGCGTTGAGATCCGACGAGCGCGTGGCCTTGCTGCTGGAGGAAACAGCTACCCAAGCGCAGCGCCGCGGCGGCGCCGCCGCGGCCGCGCGTGCTCTCGAGCGCGCTGCCGAACTTAGCCCGAGCGAGGCCGGTCAGGCGCGGCGGCTGCTCGCCGCTGGTGAGCTCGCCCGTCCCACCGGGCAGGCGGACTGGGTGCAGGAACTGGCGGTGCGGGTCCTGGCGCTGACCACGGACCCGGAACTGCGCATCACCGCTCGCTACCTATCCGGCTGGGCATTCATGTGGTCCAACCGGCACGCCGAGGCGCTCCCCACGCTCCTCTCCGTCGCCGAGCAGGCGTCGGGCCGGGTGCCGGTCGTCGCCTGGAACTCCATCGCGCTGGCAGCGACGGTTGCCTACCATTCGGGAGCCCCGGCCGATCGCCAGGCAGTGCTCGCCACGTTCGACCGCATGCACGAGCCGCCGCAGTTGAGTGCGGACTGGCCGCCTGGCCAGACCGACGTGGTTCGTCTGTGGGTAAGAACGTGCACGGACCCGTTCGGGAAAAGAGAAGAACTCACTCCCTCCTTGCGCCGGCTGGTCGGCGGAACAGCCAGTGATCCGGCCACGGTCGGCGCGGCCGCCTGGCTTCTGGACGAGACCGACCTCGCCGTCAGGCTCCTGCGGGAAGCCCTCAGCCGACTGCGCGGCCCCGGCGTGCGCGGCGGCAGTGGACCGGTCCTATCAGCGCTGCTGTGGGCCTACATCGACGGCGGACGATGGGACGAGACGCTCACCACCGCCCGCGAGACCGCCGATACGGCTGCCGCTTACAAGATGGACACCATCGCCGCCTCCGCCGACCTCGCGACGGCGACCGTACTTGCCCTGCGCGGTAACTACGATCAGGTATAGCCGCTCATCACTAGCGCCCTCGCCCAAATCGACGCTACAGCAGACCGTGCTGGCGCCGCGCGAGCCCGGCACGCCGCAGGCATCGCCGCGCTGGCCGACGGCAGCTACACCACCGCCTACGCCCAGATCCGCAAGCTCTTCGACGCCGGCGGCCTGCCGCTGCACCATCACGTCTCCTACCTGGCCATCGCGGACCTTGCCGCCGCAGCTGCGCGTGCGGAGCGCCATCTGGAGGCGCGGACGCTAGTGGAACGTGCGCTGGCTCAAGTGGACCCGGCACCCGGACCGCGCCTGGAACAGCTCGCTGCCCGCGCCCGCGCGCTGCTCGCGGGGCCCAGCAGCGCCGAGGCCTTCTTCTACAAGGCTCTGGCCGACCCCGCCGGGGATACCTGGCCGTTCGAACGGGCTCAGCTCCAGCTCGACTACGGAGAATGGTTGCGCCGGCAGCGGCGCATCAACGACGCCAAGCCCCTCCTCACAGCCGCCCTGGAAACCTTCCGCAGCCTGGGCGCCACGCCCTGGATCCGGCGTGCCGAGGCAGAACTACGAGCGTGCGGCGTCGCCGTCAAGACGGTGGCCACGGCGCCCGGCGCGCTCACTGAACTGACCCCGCAGCAGCGCCAGATCGTTGTCCTCGCCAGTCGCGGCCTGACCAACGGCGAGATCGCCGACCGTCTGTTCCTGTCGCCCCGCACTGTCGCCTCGCACCTGTACCGCTCCTATCCCAAGCTCGGCATAGCAGGTCGCCACCAGCTCCGCGACCTGGTCGAACGTGCCACCGATCGGCGAGCCGCTCCGTCGACCGGCGGATAGGCCGCAAAGCAGGGCCGATTCCCCAGCGCCGTGACGGGAAGGCTGCCGACCTCCACAGGGGATGAATGCAAGCGGTCGGACGCACTAACCAGCCGCTCGTCAAGCGACAGCCGAACACAAGCGCCGGATCCCGGTACCACCAACTAGAAAAGGCGCCAGTTACACCGTTGATCGGACGCTCCACCGGCCCGCGGCGGCGGGCTGGCGCCGCCGCCGAGCGCGGCGGCGGCACCGACCTGCGTTCAGTCTCTGACCCGGCGGAACGGTCCTGGTCAGGTCGTGGCGTGCACGGCCCTGAGAATGACCCTGGTCACCAGACCAGGGGCGTAGATCATCGACAGGTGGGGCGCACCGTGCGCGAACGTAATGTGAGCGTGCGCTTGCTTCGCCATGGCGATGAGCTCCGCCAGCGGGATCGCATGGTCGGCGGTTCCAATGACGGCCCACGAGGGGATGGTCTTCCAGGCCGGGGCCCCGGACTTCTGGCTGAGCGCGATGGAGGTCAGCGGCCGCTGGGTGGCTGCCAGCGCGCGCGCCTCGGCCTTCGGCAGGCCGTTCGCCATGCAAGAGGGGAAGACGCTCTGCTTGATATACACGTCGACCGCGCCTGCGGGCGCGCCCGGGTAGGGCTGGGCAATCACGTTGGCGGCGGGCAGCACGCACGAGCCGGGGTGAGCCGTCACGAGCTGGCCGAGCGTCTGACCCTTCGCCGGGGCGAAGGCGTCAACATAAACCAGTGCCTTGACCTGCTTGTCGCCTGTGGCGGCATTGGTAATGACCGCTCCGCCGTAAGAGTGACCGACCAGGATGATCGGCCCTGAGATGGTGTGCAGGAAATCCCGGAGGTACGCCGAGTCGTAGGTCAGGCCCAGGAGCGGGTTAGGCGGGACGTAGACGGTGTAGCCGTCACGCTGCAGCCGGGTAACGACGGCGTTCCAGCTGGAACTGTCGGCCCATGCCCCGTGGACCAGGACGATGCTCGGTTTCGGGCCGGTGCTGGATGCTGCCACGGGCCGCGCGGATGCCAGCTGGCTCATCGGGAGCAGCAGCCCAGCCCCAGCGACGACCGCGGCAAGGAGGGAGGCGCCCACAAGGCGGCGGGCTCGGATCGAGTTCACTGGCAACGTCCTTTCTGGCGGCGATATGCGATCTCACTCTGTGCCCAAGTGCGCGAAGCGGGCATCCGCATCGTGACTGCATCCCCGTGGGCAGGACCGCCAGATCTGAAGCAGTCAACGTACGGATACCGCCGCATGGCCAGCCTGGACATGATCACGGCAGTGCGTTATCCGACCGGAAGGGAGATGCGGGATGACTGCCAACCCAAATATCGTCTTGGTCCACGGGGCCTGGGCTGACGGTTCCAGCTGGAGCGAGGTCATCGCGGCGTTGCAAGCCGATGGCTACCACGTCACGGCACCGCAGTTCCCCATGTCCTCGGTTGCGGCGGACGTGGCCAGGCTGCGCCAGGTCCTTTCCTTCCAGGAAGGGCCAACAGTCGTAGCCGGTCATTCGTACGGCGGTCAAATCATCACCGCACTGGGTGCTGACGCTCCTAACGCGGTCGCGCTGGTATATATCGCGGCGTTCGCCCTCGATCAGGGCGAGTCGCTCGGGGCGCTCCTGTCACAAGGGCCCGTCACCCCCGCGCTGGCGCATCTGTTTACCGATAAGCAGGGCTTCGGCTGGCTCTCGGAGGAAGACTTCGTGGAGCACTTCGCTGCCGACGTCGACGCGGCTCGGGCCCGGGTAATGTATGCGGTCCAGCAGGCGCTGGCAGGCTCAGCGTTCACCGACATCATGGGCGAGCCTGCGTGGAGGTCACTGCCGTCCTGGTATCTGGTCGCGGCCAACGACGAGGCCATTCCTCCTGACGCTGAGCGGCAGTTCGCGAGCCGGATGGGCGCGGTCACTGTGGAGGTTCCGTCTAGTCACGTGGCGATGGTCTCGCACCCCGGCGAGGTGGCCGAGCTCATCAAGGCGGCAGCCCGAAGCTATGCCGACGCGTCAGCCGGCTAACAAGCAGGCGGTTAATGCTTCGGCGGCCGTCATTTGGGTCGAACAGACCGGGACGATACGCGGCCTTCGCCACGACACCCCTGCAGCACGCGGAGCAGGGCCGCTAGCTGGTCAGGACTGCAGGAAGGCCAGCAGGTCAGCGTTGATCGTCGCGGCCTCGGTGGTCGGCATGCCGTGCGGGAATCCGTGGTAGGTCTTCAGCGTCCCGTTCTGCACGAGCTGCGCGGACAGCGGCCCGGAGTCGGCGTAGGGGACGATCTGGTCATCGTCGCCGTGCATCACCAGGACGGGCACCGTGATCTTCTTGAGGTCCTCGGTGAAATCGGTCTGGGAGAAGGCCACGATGCCGTCGTAGTGCGCCTTCGCTCCGCCCATCATTCCCTGGCGCCACCAGTTCTCGATGATCGCTTCGGACGGCTTGGCGCCGGGCCGGTTGAAGCCGTAGAAGGGACCCGACGGCAGCGCCCGGTAGAATTCGGACCGGTTGGCGGCCAGCTGGGACTGGAGGTCGTCGAAGACGCTCTTCGGCAGGCCGCCGGGGTTAGCCTCGGTCTGCACCATGAGCGGCGGCACCGAACTGATCAGCACTGCTTTTGCCACGCGGCTCTCGCCGTGCCGGCCGATGTAGTGCGCGACTTCGCCGCCACCGGTCGAGTGGCCGACATGGACGGCATCGCGGAGATCGAGGTGCGCAGTCACCGCAGCCAGATCGTCGGCATAGTGGTCCATGTCGTGACCGTCGCTGACCTGCGCGGAGCGTCCGTGCCCGCGCCGGTCATGGGCGATGACGCGGTAGCCGTGCTGGAGGAAGAACAGCATCTGGGTGTCCCAGTCGTCGGCCGAAAGCGGCCACCCGTGGCTGAAGACTATCGGCTGGCCCGAGCCCCAGTCCTTGTAGAAGATCTCCGTGCCATCGGTCGCCGTGATCGTGCCCATGCGCTGCCTCCACTGGAGTAAACATCTTCCTGGCAGCACTCCAGGTACCCCGGCTACCGCCTCGGTGAACCCACCGGATCGCTATCCGATCTAGCCTGACGGGCTGGCGGCTCACACGGTCGCGGTGAAATGGCCGGACGGGGTCAGATGCAATGGCTCGCTCATCGGCGTCACCGGGCCGACGGGCTAGGAGATCTTCAAGCGGAAGGTCTCGCGGACGGCCGCACCGACACCGTTGCGAGCGATGACGGTGATGACGTACGTCTTGCCTCGCGCAGCACGAGTAGCCCGCCCTGCCAGCAACGCTGTGCCGTTATCCCTAGCGCTGAACCGCACGCCAGCCGGGAGCTGGCCTCGCTCAGACAATGTGGCAACCGGAAATCCGGTAGTCAGGAAGCTGAACCGCCGCCAGTGACCGGCCTTGAACGAGGCAGACCGAGCAGAGGTAAATGCAGCCTTCTGACCAACGGTGAGAGTAAACGCCTGCGTGGCCGAGCCGAGGTTATTGGCGGCCGTAAAGGTGATCGGGTAGACACCGCCACTACGAGCACCTGGCGTGCCCCACAGCAGGCCCCCGGAGTCCAGATGCAGGCCGGCCGGGAGTTTGCCGGTCTCGGTGAAAGCGGCGCCGGGGTACGCATCGGCACTGACGATGAAATTCAGCGACCGGCCAGTCCGGGCCGTTGCGCTGGCTGCCGAGGTAAAGGCCGGCGCTTCGGTGATTGTCAGGGTCAGTGTGGCGACCGCTACCGGACCGCCGCGCTGGACTGCTTGCAGCCCTATGTTGTGGACACCGCCAGAGCCGGCGACTGGCGTGCCGGACAACTGCCAGCCCGCAGAGGACTGTTTCACAGTGAGCCCAGCTGGCAGAGCGTATTCGGCCTGAACCTCCGGTGCTGGATAACCCGTGACTGCTATCGGGATAGACAGCGGAGTACCGACCTCCCCGGTTGCGGTGGTCGCGACCGAGATCGTTGCGCGCTGGACCACGGTCAGAGTGAATGGCTGAGCGAAGTCCGGCGCAACGCCGTTGCTGGCCGTGATTGTGATCGGATAGAGGCCGCCGCTATCCGGCGCTGGAGTGCCGGTCAGAACCCCGGCCGAGGTCAGCATGACGCCAGCCGGCATAGCGCCGGTCTCAGTGAAGGTCGCAGCGGGCAGCGCGCTCTCGAGCGGGGTAACCGTTGCCGGGACGCCGGCAGTGAGATTTGCGGCAGTGGTAGCGATTACGGGTGACATGGCATCGGAAACAGAGGGCGTCAGCATCCAGCTGCCGAAGGCGCGATCCGCCTCGAACACGACACCCGTTTCTGAATCAACGACGGCGTCCCAGCCGCCCCTGGCGATGGTGTTGGTGACGGTGTCGCCGCTGAGCACCCACGTGGTGCCGTAGTTCGCGCCACCGTCAACGCTCGTCGCGTACACGGTGCCCGAACCGGGGTCTACTGCGACCCCCAATGCGGGCTCGGTGGTCGGCACCATCGTCGTGACCGCAGCCGACGCCCCGTCGATGACCACGACGCCGACATTCTGGCCCGTGGCGTAGACCGTATTGGTGGCGGCATTTACGGCTATAGAGTTGGTTTCGGTGGCATTGATCTGGATGGTGTGGATGATCGAGTCGCTCGCAGCACTAACGGCCAGCACCCAATCGGTCAACGTGACGACCCAGACGACGCCGGACGCCTGGTCGACGGCCACCGCGCATGGATCAGTCGCGGAGCCAGTACTGATCGTCGCCGTGATAGTGCTGGTGGCACCGTCAATAACGACTACCGCTGCACTGTCCTGTTCGGTCTCGTAGATCGTGTCGGTAGCGCTGTTCACCGCCAGACCATCGGGGCCCACGCCGGCTGGCTCGGAAATCGTTGTGGTGACGGTGTTCGTGGCTCCGTTGATGACGTCGACGCCGTTTGGCCCACCCGATGATGACGACACTGAGACGTAGACGGTATTCGTCGCGCTATCAACCGCGATACCCCGCGGAGCCGCGCCGAGGTTCAGCGTCGCGGTGACAGCGCCGGTGGCACCGTTGACGACCACCAGCTGCTGACTGAGCTCCGTACCGAAGTAGACGGTGTCGGTTGCCGAATTAACGGCCGTTGAGAAATCGGCCTGGCCAGTGGCGATAAGCGACGCCGTCAAACCGCCCGTGGCACCTGCTTCCGCGGGAGCCACCGCCACCGAGCCGCCAGCCACCGAGCCGGCAGCCACCGAGCCGATCGCCGCAGGCTCGATCGTGACGGCGCAGACGAGCCCTGCCAGGGTCAGAGCAGCAGCGATAGCAGCACCATGTCGGATCATCAGAAGCCCCGTAAAGTGTTGGTATCAGCGGATTCCGCCGTTAGCGGTGATTGTTTCGTATCGCCCGGCTCGTGGCAACGCACAGACGAGATGGCAACCAGCACCCGCCGATAACATGACGCCATGCCTGCCGACCAGGGCCGGAGGCGGCCGCACGAGCTGGAGATCACCAGCCCGGCGAATCCCCGGATCAAGCAGCTCATCGCGCTCCGCCGCAGGCGCAGTCGCGAGTTGGCCGGCGTGACACTAGTCGAGGGCCTGGCGGAGATCGAACTCGCGCTCGCTGCGGGCGTCAGGCTGCAGACCCTGTATTACTCCCGCCACCTGGCCACGGCCGAGTCCCTTCCGCTAGCTGCCAGCGCGGCAGCGCAAGGAACCGAGATCTTCCATCTATCAAGGCCAGTCTTCGAGAAGGTCTCCTACCGCGAAGGCCCCGACGGCTGGCTTGCCGTCGTGCCAGCCATCGAGGCCGAACTAAACGGCCTCCAGCTGCCACCCCGACCACTGGTCCTGATTTGCGCCGGCCTGGAGAAGCCGGGCAACCTCGGCGCCATCCTTCGCACCGCGGACGCCGCAGGAGTAGCCGCCGTCATCGCCGCCGATCCGGTCACCGACTGGGGCAACCCGAACGTCGTGCGCGCCAGCAAGGGCACCGTCTTCTCGGTACCGGTAGCGTCCGCGACCACGGCTGAGGTACTGGACTGGACAGCAACGCACGGACTTCAGATCGTCGCGGCAACGCCAGAAGCGACCACGCTCGTGACCGAGGCCGACCTGACCGGGCCGACTGCGATCGCCGTCGGCGCCGAACAAGCCGGCCTCTCCCGCGACTGGCTTGAGAACGCTAGCGTCCGGGTCCGCATTCCTATGTTCGGCAAGGCTGACTCGCTGAACGTATCGACATCGGCAGCGATCATCACCTATGAGGCCGTCCGGCAACGCCTGCAGGCGGGTGAACTGGCGAATCGGCCCTCGATACGATCTGGGTATGCCTGATCTATCCCTGCTGCCGCCCTCCGCCACGATCGACGGTGACGACCTGCGGATCGGCGGTTGCTCACTGACCGAGATCGCCAGCGAGTTCGGAACTCCGGCCTTTGTGTTCGACGAGCAAGCACTCCGCGACCGAGCACGGTCTTTCGTCGACGGCATTGCCAGCCGGTACAGCCGTAGCAGGGTCTGCTTCGCCACGAAGGCCTTCCCCTCCGCATCGATGATCAGCATCCTGGCCAGCGAAGGACTCGGGTTCGACGTCGTTGGCGCGGGCGAGCTTCGCATCGCGCTCGCGGGCGGCGCCGATCCGGCCTCGATCGTCATGCACGGCAACGCCAAGTCCGACGAGGACATCGCCGCCGCGCTGGAGGCCGGGATCGGCTACATCGTGGTGGACGGCTTCGACGACATCGATCGCATCAACCGCCTGGCAACGCGCCCGGCGCCGGTGCTGCTAAGAGTCAGCCCGGGCATCGAGTCCAAGACCCACCTGGCGCTGGCGACGGGAGGGAAGTCGGCCAAATTCGGCGTCCCGGTCGAGCAGGTCCCCGAGGCGCTAGCAAGAATGAACGCATCACCGATGATCGAGATGCACGGCCTGCACGCTCACATCGGGTCACAGATTCTCAACCTCGAGCAGTTCGAAGCCGAAGTTGAAGCACTAGCATCGCTCGGCAGGTTCGACGTCTACGACCTTGGCGGCGGCCTCGGCGTCCGCTACGAGGCCGCCGATGTCGCGCCTGGCATCGACAGCTACCTGGAGCGACTGACCGCGGCAGCGCACCAGTACCTGGGCGACAGCGCCGAGATCATGATCGAGCCGGGCAGGTCACTGGTGGCACCGATGGGCGTCACGCTCTACCGCGTGCTCACGCTCAAGCAAGCGGGCAAGCTGCACGTCGCGACCGACGGAGGCATGGGTGACAACCTGGAGTACTCCCTGTACGGCCAGCGGTTCGCGCCGCTCGTAGTCGGCCGCTGGCAGGAACCCGAAGTGCTCGCTGATCTAGTCGGACGGCATTGCGAGTCTGGTGACATCGTCACCCCTGACGTCGAGCTTCGGAACCCGCAGATCGGCGACGTGATCGTGGTACCGGTGACGGGCGCGTACTGCTTCACCATGCTGAACAATTACAACGGCGCATTGCGGCCGCCAGTGATCTACTGCTCGGACGGCGTTGCCCGGCTTGGCGTCCGACGTGAGACGCCAGAGGAGTTGCTGTCGCGCGAGATGCGCCTGGTAACGGCCACCTGACTCAGCTGCCGCCGACGCCGAGCGCGGTGAGCAGGACCAGCAGGATCGTCGCGCCTGCTAAGGCGCCGTGCGCGATGACCACCGGGAGCGGGAAGTTGCGCTCGGGCGGCCCCATCTCGTCCGGCGGCTCCAGTGCCGCGACACCCCAGGCGGATCCGCCTACCAGCGCCAAGTGGCTCTCCTGCCTGGCCATACGGGCCCGAACGGCATCGCGCTTGGCCCGGTAGACGCCGACCCAGCGGACGGCCATCACCAGCCCGAGCGACGCCGCAAGCACGAGCGCGACGACCGCAACCCACGCCAGCCGGTCCACGTCGGAGATGATGTAAGCAACCCAGACCGCCAGTCCGCCGAGGGCCAGAAGCGCGTGACCGATGAGAACGGGTGGCGGCAGCCGGGTCGCCGCGACGGACTGGAAATCCTTGTCATACTCGATCAGCCAGATGGACAGCAGATAGAGGCCGCCAGCGGCAGCAGCTATCCAGGTGGCGAGCGCAATCAAGCTCATGCGGTCCTCCGCCGGGCGCGATGCCAGCAAACGCAACAAACGCGAATGCAACCAACAGCGGTATGAGGGAACACCGCCGGACCGCAGCGACGGGAACCGCCTGCCTGTTACACGGATGATCAGAGTGTCTGGTTCAGCCAGCTTCCCGGCCGAGTACGAGAACGCCAGAGGTCGCGAACATACCCCCGTTCCCGACCACAACGCTGATGTTGACGTCCGGAACCTGGGCGGCAGCCTCGCCCCGCACCTGCCGCACCCCCTCCTGGATCGCGAACATGCCGTACATCCCGGTGTGCGTGTACGACAGGCCGCCGCCGTTGGTGTTCAGCGGCAGCCGGCCACCAGGCTCGGTGTTGCCCTCGGCGATGAACGCCCCGGCCTCGCCCTTGGCGGTGAAGCCGAGCGCCTCCAGCCCGTAGATCGGCACGTGCGCGAACGCGTCGTACACCATGAGGTGGTTGACGTCAGCCGTGGTGATACTCGCCTCGGCGAACGCCGCCTGGCCGGCCAGCCGGAACGCCTTCGACTCGGTGAAGTCCGCCATCTGCGAGATCATCGGCGCATCCATCGACTCGCCGGTGCCGAGGACGTGCACGGCAGGCTTGGGGAAATCGCCAGCGCGGTCAGCCGACGTGACGACTCAGCGCGCCGCCGCCGTCGGTGACCAGGCAGCACTCCAGCAGGTGGAACGGCCAGGCGACCAGCCGGGACGCAAGCACATCGTCGACCGTGATCAGGTCGCGGAACATCGCCCGCGGGTTGCGCGCCGCCCATTTGCGCTGCGCCACGGCGACGTAGGCCAACTGCTCGTGCGTGAGCCCGTACTCCTTCATATAGCGCAGCGCCGGGATCGTGAACGCCGAGGTAGGTCCCACCGTCCCGTAGGGTGCCTCGAATTGTCCGGGGATGGACGACGCTCCGCGAGGAAACGGGGAAGCTCCGACTCGAGATCGGCCCGATTCGCCGTGGGTAATGAGAACCGTGCGCGCGTAGCCTGCCCTGATCGCAGCCGCCGCGTGGCGGACATGCAGCAGGAACGAGGTGCCGCCCACCGCGGTTCCGTCCATGTAGCGCCGGCGTGATGCCCAGCGCATGCGCGACCTGCACCGGCCCCGGCGCGTTGACCGTGGCGATGCCGTCGATGTCGCGCATCGTCAGGCCCGGCGTCGGCGACCGCGTTGACCGCGGCCTCCAGGTGCAACTGCAGCGTCGAGTAGTCAGGCAGCTTGCCGAGCGCGTTCGTCTCGGCGGCACCGGCGATGATCACGCCCTGGTCCCGGCTCAATGGTCTCCTCCTGCCGGAACCGTGAAGACCGGGAGGCTGATCTCGCCGCGCTGCTCGAACGTCACCTGCAGCTCCATGTCGAGGATCAGGTCCTCGGGCGTGTTCGGCACGCCGACCAGGTTCGTCATCATCCGCGGCCCCTCGGCTAGCTGAACGACCGCGATCGCGTACGGCCCGTCGGCTTCGAAGCCGCGCGCGGGCCGGTGGTTGATCACGTACGAGTAGAGCGTGGCCTTGCCGCTCGCGGTGAACCACTCGACGTCGGTAGACCCGCACTCCGGGCACACCGGCCGCGGGTAGAAGTACGGCTTGCCGCAATCCCGGCAGCGCTGGAGCCTGAGTTCGCCGCGGGCGCAGCCGTCCCAGAACGGCTGCGTGTCCGGCGTCGGCTCCGGTACCAGCTTGGCTGGTGACGGCTTGGCTGGTGACGGCTGGCCGGTGGCTGGCTGGCGGGTGGCTGGCTGGCGGGCGTCTGACTGACCTGCTGCTCCGGCGCGCTCAAACCGGCCTGCCTGGCGTCGGCCTGAAGGACCGCTCGACCTGCTCGGCCAGGTCGTCAAGCTGCCACGGCTGTTCCCCGATCAGGCGGACGACCGGCGTCATGTTGTTGTACAGCGAGACTTCGAATCCGGCGGAGTGCACGATCCGGCCGGTCAGCCAGCCGGAGCGCTCGCTGGCCAGGTAGGCGACGACGGTAGCCACGTTGTCGGGAGAACGCCGCTGGTCTTCGTCGGACGGCCGGTCGGTGCGCCGCCGGTCGGTCGGGATCGAGTCGGTCATCCGCGTCGATGCCGCCGGGGAAACCGCGTTGCAGGTCACGCCGTACTTGCCGAGCGAGTTAGCGCAGGACCAGGTCAGGCCGACGATGCCCATCTTGGCCGCGGCGTAGTTCGGCTGGCCGGGCGCACCGTGCAGGCCGGAAACCGAGGTGAAGTTGATGATCCGGTTCTGCGCCGTCTCCTCGCGCAACGAGCGCCAGTGCGCGGCAGCGAACTTGGAGGTATTGAAGCTGCCCTTCAGGTGCACCCGGATGACGTCGTCCCACTCCTGCTCGGACATGTTGAAGATCATCCGGTCGCGGAGGATGCCAGCCACGTTCACCAGCACGTCCAGCCGGCCGAACTCGGCAATCGCGGTCTTGATCAGGCCCTCGGCGGCGCTGTGATCGGAGACGTCAGCCCCGTTCACGATTGCCTTGCCGCCGGTGCTGGTGATCTCGCTGACCACGTCATGCGCTGGCCCGGAGTCGCTGCCCGACCCGTCTACTGCGGCGCCGAGGTCGTTGACCACGACGCTGGCGCCCTCGCGGGCGAGCAGCAGGGCAGTGGACCTGCCGATGCCGCGTCCTGCCCCGGTGACGATCGCGACTCGCCCGTCCAGGCTGCCCATACAGCTCACCCGATCCTTCGTGACTTGCAGCTGGCCTGATATTAGAACCCTCTTCTGGAATTATCACTGAGAACCACGTCACATGTCTCGCCCACTGCCGAGCGGAGTTGAGGGGCGGAGTTGACTTGGGCCGGGCCGGGCGAAGGGAGCGCGCTAGCCTCATGGATCAGCGCACGACGACGCTGCCGTCCGGCAGTCGCTCTCACCGCGGTGCGGCTAGCGCGCGGTGCGAGGTACACGTCGGCCGGATCGGGGACCTCCGGGCGGCGCACCTCTTGCTGCTCGACCACCGCGAGGTAGCCCGTGCGCGGCAGTTCCGGCAGGCGGCCGACAGTAACCGGTGCCTGCTCGGCGCGGTTCTGCTACGTGTCACAGCAGCCCGGCACCTTGGCGTCAGGCCGGCCGACGTCACCGTAGACCGTACCTGCGGCCGGTGCGGGGCTGAGCACGGCCGGCCGCAGTTGCCGGGCAGCGGCCTGAACGCGTCGGTGTCCCATTCCGGCGACATCGTGGCGGTCGCGATCACCTTCGCCGGGCCGGTCGGGGTCGACGTCGAGGCCGTCCGCGCCATCGACTTCACCGCGGTCGCCGAGTCGGTCTGCACGCCGGCCGAGCTGACTGACCTGCACGTCGCGGCCGACTTCTACACGTTCTGGACCCGGAAGGAAGCAGTGCTGAAGGCAACCGGCGAGGGCTTGTCCAGGCCCATGACGGATCTGCACGTGACGCCGCCTGGCTCGGCGCCGGCCCTTCTCGGACTGGCCGGCGGCCGCGCCGCCGGCCTGCCAGATGGCGGACATCGGTGTGGGGGACGGCTATCAAGCCTGCATAGCTGTGCTCACTGCCCGCCCGGTCGATGTCGCCATCCTGGATGCGGGCGAGATGCTCGCGTCTGGCGTGCCGTGATTACTCGCTTGCAGGACCGGGACGGCATGCCTGCCATACCGATGCGCGCAGGGCCGGGCGGCCTTCCAGCTCGACGCTGGCGGGCAGCTCGTAGGTGGCCAGACAGTGGTAACGACGGCGCGGAAAGTATGTCCGGCCGATGTCGCCGGTCAGAACGCGGGCGCCGCGGCTCGCCGCCAGGTCGAGGTACGCGCTGACCCGGTCGGCGAGTTCCTTCTCGTACCAGACGTCACCGGCCAGCACTACGTCCGGTGCCGGACTGAGTTCTGCCGCATCGGCGGTACATGCCGGCGCGACTACCCCGTTGGCCGTGGCGTTCAGTTCGATGGCAGCCCTGGCCAGCGGGTCAGGCTCGGCGGCAATGATCCGGGCGGCGCCAGCCCGGGCGGCGGCGATCGCGACCAATCCGGAGCCCGAGCCATAGTCGAGGACGCTGCGCCCGGCGACTACGGCCGGATTGTCGAGCACGTACCGCGCCAGCGCCTGGCCGCCCGGCCAGGCAACACCCCAGAACGGCGGCGGCAGCCCGGTCGCGCCGAGTTCGTGCTCCGTCCCTTCCCACAGTCCGTAGATATCGTCGGCCTGGTACAAACTCAGCTCGGGCACGAACGGCACCGGGACTAGCCGGGTGGCTGCCCGGACGAACTGGGCTGCGCTCACCCGGTCATCTTCGCCCACACAGGCATTCTCGGCCGCACGGGCATTATCGGCCGCACGGGCATTCTCGGCCGCACAGGCATCTTCGCCCACCCGGGCATCCTCCATCCGCCGCGCACGCAAGCGGCCCCGGCTGGCGGATAGCACCGCTTGGCTCGTGCGTGTCTGGCTGGCAAACCCCGTTCCTTGCCCGTAATGATCGCCGACGACGAACGGATCGGTCGTCGCTCCCGGATGCGACGCAAGACGTGGCACGATGCTGCGAGTAGCCGGCCAGTCCAGGGAGGCGGTGACAGTCGATGGCCGAGCCGCAGGCACGGAAGCCGGGAACGAGTTCCTGGCAGTGGGGGCGCACCGCGCAGACCCAGCGCGCTCTGCTGGACGCCGCCCGTGACGTCTTCACCCGGCAGGGCTTCGCGGACGCGAGCATTGCCGACGTTGTCGAGCGGGCTGGGTCCAGCGTCGGCAGCCTGTATCACCACTTCGGCGGGAAGAGCGAGCTGTTCATCGCTCTGTGGCAGGAGCATCAGCAGGCCTACGAGGAGGCCGCCAGCACGGCTGTTGCGGCGGCGCGGCAGGCGGGCATCAGTGACCCGGCCGAGTTGTTCGCTGCCGGCGCGCGCGCCTACCTGGAGGGCAGTTGGCAGCGCCGCGACCTGGCAATGCTGTTCTCGGCGGGGGACGGACCGCCGGGGTTCGAGCTGATGAGGCGACACCGCGGGCACGAGTGGATCCGGCAGAACGACGCGCTGCTCCGGCTGCCTGATACCTCACTGGACCGGCTGTACGCGGCGGTGCTGACGTCGCTTATCGGTGAAGGGGCACGTGAGGTCGCTGCGGCGAGGACCAGGGTGCAGGCGATGCAGATCATCGACGCCGTCATCGAATACGCGCGGCGGCTGATGACCGGCGGTCCGGCCCGGTAGTGCCGGCCCGGTAGTGCCGAGCCGGCTGGGCTGCGGCCGGCCGCACGGGGTCGGCCGCACGGGGTCGGCCGCACGGGGGTCGAGTCGGCGGCACGGGGGGCCGGAGTTATGCCGGGAGGCTGTCGCTGTCCCGTCCCAGGTCCCTCAGCGCTGCCATCATGACGTCGTATCGTGCGGCGCCGATCTCGGCCCGCCACCGCTGCTCGACGGATTCGATTGCCTGCCGGGCCTCAGCGGCGGCTGCGTCCCCCGAGAGCGTCCGCGAGACCATGCGCACCCGGCCGTCGGCCTCGGACCGGCGGCTGATGACATAACCGGACTGCTCGAGCTTGTCGACGAACTCGCCCAGCGCCTGTTTCGTCATATCGGCGATGCCGGCGAGGTCGGTAATCCGGATGCCATCTGGCGGAATCATCTGCAGGATGCGGCGGTGGCTGCCGCGCAGGTCCGGGTAGCGCTGACTGGCCAGGGTGGCCCCGAGCTCGCGCGACAATCGCCTTCGGACCATTTCCAGCCAGCGCGGCAGGTGATCGGGCAACGACTCGGAGGATTCAGCAGCAGCAGGCAGATTCGCCGGTGCATGACCTGGCGCCGCCGGCTTGTGCTCAGTCATAAGGCTACCTTACTATGTGCAGATGGACAGGCTGCCTTACTTTTCTGCCGGACGAGAGCGCCCGGCCCGGCTAGCCGTCCGAGGGAGGGGCGATGAGAGTGATCTCGCCGGAGGCGACCGAGGCGCTCGGACCCGCCGCGCTGCCGGTAACCGAGCTGGGCGACATGACGAGCGCCATCGTCGGCGCGCCGGTGCGCGATCCCGATGTGCACGTGACTCCGGTTGATTATCAGTGGGGCTCGCCTGCCACCGCCGGACTCTGGCGGGTTGATGTACTCGACGCGGCCGGGGCTGTTGGCTATGCCTATTTCGTCAAGCTGCTGCGGCACACCCGGCTGTGGCCAGGGCTGAGGTACCTCCCGGACGACGCGAGCCGTGCGGAGTTCACCGATTTCTTCCCCTGGCGAGGAGAGCTGGACATGCATCGCAGCGGCATCGGCGCGGTGCTGCCGGATGGCATGCGCACGCCAGCCCTGCATCACGTGAAGTACGCCGACGCCGACCACATCGCGCTGTGGTGGGAGTTCGTGCCGCAGCGACCAGGGCCGTGGCAATCTGCCGACTATCGCCGGGCCGCTTACTTGCTCGGCCGCCTGGCTGCTCGCCGCAGGCAAGGCGCGCTGGTCAACCTCACGCTCCCGGAGGTGGCGCGGCCGGATCCGGGCGGCTCGGCACTGCGTTACTTCGCGGCTCGCCGCGTGCTGCGCGGCGCGGTGCCGGCGATGCGTGACGAGGCGCTCTGGCGCCACCCGGTAGTCGCGGCGGCGGTTGATCGCATCGGTGATGCCGGGCTGGCTGGCGAGTTGCTGGCACTGGCCGACCGGCTACCCAAGCTCCTTGACCTCCTGGACACGCTGCCGCAGACGTACGCGCACGGAGACGCCAGCCCGCAGAATCTGCTCCTGCCCGCGAGTGAGCCGGACACTGTCGTGGTTATCGACTGGGGATTCGGCACCTTGCTGCCGGTCGGCTTCGACCTAGGCCAGTTGCTGGCCGGTCTTGCACAGGCCGGGCAGGCCGACCCTGAGGAACTCGCGGCGATCGACCCGGTGATCTTCGACGGGTATCTGGCCGGGCTGCGCGACGAGAGTTACCACGTGGATCCGGGCGTAGTGCGCACCGGCTATCTCGGCTCGCTTGCGGCCCGGTCGGCGCTGTGCACGCTCCCGCTGGAGTTGCTCGGCAACGCCAGCGCGACCGACGAAGCTGTGGAGAGATTCGTCCGCGGTATGCGGCTGGGCCGGGTCCTTGTCGATATGGCCGCGCAGCTGCCTTAGCCCCTGGGAAGGCGAACGATAGCGCTACGGCAAATTTGCCGGAAAGGTTCACGACGCTGCCGGCCATGTAGCTGGCAGAGTGACTAGACCGGCGAGGAGCCACCCTGTGCCCGAAGACGATCCCAGCTGGGAGCACCGCGAGCAGCGGTTCGGTGCCCTCTACAGGGAGCACTACCGGAGCGTCTGGGCTTACGCGGTTCGCCGCATCGAGAGCCAGGCGGATGCGGGCGACGTCGTCGCCGATGTGTTCACCATTGCCTGGCGGCGGCTGCCCGAGGTTCCCGATCCGCCTGGCGACCTGCTGTGGCTGTACGGGGTGGCACGGCGGGTCGTCGCGGGGAAGCGGCGCAGCGCCCGGCGCGTGCGGGATCTCGTCGCGCGCCTGCAGGCGAACCCGGTGACCGCGTCGACGGGCGGCGGCGATCAGCTGACAGACCGGCTACTTGAGGCCGTCGCCAGCCTCCGGCCAGCCGAGCGTGAGGCGATTGCACTCGTGCACTGGGAGCAACTGTCGCATTCCGAGGCCGCGAGCGTGCTGGGCTGCTCGGCCAATGCGGTCGCGATCCGCGTGTACCGGGCCCGCAGTCGACTACGTCGGGCGCTCGCCGAGTTTGCTGAGCCGGACCAGGCGCAGCCCGAAGGCCGCAGGGAGCGCGCGAGCGCCATCGTCCACGACTCACCGAAAGCCACCAGGGGGTGACACCAATGCAGCTAGACGATCTGCTCAGCGCAGCAGACCCGGCCCGGCGAGCCCCGATTGACGAGGCAGATTCGGCTCGCGCGGCCGCGCTGTACAGGCGCATCGTCCGCACTCCGCCCAGCCACGGGGGCGGCGGAGTGCGGACGAGCGCACCGGGCCGGGCGGATACTCGCCCGCGCGCACGGCGGGGCGCCACGCGTATGGTTCGCCGGCCCAGAACGCTAACCGCCGTCGCTACCGCCGTCGTCGTTGCAGCGGGCTTGGGCTTGGTCACGCTGGCCGGCGGGTCGCGGGAGTCGCACGGCACGCTGGCTGGCAGTGGCCAACGCAGCACACTGTCGACCCGATCATCGCCGTCGCCGTCGCCGTCGCCCTCTCTCTCACCGCCAGCGCAGCTGAACCAGGCCAGCGCCGTGCTCGACGCGCTTGCCGTAGTCGCGGCGGGAGGGCCGTCCGCAACGCTTGTCCCAGGGCCCGGAAAGTACCTGTACGTGCTCGACATCGAGCTCAAAGGCGCACCACCCGGCGGTGGTACGTCCATGCCCTGCGGGTCGGTGATACGGCAGGAATGGCTGGCAGCCGACAGCTCCGGACGGCAGGTCATCAACCAGCCGGGCTGCGCCCAGCAGAGCAAGATCGTGCAGAGCTGGCCGCAGGGTGGCAACGGGATAAGCTTCGACTACTTCGACTGGGAGGGCCTGCCGACTGAGCCGACCGCGATGGAAGCTGCAATCGTCCAGCGGTTCGAGGGCGGTGTCGCCAACAATGCGATCACATTCCTGATCGCCACCAGTGTCCTGAACGTCGCCGCCCCGCCGGCGGTCCGGTCGGCGGTGTTCAGGATGCTCGCGACTCTGCCGCACGTGCACTACCTCGGCAAGGTGACAGACCCACTCGGGCGAACCGGCGACACCATCGCCTTGGTCAAGAAGCCCGACGACCTCGTGGCCATGTTCGACCCGAAAACTGGCCAGGTGCTGGACGCGCTGCTAGTGCCACGCACCTTCCACCTTGCCCGGAACCTGCCGCCGTGGGCGGCGCCCGAAATGTATGTAAAGATCGGAATAGTTGGCTCGATCAAGGCGATGCCGCCCGGAACGAAGAAGCTGCTCAGCGAGATTCCGTACCAGCACTGGGTTTCCTGACATGCTGAGCCCGGCTGGGCTCAGCATGTCAGCCGGACCAGGCCGTCTCTCAGCGGGACGAGATGCTCTGCGACAACGCGCAGGGCACTTCCATGACGACCGTGGTCGGTCCGCCGACCGGGCTGCTGACGGCCACAATGCCGTCAAAGGTCGCCAGCCGCTTCTCTACTCCGGCCAGCCCGGTGCCCCGTGCGGGTTCTGCGCCGCCGACGCCGAAGTCGGTGACGGCAATCCGCAGCATGCCGTCGGCGTGCGAGGCGTCGATCCGCGCGTCCCTGGCCCCGGAGTGCTTGACGATGTTGGTCAGCAGTTCAGCCACAGCGAAGTAGCAGGCCGTCTCGACCGGCGCTGCGAGGCGGCCAGGCAGGTCGATGTCCATCTCGACCTTCGTCGGCGTGTCCAGGGCCAGCGCCCTGATCGCGTCGCCGAGGCCCCGGTCGGCGAGGACGGGCGGATGCACGCCGCGCACCAGCTCCCGCAACTCGATCAGGGCCCTGGCCGAGGTTTCCCGTGCTTCGGCTACCAGCGCCACGGCGGCTGCCGGGCTGGTCGGGATCAGCCCCTCGACGACGCGCAGGTTCATGCCGAGTGCCACCAGCCGCGCCTGCGCTCCGTCGTGCAGGTCGCGCTCCAGCCGGCGCAGGTCGGCGGCGGCGCTGTCCACGGCGAGGGACCTGCTCTCGGTGAGCCGCTGCACCCGCCTGACCAGCTCCGCATTGGGCGCCATGCCGAGCAGCCGCCGTGCCTCCGGGAACGTCCGCGGCAGCAGCCACGCCCCGAGCGCGAGGAACGCTAGCGCCTGAACCGTCGCGACGTACACCGCGTGCGGGCTGGCAACCTGGACCGCGCCGAACATGACGACGCTCCGGTTGGATTCCGGCAAGGCGATGGGGCCCGGATTCCAGAACCTGGCAATCCAAAGGCCCGTGCTGCCCAGGCACAGCAGCCCCGCCGTGGCCATTCGCGCTGCCACCGCCGGCCTTCTCCTGATGACGGCAACGGAGCCGGCGATGACAAGGGGCGTCCACAACAGCCCGAGCCCATGCCCGAGCAGGAGGTTCGGGGTGCACAGCTCGGCGGCCAGCAACACGACAGGAAGCAGCAGTACCGCGCGCAACTGACCGTCCTGCCCCTGGCTCGACCGGGCCAGCAGCCATGTCCTGGTCCTGGCGAGGACGTGGTCCTGCGACCGCCAGGCCAGCCAGCCGCCCAGCAGCAGGAAGGCGACGGCCTGCGGCAGCACCAGGTCCATCTCAAACCCCTGGGTCCCCACCGTGTAGCCACCCCAGGTAACCGTGGTGAAACCGTAGGTGCCGGCAAACTGGTCACGCACCACGATGTAGCCGTCCAGGCCGATGACGATCAGCGCGACCGGAACCAGGCGCGCGGCAAGCCGCGGCCGCAGCACCAGCACTGCCGCGGCAGCCAGCGGGACGAGGAGCAGCAGGAATTCCAGCTTGTTGTCTGCCAGCACCCGGCTGACCGGGTTCACGAACGATCCGCACCATCGCCAGCCGCGATTGCAGGGCGCTGATCTGAGTGCCTCGGCGCCGAGGAACGCGACGGAGGCCAGCGCCGCGCACCAGCCGAGGCCACCAAGACGCCCCCGCGAGGCCCTCGTGCGCCCGTCCTGGCCTAGGCGCTGCCACGCAACGCCCAGGCACGCCGCCGTCCCCGCTCCAAGAACGATGAAAACCGAACTCCCCGTCACGACCTGGCCCTCCCGTCCGGCTAGCTCCGATGATGCTGCAAGACCTCAGCCAGCTTCGTCCAGTGACCGGGGCAGCGCCATGGGCGTACGCCTACAACCCGCGTCGGCCTAGGCCTACAGGTGAACAGCCTCCCGGCGACGGGAACGGGAGTCAGCAGGGCGCTACCCAGCCGGGCACAAGCAGGAGGGCACAAGCGGGGCGCGGGCGGACAAGCGGGCGGGCCCAAGCAGGAAGGGCCCGACGATGGCAGCCGGGCGGTCTTGTGCTCGTCTAGAACGCGATTCTAAGATTAGTCCGTTCGCCGATACTGCCACCCGCGCGTCAGCCTGTTCGGCGCGTCTCATCCCGGAGGCCGCAATGGAACTTGACCTTGGCCCGGAGATTGCCCAGTTCCGAGGGGAAACGCGGGCCTGGATCACCGAGCATGCACCGGCTGGCCTGGCTGAGCTGATCGACTGGAACAACGTCGTGACCACCGGAGGCTACGGCAGCCTGCGCCGGGCTGAGGCGATGCAGCACCCGGCATATGCGCAGTGGGAGGGCGAGCTGCAGCAGGCTCGGTTCATCTGCCCGCAGTGGCCGGAGCAGTTCGGCGGCAAAGGGCTGGATGCTGTCCGGGTCGCTGTCTTCAACGAGGAGCTGTCCCGGGCCGGGGTGCCGCGAGTCATCCGCGGCATGGGCGAGAGCCTGGTCGGTCCGTCGGTCATCGTGCACGGCACGCCGGAACAGCAGGCGCACTTCCTGCCCCGGATCATTTCCGGCGAGGACGTCTACTGCCAGGGCTTCTCCGAGCCGGGGACCGGGTCGGACCTGGCTGGGCTGCAGACCAAGGGCGAGATCGACGGCGACGAGATCGTGATCACCGGGCAGAAGCTCTGGACGTCGGGCGCCGCGCGGGCCAACAAGATGTTCGTTCTGTGCCGCACCGACCCGGCCGCAGAGAAGCACGCGGGCATCTCGTTCGTTCTCATCGACTTCACCGATCCGGCAGTCAGCTACCAGCCGGTCCGGCAAATGTCCGGCGCCGCGGAGTTCTGCCAGGACTTCCTGGACGGTGTCCGGGCACCGATGTTCAACGTGATCGGCGGTCTCAACAACGGCTGGCGGGTCGCGATGACCACACTCGGCTACGAGCGCGGCGGCAGCGCGTCCATCCTGCACCTCGCCTACCAGCGTGAGTTCTGGGAGCTGGTGGAGACCGCACGTAAGCGCGGCAGCAACACCGACGTGCTGACCAGGCAGAAGCTGGCCTGGGCCTACAGCCAGGTCGAGATCATGCGCTTCTCCGGTCTGCGAGCGCTGCGCCGGCCTCGCCCAGGGCCGCCAGCCAGGCCCAGAGGCGTCCATCAACAAGCTGTTCTGGAGTGAGTACCACAAGCGTCTCGGCGAGATCGCGATGGACATCGAGGGCACCGACGGCCTGATCAGGCCAGAGGGCGACGGCTATGCGACGACGGGCTGGCAGAACGTCTTCCTGGCCAGCAGGGCCGGCTCGATCTACTCCGGCACCAACGAGATTCAGCGCAACATCATCGCTGAACGCGCCCTCGGGCTGCCCAAGGAGCCGCGGGTGCGGGCGTGACCCGCCTGCCTGCAGCAAACACCGTGCCAGCAAACACCGTGCCCGCAAACACCGTGCCCGCAAACACCGTCACCACCGGGATTTCCGGCAGCAGGTCAGCGGCGCGGCAGCTGATCACGCCGGAGCGGCTGGCCGAGTTCTTCGCGCCCGGCAGCATCGCAATGGTCGGCGCCTCGGAAACATCTGGCTGGTCCCGGTTCATCGTCGCCGCGAGTAGTGCCGTGGGTTATCAGGGTCCGCTGCTGCCGGTGCACCCGCGGCACGACAAAGTCTTCGGCCGGGCGGCGGTGCCGACCTTGCGGCACCTGGCCGAGCCAGCCGACCTCGCGTTCATCCTGGCCCCCACCGAGGCTGTGGCCACAGTCATCGAGGATGCGGCCGCCGCCGGGGTGCGCAACGTGGTCGTCCTGGCCTCCGGCTACCGCGAGGCCGGCGCCGGCGGCAAGCAACTGGAAGACGAACTCGTCGCGGCGGCAGCTGGCCACGGCATCGTGGTGCTCGGGCCGAACACGCTGGGCTTCCTCAACACCGGCGCCAAGGCTGCCCCGTTCGCGCTGACGGTGCCGCTACCGCTGGCCGCAGGCCCGGTCGGGATCGCGCTGCAGAGCGGCGCCCTGTCCAGTGCGCTGCTCGCCTTCGCCCGCTCGCAGGCCATCGGCGTGAGTACCGTCGCGAGCCTCGGCAACGAGGCCATGATCACCACTGCCGACGTCCTCGACTACCTGGTCACGGACGAGCAGACCAAGGTCATCTGCATGTTCCTGGAGGAGATCGGCGACCCGGCAGCGTTCAGCGCGGCTGCTCAGCGAGCCGACGAGGCGGGCAAGCCGATCGTCGCCCTGAAAGTGGGCGCCAGCCAGGCCGGCCAGCAGGCAGCGCTCGCCCACACTGGCGCGGTCGCCGGCGACGACGCGGTAGTCGACGCGGCATTGCACCAGCTCAACATCATCCGGGTGACCAGCATCGAGGACCTGCTGACCACCGCTGCGCTGCTCGGTTACCAGCCGCGGTGGCGCGGCCGGAGGATGGGCGTGCTGACCGCGTCCGGCGGCGCGTGCGACATCATCGCCGACCGCGCGAGTGCCGAGCAGATCGAGATCCCCCCGTTCGCCGCGGCGACCACCGAGGCGATCGCGGCGCACCTACCGTCATTCGCCAACGCCCGCAACCCGCTAGACGTCACCGGGTACGTCCTGGCCAACGCCCGCACGACGCCGATGACCGCGATCGACTACGCGCTCGACGCCGCGGTAAAGGATCCGGGCCTGGACTTCGCTGTCTTCACCGGATTCACCGTTCCCGAGGTCAGGCCGCCGGACGACGCAGCCGCGACGCTGCTGGAGAACCGGGTCGCCTGGCTAGCCGAGCGCGTGCGCACAGCGCCTATCCCGGTCCTGCCGATGGGCACGACCTGCACAGACGTCACCGGCTACGCGCGCGAACTGCTGGGCCGCAACGGCATCCACGTCCTCGGCGGCATGGACCTCGGGATTCAGGCGATCGGGCACGCGCTGCGCTGGCAGGACGGCCGGGGCAACGTGCGGCCGCTGCCCGCCCGTCCGCCGGCACCGACCGGGACTGCTCGCGCGTGGGCGGAAGCGGATGCCCGCGATCTGCTGGCTGCGGCGGGTGTCCCGGTGGTACCAGGCCGCGTCGCCCGCTCTGCGGCTGAGGCAGCGGAGATTGCCCGAGAGCTCGGCACTCCGGTCGCCCTCAAGATCAACTCGGCGCACGTCACGCACAAGTCGGATATCGGCGCCGTACTGCTGAACCTGTCCGGCGACGCGGCCGTCCGGGCAGGCTACGAGCAAGTCGTCTCTGCCGCGAAAGACCATCAGGGCGGAAACGAGGTACTCGTCACGTCGATGCGTACCTCAGGCGCTGAAGTCCTGGCCGGCGTGACCACCGATGCTGGCTTCGGGCCGGTGCTCGCCGTCGGACTCGGCGGCATCTGGGTCGAGCTGCTGCGCGATACCAGTCTGCGCGTCCTCCCGGCCGGGCCGGCCGAGGTACGGCAGATGCTTACCGAGCTGCGTGCACTGCCGGTGCTGCAGGGCGCACGCGGTGGCATCCCAGCCGACCTCGATGCCCTCGCAAGGGTCATCGCCAGCATCGGCGAGCTGGCGGCATCGCTCAGCGGTATGCAAGCGCTGGAGGTAAATCCGCTGTGGGTGCGCGGTGACCAGATAGAAGCGCTGGACGTCCTTGTCGTCGCCGACCCAGTAGGTCAGCGTCATCCTCAGGAAATGAACGGAGCCGGATAGATGATTCTCGGAGTCAGTGCGGAGCAGGAAGAGCTGCGTGCATCGGTCCGCCGGTTCCTGGCCGACCGTGCGCCGATCACCGCCGTGCGCGAGCTGATGGAAACGACCGACGGCCTGGACGCCGGAGTCTGGCGCCAGGCAGGCGAGCAGCTCGGTCTGCAGGGCATCGCGATTCCGGAGGAGTACGGCGGCGCGGGCTTCGGCTTCGCCGAGCAGGCGATCGTGCTGGAGGAACTCGGCGCCGCGCTCTACGGCGGCCCGTACCTGGCGAGCGCCGTACTTGCCGCGACAGCGCTGCTGGCGAGCCCGGACGAGGATGCGCGCAAGGCGTACCTGCCCGGTATCGCGTCCGGCGAGATCATCGCGACGCTCGCCTTCACCGAAGAGGACGGTTCCTGGGACCCGGACGCGATCCGGCTGACGGCGACGGCTGTAACCCGGCGGGACGACACCCCGGACTCCCCGCAGAGCGGTCCCGATGGCTGGCGGCTGGACGGGCGCAAGAGCTTCGTCCTCGACGGTCACACAGCGAACCTCATCCTGGTGGTCGCGCGCACCGGTGACGGGCTGAGCCTGTTCGCGGTCCCGGCTGACGCGAGCGGGCTGACCAGGACTGCGCTGCCGACGCTGGACCAGACGCGGAAGCTGGCCCGGCTCGACTTCGCGGCCGTTCCCGCGACGCTGATCGGCTCGGCCGGCGACGGCGCCGCGGTGCTGAACCACACCCTGGATGTCGCGGCAATCGCCCAGGCCGCCGAGCAACTCGGCGGCGCGCAGCGCGCGCTGGACATGGCCGTCGAATACGCCAAAGTGCGGCACCAGTTCGGCAGGCCGATCGGTAGCTTCCAGGCGATCAAGCATCGCTGCGCTGACCTGCTGCTGGAGGTCGAATCACTGCGTTCGGCCGTCCAGTACGCGGCTGCTGCCGTCGCTGAGGGCTCTGCCGAGGTGCCGGTAGTCGCCTCGCTCGTCAAAGCGTACGCGTCGGATGTCTACTTCCACGTCGCGGCGGAGAACATCCAGATCCACGGTGGCATCGGCTTCACCTGGGAGCACGACGCGCACCTGTACTTCAAGCGGGCCAAGGCGAGCGAGTTGTTCCTCGGTGACGCCAGCTATCACCGTGAGCACCTGGCCAGCCGCATAGGCCTGTGAGCCTGTGCGGCTCTGAGCCTGGTGCTACCGGCACGGGCGCGGTACCGGATAGCTGGTGACAACTGACGGCCCGTCGCCGCCGCCCTGGACGGTGGTCACGTAGGCAGTGCTCGCGGTGGCCGCCAGCGCTGCGACAGATCCCGTGGCCTGCACGGTGATGACTGGCCCGGCGTGACTACCCGCAGCGGAGAAGCAGACGAGTGCGTGACCGCGGGCGCTGGTTGCAGCCCAGACCGTGTCGCCGCTGGACCAAACGTTCGCGGTCTTAGCCAGCACGGCACTGGCCTGGATGGACGTCGGCGTCGTCGCTCGCAACCGGCTGTCAAGCCGGACTAGCGGACCGGACTGAGCCGCATAGTTGTCCTTGATCGCGAAGAGTTCTGCCCAGAGGGAGTTGCCGGTGCTCGTCACCGCCCCGACCTGATGGCGCCGCCGGCTGCCTCCGAATGTGCGGCCGGGCAGGCCGGCGATCACGAGGTGACTGTCGTACCCGTAGCCATTGGTGACCTGCACCACGATCCGGCCAGCTAGCAGACCGACCCAGGCGCCCGGTGCTGTGTTCTGGCTCGGACCGAGGCTGCTGCCGGGCTCCAGTCGCTGGGATGCCCGGCCTGGCTGTCCCGGCGCCGGCAGGAGTACGCGGACTACGCCGTACTGGTCCGGAACCCAGGCTGACGTTCTGGTGTCGGGCAGGATCGTGGTCGCAACGATTCCGGCGTAGGCCGAGTGCAGCCGCAAGTCAGGGCTGAGCAACCAGACAGCCGTCGGCCCGCCCTGGTTGCTCGGGTAAAAAGCGAGCCAGACGAGGCCTCCGGGGCCTACTGCCAGAGCGGACGGCGGGCTCGGCAGGTTAAGCTGCCTGACCAGCTTCCCGGTAGCCCGGTCATACGCGGTCAGCATGGAGTTCTGGCCCGCCAGGACGTACAGGTACTGACCGCTGATGGCGAGCTGGGTGACCTGGTAGTCAACGGTTGCCAGGATCCGCCGGGTATCGCCAGGCCGATGCTGGACGGTGGCAGGGCCCTGGTGATGGCCGGCGGCAGCATACGTAGTGGCGGCAATCGCGATCACTGCAGCGCTGGCCGCGGCCGCGCCTGCGATGGTCCGGCGGCGCCGCTTCCGCGCGCCAGCCCGGGCGCGCCCGGCAAGCTCGGGATGCGGACGCACGAATTCGCTGGCCGACTCGAACGCGGCGGTTAGTTCTTTCTCGACTCCGGTGCTCACGCCAAGCTCCCATCGGGCTGATGCGGGACAAGCTCGCGCAGCCGTGCCATAGCCCTGGCGTGCTGGGACTTCACCGTGCCGACCGAGCAGCCGAGCACACGCGCGGTGTCGGCCTCGGTCAGGTCGTCGAAGTAGCGCAGCACCAGCACGGCACGCTGGCCTGCGGGTAGCTCGCGGATACAGCTCAGCAAGGCTGCGCGTCCTGGCAAACCTTCCACCGCGGGATCGGGCATGCCGGGAAGGAGGTCCTCGTCTAGTGGCGCGCTGGCTGGCCGTCGCCTGCGGCCGACGTCGATGGCCGCGGTGACCAAGATCTTGCGGACGTACGCCTCAGGGATGTCCTTCTGCCGGATCGCTGGCCAGCGACGGTAGGCGCGCTCCAGCGCTGTCTGCAAGAGGTCCTCGGCCTCTGCCAGGTTGCCAGTGATCAGGTAAGCGCTGCGAAGCAGCCGGCGGGCGGACGCTGCGACGAATGCGCTGAAGTCAGCTTCATCGACTGGCCGCATGCCGCCTCCTGCGCTGCCAGATAGCTGTGCCTCTGCTCAGCTGTTACCAGTACAGACGTACGCCAGTGCGCAGATAGTTGTCACGGGATTCTGCGTAGCGGCGACCGCGGTGCGGCGACAGCTGCCGTTATCCTTCTCAGTCGCGCGGGGACTGGTCTGGCTCGGTGAGCCTGCTCCGCAACTCGTCGGCGATCGTGCTCAGTTCCGGGCCCAGCCGGACCAGTTCTTCCACAACCTGGGCGGACGGAAGATACCTGCCGCGCGTCCCGGTCCGCTCAGCTCGCGACGGCCTGGCAGGCGGCTGCTCCGAGCCTTGCCTGCGCAAATCGGTACCGGCGGAGTCGGTCACCCGCAGCACAGTAGCTAGCGGTCAGCGAGGTCGCTGGCTGCGACACGCGTAAACAATCCTGACAATCCGCACTGACATACCGTAAAGAGTTCGGTCAGGATCGCTGAGCGCCGCAGGTTTGAGCTATTGGAGGCCAGATCAGCTTCGCCGCCCACGACCCCTTGGCGCAGCGGTACCGGAGGCACCGCTAAGCCACAGTCGCCAAGCCCGGTCAGAGCTTGACGGCCAGGAGCACTAGCAGGGTGGCGACCACGACTACTAGCAAGCCGCACATCACGACCATCGCTGCGTTGGTCCCCAGCAAACCCAGCAGCTCCCGTTCAGCCTTCGGCTCCGCCGACTTGTATGGCTTACCATCGTCGCGCGCCGCCCGCTTGAACTGCTGGAAGGGGTCAGAAGTGCCTTTGTCACCCGGCCGGTGAACGTTTGAGACGTACGGTGGCGGAACGACAGTCGGCGGCGGCCATTCTCGCCCTGATTTCTCGGTCATACGACCTCCGGTTGTGCCCGAGCCCGGCGGATGCTCAGTCCAGCTCAGCAGCCCTGGCTCAGTTCATCAATCGTATGGCCAGAACGTGGCGCCGAGACGACATCTCGACGCCGGGGCTCTTCGCAGGTCCGGTTAACCAGTTGATACGGCCAATAGGATTGTGACCGTGGTTACACCGCATGACCTAGAGCGATACATGAACGGCTACGGCGCACAACAGGGAATCGACGCTATGCGCGAAGACTTCCACCGCTGGATTCGGCAGATTCGCGCGCGCGGTCTAGGCGATATCCCATTGACGCTCGGCGGCTAGAAAGCGAGACTATCCCGGCGCTGCCGGGCGACGGGCGTAGCGGACGGCATGCGGCCGGTGCTCGCCGGTGACCTCGGCACCGGACAGCCTAGCCAGGAATTCGTGCGGCCCGTCGAAATCGGGCATCTCCAGGTAGGCCGCGCCGATGCCGTCTGGGTCGTGCGCATCAGAGCCGGCGCCGCCGGGCAGCCCGTATCGCGCCGCCAGCTCAGCCGCGCGCTGGTTGAGCGCCGGATCCTCGATCTTGGCGTTGAACACCTCGACGATGTCCGCCAGCCCGTCCGCGCACAGCTGCTCGGCCACTAGCCCGAGACTCGAGCGGCCAGGATCGAAGGGATGCGGCAGGTAGACGAGTCCGCCCTGCGCCCGGATCAGCCTGGTGACCTCGGCGAGCGGCAGCACGTACGGGATTCGCTCGGTAAGAAACAGGCCGATAACGTCGCCGTCGCGCGTCCGGATCTCTTCGCCGACGATGATCCGCGCACCGATATCCCGAGCTGCAGCCTCGACCGCTGCCGCAGTCACGTTGTGATCGGTGATGCAGACGACGTCGAGCTGCTCCTGCTCCACTCGCTCGGCGAGTTCGTCAAGCGTGGTAACGGCATCACCGGAAACCGCGGTGTGCAGGTGGCAGTCGACGCGTACCAGCCCGTTCCCGGCCATTTAAGCCTGTGGAACGGGGACGGCAAGTTCAGTGAGCAGGGCCTGCGAGTACGCGACACGACCGGTCAGGGTTTGCGGCGGCCGGTGGCACAGCATGAGCGCGGCCTCGGCCATGACCGACGGCGGCTCGGAGTTCGGATCGCCCTCGCGCGTCAGATGGTGGAATATGGTGCCCGCGGTCGGCACCACCTTGGTCGGTGAGAGCGCGTTGACGGCAATGTTGTCCGGGTACAGTTCGGCGGCAAGGCCGGTGGAGAATCGCTCGATGGCTGCTTTGCACATGCCGTAGACGGTGCCGCCACGTCCGGCAAATTCGCCGGGCGGCATCGCCGGGTGCCGCGCCGCGCCGGACGAGATATTCAGGATCCAGCCAGCGCCGTGTTCGCGCATGGCAGGCAGCACCAGGGTGGCGAGCTGGAACGGCGCCTCTACCTGGACCGAGAACATCAGCGCGTAATGCTTCGGGGTGAAGTCCTCGACGCGGGTGAAATAGGTGACCGCCGCGTTGTTGACCAGGATGTCGGGCGGACCTAGCTCGGCCGCCGTTTCGGCCACCAGGCGCTCCCGGTCCTGCGGCGATGCCAGGTTTGCCGGGATCGCGACGGCCGTGCCGCCGGCCGTCCTGATCTGTTCCACCGTCTCGGCAATCGAGCCCGCGAACTGCGAGGTGCCGGGCTCGGTTGTCCTGGCCGCGACAGCGACGGCGGCACCTTCGGCCGCGAATCGCCTGGCGATCTCCGCCCCGATGCCGCGACTCGCCCCGGTCACGATAGCGACCTTGCCATCCAGCAATCCCATATCTGTCCTCCGTGATCGGGCTGGAACGAAATACTAGAAACTTGTTCTACAGCTTTCACAGCCATCTTGGCTGGTCGGCTGGCGGTATCTCATTTCACCGCACAGTGCTGGACACGACAAGGTCCCGGGCTAAGGAGCGTTGGTGATCGACGTTGAGGGGCCGCGGGCGGGCTCCGCGACGGCACGAACAGCCACCAGTAACAGGCTTTTAGCTCGCAGTGCCTCGTGAGCCACTCTTGGTGGCACCAGCCCAGCAATAGGCCCGACTCACGGCGGCACGCGGAAGCCGTTCAGGTGCTATGCCGCAGCCCTAGCTGCGAGGTGTCTGGCAGTCAGAAATCACCTGGCTGGTGTCGCGCCGGACATGATTGGCTGCGATATGCCGAGGACCTGCGGAAATCGGCGGCACGCTTGCGGCGTCGTACCGCCGGGATGCCTGCCGGAGATTCTGCAGGTCCCGTGCGAGGGCACGATCGGTAGTGTGGCGGGCGTCGTTTATGGCCCTGGTCAGCGTGGCAACGTGCCAATACTGCATCGCGCTACGCCCGGGCCAATCGTAGACCGCGTAGCATGCCATGCTTCTCCAGTGTGGCCGGGCGGGCGTCGCCCAGGAGCCCGCCATCGCCGCTACGGCAATGGCTGCCAGCGCGATGATCGCGCAGGCGACTGCCCTGACGACCGTGCGCTCCGACCGTGCAGTGGTCTTGGCGGGCTCGCGGGCCGGCTGCGGAATCGACCAGGCGGGGATGTCGGCGGTGAGTGCGGTGAGGTCGGCGTAGGTCCGGGCGAGTAGCGCCTTGCCCACCCGCGTGTCAAATTCGTGCTTGGTCAGCCGGCCCTGCACGAAAGCCGCCTTCAGCATGTCGAGCACGCGCTCGCGATCGCCATCAGAGGCCCGACCATCGCCTGGCGCGGCAGCTGTTATGCGCTCTTCCGTCCTTACCGCCCCCTTTCCGCGTGCGCAGCACCTGAACCACACGCGCGGTGCTGTCCTGGCTACCGCTTCCAGGGTAGGACCGTCGTCCGCGCCCCGTCTCCCCGCGGCCACCGAATAGCGGGCCGCTGTGTCAGGTTCAGCAAGACCGGCGGCGATGAGTTGTGACCCGCCATGCCCGTCTTCCCCACAATGGTCGTAGCTGAAGCCGGGCTGCCAGGCCTCCCGGTCAAGGACCAGTAGCGTCGAAGTAATTGGTCACCTGCTGGGCTCGTGGCCATGATGGGAATATGACGTTGCACCTAGCTCCGGAAGAGCCCGAAGCCGGACCATGGCGCGCGGAGCTGGTGAGCAATGTTGCCGAAGTGCTGACCAGGCGGGGACCGGTCGGCAGTGGTTCTGGCCGTCCAGTCGTGGTGGCGGTCGATGGACGAAGCAACAACGGCAAGACCACCTTGGCGGTCCGCATCGGAGACGTGGTGCCTGGAGCTGTTGTCATCCACACCGACGACATTGCATTTGAGCATTCCCGCTTCGGCTGGGCCGACCTGCTGATTGACGGGATCCTGGTACCTGTACACCAGGGCCGGGCGGTCAGCTACCGGCCGCCGAAGTGGGACGAGCACGGCCGGGAGGGCTCGCTTGAGGTTCCGGGCGACTGCCCGCTTCTGATCGTCGAGGGCGACGGTGCCGGGCGGCGTGAAGTATCCCACCTGGTCGACACGCTGATCTGGGTGCAGGCCGACGAACGGGAGGCGGCACGGCGCTCCGCTGCCAGGGTGGTCAATCCGCCCGCTGCCGACATGGCCAACAAGGCCGTAGAGGGAGCTCCCTTTGACGAGGAAGGGTGGATGGCCGAGGAAATACCTTTCAACTCCGCCCAGCGGACCTGGGAACGCGCCGACCTTGTCGTCTGCGGAACCCCAGAGATTCCCCACGACCCAGGTACCCAAATCGTCATCGCACCGAGCACGACGCCTACACAGCCAGGGTCAAGGCTGTGACAGCCAGCGGGATCAACGTCAACAAAGCCTGGTGCTGCCAGTAAGGCCGCCGGCAACCCTGGGGCTAGCTTGCGTGCTGATGTCAGGCAGTGAGTACGCGGCTCGCAGTCCGAGCTGCTGCCGCGCGGGCGTACCTGTCGGCGTGGATGAGTGCCTCAGACAGTTCATAGGGGTCGGGCACGTCCGTGCAATCCTTCGTGGTGAACAGTGAGATCTCCAGGCCCTTGCTCACGCCGACCAGGACGTCACCCGCCTCCCAGGTCTGGAGCATGGCCGACCGCCAGCGGTAGTAGCGGTCATGCTCGGCCAGGGCCAGGAGCTGGCGGACCTTGGCAGGGCGGTCATTGTCGATCTTGCGGCCGATGATTCCGAAACGACGAAGTTCGCGGTGCATCCCTGCTCCCATCACGCAGCGCTCCTTGCTGGGCCGGCGTGAGGGCGCGAGGAGGCGTGCCGGCTGATGGAGCGCAACCACATGCCCATGCCTCCGAGGAGCAGCAAAACTCCGAGCAACACGGGAATCAGCTTTCCGGGAAGCACGAGAGTATGCGCGGTCTGATGACCTAGGGCCAGACTTTGTGCTCATCGGCAAAGTCGGCCGCCGCCGCGATGACATCATGACCGTTGCGCTCGGCCCAAGCGCGACCATCTGCGCCTCGCGGTTCCAGGCCTTGTCTGCCCAGAATGGTCGCGGCTCAGCCGGGCTGGAGCGAAATACTAGAAGCGTGTTCTACTAGGCCATTGGACCCAGCCGGACCGGCCGTGTCAACGCGGCGGCCGGCGCCGCGCGCACGGAGGTCAGGATGCCGCTCAATCACAGTCTTGTTGGCGTGCCGGGGGAGCCGCAGCAGCGGTCCTGGAACTCTACTGACGCTCTGCTCTACGCGATCGGCGTCGGCGCTGGCCTCGGCGACCCGCTGCAGGAACTGCAGTTCACAACGGAAAACACGGCCGGCGTCACGCAGCAGGTGCTGCCCACCTACGGCGTGCTGCTCGCGCAGGCCAGGACTGCCGGTGACCTCGGCGATTTCGACCGGGCCATGCTGGTGCACGCCGAGCAGTCGATCGAGCTCCACAGGCCGTTGCCGGTGGCCGGCACGCTGCGGACCTCGGCGGTGGTGACAGGCATCTATGACAAGGGCTCAGGCGCGCTGATCCAGACAGAGAATCAGGCGGTGGACGCTGAGACCGGCGAGCCGATGGTAACTACTCGCAGCGGCACGTTCATCCGCGGCGAAGGAGGCTTCGGCGGGGACCGGGGGACCAGCACGCCGTGGCAATTGCCAGACCGGGCGCCCGACCACAAGGTGACCCAGCAGACCAGGCCGGAGCAGGCGTTGCTGTACCGGTTGTCAGGCGACCGGAATCCGCTGCATGCCGACCCGGCATTCGCCGCCAGGGGCGGCTTCAGCCGGCCGATCCTGCACGGGCTGTGCACCTACGGGATCACCGGCCGGGTCCTGCTACACGAGCTGTGCGGGTCCGATCCGGCTAGGTTCTCCTCGATGTCGGGCCGGTTCTCTAGCCCGGTCCTGCCAGGCGAGGCGCTCGTGGTGTCGATCTGGTCTGGCGATGACGGCACGGCCCAGTTCCAGACGGCCAAGGAAGACGGAACCGTCGTGATCGACCGCGGCGTAGTGCAGTACCGGTAGACCCGGTCGGCCTTGCCGTAACTCGCTGGGCGGCGAGCCGCTGCGTGGTTAGTGTGGCGGGGTGTTCACCGCACCCGCCGACCTGCCCGTCTCCCTTATCCGGAACGCGCTGGCCGACGGCTGGTCCTTCACCGCTACGTCCCTGCAGTACCAGCCGGTCGGATTCGGCAGTCATCACTGGCTGGCGACGGACGTTCGCGGCAGCCAGCTGTTCGTTACGGTCGATGATCAGGCGATGCGCCTGCACGGCGCCGCCGACACTAGCGACGAAGCATTCGGCCGGCTGAGGCGGGCTCTCGAGACCGCGTCGTCGCTGCATCGTGACGCTGGGCTCGGCTTCGTGGTGGCACCAGTTGCCACTTCGTCCGGGTCGGTCGTCACCCGGCTGACGGACCGGTACTCAGTCGCGGTCCACCCGTACCTGGACGGTGCCGAAAGTCGCCCGGACGGAACTTTCGAGACGAGCGCTGACCGCTTGGTGGTCGTCAGCCTGCTAGCCAGGCTGCACGCGGCGAAGGCCTCGCCACCTGACCCGGATCCGTTTGCGGTCCCGGAGATTGGCCAGCTCGAGGCGGCGATGCAACGCACGGGCGAGCGCTGGGATGCCGGTCCGTACGGGGAGCGAGCCCGCCAGTTGCTTGCGCGCCACGGCCCGTCCGTTGCTCAGCTGCTGGCCGCCTATGATCGCCTGGCCAGCAGGGTCGCCGGCCGCCCGGAGCGGATGGTCATAACGCACGGTGAGCCACACGGAGCGAATGTCCTGCGGACGGCCGGCGGGTTCGTCTTCGTTGACTGGGAGAGCGTCCTGCAAGCCCCGCCGGAACGGGATCTGTGGGGACTGGCCGAGGCGGATGCCTCGATTCTGGCGGAATACTCAGCCAAGACCGGCACGGTGATCGACCAAGACGCACTCCGGCTCTACCGCCTCTGGTACGACCTCGCGGAGATCTCCTGCTACATCAAATGGTTCAGTGGCAGCCATAGTGACACCGCCGACACGGATGAGGCATGGCGGAACCTCCAGTACTTCCTCCGTCCGGCCGAGCGCTGGCCGGATCTGGTGGCGGCCTGATCTGGCCGCGCAGGACGGCTACCGTGATGTCGTGCGCTTGCCGGGAGAGGTCACCAACGTCACGACCCAGTTCCTGAGCCTGATCGACGACAGCGCACCCGGCCTGGTGCGAGGGCCTGTACTTGCGCGGCTCGCTCGGGTTCGGCGAGTACTTCGCCGGCCAGAGCGACGTCGACTTCACCGCGGTGCTGTCCGTCCGGCCGGATGCTGAGCAGCTAACGGCCCTCGCGTCGGCACATGAGGCGGTATTCGCGGCGCATCCCAACCCGCACTTCGACGGCTTCCACTTGCTGCGCGACGATCTCGCCGCAGCGCCGGATCAGTGTCCGGAGATTCCGGTCATGTTCGACGGCGTCTTCAAGCCCAGCACCCGGGACTATGACGTGAACCCGGTGAGCTGGCATGAGCTTGCCCGGCATGGCATCGCCGTGCGCGGTCCGGTGTTCCGCGAGGACGAAGTCTGGACCGACGATGCCGCGCTGCGAGCCTTCAGCCACGCCAACCTCGGCTCCTACTGGGCCGGCGTAGCCGAGTCCCTGGTCAAGCAACCGCGGGCGCTGACGAACCGCGGATAGTGGCGTGGAGCGTGCTCGGTGTCAGCCGCCTGCACCATCTGCTCGCGACCAGCAGACTCACGTCAAAGAGCGGCGCCGGCCGCTATGCGCTGACTGCGTTCGGCCCGCAGTGGCACCGGATCATCGAAGAGGCACTGCGGGCGCGCGAACGACCCGGCGATGTGTCGTCATATGACGGCGATCCGGAAGCGCGCGGCCGTGACACTGCTGCCTTCACCGTGATGGCGGTTGAATCGGGCCTCGCGCTCGGACCGGTTGCGGCCGGCTGAAGACTAACGCTCTCAGGGCTAGCTGACCTGGTAGAGGACAGCACCGACATCCCGCGGGGTCGTGCCGCGGGATGTCAGGCTAGTGAGCATGCATCCAGGCCCGATTGATCCGGCTGAGCCGGGTGCGACTATCCCGGATCCGGCCCTCGTCGTGCTAATCGGACCGGCGGGCGCCGGGAAGTCGACCTGGGCCGCGCAGCGATACCTTGCGCACGAGATCGTGTCCGCGGACCTGCTGCGCGCGACGGTCGGCAGCGGAGAACACGACCTGGACGCCTCCGCCGATGCGTTCGCGCTGCTCGACCAGATCGTGGCTGCTCGCGCCCGCAGGCAGCTGACGACGGTGATCGACACACTCGGCCTGGATGCCGGCCGGCGTTCGACATACCTGGCGGCGGCGAGGCAAGCCGGCCTGCCCGCGGTTGCCGTGCTGTTCGACACTGAGCCAGTCCTATGCCGGCAGCGCAACCGCTCGCGCAGCCGGCCGGTACCCGCAGCAGTACTGGATGCGCAGCTACGCCGGATGCCAGATGTCGCCGCCCAGCTTGCCGCTGAGAGCTGGGATCTCGTCGTCAGCCCGGCAGCGGCAGCCGAGCCAGCCCATTCGCCCGGCAGCCGGGCGGCAGCCAGCCAGCAGCAGGAGCAGCCAGCGCGACTGGAGTTCATGCTGCAGATCTCCCGGTTCGACTGGGCTGACGATCCGGCGGGCTGGCTGCGGTCGATGGCGCTTGCTGCCGCCGACGCCGGATTCAGCGGCCTCGCGCTGATGGATCACCTCATTCAGATTCCGCAAGTCGGCCGTGCATTCGACGCGATTCCCGAGCCGTGGGTAACGCTCGGCTTCCTGGCAGGCCTGGACACCGGACTGCGGCTCGGAACGCTTGTCAGCCCGGTCACCTTCCGTGCTCCCGGCATCCTCGCCAAAATGATCGCCACGCTCGACACCCTCAGCGGCGGACGGGCGTTCTGCGGGATCGGGGCCGGCTGGTGGGACCGCGAACACGCCGGGTTCGGACTGCCGTTCCCGCCGGCTGCAGCTCGCCTCGACCTGCTCGAGGCAGCGATAGAGACGATGCGCGCGCTCTGGCAACCGGGCACGAAGCCCTACCGCGGTGAGCGGGTGCATCTGCCGGAAACCACCTGCTACCCGCGGCCGGTGTCACCGGTCCAGATCATCGTCGGCGGCAGCGGGAACCGGACGCTGGGCATAGCGGCGCGCCTCGCCGACGGCTGCAATCTGCCATCGGATCTGGCCGGGCTGGATGCGAAGCTCGCAGTGCTGCGGGAGCAGTGCCAGCTGGCGGGCCGGGATCCGGCCGAGGTGGCTGTCACGGTGCTGGACGTTCCGGTGATCGGCCGCGACCGCGAACATGCTGCCGCGATCGTGGAGGCGCTGCGCGGCCGGACCAGCGCGGCCGCATTCGCGCGCCGGCATCACGCTGGCATCGCGGCTGATCACATTGGCCGCTACCGGCTGCTGGCTGAGCGCGGCGTCGGCACGGTGTTCGTCTCGATGCCCGACCTGGCCGGCCCCGACGATCTGCAGCCGGCTCGCGCCAGTAGTCAGCGCGTTCGCCTGACGGGCGGCCGGCCATTCTCAAGGTAGACGAGCGCGTGCGAGCGAGGGGCACCGTTGCGCTTCCGCACCGCACGGACGCGCCGCCTGATGGGCTTGCGCAACAGTGACAGAGCCTCGGCCAGCAGCACGAGCCGGAACTCGGCGATCTCCTCGGCTTGCAGCACGACCGCTGTCAGAACCGAATCGGGTAGCGCGCCGCAATCGAACAAGAACCGGATGCCGCCCGGATTGCGCTCCGTCGGCAGCCGGTAATCCGTGCACACCAGGCGTCCGGTGCCGATGTCGAGCCCCGTTTCCTCACGTACCTCGCGCTGGCACGCCTGCCATGGCGTCTCTCCGTCGGCTTCCATGACCCCGCCCGGAATCGTCCAGCCCGATTTATAGGTCGGCTTCAGAATCAGCAGCCGCTTGCGGCGGTCGAAGATCAGCGCGCCCGCCGATGCGGGCACGCGAGGCACCACATACTCGCCGCCCGCGGCCAGCTCGTCGATCACTTCCGGACATGCTTCACCCTACGAAACGGGCTCTTGCCCGCCGCACGCCACCGACGCCAGCGGTAGATTTCCCGGATGGCAACGTTTATTACCCGGCTCTCGCAGACCGGCAGCGGCACCCGGCTGGCAGTGAAGGATCTCATCGACATTGCGGGCGTGCCTACCACCGCCGGCAGTGCCGCGCTGGAAAAGACGGCTCAGCCCGCGGACTACGACGCGCCGTGCATGGCCGGCGCCCGCGCCGCAGGCGCTGCGATCGTCGGCAAGGTCAACTTGTATGAGCTGGCGTTCGGCGCGTCCGGCATTAACGAGTACTTCGGCACGCCGGTCAACCCGCTCGATCCGCGCCGGATTCCGGGCGGCTCGTCCAGCGGATCGGCGGTTGCGGTAGCCGACGGCGACGCCGACATTGCCTACGGGTCGGACACCGGCGGCTCGATCCGGGTGCCTGCCGCCTTCTGCGGCGTCACCGGCCTCAAGACCACCCACGGCAGGGTCTCGCTCACCGGAGTCTGGCCGCTCGCGCCCAGCCTGGACACAGTCGGCCCGATGGCCCGCGATGTCGCGGGTGTCGCTGCCGGGATGACGCTGCTGGAGCCTGGGTTCGCCGTCGACGTCGCCGCCAGCCAGCAGGCTCGGGCGGCTCCGGCCAGCCGGCGTTGACGTCGACCCGGCCATCGACGCGGCTGTCGATGCCGCCCTGGCGCGTAGCGGGCTCGCGGTCACGGAGGCCAGCCTGCCGGGCTGGCTGGCCGCCCGTGAAGCCAGCGGCGCGATCATCGACGCGGAGGCCGTGGAGTCTAACCGGGAGTTGCTGGCGGATCCCGTCCGGCGTGATCTGCTCGGCGCGGAGGTCCGGGCCCGGCTAGCCGGCGGTGCGTCCATCACGGCTGACGAACTCGCTGCGGCCCGCGCTGCACAGCCGGGCTGGCAGGCTGAGATGGCGAAAGCGCTCAGCGAAGTGGACCTGCTAGTCCTGCCGACCGTGCCGTTCTACCCGCCGCTGCTGGCAGATGCCCGCGGCATCCATTACACGGCCTTCACCAATCCGGTGAACCTGGCGGGCTTTCCTGCCGTGGCGCTCCCGGTCCCCAGTACTGAGCGGCTGCCCGCGAGCCTGCAGCTGATCGGCGCGCCTGGCAGCGAAGCGCTCTTGCTGGCAACCGCCGCGGTCATCGAGGCTGCCGCTGGCTACTGGTGACCGCTTACGGCAGCTTCCAGTCGATCGGCTCCCCGCCCTGCTCCTGCAGCAGCTGATCGGCGCGGCTGAACGGCCGGGAGCCGAAGAAGCCGCGGTCAGCAGACATCGGGCTGGGGTGAGCGGACTGGACGGACGGAACGCCGCCGAGCAGCGGGGTTAGGTTACGCGCGTCGTTGCCCCACAGGATCGCGACGAGCGGGCCGCCGCGGCCGGCCAGGGATCTGATTGCTTGCTCGGTCACCTGTTCCCAGCCCTTGCCGCGATGCGAGCCAGGCTGGCCGGGCTGGACGGTCAGCACCCTGTTCAGCAACATGACGCCGCGCTCGCTCCACGGGGTCAGGTCGCCGGTCGACGGTCGCGGGTAGCCGAGGTCCGCGCTGTACTCGCGGAAGATGTTGACCAGGCTGCCGGGAAGGCGACGGACTTCCGGAGCGACCGAGAAACTGAGCCCGACCGGGTTCCCCGGCGTCGGATAGGGGTCCTGGCCCACGATCAGCACCCGCACGCTGGCCAGCGGCATCCGGAATGCACGCAAGATGTTCTGGCCGGCCGGCAGGTAGTTGCGGCCAGCGGCGATCTCGGTTCGCAGGAACTCCCCGAGCTGGGTAATCGTGGGCTCGACCGGCCGGAGGGCCTCGGCCCAGTCCGGAGCAACCAACTCGGTCAGCGAGCGTGCCGCCATGTCAGCACACTTTAGAGCAGCCCGGCCGCCCCGATGGGTGCGTTTGAGCGCTTCCTGCGGGGCTGTGCCTGTGACTGTCATACCCGGCCGGGATACTGGCTCGCATGTCTGATTCGATCAAGCTTGGCTCGGTGGCGCTTGAATGCCCGGACGCCAGGCAGTTGGCCGCGTTCTACGCGGAGATCACCGGCGGCACTATCACGGCTGCCGACGATGACTGGGCGACGGTTAAGTGCCCGGGCGGAGATATCGACTTCCAGACCGCGCCCGGCTATCAGCCGCCTGCCTGGCCGGACCTTTCTTCGTCCATGCAGATGCATCTGGATTTCGTCGTCGATGACGCGGACGCGGCGGAGGCGCGGGTGCTGGCGGCCGGTGCAACGAAGTTCGACGTCCAGCCCGGTGATCACTTCCGGGTGTACGCAGACCCGGTCGGCCACCCGTTCTGCCTGTGCATCCAGGGCGCGATCGCGGGCGGCTAGCGCTGGGAGCAGGCGCATCGATCCCGGAGCGGCTGTTGCCGGTGGCGCGGCATGGCGAATTCACCGGGTTGGCGGGTATGCCGTGAGTGTCCGTGCCAGGATGCCACCGTGCGCAAGGCAACCAGCAAGGTAACGAGAAGTGTCCGTGCTGCCGCCGCGGTGGCAGCAGTCTCGGTGGTCACTGGGGCTGGAGCTGCGTGTTCGGCCGCGCCGGCAGCATCGGCCGCGCAAGCGCCAGCCGCATCGTCAGGATCGGCGCCTGCTGCGAACCAGGACGCGTCGATCTCGTCCGCCGCCAGCCGGCCCGTGGTATCGACGACCGTGATGTCGACAACAGTGCCCGGCGCGTCGAACTGCCCGATGTTCCCGGCGAACAACGTCTGGAACACGAACATCTCCAAGCTTCCGGTCGACTCCCACAGCGCCGCATGGCTGCGCAGCATGGATTCCTCGTCGACCTACCTGCACCCGGATTTCGGACCAGATCCCGGCGGGTATCCGTACGGCATTCCGTACACGATCGTCACCAACTCCCACCGGCTCGTCCGGATCAAGTTCCAGTACGCGAGCGAGAGCTACCAGGGCAAGTACCCGTTCGGGCCGGGCACCCCGATCGAAGGCGGCAAGCACGCCAGCGGAGACCGGCACGCGATCATGGTCAACTCCGACACTTGCACGCTGTACGAGTTGTGGGATGCGCGGTACTCGGCGCGCGGCTCGACCGCGGGCTCCGGCGCGATGTGGCACCTCGGTTCCAACTCGCTGCGGCCAGCCGGCTGGACCTCGGCAGACGCGGCCGGGCTGCCCATCTTGCCCGGCCTGCTGAACTACGCGCAGGTGCAGCAGGCAGTGCAGACCGGCACGCCGATCACGCACGCGATCCGGTTCACTGCGGCGGTCACGCAGGCGGCCTACCTCTGGCCAGCCAGGCACTTTGCCAGTGACGACACCAGCAGGAAAGTGCCGCCGATGGGCGCGCGGTTCCGCCTGAAGGCGAGCTTTAACGTCGCCAAGTTCTGCCGGAACAGCCAGCGCTACTGCAAGGACGCCAAGGCCGTGCTGGTGGAGATGCAGAACTACGGCCTGATCCTCGCGGACAACGGCAGTAACTGGTTCTTCCAGGGCAGCGCCTACCCGCAGTGGCCGGACGCGCTGGTGTCCCTGCTGAAGCGGATCCCGGCCAGCGCGTTCCAGGCCGTCAACGAGTCGTGCCTGATGGTGCGCCGCAGCTCCGGCGCGGCGCGGGCAAAGCCGGGCTGCCCGATCGGCTAGCACTGTCCGATCGGCTGGCACCGTCCGACTCGGCGGACGCGGGCTAATCGGGTGGCGCCTGCCCGGCGTCTCGCGCGGTCTTCCACCTGCTGGTGCGCGCCGCGATGTAATGCGCGAAGTCAGCGGGGGTCCGCTGGTTGGCCAGCAGCGGCTGGCCGACTAGCTGATTAGCGGCCACTGGCAGGTTGGAGATCATCTGTGCATGCAGTTGCTGCAGGTGAGACACCTCGCCTGCGGCCGGGTTGGGAGTCGATGAGGTAGGCGCCACGACTCCGGCCAGCGGGTCATCGGTGCGCGGCGTCGTCAGCGTCAGCGCGCCGCCGAGGTCTGGCGCGGCAGCGTCGCGGGCTGTAAGCGCCGGCAGGCCCCAGCGCAGTTCGATCGTCTTCAGCACGGAGGTGTGGTCAATCGGCATTGCACCGGCGGGCACCCGGTAGATCGTGCCGGCCGGGATCAGCGGCGAGACCAGGACCGCGGGCACCCGGGCGCCGAACCTGGTGAAATCGAACCCGAACTCGCCGACGCTGGAGTCGGGCGGCGTGGCTCCGGCCGGCGGCGGTACGTGGTCGTAGCATCCGCCGTGTTCGTCGTAATTGATGATCAGCAGGGTCTGATTCCAGCCTGGACCGTTCCGCACTGCCTGGTAGACCTGCTGGAGGAAGGCTTCGCCGAGCGCCACGTCGTAGTTAGGGTGCTGGCTGTTGCCGGTCGAGCCCCAGCTCGGCTCGAGAAGGCTGAACTGGGCTAGCGTGCCGCCCGCAGCGTCTGCCTGGAAGTCGGTGAACTTGCCGAAGCACGAGTCCGGCGCGCTTGTGGTATCGGGGTAGTTCGCTCTGGTGAGCGGCTCGTCATCGTAGCCATAGATCTTCCAGCTCAGGTTGTGCGCGGTCATCAAGCCGAAGATGCTCTGGACCGTATACGACGACGTGCTGTCGTTCATGTGCCCCTGGCTCGTCGCGGCGCACGCGAACGCGCGGTTCGGGAACGTCTCGGTCGGCACTGAGGAGTACCAGTGGTCACAAACCGCGAAGCCGCTGGCGAGGCCGGACAGCACCGGCAGCGCAGAGGGCGGGAAGACGCCCATGATGTCGGATGCGACGGTGCCTGGCAGCACTGTCCGCTTGTCCTGCTGGTCATACGTAATCGCAGCAGCGAAGTTGGTGACGAATCCGCCGTTCGTCGCTACCGGCGGAGAGGGCGCCTTGCCGGTGCCGAACAGCTGGGCGTTGGTGTTGGCATAGCCCTCGCCGGGATCCGCTCCGGGCATGAAGTAAGCGTTCGGCTGGCTGGTGTCAATCTTGTAAACGGTAACCTGATTGCCGTTAGCGTCATTATTGGATTCGGTTCCGAGCAGGCCTTCGAACGGCTGCCCATTCGGTCCGGTCTTGTTCGGATACAGGAAACCCAGCATGTGGTCAAAAGAGCGGTTCTCCAGCATCACCTGGACGATGTGCTGAATCGAGGCAAGCTGGGATGGCTGATTAGCTGTGGTCATGCCCATATGCTGGCGTAATATCGCACCCAAGCCAAGCAAAAGCGCCAGCAAAGTGAAGCGGGCGCCGAAATGGTTCAGACCAGTGCTGACAATGCTGGAGTGCGCTCAGTTACCGTTCGGCCCAGCGCCTCAGCGACCTGGCTCGTCCATTGGCTCAGCACCTGGTCCAGTCGGCCCAGCTCGGATTCCAGGACCGCGAGGCCTGGCGCCGGTACCGACGCGCCAAGTTCGGCGAGCAGCGGGCGCAGGTGGACGCCGACTGCCAGCGCATGCATGGGCGAGTTCATCACCAGCAGGGGCAGCGCGGTGGTGTCTTGCAGCCCGCCCGCCGGCAGCCGGTCCAGGAAGACTTTGAGCAAGCCCGAGTAAGTGCCGTTGAAAGTCGGGCTCGCGACAAGCAGCAGCTCAGCGGACAGTACCTGTTCTGCAGCGTCCTCCACGGCGGCACACGGCTCGGGCAGCAACAGTCGCCGGGCCAGCACGGACAAGTCGACGACCGCTGGCCCGGCCGGCAGTTCGAGCCTGTCGGATAGCGCGTCGGCTGCGGCCAGGGCCACGCCCAGCGTGCAGGATTCCGGCTTTGGATGACCAACGACGACGACGAGACTCACATGTGCCTCCTTGGAGAGGTCGGCGGCGTGACTGCAGACTCCGGCGAGAAAACCGCGCCGGCCGGGAGGTGGAAGCCCGGCCGGCGCGGCGGCTTAACCAGCCGTTGCCAGCAGACTGGAGAAGTCGTCCGGCGCAGAGGCCGTGCCGCGCCGCCGAAGTTCCGGCAGCACGCCCTCGCCGAACCAGTAAGCCTCTTCGAGGCGCGGATAGCCCGACACGATGAATGCGCTGATGCCAGGAGCGGCATACTCCTCGACCCGGTCCGCTACGTCGGCGTGTCTGCAGACCATGGCCGTGCCCGCGCCGCCATGGACCAGGGCGACCGACACAAGGAGCTTGCCTGCCTGCGAAGCTCCACGTGCAACCGGGCTGCAAGGTACTGCGGGGCGGTCATGACGTCAGAGTGCCCGAATATTCCTATAATGTCAATCGACAAACTTAGATTCACGCCGACGGGTGGCCAGGACCACTCTGCGGCACCGGCTCGCGCTTGCCATCTCGCCGCCGGACTGGGAGCCGCGGTTCGTCGACCACCTGTACCTGTCGTTTACCTCTGCGCACCTGCTGGAGCAGCTCGGCCGCACCCGCTGCCCGTGTGTGCGTCCGGCTTCCGGCCGACGACTTAGCATCAGATATTGACCTTCAGAATCGGTTATAACGGTGTATAAGGTAACTTCCGAAGGACAGAATCGAGTGCCAAGTCGCGCCTGGCGGGCCGCGCCGACGGCAATGGGTCTACGAGTGGGACGCCAGCGTCAGGCCGGCACCTACCTGATCGAGGCTGGAACTACCGGCGCCGGCCCGGCGTTCCTCATTGCACCGGCTGGTGATCATGATGTTGCCCGCAATCGGCAAAAATCTGGTGGTCAGCGCATATATACAGTCCTGACTCTGGGTAGCCTGCACGTGTCGCGGGTAGACAGATGCCGCCGCCAGTCGTTGCGACTCCGGTGTGAGCGACACTCCCGGTTGACGCTGGAGGTTTGCGCCCGGGTACCACGGAGGTAGAGGCGAGGATGGCACTTCAGGAGCGCAGACTGAGCGGGGACACCGTTGAACTGCCAGAACCGTGGAGTTCGGCGGCTCTGACGGTCGTCCTGCCCACCTACAACGAGGCTGCCAATCTGCCGGTCATCGTGGCTGAGCTGTTCAGCCTTCCGCTGACCGGCCTGCACATCCTGGTGGCTGACGACAACTCCCCGGACGGAACCGGGGCTATCGCCGAGCAACTCGCCGACAAATACGGCCGCGACCGGATGACCATCCTGCACCGGCCCGGGCAAGCAAGGCCTGGGCCGGGCTTACGTCGACGGCATGACCGATGCCATCAAGGCTGGCGCTGAATTCGTCGTGCAGATGGACAGCGACCTGTCGCACTCGCCGCAGTACCTCCCGCAGATGCTCGGCACTTTGCTGGCGACGAACGCCGACGTGGTGATCGGCTCGCGCTACGTCTGCGGGGCTAGCCTGGCCAGCGAGTGGTCCTGGCAGCGGAAAGCACTCTCCGGATTCGCGAACATGTACGTCCGGGTGCTGCTGCGCCTGGGCGTGCGCGACGTCACCGCCGGCTTCAAGCTGTGGCGGAGCTCCGCGCTGAGGGCGATCGACGTGGCTAGTGTCCGCAGCAACGGCTACAGCTTCCAGGTCGAGATGAACTACCGCACCGTGCAGCACGGCTTGAAGATCGTCGAACTGCCCATCCACTTCGCCGACCGCCGCGAGGGCGACAGCAAGATGAACCTCAAGGTGCAGCTGGAGTCGGCTCTGATGCCGCTCTCACTGCGGCGCCGGTCGCGCTAGCCAGACGTGCGCTAGCCAGACGTGCGCTAGACCAGACACGCGCTGACCAGACACGCGCTAGACCAGACACGCGCTAGACCAGACACGCGCTAGACCAGACACGCGAAGGCCCGGCCGGATGACCGGCCGGGCCTTCGTTGTGCTGCGGTGACTTAGGCCGCCACGACGCTTGCTGCTGAGTTAGCAGGCTCCAGCGCCAGTCCGAGCACCTCGCGGACATCACTGACCGGGTGGATCTCCAGCGCCGACCGCACCTTCTCCGGCACATCCTCCAGATCCGGCTCGTTCCGCTTCGGGATGAGCACGGTGGTGATCCCGGCCCGGTGCGCGGCCAGCAGCTTCTGCTTGACCCCGCCGATCGGCAGCACGCGCCCGGTTAGCGAGACTTCACCGGTCATCGCCACATCTGAGCGAACCAGCCGGCCGGACAGCAGCGATGCCAGCGCAGTCGTCATCGTGACGCCCGCGCTCGGACCGTCCTTCGGAACCGCGCCGGCGGGCACGTGCACGTGCACGCCGCGATCCTTCAGGTCGCCTACCGGGAGTTCCAGCTCGGCGCCGTGCGAGCGAAGGTAGGACAGCGCGATCTGCGCCGACTCCTTCATCACGTCGCCCAGCTGACCCGTCAGGGTCACTCCGGTCGAGCCGGTTTCCGGGTCGGCCAGCGATGCCTCGATGAACAGGACGTCGCCGCCAGTCCCGGTGACCGCAAGCCCGGTAGCCACGCCAGGCACCGCCGTCCGCTCCGTCGACTCTGGCGTGTGCCGCGGGTGGCCCAGATAACCGGTCAGGTCACTGGCATCCACCGTGACCGGCACCGTCGCAGTTCCGGACTCCGCCTGAGCGGCGATCTTCCGCAGCACCCGGGCAATCGTCCGCTCCAGCGAACGCACGCCGGCCTCCCTGGTGTACTCGCCAGCGAGCCTGCGCAGCGCGTCGTCGGTCAGCGTGACGTCGGAGACCTCGAGCCCAGCCCGGTCGAGCTGCCTGGGCAGCAAGTGGCCGCGTGCGATCGTGACCTTCTCGTCCTCGGTGTAGCCGTCCAGCGTGATGAGCTCCATCCGGTCCAGGAGCGGTGCCGGGATGGCGTCCACCACGTTCGCGGTGGCGATGAATAGCACGTCGGACAGGTCGAGCTCAACCTCGAGATAGTGGTCGCGGAACGTGTGGTTCTGCGCCGGGTCCAGCACCTCGAGTAGCGCCGCCGTCGGGTCACCCCGGTAGTCGGCGCCGAGCTTGTCGACCTCGTCCAGCAAGATCACCGGGTTCATCGATCCGGCTTCGGTAACGGCCCGGACTATCCGGCCAGGCAGCGCACCCACGTAGGTGCGCCGGTGGCCGCGGATCTCGGCCTCGTCCCGCACGCCGCCGAGCGCGACCCTGGCGAACTTGCGGCCCATTGCCCGCGCGACCGACTCCCCGAGCGAAGTCTTGCCGACTCCTGGCGGCCCGCCTAGGGCTAGCACGGCACCGCTGCGCCTGCCGCCAACAAGCTGCAGGCCGCGGTCTGACCGCCGCTTGCGCACGGCCAGGTACTCGATGATCCGGTCCTTGACGTCATCCAGTCCCGCGTGGTCAGCGTCCAGCACAGCCCGCGCACCGGTGATGTCATAGGCATCCTCCGTGCGCTCGTTCCACGGGATCTCGAGCAAGGTGTCCAGCCAGGTGCGAATCCAGCCGGCCTCAGGCGACTGGTCTGAGCCGCGCTCGAGCTTGGCTGCCTCCTTGAGTGCGGCTTCGCGGACCTTTTCCGGCAGGTCGGCAGCCTCGATCCTGGCCCGGTAGTCCTCCTCTTCGGAGGCGGGCTTGCCATCGAGCTCGGCTAGCTCCTTCCTGATGGCGGCGAGCTGCTGGCGAAGCAGGAACTCACGCTGCTGCTTCTCCATGCCCTCCTTGACGTCGTTGCTGATGGTCTCGGCGACATCCAGCTCCGCCAGGTGCTCACGAGCCCAGCCGATCAGCAGCTCGAGCCGCGCTTGCGGGTCACTGAGCTCCAGCAGCTGGCCCTTCTGCTCGACGCTGAGGTAGCCGGCGTCACCGGCACTGTCGGCTAGCGCGGACGGATCAGTCAGGCGCTGCAGCACGTCGACGAACTGCCACGCACCGCGCTTCTGCAGGATCGTCGCGGCCAGCCCGCGGTACTCGCGGGCCAGCTCGGCAGCGTGCTGCGTCGGCTCAGGCACGTCGATGAGGGTGCCTTCCACCCACAGCGCCTGGCCAGGGCCTACGGTTCCGGTGCCGATCAGGACACGTGCGGAGCCACGCACGACTGCCGCGCGCTCACCGCTCGGCAGCCGGCCGACCTGCTCGATCGCGGCCAGGGTGCCGATGGAGGCGTATTTGCCGTCTGGCCGCGGCACCAGCAGGACCTGGGCCTTGGCGTCGCCGCCTGCAGCAGCCGCAGCGAGCTGAGCAGCCTCAATCGCTGCACGCGGCTCAGCAGCGGTGAGGTCAAGCGGCACGACCATGGTCGGCAACACGACGTTGTCGTCCAGCGGCAGTACCGGCAGCGAGAGAGTCTCGGCCATTACAGAGGTCACTTCCTCCGAAGCTAGGCGCTAGGCGCTAGTTGCTTACCTGATTACGAGGCTACAAGCAGACTTGGAGGTTATTTGTTCCGCGCCTGGTAGGGCGTTCGCCCGAAGCGGATTCCTCGCCGGATCGCAGCCGTAGGGGCCAAGTGGCATATACGCACTTCTGCGGATATTCCGGTGGCCAGTGCGCGGCGTGCAAGCGGCCGCCGGGGCGTGAGGCATCAGTGCATAACGCAGGGAGTGGCCCAGTTGTGCCCGTTCCCGTCCCGAGGTTGTTGATCTTTATTCGGGCTGCCAAGACAGTCTTTCCGTCCGGCGGCTCACGGGCGACGATGGAGGACGGGTCCCCTTGAATGCCTGCCTAGATAAGAGGTCTGATGGCCAGCGATGCCCAGCAGAGTGCCCGGATCTGGCTGACCTTCCGTGAGTCGTCGTTAGCCACCAAGACAATGCTGGCCGGGGTATTCGTGAACCGGCTCGGCGGCTTCCTGACCGTGTTCCTGGTGCTGTACATGGTGGCGAAGGGCTACTCGGTCGAGCAGGCGACGACCGGGCTCGGCGGGTACGGCGCGGGATCGGTGATCGGCTTACTCATCGGCGCGATGCTGGCGGACCGGCTGGGCGCGCGGACCGCGACCGTGATCAGCATGGGCGGTCTCGGGGTGCTGACGACCGGGCTGCTCTACCTGCCCAACTACTTCCTGCTGCTCACTGCCCTGATCCTGAACGGCCTGATCGGCCGGATCTACCGCCCCGCCTCGGCGACATTGCTGTCGGACCTGACACCCGAGGACCGCCAGGTCATGATCTTCGCGATGTACCGGTTCGCGCTGAACCTCGGCGCAACCGCCGCGCCGCTGATCGGCTACGCGTTATACAGCCTCGGCAATCACCAGTTCACATTGCTGTTCTGGGCCGACGGGCTGACCTCGGTGGCCTACGCGGTACTGGCCGTGGTCGCACTGCCCGGCCGCGGGCCCCGCCCGACGCAGGAGAAGAGGGTAGAGGTCAAGGCTCGCCGGTTCCTGATCCCTAAGGACCTGCGTTACGGCCTGTACCTGGCCGGAACGATCCTGAGCGTCGCCGTCTACGTGCAGTACCAGTCGACGCTGCCGCTCGACATTCATGCCGCCAGGGTGGCGGTCTTCTGGTACACCCTGGCGGTCGCATTTAACGGGGGGATCGTGATCGCCTTCGAGCTGCTGGTAACGAAGACATCGCAGAAGTGGCCGATCCGGCTCACGATCGGTGGCTCGCTGTTGTTAATCGGCGCCGGCGTGGCCGTGTACGGTCTTCCGCTGGGCCCGGCAGTTCTCATCATCGGCACGCTGATCTGGAGCCTTGGCGAGATCCTCGGCGGGCCCGCCACCTTCGCCTACGCGGCGATGGCAGGGCCTGCGAAGGAAAAGACCCGGTACGTCGGCAGCTTCCAGTTCATGTTCGGCGCGGGGACCGCCCTCGGCCCGGTAGCCGGCGGGGTGCTGTTCAGCCACCTCGGTCACGGGGTGTGGCCGGTGATCGCCGTGGCGGAAATGGTCGCGCTGGTGTTCATGACGACGGGCGTCCGCAGTCCGCGGCCGGTCGTCTCGCCGGAGGCCGGCGGCGCTTTGGAGCAGGCCGGGCCGAGCGGGGCATAGCTCCCCGGCCGTCCGGGGGTCCGGCCGTCCGGGGTCGCGTCCGGCCGGGTCAGTGAGGCCCTGACTGGCCGCCGCTGGCGATCTGGAGCGCGGCCCGGTGGCTCGCCGCTAGCACCGTCTTCGCGGCGCTGCCGGAACCGCCGGTGAAGGTCATCAGTGCGCTGCCTGCGCCGGGCACCGTGCGCAATGACAGCACCGGCGGATCGGCAAAGCAGTCCACAGCGCTCGTGCGCGCCCGGACCGTGCCGAGGCGCAGCAGCGGAAAGCACTCAGCGGCCAGCCGGCTCGCCTCAAGGTGTATTGCTGGCGTGACTGCCGTACAGCCCGCTGATGCGCCCCACTCGCTGACCGGGACGCCGAGGGTGAGGCCGCCGCCGGGGAGAGGCTTTCCGTAAAGGCCGGATCGCTCGTCGGTGAAAGCTGAGGGGCGCCACGGCCCGGCGCGGTAGCTGTTGAACTGAATCGACCGGGTCCGGTACGGCGGCGGCTGGCAGCCCAGGCTGTGCAGCAGGTGCGGCGTCCATGCCCCCGCTGCGACCACGAGCACATCGTGATCGGTTTCGTGATCGTTTGCGGCCGTCAGGTCGGCCAGCCGGACGCAGGTACGCGGGCGGCTCGCGAAGTCGGCGATGAACGCGTCCCGGAGCCTGTCGGGAGAGATCGTCCCGGCTTGCCGCTCGACGACCGCGACGCCATCAGGGCCGGTCCAGCACTGGCCATTCCTGGCGGCTCCGAACGCCTCGGCGGCCGGCATCAGCGTCGCGGATCCGGGCAGGACTCGCTCGATCCCTGCGACCTGCTCCGGCAGGTCGGCGGCGTCATCACGGACGTACGCGAAGTCTGCTTGCCGGAACCCTGACCAGCGCAGGAGTACCTCGCTGGCGAGCAGCTCGGCCATGCTCGCGAGAGCGAGTTGCCGCTGCGCGGCGAGCGTCTCGTATGCCCGTACGGCGCCGCCTGAGGCGCTTGTCGCATCCCTGGCGCGCTGCCGGCCGAGCAGCAGGTCAACGCTTATGCCGGGTAGCTGCGCGAGCCGCCAGGCCAGGGCGGAGCCCGCCAGCCCGCCGCCGGCCACGCAGACCCGCACTAGCCACCGGCCGCGGGGTGCGAGCCTGCAACAGAGGCAGCTGGCCGGGCCTCGTGGAAGCAGCAGGTGGCCGAGGCGCCGGTGTTCATGTTCACCCCGCCGGTGTCCAGGTCGGGTGTCCCGCGCAGCCACATCCCGCCGTAGCCGTCGGCCATCAGGTAGGCGCCCCAGGTCAGCACGAACGGCATCGGGCCGTCGTCGGCCGGGAACAGCTCAGGAACTGGCTTGACCCGGTGCTGCAGCACGAACGAGCCGTTGCTATTCATGGCGGCGGCGAGCTGGCTGTCCCAGTCGGCGGCGTCGGTGAGCCAGCCGGGCACTACTCCGATGCCGCCATGCATGGCTGTGGGTTTGAGGACCAGATCCGAACGCTTCACGCGGGCGTACTCCCCGAGCTCGACCCGCTCGTCGTCCACGGTCACCTCGCCGGGGCGCACTATCCGGGTCCAGGGCAGCAGCCGGTTCAGGCTGGCGAGCTCGGCAGGTGTGCAGAGTCCGCGACTGACCTCGTCAGACAGCAACGCCAGTGCGCCTTTGGACGCGTACAGCTGAGAGTCCATCGCCGTGAAGATCTGTACCTCGCCGCGCTCGGCCGCGCGAAGCAGCGGGTCGATCAGCGCAGGTCCCTCCGGGGCGAGCAAGTCCTCGATGAGGAAGATGCGGTAGATCACATCGACCGGACGGCCGCCGAACCAGACCCGGTGGTCGCGCACGGTCAGCTCGCCAAGGTGGCAGGGCACCATGTCGATGCCGTAACCGGCGTACTCCTCCGCACTTCTGCGCAGCACCGCCTTCCATTTCTCGATCGTGCCCGGCCAGTCGACAGCGGCGATCAGCCTGCCGTCACCCGCGCTGGCACCGGTCTCGGCGAAGATCGTGCGGGCGGTCGCCGCAAGAGTGTCGGTATAAGAGAGGCCATGCGCTGCGGCGAACTCGGCGATCACCGGATGGGCGAGGAACGCCCGGTTGAGGATGGCGTTGTCGCCGCCGCCCACCGAGCTCCCCATGTTGAGCTCCATGACCTTGAAGCCGGAGGAGTCCAGGTAGAGGTCGCCGCGCGCCATCGTGGTCGGTGCCGCGCCTTGGGTCCGCAGGATGGCCGTGACCTGCACTTCGGTCATCCCGACTGCCCTGGCGAACGCGGCGACGTCGCCGCCGAACATCCGCTCGGGCAGGGCCGTCAGCGCGGCGTGGAGGTTCGCGAGATCCCCCGCGAGCTGCGTCATCTCGGCGTGGCCGAGGAATGCCGGCCGGCTCAGGCAGCGGTCGAAGAAGGTTGTTGCAGCTAGGTCTGTCGCGCCGCGGGCCGCCTCCAGCAGCTCGCCAGCGCGCATTCCTCGCCGCGCCACCTCCTTCAGGTACAGCTCAACGAGCTCGTCATGCGTCATGCACTGATTCCCTCTCGGGAGAGACTCGGTTCCGGCGCGGAACGCTGCCACGGCATCGCCGTCTTCGTGAGCGGCTGGCCGGCGAGCTTCACGTCGATCTCGTCGGCGTAGTCCTCGAGCGTCCTCTTCACCGCGCTGAATGACGGACCGATCACGATGAGGAAGCCGAGGATGTTGTTGCCGTGCGGCGGGCGCAGGATAATGTCGCCCGGCCGGGCAGTGATCTTCGCCATCAGTGTCAGTTCGGATTCGCTCACCTCGGCCGGCACGGTGACGGACTCCAGCTCACCTTCGTCGCAGATCAGGCACGTGCCCATCATGTAGACGCCGGTTGGCTGGTAATGGCGGACTCTGGGCCGGACGCCGCGTGCCACATCCATCACGGCCTCGATCGGGGAGTAGTCGGCGGTGGCCCTGGCCACCAGGTCCAGTCCGCCGCCTCCCGGCCTGATCGCGATCTCCAGCAGGTGGGGCTCGCCCTGGTGATACCGGATCTCGGCATGCAGGACGCTGCGCCGCAAGCCCTGCGCATGTGCCGCAGCTTTGACAATCGCGTGAATCTTCGCCAGTTCGGCAGAGCTCAGTGAGGTCGGGGCCTGATGCACGTCGTCGTCGAAGGTCTCGCCTTCCAGCGTCACGCGATCGACCGCTGAGCCGAGATATACCTCGTCGTCCCAGGCCAGCGCTTCGAAGAGGTACTCCGGGCCGTCCAGGAACGACTCGATCATCAGGCCGTTCGGGCCGATGTCGATGCCCGTTGCTTCGGTGACCAGCGTGGGCATCTGCTGGATGCCCTCGATCGCGTCCTGGTACCTGACGGCGAGCATTTCCGCATCGTCCACGCGGAAGACGAAGCTGCTTGCCGCGCCGAGAGTCGGCTTCAGCACGACCGGGTAGCCGAACTCCTGAGCCGTCGCTGCCGCTTCGGCAAAGCTGGCAACATACCGGAAACGAGGATGGGCAGTGCTCGCTTGCTGATGCGCTGAGCGCATGAGGATCTTATTGCGGCTCTTCCTCGCGGCTTCCAGTCCTACGCCGGGTAGCGCGAGCGCGTCCGCGATGACGGCCACTGCCACGACGGCGGATTCGGCAAAGGTGAAGACACCGTCGAAGTGCTCCTCGGCATGCCACGCCTTCGCAGCTGCCACGATGTCGTCGATGTGCTGTGATCCGGCGAGCCGGTACCGGCCGGCTGGCCAGTAGTCAGCCTCGCCGAGGCCGTTGAGCACGAAGAGGTCGGCGCCGAAGTCCCTGACCTGTTCGTAGCGAGACAGATGTACCTGGCCGCGCTGACTTGCCTCGATGGCGAGTAACTTCATGGCTCCCTCCGCCCGGGACTCGGCGCGCTGTCTTTGGCCGCAACGGTTGCGCGGATCCCGGTCAGGACGGCGCCTGGCCGTTCGCGGCCGCTGACGTTTCGTGGCGCGCGCCGAAGGTGCTGGCCAGGTCTGCGTCCCACCACACGCTGAAGAACTGGAAGTCACCGCTGCCGGCGTTAATGAGCTGGTGCCTGCGGCCAGGCGGGAAGTGCACGAGGTCGCCGGGCATGAACGGTGCCCGCTCGCCTTCTGACTCCAGCTCGCCCTCGCCGGACACAGCGAGGAAGATCTCGTACTCATGGTGGCTATGCGGCTCGGTTGCGCCGCCCGGTTCGATGACGCAGAAGGCGCCCTCGAACGGAGCGTTCAGAGCTGCCCAGGGCATGAGGCGCTGGACCAGCACCCCGTACTCGGTCGGCATATTCGGGCGGTCAAGCGGGTGAATCTCCATGGCGTTCTCCGATGGCTAGGCGGTGGTGTAGCTAGGCAGTGGCGGTCGCCGGGGCAGCAGTAGCATCTGGCAGTGTCACGTCTGCCTGGGATGCGCTTGATATGGCGGGGTCGGCTGCTGCGGCGCCGTTTCGACTCGCCGTGGCGCCGGCCAGGACCGCCTTGCTCGCACGACGGCTGAGGATGTCCGCGACGATCTCTCCCGCTCGCACCGCGAGCACGCTGATCAGCGAGTCGGCGATCCCGTGCGTTTCCTCATTGGTGCCTTGCAGGTAGCAGTCCGCGAGAACCACCGGTGGCGTGACCATCCGGTAGGCGCGGCTTACCTCGATCTCCTCGACACCACACGCGCTGGCCGCCCAGCGAACTAGCGGCGGCATTCGTGACTCGAAGCCGGTGCCGAGCAGGACGAGGTCACACAGGTGCTCGCGCTCGGTGCCGGTCATCCGGTCGAAGAGACTGAGAGCCACCTCGTTATCCCGGACGACGGCGCCAACGACGTCGACCATCGTGATCATGGACAGCCGCTGCTGACCGGTGAGCCTCTCCAGGTAGATCTGCCGGAACAAGGTGTCCAGCATTTCCGGGGTGACGCCTGCGTAGTTGGTCCGGCGCATAGCGCGCAGCACCTGCTGGCGGGTCTCGGACGGCGCCGCGAAGAACTTATCGGTGTAGGACGGGAAGTACAGCTCGTTGGTGAACCTGCTGATCTGGTAGTAGTCGAGACCTATCGTCCGCATCACCATTGAGCACTGCGAGCGCGTCATACGCTGGTGTGTCTCCCAGAGCATCTCGGCGGCGCTCTCCGCCGCGCCGATCACGACGACACGGATCTCCGCTTGCGGATCGATCTCCGCCATCCGGGCCGAGTACTCCGTGCTGTGGATGACTCGCTCGCGCGGCAGACCCCGGAAGACCTCGGGCACATGCGCCTCCCGGCCCGCCCCGACAACCAGTGTCTTCGCGGCGATCGTCGAGCCGTCCGCCATTGTCACCAGCCATCCAGTGACCGCACCCGTGGCAGAGGTGACAGCGTCGATCCGGGTGCACTTGCGGCCGTACTGGATCCGCACGTGCGCTAGCGACTGTGCGACCCAGCCCAGGTAGGCAGATATCTCTAGCCGGAAGGGCAGGAAGCTGGCCATGTTGACGAAGTCATGCAGCCGGCCCTCGGTGTGGAGGTAGTTAACGAACGAGAACCTGCTCAGCGGATTGCGCATCGTCACAAGGTCCTTGAGGAACGAGACCTGACTTTGCGTCCAGGGAAGTAGCATGCCGCGCTGCCAGAGCACGCCGTCGTGCTGCTCGATGATTACCGTGTTGTCCGCGAGATCGGCAGGTGCCATTTCCTCGATAGCGATGGCAAGCGCCAGATTAGACGGGCCCGCGCCAATCGCTAAAATCTCTACTTGCTGATGATTCAAGACCGTAACTGCCTCTCGCGTGATTGGAATCCAGTTGGTTCGTGAGTGACCGGCTGGCCCCAGGGCCGTGGGCGCCGGGCGTGCTGGCTGCTCGCCGCCGTCAGGCCCTGGGAACCGGATGCCTGAGGCGCCTAGAACAGTGGCACCGAGGCCGGCTGGTAGGTGGGTGGCACGGTGACGCCTGCCTCCGGCGACGGGTTCGGCAGTGTCACTCCGAAGCCGCACTCGCCGACGGCGTGGCCGCCGACCTTGTTGGGTGTGGTGTTGCTGTCGCCGGTCTGGACGGCGGGGTTGTTGCCCAGACAGGTCAGGTTGCCGAGGACGATGTTGGCGCCCAGCTCCGTGCCGTCGGCAGTGCTAACGTTGTCGTTCACAGTCATATTGCCGGCGACCTTGTTACGGAAGAATCCGTCCCAGCAGGTGTCGAGATTGGTGATCCGCAGGTTGCCGGCGACGATGTTATTTGCGAAGTCGCTGTAATCCGGCAACCCAAAGTACTGGTTGAAGATGCCGACATTCGCGCAGCCGAGGCCCGCTCCGCCGCCATTCTGGATCAGATTTCCGCGGACGATGTCCTGATGCATGACCAGCCCGAGCGGATCGTTCGCGATTACATTGCCGTCGACCACGTCGTAGGTATTCAGCGTCGGATCGTTCTGGTTCGGATCGTCGTAGCACGGGAAATCCGGGACGTCGCTCGTTGCCGTGGCGCTAGTCCACACGTTGACGAACAGCGAGTAGCAGCCCAGCATCACGCTGGCGCCTTGCTGCACGTAGAGGTTGCCCCGGATGGTCAGGTTCGAGTTGCCGCTGCTGGTGAGGTCATCCTGGCCGAAGATCGCAGTCAGGTCGGCGCCAGGGGCAACGGTGAGGTTTCCGCGGACTCGCACTGGCCCGTCCTGCACGACGCATGCGCCGGTGATCACCAGGTTGTTGTAGGTGCCAGTCAGTTCTCCTGGCGATGTAATCGTGCCGGTGCAGGTAGATGTGCCGCCGCCCGCTGCGGGCGCGGCGTTCGCGAGGCCCTGGCCGGCTGTCAGGATGCCGAGTACTAACCCGGCTGTCCCGACGACCGCGGCCGTGGTGCGCCTACTGAGTCTCATGCGCTTCCTTTCTTCTGTCGTGCTTCCCGGATCGGTTCCGGCAAGTGGCTGCCGTTCAACTGGCGGCATGCAATCGGCGGGCCGGTCGAACGGTCAGGGCCGCGCTCACTGCGTTGAGCGCTTGCAGGCACTCCTCGGCTGTCTGGCCGACAGCGGTGCCGAGGGCTATGCGGCCAGACATCGTGCCTTTGGGCGGTGGTGACTTCACATCACCCGGCTTCGCTAGCACGATGGCCAGGTCGACGGCGCTCGGCAGCTGGGCTGGCTCGAACCGGATCTCGCCGATAGTCGTGTCGTCCTTCTCGACGTAGAAGAAGCGCACGGCGCCGACGAGTCGCCGGTCAGCGGTGAGCACTGGCCGCTGCCCGCATGCCACCGCGGCGGCGGCAAGACCCGGATCCATCCCGGAGGCGCGCATCCCGAGATACGGGATCAGCCCGCCGCCAAGCCGCGCGTTCACCTCGACGATCATCGGGCCGGCGGGCGTGAGCTTCAGTTCGGTATGCGTCATGCCATCGGTGAAGCCGAGTGCCGAGTGCGCATGCCGCAGTACGCGCAGAACGTCATCGTCGGAAAGCAGCGGATCGGCTGCGTCGACGACGTGGCCGAGTTCTTCGAAATACGGGGGATAGCCGACCTGCTTGCGCGCCAGGAACATCGGCAGCACCTCACCGTGGAACACCGCGGCATCGATGCTGATCTCCGGGCCGGTCAGGCATTGCTCGATCAGGACGCCCGCGTCGTACCGCCATGAGCCGGGTACCGCCGTGTCCCTGGCCAGCGGGAACCGTTGCGCTAGTTGTTCGGCATCGTCGGCCTGGACCACGCCCAGGCTGCCACCCATGGCCCGCGGCTTCAGCACGACCGGATAGCCGATCTGGCGGGCCGACTCAAGCGCGGAATCGAGCTCGGCTACCAGCATCGACCTGGGCTGGGGTGTCCCGGCCGCGTCCAGTGCCAGGCGAGTCTGGTGCTTGTCGCGGCACCGCATCACCATGCCGGGATCGCCGCCGGGCAGCCCGAGAGAAGCTGCCACCTTGGCGCTTTGCAGGATGCGGGCCTCGTCCCAGCACAGCACGCCGCGGACAGCCTCGCGGGCGGCCAGCTGCTGCGCTGCGGCGCACATCTCGTCGGCAGAGATCGTGTCGGCCATGCCTTTCATGACGGTCCAGCTGTCGACGTAGTCCAGCTCCCAGTCCGGCTCGGTGCCTAGGAACAGATGCACCCGGAACTGCGAGCTGATCGACCGCAGCAGGTATTCGCGGTACTTGCGGCTGCCGGTGGAGATCAGCAGGAGCAGCGGCCGGTCTTGGCTGGCTAGGTCATTTCTGGCTAGGTCGTGGCCGGTTGTGTCTTCGCTGGTAGAGCTGCCCGTTCGCGGAGCCTGATCGGGTGCGGTCACTGCGGGATCTCCTCGATCTGTGAGACGCCGCTCGCACCGTCAAGGCGGCGCCATTGCTCGACCAGCCGGATCCTGCCGTCGGGCAGCCGTTCTGGAGAGCTCACGCAGCCGCCGGAAAGCACCTCGCCATCGGCGGTCACCATGCAGTAGGCAGCATCGATGATCCCGTCCGGCCGGCAGGTGCCAACGAGACGACCGGCGCGCACCGCCGAGCCGGAGAACTCCGCCCACACCAGGTCACCGTCCTGGTGGTAATGACCTACCGATGGCCAGCGGCCGTCGGGTCCTGGCTCATCGCCTACTGGCCGGAAGTGGCGCTCACCGTAGCTGACCGGCGCGGCAGCCAGCTGCTCAGGCGAACTCGTCATGGCCGGCCCCGAGGTGCTGGCACCGGGCTGCAGATCATCGTTGACCTCTCCTTCCGCGGCGGACTCGCCGGACAGCCGACAAACCTGAACGTCAGGCGCCGACCCGGGCAGGATCCGGCGGCCGGCCAGCGAGTGCCGCCAGGGCTGGCGAGTTGATTCCGGTGCCAGCAGTGAGAGCACCAAGCAGGCACCGGACCGCGAGGGCAGAGTCGAACCCGGCAAGCTGCAAGGCACGTTCGGCTCGCTGCAGTTCGGCAGGCGCCAGCTCGGCCGGACGGCCGGGCCCGGTCGGCAGCTGGCCGTTCAGCAGCGGCCGGACGTAATCGCAGAACGCCTGGTAGGACTCCCGGGTGAAGTCACTCTCGTACCGGTCTGGCCGGTCGAACGACAGGTAGAGCCGGACCAGTCCGGGGTCCTCGGTGGCCAGGAACTCATCTGCCCACAACGCGTGATTGCGGCTGGTGGAGAACTTCTGGCCGTCGAGGAGGTACAGCTCGTTAACCGTCGCTCCCTGCAGCAGCGGACGGTTCACGCCGGCGGCGGCAAGGATGGCCGGATACAAGACGGTGAAGTAGAACGCGTTGTCGATGCCGTTGAAGTGCCAGATGCCGTCGACATCATCGAAAGCCGCGATCCGGTCGGCCAGAGAGCTGGCGTCGGGCCGCAGGGCCTTAGCCGGACCGTAGATGTAGCTCAGCCCGAGCTCGGCCGGGAAGTCGAGGCGCAGCCCGGCGAGCTTTCCATCGCACTCAATACCCCAGTTGGTGGGGTAAGCGACCGGGTAGTCCGGGAGCGGGTTGTGCAGGTAGTGGGCCAGGAACGCGCGGACCCTCGGCGGCAGGTCAGCTAGCTGCCACTCGGCGACGAGATTCGCCCGGTAATCCTCGAGCGGCAGTACCGGAACCCGCACGCTGATCGGTCGCGGGCTGCCGCCGCACCAGGCGCAGCTGGCATCGACCAGCAGCTCAGCTGAAGTGAAGCCACCGCACGGCTCGCAGGAAAGGCCGTTCGCTCCGCTACCGCAGATCGGGCATTTACCTACGACGTAGGCGTGATGGAGGGTGCGCCCGCAGTCGGCGCACTCATGCATCGTGACCTCGCGGATCGGCGTGATCCCGCGGGCGACCAGCTCGGTCAGCATGTCCAGGACCGCGTGCTCGAACTGCGGATCCTGCGGGTCGAGGAAGACGTCGTAGCCAATGCCAGCGAGGTCGAACGCTGTCGCGATCTGACCGCGGAACTTGGCAACCATCTCGACCGGGTCGACACCGAGGAACTCAGCCTTGAGGTGCACGAAGTTCGGGTGGACGTCGATGCCCGCCAGCGTCAGCACCCGCTCACCACGACTCCGGGCGGCCCGCGCGGCTATATCGGCGGCCAGGTACGGGCCGGACAAATGGCCGATGTGCAGCGGCCCGTTGACGGTAGGCTGCGGGATCACGATCACGGTCACACCTGTCACGAAGCCTCCTAGCCCGCTGCCAAGACGGCCACTGCGGTCCCGGCGCTGGGCGCGTTAGTTGAGCCCCCATTGGCTCATCACTTATCCCCGGCAATCGAAAAAAAGCAGCCTCTACCCGCATGCGGCCATGCAGTGATGGCCATAGTCAAAAGCAATGACCACGCTGAAACGTGGCTCAAATTGGCTCAGTCAGCAGGCAACCTTTCAGGCGCCTAGCATCATCTACTTATGTGAAGGCCAGCGGTACCACTCCCTCCCAGCCGCCCGTGCGGGCACACCGAATAACAAATCGGTGACGATCGAGTCCAGTCTGGGAGTCTACGTCGCGTTCCGAGACCTGCCAACCCCCCTTTTACAGCCAATCTTGTCTGGTCGCATTGGCATCAGATGAGAACATCAGCGCAGACAATTTACTTAAGCAAACTATCGCCTCGCATGGCAACGTCAGTCACAGGAGTTTTGCCGGCGAGCTGGGCATTGCCGCCAGCGCTGCATAAGGTTTAGCCTTCTCCCAGAATGGCTGCGCGGCGGGCCTTCGGCCATGGCCGCAGCCGGGAGCGACGCTGCTACCCGGAAGGGGTGGTGCAGGCAACCGCCGGAGAATCCGGGTAGTCACGATCGCCAGTGTCGGACACCTAAGTCATGGCATGCAGTCTGGCCACTCGCGCTTCACGTGAGTTAAATGGCGAGTCAGTCAGTGGAGTCAAGGAGGGTCCTGGGTGACCAACCCAGATTCGGCACGCGACGCTGCCGCAATTTCATTGTGGAATGACGCCTACGATCAGTCTCACCTGCAGGAACATCAGAACCTCTGGGGAGATCCGCCGGTGCCGTTCGCGGCTACGGCAGCACAATTGTTCGCGGCCGGCGACGCGTCGGTGATTATGGACCTGCCGTGCGGCGACGGCCGGAACCTGCCCCCGCTAGCAAGCGGTGCTCCCATCGTGCTGGCGGGTGACACCTCGACCAAGGCTATGGTTATTGCCGAAGGTGTAACGGAACAGGCTGGCATTAGGAACAAGGTCGTCTTCGCAAAGACCGATGTTTTCGCAACCGGTCTGCTCGATAACTCGGTCGACGGGGTCTTCTGCTGGGACCTGCTCGGTCACCTCACGAACGCCGCCGACGCGCTTCACGAGCTGCATCGGATCATCAGGCCGGGCGGCTGCATTGTCGCCAACATGTGGACGATGAACGATTGCCAGACGTCCGACCCCAACATCCGGGAGATCGGCCCGAAGGAATATATCGACCATTTCGACTTCTACTGCAGGTTCTACGATCGGGACGACATCGCATCCCTGCTTAGGTCAGTGGCGATGTCCGCCGAGTCAGTCGAGCTCTCTGCATGGCGGGAGCCCGGTCACGCCGACTACCGGACCTACGAGCACGATCACGAGAGCCTGGTCTTCGTTGTCAGGAAGCCCGGCACCTGACGTCCGGCGCGTGAGTCAAGAGAGGTCCGGCAACGGTGCGCGTGCGCGACTTCCTGTCATCCGATGGCAATGACGGACATCGGGAACGGCAGTTTGGCGTCGGGATCGGCTACGCCCCGGCTCATCACGGGGAACTGCTCCAGGGCGTGTTCGATGACGGCGCCGGCCAGCTGCGCCGGGCGCTTGTCACGTTGCCGCAGCCGGGGCGCGGGAGCCGCGCGGTGTTTCGTCCGAGCGGGAATCACTGGGGCGTTGTCGGCACGCCAGAACTGGTGAAGGTCAGGCGCGCGGCGATACTCGCACTGCGCGAGTTCGCTACCCACCCGGCTCCGGTCAAGGGCGGCCAGATCGAGATCGTCAGGGATTTTCCGCTCGGCGTGGGCATGGGCTCGTCGACGAGCGACGTCACCGCGACGATCAGGGCCGTGGCCGATTACCACGGCGTCGTGCTGTCGCGCGAAGAAGTCGGACGGCTAGCCGTACTGGCTGAAGTGGCTTCCGACTCGATCATGATCGACGACCGCGTTGTCCTGTTCGCCCAGCGCGACGGGCAGGTACTGGAGACGTTCGGTCACCGGCTCCCGCCGATGGTAGTCGTGGGCTGCGATACCGCGCTGGGAGCCGGAGTCGACACGCTCAGCTTGCAGCAGCCCGACTACGACGACCGGGAGATAGCCGCGTTCCAGGTGCTGCGCGGTGCCATGCGCCGGGCGGTAGCCACCGAGGATGTCACCCTTCTCGGCAAGGTAGCGACGGCGAGTGCCCGTATCAACCAGCGTTTCCTGCCGAAGCAGGGGCTGGACGGCCTGCTGGAACTCAGCCATCGCGCGGGCGGCTGCGGCGTCCAGGTTGCGCACAGCGGCACGGTGGCCGGGGTCATCTTCGATGGCAGGTCGCCGGGCATCGAAGACACTGTGCAGCACTGCCTCACCGGCATCGGCGAGCTCGGCCTGGCGCTCACCGCCGTCATCGTCCCGCAGCCTGCTGCCGATTCGAGGGCGCCGGTCGCGCCGGCCATGGTGTCAGCCTGATGACCATCCGGACCAGTTATCAGGAGGCGACTGACGCCTATCAGCTGCCGAGGCTGGTCAGGCTGAGCCCGAACTTGTACGCGGCCTGCTTCACCCTGATGAAGATGATCCCGGCCCGGTACATCCTGCGGAAAGCAGCGGATCTCGGCGCGCTGCAGCCAGGCACCGTGATCACCGAGACGACTTCCGGCACTTTCGGGCTGGCGCTGGCTATGCAAGCCGTTCATATGGGGCACCGCCTGATCCTGGTAAGCGATCCGGTCATCGACGAGCGCCTGCACCGCAGGCTCGCTGACCTAGGGGCAGTCGTGGACCGGGTGCCGGCTGCCGCGCGCGCGATGGCGGGCGGTTTCCAGGCTGCGCGCTTGCAGCGGCTAGCCGAGGTACGGGCTGAGCATGAGCACACATTCTGTCCGGAGCAGTACTCGAATCCGGATAACCCTCGCTCATACGCGACCGTTGCCGAGCTGTTCCTGGAATGCCTGGGCCAGGTGGACTGTGTCGTCGGACCGGTCGGATCCGGCGGATCCATGTGCGGCACGGTAACCGCCTTGCGTTCGGTCATACCGGACTGCCGCGCGATCGGCGTCGACACCCATGGCAGCGTGCTGTTCGGGCATCCCGATGCAAAACGCGAACTGCGCGGCATGGGCATGAGCCTGATGCCGGCCAACCTGGATCACCGGGTCTTCGACGGCGTGCACTGGTGCGCGGCAGGCCCGGCCTATCTGGCTACCAGGCAGTTGCACCGGCAACATGCCCTCTTCATGGGACCGTCGGGCGGCGCGGCCTACCTGGCGGCGCGGTGGTGGGCCGGCGCCAACCCCGGCGCCGTCACGGTGGTTCTGCTGCCCGACGAGGGATATCGCTATCAGGACACCGTCTATGACGATGACTGGCTGCGCGCCAGCGGCCACTTTGACGAGCCGCTGCCCGCTGCCCCGGTGACCGTCACCGATCCGGCCAGGCCGGAAGGCTCGTGGACCGAGTACAACTGGGCGCGCCGCTCGTATGCCGAAGTACTGGGTGACGCCGACGTACTGGATAACAAGGCGGCCAGTCATTGACCGGGACCGGACGGCTCCTGGGCCAGCTAGGGCCACGAACCCAGCGGGTGGTTTACGGCGAGCTCACGCAGGCTGAGATCGATGCCGAGCTGCCGCTGATGACGCGAGTCGACCAGGCGCACCTGGTTATGCTGGCCGAGCGTGAGCTGATCTCGCCGATCGCGGCGGCTGAGCTGCTGCGCTGCATCGAGGCGCTCGCGGCGGAGCGATTCGCCGCATTGCTTCGGCGCCCGGCTCCCCGCGGCCTCTACCTGATGTACGAGGGTTACCTGATCGAGCAGCTCGGCGCCGACATCGGGGGCGTGCTGCACTCAGGCCGGTCACGGAACGATCTGAAGGCCACGATCACCAGCCTGCGGCTGCGCGAATGGCTGCTGAGATTCGCCGAGCAGACGGTCCGGCTCGAGGGGGTGCTGCTGTCGCGAGCCCGGGCTTGTCAGTCCATCGTGATGCCTGCCTACACGCACTTCCAGGCAGCGATGCCAGTGACCTACGGCTACTACCTCCTCGGGATCGCGCTGGCGCTCGGCCGCGAGATCGACGCGCTCCGCTTTGCCGCCGCAGGTTTGCAGACCTGCCCGCTAGGCGCGGCAGCCGTTGCCGGCACCGACCTGCCGATCGACTCCGCCCGCACGGCTCGCCTCCTCGGCTTCTGCGGCCCGCAGGTGCATGCACTGGACGCCGTCGCAAGCAGGGACGTGCCGCTACGGTTGCTGGCTGCGTCCGCAGGCGCGGCGATCGTGCTAAGCCGGCTTGCTACCGACCTTCAGCTCTGGAGCACGTTCGAATTCGGCTTTATCAGCTTCCCTGACCGGCTGGTGGGCGGCAGCTCAGCCATGCCGCAGAAGCGCAACGCCTTCCTTCTCGAGCACGTCAAAGCCAAGCCGGGCCAGGCGCTCGGGGCCTTCGCGGGTGCCGCGGCAATGATGGCGGCTACGCCGTTCACTAACTCCATCGAGGTCGGCACCGAGGCGATGGCCGGGATCTGGCCGGGATTGCTGGCGGCTGAGCAGAGCGTGCTGCTGAGTCAGGTCCTTGTCAGCGGTGCCCGGCCTGTCCCATCCCGGATGGGCGAGCGCGCGGAGACCGGCTTCACGACCGCGACGGCGGTGGCGAACCGGCTGGTCCGCTCCGGCGTGCCGTTCCGCGCAGCGCACACCATGGTCGGTGATGCGGTGCGCCGGGCGGTCGAAGCCGGCTCTGCCCAGTACGCCGAGTTCGGCCCGCCTGGCTGGCTTGACCAGGCCGGACTTGCCGACTTGGACCTGCCGTCGGTGGTCAGCGCGCACCGGTACGGCGGCGGTCCGGGAGGCTTTGCCGAACCGTTCAGCCGAGCCGTTGCGGCTTGGACAGAGCACCGTGACTGGCTGAGCCAGTGGCGGGCCGAGGCTGCTGCGGCTAGTGCGGAGCTCGCGGAGGCCGTGCTGCAGCTGTCCGGGGCGGCGCTTGCCGATCGGGAGCCGGCGAAGTGACCGCGAGATGGCTGGTCCTGGTCGAAAGCAACACCACCGGATCGGGCAGGTTGTTCTGCGCCCGTGCCCGCGCCCTCGGCCTCAGGCCAGTCATGCTGACCCGTGACCCGGACCGGTATCCCTACGTCGAGCAGGACGAGATCGACAGCCGGATCGTCGACACCACCGACATCCGCGCGCTGCTGGCGGCGTGCGCGGGCGTCGGCGGCCAGATCGCGGGGGTGCTCAGCAGTTCGGAGTACTACATCGAGATAGCAGCGCGCGTCGCCGAGACGCTGTGCCTGCCGCATCCGGCACGCGCGGCGATCGCATGCTGCCGGGACAAGCACGCGCAACGAGCCCGGCTGCGGGAGGCCGGCCTGCCGTGCCCGGACTTCAGTATGGCCAGCACCGCCGGCGAAGCAGTCGCCGCGGCCCGCCGGATCGGGCTCCCGGTCGTGGTCAAGCCGGTGGCCGGATCCGGCTCGGTGGGCGTGCGGCTCTGCTCCGAGCTGGCCGGCGTCGCGGCCGCGGCTAGTTACGTTCTCGATACCGATCCTGCTGCGCTGGGTCTGCCGCACCAGCCGTCTGTACTTGTGGAGGAATTACTCGACGGGCCGGAGTACTCCGCTGAACTGGTCGGCGGCCAGCTGATCGGCGTCACCAGGAAATGGCTCGGACCCACGCCGTACTTCGTCGAGACCGGCCATGACTTCCCGGCGCCACTGACGCCGCAGCAGCAGGCTCGGATCGGCAGTGCCGCGCTCGCGGGCCTTGCTGCTGTCGGGCTGAACTGCGGCGGCGCGCACATCGAGCTGCGCGATACAGCGGTCGGCCCGGTCATCGTCGAGATCAATCCGCGCCTGGCAGGCGGCATGATCCCGCGGGCTGTGCAGGAGGCGACCGGCGTCGACATGATCGGCCGCCTGGTCGCACAGGCGGCGGGTGTGACCGATCCGCCAGCGCCTCGCAAGTCCGGCGCGGCGTCCATCCGGTTCCTGATCGCACCGCAGGCCGGACGGCTTGAGGCGGTTAGCGGGCTCCAGGCAGCACGGCAGCTCCCGGGCGTAGTTGAGGTCGGTCTCACCTGCGAGATCGGAAAGCTCGTGCAGTTGCGCCACGCCTTCACCGACCGGCTCGGGTATGTCATCGCGGCGGCGCCTGACGGGCCTGCCGCGGCCCGTGCCGCCGATGCCGGGCTGGCAGCGCTGCACGCACTGATAACACCCGCAGACGCTGGCCGCGAACGAGCGCAGGTTCAGGCAGCACACTGATGACGGCGCCCACGGCAGCGTGCATCACCGGGCCCGCGTCGGCGCAGGTCTCAGCGGGCCCGGTCTCAGCGGGCCCGGTCTCGGTCGCCATCATCGGCCTGGGTTCACGCGGGCTCAGCGTGCTCGAGCGGATCATTACGCTCGCCAGGCTGGCCGGCTTAGCGCCGAACCAGGTCAGGGTCGAGGTTATCGACGCCAGCTGTACCGGCGCGGGCGTGCACGACCTCCGCCAGCCCGACTACTTGCTCCTCAACACGACCTGCTCGCAGGTGTCGATGTTCCCGGATGCGTGCACCGTGGGCGCCGACACTGGCGCTGCCGGACCGAGCCTGCATGCCTGGGTCACCGAGCGCGGGCTCCGGCTCGGACCGGACGGGTACACCGTCGGTCCGGCCAGCCGGCCGATCAGGCCGACGGACTTCCTGCCACGCCGCGTACTCGGTGAGTATCTGAGCTGGTTTTTCAGCCAGCTGCGGGCTCAGGCGGCCGGTCATGTCACGCTGACCATGCATCCCGCGGCAGCGGTGGATCTGTCGGCAGCACCTGACGGCCAGCTGCTGGTCGGCCTGGACGATGGCACCGGCGTTCAGGTCAGGCACGTGTTCCTCACCACCGGCTACACCCCGAATGTCGTGACGCAGGGCGAGTCCGGGCCGACCGGGCTGATCACCGAGCCATACCCGCTGCCGGAGCGGCTGGCCTGCGTCCGAGCCGGCCAGCAGGCAGCCATCGCCGGCTTCGGTTTGTCGGCGATGGATGTGATGTCGTGCCTGACGGTCGGCCGGGGTGGCCGCTTCGTCAGCCAGGCTGGCCGGCTGCGGTACCTGCCCAGCGGACGCGAGCCAGCGCTGCTGATGTACTCGCGCTCTGGCGTTCCTTGCCGGGCCAGGCCGCAAGTCGTTGAGTTCGGGCCGAAGTATCAGCCACTGGTGTTCACCGAAGACGGAATCGACGCCGTGCGAGCCGATCGCGGTGGCGGCGAGCCGCTCGACTTCGAGGCTGACCTGATGCCGCTCGTCTTGGCAGAGATGCGGATTGCGTACCGCAGGTGCCAGGCGCGCTGTGCAGGCGGCGAAGCCGAGCAGATTCTCTCCCGTGTCCTCAGCCGGGAGCTGGGCCATCTTTATCCGGATGGCCGCGGCTCGGCGGGACGACCCACCGGAGCCTCCCGGGAGGCAGCCGCCCGCTTGGCCCGGCTGACAGCGGTGCTCGACGACCTGGACGCAAGGCTCGGCGCCTTCGACGCAGCCGCCGCGCTGGACGGGTCCACCGGGATGGAGCTGGCCGACGCGGCCGCCTATCAACGCTGGCTGTCCGGCTACCTGTCGGCTGACCTCGCCGAAGGCCGGCTGGGATTTGCCCGCAGCCCGGTGAAGGCCGGATTCGATGTTCTGCGGGAACTGCGCGACACGTTCCGGTACGCGGTGGACTTCGGTGGCCTGACACCCGGGTCGCTCGACGACTTCACCAGGCGGACGATACCGGCGATCAACCGGGCAGTCGTCGGACCGCAGTACGAGCGGCACCTCGAGCTGATTGCCCTGATGGACGCGGGGATCCTCGGCGTGCCGTTCGGGCCGGCACCTGACGTCAGCTGGGATCGCGTCGCGCGCCGCTGGACAATCCGGTCGACCAGGCTGCACTCAGCGCACACTGCCGAGGCCGACTGGATCGTAGCGGCACAGGTGCCGCTGCCGGCTGTCGCCACCTCGGCAAGCCCGCTGCTCGCCTCGCTGTACCGGAACGGCTGGATCCGGCCGCACCGGCCGGCTAGCAGCCTCGTGCACGGCATCGACGTCGGCCGAGACCAGCATCCGCTGGACGCGCACGGAATCCCTGATCAGCGGATCTGGGTGCTAGGGCCGCTGTGTGAGGGCGCCACCTTCTACAACAATCTCGTCCCCTCGCCGAACATGCATTCACGGCCGGTCTTCGACGCACACCGGTGCGTGGCCGCGATGTTCGCTGCCAGTCAGCGGCTCGCAGCGTAGGCTGCGGCGTTGTGCTGCGGAGTGTCCAGGCAATCAGTTATGTGACGCCCCTTCGCGAGGGCGGTTCGCTGCCTGCCGTGATGGAGGCAGATGACCTCGGCACTTATGTGGTGAAGTTCCGCGGCGCAGGTCAGGGCCTCAAGGCTCTGGTCGCCGAGATCATCAGTGCTGGCCTGGCCCGCGCGTGCGGGCTGGCAGTGCCGGAGCTGGTCACCGTGCAGCTCGACCCGGCGCTCGCGCCTGGCGAGCCCGATCAGGAGATCCAGGACCTCCTGCGAGCCAGCGGAGGGCTGAACCTGGGCGTCGATTTCCTGCCCGGGGCACTTGATTTCGAGGCCGGCGCGGCAACGGTCGACGCGGCGCTGGCCGGCCGGATTATCTGGTTCGACGCGCTGGTCTCGAATGCGGACCGGTCCTGGCGTAACCCGAACATGCTGCTCTGGCACGGCACGCTGTACCTGATCGACCACGGGGCGACGCTGACGTTCCAGCACCGCTGGGCCAGCGCCGGGCAAGCCGCCGCACGTCCTTACGACATCTCCGAGCACGCTCTGCTCGGCTGCCGCGGCCTGGTCGAGGCGGCGGACGCGGAACTGGCTCCGCAGCTCACTGCGGAGGTCGTGCGCGACGCGGTGGCGGCGGTGCCGGAGGAGTGGCTGGCCGGCGAGCCCGGGTTCGACAGCGTGCAACAGCTGCGCGAGGCATACGTCACGCAACTGGCAGCGCGGCTAGCAGCCAGGCCTAGCTGGCTGCCACAGCTTGCCTCGGCGGCCGCGGCGGGGCTGGCGAATGTGACGCCAGCCGACAGAGCCGGCCGCCGGGCTAGCCGCCCCGCCTGGCTTGCCGGCCGGGAGCAGCAGTGACGGGACACACCGTGCCAGGACACAAGGGGGCCGGAGACTCGGGGGCTGGTGGACAGCAGCCTTTCGAGTACGCGATCCTGCGGGTCATTCCCAGGGTCGATCGCGGCGAGGCCATCAACGCCGGGATCTTGCTGTACTGCCGCCCGCTTGGTTACCTGCGCGCGCTCATCGACCTCGATGCTGACCGGCTGCTGGCTCTCGACCCGTCCGCCGATGTAGCCGCCATCAGTCAGGCCCTAGCGGCGATCACCGGCATCTGCGAGCAGGACCCCGGCGCGGGGCAGGCCGGCCTGCAGGACATTGGCCGGCGTTTCGGCTGGCTGACAGCACCGCGCAGCACGGTCGTGCAGGCCGGCCCGGTCCATACCGGATTGACCAGCGACCCGGCCGCCGAGGCAGAACGGCTGCTCCAGAACCTGGTGCGCCGCCCTGCGTGACCGCGGGACTCCCGGCGACTCCGGCATCGCTAAGCTTGGGGCGACATAACGCCCTGGCAGTCAGCGAGGTCAGCGCACGCTGACGGCTTTCCCCCGCCGGGGTAGGTGAGGGGAGCTGGCTTGTCGTGCAGGAAGCAGGCATGCGCGAGACAGAGCGTGCACCGCTCAGGGTGGCACTGCTCGGCTGCGGCGTCGTCGGGTCGCAGGTCTACCGGCTGTTGACCGAGCAGTCCGCTGACCTGAAGGCCAGGGCGGGAGCGCCGCTGGAGATCGCGGGCGTGGCCGTCCGCGTACCCGACAGGCCGCGTGATGTCCCGGTCGACCCGGACTTGCTGACCACTGACGGCATGGAACTGGTCACCCGCCCCGACGTGGACATCGTGATCGAGCTCATCGGCGGGATCGAGCCGGCCCGGACGTTGCTGCTCGCCGCGCTCAGCGCCGGGAAGTCCGTGATCACCGCGAACAAGGCCCTGGTCGCCGCCGACCGCGCCATGCTGCATAAGACGGCAAGCCAAGCCGGGGCTGACCTGTACTACGAGGCCGCCGTCGCCGGGGCGATCCCGCTGCTGCGGCCGCTTCGCGAGTCGCTCGCCGGGGACGAGGTCCGCCGGGTGCTCGGCATCGTGAACGGCACCACCAACTTCATCCTCGACCGGATGGACACCTCGGGTGCGGACTTCAGCGCGGCCCTGGCCGAGGCGCAGGCGCTTGGCTATGCCGAAGCCGACCCGACCGCGGACGTGGCCGGCTTTGACGCAGCATCGAAGGCGGCAATCCTGGCCAGCATCGCCTTTCACACCGAGGTCACGGCGGACGACGTCTACCGGGAAGGCATCCTCTCGGTTACCGCGGCCGACATCGCCAGCGCCAGGACGCTCGGCTGCGTGGTCAAGCTGCTGGCAATCTGCGAGCGGTCGAACGGCGGCATCTCGGCCCGGGTTCACCCGGCGATGATTCCGCGCACGCACCCGCTGGCAGCGGTGCGTGAGGCTTACAACGCGGTCTTCGTCGAAGCGGAGTCGGCTGGCCGCCTGATGTTCTACGGCGCAGGCGCTGGCGGGCAGCCGACCGCTAGCGCGGTCCTCGGCGACACCGTAGCGGTCGCGCGGAACCTGCTGGCCGGGCTACGCGGCCCGGACTCTTCCACCTACGCGCAGCTGCCGCTGGTCCCGATCGGGGAGGCGCGGACAAGCTACTACGTCCAGCTGGACGTGGCCGACCGCCCTGGCGTGCTGGCCCCGGTCGCGGATGCGTTCGCCCAGCAGGGCGTTTCGATCAAGGCTGTCCGGCAGGAAGGCCGCGGCGAGGACGCCAACCTGATCATCATGACGCACGCGGCACGGGAGGCCGCACTGGCCAGAACGGTGGCGGCGCTCGGCGCGATGGAAGCAGTCAGGAACGTAGACAGCGTGATGCGCGTCGAGGGCCTGGAGGGCGAGTGAATACCGGACAGCCGGCCTGCCAGCCGCGATTCGCCTGCCCGGCACCGCAGTGACGCCGGCCATGCCTTCGGTGACGATGCCTCAGCCCTGGCGCGGAATCATTGCCGAGTACGCGGCCAGCCTGCCGGTACCGGACGACGTGCCGGTCGTCACGCTAGGCGAGGGCGGCACCCCGCTGCTCCTGGCGCCCGTGCTGTCCGAGCTGACCGGCTGCACTGTGTACCTGAAGGTTGAGGGCGTCAACCCGACCGGGTCGTTCAAGGACCGCGGCATGACGGTCGCGGTGACGCTGGCCGCCGCTCGCGGCGCGCACACGGTCATCTGTGCTTCCACCGGCAATACCAGCGCGAGCGCAGCTGCCTATGCGGCCAGGGCGGGCCTGGCCTGCGCTGTGCTCGTGCCGAAGGGCAGCATCGCACTCGGGAAGCTCGCGCAGGCACTCGCGCACGGGGCCCGGCTCCTCCAGGTCGACGGCAACTTCGATGACTGCCTGGATCTGGTCCGCAAGATTGCCGCGGACTATCCGGTGGCCCTGGTGAACTCCGTCAACCCGGAGCGGCTGCAGGGTCAGAAGACCGCATCGTTCGAGATCGTGGACGCGCTAGGCGACGCTCCCGACGTGCATTGCCTGCCTGTCGGTAACGCCGGGAACATCTCCGCCTACTGGCTCGGCTACAAGGAGTACCGGGCCAGCGGGAAAGCGACGAAGACGCCGCGAATGCTCGGCTTCCAGGCGGCTGGTGCCGCGCCGATAGTCAGTGGTCACCCCGTGCTGGATCCGGTCACGGTTGCGACCGCGATCCGGATCGGCAACCCGGCGTCCTGGGAGCTGGCCGAGGAAGCCAGGGCGGAGTCGGGCGGCCTGATCGGTGCCGTTACCGACGAGGCGATCCTCGCCGCCTACCGGCTGCTGGCACAGCGAGAAGGCGTCTTCGGCGAGCCCGCATCGGCGGCCGGTGTCGCCGGGCTGCTGCAGGCCAGCGCCTCAGGGCAGGTCGAACCCGGCTCGGTAGTGGTGTGCACGATCACCGGGCACGGGCTGAAGGATCCCGACACCGCGGTCGCAGGCGCGCCAGCACCGGTGACCATCGGCATCGACCTGGCTGCCGCCGCGGCCGCGCTGAACCTCCGATGACTGCATTTGCTTTGGCCGTGCTTGCGTTGACCGTGCTTGCGCGGGCCGTACCCGCGATGAGCGACCGCTGATGGTGCACTGGACTGACCAGACGGTCACCGTTCGGGCCGCGGCGACCAGTGCGAACCTCGGCCCCGGATTCGACTCGCTGGGTCTCGCGCTGAGCCTGCACGACACGGTACGGGCCCGCGTCGTGTCATCCGGGGTAGCGGTGACGGTCACCGGCGCCGGCGCCGGCGAGGTCGACCGCGGCGAGGGCCATCTGGTCATCAAGGCCATGCGGGCAGCGTTCGCGAGCATCGGCGCGCAACCGCCGGGCATCGCGATTTCTTGCCGGAACGAGGTACATCAGGGCTTCGGGCTTGGCTCGTCCGCAGCCGCCATCGTCTCCGGCGTGCTCGCGGCCAGAGCACTTGCGGCTGCCGAGGGCGCTGCGGCGCTACCGGACGACGCAGTACTCCACTTGGCTACGTTGCTGGAAGGCCACGCGGACAACGTCGCCGCCTGCCTGCTGGGCGGACTGACGGTCTCCTGGACCTCGGGGGCCGTAGTCCGGGCGGCGCGACTAACGCCGCTGCCCAGCCTGGTCCCGGTACTGTGCGTCCCGGCGGTGCCACTGTCGACGCATGCCGCGCGGAAGGCGCTGCCAGACCAGGTCCCGCACGCCGATGCGGCCGCGAACTCGGCTCGCGCCGCGCTGCTCATCGCGGCGCTTACCGGCAGGCCGGACTTGCTGCTGGCAGGGACGCAGGATTTCCTTCACCAGTCCTACCGGGCGGCGGCCATGCCGGCGACTGCCGCGCTGATCGAACGACTGCGGGCGGCCGGCATCGCCGCGGTCGTGTCCGGCGCCGGCCCGTCGGTGCTGGCCCTGACCATCACCGGCACCGAGCCTGGCCCGGCCGTGCCTGGTCCCGCCGTCGTGGCCAGGATCGCGGCTGAGGACGGTCCGGTCTGGCGGGTCTTGCCGCTCGAAGTCGATAACGAGGGCGCCAGACTGCTGGCCGGCTGACGCCGATCCCGCATTTCACGGTTCCGGTACCGCCGTATCCGGACAAACCGTCTGCCAGGGCGTAACGCTCAGGCCGTGAAGAGCTGGCGGCGCGGCAGGCGGCGCAGACGGACCGTCAGCGAAGGCAACGGCCGGTAGTCACGAGCGCGGCAGCCGGGAAACGGCCAGCCGCTGTCGGCCTCCAGCCATATCTGCTATCGCCCGCTATGCACGGCCACGGTCACCGCTAGCTTGGGATCATGCCGACGGAGCAGCCAGTTGGCCGCTGATCCAGAACCAGAGGCGGCCGCCACGGCCCGCGTCAGCCTGACGGTGATCGCGCGAGAGTGGGGCCGGATCGGCATCACCGGCTTCGGCGGACCACCCGCGCACATCGCGCTGTTGCGCCGGCTCTGCATCGACCGGAATGGCTGGCTGTCAGCGACCGAGTTCGAGGACGGTGTCGCGGCGACGTCGTTGCTACCTGGTCCGGCATCTACTCAGCTCGCGATCTTCTGTGCCTGGCGGCTGGCTGGCCCGCTCGGCGCGATCGTCGGCGGCGCCTGCTTTATCGTGCCAGGGCTGATCATCATCCTGGCGCTGTCCGCGCTCTTCCTGGCAGCATCACCGCCCGGCTGGGTTACCGGGGCCGCGGCGGGCGCAGGTGCCGCAGTTCCCGCGGTAGCGGTCAGCGCGGCGCTCGGCTTGGTGCCGGCTAGCTGGCGACGGGCGAATCCGGCCCGGTCAGCTGCGGCGGGCCAGGAGCCGCGTCGCAGCGGACGGCTAACGGCCGCCGGCATCCGCTGGCTGGCCTACCTGGCCGCAGGCGGCGTAGCGGCGAACCTGGCGGGTCAGTACCTCGTCGTCGTGCTGCTCGGCTGCGGCTTGTGCGAGTGGCTGGCTACCGGGCGGACCAGACCTAGCCGGAACACTGTGGGCCGCGACGGTGCCGGCCGCGACAGCACTGGCCGCGACAGCACTGGCCGCGACAGCACTGGCGGCGGAGATGCTGGCGGCGGAGAGGCTGGCGGAGGCGGGGCTGGCGGAAACGGGGCCGGGCGGCGAGGGCTGCTCCTCGGGCTCGCCGCGAAAAGCATAACGGCCGGCGTCGCCGGGTCGATCGTGTGGGTTGCGATCAAGGTGGGCGCCCTGTCGTTCGGCGGCGGCTTCGTCATCATTCCGCTGATGCAGCACGATGCCGTGCACACTTACCACTGGATGACGACTGCGCAGTTCCTCAGCGCGGTGGCGCTCGGCCAGGTCACACCAGGGCCAGTGGTGCAGACCATTGCCGTGGTCGGCTACGCGGCAGCGGGTCTGGCCGGCGGATTGCTCGCTGCCTTCGTCGCGTTCGCCCCGTCCTTCGCGTTCGTGCTGCTCGGCGGTCCGCACTTCGACCGCTTCCGGCGCAGCCCGACCGCGCAGGCGTTCCTCGCCGGGTCGGGGCCGGCCGCCATCGGTGCTATCGCCGGCGCTGCAGTCACGCTCGGCTTCGGGCTGACCCAGCTATGGCAGGTCGCAGTCCTGGCGGGCGCCATCGGCTGGCTGGTGCTGCTGCGCCGGGGCGTAGTGAGCGCGATCCTCGCGGCCGCCGCGATCGGTGTCATCGTGGCGCTGGCCGGGCTGAGTTAGCCAGATGATGGGCTCGGTTCGGGCGGCTTCGGCGATCGGTGTCATCGTGGCGCTGGCCAGCCTGAGCTAGCCAGACGACGGACTCAGTTCTCGTCGCTGCGCGGCGGCTGCGCGGTTATCCGGCGCAGGACATCTGCCCGCAGCGCCTGGATGTCGGCGCCTTCGGAGGTCAGTGCTGTCAGCGCGCCGTTCCGGCCGGCGTCCAGGATGCCGATCAGCATGTGGCCGGACGTAATCTCCCGCTGGCCGAGTTGCTGCGCCCGGTACACGGCCCTGCCCAGCGCCTGCTTCGTGTCGCCGCCGATGGGCAGCCTGGCCTGCCCGCGGACCGCCGCGCCGTCCAGCGCGCCGGGGCCGAACGCCGCCTCGGTAGCCCGCCGCACAGCGTCAAGGTCGATGCCGACCGTGGCCAGCGCGTCAGCGTCGAGCCCGGCGGGTGCGGCGTGACCGGTCCCGGTTACCCGAGCGCGGAGCGAGTCCAGGCTGAGCCCGGCTGCCGTCAGGGCGTCGGCAGCTGGTCCTGGTTCGCGGAACAGGCCCAGCAGTACGTGCTCGCTGCGGACTTGATCTTGCCCGGCCCGCCCGGCCTCTTGCCGGGCATCGACGAACACTTGCCGCGCGGCGGGCTCGAACCTCTCAAACATCGTCGACTCCACCCCGTGGCTGGCTCATACCGCGAAAGATCACGCTCTGCGCCGACCTGCCGGCCAGCAGCTTCGCGTACTTCTTGTGCACCGCCTGTTTGCTGACCCCGAGGAAGACCGCGATCTCCTGCCATGACCAGCCGTGATCGCGGGCGTTCCCGACTTGGAGGGCTTCCAGCCGCTCCGCGAGTTCGCGCAACGCTCTGGCCGCCCGTAGCCCGGCTGCCGGGTCCTGCCCGCTGGCTGCTTCCGCCAGCGCTGTTCCGTTGCTCACCCTGTCAATATAGGTTGACGGCTCAGGCGTGTCAACAACGGTTGACGCACGCGGCCGCGAGCCGCTGCGCTGAGGCATCGGGCTGGCCGGGGACCGGCTGCTGTGTCAGGACATGATCGCAAACGCCCGGTAGATGGTCTGCACGCTGCTGTCGCCATGCACGTCGGTGACTACCGACCGCAGCGACACCTGTCCGCTGGCTGGATCGGGAACGGTGGCGAGCCAGTAGCCATTCCGGCGGGTGAGGGTCAACGTCCGCCAGGTTGCCCCGCCGTTGACCGACATCTGGACCTTCACTGTCCGCAGCCGGTAGCGCGGCGCCGGGCTGAACTCATCGCCCGCGCGGTTCACTGTGATGCGCAGCGCCGTGTGACCGCCGGCCGGAGCCTGGTTGTCCAGGTTCAGGCCCGCCGGCTGGTAGACGGTCTCGGTGACCGGGAAAGATACCCAGTTGCCGCCCGGTGCGGCCGGGCTGATGTGGAACCGCCAGGTGAGCGACTCGTTCGGGGACAGCAGGCGGCTGGAGTACAACCGCCGCGAGTTCACAGACAGCTGGTACCACCCGGCCTTGTGCAGCGTGAGCTGGAAACACGACTGGCAGCTGCTGTACCAGGTTTGCTTGCGCACCAGGTGCCGGCCCTGTCGCAGGGTGACCACGTTGGCTGCCGCGCGCGCGCCGCCGAACAGCCGGGGATTCGGATCATTGAACATGGCCTGCGGGGAGAAGTTGAAGATATTGCCCTCGATCTCCGGGAAGTCCCGCGACGGCCCGACGACAGCGGAGCCGAACGTATCGGAGTAGCTCCGCCCTGCCCCGTACGCACGGTCCTCGTAGAGATAATCGCCCTGCTGGGACGGCGGGTTAGCGCTCGTCTGGATCGAAGTAGTCCATTCGCCCGCGGTCCGGTAATCCACTGCTGAGAAGGGGCCGAACATCGTGCCGCCGAATTCGGTGCCTGCCCCGCAGATGGAACTGGTGTTGCCGGACTGGACGGTGAGGATGGAGGAAGCGGCCGGATCGGCGCCGCCTTTCATCGTCACATCCACTCTGGCAAGGCTCCGGACGCTCTGCTGGTAGTCCGGGCCGGACGGGATGCGGCCGGTCGCTGTCCCGTAGAGCAGGTAGGTCACGCCCGCGGCTGACTGCAGGTCGTCGAAGTAGCTGAAGCCGACCCTGGCGGATTTAAACGGCACGACATACACGGCCGTGCCCGGCTGGCCAGACGCCCCGATCGGGAAGGCATCGCTGCCGCCAGGTGAGAAAACACACGCCGACGCGGTCAGGTTCTGCTCGGCGGCCGCGGCTCCGCGAAGCGTCACTCGCAGCTGCTTGCCGTGCCGCGCGTTCAGGATGATGTTGCCGCCCGCGCGGATCCTGACGCGCTGTACCACCAGCGTCTCGCTGGTCACTTGCTGGCCCGCGTAGGTCGGAATCTGCGCGCCGATGAGGTAGGTCTGCCGCGTCACCCGCGCGGTGTCGGTGCTGACCGGAAGAGGAAAGCCCTCGTTTCCTACCAGGAGCGCACCCTGTGCAGCGACGACCTTCCCATCGCGGTTGATGCCCTTGATGTGCACAGTTACCTTCGCGGCCGCCGCACTCGGCGCGGCGGAGCCCAAAGCGGTCGCGTAAATACCTGAGCCGCCAGCCAGCAGGCCGCCGGCGACGGCCAGTGCAGCCGCCAGCGTCACGCTTCGCAGGCTCATTCGCATCGCAAACCCCCGTCTCCCCTGGCTTTTGGGGATTATCCAGCTAAAACCGGCAAGCGGCAATAGCCGCCGGCCGTTACCGTCAGTACTCGTCGTGCAACCGATTGCAGCGAGGCCCGATGCGCGCGACCGATATGGATGTATTGCCAGGCCCAGGCATACCGGCCATTGCCTAGCTTTTCATCGGGCGTTCACCATCGCGTCCTTTTCGATCAGGAAGCTAAATGGCACGGACGCCCAATATCGGTCTCCCGACGCACGGGCAGAGCTGGATATGACAACGAGGAGTAGCATGCACGTTCCCCGCCTTCGGACCCGCAGACGCGGCCTGGCTCTGGCCGCCTCGCTGGCCGCGGTGGCCGGCTCGATTTCGATCTTCGCGATACCCGCGGCGGCCGGCGCTGCCCCTGCTTTCGGGCGGGGCCACCACCAGCTCACCCCTGGGAACCTGCTGGTCACCACCGGCGTCTGGACGACCAACGCCGACATCACCGCCGGCACCACCCAGCTGCCGCCGAACTGCGCCACCGCCAACCCTGCGTACGTCACCTGCGGGACCGCGGTCGCCCCGGGCACCTACCCGATCGTGTTCAACAACGACGCCTCCGACGGAAGCTTCGGCGTCACCGAGCCGATCGTCCTTGACGAGCTCGACCCCACAGCGGCCGCCTGGTCGAGGCGGTGACGGTCCCAGACGACCCGGCCAGGGGCGACTACCTGACCACCAGCTTCTCGTCCAAGTCCGAGCTTCAGGTCATCCAGTCGACGGACGGCCGGTACGACACCTTCATCGGCTACGTGGCCCCGCCCGGCACGATCGACGCATCGAACGCCAACACCCCCGGCGAGATCGACCCGACCATCGCCGACTCGGCCGCACCGGTCTACCGCGCCGTGGCACAGGTGAACGCCGCCGGTCACTTCGAGTTCACCGAGACCAACGCCTTCAGCGGCGACAACGGCCGGGCGGCGATCCTGGACCCGGAGGACGGCCCCGAGCGGCACCATCTTCGCCGTCGGCAACGCCGGCAACGGCGCCAACCCTGAGCCGGCTGCCGTGATCGACGGCGCCGGGTCGCAGATCCTCACTCCGGCCAACGAGCCCGAGGCGGCCCAGAACCCTGGCACCCCGACCCCGTTCGGCAACTTCAACGTCACCGAGCTCGGCAACCCGGCCGACAAGTCCGGCAAGGACAACAACTACCGGGGCCTGGCCGTCTACGACGGCGTCGTCTACTTCACCAAGGGATCGGGCAGCAACGGCGTCGACACCGTCTACTTCGCCGACCCCAACGGAACGGCCACCGCCACCGACGGCGTGGGTCTTCCGTCGGACTCGGAGACGCTGCCGAGCGCGTCGACCTGGACCGCCCCGACCTACACCACCAGCGACGCCGCGCTGGGGCTGACCGCCAAGAACCCGGGCCTGGCCCCGACGAACGCCTACATCCTGAAGGGCTTCCCGACCGCGAGCGCCAAGAACGCGACGGACGCCTCTGACTACCCGTTCGGCCTGTGGTTCGCCAACCCGACCACGCTGTACGTGGCCGACGAGGGCGCGGGCGACAACACCTACGACGCCACGACCAACACCTACACCGCGGCCGCCGCTTCGACGACTGCCGGCCTGCAGAAGTGGTCGTTCAACTCGTCGACCGATTCGTGGCAGCTGGACTACGTGCTGCAAAGCGGCCTCGACCTGGGCACGCCGTACCAGGTCGCCCCTGACCGCCACGGTGACCAGTACCCGACCGGGCTGAACAACACCGACAGCGGCACCGGCCTGCCGTGGGCGCCGGCCACCGACGGCCTGCGCGGCCTGACCGGCCGGGTCAACCCGCAACGGCACGGTCTCGCTGTGGGCCTCCACCTCGACGGTGAGCGGCTCAGGCGACCAGGGCGCCGACCCGAACAAGCTGGTCGAGATCACCGACAACCTGGGTGCCACCTCGGCCAGCCAGGCGACGTACGAGCGGTTCCGCACCGTGATGCCGGCGACCTACGGCCAGGTCGTCCGGGGCGTGTCGTTCACGCCGGGCACCCCGCTGACCAACGGTAACAACACCAGCCCGTGGTCCTCTCACACGCGGGCCGGGCAGGGCCCGCTCGCGGACCGCGAGGGCAGCTGACGCGCGGAGTCTGCCAGGTTTACGGCCGCTGACCCGCTAGACGGCCGGAGTTAAATGCTCATGCGGTTTCCTGACGCTGCCGGCGGCATTCCGGCAGCGTCAGGAACCGAGCAGCACGACCCCGCCGAGCGCGGCGAGTACGCCGACGCTCTGCACCGGGCGCAGCCGTTCGGCCAGGACGCCCCTGGCCAGGAGCGCCGTCACGACCGGGTACAGCGAAGCCAGTACGGCAGCGACGGACAGGTCACCGTGGCTGGCGGCCAGTGCGTATGAGCCATTGGCCGTGATATCGCAACCGCCGATCAGCGCGAGGGCACCGAGCCGGCGCGCGGTGAGCGTTGTGCCGCGCAAGATCCGGGCACGGGCCACGATCGGTGTGAGCACGAGAAGGCCACCGATCCGCTGGGCGAGCAGGGTGCCATAGACGCCCGACTCGGCCGCGAACGCCAGCAACGTATACGCGACCCCGAAGCCGACCGCGGCGCCGATCGCGAATCCGAGTGCCTGGCGGCGGACCGGCGCGCCAGACCGGAACTCGGGACCGGAAGCCAGCACGATCCCGGTCAGCGTGACCGCGATGCCGGCCAGCTTCAGGGCGCTGAGCTCTTCGCCCCTGAGCACGCCGACCACCACCGGGATCACGGTCCCGGCCGCGGTGATCGGCGCAACCAGGGACATCGGCGCGGTGGCCATCGCACGGTAGAACGCCGCCAGGGACAGTGTCGCCACTACCCCGGCGGCAGCGCCGACCAGCAGGTAGGGACCGACAGGCACGGCCAGGAAGGGGAGCAGGAGCAGCAGTCCGGCAAAAGCCAGCGCTTGCGAGATGAGCACCACGGCGGACGGGTCGAGCCGCCGGGACATCAGGCCGCCGCCAAAGTCGGACGTACCCCACAAGGCCGATGCGGCCAGCGCAAGCAGTGCGTTCACTCGTCGGCCGGCATTTCTGGCTCCGCGCCAGCTCCGGACTGAAGCCCGCGGAGCGCGCCGAGCACGTACTCACCGAGCGAGGCCAGGTCGTAGCCGCCTTCCTGGATCACGGCTACCGGGCCAAGCTCTCCGATAAGCGCGCCCGCGGCACGGTACGCGTCCGGCGTCACCTGCAGCGGGCTTTCCGGATCGGCGGCGGCTGCGTCCACCCCGAGCGAGAGCACGATCGCGCCGGCGCCTGCTTCGCGTGCGCGCGCGCAGAGTTGCGCGACCGCGTCCAGCCAGGCGTCGTCGCCGCTGCCAGGGGCCAGCGGGATGTTCCGGTTGGCGCCGAGCCCTGGTCCGGTCCCGAGCTCGTCGGCGAACCCCAGGTAGTGGGGGAACCAGCCGGCCCGGGGTCGACGTGCACGCTGCCGTAGAACACGTCCGGCCGGTCGTAAAAGATCGACTGGGTGCCGTTGCCGTGATGTGCGTCGATGTCCAGCACGGCGACCCTGCTGACTCCCGCGCCGCGAAGCGCCTCCGCGGCTACGGCGGCATTGTTCAGGTAACACGACCCGCCATAGCCGGATCGCCCCGCATGGTGGCCTGGCGGACGGCACAGCGCATATGCCAGGGGCTGGCCGGATGCGACCAGCGCGGCCGCGGTCCGGGCGCTGTCCGCGGCCGCGCGGATCGCCTCCCAGCTGCCGGGCCCGACCAGCGTCATGGTGTCGTAGCAGAACATGCCAACCCGTCCGTGGGTTGCTGACGGTGTGCGGAGCGGCAGGCCGGCCAGCATCGCCGCGGTGGGGAAGACGTACGGCACAACCCGGTCCCTGCCGTAGTCGGCCAGGTAGCGACCTGCTTCCCAGTCGGCCCAGACCGTGGCCAGGTGCTCGATCAGCGCCGCGTCGTGCACGGCCAGCAGAGCGTCCGGATCGTGCGGCAGTGCGGTCACGACCGGCGCTCCGGCTTCGGTCAGAGCTCGCAGGATGACCCGGGCTCGGTCCGGTACCTCAGTGCCGTCCTCGCGCATGCCTAGCCAGACTTCACCGGCTGGCTCATGCCGCAGGCAGTCCGCGTGCCAGACAACCGGGACGCCGAGCTTGCCGGACTTGATCGTCATCGCGCTAACCCTCCGTGGCATGCTCGCTGCGTGAGGCAAGCAACTGGACAACCCATCCGGGCTCGTGAGCTGGGCATCAGGATAGGGGCAATGCCGGCCGGCCCGACCGCGTCGATAGCGGACGTTCCCGGAGCGGGCGTCGGCCACGTGACGATCTGGCGGGACGAGCCGCCCCCGCCGGGTGGCCGCGGGATCGCCAGGACCGGCGTCACCGTCATCGATCCGGGCGGCAACATGTTCGCCAGCCCGGTGCCGGCCGGCGGCGCGGTACTGAACGGGGCGGGCGAGTGCACCGGATTCCTGACCATGGCCGAGTGGGGCCTGGCCGAAACCCCGGTGTTCCTCACCTCGACCATGCAGGTCGGCCGCGTCTACGACGCGGCCTGCGAGCTGCTGATGGCGCAGGAGCCGCGGATCGGCGACGACGTGATCATCCCGATCGTGGCCGAGTGCGACGACAGCTTCCTGTCCGACGCACGCCGGATGCAGGTCACCGCGTCCGACGTCGCGATCGCCCTGGAACAAGCCCGGGCGGCTGGCGCGTCCGGCGACCGGGCGGCGCCAGCCGAGGGCGCCATCGGGGCGGGAACGGGGATGACCTGCCTCGGCTTCAAAGGCGGCATCGGCACGTCGTCGCGACTGGTTCCGTCCGGGCACGTAGTCGGTGTGCTGCTGCTCTCCAACTTCGGCGACCGCGGGCGGCTAACGGTCGACGGCGTGCCGGTCGGCAGGCTGCTGCCGCTGGAGCCGGAAGCCGACCGGTCCCGGCCGCCCGCCGGGTCGTGCATCACGGTCGTCGTTACCGATGCGCCGCTCGACTCGGCCGCGTGCGCCCGGCTGGCGCGGCGGGCTGGCCTGGGCCTCGCCAGGACCGGGTCCACCGCGCACCACGGCAGCGGGGAGATCTTCCTGGCGCTGGCGACCGGACTTCGCGCGCCCAGGGGTACCCCTGCCGCCTCGGTCGGTACCCGGATAGCCGGGCGAGACCTGGACCCGTTCTTCGATGCCGTCGTCGAGGCGACCGAGGAAGCTGTGCTCAACAGCTTGCTCACCGCGCCGACCGTGACCGGCCGGGACGGGAACATCTCGCCGGGCCTTGATGCCGGTCAGGTGCGCGGCCTGCTCGCCGCAGCCGGCCGGCTCGCCCACGACTAGCTGTCGCTGGCGCGCGGCGGCGACTCTTCATGGAACCGCGCCCGCGTTTCATGGATCCGGGCCGCGTTTCATGCAACCGTACTGCTCAGGCGTCCGTTTTGATAGGTTTTGTAGTCGACGGTTGCATGAAGTGTCGACGGTTGCATGAAGTGTGCCAGGCTGCCCGGGAGGCTGAGTTGGACGACCGAACTGTTCCGCCGCGGGCGCGGCGGATTCCGACAGTCCGGGACCTGCACGGTCACCGCGACGCCGACGATTACGCCTGGATGCGGGATGACACGTCCGGGCTGGCTGAGTACCTGGCCAGTGAGCGCGCCTACTACGACGCGCAGACCCGTGGCCACCAAGTGCTGATCGACGAGCTCTACGCAGAGGCAGCGGGCCGGACGGCGACCGCCGCGGACGACTCGGTCGGGTGGACTCTTCGCGGGTACCGGTACTGGCACCGGACGCCTGCCAACGCCGAGAACCGCCAGCTGATGCGGGCGCCCCGAGCGGATCTGGCCAGTGAGCAGCTGCTGATCGACGAGAACCGGCTTGCCGCTGAGTCCGGTTATGTAGACGTGGGCATCGCTGAGCCCAGCCCGGATGACCGTCTGCTCGCCTGGGCGGTGGACACCTCAGGCAGTGAGATCTACCAGCTCAGGTTCACCGAGATCGACTCCGGCCGGGTCCTGCCCGACGTGATCGGGCGCAGCTACCCGGGCGGCGCCTGGGCCGCTGATTCGGCGCACTTCTTCTACCTGGTACCCGACGAGCTCAACCGGCCGTACCAGGTCTGGCGCCACGCCGTCGGCACTGGCGCCGAGGCCGACGTGCTGGTCTACGAGGAGAATGACGAGCGGTTCGGGCTCATCCTCGAGGCCTCCCGTAGCGGAGAGCTGATCATCATCACGAGTGAGTCCAGGGACACCACGGAGGTCTGGCTCGTCCCCGCTAGCCGGCCACTGAGCATGCCGGTCCTCGTCGAGCCTCGTGAGCGAGGCATCGAGTACCGCGTCGACCACGCGGCCGATCCGGCCGGAGGCGACGGCGAACTGTGGATTGTCACTGACCGGGACGCGGTTGAATTCACCCTGATGCGTGCGCCGGTAGCTTCGCCGGGCCGGGCCAACTGGACCCAGGCAGGCTGCCTGGCCACGGCGCCGGCCCGGACCGACACCAGGCTGCTGCGGTGCGACGTGCTCGCCGGCCATCTGCTGCTGACCTTGCGCCGCGGCGGTGACCCGCTGCTGGTGATCACCGGCCCAGACGCCCGCGACGTGACCGAAATCCGCCCGGCGATGCCCGCGGGGACAATTGCCGTGCAGCACGCGTCCGATTACCGGGACGGCTCAGTAGTGATCGTCGAGCAGTCGCTGGCTGAGCCGGCGGTCTGGTCGGCGCTGGACCTGTCGACCGGCGAGCGCCATGAGCGCAAGCGGGCAGTGGTGCCGAACTACGATGCGGGGCGTTACCGCACCGTGCGGGTCGGCGCGCAGGCTGCCGATGGCACGCAGGTGCCCGTTACCCTCGCTTACCGGTTTGATACGCCGCTCGACGGGACGGCCGCGTGCCTGCTCTACGGTTACGGCGCCTACGAAGCGTGCATAGACCCGGAGTTCGACGCCAGCCTGGTTTCGGTACTGGACCGGGGCGTGGTGTACGCGATCGCGCACGTGCGGGGCGGCGGCGAGGGCGGCCGGGGATGGTGGCAGCAGGGCAGGCTGCAGGCTAAGCCGAGGACCTTCAGCGACTTCATCGAGACGGCGGACTGGCTGGCCGGCGACACGCCCGGCGCAGTGCCGCTCGTCGACGGCAGCCGGATAGTGTCCCGCGGCCTGTCCGCTGGAGGACTACTGCAGGGCGCGGTTTACTCGCGCGCGCCGGGCCGCTGGCGCGCGGTAGTGGCAGAGGTGCCGTTCGTGGACTGCGTGACCACGATGCTCGACCCTGGCATCCCGCTGACGATCACCGAGTGGGATGAGTGGGGCGATCCGCTCGACCCTGGCGACTTCGCCTGCCTGCGCTCGTACTCGCCCTACGACAACCCGCCGGCCGGATCGCGACCCGACCTGCTCGTTACCGGCGCGGTGAACGACCCGCGGGTCCTAGTGCATGAGCCAGCTAAATGGGTCGCGCGATTGCGGGCGACCGACACCGCCGCCAGCCAGGTGCTGTTCCGGGCCGAGCTTGGCGCAGGGGCGCACACTGGCCCGTCCGGGCGCTTCGGCCACTTGCGCTACGAGGCAGAGGTCTACGCGTTCGTGCTCGGCGCGATGGGGCTCGCCGGGGACATTGCCGGGTAATTGAACCGGATCAGTAATTGGCCAATTCCGGCAATTCCTGCGTCGTCTAATTGTGGCGTTATTTAAAAGTTACCTGCTCGTCAATGTGACTGCCGGTCTGCTGCTGTTACCGTCCGCGGTGAGTGCCAGGCAGTCAACTGCATGCTGATTGCCGGTGCGATGCTAACGGGCCGCGGCATGCTGGCCGCGCCGGAATGAGGCGAGAATGCCGATGACCACAGCTGGCGGAGCGCGGCGGGCACGGGCCGCGCGCAGAGCATTAGTGGTTGCCGCTGCGGCGGTGTTCACCGTTGGCGCCGGGCCGGCGCTTGCTGGCAGCCGGGCCCTTGCAGACGGTCAGGCCGGCGCTGCGAGCGCCGGGCATGCCTCGGCCGGAGCCGGAGATGCCGTGACCAGCGCCGGACAGGCCCCGCTGACTAGCGCGCTGGCCGCTCAGCTGTCACGCGACGTGAGCCGGCCGGTGATCGTGATCATGAAGAGCCAGCCGGCCCAGGCGCGCAGCGGAAGTCGTGCCGCAGCGGCGCGCACCGTGGCCGTGTCGCGCAGCCAGGCGCCGCTGCTGGCTGAATTGCGCACAGTGCATGCCACGCACGTCAAGCCGTACCAGCTCGTCAACTCGTTCGCCGCTACGGTCTCCGCTGGTGAGGAGGCCAGGCTGCGGGCCAATCCTGCCGTTGCCGAGGTAGTCCCGGATGCGACCATTTCCGGGGCGGTCCCGGTCACGGGAAGCGCCGGCGTTCCGGGCGCGGGTCCTGCGGGCGCGGGATCCGCCGCAGTCCAGGCCGCTCGGTCAGGCACCGGCGGGGCAGCTCATGTACGGCCAGTCACGGCCATACCAGCCACGGGCAGAACAGCGGTGAAGGCGCACGTGGTCCCGGGCGCCTGCGGGCGCAACGGCCGGGCGCTGCTCGACCCCGAAGGCCTTGCGCTGACGAACACTGCGTCACAGAATCCGCGGCAGGGCACGGCCCGGTCCCTCGGGATCACCGGCGCCGGCGTCAAAGTCGCCTGGATCGCGGACGGCCTGGACCCCGGCAACATCAACTTCATTCGTCCCGACGGCACGTCGGTCTTCGATGCGGCGACTGGTGGCGACTACCAGGACTTCAGCGGCGACGGGCCGGGCAACATCACCGGCGGTGACGAGGCGTTCCTCGACGCGAACACGATCGCCGGCCAGGGTATTCACGTCTACAACGTCAACGGCTTCAGCGCGCAGCGGTATCCGTCGGCCTGCAACATCAGGATCGAAGGCGTAGCTCCCGGCGCGAGCCTGGTGGGTCTCGACGTCTACGGCACGTACGAAGACGGCGCCGAGTCCAGCTTCCTGCAGGCGATCAATTACGCGGTGGAGACCGACCACGCGAACGTGATCAACGAGTCCTTCGGCAGCAGCCCGTTCCCGGACATCACCGCCCTCGACGTGACCAAGCAGTTCGACGATGCGGCTGTCGCGGCCGGAGTCGTGGTGACCTGCTCAACTGGTGACAGCGGAGCGACGAACACCATCGTCTCCCCGGCCAGCGACCCGAACCTGATCTCCGTCGGGGCGTCGACGGACTTCCGGTTCTACGCTCAGACCAATTACGCAGCTGCCCGTTACTTCGCGCCTCACGGCTGGCTGGACGACAACGTGAGCGCGATCAGCTCCGGCGGTATCGACGAGGCAGCCGGCACCGTGGACCTCGTAGCGCCAGGCGACCTGAGCTTTGCGTCATGCAGCACCAATCAGTACGTGTACACCGAATGCGGCAACCTCACCGGCGACCGCTCCGACATTGAGGAGGCCGGCGGCACGAGCGAGTCAGCGCCCTTCGTGGCGGGCGCGGCGGCGCTGGTGATCCAGGCCTACCGGCAGGCTCACAACGGCAGCACGCCATCGCCGGCCCTGGTCAAGCAGATACTCGTCAGCTCCGCGACCGACCTGGGCGCGCCCGCCACCGAGCAGGGCGCCGGATTGCTGAACTCCTACAAGGCGGTCGAGCTCGCCGAGTCCGTCCGCGTCAGCGCCGGGTCGCCTGCTCCAGTCGGCGACACTTTGCTGCTCAGTGCGACCCAGCTGACCGCGGCGGGCGGCACCGGAAGCACCCGGCACTGGCCAGTGACCATCACGAATACAGGCGCCGGCAGGCAGGTCGTCACCCTGCACGGGCGCATGCTCGGGCCGGCCGAAGACGTCCAGCGCGGCACCGTCAGGCTGAGCAAGGGCAGCCCGAAGTTCACCAGCTACGCCGGGCTTCGCGACAACTACGCCGTCTTCCACTTCCGGGTTAAGCCCGGCCAGGACCGCTTGTTCGCGTCGGTGGCCTGGCCAGGCAACCCCGTTTCCTGCCTGGACTACGCCTGTGAATTCGGGCTGAACGCACGCGTCCGGCTGATCCTCGTTGATCCCCGCGGACGGTTCGCCGCGCACTCCTTCCCGCAGGGTCCGGGCAATTACGGCAGCGTCGATGTTCGGTACCCGGTGCCAGGAACCTGGACCGGCGTGATCTTCAGCGACGTGGCTGGCGACGGCGGGTCGACTGGCAGGGTGCGGTGGCAGGCCGACACCCAGCGGTTCGCGCCGTTCGGTTCGGTCGCGCCCGGCCGGCTGGCGCTTGCGCCTGGCCAGAGCAGTACCGTGACCGTCACCGCTCGCACGCCGGCCCGGCCTGGCGACGCGGCAGGCTCGATCGTGCTGACCTCATCTGGCGGCGGGTCAGACAGTTACCTCGGCAGGGAAAGCACGTCCATCCCGGTCGTGTTGCGCAGTCTCGTGAACGTCGCGTCCGGCGGCACATTCAGCGGGGTACTGACTGGCGGCAACGGGCGGCCACCAGGCGAAGGCCAGGAGAACTTCTACGAATTCCGGGTCGGTCACGGCGTCCGCAGCATCACTGCCAACGTGGTGCTGTCCAACGACCCGACGGATCAAATCGGCGCGTACCTGATCAGCCCGGAGGGTGTCACCGGTGGTTACGGTCAGAACTACTTCAACACCGTTGGTGAGCGCACGCTGACCGGTTACGCGCTCGACCCGCAGCCGGGAACCTGGACGCTGATCATTGACTTCGCTGAACCAGTGGCCGGGAACGAGCTGTCCCAGCGTTACTCCGGGAACATCGCGTTCAACCGCGTTCGGGTCAGCGCGCCGAGGCTGCCAGACAGCCAGGCCCGTGAGCTGAAAGCGGGCAAGGCGGTGACCGTCCCGGTGCGGATAACGAACACCGGCGCGGCGCCAGAGGACTTCTTCCTGGACGCCCGGCTCAACTCGACGCAATCAATGGTGCTGCCGGCGCTGCCGGCGACATCCGATTCGGTCGCGCTGCCGCTGCGGGTCGAGTATCCGGCCTGGCTGGTGCCCGCGGAGACGTCGGGCCTGACGATGACGCAGACCTCGAGCCTGCCGGCGATGTTCAGCGTCAGCACACTGGCCGGCGATCCGGACCTGGCCAGCTCGTCCGGTCAGGCGAATACGCCCGCGGGGCTGTGCTCCGACTCGGCGTCGGTGTCCTACGCGCCACCTGGCGGCACGGTGACAGCCGGCGAATGGGCGGCGGCCCCGGACGAGTGCGGTCCCTACCCGGCGGGCGGAGCGGCGAACGGCACGGCAACCATCAGCATGACGGTCCTGGCCAAGGCGTTCGACCTGGCGACGGCACCGTCGACCGGCGACTTCTGGCTGACTGCCGTCGACCCCAGCGAGTTCTACATCCCGGTGCTTATCTATCCCGGCAAGACGGGCGTCATTGACGTGACCATCACGCCGTCTGCGCCGGCTGGAAGCGTGGTGAGCGGCAGGCTGTACGTCGATGACCTGATGAATGTCTACGGGGTGCCACCGTATGACGACCTCACCGCCGACGAACTGGCCGCGATCCCGTACCGATACCGGGTCCGCAGCTGAGCCGGCCTTCCGCTGGCGCCATCAGGGAGCCATCGCCATCAGGGAGCCATCGCCATCAGGGAACCATCGCCATCAGGCAGCCGTCCCAGTACGCGGCAACCTTCGGGTGGCGTTTGCCCTCCATGCCGAGCTCAAGCACTTCCGGCTGCTGGCCGGCGACGGTGCGGAAGTAGACAGTCAGGCCCGGCGCCACGTCGGCTGAGAGCTGGCGGAAGCCGGTCAGCCCGGCCGGAGCAGCTACGGCAGCGTGCATCCAGGCAGGTGCGCCCGCGCAGCACATCTTCGGATGAGCTGCCCACACCCACACTTCGCCGCCCTGGCTGGCGATGAAGCCGACCGCCGCGGCGCTGACGTCGACTCGCACAGCCTGACGATAACCCGGCCGAGACGGCTTCGGCCAGGTCAGGCTGGCGAAGCCACGGTGCGCCAGCATTGCCTGTGCCACGGAAAAACAATCACGTATGCTTGGTTCTGGTCGACGCCCGCGTTCCGCGTCCATGATCGATGTGAGTTAGCTGTTGCTAGAGCACAGTTGCTAGAGCAACAGTCAACTCGCATTCATCAAGATCATCTGGGCCGTAAGTCGTGAGAACCGGCGTTGCCGCCCGAGGTGACCGCCGAGCCTGGAAGGTGATCGCTTAGTGCCAGCGACTGGTTCGGCCGGTGAGTCTCAGCCGGCCGATGAGCGCTCCGGAGCCGGCGAGCCCGCATCGGCCCGCGAGCCCGCTTGGGCCGGCGAAGGCCAGCCGGCCGCAACCTCGCCATGCATCAGGATCGGCAACGCCTCGGGCTTCTACGGCGACCGGTTCGCCGCGATGCGGGAGATGCTCGAGGGCGGCGAGCTAGATGTGCTGACCGGCGATTACCTGGCCGAGCTGACCATGCTCATTCTCGGCCGGGACCGGCTGCGTGACCCTAGCCTCGGCTACGCCCGTACCTTCCTGCGACAGCTCGAGGATTGCCTAGGGCTCGCGCTGGACAAGGGCGTCGCGATCGTCGCGAACGCCGGCGGCCTGAACCCGTCCGGACTAGCCGAGGCGATCGCACAGCTCGCGGCACGGCTCGGCCTGGCCCCGAAGATCGGCTACGTGACCGGCGACGACCTGCTGCCGCGAGCCGCCGAACTGGGCTACGGCGAGCCGGTCGCGGCCAACGCCTACCTCGGCGGCTGGGGCATTGCAGCCTGTCTGAAGGCCGGCGCTGATGTGGTCGTCACTGGCCGGGTCACCGACGCTTCGCTGGTCGTCGGGCCGGCCGCCGCTCACTTCGGCTGGCATCCGCATGACTTTGACGCCATTGCCGGCGCGATGGCGGCCGGCCACGTGATCGAGTGCGGGGCCCAGGCGACCGGCGGGAACTACGCGTTCTTCACCGAGATCACCGACCTGCGCCATCCCGGCTTCCCGATCGCAGAGGTCTATGCCGACGGGTCCAGCGTCATCACCAAGCACCCCGGGACAGGCGGCGCGGTCACCGTCGGCACCGTGACGGCGCAGCTCCTGTACGAGGTCGCCGGGGCACGCTACGCCGGGCCGGACGCGACACTGCGCCTCGACACCGTCCAGCTCCGGCAGGACGGGCCAGAGCGGGTAACGATCAGCGGCGTGCGCGGCGAACCGGCGCCACCGTCGCTGAAGGTGTCACTCAATTCTCTCGGCGGTTACCGCAACCAGGTCGAGTTCGTGCTGACCGGACTGGACATCGAAGCGAAGGCGCAGCTGGTGAAGGACCAGCTCGCCGCCGCCGTGCCGCCGGATGTCGAATGGGAGATCGCCCGCACCGACTCACCCGATGCCGCTACCGAGGAAGAAGCCAGCGCGACGCTGCGGTGCGTGGCGCGCGGCAGCGATGCCAAGGCGATCGGCCGGGCCTTCTCCGGAGCCGCGGTCGAACTCGCGCTGGCCAGCTACCCCGGTTTCCACCTGACTGCCCCGCCCGGCGACGCGCAGCCGTACGGCGTGTTCACCGCGGCCTATCTAGACAGGGCCGAGGTCCGTCAGGTCGCGGTGCTGCCGTCTGGTGACTCGATCGAGGTGCCCGAGCCGCCGGTCACTCAGCCGCTGGGGCCGGTCGCGGCGCCCGAACTGCCTAGCTGGGCGGGCGCCGGGCCGGTACGCCGGGCGCCGCTCGGCGCGGTTGCTGGCGCGCGCAGCGGCGACAAGGGCGGCGACGCGAACGTCGGCGTCTGGGCCCGTGACGCGGCGGCCTGGCAATGGCTGGCCAGCGCGCTGACCGTGGCCACGCTGCGCGAGCTGCTGCCCGAGGCGGCCGCGCTGCCTGTGACCCGGTATCTGCTGCCGAATCTGCGCGCGGTCAACTTCGTCATCGAGGGCCTGCTCGGGCAGGGCGTTGCCGCGGCGGCGCGCTTCGACCCTCAGGCCAAGGCGGTCGGCGAGTGGCTGCGGGCGCGCTACCTCGAGATTCCCGAGGAGCTGCTGTGACCGTGCTGCGCTCCGCGCTCGACGACAAGTCCGCTGCCTACTCCGCGAACGCAGAAGCGATGCTCGCCAAGCTGGCTGAGATCGAAGCCGAGCAAGCGAAGGCCATCGCGGGGGGCGGTCCTCGGTACATCGAACGGCACCGGAGCCGGGGCAAGCTGCTCGTCCGCGAGCGGATCGAAATGCTGCTGGACCCAGATACCCCGTTCCTGGAATTGTCGCCGCTCGCGGCGTGGGGAACTGAGTTCGCGGTCGGCGGCAGCATGGTCACCGGGATCGGGGTCGTCGAGGGCACCGAGTGCCTGATCTCAGCGAGTGACCCGACGGTCCGCGGCGGCACCAGCAATCCGTGGACCGTGCGCAAGAGCTTCCGCGCGCACGACATCGCGCTGGCGAACCGGCTGCCGGTGATATCGCTGGTCGAGTCTGGGGGCGCCGACCTGCCGACGCAGAAGGAGATCTTCATCCCCGGAGGCCGGACGTTCCGTGACCTCACCCGGCTGTCAGCGGCGGGCATCCCGACGATCGCGATCGTGTTCGGCAACTCCACCGCCGGGGGCGCCTATCTTCCCGGCATGTCCGACCACGTAGTGATGATCAAGGAGCGCTCGAAGGTCTTCCTCGGCGGACCACCGCTGGTCAAGATGGCGACTGGCGAGGAGTCCGACGACGAATCGCTAGGCGGGGCGGAGATGCACGCCCGGACCTCCGGCCTGGCCGATTACCTGGCCGGCGATGAGCAGGACGCGATCCGTATCGGCCGACGGATCGTGGCGAGGCTGAACTGGCGCAAGCAGGGGCCTGGACCGGCTGCCGCGCCGGTGCCACCGCTGCATGACGAGGAGCAACTGGTCGGCATCGTGCCGCCGGACCTGCGGATCCCGTTCGATCCCCGCGAGGTCATCGCGCGCGTCGTGGACGGTTCGGACTTCGACGAGTTCAAGCCGGCCTATGGCGCGAGCCTGGTCACCGGCTGGGCGAACGTGCACGGTTACCCGGTCGGCATCCTGGCCAATGCCCAGGGCGTGCTGTTCAGCGCCGAGTCGCAGAAGGCGGCCCAGTTCATCCAGCTTGCCAATCAGGTCGACACGCCGCTGATCTTCCTGCACAACACCACCGGCTACATGGTCGGCAGCCAGTACGAACAGGCCGGAATCATCAAGCACGGCGCGATGATGATCAACGCGGTGTCGAACTCCACGGTGCCGCATATCTCGATACTGATGGGCGCGTCTTACGGAGCCGGCCACTACGGCATGTGCGGCCGCGCCTACGACCCGAGGTTCCTGTTCGCCTGGCCAAGCGCCAAGTCGGCGGTGATGGGCCCGGCCCAGCTAGCCGGCGTGCTGTCCATCGTGTCCAGGGCTGCCGCGCAGGCAGCAGGGCGCCCGTTCGACGAGGACGCTGACGCCGCGATGAAGGAGATGGTGTCGGCGCAGATCGAAGCCGAATCGCTGCCGATGTTCTTGTCCGGCCGGATCTACGACGACGGAATCATCGATCCGCGCGACAGCCGGACCGTGCTCGGCCTCTGCCTGTCGGTCATTCACGGCGCGCCGGTCCGCGGCGCCGCCGGCTATGGCGTCTTCCGGATGTGACGGCGATGATCACGCGCGTGCTGGTGGCGAACCGGGGTGAGATCGCTCGCCGCGTCTTCCGGACTTGCCGGGACCTCGGGCTGACGACGGTCGCGGTCTACTCTGACGCGGACCGCGGCTCGCCGCACGTGGCCGAGGCCGACCTGGCAGTGCGGCTACCCGGCGAGGCCGCCGCCGACACCTACCTGCGTGCCGACCTGCTGGTTGACGCAGCCCTGCGGTCGGGCGCGGATGCCGTCCATCCCGGATACGGCTTCTTGTCGGAGAACGCGGGCTTCGCCCAGGCGGTGCAGCAGGCGGGGCTGACCTGGGTCGGACCGCCGCCAGCCGCGATAGCGGTGATGGGCAGCAAGATCGAGGCCAAGCGCCTGATGGCGGCTGCGGGTGTCCCGGTCCTGCCGGAGCTGTCACCGGAAGCACTCACCGAGTCGGACCTGCCGGTACTGATCAAAGCGTCGGCAGGCGGCGGCGGCCGGGGCATGCGCGTGGTGCGCAGGATGGACGACCTGCCCGCCGAGCTAGCGGCCGCCCGGTCGGAGGCGGCCGCGGCGTTCGGCGACCCGACCGTGTTCTGCGAGCCGTACCTGGAGTCCGGCCGGCACCTCGAGGTCCAGATCCTGGCCGATACGGCCGGCACCGTCTGGACGATCGGGGAGCGCGAGTGCTCGATCCAGCGGCGGCACCAGAAGATCATCGAAGAGGCGCCGTCGCCGCTCGCGGCGCGTATTCCGGGCATGCGGGGGCGGCTGCTCGAAGCAGCACGCGCGGCCGCTAGCGCCGTCGGCTACATCAATGCGGGAACGGCAGAGTTTCTGGCCGATGACGCCGGCCAGTTCTACTTCCTGGAGATGAACACCCGTCTCCAGGTCGAGCACCCGGTCACCGAATGCACGACCGGCCTGGACCTGGTCGCGCTCCAGCTGCAGATCGCCGCCGGCCAGCGACTGCCGGCCACGCCCCCGGATGTCACCGGCCATGCGATCGAAGTCCGCTTGTACGCCGAGGATCCGGCGGCGGACTGGCAGCCGCAGAGCGGGACGCTGCACAGGTTCGAGGTGCCCGGAGTGCTCGCCGAGTTCGCGGCACTACCATCGCCCGGTACTCCTCGACCGGGGCTCCGCCTGGACTCCGGGGTTGTCGACGGCAGCGAGGTCGGGACGCGGTACGACCCGATGCTGGCCAAGGTGATCTGCTGGGCGCCGGACCGGGACCAGGCGGCCGCTGCGCTCGCCGGAGCGCTGGCCAGGACCCGCATTCACGGCCTGACGACGAATCGCGACCTGCTGGTGCGGGTGCTGCGGCATCCGGAGTTCCTGGCCGGCCAGACTGACACCGGATTCCTTGAGCCGGCATGGTCCCGGTGGCCTGACCGCACCGCTGGCCGACGAGCAGGCCATGTGGTTCTCCGCGCTCGCGGGGGCGCTGGCCGATGCCGCGGCCCGGCAGGCGGGAGCCGGCGTGCTGTGCGGTCTGCCGTCCGGCTGGCGCAATGTGCCGTCAGCGTTTCAGCGCAAGGAGTACCGGCGGGCCGGCGACCAGGGCCAGGCAACAGGCCGGTACCAGGTCGGTTACCGGCTGCGACGCGGCGGGCTGATCGTCGACGGGCGCGAGGACGTACGGCTGGTCTCCATGGCCCCGCAGCTGGTCGAGCTTGACATCGCCGGCTTGCTGTACCGGTTCGAGGTCGCTGCCTATCCGGGCGTGACCTGCGTTGACTCGGTGCTCGGGCCCGTCGCGCTGCTGCCGGTCAGCCGGTTCGCTGACGCGGCCAGCCAGGCGGCCGCCGGATCGCTGCTGGCGCCGATGCCGGGGGTTGTGGCCAGGACCGGCGTGGCGGCCGGCGACCAGGTCACGGCCGGGCAGCCGCTGCTCTGGCTGGAGGCCATGAAGATGGAGCACGTGATCTCCGCCCCGGTCGCGGGGATCGTCGCTGAGCTGCCGGTGTCGGCAGGCCAGCAGGTCGAGGTGGGCACTGTGCTCGCCGTCGTCAAGCCGCAGGAGGATCCCCGTGAAGACTGAGGAAGCACAGTGAACTTCACCGAGACCGACGAGCAGCTCGCGCTCCGGGCCGCTGTGGCGGACCTCGGGCGCAAGTACGGATACGCCTACTTCACCCGGCAGGCCAGGAGCGGCGGCCGGCTCACCGAGTTGTGGCAGGAGGCCGGCAAGCTGGGCTTCATCGGGGTGAATCTGCCGGCGGAGTACGGCGGCGGCGGCGCAGGAATGTACGAGCTCTCGATCGTGCTCGAAGAACTTGCGGCCGCCGGCTGCGGGCTGCTGATGATGGTAGTGTCGCCGGCGATCTGCGGGACGATACTTTCCCGGTTCGGCACACCCCAGCAGAAGCAGTACTGGCTGCCGAAGATCGCCAGCGGATCCTCGATCATGGCTTTCGGCATCACCGAGCCGGATGCCGGCTCGAACTCGCACAAGCTGACCACGGTCGCGACTCGCGACGGCGATACCTGGGTCCTGACCGGGCGCAAGATCTTCATCTCCGGCGTCGACGAGGCCGAGGCGGTGCTGATCGTCGGCCGGACCGCGGACACGAAAACCGGCAAGCTGCGCCCGGCACTGTTCGCAGTGCCGACTGACGCTCCGGGCTTCAGCTACCAGCCGATCGACATGGACATCCTCATGCCGGAGAAGCAGTACCTGCTGTTCCTCGACGATGTCAGGCTGCCCGCCGACGCGCTCGTCGGCGACGAAGGCGCGGCGCTGCCGCAACTGTTCGCCGGGCTCAACCCGGAACGGATCATGGCCTCGGCGATGGCAGTCGGCTCCGCCAGGTACGCGCTGGACAGGGCGGTCTCGTACGCGAACGAGCGCACCGTGTGGAGCGTGCCGATCGGCGCGCACCAGGGCCTCGCCCATCCGCTCGCGCAAGTCAAGATCGAGCTGGAACTGGCCAGGCTGATGATGCAGAAGGCGGCCGCGTTGTACGACGCCGGCGACGACATGGCCGCGGGCGAGGCCGCGAACATGGCCAAGTACGCGGCAGCCGAGGCCAGCATCCGGACGGTGGACCAGGCCATCCAGGCGCTCGGCGGCAGTTCGATGACCAGCGAATTCGGACTGGCAGCAATGCTGGCTAACGTGCGGACCACCCGGATCGCGCCAGTCAGCCGGGAGATGATCCTGAACTTCGTGGCGCAGCATTCCCTCGGCCTGCCGAAGTCATACTAAGGAGGTGCTCAGTGACTGATTCGACAGTGCCCGATCAGACGGCGCCCGATCAGACGGCGCCCGATCAGCTTGTGCAGTACTCGGTGGACCGGGGGATCGCGCGGATCGCCCTGGACTCGCCGCGTAACCGGAACGCGCTATCCGCCGCCCTGGTAGCGCAGCTCACCGCGGCGCTCGCCACGGCAGCCGGCCAAGACAACGTGCGCGCTGTCGAGCTGACGCACACCGGGTCGACGTTCTGCGCGGGGGCAGACCTGAGTGAGGCCAGCCAGGGCGGCATGCGGACCGGCGCCGAGCGGGTCATGACACTGCTGAAGCTGATCGTGAGTTTGCCCAAACCCGTCGTCGGCAGCATCGACGGACATGTCCGGGCTGGCGGCATCGGCCTCGTCGGGGCCTGCGACATCGTTCTGGCCGGGCCTAAGTCCACCTTCGCGTTCACTGAGGTCAAGCTTGGCCTGGCGGCTGCGATGATCTCGCTCACCACGCTGCCGAAGATGGAACCGCGAGCCGCCAGCCGCTATTACCTGACTGGCGAGACGTTTGACGCGGTGACCGCGGCCCGGATCGGGCTGGTCACTGAGGCAGTCGACGACATTGACGCCAGCACGCTCGCCGTACTCGACCTGCTGCGCGCCGCCTCGCCACAGGGCCTGCGGGAAACGAAGCCGCTACTGACAGCCACCGTGCTCGACGGTTTCGACACCAAGGCCGAAGCGCTCGCCGAGTTGTCGGCGCGGCTGTTCGGCTCGGCGGAGGCTGCCGAAGGGATGGCCGCGTTTCTGGAGAAAAGACGGCCGTCCTTCGCGGCTGAGTAACTCCGATGGCTGGTAGCCCAAGCACGGGTAGCCCAAGCACGGGTAGCCCAAGCACGGGTAGCCCAAGCACGGGCGGCTCAGGCGGGAATGGCTCAGGCGTCCGCGAGCCGCAGCAGGACCGGGGCTGGGCTACTCGTGCCCGGCTGCTCGAGTCGGCAGTAAGCTGCGTGGCTGATCTTGGCTGGAGCGGGGCCACCGTCGCCGTCATCGCCGGCCGGGCCGGGGTATCCCGCGGTGCCACCCAGCACTACTTCCGCACCAGGGAGGACCTGCTGACGGCGGCCCTAGAGCACATGGCCGAAGTCCGGCTCGCCGAGATCCGGCGTGAGGCGGCGCTGCTGCCAGCCGGGGAGCAGCGCACCAGGGATGTCGTCGGGTTGCTAGTCCGGCTTTACACCGGGCCGCTGTTCCGAGCCGCACTGCAGATCTGGGCGGCTGCCGCTGCCAGCGACCTGCTGCGCGAACTCGTGCTGCCGCTTGAAGCGCGGCTTGGCAGGGAGGCGCACAAGGCGGCTATCGAACTGCTCCAAGCAGACGAGTCTGTGCCCGGCGTCCACGAGGCGGTGCAGGCGACACTGGACCTCGCCCGCGGTCTAGGCCTGGCGGATACGCTGGCCGACGATTCCCGGCGCCGGGACCGCATCGTTGGCCAGTGGGCGACGATGCTGGACGCCGCTATCAGGCGCTGATCGCGCCGCGAGTTCGCCAGGGCGGCGGCTCGGCGGGCCGGCCGGTCCCGATCTGGCCGGATCGAGGCACGCGCTTCGGAATCCCGGTATTCGGCTGCAGTGATCCGTAGGATGCCCGCATGTCTGAACCCGGCACGCCTATCCCGGGCGGGAGCCCGACCGAGATTGCAGCGCCTGGCAGCGGTGCGAAGGCCATCTCGGTGCCGCGCTCGCCGCTGGCACTGCGGCGGGGCGGCGTTCTGGGCGCGGCGATTGCCGCAGGCGGTTTGCTCGTGGCCGTGATCGTGCTAGCGGAGCCGGCCGCGTTCGCAGCAGCTGGCGCATCGGCGTCGTCTGGGCCGGCGCCGTCCGCGACCGGGCTGCCAGCGTCTGGGTCGCCAGCGTCTGGGTCGCCAGCGTCCGGATCGCCAGTGCCCGGGTCGCCAGTGCCCGGGTCGCCAGTGCCCGAGTCGGCAGGGCCCGGGCCGGCAGTGTCTGGATCGCCAAAGCAGTCCAGTTCCCCATCGCCATCCCCGTCGCCGTCTCCGCCTCCGTCGCAATCACCGCCCGTTGCTGTCGCGTTCGACGGAACGGCCGCCGTCGGCGCGCTGTTCACCGAGAAGCACGGGAAGCTGGAGCATTTCTGCACCGCCGCGGTAGTCGCCAGCCCGCACGAGGACCTCGTCATGACCGCGGCGCACTGCATGCAGGGCCGGCGCCTTGGCTCCGACAGCACCGTGACGTTCGCGCCGGGTTACTACGACGGCAAGTTCCCCTACGGGCAATGGCTGGTCAGGGAAGAGTTCGTGGACAGCAACTGGAAGAACTATCAGGATGCAAACGACGACTTTGCCTTCTTGCTGGTCGGCAGGGCAGGACACCGGGTCCAGCGGCACACCGGCGGGGAGACGCTGGAAGTCAACGTGCCTCTGCCCCAGCAGGTGGAGGTCATCGGATACCCGGACACCACGAACCTGCCGGTCAGGTGCGACGGCCCGGCTACCAAGCTGCACCTCAAGGGATACCGCCAGATGGTGTTCGACTGCGGTGGCTTCCCGAACGGCACCAGCGGCGGCCCGTTCCTGACCCACGTCAGCCGGAAAACTGGCCGGGGCGATCTCATCGGCGTCATCGGCGGCTACCAGCAGGGCGGGGACACGTCGAGCGTCTCTTACTCGGCTATTTTCCAGCGCAACGCCGAGAAACTGTTCAGGCAGGCAAGCGCCGGATAACTAGGCGCTAGCCCGCTTGAACAGATCGCTGAGAAATTCGCCGGAAGGGCCGAACGCCGGTACCAGCGGACCTGGCAGCTGCCCGGTACCGGTGAGCTTCAGCAGCTCAGGCAGGCTCAGCGGCGGCCTCTGCGCCTCGGGTGCGCTGGCCGTGCCCACCGCCGATTTGCCGGTCTGCTCGACGGCGATGCCGGGACTCGAGCAGGCGAGGTGCTTAGCGTCCCCGTTGTACACCACGTACGTGATGGCGACGTACTTTGACTGCGAGCCGTACACCTGGAATTCGAAGCTGCCTGTCGAGCTTGTGCGTGTCCTGAGGAGCGTTGTCCAGTACGACGTGCCCTTCTGGTTGTAGACGAGGGACACCCTCTGACGGGCGAAAGCGCGCCAGGACTTGCTCAGGACCTGAAGGCGGCCCTTGACCGTTACCTTGGTGGAGTAAGACTCCCGGTGCGGGCTAATGCGGAACGAGACGATCCTGGTCTGGTACTTCCACGCGTGCACGCCGCCGCTGTAAGCGGCCTGGAAGCTGTACGTAGCCGTGAAAGCCGTCCGGTAGTAGGCATTGGCGAGCTTCGCCTTCAGGGCGCCGCTGAAGTACGACTCATCCGCACCGGGACAGGTCCGGAACTTTCGCGATTCACTGTGCAGCGACAGAGTTCCCAGCCACTTCCACGGGCCGTGCTGGCGGGCCGAGTACTGGATGTTGACCGACGTCTGCGGTGCAGGTCCAGTGGGTGCCGTCACCTCGATGCATCCGGCGGCGGTGACTTTGTCATCGGTACCCAGGCTGGCGGAGAACGATTTCACCGCGACCGGCAGGGCGATGCTCAGATTCCCCATCACCGACGTGTCGAGTGTCAGTGCGCCCGGGTTGACGGTCGCGGTCCAGGCCGGGCCGTGCACTGACGGCAGCTTGGCCGTGAACGTACCGCCGCTTCCGCTGGTGACCGAAGGCAGGTTTACCTTGCCCTCGGCCAGCGCCACCGGGACTCCCGGCAGCGCCGTCCACGTCGTGCCGCTCATGTACTGAACAGTGCCTTTGAGCATCGCGGGCTGGCCGTACTTCACGTGAGCCGGCGTCAGCGTTATGCCGGTTATCTGAGTTAGTGCCTGGCTGACGCCGACCGTCACGTCGTAGGTCGCCTTGGTGTAGGTCGTCGTGCTGCCGACGCTGAAGGCGTAGGTCGTCTCCGCCCCGACGCCACTGACGGTATAGGTGAAATCACCGTTGACATCGGTGGTCTTGATCTGCGCGGGCGTGCCGCCATCGACGCTGAGGTCTACCGGCGCGTTCTGGATGGCCACCGACGTCGAGTCGCCCGGGGACACTCCCGTCAGCGTGCCCGAGAAGGTCACTGTCTGGGCCCCCTCAGTGACGCTCGCCGGGTTCGCTGTGACCATCAGGGTGGAATTCACCTGGTCCTGCCCGATCGGGACCGAGTCCGAGCCGGCGGTGTACCAGGTCGAACTATTGACCGTGAAGTCGTAGTCGCTAGCCGTCGTGACGTCGTGTGCGGTGTAGGTGAAGTCGCCGTTCGCATCGTCGGTTTGCGCGACCGGGGTTGTGGAGCCGTTGAGGTAGACCGGGATGCCCGCGCCGATACCGGTAGCCTCGGTCCCGCCGAACGGGGTGACGCTCACGGTGCCGGTGAAGACGACGGTCGAGGAAGCCAGGTTGATGTCGGGCGGGTTGGCCGTCACCGTGACCGACGTCATACCCGGATCGACGTTGACAGGGACGGTGTCCGACGCGGCCGAGTAGATGCTGCTGCCCGTCACGCTGAACTGGTACGTGGTGTCACCGGTGATGCCGGTGGCCGAGTACGTGAAGTGTCCGCTCGCGTCCGTCTGGCTGCCGATCGGGACCGGAGACGCCCCGCCGATGCTGACAGAGACCTGCGCACCCTGCACTGGCACCGGAGTCGTGGCGCCCTGCGGCAGCGCGGTCACGGTGCCGACGAAGGACGCAGTCTGTGAGCCGAACGTCAGCGTCACCGGACTCGGCGTGACTGAGATCGTCGTTGGCGCCGCCTGCGCGCCGACCGATACCGTCTGGGTCGCGCTGCCGTAGAGGCCCTGCGCGCTCGGGGTCACGCTGAAGGTGTACGACCCTGGCTGGACGTTGCTGGCGGTATAGCTGAAGTCACCGTTCGCGTCGGTTGTCTGGGTCACCGGGGTACTCGACCCGTTGAGGTAGATCGGGATGCCGCTACCGATGCCGACCGCGGTCTGAGTGGCCGGCGGCGGCGGTGTCACGCTGACGGAACCGCTGAAGGTGACCATCTGCTCGCCCTCGGTAACCGAAGCCGGACTGGCGGCTACCGTGATCGACGTGGTTGCCTGCTGTGCGGTGACCGACGCGCTTGCGGTCGCAAACGGGTAGTTACTGGTTGCGGCGACGCTGAAGGCATAGGTACCCGGTGTCACTCCAGTGGCCTGGTAGCTGAAGTTGCCGTTCGAGTCGGTCGTTGCCACCGGGTTGCTTGCGGCGCCGCTCAGGTTCACCGGCACGTTGGCAATGCCCACGGACGACCCGCCGGATGCTGTTCCGGTCAGCGTTCCGGCAAACGTAACGGTTTGCGAGCCCTGGGTGACGGCGGGGGGAGAGGACGTCACGCTCAGGTTGTCGGTTGTGTAGCTAAAGGAGAACGACCCCGGCGCCGCCAGCCCTGAGTCGGTCTCGACGCCGTCTGCCGCGTCCACTGTGACGGTGTAGGTACCGGCGGGCAGCGCCGACTCGGCGATCGACGGTGACGCTACCCAGACCTGGTCGCTGGTCCCGGTGGACAGCGCGGAGTTGTAGGTCATGATCGGATTCGCCACGTTCTGCATACTCGCGCTGTAGACATGCGCGGTCATGGTCTGGATCAGCACGCCGTTGCCGTCGTCAGCGGCGACGGTGAGATCGTACGGGTTCCCGGTGCTGTCCGGTCCGGCCGACAGGATCGTGATGCCGGCCGCCGCGGGAGCCGCCATTGCCGGACTGACAATGGCGACCGCGCTGGCCAGTGCGGCCACGGTCACCGCGGAGCCGAGCCAGTAACGGCGTCGGTGCGGTCGTGGTCGCAGGGCAGGCTCCGAGTAACTGACGGCATGGCGACGGCGCAACTCGGGGCCTCCTGGCGAGATGCGGGCGAAAAGGTGGCTGACGCGACCTTAGCGTCGTAATTCTTCCCGAGAGAGCGGTTAGCCAGATCTTGATCTATCTGAGATCCCGGCGCGCGCCGCTGTGGCGGCCGGCTCGATGTAGCCGATACTGACCGGGGCGAACTAGTCAGGACGGATCTGATGCGCAGCAGGCAGTACAGCGAGCAAGTGCTCGCGCCTCCGGCACGCAGGCCGGCGACCCCGCCGCGGGTCGCCGCCGAGAACGGGCTGGTCGTCGAGGACAGCGCAGGTGATTTCTGCGGCGCTGTCGTCGCGTGCGAGAAGGACGCGGTGACCCTTGAGGACCGATGGGGCAAGCGCCGGGTCTTCCCGCTGACCGGCACGTTCCTGCTCGAAGGCAGGCGGGTGACGCTGGTCCGGCCGGCCACCGGCCAGGGCAGTCAGCCCGCTCGTACGGCATCAGGCTCCGTCGCCGCCCCGGTCAGCAGGGCGAAGGTGGCACGGGCCAGCCGGATCTACGTCGAGGGAAAACACGACGCTGAGCTGGTCGAGAAGATCTGGGGGGACGACCTCCGCGATGTGGGCGTCGTGGTGGAATTCCTGAACGGCATCGACGACCTTCCGGCGATAGTCGCGGAGTTCGCGCCGGATCCTGGCCCGGCGCCTCGGCGTGCTCGTCGATCACCTCGTCGATGGCTCTAAGGAGAGTCGCATCGCCGCGCAGGCGAGCTCACCGCACCTCCTCGTGGTTGGTCACCCGTACATCGACATCTGGGCCGCGGTGAAGCCCTCAGTCCTCGGCATCGGCCGCTGGCCAGACGTGCCGCGCGGCATGCCATGGAAGGAGGGCGTGCTCGCCGCGATTGGCTGGCCGCCGGACACTGCGGCTGCATGGCGGCGGATCCTGGCGGGCGTCCGGTCTTACGCAGACCTGGAGCCTGCCTTTCTCGGGCGGGTAGAGGAACTGATCGACTTCGTCACCGCGCCCGGCAGCCATTAACGGAGGAACGGCCAATGCCTGAGCAGGACGAGATCGCCGCGCTGCGGGACAAGTGCACCCGGTTCTTCCACGGGCACGGCAGGCAGACCGCTGCGTCGATGCTAGCCACGATTCCGTCCCAAACGGAGCCCGATATCTACGGCCAGGGTGGTGTGGTGGCGGACCTGGAGGCCGAGATCGGCCGGCTGCTAGGCAAGCCGGCCGCGGTGTTCGTCCCCTCCGGGGTGATGGCGCAGCAAGCCGTCCTGCGGGTGCATGCGGACTCGCGCGGCCGCAGGACCGTCGTCTTCCACCCGATGTGCCACCTCGAGCAACACGAGGAACAGGCATATCAGCGACTGCACGGGCTTGTCGGCCGTCCGGCCGGCGGCCCGGACCGGCTGATCACGCTGGCCGACCTGACCGCGATCGCCGAAGCTCCTGCAGCGCTGCTGCTCGAGCTGCCGCAGCGCGACCTCGGCGGGCAGCAGCCGGAATGGGATGACCTGGTCGCCCAGGTTGGCTGGGCTCGCGAGCGTGGCGCGGCTGCGCACCTGGACGGCGCGCGACTGTGGGAGTCCGCTGCAGGGTACGGGAAGTCCCCGGCCGGCATCAGCGCGCTGTTCGACACCGTGTACGTGTCTTTCTACAAAGGCATCGGAGCTCTTTCCGGCTGTGGCGTGGCCGGGCCGGACCAGATCATCGCCGAGGTCCGGGACTGGCGGCGGAGAATGGGCGGCACGCTGCACGGACTATGGCCGGGGGCGGCATCGGCGCTGAGCTGCCTCACTGAGCGGCTGCCGAGGTTTCCGGCCTACCTGAAGCATGCCCGGGCGATCGCAGCCGCACTGGCAGCAGTGCCCGGCGTCACGGTAATCCCGGATCCGCCGCAGGTCCCGATGATGCATCTGCTCCTCCGAGCCGACCGCGACGACTACGCCAGGGCGGCTCGCCGGCTGGCTGAGGACTCCGGCATCTGGACGTCGCCGGAGCCGATGACCACCGCCGATCCCGGCGTGCAGCGACTGGAGCTGTCGGTCGGTGACGCAACACTGGAGTTCGCACCCGAGGAGATTGCCGGCATTTTTGCCGGTCTCACCGGCTCCTGACAGCCGCTTCCAGTTCCTCGAGCTGAGTGGCGCCCGCCCCGGCCACGATCACGCTCACCACGACGGCGAGCGGCCACAGCGACTGGTCAACCGTGACTATCCGCTCGGCCAGGCCAAGCAGCGGACCGTTGAACAACTCAGCCGTGAACCACGCCAGCAATCCCAGATTCACTAGCAACGCCAGGGACGCGACTCGCCGCCGGAGGCAAAACGGCGCATCGGGATCCTGCCGGGTCGCTGCGACCGGCCAGATCGACATCAGCACGACTCCGAGGAACGAGAATGCCTCGTGCTCGGGCGATCCGCTGTGCTGGTGCTGCGGGTACGCGGCGATGAGCATGCTGCAAACTCCGCCGAGGATCAGCAGGATCCGGCCCGCCTCAGCAGCAGGCTTGAGTGCCAGCCCGGTGACGAAGTTGCAGATGCCTACTCCGAGCAACGCGGACGTGATCACCCAGCGGTACGGCATTCCCTGCGCTGCGAGCGAACTGATCGACCGCGATACCGCATCGAAGGGCACTGGCTGCAGATCGGCCGCCATGGTCCAGCCGCCGACGAGGAGCACCGGCGCTAGCACCGACGACGCGACTCCCCACCACGGCACCCGCACTAAGCCACCGTAACCCCGTCCGCTTCAATATCGGAGGCCCCCCTCCGGTTTTAGTGCTGACGTGGTGATGGATCACCCTTTTAGTCTGGATTCCCGCAGGCGATGAGGGGCGGCACCGGGTCGCGAAGAACCGCGGTGGCATGATCGATGCATGACCGTTGTGAAGATCAACGCGATAACGGTCGCGGCAGACAGCGGCGACGAGCTGGCCCGCCGATTCGCTGCCCGCGCGGGGGCCGTCGACAACCAGGACGGTTTCGAGGGGTTCGAGCTGCTGCAGCCGACCGACGGGCGACTCACGTGGCTGGTCGTTACCCGGTGGCGAGACGAGGCGGCCTTCGAAGCGTGGCGGACCTCACCCGCGTTCGGGCACGGTCACGGGCAAGCGCACGGCGAAGGCCACGGGCACGGTGCAGCTGGCGGGCACGGTGCGGCTGGCGGGCACGGGGCGGCTGGCGGGCACGGTGCGCCGGGCACGGTGCGGCTGGCGGGCACGGTGCGGCTGGCGGGCACGGTGCGGCTGCCGGGCACGGTGCGGCTGGCGGGCACGGGCCCGCTGCAAGCGGCGAGCCGCCCAAGCCAGTGGCGGTCAGCAGCGAGCTCTGGTCGTTCGAGATTTCTGGCGGCTCGCCCGGTGGTTAGCTCATACAGCGGCTAGCTCATACAGCGGCTAGCTCATACAGCGGCTAGCTCATACAGCGGCTAGCGCGTGCTGATGCCTCGCTAGGCGCGGCGCGTGGCGAGAAGGACCGGGATCCTGCGTGACGTCTTCTCCTGGTACTCCGCGTACGGCGGATACGCGGCGACAGCGCGGTCCCACCACTGCGCCCGCTCGTCACCGTCGAGTTCTCGCACCTCAACGTCGACCGGCTCCGGGCCGTCCTGCAGCTTGACCGAGCCGGGGTCCGCCGTGAGGTTGTAGTACCAGACCGGGTTTTTCGGTGCTCCGCCCATGGAGGCGACCAGTGCGTACTCGCCGTCGTGCTCGACGCGCATCAGCGCCATCTTGCGGATCTTCCCGGTCTTATTGCCGCGTGTGGTGACGATCACTACCGGCATTCCGGTATCAAGCAGTGTGTTCGCTCGCTGGCCGCCGGAGGCTTCGTACTCGGCAACCTGGTCGCGCACCCACTTAGCCGGACTGGGCTCGTATTCGCCGTCAAGACTCATGAACAGCACTCTATGCCCGCTCGAACAGCGCGATCATGGTGGCACCAAGCGACGGCACCACTCCATGACGGCGCCGGATCATGTCGGCGACCAGGCCAGTCCAGCCGGTCTGATGCGAGGCACCGAGGCCTGCTCCGTTGTCGCCGTTGAAGTACTCGCTGAAGATCACGTTGTCCCGCCAGGCAGGGTCGTCGCGCAGCAGCGTTGCCCCGCCAAAGCAAGGCCGGCGGCCCTGGCCATCAGGGATGAAGATGGAGATGAGGCGGTCCTGGATGTCGGCGGCCACTTCTCCCAGTGTCTGCTGGCGTCCCGAGCCGGTCGGGTACTCGACTGTGAACTCGTCGCCGAAGAAGAAGTGGTACCGCTCGAGCACGCTGATGAGCAGGTAGTTCACCGGGAACCAGACCGGGCCGCGCCAGTTCGAGTTGCCGCCGAACAGTGGCGTCGTGGATTCGGCAGGCTCGTAATCGATGCTGGCCTGGTAGCCCTCCACGTCGATCGCATAGGGATTCTCGCGGTGCCAAGCCGACAGCGCGCGCAGCCCGTGCGGGGACAGAAACTCCGCCTCGTCGAGCAGGAAGGTCAGTAGCCGGCGAAGCCGGTCCGGACCGGCGAGGCTGAGCAGCAGCCGCTGGTTGCCGGGTTCGCCCAGAAGCAGGCCCTTGTCGGCCATTGACGCCAGATCGGTCATTTCCTGCTCCGCGAGCAGAGCAGCGAACCGCTTGCCGACGACCATCGCGAGGTCGATGGTCTGCTGGTCCACCACGCTCATCGCGAGCGTGGGCAGGATCGCGACGATGGACCGGACCTTCAGCGGTACCTGCTCGCCCGAGGAGGTGATGAGCCTGTCGTAGTACAGCCCGTCCGCCTCGTCCCACAGGCCGCGGTCGTCGAGTGCCTGCTTGATCGCTGCGAAATGCTCGACGAACTTCAGGATCAGATCGGTGCCGGGCCGCTGACCGGTTCGGTGCAGGATCTCCGCGATCGTCGCCATCGCGAGTGCGTAGAACGCCATCCAGCCGGTCGCGTCCGCCTGTTCCAGGATTCCGCCGACTGGCAAGTGCGACCGGTCGATCGGGCCGATGTTGTCCAGGCCGAGGAATCCGCCCTCGAACAGGTTGTTGCCCTCGGCGTCCTCCCGGTTCACCCACCAGGTGAAGTTCACCAGCAGTTTGTCGAAGACGCGGCTGAGGAAATGCAGGTCACGACCACCGTCGACGGCGAACACCTCGAGCGCGGCCCATGCCTGCACGGGAGGGTTGACGTCGCCGAAGTCCCACTCGTACGCCGGAAGGGCGCCGCCGGGGTGCTGGAACCATTCCCGGCAGAGCAGGATCAGCTGGTACTTGGCGAATGCCGGGTCGACGTGCGCGAGCGCCACGCAGTGGAACGAGAGATCCCACGCGGCAAACCACGGGTACTCCCACTTGTCCGGCATCGACATGATGTCGAATGCGTCGAAGGTGCGCCAGCGGCAGTTCCGCCCGACGAGGCGCTGGGCTGGTGGCGGCGGCTGGGCCGGATCCCCGTCGAGCCAGCGGGTTACGTCGTAGTAGTAGAGCTGCTTCCCCCACAACATCCCGGCGAACGCCTGCCGCATCACCTGCGTCTCGTCGGCGGTCGCGGTTGCCGGGGTCAGCTCGGAGTAGAACTCGTCGGCTTCGGCCCGCCGGTGCGCGACCACGGCTGCGTACTGAGCGCCGAGCGGCCCGTTGTCAGCTGGTACATCGTCAGCCGGACCGGCCTGGCTGCCAGTCGCCGGCTGCACTGGCCGCAGCCGGATGCGCAGCTGTGCGGTCGCGCCGCCGGCCAGGGTGAGCCGGTACCAGAAGGCGCACTTGGTGCCGCGTCCCGCCGGGTTCACCGTGGCGGCGCTGCTGATCACGTGGTCGTTGATGCCGTCCTTGGGATACGCGGTGACCGGTTCGGAGCCGAATAGCCGGGCGACGTTGGTCTCGTTCTCGCAGCAGAGCGTCGCCGGAACGACTCCGTCCGGCCCGGCCGCCGCCAGGAGTTCCATCGCGCCGACGAACGGATGGGTGAGGGTCACACGTGCTGCGCCAGCCAGCGCGGGCGCAACGGCAAGTTCTGGCTTTTGCGCGGCGGAATCCCAGGACCAGGTGTTGCGGAACCACGCAGTTGGCAGGACGTGGAGCTCGGCTTCGTCCGGGCCGGCGTTGGTGACCTCGACCGTCATGAGGATGTCGTCCGGAGCTGCCTTGGCATAGTGAACCTCGGCAATCCAGTACCGGCCGTCGTCGAACACCCCGGTATCGGCCAGCTCGTATTCTGGCTGCTGCCGGTTTCTTGCCTCGTTCCCGGTAATAAGGTCTTCGTACGGGAAGCGCCGTTGCGGATAGTGGTAACGCCACCGGTTCCAGACGTGGCTCGGCACCGCGTCGAGATACCACCAGTACTCTTTGACGTCCTCGCCGTGGTTGCCCTGGGCGCTGGTCAGCCCGAACGGGCGCTCCTTGAGAATCGGGTCCTGCCCGTTCCACAACGCGAGGCCGAGGCACAGGCGCTGCTCGATGTCGCAGAAGCCGGCCAGGCCGTCCTCGCCCCAGCGGTAAGCGCGCGACCGGGCGTGGTCGTGCGGCAGGTAGTCCCAGGCCTCGCCGTCCGGTGAGTAATCCTCCCGGACCGTGCCCCACTGACGCTCGCTGACATACGGGCCCCAGCGGTACCAGTCGCCGGCCTGCCGCAGACCGTCTTCCAGCCGGCCGAAGCCGGCCACCCGATCGCTTTCCGCGCCCATCTGCCACCTCTCGACTATCGCGCAGGCCACTATAAGGTTCGCTGCCTTGCCGGGCTGGCGTAGGCTCGCAAGGCGATGGCGGACGTGATCAGCAGCGCAGCGAACCCGCTGGTCAAGCGCGTCCGGTTGCTCGGCGACCGGAAGCACAGGCGGCGCGAGTCGGCGTTCGTCGTGGAAGGCATCCAGCCGGTGTGGCAGGCCGTCGAGGCCGGATCCGACGTCGATGTGCTCATCGTCGCGCCGGACTTGCTCCGCCATCCGGGCGCTGCTGCGATGGTTGCCGAGCAGGAGGCCTCCGGGGCCCGGGTGGCGCGGCTGTCGGGCGAGCTGTTCGCCCGGATCTCGGACCGGGACACGCCGTCCGGGCTTGCCGCGATCGTGCGCGCCGCGCCGGTGACAGTGAGCGATCTGACGGTCAGCCCTGGCTCGCTTTTTGCCGTCCTGCTGTCGCCCGGCAATCCGGGCAACATCGGCACGATCATCCGCACCGCGAGCGCGGTCGGCGCCGGCGGGGTGATCCTGATCGGCCCGTCGGCAGATCCTTACGACCCGTCGGCCGTCAAGGCCAGTATGGGCGCGCTGTTCACCGTGCCGGTGGCGACCGCGGCGTCCGCTGAGGAGTTCCTGGCCTGGGCGCGCGGCGGCGGAGTAAGGGTCGCCGCCACCTCAGCGCGGGGAAGCGTGAGCTGCTGGGACGCCGACCTTCGGCCGCCGCTCGCCATGCTGCTCGGTAGCGAGGGTGCCGGACTGCCGCAGGACGTGCTGGATGCCGCCGACGTTCGGGTAGCGATCCCGATGACTGGCACGGCTGAGTCGCTCAATCTCTCAGTAGCCGCCGGCATCTTGCTCTACGAGGTACGGCGGCGCACGGGCTTGCCTGACTGACGCGCTCAGTGCCCGTTTCCTGCACCTTGATGTCCCGGCCCTGAGACGCGGCGGGTTCGAAGACCGCTACCGCGCTCCGGGCCGAGTAGCGGGCGGCGCGTCAGCCGGGCCGTCAGCCCGCGCCGTCGACCGGACCGTCGACCGGGCCGTCGGCCCGGCTGAGCCGGAAATCGTGCCGGAGGGAGTACCACGCCTGACCGGGCGGGATCCCCTCCGGCACGGTCACGTTGTCGGGAGCCGTGGCGTTGTCGGGAGCCGTGGCGTTGTCGGGAGCCGTCACGCCGCCTGGGCTCGGCTCGTGCCGCACGAAGTCGCGCACCAGGCTGGACTTGACCGCGAAGACCGCGTCGCTCGCCAGGTACTTGCTGCCGGAGTCGAAGATGTGCGTGGCGACGCTGTGGTAGCCAGGCGCGCTCACGATGACGTGGATGTGCGCCGGCCGCCAAGGGTGCCGCCCGGTGCTAGCCAGCAGATGTCCGACCGGACCGTCGGCAGGGATGGGGTAGTCGGTGGGCCGGACGCCGAGGAAGGCGTAGCTGCCGTCAGGGCGGGTGCGGAACACGCCGCGCAGGTTGTTTGCCGGCGAGTCCGGGTTCTGCGCCGCGTAGAGCATGTCGTCGGCGTTCTGCCACACATCGAGCGTCGCGCTCGCGATCGGGTTGCCGTCGACGTCGGTCACCCGGCCGGTGACCCACGCAGGCTCGCCGGACGGGCGCTCGGCAATGGACGAGCCATAGTCACGTTCCGGGCTGCCCGGCACGTAGAACGGGCCGAGCACGGTGGATTCGGTGGCTGCCCCCGCCGCGCCCGCGCTTGATGGTCCGGCCAGGAGGTCGACCAGCATCGAGACGCCGAGAGTGTCCGACAACAAAATGAACTCCTGCCGCCGCTCGTCGGAGATCTGGCCGGTCGCGGTGAGGAAGCGGACCGCAGCCAGCCACTCATCCGGGGTCAGCGTCACGTCGGTCAGGAAGCCGTGCAACGAGCGGATGAGCGACGTCACAATCTGCCGCAGCCGCGGATCGGGTGTCGCCTGCAACCGGTCGAGCACTGTCTGGGTCAGGGCTGCCGCGGTCATCGGCTTGGCGGCGGCGGCGCTGGATGACGCGGTGGTACCGGCGGATGCGGCTGCCATGCCGGGGGACGCGGCGGGGTCCGGCCTCGACGGCGCCGGCCGGTCGCCGAGCCATGCGGCGGTCACTAGCGCAAGCGCATCGGCGCGGTCGAGCGGACGGGGGCTGACCGGGTTGCGCTCGGCGAGCGCGTCCGCGATCAACGGCAGGCTGTCCTCAGGCAGCCCGAGGGCACGCAGGCCCGCCGGTGTCCTGGCGGTCGTACCGAGATCCCAGATCGCCCCGGCGACGTCGTCAGCCGAGGTGGCGAGTGCGTCTGCCAGCCAGCCGAGTTCCGCACCTAGCACTGGTGCCAGGAACGCCACCACCTGCGGCAGCACGACCGCATGCGTCTGCGCATGCGGTAGTGCGGCGAACCCGCCGAGCAGGTGGCAGAGGCTATGGTGCAGCGAGCCGCCGACGGTGCCGAACGCGCGTCCTGCCAGGCAGGATGCCCACAGCAGCGCCCGTACCGCGGCAATGTCCGATGAGGCCGCAGGTTCCGCCGTCGCGCACACCGCGGGCAGCGCAGTGGCGATCAGTTGCGCGCCGCTGCGGGCGGCCATGCTGGTGAGCGGATCGGCAGCCGGGGCATACAGCGCCTCGACGCAGTGCGCGAGCGCGTTCATGCCGCTAGGCCCGGCAAGCTCCGGCGGCATCCCGGCAAGCAGCACCGGATCGTAGATGACGGTGCGCGGCAGTACGCGGATGTCCCGTCCGGTTCGCTTGACAGTGCCGTCGGTGCGACCCCAGACCGGCGTCATTTCCGAGCCTGCATACGTCGTGGGAACGGCCAGTACCGGCAGCCCCGTTTCCAGCGCGCAGATCTTGGCCAGTCCGGTCGCGCTGCCTCCGCCAACGCTGACAATCCAGTCCGCTCGCACCCGCCGCGCCTCGTTGGCGACCGATGCGGCAAGGTCTCCCGGCACGTGCTGCCGGACGCTGCCGAAACGGCCCGCCAGGCGACCGGCCAGCAGGTCGGCCGCACGGTCGCTCATCTCGCCCGACCGTCCCGCGATGAGCAGTATGCGCGTAGCCCGAAGCAGCTCCGCCTCGGCAGCAAGCTGGCCCAGTGCGCCGTCGGCGAAGACGACCCGCTGGCCGAGCCAGTTGGCGGTGAATCCCGCGGCGGCAGGGGCCATCTGCATGGCTACGCTCCTTCCTGGTGTCACCAGATCTTGTGACACCGGTTCTCGACCTGACGATACGTTCGGCCGGGCTCTAGACCGAACCCGGTTCTGATTGGCAGGATCGGGGTTGAAGCTTGCTCAGCGCGAAGTAACCGAGCGGAGGATAGATGGGCGGACTGCAGGTCGAAGTCGAGGCGGCCGAAGTCGGATTCGACCAGACGCGGCTAGACCGGATCGACAGGCACTTCGCCCGGTACGTCGACGAACGTAAGCTGGCCGGCTGGCTGGTCACGGTGGCCCGGCACGGCAAGCTCGCGCACGTTTCCACCTACGGGCAGCGGGATATCGAAGCGGGGCTGGCGGTCGAGCCGGACAGCTTGTGGCGGATCTACTCGATGACCAAGCCGATCACCTCGGTCGCGGCAATGATGCTGTACGAGGAAGGCGGCTTCGAGCTGACCGACCCGGTGTATCGCTACATCCCGTCGTTCCGCGACGTGCGGGTGTTCGCCGGGGGCAGCGACATTAGTTACAAGACGGTGCCTGCCACCGAACCGATCCGCATCTGGCACCTGCTGAGCCACACCTCCGGCCTGACTTACGGCTTCATGCGCAATCACCCGGTGGACGCGATCTACCGGGCGCGCGGATTCGAATGGGGTTCGCCGCGCGGCGCTGACCTGGCCGCCATCTGCGACGAGTTCGCCTCGATGCCGTTGCTTTTCCAGCCTGGCAGCGAATGGAGCTACTCAGTCGCGACCGACGTCCTCGGCCGGCTAGTCGAAGTTGTGTCCGGCCAGCGGCTGGACGAGTTCTTTGCGAGCCGGATCTTCGGGCCGCTTGGCATGACGGACTCCGCCTTCTTCGCCGGGCCTGACGATCAGTCGCGGCTGGCTGCGCTCTACACGCGCAACCCGGAGGACGGGACGGCGACCCGGATGGACGCGATGGGCAATGCTGCGCTGAAGCAGCCGGCCTACCTGAGTGGTGGCGGCGGGCTCGTGTCGTCGGCTGGCGACTACAACCGGTTCACCCAGATGCTGCTGCACCGGCCTGACAGCCCGGCCGGCGAACTCGACGGCGTGCGGCTGCTCAGCCCGCGCACTGTCGCGTACATGGCGAGCAATCACCTGCCCGGCGGCGCGGACCTGGAGACGTTCGGCCGGCCGTTGTACGCCGAGACTGTGTTCGCCGGTGTCGGCTTCGGCCTTGGTTTCGCCGTCGTGATCGACCCGCTGGCGACCAAGTCGCTCGGCTCAGCTGGCGAGTTCAACTGGGGCGGAGCAGCTTCGACCACGTTCTGGGTCGACCCGGCTGAGCAAGTGACGGCGACCTTCTTCACTCAGTTGCTGCCATCCAGCGCTTACCCGATCCGGCCGCAGCTTCGGCAGATGGTCTACCAGGCGCTGGTCGGCTGAACGCTCGAGCCGTCGTCGGGTGGAGTCCGTAGCCAGGCCGCGGTATCTGACGGCAGTTTGCCGTCGTCGAGCGGCCCGCTGGCGAGCAGCACCTCGGCATCGGGCAGGAGCAGCACCGGCGCAGGCGAGATGTTCACCACGCAGGCGAACCGGCCTGGGCGGCTGAACGCCAGCACGCCCTCGGGCGCCGTGATCCAGGTCAGCTGGTCGTCGTCGAGGTGCTCGCGCGCGGCTCGCACTCGCAGGGCGGTGCGGTAGAGAGTCAGCATTGAGCCGGGATCGCCAGCCTGCCGGGCTGCGGCCAGCTGCTGCCAGGCCAGCGGCTGGGGCAGCCATGGCGCCGCTCCGCCCGCCGGACCGAACCCGAAGCCGGGCGCGTCCGGCTGCCAGGGCAGCGGTACGCGGCAGCCGTCCCGGCCGCGAACGCGGTGCTCGGTGCGTTTGAAGATCGGGTCGGCGAGGAGCTCATCGCGGAGGTCCTCGACCTCCCACAGGCCTAGTTCCTCGCCCTGGTAGAGGTAAGAACTACCGGGCAGCGCGAGCGACAGCATGACCGCGGCCCTGGCCCGCCGGGTACCGAGCACCAGGTCCGGGGGGCCCGGATCGGGCTGCCAGTCCGTTCCGGTGCTGGTGCGCCCGTACCTGGTTAGGTGCCTGGTCACGTCGTGGTTTGACAATACCCAGGGCGCCGAGGCGCCGATGCTTTCCAGCGTGGTCCCGATGACCTGGCGGAGGCGGGCCGCATCCCACGGTGCGCCGAGGAAGTCGAAGTTGAACGCCGTGTGCAGCTGGTCGCCGGCCAGGTAAGGCCGCAGCCGCGTCAGCGGCTTGAGCCACATCTCGCCGACAAAGATGCGGTCGCCCGGGTAGGACTCGATCAGCTGGCGCCAGGAGCGGTAAATGTCGTGCAGGCCGTCCTGGTCTTCCCACGGCTTGCGGACGCCGGCCGGGAGCTGGGCGGCGTCCGGCAGCGCCGGATCCTTGACCAGGAAGTCGGCCACGTCAATACGGAACCCGTCCGCGCCGCGGTCCAGCCAGAATCGCAGTACGTCCTCGAACTCGGCCCGTACTTCAGGGTTGTCCCAGTTGAGGTCCGGCTGCTCCGGCGCGTACAGGTGCAGGTACCACTCGCCGGGCCCGCCGTCGGCTTCCGTGATCCGCGTCCATGCGGCACCGCCGAACATCGACGTCCAGTCATTCGGCGGCAGCTCGCCGGAGGAGCCCCGGCCTGGCCGGAACCAGAACCTGGCCCGCTCAGCCGAGCCGGGGCCAGCCTTGAGGGCTGCGGTGAACCAGCGATGCTGCTCGGAGCAGTGGTTCGGCACCATGTCGATGATGACCTTGAGCTGCTCAGCGTGGGCGGTCTCGATGAGCGCCTCCGCTTGCTGCAAGGTGCCGAAGACCGGGTCGATGTCCCGGTAGTCGGCCACGTCGTAGCCGCCGTCGGCCATCGGCGAGCGGTACCAGGGATTGATCCAGATCGCGTCGACGCCCAGGTCGCGCAGGTAGCGCAGGCGGGTGTTCAGCCCGGCCAGGTCGCCGATGCCATCTCCGGTACCGTCAGCGAAGCTGCGCAGGTAGACCTGGTACACCACAGCCGTGTGGTGCCAGGCCGGCTCGCGGGCACCGGCTGAGCTCAGGTCAGGACCCGCCGTTCCGGCGGTGACTGTGCGGCTTGCCCGGCGCTGCGGCTGCGGACGTGCCCTGCGCGTCCTCGGTCAGGCCCGCTGACCGCGCTTCGGCGGGCCCGTCTGCCACTGCAGCGGCGGCGCCGGCTGCCGCGTCGGACCGCCGCTCGTTGCGGACCTCGCGCGCCTTGTGCACAATGAGGCCGATCAGCAACAACACCACCAGCACCGCCAGGGCGTCGCTGGCATGGGAGAAGTTCTTCGACGCCTTGTCCCAGTCGCTGCCGAGCTCGTAGCCCAGCACGGACAAGACAGCTGCCCAGGCGAGCGTTCCGAGCAGGTTGAAGACCTCGAACGGGAGCGCAGGCACCTCCATAAAGCCTGCTACCAGCCCGGTGAAAGCGCGCACGAGCGGGATGACCCTGCCGACAGCGACCGACCACGCGCCCCGTCCGGCGAAGAACCGCTCCGCCCGCTCGACGTCCTTCCTGGTCATCAGCAGATACCTGCGGTAGCGGTCGACTGTGTCGCGCCCGCCAAGCCGCCCTAGACCGTACGCGACCGAGGAACCGGCAAGCTCGGCCAGTGTGCCGATGATGATCACCAGCGCCAGGCTGAGATGTCCCTGGTAGGCCAGCACGCCGGCGTATCCGAAGGTGATCTCGGACGAGATCGGGATGCAGCACGCCTGCACGAAGGCAAAGACAATCAGGGCCCAGTAACCCGAGTCCGTTAGGAAGGACGTCATGGACACAGTTTCTACAGCATCGGAGGCGGTGAGCGGGACGCTGCCACCAGGTCCGTGCCGTCTCGGCCAGATCGACAGCCTGGCCAGCAGGATAGCGGGGTCAGCAAGGTAGCGGGGTCAGCAAGGTAGCGGGGTCAGCCCGAGAGCGGGGCATCGGTCAGGATCTCATCCGGACGTTCCCCGCCCTGGCTGCGACCGCGCCGGCGAGCCGCCGCGCGAAACAGGCCGGCCAGCGCTGCCACCACCGCGATTGCTACCGCCGTCCACGGGACGAGGTCGCCAATGGTGTCGAACGGGGTCTTGTATCCCGCGGGCGGCAGTTCGAGGCGGACGAGGAGCACGCCGCGGAAGCCCGTTCCGGCCCAGGCCAGCGTCCGGCCGCGGGGGTCGAATGCGGCCGAATCTCCGGTCAGCGCCGCCTGCACGACTGGCCTGCCGGTCTCAGCAGCCCGGAGCGCGCTGAGCGCGGCGTGCTGAGCCGGCTCCCAGCTTGTCTGGAAGGTCGAGTCGGAGGTCTGGTAGATGATCACTCGCGCGCCGTGGTCAGCATCCACCCTGGACATGTCCGGGAAGGCCGACTCGAAGCAGATGAGTACGCCGATCGTCAGCGGGCGGCCGCCAGGCAGCATGACGTGCAGCACATGTGCCCCGGTACCTGGCACCACGTTCCTCGGCGCAGCGCGGCTGATCTTGCTGAGCCAGCCAAGTGCCGCACGGAACGGGATGTATTCGCCGAACGGCACCAGCCGCGTCTTGACATAGCGGCCCTGGATCCCGCCAGGGCTGATCAGCGTGGCTTGCTTCGACTGCGCCCCGGCCGTGTTCGTTGCGTCCTGGTCGACCAGGATTTCGGTTCCGGCTCGGGCTGACAGGTGCTCGATCGACGTCAGCAGGGCCGGGTCAGTGGCCAGGTTGTAGCCGACGCTGCTCTCGCCCCAGACGACAAGGCCAGCCCGGCCGGCCTGGGCCGTGGTCAGCTGCTCGTTCCGCTGCACCCTGGCCGCGGCGTTGCTGGTCAGGCCGGGCTGGACCAGTGCGATCGTCACCGGCTGACCCGCTGGCACCGGGGCGGAAAGCGCCAGCGCTGCCGGGCCGGCGCCGACCGCGGCCAGTGCCCCGGCAAGACCAGCCAGCCGGACGACCGGTGCTCTGGCGACCAGCGCTATGAGCAAGCCTGTATTGGCTGCCACCAGAGCGAAAGTGACCAGCCATACGCCGCCCACCGCGGCCAGCGCGAGAATCGCCGGGTGCTGCCACTGGCTGGTCCCGAGCACTGCCCAGGGGCCGCCGATGCCCTGCCAGGACCTGATCCATTCGGTGGTGAGCCAGCAGCTTGGCACCACCGCGAAGGCGGCCGCTGCGCGCGCCGCGGTGACCGGCGGGCGCAGGAATGACCAGGTAGCGACTCCGACGGCGCTCCACAGGCACCCGATGACAATGGCGACCAGCAGGTAGCCGGGGCCGAGATTCGGGGCGAGCCAGTACATGGCCGCCAGCAGGTAGCCGGCTCCGTACCACCAGCCGCGGACCGCTGCCTCACGCCTCGTCGGTGCCGCGCGCATCAGGGCAAGACCTGGCACCAGCCCTGCCCAGGCCAGGAATTCCAGGTTCGCGGCCGGAAACGCGAGCACCGGGATGGCTCCGGTCAGCAGCACGGCATACCGGCCAGGCTGTCGCAAACTGCGCCCGATACGCACGCTTCCCTATTCTGCTGGTCGGGCGGACATCCTGCGCTTGCGACGGCTCCGTATCTGCTGACCAATCACCCAGCCGAGCGCGGCGAGCGTGGCCCACGCGATCACCGCCTCGGGCCAGCCGCCGAGGTGGTCAGCCAGCGTTGTCGAGCTTCGCAGCGGCACTCTCGCCTCGATCTCGGCGCTAGTCCAGGTGCGGGTGCTGGTCAGCAGCTGGCCATCCGGCGCAATGATGGCACTGATGCCAGTGGTCGAGGCGACGACCACGGCGCGGTTGTGCTCGATGGCCCGGATCCTTGCCATGTCCAGTTGCTGGAGCGTCTCGCCCGTCTGCCCGTCGATCTCGAAGTCCGCGTCGTTGGTCTGCACCGCCAGCAGGTTCGCTCCTGCCCCGATCTCCGACGAGACCAGGCCGTCGAACCCGACCTCATAGCAGATGACGTCGCCAAGCCTGACCTTGCCGAGGTGGAACACGACCGGGCGGTGACCGGGGGTGAAGTTGACCGGCTGCAGCGTCGACGGCAGTGAGGTGATCTTGCTGATCAGGCTGCGGAACGGAATCACCTCTCCGAACGGCACCAGCCGGCGTTTCAGGTAGACGGCCACCGGGCCCTTGCCGGGCAGCCAGAGCTGGCCAGCGTTCCTGACGGGATCCTGCAGCACTGCACCGACCAGGACAGGCCGGTCGATTGCCGCCACCGCCGTGGCGATCGTGTTGTAGATGAACGGGTCGAAGCCGGGATCGAGGTCGGTCGAATTCTCCGGCCAGATCACGACGTCCGGCGCCGGTACCGCGCCGCTGTGCACCCTCGCTGCCAGCTTTTCCGTGGCCGCGGCGTGGTTCTGGGTGACGGTGGTGGCCCGCCACAAGTCCGGGAGGTTCCTGGCATGCGGGACATTGCCCTGGATGGCCGCCACCGTCGCGGTCGGCTCACCGGGCGTTGCCTGGTCCGCGGGCAGCAGAAGACCCGAGCAGGCCAGCCCCGCACTCGCCGCCAGCGCCACGGCTGGCCAGAGCCTTGCCCTGGCCCACGACCCGGCACCCGCCTTGGCTGACGACGAGCCGATCAGCAGCCAGGCCAGGCACGCGCCGGTGAGGCCTATCAGGAAGGTCAGGAACGGCGGTCCGGCGATGGCGACCCAGCGCACGGTGGGTGCCGTTGCCTGGCTCATCACCAGACGGCCCCAGGGAAATCCTCCCCATGGCCACCGGTCGCGGATGGCCTCCGCTGCTACCCACCAGCCAGCCATCGCTACCGGCCAGGCCCGCAGCCGCAGGAGCAGCCACAGCCCGGCGGCAAGGACTGCGAAGATCACTGCCTCCACTACGGCCAGCGCGGTCCAGACGTACCAGGCGACGTTGACCAGCCAGGACAGCAGCGGAAAGAAGAAAGCCAGGCCGAATAGGAGGCTCGCGGCAAGCGCGACTCTGGCTCGCTGCTGCCAGAGTGCGACGGTGAGCAAGGCCGGGCCGACAGCCGCCAGCGGCCAGATCCCGGCGGGCGGGAAAGCCGCAGCGAGCGCGAGGCCGCCTGCCAGCCCGGTCAGGAGCGCGAGCGATGTCCTCAGGTGCGAGCCTGGCTGTGGCCGTTCGGCGGCCACAGCCGTCCAGACGGCCGGGCCTGAGCTCAGCAGCCGCACATTTCCTCCGCGGACCAGGTCCGTATCTTCCGGTGCCTGCGAGCGTAGCCGGGCCCTGCGCGTCACAGCACCGGCGGAGGCCGCAGGCATGGCGCTGCCTGCAGCGGCCCGGATGGCCTGGCGAGTTCGCATTTGCCTCGCCGCCTCGGTGGTTGACGGTTAGGCTCGGCCCGCAATTGCGTTCAAGACGTCCGGCGTGACCGGGCGGCATGCTGAGAACGACACCGAACCCGACGCGCCAGCCGGCCGCACAGCGCTAGATGCCTCGCACACGCGACGCGGTCCGGACGAAGGAGGACTTGGTGAGCCGCCGCGGCTGGTGGTTGTTCGCAGCGATGAGCGTGATCTGGGGCATTCCTTACCTGCTGATAAAGGTTGCCGTTGGCGGAGTGTCGCCGCCGGTGCTCGTTCTCGCCCGGGTTTCGATCGGGGCTGCGCTCCTGCTGCCGATCGCGATCAGGCGGCGGGAACTCGCGCCGCTGCTATCGCGCTGGCGCTGGGTGGCGCTGTTCGCGGTGGTGGAAATCATCACGCCCTGGCTGCTGCTGTCCGAAGCGGAGACGCGGCTATCCAGTTCCCTGAGCGGGCTGCTGATCGCATCAGTGCCGATCCTGGTCGCGGTGATCGGACGGGCTACTGGTAGCCAGGAGCGGCTAACTGCAGTCAGATGGGCGGGCCTGCTGGTTGGCCTGGCCGGTGTCGGCCTGCTGGTAGCTGGCGGCGGTACACACGGGCAGGCGGCCCAGGTCGCGGAAGTTCTGCTTGTCGCGGTCTGCTACGCGATCGGGCCGTTGATCGTCGCCCGCAAGCTCAGCGATCTGCCGTCACTGGGCGTGACTGCAGCCAGTCTTGGCTTCGCTGCGGTCGTCTACGCGCCTGTTGCGGCGCTCACCTGGCCGTCAGCTGTGCCGTCCGCCAAGGTGCTCGGGGCGCTGGCCGGTCTCGCAGTCGTCTGCACTGCGCTGGCTTTCCTGGCCTTCTTCGCGCTGATCGCTGAGGCCGGGCCGGCGCGCGCCACGGTCATCACGTACGTCAATCCGGCGGTCGCGGTAGCTCTCGGCGTGCTGGTGCTCGGCGAGCGGCTGACTGCGACCATGGGCGTCGCCTTCGTGGCCATCCTCGGCGGATCGGTGCTGGCAACCAGGACTAGCCGACAGCCTGCGGAAGCCGCCGGTGCCGCCGGAGAAAATGAGGCTAGCCCCGAACAGGTGGCCGCTGGCGGGTTATCGAAGCGCACGCCGAGGAGCACCCGACTAGACTCGCGCGGGTGATCGACCTCAAGGCCGCCAGGCAAGATCCGGAGTTTTATCGTGCCGCCCTGGCCAGGCGCGGCGCGGCCGATGACTTTGACGCGCTGCTCGCCGCGGATGCCAGCTGGCGGTCGCTCACCGAGCGCGCCGAGGCGCTGCGTGCGGTACAGCGAAGCTCGTCGAGGGGCAAGCCGACGCCTGAGCAGATCGAGCAGCTCCGGGCGCTCAGGGAGGAGCTCGACCAGGCGCAGGAGGAGTTGTCCGCTGCCGCTGCGCGGCGCGACGAGTTGCTAGCCCAGATCCCGAACCTGCCTGATCCGACCGCAGCTGACGGCATGGACGAAGAAGACGCGCAGCTCGTCAGGACCTGGGGTGAGCTGCCGGAGTTCAAGTTCGAGCCGAAAGATTCCACTGAACTCGCCTCGGCTCGTGGCTGGATTGACATGGCCCGCGGTGCGCGGCTGAGCGGATCCCGGTTCGCCTACCGGATCGGGGATGTGGCGCTCGCCGAGATGGCGCTGTACCGGTATGTCATCGACACGCTGACCAGCCGCGGCTTCCTGCTCGTGCTGCCGCCGATCCTGGTGAACGAGCGGGCCATGTACGGCACCGGGTTCCTGCCCACCGAGGCGTCGAACCTCTATCACCTTGAGCACGACGATCTCTACCTGACCGGCACCTCTGAGGTCGCGCTGGCCGGAATTCACGCCGACGAGCGGCTGGAGGAAGGGGATCTGCCGGCCAGGTACACCGCGTTCACCACGAACTTCCGCCGGGAAGCAGGCGCGGCTGGCAAAGACACCAAGGGCATGTTCCGGGTGCACCAGTTCGACAAGGTGGAGATGTTCGTCTACAGCGTCCCTGAGGCGTCGCGTGAGATCCACGACGAGCTACTCGCGATTGAAGAGAAGATCGTGCAGGAACTCGGCTTGCCGTACCGCGTGATGAACATCGCCGTCGGCGACCTGGGAGCGCCGGCGGCTAAGAAGTACGACATCGAGGCGTGGTTCCCGGTGCAGCAGCGATACCGCGAGATCACCTCATGCTCGAACACGACCGACTACCAGGCTCGCCGGCTCAACATCCGGTTCCGCCGGGACGGCAAGCTGGAGTATGTGCACACGGTGAACGGCACCGGAGCAACCGCACGGGCACTGCTGTCGATCATGGAGAACTTCCAGGACGAGAACGGCACGGTGACGGTGCCCGAAGTGCTGCGCCGGTTCGGCGCCCCGGACACGATCGGGGTGCCCCCGGCCGGCTGAGATCGGGCGTAGCGGCGTTAAACCGCTAACTCGTTCGGCGCTAAGCCGGACTCCCTAGTTCGTTGGTGACCATAAAAGGTGCATAACGGGCGGGTAAGGTCACCTAACGACTAGGGAGTCGTTCCCGGGTCGACGGTTGAGCCGCGCCGCGGGCGATTTCAGTGCCGCGGGCCGCTGAAGCGCCGCCAGCCGGTTTGCAGGCGTGCGGCCAAGCCGCTTCCCGGACTGCAGCCGGACCCGCCCGAGCCACCGGACCCGCCCGAGCCACCGGGTCCGCCCGAGCCACCGGCCCGCCCGAGCCACCGGACCCGCCCGAGCCACCGGACCCGCCCGAGCCACCGGACCCGCCCGAGCCACCGGACCCGCCCGACCCGCCGCCCGTTGTGGCGCCGGACAAGCGGGTCAGTAGCACCGAACCGATCGGCACGCCGAGCCCGGAGCAGGCGTCCCAGCCTGGCCCCGCTGCGTAGGCGCCGTTATTGCCGCTGGTGATGTCACGCAGCCCGGCCACCGGCTGGCCAGGCTCGATACCGGCATACAGAGCCGGCTGCACGAGACCGAGGGTCTTCCCGAGTGACTGCACCAGCCGCGCGGTCAGCGCGGCCCATAGCGGTGCTACCGCGCTGGTGCCGCCGATCACGGTCTGCTGCCCGTCAATCAGCACTTGATAGCCAGTTGCCGGGTCGGCGTTACCGGCCACGTCGGGCACGCCGCGGCCGGGATTACCAGCCGGGTTCGCCGGGACGCCAGCGTTCGCCTGCCAGGTCGGCAGGCCGAACGTCTGACTCACGCCGCCGCCGGTCGCGCCGCCCTGGCTGCCGTCGTTCCAGACGGTTTCCGAGGTTATGGAGCCCGTCGCCGGGTCCGCTTGCAGGCTGGTGCCCCCGCAGGCCAGCGCGTGCGGGCTCGATGCCGGGAAGTCCGCGTGCGGCTGACCGTCGCTTACCCCGTCGCCGCTTCCGTTGTCACCAGCTGCTGCGGTGACTGTCACGCCGAGCGCCACGCCGTCCGCGAAAGCCTCGTCCAGTGCCGTCATCGACTGGGCTGTCCAGGAGCTCTCCGGTCCGCCCCAGCTGATGCTGACCGCAGCCGGGGTTGGCTCGGCATGCACCGCGTTGGTGGCCGCGTCTAGGAAACCCTGATCGGTGTTAGGGGCAAAGTAGACAAGCTGCTGAGCGCCGGGTGCGACCGATCCCACGACTTCGATGTCGAGAAGGACCTCGCCGTCGGCACCGTTAGGCGCCTGGTCCGGGACGTTGCTGGCGCCATCCACGCCAACGGCAGTGACCGACGGAACCGGGATGCCCAGGCCACTGAAGTAGCTATCCAGGTCAGCAGTGGAGAAGCCGCCGCCGAGCTCGATGATCCCGACTGTCTGGCCGCTGCCATCGGTGCCTGCAGGAAACTGATAGATCGTGGCGACCTGGGGTGGCGTGTAAGACACTTGAGCTGCTTCCGGCTTCGCGAGCCGGAAGTGCGGGCTTGCCTGGGGGCGGGTGTCGAAGCCCAGTACCGCGACGATGACGCCGTCAAGTTCGGCGGGGATCTGCAGGCTGCCGCTGCGGTAGCGGTGGGTCACGAGTTCGCCGTGGGGGCCGGGGCTGGCGACCATGCTGAGCTCGGTGCCGAAGGCCTGTGCTAGCGCTCCGGCAGGCCCGCTGACAGTGCAGCCGGCGCGATCCCGGGTCCCGCGAAGTCACTTGAATGGCGGGCTCGTGGCTCGTTAGAACACTGGCGACCAGTTCGTGATCCGCGGGATCAGAACCGTAGCGGCTCCGCAACTCGGCGGGGGTCAGCCGGACCGGCGCCCCGTCTGCATCGCGAGGCAGGCTCGCGGCGCGCCGCGTCACCACGGTCAGTTCAATCCGCTCTTGCGGGTCCACTGGCCCGGCCGGAACCGCACCGGGAAGTGGCTCACGATGGCTTCCGGCCAGCGGGACTAACGAGCTTGAGGTCATCGGGTCGGCCTTTCTCTCGGGTAGCGCGGTCGGTAGCCGGTGCTGCTCCCCTGAGCCCGGCCGCTGCTGACTGACGACGCATGTCCCGTCGACTCACAGTAAACCGCGCGGTCACCCGGTTAGACAGCCCAGCAGCCTATTCGGGTGTCCGCGCGCCGGCCGCGCCTGGATCGTCGCGCCGGCCGGCGATCTGCAGAACCGCGCCCCAGTGGCGACGGACCTTTCCGTCAGGCCGAGCCGCCAGGCGACGGCGGATCTCACCGTAGAGCCGGTCGCGCTGCCAGTCAGCCATGTCGATATGGCTGGAGAAGGTGCCGAGCAGGCCGATGTATTCCTCGGCGGTGTAGCTGATCTCCCAGTCGAAATGGCGGATCAAGGTGACAGTGAACAGCCCGCTGGCCTCGATCGCAGCCCGGTCATCGGGCTGCTCGCCGGGCGCGAAATACCCGGTGCCAGCCGGCATGCCTTCGCCGATCTCGTCGTAGACGTCCTGGAGATCATGGAAGAACGGGTCTCCGCCTGGCGGAAAGACGTGCTCGGTCCCCCAGATCGCGAGGTGGCCGCCTGGTCGCAGCAGTCGCCAGGCGAGCTGGTATCTGACGGCAGGATCGATCCAGTGCCAGGCAGTCGCCGCGAAGACGAGGTCGAAGCGCTCGGATGCGGATGGCTGCCAGTCCTCGAATGCACGCTGGACGACCTGCACGTGCGGATAGCGAGCCAGGTTGCTCCGTGCGGTTGCGGCAAGCCGTGGCCCGGGCTCCAGGCAGGTGATGGCGAATCCGCGGTCGGCAAGGGGGACTGTCGCCTTGCCCGTAGCGCAGCCCACCTCGAGCACCTGGCCGCCGGGCCGCAGCCCGGTAGCGGAGATCAGCTCGGCGTAGAGCTCGCCGGGGTAAACCGGCCTCGCCTGGTGGTATCGATCGGCGACTGTGTCGAAGGTGGCCTTGAGCCGGTCCCGGTCCTGTCTGGAGCGATCAGCCATGCCGTGCTACCCGGCACCGGCGCTACCGGTACGGGCGGGATCGGCTGGCACCGCGGCCACCACCTGACCGCGGTCCAGGCGCGCGATCACCAGATCCAGTACAAGCGCGATTGTCAGCGTGATGCCGATGCCCACCGCGGCACCGGCAATCGTGTCGGTGACGTAGTGAAACCTCGCCGCGACGAGGCCGAGAGCCACCATCACGCCGAGGCCGGCGGAGAGCGCCGCGAGCACGATGCGCATCGAGACCGGCGCTCTCGTTGCCGGGGGGTCGATCAACAACACCGCAATACACGTGATCAGCGCGAAGGTCGCAGTCGCGTGCCCGCTCGGGAAGCTCAGGAAGTCAATGTAAATCCGGTGGATGACGTGCTTGAGCAGTTCGGTGACGCCAGCCGCTACCGGGACAGCGAGCGCGACCATGATCGCCCCGGCGTACCTGCGCAGAGCCAGGCAGCAGTAGCACAGCGCTGCCGTGAGCAGTGCCATCGGAACGGTGTCACCCAGGATCACCAGCGGGTCGAGCCCGACCCGGTGCGGCCACACCAGGCGGAACACCGTCCTGTCGAGGGCATCGGGAGAGCTGCCGTGGTAGAAGACCGCGCCCAGCACGCCGACCGTGATGACGCACGCCACCACGATGACGATTGCGGCGAGCCGGAATCGCGGTGGTAGCAGGCGCTGAGGGTTGCGCCGCGCTGGCACAGTCACGGCTCGGCCTCCAACTGCTCGTTCCCGCCCGGCTGACCAGGCTACCCCGTCACGGTGGCCGGCGACGTAACTCGACGCACGGGGTTCAGCTCAGGTCGCTGGCGCCTTCGGCGGCGGGTGCCGATTGCAGACGCGCGCTCCACTTCTCCTCGATGTGGCCATACCGCCAGACCAGGACGGTGGTGACCCAGGTCACGATGAACAGACCGACGATCGCGAAGCCCGCCACGTTGATGTTGAAGTCGCGCATGAAGCCCCAGAAGCCCCCGGCCCGGCTCAGACCCCTGACGTCGGTGGAGATGAGGCTCAGGGTCTCGATCCCGCCGACCAGGAAGCAGATGCCGACCGACAGTCCGGTAATGGCCAGGTTGTAGAACACCTTGCGGACCGGGTTGAAGAACGCCCATCCGTAGGCCAGGTTCATGAAGATGCCGTCGCTGGTGTCCATGAGCGCCATTCCGGCGGTGAACAGGATCGGCAGGCAGCAGATCGCGTACCAGGGGATGTGCTGCAGGGCCAGGAACGCAGTGGTGCCGAGCAGCAGCACTTCGGTCGTGGTATCGAAGCCCAGGCCGAACAGGAACCCGACCGGGTAGAGCTGCCACTCCTTACTGATCGCGCCCATCCACCGGCCGAAGAAGCGGTAGAAGAAGCCTCGGTTGTCCAGCTGCCGCTCGAGCTCGGCCTCGTCGAACGCGCCGCGCCGCATCGCGCGGAAGACACGGATGATGCCGGACAGGATGAACAGGTTCAGTCCGCCGATGAGGAACAGGAATGCGGCCGATATCAAGGTTCCGAACAGCGTGCCGAACTGCTGCAACCCGGAGCCGGAGTTCAGGACCTGGTTGAAAACGAACTTCTCGGCGATCACGATTGCGACGCCCATCGCGACGACGACCGTGGAGTGGCCGAGCGAGAAGAAGTAACCGAAACAGAACGGCCGGGGCTTTCCGGTGCCTTTCCGCTCGTTCATCTCCTTACGGGTGGTGTTGTCGATGACAGCGATGTGGTCGGCATCGAAAGCGTGTCGCAGGCCGAGTGTGTAGGCCAGCACGCTGACCCCGATGCCCAGGCCCTTGTAGTGGGCGGGGATGACGAATGCCGCGAAGATACCGAACCCGATCAGGTGCAGGGCCAGGATCGAGGCGTACATCAGGGTTACCCGTCGCCGCTCGGCCGGGGTCATGGCTGCGAATGACTGCCGGATCAGCTGGACCATGCCAGGTTTGCGCTCCGCGGTCTGAGTCGCCACGATCCGCACGCTAATCTAGTTGCACATTACTTGCAAGTACGCCCTAGGTGCACTACGCGACGGCGAACCCCGGCACCCCTCAGGTGGTGCTGTCCTGAGGCACAGTGTTTCTCAAGGCCGGGGTTCTGGGAGGCACGCAGGCGGTGCCCGACGCAGGGAGATAACGATGACCACGTTCCACGCAACCAACGCCGATCAGCGCGGGGACGGGACAGCCGCACGTCAGATCGTTACCATCGGGTCCGGCCCGCTGACGGCGGACGACGTGGTCGCGGTGGCTCGCGGCGGGGCCAGGGTCGAGGTCGGAGCCGGGGCGCTGGCTGCGGTACGGCGCGGCCGCGAGATCATCGACGAGCTGGCCCACGACGCCGAGCCGCACTATGGCGTTTCTACCGGGTTCGGCGCCCTGGCCACCAGGCACATCCCGGCGGAGATGCGGGCTCAGCTGCAGTCCAGCCTTATCCGCAGCCACGCGGCTGGCTCCGGGCCGGCCGTCGAGCCTGAGGTCGTCCGGGCCCTGATGCTGCTTCGCCTGGCGACGCTGGCCAGCGGCCTGACCGGGGTGCGCGAGGTCACCGTGAATGCCTATGCGGCGCTGCTGAATTCGGGCTTCACCCCGGTCGTGCACGAGTACGGAAGTCTCGGCTGTTCAGGCGACCTGGCTCCGCTGGCCCACTGCGCGCTGGTGATCACTGGCCAGGGCGTGGTCACCGATGGGGACGGGCGCGAGCATCCGGCAGCTGAGGCGCTGGCTGCGGCCGGGATCACACCGGTCGAGTTGCGCGAGAAAGAGGGTCTCGCGCTGATCAACGGCACCGACGGCATGCTCGGAATGCTGGTACTGGCTATCGCCGACCTCCGTGACCTGCTGCGAGTCGCCGACATCACGGCAGCAATGAGTGTCGAGGGCCTGCTCGGCACGGACGCGGTCTTCGCCGCCGATCTGCAGGCACTGCGTCCCCATCCGGGCCAGGCGGCAGCGGCGGCGAACTTGCGCGCGCTACTGGCCGACAGCGCGATCATGGCCAGCCACCGCGGCCCGGAGTGCACGAGGGTGCAGGACGCTTACTCGCTGCGGTGCGCCCCGCAGGTAGCCGGGGCGGCCAGGGATACCGCCGATCATGCCGCGCTGGTGGCCAGCCGCGAGCTCGCGTCGGTCATCGACAACCCGGTGATCACCCCGGATGGCCGGGTCGAGTCGAACGGCAACTTCCACGGCGCACCGCTGGGCTACGTGCTGGACTTCCTGGCGATTGCGGTGGCCGACGTAGCCAGCATGTCGGAGCGCCGCACCGACCGGTTCCTGGATGTCGCCAGGAATCAGGGGCTGAACGCGTTCCTGGCAGCGGACCCCGGCGTGGACTCTGGACACATGATCGCGCAGTACACGCAGGCGGCGATCGTGTCCGAGCTGAAGCGGCTCGCCGTGCCCGCCAGCGCGGACTCGATCCCGAGCTCGGCGATGCAGGAGGACCACGTCTCGATGGGCTGGTCAGCGGCGCGGAAGCTGCGCCGCGCTCTGGACGGGCTGCGCCGGGTGCTGGCCATCGAGTTGCTGACCGCGGCCCGCGGCCTTGAGATGCGCGCGCCGCTAACGCCCGCGCCTGCCACCGGGGCGGTTGTGGCTGGGCTGCGCGCGGTCGCGCCGGGGCCCGGGCCGGACCGTTTCCTGGCGCCCGAGATCGAGTCCGCGATCGGGTACGTCGCCAACGGCGGGGCGGTGCGCGCGGCCGAGTCGGTAACCGGCCCGCTCAAGTAGGAGGATGCGCGCCCATGGATGCCGGATCGGTGGGCCAGGCGCACCAGTAACGCGGCACCCATCCGGGGCCGCGGCGGCCGGAACGCGCGGCAGGCTCAGATGACCGGCGGCCGGCCCGCCCTGGTCATCCGCCATACGGCACGCATCGAGATCGGCCGTCGCTGGCCAGGGTCGATCCGCCAGCCCTCGGCGAAGCCGGCGAACCAGGTCTTCAGGGCTCCGGGCGCGCGCCGTTCCCTGATCATGGTCAGGGCCGTCCAGTCCAGCAGGTAGACAAAGGCAAGCGGCCAGGGGAGGTTGCGGCGGGCGAGTAGCACCCGGTTGCGGCCGTCATAGCGGTACCAGATGTCATGCCGCTTGTTCGACACCGGCGGATGGCACATCCGGGCGTCGGCGTCGTACTCCAGCGTGTAGCCGCGTTCGATGAGCTGCCACGCCAGGTCGGTTTCCTCGTGCGCGAAGAAGAACAAGTCCGGCAGCCCGCCCGCCTCGAGGTAGGCCGAGCGCCTGGCCGCGAAGCCCGCGCCGACGAATGTGGTCACCGGTGAGGACCGGTCCGGGTCACTGGCCCGCAGCCGTGGCACGTGCCAGCGGACGCCGGAGCCCCCGGTCGGATCGACGACCCGGAACGACAGCACCGCGAGCCGGGGATCGGCAGCGAACCGGTCAGCCACATGCTTGGCGATGCCGGGATCGGAGAACCAGCCGTCATCGTCGAGGAACATGACGACATCGCCAGAGCTGGCCTCGACTCCGGCGTTGCGGCCGCCCGCAACGCCGAGGTTGTCCGCCAGCCGGACCGTCTTGATCTGGTCGGGGACCGGCGGCAGGTCAGCGCCGTTCCCGACCAGGACGAGTTCAACGCCGGCGGCGCGCAGCGGCTCCGTGCTCGCGATGGCCCGCTCAAGCTCGGCGGGCCGGGTGCCCATCGTGATGATCACGCAGGACACCGCGATGCCAGGTGCCTCGCCGATGCCGGGTGCCGCGTCCGCCCCAGGCCCGCCCCAGGCCAGGACCAGGCCCGGCGCCCGCTGCCGCGCTCACGACAGGCGCCGGGAGGCCATGATCGCGGCCAGGTGCGCGATCACCATCAGCGCGGCCACGATCAGGCATGCGACGAGCAGCACTCGGGTGGCGAGTAGCCCGCCAGCGATCTGGTCGGCGATCGCGGCCAGCAGAACCAGCACGGACAGCTCGATTTGCTGGATGATCCGGTGGATCTTCAGCAGGCTGGCCGCGCGCCGGACGGTAGCCAGCCCCGCCCCGCGCGGCTTGAGTGACTCATTGTCGTGTGCCGGGGGCAAGCCCTGGACCGCCCGCGCGATGATGACGTTGTCCGTCTCAGCCTTGACCAGGCAAGCTAGGACCGCGGCGAGCAGGCCTGCCGTCACGTATTTGCCAGAGATGGTCAGCTCGCCCTGGGCGCGCACGCCGAGTCCGATCAGCATCGCGCTCTCGCACAGGTAATGGCCGACCCGGTCCAGGTAGATGCCTCCCGCCGAGGTTCGCTTGGTGAGCCGGGCCAGTTCACCGTCCGAGCAGTCGAACAGCAGCGCCAGCTGCACCAGGATCACCCCGGCAACCGCCGTCGCCAGGCCACCGAACGCGATCACCACGCCGCCCGCCACCCCGCACACGATGAATGCCAGCGTGACGGCGTTGGGTGACCAGCCCATCCTGGCCAGCAGCCAGGTGGCCCGCGGCGAGATCTTGCGCATGTACAGACGTCCGAACAGGTGCTCGTCATTCACCCGGTCGACGACCCAGCGCGGCTGGCCTTCCGATTTCACCTCGCTCAAGCTCGGCCGGGTCATGTGCCTCCGTTCGGATCCTGCGTGGCCTGGAGAACATGGTAGGGCCAGCCCGCGCCAGCCGGGTTCACGCTCAGCCGGCCTGCGCTCTGGCCCGCCAGGCCAGGACAGCTATTCTCCGCCTCATGCAGCCGATCCCGCCGGAGCTGGCCGGTCATCCCGACCGGCTGAAGTGGAACGCGCGCTACAGCGGCTCTGAGCCGTCATTCGCCCCGCACCCGGTGGCCGAAGCGGCGCTGGCGCTGCCGTTGCCAGATGGCCCTGTTCTCGAACTGGCCTGCGGCCCGTCAGGCAGCGCAGTGCTGGCCGCGGCGACGGGACGGCCAGTCACCGCTGTCGACGCATCCGACGTGGCACTCGGCATGCTCGCCGACGAGGCCCAGCGCCGGGGGCTCGGCGGCCTGATCACGCCCGTCCTGGCCGACCTCGGCAGCTGGCAGCCGCCCGCCGCCGGATACTCGCTTGTGCTCTGCACAAATTACTGGGATCTCGCGGTCTTCACGCGCGCCATGACTGCGGTTCGGGCCGGCGGCGTTCTCGCCTGGCAGGCGCTGACGGAGGCGGCTCGCATCGACCATCCGCACGTGCCAGCGGAGTGGTGCCTGCGACCCGGCGAGCCCGCTTCGCTCCTTCCGCCCGGCTTCGTCGTGCTCAGCCAGGATGACGAGGGTCCGCAGCCGGCCACGAGGCGCAGGCTGCTCGCCAGACGACAGAACTAACGACCTAGCAGGAAACGGGCTCGTCACCGGCCAGCGCCAGCCTGCCGGGCCGCGGCTGCCCGCTAGCTGTGAGCGCGGCGGCGATCGCCATCCCGAGAGCCCTGGCGACTGGCGGCGGGAATGCGTTCCCGACCTGCCGGTAGGCGGCGGTCTTGCGGCCGGTGAACTGCCAGGAGTCCGGGAAACCCTGGAGCCGGGCCACCATCGGCACGGTGAGCTTCGGCGGCCGGTCGGCCGGGAAACCAGGGCCTGGCGGGCCGTCGGCGATGCCGAGGCCGTCCACGCTCAGCTCACGCCAGGCCGCACGGGCGCGGGTCGGCCCGAGATCAGGGCCGCCGTGCTTCTTGCTGCCGCCGACGATCGTCGGCGCGATCCGGTCTGCCCGCCGGGCCCAGTCCGCCGCGCCCGGCCATCCCGCTGAAGCCATCAGGTCCCCGAGCGTGGCGCCGACCGTGGGTGGCAGGGCGGACAGTGGCTCAGGCCAGCGGAACCCGGCCGCCCACGGCCGCGCGATCGCGACTAGCACGAATCGCGGCCGTAGCTGCGGCACGCCATGCTCACTTGCGTTGACTAGCTGCCACCAGGTCCGGAAGCCGAGATCAGCTAGCCGCTGCAGGACCTGGCCGCGGTACCCGTCGAACCTCGCGGCAGCCAGGCCGCGGACATTCTCCAGCAGGACGGCGCGCGGGCGGATCTCCGCGATGAGCCGTAGCGCCTCAGGGAACAGGTCGCGGTCGTCGGCGTCGCCAAGCTGGCGCCCGGCAATCGAGAACGGCGGGCACGGCACGCCGCCCGCGAACAGGTCGACGCCAGCGAAGCCGTGCCCGTCAACGCTGGCGACGTCACCTTCGATGATCTTCCAGTCCGCGCCGCGGTTACGGCGAAGGGTCTCACAAGCGTCCGGGTCGATGTCGATCGCCGCGGCGTGGTTGAATCCTGCCTGCTCAAGGCCGAGAGCCTGACCCCCGGCACCCGCGCAGATCTCCATGACGGCAAGCCCGCTCACGCAACCTCCTCCCGCACCTATCTGGCTGATTCTGCTAGGCGGTTGCGGCCAGGCGGAGTTTCCACGCCGTCGAGCCGCTACCTGCTGCGGCTTATCAGCCACCACCAGCACGCATGCCGCGATCAGCTGTCCCAGCGCACGTGCAGGGTCGGCGGCTTGCGGAACACCAGTCCCTGGGGAGCACTCGGCCTGTCAGGATCCAGCCGGAGCCCGGGCAGCTGACTGAGCAGCGCGCCGAGCGCCGCTTGCGCCTCGGCTCTGGCTAGCTGCGCGCCTACGCAGAAGTGCGGGCCGACTGCGAAGGACCAGTGCTGCCGCGCGTTCGGGCGGTGCAGGTCGAACCGATCGGGATCGGTGAATACTGCCGGATCCCGGTTGGCTCCGGCTAGCGACACGGTGACCAGGTCGCCGCGCCGGATCTGGGCACCGCCCAGCCCGATGTCAGCGGTGGCATACCTGTCGACAACCGCGGCGGCTGGCTCCAGCCGGAGCGCTTCCTCGACTGCGCTGCCGGTCAGGCTCCGGTCGGCCGCGACTTCACCGAGCGCGGCCTCGTTGCGCAGCAGGTACCAGACCGTGTTGCAGATCATTCCCTCGGTCGTCTCGATGCCGCCGAACAGCAAGACCGCGGCGTTCGACACGATCTCACCGGCAGCCAGGCGCCCGGCAGCCGCAGTGAGCACAGACTGCGCGTCGGGCCGCTGCAAGCTTGCCGCAACGCGCTCGCTCAGCTCGCCGAACGCCACGGCGGCAGTCGCGGGCACGGCAGCGGCCGGACCGTCACCTTCGGACAGCGCGGAAACGCCCGCGACGATGGCGTCATACCAGGTGAGTAGTTGCGCTGGCGCGACGTCCAGCCCGAGCATCTCCGCCATCACCGAAACGGCAAGTTGTCCGGCCAGGCCGCGTCGCAGCTCAGCCCCGTTCCGGTCAGTACTGCTCCGGCCCGATGCCAGCGTCGCGACGAGACGGGCGGCTTCGCGGTCGCAAGCCCGGGTCAGCGCGGCACGCGCCTGAGGCTGGCGGAGCGCGGTGGCAAACGGGTCGCGATGCCGCGAGTGCTCGGCGCCGTCAAGCGACAGCATGCTCGGGCCGACCACGCGTGCCGTGGTGAATCTCGGATCGTTGACGGTGAATGATGCCGGATCGCGGAGTACCTGGTCGGCCTCGGCGGCGCGGGTGACCAGCCAGCAGTTCAGTGCGGGCAGCCAGGAGACCGGCTCGGCCGCTCGCAGCCGGCGCAGGACCGGGTGCACGTCGCCCGCTAGCGAGGCGGCGGTCACCTCGGCGCCAACTGGGTACGAAGGCCTGGCCACGGGCCCTACCGGGGCTGCTCGGCGTTAGCGGGCAGGAACGAGGTCAGCGCGGCGATGACCGCATCGCGCAGCGCGCCGGCTCGGTGGATAGCGTTGCCGGTCATGGCTGCGACAAAGCCCTCGGTGCGCTGGCCGCCTCCCGGACCGAAGACCAGGTCGCAGGCCTCGCCGAGGTCGCGGCCTGCCAGCACGAGTTCCATCAGCGAGCGGGGCACCTGCATCCGCAGCGTGCTGCCGAGGCCTTCCCGGCCGGCCCGGTCGACGACCACGGCCCAGCCGGAATTGAACCAGCAGCCCTCGGTCTGCTGCAGCCCGCCTTCGATGCCGACGGCGTAATCAGCCTGCGCGGCACCCATCGCGGTCGCAGCCCGGCTCCGCGCGCCGCGGATTGTCTCGGCGTCCGTCATCGGCTGGTCCGCTACGCCAGAGGAGACCTCGTAACCGCGCACGTTCAGAACCTGTCCCGGCCAGAGGGCGCTGAAGGCCAGCCGGGCCGCCTCGACCTTGGCAGAGTTCAGCGAGCCGACGGCCACCATCATGCCGCCCGATGTTAGCCGGGGCCGGCTGCCCCGTGCGGACAGTCAGCCTGGCGTGGCTGTCCGCTGGGTTGGCAGGCTGTCGGCTGGTCGTGCCAGGAACTGACCGCGAGCGATAGCTGCGACGGTGCGCGCGGCGATTGCTCCGATGAACAGGGTGATCGCGGCGATCGCGGCAATGGCGTACCCGATGGCGCCGGGCGGGCTGGTTCTGGTTATCCAGTCCAGTGCGCAGGTGATCGCGATGGCGTAGGAGAAGGTGAAGGCCCAGAATCCGGGTGAGAACCGGAGTTTGCGGTAGACGGCGATGAGGCGAACCTGGACGAGGGCCATCAGGACTAGGTACCCGCCGATGGCATAGGCGATGACGCTGATGCCGCGGCCAGCGGCCAGGGCGAACCAGGCAACCCCGGCCAGGGCAGGCGGTGCCAGTTCGATCGCGGTGACGGGCTGTAGAGCTGCTGGCAGGCGTTTGGTGGTGATCAGGCGGCCCAGTACGACTGAGCCCAGGATCACCCAGGACAGAATGCCGACGCCGAAGGCCGCCTCGGCCAGCCCGTGCAGGTGAACCTGGGACAGGGTGATAGCGCCCACGAGGCCGCCGGCCACGCTGGGCAGGTAGTAGCCGGGATGAACGGAGGCCTGGTCAGGATCGCCTGCGATCCATTGGCCACCGAGCCAGCCCGCGACGACCATAGTGACCGCCAGGAAGATAACCACAAGCGCGCGTCCGGCTGCGAAGGACACGGCAGCCAGCGCCGCGGCCAGCATCATCGCAGTGATCGTCGGCACAGCCAGAAAAGGGGCCTGGACCGGGTCTCGCAAGTCGGCAAGCACACGGCGTGGGCCTTGCGCAGCATAGAGGCAGGCCAGGACCAGCAACACGATGGCGGCAAGGATGTAGATGGAATCCGGAACCGCGCTCGGCGTGCCCAGTTTCGTCCCGGCAGCATGCCACGCGGTAGCCAGCCCGGCCAGTCCGAGCGGGATGCCGAACAGGTTCGGCGGGATTCTCAGCTGGGCCGGGCCGGCATAGACCTGTCCCGGTGCGCCCAAAACGGACGCGGCGTGATACTGCTGCCGGATCTCCGACATGGCCAATGCCCCCTCGCTAAGCGACTGGTCACCCCCGCGTAATCCATCAGCCAAGACAAGGCTAGCTCGCCGCTATCGGGGCCCCAGGGGCCGGCTGCCTTGCAGGCCCTGGTGGGACGATGGTGCTGAGGGTGAGCTATCCGGGCTGCTGGTGCGCGGCCTGGGACGGGGGGTGGAGCAGGTGAGCGGGGAGCGGCAGTACCTGGACCGGCCATCAACCATGGGCGGCGTTGCTGGAGATGAAGTCGAGCGCGCCCAGGACGGGTGGGCGGCAGTAGCGCCCCGGGCGATTAATCCAGACCAGTGGCGGCGGTTTGAGGGCTATATGCAGGAGATCTTTGCTGCGATGGGGATGCCGGCAGGGACGCAGGCCACGACCGATACTCCGCGGCGCTTCCTGCGGGCGATTTTCGACGCGACTAGCGGTTATGAGGGCGACGAAAAACTGGTAACCGCTTTTCCGACCGAATGCCGGGGCGGACCTGACTGCCGCATCAGCCAGGTGGTGGAGGGACCGATACCGTTCTTCTCCTTGTGCGAGCACCACAGCCTGCCATTCTTCGGCCAGGCGTACATCGGCTACATCGCGCACGAGCACATTTTGGGCTTGTCCAAGCTGACTCGGCTGGTCCGGCTGTTCGCGCGCCGGTTCTCGGTGCAGGAGCGGATCGGTCAGCAGCTCGCCGATGGGCTGGAGCGCATCCTGGACCCCCATGGCGTCGCGGTCCACCTGGAAGCGGAGCATCTGTGCACGCAGATGCGCGGTGTCATGGAGATCGAGTCCAGTACCCGCACGACCTACTGGCGGGGCAACTACGACGATGATCCTCAGCTGCGGGACGAGTTCTACCACCTGTGCACCCGACCCGGCTGACCGGCATGGCGGGACAGAGCGCTGCTGCCCCGACAGCTTCCCCGCTGCCGCACCTGACCATGTTGTACGAGCAGGCTGGCGTCCCGGTCTGGGGTCTGCCGCAGGAACTGGCGGACATTTATGGCGGGGATCTCGGGTTCCCGCGACGCTGCGTGTATGCCAACTTCGTCGCGTCCGTCGACGGAGTAACCGCTCTCGGCCCGGAATACCCATCATCCGGATCCGAGATCAGCCGCGGCGAGCCGGCTGACCGGTTCGTCATGGGCCTGCTCCGCGCGTGTGCGGACGTGGTCCTGATCGGCGCAGGCACTCTCCGCGCGACACCGGATCACCGGTGGACCCCGAGCTATGTCTGTCCGGAAGCTGCGGATGGATACGCCGCTCTGCGCCGGAGTCTGAGCCAGCGGCCGATCCGCAGCTCGCGGTTGTCACCCAATCCGGGGAGGTACCCGCTGAGCATCCTGCGTTCCGAGCCGGCGCGCTTATCTTGACCACGACAACCGGGGCCCGGCGGCTGCAGAGGCGCCTTCCGCCTGCGTCCACGGTCATCGACCTGGGAGATCGGGCAGGGCTGCGGTCCGCGGAGCTGCTCGACGCTCTCAGGGCACGCGGTGGCGCCATGGTGCTGACTGAAGGCGGCCCGCGGTTGCTCGGCCAGCTCGTAGCCGATGAAGTGCTGGATGAACTCTTCCTCACCGTTTCTCCGGTCCTGGCCGGCCGGGGAGAAACCGCCCGCCCTGGGCTGGTCTCCGCACAAGAAATTCTGCCCGCCAGGGCGGAACCGACCGACTTGATCAGCGTGCGCCGGCGCGCCTCGTACCTATTTCTGAGGTACCGGTTGCTCCGCGACGAATCGCGCGGCCTCGGGTCTGGATCAGACGGGCGGCCGGGGAGCCGAGTGCAGGATGTGCTCGATGGCTGCGACGACGACCTTGGCGGACCCGTCGATCGCCTGGGCGACGGGACTTGACGGGTTGCGAAGCTCGCTGGCGATCTGCGGGGCGGACAGGCCGGCTAGGACCTGAGGGTTGTACTGGGCCCCGGCCAGGATGTAGTGGTTTGCGATGTCGAGGAAGGGAACGGCTCCGGACTGGTCGGCGCTGTTCACGAACGGAGGCACATCGTAGGTTGCGATAAGGCTGGCATCAAGCGGCGTCTCAGACTGCAGAGGTTGGCCTAGGTTGTCAGCCAGCTCCGTCGTACGCAACGTGATCTCGGTGCTGTGGTAACGAGCCGTGCGGAACGAGAACGTGGCAGTGTCCGGGAACACGTCGGTCGCCGACGACCTGGTCGAGCCGAGATTGCTCCAAGTGCCGAAGTGAGAAAGCGCGACGACAAGCGGCCAGCGTTCCGCTGCGCAGAACGGGCAGGACTCCTCGCTGACAAACACAATCGTCGGCTTGCCATCGACCGTCAGCGGTGGACCTGGCTTCGCGACCTCCTGCAAGGGCGCGGCCGCCTGCCGCATGCTCACGCGCGAAATGACGCTCAGCGGGACGGTAGTCGCCTCGCGGACGACCACCGACGGTGCCTGAGATTCGCCCGTTGCGGCAGGCGCCGCGGGTGATTCGAGGCCGACAAACAGGGCGGCGACGCCGAGCACGACGGCGACCGCCGTTCCTGACAGCAGGAGCCGCGCGCGTGTCGCTGCGCGCTTGCGCGCGGCGCGTTGCGCGGTGATCCGCTCGCGGGCTCGCGCCTTAGCGCCACCGTTCCGCATGCCGCTGGTCTGGGCAGGCCTAGCGAGCTGGCGGCCCGCTGACCCGCGACGGGTGCTGCGCACTTAATCCTCCCGATCGGTTGCCACCGGTCCGTAGTCCGGACCTGTCTACTATCACGGATAGGAGCGCTCAGCTGTTCACGCCGGTGCGGTCCGCGCCAGCGATTCGCGAGCTTCGGACACCGCGCTTATTGGTCGCTCGGCGTCGAGCGCTGTCAGGAACGCGCTTATCGCACTGGTGACCGCGCTCGGGGCGCGCCTGGGCAAGTGATGACCAGCGCCGCGGACCAGCCGGAGGCTGGCATCCGGCAGGGCTTTCGCAAGCCGATGAGCGGTCTGCGCCCCGACTATTGCGTCCCGTGGATCGGCGATGACGAGCACCGGCACCGTTATCGAGGGCAGGCCGCGCTCCAGTTCGGTAGCTTCGCGCAGCAGGGAGCGCTGCTCGATGACGAACGTGCGCCACAAGGTGCCACGTTCGTTATCTCCGTGGCCCCAGACCTGCCAGTTCACGTGCTCGTCCGGGCGCAGACTGCGCGTGGCTGATTTGCGGGCTGCCGCGAGCCGCACGCGGGCAATCCACGGGGTCAGCTTCCAGGCTATGAATGCGCACATCGGTCCAATCACGGGCGCAGCCAGCACCCTGTCCCAGATGTTGATACAGCCTGGTCCTACGCTCGCGAGCAGGACGACCGCTTCCACTCGGTCCGGTGCGATCTTCGCTGCCGACAACGCGATTCCGCCCCCGTAGGAATGTCCGACCAGGACGGCCCGGTCGATCCGGCGCGCGTTCAGGTCGCTGATGAGGGCATGGGCGTTGGCAGCCAACCCGCCTGCGGGCAACGGGTTGCTGCCGTATCCCGGCCGGTCTGCCGCGACGGCGCGGAGCTGAGGAGGCAGCCGTTCGATAACCTGATCCCAGTCGGCAGGAGAGCCTGGCTGGCCGTGCAGCAGTACCAGCTCGTGACTACCGAGCGCGGGCCATCCGACAGTACCGAGCTCGTGATCGGCCACCATGGCGTCCCCTCCTGGCGCTTGCCTGGTCGGTTTGTCGCGCCGCAGAAGCAGCAGGACCAGCCACCCAGCCAGCGCGACCAGCCAGAAGCTGGCCAGGCGATAGAGAAGTACCGCGGCCAGCGCCTGGCTGGCGCGCAACCCGGTGGCGACCAGGGCCAGGCTCATGGCTCCCTCGGCCACTCCGAGACCACCCGGCGTGATGTTAAGACTCTGTGCCGCAACGCCAGCGCTATAGACAAGCAAGAAGTAGTTCCAGGGAACGGGACCGCCGACGGCACGGATGCTCACGACCAGCACCGTGGCGTCGGCAAGCCAGTTGGCCAAGCCGAGGCCGGTTACCGTCATCCAGCCGGACGACCCGAGCTGGAGTGATGCAAGCCGGTTTGCCCAGACCCCGACGATCTGGGCAGGATCCCCAGCTGGGATGCGGAGGAGCCGTCCCGCGGGCTTCAGGGCCAATGCCGCTCGGCGCCCGAGGGCAGCGGCGAGGCGCGGTCTGCGCACGGCAGCCCCGAGCGCGAGCAATCCCGCGATCGCGAGCACGCCGCTGGGCACGGCGATGCCCGTCGCCAGCACATTGCCGGACGCCAGGCCACCGCCAAGGACGACGAGGGCGGCGGTAGCAGCAGAGACCACCCCGCCTATCAGCAGCGACCACCCGGCGAGTGGCGCGTCGGCCCCATGTTTCGTGTAACGGCGGAACGTGAAGGCCGCAGCTAGTTCCGGCCCGGCCAGCGGAATCGACACCGACAGCGCGTTGGCAGCGAGAGTTGTGCCCAGCATGCTCGCGACGCCGACGCTGGCTCCGCCTGTCGCGAGCAGCCTGCGCTGCATCAGGCAAATGCAGCCATGGACACCGCTTCCAGGGCGATGGCTACAGGTATCCACAGCCAGTAAAGATGGCCGAGGAACGTGAGCGACGCAGCTATGTCGGCCCGGTCGCCAACCGCCGCGCCGCCCAGGACCGCTACCGCGATGGTGGTAGCGGCGATCCGGACGGCGCGTCTGCCGCTCCCGCCGGCTGAGGCGCTGCGGGTGATTGTCATGCTCGCCGGCAGGCGCGTGACCTGCTCAGTAGCCGTAACCGCCGGCGGGCGCGGCAGGTGCGGCCGCGCCGCCTGCTGCGCCTATCGACGTGATGCCGGGCGTTGCCACGAAGAAGTTCTGGACGCCCTGACCGGTCACCCGGCCAGCGCGGTCGTCGACGAACGTATAGAGCGGGTGACCGTTGTAGGTGACCTGCTGGCCGTTGACGTCGCTAGCACGGCGACCTTGCCGGTCACCCTGGCGCCTGCGACGGCGGGCGAGGTCAGCGGCGGCCACAGCCCGGCCAGGCCGCCGGTGACAAGCGACGTCGTGGCCGTGTCGGGCCGGTAGATGTACAGCGGCAGGCCCTTGGCTGCTGACCAGGATGGTCTCTGTCTTGCCCGTGACGGTCGCAGATGCGGTGCGCACGGTCGCCGGGCGCGTGGCGACTGGCTGCTGGCTGTGCCGCTTGCCGAGGCGGCGGTGATGCCGCCGGCCGCCGCCAGGGCGGCCAGGCCAGCGCCGGCGATGATGATCCGTGGGTGCTTCATTAGTTCCTCCTTGTTGATGTGAACCATCTACTAATACGGTTAGTAGATGCGTCCGGTTCAGCGACCCGGCAATCGGGTTGCCCGCCGGGCAGCGCGGCCGGCGGCGTCGGCCCGGCCGACGCCGCGAGCGCGCGGACCTCGTCGCCGGTAATGGTTTCCTGCGCCAGCAAGGCAGCCGTGAGCCGAGTGAGAGCCTCGCGGTGGCGAGTGAGCAGATCCCGGGCGCGGGCCTCGGCCCTTGCCAGGAGCGCGGCGACTTCCTGGTCGAGTAGCCACTGCGTGTGCTCGGAGTAGGTGCGTCCCAGTGCCGTAACTGGCTGGTCACCGGCTCTGCCTGCGTAGCTGACCGGCCCGACCTTGTCGCTGAGTCCGAACTCGCAGACCATCTGGGTAGCCAGGGCAGTAGCGGAGGCGAGGTCGTCGGCGGCGCCGGTCGATGCCTCACCGCGGACCAGCCGCTCGGCGGCCCGGCCCCCCATCCGCACGGCGAGGGTGTCGGTGAGGTAGCTCTCGCCGTAGAGCCGCCGGTCATCGGCCGGCAGCGTCTCGGTGAGGCCGAGGGCTTGCCCGGCGCCGAGGACGGTCACCCGGCTGACCGGGTCGGCGTGCGGTGATAGCACGGCCACCAGGGCATGGCCGGCCTCGTGGAGAGCGACGGTGGCGAGTTCGTCGGGACGAGCGGGCTGGTGTGCCGGGTACCGAGCAGCACACGGTCGCGGGCGCTGGCAAAGTCGGCAGCCGTCAGGCTGATGCGGCCGGCCCGGACCGCGCTGACGGCGGCCTCGTTGACCAGGTTAGCCAAGTCGGCGCCGGAGAATCCGGGAGTGGCGGCGGCTACCTGATCCAGGTCGGCGTCGGCGTCGAGGCGCTTGTCGCGGGCGTGTGCGGTGAGGATGGCGCGTCGCTCGGCCCGGTCGGGCAGCGGGACGAGGACTTCCCGGTCGAACCGGCCGGGGCGGCGCAGGGCCGGGTCCAATGCGTCGGGCCGGTTGGTGGCAGCGAGCACGACGACCCCGCTGGACTGGTCGAATCCGTCCATGTCGGCGAGTAGCTGGTTGAGGGTCTGCTCCCGCTCGTCGTGGCCGCCAAAACCGCTATGGTCACGGCGGGCGCCGAGGGCGTCGATCTCGTCGATGAAGACGATGGCCGGGGCGAGGGTGCGGGCCTGCTCGAACAGGTCCCGGACCCTGGCCGCGCCGACTCCGACGAACATTTCCACGAAGCTGGAGCCAGAGACGGACAGGAAGGGGACGCGGGCCTCGCCGGCCACTGCCCGAGCGAGCAGCGTCTTACCGGTACCGGGCGGCCCCGCCATCAGCACACCCCGCGGGCCGCGCGCCCCGGCCCGGTGGTACCGGTCCGGGTCCCGCAAGTACTCAACGACGTCCATGACCTCGGCCTTCACGGCCGGATAACCCGCCACGTCCGAGAACCTGGTGACCGGACGCTCGTCACTGATGACCCGCGCCTTGGCCTTCGCCAGCGCTCCGGCATTGCCCAGCCCGGTCAGGCCGTCTGCGTGCCGACGAGTGGTGCGGACGAACATGAACAGCAGGCCGCCGATCAGCAGCAGCGGAAGCAGGCCAAGCAGCACCGACAGCAGCGGGGACGTCATCCCGGTCGTGGCGCTGACCTGAACGTGGTGCGCCGCCAGATCACCGGCGAGGGTGTTACCGCCGAGAGCGACCGGGATGGTGGTGGTAAACGGACGCCCGCTGGCGAGACTGCCGCTGACCTGGCCCGCCGGGCCGATCGTGACCGCACGCACAGTGCCGGCGTGGACGTCGCCCACGAACTCGGTATAGGTCAGCGGAGGGCCGCCGGAGGTACGGCCCGACGCCAACAGCAGTGTCGCCAGACTGCTCGTGACGGCGGCCGGGAACAGCCAGTGCCGCCAACGGGACACGCTGGCCTGGCCATGCGGGCCAGGGTGGGACATGGGCATGACAGTGCTCCTTTTTGCTGGCCAGGACGGCCACGCTCATCAAGGGCGGCTGGCCGCCGGTCGGCTCAGCCTGGGTGGCGCTGGCTGAATTCGGGTATCCGCGGCAGCGCCTGCTCGGACAAGGACTGCGGCGCGAGCCGCCGGGCGCGTCCTCGTGACTGCCACGCGGCGAGCCCGGCGAGCAGGATGAGAATCGCCTCCACGCTGAGCGCCGCGATGCCCAGCGGGCAGCGCCAGTTACCGATATCGGCGTGATCGCCGAGGAAGCCGCCGGGAACGGCGCGGGTCAGCACATAGCCCCCCATCGCCAGGGTCGCGACGCCGGCGGTTGCGGCCCATGCGAGCCAGTGCGACCTGGCAATCAGCACGCCGCCCGTCACCACCGCGGCCGCGATGATCGCGAAGTACCCGGCGCCGACCAGCGGGGTCGGGCCTAGCGTGCCGGGCAGGTCGACCACGTGGATGACCGCCAGCGCCGCGAGGGCCAGCGCGCCTACGGCGCGCACGATTACGTCGGTGGCCTGCGGCTGTGCCGGGCCAAGACGAGCAGACATGTTCTGTCCTCCTGCTGTCACACCGCCCCGCCGGCCTGGTGCCGCGTCGGCAGCGGTAGCGCTACGCTCAACTACTAATACGTGTAGTAGATGTGCCCGGGTTCAGCAGGACAGCGCTCGTTGGGTGCGACGTCCGTCACACTGCACCGGGAGTGGCGCTCCGCATGTCGGGATCAAGGCGGAATGAGCAGGTCATCTCGATGCGGCGGTCCAGTGCCGGAATCCGCTGGCTGGTGATCCACGCTGAGTCGATCACCCAGCTGCAGGTCACGACGGGACGAGGCGAGCCGTCCGGCTTGGCGTCGCCGAACTGCATTCCGAACTGGCAGGCCAGTTCATGCTCGCCGTTCTTGACGCAGAGGCGGCCGATAGCCCGCCAGCCAGCTGGCACCCAGATCAGCAGGTCGGACTCGAAACTGATCTCCGGATAGCCGCGCGCGTCCAGGAACGCCGGCCCGGCGAGCACCCGGTCCAAGGCCGGTGACCCGGTACTGACGGCGCTCGTTGTGGCGATGAGCAGCGCTCTCGAGTCCTCTATCGACTCGGTTATGAGCACCTGACCGGTCAAGGGCAACCGGCCTCGCACGCGGCGCCACGGTAGTCGCGCGGTGAACGAAGCAAACGAGTCTGCCGACGCGAGCCGCCAGCTCCCAGCGGCCAGCTGCGGCGGCTCGTCGGGCTTGAGTTTGATATGGCCAGTCGCGGTCATCGCGCCTCTCTCCCGGCACAATCGGTCATCTACTAACACGATTAGTAGGCCGCTTTGTGTTCAGGAGATCGCGACGAGCATCGTTTGCGGCACCGGCCACCTGGCGCGTGCGCGGTGGCCCACGCCTTAACCGGCCGAGGGCGAGCCCCGCCGATGCTCCGCGAGGACAGCGAGCCGTTGCAGGATCGCTTGCGGCGGCTCTCCGGTCGCCTCATGCAGTTCGTGGATCAGGAGCTCAGCTATGAGGTGCAAGCCAGCCATAAGATCCGCCAGGCCGTCAGCGTCCGGAGGGATAAGGACAGGCAGCGCCCGGGCTTCCAACTCCGGCGAATCCAGGCTCGCGGTGAGAAGCCCGACCGCCAGCTGCATGGCGCTAGCTACCGCATCCCCGGTCGTAACCCGGCATCCTCCCGCCTGGCCTGCCCCGGACTCGCGCGCCCAGATCTCGCCGGATTTAGCGGCGCTCGCGATGGTTCCATGACTTGACGTCTCGGTGTCGGCCGGAAGCGGCGCCGGAGTGGGCCGCGCCGCCGGGTGCTTGCCAGTCCAGCGTGATGTCCAGCAGCGAAACGGCCCGCGTCTGTGGTATTTCATTTCTCCTCCTCCGGTTCCGCTCCGACCGGTCGGTTGACCGGCCCGTTGGCCCCTGTCCCAGGCGACGAAAGCTCAGCGCGCCCGGTCATGTCACCGCCGGCTGAAGCTATGCGACCCGGCCGAGCGCAAGCGCGAGCAGTGCCGGGGCGATGGCCAGCAGGATCGGCGTCAGCATGAGCGATGCTGTCGTGACGCGGAGCAGGTGACGCCGTGCTGGGCTCAGGGGTTCGGCGGGTCGCAGAAGCCGGTGGATCCGCTGAACCGAGTCGGTGGCAGCCGCGGCGAGAGCCGGGGCAGGGGTGGCGCTCGTAGCCAGAACGACCAGGGCCGTGGCGAGCGAGCGAGGATCGCTGGATCGCACCGCCGCGTCGTCAGCGTGCATTTCCACCAGCCGCTTTACCTGCACGTCCGCCTCGCGCATCAGTGGCAGGAACGGAAGGACTAGCCGCCCGATATGTGCCAGGGCCAGCAGCTGGTGATGACGACCGGCCAGGTGAGCTCGTTCATGTGCCAGTACGGCGCCGAGCTGACCCGGATCGAGCCTATCGACTGCGCCAGTACTCAAGATCACCGTCGGATCTCTGCCTGCCACGCAGTAGGCGACAGGCTCGGAGTGCTCGATCAGCACGGCGCCTAGGGACGGCTCGGGACGACCAACAAGCCGCGCGGTCTGTGCGTGCAGCCGCGCCTGCAGCCAGGCAGCCCGGAACTGACTCGCAGCAGTTAGCGCGGTACGAGCCACAACTGCGCCGGCCAAGGTCAGGCCGAGCCCTGCAACCAGGGCGCCCCCAGGCGTGCCGTATGTCTCACGTAGCCGCAGGACGCAGGCCCCGATCAGGTGGCTGAGCCCGCCGCCAAGGGCGGTGGCGTGTACCGCCAGCGTCAGGCCGGCCAGGCCGAGCGCCGCGACGACGGACCAGCTCGCGGACAGGTACGTCGTAATCGCCAGAAACGGTGCGCGCGCTGTCCACTTCGCGCTGCCGAGCCGGCTGCCGCCGAGCGTGCCGACGCAGACCGCGTATGCGATCAGGATTACTGCGACCGTCACAGTGCCTCGCCGGCTTCGGAATCGCGGAGCGCCTGGTCTAGTGCGTCGCGCAGGACAGCGGCGTCGTGGGGGCTCATCTGGAGAGCGAAGTGCGCGAGAGCACGGCGCCGGTCGGAGCTGCCGTCCAGCGCGTCCTTCATCAATGCTGCTGTGTAGCCGGACCGGGATCCGGTTGGCTCATAGCGCCAGGCCCGGCCGTCCCGTTCCCGTCGCAACCATCCTTTACGGTGCAGATTCTCCATGACGGTCATCACAGTGGTATAGGCAAGGGCACGATCGTCGCGCAGATCGTCGAGGACCTCGCGAACCAGGGCCGGGCGGCCCCGTTGCCATAGCCGCTCCATGATCGCCGCTTCGAGCTCACCGAATCGTCGCATCCCGTACTCCAGAACATGGACAACTCGCGGCGTACCGCCGCTGTCTACTATCACGTATAGAGCAAGTGCAGGGTTCAAGTTTCAGGCCTAGGTTTCAGCACTTGGAACCGAGACCTTGAACGAACAGCAGCTACTAACCGTGATAGTAGACATGCCCGCTATCACAAGTGCCCATGATCGCCAGCTACCCGGCGACTCTGATGCCGAGATCCGAGACCTGTATCGCCGCCACGCGGACGCGCTTTACTTTTACGTCAAGCGGTTCTGCCCAGACCACGCGAGCGCGGACGACATCGTGCAGGAAACCTTCATCCGCGCCTGGCGTCACCTGCCCGCGCTGAGTGCCGATGACCGGCCAATCCGGCCCTGGCTGTTCCGGGTCGCGCGCAACCTGCTGATCGACGCTGACCGGGCCACACGGACACGGCCAATGGCGAGCCAGGCGCCGTTGGAGGAAGACGGCCAGACCGACTCCGGGCTCGACCAAGTCCTAGACCGGGAGCTGGTGTGCGCCGCACTCCGGCACCTGTCCCCAGCCCACCAGTCAGTGCTGGTTGAGACGTTCTATAACGGGGGCAGCCTGGCTGGGGTCGCCCGCGAACTAGGCATTCCGCACGGGACGGCCCGCTCCCGACTCCACTACGCACTGCACGCGATGCGTCAGCAGTTGTGCGACAACGAAGCGATCGCGTGCTGACAGCCAACCGGTCGGCTCAGGTCGCGCGTTCGACGGTCGCGACTCGCCGGGCGTCGTCCGTAGCCGCCCGCAGCGTCGGCGTCAGGTTTCCGGTCCCCGTTCACGATCCCCGACCTGGCAACCGCCGTCGTAGGAATCGTGCTGGCCGTAGCGGTCGCAGCCACCGCAGGCCGTGGCACACCAGTACAAGCGGCCGCGGTGCCAGGCCTAGACCTGGTCGTAGTAGTGGATCACCAGAGGCTGGGTCAGCATAGCCTCGAAGATGGCGATGACGGCGCTCGGAGCGCCAGGTGTCATTCGCCGAGCAGCCAGCGGCCGGGCGCGATGAGCTTCCGTGCCTCGGCGGGTCCCCATGAACCCGCCGCATACGGCACTACGGCCGGCGGGCTGGACAGCAGCGGCCCGGCTACCTTCCAGACCGCCGCTAGGCCGTCAGGCCGGGTGAACAGGGAGCGGTCACCGATGAGCACATCGTGGATCAGCCGGACGTAAGGCGGCAGCGGGTCCGCATGACTCAGCTTGGCTAGCGGCACCGCCACCCGGGCGTTGTCAAGCGCTAGCCCCGGGCCCGGCTTCTTGGCCACCAGCGTGAGGTCGATCTCGCCGTCACCCGCCAGCGAGAACGACAGCACGTTCGAGTCCTCGGGCAGCTGCGAGGCGAGCGGGCCGCCGGGCTTGCGCAAGACGAGGCTGACCCGCTGCTTCGTGGCTGCCAGCCGTTTACCGGTACGCAGGTAGAACGGGACGCCGCGCCAGCGGTCGGTATCGATCCAGAGCCGCGCCGCGACGAAGGTGTCCCTGGTGGAACCCGCTGCTACGCCGGGAACGTCCAGGTAACCGGAGAACTGACCGAGCACGACCTCAGCCGGATCGAGCGGCCGGAAGCTGCTGATGACCTTCTCGCGTGCTGCCTGCAGGTCCGTAGCGCCGAGACTCGCAGGTGGCTCCATCGCGATTTCGGCAGCGACCTGGAACAGGTGTGTCACGAGCATGTCCAGCACGGCGCCGGTGGCGTCGTAAAAGACCGCCCGGTCGGTGATGCCGAGTTTCTCGGGCACGTCGATCTGCACGGACTCGACGTTCTCGTGGTTCCACATACCCGAGAACAGGCCGTTCGCGAATCGCAGTACGTGCAGGTCCTGGGTTGCTTCCTTGCCCAGGAAGTGGTCGATCCGGTACACCTGCTGCTCGTCCAGCACCGAATGGACGGCGCGGTCGAGCTCACGGAACTCCTCCGGAGACGTGCCGAACGGTTTCTCGTAGACCACCCTGGCGTCAGCAGCCAGCTGGTGCTGACCAAGTGCCTTGGTGAGCCCGCCGAAAGCGACGGGCGGCACCGCGAGATAGTGCACCAGCTGCGGTTCGCCGCCGAGAGACTTGCATGCCTCGCCCAGCACGTCGAGCAGGCTGCCAGGGTCGTCGGTGCTGAACCCGCCGCCCGCGAAGAACAGGCGCTGCGCGAAGTCGCCGAATGCGGGCTGCTCTGGCTTCGGCCCGAATTCGGTGAGCACGTCGTGCACGTGCTTGCGGAAGTCTTCGTGCGCGACGTCGCCACGCCCGTTGCCGACCAGTCTCCACTGCCTGGGGAGCAAGTCCTGCATGGCGAGTTGGTAGAACGCCGGGATGACCATGCGCTTGGCTAGGTCACCGGTCGCACCGAAGAGCACGAAGACGGTAGGGCCGGGATGCGTGCCGGATTTCCTGGCACTTTCCGTTGTCGCCATGACACCAAACGTAGTTGACGAGGCCGGCGCCGGTTCGGGCACCGCCGGCTCGAGACGACGGCAGCCGGGCGATTGCCTGAGCGGGTTACTTCTTGGTTGCCTCGACAACCGTGGTCACTACCCCGGTCGCCACGTCATAGACGTGACCGGAGACGCGGACGGCTGGCGGGATCTCCCCGGCCCACAGCACGCGCTCGACGTCAGTGCGGACGGTCCGGGCCGGGTCCAGCACCTCGGTGTCGGTCAGAGTTCGCTCATCGACGCCAACGCGCTGAGCGAAGCCACGACGGAGTTCGTCATCGGCCAGCAACGTCGATCCGCAGTCGGTGTGATGAATGATCGCGACCTCGAACCACGGGCCTTCCGGTGCCTTGGACTCCACCAGATAGCTGATGTACGCGATGTCTCTGAGCACAGCAGGAGTGACCCGGCCGCCGATGTTGCGCTCCACTACCGCTTCACCCAGCTGAATCCCGAGGAACTGCGCTGGATCGACCCGGCAGTCAATGCAGGTGACGATGTACAGGCTCAGCCGCGGGAGGAATGGCAGGCGGGGAGCGCCCAGCCGGGCGTCGGTGCGGGCAAAGGCCTGGTTCCGGTCGAGAAGGGGAGTGAGGTTGGACATTTGGCTGCTCCGGTTGCCAGTCGACAGATAACGGCCAGTGAGAGCACCCCGGTGTATATCCTGACAATGCGGCATCGCCGCTGCATCGCGCTAGCCGAGGCGGACACGATCGTGGTACCCGTTTAGGACCGTCAGGGTGCTCGCCGGAGGGATAGGCCGTGCGGTTGACAGATTTCCAGGCCTTGAGTTTTGACTGTTACGGGACGCTGATCGACTGGGAAGCCGGACTTGGCGGCGTGCTGAGTCCGTGGGCACGATCGGCAGGGCTTGATCTTGATGACGAAGCGTTGCTGGCCGCTTACTCACGCCACGAGGCCGACGCCGAGACCGCCTGCCCGGGTGAGCGGTATCCGGACATCCTTGCCCGGAGCATGCGCGCGCTCGGCGCCGAACTTAGCTCGCCGGTCAGCCACGCCGACGCGGACCGGCTGGCACACTCGGTGCCTGACTGGCCGGCATTCGCTGACTCAGCCGCTGCGCTTGCGGCGCTAAGCCAGCGGTTCAAGCTCATCATCGTGTCGAACGTGGACCGGGCCTCGTTCGCGGCGAGCAACAGGCGCCTCGGCGTCGAGTTCGCCAGCGTGATCACGGCCGAGGATGTCGGTTCCTACAAGCCGTCGCCGCGCAACTTCGAGGCGCTCGTCGCCGAAGCGGGCCGGCTGGGCGTGCCAGAAGGCACGCTGCTGCACGTGGCTCAGAGTCTGTTCCATGATCACGTACCTGCCCAGCAGGCTGGCCTGCCGACTGTGTGGATCAATCGGCGGAAGGGGCGGCCGGGCTGGGGAGCGACGCCGGCGCCACCAGCTCCCGTCGTCCCGGACTGGGAGTTCGCCTCCATGGCAGCGCTAGCCGATGCCGTAGCGAACGATGCTGCGGCAGGCGATGCTGCGGCGGGCGACGCCGGGCCTAGCGATGCCGGGCCGGATTCGCCTGCCTAACCTTGGCGGGTTGTCGGGCAATAATCTGGGCACACTATCTAAACAGTGCCCGTGACCTGCGGCGTCGCTCTCTCCGCAGGATGCATGGGCGGCAGGATTTAGCTGCCAGTTGAGGGCTCATGTGCGGGCGTGCTGCCCCGGTAGTCGCGATCGACGTGATATCGAGCGGCGCGCCAGCTATCTGGACCGAAGGCATGCCTGCCGGGCCGCATCTGCTACCGGCCGCCGATCCGCCAAGTGCGCAGGCTAGATAGCGGCCGCGTTCCGGCCACTCGCGAGAGCAGTGGCGGCGGTTGGCCGTCGCGGACAGGACCGCTGCTTCGGGCCGACATGCTGTCTGGCTTCCGGGAGTGGCTCCCGGGGCTGCTTCGCGGACGGAAGGGCTGGCCAGCGACAAGGGGATTTCATGGCCGCGATGGTGAACGACCGGACCACCATATATACCGGCACAGTCCTTCAAGGCGCCGTAATAGTAATCTTTTCTGCATACACAGCAATCTTCGTGAACAGGCACCACTATGACCTGACGCTCGCTCAGTACGGCGCTTTGTTCATACCGCAGCTCATTGCGGCCGTGCTTGCTGCGTTGTTCGCGGCAAACATCTGCTGCTGGATCCGAGCCCAGCGGGTTTACCGTGCCGGACTAAGTTGCAGCCTGGCGGGCATGGCGTGCCTGATCGCGACCGAGTGGGCGGAGAGGCTGCCGCTCAGCTACCCGCTGCTGCTAGCTGCTACCGCACTCGTGGGCGCCGGCGCTGGGCTCACTTTCTCATTCCTCCGGTGTTACGCGGTGAGCCTGAATCCGCTGCATGCCAGACGGCAGATATTGCTGATGAATGGCCTGCTCGCGGCGGGCATGGCGGCTGCCCCTGCCTACGCACTCCTCACCCGGACAACCATCGCCTGGTGGAGCCTGCCCTTGGTGCTGGGAGTCCTGCTCATCGCGGAGATAATGCTGACCGGCTCATTGCGCACACCGCCCGACGGCGCGCCGGCGAGGCTACTGAACCGGCCTGTTCCCGGCCGGTTCCGTGCTTACCCGGGGCTCGCCTTGCTGTACGGAATCTGTGCAGTTGTCTGCCTGACCGCTCCTCATTACCTCACCGGAAGAGTGCCAAGTTCGCACCACCTGCATCTGCTCGAACTCGCGGAAGTGGGCTTCTGGGCAGCGCTCGTGGTCGGCGGCAGGGTCGTTTTCGGGATCATCGACGGCATGAAGTCGCGTCAGCACCTGGCCAACATCGGCGTCTTCATGGTCGGGATCATCCTGCTGGCGCTCAGCGTGGCTATGACGCGATATGCCCTCATGCACATCGGGATATACGTGCTGGCAGCTTTTGGCTGCGCTGCCCTGCTGCCTATCGATACCCGCCCCGGTAACGAGCACATGGCGGCGTTCCCGCTAGCGGTAGCCGTAGGGCTCATGGTGGTGTTCCCGGTCGGACTCGGCTTGTCCCGGTTTGCCTATGACGATGTCCAGCGGGGCGGGCTGAGTCCGTTCGAGGCCTTCATCAGCGTCGCCGTGGTAGGCGCGACCGCGTGCATACTGCTGTTGCCGACGATTCTCGCCTGGCACACGCTGGGGTACTTCGAACTGCCGCTCGGCGGGAACTCGAGACTGGCGGCCCTCAGGCAATCCGGCGCCGGAGATTCGCCTGATGCTTTGGCAGCGGGACTGCCGTCTCATCCGCGGACGCCGCCTGACGACGCCAGTCGGGTCCCCGAAGCCCGCGGCGCGGGACCGCTGCGTCGCGGCCTGCACGGAAAATCCCGCCCGCCTGGCCGGCCGCGACGGTAAGCGGTTGCCGGAGCACAATCGGCGCATAGCGGGCGAGACGGCATGCATAGTGCTGTTGCTGATAATCGTCGACTTGGCTGCGACAACGCCTCACCAGGCGCGCAAAGTCGTCAGATATCGCGGCCACCGCACCCTCCGCCACGGGTCCCCGGCCGCCCAGCCTGCGATCACGGTCGTGGTGGCGCCGACCGTGATCCACAGCCGCCACGCGGCCGTCCACTGGTGCCGCTGTGTATTTGTCATAGCGATGATGGCTGCCGGCAGCAGGTGGAACGGGAGCAACGCGAGAACCCCGACGATTGCCAGGGCGAGCGCTGCGGCGGCGAGCCCGGCCAGGTCGCGCCATCGGGTGCGGTCAAGTCCCGCGGCCAGTGCTATCGCGAGCGTGCACCAGGCGGCGAGTTCGGCGGTGAGCGCGAGCCAGGGCAGTCCCGCAGCCGGCTGGCCGGCAGCGTTCAGGTCGGCCGCTAGCGCGCGAGCGGCGACCTGCAGCTGGATGAGGCCACTCAGCGCGAGCACCGGCAGCGCCAGGCCGATCCTGGTGGCTGGCGTCAGCCATGCCCCGGCCGGCAGCGCCCCTGTCAGCTGCCGGCAGGGGTCGTGCAGCAGAAACGCCAGCCCGGCGACGACCGGTACGAAACTGGCCCGGACCCCAGCGCCGAGATCTACCGGCGTCTCGATTGGGCCGGCGAATATCCGCAGCGCCGCAGTTACGCCGATGCCGGTGAGGCAGCCGGCAAGCAATGGTCCCCACGGCATCAAGCCGGCGACATGCCAGGCGAGCATCGTCCGGCTCCCGGCCAGCCTCCGGTTTGGGACGGCCGCGTGGGCCGGAGCCCGGCGCGTAGCGGTCACCGGCAGATCTGGGTGGGCGGTGTGTAGGTCCCGTATTGCACGTTCCCTTTGGTGTAGGGGAGGTCCGGCTGCGCGGCGGGTTGCGCGGGCAGTCTGAGCCCGAGCGCGGCGGCCAACTCGGCCGTTGTCGTATGCGGGCTGAGCCAGTGGTGCCAGCGGACGTCAAGCATTGACTGGACCGTGCGGTCCGGAAGCCGGAGCATTTCCGCGGCGAGCGTTGCGCCTTGCGCGGTCGCGATGAGGCCCGCGGACGGGCCTGACCCGGGCGCGGTCACAGTGGCGACCCACTGCTTGCCGACCTGAGTCGACACAGGCGGGCCCAGGCGTGCGAACGACGATCGAGTCGCCGGCGTGGCACCGGCCGCTAGCCACAGCGCAATTGACTGGCGGGCCTGGCCAGCGGGCACGCAGGCCAGGACGTCCGTGCCGCTTTGGCTGCCGCCGCCTCGGTAGGCATAGTTATACGTCACGCTGCGGCCGGTCGTCGGCAGCCCGGTTGCCCACTCAGCGGTACTGGTGGCTAGCTCGAACTGTGCTGCGCCCAGGTTCTCACCGCTGCTCCAGCTGGCGTTCGTATAGACGGGCGGAACGCTCGAACCAGAAATCAGGCCAGGATCAGCCGGGAGAGCCTGCTGAAAGTCGCCGACCGTCGTCACCACCCTGGTCGGCGGCGGCGAGCCGTTGCTCGTCAGTCCGGTCGGCGACAGCAGCGGCGGCACGAAGAAGCCCAGATCCCAGACCTGCCGGACGGTGAGCACGGGCCGGGAAACCCGCGGCAGTCGCGCCAGCACCCCGTTGACGGGAACTGCCCACTGCCGTACCAGCGGGCTGAAGGCCGGGTAATAGCAGTACCGGACACGGCGGGCGAGCTGGCATCGCTGAAAATCAGCGGGCCGCGTCACCTCACGGGCCATCGTGTTGAGCACGGGCGCGGATACCGGCTTTGCCTCCAGCCATCCGCTCCAGCAGGTAACGCTGATTCCGGCCACGGCCAGTACTGCCGCGACACGGCGGCGGGCAAGCACCGGCCAGAGTGACGCGACGACCGCGAGAACGATGAGCCCGGCTAGCTCCGCCAGGTGCGCCGGCGGCGGGTACGGCACCGTCAGGCCGGGCAGCGAATTGAGCAGGGACCCCGGAGCGCTCCACGGGAACAGCCAGGCGGTCCCGCCCGGCAGGTGGATCGGGTTCGAGAAGCTGAGCACAAGGTCGATCTCGATCAGGCCGAGCACCAGGACAGTGAGCAGGCCGGACAGCGGGTGCTGCCGCCAGCTGCCGAGCGCGACCCCGAAAGAGCCGGCCAGGCAGATCAGCAGCAGACCCGCGGCGAGCACCCACAGCCGGGGCGAGCCGAGCGTGCCCTGGTTGTCTAGCCAGGCCACCCCACCCGCAGTGAGCGCCGCCGCCAGCACTACCGGGCCGGTCAAACTCAGCAGGTGCGCGCCGGTCCGCATCGCGGCCGGGGTCGGATAGCTCGCGTAGAGCTGCTCCATCGAGTCCCGCCGGGCGCGGCTGGCCGCCAGCTGACTGGCGATCAGCACGCCGCCAGCGGCGGCAAGCAGGCACGCCACAATGCTGACGTCAGCGGCCCACCAGAAACCCGGCTGGCCGAGACCGTACTCCGCTACCGGCAGGTCGAGGGTCCGGTTGTTGAGCCAGATCAGCCAGGCCGAAGTCGCAAGACCGGCTAGCACGAACGGGTTCCTGGCTAGCCGCGAAGCCTCGCGCCGGCTGGCCAGGACCAGCACACGCGTGCGCGTTCCCGGCCAGCTAGCTTTGCCGTGCCGAACGCCCGTATGAGCATCCGCAGTACTGGTGACGAGGGAGCGTGGTCCGTGCAGTGCCGCAGATTCCCGGCTCATGCGCCCGCTCCATCGCGCCCGGCCGCGCCGGAGAGCACCAGGTAGCCGTCCTCCGCTGTTGGCGCGACGATCTCGGCCCCGGCAGCCGGTGTAGTGCCGATGTGCCGCCAGCGGCCGTCGCCTGCCCGCCAGGACAACTCAGCGCTCGCGTTACGGTCAGCTGCCAGCCACACGCGGCCGGCGGCCAGCCCGGCCAGCTCGGCCGGGCTGCCGAAGAACTGGACCTGGCCGGCCAGCAACACGACCACGGCCGAGCAGACGGCCGTCACATCCTCCACCTGATGCGTAGCTAGCAGCACGACGGGATCGCCGGGCAGTTGCGACAGCAGCTCGCGGAACCGCAGCCGCTGCTCCGGGTCGAGGCCGGATACCGGCTCGTCGAGTATCAGCAGTTCCGGCCGGCCGAGCAGGGCCTGGGCCAGGCCGAGACGGCGCCGCATACCGCCCGACAGAGTGCGGATCCGGGCTCGCGCCTTGGCGGTCAGGTCGACGGCGGCCAGCACGCGGGCGACCTCGGCATGCCGGGCGCGGGAGTCAGTGATCTCCTTCAGGATCGCCACGTAATCCAGGAACGCGGCCACCGTAAAGTGCCGGTGGTAACCAAGATCCTGCGGCAGGAAGCCCAGCCTGCGCCGGATCTCCAGGCGCTGCGCCGGGTCGGCCGGGTCGTAACCGAGTACCGACAGGCGGCCCGAGTCCGGTGATGCCACCGTGGCAAGGATCGACAGCAGTGTGGTCTTGCCGGCCCCGTTCGGCCCGAGCAGGCCGATGACGCCGCGATCTAGCTGGACGCTCACGTTATTTAGTGCGACCGTGCGCCCGTACCGTCTGGTCAGCTGTTCGACCGAGAGGGCCGCCACTGCTTGCTCGCTTGTCCCCGCCACCATCGTCACTCCATCCAGCCGTAGTCGATCGTGTCGCGCCGTGCCGCTAGCAGCGCGACGCCTGCGAGCAGCACTGCGCCGGCGGTCAGCTGAGCGGCTCCGCCGAAAGCGGCGGTCAGCTTGCCGGCCGTCACCGCCAGCGCGATGACAAGTCCCATCCACGCGGCTGCCACCCCGGCCACTGCCACCTCCGGGCGGATTACTGTCGAAAGCCCGAGCGCGGCGCCGCACAATGCCAGCGCGGGCAGCAGCAATGCGACAGCCAGCCACATCGGCCCTGGCAGCGCTAGCGCCGCAAGCGCGGTGGGCACCAGCGTCACGGCGACGATCGCCGCCGTCCGGACGCAGAGCAGCCACAGCATCGACACTGGTGCGGCGCTGGCAAGCTGGTGGGCCGGGTCGACGGGCCGGCTGAATGCGGCCGCCACCGCTGCGAGCGGCAGCAGCGGTGCGAGCGCCAGGAACGGTGCAAGCGTGGCCCAGTCGGTCGTCGCGGCAAGGCGCGGCCCACCCGGACCGGGCAGAACGTGGATGTTAGCTAGCTGCGCCGCGCCGACGGCGACGGCCAGTACCAGCAGCACGCCCGCCAGCCAGGATCTGCGCAGCGACGGTGTCGCCTCGAGCAGCACCGCAACGTGGTCCGGCACACCGCAGAGGCGGAGCAGCCTGCCGAGCGGGCCAGGGTCGGGCAGGCCGACCCTGACGAGCAGCTCGGCCCGGTTCGCGGCCAGCCGGCCTGCGTCGGTATGGCTGGTCAGCAGCGCCCGGCAGGCTGCGCAGCCGGGCACGTGCGCCTCGACCGACCATTGCGACGCAGGGTCAAGGCTGCCGGCCGTGTAGGACGCGACAGCGGATGGCGGCAGCACGCCGCAGCCGGCCGGCTCAGCGTTCGTCATGCCAGCACCTCCCATTGCCTGCAGCCTCCGGTCAAGCCCGCCTCGCCCGTCATGTCAGCGCCTCCCGCAGTTGCATCCGGGCCCGGTGGCAGCGCGACTTGACCGTTCCGGCCGGGACGCCCAGCAGCCGGCCAGCCTCCGCGCAGGTGAGCCCGTCCAGCACCGTCGCCTGCATGGCAGCACGCAGCTCCGGAGACAGCCGCGTCAGCGCCTCGCCGAGCCTGCCGTGCTCAATGCCAAGCAGCACCTCGTCCTCGGCCGACTGCACGAGCCGGTCGCTCGCCGCATCGCGGGCAATCAGCGCGCGGGAGCGCAGCGCCTTGCTTTCGGCCCGCATCGCGTCGATCAGTCTGCGGATCGCGATGCCCCAGAGGAACGCGGCGACGTCGCCCTGACCCCGGTAGCTCTTCGCGTTGCGCCACAGGGTGAGAAAGGTGTCCTGCAAGGCGAGATCGACGGTGTCCGCTGAGGCACACCGCCGCCGCAGCCGCACCAGCAGCCATCCGGCATGCCGGTCATACAGCTCGGCCAGTGCAGCTTCGTCGCCTGCAGTAACCGCGCGCAGAAGTGCCGCATCGGTGGCGTTCTGCGCTGCGGGGCTCACGTTCCAGATTGTCGTTGCCAGGCCATCGTTCGGTTCACGTTCTCGGGCAGGCTGTTGAGGCGGACCGTAAAACGCCGGATGGCTGCCTGCTACTGCGCAGTCACCAGGACCGGTCCGCCGGCCGGATCGACGCGGCGAGCCCAGCCGCCGTCCAGCCGGATGCTCCGCCCCGGCACCAACCGTGCGTGCGCGGCCTTCAGCAACCGCCCGTTCTGGCGCACCTCGAGTCTCGCCCGGCTGGCGAACGCGGCTGAGCGCAGCACGAACTGCCCGCGCGGCGGCTCCGGGCTGGTCGGGCTGACACCGTTCGGGGAGATCCACAGCAACGGTTCGGCAACCATGACGGGAACGGGCACGCGCCGGCCACTCGCTTGGCCAGCCCCCCCAGCGGGACCGGCAGACGGCCGGCCAGCCAGGTACGCAGCCACGCTGCCTGCGGCGTACCTGCCGGACAGCGCCGCCACGTCAGCCGTCTCGGCTGCGTGAATAAGGTTGCCTGCCGCGAACATCCCCGGAACCGATGTGCAGAGCGCGGTATCCACCGCCGGGCCGCGGGTGCCCGGATCAAGCTCAGCGCCGGCGAGCCTGGCCAGCTCATGGTCGGGGATCCAGTCGCCGGTGAATATCACGAGTTCGCAGGGCACGCTCCGGACGCTGCCGTCGCGCTCGTCGCGCAGCATGACGGCGGAGACCTCGTCGCGGCCCGCGATCGCGGTAATAGTGGTCTTCGCCCAGACCGGCACGTGCCAGCGCAGTTGCGCACCGAGCCGGAACGCGGCGAAGCTCTGATGTCGTGGCTGGTCGGTGACGAGTGCCGTCACCTGCGCTCCGGCGTGCATCAGGGTCAGCATCGCGGAGAAACTGACATGCTCGGCGCCGACCACCATTGCGCGGCCGGTTAGCCGTTGCCCGTGCAGGTAAACGCGCTGCTGCAGCTCACCGGTGGTCATCACGCCCGCGGGCCGGCTGCCGGGCACCAGCCTGGCCGACCGCGGGCGCTCGCGGCACCCGGTGGCAAGCAGCACGGCACGGGCCCGCACAGCCTCGATCCCGGCCTGACTGGTCAGTGTCGCTGTGATCGCGCCCGGCTCTTGCGCTGGCGTCGTGCCGGCACTGCTGTCGGGAGCCAGGCCATCGGCAGCCGCTCGTTCGCAGTCCGTCGGCTGCACGCCGGTGAGCGTCGTGCCGGTACGCAGCGCGACCCCGGCCGCATTCGCGGCCCGGCGGTAATGCTGCGCGTAATCCGGCCCGCTCATCAGCCGGTGCAGGTCACGGATGCCGTACCCGGTGTGCGCGCAGTGCCGCGGGATGCCGCCGGCCTGAAGCTCCCGGTCAACCACGAGCACATCGTCGACGCCGAGCCTGCGCAACTCGATGGCAGCCGCCAGCCCGGCCGGCCCGGCGCCGGCGATGAGCACATCGACGTTCACGTCTGGGCCCGCCCGTCCCGGCTGGCTGGTGCCCGGCTGGCTTTTGCCTGGCTGGCTGGGGCAGGGTTGGCTGGGGCAGGGTCCGACCCGGCCATCAGTTCCGCGACTCTCGCCGCGCAGAAGAATCCCTGGCAGCGCCCGTTGGTTGCCCTGGTCCGTCGCCGGAGCCCGTCGAGGTCGGCTGGCGGCAGCGAACTGGCCAGCGCGTCCCTGATCTCCCCTCGCGTCACCCGCTCGCAGTGACAGACGATGTCGCCGTACGCAGGGTCGGTGGCGATCTTCTTGCGGTCTTGATATGGCCGCTGGCCAGCCTGCCCGATGTACGGCATCACCGGCGGCGCCGGCGGGCAGCCGTGGCGCTGACGCAGCGCCAGTCCGGCGTCCGCCAGCTGGTCGACGACGTACTCCGCGATGCCGAGCGACGCCGTCAGCCCGGTGGACCTGATCCCGCCGACGCAGGCGTACCGGCGGCTGGCGTCAACCCGGATCTGATAGTCCCGGTGCTCGGTCGCCGCCCGCAGGCCGGCGTAGGTCGCAGTGACTTCCTCGCGTACCAGGTCAGGCATGATCTTGCGGCCTGCGGCGAGCAGCGAGCTGAGGCCGGCTTCGGTGGTGGCCGTGTCGCCGCGGTCCGGGACGTCCTGCGCCGTGGGCCCGAGCAGCACGTTCCCGTAGACAGTCGGCGCGACCAGGACGCCCTTGGTTTGCGCCGTCGGCACCGGCAGCAGGATGGAACTGACGAGCGGCCTGGCGAGCTTGTCGAAAACGACCAGCTCGCCGCGGCGGGGCTGGATCGTGAAGCCACTGCCGCCGATCATCGCATCGATCCGGTCGCTTTCCAGGCCCGCGGCGTTGACGAGCCAGCGGCAGCGGAGCGTCCCGTTGCCGGTCCTGACCTCGTGCCAGCTGCCGGCGGCTGTTACCCCGACCACCCGGGTGCGCAGCCGCAACCGGACTCCGGCTCGTACCGCCTCGGTGGCGTAGGCAAGCGGCGTGGTCCACGGGCAGATGATGCTCTCGTCCGGGATCTCCAGCGCACCGAGCGCACCCTGACCGAGATGTGGCTCGCGGGCGTACAGCTCGTCTGCCGGAACGTACCGGGTCGCCAGGTAGCCGTTGCGGCGCGCCTTCTCCTCAATCCCGGCGAGCTCCGCATGCTGATCGGCGGACCACGCTACGAGCAACGCGCTGGTTCGCTCCAGCGGGATCCCGGCCTGTTGTGCATAGTCTCGCAGCAGCTCTGCGCCACGGCGGACAAGCGTGCTCTCCAGGCTGCCGGGCACGGCGTCGAAGCCAGTGTGCAGGATCGCGGTGTTGGCCTTGGTGGTGCCCGTGCCGACGTCATTGCCCGCGTCGGCGATCACGCAGTCGAGGTCGTAGCGCGCGAGCGTCCTGGCAATCGCGGTGCCCACGACTCCGGCTCCGACGATCAGCACGTCCGCGACTGGCTCCGCAGAACTACCGAGAGCCGTCATAACCCCGTTCCCGTAATGATGGTCAAGGCCTTTTCGAACTGCGCGAGCCGGTGCGCCGCTTCGTCGGCGCTCATCATTGGCGCCACGACCCGCTGGACGTCGGCCGGGCCGACCGCTTCGGCCAGGCTAGTGGCCTCGCCAAGCCCGAGCCGGGCCAGGGCAGCGACGCCCAGGGCGGTGGCGTCGGGCACGCGGCACACTTCCACCGGCACCTGCAGCAAGTCGGCTTGCGCCTGCAGCAGCACGGCGGACCTGGTCAGGCCGCCGTCCACGCGCAGGGTCGTCAGCGGTGCGCCGAGGTCGCGGGCGACCGAGCGGGCAAGCAGCGCGACCGACGCGGCCAGCCCGTCGATCGCCGCGCGGATCAGGTGCGCCCGGCTAGTGCCGAGCGTCAGGCCGAGGAACGCGCCGCGGGCATCCGGGCGCCAGTGCGGCGCGCCCAGGCCAGCCAGGGCCGGCACGAAGATGACGCCGCCGCTGTCGGCCACGCTGCCGCCGAGTGCGTCCAGTTCGGCAGGGCCGGTCAGGATGCCGGCCGTCTTTAGCCAGTCGACTGCCGCCCCGGCCGTGTAAACCTGGCCGTCGAGGCAGTACGAGATCGATCCGGCCAGCCGCCACGCTACCGAAGCGGACAGCCCGGCCGACGACCTGACCGCGTTCGACCCGGTCGAGGCGAGCAGGAACGCGCCCGTGCCGTACGTGCACTTGGCTTCGCCGGCCGCGAAGCACCGCTCGGCGAGCAGTGCCGCCTGCTGGTCGACGGCCAGGCCGGCCACCGGGATGGGTCTGCCGAACTGCGAGGTCTCGCCGGATATGCCGGCACAGTCCAGCACGTCCGGCAGGCCGGCCGGATCGAGGCCGAACGCTTCGCAGGCGGCGGGTGACCAGTCAGCCGCGTCGAGGTCGAGCAGCATCGTGCGGGACGCGGTGGACGCGTCGGTGACGAACTGCCCGCTGAGCCTCGCGAGTAGCCAGGTGTCGGTGGTGGTGACGACTCCGTCGGTTGTCAGGTTTTCCCGGAGCCAGGTCATTTTCGGCGCGGCGAAATACGGGTCAAGCGGCAGGCCGGTGATCTCGGCAAGCCGGCCCGCGTCGGCGTGCATGCGGGCGCAGATCGTCGCCGAGCGGCGGTCCTGCCAGCTGATCGCACGGGTGAGCGGACGGACGGTGTCCCGGTCCCAGGCCAGCACGGTCTCGCCCTGGTTGGCCAGAGCGAGTGCGTCGGCCGCCGCGCCGCTCGCTGCCGTGAGGGCCGCCTGCCCGGCGGCGAGCATCGAGGAGTACAGCTCTTCCGGGTCGACCTCGACCGCGTCGCCAGTTGCCTGGTTGCGGACCGGCGCCTCGCCGGTCCCGAGCACCTGCTGCCCGGGACCGACGAGAAGCGCCTTAGTGGCCGAGGTTCCCTGGTCGATTGCCAGAACGTTCACGCAGGCGGACCGTCGGCTGACCTTGTGGTGTACGCGTCGAGTGCCTCGAGGCCGTGCGCGCCCTGCTCGGTACGCATCGCGGCGGGCTCGAGCAGCCACTGGACGAGGTAGAACACCAGGCCTACGCCGAGCGCGCCGAGCACGTAGTACTGGGCATCGCGGAACTCGCTCGGGCCGATCAGCACGATCAGCTCGTATGCCAGCCAGATCAGCGCGCCTGCGATCACCGGGATCTCGAACTTGCCCAGGGAGAAGTGCCCGGACGCGCCGCGATGCCGCCTGCCTGCGAACAGGTACAGCAGCACTGTGCTTGCGTACAGCAGGGCGGGCATGATCGTGGACGCGGTGAACAGTGTGATCAGCGCGGCAGTGTGAGTGCGCAGCGCCAGCGTGATCACAGCGCCGAGCACCGCGGCGAGGATCGTTGCCCAGGACGGGCCGCCGGTGGCCCTCGGCACCTGCTGCCAGAGCTGGTAGCCGGGTAGTCGCTTGTCCCTGGCCATCGACCAGATGAGTCGGCTATTGGTGACCATGATGATCAGACCGCACGCGAAGATCGAGATGCAGACGAAGATCAGGAAGATCTTCTGGACCGGCCCGCCGAGCACGTCCTGCACGATAAACGCCACCGGTGCGGAACTGGTGCTGGCGGCCTTGATCGAGCTCGTCGCGTAGCTCAGTGCGATCAGGAACGCCATGCCGACAGCGCCGGACAGCAGCACCGCGCGCAGCATGGCCCGCGGGATGGTCCGGTGCGGCTCGTGCGTCTCCTCGGCCAGGTTGCTGGCCGCTTCGAAACCCACGATCGTGTACGCGCCCAGCAGCGTGGCCAGCATGAACGGGCCTAGCCAGCTGTAGTACCCGGCCGAGGGCACCACCCCGCTCGAGCCCAGGTTCCCCCAGTGCCCCTTGTGCCGGATGGCCGCGACCACGATCAGCAGCACGGTCAAGCCGACGACCCCGATCACTTCGGTGGCGACTGCGGTGTTGTTCACCCTGGTGGTGATGCGGGTTGACCAGATGATCAGGGCTGCCTGGAGGGCCAGCACGACGATGGTCTCGAGCGCCGCGCTCGTCGGCGTGTAGACCTCGCCGATCAGCGGCTGGAACGCGACCTGGACCAGGCCGTAGTCGACTGACACCGTGACGATCGACAGGAAGGCGAACGACATCCAGCCGAGCCACCAGCCGATATGAACGTTGGCCAGCCTGGACGCCCACTGGTAGGAGTACCCGGAGAGCGGCACCCTGGCGGCGAGCGCTCCGTAGACAAGTGCGACCAGGGCTTGGCCGGCTGTCACGATGACCCAGGTCCAGATGGACCGCGGGCCGCCGGTGGTGAGCGCGAAGCCGAACGTGGTGAAGATTCCGGTCGTGATGGAGATGAAGGAGAACGCGACTGCGAACGACTCGAACTGCTTGAGCGAGCGGGCGAACTGCTGCTTATAGCCGAACTGGGGGAGCAGAGCATCGTCGTCGGGCTTGGTAGCTGTGGTCATGTGGTGCGTCACTTTCTGCGGTCGCCGCGCATCGCTGGCGGCTAGTTGCTCCTGACGGTCTATCCGGCCACGTTCAGGGACACGGGTTTGCTCTGGGCGCACAGCACTGTGACGCCTGCGTTCTGGAGGGCGGTAACGGCCTCGTTGTCGTGATCGTCGCTGACCACGGCAGTGATCTGGTCGAGCGCGCACACTCGGTGCACGGCGATCGCGCCGAGCTTGCTGGAGTCGGCCAGCACGTAGCTCGACGCGGTGTGAGCGATGATTGTCCGCCGGATCACGACCTCCGGCGGGTAGTAGTCGGTCAGGCCGGCGTCCGGATGGACACCGCCGGAGCCGAGGAACGCCTTGTCGGCGTAGAACTCTGCGAAGAACGCTTCCGCATGCGCGCCTGAGCATGCCGCATCGCCTGCCCGCACCTGGCCGCCGCACAGCATCAGGTCCACGTCGCTGCGCTCGGCCAGGATCATCGCGACCGGGACGGAGTTGGTGAGCACCCTCCCGCGGAAGTTGTTCGGCAGCGACCTGGCGACCTCGAGTGCGGTAGTGCCGACGTCGATGACCACGGTGTCGTCCGGCTCGATGAGGCTCGCGGCGAGCGCTGCGACAGCCCGCTTGCGGTCTACGTTCCGGCGGCTGCGCGCGCTGAAACTGCCCTCGCTCGACCTGCCGGATGGTCTTGTCGCACCGCCGTAGACCCGCTCAAGCAGGCCGTCGGAGTGCAGCGCGCGCAGGTCGCGCCTGATCGTCTCGACGGACACATCGAACTGCCGGGCGAGAGCTTCGGCCGACGCGGCGTCTTCGGCCCGGACGGCCGCGAGGATCGCCTGGCGGCGCTGACTTGGCAGCACGACGTGTGACCCTTTCTGCCTGATGTTGACTGATCTTGTATTACTCCTGTCGTAGTCGTCAAGATCTGATGACCGGTTTCTCTGTGTGAGGTGCGGGAGATGGGCGCTGGCGTCGAGCACGAGGAGACCGCAGCTAAGCCGCCGCCGCGCCCTCGCGGGACTCGATGACCCGCGGGGCCGTTCCGCGCGCAACAGACTGTTAAATGGTCCGTTCGGACCGAGGCTGAGGCCGGTTCTGCGGCGCGGCGCGGCACGTTCGTCCGTTCTGTCGGCCAACCTACTATTGGCGCCATGCGCCCGAACGAGTTGCCGTCATCGATTCTGGCCGATCAGTTGCGAAAGCTGGCCGGCCGGATAGAGAGCGTCGATGACCCGGAAGCCAGCCGGCAGCTAGCGGCGCTAAGCTCCCTCGCATTGGCTATGGCCGTCGAGGTCGAGTCGGCAGAGGCCGGCGCGTCCGCGCGTGCTGAACCCGACGCCGCCCGGCGGCGAGCGATCCTGAAACTCGCCGACGATCACGGTGCCGATTCCCGGCAGGCGCAGCGGATCACGTACTGGCTGTACGGAGCAACCGGACTGGTGCTCGCTGCTTCAGTTGGTTCGGCCGTGTCGGGGCTGGCCGGGCTGACACGCGCTGGCCGTTACTGGACACCGCTTTTCACCGGGTCTCTCATTCTGTGCGGCCTGCTGCTGCTTGCTGCGATCCTGCTGTGGACCCAAGCCGAACGATACCGGCGCTCGGCCGCCGAGAGCCGGCGACTACAGCGTCAGTTCGCTGCAATGGATCTGTATCTCGAACCGATGCCTGAGCCGATTCGCGCTATTATGCGTGCGGCTCTTGCGCCGCGCCTGTTCTCGCGTCTGCTCGAGGATAATGACCCAATGCGAGAGCCGATCTGGCCAAGCCCCGAGACGCTCTATTCCGATTCGTCCGGGCCTGATCCGAGGACGGATTCTGCGGCATCGATTGCTGAAAACGGACCCGCCCTGTAGTGGTTCAGGTGTTCTTCGAATCGCGCATCGTTGCGTTCGATGACCCTCATGTACGCGTGCCACATGTTACGTTCTTCGGAAAGCTCGTCAGGCATCGACAAACCGAAGTGGTCAGCGAGCGGGATGCGTCCGAGGTTGACGAGAGCCTTCACTGCGTCTCCCCAGTCCTTGACGTTGCGGACCGCCAGGCGGTAGCTCAGCGGCACCGTGGCAGCAGCGCCAAGCCCGATCAGGCAGGTCCCAACGTTGAGCGTGCTGACGCCTACGATCAGGCAGAGCACGCTGAGCACTGTCATGTGAGCTATCGAGCTGACGAAGAAGTCGACAGGCGCTCGCCCTTCCTCGGTGTTGCGCCGGGTGGTCTCCGGCACCACTGACTGCAGTTCAAACCATAGTGATTGAGAATCTAGGCCATATCGCGTGTAGCCAAACGTCTCCATCGCGCGCAGGGCATTGCCAAGTCGCGTCGGAGCCACCTGGTCGGCCCTCAGCGGATAGAGTTTTATCCGCTCAAGATCGAGGCCCGGGACTGGCTGACCCGCTAGCCGCGAGCGTTCTTCCAGCCATCGAATCCGCCGCCACTCCTGAAGCTGCCGCCTATGGAATCTGCGCGCCAGTGGCTTCGGCAGGTTGTAGCCCTCTAGGAATCGGTAAATCGGCAGCGAGGTATAAGCGAACAGAATAGAGAAGACGAGGACCACAAAAGCAAAGACTATGCCGGCAGTGACGTCACTTTCCCGACCGGCTGCTGCGATCGGGCGGAATGGCCAAGCGTCCCGGACGCTTGGCAGCACGAATATCCAGAACAGGCCGAGTGTAACGACGCTAGGGACGAACCAGGAGAAAACAAAGCGCGCAAGCCCGCCCGTGATGGCCTTGAAGAGTTCACCCACGTCTAACCACGTCGTCTCCTGATGCCGAGAGACCTAAGGCGTCGAGAGCCGGGTTTTGGCTTTGGCGGATTCGGGCGCGGTTTCCACGGGGGTACCGGCCATGGCTTTGGCTTTCGTGGCAGGTCGGGGTCAATTGGCGGACCCGGTGGGATCGCGCGCACGCCCGGATCATACATCGGCAATGTCAGTGAAAAGAAGGATGAATGTCCGGGCCTTTGCCGCGGACGCACTGGGTGTTACTGAGAAGGCGGCTGGTATGCGGCCGGCTCCGGCGAACTCACAAGGGGGTCAGCGCCGCGTTGCCTGGTCGCGGCCGTGGTTGCGGCGCGGCCAGCGAGCGTCTCGGCTGCCGGCTCGAAAGCAGCGAATATAACGATTTGATCTCCTTGTCGCCCGCCACGCGCGTACTCTAGGTCGCCGGTGGCTGGACATATGAGCGGCTAGGAGGGCCAGTTGGGTATTCACAGGAAGCCCAGCAGGCTTGTTCCTCTGGCCGCCGCGCTTTCCGTGCTGGTGGTCGCCTCAGTGGGTGGTTACGCGCTCGCGGGGCACCGGGCCCCGAAGCCGACGAGCCCGGTCAGAGCCTCGTCCGCATCCGTCCAGCGAGTAACGGTTGCCGCCTGCCTGGTGTCGGGGAGGCTGACCCGGGTTTCGGCGGGCGCCGCGCCGAGGTGCCCGGCCAAGTCGGCTGCCGCTGCACTGGGTCGCGCAGGCTGGCCCGGCGGCCGGATCGGTCGGGCGCGTTACGGTTGCCGCCTGCCTGGTGTCGGGGAGGCTGACCCGGGTTTCGGCGGGCGCTGCGCCGAGGTGCCCGGCCAAGTCGGCTGCGCTGCACTGGGTCGCGCAGGCTGGCCCGGCGGCCGGATCGGTCGGGCGCGTTACGGTTGCCGCCTGCCTGGTGTCGGGGAGGCTGACCCGGGTTTCGGCGGGCGCTGCGCCGCGGTGCCCGGCTAAGTCGGCAGCGCTGCACTGGGTCGCCCAGTCCCGCCCGGCAACATCGCCAAGCCGGCCGCCTCATCCGTCTTCGTCATCGAGCCGCTCGCCGAGTTCACGGCCAAGCGCCGCGCCTAGCCCGTCTGCCAGCACGCCGTCTACGCAGACCAGCACGAATCCCGGATCATGGGCATGGTGCTCGTCTGCCGCCCTCGGCCAGTGGACCACCCCGGACGGGCGGTTCGATCTGTACAACAACGAATGGAACACCTCCGGCAACCCCGGGCCACAGAAGATCTGCGGGAACTCTGAGTCCGACTGGCAGGCGGTGAGCACTCAGCGGGCCGGCAACACGGCGGTGCTGACCGCGCCGTCGGTGCAGATTCCCTACAACAACAGCAACGGTTACGCCCTCAGCAAGTTCAGCAGCCTGTCCAGCTCGTACACCGAGGACATGCACGCCGTGGCCGGCACCGACGCCGAAGCGATGTACGACCTCTGGCTCAACGGCCTGAACAAGGAGGTCATGTTCTGGGTCGATGACCACGGCCAGACGCCTTCCGGGTCGGTAGTGGCAACCACGACGTTCAGCGGCGCGACCTGGGACCTGTGGCAGACCGGCAGCGGTTACTGGGCGTTCGTCCGCAAGACGAACTCGTCGTCCGGCACAGTCGATCTGCTCGCCGGGTTGAAGTTCCTGGAGTCGCGCGGTCAGCTGAGCGGGACGGACAAGCTCTGGCAGGTCAACTTCGGCTGGGAGATCTGCTCAACGGCCGGCGCATCGGAGACGTTCACGGTCAGCAATTACTCGGTGAGTTCTTCGCCGAGTTCCTGAGACCCGATCGCGCACGCCTGCCCGGCGGCGCGGTCGGGATAGATCTCGGCACGCCGGCAGGCTAAGCCGTAGCCATGGCCTGCCGCCCGACGGCATTCAGGTAGCCCAGGGCTTGGGCATAGGACCCGACCAGGCTGGCCTCGCAGTAGGGCAGCCCTTCAGTCCGGCAGAACTCTCTGATCAGTGCCTGCGACCGCCGCAGACTCGGCCGCGGCATGGACGGAAACAGGTGGTGCTCAATCTGGTAGTTCAGGCCTCCGAGGACAAGGTCGTTGAACCAACCCCCGCGGACGTTGCGGGATGTCAGGACCTGACGGCGGAGGAAGTCATGTTCGTCCTCAGGCTGCAGGATCGGCATGCCTTTGTGGTTCGGGGCAAATGAAGCTCCCAGATAGAAGCCGAACAGGCCCTGCTGGACGAGAATGAAGACGATGGCCTTCAGCGGGCTTAGCACAACCGCCACGACGGCGAGGTAACCAGCGATGTGCAACCCGAGCAGGATCGCCTCAGCAGGCCGGCTTCGGTTTGCCCGGCCGACCAGGGCCTTGACGCTCGCCACATGCAGGCTTGCGGCCTCCGCGAGCAGCATGGGAAAGAACAGATACGCCTGGCAGCGGTACACGATCTGGGATAGGCCGCTGCTAGTGCCCGCTTGCCGGGGAGTCATTGCGAGGGCCTTCATCATGATGTCGGGATCGGCGCCCTCGGTGTTCGGGTTCGCGTGATGGCGGTTGTGCTTGCTTACCCACCACCCGTAGCTCAATCCGATGCCCAGATTGCCGAGCAGAATGCCGAGGGTGTAGCTGACCCGCCGGGATCCGGTGATCTGGCGATGACCCGCATCATGGCCGAGGAAACCGAGTTGGGTGAACATCACCGCGAGATAGACGGCCACCGCCAGCTGCCACCAGGAGTCGCCCACTAGCAGGAACGCGGCCCAGCCCCCGAGCAGCAGCACCACCGTGATGGTGATCCGCCAGGCGTAATGGCTCGTGCGCCGGTCCAGCAGGCCTGCCTGCCGCACCAGACGTGACAGCCGGGCATAGTCGGTCCCGCGGGGCGCCCGCCGGGAGGTCGCCGAGAGGGAATCCCCCGCCATCACACTGCCGCTGTGCCGGTAATCGCTGCCTCCACTGGGGCATAGGCGGGTAGCTGCTGATTGAGTCCGTCGTAGTCAGGTGCTCGCGAACTCAGGGGGCCGACGCTGCTAGCCGAGCCGTCAGCCGGGCAGTTGCGCCCGCCGTCCGGCACCGACCAGGCGGTGAGGCCTCTGACGTCAGCGTAACTGACCGCCCGCAAGAGTCCAGCAGCGGTAAGTGGACCGTGGGTGAAGTCTTGGGGTCGCTAGCTGGCGGCGAGCCGGAGCGTCCGGAGGGCCGCCGTTCTGGCCCGCATCTGGCACTTGCCTGCGAGCCCCTTAATGCATTGATTGGTGGCCGATGCCGCTAGCCGCGCGCTCGCTGGTCCAGTCGCCCGTGGGAGTCGTAACAGATACGCTCTACCGCTATCACCAGGACTGGGTCGAACGCCTCGCGCGGGCCGCAGAGGCGGATGTGGCGAAGCCGCCGAACCGACCCACTGCGGCACCCCCGCAGGCCAGTTGACAGCTATAGGAGCATCATCGCAGCAGGTCCCGTCACAGCCGAATAGAAAGGAAAGAGCCATGATCCGGCCTGCAATGCCCATGCCGGATGTCCCTCCCCGCCCCGAGCCGTTTAGGCCGAAGGCCGACCCCACGGCGCTGGAGGATCTGCGCGCACGGCTGCGCGCGACCCGCTGGCCCGACGCGCCCGAGCACGCGGGCTGGTCGCTCGGCACCGACCTCGGCTACCTCCGCGAACTCGTCGCCTACTGGGCCAACGAGTTCGACTGGACCGCTCAGGAAGAAGCGCTCGCCCGGCTCCCCCGCTGGCGCCTCACCCTCGGCGGCCTGCGGATCCACTACGTCCACGCCCGCGCCGCCGCCACGGCGGCCGGGCCAGCCTTGCCGCTGGTCCTTACCCACGGCTGGCCCGACTCGTTCTGGCGCTACACCAAAGTCATCCCGCTCCTGACCGACCCCGCTGCCCACGGAGCCGACCCCGCTGACGCATTCGACGTGATCGTCCCCGACATCCCCGGCTTCGGGTACTCCGACCGCCCTGTCGGGCCGCCCCTCGACGCCGTCGACGTCGCCGGCCTATGGGCCGAGCTCATGACCGTCCTCGGCTACCCGCGTTTTGGCGCCGCCGGCGGCGACATCGGCGGTCACGTCAGCCGCTACCTCGGACTCGACCACCCCGACCGGATCGTGGCCGTCCACCGCACCGACGCGGGCACGGCTGTCTACACCGGAGACCTGGCCGACCTTGCGCCTGAGGAGCGCGCCATGTTCGAGACCGCTGCCACGTGGGCCGCGGCTGAGGGCGCCTACATCGCCATGCACCGGACCAAGCCGCAGACCGCGGCGTTCGGCCTCACCGACTCCCCCGCCGGGCTGGCCGCTTGGATCGTCGAGAAGCTCCGCGCCTGGAGCGATAACGACGGCGATGTCGAGCGGTCCTTCACCAAGGACGAGATCCTCACCAACCTCACCATCTACTGGCTCACCAGCACGATCGGCTCTTCGATGCGCATGTACCGCGCCAACGGCCAGATCCCGGCCGCCCAGCATGCCCGCCGGGTCGAGGTGCCATCCGGCTTCTCTCTCTTCGCCGGGGATATCTCTCACCCGCCCAGGGCCTGGCTCGAGCGGTCCGCGAACGTCGTCCGGCTCACCGAGCCACCCCGCGGCGGGCACTTCGCAGCATTCGAGGAACCCGAACTCTACGCGGAAGAGCTGCGTGCGTTCTTCCGCCCCTATCGGGCCATGCCTTGATGCCCGATGCGGTCTACAACTGCGGATTCCTGGGTGGAGCTGAGGGGATTTGAACCCCTGACCCCCTCGATGCGAACGAGGTGCGCTACCGGACTGCGCTACAGCCCCTGGAACGCCAGTCAGCGTAGCAAATACCGGGCACTCCTCGCTCTCCCGGCGTGAGCGACGAGGTCGGAACTACGTCTGCGCTGCCGGACCGGGGCTGGGCCGTCGCGCCTGGCGAACGGTTCCGGCTCGCGTCAGGACCGGGAATCCGGATCGGCATCGCCACGCTGACCGGGGCCGAGGCCGCCAAGCTCGCGGCGGACCTAGCGGCATGCCTGCGAGTCCGCCCGCGACGCACGGACTGACCAGAAACCGGCGGGACCCGCGGGCAGCAGGCGGGAAAGCTTGAGCGTGAGTTCTAGTCGCCGACGGCGCGGACCGCGGCGTCGGCGTACTGGTCGTAAAGCATGTCGCCACCCACTCGCCCGGAGATGTCGATGACTTCCGCGGACGGCTGCTCGGCCGCGGCCTGCTCAGCCCGGTACGCGCGTTCGCGTCGAACGTCAGCCCGGTACTGCATCTCGGCGCGCCAGCGCTCCCGCTCTGCGTCGGCCGTCGCGGCCTCATGGAGCAGGAGGAGATACATGCCGAGCATGACGGCGGGCGGGATGCAGGTCCACCATGCGGTGAGCTTTAGCGCGGTGCAGGCCCCGGCAGCGACGGTGAGCAACAGCGAGCATCGTGAGCAGCCGGCGCCGGGCCTGCAGAACGCGGGACCGCGAAAAAGGCGGGGTGGTCGGCGCCCCTGTGAATTGCTGGGCGTCTTCCGTGGGCTCACCCGGCAGATCAGCGGCATAGAACTCGGCGTCATAATCCGCCGCCTCATCCTGCGGGCTGTAGCCGTCTTCGTATTCGGCTGGGCCGGGCGCGTAGTCCGCTGCGTATTCGGGCTGCGGGACGGCATGCTGACGCCGCAGCCACCGCGGGACCAGCACGAATATCCAGATCGCCACGATCGCCACATAGAGAAAAGCGCTGCTCACCCGCGAACCCCCTGCGGGCGTACCGACGCTACGCGGCTTGCGGCGCAACGTAGCGAATCGGCAGTGGTCACGTCACGCACCGTAAGGGCCAGCGCTGCGGATGACGAGCATTCGGCCCGGTGTGTCGCGAGATCGGCGACTCCGGGAGTAAACCGAGATTCGCAAGCGCGAGTGCGACAGGCGTCGGCGACTCCGCTGTGCCGTTGAGCGCCGGTATCGGTGCCTACGCGCTCTCGCTCCGGGCTCCCCGCCGCTGACTAACCGGTGCGGAGCCTGCCGGACATCACTGTGCTGCGCCAGCGCGGCATGAGGCCGTTCGGCACGTCCTCGATCGTCAGCGCATAGCAAATGTGGTCGTGCCAGGCGCCGTCGATGTGCAGGCAGCGCCGCCGCAGGCCTTCCTCGCGGAAGCCAAGTTTCTCGACCACGCGCCGGCTGGCCGCATTTTCCGGTCTGATCGTGGCCTCGATCCGATGCAGGCCCACGCTGAAGAAGCACTGGTCCAGCGCCAGCGCGAGTGCCGTCGGGATCACGCCGCGTCCGGCAAACGCCTCGTCGATCCAGTAGCCAACCTGAGCCGACCGCGCCGACCCCCAGACGATGCTTCCGATCGTGAGCTGCCCGGCGAAGTGCCCGTCGTAGGTCACCACCCAGGGCAGGGCCAGGCCCTGCCGCGCTTCCCGCCGCATGGTCCTCGCCATGGCCACGTACGGGCCGAGACTGGACCGGTAAAGCGGAGTCTCCGGATTCGTCGGTTCCCAGCGACGAAGCCAGGACGCATTTCGTACCCTGGCGTCCCGCCAGGTAGAGGCGTCCTTGACCTTAATCGGGCGAAGACTGACCGGGGCATCCAGCAGGGCTGGCTCGGTCAGCGTTACCCATCCGCGCGCGCGTGCCACGAAACCATCATTGCGTGACGGCCGCATGATCCGCTATCTGGTCGCAAGACGAAAGCAGCCGAATACCGAATGTGCAGGATCGCCCGCTTGGTGCCAGGCGGCCGCAGCGGCGCAGCAGGTGCGTCGCCAAACCGCGCAGGAGCCAGGCCTGCGGGAACTCAGCACGGCGCCCAGCGAGCACGCGTACCTCAGCCGCCGGCCCGCGCGGATGATCGCCGCCGCGGATCTGATCGACAGCATGCTGGAGCATGCCGGACAGCACCGCCATGCCGTCCCTGACCCCGCCCGTCGAACCGGGCAAGTTCACGATCAGCGTGCTGTTCGTGACCCCGGCGACGCCGCGCGACAGCGCCGCTGCGGGCACTCCCGCTACGACGCCTGCCGCCCGGATCGTCTCCGCGATACCAGGGATCTCCCGGTCCAGCACCAGCAGCGTCATTTCCGGAGTCAGGTCGCCCGGCGTCAGTCCTGTCCCGCCAGTCGTCACGACCACGTCGTACCCGGCAGTCACGGCGTCGTGCAGCGCCGTCTCGACGGTCGCTCCATCGGGAATCACCACCGGGCCGTCGACCTGGCAGCCGGCCGCGCGCAGCAGCTCGGCCAGCACTGGCCCGGACCGGTCCTCGTACACCCCTGCCGCAGCCCGGTTGGAGACGGTAACCGCCAGCGCCCTGATCACGACCGTCGCCAGCTTCCGGTCTTCCCGCCGGTCTTCTCCTCGACGCGGACGTCGGTGATGACCGCGGCCGGGTCCACCGCCTTGATCATGTCGATCAGCGCCAGAGCAGCCACGGTCACGGCGGTCAGGGCCTCCATCTCGACTCCGGTGCGGTCCGCGGTCCGCGCCGTGCAAGTGATCAGCACGCCGTGGTCGGCAACCTCCAAGTCGACCGACACCGCGTGCAGGCCGATCGGATGGCAGAGCGGGATCAGGTCCGGTGTCCGTTTAGCGCCCTGAATCCCGGCGATCCTGGCGACCGCGAGGGCGTCGCCCTTAGGCACGTTCCCGGCTCGCAGTGCGGCGACTGCCGCCGCCGACAACAGCACCGTTCCGATCGCCGTGGCAGATCGTGCCGTCACGTCCTTGGCCGACACATCGACCATCCGGGCCTGGCCGGCTTCGTCCAGATGAGTCATCCGGCGGCCGCCCGCGCCAGGCGTTCCGTGACCGGCTACGTCAGACTGATCGGCGCGTTCCGGCGACATTGCGCTCACGGTAGCTCCAGCACGTCAACAGTCTCCCCGGCGGCCAGTGAGGTCACGTGTTCCGGGACGAGGATCAGCGCGTTGGCCTTGGCAAGCGAGGCGAGCTGGTGCGACGCCTGCCCCGAGACGGGAGTAACCAGGCCGGCCGCCTCGTCCAGGACGCCGCGCAGGAACGAGCGCTTGTCTTCCGGAGACCGGACCGGCCCGGTGAGAACAGCCTGGCCGGACTTACCCCGTTCCCGGTATGAATCCTGAAGGGCATCCAGCGCAGGCAGGACGAACAGGCAGAACGTCACGTACGCGCTCACCGGGTTGCCGGGGAGTGTGAAGATCGGCGTGTCACCAGGGCCGACCGTGCCGAATCCCTGCGGCATTCCCGGCTGCATCGCAACCTTGCGGAAGCTGACCGTGCCCAGTGTGGCCAGGGCCGCCTTGACCACGTCGTGCTCACCGCCCATGCTCACTCCGCCGCTGGTGATGAGGAGGTCCGCGCCGTCCAGGGCGTCCTGAACGGCGGCCAGGACCGCGCCGATGTCGTCCCGCACGATGGGGTAGCGGCGGGCGGGGCAGCCGGCTTCGCGAGCCGCGGCCGCGAGCATCGTCGCGTTCGACTCCCAGATCTGGCCAGTGACCAGTCCGGTACCCGGTTCGACCAGCTCATCGCCGGTCGAGATGACCGTCACCCGCGGCCGCGGCCTCGCTAGGACGCTGGCGTGCCCGGCGGCGGCCAGCAGCCCGAGGTGAACCGCACCAAGGCGGGTCCCGGCGCTCAGCAGCAGGTCGCCAGGCTGCGCGTCGCCGCCGGTGCGCCGGATCGCATTGCCCGTTTCGGCGGTCTGCCGGATTGCCACCCGCTCGGTCCCGCCGTCAGTGCCCTCGACCGGAACCACGGCGTCAGCGCCTTCCGGCACCGCAGCTCCGGTCATGATCTTCATTACCGAGCCGGGAACGAGGACGTGACGGCCCGTGTCGCCTGCCGCAACCTCGCCGCGAACCGGCAGCAGGACCGGTCGCTCGTCGGTCGCCGCGGCCACGTCTGCGGCCAGGACGGCGTACCCGTCCATCGCGGAGTTGTCGAAGGACGGCAGCGGGTACTGCGCGGTGACGTCGGCAGCCAGTACCGCCCCGTGGGCGTCGGCGAGCGCGAGCTCGCGCGGTGGCAGGGGGCGGATCGCTCCCAGAATGTCGGCCAGATAGGCCTCTACGGAGTCCATCATGGTCTGCCTAGTTATGTCTTCGGCCCGGTGGTGGCACGCACTTCCGTTGGCGGCCCAGTCGTTGGCGGCCCTGTGCCGGCGGCCCCGTGCCCCGCGGCGGGCCAGCAGCGCTGCGGTCCGCCGTTCCTTCCGGTTACCCGGCATCGGGCCCGAGGCCGGCCAGGTAGCCGCGGAGCCAGGGCACGAACTCCGGTGCTATGTCAGGCCGCTCGCACGCGAACTTGATCAATGTCTGCAGATAATCGATCTTGTTGCCAGTGTCGTACCGGCGGCCGCGGAACAGCACGCCGTGCACGCCGCCGCCGTCGCGGACGCCAGTCTCTCTGCGATCGGTCCTGGCCAGCATGCGGAGCGCGTCGGTTAGCTGAATCTCACCGCCGCGCCCGGGCTTGGTCTCCCGCAGCACGTCGAAGATGGCCGGGTCGCAGACATAGCGGCCGACGACGATCCAGTTGGACGGCGCCTCGCCGACCGGCGGCTTCTCCACCAGGTCAGTGACGGCGACGACGTCTTCCGCGTCGGTCGGCTTGATTGTGGCAACGCCGTAGGCGGACACCAGCTCTGGCTCGACCTCCATCAGGGCGACGATGCTGCCGCCGTACTGCTGCCTGACCTCGAGCATGCGCTGCAGCAACTTGTCGCGGGCGTCGATGAAGTCGTCCCCGAGGAGCACGGCGAAAGGCTCGTTGCCGACGTGCTGGGCCGCGCAGAGCACCGCGTGCCCGAGGCCGAGTGGCTGACCCTGCCGGACGTAGTGCATCGAGGCGATCTCGTTCGACGCGCGGATGCTGGCCAGGCCGCAGTGGTCGCCCTTGGCCTCGAGAACTTGCTCAAGCTCGATATTCCGGTCGAAGTGGTCCTCAATGTTGGTCTTGCTGCGTGCCGTTACCATCAGCACGTCCGTCAGGCCGGCTGCCGCCGCCTCCTCGACTACGTACTGGATTGCTGGCGTGTCGATGACAGGCAGCATTTCTTTAGGCATCGCCTTGGTGGCAGGCACGAACCGCGTGCCGAGGCCAGCAGCGGGGATGACCGCTTTGGTGACGGGCGGTGGATGAGCCATGCTGAGAACCTTAGCTAGCGGACTGGGGGGCTCGTGCACGGCACAGGTCAGGACAACAAGCCGGGCGGCTTGACCGGGCGTTCCGGCGAGCCCTCGCTGGCCGGCGGGACGCGGCCAGACCGCGTATCTATGCCCAGCGCGGCCCGGTCAAACCAGGCCAATCCCGCTGCTCCCTCGTCCGCCACTCGGCATGAATGTGAATCTACTGCTCCTATAGCTGCGGATTCACATTCATCGGCAGATCGGTCGCCGGCAGACGAACTGGCTTCGGCCAAGGCCTCGCTGCGGGCGGAGGTCCTCGCTCGGCGCCGGGGGATGACGGTCGCCGACCGGGCCGCGGCCGGCCGCGAGATCAGGGACGCCCTACTGGAGATGCCCGAGCTTCAAATGGCCGGGACGATAGCCGCATACGTGTCGGTCGGTTCCGAGCCTGACACTCGCGGCTTGCTTTTCGCCTTGTGGAAGCGCGGAAGCTACGTCCTGCTGCCGGTGCTCCAGGCCGACGGTGACCTGGACTGGGCGTCCTACGAGGGCCCGGACTCGCTGGCCGCGGGGCCACGCGGGTTGCTGGAGCCGACGGAGCCGCGCCGTGGTGTGACCGCAATCACAAGCGCCGACCTGGTGATAGTGCCTGCCCTCGCGGTTGATTCAGGCGGGCGGCGGCTAGGCCGTGGCGGCGGCAGCTATGACCGCGCACTGGCCAGGGTCGGAGCGGTGATTCAGACCGTGGCGCTGCTTTATGACGGCGAGCTGGTTAGCCAGCTTCCTGCAGGGCCGCACGATCAGCCAGTCCGCTCAGTCGTGATCGCGGGCCAAGGAATCAGCAGACTTCGCTAGCCGTTGCTACCCTTTAGCAGTTGACCGCGGCGAGTGCTAACGCCGCAGAGGGAGGAATCGTGCCGACGTACCAGTACGCCTGCACCGAGTGCGGAGACCGGTCCGAGGTCGTGCAGCGGTTTTCCGACGACCCGTTGACCGTGTGCACTGCCTGTGGCGGCAAGCTCCGCAAGATCTTCTCGCCGGTCGGCATCGTCTTCAAGGGCTCCGGGTTCTACCGCACCGACAGCAGGAACGGCGCGAGCAGCGTGCCAGCCGCCAAGGAAAGCGCGGCGAACGGATCTAACGGCTCGTCTTCCGACAGCTCCTCGGCCGGCTCGGACGGGGCGAAGAGCGGGTCGGGTAGCAGCGACTCGGGAAGCAGCGACTCGGGAAGCTCTAAGTCGTCGGCTAACGGGGGCGGGGACAAGAAGTCCTCGTCGGTCGGCAGCACCTCAGCAGCCAGCTAGCGCTGCAAGTCCAAGGTCGCCGCCGCGCTGAAGGCGTGCTTGTCGAACGTACCCTCGTTCGTGGCGGCTGCCGCTTTCGGCCCGCGCGACTGCCGGTACATTGACCGCGTGAGTGACCTGGCGGACATCGGAGTCATCGGCGGCTCTGGCTTCTACAAATTCCTGGACACCTACGACGAGTACGGTGTCGAGACGCCGTTCGGTCCGCCGAGCGATCCCATAGTCATCGGAAAGATCGGCGGGAAGCGCGTTGCGTTCGTGCCCAGGCACGGCCGCGACCACCGGTTCCCGCCGCACAAGATCCCCTACCGGGCCAACCTGTGGGCACTGCGCTCGGTCGGCGTGCGGCAGATCGTGGCACCCACCGCGGTGGGCTCACTCACGCCGTCCTACGGGCCCGGCACGCTGGCGGTTCCTGATCAGCTTGTGGACCGGACCACCGGACGGACACAGACCTTCTACGAGACCGGCGGCGCGGTGCACGTTCAGTTCGCCGACCCGTACTGTCCCGTTGGGCGCGCCCACGCGATCGCGGCAGCGCAGGCAAGCGGCTGGGAGCCTGTCTCGTCCGGGACGCTCGTGGTCATCGAGGGTCCTCGGTTCTCAACCAGGGCTGAGTCTCGCTGGTACGCGGCGCAGGGCTGGACGCTGATCGGCATGACGGGGCATCCGGAGGCAGTCCTGGCCCGCGAGCTAGCCCTCTGCTACACGCCGGTTGCGCTGGTGACCGACACCGACGCGGGTGTCGAAGAAGGTGAAGGGGTCACGCAGGACGAGGTGTTCAAGGTCTTCGCGGCGAACACGGCCCGGCTGCGCGAGGTGATCGTCAAGGTGGTCGAAGACCTGCCGCTGGAGCGCCATTGCCGCTGCCAGTACGCCCTCGACGGCCTGAAGCTGCCATTTGAGCTGCCCTGAGCACCTGAATTAAAGATCATTTCCGACTTAGCATCCGAAACGGTCCTCGCGTGGTGCCTATATAGCCGTGTTTAAGGCTTTTGCGAGGACCGTTTCGGATGCTAAGTGGAATGACACGCCGCTGCTGTGCCCGGAATGGGAGCATTTCAAGGGTTAGCGGGGCCGTGGCGGCTCGCCAGTCCGACCAAGTTTCCTTCGCTGTCCCGCACGAACGCCATCCACTCCTCCCATCCGGCGTCGCCGAAGACGCCGTCGGTGTCGGTGTGGATCAGGTGCGGCTCGGTATCGATCTGGATGCCTGCATCGCGGAGATTCTCGGCAGTTGCGCGCACGTCATCGACCCGGAGGTAGATCAGTGCGCCCGGTGCGGCCGTGTCCAGGAGCAGACGGACGCTGCCCAGGCGGAGGAAGGCGAGTCCCGGCGGGTCGAACCGGGCAATGAGCTCACAGCCGAGGACGTCTGAGTAGAACGCAACGGCCCTGTCTAGGTCGTCAGCGTGCTGCGCTATCTGGTGGAGTTCCACGGACTGCCTCGTTTCCCTCATGGCTGGAAGAAACTGCGTAGTATAGCTACGGATATTGAATAGGCATGCTATATATAATGCGTGTCACTCAGCAACCCCGAGCGGGGTCCGCGCGGAGACGCGGCCAGCCTCGAAGCCGTTGCGTCCGCGCTGAATTCCGGGGCGATTCACCTGCTCCGGAGTCTGGCCGCGGTGGACAGACAGGCTGGCCTGACGCCCGCGCGACTGTCCGCTTTGTCGGTCATCGTGTTCGGCGGGCCGCGGTCGCTTGGCGAACTGGCGGCCGCGGAAGGCGTTGCCGGGCCGACGATGACGCGGATCGTGGACGGGCTCGTTGCTGGCGGCCTAGCCGAGCGGCGGCCGGATGCCCGCGACGGGCGCGCCGTCCTGATCGCGGCGACTCCGACGGGGGAGAGCCTGATGCGGGCTGCAGCCGGGCGGCGGATTTCGGCGATCGCGAGCGCAATCGCGGAGTTGCCGATGGCGGAGCGACGGCGGCTTGTGGCGTCCGCAGGCTTGCTTGACCGGCTGGCGAAGACCGTCCGCGACGGGGGTCAGGTCAGCTCCGGGAGTGGCTAGCGGGTAACGAGCGTGCGGCGTGAGGTCGCCCGGCCGGCGTGGCTAATCGAGGTCGCCGTGCTCGATCCGGGCGAGCCTGCGCTCGCGGACGAGGTGGTCGAACTCGTGCTCAACCTTGACGGGCCCGGCGGCCATCGCCGCGAAGACCCCGGTCACGTCGCGCATGCTCACCACGCCCAGCAGCTTGCCGCCGCCGACGACCGGCAAGTGCCGGATCCAGCGGGCGGCCATTTCCCGCGCGGCGTCCTGAAGTTGCGTGTCCGGCGGGACGGTGAAGACCTGCGTGGTCATGGCGTCGTCGACAGTTGTCTTGTCCGGATCGGCGCCGAGGGCGACTGCGCGGAGCAGGTCCCGTTCGGTGATGATGCCGATCAGCAGGTCGCCTTCCGCGATGATCAGCGAGCCCGTCTGCTGGCGCCACATCCGCTCGGCCGCAGACCGGAGGCTGTCGTGCGGCGACTCAGTGACCGTTGCCTGGGTCATGATGTCTCTAACCTGCACTCGCTGCTCCTGTCTGGCTGCTGTGATGGGCTCTACCATACGATCCGGCCCGCAGCGTGTCTCGGCCGCGCGCTCGCCGTGGACCGCGGCGGCTGTGCCTTGGTCGAGTCCGATACCGGCTAGGCTTGGTGCGGCTCCTGGCGGCGCCGCATCCGGATTGGTGTGCGACCGCGTACCGGGCAGCTACAGCCCCGATAGCTCAGGCGGATAGAGCGACTGCCTCCTAAGCAGTAGGCCGCAGGTTCGAGTCCTGCTCGGGGCGCATCCTCGCAGCTGAGGTACTTTCTTCGATATTGTTTTCTATACAATGACCAATTGCCTCCGAGCAATCGCTCGCAGCGGACGGAACCGCCGCCTAGCTTGCTCCAGGAGGACAACGCTAGGGTCGGCCGCCGCTTCGTAGTAGGAGCTCTCCGCGTCATCCCGTCCGCCGTCCAGGCCGGGCGGCCCGGAAATCATCTTTAAGGCGGCCGCCGCGATCGCGCTGGGCTGTCCGTCGCTGCCATCATCATGCTCGCCCGGTTCAGCCGCCGTCGTGCCGTCAGCGCCACCAGTGCTGTCTAGGAAACCCTGGCACCCAGCCAGAGAATGATCCCCATGCCTGCCCGCCCCCTTGCCGGCTACTGCAGCCGCGCGCCGTCAGCGTGGTCACAAGGCGGCGCCGGGATCGCGGCCGCCAGGCCAGCCAAGCAGGCGAGCTCGCCGGACTCACAATCCGCAGATCCCAGTAGCCGATCCCGTAAGACGCCAAACGCCGAGACCGGTGATCGGCGGTCCGCCGCGATGCAAGATCGTCCCGGCCCTGCCGCTACCTGTCTGCTTGACAGCTCCTTGGCAAGCCTCTTGACAGAGGCCACCTGTCTTGGTCAAATGACTTAGGCATTTGACTAGCCAGTTGAAACCTGGCTGACGGAGAGAGATTGTCATGGTGTCGGTGAGCCAGGGAGCGCCGAAGACGGCGGCCCGCGCGGCCGCCGAGGAGGCGCTGCTGGACGCGGCTGAGCGGCTGCTGGCCGACGCCGGGTATGCGGGCATCACGACGCGGCGGCTGGCGACGGAGGCGGGCGTCAACCACGGCCTGGTTCACTATTACTTCGGCTCGAATGAGAATCTGCTAGTGCGGGCGCTGGAGCGGTTTACCGGCCGGCTGATCGCCCGGCAGCGGGCGCTGTACGCGGCCGACCTGCCCTTCGCGGACAAGTGGCGGACGGCGATGCGGTACCTGGTGAGCGAGGATGTCAGCTACCAGAAGACCTGGCTGGAGCTGCAGGCGCTGGCCTGGAACAACCCTGACATCAAGGCACAGCTGGCGCGGGTGAATGCCGAGTGGCGGGCGGTGCTGACCGAGGCGTTCGAACAACCGCGCCGCGAGCTTGGCATCGGACTGCCGCTGCCGGCGCTGGTGTCTCTGGTGATGACGTTCAACCTCGGCATCATCGTCGAGCGCCTGGGCGGCATCGAGACCGGGCACAGCGAGCTACTGGATTGGATCGACCAATGGATATCCCGGTGACTGAGCTTGGCCGCGAGCAGTCGCGGGCACGTTATCCAGATAGCTCCGGCTACATCAAGCGCGACGGCGTGCGCCTGTACTACGAGGTCTACGGTTCCGGCGAGCCGACCGTGTTCCTGCTTCCGACGTGGTCGATCATCCATTCGCGGCACTGGAAGATGCAGATCCCCTACCTGGCCCGGCACTGCCGCGTGCTCACCTTCGACGGCCGCGGCAACGGCCGCTCCGACCGCCCGGCGGCCGGATACGGGGAAGACGAGTTCGCCGCCGACGCCCTGGCAGTGATGGATGCCACCGCGACCGAGCGCGCGGTGATCGTGTCGCTCTCGGTCGGCGCGCAACGCGGCCTGATCATGGCGGCCGGGCACCCGGACCGGGTGACCGGGGCCGTGTTCATCTGCCCGGCTGTGCCGTTCGCCTCGCCGCTGGAGGACCGCACGCGTTACCCGTGGGATGAGGTGCTGCCCACCGACGAGGGGTGGGCGAAAGACAACCTGCACTACTGGCTGCGGGATTACCGCGGCTTCCTGGAGTTCTTCTTCTCCCAGATGTTCACCGAGCCGCACTCGACCAAGCCGATTGAGGACTGCATCGGCTGGGGCCTGGAGACCACCGCCGAGACGCTTATCGCGACGGAGATCGGCAACGGGCTGGACGAGGAGACCGCCCGGGAGTTGTGCGGCCGAGTCCGCTGCCCGGTGCTGGTGATCCAGGGCACTGCGGACGCGATTACCGGGCCCGGCCGCGGGATCGCGCTCGCCGCCGAGACCGGCGGCGACCTCGTGCTGCTCGAGGGCTCGGGCCATGGCCCGCACGTCCGTGACCCGGTCAAGGTCAACCTGCTGCTGCGTGATTTCGCTGTCCCCGCGGCCGTTCGCCCGCGCTGGGCGCGGGGCAAAGCGCGCCCCAAGCGCGCGCTGTACATCTCCTCGCCGGTTGGCCTGGGCCATGCCCAGCGCGATGTGGCGATCGCCGGCGAGCTGCGCAAGCTGCACCCAGGCCTGCAGATCGACTGGCTCGCCCAGCATCCGGTCACCAGGGTCCTGGAAGCGCATGGTGAGCGCGTTCACCCCGCCAGCGCGTACCTGGCCAGCGAGTCCGGGCACATCGAGTCCGAGTCGGCCGAACACGACCTGCACTGCTTCCAGGCCATCCGGCGGATGGATGAGATCCTGCTGGCCAACTTCATGGTCTTCCACGACCTCGCCCGCGAGGAGGACTACGACCTGTGGATCGGCGACGAAGCCTGGGAACTCGACTACTACCTGCACGAGAACCCCGAGCACAAGCACGCCGCCTACGCCTGGCTCACCGACTTCGTCGGCTGGCTGCCGATGGCCGACGGCGGCGACCGCGAAGCGTTCGTCACCGCCGACTACAACGCCGAGATGATCGAGCACATCGCCCGCTATCCCCGCGTCCGCGACCGGGCCATCTTCGTCGGCGACCCCGACGACATCGTCCCAGACACTTTCGGCCCCGGCCTGCCCCGAATCCGCGACTGGACCGAGCAGCACTATGACTTCGCCGGCTATGTCACCGGCTTCGACCCGCGCCAGCTCGGCGACCGGCAAGCACTCGGCTACCGCGACGACGAGCGCGTCTGCATCGTGACCGTCGGCGGCTCGGGGGTCGGCGGACACCTGCTAAGGCGCGTCATCGCCGCGTTCCCCGAAGCCAAGCAGCGGGTGCCCGGCCTTCGGATGATCGTAGTGACTGGCCCGCGAATCGACCCCGGCAGCCTCCCGGCTCACGACGGTCTGGAAGTGCGCTCCTACGTCCACGAACTCTACCGCCACCTGGCCGCCTGCGACCTCGCAGTCGTCCAGGGCGGGCTGACCACGACGATGGAACTGACCGCGAGCCGACGGCCGTTCCTGTACTTCCCGCTGCGCCACCACTTCGAGCAGAACCTCCACGTACGCCATCGGCTGGACCGCTACCGGGCCGGACGCTGCATGGACTACACGACTGCAGGGCCTACCGAGATTGCCGACGCGATCGCCACCGAGATCGGCCGCGAGGTCGACTACCGCCCGGTTGCCACCGACGGCGCCGCCCGCGCCGCATCCCTGCTCGCCAACCTCCTCTAGCAATCGGGCCCCGGCCTGGGACGTTGCTCCGGCATACCGCCTGAGTCAGGATCGTCGTTCGGTGGCCGACTGGGCTGCCACCGATCAGCGCGGCATCCAACGTCCGTCATGCCGCCGACCCGGCGTGGTATCAGCTCGTGCGGGGCTGCCGACGGGCGGCTGCAGGACACAAATTCGTTGCCGTCCGGGTCAGTGAGGATGTGCCAGCGCCATCGCTGTTCGATCACGGGGTGATCGGTGAGCAGGGACGGGACCCAGGTCAACGATCCGCTCGACCTCCCTTTCCAGGTCGGCGGTGCGCAGGTCCAGATGCAGCCGGTTCATGTCGTGCTTGTCATCGCCGGTGCCCTGCAGGAGCACCTCGGCGCCGTGGCCGTCTGCGGGGATCAGGCTATGGGCACGGCGAGCTGCCCACGCCGCGCATTGCGACACCGCCAGCATCAACATGCGTTCCCGCTCGGCCAATCCGTCCGCCTGGCGGGTTCATGAGGCCAGTGGCGATCTCCACCATTCCCGCGCGGCGATGTACTTCTTCAGGCCTTCCATGCCGTAATAGTCGACGAGCCCCTGGTAGCGCATGCCCGCCTTCTCCATGACCCGCCACGAGCCGATGTTCTCCGGCACGACTACCGCCATGATGGCGGCCAGGCTGACCGGCCCGAGGCCGTGGCCGATGACGGCGATCGCCGCCTCGGTGGCGTATCCCTTGTTCCAGCTGGCCCTGGTGTAGTGGTAAGCGAGATCGATTTCCGGCCCGGCTCCCTCATCGACCGGCCGCAGCCCGCATTGCCCGACGAACGCGCCCGTCGTCTTGTCCTCCACGGCCCACATCGCATGGCCAAGCTCGCGTTCCATAGCCTCGCGCTCCCCGATGATGCGCCGAGCTAGCTCCATCGTGGGGACTGATCCGGCGGGCAGGAACCGGCGGACCTCGGGGTCGGTGACCATCGCGAGCCACGGGCCGGCATCGCGGGCCTCGAAGGTGCGGATGACCAGGCCTGCTGTCTCAAGCCGCGTACTCACGACCAGATCATAAGGGTCGGCACCCCCAAGCCGCGCACCTCCTCTCCAAGGACACCCATAACTGGAAGATCAGCGCACACTGACGCACGCAATCGGCACGGTCCTCCACACTACCGAGTCGGCGTTCGGCACCCTCTGATCGCCAGCTCGGATGCGCGATGACCACGGATCGGCGACGCCGACGGCCTCCCAATGTTGCGAGTAATCATGCGCAGGATGGCATGACCATGCGCTGAGCCAACGCCCCGATTCGGCACGAGCGGTAAGCCTGGGCGGGCTCATTCCGGCCGTTCCGCTGCACGGAGAGGTTCGCCGACGCGCCAGAACGGCCTCGTTCTGGCGCGGCACGGCTCTGCAGATGTGGACGCCGGGGTAGCTGCGCGACTGTTGCAGGAGCCTTCAGCCGACTGGTATCGCCCCGCCGTGGCCTGTTGCCGGTGGTGAGGATCAACGCCCCGGCATGCTACAGGCGCGTTTATCGTTGGCGCCCCTAAGCGTCAAGCAGCGACGAGTGGGTGCGCGTGAGCCTGCTCGTAGAGCGGCTCGGGGGCTAGGTCGATGCCGTTGGGCCAGGCAATGGTGCCTGCCTCGGTGTCGACTGTTACCTGGGCGAAGTAGCCTGGGTCGTTGAGCGGTTCCAGGACGCCTGTCCACTGCTCAGCTGAGAAATCGACGTCACCGACGGTGCCGTCGCTGAATAGCAGCCGCAGCACTCGTTCGCCCATTACTGCTACGCCTGTCACGGTCGGCAGGTCGCTCTCACTCACGCTCACCATTCTAGGGCAGAGGCGGGATGGCGAGCACGGGCTGGAGGTCGCGGGCCCGTTCCCAGTTCGCGAGGATTTCCTTGTGGCGAAGAGCTGCCTATTCCTGGACAAATTGGAGTGCGCGTGGTTCGAGGCCGCCGGCCAGCACGGTCCCGTCGGCCGACACCGACGCGCGCCGGCCCGCGTGGTAGGCATGGAAGCGGGCGACGTGATGGTCCCGTTCGTTCCAGTACATGTAGATCACTACGCCGTAGAACGCGCTGATACGCGGCATGGAATGACAGTAGCTGCAACGGCGGGCAGTGGTGCCTGCGGTCGGCGCGGCATCGGAGTTGTCGCAGTCGGGGCGTGCTGCATAGCCTTGAGCGCGCTGGATCGCCTCGCGCAGGCCTTCAGGGCCGGCTCAGGTTCCTCCGAGTTTCTGCCTGACGCGGCGGCCTGGGCGTGACCACATTGCGATGCTGCGCGCACTGCACCGTCCTTTTGCTAAGAGCCAAACTGAGAGCCAAGGTCAGCAGGAGCCGGACGGTGTCAGGCGTCGTCAGGCGATTGTCGTTGCAGGTCGGCGCCATATAGGGCGGCGCTGAGCGTTGTCTGGCCTGGTTCGGGTTTGCCTCCTAAGCAGTAGGCCGCAGGTTCGAGTCCTGCTCGGGGCGCCACCTTTTATCGCAGGTCAGGCGGGTCGCGGCCCCTGATGGGTGCTTGCTCGCCGTCCTCAGTTTGTCCATCTCGTGCCACAGGCGTGCCACAGGATTCCCCGGCCAGGTCCCTGCGGGCTCGCTGCGAAACGGCCTCGGCCAGGGTCCGCTGCCGGTCGTCGGTGGAATGCAGATAGATCAGTGCGGCCCGGCTGCTGGCGTGGCCCATGCGTTCCATCAGCTCCCGCAGACTGGCTCCGGCCTCGGCTACAAGGTGATTGCCCGCATGGCGCAGGTCGTGGAAGTGGATGCCGGTCAGCCCGGTGGCCGAGGCTCAGGATTCCGTGATGGCCGGTGATCGGCACGAGTTCCGGTACGAGGAGCAGATGAGATAGTGAAACGGTGGGCGCTGACGGCGTGGGACGGGTGCGTGTCGGGACCTGCCTATCGCTGTCGGGCCGGTTCTCGCCGTATGGCCGCCAGGCAGCGCACGGTCTTCGCGTATGGGCAGCCCTCGACGGCAATGCCGATGTCCTCATCGAGGACGACGCCAGCGATGTCCGCCAGCTCCAGGCGCTCCTGCCCGGTGTGGCCGCGCACTGCGACCTGCTGCTCGGCCCTTACTCAACGGTCCTGATGCGCGCAGCCGGCGACATGGCAGCCGAGTCAGGCTGGCTGCTATGGAACCACGGCGGATCAGGCGACGACGTCGAGACTGCGCACCCCGGTCATGTGGTGTCCGTTCTCACGCCCACAAGCCGATACATGGAGCCGTTCGTTCTCTACTTGGCCACCTGGGCCGGGCGACCGGCAGAGTTGCGGATCGCGCACGGCAAGGGCCGGTTCGGTCGGCAGGTCGCCAGTGGGGCCGAGGTCTATGCCCGGCGACTCGGATTCACCCACCTCAACATGGGATCGGCAGATGAGATCCTGGCTGCGGACCCGCCAGGGGACTGGACTCTGATCTCAGCCGGGACGTTTGAGGATGACACCGAGACAGTAATCAGGGCGCGCGGTTTGAGCCGGCCCCCGCGAGTGACATGCGCCGTCGCAGCAGGAGTACGGGAATTCAGCAAAGCCGTACCAGATCCCGAGGGCACCTTCGGCATCGCGCAGTGGTTCGAAGGACGCGGCCACACCGCCCAGCTTGGACCAGACGAGCGCGACTTCCTTGACGCCTACTACGCGGCTGCCGGAGAGATGCCCGACTACCCGGCGATCCAGGCCGCCGCGGCCGCCGCGGTTGCTGCCCGCTGTGCCAGGAAGGCGGGAAGCATTGACAGGGACGTCCTATGGTCGGCCACTGCCGAGCTGGATACCAGCACACTATATGGCGACTTCAGGATCGATCAGGCCACTGGCGCGCAACTAAACCACTTGGCTGTATTGACCCGCTGGACTGACGCAGGGCTGATCGCCGTCAATACTCAAGCGACCCATACCGATACATGCAGCAGCCTTATTTAGGGGTGCGAAAGAGGATCGCCGTGAAACTGCTCGTGTACGGCGCCGGGGTTACCGGCAGCCGGTTCTCCGCCCGCCTGCATGAGGCCGGGCACGACGTCTCGCTCCTCGCCCGGGGCGAGCGCCTGGCCGCCCTGCGCCGGCACGGCGTGCAGCTCGCCGAGGGAGACAGCCCGGCTGTCAGGCGGGTACCGGTGCCGGTGGTCGAGCACCCGGCCGGCGGGTACGACCTGATCGCCGTCTTCGTCCGCGCCCATCAGGCGGACGCGGTCCTGGAGTCACTCGCCGGCCTCGAAGCCGACGTGCTGTTCGCACTCAACTGGGCGGCCGGCCCGGAGCCGCTGGGCGCGGTGATCGGCGACGAGCGGGTGCTGCTCAGCTTCCCCACGGACGCCGGCACGATGGACGGCGACGTGGTCCGCTACCGCCCGGCCAACTTCATGACCCGCCGGGTCCCGATGCCGGTCGGCGAACCCGACGGCCGTGCCACCCCGCGACTGGAACGGATCGTGCGGGCGTTCCGCGCCGCCGGAATCAACGCCAAGGCCGAGCCGCAGATGGATGCCTGGCTCAAGACGCACGCCGCGTTCGCGGTGCCGCTCGGGCAGGCGGTGCTCGCGGCGGGCGGCCCGGTAGCGCTGGCCGCCGATCCGGGCGCGGTCCGCGCCATGATCCGCCTCATGCGGCAGAACCTGGCCGTCATGCCGACGCCGCCGGTCCCTCGCGGGTTCGTTGCGTTGCAGACTCTGCCGGAAGGGCTGCTCGCGGCCATGCTGCGGCGCTTCTTGCGAAGCCCGACGGCCGCACACAGCGGACTCAACAACGCCACGCCTGCCGCAGAGGCGGCCGAACTCGAGCAGACGGCCGAACAGATGCGCGCCTATGCGAGGGTCCGGTAGCCGATAGGCGGCTGTGCCTCCTCGGCCGAATCGCACGCTCGGCGAGAGGAGCAGCCGAATGCTCAGCTACCTGAACCGACCGACCTGAGCGTTGCTCAACTAGCCCGAAAACCCCAGCTCGCGCTGCCCAGGTAAATCGGTTCCCTACGCTTGCAGTCGTTGTCGCTGGTAGCGGCAGCGGCGGGCGCGTTCTTGGTGGTGGCACCATCGTGACCAGTGTCGGGCGTGCTGCTCGTCGCGGGGCGGGCTGCAGCTGGAGTACTACTGAGGGCAACCTCGGACCGCCGAGGCGCGTGGCCGGGCTCGTCACCACTACGTGCGCGAATCGGGTTCGTAATCTCGTTGAGCGCTTCATGACCCTCTGCGAAGATGTGGCCGGTGGGATGGGAGGCACTTGAGCAGTGGGGTGACGACGTCGTTCGCAGCGAACCTTTGACTGGCGGAGCTGGCGCCAACGGGGTGTGGAGCGTGCGCGTCAACGGGCAGCTCGCGGTCGGTCGGCTCGGCCATCGCGGCGACGCTGATCTGGCATGGGAGACCGATCTGTTGCGGCACCTCCACCGTGAAGGGATGCCGGTGCCGGTGCCGATCCCGACCACGGACGGTCGGCACTTCGTGGACGGTCTGGTGGTGATGACCCACGTGGAGGGCGGACCGCCCGAGACCGAAGCCGACTGGCGTCGCGTCGCCGATACACTCCGCCAGCTGCATCGGCTGACACAAGGCTGGCCACAGCGCCCGGGCTGGCGATCGTCGACCGACCTCCTGCACGCCGAGACCGGGACCAGGGTCAACCTCGGTGAGCTGCCGCCTGAGGGCGTGGCTCGATGTCGAGCAGCGTGGGCGCGACTCACCGGTCGCACGACGTGCGTCGTCCACGGCGACCCCAACCCGGGCAACATCCGCATGACCGCGGATCGCGTCGCGATGATCGACTGGGACGAGTCGCACGTCGACGTCCCCGACCTCGACCTGGCGCTGCCGCATAACGCGGCCGGTCTCGACGGCGACGCGTACGACATCGCCGCGCAGGCGCGGGCGGCATGGGAAGCCGCCGTCTGCTGGGACCCCAGCGGGACAGACCAGTTCGCAATCAAGCGGCTCGCCGAAGTTCGAGCGGTCTGAGCAGCAGCGAATCGACAGAGCGCATTGAACGCTGCGAATCTGGGCGGCCGTTTGAATCGCGGTCCAGCTGGCGGCGACAACGGCACGTCGGCGGCGACCAGGATGAGAAAAGAGGGTTAGATCTTTTGGGCAGGGGACAGTAGCAACTGCATCGAGGCATGGCGGGGTTACTCCTTGGGTCGTGGTGGTCGGGCCGATCCCTGACGGACCACGATCCAACTCCTAAGCAGTAGGCCGCAGGTTCGAGTCCTGCTCGGCGCGCCATATCAGCACGTGGAGAATGTTTTTCGGCATTCCGTTCAGCGCCATGTAAACTGCTTACGAGCAATCACTCGTTAAGGACGAATCTTATTGCTTGAACTGTGCTTATTGTTCGAACAGCCGACGGCTGAGAGCCAAAGTACCCGCATTGTGAACGCCGGCACCCTTCGAACTCGCTGGAATAGAGCCAGCGGCGAGAAAGAGCAGAAGTACGCCCGCCCGCGCGCCGAGCACCCGACGAGCTAGCCGCAATCACAGCGGCCTCCCGGCGGGCTGGCGAGATGGGCGCCGGTCATGCAGGGTGGGCCCAACGGATTTCCTGATCACATCCACGAGTCAGATACGTGTTTGACAACGAACAATTCGGTGCCGTCGTCGGCGAAGTCGAGCCGGGGCGGGGGCGGGAGTGGCCAGCGCGACCAGCGTCAATCGAGCGGCTGCCTGGCGATGACCTCCGGCTCTCGGCCGGCCAGCAGCCAGCCGCCGGCCGCGGCGAGCAGCGGCAGCCCGATCAGCAGGATCAGCAGGTCGGTCACCGGCACGTCGCCGAACATGGCGGACAGGCTGGCGTGCGCCCAGACCAGCCCGGTGGCCACGGCGAAAGCCGCGCCGAGGACCGCGCCAACCAGGCCGAGCGCGGCTGTGGTCGCCGCGGTGATCGTCCGCCGGGTGGTGGTGCTGGCGCCGGTGGCGGCGAGCGTGCGCAGGTCCCGCGCCGTCTCGCTCCGGATCAGGCCAACGGACATGGCCAGCACGCTGAGCGCGATGACGATGCCGAGCGCGGTGCCGCCGTCGGCGATTTCGCCGGGATCCGGCCCGCCGGAGGCGATCTCGAGCGGCGCCTCGTAGCCGAGCGTGACGTGCCGCGCGGCTCTGATTTGCGTGGCGGTGAGCGGGGCAGGTGCCTGGATCAGCCACCCGGACAGGTGAGTCTGCAGGTGGTACTTGCGCACCGCGTACTCGGTGATCACGGTGTTCGGCGCGGAGGTGCCGCCGGGCAGGTTACTGACCGTCTGGATCGCCGGGCTGGCCAGGCAGTCGTTGCTCGGCGTGCAGGACGAACCGCCGTTACCGCCGGGCCCGCTTCCGTCGGGCTCGCCTCCGTTGCCGGAGCCCTGCCAGGTCATCTGCAGGTGCGACACGCCTGCCAGCCCTGGCCGCGTAGTGAGGATGTCGGTGCCGCGAGCGATCTGGCTGGCCTTGATCCCGTACGCGGCGAGCAACTGCGGGGTGGCCACGTAGAGGCCGACGCCCAGATTGCTGTGGGCCTGCGCACCCGCCGGGGATAGCAGGCCCGCGGATTCCAGTGTCACCGCGGACCGCGCGTGCAGGCTGGCGGCGAAGCTGTTCAGGCGCGCGGCCAGGCTGGCGATCTGGGCGTTGCTGAGCGGCATCATCATTCCGGGGGCCGGGCTCTGCCCCGCGGTGACGACGAGCTGGCTGCTGGACAGGTTGGGGCCGGACGGGCTGAGCGGGTTCTCGGACCGCTCGCCGGCGACGAGGCAGATCGCCGTGGCCAGGAACACGGCGAACGTGGTGGCCGCCAGCGCGGCACCGGACCGGGCCCTGTAGCGGACCAGGTCACGCAGCGCGATCCGGATCGCGACCGGCAGCCGCGGATACGCTCCGGCGGCCAGCATGCCGATGCCGAGCGGGGCGAGCAGGATGACGCCGATGATCACGGCGACCAGGCCGGCCAGCAGAGGCAGCGCGCCGCCGGGGCCCCGGCCCCCGCCTGGCGGCCCGGCCTGGCCGCCGGCGAACGCCAGGCATGCGAGGCCGGCGGCGAACACGATGACACCGGGGAGGACGGATCGGTGCACCGCCTTCGGGAGCGCGGGACGGCCGGACAACGCGGCCACTACCGGTACCGCGGCCATGGTTTTAGCCGGGCGGCGCGAAGCCAGCACCGACGTCGCGATCGCGAACATGACCCCGATGGCGAACGCCCACCAGGGCAGGCTCGCCCGATCGACCACGTGGCCGGTTGCCTGCTGCAGCGCCGGCACGTAAGCGAACCAGGCGGCGAGGCCCAGCACCGCCCCGGCCAGCGCCGCGGCCACGCCGGCCGCCAGGCCGTTGACGATCATGACCAGGCGGAGGTTGCGTTCGGTCGCGCCAATCGCGCTGAGCATGCCGAGGGCACGGAGCCGGCGCTGGGCCATCACGGAGAAACTGGCGACCGACACCAGGCCGATGAACGCCAGGCCGAGTAGCTCCACCAGCAGGATGAGCGTGGCCTGGGAGAATCCGCCCTGATGGCCAGTGGGAACGGACAGCGTCGCCGCCGGCGCGCCGGGTAGCGTGACGTTGCTGGCCGCCAGCCCCGCGGCGGCCGGGCCGAGGAGCATGATCACCTGGCTGGGGTGTCTGACCTGGCCGGGGGCGACCAGCGCGAACTCATCGGCCAGGTTGCTCGGGTCCTGCACGATGCCGGTCACCCGCCAGGTCGTGCCGACGGCCCGCCAGGTGCGGCCCGAGTGCGTGCCGTACAGGGCCGCGACCTGGCTGGTCAGCGCGACCTGACCGGGCCCGGCCGGGTAGGCGCCGCTGACCAGGCTGAGCAGCGGAGCGTTGTAGTGCCCGTGCGGATTCTCGGCACGGAGCTGCACAGACTCTGTGGTGCCGGTAGCGATGTTCTGATTCTCAATGACGTCTGCCGGGCCCCACCGGCGCTGAATGCTGGCGATGTCGGCGGCCAAGCGCGGGTCGCTGCCGGGCAGAGTGGTTCTCGCGGCAGCGGTGCCGTACGTCGGCCAGTTAGGGTTACGGAGCTGCACGTTGGTGATGACGCTGGCGCCCCAGATCGTCGCCGCGACCGCCACGGTGAGCAGGCCGAGCACGAGCAGCTGCTGGCGCCACTCGCGGCGAAACAGCCGCCAGCCCCAGCGGAACACCGCGCGACGCGCGGGAACGCCGCCGTTACGCGTCCCCGCAGACGGGCGGGCCAGGGTAGTCACCGTTCCTGCCCTAGCAATGACTCCGGGCCCGGCGCGGGCACCGTCTGGTCGACGATGCGGCCGTCCCGGATGAAGACCACCCGGTCCGCCCACGAGGCGAGCTGCGCGTCGTGTGTGACGACCACGGCGGCGACGCCCTGCTTGCACGCGGTGTGGATCATGCGCATGACCGTCTCGCCGTTATCCGAGTCCAGCGCGCCGGACGGCTCGTCGGCGAGCAGCAGGTGCCGGTCGCCGACCACGGCGCGGGCGATCGCGACCCGCTGCCGTTCCCCGCCGGACAGCTGGTCCGGGTAGCTCGACGCGCGGTCCGCCAGGCCGAGCGCGTCCAGTGCGCGCAGCCCGGCGTCCCGGGCCCTCCGCGCGCCGACGCCGTCCAGTTCCAGCGGCAGCGCCACGTTCTCCGCGGCGGTCAGGCCCGGGAGCAGGTTGAAGTCCTGGAACACATACCCGATCGACTTGCGGCGCAGCCGCGCCTTGTCGTTGCGCGACATCGCAGCCAGGTCCTGCCCGGCGACGAGGACCTGCCCGCTGGTCGGCTCCTCCAGGCTTCCGGCGATGGTCAGCAGCGTCGACTTGCCCGACCCGCTCGGCCCCATTACCGCCACCATCGCCCCAGCGCCGACTTCGAGGCTGACCTCGCGCAGGGCGTGCACCTCGGCGGCACCCTGGCCGTACACCTTGGACACCTGACGCAGTTCCAGCATGCTCATCGCGCCGTCCCTGCTCTCATCTTGAGCCGCGGCAGGTCGTCCCGCGACCGGGATGGCGGCCCGGCCGCGGCACGCTTGATCCGGCCATCGGCCGCGTCCAGCCAGCGGACCACCGCGTCCAGCCGGAACAGCTCCGCGTCCACCGCCAGCGCCAGCGCCAGGTCACGGCCGGCATCGGCTTCTTTGATCCGGGTCCACTGCTGCATGAGCTCCACCAGGTACCGGCGGTGGGCCTGGATCACCTCGCGCACATCGGTGCCCGGCACAAGCAGCGCCACCAGCACCTTAATCACCAGCTCGTCGCGTGGCGGCGAGGACATGTCCGGCGGAGTCCGCAGCCAGGCAGCCAGTTCACGATCGCCCTCGGCGGTGATCCTGAACCGCTTCTGCGGGCTGTCCCGCTCATCATCGTCGTCGGACTCGATCAGCCCGTCGCGCTCCAGCCGCTGCAGTGTCGTGTACACCTGGCCGATGTTCAGCGGCCAGACCTCGCCGGTGCCCGCCTCGAAGTCCTCACGCAGCCGCAGCCCGTACTTCGGTCCCTCGCTGAGCAGCGCCAGCAGCGCGTGCCGGACGCTCATGACTCCTGCCGATTCAGTATCATACTAAGTATGCTACTGACGCCGGGAGGCGTCGGCAAGCGGGTATGCGCGACGACCGGAGAGCAGGCGCCGCGCTGATGCCGGAGAAGCTCCCTTGATGTCGCAACCAGTCTCAGCCACAGATCAGGGAAATATGCACCAGGCTGACACGAGGATGCGGGCCTTCTTGACAAGCGCATAGTCGGCGTTCGGGGCAACGTGGCGGTGCGTCGACTAGCGAATACAGTCACGTTCTGTGATGGCTATGGGTCTTCTTCGTGGCCGCCAGCGGGCAGTTCCGGACTGCCGCCCAACACAGGGGCGGCCGACAAAGAATCTTCACCGGGCCGGTCTGCGTGACGCTCCTTCGCGGGCGCGCCTGGGTCACCTCTCGAGCAGCAGGTCGAGGTCGCGCAGGCAGAAACCGTGGTGCGCCCACTCCTCGTCCAGTACCACGTGCACGCACTCGAGCACCGACTTCCCCCTGGCATACGGCGGCCAGCCCCGGCCCGCCGGCACTGGCGCGGTCGCCGACAGCTCATCGGCCGTCACGGTCGACAGCCAACGCTCCAGCTCGGCGCCCTGCACGTCGCGCACGGCCAGCACTTCGGCGAGGCTCGGGGCCGCCGCTCGATCCAGGCCCTGCTCCTCTTGGTCAGGAACAAACTCCGACGCCAACCCGATCGAGGTGAACAGCTTGGTCGATCCCAGGCAGCAGCGACGGAACCACGAGTCGTGCACGAACACAAGATGGCGCAGAGTCTCCACCGCCGACCATTCGCCGCCGACCCGCTGGTATTCGGAACCATTGGGCAAACCTCCGAGCCGCTTGAGCGTCGCCGCCCAGTCGGCCCGCAGCTGCCGAAAAGCCTGCAGCAGGTCGGCCGGATCGGCCGAGCGGATCAGCAGCCGCACGGGATGCCGCCGGTCGAGTTCGGCCTCAACGTACGACGTCACCTCCACACCGTTGACCACCAGGTTGCTCACCAGCCCGTCGATGACGGCGTCCTGCATCACCACCCCGATCAGACGGGCGCGAGTCAAGTCGCACTCCCGGAATTCGGCATCAGTCAGGTCCTGGTCCTCGAATCTCGCCATGCCGGGCAGTATCCACCAGCGTTCCGACACTCGCGTGCCTGGACGGCGGGGTTGAGAGTCCCGTCTTCGCCGATCCGCTTGCCGCGCATCTCTGAGGCGATGATCGCTTCGGAGGCCGGGCATTTCGCAACCCGCTTCTGGCGCTCGATGGTCCGTGACGCCGGTGGCACCGTAGGTGTCGACCATTCGTTCGCCGAACGGATTGAGCTCGGGTTCGGTGCGGAGATCATGGGCCGGGGCAAGTTCGGTGCGCAGACTGGCCCGTGGACGGATGTCGGCACCGACGACGAATGGCGGGGTTGGTGGGGGCCGAACCCGCCGTTCCACACGCCGGTGTTCGTGCTGACGCACTACGCGCGCGTGCCGATCGAGATGGAGGGCGGCACAGTGTTCCACTTCGTTGACGCCTCTCCGCAGGAGGCATTCGACCTCGCCCGGGAGGCCGCCAGTGACCTCGACGTGCGGATCGGCGGCGGCCCGACGGTCGTTCGCGACTTCCTCGCCGCCGACCTCATCGACACCCTCCACGTCGTGCAGGTGCCGATCCTGCTCGGCCGCGGCGCTCGTCTCTGGGACGGCCTCGAAGGCGTCGAGGAACGCTACAACCTCGAGGCAGTCTCGTCACCGAGCGGCGTCACCCACCCGACCTTCACACGCGATGACCGTGCCACATACGTCCGCTGGGCCATGCCCATCAGAACGTCGCAGTTAAGACGATGCTTCAGGCTGTGTCAGCGCTCAGCGATGTGCGATGAGGGAAGCGGTGCACCTCCTGCGGCCACCCGACCGCGACCGCGATCCGGCCGGCCCAGTACCGCGCCTCGGCATCGCCGGGCACGTCGACGACAGCGAACCCGCCGAGGTGCTCCTTGGTCTCGACGAACGGGCCGTCGGTGAAGACGGGCGAGCCGCTGCTCGGGTCGACGCTGCACACGACGGTCGACGCGTCCAGACCGCCGTCGCTGAAGACGAAGGCACCGGCGGCCGTCATCTCTTTGGTCACGGCCCTGGCGGCCGTGCCCCTCTCGCGCAACTCCTCCAACGTCATGTCGGGCGTCCACTCGTCATTGAAGGCGATCAGGTACAGCGCCATCCCAAGCTCCTCTGCTCACCGGCAGCCCAGGCGACTGCCGCTTATCTTCTCCACGAAGGCACCCATGTCGATTCGACACCGCAGCCAGGACTTTCTCTCAACGTTCCGCCTCGCAGTCCGGCCGAACCGCATGCGACCGAGCCTGCCGTACGAAACGGTGCTCCTGCCGCACTCTGAGCTCGTGCGGGTGGCCGGCACCCGGTGGGCGGTCGAGGAATGCTTCCAGGCCGCCAAGAACGAGACCGGCCTGGACCACTACCAGGTCCGCCGCTACGACGCCTGGTACCGGCACGCCACACTGTCCATGCTCGCGCTTGCCTTCCTTCAGGTCTGCGCAGTTCAAAGGGGGCACCAGCGGCTGTGGATAACTTTCCCGGACACGCCTGCGGCATGATCACCATGGCCGCGACGACGTAGGCGACCTCATCGCCGTGACCGCCGCCGAGATCCGCCGCCTGCTGACAGCCTTCACGCATCCGCAACATCCGGGCGAGCACTGCCAGCACTGGTCACGATGGCGACGCCGCCACCAAGCCCAGGCCCGGCAGTCCCACTACCAGCGCAGGCTCACGAACCAGCCGCTGCCGATGAGGTGCTAACCGGCTGCGCCTCATCAGGCGTCAGCGCCAGGCTGGCAGAGGCAGTCAGTCCGGGTTCAGGTACTGACCGCCCCACGTCTGCGGGTCTGTGTCCGCTAGCGTCTCGGTGAACGTCCACCGATGACCGGCGAAGTCCTCGGCGCCATACTGCCGCTCGCCATACATGTAGTCCGCCGGCTCCGCCAGGATGACCGCGCCATGTGCCCGGGCGCGCTCGCAGTGAGACCGCGCGTCCGGGACTCGCACCATCACGTACTGGGCCACCGCCTCGCGACTCGGCGGGCGGTGGTAGCCGCTTGGCTCGGCCACGATCACGGCCTCGTCGCCGACCCTGAGCTGAGACCGGTGGTTCTCGCCGATCCGTAGCCGCTCGACGAACCCGAATGCCGCAGTCAGCCAGGCAACCGCCTCGCGGACGTCCGGATAGATCAGAACCGGGATGACCGTGGCCGCTGGGACCGAGCGGTTGACCTTCATTCCGCCAGGCTAACGACATACACGCCGGCAGGCCACGGACCGCAGGGAAGCACTCGTCTAGATCGCATCACGTGCCCACACCGGACAAGATCTCGGGCTGCGGCTGTAGCACTAGAGGCCAGCTCGCCCGCCACGTAGGCCGCTGACCAGCAGCGCTATGGTTATCAGGCGCTCTGGAAGCGCATCTGTCCGCCGATTACAGCGAGGTCGAAGCAGGCCCGATGATCGACCATGTCTACATCTCAGTGACCAACATCGAGAATTCGCTCGCCTTCTACTCGGAAACCTTGAAACCACTCGGCTGGCACGAGTGCGGCAGCTACAGCTCCGCTTCCGGTCCCGAGGGCGTCCCGGACCTGTTCGGACTCTGTGACGACATCTACGGCACTGGCAATGGGGTCGGATCGAGCATCTGGCTCCGGCAGCGCCTACCGGGTGAGACAGGCCTCTACCTCGGTGTCGTCTGCGGGAGTAATCAGGCTGTCGAAGCCGCCTACGCAGCCGCGATCAAAGCAGGCGGTATCGACGAGGGCGAGCCAGCCGAGCGTACGTACTTCGGCCCCGGCTATTACGCCGCCAACGTTGCCGACTTCGACGGCAATCGACTGGAGTTCGTCCATAAGGCCTGGAATCCTCAGCGACCCTTATAGCGTTCTGGCGCTTGCGTTCGGCCGATGAGCATGCGGTTCAGGGCGCGCCTTGAATGCGCAGCTCAGCTAGCTCAGGATGGGTCTGGCAGGCTGGTCGTAGCGAGGCGGCTCGCCGGTCCCCGGCGGCATCGCTCCGGCCGGCGCTGCATGGTCTGGCGCAGATTCCCCCGCGGCTGGCAGCAACAGCCCGCGGGCGTGCAGCTGCTCCATCAGGTCCGCTTGCACCTGCGCCTCGGGGCGGTCAGTGCTGACTTCTACCAAGATGCCGCGGCCGCGGTAGTAGTCCACTAGCGGCGCGGTTTCCCTGGCGAAGACGGCTAGCCGGTGCCGGATCACGCCGAGCGAGTCATCGGCCCGGCCGTCGCGTTCCGCCCGGCCGAGCAGCCGGCTGACCAGTTCTTCCTCTGGTGCTGTCAGATAGATCACGGCGTTGCTGGTCAGCGCGAGGTCAGAGCCGAATTGCGCCGCGCGCAGCGCTTGGGGCATCGTTCGCGGGAACCCGTCCAGCACGTAGCCGCCAGTGTCGCGGGCCGCAGCCACAACGACTGGCGCCAGGATGCGGAAGATCAGGTCGTCCGGGACAAGATCGCCGCGCTCGGTGTAGGCCGCCACCTGCCGACCCAGGTCGGTCCCGCGCGCCACTTCTGCGCGCAGCATGTCGCCCGCGGAGATGTGCGCGGCCCCCGTCTGCAGCGTCAGCCACTTGCCGTGCGTGCCTTTCCCGGCGCCAGGAGGCGACAGCATGATCACCCGGACCATGACGACCGCACCACCTCCAGCCTCGCCAAAGTCCCTGCCAGCACAGTATCTCCTGTCAGATCGCCCTGCCACGGGCGGCGTCTGACCAGGCTCAGGTTCGTGCGGATGCTGCGCGAGCAATAGAGAGGTACCAGGAGCCGCCCGCGAGATTCAGCGCAGCAATAACCAGGAAGAAGGCTGTCCATGCGTAGACGCTGTACGACAGGCAGATGAGGCCGGCGACGGTCGCGACACTGCCACCGATAATGTGCCCGACCCCGAAGAAGCGAGGGTGGCGGTAGACCCAGGGCGGCACCAGCCGGTAGATGCCGGGTCGCCGAGGCGTTGCCCATGACGCGCTCAGACCTTTGCGAAGGTCGGGGAAGGGCGTGTAGTCGAGTACCAGGCGCCAGCCGCGCATGCTCTCGTTGGCTGCGTTCATCGCATGCCCCTTGCAGAGTGTGGTGTCGGACACCCGATCACCTACAAATATGATATCACTTTGATAGTAGGTGTCAAATGGTCGCCGATCTCATGTGCAGAGGGGCGGCGCCGGCCTGGGAGAACAGCCAGGAGCAGCTTCGAGATTCAGTAGTCGAAGTCGAGACCGTGCAGGCTGGCTCCGGGCAGCCAGTCATGTCGTCGCGGGGCCAGGTCCATCGTGAGATCGACGTGCCCGCCAAGCGACCGGAAACCGGCCGCGTGGAAACGCCGCACAGCTGCGACGTTCCGCGCCACCGGGCGGATGGCCAGGTACTCATAGCCACGCGCGCGGGCCTCCTCCACAACCCGGCCGATGAGAAGGCGGCCAATCCCAGCCCCTCGAACTGCCCTGGAGACCACGACCGGCTCGACTTCTCCGCTCGTACCCCGGTCGAACAGGCCGGCCAGACCGACTACCTTGCCGCGCGAGTCGGCCACCCAGGAACCCGCCCGCTGCGAAGTGGCGAGGTAGCTATCGAATCCGGCTCCAGGATCGTCTCCGCCGATCGACGGGTCGCCATAGATAGTTCGGTGGTACTCCGTCAGCTCCGCCCACAGCGATCGGCAAGCGCTGTAGTCGCCTTCGGCGTAGTCGCGAACGATGATCTCGGACTCGACTGACGAGTCTGGCTGCCGCGAATCCGTCATCGCCGCTTCAGGATTTCCATGTCATTCTCCGCGGTCTGCACGTGCAAGAACTGTGACACAGGTAAGACGACAGCGGGCTCCTTACGATGGGCGTGTGTGCACAGATAACGGCGCGGCCGTCTCGGCAATACCCCCGGTACTTCGCGACATCGAACCGGACATCACGATCGACCTTGAGCCGGTCGATTCCGTCGTCGTCACGACACTGATCGACAACGTTACCGACACGCTCCTGACTGACAGCGGACCCGCGCGCCGGGTTCGTCTCGGGAGCGGGCCGGCGAGACCAGCTGCGCTGATGGCCGACGGCAAAACCTCCGACGGTCTCGTCGCCGAGCACGGCTTTTCCGCGCTAGTGACGATCAGCAAGGCCGGACGCGAGCACACGTTCTTGTTCGACACGGGAGCCAGCCCGGACGGTGTCACCGAGAACATGCGCCGGTTGTCCATCGATCCAGCCTCGATCGAAGCGATCGTCTGCAGTCACGGCCACTTCGATCACACGACCGGGCTCGACGGGCTGTCCCGCGCTCTTGGCCGGGCGAACCTGCCGGTGCTGATACACCCGCACTTCTGGCGGCGGCGACGTCTCCTGCTGCCGGGCCGCGAACCGTTTGAGCTGCCGACCACGAGCAAACGCGCCCTGGAAGAGACCGGCTTCGACATCATCGAGCAGCAGCAGCCGAGCTTCCTGTTCGAGAACTCGGTGCTCATCACCGGCGAGGTCGCCAGGACAACTGGATACGAGCCGGGCTTCCCGCCGCAGCAGGCGCACCTGCACGGGAACTGGGAACCCGATCCGCTGGTACTGGATGACCAAGCGCTCATAATCAACGTGGCGGGCAAAGGCCTGATGGTGCTCACCGGTTGCGGTCATTCGGGAGTCGTGAACATCGCCAGGTACGCCTCCAGGCTGACCGGCGGGCAGCCGCTGCACGCGCTGCTAGGCGGGTTCCACCTGGGCGGCCCGATCTTCGAGCCGCTGATCCCGCGAGTACTCGACGAGCTGGCCGTGCTGTCTCCGTCGTGGCTCGTCCCGGCGCACTGCACTGGCTGGCGAGCGCAGCATGCCATCGCGGCCAGGTTCGGCGACGTCTTCGTGCCGAACGCAGTCGGCACTAGCATCAGCCTGTAGCCCAGCATCTGATCGGTGAAGCCGAGCCGGTGTCACATCCGCCGCCGGGTCCGGGTCATATAGGCGAGGCTTTTGCAAGCCAACCGATCTGAACAGGAGTTACGCCGATGGCACGGATCCAGGGCGTTCCCAAATCAAAAGCTGGTCCGATCGTCAAGGTTATGTACAGATTCGGGCCAAGGATGATGAAGAAGCTGACCGGCCGTGATCCTCAGGCCGGCAACGGTATCGAGCCGTTCGAGATCTGGGCCTACCAGCCCAAGATGATGATGGGCATGGGCAGGTTCAACCAGGCCGTGCGCAAGGGCGACACCGTGGACGAGCGGATCAGGAACCTGGTCGAGCTCAAGGGCGCGCAGATGATCGGATGCGAGTTCTGTGTCGACCTCGGCTCGCAGATATGCCGCAACTCGGGCTTCTCCGACGATGAGCTGCTCGCCCTGGCGCGCTACGAGTCCAGTGACTTGTTCACCAGCCGCGAGAAAGCTGCGCTGGACTTCGCGGTCGGCGTGATGCGTACCCCTGTCGAGGTCACCGACGAGGTTTTCGCCCGGATGCAAGAGCACTTCACCGACAAGCAGATCGTCGAGATCACCGCGCTGCTGACGCTCGTCAACCTGGACCGGTTCAACGCGGCTTTCGGCATCGGCTCGGCTGGCTTCAGCGACGGACTGGTGTGCGCCGTGCCGGACCGCCCGAGCGCAGCAGCGACACCCGCCAGCGCGGCCAGGCGGGAGGGGACCGCGGTCGTTTCCTGACGGTCCAGGCCGGTAGCTGCCCGGCCCGCTCTACCGGAGCGGCCAGGCAGCGATGTTCACGACCGGGTGGCGCAGGGCAGGGTTCTTCCCAGGCGGAAAAGCGCTGGGAGCAGAGATGAACACTGACGTTGACGTCGTGATCGTCGGCGGGGGCCCTGCTGGCTTGATGCTGGCCGGTGATCTGGCGCGGGCCGGGGTGGGCTGCACGGTGTTCGAGCGCCGGACTGGGCGTTCGAACCTGACCAGGGCATTTACGGTCCATGCCCGGACTCTGGAAGAGCTAGACGCCCGCGGGATGGCGGATGAGCTCATCGAGACTGGCGTGCCCGTTGCGAAGTTCGAGCTCTTCACCGGCGCGGCTCTTGACTTGTCAGAGCTGCCGAGCCGCTTCCCTTATCTGCTTGTCACTCCGCAGTACCAGACCGAGCGGGTGCTGGAAGAGCGCGCGAGGCGAGTCGGTGCCGACATCCGTCACGGCTGCGAGGTCACCGGCTTCACCCAGCAGCCCGACGGGGTGGCGGTAACGGTCCGGCAGGATGGCAGCCCTGATCGCGTGATCCGGGCGGGCTGGCTGGTGGGCGCCGACGGGATGCATAGCACCGTGCGCGAGGGCCTGGGCATGCCGTTTCCCGGCAAACCGGTGGTGCGCTCGGTGATGCTCGCCGAGGTACGGCTTAGGCAGGAGCCCCCGGAGGCGCTGACCGTGAACTCGGCCGGCGACGCCTTTGCTCTGATCGCCCCCTTCGGTGACGGTTTCTACCGGGTCGTCGCCTGGCACCGGCACAATCAGGAGCCTGAGGACGCCCCGGTTGACCTCGAAGACGTCCGCGAGGTGACCCGCCAGGCATTCGGGACGGACTACGGCATGCACGACCCGCGCTGGATGTCCCGGTTCCACAGTGACGAACGGCAGGTGCCACGCTACCGGGACGGCAATGTCCTGCTGGCCGGTGACGCCGCGCACGTCCACTCGCCGGCCGGCGGCCAGGGCATGAACCTCGGCATCCAGGACGCGGCCAACCTCGGGTGGAAACTCGCCGCTACCGTACAAGGCTGGGCGCCGCCCGGCCTGCTGGACACCTACCAGACTGAACGGCATCCGGTGGGTCGGCGAGTCGTCCTCCACAGCGGTGCGATGCTCCGGTTCGGGCTCACCACCCGGCCCGCGCTGCTACCCGCTCGCAACGCGCTGGCCGTGGTTGTGACCAGAACCCCTGCGCTAGCAAAGTGGCTGAGGGGAGCCATATCCGGCGTGAGTATCTCTTATCCGGCGCCGCATGGTGCACATCCTCTTGCCGGGAAACGGGTCGCCGACCTGCTCCTGGCGGACGGACGGCGCCTCTACCAGGCGCTTCGCGACGGGCGGTTCCTGCTCACCGGCGGTACTCTCCCTGACGACGCGGCCAGCGGCTACGGCGACCGGGTGGAATCCGTCCCCATCGCCCGCTCCTCCGGCACGGTCGCGCTCATCCGCCCGGATGCCTACATCGCCTGGGCGGCCACCGACAATGCCGCTATCACCCCGCAGATCCGCGATTCTCTAGTGCGCTGGTGCGGAAGCCCGGCCCAGCCAGCAAGGCAGACAGCGCGCCGGTAGCCAGCCCAAAGCAGACAGCGCGCCGGTAGCCAGCCGCTGCCAAATTACCTGGGCGCGCCCGCTGACTGGGCGAGACCATGAATAGCGACACTGACATCGGCGTCGCCCAGCCCCGCGTCGACCAGCTCGTGCCATCTGCGGTCGATCGTCGCGGCGACTGGGAGTGCCCGTTCCCTTCCCTCGGCCAGGGCCAGATCGATGTCTTTGGTCGCCCAGCGCAGGGAGAAGTCGGGTGAGGAGTCCCCGGCGTCGATCTTGGCAAGTTTCATCAAGGAAACGGGCGCTTCCAGCGGACTGCCGCGCAGCGCCTCGCGGATGGCGTCGTGGCTCACGCCCAGTATGTCGGCCAGGGCAATGGACTCCGCGATTCCCTCCATCAGGAACGCGAGCCAGTTGTTAAGGACCAGCTTCAGCCGGCTGCCCGCCCCGGCCTCGCCTAGCCACAGAGTGCGGCCGCCGATGGCGCCGAAGACATGATCCAGAGCCAGCCGGGCCGCTTCGGGACCCGACGCCAGAATGAGCAGCCGGCCAGCCTCCGCGGGCTGGCGAGTGCCGGAAACCGGCGCGTCCACGAACCAGATGTCCGGCCGCTGATCCGCGACCCTGGCCGCGAGCTGCTCAGTGGCCTCCACCCCGATGGTGCCCATCTGAACCCAGATCCCGCCGGCCGCAAGCGCGTTGAGCATGCCCTGGTCGATGGCCACAGACGTCACGGCTGAACCGTGCGGCAGCATCGTGATCGCCACGTTGGCACGGGAGACTGCCTGGTCAGGGCTTGCATGGGCAATCGCGCCCGCACCGGTCAGCCGGGCGGCCGCCTCGGGCGAGCGATCCCAGACGTCGACTGCCAGCCCTGATCTCAGCAGGTTGCGGGCGATCGCGCTGCCCATAATCCCGGTGCCCAGCACGGCCACCCGCGGCGGCGGAACGGCTTCGTACCCGAACCCGTTCCCCGAACTGCCATCTGATTGGCGGTGAGTCATATCGCCCCCCAAGAACGATGCTGCAGTGAGCGGCCCCGCCGCCTAGGGGCCGCTCACAAGCCGAGGCTCAGTTCCCCCGGCTGCTGAGAGCCCGCGGGGGAGAGGGTGACCTTGGTCCAGCCGTTGTCCCGGTTGTCGAAGTGCTGGTAGCCCTGCGGCGCCTGGTCGAGGGGAAGCTGGTGGGAGACGACGAAACTGGGCGTGGCCTTGCCGGTGTGGATGAGGTCGCGCAGGTGCTGGTTGTAGGCCTTGACGGGGCACTGGCCGGTGCCCATCTGCTGTCCTTTGAACCAGAAGTTGCCGTAGTCAAAGGCGATCTCGCCGTGCCTCGCAAGCTCGTCGGAGCCGCCCGGGTCGACCGGAACGTAGACGCCGACGACTCCGATGTGGCCGGTGTACTTGACCGAGTTGACGAGTTCGTTGAGGGTCTGGTTGGGGTGTTCGCGGCCCTGGGGGTCGTGCGCCTGGTAGCCGACGCACTCGCAGCCGCAGTCGGCGCCGAGGCCGTCGGTGTGGGCCAGGACTTGGTCAACGGGCGAGGCTTTTGAGTCGTCGATGGGGATGGCGCCGATCTTCTGAGCGAGGGCGAGCCGGTCGGGATGGCGGTCGACCACCATGACCTTGCTGGCGCCCTTGATCATCGCGGAGTAGGCGGCCATCAGGCCGACCGGGCCGGCGCCGTAGATGACGACCGAGTCGCCAGGGTTCACGTTGGCCATCTGGGTCGCGTGGTAACCGGTGGGGAAGATGTCAGAGAGCATGACGTAGTCGTTTTGCTTTTCGTCGGCGTCCTCGGGCAGCGGCAGGAGGTTGAAGTCGGCCCAGGGGATCTGCATGTACTCGGCCTGGCCGCCGTTCCACGGGCCCATGTCGGCGAACCCGTAGGCAGCGCCCGCGACGCCGGGCTCGGGGTTGGCGGTCAGGCAGTAGCTGGTGAGCCCGCGCTCGCAGTTGGGGCAATGGCCGCAAGAGACGTTAAACGGAACCGCGACCATGTCGCCGGGGCGGACCTGCTCGACCGCGGGCCCGGTTTCGACGACCTGGCCCATGTTCTCGTGGCCGAGGATCCGGCCGGGTTCGATGTCGGTGCGACCCTCGTACATGTGCAGGTCCGAGCCGCAGATGTTGGTCCTGGTGACCTGGATGACCGCGTCAGTCGGCCGGTCGATTCCCGGGTCGGGTACCTCGGTCACCGATACATCCCGCGGGCCGTTGTACACCAGCGCTCTCACCACGCGCCCCCCGTCATCGCCTGACCACAGCCGACATGCGCTCGTCCTCAGGCTTCCGGGTCGCCGGCCGCGCGGTATCCCCCGAACAAGCAGTTCCGCCAGCCGGCCGATGTCCGATCTGTTCAAGACGGTGCCAGCGCGGCAACCGTAGCCTGCCGGTATGGATGACACTTTCGCAGCTGGAGACCGCTTCCTGCTCAATCACGCGCGGTTGCTAGAGCGCCGCCTGTTCGCGACCTGCTTCCTCGGCCAGCCGCCTGCGCACGTGATCGACGCGCTGCGCGGCTACCAGAACGACGACGGCGGTTTCGGCCACGCGCTCGAACCCGACAAGCGCTGCCCGGCCAGTCTGCCGATCGACGTCGAAACCGCCTTCCAGGCGCTGGCCACGGCGAAGAGCGTCGATCCCGGCATGGTGGGCCGGGCATGTGACTTCCTCGCCCGGACGGCCGCGGACGCGGATGCCGGAGGTGCCGTTCCGCTGGCGTTCCCGGTCATAGAAGCTTTTCCCAGGGCCGTCCACTGGTCCGAATGGACTTACGAGCCTGGCCTCAATCCGACCGCTGGCCTGGTCGGTCGGCTCTACCAGCTGGGCGTCGATCATCCGTGGCGGTCGGCCGGCGCCGCTTACTGCTGGGCCGAGCTCGAGTCGGGCGCGCTGCCCGCGGACGCCCACGCGCTGTCCGAGACGCTGATCTTTCTGGAGCAAGTTCCGGACCAGGAACGGGCCGGCAAGCACGCAGCCGTCCTGGCAGCGAATCTGTCCGAGATCGCCATGTTCCGGCTCGACCCGGATGCCGAGGGATACGGCCTGACCCCGCTCACGATCGCCCCGCTGGCGGACTCGCGATGGCGGTCCCTGTTCAGCGAGGCTCAGATCAACGGTCATCTCGACCGCCTGGTGAAGGATCAGCAGGACGACGGCGGCTGGCCGATCGCGTGGGAGCCGCCGAGCGAAGCGGCAGTCTGCGAGTGGCGGGGTGTCGTCACGCTGGCGGCGCTCCGGACCCTGACCTCGTACGGCCGCATCACCCCGAGCCCCTGATTCGCGCGCCGGCGAATATCGCTGGCGGCTGCGTCAGCGTGTTCGCCAGACTGCGAACGTGCGGGTAACCGAGGCGATCAGGGGCAGCGCGGACATCGACGTCGCCGCGCAGATCTGGGCAGAGGCCACCGCGGCCAGGGACGGCGATGAGGAGGTGGCTGGTCTCAGCGATTCCCGGCCGGTCATCGAGGCCGTGCTCGCTCGCTCACCGGACTCGTTCGTGCTGATGGCCTACCCCCCGGCCGCCGCGACCGGTGCCGGATTCGCGGCGGTCGAGCCGGCCGGCGAGGGACGCGCTCTGGTCAGCTACCTCGGGGTGAGGCCAGGTAGCTGGGGCCGCGGGGTCGGTGAGTTCCTGTTGCGCGAAGTTCAGTCGCGGCTTGCCGGCGCCGGGTACCGGAGCGCGGAGTTGTACGTCTATCTCGACAACGCCAGGGCAGTCGCGCTGTACGAGCGCCTCGGCTGGCAGCCGTGCGGGGCACCGGCACCGCATCCGCGTACCGGCAAACCTGAGCAGCGTTACGAGCTCGAGCTGTAGGCCGTCGGGACACACCCGCAACGGTTGTTCGCGCACCTCCCGGCCGGCTGCGCGATAAGCCTTCGCCAGCACGCTTTACGAGCGGGTAGCCTCCGGCCGTGGACAATCATGGCTGCATCGCGGCTTGCCGATGACCGGGCTGCGACTGCCAGCGCTGCTGGCCGACTATCCAGCCAGTGACGACCCGGCGCGCCCGGCTCTGGCTGGATCGCCTTCCCGGCCTCATCACGCAGGTGGCCGGGCAGTGGGAACTGGAGCTTGGCGACCCGTTCGAGCCTGGCGGCACCTGCGCATGGGTCGCGCCTGCGCGTACCGCGAGCGGCGAGCGAGTGGTCCTGAAGATCGGCTGGCTTCATCCCGAAGCAAGGCACGAGGCCGCCGCGCTGCGCTTCTGGGATGGGAACGGGGCCGTCCGGCTGCACGCTACCCAACCGCTCGGTGATTGCGTGGCGATGCTGCTCGAACGCTGCGAGCCGGGGGCGATGCTCGCCGGACTGCCCGAGCCGGAGCAGGACGAGATCTTGTGCTCGCTGCTACCCCGGCTGTGGCGCGAGCCGCCGGCCGGGCACGATTTCCCGTCCCTGCTTCAGATGTGCGAGAGCTGGGCGGACGAATACGAGGAAGAAGCCCGCGAGCCTGATCCGGCGACCGGCGAGTGCCAGGCCAGCCGTGACCGCCCGCGGCTCGACCCTGGCATCGAGCGGGCCGGGCTCGAGCTGTTCCGTACGCTGCCTGCGTCAGCCGGACGGCAGGTTCTGCTAGCCACGGACTTGCACGCCCGGAACATCCTTGCGGCGCAGCGTGAGCCGTGGCTGGCAATCGATCCCAAGCCGCACGTCGGCGATCCCGCCTACGACCCGCTGCAGCACATGATCAACTGCGACCGGGTCGTCACCGACCCGGCCGGACTCGCCCAGCGGCTGGCGGACCTGCTCGGACTGGACCGGGAGCGGCTGCGGCTCTGGCTGTTTGCGCGCTGTGTTCAGGGCTCGCCAGGACGGCCGCAGCTTGGTGAGGTAGCGACCCTGATCGCCCCGTGATTGCTGCACCGCGCGCTGCGTCAGAGCGCCGCGTTGCTGATGGCCGCGTGGTATCTGCGAGCGTGCATGACGCGATTTCCGTACGGTCACGGGAAGCCTTCCGGAAGGCCGGCCCGGTCCGTCCGGCGCAGGCTACCGTGGGCAGGTGGCTGACTCCGGACCCGGTTCGCCCGGCACAGACTCCCTCGGTGCCGCCGTGCAGGCAGCCGTGGCCGGAGCGGGCACCGGAAGCCTCGGCGCGGGCGTGCAGCGGCTGATGGCTGCGTACCGGGCGGGCGAGGCGCCGCCTGCGCCGGTCATCACTTCCCGGATCGACGCGGCCGCGTACGCGGCGTACCGGATGCCTGCCACGGCCGCGGCGACTGACGCAGCGCTGAGCCAGATGGGCCTGTCGCTCCCCGGCTGGGCGCCGTCCAGCCTGATCGATTTCGGGGCGGGAACGGGCGGTTCCGCCTGGGCGGTCGCCAGCCGCCTGCCCGGCATCCGGGCTATGACCCTGCTCGAACAGTCAGCAGATGCAATCAGGCTGGGGAAAGCAGTGTTCGCGGCGGCAGCGTCGGGCGCGCTACGGACGGCGACCTGGCGGCAGTGGCGGCTCGGCGAGGATGACGACGAGCGGAGAGCAAGCGGGCCGGCCGCCGATCTGGCCACGGTCTGTTACGTCCTCGGCGAGCTGTCACCGGCGCAGCAGGCCGAACTCATGGTGCTCGCCATCGGCGCCGCGCCTGCGGTCCTCGTCGTCGAACCGGGAACGCCGGCCGGGCACCGGCGGATCCTGGCGGCCCGTGCGCAGTTGCTGTCATCCGGATACCAGATCGCGGCACCGTGCCCGCATCAGCTTCACTGCCCCCTTGACGTCGACGGGGACTGGTGCCATTTCGCTGCGCGGCTCCAGCGGTCAGCCATGCACCGGCAGGCAAAGGGAGCGGAGCTCGCCTATGAGGACGAGAAGTTCAGTTACGTCGCCGCGATCAGCGCGGATGCCATCGGCGAGGCTGGCTTGCCGGTCCGCCCCGCAGGCCGGGTAGTGCGCAGGCCCGGGCAGCGCAAGGGGCTGGTCATGCTCGATCTGTGCCGCGCTGACGGCAGCACTGGCCGCGAACTGGTGAGCAAGAGCAAGGGCGAGCTTTACCGGCGGGCCAGGAAGACCGGTTGGGGCGATCGATGGGAATCGTGAAAGCCAATTACTCACGCGCCGAGCTCGATGACCTGCTAGCTGCCGCGCAGCCGCGAACTGGCTGGGATTTCTCCAGGATGCGGACGCTACGTGCGCCAGTGCCCTGGGACTACGCGGAGGTCGTATCGCGGTACCTGCGTTCGTCCGACGAAGTGCTCGACGTGGGGACTGGCGACGGCAGGCAGTTCGCGAGCCTGGCCACAAGGTTCCGGCACGGCCTTGGCATCGACATAGACCCTGAGATGATCACGCTCGCTGAGCGAGAGCACGCCGCTCCGGGCCTGGAGTTCAGAGTCTGTTCCGCTGGGCTCGAAGGGGTAACTGCCTCGTTTCCGGTCATAATCAATCGCCATGCGGTGCTCGACCTGGATGCGGTAGCCGCGCATCTCAAGCCCGGTGGTTATTTCATTACGCAGCAGGTGGGCGAGCGGAACATGGCCTGCGTCCGGCAGGTTCTCGGGCATCCGGCCGCCGTCCCGGAGATCAGCGCGGAGGCACTGAGCAGCGTCGGGCTGCGGGTCGTTGCGTTCGGTGAGTATGACGTGGAGTACGTCGTGCTCGATGTGGAGTCGCTGGTCTTCTGGCTGAACGCGCTGGACTTGGGGCACGCCGATCTGGCCGGATCGGCAGCGCTAGCCAGTGCGGCGACGTTCAACAAGATCCTCGCCGGGAACGTGGACCGGCGAGGGTTCGTCACCAACGAGCACAGATACCTGGCGATCGGTCAGGCGCCTGGCTAGCGACTGCGATGCCCAGCTGGTTGCCTGGCGGGCGGCGCGACGAAAGACTGGCTGCTGTGGCCGAAGAGCGGGATCGCTGGCATCGCTGGTTGCTCGACATCCGGCACGGCGGCGATGCAGGCTACCGGGAGGAGATGCTCTCGGGGCTTTACCTGGTCCGGGATGAAGTGCTCGACCGGGCGGCGCTGCGGCCTGACGACACGCTGCTGGACGTCGGGACCGGTGACGGCCTGATCGCCTTCGGCGCGCTGGAGCGGCTCGGCCCGGACGGCCGCGCGATTTTCTCCGATGTCTCCCGCGACCTGCTCGATTACTGCCGCACCGCAGCAGCGGAAGCGGGGCAGCTGAGCCGGTGCAGCTTCCTGCTGGCGCCGGCCGACGACCTGGCGGCAGTGCCTGACTCCTCAGTCGATGCCGTGACCACGAGGTCGGTGCTCATCTATGTGGCAGACAAGGCCGCTGCGTTCGCCGAATTCCGCAGGGTGCTGCGGCCTGGCGGGCGGATCAGCTTGTTCGAGCCGATCAACGTGCTGATGGACGGCTGCGGCTCGCGGCTGTTCCTCGGCTACGACGTCAGCCCGGTGGCCGAGATCGCGGCGAAAGTCAGCGCTCAGTTCGCGGAAATCCAGCCACCGGGGGCCGACCCGATGCTGGACTTCGACGACCGGGACCTGGTGCGGCTGGCGGAGCAGGCCGGTTTCGGGGACGTGCAGCTGGACCTGCGGGTCACGGTGCGCACGCAGCGTCCCGCGGTCCCCTGGGACCGTTTCTTGCGTCAGTCGGCTAACCCGAACCTGCCGCCGCTAGCCGAGACGCTGCAGCGCGCGCTCACCCCGGCAGAGCTGGCCGCGTTCACCGACCACCTGCGGCCGCTGGTGGAGGCCGGGAACGGGGATGAGCGGGAGGCGGTCGCTTACCTGACTGCGGGCACCGGGGTTGTCAGGGCGAGCCCGCGGAATCAGGCTCGCCGGAGGCCGGACTGATCAACGTCAGCTCGATGCCGATTCCAGGCGCGAGCTGCGCGCCGAGCGCGGCGAAATCTTCGTGACTCCAGGTCAAGGCACCACTGCTGAGGTCGGCAACAACTCCGTCGATCCAGGCCAGCTCTGCCCTGCTCACGGCTACCACATACTCGTCGTCCATCAGCGTTACCCTCGGCAGCCCGGCAGCGTAGCTCGCCAGGTCGGCCTCCAGCGTCGCAAGCTGCCCGCGGAGCACGCTGGCTCGCTGCTCCAGCGCGGCCTCCGCCTCGTCCGGCGTGAGCATCATCAGGAACGACAAGGCTGCCGGAAACTGCGGGAACTCGTTGCGCGGCCGAACCACCATGTCGGTCAGCCAGCTGTGGGCGGTCCGCCGGCCAGCGTCCGTTAGCTCGTATACGGTCCGCTCCGGGTACTGCTGGTCCCGCTCGGTCTGCCGGACAGCGATCAGGCCGGCCTGATTCAGCCGTTTGATCGTCTTGTACAGGTTGGCGCGCTGACCGACGTTGATGACGTTGTCCTTGCCCCATTCCTTGAGCAGCCGCTGCATGGCGTACGGATGCAATGGCGCAGCGTGCAGGAGGCTCAGCACGGCGAGTGCGAGCGGCGACGAGCGAACGTCCGGCTCGGGTTCTTCCACACTCTCAGTCTACTAGTTCCTGTCGCACTAGTAGCGCAGGATCAGAACGTTGGGCTGGCGGGTTCGAACAGGCTATCTGAACGTTAGTAGCACTGAAACTAGTATCATCGCATTGAGTTGTGCTAGCACTAGTGTCCAGGCTACTATCACTCGCGACATAACTTGTTTGTCGGCGTTGCGGGTGAGAACAGGATCTCCCGCCAATGGCGACGCAGCTCAAGGAGACGACGATGAGCATGCCAACGGGGCCGGGCGGCGTACCGCTGCTCGAAGCGCGCGGGCTGACCGTGCGGTTCGGCAAGGTGACAGCGCTGAACGGCTTGGACCTCACTGCCCCGCCTGGCCAGGTGCTGGCCATACTCGGGCCGAACGGCGCGGGCAAGACCACATTCGTCCGGACGGTCGCCACCCTGGTGCGGCCGACCAGCGGCGAAGCCTCCTGGTGCACGGGCGGGACGTCGTCCGCGAACCGGCGGGAGTCCGCCGTGACATCGGGCTGGCCGGCCAGTTCGCGGCTGTCGAGCCGACGATGACCGGCCGGGAGAACCTCGAGATGACAGCGCGGCTGTTCGGTCACGGCCGCAGGGCAGCACGGCGCGCGGCTGCCGCGGTGATCGATCAGCTCAGCCTCGGCGAGGTCGCCGACCGTCGCAGCAGCGACCTACTCCGGCGGTCAGCGTCGCCGGCTAGACCTCGGCGCCAGTCTGGTCGGCGCGCCGCGGTTGCTGCTGCTCGACGAGCCGACAACAGGCCTTGACCCGGTCAGCAGGCGGGAGGTCTGGGAGGCAATCCGGGGCCTGACCGCAAACGGCACCGACATCCTGCTGACCACGCATTACCTCGATGAAGCCGACGAACTGGCCGACCAGGTCGTGGTGATCGACCACGGCGCGGTCATCGCGTCAGGCACGCTCAGCAAGCTGAAGGCAAGCATCGGACAGGACGTCATCGAGGTCGCGGTGACCGAGCCCGCCATGGTCAGCGCCGTCGGGCAGATTCTCGAGCGAGTCACCCTGACCGCGGCCCGGCACGAGCCGGGCGGACGGCAGGTCAGTGCCCCCGCGCCGGGCGGCGCCGCCGAACTGGCTTCAGTTATCGGCTACCTGCAGGACGCCGCGATCGCAGTGGACGAGATCGGACTGCGGCGGCCGACGCTCGACGAGGTCTTCCTGACGCTCACCGGCGAACTCGACAGGACAGCGCGGCTGTAGCCGGGCAGCGATGAAACAGATGGAACAGGAGCACGCGATGACAGTCACCCAGGCGCTAGCCATGCTCCATCGATCCGCCGGCCCGCCAGGACGCCGGGCGTCGCGCCCGCGGCCTCTCCAGGTCGCGCTCAGAGCGCTGCGCAAGTACATCAGGACGCCCGGCCTGAGCATCATGGCCATCGTCCAGTCCGCGCTGTTCCTGTTCAGCTTCCGCTACGTCTTCGGCGGCGCGATCCACGTCGGCTCCGAGCGCAGCTACGTCGATTTCCTGGTGCCTTCGTACGTGGCGACGATCGTCCTGTTCACCGGCGGCGGCATTGCCGTCGCGGTCGCTGAGGACAAGGCGCAGGGCTTCACCGACCGGCTGCTGTCACTGCCGGTCCCGCGGTACTCGCTGGTGCTCGGGCGCACGCTCGCCGACTCGGCGACGAACGTGTGGTCGATACTGACGACGGCGGCGTTCGGTTTCCTGTTCGGTTTCCGGCTGCCCGGCAGCTGGCAGGACGGCTTGCCGCGCTCGGCCTGTGCGTCGCTCTACGCGGTGGTGTTCACCGTCGTGTTCATCGTGATGGGCCTGTTCGCGCCCAACGCGCAGGCGGCCCAGGGCATGTCCCTGATCGCGTTCGTGTTCGCGTTCATCTCCAGCGCCTACGTGCCGGCCACGTCGATGCCGGGCTGGCTGCAGCCGTTCTCGAAGTACCAGCCGATCACGCCGATGGTCGACGCGGTGCGGTCGCTGCTCACCGGATCCGGCAGCGACGTCGGGCTGGCGCTCGCCTGGTCGGTCCTGCTGATCGCGGTGTTTACGCCGATCGCCGTGATCCGCTACCGCCGGGCCTGAACAGAGCGGCCAGCGCGCCAGGCCCGCCGCGGCGGGTCCGGCGTGCGCCGCGGGCCCGACCCTGGTGACGGACGCGCGTCGGCGAGGTCAGGCGGAGACCGCAACCGCCCCGGCGCCTGGCCCGTGACCAGCAGCGAACGATGTCGCGCATGGACAGCAGGCCGGCCACGTCGTTGTCCTCCACGACGATCAGGTGCCGGAAATTGCCCTTCGTCATCGCCGACGCCGCCTGCTCCAGCGTCCAGTCCGGCGAGGCGAACACCACGTCCGAGGTCCGGTGGTCGGCCACCATCTCGGTGTCCGGGTCCTGCCCGGCGCCGACCGAGTCGAGAATGTCGCGTTCTGTCAGGATTCCGATGCCAGGCTGCGACTGCATCGACGACGACGGCCGCTCCGACCCGCTGCGCGGACATCAGCCTGGGCGCCTCGCGCAGCGTATGCGCGGGCCCGACGCTGAGGACGACCTTGGTCATCCCGTCCCGTACGTTCATGTCTGCATCGCTCCCCTCGCCAGTGCCACGGCGTGCCGAACCGCACCGGAAGCCTGATGGCGGCCCGGAACGGCCCTGGCGACACTGCCGCAGCGAACCGCCCGGCTTGCTTGTGCGCTTGTGATTGCCAGTGCTGTCCAGCATCCGCCCGAATCGCGCTCAGGGCAAGTCCTGATCTCGCCGGGCAGCGCAGCAGGCTGAGAACCTCGGCGTGCAGCAGCCCGTTCGTACAGACCGCGCTGCCGCCGTCCGGCCGCGGCTGCCCCGGCGAGGTCGGTGAAGGCCCCGCCGGCCTCCTTCACGACGACCTGGAGAGCGGCCAGGTCCCAGAGACGTGACATCCGTCTCGGCCGAGATGTCCACCGCGCCCTCGGCGACGAGCATGTGAGACCAGAAATCGCCATATGCCCGGGTACGCCAGACCTTCCGGGTCAGGCCGAGGAACTCGCTGAGCCGCCCGTCCTGCTCCCACGTCGACAGGCCCGAATAGGACAAGCGATGCGTCGGACAGGCTCGCCACCTGCGAGACGCGGCAGGCTGCCGCCTTCGTCATGCTCTTGCCGGTCCAGGCGCCGCCGTCGCGGGCGGCCCACCAGCGGCGGCCGAGCGCGGGTGCGCTGACCACGCCGACGATGACCTCGTCCTCGTCCATCAGCCCGATGAGCGTGGCCCACACCGGCACGCCGCGGACGTAGTTCTTGGTGCCGTCGATCGGGTCGATGACCCAGCAGCGCTGGCTGGATCCGGTACGGCCGAACTCCTCGCCGAGCATCGCGTCTCGCGGCCGCGCCCGGCTCAGCACGTTGCGGAGCGACTCCTCGACCGCAAGGTCAGCATCGCTGACCGGCGTCAGATCCGGCTTGGCCTCCACCCGCAGGTCCAGCGACCGGAACCGGCGCATCGTGATGTCGTCCGCCGCGTCCGCCAGGACGTGCGCGAACCCGAGGTCGCCGTCAAAACCTGCCATCCCGGGCAACGGTAGCGGTAAGCATCGCTGCCCTTGCCACGGCAGGCCCGGATTCGACGTCGCCGGCGCGAGTCGGCGCTGAGCGGCCACGTTGGCGATGCCGGTCAGCTGGGCCGGCGTCGCGCTCAGGCATCCTCGGCCGCTACGTCGCGGGGTCCGAGGCCCTCGCTGGCTGCGCAGCAGCCGGCGCAGCGAGTCCAGCCGCGCGGCCTCGGCCGGGCCGCCGTGCTCGGCTACCCACTCATCCAGCGCGCAGCCGGCTTCGAGGTGGCTGCAGCCCGGCGGGCACCCGGCGATCGCGTCGGCGAACTCCGGGAACGCTGACACCACCCTGTCGGCCGCGACGTGGCCGAGCCCGAAGCTGCGCAGGCCCGGCGTGTCGATGATCCAGCCGCCGCCCGGCCAGCGGCAGCGCGACTGCCGACGACGAGGTATGCCGGCCGCGCCCGGTCACCGGGCTGACCGTCCCGACAGCCCGGTCGGCGTCCGGCAGCAGCGCGTTGACGAGCGTCGACTTTCCGACGCCCGAATGGCCGACGAGGACGCTGATCCGGCCCGCCAGCAGCGTCGAGCAGCTCGTCGAGCTGGCCGCTGAACGGCCGGCTGAGCGCGATCCAGCGGATGCCGAGCGGCTCGTAGGCGGCGATGAGGTCGTCCGGCGCGGCCAGGTCGGCCTTGGTCAGGCACAGCAGCGGCTCCAGGCCCGCGTCGAAGGCAGCGACCAGGAACCGGTCGATCAGCCGCGGCCGCGGGGTCGGGTCGGCCAGCGCCGTCACGATCACCAGCTGGTCGGCGTTGGCGACGATGATCCGCTCCGCCGGGTCGTCGTCCTCGGCCGATCGGCGCAGCACCGACGTGCGCGGCTGCGACCCGCACGACTCGGGCGAGCGTGTCCGGGCTGGCCGGACACATCACCAATGAGGCTCACCCGGTCGCCAACCACAATGCCGCCTCGGCCCAGTTCCCTGGCCTTCATCGCGGTGATCAGTCCGGTCGCCGATCCAGCAGCGGTACCGGCCGCGATCGACTCCGGTCACGAACGCGTCGATGGCATCCTCGTGGGCCGGCCGTCTGCGGGTGCGGGGCCGGGAGCCCTTGCCCGGCCTGACCCGCACATCGTCTTCGTCCAGCCGGGAGTGGCTAGCTGCCGGGCTCAGGGTGCCTGCCCCAGCATCTGCTGCCACAGGCTGCGGAACGCGGGGAAGGTCTTGGCGACGGTGGCCGCGTTCGCGCACGCGCAGGCCGGGCACGGCGAGTCCGAGCACGGCGGCCGCCATCACCATCCGGTGATCGTCGTGGCTGTCGAACGGGTCGGGGTCCGGCTGCAGCGGCCGCGGCACCATGCGCAGTCCGTCGGGCAGCTCGGTCACGTGGCCGCCGAGCGCGCCGATCTCGCTCGCGAGCACGGCCAGCCGGTCGCTCTCGTGCAGCCGCATGTGCCCGATCCCGGTGAACTCCGACGGCGCGTCGGCGAGCGCTGCCAGCGCCGTCAGAACGGGCGCGAGCTCGCTGATATCGCGCAGGTCGGCCGTGATGCCGTGGATCACGCCGGTGCCCTCGATCCGCATGCCCGTCGCGCGTCGGCTGCGCACCCCGCGCCCATCTGCCGCAGGACGTCCAGGATCTGGCTGGCCGCCTGCAGGCTGACGGCCGGCCAGCCGGGAATCGTGATCGTGCCGCCGGTGACCAGCGCGCGGCGAGGAACGGGGCCGCATTCGACAGATCAGGCTCGACGACGATAGTGCCGGGAGCGAGCCGTCCGGGTCGCACCCGCCAGAAGTCCGGCGCACTCTGCCCGTTCGGCTCGCGCTGTCTGGCTAGCTGCTGGCTAGGCTGGCCCGGCCGGAACTGCCGATTCCACCTCGGCGCCCGCGGCCGTCAGCATGGCCGCGGTCATGGCGATGTGCGGCGCGGACGGTATCCGCGCGCCGTCGTGGCTGATCTGGATGCCCTGCTCGTACCGCGGCGCGGCCAGCATCAGCCCGGACACCAGCTGGGACGAGGAGGAGGCGTCGAGCGTCACCGCGCCGCCGCGGACCCGGCCGCGGCCATGCACGAAAACGGCACCGCGCCGCGTCCGCCGTCGTTGATCTCGACGCCCGGCCTGGCGGAGGCCGGCCAGCAGCTGGCCGACCGGCCGGTGCGCGGCCCTGCGGGTCGCCGCTGAACTCGACGTCCACGGCGGTCAGCGCCGCGGCTGGCGGTACGAACCGCAGCACGGTGCCGGCGTTGCCGACGTCGACCTGCGTCTGGACCGACGACCTGGCCCGGCGTCACCGTCCAGGTCGGCCCGGCGGATGCGGACGGGGCTGCCGTGGCGATGGAGGCGCCGAGCGCAGATCACCGCCCCGGCCATCAGGTCGGTGTCGCGGGCCTGCAGCGGGCCGACGATCGTCGTAGGGCTGTCAGCGAGCGCGGCCAGGATCAGTGCCCTGTTGGTGATGGACTTGGAGCCAGGCAGCCGGACGCTCGCGCCGCACCGCCGCCGTAGCCGCTGGCGCTGGCCAGTCGGTCGGCCTGCCCGGTAACCTGCATGCCTCAAGAGATTACTGGCTCGGTAAGCGTCTAGACGTGGCTGGCCGCGCGGAGCGACAATCAGACACCGCGACGCTGCGGGCCGGGAATCATTCCGGATATCCCGGCAAGGTTTGGCATAGCCGGATCTGGGTTATGAACTGCCAGATTCGGGGCTTCGGCCAGGTGGGTCGGCCGGGTTGTCAGGTGAGGATATGTGCGGTCGGTATGCGTCGGCGCGAAAGCGCATTGAGCTCCTGGAGGAGTTCAGCGTGCAGCGCGACAAGGTCGCCGAGCCGTTGCAGCCTGACTACAACGTGGCGCCGACCAAGCCTGTCTACGCGGTTGTCGACCGGGCGGCACCGGGCGGCCGGCGGAGACGAAGCGGCAGCCAGCGGAATGGTGCGGCCGGGCCGGCGGCTGGCGGGGACGGGCCAACCGTAGAGCGCGAGCTCCGCGTCATGCGCTGGGGCCTGGTGCCGTTCTGGGCCAAGGACGTCAAGATCGGCAGCCGGATGATCAACGCACGGGCCGAGACCGTTGCGGAGAAGCCGGCCTTCCGGCGCGCTTTCGCCAAGCGGCGCTGCCTGCTGCCTGCCGACGGCTACTACGAATGGCAGCAGCAGCCGGGCGCGGCGAAGCAGCCGATCTACATCAGCCGCGCCGACGGCCGCTCGCTGGCCTTCGCCGGGCTGTATGAGCTGTGGCGCGATCCAGCGGTGGCCGGGAGGATCAGGACGCCTGGCTGTGGACGACCACGATCATCACCACCAGCGCGCCCGACGAGCTCGGCATGATCCACGATCGGATGCCGATGATCATCGATCCAGGCAGCTGGGCCGACTGGCTCGACCCGGCCAACAACGACGTCGCCGACCTGCGTGCGCTGCTTGTCCCGGCCGCGGTCGGCGGCCTGATCACCTACCCGGTGTCGACCGCGGTCAACTCGGTCCGCAACAACGGCCCGCAGCTGATCGAGCCGGTCTCGGTCGGCCCGGCCGGGGCGTTAGCTTCCGCTGCGCCGGGCGCTGGCAATCAGGCCGCCGCGGCGCAGCGGCTCGTCAGCGTGGCGACGATGGCACCGGAGCGCTGTTCTAGGCCAGCAGGCTGGGCCAGGCAGCGCAGTTAAATTCCCCGATGGTGCTGTCGGCCAGGTGCAGAAGGAGGCGGGGATCGCATGGATGTCATCGACGGCGCGGCAGCGACTGGAGGAGATTCGCAGCGAGCTGGACAGGTCGATCACGGTCCTCAACGGCAACGGCGAGCAGAACCGCTGGCCGGCGACTATCCGCAGGATCCGGCTGACGCCGGCGCCAACCTCTCCGAGAGCGAGCGGTCCGAGGCGGTGCTGGCGGTCGCCAGGAGACAGCGGTCCGACGTGCTCGCCGCCCTGCACCGGATTGACCTGGGCACCTACGGCACCTGCGTGGACTGCGGCGGCCTGGTTCCCGAGGGCCGGCTGGAGGCCAAGCCGGAAGCGGCCAGGTGCGTGGCCTGCCAGGGCAAGCTGCGATCGGATGCGCCGGTAACGGCTGACGCCGAGCCAGGTCGACCCATCGGCGGAATGAAGGCGGCAGGCACCGCGTTCCACCGACACGTGTCTCTTGCCAGCTATCAGACGCGGCCCGGTCCCTCCAGGGTGGTCGCGCGCAATGTGATGACCGTAGGCGTTGTATCCTCCCGGCGAGGCGGCTCGCAGGCTAAGCGGCTGCGGCCCTCGATTCCGGAAGGGGTGGGTCCGGTCCCCGAGACACTTGAGCAGCGCAGTAAGCGGTTCGAAGACGACGTGCTGCCGTACCTCGACCAGCTGTACGCGGCCGGGATGCGGATGACACGAAATCCGTCCGACGCAGAGGACCTGGTACAGGAGACCTTCGCGAAGGCTTATGCGTCGTTTCACCAGTTCCAGGCTGGTACGAACCTGAAGGCCTGGCTGTTCAGGATCCTGACGAACACCTTCATTAACACCTATCGGAAGCGGCAGCGCGAGCCGCAGCGGTCGGGTACCGAAGAGATCGAAGACTGGCAGCTCGCCAGGGCGGCTTCGCATACCTCGTCGGGCCTGAAGTCCGCCGAGACCGAGGCGCTCGAGCGGCTACCGGACTCCGATATCAAGGCCGCGCTGCAGGCGCTGCCAGAGGACTTCCGCCTGGCCGTCTACCTGGCCGACGTCGAGGGTTTCGCCTACAAGGAGATCGCCGAGATCATGGGCACTCCGATCGGAACAGTGATGTCGCGGTTGCACCGCGGCCGCAGGCAGCTACGCGACCTGCTGCAGGATTACGCGACGGACCGGGGCATGCTTGCCACGACGCCCGCCGCCCCGGCGGCCTCCGACGGCGAGGCCTCACGGAAGGACGCGCAATGAGCTGCGGGAAGCCGCACGAGGTGCCGTGTACCGAGGTACTCGCGATGGTGTACTCCTACATCGACGGCGAGCTAGCGGACAGTGGTTGCGCCGAGATCCGGGAGCACCTCGACGAATGCGGGCCCTGCTTGCGCGAGTACGGCCTGGAGGAGCTCGTCAAGCGGCTGGTGCACAACTGCTGCGGGCGCGAAGCGGTGCCTGGAGAGTTGCGCACCAAGGTGCTGACCCGGATCGCCGCGGTCCGCGCGGAGATCGAGCAGACCGAGGTCCTGGCCGAATAAACGGCCCACGTGCACTCTGCGGCAAACCGCGGACACGCGGCAGTCCGTAACGCTGTGAATCCATCTAGCTACTATTAGGTAGCGTTGTCGCGGAGTCCGCGCGCCAATCATGCGCCGCGAGTTACTGTAAGTGGCGACGCCAGTCGGATTCGCCGGCCGGCCGCGAGAGCGCAGCGCTAGATATCCGGGTGATCAGGCTAGTCCTGGCATCCGGTCGGGATGGCCGCAGCGAGGGGGTCATGGCATGGTCTCCCGGGCCGCATGGCTCTATATCGGCATGGTCGTCAGTGTCGCAGCGGCCCTCGTGGTCGTCTTCGCCAGGCGGGCGATGATCCTGCCGCATGGCGGGATTTACTCGACGCATACGCCGCAGCCCTTATTGACCCTGATCGCGCTGCAGTTGCTGTTCCTGGTCTGCGATTCGGGCAAAACTCCGCTGACGTCACGCCAGACGAAATGGTCGCCGAGTTCGTCCGCCACACTCGCCGCCGTCGTGCTGCTCGGCCCGGTACCGGCCGCCCTCGTCGGGGCGACCGCACTTCTGAGCATGCAACGCCAGTTGCGGCTCGCCGAGCGAATGTTCAACGGCGCCATGTACGCGCTGGCCGGCCTTGCCGCCGGCGGGGCGTATGTCGCCTGCAAGGGCGCGCTTATAGCCTGCAGCGGCACGGGGCGTGGCTGCAGGGCCCCGCTCGGACCACCGGGCACGAAGGATTTCGCCTTCATCCTGCTGGCCTTCGCCGCCGCGGCGGCGGTGCACGTGCTGGTCAACCACGGGCTGATCTGGGGCGTCTACCGGCTCAACCGGGAGAGCGGGATGTGGCGCCGTGACGGCCTGGAATCCAGCATGGCTCTGCTCCTCGCGTCAGATCTCGGCTACGCCAGCCTGGGCCTTGTCATCGCGTCCTTGTGGGAGATCATGGGCTGGTTCGCTGCGGCGCTGGTACTGGTGCCACTGTTTGTCGCTCGCTGGGCCATGGGCCAGTTCGCCGAGCAGCAGCGTGCCTACGCGGCGACGATGGACGCGCTCTGCCAGGCGGTGGAGACGAAGGACTACTACACGCGCGGCCATGGCGACCGCGTTTCCCGCGGTGCAGTCATGATCGCTAATGAGATCCGGATGAGCGCGGCCCGCACCGAAGCGATCAAGTTCGCCGGCATGCTGCATGACGTCGGCAAGCTGGGAGTGCCTACCCAGGTCCTCCAGAAGACCGGCGCACTTACCGAGGACGAGTTCGCGGCCATTCAGTTGCACCCGATGCGCGGCCTGGAGATCGTCAGGGAGATCGGCTTCCTTTACGAGGCCCTGAACGGCATCATGCACCACCACGAGCGGATCGACGGCCGTGGTTACCCGATGGGCCTCGCCGGGCATGAAATCCCGGAGTTCGCCCGCATCATCGCGGTCGCTGACGCTTTCGACTCAATGACCACGACCCGGTCCTATCGCGAGGCAAAAAGCGTTGAGTTCGCGCTCGACGAGTTGCGTAAGGGCGCCGGGACGCAGTTCGACCCGCCGGTCGTGGAGGCATTCATCGCGGCGATCGAGAACGCGAAGTGGCCGGAGCCCAAACCCGCGGCGGGGCCAGCTGATCCGGCTACGGTGACCGTGAAGGACCACGACGACCCGACGGCGCCGCTGCGTGTGGTGGATCCGTGACCGGGGAGACGATTGCCCGGCGGGCAGCGACGGACCGGATGGCGTACTGGCAAGCGCTGGATTCGGGCCGGATCCTGCTGATGGCCGCCTCGGGGATGCTGGTGCTGACGGCGTTTGCCGGGGTAGTGGCGTTGCACCCGGCTATCAACTGGCGGGTGGCGCTGGCGTTCGGCGCGTTCATCGCCTTCGGCGAGCTGCTGCGGCTCGCACTGCCTGGCGGCCGGGAGGCCGCGCCGATCGCGATGGTCGGCGCGATGGCCTACGCCATGCTGCTCGCGCTACCCCAGCAGGGTCATATGCGGTATGACGCGCTGCTGGTCATCGCGGTCTCGGCGGTGGGCATGACGGTGGGGGCGCTGCCGCATATCGCGGCCGGCCGGCCGGGCTGACCGGGATGTGCAGCCGGCTGGTGGCGGTGTCGTGTGTCGCGTTCATCTTCCGGCCGATCGTGTCCGCCCGGTTCGTCCAGTTGCCGTGGGAACTGGTGTTCGCGGTCATCGCGATGGTGTTTCTGCTGGGCTGGCTGACCGACAGCCTGGTCGGGGCGCTGATCCGGGCCGATGACGTGGGGGCCCGGTTCGCCGTGGCAGTGCGCGATGAGCTGCGGTTGCAGTGGCCGCTAGGCCTGGCGGTGGGCGCGTCAGTGCTCATCGCGGTGTTCGGCGCGAAAGAGATCGGGATCATGGAGCTGGCAGTGTTCATCGGCCCGCTGCTGGTAACCCAGGTCGCCTTCCGCCGGTACGCCGGCATCCGCGCCACCTACCTGCAGACCGTCCGGTCACTGGCCAGGGTCACCGAGGTCGCCGGGTACGTCGAGTCCGGGCATTCCCGGCGGGTCAGCCGGCTCGCCGTCGCCATCGGCCGCGGCCTGGGCCTGGCTGAGCCGCAGCTGCTCGCTCTGGAGTACGCCGCGCTGATGCACGACATCGGCCAGCTGTCCCTGCCTGAGCCGATCCCCGGTGGCGCCACCCTGCTGGTGTCCCGCGCCGACGCCGAACGCATCGCCGCCCTGGGCGCCGAGGTGATCCACGAGGCCGGCGTGCTGGATGACGTCGCCGACCTGGTCCGCTGCCAGGCCCGCCCCGCAGCACACCATCCCCAGCCGCCGCTCGGCTCGATGATCATCAAAGCCGCCAACGCGTTCGACGACATGGTCGGCAGCTCCGGCGACCGTAACCGGTGCGCCGCCGCCCTGGAGAGGATGCGCCAGAACCCCGCCGACTACGACGCCGGCGTCGTCGCCGTCCTCACCGACGTCGCAGCCCGGAGGGTGCCGTCACGCCTGTAGGCTGCCGAGCGTGCTCGAGTCAGTCCTGGTTGCTAATCGCGGTGAGATAGCCCGGCGGGTGATCACCACCGCCCGCAGGCTTGGCGTCCGCTCGGTGGCGGTCTACTCAGAGGCCGACGCGGACCTGCCGTTCGTCAAGGAGGCAGACGAGGCGGTCCTCATCGGCGCTGCCCAGCCAGCTGCCAGCTACCTGAACGGCCCTGCCGTGCTGGCCGCTGCCGAGCGTACCGGAGCCCGCGCGATACACCCCGGCTACGGCTTCCTTGCCGAGAACGCGGGATTCGCGGCGAGTGTGCTGGCGGCCGGCCTGACCTGGATCGGCCCCTCCCCGGACTCGATCGACCAGATGGGCGACAAGATCAACGCCCGGAACCTGATGGAGCGGGCAGGCGTGCCGGTCTCGGCCGGTACCAGGGAGCCGGTGGCAGATGTGGCCTCGGCGCTGGCCGCGGCCGAGCAGATCGGCTATCCGGTCATGATCAAGGCCTCCGCGGGCGGCGGTGGCATCGGGATGAGCGCAGCCACCGGCCCGGCAGAATTGTCGGCGGGTTTCGAGACCGCAAGGTCACGCGCTGAGCGCTTCTTCGGCAGCGCGGACATTCTGCTGGAGCGCTACGTTGACCGCGCCAGGCACGTCGAGGTGCAGATACTCGGCCTCGCCGACGGCCGCGTGCTGGCACTCGGCGAGCGTGACTGCTCGGTTCAGCGACGGCATCAGAAGGTGGCGGAGGAAACTCCGTCACCGGGCATCAGCCCGCAGCTCCGGGCGCGGATGCTGGCAGCCGCAGTGCAGGCCGGCCAGGTCGTTAAGTACCTGGGCGCCGGCACGGTCGAGTTCCTCGTCGACGTCACGGCCGGGGACTTCATGTTCCTGGAGATGAACACCCGGCTTCAGGTCGAGCATCCGGTGACCGAGCTGGTGACGGGCATCGACCTGGTCGAGCAGCAGTTCCGCATCGCCGCTGGCGATGACATCAGCTTCGCGCTCGAGGATCTGGTCCCTTCCGGACATGCACTTGAGCTCCGGATCTACGCCGAGGACAGCAAGCGCTTCCTGCCCAGCCCGGGGACAATCACCGAATGGGATGAGCCGGACGGGCCCGGCGTGCGCGTAGACGCCGGATACGCCGCAGGCAACACTGTGACCCCGTTCTATGATCCGCTGCTGGCCAAGCTGTGCCTTCATGGCGCGAGCCGGGCCGAGGCGCTCGACCGGGCGAGGGCGGCCGTTGCCGCGTTCGGCATCGCCGGGCTCAAGACCAACCTCGAGTTCCACGCCGATTTGCTAACGTCGGCGGAGTTTTGCTTCCGGTGACTACGACACCGGGCTGGTGGGCCGACTGCGCGCCTGATCGCGCGCGAGCGGCGATGATGGAACGTAATCGGCCGGCCGCGGCTGACAGCTAGGAGGGCACATGAGCGAGGTTCGCGCGGAGATGGTGGCGAACGTCTGGAAGGTCGTAGCGGCCGAGGGGGAGACCGTCGCCGACGGTGACACGCTGGTGATCCTGGAGTCCATGAAGATGGAGATCCCGGTTCTCGCCGAAGACCCCGGCACGCTGACGAAGCTTGCGGTGGCCGAAGGCGACGTCGTCCAGGAGGGCGATCTCATCGCTGTCATCGAGTAGCTCTGCTGGCTGCCGTCGCGCAACGGCGGCTCGCCAGAGAAGCGGCGGCCTACCGCAGGAGCGGTGATCGGCCGCCGCTGACGTCTTCAGACCCCGGTCGTGGAACGCGGGTAGGCGTCATTCGCATCGGTGACGATGTTGACCAGGTACGGGATACCTGAATCGAATGCGCGGCGGAGCGCAGGGCCGATGTCGGCTGGATCGGTGACCAGTTCGCCTGCGCCGCCAAGCGCGGTGACGACTTGGTCGTAACGGCAGCCTGGCTGCAGGTCAGCGGCAACGTCATAGCCGTAGAGCGCCCGCATCGGGTGCTTTTCAAGCCCCCAGATGCCGTTATTGCCGCAGATCATGACGACCGGCAGCCCGTGGCGCACCAGCGTGTCCGCATCCATCAGGGAGAATCCGGCCGCACCGTCACCAAGCAGCAGGACGACCTGAGCCGCAGGCCGTGCCAGCCTGGCCGCGATCGCGTAGCCGAGGCCAGTTCCCAGGCAGCCGTACGGGCCAGGATCGAGCCACCCGCCTGGCTGCTGCGGCTCGACGTACTTGCCGGCATAGCTGACAAAGTCGCCGCCGTCACCGATGACCACCGCGTCGGGCGCGAGCAGCCGGGATAGCTCTCCGTAGATACGCAGCGGGTGAATCGGGTTCGCGTCGCTGCCGAGCAGGCCTGCGTCATCCGCGGTGGCCTGTTTGCTGATGGCCTGCAGCCGGGGCAACCAGTCCTGCGTCCAGGCCGCGCCGCTTGCCGTGCTGCCGTCAGCGGCAGCCGCCAGCCCGTCGAAGATCGCGGTAAATTCCCCGGCCGCCGATCCGGCGAGCTCGCAGTGCGTGGCGATCTGTCCGGGCGCATCGGCCAGATGAACCACCCGGGCAGGCGGAGTCCCGTTCTTCCCGCCGAAGCTGCCGTACCCGAGCCGGAAATCTAGCGGCGTGCCCGCAACCAGCACCAGATCGGCCTCCCCGAGCGCCACCGAACGGGCGCGGGTCACCAGCAGCGGATGGCCGGCCGGCAGAATGCCCCGGCCCTGCCCGTTGGCGATGACCGGAACGCGGAGTTCCTCGGCTGCGGTCCTGGCCGCATGCTCGCCGCCGTCGAGCCAGACGTCCGATCCGATGATCAGCACCGGCCTGCTGGCCCCGGCGAGCAGGCGACCGATCTCGGAGATGGAATCCGGATCGGGCTGGTCGCGCTGCTCCGGCCGCGTCCCGGTCAGTAAGCCCCGGCGTGCTGCCAGCTTGCTGCGCGGAGCCGTCGGCCGGACCGCCCGTCCCGTACAGAGCTTCGAGACTCGCGTCCAGGAACACCGGTCCCCGGTGCCGCGAGGTAGCCAGCGCGAACGCCTCGTCGGTCGCCGTCCCGACGAGTCCGGGATCGTGCACAGTCCAGGCTCGCTTCGTGACCGGCGCAAGGAGCGGCGGGTGATCCAGTTCCTGCAAACTGCCCGAACCCCACCGGCCGTCCGGAGCCCGGCCGGCCAGGACGACCAGGGGCGAGCCATTGAACTGCGCAGTGGTCACCGCGCTGACGCCGTTGGTGACGCCGGGCCCGGCGGTGAGCACCGCGAAACCGGGCGACGCGAGTCAGCCGTGCCGTCGCTTCGGCGGCGAACACCGCAGTCTGCTCATGCCTGACGTCCACGATCGGCATCGGCGGGTCGGCCCGCACCGCGCCGTCGTAGAGCGGGAAGACGTGTCCTCCGGACAGCGTGAACATGGCTTGCACGCCGTGGCGGCGCGCCGCCGCTACCGCCTGGGCGCCACCGTGCGCCGGCCGCTCATCCTGACTCATGCCGCGACGCTACCAGCAGGTACGCTCCTTGCGGTCCCGGTGCCCGCTTTGCGCCAGTACCCGACCGCATGACCGCAGGATGTGTGCCCGGCCTGCGATGATTACTGACGTGCCGACCCTCACTGACCTGGCCGGCCGAGCCGGTATTCGCGGACCGGACCTCGACTGGCTGCACGCGCTGATCTCCGACTGGCTGCTGCTAGCGGACCTGTCCTTCGCCGACTTGGTGCTATGGGCACCGCTGCGCGGCGACTGCGCAGACGGCGAAGCCGGCCAGCCCGGCGCCGGCGACCGGCCGGACGGCGGCAGCGGGCTTGGCGGTGACGGGCCGGGCAGTGCCAGCGGGCCGGGCGATGCCAGCGGTCCGGCCGGTGATGAGCCGGCCGGTGATGAGCCTGACAGTGCCAGCGGCTCGGCAGGCAGTAGCTGGCCGCACGGTGCCAGCTGGATCGCGCTTGCCCAGATGCGCCCCACGACCGCCCCGACCGCGCTGCCCGATGACATCGTGGGCGCCATCCGGCCGGGGTCCGAGCAGCCATTGCTGGCGGCCGCCCACACCCAGCGAAGAGTGTGCCGCGAAGGCGACCCGGAGTGGACGCGCGGAGTGCCGGTGCGGCACGAGACGATCCCGGTGAGCCACGACGGGCGCATCGTCGCGGTAATCGAGCGGTCGACCAACCTCAGCTTCGCGCGCACCCCGAGCCGTCTGGACCTGGCATACCTGAAGGCAGCCGATGACCTGACGCAGATGGTGGCGGCCGGCATGTTCCCGGCGCCGGGCGAGGAGCCTGTTCTGGTCAGGTCGCCGCGGGTCGGAGACGGCCTGCTCCGGCTCAGCAGGTCCGGCAAGGTGACCTACGCCAGCCCGAACGCGCTATCGGCCTACCGGCGGATAGGACTGACCGCAGACCTGGTCGGCAAGCAGCTCGGGCCGCTGACCACCCGGCTCTGTGCCGGCCGGGTCCCCCGTGACGATTCGCTGATGGTCGCGGCCAGTGGCCGATCGCACGCGGAGACCGAGATCGACGCGAACGGCTCGGTCGTGCAGCTGCGCACTATCCCGCTGATTGTCGATGGCGAGCGGGCAGGGGCGCTGATCCTGCTCAGGGACGTGACAGAGCTTCGGCACCGGGAGCGCGAGCTGCTGACGAAGGAAGCGACGATCCGGGAGATCCACCACCGCGTCAAGAACAACCTGCAGACGGTCGCGGCGTTGCTGCGGCTGCAGTCGAGGCGCCTGCGTGCCCCGGAGGCCAGAGCTGCGCTGGACGAGGCAGTTCGCCGGGTCGGGTCGATCGCGATGGTGCACGAGACGCTGTCCCGGGTCCCTGACGAGATCGTGGACTTTGACGAGATCGCCGAGCGAGTCGCGATGATGGCGGGAGAAGTCTCGGCGCCCGAAGCGCGGGTAACGCCGCGGCTGCTCGGGGAGTTCGGCCTGCTGCCGGCGCTCGTCGCGACACCGTTGGCGCTCGTGCTGACCGAATTGCTGCAAAACGCGCACCAGCACGGTCTCAACGGGCCCGGTCAGGCCGCTGCGGCTGGATTCCTGGAAATCTCCGCTGTGCGCAGCCCCGGAAAGCTGACGTTCATAGTGTCAGATAACGGTGTCGGCCTGCCCGCTGACTTCGACGTCGACTCGACGTCGAGCCTGGGCTTGCAGATTGTCAGGACGCTAGTGCTGACGGAACTCAGCGGCCGCCTGGAGATCACGCCCCGGCCAGGGGGCGGGACAAAGGTGCTCGTCGAGGTGCCGCTCGAACTTCAGCCTGCCGACGCGGCGCCCGTCGTTCCCTAGCCCCGTGGTTACTTGGCACCCGTGGTGACCTGGCACCGCGGTTACCTAATACCGTGGTCGGCTGGCTGACACGGGCACCGATAGTTAACGCAAGGCGCGAGGCAAGCTGCGCTGCGCTCCCATCGCGGGCGCAGCGCAGCTAGCCCTCAGGCTCCCGCGCGCGCTGCGACTCTGCTGCGGCGCTTGGCGGCGCGCCGCTCGTCTTCGCTAAGCCCGCCCCAGACACCGGCGTCCTGGCCACTCTCTAGTGCCCACTGCAGGCAGGGTTCCTGGACCTTGCACCGCCGGCACACTTGCTTGGCCTCGTCGATCTGGAGTAGCGCAGGCCCGGTATTCCCGATCGGGAAGAAAAGCTCCGGGTCCACGTCACGGCAGGCGGCATGGTGACGCCAGTCCATGAGTCCACTCCTCCTTGCGCTCAGGCCTGACCGGGCCCGGGCTGCTGTCGCGCTTGTGAATCATTTCACGAGCTATAGTCTATGTGAGCTACGTACGGTTTTGATCTCGGCTTACGGTCTAAATCGGCGATGCTGTGCGTACCCGGCGTCGCGGTAATTATCCGGCGGCACCGATGACCTACCAGGCTGCGCGATGTTTCGCAGGCGCCCAATCTTGCCGACTTGCACCGCGCCCGGGACTTGCGCCCCGTTCGCCCCTCGCGTCCAGGCCCGGCCGCGCCCACGTTCGCGTCGCCGGTCCCGCAAGGCGTGCCTCAACACACCCACCAGGAGCGTTACAACCCTCTCAAGATCGGCCATCAATCGCAAGAGGCTTCGGCAAAGGTTCGGCAGGATTTCGGTGTCATCTCAGTCACATGGCCGGGATGAGGCGCCGTGCCCAACGTGCGAACTGCTACGACCGTCACATGCGATATAAGGCCATTAGCGACATATCTAATGCTTTATGAAAAGCCTTTATGCCATTCCGGATCGGAGTTTACCGTGGTGAATGACCGATCACCCGCAGGGCGGCGGGCACAGAACGGAAGGTGACAGCTTCAGCCTCGCCCACGTACTCGCCGTCCAGCTGCAGCGCCACTGGCCTGCTCGCGTGCAACTCGATAACCGGCAAGTCATGACCTGACAGCACTGACCGGCCGCGCGGCGGATGGCCGCGCACCATGAGCATCTGCCGCAGCGTCCGCGCGGTAGCCACCGTACCGAGGCTGCGGAGCACCAGCAGATCGAGGCCGGTCTCGAAGCTGGCATCCGGATTGGTGAACACTGGCCTGCTGCCCAGGTAGGTCCACGGTGCTGAGTTCGACACGATGCAGGCATAGACCGCAGAAGGGCAGAACCCAGCAGGCTGCGCAATGCTGATTGCCGGACTGCCGCCGGTCGGTGACGCGATAGTACTGACCGAGTGCGGTACGGGCGTACATCGCCGGAGTCAGCCGCCGCCCAGCCGCCCGCCGGCCCTCGACAGCTCGCACGACCTCCGCGTCGAGCCCCAGGCCAGCGTTGAAGGTGAAGTACCGGCCGTTCGCGGTGCCGACCCGATGTGCCGCTCGTTGCCTGCGGCCAGGTCCGCGATCAGGCGACCGGCAGCATCCACCGGGTCGGCGGGCAGGCCAAGAGAGCGGGTGAACACGTTGGCGTTCCCGCCCGGCAGCGCCGCGAGCGCAGGAAGGTCCTCCGGGGCCGGCGGCGGTTCGTGGCTGCCACCCGGCTGGCTTGCGTCGCCCAGCAGGCCGTTGACCGCCTCGTTCACGGTGCCGTCCCCGCCTAGGGTCATGACCAGCCCGAATTTGTCCGACACCGCAGTCGAGGCCAGCCTGGTAGCGTCACCCCGGTAACGTGTCTGCACGACCTCTAGGTCGACTGCAGACGCGAGGGCCCGGACGATGACATCCCGTCGGCCGCGGGTCGTGGAGGTGGCGTGTGGGTTCACGATCAAGAGCGCGCGCACGGGCCCAGGCTAGCCAGCTATCAGCGCAGCCATTGGCAGCACCCCAGAAGCAGGCGCCTCAGCGGCAGCCGCACGGCACATCCGACACCTCGCCCGGCAAGGCACAGACGGGACCTGGGCAAGCCCCGGCCGGATCTGGCCAGATGCCGCGGGCGGTCCAGGTTGCCGCTGTCGTGCAGGCAGTGGAAGCGGTTGGCGTCCTGGTCGCTGCCCTGATCGCGGGCGTCGACGCGCTAACCGGGAAGTCCTATCACCAAGCGAGCGGCATCGCGATCACGCTCATCGGCGTCGCGACCGCTGCCAGCCTGCTCTACGTCGCTCGCGGCCTGGGTAGCGGCCGCCGTTGGTCGAGGACTCCGGCGATGCTGACTCAGCTGTTCGTCGGGATCGTCGCCATTTACCTGCTGCAGGCGCCGCGACTCGACTGGGGGATTCCGGCCATTGTTCTGGCTGTCGTCGGCTTCGGCTCGCTATTGGCCCCAGCAAGTATCCAGGTACTTACTCCGGGCCGGGCCGGAAATCCTGATTAATTCCTGGAAACGAGCAAATCCCGGGCCTAGTCCTCGCTCGTCAAGCCCTCGCGCAACTGGGCCAGTGTCCTGGCCAGTAGCCGGGACACGTGCATCTGCGAGATACCCAGTTCGGTCGCGATCTGGGACTGGGTCATGTTGCCGAAGAACCGGAGCAGCAGAATCCGCTTCTCGCGCGGTGGCAATTGCTCGAGCAGCGGCTTGAGCGACTCCCGGTATTCCACGCCCTCGAGCGCGTCGTCAACCATGCCGAGCGACTCAGCGACGGCCGGCGCGTCGTCATCACCGGAGTCTGGCGCATCCAGCGAGACAGTCGAGTAGGCGTTGGCGGACTCCAGGCCCTCCAGCACTTCCTCTTCGCTCATCTGCAGATGCCCGGCCAGTTCGGCCACCGTCGGCGCCCGGCCGAGGTTCTGCGCGAGCTCGCCGATCGCCTTCGCCAGCGCGAGCTTCAGCTCCTGCAGCCGCCGGGGCACCCGGACCGCCCAGCCCTTGTCCCGGAAGTGGCGCTTGATCTCGCCGACGATCGTCGGTGTCGCGTAGGTGGAGAACTCCACGCCGCGATCGAGGTCGAACCTGTCGATCGACTTGATCAGACCGATCGTGGCGACCTGGGTCAGGTCGTCAAGCCATTCGCCGCGGTTCCGGAACCTGCGAGCCAGGTACTCCACCAACGGCAAGTGCAGCTCGACCAGCTCGCTGCGGATCCGCAGGCGCTCCGGGTTGTCCGGAGGCAACGCGGACAGCTGCTCGAACAGCTCACGCGCGTAGCCGCGCTCGCGCGCACCGTGCTGCGCCCTGGTTGGCGGCGGCGGCAGCTCATCGGGGTCGGCCAGTTCGCCGACGTCGGCTAGGCCCCCGGCCTCGGCCAGGTCGGCAACTTCGGCGAGGTCGCCCGGGTCAGCGAGCTCGCCCGGGTCGGCTAGCTCGCCAAGATCTGGAGTGTCGCCGAGCTCAAGCACGGACGGCAGCCCGTTGTCGGCGTCATCAGCCGCAGATCCCCCCCTGGCCGGCGCTGTCGACATCATCTCGAACTCCTCGGTCAAGGCGACCTCTGTTTCCCCCGTCACACCGACCCCGGACTCGGGCGGCTCTTGCGCATCACGATGGCTAGCCTGTCTCCCGGTCCCACTTGCGCCTCCACGGTGCCAGCCAGTGCTGAGAGCACGGTCCACGCAAACGTCTCACCAGATGGGGGACGGGGGTTCAGGCAAGGGACCGCGACAGTGATCGTCATGTCGTCAGGGCTCAGCGCGAAGTTGCACTCGAGACTGCTGCCCGGAATCGCCTGGCTGAGCAGCATTGCGCAGGCTTCGTCTACTGCGATCCGCATGTCCTCGATGTCATCAAGAGTGAAGTCGAGACGAGCAGCCAGGCCGGCGGTTGCCGTGCGCAACACCGAGAGGTAGGCGCCGTCAGCGGGCATCCGCACTGTCACCTGGTCCGCGGTGACATCGAGCGGGCGCGCAGTCATCAACGGACCTGCCGCCCTGTTCGACCCGTCACCAGAACTAGTAGGTGCGGGGTCCGTCACGGGCGATGAGCTAGCCGCCATCGAGCCTGCCGCCGGAACTGAGCTCCCCGCCGGGACCGGGCTTCCCGACGGCACTGAGTTTCCGGACGGCGCGGGCGCCATGGCCGACGCCGTGGTCTCCTCCGTCACCTTCTGTCCTCCCCAACATGCCGGATTAGCCCACTGCCGGCGTTCCCGGCCCATGTACGCAACTTACAGTGACCATCCGACTGCGTCGCACACCGGATGGTGATATCGGTGATCGCCTGCCGTGCAACGAGTGAGCAGCGGAACGAAACGAGTGAGCAGTGGAACGAACTGTGCTGTCCGACAAGGCGTGCACAACTGAAATCGGCGGGCCGCGAACGGCCCGCCGATCCAGAACGCGCTGAGCGGCTAAGCCTGCTTGGTCTCCCAGAAGATCTTGCTGATCTCCTCGATCTTGCCCAGCAGTTCGTCAGCCTTTCCGACCTCCACGGTTCCCTTGGTCCCGGCTGCGCCGGCGAGCTTGGTGGCCTCGTTGAACAGACTGGTGCAACTGCGGGTACTTCGCGAAGTGCGGTGGCTTGAAGTAATCCGTCCACAGCACCCACAGATGGTGCTTGACCAGTTCGGACCGCTCCTCCTTGATGATCAGGCAGCGGGTGCGGAACTCTGGGTCAGTCGTTGTCCTGGTACTTCTGGAGAATGGCCTTTACGGACTCGGCCTCGATGCGCGCCTGCGCCGGGTCGTAGACGCCGCACGGGAGGTCACAGTGCGCATGCGCGGTAACCTTCGGCGCGAGGAGACGTGCGAACACCCTCATTGATCGCCCTCTCTCAGCTCAGCTCAATGGCTTGAATTCTGACAGTACAACGTCAGCCAACAATGCCCGCGGGGGAGGGATGCATGCGCTGGCCGCTGGTGCGAGTCGCCGTTGCGGAGAGATCCATGGAGCCCGCGCTTGCGGCCCGGTGACTGGCTCCTGGTGTGGCAAGGCCTGCGCCGTGATCGGCCACCCCGCATCAGGACCGGCCAGCTAGTGATCGCATGGCACCCGTCGCGGCCGAGTCTCCTGCTGGTGAAGCGGGCACGCGGCCGCTCGCCGGAAGGCTGGTGGCTTGAGTCCGACAATGCGACCGCGGCCGGAGCGGTAGACAGCCGGTCGTTCGGCCCCGTTCCCGCCGGTCTTATCGAAGGTCGCGTGCTGCTGCGGTACTGGCACGCGAACACCAAGTAGGTGACGGCCGGTGCCTCGAAGCAGTGCGGGGCGGACCGGATAGCTCCGGTCCGCCCCGTCGGCTGCTAGCTATCTAGTACCTATGAAACCAGGTGTGAATCGAGTTCGATCGAAGCCTCGGCCTCGACCTCGGTCGACGGCCGCCTGTACCTTGTCGGCCGTCATGGCGGTGTTAGTCGCCCAGTAGTAGATAACCAGGCTCATGAGCGGCAACGGTGAGCAGGTCCCACCAGTTACCGAGGCGCTGGCTGGCGACCAGGGTGAGGCCGAATACCCTGGTCGGGTCGCCGTCGTAGCGGCCTAGCCACGAGATGATGAGCAAGGCGCCAAGCCAGGGCACGAGCCAGCAGGCCGAGCGCAAATCGAGGATCGTCCGCTTGGCAGCCGGAAGGCTGACCTGGTAGAGGCCGAAGATGATGAACCCGAGCAGGATGAACATATCCAGCCAGAAGATCGTGCTGTAGCCAGAGACGTACACCACGATATTGGCGGCTACGAAGGCGAGCGGGCTCAGCAGCCAGGCTGCAGGCAGCCGGTAGCCGCGCGGCCGGTCGGGATCCTGCTTCCGAAGGCCCGCCAGGGCCAGCGGAGCCATCGCGTACATGATGACCGTCGCCGACGTGATCAGGCCGACCAGGCCGAACCAGTCCGGGAACGGCAGGAACGTCAGCATGCCGATCACGAAGCAGATCCCGATGGAAATGAGCGGGACGCCCCGCGAGTTGATCCTGCTGATGATCTTCGGGAAGTAGCCGTTACGGCCAAGGCCATACGACAGCCGAGATGAGGTCCCGAGGTAGACCAGTCCGGTGCCGCCAGGCGAAACGACGGCGTCGATGACCAGCAGAGTAGCCAGCCAGCCGAGGCCTGCCTGGGTGGTGAGCGAGATGTACGGGCCGAGCTTCGCCACGCCCGGAATCGGCTGTGTCCAGCCGTGCACCAGGTTCGCGGGGTTCAGCGAGCCGACGAATGCGAAGTCGAGCAGCAGGTAGAACACGGTTCCGACGAGCATCGCGATCAGCAGCGCGCGGGGGATGTTCTTCTGCGGGTTCTGTGGTCTCGCCGCCGATCTGGATCGACTGCTCGAAGCCTTCGGCCGCGAAGATGACTCCGGCCGCGAGTGCCGCCAGGATGCCGTGGGCGCCGTACGGAGCCCAGCCGCCGCCTGCGGTGAAGTTACCGCTGTGGAACGAGGTGAACAGCAGCGCGAAGATGGTCGTGGTCGGGATCAGCAGCTTCCAGATCATCGCGATGCTGTTCGTCTCGGCCAGCCACTTCACGCCCAGGGTGTTGACGATCGTGAAGAACGCCATGAAGAGCAGGCCCCAGAGAACTCCGGCCAGGGTCAGCGTCCCGGTGGTGGTGTACACGTGGAAGCCAGTCGGGAACCTGGCCTCGAGGTGACTCAGCGATGCCTCGACCTCGATCGGCGCGATCGTCACCGCCTGGATCAACGCCATCCAGCCGCCGGCGAAGCCGCCAAGTCCGCCGAAGGCCATGAACGGGAACCGCGCGGTGCCGCCGGATACCGGGTACGTCGAGCCAAGCTCGGCGTGCACGAGCGCGAGCAGTCCGAGCACGATCGCGGCGATGATCCAGGTCAGCAGCGAGCCGCCGCCGCCGGCTAGGCGTGGCGGCGCCGAGGGCTCCGAATAGCCAGCCTGAGCCGATGATGGAACCGAGCGAGACGAACGTCATCCCGCGCAATCCCACCTTCCGTTGAAGGTGATATTCCCCGGTTGGCGCTACGTCAGGGGCAGTCGTAGCCATGACTTCCTCCTAATGAGACTCAGCCGACAGAGTCAGCAAGAAGAGATCGCGCATGGCCTGCCTGCAAGGTGACAAGTCACGATGCGCTTCCGGCGCTTGCCGGGCCCGCCGGGGTGGCGGATGCCGCGACCACTCACGGGGCAGGCAGAATTCATCGTCTGGTGTCCGCACGACTCGAAGCAACCATGACCGAACCTTTCTGGTCCGCATACGTGGGCCATACGCCCCGCGAGTAGGCCTCATGGTAATGATCGACTTGGGCGATGAGAAGAAGTCACTTGGCGTCAGTTCGGTAACGCGGGTCACTGAAATGTGGCTGGCCGGACACGGTGCGCAGCTGCCGCTTTGGACGCATAAGACCAGGCTCAGACGGCATGGGATGGCAAGATGCCGTGAGTCCGGGCAGATCCCGAGTCGCATGCGACTTACCGCAAAGAAAATAGAACGAACTGGCTGATGCCAGCCTAACGCTGTGCTGGCTTCGGCTGCAGCCGCTGGCTGGCTTAACTGGCAGCAGGCGTGGAGCGCGGCGGCAGGCCGTGCGAATTCACCGGGGTGCTTCTGCGGCTGTGAGCCTTCCGGCTGACGACGCAGGGTGCTCACGTTCCCCTTGGCGGCAGCGTGCTCGGCGCAGTAGCGACGGGACTTGCCGGGGCTGGCGTCAATGAACACCCGCGGGCAGGAGGCTATCGCGCAAACTCCCAGCCTGCTCACGCCGAGCAGCGAGACGGTCAGCGCGACGCCGACGACCGCTCCTGCCGCGAACTGGTCAGCTACCGAGCCGTGCGGCGCCAGGTGGACGTGCCAGCGCTGGTCGTCGTGGCTGACCAGTCTCGGGCTGGATCGGGAACTGCACGAGCAGCGCGTTCATCCGGTCCATTGCCGCTTGGCTGTCGCCACCTGCCGCGGCAGTGAAGATGGCGTTGAACTCGTCCCGCAAGTGGCTGGAGCACGACTAGATCGCGCCTGGTGACAGGCCCGGCCAGGCAGTCACCGAGGGCGTTTGCACATGCAGCAGCCGTGCCGAGCGGGTCCGGCTCACCGGGAGCCTGGACAGCGGTGTTGGCAAGGCGAACCGCTAGCTCTGCGTACGACGAGAGATTCACGCGCCTACGGTCCTTACCTGCGTGGTGTTCATCAGGTAGGCCGCTTCCCGGAATCGAGTATGGCACAGTCGCCATTAGCCAGGTGCGCCTCCTTATCACATAACCAATTACATTCGCCGGCTTGGGCGCCATGTGCAGTTCCCTGGTGGCGGCCGGCTCCCTGGCCCCCTGAGGTCATGGGCGTTGGCCAGCCGCAGCGACGATCTGGCGAACCTGCTAATCCACGCCTGCCTGGCTGCCGCTAACCTCCAGACATGTTCGCAGTCACAGCGGCGCGTTTCGACGCCGAAAATCCAATCGTCAGGCCTGGAGCTCGGCGATCACGCGGAGCCGACGGCACCGGACGGCTGGACCACGGTCACCGTCCGGGCGGCGTCCCTCAATCATCACGACGTGTGGTCGCTGCGCGGCGTCGGACTGTCCGCTGACCGGCTGCCGATGATCCTCGGCTGCGACGCCGCCGGAGTCGACGAGAGCGGCAACGACGTGGTCGTGCACGCCGTCGTCGGCGACCCCACGGCGGCTGGCGGAGACGAGACGCTGGACCCGTCGCGGTCGCTGCTGTCGGAACGGTACGACGGCACGTTCGCCGAGCGGGTCGCCGTGCCGCGGCGGAATCTCGTGCCCAAGCCGGCGGCACTGTCCTTCGAGGAGGCTGCGTGCCTGCCGACGGCTTACCTGACCGCGTTCCGGATGCTGTTCGACCGGGCGCCGATCGGCCCCGGTTCGACGGTGCTGGTGCAGGGCGCAGGCGGCGGCGTGGCGACGGCGCTGATCCTGCTTGGTCGCGCCGCCGGCTACCGGATGTGGGCGACGAGCCGGAGCGAGGCCAAGCGGGCGCGCGCCCTCGAACTCGGCGCCGACCAGGTCTTCGAAACCGGTGCGCGGCTGCCAGAGCGAGTCGACGCTGTGATGGAGACTGTGGGCGAGGCGACCTGGGCGCACTCGCTGCGCGCGCTGAAGCCCGGCGGCACGATCGTCATCTGCGGCGCTACCAGCGGGTCGGTCGCCGTCGGCCGACCTGAGCCGGATGTTCTTCCTGCAGCTGTCGGTGATCGGCTCCACGATGGGCAGCCGGGACGAGCTCGCCCGGCTGCTGACCTTCTGCGAGCAGACCGGCACACGCCCGCTGCATTGACCGGACGATGCCGCTGAGCCAGGCACCGGACGGATTCGCCGCGATGATCGATGGCGATGTGTTCGGGAAGGTTGTCTTCACGCTCTGACCGAGCGACTGGGAACGCACACTGGCCCGGCGGGCACTGATGGCTGCGGGAGGCCTTGTCGTCCTGCCTTTCCCGGCGTCGAAGCTGCTCGCTTACGCGGTTTCTGGTTGCCGCTTAGTCGGCTTCGGGCTTGTCGGCGCTGTCCGCTGAGCCGCCTGCGGCGCTCGCGTCGTTGCCGCCCTGGTCAGTCGCGGCGTCACCGGAGCCGGCTGCCTTACTGCCGTGCCCGGCGTCAGCGAAGACTTCGGTCCTCACCCTGGCGAGGGTATCGGTGAGAATGTCCCGCAGGTCAGTAAGCGAGCGCTCACCGAGATTCCCGGTCTGCTTGGCAGCGGCGCGCAATTCGGTTGCGAACTGCATTGCCATCCGCTCCAGATCGCTGAACGGGTTCGCCCCAGGTCGGCGCGACCGCCCGCCGGAACCCGCCGCAGAGTCCTGGCGCTCGTCCGGGGTGGCCGCCGGCGTCCTCGCCCGGCTCGTCGCGGGATCCGGTCCACTCCGCCCAGGAACTCCAGGGTGACCAGTCAGACCGGCCCCTCGGCCCATGCGGCCCAGTCGCCATGACTGCGACCTTGCGCGCGGAAGCGGGCGCGCATCTGGTCCCGGCTGCGCCGGGCTTCGTCCCTGATCCGCCGGGCCTCATCGCTGCCGCGCTCCCCCTGGTCTGACCCGGTGCTAGACCTGCGTTCGTTCGCCGCGCCTGATCCGGGTTGTCGCGGTAGCTGTCGTCGCCGGTGTCCGGGCCGTCCGTGCTGTCCGCCTCTTCGCGGTCGCTCCTGGAGCGGTCGGCCCTGCCGCCCTCGGCACGGAACTCCCTGGCCGCGGACGCCAGCTCCTCGCGGATCGTGCGCACGGTGTCCCTGACGTCCTCGGAGATCTCCCGTGCCACATCGCGCAGCGACTCGGTGAGCTCGTCCTCCAGGTCAGCCAGATCGCCGAGCCTGGACCGGATCTCTTCCCGGCCCTTGTCGGTGATGCTGTAGACCTTCTTGCCGTCCACTTCCTCGTGCGTGACAAGCCCGTCTTCTTCGAGCCGCGCCAGCCGCGGGTAGATGGTGCCGGGCGATGGAGCGTAAACACCCATGAAGCGGTCTTGCAGCAGCCGGATGACCTCGTAGCCATGGCGCGGCGACTCGTCGAGCAGCTTCAGCAGGTACAGCCGAAGCCTGCCGTGCCGGAATACTGGGCTCACTTAAACCTCACCGCCAGCCTGGGGCCACCGAACGCCTGGCCTGACATGCGTCTCGTTGGGAAGATCGTAGTCCCTGTGAATACGATATGTCGCGTCGCTCAAAAGTCAAGATGTATCGTGTTCCGTGTCAGTGGCGACAGCGCCGCAGCCACATCCATCGACGCCGGGGCCGAGGGCTCAGCCGCGGCTGAGGGTCAGCCGGGGCCGAAGGGTCAGCCGGGGCCGATGGGTCAGCCGGGGCCGATGGGTCAGCCGGGGCCGATGGGTCAGCCGGGGCCGAAGGGTCAGCTGCCGCTGACGTCAGAGCCGCTCCTGTCATCAGCATCGGCGCTATCGTCGGCACCGCCAGGGTCCTCACCAAAGTCGTCAGCGTCGTCATCGAGCCGGGCCAGCCAGCTGGCCAGGCCGTCCACGGTGCCTTCAGACTCCGGGCGCTCATCGACGAACTCGCGTAGCCGCTCGGCGAGCCAGCTGACGGAAACCTGCTCTGTGCCGCGCCGCTCCTCTAGTTCCTCGATTCCCCGGTCGGTGAAGTACACCGTCATCCGTTCCGGGGAAGCACGGCATCGACGATCGCTGCCTGCTGCGCCGCATGCGCCTTGGCAGTCCCGGAGGCGGGCGCCGAGCTGGCCGGCCTGGACACCACCGAGATCCGCCGGCCAGTCTGGTCGGGCAGGTGCAGCGCCATGAATGGCCAGGCGCCCATGTTGGCCGGCTCCTCCTGCACCCAGGTCACCTCCGCCGCAGCCGGGTACTTCGCTAGCTCGGCAGTGATCTGCTCGGCGGGCAGCGGGTACAGCTGCTCGGCCCGGAGGAGCGCGACGTCGAGAGCTCCGGTGGCCTGCCTGCGCTCGGCCAGGTCGTAGTAGATCTTGCCGGAGCACAGCAGGACGCGGCGGACGGCAGCCGGGTCGGTGACGGCCGTGTCAGGGAGCACCGGCCTGAACGAGCCAGTGGTGAAGTCCGCGGCGGGAGACACCGCCGCCTTGAGGCGGAGCACCGACTTGGGGGTGAAGACAATCATCGGCTTCACCCGCGGTGACAAGGCCTGCCATCGCAACAGGTGGAAGTAGCTGGCCGGAGTAGTCGGAATTGCCACCGTCATGTTGTCCTGCGCGCACAGCGAGAGGAACCGCTCGACCCTGGCGGAGGAGTGGTCAGGCCCCTGGCCCTCGTAGCCGTGCGGCAGCAGCAGGACGACGCCGGAGTGCTGGCCCCACTTCTGCTCGCCTGAGCTGATGAACTCGTCCACGATCGTCTGCGCGCCGTTCACGAAGTCGCCGAACTGCGCTTCCCAGCAGACCAGCGCTTCGGGCCGGGCGACGGAGTAGCCGTACTCGAATCCGACCGCCGCGTACTCCGACAGAAGCGAGTCGTACACGTGGAACTTCGCCGCCGGAGAATTGAAGGTCCGCAGCGGCGTGAATTCCGCGCCCGTGTGGCGGTCTACGAGCGTCGCGTGCCGCTGCCCGAAGGTGCCGCGCCGCGAGTCCTGCCCGATGAGCCGGACCGGGTGCCCGTCGATCAGCGTGGAGCCGAAGGCGAGCAGCTCGCCGGTCGCCCAGTCGATCTCGTCCTGCTGGACCATCGCAGCGCGCCGCTGCAGCTGGGGAAGCAGCCGCGGATGGACGGTGAAGCCCTCTGGCAGCGTTACCTGGGTGTCGATGATCCGCTTGACGGTCTCGGCGGTGATGGCAGTCGGCGTGCTGGCGTAGTCGGGCGGGACATCGTCACCGGGCTGCGGCCGGAGCAGCGCACCAGGATCGGCAGGCCGGCTGATCGCGTCCTTCGTCTCGGTGAACGCGCGCTCCAGCTCTTGCTGGTAGTCGCGGAGCGCCTGCTCGGCTTCCTCGATCGTGATGTCGCCGCGGCCGATCAGCGACTCGGTGTAGAGCTTGCGGGTCGAGCGCCTGGCATCGATGAGGTCGTACATCAGCGGCTGCGTGAAGGAAGGGTTATCGGCCTCGTTGTGCCCGCGCCGCCGGTAGCAGATCATGTCGATCACGACGTCCTTGGCAAACGCCTGCCGGTAGGCGAATGCCAGCCTGCCAACCCGGACCACCGCCTCCGGGTCATCGCCGTTCACGTGGAAGATCGGCGCCTGGATCATCCGGGCGACGTCGGTCGAGTAGACGCTCGACCGCGACGACTCCGGCGAGGTGGTGAAGCCCGACCTGGTTGTTGACCACGATGTGGACCGTGCCGCCAGTGCGGTAGCCGCGTAGCTGCGAGAGCTCGAGCGTCTCGGCGACCACGCCCTGGCCAGCGAATGCGGCATCGCCGTGAATCAGCACCGGCAGCACGGTGAAGCCGGGCTCGCCCATGTCGATGACGTCCTGCTTGGCCCGGACGACGCCTTCCATGACCGGGTCAACGGCCTCCAGGTGGCTCGGGTTGGCTACCAGCGAGGTAGCAATCTGTGACCCGTCCGCGCCGGTGTACTTGCCTTCGGCCCCGAGGTGGTACTTGACGTCGCCGGAACCGTGCGTCGTGGCCGGGTCAAGGTTGCCCTCGAACTCCTGGAAAATCTGGGCGTAAGACTTGCCGACGATGTTGGCCAGCACGTTGAGACGGCCACGATGGGCCATGCCGAGAACCGCCTCGTGCAGCTCTTCGCCTGCCGCCTCGGTCAGCACCGCGTCCAGCAGCGGGATAAGCGACTCGGCGCCCTCCAGCGAGAACCTGCGCTGGCCGACGAACTTGGTCTGCAGGAACATCTCGAACGCCTCGGCCACATTGAGCCGGGACAGGATCCGCAGCTGCTCGTCGTGGTCGGCACGCCCGTGCGGCCGTTCGACACGGGCCTGGATCCAGGCGCGCTCTTCCGGGTTCTGGATGTGCATGTACTCCACGCCGACAGTCCGGCAGTACGAGTCACGCAGCACGCCGAGGATCTCACGCAGCGGCATGCGCGCCTTGCCGCCGAATCCCCCGGTGGCAAACTCCCGCTCCAGGTCCCACAGCGTCAGGCCGTGCTGGTTGATATCCAGGTCCGGATGCTTGCGCTGCTTGTACTCCAGCGGATCGGTATCCGCCATCAGGTGGCCGCGCACCCGGTAGGCGTGAATCAGCTCGTAAACCCTGGAGGCCTTGGAAATGTCATCCTCGTGGCCTGCCGGGATGTCCTGGACCCAGCGCACCGGCTCATAGGGGATCCGCAGCGAGGAGAAGACGTCGTCGTAGAAGCCGTCGCTGCCGAGCAGCAGCTGGTGCATGACGCGCAGGAACTCGCCGGACTGGGCGCCCTGGATGATCCGGTGGTCGTAGGTGGAGGTCAGCGTGATCGTCTTGCTGATCGCCAGCCTCGCCATTGTGTCCTGCGAGGCACCCTGGTAAGCGGCCGGGTACTCCATGGCCCCGACGCCGACGATGCAGCCCTGACCCGGCAACAGCCTCGGGACCGAGTGCTCGGTGCCGATGGTGCCCGGATTCGTCAGGCTGATCGTCGTGCCGGCGAAGTCATCCACCGTGAGCTTGCCGGTCCTGGCCTTCCGGATGATGTCCTCGTAGGCCATCCAGAACTGCCGGAAGTCCATCGTCTCGGCGCCCTTGATGCTCGGTACCAGCAGCTGCCGGGAACCGTCATCCTTCTGCACATCGATGGCCAGCCCGAGGTTCACGTGCTCCGGCTGGACCAGCACTGGCTTACCGTCCACCTCGGCGAACGAGTAGTTCATATCCGGAATGGCGGCAAGCGCCCGGACGAGCGCGTAACCGATCAGGTGGGTGAAAGAGATCTTGCCGCCCCGGCCGCGGGCCAGGTGATTGTTGATCACGATGCGGTTATCGACCAGCAGCTTCGCGGGAACGGGGCGGACGCTCGTCGCGGTCGGCACCGTCAGGCTCGCCGCCATGTTGGCCGCGGTTCTGGCGGCCGCGCCGCGCAGTCGCTCCGTATGCTCCGCGGCCTGGGCTGCCGCGGGGCGGCCGGGCCGGTGCCAGTCGTTACGGGGCCGGTCGTTACGGGGCCGGTCGTTACAGGGCCGGTCGTTACGGGGCTGGGCGCCGGGGGAGCTGACGGTACGGTGTCTGCCGGTAGCGGGCCGGCCGACGCAGTGTTGCCCGGCACCGGCTCAGTCGCTACCGAACCGGCCGCATTGCCGTTGCCCGACGCAGGGACGGTGCCCGACGCAGGGATAGTGCCCGACGCAGGGACGGTGCCCGACGCAGGGACAGTGCCCGACGCAGGGACAGTGCCAGCCGGAGCAATGGTGCCTGCCGCCGGGGGAGCCGCCGCGCTGGTGCCGTCGGCTGAGGGGGTCAGGCGCTCGTTCCCGGTAGGAACGCCAGTGGACGTGCTGCCTGCCCGGGCCGGCTGCCCCGCGGTGTCCGGCTGCGGCTGGTAGTCGGCGAAAAAGCTCCACCACGCCCGGTCTACCGAGCCAGGATCGGCCTGGTAGCGCTGGTAGAGCTCATCGACGAGCCACTGATTGGGCCCGAAGTCCGCTCGGCTGGCTGCGCCGTTCGATGGCGGCTTGGTGGCCGCTTCCGCGGAGTTAGCTGACGACTTTGTGAGATCCGCAGACCCCCGCGGGGACTCAGCAGACACGGCGGACATCGCCCTCTTCCGGAGCTTGCTTGGCTGTGATATACGCGCGTAACAAGGTTACCCGTGAGGCACAACTAGCCCGTTACGGCGCTTAGTCCTTAATCTGACAGCCGGAACCAGCGAACCTGATCTCGGGGGTCAAACAGTCCTCAGCCTATCCCCGGATCTGGTCCCGGCCGTGTGGTGCGAGCCAGCTGACGAAGGGACCTTTCGGGATAATCCCGCTCGGGTTTATCCAGGTCTGCGCCTGGTAATAGTGGCGCTTGATCGCGACGAAATCGGTAGTGTCGCCGAAGCCGGGCCGCTGGTACAGGTCGCGTGCGTAGCCCCAGAGCGCCCCGTAGTCAGCGAGCCTGTGCAGGTTGCACTTGTAGAGCAGGTAGTACACCGCATCGAATCTGGCGAGCGTCGCGTACAGCCGGACATCTGCCTCGGTCAGCAATCCGCCGAGCAGGAACCGGCGGCGGGAGAGCCGCTCCTCGAGCGCGTCCAGAGTGGTGAAGATCGCATCGAAGGCCTCCTCGTAACTGGCCTGCGTGGTGGCCAGCCCGGCTTTGTAGACGCCGTTATTTACCGTGTGGTGGATCAGGGTGGCGACGGCATCGATCTCACGCCGCTGGGCGAGCGGGTACAAGTCCGGTGCACCAGGGCGCCAGAAGGGCCTGAAGTCGGTTTCCATCGCGACAGTGATCTGCGCCGAGTCGTTGGTCACGATTCGGTGCGCCTTGGCATCCCACAGCAGCGGCAGGCTCACCCTGCCCCCGTAGCCGGGATCAGTCGCCAGATAGAGCTCGGACAGGTAGCGCACGCCGGTCAGCGGATCGCGACCGCCGGCCTGATCGCCGAACCGCCAGCCATGCTCGGCCGGCACCGGGTCGGCCAGGCTGAGCCCGAGCACGCGCTCGAGGCCCAGCAGGCGCCGGACGATGAGCGTGCGCTGTGACCAAGGGCAGGCTAGCGAGGCATACAGCTGATAACGGCCGGGCTCGGCGGGTACCCCGGTCGAGCCGTCGCGGCCGACCCGAAGCGTGATCTCGGCAGGCCCGCGAATGCCCTCCTGGCCGGGGCGGGCACCCTGCGGCGTCGGATAGCCTCCGGTTGCCGGGCCGACCGGGAATGGCTGTGAGGCCTGCATTCCCAGTCCCTTCGGTCCCTCGCTCAGCGACGCATGATTCCTACTAGATCATGGCCAGCGCACGCAAGACCTGGCAAGGGAGCAGCCCGGCCGATGCAGAGCGCGGCCAGCCCCCGTGCCGGGAAGGACGACCAGAGTGAGTTCCCTCGCCAGCGGCCTGGTGAACCTGCACGGCTGGCTTGCCTACCTGGTGATCGCGGCTCTGGTGTTCGGGGAAACGGCAGTATTCGTCGGCTTTGTGCTTCCTGGCGAGATCGCGGTGGTGCTCGGCGGCGTGCTCGCCAGCCGCGGGCACGTGTCCTTGCCGGTGCTGATCCTGATCGTCGTCATCGCTGCCGTCACCGGACCGTTCATCGGTTATGAGATCGGCCGGCGGATGGGGGACCGGCTGTTCGCCGCGAAGAGCCTGGCAAGGGTCCGGGGCGGTGCAGAACGCACCCGCTCGGTGCTGAGCAGGCGCGGCGGCGCGGCGGTCTTCCTGGGCAGGTTCATCGCGATCGCGCGGGCGGTGATGCCGGCCGCTGCCGGTGCCGCCAGCGTCAGATACCGCACCTTTGCCTTTTACAACGTCCTCGGCGGTTTGCTCTGGGGAGTCGGTTACTGCTTGCTGGGATACCTGGCCGGCTCAGCGTACGTAGTCGTCGAGCGGCGGGTCGGCACCGGCCTCGCGATCGGGATCGGCGTGGTCGTGGTCGCCGCGGTGGCGACCTGGGCAGTCCGCCGCCACCGGGCTCAGGCGAAGGCTGCCGAGCAGCCGGCTGGCGTCGTGACCATCGGCCTGCTGGTCTTCGACCTGGTCGAGTGGTTCTCCAACGACTGTGATCTTGCTAGTCAGCGGGAGCGGCGGCAAGCCATATCTCGCTGCGGCGGCCAGCGAGGGACGGTAGGACTGCGCGCACCTGAGCGGTTTGCTCCGCGTCGACCTCGCCCACGCCGAGTCCTTCGGTTGGCCCGAGATCGAGGCGGACCACACCCATGGGGTCGACGAGCAGGCTCCGGCCGATTCCGGTCGGCGCCTTTGTCGGCAGTTCAGCCGGATCGGGCACCTGCCCCGCGGCCGCGACCCAGATTGTGTTCTCGATGGCGCGGGCCCGGACCAGGGTGACCCAGTGCTCTTCCTTGAAGGTGCCCGCCGCCCAGGCGGCTGGCAGCACCAGCAAGTCGGCGCCGCCTGCCGCGAGGGCACGCGCTAGCTCGGGGAACCTGACGTCATAACAGGTCATGAAGCCGACACGCAGTCCGGCGAGGCTGGCAATGACGACGTCATTGCCAGGCGCGACGGCTTGCGACTCGCGGTGGCCGAGCGCGTCGAACAGGTGGATCTTGCGGTAGACCGCAGCCAGGCTGCCGTCGGCCTCGAAGCCCACGGTGGTGTTGTAGACCCGGCCGTCCGGGGCGGGCTCGAACATGCTTGCCACGATCGCCAGGCCGGCCGACATTGCGGCGTCCGCGAGCCCGCGGCAGAACGGGCCGTCGATTGGCTCGGCTACCGTGCTCAGGTCCGCGGAGAACCGGACTTGCGTTCCTTCCGGGAAAACCACCAGCGCGGCGCCCTGGCTCGCGGCGCTGGCCGCGGCCGCGCGCACCCGGTCAAGGTTGACCTGAGGTGCTGAACTGATCGGGAGCTGGCCGAGAGCGACGCGCATGCTCGCAGCCTAATCTGACCAGGCTGTGCACGTCTGCACGGACTGTTGCCATGGCAGCAGCGGTCTCGGCGACCGACTCCCTGTTAGTTTCCCGGCCTTCCGCGCCCGATACGGGCAGTTTGAACCCGGCAAACCAACAGGGAGTCGGCGGCGCGCGGCGGGCGGCGGGACGGTGCGGGTGAGCCACGGCGGCGCCGCCCCTGCAGGCGCCGCTCAGTGTGGCTCATCCGTTTCCTGTCGGTCAGACTCGAGGCAGCGTCAGGGTGGCGGTGCGGCCGGAGGCGCTATCTGGCGATCCTCCTGGCGTCGGCTCGTATCGGCGCGCCTGGCGGCGTCGCGGGTATGCGGTGCCGCCAATGCGCAAGCAGACCACCGAGCGCGCGAGGGCAGCGAACGGGCCAGGCGGGCGCCCGGCGATCGAATGGGCGGCGTCCTCGCGGTGGCTGGCGACAGTGACGACGACTGCCGCGCCCACAGGTGCCGCCACGACAACGGCCGCCATGACTAACAGGACGATCATTTGTCCTCCCTCGGTGCTAGCCCGACGCATCCGGTTCCCCTCCTGGCGGCATCAGCGGTGCGCCACGGCGGGTCGCGCTCCGCCTCACGGTCAGTCGCGGTAACCTTCCTATAGTCCCAGACACTGGACTCATACCAATGAGTCCAGTGTTTGAAACAATCTGAACAGGTAACTCTGTCGATAGTCAACCGGGTTAGGAGGGCGAGTTGGCTCATCCGAAGTACCAGCAGATTGCTGACCGGTTGAGCGCCCAGATTGGCAGCGGCGTCCTGCAGCCGGGCGAGCGGTTGCCGAGCGAGCCGGACCTTGCCACGGAGTTCGACGCATCAAGGAACACGGTGCGACTGGCGATCGCGCTGCTGATCAACCAGGGCCTGGTGGTAAGCCGCCAGGGCCTCGGCACGTTCGTGGTAGAGCCGACCAAGCCGTTCACCGCGCTGTTGTCCAGGATCCACGCGCCGCCGCGCGAGCAGCATGCATCCATGTCGCTGCCGGTTGTCAGCTCGGAGGCCGACGAGACCGAGATGGTCCGGCTGATCGTCGAAACCGGAACCGCCAGCCCAAGCGTCGCCGAGAAGCTTGACCTGCTGACCGGCGAAGCAGTGGTGGTGCGGCGCTCGGAGTACTTCATCGGCGACGCGCCCTGGCAAATGATCAACTCCTACTATCCGAGCGACATAGCTAAAGGCACCGCGCTCGAGCAGGCCGGCGAGATCGGGTCAGGCAGCGTCGGGCTGCTGGCCGAATTGGGCTACCCGCAGCAAGGATTCGTGGACGAGATCGGCTCGCGGATGCCGAACGCCCGGGAGTTCGACTTCTTCAAGCTGGCGAGCGGCATCCCGGTGATCGTGGTGAACCGGACCTCGTACAGCAGCGACCGGCCCATCCGGCTGACCCGGTACATCTACCGGGCTGACAGGGTCAGGCTGCTGCACGTCGAGGGCAGCATCCCGGAGAGCTACCGGCACGGCTGAGCCGGGCAGAGGCCGACCTGGCAAAGGTGGCCTCAGCTCGATGAGGCCGGCAGTTATGAGGCCGACTGGCATCAGGTGGTGGCCAAGTGCAGTTAGCGTTGCCGCGTGCTTGCCCTGTTCCTCGTTGCAGCCTCGGTCGGGTTGGGCAACCTGGCCGCTTCGATCGCCATCGGCGTCTCCGGTGTCGATGCCCGCACGCGCCTCCGGGTAGGGCTGATTTTCGGCTTGTTCGAGTCGGGCATGCCGCTGCTCGGCCTGTTCATCGGCGCGCAAGTCGCGACTGGCCTCGGGCACACGGCCCGATGGGTCGGAGCCGGGCTGCTGATCGCCGTCGGCCTTTACACGCTGGTCAGTGCTGCGCGTACCGGGGGAACGCCGGCCGGGCCCGCCCCAGCGAATATCGAGCCCGGGCCGGCGCTGTCGCGGCCAGGCGCGCCCGGGATCGGCAGGCTGCTCGTCAGCGGACTCGCGCTGAGCGTGGACAATCTCGTCGTCGGCTTCGCCCTGGGCACCTATCACACATCGATCGCGGTGGGCGTGATCGTTATCGGATCGGTCAGCGTAGCGATGTCGCTGGTCGGACTCGAGCTTGGCGCTGGCATCGGGAGGTGGGCAGGCCGGCGGGGAGGGCAGCTGGCCGGCGTGATGCTGATTTTGGTCGGCACCGCGATCGCAGCCGGCGCACTCAGTTGACCGGCGCAGTGGGCTGACCGGCGCTGCGGGCTAATCTGCCTGGCGGGCTGACTAGCCGGCCAGCCTGGCGAGTTCCGGCACGAAGTAAGCGGCGTCCACCGTGCCCACGCCGGTCACCAGGTCATACCCGCGGCGCGCACTGAAGCCTTTGACCGTGTAGCGCTTGCCGCCGTTCACGAACGTCTGGCTGTTGTTGCCCTTGATGATGTCGACCTCGCCAGGCTCGTGCCGGGCCTCGATCTGGTAGATCGCCGGATTGATCAGGCCGAGTGCATGGCCGCCGTGCTGATCGGCGTACTGATAGGCCAGAGCCACGATCCCTGCGAACAGCGGGGTAGCCAGGCTTGTGCCGCAGATCGGGCTCCACTGGCCTCGATGACCGCCGTAGAAGCTGCCGTAGATAGCCACCGAGCTGCTGCACGACGCGTCCATCGAGATATCGGGAACGCCTCTCTGGGCGCCGGTCACGCTACCCACGCCGCTCTGGTAGGACGGCCGGCCGAAGACGATGGACCTTCCGCCGCCGCTGTCGCTCCAGCCGACATCCGGTGACCTGCGCGTACCGTTGGCGCGCAGGTTGAGCTGGGTACCGCCGACAGCGGTAACGAGCGGGTCGGTGGACGGCCAGGAAACCGCGCGGGTGGTGTACTCATCCACCATGTTGTACTTGTAGCTCGTCGCGCCCTGGTCGCCGGTAGCGGCGAGCACAGTCACATGATCGCTGTCCGCGAGCTGATAGGCGGCGCGCAGGTTCTGGATCGCGGCGTAGTCCGACTTGGCAGAGAAGGTCTGCTCGGTCGCGGCGAAGCTCTGGCTGATCACCTGCCCGAGCTTGCGCCTCAGCACGTACTTCTCGGCGGCCACGATCTGCGGGAAGCCAGTCGTTCCCTCGTTCTCCGACGTCGGCGTCTCGACCAGCACGATGCTGGCGCCTGGCGCCATGACGTGCGCCCACTCCACATCGAGGGTTGTCTCGGCGGCCCAGCCTGCCCGGTTTGCAGTTGCTGGCGTGATACGGAGGGACGGCCCCGGCCGGCTGGAGCACCCGGAATGACGGCGGCGCCGGGCAGGCCGAAGTAACTGTCGAAGTGCTTCAGGTCCGATGCGATCGTGGGTGATCCGAACGAATCCACGACCACGATCGTCTGCTTCGCGCCGTCGATGTGGCGCTTGTACAGCGGGGCCAGGTCGTAAGCGGTCCGGACTTGCGCGGGCGAAAGACCGCCGGCCGGAGCCGCCGGCGACGCGTTGCCATTGTGCACGCCGGGGCTGATCCGGATCGGGCTGAGCGCGGAATGCCCCGCGGCCGGACGGCTGCCAGTGGTCAGCGCGTTAGCTGCGACGAGCGCGCCGGCCCCGAGGGCGACTACCGCGAGCGCGGCTACGGCAACCAGCGGCAGCGGCGGGCGCGACCACTGGCTGGCCGCATCCTGCTGCCGGTCTTGCCGCCGGATCCACCTCACGTCATCCCCCGTCCGCTGCCTGCGGTGATTTTACCTACTCGGTAATTCGCAGCGCTGCCTTCGGGCAGGACCGGACGGCGTGCCTGACGCCATCGACCAGGCTGGCCGGGATCTCGTCGACCAGGATGTTCAGGTTGTCGTTGTCATCGACCTCGAACACCGCCGGCACCAGGCCTGCGCAGACTGCGTTCGCCTCGCAGGCGTCCCAGTCAGCTTCCACTTTCATCTCGCAGGCTCCTTCCCGCTTTGCACCTTGCCTCGCCGCACCGGCCGACGGTAGCGCAGACTGTACGGCATGCCAATACCGGACAAGTTCAGGCTAGCTGCCGAGGCCGCCAGGGGCTTCATGCCAGCTGAGGAGGGACTCGCGCTATATCAGGCCGCCACGGCGTATGCGCCCGTCGGTCCCATCGGCGAGGTAGGCACGTACTGCGGGAAGTCGACTATCTACCTCGCCGCGGCGGCCGCGGAGAGCGGTCAGAAGGTCATCACTGTCGACCATCACCACGGGTCGGAAGAGAACCAGGCAGGCTGGGAGCACCACGATCCCGAGGTCGTAGACCAGCGGACCGGGCGGATGGACACGCTGCCGTTCTTCCGCGCGACTATCGAGATGTCCGGGCTAGCCGATCACGTTATCGCGGTGATCGGCACGTCTGCCGAGGTGTCGCGGCTGTGGCGCACGCCGCTTGGCATGCTGTTCATTGACGGCGGGCACAGCGAGGCCAACGTGGTGACCGACTACGAGGGCTGGGCGCCGTGGGTCGCGCCCGGCGGAGCGCTGGCCTTCCACGACATCTTCCCCGACCCGGCCGACGGCGGCCAGGCTCCGTACCGGGTATACCAGCGCGCGCTTGCCTCCGGTGCGTTCGCCGAAGTCAGCGTCACAGGCTCGCTACGCGTCCTGGAGCGGACGGGCGACGGGATCTGACCCCTCGTCCGCCCCTCGCGGGCAACCGCAGGCCGCGGGATCTGTCGGCTGCCACACGCCCGGCCCGGCTGCGGCGTCCCGGAAGATCGCTGCCGCACCGGTGCTCGACCCGCCGCTCGCCGCATTGCTGCCTGCTGCTAGCACATCGGCCGCTAGTACTACTGCGGCGGCGGTCCAGGTGCTCTGCTCATTCGGGAAGTGCTTGTTGTTAGCGAACTGCCAGCCCGTCCAGTAGCCGCCGTCCTCGGCCCGCAGGAACTGCATCTGCTCGAACAGCTCGAGCGCCCCGTCGCGGTGGCCGAGCGCGTCGAGCGCGATTGCTAGCTCACAGGTCTCGGCTCCGGTCACCCACGGCTCGTCGCTGACGCAGCGCACGCCGAGTCCGGGCACGACGAACGTGTCCCAGCCCGCTTTGAGCATGCGCTCGGCAGCCGGCCCGCGCACCGGGCCGCCGAGAACCGGGTAATACCAGTCCATCGAGAACCGGCTCTTGTCGGCGAACGCTTCGGCGTGGCAGGCCACCGCGTGCCCGAGCATCGTCGCGGCCAGCTCCCAGTCCGGCTGAGGCGCTGCCAGCCGCTCAGCTAGCGCGATCGCGCAGCGAAGACTGTGGTACATGCTCGAGCTGCCGGTAAGCAGCGCGTAACTGTCCGCCGTGCCGTCTTCGTGCCGCCGCCAGATGATCTCGCCGCGCGGTGTCTGCAGCCCGACGGCGAAGTCGATGGCGGCACGCACCACTGGCCACATCTGCGCTGCGAAATCCTCATCGCCGGTGACCAGAAGTTCGTGCCAGACACCGACCGCACAGTACGCCGCATGGTTGCTCTCGGTGGTCCACTCATCGACGACGCTGCCGGGGGCAGGCTGCACCGGCCAGGACCCGTCTGGTTGCTGCGCATCGGCCAGCCAGGCATATGCGCGTCGCGCTTGACGGCCCAGGCCACAGACGCTGAGCGCCATCGCGCACTCGACATGGTTCCAGGCGTCTACGTGCCCGTCCGGCCAGCCGATCGACCCGTCAGCTTGCTGGTCGGCCGCGATCGCATGCCCGGTCGCGATCAGCTGATCCGCAGTCAGGATGCCGGGGACGGCGGGAACCGTGCCCGTGCAAGCGGGACTGGCCAGTTGCTCAGGCGGCCGCATGCACCTTCTCCGCTGCGGCCGGATGTGCTTCCGGCGCGGCCACGACCGGTCTGGTGGCGTAGACCACCAGACTCTTGCCGACGAGCGGGTTCAGCGCACGGTCAGCCAGCTGAGTGACGGCCGGCTTGCGCATGATGTCCCACACCAGCAGCTTGTGATAGGCGCTAGCGAGCGGATGGTCCTCGTCGTGCACGCCGACCGCGCACTTGAGCCACCAGTACGGCGAGTGCAGAGCATGCGCCCGATGATTGCCGCCGACGACCAGGCCGGCCCGCCGTAGCTTGATCTCCAGCTCACGCCGGGTGAAGATGCGCACGTGCCCGCCCGGCACATTGTGGTAATCGTCGGACAGCGCCCAGCAGATCCGCTCGGGAAACCAGGCCGGCACTGTCACCGCGGCGATCCCGCCCGGCCGCAGGACCCGGCTGATCTCGTTCAGCGCGCCCTGGTCGGCCGGAATGTGCTCCAGCACCTCAGCCGCGATCACGAGATCGAAAGTGCCATCAGGGAACGGCATCGCGGTTGCGTCGCCGGACGCGGCAGTGATGCTGGCCGGCGCTTGTATCTCGCCGGCCTCCGCCATCGCGGCCGCGACCGAGCACACGCGCTCCAGTTCGCCCTGATCGGTGTCGAGCGCTACCACTTCGGCCCCGCGGCGGGCGGCCTCGAAAGCGTGCCTGCCTGCGCCACACCCGAGGTCAAGCAACCTCGTTCCCGGCTGAATTGGCAGGCGGTCGAAGTCGACGGTCAGCACGGCGCGGCCTGTTCGACTGGCGTCGTCGAGTGCGCCTGGCTGGCGGCGATTGCCTGCCGGTACTCGGCGACCGTCGCCCTGGCGACGGCCTGCCAGGCGAACCGCTCAGCGACCCGGGCGAGCGCAGCCTGCGACAACCGGTCGCGTTCGGCCGGGGAATCGTGAAGCAGCCGCAGCGCCGTGCAGAGTTCCTCTGCGTCGCCGGGCGTGACCAGGCGCGCGGCATCCCCGGTAACCTCCGGCAGCGCGCCAGTACGACTGGCAACCAGTGGCGTGCCAGAGGCCATGTGCTCGACCGCAGGCAGCGAGAAGCCCTCGTACAGCGAGGGCACGACCGCGATCTCCGCGCTCGCGACAAGCTCGGCGAGTTCGGAATCGCTTATGCCGCTGACGAACTGAACCGTGCCGTCCAGTGACAGCTCGCCTAGCAGCCGTTCCGTCGGGCCGTCTGGTACCAGCTTGCTGACCAGGGTCAGCGACACGTTCCGTTCCGTGCGCAGCTTCGCGAAAGCGCGCAGCAAGGTCGCGACTCCCTTCACCGGGGAGTCCGCGCTGGCGACCGCGATGATCCGGCCGGGAACGCGCGGGTGCGGCCTCGGATGGAACAACCGGGTATCGACGCCTAGCGGAATGACCTTGACATTGTCCGGCTCGACCTTGAAGTCCCGCAGGATGTCAGCCTTGGACGACTCCGAACCGGTCATGATGGGGCCGATGCGCCTGGCGACGCGACCCTGCATTCCGACGAAGGAGTACCAGCGCCACTTCGGGATCTTCCTGAAGCCCCGGGCGGCCGCGAGTTCGATCCGGCGGTCCACGCTGATCGGGTGATGGATGCTCGTCACGAGCGGCAACCCGAGCCGGGTGATGCCGAGGTTGCCGTAAGCGAGTACCTGATTGTCGTGCACGATGTCGAAGTCGCCTTGCCGGGCGCGCAGCGCACGAAGCGCCCGGAGGCTGAACGTCAGCGGCTCAGGAAAATAAGCAGTCCACATTCCGGCGACCTCGAGTACATCGATCCAGTCGCGGTACTCGCGCAGATGCGGGGTGCGGAACGGGTCCTCGTCCCGGTACAGGTCCAGGCTCGGCAGCTCGATCAGCTCAGGTCCCGGCTCCAGCTCTGGGTAAGGCTGGCCGGAGTAGACCTCGACGTGATGACCCAGTGCGGCAAGTTCGCGAGACAGATGGCGGAGGAAGATGCCCTGCCCGCCGCAATGCGGCTTACTGCGGTAGGAGAGCAGGCAGACGCGCAGTGGTCTGCTATCGGCGCCTACGGTACTCACGCAGGATCGCGCCTCCTGTCTTGGCACCGGCTGCCCCCGGGCGGGCGACCCGCGTGACCCCCCAGTCAGCGAACCTTACCAAGCAAGTAACTTCGATGCCCTTTGACCCCACACGTTTGCCGGGCCGCCCCGCCTGCTGTCAGTATCTGTAAGCTGCCGCGACGAAGTTTTCACACGGAGGCTCCGCTGACACGACGCGCGCTCATCACCGGGATCACCGGCCAGGACGGTTCTTACCTGGCTGAGCACCTGGTCGATATGGGATATGAAGTCTGGGGGCTGGTCCGGGGCCAGGCGAACCCGCGGGTACGCCACCTGCGGAAGTTGCTGGGCGACGTCAGGCTGATCCGCGGTGACCTGCTGGATCAGGGAAGCCTGATCGCTGCCGTGGAACGAGTGCAGCCCGACGAGGTCTACAACCTGGCCGCGATCTCGTACGTGCCGCTGTCGTGGCAGCAGGCCGAGCTGACCGGTGAGGTGACCGGAATCGGCGTGCTGCGCGTGCTGGAAGCCATCCGGGTATGCAGCGGGATCAGCGCGTCGCGCAGCCCGGGCAGCGGCCAGATCAGGTTCTACCAGGCGTCGACCTCGGAGATGTTCGGCCAGGTGACCCAGGCTCCGCAGAACGAGCAGACGCCGTTCCACCCGCGCAGCCCGTACGGCGTGGCCAAGGTGTACGGGCACTTCCTGACCCAGAACTACCGCGAGTCCTACGGGATGTTCGCGGTGTCCGGGATCATGTTCAACCACGAGTCGCCGCGTCGCGGAGCCGAGTTCGTGACCAGGAAAGTCTCGCTAGGGGTGGCGAAGATCAAACTCGGCTACGAGCGCCAGCTGCGCCTCGGCAACCTGAGCGCGAGCCGCGACTGGGGGTTTGCCGGCGACTACGTCCGTGCCATGCAGCTGATGCTGGCGCAGGAGGCACCGGCTGACTATGTCATCGGCACCGGAGTAACGCACTCGGTGGAAAAGCTGGTGGACAGCGCGTTCCGCACGGCGGGCCTGAACTGGCGCGACCACGTAGTGACCGACGCGTCCTTCATCCGGCCGGCCGAGGTGGACCGGCTCTGCGCGGACCCTGCCAAGGCGAGGGACGAGCTCGGCTGGGAGCCCAAGATCGGCTTCGAGGAACTAGTCGAGATGATGGTCGATGCGGACCTGGAGCTGCTGGCAGCGTCCGGCGACAGCGCGGGCGAGGAGTTCGCCACCGAATCCTGGTAGGGCTCGCTCCGGCCGCTAGCGGGCGAGCAGGGTGCCGATGCCGTAGGTGATAGCGGCAGCCAGCGCCGCCAGCACGAGCTGCCGCAGGGCCCCGCGCAGGAACGGCCTGGCCGTCACGCGCGCCACGATCCCGCCTCCCACGAATGCCGCGACGGCGGCGAGGATGACGGCTGCGCCGAGCGACGCGAACCCGAGCAGGAACGGCAGCAGCGGGATGAGCGCGCCGACCGCGAAAGTGACGAGCGAGGCGCCGGCCGCGGTGAGCGGAGACGGCAACTCGTCATGGTCGACGCCGAGCTCCTCCCTGACATGAATGCGGAGTGCCTCATCCGGGTGACGGGACAGCTGACGGGCGACCTCGTCCGCGAGGGCCGGATCGACGCCCCGCATCTTGTACATGGCCGCCAGCTCTGCCTGCTCGCTGGCCGGGTTGGTCTCGAGCTCGATACGCTCCTTCTCCACTTCGGCGGCGACCAGCTCGTTCTGCGAGGACACCGACACGTACTCGCCTGCAGCCATCGAGCCGGCGCCGGCGAACAGCCCGGCCAGGCCGGTCAGCACGATCGTGTGCTGCGCGAGCCTGGCGCCGCCGACGCCGGCGATCAGCGAGACGTTTGTTACCAGGCCGTCCATGGCACCGAAGACGGCAGGCCGCAGCCAGCCGCCGGACACGTCCCGGTGCTGGTGGTCGATCTCCGCGGCTGCGTCAGGGCTCACCCGACCGCGCGTCTCGACTGGTTGCTTCCGCGGCAATGCCATGCCTGACCGTACCTGCTGGCAATCTGGCTAGCGAATCCCCGGTCAGCGCGGGGCTGACCTGGGTCAGCCGAGCGACTGAGCAGCCCTCACCGGCAGCCCAGAAGCCTTCCATGCCTGGTAGCCGCCTTGCAGGTCGGTCGCTTCGCAGATCCCGAGCCGCCGGAGAGAGGCTGCCGCGAGGCTGGACGCATAGCCTTCGGAGCACATCACGATGATCTGCATGTCGGACCTGGCCAGCGCCGGAATCCTGGCCTCGCTGCGGGGGTCAAGCCGCCACTCCAGGACGTTGCGGCCGATGATGATCGCGCCGGGTACCTCGCCTTCGACGATTCGCTGCTCGAGCGGGCGGATGTCGACCAGGACCGCGCCGTCGGTGAGGGCGGCAAACGCGGCTTCCGGACGCAGCCTCCGCAAGCCGCTGCGTGCCTCGGCGAGCAGCTCATCGATGCCCGGTGCGCCATCCGGGAGGGAATCCGAGGTCAGCCTTGCGGCCGAGGCCGTGGCCCTGGCCAGTGCCGTGTCGGGCCCGCCGCGACCGCGACCACCTTCGGGCCCGTCGATCGCCACGGTCTGCCTCGCGATCAGCCCGTAGTCGGTCGCGCTGTAGTAGGTCATCGCGGTCAGCGGCGGCGAATACGCGTGGATGCTGGTCGCCGAGCCCTGACCGCCGTGCGCCACGTCGTGGACGTGGCCTGGCCCGAATGCAATCGCCTGGCCAGGCCCGAGCCGCCGGTGGCTGAGTCGCCCGTTGGGGGCGCGGTACTGCTCGAGCAAGCCGCCGTCAGCGACCGCCAGCGAGCCTGAGGAGCCGCCGTGGTCGTGCCAGTCGGTGTCCTGACCACGTTCCCAGGCCAGCAGCCAGACGTCGCAGGCGTTCGAACGTTGCAACGGCAGGTACCACCGGACGTCCGGATCGTGGACCACGAGGTCCGACCACAGCTCCCGGCGATTGGCCAGCTCGGTGGTGATGGACCGGAGCTGAGCCGGCGCAAGCCGGCCGCTATGCGGCGCAAGGCCGCCGAGCACGGCCTCGATTGCCTGCTGCCGCTCCGGGCTGACGCCCCAGCCCGGCTTGAGGCCAGCGCTGGCGTCCGGGTACTGCGTGTCCTGAAATTGCTGTCCGCTCTGAAGTTCCTGGCTGACCGCCGGTCGCGACATCTAACCTCCGCACGATTTTGGTCATTATCCATCCTGCTGGCCAGTCCATGCGCCGCCCGCGAGCAACTGGATGTCAGTGCCGAACTGCCGGTCGGCGAGGATCGGATCCACCAGCGCGCCAAGCCGGCCGAGCAGAGCCTGGCAGCCAGGCGGCCACGGCGGCGTGCCCAGCGAAGCTGCCTGGAACGCCGCGAGCGCCTCACACGCCGCCACGACCCGGCCGCGGCGCAACGCAGCCCGCAGGTTGACGGCCGCTTCCCAGGCGAACGACTGCACGTCCTCCTGACCGCCCGAGGTCTCGATTAGCCCGACAGGCGTTGCCAGCGCCAGTCGCCTCATCGCGTGCACCTCGCCCGCCGCGCGCTTGTGCACCGCGACCAGGCCCGCTTGCGGACCGGGATCGATCGCAAGCTGGGCGGGCAAGCCGGTGACCGCAGGGTCGAGCAGCCGGTGCAGCCGTGCCGCGCCGACTTCGGCCGCGTGCGTGATCGCGGCAGTGAGCAGGTCACAATGAGCGGCCAGGTCGATGCCGTGGAACCCGGCCGTCCCGACGAACCTGCCGTCCAGGAACGCCGGAGAGTCGGTAACCCCGGTCATGGCGCGATCCGCGGCAGCCGTGAGCGCAGCCAGAGCTCGCCGGACCTGCGCGAGAACCGGCCCTATCACCCGAAAGGAAACGGGCGCTTGCAGCATCCGGGGACGGCCAGCCGGCTCGATGAGCGCGCGGAGGGAGCTGAGCACGACACGCAGCTCGTCGTCACCGCGCGCGCAGGCCGCGTCGTAGGGGTCAAGCGGTGCTCCGACCGCGGCGATGGAGAGGCCGCCCGCGGCTGTCATCATGGCTGCGAGCGCTTCTGCCTCGCCGGCGGCCAGGATGCTGAGCGCCGTTGCGCCAGGCACCCCGGCAAGCAGCGCGATGCCCTCCTTCGGGCCGGGCTGGTACGCCGCAAGTCCGCACTCGGCGAGCGCGTCCGCCGCGGGCCGGACGGCGTGTGCGGCGTCATGCCCGGCTTCAGCATCCTCCTGGGCCGGGCCGAGCACGCTGCCCAGGCCAGCCAGCGGACCGAAGCAGTGTGCCAGCTGGATGATCTCTCCTGCGCAGCCAGCTCCGTCCCGTGGCACGGCCGGGACGATCCGGGCCGCAAGGAAGTCGGTCAGTCGCTCGCACAGATCGGCCGAGACCGCTGCTTCGCCGGACAGGAATGTCCGAAGCCGGACCGTGACGATGGCCCTGACATCAGCTTCCGGCAGCCATGGCGGGCCGCCTGTCGCCCGGCCGAGTAGCAGGTTGCGCTGGTGTGCTCGCTGCTCAGCGTCGGTCAGCGAGACGCTGCTGAGGGCGCCCATCCCGGTCGTCACTCCGTAAACGGACGCGCCGCTGCGAAGGACGGCTCTGGCGCGGTCGCAGTGCGCCTGCACGGCAGCGAGAAGCGGCGCGGCCAGCCGTACCGGCCTGCCCGCACTGACCTGACGCACCGCGGCAGCATCCAGGTCGGCCGCCGAACTCAGCATTAGGACCGGGAACACTGCTACCGGTACCTGAGCATGGTGCCTGCTTCGGCTTGCTCGGCCTTCCTCAGGATCAGCTGGCCGACAGCGATATCGAGGATTGCCAGCCCGCGATGCCAGAACAGGATCCGCTCGCCGGGCGACTCCCGGCCGGGTCTGACGCCAGCCACGATCTGGCCGAGCTCGGCGTGCAGCGTCTGCGCCGTGAGCCGCCCGGTATCGACGTGCCGGCGCAGCGAGCCGAACTGGCCGGCCTGGGCCTCGCGCCAGTCGTCGACGACGACCTTGTCCATCACGTCGAGAAGGTCGAGCTCTACCGCGCTGATCGTGCCGTAAGGCACTACGAACGCGCCCGGCCGCACAGCGCTGGTTCGCAGCAGCGGCTCCGGTGTTGTCAGGCGGGACGCTTCCACCAGGATGTCGGCACCGTCGAAAGCCTCCGCCGCAGTTGCCACCACCCGGACCGGGGTCCCGGTGGCGGCCCTGAGCTGCCGGCCGAACGCTTCCCTGCGACTCGGGCCGTCGACTCGTCACCCTGATCTCGGCCAGGTCGAGCACGACGTTGAGCAGCAGGACATTCCACAGCGCGGTACCGCGCGCGCCGACGTGGCCGAGGATCCGGGCGTCGGGCCTGGCGAGGTACTTGGCTCCGACAGCGGTCATCGCGCCGGTCCGGCAGGCGGTGATGAACGTCGCGTCCATGATGGCCAGCGGGACCCCGTTGGCCGGGTCGAGCAAGGTCAGCAGGCCGAGCTCGCTCGGCAGCCCGGCGGTGTAGTTGCTGACGAAGTCGCCGACGACCTTGACCCCGCTGACGCCGGCTGCACCGGGATCAGGCCAGATGGCCACGCAGCACGTTGAAGTGACCGCCATCGCCGGGCACCAGGTGCACTCGCGGCTCGACTATCGCGCGGCCCTCGCCGTGCGCGCGAACCGCGCCTTCCACCGCGTCGATGATCTCGGTGCCGGTGAGCCCGAGGCTGGCGATGTCAGGGCCAGACAGGAAGCGCAGCCAGAGGCCGCCGGGTACGGGACCCGACGGCCTGTGGCCTGCTCGGTTCCTTCGCGACTGGATCAGCTCTTCTTGCAGTTGTAGAGGAAGATGTGGCCGATCGCGGTCGGGTAGGCACCGGTCACGTTCTTGGCCGCTGGCGGTCAGGTAGTTGTAGAAGTAGCCGTAGATGATCGGGGTCTGGGCGAGCAGCAGTGTCTCGATCTGCCCGGCGATGGTCCTCTGGCTGGACAGGTCGCCCGTCGCGATGTACTGGTTGGAGAGCCTGTCGTACTCGGAGTTGCTGAAGTGCGCGGCGTTCCACGAGCCCGGTGCCCGTCTTCGCGTTGATCGTCTGCAGCGGCGCGGTCAGGAACACGTTCGGCACGCTGCGGTGTCCGTAGTCGACCAGGCTGATGGTGGCGTCCAGCCAGTCGGAGGTGCCGAACAGGTAGTTGCCGTAGTACTTCGGCTGCTCCTCGATGTTCAGCTTCATGTTGACGCCGATGGCCTTGGCGGACTGCTGGACGATCTCCGCGAACTGCGGGATCTCCTGAAGACGTTCTCGGTGGTCAGCGTGCGGAGAACCCGTTCGGATGACCGGCGGCCGACAGCAGTGACTTTGCCTTGGCGACGTCCTGCGCGCGCTGCGCGACGCTGGTGTTGGTCGACGGGTACACCGGCGCGAACGGACTGTCGTTGCCGAGATCGGAGTCGCCCTTGAACAGTGCTGCGACGATCGCCGGCCGGTTCAGGCTCAGAGCGCGATCGCCTGCCGGACCCTGGCGTCCGTGAACGGCGCCTGGTCGCAGCGCATGGACAGCTCGCGGTGCGCGCTGGACTTGAGCTTGATGACGTTGTACCCGCCGGTCAGCAGCTGCTGGCCGTTGGTCACCGTGAACTGCCCGAGGACGTCGATCGCGCCGCTGGTCAGCGCCAGGATCGACGGGTGTCTCGGTTGTCGTAGAAGGTGAACTCGGTGGCGGCCGGTATGGCCTTCGGTGCCCCAGTAATCCTCGTTACGGACGAAGGACGGCGCCCACCTTCTCGGTGTAGCTCTTCAGCTTGAACGGTCCGGTGCCGATGAACGTAGCTCTGCCACTGGCCGGGTCGTAGCCCTTCGGCAGGATGATCATGGTGTAGTTGTCGGACGACGTCAGGTACGGGAAGTTGCCGTTCGGCGCGCTCAGGTGGAACGCGACCGTGTAGTCGTCGACCTTCTCCACGCCGGCCGGCGTCAGCACGCCACCGAATTGCCGACAGCGCAGAGCCCTTGCCCGCCGGATTGGTCTGCAGCTTGTAGGTGTAGACGACGTCGTCAGCGGTGAGCGGGCTGCCGTTGTGGAACTTCACGCCCTGGCGGATCTTGAAGGTCCAGACGTCCGCGGTGGAGTTGGACGTCCAGCTGGTGGCCAGCACCGGCTGCAGGGTCAGCGTCTGGTCGGACAGGCACAGGTACTCGCCGGTCTGGCCGAGCATGTCCAGGCCGCCCTGGTCGGCGATGGTGACCGGATTGATCGCGGAAGCAGGGGTGACGATGCCGACCTTGATCGTGGCGCCGCTAGCGGCAGCGCCAGACGACGTCGTCGAGGGCGAAGGGCTGGACGAGCCGCAGGCGGCCAGGATTCCGCCGAGCACTGGCGCGGAAATCCCGACGAGCGCGCCGCTGCGGAGGAAATCCCGGCGATTGAGCCGGCCAGCGACGAACTCGTCGATGACGTGATTCCCGATTTCCGTTTGTCCTGCGCGCAGCCGGTCAAGCCGGTCGTTTCCAGAGTGCACAGGTCCTCCTCGGAACCTATCACCGGACCCGCTCGATCGCAGTCCGACGCCAGTGGAAAGCAAAGCTATGCGGCCAGCCAGTGCATGTCACGGCATTCGCTCATTGCTTTGCAGGGTTGTTAGCTGATCGATAGGGATATGACAGCTCATCAAATGGCCGGGCTCGACTTCGATCAGCGGCGGCTCGGTCGATTCGCAGATCCCTGACGCAAGCCGTCGCGGGCAGCGAGTGTGGAAGACGCAGCCGCTCGGCGGGTTCGCGGCTGACGGGATCTCACCAGTCAGCCGGATCCGCCGGGTACGCTGGCCGTCCAGGCTCGGCACCGCCGACAGCAGCGCCTCGGTGTACGGATGATGCGGTCCGCTGAAGACCCGCTCCGCCGGGCCTAGCTCCATCAGGCGGCCGAGGTAGAGCACCGCGATCCGGTCGGACAGATAGCGCACCAGTCCGAGATCGTGCGAGATGAACAGGTAGGTCACGCTGCTCCTTGGCCTGCAGGTCGGCGAGCAGGTTGAGGATCGCCGCCTGCACCGATACGTCCAGCGCCGACGTGGGCTCGTCGCAGACCACGATGCGCGGGCCGCCGCCGAACGCGCGGGCGATGGCGACCCGCTGCTTCAGGCCGCCGGACAGCTGCCGCGGCCGCAGCGACAGGTGCCTGGGCTCCATCCGGACCGACCGGATCAGGTCCGTCAGCCGCTCGGTGAGCGCGGAACCGGACAGGCCGGCCAGCTTGACCAGCGGTCTGCAGATCAGCTGGCGCACGGTGTGCCTGCGGTTCAGCGCCGAGTCGGGGTTCTGGAAGACGATCTGCAGCGCCTTGAGCTGTGCCGGGCTGCGCCGCCTGAGGTCAGCGCCGAGCGGCTGGCCGTCCAGCTCGATAGATCGACCCGGCGTCGGGCGCGATCAGCCCGAGCAGGACTCGCGCGAGCGTTGTCTTACCGCTGCCGGACTCCCCGACCAGGCCGAGCGTCTCGCCGCGTTCGATGTCCAGGTTCACCCCGGCCAGCGCATGCACCGCCTCGCCGCGCGAGCGAAGGTCTTCGACAGGTTCCGGATGGTCACGACCGGTTCGGCAGCCCTCGGCGTGGCGGGCAGTTGCACGTCGAGCGGTGTGCTCCTGGGCAGGTCCCCGGTCGCCTCGTGCAGGTAGCACCGGGACGTCTGGCCGGGTCCGGCGTCGAAGAACGGCGGAGCCGTATCCCGGCAACGCTGCTCGACGATGGGGCAGCGCGGCGCGAAGATGCATCCGGCCAGCTGCTGCCCCGGTGTCGGCAGGAAGCCGGGGATGGTGTCCAGCCGGCCGTGGTCCTTGCGCTGGCCCTGGCGCGGGATGCAGCGCAGCAGGCCGACGGTATACGGGTGGCGCGGCTGCTCGAAGACCTGCCTGGCCGGTCCTTCCTCGATCAGCTCGCCGGCGTACAGCACGCCGACCCGGTCGCACATCTTCGCGATCACGGCCAGGTTGTGGCTGATGAACAGCAGCGAGGTGTCCAGTTGTTCGCGCAGCCCCGCTACCAGGTCCAGCACCTCGGCTTCGACGGTGGCGTCCAGCGCTGTCGTCGGCTCGTCCAGGATCAGCAGCTCCGGCTCGGACGCCAGCGCCATCGCGATCACGACTCGCTGCGCCATGCCCCCCGACAGCTGGTGCGGGTACCGCTGCATGACCTGGCCGGGGTCGGAGATCTGCACCGTCGCCAGCATCGCCTCGGACCGTTCCAGCGCCTCGGCTTTGCCAAGCCCGGCGATCTCGTAGACCTCGGCGACCTGACGGCCGACCCGCATCGACGGGTTCAGCGCCTTCCCCGGCTCCTGGTACACCATGGACACCGAGCGCGCGCGCAGCTGGCGTAGCTCGGCCGCGTCCATCGCGAGCGGATCGCGGCCGGCGATCCGGATGGAGCCCGCGCTGACCCTGCCGTTGCGCGGCAGATACCGGGTCAGCGCCAGCGCCACCGTGGACTTGCCGGAGCCGGACTCGCCGACCAGGCCGTAGGACTCGCTGCGACCGATCTCGAAGGACACGTCCCGTAGGGCCAGCCGGTCCTGCCCCCGAACTCGGTAGCTGACGTCCAGGTGCTCGACCTGTACCGCGGACAGCGGTCCGGCCGCTGGCCCCGGAATGGCTGTCGCTTCGGTCGCGGTCATCCGGCGAGCACCTGCTCTATCGCGTCAGCGACCAGGTTGATGGCGATGATCAGGGACGCGATGGCCAGCGCCGGGAACAGCGTCTCCCACCAGTACCCCGCGCCGAGCACCCCGTAGTTGGCGTTGATGTCAGTGCCCCAGTTCGGCGTCGACAACTGGACGCCGAACCCGAGGAATGCCAGCGTCGCGACCGCGAAGATCGCGTAGCCGAGCCGGATGGTGAACTCAACCAGGACCGTGGGCATGACGTTCGGCAGGATCTCGGCGAACATCATCCGGATCGGCCGCTCGCCGAGCAGACGGGCAGCGGGCAGGTAGTCGAGCTGGCTCTCCACCTGGACGGCAGACCTCACCGTCCGGGCAATCAGCGGGGTGAAGATGAAGCCGATCACCAGGATCTGCGTGAGCGTCGTTACTCCGAGCGCCACGACGAACAGGAAGATGACAAGGATCGCCGGCAGCGCGAGTACCGCCTCGACGATCCGGCTCACCACCAGATCGATTGCGCCACCGAGGTAGCCAAGCACGAGCCCGAGTGCCGTGCCGACCACTGTGCCGAGCACGGTTGCCAGCGGGGCGATGATCAGCATCGTTCGCGCGCCGACGATAACCCTGGACAGCACGTCGCGACCGAGCTGGTCGGTGCCGAACCAGTGGGCAGCGGACGGCGGCTGGTTGGTGGCCAGCAATTGCTGTGCGAGCGGACTGTGTGGCGCGATGTCGGTCCCGAAGATGGCGCAGACGACCCAGAACAGCAGTATCAGCGCGCCGGTCACGAACGTCGGCCGGGCGAGCAGCAGCCGCCAGACGGGCAACTCGCGGCTCTCAGCGTCGCTGGCGATGACGTCGGGCGGCATCGCCAGAGTCTCGGTCACCGGAATGCCCCCGTGCGCTGGCGCGGGTTCAGCAAGGTCGTCAGCAGATCGGCGCCGATCGTAGCCACCATGTAGACGAGGCCAATGGTGAGCACAGCAGCCTCGAGCATCGGGAAGTCCTTGGCGCCCGCCGCGTGGAAGATAAGGTTGCCGATGCCCTGGTAGTTAAAGAGCGTCTCGACGACGACCAGCCCGCCGATCAGGTAGCCGGTCTGAGTGGCGATGACGGTAATCGTCGGCAGCAGCGAGTTGCGCAGCACATGCCGGTAGATCACTACGACTCGCTTGAGGCCCTTCAACGTCGCGGTCCGGACGTAGTCGGACTCCAGCGCCTCGATGGTGCCTGCCCGCGCCATCCGGGCGATGTACCCGAACAAGACCAGGACCAGCGGGATCGCGGGGAGGATCAGCGACTTCAGCTGGGTCAGGAAGGACGCTCCCGGCTGAGCCTGCGCAGACGATGGCAGGAGTTTCAGCACGACGCTGAACACGATGATGACCACGATGCCGGAGACGAACTCCGGTACGGCGGCGGCCGAGCTGCCGGTCAGCGTGATGATCCGGTCGACCGGCCGGCCTGCGTAGAGTGCGGCAACGACGCCGCCCGAGTATGCCGAGCGGAATGATCACCACGAACGCGAGCGCGGCCAGTTTGGCCGAGTTCACCAGAGCCGTCACCAGCAGCGGCTCGACAGGCGACTGGTACTGGTACGACTCGCCCATGTTGCCGTGCAGCATGCCGGTGATCCAGCTCCAGTACTGCGTGAGCAGCGGCCGGTCGACGCCGAGCTGGTGGTCGAGAGCGCGCACGGCGGACTCGGCCGCGAGCGGGCCGAGGATCGATCTGGCAGGATCTCCCGGCAAAACCTGCCCGGCGAAGAAGATGATCAGGCTCAGCAGGAACAGGGTGATGACAGCCAGCCCGAGGCGCCTCAGCAGGAAGATCGCCAACGGACCCCCCTGCCGAATAGGCTAGACAAGCTATCGATAAAGTCGATTTGCGGAAGCCTAGACGCTGATGACCACAGCCGCAAGGGAGATATAACCCGGCCGGCGGCTACCGGACGTGACGGTGACCGGCGCCGGGCCGTGCCGCTTCGCGCACGGCCGCGGGTGACTGTCACCGCCATGAAGACAACGTAGTCACCTTTGGACGAAATCGCACGGATCAATCGACTCGCGGCGGCGTCCATGCACGAAAATCCAACACATGAGGGAACAGATATGAGTGAGCTGCCGGCCATGCTGATCGGCGAGAGCTTCATCGGCGAAGGAGCCGAGGCCGCGCACATCAACGTCGTGCTGGGGACCCGGGCAGGGCCGGTCGGCACCGCGTGGGCGACCGCTCTCGCCACTCCCAGCGCGGGGCACACTCCGTTCGTCGCTGTGCTCCAGCCGGGGATCCCGGTGAAGCCGCTGACCTTGTTCGTGAACAAATCCGCCATTGCCAGCCCGGAGCACGGAACGCTGACCTGGGGTGCGGCCCAGGCAGGGGTAGCCGGCGGCGTCGCCGACGCGGTCGCCGACGGCTTCATCGCGCCGGCGGACACTGACGATCTCGTGCTGATCGCGGCGGTCTGGGTCAACCCGGATGCCCGCGATGCGGCCATGGTCTATGCGAACAACCGGCAGGCCACCAAAGCTGCTATCAATGCAGCCGCCCGTTCCCGCCCGGATCTGGCTCAGGTTCTCGCCGCCCGGGCCAATCCCGCCAACCCTTACTTCCAGCCCGGGTGAAGATCACCACGATCCGGCTGGACCGGATGCGGCTGGTGCTTGAGCCGCCGTTCGATGCGGCGTGGGACCCGGTGCCGCGACGGCACTTTGACGCGACCCTGGTCCGGGTGGAGACCGACGCGGGCATCACCGGCTATGGCTCCGGCGACACGATGGACGGCTTTACAGCTTTCGCTGACCTGTTCATCGGCAAGGATCCGCTGCAGATCGCCAACCACGTCAGGACGCTGGAGACCATAAGCTTCCACGCTGGCCGGTACTGGCCGCTGGAGGCTGCGCTCTGGGACATCATCGGCAAGGCCTGCGGTCAGCCGGTCGCGACGTTGTTCGGCGGCGCTGCCGACCGGCTCCCGGCCTACGCCTCGTTCGGCGAGCTCAAGAGCCCGGCCGCGCGAGCCGAGGCGGTGCTGGCCGCTCAGCAGGCCGGATTCCGTGCCGTGAAGATCCGGATCAGCCGGGACCACGTGCAGTCCGGCCTGGCCGCGGTGCGGGCCGCGCGGGAAGCGGGGGGCAGCGACCTGGCGGTCATGGTCGACCTGAACCAGTGGTGGCGGATGGCCGGCGACATCTCTCCGGCGCTCGACGTCACGGCGGTCCGGCGGGTCGCTGACGAGCTTGCCGAGCTTGGCGTTACCTGGCTCGAGGAGCCGCTGCCGGCCGCTGACCTGGCCGGGATGAAGTTGCTGCGGGAGCAGTGCGGCATCCGGGTGGCGGGCGGCGAGATGGCCCGCAGCGTGCCGGAACTGCTGGCGGCGATATCGGCCGGCGCGCTGGACGTGCTGCAGCCGGACGTGGTGCTCGCGGTCGGCATGCTGCGTGCTCGGACGGTGGCCGAGCTAGCCCACCAGCAAGGCTGCTGGTTCACCCCGCACACCTGGACCAACGGGCTCGGCCTGCTGGCGAACCTGCACGTAGCGGCCGGTGTCGGCGGCGGGCCATTCCTGGAGTTCCCCTACGATCCGCCGGGGTGGACGCCGCAGCGTCGCGATTTCTTCCTGACGCAGCCAGTCACCATCGAAGCGGACGGCAGTGTCCGCGTCCCGGACCGGCCCGGGCTCGGCGCCGAGATTGACGAGGACGCCGTCGCACGCTGGGCCACTGACCGGTGAGCACTGGCCCGTGACCACTGGCCCTGAACACTGACCCCGTGAACACTGACCCCGTGAACACTGACCCCGTGAACACCGAGTAGGGCGGAGCAGCCGTGCGAGTGGGATTCATTGGCCTTGGCCACATGGGCGGCCCGATGAGCGCGAACATTCTCGCGGCCGGCCACGACCTGGTCGTGCACGACGTGCGAGCCGAAGCAGCTGCCGACCTGCTCGCGGCGGGTGCCGGCTGGGCCGGCTCGCCGCGCGAGACCGGCGCAGGCAGGGACGTGGTCATCACCATGCTGCCGACTCCGCGGCACGTCGCTGACGTGCTACTAGGGCCGGACGGGCTGCTGGACGGCCTCGCTCCCGGTGCCGCCTGGGTGGACATGTCAACCAGCGTGCCCGAGGCCGCCGAGCGCGTCCTGGCGCTGGCCAGGCCGCGCCAGGTTGCCGTGCTCGATGCGCCGGTCAGCGGCATGGCGGCGGGCGCTAAGGCCGGCCAGCTGCAGATCTTCGTCGGCGGCGCTGCCGCCGACTACCAGCGCTTCCGGCCGTTGCTCGAGTCGATGGGCAATCCCGATCGCATCATCCATGTGGGCGGGAACGGGGCTGGTTACACGGTCAAGTTGATGATCAACTTGCTGTGGTTCGGGCATCTCACTGCCACGGCCGAGGTGCTGACTGTCGGCGTTCAGGCCGGCGTCGACCTGGCGACGCTGCGGCGCTGCCTGCTCGCCAGCCCGGCGGCCAGCAACTTCCTTGAGCGTGACGTGCTGTCGGTGCTGGAGCGCGGCGACTATGACGACTCGTTCGCGCTGGCACTGGCCTGCAAGGACCTTGGCCTCGCGGTCGACCTCGCCCGGCAGGTGGGCGTTCCCGCCGAGGTGAGCGCACTTGTCGAGCAGATTTACCGACGGGCCAGGGCGCAGTACGGCGACAACGGCGGCGAGATGCTGCCGATCAAGCTGCTCGAGGACCTCACAGCCACCCCTCTCCGGTTGCCGCAGGAGTAGCAATGCTGCCGACGCCATCTGAGCTCATCATCGGCACCACGCCGGTTGCTCACTTCGGGACCGGGTCGATTGCCAGGCTGCCGGCGCTGATCGCCGAGGCCGGCGGCCGGTCGGCGCTTGTCGTGACCGATGCCGCGCTCGCCGGGACCGGCGTCATCCGCGCGGTGACGGAATTGCTGTCCGCAGCCGATGTCCCGGCAACCGTGTTCAGCAGCGTGCAGCCGAACCCGACGACCGCGGACCTGGCAGCCGGCGCGGCCGCAGCGGCCGGACTCCTGGACACGGCGCCCGTCGTGGTGGCCGTGGGTGGCGGATCGCCGATCGACGCAGCGAAGGGCATCGCGCTTGCCGCGGTCAACAGCCAGCGCGGCCGCGATCTCGACTACCGGTCGGACTTCGCCGTCCCGGCGCTGCCTCTGCTGGCTGTGCCGACGACGGCAGGCACCGGTGCGGAGACCAACGCCTTCGGCGTCGTCACTGACGAGCGGGAGCACCGCAAGTTCTACGTAGGCCACGCCTCGACGATGCCTGCGGCTGCGATCCTGGACGCGGACCTGACCATCGGGCTGCCGCCGGGGCCGACCGCGGCGACCGGTATGGACGCGCTGACGCACGCGGTGGAGTCGTATCTGTCGGTCCGGGCCAACCCGTGGTCGGCGGGCATCGCGTTGCAGGTTGTCCGGATGGTCGGTGAGTTCCTGCCGCGCGCTGTCGCGGACGGCTCCGACGCCGAGGCGAGGGGGCAAATGCTGCTGGCCGCGCACATGGCCGGGATCGCGATGGCGTCCACCGGCCTCGGGGCCTGCCACGCGATCGGGCACGCGCTGGGCGGGCGGTTCAATCTGCCGCACGGCGTGGCGCTCACGATGGTTCTGCCGCAGGTGTTGTCGTTCTCACGGTCGGTGTCCGTTGATCGCCTCGCCGAGCTCGCGTTCGCGCTCGGTGCCGGAAGACGGCGGCCGACGCAGACGTAAACGCGTCGGCCGCCATCTCCGCCATCACCGAGCTCGCAGAGTCGGTGGGGATGAGACACCGACTCGCCGACTTCGGCGTCGGCGCCGACCAATTCGAGCAGATTGCGCACGATGCGCTTGACGATGAAGTGCTCGTCAACGCGCCGATCACGCCGACTGCCGAACAGATCGCCGGGATGCTCGCGGCCGTCGGCTAGGTAACTCAGAGCCATTTGGACGGGCGGCGATCGCTACCTGCCCGGCCCGCGAGCGCGGGGCTGGGGTTAGATGATGATGCGCAGCCAGAAGAGGAGCTCAGAATGACCGACCAGGTGACCGGGGCCAGGCCCGTGCGCGCGCCTCGCGGCAGCAGCCTGACGTGCAAGGGCTGGCCGCAGGAAGCAGCCATGCGGATGCTGATGAACAACCTGGACCCTGAGGTCGCCGAGCACCCCGATCAGCTCATCGTCTATGGCGGCTCGGGCCGCGCTGCCCGCAGCTGGGAGGCCTTCGACGGCATCGTGGCGTCGCTGCGTGACCTGGCCGCTGACGAGACCCTGCTGGTGCAGTCTGGCAAGCCGGTCGGGATCTTCCGGACGCACGAGTGGGCCCCGAGGGTACTGATCGCGAACTCGAATCTGGTGCCGCAGTGGGCGACCTGGGAGGAGTTCCGGCGGCTCGAGGCTGAGGGCCTGACGATGTTCGGCCAGATGACCGCGGGATCCTGGATCTACATCGGTACGCAGGGCATTCTCCAAGGCACCTACGAAACCTTCGCGGCGGTCGCAGCCAAGCGGTTTGGTGGTTCGCTCACCGGAACGATCACGCTCACAGCGGGTCTCGGCGGGATGGGCGGCGCCCAGCCGCTGGCAGTCACGATGAACGGCGGAGTCGCGCTATGCATCGACTGCGACCCGTCCCGGATCAGCCGCCGGATCGAGCACGGGTATCTCGACGTGGCGGCAGATGACGTCGACGACGCGGTCCGGCAGGCCACCGCGGCCGCCGATGCCGGGGAGGCGCTGTCGATCGGCCTGCTTGGCAACGCTGCCGACCTCGTCCCGCAACTGCTGCGAATGGGCGCGCCGGTCAGCGTCGTGACCGACCAGACATCGGCCCACGATCCGCTGACCTACCTGCCGAAGGGCGTCGCGTTCGAGGACATGGCCGCGCTGCGGGCCGAGGATCCGGCCGGGTTCACCATCAGGGCAAGGCAGTCGATGGCCGAGCACGTCGAGGCCATGGTCGGCTTCCAGGACCTCGGCGCCGAAGTGTTCGACTACGGCAACTCCATCCGCGGCGAGGCCCAGCTCGCCGGGTACGAGCGCGCGTTCGCGTTCCCTGGCTTCGTGCCCGCCTACATCAGGCCGCTGTTCTGCGAGGGCAAGGGCCCGTTCCGGTGGGCGGCGCTGTCCGGCGATCCGGCCGACATCGCCACTACGGACTCGGCGATCCTGGACTTGTTCCCGGACAACGAGGGACTGGCCAGGTGGATCCGGATGGCCAGGGAGAAGGTGCATTTCCAGGGCCTGCCAGCCCGGATCTGCTGGCTGGGCTACGGAGAGCGGCACGTTGCGGGCCTTCGGTTCAACGAGCTGGTACGGCGCGGCGACGTTCAGGCACCGATTGTGCTCGGCCGTGATCACCTGGACTGCGGCTCTGTGGCCTCGCCCTACCGCGAGACCGAGGCGATGGCCGACGGCAGCGACGCGATCGCTGACTGGCCGCTGCTGAACGCGCTGGTGAACACCTCGTCCGGCGCGTCCTGGGTAAGCATTCACCACGGCGGCGGCGTTGGCATCGGGCGGTCGATCCATGCCGGCCAGGTCTGCGTTGCCGACGGCACCGACCTCGCCGGGCAGAAACTCGAACGGGTGCTGACCAACGACCCCGGGATGGGCGTGATCAGGCACGCGGATGCTGGCTATGAGCGAGCCAGTCAAGTTGCCGCCGAGCGCGGCGTGCGCGTGCCGATGCAGAAGTAGAGTCAGGCTCGCTGCGCTGGCGCGGCCGCGTCGGACCGGGAGACAGCAGATGACGTTCGCTAAGTTGTGGGCCGAGTTGCTGCCGGTCGGCCGGGACGAGGCCACCGGCGGTTACCGCCGGTATTCCTGGACCGGGTCCGATGCCGCGTGCCGGGCCTGGTTCGCCAGGACCGCGACCCAGCTCGGTCTGCGCACCGACTGTGATCGCAACGGCAATCTGTGGGCCTGGTGGGGTCGGCCGGGCGCGCAGCAGGCTGTTGTGACAGGCAGCCACCTGGACTCGGTACCCGACGGCGGCGCCTACGACGGGCCGCTCGGCGTGGTTTCCGCTTTCGCTGCCCTCGCTCAGCTGCGCGACGGCGGGTTCCGCCCCGCCCGGCCGATCGGCGTTGCCGCGTTCACCGAGGAGGAGGGGGCCCGGTTCAGCGTCGCCTGTCTCGGCAGCCGGCTGCTGACTGGCGCGGTGGCACCGGATGCGGCGAGGGCGCTGCAAGATGGCGACGGCGTCACGCTCGCCGAGGCGATGGTTGCGGCCGGCCGCGACGCCAGTGCGATCGGACCGGATGAGGAGCTGCTGGCCGGGATCGGAGCCTACGTCGAGCTGCACATCGAGCAGGGCAAGGCGCTGGCGGATCTCGGCGCCCCTATCGGTGTCGCGGACGGGATCTGGCCACACGGCCGCTGGCGGTTCGACTTCCTCGGGCGCGCCGATCATGCTGGCACCACCAGGCTGGCCGACCGCCAGGATCCGATGCTCCCCTACGCCGCGGCGGTGCTCGCAGCGCGGGACGCCGCGCAGCATTACGGCGCGCTCGCCACCTTCGCGAAGGTGGTGGCGCAGCCCGGCGCGGCGAACGCCATTAGCTCATCGGTACAGGCCTGGCTGGACGCCAGAGCGCCGGACGAGGCCACGCTTGACGCGCTGGTGTCCGAGGTTTCGGACGCCGCCGCAGCGGCTGCTGACCAGCACGGCGTCGCCGTCCGGCAGCAGTGCGAATCCGTCTCGCCGCCGGTCAGCTTCGACCCCGGTCTGCGGGACCGGCTGACCGGCGTCCTCAAGGCCGCCGGAACCCCGGCGCCGGTGCTGCCGACTGGGGCCGGACACGACGCCGGCGTACTCGCAGCACGGATCCCGGCAGCGATGCTATTCGTGCGTAACCCGAGCGGTGTCTCGCACTCGCCTGCCGAGCATGCCGAGATGGCTGACTGCGAAGCCGGGGTGGCGGCACTGGCAGCGGTACTGGCCGACCTGGCCGCGCAATGACCTCCACTCGCGCCTGGCTGGCCGAACTGGCCTGGTCACCGGACTTCGGGCTCCGCTCGGATGTGCTGATCGAGGCAACGGGTGACCAGCTGACCCGCGTGATGCCGGACGCGGTGCTGCTGGACGAAGGGCCGTCGCCTGCCGCCACACGGCTGGCCGGGCTGACCTTGCCAGGCCTGGCCAACGCGCACTCGCATGCGTTCCACCGGGCGCTTCGCGGTATCACCCAGGCGTCCCGCGGCACGTTCTGGACGTGGCGCGAGCGAATGTACGAGGTGGCCGGCAGACTCGACCCGGACAGCTACCTGGCCCTCGCTACGGCCGCTTACGCGGAGATGGCACTGGCCGGGATCAGTTGCGTCGGCGAGTTCCACTACCTGCATCACGGCGTCGGCGGCACGCCGTACGCGGACCCCAACCAGATGGGCCGCGCGCTGATCGAAGCAGCGGGCCGGGCCAGGCATCCGGCTCACGCTGCTAGACGCGTGTTACCTGTCCGGCGGGTTGTCAGCTGACGGCCGGCCGCAACCGCTGGCGGGTCCGCAGTTGCGCTTCGGTGACGCTGACGGCGCGGCCTGGGCGGCCAGGGCAGCCGCGCTCGGCGCGGACGAAGCCGGCCACCTCGGGCCATCGGCCAGGGTCGGCGCAGCTATCCACTCAGTCCGCGCCGTCGCGCCGGGCCAGATGCCGGAGGTTGTCGCCTGGTCGCACCGCTATGGCGCGCCGCTGCATGTGCACCTATCGGAGCAAGTCGCGGAGAACCGGGCTTGCCTTGCCGCCTACCGGGCAACGCCGGCCGAGGTGCTGTCCGAGGCCGGCGCACTCGGCCCGCGTGGCACTGCGGTGCACGCCACCCACCTGGCCAGTGGTGACGTGGCCCTGCTCGGCGAGAGCCGGACGTACGTATGCATGTGCCCGACAACCGAAGCCGATCTGGCCGACGGCATTGGACCTGCCCGCGAACTGGCCAGCGCGGGAAGCCCGATCACGCTCGGCTCGGACAGCCAGGCTGTCGTCGACATCCTGGAGGAAGCGCGTCGCGTCGAGCTTGGTGAGCGCCTGGCGTCGCAGGAACGCGGCAGCTTCACCGCCGTCGAACTCGCCACCGCCGCGACCACGGCCGGGCACGCCAGCCTGGGCTGGCCAGAGGCAGGCGAACTGGTCGCGGGCGGGCTGGCTGACTTCTGCACCGTCGGGCTGGACTCGCCCCGCACGGCTGGCGCGGCCACGGCCACAGCACTCGAGTCGGTCATATTCGGGGCTTCGGCCGCTGATGTGCGGCATCTGGTCGTCGGTGGCCGGGACATCGTGGCTGATGGCCAGCATCTGCTCATCCCCGACGTGCCAGCTGCACTCGCGGCGTCAATCGATGCGGTGCTGCGCTGATGACGCTTCGTGGGTGCCGGATGAGTGGGGCTCGAGGCCCATCGACTCGGCACCCATGACGGCGCGCTGCCTCCCGGGAGTTGGTTGACCAGCGCGCTCGCTGTGGCAGGATGCGCAGGTGAGCCTGCTGATCACCAATATCGGGGAGCTCGTCACCAACGCGCCGCGGGACGCGGCCAGCATGCCGTCGCCAGGGACGTTCGAGGCGATGACGGACGCTGCGATCGTGCTCGACGGCGGACTGGTGGCCTGGACCGGACCGGCGGCGGCAGCGCCCGCGGCTGACGAGATGGTCGACGCTGCCGGGCGAGCCGTGCTGCCCGGCTTCGTCGACTCGCACGCGCATCTCGTCTTCGCTGGCGAGCGCGGGGCGGAGTTCGCAGCCCGGATGGCGGGACTGCCGTATAGCGCGGGCGGGATCCGCAGCACCGTCGCAGCCACCAGAGCCGCGAGCGACGATGTGCTGCGGTCGAACCTCGCCCGGCTGGCAGGGGAGATGCTGGCGCAGGGAACCACGACGTTCGAATGCAAGTCCGGGTACGGGCTGACGGTAGCTGACGAGGCCCGGTCTGTGGCGCTGGCCGGCGAGTTCACCGATGAGGTGACCTACCTTGGCGCCCATGTGGTGCCGCCGGAGTTCGACGGCCGCGTGGCGGCGTACGTGGATCTGGTATGCGGCGACATGCTCGCGGCCTGCGCGCCGCAGGCCAGCTGGGTCGACGTGTTCTGCGAGCGCGGTGCCTTCGGCGCGGACGAGGCTCGTGCCGTGCTGGCAGCGGGTGCTGCAGCCGGCTTGCAGCCAAGAATCCACGCGAACCAGCTCGGCCACGGGCCCGGCGTCCAGGTCGCGGTTGAGGCCGGGGCTGCCGCGGCGGATCACTGCACCTTCCTGTCCGATGCGGACGTAGATGCGCTCGCGGCGTCGGGGAGAACAGTCGCGACCTTGCTGCCGGGCGTCGAGTTCTCCACCCGCTCGCCGTACCCGGACGCGCGGAAGCTGCTAGCGGCTGGCGTCACGGTGGCGATCGCGTCGGATTGCAATCCTGGCTCCTGCTTCACCTCGAGCATGCCGCTCTGCATCGCGCTCGCAGTCCGCGAGATGCGGATGACGACAGCCGAGGCGGTCTGGGCCGCAACAGCCGGCGGTGCGCACGCGCTGCGCCGCGGCGACGTCGGGCACCTCGGCATCGGGGCACGGGCCGACCTGGTCATGCTGGACGGGCCGTCGCATGCCTACCTGGCCTACCGGCCCGGCGTCCCGCTCGTCGCCGGAGTCTGGCGCTCTGGACAGCCTGTTGCCTGACCTGGGTTGGGTAGACATTTCTCTACCTGCCGAAGTAGGCGCTGACCCATCGCGCCGGCCGTGCTCGATGCGGCACCGTTAAGTCTGGCGGGTCGGCTAGCGGCCGCCGGAGAGGGGGCACACGATCATGGGCCAGCGAGGATGAGCGTTCGGGTGCAGGATCTGGTCCTGCCGGTGCTGGCGATCGCCGCAGTCGCGGCGGTAATCCGGATCCGCACCAGCCGAGCCGAGGATGCGAAGGGACGGCGGGGGCGCCTTCGGGAACTCGCCTGGTGCGCAGCGCTTCTCCTGCTCTCAGTCATGGTGATGAGCACGCTGTATGCGCCATTCGCGCGGAACAACCGGTCATGGTGGATCGTGGTGCCGGTCGCAGCTGCGATCATCATCATCTTCTGGCCGCGCCTTCCTGAGCGGATCGTGCCGGTGGCGCTGATCCTCTATGGCCTGTCCGGCTTCATCGTCGCCCGCGGCTACGCGTCCGGCGGCGTCGACAGCTACGGCGTGACGATGGTCGGCAATCCGGGTTTCCAGGCTGACCTCATCCTGCCGCAGGCCTACGCGCTGCTGCTGCTCGGTGGCTGGCTGGCGCTGCGGTCGGCTGACCCGGTCCTGACGCGGGCCAGGCGCTGGCTCGGGCCAGTGGCCCGCGCCCCGCTTGGCGATCAGGTGCGCACGCTGGCGCTGCTGCCAGTCGTAGCGGTACTCGCCGGGCTGCTTGTGTCGCGGTTGTGGCTCGGCGGTCAGGCTGCGGTGATCTTCGTCCCGGCCGTGCTATTCGGCGCGTTGCAAGTAATCCGGCGCTGGCCACTGCGCGCAGCGCAGCTCGCAACGGCCGGTCTGCTTTGCCTGGGGATCGCCGGCCTGCTGATCGCGGCGTTCTGGAGAGCGCCAGCTCCCGGCAACGTTGTCGCGCAACCCGCGTTCCTGAAGCCCACGGCCTACGCATCCGCGTCCCCGGCGGCGGCTAGCGCGCAGCCCTCGCCGGTTCCAACAGCCAAGCCGGAGCCCGGCACAGGCTTGTCCGTAAAGCCCGGGCTCCCGGCCAAGCCCGGGCCGGCGGCGACACCGGCAGCAGCCGTTGCGCCGGTCGCAACCGCTGCCGGCGTGGCGGGCATCACTTACGGCCAGCCATTGCCGTACGGGGCGGTCCTAGTCGACAGCCAGCACACAGCGGACGCCGCAGGTGCCGAAGGCCTCGCCCTCCTTGCTCTCGGGACTTGGCTGGCACCGCAGACATTCCCGCTGATCCGGCGGATGGTGGGCGGGGAGCCCGATGCCGAACTCAGCAAGCGCGTGGCCCGGCTGACCGAGAGCCGCGCGGTCGCGGTGGATACCGCGTCTGCTGACTTGCGGCGGCTAGAGCGGGACCTTCATGACGGTGCGCAAGCCCGGCTGGTAGCGCTCGGGATGAGCCTGCGGGCGGCCGAGCGGCTGATCCCGACCAGCCCTGAGGCCGCCATGGCGCTGGTAGCGGAGGCAAGGGAATCGTCTGTCAGGGCCCTGACGGAACTGCGTGAGCTGGTCCGCGGTGTAGTGCCGCCGGTACTGGCTGACCGGGGCCTTGCTGACGCGGTCAGGGCGCTTGCGCTGGACAGCCCGATGCACGTTGAAACCGATATCGACCTGCCGGGGCGAGTGCCAGCACCGGTGGAGACCGCCTGCTACTTCGCAGTGGCTGAGGTGCTTACCAACGCCGCCAAGCACTCCGGCGCACGGGACGCGCGAGTCACCATGTCGCATTCGGGCCGGCTGCTGCGGATCGAAGTGACGGACTTCGGCCTGGGCGGCGCGGACCCGGCCCGCGGGTCCGGGCTGGCGGGCGTGGAGAAACGGCTGGCAAGCTTCGACGGCATCCTCGCGGTCAGCAGCCCGGCCGGCGGACCGACGATTGTGGTGCTGGAGGTGCCATGCGTGCTGTCGTCGCCGAGGACCTCTGCTCGCTAGCGGCGGGTTACCTTGACGGAGAACGACTTGGTCGCCAGGCCCGTGCCACCCTGCCACACCTCGAAACCGGCCTGCACGCTGATCAGGTACCACGACCTCCTGAGGTAGCCGCGGCTCACCGCATTGGCCTCCAGCGGCCGCAGGTCCAGGTTGCTGACCGAGCGCTTGCGGGAGGTCATCGCGTAGGTGATGGTGCCGAACCTGCCCGGCCTGCCGCCGAACCACACGTTGTATGTGCGGCCACCGATCCTGACGTTGCTGGCGACCTCTGAGCCGTACGGATGCTTAGGGCCGTGGTGGTTCAGCCAGATCATGAGCTCGGCGCCGTTGCCCTTACCGCCGGTAGTGGGCGCCTTGTTGAACCAGATGTCGTAGGCCGCGTTATAAATGCTGCTACCGCCGGGCTGGGCAGTTCTCCAGCTCGTGGTCACCGTGCCAGCGCGGATCCTGGAAACCCGGATCGGCAAGCCGCTGCCCGACGTGCACGCGCCGTAGAAGCAGCCCTTGTAGATATCCGGGTAGCCACCGGGCGCGCCGCCTCCGCCGTTCGCAATCGAGGAGTTCGCCACCCTGAACTCGGCCTTGCCGTCTGTGGTGATGCACTCGGGGGCGCTTGAGCCCCATTCGTTGTTCTCGACCGTGTACGCGCCGCCAGCCACGGACGTGGCCTGTGAGTTGCACAGCTTTGTGGCCGTGGCTGCCTCGGAGCTGGCGGCCGGCAGGATCAAGGCAACGAGGCTGCCCGTCAGCAGCAGAGCGGCAGGCAGTGCGAGGGTACGTGTGAAGGGGGTCATTCTCGCCTTCCGGGTGACGGCCAACCGTCCCTGCGCCAGGGGTGCGCTGTCCCTCATGCGGTGGGTAAGTCGGGAGCTTAGGGAATATCAACGGCGAAATCACCGTACCGGCGGTTGAGTTCTGCTTACGCCAGTTGCGGTGCTCCCGGCTACCGCCACCGGGGGGAGGCGGACGCGCTGCTGCCGGTATGTAGACGCGCTGCTGCCGGTAGGTAAATGCCTACGCGCGAAGTAGGCGCTCGCCCATCGCGGCCGGCGGGCTTGGTACGTCACCGTTGACACTGGCGGTCACCCGTGCCGCCGTGGGCAGCCGCTGATGCCCGCATGCCCGGACTGGCGGACGTGACGAAGCGGCTGGCAAGCTTCGATGGCATCCGTGCGGCCAGCTGTCCGGCCGGCCGACCGACGATCGTGGTGCTGGAGGTGCCGTGCGCGTTGTCGTCGCCGAAGACCTCTTCCTGCTGAGGGACGGGCTCGTCCGGCTGCTTGAGGCGCACGGCTTCGAGATAGCAGCCACGGCCGAGGACGCGCCCGCATTGCTGGCCGCCTTGCTGACGCAGCGCCCGGAGGTGGCGATCGTGGACGTCCGGCTGCCGCCGACGTTCACCGACGACGGGCTGCGAGCAGCGATCGAGGCCCGCAGGCAGGTTCCTGGCTTGCCGGTGCTGGTGCTGTCGCAGTACGTCGAGCAGCTGTACGCCCGCGAACTGCTGGCCGACCGGGCCGGCGGTGTCGGCTACCTGCTGAAAGACCGGGTGTTCAACGACGACCAGTTTGTCGACGCGGTCCGCACCGTCGCGGCCGGCGGAACGGTTATGGACACCGAGGTTGTGACCAAGCTGCTAGGCCGCCGGGCCAGGGAGGAAGCGCTCACGCGGCTGTCAGCGCGAGAACGCGAGGTGCTCGGCCTGATGGCTGAGGGCCGGTCCAACAGTGCGATCGCGCAGCGCTTGTTCGTGTCCGAGAAGGCGGTCAGCAAGCACAGCACAAGCATCTTCACGAAGCTCGACCTGGCGCCGTCTGATGACGATAACCGCAGGGTGCTCGCCGTGCTCGCCTACCTGAACGGGTGACCTTACTGTGCCGGACGGCAATCAGCGCAGATAGCTGCCGCGGACCCGGATCAGCGGGTCACCAGACTCGGCCACGTAGGGCACAGCCGTCACCCTGCCGATGACCAGGACGTGGTCACCGGCCGCGATCCTGCTGCTCACGTCGCACTCGAACGCGGCCAGCCCGCCCTCGGGAATCAGCGCGCCGGTGAGGCTGCCGCGACGGTGCGGTACCTCGGCCAGCAGTAGCCGCGCGCCGGGCCGGCCCGCCGCGGCGAACCGGCCGGCCAGCACACGCTGCGAGGCGGCGAGAAGCGTCACCGCGAAGCCGGACAGCCGCCCGAGTACCTCCGCTGGATACGACTCGGCCGTCAACGACACCAGGACCAGCGGCGGATCGGCCGAAACGGGGCTGAAAGCGCTGACCGTCGTGCCGATGTCATCCCTGCCATCGGCGATCGTCAGCAGCGTGACAGCACTCGGCCAGGCGCCCACGGCCTCCGCGTAGTCGGCCGGGACGGCCTCGCTACCGAGCGCCATTGCGGCGGAACCGGCCGGGCTGTGATCCAAGTCGGCCAGCCGGAAGAGCCTCGTTTCCTGTCATTCGAAGATCCATTCACCGGGCAGCATGAGCGGGCCCGCGGCTGAGAGCCCGAGCCGGGTGGCTAGCTGCCAAACCGGGCCCCAGCTGTCAGCGACCAGGTTGAGACTGGCGGCAGCGGCGCCGTGGCTCTCGCTGGAGCTAGGTGGCCGCAGCCGGTCCATCGGGTGCGCGCGGGGGTACACCCGCACCGGCGCGGACGCCGGCAGGCCAGCCCGGCGGCGGGCCGCCGCCGTTGCCCGGTCAACGCCACCGAGCTCGTCAACCAGGCCGCCGGCTACCGCGTCGGCTCCGGTCCAGACCCGGCCCCTGGCTACCTGCTCCACCTGCTCGGGTGTCAGGTTACGTCCGTCAGCCACTTTGCCGGTGAAGTCTGCGTAGATGTGGTCGAGCCAGTCGTTGACCAGCGCCCACTCGTCCGGGGAGAACGGGCGCAGCTGCGAGAACATCGCGGCGTGCGCGCCCTGGCTGACCAGGTCGCTGGTCACGCCGGCCCGGCCGAGTGCGTTGCCGAGCACCGGCTTGCCGGTCAGCACCCCGATCGAGCCGGTGATCGTGGCCGGCTGAGCCACGATCTCGTCGGCCGCCATCGAGATGTAGTAACCGCCGGATGCGGCGACATCGCCCATCGACACCACGACCGGGATCCCGCCGGCCCTGGCGCGGACGACCTCGCGCCAGATCGTGTCGGAGGCGACATATGAGCCGCCCGGGCTGTTGACGCGCAGCACGATCGCCTTGGTCTGCTCGTCGCGTGCCGCAGACCGGATGGCAGCAGCAATCGTGTCCGAGCCCATCCAGCCGCCGGATCGAAGGCCACGGCCACTGCGGCCGCGACGGATCGGCCCGGTCGCGTAGATCAGCGCGATGCCGGGCTCTGCCGTCACCGGATTCGTGGTGATCGCCCGCCGCGCGTGCTCGGCCAGTATCTTGCCGCGGTGGTAGCGGCCGAGGTAGAGGAGGACTGCGTCCGGGCCGGCCAGTTTGCGTGCTTCGGCGTAGACCTCGTCCCGGTAGCCGAGCTGGTCGACGAGGTTCTCGGCCTGAGCCCGCGCGGCCAGGTACGGCCCGGCGTTGATCAGCTCGCTGACCTTCGCGGGACTGAGCCCGCGGCGCTCGGCGATCGCCTGCACCAGCTGCTCAGTGATCGAGGCCGTCAGCCGCTCGGTCTCCTCCCGGGCGGGCGCGGAGAATCCGGACTCGGTGAACTGCTCGGCAGCGCTCTTGTACTCGTGCCGCTTGGCCACCTCGAAGTCGGCGCCGAACTTGTCGAGCAGCCCGCGCAGGAAGACCCGCTCGATGGCGAGGCCGGTCAGGCCGAGGTCACCGGATGGCTGAAGCCAGATCTTCTCGAAGGCGGTAGCCAGGTAGTACTGGACGTTGCTGGCGGAGAACTCGCCGAACGACTCGGCCCAGGCAACGGTCGACTTCCCCGCCGCGGCGAACTCGGTGATCGCCTGGCGCAGCTCCTGTACTGCCGCCAGCCCGATGCCTTTCCCGCCGAGTCTGGCGACCAGGGCGGTTACCCGGTGATCTTCGCGGGCCCGGCGCAGCGCGTCGAGGACGTCGGGCAGCGGCGCCCGGTTCCTGCTGGCGAGGGCGGAGAGCGGATCGGTCGGCCTGGTCTCGCTGATCCCTTCGGTCAGGTCGAGCTCCAGGATCAGCGGCGCCGTGCGATGCTGGCGCAGCTTGGCCAGCTGGGTGGCAAGAAGGGACTCTGGCATGCGTTACAGCCTAAGCCGCGCGGCGGGGCTCTCGGGCTCGCGGGCGCTTTCACGGTTCCGGTACGTCAATATTTCAACGAAACGGGCATTTGGGCGTACCGCAGCCGTGAAGTTTCGGCTCACGGGCGCTGGGCCTGCGGCCTGTAGCGGCGGATTGCCCCCAGGTAATCACTAGTTACTCCCGGAATCTCCCGCGACAGCGCGGGGTACCATGAGAAAGTGGAGGTTCCTCCGCATTAGCCTTACCCTAATCGGAGGGCCCTCCGATTAGCAAAACTTGCTGCGCGCGGACCAAGCGGACGCGGCGCCGACCTGGGTAGTGCGTGCCTGCCGGGCGCGCGGGGAGGAGCGGTATTGCCCGCCGCCGACCGGCCCATGCGCGCCGACGCGCAACGTAACCGCGAGCAACTGCTCGCCGCGGCCGTCGCCGCGTTCTCCCGGGAAGGACCGGAGGTGACACTGGAGTCGATCGCCAGGGACGCCGGCGTCGGTATCGGTACCCTCTACCGGCATTTCCCGAGCCGTGAGGCACTCGTCGACGCGGCCTACCAGAGTGAGCTGGCCAGGCTGTGCGACTCGGTTCCGGCCCTGCTCGAAACGATGCCGGCCGACAAGGCCATGCGCACCTGGATGGATCAGTTCATCGAGTACATGACGACGAAGCGCGGGATGGCAGACGCCTTGCGCAAGGTGATCGCCTCGGGCGGCAACCCGTTCGCCGAGAGCCGGACCCGGCTGCTCGCCGCCTTCGGGGCGCTGATGAAGGCAGGCGCTGCCGACGGGACGATCCGATCTGATCTCGACCCCGCGGACCTGCTCGCGAGCATGAGCGGAGTATCGCTGGCTGTCGGCGATCCGGCCCAGCGCGAGCAAGCGGGTCGGCTGCTTGACCTGCTCATGGACGGCCTGCGTTACGGCGCGGCCCGATGACGACCAGGCACGCCGGTCACCGTGAGCGCCGCGATGGCTAGCCGGGACGGGAACGGCTGGGTGCGGTGCCAGCTCGGGCACCGGCACTGGGGGCGGTACGGGGCCGCGGGCCTGCTCGCGTACGTGCCGGACGGTCCGGTTCTGCTGCAGCGCCGCACCTGGTGGAGCCACCACGGGGGGACCTGGGGCCTGCCGGGCGGCGCGCGCGACAGCCACGAGTCAGCCGTGGCGGCTGCGCTCCGGGAGGCTGCCGAGGAGTGCGGCGTGCCACCGGATGCAGTGCGTCAGCGCGGCCTTTTCACCGACGACCATGGCGGCTGGTCTTACTCAACCGTGCTCGCCGAGGCCGCAACGCCGTTCGCGGTGCAGTCCGACGATGACGAGACCGACGAGGTCGCCTGGGTTCCGCTGCCGGAGGTAACCGCGCTCGACCTGCATCCGGGGCTGGCGGCTCACTGGGAGGAGCTGCTGGCCGAGCTGACGCCGGTGACGATGATCGTGGACGGCGCCAACGTCGTGGGCTCAAGGCCGGACGGCTGGTGGCGGGACCGGGCCGGCGCCGCTCTCCGGCTGCGCGACCAGCTTGCCGGGCTGGTGACCGACGGCATCGCCGAGCTGCCCGCGGGTCTCGAGGACCCGGCCGGGCGGCCGGTCGCGGCGACTGCCGTCGCACCTGCGGCGGCGGCCGATACTCAACCTGAGCGACGGAGCAGCCGCGGGATCGCGGGGATGGCTGACGGTCAGATCCGGATGCAGTGGATGCCGGACATCGTGCTGGTGGTCGAGGGCGCGGCTAGGCCCGTTGCCGCGCAGGGCGGGGCCAGCCCGGTTCAAGTCGTCGCGGCCCGCGGCTCAGGCGATGACACCATCGCGGCGCTAGCCGGCAAGACGCCGGGGCGGCGCATCGTGGTGACCGCTGACCGTGAGCTGCGGCAGCGCTGCCTGGCGGCTGGAGCCTCGGTGGCCGGCCCGGGCTGGTTGCTCGGTCTGCTCTGAGGCGCGACCCTGGGGCGCGGCGCCAGGTCGCGGTCGCAGCCCTCTGGCTAAGCGTCGGTCATACCGGCGCATAACAATCGATTGTCAATAGCCGGTCAAGTACGTGGAAGACTGACCTTCACCGCAACTATGCCGGCAATGATACTGGCGGAGCCGCTGACACTTTCTAGGAGACCAGCTTCGTGCCGCAGGCGTCACTCGTGGAGCCGCTGCGCCGGTGGGACCCGGAGCAGGTCGGCGGGTACGTCCTGATCGGCCGCCTCGGATCCGGCGCGATGGGGCAGGTCTACCTCGGCCGGTCGGCAGCGGGCCGGCTCGTCGCCGTCAAGACCATCAAACCCGAACTGGCCGAGGAGCCCGACTTCCGCAACCGGTTCGGCCAGGAGGTTGCGGCGGCCCGGCGGGTCAGCGGGGCCTTCACCGCAGCTGTCGTCGCGGCCGACTCTGAGGCCGACGTCCCATGGCTGGCAACGGTCTACGTCCCGGCACCATCGCTGAGCAGGCTGGTGCGCGCGTGCGGTCCGATCTCCGTTCCCGCCGTTCGCTGGCTGGCGGCGGGCTGCGCCGAGGCGCTGGAGTCGATCCACAGCGTCGGGCTGGTGCACCGCGACCTGAAGCCAGCCAATGTCCTGGTCTCTCTGGACGGTCCGCGGGTGATCGACTTCGGTGTCGCCCGTGCCGCCGAGCGGATCCAGCTCACGGTGACCCGCGGCAGCGTCGGAACGCCTGCCTACATGGCACCCGAGCAGGCACGGGATACCCGGCAGGCGACATCAGCCAGCGACATCTTCGCGCTCGGCGCCACCATGCTGTTCGCTGCCACTGGCCACGCTCCGTACCAGGGCGAGACCGTCATCGACGTGCTGGTGCAACTGGCTACCGGCCCTCCGGACCTGACCGGGCTGCCCCGTGAGCTCGCCGACGTCGTCGTTGCCTGCCTCGAGCGCGACCCTCGCAACCGGCCGACCGCTGCTTCGATCCTGGCACGGCTCGCGCCGGCGCTGGCAGCCAGCGGCGCCGTCGGCGCCCCGCCACTGCCGCCCGCGGCGCTGACCCTCATCGAGGAGTACCGCCGCATCCCGCGGTCATCGGCCGAGGTGCCATCCGCGCCGGCCGGCACTGCGATGGGCGACCTGCTTCACCCGAACGGGAACGGGGCCGTCGGGGACGATGACACCATGGGCTCCCAGCCAGCCGCCGGAATCGTCAGCTGGGGGTCCGGCCGGCCCGCACCAGCCCGGAACGGCGCTGCGCCAGGACGGCCGGGCGGCTCGCTAGCCCGGCGCGCCGCATTCATTGTCGCGGTCGCCGCGGTCGGGGTCGCGCTGGTCGGCGCAGGCTGGGTGCTCCGCACGGAGCAGCCGCATCAGCAGGCCGGGGGCAGCGGATCAGGCTTGGCAACGCTGTCTGCGACCTGCCCGACGTCACAGGGGCCGGGGGCAGTGAACCAGGCGGATCTCGGACCTGTGCTCGGCCGGCCAGCCGGGCAGAGCCCGCCGCCGGGTTCGGCGCCGGCGTCAGGTGAGGCTGTGGCCATGATTCACCCGATCCCCGGCGTACCGTATATCGCGCTCAGTCAGCCTGCTGGTGACAGCCACACCGGGTTCGTGGTCCACGGCGGGAACTGGCCGCCAGGCCACGCAGTGAGGCTCCAGCTGGTCGGATGCGGGACCGCGCCGGTGTCTCCGGTAGCTGACCAGCTGGGGACGTTCAACTACGTGATCAACCAGGAGCACGAGTTCTTCCGGACCGATCTGCTTCAGGGCGTGTACACGGTCAGGGCTGTCGATGCCGCTGGCACAAGCGCGACGGCCAGGTTCGAAGTCAACGGCTAACGCCCGGCAGCCAGCGCGGATCACAGCGCGAGCGTCCACCACAGGTCCTCCTGCCGCGAGCACCAGGCCGGATCGTCGATCCTGTCCAGGTCGCTGCCGGTGATGATCCCGTTCTCGATCAGCACGCCGACTGCCACCTCGTCGGATAGCCGCATGCCCGGCCTGACCATGCCGCGTTCGGTGAGCTTGCGGCGCAATACCTTCAGGTGCTCACCGACCCTGGCGGACAGCCGGTCGCGGAAGGCCGGGTCGGTGTCGAAGAGATCCAGTTCGTGATGAGCGTCGGTCACCATCAGGGCAGCGCGCGCGATCTCCGGAGTGCGGGGCAGCGGCGTGCTCCGGGCAGGGTCGATCAGCCACGGGCGGCACCACATCAGCGCGACGAGGAAGAGCTTGGTGTTCGGGTCGAGGTAAAACGGCAGCAGCGTGACATCGCCGTTCGGCGGCGACGGGTGCACGGCGGGGCCGTCGGCAGGAACCGCCTGGGCCGCCACGACCAGCCGCAACGGCTGGCCTTCGTCCAGCATGGTCCGAGATCCCACCAGAGCAGTGCCGGCCCGCAGGAACCAGCCCTTTGACGGCTCTGACGCGGCAGCGGGCTCGCCTGCCTCGTCCATCCGGGGCAGCCGCACGCGGTATCCGTCGCCCTCCGCGTATAGCGCGTGCGTGCGGCTGATATTGGCCACCCAGGCGCCGCCTGCCACTGCGGCGATGATGCCAGCCCGCCGGGACAGCCCGCGCCCGGCCTGGACCACCAGGTCAGCGTCGGGTCCCCGGCCGAATACGATCCGGTCGCCGTCCGGGATGGCGATCACGGCGCCAGCCGGGCTGATGACATTCGCCCGTGCCGCGGCCGAGTCGAGCGGCATCTGCGTCCTGCCTGTCTTGCCAGCACGCGGTTGGCCGGCACTGGAGACGTCGCTTCGTGAGCCAGGCTTAGGCAGCCGCCCGGCCTGTCGCCAGCGAGCGTCGCGACAACCAGTGCCGGGACGTGAGACACGACCAGCGCGTACTGGGGGTGCAACGGATATTGGGTGCGTTAGCGCAGTTTAGGACCCTCTGGGCCGATCCGCATCCACGAGTTCGGGGATAGCACGTAGCGCGGGCGGTGAGTTGACTCTCTTCTTAGCCAGGGCGAGGTTCGCCGGCGCACGGCGGCTCTGTGCCGTCGGCGGGCCTGCCGGCCTAGTAGTAAGCGCTGCAGCCGGGAGTTGGGGGGGATCTGCGGGTCTCGCGCACGCAGGGCGCGCAGGTTCCGTGGGTGGCACGGGGCTAGCGGGTCTCGCGCAGGCAGCCTCGCCCTGGCCCGTGAGTCCGGCTAGTGTCAGGCGACCTGCACTGATCGCTTGGCCAGGCCCATCCAGTACCCGGTGATCGTGGTCACCGGGGCGGGCGCGTCGGCCAGTCCGAGCGTGACAAACAACGGTGCATAGTGCTCGGTCGTCGGATGCGCATACCGGGCAGCGGGCGCGCCGCGAAAGCCTGCGAGCGCGTCGACGTCCCCGCTGTCGAGCGCAGCTGCGGCCCACTGGTCGAACTCGGCCGACCACGCCGGCGGCGCAGCGTTGAAGCGGAAGTCGGTCAGGAATGGCAGCCCGTGGGTGAGGAAGCCGCTGCCCATGATCAGGACGCCTTCGTCGCGCAGCGGCCGCAGCGCGGCTCCGACTCGCAGGAGCCGTCGCGGGTCGAGGCTCGGCATGGAGATCTGCAGCACCGGGATGTCGGCCTCCGGGTACATGACCGTCAGCGGCACGTAGGCGCCGTGGTCCAGGCCGCGGTCCGGGACGTCAGTCACCTGCTCGGTTCCGGCCAGCAACGACCGAATCTGGGCAGCTAGTCCCGGGGCGCCCGGAGCCGGGTAGCTGGCTCGGTAGTAGCGCTCAGGGAATCCCCAGAAGTCGTAGGTCAGTGGCGCCGCATCTGACGTAGCCCCGATCGCCAGCGGAGCGTTCTCCCAGTGCGCGGAGACGACCAGGATGGCAGCCGGCCGCGGCAGCGACCGCGCCCAGGCTTCCAGCTGAACGACCCACAGCGGGTCATCGACCAGCGGCGGAGCGCCGTGCCCTAGGTACATGGCGGGCATCCGGCCTGGCTCGATGGCTGCTGCCGCCCGGACACCCACCTGATCAGCCGCGTCGGCGGGCACCGGGTCATGGTCAGGTGCCTGTCCGCTGAGTTCCTCGTCCATCTCGACCTCCGCCAGCCTTCTGCCAGCTGATCAGCCGGCCAGTCAGTTGCGACCATAACTCGCCGGCGCCGGCGCGCGAAGCCTGCGCCTGGTCGCAGGCAGGATGTGGGTGTGCGCGTCATCGTGCTGTCCGACACCCATGCTCCGCGCTTCTGGAAGTCGTGCCCTGCACCAGTGGCGTCGTGGCTGCGCCAGGCTGACCTGATCTTGCATGCCGGGGATGTCTGCACAGCCAGCGTGCTCGACGAACTCGCAGCGTACGCACCGGTCCGGGTCGTGCTGGGCAACAACGACACCACCGAGGTGGCCGACTGGGGAGCACCGCCGAGACTCGAGTTCACGATCGAGGGCGTGCCTGTCGGGATGATCCATGACAGCGGCCCGGCGAACGGGCGGCTGCGCCGGATGCGTACCGCGTTCCCGGCCGCCGAACTGGTCGTCTTCGGTCACTCGCATATCCCGCTGGACGACGGTGACGGGCGCATGCGGATCTTCAACCCCGGCTCGCCGACGGACAAGCGGCGTCAGCCGCACCGCACGCTCGGCGTGCTGGAGATCGCTGACGGCGCGCTCATCGAGGCACGAATCGTCGAACTGGACTGACGCGGTCGCGCGCGACATTGCTAGCGCCCGCTACGCGCCCGGTGACCTGCTGAGTTACGAGCCGGCCGCCGATCGCGGCTGAGCTGCCGGCTCCTCGCCAGCCAGGTTAGGGCCTGCACTTGATGCCGTCGCGCCGCTGTCACCAGGCTGCAGCTCAGCGTTGTCCGGCTGAGCCGGAGCCAGCCAGAGCACCCCGAGCGGCGGGATGCTGAGCGCCGCCGAGGCAGGCCGCCCGTGCCACGGCTGCGCGACGGCCTCGACCTGCCCGAAGTTGCCGACACCGCTGCCGCCGTAGACATCAGCATCGGTATTCAGCACTTCGCTCCATGGCCCGGCGGCAGGCAGCCCGACCCGGTAGTCGTAGTGCGGCGTCGCTGCGAAGTTGCAGACGCATGCCAGCGCGCTGCCATCAGAGCCGTACCGCAGGAACGACAGAACGTTGCCGGAAAAGTCGCCAGCGTCGATCCACTGGAAGCCGTCCGGCAGGCTGTCCTGCTGCCACAGCGCCGGGCGCTCACGGTAGATCCGGTTGAGATCCTTGACCAGTTGCTGCACGCCGATGTGCGTCGGGTACTCGAGCACGTACCACTGCAGCCCGGCCTCCTGCGACCACTCATCGCCCTGGCCGAACTCCCCGCCCATGAACAGCAGTTGCTTGCCCGGATGCGCCCACATGAAGCCAAGCAGAGAACGCAGCCCGGCGAACTGGCGCCACTCGTCGCCGGGCATCTTCCGCAGCAGCGAGCCTTTACCGTGCACCACCTCGTCGTGCGACAGCGGGAGCACGTAGTGCTCGCTGTAGGCATAGATCATCGAGAAGGTCATCTCGTCGTGGTGGTAACTGCGGTGAACCGGGTCCCTGCTGAGGTAGCTCAGCGTGTCGTGCATCCAGCCCATGTTCCACTTGAGCCCGAAACCGAGCCCGCCTAGGTACACCGGCCTCGTCACGCCGGGCCAGGCAGTGGACTCCTCGGCGATCATCGCGATCCCCGGTACCCGCTTGTAGCACGTGGCATTGACCTCGCGCAGGAACGAGACCGCGTCCAGGTTCTCGCGGCCGCCGAGCGAGTTCGGCGACCATTCGCCCGGCTTGCGCGAGTAGTCGAGGTAGAGCATGGACGCCACAGCGTCCACTCGCAAGCCGTCGGCGTGGAACTCCTCCAGCCAGTAGATGGCATTGGCCACCAGGAAGTTCCGCACCTCAGGCCGGCCGTAGTCGAAGATCAGGGTGCCCCAGTCCGGGTGCTGACCGCGTTGCGGGTCGGCGTGCTCGTACAGCGTGGTGCCATCGAACTGCGCCAGCGCCCAGCTATCCCGCGGGAAATGCGCGGGCACCCAGTCCAGGAACACTCCGATGCCAGCCTGGTGCAGGCAATCCACTAGATAGCGGAATTCGTCCGGCGTGCCGAACCGGGATGTCGGTGCGTAATAAGAGGTGACCTGATAGCCCCACGAACCGCCGAACGGATGCTCGGCCACCGGCAGGAGCTCCACATGCGTGAAGCCCATCTCGGTGACGTAGCTGGTCAGCTGGCTCGCAAGTTCGGTGTACGACAAACCGGGGCGCCACGACCCGAGGTGCACCTCGTACACGCTCATCGGGCTCGTAAGCAGGTCCCGCGCCGCTCGCCGGGCCAGCCAGTCGGCATCGCCCCACTCGTACCCGGAGTGAGTGACCCTGGACGCAGTGGCCGGCGGTCGCTCCGCCCAGCGGGCCATCGGGTCGGCCTTGCGATGCCAGTTACCGTCCGGCCCCAGGATGTCGTACTTATACGTGGCGCCGTCATCGACGCCGGGAATCATCAGCTCCCAGATGCCGGAGCTGCCGAGCGAGCGCATCGGGTGCGCCTGCCCGTCCCAGTGGTTGAAGTCGCCGATCACCCGGACGCCGCGGGCGTTCGGCGCCCACACCGCGAACGAGGTTCCGCCGAGGTCCGGGCGGACACTGGCACCAAGTACTGTCCACAGCTGCTCGTGCCGGCCCTCGGCGATCAAGTGCAAGTCGACTTCGCCGAGCGTCGGCAAGTGCCGGTACGGGTCATCGGAGATCGTCTCCGGCATGCCTTTATACGTCACGGCGAGCCGGTAGTCCGGCACGGCGGTACCCGGTACCGTCGCCGAGAACACTCCCTGGTGCAGGTGTTGCATCGGCACCCGGCTGCCGTCTGGCATCACGACGTTCACTGTCTCGGCCAGCGGCCGCAGCGCCCGGATTGTCACGCCCTCGAGTCCGGAATGCCCGCCGAGCACGGCGTGCGGGTCGTGGTGCGTCCCGGCCACCACCGTGTCGATCTCGGCGTGACTGATCTGGTCTGCTGGATAGGTTCCGGCGGTCATGCTGCTGCCACGTATCCGAGCGGGATCGGGAGCCAGGTTGGCCGGTGCCGGTGTTCGTAGATCACTTCGTAGACCGCCTTCTCGAGGGTGAGCGCGCGCAGCAGGGTGTCGTAGCCAGCCGGATCGATTCCGCCGCAGGACGCGTAGCCGGCGCAGAACGCGGCCTGGCACTGCCCGACCCAGGCGTCAGCTAGCGCGATGATCTCCTGGTCAGCGGGCCGGCCGATCAGCTGATGCCGGGCCGCGTAATCGAACGAGCGCAGCATCCCGGCGACATCCCTGAGGGCCGGGGCGGGAGCCCGGCGCTCGGTCAGCGGCACGCCCGGCTCGCCTTCGAAGTCGAGCGCGACCCAGCCCTGGCTGGCCCGGAGCACCTGTCCCAGGTGGTAGTCGCCGTGAATCCGTTGTACGGCGACGGGCCTGGTGAGACGGTCGACCGCGTCGTAAGCCGCCCTGATGCGGGTCTCGTAGTCACGCAGCGCGGGCACTATCGCGAGCGCCTCGGTCAGCTTGGCGTGCAGGCCGGCCGTCATGTCGGCTAGTTCGGCAGCGGCGATGTCCCGGCTGCCGAACGCGCTGGCCATGTCGGCGTGCAGTTCGGCAGTGGCCTGCCCGAGCAGCAGGGCTTCGGCGGCAAACGGCAGCTCGGCGGGAGGGCCGGCCGATACTTCCCCGTTTCCGGTATTGGCGGCGGGAAGTGGTTCGGTGAGGTAGTCCTGACCGTAGGCGCCGTGGCGCGCGTACAGCCGCCGGAGCGTGTCGAGTGCGAGCGTCCAGCCGTCGCTGGCCCCGGCAAGGAACTGCGACAGCACGCCGAGCAGCACCGGTTCGGAGTTCAGGTCGGTCTCGATCCAGCCGTACGGCGCCGCCACCCGAGCCGAGCCGCGGCGAGCCAGCGCGTCCGCGACTTCGAGGTCCGGATTGGCGCCGGGGAAGAGCCGGCGAAGCAGCTTGAGGATGGCCCGGTCGCCGAAGATGAGGCTGGTGTTGCTCTGCTCCGCGCCAAGCACGCGGCTGACCAGGCCGGCGCCGGGATCGCCCGGCTCGTCGCCGGTCAGCGCGGGCGCGGCCGGTTCGCGCACGAACCGCACATGCTCGACCAGGCGCTGGGAGAGTATGCCTCGCAGCAGCACGCTGGCGAGCTCCGGATCGTGCAACGCGTCGTAGCACGCGACGCCGTGCTCGCGTCCGATGAGGACGGCGTTCAGCTCAGGCGGCAGCTCGCGGCGGTACCCGACCAGTACCTGGAACCGGGCTGGCCCGCCGGGGAGCGCAGTCTCGATGATCAGGTGCCGCAGCGCCGGATCTCCGGCCTGCAAGATGACGTCCGAGAGGATGCTGAGCTCAGCGAGGCTGGCGCCGCGGCCGGGGAACCAGCGCTGGCGCGGAAGCCACCCGGTCAGCATGTGCAACAGGCTGGCGGTGCCGGCCGGGCCCGGGAAGCCGTCCGATCCGAACGCGCCGCCGGGTCCGGTCATGCCCTCACGCGCAGCCACATTGTCGTGCGCGGCCGCGCGGCGAGACCGGGCGGTGCTCTCGAACACGGTCACCTACTGCCCACGACTGCACCTTTTCATTCCGGATCGGGTGCTCCGGATCGCGCGTTCCGGATCGCACGTTCCGGATAGGGCGTCACTCTACGGTGAGTGCGCAGTCGTTGCCGTGGCAGGCCCATTCGCGGGTGCCGATTTGGTGGGGTGAGGGCGCCAGTAATTAGCCACCCATGGATAATCTTCACAGATCCGGCATTTAGCCTGAATCGCGGCTCAGGGGCCGTAGTTGGCCGGCGGCTTGAGCATCAGCCAGTAGAAGCCGTGGCCAGGGAGCGTCAGCAGGTAGCTCAGCTCGCCGATGGGCGGGAACGCCACGCCGCCCATCGTCTCGATCGGCACCGACCCCGCGAACCGGCTCAGGTCCAGCTCGACTGGCTGCGGAAAGCGGGACAGGTTGTTGACGCACAGCATCCGGTCCGTCGCGCCGGCCTCGTCGCCCTCACCGGTGCCGGCGTCGGCGCTGCGGTACTCCCGGACGAAGGCCAGCACGCTCGGGTTCGACGAGTTCAGCTCGTGGTACTCACCGAGCGCGAACACCGGATGGCGCTTGCGGATGTCGATCATCCGGCGGGTCCAGTTCAGCAGCGAGCCGTTCATCCGCTCCTGGGCTTCGACGTTGAGGCCCTGGTACCCGTAGATCGGGTCCATGATCAGCGGCAGGTACAGCCGGGCCGGGTCGCACCGGGAGAAGCCCGCGTTGCGGTCCGGGGTCCACTGCATCGGGGTGCGGACGCCGTCCCGGTCACCGAGCCAGATGTTGTCGCCCATGCCGATCTCGTCGCCGTAGTAGATCACCGGCGAGCCGGGCAGCGACAGCAGCAGGGCCGTGAACAGCTCCAGCTGGTCCCGGTCATTGTCCAGCAGCGGGGCCAGCCGGCGCCGGATGCCGATGTTGGCCTTCATCCGCGGGTCCCGTGCGTACTCCGCGTACATGTAGTCGCGCTCGTCGTCGGTGACCATCTCGAGCGTCAGCTCATCGTGGTTGCGCAGGAAGATGCCCCACTGGCAGCCGGACGGTATCTGCGGTGTCTGGGCCAGGATCTCTGAGATCGGGTACCGCTGCTCCCGGCGCACCGCCATGAAGATGCGCGGCATCAGCGGGAAGTGGAAGGCCATGTGGCACTCGTCGCCGCCGACGCTCGGGTCGCCGAAGTACTCGACCACGTCAGCGGGCCACTGGTTGGCCTCCGCTAGCAGCACCCGGTCCGGATAGAGCCGGTCGATCTCGGCGCGGACCCGCTTCAGGTACTCGTGGGTCTCCTTGAGGTTCTCGCAGTTGGTGCCCTCGCGCTCGTACAGGTACGGCACCGCGTCGAGCCGGAAGCCGTCGATGCCGAGGTCCAGCCAGAACCGCAGGACCTCCACCATGGAGTCCTGCACCAGCGGGTTCTCGTAATTGAGGTCGGGCTGGTGGGAGAAGAACCGGTGCCAGTAGTACTGGCCGCGGACCTCGTCGTAGGTCCAGTTCGAGCGCTCGGTGTCGACGAAGATCACCCGGGCGTCGGCGTACTGGTCGTCGGTGCCGGACCAGACGTAGAAGTCGCCGTAAGGGCCGTCCGGATCGGAGCGGGAGGCCTGGAACCACGGGTGCTGATCGCTGGTGTGGTTCATGACCAGGTCGGCGATGACCCGGATGCCCCGCTCGTGCGCCTTCTCCACCAAGTCGACGAAGTCGCCGATGGTGCCGAACTCCGGCAGGATCGCGGTGAAGTCGGCGATGTCGTAGCCGCCGTCTTTCAGCGGCGAGGCGTAGATCGGCAGCAGCCAGATGCAGTCGATGCCGAGCCACTGCAGGTAGTCGAGCCGGTCGATGAGCCCCCGGATGTCGCCGGTGCCGTCGCCGTTGGAGTCACTGAAGCCGCGGATGAGCACCTCGTAGAAGACCGCGCGCTTATACCAGTGGGGATCCCGCGGGGTCTCGAAGGAGAACGAATCGGGCACCGGCTCATTCGCGGTCGCCCTGAACTCCTGCCTAGGGTCATCAGTCATCGAGCTATGCCCGCCAGCGTGCCCGGCCTGCTCCACTCCCGCTCTCCCGCTCGATGCTCCATCTGGGTGAATGACAGCGCTGCCGACGGCTGGCGCCTACCCCTAGTTAACAAGAATGCACGGGCAAATCATGCGTGACCAGCATCACTGCGCACGGTAAGGATGTGTGCGGGCGCGATGGCCGGGTCTAGCCGGACGTAATTACCCAGTCCCCAGCTGAATTCCTGCCCGGTTAGCTCGTCAGTGGCCCTGAAGCCCGCTGCCGCATCCAGTCCGAGCGCCGCGCTGTCCAGCCAGACAGTAGCTTCGCGCGTCGCGCTCGGGTTCAGGTTTACCACGACGAGAACGATGTCGGGCGGGCCGGGAAAATCTGGGGGAGTGCGCTTGGAGAAGCACAGGATGTCGGGCTGATCGCTGTAGTGAAAGCGCAGATTGCGGAGCCAGTGCAAGGCCGGGTGCAGACGCCGGATCTGGTTCAGCCGGCGCAGCAGCGGCGCGATGGTCAGCCCGAGTGAGCCGGCCAGCGCCCAGTTCCTGGGCCGGTAGGAGTACTTCTCCGAGTCCAGGTACTCCTCGCTGCCGGGCACCAGCGGGATGTTCTCGCAGAGCTCGTAGCCGGAGTAGACGCCCCAGGACGGCGACAGCATCGCGGCGAGCACGGCTCGCACGGCGAACGCGGTCGGGCCGGCATGCTGCAAGTACTGGCACAGGATGTCAGGGGTATTGACGAAGAAGTTGGGCCGCATGTAATGCGCCGCGGGCCCGGCCAGCTCGGTGCCGTACTCCGTGAGCTCGCTCGCGGTATTCCGCCAGGTGAAATACGTGTATGACTGGTGGAAGCCGATGGCCGCGAGTGCGCGCATCATGGCCGGCCGGGTGAATGCCTCGGCCAGGAAGATGACATCCGGATCGGTCCTGGCGATATCGGCAAGCAGCCACTGCCAGAACGGCAGCGGCTTGGTATGCGGGTTGTCCACCCGGAATATCCGGATGCCGTGGTCCATCCAGTGCCGGACCAGCGCGTTCACCTCGGCGTAAATGCCCTCAGGGTCATTGTCGAAATTCAGCGGGTAAATGTCCTGGTACTTCTTGGGCGGGTTTTCGGCGTACGCGATCGAACCGTCGGCCCTGGTAGTGAACCACTCCGGGTGCTTCGTAACCCACGGGTGATCGGGCGAGGCCTGCAGTGCCAGGTCCATCGCCACCTCGAGGCCAAGTTCGGAAGCCCTGGCCACGAACGCGTCGAAATCATCCAGGGTGCCGAGGTCGGGATGGATGGTGTCGTGCCCGCCGTCCGGCGAGCCGATCGCCCAGGGCGATCCGGGGTCACCCGGTCCGGCGACGAGCGTGTTGTTCTGGCCCTTTCGCGCGGTAGTGCCGATGGGGTGAACCGGCGGGAGGTACACCACGTCGAAGCCCATCTCGGCAATCGCGTCCAGCCGCTCCGCTGCCGTGCGCAGCGTGCCCGACTGCGGCTTGCGCCGGTGCGTAGCGTCGAGCACCGCGCCCTCCGAGCGCGGGAAGAACTCATACCAGGAACTAAACAGGGCCCGCTGCCGGTGCACGATGAGCGGAAAGCTATCCGAGGAGGTGAGCAGGTCCCGCAACGGGAACGAGGTAAGCGCGGCGGTCACGTCGGCCTGGACGGCCGCGGCTAGCCGGTCCCTCGGGGCGATCTGCGGGTCGGTCAGTGTCTTCGCCGCACTGGCAAGGGCGCTCCTGGCAGCTCTGGCGCGCCGGGCCTGAGCCGGCGGCAGCGCCTTGACATCGCTGATCTGCTCCGCTGCGCGGCGCAGCAGCAGCGTGCCTTCGGCCAGCATCAGCTCAGTGTCCTGGCCAAGCGGCACCTTGATCGCCGCGTCGTGCTGCCAGCGCGCAATCGGATCGCCCCAGGCCTCGACGGCGAAGTGCCAGAGCCCCTCGCTGGTAGCGGTGACCTCGGCGCCGTAGCGGTCGGTACCCTCGGCCAGCTCGCGCATCGCCGCGAGCGGCTGCGGCACGCCGTCTGGATCGGTCAGCACGACGCCGGCCCCGAGCATCTCGTGACCTTCGCGGAAGACCGTGGCGCTGACCAGGAAGCTCTCGCCCGGGACAGCCTTGGCGGGGGTGTCAGCGGCCAGCCCTGCCACCCTGACTACGGGCTGGACGTCGAGAATGGGGATCCTGCCGATCACGGATGAAAGCTACCCATCTGAGCGCAGCCGATGCCGAACCGGGTGCCCCGATAACCGGGGGAACCCGTGGCGTGTCCTCGCGGCAGCAGGCATTAGGGTCACTGTGCGTGAGAGCTATCCGCCGCTTCACCATTCACCCGGTCCTGCCCGGCGCACTCGATCCGCTGCGCTCGCTGATGCTGAACCTGCGCTGGTCGTGGCATGCCGGCACGCGGGAGCTGTTCGCATCGATCGATCCGGCCAGCCGGGAGATAGCTGAGCAGGACCCAGTGGCGCTGCTCGGCCGGGTGCCGCAGGACAGGCTGACCGCTCTCGCCTCCGACCCCGGTTTCCTGCAGCGGCTCGATGCAGCCAGCGCCGACCTGCGCAACTACCTGGACCAGCCGCGCTGGTATCAGGGGGAATCAGCCGAATCGCCCGGCGCCCACTGGCCGGCCGCCATCGCCTACTTCTCGCCGGAGTACGGGATTACCGCGGCGCTTCCGCAGTACTCGGGTGGCCTGGGCATCCTGGCTGGCGACCATCTGAAGGCCGCCAGCGACCTGGGCGTGCCGCTCATCGGCGTCGGGCTGCTGTACCGGCATGGCTACTTCACCCAGTCACTATCGGTGGAGGGGTGGCAGACCGAGCGCTACCCGGCATCCGACCCCAACGGCTTGCCGCTCACTTTGCTCCGGGACCCGGCCGGCACCCCGGTCCGGGTCAGCGTCGCGCTGGCCGACTCCGCGGTCTTGTCGGCGCAGATCTGGGTTGCTCAAGTCGGCCGGGTCCCGCTGCTGTTGCTGGACTCCTATGTCGAGGAGAACGAACCGGACCTGCGGGAGATTACTGACCGCTTGTACGGCGGCGGCACGGACCACCGACTGCGCCAGGAACTACTGCTGGGCATCGGCGGCGTTCGCGCGGTACGGGCCTACTGCGGTAGTACCGGGCACCCGGAGCCGGAGGTCTTCCACACCAACGAAGGGCATGCCGGCTTCCTCGGCGTGGAGCGGATCCGCGAGTACACAGAGCGCGGGCTGACCTTCGGCGAGGCGCTCGAGTTGTGCCGGGCGGGCACGGTCTTCACCACGCACACGCCGGTCCCGGCAGGCATCGACCGGTTCCCTCGGGACCTGGTTTCGCGCCAGTTCGAAGGCGCCAACGGGGGCGCCGCGCCGGGCTTGCCGGTCGCGGAGATCCTGGAGCTCGGGGCGGAGACGTTCGCCGGCGGGGATCCGTCCATCTTCAATATGGCCGTCATGGGCATGCGGCTCGCGCAGCGGGTCAACGGGGTGAGCAAGCTGCACGGCTCCGTATCCCGGGGGATGTTCGCCGGGCTCTGGCCGGGCTTCGACGTGGCCGAGGTACCTATCAGCTCGGTGACCAACGGCGTGCACGCTCCTACCTGGGTGGCCCCGGAGCTCGTTCAGCTAGTGACCGGTTCGGCTGACCCGGCTGCAGGCGCCCTCGCCACGGATGGCGCGGTCGCCGACCCGGCTGACGACCCGACCTTCTGGGACCGTGCAGGGGCTGATGCAGGCCGGATCTGGGAACTGCGCAGGCAGCTGCGGGCCAACCTGGTGGCAGAGGCGCGGCAGAGGCTACGGGCTTCCTGGCGGCAGCGCGGCGCTTCCGATGCAGAGCTGATCTGGATCGACGGCGTTCTTGACGATGACGTGCTGACGATCGGGTTCGCCCGCCGCGTGCCGTCGTACAAGCGCCTCACGATGATGCTGCACGACCCGGCCAGGCTCACCGCCCTGCTGCTGGATCCTGACCGGCCCATCCAGATCGTGGTGGCAGGAAAGGCGCACCCTGCCGATGACGGCGGCAAGCAGCTGATTCAGCAGCTCGTCAGGTTCGCCGATCAGGCGGAGGTGCGGCACCGGATCGTGTTCTTGCCTGACTACGACATGGCGCTCGCGCGAGTCCTGATTCAGGGCTGCGACGTGTGGCTCAACAACCCGCTGCGGCCGCTGGAAGCGTGCGGTACCTCAGGAATGAAAGCCGCGCTCAACGGCGCGCTGAACCTGTCAGTGCTCGACGGCTGGTGGGACGAGTGGTTCGACGGTCATAACGGCTGGGCGATCCCCTCAGCGGACGGCGTGCCTGACCCGGCCCGGCGTGACGAGCTGGAGGCGGCAGCGCTATACGACCTGATCGGCAAGTCGGTCGCGCCGCTGTTTTACGACACCGGCACCGACAGGCTGCCCGCTCGATGGCTGGAAATGGTGGCACATACGCTGCGCGGCCTCGGGCCGCGTGCGCTGGCTACCAGGATGGTCAGGCAGTACGTGACCGATCTGTACGCGCCGGCCGCCAGGTCGTCCCGGCTGCTGGCCGATCGGGTCGCACCCCGCGGAGCGGCCTTCGAGGGCGCGCGCGAGCTTGCTGCCTGGAAGGAGCGCGTCATCGCTGCCTGGCCGGCAGTCCACATCGAGCACGTCGAAGCCGACGACGGCGACTTGAGTCCCGGCGGTCAGCTGATCGTCCGGGCCAGCGTGGATCTCGGCACGCTCACGCCTGATGACGTCATGGTCGAGGTGGTGTACGGCCGGGCCGGAGAGTCGGACGAGATCATCGAGCCGGCCCGGTCGGCCCTGGAGCTGGACGGGGAAGCGGCCAGTGGTGTGGCCAGGTACGGCGGTGCTGCCGAGCTTGGCGAGCCGGGCCCGTTTGGTTACACAGTCCGGGTGCTGCCCCGGCACCGGCTGCTGGCCGGCCCAGCCGAGCTCGGCCTTGTGACGGTGCCCGATGCGCCCGCCGGAATGGTTAACGGCGATCTGCGATAACGGATGGCAACAGGCACTATCCGCCAGCCATCGGAATTTCCTCGCGTGCTAGTGAGAACGCCAGCAAAGCAAGGGTCGATGTGACATCCTGTGATACGACGATGTCAGTAAGTGACGGTCATAGATCGTTACGTTCTGTCACCTACCCATTACCCTCGAGTGCGAGAGGACCCTCCTCGTGAGAACTCAGATCAAGCCGGACAACCGCCTTCTCACCCCTGCTGAGGTCGCTGCAATGCTTCGGGTTGACCCGAAGACTGTTACCCGCTGGGCGCGAGGCGGAAAGCTTTCGTCAATCCGTACCCCCGGTGGTCACCGTCGGTACAGCGAGAGCGAAGTCCGCGGTTTCCTGAATGGCTGGCAGGGCGTTTCGCTGCAGCGTGCATCCGGGGAATGACCGAGCAGATGCCTGCCCCAGTGGCCGTCCTGGGGCAGGTTCTCTCGGCAGGAAGCCGCGATGACCGCCGGGACCCTCACGCGGCGCGGGCGGCATCATCGCGGCGGCGGCCTGGTCGTGCCGCCGGGCAAGGACAGGCATGCGTCCTTCGCCTGGCGCCCTAGGCCGCCGCTCGCAATCGCGCTGAGCGTCAGCGCTTCGGTCATCGTCATCACGCAGGTCTGGCTGGAGATCAGTCATCCCGAACTAGCCATATTCGCCTGGTGCACGTTGATCTACATCGGTTACCTGGCGATTACCGTGCCTATGAACCTGACGTGCCGCGGTTTCGACGCGGCCGCTCATACCGAGCGCGTCCGGGACTGGAAACCGCCCTGCTATCCCGATGTTGACATCTGCCTGCCGATCTGCGGAGAGCCGCTTGCGGTGCTCAGTAATACCTGGGCCGGCGTGTCCGAGCTGGTCGAGGCCTACCCCGGCTGCGCCAGGGCTGTGGTCCTCGATGACGGCCCGTCCGACGAAGCCCGTGAGGTCAGCGCCTCGTACGGCTTCCGCTACCTGCGACGGCCGGACCGCCGCCAGTTCGGCAAGCCAGGGAACCTCAACTTCGCGTTCAGCCGGACGGCAAGCCCGCTGCTGGTCGTGTTCGACGCCGGCTGCCGGCCGCAGCCGGATTTCCTGGCCCAGAGCCTGCCGTACTTCGACGACCCGGCCGTCGGGATCGTACAGACAGCCTGGGTCATGCGCATGAGCCCGCGGCCGGCCTGGGCCGAGCGAGCCGTGGTGCCGATCATGGAGCGCTTTGGCCGGGTAGCTCAGGTCTGCGCCGACAGGTTCTCCGCCGCTCAGTGCGTCGGCTCGAGCGTGGTGTACCGCCGGGCCGCTCTGGCCGGCACCGGCGGCTTCTCGATCGTGGCCGGCGCCGAGGACGCCTACGCTGCCGTGGATGCCAGGCGCAACGGTTACCGGCTCAAGTACCTGCCGCTGCCGCTCGCGGCAAGCATCCGTCCGGAGTCGCTCGAGGCCTTCGTCGCACGGCAGTACAGCTACTGCCGCGGCGCTATGTCGGTGGCATGCTCCAGGGGGCTGCGGGAGGTGCCGATGCCCGCACTGGCCCGGCTGCCGTACCTGGCAGGCTGGCTGCGCAACCTCGTGACCAGTCTGAGCGCGCTGGTTCTGCCGCTGCTTCCAGTCGTCGTGCTGGCCTGGCTGCCTGGCGATGTCCGGGCTGGCGACGCCGTGCTACTGGTGCCGCCGCTGCTGGCCGGCCTGGTTCTCTGGCCGCTGTGGTCTCGCCAGCCGGTCAATCCGCGCAGCTGGCCGATGTTGCTGGCGTGCGGCTGGGCTCAGGCGCTCGTGGTGTGGGACTTCGCCCGGGGCCGGAGGTCCCGGCCGCCTGCCGAAGCGGCGCCCAGAGTCTGCTCGGGCGTCAGGGCCTGGAACGGCGGCGTCGGCCTGGCCTGGGTCGTGCTGGCTGGCTGGCGGCTCAGCCAGGCCGGCTCCTGGCCGTTCGCCGCAGCGATCACGCTCGCGCTGCTCTATCTCGGGCTAGTGACGCGGCTCACCGTTCCGGACGGTGCGGCTTGCTAAGTCCGCGGCCGGAGAGCCGCTACGTGCCGTATCTGCGATCCCCGCCGTCTTGCTCCGACTCGGTGAGGTTAACGCCTAGCTGGAGCGCGATCGTCGCGAGCAGTTCGCGGGCCTGGTCGGTATCCATGGCCCGGACTCGCGCCAGCAGCTCATCACCATCCCGCCGTTCTTGCTCCTCACGCATCGCCCGGGCGGCGTCCTCGCGGCCCGCGGCGGCAAGCTCGTCCGGCGTCACGCCGGCCACCGCTGCCATCTTGGCCAGCGTCGTGGCCGGCCCCGGACTTGCGCGTAGACGCCTGGACTTACCACCTGGTACCCGCCGGTGATCTGCCGCCACCTGCCCTCGCTGATGCCGGCGCGCCGCGCGGCCTCGCGCGCCGACATGCCGGCGGCACGCAGCGCGGTAGCGATGAGCGCGCCCCAGGGGGGCGGGTCAGGCCGATCAGCCATGCTCGTACCTTCGCATAAACTTCGCACCTTGTCTAGCTGGTCAATGCTCACTGAGGTGGCTATTTGCGCAGCTTAAGGCTTCAGTGTGCGAATTGCAGAACGCAAAAACTTCGCGCGAAGCCTTGACCCTTCGCACGACTGCGCAGTAGCGTGATGGACGGTCAGGACGTGTCGTTGCTGGCAAGCCGCAATTGGGGGCAGCAGATGGGAGTGTCGCTCTCCCTGGACGGGTCGCGACAAGGTCGCGGCCGAAGTCGCGGCGGGCAGCATACCCGTACCCCAGAAGAGCAGGCGTGCCTCGACGCGCTCGCCGCGTTCCTTCGGTCTGACGCGCAAGGCGCCGGCCGGTGCCTGAGCAAAGTGTCCAGAGCTCACCTGGAATCCCGGCTGCTGCCCGCTGCGCGTGCTCTGGCGAGAGCCGCTGATCTGGTGCTGGCGAGCGACGCGGCGGCCACACACAACGTGGAGCTCGATTTCGTACTCTCGCCTCAGTGCCTGCTCGGCCAGTGCGCGGATACGGCAGCCAGCAACCCGTGCACGTCGCCTAGCTGCCAGCACATGTGCCACGCGCAGCCGCCGGATGCGTACGGCGGTCCGGCTGCCCACGCCCCCAGGCCGCGGCGCCGCTCCGGCTAGCCGCCCGCAATCCGGGCTGCGTAGGATCATGGCTCGGTACGGGAGGTAGGGCGATGAGCGAGCTGGTACTCGTCGAGACCGAGCAGGCGGTTGCCACCATAAGGCTGAACCGGCCGCCGATGAATGCTCTGAGCGACGCGCTGCAGGCGGATCTGGCCGCCGCGGTCGCGCAGGTCAGTGCAGACGACTCGGTGCGCGCCGTCGTCCTGTATGGCGGCGAGAAGCTGTTCGCGGCCGGGGCGGATATCAAGGAAATGGCCGACGCCAGCTACGCGCAGATGACGGCGAAAAGCCGGCGGCTCCAGGACGCACTGAATGCGGTGGCCGCGATCGGCAAGCCGGTGATCGCCGCAGTCACTGGTTATGCACTTGGCGGCGGCCTCGAACTAGCGCTGTGCGCGGACTTCCGCGTGCTTGGCGAGAGTGCCAGAGTCGGCCAGCCAGAGATCCTGCTCGGCCTGATCCCTGGTGCCGGCGGTACACAGCGGCTGCCCAGGCTCATCGGTCCGGCGAAGGCGAAGGACCTGATCTTCACCGGCCGGTTTGCCGGCGCGGCGGAAGCGCTGGCTATCGGGCTCGCGGACAAGGTCGTCCCCGACGATCAGGTGTACCTGGCGGCCCGCGAGATGGCCGCCGCCTACGCCAGCGGTCCGGCGATCGCGATCGCCGCGGCCAAGCGAGCGGTGGACATGAGCCTGGACACCGACCTGGCGACCGGCCTTGAAGTTGAGCGGACCAGCTTCGCCGGGCTATTCGCTACCGACGACGCGCGAGCAGGGATGCGCAGCTTCCTGGAGAATGGGCCAGGGAAGGCGACTTTCAGCGGTCGGTGACCGACCGGGAACGACCGCGACGCAGAAATCGACCGGAATGAGGACGCGGCAGCGATGATGGAGCCCGCCGACAGCCCGTCACTGGATATGGTGACTGCCGCGCTGCGCGCCGACAGCAGCGACATTGCCATCTACGCCAAGGTCCTGACTGAGTCGCTTGGCGATGCGCTGCCGCCGAACTGCGTGACAATCGACCGGGACCGTTCGATGTCGGACCGCATGAAAGGTCGCGCCGGGACAGTGTCGAAGATCACCGTCCGGCTCGGCGAGCAAGTCATGACGCTCAGGCTGACCGGCGGTGCGCCGGTCGCCGAGGTCTGCCAGGAAGTGCGCGGAGTCGTCTTGTCCAGGCAGCCGGTCCAGGTCGGCCAGTGGGCCGCCACGCTAGCGAAGGCCCTGGTGAGCCACGCAGAGCAGAACGCGGAGACGGCCGAAGCTCTGCGCCGGCTGGTGGCCGGCAGCTAGCAGTCCCAAAGTCGGCCCGCTGCCTGCCGGAAGTGAGCCGTAGGCTGTAAGGCTATGAGCGCCCACTCGGGGGAGCGGCTGGGTCCTTACCTTCTGCGCGAGCAGCTGGGCGAGGGCGGCATGGGCGTGGTCTACCTGGCCAGCGACCCGGGCGGCAGCCTGGTCGCCGTTAAGGTCCTGCGCCAGGGCGTGCCTGCCGAGGCGACAGCACGGCACCGGCTGGCGCGTGAGGTCGAGACCATGCGCCGGGTTCACAGCCCGTTTGTCGCCGAGGTGGTCGATGCAGACGTCGAGGGCGATCCGCCGTACATCGTGACGAGATATGTGGCCGGCCGGACACTCGACGACGTGGTCACGGCAGACGGGCCGCTTACCGGCGCCGCTCTCGCCAACCTTGCCAGCGGACTGGCTGCCGCGCTGATGACGGTGCACGCGGCAGGTGTGGTGCACCGGGACCTGAAGCCGGGCAACGTCATGCTGGTCGAAGGTAAGCCTGTCGTCATCGACTTCGGTATCGCCCAGGCGCTGGATTCGACCCGGCTGACCATGACCGGCATGTTCATGGGGACGCCGGGTTACCTGGCTCCCGAGGTGATCGAGGGCAATCCGTGCGGTCCTGCCGCGGATGTACACTCCTGGGCTGCGACGATGGCGTACGCCGCGACCGGCAAGCCGCCGTTCGGTACCGGTCAGTTCGAGGCGATCTTCTACCGGATCGTTCACGGCCAGCCCGAGCTGGACCGGATGCCCGCCCCGCTGCTGCCGATCGTGCTGGCGGCCCTGGCCAGGGATCCGAGCCGGCGGCCCTCGGCCGCCGACCTGGCCGGGTTCGCTGCCGGGCTGAAACCGGAGACGCTTGTGCCCGCGCCTGCCGGAGCGGCTGTCTGCGTGCCCTGGGGCAGCACAGCCGATCCCGCCATGCTGAGTGGTCAGGCGACACGCACCTCGCTGGACGCCGCGTCGCAGCTGCCGCCTGCGGGCCAGGCTGGGATTGGCCAGGTTGGGGCACCAGCCTGGCCGGGCACCAGGCCGATGGCGGTCCGGCCCAAGGACGACTTCGCCGACCTGCTGACACCCGTGCGCTATGGCCCGTCGTCGGCCAGCCCTGGCCAGCTGACCGGAAGTCCGACTGTTCCGCCGGGGTCAGGCCAGCCGGGGTCAGTTCAGCTGGGACCGGTGCCGCCCTGGGCAGTGCCGTCGTCGGGTGGCCAGCAACCTGGACGTCAGGCATCGCGGCCGGCCGCTGGCCCGGCGAGTCAGTCGGCGCGGCTGCCGCTGGTGCTGGCAACGCTGGCGGCGCTGGTGGCCATGAGCGTGCTGCTGCCGATCGCCGGGGCAGCAGCGGCGCTCGCGTTGCTCGTGCTGCTGCGCGCGGCAGACGTGACATCCGGCTGGCTGACCCGGCGCCGGTCGCGGCAGGGATCCCGCCCTAGTGATGGAGTCTCGGCGACGGCTTTCTACCCGTTCGCGGTCTTCCGCTCGGTGCTGAGCTTCCTGTTGATCGCACCCCTGGCGTTGCTGTGCGCCGCCGTGGCCGCGGTTCTGGCGGTGCTGGCAGCCGGGCCGGCTGAGTTGCCGAGGGCCGGTGGCTTCGCGGCAGGCGCGCTGGTGGCCTGTTATTGCCTCGGGCCTGGCTCGCGGGCCTGTCGCCGCCCGCTTAACAGGTTCTACGGCCGGGTTGCGAGCAGCCCGCCGGCGGCCATCATCGGCTCGCTTGGCCTCGTGGCCCTGGTCGCCGCAGTGGTGGTTGCGACCGCCACCATGGCGCCTGGCTACTGGCCAGCCGGGCATCTGAGCAACCAGTTGCAAGCAGCGCCGTTCACTCATCCGGCCCTTGGCCACCTCTCGGGCAAAATGCCCGAACTGGGCAGGCGGCTGGCTCACTGGTTCGGACGGCTCTGAGCCTTCGCTGGCAGCGCCCGGCGGCTAGTGGCTGCTCCGGTCAGCTCGCGATCTGGGACGGCGAGGCCAGGTCGCGAGGCCAGGTCTGCCCAGCCGGACGTACGGGGGCCGCCTCAGCTGCCGGCAGCGGCCGTACCAGGCCCCTCGCCACGATCTCGTTGGCTAGCCTGACCCGGCGGTTCGGCCCTTCGGCGATCTTGAGCTTCTGGTAGAGCCGGAGCAGGTGCTGCTTCACCGCGGCTTCGGTCACGACGAGGTCAGCCGCGATGTCCCTTGCCGTGGCCGGGGCGACGAACGCGTTGTCGGACAACGCCGGCTTGCACAGTGCCGCTACGACGTCGATCTCGCGCCGGGTCAGCTCGGGCACCGCAGAACGGTGTGGCTCGGTCTCGGGCAGCACGTCCTCAGCTGGCAAACCGCCGACGCGGCACCGCTGCGACCCGAACGACAGGACGTCGCCGTTCTCGAGCAATCGCTGGGCTACGACTTTGCCGTTGACCCTGGTTCCGTGCCGTGATAATCCCAGGTCGCTAACGTAGGCGTAAGGTCCCCGGCGGACGATCTCAGCGTGCAACTTCGAGACGCTGGGATGATCAAGGTGAATGTCGACAGACTTTCCGCGGCCGATCGTGGTCACTTCCGGGCGCAGCCTGATGACGGCGCCAGTGCTCTCGATCCGGATGTGGGGGGTCTCCATGACGTTCCTCCGGCATGTCCGGCCAGCTAGTGAGGTGTCACCGGAGGGTTACCCAGGTCACGTCAAGTCCATGCCGGCCAGGTGCAAAACGACCGCGCCTCGGGGCAAGTCGGGAGAAGACAGGGCACGCAAGTACACTGCCGAGCGGGCAGTGGGCGAGGAGGACACATGGCGGAGGCGCCATCCAGGGGCCTGGCAGATGTCGTTGCCGCAGCTACCGCGCTGAGCGACATCGATGGCCGCGCCGGCCTGCTCTTCTACCGCGGGTACGACATCCACGAGCTGGCTGGTAACGCCTCCTTCGAAGAGATCGCCTTCTTGCTGCAGCGCGGTCATGCTCCGGCCCGCGGGGAACTGGACGCCTACCGCGCCGAGCTCGCTGCCGGCCGGCAACCAGGCGCGCTAGCAGCCGCTGACCTGCCTTCTGTCGCCCGTCATCAACGGCCGATGGAAGCGCTCCGCAGCCTGGTGTCGCTCGGCAGTGCCGACGACCCCGACGCCGGGTCGAACGAGCCCGCGGCCAACCTGCGCAAAGCCGCCCGGCTCACCGCCCAGCAGCCGGTGCTGATCGCCGCCTACCACGCTGCGCGGCTCGGCCGGGACGTGCCGCCGCCCGATCCCGATCTGGGCACTGCTGCCAACTTCCTGCTGCAGCTGACCGGCCAGCGGCCGGAGCCACGGACGGCCGAGATCCTCGACATCTGCCTGGTGCTGCACGCTGACCACACGATGAACGCGTCGACCTTCGCCGCCCGGGTGTGTGCGGCGACGCTGGCAGACATGCACTCGGCCGTGGTCGCGGCACTCGGCACCTTGTCCGGGCCACTACATGGCGGGGCGAACGAGCAGGTGATGCGGGGTCTGCGAGGCCATCAGGCAGTCAGGTGGCGACCCGCTGGACGCGGTCAGCCATCAGGTGAGCCAGCGCCTGGCGCAGGGTGAGAAGATCATGGGCTTCGGGCACCGGGTGTACAAGACCGAGGACCCGCGGGCCACGCATTTGCGGAAGATGTCAGCAGAACTGGCAGCCGCCAGCGGCGACGACACCTACTACCGGATGTCCCGCCGGATGGAAGAGGTCGTGCTGGCGGAGAAGGGCCTGTTCCCGAACGTCGACTTCTTCGCCGCCACGGTGTACCACTACCTCGGCATCCCGACCGACTTGTTCACGCCGGTCTTCTCTGCCAGCCGGATGGCGGGCTGGACGGCTCATGTCATCGAGCAGCATGCCGACAACCGGCTTATCCGGCCGGACAGCGAGTACATCGGAGAGCGCGGCCTGCGCTGGGTGCCGCTCGATGCCCGGTGAAGCATGCCGCCGTAAAGCATTCGCCCAGGGCCAGCGCACGTCAGGCCCGCGGCGGGTCTGGCGACGGCAGCCGCCGGGGCTGGCTGGCCCAGCTTCCGTACTGCGTCGTGGCGGCCGGCCTGGTGGCGGGCCTGGCGACGGTTCGCAGCGGTGGGCAGGCCGTGAAGGGCGGTATTTTGGTTATAGCCGGTGCATTGCTGGCAGGGTCGTTGATCAGGCTGGTACTACCGGACGACAGAGCCGGGATGCTTGCGTCCCGGCGGCGCCTTATTGACGTCGCCGCGCTAGCCGCACTCGGCGTTGGCCTGCTGGTCGCGGGTTTGCTCGCCAGGGTCACCAGCTGATGACCGCGGCGGTCGCAGGACAGGACGGAAGACCGGGCTGGTAACGGGCCCGGCCAGGGTTTCGCGGCGGTAACGACGCCGGCGCGATGAAGGGAACGCAGCTGCATGTCGAAGATCAAGGTGCTAAACCCCGTCGTTGAACTCGACGGCGATGAGATGACCCGGATCATCTGGAGATTCATTAAGGACCAGCTGATCCTGCCGTACCTGGACATCGAGCTTGAGTATTACGACCTGTCCATACAGCATCGCGACGCGACAGACGACCAGGTCACCATTGACGCGGCGAATGCCATTAAGCGGCACGGCGTAGGCGTGAAGTGCGCCACGATCACGCCTGACGAGGCCAGGGTCAGTGAATTCGGCCTCAAGCGGATGTGGCGCTCGCCAAACGGCACCATCAGGAACATCCTGGGCGGAGTGGTGTTCCGCGAGCCCATCGTGGTCTCCACCATCCCGCGGTTCGTGCCCGGCTGGACCGACCCGATCGTGATCGGCAGGCATGCCCACGGCGACCAGTACCGGGCTACCGACTTTGTTGTGCCGGGACCGGGCACCGTCCGGATCTCGTTCGTGCCGGCCGATGGCGGAACCGCGTCGCTGGACTTCGACGTCGCCGACTTCACCGGCGGCGGCGTGGCAATGGGCATGTACAACTTCGACGATTCGATCGTTGACTTCGCCAGGGCAACGATGCGGTTCGCGCTCGGCCGCGGCTTCCCGCTCTACCTGTCCACCAAGAACACGATCCTGAAGGCCTACGACGGCCGGTTCAAGGACCTGTTCGCCGAGGTGTACGAGACAGAGTTCAAGGCGGAGTTCGAGGCAGCCGGCATCACCTACGAGCACCGGCTGATCGACGACATGGTCGCGCAGGTCATCAAGGGCAACGGCGGCATTGTGTGGGCCTGCAAGAACTACGACGGTGATGTGGAATCCGACATCGTCGCCCAGGGCTTCGGCTCACTCGGCCTGATGACGAGCGTGCTGATGACGCCGGACGGCAGGACGGTTGAGGCGGAGGCCGCGCACGGCACCGTGACCCGGCATTACCGCCAGCATCAGCAGGGTAAGCCAACCTCGACCAATCCGATCGCGTCGATCTTCGCGTGGACCAGAGGGCTGGCGCACCGCGGCAAGCTGGACGGCACGCCAGAGGTCACCGCCTTCGCCGAAACGCTGGAGCGGGTCTGCGTGGAGACGGTCGAGAGCGGCAAAATGACCAAGGACCTGGCGCTGCTGGTCGGCAAGGACACGCCGTTCCTCACCACTGAGGAATTCCTCGCTGTCCTCGATGAGAATCTGCGCGTCGCGATGGCGGTGTCCTGACTCCGGAGCCGGACGCCCCCAGGTCCACGCCCTATCCGAGAACTGCAGTTACGAGGAGATAACTTCAATGGCCCGCAGAGGGAAGGTAACGGTTGTCGGCGCCGGTTTCTACGGCTCGACCACGGCGCAGCGACTGGCCGAGTACGACATCTTCGACGAGGTCGTACTGACCGACATCGTCGAGGGCAAGCCGGAGGGCCTGGCGCTCGACATGAGCCAGTCGCGGCCGATCGAGGGCTTCGAGACCAAGGTGACCGGCCAGACAACCGGGCCTGCCGGCGAAGGCTACGAGGCAATCGCCGGCTCGGGGATCGTCGTGATCACCGCGGGCCTGCCCCGTAAGCCGGGCATGAGCCGCATGGACCTGATCGGCGTCAACGCCAAGATCGTCCGGAGCGTTGCCGAGCAGGTAGTCAAGCAGGCGCCCGACGCGGTCCTGATCGTGGTTTCCAACCCGCTGGACGAGATGACGGCGCTGGCGGCCAAGGTGTCAGGGTTCCCGGCCCGCCGCGTGATGGGCCAGGCCGGGATGCTCGACACCGCCCGGTTCAGCTATTTCGTCGCTGACCGTCTTGGCGTGCCGGTCGGGTCCGTCCAGACGCTAACCCTCGGCTCACACGGCGACACGATGGTGCCGGTGCCGTCAGCCTGCACGGTCGACGGCAAGCCGCTGGCCGATCTCCTCCCGGCGGCCGACATCGAGCAGCTGGTCGAGCGGACCCGTAACGGCGGCGCCGAGATCGTGGCGCTGCTCAAGACCGGCTCGGCGTACTACGCGCCGTCGGCCGCCGCGGCCCGGATGGCCAAGGCCGTGGCCGAGGACGCCGGTGCCGTCATGCCGGTCTGCGCCTGGGTCGATGGCGAGTACGGCATCTCCGGCGTCTACCTCGGCGTCGAGGCCGAGCTTGGCCGCGAGGGCGTCCGGCGGGTCGTGGAGCGCGACCTGACCGAGTCCGAGCGCGCCTCGCTGCGTGAGGCCGCCGACGCCGTCCGGGCCAAGCAGGCAGACGTCGCAAGCCTCTAGCCCGCGACTAGCTGAGCGCTAGGCCCCCGCGGCCTGCGCCAGGCGCTCCACGGCCAGCTCGGCATACAGCGCCGTGCCGTCCGGCAGCACCGCGTCGTCGAAGACGGCCTCGGCCGAGTGATTGAACGGGGCGGCGAACGGATCGGCGTCAGCGGGGCATGCACCGAGCATCAGGAACGCGCCCGGTACCTGCTCGAGGACGTAGGAGAAGTCCTCTGAGCCAGTCAGCGGGTCGGGCGCGGCGAAGTAACGGCCGTCGCCGAGCAGGCCAGCGACGGTCTGCTCGGCGAATGCCAGCTCGGCCGCGTCATTGATGGTGACCGGGTAGCCGTCGCGGAACTCTGCCGTCGCGGTCAGGCCGTGCGCCGCCGCGACCTGGAGGGCTGTCCGTGGCGCAGCCTTCTGGACCGCGTCCCGCGCTTGCGGCGAGAACGTGCGAATCGTCGCGACGAAGTGCGCGTCGTCCGGGATCACGTTGTCGGCGGTGCCGGCGTGGAACGTGCCGACGGTCAGCACGACCGGATCGAACACGTCGAACTGCCTGGTCACCATCGTCTGCAGGGCGAGCACGATTTCACAGGCGACCGGCACCGGGTCGGCCGCGCGATGCGGCTGCGAACCGTGCCCGCCGCGACCGTGCACCGTAACGTGCAATGTGTCCGCCGCCGCCATGATCGTGCCGGCCCGGCTGGCGAACAGTCCGAGCGGCAGCAAGCCGGACGCGACGTGCAAGGCGTAAGCCGCGACCGGCCGGTCGCCTGCCGCGTCCAGCACGCCCTCGGCGACCATGATCCGGCCGCCGCCGGGTCCCTCCTCACCGGGCTGGAACATGAAGATGACGTTCCCGGTCAGCTCATCCGCGTGCGCTGACAGCACCCTGGCGGCGCCGCACAGCATCGCGGTATGCAGGTCGTGGCCGCAGGCATGCATGGCACCGTCAATCCGTGACGCGTACGGCATGCCGGATCGCTCGGTCACCGGAAGCGCGTCCATATCGGCCCGCAGCAGCACGGTCTTGCCGGGCTTGCCGCCGCGCAGCACGGCGGTAACCGAGCTCAGGCTCGTCCCGAGGCTGATCTCCAGCGGCAGCCCAGCCAGCGCGTCCAGCACCTTGCGCTGGGTAGCAGGCAAGTCGAGGCCGATCTCCGGCTCCGCGTGGATCGCCCTGCGGAGCTCAGTCAGCTCAGCCGCGATCGCGACGGCCTCGTCGTATACACCAGCCACGTGCCCACCTGTCCTTCGACTGCCTTACCGGGTCATAAGCGACGATACTTGTCTAGACCGAAAAGTCTTCGCCATTGCGGCATCCGCGCAGCGTTGCCCGGACAGGCTAAGCGAGTACGGCTCGTTGCCGCGGGCAGACTGCATAGACTGTTGCAAATTACCGCGCGGCCGGGTTCCGGCTGCTGCCAGACCCGGGGGACGGCAGCTTCGCGCAAGCCACATCAGCGAGGGTCGGGGATCCGGACGTGAGCAGCGTCGGCTGGGATATTCTCCTCGTCCTCGCCGTGATCTTGATCGGCGGCTTCTTCGCTGCTGCCGAGATGGCCCTGGTGTCGTTGCGTGAAGGGCAAGTCCGGGCCCTTGGCAGGCATGGCAAGCGGGGCCAGCGCACGGCAAAGCTGGCTCAGGATCCCAACAGGTTCCTGTCCTCGGTGCAGATCGGCGTCACCCTGGCAACGCTGCTGTCCGGCGCGTTCGGGGCTGCGTTGCTGTCCGACCGGCTCGGTACCAAGCTCTCCAAGCTCATGCCGCGGGATGTGGCGGACCCGGTGGCGCTGATCGCGGTCACCCTGGTCATCTCATTCTTCACCCTGGTCTTCGGCGAGCTAGCCCCCAAGCGGCTGGCATTGCAGCGAAATGAGCGGGTTGCGCTGGTGGCCGGCCCGGTTGTCGACCGGCTGTCGATGCTGGCCAGGCCACTGGTCTGGCTGCTGTCCAAGTCGACAAACGTGGTCGTGCGGCTGCTCGGCGGCGACCCGGCCAAGACTCGCGGGGTGATGACCGACGAGGAGCTCCGCGACCTTGTCGCCGGCCACCAGGCGCTCAGTCCGGACGAGCGGCACATCGTGGGCGAGGTCTTCGACGCCTGGCAAACGCCAGATCCGCGAGGTGCTCGTGCCGCGTACCGAGGTGGAATTCCTTCCCGCAGCGATGCTGCTGACCGCGGCTGTTGCGGCAACCGAGCACTCCCGGTACTCGAGGTTCCCGGTCTACCAAGAGTCCTACGACGACGTGATCGGCTTCGTGCACACCCGTGACCTGCTGGATAGCCGGGCCCAGCTCGGGTCGCGGCAGGTCGGCGAGGTCTGCCGGCCGGTCAAGTTCCTGCCGATCAGCAAGATGGTGCTGTCCGCGCTGTCGGAAATGCGCAGGGACCGGGCGCACCTGGCGATCGTGGTGGACGAATACGGTGGCACGGCCGGGATCGTGACGCTGGAAGATCTTGTCGAAGAGCTGATCGGCGACATTCAGGACGAGTACGACGAAGAAGCCAGCCATCCGCGGCAGCTTCACGGCGGCGAGCTCGAGGTCGACGGGTTGCTGAACCTGGACGAGTTCGCCGAGCAGACTGGCCTGGAGCTGCCCGAAGGGCCGTACGAGACAGTGGCCGGCTACTTGCTCGCCGCGCTCGGTCACCTTCCGGAGAACGGTGAATCGGCCGAGGTGGCCGGCCGGAAGCTGACCGTCACCCAGCTGGACGGCCGCCGGATCTCCAGGGTCCTGGTCAGCCCGGCACCGGCGCAGGACGAGGAACCGGGCGCAGCCGGTCCCGCCAACTAAACTCGTCGGCATGACTGATCGGGATCAGGGCGGTGCGGTTCGCGCCGAGTCCGCCGCCCTCGAATCGGGGCCCGTTCTGGTCGTCGACTTCGGCGCCCAGTACGCACAGCTGATCGCCCGCCGGGTCCGCGAGTGTCATGTCTACTCGCGGGTTGTGCCCCATTCCATGAGCGCGGAGGAGATGCTGGCGCTCCGGCCGTCCGCCGTTATCCTGTCGGGCGGCCCCTCGTCGGTCTACGCGGCAGGCGCTCCGCCTGCCCCGGCTGGCCTGCTCACCGCCGGAGTCCCGATCCTCGGCATCTGCTACGGATTCCAGCTCATGGTCCGTGATCTCGGCGGAAAGGTCGTCCATACCGGAACGGGGGAGTACGGGGCAACCGACCTTCGCGCCGCGGCTGATAACGGGGTACTCCTCGGCGGCCTGCCTGCCGAGCAGCGGGTCTGGATGTCGCACGGTGACACCTGCGCGGAAGCGCCGCCCGGATTCACGATCACCGCGACGACGGCCGGTACCCCGGTTGCGGCTGCCGAGGCGCCGGGCCGCCGGCTCTACGGAATGCAGTTCCATCCCGAGGTCCTGCACACCGAGCACGGGATGGCCATGCTCCGCAGTTTCCTGGCAGCCGCCGGGTGCGAGCCGACCTGGACCATGCGCGGTGTCATCGAGGAGCAAACCGAGCGGATCGCGGCCCAGGTAGGCGACGGCCGCGCGATCTGCGGGCTGTCCGGCGGCGTGGACTCGGCCGTCGCGGCAGCTCTCGTTCAGCGCGCTATCGGCTCCCGGCTGACCTGTGTCTTCGTGGACCACGGGCTGCTGCGGGCGGGCGAGGCCGAGCAGGTCGAGAAGGACTTCGTCGCAGCGACCGGCGTGGAGCTCAAGGTCGTCGACGCGGCCGGCGCCTTCCTGGCAGCGCTCGCCGGGGTGGCTGATCCGGAGCAGAAACGAAAGATCATCGGCCGCGAATTCATCAGGGCATTCGAGCAGGCAGCCCGGGAGATAGCGGGCGAGAGCGATGCTGCCCCGTTCCTGGTCCAGGGAACGCTGTACCCGGACGTGGTCGAATCTGGCGGCGGTACCGGCGCCGCCAACATCAAATCGCACCATAACGTCGGCGGCCTCCCGGAGGACTTGAAGTTCGAACTGGTCGAGCCGCTGCGCGACTTGTTCAAGGACGAGGTCCGGCAGGTCGGCACCGAGCTCGGCCTGCCCGATGAGATCGTCTGGCGGCAGCCGTTCCCCGGCCCCGGCCTGGCGATCAGGATTGTCGGTGAGGTGACCGCGGACCGGCTCGCGATCGTGTCGGCCGCCGACGCGATCGCTCGCGCTGAACTGTCGGCGGCGGGCCTGGACCGGCAGATCTGGCAATGCCCGGTGGTGCTGCTGGCCGACGTCCGGTCCGTTGGCGTTCAGGGGGACGGCCGCAGCTACGGCTACCCGGTCGTGCTCCGGCCGGTGACCAGCGAGGACGCGATGACAGCGGACTGGGCACGATTGCCTGACCAGGTGCTGGCCACGATCTCGACCCGGATTACCAACGAGGTGCCGCAGGTCAACCGTGTTGTGCTGGACATCACTAGCAAGCCGCCGGGCACGATCGAATGGGAGTAGCGGGGATCTCGCGGTCCGGACCGACGGCCGCGGGCGTGCTCCGCGGGCTGGCGGACGCCACCACTGGCTGACGAGGTACGGCCCGAGACGCGTGGAGCGAGGACTGGCCGTTGGCCACGCTACGCCCGCTTCCGCATGCCCACGGCCGTCGGCCCGGAGTGAGATCCGGCCGCGGGATCAGCACTGACCCCCGGTGCGCGATTGCGATATCGCACGCTGAGGGCGTATCCGCCAGCTGCAGCCACCAGGCAGGAGATTCCGCCGACGGCTAGCCCGACGCGCGGGTTGCTCTGGTCGATGATCCAGCCGATCAGCGGGCCGCCGATCGGGGTCGTGCCCTGGAAAGCGACCTGCCAGAGTGCGATCGCCCGGCCGCGCATGTTCGGATCGGACGCGAGCTGAATCGTCGAGTTCCCGATCGCGATGAACGAGACGCTCGCCCAGCCGACGAATAGCATCGCCGCGTAGGCAACGCCGATGACCGGCGAGAAGGCGCAGACGATGATGGCGGCGCCAAAGCCGGTCCCTGCGATGATCATCGACCGGAGCCCGGTGCGCCCGCGCGCCGCGACCAGCAGTCCGCCGACCACTGCGCCGATCCCCATCGCGGCGGTGAGGAAGCCATAGGCCTCCGAGCCGCCGTGGAAGGTGTGCTTGGCCAGTACCGGGATTGACACCTGAAACTCGTAGGCGAGCATGCCGACCAGGCCCATCATGGCGAGCGGGACCGCGATGTTCGGTGTCCGTGCCGCGTAGCGCAGCCCTTCGCGCAGTTGACCGCGGGCCCGCGGCGCGGGCGGGCTGGGCTGCAGGGCGCGGGTGTTCATGATGAGCAGCGAGGTGACGACGGCTACGAAGCTCGCGGCGTTGGCCAGGAAGCACACCCCGACACCGACCGTAGCGATGAGGACACCGCCGATTGCCGGGCCGACCGCGCGAGCCGCGTTTACCGTGACCGAGTTGAGCGTGATGGCGTTGCGCAACTCGTCCTTGCCGACCATCTCGCGGACGAATGCCTGCCGGGCTGAGTTCTCGAAGGCGTTGTTCAGCCCCAGAACGACCGCGAGCAGGCAGACCTGCCAGAACCTGACCGCCCCGAACACGGTCAGCAGCCCGAGCACCAGAGCCTGGCAGCCCATGGCCGTCTGCAGCCCGATCATCAGCTTGCGCTTGTCGACGCGGTCGGCGACGACGCCGCCGTACGGCCCGAGCAGCAGCACCGGCAGCGTCTGCAGCGCGACCACCAGCCCCAGGTCCGTGCTCGACTGGGTTAGCACCAGCACCAGCCAGGACTGGGCTGTCATCTGCATCCACGTGCCCGCTAGCGAGATCGACTGGCCGGTGAAGTACAGCCGGTAGTTAGGGACCTTCAGGGACGAGAACGTGGACCGCCAGAATCCGTGGCCGGAGCCGCTGCCGCTGATGGGTCGCGCCACGTCTGCTGAGCCCTCCTCGCCGCACCGCCGCTGATTTGTTTGCTTCTCGGCAACTAAGTTTAGCGGGTTGCTGCCGCAGCGTATGCGCCGTGTATGGAACAGGCGGGACGGCCCGAGGCCGGCGCTTTCGGCCGCGGGTCTCAGAAGGCTCGGTCAGATGGTGAACCGCAGGTTGCGGGCAGCTAGGTTGCCGAAGTCGTCGTTGCCTGTCCAGCTCACCTTGCCGGCGTCGATCTGCGCTTGCGGGTCGATGCGGCCGGCAGCGAGCTGAATGAACGTGACCGTATCGGTCGTCAGCTCCACATCGGGCTGGCCCACGTGGTCGACCGCCTTGGCCCGGCCGTCGACGACCACGGAGAGGTCGCGGATGACAGGGCCGGTGAGGTGGAAGACGATGCTGGAGCCGTCAGGCAGGCCCACTTTCTTCCCGACGATATAGCCGATCGAGCTCTCGACCTGGCCGAGGGCGATCTCGGCGCGGGCGCCGCCATCGTCGGACGCCCAGCCGAGCGGGGTGGTGATGTCGCGCTCGTGCACCCAGAAGTCGAAGATCCGCATCTGGAGAAAGCCGCCATAGCTTCGCGGCCCGATCGGCGACCACGACGGCAGGTCCAGATCCTCTTCTTGCAACCCGGACAAGTCATCGCGCCGGGCAGTGAAGATATCGGCGATCCGGCCCGCGAACGCTGTGTTGTCGAGGGCGGCGGTCTCGTCGTGGTACGGCCCGATCCGGTCCAGCGGCGGCACATCCTGGGCGCTGGCCGGCAGCCAGCCGGTCATGACCCGCTCCATCATGCCCAGGTGCGTGACGACCCCGCGCATGTCCCAGTCCGGACATAGCGATTGCGCCTGCCATTGATCGCCGTTGAGCCGCGACGCCAGCGACTCGACGGCGTCGAAGGACTGCGCCAGCGACGTCCGGATGGTGGCCAGGTCGGTCACGGTGTCTCCTTCTGAATGGTGATCCAGTCCCGTGCCTCCAGATAGGGCCGGAACGTGGCAGCGATCGCCGCCAGGTCGTGCTGGCTCTTTGGCCGTTGCACCTCGTAGAGGTTAGGGAACTCCAGCCAGCCCACCATCAGCTGCCAGAGGCGGACCGCGGCGGCGCCCGCGGGCGGCTCGATCAGGACGGGCCCGAACAGCGCCCGGTCGCCGCCGAACACCAGCGTCGGAACTCCCCAGCCGCCGAGGCTGACGACCCGCTCATGATCGGCCCGCACCTCGTCGCTGGTGCTCGGATCATCGATGGCCTGGCCGACAAGGTCGCGATCGAGGCCGAGTTGCGTGAGCAATTCCTCGGCCACCTCTCTGCGATGCGGCTGGCGTCCGTCCACATGCAGCGCGGTGCCCGCGGCCAGATACCACTGGTCGACCAGGCCCGGCTCGATCCGGCGGAGCAGCGCGCCGATGCGCATCATCGACCAGCCGTAGGACCACTCCCGCTCCCAGGGGTGCTTCTTGCCTGGTGCGCGGTTTATCTCCTCGAGGCTGAAGAACCGCCAGCCCACTTCGAGTCCGAGCTGGTCACGAACATCCCGGATCCACAACGACGCCTGATAAGCCCACGGGCACATGATGTCGAAATGGAAGTCGACGGCCGTGCCAGGCCCGGCGCTGGCGCTAGTCGTCGTCACGGCCATCGCCAGCGTTCGATCGTCGGTTCGAGGAGCAGTGCCTGGTATCCCGGCGTGGCGGCTCGAAGCGGCAGCGAGGTACCCGGCTCGATCGGCGTGAAGCGAGCTCCGGTCCACCTGCTGCCATCGCCGACGAGCGTGCCTTCGACGTCGAAAACGGTGGCAGGTCCCGAGGCCAGCAGGGCCGGCGGCGGCCCCGCCCACGCCTCCAGCAGGATCCGGCCCGAGCGGGCTCCGCCGGGCAGGTGGCCGGCCGGCAACATGCCCATCACCACCGAGCGCTCCAGGCGCAGTTCCTTGGCGCTATGCCAGCCCAGGAACTCTGGCTCGTAGGCAAGGTCTACGAACGATTTCCTCGTCCGGTAGCCAATCACGGCAACGCGATCCCAGCCGCCAGAGCTCGCCACGACTTCGGCGGCAAAGCACAGCGCCGCTCCGGCGGAGGCAAGCAGCGGGATCGGGGCGTAGAACAGCCCGGCCTGGCGGTGCGGTACCGCGCGCACGGTGCCGCGCTCGATATCGGGCCGGAATTTCTCCAGGCCGAGCATGTAAATAGGCCCATCGGCGGCAGTCGATCTCAGCTGCTTGCTGTAATCGGCGTCTATCTGCCCGTACGGAGGCACCTTCCGGAGCCTAAAGATCTGACATAGCGTGCGTCAATTGACGGGCTGCGCGCGCGTCGGCGTCAGGTAACGCGTTGCTGTTCGAGCGGGACATCGGCGTAGGACTTGGCCGCTGTTATTTCGCGGAGCCGGTCCATTGCGTCGAAGACCTCGGTGAAGCTCGTAGTGAGCGGCATAGGGCCGAGCCTGAGCCGGTCGGGCGTCCGGTAGTCGCCCACTACGCCTGCCCTGATCAGTGCCTGGCTGATTGGCCAGGCATCATCATGCCGCAAGGTGACATGACCGCCTCGGCGCGCGGCTTCGCGCGGTGAGGCGATCGTGAAGCCAAGCGCCCCCAGCCACTCGTCGGCGAGCGCGATGAGGTAGCTGGTCAGCTCGATGCTCTTGGCCCGCAGGGCCGGCAGCCCGGCCTCGCCGATCAGCCTGGCGCCTTCCTCGACCGCGACCGCGCCGATGATGTTCGGGGTGCCGGTGAGGAACGAGTCAATGCCGGGAGCCGGGTCGTAGCGCGGGCCCATGGCGAACTGGTCGTGCTGGCTGAACCAGCCCCAGATCGGCTGCCGCAGCAGCGACTGCAGATCCTCGCGGACATAGAGGAAGCCCGGCGCGCCCGGTCCGGCGTTCACGTACTTGTACGTGCAGCCGATGGCCAGATCAGCGCCGGAGGCGTCGAGTTCCACCGGCACGGCGCCGACCGAGTGGCACAGGTCCCAGAGCATGAGGGCACCTGCCCGGTGGACAAGCTCGGTGAGCCTGGTCATGTCGGCGAGCGCGCCGCTGCGGTAAGCGACATGCGACAACTCGACGAGCGCTACCCGGTCGTCGAGCGCTTCGGTGAGCGTCTCCTCGCTGACTCCGGCGTCGATGTCGGTGTGGATGGTTCGCAGTTCGCAGCCGCGTTGCGCGGCGATGCCCTGCAGCACGTACCGGTCGGTGGGGAAGTTGTCGTCGTCGGTGATGATGACGTCCCGTCCGGGCCGCGCGTCCAAGGCCGCCCAGGCGAGTTTGTACAGGTTGATCGTGACGGAGTCGCAGACGGTTAGCTGGCCTGGCGCCGCGCCGACCAGGTGCTCGCCCACCATGTCGCCGGCCTGCCTCGGCAGCTGGATCCACTTGTCCCAGGACCGCACCAGGCCGACGCCCCAGTCCTGGTCCACGACCTCGGCGATGCGTGCCTGGGTGCGCACCGGCAGCGGGCCCAGGGAGTTGCCATCCAGGTAGATCAGCTCACGGTCCTGCCGGACGAACCTGTCGCGGAACGTCGCGAGCTGATCTGCGGCGTCCAATGTCTGCGCATATGACCGATCTGCCGAGAAAGTCGTCACGGCATCCACCCTAACTGAGTGTCTGATTGATCACCCGGTACCCTGCCCGGCGTCCGGTAACACTGGCCGCCAGCCGCGCGTGCGCTGTCGCCACCCTAGGATCAGATGGTGCCTGAGGAACAGACAGAACAGCCGGAGGCCGGGCAACCGCCGGTCAGCCGGGTCCTGGTGATCACCGCGCATCCGGACGACGTCGACTTCGGCGCCGCCGGGACGATCGCCCAGTGGACCGGCGCCGGCCTCGAGGTCAGCTATTGCATTGTCACCAACGGCGAAGCCGGCGGCAGCGACCCGTCGGTGACTCGCACCGACATGGTGGCTGTCAGGCAGGCGGAACAGACCGCGGCGGCCAACCAGGTGGGTGTGAGCGACCTGCACTTCCTCGGCTACCCGGATGGCCGGGTCGAGGCCACGATCGCGCTGCGCCGGGACCTGGCGCGGGTCATCAGGCTGCTGCGCCCCGACCGGGTCGTGTGCCCGTCGCCGGAGCGTAACTATGCTCGCATGGGCGCCAGCCACCCCGACCATCGGGCCGTTGGCGCCGCCGCGCTGGACGCCGTCTACCCGGACTCGCGCAACCCGTTCGCATTTCCCGAGCTGCTCGCCGACGAGAAGCTCGAGCCGTGGACCGTCAGCGAGGTGTGGATTTCCGCCAGCCCGACGCCCACGACCTATGTCGATATCACCGACACCTTTCCGCGCAAGCTAGCGGCGCTGCGCAGCCACGTCAGCCAGATCGGCGACCCGGACGGGCTGGAGAAGTTCCTGCGCGCCTGGCTGAGCCGGGCAGCGGCGCAGGCCGGGCTGCCTGACGGCCGGCTTGCCGAGGCGTTCCAGGTCGTGCAGACGGGCTAGCGCCCGGGTGCGTGACACTACGAGGGCATCGCTAATTGCGACACGAGGGACTGGTGCAGCGCGGGCTGCCGGCCTAGGTTTGGCCCAGGCGTATCTGCCATTTCCCCGGAGGTGCCAGCGAATGACGCACATCACCGTCACGGTTGACGGCGTTAAGTACTCCGACCAAGTCGAACCCCGCCTGCTGCTCGTCCATTACCTCAGAGAAGTCATCGGCAAGACCGGTACTCCAATCGGATGCGACACCTCAAACTGCGGTGCATGCACGGTTCTGATGGACGGCCAGTCGGTCAAGAGCTGCTCAGTTCTCGCGATCCAGGCGGACGGGTCGGACGTGACGACCATTGAGGGTCTTGCCAACGGCGAGTTGCACCCGATGCAGCGAGCGTTCCATGAGGAGCACGCGCTGCAGTGCGGGTATTGCACACCCGGCATGATCATGGCGGCCACGGACCTGCTTCGCGACAATCCGCATCCGACCGAAGCGGAGATCCGGGACGGCCTGGAGGGCAACCTGTGCCGGTGCACCGGCTACGAGAACATCGTCCGGGCTGTCAGGCGCGCTGCGGACGCGGCGGTGGCCCAGTGACCGCCACTATTGACGCGCCGGCTGCCGAACTCGGCAAAGCACGGCTGCGCAAGGAAGATGCCAAGCTCATCACCGGCCAGACCAACTGGACCGACAACATCAGGTTGCCGGGAATGCTGCACCTGGCGTTCCTGCGCAGTCCGTACGCGCACGCGAAGATCACCCGGGTCGACGTCAGCGGCGCGCTCGACCTGCCCGGCGTGATCGCTGCCTTCTCCGGGGCGGATTTCGCCGCCGAGCAGGGCAGCTTGCCGTGTGCCTGGCCGGTGACGCCGGACATCGTCATCCCGCCGCACCCGCCGATGGCGGTCGACGAGGTCCGGTACGTGGGCGAAGCGGTAGCTGTCGTGGTCGCGCGTGACCGCTACGCCGCAGCGGATGCACTCGCGTCGATCGACGTGGATTACGAGCCGCTGCCTCCGGTACTGGACATCCGCACCGCGCTGGACAAGGACTCGCCGAAAGTTCACGAGGCGGGCAACAAGAGCTATGAGTGGGTATTCGCCAACGGCGACGTGGACGCGGCATTCCGCGACGCGCCAGTCGTGCTGGAACGGAACTACCGGCAGCAGCGGCTGATCCCGTGCGCGATGGAGCCGCGCGCGGTTGTCGCGCAGTGGATCGGCGATGAAGTGACGCTGTGGTCGGCCACGCAGATCCCGCACGTGCTGCGCTTCGCGCTGTCGGCGTTCTTCGGCATCCCCGAACAGCTCGTCCGGGTGATCGCTCCTGATGTGGGCGGTGGCTTCGGCTCGAAGCTGCAGGTCACCGCCGAAGAAGTGCTGGCTGTGCTGATCGGCCGGAAGGTTGGCAAGCCGGTTAAGTGGACTGAATCCCGCACCGAGGGCAACCAGACCGTGCACCATGGCCGCGACCAGTGGCAGAAGATCAGGATCGCCGCCGATGCCGACGGCCGGATCCGCGGCCTGGACGTCGATCTGCTCGCCGACATGGGTGCCTATCTCATGCTGGTCACGCCCGGCGTGCCGCTGCTCGGGGCGTTCATGTTCCCGGCCATCTACAAGATGGACGCCTACGCGTTCAAGTGCACCGGCGTCTTCACCACCAAGATGCCGACCGATGCCTATCGCGGTGCAGGCCGGCCGGAGGCGACGTTTGCGATCGAGCGGATCATGGACGAGCTCGCGGTCGAGCTCGGCGTCGAGCCGCTCGAACTGCGCGAACGCAACTGGATCAAGCACGAGGAGTTCCCGTACACCACGATCTGCGGCCTCACCTACGACTCCGGCAACTACGAGGCAGCCACCGCCAAGGCCAAGGAGCTGTTCGACTACGACGCCTTGCGCGAGGAACAGCGGCAGCGTAACGAGCGCCGCGACAAGATACGGCTTGGCATCGGGATCTCGACGTTCACCGAGATGTGCGGGCTTGCGCCGTCCCGGGTACTGGGCTCGCTGTCCTACGGCGCGGGCGGCTGGGAGTCGGCCTCGATCCGGATGCTGCCGACCGGCAAGGTCGAGGTCGTGACCGGCTCCAGCGCGCACGGCCAGGGACATGAGACAGCCTGGAGCCAGATCGTGGCCGACCAGCTCGGGGTGCCGTTCGAGCACATCCGGGTGCTGCACGGCGACACGCTGGTCTCGCCCAAGGGCATGGACACCTACGGCTCGCGCTCTCTCGCGGTCGGTGGCCTGGCCCTGGTTGGCGCGTGCGACAAGGTGATCGCCAAGGCAAAGATCATTGCCGCGGCGATGCTGGAAGCCTCCGCGGACGACCTGGAGTTCTCCGGCGGACAGTTCTCGGTCAGGGGCGACCCGGAGGCCAGCAAGACGATCCAGGAGATCGCGCTGGCCACGTTCGCGGCGCATGCCCTGCCAGACGGGGTCGAGCCGTCGCTGGACTCCGACGCCACCTACGACCCGGACAACTTCTCGTTCCCGCACGGCACGCACCTGTGCGCGACCGAGGTGGACACCGAGACCGGGTTCGTGAAGATCCGCAGCTATGTCGCGGTCGACGACGTCGGCGTGGTGGTGAACCCGATGATCGTGGAAGGCCAGGTGCACGGCGGCATCGCGCAGGGCATCGCCCAGGCGCTGTACGAGGAGGGCGTCTACGACGACGAGGGCAACCTGGTCACTACGACGCTGGCCGACTACCTGCTGCCGTCGGCGGCTGACCTGCCGTCGTACCAGACCGAGCGGACGACGACGCCGGCGAACAACCGGCTCGGCGTCAAGGGCGTTGGTGAAGCCGGCACGATCGCGTCGACCCCTGCTGTGGTCAACGCGATCGTGGACGCCCTCAGGTCGTTCGGCGTGAATGACATCACCATGCCGTGCACGCCGGAGCGGGTCTGGCGGGCGATCCAGGCGGCGCCTCAGCCGGCCCGGACTCAGCCTGCACAGGGTAGTGAGCAGAGCGGAGGCGCGGCATGATCCCGGCCAGATTCGACTACGTCCGGCCGTTGTCTGTTGGCGACGCAGTGAGCGCGCTGGCCGCCGGCGGTGAGGACGCCAAAGTGATCGCGGGCGGACAGAGCCTGCTGCCACTGTTGCGGCTGCGGCTTGCCTATCCCGAGCTACTGGTCGACATCGGCGGCCTGGACGAGCTGCGAGGGGTCACCGACGGCGGCGACCATCTGCTGATCGGTGCCCGGACCACGCACTACCAGGTCGTTCACGATCCGCTAATCGCCGAGCATTGCGGACTGCTGGCGGAGGCGGCCGCTACGGTCGCGGACCCGGCTGTCCGGCACCGGGGCACGCTCGGCGGTTCGCTGGCGCACGCAGACCCGGCCGGCGACCTGCCCGCGGTGGCGCTCGCGCTGAACGCAACCATGATCGCCGCGGGCCCGGCGGGCGGCCGGGAGATCCCGGCCGCCGAGTTCTTCCTCGACTACCTGACCACGGCGCTTGAGCCCGGCGAGATACTCACCGGCATCCGGGTGCCCAAGCTCGGTAGCGACTGGGGATATCGTTATGAGAAGTTCCACCGGACCGCGCAGGCGTGGGCAATTGTCGGCGTCGCGGCGCTGGTGCGGCGCTCCGACGGCCACGTGGCCGAGGCAAGGGTCGGGCTGACCAACATGGGTGCGGTGCCGATCCGGGCGGCCGCCGTCGAGGCGGCTGCCGCCGGAGCGCAGGCCAGCTCCGCAGGCGCTGCGGGAAGCAGCCGCGGGTGCGGACGAGGGAACGCAGCCGCCTGCGGACCTGCACGGAGCGCCGGACTACCGGCGACATCTCGCGCGGGTGCTGACCGGGCGTGCTCTGGAGGCAGCGGCAGGAGTCTGACAGATGGAGCTCGAGAACTCATTCTCGGTCCCGGTTCCGGTGGAGCGAGCGTGGGACGTGCTCCTGGACGTCGAGCGGGTGGCGCCTTGCATGCCGGGCGCCACCCTTGACTCGGTTGAGGGCGACAACATCACCGGCAAGATCAAGGTCAAGGTCGGGCCGATCAGCATGACCTACGCCGGAACCGCGAAGTTCACCGAGCGGGACCGGGATGCCGGCGTCGTCACGCTGGAAGCGTCCGGCAAGGAGACTCGCGGCGCGGGCACCGCGTCGGCGTCCGTGCGGTCGCAGCTGACGGTTGACGGCGACCAGACCCTCGTCACGGTGCACACAACACTGAACGTGACTGGCAAGCCAGCCCAGTTCGGCCGTGGCGTCATGACCGAGGTCGGCGGAAGGCTGATCGGCATCTTCGCCGACAACCTGGCCGCCATGCTGGCCGCGGAGGCTCCGCAGGCCGCGGATGTCGCCGACGATGAGGAAATTTCGGACGGGAACGTGGTCGCCCTCGCTGACAGCACGCCGGACGAGGCGCTGCCGATCGACGTGCTCAACCTCAGCACCCGGGCCTGGAGCAGCCTGCGCCACGACGGCATCCAGACGCTCGGGGACCTCACCCGCCGGACTGGTCAGCAGCTGCTAGCCATCGATGGCGTCGGTCCGGCGTCGCTGTCCGACATCGAGGCCAGGCTCGCCGACCGGGGCCTTACCCTGGCGCCGCCGGAAGGCACAGCCCCGTCAGCCCCGGCTCCGCCAGCCCCCGCCCCGCCGGCCACCGCCGCCGCATCGGCGGCAGAGAAGCTGGCTGGCGCACCGGCGGCGGACCTGAACGGCGCGCAGCAGCCGCCGGCAGGCAAGCACGCCGGGACTCCGCTGGATCAACCGGGGGCGGACGACGGCGAAGCTGGAAGCGACGATCTGGCTGAGGTAACGCCGCTGCGGCCGGCCAGGCACGAGTCGCCTGCCGTCCAGGTACCCGTGCAGCGCGAGCCGACCTCCTGGCAGCCGCCGGACAACGACGCGATCGACCTGCTCGATGTGGCCGGGCTGCCGGTACTCAAGCGTGCCGTTCCGGCCGTCGCAGCTCTGATTGCGGTGCTCCTGGTGGTCTTCGGCCTGCGCCGCCGCGCTCGCCGGGGTGCGCGCTAGCGGAGCTATGGTTTCCGGGCGCGGCGGGACGGGGCGCGGACGGCCGCCTGGTTAGCGCAGCGAGCAGATGGCCGATGCGATGACGGCAGTGACCGCGTTCGGGTGCGAAATCAGCGTCAGGTGCGACCCGCCATGGAACATCGTGATATGCGAGTGCGCGCGGTGGGCCATGGCCAGCTCCGACGCGGGCGTGATGATCTGATCACCGGTGCTGATGAAGTACCAGGACGGGATCGTTTTCCAGGCCGCCGCCATCGATGGCGTGGTGAAAGCAGCCATGGACGCGCCGCGCTGAGACGCCCACAGGAGCCTCGCTTCGGCCTGCGGCAGGTCGCCGGCGAAGTCGTGGACGAAGATGTTCTCCTTCAGGTAAAGCTCAGGCGCACCTGAGGAAGAGGTCGGGTTGGCGGTCGTGAAGAACAAGCCGGCCGGCTTCATCTTGGTCAGGACAGAACCGGCACCTGACAGCTGGCCGGTGGTCTGGCCTGGCGCCGGGGCGGCCGCGTCGACGTAGACCAGCCGCTTGACGTTAGCGAGGCCGGCCGCTGCATTCGTGATGACGGATCCTCCGTAGGAGTGTCCGACGAGCACGACTGGGCCGTGGATGGCCTTGAGGTAGGCGGCGACGTCCTCCGAGTCGGTGGTCAGGTTCTGCAGCGGGTTCGCGATCGCTCGCGCATCGTAGCCAGCAGCCTGCAGCACGGCGACCTCACCGGCCCAGCTAGAGGCGTCAGCCCAGGCGCCGTGGACCAGAACGACGGTCGGCTTCGCTTGTCCGGGTGGCAGGCATGTTGTCAGGCGATGCACGAGTGCCGATTCGGTAGGCGCGCCCGACTGCGCCGGCGGGCGAGCCGGAGCGTTGCCCGCCGAGACGACAGCAAACGATGCGGCGGCCACAAGGAGGACCGTGATAGCTCCCCACAGAGACCGACGGCTGAGATTGAAGCGTGCGTACCGCATCGGTCCTCCCCGTCAGTTCGCCATTGATCGCGGAGACTCCATGATCGCGGAGACTTAGGCACGCCCTGGCGCGCGTAACTCCGCCGGATCATGAAAGCGCCGAACTCCCCTGCCTAGCCTCGTACGCTGCCGGGTGCCGCACCATCCGGGCGATTGACCATCTTCCGGAGCGCAGCTTGTGATCCTGGACCGTCAGACAGCAGAAGGCCGCGCCTAGACAGCAGCAGGCCGCGCCCGGTATGCACCGGACGCGGCCTACGGGCGGGTGCGCGCTGATTAGTCCAGCGAGGACATCACGTGCTTAATCCGGGTGTAGTCCTCGAACCCGTACATTGACAGGTCCTTCCCGTAGCCGGAGTGCTTGAAGCCGCCATGCGGCATCTCGGCAACGAGCGGGATGTGCGTGTTGATCCAGACGCAGCCGAAGTCCAGCGCGCGGGCCATGCGCATCGCCCGGCCGTGGTCGGACGTCCATACCGAGGACGCCAGGCCGTACTCAGTGCCGTTGGCCCAGCGCAGCGCCTCGGCCTCGTCGCTGAACTTCTGCACGGTGATGACCGGGCCGAAGACCTCGTTCTGGATGATCTCGTCGTCCTGCTCGAGGCCGTCGACCACGCTGGCCGCGTAGAAGTAGCCCTTCTCGCCGACCCGGTTGCCGCCGGTCAGGACGCGGGCATGGTCGGGCAGCCGGGACATGAACCCGGAGACCCGGTCCAGCTGGCTGGCGTTGTTCAGCGGACCGTAAGTAGCGTCGGTGTTGTCCGGGCCATCGGTTACCTGCGCCTTAGCCTGCTCGGTGAGCGCGGCGGTGAAGTCGTCGTGGATGCGCGGGCCGGCGAGTACCCGCGTTGCGGCCGTGCAGTCCTGGCCTGCGTTGAAGTAGCCGGCGATCGCAATCGCCTCCGCTGCCTTCTCCGGGTCGGCATCGTCGAAGACGATAACTGGCGCCTTGCCGCCGAGCTCCAGGTGAACTCGCTTCAGGTCGGCCGCCGCCGCCTCAGCCACCTGCATGCCGGCCCGGACGGAGCCGGTGATGGACACCATCTGCGGCACCTTGTTCGAGATCAGGGCCCGGCCAGTGTCACGGTCACCGCAGATCACGTTGAACACCCCGGCCGGCAGGAACTCGCTCATCAGCTCGGCCATCAGCAGCGTGGAGTAGGGCGTGGTGTCCGATGGCTTCAGCACCATGGTGTTGCCGGCCGCGAGTGCGGGTGCCCACTTCCACACCGCCATCATCATCGGGTAGTTCCACGGCGTCACAGCGGCGCAAACTCCGATGGGCTCGCGCCGGATGAACGAGGTGAACCCCGACATGTACTCGCCCGCCGACCGGCCCTCGAGCATCCGGGCCGCGCCGGCGAAGAACCGGATCTGGTCGACCATCGGGGGAATCTCCTCCGACGCGGTGAGGCCGAGCGGCTTGCCGGTGTTCTGGGACTCCGCCTTGACGAATTCGTCAGCCCGAGCCTCGATCGCATCGGCGATCCGCAGCAGCGCCAGGCTGCGCTCGGCTGGTGTGGCGTCACGCCAGCCGGGGAAGGCACTGGCGGCCGACGCAACCGCGGCCTCGACCTCAGCCTCGCCGGAGACCGGCGCGGTCGCGAATACCTCGCCAGTGCTCGGGTCAATCAAATCAGCGTGCTTGTCATAGGACAGGTCGGTCCACTGGCCACCGACAAAGTTCTGGAGGTCATTAGCCACGGTTGACTCCGTTCCGGTTATGAATGGCTCTGTCTTACTGGCGGTCAGGCTTAACGCGCGGTCAGGGCTTAACGGGCGGTCAGGCGCCGGCCGGCGTGCGTTCCTCGCACGCCCACGGTGAGCCGTACTCGGTCAGCAGGTCAAGGAACGGCTGCGGCGGCAGCGCTTCGGGGCCGAGCACGCCGGTGCCTGACCAGGCGCCGGAATCGATGAGCTCAAGCGCGACGACCGGGTTGATGGCGGTCTGCCAGACGACTGCCTGCGAGCCGTACTCGGCCATTGTCCGGGCATTATCGGCCACGTGGTAGAGGTATACCTCGCGCGGCGCTCCGTCCTTTCCGGTGCCGGTGACCCAGGTCCCGGCGCAGGTGAGGCCGGACATCTGATCGCCGAGGCCGGCCGGGTCGGGCAGGCAGGCCGCTACGACGTCTCGCGGTGAGACGCTGGCGCCGCCTGCGCTGACCGGCTTGGTCGAGTCCAGGCCGAGCTTGTGCAGGGTCTTCAGGACGTCGATGAACTCATCGCCGAGGCCGTATTTGAAGGTGACCCGGTTCGCCTTCACCCAGCGCGGCATCAGGAGCACCTCCTCGTGCTCCACGTTCACGCACTCGACCGGTCCGATCCCTGCCGGGAACGTAAAGGTCTCCGGCTCGCTGAACGGCGGCGTGGTGAACCAGCCGCGCTCGGCCTCCCAGATGACCGGCGGATTGAGGCATTCCTCGATCGTGGTCCAGATGGAGAAGGTAGGCGCGAAGTCGTAGCCGGCCACCGTCAAGTTCGCCCCGTCCCGGACACCGAGCTGGTCGATCTCGCTGAACAGCTGGTCGGCGGCGTACCGGGCGAACACGTCGGACAGGCCTGGCTCGACGCCGATCCCGGCCAGGGCCAGCTTGCCTGCCTGCTCCCACTGCGCTGCCATGGCGAACTGCTCGTCGCCGAGCTTGACGCCGGTCTTTGCGTACGGCTCCGCCGGATCGGGATGCGACAGCGACATTGCCATGTCCAGGTAATTCACCCTGGCAGCCAGTGCCGCGCGGAACAGCGGCATGACGAAGCGCGGGTCGGTAGCGTTCATCAGCGCGTCGCAGCGGTACTCGGATAGCAGAGCAGCGGTAGCCGCCTCGTCATTGGCGTCTAGCCGGACTGCCGTGTAGCCGTCCTTGGCCGCAGCGGCACGCTGCGCTCTGGGGAGGTCGTAATCTGCGATGACCAGTTCGGCGAACGGGCGGCGGGCGGCGATACGGGCGAAGGCGGTGCCAACCCCGCCAGCCCCGACAAGCAGTATTCGCATGCAGCGATCCTAGCCTCGTCATACGTGGATGTTGCGACGGTACCAGTCGCGATTCGCACACAATACAACTGAAACCGTTGCCATCACGCGCGAAGCATGCTAGAACCGTGGAAAGCTTAGGCGCAATGCGTAGCCCTCGGTTACTCTCAGTGGGCAAGCGTTACCGTTGATTTCAGCCCGGCCTGTACGGTTCGGGCGATTCGGGAGGGGACTACCAGGTCCATGTCCACCACTGCCTCTCAGCTGCAGCCGGTTGAGGAATCCAAAGACAAGGGCCTGAAGACTGGTGCCCTTGGCCTGATCTCAAGCACGGTTATCGCGACGGCTTCCGTCGCGCCCGCGTACAGCCTGGCTGCGACGCTCGGTTTCGTTGTGGTGGCGGTCGGACTCAAGTCCCCGCTCGTTGCGATCCTCGCGTTCGTGCCGATGATCTTGACCTCGATTGGCTATAGCGAGCTCAACAAGTCCGACCCAGACTGCGGCACCACGTTCACCTGGGCCACCCGAGCCTTCGGCCCGAAGACTGGCTGGGCGGGCGGCTGGGCCATCGTCGCAGCCGACATCCTGGTCATGGCGAGCCTGGCTCAGGTAGCCGGCCAGTACATCTTCCTGCTGTTCAACGCCAACGGCATCGGCAAGAACCCGGCCAGCGGATGGGTTCTGCTGACCGGTGTGCTGTGGATCGTGTTCATGACCTACATCTGCTACCGCGGCATCGAGGTCTCGGCGAACTTCCAGAAGGCGCTGCTGAGCATCGAGATCACGATGCTGATCGTGCTTTCGGTAGTCGCGCTGATCCGCGTCGGTTCCGGCCATCACCCGGCGGAGTCCATCCAGCCGAGCTGGCACTGGCTCAGCCCGTCGGGCCTGTCGTTCAGCGCTTTCGCTGCCGGGCTGATCCTGATGGTGTTCATCTACTGGGGATGGGACACCGCGCTCTCGGTCAACGAGGAGACCAAGGACTCCGCCCGGACGCCCGGCCGGTCGGCGATCCTGTCCACGATCATCCTGGTGATCACCTACGGCATTGCGATCTTCGGCGCGCAGTCGTTCGCCGGCATCGGGACCAAGGGCATCGGCCTGGCAAACCCGAACAATTCCGGTGACGTGCTGTCCGTGCTCGGGCACGCGGTCTTCGGCGGCGGGACGATTGGCAACATCTTCTACCGGCTGCTACTCGTGATGGTGCTGTCGTCGGCGGCCGCTTCCACGCAGACCACGATCCTGCCCACGGCGAGGACCACGTTGTCGATGGCGACCTACCAGGCACTGCCGGAATCGTTTGCCAAGATGCACCGCAAGCACCTCACGCCGACGGTGTCGACGCTCGTCATGGGCGGGATCTCGATCGTGCTCTACGCGGCGTTCAACTACATGTCCGGCGGTCAGGTGATCGCCGATGCGGTGACTAGCTGCGGCGTGTTCATCGCTACCTACTACGGGCTCACCGGTATCACCTGTGCCTGGTACTACCGGAAGAACCTCACCAGTAGCGCCCGCAACCTGTGGATGCAGGGCATTCTGCCGCTGGTCGGCGGCCTGATGCTCTGGTTCCTCGGCGGCTGGAGCATGTGGCTGGACTACGACATGAACAGCGCTAATGAAGCGTCCTACACCAGCTTCACGGTGCCGGGGTTGCACTGGGTGATCGGCGGTGTCTTCGTGATCGTCCTCATGTCCTGGGTCGCGGGGCTGCTCGTGTTCCTCTACATGCGGATCTTGCACCCGGCGTTCTTCCGCAAGGAGACGCTGACCAGGGCGACTCCGACGCTCGTCCCGGATGTATAAGGACTACCGCGGATCCTGAGCCTGGGGCCCGCCGACGGACCGCACGACGGTCTGCGGCGGGCCCGCTGGCGCTCTGGCGTGGCTCGCGGGCGCGGGGCCGCCCGGATGTCGGTTCCACCGCCTAGGCTTAGGCGCGTGACGGCGATGGTTGTGGACTCCCTCCTGGACGGGCTGAACCCGCAGCAGCGGGCCGCCGTCTTGCACGAGGGCAGCCCCCTGCTGATCGTGGCCGGCGCGGGTTCGGGCAAGACCCGGGTGCTCACCCACCGGATCGCCTACCTCCTGGCCGAGCGGGACGTGGCGCCGAGCCAGATCCTCGCCATTACGTTCACGAACAAGGCCGCCGGGGAGATGGCGGCCAGGGCCACCTCGCTGACCGGCGCCCGAGCGCGGTCGATGTGGCTGATGACCTTTCACTCAGCGTGCGTGCGCATCGCCCGCCGGGAGGCGCGGCGGTTCGGCTACCCGTCCAGCTTCTCGATTTATGACCAGGCTGACTCGCAGCGGCTGATGGCCCTGGTCTGCCGGGAGCTTGAGCTGGACGCCAAGTTCTTCCCGCCCAAAGGGCTCATCAACCAGGTCTCGAACCTGAAGAACGAGCTGATCGACTATGAGACGGTCCTCAGCCGGGCCAGCGGCTACCGGGAAAAGACACTCGGCGAGGCGTACGCGGAGTATCAGCGCCGGCTGGTGGCGGCCGGGGCAATGGATTTCGACGACCTGATCATGGTGACCGTCAACCTGCTGCAAGCCTTCCCCGAGGTGGCTGCCGAGTACCGGGAACGGTTCCGGCATGTCCTGGTAGACGAGTACCAGGACACGAACCACGCGCAGTATGTCCTGGTTCGCGAGCTAGCCGGGTCAGGCGGCGAGGCGCCCGCCGAGCTAGTCGTCGTCGGAGACGCCGATCAGTCGATTTACGCCTTCCGCGGCGCCACCATCAGGAACATCGAGGAATTCGAGCGCGACTTCGCCGGCGCGCGGGTGATCCTGCTCGAGCAGAACTACCGCTCGACTCAGAACATCCTGGCGGCAGCCAACGCGGTGGTCTCCCGCAATCCCGGCCGAATCCCGAAGAATCTCTGGTCCGAGGCAGGGGACGGCCCGCCGATCACCGGTTACGTGGCTGACAGCGAACACGACGAAGCAGCGTTCGTGGCCGAGGAAGTCGACCGGCTGGCCGATGCCGGCGAGGCGGCGCCCGGTCAGGTCGCGGTGTTCTACCGCACCAACGCGCAGTCCCGCGTCTTCGAGGAAGTCTTCATCCGGTCCGGGCTGCCGTACAAGGTCGTCGGTGGCGTCCGGTTCTACGAGCGCCGCGAGGTCCGGGACTTGCTGGCCTACCTGCGGCTCACGGCCAACCCGGACGACGAGGTGTCGCTGCGCCGGGTGCTCAACACGCCCCGGCGCGGCATCGGTGACAGGGCCGAGGAGTACGTGGCCGCGCTGGCGAATCGCGACAAGATCAGCTTCGCGGCCGCACTGGCCCGGCCCGAGGACGTGCCCGGCCTGGCGGCACGTTCGGCGCGCGCTATCGAGGGCTTCAACGACCTCATGACCGGGCTGCGCGAGATGGTCGTGGCCGGCAGCCCGGTCGGCGACCTGACCGAGGCCGTGCTTGACCGGACCGGTTACGTGGCCGACCTCCAGGCGTCGTCCGACCTGCAGGACGCGAGCCGGATCGAGAACCTGACCGAGCTGGTCTCGGTGGCGCGCGAGTTCGACGCTCGCAATCCGGGCGGCACGCTAGCGGAGTTCCTCGAGCAGGTCTCGCTGGTTGCCGACGCGGACGAGATCCCGGAAGGCGAGGAGCACGGCGGCATGGTCACGCTGATGACCTTGCACACCGCCAAGGGCCTCGAGTTCCCGGTCGTCTTCCTGACCGGCCTCGAGGAAAACGTCTTCCCGCACGAGCGGTCTATGGGCGACGAGCGCGAGCTAGCGGAGGAGCGCCGGCTGGCGTACGTCGGCATCACCAGGGCGATGGAGCGGCTCTACGTGACCAGGGCGGCGACGCGCACCTGGTTCGGCCGTCCCGGCTATCACCGGCAATCCCGGTTCCTGACCGAGATACCGGCCGGGCTGATCGAGTGGCGCCGCGATGAGTCGGCAGCCACGCAGCCGGCTTCGGAGCGGCTGGCCAGGCGGCCCGGTGTCCGCGCCGTCGGCAACCGGCCGGTCCCGTCGCTGCAGCCCGGCGACCGGGTCAACCACGACGCCTACGGTCTTGGCACCGTGCTGTCAGTCGAGGGCCGCGGCGACGACCCGGAGGCCAAGATCGACTTTGGCGGCGACTACGGCATCAAGCACCTGGTGCTCCGGTACGCGCCTATCGAGAAGCTCTAAGCCCTCGCTGCCCTGCTGCGATACGCGCGCGCCTTCGCCCGCGAGCCGCAGATCTGCATGCTGCACCAGCAGCCGCTGCGGGTCGGCGAGCGGTCGTAGAAAGCCCACCGGCAGTCGTCGGCGCTGCACACTTTGAGGCGGCCCCAGGTGCCCAGTGTCTGGGCCTCGGCGGCAATCAGCAGCAGTTCGGCGAGTGCCGCCGCACTGCCGCGCGCGCCCGCGACCAGGCGGACGCTGCCATCGGCAGCTGCGATGATCCTGGCTTGCGTCGCCGAGGCGATGTCGGCAAGCCGGGCAGCCGGGCCGGCTATCTCGGCGGGCCGTCGAGCCACGTGCGACCGGAGGATCCCGCGCAGCGCCTCTCTCAGGTCCACCGCGAGCGCAAGGTCAGCCGGTCCCGCCCCGCCGCTGGCAAGGCCGGCCGACCGCAGCCAGCGGTCCAGCCCGTCCGGGGTGGTGAGTTCGTCCGTCGCCTGCTCGATGTCCAGCGTATTGACGAACGCCTGCAGCACCGCGAGACGGCCGGGGGCCTGGCCGATGTGCGGGTCATTCCCGGCTGTCCGGCCCGGCGCGTCTGCCATAGCCGCCTCCTTGGTTCGCAACCGTCACCACCATTCTACATCTGCCGGTTGTACAACGGCGGCGGCGACCTGTAACGTCGTTACTAGCAAAGTCCAGAAGATGGTAACGGGCACTGGGCAGTAGCAGCCTTGGCCAGGCCAAGGCTGCCTTAGCCGGCTGGCGAGCCGGACGGGAGATGCGGCATGAGCTCCAACGTGATCGAGAACGCCGGCGTGGCCGGTCACAGCACCGACTGGACCCTGATCGGAGTGCCGTCCAGCGCCGGGGCACATCACGCCGGCCAGGAGCAGGCACCTGCCGCACTCCGGGCGGCGGGGCTCGTCGGCCGGCTGCGGACCGCCGGGGTCAGCGTCACCGACACCGGCGACGTGGCCGGCTCGGTCTTCGCGGTCGACCACGCCCATCCGCAGGCACGCAACCTGGGCGCAGTGGCAAAGGTCGCGCAGCAGGTGGCCGACGCAGTGGCCGGACTGGTCGCTGGCGGGCATCGCCCGCTGGTAGTCGGCGGCGACTGCACGATCACGCTCGGCGTGGTCGCGGGCTTCCGGCGCGTGCATCCGGACGTCGGCCTCGCTTACCTCGATGGTGACGCAGACCTTGGCGACCTGGCACGTGCACCGTCCGGAATACTGGACGCCACCGGGATCGCTCATCTTCTGGGCTATGGCGAGCCTGAGCTGACCGGTCTGGCCGGCCAGCCGCCTCTGCTCCAGCCGTCCCGGCTCGCGATCGTCGGCTGCGACCCGCGAGAGGAGACTGACGAAGAGCGCAGCTTCCTGGCCGACCAGGGGGTTAGCTACACCGAGGGTCCCGAGCTGTCCGCAGATCCGGAAGCAGCGGCCCGCAAGGTGCTCGGCGCGCTAGCCGGCGGCGGCCCGGTGATCGTCCACTTTGACGTCGACGTGATCGACTCCGGGGACCTGCCGCTCGGCAACTTCCCGCACTACGGCTCGGGTGTCGGGCTCGAGCAAGCGGTGCGCTGCCTGCGGGAGCTGGTGCGCGATCCGTCCTGTGCCGCCCTCGTCCTCACCGAAGTGAACCCGAGCTACGACGTAGACGGCAGCCAGCTTGGCCGGTACCTGGACGGACTGACCAGCGCACTGGCTGACGGACGGCCGGAGCGCGGCCGGCCATCCTGGTGATGGCGGCATGGAGCGCCCTCAGCCGGGCGGCCGGGACCGCACAGGCCGGTTACGCTAAATTCGTCTGCCGGTCTTGTCGGCAGCACGCCAAGGCTGGTCGGAGGGTTCCATGAGCAGTATCCGGGTGATCATCGCCAAGCCCGGCCTGGACGGTCACGATCGCGGGGCGAAGGTGGTGGCACGGGCGCTGCGCGACGCCGGGGTGGAAGTCATCTACACCGGGCTGCACCAGACGCCAGAGCAGATCGTCTCCGCGGCGCTTCAGGAGGACGCCGACGCCATCGGCCTGTCGATCTTGTCCGGAGCGCACATGACGCAGTTCAGCCGGGTCCTGGAACTGCTGGCCGAGAAAAACGCGACCGACATCACGGTATTCGGCGGCGGCATAATCCCGGATGCCGATATCGCCGAGCTCGAGCAGATGGGCGTGGCGAAGATCTTCACTCCGGGCGCGACGACCACCGAGATCGTGGACTGGGTCCGCTCGGAGCTAGGCAGCACCGAACCCGTCGGCTAGCAAGCCGGCTGGTTGCCCGGACCGGCCGTGAGGTGCCCGTGCAGCCAGCCCGGGTGCCTGCTACCCCGGTTGGGCCGCATGAGAAAGGCCGGCACTAGGCTTCCAGCCGCGGGCCGGCGGACACGCCGCACTAACCCCCCCCGAGCACGAAGGACGGACCCGAGTGGACCTGTTCGAGTATCAGGCGAAGGAGCTATTCGCCGAATACGGCGTCCCGATTCCGAACGGCAAAGTTGCCGCCACCGCGGACGAGGCCAGGCAGATCGCCGAGGGCTTCGTGGCCGCCGGGAAGGGCGACGCGAAACCCCTTGTCGTGATCAAGGCACAGGTGAAAACGGGCGGCAGAGGCAAAGCCGGCGGCGTCAAGCTGGCCGATACGCCGGACGAGGCGCGGGATAAGGCTGCCGCCATCCTCGGCATGGACATCAAGGGCCACACCGTGCACACCGTTCTGGTCGCTGAGGACACCGACATCGCTCAGGAGTATTACCTGTCTTTCCTGGTCGACCGCTCCGAGCGCACGTTCTTGTCGATGTGCTCGGTGGAGGGCGGCGTCGAGATCGAAGAAGTAGCCAGGACCCACCCGGAGGCGCTGGCGAAGATCCCGGTCAGTCCGCTGACCGGCGTGGATCACGCCAAGGCGCTGGAGATTGTCCGGGCTGGCGGGTTGCCGGGGGAGGCTCAGGAAGGCGCGGCGCTGCTCGCCGAGCGGCTGTGGGCCGTGTTCACCGATGAGGACGCCACGCTGGTCGAGGTCAATCCGCTCGTCTACACCGGCGATGGCCGGGTCGTCGCGCTCGACGCCAAAGTCACGCTGGACGACAACGCCGCGTTCCGGCAGGACTGGGCATCGTTCGCGGACCCGGGCGCGGTCGATCCGATCGAAGCGCGCGCGAAGGCCAAGCACCTGAACTACGTGAAGCTCGACGGAGCGGTAGGGATCATCGGCAACGGCGCGGGCCTGGTGATGTCGACCCTCGATGTGGTCGCCTATGCCGGGGAGGAGTTCGGCGGCGTGCGGCCAGCCAACTTCCTCGATATTGGCGGCGGCGCATCGGCCGAGGTCATGGCCAACGGACTGGACATCGTGCTGTCTGACCCGGATGTGCGCAGCGTCCTGGTAAACGTGTTCGGCGGCATCACCTCGTGTGACGCAGTGGCCAACGGCATCGTGTCCGCGATGGCTCTGCTGGCCGAGCGGGGTGAGCAGGTCACGCACCCGATCGTGGTCCGGCTGGACGGCAACAACGCCGCCGAGGGTCGCCGGATCCTCGCCGAAGCGAACTTGCCGCAGGTCGAGCAGGTCGCCACCATGGACGATGCGGCGCGCCGCGCCGCCGAATTGGCCGCCGCGGCCGCGAACGGAGCATGACATGGCGATCTTCCTGAACGCCGACAGCCGCGTCATTGTGCAAGGCATCACTGGGTCTGAGGGCCGCAAGCACGGCGCGCGCATGATCGCGGCCGGCACCAATGTCGTGGGCGGCTCCAATCCGCGGAAGGCGGGCCAGACAGTCGAGTTGTCCGGCCTCCAAGTGCCGGTCTTCGCGAATGTCGGCGAAGCGATGGCAGCGACGGGCGCCGACGTCTCCGTGGTCTTCGTGCCGCCGGCCGGCACCAAGGACGCCGTCATCGAGGCCATCGATGCGCGGATCCCGCTCGTCATCGTGATCACCGAGGGCGTGCCGGTGCACGACACCGCCGCATTCTGGGCGTACGCGGTAGCCACCGGCAACGCCACCAGGATCGTCGGGCCGAACTGTCCTGGCGTCGCGTCACCGGGTAAGTCGAACGCCGGCATCATCCCGGCCGACATCACCTCGCAGGGCCGGATCGGGCTCGTCTCGAAGTCCGGCACGCTGACCTACCAGATGATGTACGAGCTGCGCGACATCGGCTTTTCTACCGCGGTCGGCATCGGCGGTGATCCGATCATCGGCACCACGCACATCGACTGCCTGCAGGCCTTCCAGGCTGATCCGGAAACTGAGGCGATCGTGATGATCGGCGAGATCGGCGGTGACGCGGAGGAGCGGGCAGCCGCCTTCATCGAGAAGCACGTCACCAAGCCGGTCGTCGCGTACGTAGCCGGGTTCACCGCGCCAGAGGGCAAGACGATGGGCCACGCGGGCGCCATCATCTCTGGCTCGGCCGGGACGGCGCAGGCCAAGAAAGAGGCGCTGGAGAAGGTCGGCGTGCGCGTTGGCAGGACGCCGAGCGAGACGGCCAGCCTCGTCCGAGAGGTCATGCAGGCCAGCTAGTCAGTACCGCGCGCTCATGTCCCGGCGCGCCTCCGTCACCAGGCGCTGCCAGATTGCCAGGCTTGGGCCTTGTGACTGCTTCTGCCGCCCCCGGCCGCCAGGCCGTTAAGCCCGGCCCGCAAGCTGGGCAGCCAGAAGGCAGACCGGCTGACCCCGGCCCCGGCAGCACCGGGAGCCGAATCGGCGGCACCGGCACGGCCGGGCGCTCGCTGCTGGCGGCAGGTGCGCTGGCGGCAGCAGGAGTCACGGCGACGGGCGTGGCCGCGCTGGCGCTGCTGGCGCTGATCGGCTGGATCGCCGCACCGCACGAAGGCGTAGGGCTGACCGCCGCGCTCCGCATTTCAGCGGCACTCTGGCTGGTCGCTCAGCACGTGGGCTTCACGTTTCGCGGCGCGGGCCGGATAGGGCTGCTGCCGCTTGGCCTGGCGCTGCTGCCGGGTGCGCTGCTCTGGCGGGCCGGCCGGTGGGTTGTGCGGGTGGCTCAGGTGCACCGGCTGCGGCACGTGGGCTACGCCGCGGTGGCGGTAGCTGTGCCGTATGCCCTGCTGGCCGGCGCTCTCGCGGTGACCAGCAGGTCGGGGCTGGAGTCATCGTCGTTGCCGCAGTCGCTGGCATGGGGGCTGCTGCTTGCGCTAACCGCTGCCGGGCTGGGCGGTGCGCGAGCGCTCGCTCCGTGGCCCCAGCTAGTCCGGCTGCTGCCGCCCCGGCCCAGATCAGTCGTGGTCGGCGTCGCTGGGGCGCTCGCCACGCTGGCCGCGGCCGGCGCACTGATTGCCGGCGTCTCCATGGTCATGCACCTGCACGAGGCTGCGACGCTGCAGCGGGATCTCGCTCCAGGCGTGATCGGCACCGTCCTGCTGTGCGTGCTGGAGCTGGGCTATCTGCCGAATGCGGTGATCTGGGCCATTGCCTTCGCGCTCGGACCGGGCTTCGCGTTCGGGTCCGGCACGGTAGTCGCACCTACCGGCTCGGCACTGGCCCAGCTGCCGGCGTTTCCGATGCTGGCAGCGCTGCCACCCGGACTGCACCCGGCGATGCCCGGCTGGATAGGGCCGGCCGTGCTGGCTGTCCCTTACCTGGCTGGCCTGCTCGGCGGTGTGCTGCTGGTCCGGGCCGCGCCCGCCCTGGCGCTGGACGCGGCGCCGCTGCTCGGCCTTGCGTGCGGCGTAGCATCGGGCGCCCTGCTGGGACTGCTGGCGGCGGTCTCCGGCGGCCCGCTTGGCGACGGGCGGCTAGCCGCTGTCGGGCCATCGGCCTGGCAGGTCGGCGTCATTTCCGCGCTGGAGATCGGCGTCAGCGCGGCGGTGACCGCAGGCCTTGCGAACTACCGCGCTTTGCGCAAATCCGGCGCACTTGCCGGGCACCGCAGCCCAGCGCAGGTGCCGGCACCAGCGCGAGCAACCGCACGCAGTGCCGACGGGCATACCCGCTACGTAGATCCGTGGGCCGGTGACCGGCCGAGTAGCCAGCGCCGCACCTCTGCGGGCCCGTCGGCGCTGCCGTGAGGCTTCGGCCGCCCGGCAACGCCGCCGTCCCCCGACGGTGCCGCTCTGGTCAGCGAAATCGGCCTGCAGGCACCGGGGTACGCTGAAGCCGCGGACATCTTCCCGCCGCGGTGCCAGGACGGCGCCATCCAGGCAGGCCCGGCAAAGGAGCTCGCCGTCAGTCAGTCACGACCCCGACTGCTCGTGCTCGTCTCGGGAGCGGGCACGATCCTGCAGGCGCTACTCGACGCCTGCGCAGATCCCGGCTTCGGCGCCGAGGTCGTCGCCGTCGGCGCGGACCGGGAGGGCACCGGCGGCGAGGCCAGGGCGGCGGCGGCCGGGATTCCCGCATTCGTGCGACGAGTGCAAGATTCGGCGGACCGCTTCGCCTGGGACAAGGCCCTGACGGCCGACTGTGCCGCGTTCGACCCGGACCTGATCATCGCGGCAGGCTTCCTGAAGCTGGTCGGCAGCGACTTTCTCGGCAGGTTCGGCGGCCGCATGATCAACACACATCCAGCCCTGTTGCCGTCGTTTCCCGGCATGCACAGTGTTCACGACGCGCTGGAGCACGGGGTCAAGATCACGGGTTGCAGCGTGATCCTGGTCGATCCTGGCATCGACAGTGGCCCGATACTCGCCCAGGCCGCAGTGCCGGTGCTCGACGACGACGACGAGGACTCGCTGCACGAGCGGATCAAGGTGGCCGAGCGCACGCTCGTGGTAGCGACGGTGGGCCGGATGGTTCGCGAAGGCTGGTCCGTACAGGACCGGAGAGTGAGGATTGGCAGTTGACGAGGATGCCGATAAAGCGGGCGCTGATCAGCGTCTACGACAAAGACGGGCTGCCCGCGCTCGCCCGGGCGCTGCATGCGGCCGGCGTCCAGATGGTTTCGACGGGCTCTACCGCCGCGGTCATCGCGGGGGCAGGCCTGCCCGTCACGCCGGTCGAGGAACTCACCGCCTTCCCCGAGTGCCTGGACGGCCGGGTCAAGACGCTGCATCCGGCCGTGCACGCCGGCCTGCTCGCCGACACGACCAGCAGCAGCCACCGTGAGCAGCTGACCGAGCTTGGCATCCTGCCGTTCGAGCTGCTCGTCTCGAACCTCTACCCGTTCGAGCAGACGGTTGCGAGCGGTGCAAGTCCGGCGCAGTGCGTCGAGCAGATCGACATCGGCGGCCCGGCGATGGTCCGCGCGGCCGCCAAGAATCATGCCAGCGTCTCAGTGATAACCAGCCCGGCCAGCTACCCGGACGTCATTGCCGCGATCGCGGCAGGCGGATTCACGCTGGAGCAACGACGGCGACTGGCGGCGCAGGCCTACGCGCGCACGGCCGCCTACGACGCGGCCGTGTCGTCGTGGTTCGCGACCTCCTACGCGCCCGACGAAGTGGCCGAGCAGACCGGCTGGCCGGATGCGGTCGGCGCGATGTGGACCCGGAAGGACGTCCTGCGGTACGGCGAGAACCCGCATCAGCGCGCGGCGCTGTACCTGCCGTCGGCGGGTGGCCTCACCGGCGCGGAGACCGGCATTGCCGATGCCGAGGTACTGCACGGCAAGGCCATGTCTTACAACAACTACGTAGACGCCGATGCCGCCCGGCGGGCGGCGTTTGGTTTCACCCAGCCATGCGTCGCGATCATGAAGCACGCTAATCCGTGCGGCATCGCGCTCGGCGCGGACATCGCGGCAGCGCATCGCAAGGCGCATGCCTGCGACCCGGTGTCCGCCTTCGGCGGGGTAATCGCCACCAACGGCACCGTCACCGAAGAGATGGCCGCCCAGGTTGCCGAGATCTTCACCGAGGTCATCATTGCGCCAGATTTCGAGCCAGCCGCACTGGAGATTCTGACCGCGAAGAAGAACCAGCGGCTGCTTCGCTGTGCCGGACCGGCAGCAGAAGCCGGCGGAGCACTGGGCGGCGCCGGCCGGGCTGCCAGACCGGACTGGCGGCAGATCAGCGGCGGCATGCTAATGCAAACCCGGGACTCCGGCACCGAGCCGGGAGATTCGGCCGACGGCTGGAAGCTTGTCGCGGGCCGACCGGCCGAGAAGTCCGTGCTCGCCGACCTCGAGTTCGCCTGGCGGGCCTGCCGTGCGGTCAAGTCCAATGCAATCCTGCTCGCTGCCGGGCAGGCCAGCGTCGGGATCGGCATGGGCCAGGTCAACCGGGTCGATTCGTGCCGCCTCGCGGTCACCAGAGCGGGGGACCGGTCAGTCGGCGCGGTTGCGGCCAGCGACGCGTTCTTCCCGTTCGCCGATGGCCTGGAGATCCTGACCGAAGCCGGGGTGCAGGCGATTGCCGAGCCAGGCGGCTCGGTCAGGGACGACGAAGTCATCGCGGCTGCCCAGGCGGCCGGGGTGGCGCTGTATTTCACCGGGGTCCGGCACTTCTATCACTGAGCGCCACCTCTGATCTGGGCGCAGCGCGGCCTGTTAACCGGCCTCGGCTAAGGCCTCCATCTGCGGATCAGGCAGAATAAGCGCTCGATGACTGCGACCATTCTGGACGGCAAGGCGACTGCCGCCGCGATCCGCGAAGAACTGGCCGGGCGGGTGGCAAAGCTAGCCGAAGCAGGACGAACGCCTGGCCTGGGCACCGTGCTGGTCGGCGACGACCCTGGCAGTCGCTCCTACGTGGCGGGGAAGCACCGCGATTGCGCCCAGATCGGAATCGTCAGCATCCGCCGGGACCTGCCGGCCAACGCTACCCAGCAGCAGGTTGACGGCGTCATCGCTGAGCTGAACTCCGATCCGGCCTGCACCGGTTACATCGTGCAGCTACCGTTGCCAGGCGGTCTGGACACGCAGCGCGTGCTCGGCATGATCGACCCGGCCAAGGACGCCGACGGCCTGCAGCCGGTGAACCTGGGCAAGCTTGTTCTCGGTGAGCCCGGCCCGCTGCCCTGTACCCCGAAGGGCATCGTCGAGTTGCTCCGCCGCTTTGACGTTCCGATCGCCGGCGCCGATGTAACAGTGATCGGCCGAGGCATCACCGTCGGACGCGCACTCGCGCTGCTCCTCACCCGCCGCAGCGAGAACGCCACCGTGACGCAGTGCCACACCGGCACCCGGGACCTCGCCGGGCATACCCGCGCCGCCGACATCGTGGTGGTGGCCGCCGGCAGGCCCGGGCTGCTGACTGCTGACATGGTCAAGCCGGGCGCAGCGGTCCTCGACGTCGGCATCACCCGGACCGAGGCGGGCCTGGTGGGTGACGTGGACGCCGGGGTTGCCGAGGTGGCGGGCTACCTTGCACCGATGCCAGGCGGCGTCGGCCCGATGACGCGGGCCATGTTGCTGGCTAACGTAGTTGAGGCCGCAGAGCAGCAGGCTGCAGGCGGCCGGTCAGATTAATTGCTTAACTCACCAGTAACATAATCTCGCAGCAGGACGTAGACGGAAGGTCGGCAGCCGGTCATGAACATCGTGGTCTTGGTAAAGCAGGTACCGGATACCTGGTCGGAGCGCAGGTTGCGGGCCGATGACAACACCCTGGACCGGGACGCAGCCGACGCTGTGATTAACGAGCTCGACGATTACGCGATCGAGGAGGGCCTGCGGCTGCAGGAGGCTCACGGCGGCGAGGTGACGATCGTGTCGATGGGCCCGCAGAAGGCAGCTGATGCGATTCGCAAGGCGCTGTCGATGGGAGCGGACAAGGCGGTGCACGTCGTGGATGACGCGCTGCGCGGCTCGGACGGGCTGGTTACTTCGGCGGTGCTGGCGAACGTGCTGGGGCGTACCGGGTTCGACCTGGTGATCTTGGGGTCGGAATCGACGGATGCGCGGATGGGCACGCTGGCGGCGATGCTCGCGGAGCGGCTCGGCGTGCCGCAGATGTCGTTCGCGAGCAAGGTCGAGACCGATGGGTCGAAGATCAGTATTCACCGGCAGGCCGATTACGGTTACGACACCGTTGAGGGGGCGCTGCCGGCGGTGGTCAGCGTGGTGGAGAAGATCAACGAGCCGCGGTACCCGTCGTTCAAGGGCATCATGGCCGCGAAGAAGAAGCCGGTCGAGACGCTGAGCCTGGCTGACCTGGGGATGGATGCCGGGCAGGCCGGGCTGGCCGCCAGTGCCACCGAGGTAGTCAGCTTCGCTAGCCGGCCGCCGCGCGCGGCCGGGACCATCGTGACCGACGAGGGAGACGGCGGCGCGAAAGCCGCTGGGTTCCTGGCGTCGCGGAAGTTCATCTGAGCACCAGTCGGCTGATGCGGAAGGCTGTCTTACATGGCGGAAATCCTGGTACTTGCCGAGCACGACGGCGAGACAGTGAAGAAGGTCACGACCGAGCTGCTCACGCTGGCCCGCGCGCACGGCGAGCCGTCGGTGGTGTGGACAGGCGAGGGCGCCGAGGGCGGCCGCGCTCGGCTGGCCGAGTTCGGCGCCGAAAAGGTGTACGTGGCCGATAGCCCGGATTACGCCGATTATCTGGTCGCGCCCAAGGCCGAGCTGCTGGCGCAGCTGGTCGCCGCGAAGGCGCCTGCGGCGGTGCTAGTCGCCGCGACGTCGGAAGGCCGTGAGGTGGCCGGGCGGCTGGCGGTGAAGACCGGCTCGGGTGTGCTCACCGATGTCACCGGACTCACGGCCGGCGACGGCGGCGGCGTGGTCGGCGAGCAGTCGATCTTCGGCGGCGCGATCACCGTGCAGTCCCGGGTGCGTACGGGCACGCCGATCATCGCGGTCCGGCCGAACGCGGCGACGCCCGAGCCCGCGCCCGGCGCGGCGCAGATCGAGCCGGTGCAGGCAGCCATCTCCGAGGACGCCAAGACCGCCCGGGTGACCGGCAGGGTCGTGGCCGAACGCGGCGAGCGCCCGGAGCTGACCGAGGCGTCGATCGTGGTCTCCGGCGGCCGCGGCCTCGGCTCGGGGGAGCACTTCGCGCTGATCGAGCAGCTGGCGGACTCCCTGGGCGCTGCCGTGGGCGCCTCCCGGGCAGCCACTGACGCCGGCTGGTACCCGCACCAGTTCCAGGTCGGGCAGACCGGCAAGACTGTGTCCCCGCAGCTGTACATCGCTATCGGCATCTCCGGCGCTATCCAGCACCGGGCCGGGATGCAGACATCCAAGACGATCATGGTGGTCAACAAGGACCCGGAAGCGCCGATCTTCGAACTGGCCGACTTCGGCGTGGTAGGCGACCTGTTCAAGGTCGTCCCGCAGCTCGTCGAGGAGATCGGCAAGCGATCCGAGGGCTGAGGCCAGCCGGCGACCGGCGGCGGCCAGGCCGAGCGCCTGCGACCGGTCACTGGCGCCCGGAACGCCGTTAGGCTAAACGCGTCATGTCAGATACCAGTGCTGCCGGGGCTGATCCCGCGCTGACGGCGGAGGCCAGGAAGGCCTCCGCGGTTGCGGCGTACCTGGACCACGCGGCGACCACGCCTATGCTGCCTGCCGCCCTGGCGGCGATGACCGAGGAGCTAGCCCAGCTCGGCAATCCGTCGTCGCTGCACAACGCCGGGCGCCGAGCGCGCCGCGTGGTGGAGGAGTCCAGGGAACTGATCGCGGAGGCCTACGGAGCCAGGCCAAGCGAGGTCGTCTTCACCAGTGGCGGTACCGAGGCCGACAATCTCGCCGTCAAGGGCCTGTACTGGGCCAGGACGGTCGCCGAGCCCAGGCGGCGGCGCGTGCTGGCCGCGCCGACCGAGCACCATGCCGTTCTCGACAGCGTGCGGTGGCTGGCCGAGCACGAAGGGGCCGAAGCGGACTGGCTGCCGGTAGGGCAGACCGGCAGCCTCAGCCCGGAGATTCTGGCAGCCGCCATCGAGCGGGACCCGGACAGCGTCGCGCTCGTCAGCGTGATGTGGGCGAACAACGAGGTCGGCACCGTCCAGCCGATCGCCGAGCTGGCCGGGGTGGCAGCCCGCTACCAGATCCCGTTCCATAGCGATGCGGTGCAGGCGGCCGGTCAGCTTCCGGTCAGCCTGGCGGCGACCGCTGCTACCGCGCTCACTATCACCGCACACAAGATCGGCGGCCCGGTCGGGGTCGGGGCGCTGCTCCTGGCCAAGGGCGCGCAGCCGGTGCCCGTGCTGCACGGCGGCGGCCAGGAGCGCGACGTCAGGTCGGGCACGCTGGATGTGCCCGCGATCCGCGCGTTCGCGGTCGCGGTGCAACTGGCGACCGAGCGCCGGGCCGACGAGGCAAAGCGGCTCGCGTGGCTGCGAGACGACCTCATCGCGCAGGTGAAAGCCGCGGTGCCAGACGCCATCCTGAACGGCGCGGCGCCGGGTCCTGGCAGGCTCCCCGGCAACGCCCATTTCTCGTTCCCCGGCTGCGAGGGCGACGCGCTGCTGATGCTGCTGGACGCACGCGGCATCGCCTGCTCGACCGGATCTGCCTGCACCGCGGGCGTGGCCCAGCCCAGCCACGTGCTGCTGGCCATGGGGGCCGACGATGCCCGCGCCCGAGCCTCACTTCGGTTCTCTCTCGGCCATTCGTCCGAGCAGACCGACGTCGACGCCCTCGGTGGCGTAATTGGCGAGGTCGTGGAGCGGGCCCGGCGGGCGGCCAGGTAGCCGCATATCCTGAGCACGATGACTAGCCTGCGCGTGCTTGCTGCCATGTCGGGCGGCGTCGATTCCGCGGTCGCGGCGGCCAGGGCCGCGCAAGCGGGCCACGACGTCACCGGCGTGCACCTGGCCCTGTCCGCTAACCCGAGTTCCTACCGCACCGGAGCCCGGGGCTGCTGCACGCTGGAAGACGCGCGCGATGCGCGGCGCGCGGCGGACGTCATCGGCATCCCGTTCTATGTCTGGGATATGGCCGAGCGGTTCCACTCCGACGTCGTCCAGGACTTCGTTGACGAGTACGCCCGCGGGAACACGCCGAACCCCTGCCTGCGCTGTAACGAGAAGATCAAGTTCGCGGCAGTGCTAGACCGGGCAGTTGCGCTCGGTTTCGATGCGGTGTGCACTGGCCACCACGCCCGGCTGGAGCCGGTGCCGGACCGTGCCGGCCAGGACAGGCTCGTCCGTAGCGTCGATCTCGCCAAGGATCAGTCGTACGTGCTCGCGGTGCTGACGAGCGCTCAGCTGAGCCGCGCGATGTTTCCGCTCGGCGACACCACCAAGGCGGAGGTCCGCAAGGAGGCGGCGCAGCGAGGCCTCGCCGTCGCGGACAAGCCGGACAGTCATGACGTCTGCTTCATTGCCGACGGCGACACGAGGGGCTTCCTGCAGCGGCACCTTGGCAGCGCGCCAGGCGACATCGTCGAGCCGGACGGCACCGTGGTCGGCAGCCACGACGGCAGCTACGCGTTCACCATCGGCCAGCGTAAGGGCCTGCATCTCGGCACGCCAGCTCCGGACGGCCGTCCCCGGTTCGTGCTGAGCATTGAGCCGGTGACGCGCACGGTCACGGTCGGTCCGGCTGAGGCGCTTGACGTGCTGGAGATCCAGGCCACCAAGCCGGTGTGGTCGGGTTGCCGGCCGCCTGCCGGCCCTGTCGCCTGCCTCGTCCAGTTGCGGGCCCACGGCGAGGTCCACCCGGCAGTGTGCGAGCCGGCCGGCGACGGCGTCCGGATCAGCCTGCGCGAGCCGGCCCGGGGTATCGCCCCCGGTCAGGCTGCGGTCTTCTACGACGGTGACGCAGTACTCGGCAGCGCAACGATCAGCCGCGCTGCCTGAGTCACAGCTAGTCCGCGGGCCTGCTCCGGACTGCTGTACTTGGCCCTGGATACCGGGCAACCCAGAACTGTCACCGGCCAGAACTGTCATCCGCCATCACTGTCGGCGAGCACCACTAGGCTCTGACCGTGAGCGACAGTCCGCAGTTTCCGTGGCCAGCCGGGACCGCGACCGGGATCGGGTCCATGCCGGGTACCAATCCCGCGGAGGCGTGCCGGCTCGTCTTCGGTGAAGTGCCGGGCTTGCCGTACCTGCCCGAGTTGCCCGGCCGTGGTCCGGGTGCCGACATCACCGGGCGGACTGCCGCACTCCTGGTCGACCTGCCGGTGCAAACGACGCCGGGCGGGTGGAAGCTGACCGACCGGCCAGGCCGGGATGCCAGCAGAGCGGCCGGTTTCCTGTCCGAGGATCTCGACACCCTGGAGGAGGTAGCCGGCGGCTATCAAGGCCCGCTCAAGATCGCAGTATGCGGGCCGTGGACGCTGGCCGCCACCCTGGAGCTCAGCCACTCCGTTAACCCGGCGCTGGCCGACCCCGGCGCGGTCGCCGACCTCACCGATTCGCTAGCCGAGGGACTAGCCGGCCATGCCGCCGATGTGCGCAGGCGCGTTCCCGGCGCGACTCTGATCGTGCAACTGGACGAGCCTGCCCTGCCGGCCGCGCTTGCCGGGCACGTCCCCACTGCCAGTGGCCTGAATGTGGTGGCGGCTATCGATCAGGCGGTCGCCAGCCAGCGCCTGGCAAGCGTGCTGTCCGCGGCCTCGGCATTCACTGTCGTGCACTGCTGCGGAGGCCCAGCCCCGTTCCCGGAAATAAAAAGCGCCGGTGCCTCGGCAGTCAGCTTTGATCTCGGCCACCTGCGCAACGCCAGCATTGACATGGTCGCGGAGCTTGCCGAGGACGGTCTCGGCGTGTTCGCCGGGGCGCTGCCAGCGAGCAACGTCGAGCGCCTGGTCAGCGGACCGCCGGTGGCACCGCGGCAGACCGCTGAGGCGGTCGTGACGTTGTGGAGACGGACCGGCCTCGCACCGGGCCTGCTGGCCAGGCAGGTCGTCATCACGCCAGCCTGCGGGCTGGCAGGAGCCTCCCCGCCGGCAGCGCGTGCGGCGCTTGCGCACTGCCGGGAGGCGGCGCTGATCGCGCCCGAGCTGATCGAGCCGAGCTGATCGAGGAGTGGCCCGATGACGGAGCAGGATCCGCGCCAGCGGCATGCCGAGCTAGCCGCTGAGCTCCAAGAGCATCAGTACCGCTACTACGTGCTCGACTCGCCGCTGGTCTCGGACTACGAGTACGACACGATGATGCGCGAGCTGGAGAGCATCGAAGAGCAGATTCCCGAGCTGCGGACGCCGGATTCACCCAGCCAGCGGGTCGGCGGGATGTTCTCGACCGACTTCACCCCGGTGCAGCACCTGCAGCCGATGCAGAGCCTGGACAACGTGTTCTCGCCGGAGGACCTGGACGGCTGGGTGGCCAGGGCGGGCCGGCTCGGCGGCGCCGGCCCCTATGTGTGCGAGCTGAAGATCGACGGCCTCGCGATCGCGCTGGTGTACCGCAAGGGCCGCCTGCAGCGCGCTGCGACCAGGGGCGACGGGGTTACCGGCGAGGACGTGACGCCGAACGTCAAAACCATCGCTGCGGTGCCCAGCAAGCTGTCTGGTTCCGGTTGGCCGGACGTCCTTGAGGTCCGGGGCGAGGTGTTCCTGCCGGTCAAGGCGTTCGAGGAGCTGAACGAGAGGCTGACTGAGGCAGGCAAGCCGCCGTTCGCCAACCCGCGCAACTCCGCTGCTGGCTCGTTGCGCCAGAAGGACCCGCGGATTACCGCCTCGCGCGCGCTCAACCTGATCCTGCACGGCGTCGGCGTGGCGGAGGGCACCGACGGCCAGCCGCAGAGCCAGTCCGGCTGGTACGAGCGCCTGAAGACGTGGGGGCTGCCGGTCAGCGAGCTGTATCAGGTCGTGCCCGACGTCGACGGCGTGCGGGCGTACATCGAGCACTACGCCGAGCACCGGCACGATCCGCCCTATGAGATCGACGGTGTCGTTGTGAAGATCGACACGCTCGAGGTCCAGCACCGCCTTGGCTCGACTAGCCGGGCGCCCCGCTGGGCGATCGCGTACAAGTACCCGCCCGAGGAGGTCAACACCCGGTTGCTGGACATCCGGGTGAACGTCGGCAGGACCGGGCGAGTGACTCCGTTCGCGGTCATGGAGCCGGTCAAGGTCAGCGGCTCTACGGTGGAGAACGCAACCTTGCATAACGCCGACGAGATCACCAGGAAGGGTGTCCTGATCGGCGACATCGTGGTGTTGCGCAAGGCCGGCGACGTGATCCCGGAGGTCGTCGGGCCGGTTGCTGACCTGCGGACCGGGGACGAGCGGGCCTTCGAGTTTCCCAGTGAATGCCCGGCATGCGGGACCGTGCTGGCCAGGGAAGAGGGCGGCGTCGACTGGCGCTGCCCGAACGCCAAGTCGTGCCCGGCACAGCTACGGGAGCGGCTGTTCCACCTGGCCGGCCGGGGAGCGCTGGACATCGAGGTGCTGGGATATGAGGCCGCGGTCGCGCTGCTGGACTCCGGGCTGGTGACCGACGAGGGCGACCTGTTCGGGCTGACGGCTGAGAAGCTGAGTTCCATCCCGTTCTTCGTCACCAAGGGCGGAGCGCTCAGCGCGAATGCGACCAGGCTGCTGGCGAACCTCGAGGATGCGCGGCACCGGCCGCTCTGGCGGATCCTGGTGGCGCTATCCATCCGCCATATCGGCCCGACGGCGGCCAGGGCGCTGGCGACCGCGTTCGGCTCAGTGGACGCGATTGCCGCGGCACCGGAGGCGGACCTGGTGACGGTCAACGACGTCGGGCCTACTATCGCGCGCTCGCTGCGTGAGTGGTTCGAGGTCGACTGGCACGAGGCCATCGTGGCGAAATGGCGAGCGGCCGGAGTGGATCTGTCGACGCCGGGGTTCGTCCCGCCGGCCCGCGGCGAGGCAGCTGCGCCGGCTGGCGCATCGGGCCCGCTCGCCGGAATCACCGTGGTGCTGACCGGGACGCTCGAAGGCCGCACCAGGGAAGAGGCGGCGGCGGCAGTCGAGGAACTGGGCGGGAAGATCTCCGGGTCGGTGTCGAAGAAAACCGGGTTCGTCGTCGCCGGGGCGACTCCGGGCTCGAAACTCGCCAAAGCTGAGTCATTGGGCGTGCCGGTACTGGACGAGGCCGGGCTCGATGTGTTGCTGTCAGAGGGGCCAGAGGCGGCCAGAGCGCTCGTGCCCGGCTGACCTTCTGGCTGACCCCGGTTCAACCGCAGTCGGAGGTCGTGGCCTGCGGATTCGCCAGGATGAGTCATGATCTCGGGTTGTAACGGATAGTATGCGATTGGCTTCAAGAAGTACGTATTCTGCCGTAGGATTCACCGAACGCGCCGACTGCTGCACACTCCGCGACGGCTGGCCCGATGAGGAGCCATGAAGGACCTGACCGACACCAGGGACATCGGCCCGCGCGTCGGCTCCCCGTTGTGGAACCACCTCACCGGGGTCATCATCGCCGGCGCGGTCGTTTTCGGTGTCGCCGTCTGGCATCTGTCAGGCTTGACCGCTCTCACCAGACATCCGCTGTTCTGGGTGCTGGCCGCCATGGTGCTGCTCGGCGACCTGTGGCCCATCGTCACGCCCGGCCGCTCCAACATGGAGGCGCCGCTGGCGTCGGTCACCTTCTGCTTCGGCGCCCTGATCGCCTGGGGGCTGCCCGTAGCCGTGCTGCTGCGGGGCACGTCAGCCCTGGTGACGCTGCTGGCGCGACGGAAGGCACCGCACCGCGCGGCCTTCAACGCCGCGGCTGCCACGCTGGGGATGGCCGCAGGCGGCGGCACGCTGTACGTTCTCTGCGGCCAGCTGGCGTCACCAACGCACCCGTGGTCCCCGGATAGCAGCGCTGTCTGGCGGCTGCTGCTGGCCGGTGCGGCATGCTTCGCGGTCAGCTATGTCCTCATCTCCGTCGCGATAGCGCTGCATGCGCGCGAGCCAGTGCTGCCTGCACTGGCCAAGGCCTTGCCGTACGAGGCGGTCGTCAACCTGGTCCTGTTCGCGACCGCGCCGCTGGTGGCAGTCGTCATCAACACAAAATCGCCGCTGCTGATGCTGCTGTTCATCTTCCCGCTCGGCGCCATCTACGCCAACGCCGCCATCTCGGTACAGCGCGAGCATCAGGCACACCATGACGAACTGACCGGTCTGGCTAACCGCAAGCTGCTGATGCCGCGGCTTGAGAGCACGCTTACGCAGGCCGCCAGCTCGGGGCGGAAGGTCGGGTTCCTGCTGCTGGACCTGGACCGCGGGCTGAAGGAAGTCAACGACACCCTCGGGCACGCTGTCGGAGACCGCCTGCTGCGCCTTGTCGCGCACCGGCTCACCCACAGCATCCGGCCCGGAGACCTGGTCGCACGGCTTGGCGGCGACGAGTTCGCCGTGCTGCTGCCGTCGGTCAAGGAGGCCTCGGCAGCGCGCGAAGTCGCGGCCCGGCTGCGCGCGGCGGTGGCAGAGCCGATCCGCCTGGAAGGCATGTCCTTCGTCATCGAGGTAAGCATCGGAATCGCGATCTTCCCGGAGGACGCCAGCGCCGGCGAGTTGCTATTGCAGCGCGCGGACGTCGCGATGTACCTGGCCAAGCGGCGGCGCAGCGGCGTCGAGCGATACGTACCCGACCTGGACCGCAACTCGCCCGCCCGGCTGGCCATGTTCGGCGAGCTGCGACGCGGCCTGGACCGGGGCGAGCTTGAGCTGCATTACCAGCCGAAGGTCTGCCTGGCCGACGGGCGGCCGGCCGGGGTGGAGGCACTGGTCCGCTGGCAGCATCCGGTGCGCGGCGTCCTGACGCCGCATGACTTCCTCCCGATCGTCCAGCAGTCCTACCTGATGCGTGAAGTGACCGCATACGTGATCGAGACGGCGCTCGCCCAGGCCGCGCTGTGGCGGCAGTCCGGCCTCGACGCGCAGATATCGGTCAATGTCTCCGGTCGCGACTTGTTCGACACCGGACTGGCTGACCTGGTGGGGCAAGGCCTGGCCAGGCACCGGCTGCCGCCGCAGGCGCTGCTGATCGAGATCGACGAGCGGGTCCTGACCAGCGAGCCGGCCCACTCGGTCGCGACGGCTGAGGCCCTGGCCGCGCTCGGCGTCGGCCTCAGCCTGGATGACTTCGGGACCGGCTACTCCAACCTGGTCCGGCTGAAGCGGCTGCCGGTCTGCGAGGTCAAGGTCGACTCATCGTTCGTCGGCCGGCTGCTTGAGTCGCGAGATGACGAGGTCGTCGTCAAGTCCATCATCGACCTCGCCGCCGCTCTCGGTATCCGCTCGGTCGCCGAGGGAGTGGAGTCCGCCAAGGTCGCGGCGGCGCTGCTGAGCATGGGCTGCGTAGCGGCGCAGGGCTTCTACTTCGCCAAGCCGATGAACGCTGCATCGGCGACCTCCTGGCTGACGGAGCACAGCATTAGCGCAGAGCCGCGAGAGGCTGTGTCACAGAATGGCGCAGCGATCGACGCTGTCGTAGTGCCGCCAGCTGGCTGGCGCAGCTGAGGGCTGGCGCCGCTGAGGGTTAATGCCTTCGGCCCGCGCATGGCCGGCCCAATAGGATGGCGGTCATGTCGATCACCAGGGACGAGGTGGCGCATCTTGCCAGGCTGTCCAGGCTTGCCCTGACAGATGCCGAACTCGACCATTTCGCCGGCCAGCTCGACCAGATCATCGGCGCAGTCGCGAGGGTGCAGGAGGTCGCGGCCGAAGGGATCCCGCCGATGACGCACGCGGTCCCTGTCGTCAACGTCTTGCGCGACGATGTCGTCGTGCCGTGCCTGACGCCGGAGCAGGCGCTGTCTGGCGCGCCCGCTGAGGAGCAAAGCCGGTTCCGGGTCCCGCGCATCCTGGCGGAGGACTGACATGACGACTGGTGACGCTGGCATGGCAGGCGAGCTGACCCGCCTGACCGCCGCGCAGATCGCCGCGGCGGTAGCTGCGGGCGAGGTCTCGGCCGTGGAGGTCACTCAGGCTCACCTGGACCGGATCGTTGCCGTGGACCCTGATGTGCATGCGTTCCTGCACGTGGCTGGCATCGGCGCGCTAGCCGCGGCGGAGGATGTCGACCGCAAGCGCGCCGCGGGAGAGCCGCTGGGACCGCTCGCCGGAGTGCCGCTGGCGCTGAAAGATGTTCTGACGACGAAGGACATGCCGACGACGTGCGGCTCGAAGATCCTCGAGGACTGGCGGCCGCCGTACGACGCGACTGTCACCAGGCGGCTCCGGGACGCAGGCGTCGTGATCCTCGGCAAGACCAACATGGACGAGTTCGCCATGGGGTCATCGACCGAGAACTCCGCCTACGGTCCGTCGCACAACCCGTGGGACCTCGGCCGGATCCCTGGCGGCTCGTCCGGCGGTTCGGCTGCGGCTGTCGCCGCGTTCGAGGCGCCGCTCGGCATCGGCACCGACACCGGCGGCTCTATCCGCCAGCCGGCCGCGGTCTGCGGGATCGTCGGCACGAAGCCGACCTACGGCGGCTCGTCGCGCTACGGGCTGGTGGCGTTCGCGTCCTCGCTCGATACGCCCGGACCGCTGGCACGGACCGTGCTGGACGCCGCGCTGCTACACGAGGCCATGTCCGGGCACGATCCGTGCGACTCGACCTCGGTCGACGCGCCGGTCCCGCCGGTCGTCGCGGCCGCGAGGCAGGCGGATGTGTCCGGGCTGCGGGTAGGCGTGGTCACCGAGTTCAGCGGCGGCGGCTCGCAGAGCGGGGTGCAGGCGAGATTCACCGAAGCCGTCGAGCTGCTCGAGTCGCTTGGCGCCAAGGTCGTCGAGGTGTCCTGCCCGCACTTCACCTACGCGCTGCCCGCGTACTACCTGATCGCACCCAGCGAGTGCTCGTCGAACCTGGCCCGCTTCGACGCGATGCGTTACGGGCTACGGGTCGGCGACGACGGCACCCGCAGCGCCGAGGAGGTGATGTCGCTGACCAGGGAGGCCGGATTCGGCCCCGAGGTCAAGCGGCGGATCATGCTCGGCACGTACGCACTGTCCAGCGGTTACTACGACGCTTACTACGGCAAGGCGCAGCAGGTGCGCACGCTGATTACCCGGGACTTCGACGCCGCCTTCGAGCAGGTAGATGTCCTGGTGTCGCCGACTACGCCGACGACCGCGTTCCCCCTCGGGGAACGCGCCGACGATCCCATGGCGATGTACCTCGCCGACCTGTTCACGATCCCGTCGGACCTGGCAGGAAACGCGGCCATATCGGTGCCCTGCGGGCTTGCGCCCGAGGACGGACTCCCTGTCGGGCTGCAGATCATGGCTCCTGCGCTGGCCGACGACCGTGCCTACCGCGTCGGCGCGGCAGTAGAGGCGGCCTTGCAGCAGCGCTGGGGCGGCCCGCTGCTCGCCCAGGCGACAGAACTTCGTGAGACGGCGGGAGAGAGCCGGTGACCGACCTAGCGCAGCTGGTTCCGTACGACGAGGCGCTGTCCCGGTACGAGCCGGTGATCGGGCTCGAGACGCATGTCGAGCTCGCCACGAGGACGAAGATGTTCTGCGGCTGCCCGACCACGTTCGGCCTGGAGCCGAACTCCGCGGTCTGCCCGGTCTGCCTCGGGCTGCCCGGCTCGCTGCCGGTGGCGAACCGCGCCGCGATCGAGTACACGATCAGGATCGGGCTGGCGCTGAACTGCTCGATCGCCACCTGGTGCAGATTCGCGCGGAAGAACTACTTCTACCCGGACATGCCGAAGGACTTCCAGATCTCGCAGTACGACGAGCCGTTGTGCACCGACGGCTGGCTCGACGTCGTGGTCGAGGGCGACACCTTCCGCGTCGAAATCGAGCGGGTGCACCTGGAAGAGGACACCGGTAAGTCGCTTCACATGGGCGGCGCGACCGGGCGGATCCACGGTGCCGAGTACTCGCTTGTCGACTACAACCGGGCCGGCATCCCGCTAGTTGAAGTGGTCACCAAGCCGCTGGCAGGAACCGGAGCGATGGCGCCGGATGCTGCGCGCGCGTACGTGACCGAGCTGCGCGACTTGCTGCGTTCGCTTGGCGTCTCCGACGTCCGGATGGAAGAAGGCTCGCTGCGCAACGACGTCAACGTCTCGCTCGCACCACCTGGCGCAACGGAATGGGGCACCAGGAGCGAGACCAAGAACGTGAACTCGCTGCGCTCGGTGGAGCGCTCAGTCCGGTTCGAGATCGAGCGGCAGGCGGCAGTTCTGGACGCCGGGCAGAAGGTCGTGCAGGAGACCCGGCATTTCCATGAGGACAACGGCACCACCACGGCTGGCCGCAGCAAGGAAGAGGCGCAGGACTATCGCTACTTCCCCGAGCCTGACCTGGTGCCAGTAGCCCCTGACCGGGACTGGGTTGAGCAGATCCGGGCGAGCCTCCCCGAGCTCCCGGCGGCGCGGCGGACCCGGCTGCAGGCGGAGTGGGGGCTAACCGGTCTTGAGATGACCCAGCTGCAGAATGCAGGTGCGCTGGACCTGATCGGCGCGACGGTTGCGGCGGGCGCGACAGCTGCGGACGCGCGCAAGTGGTGGATGGGCGAGCTCGCTCGGTACGCAAACGCCAGCGGCACCGACCTGGCCGAGCTGCCGATTACGCCGGCGCACGTGGCTCGGGTGAGTGCCCTGGTTCAGGCCGGGACGATCAACGACAAGCTGGCCAGGCAGGTCCTGGAAGGCGTGCTAGCCGGCGAGGGCGAGCCGGAGGCGATCATCGAAGCCCGCGGTCTGGCGATCGTCAGCGACGAAGGCGCGCTGGCCGAGGCGGTCGACGCCGCGATAGTAGCCAACCCTGACATAGCGGACAAGATTCGTGACGGTAAAACGGCGGCCGTCGGCGCTCTCGTCGGCGCGGTCATGAAGGCGACGCGCGGCCGCGCCGATGCCGCAACGGTCAGGCAACTGATCGTCGAGCGCCTAACGTAACCGCGAGCGCAGGACGGCCGGGATGGCAGTCGGCCCGTTTTCGTCTGGGCCGACTGCCGTGCCGGCCGGTCGGCGCCGAGCTGAGGCCGTTCGGATCAGGTACACTTGAGCGATGCAGTCCTTCGCGCATCAGGAGATGATGCCCCGCTAGCCGGGGCCATCTGACGCTGCCAGGACTGTCGTCCGCACGAGGCCCTTTCAGGGGCCTCGATTCATGTGCAGGGTCGGCGCCCCTGAGCTATCAGCCGGGAGCTCCGATGACCGCTCAGCGTGTCTACCTCAGTACCACCATTCCCTATGTGAACTCGCGTCCGCACCTTGGATACGCACTCGAAATCGTCCAGGCAGATGTGCTTGCCCGCCACCACCGCCGCATCGGCGACGAGGTCCGGCTGCAAAGCGGCACCGACGACAACTCCCTCAAGAACGTGCTGGCCGCGGAACGGGAAGGCATCAGCACCAGGGAACTGGTTAACCGGAACGCCAGTACATTCGCCGACCTGCGCGAGCACTTGTCGCTCAGCGTCGACGACTTCATTCGCACCAGCAGCGACCCGCGGCACCGGCCCGGCGTCGAGCGGCTGTGGCGGGCCTGCGAGGCTCGCGGTGACCTGTACCGGAAGGTCTACGAAGGCCTGTACTGCGTCGGGTGCGAGCAGTTCTATACCGAGGCCGAGCTCGCCAACGGCAACTGCCCAGAGCACGGAACACCGCCGGATCTGGTAGCCGAGGAGAACTGGTTCTTCCGGTTGTCCCGGTACGCCGCACAGCTGGCCGACCTCATCAGCGCGGGCGAGCTGCGGATCGAGCCGGCCAGCCGGCGCAACGAGGTGCTCGGCTTCATCGCCGGAGGCCTTGAGGACTTCAGCGTGTCCCGGTCGGTCGGCCGGGCCCGCGGCTGGGGCATCGGCGTGCCCGGTGATCCAAGCCAGGTCATCTATGTCTGGTGGGACGCGCTCGGCAACTACGTCACGTCGCTCAATGCCGGTGCTCCGGCCCCCCGCGACGCCGATTACCAGCGCTGGTGGGTGAACGCGGACCGGCGAGTGCACCTAGTCGGCAAGGGCGTGCTCCGGTTCCACGCGGTCTACTGGCCGGCCATCCTGCTGTCCGCGGGCCAGCCGCTGCCGACGGAGATCTTCGTGCACGATTACCTCACCGTCGACGGCCGCAGGATCAGTAAGTCAGCGCCGGCCGGAACGCCGGAGCGCACCGACCCGGCCGCCCTGAGCAACCGCTACGGCGCCGACGCGGTCCGCTGGTGGCTGCTGCGTGAGGTTCCGCGAGTGGGCGACACCGACTTCACTGTCGGCAAGCTGATCGCGCGAGCCAACGACGACCTCGCTAACGGCATCGGCAACCTGATCAGCAGGGTCGTCTCGCTGGCCCACTCCTACACCGATGGCGTAGTGCGCCCGTGTCGCCGGCCGGACGGCACCAGCCGCTGGCTGGCCGCCGCGGCTGACGCATACGGCAGCCGCACGTCTGCTGCGCCGGGCGTGGTGACTGGGTGGTCGGGACAGGGGCAATCAGCAGGTGAGCCATCGGACGGTACTCCATCAGGCGGGGGGCAGCCGGACTGGCCAGACGATGCGACCGCGCTGCGCGACGCCATCGAGCGCACGCCTGTGGCCGTGCGAGCGGCTCTGGACAGGTTCGACTTCCGGACGGCCGCCAGTGCCGTGTTCGGCATAGTCGAGGAGGCCAACCGCTACGTCGAGGCGACGCAGCCGTGGCATCTCGGGAGGGCCGAACGGGCCGGGAACGCGCAAGCGGGCGAGCGCCTCGACCGCGTGCTCGGTGCGCTGATCACGGCCTGCCAGGTGCTGGCAGCGGAGATCTGGCCGTTCCTGCCGGACCTGGCGGCGCGGATCGCGGCCGCGTGCAACGACTCCGGTGGCCAGCTACCCAGGCCGCGACCGCTGTTCCCGCGCATCGAGGTCGCCACCGCCGTGCCGTCACGACGGCAGTCTGCTGCCGTCGCGGCTGGCCGCCCGCGCCGGCCCGAGCCCGGACTGGTCAAAAGGGCCGGTGAGCAGGGCGAGAAGGCCAGCGAGGTCGCCTGACGGCTGGCCAGCCGATCCCGGACCGGAGACCAGGACGAGCGCTGCCTGGCCATTCAGCCTGCTCAACTTGAGCACCGGAAATTACTGAATCCGCAGGTCAGGCCATCAGTAGCAAGTTGGCACGAAGTTGTCGCCGTGTGTAGGCCCTTCCTCAATCGAAGCGTGACCTGGCGGCAATAGAGTGCTTGCGCTTCACTGAAACTGCGAGATCATGACACGTTTTTCCGGCGGACCCGACTTATCCGCCGGAACTAGTGGCACCGTCTGCACCGCCGCGTGCTGCCGTCGCTCAAAGACGAGTCGCAGGCACGACCTCCCTGCGCGGCATGCGGCTGCCGGTGTCCGTTGATTTTGCTTTGCGACGCTCGGCCCGCGCCGCGGGACCGGCCGACAGGAGGTCTGGTGCACGCACGCCCGGTGCAGGCGGTCGCAGCCGCCTGGGCCCGATGAGCGCGTCCTCGCCTGCGTGGACGGTCATCGGGCTGCTGCTTGCCGCCGTGGCCGTGGCGTTGCTAATCCGCCGCTTCAGGCACGGTGACCCCGCCAGCAGGTGGCTGGCCGTTACCGCCGTTGCCTGGGGCGCGGCATTTGCCGCCCAGGGCATCGGTGCCGGGGCCGTGCCGGCGGCCGTCCAGCTGTCCCTGTCTGACCTGCTGGCCATACTCGGGCTGCCTGCGCTCGGATTCGCGTTGCTGCGGCTCGCCCAGCGCGGCCGGGGGGGAGCCCAGGCCCGGCTGGACGGCGGCCGGAGGCGCGCCGCCAGCTCGGGCCAGCTGACCGACGGCTGCCTGCTCGCGCTGTCGATCTTCACTGTCGGCTGGATCACTCTGATCAGGCACGCCTACGCAGTGACCGGCGTCGGGCCGGGGGCTCTCGTCGTCGACCTCATCCATCCGGTCGCGGACCTCGCGGTGCTCGGTGGCTCACTCTGGCTGGCCGTGCGGGCCGGACGCCGGGCGGTAGCCCCGTACCTGGCGCTCTGCGCCGCAACCGCCGGCGACTTCCTCGCGGTGCAAGCGCGGGCCAGCGGCATGCACCCGGGCTCCTGGGCTCAGCTTGCCTGGATCGCAGCCATCGCGCTGCTCGGCGCCAGCGGGCTGGCGACCCTGGAGCCGGCGCGCAGACCGGAAGCACAGACCGAGGCGGCCGCTGGCGGGCAACGCCTCACTACCGTGATCGGGCTGACGGCTGCCGGCGCCGTGGCTGCCGTTTCCCTGATATTCGCGGGTTTGACCTGGGGGCACAGCGGGACAGTGCCGGTAGTGCTTGGCGGCGTCCTGGCGCTGCTCCTGGTCGCGAGGATCGGCGGCCTGCTCCGGCAGGCAGCGACCTCCTCGGCGCTGGCCGAGCAGGCGGGCAGCCAGTTCCACCAGCTGGCCGACCGCACGAGCGATGTCGTCCTGCTCTGCGACGAGGCGGGCCTGATCAGCTACGCCAGCACGGCGGTGTCGCGCTACGGCTACACGCCGGACCGGCTGGACGGCACCGCGCTGCCGGACCTGATCCACCCCGATGACGTGGCGAGCGTGACCGGGGCAGCCGCTGCCATCTGGTCGGATGCCACCGCTCCGGTCCGCAACCTTGCTTGCCGGGTCCGGGCGGCAGATGGCACCTGGCGGCACGTGCAGGCAACGGTGTCGCCGTTCCTGCAGGCGGACGGGCTCGATCTGCTGCTGGTCACTGCTACCGATATCAGTGACCAGCTGGCGCTACGCCAGCAGGTCACTCACCTGACCTTCCACGACGGCCTGACCGGCCTGCCGAATCGCTCGTACCTGGAGGAACGGACCAAGGATCTGCTAGCCAGGCACCGGGAGATGGCGGACCAGTCCCCGGCCGCTGACGCGAAGCGTACCGGGGCCATTTTCGTTGACCTGGACGGCTTCACCGCGATCAACGACTCCGTCGGGCACGGTGCGGGAGACCTGGTGCTGGCCCAGGCTGGCCGGAGACTGCGCGGCATCGTGCCTGCTCACGAGACGGTGGCCCGGTGGGGCGGCGACGAGTTTGCCGTCCTGATCGAGAACGCGTCCGGCCCGCAGGAGATCGTCGACATCGCCGAGCGGCTAGCGGGCGCGATCGTGGGCGAGCCGTTCCGGGTGGCAGGCCGGGACATGTCGATCACGGCCAGCGTGGGCGTGGCGTTCGACGACCCGGACGAGGCCGAGCATTTGCTCCGCAACGCCGACCTGGCCATGTCAAGGGCCAAGGACGCCGGCGGCGGCCGGGTAGAAGTCTTCGCAGCGCACATGCACGCAGATGTCATCCGCCGCCTCGAACTCGCCTCGGGCTTGCGGGCGGCGATCGTCGAAGGCGGCCTCAGCGTGGAGTACCAGCCGGTCGTTGAGCTTTCCACGTCACGTGTGCTCAGCGTCGAGGCGCTGGTGCGCTGGTCGAGGGACGGCGAGTGGGAACCGCCAGCCGAGTTTCTCGGGATCGCGGAGGACTCCGGGCTTATCGTTCCGCTCGGCGCGAGCGTGCTGCGGGAGGCGTGCCAGCAGGCTGCCCGGTGGCGGGCGGCAGGCTGGGCGGTCGGACTGTCGGTCAACTTCTCCCTTCGCCAGGTCAGCGCTGCCGGATTCGCCGAGTCGGTGCTGACGACGCTGGATGACAGCGGGCTGCCGCGCTCAGCGCTGACGCTGGAAGTTACCGAGCGGGTTCTGATCGAGATCGATGACGAGCACATGGCCGGGCTTGCCATGCTGCGGCGGCTTGGCGTCCGGCTTGCCATCGACGACTTCGGGACGGGCTATGCGTCGCTGGCCTACCTGCGCCAGCTGCCCGTCGACATCATCAAGATCGACCCGTCGTTCGTGGCTGGTCTCGGCACCGACGGAACGCTGGCGATGCTGACGCGGACCATCGTTCAGATCGGGCACGATCTCGGTATCGAGATCGTGGCAGAGGGGATCGAGCGGCCCGAACAGCTTGAGCTGTTGCGGGCCATGGGATGCGGACTCGGGCAGGGTTACCTGGTCGCCCGCCCGATGCCCGCTTCCGGGATCGAGGCGCTGCTCGGCGAGTCCGACAACCGGGACGCGGCGGACGACCGTGGTGCGGGGAATGACCGGGGTCCGGCCGATGCCGAGGATGACCGGGATGCCGGGGATGACCGGGATGCGGGGGATGCTGGCCCGGCCCCGGATGCCGCGGCTGCCGCTCCAGCCGGCTAGCAGGCCCGGATCTTGCCACCTGGCCGGATTCGACCAGTAAGGTACTGCCGTGGCAGCACGAAACATCCGGCTTGCCGTGATCGGCGGCGACGGCATCGGCCCTGAGGTGGTTGCCGAGGCCATCAAGGTCCTGCGCGCCCTGGACACGCTGGCTATCGAGACGACGAGCTACGACCTCGGATCGCGGCGATGGATCCGGACCGGCGAGGTGCTGCCGGACTCTGTTCTCGCCGAGCTTGCCCAGCATGACGCGATCCTGCTCGGCGCAGTCGGCGACCCCAGAGTTCCCAGCGCGGTGCTCGAACGCGGGCTGCTGCTACGGCTCCGCTTCGAATTCGACCAGTACGTGAACCTGCGCCCGGTCCGGCTGTACCCGGGAGTCGCATCGATGCTGGCAAACGTCCGGCCGGAGTCCGTCGACATGCTGGTGGTCAGGGAAGGCACCGAGGGCCCGTACATCGAAGCGGGCGGCATCATGCGCAAGGGGACTCCGGCGGAGGTGGCCACCCAGGAGAGCATCAACACCGCGTTCGGTGTCGGCAGGGCGGCCAGGTACGCGCTGCAGCGGGCTGCCGAGCGGCCGCGGCGCAAGCTGACCCTGGTGCACAAGAGCAACGTGCTCGCCTACGCCGGTGACCTCTGGCGCCGGATCGTTACCGAGGTCGCAGCGGACTTCCCGGATGTCGCGACCGAGTACTGCCACATGGACGCCGCGGCGGTTTACTTCCTCACCCAGCCCGAGCGCTTCGATGTGATCCTGACCGACAACATGTTCGGCGACATCCTGACCTCGCTCGGCGCGGCCGTGGCCGGCGGCGTCGGTCTGGCCGCGGGCGCCAGCATCAATCCCGAGCGGACGGCGCCAAGCACCTTCGAGCCGGTACACGGCAGCGCGCCGGACATCGCCGGCAAGCAGAAGGCGGACCCGACCGCGACGATCTTGTCTGCGGCGATGCTGTGCGAGCACCTAGGGCTGTCGGTCGAGGCGGCGCGGATCGAGCAGGCTGTTTCCGACGACCTGCTGGAACGACAGGGCGCTTGGTCGCCGCGCGCCACGCCGGAGATTGGCGACGACATCGCCGAGCGGGTCGCGAGCTAGCGCTAGTGCGGCTGGCCCCGGCGGTTATGGCGCGCTTGAGCAGGTCAAGGCCGAATTCGAAGTCGGCGTCAATGTCAGGCGCCCGCAGCTCCGAAAGCAACTCAGCGAGCTGCGGGAACTCGGCCGGGCGCAGTCGTGGCACAGCGTTCTCGCGATCCCCGCCCTTGCTCAGGCCGGGAGCGACACCTACCTCGCATATCAGCAAGCCCGCCAGGTAGGTGGCGAACCCGCGCACGATCCGTACTGCGTCGGGTCCGCTGAGCCCAGCCTCCCGCAGGCCGGCCAGCGCCGTCTCGCTCGGCCGCAGCATGCTGACCGGGAAAGGCCGCCGCGACAGCGCGAGCACCGCGCACCGCGGGTGCGCACTGGCGACCTTGCGGACGGCGCTCATCAGCGCCAGCACCTGATCCTGCGGGCGGGCGTCCGGCACGGAAAACCCGGCGATGCCTGACATGACCTCGTCAGCGACAGCGTCCAGCAGGGCATTCTTCGAGGAAACGTAGTTGTACAGCGAAATGACTCCGCAGCCGAGCGCGGTTGCCAGGCGCGGCATCGAGACTGCTTCGACGCCCTCGGCCTCGATTAGCCCGATCGCGACGGTGATGATGCGTTTGCGGGATAACTGCATGGCGCGAATCTACGCCGTAGGTAGGACACTCCGGCGGCAGCGGATCGGCAGGGTGGAAGGATAGGCGGAGCCGCGAGGAAGGACTAACGAATGGACGACAAGGACATCCTGCACAACATCGACTACCTGATCCAGACCGAGCGCGACCTTCGTGTCAGGCTGGCGGCAGGCCAGCTCACCACGCAAGACGAGCAGGAGCAGCTCCGGGCGACCGAGGAGCAGCTGGACCAGTGCTGGGACCTGCTGCGTCAGCGGCGTGCCAGGCGGGAGTTCGGCGAGGATCCGAGCGGTACCGCGGCACGGCCGGTCAACGAAGTCGAGGAGTATCTCCAGTAACCGGTCGCGGCAGCCGCCGCGACCCAGCGGTCTGGTCGGTCCGCAGCCGGCCGGAGGCCGCGGGAGCAGCATGGGAGCAGTTTGATGCGCATCGCGAGATTCGCGGTAGGGGATGAGGTCGCCTACGGCGTCGTCGCCGACGACGCTGCTGGCAGTGCTAATGGCACCGGGGAAGGCCCGCCATCGCAGGCCGAAGCTGATGGCGCCGTACTGAGCGTGGCAGAGATATCCGGGCATCCGTTCGGACCCGGCCTGCAGGGCCCGAAGCTGACCGGCGCCCGCTATCCGATCGAGGACGTCAGGCTGCTCGCGCCGGTGCTGCCGAGCAAGATCGTGGCCATCGGCCGTAACTATGCCGAGCACGCCAAGGAGCTGGGCAACGAGGTCCCGGCCGAGCCGCTGATCTTCCTCAAGCCGTCCACTGCCGTCGTCGGACCCGCCGATGCGATAGTCCGCCCCGCGCGGCTGTCAGAACGCGTTGATTTCGAAGGCGAGCTGGCCGTCGTTTTCGGCCGGCTGTGCCGCGACGTGCCGGCCGCCAGGGTGCCGGAAGTGATCTTCGGCTATACCTGCGCCAACGACGTTACCGCCAGGGACCTGCAGGCGAAGGACGGCCAGTGGACCAGGGCGAAGGGCTTCGACACCTTCTGCCCGCTCGGCCCCTGGATCGAGACCAGCCTGGACCCGGCTGATGTACAGCTGACCACGATGGTGAACGGTGAGGTAAAGCAGGATTCGCGCACCTCGCTGCTGATTCACGACATTGTCACTCTGGTCACTTACGTGACGTCGGTCATGACCATGCTGCCCGGTGACGTGCTGCTCACCGGCACGCCGGCCGGGATCGGGCCGCTCGTGGCGGGCGACAGCGTGTCGGTATCGGTCGAAGGCATCGGTACCCTCACCAACCGCGTCGTGGACGGCAGCTGATGCCGGCTGACACTGCACTGGCTGGACTGCACGGCGCGAGCGGGATGACCCGGATCGCGCACCCATGGGGTATGGGGTAATTGGCAGCCCGACGGGTTCTGGCCCCGTTAGTCTAGGTTCGAGTCCTGGTACCCCAGCGCAGCTATGAAGAAGCGCGACCGGCCGTATGCGGTCGCGCTTCTTGCATTTCAGGCGGCAGTAAAGGGGTTGGCTGCCTAGTACCGGCGCCGCGCCCTGCCGCGCTCGAGGCCGGTGACTCGCAGGAGTAGCAGCAGGACCACGGCGCCGATGATGGACCCGATCAGGCCGACAGTCTGGAAGTGGTGGGTCTCGATCTTGTGGTATTCCACCAGCTCCCAGAGGAATCCACCCACAAACGACCCGACGATTCCGAGCAGGATGGTGCCGAGCAGGCCGATGTTGTCGCGGCCAGGCACGAGCAGGCGTGCGACCAGCCCGACGATGAGTCCGACGACGAGCAGTACAACAATGAATGCAACCATGGCCGGGAAGTACCAGCTAATCGGCAGATTATGCATGGATGCGGCGGGCGGGTATGGGCGGCGTGGCGACTGGTTTGGCCCTGCTGGTTTGGCGGGGACTACTGCGGTGCGCTAGCCTGATGCCCCGGCAAGCGGTTCTGCGAAGGACCACGCGATGCCGGCTTTCTTGCGAGTGCCAGCTGCCGCTGTGGCGGGTTCAGGTGCCGCGGGAGCAGCGAAAGTACCTGGCCCCGTCGTCTAGCGGCCCAGGACGCCGCCCTCTCAAGGCGGTAGCGCCGGTTCAAATCCGGTCGGGGCTACTGGTGTAGCAGCAGGTCAGAGGCCTGGTCGCCGGTTGCGGCGGTCGGGCCTCAATCATTTGTCATCGATGCCGCGACCCTTCAGCTTGGGCATAGGTGCTGTCCCGGATGCGGTCCTGGCCGCGCTGAAGAACCGCCGCAATCTCGCTGTGTGGTCAGAGATGTTCAGCGACGGCGTGCTCGCGCTCGAGGAGGCGGGAGCACTCGACCGCAGCGTCCCGGTGACGGCGTCGTTCGCGTTCGGCAGCGCCGAACTCTACGCCTGGATCGACCGCAACCCGCGGGTCCGGATGCTGCGCACTGAGAAGACCAACGACCCGGCGCTGATCGCGAGCCAGCAAGCCATGGTGTCGGTCAACGGCGCGCTCCAGGTTGACCTCTTCGCGCAGGCGAACGCGGCGCGGGTGCACGGGATGATCTACTCCGGGTTCGGCGGGCAGACCGACTTCGTGGTCGGCGCCCTGCACTCGGCCGGCGGCCACGCAATCATTGCCCTGCCGTCGTGGCATCCGAAGGCAGACGTCTCCACCGTAGTGCCCAGGCTTGCGGGTCCGGTGACGTCGTTCCAGCACAGTTTCTTCGTCAGCGAGCAAGGCACGGCGGCCATCTGGGGCAACGACGCCAGCACGCAGGCCGCGCAGATCATCGACCAGGTCGCGCACCCGGCCGCGCGCGACGGCCTACGGGAAGCGGCCAGCCAGCTCGGATTGCGTCTGAACTGAGCCCACCTGAGACGGGGCCAGCTCATGCAGGACGATGACTTGCCCGGTCGAGTCGCCGACCAGGACCCGGACCATGTCGACAGCGCCATTCACGTGGCACAACGGGTCGCCTGGCGCGATGTCGACGGCCAGCAAGATGTTCCTTCGCATTGTCAGCCTCCTGAGGCACTGTCTGGCAGTGCACTCGTCCTGCTGGCTACGCTCCCGCCCTTGGCGCTGGAGCGGCACGGCCCTGCGTCACCAGCGCGGCGGCAAAGGTCCTGCTGAGCGGAGGGCCGGGTGTGGGCCTGACGGAAGGGCCGAGCTACCGCTCGTCGAAGACGCGGGACGCGTAGGCGGCTGCCTGGGTGCGGCGCTCCATCCCGAGCTTGGCGAACAGCGCCGAGACATAGTTCTTAATGGTCTTTTCGGCGAGGTACATCCGCTCGCCGATCTGCCGGTTGGTCAGGCCCTCGCCGATCAGCTCCAGGATCTTGCGTTCCTGGGGAGTCAGCCCGGCCAGCGGATCCTTCTTGTTCGCCTGCTCGCGCATCCGTGCCATCACCTTGCTGGCCGCCTCCGGGTCGAGCATCGACTCGCCGGACGCGACAGTCCGTACCGCGCCCACCAGGTCGGTGCCCCTGATCTGCTTGAGCACGTATCCGGCGGCGCCCGCCATGATCGCATCGAACAACGCCTCGTCGTCGCCGAACGAGGTGAGCATCAGGCAGGCGATCTCCGGGTGCCGGGAGCGAATCTCGCGGCAGACCGTCACACCGTCGCCGTCGGGCAGCCGCACGTCCAGCACGGCGACGTCAGGCATCAGCGCCGGGATCCTGGCCAGGGCCGACTCGGCTGTCCCGGCCTCGCCGATCACGGTGATATCCGGCTCGGCCTCCATCATGTCCCTGACGCCGCGGCGGACGATCTCGTGGTCATCGAGCAGGAACACCTTGATACCTGACTTGGCCTGGTCCGCCATCTGCAGTCGCCTTCCCCGGCGTTAAGAAGATATTTAGAGCCGGGAACGAGGATGTTCCGGCCCGTGACCTTCACCTTAGCTGGGGCTGCCGCGGCCGGTGCAGGACCAAAGTCCGCCGATCACCGGCCGGAAGTCACGCGGTCAGGGTCACTCCGGGATCAAGTCGATTTCCCGCACTGGCACCCGGCTGAGTCCTTCCGGCTTCATCGCGCAGAAACGCATCGCGCCCGCGCCCCCGGCCGTGGATGAAGAGCTCGCGCGTTTACTGCAGCGCTCTTGCTCGGGTGCCGCTGCGCAGGTGCCTGCTGCGGAGCCGACGTGCCGGCGCATATACAAGCCCCCCCGAGATGCCGGCGCGCCAGCTCCTGATTCGAGCGTGCCAGCACGGTAGCTTCCTGCAACAGAGGCATCTGACCTGTGATCGAGGGACCAATGGCCTCCGGGCTGGGACCGGAACCCTGCGGCAAGTCGGGATAGCACACGCAACAGCGGCACCGGTTGTAATCCGGTACCGCCGCTGGTCGTCCGCAGGCCGCCGCTTCGCTACCTGGCCTGAGGTTGCGCATCAGGTCGGCTTGATGTGCTGATCCTGCCGGATGGCGATCTTACGGCCGCGGGTGTCAGCGCCCTTGTCTGCCAGCTTGACTCTCACTTCCAGGATGCCCTTGGCCACCGTGACCTCGACGTCCTTGTCCGGGTCGATGCCCGGCAGCTCTGCCCTGACGGCGTACTTATCGTCCTGGACGTAGTCCTCCACCCGCATCGGATGGGCGGCTATCGGCCTCAGGACAGTCCAGGGTGCCTCCAGCCAGTCGACCAGGTCGCCGGGACCTTACGTCCCTCTGTTTGGTCCCACTGCATGACGCGATGATGAGCTAGAAAGGTCGGAGGGTTCGCCATGGCCAGACGGCACGACAGCGGGTCCAAACGCGAGGCCTCGGCGGCCTCGCCCGATGCCAGGGTCCCGCGCAAGCTGTATCAGTCCGAGTTGCTCCGGCTTCAAGCCGAGCTGGTAAAGCTGCAGGAATGGGTGCGCGCCGAGAGCGCGCGCCTGGTCGTGGTTTTCGAAGGACGGGATGCAGCAGGCAAGGGGAGCACGATCAAGCGCGTGACCGAGTTCCTCAACCCGCGCGTAGCCAGGATCGTGGCGCTGCCGGCGCCGGGCGAGCGGGATCGAACTCGCTGGTATTTCCAGCGCTACGTCGAGCACCTGCCCGCCGGCGGCGAGATCGTGCTGTTCGATCGCAGCTGGTACAACCGCGCCGGCGTCGAGCGAGTCATGGGCTTTTGCACCAAGGAGGAGTACAGCAGGTTCCTGCACCAGTGCCCCATCTTCGAACGGCTGTTGGTGGAGGACGGCATCCTGCTGCGCAAGTACTGGTTCTCGGTCAGCGACGACGAGCAGGAACGGCGTTTTAGGGCACGGCTCGATGACCCGATGCGGCAGTGGAAGCTGTCAGCCATGGATCTGGAGTCGATTACCCGCTGGGAGGACTACTCGCGGGCCAAGGACGAGATGTTCGTGCACACCGACATCCCCGAGGCGCCGTGGTATGTCGTCGACAGTGCAGACAAGCGACGGGCGCGGCTTAACATGATCGCTCACCTGCTGAGCACCGTTCGCTACCACGACGTGCAGCTGCCGCCACTCGAGTTGCCTGCCCGGCCGAAGTCGACCGGCTACATCCGGGCGCCGCGTGCGTCGCAGACCTTCGTACCTGACTACGTGGCATCGCTCCCGCATCGCCGTCAGGGCTGAGCCCCTGAGGCCGTACCAAGACTTTTGCAACCTCCTGGCCAGGGGCGTCGCAGGACTAAAGTCCCGGCGGCATGGGGCCAGTGGCACTGCGCTGGCCAGGTCGAAGGTGCCGAGCATGAACAGACGTGCTACCAGGGCCGTGAGGAGCCGATCCATGACTGACGAGATATCGCTGCTTGAAGTGTCCCGAGATGAAGGGTGGCAGTTGCTGGCCAGCGTGCCCGTCGGCCGCCTTGTCTTCACCCATCAGGCACTTCCGGCGATTAGGCTCGTCAACCACATCGTCGACGGTGACAAGATCGTAATCGGGCTGACGCCCGGCTCGGCGATCGCCGCCTCGACTGGAAGCGGCGGCACCGTCGTGGGTTACGAAGCCGACGCGGTGGACGTGATTGAGCGGCTCGGCTGGTCAGTGGTCGTGGTGGGTGTCGCGCGCCTGGTCGTCGGCGATGACGCCGTGCTGCGGTACCGGGCACGGCTGCGGCCGTGGCTCAGCGGGGCGATGGCGGAAATCATCACGATCAGCTCGGAGCTCGTGACTGGATACCGCCTAATCCCGTCGAGCCGGCCAACAAGATCGTCCGGACCGCTGTCTAGCGGCCCGGACGATCCTGCTCGGCGGGTTGGCTGCGCGCTCTGTCAGGACTTCGCCTCCTCGCTGCCCGCTGCTGCCTGTACCGCAGGACTTGCCGGCGGGATTACTGGCTGGTCGTGATCATCCCGCCAGATGAGCCGGTGGACTGGGATGAGCCGGGGGATGTCGCGGAGGCCGGGGATGAAGGGGATGAGGAGGAGCAGGAGGGTGGCGATGCCGGTGAGGTAGACGGCCCAGACGTCTGCGCTGGCGGAGTTGCCGAAGGGGTTGACGTGGTACCACATCTGGAATAGCCAGAGCCAGGGTTGTCCGGGGTAGCTGCCGGTTTCGTTCATGACGCCCCATTGGTCGCCGGTGAGGTGCATGTTGGTGGCGAGGGTGTTGTAGTAGCCGCCGTCGGCGATGAATAGCAGGGGTTTGGTGAAGTCGGTGCCGTAGAACTGGCGCTGGGCTAGCAGGTCGGTGTCGAGGGCGCCGCTTTTGCCCATGGCGAGTTCGGCGGCCATCATCGCGGGTACGGGTCCGGCGGCTGGCAGGGTGAGGTCGCCGCCGTTGAACGGCTGTTTGGTGGCGCCGGGTGCGGTGGCTTTGTCGTAGGCGGTTGCCCAGCGTAGTTGCTGTGCTGGGGTTGCGGTGGTGTAGGTGGCCAGGGCGGTGGCGAGTGCTGGGTTGGTTTTGGCGGCGACGGCGAGCGGGTCGAGTACGAAGAGGCTGGCGGAGTTGACGGGCTGGGTGATCCCGGCGAGTTTCTGCCAGCTGACCGGGCCGACTTGCTGGAGTGATCCGGTGCCGTTGTTGTAGGGCTGTCCGTAGTCTGCTGACACGCTGGCGCCGTCGAGTTCGGTGGCGGCGGTGTTGACGAAGCCGACCTGGTCGACGGTTGCCCAGGTTTTGATGCTGAGCGGCGGCACGTCGGGGGAGGAGAGCAATCCGGAGAGCAGCAGGACCAGGCAGGTGGCGACGAGGACGGCGATGGTGCCTTCTTTGAGGATGTCGTACCGGCGGGTGGGGCCCTGCCAGGGCGCGGCGTCGGCGGCGGCGGCGGCGTTGCGGGCGGCCCGGCCGCGCCGCAGCGGCGCGCTGCTTGGGTAGCGGGTGGCTGACGCCGCGGACGCGGACCATGAGCACGTGGGCGCCGACGATGGCGATCAAGATGATGGGGATGAGGACGATGTGCCACATCAGCATCTGGCCGAAGTTCATCACGTTGAAGAACGCGCCGATGCCGGTTGCGTTGAGGGCGTCCTTGCCGTTGGTGGCGATCCACTGGGAGTCGAAGTTCTGCTGTGACAGGTAGCCGGTGAAGCATTCCACGATGGAGGCGAGGAACGCGATGACTCCGGTGATCCAGGTCAGGGCGCGGCGGCCGCGCCAGGCGGCCATCCAGAATTTGCCCCACAGGTGGATCACCAGGAAGGCCATGAACAGCTCGACGCTCCACAGGTGCATGCTGTTGAAGAAATGGCCGGCCGGGTTGTAATGCCACCAGTCGGGGCCGCCGAGCGCCAGCGCGAACCCGGACACGATCGCCAGGCCGAGCGCGGCCAGGGTGGCGACGCCGAACACGTAGATCCAGGACGCGACGTAGGCCGGCTGCCGGTCCGGCAGCAGCTTGCCCGGCGGGAGCAGCCGCAGCGCGGCCCGCCGCAGCCGGGCAGTCCACATGCCGGCGTCGGCGTCGTCAGAAGCGGCCAGGACTTCGGTGCCGGCCGCGCCGGCGTCAGGGGAGCCGGCCAGGGTCCGGTTCCGGGATCGGCGGGCTGGCCGGCGTGCCGTTGCGGGAACGGGACGAGCAGGGCGAGGCCGAAGATGACGACCATCACGCCGATCACGACCAGGTTGGCCACTGAGATGTCAAAGATCGACCAGCTCAGGTAGGTGCCCGGATGGTTCATGTTGACAACAGAGGCGGCGTCTGCCAGCGCGTGCGGGTTCATCTGGTTAGCTCCTCTTGCCGAAGTGAAGTCTGGTGCAGAAAGTCGCAGCCAGAGTGTGGCGTTGGCGCCGGCGCCGGCGGCAGTGATGACGGTCACCGAACGGCAGGACCTTGGTCCCGGGGACTAGCGCTGGGCGCGGCGGCGCGGCGGCGGGGTGGCGGCACAAGGAAACCTCCCGCCCGCGGGATCCGCGGGCGGGAGGCTGGCGGCCGGGTTGCGTGCCGGCGTCCTGCAGCCGGCTCAGGTCAGAGTGCGGATTCAGTACCCTTCGCCCCCGGTCAGCGGGACCTGCGTCGGCTTGGCGGGCGGACCTTCGTCCCTACTGACCTCAGGGGATGCGCACTAACGTCCGCCGCAGGTAAGCCGTTCCGTAACGCGGCACCGGATAAGGAGGACGACATGAGCAAGACGATCTTGCTGGCTGTCGACACTGCTCGGTACGAGCTGGGCGAGCATGTCTCGGCAGCTACCGAGATGATCAAGGATCTGGTGCATGCCGACGACAGGGTGATCGTGCTGCACGTGCACGAATTCGCAGTCGGCCGGTTCGGCCGGATTCAGGTGGACTGTGCCGAGGGCCAGGGCGAAGAGCTGGTTGGCGATATTGTGGCCAGGCTCGATTCGGTTGGCGTAAAGGCCGAAGCCGCAATCCGCGAGGCGGATTACGGTCATGTCGCACGCAAGATCGTAGCCGAGGCGAAGAGTTGCAACGCTCGCATGCTGGTGCTCGGCTCCAGCAGCCGCACGGACCTGCCGCGTGTCCCCTTCGGCAGCGTGTCCAGTCGGCTGCTGCACATCGCGTCGCTGCCAGTGTTGATCGTGCCAATGCACGACTCCGGCGAGGCGATGGAGTTCGAAGCGGCTCGGTCATGAGCGTTCCGTCAGGCCCGGGCGCCATGAGACCGTCCCGGTCGGGTCTTTCGCCTCTGCAGCCCGGGACTACGAGCTGGCACTGTTCATTCTGTCGGTAGAACGAGGAAGTAGTTGCCCGCACAGCTGGCAACTGAGAGCTAGAGAGGAAACCGTGCCGTGCCCGATGACGCGCTCCAGATCCTGGACGAGTCCGAGTGCCGCCGGCTCATAGAGCCAGGCGGTATCGGCAGGCTCGTATTCGCCGGGCGTTACGACCTGACCGTGCTTCCGGTCAACTACAAGATGCATGACGGCGCGATCCTGTTCCGGACAGCGCAGGACAGCGCGATGGAGGAAGACCTTCGCACGGGCATCTCGCATGCCGAGTTCCGGGTGGCCTTTGAGGTCGACGAATTCGACATGCATGCGCGCGAAGGCTGGAGCGTCCTGGTCCAGGGACCAGCGCATCATCTGGATTCGGCCGAGGAACGCACTCTCGCTCTCGCTGCCGGCGTCGAGCCGTGGCCAGGCGGGGAGCGCGAGCACTTCATCCGTATTACGCCGGTCCGGATTACCGGCCGGCGGATCCGGCGTGCGCCGGGCGCATAGGAGGAGAACAATGCGAGCGATTGTCTACCACGGTCCGGGTCAGAAGGCATTTGAAGAAGTGCCCGACCCTGAGATCACCGATGATGGCGATGTGGTCGTGCGCGTAGATGCAACCACGATCTGCGGAACTGACCTACACATCCTCGGCGGTGACCTGCCCGAGGTGCGGCCCGGGCGGATACTCGGGCACGAGGCGGTCGGTACCGTCGAGGACGCCGGCAGTGCAGTCCGCACGATGGGCGAAGGTGACCGCGTCCTGGTGTCGTGCATCTCCGCCTGCGCTGCTTGCAGGTACTGCCGGGAATCCCATTACGGCCAGTGCCTCGGCGGAGGCGGCTGGATGCTCGGCCATACCTACGACGGCACGCAGGCAGAGTACGTCCGGGTGCCATTCGCGGACACCTCGACCCACCGGCTGCCGGCCGGCGTCACCGACGAGCAAGCACTCATGCTTGCCGATATCCTGCCGACCGGCTACGAGGTAGGAGTGCTTAAGGGCGGCGTAACCCCGGGCGATGTCGTAGCAGTCGTCGGCACTGGCCCGGTCGGACTGGCGGCCATCATGGGGGCCAGGCTCTTCAGCCCGAGCCACATCGTGGCCATTGACGTCGCGGACCGGCGGCTCGACGCCGCCAAGCAGTTCGGCGCGGATGTGACCGTGAACAATAGCGTCACCGATCCGCTGCACGTGGTGCAGTCACTGACCGACGGCCTGGGCGCAGACGTCACTATCGAGGCTGTCGGCAAGCCGGAAACGTTCGAGCTGGCAGTCCGGTTGACCAGGCCCGGAGCCAGGGTTGCGAATGTAGGCGTGCACGGCAAGCCCGCTGCGCTGCACCTGGAGGATCAGTGGATCCGGGACATCACCATCAGTACCGGGCTTGTGGATACGTACTCGACGCCGACGCTGCTGCGGCTCCTGCGTACTGGCCAGCTTGACGCCAGCAAGCTCGTCACGCATCGGTTCAGCTTCGACGACTTCGACGAGGCTTACCGCGTCTTCTCCAACCCTGCCGACACCGGCGCGCTGAAGGTAGTGATCAGTCGCTGAGACGGATGGAGGTGGCAGGTCATGAGCTCGACAGCAGCCCAGTTAGGAACCCTGGAGCGCGGAGGTGATCTGGGGTTCCCGGCTGACGCAACCGCGACGCGGGTGATCGTCGGAGTTGATGATTCCGGTCCAGGTCTGGCGGCCCTCGCTGCGGCTGCGAGGCTGGCCCGCTGCACCGTGCGCAATTGATCCACTGACGTGCATCTATCAGTCCGTCGGCCGCGACCCTCAGCACGCGCAGCGGTTACCTGGCGTGCTGTACGTTTGGCGCGGCGGAGGCGCGCTTGCTGGCTGATCTGAGGTGCAGTCATGGCTGTTAATGACGCGTTCCCGGTGGACTGGTCCGGGCAACAGGCGGTCGTCACGCTCCCAGAGCACATCGACGTGTCCAGCGCCGGGCAGGTCCGCCAGCTGCTGCTGTCGGTGATCAACCGCGGAGCGTCGGTCCTGATCGTGGATATGACCGCGACACAGTCATGCGATCATGCGGGGGTGGACGCCATGACCCGCGCGTACCAGCGTGCGGTCGTCAGTGGCACGCTCCTGCGGCTGGTGGTCGGCGCGCCGGTGGTGCGGCGGGTGATCGCCATCGAGGGCCTAGACAGGCTGATCTCGGTCTACCCCACGCTGGAGGCCGCGATCGCAGCCGGGGTGCCCGGACATCCCAGTTCGGCTGAACCAGTCAACGGCCATCGACGGCAGGCGCAACAGGAGCGGGGGAGGGCGGCGGTTGCTCCGGCCGTCCTGTGGCGCCTCATCGATGCCCTGGGCGACGGAGTGGCGCTGACCGATAACGACGGCACGATTGTCGCCGTCAACAGGCGGCTGACGCAGATGTTCGGCTACCAGCAGGCTGAGCTGGTCGGCCGGTCGGTGGAGGTGCTCGTCCCGGCTGACGTACGCGATGCGCATCGCCATTACCGGGCCTCCTACGCGCGGGCGCCGCAGCCTCGGATCATGGGAGAGCGGGCGCGGCTGGTCGGGCTGCGCCGGGATGGAGCCACGCTGCCGGTGGAGATCAGCCTGAGCCCGGTGCCGACGGCGACCGGCCACCTGATCCTGGCGGTGGTCCGGGATGCTACCGACATCCGCCGGCGCGAAGATCTCGCAGACCTAGCGCGGGCGTCGGTCTCCGAGCAGACCCAGCGCGGCCAGGAGCTGCTCGACCGAGTAGTGAGCAACCTGTTCCGGGTCGGTGTGAGCCTCCAGGGCGCCGCCGAGCTGCCCCGTGAGGTGGCCCGGGAGCACATCGCCGATGCTCTCACGCAGCTGGACCAGACCATCTATGACATACGTGAGCACGCGTTTAGCGTGCGGCGTCACGAACCGCCGCCTGACGAGTCGCAAGACAATGACGCGCGCTGACAACACGCCTCGCGGTTCGGGCGGCAGGCAGTCTCAATGCGCCGTGCACGGCGGCGCGGATGCTGGCCCGATGCCTGCGTTTGGTGTGTTGCCTGACGCCTCACCCGGTTCGGGCTCACCGGTAATACCGGTTGCGATGCGCCTGAGGAAGCCGCGGATTGTCGCGATGGCCACCCGGTGCAGGATTGCCCGGTCCAGCGCCTCACCCAGTACGCCCAGTGGCGGCCGGTAAACTCCGGCGATCGTCAGCCAGGTCGACTGCGGCCCAGCCTTGATCAGTCTGACGTCAGCGTCCAGGACCGGGAACAGCCCGCCGCCAGGCCCGGTGACCTCCCAGCGCAGCGCGAACCCGGCGGTCTTAGTACGCTCTGACAGATCGCGGAACTGGACCCGGACCAGTCGGGACAAACCCGCCGGGCCCACTCGGATAAGGCCGGTGACCTCCTCGGCGTAGGCGTCGTCCGAGGCAGACATCAGCAGGCCGCCACGCGTGAGGCTCTCGAGCCTGGCCCGCGCGGACGGGAAGCTGATGTCCAGCATCATCTCGTCGCCCACGAACATTCCCCCAGTAAACCGGCGTCGGGCGCACCTACGCTAAGGCCATTGGTCCTCATGTCGGAGGCGGTGGTCCCGGCGGTGCCATCAGAAGATGACGTCATCAGGCGCTCGCAGTATTCATCAAATCCGCCGCGGTGGGTGCGCCGCTGCCGGACGTGGCGGACGAGCCGCTGCTCGTATTCCGTAGCAGGTGCCCGCTGCCGCCAGTTCACCCGCGCAACGAGCGTGGGCTCACCCGGATCTGGCAGCACGGTCGCTTCGGGAATGTAACCCACTGACCTCAATGCGAGCCGCGCGCGGTCGCTACGACGTTAGCGGACGATGGCATCGGCGGTGGGCGCCTGACAGCTACGTGAAGCGGGCAGCCTCATCATGGAGCGCTAGATGCCGCTCGGCATCAAACAGCTCGCGAAGCGGTCTGGGCGGGAGAATCCGCAAGGTTGCTGCCGGAGCTGGCCATCGGCACCTGCCAGATGAGCTCGGTACCTCCGCCTTCGGCCGGCTCGATGTGGAGCGTCCCGCCGAGTGCGGCTGCGCGTTCGGCGAGGTTGGCTAGCCCGCTGCGGCGTCCGGTCTTCCGTATTCCGACGCCGTTGTCCCGCACCGTGAGGGTCAGCAGCTGCGTGCCAGCCTCGACAGTTACGTCTGCTTTGGTGGCGCTGGCGTGCCTGGCCGTGTTCGACAGGGCTTCGCGCAGGACGCCGAGAAGGTGCTCGGCGGCTTCCGTGGGCACGTCCTTATCGAGCGGGCCGGCCATGCGCAGGCCCGGCGCGAACCCGAGGGCTTCGGCGGCCTGGTCGGCCAGTTCCAAGATCCTGGCACGCAGGCCAGGGTCATTCGCTTCGGGACGGGAGTGCAGCGCAAAAATCGCCGACCGGATTTCCGAAATTGTCTCGTCCATGGCGTCGACTGCGCTGCTGATGCGCCGCCCGTCCTCGGAGTCACCCATCCGCGCGGACATGCCTTGGAGTGACATGCCGGTGGCGTACAGCCGCTGGATTACCAGGTCGTGCAGGTCACGGGCAATCCGGTCCCGGTCCTCGAACACGGCGAAGCGCTCGGCGTCCTTGCGGTGGGCGGCAAGCTCCAGGCCGATGCCGGCCTGCGCGGCGAAGGTAATGAGCACCTCGACTGCCTGTGGCGCCAGCGGCAGCGAACCGGGACGCCGCCCGGCGGTCAGGATCCCGCGGACGTTACCGGGAGCGCCGATCGGAACCACCACAGCAGGTCCGAGATGCAGGTGCTCGCGGGCGGCCGGAGCGACGCGCTCGTCGGTGCTGAAGTCAGGCACGCTCATGGACTTGCCCGACTCCAGCACCATCCCGGACGCCGAGCCGGCCACCGGCAGGACGATGCCGAGGGCCTCGTCGGCGCCGATTCCGGCGGCGCGTTCGATGACCAGCTGCCTGCTGTCAGCGGCAGGCAATGCCAGGACCACCAGGTCAGCGCCGGATATTTCCAGCGCCTGCTCGGTCACTAGCGCGAGCACCTCCTCCGGCTCGGCCCCCGACATCAGCCGGTGGGTCGTGTCGGCGCTGGCCCGCAACCATCGCTGCTGCCGGCGGGCTTCGTCATAGAGACGGGCGTTCTCGATCGCCACCCCCGCGGCAGCGGCCAGCGCGGCCAGCACAGCCTCATCCTCGTCGTCGAACTCGGCGCCGCCAGCTTTCTCCGTGAGGTACAGGTTGCCGAAGACCTCATCACGCACGCGCACCGGCACGCCGAGAAACGTGTGCATCGGCGGGTGGCCGCCGGGGAAGCCTGCCGAACGGGGGTGGGCGGACATGTCGGCCAGCCGCAGCGGTGCCGGATTGGTGATCAGCTCCCCGAGCAGTCCGCGGCCCTCGGGCCAGTGATGGATCGCTGCGATCTGGGCGTCGTCCAAGCCCACCGGAACGAACTCCGCGAGGCGGCCCTCTTCCCCGATGACCCCCAGTGCCCCGTACTGGGCGTCGACCAGCGTCACCGCTGCCTGGACAATCTGCCGCAGCACGACCTCCAGCTCCAGGTTCCGGCCGACGGCGACGACAGCCTCCAGCAGTCCGTGCACCCGGTCTCGGGTCCGGACAACCGCGCTCAGCCTGACCTGCAACTCGGCCAGCAGGTCATCGAGCCGCAGGTGCGGGAGCAGCGGGTAGCTGTCGGCACTGTCCATACCCCTCCGGAGCTTGACCGTTACTTAACAACCCGGATCGTACGCCTGCCAGGCGAATTCGCTGGCAGCGATCAGGCATCGGTCATCGCACTGGCGGGTGACCAGGCTGCCACGTCCAGCGGCACTTCCCAGGTGAACCGCATGCTGCCAGGCTCCGGCGCGATGCTGATACGGATGCCGGCTCGCGTCGCGGAATCGCGGAGGTTGCTGAGCTCCAGGGCGCCGGTCAGCTCGCGCACGCTGGCTGCAGGCATGACCTCTGTAATGATCACGAAACAGTCATCGCCCGCGGTGATGCCGATGCGGGCGGGGGCAGCATGCTCGCCGGTCAGGCTCAGGGCGTCGCGCAACATTCCCAGCAACTGGGTTCTCGCGGCGGGCTGCAGTGCCCCGTCAACGGGGCCGCTGAAGCTGACCTCAGGAGCCGGCGACAGGTCGCTGCACAGGTCCAGGAGTTCTTGCCGGAGTCCGCGGTTCTTCGTCCGGTGGTTGAGCCCGAAGATAGTGTCTCTCAGCATGCGGAGCACGTGGTCGAGGTCATCGATGGATGCCTGGACCCGGCGGCGCGCCTCTGGCTCGGCTGTCAGGGCCGCGGCGCCCTGCAGTGTCAGGCCGGCCGCAAAGATCCGCTGGATGACTCTGTCCTGAAGGTCAGCGGCGATGCGGTCCCGGTCCTCCGCCACGCTGATCTCACGGAGGCGGTGGTGCAGGCGCGCGGTCTCCTGCTGCGAGCGCCCGACCCGGTCACGCAAGCCGTGCGTCGCGACGGAGATCACCGTGCCGAGTGCGGCCCACAGGATCACCCGCCGGGCAAGCACCGAACCCGAGACGGTCACAGGCGTCAGCGAGATGATCACCTCGACGGCCACGATCGAAGCCACAACGCAGGCCGACTCCCACTTCTGGTGGAACAATGCAGCCCAAACGAGCGGGATCAGAATCACCACGCCCACACCGGAAGTCACGCCGGCAGCCAGGATGAGCGCCAGGACCGACCCGGTGTAGGCCAGCGGGACGAGCACGGTCAGTCGGGCTGGCAGCCGCCGCCACGGCAGCAGGAACGCGGCCGACACCGCGAGCAGCAGCGCGACGCTCACCGCAACGTCCCAGCCTGAGGTCAGGCCCGGCGGGAAAGCCAGGCTTGCCTCGGCCACTACGGCGATTACTGCAAACGGAACTGCCCGTGCCAGCAGCCCAGGGCCCTGGAACGGAGACCCTGGGCGCTGGCGGCCAGCAGGACCGGTGTCAGCCTGCTCCAAAGAACCGGATGCTGGTTCCATCGGCGAAGATCTCCGACTCCACGGAAACGTCAGGGGCGGCCCGCTTAACGAGGCCCGAAGCGACGCGCCGGGGTCTGGAGCGCTGTGCGCTGGTCCCCGCACCAGGGGACCGCGATAAGACAGCACACTGCGTACAAAATCTACGCCGCTTCTGTGCACCTGCCTAGGCGCGCCGCCCGGCAAACCCTACATGCGGCTAGGCTTGCCCGAGCGCGCTGATGCGACGGGCACTGGGCGGCCAGTATAATTCTGGTACAGAACGGTCGAAGGCGGCCGCCGACAGCATCAGTCGGGCAGCAAATACGGCCTGCGGTCATGCTAGGCGCGCTCGGGTCCCCTTGGGCAGGATCGCGGCCAGGGCGGCGTTGCAGCGCCCCGCTCTCTCCTGGCTGCCGCCGCGCCGCTGAGGTCCATAACGCGTCGAGGATCACGACTCGCCGCGACTGCAGAACTACTGGGCGGCGCGGACATGGTTGTAGTGGGCAGTCCGACACATATTTCACGGCGTGGGCCGCGCCAATACCCGCAACGGGGCTGCGCAGATGGCTCGCAAGCCTGCCAGCAAGCTGGCGCTCTACGCTGATGCGGAAGAGCCGGGCCTGCGCGACTGGTTCGCCGCAGGCAACTGACGCGGCACGGCTTCACAGTCATCGCCAGGCCCGAAAGCTTCCTTGTCACCGCGGACAACCGGCTGCGCCTGGGTGCGCGGAGACCGTACCTGCGCCAGTTCAGGCGACAGCTGGGGTCCGGCCTGATGAGGCCCAAAGTCCCCGTTCCTTGGGGAAACGAGGCCCTGCCGGTGACCCGCTGCCATGGGGAAGGCTCACATGAAGACCACAAGAAGTGAGGTTACGATGAAGAGCACGAAGAACCTGAGCCACCGTATTGTGGTCGGCGTGGACGGCTCGCCTTCGTCGAAGGCGGCCCTGCGCTGGGCGGTGCGGCAGGCGGAGCTGACCGGAGCCTCCGTGGAGGCGGTGACGGCCTGGCACTTGCCGGTCGTTGCTGGCGGAGTTCCCTTCGCGCCGGCGGGCATCCTGGACGGCACCGATTTCGGGGAAATCGCGGCCAAGGCGCTGAGCGAGGCGATCAGCCAGACGGTGGATGCGGTCAGCCCCGTCAAGATCAGCTCGACTGTGACAGAAGGCGACGCGGCGCATGTTCTGCTCGAGGCCGCGGACGGCGCCGACATGCTGGTCGTCGGAAGCCGTGGCCACGGCGGCTTCACCGGCGCGCTGTTGGGCTCGGTCAGCCAGCACTGCGCGCACCACGCGCACTGTCCGCTGGTCATCGTCCGGGAGCCTAGGACGCGGTGATGCTTTGTCGGTGAGCGGGGGACTTTCGAGACGGGGGAGAAGACTCCGATGAGTTCAACCGTCAGGGATGTGATGACTGCCAGGGTCATCGCGCTGAAGCGAGATGCTGACTTCCGGGAGATCGTCTCGGTGCTGCGCCAGTACCGGGTCAGTGCCTGCCCGGTAATCAACGACGCTGGCCAGGTGATCGGCGTGGTATCCGAGGATGACCTGCTCTACAAGGAGGCTGATCCCGGTACCCCATGCGGTCCGATTAGGCTGCGGTGGAAGCTGGGGGAGGAGTCGAAGGTCAACGCATTGACCGCCGCACGGCTGATGACGTCGCCCGCTATTACCATCCAGGGGGACGCTTCGGTGGTAGTTGCCGCCCGGACCATGCGAGATCGTCGGCTCAGGCGGCTGCCCGTCGTTACTGGTGACGGCACACTCATCGGCATCGTCAGCCGGGCAGACGTGCTGAGCGTGTATGAACGCCCGGGTACTGACATTCTGGACGAGGTCCTGACCGACATCATGGCTGGCGAGTTTGCGCTGGAGCCGAGCGAATTCAATGTGACGGTGACCTGCGGCATCGTGACCATCATGGGGATGGTGGACCGGGAGGAAACCGCCCTCGAACTCGTGGCGCGGGTCCGGCATGTCGAAGGCGTCGTCGCAGTCCGGGACCGGCTGACCATCCGCGTGGTGAGCCCTGGCGCAGAGCAATCGGACATCGGTCCGGCGCGGAAGGGTCCTTAGACCCTGTCGTTCAGGCGCCAGCAGTCCCGATGCTGGCATGCAGGTGGTGATCATGATGTCTTCTACAGCTCGCCAGCGTCTCAGGGCCATCCGGCGGGGCAAGGCCGTGCTGGCAACGGAGGACGTCACAGCCATCATCGCCACGGCGGCGCGGGCGCCCTCGGTTCATAACACGCAGCCCTGGAAGTTCCGCGTGCGCGGCGATGTCATCGAGCTGCTGGCTGACTCGAGCCGCCAGCTGCGCCGCGTCGATCCGGCCGGCCGGGAGCTGACGATCAGCTGCGGCGCCGCGCTATTCGGGCTACGGCTCGGCCTGCGCAAGCTCGGCTTCCTGCCTGCTGCCGAGCTGCTTCCGGACCGCGCGCAGCCCGCGCTGCTCGCCCGGGTCCAGCCTGATGGCCGCGCGGCCGTGACGGCCGCGGAGGCCGAGCTGGTCACAGCAGTGCCGCACCGTCATACTCATCGCGGGCCCTTCACGCCAGGCGAGGTGTCTGCACGGCTCCTGGCGGCACTTCAGATCGACGCGGCAGCCGAGGGCAGCGAGCTGATCCTGGTATCGGAGCCAGCGCAGATCGCTGGGCTGAGCAGGCTGGTAGAGCTGGCCGCCGCCGAACAGCGGGCTAGCTCCGAGATCACCGCCGAGCTCAGCCGCTGGGTACGGTCGGTCGGCAGCACGGCCAGGGACGGCGTTCCCGCGGCCGCCAGGACGTTCCAGGACACGGCCGATGAGCGATCGGGCCCTGGCGGGCGTCATCCCAGACCCGCGGGTATCGCTCGCAACGCTGCACAGATCCGCCTGCCGGGGCGCGACTTCGGACAGCCTGGCACTGAGCAGGCCGATGACCTGCCGCCTGCGGCGACTGCCGTACTCACCACGCCGGGTGATACCGCGGCGGACTGGCTCCGAGCGGGTCAGGCACTGCAGCGGCTGCTGCTGCGTGCAGCGACCCGGTGGGTCTTTGCCAGCCTGCAGACGCAACCACTCGAGTCGCCTGCGCATCGCGACGAGGTCTCCGAGATGCTGGGGCTAGCTGGGCAGCCGCAGATACTGCTGCAGTTCGGCCGGGCCAATACTGCCCTGGCGACGCCGCGGCGGCCGCAGTCTGAACTGAGGACTAAGGAAGAGCAGACCTAGTTCCTGGCCCTGGCCGCGCGGTTCGGCATTAGGACCACGACGCGTCGCCTACCGATGGACCGCCCTGGCGGCCGGGCCCACGGTGTCGGCGGCGAAGGTGACCGGACGGCCAAGCAGCCTGGACAGCCGCTGCGAGACTGGGGCGAGGGTGTACTTCTGCTCGGGCACTCCCGCTGGGCGGCCGAGATGGGAGCAGGCGATGACGGCTGCGCCGCGCTCGAGCAGTGCGGTCAGCGTGGGCAGACAGGCGCGGATCTTGCCATCATCTGTAATAGAACCATCGTGCATGGGAACGTTCAGGTCCAGGCGCAGCAATACCCGCCGACGCGATACGTCCAGGTCCTCGATCGTCTTCATGGTCTATGCCATCCGTGTGCTCGTGTGAATCAGGCCTGCTGCTGGCTGCATAGGTGGCTCCGCGAGTCGTAGCAGGTGGCGCCAAGATGTCGCACCATGGCGTCCAGGTAGTCGTGATCCCCACTAGGCGGCCCTTCGGGGCCGACGACCACGACCGGACAGTGCGCCCGGGTGAGGCAGCCCCGGATCACCGGGCCGATGGGCCGTCCGGCCATCAGGCCGGACGCTGAGCCGAGCACGAGCAGGTCGGCTCCGGCTGACTGGTCGACGAGGACCCGCTCGGCCATTCCCTCGATCACCTCGCAGCTGACGTTGTCCCGGCGCTGCGAGCCGAGGACTGCGCGCAGCGTCGCGGTCAGGCCTTCACTGGCCCGCCGGTGCTGCAACGCAGCCGCCTGCGGGCCACCGGCCGGATGCGCGTAGAACGCGCGCGGCTCGGCGCTCCAGCTACGGACAACCTTGAGCGTGTCGCGCCGGCGGTCGGCCTCATCCGCGGCCCAGCGCAAGGCCTCGGCCGATGCGGCGGTGCCGCTGACTCCGACCACGACTGTCGGTGTGTCTCCTCTGCTCTTCACGACAACCTCCTGTTCGCGCGATGGTCGCGCGCCGTCTCGCGCAGCGGCATTACGGCTCGATCTCGACGTCGATAGCGCGGGGTGCGTACTGATGCTCGGGCTCAAGCCCGATGCGGACGGTCAGGATCCCGCTGTGGTAGGACGCGGACACGTCGTGGGCGTTCGCTCCCAGCGGGAGCGCGATGCGCCGGGCCAAGCGGCCGTACCGGAACTCCGTCTGGCGGCCTTCGGGCCTGCTATCGCGGCGCTCGGCCCGGACGATGACGGTACCTGTCTCGACCGACACGGTCAGGTCGCTCGCGGGGTCGATGCCAGGCACCTCGAGCCGGATCACGTAGCCGGTGCCATCGGGGTATTGCTCGACGGGGATAGGCCTGGGCTGCTCGAGCATGTGATGCAAGGTCGACATCGGCGAGCCCGCCCAATCCGACATGCCGGTTATAGCTCCGCCTGCTGATTGCGTGTTTATCGTCATCCCTCAGCCCCTCTTCCTGTCACCTCTACTTCACTCCGGTGGCAGCAGGGGGGCCTAGGGCCAAAGGTCAGTACCGCCGATGACCTGAGTCCGCTACCTGGCGTGGCGTTACCTGCCGGTGCTGCCACCTTCTAAGCCGTGGTGTGCCAGCACCTGCCCGACCACTTCTACCTTCAGGGTGCTCGACCCGGCGTTGAGCACTATCGCCGTCCGGAGCCGGCCGGCGTCATTGTGGCGGTGTCATTGCGATGGCCGCGCCCAGGTCCAGTTGGTGACTTCGGGGAGGTCTTCGCCGTGTTGTCTGGTCCAGGTTCGTGCTCGTGTTCGTGTGTCGGTCATCTGCTGGCGGAGCCGGGCGGCGCGTGGTGCGAGGCCGGGGGTCCGGTCGATGACGTCGGTGACGAGGTGGTATCTGTCCATGTCGTTCATCAGGACCATGTCGAAGGGGGTGGTGGTGGTGCCTTCTTCTTTGTAGCCGCGGACGTGGAAGTCGTTGTGGGCGTCGCGCCGGTAGGTGAGCCGGTGGATCAGCCAGGGGTAGCCGTGGTAGGCGAAGATGACGGGCCGGCCGGGCGGGAACAGGGCGTTGAACTCCGGGTCGGTCATGCCGTGCGGGTGCTCGGTGGCGGGTTGCAGGCGCATCAGGTCGACGACGTTGACGACCCGGACCCGCAGGTCGGGGAGTTCGCGGCGGAGGATGTCGGCGGCGGCGAGCACTTCGAGGGTGGGCACGTCGCCGGCGCAGCCGAGTACCACGTCGGGTTCGGCGGCGTCGCTGTCGCTGCTGGCCCATTCCCAGATGCCTGCGCCGCGGGTGCAGTGCAAGATGGCGGCGTCGATGTCGAGCCAGTCGGGGTTGGGTTGTTTGCCGGCCACGATGACGTTGACGTAGTCGCGGCTGCGCAGGCAGTGGTCGGCGACGGACAGCAGCGTGTTGGTGTCGGGTGGCAGGTAGACGCGGACGACTTCGGCTTTCTTGTTCACTACGTGGTCGATGAAGCCGGGGTCTTGGTGGCTGAACCCGTTGTGGTCTTGGCGCCACACATGGGAGGTCAGCAGGATGTTCAGCGCGGCGACCGGCCGCCGCCAGGCCAGCTGCCGGGATACTTTCAGCCATTTGGCGTGCTGGTTGAACATGGAGTCGACGATGTGGATGAACGCCTCGTAGCAGGAGAACAGCCCGTGCCGGCCGGTCAGCAGGTAACCCTCGAGCCAGCCCTGGCAGTTGTGCTCGGACAAGATCTCCATCACCCGGCCGTCGGGCGCGAGGTTCCGGTCTACTGGCAGCGTCTGCTGTTCCCAGGTCTTCCCGGTCACCTCCAGGACCGCGCCCAGCCGGTTGGACTCGGTCTCGTCGGGGCCGAAGATGCGGAAGTTCCGCTGGTCGCCGTTGAGCCGCATCACCTCACGCAGCAGCGCGCCCAGGACGCGGGTGGGCTCGGACACGGTGGTGCCCGGTGCCGGGACGGCCACGGCGTGGCCGCGGAAGTCGGGCAGGACCAGATCACGCAGCAGCACGCCGCCGTTGGCGTGCGGGCTCGACCCCAGCCGGGCGGTCCCGGCCGGCACGTACCCCAGCAGGCCGGGCTGCGGGCTGCCATCGGGTGCGAACAGTTCCTGCGGCCGGTAGGACCGCATCCATTCCTCCAGCTGCCGCAGGTGCGCCGGGTTGGTCCGCACCTCGGCCAGCGGCACCTGATGGGCCCGCCAGGTCCCTTCCACCGGCAGCCCGTCGACCTCGGCCGGCCCGGTCCAGCCTTTCGGCGAGCGGAGCACGATCATCGGCCAGCGGGCGTCCGCCGCCAGGCCGGCTCTGGCTGCGGCCTGGATGGCGCGGATTGCTGCGACCGCGGCGTCCAGCGCCGCTGCCATTTCCCGGTGCGGAACATAGCCGTGGCTGCCGGTCACATACGCCGGCTCGTAGCCGTAACCCCGCAGCAGCGCGTCCAGCTCGGCCTCGGGCAGCCGGGCCAGCACCGCCGGGTTGGCGATCTTCCACCCGTTCAGGTGCAGCACCGGAAGCACAGCCCCGTCGCCGGCCGGATTCAGGAACCGGTGGGAGTGCCAGCTGGCCGCCAGCGGACCCGTCTCCGCCTCGCCGTCACCCACCACGCAGGCAACAATCAGGCCCGGGTTATCAAACGCCGCGCCGTGCGCGTGCGACAGCGAGTAGCCCAGTTCGCCGCCCTCATGAACCGAGCCCGGCGTCTCCGGCGACACGTGACTGGGCACCCCGCCGGGGAAGGAGAACTGGCGGAACAGCTGATGCATCCCCGCCGCGTCACGGCACACACTCGGATACACCTCGCTGTAACTGCCCTCCAGCCAGCAGTTGGCCAGCGCCGCCGGGCCGCCGTGACCGGGACCGACCACGATCATCATCTCCGCGTCGTGCGCCTTGATCACCCGGTTCAGATGCGCCCAGATGAAATTCAGCCCCGGCGTGGTACCCCAGTGCCCCAGCAGCCGCGGCTTGATGTGCTCAGCCCGCAACGGCTCAGCCAGCAACGGATTAGCCATCAGGTAAATCTGACCCACCGCCAGGTAATTAGCCGCCCGCCAGTACCTGTCCAGGACCAGGGTGTCGACGTCGGAAACTGCCCCGGCGTCGGTCACGGCTGTCATGCGCGGCCGCGGACCACGACGACCGGACACCCCGCATTAGCCACGCAATGCATACTCACCGACCCGACCAGCATCCCCGTGAACGCCCCGTGCCCGCGATGGCCCACCACCAGCAGATCCGCGTCCTGCGACTCCTCCACCAGCACCGGCGCCGGGTGACCGTAAGCCACCTTCGTCTGCACCTTCTCCGGCGCCGGCGTGCCGAAGACCTCGGTCAGGACTTTGTCCAGGGTCTCCTGCATCTCAGCACGAATCTCATCAGAGATCGGCTTTGGCGCTTTGCCGATCGGAGCCGGCCCAGCCGCCGCCGGATAATGCCACGACAGCACCGCGGTAAGTGTGGCGCCGGTCGCGGCTGCATAAGTCGCCGCCCACTTCAGGGCGCCGACCGACTCGGCTGAGCCGTCCACGCCGATGACAACAAGCGGTGCTGAGCTACCTTCAGTAGCCATGGAAATGCCTCGCATTCGTCCTCGCCCAGGGCTGTCGCGGGCGCTTCTGCCATCCAACCGGGTGGCCAGGCAGCCGGGCAGGGCCGATGGTCCCGGCCGTACGTTCCCATCGTCCCATCCGGAGACCGGGGCGCTGCTATGGCGAAGCCGGGCGTCGCGGCGCATCGTGGCGTGCCTAGCCGGCCGGGCATGAGGACAAGTGCTTGTCGCCCGCCCGCGGCTCCGTGTCCTTTGGTTAGCTACCCGCAGGCGGAGGACCCGCCGCGACCGCCAGCATCGTCAGATTTCGGGCTAGCTATTCTTCACAGCGCGGCGCTGACGAGCGCCGCCAGGTCAGCGAGTCGACAGGTGTATCCCCACTCGTTGTCGTACCAGCCGAATATCTTCACCAGGCTCCCTGCCGCCTGGGTGAGCCCGGAGTCGAACACGCACGACGCCAGGTCGCCGATGATGTCGCGAGACACCAGCGGATCCGTGCTGTAGCGCAGGATGCCAGCCATCGTCCCCTCCGCTGCCTGCCGGAAAGCGTCATTCACTCCCCCGTCGCTGACCTCACGGCCGAGAACTGCGGTCAGGTCGGTGAGTGATCCGTCCTCGACCGGAACCCGGACGGCCACGCCGTCGAGGCGCCCAGCCAGCTCAGGCCTGGGCCGGAATGATCCAGCCCAGGCCCCGAGCGGAGCTGCTCCGGCCGATCAGCGCTCTGCTGGCACGACGACGACTGGGCAGGCCGAGTGATGCACGACCTGGCTGCTGACCGAGCCGAGCACGAGCGAGCCGAAACCACCGCCGCCACGTGTGCCGACGACGAGCAGATCGCTGTTCTTGGATGCGTCAATCAGTGCCTGCACCGGGAACCCGTTGATTGCCGTCACGGTGACGGACTCGGGTTGGCTGGCACCCAGCTTGGCCGAAGTCGCTGCGACCGCGGACTCAGCCGCCTTGCGGATCTCGGCGACCCTGTCCTCATCACCGGGTAGCGTCACCGGCCCGCCGGTCCAGTAGCTAGCAGGGACCGAGTTAACCGTGAGGACGGTCAGATGCGCCTTGCGGATCGTCGCCTCCGTCATTGCCCACTCCAGGGCGCGACTGGCATTGTGCGATCCGTCAATACCTACGACGATGCCTGACATGTGACCCTTCTTTCTTCGCGGGCGGTCATAACGGCAGCCCTATCCGCCTTCAGCGTGCCTGGGTTGGGAGAACGGCGGCAGGGCCGTTGGGGGGCGCCGGACAGGTCCTTAGTCCCTATTGCGCTATCGCAATGGGATACAGGCCTGCCGCCGGACCAAAGGCCCAGGGCGGCGGGCCATTTTTTCTGCGCAAATCTCTCTGCCCTGGAAATGCCAGACTGGCGAGGGCTGCCATCGAGGTGCGGCACGGGAAGAGAGGGTCAGGTGTCGGGCATCGTGGTCGGCATTGACAGATCGCGCAACGCAAGTCACGCTCTGGAGTGGGCAATGACGGAAGCGGCGTCGCGCAAGACGGACCAGACCGTTCATTACCGTTCATTCTGTTCCTGCCGGCTACTGGACTCGGCAACCTCTCATCCTGGCCGGAGACGAGGACCACGTCGCCGAGATCCGCTAGCTGGCTGAAGCATCAGTCGCAAAGGTCGCGGACGCCCTTGCCGACCGCCAGCCGTCTCCGTCACGGTAACGGCCATCAGCGGGTTCCCCGCTGCGACGCTCATCGAGGCATCTGGGAACTGCGACTTGCTTGTCGTCGGCACTCGCGGCGGCGGCGGTTTCGGCGGCCTGACGTTGGGCCCGATCACCAGCCAGGACGTGCATCACGCCAAATGCCCAGTGGTCGTGGACCCAGCCGGCAAGTAAGAGCTGCGTCGCCGCTCCCGCGGACAGCGAAATGGCCGCCAGGACCTCCTGCGTCTTGGCGGCCATCGCATGAGCCGAAGCGCGTGTGCCGAGCCTGATCGGGTCGCATCACGTGTTGTGCATCGCGCGGAATCGCCGGACGTCCTCCCGGCCCGCCAGCAGCGCCAGGCACGCAATACCAACGAGCGTCGCGCAAATGAGCTTCTTCATGGTCCAACCTCCTCACCGGGCTGCGCACTAGTTCGTGAGGCCAGCATCTCTGGCGATGACGCGGTGCCGGGAGGGCCCAAAGTCCGTTGCTGACCAGGCATCGGGCCTTTACTGCCGCCAGGCCAGACAGAGCTCGCCGAGATAGTCGGCTCCTCCGGCTAGGCGACTGCCTCGGGCCACGGCCCTGAAACCAGCGGAAAGCCCATCACATCCAAGAGGGTTGCGCCGCTGCCTTCCAGCGCTTGCCGTGACTGCCGGTAATGATGACCGCATAGCAGCAGGTCCGCTGATACCCGACGGCCGCTTGCGGCTGGCATGACCGCGATAACGACCGGCTTAGCCGGGCAGCAGCATGCCCGCCGCGAATAGCGAAGAGCTGGCCTGTAGATGGCCGCAGGCTCCGGCGTTGCTACCGCCGATCCTGCGCGCTGAGGACCGGCTACGCGCCGCAGGCGAGCAATTTCGCGAGCCTCCCAGAGCCCGAACAGAACATCGCTCTTCTGGGGGGTCAAGACTGGTCTGCGGGTTCTGCAGGTACTTCGGTAGGGCCGTACTGGCGCCTTCGGGTGCTCGGCCTATGAACGCTATTACGGTTCCGGTAGCGGATCGGACCGGCGTGGCACGCGAACAGTCGGCGCACCACGATGTCGTTCACGCCCGCCGCGATGCGGTCGCGGTCCTCCGCCAGGAGCAAGATCACCTCCGCCGGGCTGCCTACCTGCCAGCAGGAGGGCCGCGCACCGCGCTTACGCCTGGTTCCGGTATCGCCTGGTCGGCGGGCATGCTTGACGGGACGGGCATCGCTGTGGCACCGGCCGTGCCATTTCACCTCGCCCGGTGGCGCCATAGCTGTGATGCAGACAGGAAACTCGCCCTATCTCTGCTCGGGTCCCCGCGGTCCGCTTGGCGGCTATCGCCGCAAGCATGCGGAGCACAGTCATCTCGCGGGACCTAAGACTCTACGAAGAGGCGCACCCAGCTCAGATGCTGGGGCGCAGGGCAAAGTTCGAGACCTTGCAGCGCGATTACAGTGACCTGGCCGTCAGCGTCATGCCTCGCACCAAGCCGCTATCACCCCTCGGACGCCGTTGATCAGCAGGGAGCGCACCGACATGAGTCTGTTCCAACGTGCCCACACAGCCAAGGCGAACAAGGTGCTCGACGTCGCCGAGAACCCCAGCAAGATCCTCGATTACTTGTATGAGCAGATGCTTGGCCACACCACGAAGATCCCGCCATTGGGAAACGGGCCGTCAACGGCCCCCTGACTACTGATGACGAGATGAGTGTGCTTATCGTGCATTGATCGTGGATGGTTACCTGTCAACAGTAGCAATGGCAATATTACGGGGCAATTAGAAATTTATGGAGCTGAGTGGAGTGAGCGATTTCAAGAAGGGAAATCGAGTTGTCGTGCTACGGCTGAACAGTGACGAAATCGAATGGCACGGTAGCTACGCGGGCGAACGCGGTCTCATCATGTTCGTACTGCCAGATGACGATGACATGCCCGACCCGATCGAGGTATGCGCCGACCGCGTCTTCCCCGAGAAAGGCCAGCGCCCGGCCGATTTAGCTGCGCGGCGGCACCGCGACGTCTGGCGGATCTTGTCCAGCTGAGTCCCGCAGTGCAGGCATTCAGGTGCGGGCGGCGAAGGTGCCAAAGGTCCCTCTCGCCGATGACGCTAGACCCGGTACCCGTCGCGCGCGGCCTGCGAGAATGGCTTGAGACATGTGCTGCGCCGAGGGAGGCTAGGTGTGAAGCCGACAACGGGCGAGCCCGCCGCGGACGCTGGCGGCAAGGTGGTCGTTTCGGCGCAGCACGGTAGTTACGCTCTGCTGGCGGACGGCTCGACCATCGAGATCCGGCCCGCCCGGTCCGCCGACGCGGATGCGGTGCGAGAAATGCACGCTCACCTCTCGCCGGACAACGCCTACTTCCGGTTCTTCAGCCTGAGCCCGCTCGCGCCCGAGCGGGAGGCCCAACGCGTGTGCCGTCCGGAGAACCCTGACCATGTCGCGCTCCTGGCGCTGCTCAGCGACCAGCTAGTGGGCGTGGCCAGCTATGAGGCAACAGCCGTGCCGGGCCACGCGGAAATCGCGTTCGCGGTGACCGATGAGATGCACGGCCGCGGCGTGGCCACGCTGCTGCTCGAACATCTGGTGTCGCTGGCACGGCAGCACAATCTCACCGCGTTCGAAGCCGAGACCCTGCCGGACAACTACGCCATGCAGCGGGTGTTCGCTGACGCTGGCCTCCCGGTGGAAAAGCACTTCGCGGACGGACTTGTCGAGCTGAACTTTCCGCTGCCGCTCGAGGACAGCGCCCGGATGGACAGCTACCTGGACGCGGTCGCGGCCCGCGCAAGCCGGGCCGACGTGGCCAGCTTGCGGCACCTGTTCCAGCCCGCGTCCATCGCAGTCGTGGGCGCGGGCCGACGTCGTGGGGCTGTCGGCCGGGAGATCCTGCACAACATCGTCACGGGCGGGTTCACCGGGCCGGTCTATGCCGTGAATCCGCACGGCAAGTCGATGGAAGGCGTCGGCTGCCTCCAGTCCGCCGCCGACCTGCCGTCCGGCGTGGACGTCGCCGTTATTGCCGTGCCGCCTGCTGAGGTGGCTACGGTGGCTGCCGAGTGCGGCCGGCGGGGAGTGCGGACGCTGGTAGTGATCACGGCGGGCCTGACCGCGGGCGCTGCCGATCTGGTCGCGATCTGCCGCCGGTTTGGAATGCGGCTCGTGGGGCCCAACTGCTTCGGCGTCGCTTCGCCGCACGCGCACATGAACGCCACGTTCGGGGCGAGGGCTCCCCAGCCTGGCGTGGCGGGCCTGGTGGTGCAGTCCGGCGGGGTAGGAATCGCGCTGCTCGAACACCTGGGCCGGCTCGGGGTCGGCGTTTCGTCCTTCGCCTCGGTCGGCGATAAGTACGACGTGTCCAGCAACGACCTGCTGACCTGGTGGGAGCAGGACGAGCAGACAAAACTCGCCGTGCTGTACGTCGAGTCGTTCGGCAACCCGCGCGCCTTCGCCCGCACGGCCAGGCGGGTCGGGCGTCAGTTTCCGGTTCTAACCGTCATCGGCGGCCGGTCCGCCGCCGGGCAGCGCGCGGCGGCTTCCCACACGGCAGCTGCCGCAACTCCGCTGGTGACTCAGGAAGCGCTGTTCGGTCAGGCCGGCATCATCTCGACCAGGAGCCTGGGCGAGCTGATCGGGACGGCCGCGCTGCTGTCATGCCAGCCGCTGCCGGCCGGCCCGCGCGTCGCTATCGTTTCCAACGCCGGCGGCGCCGGGGTGCTGGCCGCCGATGCTTGCGGTGACGCCGGACTCACCGTCGCGGTCCTGGGCGATCTCACCCAGCGTCGGCTGGCCAGGATGCTGCCGGGCGGGGCGACGGTCTCAGGCCCGGTGGACACCACCGCCACGGTTGACGCCGGCACATTCGGCCGGTGCTTGCATGAGGTAGCAGAAGACGAGTCGGTCGACGCGCTGGTTGCGATCGCAGTGCCCACGGCGATTGCCGACCTGAACGCCGCCATGACGGCCGTGTCGGTGACCAAGCCGATGACAGCCGTCCTGCTGGACCAAGCCGAATCGGTGCGGCTGCTGCACCCGGTCCATCAGGGCCAGGATCGCGCCGCTGCGCTTCCGGCGTACGCCTATCCGGAGAGCGCCGTCCGCGCACTCGGGCATGCCGCCAGTTACCGGGCCTGGCGGGACAGCCAGCGCGGCCACCAGCCCGTGCTGGACGGCATTGACCCCGCTGGCGCGCGTTCCCTTATCTCAGGCTTCCTGCAGGTCAACCCAGACGGCGGCTGGCTACAAGCCGCCGACGTTTCCAGGCTGCTGTCCTACTACCAGATCCCCATGGTTACGACTCGCGTCGCCGCCTGTTCCGAAGCCGCTGTGGCGGCCGCCGCCGAGCTTGGCGGGCCAGTGGCAGTCAAGGCCGAAGTGAGGGGAATGGTGCATAAGACTGATGCAGGCGCGGTCCAGTTGGATCTGCGTACCCCTAGCGAGGTGGCAGATGCCTGCGAGCAAATGGAGCGTAACTTTGGTTCCGCCCTCCAGCACATGCTGGTTCAGCCCATGCTGGCCGGCGGTGTCGAGACGCTGGTGGGCGTGGTGCAGGAGCCGGTATTCGGGCCGCTCGTCGTATTCGGGCTCGGCGGCGTTGCCACAGATGTGCTGCGCGATCGCGTTGCCCGGTTGTCTCCGCTTACCGACTCAGACGCTCAGGCGATGATCAGCGGCGTGCGAGCAGCGTCGCTGCTGGCCGGTCATCGCGGATCCCCGCCCGTCGACAAGGCCGGCCTGACCGACATGTTGCTGCGGGTGTCCCGGCTGGCTGACGACCTGCCGGAGGTGGCCGAGCTCGACCTCAACCCGGTTATCGCCCGGCCGCAGGACGTGCAGGCAGTAGACGCCCGGATCCGGATCGCCCCAGCTGTGCCGCGGGACCCGTTCCTGCGTCGGCTCCGCTGATCCGAAGGTCATTACCGATGCGATGACCAGCGCGGCCCGATAGCTTCCCATGCCTGGGTCCAGCCCGCCATCCGGCGCCGGTTGGCCAGTGTCCGGGTGATGCCGCCGGCTGCGAGCAGCACGATCGCGAGACTAAGCGGAGTCAGGGTTGCGGCCAGCGTTCTCCACTGGCTCGCCTGAGCCTGACTAAGCGGCTGATGGGTTAGCTTGCCGGCTGACGTAACCCATACCGCCAGCTGGTCGCCCGCCCGCGCGTTTACCGCTACGGCCACCAGACCGGTGTGCGTGCCGCCGCGGGGCATTGTCCAGCGCGCTCGCACCCACGACGCATCGCCGCTGCCGGTCAGGCCGATCGTCCCGGCCGCCCCGCCCTGCTCCAGCACCGCCGACACCTCGGTCCAGCCACGCTCGGCCCGCCGCTCGCGACTGGCCACTGCGCCCGCTGTTCGGGCAGCGAAGATGGCCAGCAACGGGGCCCCGACGAAGAACGAGACGACCAGGCCGATGACGATCGCTGCCTCCACCCTGTCCACTCCGCGGTGCAGCGTATTGTCCTGGCCGGAGATCATCCGGGCTAGCCGCTGCCATCGCTGCCGGCTCATCCGGCTCACCTCCGTTCGGGCCGCGTGCTGCCACCCTGCCGGCCTCCGGTAGCCGAGGGGAGGGCCGAAACGCCTGAGGGACAGCGGACTAAAGACCCCCTTGTCAGCCCCTCAGCTCCGCGCGCGTTTCAGGCCGCGCGTCAAGTGCGCCGGCAGTCTAGGCCGCCGACCTCTCGTCACTTCATGCATACACAGAATCGGTCCTGCAGCTCGTCGAGCGCGGTGAGCTTGCCTTGCTCGAAGGCCACGTCCCACAGGTGCCTCATCGCGCACATGAGCACCTCGTCCTCGCGGCCAGCGAGGCTTGCAGACTCGGCCAGCGCGCCCGCCTTCTGCTGTTCGCTTGTGACCATCTTTCACCGCCGCAACTCAGTCCCGCGACGACATCAGCACCGCAGGATGCACATTCGACGATGCCAGCTGTTCGGCTCCGGCGGACAGGACCAAACGGGCTTTATCGGTGGGACCTTGGCCCCCGCTCGCCTCGACTGCGGCGGTCCCATCTGACCCGCCGGTCGGCAAGCGCGCGTAGCACGCGACAGGGCCACCCGGCCAGGCGAGCAGGGCGGCGTCAGCGTTTTCTACCGCGATGGCGACACTGTCCTGCACACCTACTCCGGCTTCACCGTCGCAAACCTGCTCTGCGCCACCGACCAGTACCTGGACTTGACCCCGCTCGGCCGGCAGGACGCAGAAGTGGAGCTGCGGCACCACGACAAGCACACCGGCGACCTGTGACGAAGCAACTAGACGCAGCAGCGGCGGTGGGGAGCCCGGCCAGCTAGTCCCGCGCGTCTTTGCAAACCGATTTGTAGGCGAGACGGTCAGCGATAGCCCCGAACGCCCGAGACGTGTGTGGCGTTCGTTGGATCTTCAACGGCCCCGGCGAGTTCGTTGAACCCGTTCCTGGCCGAGGGCGCCGCCACGGCCGACGGCCCGCGAGGGCCATCCGGCGGTCGTTGCACTATCCACATCGCCTAGACCGGCGCTGCGGAGGTAGCTGCCGGGCGGGCATGAGCCGGGAACATACTGATGCGGCCCGCAGGGGCGGGCCGCATCAGGGGTAGCGTGGCCGAGGAAGCGGACCGCTTATGCGGCCGTCTTGACCGCAGGGGCGGTCCCGGTCACGCCGGTCCGGGTGGCGGGGGCGGCGTCGAGCCGTCCGTGGCGGTGCTGGCGGTAGCTGGCCACTAGGCCGTCGACGCCGATCCAGCTGGAGGTCTGCCACATCACCAGGATGACGATGGCGAACAGGGCGTACCAGGCGCACACGCTGGCGGTGCCCGACATCACGTAGGTGAACAGCAGCGCCAGGCTGCCCAGCGCGGCGATCCGGGTGAACAGGCCGGCCACCAGGGCGACGCCGATGGTGAACTCCGCGACCGCGATCAGGACGCCGATCCAGCCGGCGTTCGGGACGACGAAGCTGTGCAGGAAGCTGCCCCACCAGGTGTAGGCCGGGGTGCCGTGGGCGGCGAACCCGGCAACGCCGGCGCCGTTGTTGTGCAGGAAGTAGGGGTTCTCGGCGCCGAACAGCTTGGCCCAGCCTGCCTGGATCCACATGATCCCGAGCCAGACCCGCATGGCCAGCCAGCCGACCGCCAGCACCTTGGACTGCTTGGCCCACTCCCACACGCGCAGGTTGCGGCGCGCAGCCGGGTCACCGATTACTGCAACTGGGAGGTTCGTCATTTCGAAGGCTTCCTTCTTCTCTATGCGCCAATCCTCTTGGCTCCATCCCATCGTGGTCGCTGCCGTGAACATGGGCGCAGAGCCGGAAGTCCCCTCCCGGCAGTCCGAACGGCACAAGCGACCGACTAGGCGCGGCCAGGCGAGACCAGGCGCCGCGCGCTTGCGAGAGCCGCGCTTCGGTCCCTGCGGCCCGGCTCGCTGAGCCGTCCGGATCGCTGAGCTGATGCCGAAGGTCCCGGTCGCTTAGGACTATCGCATCCAGAGCCCAGCGGCGGCCGCGGGCAGGATGGGTTACGGCCTCGAAGTCCGCGAACGAGCAGCCGCGCATGCTGACGGCGCTACTAGCCGGACACACCGTCGAGTTCCGAGCGGGCCTGGCAGAAGGGGCACAGACATGAGAGCAGAGGTCGGAGACCGGCTCGTTGTCGAGGGTGACCGCGGACGAACCGGGCTGATAATCGGCGTCCGCAACCACGACGCGTCACCACCGTACGTGATCAGATGGCAGGCCGACGGTCACATCGCGCTCGTCTTTCCGGGTCCCTACAGCAAGATCGTGCCGGCCCGGCCGCCTGAGTCAGCGGTCGGCTACGCCTGAGAGGCGTAGCCCGGCCCGACCTGGACGGCTATCCAGGACGGCAAGGTTGTGCTGCCGTCTGCTGTGATCTCGAGGTACGCCAGACGGCGGGGGCCGCACCCGCTAGCGGAGGATAATCCGGCGATATGGGCGAGGACACTCGGGAGCCGGCAAAGGCGGTAGGCGCAGCGGCGCTCGCGGCCGGGTGGTCGCACCGGCATCGCGATGTGGCCGGCGGCTGGCTGCGGCCCACCGTGTTTGGCGCGGTAGACGGGCTCGTGACTAATGCCTCGATCATTGCGGGGCTCGGCGGCGGCGGGGTGTCAGCGCGCGCGATCGTGCTATCCGGCGTGGCTGCGCTAGTGGCCGGGGCGTTTTCGATGGGAACCGGCGAGTACATCTCGGTGACCAGTCAGAACGAGCTCGTCCATGCCGAGGTCGCCGTTGAGCGCAAGATGCACGCTCGTTTCCCCGCGGCAGAGCAGGCCGAGCTGGCGGCCACCTTCCGCGGATATGGCGCGGATCCCGACACTGCTGCCAGGATGGCCGCCGCGGTCTCGCAGGATCCGGACACCGCGCTTCGAGTGCATACCCGCGAGGAACTCGGCGTCAACCCTTTCGAGCTGCCGTCCGCGGTCCTGGCCGGCGTCTTGTCGCTCGTCGCGTTCTCCGCCGGAGCGCTGGTGCCGCTGCTGCCCTACCTGACCGGGCTGCCCGTTCTTGCCGCCGCTCTGGGCGTCGCGGCGGTGGCGCTCACCGTCGGCGGGATGGCCGTGGGTCGGCTCACCGGCCGGCCGATGCTGCGCGCGGGCCTGCGCCAGCTCACCTTGGGCGCGGTTGCCGTCGGAGTGACATTCGCCGTCGGCAGCCTGATCGGCGGCCGGATCAGCTGATAAAGCTCGGCATGTTCAGGCAGGCCGCGCCGCTATGGCGCCGCTCATCGCATGCGGCACTCGTTCTGCCGGGCCTGCGCCACGATCAACCTGATCACAAGCGATCCGGAAACTTGCGCGAGTCGCCGGGGTTGCTGCCGACCCACCACCGAACATGTGAACCGCCGCGGCCACAGTCTGCCGGCGGCCCGCCAGGCACGCACGATGGTGGTGCGTGCCTGGCGCTTAGCGGACGTCGCTGCGGCTAAGCCCGCCTGGCTGAGCGCGAGCACCAAGCCCGAGTCAGCTTGTCATGACGACCTTGATCGCCCCGGTTTCGGCGGCGTTCTGGAAGACGTCATAGGCGTCTGTAATCTCGGTCAGCTTGAAGTGGTGGGTGATAAAGCGCGCAGCGTCGATCTGGTGGGCAGCGACGAGGCGCATGAGCGTCGGCGTGGAGTAGGCGTCGACTAGCCCGGTCGTCAGGGTGATGTCGCGAATCCACAGGGATTCCAGGTGCAGGGTGGCGGGCTTTCCGTGCACGCCGATGTTGGCGACGTGGCCGCCGGGGCGGACGAGCTGAGTGCACAGCTCGAAGCTGGCAGGGACGCCGACGGCCTCGATAGCTACGTCGGCGCCGCGCCCGCCGGTGACGTTCTGGACGTAGGCGACGGCATAGTCGCGGCCATTGTTGACGGTCAGATCAGCGCCGAATGAGATGGCCGCTTCCAGCCGGGCGTCGGCCAGGTCGATGGCGATGACGTGACTCGGGGTGTACAGCCGCGCTCCGGTGATCGCGGCCAGGGCGCAGCCAGGCATCGAAACCGGCAACGCGGCCGCGTGCTGAACTGCTGCGGCGAGCGCGGCGCGGTGTGCCAGCCGCGCGCGGGCCATGACCGGACCGTCGCAGGTCGCGGCTGGCTGGCGGCACAGAGGCTAGCCGCGGCCGAGACCGATGCTGCGGCCAGAGACGTTCATGTGCGATCTGCGCCTGTGCGGCTGAGCCCTTGCCCTGCCCAGTGCTTTCGCCGAGTCGGCCGACTGCTTTAGGGCACTCCGGCTCCCGATGTCGGGACCATCGGCCTTGCCTGCGCCTGGGCATCGCAAGCACATTTGACGTAAGTCGGCACGGGAAGGAAAGGCGATGTACGAGAAGATTCTGGCGGCCGTTGATGAGTCGGAGATAGCTGACCGGGTGCTTGCGGCGGCCCGGGAACTGGCGTCCCTGTCTGGCGGTGAGGTCTGGGTAATCCATGTGCGGGAAAGGGAGCCGTCGAAGTTCATGGCCAGCTCCGCTGAGTCGGGCGAGGAGGCACACGCCACCGTCAACGCTGCCGTCGAGAAGCTAGCCAGCGCCGGGGTGAAGGCGCATGGTCAAGTCGCGCACGCAGTTTACGGGTATGCCGCGCGGGAGATCGTCAGCTTTGCGCAGGACAACGGAATCGGCGTAATCGTCATGGGCTCGCGCGGCCACGGCGACCTGGCTGGATTGCTGGTCGGCAGCACGGCCCACAAGGTTATCCACCTCGCTGACCGGCCGGTTCTGGTCGTCCGGTAGGTCGGCCGCGCTCGCCGCGACATCAGACAACGGCGATAGGCGCTCGCACGCAGAGGCGGTCCGGATTGGTAGTCCGGCACCGCCTCTGCCGATCTGCCCGGCCGGTACTTCTTCACCCAGTCCGGGGCTTGGAGTGTCAGGTTGTTTTGACGCGCTGGGAGGCCGCCGCTTTGCTGCCGTCGCTAACTGCCGCCCAGGCCGATGAGCCGGTCCCGTACGGCGACGACCCCTTGGACATGCCGTATCGCGTTCATAACGGCGCGGCCCAGATCGTCGGATTGCCGCTCACCACCGATGGTGACGATGCCGTCGTTGACCACCACAGTGAAGTTCTTCGGGTCTGCAAGCGCGATGCCGGGGAGCACCTGGTGCACGACCTCGTCCCGGATGTCCTCGTCCGGGCGGTTGAACACCGTCAGCACGTCCACCCGGCTGATGATCCCCAGCAGTCGTCCTGCCGTGTTCACCACCGGCAGCCGCTTGACGCGCCTGTCGTACATGATGCGGGCCGCCTCCTCGACCGTGGCGTCCGGGCCTATGGTGACGGCTGGCCTGGTCATCAGATCACCAGCGGTGATACCGGCGGCCTTGTCGTCCTCCCGCAGGTGCCGCAGCGCAGCGAGCAGACTTGCGCCATCAGCCTGAATCGCTTCCTTAACGAGCAGGTCCCCTTCCGACACCACGCCAATGACGCGGCCCTGATCGTCCAGCACGGGAAATGCGCTGATCCGGCGGCTGCGAAGCATGGCTGCCATCTCCTTGAAAGAGGCATCCTTCCTCACCGACACTACTGATGTCGTCATGACGTCCCTGACTCTTGCATTGATGGCCATCACCCCCTGCGGTTATCACTGCTTCCAGCATGCCCCCGGCGAACGGAGGCTGGTACGGCCCAAAGTCACTAGCCAGGCCTCGGTGGGGCCTTGCGCAGCGCGGTCCTGTTGACTGCGTTGTCGGCAACGCGACGATGCGGCCTGCTTGCGCAGACCGCATCGGTGGGGACTCGGCGGAGGAACGGACCGTTACGCGGTCTTGTCGGCCGTTGGGGTCCCGGCCGTCACCTGGCTGAGGAGTTCACGGACGGGGGTGTGCAGGCCTTGCTCGTGCTGGTGGTGCTGGCGGTAGCTGGCCATGAGGCCGTCGACGCCGATCCAGCTGGAGGTCTGCCACATCACCAGGATGACGATGGCGAACAGGGCGTACCAGGCGCACACGCTGGCGGTGCCCGACATCACGTAGGTGAACAGCAGCGCCAGGCTGCCCAGCGCGGCGATCCGGGTGAACAGGCCGGCCACCAGGGCGACGCCGATGGTGAACTCCGCGACCGCGATCAGGACGCCGATCCAGCCGGCGTTCGGGACGACGAAGCTGTGCAGGAAGCTGCCCCACCAGGTGTAGGCCGGGGTGCCGTGGGCGGCGAACCCGGCAACGCCGGCGCCGTTGTTGTGCAGGAAGTAGGGGTTCTCGGCGCCGAACAGCTTGGCCCAGCCTGCCTGGATCCACATGATCCCCAGCCAGACCCGCATGGCCAGCCAGCCGACCGCCAGCACCTTGGACTGCTTGGCCCACTCCCACACGCGCAGGTTGCGGCGCGCAGCCGGGTCACCGAGGAATTCGATGGGGGTTGCCATTCGAATTCGCCTTCTTTCTTTCGCTCATGAGCCCGGTTCCTGCGGGTTCTGAGTTCAGTTTCGGCCTGGCCGGTCGGCCGCCGGCATGAGCGAATGTCCCGACTGCGGAGGACCAAAGGCACCAGATGGCAGAAATAAACGGTCTGCGACCGCGCTAGGAACGGGGATCATGCTTGGACGCAGGCTGCTCGCCCTAGAGCGGGGATCGCTTCCGGCATTCGCGCTGGTCAATTTTGCCGACCGGATGCCACCGTCAGGGTTGGCCCGCCGCCACCGACCAGGCCGGAACCGCGCGCGCAGGCTATGTCCGCGCGCTGCAGGACGCCAACAGCGCACGGCTTTCATGGTGGACGGGTTAGCGCAAGTGCTGCGGGCCAGGGGATGAGCAATGGCCCGGCTGGACAGCGGCCCGGCTCAGCTCTCGTCGGCAGAGGCGCGCAGCGGCTACGACAGTAGGCGCCGAATGCGCTGGGCACACACCGGGTCCGCCCGGCACTCCCGGTTCACCGTGACCTCCGGCACCGCGATTGCAGTTCGGCGAGACGGGCACGGGGAAGTGACATCAAGTTGTGGCTGACTGTCCGTGACCGATGGTCATCGCCAGGTAGCCCGCCTGCGAACGTAGCGCCGCCGCTCGCGATCCGGAACATCGGCGCGTCCGGCACGAGGAGCTATAAGCCAGGCTTAAAAAGCGGGGCACAGTCGCCTAAGGCGTGAAGGCGCGGTTTTCTGAATGGGGCGCACGGCACTGAGCCCTGACCCGTGGATTGCGGCTTTTCGCCGCCTGCATCAAGGGTGATTGGGCGGAATCATCGGGACTGGCGCCTGCCGGGTCGCCGCCGCATTCGCAGGGCGCCGAGGAGCAGGGCGCCGAGCAAGATGACAATGCCGATGAACAGCAGGTACAGCAGGCCCTTCACGACCACTCCCACGATGCCAAGCACGATCGCCGCGATCACCAGCAGCAGAAACAGGGCAATCATCCGGTCCTCCGGTCCATTGGTCGGCTTAGCGGCGGGCCAGCCGTCGCTCGCCGTTAGCGCCCGGCTGGTATGCCAGGTCGTAGTGCTTGAAGATCGCCTCTTCGTCAACCGCTGGCAGTTCGCCGTCGGTGCCGATCGACGGGGCAGTCCTTACCTGTTTCCTGTCGTAGCAGACCTTGAGGTATCCCGGACCCACGGTCGCCCGGTCCAGGGGTACGAACACCAGCCGGTGCCGGGTCGGCAGTCCGACCTTGACCGTGCCGAACGATGGCAGGTCGGTGATGGTGTCAACGTAGACGGACTCTAGTTCGCCGATCTTGTGACCGTCGGCGTCGACCACGTCGTGGCCGCGCCATTCCCGGATGTCGGCAGCCTCGAACACGCCAGCCTTCCTTCCCGCACGCCATGGCTTCGTTTCGTCTATGGTCGCATTCCGATGGGAGCCACAGCATCCTCGCGCGGAAGGCTGTAGGTGTACTTGGTCAGCCTCCGGTTCCAATGGTTCGCGTTTGCGACGCGAAGGCCACCGCGCCCGCCAGCTTGGTTCATAGCGCTCACGATAAATGCATCTCCACTGGCCGCAGGTCCGCCCGGCCGGACGCTCGCTAAACGCGCCAGCTGACCCCTGGCTACGTGCCGCGCATTGCGGGACGCTAACAGCGCACGGCTTTCATGGTGGACGGGTTAGCGCAGGTGCTGCGGGCCAGGGGTGACCAATGGCCCTGATAGCCGTGGCGTTCCGCATGCCAGACTGCCTGGATGGTCGTGGTCGCGGGCGCCCAGTCCGGGCAGCTCGATCTTGCGGAAGCTGCGGGCCTGCCGCCTGGTGATGTGCTGGCGCGGCTGGACAGCGGCCCGGCTGGGCTGTCGTCGGCAGAGGCGGCGCAGCGCCTGCGACGGTACGGGCCGAATGCGCTGGGCACACACCGGGTCCGCCCGGCAGCAGTGCTGTTCCGCCAGGTCCGCAACCCGATCCTGATCCTGCTGCTTGGCGCGGCGCTGGTGTCGGGGCTGACTGGCGGCGCCACGAATGCGCTGATCATCGGTGTGATCGTCGCCCTCAGCGTGGGTCTCGGGTTCTTCAACGAGTACCGGGCGGAGACGGCGATGGCCGCGCTGCGCGCCCAGATCCGGCATGAGGCCGAGGTCCGCAGGGACGGGCAGGCCAACCGGGTCCCCGTGCTGGACCTGGTGCCCGGCGACGTCGTCTCACTGCGCATCGGCGACATCGTCCCAGCCGACCTGCGTCTGCTGACAGTCGACGAGCTCGAATGCGATGAGGGCGTGCTGACCGGCGAGTCGATGCCAGCGGTCAAGACGGCGGACGCCGTCGCCCGGCACCAGTACCAGGGCCAGGACCAGCCAGGCTGCGCGTTCATGGGCACGGTCGTGCATCAGGGCTCGGGGACGGGCGTCGTGGTCCGGACTGGAGCGGGCACCGCGTTCGGGCGGATCGCCGCGGGCCTGGCTGATAAGCACGGGCAGACTGCCTTCGAGGCAGGTCTGGCACGGTTCTCGCGCTTTCTGTTCGCGGTAGCGGCGGTGCTGACGGCGTTCATCTTCATCGTGAACGTGGCGCTGTCGAGGCCGCTTATTGACGCGCTGCTGTTCTCGCTGGCCATCGCGGTGGGGATCGCACCGGAGATGATGCCGGCCATCGTGACGGTGAGCCTGTCCGGCGGGTCGAAGGCCCTCGCCGCGAAGAAGGTGCTGGTGAAGCGGCTGGTGGCGATCGAGGACCTGGGCAACATCGAGATCCTGTTCACCGACAAGACCGGCACGCTCACCGAAGGAGCGATCACCTTCGACCGCGCCCTGGACGCCAGCGGGCAGGACAGCAGCCGCCCGCTGATGCTCGGGCTGGTATGCAACGAGGCGTCGGTCACGCCGGCCGGGCCGGTCGGCGGGAACGCGCTGGATCAGGCCCTGTGGCTGGCCCCCGGCGCGGGCGCCGGCGAGTCCTGCACGGTGGAAGCCGCCGGCTGCCGCCGGCTTGCCGTGCTTCCCTTTGACCACGAGCGGCAGCTTGCCTCGGTACTGGTGACCGACCCTAGCGGCAAGACGATGCTGATCACCAAGGGCGCTCCGGAAGCGGTTCTGGGTCTGTGCGCGAACGTCGCCGACGCTGCCCGGGCCACGATGCACGCGCTCTTCTCCGGGGGAGCCCGGGTTGTGGCCGTAGCCGCCCGCGCTGCGGACGGCGCGCACGCCCTCACCGCAGCAGACGAGCACGGGCTCGAGCTAGCCGGTTTCCTGACCTTCGCTGACCGGCCGAAGGCAGACGCCGGTTCTGCCATCGCCCAGCTGGGGCGCCTCGGGGTGCAGGTCAAGATCATAACTGGCGACAACGGCCTGGTGGCAGCCAAGGTCTGCTCGCAGATCGGGGTCGACTGCACCGGCGTGGTCAGCGGCAGCGAGCTTGAGTCGATCAATGACGATCAGCTCGCGGCGGCGATCGAGACCACGACCGTGTTCGCCCGCATCAACCCCGATCAGAAGTCGCGGATCATCAAGGTCGCGCGCCGCACCGGCAAGGACGTCGCTTTCCTGGGCGACGGCGTCAACGACGCGGTGGCGCTGCATCACGCCGACGTCGGCATCTCGGTGGACTCCGGAACTGACGTGGCCAAGGAAGCCGCCGACGTCGTCCTGCTCGACAAAGACCTCGGCGTGCTGGCCGACGGGGTCATGGAAGGCCGGCGCATCTTCGCCAACACGATGAAGTACGTCCTGATGGCAACGTCCTCGAACTTCGGCAACATGTTCAGCGCGGCCGGCGCGTCGGTGTTCCTGTCGTTCCTGCCGATGCTGCCCTCGCAGATCCTGCTCAACAACCTGCTCTACAACACCGGACAGCTCGCGATCCCGACCGACCGGGTCGACCCCGAGGCGCTGGCCCGCCCGGCCGCCTGGGACATGAAATTCATCAGGAACTTCATGGCCGTGTTCGGTCCCGTCAGCTCGATTTTCGACTTCCTCACCTTCTGGATCATGCTCGACCTGCTGCACGCCGGCCATGCCGAGTTCAGGACCGGCTGGTTCGTCGAGTCGATCGCCACTCAGACACTCGTCGTCTACGTCATCCGGACCCGCCGCATCCCGTTCCTTAAAAGCCGGCCCAGCCTGCCGATGCTGCTCGTACCAACAGCAGCGGCACTGGCCGGCGCGATCCTGCCCTACACCGGGCTCGCGCACCTACTGGGCTTCACCCCGCTGCCCGTAACGTTCTTCCTGCTCCTGCTCGCCATGGTCGTCATCTACCTGCTGCTGGTCGAGCTGGCCAAGACCCGCTTCTACCGCGCGCCGCACGCACGGACGCCTCCACCTGCAACCACCCAAGCCGAACGGCTGGAACGCCGCATCCGCCGCCGCGCTTCCCGGTTCATCCGCCACGCGGCCCAGGCGACAACCGGAAACTGACAGCGAGGAGATCAGCGGTCCTAACAGGCGCAGCCACCACCCGGCCGGCTGCGGGCCCGGGATCTCGCACATCGGTGTCGTGTCTGCCTGCGATGCCGTCTGGCGCATCGGATTCAAGTCGAGGTGCCAGCCTGGCAGCCGCTCGCGGCGGAGGCGTCTGACCCGTGATCCCGGGACCATCGGCCCTGCCGCCGTCCACGTGCAGCACACAGATTTGTAGCAACGCGGGACACAGTGGAAGGACGGCCGATGTACGAGCGAATCCTGGTGGCCATCGACGACTCGGAAGTCGCTGAACAGGTGCTCGCTGCGGCGCAGGAATTAGCCGTCCTGTCGGGCGGCGAGGTCTGGGTAGTCCACGTGCATGAAGGCGATCCCTCGAGGCACGCAGCGCCGACCGCACACACACCCCTGAACGTGCATGCCATGGTTGACGCGGCAGTCGGCAAACTGGCCAGCGCCGGTGTCACTGCGCACGCGGAAATCAGTTTTAACTTGTACGGCTACGCGGCACGGGAGATCATCGAGGCTGCCCAGGCGCATGAGGTCAGTGTCATCGTGATGGGCTCACGCGGCCGGGGTAACTTGGCAGGGTTGCTAGTCGGAAGCACGGCCCACAAGGTCATTCATCTGGCTGACCGGCCCGTGGTTGTGGTCCGCTCAGCGGTGCTAGTGGCACCTTAAGGCGAGCTGGTGACGCGGCAGAGGCGGCCCGGACTGGTGATCTGTTGCCATCTCAGGTGACCGCCGCTGCCGCGAGATAGCCGATCCGCGGCACGGATTTGCACCTTCCTCGCGGTTGATGGGCTGGCGCCCCGGATATCTTACGCACGCGGCCGCGACATTGGCCGGCTCACCGCGCCGCCCGCGGCCGGTGAGCCAGCTAGTTGATGAGCCGTCGCTGCTCGACGGCAAAGTTATGGCTGCAGGACGATGCGAGCCTTGGCCTTGCCGTGCAAGACATCGTCAATCGACTCGTTGACCGAGCCGAGATCGCGCGTCTCGTAGATCACCTTGGTCCGGCCCAGCGCGTGCAGCGCGAACACGTCGGCTAGGTCGGCTCGGGTGCCGACGATCGACCCGATCACCGACGTGCCGTTCAGCACAGTGTTGAAGACCGGGATGCTCAACGTTCCACCCGCGGGCAGCGCGACGAGCACCAGACGGCCGCCTCTGCGCAGCCCGGCGTATGCGGTCGCGAACGACTTGTCATCCACGGCCAGCCCGATGGCGACATCCGCGCCGCCGTGCGCCTGAAGCACGGTCGCCGGGTCCTCGGTGCGGGCATCGATCACGAAGTCAGCGCCGAGTTCCTTGGCCAGCTGCAGCTTCTCGTCGGTCACGTCGATGGCTGCGACGGTTCCGCCGAAGATCTTGGCATACTGCAACGCCAGGTGGCCGAGGCCGCCGATGCCGGAGATCGCGACCAGATCAGCGGGTCGGACGTTCCCGACCTTAACCGCCTTGTAGGTGGTCACGCCGGCGCAGGTCAGCGGTGCGGCGTCGAACGGGCTGATGCCCGCCGGTACCTTCGCTGTGAAGGCAGCCTCGGCCAAGAAGTACTCGGCGTAGCAGCCGTCGATCGAGTAGCCGGTGTTCTGCTGTCGCAGGCACAGTGTCTCCCAGCCGGTCAGGCAGTGCTTGCATTCGCCACAGGCGTAGCCCAGCCAGGGATATGCGACGGTGTCGCCGACGCGGACGCCGCTAACGCCCGCTCCTACGGCGTGCACGGTGCCGACGCCCTCGTGTCCGGGCACGAACGGCGGCGTCGGCTTGACTGGCCAGTCGCCATGAGCAGCGTGAATATCGGTGTGGCACAGACCGGATGCCTGCATCTGAATCGCAATCTGGCCTGGCCCTGGTTCGGGTATCGGTCTTTCCTCAAGCACGAGCGGCTCGCCGAATTTCCGTACAACTGCTGCCTTCATCACTGACCTCCTGGTCTCGTGGATCGTCGGATGTCAGCGTCGGCTGAAGGTCCGCACTATTGCAGAGTCGATCGGCGTAACACCGTGGGTCGTTGGTCCTGGGCCTGCGGCCGGATGAAGAGCAGCACTCGGGTGTCTGGACGGACGATCCGGCAGGTTCGCTCCCGACCGTGCCGCAGCCAGCAGGTGTCTTTGGCGCCTCCACGTCAGGACTTACGTCCCTGTGCGCGTTCTGGCGCGACGAGCGAACTTAGAGGCGTGATCACGCAGCCATCCGATGCTGCGGCAGCCCTGCGGAAGGAACGTTGCGATGTCTGACACCATGGGCTCCTCTCCTGCTCCAGTAGGAGTAGCTACACCACGGCCAGAGGCCGAAGCGGCGCAGCCGGTATCGCCCAGGAACCAGCAGAAGATGCATGCGCTCGGCCTGACATCGGCTACCGGGCTGGTTGTCGGCAGCATCATCGGAACGGGAGTGTTCACCATGCCCGCCGTTCTGGCGGGCGCGGGCACGTTGTCGCTAGCAGTCCTGGCGGTGATTGCCGTCGGGGCGATCCTGCTGGCAGGTCTGTTCGGTCAGCTGACGAAACGTGTTCCGTCTGCCGATGGCGGCCTGTACGCCTATGCCCGGCATGAGTTCGGCGACTTCGCCGGTTACCTCACTGGCTGGTGCTACTGGATCTCCTCATGGGCCGGCAACGCCGCGATCGTCGCGGCCTGGGTCTTTTACGTCGACGCACTGTTCGGGATTAAGCCGTCGGGCCTAGGTAACTGGGGCATCGCGCTCACGGGGTTGTGGGTCCCGGCTGCGGTCAACCTCGGCGGCGTCCGGCAGATGGCCTGGTTCCAGAACATCACGGTCGCGCTTAAGTTCCTCCCGCTGCTGCTCGTCGGAGTCGCGGGCTGGTTCTTCGTGTCGGCCGGCAACTTCGGTGCCTTCAACGCGTCGGGCGGGAGCGCCTACACCGCCATTGGCATCGCCGCCGGCGTGGCGCTGTTCTCCTTCATCGGCATCGAAGTCGCTGCCATCACCGCGAAGCGAGTCCGCGATCCGCGCAGGAACGTCGGCCGCGCTTCGCTGCTGGGCACCGTAGCCAGCGCGGTCCTGTACGTGACGGTCACCGCGGCGGTGATGGGCCTGGTCCCGCACCACGCCCTGGTCAACAACACCGCGCCTTTCGTGACCGCGTTCGAGGCGATCTTCAGCCACGGCGCGTGGGCGGGCAAGCTGGTGGCCTCGCTGGCAGTTGTCTCCGGCATCGGAGCCCTGAACGGGTGGACGCTAGTAACTGCCGAAGTGTCGCGGGCCGTAGCCGCGGACGGCTTGTTCCCCAAGGCGTTCGGCTGGACCGACCGTAAGGACTCGGCATGGTTCGGGATTGTGCTCGCAGCGCTCCTGCCGTCGGTGCTGATGCTCTGGAGCTACACCACCAGCGCCGGCCTGAAAGTGTTCACCGACCTCGTCGACCTGTCGGTGGTCACCGTGGCGATTCCGTACCTGTTCTCGGCCTGCGCGCAGCTCACTTACCTCGTTTCGCGCCGCCGCCGTGTGCAGGGGTGGCTGCTCGCCCGGGACCTCACGATCGCCGGGGCCAGCGTCCTGTTCTCCATGTGGGTCACCTTCGCCGCCGGCTACCAGGCCGTGTATCAGTCCCTGATCATCGTGCTCGCCGGGGTCGTCCTGTACGCCTTCGTCCATGGTCGCAGCCGGACCGCGGTCGCCGCCCCTGCCAACGTCACCAGCCCCGCGAACACGGAAGAGGCAACGTCATGAGCTACAGCGTCCAGAGTGAAGTAGGACGGCTGCGCCAGGTCATCGTGCACCGGCCGGGCCTGGAGTTCGCCCGGCTGACCCCGCAGAACATCGAGCGACCTGCTCTTCGACGACGTCCTGTGGGCGAAGAAGGCCAAGGAAGAGCATGACGCCTTCGCCGAAGCGCTGCGTGACAAGGGCGTGCAGGTGCACTATTTCGGCCAGCTGCTCGGCGAGACCCTCGAGCTGCCCGAGGGCCGGGGCTTCGTCCTCGACCGTGTCTGCACACCGGAGATCCTCGGCCCGAGCCTGATCAACCCCGTCCGCCGGCTCTTCGACGACCTGCCTGGGCCTGAGCTGGCCGAGCTTCTGATCGGCGGGGTCCTGAAGGCGGACCTGCACCCTGGCCGGCCGCACAGCCTCAAGTGGGACATGCTGCGAGCAGACGATTTCGTGCTGCCCCCGCTGCCGAACCATCTGTTCCAGCGCGACAACTCGTGCTGGATCTATGGCGGCGTGTCGGTCAACCCGATGGCCAAGCCTGCCCGCCAGCGGGAAACCCTGCACAGCCGGGCCATCTACCGTTATCACCCGATGTTCGCTTCAGGCGACTTCATCCGGTACTACGGCGACGATGATTCCAACCATCTGCCTGCCACCGTCGAAGGCGGTGACGTGCACGTCATCGGCCATGGCGCGGTCATGATCGGGATGGGCGAGCGAACTACGCCGATGGCGGTCGAGCAGCTGGCTCACGCCCTGTTCGAGAGCGGGCAGGCCAGCGTCGTCATCGCGGTCGAGTTGCCGCGCACCCGGGCCATGATGCACCTCGACACAGTGATGACCATGATCGATCACGGAACGTTCGTGCTCTATCCCTACCTCGACCGGCACCTGCGGTCCTGGACGCTGACCGCGCTCCCTGGTGAGCCAGAGCTAGCGGTCACCCGCAATCACAATTTGTGGGACAGCCTGGCCGAGATACTGGGCATCGACAAGGTGACCGTGCTGACCACCGATGAGGACATCAGGGCCGCAGAGCGAGAGCAGTGGGACGACGGCACCAATTACCTTGCCGTCGCTCCTGGCGTCATCTTCGGCTACGAGCGCAATGTCGCGACGAACACGATGCTGCGCAAGCACGGCATCGAGGTCGTCACCGTGGCCGGCAGCGAGCTTGGCCGCGGCCGCGGCGGACCGCGCTGCATGACCTGCCCGATAGAACGTGACCCGGCATGACGCCGCCACCGCCAGACCGTCCAGCATCACCGCAGCTAAGGAGCACGCAATGGACCTCACCGGGCGGAGCCTGCTGAAAGAGACAGACCTTACCCCCGAGGAATTCCTCTATCTGGTGGACTTCGCGGGCCAGCTACGGGTCCAGAAGCACACAGGTCAGCGGACCACCCGGCTAGCCGGCCGCAGCATTGCCCTGATCTTCGAGAAGGCGTCTACCCGGACTCGGTCAGCTTTCGAGGTCGCTGCGCACGACGAGGGCGGCCATGTCACCTACCTCGGACCGGAGGAGTCCCAACTCGGCCACAAGGAATCCGTCAAGGACACAGCCCGCGTCCTTGGCCGGATGTTCGACGGCATCGAGTACCGCGGGTTTGCCCAGTCCGCCGTGGAGACACTCGCGGCGTATTCGGGTGTGCCCGTCTGGAACGGGCTCACCGACGAGTGGCATCCCACCCAGATGCTCGCCGACATCCTCACGATGCGCGACCACACCGATAAGCCGCTGGCTGACGTCACCTACTGCTACCTGGGCGACGGCCGGAACAATACGGCGAACTCACTTCTGGTGACCGGATCCCTGCTGGGCATGGACGTTCGGATCTGCGCGCCGGACGAGCTCCAGCCCGCGCCCGGCGTGCAGGCGATCGCACGAACCCTCGCCGCCAAATCCGGCGCGCGGACGACCGTGACCGCCGATGTGACCGGCGCCGTCGCGGGTGCCGATTTCCTGTACACCGACGTCTGGCTGTCGATGGGAGAGCCAGAAGACCAGTGGGATGTGCGCATCGACCAGCTCCTGCCCTACCAGGTGAACGCTAAGGTCATGGAGGCAACCGGCAATCCTGCCGTGCAGTTCATGCACTGCCTGCCAGCGCTGCACGACCCGGACACCACCGTCGGGCGCAAGATCTACGAAAGGCGCGGCATCCAGGCTCTCGAAGTCACCGACGAGGTCTTCGAATCGACTGCGTCCATCGTGTTCGACCAGGCGGAGAACAGGCTGCACACCATCAAGGCCACCATGGTCGCCACGATCGGCCAGCCATGAGGATCGTCGCAGCGCTGGGCGGAAACGCCCTGCTCGAACGCGGAGAGGCTCCCGACTCCGACATCCAGGAAGCACACATCGTGAATGCGGTGGCGGCCCTGGCCCCGCTGGCATCTGACCACGAACTGGTGATCAGCCACGGCAACGGACCCCAAATCGGCATCCTTGCGCTCGAAAGCGCGCGTGACCCGGCGCTTTCCCACCCTTATCCGCTCGACGTACTCGGCGCCCAGACCCAGGGAATGATCGGATACTGGCTCATACAGGCGCTGCAGAACGCCCTGCCCGGCCGGAAATTCGCCTGCCTGGTCAGCCGGACTCTCGTCCGAGCCGACGACCCAGCCTTCGCCAACCCGACCAAGTTCGTCGGGCCGGTCTACGAACAGGAGCAGGCGCGCCAGCTCGCGGACACAAGGCACTGGGAGATGCGGCAGGATGGACACGGCTGGCGCCGGGTTGTGCCCTCGCCGGAGCCCGCTGAGCTACTGGACATGCCGGCCATCGAGTTGCTCATCGCCGCCGGGACACTCACCGTGTGCTCTGGCGGAGGCGGCATCCCCGTTGCCCGTGATCCAGCCGGATCGCTCTATGGCGTCGAGGCAGTCGTTGACAAAGACCTGACCGCTGCGCTACTCGCGCGGACCCTGAGTGCTGACGCTCTGCTGCTGCTAACAGATGTCGCTGAAGTCCAGGATGGCTACGGCACGCCCGCCGCTCATCCAATACACCAGGCGACTCCGGCCAGCCTGCGTGCGCGCTCGTTCCCAGCAGGTTCTATGGGCCCGAAAATCGAGGCAGCGTGCCGCTTCGTAGAGGCGACAGGAAAGATGGCCGCAATAGGCCGACTCGCCGATGCGTCGTCCCTGATTGACCGGAAGGCCGGAACAATCATCAACCCATAACCCATCTGGAGCCTCAGACAAGCCCCGTCAGGCGCCCGGACCAAGACGAGTCACCGTGCCCCGGGTGGCCACGGGTTTCGTCAAGTCGTCTGGCCCATTGATCGTCACGAATTTCGGCTCTGGCCTATGGTTGCGCTTGGCGGCGGCGCAGGGCTCCGGTGTTCCGGATGGGCGTCCGCCGCGCCGCCGGGTAGGCCTTCTGCAGGCGGGCTCGGTTGCAGTACTGCGGACGCCGGCGGGCGCCGGGGAGCGGGCGTGGGATCTGTCCTGTCTTACTGGATCTGGTCCGCCCATGGCGTCGCTGAGCTGGGAAAGACCAGTTTGAGTGAGACCAAGACCTGCAACTCATGTCACTGGATATGGTCCGCCAGAGCTGTTTACCCTCTCGATCGGCGCGGCAGGCGGCGCTTGCCCGGAATTACATCGGAGGAGGTCACTGGTTCTATCCCAGTATCGCCTGTGCCGCTGCCCGACATTCCCGGACGCGGAACGTCCGGAACCGGGCCTATCCTGCTCCGCATGATGAACGACACTGTCCTGGACACCGCCATCCGCGAGCCGTCGATGACCGCCGGCGAAGTCGAGTTGCTGCTGTTCGCGCTCGACCGTTCCCGCGCCGCGTTCGCCTGGAAAGTCGGCGGCCTGGACGCGGCCAGCCTGATCCGGCCGCACTCGCCGTCAACAATGACAATCGGTGGGCTGCTCAAGCACCTGGCGCTGGTCGAGGAGAGATACACCATCGACTTCACCGGCGAAGCGCCCGGACCACCGCTTGACGTGGCCGACCACGCCGACCCCGGCTGGGCATGGCGCACTGCGGCCGACGATAGCCCCGAGGAGCTCTACGACCTCTGGCGCCGCACCGTGGAGCGCTCGCGGACCGCGATGGCCAAGGCGCTCGCTGACGGCGGACTCGACCAGCCGGCGAAGTACACGACATCGGAGACTGGCACGTCGCCGAACCTGCGGCGCATCGTGGTGGACCTCCAGGACGAGTACGCCCGGCACGTCGGCCACGCCGACCTGATGCGCGAGGCCATCGACGGACTCGTCGGGGACTGCCCGCCCCAGTGAACCGCGACCGCACCATTCACCCCTTGGCCGAGGACGTCGGGCCACGCTGGGTACCCCTGTCGGGGCCCTCAGTCGGTAAGTGCAGGTTCAAGGCCCGGGACCACTTTGTTCTGTGCCCTCAACTTGCTCGATTCAGCAGGTCCGGGTAGCCAGTAGCGGCACGGTACGATTCGTGCCGATCGCTGCTAGAGACCGGATCGAGAGGATGGTGTCGAGCATGGCGGCCCGGACACGGCAACTGGTGGACGCCGCGCTGACCATCCGGCCCGCGAACGAGGCGAGCTGGGATGATCTGCAGAAGATCCTCAGTTCCACCGCGCCTGCTAACTGCCAATGCCAACGATACAAAATGCACCCGAAGGAGTGCCTCGTCACGACGTCGGTCGAAGAGCGCGCCTACCGGCTCCGGATCCAGACGGACCCTGGCTGCGCGGACGCCGAGGCAACCACCGGCCTCGTCGCCTACCTTGACGACGAGCCGGTCGGCTGGTGCGCCGTTGAACCCCGGACCGCCTACATAGGTCTGGTGCGCGGCGGTCGCGTCGCGTGGAGCGGCCGCTCAGAGGACCGGACCGACGACTCCGTCTGGGCGGTGACCTGTTTCGTCACCCGTGCCGGGTTCCGTCGGCGCGGCATCAGCCTTGCGCTTGCCCGCGCCGCGGTCGACTACGCCCGGGACCACGGCGCGCGGGCCGTAGAGGGCTATCCGATGACGACAACGAAAGTCGTCATGGACGAGATGCACGTCGGCACCGAGGGAACATTCGCCGACGCCGGCTTCACCGAAGTCTCCCGGCCCTCGCCGCGCCGCGTGGTCATGCGCGTCAGCTTCTGACCCCGGCGACCGTCCCGAGAAGCGGGGACAGTGGTTCGAGACAGCGGTCACTGACACTGACGGATTCAGTGAGACGAAATCGCGTATCAGGCCGGATTTAGTGAGACAAGACCAGCTTCAGTAAGGCAGGACATGAGCGGCTGGCCGCACTGGTTGCATCGGCTGCGGTCCGCGACGTTCTGCTGCGATCGCACTGTATGGAACGTAGCGGCGGGAGGCTAGCACCATCGGGTCGCCGGGGTACGCCTACACGGTGGTTATGCGGCGGGTTGATTGGGTTGCCGTTACTTGCCGGCAGGCACGACCACAACCGGGCAACTCGCGTGGTGAATCACCTGGCTGCTGACTGAGCCGAGCGCCAGCGAGCCGAAGCCGCCGCCGCCGCGGGTACCGACAACCAGCAGATCGGCGTCTTTAGATGCGTCAATGAGGGCCTGTGTGGGAAACCCGATCACCGCGTTGACGGTAACTGAGTCTGGCTGGCTAGAACCAACTTTTGCCGCGGTCGCGGCTACTGCGGCCTCCGCCGCTTTGCGGATCTCGGCGACCCGCCCCTCATCGCCGGGCACCGGCAACGGATTGCCGGTCCAGTAGCTCGCTGGTGCCGGGCGAAAGATAACGGCGATAGGGTCCTTGGTCCTGATATCCGCCGGTTCCCGACGGGCCGGACTAACGGTGGGTATTTGTCGGCGAGACGGGCTAGGTCCCTGTAGCCCGAGACTGTTGCCGGAGAACGGAACGGGCCTCGCGCTCGAGTGGGCCTTGCGCCGCGCAGGCATCTGGCACCTGACACGGACGGCAGTCACGGTTAGCCAGCCAGCTCGGCGGCACCCGCACGGGTCGCGCGGCAGCAGTCGACTCGACGCCTCATCGGAGGTCGCCAGCGGCCCTGCTCGGAACGGATTCGGCGCTGATGATCACGGCCGCTTTTGCTAAGTGCCCGTTCCCTCAGAAAGGATCTCGCTCGTCGAACTCGGGCGGCAGGTGCTTGCGCGCCTCTATCAGGCGCCCTCTTGTTGCCTGAAGTCGATGCGCTGCAACCGTCATGAAGCGGGTGATCAGCGCGTAGCCGAATGACGGGTCCAGGTCGCACGCCAACCGAATAGCCTGCGCGTCGAACTCGACTGCCTGCATCGGCTGGGTCGTGATCGCGCCGTATCGCCATTGATAGGGCTGCTGCAACCAGGACAATCCGATGACATCCCCCCGGCCTAGCACCTCGAGAATCATCGTGCCCTGGCCGGGCACTAGCACGTCCAGGGCCGCTTGGCCCGCGTCAATGAGCCAGAATCTGTCAGCCGTTCCGCCTTCTTCGAAGAGTCTGTGCCGTGGCGGCAGGCTGATATGACAGGCGACGTCAGCCAGCCGCGCAACGTACCTGGCGGGCAGGCCACGCAGGAAAGGCTGCGCGCCTACCAGCGATGTCCGCTCACTCATAGCGGCCCCCTCTCGTGGCCGGCGGGCAGTGGAATCGTGCCTCCAGGATTGCAGCCCGTAGCGGAACCAGGTCGCGGTCGTAAGGACCGACAAGGGAGGCCTTAAGTCACTATTCGCCGAGCGTGGTGAGCGTCTTTCTGACGCTGGCGACTCGGTCCGCGTCCCACTGGACGTCCGGGTCGGGTTCGATGAATGCTGACGCGATGCTGGCCAGGCCGAGGGCGGGAAGAGACCATTCGGCCTCGGCGGCAGCGCCAAAAGGGCTTGCCCGAGTCCGGTGCTCGGCGCGCTCGGGCAGGGACATGGCCGCGATGACCAGTCCGCGCATTGTCGCGTCGATGAGTACGGCCAGGTCCTTGAACGTGGTGCCGGTCTCCGGACGAAGCCGGTAGCCAAACAGGCCTGCCAGGAGCTCCCACGCCGCTGCGACGCTTTCGACATGGTCGCGTTCCGACTGTGCGAGCGCAGCCTGCACCTGGCTGCGCAGTTCGTCGTCGGCCAGGCTCAGGTAGGTGGCATGCAGGGCGACGTAGGTTCGCCACTCGGCCGAGTCACGGAGGGCTTGGAAGTCCAGCAGAGCCAGCTGCCGGAACAGTTCGATGATCAGGCTGTGCCGCTGGCCAGGCGTCTCGAGCCAGTCTGCGCGATCGGTCACGATCTGCCTGATCAGGGCCAGTTCCGCGGTGAGAAGAGTCGGGGTGGCCGTGCGTGCCAGATCTTTCACCAGGTCACTGAAGAACAGGTCCTTGTAGGGCCAGCGCCGGTAGACCGTGCTGCGGGACACGTCGGCCGCGCGGATAAGGTCCTCGAAGCTGATGTGGTCAAGGCTCACAGTCAGCCCGCTGGCGGCCAGCATCTGCCGGGCGGCTGACAGCATGCGTCGCTCGGTCTCCTGGTCGGATAGCCGGCGGCCCCTGCGGGCCAGACCGGTCGATGCCCGGGGGTGCGTCATTTACTTCACCTGTTCTGGGACTTTAGACTCTGTATTTCAAGTTTAGTACTTACAATACTGATCTCACAGTAGCGACACATCGACGGTGTCACCCGCTCCATGGCAGCTGGGAGGAAACCGATGGCTAGCTGGCCGTACTCCGATGACAGGCTCCGCGCCATGTACGCGACCGGCCGGGCGGACGCCACGGCCCGGCGCCTGACCCGCATGTGGGCGGCGGTATTCAGCCGGGGGCTGGCCCCTGCGCGGTGGGTCACGCTCGAAGTAGCGGGCCGTAAGTCAGGGCAGCCGACGCGGTTCCCGCTGGGAATGGCCGACCTGAAGGGCCAGTGGTTCCTCGTGCCGATGCTGGGCGAGCGATGCAACTGGGTTCAGAACGTCCGCGCCGCTCACGGCCGCGTCATCATCTGGCACGGGCGCGCCGTGGCCTGCACCCTCACCGAGATACCGGTCGGCGACCGGCCGCCCGTGCTGAAGAGATACCTGCAGAAGGTACCGGGAGCCCGTCCCCACGTCCCGGTGAGCCCGGACGCGGAGATCACCGAGTTCGCGGCCATCGCCGCACGGTACCCGGTCTTCCTGGTTACCCAGAACGTGCGACGCTCCGCGCTTGCGGCGGGCGCTCAGACAAAGCCCAGCGGACGACTAAGGAAGAGGAGCGGGAAGCCATGACCGAACACGCAGACATCAGTGCCCGGTGGCAGCAGCGGTCCAGCACGTCGCCACGAAAACGGCACTGGTGGCGCTGGGTGCTGGCGGCCGTTGCAGCTCTGGCCGTCGTCGTAGTCGGCGCCATAGTGCTGTACGTCAAGAGCGAAGCGTCTGCGCCGGCGCTGACACTACCCGCAGGAGCTGTCAGCCCGCCTGCCGGCCAGCTCGACGGTACCTGGCACGTCGCCGGCGGTTCGGTGGCCGGTTTCCGGCTCAAGCAGACGGTGCTAGGCATGGGCAACTACATCAGCGGCCAGACCAGCGCTGTCACCGGAACTATCGTCCTGTCCGGCAGCCAGGTCATCAGCGCGACGCTCCGCGTCCAGCTCACGGCCATCAAGGTCAGCGGCAAGACCCAGCCCCAGTTCGGAGCGAGCCTGGGTACCGGCCAGCACCCCGTCGCTACGTTCGCTCTGTTGGCACCTGTGGCGCTGAGCCGGGCCTTCGCCACGGGAGGTACCACAACGGTGAGGGCGACAGGCCAGCTTGCGATGAACGGGATCACGCACCTGGCAGCCGTCATTCTCTCAGCACGCCGGGACGGGGCAGTGCTGCAGGCAGCCGGAGCCATTCCGGTCAGTCTCGCCCGCTGGGACATTCAGCAACCGGCCGGATTCGGCTTCCTCGGCTCGCTCGCCAATCGCGGTGAGGCCGAGTTCCGTCTTGTCCTGCACCGTGCAAGCTCTCCGTGAGGTAAATGACTCCTGACCGCGGCCGCCAAGCACGTTGCCAGGTACGCGCAGGACGCGCGGCACGGATGCTCGGGACCAGCGGCCTTACGCAGACAGGTTCTTCCAGTTCCGGGCCTGTCGAAGCTAGCGCGCGTCCAGTTCCGGGAACTTGCGCACCGTGGCGGCGTGGCCGTGCTGACGCTCCGGTGGCAGGCTTCGCGCCGTCAGCGAGCAACACCTCGCCATGACGCCGCGGCCACGCCCGACGATAGGGCTAGCCGACGCAGATCATCAGCTTGTGCGGAGGGATGCCGCATTGCGCGATCACGTGCAAGCGGCTGCCCCAGGCTGGGCGACCCAGCCATCGTCACAGGCGGTCCCTCGAATGCGCAGACCGATCGTTCAGCAACTCGGCCATGGCGGGTGAGTCTGTGATCCGGGCTGCCATGTCGTATCCCAGGGCCCGCATCTCGACCTCGGCGTGCCTGCAATGCGCGGCAAACCACAGCTCTCCCGCGGGCGAGCCCATGGTCGCTGCCCAGTAGTGGACGGCCAGCGGCCTTAGCAGCCGGGCGTGCAGGACAGCCAGATTGCGCGGGACGCCTGCCGTGTCGTCGGCGCGCAGTGCGGCGAACGCCTCGGTGATGGCTTGGCACATGAGCCTCAGGGTCGAGCGGTCGGCGGCGAGGCGGGCGGGGTCGGTTCCGCAACGGTAGAGGGCCGCTGCGATGCAGGCGATGAACGCGGTGTGGTAGGCGAGCCATCCGTCCATGTCAGCTACGCGCCGGACAGCGAACCCGCGGCGGGTCAGGGCCGTTTCCAGGTCGGCCAGCCGAGGATCAGATGCCTCCTGCAAGGCCGTGGGTTGTTGCCGGATGCAGACATACTCGGCGGTCCCGCCGGTCATAACACCCCCGATGCCGGGGAATCCGAGATAGACATCGCCGGGTATGTCCGCGGTGATGGTCGCCCGGCCCGCCGGGTTGTTCCCGAAGAAGACTATGGCGGGTCTGCCGGCCAGGACCGCGAGCGCTGTGCATGCAGACGCCAGCTGGTGACGCTGGACGGCCACAAGGACGATGTCGTACTCCGCGCTGGCCTCCGGCACCACGGTGGCTTCGGCCTCGGCCCGCTGCCCGCTGTCCACGTCGCGAGCAGCAAGGCCTCCTGCGATCACTTCGTCGGTTCTCGGGCCGTGGCTCAGCACGGAGACCTTATGTCCCGCGGCGGCGAGGTGCGCTCCGTACACAGTACCGATCACGCCCGCGCCGACTGTGAGCACTTTCATGAAGGCCTTCCAGGCCCCGCACTGTTAACGTGGAGAACCTGACTACGAAGGTACCGAGCTGGCGCAACTGCTGCGAGGGTCGAAGGTCGTGTCCTTCGCGCAAGTGCATCCTGGATGCGGCGCTGCCGCGCGACAGCTCGCGGACAAGATCGACCTGGCCGCCTAGCCGAGTCGTGTCAAGGGCGATGAGCTTCAGCTGGGGCCGGAGTCGGCGCGATCTTCCGCAAGGAGCTGCGGGACTACCGGCGCAACCGGTTCGTCGTCCTCACCATGGCGTTCCTGCCGCTCCTCTTCGTGATTCTGTCGTCGGCGAACGCGAAAAACTAGAGAAGGAGATCAACAATGGCAGCAACGCTGAGGCTGGTGCACAAAGCCATCGGAGTGGAGGTCCGTCGCGGCACGTACGCCGTCATGGTCGACGGAAAGCCTGCCGGGTCCCTGGAACTGAACGAGACCATCGACATACCGGTCGAACCCGGGCGTCACAACCTGCAAGTCCGCAACGGCCGGAACTCCAGCCGAACCAAGACCTTCGACCTCGCCGACGACGAAATCGTCGCCTTCCGCTGCACCGGAAAGAGCATCTTGCCGATCTTTCTCCTGTCCTTCGTCTTTCCCAGCCTGGCACTCTCGCTCCGTCGCGAGTAGCCCACCATGCGCGAGCCCACCGCCTCACGAGCCTGGCGCGTCGATGATGGCTAAATGATCTGCGTTTTGGTCTGGCAATTCTCGTAACGCTTCAGGGCCGGGATTGCGCATGCCCGGTAGCCTCGCCTTCACCCAGTGACGCCGGCGCGAGGTGATCCGGGACCACGATCGAAGCAATCGGATTGCCGCTGGCAACCATGAGGACACTGCCTAGCGGGCGCCGGACGCTGATAGCACTCTGGATCACGGTCCCGAGCCGGAACACGAGTTGCGGGTAGCTGCCGTCACCCAGCTGAACCCGGATGATCTCGCGGAGCCAGCCAACTTCGACAGGCTGGCTGTACAGCGCCGCCGCCACGCCATAACTAGCAGCCGTCAGCAGAATCCGCTGCAGCGCATGTCCGGCGTTCACCCAGTCAGCCGGCGTGTCGGCCGGCGTGGTCAGCAGGCAGACGGCTCCGGCGAACCGGGTCGCCGCGGCCGGACTTGAGGCCATCAGGCCCCAGCCGTGGCCGCGCGCGAAGTCCCGGCCGGGGAAATACGGGCTTGTCCGCTCAGGACGCGCCGGGTAGGACGAAGGCGACACCCCATCCAGCCTCATACTGGCCGGTGGCGGGGCCCAGGCAGCGAGTTCCCGGACGTAAGCGCTGTCGGACCGCTGTACGCGCTCAGCCATCTCGACGACAGCAGCTAGCGCCGCCCTGCTCCCGTCGTCGCTCGCCACGCGCACCGCTGCGCCGTCTCGGGCAGCGCCGCGACGCAAGGCCGTCAGAAGTCCTGGCATCAGCGGCAACGGCTCAAACCCGCCGCGGTGTGTTCGCCGCCGCGTTACCTGGCTGAACAGCTGCAGCTCAAATCCGGCTGCCGCTGCGCGCCGCCGCCAGCGCAACCTCGCGACCAGCAACGGGTCAGATCGGTCGGGCAGCACCCTGCTCTCGACAACGTACCCGAGTGAGCGGAGCGCGAGCTTAGCCGTAAACAACGCGGCACCGCAGCTGATCATCATCTCGCGACCGCTGGGATCGGCCACATTCAGCTGCCTGTCGGCGTCAGCGTGGAGGGCGATCTCGGAGCCATCGGCGGTGAAGTACCACGGCTGGGTGTTGTGAACAGAAGGCGCCCATACAGCCGACCCGACGACGTACGCCGTGATCTGCTCCGCGCTCATAGGTCCCTGCTCATCGTGGAGCGGCACGGGCGGCGCGAGAACCACCACGTTCCCTGTCGGTGCAGCTGACTTGCCCATCTGCTCACCTACAGCCGGCGCGACGGGCAGAAAGCAGAACCGGAAGTCCCGGCTGACCAGGACCTTCGCACCCGGCCTGAGGCTAGGGAGCAGGAATAATCTCCGCCGCACGTCATCGGACAAATATGTGATACAGCCATATGCCACTATCGGTGCGGCCTGTGCGGTCCAGCTAGCCCAAGCCGCAGCTGACGTGCTGATTGCCTCAGCCAAAGGGCGCTCGAACACCACCGCCGGGGTTTCCTGATCCAGCAGCTTGAGGAAAGCGCGGCCGAAGCCGATCGCTGCGAACCCCGAACCCACGTCCGCGCGGCGGAAGCCCAGTCGCGCCGTGCCCAAGAGGTCTATCTGGTCTATCTGCGCCGCGGTTGCGTCTCTACCGCTGGTGCGGCGGGTGGCAGGCAGGCTATCGATCCAGGATGCTGGTCTCGCTGAGCCCCGACAGGGCCTAGCTGGGAGCTGGAGGAGGCGTTTGACATGGACGTGGGGAACCTCTTGATGAAAGCGTCGGACAATCTCTCGGTGCACCGCGCGTTCGGCACCGCGTATGAGAAGGACGACATGCTGATCATTCCGGTGGCCATGGTGGCCGGCGGAGGCGGCGGGGGCTCAGGAAGCCCTCGTCACCGTGACCCGGCCGCCGGTCTCGATAGGCTGGCCGAGGAGGGCCCCGAGATTCGCCACGCGAAACCGCAGGACTCAGGGCGCGTGGACGCCGGCGGGGGCTTCGGCGGACTGGTGTTGCCCGCAGGCGCCTACGTCGTGAAAGGCGGTCGGGTCCGATGGGTACCCGCAGTCGACCTGACGATCGTCGTGCTGGCCTCGCTGAGCATGGTTCGGCTGCTCGCCCACACATGGACCCGATCGCGACGGAACCACGGCTGACCGTGACACCCTTCCGGCATACCGGGGGCGTCCTCGTCACCCGGTCGGGAATGCCGACGAAAGCGCGCGCCGACCTTGCCGTGATGGTGCGATGACGGCCGCCCACGTCCGGCCCGTGCTCGCCGTCTGGGTCGATGAGCGCATCTGCTCAACCACCAATCCGGCCGCTCGAAAATGCCGGAACCTGACCAGCAGACCATCAGCTGCGCTCACCGCCCGGGCGCCGACGATAGATATCGTCATCGAAGGACCGATCGCCTGGATCGACGACCGCCAGCGCATCCGGCGAGTCGGTAAGACCTACCAGGACAAGTACGGATGACCCGGGCTGCGCGGCTTCGCGCCTAACGCCGAATATTTGCTTCTCCCGAGCCCAGAACGCTCAGCACCACGCTAGCGCAGATTCGCCAGTTAGGGCCGCGTGGGACGCCAGTCCCACCTGTGCGCAACTGCGCTAGCGTAACCGGATCAGGGCGGTCAGTGACACAACGGTGATGAGGCCGGCCGAGTCCGGCGTGGCCGCATCTGAGCTCGCCCCTCGCGCCGACCTAGCTGGCGGCCTTGTCCAGCGCCGCGAGCAGTGCCTTTATCCCACGGGCCTAAGTCGGCCGGGGTCCGGGCGGAGATGAGGCTGCCGTCGACCACGGTGGCCTCGTCGGCCCAGTCGACCCCGGCGTTGACCATGTCGTCGCGGATCGCTCCCACGCTGGTGGCCCGGCGGCCCTTGAGGATTTTCGCCGAGATCGGCACCCAGCCCGCGTGGCAGATGAAGGCGACCGGCTTGCCCGCGTCGTCGAAGGCCCGCACTAGGCCGAGCACGGTTTCCGAGCGCGGCAGCTTGTCGGGCGCGTACCCGCCGGGAATGACCAGAGCGTCAAAGTCAGCCGCGGCGACCTGGTCCACGGTCGTGTCGACGGGCACCGGGCCGTGCCCTTTCTTTCCCGTCAGCGGGTGGTCGTCCAGGCCGGCCACGGTGACGGCGATCTCCTCCTCGGCGAGGCGATACAGCGGGTACAGCAGCTCCATGTCCTCGAAGTCGTCGGCAGCGAGAAGAAGCACCTTGCGTCCTGCATTCACCATCGCTCGACCCTGCGCCTCGCCGGACGCAGGCCTCACGGTGCGACGCTATGCGGCGGGTCAGCCCATGGGATAGCGGGCGGAAGCCCACCGCGTAGTCGCAGCCCGCGCCCAGGCCGACGTAGCCGGATGTTCCGCAGGAACTCGTTGGGTCGAAGTCGCGGCCCAGGCCGTCGAGGTAGGCGCGATGCTCGCGCAGTGAGGCGATGCCCGCCTCGATGGTGTCGGTGACGTTCGCGAAGTGGGTGGGCTTGCCGGTCGCGGCCACGTAGGCGTCGCGGATGCTCTTGCACACGGGCCCGGCGTCCGGGAACACCCTGCTGGCTGGCCGGCCGGTGTGGCTGTTCAGCGGCGGGCCGCTGGGCACCGACTACGCCGGGGCGGTCCTGGCAGTCCGGTCCTTGCCAAGACGGAGAACGTCTGCTGCCGGGCCTCGCAGGACTCCGGACGAGCTGGGGGATTTCCCCGATTCGAGTCCTGGCCGGGTCTTCGTAACCTGCTGTAACGCCGGCCGGTGGGCGGACCGATGGCCGCCTTCGCGGCGGACGGCCGGAACGGGGGTAAGAAGCATGAATCACGTGGCTGTGCACGCCGGCGTCGCGACCGGGCTGGACGGGAGCTCGGGTGCGGCCAGCCGGCCCACCGATGCCGATCTGCTTTCTCGGCACGTCGGCGGGGACCCCGATGCCTTCGGGTTGCTATTCGGGCGGCACCGGGATCGGCTCTGGGCGGTGGCGATCAGGACGCTTGGCGACCCGGAGGAGGCCGCCGACGCGCTGCAGGACGCGATGATCTCGGCGTTTCGCCGGGCAGCTACCTTCCGGGGCGGCTCGGCCGTGACGACCTGGCTGTACCGGATCGTGGTGAACGCCGCGCTCGACCGGCTGCGGCGGAAGTCGGCGCGGCCGGAGGCCACCAGCGGCGATGAGGGGATGCTCGATGGCCTGGCGTCGGGCGGGCCGCTGTCGGATCCTTCTGGTGCCACCGATACGGCCATCGACGTGATGACCGAGCTGCGCAAGCTGGTGCCCGATCAGCAGGCGGCGCTCGTTGTGGTCGACATGCTCGGCTATTCGGTGGCCGACGCCGCTGAGGTGCTCGGCGTGTCCGAGGGTACGGTGAAGAGCAGGTGCGCACGGGGCCGCGCCCGGCTGCTCCCGAGATTGGCGCACGTGCGGTCTCCGGCGATCCCCGGCCAGGATCGGCGGAACCGATTCGCTGGCCCGCAGGTCCTACCTGCGCAGGAGGGGGGTGAAGAGGCACAATGACCTGGCACGCCAGCGCCGGGGGCATCGCCACCCATGCCATGGGCAACCTGCGGCCGAGGATGCCAGGGTCGCGTCTCACCTGGCGGATGCCCCAGGGCTATGCCATCAGCGGGCAACTGACCAACATCTCCAGCCACCGCCAAATTATTGCCCGCGCGGCGTCGTTCCATATCGGGCACTCTCGTGCGTGGGTCCTAGCGGCAAGTCCAGCCTGTCTGGTCAGACCGGGCACGTGAGGCTTGATGGAGAACTGTACGTCCTTAAGCTGGGGCTGCCTGGGTGCAGTACCAGCAGCCTGCACATGTGCGCGCCCGTCTGTCCATGCAGTTTGCACAAATCGGCTGCGTCGCTGCTTCACAGGCATCAGCGCGCTCGCGTGTCAGCCGTGGCCGAGGGCGAGGCGCGGAATCGGACCTGCCCGATGCGGCCAGGGCGAGCGCGGTGGAGATGTGCGAACGGACGTTGTCGCGCCCCACCTCGCAGTTCCACCTCGACCTGCTCCTCGACGGGTATGAGGCAGCGGCCGACGCGAATCTCGGGAGAACTGGGAGCGCCGGGCTGCCGTCCACGGCCGCGCTGCCGAGCAGGAGGCGCAGGCCCAGGCCGAGCGGGAGGCGCGGGCCGAGCACCATCAACTCCTGGATGCTCGCCAGGGGCTGGCAGCGGGTGGAGATCGCGGGGCGGAACGAGGCTCTGGATGAGCCAGGCACTGGGGCGCTTCGGGTCCCACTGCAGCTCGGCGGCCACGGTGGTCAGGAATCGGTCGTTGGTCATGGTTTGTCCCATGGTCTGGCTGCAGTGCCCTGGGCGGGTAGCAGCCCGGTGTCTCCAGACACTATGAGTGCCGGCGCTGGGGTCGAATCAGGGGAACCCATGGTCGGCTCCACGGTCGGCCAGCCTCGCGGCCGGAAGTTGCGGTCTACGGCTGGATAGGTCCGGCCAGTGTTTGTGGTGCCGGCCGCGCGGGCTGGGAACGCTAGTGAGCGGGGCAGGTCAGCAGACCGGTCCGATCGCGGCCGATGCCCGATAACTGGTGGAGATGGTAACCATGGCCGACAGCGGCGGCGACCGTCCTGTCCCCGGCCGGTTTGACCATCCGGCCCTCCGGCGCTGCGAGCCGGCGGGATCTGGCGGGCGGCGGCAGGCTGAGCTGGATTTGCTTGATCGCCAGGCAGAGAAGGCAGCGATCGACCGGGTGCTGGGTTCTGTGCGCGGCGGCTTCAGCGGCACGGTGGTGCTGCGCGGCGGGCCGGGGGTCGGGAAGACGGCGCTGCTCGGCTGCGCGATTGACTCGGCGCCTGACCTGCGGGTTTGCGGTGCCGCGGGGGTGGAGGCGGAGATTGGCCTGGCTTTCGGGGCGCTGTACCAGCTGCTGGTCCCGTTCCTGCCGCGGATCGCGGACTTGGGGCCCCCGCAGCGGCACGCGCTGCGGGTGGCGTTCGGCCTGGAGGAAGGCCCGCCGCCGAGCCGGTTCCTGGTCGGGCTCGCCACGCTCATGGTGCTGTCACATGCGGCTGAGGACCAGCCGGTGCTGTGCCTGGTCGACGACGCGCAGTGGCTCGATGCCGAATCGGCGCAGGCGCTCGCGTTCGCCGCCCGCCGTCTGTGCGCCGACCGGGTCGGCATGATCGTGACTATGGGCGAGCCGACGACACTGCCCGAGCCGGCGACACAGCAGCTGTTCGAGGGACTGCCAACCGTGGTCGTCGGCGGGCTGCCGGATGCCGAAGCCGCCGAGCTGCTGCGCAGGGTCGTGGGCGCGCACTTGGACGAGCAGGTTGTCGGGCGCATCCTGGCAGATACCCAGCGCAACCCGCTCGCGCTGGTGGAGCTCGGCGCTGAGTTCACCGCTGATCAGCTGGCCGGCCGGGCTTCCCTGCCCGAGCCGATACCGGTCAGCCAGCGGCTCGAGCAGCGTTTCCTGCGGCAGGTACGCGATCTGCCCGCGGATACGCAGGCATTCCTGCTGCTCGTCGGAGCTGACATTTCAGGCGATCGCGTCGGCCTGTGGCGGGCGGCCAGCCTGGCAGGCATCGACGCCGACGCCGCGGAGGCGGCCGCGGAGGCGGCCGGCCTGGTCGAGCTGTCCGGCAGCTCGGTCCGGTTCAGGCACCCGCTGATCCGGTCAGCGGTCTATCACGGCGCAACGGATGCTCAGCGCCGGGCGGCGCATCTGGCGCTGGTCGAGGCAAGCGACACCGGCTCCGCCGCCGGGAGGAGCCGGCGGGCGTGGCATCGGGCCGCGGCCGCGATCGCCCCGGATGAGGGCATCGCCGCCGGTCTGGAAAAGGCCGCGGAACGCGAGAGTGCCCGCGGCGGCTACGCCGCCAGGGCCGCGCTGCTGCGGCGCGGGGTTGAGCTGACGCCTGACGACGGCCGCCGTGCGCGGCGCGAAGTCGCCCTTGCCGAGGCCGAGCTGATCAGCGGCCACCCGGACACCGCGCGTGACCTGGTCACCGGCGCCCTGCCCCGGCTGGCGGACGACCGGCAGCGTGGCCTGTCCAAGCGGCTGAACGGCGCGATCCTGTTCGCCACTGGCGACGCCGCCGCGGCAGCCGATGCCCTGGCAGAGGCGTCCCGGGCGCTGGCACCCGACGACAGGGCAGCGCGGGACACGATTCTCGAAGCGATTCGGGCAGCAATGTGGGCCGGACCCGCCCAGACACGGAACATCACCAGCGCGGCGCGGCCGTTCCCCGGCCTCACTGGATCTGAGCCGACCATCAGCGACCTGCTCCTCGAGGGATGGCAGGCCAGGTTCACGGCCGGGTACAGCCAGGCCGTCGCGCCGCTCCGCGCCGCCGTCGCCGCGCTGCGAGCCGGCGACCTCGATCCGCTCACCGGATTGCAATGGTTTGAGATGGGAGTCGCCGCAGCCGGGAGCCTGTGGGACGACCAGGGCGTCATCGACCTCACCGGCCGCTGGGTGCACGCCGCGCGCACGCTCGGAGCGCTGACCGAACTTCCCCTCGCGCTGGCTTGGCAGGCGTTTTCCGCCACTGTGGCCGGCCGCTTCCAGGACGCCGATACGCGCTCGGCCGAATTGCGGGAGCTCGTCACGGTGAGCCCCAGGCCAGGGAAGGTCGGCATCGACAGCCGTAGCGAAGGCCTTCTGCTCGCATACCGCGGCCAGTTGGTCGCCGCGCGCGCATCCGGTATCGCCCAGATCCGCGAGTGCACCGCACGGGGCCAGCGCAAGCTTGCCGAATTCGGCCAGTACATCGTGGCCGTGGCCGATATGTGCGCCGGGGACTGCGACGCCGCGGCAGCTGCCGCGCTAACGGTGATCGAGGACGATACGCCGTGCACGGCCGAATGGGCGCTGCCGGAACTGATCGAGGCCGCGACCCGGGCCGACCACCGCGACGTGGCCGGCTCGGCGTTCGCTACCATGTCCGAGCGGGCGCTCGCCGCGGGCACGCCCTGGGCGCTCGGGCTGCGGGCCCGATGCGCGGCGCTGATCGACGCGGGCGAGCACTCCGAAGAGCACTACCAGGAAGCCGTCAGCCAGCTGCAGCAAAGCCGGGCCACGGTCGACCTGGCGCGCACCCACCTGCTGTTCGGCCAGTGGCTGCGCCGGGCCACGCGCCGCCGGGACGCGCGCCGCGAGCTTCGCACCGCGCGGGACATGTTCACCGCGATGGGCGCCGAAGGGTTCGCTGAGCAAGCAGGCACCGAGCTGCGCGCGACCGGCGAGCGGGCACGGGCACGCAGCCCGGAAACGGCTTTCGACCTGACCCCGCGCGAAGCCGGGGTCGCCGACCTCGCCGCCGCGGGCGCCTCGAACAACGAGATCGCCGCGCAGCTGTTCATCACCCCCAGCACGGTGGAACACCACCTCGCCAACGTGTTCAGGAAGCTCGGCATCACCTCGCGAACCCAGCTCGCGCGCCTCCGCCCGGTCAGTGCCTGACGTCGCCGGCCGTGCGTACCCAGCGGCATGCCCGCGCCCTTGCGTCGCCGCTGCTCCCGGGGCCGGTGGCCGGACGAGCGTGCAGGACTGCGTTCAGCGAGGCGGCCTGCCCATGCCCGCCGCCGTCGCCGTTCCCGTTATGCTCGCCTGGGCAGTCATCCCGGCCGTTGCCGGGGCATGGCGCACGAGAACCCAAGACGCGTGAAGCCGGGCGGCTCCCTCGCGTAACAAGAGACCGCGATCCCCGGGACGGCTACCGGCTCAGTTCCGAGCCGTGCCCGGCTTGAGGTCATAGCATCTGCGCCCGGGTCTCCGTGTCGCATCAGTCGCCCCGACGATGGGGACTCGCCCCACAACGGCCTCACCAGATCGGCAGGACCAGCCGCTTGTAGGTGGGCGGGTAGTCACGGCAGCCGTCTCCGAGGTTCTGCAGCAGGGCCCGCTCCTCCACCCGGATCCGGAAGACCAGAACGCACGCCACGGCGATGATCAGGCTAAATGACAGACAACCAGTTTCCGGTAAACAGGCCCATCCCCGTCACCGCGAGCAACCCGGCATAACCCGGATGCCGGAACACCCGGTGAGGTCGCTCGGTGATCACAGATTGATCACCGCTCGTCTGGACGGTGAAGGTGAAGTAACGGCCCAGCGTAGAAAGCTCCAGAAGCGCACGCTGAGACCACCCCACATTAGGCCGAGCCCGACCCTGGCGGCATCCTCGACCGGGCCGACTTCACACCCGCCGCGTTGCGCGCCGCAAGACCAGCAACGGCGCTACCTGACACCGGCTGCTTCCGGGCGGCCCGGCCGGGCGCCTTCAGTTCGGTGATCCTGCGCCGTGACAGCCGCACAGAACACCCGGATCTGGAGCATCGTCGCGGCCAAACTGCGATCTGCCGAGAGCGTGCAGATCGGCGGTTCGCGCGCGCTGTGATAGTCACGTTCGGTGCCGCTCATCCGCCTGGCCCAGGTGGGCCAGGCGGATGCTCAGCTTGGTGCTGTTTACCGGGCTGCTCCAGCGACGTAGGCAGCGACGATATAGGTAGCGTGCCGGTCTAGTGATGTCCGAGCGCGGTCGTAGCGCATGGTGGTGCGTGGATCAGCGTGTCGCAGCGTGTGCGGCCCGACGGGCTTGGCGATACCCGCCTGGCGGGCCGCCCTGCGGACGATCCGCGCGGCGCCATGCCGGCCCAGCCGACGGCGCGCAGATTAATTATTCCGGGGTGCTCTTCAGCGTTCGCTCGTCACCGCACGCCGGCCAGCCGGCTTTGGCCGGTGCCCAGGTGCGCGGCCCGGACCGGCCGTGGTGGCGCGGTCTGCTAGCCGCCGGAGACGATCGGCGTCCTTTGGCGGCGGTCCGTGGTCGTTGGTTCAGGAGGCTGGTGTCACTCGAGCACCCGCCGGGCGATGGATGGTGGCTTGCGCCCGGCAAGGATCCAGCCGGTGAGGGCGGCGGCGATGGGAACGCCGAGAACTGTGATGGCGAGGTACATGAGTGGCACCCGGCTGAGGGCGCCGAGGTGGCTGAGGTGTCCTGCGGCCAGCGCGAGGTAGGCGCCGGCGGATCCGAGCAGCGCGCCGAGAAGGGCCAGCCCGCCCGCCGTGGCGGCGGTGAGCGTGCGCCGGGTCCTGCTGGTGGCTCCGGCGGCGGTGAGGGTGCGCAGGTCACCGGCGGCCTCGGTGCGGATCAGTGCGACGGTCATTGCGAGGACGCCAAGGGCGAGCAGCGCCCCGGCGACTGTGGCTGCGGCGCTGATCGTGGCGAGTGTGGCCTGGCTGTTCCTGGCCTCGATGATCAGGCCCGCTTTCGCGGCCACGTCCCGTGCTGCGGCGAGCTGCGCGGTTGTGAAGGGCGCGCCGGACTGGACGAGCCAGCCCGACTGTATCTGCGTCCAGCCTCGCCGGTTCAGGCCGCTGAGGGTCATTAGCGAGGTGGGCTGGGATGAGTAGGACGGGGCGTGGATCCGCTGCACGTGGGTGATGGTCGCAAAGGTGGAGGGTGCGGTGACCACGAGCTGCCCCGCCTTGGCGGTGAGGAAGTCAGTGGATGGGGCGATCGTGGCGGAGCTGATCCCGAGGTAGCGGAGCACGGCTGGGGTGGCGACATACAGGGGGATCGTGCTGTAGGTTCCTCCCCGGCCGGCGGCGGCCGGGTTCTGCGGCGCGCCCAGGCTAGCTACCGGCTGTCCTGCCGGGCTGCCCTGCCCGCCGGCATGCGGCTTGTCGGCGGGGTTGAAGGGCATGTCGAGGGCGATAACTTCGGGGTGATGCAGCGGTCCGGCGATCTGGTGCACTGCTGCGGCCAGGACGCCTAGCTGGGCGGGCGTCCTGGCCGGGACGACCGGGCCATCCGGGCCGTTTCCGCCCTCTGCCTGGCCGATCCAGACCAGGATTTGGGTGACCGGCAGGTTGCCCGCAGTGGCGGCGGTCTTGTCGGCCGCCGAGCTGATGATGATCGCTGCGCTGATCCCGAGGGCAAGGCTGATCGCGGCCAGGGCCGCCCCGGTCCGGGCCTGTTGACGGCCCAGGTCCCGCAGCGCCAGCCGCACCGCGACCGGCGCGCGGCCGCCCAGCGCGGCGAGTGCCCGGATGGCCAGCGGGCTGATGAGCAGGATCCCCAGGGTGATCGCCAGCGCGCCGGCGATGATCAGCGGAGCGCGGGTCTGGTCGGCCAGCCCGAGGCAGACCACGCCGACCACGATCATCAGGGCGGCGAGCATGGCCGGGCGGTGTGCGGGCCTTGGCCGCGGCGGCCGGGCCGACAGAGCGAGCATGACCGGCAGACGGGCGGCGGCCCGCGCTGGCCACCACGCCGCGGCAGTCGCCGTCACGACGGCGAGCAGCATGCCCAGCGCGACCAGGTCCCACGGGATAGCGAGCCGGTCGATCCGGTGCCCGGCGAACGTGTCCAGGCCCGGCGCGGCCACAGTCCACGCCGCCAGTCCGACGACGGTCCCGGCTACGGCGGCGATGACGCCCACGACGGCTCCGCCGGCAACCGTGACCATCCGCAGCTGCTTGCGCGTCGCCCCGATCGCGGCGAGCATGCCGAGCTGGCGCTGGCGGCGCGCGGCGATAACGGCGAAGCCTGCGGCTGCTACCAGGGAGATCAGAAGCAGCAGGACTGTGACAGCACCGAGCACGCCGCCGGCGACTGCCCCCTGGGTGCTGGCGCCCTGCGCCTGCCATACCAGCGGACCGCGGAATCCGGCGCGGAAGGCGCCGAAACTGGCGGGGCTGGCGTTCAGCAGCACCGTCACCGACTGTGGCGGGCCTGCTCCCGATGGCGAGACGAGGACGAACTGGTCACTCAGGTCGCTGGGATTCTCGACGATGCCGGTCACCGTCTGGTGATGGCCGCCGAGGGACAGCCGGGAGCCGATACGCAGCTGGAGGGTCTGGGCTAGCTGGCCGGTGACGGCGGCTTGCCCAGCGCCCGAGGGGTAGCGGCCCCGGGTCAGGGCGATCATCGGGCCGCTGAAGGGTCCATGCGGGTCTTCCGCCCGGAACTCGACCGTCTGTGTCGAGCCTGGGATCGGCACGAACCGGCGGCCGATAACCTGAATGGTCCCGAACGCCTTCCTGGCCGCCGCGATGTCCGCCGCCAGGAGCTTGGGATCGGAACCATCGAACTGCAGCAGGTGGTTGGCCGAGCCGAACTGCGGGCCGGGCAGTGACGCCACGTTGTAGGCAGCGGACACGCTGAAGGCAGCCGCCGCGACCGTGAGGATCAGCAGCGCGAGGACCAGGATCTGCTGCCGCCACTCGCGGCGGAACAGCCGCCAGGCCCAGCGTGCCACTGCCCGCCGTGCCGGAACGCCGCCGTCCGCGGGGCCGGACAGGACCGGCCTGTCACGCAATGTCGCGCTCATCGCTGCGGGCCGGGTGCGAGCAGCGATTCGGGGCCCGGCGCCGCACGGGTTTGGTCGATGAGGCGCCCGTCCCGCAAGAACAACACACGGTCGGCGCACGACGCGAACTGCGCATCATGAGTCACGACCACTCCGGCTGCCCCGCGCCGGCATGCGGCCAACAGAAGCCGCATGACAGCCTCGCCATTCACCGAGTCCAGGGCGCCAGTCGGCTCGTCGGCAAGCAGGACCTGACGGTCACCCACCACCGCGCGCGCAATCGCCACGCGCTGCCGCTCTCCGCCGGACAGCTCATCGGGGAAACGGCCAGCCCGGTCAGCAACACCCAGCTCTTCCAGCGCCCTCATTCCCGCCGGGCGCGCGGCCTTCATCCCGACGCCGTCCAGTTCCAGCGGCAGCGTCACGTTCTCAACCGCGGTCAGCCCGGCGAGCAGGTTAAAGTCCTGGAAGACATAACCGATCAGGCGGCGGCGCAGCTTCGCCTGGTCGTTATCCGAGGCGCCCGACAGGTCGATCCCGGCCACCAGCACCTGGCCGCTCGTAGGCTCCTCCAGGCTGCCCGCGATGGTCAGCAGCGTGCTCTTGCCCGAGCCGCTCGGCCCCATGACTGCCACCAGCTCACCAGCGCTGACCGACAGGCTAACCTGCCGCAGCGCATGCACCTCGGAAGCTCCGGCGTCGTAGACCTTCGACACCTCGCGCAGCTCCAGCATCGCCGTCATCGCCGTGCCCCCGCTCCACCCGTTCGCACGGCCACTGCACCCTCGGCAGCCACCGCAGGCAGGCTGGCAGGACCGGGTGGCGGATGCAGCCTCAGCCGGGTGTCGGCCGCATCCAGCCAGCGGACGATCGCGTCCAGCCGGAACAACTCGGCGTCGGCGACGAGGGCCAGCCCGATATCGTCCTCTGCGGCCTCCATCTTCAGGCGCGAGTACCGCTGCATCAGCTCGATCATGTGCCGCCGATGGGCCTGCACGATGTCGTGCACATCAGCCCCGGGCACCCGCAAGCTGATCAGCACCTTGATGACAAGCTCATCCCGCGGCGGAGGGACGTCGCCGGCGGGAGTGCGAAGCCAGCCGTCCAGCTCGGCACCCCCGGCTGGAGTGATCACAAATCTCTTCTGCGGCCCCGCCCTGCGCTCGTCGTCGGACTCCACCAGCCCGTCGCGCTCAAGGCGCTGCAAGGTGATGTACACCTGGCCCACATTCAGCGGCCACACCTCGCCTGTTCGTTCCTCGAACTCCTGCTGCAGCCGCAGGCCGTGTTTCGGCCCCTCGCTCAGCAGCGCCAACAGGGCATGCCGGACGCTCACCGGTTACTCCAGACGCTCATCATAATGGTTACTATACTCGTTATAGAAGCCCCTAGCGCCAGAGCCCGGCCAGCACCACGACGACACCCGGGCCGCCCGGCAAGACCGGGACCTGGCCACTGACCGGAGGTGTCGGCGAGACGTGTGCCCGGCCGTCACTCGCGGTGGCAGCGACAGAATGCCTGATCTGGGCGCCACCCCTCGCCCAGCCCCTGGCGGGACGCCGACGTACAGATTGGCGGTTCAGCGCGCGTTATCAAGCACTCCGCAGCGTTGCCGATCCTGACCGCCGCCGAGCGGGCCACGGCCAGACCGCATGTTTTATGCATCTCCAGCGCTGGTGCGCGAACATCCTGTTCTGCCGCGACCAGCGAAACGGCGCTGTCGGGAGGGCGGTGTCACAGCCGCTGCCTCGGTTCTAACCTGTGACGATGGCTCTTGGTGGATGCCAGCACGGCGCGGTCGCTTATTCGGGTGACTGCAGGTATGTTCCGGTAGGTTGCCCGGCTGTGACGACGATTTACGAGTGGCGGGGCCTGTTCACCAATGAGGAGGTCAACGCCCTGCACGCCGAGGCCTTCAACACCAGGCTGTTCAGCGAAGCCGAATGGAACTGGGTCCACCTTGTCCGGCAGCACAGCCTCGGATGGGTAGTCGCCCGGCAGGGCCAGCAGCTCGTGGGCTTTGTCAACTTGGTGTGGGATGGCCTTGTGCACGCCTGGCTGCAGGACACCATGGTTGCCGCCGGGGCGCGCGGCCAGGGCATCGGCACCAAGCTGGTCGCCTGCGCCTGTGACGGCGCGAAGGCGGCAGGCTGTGAGTACCTGCATGTCGACTTTGATGATCACCTGCGTGCCTTCTACCTGGACGCTTGCGGTTTCGTTCCCACCAATGCTGGGCTGCTGTCACTGGATTGATCCCGACTGCGCACGGCGCCTTCGGCTTGCCGCGCTGCGCGTCTCCCGGTCACGGACCGCAGCGGCTCCCCTGGCTGCTACTCACATCCGTCTCATGACGCAGCTCGCGCGGGAGATCTGACGACGGATCCCAGGCGTCCACCCGGGCGCCGACTGCGAGCGTGGTCCATGACTCTGGCCGCGCGGATCGCCGAATGTTCCTGCCTCTGCGCGAGCGGCATCATCGATGGATCGAGTACAGATCAGCCCGTTCAGGCTGACCCTCGGCGGCGCCGCGGTGCGGAAGGCCGGTCCGCACAGTCCGCTGCCCCGAGGCGATCCTTCTTCGGACGGCGGTGCCGAACGGAGGCTGCTTCGCATCAGGTGCGACGACGCCTGTCACTGAGTGCGCCAGGAGGGGAAGCCTTGCTTCCGCTGGAATCTGTCCCTCGGGCCTGCGGGGGTTTCCTGGGTCGCCAGGCCTTGATTTCATGGTCCCGGTAGCCTCCGAGCGGGACGATGGCTTCGGCTTGAGCGGGAGCGTATCGCGTCCGACAGGAGGGAGATGACATGCCCGAGCACGGCGTCGGTACTCGCGAGGAGTGGCAGGCGGCCCGGGACGAGCTGGCCAGGCTCGAGGCCGAGCAGGCGGAGCGAAATGAGGAGATCAAGAGCAAGCGTCTCAATCTGCCCTGGGTGCGGGTGGAGAAGGAGTACGTGTTCGACACCGAGGACGGCAGGAAGACCCTAGCCGACCTCTTCGACGGGCGCTCGCAGTTGCTCGGCTATAACATCATGTTCGGCCCCGATTTCACGCTCGGCGCCTGTCCCGGGTGCACTGGCCTGGGCGACGGGCTCGACGGCTCGCTCGTCCACCTGCACCACAGCGACGTCACGCTGCTCTGTTTTTCGAGGGCGCCGATCGAGCGGCTGACCGCCTACAAGCGGCGGATGGGCTGGCAGTTCCCCTACGTCTCCACTTACAACACCGACTTCGCGTTCGACTTCGGCCTCGCGCTGACCGAGGAGCAAGCACAACAGATTCCCGAACTCACCGAGCTGATCGACAACCCGCCCGGCTGGCTCAGCGAGTGGTCAGGCCAGATCGGAGCCGAGCTGAAGGACGGGCTGCGGGAAAACCCGGGCTGGATCGCCTTCGCGCGCGAGAACGGAACCGTTTACCACACCTACACGGTGACGGCGCCCGACCCGTTCGTCGCGCCCTACTTCAGCTTCCTGCTCGAGCGAACGCCGAAAGCACAACCTGCCGAGCCCCGCGGCTGGCGGAAAGACGAATACCCGCACTGACGCCGACCCCGTCGATTCGCGGCCCACAACCGGCCTGACTTGGTGGAGGCGGCCGTAACGCTGCTGTCCCGGCGGCAGCCCGTCGAGCTCCACTACCAGGGACGGGCGCGACCTCCGGGCAGAGCCGATGAACGACCCTATCTGCACGCATCGCTGACCTGCCGCCGGACAGCGCCGCTAGCGCGCAGATGGGCGGCGATGCGCAAGTCATGGACGGCAAGGCAGGATCACTGACTGTGACGGGCTAGTCGGGAGACGCAGCGCCGGATCGCCGAATCGGATCGCCTGTCCGTGGCCTACTGCGACCGTGACGCGGAGCGCAGATCAGCCAGTTCGGGAGGCCCTGTGAGCTGGGGAGATGATCGCCTGGCCGCGTTGGCTGCAGTTTTCCCCTTCTGTTTGCTCGTGATGCCAGGCGCTTGGGTCGCCAAGCCAGCTGCTGCCAGTTCCCTGGGTGCGTTGGCTGACCGGGGGCTATAAGGTCCCGCGGCGGGATCCCTGTGCGGGACGGGGATCAGGCCGTCGGGTGGCTCGGATTCCCGGGCTGGCGGGCGATGCTGGCTGGGGTGCCTGGGTGTCTGGCGGTAGCCGAGTGCGAGGCCGACGCCGGCCAGGATGAGAGCGAAGCCGAGGAGCTGGCCGAGGGGCGGCCATTCGTGGCGGGCGAGGTAGACGTAGACGTAGCCGGATACGGTCTCGACGTTGATCAGCAGTCCGGCGATGGTGGTCGGCACCTGGGCGGAGGCGGTGTTCCACAGCCAGGTCCCGCCCCAGGAGACAACGACGCCCAGCAGGCCAGTGCCTGCTATAAACATTGCGGCGTCGCGCCGGCTGACGGCTGGCCAGCTCGTGTGGCCCAGGAGGGCGACCGGCAGGAGCGCGGCGAGGGTGATGACGAGCGTGGCGAGTCCCACGACGCTGGACCACGAGCCCGCCGGGATTCCAGGGTGGGCCGCGAGGAAGCTGGCGTTGGCCAGCGCGTACCAGGTCCACAGTGCCACGGCACCAACGGCAGCGGCCAGGCCGATGAGCCTGGCGCCGAGCGGAGCGGCCGCTGCCGGGTGCCTTCCGGTGAACTCCACGATGTTGACGAGCCCCAGCCCGGCCAGGCCGAGGGCCACCGGCAGGACCAGCCGCCGCCACCGCAGCGCCGGGGCACGCCAGTTGCCGACCACAGTGACCACGACCGGGATGGATCCGATGATCGTGTCGGTGACCGGGGCGCCGATCTTCTGGATGCCGATGACGAGCAGCAGGTAATAACCGACGTTGCCGGTGACCGCCAAGGCCAGCGCGGTCCGCCAGTGCTCCCGGGCGAGGCGCCGCGCTGCCCGGCCCTCATACGCAAGCAGCGCCAGCGACAGCATCCCGTAGGCGAGGTAGCGCCCGGCGGTGACCGCGACCGCGCTCCAGCCGGGAAGCAGCACCGGAACCAGGAAGGCTAGCTCCCACACCAGGCCGGCTCCGGGTACCTGCCAGCAGGCCGGCCGTGAGCCGCGGTGGGCGGGACATGGTCACCTCCTGAGGGGTGGACTGCGTCGTTACCCTGACTGTAACATTATGTGCGTGAGTTACGCACTTAATCGCAGGATGAACCTTCTTGGGGCGGCGGTCCTCGCGCTCAGCGACGACATGAACGCCGCGGCAGCCCGTGCCGCCGGGCAGGCAGGCCAGGCACCCGCCGCGCTCGTGGAGCTCGCCGGGCACCCGGGACTCACCGTGGACGGCCTGCGCCGCCGTCTGAAGCTGACTCATCCCGCCGTCGTCCGGCTACTCGACCGGCTAGACGAGCGCGGCCTCATTCGCCGCCGCCGCGGCGGCACGGACGCCCGCGTCACCTCGATCACGCTGACCGGACAGGGGCAGGCAGTAGCGACCGAGATCACCGCGGCCCGGGGCGCCGTGCTCGAGAAGGCATTGCTCGGCATGACCGACGATCAGCAGCAACACCTCGAGCAGCTGCTCGAGACACTGCTCGCCGAATGGCCCAGGACCCTCGACCACAGCTGCCAGATATGCCGCCTGTGCGACCTCTCCGCCTGCCCCGCCGACCGATGCCCCGTCGAACAGCGCTACCAGCAGTTCGCCGGGCAGGACAGCCACACGCCGTAGAGAATCACCGCAGCTACGCAGGCTCCTGCCAAAGGCCAGCGTCGAGCCCGGCGCGTGCTGAGTTAGCAGCCGACTATCTGGCGTCCGCCGAGATGGCAAGACCAAGGATCTCGTGCACCGTTCGATACGCAACAGAACGATTGTTCGGGTGCACCTTGACAAGCCGGCCGCCAAGCCGAAATGGCGCACCTAACGGCGGGTCAGTGCGCTCCGTCTTCATTTGCGACTCACAGCGCTGTCGCGCTCGGTGGCCCGCCTCACAACCGAGACGCTTGTGAGGCCGGGGCAGTGCGCAGCGCTCGACTGACTGTCGAGCCTGCGCCGGCGAAATGGGCTGCTGGCAGTCGGCGGTGATACCGGCTGCTGGTCCAGGTCGGCTGCCGGGATGTGCAGGACACAAGTCGGCTGTAACCCACCCGCCAGCGAACGTCCGTCGGCATCTGATCCGACTACTGGCACCTGACGCACGAACCAAGCTACGCAACTCCCGCGAGCGCCCGGCTGCCGGTCTCCTGCGGGCATGCCGGGGCCGACTGCGCCGCGACGGGCACAGTGACGGCTCCTGCCGCGACCTCGGCGTGCTTTGCCCCGTCCGACGAGGTGGACTCACCGGCAGGGTCAGCCGTGGCGGTTTACATGCGCGGCTACTCCGAGCGTGCCCGTGCCGAGCAGCAGCCCGGCCATCACCAGCGGGTACGCGTGATGATCCACAGTTTCTGCGCGGCCGGTCGGAGGCGACGCGGTCGATGGGGGACTAAGGTGCCGTCGATGACGGCGTAGGCGTGCCGGCGTCCGGGGCCTGCGTCAGCGCGCGACGCAGCTTCGGGAAACGGGCGGCCAGCAGGGCCACTGTCTCGGTGACGTACCGGCAGGCGGTGGCGGTGCCGATGCCGAACCCGGCGAGCCCGCAAGCTGTTCCCCCGCCAACAGATCCGGGTATTTAGCAAGAAGTTCCTGGAAGAGATCTTCAGCGGCATACGTTTGCTCGCGCATTTCCACGAGCTTCTCGCCGCTTAGCAGGAAGATCTCCCGCTCACAGACAAATCGAACAGGAGGCCCAGACCATGACCACCAGGGATGATGTACGCAGCAACGCCGAACGCTACTTTGACGCGCTTCAGCGATTTGACCTCGATGAGCTGGTGATGTGCTTCACCGAAGATGCCTTCTACTCCCACCCGTCCTATAACGAAGATGGTGGACAGCGGGAAGAGGCACGAGGTCGTGACGGTATTGCCGCGATGCTGCGAATCAGGCGCGGCGACCGTCCAACCGTGCAAGAGATTCACAACTGCGTCAGCGAGGGTGACGTCGCCTTCTTGGAGGGCACTGCCTATGACCGTCATGATCCTACGACCGTCGTGGCTTCATGGGTTTCGTCGGTCCGGGTTGCATCGAACGGGCTCTTCAGGAGCTATGCGAATTACGTTAGTAGCCCTCCCGTCGGGTCGGTCGAACGGTCGGGATTGCCGTCCTGGGGAAGAACTGCAAGCGCGTGATTTAGTCCGGCCCGGACTCGCATCGCAAACGGTCCCGGACGACTTCTCGGGCCCTTCGAAGTTGTCTCGTTCGGGCGCGGCGCAAGTCGCCAGTCACCACCATTCGCTGGTTTCGTTGGCCAGAGCGCCGACATCAACCTCATGGCTGGCCGTGGTCGAACGAGCTCGACGGCGGCCGATCCCGGCGCCTGGTACACATCGACGGCCGAGCAGATGGGCCAGGAAGCCTACGAGGACTACCGGCGCGCGATCCACAACCCCGACACGGTCCACGCCATGATGGAGGACTACCGCGCAGGACTCGGCATTGACCGTGAGCACGACGAGGCCGACCATGCCGCGGGCCGGCGGATCAGCTGCCATCTACATGGATTCTTCAATCAGGCGGATCTGGAGCGCGATTATCACGCCCTCTACGCACCGTCGGCGACTCCAACGACGGCCATGCAGACACGCGGCCAGGGCGCATGTTTATGTATTGCTACCGCTAGGCCTGAATGCGCTTAAGTAGCCGCGATGCGGGTTCAGTTAGTGATACTCAGCGACGAGCTCGATCTGGCCGACGATGCTCGCATTGAGGTTGGGCAGGTCTTCGGCAGGAATCCAGTACTCGAGGATGGTCTGACCGCCCACCTGTTGCACCTGGTAGTTGTCGAGGAAGGACTTGCGGACCGCGAACCGAGTCACGTAGCCCGAGCCGGAGGCGGGCACGTTCCAGTCGCGAGCGATCTTCGTGGCGTACTCCTCGGTGAGGACCGGGTAGAAGATCGGCTGCTCGGGCAGACGAGGTGGCCATTCCTGCCAGTCCGAGGCCTCGACCAGGGCCAGTTCCTCAGGACCGGTAGGGCGCCATAGGACGACGGTCTCGGTGTCCTCATTCACTTGGTCATGATGCCTGGCGCGGACCTCGAGCATTAACAAGATTCCTGACTGGACGTCCGCTCGTGCCGCGGTTGGGATACCAGAGCAGAGCCGATCGACGTTGCCAGGGAGAGGGTCAGCGGGGCCCTGGGCAGGGGCAACAACTGTGGGCCGTGTGGCCGCTGGAGCCTCCCAGCGGGCGAAACCGCCGAGCATCACTGCTCTTGCAGAACCGCTCACGCGCTGTATCCCGGCGTAGGCGTCCACAGACTGTGCGTAACTTGTCAACACCCCTGGTCATAGGTATGACGGTGTCCACAGCTGAGTGGGGAAGGCTCGCTTCGGGACCAGCCGTCGCACGATGATCCGTTCTGTTACACGGCCGCTGGACCGCAGCGCTGCGTGTAGCAGTAACGCAGTAGTTACTGCATTACTGCAACTTAGAGAACGAGGCGGCGGACGGTTCCCTGCGTTTGCCTTGGGTAGCCTGCAGCGGCCTGTTTCCATGCGGGTCACCACCACCCCGAAGAGACGTCCCGCTGCGTTAACCCACAGTTCTCGCCAGTACACCGCGTGCCAACGTTGCCTGCACGGCTACCCAACCCCGTCAGACGCTGCGATACTGCCCAGGTGAGGGGCCTGAGAGTCGCCCTGGCTAACCTCAAGCCGGGCACGGGCAAGACCACGTCAGCGGTCTGGCTGGCCCATGTTTTTGCGCAAGCCGGGAACAGCGTGCTCCTGGTCGACGCCGACCCCTCCGGTAGTGCTCTGGAATGGTCCGACCTCGCGTATATGGACCCGCGGCTAACGCCGTCGGAGGCTGCGTTCCCGTTCCGCATCGTGGCTCTGCCGTCCCGCGAACTGCACCGCCGGGTGCCCGAGATCGCCCAGCCTGATGACGTGGTGATCATCGACACGCCACAGCTGGAGGACCACCCAGGCATCGCCCGGTCGGCGCTGCGGTATGCCGATGAGATCCTGATCCCGTGTGCACCGAGCCCCATAGAGATCAACCGCACCACACCAGTGCGCGACGAGATCAACGAAATCAGCGCGGCGCGTGATAGACCTGCCCGCTCAGCCGTGCTGCTGAACCGCTGCATCGCACGGGCGCACTCTACAAACGACGCCCGACAGGCGCTGGAGCGGCTCGGTTATGAGGTGCTGGGGACCGCCGTACCCCGGCTAGAGGTCTATGCTCAGAGCTTCGGCATGCCCATTAGACATCCCGGCCGTGATGTCTGGCACGACGTGGCCCGCGAACTCGTCGACCGGTGCCTTCCCCTCCACGCAGCGCGGATATGAGCACACAGCGAGAGCAGCGCCAAGCGCAGATGACAGCAGCCGCTGCGAGGCGTGCAGAACCTGATGCACGACCACCAGGCCGGACCGCGATCCGGTCAAAGCCCGTCAGGATTACCCTGGACCTGAGCCCCGAACTCTATCGGCAGCTAACCCAATGGGCCGCTTCGGCCGCAATAGCGCTCGATGTGCCGCGGGTGGCCCTGGCGGACGCTGTACGCGCGATGATCCGGGCCACGGCCGAGACTCCCGACACAGCTCTCGAGCTATTGCGTCACGAGCGAGAGCAGTAATGCACCTAGCCGCCGGGTGATCAGCGGCCAGCGACGGAGCCAGAGGGACCAGCAAGCCCCCAGGAAACTGCATCCGTCCTCATCTGGCTCCGCTTGCCGAGTTTCTGCCAGCTGGCGTAGTGCGCATCTGAGGCTGCGCTGCACGAAGCGCAGCGCGATGTCGGAATACCAGGCAGCGTCGGTCCTCACTTGCTGATGGCGGATCGTGGCGCTTCGATCCGCCGTGGTTCACACTGGCTCGATGCAGCCGCGGCATGAAGGTCGCCCAGACTACGGCTGGCAGCTGCGCTGGCTGTGGTGGACCTTTCTGCTCGCGACGCTCGCCGTGGCTTTGCTCTTCCCGGCGTACCGGATCGGTGACCCGTTCGAGGACCCGGCGCATCCGATAGCCGAGGCACTGGGCTCGTTCGGTTACTTCTGCCTGGTTAACGCCGCGATAGTCGGTGGCGCGGGCCTACTGGCCTGGATACGGGATCGGCGCCGCGGCCGCCGCGCCGAAGGCGAACCTGGGCACCGCAAGGCGCCGCGCTAGAACCGAACCCCTCAGCCGTCACCACCGCCAACGGCGCGGCCTGCCTGTGCAGGCATCCGCTCTTGTCGCGGGCGGAGCGAACATAATGAGGTAGATGACTGGCGCTCCAGTTCACATCGTCGGCTGGACGAGGGTCGACAAGTATGGCTCGCACAGCGAGACGGCGAGCCGTCTTTTGTGTGGGTACAAGACTTCGCCGATGCCTACCAGGCCGCCCGCGTTCGGGGCATCGACCTGGTCGTTCCCGCTGCGATCTACCGAGAGTGGGTCGCCACCGGCGACGCTCCAGAGGAGTTTCCCAGCGACGTCGTCGTGCCTGCGGATTAAATCATCCGCATCTGCCGCCGAGGGAGCGCGCGCTGCGTGGGCCTCGGCTGCGGCAGATCGCCGAATATTTACGCGACGTGTGCTCAAGGACTCCGATTGTAGAGGCACGCAGATCATCTGATCGGTGCTGGCTGTGCGGCCAGGACGCTGCGGCGATCATTTATCAGGGCTGGCTGCACGGCAGCCACCGGTGAGGGACAGGGGCATCCGGTGCTCGAAAGAACGCGGCCGGCGATGGCGCCGGGCGGCGGTGGTGTTGAAGGCGATGAAGTCGAATCCGTGCGGGGCGACGGGGTGAAGGTGGAACTCGACGGGCGGCGTAGGCGGGGGTGTCCGGGCCGCCGGCGGCCCTGTAGCCGGCCGGAGCCCGGACAGCGCCGGGCTCCGGCAGCTCTGGCGACCACGTATACAGCCACCCGGCCTGGCCAGGCCAGAGGCAGGGAATGGCGGGCTACCCGGTGACCAGTTCGGCGAGGTGAGCCAGAGAGTTGCTCAGATGATCTGCGGTAAACGGGGGGAATGGGAATGGGAGTCGCTGGCGGAGGGAGTCGGGGACCGCCGACCAGTCATAGGAGAGGGTGGTCTTGGTTCCGGATGGTCCGGCAGGGGCCAGGTCGTAACGCCAGATGTGGCCGACGATCTGCGGGTTGCCATCGCCGGTGTCCATGCCTGGCTCCCAGGAGATGGCGCGTGGCGGGTCGAACACCTGCACCCGGTTGGCCATCCGGTAGTGCCCGCCCGGGGCGTTGTCGTTATACATGGCCATCCGGAACACCTGACCCGCCGCGGTCAGCGGCTGGCCGTCAAGGGGTTCGCGGACCCACCCGGTGCCGTCGATCGCGGCGTGCTTGGCGGGGTCGGCGAGCACGGCGAAGATCGCCTCGGCTGGGGCGTTAATGATCGTGGTTGCGCTGATGGTTTCGCCGGTCATGGTGGTGCCTCCTTGTGAACTCAGCTGGGTACCGGATCTGACGCCCGGCGCCCCGGCCTGCTTGGTGCTGCTGCCAGTCATCTGCTTCTCCTTTCCTGGGCGATCCGCGAGATCGGGGATCGCTCTTGCAGGGAAAGGACGAACGGTGCGGCGGGCGGAGGACATAGACCCGGGAAAAAAGGCCGGGAAAGCCGGGGAAAGCGAGAAGACTAGAAGGCGGTCAGCCGAGCTCGGACCGCACCTTGCGCAGACGGCCCTGCAGGAGGCGCTGTTCGACTTCGCTGGGCGCCAGAGTCACCGCGGCGTGAAGTTCTCCTGCCGCGTCGCTCGTGCGGCCAAGCCGGCACAGGTTGTCCGCCAGGGCAGCGTGCCACAGATGGGAGTTCTCCAGGCCGGCGATGGTCTTCAGGGCAGCCAGCCCCGCCTCGGGGCCGTCGCGCTCGGTAACCGCGACCGCCCGGTTGAGTGCCACCACCGGGCTGGCCGTGATCGACCCGAGCAAGTCGTAGAGGCCGACGATCCGGTCCCAGTCCGTCTCCTGCCAGCTGGGGGCGGTCGAGTGGGCCGCGGCGAGGTGAGCCTGGATCTGATAGGGCCCGGCGACCCCGCCGGACCGGGCCACCGCCTCGGACAGCCACGCCGAACCCTCGGCGATCGCGGCTCGGTTCCAGCGGGTGCGGTCCTGGTCGGCCAGGGTCACCGGGTTACCGTCGGCGTCGGTGCGGGCGGAGGTGCGGGCCGAGGTCAGCAGCAACAAGGCGAGCAGGGAGAGCGCCTCGGGCTCGTCGGGCATCAGGCTGGCCAGCAAGCGAGCCAGCCGGATCGCCTCGGCCTCGAGATCGACCCGGGCCACCGCGTGCCCGCCGGTCGGGGCGTGGGCCTCGGTGGCGATCAGGTACACCACCGCCAGGACCCCGGCCAGCCGGCCGGGAAGCTCGGTGTCGGCGGGGATCGCGTAGGGGATGCGGGCGGTGGTGATCTTGGCGCGGGCCCGTACCAGGCGCTTGGCCATGGTGGCCTCAGGCACCAGGAAGGCGCGGGCGATGGCCGGCACCTCGAGGCGGGCCAGCGTGCGCAGCGAGAGGGCCACCTGGGCCTCACGGCTAAGCGCCGGGTGGCAGCAGGTGAAGATCAGGCGCAGCATGTCGTCGCGCAGAGACGTCTTAGGCTCCATCGCCTCGATCGCCTCCTCGATCTGGTCCGGTGCGGCCCCGGTTCCCCACCGGAACGCGGCCGCCTCCTTGGCGGCCCGGGCTGACTCGCGTCGCAGCAGGTCAAGCGCCTTGCGGCGGGCGACCACGGCCAGCCAGGCCCGCGGGTTGTCAGGGATCCCCGTTCTGGGCCAGGCATCCAGGGCGGTGATCGTGGCCTCGGAGAGCGCGTCCTCGGCGACGGCCAGGTCGCCGATGGTCCTGGCCAGCGTGGCCAGCACCCTGGGACCTTCGCCCTTCAGCACCTCGGCCAGAGCGTCGGCGGCATCCATGCCAGGGCGCACCTAGGCGTGGGCCGGCGCTACCGGGCGAAGCTCGATCTTTCCCCGCCAGGCAGCCGGGATCTGCGCCGCCCACGCGATGGCCTCGTCGAGGTCGGCCGCCTCCAGCAGGAAGTACCCGGCCAAGACCTCCTTCGCCTCGGCGTAAGGACCGTCGGTCACCAGGACGTCGCCGCCCTTGCCGCCCGAGACGGTGATGGTGGTCGACATGGTCACCGGGTGCAGGGCTTCGCCGCCGCGCATGACCCCGGCCTCGGTGGCCCGCCGGGCAAACTCGGTGTACTCGGGGGTGGACTCCTTGTCCGGCACTCCGTCCCATGGCTGGTCCCGGTCGTAGTAACACAAGGCCACGTACAGCGCCATCGTGAAGGCTCCTTCCGTTCGGCGGACCAGGTCCACACCGTTTTACTGTGGCGATCACGACCGTGGCAACGCTGTCGCGGACCCGGAAGACGACACCCTAGCTGGCGGGGCTGTTGTGGTAGGAGGCGATGCGCCAGCCGCCGTCGGGCCTGACCAGCACCCAGGTCGCGCGCACCGGACGCTCGCTCGCGACAGCGTCCTGCCCGGGGAAGATAATCCCGTCCTCGCTGACCACGATGGCCGTGTCGCCGGTAGGAAAGCGGACGTCCACCGCCGCTAGTGCGCCGGCTGCCAGCCGGGCCGTGGCCGGGAGCACCGCTGCCTCTTAGCCATCCGATGCGACGGCCGTCGCCAATCCCCGGCAGGCGCGCTTCGCGCTCGTGCCCGCCGGGGACCCTGGCCCTGCCTGACGCTTGAGAGCACTCCCCGGCCAGACGGTTCCTGCTGCCAGCCGCACAGGGTCACGGCTGCATCGGCCAGAGCGGATGGCGAGTCCCGCCCGCGTGCTGGTGGTCGCAGCGTGCCGGGCGGCGTACGCTGCTCCTTAGGACGATCGCGCTCGCTATGCCCGCGTGTAGGAGATTTGCGAGTCCGGCTGCTCTGGACCTCGGCGCCTTGTGCGCGTATTAGCCGAGGTGACAAGTGGCAGCAACTATCGTCGGCCAGGCGCGCACGGAACTCATCTCCGGACCTGAGCGTGCCTTGGGCTCCGGTTCCCCTGCCGCCGTGGGCGCTTAGCTGTGGCGGGCCGGTCGCGACACATCAGGGCCATCGGGTGGGTCTCTGCTGTTGTCGTCGTGGTCTTGGTGGCTGCCGGCTCGATGGCCATCTATGCGAAGTACCGGTCGGTGGTGGATAGCATCAGCCGGGTTCCGGTACAAGCTAAGGACCTGGGCAGGCGGCCGCCGACGTACAACAGTGCGCTGAACATCTTGGTGTACGGCTCGGACAGCAGAGCCAATCTGAGTTTTCATCAGCAGGTCGTGCTTCATGTGGGGCGCAACGACGGGGAGAACAACACTGACTCGATCATGATCGTGCACATCGCGCCCGGGCGGCGCGGAGTCACGGTGCTGGATATCCCGCGCGACACGCAGGTGCCCTACTACGCCTGCCGTCCAGGGCGAGGCGGCCGGGCAAAGGTGGCCCGGCCAGCAGGCTGACCCGTACGTGCTGGAGCGGATCAACGCGGTGCTGGCCGCCGGGGGGCCGTCTTGCCTTGTGGAAAACGGTGGAGCAGCAGACCGGCATCCACATCGACCATTTCATCGGCCTCGGGCTCAGCGGCTTCGTCAACGTCATCGATGACCTGGGCGGCGTCAACGTCTGCGTGCCGTTCAGCGTGAACGACCCGGTGTCCGGGCTGAAGCTGCGGGCCGGAGAACACCACATCGGCGGTGTCCAGGCCCTGGCCTTCTGGCGCACCCGCGAGGGCATCGGCACCGGCTCGGACCTGCAGCGGATCCAGCGGGACCAGTACCTGCTAGCCCAGGTGCTGCACGGGATCCTGGGCAGCGGCCTGCTGTCCAGCCCGACCAAGATGCTGTCGGTAGTCAGCGACGCCGCCAGGGCCATGACCACCGACACCGGGCTCACCTCATCCGACATGCTGCAGATCGCCGTGAGCCTTCGCGGTCTGTCCAGCCAGGACGTGCAATTCGTCACCGCACCGAACGCGCCCTACCCTCCCGACCCGGCCGAGGTCGAGTTCCAGCAGCCTCAGGCCGACGCGTTGTTCTCGGCAATCGCGCACGACTCCAAGCTGCCAGCGGCGAGCGGCGTCACGGCCGCGGCGACACCCGACCGGGCCGACGTGATCGATGCCCGCCCGTCCCGGGTTAGGGTCCAGGTGCTCAACGGGTCAGCAGTCGCCGGACTTGCAGGTCAGGTAGCCGCGGCGCTGACCAGCCGCGGCTTCGTCGTTGCCGGCACCGGCGATGCCGCTAACTTCAGCTATACCGGCTCTGTCATCGAGTACGCCTCAGCGGCCTCCCTGCCGGCGGTCCGCACGCTGAAGCGACAGCTCATCTCGGCGACTGTCCGGCGAGATTCCAGCCTCGCCCCCGGCAGCATCGATCTCATCGTCGGCTCGAGCTTCCGCGTACTCGCCCCGAAGCCCTCGCATTCCAGCGCGCGCTCATCCCGGGAATCGTTCACCAAGCTGGCGCAATCCGATGGCAGCATCATCGGCAGCGCGACCTGCAGAAGTGACGCCCAAGCGTTCGCGGGGCCGCTCAGCCCCGGCGGATAGAGGGCAGACCACACACTCCGCGTTCCTGGCGGGCGGCCGGTCCAGGGAACCGGCGCCGGCTTGGATCGTTACGGCCATACCTGGTCCTGACCGGCGTAGCGCAGGGGACCTGGCTCTGAGGCTGCGGCCTTGGCGAGGGCGGCGCGAAGCATCGGCGTCATGTCGGACGCGGGGACGCCCTGATCTACGGCAGCATGCCGGTACCCCGGACCGCTGAAAAGGACCAGCCCGAGCGCGCCACGCTCTCTGGCATTCAGGCCGCCGGGACCGACCGAGTCGGCGAAATTCCCCGCGTGGTCCGCCGTGCCACGGGCGGTCCATGCCGGGTTGCCGGCGATTTCCATGCACCGCCGGTAGGCAGAGACCGCTAGGCGGCCTCGCGCGTCCTGGCCGCGGGCTACGACGGCGGGCCGCACGCATTCCTCGACGAGGACGTCGCTGACGACCTGCTCGGCCATCTCAGCATCATCGAGGGTGAACAGAGCCTGCCGGTACACGTTTCCGGCGTGGCGGTCGTAGACGTCCTCGTCTGTGTGACCGGCAGCAGCGGCCGGCACATTGGCGCGGACGATATCGGGCTTAGCGGATCTCAGCATCAAAACTCCCGGGCCTCTGGGCGGCACGTGGCGCCTCACCGTCGCGCACCAGCTGCGGGCGCTTGGGCGGCTCCGGCCGCAAATCCTGTCGGTCCGCACCGGCGGGCTGAAGTCAGCCGGCGCTTGGTAGCCGTCCGCCTGGTCATGGAGCCGAACTTCCTGGTTTCACCGGTCTGCTTACCTGTCAGCCTGGCCGCATCGGGCCACCTGACGTCATAGACCCAGCCGAGCTTCTCGGCCAGCCAGATCATCCTGGCGGCGATGTCGATCTGGCCTTTGAGCACTCCGTGACGCGCGCAGGTCGGGTCGGCGTGATGGAGGTTATGCCAGGACTCGCCGAACGACAGGACCGCCAGCCAGGACACGTTCCTGGACTTGTCGCGCACCTGGAAGTCCTCCTTGCCGAAGGTGTGGCAGATCGAGTTGATGGACCAGGTGATGTGATGCAGGAACGCGATCCGCACCAGGGTCGCCCAGAAGAACGCCGTCACCGCACCCTGCCACGACATCGACCACAGTCCGCCGATGAGGGCAGGTCCCAGAACGGAGACGACGACCAGCCCGGGGAACCACCGGGAGATCTTGACGACGTCGGAGTCCGCGAGCCAGTCGGGGCAAAACTTTTCCTCTGACGTGATATCGCCGTCGAACATCCAGCCGACGTGAGCGTACGCCAGTCCCTTGGCCAGCGCCTTCCAGTCGTTACCGAAGCGCCACGGCGAGTGCGGATCGCCGTCCTTGTCGCTGTACTTGTGGTGCCTGCGGTGATCGGCGACCCAGGTGACAACCGGCTTCTCGATCGCCAGGCTCCCGGCGATCGCCAGCGCGATCTTGAACCCGCGCACCGCCTTGAAGGAGCCGTGGGTGAAGTAACGGTGCAGGCCCACGCTGACGCCGAGCCCGGTGATGTAGTAGAAAGCGACAGCCAGCACGATGTCGTGCCAGCCCAGGCCCCACCCCCAGGCCAGCGGCGCAGCGGCGATCAGGGCGAGCAACGGGACGGCCACGAACACGCCGACCAGGACGCGGTCAAAGACGCTGGTCCGCTCTGGCATGATCTCCGGGGCGGCCACGGTACGGGGGGTGAGTTCGCCGGTCGATGCCGCCGTGGTGTGAGCAGTTGTTGTCATGCGGTCCTCGCTCGCCGGGTCGCTGTAATACGCAGGGCACTTGTTCCGCAACGACCAGGGTCCAGGACCGGAGCGTTAAACTTACGTTTCCGTAACTTACTTTACCCGTAGATTCCCGGCGGAAGCCTGCTCTGGCTGGCCGTCGGCAGCTGGCTCTGGACTGAAGATCGTCAGACTCCGGCACTGGCTTGGTCTGGACCGCGATCAGCTAAGCTGCCTGGCTGGCGGTCTGCTGGGCCTGGCAAATCGCCCAGGCCGCGTTGATGAGTCCAATGTGGCTGAGCGCCTGCGGGAAGTTGCCGATCATCTCTCCAGTAGCCGGATCGAACTCCTCTGCTAGCAGGCCGACGTCGTTGATCGCGGCGACAGCGCGCTCGAAGGTGGTGGTGGCCGCGTCCAGATCGCCCGCCAGGACTTGAGCCTGCGCTAGCCAGAACGTGCACAGCAGGAACGCGCCTTCTCCGCCCGTCACGCCGTCGTCCGTCCGGTAGCGGTACACCAGCCCGCCCTTGTCGGTGAGCCGCGCGGCGGTCGCATCGATGGTCGCTTTCATCCGCGGGTCATCCGCGGGCAGGAAACCGGTGATGGCAAGCATCAGGTTAGCCGCATCCAGCGCTTCGGTATCGAATGCCTGAGTGAACGCACCAGCCCGCTCACTCCAGCCGCGGGCCAGGATTGTGCATCGGATCTCGTCCCGGGTGGCTGCCCAGTCGATTACCCGGTCCTCGGCATCGAGATGGCCGGCTGAGCGCGATCGCGCGGTCCAGCGCCACCCAGCACATCAGCTTGCAGTACAGGAAGTGCTGGGGCTCACCGCGGGTTTCCCAGATGCCCTGGTCCTTCTCCTTCCACCGGACCGCCGCAGTGTCGGCGGCGGCGGTGAGGAACTGCTTGGTCTCCGGGTCGAGCTCACCGAGGTCGTCGGCGAGCAGGTGCGCGGCGGTCAGCAGTTCTCCGTAGATGTCCAGCTGCCGCTGGGTCCATGCGCCGTTGCCCACCCGGACCGGCCGGCTTCCCCGCCAGCCCGCCAGGTGGGGCAGCTCACGCTCGGACAGATCACGCTCGCCGCCGACGCCGAACATGATCTGCAGGTCTAGCACGGGCTGTGGCTGGGAGGCGGCGGCGCGGGCGAGGAAGGCGAAGAACTTGTTTGCCTCATCCGGGCATGCTGCCACCCACAGGGCTTGCATGGTCAGAGACGCGTCGCGCACCCACGTATAGCGGTAATCCCAGTTGCGCTCGCCGCCAATGTCCTCTGGCAGCGACGTGGTCGGCGCCGCGATGATCGCCCCGGTCGGCTCGAACGTCAGCGCCTGCAGCACCCGGCCTGAGTGGTGCACCAGGTCGCGCCAGGGCCCTTCGTAGGCCTGGTGTATCGCCGACCAGGAACGCCAGCCATCCAGCGTGTCATCCAGCCGGCGGGTGATCTCGTCGGCGGTCCAACTGGGCAGCGACGGCCCGACCATCTCCCCGTGGGCGAGCGCGAAATCCGCAGTCTGGCCGGCAGCCAGGCGGAAACGGGCGGTGGCCGTGGCCCCGTCGACGCTAAAGGGAACCGGCGTGGACAGCAGTAGCCGGTGGGGGCCGCCTCGGGCGGCCAGGCCAGCGGGGACCTGAAGCAGGACGGGCTGGATCAGGCCGAACTCCGGTCGCGGCGCGTAACTGACCTCCACCTCGATCTCGCCAGCCGTACAGGTCAGCCGGCGCAGCAAGGCGCCAGGAGACTCTTCGCCCAGAGCGTGACCGCGCTCGCCCGCGCCGACTGCCAGTGCGTCGGTGAGGACCGCGGTGCCCTCAGTGCTGCCGCCCATGCCGGTGGTGGTGAAGGTGGTCTCCAGGACCATCGTGCGGTCCGCATAGCGCCGAGTGGCCCGGTGCTCACCTGCCGGCCGGATCGAGAAATGCCCAGCGTCGGTGTCCAGCAGGCGGCCGAAAACTGTCGGCGAGTCGAACCGCGGGCAGCAAAGCCAGTCCACCGAGCCATCCCGGCTGACCAGTGCCGCCGAGTGGCAGTCCGAGATCAGCGCGTAGTCGCCGATCGGCAAACTGTCCATCGCGGTTTCCATCGTAAGCGGCTGGCGGCTGGCGACCGGGAGCGGGTGCAGCGAGACCTCGGGTTTCATATCTCCGGCATATCAGCACCAAGCCGGGCATCCAGCCATGCCGCTAGCGGTCGGTAGATGGCTGATCCGAGTGATGCCGCCGCGCCGGGCGCATGCGAGCCTGGGGTGAAGGGCGCTCAGGGCGGAGTTAAGGACGTCTCAGCCGAAATACTCCGGAGGATGACCAATGCGGTTCATCAATGACCCCACCGATCTCGAGGACCAGCAGAAACTCGCTGACCTTCAGCCGGCCGAGGCGGAAACGCACTACCGCCGCGCGGAAGTCGATGGCGTCGAGGTGTTCTACCGCGACGCCGGTCCGCATGATGCGCCTGTGCTGCTGTTGCTGCATGGCTTCCCGTCGTCGTCGCGGATGTTCCGCGATCTCATCCCGTGGCTTTCGGATAGCTACCGGGTCATCGCCCCTGACTATCCGGGCTTCGGTCATAGCGGGGTGCCGGACCGGTCGGATTTCAGCTACACCTTCGACCACACCGCCGAGCTGATCGACAAGCTGCTCGACCAGCTCGAAGTCCGCCAGTTCGCCATCTACGTGATGGATTTCGGCGGGCCGGTGGGTTACCGGCTGGCGTTGTGGCATCCAGACCGGCTGTCCGCGATCATCGTGCAGAACGCGCCGCTGTACCCGGAGGAGCCGCGCGGGTGGTGGGCGACCCTTGGCCAGTACTGGGCAGACGGCTCCGCCGAGCATCGCGACGCCGCACGCGGCTACCTCGAGCTAGACGACATCCGCTCTCAGTACATCCACGGTGTCCCGGATCCGACCAAGGTCGATCCGGATAACTGGGTAATCGACAAGGCCCTCATCGACCGCCCGGGTGTGGACGAGATCATGCTGGATCTGCTGTACGACATCCGGAACAACGTGCCGACATTCCAGGCAATGCAGCAGCTCATCAGGGACCGCAAGCCACCGACGCTCGTAGTGACCGGCGCGAACGACGAGATCTTTCCCGGCCAGGTCGTGCGCCAGATCCTGGCAGATCACCCGGATGCCGAATTCCACGCACTCGACACCGGGCATTTCGCGCTGGAAGACAAGGCAGTCGAGATTGCCGGACTCATGCGGGACTTCTTGCGGCGCGGCATCCCGCAGGAAGTAACCAGGAGCTAGGCGAGCGCTTCCAGCGTCGCCCGTGCCCCGCGCTCGTGCAGAGAGGCCAGCGCCGACCGGTAGGCAGTGACGAAGCGCTGGTCGTCTGCGAGCGACCCGAACAGCTCGCGGTTCGCGATGAACGCATCAGGGTTGCCGCGCTGGCTCCGGGCGAGCCGGGTCAGCGTGCCCGCGAGGTGGTCGACAACTTCTATGGGATGGCCTTGCTCGTCGGCACCCTCGGAGTACCTGGCCCAGCTAGCCACAACGGCGGCCGATCGGCTGACCTCGCCGCCAGCCGCGAGCTGCTCCCGCGCTACCGGCAGAACCCACTTCGGGATCCGGTCGGAGCTGTACGCGCACAGCCGCGCGATTGTGTCCCGGACTTGCGGGTTGGCGAAGCGCTCGATGAGCAGATGCTGGTATGCGTCAAGATCCACCCCTGGTACCGGGGGGAGCGTCGGGGCGGCTTCCCGCTTCATGTAGCTAAGCAGGAAGTTCCGGAACACCGGGTCCTCTGCTGCCTCGTGCACTAGCCGGTATCCGGTCAGGTAAGCGAAGTAGCACATGGCCTGATGACTGCCATTGAGCAAGCGCAGCTTCATGAGCTCGTAAGGCTCAACCCGGTCGACGAGCTGCACGCCGGCGTCCTGGTAAGCCGGCCTGCCTGCCGTGAAGTCGTCCTCAAGTACCCACTGCGTGTACGGCTCGCAAACGACTGGCCATTGGTCATCGAGCCCGAACTGGTCGCGTATCTCGGCTTTGTCAGCCTCAGTCGTCACCGGGGTGATGCGGTCGACCATTGAATCCGGGAAGCGCACCTCATGCTCGATCCAGTCGGCCAGGTCCGGGTTCTTCAGCCGGGCGAAGGCAGTGATCGCCCGCCTCGAAAGCTGGCCGTTGCCCTGCAGGTTGTCACAGGACATGACCGTGAAGGGAGCAATGCCATCGCTCTGGCGGCGTGCTAGCGCCTCAGTTATCAGGCCGAAGACTGTCCGCGGAACCGCGCCGGGTCGCAGATCGCGAAGCACGGCGGGGTTGGACACGTCAAACTTCCCGGTGACGTCATCGATGTTGTACCCGCCCTCGGTGATGGTCAGCGACACGATCCTGGTCGGCTCAGCTGCCAGCTTCCTGACGACAGCCTCCGGATCGTCGGGCGCGAAAAGGTACTCCACGATGGACCCGATCACCCGCGGCTCGAACCGGCCGTCGCTGTGCTTGAGTACGAGCGTGTACAGGCCGTCTTGTGCGGCGAGCACCCGCTGCATTCGCCGGTCCGACGGCATCACGCCGACGCCGCAGATCCCCCAGTCGAGCCCGGCGCCCCCCAGCATCGGGCGGGCGGCCATCTGGCTGTCAGACATCAGCCGGTCGTGATACATCGCCTCGTGCGCGCGATGGAAGCCGCCGACGCCGAAGTGGACGACGCCAGGCGTGACCAGCTCCCGGTCATAGGCCGGAACGGGCACCCTGGTGCCCCAGTACGCCAGCGTCCGTGCATTGAGTGACCGCAGCGGCACGGCGGGCGACGTCAGGCGCTGATAAGCGTGCGAGCCGCTGCGGCGATCTTGTCGGCCGTCAGCCCGGCGGCCCCGAGCAGTTCCTCCGTCGTACCTGAGCCGGGCATCTCGGTCACCGCCAGGTGAGTGACCGCGGCACCGCCGAGGCCACGTTCGGCCAGGACTTCGAGCACAGCCTCGCCGAGCCCGCCCTCGGGATGGTGGTCTTCGGTCAGCACCAGCCGTCCGGTGTCGAGAGCTGCGTCGGCGACGGTATCGGCGTCGATCGGCTTGATGCTGTACAGATCGATGACGCGCGCGGGGATGCCGTCCTTACTCAGCAGATCCGCCGCGGCCAGGCAGTTGTGCAGGGTGACGCCCGCACCGATCAGCGTGACCTGGTCGTTGGCTGTCTCCTTCAGCACCTTGCAGCCGCCGATGGGGAACCGCTCGCTAGCCGGATAGAGGACCGGATAAGCGCCGCGGGTGGTCCGCATGTACTTGATGCCACGATGATCAGCCATCGCCGCGACAAGCGCGGCTGTACTGGTGGCGTCGCTCGGGTACAGCACGGTCGACCCGTGCACGGCCCGGATCATGGCGAGGTCTTCCAGCGCCATCTGGGACGGCCCGTCGGCACCGATCTCGACGCCGGCGTGCGAGCCGACGAGGCTGATGTCGGCTGCGGAGATCGCTGCCATCCGGATGAAGTCATACGCGCGGGTCAGGAACGCAGCGAACGTCGACGCGAACGGCCGGTAACCCCGGACGCTCATGCCGACCGCGGCGGCGACCAGTTGCTGCTCGGCGATGAACATCTCGAAATACCGTGCCGGGTGTGCCTCTGCGAATTCGATGGCGAACGTCGAGTTGCTGACCTCGCCGTCCATTGCGACCACGTCCAGGCGCGCACCGATGGCGGCCAGTGCGTCGCCGTAAGCCTTCCTGGTAGCGACTTTGGCGCCGACGTCATAGGTCGGCATGCGGACCGTGGCCGTCCCCGGCTCGGGAGCCTCCGGCCGTCCCGATGGCTCCGGCACCGGGCCGCGGACGCGCAGGTTGCGTTCCCCGCCGAGTTCCAGGATCGCGCGCTCGGCCATCTCGGCGGGGAGCGGCTTGCCGTGCCAGTTCTCCTTGTCCTGTACCTCGCTGAATCCGCGTCCCTTCTCGGTGCGGGCGAGGATCACTACCGGCTGCTCGCCAGCCAGGCTGCCTGCGTCGGCCATGGCGGCGTCGATAGCGGCTATGTCGTGCCCGTTGATCTGCAGGACCCGCGCGCCGAATGCCTCCGCGCGGCGCGTATAGGCAGCCAGATCCCAGGACAGCTCGGTTGGCCCGCGTTGTCCGAGCCGGTTCACGTCGATCATCGCGATCAGGTTCGACAAGTGGTAATACGAGGCCTTGTCCAGTGCCTCCCACATCGAGCCTTCGGCCATCTCACTATCGCCGCACAGCACCCAGACCCGGTACGGCAGCTTGTCCAGGTAGCGACCGGCCAGCGCGACCCCGACGCCGTAGGGCAGCCCTTGCCCGAGTGAGCCCGTCGCTACGTCGACCCACGGAAGCACCGGCGTCGGGTGACCCTCGAGCCGCGACCCGAACCTGCGATAACCGGTCATCAGCTCTTCGTCCGATACGACACCGACCGCCTTGAAGACCGAGTACAGGAGCGGCGAGGCGTGTCCCTTGGAGAAGATCAGGTGATCATTAGCCGCCTCACCCGGAACGTCCCAGTCGTAGCGCAGATGCCTGCCGACGAGCACTGCCAGCAGGTCTGCCGCCGACATGCTGGACGTCGGGTGGCCGGAACCGGCCGACGTGCTGGACCGGATTGAATCCACCCTGAGCTGCTGGCCGAGCTCGCGCAGTTCGTCAAGCGAGGCAAGGTCGACGGTTGTCGGTGTCAGGTAACCCGTCATGCCGCTACTCCCCGCGGACGCCGGCCGACGCAGGGCCCGGCCCGCTATCTCAGCCGCTCTGCCATGTCAGAGCGAACTAGCCAAAGAGTCCCGTACCCGGACTGCGACATGCAGAACATCGCGGCCGCCGGCGATACCCAGTGCAAGATCCGCTGAGTGGTGATGCTTTGAGAGTCTGCGCCGCGTAAGCAGAGATCGCTGTAGTATGCGGGTTTTGTCAGCGCGGTCTGCTGCTCGACACCGGGGAGCGAAAATGGGGGCTAGCGACATGAGGGTCACTCACCAGGGGCTTGCCGCAGTAGGCGCCGCCATCGCATTAGTGCTATCCGGTGCGTCCGGCGCCGCAATCGGCAGTGAGGCAACCGCGAGCAGCCACTCAGCTGCGATCAGCCAGCCCAGCACGGTCAAGACGGGCTCGATTGTCCGGTTCAACGTCGGGGCGACCCACTCACCGCAGCTCGAGCACCTCCTGGCCGGCCGGCCGGGTGTCTCTCCCAGAGCTGCGAGCAGGCCAGGCGGCCTGTCATCGGCGGCGTCGACTGTGCAAGGCATCGACGTCGCGTCCGTCCAGCACCCGGGCGGAGCCGCCATCAACTGGGGTGATGTGGCGGCGGCGGGCTATAGGTTCGCGTTCATCAAGGTGTCCGAAGGCTCCTATTACGTCAACCCGTATTACGCCTCCGATGCGGCCGGCGCGCAGGCCGCCGGGATGTTCGCCGCGCCGTATGCATTCGCGATCCCGAACTACTCCGGTGGTGCGCTGCAGGCCGACTACGCGCTAGACAACGCGGGCTATGCGCCGGACGGACGGCTGTTGCCGCCGATCCTCGACATCGAGTACGACCCGTACGCCGGCCAGGACGGGACAACCGGGTTCTGTTACGGCCTTACGCCCGCCCAGATGGTGTCCTGGATCAGCGCGTTCGGCACCGAGATTCAGCGGCGAACCGGCCAGCGTCCGGTGATCTACAGCACTGCTCAGTGGTGGGATAAGTGCACGGGGGACAGTTCCGCGTTCAGCGCCGACCCGCTGTGGATAGCGAACTACGACGTCTCGTCCCCTGCGGTGCCTGCCGCATGGCAGACCTGGGCGTACTGGCAGTACACCTCCTCGGCAACCGTGCCGGGGATCAGCCTCGCTGGCGGCACCGACGCGAGCTACCTGAGCAGCACCGCACTCGAACTCGCTGCGCCCGGGAATCAGAGCGACCGCGTTAGCAGCCAGGTGAGCTTGCAGGCTCACGCGCTCGACGCCGCCCCGGCTGTCAGCTACACGGCCACCGGGTTGCCCGCCGGCACCCAGATCGACGCGACGACCGGAGTCGTCAGCGGGACGCTGCCAGCCACGCCGGCCTCGTTTCCTGTGGTAGTAAACGCCTCAGCCACGGGCGACCCGAGCGCGACGCAGTCGTTCACCTGGTACGTGCACAGGAGGGTCACGCTGGCTCATCTGGCCAGCCAGACCGCAACGATCGGTGCGCCAGTCCGCTATCAGGTCCGGGCGCAGGACGGGCTGAGCGGCTGCACCCTGGAGTTCTCGGCCTCCGGGCTGCCGCCTGGCCTGGCCATCAGCAGCTGCGGGATGATCTCCGGGTGGCCGGTGCGTGCCGGAAGCTACACGGTCGCGGTCCGTGCCACCGATAGCTCGGGTGCGACCGTTGCATCCGGATCAGTTCGGCTGGAAGGTGACCAGGGCTAACGGCAGCGGGCCGGCCGGGCACATCCAGCTGCGCCGGAACGGCAAGTGCCTGGCTGAGCGGAGCCCGGTTGATATCGGAATCGAGACGTGCAGCCGGACCGCAACCGACGAGCAATGGACGATCGCCGCCGACGGCTCGATCCGGATTCACGGCCGGTGCCTGGCAGCACAGTCGGCCAGCGGGACAGCGTCCGCTGCGCTGGACCTCACCTCGTGCACCGGCGCGCAGCGCTGGCAGCTGCGGCTCCAACGCGGTGCTGACCTACGTCACCAGCGGCCGCTGCCTGGCCGACACCGGCAACAGGAACGGCGCGCGCGCTGTGGCAGCGGTCTGCCAGGCGACGTCGAACAGCACCGGCAGCGCCAGCACGCCCAGTTCCAGCCAGCAATGGACGCTGCCGGCTGGCCCGCTGACCTCAGATATCGCCGGGTACTGCGCGAGCACCCAGCGCCCGTCGGGAGGCCCGGCCAGCGCCGTCACGCTACGCCGATGCTGCGAGCGTCGGCGACGCAGGCCTGGACTATCGAGCCGGACGGCGCGCTCAGCGCGGCCGGCAAGTGCCTGCGTACCGTCGGTGCCGCACGCCTCGCCCGGCACGCTGCTGCGCCTGGGGAGCTGCTCGCCAGGCGCCGCCGGTCAGGTCTGGCAGCTGTCCGGCGGCCCGATCGGGATGCAGCTCGTCAACCCGGCGGCCGGCCTCTGCGTGGCCGATCCAGGGCGACCTGGCCAGCGCAGGGACGTCGCTGCGGCATCGACCCGTGCGTGGCCGGGGACGCCGGTACCTGGCTGGCGCGTCAGCTAGAGCGCGGCCGCCTGCAGCAGAGCGATGTCCAGCGGCGGGGCGGGCATCGGCTCGCCCTGGTAGCCGCCGACCGGGCCGAACTGGCCCGCCCGCCACGCAGACGTCGCAGCGCCGATCTCTTCCGGAGTGCGGGCGACGAAGTTCCACCACATGAGCAGCTGCTCGCGCAGCGGCTCGCCGCCCAGCAGCATGAGCGTGCTGCCGGCGGGCGCTGCCAGCGCTATCTCGTGCCGCCCGGCCGGCGAGGTAGAGCAGCTGCCCCGGCTGCAGCCGGACGCCGTCTGCGCTCGGCCTGTCCGGTCACCGCGAACAAGACGTGCTCGTAGTCGGGCCGCAGCGGCAGCACGCAACTGGCCGGCTCGCCAGCTGCCGACAGCTGCGCGCCGACAATCGGCGAGAACGTCGGTGGCCGGCGAGCTCGCGCCGGCCAGCTCGCCGATCAGAACGGTGATGGCGAAGCCGCCAAGGCCGGTCGCGGGCAGCTCGCCGTGATGCTCGAATGCCGGCTCGACCTGGCGGCTGGCATCCGGCAGCGCGACCCAGAGCTGGACGCCGTGCAGCGTCGGGTCGTGCACGGCCGGCGACTCCTCGGCGTGCGCGATGCCGCGCCCGGACGTCATGAGGTTGAGCTGGCCAGGCCGGATCAGCTGCTCCGATCCAAGGCTGTCCCGGTGCAGCACGTTCCCGGCCAGCAGCCAGGTGACGGTCTGCAGCCCGATGTGCGGGTGCGGCGGCACGTTCATCCCGGCCGCGCCGTCGACGTCCATCGGGCCGTAGTGGTCGATGAAGCACCAGGCACCGACGCTGCGTCGCAGCCGCAGCGGCAGCATGCGGCGCACCGAGACCGGACCGACGCGAGCAGCTCGCGCCTCGGTTAGTTCAAGATCATTTACTTCGGGAACGGGGTCGCCCGCCACCTCCACGTTAGCCTCGACAGTGCTCACCGGCGGACTCCCTTCGGTTGTCTGGTCTAAGGCATCATCCGCCATGACCGGTGCCAGCTGTGCGCACCCCGGCTGGGGAGGCCTCCCCAGGGATCATTGACGCAGCTCACGGGCTCCCTTAGGGTCCCGGTAGCCAGTGACGAAACGGACAGGACAGATTCCCGGCATGCTGCTGATCGTGATGTATGAGTCGGGCACCTGGCGGGTCAAACCCGGTGAGCAGTTCACCTTCGGCCGCGCCAAGAACTGCACCCTGGTCTTGCCGGACTCCGACCGCGGGGTGTCCCGCAGCGCCGGCAGCCTGGACTTCCACGGCGGCCAGTGGTGGCTTACCAACACGAGCGCGTCGTCGATGCTCTACCTGGCCGGAGATCTCGGCTTCCGGGCGGATATCCCGCCGGGGATAGCGCTGCCGTTGCAGCAGTGGCATGCCAAAGTACGGATTGACGGCATCCTCGACAGCTACACAGTGCGAATGCGGCTGCCCGATCTCGACGATGAGCCCGAGGCGGACGAAGAACCGGGCCCGGCCGTTGCCGTCCCCGAGGTCGCGCCGGAACGAAGGATCACTAGCACGAGGTTGCGAGCCCCGCTCAGTGATGACGACCGGCTTGTGCTCGCGGCTCGGTTCGAGGACTACCTGACCTGGAGGCACTCGGGTGCGGCAGCCCCGCGCAGCGCACGGGAGGCAGCAGAGCGCATCGGCTGGCGGCCGCACACCGTGGCGAAGCGATGCGAGAACATCCGCAATCGCTATGTCAGAATCGGCGTTCCCGGCCTTCGGGGCCCGCGTGCGCTGGAGGAGCTTGCCGCGTTGCTGATCTCGACCGGCGAGCTCAACGGGGACGACTTGCGGCGTCTCCCGCCCCGCTCGTCAGCTGACTCACCGCCGGCTGACTCACCGCCGGCTGGCCCTCCGCCCGCCGCGGCCCCGCTGACGCCTCCGTCTGTCGCACCGCGGGCGGAGCCTCTGATCGCCCCGCCGGCTGCAGGGCGACCACCGACGGCCGGCTCACTGCCGCCGACGGCTACAGTCAGGCCACCAGTGTCTTGACCGCGCTGGTCATCTCGGCCAGCGCCTTTTTGGCGTCGGCGAAGTACATGCTGGTCTTCGGGTTGACGTAGAGCTCGTTGTCGATGCCGGCGTAGCCGTGACCCATCGACCGCTTGATCACGATGATGCTCTTGGCCTGGTCGACATCCAGGATCGGCATTCCCGAGATCGCTGTTCCGGCCCGGCGCGCCGCGGGATTGGTCACGTCATTGGCCCCGATTACCAGGGCGACGTCGGCCCTGGCGAATTCGGGGTTGATCTCATCCATCTCCTTGAGCTGCGGGTACGGCACGTTGGCCTCAGCCAGCAGCACGTTCATGTGACCGGGCATGCGGCCGGCCACGGGATGAATCGCGTAGCTGACCTCGACACCGCGCGACTCCAGGACGTCGGCGAGGGCGGCCACCTCGTGCTGCGCCTGTGCCGCGGCCAGTCCGTAGCCCGGCACGATGATCACTTTGGAGGCGTAGGCGAGCTGGATCGCCGCGTCGTCGGCGGCAATCGACTGCACGTTGCCAGCGGGCCCGGCTACCGCCACGGCGGTATCACCGGTACCGAAGCCGCCGACGATGATGTTGCGGATCGAGCGGTTCATGGCGTCGGCCATCAGCTTGGTCAGGATGCCGCCGGACGCGCCGACCAGCGCGCCTGCGATGATCATCGCCCAGTTGCCGATGACGAAGCCCGCCATCGCGACCGCGGTTCCGGTGAACGCGTTCAGCAGCGAGATGACCACTGGCATGTCGGCTCCGCCGATGGGCATCACCATCGAGACGCCGAAGGCCAGCGCGGCAACGATCACCACGGTGAGCAGTCCCGCGCTCGGCGACGCGATCAGGTACGCGCCGAAGCCCACCGCGATCACGGCAAGCAGGCTGTTCACCAGCCGGGCGCCGGGGAAGGTGACCGGCGCTGAGGTGATGACGCCCTGCAGCTTGCCTGCCGCGATGAGCGACCCGGAGAACGTGACGCCGCCGATGATCACGTCGAGCAAAGTGGTCACCGACGTGGTCGCTGAGACTGTCGCGCCTCCGAGGCTGTAGTCGTGAATACCGATCAGGGCGGCTGCGCCGCCGCCGACCGCGTTGAACATGCTGACGAGCTGCGGCATCGCGGTCATCTGAATGCTCCGGGCCGAGTACAGCCCGGCCGCGCCGCCCACGAGCGCGCCCGCGATCAGCACAATCCAGCCGGTAATCGTGACCCCGCCGCCGTGGATGATCAGCGCCAGCGTCGCAGCGACCGCGATGGCCATGCCCGCGGTCGATACGTGGTTGCCGCGCCGGGCGGTGGCTGGGGTGTTCATCATGTGCAGGCCCAGCACGAACGACGACGCGGCCAGGACATAGATCAGCTGGATGACCCACTCGAAAGTGCTCATCGAGGCTGTTCCTGCCGGGCAGCGCTGGCCGGCGCGGCTGCTGGACCGGATCCGTTCGCGGCGGCATGCACCGCAGCCGGGCTTGGGGCAGCCGGAACGCTTGGCCGTTTCCTGAACATCTTCAGCATCCGGCCAGTCACCGCGTACCCGCCGACCACGTTCGCTGCCGCGAACGCCGCGGCGAGGAATGCGATCACGTAGCCGACCGCGTCATTCGCAGTCACCGCGATCAGCATCGCGCCGGCCAGCACGATCCCGTGTATCGAGTTGGCAGCCGACATCAGCGGCGTGTGCAAGGTAGCCGGAACCTTGCTGATGACCTCGAAGCCCACCCAGAGGCTGAGCACGAAGATTGTGACGTCAACTAGCAGAGCCGGGTACGACACGTGCGGCCCCTTCATCGGGTTGGTCGGGTGAACTGGGGTCGGTCGCGGTACCAGCTTCGGATGCGTTGCCGGCGGGAGCCAGTGCAGGATGGACGATCGCGCCGCCGCTGGTGATGATGACGCCGGCCTGCAGTTCGTCATCGCGGTCCAGTGCCAGTTCGGCGTCTGAGGTCAGGTAGAGCAGCAGCGCACTGATATTGCGCGCGTACATTGCCGACGCGGCCGCGGCCATGCTGGACGGCAAGCCGGACGCGCCGACGACAGCGACGCCGTTCTCGGTCAGGACCGTCTCGCCGGGTACCGAACCTGCCACGTTCCCGCCCAGAGTGCTGGCGCCCATGTCCACGACCACGGAACCTGGCGCCATTGACTTGAGCGCGTCTTCGGTCACCAGCAGCGGCGGCCGCCGGCCGGGTACCTGGGCCGTCGTGATGACGACGTCATGCCGGGCAATATGGCCGGCTAGTTCTTGCTGCTGGGCCATCCGCTCGTCTTCCGTCAGCGCGCGGGCATATCCGCCCTCGCCAGAGGCAGGACCCACGGAAGTGAGTTCGATGAACGTGGCGCCGACCGATTCCGCCTCGGACCTGGTCTCCGGCCGCACGTCGTAGGCACTGACCAGTGCACCGAGCCGCTTGGCCGTGCCGATGGCTTGCAAGCCGGCCACGCCGGTGCCCAGGATCAGCACCCTCGCCGGCCGGGCGGTGCCGGCCGCGGTGATGAGCAGCGGGAAGAACCGGCCGAACTGGGTAGCCCCGAGCAGCGCTGCCTTGTAGCCAGCGATATTGGCCTGAGATGACAGCGCGTCCATGGCCTGCGCCCGGGGCAGCGTCCGCGGGATCATGTCCATGCTCAGTGCCGTGACCCCGGCAGCCGCCAGGGCTTCCGTCAGGTCCGGGTCGGTGAGCGGCGCAAGCAAGCCGATGACAACCTGGCCCGGCCGCAGCGCAGCCACCGCGGCGGCGTCGGGCTTGCCGACCATGAGCACGGCATCAGCAGCCAGTGCCTCGGCGCGGCTGACGACGCTGGCACCCGCGTCAGCGTAGCTGTCGTCGGTATGCCACGCACCGTCGCCGGCGCCGGATTCGACGAGCACCTCGAAGCCAGCCGTGCGCAGCTTGACCACAGCTTCCGGGACGAGCGCCACGCGCCGCTCGCCGGGCGCGGTCTCCTTGACCACGGATACCTTCATGCTCAGACCTCGCTCGGTCGCCTGGGGCCGATCAATCGGCCTGCCGAAGGCCGCAGTGTCAAGTATGGACCGGTCTGGGGCCTTGCCTGTCAGGGACCCTAGCCCGTCCGCTGACGTGCGCACCTAAGACCGATCCGGACCCGCCGCCACGGATCGGCCCGGATGAACCATCCCACGGCCCAGCTATCACCTTAGCCAGCAGGTCGACGTGAGCGCTGCGAACACGGCGACGGGTTCCGGGTAGACACAGGCTGTGACCCGCCAGCTCTATTACCTCGAGCGCGGCCGGCCCGTCGAGATCATCACCTGGTGGGGCGGCCGAGGGCCGCGTAACGTGCTCATCCGCCGCGCTGACGGGAAGGTCGTCGTCCGGCCGTTCCGCGGCTTGCGCCGGCTGCAGTCGGTACAGACCGCGCCGCCCGGGTGTCCGGACAGCAGTGCCAGCTGAGCGATCCGTACAGAACCTGCGGACGACTAGCGCCGCAGCTGTCCGCCCTGCCGTGCGCGGGGGGCTGACCTGCAGTCCGGCGTCCAGGACGGGTGAAGTAGGGTGTGCTGCGCTGTGCATCATCGCAACGGGGGACAGCAATCAGCAGGGAGGGCGATGCCTGACTTCTCGCCGCCACCAGACGGGCGAGCGCTAGCAGCCAGGCTGGCCGAGGCCAGCAGGCGGCTGTCCGCACTTGATCTGCCGGGGCCACTCGCGGCCCGACTGCATCGGCAATTCATCGCGGTCTGCGACGCGGTTAAAGCGGCTGGAGCGGACGAGGAAGCCGGCGAGCGCCGGTTGTCGGCATTCCTGGCGGCACTGGAGCAAGCCAGCGCCAGAATGGCTCGCCGCGGAAGCTCGAAGGACGGTTCATAATCCAGATCCGCCGTGATCGATCATCGGCGGCCAGGGGGTGGGGGGACATGAACAAACGTGACCTGATTGACGCTATTTCTGACCGGATGGGCGATAAGAAGACAGCAACCGAGGCGGTTAACGCCGTGCTCGACACGATTCAGATGACCGTCGCGAGCGGCGACAAGGTCGCGATAACCGGATTCGGGGTCTTCGAGAAGCAAGTCCGTCCGGCTCGTACCGCGCGGAACCCGGCGACGGGCGCCGCGGTAAAGGTGCCCAAGCAGTCGGTGCCCAAGTTCCGGGCTGGCGCCGACTTCAAAGCGATGGTGAACGCGAAGAGGACCCGGGCGCGGTAGCCACCCGCGGCTGGGGTGTCATTCGTCCTTCTTGCCCGCCTCGGGCCAGGAGGATCCCCTCGTCTTGACGACGTTTCACGGGTTTTTGCGGCACGAAACGGGTTAAATCGTCCCGCAGAGTAGACAAAATCGATGAAATGTCGTTCCGGCAGCCGATCACCGGCTCTGCCAGCGGCGAGCCTTTGGTGCTATTGCCGGTTTTGCGTGCTGCGTACTTCACGCTTGGCGTGTCGGCTGGCGGGCCCGGCTGGTTCTCCGTGTCGCGTGGCGGCAATGGGCACAGCCGGGCCGTCGCACGCTAGCGAGCCGCTGCCCCCCAGGGCCGGCAGGCCGATAATAATCCGGCGTCAGGCTGCGGGTCGCTGCCGGCAGTAACGCGCCGGCCGCGCAGCACGAACGCGAGCGTCAGCTCGAGGACGGCGACGACGAACACGGGCGTGACAGCACTCCATGCGCCAGTAATGGACGTCCCGGACGCTTCCAGGTAAGACCAGATGAACAGCATGATGAGCGTCGCCGTGGCCAGACCGCTCAGGGCTGCCTTGCCCGGCCCGCTGCTGCGCCGCGCACGCAGGCCAATTGCCGTTGCCGGGCCGCCTACGACGACGCAGGCGAACACGGCGCTGACCATCGACTGGGAGATCAGTGCGCCGGTCGACGTATGGCTAGAACCGGCCCAGATCAGGACGGCAAGCAGGGCCGTAGTCAGTACCCACGTTGCCAGCACTGTCACCAGCCAGACCAGGCCGATGGGCATTCGAGCACGCCGCTTCACTTATATCCTCTGATATAGGTATTTGCGCCCTGCCGTGGCAACCGTAGCGGAACACCAGCACCCCGCATCAGGCGGTTGCCCGGATATCTCCAGTCAGCTTGCCCGCCTGGGTCGCCGGCACTCCCGTTGCGGCGATCCCGGCCGGATGAGTTCAGGCCCGGATCAGTTCAGGCCCGGATGAGTTCAGGCACAGGCGGCTACCGCATCCGCGGAGCAGCAGCGCGCTAATGCAGACCGGTGCCCTTCTTCAGGGTGGTCTGCAGCAGCCTGTCGATCAGCTGAGGGAACGGCATCCCGCTCGCTTCCCACATCTTCTGGAAATAGGACGCGGGGGAGAGGCCCGGCATGGTGTTGATCTCGTTGACCAGAATCCGTCCGTCTCTGGTGTAGAAGAAGTCGACTCTGGCCAGCCCTTCGCAAGAAACCGCGTCGAAGGCGGCAGCAGCGAGCCGGCGGATCTCTGCCTGCGCGCTGTCCGGGATGAGAGCCGGGATCGCCATTCCGCTTGCCGGGTCCAGGTACTTGGCCTCGAAGTCCCAGAACTCCTCGCCACCGTCGACGAGCAACTGGCCTGGAAGGCTGGTATCAGGTGCCGCGCCGTCGATCCCCTCGAGCACCGACACTTCCACTTCAACCCCGTCGATGGCTGCCTCGACCAGCACCTTGGGGTCGTAGCGCCGTGCCGTCGCGATCGCCTCGTGAAGCTGTGCCATGTCGTGTGCCTTGGACGTGCCGATGCTGGAGCCGCCCCTGGCCGGCTTCACGAACAGCGGCCAGCCGAGGTCGGCAATGTCATCGAGCACGCGTTTTGCCTCGACCGAGTCGGCCGCCGCAGCGAGCTCGCCCGCGGTCCGCCCCGGCCAGTCCCGCTCCCTGACTACGACGAAGGGGCCGACGGGCAGGCCCTTCGCCGCGAAGACCAGGTTCATGTACTCCTTGTCCATGCTTACCGCGCTGGCAAGAACTCCGGCGCCGACGTACGGCACCCCGGCCATCTCTAGCAGGCCCTGGATCGTGCCGTCTTCGCCGTACGGGCCATGGAGCACGGGCAGTACGACGTCGACTTCGCCGAACAGGTGAGGTATCTGGGCGGGCGAACTGGCGACGACGCCGCCGGACCACGGCACCAGTTGTGAGCCGGGTTCGGCAACCGCCTCGACGGTCGGCAGCTGGCCGTCGGTGACTGCGAGTCGTTCCGGCGCATCGGCCACCTGCACCCAGTTGCCCTCGGTAGTGATGCCAACCGGGATGACCTCGTACCGGGACCTGTCGATGGCCCCGAGCATGTTGCCGCCGCCCATGCAGGACACCTGATGCTCGGGCCCGCGGCCGCCGAACACGACCGCGACCCTGATCTTGCGCTGCTCGCTCATTCGTCCTCCACTCCCCGGTGATGCCCGCTGCCTGTCGCCAGCCCGCTGCCTGTCGCCAGCCCGCTGCCCGTTGCCCGCACAGTCATCGGTTACCCGCAGGCATTGCCGGACCGCCTCATTGACCTGGCCTAGATGCCATATCGCTCTGGCTTGGCTGATCTGCTGGCCAGCAACAGCACCGCTTCCCCGATCTCCAGGCCGTGATGCATGACTCCGTCGATCGTTTCGGTGATCGGCATCTCCACGCCATGCTCGCGCGCGAGTTGCAGGACTGACTCTGACGACTTGACACCCTCGACAGTCTGGGTGGTGCTGGCGAGTACTTCAGCCAGCGGGACGCCGTGGCCGAGCTTCTCGCCGAAGGATCGGTTCCGGGCCAGTGGCGAGCTGCAACTGGCGACGAGGTCGCCCATCCCGGCCAGGCCTGCAAATGTGTGCTGGTCCGCGCCGAGTGCCGCGCCCAGGCGGGCGATCTCCGCCAGCCCTCGGGTGATCAGCATCGCCCTGGTGTTGTCGCCCAGGCCCATTCCGACCGCGATGCCGACGGCCAGCGCGATCACGTTCTTCACGGCTCCGCCCAGCTCGCAGCCGACGACATCCGGATTCGTGTACGGGCGGAAGTAGCCAGTGTGGCAAGCCTTCTGCAGCTGCCCGCCCACGGCCTCGTCGGCGCAGGCGACGACGGTGGCGCAGTACTGTCGCGCCGCGATCTCCGGCGCTAGGTTCGGGCCGGAGATTACCGCAATCCGGTCCGGGCCGCTGCCGGTGATGGCCGCGATCACCTGGCTCATCCGGTTACCAGTCCCGAGTTCGATGCCTTTCATCAGGCTGACAAGCAGCGCCCCGGGTGGCAGCAGGTCGCGCCAGGTTGTGAGATTCTGCCGCAGCGTCTGCGCCGGAACCGCCATCGCCACCAGGTCCGCGCTGGCCAGCGCCTCGGCCGGGTCGGCGGTCGCGCGCAGCGCCGCCGGCAGGGCCACGCCGGGCAGGTAATCAGGCGACCGGTGAGTGGCATTGATGACAGCGGCTAGCTCGGGCCGGCGGCACCACAGCATCACCGGCGTCCCGGCGTCGACTAGCACCTGCGCGAACGTGGTGCCCCAGGCGCCGGCTCCGAGAACTGCGGCCTTCATCGGGCTGGCCTCCGACCGCGAGCCCGCTGCCGGGAGTCGCGGCGGAAATAGTCCGCAGCCTGGATCACGGGGCAGCGGTCTCCGCGCCGGGCTCGGCTACGGCGGTGTCTGCTACGGCTGTGTTGGCTACGGCGGTGTCGGCTACGGCGGTGTCGGCTCCCGCTGTCGGCTCCGGCTGTGTCGGCTTCGGCTGTGTCGGCTACCGCGGTGTCCGAGGGAGTGCTCGCGCCATCGGGTTTGCTCGCTTCCTGCAGCGCGCGCAGGTCCTGACGCAGCTTCCGGCGGGCTACCGCCGGGTGGTAGAACTCGGCCGGCGGAGTCTCCCCGCGCAGTTCGCCGAGCAGCCCGGCAATCTGCCTCATGATCTTGTCAGTGGCCGCTCTGAGCACAGCGTTGGTCAGCGGCTGGCCGGCGAACTCTGACAGGTCCACCGGCGGCCCGGCCTTGAGCTGCACGGTCTTGCGGGGCAGGAACTTGGGCACGAACTTGCCGTAGGGCAGGATCCGCTGCGCGCCCCAGTGCGCGATCGGCACGACCGGGATGTCACGTTCCAGAGCGAGCCGCGCCACGCCGGTCTTGGCCACCATCGGCCACTGCTGCGGATCCCTGGTGACCGTCGCCTCCGGGTAGAAAATCACGCAAGCGTTGTTTGTGGCGGCGAGATCGGCGGCCCGTTTGAGCACCAGCGCCGCGTCTGCCTGATCCCGGTACACCGGCAACTGGCCCAGCTTGCCGATGACTCCGCCGAGCACCGGGATCGTGAACAGCGACGACTTGGCCAGGAACACCGGGTAGCGGCGGGCGCTGTCGGCGAACAGCGAGATGGCGAAGATGTCCATGTACGACAGGTGATTGGCCGCGAGGATGACCGGGCCGTCAGGCGGCAGGTTCTCCTGGCCACGCCAGTCGAGCCGCATCATCATCCGGATCCCTGGCCGCAAGATGATCTTGGAGAAGTTCCGCCAGGCGTTCGAGTAGCTGCCGTCAGCCGGCCTGCGCGCCTTCGTGCCTGCCATCGGTTCCCTTCGCGCCATAGGCCGCCACCTGCTGTGACGCCGTGACCTGCCTCAGTCTGTCCGGTCCCGCGATGCCGTGTCGAGCCGTCGCGGGAGGATCATATGCATGGCACCCGACGACTACCCCGAGACTGGCCAGTCATCCGCAGCAATGCCGTTGCTGAGCTGGTCGCTAGTGATCCCCGTCAAGGTACTTGCCGTCGCCAAATCGAGGCTTGCCGGGCTCACCAGCGCCGCGCGGTCGGAGCTTGCGCTCGCAATGGCTGCGGACACCATTGCCGCCGCAGCCGCGGCCACGGCCGTCGGCGCTGTGCTAGTCGTCACTGACGATCCAGCCGTCGCCGACATCGCGGCTGGGCTCGGCGCACTGGTGCTCCCCGACCGGCCAGCTGCCGGCCTGAACGAAGCGCTTGAGTACGGGGCTGCCCACGCAGAGGCCAAATGGCCGGAACGGGGTCGTGCCGGGCTGGCGGGAGACCTGCCGGCGGCGCGGCCGGAAGAGCTGACAGCGGCCTTGGCGGCTGCCGCCCGGCTGGGCGCGGCGTTCGTGCCCGACGCTGACGGCACCGGCACGGTCCTGTACGCGACAGCGCCGGGAGTGGAATTCAGGCCCCGATTCGGCCCTGGCTCACGTAACCGGCATCGGGCAACCGGCGCCGTTGAGATCGGTCCCGGTGAGATCGCCAGTGCTGACATGAGGATCGGCGGGATCGGCGCCGCCGACAATGGCGCGCGCGGGACTGGCCGGGATAACAGCGGCACGACGACGATGCCGACGGGGCTGCCCGGATTGCGCCGGGACGTCGACACGGTCGAAAACCTGCGCCGGGCGGCCGAGCTCGGCCTGGGTGAGCGAACCCGGGCATTGCTGGCCGCGCAAGCCCGCATCCTGAGCAGCTCCGCGGTGGTTCGCCCGGAGCCCGCAGACGGCTCCGAGCGTGCCTAGATATGGACGATCGGGCAGGTCAACGTTCTGGTAATGCCCGCGACTCCCTGAATCTGGGCGACCACCAACCGGCCTAGGTCGTCCACGTTGTCTGACTCAGCCCTGACGATGACGTCGTATGGCCCGGTCACGTCGTCGGCCTGGGTGACGCCGGGAATCTGCCCGATTGAGAGGGCCACCTCGGCTGCCTTCCCGACCTCGGTCTGGACGAGAATGTACGCCTGCACCATGTCGCCCTCCACGGTCGTGGTTGTCACCGCAACGCTACCGTAGGGACGCACTGCGATCAGCAGCGAGTCGATCAACCTGGAGGACGTCATTACCGTCGCCGATCTCGGTGAGTTCGGCCTCATTGCGGCGATCCGTGCGGTGTTGCCGCCAGACCCGCCTGAAGTGCTGGGCGTCGGCCCGGGCGTGCAAGGCGTCGGCGACGACGCCGCCGTACTTCCGGCCCCGGACGGCAAAGTTGTCGCCAGTACCGATCTGCTGATCGAGGGACGCCATTTCCGCCGGGAGTGGTCGTCGGCTGCAGACATTGGCGTGAAGGCTGCCGCGCAGAACATGGCCGATATCGCGGCAATGGGCGCCACGCCGACGGCGCTGCTATTCGGCCTTGCTGTGCCAGGCGAGATCGCGGTCGCCTGGGTGGTCGGCGTGGCTGAAGGGCTCGTCGCGGAATGCACGAAGGCCGGCGCCGTGATCGCCGGCGGCGACGTCACCAGTTCAGACAGCGTCATGCTGGCGATCACTGCGCTCGGCAGCCTGGCTGGCCGCGATCCGGTCACCAGAGGCGGGGCCAGGCCAGGCGACGTGGTCGCACTCAGCGGCCCGGTTGGCATGTCAGCTGCCGGGCTCGCGCTGCTGCGGGCCGGGCTCGCTGTACCCGGACCGGAACTGCAGCGTCTGGTGGCAGCACAGCGGCGGCCGCAGCCTGACTACGCGGCCGGGCCGCTCGCGGCGGCAGCGGGTGCCACCGCGATGATCGACATCAGCGACGGCCTGGTCGCCGACCTCGGCCACATCGCCGAGGCGAGCGGCCTGCTCCTGGACATCAGGTCTCAGAGTCTGCCTGGCACTCGCGCTCTCGCGCCTGCTGCTACCAGGCTCGGCACTGACTGGCTGGAATGGGCGCTAGCAGGCGGAGAGGATCACGCCCTGGCGGCCACGTTCCCGGACGAAGGAACGATCCCGCGCGGCTGGACGGTGATCGGGAGCGCCCGTCGCGGTGCCGGGATTCTGGTCGACTCGAAGCCGTGGAGCGGCGAGACGGGATGGGATCATTTCCGGAGCACCCAGGCCTTTCCGGCATAACGGCGGAGTGGTTCCTAGTTCGGTACTGGCCGAGCATGGCGCAGGCTTGATATAAAGCCCCTTGATGCCCCGCCATCGCAGAGAGCGCGTGCCCCGGCACAGGGCGCAACGCGAAGCCGGTCACCCGGCCCGCCGCGCCCGAGTGACGGCTGTCGTCATGTCGAGCGTGGTGCTGAATGGCCGGGCGCTCGGTGCTCACGGGCCGAACGCCCTGCGGCTGGCCGAGTCTGAGCTGCCGGGGACCGGGCTTGCCGGGCCCAGGCTTCCCCTGCATGACCTAGACGGCCCTGTATTGGATAGCACGGGCCTGGATAGCACAGGCCTGGATGGCACGGGCCTGGATGGCACGCCGCCGGGCGCTGGCCTGCGCAGCACGGGGTCAGGCGATACCGAGACGATTCCGCTTCCGGTGCTCATCGCGGCGCATGGATCGCGGCTCCACAGCCTGGTCCTCGACCCGGCCGACGAGGACACGCCTGACCACGGCGGAGCCGGCTACGACCTGCCCGCCGAGCCTCTGTGGGGCGATCTTGAGCCGGGCGATCTCCTCGGCGGCCGCTCGTCCAGCCATCGCGCACCCGGGTCCTGGCGGCCGGGCCGTCGAGCCGGCGGCAGCGCGGCCCAGGTTGGCCAGCCTGCGGCCAAGCAGCAGTACGGGTACGGGATCGGACGCGGGCTGGTGGTGACGCCATGGTTCGCCGCAGCTGCCGGGTTCGTCGTCGCGGCCTCGCTGTGGATTTACTCTCCGCACCCGGAGCTGACCTTCCCCGCCATTGCCATCGGGAAGGTGCCCTGCACCCAGCAAGGATGCGCGCCGGACACCCAGCAGGGTTCCCGCCAGCTGACCATCACCTCCGGGTCGCCGATAAATTCGTCCAAGTCCGGCGGGCACTCCGGGAGCAGCGCCCGCGCCGGTCGCGCTACCGCCACTTCAGGCCTGACTTTCGGCTACTTCGTGACCCCCGCGGCCCATGGCAATTTCGCGGTCATCATCAGCGTGACCGGAAAGCATGTCATCAAGAACTGGAAGCTGTCGTTTGTGCTGCCCGGCGATCACATCCTGTACGTCGGCGGAGCGCAGTGGAAGGCCGATGGCGGCGGGGGTGGTGTGGCGAGCCCGCTCAGCAACGATTCCGGCCAGTGGCACGGCGGTACCGGAGGTCAGGGCCACGGTCACATCACCGAGCCCGGTCAGCTGCTCCTCGGCTTCACGGTCATCGCGTCCGGCAAGGAACGCGGGCCAGCGCACTGCCGCTTCGACGGAGCGGCCTGCACATTCCACCGGCTATCCATCGCCAGCCACGGCAGCGATTAGCCCAGCCCGGCAAGCCCAGCCCGGCAAGCAAGGCCGGTCAATTGCTGCCTGGCCAGGGTCCGCTAGACCGCGAATCCGCTGATCATCGCTCGCAGCGTGGCGGCCACCGCATCCCTGGTGGCCTTCGGCTCAGGCGAGCTCGCGATCAGCAGACCTGCCCTGGTCAGCGCGCCGAAGAGGAGACGGGCCAGCGTCGGCGGATCTGCCACGCGCAGGACCCCGGCCTCATTCGCGGCCTCCAGCGCCGCGACCGTCGCGCCGAACGCGTAGCGCTCGTCGAGCTCGGTGAAGCGGGCCAGCCCGAGCACCGCAGGCGCATCGGTAATCACGATCCGTTGCACCTCCGGCTCCAGAACGGCGTCTAGGAACGCGCCGAACCCAGCGCTTAGCAGTCCGATCGCGTCACTGGCCTGCCCGGCCGCCTGCAGTGATGCTGCCATCAGGTCCGCGTGCACTTGCTCGAAGACCGACTCGAACACAGCTGCCTTCGTCGGGAAGTGGTGGTAGAGCGCACCAGTCGTGACGCGCGCTTCGCGTGCTATGTCCTCGACGGAAGTCGCGGCGAATCCGCCAGTTCCGAACAGCCGCCGCCCGGCCGCCACCAGCGCGCCTCTGGTCTGCGCCACCTGCTCCGCGCGCAGCGAACCCTGCGGACCAGCCGTAGGCAGGCCCTGCGAACTGTCGGTCATCCCCATTGTCTAGCTCATCGGCGCGTCTTGTGCACAGTCGCGCGCGGTGACATAGTGACGCTATCTAGCAGAGCAGTACTACTTTACGGAGGGAAAGAATGCCTGAGGTGACTGACTCGATTGAGTCGATCGACGCGATCGGAGCCGACCGAGCGGAGCTCCTTCGCATCTGCCACGGCCTGACCGCCGACCTGTGGCGCGCCCCGTCGGGCTGCGCTGGCTGGTCAGTGCAGGACCTGGTGACGCACCTGGGCAACCTGTTCTGGCTGGTGGTCGACGCCGGGCACCTGCCGGATACCACGGGCGTCCCGACAGAGCGCGCTCAGGAGATCGGCGTCGACGCGCGTCGCGGCCTCTCGCCGGCCGAGGTGCTGGCTGACTACGAAAAGGTCAGCGAACTAGGCATAACCAGGCTGGCCGAGCTTGCCGCGCTGGACGTCGAACTGCCGCTTGGCGAGGACTTCGGCACGTACTCGACACGTGTGATCCCGTGCGCTTATGTCTTCGATCACTTCATCCACATCCGCGCAGACCTGTTCGCCCCGCGGGGTCCGCTGACTGACGAACCGCCACTGTCCGATGAGCTGCGGGTTCGGTCCACTCTCGACTGGATCGAGGCGGCGCTCCCACAGCAGAACCGGTCGGCGGCGGGCGAATGCACCCTGGAGATTCAGGTCAGCGGCATGGGTGCGCGACTGATCAGGTTCGGCTCTGGCCAGGCGACGGCAAGGATCGACTCCGACGCTCCCGCGCTCGTCCGGTGGATCACCGGGCGCGGACGGTGGACCGAGCTCGGCGTGCGGGCAACAGGCGACGAACGTGCAATTTCGGTGGCCAGGACGCTGAAAGTGTTCTGAGCGGTGCTGGCGTTCTGAGCTCAGGTTCCCCGCGACGAGACATTTCATGCAACCGTAGGCCGCATAACATGACATACTGGGCGCCGAATCGACACGCTCGCATGAAAGGCAGGGGCGGTCGCATGAAGGGCGGGGGTGCCCGGCCAGCCCGCCGGTGGTGACAGGCGGATTCATAGATATCCGTAGGCTGTGGCCATGGGGTCAGCTAGGTCGAAGTCACCGACGCCGCCGCGCGTGCTCACCATCGCCGGCTCTGATTCTGGCGGCGGCGCCGGCGTCCAGGCCGACCTGAAGACCATGCTGGCGCTCGGCGTCCACGGCATGAGCGTGATCTGCGCGGTAACGGCGCAGAACTCGGTCGGCGTGCAGGGCTACTGGGAGCTGCCACCGGAGGCCGTCCGGGCTCAGCTTGACTCTGTGCTGGGCGATATCGGCGCGCAGGCAATCAAGACCGGCATGCTGGCCTCAGCCGAGCTGGTCGCCACCGTATGCGACGTGCTTGCCGACGTCGCCGCGCCGGTCGTGGTCGATCCGGTGGCAGTCTCCAAGCACGGCGACAGTCTGATCTCCCCGGGCACCGTCGAGATGATCAGGGACCGGCTGTTGCCGCTGGCCACCGTTGTCACGCCGAACCTGCCGGAAGCCGAATTGCTGACCGGCAGGAAGGTCGCCGGGCCAGCGCAGATGCTGGAGGCCGCCAAGATGATTAACGCGATGGGACCGCAGTGGGTGCTGGTGAAGGGCGGCCATCTGCCCGGCCGTCCGGTGGATCTGCTTTTCGACGGTCGCGAGGTAATCCGGTTCCCCGCTGAGCGGATCGACAGCGAGAACACACACGGCACCGGCTGCACGTTCGCATCGGCCATCGCGTCCAGGCTCGCCCTTGGTGACGAAGTGCCGACTGCCGTCAAGGCCGCCAAGGAGTACGTGACTGGCGCGATCTCCGCCGGATTCCCGCTCGGCACCGGAATCGGGCCGGTTGACCACGGCTGGCAGCTCCGGACCGGCGCGCTGGCGCACGGCTAGCTGTGCCGGCCGGACTGCGCCGGCCGGCATGCCCGCAGGCCGGACGAGCGTCACGCGAGCAGAACCACGCGGGCGCCGGCAACGAAAAGCCCCGGCGTAGCACCGGGGCTTAGCAGGCAAGACCTGCGCTAGCGGGTGACCTTGCCCGCTTTGATGCAGGAGGTGCAGACGTTCAGCCGGCGCGGCGTTTTGCCGACCATCGCGCGGACGCGCTGAATGTTCGGGTTCCAGCGGCGCGGGGTGCGGCGGTGCGAGTACGACACGTTGTTGCCGAAGCCCGGCCCCTTGCCGCACACATCGCATACGGAAGCCACGGGATCGCTCCAGTTCGGGAGATGTTCAGAGGTTACTGGCAGGCAGATGCCGTCCCAGTCGTCGAAGGATATCCGACGAACCGGGTACCGCGCGACTCCGGCCCTCCTGACGGTGCTGCGGCCTATCCTGGCGCTGTGGCGATCGCGATGAGCCTCGCGCCCGGGTTGCAGGCACTGTTGCAGCGGGCGCCGGATCGGATGGCGCCTGCTGCGATGGTGCCCGTCCGGACGACCGCGGTGCGGCGATCCGGGGTGGCTGGATGCTGGCGGCGGTATGGCCGTCACTGCTGACCCGCTCCGGCTCGTTGTCGGCGACAAGGCGGCAAAACGGCTGGCGTCGGTTCTAGACCTGCACACCGTCGGGGATCTGCTGGGCTACTACCCGCGCCGGTACGACAAGCGCGGCGAACTGACGGACCTGGCCGGGCTCCGCGAAGGCGACTACGTCACGGTACAGGCCGAAGTGGCATCGTCATCCGTCAGGAAGATGAACAACCGGCCCGGCTCGATCTTCGAGGCGGTCGTGACAGACGGCCACGGCAAGCTCACGCTGACCTTCTTCGGTCGTGGTCGGCAGGATTTCCGGGAGCGTCAGCTCAGCCCTGGTGTCCGGGGGCTGTTCTCCGGCCAGGTGTCCAGTTTCCGAGGCAAGCGCCAGCTCACTCACCCGGAGTACGAACTGATCGGGGACGGCAGCTCCGGTGCCCGCGCCGAGGAGTTTGCCAACGAGCTGATACCGGTGTACCGGGCCAGTACCCAGCTGCAGTCCTGGAAGATCGCCGACTCCGTTCGCGTGGCGCTCGACGTGCTCGACGTCCCCGGCGATCCGCTGCCTGCCGAGTTGCGCGGCCGCCTCGGCTTGCGCGGCTACGCCGACGCCCTGCGCGGCATTCACCGGCCGGTGGACGAGGCCGACGTCGCCAGGGCGCGTCAGCGGCTGAAGTGGGACGAAGCCTTCACTTTGCAAGTACTGCTCGCGCAGCGCAGGCTCGCGGCTACCAGTTACAGCGCTATCCCGCGACCCGTGGCAGACGGCGGGCTACTCACCGAATTCGACGGCATGGTCCCGTTCGAGCTGACCGCCGGGCAGCGGGAGGCCGGCCAGGTCATAGCCGCGGACCTGGCACGCGATCATCCGATGCACCGCCTCCTGCAAGGTGAGGTCGGCTCCGGCAAGACGATCATCGCGCTCCGGGCGATGCTGCAGGTCGTCGACGCGGCAGGCCAGGCTGCTTTGCTGGCGCCCACCGAAGTCCTCGCGCAGCAGCACTTCCGGTCGATCTCCAGCCAGCTCGGGCCGCTCGGCATGGCCGGCCAGCTGGGCGGCGCCGAGCACGCGACCAGGCTGACGCTGATCACCGGCTCGCTGGGAGCGGCTGCCCGGCGCAGGGCGCTGCTGGAGGCTGCCTCCGGCGAGGCCGGGATCATCATCGGAACCCACGCGCTGCTGGAGGACCGGGTCCAGTTCGCCGACCTCGGCTTGGTCGTCATCGACGAGCAGCACCGCTTCGGGGTGGAGCAGCGCGACGCGCTGCGCGACAAGGCCGGCGACGGCAGGCCGCACATGCTGGTGATGACCGCGACGCCGATCCCGCGGACGGTCGCGATGACGGTCTTCGGCGACCTCGACGTATCGACGCTGACCGAGTTGCCGGCTGGCCGGTCGCCGATCAGCACGCACGTCGTGCCGGTCGCCGAGCGGCCGCACTATCTGGCCAGGACGTGGGAGCGGATCAGGGAGGAAGTCGGCCGCGGCCGGCAGGCCTACGTCGTTTGCCCGCGCATCGGCGGCGACGAGACCGGTCCGGCCGGAGACGAGGTGGCTGGCACCGTGCTGGCTGGCACGGTGCGGGCTAGCACCGTGCGGAGCGGACCGGCGGTGGCTGGCGGCCCGCCTGCTGGCGCCAGCCCGGACGCCCTGTTTGACGAGCCTGACCTCGGGCCGTCGCGGCCGCCTGTCGCGGTGCTCGACCTGGCTGCGGAGCTGAGCGCGGGCCCGCTGGCGGGGCTGCGGCTGGCCATCCTGCATGGCAGGCTGCCCTCGGACGAGAAGGACAAGGTGATGCTGGCCTTCGCCGATGGCCTGGTGGACGTGCTGATCACTACGACCGTGATCGAAGTCGGCGTGGACGTACCCAACGCCGTGGTCATGGTGATCATGGACGCGGACCGGTTCGGCGTGTCGCAGCTTCATCAACTTCGCGGGCGCGTCGGCCGTGGCACCGACCCTGGCCTGTGCCTGCTGGTCACCGAGACACCCGAAGCCGCCCCCGGGCGCGAGCGACTCGACGCGGTCGCAAGCACTACGGACGGCTTCGAGCTCTCCCGGATCGACCTGGAGCAGCGCCGGGAAGGCGACGTGCTCGGCACGGCTCAGGCTGGCCGCAGATCCAGCCTGAAGCTCCTGCAGTTGCTCCGCGACGAGGATCTGATCGGCCAGGCGCGCGAGGAGGCAGTCAGGCTGGTTGACGCAGATCCGGCGCTAGCTGACCAGCCCGCCCTGGCCGAGGCCGTACGGGCACTGGTAGACGCTGAGCAGACCACGTTCCTGGAAAAAGCATGATCAGGCCGCGGCACAGCCACAGACAGTCAGCAGGGTCGTGACCAGGATCATCGCTGGCCTGGCCGGCGGCCGCCGGCTCGCGACCGCGGCTGGCCGGACCACCAGGCCGACCAGCGACCGGACCAGAGAAGGGCTGTTCTCGACGGTCACCGCTATCCGCGGAGATCTCGCCGGTGCCGCCGTGCTTGACCTGTATGCGGGCTCGGGCGCCGTCGGGCTCGAAGCACTGTCCCGCGGCGCGAGCGATGTCCTGCTGGTTGAGGCCGACGTCCGGGCGGCGCGCGTGATCAGGGAAAACATTGCCTTCGTCGGGCTGCCGGGGGCCCGGCTAGCTGCCGACAAGGTTGAGCGGCTGCTGGCTCGGGGTCCCGACGACGACACTCGGCCGCGGGATTTCGTCTTCGCCGACCCGCCATATGCGATGACCGGCGACGAGCTGACGCGAATGCTGACTGCCCTGTCCGGCCGGGGCTGGCTGGCACCGGGCGCGCTGGTGGTGCTGGAGCGGGCAACCAGATCCGGACCACCAACCTGGCCAGCAGGCTACGAAACTGACCGGTCCAGAAGATACGGTGAAGGCACGCTCTGGTACGGTCTCGCCGCAGGTGCACGACCTGCTGCGATGTCCCCGACGGGAGAGTGAACCCGAGTGCGGCGAGTAGTCTGCCCAGGCTCTTTCGATCCGGTGACCAACGGGCACCTCGACATCATCTCGCGCGCCGCGCAGCTATATGACGAGGTCGTCGTCGCCGTAGCGCAGAATCCGAGCAAGACAACGCTGTTCACGGCCGACGAGCGGGTGGAGCTCATCCGGGAAGCAACCAAGCAGCACGACAACGTACGCGTCGACCGATTCGAGGGCCTGACTGTCGACTTCTGCCGGGACAACGACATTTCCGCGATCATCAAGGGCCTGCGCGCCGTCACTGACTTCGACTACGAGATGCAGATGGCGCAGATGAACTACAACCAGGCCGGGGTCGAGACGCTGTTCATGACCACGAACCCGCTGTACGCGTTCCTGTCGTCCAGCCTGGTTAAGGATTTCGCCAGGTTTGGCGGCGATGTCAGCGGGCTGGTCCCGGCGAATGTGCTCGAGCACCTGAACAGCCGGCTCGCCGAGTCCTGACCAGCGGCCGTCGCCGGCCCGCCAAGTTGGGCCTGCCGCTGGCCGGCCGGTAATATTGACAGACACCTTGCTACTACTGCAATGCACCATGCCGCTAAACTCACTCGACCGCCATGTCACATTCTCAGACCAAGCACTCCAAGGGCCCGGATCTCCGTAACCCGCTGGTCTTCGACACCAGGGATCTCGCGCCCGGAGTCGCGCGTACCCTGACGCGGACGGTCCCGGCGCCCGGCCATATGGGCGTAGAGCTGGCCACGGTTCCGGCGGGCGCCGAGCTGCGCCTCGAAATCCAGCTGGAGGGCGTCACGGAGGGCGTGCTCGTGACCGCCACCGTGACCGGGCCGCTGGCAGGCGAGTGCGCACGCTGTCTCGAGCCGTTCAGCTCGGAGTTCAAGGTACGGTTTCAGGAGCTGTTCGTCCTGGCCGCAGGCGCCGAACGGGCTGACGAGGCTGAGGCGGACGACAGCTACGTGCTGGACGGAAGCGGGCTTCTGGACCTGGAACCTGCTGTGCGCGACGCGATCGTGCTTGAGCTTCCGCTCTCGCCGCTGTGCGAGGACGGGTGCCAGGGCCTGTGCGTCGAGTGCGGTGTCCGGCTCGCTGATGCGGAGCCAGGTCACGGGCACGAGCAGCGCGGCACGCAGTGGGCGGCGCTGAAGAACTTCCGGGCGGACCTGCCGGGCGGCGAGCAGCCGGCCAGCGATCCGGCCGAGCGAGAAGTACCGGACGGGAATGCCGGACCGGCCACCACGAACCACCGGACGGATGCCGTGCCGGATCAGGCTAAGGAGCAGTGAAGTGGCAGTACCCAAGCGCAAGATGTCCCGCAGCAACACCAGGTCGCGGCGGGCGCAATGGAAGGCGACGGCACCGCAGCTCATGACGTGCCCGAACTGCCGTAACCCGAAGCTTCCGCATATCGCATGCCCGACTTGCGGCATGTACAACCGGCGTCAGGTTACGACACCGTCCTGACAACCAGTTACGGCGCTGGCGCCAGTGCTGGTAAGCGCCGCCGATACGAGGCGCTGCGGGAAGGAGCGCTGCGGGAAGGGACGGGCTGGTGACAGACTCACCTGCCGATAAGGCGGCCGTGACTGACCGGCCGCCGGGTCCGGCTGGGCAGAACGAGAGCCTCCTCCGGGCACTGCAGGTGCCGATCGAAGCGGAGTTGCTCGAGCGGGCACTCATGCACCGGTCATTCGCCTACGAGAACGGCGGGTTGCCGACAAACGAGCGGCTCGAGTTCCTCGGCGATTCGGTGCTCGGCCTGATCGTGACAGACACGCTTTTCCGGTCTCACCCGGAGCTGCCGGAAGGCCAGCTCGCCAAGCTGCGTGCCGCGGTGGTGAACATGCGCGCGCTCGCCGGCGTCGCCCGTGGCTTGGACCTTGGCTCTTACGTACGGCTCGGCAAGGGTGAGGAAGGCACTGGCGGCCGCGACAAGTCGTCGATCCTGGCCGACACGCTCGAGGCCGTGATCGGCGCTGTCTACCTGGATCGCGGCCTTGCCGCGGCGGACGAACTCGTGCACCGGCTGTTCGACCCGGTGATCGCGAGGTCGGCGCGCCTCGGCGCGGGCCTGGACTGGAAGACCTCGTTGCAGGAACTGACTGCGGCCGAGATCCTCGGGGTCCCCGAGTACCACGTCGAGGAGAGCGGGCCGGACCACCAGAAGTCGTTCCGGGCTTTCGTCCGGATCGGCGCCAAGACGTACGGCGAGGGCGAGGGCCGGTCCAAGAAGGAAGCCGAGCAGCAGGCAGCCGAGGCGGCCTGGCACGCCATCAGCGACGGCCTGGCATCCTCGTCGCAAGATTCTGATGCGGCAACCGATCACCAGGGCGGGAACGGCAGATCATCCGGCCCGGCCGGTAAGCCGGGCCAGTCGCAGCGAGGCTAGCGAGTGCCAGAACTCCCCGAGGTCGAGGTCGTCCGGCGCGGGCTCGACCAGTTCGTCGTTGGCCGCCGGATCGAGACCGTCGAGGTTCTGCATCCTCGCGCGGTCCGGCGGCATGAAGGCGGTGCGGCGGACTTCGTAGCCCGGCTGACGGGCCGTACAGTCGACGGCGCCCGGCGCCGGGGTAAGTACTTGTGGCTGCCGGTCGGTGAGGACGCGCTACTCGCGCACCTCGGCATGAGCGGCCAGCTCTTGGTCGGGCCGCCGGATGAGCCGCTGTCGCCGCACGTCCGCGTCCGGTTCGGCTTTGACGACGGCGGTCCTGACCTGCGTTTCACCGACCAGCGCACGTTCGGGCATCTGCTGGTCTCACCGGACGGGGCGGAGCTGCCCTCGGTCATCGCGCATATCGCGCCCGACCCGCTGGAGGAAGCGTTCGACCTGAAGCGGCTGACTGCCCGGATGCGGGCCAGGAAGACCGGCATCAAACGTGCGCTGCTCGACCAGTCGCTGGTGAGCGGGATCGGCAACATCTACGCAGACGAAGCGCTATGGCGAGTCAAGTTGCACTGGGCGCGCGCGACTGAGCGGCTGCGCCCTAGCCAGATCGCTGACCTGATAGCAGCCGTCACCGAGGTCTTTACCGAGGCGCTGAAAGACGGCGGCACCAGTTTTGACAGCCTGTACGTCGACGTGAACGGGGAGAGCGGGTACTTCGACCGGTCACTGAACGTCTACGGCCGGGCTAGTGAGCCGTGCTATCGCTGCGGCGCGCTGATACGCCGCGACCCCTTCATGAACCGCTCGTCTTACAGTTGCCCGGTCTGCCAGCCGCGACCGCGGAACGGCCGGTGGTGACGCAGCGGTGGTGACGCAGCGGTGGTGACGCAGCGGTGGTGACCGAAGCAGGCGTCGTGCGCCTGACAGCCTGGGTCGAGGGCCGGGTGCAGGGCGTCGGCTTCCGCTGGTGGGTGCGGTCGCAAGCGCTCGAACTCGGGCTAGTCGGCTTCGCCGAGAACCTGGCAGACGGCCGCGTGAAGGTGGTCGCGGAAGGCAGCAGCGGTCGCTGCCAGGACCTGCTGGCCCGGCTGTCGGACGGCACCGGCAGCAATGGCCTTAGCGGAAGCGACAGCTCGTGGGGCAGCGTCAGCTGGGGAAGCAGGGCCAGCGACGACAGCCCCGGCGCCCGCAGCAGGGCCAGCGACGACACCGCCAGCGCTGGCGTTGGCGGGGCAGGCCCTGGCGAGCGCTTCTGGCCGGGCCGGTTCCGGCGGCCAGGCCGGGTCACGAAAGTAGTGCACCGCTGGGCCGACGCAACCGGGGATATGTCCGGTTTCCTGGAGCGATGATCATGGACCAGACCGCTGTTGTCCCACTTAGCACTCGGTCTGTCCCTGATAAAGCACTCGTATCAGCCTATTTCCGGCTAGCACAACGGCACTTTCGGATGCTAAGTGAAGAAGGGCTCAGCGCTATGCGTTGCGGTTCGGCTGACCCAAGGGGTCTCTCGATTAGGGCTGTGACCTGCGGGATCGCCAAACTTGACCGAACGTACTTGACGGTGGGACCATAGCAGTGTTAACCAGCGCGCAGCTACGCTCGGTATCTGCTGTCCGGCTTCTGCGTGCATGCCCACTCTGGTCACTCAGTGTGGAGGACCCTACACAATGGCAAAGGCTCTACTCGGCCACGTCGGCGGTCCGGATCCGCGCCTGGTCTCAGAGATGCGCCGATTGCAGCAGCGAGTACGGGACCTGGAGGCCGAGCTTGCTCGACTCCAGGACGAAAACGATGTGCTCGTCGCTTCCGTCGGCCAGGACCTGCTGATCCCGGTTCGCGAGCCTGCGCTCACCTAACAGAGCGCAGGGGGCCAACAACCGACGGCGAGGGACGCTGTTGAAGCGTCCCTCTTCGGCTGTCCGGGGAGTTTGTGCCGTATGCAGCGGCTGTCTGGGGAGTTTGCGCCGTATGAAGCCTCGCGCGGCGGTCTGCTGAGCGGCTAACCCGACGCAAACCGGAGCTGCCGAGCGCTTGAATGCGCGGGGCCGCGGTTACCTCGGGGTAGTGTGCCAACGATGGTGGCGGCTCGGTATCGCGTTGTTTACGCCCGCGCGGCCGGAGGCTGGGGAGGAGTCGGCAGGTGTACCTGAAGACCCTGACCCTGCGCGGATTCAAGTCGTTCGCGTCCACTACCTCGATGCGGTTCGAGACGGGCATCACCTGCATTGTCGGCCCGAACGGCTCGGGCAAGTCGAACGTGGTCGACGCGTTCTCCTGGGTCATGGGCGAGCAGGGCGTCAAGCCGCTGCGCGGCGGCAAGATGGAAGACGTCGTCTTCGCCGGCACCTCGGGCCGCCCGGCGCTCGGCCGCGCCGAGGTGACGCTGACGATCGACAACAGCGATGGCGCGCTGCCGATCGAGTACTCGGAAGTGACGATCAGCCGGCTGCTGTTCAGGTCGGGCCAGAGTGAGTACGCGATCAACGGCGACCAGTGCAGGCTGCTGGACATCGCCGAGCTGCTGTCCGACACCGGCCTTGGCCGGGAGATGCACGTCATCGTGGGCCAGGGGCAGCTCGACGAGGTGCTCAACGCCGGACCGGATGCGCGCCGGGCGCTGATCGAGGAAGCAGCCGGGGTGCTGAAGCACCGCCGCCGCAAAGAGAAGGCGGTCCGCAAGCTCGACGCAATGCAGGCCAACCTGACCAGGCTCGTGGACCTGACCGGTGAGCTTGGCCGCCGGCTCAAGCCGCTGGGAAGGCAGGCCGAGATCGCTCGTAAAGCGGCGGTGATCCAGGCTGACCTGCGCGACGCCCGGCTGCGGCTGCTTGCCGATGACTACACCGCGATGGCCGCTCAGCTGGCGCGGGACCAGACCGACGAGAAGGCCGCGGCGGAACTGCGGACCACGCTGGAAACGGCGCTCGCGGATGCCAGGGAAGCCGAAGCCGCTCTCGAAGCGGCTGAGCAGCAGCATGCCCCGCGCCTGGCAGCCGCGCAGGAAGCGTTCTTCGCGCTGTCCGGCCTTGCCGAGCGGACGCGCGGTGTGCTGAACCTTGCCCAGGAACGGCACCGCAATCTGTCCGCGGCCGAACCGCAGCGTGCCGGGCGCGACCCGGACGAGCTCGAGGCCGAGGCGGCCGAACTGCGTGCGCAGGAGCAGGAGCTGGCGGAGCGACTGTCCGCAGCGCGTCAGCAGGTCGCCGTCGTCGTAGCGGAGCGGACGAAGGCCGAGAACGCACTCGCCGATAACGAACGGCGGCTGGCAGCGGACGCCAAGGCCGCAGCCCAGCGGGCTGACCTGCTGGCGCGACTGCGCGGCCAGGCGGAGGCCGCCGCCAGCCGGGCCGCGGCGGCGCAAGACGAGGCCGGGCGGCTAGGCGAAGCGCTGTCCCAGGCCAAGGCCAGGGCCGAGCAGGCGCAGGTGGAGTACGCCGCGCTGCAAGACCTGGATTCTGGCCGGGAAGAGGGCCGTGCTGACCTCATGGCCACGCACGAGCAGGCGGCGGCCGCGCTGACGGCCGTGTCGGAGACGGTGCGCACGTTCCGCACGGCCGAGCATGCTGCGAGCGACCAGCGCGCGGCACTGCGAGCGAGGACTGAGGCGCTGACCGAGGCGGTCGTCAGCGGAGCTGACGCGTCCGGCGTGCTGCTGGCGAAGCCGGGCAACTTCCCTGGCGTACTCGGACCGCTTGCTCAGCTGCTGACGGTGTCCGACGGTGCGCAGGAAGCCATTGCGGCTGCGCTCGGGGCGGCAGCAGGCTCAGTCGTCGTGGCCAGCCTGGAAGCTGCCGTCGACATCATGACCGCGCTTCGCGACCAGGACGCTGGCCGGGCCGGGCTGGTAATCGCGTCGCAACCTGAGATAGCTCAACAAAGGCCGCGGCAGCCAGTCGACATTGGCAGGCTGTCGGCCGAGAGTGGCGTCGGCCACGTTTCCGCTGCTATTGATCTTGTCAGCGGGCCGGGCGAACTGTCCGATGCCATCGCTGGGCTGCTCGGCGGCGTCGTTGTCGTGGCCAGCCTGGCCGACGCACTGAAGGTGCTGCGGACCGACCCGGAGCTGCGGGTTGTCACTACTGCCGGCGACGTGCTCGGCGTGCAGTGGGCACGTGGTGGGTCTGCCGCGGAGAAGAGCCTGCTCAGCCTGCGGGCGGCTGCCGGCGAGGCCGGGTCGCGGCTGCGCGAGGCCGAGGCCGGCTGCCAGCGTGCCGAGCGGCAGCTTGCCGCTGCGCTGGAGGACGAGGAGCACGCTCGCCTCGTGCTGGCGGAAGCGGCCGCCGGGCTACAGCAGGCCGATGCCGCCGCGGCGGAGACGTCCGGGAAGCTCGGCTCATTGGCCGGGCGGGCCAGGGCGGCCAGGGACGAGGTCGGCAGGCTCACGGCGGCGATCGAGGCGGCGGAGAAGTCACGCCAGCAGAGCCTGGCCCAGGCGGCCGAGGCTCAGGCGCGCCTGGCCCAGGAACAGCAAACCCAGGGACAGCAAACCCAGGAACAGCAAACCCAGGAACAGCAAACCCAGGAACAGCAAGCACGGCACTTTGAGCAGGAAGCCCGGCAGGGCGCGGACGGGGCCGAACCGGCCGGCCGGACAGATTCTGGCGAATCAGCGTCCATCGAATCAGCGTCCATCGAATCAGCGTCCATCGAAACATCGTCCGGCGAATCAGCGTCCATCGAGACAGGCGCCTTGCCTGCCAGCCGTCAGCAGCTCGCGGATGCCGCGGTTGCCGCCCGGGCCGCCGAGATGGAAGCCAGGCTCGAGGTCCGTACTGTCGAGGAACGGCAGCGGGCGATCTCCGGCCGGGCCGACTCGCTCGCAGCGGCTGCGGTGGCTGAGCGTCAGGCCGCGGCGCGCGCGCTTTCGAGGGCAGAGCGGCGGGCGGCGGGAGCGCTGGTCGCCAGTGCTGTTGCCGAAGGCGCCAGGATCACGCTTGCCAGGATCCAGCAGTCGATCGCCGCGGCCGACGCTGACCGCCAGCAGGCCGAAGACGCGCACAGGGGCCGGGACGGCGAGCTCAAGGCGGTCCGAGCGCGGATCAGGGATGCCTCGGACGAACTGGAGAAGGTCGTCGACAGCGCGCACGGCGCGCAGATCGCGCGCGCTACCAAGCAGCTGCAGCTGGAACAGATCGCCGGCCGGGCGCTGGAGGAATTCGCTACCGAGGCCGACGTCCTTGTCGCTGAGTACGGGCCGGATGTCATGGTGCCCGGCGCGGACGACGGACAGCTCGCGACGGCCTACGACCGCGAGGCACAGGAGCGGCGGGCCCAGCAGGCGCAGCGGCAGCTCGATCAGCTCGGCAAGGTGAACCCGCTAGCCCTGGAGGAATTCGCCGCGCTGGAGGAGCGGCACGCGTTCCTCGTGGCGCAGCTGGAGGACCTGAAGAAGACCCGCCGGGATCTCCTCACGGTGATCAGGGAAGTCGACGAGCGGGTACAGCAAGTGTTCAGTTCCGCCTATGCCGACGTCGCCGACGAGTTCAAGACGATCATCGCCAGGCTTTTCCCGGGTGGTGACGGCAGCCTGGTGCTGACCGATCCGGACGACATGCTGGCGACCGGGATCGACATCGAGGCCCGGCCGCCTGGCAAGAAGGTGAAGCGGCTGTCGCTGTTGTCCGGCGGCGAGCGGTCGCTCACCGCCATCGCGTTCCTGGTGGCGATCTTCAAGGCCAGGCCGTCGCCGTTCTACGTGCTCGACGAGGTCGAGGCGGCGCTCGATGACACCAACTTGCAGCGGCTGCTGGAGATCCTGGCCGAGCTGCGGGACGTGTCCCAGCTGATTATCGTCACTCACCAGAAGCGGACCATGGAGGTCGCCGACACGCTGTACGGGATCAGCATGCGCGGCGACGGGGTTTCGACGGTGGTCAGCCAGCGCCTCCGCGAGCGCGAGTCAGCCGAGGACAGCCTCGCGGGGGCTGTCGGCGGTTCGTAGCGGTTCGCCGCGGAGTGCCGCGCGCCCGGCCGGCCAGTGTGCCTGGTTACCGGCAGTGGTCTGTCAGACTGGTTGCGCCATGGTTCACGATCTCATCTATGCCGCCATCGCGGTCGTCGTGGTGGGCGGCGGCACTGCGGGCCTCGTTCCCTACCTCCGGTCGCGCCGGCGGTCTTTGCCGCCCGGTGGCCAGCCCGCACCCGGCGGTCCCGGCTCACTGAGCCACGGCGAAACTGAGTCCGGCGGTGCCGCTACCGGGACGCTCGCGCCGCCGGAGCAAGATGCACCCGCCGCGCCGCCGGACCTCACCACGCTGCCCGAGCAAGTACCCGAACGCGTCGTCGAGAAGCCGCCGCCATCGGCCGGGCGACTGACCCGCCTGCGCGGCAGGCTCGCCAGGTCGCATTCGGCCATCGGCTCGGTACTGCTGAGCCTGATCTCCTCGGGCCGCCTGGACGAGCAGGCGTGGGAGGAGATCGAAGACACTCTGATCAGCGCGGACATGGGCGTCGGACCGGCCAGGGAACTGGTCGAGGAGCTCAGGACCGAGGTCAAGGTCGCGGGCACCAGCGACCCCGCTGCGGTGCAAGACATGCTGCGAACCGACCTGATCGCCATGATCAACCCGGAGCTGGACCGGACGCTGCACCTGGCCAGGCATGGTGACCGTCCGTCGGTGGTGCTCGTGGTCGGGGTCAACGGGACCGGCAAGACCACGACGTGCGGCAAGCTGGGCAGGCTGCTCGTCGGCGACGGTAAGACCGTCGTGCTGGGCGCAGCGGACACCTTCCGCGCCGCGGCAGCCGACCAGTTGCAGACCTGGGGTGACCGGGTGGGTGCTCAGGTCGTGCGCTCGGACCGAGAGGGCGCTGACCCGGCCAGCGTTGCTTTCGAAGCCGTCAACGTCGGCATCCAGGAGGGCGTGGACAGCGTCATCGTCGACACAGCCGGCCGGCTGCACACCAAGACCGGGCTGATGGACGAGCTCGGCAAGATCAAGCGGGTCATCGAGAAGCACGGTTCGGTCGACGAGGTGCTGCTCGTCCTGGACGCGACAACGGGCCAGAACGGTTTGCGCCAGGCCCGCGTATTCGCTGAGGTCGTCGACATCACCGGAATCATCCTGACCAAGCTCGACGGCACGGCGCGTGGCGGCATCGTCATCCAGGTACAACGTGAGCTCGGCGTCCCGGTCAAGCTCGTCGGCCTCGGCGAGGGTCCTGATGATCTTGCGTTCTTCGATCCGGCGGTCTTCGTCGACGCGATCCTGGGCTCCTAGCCGGTCATAGCCCGGTCGCTTCGGCCATAGCGGGTCAGGGCAGCTCCGGTGACCGTGGGGCGGTAAGCGGAGTCGTCGGCGTGCCGGTAGAAGTTAGGCGACGCGTCGAAGTTCGCGTAGTACCGGTGGAACACCGCCGTGGTCGACGCGGCAGCGGGCGGCACGATCCAGGTCCAGTCGGCCGGGCAGGCGCGGCCGCGGCTCTCCTCCATTTCCAGGTGCTTCAGGAACCGGACCGATTCGGTGTGGTGGTCGGTGATCGTCACGCCAGCGCGAGTGAAGGAGTGCATCACGGCGAGGTTCAGCTCGGTGACCGCGCGATCCTTCCACAGCGTGCGGTCGTCGTTGCTGTTCAGGCCCATCTGCCGGGCTATCTCCGGCAGCTGGTTATAGCGCCCTGCATCGCCCAGGTCGCGAGAGCCGATCTCGGTGCACATGTACCAGCCGTTGAACGGTGCAGCCGGGTAACAGATGCCGCCGGCCTCCAGCCGCATGTCGCTGATCACCGGCACCGCGTACCAGCGCAGGTCAAGATCGGCGAACCAGCTGAACTCCGGATGCTGCAGCGGCACCTCAAGTACCGCGTCTGCTGGTACCTCGTGCCAGGTCAGCTCGGCGCCGGGCGCCTTGATGATCAGCGGCAGCAGGTCGAATCGGCCCGGCGGGCCGGGGGATCGCCAGCCAAGCTGCTGCGCCAGCCGGGTGATCTTGAGACTCGCCGGATCACCGACCGCTTCCGCGCCGCCGTCAGATCGGGCGGGGTAGCCGGCATACCTGACGATCTGCGCGTTGAGAATCCGCGGGCCCGGCTGACCAGGTGAGTCCGGGGCGAACACGGTGATCAGCGGCCTGATCCGGCCGCCGTTGGTCGCGGCGCGCAGGTGGGCGAACGACTCCGCGGCGATCTGTGCCGACGTGGTCAGGTCGCGGCGGTCCCTGATCCGCAGGCTGCGCCAGTACAGCCTGCCGATACAGCGCGAACTGTTGCGCCAGGCGACGCGGGCGGCGAAGGTCAGCTCTGCGGCGGTGTGCCAGTAGGTACCGCGTGACTCGATCTCACGGCGGACCTGCCGCATTCGCTCAGTCGGTGATCCGGCCTCGGGATTCTCCGCATGGAACAAAGCGAGGAATCTCTCGGCCCTGGCTAACAAATCAGGCCCGGATGCCTGGCAATCTCCTAAGGCGCTGGCCGCAGGTCGCAGGTCGGCGATGCCGGACCCGCGATCCGCGCTGCCAGGAGCGGCAACTTCGGCCGGTTCCGGTGCCCGCGCCTGCCTGCTGCGCCGCCTTGCGCCGCGCTGCGATAACGGCCAGAGAGGTTCTAACTGATAACGCCGCTGGCGCGCCCCCACCTGCAACCTCCGCGTGGCAGCTTGTCACAAAATCTCAACATCAACGACGTTACGTTCCGTTCTTAAACTGAACAAGACGCAATTGCCTCTTGCACTTCCGCCGGATCGTGGCAGAAGCGCAGGCAAGCGAACTTCGCCCTGCAGGGGTTCCTAGCCGCTACCCGATAGCCTTGGTGTAGCAAACGGGTCTTCTAGGAGGACGGCAGCCTCACGTGTTCGAGACACTTTCCGATCGGCTCAACCAGGTCTTCTCCTCGCTGCGCGGGCGAGGGCGCCTGTCACCTGCTGACATCGACGCCACCTGCCGTGAGATCAGGATCGCGCTGCTTGAGGCCGACGTCGCGCTGCCGGTCGTCCGCCAGTTCATGGCCAAAGTCCGGGAACGGGCAGGTGGCGCCGAGGTCTCCGAAGCCCTCAACCCTGCCCAGCAGGTAATCAAGATCGTTAACGAGGAACTGGTCGTGATCCTGGGCGGAGAGGCTAGGCGGCTCCGGTTCGCCAAGGTCCCGCCGACCGTGATCATGCTCGCCGGACTGCAGGGCTCAGGTAAGACCACGCTGGCCGCGAAGCTAGCGCTCTGGCTGAAGTCGCAGCACAACACGCCGCTGCTGGTGGCCGCCGACCTGCAGCGGCCGAACGCCGTCCAGCAGCTGCAGGTGCTTGGCGAGCGGGCCGGGGTCCCGGTTTTCGCCCCGTTCCCCGGCAGCGGCGTCGGCGACCCGATTCAGGCAGCGAGTCTTGGCATCTCCGAAGCGGAACACAAGCTTCACAACGTGGTGATCATCGACACCGCGGGTCGCCTGGGCATCGACGAGGAGATGATGCGCCAGGCCGCTGACATCAGGGACGCTACCGACCCCGACGAGATCCTGTTCGTCGTCGACGCGATGATCGGCCAGGATGCCGTCCAGACCGCGCAGGCGTTCCTGGACGGGGTCGGCTACGACGGAGTGGTCCTGACCAAGCTGGACGGCGACGCCCGCGGTGGTGCCGCGCTGTCGATTGCGCAGCTCACCGGGAAGCCGGTGATGTTCGCCTCCACCGGCGAGAAGCTGGAGGACTTCGACGTCTTCCACCCCGACCGGATGGCCTCACGCATCCTGGATCTGGGCGACGTCCTGACGCTGATCGAGCAAGCCGAGCGCACGTTTGATCAGGATCAGGCCGCAACCATGGCCGGCAAGCTGACCTCGGGCGAGGGCTTCACGCTGGAGGACTTCGTCGAGCAGCTAGCCATGGTGCGCAAGCTCGGACCGATTGGCAACCTGCTCGGCATGCTGCCCGGCGCGGCGCAGAACAGGGAAGCGCTGAGCCAGATCGACGACAAGGACCTGGACCGCGCCGCCGCAATCGTGAACTCGATGACGGTCGAAGAGCGCCGAAATCCGAAGATCCTCAACGGTTCGCGGCGGGCCCGGATCGCTCGCGGCTCAGGCGTGACGGTCGGCGAGGTTAACCAGCTCGTCGTGCGGTTCCTTGAGGGCCAGAAGATGATGCGCCAGATGATGGGGAGCATGCCAGGCATGCCCGGAATCCGGCGTCAAAGCAAATCCAAGGGCAAGGCGAAGAAGAAGGGCAAGGGCGGCGGCCGGCCCGTTGGCGCCGGCCGGGGCGCGCCGCAGAACGCAAAGAAAGCGCTGGAGGAGTTGGCCGGGCTCAGCCCGGACGCTGCGGCGGCGCTCGGCGGGGGTGCAGGCAACGGGTCGGGCAGCAATGCCAATCCGGCTGCGCTGCCTGGGCTCGGCTCGCTTCCGGGCCTCGGCGGGGGCAACGGTCCGGTTCAGTTCCCTACAGAACCGGGCGGTTTCGGGGCACAGCCGTCCAAGCTGCCCGCCGCCTTCCGCGGCCGGTCACCGAAGAAGGACCGCTAGCCGCTTAGCGGGCTGGTGATTACGCTCAGGCGGGACTCGTCTGGCAGAATGTGACCACTATGCTCGGTCGCGCGAGGCCCTCTCTAACTCGCTGAGCCGGCACCATCTGGGCAGCCTGTCCCCGGTCCTCACCCGGGCGGCGACCTGTCCGACACCAATTTGCTGGGAGAAGACCACAGCCGTGGCTGTCAAGATCAAGCTGAAGCGCATGGGTAAGATCCGCGCGCCGTACTACCGGATCATCATCGCCGACTCCCGCACGAAGCGAGATGGTCGTGCGATCGAGGAGATCGGCAAGTACCACCCGAAGGACGAGCCGTCCTTCATCGAAGTCGACTCCGACCGTGCCCAGCACTGGCTGTCCGTTGGCGCGCAGCCGACCGACCCGGTTCGCAAGATCCTTGAGATCACCGGCGACTGGCAGAAGTTCAAGGGTCTGCCAGGAGCAGAAGGAACGCTGCGTACTGCCGAGCCGAGGGCCGACAAGAAGGCCGCGTTTGCCGCGGCAGCTGCTGAGTCGCTGGCCGAGAGCGGCGCCAAGGCCAAGCCCAAGGGCAAGGCGGCCGCTGGCAAGGCCGACGCCGCGCGGCCCGAGGCTGCGAAATCAGAAGCCGGCAAGGCAACCAGGGCGTCCGGCAAGGGCAACAAGCCTGCCGACCAGCCGGCCGAAACTGCGGCCGCGGTTGCTGACGCCGCTGCAACGGCTGAGGCCGCGGCAGGGGCTCGCGCCGAAGCTGCTGCCGACGAGGCGGGTGATGTCGGGCCTGCAACCGCTGAGCCTGCAGCCGCTGAGCCTGCAGCCGCTGAGCCTGCAGCCGCTGAGCCTGCAGCCGCTGAGACCGGGGTAGCTGCCCAGACCGACGCTGATGCCGCGGTTTCCGACGCCGCTGCGACGGCTGAGGCTGCCGCGTCGGCTCGCGCCGAGGCCGCTGCAGATGAAACCACTGGCGACGCAACCACGGGCGACACAACCACTGGTGACGACACTGCGGGCGGCGAGGCCTGAGATGCTCGAGGAAGCCCTGGAACATCTGGTCAAGGGCATAGTCGAGAACCCGGACGAGGTCCAGGTCGGCAGTCGCGGCCTGCGTCGCGGGCGCGTGCTCGAGGTTCGTGTTCACCCTGACGACCTCGGCAAGGTCATTGGCCGCGGCGGCCGGACTGCCCGGGCGCTGCGGACAGTGATCGGCTCGCTGGCGGGCAACAGCTACGTTCGCGTCGACCTGCTGGACGCCGACGAGACTCGCTAGGCGGCCATGCAGCTAGTGGTCGGCCGGATCGCCAGGCCGCACGGCGTCCGCGGCGAGCTGACCGTGGAAGTGCGGACCGACGATCCTGAGTTGCGGCTGGCCGCGGGCACCGTGCTTGCCACGGATCCCGCGGCTGCCGGGCCGCTGACCGTTTCGCGGATCCGGTGGCACTCCGGCAGGCTGCTTGCCGAGTTCGATGGCTATACCGACCGGAATGAGGCAGAGCGCCTCCGCGGCGTCCTCCTGCTGGTCGATTCGGCGGACCTCGAGGACATTGCTGACCCTGATGAATTCCGCGACCATCAGCTGATCGGGCTCGCCGTCAAGACGCTGGTCGGCGAACATGTTGGCGAGGTTACTGACGTGCTGCACTACGGCCAGAACCTGCTCGTCGTCGCCGGAATCGGCGAGCGTGCGGGTACTGAGATCATGATCCCCTTCGTTTCCGTCATAGTCCCGGAGGTAGACCTCGCGGCCGGCGAACTCCGGATCGCCCCGCCGCCTGGTTTGCTTGATCCGAAGGACGCCCTGTAGGGGCGGCCCAGTGCAGATCGACATCATCACGATCTTCCCCGAGTACTTCGGCCCGCTCAGCGTCTCGCTGATCGGCAAGGCCGCCGAACGGGGTGTCATAAGTTTCACCGTGCACGACTTGCGGGGCTGGACGCAGGACGTGCACCACACCGTCGACGACTCCCCGTTCGGCGGCGGGCCAGGCATGGTGATGAAGCCGGAGCCCTGGGGCGAGGCGCTGGACGCAATCGCGCCTGCGGGCGCCGACCCGTTGCTGGTGATCCCGACGCCCGCCGGGCTGCCGTTCAGCCAGGAGCAGGCGGCTCGGTACGCGGGCGAGCCCTGGCTGATCTTCGCTTGCGGTCGCTACGAGGGCATCGATGGCCGGGTCGCTGACGAGGCGCGATCCCGGATGCGGGTGGAGGAAGTCAGCATCGGCGACTACGTGCTGGCCGGAGGCGAGCCGGCGGTGCTGGTGATGACCGAGGCAATCTGCAGGCTGCTGCCTGGTGTGCTCGGCAATGCCGAGTCTGCGGCTGACGATTCGTTCGGCTTTGGTGCTGGTGCCGAAGGCGCTGGCCCGCTGGGTGGCCGGATGGCCGGCCTGGTCGAGGGCCCCGCCTACACCAGGCCGCGGGTGTGGCGAGACCGGCAGGTCCCGCCTGTTCTGCTGTCCGGTGATCATGGGGCGATCGCCAGGTGGCGACGGGACAGTGCGCTGCGCCGTACCGCCCAGAACCGGCCTGACCTGGTCTCGCAGCTCCTCTCGGCGGACCGGGCGATGGCCGCGGGAGCTGCTGCTGGCGGGGAGGACCTGCTGGACGAGCGGGACCGGGTTGTGCTAGCCGAGGCTGGCTTTCCGGTTACCGGCGAAGATGTGGCACACTAAAAGGCACTGCCCCGCTTCTGGCTAAGCCGCCGTGGGGCTGCCGGGCGCCCCGCCTGGCGCATACAGGCCGATCCAGCGCGTTCGCAGGCGTGCGCTGATGACTATTGAGGAAACCGCAGCGATGCACACCGCGATTGCCGAGCTTGAGCAGGCGCAGATCCGATCCGACATCCCGAACTTCCGGCCGGGCGACACCCTCAAGGTGCACGTCAACGTCAAGGAAGGCAACCGGTCGCGGATCCAGGTCTTCCAGGGCGTTGTGATCCGCCGGCAGGGCGGCAGTGCCCGCGAGACGTTTACCGTCCGCAAGGTCAGCTACGGTGTCGGCGTCGAGCGGACCTTCCCGGTACACACTCCGGCCATCGACAAGATCGAGGTCGTCACCCGTGGCCGGGTCCGTCGCGCGAAGCTGTACTACCTCCGCTCGTTGCGCGGCAAGGCTGCCCGGATCCGGGAGCGCCGCGAGGCCACGCCGGCCAAGTAAGAGCGTCAGCTGCCTGACCAGCGTCGTTGACTACTGGCAGGCTGGCTTACCCTGGCGCCACGGCGCGGGAGAAGGCCGGCCGACCCAGGTGGCGAGCGACGGCCCCCGCGCAAAGGTGACCCGAATGCCCGCTACTGTCAGATGCACGCCGGGTGTTCAGCCGGGCGGCGTTGGCCGGATGACTGCATAGTCGGGGGGAACGGATGATGCCGGTGGGCGACCCGCGCCGGTCCGCGGACTCTGCAGCGTCCGGAGCGCAGCCTGACCTCACGGCTGATCTGGGCGGCACTCAGTTCGGGCCTGGCTGGCCTTCTGCCGCTGCCCCGGCAGCCAGGCCGGGGCAGGCTATGCCTGCGACGGAGCCGGGGCCTGCTGGCACACCTTCCGGGGTGCCGGCTAACGCGGGCGCGGCGAAGGCACGGCCGGGCAAGAATCCGAAGCAGAACAGGTCGCTGTTCCGCGAGCTGCCGCTGCTCGTGGTTGTCGCGCTCGTCATCGCGATCGTCATCAAGACCTTCGTTGTCCAGGCATTTGTCATCCCGACCGGGTCGATGCAGAACACACTTCAGATCGACGACAAGATCCTGGTCAACAAGCTCGTCTACCACTTCAGGCCCATCCACGCCGGAGACATCATCGTCTTCGACGGCTCAGGCAGCTGGAATGCGCCCGCGCCCTCATCGGGCGCCACGTCCAACCTGGTAGTGCGCGCCTACGACGACACAATCCGCAAGGTATTCGATTCGATCGGGGGCCTATTCGGCACGCCGATCGGCCAGACTGACTACGTCAAGCGGGTCATCGGCGTTCCAGGTGACCACGTGGTCTGCTGCAATGCTCAGGGCCAGATCACGGTGAACGGCGTAGCGCTGCACGAGCAGTCGTACCTGTACCCCGGCGACCAGTCAAACAGCCACCCGTATGGCATTCCCGGCCAGTTCAACGTCACCGTGCCAGCTGGCTACCTGTGGGTACTTGGCGATCACCGGGGCATCTCTGATGACTCCCGCGGTCACGAGGCAGACCCCGGCAACGGCATGATTCCTGAAAACATGGTCATCGGCAGGGCCTTCGTGATCGTCTGGCCTGCGAGTCAATGGCGGATCCTGCCGATCCCCGCCACGTTCGAGCAGGCTGGCATCACCAAGTCCGGAGGCTCCGCAGCCGGCGCCGGCCGCGTCGCCGCTGCCGCACTGCCTCCGGCGGTCAGCGTCCGGCCAGAAGCGCCTTACCTGCCGGTGGCCCTTGGCTTCGCCGGCGCCGTTCCGCTGACCTGGCTACGGCGGAGGGCCCTGATCCGGCGGTTCAAGCTCCGGTCTGGCAGGGGCCGGCCAGGTGACGGCTGACAGTTCGATAACAGGCGGAGGGCAGGCGCATCGGTCCCGCTCGGCTGGCGTGGCTGCAGGTGACCGAGTCACCGCCGGCTGACGATGCCCGCGCTGGCCCGGAATAGGAAGGCTGACGCATTGCCGCTAGTTGGTCATGGAATCCTCTGGCCTGTGCCTGCGTGCCCTGGCTGGCTGGCTGCCGGGGGATAGGCTCAGCCTGATGAACGACGAGCAGAGCGGGCCGGACTGGCTGGCAGGCGGGTCCGGGCCCTCGGATCTGGACCGGGGGGCGGACCAGGACGGTAGCCCGGCTGGGTACCGTGGCGCGATCGCTGACGACGCCTGGGGAAGCGGCAGCTCAGCCGGCGGGACCCCTGGGAGCGGCGCGCCTGATCAGTCCGGGCCGGAGCAGCCGGGTCCGGGGCAGTCCTGGCCGGGGCAGTCCGGTCCAGGGCAGTCCGGGCCGGGGCAGCCGGATCCGGACAGCCTGCGACCCGACGCTGCGCGAGCCGCCGCCCGCGCGCAGAAGCGGGCCCGGTCGACCTGGCGCGAGGTACCGATTCTGATCGTCGTAGCCCTGGCTATCGCACTGGTCATCAAGACTTTCGTGGTACAGCCGTTCTTCATCCCGTCGTCGTCGATGGAAGACACGCTGCTGATCGGCGACAAGGTGCTAGTTAACAAGCTCGTGTATCACTTCCGGAGCATCGAGCCCGGCGACATCATCGTGTTCAACGGGGCAGGCTCGTGGAATCCGAGCCCGGCTGCGACGCCGCCTGCTCACAATCCGGCAGTCCGCGCGTACGACGCCACACTCCGGCCGCTGTTCCGCTCGATCGCGGGGCTCTTCGGCACGCCGCTGGGTCAGACGGACTACATCAAGCGGGTGATCGGCGTTCCCGGTGACCATGTGGTCTGTAACCGGATCTGTGCTGACGATCATGGTCCGGTCACCGTCAATGGCGTCGCGCTGCGCGAGTCGTCCTACCTTTACCCGGGCGCTGCTCCGTCGCAGATCCCGTTCAACATCGTCGTGCCGCCCGGCAGGTTGTGGGTCATGGGCGACAACCGGGCGGTGTCGGATGACTCGCGGCTCCGGACCTCAGATCCGGGACACGGGACGATTCTGGAGAACGAGGTCATCGGCCGGGCGTTCGTGATCGTGTGGCCGCCGCGTCGCTGGCGGTTCCTGCCGATCCCGTCGACGTTTGATCAGCCGGGTATCGATAAGCCGCGGACCAGCGCGCAAGCGCTCCAGACCTCGGCGCGGGAGTCGGCCAGCCAGCAGCTGGCCGTTTCGGCGCTACTCGGCACCAGGGTGCATCCGGAGGGGCCGTACCTGCCGCTCGCCGCCGGGCTGGTAGGAGCGGTGCCACTGACCTGGCTCCAGCGCCGGGTGCGGCGACGGGTCACCATGACACGGCTGACCAGCAAGCTGCGGGCGGGCCGCGGCGGCCGCCGGGAATGAGCGCGGTGACCGGGGAGCAGCGCCGGTCCGTCGGATACACGCCCAGGCGGGACTGCGGGCTGAGCGCTTACGAACGGGTACTCGGGCGCGCCGGGCTCTCGCCGGTCGCGGGCGTTGACGAGGCAGGGCGGGGAGCCTGCGCCGGGCCGCTGGTAGTGGCGGCAGTCATCCTGAAGCCGTCACGGATTGCCAGGCTGACGGAACTCGCTGATTCGAAGGCGCTGACAGCGAAGGCGCGCAATGCGGCATACAGTCAGATAATGGACGGTGCGCTTGACTGGAACGTGATCACGATCTCGTCGGCGGAGATCGACCGGCGCGGCCTGCATGTCTGCAATGTGGCCGGCATGCGCCGGGCGCTCGCCGGCTTGAGCCTCAGGCCGGGCTACGTGCTGACTGACGGGTTCCCTGTCCGCGGGCTGAACGCACCGGCACTCGCCATGTGGAAGGGCGACCAGGTGGCGGCCTGCGTGGCTGCAGCCTCGATCGTGGCCAAGGTGACCAGGGACGCGATGATGTGCGAACTGGACAAAACGTTCACCAGCTACGGGTTCGCCCGGCACAAAGGGTATTCAACTCCCAGCCACATGCGGGCTCTGGAACATCACGGGCCGTGTCCTGAGCACCGGAGGTCCTTCGTCAACGTCCGCGGCCGCATGCTGGCCGACCTGGGCGAGGTGCTGGATGACGCCGGCGAGGTGCTCGGCGACTCCGGCGAGGCGCTGGACAACTCGGAAGCAGCGAACTCGTGCTACCCGCCTGGCAGTGGGCAGAATGGCCCTATCGTGGACGTCATCGAGGAAGAGCATGGCTGGCCGACGGCAGGCTTCGCGGCAGTAGCCCGCGGCGCCTGATCGGAGGGGAGAAGATGAGCGCGGAGGATCTCGAGAAGTATGAGACCGAGATGGAGCTGCAGCTCTACCGCGAGTATCGCGATGTCGTCGGCCTGTTCAGCCACGTCGTCGAGACGGAGCGCCGGTTCTACCTGACGAACCAGGTGGACCTCAATGTCCGGCAGGCCGAGAACGGCGAGGTCTTCTTCGAAGTCACGATGCAGGATGCCTGGGTCTGGGACATGTACCGGCCCGCCAGGTTTGTGAAGAATGTGCGGGTTGTTACGTTCAAGGATGTGAACGTCGAGGAACTCGCCAAGAGCGATCTGGACATCCCGGATCCGAAGTAGGCCGCGATCAGCCTGAGGTCCGGGCGGCAGGTCCAGCACCGGCGGCGGCCTTCTTCGCCAGTTCCGTGGCCGTTTCGCCCAGCTCGGCCTACCGGCCGAGTATTTAACCAGTGGCGGCTGACAATCCGCGGTGTTCTCCCACCACCTGCCGATGGCTGCCCTGGTGTGTCCACAGGGACTAGCTGCGCCCGCCGGTCACTGGCCGTCCTCCGGCATCTTGGTACCGGAGGTGACCAGATGAACGCAAAGGACCTGCTCGGCCAGCAAGGCGAGCAATTAGCCGCGGGCTTCCTGGCCGAGGCGGGCCTGGAGATCCTGGGCCGCAACTGGCGGTGCGAGCACGGCGAGATCGATATTGTCGCCCGGGATGGTCAGACGCTGGTCATCTGCGAAGTTAAGACCAGGTCAGGCGTGCGCTTCGGTTCTCCGGTCGAGGCGGTCACCAGGCAGAAGGCGAGGCGGCTGCGTCGTCTTGCTATCGCCTGGCTGACTGCGCACAGCCTGTTCTTCGAGGAGATCAGGATCGACGCCGTTGGCGTGCTGCGTGATGCCGCTGGCGAGTTCAGCATCGAGCATGTCCGAGGGGTGGCCTAGCTGGCTCTTATAGCCACGCCAATTGGCCGTGCCGATGGGATTGTACTTATTAGAACTTTCATCTAAGTTGCGGCCAGAATGTTCGACGGGAGCCTGCGGCTAGGGCAGCGGGTTATCCTCTCGCTCGTTCAGGAGGGTCCATGGCACGTCGGTGGATACTTGCCGCCGTCGCGTTCGCGTCAGTAGCCGCGGGCGTCACAGCTGGCGTGCTTCCGGCTGCGGCGAGCGCAACCACGGCAAGCGCGGTGGCGGTCCGGACGACCCCGAAGCCGGCAGTGAAACAGGGTGGCTTCAGCAACCACATTGGCTTCAAATGGTCGCGGCTTAAAGCCATCGATCCGTCGTTCCAGGCGGGCATTGTGTCAGTGTCCTGCCCGAGCACGCACTTCTGTGCCGCGCTGCAATATGACAGCGTTACGACGTTCACCGGCACGCGGTGGAACTCGCCAGTTCGTATCGTCCCGGTACCAGCAAGTCTTGGCATGTCCTCGATTTCGTGCGCGGGGCCGTCCTTCTGCGCCGCGGTCGGGGATGATGGCTTCGCGCCATTTACTACGTACGCGGTGACCTACGACGGCAAGAGTTGGAGCAAGCCAGCATCGATTCCGACCAACCAGAGTCCGTCGGCTATCTCATGTCCGGCCGCTGGCTTCTGTATGGCAGTTACCCAGCAGGGGAATGCGTTCAGTTACGGGAGTTCAGGCTGGTCGCAGCCGGTATCGGTCGCATCGACCGCGTTGCAGGCCGTGTCTTGTACGTCAGCGTCGTTCTGCGTGGCTGTTGGCAACAACGACGTTGTCTACACCTTCGCCGACGGTACGTGGAGCACCACGACCCCTGACCTTGGCGAGACAGCAACAAACCTTCAGTCCGTCAGTTGCACGTCGGCGTCATTCTGCGTGGCAGTCAGTTCGGCAGGGGAGGACACCGTCTACAGCGGGGCAGGCTGGACGGACCTCGGCGTCGTTGACGCGGGCACCGCGCTTAGCTCCGTCTCCTGCACGTCCCCGACTTCGTGTGTCGCGATCGATTCCGCTAACCGGGCAGTGCGTTTCAACGGCGAGAACTGGGCCATCTCCGGTCGGCTGGCTCCGGCCTCGATGGTGCTGACCTCAGTTTCCTGCAGCGGCACTGCCTTCTGCATCGCAGCAGGCGTAGTTCCCACCAACACAGCGGGCAGTTCTGAGGTGCTGAAGTTCAACGGGAAGTCCTGGACGTCGCCTGACGCGGTGTTCCATTCAACAGGGCAGCTCATGTCGGTGTCCTGCCCGGCCGCCGGGGGCTGCATGGCTGTCGACTGGACTGGCAACGCCCTCTCCTATAACAACGGGCGCTGGGCAAAGCCCGCGCAGATCGATGCTTTCGATGGCGAGCTCAGCTCTGTGTCCTGCCCGACGTTGAGCTTCTGCATGGCTGTCAACACAGACGGGTCTGCCTTCCGGTACAACGGCCGCCATTGGACTGCGGCGGTGGCGGATACGTCCCCCGACTCGGACATCAGGTCGGTGTCCTGTGCAAGCAGCCGGATGTGCGTCGCCGTCGATTACGACGGATACGCAGTGATCTACAACGGCCGCCGCTGGACCAAGCCGGCCTGGATTGATCACAACCTGGAGCTCTGGTCAGTTTCCTGCCCGGCGACGAGCTTCTGCGCGGCAGTCGACACCAGCGGTGACGTGGTCACTTACAACGGTCACCGGTGGACTGCGCCTAAGCTCATCGACGCGCATCCGACCCTCTGGGCAGTGTCCTGCCGGAGCAAGACGTCGTGCGCTGCGGTCGACACCAGCGGTTATATCGTCACTTTCAACGGCAGAAAGTGGACGCTGCGCCGTCGTGTCAAGACCGCTGGATGGGGCCTGGAAGCCGTCGCCTGCACAAGCTCAGCGGAGTGCATTGCCACGAGCTTCGACGGCAACATCTATGCCTTCGCCAGCGGGCGCTGGACAGTCTCCTACCGGACTGGGCATCAGCGCGACCTCGCAGATGTGTCCTGCCCGAGTGCAAGGTTCTGCATGGTCGTGAGCCAAGACGGAACCGCCGCCACGGGCAGCCGCTCGTAGCTGCTGCAGGTCACAGCTTGTGGCACGTATGTGACACGTCTCTCGCCATTTTCGGCTAGCTCGGCTGGTGTCGTTCGAGCATCTGGCCGACGCCGTAGGTGTCGGGCAGGTAGTCCTGCCAGGCGCTCATGAGCGTGCAGTCGCGGTCCTCGTCATCGGCTCGTGTCCCGATGTTGCCGATCAGTGTGTAGCCAGCCTGCGCGTAGCCCACTCGCTTGTACACGCTCATCTCCAGGCACGTCGTGTGCGGGTCCCAGATGCCAGATATCGCACGTGGCTGGTTGTGGACGTGCATCTAAGCCGTAGGTACCGACAATCGGGTCGCCATTTTCCACAGCGTGGCGGTGCCGTGCCTGGCTCCGCACAGCCTTCCCTTGGCTGGCCCGCAGCCGGCCGGTCCTCCGGCACCGTCGGGACCGGAGGTGGTGGCAGATGGCGCTCGCCCGGACACACTCGATCGCACTGGCCGGAGTCCAGGGACATGTGGTGGAAATCGAGGCCGACATCGAGAACGGCCTCGTGGCCCTTTTGCTCGTCGGGCTGCCGGATACCGCGCTCCGCGAAGCCAGAGACCGGATCAGGTCGGCCGTAGTCAATTCCCGGCATACCTGGCCGCAGCGGCGGATCACTGTCGGCCTGTCGCCCGCCAGCCTGCCCAAGCGAGGTAGCGGCTTCGATCTCGCCATAGCGGTAGCCGTTCTGTCTGCGGACGGGGTCGTGAATGACGAAGCCCTGGCTGGGACAGTATTTCTTGGCGAGCTCGGCCTGGACGGCCGGATCCGGCCCGTGCCGGGGGTGCTGCCATCGGTGGCGGCCGCTGCTGTTGCCGGCTTCGGCAGGGCCGTTGTCGCTGTGGAGAATGCCGCGGAGGCAGCACTTGTGCCTGGGATGCGAATCGTCGCCGCGGCCACGCTGGGCGGCCTGATCGGCTGGCTACGCGACGGCGACCCCGACGTGCCTGGCTGGGACGTGCAGATCGTGGACTCCGGCGCCGGCCTGGCCGCGGCGGCACCGGCCGGAGCCAGCACGTCGCCACATGGTGACCTGGCTGATGTAGTCGGCCAGCCGGTTGCCAGGCGGGCTGCGGAGATTTCCGCGGCTGGCGGCCACCACATGCTGCTCCTCGGGCCGCCCGGCGTTGGGAAAACCATGCTGGCGGAGCGGCTTCCGGGGATCATGCCGTCGCTGGAGCCGTCGGCGGCGCTGGAGGTGAGCGCGATCCATTCGGTGGCTGGCGCGCTCAAGCCGGATCGGCCGCTGGTGACGGAGCCGCCGTTTTGCGCGCCGCATCACACCGCGACTAAGGCAGCGATCGTGGGCGGGGGCAGCGGTGTGATCCGGCCTGGTGCGGCGTCGCTGGCGCATCATGGCTGCCTGTTTCTGGACGAGGCGCCGGAGTTCGACCGGGACGTGCTGGATGCGCTGCGGCAGCCGCTGGAATCGGGCGAGATCGTGGTGGCACGGTCGGGGCTGACGGCGCGGTTCCCGGCACGGTTCACGCTGGTGCTGGCCGCTAATCCGTGTCCGTGCGCCAGGAGCACGGCAGGCGGATCGAACTGCACGTGCACGCCGCTGGTCCGGCGCCGGTACCTGGCCAGGCTGTCCGGGCCGCTGCTGGACCGCGTTGATGTCAAAGTGGAGCTGCTGCCGGTCGGCCGAGCGGAGCTGCTGAGCGACCGGCAGCTGGCCGAGCCGAGCGCCGTGGTGGCTGACCGGGTGCGCGAGGCGCGGCTCCGGGCTGCTCGCCGGCTTCAGGAGACCCGGTGGCGGCTGAACGCGGAGGTTCCTGGCAGCGAGCTGCGGCGCAGCTTCCGCCCGCAGCCAGGCGCGCTGGCCCCGCTCGAGCATGCCATGGATCGCGGGCAGGTCAGCGCCCGCGGCGCCGACCGGATCATCCGGATGTCCTGGACGCTGGCCGATCTGGCAGGCCAGGCGCGGCCCCGGCTGGCCGAGATCGGCGCCGCCCTCGGCCTATGGCTAGGAACCGGACTATGAGGATGCGGAGACCGCGGCTCAGCGCAGCCGGGTCCGCTGCGGCGCGCAGACATCCCACATATGTGCGTTCACCATTGGCCTGCAGCGCCTCGCCTTCGGCGTCCATAACGGCGGCAGCGCGCGCTCAACGCCCCGATGGGCACGTCCAGTTCAGGCGGCGTGTTCGGGTGCCGGGCTGCGATCGGGTGTCCGGCGGCGGAGGTCGCCGGCACCCGATCACGGGGCCGTGCTGGTCAGCGGGCCAGGGTGAAGATGAAGTCGTACTCTGATCCGACTGGGTTACCTGTGGCGTGGAGCAGCATGGAACCTTCGGCGCCCGTGTATTTGCCGGTCCCGCCTGTGATGGTCAGCGTGGTGTTGGTGCCATCGTCGTAGTAAGGGCCTTCGACGGTGAGGTTGCCGCCAGGAAGCAGGGTTGTCCACGTGCATTCCCATTCGGTTTTGCCGGTCGCTACGGTGCGGATGCAGTACCCGTTGTCAGTCGCGATCCGCCGCGTATTGGAGGCGTTGTAGACCGGGTTGTGGAAGCCCAGTACGTCACCGAGGCTCATTTTGGGCGGATGGAATTCCTGCACCGTGTCGGTGATGGCGTGCTCGACCACGTGGATGATCGTGGGATGCCGTAAGCCGTTTGGGGAGCTGCTGCTCGCCATGGCGGCGACCGGCGCGAGCACCACGGCGATCACGGCCGCGCCAGCGGTTATGAGTTTCTTGTTTCGTGTCATCTCTGTCTCCTTGCTGAAAGTCGGTACAGAAAACCGAGCCGTCGATCTCGCGAGATTCAGCGTCGTCCCGAGATCCCGCATCCGCAAGGGCCAGCAGCCTGCCGAGTCACGGCCGCGCCGAGCATTGAGCATTCCATTGACACAACTATATAGTCCCGGCTATTCTTATTGCATGGGAGCAGACAGCGATGGCATCGGCGATGCGTTGCAGGCCCTTGCGGGGCTGGCGGTACGGGCGGGACGGCCGGGAACTGAGCCTGACCGCGGCGTCAACGCTGGCCACCCTTGAGCGCACCGGGCCGCGGCGCGTCACCGACCTGGCCGTGGCTGAGGGCGTGACCCAGCCGTCCATGACGGCCGTGGTAACTCAGCTGCAGCACCTCGGCCTCGCCGAGCGCCGCCGCGACCCCGCCGACGGCCGGGTGGTGCTGGTCGGTATCACCACGGCGGGACGCCGTCATCTGACCGCGAATCGCCGGGCAGGCGCATCGGTGTTCACGGCCTTGATCGACAAGCTGCCTGAGCAGGACGCGGCCGCGCTGAGCGCGGCCGTGCCAGCACTCCGCGGCCTGCTGCAACTTGCTGACGCAAGCCGGCAGCCACGCTGAGATCGAGATGATTTGTCATGACCCAGGACCTTGGGCCGAGGAGCTCACCGGGCTTCGCCGGCCAGACGACTGATCCCACCGGCCAGGTGATCGTGGTCGGGCTGGACGGCTCGCCTGCCAGCTGGGACGCCTTCTGCTGGGCGGCCGGGCAGGCCAGGCGCTCACGCGGCAGCCTTATCGCCGTGTACGTCACCCCCGCGGTAGCGCCCGTTCTTCCGGTGGACGGATTTTTCTACTATGCCGAGCAGGCTGCCGACGAGGTCGCTGTCGAACTGAAAACTGAGGCCGAGCACCGTGCCGCCGAAGCGGGCGTGCAGCTGACCTTCGTCCGGGAACTGGGCGACACCGTGCACGCGCTGATCGGCGTGGCGCGGTCGGCACACGCTGATCTGGTGGTCGTCGGCAGGTCCGCCAAGATGCTGCACCACCTTGCCGGCTCAGCGGGCCGCAGACTCGCCTCCCGTCAGGACGCGCCAGTAGTCGTGGTCGTGCCCTAGACCGGGACTCGCGCGATGTCCCGGCCAGGTGGTCTCGGCCGCGACGGGAGTGGGTGATGCGCCAAGGTGTGCTCGACAAGGCGGACAGCGCCGGCACGGACAGGCTTGCCAGGCGACGGCAGCATTGTCACCAGCATGTCCGGCGCCGGCGAAGGCGGCGAAGCTGCCAGGAGCGCGCGGTGACTGGCTCGCCGAACCGCTCCATGTTGTTGCGGTTCATGAATTCCTCGTTCTAACTCACATGCGCAGCGAAGTTGGCTGTCCAGTATCGTGTCGTTCTCCTGGACCCGCGATCGACGAACCGAGGGTTGCCACGAGGCAGGTAAGAAGTCGTCTCCTGGTCCAGGTGATTCGCGGTACCAGGACAACGCCGGCCGGGATGGGATCGTCGGCCGCGCAGGGATGAGAGTGCAACAAAACGGAGGTTCGGGCGCCGTTGACTGTACGTGTGCTGGCCTGGTAGCGAGAGCAGGTGCCAGGACGGCGTGACCGACGCTAGGGGTGTCAGCCGTAGAGATCAAGGCAGGCCCTTCACGCAGGCTTCAGCAACCCCCCGGCTGATCGACCGGGGTGATCTTGTAGCTGCCCTGGATCGCGGGGCCGCGCGCAAGGTGACGATCATCTCGGCTCCGGCTGGCAGCGGCAAGACATGTCTGCTGCGCGCGTGGGCCGACCGTCCGGGGCTGCGGCGCCGGCTCGCCGTGTTCCAGGTGCAACGCGATCAGCACGACGCCCAGCAGTTCTGGCTTGCCCTGCTCGACGTGGTCCGTCACGCTTCGACGACTTCGGGCCATGCGGAATCGCCCGCAGCGACACCTGACTTTAATGGACCCGCGATGGTCGACCGGGTGCTGTCGAGAGCTCGCTGGTGCTCGTAACGGGATCACTTTGGTTATTGATGATCTGCATGAGCTGAACGCCAGAGGCGTTCCCTCAGCTCACCAAGCTGCTGACGAACCTCCCCCCGCAGGTGCACGCGATGGTGACCACCCGTCACGATCTGCCGCTGCGGCTGCATCAGCTGCGTCTGGCGGGCGAGCTGGCCGAAATCCGCGCGGCCGACCTGCGCTTTTCCGAGCGCGAAACTCGCGAACTTCTCGACGCATCGGGTATCACACTGTCGGACGCCGGAGCGGCCCTGCTGCACCAGCGGACGGAAGGATGGGCGGCGGGCCTGCGGCTCGCGGCGCTTTCTCTGACTGATCATCCCGACCCGGAGCGGTTCGTCGCGGAGTTCTCTGGCAGCGACCGCGCAGTCGCGGAGTACCTGATCGCCGAGATGCTGGAACGCCAGCCAGCTGACGTCCAGGATCTGCTCCTGCGTACCTCCCTGGTCGATCGGGTCAACGGCAAACTGGCCGATCTGCTGACCGGCCGCTCTGGCTCGGAACGGATCCTGCTGGAACTCGAGGACTCCAACGCGTTTGTCGTGTCGCTCGACGCCGAGCGGACGTGGTTCCGCTACCATCATCTGTTCGGGGATCTGCTCCGGCTGGAGCTGCGCCGGACGCTGCGTCCGGAAGTGCCGGCGCTGCACCGGCGCGCGGCCGGATGGTTCACCTTGAGGGCCAGGTGGTCGAGGCCATCCGGCACACGCAGGCGGCGGGAGACTGGCCTGATGCGGCCCGGCTGCTGGCCGACAATTCGTTCAGCCTGACGCTCGACGGGCAGGCGCAGACCATGCAGGCGCTGGTGCGGGCCTTCCCGCCAGGCGCGGAACACCCCGAGCTGGCCCTGGTACGCGCGATGGGTGACCTGGCCCAGGGGCGCCTAGACGAGGCGGCTGCCCACCTGGCGGTCGCCGAAGCGCACGCCGAGACGGCGTCAGCGGATCGCCAGCGGCGCCTGCGGGTGGCCATCGCGTCGCTGGAGCTGTCGCTGGCCAGGCGGCGCGGTCACCTGGCCGGCGTCATCGAGCAGGTCAGATTCCTTGCCTCGCCGGTGACCTGGCAGTCCGATGAGGACATCGCGCTGGGCAGCGACCTGCGGGCGGTGGCGCTGATGAACCTGGGAATCGTCGAGGCGTGGTCGGGGCTTCCCGACGCTGAACGCCACCTCCGGGAGGGCGCCGTCCTGGCCAGGGAGATCGGCCGGCCCTATCTCGAGGTCGGCTGCCTGGCGCAGCTCGGGTTCGCGTCGAAGATCCTCCCGTTCGCCACCATTCAGCGCCGCTGCCGCGAGGTGATCGCGCTCGCCGAGCGCCACGGCTGGGGCGCGGAGCCCGTCGTCGCGCCCGCGCTGATAGCGCTGGCCGGCACGATGCTGTGGACGGGCGGGTTCGACGAGGCCGAGCGGTGGCTACAGCGCACCGCACGGGCCCTGCAAACAGACACCGGGCCCGATATCAGGCTGCTTGTGCACATCGCGCACGGCATGCTGCAGGCCGGCCGCAGCCGCCACCATGAGGCGCTGCAGGAGTTCAGCGCGGCCGAATACCTGGGATCGCAGCTAGCGGGCTCGCACGCGCTGGCGAGTCGGGTGACCGGCTGGATGGTGGCCGCCGAGGCCCGCCTCGGGATGCCCGCCGAGGCCCGCGCCTTCCTCGCGGCGCTCGATGACGAGCGGGCCGGCTCCGGTGAGATGCGTAATGCCCGCGCGGTGATCTGCCTTGCGGAAGGCGATCCGGCCGGGGCCCTCGCCGCGGTGCGGGATGTGCTGGACGGCACGGCACCGGTCATCGGTGACGTCACGGTCATTGAGGCGCACCTGCTGGCTGGGCTCGCCCACCGTGAGCTCGGTGACCAGCGCGCGGCGAACCAGGCCGCCGAACGCGCCCTCGCGCTCGCCGAGCCTGACCGGCTAATCCTGCCGTTCGCGATGACCGGCTCAGCGGGAGCTGCTCGAGGCGCTGCCGCGGCACGAGACAGCGCACGCCGCGCTGCTCACCGGCATCCTCGACGTCCTGCACGGCTCACTCCCGGCGGCCACAGAGCAGTCCTCGTCGCCGCCAACGGAGAAACTCAGTCCGGGTGAGCTCAGGGTGCTGCAATATCTCCCGACGAACCTGTCCCGGCCCGAGATCGCAGGCGAACTATCCGTCTCGGTAAACACCATCAGCACGCACTTGCGCAGGATCTACGCCAAGCTCCAGGTTCGTGACCGGTCCTCGGCCGTGCAGCGCGCGCGGGAGCTGCGGCTGCTGGCCGCTGGCCGCACGCGTTAGCGGCTAAGACCACTGCGAGCAGGATGACGGCGTAGCTGGGCCTTTCGCTATGCGGTGACGCGTTCTGCGCCGGCGAGATACGCCGACAGGAACCGTCCGGCTCTGTCCAGCGCAGCGGCCGCTTCGTCGAGGATCGGGTAGTAGGCCTGGAAGACGTGGGGCACGCCGGGAGGTGATGTCGAGGGTGACCTCGACGTCCGCGGTGGCGGCTTGCCGGGCGAGGCGGACGGCGTCGTCGAGGAGAACCTCGTGAGTTCCGGCCTGGATGATCAGGGGCGGCAGGCCGGACAGGTCGGCGAATATTGGGCTGATGAGGCCGAGAGCGGGGTCTTGTCCTGAGGTGTAGTCGGTGACCCGGGCTCGCAGAGCCTCCTTGCTGAGCAGCGGATCGGCGTCGCGCTTGGTTTCCATGGTCGTCCCGGCCAGGGTGAGATCTGCGTACGGTGACATGACGAAGGCCGCTGCGGGCAGGGGCAGCCCGTGATCGCGGGCGTTGACCAAGGTGGCGATAGCGAGGCCGCCGCCGGCGGACTCTCCGGCGAAGGTGATGTCCGAAGGGCCCGTGCCGTTGTGCAGGAGGGCTTCGTAGGCGGCAAGAGCGTCGTCGACCGCTGCCGGATACGGGTGCTCGGGGGCGAGCCGGTAGTCGACGGAGATGGCCTTAGACCTGGTTCGCCGGGCGACCTGCGAGGCGAGGTCTGCGGCGAGGGCGGCGTCACCCATGACGTACACGCCGCCGTGGAAGTACAGGACAACGTGGCGAGGCTCGATTCCGTCGACGGTGATCTCGGCGGTTGGGACGTCCCCCTGTGCTGCCTGCGGTCACCGTCAGGTCGGCGGGCAGTGGCTGGGCTGACAGGAGCTCCCGGAGCAGTCGCCGTTGCTCGCTGACGTCGCTGTCGGCGGGGAAGGCTGACTGTCGCAGGATTGCGTCGAGTGTCTCTCGCTGCTCGGTGCTCACGGAGGATCTCCCTTCGGCTGGGGCTGGCCTGGCAGCGCCCTCGGGCGGACTCGCCCATGTCAGTTCGCTGCTGATATGTCCTGCCGGGAGGCGGGCCATCGCCAGGTTCGCCGCTAGCAAGGTGACGAGGCGTCACCGGATCACGGTGATTCGCGCGACCGGAGCACCGCAGCGGTGCCCCGAGGATGACGTCCATACGGCTCAGGCACCACGCTCGGCCACTGGTACTCGCCCACCGCTGCGTGCCCGCAGCGTCACGGGAGCCGCTCAGCCTCAGCCGCACAATCGCCAGAATCGGGTGACAGCCGGTCACCTTGTTGGCCAGTAGCTTCGGGGCACTCGATCAGTCGGCCAGCCACCGGGTGCCCCGGTTCCACAGGCGCGATCTCGCATCAAGGAGGACCAGTTGTGAGCACGACTGCGACGCCTGACCGCTTCACGATGCTGCCGGATGAGGGCGCGCTGCAGGCCACTGTCGTGGCGCTGGAGGAGCACGGGTTCAGTGTCGAGGTCGTCGGTGATCTCGATGCCGCGCGCCAGGCGGTGCTGGTCCGTATCCCGGACGGCTCGTCGGTGATGACCAACACCTCGGTGACACTGGCCGAGACCGGGATCGCGGACGCGATCAACGATGCCGGGGGCCGGTGGAAGTCGGCGCGGAACGAGATGTTCGCACTCGACTTCGCGACCCAGGCGCAGCAGATGAAGGTGATCGGCGGCCAGCCCGACTACGCGCTGGGCAGCGTGCACGCGGTCACCCGGGACGGCACCCTGGTGATCGCTTCGGCGTCGGGCAGCCAGCTGGCCTCCTACGTCTGGGGCGCGGCCAATGTGATCTTCGTGATCGGTGCCCAGAAGCTCGTGCCCACGCTGGCCGCAGCGCATGAGCGGATCTATCAGCACAGCCTGCCGCTGGAGGACGTCCGAGCGCAGGCCGCGTACGGGCAGCACAGCCAGGTGGCGAAGGTCCTGGAGATCCACCAGGAGATGCCCGGCCGCATCCACGTCGTCCTTATCCGCCAGCAGGTCGGCTTCTGAACTGCTGAGCCGGCGAGATCTATCCGCAGCTACCAGACAGTGACAACGAGAGAAGGGTGGTGGATCTCGTGTCTGATGCCGCTTCCACCGGCAGCGCCTGGGACCGGCGGGAGTGGCTCATCCTCGGTGTGATCGGCCTGGCTCAGCTGATGGTGGTCCTCGATGTCACCGTGATGAACATCGCCCTGCCGTCCGCGCAACGGGCGCTGCACTTCACCACCGTGGACCGGCAGTGGGTCGTCACCGCCTACACGCTGGCATTCGGCAGCCTGCTCCTGCCCGCCGGAAGGCTGGCCGACCTGCTGGGACGGAAGGTCACGCTCCTGGCCGGCCTGGCCGGGTTCGCCGTAGTGTCGGCTATCGGCGGCGCCTCGGTGAACTTCGTGATGCTCGTGACCGCGCGGGCCTGCCAGGGCGCGTTCGCGGCGCTGCTGGTCCCGTCGGCGCTGTCGCTGCTGACCACCACGTTCACCGAGCCGAAGGACCGGGGCAAGGCGTTCGGCATCTACGGGGCAATTGCCGGGGCCGGTGGCGCGGTAGGCCTCCTGCTCGGCGGCGCGCTTACGGAGTACCTTTCCTGGCGGTGGACACTGTATGTGAACCTGCTTTTTGCCGGGGTGGCGTTCACCGGCGGGGCCCTGCTGCTGAAGGGGCAGTCGTCCCGGGCGAAGGCCAGGCTCGATGGGCCGGGAACGGTGCTGGTCTCCGGCGCGCTGTTTTGCCTGGTGTACGGCTTCTCCAACGCCGCCACGCACAGCTGGCACGCACCGTCCACTTACGGATTCGTCGCGGCCGGCGTCGCGCTTGGCGTAGCGTTCGCGATCTGGCAGGGCCGAGCCGCCCACCCGCTGTTGCCGCCCCGGGTGGTGCTCGACCGCAACCGTGGCGGCGCTTACGCCTCGATGCTCATCGGCACAGCCGGGCTCTTCGGGATCTTCTTGTTCCTTACCTACTATCTGCAGCAGACACTCGGGTACTCGCCGCTGGTTACGGGCTTCGCGTTCCTGCCGATGAGCGGCGGCCTAATTGTCATGGCCAATCTGTCCACGATCGTGGTCATGCCCAGATTCGGCCCCAAGCCGCTGGTCGCATTCGGGATGCTGACCGCAAGCGGCGGGACGGCCTGGCTGGCTCAGCTGGGCCCGCACACCGGGTACACCGCAGGCGTGCTCGGACCGCTCATCCTGGCCGGAGTCGGCCTGGGCATGGTAATAGCGACGGGCGATCAACACCGGCACTTTCGGCGTGGCCGCGCAGGACGCGGGAGTCGCATCTGCGACCGTGACCGTCGGCCAGATGCTCGGCGCCTCGGTCGGGACCTCGCTACTGAATACCATCTTCGCCGCCGCCGTCACCTCCTACGTCGCCGCGCATCTCGCCACGGTCAAGATCATCGGTCACCGGGCCCTGACCGGGCTGGCGGTCGCCCACGGCTATGACACCGCGTTCTGGTGGACCGCCGGCATCTTCGCCGCCGGCGCAGTGGTGGGCGTCGTCTTGCTCCGCCGCGGGCCGCTGGACCACAAGCGCACGCAGTCCCAGGCAGACGACCGGGTAGCAACGGCACAAGCCGAGGCGCGCTGGGAACGGGCCTAGCCAGCCTGCTCATTTCTGCGCGTCCTCAACTACTTCAGTCGCATCTGGCTCATCGTCAACACCGGCGGGTAGACCCGCGAACAGGGATTCCTGGCCTGGCCGATGGCCGGGCGGCCGGCGATGCGGAGGCACCGTGAGCACAGCCAGGCATGCGCTTGTCACACCCGCGCATAAGACTTCATACCTTGACGCCGGGCCGCAGGACGGTCCGCTGCTGGTGTTCGTCCACGGCTGGCCGGGGCTTGCCTCGACGTGGCACTACCAGTTGGAGCACTTCGCGGCACGGGGCTTCCGGGTCGTTGCGCCCGACATGCCAGGCTACGGTGACTCCACCGTTCATGACGATCCGGCCGCTTACCGGCAAGAGCTCGTCGTCGCCGACATGCTCGCGCTTCTGGACCATATCGGGCGCCGGCAGGCGGTCTGGATCGGTCACGACTGGGGCAGCCCAACAGTCTGGAACATCGCCGCGCACTTCCCCGAGCGGTGCGTCGCCGTGGCCACGCTCGCCATCGCGTTCGGCACACTGGAACGCGGGTGGGACGGCTTGCTGGCAGTCGTTGACCGTGACAGGTATCCCGAGGACACGAGCCCTTACGGCCAGTTCGACTACATGGCCTTCTACGAGAAGAACGCCAAGCGCGCGACATCCGTGTTCGGGGCGGCACCGGGCAACACGGTCAAGGCGGTCTTCCGCCGCGGTGACCCGGCAGTGCACACCCGGCCCGCAGCGAGATCGACTGTGACCCGAGACGGCGGGTGGTTCGGCGGTGCCGCCAATGCCCCGGACGCGCCGCTGAGCAGCACCGTCCTGACCGAGCGCGACTTTGAGGAACTCACCGGCTCGTTGACGCGCAACGGGTTCGGCGGGCCTACCAGCTACTACCTCAACCACGAAGTGAACGCCCGCTACGCCGACGCTTCACCGGGCGGCGGTGTGCTCCGGCTGCCGGTACTGTTCGTCGGCGCGTCCTACGACCAGGTCGCCGATCTTCGCAGCCCAACGGCGCTCGACGCGATGCGTTCAAGCTGCCCAGATCTCGCCGAGACCACCGTCGCCGCAGGGCACTGGCTCCAGCTGGAGGCAGCGGCCGCGGTGAACCAGCACATCGAGGCTTGGCTTACCAGTCAGGTCGCCGACTCGCAGCTGTGGTGACGGCGCCCTGGGGGACACGGCGGAACATGAGCTGAGCGCACGCCGGGCCGGTCTTCATGCGTCGACCGCAGAGCGTGTACCTGACCGGTTCAGGCCCGGCATAGGGCCGCGCCTTGTGCCCGCCCTGGCAGCACGGCGGCAAGACGCAACCACCGCCAGCGGCCACAGCGCCTGTGCGGCGCCGAAGATGCGCTCGGCCAGGCCGGCCTGCCCGCCCCTGGTGATCAGCTCCGCGCCGAACCAGGCCAGCAAGACCAGCAGAACCGTCACGGCACTGGCGGATACCGCGGGCCGCAAGCCCCACGGTACCGACGGCCCGCGCCGCCACGCGCCGGCCGGCCAGGCCACCAGGGCGGCGCACCCGGCGGCCGCCCAGATCATGTGCGGCAGCGGGAAGTTGGTTCCGGGTTGCTCCGGGTTCACCGCGACCAGGACGCCCGCCACGGCCGCGGCTATCAGGATCAGCCGACCCGGCGCCCTGGCCGGTCGCAGCGCAAGCGCGGTGACGACATCACAGGCGCCAACCACCAGGAACGTCAGCGTCATCACCCACCGATCGGCAGCACCTGGCGCGGCCAGCGCACTGACCGGCTGGGCAACCGGGTCGAAGGAGTGCGGCTGCAGTCCGGCGGCAACCGTCCAGCCGACGACCATCAGCACCGGAGCCGCGGTCGCCGACACCACGCCCCACCACGGCACACCCCGCACAACCACCACCGTAACCGCAGGTACATCACAGCTCCAACAGCCGGACGGATGCTTCGCCGGCAAGGCCGACGCGTGCCATACTCCCCCGCACGCTCGGAAGAGGTTCGGACTGACAGTCTGTTAATCCAGGTGCCGGGACCTCGGTGCTGGGCCGCTGCTGTCGTCACGGTGGGTGAGCGGCTCGGGCTCGGCTATGTCGGTGGCATCGCCCAGGGCGGCCGGACGAGCGGCGTTGTTGCCGGCGCTGGCCGCGCAGAGCTTCACGTACCGGCCGGGTGTCATCCCGAATGCGGCTTTGAACGTCCGGCTGAAATGGGCCTGGTCGGCGAAGCCGGCCTCGAGCGCGGTTTCTGCCAGGGGCCGGGCGTCGCGCAGCCAGCTGCGGGCTGCGTCAAGGCGCCGCATCACCGAGTATCGGTACGGGCTGGTCCCGTAGAGAGCGTGGAACTGGCGGGCGAACTGGTAGCGGTCCAGGCCGGTGACCGCCTCCACCTCGCTCGATGGCACTATCGTCAGCCGGCTCCGCAGGAAATCGCGGCCACGCTCGATAGCGACCTGGTCGACCCGGCAGCGCAGGGTGCTGTTGCGACTGGCGGCTCCGGACCGTAGCAGGCCGTGCGCCAGCTGAAGCACCAATCCGTCGAGCGCCAGCGGCTCGGGTGCACGCGTGAACGCCGTGCGTACTGTGCGCGCGAGGACTGGGTCGTCGGTCACCGGGGGAGCGAACGGCAGCGGCGTCGCCCGTCCGGTCAGGGCTGGCAGGGCGGAGGCGATTTGGTCCGGGTTGACATAGATCTGGCGGTAGCCGAACAAGCCCGGACCCTCTGCCCTGCCGTCGTGCAGTTCGTCGGGATGCAGCACGAAGACCTGTCCGGGGAGGCTGCGCTCGACCGTGCCCCGGTAGCTGAAGGCCTGGACACCTTCCTCGGTGACGCCGATCGCATAGACGTCGTGCCGATGCCGGCTGAACGGCCGGCCCCGCAGGCGAGCGCGGAACAACTCCACTCCGTCCACCGGGCGGGTTGCTTCTACCCACTCTGCCGGGCCGCACGGATGTTCAAGACCGGGGCTGACCTCATCACCCAGGCTGGGGGCCATAGGCCAAATGTACGGAGCGAGGCGTGGAAGTTATACGTGACCCGACCCGGCTGTTCGCGTTCGTGACGTTCGCAGCGGTTGTCGCCGGAACCCCCGGCCCCAGCAATGCGCTGCTGACGACCATCGGCACAAGGGTCGGTGTCCGGCATGGTCTCGCGAGCCTGCTTGGCCAGGTGACCGGGATGGGCACAATGCTGTTCGCTATCACTTTGGGAGTGGGCAACGTGCTCCTTGCTCATCCTTTCGCCCTCCAGGCCCTGAGGTGGGGCGGGGCGGCGGTGCTCTGCTGGATGGCGTGGCGGATCGCGACCGCCGGACACGCGGAGCAGTCCACGAACGCACGCGCTGGATTCCTCGGCATGGCAGCTTTCCAGTGGATCAACCCCAAGGGGTGGCTGATCGGCGTCGCCGCCGTCGCGACGTTCCTGGACCGGCGGGCCGGCGGCGCCCTGGCCCAGGCTGCCATCCTCGCGGTCCTGTTTACGCTGGTCGCCATCCCCAGCTGCTTGCCCTGGCTGGCATTCGGCGCCGCGCTCCAGCGCTTCCTCCGCACATCAAGCGCCCGGCGCGTCCTCAACGGTGCCATGGGGGCGCTGCTGGCCGCGTCCGCAATCCCGCTGGTCTGGACCCGTTTTTGACGATGCGTCAGGGCCGCCCCCGCCACCTAGCGGCCGATTTACTCCGCAGGTCCCGGCGCGGCTGCCGCGGCGTGCAGGGCGGCGAGCGCGCCGTCCAGGGCGGCGGCCAGGGGCTCCGCCGACTGCATGGTCTGGGTCAGCAGCAGGCCGCCTTGCAGCGCGGCGAACATGGCCAGGGAAAGAGCGCGCGGGTCGGTCCCGGGCCGCAGCCGTCCCGCCGCGCGGCCGGACATCGGTCGCCGTCGTGGCCGGCTAGCGGGAGCCGGCTAGCGGGAGCCGGGCTGGCGGGAGCCGGGCGAGCGAGCGAAGCGCCGGACTGCCGCAGGCCCTGCCAGCCGCCGGATACGAGCTGACGTGGGAGTCCTTGCCGCACCCGAGCACATGGAACGGGCGTCCGCGGGACGGGGCGTGACCTCGCGGACGCCCGGGGCCGGGCATCAATGCGGCGGGCAAAGCTCACTGCGGGAGGCGCATCTGCAGCTCGACGGTCCCACCGTGGCCGAACGGATTCGAGAGGCGCCGGCGCCCCCGGGGCGGGTAGCGAAGCGGGCCGCGCCGCACGTATGACTCTCTCGTCGCCGGGAACACCGACTAGAGCAGCGTCTCCTCACTCTTAGCCAGCGTTCCGGTAGCCAGCGTTCCGGCCGCCTGAGCAGGAGGGCGACATAAGCAAAGAGGAGGGCGGGCCCGACAAGCCCCGCGCAGACCCGGCCGACAAGGCAGGGCTATCGGCGAGCCTTGAGCGCGTCCTGCGGAGACAAATCGCGGCGGTGTCTGCCGCGATCGCGACGACGCGCCGCAAGCTGTCGTCAAGCCGTCTTGCCGACTGGCTGGATTCCCGCATTCCGGCGGCCTGGCGGCGCCCGCGCCGGCTGATTCTGGTGGGCGCTGCACTGGCCATCATCGCGATCATCTTCGGGACAAGATCCGCGCCTGTGCGCCCTCCGCCGCCGGGCACGAGGGTCTTTCAGATTGGCAGCCGAGTCGCGCTGCGGTTCGTCCACTCGACCGGCAGCGTGCATCTGGTTCCCGGACCGGGCGGGCAAGTCAGTATCACTGAGCACCGGAGTGGCATGACCGAGGCTATTCACACTGCCTACCGCCAGCAGGGCAATGTGATTACCGTTAACGTCTCGGTTGAGAACGGCCTTCCCCTGGCCACCTGGGTGGACTTTAACGTGGCCGTACCACAGGGCACGAATGCGAATGTCGCCGTTGCTGCGGGTACGCTCTCGGCGGCCGGCCTTGCTGGCAATTTCGCGCTGCATGACACCAACGGATCGGTCTCGGCGTCCCACGTGAGCGGGGCTGTAGCCCTCCAGACAACGAGCGGCGCCATCTCGACCAGCCGGGTGAACGCCCAGGTCAGCGCTGTCACGGACAACGGCACCATCACGACGCAACTCGACACGCCTAGGCGGGCACTCCCTGGTGCAGGCGCAGACCGGCACGATCAACTTCCACGGCAGCCTGGATCCGGGTTCCGAGGCCGCATTCAGGAACACCAATGGCGCAATCGGCGTCACGCTCGCCCGTGGTTCGTCGGCCGTTGTTGACGCACGGACTCCTCAGGGATCGATCAATTCCGGATTCCCGTCGCTGCGCGTGGTCTCGAATTCCGACGGGCGGGTCGCCGATGGCCGCATCGGGCGAGGCGCCGTGGCGCGCCTTAACATCGAGACCACGGGCGGCTCGATCGACGTCAATCATGGGACATGAGGCCTCAGGCAGTGGCAGGACCTGACCCTCTGGCAGTCAGGCGACATGACCCTCTGGCGGTCACGGGACCTGACCCTCGCGGCACGCTACGGCCAGAGCGCCTCGGCAGCAGCCGGGATCCCGTCCAGAGCCGCCGGGCCAAGCGTGGCTAGCTGGAGGATGGAGCCGGGCACGATAGCCAGGAATACGGCGGCTACCGCCTCGGCGGGAACCTCGGCTGGCAGGTTCCCGGCTCGCTGCTGGTTGCGCACGATTTCGGTCAGGTCGGCCCTGATCTGTGCGAACAGATCGGCGAAGCGGTCGGCCAGGGCGGGATTCCGCAACGATTCGGACCAGGCCAGCACGGCGAGCCTGGCCAGGCCGAACTCGGCGTCTCTGGCCTTCAGGATCATGATCATGTCTGCCAGTACAGTTCCCACCGCCCTGCCTGGCTGGCGGCTGGCCACGTCGTGGACCATCGCGACGACATCGCGCATGTTCTCTTCGGCAATCGCGATGATCATGTCGTCCTTGCTCGCGAAGTACCGGTAGACGGCGCCGGACGACAGTCCGGCCTCCGCGAACAGGTCCTGCATCGAGGTGGCGTGGAACCCGTCACGCAGAAAGCAGCGCCTGGCTGCGCTCAGGATCTGATCGCGTCGCGCATCTCGGTACTCGTCGGTGACCTTCGGCATCTCCAACCTCAAGGCCGTGTGGCTGGCGGCTCAGCTCGGGGTGCCAGCTATGCCGGCGGCTCCCGCAGGCCTGATCCTAATAGAACGAATGTTCGTCTTGCGGAGACTTGACCTCGGCAGCCCTCCGGGCCCGAGCGGCAAACCGGACCGGGGCGTGGTGGCCGACGATGATCGCAGCTACGCCAAGCATGCTCCAGGCGATAAGTATGCCGAGGTGGCCTGAAGCCCCGTTTCCATTGAAGTAGGCCGTGCTGCGGAGCAGGTTGGCGGCGGCGCCGGGCGGAAACCATTGCCCAAGGTGGTCGATTGCGGCGGGCAGGAGCTGAGGCGCTGACGTGCTCCCGGAGAACGCGTTGCCGACGAAGATCATGAGAGCCGCGCTAACGCCCAGGCCGGCGGCTCCTATCAGGGCAACGAGTCCCGCGGTCGTGGTGGCCATGGCGAACACGGTGAGCGACAGGGCTCCCCAGGTAGCCCAGTGCTCCTGGGGCAGCGCGCCCAGGAAGCCCTGGGTGATGAGGAACGCGCCGAGCCCGGCAGTGGCCGACACAACCGTCAGCGCGACGACCTGACGCCACGCCGGCCGGAATCCGACAAGCAGCGCGATCACGGCCGCCATCATGACGCTGCTGATGCTCAGCGGCACGAGTGCCGAGCCGAGCGTCAGCTCGTGCGGATCGCTCGCCGGCGCCGGAACGACGTCGACCTGGGTCACGTGGACGCGCAGCCACGGTTCACCGCTAGCCGCGGCTTGCTGGGTCGCATGGTGCGCAAGCTGCTGGCCGACGCCGTCCAGGAGCTGGGCGACGGACGGGCTGGCAGCGCTCGCGTCGAGCACGGTGACCCGGCGGCGGCTGAACGCGAAGGCACCGTAGATGGCCCGATCCTTGATCGCCGACCGAGCTGAGGCCTCATCGGCATAGAGCCGGAAGGAGAAACCGCCTGGCTCGGCAAGGCTCAGGCCGGCGACGGCCCCTTCGCTAGCCGCGTTCTTGCCCACGATGCCGACCGGCACTTCGCGCGGCGTGATCCTGGCGACCGGCCAGCCGAACGCCAGCACCGCCAGCGAGATCATGACCGGCAGTGCCACCGAGATGATGAGCAGCTGACGCCACGGCGGGTGTCCTGCCAGGGGATTGCGCACGATCGGCCTCCAATCAAAGCGAACGTTCGTTTTACATTAGCACGCCAAGGAAACGGGGATGCTCGCGCCGATCAGTTTGATCCGATATGTCGCTTAGCTGCGAATGCGCCCGCGATCAGGCCGAGGCCTGCCGGTGATCGCGATGGACGGGAGGCCATCGCGCTCGCGGGACCTCGCCTGCCGTGCGCGTCTGTCTAGCTGCCGACAATGCCCGCATCGTGGGCGAGCAGTCCGGCCTGAGTGCGGTTGGCGCAGCCTAGCTTGTCCAGCATCCGGGAGACGTAGCCCTTGACGGTCGCCTCGGACAAAAACAGCTGTGCAGCGATCTGGGCGTTCGACATTCCGGCGCCGAGGCATCGCAGGACTTCAACCTCTCGCTCCGTGAGCGACGCCAGCAGCTTCCGTGCCCGCTCTCGCGTTTGCTGGCTGTCGGCGGATGCAGCAACGAGGCGGCGGGCGGCAGCCGGGGAAAGCACCATGTGTCCTTCGGCTGCTACCCGGACGAGCCCGATCAGGTCCGCGGGCGGCGTCGACTTGACCAGGAATCCCGCGGCGCCAGCGCGCAGCGCTCGCAGCACGTGCTGGTCGGCGTCGAAGGTTGTCAGCACCACGACGGCAGGCGCGTTCGCGAGAGTGCCGATCCGCTCGATGGCCGTTATGCCATCCACGCCAGGCATGCGGAGATCCATGAGAACGACGTCGGGTTTGGCCCGCGTGACGGCCTCGACACCGGCCGCGCCGTCGTGGGCCTCGTCCACCACCTCGATGTCGTCGGCCGAGCCGAGAATCGTGCGCAGATGCGCGCAGACCATGGGCTCGTCATCGACTACCACTACACGCACCATGCGGTTCATGCCACGGGCTCGGCGGTCGGGACGTATGCAGGCAGCGTGGCCTCGAGGCGATAGCCGTCATCAGAGGTAGGGCCCGCTCGCAGGGTGCCGTGTACCAGCTCTATGCGCCGCCGAAGGCTCGCGATGCCCAGGCCGGAACCGGTAGCGGCCAGATCGGGTCCGGAGTCGCCGGATGCGGGACTATTGCTGACCGTGACAGTCACCTGAGAATTGCCGTAACTGATCTGCACGTGCACCGATGCGCCGGGCGCGTGCTTGCGGACATTGGTCAGCGCCTCCCGCACGATCTGGTACACCGTTCGCCCGACGACCGGGGACGCGAGCGCCGGATCGCCGTTCTCGTCGAGCTTGGCCGGCGTGCCGACCGCTGTCGATTCGGCGACCAGCGCGGCTATGCCCGGTGTCGAGTCGGTCTGCTCGGTACCAGGCGGTGCGTGCAGGAGGCCGACAAGATCACGCAGTTCATCCAGCGCCTGGCAGCCTGCAGTGCGGAGTTCCTCGGCGGCCTGCCTCGCAGCCTCGTCGGTCGCGGTGACACCCAGCGCGCCAGCCTGCAGAACCATGAGGCTCACCCGGTGCGTCACGACGTCATGCATCTCAGCCGCGAGCAGGGCGCGCTCGTCTGCCCTGGCCTGCTCGGCGAGCAGGTGACTCTCGCGCTCGGCGCGCTCTGCCCGGTCCCGGAGAGCCTGGACCATAGCGTGCCGCGCGGTGAAGTAGAGCGCGAGCAGCGGTCCGACGGCCGTCCTGAGCACGCCGAGTGAGATGATCTCAGCCGATGGTTCCCAGACCCTCGCCACGAGGAGCGTGAGGGTTCCGACAGCGGCGTACGCGGCACGCTGATCCTTGCGGAAGTAGAACGGCCCGTAGGCGGCCAGCACGGTTCCGTACGGAGCCCAGATGTTTCCCGAGTTCGCGGCTGTAATGACGCCGGCCGCTCGATGAGCAGCGAGATCGCCACAGTGAATGCCGCCAGGATGGCGATGACGACCAGCGGGGCTCGCCGCCGGGCCACCAGTGAAAGGTCGGCGAGGGCCTGGACGGCCAGCATGACCCAGGCGAATGTGTCTGGATGCGCAGGCCACCAGGACGCGCCGCCCAGCGTGTTGATGGTGTCCAGCAGAGCGAACCCGATAGCTATGAGCACGTCCAGCGCGAGCCAGTGCTTGCAGATCCACGTTCGGACGTTCACGAGCTTCAAGTTATGCCATGTCAGCTTGACCGCCCGCCCCGACGATTCCTTTGGCCGGCGCGGAACCTACGAAAGTTGCATGCGGCCGTTGGCGCTCATCATTTCGTCGGTCCGGAACGCTACCTGCGGGCCTGCCGAGCTTGATCGGCGCGGGCTTGAAATGGGGCCATGGCATACGCAATCGAAGTGGCGGGCCTGCGCAAGAGCTATGGCCCGGTGCAGGCAGTTCGAGATGTCGGATTCACCGTCCGGACCGGTGAGATAGTCGCGCTCCTCGGACCTAACGGGGCCGGCAAGACGACAACGCTGGAGATCCTCGAGGGCTTTCGCGACCGCGATGGCGGCTTCGCCGAAGTGCTCGGGCTCGATCCCGGCGATCGCTCCAGCGGCATCCAGTTGCGTGAGCGGACCGGGCTCGTCCTGCAGGACCTGGCGGTCGAACCGTACCTGACGGTTCGCGAGACTATCGCTCGGGCCGCCGGCTACTACCGGGCGCCGAGGACCACGGCCGAGGTTATTGACCTGGTGGGCCTGGCCGGGCAAGAACGGCGCAAGGTCAGGGTGCTGTCCGGGGGCCAGAAGCGCAGGCTCGACCTGGCGCTAGGGCTCATCGGTGACCCTGAGCTGCTGTTCCTCGACGAGCCGACGACGGGATTCGACCCGGCTGCGCGCCGCGATGCCTGGCAGGTCATCCATCAGCTGCGCGGCGAGGGAACCACCATCCTGCTGACCACGCACAATCTCCAGGAGGCTCAGGCGCTGGCGGATCGGGTCGTGGTCCTGTCCGCCGGCGCGGTCGTCGCCGAAGGTGCGCCGGATGCCGTCGGCGGGCGTGACCCGGAGCGCACGTGCATCAGCTTCACGCTGCCGGCCGGTCGCGATGTCCGCGACCTGCCGCTGCCTGCCCGAGCCGGGAACGGCGTCGTCATCGTGGAAACCAGCAACCCGACGCAGGCGCTGCTGGAACTGACGCAATGGGCGATCCGGCACGGCACCGTCCTGGCGGGGCTGACCGTGAACCGGCCGACCCTCGAGGACAGCTACCTGCAACTCACGGGCAATGCCACGTCTGAGGACACACTCGAAAGGACTACGCAATGATGACTGCAGCCCTCGCACCCGCGCCGGTCCGTCCGGGGCGCCCGCATCGCGGCTTCGGCCTGGTGTTGCACCAGATCTGGTACGAGCAACTGTCGTTCTGGCGTAACCCGCAGAGCGCGATCTTCACGTTCGCCTTTCCTGTTGTGTTCGTCACCGTCATCGGCGCGCTGCTTGCCGGCGGGGGCCGCAGCTCATACTTCGGCGGCCTGTCGGCTCTGCAGTACTACGTGCCGACGATCGCCGCGCTGTCAGTGCTGGGCTCCTGTTACGGCCAGCTGACTGTCACGCTGGCGCTGCGACGGCAGAACGGGATACTCAAGCGTGTCCGAGCGACGCCACTGCCAGTCTGGGCATACTTCGCCGGGCTGCTGGCACACTGCGTGCTGGTGAGCTTCATCGACGTCGCCCTGATCGGCGGCATCGGGCGTCTTTACGGTGTTCCGTTCCCATCGGACTGGTTCGCCATTGCGGTCACGCTGCTGCTCGGCGCGGCCTGCTTCTGCGGTCTGGGCGCTGGCGTGGCATCAGTGATCACGAATGCTGACGCTGCTCCCGCTGTCGCGCAGCTAGTCCTGTTCCCGCTGCTATTCATCTCCGGCACGTACCTGCCGATTCATTCTCAGACGCTCAACCGCGTGGCGGGCTGGCTGCCGGTGCGGCCGTTCAACGAGGCGCTGATGGGTCCGCTGGCGTTGCACACGGGCCCCGACTGGAAGCACCTCGCGGTGGTCGCAGCGTGGGGCTGCGCGGGGACGGTTATGGCAGTGCGGTTTTTCCGCTGGACTCCGAGTTCAAAGTGAAGCCGGCCGGGATTACTTCACCGTGACTGTTCCGACCTGAATCTGCTCGAGGGTCTTACCTGAGGAGTCCTGCACGAGCCCTTCGATCGTGTAAGTACCGGCCTGAGGGGCCGCCGTCCAGGCGTAAGAGGTGTTCAGTGTCTCTTGCGGCGCGACATTCTGACCGGTCTGTGACTGCGAGCCCACCACGGTGCCGGCAGAGTTGAGTATCTCGGTGACCAGCGTCACGTTGGAGGCATTGCTCGAGCCGAGGTTCTTGTAGTCCAGCGTGACGTTCGTCGAGGTTCCCGATGTCGGAGGATCGGGCGAGATCGCCTGCAGGGAGATGTCAGGAATTCGCGCGGGGATCGCCGACGGAGCCTGGCTGGCGGGACTGCTCGGGGCCGGGCTGCTCGGGGCCGGGCTGGGCGGCGGTGGGCTGGTCGGAGCGGGGCTGCTCGGAGTCGGGCTCGTCGGGCTCGTCGGGCTGCGCTGGTCGGGCTGGCCGGGGCGGCCGGGGTCGCTGACGACGTGCCGCCCCGGCCACTTTCACCGAAAACGACTTGGTCGCCAGGCCCGCGCCACCCTGCCACAGCTCGAAGCCGGCCTCCACGTCGATCAGGTACCACGAAGGCTTGATGTAGCCGCGGCTCACCGCGTCGGCGATCAGCGGCTGCAGGTCCAGGTTGCTGACCGAGGTCGTGCCGCTGGTCATCGTGTAGGAGAGGGTGTTCCAGCCCTGGTTGCCGAACCACACGTCGTAGCCGCGGCCGCCGATGCTCACGTTGCTGGCGACCTTCGAGCCGAAGGGCTGCACGTGGCCGTTGTGGTTGAGCCAGATCATCAGCTCAGTGCCGTTGGGCTGGCCGGTCGTGGTGGGCGTCTGGTTGAACCAGATGTCGTAGGCCACGTCGTAGTCGCTGCTGCCGCCGGGCTGGGACGTGTTCCAGCTCGTGGTTACCGTGCCGCGGCGGATGTCAGAGACCTGGACGGGAAAGCCGCTGCCGGGCGTGCAGGCGCCCCAGTGGCAGCCCTTGTAGATGGCCGGTAGCCGCCGGGCGCGCCGTAGGTGCTGTTCGCGATCGAGGAGTTCGCCACCGTGAAACCGGCGCTGCCGTCGGTGGTGATGCATTCGGGGGCGGCTGAGCCCCACTCGTTGTTCTCGACCGTGTACGCGCGGCTGTCGACCGGGAGCGGTCTGCTCCTTGCACAGCGTCGTGCCGCCCGCTGCCTCGGACTGACGCGGCTGGCATGCCCACGGCCAGGACGCCGCCCGGCGATCAGCAGTGCGGCGGGTACTGCGGCGGCACGGGTAACTGGGGTCAGTCTCGTAAGTAGTGACATACGGGCACAAGCGTAGACAGGCGGCAAACCTGATATCGACGTACGAGAGATTGACCTTTGCGTAGACCAGTTGGCGGATGCCCGTCTACCTCAATTGGGGGAGAGCGGAAGCAAGGGCCGGACTTCAGCCGGGTCGACTTCCGGGCGGTCGATTGCCCGGTGGCCATCCACACGATCGCGGAGCGCGGCAGGCTCAGGTGTTTCCGTTACTCGAACGGATTCGCTGAGCAAGGCGCGCGTGATTCAGGCGTCCTAGCGGCTGCCCTATGAGGGTCGCGGACCCCTTAACCATGTGGCCTTCGAGATTGCGGCTTCACTCGCCGAGCACGGAGTCACTATCGTGGCCGGCGGCGCCCAGGGAACGAAATCCCAGCTAAGGCACACCCAGGTGTCGGATCGGGGAAGTGTCGTTCGTAGCAGCGGTGAGTGGTCGCCCGCGAGGGGCGCCGCTAACCACAGGAGATGATCCGAAATGGAGCCCGCCGCCCGCCGCCTGTACCGGCTCGTTGAGCCGATCCACGTGGTCACATACTTCTCCGACGAGCCGACCGAGGCGCTCATGGCGCTCGGCCACCGGAACTACTGGGACGGCTACTTCGCCGGACGCGCCGCACCGCTGGGCCGGGTCCCGGCCGAAGTGGTCCATGCGATCTTCTACAACTTCGCCGACGGCGAGGTCTCCCGCCACATCCCCCGTGTCTGGGACACCGCCACGCCCGAGGATGCGCTCGCCGCGCGCGAGCAGGGCAGCGTCGCCGCGCTAAGGCGCATCCTCGGCGACATCGCCGACGCCCCCGCCATGGCGCGTGCTGCCGAGCTCGCCACCAAGGCGGCAACCGGCGCCCCGACGGAGGGACGGGTTTTGTACGCCGCGCTCCGAGCGCTTCCCGTCCCCCAGGAGCCCGTGGCCCGCCTCTGGCACGCGGCCACCCTCCTCCGCGAGCACCGCGGGGACGGTCATATCGCCGCTTTGGTCGCCGGGGGCATTGGCGGGACCGAGTCCCATGTACTGCACGCTCTGTCCCAGGGCATCCCCGCGGAGAAGTTCGGCAGGGTCCACCACCTCCCCGCGCGGCAGCTGGCCGCGGTGGTCGACGGGATGCGCGCCCGCGGCCTCATCCAGGCCTCCGGCTGGCTCAGTGACGCTGGCCGGGAGACCAAAGAGCGGATCGAGTTGCTCACCGACGACCTCGCCGCACCGGCGTACGACAGATTGACGCCGAGCGAGCTCGACCAGCTCATCGCGGACCTCGAGCCCATCTCCGCAGCGCTCAACGCCGCCGGCTCCCGGTAGAACTCGCGCCTTGAAAAGAGCACTCGCGGCTAGGACAGCGGACTGCTCACTGATCCCGACTCGGCCGAGCCTGGCGATGCATAAACATAAGGATTGACCGCTGCTACTTGGCCGTCGCGGGGGTCGACGCCGGAAGCTCGATCCTCAGGTCGTCCGGGCATGGTCGATCAGCACGTGACTGATCTGGCGGTGGGTGTTCACGGCGACGAGCGGGTTGGTGGCTGCGTAAGAGGTATAGGCGTTCAGGCCCGTGGTCAGCGCCCAGCCCTGGGCCCTGGTCCAGGTGGCGTCGTCGACCTGAAGGGCTGCCCGCAAGACCGGCCGGGTCTGCGGGGTAAGGAGATTCCACGCGATCACCAGGTCGCAGGCGGGGTCGCCGGCACCAAGGCCGGCGAAGTCGATGACGGCGCTGAGATGTCCGCCGCTGACCAGCAGGTTGCCGAGGTGAAGATCGCCGTGGAACCAGACTGGGGCGCGGTCCCAGGCTGGCGCCCGGAGCGCCGCGTCCCATACCGCGGTCATCGCGGTTGCGTCAAAGGTGTCGTGCACTGCGGCTATTGCAGCCCGCGTCGCATGGTCGCGCTTGGCCAGTGGCACGCCGGTGACCTCGTCGTGGGGATTCGGGGCGGCAGATTCCACCGGCAGCGCATGCTGGAGCGCTGTCAAGAACTCCGCCAGATCGCTAGCGGTTCGGCGGGGGTCGGCGAGGCCCTTTACAGTGGCCGTTTCACCGGGCAGCCATCTCGACACTGACCAATCCCACGGATACCCGAAATCAGGTTTGCCGACGCCGAGCGGGACCGGGATTGGCAGCGGCAGGCGGGGTGCCAGGCGAGGCAGCCAATAGTGCTCCTTCGCTGCCTGACCGGCGGCCCACTCGCCGCGCGGCAGCCGGACGCTCATGTTCTCGCCGAGCCGGTAGATCACATTGTCTGACCCAGCCGGATGCAGCCGCCTCAGCGGCAGGTCCGCCCACTCCGGGAACTGTGACGCAAGCAGCCGCCTGACAAGACCAGGGTCGATGCTGTGCCCATCCATCCCGACTTCCTCAGCCGACACGACCGACTTCGCTCATGCTCTTCTTCCTCCGCCGGGACCAGCAATGCACCCCACCATCCCAGGGAAGGAGTGTCAACACAGTTTCCCCGCACCAGCCGCCGCGATGATTCCGGCGCACGACATGGTGTGTGTTCGCGTAACTGCGCGGAAACGCGCCAGGCCCGCCATCGGCGCGCGCAACGCGAAAGCAATTCTCATCTACCGGCGGCGAGCATGTTGATCTAGCATCTCGGTCGCGGGTGTGATGCGCCGGGTCCGTATTGACCGCTCGCGAGAGGGCAAGGCGGCGCACTCGGAGCGGTGAGGGGACGATAGGGGCGGCTGATTTGAGCACACGATGGCCAGTGCGAGTACTCTCACCCCGAACTCCAACTGACCAGTGCCGGGCCGCCCGCGCGTTGGCGCTGGGGGCTGAAGGCAAAGGATGGCAGCTTGTTTACGGGTTGGCGCTGACACAGCCATCGCATGCCAGGCTGACGTACCTGTGGGTAAGCCTTGACGGCCATGTCAGGAAGATCAGGCTGAGTCCCGTTTGTGGCCAGAGCAACTGCTTCCTTGTTGTGTCAAGTCGAACTGGCCCCGGCGTGACGGGCTGATGTGGCCCCGGCTGCAGGGGTAGACGCGGGCTGCGTCAAGCTTTGCGCTCGGCCTGCGTCCTGATCATGTTGCCGATGGCCGGGACCCGCGAGTAATCGCCCCGCAGCATGTCTTGCCCATTAGCACGGAGCTGGCCTGCCAGGGCGGTAACTGCTTCGTCTGTAAGGCCGTATGTGTCCCGGTCGCTGACGTCGAGCCGACGGCCCGCAGCGGCGGCGACCAAGCCCAAGTCGAAGCCCCTCGGCGCGCCTGGACCGCCCCAGTTGTCGGGTATCTGGCTGGGGTTCATCGGCAGCAGCCAGACCATCACCCCGTCACGCGGATACCACTCGACCAGCACGCCAGCTCCTGGCCCGAGGTAGCCGAGCTGAAAGCCGCCCCACCGGAACCGGCGCAGCGAGCGGCGGTAGCCGAACTCCCCGGTCAGGAACGAGAATCGCTGCTCGCAGAACTCCCGCCTTTCGCGAAGCCAATCCGGTGTCTTGCTGGTCATCGTTCATCGTCCGGCCTGGTCGCCGACTCCGGCTCGTCCGGCGGCGGACCCCACGGCGCCGGCAGCAGGCCAAGCCGCTGCAGTCGTCGGCTCTCGGTGGTGTTGCGGTACTGCAGCGGGATCTCCTCCAGCGGCACTGGCGAGCCGTCACGCCGCCGTGCCTTGCTGATGGTCACCAGCGGGCGCGGACCCGGACCGGTCTCGATCCAGGTTGGCAGTGGGGCCTCGATGTCACCCCAGGGATGAGCGACCGTGACGATCACGTCGTCGTAGACAGCGGGATCTAGCATCACCACCAGCTTCCGCCACCGTGATAATCGCGACTGCTGCGGGAACGCGGCGACCAGCTTGAGGGCGAGGATATCTCACCAGGGTCGGCTGGCCAGTCGTGCATGACGGCATCATGCCGGGTCCGGGCCGCGGTCTGTGAGGTTGTTTCGCCTGGCGGCGCGTGCGTGGGCGAGCCGGTAGCTCGTGGTGCCGGTCTCAATGATCTGCCCGGCGAAGGTGAGCCGGTCGACGATGGCGGCGCAGAGCCGGGGGTCGGTGAAGGTCTTGGTCCAGCCAGAGAACGGCTCGTTGCTCGCGATCGCGATCGCTGATCGCTCCTCCCGCTCGGTGAGGACCTGGAACAGCAGCTCGGCGCCGCGGCGGTTGAGTTCCATGTAGCCGAGCTCGTCGAGGCAGAGCAGGTCGACGCGTCCGTAGCGGTTGATGGTAGCGGGTCAGCTGCTTGTCATCAGCGGCTTCGGCGAGCTCGTTGACCAGCTTGGACGCGAGCGTGTAGCGGACCCGGTAGCCGGCCTCAGCGGCGGCGGTGCCCAGGCCGATGAGCAGGCGCGACTTGCCGGTGCCGGAGTCGCCGATCAGGCACAGCGGGTGCCCCGCCTTGACCCAGGCGCAGGTGGTCATCTGGTGAATGATCGCAGGGCTGATCGAGGGGCTGGCGGTGAAGTCCGCGCGGCTGGCTGCCTGGCAGCAAAGCGGGCTGCGCCTGGTAATGCCCGGCGACGCGGAGTGGCCTACCCAGCTAGACGACCTGGGTGATGCCCGGCCGCTGCTGCTGTGGGTGCGCGGTACCGCTGACCTGAGGTTCGCATGCGTTGACTCGGTGTCCATGGTCGGTGCCAGGCAGCGTCGGGCTATGGCAACCACGTGGCCCTCGAGATTGCGGCTTCACTCGCCGAGCCCGGAGTCACGATCGTGTCCGGCGGCGCGTAGGCAACGAAATAGCAATCGGGCGCACTCTTGTGATCAGGCCCGGTTGTCCAGCTACGCAGTAGCGTCACAGTGGGTGAGTCGGCCGACGAGATTCGGAGTCATTCGACGACTTCTATGCGGGCAGCGTCGGACGCTTGATCAGCCAGCTGTCTGCCATGACCGGCGATCGCGCTGAAGCGGAGGACGTCGTCCAGGAGGCTCATACCAGAGCCTGGCAGCGGTGGGACAAGATCGCCCGATACGCCGATCCCGAGGGCTGGGTCCGGACCGTGGCCTGGCGGATCAGCGTGAGTTCCTGGCGGAAAGCCACGAGCCGGTTGGCGGCGCATCGCAGGGATAGCCGACCGGACCCAGTGCCGAGTGTAAGCCCGGATTATGTCGCCATGATCAGCGCGCTGCGCCGGATCAATGCCGACCAGAGGCGCGATCGTTCTGTTCCACCTCGTGGGCCTGTCAGTTCAGGAGATAGCGAAGGAGACCGACGCCAGCCCCGCCGCGGTCAAGGCACGTCTGGTGCGCGGCCGACAGGCGCTCGCCGCTCAGCTTCAGGAGGAGGCGTCGATCCGTGTCTGATTACATCTCGGCGACATTGCAGGAAGGGTCGGCGGCCGTCGCCATGGCCGCCAGGCCGTCAGGCCCAGAGGTGATTAGGGCTCGCGGCGACCGCCGAGGGCGGCGCAACGCGGCCGGGCTGGCAGTCGCTGCGCTGGCGGTCGTGGCAGTCGGCGCTGGCGCGTACCCGCTGGTGCACCTCAGCACGGCACCGGCTGCGCCAGAAGGTGCTGGAAGCATCATGCCGAGGGTGACTGGCGATAGGTTGGGAACCGCCGAGCACGCCATCGTGCGGGCTGGCCTATCGGTCGGCCACGTCATTCAGCGCCACTCCGATGTCATCCCGCCAGGCCTGGTTATCGCAACGTCGCCTCGCTACGGCACCGCCGAGCACAAAGGCGCGGGGGTCAGCATCGTGGTCTCGGCCGGAGGCGGCACGGTCGTGCCGGAGGTGGTCGGGATGACCGAGCCCCAAGCAGAACAGCTTCTCCTGGCACTTCAGATGCAGGTTGAAGTTCGCTCAGCCACATCCCCCACCAGCATCCCGGGTACAGTCACAAGCGAGTCACCGGCGGCGGGGTCGGAAGTAGCTCGTGGCTCGGTGATCGTGCTCTATGTCGATACTGCGAAACGCGGCTCCTAGCCCGCCCGTTAAATTGCCGGACGTCGGCGGGTCGCCGCGGCTGCCGAACAGCCGATCCGAAACCCGCATCCCGGTGCCCGACGCCGATCGCACGGTACGAGAGGAACGCCGCCAGCAGCTAGCCGTGGCCGGGATTCTCGTTCGGGCAGCCTGTTGGACCCTAGTGCTTACACTGCCCAGCTCCGGGACCAAGCACGATCAGGCCGAAAACAGTGCGCAGACGGTAGTGCTGACTCCCGACGTGATACCAGACATCGACACCGCTGTCTGAGGCGTGTTTGGCCAGCAGCCTGACCACGAACAGCAGGTCAGTCCACTTGCGACTGCCAGCAGGCGAGAACGGAATGGCGTCCCCGACCGCATTCCGCCGCTCGTCCCAGCGGAATCCAGGCAGCGGAGTCGTGTAGATCAGGTTTCCGGGCCGGGCGCCGTAGAAGTCCTCGGTGGTGGGGACCGCGACGGCGGTGATGAATCGGAGCCCGCGCGGGTTCGCCAGGCCTACCTTGTCGATCACCGCCGGCGTCTCGGAGCTGTTCTGGACGAACGGCCATCCGTCTGTCAGTACGTGGCTGGTCCCGATCCCCAGGCAGATGTTGCCGGATGCCTCAGTCGGCCCGAGAGGCCCGCCTGCAGGATCTGACGGCGATGACCCGCAGCCTGCGGCTAGGACTGCCAGTACGGCAGTCCCGGCCACGACCAGTCGAAGAACACCCATGTGACCATGCACACGCACAAGATTCCCAGCCGTCGTCGGCGCCGACGTGCGAACGCTCGAAGCTCAGGAACGGCTGACAGTTCGGCTGAGGTTGTCCACAGTGCACGCGGCCCTCGCTCTGGTCTTCCACAGCACTAGGAGGCCGACGGCTCGCGGGCTCTTCTCTCTGCCATCTTCGGGATCGGAGGTGGCCATGATGAGCGGAGTTCGGCCGTGACCGGCGAGCAGGACGGCGAGCGGCGGGCCAGGGTCGCGCTGAGCTTCTTGGCGCAGCCGGGCGACCAGGTGCTGGGTGCGGCGCTTCGGTTGATCCCGGCCGCGGACTTGCTCAGTGCCGTGACCGGCACCGGTGAGCAGGGAGAGCTGGCGCTGACGGGGCTGGCCCTGGACGCCAGGCTGGTGCGAGCTATCGACCGATGGCGGGACCGGCTGGGCGAGGTGCCTAGCGTCGCTCGGCTGGCTGCCTGGCAGCAACGTGGGCTGCGCCTGGTAATGCCCGGCGATGCGGAGTGGCCTACCCAGCTAGACGACCTGGGTGATGCCCGGCCGCTGCTGCTGTGGGTGCGCGGTACCGCTGACCTGAGGTTCGCGTGCCTTGAGTCGGTGTCCATGGTCGGCGCCAGGGCAGCGTCCGGCTATGGCAACCACGTGGCCCTGGAGATTGCGGCTTCACTCGCCGAGCACGGAGTCACGATCGTGTCCGGCGGCGCGTTCGGGATTGACGCCAGCTCGCATCGTGGCGCCCTCGCCGCAGACGGCACTACCGTGGCCGTCCTGGCAGGCGGGCTGGAGTTCGGATACCCGCGCGGCCACACGGAGCTGTTCGCCGCTATCAGCGCCCACGGCCTGCTGGTCAGCGAATGCCCGCCAGGCCGCGGCCCTACTAGGCCGGGGTTCTTGATCCGGAACCGGATCATCGCCGCGCTCAGCCGGGGCACTGTGGTCGTTGAAGCGGCGCTGCGTAGCGGCGCCCTCAACTCGGCCCGGCATGCGCGCGAGCTGTGCAGGCCGGTCATGGCAGTGCCTGGCCCGGTCACATCCGAGCAGTCAGCAGGCTGTCACGAGCTGATCAGGGACTTCGGCGCGATGTGTATTACCTGTGCGAACGACGTCCTGGACCATGTGGGCGGGCCTGCCAGGACCAGCGGGGGGCTCCGGATGGGTCCGGCTGTTCCGCGGGACATGCTCGACCCGGCAGCGCTTGCTGTACTGGAAGAGCTGCCGCTTCGTGGTGGCCGTGGTCCGGCCAGCGTCGCCGTCAGGGCTGGCGTGGATCTCGACACCGCGCTTCGATGTCTCGGGCTGCTGGCCGCCGGCGGCTTCGCCGAGCGGTGCGAGGCTGGCTGGCGCGCGAAGAAGATTGACTCGGCTCGTCCATGATCGCGTAGATTCTGCCGGTCAATCGCCGACAGATCTTACGTTCCGAGGAACCGCTCGACTCCAGACCGTGGCATAGCGGTCCCGCGAGGCTAGCCCGCATGTTTGGAGAACGAGTTCTCATCAATCCTGCCCGGAATCGGGCAGGATTCTTGCAGAACTGGTTATCTGGCAGTCATGATGGGCGGCGTGCCCGGACCGCCTCCCCACAGCGACTTGGTGGATCACCTCATCCGCAGCTGCCCGCTCAGCCCTGCTGAGGCCGTGCGAGTAGTGGCGGATGTGCTGGGGTATTTTTCCGAGCCGCCGGATGCCTTCGTGCGCCGGCGCCACCGCGAGCTCAAGGCCCGCGGCCTGACTAATGACCTGGCCTTCGCGCAGATCGCTGCCGAGATGCCGCTGCGGCGTTACGCGCCGCCAGAGCTCTCGCTCCGACAACTGCGCCGCATCGTCTACGGATAAGGAGCAGAAGCCTTGTGCGGAATAGTAGCATATATCGGAAATCGAGACAGCGTCCCCATCCTGCTGGAGGGACTGGCCCGGCTCGAATACCGAGGCTATGACTCCGCTGGCATCGCAGTCGTTGGCCGTGGCGGCGACCTGCGAGTCCGCAAAGCGAAGGGCAGGGTCTCCGAACTCGCTGCTGACGTGCCGGCCAGGCTCAAGGGCAGTCCTGGCATCGGGCACACGCGCTGGGCAACCCATGGCGAGCCGAGCGACGAGAATGCCCACCCGCACGCGTGCGGGCCGATTGCCATCGTCCATAACGGGATCATCGAGAACGCCGAAGAGCTCCGGGCCGGCCTGGTAGCGCGTGGCGCGGAGTTCACCTCGCAGACCGACAGCGAGCTATTCGCTCACCTGATCGCCGCCCACAGCGGAGCGGGGGATGACTCGCCGCCGGTTGACCTGGAGGAGGCAGTCCGGCAGGCCCTCAAGTCCGTGGTCGGCACCTACGGGCTGGCAGTACTCGATGCACGCAGCCCGGACCGGCTCGTGGTCGCTCGCAACGGCAGCCCGGTCCTGCTCGGCATCGGGGATAAGGAGATGTTCGCCGCCTCTGACTACTCGGCCCTGGTCCGCTACACCCGGCAGGTCGTTCACCTCGACGACGGCGAGATCGCCACGCTGCGTGCCGACGGGTTCCGGACGAGCACGCTGGACGCGCAGCGGACGACGAAGCAGGCAGCCGTCATCGAGGCAGATGCCGCCAGTTATGAGGCGGACGGCCACGCGCATTTCATGCACAAGGAGATCCACGAGCAGCCCGGCGTCGTCGAGCGAGTGCTCCGCGGGCGGCTTGACGACCGGTTCAACACCGCGCACCTGGGCGGACTCAACCTGGATCCGCGCGAGGCGCGCGCAATCAAGCGGGTGAAGATCCTGGGCTGCGGCTCGGCCTACTACTCCGGCGTGCTCGGAGCCCAGCTGATCGAGGAACTCGCCCGGGTTCCGGCGGACGCCGAGCCTGCCTCGGAGTTCCGGTACCGCGGGCCGGTCATCGAGGAGGGCACCCTGTACATCGGGGTAAGCCAGTCCGGCGAGACCTACGACACGCTGGCCGCGGTGCAGGAGGTCAAGCGCAAAGGCGGCCAGGTACTCGGGGTCGTCAACACCGTCGGCAGCACGATCGCCAGGGAAGTCGACGGCGGGATGTATTTGCACGCTGGCCCCGAAGTGAGCGTTACCTCGACGAAAACCTTCACGGCCACGGCCACCGTGTTCGCATTGCTGGCGCTGCACCTCGCCCGGATTCACGACCTGTCGCCGGCCGACGGCCGGCGCATCAGCGATGGCTTGCGCAAGCTGCCTGAGCAGATCGCCCAGATCCTCGCCATGGAGGAGGAGATCGCCAGCCTGGCCAAGGAGTTCGCGCACTACCCCGGCATGTTCTTCGTGGGGCGGGTCCGCGGCTGGCCGGTGGCGAGGGAAGGCGCGCAGAAGCTCAAGGAGGTCTCGTACCTGCATGCTGAGGCCTACCCGGCCAGTGAGCTCAAGCACGGCCCGCTGGCGCTGGTCGGGCCGGAGCTTCCGACCGTGGCGATCGTGCCGGGCGACGAGCTCATCGAGAAGAACCTGGCCACGCTCGGCGAGATCAAGGCACGACGCGGCCGGGTGCTCCTCGTCGGCCACTCGGTACCCGACGGCGCGCTTGCCGACGACGTCCTCGCCATTCCCAAGAATGAGCACGAGCTGGACCCGATCCTGCTTTCCGTGCCGCTGCAGTTGCTCGCCTACCACGCGGCGGTGGCGCTCGGCAACGACGTAGACAGGCCGCGCAACCTGGCCAAGAGCGTGACAGTCGAGTGACCGTCACGGTCGTGGGTGCCGACCTAGTGGCCCTGTAGCCCCACCTTCGGGACACCCATCAAGATCATCAGGCCGGAAACGGGCACTTGGAGCCGAGTGACTTGGCCACGACGCGGCTTTGGTGCCAGCGATGGGCGGTCTGGTGCCGCAGACTGGCCCTATGACCGCGGCTGACAGGAAGCGAACACAAGCGCCGCTGCCCGAGCCGATGGCCACCGCGCTGACGGCGTTCGGTCGTCATCTGGGTGCCGAGCGAGGGCTCTCGCCGCACACGGTCCGGGCCTATCTCGGCGATGTCTGCGGGCTGCTGGCGTTCGCTGCGCAAGATGGCTGCGCCGAGGTAGCGGACCTCGACATTGCCCTGCTCAGGGCTTGGCTAGGCAGCCAGCACCGGGCGGGGCAGGCGCGCGCGAGCATCGCCAGGAGGGCCGCGTCGGCGAGGGCGTTCACCGCGTTCGCGCATCGTCGCGGGTTGCTGACTGCCGACGCCGGAGCTCAGCTCGGGATACCCAAGGTGCACCGGCACCTGCCCGAGGTGCTGGCCCAGGATCAGATAGCCGCGGTGCTGGCCGTTGACTCGCGAGGCGCGTCGCCTGCAGGCCCGGTGCCGGCTAGTCGGGTTTCGGCCAGTCAGGTCGGTCCGGCCAGTCAGGTGCTGCCGGCCAGTCACGGTGCCGGCCAGCACGGTGCCGGCCAGCCCGGTGCCGGGATCCCGCGGACCGCGCCGGAAGCCTGCCGGCGACACGCTGGCCGACGCCCTGGAGTTGCGGGACAGGGCGATCATGGAACTCCTGTACGCCACCGGCATCCGGGTCAGCGAACTGTGCGGGCTGGACGCCGGCGACCTGGACACCTCCCGACGCACCGTGCGCGTGCTCGGAAAGCGCAGCAAAGAGCGGGTAGTGCCGGTCGGCATTCCTGCCGTCCGGGCCGTGCTCGCCTGGGTTGACGGTGGCCGTCCGGTTGTCCTGGCCGACGGCAGCAAGGCGGGGAGTCCAGGGACGGCGCCCGGCAAGGCTCTTTTCCTCGGCGCCAAAGCCGGCCGGATCGATCCGCGCACCGTCCGCCGGATCGTTCACGAGCGGGTCGCGGCTGCCGGGTCGGTGCCCGACACCGGGCCGCACGGATTGCGGCATACTGCCGCCACTCACCTGCTGGAAGGCGGGGCCGACCTGCGCAGCGTCCAGGAGATCCTCGGCCATGCCTCACTGGCAACGACCCAGATCTACACCCATGTCAGCATCGACCGGCTGATATCGGTCTATCACCAGGCGCATCCGCGCGCTTGATCCGGCCCGCTGGCGGTTAGCCAGGCGGCCATCCCGCCGCGCTCCGGGCATGTAAGCTTGGTAACGGCCTTCACCGGCTTGCGTGAGCGTGCGCTCTCCGGGATGGCCCAATTCGCGCGTCCGCTCGTTGCGCGGCACGCCTGCTGCGGGACCCGACCAGGTTTTTCCCAGGCGTCGCGCAGGACGCCCTTCACCGGTCCGCCGGAGCTGATCCGGCGGCGAAGAGCGTACGGATGCCAGGAAACCAACCGGCAGGCGTGCCTGCCCTGCACGGCAGGACGCCTCAAACAGGAAGGGGACACCGGCATGGCTCCGGTCGTCACCATGCGCCAGCTGCTGGAAAGCGGCGTTCACTTCGGGCATCAGACCCGTCGGTGGAACCCGAAGATGAAGCGGTTCATCTTCACCGAGCGCAACGGCATCTACATCATCGATCTCCAGCAGTCGCTGGACTTCATCGACAAGGCTTACGACTTCATCCGCGAGACGGTCGCGCACGGCGGCTCGGTTCTCTATGTAGGCACCAAGAAGCAGGCCCAGGAGGCGATCGCCGAGCAGGCCCGCCGGGTGGGCATGCCGTTCGTTAACCAGCGCTGGCTGGGTGGCATGCTGACCAACTTCGGCACGGTCTACAAGCGGCTGCAACGGCTGAAGGAGCTCGAGGAGATCGACTTCGACGACGTGGCTGGCTCCAACTTGACCAAGAAGGAGCTGCTGCAGCTGCGCCGCGAGCGGGACAAGCTCGAGCGCTCGCTCGGCGGGATCAGGGACATGTCCCGGGTGCCGAGTGCGCTGTGGGTCGTGGACACCAAGAAGGAGCACATCGCCGTCAGCGAGGCCCGCAAGCTGGGCATCCCGGTGGTAGCGATCTTGGACACCAACTGCGACCCGGACGAGGTTCAGTACCCGATTCCCGGCAACGATGACGCCATCCGGAGCGTCGCGCTGCTCACCCGGGTGGTGGCGGACGCCGTTGCGGATGGGCTTATCGCCAGGGCCGGCGCGGCCGCGACCGATGAAAAGCCCGCCACTGATGGCGTGAACGGTGCCATCGGCGCCGCCGAACCGCTGGCTGAGTGGGAGCGCGAGCTGCTCGAGGGCAGCAAGGCGGACGCAACCGCCGCTGCGAACGGTGGCGGCCGCGAACGGTGCGGCCGCGAACGGTGCTGCCGCGAACGGTGCAGAGGCCAGCGGTGCAGAGGCCAGCGGTGCAGAGGCCAGCGGTGCAGAGGCCAGCGGTGCAGAGGCCAGCGGTGCAGAGGCCAGCGGTGCAGAGGCCAGCGGTGCAGAGGTCAACGGTACAGAGGCCGCCGCGACACCAGCCGCTGACGCGGCCGAGGCAGCGAGCTCAGCCGGCGACGCGCCGGCTGGCGACAGCGAGAACGAGAACTAGACAGCCTGACTGCGGCGGCGGCCCGCAGGCAGCGTGCCTGCGGATCCGCTCGTCGTAACCAGAACGCCGGCTGCGCCGGCGCCAGCGACACCTGGGCATCCGGCAAGACAGGCCCGCCGGCCCGGCAGAACCGGTCCGCCGGTGCCAGCCATACCGGTGTTAGCCATACGGTGCCAGCCATACCGGCGCGCCGGCCACCGACACCAGGCAGCCGACAGCAACGACAACGAAAGATGGGGACATGGCGAACTACACCGCCGCCGACGTAAAGAGGCTGCGCGAGCAGACCGGCGCCGGGATGCTCGACTGCAAGAACGCTCTGGTCGAGGCCAACGGCGACTACGACGCCGCAGTCGAGGCGCTCCGCATCAAGGGGGCCAAGGACGTGAGCAAGCGGGCGCAGCGGACGGCCGGGAACGGCCTGGTCACCTCCCAGCTCGCTGGGACCGGTGCGGGCGTTCTGCTGGAGCTCAACTGCGAGACGGACTTCGTCGCCAAGACCGACCTGTTCCAGGAGGTTGCCGCGGACATCGCGGCCGCGGCGCTGGCCGCTGGCGCCGCTGACCGGCTGGCTGTGCTCGGCCTCGAGGTCAGGCCAGGGCAGACCACCCAGGAGCTGATCGAGGAGGCCGGTGCCGCGCTCAAAGAGAAGCTGGAACTCGGCCGGTACGCCCGGTTTGACGGCGGCTACGTCACCAGTTACCTGCACAAGTCCGACCCGGCCCTGCCGCCTACGCTGGGCGTGCTCGTCCAGCTGGACGAGGCTGGTGCCGCGATCGCGCAGGATGTCGCGCACCAGGTGGCCGCGATGCGGCCGCAGTACGTGGCCCGTGAGCAGGTGCCTGACGACTTGCTGGCGAACGAGCGCCGGATTGCCGAGCAGGTGACCAGGGAAGAGGGCAAGCCGGAGCAGGCGATCCCGAAGATCGTCGAAGGCCGGCTCAATGCCTTCCTCAAGGACATCGTGCTGGTCGAGCAGGCGTCCGTCCGGGACCAGAAGAAGTCCGTCAAGCAGTTGCTCGCGGAGCACGGCGCCAGCGTCCGGGAGTTCGCCAGGTTCCAGATCGGCCAGGCGGGTTGAGGCTGGCGGAGGGCGATACAGCGGTGGCAGACAGCCCTCCGGCCGGCCCGGAGCCGCGGACCTGGACGAGTCCGGGTCCGGCTGAGCCCAGGCCGAACTGGCGGCGGGTGGTGCTCAAACTGTCCGGTGAGGCATTCGCCGGCGGCGAGCCGCTCGGTATCTCCCCGGACGTGGTCATCCATCTCGCCAGGGAGATCACGGCCGCGGCCAGGGAAGGCTTCCAGATCGCCGTAGTTGTCGGCGGCGGCAACATGTTCAGGGGCGCAGCGCTCTCCGAGCGGGGCATCGACAGGTCCCGTGCCGATTACATGGGCATGCTCGGCACCGTGATCAACTGCCTGGCGTTGCAGGATGTGCTGGAGAAGCTCGGCGTCGAGACACGGGTCCAGACGGCGATCACGATGGGCCAGGTAGCCGAGCCATACATTCCGCGACGCGCGATCCGGCACCTGGAGAAGGGCCGGGTCGTGATCTTCGGGGCCGGGCTGGGCCAGCCGTTCTTCTCCACTGATACCTGCGCTGCTCAGCGCGCGCTGGAGATCGGCGCCGAGGCGGTCCTCAAGGGCACTATGGTCGACGGCGTTTATGACGACGACCCGCGGAAGAACCCTGGTGCCGTACGCTTCCATCACCTGGATTACACCGAAGTACTCCGCCGTGAGTTGCGCGTCATGGATTCGACCGCAGTGAGCTTGTGCATGGACAATGACCTGCCGATCGTGGTGTTCGACCTGATGGGGGAGGGCAACGTGGTCCGGGCCGTGCGCGGGGAGCAGATCGGCACGCTGGTCAGCCGCTCACCCCGCTGACGGCCCGGCATAGCCTCGCCGTACCGGCCTGGCGCACCATGGAGATTACGACAGACGCGCCCGACTGGCCGCCTACCAACGCACAGGAGCCGAAGTGATTGACGAGAGTCTCCTCGAGGCCGAGGAGAAGATGGAGAAGGCCGTCGCGGTCGCCAAAGAGGACTTCAACAGCATCCGGACCGGCCGGGCGCACCCGTCCATGTTCAACAAGATCATGGCTGAGTACTACGGCACCCAGACCCCGGTCAACCAGCTGGCCTCCTTCCACATGCCCGAGCCGCGGATGGTGATCGTGCAGCCCTATGACAAAGGCTCCATGGCAGCGATCGAGAAGGCGATCAGGAACTCTGACCTCGGCGTCAACCCTTCCAACGACGGCACGATCATCCGTGTTGCGTTCCCCGAGTTGTCCGAGGAGCGGCGCCGCGAGTTCATCAAGGTTGCCCGGAACAAGGCCGAGGACAGCCGGGTATCCATCCGCAACATCCGCAGGCATGCCAAGGACTCGATCGACAAGCTGGTCAAGAACGGTGAGGCCGGCGAAGACGACGGCAGGCGCGCGGAGCGGGAGCTGGACGAGCTAACGCACACCTACACCGGCCAGGTCGACGAGCTGCTGAAGCACAAGGAAGCCGAGCTTCTCGAGGTCTAGCTTGCGAGCTGAGAAGAAGACCGAGGTAGACCCCGACACCGGTTTCGGGGCGATTCCGGCGGCCGGGACGCCGGCCGCCGGTGGTTTCGGGGGGCATGACGGGCAACAGGATTCCGGCCAGCGGCACGAGGACGTGCCAGGCGAAGTGCAGGCAGGTCCGGTGACTGAGCGCAGGTCCATCAGGACCGGCCGGAATCTGCCCGCCGCGATCGGCGTCGGCCTCCTGCTGGGCGGGCTTGTCGTCCTGACCCTGTTCACGGTTAAAGCCACATTCTTGCTTTACGTCGGGATCATCCTCGCGGTCGCGCTCTGGGAGCTAAGCCACGCGCTGAACTCTCGCGATATCCACCTGCCCGTGGTTCCGATCGTGGCGGGCGGGGTCGCCATGGTCACGCTTGCGTACTGGATGCAGGCAAGCTGGGCACTGGGCGCACTGGGGCTGACCGGCATCGGCGTCCTCGGCTGGCGGCTAAAGAACGGGCCGGACGGCTATGTCCGGGATGTGACAGCTGGCATCTTCACGTTGCTGTACCTGCCGCTGGCCGCGGTGTTCGTAGCGCTGATGCTCGCTGAGCCGGATGGCTCACGGCGTGCGTTCATCTTCGTCGTGCTGACGGTCTGCAGCGACACCGGCGGATACCTGGCCGGGATCCTCTTCGGCAAGCACCCTATGGTGCCCTCCATCAGCCCTAAGAAGACGTGGGAAGGCCTCGGCGGCGGAGCCGTCCTCTGCCTCGCCGTCGGGGCGGTCATGGTGCCGGACCTGCTAGGCGGGCACCTGTGGCAGGGCCTGGTGCTAGGCGCAGCGGCAGTCGCCGTGGCCAGCCTCGGTGACCTCGTCGAGTCGATGATCAAGCGTGATCTGCAGATCAAGGACATGGGCCACTTGCTGCCCGGCCACGGCGGAATCATGGACCGCCTCGATTCGCTCGTGGTGATGGCGCCACTTGTCTGGCTACTGCTCGCCGTCTTCGTGCCGAGCGGGCACGCGGCCTAAGGCCAGGACCTTACGGGAACGGGCACGCCCGCCCCGCGGCCCCAGCGCCGACGCGGTCGGGTGAGCTAATGGCCAGCATCGCCCATCCCTGGCAGACTTGTACTCAACAGGATGGGCGGGCAGTGATCGCTACCGCTGCCGCGCTCCGGAGGTGGTCAAGATGACGCAGCTCAGGCCCGGTCTTCCGGACCGTTCCCAGGGGCGCCCGCCGCTGCCCGTACGGGCTCGGCCAGCACAGCCGGGCGGCGACTGGTGCGGTGGCGACCCGGATCCTGACCCCGGCTGGTGCGGTGGCGTCGAACTGCCGGAGCCGTGGTGCGACAGCAACCGCACGGCCGACACGATCGTGCTGGGTGCGGTGGCAGGGCTCGTCCGCGCCCTCGGCCGGCGGCTCAGCTAAGGGCTGTAAACCCAGCTACGGCGCTGTGCTGCCAGTTGCGTGACAAGGCTGGCTGAGCTGCGCTCCCTGGCCAGACGACGCTCGCGCTCGTTAATCGGAACGAGCCAGAGCCAGCGCACCGGGTCGTTGCTGCTGCGGAAGCCGTCCAGGCGCGGCACTTCCGGCCCGGGCAGCCGGGACGGGTCGTCGAGGAGCAGCAGTGCCTCGTTGCCGCCGCCGAGCGGGAACGTGGCAGGCTCGTGATACCACGGGACGCTGTGCCCGGAGCCTAGCCAAGTCACCTCGCGCCACGGGTACTGGGCCAGCCAGAGGAAGATGCGAGCCGCCGCAGCGCTAGGCATCGTGGTTGCCAGCGCGAGTTCGACTCTGGCGCGGCTGTCAGCGCCTTCGCCGGTCTGCTCGACGACTGGCATCCGCTGGCCGCTCATCCCGACGGTGGACAGCACGGTAAATGGCCGCCGTGGCACCGGCGGCCGCTCGGACACCCCGACGAGCGGGGTCTTGCCGCCGCTGACATCCCAGTAGCTGCCACCGGGACCGAGCCTGGCCAGCAGATGGCCGAGCTCCGCCTGCTGGAACAGCGCCCACGAGCCGGGACTCGCGCGCCAGCGCCAGAACTGTGCTGACTGCGAGATGCGCTGGCCAAGGCCTTCGATCGCGTCGTCAAGCGACCAGGCGAATGGGGTCTGCCCGATAGCGTCCCTCGCGTAACCGGGCATTCTTCTGGATAGGTCAGACCAGCCGGGGATAACCGCGATCGGCTCCCCGTCTTCCAGGATCGCGACCCCGTCGCCTTCCTCGAACCAGACCACGCTGAGGGCCGCGGCCGCGATCGGCGGCCGGCCGGTCGGGTGCTTCGTATGCGCTGCTGGCATTTCGGGCGAGGCGCCGGACCGGAGCTTGGCGAGATCGACGGTCTCCGGGGCAGGCTGGTGGTTGGCGATCCAGCTAGCTGCGATCGCGCCAGACTTGTCGTGCAGGTAGGCGGACGTGGTGGCGCCGTCGTACTCGACCACCACACGCCGGCTGCCGTACGGGCTGATGCTGTCCAGCAGCACTGCCGGCCGGCCGCTGTCGCTGCGGCCGCTGGTGAGGACTCGCCCGCCCGCAAGGGCCTGGTCGCTCCGGCGAGCGTGCCCGCTTGGGCGGGTTTGCCCGGCTGCGCTGGGGCCTGTCGGGCCGTCGGTCGCGCCGGATATCCTGGAGCCCTGCCCGGATCCTCTGCGCAACGTTGGCACATGCCGAAATCTACAGACTTCCCGCAGGTCGTTGGGCTATTGCGCAGAGATTGATAAACCCGTCACAGCCGGGCTGACGTGTCGGGGCGGCGAAGAAGTGCCGGAGCGGCGAAGAACTGGAGGTGAGCGCTCGGTGGCTGAGGCGATTGAGCTGCTGCCCGCCGGTCTGGCCGACACCGGTCTGGCCGACACCGGTCTGGCCGACACCGCTCTGCTCAGCACGGCGCCGGATGACACGGGGCCGGCGGACACAAGACCAGCCGGAGCCAGTGCACCGGGCCGGCGGCAGGTGCGACCGCCGCGGCACCTTGCCGATCTCGATCCGGCGCAGCGGCGCGCAGCCGCGGCCGAACTCGGTCAGCCCGGGTACCGCGCGGACCAGCTGTCCAGGCATTACTTCGCGCGGCTGACCGACGATCCGGCTGACATGACCGACTTGCCGGCTGAGTGTCCGGGCCGAGCTCGGCGGAGCGTTGCTGCCGCAGCTGCTCACCGCGCAGCGCGAACTCGAATGCGATGGCGGCACGACGCGCAAGACGCTGTGGCGTGCGTTCGACGGCGCCTTCGTGGAGTCAGTGCTGATGCGCTACCCGGATCGCGTCACCATGTGCGTGTCGTCGCAGGCGGGATGCGGCATGGCGTGCCCGTTCTGCGCGACCGGCCAGGCCGGACTGACCAGGAACCTGTCTGCTGCCGAGATCGTCACGCAGGTGTTCGCGGGCGCGAGGGCGATGGCCGCCGGTGTCGTGCCGGGCGGGTCCGGCCGGGTCTCGAACGTGGTCTTCATGGGCATGGGTGAGCCGCTGGCCAACTACCGTAGCGTGCTCACCGCGGTCCGGCGGATTACCGACCCGGCACCCGCGGGACTCGGCATTTCGCAGCGATCGGTCACCGTGTCGACCGTCGGGCTGGTCCCCGCGATCAGGAAGCTGGCCGCCGAGGGTTTGTCGGTGCGGCTTGCGGTCTCGCTGCACGCGCCTGACGACGAGCTGCGAGACGATCTGGTGCCGGTGAACCGGCGGTGGAAGGTCGCCGAAGTGCTCGATGCGGCGTGGGATTACGCGGCGGCGACGGGCCGGCGCGTGTCGATTGAGTACGCCATGATCAAAGACATCAACGACCACGGCTGGCGGGCTGATCGCCTGGCGAGCTTGCTGGCCGGGCGGCTCGCGCACGTCAACCTGATCCCGCTCAACCCGACGCCGGGCTCGAAGTGGACAGCGTCGGACCCTGCGGTGGCTGCCGAGTTCCTGGACCGGCTGGCCGCGCGCGGCGTTCCTGTGACGGTGCGCGACACCAGGGGCACGCAGATTGATGGTGCGTGCGGCCAGCTAGCCGCATCGACTGTTCCGACCCGGGGTACTCGGGCCTGAACCGAACCCCGCCTCGCCGTCCATGCGAATCGCGGGCCATGAATGTGAATCCACTGTTGCCCTAGCAGCAGTTGCCCTAGCAGCAGCAGATTCACATCCATCGGAGCTGCCAGGCGGCGATCTTCCCCAGTCCGAAGCGCCGGAGTACCGTTAGCGGCCATGGCGTGGAGACACCAGCTCGCCAAGCGCCGCCGGGCGCTCGTCGCGGATGTCATACAGGGTGGCTGGCGACGAATACAGCAAGCCGGCGTCGTGACGGCTGAGTCGGCAGCGGGCCGCCGGTTCGCCGCGTTCGGTCCGGGTTCCCTGATGGCTTTCCCTACCGGAGCCGTTTACGGCGAGCGCTGGATTGAAGTCGGCGACCAGTGCATGATCGCCGAGCTGGTCACGTTGTGCGCAGGCATGGCCCCGGGCCATGATCTCGGCCCCGAGCCGGTCCTGAGGGTCGGAGACCGCTGCGTGATCGGCCGCGGCAGCCACATCGTTGCGCACCACTCGATCGAGATCGGGGCCGACGTCTTCACCGGTCCGTACGTCTACATCACAGACCAGAACCACAGCTACGCCGACGTCGAGGTGCCCGTCGGCAGGCAGTGGCCAGTGAACAGCAGCGTCCGGATCGGGGCTGGCACATGGCTCGGCACCGGCGCGATTGTGCTGCCCGGCTCAGTCATCGGCAAGAACGTCGTGGTGGCCGCCGGCGCGGTCGTCCGCGGCAAAGTGCCTGACTATGCGGTCGTGGGTGGCGTTCCAGCCAAAGTCCTCCGCGAGTACGTGGCTGGGACAGGCTGGGCAGCACCCGCTGGCTGAGCGGCTCGCGCCCGCCTGAGCCACTCTGCTTGAAGCAGATTGACTGGCGGCGGACCATCTGGCCGGGCAAAAGTGATGCCATGCGTCCGTTCCGGTTTTCGTTCAACATCTTTGCCGTTAGCAGTCGGCAGGCGTTCGCCGACGAGTGCCGTGAGGCCGAAGGTTATGGCTACGACGCCGTCTTCTCAGCCGACCACCTCGGCATTCCCGCACCGTTCCCGCTGCTGATCGCGGCTGCAGAGGCAACCCAGCGGCTGCGTGTCGGCACCCTCGTCCTCAACGCGGCGTTCTGGAATCCTGCACTGCTCGCGAGGGAGGTAGCGACCACCGACATCCTCACTGACGGCCGGCTGGAGCTTGGCCTCGGGTCGGGACACATGAAGTGGGAGTTCGACGAAGCAGGGATCGAGTGGCTGCCACCCGCTGCGAGGGCAGCCAAGCTGGCGGAGCTGATCAGCGAGCTGGCCAGGTACTTCAGCACTGACCTGGAACGGCTAAGAGGCGGGCGGCCTGGACCGAAACCGGTGCAGCGAGCCGGGTTCGGCGGGTTCGGGCCGCCACTGCTAGTCGGCGGCACCGGCGACGCCGTGCTCCGTATCGCCGGGGAGCACGCTCAGATCGTCGGAGTTGCCGGTGCCTACCAGGTCAAGGGACAGCCGCCAGGGACGCTGCGGCTCGCGAGCGTGGCCGAGGCGGACGAGCGCATGCAGTTCGCCCGCAGCTGCGCTGGAGCCCGCGCCGATGACATCGAGTGGCACCTGCTGGTCCAGGCAGTGACCGTCACCGAGGATAGGCACGCAGCCGCCGAGAAGGTGATTGCCGAGCACCGGGACGCGGCCGAGAGGGCAGGCGTGACCGACGAGCGAGCGGTGCTAACCGTCGAAGAGGCGCTGGAGACGCCCTACCTGCTGATCGGCACTGTCGACGAGATCGCTGCTCAGCTGCTGCGCAGCCGGGAGCGCTGGGGGTACTCCTACGTCACCGTGCACGAGCCGTATATGCGGGAGTTCGCCCCCGTCATCGAACGGCTGCGCAGGCCGTAAGGCCGCCGAGTCCGGAGCTGAGCTGCTGCAGATGGCGACATCGCTCGCTGCTGCACCTGGGGCATTAGCTGGGCCAGCGCTGTCCGCCCACCCCTACGGCGGCTGACCACCCGGCCGGGCGGCGCCGCCCGGCCGGCTAGCGGCGCCGCCCGCCGTGCCGGGAGCGACGGTTCTGTCCGGAGCCGCTGGCCCTCCCCGCGGCTGCGAGCGGCCGCCCGACGGGCTGGCCAGCCCCGGCACGAACGTCTCACCCCGCAGCGCGCGGGCGACCAGGTCCACCGCGCGCGCCGTGGCTACCAGCCGCTCACCCTCGGTCTGATAAGCGGACAGGACTGCGGCAAGACCGCCGGGCGGCAGGTCCTCGCCAAGCTCGGCTCGCGCGCTGCGGTATCCCTGGCGGGCTCCCTCGACGCACGCGGCCAGGTGATGCCTGGCCAGCGTCGCCAGCGCCACCGGATGACGTACCAGTACGCCGTGCAGCCGGTAATCCGGCGGCACTACGTCGAGCAGCCAGTTCACCGCTGTCTGCTCGAAACCCGGCGTTCCCGGCGGATGTACCCCGTCGGGCCAGCCAGTCGGTACGAAAGCCGCAGCCACAGCCCCAGCTTAACCGCTTTCGAACACAGTATCTATATATTTATGCTGCCGTAGACCATGGGCGCAGCTGCGCGACAGCGCAGTCAGTGCTCAGCGTCTGGTCCGCACCGACTAGAATTTGGTGCAAGCCGTAATCCCGGCGCTTCCCACAGTTACCGGAGCCTTTCCGCCATGCCTGCCAGCACTGCATCCGCCAGCCCTGCCTCAGCTAACGCAGGGCCAGCCCCGGCCGGGTCCGCAGGCAACCTTGCGACTCGTGACGACCTGCGGAACGTGGCGATCGTGGCGCACGTCGACCACGGCAAGACCACGCTCGTCGACGCCATGCTCTGGCAGTCGGGAGCATTCCGGGTCGGGGCTCAAGTGGCCGAGCGAGTCATGGACTCCGGTGACCTGGAGCGTGAGAAAGGCATCACGATCCTGGCCAAGAACACCGCGGTCCGGCATGGCGGCATGACTATCAATATCATCGACACCCCTGGTCACGCCGACTTCGGCGGCGAGGTCGAGCGCGGCCTGTCGATGGTCGATGGCGTCATCCTGCTCGTGGACGCCAGTGAGGGCCCGCTGCCGCAGACCCGGTTCGTGCTGCGCAAGACGCTCGAGGCCAAGCTGCCGGTGATTGTCGTCATCAACAAGGTCGACAGGCCGGATGCCCGGATCGCCGAAGTCGTCGACGCCTGCTACGAGCTTTTCCTGGACCTGGACGCGACCGAGGATCAGATCGAGTTCCCGATTGTCTACGCGTCGGCGCGCGCAGGCCGTGCATCGCTGAATCGTCCGGCGGACGGCACGTTGCCCGACTCGGAAGACCTGGAACCGCTCTTCGAGGTGCTGCGCGACACGGTGCCTGCGCCGACCTATGATCCGGCTGCGCCGCTGCGAGCGTGGGTGACCAACCTCGACGCTTCGTCATACCTCGGCCGGATCGCCCTGTGCAGGGTGTTCAGCGGCGAGATCCGGAAGGGCCAGCAGGTGGCCTGGTGCCGGCGGGACGGTTCAGCTGAGCGGGTGAAGATCACTGAGCTCTTCCTCACCGAGGCGCTCGACCGGGTACCGACACAGTCTGCCGGGCCCGGCGACATCATCGCAGTGGCCGGCATCGCGGGCATCATGATCGGCGAGACGCTCGCCGATCCGGACGATCCGCGGCCATTGCCGCTGATCACCGTCGACGAGCCGGCCATCTCGATGACGATCGGAATTAACACCTCGCCCATAGTCGGCCAGGCCAAGGGCTCGAAGGTTACGGCGCGCATGGTGAAGGACCGGCTTGACCGCGAGCTGGTCGGCAACGTGTCGCTCAATGTGGAGCCGACGGAGCGTCCCGACACGTGGGAAGTCCAGGGCCGCGGCGAACTGGCGCTGGCCGTGCTCGTCGAGACGATGAAGCGGGAAGGATACGAGCTGACGGTCGGCCGCCCGCAGGTCGTTACCCGGCTTGTCGACGGGAAGATATATGAGCCGGTCGAGCGGCTAACCGTGGACTGTCCAGAGGAATACCTCGGCACGGTGACTTCGCTGCTGGCCGTGCGCAAGGGCCGGATGGACAACATGTCCAATCACGGCACTGGCTGGGTCCGGATTGACTTCACGGTGCCGGCCCGCGGCCTGATCGGATTCCGCACCCAGTTCCTCACCGAGACCCGCGGCACTGGCATCGCGCACCACGTGTTCGAAGGCTTTGAACCGTGGTCCGGCGAAATGCGTGCCAGGCCGACCGGATCGCTGGTAGCCGACCGGCGCGGCGATACGACGGCGTACGCGATGTTCGCGCTGCAGGAGCGAGGCAGCCTGTTCGTGGAGCCCGGTACCGAGGTGTACGAGGGAATGATCGTCGGCGAGAACTCGCGGTCGGACGACATGGACGTGAACATCACCAAGGAAAAGAAGCTCACGAACATCCGCCAGTCGGCGGGCGAGGAACTGGAGCGGCTCATCCCGCCCAGGCTGCTCAGCCTGGAGCAGGCGCTGGAGTTCTGCGCCGACGATGAGTGCGTCGAGGTGACGCCGAACGCCGTGCGCATGCGCAAGACGATCCTTGATGCAAAGGAACGGGGTCGGCTGCGTGGTCGGCGGGCTCGCGAAGCACAGTAGTCGGCGGCCGCTCGAAGCGCAGTAACCTCCGAGTACGGCAAGGTGAGCCTGCGCAGCGCTCTAACCCGCAGACGGGGTATCGAGCCCGGCCGGACTAGGCGATAGCGCGCAAGTCCGGATGCAGTGCGGCTGCTGCCTCCGCCTGCCTGATCAGCTGGCAGGTCGCGGCGAGCCGCAATGACGCCCAGTCGCTGGCGTCAGCTGATGCCTCCGGGATCCAGCCGTCGCTGAGCGCGGCCTGAACGAATCCGCATGTGTAATGCAGCAATAGCTCAAGCGGCAGGATCGCCTCGGCGTGCAGCGCGCTAGCGGCGAACGGCACGTCCGGGCAAGTCTCCTCGCCGTTGTCAGGCGCGTCAGCCGCGTCGCCAGAACGGCTGATCTGACCTGAGTGCTTGGCCTGGTCCACGTCCATCGCACCGGTGCGGCGGCTTCCGCGGCGCCGAGAGCCAATGCGGCCGCGGCCGCGCCGTCCAGCGCGGGCCCCGCAGCAGGGACAAGCCGGGCTGTCGCCCTCCTGGCTCGCGGACGGACTGGCTTTCCCGGCCCGTTCTCCCGGTGCCCGCTGGCAGGCGACGATCTCAGCCCGGACCGCGGCGATGTGCTGATCAAGCTTCGCGACGACCGAGACTCCGCTTGCCGCAGCCCGCTCCAACGCGGTCTGCCCGACGTGGCCGGCCAGCCGGAGCGCAGCAGGGGACAACGGAACGGGACGTTCTGTCATATCTACACGATACCCGCAATATATGACTTATCAGCGCCAGATCGGGCGCGCCTATCGTTACTTGACCTGGAGATAGATGATGCTGCCGACGCCGAATAGCACGCAGTAGATGGCGAACGGCGTCAGCGTGCGGGTCTGGAAGTACCGGACCAGGAACCGGACCGATACGTAGGCGCCGACGCCGGACAGGATGCTGCCGGCCAGGATCGGTCCGTAGATGCCGTGGCCCAGGTTGATCAGATCGCCCACCTTGAGCGCTCCCGCGGCCAGGATGACGGGGGTCGCGAGGAGGAATGCGAAGCGCGCCGAGTCCTCGCGGGACAGGCCGCGGAACATGCCCGCGACCATCGTCACGCCGTCCCGGCTGATGCCCGCCAGCAGCGCCAGGATCTGCGCCGCGCCAATGAGCAGAGCCTGGAGGTAGTCGAGCTTCGACAGGCGACGGTCTGCCCGCACTGCTGCAGCGCTCTCCGCTGCCCGTAGTTCTCTGGGATCGGGCTTCGCGGCGGCGTGACTGCCGTGACCTGGCCTGCGGGGTGGCCCGACGGTCGTGGTGCCGCCCTCGCCTGCTGCTGCCAGGCCGACGGCGGCAACACCAGCAGCCGGTTCCCGCTGAACTTGGGGAGGCGTCGTCGCTTGCCGCCGTTCCTCGGCGACCTCCTCATCGGCCTGCCGCGACGTCCTAGTCCTGAACTTCTCGCCGCTGAACAAGATCACGCCGTTGACGATCAGGAAGACCGCCGCCAGGATCGGCTTGCCGAACAGCACCCGGAACTCGTGCTCAAATAGCAGCCCGGCCAGCCCGACCGGGATGGTGGCAATGATGATCATCCAGGCGAGCTTCTGGTCGCCCGTGGCGATGTCCCGGTCCCGGATGGAAGTGAAGAAGCCGCGAATGATCCGCACCCAGTCGCGCCAGAAATAGATCAGCAGCGCGATCGCAGTGGCGACGTGCAGGCCGACGATGAAGGCCAGGTAGGGCGACTCCGGCGCGGCGACATTCAGGTCGCGTGCCCAGCTCCCGCCGACCAGTGCGGGAATCAGAACGTTGTGGCCCAGGCTGGACACCGGGAAGAGCTCGGTAACGCCCTGGATCAGGCCGACCACCATTGCCTCGGTGTAGGTCATCAGGTGGACGGGATACATGGCAGCCTTTCGCTTGGGCGGGCAACTACTACACGCCTGTAAGAGTAATCATTCCGGCTGGTAGGACGCGCCCACTCCGCCAGACGTAACGAGCAAGCCCGCTCGTCCAACGCGAGAACGGCTGTCAGGTCCAGTGACTCGTCAGGTCCGGCGACCGGTCGGGAGCCGTGACTAGTGTAGGCCGTGAGGCGTTTCCTTCAGACAAGATCTGGCCGGGCTCGGCCTTGATACAACTCGCCGGGCCGGCTGTGGTGCACCGCGCACAGCGGCTGGTAGCGAGCCATATCGGTGGAGTAGGACCGGCCGGTGTGCGGGTCGCGCCGCTCGTTCGGGTCGAGCCCGTCGTAGCTCCGGTGGCTAGCTGGCTCGCCGCACACAGCGCACGGGGTGATCAGCGCACTGTTGCCGACGGTGCCGTCGACCTCGTTCCGCCGGACCCGGATCACGATCATGACGGCGAATGCGGCGACGTGAATTCCGCTGATGAGAACGATCAGGGTGGTCAGGCTGCTGCTCACTGTGTGCTCAGCCAGCGAACGGTCAGGACCGCTTGCCTGGCACCTTCGCCGGGCCTGCGTCGCGCGGCCGCCGGGATATCTTGCTGCCCAGCCAGACCAGCGGGTCGTACTTGCGGCCAGCCACCCGCTCCTTGAGCGGGATCAGCGCGTTATCGGTGATCTTGATGTTCTCCGGGCAGACCTCAGTGCAGCACTTGGTGATGTTGCAGTAGCCCAGGCCCAAGTCGTCCTGCGCGATGTCGCGCCGGTCGGCCGTGTCGGCCGGGTGCATTTCCAGCTCGGCCACCCGCATCAGGAACCGCGGCCCGGCGAACGCGTTCTCGTTGTCGGCGTGGTCACGGATGACGTGACAGGTGTTCTGGCACAGGTAACACTCGATGCACTTGCGGAACTCCTGGGACCGCTGCACGTCGACCTGCTGCATCCGGAACTCACCAAGGCCAACGGACGGGTCCGGCGTGAACGACGGGATCTCCCGTGCCTTGGCGTAGTTGAACGCGACGTCCGTGACCAGGTCCCTGATTACCGGGAAGGTGCGCAGCGGCGTGATGGTCAGAACCTCGTCCTCGGTGAACGTGGACATCCGGGTCATGCACGCCAGCCGCGGGCGCCCGTTGATTTCCATGGAGCACGAGCCGCACTTGCCAGCCTTGCAGTTCCAGCGGATGGCCAGGTCGCCCGCCTGAGTCGCCTGCAGCCGGTGCAGCACGTCAAGCACGACCTCGCCCTCGTTGACCTCGACCTTGTAGTCGGCGAGATCTCCCTGACCGTGGTCGCCGCGCCACACCCGCAGCGCTGCCTGGTAGCTCATCAGTGCGTCTCCTCGCTGGCGGCGGCGACAGAAGCCGGAGCCTCAGTCGGGAGCGCCGCCATCTCCTCGTCGGTCAGGTACTTCTTCAGCTCGGCTGGGTCGAACAGGCCGATCAGGTCGTCGCGCATGGCCGGCACAGGCTGCCGGGTAATCCTGATCTGGTCACCCTCGAGCGTGCAGACCAGGTTGACCTTGCGCCACTCGGGCCGCATGCCGGGGTAGTCGTCGCGGGTATGCCCGCCACGGCTCTCCTGGCGCTCCAGCGCCGCAGATGCCACGCACTTGGCCATCAGCATGATGTTCCGGAGGTCCAGGGCCAGGTGCCAGCCGGGGTTGTAGGCGCTCCCGCCCGCCGCTGCGGCAGACTCCGCGCGCACGTCGAGCGTCTCCAGCTCGGCGAGCGCTTTCTTGATCTCGGTCTCAGTCCTGATGATGCCGACCAGGCTGCTCATCGTTTCCTGGACGTCGGCGTGCACCGCGTACGGGTTCTCCCCGTCCGGTCGCTGCAGCGGGGCCAGCGCCTCCGTGCGCGCAGCCTCGATCTCGCCCTCGTCGGCGACCGGCAGCTTGGGACCCAGCCGCCCGATGTAGTCAGCCGCTCCCAGACCAGCCCGGCGTCCGAACACCAGCAGGTCAGACAGCGAGTTGCCGCCGAGCCGGTTCGAGCCGTGCATGCCGCCGGACACCTCCCCGGCCGCGAACAGGCCCGGCACGCAGGACTCGCCGGTGTCCGGATCGACCTCTACGCCACCCATCACGTAGTGCTGGGCCGGCCCGACCTCCATCGGCTCCTTGGTGATGTCCACGTCAGCCAGTTCCTTGAACTGGTGATACATCGACGGCAGCCGCTTGAGGATCTCATCGGCCGGCAGGCGCGAGGCGATGTCCAGGAAGACGCCGCCATGCGGTGATCCGCGTCCGGCCTTGACCTCGGCGTTGTTGGCCCGTGCCACCTCGTCGCGCGGCAACAGCTCCGGCGGGCGCCGGTTGTGATCCGGGTCGGAGTACCAGCGGTCGGCCTCTTCCTCAGTTTCCGCGTACTGGGCGCGGAACACCTCAGGCACGTAATTGAACATGTACCGCTTGCCCTCGGAGTTGCGCAGCACGCCGCCGTCACCGCGAACCGACTCAGTGACCAGCAGGCCGCGCACCGAGATCGGCCACACCATGTGCGTCGGGTGGAACTGGACGAACTCCATGTTGAGCAGCTTGGCCCCGGCCAGCAGGGCGAGCGCGTGGCCGTCGCCGGTGTACTCCCAGGAGTTCGAGCTGACCTTGAATGTCTTCCCGATGCCGCCGGTGGCCAGGATGACCGCGGGCGCTTCGAAGACCACGAATTGCCCGGTTTCCCGGATGTAGCCAAACGCGCCAGCGATCCGGCCCTCGCTGTCTTTGACCAGCCGGGTGACCGTGGTCTCGGCGTAGACCTTGATCATCGCCTCGGGGTCGCCTTGCGAGACAGCGTCCTCCTGCTGCAGCGCGACGACTTTCTGCTGCAGGGTGCGGATCATCTCCAGGCCGGTGCGGTCGCCGACATGAGCGAGCCGCGGGTACTCGTGACCGCCGAAGTTCCGCTGACTGATCTTGCCGTCTTTGGTGCGGTCGAACAGCGCGCCCCAGGCTTCCAGTTCGTAGACCCGGTCCGGGGCTTCCTTGGCGTGCAGTTCGGCCATCCGCGGATTGTTCAGGAACTTCCCGCCGCGCATCGTGTCGCGGAAGTGCACCATCCAGTTGTCGTTCGGGTTGACGTTGCCCATAGCAGCCGCGCACCCGCCCTCGGCCATGACGGTGTGCGCCTTACCGAACAGGGACTTCGAGATGATCGCGGTCCGCTTGCCGGCTTGCCGTGCCTCGATCGCCGCCCGCAAGCCTGAGCCGCCAGCCCCGATCACGACAACGTCGTAGGGGATCCGCTCGATGTCAGTCATGGTGTTGCCTGCCTCAGTTGTAGAACCGGAGGTCGCTGAACACGTGGGCCGCGACCAGCCAGATGTACAGGTCGGTCAGCATCAAGGTGCCGAGCGTCGTCCACGCCAGCTGCATGTGCCGCGTGTTCAGCCAGGAAATCCGGTTCCAGATCCAGTACCGGACCGGGTGGGAAGAAAAATGCTTTCAGCCGGCCACCGGTGATATGCCGGCAAGAATGGCAGGACAGCGAGTAAGCCCACAGAAGCACCACGTTGACCAGCATGATCAGGGTGCCGAGGCCGAACCCGATGCCACCGTCCTTGCCATGGAACGCCTGAACCACGTCGTAGCTGTTCAGGATGGAGATCAAGATCACCATGTAGAAGAAGTAGCGGTGCAGGTTCTGCATGATGAGCGGGAAGCGGGTCTCGCCGCTGTACTTCGCGTGCGGCTCCCGCACGGCGCACGCGGCTGGCGCCCGCCAGAAGGCGCGGTAGTAGGCGCGACGGTAGTAATAGCAGCTCAGCCGGAATCCGAGCACGAACGGCAGCGAGACGAGCGCATACGGAATGATCGGCGGCAGGCTTCCGAACCAGGTGCCGAGGCTGGCCGATCCGGGCACGCACTCGCCGCTGATGCACGGCGAGTAGAACGGCGTGAGGTAGTGGTACTGGGGCACCCAGTACCACTTGCCGATGAGCACGTGCACGGTCGCGTAGCTGACCCAGATGGTCAGCAGTGTGGCGACCAGGGCCGGCTGCTCCCACCACCGATCGGTGCGCAGTGTTTTCTGGCTGATCTGCGCCCTGGTCTTAGCCGGCGCATCCGATACTTGCGTCATTCGTCGACGTCTCCGCCCTGGAACTTCACTGGGATCGCTTCGGGTCCGCTGAGCGGTTTCCGGGAGCCGCCCGGTTAATGGGCGAACGGCCGGATCACAGCGGGCTCGCGTCGCGGGGAAACCCTATTCCACTGAATACCACTCGTGAGCCTCGGGCAGGAGTTCCGAGCATGTGACACTCACTACACACAACCGTTTCCACTGGCCGGGACCGTGTGACGTGGGTGACAGCAGGGCAATAGGTGCCGCTGAGCGTAGCAGCAGACTACCCGATATTAGCATCAAACATGACAAACAGTCTAACGACTCTAACTCCCCCGGCGCGGCCCGCTGACGTGGGCAAGTACCTCGTCGAGCGGCACAGCATGCCGGACGTGCCCGCGAAAGCCGGTCGTCGTCACAGCCATGAACAACGAATTCAAAATGGCTTCCTCGGTCGCTTCAATCGCCGCCTGGAAGAGCAAATCAAGATCTTTATCGGGAACGGGGGATCCGGCTGTCCCGGTAGCGACTCCGGCCGCGGTTACCGGGCGGGCCACGCTGAAGGCCAGCGCATAGTCCCCGCTGCGGCCGGAGAAGTCTGACCCGGTTCGCGCCATCCCCGCGAATGCCCGGCTGGCCACGCGCTGGAGCTGGCGTGCGTCAAGTCCGGCATCAGTGGCGAGCACGATCACGCAGGAGTTTCCCTGGTCAGGAACTTCAGCCGCCGGCCGCTCCGTGGCCGGAACCGGCACGCCGAGCACGGTCAGCTCACCGCCGAAGTTGGCTTGCACAATCACTCCGAGTGTGACCTGACCGGCTTCCAAGCCGACGACCCGCGAGGACGTGCCGATGCCGGCCTTGAAGCCGAGCGCGCCGGTGCCGGTGCCAGCCCCGACGCAGCCCTCGCCCACCGGGCCGCCGGCAGCCGTGTCCAGCGCGGTCCGCACGTGCTCGGCAGTAATCGGCCGAGCCCAGATATCGGACAGGTAGCCGTCATTGGTCTCGGCCACTACCGGATTCAGCGTGCCGGCGGGCTCGCCGCCGTGCCCTTCGCGCCGGTAACTCAAGGCGTGCAGGTAGCTCAGCAGCGCGTCAGCCACCCGGAAGACAGCCAGCGTCGCTGTGAGCAGCACCGGCGTCTCGATCGTGCCGAGCTCGGCGACCTGGGTGCTGCCGACCATCTTGCCGAAGCCGTTGAACACCGATAGCCCGGCCGACAAGGTGCCGCTGCCCGCCCCCGGCAAGCGGTGCTCAAGACCACGGGGCAGCAAGACGTCGTGCACGATCGCGGTGACGCCCGTCCTGATCTCGGTTCCCTCGACCACCGTCGCGTGCCCGACCCGGACGCCAGGCACGTCGGTGATCGCGTTAGCTGGTCCGGTGGGTAGCCGGCCAGGGGCTATCCCGAGGTCGCGGGCTCGCGCCCGGGCCGGCGGCGTCTTGTCAGCCACACTGCTCACGGCAGGACGACAGTCGGGCTCGGAACCGCGATCGATCGCTCGAACGCCGGGATGCCCGTCGCCGGGTCGATGCGCAGCACCATGACCTGATGGGACCGCTCGTTGGCGACGTACAGCACGTCGCCGTCGAGTCTGATGTGCCGTGGCCAGTCACCGACCGGGACCTCGGTGATGTACCGGGGTAGCTCGCTGTCGAGCGCGAACACCGTCACAGTGTTGGGCCCGCGATTCGCGACATACAGATAACGGCCATTGCTAGCGAGCTCGGAAGGCTGGTTGTGCCCGGTTGCGCTGCTCGCGGGCACGGCACCTGTTAGCTGCCCGTCCGCGTCGTAGACGAGGACCTGGCCGCTGAGTTCAGCGGTGACGAGGTACCGTCCGTCTACCTGCAGCACATGCCGGGGACCGGAGCGGGCCGGCGCGCTGATGATCCCCTCGAGGTCAAGCGTGCCGTCCTCGCGGAGTCGGTACCGGTAGATCGCGTCGCCGCCCAGATCGATGATCAGGACGCCGTCCTCGACGGCACGGACCATGTGCGGGTGCGCCTGTTCCTGGCGGGGATGATCGCCGTGCCGGGAGTGCTGGACCAGGTCGGTACGAGGCCCGATGCTGCCGTCCTCGTTCAGCCGGTGCACGCTGATGTTGCCACCGCTGTAGTTGGCAGTGATCAGGAACCGGCCCGAGCTGTCGACACTGAGGTGAGCGGGTTCGGAGCCGCCCGTCTCGCTGCTGCCCAGCTCGACGGCCGGGACGCCGTCCGCGAGCGACCAGGCGTGTACCCGGCCGTTGTCTATTTCTGCTACCGCGTAGAGCACTGGCAGGCTGGGATGCCTGGCGATCCAGGACGGGGACTCGGCCGGCACGGTCGAGATAACCCTGTCCCCATCGACCACGGCGATACCGGCGCCAGCTCCCTTATCGCCGGTGTAACCGCCGATCAGCAGATTGGTCATGAGACATCAGTACCCGGCGGTGTGGCGAGACCAAGCGCCGACCGCAGGAAGTCCACCTGCAGCAGCAGCAGATTCTCCGCCACCTCTTCCTGAGAGGCCATGTGAGTAACCCCGGACAGCGGCAGCACGCTGTGCGGACGGCCAGCCGCCAGCAACGCCGACGACAGCCGGAGCGTATGCGCGACCGCCACGTTGTCGTCGGCCAGGCCATGAATGAGCAGCAGCGGCCTGGTCAGCTTCGGCGCGTCCGCAAGCAGCGAGCTCCGTTCGTAGGCAGCCGGGTTCTCGTCCGGAAGCCCCAGGTAACGCTCGGTGTAGCAGGTGTCATACAGCCGCCAGTCGGTTGGCGGCGCGCCGGCTACCGCAGCATGGAAGACGTCAGGACGGCGGAGCACCGCCAGCGCGGCCAGGTAACCGCCGAACGACCAGCCGCGGATTCCGACCCGGCTGATGTCCAGGTCCTCACACTGCTCGGCAGCCGACATCAGCGCCTCGACCTGATCGTCCAGGACTGGCCCGGCGAAGTCGCCCGCGACGGCGCGATCCCACACCGGGCCGCGGCCAGGCGTACCACGGCCATCCGCGATAACGACGGCGAAGCCCTGGTCAGCGAACCACTGCGGGCTCAGGTAAGCGCTGCCCGCAGCGAGGACCCGCTTGCCGTGCGGACCGCCGTAGGGATCACATAGCACCGGCAGCTTGCCCGAACCCGGCTCGTGCCAGGACGGCAGCACAACCGCGGTCCTGATCCGCTTCGGCCCGGCTGACCAGATGAGCCGCGGCTTGGGAACCGGCAGGCTCGGAGTCTCGGCAAGCGAGCCGATCGCGGCGACCTCGGCCAGTTCGCCGTCACGGCCGGTTCGCAGCACCCGGACAGTAGTGTCCGGGTCGGCGAGCACCCGGCTGACCAGGATCACAGTGCCGCCGCTGAGCTGGCCGTCGTAACTGCCGTCCGCCGGGCTGACGCGGGCCAGGCCGGCCGGACCCGCCGTCCACAGCGAGGTGGACGCCGGATCCTCGGCGCAGGCGCTGAACAGGATCGTGTCGCCATCGACTCCGAGGACGCCGCGGACATTGAGCGTGTCAGGGGTGAGGACTGCCGCGGTGTCGGCGGCATGCTCAGCTGCCGTGCCGGCTACCAGGCGCTTCGCGCCGCCGGCATCGGCAGTCCAGACGATGCGGCCTGCTGCGGTCACGGCCGGCACGCCCGGCACGATGTCCAGCCAGCACGGGTCAGTGTCAGACCGGACCGTGCTGGTCTCCCCGGTCTGCGGGTCGACCGCGAGTATGCGCATGTCGCGCTGATCGCGGCTGGCTACGACGATGAGCGGGCGGCCGTCGCCGCTGCTGCCCCAGGTTGCCGTCACCAGGTATGGCAGCGCCAGCGAATCCCACCGGACCTGCGTCAGCGCACCGTCGACCGTCGCCACGTACACCGACACGACGGCGTTCGGCGTACCCGCCGCGGGGTAGCGCACTGCGTTGGCCGGACGTTCCGGGTTGGCCGGGTCGGCAATATGCCAGACACGCACCGGCGTCTCGTCCACCCGGGCGGTCAGGATGGCCGAGCCGTCCGGCGCCCACCAGTAGCCGCGGCTGCGGTCCATCTCCTCGGCCGCGACGAATTCCGCCATCCCGAAGCTGATCCCGTCCGCGCCGTGCGGATCGGCGATCACCCGGTCTTCGCCGGTAGCAACGTCGAGGACACGCAGTGCCCCGTCTGTGACGTAAGCGATCAGCCGGCCGGGCGGATCCAGCCGCGGATCGGCTGCGGGCGAGGCAGTTCCGAGCTGTCGCAGAGCGCCACCGGGTGCCAGATCAGCCAGGTAGACGCTGCCGCCCAATGCGAAGACAGCCTTCGTGCAGTTCTCGTCAGTGCCGAACGCGACGATGCCTGAGGCGCGTTCACGTGCCCGTTCCCGGCGTGCTTTCTCTATCGGGTCATCTTCGGCTCCGGCCATGGCGAGTTCGGCCGGGTCGGCGATCAGCCGCTCCGAACCAGTGGCTACATCGAGTGCCCATAGGCACGTCACCGGGTCAGTGCCGCCCTTCGAGCGGAGGAAGATGACGGTCTGGCCGTCGGGCGCGACCAGGAAGGAGCGCGGAGCGCCGAGCGTGAAGCCGATAGTCCGCGCGGCCTGGCGCGGGAAGGAGTCAGTCACGTACCTGATCCTGCCAGCAAGCGAATCTGCCGAGTCGGTAGGCTCACCTATGTGACCAAACCGGACGCGAGGCGTCTGCTCCTGGTGCACGCTCATCCGGATGACGAGTCGATCGGTACCGGCGCCACCATGGCCAAGTACGCGGCCGACGGCGCTCAGGTAACGCTCGTGACCTGCACGCTGGGCGAGCTGGGCGAGGTCATACCGGCCGAGCTGGCGCACCTGGCCTGGGACGCGGACGGCGGGCTTGGCCAGTACCGGATCGGTGAGCTTGCCGCCGCCTGCCAGGCGCTGGGCGTGACCGATCACCGGTTCCTCGGCGGGCCTGGCCGGTGGCGCGACTCGGGCATGATGGGCACGCCGGCCAATGACTGGCCGGGCAGTTTCTGGCAGGCGGATGTCGAGCACGCGGCGAGTCAGCTGCTGACCGTTATCCGCGAGGTACAGCCGCAGGTCGTGGTGACCTATGACGCCAACGGCTTCTACGGACACCCGGACCATATTCAGGCGCACCGGGTGGCCTGGCGTGCATTCGAGCTCGCCGATGGCCTGGTCAGCAAGTTCTACGCGACTGCGATCCCGCGTTCGGTACTGGCCGAAGCGATGGCACTGCTCCCGGACTCGGCCGGCGGCGGCGGCCAGCAGGTGGGCGGGACAGACTTCAGCCGGGTCGAGTCGGTGGACGAGCTGCCGTTCGGCACCGACGACGAGAAGGTCACCACGGCGATCGACGCCCGGGCTTTCCTGGATGCCAAGCTCGCCGCGATGCGCGCCCACGCCACCCAGATCGCCGTAGACAGCCCGTTCTTCGCGCTCTCCAACAACGTTGGTCAGCGCGCACTCGGCATCGAGTACTACACGCTGCTAGCTGGGCCTTCCTGGCCCGGGGCCGCGCCGGGGGACCGAGAACCGGACCTGTTCGCGGGCCTCAGCTAGCCTGCTGGGGTGAACAGCACACGTGGCACTCCCGCCGGGGATGCGCCCGGTGGTGGTGCAGTGCGGGCTGTCACGGTAGCCGCGTACGTGGCATTGTTCCTGCTCGGGGCGCTTCTCGGGCTCATCGGCACGTTTCAGTACAGCGCGGGGCCAGCTCCCCTCGCTGCGATCCTGTTCGACGTGGCGATCCTCGCCACCTGCGTTCTTGGCTCCGCCGGGATGCGTAGCGCCCTGGGCGGCGTGCTTCCGGCGGCCGGGTGGATCTTGGTCACGCTTGTTCTCAGCACTAACTCAGCTGGCGGCAGCATCTTGGTCACCAATACCTCGGCCGGCAAATGGTTCCTCTTCGGTGGCGCTGTGTGCGCCGCGGGCGGCGCGGTGTATGCCTTCGCTGTATGGTCCAGACCAAGCCGGGAGCACCGGGCCAGCCAGGCGTCCGGTTCGCCCGCTGACCGGCGGCCTCAGCAGAACGGTTCGCGGGAGGGCAGCGGACGGCCTTGGACCTCCCGCCGACCGGGCCGGTAAGCGCGAAGCCGTATTTTGGGCCTGCGCTTAGGCGCTTAGCTGCACCTCATGCCCCATTTCGGGCAGCCGCGGCCTGCTCTAAGGCAACCACGCCCGCGAAATAGGGACTGCTCCCGATCCGTTTCCCGGCCCCTTACCGGGAGTCTCAATGCCATGGACCTGACCAAGGTTCACAGCATCGAGGAGGACACATGCACCCGTACATCTCGCAGGCGATAGCGGCGGAGCGGGTAGCCGACGCGATCCGCGCAGCGGACGCGAGCCGCCGCGCCCAGCTCGGCCGGCAGCTAGCGAAGATCAACGGCCGTCAGCCGCACCCGCCGCACCGGGGTCGGCGGGCGGCCCGGCCGCAGCCCTGCACCGCGAGCGCGAGCGTGGCCGTCTCCGGCCCCCCGTGCCGCTGACCGACAGTGCGACTAACCACGGCGCCGCTAGTCGACAGTGCCGCTAACCACAGTGCCATTAACCACGCTGTTGCCGGCCAAGGGCGTCAGTCGCCCAGCCGTGTACTCCCAGCCTGGCTGCCAGGCGAAATACCTGGCAGCCAGGCCCTCTAGCGGGGCCCGAGATCAGCGGACGAGCGCCTCGACCTGATCGATCGCCCAGTCCAGATCGTCCTCGCTGATGACCAGCGGCGGTGCCAGCCGGATGGTAGAGCCGTGGGTGTCCTTGGCGAGCACGCCTCGCTTCGCTAGCTCCTCGCAGGCAACTCGTCCGGACAAGTCGGCGAACTCGATTCCCGCCCACAGGCCCCGGCCCCGCACGTCCTTGACCTTGCGCTGCGGCAGAGCAGTCAGCCGGTCAAGCATGTGCGCGCCGAGCTTGGCCGAGCGCTCCTGGAACTCGCCAGTCGCCAGCATCGCGATGACCTCGCGGGCTACTGCGCAGGCCAGCGGGTTGCCGCCGAAGGTAGAGCCATGCTGGCCGGGCTTGAAGACACCGAGCACGTCGCTCGACGAAATGACCGCGGACACCGGCACGATGCCTCCGCCGAGGGCTTTGCCCAGGAGGTACATGTCCGGAACGACGTCTTCGTGCTCACAGGCGAATGTGGTACCAGTGCGGCCCAGGCCGGTCTGGATCTCATCGGCGATGAACAGCGCACCGTGCGCAGTGCACAACTCGCGCACGCCGGTCAGGAAGCCGGACGGCGGTACCAGTACACCCGCCTCGCCCTGGATGGGTTCTGCCAGCACCGCGACGACCTTGTCATCCATGGCCGCGGCCAGTGCCGCAAGGTCGCCGAACGGAACGATGCGGAAACCTGGCGTGTAAGGGCCGAAGCCGTCACGCGCGTCAGGGTCAGTGGAGAAGCTGACGATTGTGGTGGTCCGGCCGTGAAAGTTACCGTCGAACACGACGATGACGGCTTCGCCATCGGGCACGCCTTTGACCTCGTAACCCCACTTACGCGCGGTCTTGATGGCCGTTTCGACCGCTTCTGCGCCGGTGTTCATCGGCAGCACCATCTCCATGCCCGCGAGCGCTGCCAGCTCGGCGCAAAACGGACCGAACTGATCGTGCTCGAAGGCGCGGCTGACTAGCGTGACGCGCTCCAGCTGGCGCTGGGCCGCGGCAACTAGCCTCGGATGACGGTGGCCGAAATTGATGGCCGAGTAAGCGGCCAGCATGTCCAGGTAGCGCTTGCCGTCGACGTCGGTGACCCAGGCGCCCTCAGCGTCCGAGATCACCACCGGCAGCGGGTTGTAGTTGTGAGCGCTGTGCGCTGCCGCCTGGGCGCGCAAGCGGGCTGCCATGTCGGGGCTTGTGCTTGCCATCGATACTCTCCTGCCCTCGGCTTGTTTTCCGGCTACCGCAGTTCCAGGGTGCAGCACTTCGGCCCGCCACCCGCCTTGAGTAGCTCGGACATATCGACTCCGACCGGGTTGAATCCAGCGGCGGTCAGCTGCGCCGCGAAACCGGTCGCCTGCTCAGGGAGCACAACGTTGCGGCCGTCGCTGATGGCGTTCAGGCCGAGCACTTCGGCGTCTTCGTCCTTCACTTCGATCAGCTGACTGAAATGTGAGGCCAGCGCGGCCCGCCCGGCGTCGTCGAAGGCGGCCGGATAGTAGGCGGCGGTGTCCTCGTCCAGTACGACGAGCGCCGTGTCGAGGTGGTAGAACCGCGGGTCCACCAGGCGGAGGCTGATGACCGGCAGCCCGTAGAGTCGCGTCAGTTCCTGCCGCACGGCCTCGTCGCTGCGGAAGCCGTAGCCAGCCAGGATGGCCCGGCCGGCGAAGACGATGTCGCCCTCGCCTTCGTTCAGCACATCCGACTCGCGGATCTTCTCGTAGCCATTGCCGCGGAACCAGTCGAGGTAGGCGGCAGCCTCAGCCTGGCGTTGCGGGTACTTGAACCGTGCGCCGAGCACCTTGCCGTCGATGACTGTGGCGCCGTTCGCCGCGAAGACCATGTCCGGCAGACCCGGCTCGGGGGTAATCGTCCGCACGGAGTGGCCCAGTCCGGCATACGCCTGGCCGAGCCGCCGCCACTGACGCATCGCCAGGTCAGCATCGACCGGCCGGTCCGGGTCCATCCACGGGTTGATGACGTACTGGACCGCGAAATACTCAGGCGGGCACATCAGGTACGTCCTCGCGTGAGTGCAGCTGCGCGTGGTTTCCGTCATGGTCAAGCGCTCCCGTTCGGCGGATGATCCGGGCGGATGGTCGGCTCGTGGCCCGATGATCTAGGTCTGTCCAGCGTAGATTCCGCAGGCCCGTTGATGCGCTGGCGCCTCATGCGCATCAGCGCTGATTCGTTGCGTAATCCGCCGGGCAAGCATCGATCCGTTGCGTCGGCAGACGCGGGCCGTCCCGCGCCACCGAGATGATTCACATTGACCATGGTCCGGAGCGTGGCGCAGGTCAGGCTAACGGGGCGAATCGGACCCGCTGCGAGACGCGGGAGTCACCGTCCACGTCTGGCCGTCAGGCGTGTCACTGACGGCGACGCCGAGCCTGGCCAGGTCGTCACGGAGCTGGTCAGCGGCCGCGAAGTCGCTCCGCTCGCGGGCAGCTGCTCGCTCGGCGAGCTTGGCCTCGGCCCCGTCCGGTAGCGGTGGGGCCGACCGGGGCTGCCCGACGAGGCTGACCAAGTCGAGGGCGAGGATGCGATCGGCAGCGGCGAACGTCTCGAACTTCGAGCCCGGCGGGATCTCGCTGTCCCTGGCGAGCTCGCGCAGCGCCCGGATAGCCGCGGGGCTGTCCAGGTCCTCGTCGAGGGCTGTGGTGATCCGGGACCAGTACTCCGCGCACATCGGCTTGCTGGGTTCGGTGGCCCAGTCGGCTACTAGCTCACGCCACCTGCGAACGGTGCCGTCCGCAGCAGCCAGCGTGTCCCAGGTCAGGTTCATCTGCTGGCGATAGCGATGGTCAAGGAAGGCGAGCCGGGTGGCGAGGGGATCGAGCCCGCGCGCTACCACGTCTGCCAGCAGCACCACGTTGCCAGTGGACTTGGCCATCTTGCGGCCCTCGAACAGCACGTGCTCGCCGTGCACCCAGTGCCTGACCACCTCGTGCCCGGCAACCGCATTGGACTGGGCCCGTTCGTCCTCGTGATGCGGGAAGCGCAGATCTATCCCGCCGCTATGGATGTCGATCACGTCGCCGAGAAACTTCAGCGACATAGCCGAACACTCGGTGTGCCAGCCGGGGAACCCGGTACCCCACGGCGCGGCCCAGGTCAGCTCCCGGCCAGCCGGGGCTGCTTTCCACAGCGCCCAGTCAGCGTGGAACCGCTTGTTGTCGTCCACTCCACCGGTGAACCGGTACCCGGGCCTGAGCTCGTCCAGCCGGTTACCGGAGAGAGCCCCGTAGTCAGGAACGCTGCGCGCGTCGAAGTACACCGAGCCGTCGCCAGCCGGGTAGGCGTGCCCGGTATCGATCAGCTTGGCGATCATTTCGATCATCAGGTCAATCGACTCCGATGCGCGCGGCGCGTAGTCCGGCTTCGCGATGTTCAGCGCGGCGCAGTCCGCCCAGAACGCATCTTCGTAGAAGCGCGCGACGTCAAGGGCGGACTTCCCCTCGGCGCGGGCCTGCGTCAGTACCTTGTCCTCGCCGTCAGGGTCGGGCTCGTTGTCGTCCGCCAGGTGACCGACGTCTGTGATGTTCTGGCAGACGATCACCGACCAGCCATGCCGCTCGGCATTGCGTCGGATCAGGTCCGGCAGCAGGAACGTCCGCATGTTGCCGACGTGGGCGAACCTGTACACCGTCGGTCCGCAGGCGTACATGCGGAGCTGACCGCGCCGGGCGGGCACAATCTCCGCCACTGTCCGCAGCCGGGTGTCGTAGAGGCTGAACACGCCTGCCAGCCTAATGACCTGGTCCGCGCGCTGCTCCGGCGCGATCGCAGTAGGCGGGATTCGCCTTGCGGGCAGTGAGGCAGGTGTTAAAAAGCGATTGAGACTCGGGGGCCATCCCGGGCAATAATCTGCGGCATGAGACAGTCCGGGACGACACCGCCTGGCATCACCAACGTCGCGGACTCGCTCGCTCGCGACGCCCGGCTATCCGGATTCGTGCGTGACGGCAGGATCGAGGTGATGCCGGCCAAGCGATCCCGGCGGCTGTTGTTGCTCGACGAGATCGCGCAAGCATTCGAGCCGGGTGTCCGCTACCCCGAGCAAGCCGTCAACCGGGCGCTGGGCTCGCTCTTCAGCGACTATGCCGCACTGCGCCGGTATCTGGTCGACGAGGAGTTCCTGGCCCGCGCCGACGGAGAGTACTGGCGCAGCGGAGGCCAGGTTCAGCAGTAAGCGACGCTGGCCTAGCTGAGCCCGGCTTCCCTTGGTACTCGCCTGCGGCGACGCCTAGTACTGACCGTTGCTGACGCCGGTCGGTCCATTGCCGAACGGCACGGCGGCGATTACTCCTACTTCGGACGCCGGCGCGGTCAGGACGGTCTGTGTGGTACCTGCCGACGGGTTGAACCAGAGCAGCGACGATGTTCCCGGGCACTGGGTCTGGGTCAGCACGAGCAGCCGCTTTCCCTGGCTGCCGACGATGGTGCTGAAGTTGTTGGTGGCGCCTGGAACCGTAATACCGGCGTCCGGTGCCTGGCTGAGCGGCCCGATGTCTATCCCGCCCGAACCGCTGGGCGCGGACGGGCACTGCTTCGCCGTCTGCCAGGCCACGTAGGTCGTCTGACCAGCCAGCCAGGCGTTATCGATCCTGCCGCTCCCGGTAGCGTTAGGCGGGGTCAGCGCCGTGGGCGCGGATCCGTTGTCCGGCACTAGCCAGAGCCGGGTCGCGACGTCGGGCGCTTCGGTGACCCCGCAGTCGGCCAGAATCGTGGTGTCGTTCCACCAGCTGATCGGCACGCAGGGCGACGGATGGCCGCTGCCGGGCACTTTCGGCCGGCGGGCTTTGCCGCCTGCGTTGCTGAGTACCTGCATCTGATTGCCGAGAATGCCCCAGACGTCAGTCAGCCCGTCCGGCGAGCTAATGGCACAGGCCGTACCGGAGCCGCAGAGACCGGGGCCCAGGCTCTCGCCGGGGTTGCGCGGGATCGAGGCCAGGGTCTTCTGAAGCTGGCCACTGAGGCTGTAGCGCTGGAGATGGAACTCGGCCGGTCCCTGGCGCACTGCCAGGATGGCAAGGCCGAGCGGCCTGGCGAATCCGACCGGCACTACGCCGGCCGGGAGTGGCAGCTGGGCGAACTGCCCCGTATGCACGTTCAGCAACTGGTAGCTGCTGACACCGCCGGGAGCTGCGCTGGTGGCACCGAACAGCGCTGTCTCGCCGTTCCCGGACCACGCTGTGAGCTCTGGCTCAGGGCCAGCAGTAGAAGTGGTGATCTTGTACTTGCCGCCGTCAGGATCCACCAGGTACGTGGTGTACCTGTGGCCGCCAGTGCCCGAGGCCTCGCCGGCTGCGTTCGGCCCAGCAGTGGAGAACTCGGCCAGCGCCCAGCCGGGTCCCACCAGAGGCCACGGAATCGCGGATCGCCGGCCCGTCCGCCCGGCTGCCAGCATGTGCAGCTTGGGTTTAGATGCGGCCTTGGCAGTCGTCCCCGGGCTCGCAGCCGGAGCAGGCGGCTTATGGCTGCCGCCCAAACCGTAAGCGATGACGGCGATCACCACCGCGGCCGCTGCGACCCCGGCGATGATCAGGTTCCGGCGCGACCCTAGCTGGCCGATGCTGCGTCAGCCGGCCCGGGCCGCCCGGCTGATTGGGCCTGCCGCCGAGCCCGCTGCGGCCAGGCGCTCTGGGACGTTGCCCGCTGCCGAGTCCATCGGACCTGAGTCCATCAGGGCCGGGTCCATCAGGGCCGGGTCCATCCGGGCCGGGTCCATCCGGGCCGGGTCCATCCGGGCCGAGTCCCGTAGCGCCGGCTCCGCCCGGGCTGCCGCCGACCTCCGGGGAAGGGCGCCATGAGGGAGCAACGGTCGCGTCCGGATCAGCGAGCGGCTCGCCCTGCCCGGCGCCGTGTTCTCCGATGCCTGATTGTCCGCCATTGTGTTGCCCGCCGATGGGGCCGGGCTCCGCGACCGGTCGGTAGATTCCCGGCCAGGTCCCGGAGTCGGTGCCGCGGGTTGCGTAGTCGCGGCTGAGCCCGACAGCCTCGGCGCTGCGGCGCTCGTAGGCGTCAGTGGCGGTCGCGAGGACCCAGCCCTCCGGGTCGCGATAGCCGGAGACCTGGTACCACTGCTGGTAAGCCTTGGCGTAGGCCTCCCTGATGGCGTGATCAGCCGTGCCGTCGTTACCCGCCAGCGCGCGTATCTGACTGGTGACGTTCCACACCGTGCGCGCGTAGAAGGCGTCAAACGTCTCTGAATCCGGCATCCGCCGTCTGCACCTCCCGCCGCCGCACCAGCAACGCGCCCGCAGGCTCGCCGCACTAGCCAGTCATAACGCCCGCCTCCAGCGGCATGGTAACGCCAGATCGTTACTTAACCGATGGCTTATCCGCTACCTGGCAAGGGCTACGTCAGGCCAGTTGAGCGAGCCGGCTGACGGCGGCGTCGATCCGCTCGTCAGTGGCGGTCAGGGCGACCCGGATGTACCGTGCGCCGCTTGTTCCGTAGATCTCGCCCGGCGCTACCAGGATGCCAGCCGCCGCCAGCCGCTGCACCGACGCTCGGCAGTCCAGGACCGGATGGGTCGCCCACAGGTACAAGCCGGCTTCGGAGTGGTGGACCGCCCATCCGGCGGCTTCCAGCGCAGGCCAGAGGAGAGCGCGGCGGGCAGCATATCGGGCGCGCTGGTCGTCGGCGTGCGCGTCGTCGGTGAGCGCGGCCGTCATCGCGGCTTGCACCGGTGCGGGCACCATCAGGCCCGCGTGCTTCCGGATCTCGAGCAATTCCGCGATCAGGGCCGGATCGCCAGTCACGAATCCGGCTCGGTACCCGGCCAGGTTGGACCGCTTGGACAGTGAGTGCACGGCCAGCAGGCCCTGATGCGAGCCGCCGCAAGCGTCCGGGTGCAGCACGGAGAGGGGCGTGGCGTCCCAGCCCAGTTCGAGGTAGCACTCGTCGGAGGCGACCACCGTGCCGCGCTCGCGCGCCCAGCTGACGACCTTGCGCAGGTGGTCAGCGGGCAGCACCTGGCCGGTGGGGTTGGCTGGCGAGTTCAGCCAGAACAGAGGCACTCGCTGCGGCCCGAGCGAGACGATGCCGTCCACAGGCACCGGAGTTGCGCCTGCCAGCCGGGCGCCCACGTCGTAGGTGGGATATGCGAGCGCAGGGTAGGCGACGATGTCGCCTGGACCACAGCCAAGCGCTGCAGGCAGCGAGGCGATGAACTCCTTGGTGCCGATGACTGGCAGCACCGCCTCCGGCTCGACGCTGACTGTGTGCCGTCGCGCCAGCCAGCGTGCGGCGGCCTCGCGAAGCGCCGGCGTACCGGCCGTAGCCGGGTATCCGGGTGAGTTGTCAGCGGCCCGCAGCGCAGCCCTGACTACGTCCGGCACCGGGTCGACCGGAGTGCCGACGGACAAGTCGACAATCCCGTCCGGGTGCTGCCGGGCCAGCTCAGCCGCACCAGCCAGTGAGTCCCAGGGGAAAGCCGGCAGCCGCGCCGCTGCCGTTGGTGCACCGGCACCCGCAGCCGCGTGCGTGGTCGTGCTGCGTGCCGCCACTGCCCGTTCCCGGTCTAGTGCTCGGTTTCCTGTGGAGGAAGAACGGCCACGATCGGGTGGTCCTTCTCGATCTTGCCTACCTTGGAAGCGCCGCCAGGCGATCCGAGGTCGCTGAAGAACTCCACGTTGGCCTTGTAGTAATCCTTCCACTGGTCTGGCACATCGTCTTCGTAGAAGATGGCCTCGACCGGGCAGACGGGCTCGCAGGCACCGCAATCAACGCACTCGTCGGGGTGGATATAGAGCATCCGCTCGCCCTCGTAGATGCAGTCGACCGGGCACTCTTCGATGCAGGCCTTGTCCAGCACATCGACGCAAGGCTGCGTGATGATGTAGGTCACTTCCGCGTTCTCCTCTTCCATCCGCGCCCTCGTGCACCAGCGGTGCGGCTGACCCAAGTGTCGCGGCTCGCCACCAGTATCGCGTCCCAGCAGGATCGAGGCGCAAGCAGCCGATCCCGGGACCGCAGGTTATCAGCCGAACACCACCGCCGCGCTGGCGCCCGGCCGGCGTGCCGCGCCCGGCACCGGCTTCCAGTGGCCGGAACTGGTACTTAGCCACTGGAACCCCGCGTACCGCACGTCGGTGATGCCGTACCTGGCCGCGTGCGACACCAGCCAGACCGCCACCGCCCAGCCCTCGCGGACACTGCTTACATCCACGCGCGCGCCGGGGTCGCCGGCCAGCCTGCTGTCCAGTCTTCCGAACGCGCTGCCGAGCGAGGTCCGGGCCGCTGCCAGCCGGAGATGTCCGACAGGAGAGCCGTAGCTGCACCAGACCGCGTGCGGCTGCACCCCGCTGAATGCGCGGGCCATTTCAGTTCCTACTTCAGCGTACTGCGCGTAGGCGGACCCGTCGGCGCTGCGCTGGACGTCCTGGGCAGCTACGTAGATCGGCAGCCGGCGGTACCGCGGGACCTGTGCCAGCGCTTCGAAGAACCGGCCAGTCGCATAGACGGGATTCTCGATCTGCGCGACCGTGCCCCAGCCCTGCGACGGCCGCTGCTGAAAGACGCCGACCGAGTCCTGGAGGCCGTAGTGCAGGTTGGCCATTTTCGACTCCTGCAGGGCAGTCGCGTAGGCGATGGCGACCGCCCTGGTCGGCATTCCACGGTCGGTGGCGACGCCGGCGATCGTCGCCGCGATGCCTGCCTGGCTGACGCTGAGCTGGACCGCTTGATTACCGGGGCCCGCCAGGCACGCGGTCGGCCTGGGCGGCGGCTTGCCGGCGAACTTGATGGCCAGCACCGCGAGGACCAGGCAGATCGACAGAACTACAAGCGCCGCCGAGACGCTGGACCGCCGCCTGGCGCGGGCGGGCATGCGGCGGCTCGGCACGATCTGACGCTACCTGTTGCCGGCGATGCGGCGGGCAGGCGGTCCCAAGCCACTTGCGGTGGCCGGATGCGCGGCTACTAGGCTCGCTGGCTATGACGCACGTACCCGAGTCGGCCGCGCCCGCCGGTGAGGCCGTTACCTCTCCGCTGCCCGCTGACATCGATGAGTTCTGGGACCGCCGGGCGAGCCTGACGCCTGCCGACGCCGTGGCCAGAGACCTCGTCTACCTGGCAGTGGACATGATCGATGCGGGCCAGGCCAGGGTCGCCTGGATCGATCCGGGGTCGGATCAGGTCGTCGTGGACGAGCGTGCCAAGCGCGCCATCCTGCTGGCGTTCCGGCTCATGCCGATGGTCGCCACGGAGATCGGCGGGTTCCGCTACAACGACCGGGTGCCGCTGACGACCCGCCTTGACGACGTCCGCGCGGTACCCGGCTCGATTGTCAGGTGGGGCGCTTACGTGGCGCCGGGTGCTGTCTTGATGCCGTCCTTTGTCAACATCGGCGCCTACGTCGACTCGGGCACGATGGTGGACACCTGGGCGACCGTCGGTTCGTGCGCGCAGATCGGCAGGAACGTGCACCTCGCCGGCGGCGTCGGTATTGGTGGCGTGCTCGAGCCGCCGAACGCGGTGCCGGTCGTGATCGAGGATGACGCCATGATCTTTTCCAGGTCGATGGTGGTGGAGGGCGCGCGGGTCAGAACCGGCGCGGTGCTTGGCGCTGGCACGATCTTGACGAAGTCCAGCCATGTCATCGACGTCCAGACCGGCGAGGAACTGCCGCCAGGCGAGGTCCCGGCCTGGTCGGTGTGCGTCGGCGGCACCCGGATGCGCAAGTTCGACGGCGGCGAGTTCGGCATGCCCTGCGTTCTGGTGCTGAGGCGGCTCGCCGACGGCGCCGCGCACGACAAGGCCGCACTGAACGAAATCCTCCGAGATCACGGCGTCAGTTCCTAGCGGCCGCTCAGCAGGCCGCCGGCGCCCGCCGGTCCGTTGGCTGATCATCGGTAGCCTGCGGCTACCTTATGGGCCATGAGCTTGTATTCGGAGCCACGCCGTCGGTTGCGCCGGCAGGGGCCCGCCACGCTGCGGGGTAAGCACATCCCCAAGACCACGACCGACCAGCGACTGCTCGACTGGCGCGGGCCGAGCGACTGGGTGCATACCGATCCCTGGCGAGTGCTCCGGATCCAGGCCGAGTTTGTCGAGGGCTTCGGACTGCTGGCGGAGCTAGGGCAGGCGGTCTCGGTGTTCGGGTCGGCGAGAACCCGGCCGGGCACGGCCGAATACGACTGCGCCGAGCAGATCGGGTCAGGGCTGGCGCGCGCCGGATACGCCGTGATCACCGGCGGCGGACCCGGCATCATGGAGGCGGCGAACAAGGGCGCGGCCAGCGTGGGCGGCGTCTCTGTCGGTCTGGGCATCGAATTGCCGCTGGAGCAGGGCCTCAATGAGTACGTCGAGATCGGCCTCGAGTTCCGGTACTTCTTCGTGCGCAAGACGGTCTTCGTCAAGTACTCACAAGCCTTCGTCGTGCTGCCAGGGGGCTTCGGGACGCTGGATGAGCTATTCGAGGCCGTGACGCTGGTCCAGACGGGCAAGATCACCAGGTTCCCGATCGTGCTCGTCGGCAGTGACTACTGGAAGGGCTTGCGCGCGTGGATTACTGACACGATGCTGCCGACGGGCAAGGTGTCGCCAGCCGACCCGGATCTGATCCAGATAGCTGACGACCCTGACGATGTCGTGCGGATCATCGTGGAAGCGCACACCCTGAATACTGCCCAGAAGAATTTCACCGAGATGACGTGAGGGCGAGCTCGGCTACGGTGATGCGCCAGCAGCCCCGAGTCCGTGGCACGATTGCGATGTGCCTGTTGTCATCATCGTTGCCGCTGCCGTGATCCTCGGCGGCGTCGTCGTGGTCGCGATGGGCCGGGGCGGAGAGCTCGGGCGCGAGCGGCCAGAGTTGCCAGTCCGGCCGGAATTCCGCACCTGGTCCGACGTTGCCGGGTACCGGCCGCCGGCCGCGCTGCTCGGCTACCACGCCGGAGCCACTGAGCACGCGCTGTCGCTCATTGCGCGAACTATCGCTGAGCGGGATGCGGAGATCGACTGGCTGCGCAAGCGGCTGGCCGAGGCGGTCGGGCCGGGGCCGGGACCTGATGAAGACGACAGTGCCGGGCTGGCGAGCCTCGGTGATGAGATCGCTGCATCCGATCCGGCAGCCGCGGCTGCTGTGCTGCGCACGCAGCCCTCACTCGGCGGCCTGCCCGGTGAGCGCGAATGACGGCGGGGCTGCCTGTCCCTGGCCCGGACGGACTGTTTCGGTGCCCGTGGAGCTTGAGCGCGCCCGACTACCTCAGCTATCACGACGAGGAATGGGGACGGCCGGTACGGGATGACCGCGGCATTTTCGAGCGGTTGTGCCTGGAAGCGTTCCAGTCCGGCTTGTCCTGGCTGACGATCTTGCGCAAGCGGGAGAACTTCAGGCTGGCCTTCCGGGGTTTCGACATAGAGGCGGTCGCCAGCTTCGGGCCCGATGACGTCGCGCGGCTGCTGGCTGATCCCGGCATCGTCCGGAACCGTGCGAAGATCGAGGCCGCCATCGCCAACGCCCGTGCCGCACTCGGGCTCCAAGCTGGTCTGGCCGACCTGGTCTGGCAGTACGCGGGCGGTCAGGTCCAGGCTCCGGTTACCCTCTCCGACGTGCCGCCCGCCACGAACGAGTCCAAGGCGCTGGCTAAGGACCTGCGCGGCCGGGGTTTCAAGTTCGCCGGCCCGGTCACCGCCTACGCCACGATGCAGGCCTGCGGCGTCGTCAACGATCACCTGGCCGACTGTGTCAGCCGCGCTGCGGCTGAGGCGGAGCGGCGGACTTAGCCCCGGGGGTACTGCCAGAAGCTGGCAACGTCATTTTGCCCGCCGTCGGCCGCTCACGCCGAATTTGCCGAGGACCATGGTCTGAGCTCGTTCTCTGCGTGTTTGTGAAGGCGGGACGGGCAATTATCTGGCTTGCCTCCGCGAGGACCTGATGCATGCCGGGCCCGACTCCCCGGCTATCCTCCTGACGGGCCTCTGACCTGCGATGTTATGAATTCGGATAAGTGAACTGGCGTGTCATGACCTCGCCAGTCGCTCCTGTCAGGATTCGCCGCCGACCGGGCCGGATTCGGCAAGGCTCTTTTGGTCTTTGGTGATACCGCTGGCGTCAGCTGCGTGCGTATCTTGCTGCCTAGGGCAGGGATCGCGAATTGCCGGAATGGTGTTAGGAATCGAACGCGTTCCCGGCTGGTATGCACATAAGTATTTGCTTGCGTTAGCGTCAACGCTCGGCTTAGCGGCCGGGCGTTGCTCCGCTCTTTCCGATGAGATCACCCCTTGACTTATCTGGGCCGGGTTGTTATTAGGCGGCCGCTGTCGGCGCTGGCTGTGGCCCGATGCTGGCAGTCGGTTACCACGGTCGGCTTCCTGAGGCACGCGTGCCTGGGACGATAACGATGCCGGGTCGGCGGCGCGGGCGCTCGTCCCGGCTCTGGACACTGCCACCTGCCTGGGGCCAGAATGGCGTGCCAAAGGCCACCCGCCGGTCTCGAGTGCCGCTGATCCGTGGCACTGTGCTCAGCCAATTGCCGCGACATTAACCGAATCCATTGCGAAACTTCGCACAATACCCATAATCTGGGCTGCGAAGAGGCTTAACTCGGGAGGGCGGAGGAGCATGCGGCCGCCAACGCCTGCCGACAGCGGCGGGAGCGGGCTGGACTCATCGGCAGTTAGCATGCCCGTGCGCCCGGGCAGCCCGCACGGGACCGCTCCCGGTGGAGTGCCCGTGCCGCCGGTGGGCCTGTTTGCGGCACCGGTGGCTGAAGCACTCGCATTCCTGCCTGATCCAAGCGAGCGGCTCGCCGACGCCGGCATCAGCAACGGCGGCTGCTTTGCCCGCCCGCTGCCCGTCGACACCACCTGCGCGGCAGCAGCGCGGCGGTTCTTCCGTGAAGCTATCTCCAGCCTGTCGATCCCTTCGGGCCTCGTGCACGACGGCGTCACGATGGCAAGCGAACTGGCAGCCAACACCCTTCACGCCCAGCGCAACGTGGCTGAAGCGGCAGCTCGGCAGCGATCCGCGGCCGGGCATACCGGAGATCTGGGTGTACCTTCGCGGGACAAGCCGCACCCGGGAACTCGTGTGCAAGGTGTTCGATACCGAGCGCGGCTGGGCGCCTGGCAGCCGTCCCGGCATGTCCGATGCTCCGCTCGACTCGGTGAGCGGCCGCGGGCTTCAGGTGGTGGCAGGTCTATCCGCTGGCCAGTGGGGCTGTCATCTGAGCCGATCGCGGCTGGGCAACTGGAAGGTGCCAGGCAAAGCGGTGTGGTTCTCACTTCGCATACCGCCGGCCGTCCTGCCCGACCACGTCGGCAGGCCGAGGTACGGCGCCGACTGGCTGACCGACGAACTCGAGGCCATGCTTGCCGACCGGGGCCTCAGCAGCATCGTGCGTGCTGACCTGGACAGCATCTCGGTGCTCTCCATCAGCCGTCACCTGACGGTCTGGCGGCGCGGGGATGAGGTTTCCTGGCGCTCACCGTCAGGGCGGTACGAGCGGATGGAGCTGATGGACCTCGTCGAGGCGGTCGAGCAGATCGTCGCCGCGCACGAGGAGACTGCGCTCCGCGCGCCAGCGGTGTTCTAGCCAGGCGATGGCGCTCGCTCGCTGCGGCTTGGTGCCGGGCCGTGTGATGCTGGATCACGCCGCCGCCGCATCAGCGGCCCTGGTAAACCGGAGCCTGCTTGTTCACGAACGACAGCGTCGCTGCCTGGTGGTCTTCGGTGTCCCCGAGCCGCTCTTGAAGGTCGGCTTCCTTCTCCAGGGATTCGGCCAGGCTGTGGCTGCTTGAGTACTGCAGGCCCTCCTTGATCGCCGCATAAGCCAGCGTCGGGCCGTCAGCTAGCCTGGCGGCCAGGCCAGCTGCCGCAGCGGGCAGTTCCGCGTCCGGGACGACGGACGTCAGCAATCCGAGGCGGAGTGCGGTCGCCGCGTCGACTGGCTCGGCGAGCATCAGCATCTCGGCGGCCCTGGCCGGGCCGACTAGCCGCTGCAGAGTCCACGACGCGCCTGAATCTGCGGCCAGCCCGACTCTGGCGAACGCCAGCAGGAAGCTTGCCCGCTCAGCTGCGATCCGGAAGTCGCAGGCGAAGGCGAGCGCGGCCCCTGCTCCGGCGGCGACTCCGGGCAGTGCGGCAATCACGGGCTTCGGCATTCCCGCGATCGTCTCGATCATCGGGTTGTAGTGCCGCCGGACGGTGTTGAGCGGAGACGAGCCCGCGGCCAGCAGATCAGCATGCTCTCTCAGATCCTGGCCCGAGCAGAACGCCTGGCCGGCACCAGTGAGGACGACGGCACGCACCGTCTCGTTCGCGCTGCAGTCCCGTAGCGCTTCAAGCAGGGCCACCTTGGTGTCAGTCGTCAGAGCGTTCCGGGCTGCGGGCCGGTTAATCGTGATCGTGGCGACCGCGCCGTCGACCTCGTGAAGCACGCTGTCGGTCACTGCGCTTCCTTTCCTCGTGCGCGACTCCCGGTGGCCGGCTCCTGGTGCACCGCTCCTGCTGCGCTGGCGGCCCTCAGGTGCCGTACTCGCCGGCGTGAAGCTGTCGAGGCTGAGCATGCCTGAGTCGCCGGCCGCGGGCAACCAGGCGTGGCGGGGCCGACATGCCGGAGGCCAGTTAAGGGGCTGCCAATCAAGGCCGCGGACAGCGCGGAATCCGCACCGCAGCAACGCCGCGGAGCAGGCTCGACGGAGTGCCCTGGTATCAGCCGTTATCGGGCTTGCGCGGATGGGAATGCTGATCATTAGCGCCGGACGGCCGAACCCTGGATAATAGAGGGACTGATCGAGATGTATGTGGCTGGCTGGAGTACCGCCAGGCGTCGGCCGTCGGGCCATCCCGGCGGTTGCGGTTTCGGTGCGGCCCCAGGGCAGGGAAGGGGAGCAGGATGGCGGCGATGAAGCCGCGGACGGGCGACGGTCCGCTTGAGGTCACCAAGGAGGGCCGAGGCATCGTAATGCGCGTGCCGCTGGAGGGTGGCGGACGCCTGGTGGTCGAACTGACTCCGGACGAGGCCCGCGCGCTCGGTGAGGCTCTCAACTCCGCCGTCGGCTGAACCGTTGCCTTAATATGCCCGGGCATCCCTGCCGCCCGGGCTGCAGGTTCCTCGATCTGAGGCCGGGTGAGGCTTCCGACGCTGCGCTGGCCTTAGCCTGCTGGCCTTACCCCGCTGGCTTCACCCTGCTGGCTTCACCGGTCGCTCGCGCCGTCCCGGTTGCTGCGATGTCCGTCCCTAGCTGCTGTCGGGCTGCTTGGCGGCAGCAAGCAGGCCGTTGCCGACCGGCAACAGCAGCGGCGTCAGTCGCTCATCGGCCCGGATCTGCTCTCGGACGTCGGCGGCCGCTTCGACCTCGGCGTCGGTCGGCATCCGTTCCGATCCTGTGCTGCCTGGCAGGACAGCGTTGAACAAGACGATGCCGCCAGGCCGGAGCAAGCGCAGCGCGCTTGCCAGATAGGCGCTGAGTTCTAGCCGGTCGGCGTCGCAGAACACGATGTCGTAGGCGCCGTCGGCAAGCCTGGGGAGGACTTCAAGGGCGAGGCCACCGATCAGCCGGTACCTGCTGGCCGGGAAGCCCGCTGCAACGTACGCGCTGCGCGCCAGTCGCTGATGCTCCGGCTCGGAGTCGACCGTGGTCAGAACGGCCCCGGGCCGCATGCCGCGGAGTAGCCAGATCCCTGAGGTGCCACACCCGGTGCCGATCTCCACGACCGACCTGGCGCCGATGGCGGCGGCCATGAACCGGAGGGTCCCGCCCAGCAGAGGGCTCACCGGCATCGCACCGCCGACCTCCGCTGCATTCCGCCGGGCGCTGATCAGAGCGTCATCCTCAGGCAAGAAGTCGTCTATATAGGCGAGCGTGCCCGCGCTGATCGAAATGAGCACCTCCCGCTGAGTGTCGTAGCCTCCGGGCCGCAGCCTAGCGGCCAGCCCGGCCGTCCGGGAACCAGCCGGGTAACCTTGTGCGTTAACGGGTGCGAAAGGCAGGCGGAGCATTCAGCGCCGGTCGCGGGTTTACTCGCCGGAAGCGGGAAATATCTGCTTACGGCCGAAGTTACCGTCGAGGCCGGGGCCAGGCGCGCGGATGCTGGGCTAGCGGCCGGATCGACGGAACAACGCCGACCCGCCAGAGGTTGCGGTAGGAGCAGGCGTTGAAGGATGTGAGCCGGTGTCGGGGGACATGGTAGAGCAGGCAGGTCCCGCCGTGGAGGTTGCTGAGGTGGCACAGTGGACGCCGCCAAGCTGGGAAACTGTCGTGCGCGACCACTCAGCGCGCGTGTACCGGCTCGCCTACCGACTCACCGGCAACAGCCACGATGCTGAAGACCTGACCCAGGAAGTCTTCGTTCGCGTGTTCCGGTCGCTGGACAGCTACATCCCGGGCACGTTTGAGGGGTGGCTGCACCGGATCACAACCAACCTCTTCCTGGATATGGCGCGCCGGAAGCAGCGGATCAGGTTCGAGGGCCTGGCTGACGAGACCGAAGCGCGCCTTGGTGGCTCCGAGCCAACTCCTGCTCAGGCATTCGACGACCGGCATCTGGACGGCGACATCCACGCGGCACTCATGGCGCTTGCGCCTGAGTACCGCGCCGCGGTGATTCTCTGCGACATCGAAGGCCTGTCCTATGAGGAGATCGCGGACACTCTAGGTGTCAAGCTCGGTACTGTTCGTAGCCGCATTCACCGCGGCCGCGCGCAGCTCAGGCAGGCGCTTGAGCACCGGCGCCCCCGGCGGCTTGGCGCGCCGGTGCCGCAGCCGAGGCTGCAAATTGACCTGCCGGCGGTACAGGGAGGCCAGCCTTGACGCACCTCGGCCAGCGGCTGTCCGCGCTGATCGACGGTGAGCTCGCGGGCAGCGAGCGCGAACGCGTGCTCCTGCACATGGCCAGATGCTTGTCGTGCCGCGACGAAGTCGCCGCGCTCCGGATGCTCAAGCGCAGAATGAATGAGCTAGGCGAGGCGGCCGCAGGCGCCGCGCTGACCGGCCGGCTGATGAGCCTGAGGGAGTCCGGCCTGCCTGACGGCATGCCCGCGGCCGAGAGCGCTTGGCCACCGCCGCAACCGACGGGCGGATGGGACGTACCTGGCAACGCCGGACGGCCCGAGCAGCGGGTCGGCCGCTACTTCCTTACCGGGTCGCTGGCTGTCTTGCTGGCTGGTCTTGGCACGGCTGCGTTCATCGCGGGCGGCGAGCCGCAGGCGCAGGCCCCGTCACCGCCGGTGACGCCGTCGGTAGACGTGCTCGTAGTGCCGCATAACCCGGGGAGCGCGACCGTCGGCCGTGAACGTGGTCTCCACACTGCGCGTTCTACCCCGTTCACGATGGCGTCGCCGGGCCTGCCCTGACGTCTCGCGCCCGCGGGTTCTTACTTAGTCATCGTCCGCTGTAGTGCAAGCTGCCCTGCTGTGCATGCCTAGCCGTGCGCACGAGGGCAGGAATGCACCGATGACGGCTGGTCACTCACACCTTTTGGCCGTCATGGGGAGGCAGCGAATGTCCGGCCAGCCGACGCATGACGTCGCGGGCTCACCCGGCAGGCCGGAGACTCAGGGTGGCGGTGGCCGGTCGAGCGATTTTGGAAGATTCGACTGGTTTGCGGATCCAGTGCATCTTGGCCAGTGGGCGGCCGAGCGGTATCGCGGTGACCGTGCCACTGGCTTGCACGGCTGGCGACTGGCCGGGCTCGTCGCCTGCTTGTCGCTGGCCAGCGCCGCGGCGGGCGGGGCCATCGGTGGTTTCGTTGCCGCGCGCAACGTGGCCAGCCAGGCCGATCCGGCTTACAGCGTCAGCCTCGGGCCAGCTGCGCCGGTCTACCGGCCCGCGAGCTCAGTCGCCGGCGTCGCGGCCCGCGACGTGCCGGGTGTGGTCATGATCAAGGTCAACGGCGGTGCCGGAACGGGCTCCGGATTCGTCATTCAGGGCGGCTATATCGTCACCAACAACCACGTCGTGACCCTGGACGGGCTGGTGGCCAACGCCTCGCTCCGGGTCTACTTCAGTGATGGCAAGTCGGCTGCCGCCCGGCTGATCGGCCGGGACCCCTACTCCGACATAGCTGTCATCAAGGCGACCGGCGTAACCGGCTTGCCGGCGCTGCGACTCGGTAATTCGGGCAGTGTCGCGGTCGGTGATCCGGTCATCGCCATCGGCTCGCCGCTTGGCCTGGCAGACACCGTGACCAGCGGAATCGTCAGTGCCGTGAACCGCCCGGTGCAACCTGGCAGCTCTGCCGGCCAAGCACCCCAGACTTTCTTCGACGCGATCCAGACCGACGCCCCGATCAACCCCGGCAACTCTGGCGGACCGCCGGTGAATGCTCTCGGCCAGGTCATCGGGGTGAACGCGGTAATTGACACGCTCGGCAGCGATCCGCTGACCGGGATTCAGGGCGGGAGCATCGGCCTTGGGTTCGCGATCCCGGTCAACCAGGCACGGCGGATCATCGTTCAGCTCATCCGGGCCGGGTACGCCACCCACTCGGTCCTCGGCGCAGCACTCAACGAGAACTACGCTGGCGCCGGGGCAGAGATAGCCCTCTCGCATCAGGGCGAGCAGCCAGTAACACCAGGCGGTCCGGCAGCGAGCGCTGGCCTGCACCCTGGCGACGTGATCACTGAGCTAGGCAGCCAGCCGATTATCAATGCATATTCGCTGATGGACGCGATCAGGTCGGTGCCGCCAGGCTCGACGGTCCGGGTGATCTTCGACCGCCAGGGACACTCGATGCTCGCGCGCGTCAAGCTCGGGTCGGCGCGTTCCTGAACGCATGCCGTACGGCAGGGAAACCTGCCGCGCTCGGGATTCTGATGAGGGCTGATCACGGGCTACGCTGTCAGAGGCGGCGTAGCCTGCCTGAGCCTAGCCCTTGGAGCCTTCCGGTGTTTGACTTGGACTTGCCCAAGCTCTTGGTGCTGGGCGTCGTCGCGCTCATCGTGTTCGGCCCGGACCGCCTGCCCTCGATGGCTGCCCAGGCGGGCAGGGCTTTGCGTGAACTGCGCAGGATGGCTGAAGGAGCTAAGTCCGAACTGCAGGAGAACCTCGGTCCCGAGTTCAGCCAGTTCGACCTTGCCGACATTAATCCCAAGCACTTCGTCCGCAAGCACTTGCTTGATGATCTCACCAGCGACTCCGTCGTCATCGGCGGCAACGGACATAACGGTAATAACACCGCAACACTTGCAAATCGCGCGGCACCCGTCATCCGGCTGACGCCCGGTGAGAGCCCGCCGTATGACTCCGAAGCGACCTGACCACTGGCCAGATTCCGCGGCCTCAGGCTGGCGTAAGTCCTAGCTGACGACCAGCCAGGCTCCTGGAGCGGCCGGCCAGATTCTCGGCGACCTTCCTGAGCTGCAAGGACGCTGGCGCATCGGGATCGGAGAGCACCAGGGGTGTGCCAGTGTCCCCTGCCTCCCGCAGCCTCGGGTCGATCGGGATCTCGCCGAGCAGCGGCACCGGGGCGCCGGTAAGCCTGGTCAGTGTCTCGGCCACAGCGACACCGCCGCCCGCGCCGAAGACGTCGACGCGCTCACCGCAATGCGGGCATGGCAGGTAGGACATGTTCTCGATCACGCCAACCACCCGCTGGTGCAACTGGATTGCCAGTGATCCGGCCCGCTCGGCGACCTCGGCGGAGGCCAGCTGGGGTGTGGTCACGACGACGAGCTCGCTGCCCGGGACTAGGTGCGCAGCGGAGATGGCGACGTCACCGGTACCCGGCGGCAAGTCAAGGAGCAGAATGTCCAGATCGCCCCAGAATACGTCGGCCAGAAACTGCTGCAGCAGCCGGTGCAGGATCGGACCGCGCAGCGGCAGCGGCTCGTTGCCCTTCTTCAGCATCCCGCTGGAGATGGCCCGGACGCCGTGCGCCGTGGGCGGCATGATCATCTGCTCAACCTGGGTCGGGCGGTCAGTGACGCCCGAGCATTCGCGGCACTGAGTGTCCGTAGATGTCGGCGTCCAGCAAGCCCACCTTCTGGCCGAGCGCGGCTAGTGCCACAGCCAGGTTGACCGTTACTGACGACTTGCCGACGCCGCCCTTGCCGCTGGCGATCGCGTAGACCTTGGTCAGCGAGCCGGGCTTGGCGAACGGGATCTCCTTCTCCGGCTTCCCGCCACGGAGCTTGGTCTGCAGCTCTTGCCGCTGCTGCTCGCTCATCACATCCAGCTCGACTCGCACCGCCGTGACGCCGCCGAGCTTGCCAACCGCGGCTGTCACCTCCCTGGTGATGGTGTCGCGGAGAGGACAACCCGACACCGTAAGCCAGACGCCAACGAGGACGACGCCTCCCGGCGTGACCTCAATGCTCTTCACCATGCCCAGTTCGGTGATCGGGCGGTGGATCTCGGGGTCGTTAACCGTCGATAGCGCCTGAGCAACCTGCTCCGGGCTCGGCAGGACGACGCCCCGAGCCGCTGGCGCTGAGTCTGTGGACATGGCCCCATCGTAGGCCCCGCCGCCCCGTGCCCGGCCAGCCGAGGTCTCCGCCGCTGGCCTCGTCAACGAGGCTGGTCAGCTGAGCTCGCCTGGCTGGCATGAGCCAGCCGGCCGACGGCGGCTGGCGGCAGCAATTATGCTCAGGCGGCGTGACGGATCGTACATACCGGCCCAGGCGAACGACCCTGGCGGTGCCCGCAAGTAACCCCAGGTTCGCGGTCAAGGCTCGCGAGCTGGCGGTCGACGAGGTCTTTCTCGACCTGGAAGACGCCGTGGCCGCTGCGGAGAAGGAGCGGAGCCGCAGTGCGGTCGTGCAGGCGCTGCGCGACGGCGGCTGGGGCAGCAAGATCAGAGCGGTACGAGTGAATGACGTCAGGACCGGCTGGGCCTACCGCGACGTCGTCGACGTCGTCGAGCAGGCCGGCGAATGGCTCGACGCCATCGTGCTGCCCAAGGTAACGGGCCCGCTGGACGTGGGCTGGCTGGACCTGCTGCTCAGTCAGATCGAGCAAGCTACTGGGCTGGCGCAGGGCCGGATCGCCATCGAGGCGCAGATCGAGGACGCGGCTGGGCTGGCTGCCGCCGATGCGATAGCAGCGGCATCACCGCGGCTTGAAGCGCTGGTCTTTGGTCCGGCCGACTTCATGGCCAGTCTGGGCATGCGCTCGCTGACCGTCGGCGCGCAGCCGGCCGGCTACGGAGGGGGTGATGCCTTTCACTACGCCCACCTGCGCATCCTGGTAGCTGCCAGGGCGCACGGGCTCCAGGCAGTCGACGGGCCGTTCGCGGCCATCAGGGACACCGGAGGGCTGGCCGCTAGCGCCGCCAGCGCGGCGGCGATTGGCTTCGACGGCAAGTGGGTGCTGCACCCCGATCAGGTCAACGTTGTGAATGCCGAGTTCTCCCCGTCGCAGGCTGACTACGACCGTGCCGAGCTGCTGATCGAGGCGTACGAGTACTACACGACCGTGCAGCGGCGCGGTGCCGCCATGCTGGACGGCCAGATGATCGACGAGGCGTCGCGGAAGCTCGCCCTGGTCGTTGCCGTTCGGGGCCGGGCGGCAGGACTTGCCCGTACAAGCCGGTTCGAACCGCCGGAGTAACTCGGCCGCCGCCGAACTGGTGCTGGAGGGGCCGGGCCCTGGGCATCGCTTTCACGAGCCGGGCCGATCCGCTCGCTGCCGCTCAGGTCGGCAGTAGCAACGGCGCGGGCCAAGCTGACAAGCTAGGTTGCGGCGGACGCGCAGGAGGCGAGTTGATGCTGGATTCGGACCGTTGGGTCGTGGCTGGACTGGACAGCGGCGGCACCACGATCAATGCGACAGTGCTTGACTCAGCCGGCCGCTTTCTGGTGTCGGAGATGGCTGAGTCGCCGAGTCGTGTCCGCGAGGGTCCGGGCAGCGCGGTCGAGGCGCTGGCACAGGCCCTGGCCGATGTGCTGGAGCGGACGGGTATCACCCGTGACGCGGTCCGTGCCGTCGGCCTCGACACGCCCGGGCCCGTGACCGCTGAGGGCGTCATCTGTTCTATGGGTGCGACTAACTTTGCGGCCGCGCCGTGGCGAGGCTTCGACGTCCGGAGCGCGCTGGAACTCCGTCTCGGGATTCCGGTTGTGTTCAACAACGATGCGAACGCTGCCGCGTTGTACGCGCATCACGAACATTTCGGCCCCGGACTGGCTGATCAGCGCTCGTCGGTGTCGGTCATCGTCGGCACCGGCCTCGGCGGCGGTGTGGTCGAAGGCGGCCAGGTCATCCGCGGAGCCGCCGGGATGGCTGGGGAGCTCGGGCATATCTGGCTGCCAATGGACGGACTGCTGTCGCCTGGCCAGCCAGTGCCGGCCTGTAATTGCGGGCTATCAGGCGACGCCGAGAGCATCGCGTCACTGACCGCGATCGAGAAAAACCTGCTGCCCTACTGGCTGACGCAGTTTCCTGGTCATGAGCTGGCGGCTGAGCCGCTCAGCGTCGCCGCGAAGCGGGTCCGCGAGTACGGGGAGAAGGGTGATGAACTCGCGCTGATGATCTTCGAGCAACAAGCGATTGCCATCGGCAGGCTGCTGACGATCGCGGCGAACTTCACCGACCCGCACGTCTATCTGGTCGGCGGCGGCGTGGTCGAAGCCAAGCCGCAGTTCCGTGACTGGTTCCTGGACCGTGTGCACGCGCACACGCTCCTGCGCGAGGAACAAGCGACGGTGTCGGCGATCGCCCTCGTGCCTGACCTGGATATGGCCGGCGCGCGCGGCTCGGCGATCGCTGCGAGGGCCGCGGTCTTGTCGGTCACCGGCGCGGGCTGACTGCCGGCCTGAGCTGCCCCGGGTGCGGGCAGGGCTGCGGTCAGGCCCAGGATCGCAGCGCGGCCAGCAGCCCCGGGGTGAGCTCGGCGCGAGCTTCCATCGCGTCGGCGTCGGCGTCGGTCACCCAGCGCACCGCGGCGGCGTCGTCGCCCGCTATGGCGGCTGCCGGGGCGGCACCCGGTGCCAGCCCTGCGAGGTAGTCCCTCACCTCGATGATGACGCCGCCGGCGGCGGCCAGGTCTACGGCGCCGAGTAGCCGGCCGCACGTCACGGCGAGCCCTGTTTCTTCCAGGACTTCCCGGACGACGGCCTGCTCGTCCGTCTCACCTGGCTCGATCCGTCCGCCTGGAATCGACCAGAGTCCCAATCCCGGCTCGTGACCGCGCAAGATCAGCAGCAGCCGCCCGGCTTCATCCCTGATGACAGCGCCCACGCACTGCAGCCGGGGTGAGCTGGGCTCGGGCGGATGACGGGCCGGCTCTCCCACTCGTCCATTATGTCCGGGCGGCGGAGATTACCTTGCCGTCGGCATTTGACGCAGACGATCCGGGGGATAACGCTGTGTGACATGAGATCCGCACTTACCTGCCCGCGATGCGACAGCGTAGTGCGCGAGCCGACCATTTGGTCCAGCGCCTACCACTGTGAGCAGCATGGCGAGGTCCACCCGCTGCGCTCGGCGCTTAGCCCGTCCCCGGAGGGTCTGGAGGGTGTCCTGCGCGATGCGCACGTCCCGGTCTGGCTGCAGTGGCCGCTGCCGCTCGGGTGGCTGGTCACCGGTTTCGCGATAGCGGGTGACGAGCGGACCGGGACGCGCGGCTGCTCGGTGGCGCTGTCCGGTCCGAATCCGATCGGCGGCCCGGCCGAGATGATGCTGATCTCCGAGGAACCGGGCGTTGGTCTCGGCGCCAGGTTCGCCGGCCTCGGTGGCCGGGACCCGGGTATGCAGTTTGCCACTGGACCGCCCGCCGCAGTGGTGGAGTTCGCCAATCACGAGTTCCCGCTGTGGAATGTGGAGACCCCTGACCGGGCCGCGTTCGCCGGCGAGGTAAGCGGAACGTGGCTGTGGGTCGTGCTCTGGCCGCCGGCCGCCGGCCTGCTGATGGTGGACCCGATGAAGCTTCGCGACCTTCGTGATCCTGGCCAGGAGCTAGACATTCCGTTCGGCGCTCTCTCGCCTCAGCTTCCCGGCTAGTGTCGGCAGCGTGCGCGCCGACCTGCACACTCACAGCAGCGTTTCGGACGGTACCGAGCCGCCAGCGGTCGTGATCCGGCGTGCCGCCGAAGCCGGCCTCGATGTGGTCGCGCTCACCGATCATGACACTGTCGCCGGTCAGCGCGAGGCCGCCGGTGCGCTGCCGCCGGGGCTGACGTTGCTGCCGGGAGCCGAGCTCTCCTGCCGGATGGAGGGCCACAGCGTCCACCTGCTGGCGTACCTGTTCGACGCGGAGAACGACGAGCTAGCCGGCGAACTGGCAGAGATTCGGGAAAGCAGGCTCCACCGGGCCCGCGCGATGGTGAACAAGCTCGCCGAGCTCGGTGTGCCAGTGACCTGGGAGCAGGTCAGCGAGATCGCCGGCGGTGGCGTGGTAGGCCGGCCGCACATTGCCCGCGCAATGATTGAAACCGGTGTCGTGTCTAGCGTGGACGAGGCCTTCACGCCGCAGTGGATCGGCCCTGGCGGCCCCGCTCACGTGGCCCGATATGCGCTGGACCCGGTCAAGGCGATCGGGCTGGTCCGGGCGGCCGGCGGCGTCACCGTGCTGGCCCACCCGCGCGGCGCCGAGCGCGGCTGGCAGATCCCCGATGAGGTGATTGCTGACCTCGCCGCAGCCGGCCTGACCGGCATCGAGATCAACCACCCTCAACACGGTGACCGGGAACGGCAGTTGCTGGGCGAACTCGCACGCTCCCTCGGTCTCGCGCCATCGGGCGGCAGTGACGACCATGGCGCCCTGACAGGGTTCCGGATCGGGTCTGAGACCGCACCCGACGGCGGATATGAGGCGCTCGTTAGCCGGGCCGCCGGCGCGAGGCCGGTGACGGGAAGCTAAGACTGGGCCACGGGCCCGGACTATCGTTCTGCAGTGCTAGCTGAGGACCTGCTGGGCTGGCCAGTGGCCGAGAAGCCAGCTGGGCCGTAAACCGATGAAAGGCAGCGGTACCGATGGGCAGTGACGAGGCTCGGATCGACACCGTGCACGGCAAGGCCAACTCCTGGATCGTGGGGGACGACGACGAGGTCATCGTTATTGACCCGGGCGACGACGCGACCGCCGTGCTCGCGTCTGTCGGTGACCGGGAGATCATTGCGGTTATCTGCACACATGGCCACGCCGGACATGCGGCCGCCGCGCTCGGGGTCGCGGAACGCGACGAAGCCCCGGTGGCGCTGCACCCAGCCGACCGCCAGGCCTGGCGCGAGTCGCATAACGACGACGCCGACATAGAGATGGAAGACGGCGGCCGTTTCGAAGTGGCCGGCGTGACGCTTGAGGTGGTGCACGCTCCCGGCCACAGCCGCGGCTCTGTCCTGCTGTATTCGGAGGAGCTCGAGGCCGCGTTTACCGGTGATGTTGTCGGCGAAAACGGCCCTGTCCCGCATGAGGACGGCTTCCCTAACTGGGGCCGGCAGCTCGATGCGATCGGCGCTCACGTGCTGACGCTGCCGCCGGAGACGCGCCTGCTGCCCGGCCACGGCGGCGAGTTGACCGTCGCGGACGCCGAGAAGCGATTCAACTCCTGGGTGTCAGCGGGTCAGGACCAGATTGTCAGTGCGGTCCAGGAGGATACCGAGTAGTGCGCTGCTGACTGGCAAGGACGGGCAGACGGCGAGGACGGGCAGATGGCAAGGACGGGCAGATGGAACAGCTTGGCTTTGAGGGCATGCCGCGTCGGCTCTATGCCTGCACGCCAACCAGGCTGAGCACATGGCTCGACTGCCCGCGCCGGTACCGGATGGCTTACCTGGATCGTCCGGCGCCGTCGAAGGGGCCACCGTGGGCACATAACAGCCTGGGCGCGAGCGTGCACAACGCCCTGGCCGGATGGTGGCGGCTGCCGCTGCGGCAGCGGACCGTGACCGCGGCCGGCGACCTGCTTGACAGCGGCTGGCTGTCTGACGGCTTCGCCGACGACGCGCAGTCAATTACGCACCGGCGGCGATGGCGGCAGCTAGCGCAGGCATATGTCAGCGACCTCGACCCTGCGGCCGAGCCTGCTGGCGTCGAGCGAACCGTGGCCACCCGCACAGACCTGATCACGGTGTCCGGACGGATCGACCGGCTGGACGACCGGAGACAACCCGACGCTCAGCCAGGTGAGCTAGTGGTCGTGGACTACAAGACCGGGCGGTACCGGCAAAGTGTCGATGACGCGCGCACGTCGCTGGCGCTCGCCCTCTATGCGCTTGCGGCCGGCCGCGTGCTCCGGCGCCCCTGCACGAAGGTCGAGCTCCATCATCTGCCTACGGCCAGCGTCCTGGCCTGGGAGCATACGCCGGAGTCACTGGCCAGGCAGCTCGGCCGGGCCGAGGTCATCGCCAGCGAGTGCGCGGCCGCGGATCAGACGTATGAGGCTGCCTCAGCCGGGGATCCGGCGGCAGCGAAGGTATTCGAGGCGCGGCCAGGTCCTGGCTGCAGCTGGTGCGACTTCCGCGCGCACTGCAAGGAGGGCACGGCTGCATCACCGCGGCGCCGGCCATGGGACGGCCTGGCGCTGACCGCCGACGACGACTCAGGGATCGCGGGCGACACGGCGGCTTTCTCAGCTGCTCCGCTCGCCGCGGCTGTGCCCAGCCAGCGTCAAGCCTGATCCAGCAGATCAGGACGGGCTGGCAGCCGTCCCAGCCGCGGTCTGGTGCTCGCTACGGCCGCAGGAGTGCACAGTTGGCTGCTGCCGCTCGGCCGCGTTCCAGAACTGCGTTAGCGAGCTGGCCGTGGTCACAGGCGCGTCGATCGCGGGCGAATGCGCTGCTCCCGGGATGCAGGTGCGCTCGGCGCCGAGCTGCCGGGCCATCAAGTCCTGGACGGCTGGCGGCCAGGCGTCGTCATTCTCGCCGTACACGACCATCGCCGGCAGCCCGCCCGCTACCAGCTCAGCTAGCTCACTCGTCCGGTCCGGGCAGCTGAGCAAATACCTCGCGAGCACGATGAGGCTGATCGGGCAGGTCCGAAGCGCCCGTTCCCGCAGGAACGCGATGATGTGCTCGTCGGCGCCCTCTGCTCTGGCCTGCGGTTCGTGCTGATCGTGCCAGGCAATCCGGACCATGGCGCGGAGCTGCTCCAAGTCGTCAGGCGCCTTGCCGTCTGACGGGTCGAGCAAGTCCGCTATCTCGTGCAGCATCTCAGCTCGCTGGCCGCCGATCGCGCCCGGCCCGGAGCCGAGAAGTGTCAGCGACAAGAATCCCGCCGGTCGCTGCAGCACCGCGTCGCGTGTTATCAGGCCACCCATGGAGTGGCCGACGAGGTGTACCCGGCCGGCTTCGCGCGGCACCGCATCGGCTATCGCCAGCACATCCGCCGCCATGGCGGCAGATGCGTATCCGGCTCGCCCGGCCGCATGAGGGCTCTGATACTGCCCGCGCAAGTCGACCGCGATGACCGTGCGGCCTGCCGCGGCCAACGGCTCCAGGATCGGCAGGAAGTTCTCTTTGCTGCCGGTGTAGCCGTGGACGAGCAAAGCCGGCCTGCGGTGCGGGACCCCGCGAGCTGGCTGTGCCTCAAGGATCGCGAACCTGCCGCGAGCGGTGGCCAGTGTTCCCGACCGCACGCCCTCGGGCAACTGCAAGGACCTGATGGTGCTCACGGGGTCGCAGCCTACCGAGAACTAGCCGAAATGTAACAGCCCAATAACGCAGGCTTCACCGAAAAAGATACCTCTCGACCGGCGCAGCGCCGACCCTTAGTTACTCCGGTCCGTCGGCTGGACGGCCGCCGCGGGTCCGGCGACGGCTGCGCGTGGCGCGCTGGCTGGGCCGGTCGGGTCCGGCCGATCCACCATTGCGCGGCTGAGGGCTCTTTGCCGGACCGCGCGAGCGAGTCTTGCCGGTTTCGCCGATGTCTTCGAGCGACTCGGCTTCAAGGCCAAGCCTGGCTCGCTGGCCCCGTGGCAGCACTCCGGTCGCGCCAGCGGGGATGCTCAGCGCGGCGTACAGATGTTCCGAGGTCGAGTACGTCTCGAGCGGATCGGGGAAGTCCAGGTGCAGTACGTCGTTGATCATCTTCCACCGGGACAGGTCGTTCCAGTCCACGAACGTCACGGCCACGCCGTCCCGCCCGGCTCGCCCGGTCCTGCCAATCCGGTGCAGGTAAGCCTTCTCGTCCTCGGGACACTCGTAGTTGATCACGTGCGTCACGTCTTCGACATCGAGGCCGCGCGCGGCGACCTCAGTGGCGACCAGCACGTCAACCTTGCCGGACCGGAACGCCCGCAAGGCTCGCTCTCGCTGGCTCTGGCCGAGGTCGCCGTGGATCGCAGCCGCTGCGAAACCCTTGGCTGTCAGCGTGGCGGCGACCTGGTCGGCAGAGCGCTTAGTGCGACTGAACACGATGGTCAGGCCGCGCCCGTCAGCTTGCAGGATCCGCGCCAGTACCTCGATCTTGTCCATCTGATGCGCGCGGAATACGTGCTGCTCAGTAGCCGGGACGTGGGCCGGCTCGTCGTGTTGCTCCGCCCTGATGTGCATGGGCCTGCTCAGATGCCGCCTGGCTAGGGTCACGACCTCACCCGGCATCGTCGCCGAGAACAGCATCGTTTGCCTAGTCGCCGGAGTGAGCTGGAGGATGCGTTCGACGTCGGGCAAGAAGCCGAGATCCAGCATCTTGTCGGCTTCGTCGAGGACCAGCTGGCGAACCTTGCCGAGCTTCAGGTGGCCCTGCCGGGCCAGGTCGAGCAGTCGGCCTGGCGTGCCCACGACGATGTCGACCTTGGCCAGGGCGTCAATCTGCGGTTCGTATGCGCGGCCGCCGTACAACGTCACAACGCTGGCGCCGATCTGGGCTCCCGCGACACGCAGGTCGTCCGCAACTTGGATAGCCAGTTCCCGAGTCGGGACGACGACGAGCGCTCGCGGCGCGGCCGGCTCACGCGCGGTGTCGCTGAGCCGCTCCAGGATCGGGATGCCGAACGCCAAGGTCTTGCCAGTACCGGTCCGCGCCTGTCCGATGACGTCGTGGCGGTCAAGCGCGATCGGCAAGGTCAACGCCTGGATAGGAAACGCGGTTGTGATCCCCACAGCCTCCAGCGCGGCACAGATTGGCTCGGCGATACCAAAGTCCCGAAAGGTCTTCCTGCTGCCGGCCAGTTCTTCGTCCAGCGCCCCGGTCCCGGGGTTCTCGTCCATGCTCGTCGTATAGGTGCTCAGCGCTAACGCCTCCAGTAGTGGCCCTCAGCGTGGCCTGGTGAACGGTGACCAGGTCTACTCGCCGGGGGCGGGCAAATCACCTCTCCTGCGGGCGGCCACGCCAGGCTAGGCTCGGGCGTCGCATTCACCGAGAGGGAGCGGCGCACATTACCGACTCGGCACCAGCTACTCCGCATAAGTGGCCGGGCGGTCATGCGCCTGACAGTCTCTACAACGCGGTCAGGGGAATCCGCATTCCTGATGCGGATCTGCCTGCAGTGTAGCAAGACTGTGCTCGTGCACTTGTGCGACGCTCGGAGGGTTCCCCGGCTGACTCTTGTTAGGCTGCGGCGGTGAGCCATGAAAGCCCGCCGGCGAGCGCCGCCGACGGTGTCCTCGACCTGCTGGGCCTGCTTGCCTACGCCTCGCTGACGGCGTTCTTCCGGCTGGCGGAAGACGCCTCCCTGGCGATCTCGCTCGCCGACAAGACCGCGCTCGCCGAGATGGCGGTGGCCGAATTCGGGCACTTCCAGTTGCTGCGCGGCCGAATCGAGGAGATGTCGGCCGATCCCACCGGAGCCATGCAGCCGTTCGTCACGGCCGTCGATGACTTCCACGCCAGGACCGCCCCGTCCGACTGGCTAGAGAGCCTGGTCAAGGCATATGTCGGGGATGGCATCGCGGCGGACTTCTATCGCACTGTCGCTCAGGTACTTGACTCCGATACCAGGGACCTCGTGCTGGCGGTGCTTGCTGACACTGGCCACGCGGAGTTCGTGATCGCCCGCGTCCGGGAGGCAGTTGAGGCCGATCCGCGGGTGGCCGGGCGGCTCGCCTTGTGGGCCCGGCGGCTGGTCGGCGAGGGGCTCGGCCAGGCGCAGCGTGTGGCCGCGGAGCGAGAGTCGCTCGCACGGATGGTGGCAGGGGAGGCCGCCAGCCAGCTCGGCGACATAGGGCGGATGTTCGCCCAGCTCACCGACGAACATGCCGCGCGCATGGCGGCGCTGGGCTTGGCTGAATAGCTCCGGCAGGCGGGCCGGCGGCCACTGGGGCGGCGGTCCTCAGCTGCCCTGACCGGCTATGAAGCTAGCGGTTGCTGAACCCCACCCGGCGCGGCTCAGTACTGCTGAACTCCAGATAGGCGATCTTGTCCGCGGGCACCAGTACCCGTCCACCCTTGTCGGTGGCCAGTACCAGGACGCCGTTGTCGGCGACAGCGGTCTTGACGGCAGCCTCGATATCGGCCGCTTCCGAGTCGGTCTCGACGACGATTTCACGAGGCGCGGACTGGATTCCGATCTTGACTTCCACAGCTCTCCCTGTCAGCCGGTCATGGGCCAATCGCTGATGCCCCGCCAGGCCAGCCGGGCGATCAGTTGCTCCGCTGCGTCTTTGGGGATCTCCTGATCAGTGCTCAGCCAGTAGCGCGCGCTCACCTGGGCCATGCCCACCAGCGCCATGCCCAGCAGGTGCGCCTCGGCATCACTCACACCCGCGTCCGCGCGGATGAACTGGCTCACCATGTCGGCGCAGTCTTTCATTGCCCGGTCCAGCTTCTCGCGCACGGCTGGCTCATTGCTCAGGTCGGACTCGAACACCAGCCGGAACGCCTCACCAGCGCCCGCCACGAAGTCGTAGAACGCCTTGAAGGTGGCTGGCACGCGCTGGCGGTTGTCCGTCGTCGATGACAGCGCGTCGCTCATGATCCGGACGAGTTCTTCGGCGCTCTCATCCAGTAGCGCCAGGTAGAGCTCGAGCTTGCCAGGGAAGTGCTGGTACAGCACTGGCTTGCTGACGCCCGCGCGCTCAGCGATTTCGTCCATCGCGGCCGCGTGGTATCCCTGTGCGACAAAGACGTCGCGGGCTGCGCCGAGCAACTGCAGCCTGCGGGCAGGGCGCGGCATGCGCGTACTGCCTGCCTTGGCCTGCTGCGAAACGGTCAACGGTGGCTCCGGGTAACTGCTGCCTGAGGTAGCGGCCATGCGTCTGCTCTTTAGCACGCAATCCTACGGCCGGGTAAGCCCCGAGCCTGGATCAGCGGTATTCGTCGTCGTCAACAGAAACCGTCTGGGCCTGCTCGATGCTGTCCGCCTCGTTCGCCTCCAGCGGTGGCTCCGCCAGCTCAGCGAGTTCATCGGCACCGCTATCCTCGGGCAGTGCGTCGGTGTGCTGCTCTGCCGCGTCGGCGTCAGGCACCTCGATGCCCTTATCGCTCATTGCCGCGCCTCCGAGTAGAAATCAGGCAGTCGAACATATTGCCGAATAGTGTAACGCGGACAACACTGGTTGTATCAGTACCCGGCCCGGGACTGACATTCGCGCTCGATCAACGTCAGAATTAGTAGTCGATCGAGCGCGGGGGTAGGGAGTTGCCATGCGCAGCATGTGGAAGGGGGCAGTCTCCTTCGGTCTGGTCATGATCCCAGTAAAGCTCTATGCAGCGACCGAAACGCAGGACATCGCGTTCCGGCAAGTGCACCGGGAAGACGGTGGCCGGATCAGGTTCCGCCGGTTCTGCACGATTGACGAGCAGGAAGTGCCTTACGAGGACATCGCTAAGGGCTATGAGCTGCCGGGCGGCGAAATGGTCGTGCTGACCGAGGAGGACATGGCCGAACTGCCGCTGCCGACGACGAAGAACATCGAGGTCGTGCAATTCTGCCCGGTCGAGCAGCTCGACCCGATCCTGCTCAACCGGAGCTACTACGTCGAGCCAGAGGCAGCAGGCGCGCGAGCGTACTGCTTGCTCCGGGATGCCCTTGAGGAGTCCGGCAAGATCGCCATTGCCCAGGTCGCACTACGGCAGCGTGAATCGCTTGCGGTCTTGCGCGCGAAGGACGGTGTCCTGGTGCTGGAGACGCTCCTGTGGCCCGACGAGATCAGGGATCCCGCATTCGGGTTCCTCAGCGATGACATCGAGGTCCGGCCCCAAGAGCTGCGCATGGCGAGTTCGCTGATCGAGTCCATGACCCTGGACTTCGACCCGGACGAATTTCACGACAGCTACCGCGAAGCACTGCAGGAGCTGGTTGCGGCCAAGACCGAAGGCCGGGAAGTGGTCCAGCCCGAGGTCGGCGGGGCGCCGGCGGGGGACACGACAAGCCTTGCCGACGCATTGCGCGCCAGCCTCGCGGCAGCAAGGGGCGGCAAGCCCGCCGCTGTGCCTGACGTAGCGGACGAGGACGAGGACGAAACTCCTGCTCAGCGGCGCAGAACCCCAGCTAAGGCCAGCCCGGTTAAGGCCAGCCCGGTTAAAGCCAGCCCGGTTAAGGCCAGCACAACCAGGACCGGCACAGCTAAGGCAGGCGCAGCGAAGGCCACCCCGGCGAAATCCGGGACGGCCAAAGGGAGTGCCGCCGCTAAGAGCAGTGCCGCTGCTAAGAGCAGCGCCGCCGCGGACACTGCGAGTGCGGCCCGGTCGAGCGCCGGCGGCAAGAGCGGTGCGGCCGCCAAACCCGCCGCGGCCGCCAAACCCGCCGCGAAGACCGCCAGTGCGGCCAAGGCCGGATCCCGCGCCAGGACCGCCCCGGCTGAGGAGGAGAAGACCGCCCAGCGGCGGCCACGGCGCGCGAGCTAGCTGCCGCATGGTATGTCCGGTACAGCCGATTTAGCCGGTTGCCGTGCCTGCGGCGTTAGCGCTGGTCGTGGCTTTATGCCCCGGGAACGGCGGCAGATCTGGCGGAAGCGGAATTTCGCTACCGGCGGATACGATATTCCGTTATGACTATCCCGATCGGGGCCGGCGAGACCCTGCCCAGCGGAGCGACCCCGATGCCAGGCACGCCGGGTGGCGCCGCGCCGATCCGGCCGTGGCCAGGCCAGCTGGTCCCGCTGAGTGCCGGCGACGTGTTTGTGCGTAGTACGCCAGCCCAACCGGGCGCCGAGTCGGCGGTGCTTGTGCACGGTCTAGGTGGCTCCGCGCTGAACTGGACCGACCTGATGGGCCTTCTCAATCAGAGCGGCTATGCCGGGGCCGGATTGGCCTGTGACGCACTTGATCTGCCCGGGTTCGGATTCTCGCCGCCCCCGGCCGACTCTGACTACTCGCTCGCGGCACGAGCCGCGGCAGTCGTCTCGCTGATCGAGCAGCGCGGCAGAGGCCCGGTGCATTTGATCGGGAACTCGCTTGGCGGCGCCGTCAGCACTCGAGTCGCTGCGCGCCGTCCGGACTTGGTTCGCACCCTGACGTTGATCTCGCCCGCGCTGCCCGACCTGCGGCCGCGGCTGCTGCCTGCCCGGCTGGCGGTCGTCGCTGTGCCTGGCCTCGGCCGCTGGCTGCTCGCCAAGATGCTGACCATGACGCCGGAGCAGCGCACCGACACCTCGATCGGGGAGCTCTACGCGGACCCGACCCGGCTTCTCCCGGAGCGCCGCGCGGAGGCGATCGCCGAAGTCAGCCGCCGCGACCGGCTGAGCTACTCGGTCGATGCGTTGCTTGGCTCGACTAGAGCCCTGGTGGCCGAATACACCCGGCCCGGACCGGCTGCGCTCTGGCAGGACGCGGCCAACGTGGCAGCGCCCACGCTGCTGATCCACGGCAGTCATGACCGCCTGGTTAACCCGGCGATGGCCGGGCGAGCGGCTCGCACCTTCCGCAATTGCCGTGCCGTGGTGCTGCCGATGACCGGGCACGTCGCCATGATGGAGCAGCCGGAACAAGTCGCGGCAGAGATGCGGGAGTTCCTGCGCCGCGCGCCGACGCTGCAGCTTGTCGGGGAGACGAGTCCGGCACGCGGTTCGCGGCGCCAGGGGCCGGCATCAGCGGGCGGCCGCAGTGCGCTCAGCCCGGCCAGCCCATGACGTCGCCCGTCAGATGCTGATTGCTGCCGAGCACGTCCTGACCGGTGAGGATGAGGCCGACCACGTTCCCGCCCCGGGGTTTATTGCCATAGCTGACGGCCTGATCAGCAGCGTCGGTGCCGGTCAGCGGTCCGCCGATATCGCGCTCGCAGACGGATATCTGCTGCCTGGCTTCGTTGACTTGCAGGTCAACGGCTTTTTCGGGGTCGAGTTCCAGATCGCCGACGCTGACGCCTGGGCACGGGTAACGACCCTGCTGCCGCAGACCGGGACGACCGCCTGCGTGCCGACGATGATCACCGCGCCGGTCGCCAGTCTCGCCGACGCACTGCGAGCCGCTGCCGCGTTCGTGCCGGATCTGCCAGCAAGCGGTGCTCGTGTGCTTGGCGTGCACACCGAAGGGCCGTTCATCTCGCCGGCCCGGCGCGGTGCGCACAACGAGAAGTGGATCACTGATCCCACCCCGAGTGCGGTCGCCGAGCTCGCTGAGGCAGGCCGAGGACTGCTGCGGCTTGTCACTATTGCGCCCGAAATGCCGGGTGCGCTCGCGGCGATCGAGCAACTCTCGCGGTCGGGCGTGCTGGTCAGCGTCGGGCACAGCGACGCGACTGCGGCGCAGGTCGGCGGCGGCCGCGGAGCGCGGTGCGCGAATGGTGACTCATCTGTTCAACGCCCAGCGCCCGCTTGGCCACCGGGAGCCAGGCGTCGTCGGCCAGGCGCTCACCGACGAGCGGCTGACGAGCGGGCTCATCGTGGATCTGCACCACGTGGCTCAGGCGGTCTGCGGCCTGGCCTTCAAGGCAGCGCCGGGCCGGATCGTGCTGGTCAGCGACGCCGTCGCAGCGGCCGGCATGCCACCTGGCGAGTACCTGCTGGGCGGTGAGCTGATCAACTGCCGGCCGGCGACGGCGCTCCTCCGGTGCGCCGTGACGGCACCATCGCCGGGTCAGCGCTGCGAATGGACCGGGCCGTGGCCAACGCGGTGCGCTGCGGCCTGTCGCTGGCTGCCGCGGTTGCCGCCGCCACCCGTATCCCGGCGGACCTGATCGGTCGCCCTGACCTCGGCCGGCTCCGGCCCGGCGCGGCGGCGGATCTGGTCTGGCTCAGCCCGCAGCTGCGGACCCGCGCGACCTGGATTGCCGGGCGCCTGGTGTATACAGATGGCGCCCCCGGCACGCTCGCCGCTGTGTGCGCCTGATCAAGAAGGGACACCGAATCTGATGCAAGCTCCCAGCGCGGCCGAACCGTCGCTGATGCGCCAGGAAATCGAGCAGCAGCCGGAGGCGCTCAGGGCGACGATTGACGCGCTGCTGCCGCGCCGTGACGAGGTGGCCGCGCTGGCCGCGCAGACGAAAGCGGTGCTGTTCATTGCCCGCGGGACTTCGGATAACGCGGCGGTGTACGGGAGCTACCTGATCCAGGCGCACGCTGGCCGGCTGACCTCGCTGGCCGCGCCGTCGATCGCGACGACCTATAAAGCGCGGATTGACCTGTCTGGCGTGCTTGCGGTGGCGCTGTCCCAGTCAGGCCGGACCGAAGAGATTGTCGAGACGCTGGCCTGGGCGAATGATTGCGGCGCCCGGACAATGGCGATCACCAATGGCGGCGATGATTCACCGCTGGCGGAGGCTGCCAAGGTGGCGTTCGTGACCGAGGCCGGGATCGAGCGCGCGGTGCCGGCCACCAAGACGTTCACCACTCAGCTCGCTGCGGTTGCCGTGCTCGGGTCTCGGCCTGGGCGCGCCGCTGGATGCCGGTCAGCTGCGGGCAGTGCCGGATGCTATTTCGGAGCTGCTGGCCCGTCCGGTTGACCTGGAGCCGATCCTGGCCAAGCTGGCCAAGGTGGCGGGCGTCGTGGTGTCCGGGCGCGGCATGGCGTATGCGGCCGCTCTCGAGCTGGCGATCAAGCTGAAGGAAGCGTGTTACCTCCACGCCATGGGCCTGTCCTATGCCGATCTGCTGCACGGCCCGATCGCCGTGGTCGATTCCGAGACTCCGGCCATCGTGGTCGCTGCTGACTCCGGCCCCACCCTGGCCGGGACCGTTGACCTGGCCCGGCGGGTGACCGGGGCGGGAGCGGCCGCGTTCGGCATCGGCGGCGGCGAGGCGCTGGCATCTGCGTGCACAGCAGCGCTGGCCGGGCCGGCGCTGCCCGAGTGGCTAGCGCCCATCGGCCTGATCGTTCCCGGCCAGTTGCTGACCGAGGCGCTGGCGCGGCGCCTTGGCATCAACCCAGACCAGCCCCGCGGGCTCTCCAAGATCACCCAGACGGATTAATCGCTCGTATCGGACACCGAGCCTCACCTTTCCGGAGCGGGCTGCGCGCCGGATTAGCTGGCCGTCAATGGCCGAACGTCGCGCGCGCGGTGATCATCCGGTGCTGGAATGTGTGCTGCTCGAGCAGGATCGGGAGGATCGGGTCGGCCGGATCCGTCCTGGCCAGCTCAGTCTCAGTGGCGGTCAGGGTATCGGCATCGGCCAGCGTGACCGGGTACAGCGCCCGCGCCAGCCGTTGCGCCGTGCGGGCGTCGTGGCGCCGGGCGGCGGGCAGGGCATCGGCGAAGTACCGGTCGCGGTACCCGCCCATCAAGTGCTCCTGGCCCGCTATCCAGACGCCCTGGGCGTGCGCCAGGGCCAGCCGGGGTGTCTGCCCGGCCGCAAGCGCGTTAGTCCAAGCCGTCTCCTTCGCTTGCGGGTCGGGCCGCATGCCGCGCCATGTCGCTTGCCGGAGCTGGCCTGCTACCGGGTCATCGGCCAGGTAGGCGGCAAAATCATCGTCGCTCGCCCGACCATGGGCAGCCAGCGTCGCGAGAATGCGGCCGCGCAATTCGAGGTCGGGGACCAGCGCGGTCGGCAGCGAGCGGCCGGCCAGCCAGTAGCCCAACAGGTCCAGCTGGGCGCCGCTGTCGGCACTGCTCGCGTAAGCGCGGGCCAGGACTTGCTGCTCGCGGCTGGCTGGCTGGGCTAGCTCGGTAGCCGATAGCGCCGCTGCCGCGAGCTGCCGGCGGCCTGGCGGCTCGCGTCGCAGGCCCGGCGTAGAAGTCCGCCCCGGCGATCGCGCGGTCCAGGAGCTCCTCGAATCCGGCAACCGGCCGTCCAGTGATCATCCTCCGCGCGACGATCGCCGCGAACTCGGCTGCATCAAGCTCCGCGACCTGGACCATGCGCCAGGCGGCGGTCCAGCAAACCGACTCTGCTACCGGATCGGACATGTCCATCGCGGCCGCGATCAGAGCCTGCCAGGACCCAGCATCGAGGCCGATCGCGGCGAACGTCAGGTCCGCGTCGTTGAGCACGATCGCGGCCGGCATCGGGATGCCAGTGAGCTCGGGCACATGCGTCCAGTCGCCGTTCACGGTGACCTCGACCCGGCGCGTGCACCGCAGGCCAGAGCCGTCTGGCTGGTAAATCCCGATCGTGAGCCGGTGGATCCGCAGCGGCCCGGACCGATCGGCAGCTGGCGGCGCCTGCACGACGGCGAGGGAGGTCAGGACGCCGTCCGGCCCGGTGACGATCTCGGGCCGCAGCGCATTGACGCCGGGCCGTAGCAACCATTGCTCGGCCCAGGGAGCCAGGTCGAAGCCGCTAGCGGCGGACAGGCAGCCCATCAGGTCCGTCAGCGACGCCGACGACCAGGCATACCGATTGAGGTAGTCATTCAGCCCGGCCCGCATGACATCATCGCCGATCAGCGCCGCGAGCTGCCGGATTGTCGCGGCGCCCTTCGAATACGTGATCGCCGGCGGGCGGGTCAGCGCGTGCGCCGCGCTGTCGACTGGTGATGACACCGGCTGGGCGCTCGGCAGCCCGTCCGCCTGATAGGCGTTCGCTTTTCCCTGCATGGCGAACTCGGCCCAGGCGTTCGGCTGATCGAGAACGACGGTTGCGGCGGCGTAGCTCAGGTAGCTGGCCATGGCTTCGGCCAGCCAGAGATCGTCCCACCAGCCACCTTCTACCAAGCAGCCAAACCACAGGTGCGCTGCCTCGTGCGCGAGCACGACAGCCACGTGATCATCACCAGGATCGGCGGCGCGCTGGAGCAGGGTTTCGCTCACGTACATCACGGCGGGCAGCTGCATCGCCAGCGGCCCAAGCTCGGGGGCGAAGACAATGTCGAGCCGGTCGTACGGACAGCGCATGCCGAGAAAGTGCTCGTAGTAACGCAGCGTTGCGCTGACGATGGCCGGGATTCTGGCCAGACCCGGGGAGCTGGCCAAGGTCTCACGGCAGCTCAGTGTCATCCGGATCGGGCTGGCTCGATCTGCTCCGCCGGAGCCAGTGCTCACATCCGGCCCGCTCGATGCGGGCACTGTGACGTACGGACCGGCACACAGCGTGAACTCGGACGGCTTCATGGCCAGTGCTGTCGAGAAGCGCCAGACACCAGCTGCGCCGCTGGCAGGACGATGAAGCGCCTCGCCGTTAGCTATGCAAGTCCACCCGGCTGGCAGCGTCACGATCAGATCGAAAGCGGCACGCAGATCCGGCTGGTCGAAGCAGCAGAAGACACGCGGAGCCGCGGTCGGATAGCAGTTGGCGAGCACGTAGCGGAGGCCGTCAGCTGGGTCGGTGTAGTGCGTGAGGCCGCTCCCGCTGTCGGTCAGCGCCACCGTTGCATTGATTGTCAGCGTGTTGCTAGCGGCCAGGTCCGCCAGAGGCAACCGCCCGTCCGTTACTGAGTCCGGGTCGACTGACGCTCCGTTGAACACGACGTCGTGGACAGCGACGGCGTCAATGTCGGCAAAGGTTGTCGCGCCCGGCTCACGGCAACTGAACCGGATCTCAGCGCGGGATCGAGCGGTATCCACGCCCGTCGTGAGGTCAAGGAAGATCTGGTAGGACTCAACCTGCAGCAGAGCCGCTCGCCGAGCGGCCGCCGCTCTCGTCAGCCCCGTCGCCACGTCGGCATCCTAGTGAAACAGCGCAGGGCCAGCTGGCTACTTCGGCGGCAGCTCCCGGTAGACCTTGTACTGCGCCGCTTGTGCTCGCGGCCGGATCACCATCAGGTCCACGTTGAAGTGCGGGGGTCTGGTGACGGACCAGGCGACCGCGTCGGCCACGTCCGCGTCGGTCAGCGGCTCGGCCACCCCGGCGTACACAGCGGCAGCCTTCTCGGCATCGCCGCCGAACCGATTGACCGCGAACTCGGCAGTTTTCACCATGCCCGGCGCGATCTCGATGATCCGCACTGGCTTGTCATACAGCTCCAGGCGCAGCGTCTCAGCGATCGCGTGCGTGCCGTGCTTGGCGACCACGTATCCGCCGCCGCCTTCGTAACTGATCAGCCCCGCAGTGGAACCCATCAGCACGATCGTGCCTGCGCCGCTGGCAATCAGCATCGGGAGCAGAGCCTGGGTGATGTGCAGCGTGCCGAGCACGTTCACGTCGTACATGGCCTGCCAGTCGTCGGGTGAGCTGTTGGCGACGTAGTCAGCGCCGATCGCTCCGCCCGCGTTGGCGACCAGGACGTCGCACCGGTCAAGCGAGCCAGCCAGTGCGAAGACTGCCGTCCGGTCAGTGACGTCTAGCTCGGCGCACTTGCGCGGTCCCGCCCGCTGCCGTGATCCGCTTGGCCACTTCGGCGAGCCGGTCGGCGCGCCGGGCGGTCAGCACCACCGGTAACCCGCTTCGGCGAGCCTGACGGCGGTCGCCGCGCCGATCCCACTGCTTGCTCCGGTAACTACCGCGACAGCGTCCATGGCCAGATTCTGCCAGCAGCCGTGCCGGGGCAGCCGACAGGCTCGCCTACGATCAGGCTGTGGCCGAACTGCGCGGGGTGATCACGGACTGGGGTGGCGTCATGACGAACCCCATTGCGCACAGCGTCAATGCGTGGCTGGCTACCGAAGGCATCAGCCGGGCTAGCTATGTCGCGGTCATGCGGCAATGGGTCAATCAGGCCTATTCCGACGGTGAGACTCGGCCAACCCGATCCATGCGCTGGAACGCGGCGAATGCACGCAACGACGAGTTCGAGCTGGCGCTGGCCAGGGAACTGGTCATGGAGGATGGCGGCCAGGTGCCGGGTGCCGGTTTGCTGACACGCATGTTCGCCGGATCGACGGTCGACGAGGCGATGCTCCGGCTGTTCCGCAGGCTGCACGCGGACGGCGTGCCGACCGGGCTGCTGTCGAACTCCTGGGGCGGCGGTTATCCGACCGAATTGTTCAGCGAGATGTTCGACGCCGTGGTGATCTCGTCCGAGGTCGGCATGCGCAAAGCCAGAGCCGCGGATCTTCCTGCACGCAGCCGGGCTGCTAGGGCTTGACCCGCACGAGTGCGTCTTCATCGACGACATTCAGGCCAACATCACCGCCGCCGAGCAGCTGGGGTTCACCGGCGTGCTGCACGACGCTGCCGAGGCCACGGGCGCCGAACCCTGCAAGTCCGGCTGGACTGAGCGCGGCGGGGCTGAGCGCAGCTGCTGACGGCGGCTGAGCTGGCCCCGCAGGCCGCGAGGGGGTGACTTGATGGGGGGCAGCCGCCGCGTTCCCGCCGAATTTTGATTGTCACGCCGCTAGGGTTTCGGCTGTGGCTGACTACCCGCACCCGGCTAATCCCGGGCCGTTCGGCCAATATGCGGGCCAACCGGCGCAAGGACACCAAGCCGGAACTGGCGCTGCGGCGGGCGCTGCACGCGCAGGGCTATCGGTACCGCAAGGACTACCGGCTCGACCTGAGCGGGGCCCGGGTGCGGCCGGACATCGCGTTCACCGCCCGGCGCGTCGCGGTCTTCGTGGACGGCTGCTTCTGGCACTGCTGTCCCGCAGCACGGCACCCAGCCGGCCGCGAACACCTGGTACTGGGAGCCGAAGCTCGCCCGGAACGTGGAGCGTGACCGGGCCGCCGACGCCGCGCTGGCGGCGGCGGGCTGGAGCGTGATCCGGGTATGGGAGCACGAGTCGCTGGAGGCGGCGGTCGGCTCCGTGGTCGCGGCGCTTGCGTCGGCCGTGTCGCCTGGCAACGCCGCTCAGCCGGCCGGCCTCGACTGGCCACTGCGCCCGTCGTACCTGATGCGGAGCCGCATCAGGTCGCGGAGCCTGGCAACTAGCTGACCCGGCCGGGACCGGGCTGGCAGACTCAGGTCTATTCGGTTGCGCCCGAATTCGGTTGCGCTTCCCTGTCGCGTTGCGGGGCGTGGTTTGCGCGTATATCTGCCGTTCACCTTGTCGGCAGTGGCCGGACTGCTGCGGCCGGCGAGATCGAGTCGTTCGCCGGTACGCGGCTATGCGGTCACGCCTGCCTTGCGGGAGTGGTACTCCAGCGGCGACATCGACGAACTTGAGTACGTGGCGATGATGCACGCGGCCAGCGAGTCGCTGCGCCTGCTCGGGGCAGACCCGGCGGCGCCGCGGCGCCGGGTAGTCCTCGCCGCGGAAGTCGCAGGCGACGCAGGTCGGCACGACCGCGAGCTTCGAGGAGCCGGCCTGGTGCAGGTGGACGCTCCGATCCGGCTGCGCGACATCGTCTCTGGTCACGTAGATGACGCCAGTGCCAAGGACGAGATCGCCGCAGCCATCGCGGCGCTGGAAGCGGCCGACGCCGGTGACGACGACGCCCGGTTCGTCGTCGACGGCGCTGAGGGCAACGAACTCCAGTGGTATGCCACGCAAGAACTGGCGGACCTGGCCGATTACGGAGAGTGATCGGCCGGTTGTCGTGCGGAGCCTCGGCACCTGCCGCCTGGCATTGCTGGTCTGAGCGTCTGCCGACGCCTCCGGCGGCTGGCTCTTCGACTCGTGCGGTCATGGCACCATGGGTGATGCCGCCACCGATGTCGGAAAAGCAAGGAGCGCCGGGATGGATGCCGTCACTAATGTCCCGTTTCCGGGAAATGAGCCGATCAAGAGCTATGCGCCTGGTAGTCCGGAGCGCGCCGCGCTCGAGCAAAAAATCAAAGAACTATCAGGGGAACGCGCTGAGCTTACGATGACGGTCGGCGGCCACCAGCGGCACGGCGGGGGCGAGCCGATCGATGTTGTGCAGCCGCACAGCCACCGGCACGTGCTCGGACAGGCGCGCAATGCCACCAGCGCCGACGTAGTCGCGGCTATCGAGGCAGCGCGCCAGGCCGCACCGGGCTGGCGGGCGCTGTCGTTTGACGACCGCGCGGCGATCTTCCTCAAGGCTGCTGACTTGCTGGCAGGGCCGTGGCGACAGATCATCAACGCGGCGACGGTGCTCGGCCAGTCGAAGTCGGCGTTCCAGGCTGAGATCGACGCAGCCTGTGAGCTGATCGACTTCTGGCGGTACAACGTGCACTACGCCCGGCGGCTGCTGGCCGAGCAGCCGGCCAGCGCGCCTGGCGCCTGGAACCGGCTGGAGTACCGGCCGCTCGAGGGATTTGTGCTGGCGATCACGCCGTTCAACTTCACCTCGATTGCCGGAAATCTGCCGACGGCACCCGCATTGATGGGCAACGTAGTCGTCTGGAAGCCGTCGCCGACCCAGCAACTGTCCGCGCATTACCTGATGCGCCTGCTTGAGGCGGCCGGGCTTCCTCCCGGTGTGATCAACATGGTGACCGGCGACGGCGCGGCGGTGTCGGAGGTCGCGCTCCCGCACGCGGACCTGGCCGGGATCCATTTCACTGGGTCCACCGGCACGTTCCAGCATCTGTGGCGGACGGTCGGCGAGAACATCGCGTCGTACCGCGGTTACCCCCGCCTGGTCGGCGAGACCGGCGGCAAGGACTTCGTCATCGCGCACCCGTCGGCCGATCCGGACGTGCTGGTAACGGCGCTTGTCCGGGGAGCCTTCGAGTACCAGGGCCAGAAATGCTCGGCCGCCTCGCGCGCCTACATTGCCGCGCAGCGTCTGGGACCGGGTCGCCGACCAGCTCATCGGTACGACTGAGGCGCTGACCATCGGCGATGTATCCGCAGACTTGTCGCTGTTCATGGGGGCCGTCATCGACCACCGATCGTTCGGCCGTCTTCGCGACGCGCTGGGCAGGGCGAACGACCGCGCGTCGGTTTCCTTGCTCACCGGCGGCAACACCGACGACTCCGAGGGTTACTTCGTGCAGCCGACGATCCTGTCGTCGACTGACCCGACCGACGAGATCTTCACCAGGGAGTATTTCGGACCTATCCTGGGCGTCCACATCTTCGAGGACCGTGATTACGAAGCCGTCGTGACCCAGGCGGCTGACATTGCGCCGTACGCCCTGACCGGCTCGATCATCGCGCAGGACAGGAGCGCGATCGCGCACGCCACCGAAGCGCTGCGGTTCTCGGCAGGCAACTTCTACGTCAACGACAAGCCGACCGGTGCTGTCGTCGGGCAGCAGCCGTTCGGCGGCGCCAGGGCAAGCGGGACCAACGACAAGGCTGGGTCGATCTTCAACCTGGTCCGGTGGGTGAACGCGCGCACCATCAAGGAGGCGCTGGCGCCGCCGACCGACTACCGCTACCCGCACATGGGCTAGCTCGCCAGCGTCCGCGGTCGGCGAACGCTGCGCACGCATAGTTGGCGGAGTCCAGGGAAGCTGACGGCTCCTTCCACAGCGTGCCCAGCGGAGGAGTCAATGACCGAGTACGTGGCTGCTTCGCGGCCAGGCGCTCGCGTCGGCGGAAAGCAAGGCGGAGCGTCCGGCGATTGCGCCGGCCGCCAGCAGACCGGTGCGCGAGCCGGTCAGGCTGACGTTGCCAGCGCGGCGCGACCCGGGGTAGGCGCTCGCTCCCGGACCCAGATGATCTTCATGGATGCCCGTTTACTGGTGGCGGCGCGACAGTAAACGGGCATCCATGAGCGGCTAGCTGAGCCTGAGCACCGAATCAGCGGTCCGCTGAAGGAGCCGGGAAGGCAATCTTGAGCTAATTGGGCTACTTGTCCGGATCTGGCGGGTACGCTCAGTGACAGTAATGCTGGTCAGCTGTGCGCCCGGCTGCGACCATAGGTGACAGCGGCCCGGGCTGCCCGAATTTCTGCGCCATTGCCCTGTCCGCGCTGGAGGTACGCCATCGACCGCCTGGTGCTCTGGAACATCGACTTGACCTTGCTCGATGTCGGCCGGGTTTCCCGCGATGCCTTCGCTGACGCGTTCGGGCGGGTCACCGGCCGGCCGCTGGCCGCCCTGCCGCAGCTCGCCGGCCGCAGCGATACCGAGATCTTCTTCGAGTCGCTGTACCTGAACGATGTGCCGACGGGTGAGGACGAAGCCGCGGACGCTGACCTGCTGGCCAGATACTGCTGGGAGCTGGAGACCGCGTTCGCGCTGCGGCAGGACGGACTGGCGCAGCAGGGCCGCTTGCTGCCCGGAGCGCGCGCCGCAGTGACTGCGGTCGCGGCCCTGCCGGGGGTCGTGCAGACAGTCCTCACGGGCACGATCAAGCCGAACGCGGCTGCCAAGCTACGCGCGTTCGGGCTAGACCGGCTGTTCGACCTGGAGATCGGCGGCTTCGGATCGGACGCTTACCCGCGAGGTTCGCTGTTGCTGCTGGTCCGCGCTCAGGCCAAGGAGAAGTACGGGACTCCGGTCGGCAAGGACTCGGCGGTCTACATCGCGGATACGGTCAGAGACATAGAGGCGGCGCGGATCGGTGACGCGCGGAGCATCGCAGTCGGCACGGGCCGGAACACCGTCGCAGAGTTGCGTGACGCCGGTGCCGACCTGGTACTGCCTGACCTATCGGACACCGAGCAGGTGATCTCGGCCATTGACCGGCTGACCAGGGTCCCGGCCGGTCGTTAGCGGACCACCGGTAACCAGCCGCTCGAACGTAAGAAATGTCGGCGAACACCCGACGGACTTTACGTGATCATGGATGAGACGCCCGATAACCCCAGCGACTCCACGTCAACGTCGGGGGTGATCAGGCGAGGCTCCGCCTCCTCGCCGGTTACGGGCGGCAGCGGGTAGACAACGATCCTGGCCCGGCTGCCACTGACCGAGGCGACATCAATCTCGGCGCACGTAGTCGGTCCTTCGCCGGTCAGCGGCTCATGGCGGACCAACCGCATCTCCTGCGATGCGACCCCCGGGATCTCCATCAGCTCTGAGTGGATTATCCCGGTCAGGTGCTTGGCGAATCGCCTGCTGTCTGGAACCGGCGGAACTGGCATTTCACCCCACCCCCTAACCGGCCTACCCGGTATTGGCGGGTGTGACCCTGGCTGGTTCTTGACGCCTATGCTGTAGCTGGTGAGCGTGTGCCTGGAACGATCTTGGTTTGCGAGGTCTGCTTCGCGATCAGGACGTTGTGGTATATAACAGTCCAGTCGATGAGGACGGACTTGCAGAGTTGTTGGGGGCGTAGGGCGTGGCCGACGACCTGACGCAGGCGGCCGGGCGTGACTACGGCGACATGTTGTGGGCTCCAACTGCCGAGTCGGCTGCACGAACCGAGATAGTGCGCTACATCCGATGGCTGGCCGAGAACGGTGGCCCGGATCTGACCGGCCCGGACTTTAACAGCTCCAGTGACGGCGTCCCCGGCTACCACCCGCTCTGGCAGTGGTCCGTCGACGAGCCTGCCGCGTTCTGGTCGTCGATCTGGGACTTCTTCGGGGTACTCGGCAGTCGCGGTTCCGGGCCGGTCCTGGCCGGGCAGATGCCCGATGTCGAGTGGTTCGGCGGCAGCACGCTGAACTACGCCAGAAACGCGCTGCGCCGTGCCACCGTCGATCCGGCCGGCACCGCCGTCATCTTCGACTCAGAAGCCGGCCGCAGCGGTCAGCTCAGCTACGGCGAGCTGGCGACCCGGGTGGCGCAGGTGCGGGCCGGCCTGCAAGATCTCGGCGTCGGCCGCAGCGACCGGGTCGCCGCCTACCTGCCGAACTCGCCCGAGGCGCTGATCGCCATGCTGGCCACCGCGAGCCTCGGAGCGATCTGGACCTCATGCTCGCCCGATTTCGGTGCGCACAGCGTCATCGACAGGTTCGCGCAGGTCGCCCCTAAGGTGCTGGTCGGGGTGACCGGTTACGCCTACGGCGGCAAGCGATTCGACCGCCGGGCTGAGCTGACAGCGATCGCGGCCGAGTTGCCGGGTCTGGAAGCTCTGGTCGTGGTCGACTATCTGGACGATGGCGGCTTGGCTGGCCTGGACGCGAGCGTTCCCGTGCTGGACTGGGAAGCCTTCGCCCGAGCCGACGTAGACGCGACGCAGCTGGAGTTCGCCGACGTGCCCTTCTCGCACCCGCTGTGGGTGCTGTACTCCTCCGGCACTACCGGGCTGCCCAAGCCGATCGTGCACAGCCACGGCGGGATTGTCCTCGAGCACCTCAAGGCGCTGGCGCTGCACCTGGACCTGACCAGCGCGGACGCTTTCTTCTGGTACACCACGACCGGCTGGATGATGTGGAACTTCCTGGCCGGCGGGCTGCTGACGGGCGCCGCGATCGTGCTGTACGACGGCAGCGCCACCCACCCCGACACCGGGGCGTTGTGGCGCCTGGCGGCCCGCGCCGGCGTGACCTACGCGGGGACCGGCGCGCCGTACCTGCTGGCCTGCATGAAGGCAGGCATCCACCCGGCCGCCGAGCACGACCTGTCCGCGCTCAAGGGGGTTGGTTCCACCGGTTCTCCGCTGCCACCTGAAGGCTTTCGATGGGTATATCAAGAGCTGGAAACGGGGTCGGCCGGGCTCATCCTCGGCTCGTTCTCCGGCGGCACTGACCTGTGCACCGGGTTCGTCGGGCCGGCTCCGATCCTGCCGGTACGCGCTGGCGTGATTTCCGGACCGTGCCTGGGCGCGCGGGTCGAGTCGTTCGACCCGGCCGGCCAGCCAGTCGTTGGCGAGGTCGGGGAACTCGTGCTCACGGCGCCGATGCCGTCGATGCCGGTCGGATTCTGGAACGACCCTGGCGGTGAGCGCTACCGGGCCAGTTACTTCGCCGACTATCCGGGCGTATGGCGGCACGGCGACTGGATCATGATCTTGCCCGACGGCGGCTGTGTGATCTACGGCCGGTCTGATGCCACCCTGAACCGGGGTGGCGTGCGCATGGGCACCAGCGAGTTCTACCGCGTGGTGGAGCGGCTGCCCGAGGTTGCCGACAGCCTCGTGATCGACACCGGGCAGCTCGGCCAGGAGGGGCGGCTGATCCTCTATGTTGCGCCAGCCGACGGCCACTCGGTGACCGACGCGCTGACCGCCAAGATCAGGTCGCTGCTGCGGAGAGAGTTGTCGCCGCGGCACGTTCCCGACGAGGTTGTCGAGGTGCCCGGCATCCCCCGGACGCTGTCCGGCAAGAAGCTCGAGGTACCGGTCAGGAGGATCCTGCTGGGGACGCCAGTGGCCGACGCAGCAGACCCGGATGCGCTGGCGAATCCGGAAGTGCTCAGCTTTTTCGCTCCCGCGCCGCCGGCGCCTGCTGTAGGCACCGAATCGCCTGGCCAGCCGAGCAGGCCCTCATGACCGGGGCGAGCACGGGTCGCAGCTTCGGCGAGGAAGGCGGCCTGCTGACCTACGGCAGCTACCTGCGCGTGCCGGAACTGCTGGCTCAGCAGGTGCCCGAGGTAAGCCCGCCGGTCCATGACGAGTTGCTGTTCATCATCGTGCACCAGGCATACGAGCTGTGGTTCAAGCAGTTGCTGCACGAGCTGACCGCGGTCCGGGACGCGATGCTGGCGGGCGGCAGCGGGCCAGAGAACGGGCCCGGCGGGGGACCGGGCCGGCCGACGTGGCTAGCCCGGCACCTGCTGCACCGGGTGCACGTCATCCAGCGGCTGCTGGTCAGCCAGATCGACGTGCTGGAGACGATGACTCCGCAGGATTTCCTGGATTTCCGGGCGGCGCTAGCCCCGGCCAGCGGATTCCAGTCAGTGCAATTCCGAGAGCTGGAGTTCCTCTCCGGCGCCAAGGATCCGGCGTTCCTGGCCCGGTTCCGGTCACTGACGGAAGACGAGCGGGCCCGGCTCGCCGCGCGGCTCGCGCAGCCGTCGCTGTGGGACGCCTACCTCGACCTGCTGGCATCCAGGGGCCTGGCCGTCGGCGACGCCACGGAGATCCTGGCCGCACTGGTCAGCGTGGCCAGGGACCGGGCGCGCTACGACGACCTGTGGGAACTGGCCGAGGACCTGCTCACCTATGACGAGCTTGCCGCGCTGTGGCGGGCCAGGCACGTCCAGATGGTCGAGCGACAGATCGGCACCAAGTCCGGGACCGGCGGCTCGACCGGCGCGCCGTACCTGCACCGGCGAGTGCCGCTGCGGTATTACCCGCTGCTATGGGAACTGCGAGATTCCCTGTGATGACTCTTGCAGCGACGACGGATGCTGTAAGGCAGAGGCGGTAGCGGCACAGTAGCCGCGGCTAAGGAGTGAGATCGATGTCGGACCGAGGAGTCGGGTCAACCGGCAACAAGGACGCCCTGCTGGCGAAGGCGGCTGCGGCCGCGGAGCCGATGCCCGGAGTCGGCGACATGGCAAATTACCTCCATGCCTACTACCGGCACGTCGAGGTGGACGACCTCGGCGCCGCCGGTCCGGATCGGGTCGCGGCTGTCGCCCTGGGGCAGGCGCAGCTCGCCGTCAGCCGGCCGCAGGGGCGTGCCCTGGTCGACGTCAGGCCTGGCGACAACGCGGCGCTTGACGCCACTTCCTACGTCATCGACATCGTTACCGACGACATGCCGTTCCTGGTCGACTCGATCACGATGGAGCTGGGCAACCATGGCCTGTCGGCGCGGCTGGTGATCCATCCGCAACTGCGGGTCCGCCGGGACGTCACCGGCGCGTTGCGCGAGGTCGTCGGCACTGCCAGCGCTGGTCAAGTCAATGCCGGCGAATCCGGCCACGAGGAGCTAGCCGAGTCCTGGACGCACATTGAGATCCCGACGCTGGCCGGAGGCGAAGCCGAGACAATCGCCGACGACCTTCGCAGGGTGCTGGGCGACGTCCGGGTCGCGGTCGAGGACTACCCGCGCATGAACGCCCGTGCCATCACACTGGCCGACGACGTGCTGGCGCCCGAAGGCGAAGGGGCCGGCGGCGCGGATTCCCCGGCCGAGATCGCCGAGCTTCTGACCTGGCTGAGCGACGGGCGCTTCACCTTCCTCGGCTACCGCGAGTACCAGCTGGACACCGGCCCGGAGGGGATGACCCTCAGCGCGGTACCGGGTACCGGGCTCGGCATCCTGCGGCATGACCGGGTCGGTCCTGGCTCGTTCGCGCTGCTGCCCGACGAGCTCAAGGCTCGCGCGCTCGGGCCGCAGCGGCTCATCGTGACCAAAGCCAACTCGCGGTCGACGGTGCACCGGCCGAGCTACCTGGACTACGTCGCGGTCAAGAAGCTGTCAGCGGACGGCACGGTGGTGGGGGAGTACCGGTTCCTCGGCCTGTTTACGCATGCCGCTTTTGCCGAAACCATCAAGGGCATCCCGGTGCTGCGCCGCAAGCTAACGGAGGTGCTGGAGTACTCCGGCATGGCCGCTGACAGCCATGACGGCAAGGAAGTCGCCGAGGTGCTCGACTTCTACCCGCGCGAAGAGCTGTTCATGAGCTCAGTAGCGGACCTGGACGCTGTCACGTCCGGCGTACACGTGTTGCGGGAGCGCCGGCAGACCCGGCTGTTCCTGCGCAAGGACATCTTCGGCCGGTACGTCTCGTGCCTGGTGTACCTGCCGCGGGACCGGTACACCACCGCGGTGCGGCTGCGGGCGCAGGAGATCCTGCAGCGAGCCTTCGACGCCCAGCAGATCGACTACAGCGTCCAGGTCGGTGAGTCACCGGTGGCCAGGCTGCACCTCGTCGTCCGGGCCGAGCGCGGCCGCCAGCTGCCTGACGCCGATCCGGTCGCGCTCGAGCGCGCGGTCGCCGCCGCAGTCCGGTCCTGGGACGACGACCTCGCCGACGAGGCTGCCGCCGCGCTGGGCCCGCAGCGTGGCCGCGAGATGCTGACCCAGCTGGGCGATGTGATCCCGGCTACCTACAAGACTGACGTGCCGGCCTCGGCCGCCATCACCGACTTCGAGCGCATTCTGGAACTGCGCGCGACCGGCGGCGACATTGACTTCGAGTTGTGGGAGTCGGAGGACTACATCGGCGGCGTGCCGATCGAATCCGACGACGACGTGCCGGACACCGTCAAGCGGGTCTGGCGGCTGACCATCTACCGGACCGGAGGGCCGATCACGCTCACCGACGTCCTGCCGCGGCTGCAGCACATCGGTGTCGACGTGGTGGACGAGCACCCGTACGAGTTCCCGGCCGCGTCGTCCTCGGCCATGCTGCCGTTCTGGATCTATGACTTCGGACTGCGCCGCAGGCCCGTCCTGGACAGCAGCGTCGCCGCCCAGCAGGGCGACCTGATCTCAAATCAGAAGGTCAGGGAGCAGGTCGAGGGTGCCCTGGCCGCGCTGTGGGACGGCAGGATCGAGGACGACGGCTTCAACGCGCTGGTGCTGGACGCGCAGCTGAGCTGGCGCCAGGTCGCAGTGCTCCGGGCATACGCCAAGTACCTCCGGCAAGCCAACGCCACCTTCAGCCAGGACTACATCGAGGACGTGCTGCGCGGTAACTCGCAGATCACCCGGCTGCTGATCACGTTGTTCGAGTCGCGGTTCGATCCGGCGAAAAGGCCGGCGAAGCGGAGCGCAGCGAGGCGATCGCTGAGGAGATCGCCGGCGCCCTGGACGGCGTCGCAAGCCTGGACGAGGACCGGATTCTGCGCTCCTATCTCGGCTTGATCACCGCGACACTGCGGACGAACTACTACAGCACCGCCTCAGCTGATGTTTCCTACCTGGTCTTCAAGCTGGACGCGCAGCAGGTGCCGGACCTTCCGGCGCCGCGCCCGCAGTTTGAGATTTTCGTCTACTCGCCCCGGTTCGAGGGCGTGCACCTGCGGTTCGCCCGGGTCGCGCGGGGCGGGCTGCGCTGGTCGGACCGCCGCGAGGACTTCCGCACCGAGATCCTTGGCCTGGCGAAGGCGCAGGAGGTCAAGAACTCGGTCATCGTGCCGTCCGGCGCCAAGGGCGGGTTCGTCTGCAAGCAGCTGCCTGACCCCGCCGACCGCGAGGCTTACCAGCAGGAGGTACTGGCCTGCTACCGGATGTTCATCTCCGGGCTGCTGGACGTCACTGACAACCTCGTCGCAGGCCAGGTTGTGCCGCCCGGCCAGGTGGTGCGGCACGATGCCGACGACCCGTACCTGGTGGTCGCGGCCGACAAGGGCACCGCCACGTTCTCCGACACCGCGAACGAAATCGCCATGGGCCGCGGGTTCTGGCTCGGCGACGCGTTCGCTTCCGGTGGCTCCGAGGGCTACGACCACAAGAAGATGGGCATCACCGCGCGCGGCGCGTGGGAGTCGGTGAAGTTCCACTTCCGGACCCGGGGCGTGGACGTGAACTCCGACGACTTCACCGTCGTGGGCATCGGCGACATGTCCGGTGACGTGTTCGGCAACGGCATGCTGCTGTCGCGGCACATCAAGCTGGTCGCCGCCTTCGACCACCGGCACGTGTTCCTGGACCCGGACCCCGATCCGGCGGTGAGCTTCGCCGAGCGGAAGCGCCTGTTCGAGCTACCCCGGTCGTCATGGGCTGACTACAACCCGGCGCTGATTTCGACCGGCGGCGGGGTCTGGCCGCGGTCGGCGAAGTCGGTTCAGCTGTCACCGCAAGTCCGCGCCGTGCTTGGCATCGGGGAGGGCGAGCACGCGCTGCCGCCGGACGCGCTGATCTCGGCGATCCTGAGGGCTCCGGTCGACTTGCTGTGGAACGGCGGCATCGGCACTTACGTCAAGGCATCGAACCAGGCCAATGCCGATGTGGGCGACCGGTCGAACGACGCGGTCCGGGTAGATGCGGCCGCGCTGCGGGCCAAGGTGGTCGGCGAGGGCGGCAACCTGGGCCTCACCCAGGAGGCCAGGATCGAGTACGCGCTGGCCGGCGGGCTGGTGTGCACTGATTTCATCGATAACACCGCGGGCGTCGACACTTCCGACCACGAGGTCAACATCAAGATCCTGCTGGATCGCGAGGTGCTGGCCGGCAACCTGACCCGTGAGGGCCGGAACGAGCTCTTGCAGCAAATGACCGATGAGGTCGCTGATCAGGTCCTGGTACACAACTACCAGCAGAACCGGACGCTCGCTGCGGCCTGGGCGCAATCGGCGCAGATGCTTCACGTGCACGCCCGGTACATCCGCAAGCTCGAGCGGGACGGCAAGATCCGGCGGCGGCTCGACGTGCTGCCGAACGACCGGGAGATCGCCGAGCGCAGGTCGGCCAGGACCGGGCTGGTCATTCCTGAGTTCTGCGTGCTGCTGGCGCACACGAAGATCGACACGACCCAGCAGCTGCTGGCGTCCTCGCTGCCGGACGATCCTTACCTGCGGCGCGTGCTGGTCGACTACTTCCCGACCCCGTTGCGGCAGAAGTACTCAGGCGGCATGGGCCAGCACCGGCTGCACCGCGAGATCATCACGACCTCGGTGGTCAATGACATGGTGGACCGGTCCGGCATCACCTTCGCGTTCCGGTTGAACGAGGAGACTGGCGCCTCGGTTCCGGAGATCACCGCTGCCTGGCTGGTCTCTCGCGCGGTCTTCGACATGCCGGGGTTCTGGGCGCAGGTGGAAGCCCTGGACGGCAAGGTCGACACCGGCGTGCAGATCCTGGCTGCTCTGGAGGGCCGTAAGCTCACCGAGCGGGCCGCCCGGTGGCTGCTGAACTTCCGCCGGCCGCCGTTCGATGTCCGGGCCACTATTGATTTCTTCGCGGCCGGAGTCCTGACCGTGGCGGCCGGACTGCCCAAGCTTCTGGCGGGCCGGGACCTGGCCGGCTTCGGCGAGCGCCGGGAGATCTTCGTGGCCCGTGGCGTGCCCGACGACCTGGCCGACCGGATCGCCGGGATGGTACCTGCTTATTCGGCTTTCGACATCGTGGACATTGCTCACGGCACCGGCCGGTCAGTTGAGGAGACCGCCGAGGTCTACTTCGACCTGGCCGACCGGCTGCAGATCGCCCGCCTGCGGGACATGATCACCGCGTTGCCGCGCGACGACCGGTGGAACACGATGGCCCGCGGTGCGATCAGGGATGACCTGTACACCGCGCACGCGGCGCTCGCGAGGGATGTGCTGAGCGTCACCGGGCCGGGCAGTCCGGAGCAGCGACTGGCCGCCTGGGTGCAGCGCAATGATTCGGCAGTCCGCCGGGCCAACCAGACGCTGACCGAGATCTGGGAGAGCAACGCCTTCACCGTCGCTACCTTGTCGGTCGCCGTGCGCGCCGTGCGGACGCTGGTGACGACGAGCACACTGCCAACCTGAGTGACGGGGCCAGCCTAAGCAACGGGCCGCCATGAGTGACAGGCAGCGCGAGCGGCAGCCAGCCTGAGCGCGCGAATCCGCGCTGGCTGGCGCGTCAGTCAGCCTCCGGAACTGCTGGCTTCGCCGGCTCGCGTAGGCTGCATGCATGCCAACCGACCCCGCGAGCGAGATGTCAGAGCTGATGGCGACGCTCGCCAGCGTGGAGGCTGTCCTGGACCCCGATGCCATGCGCAAGGAGGCCGACAGCCTTCGCGACCGCTCGGCCGACCCTGCCTTGTGGGAGGACCAGGAGCTGGCGCAGGACGTGACCAGGAGGCTGTCCTACCTCGACGGCGAACTGGCCAGGCTGGACGGTCTGCACACGAGGCTGGACGATACCGCTGTCATGTTCGAGCTTGCCGAAAGCGAGAATGACGAGCCTACGAGGGATGAAGCGCGGCGGGAGCTCGCTGCGCTGCGCAAGGAGATCGACCAGCTCGAGATCAGGACACTGCTGAGCGGCGAATATGACGCTCGCGAGGCACTGATCAGCATCAACGCCGGAGCCGGCGGAGCGGACGCGGCGGACTGGACCGAGGGCCTGCAGCGGATCTACCTGCGCTGGGCTGAACGCCATGGCTATCCGACAGAGGTCTACGACACCTCGTACGCGGAAGAGGCCGGGATTAAGTCCACGACATTCGCGATCAAGGCGCCGTATGCCTACGGGACCCTGCGCGGCGAGCACGGCACGCACCGGATGGTGCGGATCTCCAAGTACGACAACCAGGGACGCCGCCAGACCTCGTTTGCCATGGTGGACGTGCTTCCGGTGGTCCAGCGGGTCGATCACATTGACATTCCGGAAGACGAGATGCGGGTTGATGTGTTCCGCTCAAGCGGTCCTGGCGGCCAGGGAGTGAACACGACCGACTCGGCGGTCCGGATCACCCACCTGCCGACCGGGATCGTGGTGTCCTGCCAGAACGAGCGCAGCCAGATCCAGAACAAGGCCACCGCGATGGCGGTCCTGCAGTCCAAGTTGCTGGAACGCAAACGGGAAGAGCAGGCGGCGAAGCTGAACGAGCTCCGCGGCGACGGTGGCCGGAGCTGGGGCACTCAGATCCGCAACTACGTGCTCCACCCATACCAGAACATTAAGGACGTTCGGACGGGCTACGAGACCGGCAACACGGCCGCGGTGATGGACGGCGAGATCGACGACTTCATCGAAGCCGAGATCCGCTGGCTGCGCACGCAGGGCCTGTAAGTCAGGGAGGCCGCTACCCAGGGCTACCAGCCCGGAGGCGGTACCCGGCGCTGTAAGCCGGCGAGGCGGTGGCGGCACGGCCTTCCACTACGCCAGGCGGTCGCCCGCCTGACGTGCCAGCTAACCCCGCGCGGCCAGGCCTAGTGCAGGTGCATGGCGGCCACCGTCAGCAAGGCCAGGACGAGCAGGACAGCGAAAACAAGCTGCACGCTCATTCCGTGGCTGTGGTGGTGGACGTGCGCGCGGGCTTCACGGCAGGTCGGACAGCGACCCTCCGCTACCGGCCCAGCACACTGGGCGCAGATCAGGTGCTCGCAGCTCATCCTGCTCCTACCGGGCATACCGGTCGCCCGGCCACTTCGACGATGTTGGACCTTCCACGCCAGTTTCCCCCCTAGACTGGCCCGAGGCCAAACCGGGGCGGGTTATCTCCCGGAATGCGCTAACCAGTATCCCGTCTACACCGTGCGATGGGCCAGTGATCCACTTCGATAACGTCACCAAGACGTACGCGAATCAGGGCCGCCGGCCCTCGAGAACGTGAGCCTGGATGTTGAGAAGGGCGAGTTCGTCTTCCTGGTCGGTCCGTCCGGTTCGGGCAAGTCGACGTTCCTTCGGCTGGTCCTGAAGGAAGAGCGGCCGAGTTCAGGCCGCATCCACGTGGCGGGCAGGGACCTGGCCAGGCTGACGAACTGGAAGGTGCCACAGCTGCGCCGCCGGATCGGCTGCGTGTTCCAGGACTTCCGGCTGCTGCCCAACAAGAACGTCTATCAGAACATCGCCTTCGCGCTCGAAGTCATCGGCAAGCCGCGCCGGTTCATCAAGAAGGTAGTGCCCGAGGTCATCGACCTCGTGGGCCTGGAGGGCAAGCGGGACCGGATGCCAGACGAACTGTCCGGTGGCGAGCAGCAGCGCGTCGCCATGGCCCGGGCGTTCGTCAACCGGCCAATGATCCTGCTGGCGGACGAGCCCACCGGGAACATCGACCCGGCGACCTCCATCGGCATCATGAAGGTGCTGGACCGCATCAACCGCACCGGTACAACGGTCGTGATGGCCACGCACGACGCCGCGATCGTCGACTCCATGCGGAAGCGGGTTATCGAGCTTGAGTACGGCAAGGTCGTGCGCGACCAGTCTCGCGGGGTCTACGGTCAGGCCTACTGACCGCCCCGAGGACAGTTACACAGAGGACTCAGCGACATGCGTGCCCAGTTTGTCTTCCATGAGGTGTGGATTGGCCTGCGCCGGAATCTGACGATGACGGTGGCCCTGGTCGTCGTGGTGGCGATCAGCCTCTCCCTGCTGGGCACGGGCCTGCTGTTCGTGAAGCAGGTCGACAACACCAGGCAATTCTGGCAGAGCCGGGTCCAGCTGTCGGTTTACCTGTGCACCAGCACCTCGCTCGGCGGCACTTGCAGCAAGAACGGCCCTGTCACTCCGGCGGAGATCCAGAGCATCCGCAACGAGCTGATGGACACGCACGACATCGCCAGCATGCAGTACGTCTCGCAGCAGCAGGCCTTCAAGCAGTTCCGGCAGGAGTTCGCGGACGACGAGCCGATCGTCAAGTACACCTCGCAGGGCCAGATCCCCAGCTCGTTCGAGATCAGGCTGAAGAACACCCAAGCGGATGCTGCCGCGGTGACCGCGGTGATGAACGGCGCGCCAGGAGTGTCAGGGGTTATCGATGACGCCTCGATCCTGGATCAGTTCTACGGGCTGCTGGACGCCGCCAGGAACGCGGTCGTCGTGATCGCCATCTTCCTGCTGGTTGCTGCGATCTTGCTGGTCGCGAACACGATCCGGCTGTCGGCCTTCAACCGGCGCCGGGAGACGTCGATCATGCGGCTCGTGGGCGCCTCGAACTTCTACGTCCAGTTGCCGTTCCTGGTCGAGGGGATGATCGCTGGTTTGATCGGCTGGCTCGTGGCGACTGGCTTGCTCATCGGAGCCAAGTCGCTCTTGCTGAGCAGCCTTCGCCGCGTCTTCCCGGTCGGCGTGCAACTGGGCACCTCCGACCTGATCGAAGTCATCATCGTGGCCATGATTACCGGGTTGCTCATCTGCGGCAGCACTTCGTTCCTTACGCTCAGGCGCTACCTGCGGGTCTAACAGCGGGTAGAGGAGAGAAGTGGCAGCGGAGCAGGGCAAGAAGATCATTGCCAGCAACCGGCGGGCTCGCCATGAGTACACGATCGAAGACGTGGTCGAGGCCGGGCTGGTGCTGACCGGCACGGAGGTGAAGTCGTTGCGGGCCGGCCGGGCCACTCTCACTGACGGGTATGGTCAGATAACCGACAGTGAGGCCTGGCTGCATGGCGTGCACATCCCCGAGTACACCCAGGGGACCTGGACGAACCATGAGCCGCGGCGGACCCGTAAGCTGCTGCTGCACCGCAAGGAGATTGACAGGCTGGATAGCTCGATCAGGGAACGAGGTCTGACACTCGTGCCGCTGTCCTTGTACTTCAAGGACGGGAAAGCCAAGATCGAGCTAGGGCTGGGGCGTGGCAAGCGAACCTACGACAAGCGACACGAGCTCGCCAAGCGGGACGCAGCCCGGGAAGTCGAGCGTGAGCTTCGACGGCGGAGATAGACGCGTGACACCGGATGCCGCACCGCCTCGCAGCCGCACTCCGCGCGGGGGAGCGCATCGTGCTCCGCGGCCTGCGCCGCCAGCGCGCGGGCTCCGTCCCGGCAAGGCACCGGACTCCGTTGGCAAAGCCAGGCCGGGAGGCGGTGACGCCGGGACCTGGGGCGCCAGGATCAGGGCTACATGGGCGAGTAAGCGTTCGCGGGCGATGATCGCGCGCGTGTCCGCGGCGGTTGTCCTGGCCGGCATTGTCGGTATCGGAGTAGCGCGTCCCGGCGTGCCATCTGCTGAGCCGACGGTCACGCAGTTCCTGCTTGCCTGGGAGTCCAGGCATTACCTGCAAGCGGCGGAACTGACGAACGGCAATCCGAAGCTGGTCGCCACCGCGCTCGCCGACGCTTACGAGCGACTTAACGCCGCTGACGTGGATCTGACCATGCAAGGCGTCAGGCAGCACGGCAAGACGGCTGAGGCTAGGTTCGACGTGGCCATCGACCTCGGCGCCAGCGGCCTCACCTGGTCTTACAAGAACTCGTTCGGCCTGACCGATGGGAGCGACGGCTGGCGGGTCCGGTGGAGCCCGGCAGTGATCGTTCCGGGCATGACTAACCGTGAGCAGCTCGCCGTCGTCAGCAGCTGGAACCCGCGGAAGCAGCTGCTGGACTCCGCTGGTAATTCGCTGGCGTTGTGGTCAAAGGTGTACAAGGTCGGCGTAATCCCCGGAAAGCTGAAGGACGCAGAGCAGACGGCCAACGATCTTGCGAGCGTCACGAAGATCCCCGAGGACCAGATCGAAGGCCAGATGGATCAGGGCTTGTCGGCTGCGTTCCTCACGTTGCTCACGCTTTCGCCCGCTGAGTACATCAAGATGGGCGCCAGGCTGAGCAAAATACCGGGCCTTCTGATCAGGCAGACTCGGGAACAGCTGTTCGACAGCATCGCGCCCGACGTGGTCGGCACGGTCGGCACGGAGACGGCAAAGGTTCTCCGGGAAAACGGCGAGCAGTACCGGCCCGGAACCACGGTCGGCCTGTCCGGACTCCAGCAAGCATTCCAGGGGCAGCTCATCGGCACTCCGGAAACCGAGGTGATCCTCCAGCGGTCGGGGCTCGCCGCGGTACTGCTGAAGAAGTGGCCGGGCTCGGCTGGCAAGCCGGTGCACACCACGCTGAACTCTGCTGTGCAGATCGCCGCAGACAATGCTCTCCCCCGGCAGACCTCCTCGGCAATCGTGGCGGTCCAGGCCGCCACCGGCAAGATCCTGGCCGTTGCCAGCCGCACCCCTCGCGGCATGCCGGGCATCAGCCCGCTGGCCGGAGCCTACAAACCTGGCCAGGCGTTCACGATCATCTCATCGGCTGCGATCTTGTCAGCGGAGCAGCTGCCGCCCGACCGCACGGTCGCGTGTCCGGCCAGCAACTCAACGGATGGACGGAGCTTCCGGAACGATCCGCCAGTGCCCGGCTCGGGAGCGAATTCATCGTTCCGGAGCGACTTCGCGCATGCCTGTTCCACTGCGTTTGCGGGCGGTCTAGCCCAGGTGCTCACTGCCAGCGACCTGATCAAGGCGAGCCAGGAGTTCGGGGTCGGTGGCTGGCAGCTTCCGCGCAGTCGGTACTTTGCCGGGCAGGTTAGCAAGCCCGCGAATTCCGGCGTACTGGCCGAGGACGTGATCGGCTCTGGTGGCGTCCGCGTGAGCCCGCTCGGCATGGCACTAGCAGCCGCGGTGGTCGACTCCGGCCACTGGCACGCGCCCTCACTCGTAACTGACCTGGCTGACCCGAGCACGACACCGCGCGCTACGGCAAGCCCGCAGGTACTAGCCGAGCTGCGGTCCCTGATGCGGACGGCCGCAACCACCGGGTCCAACGCGGTCGCTGACGTTGGCGGGGACGTCTACGGCCAGGTCGGCAGCGCTCCGTATGGCTCTGGGCACATGCTGCTCAACTGGTTCGTCGGCTACCGGCAGGGTGTGGCGTTTGCCGTGGTCGAACTCAGCAAATCGGCGCCTACGTCAGCCGCCGCACTGGCTGGCAGCTTCCTGCGGCATCTTCAAGCTGGCGGCTGACCCGTTACCCCGCCTTGGCCTGGCGGTGGCAGCCGGTTCTGACCCGCATCGCAGCGGCTCTATCCGCCAGAACGTCCGCGAGAGATCCTGACCAGTTCATTAATACTCTTTTGACTACTCCGAGCAACCAATGCGTACCTCAGCGGCGTCTTTCCTAGTGACTGGGGTGCCGCTTGGGGGGTTGCGGCCCAGTCGTCGTGATGGGAACCGGGCCTCATCTCGGGGGAGGCCCGGGCCATTAGGACCGGCCCCGACCCTGCCGGTCAGGCCCCCGTGGATGCACTTTCGGCCACCGCCAGCATCCGCGGGGGCATCTCATCACCTTCCGGTGGATGCCCGATGGGTACCGCGCTCTGCGGACAGCCCGTCGGGCATTCCTTTTTCTGATACCGGGCATTACGTGATAGAGCAACTCATTAAGTCGTTAGACGCGGCTGGTTACGATCGGGTAACCTGGGTTGTTACAACTCAACAGGGGGTGACTGGCTTCGACTTTGGTAGTTGATCCAGGGGAAGCGGGTCGAGGACGGCGGACATAACCTCGTTAACACTGTGTCCGCAAACGAATAAGTGCCAACTCAACGCGCACTCGCCTCGCCCTCGCGGCTTAATAACCGCTAGAGCACTATGAGGCTGTCAGCCCGGGAGTTCCTCCGGCCCGGTGACTGGCATCAGCTAGGAGGATCTACCGTCTGGCCCGGTCGCGGGACTGGACGGGACAACCAACAGCGACTGAGCCCGTCGGCAGCTTGCCTGCGTGACTGCCGGGGCTGAGAAATAGCACAGCAGGCTGCACCCGGAGAAGCCCTGGTGATGTACTGAAGGACGCGGGTTCGATTCCCGCCACCTCCACGAGACTCTGGCGACCCCGGTGCTTGCGCACCGGGGTCGTCTCGTCATCTAGCCATGGGGGCGACCCCCTGGAACCCCCGTGTGGGGCTCTGTCCGCGAACCATCAGTTGGCTTCCCAACGGGCGGCGCCTTGAACCTCTTAGTTAGCCGCGGGCGGCTGGCGGCGTCGCAATTGACGGCGCAGCCACTTCACTCCGCCGGTCGGGCCGATGACAAAGGCCACCGTTACTACGGCGGTTCCGGCGAACTGAGCCCATGAATCGTTGTAAGCGGCGTGAGCGTCGAAGAAAAGCAGGACCAGCAGGCACAACGCAAAAATCAGATAGCCAGCCCAAGCCCCGGTAGGCTCTGGCCGCGGCGCCTGCGACGAGTCTGAGGCCGCTCCTTGGGCCCCGCCACCGTTCATGACGTGCAGCGTACGCCCGCTAGGTCCGAGGCTGCTAGGTCCGAGGCGCTACGCACGAAGCATGCCGTCCATCAGTGCTCGAAACTGACGATCGGGGCCTGCCGCAGGAGTGGCAGGCCCCGATCGGAACGTCAGGCGACTTACTTCTTCAGCGCAGCGGAGATCCCGGTCGTCGGAGTCGCGGCGGTGACGGTGACGAGCGTCGCGGCCTTTGCGGTCGGCTTGTCCCGCCACCACTGAGTGTGGTAGCCGGAGGCACCGCAACCCGAGCTGAACTGCACCCGGTACCGTCCGGCCGGCAGGTCGGCGATCGAGTAGCTGCCGGCGCTGCTGGTGACCGAGTACACCGGAACGGAGCCCGCCGCAGTTGCCGCCACGCAAACGCCCGGCAGCGGTTTGCCGCCCTGACCGGTCACGCTGCCGCCGATGGATCCGTCGTTGGCCAGCGTGACCGTCGACAACGTGGTAGTGCCGCCGACGGTCAGCGATACCGGAGTCGCCGTGATTTCACTCGCTTCGCCCAGGTACCACTGCGGCGCCAGGTTGGGCTCGCTGAAGCTGCAACCTGGGTCGCCGACGAAAACGCGGTACTGGCCCGGCGGCAGGTTGCCGATGCTGAATGTGCCGTCGAGGCCGGTGTAATTGGCGTTGTAAGCGTCGCCGTTAGTCTCGAAGGCCTCGACGCACGCTCCGGCTGCGCCAGCGTCGGCCGGCGGCGGTGACACCAGTACCCTCCCGCTGATAGTGCCGCCTACCACGGCGGTGGTCTTGACTCCGCTGGTCCGCCCGGGCGCCGTCACGTCTACGAGTTGCGGCAGCACCTCAGCGGCCAGGGCGTTGGAGCCGGTCCCGCACGGCGCTACCTCGAGTTCGTAGACTCCGGTGTTCAGGCCATGGATGTCGTACTCGCCGTTGCGGTTGCTGGTAGCGGCACCGAAGTCAGCAAACACGCTGACGTTCTGCGCGTACACGCACATGTTGCGCACCGGTTTGCCGCCGCTGGTGATCCGTCCGGCGATTGAGCCACCAATGCGCAGCAGACTGTCGATCTGCGGATCGGTGTGGAAGGCACGGATCACTACCGTGGTTGCGCCCGCCGGGCTCGGCTTGTCCTTGTACCACTGCGACTCCAGCGCGCTGCGGACACAGGTCGGCAGGAACGTCACCTGGTAGCCGCCTAGCGGAAGCCCGGTGAAGTCGTACTTCCTCCCGAAGATAAACGCCTCACCAGAGAGCGACTTGGCCGGCCCGCTCACGCCGGTCAGGTATATGCAGGAGAACTGCACCGGGTGCCCGTTGGCGGCGCGGACGACACCAGAGATGCCGCCTGCGGGCTGCATGACCGCGTCGATACCGCTCAAGGTGCCGCTGGTCGCGGACACCGTGTCGGCAGCTCCGCTGACCTGAGACCGGAAGGCCTCCTCAGCGAGATCGGCGTTGTTGCCGCAGCCGGGGGAGAACACCACCTCGTAACTGCCGGGGGCCAGATCTGGTACCTGGTAACGGCCGCCACCCCCGGTTTGCCCGAAGCCGAATAGCGCGCCCGCTGGCGTGCCTACCTCGACGCAGATGCCGCTCAGCTTGTGACCGGCGCTGTTCGTGACGGTACCGCTGATGACCGGCCCGGGCTGTAGCGCGGCGCCGATGCCAGTGACGTTCTCTCCGGCCACCGTCACATTGAGGTTCTGGGGGTCTAGCACGTAAGTCTTGTCCCAGCCCTGGGGTGCGTAGCTTCCGGAATTCCCGCAGCCGCCGCTGAACTGGATCTGATAACTGCCGACTGGAAGCTGGTTAGCGGAGTACCTGCCGTGGCGGTTCGTGGTCTCGAAACCGTACTGGTCGTCAAACTCACTGCTCACCGTGCTACTGATGGACACGCAGATGCCACGGACGGGCTGCCCGGTCACAGCGCTGGTCACCTTGCCAGAGATTGTCGCGCCGATCGGCAGCGCTCCGTTGATTCCCGAGGTGGTTGCGCCACCAACGACGTTGACGTTGTTCGGGTAATTGATACCGACGTAGTTGCCGTTGTTGTTGCAGCCGGGATAGAACTCTACTGAGTAAGAGCCGGCAGCCAGGCCGAAGATTTCATAGCTACCCGTCGCGCTGGTGGCTGCACTGCCGGTCACCATCAGGCCGTTGTTTTCGAAGACGATGGCGCACATTCCCGCTAGCGGAGCCGGCGGGTTGGTCGCCGCCGTGACGGTGCCGGTAACGATGCCGCCAGGCTGCATGATCTCGTCGATGTTGCCGACATGCCGCGTCCCGTGCATGTTGATATAGGGCGCTGAGTGATAGTTCTGAGTGTCCGGCCAGAGAGTCGGGGCCCAGTTCGACAGGCCGCATGAGGCGAAGCCGATCTGATATGCGCCCGGCGCGACGCTGCGGATGTGGTACACGCCATGGCCGGATACCGCGTTGAAGACGGGCAGGCTGTTGACGGAATTGGTCAGCGGGTAGACGCAGATGTTGTTGAGCTTCCGCCCGCCGGGGCCGGTGACAGTGCCGGATATCTCGCCGCCTTCTTTCATGACGACGTTGACATGTCCGGTGGTCCGGCCAGCTGCGACTTTGACGGTGGTCGGGCGCTTCACCTCGTTGTAGATGTTCTTGTAGATCTGGAACAGCCAGTTGCCGGTGTTGCCGCAATCTGCGTAGAACGCCAGGAAGTACTTACCGGCCGGCAATCCGGAGGCGTGGTAAGAGCCGTCCTTGCCGGTAGAGGTGAAGAGGAACTCGTTCGGGCCGGCGACCTCGACGCAGATGCCCCGCAGACCCTGACCGTCCGGGCTGGTCACCACGCCGGCAATTCGTCCGGGCCGGCTGGAGTGAGCGGTCTGGGTGACCCGCGGCAGGTACCGGGCTACCAGCGACTTCATCAGGTTCGCGGGGCTGGATGGCGGCGTCGCGATACGGCCGAACGGGTCACTGGCGAGTTCCGTTGAGCCCTGCTGTGGCACCACCGCGTCAGGCAGGTCGCCGAGCGTGCTGTTCGCGGGATACAACGTCACCGGCTTCAGCGCTTGCGTTGGCGCCAGGGTGGAGCCGTAAACGGTCACGACCTGGGACTCAGCTCGCTGCAGAATGTCGCCGTACCACTCGGGCAGGTACTGCCGGGTACCGCCGGCGCAGCTGCGGTACTCGACCCGGTACTTGCCCGGACGCAGCCCGCTGATCATGAATCGCCCGTTGCGGCTAGTGACCGCGGACTTGTCCCCCGCCTGGCTGTACGCCGTGACGCAGATGCCGAGAAGCGGCTGGCCCGCAGCTGTCCGCGCGAGGCCGGTCAGGGAACTCGTCGCGCCTTGCGCAGCATCTTGCCGGCGCCGGTCGGCCTGCAGCTGAGCCGCGGTGAGCGGCAGACGAGCTGACCGTGCGACGGTCGCCTGCCGGCCGGCAGCTGTCTGGCTGCTCACGGCCTTGCTTGCTGAGCTGCTGCTCGCTGCCTGCGCCGGCGTGGCCAGCGCCGGCGCAGCTAGCAGGGCCGCCGCGGCCGCGGCAGCCAGAGCGGCAGTGGACGCAGCCCGGATCGGTACGCTGATACGCACGCTCTACTCCCCGTAACAAGTCATGAAATCGTGATCTTCACCCGCGAAGTGAGCATAGACCGCACAGCTGCCAATCAGAATGCGTGCTCCGAATTTGCTGACAGATCGTTGTGAACCGCCATGCGGCGGTCGCGCCTTGTGGCCGAACGAACGGTTCCAGTCACGCGCCGGCTGGCGAGCAGGGGCCCTTTGACCATTCAGGATTGCCCGCGAAAACAGCCGACCGCTGTGGGCTGTTAGCTGGCTTTGGCGAACGGCACGGCTCCGTTTGCGGCCGGGCCCGGCGAAGGCTGCGCTGTTCATCGCTGGACACGCCTGATCGGCGGTCTTAAGCTTGACTGTATGGTCAGTCAGCCTGAAGTTGCACCCCTGCCCGCTTCCGTAACGCCTGGCGCCCAGGCGGCGTCGATCGCCCGCGCTGCGACGGCAATCCCGGCGGCTCCGATCGACCCGGCCAGCCTGGCGGAGTCCCTGCGTCCGTTCGGTGAAAGCCGCATGCTGCCCAGGGCCGCTTACGTCGATCCGGCAGTCTTCACCTGGGAACAGAAGCACTTCTTCGACGGCGGCTGGAGCTGCGTCGGGTTCTCGGCTGAGCTGGCAAACCCGGGCGACCAGCGAGCCGTCACCGTCGGGCTCGGCAGCGTGCTGCTAAGCCGTGACGACGACGGTGCGCTGCACGCGTTCGCCAACACCTGCAGGCACCGCGGCCACGAGCTGCTGCCATGCGGCGGTTCCGCCCAGCGCCAGTCGATCGTCTGCCCGTATCACTCGTGGACCTACGACCTGGACGGCGGGCTGAAAACCGCCAAGGGCTTCAAGGGCGCGCCTGGCTTCGACGAGTCGCGGTGGGGCCTGGTCGAGCTGCCGGTCACCGACTGGCACGGGCTGATCTTCGTGGACGGCTCGGGCAACGCGAATCCGATGGACGCCGCGCTGGCTGACCTGGACGAGTTGGTCGCGCCGTACGAGCCCGAACGACTCGTGATAGCTGGCCGCCATTCCTACGACTCGGTCGCGAACTGGAAGATCCTCACCGAGAACTACCACGAGTGTTACCACTGCCCGATGATCCACCCGGAGCTGTGCAAGGTAAGCCCGCCCAAGAGCGGGGAGAACTACCGGCCGAGCGGACCGTGGGTCGGCGGGTGGATGGACCTGCGCGAGGGCATGGACACCATGTCGCTGGACGGCCGCAGCCTCGGCGTTCCGCTGCGCGGCCTCGACGCGACTGGCCTGCGCACCGTCATCTACGTGAACCTGTTCCCGAATGTGCTATTGAGCCTGCATCCCGATTACGTCATGACGCACCGGCTCACCCCGCTCGCCGCTGACCGGACTCTCATCGAGTGCACCTGGGCGTTCGCGCCGGAGTCGCTCGACAGTCCTGGTTTCGACCCTGGCTACGCGGTGGAGTTCTGGGACATCACCAACAGGCAGGACTGGGGTGCGTGCGAGTCCGTCCAGCGCGGCCTGACCTCCGAGCACGCCGTTCCGGGCCCGCTGTCGCCAGACGAGGACGCGGTGTACCAGTTCGTAACGCAGGTCGCCCGCGGCTACTCCGGCCAGCCGCCATGGCACCAGCAGGCTAGTGCTCGCCAGGCCCGTGCCGTAGTCGTGAGCTAGCAGGCGGCCGCCTTCCGGTCCGGTTCATTTCAGGCCGGGAACGTGCGCTTACGCGACGCCGTACGCCGCGCCCGGAGCGCATCATGCCGCGGCCAGGTTCCGTTTTCCAGTTAAGCAGCCATTCAGTTGACCCTTGACAGAATGATAGGTGATCTGCCTAAAGTCATATTACTTCCCCCATATAGCCTAGGGAGTATAAGTGCGGCATATCCTCCCAGTTGTGTCTGCGGCGGTCAGCATCCTCGCGGTTTGCGGCGCGGCGCCCGCGCCGCCGATGCTGAGCGCCCGACGACCTTGGCAGCAGCAAGGTCTGCGCCGTGGCTAAGCACTCGGCTTACCGGCAGGCGGTCTTTTTCAGTTGCGGTCATTGCGGCGCTACTCACGATATTGAGGAGATCCGCCGCAGTCTTTACATCTCGTACCGCAACATCGGCGACTACCTGGGTCGCCAGCGGACCGACGCACGCGGACTCGGAGATCGGCTAGCCCGCCGGGCCCTGGCCAGGCAGCTCGCCCGGTCGCTGTGGGGGAGCTGACGAGCTCGACTTTCAGCAGGAAAGCTGCCGCGTCCGGCCTAGGTCAGCTGGCTCGGACGCGGCCGTTTCCGGTAGTTAATGGTTTGGTATTTCCCGAGGCAACGCCAGAACCAGCGCTAGCGCGACGATCATGAATCCCAGGTTGGCCAGCAGTGCGAGTTGAGCGCTGTGAATGAATGCGTTTGCGACCACGTGGGGGCCTGGCGTGAACTTGAGGGTGCCGAACAGCACCGTGCCGATGACCGCGATACCGATCGCGGTGCCGAGTCGCTGCGAGGTCCCGAGGATGCCGGCCGCCGTGCCCGCTTCGCGGCGCGGCACCGTGGCGAGCACGAAGTCCTGGTTAGGCGCGATCGTCATGCCGGTGCCAAGGCCTGCCACTAGCAGGGGGCCGACGAGGTCCCAGCCGCTCACGGTCGGCTCGGTCAGGTGGATGACCAGGATTACGAGCGCGAGTCCGATCAGCAGCAGCGAGCAGCCCAGTACCAGCACCATGCGCCCGAGCCGGGCGGAGAGCTTGTCGCTGTTGGCCGCGGCCGCCAGGGTGCCGACCGAATACGGGGCGATGACCAGACCGGTAATCAGTGCCGAGTGTGCCAGGCCTTCCTGCCAGAGGATCGACAGCGTAAAGAAGATGCTGCTGAACCCGCCGAAGAACGCGACAGCGAAGATGGCGCCGGCCGAGAACGAAGACTGCCGGAGCAGCCCGGGCTTCAGCAGCGGGTCGCGCCCGCGGCCGTCCTCGCGCAACTCCCAGACAGCCAGCAGCGCGAAGACCAGGACACAGCAGCCGAAGCAGATCCACGTCCAGGCCGGCCAGCCGTCCTGCTGACCAGAGACCAGCGGGATCAGCAGCAGGAGCAGGCCGCCGGTAAGCAGGCCGAGTCCGACCGGATCGAAGCCGCGCTTGGTGAGCGTGGCGGCGCGCGGGAGACGCCAGGCAGCCATCGGGATTGCGACGGCGCCGATGAACAGGTTCACCAGGAACACCCAGCGCCAGCCGTCGTGGCTGCCGACGCCGGCGATGATCAGGCCGCCGAGCAGCGGACCCATCGCGGTCGAGACGCCGATGACGGCGCCCAGCACGCCGAATGCCTTGGATCTGGCCGGCCCGGTGAACGAATGCTGGATCGTCGCGCTGATTGCCGGGAAGAACAGGCCGGCGCCCAGCCCCTGCACTATCCGGGCGGCAACAATCTCGCCCTGGCTCTGGGAGATGCCGCAGCCGACGCTAGCCAGGGTGAAGATGGTGAGGCCGATGAGGAACAGCTTTTTGTGCCCGAAGCGGTCGCCTGCCCTGCCGCCGGGCACGAGAGCCAGGCCGTAAGCGAGGGCGTAGCCGGAGACGATCCATTCCAGGCTGGCCGAGGAGGCGTTCAGTCCGGTCCGGATGCTCGGCAGGGCGACGTTGACGATCGTCGTGTCGAGCAAGGCCATGAAGGCGCCGACGAGCACGATCGCTACGGCGCGCCAGCCGTGGCCAGGCTCGGCCGGGGCCGGTGTGGTTCGGGCTGACGCGGTGCCTTGCGCGGACGCTGCCCGGGCCGGCTGCCCTGGCGATGCGGGTGTCGGTGTGGTCATTGGCGGGTTTCCTTGGGGTCGGAGTCCGTCAGGTGCTGCGGTCCGCCAATGCCAGCGGCGAAGTCGGCCACGACTTTCGGCAGCCGGGCAGCCAGTTCGGTGTGCCATTGGAGCTCGGCTTCGGTGCGCACGATCAGGTGCTGGATGATCAGCCGCTCGGCCTCGTTGACGTACGGGTCGGCGTGCTCGGCGGCGTGGCGCTGGGTGGCCAGCTGGACCCGGAGAGCGCCGATGCGATTCTGGACGATCTGCTCGAGGTCCTCCTCGGCGACAGTGCGCGACTGCGTCAGCGCCAAGTCGAACGTGTCGTGGTGATGATCGAGCTCACGCAGGGCCTTGTCATGGATCGCAGCCAGCGAGCGACTCCCCGCGGGCGTGATCTCGTAGACCGTTCGCTCGGGCCGGTTGCCGACCCTCTCTGTGCGCACCTCGCGGATCAGGTCTTCGTTGGCCAGCCGCTTGAGCGCGCCGTAGACCGATCCCACCTGAACGTCGGACCAGGTCTCGGCGCGGTCGGCTAGAGCTTGCTGCCGGATCTGATGTCCGTGCAAAGGTCCGCTCGCTGCGAGCGTCCCGAGAATGAAGAGGCGAATCGATGACACATGATTAGTCATACACGAGTAATCAGGTAAGAGCAAGCGGAGAGCGTTGTCGGGCCACGGCGCCACCGGCGCCACCGCGCCACCGGCGCCACCGGCGCCACCAGCGACCCAGGTGAGTTCGGTTGAGGCGCGGTCGGTTCGCTAGCTTCGGGTCCCGGAACTCTGGTTGGCCGGCTCCAGCGGCACCTTGTCAGGTGACCCCGGCAAATAGAACAAATGCTCGGTGTCGTCGGTGTCGCCAGGTATTCGATGAGGATTCGCTAGCCGAGCTCGCTGCCGCCGTCATCCAGCGCGCCACGCAGCTGTCATTGGCGTCATTGGCGTCATTGCCGTCGCCGTCGTCGCCGCGGCCGACATTTCACTTGTTTTTGCGGCGCGAAGCGGGACAAACTAACCCACAGAGCCGACAAGATCGATGAAATGTGGTCTCGGCTGCCGACATTTCACGGTTGCCGTACGCCTATACCGGGATAGAACGGGCGTCGTCGCGTACCCCAGCCGTGAAATGTCAGCACGGACATGAGTGGGCGGGCGGGCGATCGGGCGGGCGGGCGATCGTCGGGGGCTCGCTGCCCGAATTGCATGGCTCGTCGGGTTCGCTGGCGTGGGGAGCGGCGTGCGATGGCGGGTCCGCGGTGCCTCTCGTCGCTGTGGGATGTCTCGGCCGGATCGGCAAGTCGCGCTGTCTGGGCCGGATCGGCGAGTCGCGCCGTCCGGGCCGCCGGGTGCGGAGGGCTGCGGCATTCCCACGGGGTGCGGCGGCGGCTACGCGCGGGCGGGTTCGGCGTGGCTCGGCATATCTGCGCGGGACGCAGTGTTGACGACGATTGCTGTGCCATAGCCTGTGGCCAGAGACCCCTTCGAGCGTGAGGACATGGCACGTGAGTCTGCGCGACATTCCCGTGAACACCCTGGCCGGTCAGCCGTCGTCACTCGGCGAACTAGACGGCAAGACCCTGCTGATCGTTAACGTCGCTTCTAAGTGCGGTCTGACGCCGCAATACACGGGCCTCGAGGAACTGCACAAGCGGTTCGCAGACCAAGGATTCGCGGTGGTCGGCTTTCCCTGCAATCAGTTCGGCGGGCAGGAGCCAGGCAGTGCCGATGAGATCGCAGAGTTCTGCTCGGCCACTTACGGCGTCAGCTTCCCGATGTTCGAGAAGATCGACGTCAATGGCTCTCAGCGGCATCCGATCTACACCGAGCTGACGGCCACGGCCGACGCCGAGGGTGAGGCCGGCGACATTCAATGGAACTTCGAGAAGTTCCTCGTCGGCCCGGACGGTGATGTGCTCGCGCGGTTCCGGCCGATGACAGCTCCGGACGCACCCGAGCTAGTCGAGGCCATCGAAGCGAATCTGCCGGGCTGACGCGAGTGCCCGCGCGCGGCACTCGAGCAGCTGCCGCGCGCTGCTGGCACTCGCGTCGTAGTTTCGCTGGCCGCCTCGGCAAGTAGGCGGAGGCCAGAAGGCACGGCTCAGCTTGGCTGCCGCGCAGGTGGCTGCAAGCGGGCACCGTAAACAACAGGTACGGTTGTTGCCGTTGTCGCCCTGTCTGTGAGTTTCTCCCGCTACGATCCGGCCATGAATCCGCTAAGTGGAGTCCTGGGCGAGTCGTGGCAGCTCTACCGGACATACGCCCGCCATTTGCTCACTATTGCATTCATCGTCTTCCTGATTGCCGGGATAGTGTCTGCTGCGCTTGCGCTAGTTGGGGGTATCGTCGGCGGCCTGCTCAGCAGCCTCGTGACGCTCATTGCTGAATTCCTCCTGATAGCGGCGCTAGTGAAGGCCGTGCAGGACGTCCGGGACGGCAGAGTCGACTTGTCCGTCGGGCAGACGTTCGAAGCTGCAGTCCCGTTCATCGGGTCAGTCGCCGTCGCCGCCATCCTGGCTGGGATTGCCATCACAGTCGGTTTCGCCATCTTCATCATTCCGGGGCTGTTCCTGCTCACCATCTGGTGCCTGATCATGCCGGCCATCGTGGTAGGAGGGGCGGGACCGTTCGACTCATTCGGCCGGAGCTGGCAGCTCGTCAAGAACCATTTCTGGAATGTGTTCGGCATCCTGTTCCTGGTGTTCGTGATCCTCTTTGCCGTCGATCTGGTGCTCGGGCTCGTCCTCTCAGCGCTGCCCTATTTCCTGAGCCACTTCCTGGCCTCGGTAATCGCCGGCACGCTGATCGCTCCGTTCATCGCCGTCGTCATCACGCAGATGTACTTCCGGCTGACAAGCGTCGGTGCCGGCACCGGTTCGGCAGGCGGCCCCTACGGGGGCTCGGGTGCGTACGGCAGCCAGGGTTCGTACGGGCCGCCCGGGCCGTTCACCAGCTAGCACGGTGGCTCTACGGGCTCGCCTTCCGGGCCGGCCCGGCCGCTTTCGTCCGGTGGCCCCGGTTCGTGGGCGTCAGCTACCGATCGTGGCCCCAAGAGGGGCATCAATCGGCGACTCACGCCCTTGAGTCGGCTGGCAGACTGCTGCCGTGTCAGCAGAACTAGATCAGCTTGTCGCAATGATGCCGTTCGTCGCCGATCTCGGCGTCCGCGTCGACGAGGCGAGTTCCGACCGGGTCGTTGCCGCGCTGCCGTGGGCTGCGCGGCTGTGTACAGCCGGCGGCATTATGCATGGCGGCGCGCTCATGTCGCTAGCCGACACTGCGGGTGCGCTCGTTGCCTTCCTCGGGCTGCCGGACGAAGCCACCACCGCGACGATCACGTCGACGTCACAGATGTTCCGCCCGGTGCCCGGAGGGATGGTGCGGGCCGTCGCGACGGCGCTGCACCGCGGCCGTACAACGGTCACCGTACAGACGGACCTGCGTGACGACGACGACCGGCTAGTCGCGCAGACGACGCAGATCCAGGCGGTGCGCCTGCCCGGCTAGGTCCTGCGCGGGAAGTTGTCAGGGACGGATCGGCGGCGGTGATGGCGTAAGGGGCGGGCATGGATGATGGTGTGGTAGCGGCAGGGCGTGCGGACGAGCTTCCTGCAGGCCGCAGCCGATGCCGTCAGCCGGTAACGGGTGCGTGTGTGCCGCTTAGCCGAAGGTTCCTGCCCAGTGGCTGTCCCAGAATGGGGACTGCTGGCTGCCGTCGACGTCGGTGAAGCCGTATTCTCGCGCCAGCACTGGTGTGGTGAAGACAGAACCGGACTTGGCGAGTACGTCATCGTCGGCCGCGAGGGCGGCCACGGCTCGGCCCGCGAACTCGGCAGACTCAGTCATGGCAGCCTCCTGTGGGCTCAGATTCATCCGCTCGAGACGCATGAATCCGGGTGAGACGGCCACGCATGCCACCCCGTGCGGCCGAAGGTCGTCCGCCATCTGCTCGGTGAGTTTGTTCGTCCCGTTCTTGACGACCTCGTAGAAGGCGTGGCCGTGCGGTCGGTCCAGCACCCAGGTGATGTTGATGATCAGCCCGTTTCGTGCCTCGATCATCCGCGGGGCCGCCAGGTAGGAGGCGTAAGCCGTCGCGCGAAGACCGCCGCTGAACATGAGGTCCCAGTGCCGCCACTCGATCTGCCAGAACGCCAGTGCTGGATCCGGCCCGATCTCGTAGCCGCTCCACGCGTTGTTGACGAGCAGGTCCAGGCGTCCCTGCTCATCGTGGATGCGGGCGAATAGCTCCTGCACCTGTGCGTCGTCGGTATGGTCGCAGCGGACCGCGATGCCTGTTCCGCCGCGCGCGGTAACCTCGTCGGCGGTCTCATTGATAGTGCCCGGCCGCCCCAGCGTCGTCGGCTCGCCTCTGGCGCTCCGCCCTGTCACGTAAACAGTTGCGCCTTCCTCGCCGAGCACGGCAGCGATTCCCTTGCCACAGCCGCGGCTCGCGCCCGTGACCAGCGCCACTCGACCGTGAAGGCGGGGCATAAGGCCGATCGTAGCGAAGGCTGTCACCCTGGCTGGCCGATAATCGACTCAGCAGCTCATCAAGGCTGTTCAAGCACTCAGGCGGGTGCTGCGGTGGGTCCCGCGCAATGCGGTGGACCGTCACCGATCCGGCACGGCTGCGCGCAGCCTGACCGCCACGCAATGGCGCCGTCGACATCCCGCGAACTGCGCTGCGACGAGTACACGATCTGCGCCGGGTAGCACCCGGTGACCTCTTCACCGTCCGCACATACGGTCACCCGCCAGCACTACGGCTCCGAAGACTCCGGCTAGTGTGCAAATCCAGGTCGACCGCGAACAAACCTGCAGCTCAACGTCCTGAGGCCGGCGGAAGTCCGTGACGGTGATAAAAGTGACTTTTCTATCAGGACACTAGGTCCCGTCAGTAAACGTGACGATCACGCCGACGTCCCCGTACGGAAACGGCCCCTTGCCCAGGTGACCAAGGGTGTTGAAGAACTTCGAGATGCCGACCATGACGCCGTACTTCGCGCGGACCTGGCTCCGCACGGCGTCGAAGTCGGGCCCGGAGGTGACGAGCTGCACCCTGCCCTCGACAGGCGCTGTGCCAGCCTTGACGCGGCCTCTTGCATCTGAGGGCTGGAGGGTAATCCGCGGGCTATTCCGCAGTCGCTTGCACTTGCCAGATGCTGACGACGTCCAGAAGCCGACCCGGCCAGCATCCAGCGGCACGATCCAGGTTGCCGTCGGCACTGGCGTGCCCGACTTGCGGAAGGTTGTCGTCGCGACGTACTTCTCATCGCTGATCGCCATGGCACCGATCGTAGAGCGCTGTCCGGGCCAGCACCCCGGAGCCCCGGCCGCCGAGGTGAGAAAGTCAGGCCGCAGTCTGGCCTGCCGCCGTGTGAAGGCTCTTAGCCAGCGCGGCGGGCGGGAGGCCGGCTAGCCGGGTCGTCTCCCTGGTCAGGTGCGCTTGGTCGGAGTATCCGAAGTCGACGGCAAGGCTGGCAAGGTCAGGCTGTGGCGTGTCGGCCAGCTGCGCGAGCACCTTGCGGAACCTGAGCACTCGCTGCATGGTCTTGGGGCCGTAACCTACCGTGTCGTCAAAGCGCCGGCGAAGCTGCCGTTCGCTCAGTGCGAGCTCTGAGCAGAGCTCAGCGACCGTCGCCTGGCTGTCGGCCAGCAACACCGTAGCGTGCCGGACCAGACTGTCGGGCGGACCGGCACTGACGAGCTGCTGGCATGCGGTAGTTATCGCGCCGAGTGCATCCTCAGGCGTCAGGTCCGCGGGCAGTCGGCTTGCCAGCTGCGGCAAGCAATCGGCGACATCGACGCGCTGGTCGCGAAGCTCGGCAAGTGGCACGCCGAGTGCCGGGCCGCCCGCACCAGGCCAGAAGCGCGCACCTACCAGCACCGTGCCGGCCGGGATCTGCGCGGGCGCTGGGCCGGTATCGGGCCCGGCGATGAATGCGCCTCGGTCACTCTGCCAGATCAGATCGGTGCAGCCGTCCGGGAGAACCGACGCATACGCTGGACCCTGCCAGGGTGGAGTCACACTGACCCAGTAGCAGGCCACGGAATCGCGAAGGCTAACCGGCGGCAACCACTCACGGTATCCGCTCGCCCAGCTCACTCCAGTCCAGCCTCCGCCTGCCCAGCTCACACCAGCACGATACGGCTTGCCTCTGACAATTCAGGGTCGCGCCGCGGCGAGAGGCGGCCTACGCCAGCGGACGGCGTCGCGGCGCGGGCGGGGTCGCGCAGCGGCGAGAGGCGGCTTACGCCAGCGAGCGGGGACCGCGCTTGATCATCTGGTCGGCGATGATCGAGCGCTGTACCTCGCTGGTCCCTTCCCAGATCCGCTCGACCCGTAGCTCCCGGAAGAGCCGCTCGGCCACGTTCTCGCGCATGTAGCCGCGGCCGCCGAAGATCTGCACCGCCCGGTCGGCAACCCGGCCGGCCATCTCGGAGGCGTACAGCTTGGCCATTGAGCACTGGGCATGCTGCACCTTGACGTCGGCGCCGGCATCGATGCCGCGGGCAGTCTCGTAGACCATCGACCGCGCGGCGAACAACTCAGTCAGGCAGTCGGCGAGCATCGCCTGGATCGCACCAAGCTGGGCAATTGGTTTGCCCTGTACTGCCCGTTCCCTCGAGAAGTTGGTTATTTCCTCGACGAGCCGCTGCGCGCCGCCGAGGCAGCGGGCGGCGACCATGATCCGCTCGAACCGGAACCACTCGTAGGCAAAGCTCATCCCGTCGCCCTCGGCGCCGACGAGGTGAGTTGCCGGTACTCGCACGTCGGTGAACGCCACGATCGGGTGATGGTGACTGATGGTATGGGTGTAGGCCGGCGTGCGGACCACCGTCACGCCCGGGCTGGGGAGGTCGACGATGAGCATGGCGTGCTCGCCGTCGTGTTCGCCGCCGACCAGCTTCCCCTGGAAGAACGCGTAGTCGGCGGAGTTGTAGGAGGTGACGTGCCACTTCTCGCCGTTGAGGAGATAGTCGTCGCCGTCCCGCCGCACGGTCGCGACGATGCCGTCGACGTCTGAGCCCGCACCTTCCTCCGTGATGGCGTAACACTCCTCGCGCTCGCCCCGCACGGTCGGGAGCACGAACTTCTCCAGCTGGTACGGCGTGGCGACAGCTGGCAGCCACGACGGCGGAGTGGCGGCGACCCAGGCCAGCGCATTCGTAACCCGGCCGACCTGCTCCTGCACGAGCACCTGCTGCAGCGAACTGCGGCCGCCGCCACCGAGCTCGGTCGGCATGTTGGTCGCGAACAATCCGAGTTCGATAGCCCTAGCCTTGTGGGTTGCGACCACGTCCTTGGGCAGGTCGCCGCCGTTCAGCTCCGCTTCGACCTCGAACGGGATCAGCTCGTCAGCGAACGCGCGAGCGCGGGCCTGAATCTGCAGGTCCTCGTCTGACAATCCGTACATGGCGGCTAGTGCCCTTTCGCGTGGGGCCAGTGAGAGCGACGCGGCGGTTCCTGTATTGACTGAACGTTCAGTCTAGTTGTCAGAGTGCTCAGTTTCCAATGCCCGGGCGGGTGCGGGTTTCCGCGCGCATCGGAGGACGTCGGCGCGCCTCAGTTTGTCGAGCGGGGCGGCCGGGTACCAGCCGCATTGATCTACAGCACCGCCGTGCCGGCCGGGACTTGCCCGGCTTGCCAGAATGCACGAACGGTGCCTGTAGGACACCGGGGGAGGGAAAGCTTCATGAAGGCCATGATGGCGATCGCGTGTGTGTGCGCGGGCATGCTCGCGATGATGGGCGTCATGCGCATGCGGAACAACAGCATGCGCGACATGGACAAGCAGCACCACGGCCGGTGGATGCACCATAGCTAAGCCGGTCTCGATCGAAAGCACAGCGCTCGCGTCGGCGCGGCGGGCTAGCCGCTCGCATTGATGCGCGCGACGAGGCGGCGGCTGCACCGCGCAGCCGCCGCCTTGCTGACCTCCGGGTCGGCTTGCCGCACCAGACCTCGGGCCGGGCTCGGGTGGCTCGGGCAGGCAAAGCTGAGCTCGAGGAGGCCGCCCTCGCGGTCAGCCTCGCGCTCAGCCCTCGCGCCCGTTAGCGCCGTCGGCCCGCCGCCGACGAGCTTGACTGAACATTCAGTCCATGCCATCATCGGCGGGGGCCGCGCCTTCGTGAGCCGGCTCAGCTCAGCGTGGACGGACCGGTGAAGATGCAGGTGGGCGAGACCGCGGATGCGGTGGTCGTAGGCGGCGGAACCGTTGGCGCGTGGTGCGCCTACTTTCTGCGCCGCAGCGGCCTGCAGCGGGTCGTCCTGATCGAGAAGCGGACGCTCGGGCAGGGCGCGAGCAGCCGCGCGGCAGGTGTCGTCCGCACCCAGGGCGGCACGCCGTGGGCGGTGCAGCTCGGGGAGTGGTCCCGCAAGTTCTACCTCGGCCAGCAAGAGGAACTTGGCATAGATTCGGGATTCACCCCGCAGGGCTACCTGCTTCCATGCTTCACCGAGGCCGACGTCGAGGCTGCCCATGAGCGCATGGCCATGCAGAACGCGCTGGGCTTGTCGGTCCGCTGGCTGGAACCCGGACAGGTCGATGCGCTGAATCCGACGCTGGCAGCCGGGCGAACCCTGGGCGGCACCTACTGCGCTGAGGACGGCTACCTAACACCGCCTCGCAACGTGACCGCCTACGCGGTAGCGCTTGCCACCAGCGGCGTGCGGGTACTGGAGCGGACTGCGTTCCTCGGCCTGAAGACCAGCGGCGACGCGGTCACCGGTGTGCAGACATCGGCCGGGCCGATCAGTACTCCGCTAGTCGTGCTGACCGGCGGTCCCGAGCTGGCAGAAGTCGCCTCACTGGGCGGCATCGCCGTGCCAGCCGGAGGCGTGCGCCATCAGGTCGCGGTGACGCAGCCGCACCCGGACCTGGCCGCCGAGCGGGTCCCGATGGTGTTCGACTTGTCGGCGGGCCTGTACTGGCGGCCCGAAGAAGGCGGGCTGCTCTTCGGCATGAGCAACCCGGACGAAGCGCCCGGCAAGGCTGCCTGCATCGACGAGCCGTACCTTGCGCTGATGCGGCAGCGGCTGGCCGAGCTAGTTCCGGTCACGGCGGGTCTCGGCCTGCAGCGGACCTGGGCAGCCACCATCGACTACACGCCTGACCACCTGCCGATCATCGGACCGGCGATCAGCCATGGTGACGAAATCGCCGGCGCGACGATCGCGAGCGCGGGCGGCGCCGGAATGATGTGGGGCCCCGCGGTAGCACGTGCGGCAGCCGACGTCGCACTCGTCGGCACCTCCGACGTCGTGGACGTCTCCGATCTCGGCCTGGACCGGTTCGACGCAGACGGCAACTCCCGGCTCGGCACCGATCCGATCGCGCTACCGTTCCCCGAGCACGCGCCGCAGGCGCCAGGCAACCTGACGCTTTCCTGAGCCGCGACCCGTCCGACCCAGCTGAATAACGTCAGAAAGGAAACATCGGCATGACCGACGTAACCCCCTATCTCGCCTCGGCCGCGACCGCGGAGCTTGAGGACTGGGGCCCGCTCGAAGAGGCGACCGGCGAGCCCATGGAGACCAGCGGCCTGTACATCTGGCAGGGTGACGGCCAGGAAATCGGCATCTGGGAGTGCACCGCAGGCCCGTCATACTGGAAGCAGGAGGAGCACGAGTTCGTGCATATCCTGTCCGGTCGCATGACGGTGACTCCGGACGGCGGCGAGCCGCTTGAGATCGGTCCTGGTGACACCGCGTTCTTCCCGAACGGCTGGGCCGGCACCTGGGACATTCACGAGACCATCCGCAAGGTGTTCGTCATCTTCTAACCCACGCGTTAGCGCCCTCATAACGGAAACGGGCACTGACGCCACTCGGCCAGCAACAGCCGCGCGCTAGTCTCACGCCAGCGAGACCGGCGCGCGGCTGTCGTCGTGTGTCAGCTCTTGCTGAGCGCCGCGCTGATCCCGGACACGTCCTGGCCAGTGCCGACGGTGATCACGGTCGCTGTCTTCTGCGAGGCCTTGTCCCGCCACCACTGAGTCGCGTATCCGGCAGCTCCGCAACCAGCTGAGAACCGCACCTTGTACCGGCCAGGGAACAGGTCGGACAAGGTGTAACCGCTCGACCGGCTCACAGCGACTACAGGCTGGGCGCTGCCGGCCGGCAGCGGAATCGCGGTGACGCACGCGCCGGCGAGCGCAGTTGGTGACGGCCCGGCCGCGGATACCGTGCCGGTGATCTCGCCGTCGCCGTTCGGTTGCAGCGCCGCGTCGACCGACGGCGTAGTCTGGCCGACCTTGACGGTGACCGCCGTCGCGGTGGCCTGCGTCGCCTGGTCGTTGTACCACTGCGGTGCCAGGTCGCCGCTGCTGCCAGTGAACAAGCACTGCGTATCGAAATAGACCTGATAGCTGCCCGCGGCCAGTCCGGTGGCCAGGTAACTGCCGTTGGTGCCGGTGACGGCGAAGCTACCGAGGTTGTCCGGGTTGCTGCTGTCGACCTCGACGCAGAGATCTGAGACCGGAGGGCCGGATGCCGAGCCCTCCGTGACGACCCCGGCGATCGAACCGCCTCGATGCATGGTCGCATCGACACCGGTCGTCGCGCGCGGCGCAACCACGCGGGCGTGCCTGAGCACCGAGACATAGTTTTGATCGAAGCACGGGAAGAACTCGACCGCGTACCTGCCAGAGCCCAGGCCTTTGATGGAGTATGTGCCGGCCTTGCCGGTGCTACCTGCGCCGCCGACGGCGCCGGATGCGCCGAGGGCGAATATGCAGATGTTGCGCAGCGGCTTGCCGGACGCGTTGACGACGCGGCCTGACATCGTGCCGCCGACGACGAGGCGGCCGTCGATGCCCGACGTCGTCTTGCCCGCCCGCACCCTGACCGCGGTCGCCGACAGCACCGACGACTGCACCGCGATACCACTGCTGGGCATACCGCAGCGTGCTGCTGGAGCAGGGGCTGAACGCTACGTCGTAGCGTCCCGGCGTGAGGCCGGATATCTGGTAGGCGCCGCGCGCGCTGGTAACCGGCTGAGCGGTTCCAACTGCCCCGCCGAGGTCCGAAGCGGCCGACTGGGCGGCCACAGCAGTCACGCAGACGCCGGCCAGCGGATGCCGGGCCTGGTTCGTGACCACCCCGCTGATACTGCCACCGGGCTGGAGTACCGCGTTGATCCCGGAGGTTCGTCCGGGAGCGGCCGAGATCAGGCCCGCTGACCCGGCATCTGGCGCCCCTGGGAACCACTGATCGGCGTACTTGGAGCTCAGGCCGCAGCCAAAGTTGACCAGGTACTGGCCTGGCGCCAGGCCGGAGATCGTGTAGGCGCCGTTCTGGGTGAAGGCGTTCTGAGTGGAACACTGCGCCGAGTTGGGCCTGCTCCACGGTCGCCGCGTACACACAGATCCCGGACAGCCTGTGCCCGCCGGCATTGGTCACCCTTCCGGTAATAGTCGCGCCTGGCAGCATCTGCTGGTTCGCTACCGCGGTCCCGCCGGTCTTCAGCGTGATGGGTGTCGCTTGGCTCTCGTTGCTCTGGTTCTGGTACCAGGTGGGCCCGTAGCTGCCGGAGTTGCCGCAGCCACCGAAGAACCCGACCTCGTACGTACCGGCTGAGATGCCGGTGATGGCGTAGGAGCCGTCATCGCCGGTCGAATCGGGCACGTTCGCCGTGTAGCTGTTGTTTCCGCCTAGCTCGACGCAGATACCGGAGATCGGGTTACCGTGGCTGTCGGTCACCACGCCGGAGATGACGGCGCCCTGCTGGAGCACTGCGTTCACGCCAGCTCGTCAGCTTGGGCGGCCTTCGTGTGCGCGTTCGCGAACGTCGTGGTGTAGTTGCCCTGGTTGTTGCAGCCGGGCGAGAACTCCAGCTGGTAGCGGCCGCCGGTGAGCCCGATGACCCGGTATTCGCCGGTGCGATCAGTGGCGGCAAAGTCGCTGACGGATCCGCTGGGATTGCTCGCGCCTACGCAGATGCCGCGCAGTGGCCTGCCGGAGCTGCTGCCCAGCGTCACCCTGCCGGTGATGCTTGCGCCTGGCGCGAGTGTCTGCGTTCACCGTCAGGTGCTGGCCGTACGCGCACCTTGACGGCACGATGTGAGGCCGGCGCGTAATTGCTGCCGCCCGAGCCGCAGCCGATGCTGAAGAGCAGCGGGTACTTACCGGGGAACAACGCGTGCAGCTGATAACTGCCGTTGGCCGATGTCTGGGTCTGCAGCCCGATGTAGCCTCCGGTCACCTGCCCATTCGTCTGGATGCAGATGCCACGGAGCTTGTGGCCGGACTTGCCAGTAACAGTGCCGGAGATCTCGCCGCCAAGGCGCAGGTTCGCGTTGATGCCCGTGATCTTGTGGCCGGCCCGGACCTTGACCACAGTGCCGCTGCCGTCGAACAGAGCGAAGGGCTCGTTGTCGTTCTTCCAGGCCTGCTGCAACCAGTCCGAGTGGCTCTCGCATAGCGGGCTAGCGAAGATAACGTCGTACCGGCCCGGTGTTACGTTCCGGACGGAGTAGGTGCCGTGTTTGCTAGTGATCGCACCGAAAACCTCGCCGTTGCCGCTAGCGGGGACGACCTGGACGCAGATGTCGCGCAACGGCTTGCCCTTGCCGGTGACCTTGCCGCTGATCCGGCCGGTCTTCGCCGCGGCGGCAGCGGTCAGAGCTGCGGCTCGCTCGCGACGAGCGCCCGCTGAAACGACGCCTGCCCGTCGGCTAGGGCGGCCTCGGGATTGGCCGGCCGCAGCATCATGACGGGAACGTGCCGGACCTCGCCGTCGGCCACCTGCACGTGCGCGGCCGTGGCGCGATCGGCCGCTGCGCCCGACCAGGTGGTCAGGTAACGGCCGGGTGCCGCGCAGTCCCGGTACTCCAGCGTGTAGCTGCCTGCTGTCAGGCCCGCCAGGCGGAATGTGCCGTCGGGCGCGGCCGCGGCAGTCATGCTGCCCGCTTGGCCGACGGCGGTCACGCAGGCTCCTGCGACGAGCTGGCCGTCGAACCCGGCAACGACGCCGGTGATCGCGCCAGTCCCGCTCGGCTCGGCTCGCGCGGCCAGCCTGGCTCGCTCCTTGAGCATGGCGATCTGGGCCAGGCTCGGCTCGCGAAGCACTGGGCTGCTGGCGTGCGCTGATGAGACCCGGCCCGTGCAGCGGAGGCAGTGCGCTGCAGTCGTGCTGGCGCTTGCCCCTGGCGCGGTGGCGAGGGTCGCGCTGAGTGCCGCGCAGGCCGCGATGAGGCACGCCGCGACACGACGGCTCCCGCTGAGAGTGTTCACTACGGCCTCCTCAGACGGGGCCAGCGGACGGCTGCTGTGGCTGGGTCAGTGGGTCTTGCTGAGTGTCGCGCTGATTCCGGTCATGATCCCGGCCGCGGTGACGGTGATGACCGTCGCCTTGGTCCGGGATGCCGCGCCGTTGTACCACTGGGTGGCGTAGCCGGTTGCCCCGCAGCCCGCTGCGAACCGGACCTTGTACTGGCCCGGAAGCAGGTCGCCCAGCATGTAGCCGCTCGGGCCGCTCACGGCGACTACGGGCAGCGATCCGCTGGCGGCAACCGGGAACGCGGTGACGCAAGCTCCGCTCAGCGAAGTGGCCGGCGACCCGGCGGATACCGTTCCGGTGATCGCGCCGTCGGGTTGCAGTGCCGCCTCGACCGACCCTGTCGTCGCCCCGACGGTGACCGAGACCGGCGTCGAGGCTGCCTGGGTCGCCTGGTTGCCGAACCACTGCGGTGCCAGGCCAGGGCTGGCCAACTCGCACTGCGGGTCGCCGAAGTAGACCTGATAACTGCCTGCCGCGAGTCCGGTCACTGAGTAGCTGCCGTCAATCCCGGTGAAGCCGAAGCCGGCCGGCTCAGCCGAGTTCTTGCTGTAGGCCTCTACACAAGCGTTTGACAGGGCCGGCCCCGACGAGCCTGCCGTGACGACACCTGCGATTGAGCCGCCGGGCCGCATCGTGGCATTAACACCCTTCGTAACGTGCGGCGACGTTACCCGCGCGGTCGTGACGACTGTGACGAGGTTCTGAGTCCCGCAGGGCGTGAACTGGACCGTGTACCGGCCCGAGGCGAGACCGGGAAGGGTGTAAGTGCCGCCCTTGCCGGGGACGGCCCCGACGGCCGCACTGGTGGACTGGTTGGTGGCGAGAATGCAGATGTTGGTCAGCGGCTTGCCGGATCCGTTCACGACACGACCCGATATCGTGCCGCCGCGAGAGAGACGGCCGTCAATACCAGACGTCGTGCGGCCTGCTCGAACCGTGACGTCGGTCGCGGCCAGTTGCGATGCTTTGCCGCGATACCACTGCTCGATGTAGCCCCGCGGGCCGAAGCACTGGCTGAACGCCACCTGGTACCGCCCAGCGGCAAGCCCTGAGATCTGGAAAGTGCCATGTGAGCCGGTGATAACCGTGCCTTCGGCTCCGGCAACTCCGAAGCCGAACACATAGTCGAACTCACTGATGCCGCGCAGAGCGGGGACAGCACCCCTGGTATTGACGGCGGAGACGCAGACGTCCGTGAGCGGATGCCCGGCCTTGTCGGTCACCACGCCGCTGATGCTGCCGCCCGGTCGCAAGACCGCGTTGATCCCGGACGTCCGGCCGGCCCCAGCCGAGACTAGTTCCGCAGCCCCTTGGTCCGGCGCTCCGGGGAAATACTGAGACGCGTAGTTCCGCGTGAACCCGCAGCCAAAGCTGATCGTGTACTGGCCCGGCGCGAGATTAGACAGCGTGTAGGTTCCGCGCTTGGTCCCGGTCTGAGAGCCGAAGAACAGGCCGAATTCCCCGTCTGACCGAGTCGATGCGTTAACGCAGACCCCGGACAGCGCGTTCCCGGCTGCATTGTTCACCTTCCCGGTGATCGTCGCGCCTGGCTGCAGCACCGCGTCGGCCGTGAAGGCCTGGCCGGTCGCCAGCGTGATCGGCGTCGCCGTGTTCTCGGATGACTGGCCCGAGTACCAGTACGGCGCGTAACTGCCGGAGTTCCCGCAGCCGCCGAAGAAGCCGACCTGGTAGGTCCCCGCCGGAAGCCGGTCGAACGAATAGGACCCGTTGTTGTTCTCAAACGATCCGAATCCCCCGAAATCATTGCTGATGATTTCGGCGCAGATGCCAGGCACCGCCTTGCCATGGCTGTTAGTGATCGTTCCCGCAATCGAAGCGCCCACCTGAAGCACCGCGTTGATATTGCTGGTCTGCTGGCCAGCGGTCGTGTGCGCGGTCAGGGTTACCGAGGTGTAGTTCCCGTTGTTGTTGCAGCCTGGGTAGAAATCGAGCTGGTAGCTACCGCCGATGAGTCCGACGACCCGGTACTCGCCGCTGCTATTGGTCGACGTGAATCCGTTGCTGTCGCCCCTGGGGTCAAAGGCGTCTACGCAGATGCCGTTGAGCGGGCTACCTGAGCTGCTGCTCAGCGTCACTGTGCCGCTGATGCTTGCGCCAGCCGGCATTACTTCGTTGACCGTCAGATGCTGCCTGAGGGCGAGCTTGACCTTGGGATGCGAGGCGGGCGCGTAGTTTTCGCCGCCAGAGCCGCAACCGAGAGTGAACTGCAGCGCGTACTTGCCCGGGGGCAGCGCGTGCAGCTGGAAGCTCCCGTTCGCACCCGTCTGGCCGCTGTAGCGGACGCCCTCGTTGTGCGGGAATATGCCATCTCCGACGACGCAGATGCCGTGCAGCTTGGCACCGGACTTGCTAGTGACGGTGCCAGCGATCTCGCCGCCGAGCTCCAGGTTGCCGCTGATACCGGCAGTCGTGTGGCGTGCTCTGACTGTAATGACCGACCCGCCGTTGTCGGACGTGGCGAACGGGTTGTTGTCGCCTTTGTAGACCTGCTGCAGCCAGTTCGCGCGGCTCGGGCAGATCGAGGACTGGGCGAAGACCACGTAATACTTGCCGGGCACAATGTTGCGTGCCGTGTACTTGCCGTTCTTCCCTGTCCTGGCGCCGTACAGGCGGCCCTCGCGTTCCACCCGGATGCAGATGCCGTCCAATGGCTTGCCGTTGCCAGTCACGGTTCCGCTGACCTCGCCGGTCTTCGCGGCTGCTGCCGCGGGGAGGCGGCGGTTGTTGGCCGCGAGCGCGTGCCGGAACGAGGCCTGCTCGGCTGCCATGGCTGCCGCGACACTGACCGGCTTCAGCGTCACGACCGGAACGCGGCGTACCCGGCCGGCCGTCACCTGCACGTGCGCGGCAGTGTTCGTTGCGGCTGAGCTCTGCGCTACGGCGCCACCGGACCAGGTGGGCAGGTAGCGACCCGCTGCTGCGCAGTCCTGGTACTCCAGCGCATAGCTGCCGGCCGGCAGGCCGGCCAGCATGAACGTGCCACCGGGCGCGGCCGTGGCGGTCACGCTGCGCCCCGCGCCGACGGCGGTCACGCACGCGCCGGTGACCGGCTGGCCGTCGAAACCGGCGATGCTGCCAGTGATCGCGCCGTCCTGACTCAGTTTCGCGCGGGCGGCAAGCATGGCGACCTGCACCACGCTGAGTCCGCGACCCGCCGGACCGTCGGCCGCGACGGTGCTGCTCGCGTGTGCTGCGGTGGCTGCATCTGCCGTGGTGCTGGTGTGCCCAGCGGTGCTAGCGCTCGCCACCGATACGGTGGCGACTGAGGCGCCGATGGCAATACAGACCGTGATGAGGCCTGCCGCGACAAGGCGGTTCCCCCGGAGAATTCTTGTCACACGGCCGAGGGTAGACCTCAGGCCCTGGATAAAACCAGCTATCTCTAACATATGTTGATTCTCGGGAATTAGCCTCAAACGGTCACGAGGCATATTGGGTCTTGTATACGACGAAGCCACGCACTGGCCCAGAGTCGACGCTGGGCCAGCGCGCGGCTGCTGCCGTTTGTCAGCTGTTCTTGCTGAGAGCGGCGCTGATCCCGGACACGTCCTGGCCCGCGCCGACGGTGATGACTGTCGCTGTCTTCCGCGAGGCCCTGTCCTTCCACCACTGGGTCGCATATCCGGCCGCTCCGCAACCACCTGAGAACTGCACCTTGTACCGGCCAGGCACCAGGCCGGACAAGGTGTAACCGGTCGAGCGGCTCACCGCGAGGACAGGCTGCGCGCTGCCGGCCGGCAGCGGGATCGCAGTGACACACGCCCCGGCGAGCGGGGTCGCCGACGGTCCGGAGGCTGTCACCGTGCCGGCGATCGCGCCCTCGCCGGTCGCTTGCAACGCCGCGTCGATCGATGGCGTGGTCCGGCCGACCTTGACGGTGACTCGCGTCGCGGTTGCCTGGGTGGGCTGGTCGTTGTACCACTGCGGTGATAGCTCGGGGCCGCTGGCAAACAGGCATTGCGGATCGAAATAGACCTGGTAGGTCCCCGATGCCAGTCCGTTGGCCAGGTAACTGCCGTCAGAGCCAGTAATCGTGAAACCACCTGGGTTGCTGGGGTTGCTGCTCTCGACCTCGACGCAGGCATCGGAAACCGGCGGGCCGGACGCCGAGCCGCTCGTGACGACTCCGGCGATCAAACCCCCTGGATGCAGCGTGGCATCGACGCGGGTAGTCGCGTGCGGGGCAGTTACCCGAGCATGCGTGATGGCCGTGACCAGGTTCTGGCCGTTGCACGGTGAGAACTCGACCGAGTAGCCACCGGTGCTGAGACCGCGCACCGTGTAAGTCCCGGTCTTACCGGTACCGGCAACGCCAATCGATCCGGTACGACCGTCGAAAGCGGAGACGCATATGTTCCGCAGCGGTCTGCCAGACGTGTTGACGACTCGGCCCGACATCGTGCCACCGATAACGAGGTGGCCGTCGATGCTAGCCGCCGTCTTGCCCGCGCGCACTCTCACGACCGTCGCGGAGAGCTCCGAGGCGGCACCGCGGTACCACTGCTGCGCATACCCCTGCGTCTGCGGCGGAGCACGAGCTGAACTCCGACGTCGTAGCGGCCGGGCGAGAGGCCCGAGATGCGGTATGTACCGCGAGCGCCCGTGGCCGGCTGACCGAACTCGCCGATGTCGGTGGCCTGGAGGGTGAGTCCGGAGGCGTTTGTGGCAGTCACGCAGATGCCCGCGAGCGGATGTCCGGCCTTGTTCGTGACCACCCCTCGGATACTGCCGCCAAGCTGCAGGACGGCATTGATACCCGAGGTGCGTCCGGGCCCGGCCGAGATTTGGTCGGCTGACTCAGCACTCGGAGCCTTGGGGAACCACTGATCGGCATACTTGGAGCCCACCCCGCAACCGAAGTCGATCAGGTACTGGCCGGGCGCCAGTCCGGTGATTGTGTATTTACCGTGCTGGGTGAAGGCGATCCCCATGAACACCGGCCCAAGCTGCGCCTGTGTCTGCGTCGCTGCGTCAACGCAGATTCCGGACAGCGGCCGTCCGCTGGCATCGGTAACCTTCCCGGAGATGGCTGCGCCAGGCAGCATCTGCTGGTTAGCGGTCGCGGTCCCGCCCGCGCTCAGCTTGATGGGTGTCGCCAGGCTCTCGTCGGACTGGTTCTGGTACCAGGTCGGAGCGTAGTCGCCGGAGTTTCCGCAGCCGCCCGAGAATCCGACCTCGTAGGTCCCCGCTGACAGACTCGTGATGGCATAGGAGCCGTTGGCGGCGGTCGAGCCAGGCACGTTCGCCGTGTCGCTGTTCTTGCCGTCCAGCTGGATGCAGATGCCGGAGACCGGGTTGCCGTGGCTGTCGGTCACCGTTCCGGAGATCTGACCACCTACCTGGAGCACGGCGTTCACGCCAGTCGTCGGATGGCCGGCCTTCGTATGCGCGGTCACGACTATCGAGGTGTAGTTGCCCTGGTTGTTGCAGCCAGGCGAGAACTGCAGCTGGTAGCGGCCGCCGGTGAGCCCGATGACCCGGTAGCGGCCGTTGCGGTCGGTGCTGGTGAAAACGTTCACCGTTCCAGTCGGGTTGCTCGCGGCCACGCAGATGCCGCGCAGTGGCATCCCGGAACTGCTGCCCAGCGTCACGATGCCAGTGATGCTCGCGCCGGGGGCGAGCGCCGCGTTCACGGTCAGATGCTGGCCGTAGCCGATCTTCACGGCCTTATGCGTTGCAGGCGTGTAGTTTGCCGCGGGCGAGCCGCAGCCGGAGGCGGCGAACTGCACCGGGTACTTGCCCGGAAACAGCGGGCCAAGGTGGTAACTGCCATTGGCCGAGGTGGCCGTAGCGATTCCGAAAAACCCTCCGGGTACGCTGCCGAAGGTTACGACGCAGATGTTGCCAAGTTTCCGGCCCGACCTACTCGTGACAGTGCCGGAGATTTGGCCGCCGAGCCGCAGGCTCGCGTTGATACCAGCGATCTTGCGGCCTGCGCGGACCTTGAGCACAGTAGCGCCGCTGCCGTTGAATTCGGCAAACGGCTGGTTGTCGTTGCGGTACACCTGCGGCAGCCACTTGCCTGAAGACTGGCAGTCCAGGCTGGCGAAAATGACGTCATACCGCCCCGGCTTGATGTTCCTGACGGAATAGGTGCCGTGCTTCCCGGTGATGGCGCCGAAGCCTTGTCCGCTGCGGCCAGCTGGTAGCACCTGGACGCAAACGCCGCGCACGGGCTTGCCCTTGCCGGTGACCCGGCCGCTGATCTGGCCGGTCTTCGCCGCTGCCGCCGCAGTCAGGCGACCGCCGCTGGCGGCCAGCGCGTGCCGGAATGACGCCTGCCCGGCGGCGATGGCCGCCAGGGGATCGGCCGGCCTGAGCATCATGACCGGAACATGCCGTACCCGGCCGGGGCCGACCTGCACACGCGCGGCTGCGCTCTGCGAGCCCGCTCCTCCGGACCAGGTGGTCAGATAGCGGCCGGATGCTGAGCAGCCCCGGTATTCGAGTACGTAACTGCCAGCCGCGAGGCCGGCCAGCCGGAACGTGCCATCGGGCGCGGCAGCAGCAGTCACGCTGCCGGCCTGGCCGACGGCTGTGACGCAGGCGCCTGCGACGAACTGGCCGTCGAACCCGGCAACGCTGCCGGTGATCACGCCAGTGCGGGCCAGTTTCGCGCGCGCGGCCAACTGAGCCCGCTGCCTCAGCAGGACGAGTTGTGCAAGGCCGGGCGCTCCCTGTGCCGCGCCGCGCTGGGCCGGGCTGCTGACGGCCGCCGCAGTAGTCGAGTGCGCCGCAGAGGTGGCAGGGGCGTTGGTACTGGTGCCGGCCGAAGGGCTGGCGCTTGCCGCGGATGATGTTGCGACTGCTGAGGTGATTGCGGTGCAGGCTGCGATGAGGCCGACCGCGACCAGACGGGTCCCCCGGAGAGTGTTTTTCACGGCCTGACAATAGACCCTGAACTGCGGATAAAACTAGCTACTCGACCATAACGCCGCTCTCGCGCATTGCCGGAAAATCGGACCGCGGATCTGATCCGCCCGGCTGACGGCACCGCCCGGCACCCGTGGCCGGGTGCCGGGCGGCTGTTGTCGCCTCGACTAGTTACAGGGTCGGCTAGCTCTTGCTGAGCGTCCCGCTGATTCCGGTTACGGTCCCGGCCGGCGTGATGGTGATGACCGTCGCCTTCGTGCGGGATGCCGCGCCGGCGTACCACTGGGTGGCATAGCCGGTGGTTCCGCAGCCCGCGGAGAATCGCACCTTGTACTCGCCGGGGAGCAGGTCGCTCAGCGTGTAACCGCTCGGTCCGGTGACCGCCAGAACGGGCAGCGATCCATTCGGTCCGACCGGGAACGCGGTGACGCAGGCGCCGCTCAGCGCGGTTGCCGGCGACCCGGCGGATACCGTCCCGGTGATCGTGCCGTCTGGTTGCAGCGCGGCGTCGACCGAGCCTTTCGTGGTGCCAACGCTGACGGTGACCGGCGTAGCGCCTGCCCGGGTGGCCGAGTCGTTGTACCACTGCGGCGCCAGGCCGGCTGGCGGGAACAGGCACTGCTGGTCACCGAAGTAGACCTGATACGTGCCCGCTGGAAGCCCGGTCACCTGGTAGCTGCCGTCAAGGCCGGTATAGCCGAAGCCAGCCGGCTCGGCTGAGCCCGGCGTATAGGCCTCGACGCAGGATTCCGAGACGGGGGGTCCGGCGGACGTGCCCGCGGTGACCGTCCCGGCGATCGAGCCACCGGATTGCAGTGCAGCGTTGACGCCCTTGGTCACGTGTGGCGCGGTCACTTGAGCGTTCGTGACGACTGTTGTCAGGTCCTGAGTGCCACAGGGCGAGAACTCGACGGTGTACTTGCCGGACGCCAGGGCGGAAATCGTGTACGTGCCGGCCTTGCCGGTCACAGCAGCGCCGACCGGGCCTGCCGATCCGGCGGCGGCGATGACGCAGATATTACGCGCCGGCTTGCCAGCGGCCGTCACCTTCCCGGAGATGGTGCCGCCGATAACGAGGTGGCCGTTGATGCCTGACGTGGTCTTGCCCGCCCGCACCGTAACGTCAGTCGCAGCGATCGCTGACGCCTTGCCCCGGTACCACTGCTCGGCGTACCGCAGCGAACCGGTGCACGGTGAGAACGACACCTGGTAACGCCCGGCCGCGAGACCTCCGATCCGGTAGGAGCCATCTGAGCCGGTAAATGCCGGGAAGCCGAAGCCGGCGATCGCGATCAGAGCGCTGCCACGCAAAGCAGGCAGAGTGCCCTTGGTGTTAACGGCTGCCACGCAGACGCCGGCCAGCGGCTGACCGCCCGGGCCGGTGACCACGCCACTTATGCTGCCCTCCGGCTGCAGCGCCGTGTTGATCCCGGACGTCCGCCCGGCCGGGGCGGATACCACGTCAGCGGTCGCGGCGTCCGGAGCATCCGGGAACCACTGACTGCCGTATTTTTGCTGCCCGAACGGGCAGCTGAAGTTGATCAGATACTGGCCAGGCGCGAGGTTGGACAGCATGTAAGTGCCATGTCGGGTAACGGCCTGCGATTCGAAGGCCAGGGCGCCGAGTTCGGCATAGAACTGCGGCACGGCGTTAACACAGACCCCGTTGAGCCCGTTCCCGTGGGCATTGGTGACCTTCCCGGTGATTGTCGCGCCCGGCTGCATCACGACGTTGGTCGTGAAAGTCTCAGAAGTCGTCAGTGTGATCGGCGTGGCCGTGGTGTCGCTGGGCTGGTTGTCGTACCAGTTCGGCGCGTAACTGCCGGTATTGCCGCAGCCGCCGGTGAAGCCGACCTGATACGTCCCGGCTGAGAGCTGGTCGATGACGTAAGAACCGTTGTTGTCGAACCCACCATAATCAGCTGCGGTGTCATTGCCGTCGATTTCAATGCAGATGCCGGACAGCGGATTGCCGCCGGTGTTCTTGATCGTTCCGGAAATCTCGGCGCCTACCTGGAGCACGGCGTTGACGTTGCTGGTCTGCTGCCCAGCGGTCGTGTGCGCGGTCACGGTCACCGATGTGTAGTTCCCGTTGTTGTCGCAGCCGGGGGAGAACTGGAGCTGGAAGGTGCCGCCGATGAGCCCGATGACCCGGTAGCCGCCCTCGCGGTTGGTATTCGTGTATCCGCCGCTGGATCCGCTGGCGTTGGATGCGCCGACGCAGATCCCCTTGAGTGCCTGACCTGAGCTCGTGGTCAGCGTCACTGTGCCGCTGATGCTCGCGCCGGTCGGGAGCACCTGATTGACGGTGATGTGCTGCCCGAGGCGGAGCGTGACGGTGGGGTGCCTGACAGGTGCGTAGTTTTCGCTGCGCGAGCCGCAGCCGATGTTGAAATGCAGGGTGTACCTGCCGGGGAACATGGCGTGGAACTGGTAGGTACCGTTCGCAGCTGTCTGATTCCCGAAGCCGAAGTTCAGGCCGTGCGGGAACTTCGCCTGGGCCGTGACGCAGATTCCGCGCGCCTTCGCGCCGGACTTGCCGGTCACGGTGCCGGAGATCTCACCGCCGAGCCGCAGGTTCCCGTCGATTCCGGTGAGCTTGTGACCGGCAGTGACGGTGAGAACTTTGCCGCCGCCGTTGAAGTTGACGGAGAGGCTGTTGTTGTCCTTGTAGACCTGCTGGAGCCAGTTCGTGCGGTTCGGGCAGAAGAGGATCGGCGCGAAGACGACGTTGTAGCGGCCTGGCGTGACATTGCGGATCGTGTAGGCGCCATTCCTGGACGTCTTCGCGTCGAAGAACTGGCCGTTGCTGACTTCCGACGCCTGGACGCAGATGCCGCTCAGGGGCTTGCCCTTGCCGTTGACCGTGCCGCTGATCTCGCCCGCCTTTGCCGCCGCAGTCGCGCTCAGGACGCGGTTGTTCGCGGCGAGCCTGCGCTGGAACGAGGCCTGCTCGGCGGCGATGGCTGCCACTGGGTTGACGGGCCTGAGCGTCATAGCGGGAACGCGGCGTACCTGACCGGCCACGACCTGCACGCGCGCGGCCGCGCTCTGCCAGCTCACCCCGCCGGACCAGGTGGTCAGATAGCGACCGGCTGCAGCGCAGTCCCGGTACTCCAGTGCGTAGCTTCCGGCCGGAAGGCCTGCCAGCTGGAAGGCCCCGTCGGGCGCTGCCGTGGTCGTGATGCTGCGCCCGACGCCGACGGCTGTCACGCAAGCGCCCGCGACCCGCTGGCCGTCGAAACCGCCCACGGTTCCGGCGATCGCGCCGGAATCGGCCAGGCTGGCGTGCGCGGCGGACTTAGCCCGCTGGCGCTGCGCCAGCATGGCCAGCTGAGCCAGGCTCAGCTCGCCCCGTGCTGGAGTGCTGGCAGTCACCGCGGTGGCTGCGTGTGCCGATGTGGCGGCGTGTGCTGAAGTGCTGGCGCGTCCAGCGGTGCTGGCGCTCGCCGCCGTTGCGGTGGCGACTGATACGCCGATGGCGGTGCATGCTGCGATGAGGCCGGCCGTGACAAGACGGCTCCCCCGATGAATGGTTGTCACGGGGCGAGAATAGACCTGACGCTCAGGATAAAACCAGGTATCACTAACAAATCGTGATACTCAGGAATTAGCCACAAAACGGTCAGTCGTGACGATAGGTCTCACGTCAGACGGCCGCTCGCCCGGCCCCCCGTGACCGGGTGCCGGGCGGCGGCCTTTGTGCTGGCTGGTCTGGCGCGCGCCCGGCCCCCGTGACCGGGTGCCGGGCGAGCGGATGGGTTATCTACTCCTCGGGCTAGCTCTTGCTGAGCGTCGCGCCGATTCCGGTCACGGTTCCGGCCGGGGTGATGGTGATGACGGTGGCCTTGGTCCGGGTTGCCGTGTCGTTGTACCACTGGGTGATGTAGCCGGTCGCGCCGCAGCCTGCGGCGAACCGCACTTTGTACTGGCCGGGGAGCAGGTCGGCGAGCGTGTAGCCGCTCGGGCCGCTCACGGCGACCACGGGCAGCGAACCGTTGGCGGTGACCGGGAATGCGGTGACGCAGGCTCCGCTGACCGCGGTTGCCGGCGATCCGGCGGACACCGTGCCGGTGATCTCTCCGTCAGATTGCAGCGCCGCGTCGACCGAACCCGTGGTCGCCCGGACGGTGACAGTCACTGGCGTCGAGGCCGGCTGGGTGGCCTGGTCGCCGTACCACTGCGGTGCCAGGCCAGGAGCGGTCGCGTCGCATTGCGGGTCGCCGAAGTAGACCTGATAGGTCCCGGTGGCCAGTCCCGTGACCTGGTAACTGCCGTCGAAGCCGGTGAAGCCGAAGCTGGCCGGCTCTGCCGAGCCCGTGCTGTAGGCCTCCACGCAGGCATCGGACACCGCTGGCCCGGAAGACGAGCCCGCTGTGACGACACCGGCGATAATGCCGCCGGCGTGCATCGCGGCGTCAACCGTGGTCACCCGCGACGCTCGTACGGAGCCATGGCCGACCACGGTGACGAGATTCCTGCCGCCGCACGGCGCGAACTCCACCGTGTAGGCACCAGCGCCAAGAGCCGGGATGCTGTAGCTGCCAGAGTTGCCGGTAATGGCTATCCCGGTGTCGCCCGCGGAGTCCGCGGCCGTCACGCAAATGTCGCCGAGCGACTTACCGCTGGCATTCGTCACGTGGCCGGAGATAGTTCCGCCAGGGATCAACCGGCCGCTGATGCCAGAGGTCGTCTTGCCCGACCGTATCGTGACCACGGTTGCCGATGCCATCGACGACTTGGCCGGATACCACTGCGGCGCATAGCGCTCCCGGAAGAAGCAATCGTTGAAGGACACGTGGTAATGCCCGGCGGCCAGGCCCATCAGCTTGTAAGTGCCCTTCGGCGTGGTGTAGCCGAACGCTCCAGTCGTGAACGGCCCGATGAGACCCGGGCCGCGCAGCGCGGGAACGGTGCCCTTGGTGTTCGTGGCCACTACGCAGACGTTGCTGAGCGGATGACCGGCGCTGTTCGTCACTTTGCCGGTCATGATGCCGGTATACGGCAGCACCGCGTTGATCCCCGATGTCGTGCCCGGCCCTGCCGAGACGGCCTGGGCGAGCCCGGTGTCCGGGGCGCCGGGGAACCACTGCTCCGGGAACCGTGCACCGTAGCCGCAGCCGAAGTCGATCAGGTAGTTGCCCGGCGCGAGGCCGGAAATCGTATAGGTGCCATTGTGCGTCCGGGTGAAGCCCCCGAAGAAATCCTCGGTGCCGGAAGGCGTCTCGGCATCCACGCAGATGTTCGACAGCCGGTGCCCGCTGACGTTGGTAACTCGTCCGGTAATCGTCGCGCCCGGCTGCAGCACGGCGTTGGCGGTGGTGGTCGAGCCGATAGCTATCATGATCGGCGTCGCGGTGTTCTCGCTGGGCTGATTGTCATACCAGTTCGGTGCGTAGCTGGCCGCGTTCCCGCAGCCGCTGAAGAAGCCCACCTGGTAGGTCCCGGCCGACAGCTGATCGATGGTGTATGACCCGTCGCTGCCGGTGCGGTACGGCACCAAGGCGGTGTAGTTGCCCGTGCCGAACAGCTCGATGCACATGTCGGCAACGGGATTGCCGTGGGTGTCCGTCACCGTTCCGGAGATGATGCCGCCGACCTGAAGCACGGCATTGACGCCAGTATCCGGCTTTCCCGCGGTCGTCACCGCGGTCAGTGAGGTCGCAACATAGTTGCCGTAGTTCTTGCAACCCGGGCGGAAGTACAGCTCGTATGTGCCGCCGAGCCAGACCGATCACCTGGTAGTCACCGCTGCTGTTGGTGGACGTCGACCCATAGGCGGATGCAGTGCCGTGAATCGGGTAGGCGTACACGCAGATGCCCTCGATCGGTGCCCCGGAACTGCTGCTCAGCGTGACTTGGCCGCTGATGGTGGCGCCGGTGGGGAGCACCTGGTTGATGGTGACATCCTTGCCGAGACCGACCTTCACGCCGCGGCGTGTCACCGGGCCGTAGTTGCCGTGCGAGCCGCAGCCGAGGGTGAACTCCACCGTGTACCTGCCAGGGAAGAGCGCATGCAGCTGGTAACCGCCCGTTGCCGAGGTCTTGGCCCCGCTGAACTGGTACTGGTTATGCCCGACCTTGCCCTCGGCGCTGACGCAGATGTCCCGCACCTTTGCGCCCGCCTTGTTCGTCACGGTGCCAGTGATCTGGCCGCCCAGCCGTAGCTGCGCGTCGATTCCGGACGTGATGTGCCCGGCCCTGACGTGCACCGCGGTGCCGCCGCCGAACGCTGCGTTCAGGTTGTTGTTGTTCTTGTAGACCTGCTGCAGCCAGTTCCCGCGGCTGGAGCACGCGAACTCCGGGGCGAAGATGACGTGATAGCTGCCCGGCGCAACGTGGCGGGCTGTGTAAACGCCGTTCTTCCCGGTCTTGGCGCCGTATTCGTTGCCCCGGTAGACCGGTACTACCTCGATGCAGATACCGCTGAGCGGTTTGCCTTTGCCGGTGACCGTGCCACTGATCTGGCCCGTCTTCGCCGCCGCCGCTGCGCTGACGCTGCGGCCGTTTGCAGCTAGCGTGCGCTCGAACGACGACTGGTCGGCGGCTAGGGTGGCTGCCGGATTCGTGGGCCTCAGGGTCGCGACCGGAACGCTCCGGACCTGGCCGATCCCGATCTGATAGCGAGTAGCGGCGCTCTGAGAGCCCGCACCGCCGAGACCAGCCGGGCAGGTAGCGGCCCGCCGCCGCACAAGCCCGGTACTCCAGTGCGTAGCTGCCGGCCGCGAGGCCGGAGAGTCTGAACGTGCCATCGGGCGCGGCCGCGACGGTCGTACTGCCGGCCGCGGCGACCGCGGTCACGCAGGCACCGGGGACTGGCTGCCCGTCGATACCGACAATGCTGCCGGTGATCACGCTGGCACGGCTCGTCTGCGTCCGGGTCGCCCACGTGGCCCGCTGCTGGAGCATCGCGAGTTGGGCCAGGCTCGCCCCGCTCGGTGCTGGCTCGCGAAGGGCCGGGGTGGTGGCTGCCGAAGTGGTGTTGGTGTCTGCTGATGTGCTGGCGTGTGCTGACGTGGTGACACGTGCAGCGGTGCTGGCTCCCGCCGCCGTTGCGGTAGCGAGTGTTGCGCCCAGAGCGGTGCATGCTGCGATGAGGCCGGCCGTGACAAGACGGCTCCCCCGATGAATGTTTGTCACGGGGCCGAGAATAGACCCGGAACTATGCCTAAAACTAGCACTGATGAATATTTGAGATCATTCACCGAATGCGAATAAAACGGACTCCGCAAGCGCAGGCCAACAGCCGCCGCCGCGACCCGTAGCCGGGTGCATGTCGGGTGGGCTGTCGGGTTGGCGGGTCTGGGACGCGGGTCCGCCGTCGCCGGGACCGGGCGTTAGCTGTGGGGTTTGGCCGACCTGGTACGCGCCCGGCCCCGTTGCCGGGACCGGGCGCGGCCTGCTTGCTTGGTTAGCTACTCAGGCGGTCAGCTCTTGCTGAGGGTGGCGCTGATTCCCGACGCGTTCGCGCCAGGGCCGACGGAGATGACGGTGGCGGCGCTCCGGGAAGCCACGTCCTCCCACCACTGGGTGGCATACCCGGCGGCTCCGCAGCCCGCTGAGAATCTGCACCTTGTACTGGCCGGGCAAGCAGGCCGGCCAGCGTGTAGCCGCTCGCTCCGCTGACCGCGACCACGGGCAACGACCCGTTGGCCGCACAGCAACAGGGAACGCGGTGACGCAGGCCCCGCTCAGCGCGGTCGCCGGTGAACCCGCGGACACGGTGCCGGTGATCTCGCCGTCGGGTTGCAGGGCTGCGTTGATCGATCCCGTGGTCGCCCCGACGGTGACGGAAACGGTCTGCGCCCCTGCTTGCGTTGACTGGCCGTTGTACCACTGCGGTGCCAGACCTGGTGCCAGGCCCGACGCGGGATACAGACACTGCGGGTCGCCGAAGTACACCTGGTAGCTGCCCGTCGCCAGCCCGGTCGCCAGGTAACTGCCGTTCAGGCCGGTGTAGCCGAAACTGACCGGCTGAGCCGAGTCGGCAGCGTAGACCTCGACGCAGGAAGCAGAAACCGGCGGCCCGGACGACGACCCCGCCGTGACGATCCCGGCGATGGAGCCGCCGGGGTGCATCGTGGCGTCAAGCGTCGCCAGCCGTGGCGCCCTGATGGTGACGTGCGCGTTCACCGTGATGAAGTTCTGGCTGCCGCAGGGCGAGAACTCGACTTCGTAAGCGCCGTTGCTTACTCCGAGCATGGTGTAAACGCCCGCCTTGCTGGTAGCGGCAGAGCGCACGTAGTCCTTGGCGCTATCGACTGCCTCGGCGCAGATGCCCTTTAGTGGCTTGCCGGCGGCCGTCACACGACCGGAGAGCGTGCCGCCGAGGACAAGGCGGCCATTGATGCCGGAGGTCTGTTTGCCCGTCCGTACCGTGACCGCCGTCGCGGTTAGCGCGGACGCCTGGCTCCGGTACCACTGCTCGGCGTATTGCTGCGGACCACCGAAACACGGACTGAACGACACGTGGTAGCGGCCGGCCGCCAGACCGACGATCCTGTAGGTGCCATGTCCTCCGGTTTCGCTTTGCAACCCGAGCCCGACTTCGCGCAGAGCAACGACATCGGAGCCGCGGAGCGCGGGGACAGTGCCCTTGGTATTCACGGCGGACACGCAAACGCCTGAGAGCGGACGCCCGGCCCGGTTCGTGACTCTGCCGCTGATGCTGCTCTGCGGTTCCAGCACCGCATCGATGGTTGTCAGACCGGCCGGCGCCGAGACCGCCTCAGCCGACGCGGCGTCGGGCGCGTCGGGATACCACTGCCCTGCATACCGCTGCCTGCCGAATGGGCAGGCGAAGTTGATGATGTACTGGCCCGGCTCTAGGCCGGAGATCGTGTAGCTGCCGTTGTGCGTCTGTGTCGCCTCGTTGAAGGGCGGGAAAAACTCGGCCTCGGACGGCGTCACGGCATCTACGCAGATCTTCGACACCCCGTGCCCGCTGGCGTCGGTCACCTTTCCGGTGATAGTCGCGCCCGGCTGCAGCATGGCGTTCGCAGTGAAGGTCGCGCCGGTGGCAATCGTGATCTGCGTCGCCGTGTTCTCGCTGGACTGGTTGTCGTACCAGTTGGGCGCGTAGCTGCTGGAGTTCCCGCAGCCGCTGACGAAGCCGACCTGGTAGGTCCCGGCCGAGAGCTGGTCGATGACGTACGTTCCGCCGGTGCCGGTGCGGTAGGGCACGTTGGCGGTGTAGTTGCCGGTGGCACTCAACTCGATACACATGTCCGCAACGGGGTTGCCGTGGGTGTCCGTCACCGCTCCGGAGATGATGCCGCCTACCTGAAGCACGGCGTTGAAGTGAGTAGTCGGCTTGCCCGCGGTCGTCTGCGCGATCAGTGAGGTCGAAACGTAGTTGCCATTGTTTCTGCAGCCAGGCGAGAAGTACATGTGGTACCTGCCGCCAGTCAGGCCGATCACCCGGTAATCGCCGTTGACGTTGGTGGACGTGAACCCGTAGCCGGGTCCGCGGGTTCTGAACGCGGACACGCAGATGCCCTTGAGCGCCGTGCCTGAACTACTGCCCACAGTGACCTTGCCGCTGATGCTCGCACCGGTGGGGAGTACTTCGTTGACCGTCAGATCCTGCGCGAGGCCGACCTTCACGGCGGAGTGGCTGGCCGGCGCGAAGTTGCCGCGTGACCCGCAGCCGATGCTGAACTGAAGCGTGTACTTGCCCGGGAATAGCGCGTGCAGCTGGTAGCCACCCTTTGCAGAGGTCTTGGCGCCGCTGAATTGGTATTGGTTATGCCCGATCTTGCCTTCGGCGTTGACGCAGATCCCGCTTTGCGTCGCGCCGGACTTGCTGGTGACGGTGCCGGAGATCTCGCCGCCGAGTCGTAGGTTGCCGTCGATTCCGGTGATCTTGTGACCGGCCCTGACCTTCACCACGGTCCCGCCGCCGTTGAACAGGACGGACGGGTTGTTGTCGTTCTTGTAAATCTGCTCCAGCCAGTTCCCGCGGCTCTGGCACTGAAAGAACGGCGCGAAGATGACGTGGTAACTGCCCGGCGCGACGTTCCGGACTGTGTAGGCGCCGGTCTTCCCGGTCTTAGCGCCGTACTCCCTTACTTGGTTGACCGGCAGCACCAGCATGCAGATGCCGCTCAGCGGCTTGCCTTTGCCGGTGACTGTGCCGGTGATCTCGCCGGTCTTCGCGGCAGCAGCCGCCGTGAGAGTGCGGCTGTTGGCGGCGAGCGTGCGTTCGAACGACGACTGGTAGGCAGCTATGGCGGCGGCCGGATTCGTGGGCTTGAGCGTCATGACCGGAACCTGCCGGACCTGGCCGGTCCCGACCTGGTAACGCGCGGCGGTGCTCTGCGCGGTCGCCCCGCCGGACCATCTGGTCAGATACTGGCCGGGTGCGGCGCAGTCCCGGTACTCCAGTGCGTAGCTGCCCGCTGCCAGTCCGGCCAGCCGGAACGAGCCGTCCGGCGCCGCTGCGACGGTGGTGCTTCCGGCCGGGCCGACCGCGGTGACGCAGGCACCCGCGACCGGCTGACCGTCGAACCCGGCGACATTGCCGGTGATCACGCTGGTGTGGCTCGTCTGCGTTCGGGCCGCCCACTTCGCCTGCTGCTCCAGCATGGCGAGCTGGAGCAAGCTCGGCCCTCGGTGCGTCGGGCTAACCGTGTGTGCTGATGTGCTGGCGTGGGCTGACGTGGTGACACGAGCAGCGGTGCTGGCTCCCGCCGCCGTCGCGGTGGCGAGTGTTGCGCCCAGAGCGGTGCATGCTGCGATGAGGCCGGCCGTGACAAGACGGCTCCCCCGATGAATGTTTGTCACGGGGCCGAGAATAGACCTGACATGGGATAAAACCAGGTATCAATAACATATCGTCACTCTTAGAAATTGACCCTAAAACGGTCACCGAATCACTTTGAGCATCAGACGTCGCAGCCGCGGCCCGGCAACACCCGCCCGGCGAGCGCACAGCGCGTAGCGCGCAACCGTTGCGGCTGGCCCGCTAAGTCGGCAAAATGCAGCATCTACCTGCAAGTGCTGACATCTCTGGAGATTCGATGCGCTTTCCACTCCCGATCGGCGCGGCTGCGATCGTGCTGTTCCTGGCCGCGTGTTCCTCCCCGGCGGCACCGGGACCCGCTAAGCCGGACGCGAAGCCGACGCCGTCCAGCTCGTCGGCAAGCTCCGCTGCCGCGACGACGCTGGCCGGAGCGCAGCTCGACGGGGCGCTGGCCCCCGCTTCGTCTTTCCCCGGCTTTACGGCGAACACGAAGTACGCGTATCAGGGTGGCACCGGGACGAGTGCCCTGCCGACGCAGTACAGCCTGGCGACAATGTCGTGTACCAAGTTCTCGGCGCAGATTCTTTATGCGACGGAGTTCGGCCAGACGGCAATCGCCTGGGCGCAGCTCGACCGCGTCCCCGGCGGCCAGTCTTCTCAGACGTATGACGAGTTCATCTACCAGTTTGGCGGGAACGGCACGGCAAGCTCCTTCATCCAGGGGCTCAGGTCCGCTTACCGCCGGTGCCACTCATATACCGACGTCGAGTCTGGCGCCACCGTCCGGACGACCTACGACGTGGCCGGCGTCGCACCGGTAGACGGCGGACAGGCAATCCAGGTCACCGTCACGGCATCAGCCAGTTCTGGCACCGTGGCAGGCGAGGTCCTCTACGTTCTCAGCGGCAACGAGATTTACGGCGTGGTTCGCGCGGGGGCGCTGACCACCATCCCGGCCAGGCCCGCGGCCCGGAAGGTCATCGAGGGGATGATGGAGCGAGTCCAGCAACTGACCTCGTGACGCCGCTGCGCGTTCTGCAGATCGAGCTTGGACGGCGCGGCAGTTTAAAGGCCGTTAGCTCGGTCGTGCACGACCATGGTCTCCTCCACGGCGCGGGTGCCGGAGCGGCCTACGACGGGCGGCCCGCCCTCGCTCAGCACCTGGGTCAGGAACCTGCCGATGGCCCGCAGCACCTTCATCATGAGCCGAATGTACACCGCGAGCAGTTAGCTGGCCTGCGGGATTTCCTCCGCGGCCGTCAGGTCCGCGGCTGGAGTGCCGCCGCTGAGCACGCGGAGCGCTTCGGATGCCAGATACACATGCACCGGCGTGCCCTGGGTCAGTTCGGTCTGCCCGCCGTCATTTTGCAGTAGCGCCTGCACGTCGGCGCCAGCCGCCAGCCGGAGAAAGACCTGAGTCGACGATCCCAGGTAGACCAGCCGCTCGACCATCGCCGGCACCCGGTTCGGACCCGGCGAGCCGAACTCTTCGATTCGCACCCGCTCCGGCCGGATGACCGCGTGTGCCTGGTCCGGCGCGTCCAGCCCGCCGTGCTCAGCGAGCAGCACGGACTCACCGAGCCGCACCTCGCACCGCGAGCCCGGGCCGCGAGACACCACGTTGACCGGCATCAGGTTGGAGACCCCGAGGAAGTCGGCGACGTAAGTGTCGGCGGGCGACTCGTACACTTCGGCTGGCGGGCCGATCTGGACGACTTTGCCATCCCGCATGACCGCGAGCCGGTCCGACATCGTGAGCGCTTCCTCCTGGTCGTGAGTGACGTAGAGGAACGTGATGCCGACCTGCTCCTGCAATGCCTTCAGCTCAACCTTGAGTGATCGGCGGAGCTTGGCGTCCAGCGCTCCGAGCGGCTCGTCCAGCAAAAGCACCGATGGCTGCAGGACTAGCGCCCTGGCCAGGGCGACTCGCTGCTGCTGACCGCCGGACAGCTGTCCCGGCCGGCGCTTGGCGAACGAACTCAGGTGCACTAGCTCGAGGGCGGAGTTAACCCGCTGGTCAAGATCCGCTTTCGCCAGCCGTTTGTTCTTGAGTCCGAAAGCCACGTTCTCGAAGACCGTCAGGAACGGGAAGAGCGCGTAGCTCTGGAAAACCGTGTTCACGTTGCGTCGGTGCGGCGGCACCGCGGAGACGTCCATCTCGTCGAGCAAGATCCGGCCTGAGCTCGGCTGCTCGAACCCGGCAATAAGGCGGAGCGTCGTGGTCTTCCCGCAGCCGGAAGGCCCGAGCAGGGAGAAGAACTCGCCGCTGGCGATCTGCAGGTTGACGTTGTCGACCGCGACCTCTGCGAAGCGCTTGGTCAGCGAGACAAGCTCGATGCGACCACCAGCCACGTTGGCCACCTACCCCTCTTCTGATGCCATCTGGCTCGGTATGCTGCGGCCCCGGCCAGGCATCCACTCAAAGCCGAGCTGTTCAGCAACAAAACGCATACTTAGCTCAAAAGCCCGCACTGAGTCAACTACCGGATCTTCGAGGGCGATCTGGATGGTCAGCCCGTCCAGAAGCGTCGACAGGTAGATGGCGAAGTCGGCCGCGTCGACCGGGCGGAACTCGCCGGCCTCCTGGCCCTGAAGCACCAGCGCTCCGATGACCTCACGCCAGCGCTCATCCGACTTCTGCCGGACGCCGGCCACCTCGGCGTTCCTGGCGGCCTGTGCCCAGAAGTCCAGCCACAGCTGCCATGAACTGGCCGGCTCCGGATCCGCCTCAGACAGCACGCTCATCGCGACGAATTCCTCGAGCCGCTCGGCCGCGGACGCCAGCCCGGCCAGCCTGCTCTGCCCGACGGCATACCAGGTGTCCTCGTAGTACCTGATGGCCTCGGTGAGCAGCTGATCCTTGGTCTTGAAGTAGTAGATGACAAGGGCGGGGCTGACCCCGGCTCGCTCGGCGACGTCGGCGATCCTGGTGTCGGCGTAACCACGCTCCGAGATAACCTCCAGCGCGGCGTGGAGCATTTGCTCTCGCCGCTGATCGGCCGTCCCCGGCACCTCAGTGCCGTCGGCTGCGCGAGTAGTCATCGCGGCAGTTCCTCTCATGACGGCAATAATTCCTGCTCCTGGCGCCGTCTGTCTGCGTGTTCGCGTTGTGCCCGATCTCCGCCTGCTGAATTCTCGCCCGTTCGGCGCCGCTGACAAGCTGTGCAGGGCTGCTTTGCCGGTCTCTCTTGCCTACAGGCTAGCATTTTTCTAAACTGAACATTCAGTCAAACATTCGCGGGCAGGACTCGCCAGCCCCTCGGGCGCGAAACCGCGACAGTACGGAAGGCTGGGTCATGGCCCAAACATACGACGCCGTTGTAGTTGGCGGAGGGCATAACGGCCTGGTAGCGGCCGCATATCTGGCACGATCCGGGGCGAAGACCGTCGTGCTCGAAGGCCGGCACAAGACCGGCGGAGCGGCCACGACCGAGTCGCCCTGGCCGGAGGCACCCGAGTTCGCAGTCACCAGGCTGTCTTACGTGATGAGCCTGCTGCCGCCGACCATCATCAAGGACCTGGATCTGGACAGGCACGGCTACAAGATCTACCCGATGGGACCGTATTACCAGGCGTTCCCCGAAGGCGGTTCGATCAAGCTGTACGCCGACGACGCCAAGCGCAACTACGAGTCGGTGTCGGAGTGGTCCAAGAAGGACGCCGACGCAATGCCGAAGTGGGACGCCTGGCTCGCGGGCCTCGCCGAGGTGCTCGGCCCGTTGCTGCTCACGGTGCCGCCCGCGATCGGCTCGCACAAGCCGAAGGACCTGGCAGACACCCTGAGGCTCGCCTGGCGCCATCGTGGCCTCGACGTCCGGACGATCGCCGACGTCACCCGGCTGATGACCATGAGCATCGCCGACCTGCTCGACGACTGGTTCGAGTCGCCGCAGGTCAAGGGCGCGCTCGCGGTCAACGGCGTGATCGGCACCTGGGCCGGGCCATACGAGCCGGGCACGGCCTACGTGATGGCGCACCACTCGATCGGCGACGTGGGCGACGGTCATCTCGGTAACTGGGGCTTCCAGGAAGGCGGCATGGGCGCGGTCTCCAGCGCCATCGAGTCCGCCGCCCGCGAGCACGGCGCTGAGATCCGGATCAACGCGCCCGTCGCCAGGGTCCTGGTCGAAGACGGCAAGGTCACTGGCGTCGCCCTCGCCAATGGCGACGAGATCCGCGCCAAGGTCGTGGTGTCGACACTGCACCCGAAGACCGCCTTCCTCGAGCAGGTCGGCCGCGAGCACCTGCCTGCTGACTTCACGATGGACATCGAGCACTGGAAGTCCCGCAGCGGCGTCGTCAAGATCAATCTGGCGCTCGGCGAACTGCCCGACTTCATCGCCGATCCCGGCACGCAGCTGCAGGAGCATCACACTGGCTCGGTCGAGATGGCACCGACGATGGACTACATCGAGCGGGCGTTCCTGGACGCGCGCGAGGGCAAGCCGGCCGTCCGGCCGTTCAGCGACGGCGTGATCCCGACCGCGTTCGACAAAACCCTCTCGCCCGAGGGCACGCACATCATGTCGCTGTTCACCCAGTGGGTCCCGGCCGACTGGAACTCCGAGCCTCACATCGAGGAACTCGAGGCTTACGCCGACCGGATGATCGACTGCTACAACGAGCTGGCCCCGAACTTCAAGAGCTCGATCCTGCACCGGGACATCGTCGGCCCGTACCAGATGGAGCACGAGTACGGCCTGATCGGCGGCAACATCTTCCATGGCGAGCTGTCGCTCGAGCAGCTGTTCCACATGCGCCCGGCGCCGGGCTTCGCCGACTACCGCACGCCAGTTGCCGGCCTGTATTACGGCAGCTCCGCCACGCACGCAGGCGGCGGCGTCTGCGGCATCCCCGGATGGCAGGCCGCCAAGGCCGCGATCGCCGACCGCAAGTCCGTGGTCAGGGGCGGATCCCGCAAGACCCGCCGGCGGTCATGACGGCCCTGCCTGACTGCAAACCCCATCAAGGCGGGAACGAGCACGTGCCCCGGCCGCCGAGCCCACCACGCTCGGCGGCTGGAGACGCGGTGGCGGCGATGCTGGAGGCGCGGAGCGTCGCCCTGGTCGGTGCGTCGGTGCGCGCGGCCAGTTTCGGCAGCCGGATGCTGGGCGAAGTCAGCAAGAGCACCGCATGCCCTCGGATCTACCCGGTCAACCCGAGGTACCGCGAGCTTGCGGGCGCCCGCTGCTACCCGTCGCTGGCTGACTTGCCCGAGCCACCGGAGCTTGCCCTGCTCGCGGTTCCGGACGCGGCTCTCGAGCAGCAGCTGACGCTGGCTGGCGAGAGCGGCAGCCGCGCCGCGGTCATCTTCGGCAACGCGCATTCCGACCGGGTGCCGGGCGACGACCGGCCGATCTTGCGTGAGCGGCTAACTGCCATCGCTCGCTCAGCCGGGATGGCGCTGTGCGGGGCGGGCTGCATGGGCTTTGCCAACGTCAGCCACGGGCTGCGTGCACTCGGCTATACCGAGCCGGACCCGCTGCCTGCCGGGCCGGTAGCGCTGGTCACGCACTCGGGATCGGTGTTTTCCGCCCTGCTGCGGGCGAGGCGCGGCTTCGGCTTCACGCTGGCTGTCTCCTCCGGCCAGGAACTGGTAACCGCAGCGCCGGCTTACCTCGAGTACGCGCTGACCGACCCCGGTACCCGGGTGGTCGGCCTGGTGCTCGAGACGATCCGAGACGGCGCAGCGCTGCGGCAGGTGCTGGGCCGGGCGGCAGAGGCTGACATCCCGGTGGTTTTGCTGACTGCGGGAAGCTCGGCAGGCGGCCGCGCGATGGTCGCGGCGCATTCCGGGGCCCTGGCCGGGTCTGACGGCGGCTGGGAAGCGCTGGCCCGCGCCTACGGCGTGCACCGGGTGAGCGACCTGGCCGAGTTCACCGACACGCTCGAGCTGTTCTCCGTCGGCCGCCGCGCGCAGGCCGGGTCGCGCGGCGGAATCGCCGCGGTGCACGACTCAGGGCTCGAGCGGGCCCATGTCGTCGACGTGGCGGAGTCGCTGAGGATCCCGTTCGCCGATATCGGGCCGGCCACCCGTGACAGGCTGAGCAGCTTGCTCGATCCAGGGCTGGTGCCGGCGCAATCCGCTCGATGTCTGGGGAACCGGCGCGGATACCAGGGACTTGTTCGGCGGCTCGTTGCTCGCGCTGGCCGACGACCCTGCTGTCGACGCAGTCGCGCTCGCCATCGACCTGGTTCACGAGTACGACGGCGACGACTCTTATCCGCTCGCCTTGCTAGACGTCGCGGCGCGCACGTCGAAGCCGCTGGTAGTGCTCAGCAACCTGGCCAGCGCCATCGATCCGGAAGTGGCCCGGCAGCTGCGCGGCCAGGGCATTCCCGTCCTCGAAGGCACGCGCTCCGGCCTCCTGGCGCTGCGCCACCTGCTCGACCACGCCCGGAACCAGGTCGTGGGTGCCGATCTGCTGGGGTCCGAGGCCCACCAATTCGGCACCCATGGCGCGCGGACCGACCGTCAAGAACGGGGCAGCGCCTTGCTGGCCGCTGGCGAGGCGTCTGGCGCCCCGCTGCTGGATCTCCTCGCCGATTACGGGATCGCCGTCGCCCGCTCGCTGGCCGCCGGCGACCTCGACACGGCCCTCGCCGCCGCCGAGCAGGTCGGCTACCCCGTCGTGCTCAAGACCGACGAGCCTGCGATCTTGCACAAGTCGGATGTGGGAGGCGTCCGGCTGGGCGTCCGCGACCCGGCCGAGCTAACTGCCGCCTACCAGGACATGGCCAGCCGCCTAGGCCCGCGGGTCCTGGTGTGCCAGACCGTTCCTGCCGGAACCGAGCTCGCGCTCGGGATCGTCACCGACCCCGAACTCGGTCCGCTGATCGTGATCGGCGCCGGGGGAGTGCTCGTCGAACTGCTGGCCGACCGCGCCGTCGCGCTACCGCCGGTCGCTCCGGAGCAAGCCGCAGAACTGGTGGCCGGACTGCGCGTCGCCAGTCTGCTGGCAGGCGTACGGGGGGCGCCGCCTGGCCGACCTCGATGCCGTTATCCGGGCCGTCTGCGGACTGTCTGAGCTGGCCATCGAGCTTGGCGATCAGCTTGCAGCGCTCGACATCAACCCGCTCATCTGCAGCTCTGCTGGCGCGATAGCCGTCGACGCGCTCGCCATTCCGCGTTAGAGGCCTGCGTCGCAAACCGGTTCAGTCGTTGCATTACCGGCTCGGGAACTGCATGATCGGCCATGGGTCATTACCGCGAGACGGATCCATGAGCAACGCTCAACGCTGGCGACTCGTCGGCCTGGGAGTGCTCATGAGCGCCGGGTCAGTCTTCATCCTTTTAATCGGGATCAACAACCCTCGCAACGGTCTGCTAATCGAGATAGCGGGCGCGATTACGACAGTTTTCTTCGTCCCCCTGACGCTGTTCCTGTTCTACGGCGCTATCCGGCTACGACACGCTGATTCGGGGACGCAGAGCCCAATGCCACTCTTCCGCCGCAAGGCCGATCCGGCTCTTGCTCGAGTGCTGACCTGCCTGGTATTCGCCAAGTCCGACAGCTGGGAAGTCGGCTGGATGAGCGACAACACCAAGAAAGAGCCGCCGGAGTTCGAGGCCGCCAGCCTCACCGAAGCAGTGGACCAGGCTGCCACGGCAGCGCAGGCGCTATGGTCGACCCTGCCGCCAATACCGGGCGCTGAGATTGATTTCGCAATATATCCCTGGCCGTACGGTCGGAATGGCGCTATCTATGACATCAGCGGCGGGCCCGGTGGCTTCACGGCTCGTGACATCCAGGGCAGCGACCGGGAAGTGCGGGCGGCCAGCCTTGAGGCGCTCGTCGAAACGCTGAGCCGCGAGCCGGCCGGAGACATCGCGATGCTCCGCTGGCGACGGCCGTTCGCGGACCTGCCGACTGAATGGCTCGACGAGTAGCTAGCCCGGCCGCCTGCCGTGAGCTGGCCGCATGCCAGACTCGAGTGCATGGCGCCGTCAGTGCGCTGCCTCGTCACCGGAGCCACCGGATATATCGGCGGCCGGCTCGTCCCTGAGCTGCTGGCCTGCGGCTACGCGGTCCGGTGCATGGCGCGGGACGCATCCAAGCTCGGCGGTCGCCCGTGGTCCGGCCAAGTCGAGGTCGCGGTAGCTGACGCGGCAGAACCGGCTGCGGTCGCGCGCGCCCTGGCCGGTGTCGACGTGGCCTATTACCTCATTCATTCACTAGGCACCGGGCCGTCGTTCGAGCAGCGTGACCGTGCGGCTGCGCGGGTCTTCGCGCACGCTGCCTCCGCGGCCGGCCTGCGCCGTGTCGTCTACCTGGGCGGCATAACGTCGGGCGACCCTGGCCAGTTGTCGCCGCACCTGCGCTCCCGGGGTGAAGTAGGGGACATTCTGCTGGCCAGCGGAGTACCTACGGTCGCACTACAGGCCGCCGTGATCATCGGCAGCGGAAGCGCGTCATTCGAGATGCTGCGCTACCTGACCGAGCGCCTGCCCGTCATGGTCACTCCGAAGTGGGTCAAGACGCGCATCCAGCCGATTGCCGTCCGCGATGTACTGCACTATCTCGCTGCCTGCGCCACATTGCCCGGCGGGGTGAGCGGGAAATTCGACATTGGCGGGCCGGACGTGCTCACCTATGCGGAAATGATGTCCCGGTACGCGGCCGACGCTGGCCTGCACCCGCGCGTCTTGATTCCTGTGCCGCTGCTGACGCCGCGACTTTCCTCGCTATGGGTCGGCCTGGTAACCCCGGTGCCACCGGGCATCGCCAGGCCGCTTGTCGAGTCTCTCAGGAATGAAGTCGTCTGCGCCGACCACGACATCGCCCGGTACGTTGCCGACCCGGAGGGCGGGCTGCTGCCGATCGATCGCGCTATCGCGCTTGCGGTGCAGCACACCCAGGCAGGCGAAGTCTCGACCCGCTGGTCGTCGGCTGGCACGGTCGGGGCGCCCAGCGATCCGTTGCCGACTGACCCGGACTGGGCAGGCGGCTCGCTCTACGTCGACGAGCGCACCGGGACCGTCCGGTCATCACCAGCGGCACTGTGGCACGTGATCGAGGGCATCGGCGGCGAGACCGGGTGGTATTCCTTCCCTGCCGCGTGGGCTGTACGCGGTCTGGTCGACCGGCTTGCCGGCGGCGTCGGCGTGCGACGCGGACGCCGCGACCCGGCCCGTCTTGTCGTCGGAGACGCGCTGGATTTCTGGCGGGTGGAGGCGATCACGCCGGGTTCGCTGCTGCGGTTGCGCGCGGAGATGAAGCTCCCCGGCCTGGCCTGGCTCGAGCTGAAGGCCGGCCGCGACGCCCGGCGGCCAGACGACCTACACCCAGCGCGCTATCTTCCAGCCGCGCGGGCTCGCCGGGCATGCCTACTGGCTGTCGGTCGCGCCATTCCACGGCCTGGTCTTCGGCGGGATGCTTCGCAACATCACCGCCGCGGCGCAGCAGGCCGAGCCTGCGAGCGTCACTCCGTGCCGGTGATCGCCGTCAGGGCTTGCTGACCGTCGATTCGCTGACCCCGTGTCATGATCCGGTAACCGAGGAAGCCGAGACCGGCCACCAGGAACGACAGCACCAGCATGACAGTGGCGAGCGCGTTGAGGGCCGGGCCGCCGTTACCACCGTGCTGCGTCGAGTAGATGATCACCGACATCGGCGTGTTGCTCGCATTGGACGACAGCAGGTCCACGATCACGAAGTCATCGATGACGCCGGAGAACACCAGGATCGCACTGGCGAAGATCGCTGGCGCGAGCAGTGGCATCATGACCCGGCGCATGGTCTGGAACTGGGTGCAGCCGAGGTCGGCCGAGGCTTCCTCGTACTGTTTACCGATTGTCACCAGCCTGCCCTGGACGATGATGGCCGGCCAGCTGACGTTCCAGGTGACCAGACCAAGTACCTCGGCCCAGTTGCCCAGGCCGACCGTCCGCAGGCCTGGCATCTTGGTGAAGACGAAGAACATGGCCACGCCGAAGATCAGCTCAGGTACCACGAACGACAAGATCATGATGAAGTTGAAGCTCGACGGCAGGAACCCGCGCCAGCGGTTGATGCCGAGCGCGAACGCCACCCCGATCGGCACGGCGATGAGAGTCGTATACGCCGACAGCTTCAGCGTCTCGAACATCGCGCTGTGCAGCTGCGGGTTATGCCAGATCGAGTTGACCTTGTCGCCCCAGTACCAGCGCCAGGTGAGGCCCTGATAGGTCGCTTGCGACTTGCCCTTGTTGAACGAGAACAGCACCGCGATGGCGATCGGCGCGAGCGACCAGATCAGGTAGAGCCAAGTGAAGCTTTCCAGGATCCACGGATGCCGCCACGGGTTACGGAAGAACCGGGGCTTAGACCGCTCCGTTTCCCGGACGGTAGCAACTGTCTGCGAGACCACAGTGCTGCTCATGACGCCGCCTGCGATGCGCGGTTGGTTTGCACCACGTAATAGAGCATCGGGATCAGCAAGACCAGCAGCACGAGAAGTGACAGGATCGCGCCCTGCCCGGCGGAGGGCTGACTGAGTTGTCCCTGGATCAGATTGCCGATCATGGATGTGTCCCGCGCGCCGGACAGCAACGTGTTGGTGTAGTAGTCGCCGAGCATCGGTAGCACGGTGATGAGCATGCCGGTCAGGATCGGCTGCCTGGACAGCGGCAGAGTCACGCGCAGGAAGGTCCGGGTGCGGCCGAGGCCGAGGTCACGGCCGGCCTCGATGAGCGACGGATCGATCCGGTCCAGGCCCGCGTACAGCACCAGGATCAGGTACGGGATGTAGCCGTACACCAAGCCGAGGATGACCGTGTAGGAGTGGCCGCCTAGCCAGTCCGGCGAGCCGAGCCCGATGAATGACAGCACCTTGTTGACGTAGCCGTTGGTCTGCAGCAGATCGATCCAGGCCAGCATCCGCATCATGTAGCTGATCCAGAACGGTGCGATCAGCAGGACCAGGAAGATCCCCTTCCGGCGGCCGGCGAACCTGGCCACGAAATACGCGGCCGGGTAACCGATCACCAGGCTCAGCAGCGAGGCAACCGCCACGTACCAGATGGTCCGCCAGGCGATGTCGCCCGCGAAGGCGCCGGACCCGAAGAGGTCGCGCCATACGTTGGTGAAGTTCGCCGAGCTCCAGGTGAGCGGGTTGTAAACGGCCACCGGGGACTCGGTCTGCCGGTCCAGCTTGCCCTCGCCGATGGCTAGCATCGCGTAGAACGGGACCACGAACAGGACGACCAGCCAGATCATGCCCGGCGCGGCCAGCAGCACCCAGAACCACTTGTTCGGCTGGTAGGGCTTGGCCTTGCGGCCCGGCCGGCCGCCTGCTCCGGTGCCTGGCGGTACCGACGTCGGCGGTGGGCTCGCCGGGGTGCCCGGCGGGGCCTGGGTAGCCACGCTAGATCCCGTTGCTGGCGACGAGCCAGGCCTGCTGCCAGAGCGCGTCCGCGTCGACGGGTAGCTGCAGCTCGCCGATTCCGCGGCGGAAGTCAGACGGCAGGACCGCCGTCGACATCAGGCTGGGCGGCAGGATCTTTTCCTTCACCAGCAACTCCGGGGTGATCGCGTTGAGTGGCTGCATGTAGCCGTTCCAGCTGATGTTCTCCACGGCGACCGGTTCGTCGAGCAGGTAATTGACGAACAGATGGGCGAGGACCGGGTTCGATGACGCGCGCAGCACCGTGTTGGTGTCGTTGGCGATCGGGCCCCGGCCATCCCGGGGGAACCAGTAGCCCACGACGTCGACCGGCACGCCCTTGGGCATGTATTCCGGCGCTGCCGCCATGTCGCCCGACCAGGCGTGGTGAATCCAGGTCTGGCCGGTCGGGACCTCGCTGTAGTCGTTGTTGTCGATCTGCATGTCGACCAGGTCGGCCAGTTGCAGCAAGGTCTGCCTGGCCTTATCGATCTGGTTCTTGTCCGTGGTGTTGAGGTTGTAGATGTCGTTCATCATCAGCCCGAGGCTGATGCCCTCGCGGTAGTCATCCAGGATCGCGATCTTGCCCTTGTACTTGGGCTGGAAGAACATTTCGCGCCACGGGTTCTTCATCGCGTACGGGTTCTCGTGGACCAGGTCTTTACGCCAGGCGATGCCGGTGGTGTAGATCGTGTACGGCACCGTGTACTGCCAGCCCCGGTCGTAGTAGGGGTTCTGGAAGTCCGGCCAGGCTTGCGAGATGTTCGCGATGTAGCGGTGGTTGAGCGGCTGAATCAGCTTCGACTCGATCAGGTCGCCGAGCACGTCGATCGTGGCGCCCATGAGCACGTCGAACTTCAGTCCGCTGCGCAGCTTCGACAGCGCCTCGTTCATGGTGTTGAACGTGGTGACCTCGACCTTGCAGTTGTACTTCTTCGCGAAGCTGTTCACGCAGGCCTGGTTGATATACGCGACCCAGTTGTAGACCTGCAGCGTGGCGCCCGTCTCCGGCTGCAGGCCGTCGGGGATGGCCTTGTTACCACCGACCGGCCAGGTCACCGGATGATCGGGGCGCGGCAGCGGGATGTTGTTCGGCCCGACAAGGTAGGCCGCGCAGGCGTCGAGCAGTGTGGCGCCACCCCCCGCTGCCAGTGCGGCGGCAAGACCGCGCTGGAGTGCCTGCCGGCGGGAGAGCTCCGGCCGTCGGCGGGTGCCGTCCGGCTGCCAGCCCTCTCGTGGGTGCATCTACCGCCACCTTCTGCTTGCCCGGCACTAGCTCGACGTGCACGGGAGGTGCCACTGCGCGTTTCGTCAGACTCGTTCTGCTGTCGTCTTAGCTGCCCAGAATGTCCTGATGCGCTTCAGCGCGCAAGAGGTTCCGGGTAATCCAGCTCACATTTTCCGCTGATTCAGTTGAATTATGGCCGCACGGCTGCTGCAAAGGTGGCGAAGTTATCGATGAACCTGTCGATATCAGCTTCGTCGTGCTGGACCGACATCAGCCACTGCTCGATCTTGCCCCAGGGCGGCAGGAAGACGCCGCCGTTGTGCTGGAACAGCCAGTGAGCGTGACTGAAGGAGTCCCGGACCTCGAGGAAGTCGCGGAAGTTCCGCACCGGCCTGGCGGAGAACACCACGCACCCCTTGGCGCCCACCGACAGTACCTTGGCGTTCAGGTTGTTTCGTGCGATCTCGCGGGTCAGCCCGTCGACGGCTCGCAGGCGCAGCTTCTCCAGCCGCTCGTACGCTTCGCCGGTGGCGACCTCGGTCAGCATGGCACGGCAGGCGGCCATGGCCAGCGGGTTGCCGTTGAAAGTGCCGACCATCTCGTAATCCCCGTTGGCAACGTGCGCCATGACCTCGTGGGTGCCGCCGATCGCAGCGACGGCAATGCCGCCGCCGATCGCCTTGGCCAGGCAGACGATGTCAGGAGTAACGCCGGTGACGCCGGTTGCGCCGCCTGGCCCGGCCGTCAGACCGGTCTTGACCTCATCGAAGGTCAGTAGCGCCCCGTGGGCGTGCAGCAGGTCCGCCAGGCCGGCCAGGTAACCGGGCTCCGGCAGGATGATGCCGGCGTTCATCATGATCGGCTCGAGGATCATGCCGGCTATCTGGCCGGGGTGCTCCTGCAGCCGGCGCCGGACAGCTTCCAGGTCGTTGAAGCCGACCACGAGGGTGAGATCGGTGATCGCGCTCGGGATTCCGCTGCTGGATGGCACGCTGTTGGGGCTGGCCGCGGGTCCGCGGTCGTCGTCCGCGGAGTCCGGGCAGACGGACACCTGCACCGAGTCGTGGTGGCCGTGGTAACACCCCTCGACCTTGATGATCAGGTCACGTCCGGTGATGGCGCGCATCAGGTGTACCGCGTCCATGGTCGCTTCGGTGCCGGAGTTGCCGAAGCGCCACTGCGGGAGGCCGAAGCGGCGGGACAACTCTGCGGCCACCGCGAGAGCGGTCTTGGTTGGCTGGGCGAAATGAGTGCCGCGCTCCACCTGGGAGCGGACCGCCTCGACGATGGCCGGGTGGCCGTGGCCCGCGAGCGAGACGCCGTAGCCGCCATGCAGGTCCACGTATTCGTTGCCGTCGACGTCATACAGCTTGGAGCCGCTGCCGTGGCTCAGCCAGACCGGCTGCGGGCGGGAGATCTGCCAGCTGGACACCACGCCGCCGGCCAGCGAATCGGTTGCGAGGCCGGCTAGCCGGGCGGACTCGGGCTGCCGCTCGACGAAGATCTGCTCCTGCTCCGCGATGACCTCGGCGAGAGTTCGCCGGCTGATCGTGGCGGCAGCGGTTGTGACGACCGTGGTCGGCTTGGTTTCATGCACCGGATTGGCCTGAGTCATGGCCATGTGTATCGCGCTCCCAACGCGTTGACTGAATGTTCAGTCTAAGCCGGGCCGAACTGGCCTGGCAAGGCTTGACCTGGGCAGGGAAGGATTCGGCCTGGTTCAGAGCGCGGGCGCGGGCAGCTTGCGGGCGCCCTGGCGGTCCGCTTAATGGCGGGCTGAACTGGAATTAATGCCTCAGTCTGTATGGCATAGAGGTTTGATAGTGATTTAGGTCCTGTTCGGCAGAATCACCAGAGGTGACGGGCCTAGGGGCAGCTACCTTGCGCCATGGGGCAAGCACATTGCCTTTGGCGCCGATTCCACTACCCAGACGATTCCGTGCCACCGTCGCTGGCCAACTCGACCATCGAGCAGTACTACCTGCACTCGGTGCTGACCGGCCTGCAGCCCGGCCAGACCTATTACTACAGCGTCGGCCACGACGGCTGAGACAGCGGTGAGGTGTCCGGGCACCTTCACCACCGCTCCCCGCGGGCGGCAGCCGTTTACCTTCACCGCCTTCGGCGACCAGGGATCGACGTATGACTCGATCGGCACTACGAACCTGATCCGGAGCCAGAACCCGGACTTCCATCTGCACGCCGGCGACATCTCTTACGCCGAGTCCGGCGGTAGCGGCCTGCTCACCAACGGAAACGACCCGCGGGTCTGGGACCTCGTGGTTCACAGCCGTCGAACTCGTTCCGCTACGGCAACGTCGGCTTCGTCGCCCTGGATGCTAACGACGTGTCGTACGAGCTGCCTGCCAACTTCGGTTACTCCGGCGGCGCGCAGGTCAGCTGGCTGAACGCGACGCTGGCCGGCTTCCGGAAAGATTCCACCATCGACTTCATCGTGGTGTACTTCCACCACTGCGCGTTCAGCAGCTGCGTCGTGCACGGCTGCGACGGCGGCGTGGAGAAGTACTTCGTGCCGGCGTTCGACACCTACTCCGTCGACCTGGTGATCAACGGGCACAACCACATCTACGAGCGGACCTACCCGATCAAGGGCGGATCGGCAGTCAGTACGAACGTGCCGATCGGCGGAAGCTGGAACTCGGCGAACGGCACTACGTACATCACCGCTGGCGGTGCAGGCGAGAGCCTGTACTCGTTCTCCGCCGAGGACTTCTACGACGGCAACGAGCCGTCTGGGGCGCCGACCTCGGTGTCCACCTACATCAACGAGTACGACCCGACGACCGGGGCCACCTCCACCACGGCGGAGACGGTGAACTGGTCGGCGGTCCGCTACACCGGGTACTGCCTGCTGGTCATCGACAGCGTGCCGGGCTCCTTTGGCGGCGCCGCTACGCTGCGCATCCGCGGCCTGGACGAGGCCGGCGGCCTGCTCGACTACGTCGAGCTCAAGCGGTAGGCCACGGCAAGAACCACAGGACAGCGGCACGGCCTGGCGGGCCGTGCCGCTGTTCGGCATCTGCCGGATGTTCCGAGCGCGGCCGGCCACCGCGCTCGGCGTTCTCATTTCGACGCCTAGCGTCGGTCTACCGTTTGAGCGGCCGCCTCCGATTCGATCACTGAGTCACGTAGTCTCAAGCGCGGACGAAAGCTCATCACTGCTGTTATAGAGACTCAAATAGGTAATCCTCGATGGCGGAGCACCAGCACAGCACGAGTCCTGACGCCCACCAGCACCGCGACGCTATGGCGACTTCGGGTAGCGCGGGGTTCCGCGGTCGCATTGCCGGATGGGGCGATGGCTTGCGCATGATCGCCGTTACCACCGAGCGGCTCTGCACTGCTGACGGACCAGCCGAGATAACCGGCTACCTGCCGACCGTGCCGGCGGACAGCGCCGAACGCGTCCTGGACTAATAGTCTCTGGCAGGTGGCAACCACCGACACAGCCGCCAGGCACCTGCCGACCGCCCCGTACCGCGGAGCTGAAGCGCGCCGCCGAGTCCGGCGCCGCAGTGGCGGTGATCATCGGATCGCAGGAGCAGGAGAGCGCCGAACTCACCATCCGCGACCTTCGCGCCCGGAATCAGTTCACCGCGACGGCGGCGGAGTTGCCAGCGGCTATAGCGCGCCTGCTCCCCGCCTGAAGGGCGGTTTCGGAGTGCTCGCCGCGAGCCGGACCGTTCGCTCGGCTGCGGAGGACGCCTGCCGAGTCCCTATGTCATAGAGCTTTTATAGGGATTTACCTGCAGTTTACGAAACTGACTTCGTCCCTTTACCCTCGCGCTTTTAGCTTCGCCACAGATAGTCGCCCAGCCTCCATCAGCCTGCCGTCTGTGACGTGGCCGCTGGGCGGAGGCGGCCACGGCTGGACGGCCGGGAGGGCGGGGTGGCGTGCTGGCTGCCCCGCCTCTCAGCGCCACGCGGTGCGGCGGAAGTGCCGGATAGCAAATAGCGCAACCCGCCAGCCGAGCAGGAAGAGCGCCAGGAACGCGGTGGCCACCGCGATGAATGCAGCGGCCGTGCCCTGCCCGGCGAGCACCCGTATCACCATGCCAGCCCAGGCCGCGCCGAGCCAGGCGCCGAGGCCAGCGGGCAGGACGGCCAGCGGGCGTCGCCAGGCTCTCGCTGCGACCAGCCCCACAGCGAGGCCCGCGAGGAACGGCCAGGCCGTGTGCCAGATCCCCGCCGGGCTGTCCCCGTATCCGTGACTGTGTCGGCCGATCACCACGAACGCGAGCACACAGCACGCGTCGGCGGCGGCTGCGGCTGCGATCGCGGTGGTTCCAGCGCGCATCCCGCCACGGTATCCGGCCATGCCCGGCGGCTGCGCAACGGTCTAGGCTCCGGTTAATGCCCACGTTGCTCATCGTTCATCACACGCCTTCGCCGGCGCTGCAGGCGATGTTCGAGGCCGCCGCAAGCGGTGCGCGAACCGATGAGATCGAGGGCGTCGACGTGGTAGTACGGCCAGCACTGACCGCCACCGTCCCGGACGTGCTGGCGGCCGATGGCTATCTGCTGGGCACTCCCGCCAACATCGGGTACATGTCGGGTGCGCTGAAGTACTTCTTCGACGGCATCTACTACCCCTGCCTGGAAGCGACGAAGAAGCGGCCGTACGGGCTGTACGTGCACGGCAACCTCGACACCGGTGGCGCGGTCCGGTCGGTGGAGTCGATCACGACGGGCCTGGCCTGGCGCCAGGTCAGGCCGTCAGTAGCGGTTACCGGCCCGCCAGCCAAGCCTGACCTGGAGGCTTGCTGGGAGCTCGGCGCCCTGCTGGCGGCGGAGGTAGCCGGGGAGGTAACCGGGTGATCGTCACGGTCACCCTGAACCCCGCGCTGCACGTGCACTATGACGCGGAACAGGTGACGCCGGGCGTCGCGAACCGCGTCGGCCGGGTCCGGCACGAGGCCGGCGGGCGCGGACTCGCCGTGGCGAGGCTACTGCAGACCTTCGGGCACGACGTGGTGGCAGCCGGACTGGCAGGCGGATCGTCGGGCGAGCTGATCAAGATCGAGCTCGCCAAGGCCGGCGTGGCAACCCAGTTCACCCGCATCAGCGCCGAGTCGCGCCGGGTGGTGCTCATTCTTGACGGGTCATCTGGTCAGGTCACGAGCCTGGAGGAGCCGTCTCCCTACATCACCACTGAGGAGCTAGGGCGCCTCGCTGCCGACTACCGGACGCTGCTGGACGGCGCGACCGCGGTCCTGCTCTGCGGTAGCCTGCCGGCCGGCCTGCCCCCGGAGACCTACGGCTCGCTGACGAGTTACGCCGCGCAGTCGGGCGTGCCCGTCATCCTGGACGCTGGCGGCAGCGCGCTCCGCCACGGTGCTGCCCGCGGCCCCGCTCTCGTCATCCCTGAGCTGGCGGCTGATGACCCGCAGCCGCAGCGAGAGGGCCCGGGCTCGGTGGTGCTGCCGGTCCGCGGCGGCGTCCGGGTGCTTACCGCCGCGGGGGAGTGGCTGGCCGAGGTCGGGCCAGTTCGCGCTGGAGTGCCTCCGGCCGGCTCGGGGCCCGCTTCGCCGGCCAGGCTCAGGGACGCCCTGGTAGCCGGATTCGTGCCCGGCATCGCGCTGGCGTGGTCCTGGCCGGACATGCTCCGGCACGCGGTGGCCCTGGCAGCATCGGTCTGCGCCGATGGCGAAGCGGATCTCGCCAGGTACGAGGCGCTGCTACCGCACGTCGCCGTCACTGCGCCCAGAAGCTGAGCAGCCCGGAACTCTCAGCAGCCCGAACCCTGAGCCGCCAGGAACCCTGGGCAGCCCAGATGAGCCGCCAGGCCAGTCAGCGCGAACTACACTCAGGCCGCAATGGCCGAGCAAACCCGGACTAACGACGCGGCGGCCCGGACTGACCTGCCCGTTCCGCGGCATCATCGGCTGGCCGTCCGGGCGACTCCGGCTTTCGCCGGGTTGCTCCTGGGGCTGCTCGCTCTCGGCCCCGGACTTGGCCCTGGCTACCTGCTCAGCTACGACATGGTGTTCGTGCCGCGTCCGCAGTTCAATTCCGCCGTGCTCGGCACGGCCGGGGTCCTGCCGAGAGCGGTGCCGAGCGACGCGGTGATGGCCGCACTGGCCAGGGTGCTGCCAGCCGACGCCGTGCAGAAACTGGTGCTGCTGGCGATCTTCGTGCTGGCCTGCTCGGGGGCGGCGCGGCTGCTATCCCGAGAGCGCATGCCAGCCCAGCTAGCGGCCGGGGTGTTCTACGCGTGGAATCCGTTCGTCGCCGAACGGCTCATCCTCGGTCAGTGGGCCCTGCTCCTCGGCTACGCGGGGCTGCCGTGGGTACTGGCCGCGGCAGCGGCGCCCGCTGCCAGCGTGCGGAGAACGGGACTGCGGCTGGCACTGGCCCTGCTGCCTGCCGCGGTCGGCGGGTTCGCCGCCATGTCGATTTCGGCCCTGGTGGCGTGGCCGGCTGCGACGCTGCGCCGGGGAACCGCACGATCCCGGCTGGTCGCGTCAGCGACAGCACTGGCCGTGCTAGCTGTGCTCAGCCTGCCGTGGCTGATCCCGTCGCTGAGCCGCCAGGTGCAGTCCAGCACGGTCGCCGTCGAGGCCTTCGCAGCCAGGGCCGATACCCCGTTCGGGACACTGGGCAGCCTGATCATGCTGGGCGGCTGCTGGAATGCGCAGACGGTACCGGCCGGGTACGGCGGGGCCGTGTCCGTGCTGTGGCTGTGCTTGAGTGTTACCGCACTTGCCGGTTTCGTGCTGCTCGGGCGCGCTCTGTGGTCGGGACGGCAGCGGCAGGAATTGGGCTGGCACGGATTGGGGGTCGGCGCGGCCGCCGGGCTGCTTATTGCCATGCTCGGCGCCGTGGGGTTCGGCCAGGACCTGCTGCGCTCGATGATCGCTTTCTGGCCCGGCTTCGCGGTACTCAGGGACGGCCAGCAGTTCGTCGCGCCGCTCGCGCTGGCGGAGGCGGCCGGGCTTGGCCTCGTCACTGCCCGGGTGCTGCGACTTCGTCGGCCGCAGGCAGTAGCCGAGACGCGGGGAATGCTGGCGGCGGCGCTCGTCGTCGCGGCCGTGCTGTTCCTCCCTGGCCTCGCCTGGGGTGCTGCGGGCCGGCTGCGGCCGGTCGAGTATCCGGCGGACTGGCTCGCCGCGCGGGCGCTGATCAACGCCGACCCGCATCCGGGCGATGCGCTGCTGCTGCCGTGGGGGGCGTACCGGCGGTTCGGCTGGAACCACGATGAGGCGGTGCTTGACCCGTGGCCCCGGCTGCTGGCTCGCCAGGTGGTCTGGAATGACGGCGTTCAAGTCGGATCGCTGCAGATCCCGCCCGAGAGTCCGGCGGCGATCGCAATTAGCGGCGCGGTCGCGTCCGGCGCGCCGCTGACGTCGCTGCTTGAGGCGCAAGACTACCGCTACGTGATCGTCGACGCCGGCTTCAGCTCCGGCGCCGCAGGCGGGAGCGCCCTTGGGCCTGGCAGTGCGACTGGGTCAGGCAGTGCGGCCGGGTCAGACAATGACAGCAAGCGCCCGTTCCTATCCAGGTTGCCGGGCTGCCAGATCGCGTTCTCCGGACCAGGCCTGATCGTTTACCGGATCCCTGGCTGACGCCCGGTCTGGTTACCGTCGCACGAGTCGTTCAGGTCGTTCCCGTGAGAAGACGCGCATTATCACTTTTTGATGATACTTTCGCCGGCTAAGGCGCTCTTGGTGCCAATCTAGTTACGCTGACCCCGAGCATGCGAAGGAGAGGCAGATGAGAGCGTTGCTCATCGCGGTGGCTATTGGTGTCATCCTGGCTGCTGGTGCTGGCCTGGGCGCTGGTGCGCTGCTGGCCGGAGTGGCCAACGGCAAGCCTGCCAACAGCCAGCTGTACAACTACGGTCAGCGCTGATCCGCCACCTGCGACATCGCTTGCCGTGACAAACCAGACTGGTTCTCCTGGCGCGCCGTGGTTGCAGATCGTCGTTCCGGCGCGCAACGAGCAGGCTCGACTGCCTGCCGGGCTTGCTCAGCTCTGTGCCAAGGCAGAGACCTTGCCCGCCGGCGTGGAAGTTCTTGTCGTTGACAGCGCCAGCACGGACCAGACGGCACAGATCGTGCGGGGCTGGCCTGCGGGCCGGGTCGCGGTTCGGTTGCTCAGCTGCGATAGACCAGGCAAGGGTGCAGCGGTGCGGGCGGGATTGCTAGCCACCCAGGCGCCGTATGTCGGCTTCTGCGATGCGGACATGGCAGCCGACCTCTCCGCCCTGGATCACGCGCTCTGGCAGCTGCAGGCCGGGCGTCACGTCGTCATCGGGTCGCGGGCGCACGCTGCCTCCGTCGTGGAGGTCCGGCACAGCCCGGTACGCAAGGCGGGTGCGGCGATATTCCGAGCGGCAGCCCACCTAGTAGCGGCCGGGCCGCGAGATACGCAGTGCGGCTTCAAATTCTTCGTCGGCCCGGTGGCCCGCCGAGCAGCCGCGGACCTGGCAGCGACGGGCTTTGCCTTCGACGTCGAGCTCATCGCGCGCTGCCGGCAGCTTGGCGCTGACATGGTCGAGATCCCAGTCACCTGGCGCGACATTCCCGGCTCCACCTTCTCGGTCTGGCGGCATTCGCTGACCGCGTTCGCGGAGATAGCCGGGATCTGGCTGGCTCTGCGCCTGCAGTCGTCCTGGGCCGATGCTGACACCGACTCGGCGGCCGCCCCAGCCAGCCCGGTACCGGGCCAGGTCAAAGGCGCGGCTCTGTCGGCCGCCACGGTGGTGCCGGCAAGCGTAAGCCCATCGGTCTCGGGGCCGTAAGCCGTTATGGAGAGCTGTACGGACGAGCAGCAGGCGGTCGCCGGGCTGCGCATCGCGATCGTGAACTGGCGCGATCCTTGGCACCCGGAGGCCGGCGGAGCAGAGACTTATGCGTGGGAGATGGCCCGGGGCCTGCACGGCCGGGGCGCTCGGGTGACGTACCTTACTGCGCGCGCGCCGGGACAGTCGGCCGCTGAGTGCCGCGACGACATTCAGATCGTCCGGGTAGGCGCCAGGTTCACCGTGTACCCGCGGGTGCTGGTCTGGCTGCTGCGGCGCCGGCACCGGTTCGACGCCGTGGTCGACTGCCAGAACGGGATCCCGTTCTTCACCCCCAGCGTCCTGCCGAAGACGGTGCCAGTCTTCTGCGTCATGCACCATGTGCACGACGCGCAGTTCGGCGTGCACTTCTCTCCGCTGCTCGCCGCAGTCGGGCGTATTCTCGAAGGCCGGATTGCCCGGCGGGTGTACCGGCGGCAGCTGTGCATCGCTGTGTCGAGGTCAACGGCGGACGCCATGGCCGAGCGGCTGAGCTGGACCGGCCCGGTCTGCATCATCCCGAACGGCCTCAATCCCATGGTTCAGATGCCCGTGCTTGAATCACCGCCAGCGTCGGCGGCGATCACCTGGGTAGGCCGGATGGTCGCGCACAAGCGTGTCGAGCGCGTGCTTGACGTGGCTGCCAGGCTGGCCCCAGCCGGTGTGACCATCGACGTGATCGGGCGCGGGCGGCGAGTGAGCCGCTCGCAGCCGAGATAGCCCGGCACGACCTCGCCGGGAGTGTGCGGCTTCGCGGTTACCTGGCCGAGGACGCCAAGCGAGCAGCCGTCGCCGCCTCGGTGCTGCACCTGAACACTTCCCAGGGCGAGGGCTGGGGGTTGTGCGTGCTGGAAGCTGCGCAGCTTGGCGTGCCGACGGTCGCCTACGATGTCGACGGCCTGCGCGACGCGGTACGGCACGGCGTGACTGGCTGGCTGATACGGGATGGCGAGCGGATCGAAGACGTGGCAGAGAAGGCGATGGCCGAACTTGCCGACCCTGCTCGCCGGACCGAGATCGCACACGCCTGCCGAGCCTGGGCCGGCCAGTTCGACTGGGACCGCAGCTCCGGGCAACTGGCCGAGCTGATCGTCGGCGCGACCGGTACAGAGCGTGGCGCTATAGCGCGAGTCGCCGGGACAGGTCCGAGGCCAGCCGCCTGGTCGGGTCCAGTTCGGCCCGCAACTCCCGAAAGTCCGCGAGCCGCGGGTACATGGCAGCAAGTACCTCCGGGCTAACCCTGGAGTCTTTCGCTAGATAAACCCGGCCGCCGGCGGTGAGGACCATGTCATCGAGGCCGCGGAGCAGGTCAGTCAGGCCGGGCGTGCGGGCCGGGAAGTCCAGTGCCAGCGTCCAGCCGGGCATGGGAAACGACAGGTACCCGTCGTCCCCTGGGCCGAAACGCTTCAGGACCGTGACGAACGACGGGGCCCGTGCCGCACTGATCTGCTCCAGGACCCGATGCAAGATCGCTGCGGCGCTGAACGGGATCACGAACTGGTACTGGCGGAAACCGCCGGGACCGTAAACGGTGTTCCAGTTCCTGATGCCGTCCAGCGGATGGAAGAAGGCGCCGATCGACTGGATCTCGGCCGTCCGGCGTCTCGGTGCCTTGAGGTACCAGGCCTCGTTTGCCAGCGCGACCGAGTAGCGGTTGATCAGTCCGGGCGGGCAGGCAGGCGGGGCCGAGAGCCGTGCGACGGAGTGGAACGCCAGCGGGTCGCGGCGCTGTGATACCGGCAGGTCGCTGACGGCAGCGAAGTCGCCGCTCGTGACGACCGACCGGCCCAGGTGCGTCCCGCGGGCCAGGCAGTCGAGCCAGGCAACTGTGTACCCGTACCGGTTATCGGCGTCAGCGAGGCAGGTCATCGCCTCATCCAGGTCGGCCGCGCGGACGGTGTCGACGATGACTTTCGCCGTCTCGACTTTCTTGAGCTGGATCTGCGCCCTGATGATGACGCCTGTCAACCCCATACCGCCAGCCGTGGCCCAGAAGAGCTCGGGATCGCTACCTGGCTTCACGCGCCGTTCGTCACCGCTCGGCAGGAGCAGGTCGAACCAGCGCACGTGCATCGCGAAGCTGCCCGCCCGGTGGTGGTTCTTGCCGTGGACGTCGGCGGCGATCGCGCCGCCCACCGTCACCTGGCGGGTACCTGGCGACACTGGGACAAACCAGCCTGCCGGCAGCGTCGTGCAAATGAGCTGCTCGAGGCTCACGCCGGCCTCGCAGGTGACGACACCTGAGTCGCGATCCAGGCTGACGATTCGGGTCAGCCCGGTTGTCAGGATCACCAGGCCGCCGTCGTTCTGTGCGGCGTTGTTGTAGCTGCGGCCAAGACCCCGGGCGATCACGCCCCGGTCGGGCGCGAGTCGCACTAGCTCGGCGAGCTCGCCGGGCTCGGTCGGCTCGGCAACCCGCGCGACTGTCGGCGCGATCCGGCCCCAGCCGGTGAGCGTCACAGCGTGACTTGCCACCCCGGCCGGCCGCATCATGCGCTTGGTCATCGGCTGGCTCCTCGTCCAGGCCCTCGCAACCACGTTGGCCCCAGCGGAAGATCCTAGGAGAAGACCAGGCAGCATCGGTGACGGGCCAGTCCAAGACAGCCGGCCGGAGACTGCTCTTTCTGTAGTCTATCGCCATGAAGGCACCCATAAGCTGGCGCTGGAGTCTGAGGTGGCCACAGTGACTCAGGTTGATGCCGTCCGGCGGCACGCGGCCCCGTCAGATTCCAGCGAAGCGGTGGACTGGGTTCGAGCCAACTGGGTGACCGCAGCGGCGGTCGTCCTGATCGGCGCGCAGCTCTACCTGGTCGCTATCGTCCTGTCCCATGCCTACTTCCGCCAAGACGACTTCCTGATCTTCGACTGGGCCCTGAAGAGCCACCTCGACTGGCATTTCCTCGGCACCAACTACGGCGGACATTTCATGCCGGGCAGCCTGGCGCTCGCCTGGGTGCTCGACCGCGTCTCGCTGTACGACTGGACGCTGGCGTCCATCGTCACGCTCGCCGTCCTGGCCGCTTCCTCGCTCGCACTGCTCCGGTTGCTCCGCACGATGTTCGGCAGCCGGCCCGCTATCCTCATTCCGCTTGTCGTTTACCTGTTCAGCCCGATCATGCTGCCGGGCCTGACGTTCTGGGCGACGACACTGCAATGGCTGCCGACTCAACTCGCCATCCTGATGGCGCTCAACGCGCACATCAGCTATGTGCGCACTGGCCGTATCTGGCATGCCGTAGTGGCAGCAGTGTGGATAGCCTTCGGCCTGCTGTTCGATGAAGTCAACCTGCTGGTACCGGTCTTGCTGCTGGCGCTGACTTCGGCATTCCTGCTGCCCGGAGCCTGGCAGCGGACTCTTACCGAGAGCCTGCGGCAATTCTGGCGAGCATGGCTCCTTTACCTCATGCTAGCCGCCGCCTACGCGGCGGTTTTCATCCATCAGTTGTCCACCTCGACTCAGCAGCCCGTCAAGCCAGGGCAGTTCTCCAACGTCCTGGCATTCATCTCGGAGCTTGTCAGGGTCAGCTTCATTCCAGGCGCGCTGGGCGGCCCGTGGCACTGGCTCGCGCTCGGTTTCAGTAACGGCACACCCGCTGACTACGCGTTCGCGACCGAGTTCCCGCCGCTGACCCAGCTTTCCTGGTCTGCCGCTGCGCTGATCGTCCTGGCCAGCCTCTGGTACCGGCGCCATGCCTGGCGCGGGTGGGCAATCCTAGCTGCGTGGATCTTCGGAAGTGCAGTCGTTCCGCTGGTGGCCGGTCGTGTTGGGCTGGGCGTAAGCCCCAGCATCCTTGGTGATGACCTGCATTATCTGGCCGACAGCCTGCCTGTCCTAGCCGTATGCCTGGGACTCGCGTTCTGGCCAGTCGTCGGTGAGGAGAATGCCTACCGCGCACGCCCTGGCCGGTGGCTGCCACGCGCTGGCGCGGCAGCTTTGCTCCCGGTTTTCCTGGCCGGATCGCTGTGGTCCTACGACACCTACGAGCACGCCACAAGTACTACGGCAGCGAGGTCGTACATCGCTACCGGCAGGGAGGCGATGGCCACCGCCCCGATGGACGCCGAGATCGTGACAGCGCCGGTGCCGCCTTTTGTAGAAACATACGTATGGTTTGGCCGCTACGCCTATACCGACGAAGTTCTTGGCCCGCTTGCAACGAGCAATCAGCGACTACGGTGGACCACCGCCCCGTCCGGCGTTTTCAGCAACCTGATGGTTTTCGACGGCGTCGGCAGGCTGTGGCGCTCGGTGGCCATCCAGGGTGACGTAGTGCATGCGCCGGCTGCGGATGGCTGCTGGCAGGTTGGCACTAAGGCCACCAAGATCCAGCTCGGCGGTCGGCTCTATCACTGGGGGTGGGAGATCAACATGAGCTACGTCGGGCCCGCGGCCGCTATGGCGGTGCTCTTTGGCGGTGTGTGGCATGACGTTCAACTGCCCGCCGGACTGCATACGGTGTGGGTTCCCGCAGTCGGCGCCGGCGGCGTCGTACGCGTGAAACTGCTCAGAGGCGGCCCGAAGGAATGCGTCTCGTCACTAAGCATCGGGAACATGGTCCCGTCGATTTTCAGCCACCCGTCACCGGCGAAGCCGATCCGAGGGTGACATTGACCGTGCTGCCCAGTTCCGAGTCAGGCTGACCGCGCCGGGCGCTCAGCCATGATCGAGTCGGCGAAGCGAACCATCTCGTCCACGGGCACTCAGGGTCCGCGGGCTGGCGAGGCCCCGGCCGCTCCCGGAGCAGGGGCTGGCGCGGTCGACGATCGGCTTCGGTACATGCTCTGGCTCGTGGTGTGCTGCCTGTTGCTCGCCATGCTCGCGTTCGTCACGCGGCCAGGTAACATCGTCGCGGATACCAAGATCGACATGGCGATCGATCCGGTCAACTTCCTGCGCCGAGCGCTGCAGCTATGGGATCCGGCGCAGTTCGGGCAACTGCAGAACCAGGCTGTCGGTTACTTGTTCCCGATGGGTCCGTTCTTCGTGGCGGGCAAACTGCTGGCACTGCCGTCCTGGGTGGTACAGCGGCTGTGGCTGACGGCGCTGTTCCTCGCCGCATTCCTCGGCACGGTGCGGCTGTCATCCCGGCTCGGGATCGGCACTCCAGCCAGCCGGCTGGCAGCTGGCTTCGGTTATGCACTAGCGCCCCGCGCACTCAGCCTGATGGGCATCAACTCCGGTGAGTTCTTGCCCGCTGCGATGCTGCCACTTATTCTCATCCCGCTGGTCAGGCTGCTACGGCACGGCCAGGAGATGGACCGCAGGCAAAAGCTGCGCGCGGCCGCGCAGTCGGCGGTAGCCGTCGCGCTGTGCAGCGGGATGAATGCGGCCTCTGTCGTCGCCATGCTCACGCTCGCACTCATCTACGTGCTGACCGGACAGCGCTCCTGGCCACGTTGGCGAGTCCTGGCGTGGTGGGCTCCCGCCGTGGCGCTCGCCACCTGGTGGTGGACTGTTCCGCTGCTGCTGCTCGGCAAGTACGGCGTCTCAATCCTGCCGTACTCCGAGAGCGCGGCAATTACGACTTCCGTCACCAGCTTGTCCAACGCCCTGCGCGGAACCGAGGACTGGACGACCTATCTGGCCGTCAACGGGATGCCCTGGTGGCCGGTCGGTTTCCGCATCTCTACCACCGCGCTGCCCGCCATCCTTACCGGCGTGGTCGCCGCGCTCGGCCTCGGCGGACTGCTGCACCGGCGCATCCCCGACCGGCGGTTCTTGCTCGTTGCCTTGCTGGCCGGGCTTTTTATCATCGGCAGCGGTTACGTGAGCGGTCTCGGCAACCCGCTGGCGGGGCTGGTCGATCATGTCATCAACGGGCCGCTGGCTCCGTTGCGCAACATCCGGAAGTTCGATCCGCTCATCAGGCTGCCGCTTGCCCTCGGGCTCGCCCAGCTGCTCGGGTCGATCCGGGTCGCACGGGTCAGGGTCGCTGCCGCGGTCGTTGCGGCATGCAGTCTTGCCGGGCTCGCGATCCCGGCGGCAGCCACCGGGCTGTCGGCAGAGGGTGACTTCCTCGCCATCCCGTCGTACTGGGTGAGCGCCACTAACTGGCTCAATGCTCACGCGGGAAACCAGGCGGTACTTGCCGTGCCAGGGGCCAGCTTCGGCGAGTACATCTGGGGTCGGCCGATGGACGATGTCCTGGAGGCGATGTTCAACGGCAACTGGGCAAGTACTCAGCTGACAACTGTCGGCTCGGTCGGCAACACGCGCCTGCTCGACGCGGTCGAGCAGCGGATCGAGGCGGGCGACGGCTCGGCAGGGCTGACACAGGTACTTGCCGCCATGGGCGTCAAATACATCATCGTCCGAAACGACCTGTTGCGCAGCGATCTTTACGGCGCCTGGCCGTCGCGGGTGCTCGATGCGCTCTACTCCTCACCCGGCCTGGTCAAGGTCGCGCAGTTCGGCTCGTACCCGGTCGGCAGCTCGGCTCAGGATGACGCAATCAGCAATTTCGACTCGCCATATCCGCCGGTCGAGATCTTCGCCGTCCGTGGTGCCCAGCCCGTCGTCGGCGTCGTCCCTGCCGCAGGCACGCTCCGGGTCTATGGCGGTCCCGAGTCGGTCTTGAACCTGGCCGATTCGGGCGTCCTGGGCAACCGCCCGGTGTTGCTGAACGCAGACTCGCCACGTCTGGACGCCAGTGCTTACGTCGTTACCGACTCGCTCCGCCGGATCGTCAGGAACTTCGGCGAGATCAGGATCGACTACTCCCAGACGCTGACCGCAAAAGATCCGGCAAGCACCTTCGAAGCTGCCGACGACTACCTTGAGCCGTCCTGGCTGCCCTATCTGGCAGTGGCGCAGTACCACGGGTTCGCGAATGTAACGGCTTCCTCGTCGGGTTCGGGCATCTCCGCGCTGCCGGGTCAGAGTGCCACGGGCCTGAACCCGTTTTCAGCCGTAGACGGCAATCTGCGCACCATGTGGGAATCAGCCAGCGTGACCGGTCCGGTGCACCAGTGGCTGCAAGTCGACTTTGACAGGCCGGTGGACGTCAGTACCGTCCGCGTGGCGTTCGCGCACAGCACTTCGGTCGGGCCGCCAGTCACCAAGGTTGCCGTGCGGACATCGGCCGGGACAAGCGAGCAGGCCGTTCGCCGGACGGGTGATCTCCAGCCGCTGCGAGTTCCGGCCGGCGCGAGCCGCTGGCTGCGGATTACCGTCGAGGCCGTCTCCCAGGTTTCATACCCGCTGGCCGGAACACAGGTGGGGATCTCCGAAATCTCCGTTCCGGGAGTGACAACGACGCGCTCGATCATTGCACCAGACGTTGCGGTCCCTGGTGACGTGCAGCCATCGGTTCTGCTCGCGAAGGCCGAGCCGCAGCCGTCTGGCTGCATGCTCACCTCGCTGCGCTGGGTGTGCTCGCCTGACCTCGTCAAGCCTACCGAGGAGCAGTACGGATTCGACCAGGAGTTCACCGTGTCGCAAGGTCATCCTGCGGCGCTGTCCGGTCTTGCTGTCATGACGAGCGACCGCCTGATCGCCAGGGATGCATACCGGAACCGGCAGCAGCCGCGAGTTACGGCTTCCTCGACGTACACCAGCGATCCGGAGGACATGCCTAGCGCAGCATTTGACGGCGACCTGGCGACGGCTTGGATCTCGGGCGCGGACGATACCCATCCGAGCCTCAGTATCCGCTGGCACGGAGCCCGGACTGTGAAGAGCATCACCGTCGTGCGACCGCCCGCCGCATCAAGCCCGCTTCAGGTTCTGATCACCGGTTCAGGTGGCCAACTGCGCGGGGGGATAATCGGGCCGTCTGGGAAGCTGAGTTTCAAGCCGCTGCGGACCGACTCGCTGGCCCTGGCTTTCACGCCGTCGCAGCTGCCAGTGCAGATCTCGGAAATTCACATCCCTGGCGTCCGTCCGCTCACGGCGGGCACCGAGCAGGTCAGGTTCGGGTGCGGGCAGGGTCCAACGATTTATGTGGACGGCAAGCTAGTTCCCACCAGGGCGTCCGGTACTGCCACCGACCTGCTCGAAGGCAGGCCCGTCGCCTTCACGGCGTGCTCAGCCGTGGCCGTTCAGCCAGGTCAGAACTCGGCGGTGGAGCCAGCCGCGGATCCGCGCGGGTTCGACGTTCAGAGCGTGCTGATCGACCCGGTAGGCCGGGCAAGGCTCAACACTGACGACAGTCTTCCTCCCGAGCCGGTCACCGCCCTTAAGTGGGGAGACGCCAGCCGGCTGGTCCGTGTCGCTGCCAGCCAGGGATCCTTCCTGGTGGTGCGGGAGAACTACAACGCGGCCTGGCGAGCCACTTTGGGCTCGCGGGTGCTCCAGCCAGTTCGGCTCGATGGCTGGGAGCAAGCATGGCTATTGCCGGCCGGGACCCGCGGGCTGGTCGCGCTGACGTATGTCCCGAACAGCGCCTATCACGTCGCCGTTTTCGGCGGGCTAAGCACGCTCGTGCTCGTCATACTGGCCTCTTTCGTTCGACTTCGCCGACGGCGCCAGACAACTAGCGGTGTGGTTGCCGCCTCAGCTACGGCCGCGCGTAAGAACGCAGTCGCCGGCCTGGACGCGGCGGACCCGATGCCGACTTCGGCGCGGTATCGGCTGGCGCGCTGCGCATTTCAGCTGCTGACAGCTCTGTCAGCGCTCGGATTGCTGGCGTTCCTCGGATTGTGGCTAGGCGGCCGCCCCGGCGCGCTAGTGCTCCCGGTGGCCGCTGTGGGCTTCGTGGTGGTCCGGCTCGATCCGGACGCCGGCGGCTGGCGCCAGCTGGCAGGCCGTTGGCTCGCGCCCGCGCTGCTGATCGCAGTCGCGATCAGCAGCGCAGCAGCTAACCTGGCCTCCGAACGCGGCGATACCTCCTCGGTGGTGACGGCGCTGGCCAACACCGGGCCCCAAGTTGCCTGCCTGGTTATCGTTGCTGCGGTTGCGGCTGCGCTGGTCCAGTCTTGGCTAGCTCGGCCCGGCCGCGCCCAGCCCCGGCCGCGGCATGCCGGGCGTGAGCCGGCCGCGGGTGATCATGCCGCAGCCGATCCCGCCGCGACCTGTAGAGCCGCTGAACCGGCTGCTCCAGCAGGTAATAGCTAATCGCGGCCATGGCGATGGTCGTCGCCGTGACCACTACGAGGATCCCTAGAACGGCCGGCCAGCTGTACAGGGTGCCCTGGAAGGCGTCACGCGCGTGGAACACGGCGAAGAAGGCGTAGATGACCAGGAATTGCCACAGAAAGATGCCGTAGGAGATCCGGCCGAGGTAGCTCATCGCTCGGTTCCCGAGTGCGATGCTTACCCAGGTCGGCCGGCCGGACTGGAACGCCACAGGTGCGACCAGGGCGGTCCCGATCAGAGTGTAGAGAGCAGTCTTGACCTCTACGTTCCATAGCGTGGGAATCGCCAGAGTTTCCGGGCCTGCGAGGGGCGTGCAGGCGATGGCAAAGGCGATCGCAGCGATCAACCAGCATGCGTCGGCGGAGCGGGCTACCGTCCGGCAGAAACGCGCCGTGCCGGTGCCATCGGAGTCAGCGTGGGCCCACTCGGATAGCACGGCGAGCATCATTCCGCCGGCAAACCAGGTAAGCAAGCGGGGGAGCGTCTCGCCGATCCAGAGCTGCAGGCTCGGATAGAAGGCCAGCACCGTGACTCCATAAGAGGACAGTCCGAGAATGCCGACTCCGGTCAGCAACCGTCGGGCACGTCGGCCCACATCGTCCGGCCCCGCTACGTCGCCAGTGCTGCGGGTGGCGTACCAGGCCAGCGCGGCTGCAAGCACCGGCAGGACGAGATAGAAAGACACCTCGACGACGAGGCTCCACATTTGCGCAAGCCCGGCAGCCCCGGTTCCGTACCACCACGGATGCAGGTTGTAGTTCTGGACTAGCAGCAAGTACTGGAGCCAGGTCGGTACCGAGCCGATGTGCCCTGAGTTGAGCGTGCACAGGGCGACGACCACCACGACCCAGTAGGCGGGCAGAATGCGCAGTGCTCGGCGGAGGAAGTACGGCCCGGTCGCGGGCGGTTTGGAACCTGTTAGAGCCGAGCGCGCCCAAGGGCGGTAGAGAAGCAGCCCAGACAGGACGAAGAAGATCGGAACGCCGACGTCGCCCCGGCTGACCACCCAAGACGCTGGCGTTCCGGTGAACGCGAACCCGGTCTGCCCACCGACGTGGGTGAGCAGCACCGCCAACGCCGCTAGAACCCGGACACCGTCCAGGGCCGGATTGCGGGCTGACGTCGCCGGCAGGCCAGCCGTAAGGGCTCTGGCTGACGTGCTATCTGCTGCAGTCATGTGTCCTAATTGGTCTATCAAGGCATTGAATGCGAACATGCTAGCCCGGACCGGGCCGGCAGAACTGGCCGCTGGACAGGCCGACTGGCGCGCTAGTCCTCTTCCACCCTTGTGCCCGGAGGTAACCCGTTATACGTATGTGTCCTGATTGCTGGTAACAAACTTGGTGATCGGACTATGATCCACCGGAACAGAGTCAGACCGTCTTCTATATGACCTACTGGGCACCTCACCGCTGGAGGATGGATGCGCAGGGTTGCCGGACTCGTACTGAGTGCCCTAGGTGCCTTCCTGATCGTACTGGCGCTGGTCACGCGATTCTTCATCGTTGGCCAGACGGTCAAGTTCCCGCTGAATGAGAGCTCCATTTCCACCTTGACTGCCAGCAACGCGAGCTATTTCAGCCCGGCCAAGCTGAAGGAGCTTACCGGTGTCACTCTGGACGACACGGTGACCGTCGAGGGCGACAATGCAGCCGGCAACTCGAGCCGGGCCGTGTGGAACGAGTTCAGCTACCTCTTCGACGAGACCAACCGGCTGACGTACAACTACTCAACTGAACGGCTGGCATTTGACCGCCGGACAGGTGAGTTGGTCAGCTGTTGCGGCGCCGCCATCGGCACGAACAGCAACGTCCACCTCTCCGGCCAAGGCTTCGTCTGGCCTATCGGCGCTCAGCAGCAGACTTACCAGTACTTTGACACCACGCTGCTCAAGCCGGAGCCCGCGGTTTACAGCGGCACGGCGGTGGTCGACGGGCTGACGACGTACAAGTACACCGAGACGATCCTGGGCGATAAGAGCGGTACGCTGACGCTCCCTGGTTCACTGGTTCACGATCCAACCGCCCAGACGGTGACGCTGGTTGAGGACGACCAGGCCACGACTACCTTCTATGTCGACCCGGCGACCGGCGCGCCAGTCAAGGAACTGTCTTATCAGCACCTGTACCTGCAGAACAATGGCGCCGAGGCGCTCGACATCCTGGACGCGCACTTCGCAAGCACTCCCAGGACCATTGCCAGCGCCGTCAGCACCGCTAAGTCTTATGACGCCGACATCGAGCTGATATCTGTCATCCTGCCGGTGGTATTTGTACTCGTCGGCCTCATTCTCCTGGTCATGGGCATCATCTTGACGGTGACGGTCCGGGAAGAGCCTGAGTACGACGATGGGTACGAGGACGAATACGAGATCGGCGGGGTTACGGCCTGACGAGAGATCAACGCGTCGGGGTGGCAGGCGAACCTAATGAGCAGCGACCGATGTCGGCAGATGGCTTCGGCGCATAGCGAGCTAGCCAAGCTCTCCCGTGACTGGACCAAGCTCGGGCAAGACGATCCGCTCTGGGCGGTATGCGTTGACGCCTGCCTGCGCGGCGGGCGGTGGGATGTCGCCGAGTTCATGGCCAGCGGCGAGGCTGAGGTCGCCGCTGCGCTCGACCGGGTGGAAAAGCTCGGGATCTGCCGCATGCGGGGTGCTGCGCTTGACTTCGGCTGCGGGGTCGGGCGCCTCACCGCCGCGCTGAGCGGCTATTTTGACTCGGTTACGGGCGTCGACATCTCCGCGTCGATGCTGGACAAGGCTCGAGACCTGCTGGCTGGTCAGTCGGGCTGCACGCTCATGCATAACGCTCGTCCTGACCTGCAGGTCTTCCCAGACGCCAGCTTCGACCTGGTCTATTCGAGCCTTGTGCTGCAGCACATGCCGCGAGTTCTTGCGTTCGCGTACCTGGCAGAGTTCGTCCGGGTGGTGCGGCCAGGCGGCGCGGTAGCGATCCTGGTGCCCGAGGCGCACAAGCCGACGCCGAGCGCCGCCGTATACGCTCTCGCTCCGCGCTACGTTACTGGGCTGGTCCAACGCAAGGTTTTCGGCTACCCGGCGCCGATGCAGATGACGACGCTACCTGCACGCAGGGTGCGTCGGATAGTAGAGCGTGGCGGTGGCAGGCTGGTCGCTTCGGACCCGCGCTCGGGGGTTGGCGACCACTGGCGGATGCGGTGTCACTTCGTTGCTAAGGACGCGCTTCCGGCGAATCGCGCTCCGGCTGGCTTGCGCTAAGGATCAGCGGACTCGGGCTGGGGCGCCGAAGCTCAGGGGGCGCTGAGAATTCGAGACCCGCCGGGCTACGAAGGCCTCGGCCCACGGCTAGACCGAGGCCGGCGCAGGCCAGGTCGGACGCCATGGTGATGACTCGAGCCATCACCGCGATCGCGACGGCGGCACCAGGAACGACCGGCGACAAGGCCGCAATGAGGATGACCTCGCGAGCCCCGATGCCGCCTGGAACCACGATCAGCAGCAACCCGGCGGAAAAGGCCAGTGCGTATCCGCCTACCGCGAGCAGCAGGTACCCGCTGCGCGCGGCCATTTCGGAGATGAGCAGCCAGACCTGGACACCGAGCAGCAGCCAGCCCAGCAGCGTCCAGGCCAGCGCGCGGGCTAGCCCCCGCCACGTAGGTCGGCGCTCGAGGGGCTGGCGCCTCGCAATCCTGAGGCCACGGTCGACTAGCGACCCGAAAACCGGGGGGCACAGGCAGCCGAAAATCAGCGGCGCCGCCGCCATGACCCACCAATAGTGCCCGGCCATGCTGGGGGACGCCAGCGGCAGGGCGACGGCTGCTAGCCCAAGACCAGCACCAACGGCCAGCGTGATGGAAACGGCATAGGAAGCGGCACTGCGTCGCCGCGGCACGCCGAGGTCGTGGCCGAACTCCACCTGGGCAGCGAACGCCCAGACGACGCCGGGAATGTATTTGCCTGGCTGTGCGACGAAGTTGACCCGGGCCGCAGCGCGCAGCGGCAACGGCGAGCCGAGATCGGCGAGGATGGCACGCCAGGCCAGCATCATGCAGGTAGTCCCGGCCATTGCGGCCGCCAGTGATGCCGCGATGTCATACCACTGCAGGCGTGCCAGCCCGGCCGTTACCTGCGGCCATTCCGCGTACAGCCCGTATCCGCAGAACGCCAGCACAGCGGCCAGCAGCCCGCCGCGAAACCACGGGCTGCCCGCGATGCGCGTCAGCCGGGTCAGCACGCGGACAGAGTATCTGTTCTGTCATGGTTTCTGGCTAGTCCTGGCATCTTGCGGGCTCTAGCCTGCCAGGGGAGTCCTGTGGTCTTCTATCCCTATGACTGCCTTGGCTAGAACCTGTTCTAGTCTTGGCGGCGAGAACCGCAGGCTATCGACACGGAGGTGGCAGTGGGATCGAAGGGGTTCTGGCGCCGGGCAGAGGAGGATCCGGGCTGGATCGCAGTGGTCGATCCTGATGGCACCGAGCACCGGGCGGGAGACCTGCTAAGCCGGGCGAATCAGCTGACCCATGCGCTGCGGGCACGCGGCCTGAAGCCGGGGGACGGTATTGCTTCAATTCTGCCCAACGGCGCCACCGCAGTAGAGGTCTACCTCGCCGCTCTGCAGGCTGGCTGGTATCTCACCCCGATCAACTGGCACTTCACCGCACCGGAGGCCGCGTACATCGCGGCGGACTGCGGGGCCAAGGCGTTCTTCGTCCACGAACGGTTTGCCGGCCTCGGCACGCAAACGGCTGACCAGGCGGGTATCCCCGCTGACGCCAGGTTCTGCTTTGGCGACGTACCGGGCTTCACCAGTGTCGGCGAGCTGCGCGCTGGCCACCCGGACACGCTGCCGGAGGACCGGACCGCGGGAACGACGATGCACTACACCTCGGGCACCACCGGCCGCCCGAAGGGCGTGCGGCGCGCCCTGATCGGCCTGGATCCGGACGACGCGGTGGTGCTGGCAGCCGGGCTGCTGTCGTTCTTCGGCGTGACTGACGGCCAGCCGAACGCGCACCTGCTCACGTCGCCGAACTATCACACCGCGGTCACCGTGTTCGGCGGCGGTGCCTTGCATCTCGGCCACACGCTGGTCTGCATGGACGGGTTCGATGCGGAGGCCGCGCTGGCGCTGACCGAGCGGTACCGGTGCACCAACTCGCACATGGTGCCGACGCAGTTCAAGCGGATGCTCTCGCTACCCGACGAGATCAGGGCGAAGTACGACCTGTCGTCGATGCGGTGGCTGATCCACGCGGCGGCTCCCTGCCCCATCGGGATCAAGCAGGAGATGCTCGACTGGTGGGGCCCGTGCGTGTGGGAGTACTACGCGGCGACCGAGGGTGGCGGGACGATCGCGTCGCCGCAAGACTGGCTCGCCCACCCGGGCACGGTGGGCAATGCCTGGCCGATCAGCGAACTGCTGATCGCCGACGAGAACGGGAACCCCCAGCCGACCGGGACGCCGGGTACCGTCTACATGAAAATGGGCCTCTCCGACTTCGAGTACTACGGCGACAAGGCCAAGACCGAGGCGAACAGGCTGCGCGGCTACTTCACCGTTGGCGACATCGGCTACCTGACCGACGACGGGTACCTGTTCCTCTGCGACCGCAAGTCCGACATGATCATCTCGGGCGGGACGAACATCTACCCGGCCGAGATCGAGGCCGAGATCATCATGAACCGCAAGGTCGCCGACGTTGCCGTCTTCGGCATCCCGGACGACGACTGGGGCGAGCAGATCAAGGCCGTCATCCAGCCGGCCGAGGGAGTCGAGCCGGGTGACGAGCTGGCGGCAGAGATCCTGGCCGGCCTGCAAGGCCGCCTGGCCAAGATGAAGTGGCCGAAGTCCATCGATTTCACCGAGCAGCTCCCCAGGGACCCGAGCGGCAAACTGCTCAAGCGGCGGTTGCGCGATCCGTACTGGTCAGATCAGACCACGAAAATCTAGCCGGCCAAATCGAGCAGGCGCGGAGCTAACCGCGAAGCTAACTGCCGAGCTAACCGCCGAGCAGGCCGGCCACTCGCTTGAGCATGTCGATGAGGCGGGTAGCCGCGACCGGGTCCGGCGGCTGCCCGTAGGTCACGGCGAAGATGTGCCGCCGGGCGCCTGGCAGTGGCGCGCTGACGATACCCGGATGCCTGGCCACGCGCAGGCACAGCTCAGGCAGCGTCGTGACACCTAGCCCAGCTGCGACGAGCGCCTGCACGGCGAGGTAGTCGTCAGTGGTGAACGAGATCCGCGGGGTGAACCCGGCCGACTCGCACTGCCGGACGAGGTGACTGCGGCAGCGCTCGCAGCCCGCGATCCACCGGCTCTCCGCATGGGCGGCCAGGTCAGCCACCGGCGGAGGCGACACGTCACCGGCTCGACCGCTGGCCGCAGCAACCAGGTGCACGGCCTCGTCGAGCAGCAGCGTGCCGCGGGTTCCCTCGTCGGCGGGCACTGGCGGGGCCGGATCAAGATCGGCCTGGTAGTGCTGAAAGACCACGGCCACGTCGACGTAACCGGCCCGAAGCATCCGCAGTGCCTCCGGCGGCTCGGCCTCGGTCAGGACGAACTCCATGCCGGGTGCCTCGGCCGCAAGCATCGCCGCCGCAGCCGGAACCAGGGTGCCGAGAGCCGACGGGAACGCGGCCAGCCGGACCCGGCCCTGCCGGAGGCCGACGTGCGCTGCGAGCTCGGTCTCGGCGGCATCCAGCCGGCCGATGATCTCTTCGGCCCGCTCGGCCAGCAGCCGGCCCGCGTCGGTGAGCCGGATGCCGCGGCCGACGCGTTCCAGCAGCTGGGCGCCGGTCTCGGCCTCGAGCCGGGCGATGTGGTGGCTGACCGATGGCTGGGCATAGTTCAGTTCCCGCGCTGCCGCCGTGACAGAGCCGTTCCTGGCGACCGCGACGAGTACCCGCAGCCGGGTCACGTCCAGCATTCACCAACTATAGATGGCCTTGATCTAACCGTCGGAGGGCCGGAGCGCGGTCTATTTGAAGAGGTCCCGCCCGTGGCGCGGGCGTTCCCGTGGGCGTGCACGTTTTCAGGGGGTTGTCCGGGGAGGCTGCACCCGTGGGCGGGTATGGCTCGCTGCGGGGGCGTCATGGCTACTTCGCCAGGAAACGGGGATTACCGGGCTGGCCGCGTAGACCCACGGCTGATGCGCCGGGTAACCGGCGGAGCCGCGATCACTGCGCTCGGCGGCTTGCTGTTCGGCTACGACACCGGCGTGGTGTCCGGTGCGCTGCTGTTCCTCAAATCCCAGTTTGGCGGGCTCTCCAACTTCCAGCTTGAGCTTGTCACCAGCCTGCTGCTGCTCGGCGCCATCGCCGGGGCACTGATCGCTGGCCGGCTGGCCGGCCGGATCGGCCGCAGGCCCACGATCTTGATCACAGCCAGCGTGTTCGTGGTTGGCGTGCTGCTGGCGGCGTTCACCCCGAGTTACGCCGTATTGCTGATAGCGCGGGTGGTGATCGGCCTCGCAGTGGGCTCGTCCTCGATGGTCGTGCCGCTGTACATCGGCGAGATCGCACCGCCACGATTTCGAGGTGGCCTGGTCAGCCTTAATCAGCTGGCGATCACGCTGGGCATCCTCGTTTCCTACCTGGTGGCGTGGCCATGGCCGTGTTCCAGCAGGTGACCCCCCCACCCGGACAACAGCCGCCAGGTGAGATACCGCCGGGTCCGGTCGGACATGCCGCCTAGCCCCTACTGCCGCGTGGTGCCCGCCTGTCTCATGATGAACTGTCTCATGATGAAGCTGTGCGCCCGCAGAAGATGATCTGGCGGCCAGCACCCGGATGGCCGGAAGCGCCGCCGGGCTGGCAGCCCCCGCCCGGCTGGCAACCGCCGGCCGACTGGCCAGCTGCCCCGGCCGACTGGCAGTTCTGGGTGCCACGCGAACCGCGCCTCGCGGTCCGCTCTGGCGACCTCACCCGACGCGATCTGGTACTGGAAACGCGCACAGTGATGATCGCGTTCCTGGTCCCGTGGATCGTCAGCGCGGTGCTGACGCTCGCAGGGTACGAGATCTCCCGTGCGAGCCTGACTCAGCTTCCGACCTACGACCCGCGCCTGCCCGTCGTGAACGTCGTGCTGGGGCTGATCAGCTACCTACCGGTAGCGGCTGTCGTCCCGCTCGCGCTGCTGTTGCTGGCCCGGACCGGCCAGCGTCCTGGCGAGCTGGGTCTGACCCGCGCCCGCGGGTCAGACATCGGCGTCGCCATCGGGCTGGCGGCGGCGGGCCTGGCCTGCGAGTTCGTGCTCGCCATCCCGTTCACTGCGCTCAAGCACTCGGCGCTGGTCAATTCGGCCGGCCCGCTGCACGTCCCGGCCTACTACCTCATCTTCGGGCTGAGCCAGGCGCTGATTACCTCGGTCGCCGAGGAAACCGCCGTGAACGGGTACCTGCTGACCAGGCTGGACCAGCTCGGCTGGGCGCCGTGGCCGGCCTTCTGGGTTAGCCTCGCGCTGCGTACCTGCTACCACGTCTACTACGGGCTCGCGGTCGTGCTGACGCTGCCGCTCGGATACTTCCTGACCCGCTCGTTCCAGAAGCACGGCAGGCTCAGCCGGCCGATTCTGGCCCACTTCCTGTACGACTCAGTGGTCTTCCTGATCGCGATCCTCGTCCATTAGGCCCATGGAGAGTTAACACGGCCCATCAGCAACGGGTCAGCAGGATTCCGCGCCGGGTGGCTGGGGTCGCCGGCCAGCGCGCGGCGGCGCCACGCGATGCCGGACAGCGCCTCAAGCACGACCCGGTTAGCCAGGAAAGCGGTGACCTCGGCGTGATCGAACGGCGGAGCGACCTCGACGATGTCGATGCCAGCGAGCGGAAGCTCCATCGCGATGCGGCGGACGGAGTCGAGCAGCTGGCGGCCGGTCAGCCCGCCAGGCTCGGGAGTGCCGGTGCCAGGAGCCATCCCGGGGTCCACCACGTCGACATCGACCGACAGGAACACGCCGTCACATTCGTCGACAGCAATCGCGAACGCCTCGGTGAGGCACTCGTCCAGCCCGCGGGAAACGACCTCGGCCATCTCATAACTGCGCATCCGCTGGCCGGCCATCCAGTCCAGCGTCTCTGGCTCCGGCCAGTAGCCGCGAAGGCCGATCTGCAGGAACCGGTCGCCGCGGACGGCGCCGGACTCGATCAGCCGCCGCATCGGCGTGCCGTGCCCGTGGAGGGCACCGAACTGCGTGTCGCCGGTGTCCGCGTGGGCATCGAAGTGGATCATGGAAACCTTGCCCCAGCCGACATGCCTGGCAACGCCGGTCGCATCCGGCAGGGCGACGGTGTGGTCGCCGCCGAGGATGACCGGGATCGCGCCATGGCGACAGGCCTCGTGGACTGCCTCCTCCAGACGGCGCAGCGACAATTCCGTGTCGCCGGAGGGCATCTCGACGTCACCGGCATCGGCCACTTTCAGCTCGACCAGCGGGTCGACGCCGAGCGCCAGGTGCGGCCTGGAACCGTCGTGCGGAAGGTAGTCGGTGAACCGGATGGCCTGCGGCCCGAAGCGGGCGCCCGGCCGGTGCGAGGTCCCGCCATCGAACGGAGCTCCGATGATCATGATGTCGGTGCCCGCCCAGGAGTCCGGGTCTGAGAAGTCCGCGCGCGGAACGCCAAGAAACGTGGCATCCGGGCCGTACATACCACCTAGTCGCGTCATACCCGGTCACAGTACCGGCAGCGAATACCGGACGGTACCGGCTGTCTCGTTCACCAGTTGGCTAAGAGTGCGAAGCTAGCCAGCAACGTAGCTGTGAAATTGTGCCAGTGCGACCCATCGAGACGAACGGAGTGCGAGCTTGACGCAGCTGGGGATATCGGCAATCGAGGAGCTGACGACGGCGCCCGGCCGACGTCTTGAACTGGCAGGCCTGCTTAACCTCCGTGATCTTGGTAACTACCCGGTCGCGGACGGCCGGTCCGTTCGCTGGCGGGCGTTGCTCAGGTCCGATGCGCTGCACCAGCTGGATGCCGACGGCCTGGCTGTGCTGGCGAGCCTAGATCTGCGCACCGTCCTGGACCTGCGGACAGAGTCCGAGACCCTGGCCGCGCCGAGCATGCTGGACGGGCTGGCCGCGCGAACGACGCACATCTCGATCCTGAGTGGCGACCTGGCGGCGCTGCCGCTGGAACTGGACGCCATCTACCGCTTCATGGTCGACGACTGCGCGGCCGCGGTAGCGGAGGCGATCAAGGTACTGTGCGCGGCTGACGCCTTCCCTGCCCTGGTGCACTGCAGTGCCGGCAAGGACCGGACCGGCGTCGTCATCGCGCTCGTGCTGGCCGCTCTCGGCGTTCCGGACGAGGTGATCGCCGCCGATTATGCGCTCAGCGCGCGGTACCTCGACCCGGACAGCACGCCGGCCATCGGGCAACTGCAGGCCAGCACCGGGCTGGGCGACAGCCTGACCCGGCCGCTGCTGATCAGCCCGCCCGCGCTGATACTGGAAGCACTGGGCTGGGTGCGGGCCGCCAGCGGCTCGGTGGACGGCTACCTGCTCGACCACGGGGTGAGCCAGGCTGAACTGGATCAGCTGCGCAGCGCTCTTATTGTCTGAGCTCGTATTGCCTGTGCTCTCCTTGTATGGGCGCCAGCGCCGCTAGCGTCGACCCATGGTGCGTCCTGGAAGATTACCGATGACGATCGACGATCTTGACCGGCGGATCGTGGCTGTGCTTGTCGCCGATGCCCGGGCCACGTACGCGCAGGTGGGCGAACAGGTCGGGCTCTCGGCCCCGGCAGTCAAGCGCCGGGTCGACCGTCTGCGGGCCTCCGGCGCGATCACCGGCTTTGCCGCCCAGGTCGATCCGGCCGCGCTCGGCTGGACTACCGAGGCTTACGTCGAGTTGTTCTGCCGCGGCCGCACCTCGCCGGCCGAGATCGCGGCGGCGGTCGGCAAGCATCCGGAGGTCATCGACGCGTGCACGGTCACCGGCGAGGCCGACGCCCTCGTGCACATCCGTGCCGCCGACGTCCGGCATTTCGAGCGGGTTGTCGAGCAGATCGGGGCCGAGCCGTTCGTGGTCCGGACACGCAGCGTAATCGTGATGTCCAGGCTTGTGCACAGGCCCGACCTGCTGCCACCCGGCACGGCCGGCCAGGCGAGCTGATTCGCAGCTTTGGGCGCAACTCTGGACGTGTCTCCTGCAGTGTTCGGCTACAGTCGTGGCCATGACGGAGCGTCATAACGAACCAGTGACCAGCGGTAGCCCGATGACTACGGGCGAATTCCGGGCAGCGCGCGACATCTCCGCGAACACCGCGCAGTTCCGCGCGTTCGCCGAGGACGGCTCCGGCGAGTGGGAAGCGCCGGCACCCGCGCGCAGCCCCGCGAAGATCGCGATGCTCATCGCCCTCATCATCGTCGTGCTGGCGGTTTTCGCGCTCGTCGCCTATGGGATGAAGAGCTAAGAGCCTGCATGACGGGCCCCCGCTGGCCCTCGGTGTGCGCCTAGCAGGCTAGTCCGAGCACCGCGGTTCGGCGCGGCATGCTTGTATTGGCAATCATGACCGCAGGGCCAGACACCGCGGCTACCGCGCAGCCACCGGCCGGCGGAGCGTCGCCGGACGAAGAGAAGCACCGGCTTACGGCCCTTGAGGGCCTGGCAGCGCTGTCCCTGGACGCCTTGTCGTCGGTGGCCTACGGCCCCCAGGCCATCATCATCGTGCTCGCCACAGCCGGCGTGGCCGCGCTGCACTACACCCTGCCGGTGACGCTGGCGATCGTCCTGCTGCTGACCGTCCTGGTGATCTCTTACCGCCAGGTCATCGAGGCCTTCCCGAACGGCGGCGGAGCCTACGCGGTGGCCAAGGCACACCTCGGGGTCAAGGCCAGCCTGATTGCAGCAGCTTCGCTGGTGGTCGACTACGTGCTGAATGCCGCTGTCGGGGTGTCGGCAGGCGTGGAGGCCCTGACCTCAGCCTTCCACCCGCTGTACCACGACCGGGTGTGGTTGTGCCTGGGCGTGCTCGGCCTGATCACTGCCGCGAACCTGTGGGGCGTGGCCGAGTCGGCCCGGTTGTTTATCGCCCCGACAATCCTTTTCGTCGTCGCGATCTTCATCGTCGTCATCGCAGGGCTGATCCGCCATCATCCGCTCCCGTTCCCGGCCGGATCGGCGTCGTCGGTCCCGATGACCGTGGGCATCCTGCTGCTGCTGAAGGCCTTCGCCTCCGGGTGCTCGGCGCTGACCGGGGTCGAGGCGATCGCGAACGCAGTGCCGGAGTTCCGTGAGCCGCGGGCGCGCCGAGCCCAGCACACCGAGGTCGGTCTCGGCGTGATCCTCGGCCTGATGCTGATCGGCATCGCGCTGCTGGCCGACAAGTTCAAGGCTGAGCCGTCGACGACCGTGACCACGCTGGCCCAGCTCACCCAGGGCGCGCTCGGCCACAACTTCGTGTTCTACGCGATCCAGCTGCTGACCACGATCTTGCTGGCGCTGGCAGCGAACACGTCCTTCGGCGGGCTGCCGGTCCTCGCCTCGCTGCTCGCCTCTGACAATTTCCTGCCGCACCTGTTCTTCCTGCGGGCGCAGCGCCAGGTGCACAGGTACGGCGTGGTGGTCCTGGCGGTCGCGGCCGCCGCGCTCCTGGTGGTCGCAAGGGGAAGCACGCAGGCGCTGATCCCGTTGTTCGCGATCGGGGTGTTCGTCGGCTTCACGCTGTCACAGGCCGGAATGGTGCGGCACTGGCGGATCCAGGGCGGCTCCGGCTGGGGCACCCGGGCGCTCATCAACGGGGTCGGGGCGCTGTTCACGCTCGCGGCCCTGCTCATCGAGCTGATCAGCAAATTCACCGAGGGTGCCTGGCTGGTCGTCATCGTCGTGCCGCTGCTGGTAGTGATGTTCGCCCGGGTGCACACGGTCTACACGCGGATGGGTCGCGCGCTGGAGATCGGCCAGGTGCCGGCCGCGCCGGAGCGGCGCACCTCGACCGTCGTAGTGCCAGTCTCCACCATGTCCAGGCTGGTCGCGGAAGGCATCTCCGCTGCGCTGTCACTCGGCGACGACGTAGTAGCAGTCACCATCTGCTTCGACGATCCGGCCGATCTGGCGGCGAGCGACAACCTGCACGCGGAGTGGGAGCGATGGGATCCAGGGGTGCCGCTAGTAACGCTGCACAGCAGCCACCGGTCGCTCGCCGAGCCGCTGGTTGACTATCTGCGTGAGATGGAACGGACCTACAGCAACGACCAGCTCGTGGTCCTGATCCCGGAAGTGCAGCCGGCCAGGCCCTGGCAGCGGATCCTGCACAACCAGCGGGGCTTCGTGCTCGAGCAAGCGATCCAGCGCAGCGGCGTGGACGTGGTCATCTGCCGTCTCAGGTACCGGCTGTCGGCAGTTGCCGCGGATCAGGCGCCGTCCGGCTCGGGCTGGTAGCGGTAGCCCATTCCGGGCTCGGTCAGCAGCCACCGCGGCCTGGCCGGGTCGGGCTCGAGCTTGCGGCGCAGCTGGGCCATGTAGAGCCGGAGATTGCCAGCTGCGTCGGCGTAGCCCGGTCCCCAGACCTCTGAGAGCAGCTGCTGCTGGCTGAGCAGCTTGCCCGGATTTCTCAGCAGCACCTCAAGCAGATGCCATTCGGTAGGAGTCAGCCGGACGTCCTCGTTTCCTGCCCCTTGCTCGTTCTCGCTGGTTGGTTGCCGCATGACGCGCTTGGCGGCAAGGTCGACGACCAGGTCGCCCAGCCTGACCTGGGGCACGTCTCCGTCCGCGGTCGCCCGTCTGGTCACGGCCCGCATCCGGGCGAGCAGCTCGTCCATCCCGAACGGCTTGGTGACGTAGTCATCGGCGCCGGCGTCCAGCGCCTCGACCTTGTCGGTGCTGTCGGTCCGGCCGGACAGCACGATGATCGGCGCGTCGGTCCACCCGCGCAGCCCGTGAATAACCTCCACACCGTCCAGGTCGGGCAGGCCGAGGTCCAGGATCACCAGGTCCGGGGGGTAGCGGGCGGCGGTTTCCAGCGCCTCGCCGGCGGAGGCGGCTGTGTGCACGTCGTACTGGCGGACCCGCAGGTTGATCCGCAGCGCACGGACAATCTGCGGCTCGTCGTCGATCACCAGAACGCTCGTCACGGCACAACCCTGCCATGTCCGCCCGTCACCATGCCGCAGCGGCGTCCTTATGCCGTCGTTGCGTCCCGCTCGCTACCGATAGCGAGCGGCTGCGGCGGGGCCGGAACGGCAGGCAGCGAGAGCGTCATGGTCAGACCGCCGCCAGGCGTCTCCTCGGGTTCGAGCGTCCCGCCCATGGCCTCGGTCAGGCCGCGGGACAACGCCAGCCCGAGGCCGACTCCGGTGGTGTTGTCGGTGTCGCCGAGCCGCTGGAACGGCACGAACACATCGTCCCGCTGCTCTTGCGGGATACCCGGGCCCCGGTCGATGACCCGCAGCTCGACCCTGTCACGCAGGATGCTGCCGGACAGCGTCGGCGGGATGTCTGGCGGTGAGTACCGCAGCGCGTTGGCGGTCAGGTTGGCGATCACCCGCTCCAGGATGCCGGGGTCCACCGCCACCTCCGGCAGGTCGTCAGGGATGTTGACGTTGACCGCACGGGCGGTCGGCCCGAGGTCGTCCAGCGACCGGGCGACGATCTCGGCCAGGTCGGCTGGCCGCGGGAACACCGCGAGCGCTCCGGCCTGCAGCCTGCTCATGTCGAGCAAGTTGTCGACCAGGCGGGCCAGCCGGTCGAGCGACTCGTCTGCGGTCGCCAGCAGTTCGTCATGGTCCTCGGCGTCCCACTCGATGTCATGCGAGCGCAGGCTGGTGACCGCGGCCTTCGCCGAGGCCAGCGGCGTGCGCAGGTCATGGCTGACCGCGGCGAGCAGCGCGGTGCGCACCCGGTCGGCTTCCGCGATCGGCCGGGCTGCCTCGGCAGCGGCGGCCAACCGGCCCTGTTCGAGGGCGGTGGCGGCGTAGGCGGCGAATGCCGCGAGCACCCGGCGGTCGGTGGCCGGCAGCGGCCTGCCGCGCAGCGCCAGCACCAGGCCGTCGCCGACCGGGATCTCGACGTCGGCTTCCTCCGGCCGGCTGACCGGCGCCTCGCCGGTGCTCCCGACCACATTCCACCGGCAGGCGATGCCGGCCTGCTGCGGCTGCTCGGTGCGCGAGCCGGCCAGCTCGAGCAGGGTCACCGAGTCCATGCCGAAAGCCTCACGGACCCGGTCCAGGAGAGCAGGCAGCGCCCGCTGGCCGCGCAGCACGCTGCCCGCCGTGGTGGCCATGAGCTCGGACTCAGACCCGGACCTGGCCGCTTGCTTGGTGCGCCGGGCGGCGGTGTCGACGACGGAGCTGACCACCAGGCCGACGGCGACGAAGATCCCTAGCGCCAGTGCGTTGTTGACCTGCGCGATGGTGAACGTGTGGACCGGCGGCGTGAAGTAGAAGTTGAGCAGCAATGAGCCGCCCACGGCGGCAAGCACGGCGGGGATGAAACCGCCGACGAGCGCGACAGCGATCACGCCGCCGAGGAAAACCAGCACGTCGCTGGTCAGGTTGATGTCGCCGCGCACAGTGGCCAGCGCCAGGGTCAGCAGTGGCATCAGCGTCACGGCGAGAAGGCAGCCGGCGAGCTGGCGGCGCCGGTTCAGGCCGCCGGCAGCCTTCGGAAGGCCGCGGCCGCGGCCCGCGTAGGAGTGCGTCACCATGTGCACGTCGATGTCACCAGACTCGCGAACCGTCCGGTTGCTGACACCGGGTCCGGTCAGCAGCGAGGACAGCCAGCCGCGCCGGCTGACGCCGATGACCAGCTGGGTGGCGTTCTCCGCCCTGGCGAAGGCCAGCAGTGCATCCGGAACGTTATCGCCGACCACCTGGTGGTAGCTGCCGCCTAGGGCCTCGACGAGCCGCCGCTGGGTTGCCAGCGTAGCCGGATTTGCCTCGCTCAGCCCGTCTGACCGGGTGACGTGCACGGCCAGCAAGTCGCCGCCGGTCGACCGGGCGGCAATCCGGGCCGCGCGCCTGATCAGCGTCTCGCCTTCCAGACCGCCGGTCAGCGCGACAACCACCCGTTCCCTGGCTTCCCAGGTGTCGTGGATTTGATGCGCTTCCCGGTAGCGCTGCAGGCCCTCGTCGACCTTGTCGGCGAGCCACAGCAGCGCGAGTTCCCGCAGCGCGGACAGGTTGCCGATGCGGAAGTAGTTGGTCAGCGCGGCATCGATCTTCTCGGCTTTGTAGATGTTGCCGTGCGCCATCCGGCGGCGCAGCGCCTCCGGCGTCATGTCGACGAGCTCGACCTGATCGGCCGCCCGCACGATGGCATCGGGAACGGTCTCCCGCTGCGGCACGCCGGTGATCTTCTCGACCACGTCGTTGAGTGACTCGAGATGCTGGATGTTGACGTTGGAGATCACGTCGATGCCCGCGTCGAGCAGTTCCTGCACGTCCTGCCAGCGCTTGGCGTTCCGCGAGCCGGGGACGTTGGTGTGCGCATACTCGTCGACCAGTGCGACGTCCGGATGCCGGGCCAGGACGGCATCCAGGTCCAGTTCCTCGAAGTAGGTGTCCCGGTACGGCATCCGCACCCGCGGGATTACCTCCAGGTCGCCGATCTGCGCATCAGTGTGCGGCCGCCCGTGCGTCTCGACGAACGCGACGACCACGTCGGTGCCGCGCTCCCGGCGGCGATGACCCTCGTTGAGCATCGCGAACGTCTTGCCGACGCCAGCTGCCGAGCCGAGATAGATCCTCAGCTGGCCCCGGCTTCCGGGGTACCTGGCCGCCCTAACATCCGCGAGACGATCCGTGCTCATGACAGTGCTTCTCCGAGAAATGATCGGGCTTCTCGCGGGAATGACCGGCACCCACCACGAGATGACGCGCCGCTCAGGGCTGGTAGCGGTAGCCCATGCCAGGCTCGGTCAGCAGATGGCGCGGCCTGGGCGGGTCGTCCTCCAGCTTACGGCGCAGCCTGGCCATGTGAAACCGCAGGTAATGGGTGCTGTGCTCGGCCGCTGGTCCCCACAATTCGGTCAGCAGCCTGCTGGCCGGCACCAACTGACCCGCGGACCGCAGCAGTACCTCGAGCATCCGCCACTCGGTCTTCGTCAGGTGCACGAATTCGGGGTCACCATCTTCCCTGACCACGGTGTGTGCGGCCAGGTCGACCACGCAACCGCCGATGGTGAACTCCGTCTCGACGCTGCGGGCCCCGTCCCGCCGCAACGCGGCGCGCAGCCGGGCGATCAGCTCCTCCATCGAGAACGGCTTAGTGACGTAGTCGTCAGCGCCGGCGTCCAGCGCCCCGATCTTGTCCCCCGATCCGGCCCGCCCGGACAGCACGATGACCGGTACCAGCGAGCTGGCGCGCAACTGCCGGATCACCTCGGTGCCGTCCAGGTCAGGCAGCCCCAGGTCGAGGAGCACGGCGTCCGGGGGTCGCCGTGCTGCCTCGGCCAGGGCTTCCCGGCCGGCCGCCGAGGTAGTCACCTCGTAGCCGCGCGCGCGCAGGTTTATCTGCAGTGCGCGCAGCAGGGCCGGCTCATCCTCAACGATGAGGATGCGCCCGGGATCAGACGGGGTACTGCTCATCGAGCGCGATGTTCAGCATCAGCACGTTCACCACTGGCTCGCCGAGGAACCCGAGGGTCCGGCCGGTGGTGTACTTCGCGACCAGCGCCCTGACGTCTGCCGGGCTGATGTGGCGAGCGGCTGCGACCCGGTCCACCTGGATGGCGGCGTTGGCCGGCGAGATGTCGGGATCCAGCCCGGAGGCCGAGGCTTGCACTGCGTCCGGCGGGATCTGGGAGATCTTGACGTGGTCGAACGCAGCGATCTGCTGCTGGCGCTGCTGGACCAGCTTCACCTGCACAGGGTTGTCCGGGCTCAGGTTCGAGGCCGACGAGTATCCCGGGTCGCAGCCGTAGTCATCCTTGGCGCCAGCAACGATCGCGTCGGATGGCCGCGGCTGGAAGTACTGCGGCAGCGGGTTGCCCTTGGCGTCGACGAACTCCTGGCAGAGCAAGCTCGAGCCGACAACCCGCCCCTTGTAGCTGACCAGCGAGCCGTTGGCCTGGTGGTGGAAGGCGACCTGGGCGATGCCGAACACGACCAGGGGATAGAGGATCCCGGTAATGACGGTGAATACGAGCAGGCCGCGCAGCGCAGCGATGTGCTGCCGGACGAAGTTGGGAAGACGATTCATATCAGATCACCGGAATCCGGGAATGAACTGGATAATGAGGTCGATGGCCTTGATCCCGATAAACGGGATGATCAGCCCGCCGACGCCGTAGATCCACAGGTTCCTGCGGAGCATCGACGCCGCCGATGATGGCTTGTACCGGACGCCGCGCAGCGCCAGCGGGATCAGCGCGACAATGATCAGCGCGTTGAAGATGATCGCCGAGGTGATCGCGGACTGGGGACTGTGCAGGTGCAGGATGTTCAGCTTCGCCAGGCCAGGGAAGACGCCTTCGAACATCGCGGGGATGATCGCGAAGTACTTGGCCACATCGTTGGTGATGGAGAACGTGGTCAGCGCGCCGCGCGTGATGAGCAGCTGCTTGCCGATCTCCACGATCTGGATGAGCTTGGTCGGGTTGGAGTCCAGGTCCACCATGTTCCCGGCCTCCTTGGCCGCGGACGTTCCGGTGTTCATGGCCACGCCGACGTCGGCCTGAGCGAGGGCCGGGGCGTCGTTGGTGCCGTCCCCGGTCATCGCGACCAGCTTGCCGCCTTCCTGCTCCTTCTTGATCAGCGCCATCTTGTCTTCCGGCGTCGCCTCGGCGAGGAAGTCATCCACGCCCGACTCCTCCGCGATGGCCTTGGCCGTCAGCGGGTTGTCACCGGTGATCATGACGGTCCGGATGCCCATCCTGCGCATCTCGGCGAACCGCTCGGCGATGCCCTCCTTGACAATGTCCTTGAGGTAGATCACGCCGAGTGCCTGCGCTGTGCCGTTGGCCTTCTCCGCCACCACCAGCGGGGTACCGCCGACTCCGGAAATGCCGTCCACCATCTCGCCTAGGCCAGCTGGCGGCGTGCCGCCGTTGTCGCGGATCCACTGCGAGACAGATGCCGCCGCGCCTTTGCGCACCTCCCGGCCGTCGGCCAGGTCGATCCCGCTCATCCGGGTCTGCGCTGTGAACTCGACGAACTCCGCACCCTGAAGCTCGCCTGCCTCTCGCTCGCGCAGCCCGTAGGCGTTCTTGGCGAGCACGACGATCGAGCGGCCCTCAGGGGTGTAGTCGGCCATGCTGGACAGCTGGGCAGCATCCGCGAGCTCGGCCGCGCCGACACCGTCGACCGGCAGAAACTCGGTGGCCTGCCGGTTGCCGATGGTGATCGTGCCGGTCTTGTCCAGTAGCAGCGTGTTCACGTCGCCTGCGGCTTCGACCGCGCGGCCGGACATAGCCAGCACGTTCTGCTGCACCAGCCGGTCCATGCCGGCGATGCCGATCGCGGACAATAGCGCGCCGATCGTCGTCGGGATCAGCGCGACGAGCAGTGCGACCAGGATGACCGTGCTCTGCGGCGCGCCCGAGTAGAACGCCATCGGCTGCAGCGTGACGACGGCGAGCAGGAAGATGACCGTCAGGGCCGAAAGCAGGATGTTCAGCGCGATCTCGTTCGGCGTCTTCTGCCGCTTGGCGCCCTCGACCAGGGCGATCATCCGGTCGATGAAGGTCTCGCCCGGCTTGGAGGTGATCTTCACCACGATCCGGTCGGACAGTACCTTAGTGCCACCGGTAACCGCTGACCGGTCGCCGCCGGACTCGCGGATGACCGGGGCGGACTCGCCGGTGATGGCCGACTCGTCCACCGAGGCCACGCCCTCGACCACGTCGCCGTCGCCCGGAATGATCTCCCCGGCCTCGACCACTACGTAATCGCCGAGCTGGAGCTGGGCGCCCGGCACGGCCTCCTCGGGCACGTCGTGCTTGCCTGGCTGCCAGCCGGCCAGCCGCCGCGCTACGGTATCCCGCTTGGTCCGGCGCAGCGTCTCGGCCTGCGCCTTGCCGCGGCCCTCGGCGACTGCCTCGGCCAGGTTGGCGAAGACGACGGTCAGCCACAGCCAGACCACGATGGTCCAGTTGAAGATCGATGAGTGGTCGATTGCCGTGTAGACGCACAGCGCCGCGCCGATCTCGACCACGAACATGACGGGGTTCTTGACCTGGACCCGAGGATCCAGCTTCTTGAACGCGTCCGGAGTTGCTTTCAGCAGCGTTCTGGGCGAGAGCAGGCCACCGCTGACGCGGTGCGGCATGCCTTCAGCCAGAGTCTTGCCCGCGCCCGTCGGGGCTCCGGGTGTGGTTGTCACAGACATCAGTGAAGTCCTTCTGCGAACGGGCCCAGCGCGAGCGCGGGGAAGTAGGTCAGGCCGACGAGGACGAGGATGACGGCGATGAGCATGCCGACGAACAGCGGTGTCCTGGTGTCCAGCGTGCCCGCGCTCGCGGGCACCGGTTGCTGTCTAGCCAGCGATCCGGCCAGTCCGAGGGCGAAGATTTCCGGAGCGAATCTGCCGATCAGCATCACGATGCCACCGAGCACCTGGTACCAGGTCGCTGCTGTGCCCAGGCCCGCGAACGCGGAGCCGTTGTTATTAGCCATCGAGGCGAATGCGTAGACCACCTCGGTCAGGCCGTGCGGTCCGGGGTTGAAGATTGCCGCCTGGCCCTGGCGGGTAGCGATCGACAACCCGGCGGCGGTCAGGATGATGACCGGCAGTGTGAGGAAGTACAGCGCCGCGTACTTCATCTCGGTAGGCCGGATCTTCTTGCCGATGTACTCCGGCGTCCGGCCGACCATCAGCCCGGCGACGAACACCGTGACCATGGCGAGCACGAGGATGCCGTACATCCCGGCCCCGACCCCGCCCGGCGCGATCTCGCCGAGCGCGATGTCAAACAAGGCGATGCCGCCGCCGAAGGGTGTCAGCGAATCGTGGAAGCAGTTCACCGCACCGGTGGAGGTCACCGTGGTTGACGCGGCGAAGAGCGAGCAGCCGGCATCACCGAACCGGGTCTCCACGCCCTCCATGGCGCCGTGCGCGATGAGGTTGGCTGCGCCGCCGGCCCGCGACTGGAAGTAGCTGATCCCGCCTACGGCCGCGAGCCAGATCGTCGTCATGGCGGCGACCAGCGCATAGCCCTGCTTGTTGTCCTTGACCATCTTGCCGAACGCACGCGGGGTAGCGAACGGGATCAGCAGCAGGACGAAGATCGTGAACCAGTTCGTGAACGGGTTGGGGTTCTCGAACGGGTGCGCGGAGTTGGTGTTGAACGGGCCGCCCCCGTTGTTGCCCATGTCCTTGATGATCTCTTGGGAGGCGAACGGGCCGCCGACAACGGTCTGGTGCGCACCGGACAAGGTGGTGATCGTGTGGTAGGTGACGAAGTTGTCGACCACGCCGCCGGCCGCATAGACCAGCCCGCCGACGATCGCCAGCGGCAGCAGCAGTCGCAGCACGCAGCGCGTGATGTCCACCCAGAAGTTGCCGAGGTTGCCGGTCCTGGACCGCATGAAGCCGCGGATCATCGCGATCGCGACCACGATGCCGACCGCGGCGGACATGAAGTTCTGCACCGCCAGGCCGCTCATCTGGGTCAGGTAGTTCATCGTGTTTTCGCCGGCGTAGTTCTGCCAGTTCGTGTTAGTGACGAACGAGACGGCCGTGTTCCACGCTGTGTCGGCCGTGACGGCGCCCATGTTCGTTCCGACGAACCCCAGCAGGTAATGCTGCAGCCGCTCGAGGCCGTACAGGAACAGCACGCTGATCAGCGAGAACGCCAGCATGCTGCGCACGTAGGCAGACCACTTCTGGTCAGTTTTCGGGTTGACGCCGATGAGCTTGTAGATGCCGCCCTCGACCCGCCAGTCGTTTTCGCTGGTGAATACGTGGGCCATGTAATTGCCGAGGGGCACGTAGCATGCCGCCAGGGCAGCGACGAGCAGGGCAGCCTGAAGCCAGCCTGCGGTAGCGCTACTCATTTAGAACCTCTCAGGCAGGACGAGGGCAACGAACAGGTAGATGACCAGCAGGACGCCGATAATGAGGCCGATCAGGTTCTCAGCGCTCAAAGCGCTCGACCCCCTTCAAGATGAGGAAGAGCACGCCGAAAACGACCAGCGTCAGGCCGATGTAGATCAGGTCTTGCATGGGAGCCCTCCTAGGCTTCGCGCACTCACCGAGCCAGTGAACAGTCCTGAGGAGGGCAGATAGCCGTTCCAAACAGCACCCATGCGGGCCGCATGCGCTTCCTAACGAAATCCATGCAAAGCCGAGGGAACTTCGATACCTGGGGCTGCTGCCCAGACAGCAAGAAGCGGGGCCGCCTGATGGCGGCCCCGCTCGTTGTGAGCTTGGCGTTGTGAACTTGTTGCGGTGAACTTCTCGCTGGCCAGCCCCCTCTCGGGGGTAGCTGTCAGGCGGCGAGATCGCCTAGCCCGCCGAGGTCGGTCAGCATCTCGGTGAACCTCGTGAGGGCAGCGCTGATCCAGGGCAGTTGCAGCGGGTCGGCAGCCGCCAGCGCCTGCCCGCGCTGCTCGTCGGTGTCGCCGTACAACTGGCTGGTAGCCAGGCGCAGGCGCAGGCAGGATGGGCTCTCGCCAAATGCGCTGGCTGGCAGCGTGCCCGCTCCGTACCGGTCCAGCAGCAGCGCGGCGAGGTCAGTACCGGTCTGGATGCCGAACCTGGTCCGCAACAGGTCCCGCCACGGCGCGAAGTCCGGGTAGAGGTAAAACGCCGCCTGCGGCGGTGCGACCTCAAGACCCGCAGCCGCGCATCGCCTTGCTGCCTCATGGCACACCGCGGCGTGCAACGCCCGGCTGGAGTTCACGTATGCGACGAGCTCGGCGGGCTCGTCCAGTGCCACCGCCGCCGCCTCCTGCATCGGGCCCGGTGCCGCTGACCAGATCTCGCTGGCGATGCCCAGCAGCTTGCCGCGCAGTGCCACGCCGCACGGTCCGTCCGGCATACGCGCGACTCCGATGCGCCAGCCGCCTGCCGAAAAGCTCTTGCTCAGCGACGTGGTCACCACCGTTCGTTCTGGCGCGACCTGCGCCGGGCTGAGGAACGGCAAGCTGGGGTCGTGCACGAGATCGCGGTAGATCTCATCGCTGATGATGAGCAGGCCGTTCCGCTCGGCCGCCGCGCACAGCGCCCGGATGGCATCCGGGCTGGCGAGCCGGCCGGTCGGGTTATCCGGCAGCGTGACGAGCACGGCGCCGATCGGGCACTCACTGTGGCGGCGGCTGCGGACGGCTGCCTCGAGAGCATCCGGATCGCAGACCCCGCCTTCGCTGGCCACAGTGGGGACGAAGTGTGGCGTGACGCCGCAGAGCGTGGCCTGAGCTGCATAACTAACCCAGCTTGGCTGCGGCACTGCCACGCCGGTCCGCAACGCCAGCATCGCCGCGAACAGCAGTGCCTTGCTGCCTGGCCCGGCCACGACGGCGTCAGGTGTCGTGGGCAGTGATCGCCGTGACCAGTAGCCAGCTGCGGCTGCGCGCAGCCGCAGCGTCCCGGCTACCGGGCCGTAGGCGCCGCGTCCAGCCGCCTCAGCCAGTGCCGCGGTCAGGCGCGGATGTACCGGCAGGCCGGATTCACCGAACGCGAGCGGCAGCACAGGCTCACCGCGCAGACGGCGGCGCTCGAGTTCCTCGTTAGCGGCGAGTGTTGCGGAAACCGATACTTTGTCACGGCGAGCAGCCAGAGTTCCGGCGACGAAGAATCGGCTGGGGGTGTCGCCATCCGGGGGTTGCACGGTCCGGGTCGGGATCGGTTCGGTCATGGTGGCTGGGCCAGCCCATGGCATAGCAAAAGCTCCTTGCTGCGGGGCAGGAGAAGACAGGGGGCTTTACTTCTCAGCCGCCGAGGCTACCCGCCGCAACTAGGCTGACCTGCCTATCTGGTGGTAAAGCATCAGTAAAGCAGGCCATGTCTGAGGCAGAGATTAAGCCAGACTTATGCTGGATTCATGCTCGAAGTGCACCGCCTGCGGCTACTGCTCGAGTTCGCCGAGCGAGGCACGATCGCAGCTGCGGCCGCCGCGCTGGGCTATACGCCGTCGGCCGTCTCGCAGCAGCTCGCCGCTCTGGAGCGAGAGACCGGTGCGGCGCTGCTGGACCGGACGGCGCGAACGGCTGAGCTGACCGAGGCGGGCAAGCGCCTGGCCGCGCGAGCGGCCGAGATACTGGCGCTGGTCGAGGCAGCCGAGGCCGACCTTGCCGCGCCGGACCCGGCCGGGCGAGTAGCCATCTCCGCGTTTCCGACCGCGGCGGTAGCGTTTGCGCCAGCCCTGACCAGGACGGTTCGCGCCCACCCTGGCCTGAGCCTGCTGCTACGGCAGACCGCTGGCGGTGAAGTGCTCCGGCTGGTCAAAGCCGGCCAGGTGGACGTGGCAATCGTTGACGACTGGACTGGCAGGCTGGCGGCGGGCCAGGCAGCGCTCCGCTTCTACCACCTGATTACCGACCCGCTTGTGCTTGTCGTGCCGCGCGGGCACTGGGCAAGCGACCCGCGAGTTCCGGTGTCACTGCATAAGCTGCGCGACGAGCCTTGGCTGGCACCCCCCGCGGGCGAGGCGTCCCGGCGCGCGGTTGACCAGGTGCTAGCCACGGCAGGCGGGGTGGCCGAGGCGCCGTCCGAGTTTGAAGGCCTGGCCACGATCCTGAGCCTGGTGGCGCGCGGCATCGGGATCGCGATCTTGCCACGGCTGACGCTGGCGGGTGGCGACGCGCGGGTAGCCGTCAGGGAGTTGCCTGGCACCGGCCCGGCAAGGGACCTGTACGCGGCCGCTCGGGCCTCATCGGTGCGACGGCCGGCCGTCGCGGTTATCGTCCGGGCACTGAGCACGGCGGCTCGCGGCCTTCCCGGCGCCCGGACCGAAGCTGATGCTGGCTGACCGGAGGCTAAGATCCGGAAACGTGAGTTGCGACCCCCGGAAGCTTGACCTCTCGCTGCCAGTGGCAGAGCTGACCGCTCAGCTTGTCGACATCGAGTCGGTGAGCGGCGGCGAGCAGCCGCTGGCCGACGCGATTGCCAGCGCGCTGGCGGAGCAGCCGCACCTCTCAGTGCACCGTGATGGCAACGTGGTCGTGGCGCGGACAGACTTCGGCAAGGCCGAGCGGGTCGTGCTCGCTGGACATATCGACACAGTTCCCGTGCATTCGAACCTCCCGTCGCACTTTGCGGACGGGCTGCTCTATGGCTGCGGTAGCTGCGACATGAAGTCCGGGGTGGCAGTCCAGCTGCGGCTGGCGGCCCGGCTAACTGCGGCGGCGCGGGACGTCACCTACGTGTTCTACGACTGCGAGGAAGTCGAGGCCGAGCGGAACGGGCTGCTGCGTCTCAGCAGAGTCCGGCCCGACCTGCTGGCGGCCGACTTTGCGATTCTGCTGGAACCGACCGGCACCGTGGTCGAAGGCGGCTGCCAGGGCACCCTGAGAGCCGACGTCATCGCGCGCGGTCAGCGGGCGCACAGCGCGCGATCCTGGCTCGGCAGTAACGCAATCCATGCGGCCGGCGGAATTCTGGATGTGCTGCGCGGTTATGCCGCACGGCAGCCGGTGGTAGACGGGCTCAGCTACCACGAGGGCCTCAACGCGGTCGGGATCCGCGGCGGCGTAGCCGGGAACGTCATTCCGGACGAATGCGTCGTGAGTGTCAATTTCAGGTTCGCGCCTGACCGGTCCGCCGCGCAGGCGGAGGCGTACGTCCGGGAAGTGTTCGATGGCTGGGACGTCGTCGTCACCGACGTCGCCGGGGGAGCACGGCCGGGTCTCGGGGAGCCGGCCGCGGCCTCCTTCGTGGCCGCAATGGGCGGTGCGCCGCGGGCCAAGCTGGGCTGGACCGACGTCGCCAGGTTCGACGCGCTCGGCATCCCCGCAGTCAACTTCGGTCCCGGCGACCCGCAACTGGCGCATACGAAGGATGAGCACGTCCCAGTCGCGCAGATCCAGCGTTGTGAGGCGCAGGTGCTGGCCTGGCTCAGCCCGGCGTGAGTTGACTGTGCTGGCTCTATTGGGGCGGGGCAGTGGTCAGCGTCAGCGTGCGAGTTACCGACTGGTCTTCGGGCGTCACCCACGTCACCTTTATCGAGGCGCCGCCGTGAATGCCCGACAGGATGGTCATCAGCGAAGCTGGCGACGAAACCGGCCGGCTGCCCACTCTGGTGATAACGTCGCCGGCGCCCAGGCCCGCGGTGCAGGCGGGCGTCTGGTTGAGCGAGCCGAGCACCAGCGTGCCGGAGCTGACGGGTGCGATCCTGGTGGGCACGCCCGCATCCTGGTCGTTGAGCACGCAGCCACCCGGCGCGGGGGTGAGCTGCCCGAAGTTGTTCCGCTGGGCTGCTCGCTCTTGCTCGCGGAGCTGAACGCTGGGACTCGTCTCGGTGCTCTGAGTGCCGTTAGGGCCGCTCGGCACGAGGACGCCGACGAAGCCCGAACTGCCGATCCGCACTCCTGAGCCAGACTGTCCGGCGATGATCTGCCGGGCGAGCGCCATCGCGTGATTGATAGGGATCGCGAAGCCGACGTCCTGGCCAGAGTCGTTGACGCCGCTGACGCTCGCCGCCGTGTCCATGCCGATGACCTTGCCGTCAGTACTCACCAGCGGGCCGCCAGAGTCACCCGGAATGATCTGCGCGTTGGTCTGCAGCATGCCGGTGAGCTTCTCGGCCGCTTCGCCGCTGCCGTCGTCGCTGGCGGTGATGGTCTGGTTCAGGGCGGTGATAGTGCCGGAAACGTAGCTGATGTGGCCGGTGCCGTTGGCATTGCCCATGCCGACGACATTGTCGCCGGTCTTGATGGTCGACGAGTCGCCGATCGGGACGGTATGCAGGCCTGAGGCTCCGTTTAGCTTGATGACGGCGACATCAGAGCTCTTGTCGTACCCGAGCCAGGTAGCCGTGAACTCCTGTCCCGTGCTCACCACGGTCGCGGTGAGGCCGGTCGTTCCGTTGATGACGTGGTTGTTGGTCAGGACCAGGCCGGACGGGCTAATGATCATGCCGGTGGCAGCGGCAGCCGCGCCATTGCCGTCGTACTTCAGGTTGCTGGTGATCACCACCAGGCCAGGGGTCACGGCGCCGCTCAGCCGCTGCAGGGCCCCCTTCGAGATAACCCCGGAATTGGTCCCTGCGCCGCTGTTGCCTGTGCTATTGCCGCCGGTGTTGCCGTTCGGAAAAAGGCCGTTATTCGGCAGTCCGAGGTTGCCTGGCCCGCTGTTGCCCGAACTAGCCGCCGGCTGCGAGTTGCCGTCGGCGAAGGCGACCACCAGGCCGCCAGCGGTCGCAGCGATCGCGGCTACCGCGATATAGGTGATGGCTGCGGTCAGCGCGCGCCGGCGCGGCGGGCGGGGCGGCTGGCCGTATCCGCCGGGTCCGCCATAGCCGCCTGGCGGCTGGCCGAACCCGCCTCCTGGCGGGTAGCCATAGCCGTAGCTGTGCTGGTCATAACCGGGCTGGCCGTAACCGGGCTGGCCGTAACCGGGCTGGCCGTAACCGGGCTGGCCGTAACCGGGTGCCGGGTAGCCAGCCTGGGGGTAGCCGATGGGCTGAGTGAAGGCGGGCAACGGACCGGTGGCAGCGGGCTGGTCAGGAGCTGCTGGCTGTCCTGAACCTGCTGCGCGGTCGGGATTTTCGTACTCGGTGAGCCCGCTCCCGTCCGGCTGACTGGACGGATCTGCCGAGCCCGTCCAGGATTCCCAGATGCCAGGCTGCTGGCCATCGTTACTCTGCTCGTCCATCTCCATCACCCTCTGCCCAGTGCCTTGCCAGCCTATGTGCGCCAGGCCGGGCGGACATCCGTCAGCGGACGCAGTCGCTCGAATCCGTCCCATTCAGTAAGCACCACCCACCTGGACGTTAGCTGAATGAGCACCGAGGATCCCCTATCGCGGCATGCTCGGCAGATGTGCTGCCCCCAGCTATGGACTGTCCTCAGTTATGCGCTGCCCCTGGGTTAGTCATTACTCGGTAAGCGGCCCGCGCCGGCGAAAATTCCGGACCTGCCGGGTGGGTACTGGGAGTAATCTCCGGGTCGGGCCCAGGGCATGCCCGGCTTTTCGAAGAAGCCGGGCCGACGGCCGGCGCGAAGGCGATATATCTTGTCAGCGGAGGCTTGGAGATATATCTTGAGCCTGTCAGGCACAAGCCGCACGCAGGAGTTGACAATGTCCGCACCGCCGAGCACCTATCAGACCGACCTGAACCGCCGCGAGGAAGCCGCAGTTTCCGGTGCGGCCCTGTCGGAGGCGCCGTGGAAGCTAGCAGGCGCGGCGGGCGTCGCCGTCACCGGCGCTGACATGCTCGCCCACCTCGTGTTCTTTCACCCGGAACTGTTCAGTCCGCTGTCCGAGGGTGTCGTCGCGTTCTTTGCCGTGGCCGGAGCCGGAGCCCTGGTCCGCAGCAGACACAGCCGGGCGTTGCGCTGGGCGCGCAGCAGGCCCTGGCGGTTCGCCGTGATGCCCGGAGCCGCCGCCGCGATCGTCATATTCGTGCTGACCATGGTGCACGGCAGCGGCGTTTTCGGCAGTGCCTTCACCGCGCTGTGGCATGGCGCCGTCGCTTACGGCCTTACTGGCGTCGTGGGGTCAGTGGTGCGGCCACGCAGGGCGCAGCGAAGCTGAGCCGCGCCGCTGACGACCGGCCGCCCTCGCTCGGGTCGGCGGTCGGCTGCCGTCGCGACATCTGCTGAGGAAGGCCCGCACTAACGCCAGGAAGCCGGAGACGACGGCTTGCGGTGAAGCCCTAAGGCGAGCCGTGCTCGCCGACTGGCCCCACTGCGAGGCCCCGGCGCTCACACTCGTCGAGTAGCGGCGCGACCGCCTGCAGGCCGGCCTGCCATGCGCCAGGCGGCGAGGTGCAGCCGGAGTCGTGCAGTAGCACCGTGACGCCACCGCCGAGGTCGCTCAGCAAGGTGCGCAGTACTGAGGCTGGCGTTGCACCAGTCGCCCACTCTTTGCCCCAGGCGCCCCACAGCACCGGGGTGAGCCCGAGTTCGCGGGCGGCCAGGAGCGCCGGACCGCTCAGCACCCCGTACGGCGGGCGGAAGTGCCGTGGCTTCGTGCCGGTGACGCTGGCGATCAGCTCAGTCGCTCGAGTCAGGTCGGAACGAGTGGCGTGCGGAGTCCGGGCCGGAAGGTACCGATGGTCGAAGCCGTGCACGCCCACCTCGTGGCCGGCTGCAGCGATCTCAGCTGCCAGGCCGGGTGCCCTGGTGACCATGCTGCCCAGCATGAAGAAGGTAGCGCGGACGTCGCGGTCAGCTAGCACCTGGAGGAACTGAGGAGTCGAGCCTGGATCGGGGCCGTCGTCGAAGGTGAGCGCAACGTGACCCGAATCTCCCTGACCGGCCAGGCGTTTGAACGCGCGCATCCGGACGGGTCGAAGCCCGGTGACGCCCGGACCGGCCTGCGCAACGGCAATGCCGGCGGCCGCAATACCCGTCAGAGCGGCAGCCTGCCGCCAGGTCGGCATGCGGCTAGTGACTGATGCAGGCAATCGAGGGCCTCCTCGCGATCCGGATAGGCATACGTACCTGACATGATGACCGCGGCAGGCGAAGCTGGTGCCGGTGTTGCCGGACTATCTGGACCTGTCGTCGCGCTGAGCAGCTACGACGCGCGGTAGTAATAGCCCGCTGCCTGCGCACCCGGCTGACCTGGGTAACGTGTCTGCTGATGCCGGAGCCCGACCGGCACATGGCGGAGGCACGGCAGTGACACAGGCGACCGGCGCGATCGAGGCTGGTCTGGCAGAGCCAGGCGAAAGCCTGTTGCCCGACGGCAGGAGGTCCGCCGGGCTCATCGCTCGTAGCCTGTTCCTGCTCACCAAGCCACGCATCATCGAATTGCTGCTGGTCACCACCCTGCCCACAATGCTCCTCGCGCAGCGAGGCGTGCCATCGCTGTCGCTCATCCTGGTGACGCTGCTCGGCGGCGCGCTCGCGGCCGGCAGCGCGAACACATTGAATTGCTTCATCGACCGCGACATCGATGCGGTCATGAAGCGCACGTCGCGGCGGCCGCTGGTGGCCGGAGTTGCAGGGCACGGCGGCGCCGGTAATCCCAGCAGAACGGCAGTCAAGCCTAGCGAGGCGCTGGCGTCCGGCATCTTGCTCGGCGCCGCAGCCACCCTGCTGCTCGGCTTTGCGGCGAACTGGCTCGCCGCGGTGCTTGCTGACGCGGCGATCTTGTTTTATGTCTTCGTCTACACCATTGGCTTGAAGCGGCGTACCGCGTCCAACATCGTGATCGGCGGCGCGGCCGGCTGCTTTCCGGTGCTCGTCGGCTGGGCTGCTGTCACCGGGCGAGTGAGCTGGGCGGCCGGCGTGCTCTTCGCGGTGATCTTCTTCTGGACCCCGCCGCACTTCTGGGCGCTGGCGATGAAGTTCCGTGACGACTACGCGGCCGCGAACGTGCCAATGCTGCCGGTGGTCGCGAGCCCGGCCCTAGTGGCCAGGAAGATCCTTCGGTACTCCTACATCATGGTCGCGGCGACTCTGCTGCTGACGCCGTACGCCGGCTGGATTTATGGCTGCTGCGCGGCCGTACTCGGCGGCTGGTTCCTGATTGAGGCGCACCGGCTGCGGAGCCGGATCGGGGCGGCCGACGGGCCCGCTCCGATGCGGCTATTCCACCTGTCGATCGTGTATCTGACGCTGCTGTTCGCCGCTGTCGCCGTGACTGCACTGCTGCCTTGGCACGGCTGGTAGCGGGCCGCTTACGCGCCGTTAGCAACTGACGCGCTGAGCCGCAAAACTCCCGGTCGGGTTGCGGAAAATTACACGTCGTTGACCTAGCCGCCAGCAGCGCGGGGTAATGCTTGTGCACATGAGTTGGACCAGGAGGGCGTTCCTCGGCCGGGCTGCGGCCGCTGCCGCGATACCAGCCGCTGTCGTCGCCGCGGTCAAGACGGGCGAATCCGTGACGCCTGCCAAGGCCGGGGACGGCACGCCTGCCGCCACCGGCACCCAGGCCCAGCGCGTCCGCTGGACGGTCAAGTACGAGAACTCGCTGCCCGGCTACCCGAACTGGCGGATCAAGAATCAGGGCGCTCCGGACGCGATCATGGGCTATGCCGGCCAGTCGAGCATCCGGCCGGGCGAGCCAATCCACCTCTACGTATCGACTACCTCACGTGAGTTCAGCGTGAAGGCCTTCCGGATGGGCTGGTACAACCACGACCTGGCCCGGCTGGTCTGGAAGTCCGGGACGATGCGCGGGCACCGGCAAGCTTCGGCCAGGTTCGAGGAGTCGACCCGGACGGTGCACACCCACTGGGGCGTGTCCCTGACGGTGCCGACTGACGACTGGCCCGAGGGCTCGTACCTGTTCCGGCTCGATGCCCACTCCGGCGCGCAGCGCTACGTGCCCGTCACGGTGCGGTCAGCCAGCACGGCGGGCAAAGTCGTGATCAAGAACGCGGTGCCGACCTGGCAGGCCTACAACACCTGGGGTCAGCACGACCTCTACAAGGGCCCGGACGGCGGCTACGACACCAGGTCCTACGCGGTCAGCCTGGACAGACCAGGGGATACCGACGGCGCGTACCTGTTCATGGTCTACGAACGCAAGCTGATCAACCTTGCTGAGCGCCTCGGCTTGCCGCTCGCATACCTGACCAGCATGGACATCGCCAGCAACCCGCATTCGCTGGATGGCGCTGCCGCGCTAGTGTCGCCCGGTCATGACGAGTACTGGTCGCCGCCAGAGCGGGCCATCGTGACCACGGCCAGGGACAAGGGCATGAACATCGCCTTTCTCGGCGCGAACGCGATGTTCCGGCGGACCAGGCTGGAGCGGACTGCGCTTGGCGCGGGCCGGCTGATCGTCTGCTACAAGACCAGCTACGAGCTGGACCCGATGTACGGGAAGCAGGACGACCTGGTCACCAGCGACTGGCGCGAGCCGCCGAACCCGGACCCCGAATCGTCGCTGATCGGAACGCTCTACGAGGGTTACCCGGCAATCGCCGACTTCGTCGTGCACTCACCGAAGGCATGGATGTTCAAAGGCACCGGCGTGCGCAAGGGCACCAGTTTCAAGGTGCTCGTCGGCATCGAGTACGACCGGGTCACGCCTGGCTATCCGGTTGAGCGGCCGATCGAAGTGCTCTCCCACTCGCCGCTGGTCTGCCAGGGCGTCAACAGCTTTGCCGACTCCGCTTATTACACGCACAAGGGCGGCGCCGGGATCTTCAACTGCGGCACGATGCGCTGGGTCGAGTCGTTCGGGCCGCCGACGTACAACTGGGGCCTGACCCCGGCTGCTGGCGACTTCACCCGGAGGGTGACCGCGAACGTGCTGACAGCGTTCGCTGATGGCCCTGCCGCGCACAAGTACCCGGCGCATGACAACCTCGCCGAGATCCACGAGCAGGTAGGCGACCCGCTCACCGGTGGCAGCGTCGCGACTGCCCAGTAGTAGGAGCACTGCGATCGGGAAGTAGCCCGATCGCCGGCGTGCAGTCAGACTTGCGGATGACGCGCCTGTCACGCCCGGCGGCTATTGTGAAATCAACCGGGGTGGTTTTGAAATAACGGCGGGTGAGCAATGCGCAGACTCGGCATCAGGGCGCGATGGGCGGTCCCGGCGAGCGCCGTCGCCGTCACTGGCATCGTCATCGTGGCCGCGACAGTCGCCAGCGCTGACGCCGCACCCTCGCTGCCGTCCCGGACGCCCGAGCAGCTGCTGACCGAGGTCGTCCAAGGGGCCGCGAAGCCGCTAGGCCCGCTGACTGCGACCGTGCAGGAGACCTCCGATCTCGGATTGCCGGCGTTGCCGCTGCCTCAGCAGGGCTCGGCTGGCCCGTCCTCCGGTCCGGCGTCGGTCAGTTTCTGGTACCGCGACCCGCAGCATGTGAGGATCGCCGAGCAGGTCCAGGCGGGCGAGACCGACCTCCGCCTCGACGGTCGCACGGTCTGGCTGTGGAATAGCAAGAACCAGACTGCTACCCGGTACGAGCTGCCGGCACATGCCTCGCAAGCTAGCCGGGGAGCTGGAGCTAGCGCGATCCCGGACATGCCGCAAGCCGCGGCGGCGCAGCTGCTCAAGGCGATCGGCAAGACAACCGTGGTCAGCGTCCAGCGCAACGTCTATGTCGCGGGCCAGGCCGCTTATCAGCTGTCGCTAGTGCCGCGGAGCAGCAAGTCGCTGGTCGGAAGCGTGCTGATCGCGATCGACGCCAGCCGCCACATCCCGCTGCGACTCGAGGTCTACCCGCGAGGCTCGGCTACGGTCGCGTACAGCATCGGCTTCACTTCGCTGTCGTTCGGCACTCCGGCGGCTTCCAACTTCAGCTTTACGCCGCCTCCTGGCGCAACCGTCAAGCACGTGACGGTGCCCGCCAACCTCAAGTCGGTCCTGGGCCAGGCAGGTCTGGGTCAGGCGGGCCTGGGCCAGGCAGGTCTGGGCGCAGCCGGCGTGGCCCTTGGCAGGATTCCGCTGGGCGCGACGATCATCGGCAGCACAGCACAGCCGGCCCAGCTTCCCCAGCGGGTCATGCGTGTCATCAAGACCCGCACCGGCAAGCTGATCATCGTTAAGGCTGGGGGCAAGCCCGTCGTCGTCAAGAACGGCAAGCTTGTTGCCGGCAAGCTGGCCCCGGCCAAGCTGGTCAAGCTCCCGCCTCTCCCTGCGAAAGCGCTCAAGCAGATCGAGGCGCAGTTCGCCAAGAGCCTGCCGGCCAGCATGAGCAAGGCGCAGCGGGCGGCCGCCATCAAGAGCTTTGACCAGAACATCGGTCAGCATCTCCTTGGCCGGCATGGCACCGCGAAGCTCGGGACCAACGGCGGCGGCTTCGTTAACACCGGAACCGCCGGGTTCTCGCCCGGCTGGACGGCCTACGCGCCTCTCACGGCGGCCGTGCATGTGAACGCACCGCACGTCATCGGAACCGGCTGGCTGTCAGTGCTGGCAACTCCGCCAAGCCCTGAGGTTGCTGCGGCCATCAAGCAAGCGCTGAGCGGCGCGCAGCCGCGCACCAGCGTTACTTACAGCTCCGCGACGACGGCCAGTTCCTCACAGGCCTACGCCTCGACGCTCAACGTGAGCCCGTCGGCCGGGCCGGACCTGGCCGCACTGCAAGCGCTCCTGAAAGCAGCTGTGCCGGTGCACGGCAGCTGGGGAAGCGGCCGCCTGCTGAAGACCGCGTTGCTGACCGTTCTGGTGACCAGCAAGGGGCAGGTCCTGGTCGGCGCTGTTACTCCGTCGGTGCTGTACGCGGATGTTGCTGCCGACTTTGGGTGACGCCGCAGCGGGCACTGACTTTGCGCTGGCGAGCAATGGCCTGACTAAGCAGTTCCGCGGCGGCCAGGTGGCCGTCGACGGGATCGACCTTGCGGTTCCGACCGGATCCGTCTACGGCTTCCTCGGCCCGAACGGTTCCGGCAAGACCACCACGATCCGTATGCTGCTCGGACTGATCCAGCCAACCGCGGGCGGCCACGAGATGCTCGGATTTCCGATGCCCGACCGGCAAGCCGCCGCACTTCCGCTGGTTGGCTCGCTGGTGGAAGGGCCCGCGTTTTACCCGCACCTGTCCGGCCGGGGAAACCTCGCCCGCCTCGATGCGGCCGACAGGACCGCCGACCGGTCGACCGCGCGTGCCCGGATCGACGCGGCGCTGGACCGGGTCGGTCTTCTTGCTGCGGCCGACAAGCGGTACAAGGCTTACTCGCTCGGCATGAAGCAGCGGCTCGGCATCGCGACCAGCCTGCTGCGGCCCAGGCAGCTCGTGATCCTGGACGAACCGACGAACGGTCTCGACCCGCAGGGCACCAGGGAAGTAAGGACGCTGATCCGGGAGATCGCGGCCGACGGGACCACGGTGTTCGTGTCCTCGCACCTGCTCGCCGAGGTCGAGCAGGTCTGCACGCATGTCGGCGTGATGCGGGCAGGCCGCCTGGTCTACCAGGGACCGCTCAGCCAGTTGCGGGGTCAGGCCGGGCTGCTCGTCAGAACGCCGAAACCGGACCTGGCCGCCAGGGTGCTGTCCGAGCTAGGCCTCAGCGGGGTGCGCCAGGACGGCCAGGAAGTGACTGCGGAACTGGGCGAGATGTTGCCCGAAGTCATCTGCGAGCGCCTGGTGCTGGCCGGCGTACCGGTGGCCGGGCTGGAGACTCCGCGGCGGAGTCTGGAGGACGAGTTCGTCGAGCTGACCGGCGAGGGTTTCGATGTCGACTGAGGACCTGCCGGCCGAAGCAGGGTCGATCGGCGAGCTGTCGGTGAGCAATGGCGGCCGGCTGCCCGGGCTAGCAGGCGCGGTAACCGCTGGCCGGCCAGCTGGCGCTCGGCGTCGGCTTGACTGGCCGGACGAGCGGCTGCCAGCCCGTGTTAACCCCGTTTCCGCTTGGTTGAGGTTCTTTAGCTCCGAGCTCCGGCTCGTCTTCGGCCGTCCGCGCAACCAGGCCCTGCTTGGCGTGATCGCGATCGTGCCGGTGTTCCTGGGCATCCTGCTCCGGGTGACGATCGGCTCGTCCGGTGGCCCTGGCGGCCCGCCGTTCCTCAATCAGCTGGCCGGCAACGGGGTGTTCCTCGCCCTCGTGGTCCTCACGCTCACGCTCACGGTGCTACTGCTGCCATTGAGCATCGGCGTGGTGTCCGGCGATGCGGTCGCGGGGGAGGCCGGTATTGGCACGTTGCGCGGCCTGCTGGTCGTGCCGTCCGGCCGGACCAGGCTCCTCGCGGTAAAGTACGCCGCGATCATCGTGTTCAGCCTGGCGGCATGCTTGCTTATCACGGTGGTGTCGCTGGTCATGGGGCTCATCCTGTTTCCGGCCGGCCCGGTCACGCTGCTGTCCGGAACGACCATCTCGCTGTGGGCAGGCGTGCTCCGGGTGCTGCTGGTCGCGTTGTTCGCGGCAGCAGCGATGGCGTCGCTCGGCGCCGTCGGGCTTGCCGCCTCGACGATGACCCAGCACCCGGTCGGTGCTATCGCTGCCGTTCTGGTGCTGACTCTCGGCAGCGAGATCTGTGACCAGCTCCCGCAACTGTCCGGGATACGCCCTTACTTGCCGACGCACTACTGGCTGCACTGGGACGGGCTGTTCCGGTCGCCGGCCGACTTGTCCGGCGTGGAGCACGGGCTTGTGTCGTTCGCGATCTATGCGGTGATCTTCGGCGCCATTGCCTGGGCGCGGCTGACCTCGGCTGATATCACGAGCTGATTCGTCGCAGGTGCGGGCTGGTCGTCCACAGCCCAGCGCGGCCACTCGATGCTCCGCCCTCGCGGGCGATAGCGTGCAATAGTGCCTGCCGAATTGCCGGAGATCGACGTCCTGCTGAAGGCGGCCGTGTCCGGGATCGGCGGCGCTCAGCGGCCGGGACAGGTCGCGATGGCCGAAGCGGTCCACGAGGCGATGGTGTCGCGGCGGCACCTGGCCGTGCAGGCCGGGACGGGAACGGGCAAGTCACTGGCCTATCTCGTGCCCGCCGTGCGGCACGCGCTGGGCGAGCCGGACCAGACGGTCGTGATCTCCACCGCCACGATCGCGCTGCAGCGCCAGCTCATCGAGCGTGACCTGCCCCGGCTGTCGGCTGCGCTGGCGGATCTGGTCGGCAGAGAGCCAGTGTTCGCGATTCTGAAGGGCAGGCGGAACTATCTGTGCCTGAACAAAGTGCACGGCACCGCGCCGGACGAACCCGCGGACTCGCTGTTTGACGCGCGGTCGGTGTCGGCGATCGGGCGGCAGGTGACCCGGCTGCACGAATGGGCTGCGACGACGGAGAGCGGCGACCGGGACGAGCTCGTTCCCGGCGTTGACGACCGTGCGTGGCGGCAGGTCTCTGTCAACGCCAGAGAGTGCATCGGCGCGGCGAAGTGCCCGTTCGGCAGCCGGTGCTTCGCCGAGCAGGCACGTGAGTCCGCGGGCGAGGCCGACATCGTGGTGACGAACCATGCCCTGCTTGCCATCGACGCGATCGAGAACAACATCGTGCTGCCCGAGCACGACGTTGTGGTCATCGACGAAGCGCACGACCTGGTCGACCGGGTCACCAGCGTGGCCTCCGGCGAGCTGTCGTCGGCGGCCGCCGACGTCGCAGCCCGGCGCTGCGGCAGGCTCGCGGGGGAGGACCTTTCCAGCAGGTTGCGTGACGCCGGCGCGGGTCTTGAGCTGGCGCTGGCGGACACCGAGGCGGGACGTCTCGACGTGCTGACCGAGCAGGTCGAGGAGGCGCTCGCAGTGGTCCGCGACGCGGCCGCGGCGTGTGCTGCCGACCTGCGCCGCCAATCCGGCAGTGACGACGACGCCGAACGCGTGACAGCCATGCGGGTTGCCACCGTCGCGCTGGACGAGGTGGCGGAGAACGCGAGCCGGATCATCGCCGCTTACGCAACGGACATCGCTTCGCGACCCGAGGTCGTCTGGCTGGACCGGTCCGCGGGCGAGGAGTCAGCCCGGCCGGACACGCTGCGGGTCGCGCCGCTGCAGGTCGGAGGGCTCCTGGCGGAGCGGCTGTTCAAGTCCGGCACCGTGGTCCTGACGTCCGCGACGCTCACGCTGGGCGGCTCGTTCGAACCGCTGGCGCGGCAGTGGGGCCTGCCTGTGGTCGATTCGACTGGGCAGGATTCGACCGGGCTCGATTCGAATGGGCTCGACTGGACTGGGCTGGATGTCGGCTCCCCCTTCGACCACCGGCGCAGCGCCATCTTGTACGTGGCACGGCAGCTGCCGCCGCCCGGCCGGGACGGTCTGTCTGACGCTTACCTGACCGAGATGCGCGAGCTGATCGAGGCGGCCGGCGGCCGGACGCTCGGGCTCTTCTCCTCGATGCGGGCAGCCCGGCAGGCCGCGGATGCGCTGCGCGCTGAGATTGGCGTGCCGCTGCTGTGCCAGGGTGATGACTCGACGGGACTGCTGGTCAGCAAGTTCGCCGAGGATGAGGAGAGCTGCCTGTTCGGCACGCTGTCGCTCTGGCAGGGCGTCGACGTACCGGGCCGGTCACTTCAGCTCGTGGTGATCGACAGGATCCCGTTCCCGCGGCCTGACGATCCGCTGGCCTCGGCGCGGCAGCGGGCGGTCGCGGCGCGCGGCGGCAACGGCTTCATGTCCGTGGCGGCGGCGCAGGCCGCACTGCTGCTAGCGCAGGGCACCGGGCGGCTGCTGCGGACCATCGATGATCGCGGCGTCATCGCGATCCTTGACCCGCGGATCGCGACTGCCAGGTATGGCGGCTTCCTGCGGGCCTCGTTGCCGCCGTACTGGAGCACCTACGATCCGCAGATTGTCCGCAGTGCGCTCCGGCGGCTGGCGGCCGAGGCTGCACCGGCGGCGGAAGATTTGCCAGCCTCCTGAGCGTGGGCGACCCGGCCTGAGCCGCGCCTTGACGCACACTTCATGCGAGTGTCAATCACAAATCGGTGCAAATAGCTCGCCAGGAGTACACGGTCGCATGAAGAGTCGCTGTGCTCGCATGAGAAATCGAGCGTCCCGCGCCGGTGCCGCTCCGGCCCAGGCGGCCGCGGGCTTTCCGTCGGGATCTCGCCAGCATTGCCCGTTCCCGGCCTTGATCCTGGGGTTATGACAACACCGACACAGCTACGGGCTGGCTTCGAGGTACGCGCGATCGCACCTGACGTGCTCGCCGAGCTGCGCAGTACCGATGATGCGGGTCACTCTCCGGCGCTACTGACCGACGCTGACGGCGGCGCGCCGCTGCGCTGCTGCCTGCGGCCAAGTGAGGCCGGCGAGGAGATCGCGCTAGTGTCCTACGCGCCGCTGCGCCGGTGGGCGCGGGAGACCGGCGCGCTGCCCGGACCCTACGACGAGGTTGGCCCGGTGTTCATTCACCCGGCGCCATGCGACGGGCCAGACGGCACCGGATACCCGAACTGGCTTGCCGCGGGCCGGCGAGTGCTGCGCGCTTACAGCGCCGACGGCCGGATCCTCGGCGGGAGGCTGGTGGAGGCCGACGCGGCAGGCGAGCCCGGTGCAGGCTGAGCTGACGATGGCCGAGATGTTCGCCGACCCGGCGGTCGCGCTGGTGCACGGCAGGGCTGTCGAATTCGGGTGCTTCACGTTCGAGGTGCGCAGGGTTAACGAGGCGGGCTAACGCAGCCGGATACGCCTTCTGCAGGTGCCGCGGGCACAGAAAAGGCGAGCCGCGCTGCGCCGCCGGCAGGACTGCGCAGCACGACTCGCCGGCTCGTTACAGGACGTCGTGGCCTGGGTGCGGCTCCTCTGGCAGTGGCGTGCGAACTGCCGGGATCGAGCCGAGCCGGCCCGCCTGATAATCCTCGAACGCCTGGACCAGCTCGGCCCTGGTGTTCATAACGAAGGGACCGTAAGCCGCGACCGGCTCGCGGATTGGCTCCCCGCCTAGAACGAGTATGTCCAGCTTCTCGCTCGGGCCGTCCATCTTCCGCTGCGCCCCGAGCGTCATCACGTCGCCTGCACCAAACACGGCCAACTGGCCAGTCCTGACCGGGCGCCGCTGCGCGCCGACGGTACCAGATCCGGCCAGTACGTAGCCGAGCGCGTTGAAGTCAGGCCGCCAGGGCAGCCGGAACTCGGCTCCGGGCTCCACTGTCACATGCAGCAACGTGATGGGCGTATGGGTGACGCCGGGGCCCTGGTGACCGTCCACCTCACCGGCGATGACCCGCACTAGCGCGCCGCCGTCGGCGGAACTGAGCAGCGCTACCTGCCTGGCGCGGATGTCCTGATAGCGCGGCGGGGCCATCTTGAGCCGGGACGGCAGGTTCACCCAGAGCTGGAAGCCGTGGAACAGGCCACCGCTCATCACCAGGGCTTCGGGCGGCTCCTCGATGTGCAGGAGGCCACCGCCTGCCGTCATCCACTGGGTGTCGCCGTTGGTGATCAGGCCGCCGCCGCCGTTGGAGTCCTGGTGGCGGAAGGTCCCGTCGATGATGTAGGTCACTGTCTCGAAGCCGCGATGCGGATGCCAGGACGTGCCCTTCGGCTCGCCCGGCGCGTAGTCGACCTCGCCCATCTGGTCCATGTGAATGAAGGGATCCAGCGCGCTCAGGTCAACGCCGGCGAATGCGCGGCGGACCGGGAAGCCCTCACCCTCGAATCCGGCCGGCGCCGTCGTAACCGACAGGACGGGCCGGTCCGCTGCGGTGGCCTGGTCCGGTTCCGTTATGCGCGGCAGTACCAGGATGTCCTCCGCTGTCACAGCTGGCATGACTTCCTCCTCAGCGCTATCAGTCTGCCTGGTCAGCCTGCGTGCGGTGTGCGCCGGCCTGCCGCGAGAACAGTAATTGAACGCGCAACATTCCCGTATCTGTGGCGCAGTTGTGATCTGCGTCTCATAATGAAACCGATCGAAGTAGCGTTGCGTCAGATGCTCGTAACACCTCGTGACGACCGCATGGATCTATCCGCGGCCCAACGATAGGTAGTTACCCCACAACTCCGGCTGGTCAGCCGCCTCAGTTGCCTGGCCAGCCGGTTTCAACTCAACTGAAATAACCGAGCGCCGCGTGCCCTGCCTTCCTGACGGAAGACAGGGCACGCTGCGTTGTGCCGCGGTGATCTCGTGCTGCGCTGACTGAGCCTTGGGCCGGCGTCACAGGGGCAGGCCCTGCTCCAGGTGTGCCAGTGCCTTGTCGATGCGGGCGAACAGGCCGGTTACGTCGGTCATGCCATCCGCGGTCCAGGTGCTCCCGCCGTACGTAGTGGTGACGGACATGATGACCCCGATGATCGCCCCGGCCAGGTTGCGCACCTCAAAGTCATCCGGGTTCCGGCCGGTTCGCCTGGCGATGGCCTCCGCTATCTGGTTAATCGTGCGGACAAACTCATCGATAGCCCGGGCCCGCACCTCGGGAACCGTTGCGGTCAGCTCTGCGGTATCCCTGAGCGTGGCCAGGTCCGCCGGGCTCAGCGACGCCAGCGTGGCGGCCGAAGCGGCGCGGAACGCGGCGATCGGGCTCAGCTCGGGCGGCTGGGCATCGAGCGCCTCTGTCGTGATGATGTCCAGGTCATCCTGCAGGACCACGTCCTCCTTGGTCGGGAAGTAGCGGAAGAACGTGGCCGGCGAGACTTCCGCCGCATCGGCGATCTGCTCAATCGTGGTCGCGGCGTAACCCTGCTCACGGATTAGCCTGAGCGCTTGCTGCCTGATGGCAGCTCGTGTCCTGGCTTTCTTCCGCTCTCGCAGGCCGGCTGGCCTGGCGGGCACGTCGGTCATGGCAGTTATTCTGCCCCGGCGGTCTTGAATTCAGCGCCGGCCGGGGCTTCGGCGATCTCCGGCGCGTCGCCCTGGCGGACGGTGGACTGGGCCAGCGCGCGGCAGGAACAGCGCGGCGAGCACCGCCGCCGCCGCCGCGATCGCGGCGCAGACCCAGAGCATCACGTCGACGCCGTCCGCGTAGGCGGAATGCACGGCGGTCAGCAGCGGCGCCGAGCCGAGCTTGGCTGCTACGGCGACACCCGCTCCGACGCTGCTCCTGGCCGCGCCGACGGCCGCCGGCAGTCCCGCGACGCTGACATGGCTGCGGTACACCGAGTTGAGCACGGTGCCGAGCACGGCGATGCCGATCGTCGCGCCCACCTGGCGAGCCGCAGTCATCAGCGCTGAACCAGACCCGCTGCGCTCAGGGGTCAGCGCGCTCAGCGCCGCGTTCAGCATGGTGGGCATCGCCATGCCGAGGCCGAGCCCGGTCACCGCGAACCACCCGGACGTGAATCCCGTGCCGCTGGCCGCAGAGGTAGCCGTGCCGACGGCGAGAGCGACGGCCATGATGACGAACCCGCCGGCGCCAACCGGCCGCATGCCAAGTAGCGCTGGCCGGTCGGGACCGCCGTCGCGGGACTTGCGGGTGCTCTGCAGTCGCTGCCCGATGCCGAGCCCGAACGCAAGGCCGCCGATCAGCGGCAGCAACCTGATCCCGCTGGCCATTGAATCGAGGCCCTTGACGTCGAGGAAGAACTGCGGCATCGCGAATGTGAGACCGAACAGCGCGAAGGAGATCATCGTCGCCAGCGTGGTCCCCCAGGTGAAACCAGCCGATGCGAACAGATGCAGGTCGACTAGCGGCTGACCGCGATGCCTGCGGATGACAAGCCGCTCCCACGCGACGAATAGGCCGAGTACTACCGCGCCAGCGGCCATTGTCGCTACCGCCAGGGCGTCCGACCAGCCGTCCTGTCCGGCCCTGATGACGCCATAGGTCAGCGCGACCAGGCCTGCGCTGGAGATGACCACGCCGGTGAAGTCGATCCGGAAGGCCTCGGTGCCGCGGGACTCCGGCATGAGGATGATCACCGCTGCCAGTGCCAGCACGACGATCGGGACGTTGATCAGGAAGACCGAGCCCCACCAGTAGTGGTCCAGCAGCCAGCCGCCCAGGATGGGGCCGAGCGGATAGCCCACGAAGGTGGCGCCGCCGACGATCGCGATCGCCTTCGGGCGCTCCTCAGGCGTGAACATCACCGGCAGGACGGCGAGCGCGAGCGGCAGGATGACCGCGGCCGCGAGTCCTAGCACGGCCCGCGCCGCGATCAGCTGGCCGGTCGACGTTGAGTAAGCGCACGCCAGCGAGGCGATGCCGAACACGGCCAGCGCGGCGATCAGCAGCTTCTTCCGGCCGATCCGGTCGCCGAGGAGTCCGGCGGGCAGCAACGCCGCCGCCAGGACCAGGCTGTATGCGTCGACGAACCACTGCAGGTCCGAGGTGGACGCGTGGAGGTCGACGGCAAGGGTGGGCAGCGCCAGCGACAGAACGAAGAGGTCCAGGCCGACTACCAGGACACTGATCGCCAGTGCCCCGAGCGCCCACCAGCGGCTCCTCCCGCTGGCGGCTGCGACGCGGGCATCAGTCATAGCTACACCCTCCCGACAATCATGCGAGCCTGTCGAATAAGAGAGAGGCTATCAAAAGACGCCGTGCATCACAATCGGGGGTGCCGATGTTGTGAGGCCGGTCACGCGGAAGGAGCAGTTCCGCATGAATGCCGCGTGCGAGGGGATCTCGGCCGCATGAGAGCCGTTAGGGAGCGGCCGTTGGCCAGATTCCCCCGATTGACTGGAAGCCCCAGCCAGGCAAAGAAGCCGTGCGGGGAAGGAGCCGTGAGGTGTTCGTGCGGAGAGTGGTCGTCGGCGTCAGCGGATCTGCGGGCAGCCTGCAGGCCCTGCGATATGCGGTTGAGCTGGCCAGGAACGACAACGCGGTACTAGTTCCAGTGCTCGCCTGGACCCCGCCGGGCGGAGAACTGGCTGATCGCCGGTCCCCGTGTCCGCCACTGCGGGTTGCGTGGAAACAGGCCGCCTGGGACCGGTTGTGGCGGGCCGTCGACTTGGCCATCGGCGGGCCGCCCGCCGATCTCGGCTTCAGCCCTGCCGTCATCAGGGGAGAAGCGGGGCCGGTGCTCAGCGATGTGGCTAACCGGTCCGGAGATGTCCTGGTCGTCGGCGCAGGCCGGCGTGGAGCGTTGCGCCGCCTGCTGGCCTGCAAGGTCAGCAGGTACTGCATGGCGCATTCCTCGTGCCCGATGATCGCTGTGCCGCCGACGCCGCTGGCCGCGCACGCGCATGGCATGCACGGCTGGAAGCTGAGGCATCGCGTCCATCCCGAGGACTGGCACACTGGTGTCACGACCTAAGGAGCCAGCGATGCCAGAGCCACAAGGCGAGGAGCTTGCCCGCGTCCGTGCCCGCCGGGAAGAGCTGCGCAAGCGGTATCTGCGCCCGCTTGCCGACCGTCCGCCGACAACTGTCGGCGGAGTCCATCACCTGGCGCTGATCTGCAAGGATGCCGAGGAGACGATCAAGTTCTACCAGGAGTTCCTTGGCTTCCCGCTAGTCGAGCTGGTGGAAAACCGGGACTACGCGGGCTCCAACCACTTCTTCTTCGACATTGGCAATCACAACCTGCTTGGTTTTTTCGACTTCCCCGGTTATGAGCACCCGGCCTGGCAGGAGACCATCGGCGGCGTGCAGCACCTGGCTATCTCGGTGTCGGCGAGCCAGTTCGCGGAGGCGAAGAAGAAGCTCGATGCCTCCGGAGCTGACTACCTCGGCCCGGACCGCGGCGCGGACGACAGCATGTATTTCCGTGACCCGAATGGAGTCGGACTCGAGCTGTACCGGGAAGATCTCGGCAGATTCGAAGGCGAGCTGCTGGTCGAGTAGCGCCGCCCCGCGGAAGTAGCCGGCCCGCGCCGGGCTGGTTAGTCGGGCGACCGCTCGTGCTTCCTGATGAAGTTGGCTGCGATGGACTGATCGCTGCCTTCTTCGGGAATCAGCAGCCAGCATGCGAGGTAGAGCGGAATCCCGCCGAGGAACAGCGGCAGGCTTCCGAAATAGGCGAGCCCGGTGAAGCCGACGACCGTCAGCACGGCGAAGACCACGCGGACTATCGTCACGTCGACATTGAAATGCCGCCCGATGGCCACGGCGACGCCTGCGACCATCCGGCCTCGGGCTGGACGGCGCAGCGGCGGGCGCTGGTATCGCGGCCTCGGCTGATCGGGGCCTGAACTGTCGCCCGGGCCGGTCTCACTGGAGTAGTGCACGTCCTCGGTATTGCTATTCATAACAGCTAGCCTGCGTGCCGCGGTGCTGTCAGCACATCAGGAAGCACCCGGAGGTAACCCTGATTCAGACCCGGTTCTCCCTGCGGATCACAAGCCGGAGCCCGGACCAGGTGTCGTCGATGGCGCAGACTTTGTTGTCCACCAGCCCCGTCGGCAAGACCACATCCCGGATGACCTGGTCGGTCACGTCGGTCGGCATCCTGCTGGCCCGCTTAGGCCAGGCGATCCACAGCCCGCATGCGGGAGCCATCCGGGCACGGAGCCGCGGCAGCTCCGCTTCCAGCTCAGCCCGCTGGGTCACAAAGGCCACGATCACGTCGTAGCGGGCGTCATCCGCCAGATCGGTGTGCAAGCTGGCGACGTCTGGCAGTTCCCCGAGCGTGTCCTCGAACCGCTCGGGCGCCCCGATCAGGGCTATCTCGTCGCCCTCGCCGATGCCGAGCTTGCGCGCCAGCGGTGTCCCGGAGTAACCGGCCTGGTCAGGCATACGCAGCTCCCGCCACGGCTCAGAAGGTGAAGCCGCCGGGCTTTCCGTTGCGGTCCGCGATAAGCCCGGCGATGGTTGCGATGGCGATCTCGGCCGGAGTCCGCGAGCCGATGTTCACGCCGATCGGGCGGTGCACCGTGGCGATCTCGCTAGCCGGTACGCCTAGCTCGGTTAGTGCAGCGACGTGCGGCCCCTCAACCCGAGGGTTCCCCATGATCCCGACCCAGCGGGCTTGCGCTGCCAGTGCGTCCCGTAGCTGGGGTCCCAGCTCGGGCCGGTGGTGATCGGTGACCACGATGTCGGCGTTGTCAGCGGCGAGGCCAGCAAGGCTGTCGGCCAGCTCGAATCCGTCGGCGTTCACCGCTTTAGCCCGCTCAGGGTCCGGCTCGACCAGCACTGCCCGGAAGCCCGCGTCCGCGCCGTAGCGCAGCAGGTAACTCGAGACCGGAGTGGCGAAGACGGCAGCGAGCACCTTGTCCTCGGCCGGCGCCTGGACCGTCCCGTGCGCTACCGCGCAGCTGGCATCGTGCACGTGCCCGTCCTCGAGATGCCCATGATCCATGTGTACGAGCTTGCCATCCGGGGACGGGTGCAGCAAACATCGGTGCAGCAAACTACGGTGCAGCAAACATCGGTGCAGCAAACATCGGTGCAGCAAACAACGACAACCTGCGGATTGGGGTAACGATGCGGCTCAGCGCGCGCAACAAGATCAACGCAACGGTCACTGCCGTGACCAAAGGCGAGGCGACCGCGAACGTAACGCTGGATGCGGGCGGGATCCGGCTGGTGGCCTCCATCACGGTCGAAGCCGCGGAGGAGCTGGGCCTGGCCGAGGGCTCGCAGGTGACCGCCATTGTCAAGGCGTCCGACGTGATCCTGGCGGTATCTGACTAGCTGGCTGACGGAATTCCAGCCAAGCGCAGATCCAGGGGTCACGGGCTTGCCGTGGCCACGACGCGCCAGCTACTGCCGTTCCACTCCTCGGCCAGCGGTGAACCGACGGCGCCGAGCCCGCCGTTGCTCCGGGCGCCCACGGCGAGGCACCGGGTGGCAGTCGGGCACGAGACCTGATAGAGAGACGCGACCGACCCGCCCGCGATGTGCGCGGTCGGCACCGAGTTCCAGCTCGCCCCCGTCCGCTGCTGGCTGACCGGCCGGGCAGTGCCCGACCCGACGGCCATGCACCGCGCCGAGCTGGCGCAAGAGATGCCGAACAGTATCTGGTTTGCCGCCTTTATCGCCTGCGGTATCCAGGTCGCCCCGGTCCACTGCTCCGCGATCGCAGTGTCAGTCGCGCCCTGGTACTGACCTACCGCCAGGCAGAAGACCCGGCTGCTGCACCAGTCGGCGTAGAAAACGGCCAGGTTCGAGCCGGCCAGCCCGGGAGTGCTGACCAGCTGCCATGTGTTCCTGCTCAGCTTCGCGGCCATCGCTACTTCGCCGGTCTGTGCCGGGGTCTCGATCTCGCCAACGGCCATGCAGAAGCGCGCGGTGCAGTCCACGCCGGTAAAACCGGCGGGCCGCCGGACCTCGAGTGGCGGTAGCAGCTTCCAGGAACGCCCGTTCCATCGTTCCGATAGCGTCACGTCGCGCTTGCGTCCCTGAGCCGTGCCGACCGCAACGCAGTTGGTTGCGCTGGCGCACGACACGCCGTTGAGGTTGCCAGCCGTTACGCCGGCCGGGTCACTGGCCTGCGTGACCCGCCAGCGATGGCCGTTCCACTGCTCGGCCAGCGGTCCGGACCGGGTTCGCGTGCTGGCTTCGCCGCCGACAGCGGTGCAGTCAGTCGAGGAGGCGCAGGAAATGGCGACGAGGAACGCATCGATCGCCTTCGGGGCGGGGATCGCCTGGTCCGTCCAGGAATCCCCGCGCCACCGCTCGGCGAACGGAGCCTGGCCGTGCGGCCTGGCACGGCGACCGACGGCGATGCAGAGTTTCGCCCGCGGGCACGAAACCGCGGCGAGTGCGGCCTCGTGAACTCCCGCCGCTGGCACGATCGGCCGGACCGACGCTCCGGCCGGGGCCGGCGATCCGGCTGCTCCGGTAGCGACTACCGCAAGTGCTGCGACCACGGCCGCGAGCCGTCCTGCATGCCGTCCGACCACGGCCGTGCCTCTGTCGCGGATGGCTGCGCCGTTCCGGCCCATAGTTGTGCCCCTCCCGAACCGGTTTGCAATGGCCACAAAAGCGTAGTGATCGGCAGGCCGAAAACGTAGGCCCGGCTGGCAGTTACCTCAACTATCTCAGCTATCTCAGCCGAGCAGATCGCCCATCGCCGCCTGCAGCGCGTCCATCCGCTGCTGCGCCACCTGCCGTGCACTGGCAAGTGTCCGGCCAGTTACCTGCTCGACGATTTCCGCGAACGCGTCAATTTCCGGCTCGGCGCGCGCCGGCTTGATCACGACCCGCGCCCCGGGCAGCTCGTAACTGATCATGTCCGCGGATGGCAGCTCCCAGCTGCCGCCGGTGTAATCGGTTGCCCGCATCACCGGCAAGCCGGCCAGCTCGGCCGGCGCCGCCGCACGCAGCCGCGACATCACGTCGATGGCAGCCCGAGCTGGCAGAGCGAGCTGAGCCGTCAAGTGCACACCATGCGTGACTTCGAGTGCGTCATAGGCGTCCTGCAGCGATTCGCCGACGGACCTGGCGACGGCGGCCAGAGCCAGCACGGCGAGCGCGGCGCTGGTGCCATCGGCCTCCCGCACGACGTCGCAGACGGCATAGCCTGGGCTTTCTGAGTACCCGAAAGCGAACCGTGCATACTCGCGCAGGTCGGCGGCGCGGACCAGCCACTGGAACCCGCTCAGCGTCTGCGCGTGCTGCACTCCCGCGGCAGCCGCGATCTTCGACAGCATGCAGCCACAGCCGACAGAGCTGACCACGAGCTGCTGTGACATCGCGATGCCCGGATCGGCCGCCATCCTTCCGAGCAAGAAGGCACCGAGCAGAGCGCCGAGTTGATCCGCGGTCAGCTGCCGGTAACCGCCCGGCGCGTCCGGATCGGGCACCGCGACCGTCAGTTGCCGGCCGTCCGGGCCGGTCGCCAGGATCAGGTCGCAGGCCGACCGCCGAGCTTGCGCCATGGCGAGATCCAGCGCGCCCGGTTGCGCCGGGTCCGCGAACGGCGCCGCGACTACGTCCGGCGCCGCGTAGCCTGCCTGCTCGAACGCGCGCAGCGCGAGCTCTGCAGACGCGCCATCCGGCAGCGTGTAGGCGAACCGGAGCCAGGCCGCGCCTCGCGGTGCCGGGCCGACGCTCGCGCAGATCGAATCCAGGTACGCCTGCACTCCCTTATCGCCGAGCCAGGTGATCAGCGGGCTGTCTGGCGGCGCGACCGCGATCTCCGGCAGCGGCCCGAGGCTAGTAGCTGCCGCCTCGATATCCGTATCGGCAGGCGGCATGACCGGTCCGCCGTCAGCGGCATACACCCGGTAAACGCTGTCGTCGGCCCGGCCGTCGCCTGTGGTGATCATCACTCCGGCAGCGGCACCGCAAAACCTAACTCCAAAGGCGAGAAACGGGGCTGGCTGCCCACCCGGCACCATGGTCACGCGAATGCCTGCCCCGGCGAGAACCCGAGCCGCCTGCGCAGCGAGCTCGAGGCTACGCTGCGCTCCGTCGCAGCCGACCACGACACCGGCCTCGGCGGCGCCGGGTTCGCGGCCGAGCAGCCAGCTGGCTACCGCCGCGGTCGCGGTGGTCACCTCGTCGGGGTCGGACGCGAGCCAGGCAAGCGTCTGATCGCGCAACTCGGGCCTCATGCCGGCCTACGTTACTGGTTGCGGCGGTTACCCCTCGGCGAGGAGGTGAGCAGCAGGCAGGCGGCGCAGAGCGCTGGCCGGGAGCAAGGCGGAGACGGCGGTAACGAGCACGCCGGCGTGGCAACAGGCGAGTCCGCCGCGGCCGGCTGACTGACGCCGGCCCGGCACTCGCTACGATTGCCGATCGTGCGTTTCGGCATCATTATCCTGCCTGATCAGCGCTGGGAGCAGGCGGCATCACGCTGGCAGCGCGCGGAGGAGTACGGCTTCGATCACGCCTGGACCTACGACCACCTCGGCTGGCGCTCATTGGTCGACGGTCCCTGGTTCGACGCGGTGCCGACGCTCACCGCGGCGGCTTTGGTCACCTCGCGAATCGCACTCGGCACCATGGTGGCGTCGCCGAACTTCCGTCATCCGGTCAGCTTCGCCCGTCAGCTGACCGCTCTGGACGACATCAGCAGCGGCCGGTTCGTGCTCGGCGTTGGTGCCGGCGCGGGCGGCGAGAGCTTCGATACCAAGGTGCTCGGGGACCCGGCACTGACACCGCGCGAGCGGGCCGACCGGTTCGCCGAGTTCGCCGAATTGCTCGACCGGTTGCTCACGACCGACCACGTCACCTGGTCCGGCCGCTACTACTCGGCGGTCGACGCGCGCAACCTGCCTGGCTGTGTGCAGCACCCGCGGATCCCGTTTGTCATTGCCGGTAACGGCAGGCGGTCAATCGCGATGGCGGCACGCCTCGGCGAAGGCTGGGTGACGACGGGAGCCCCGGCCGCCGGGCTGACGGCTTGGTGGCAGTCGGTAGCCACGGCGGCCAGGGGTTTCGACGAAGCACTGGCCGCTGCTGGCCGCCCAGGGGTCCGCCGGTACCTGTCCCTGGACGCCTCCGGTACCTTCGCGCTGACCAGCAAGGATTACTTCGACGACGCGGTCGGCAAGGCGGCCGAACTTGGCTTCACCGATGTCATCACGCACTGGCCGCGACCCGAAGGCCCGTACGCGGGCGACGAGTCGGTGCTGGAGGCAGTCGCGCCCGGGGGATAGTTTCACCCGTTGCGGATGAGGCCCGGGCCTTGCCGCGCTCGGCAGAATCGATTGCGTGCCGATTGGTGCGGGTGTGCCATGACTGATCCTGTAGCTAGTCGAGCTGCTGCCGGCACGCGCTCGCAGCGCTGGCTCGCCCGGCTTAGCTTCGTGCTGGCAGCGGTCGCCGTCGCGATACCAGCGGTGTTCGCTGAGCTGAAAAGCCTCGCGATGTTCGGTCTGGGCCTGGCTGCTGCGGCCGTGACCCTGGCTGCGGCGTACTTGTTCTTGTCCCGGCGCGGGGTGCTGCGCTGGTTCTCGCTGGCGGTCGCGGTGGCCGCGCCGATCGCCGTGATCGTCGTCTACGCGTTCGCCGCGCTGCTCTGGGTGGCGCTTGCATCGGCTGGCGCGTGGCTGCTGGCCGGTGTGACCGCTCGGTCCGCGCTTACGGGCGACCGGGCTGACTGGCAGATGCCCGAACGTCCAGTCCACCCGGCAAAGCACCCGTTCCTGATCATGAACCCGAAGTCGGGCGGCGGAAAGGTGGAGAAGTTCGGCCTCAAGCGCAAGGCCGAGGAACTTGGCGCCGAGGTCTTTCTGATGAGCGCGTCCGAGCAGATCGACGTCACAGAGGTCGCCGAAGACGCGGCCGCCCGGGGAGCCGACCTGCTCGGTGTCGCCGGGGGAGACGGCACTCAAGCGCTCGTTGCTGCTGTGGCGGCCCGGCACGACATCCCGTTCATGGTCATCACGGCGGGCACCCGTAATCACTTCGCCCTGGATCTCGGGCTGGACCGGGAAGATCCCGCGGCGTGCCTTGACGCGTTGCCCGAGGGGGTTGAGCTCCGGGTAGACCTCGGGATGATCGGCAGCCGGACATTCGTGAACAACGCCTCCTTCGGTGCGTACGCCGAGGTGGTCCAGACTCCCGCCTACCGTGACGACAAGATCGGCACGACGCTGAATTTGCTCCCGGACCTGCTTCAGGGTCATCGCGGGGCGCGGCTCACGGCGCGAGCGGACGGCACCGAGCTCAGAGCGCCGCAGGCGCTGCTCGTGGCGAACAACCCGTACGGCAGCGGGGACATTGCCGGGCTGAGCCGCCGTCTGCGGCTCGATCGCGGCACCCTCGGCGTGGTCGGTGTCCGGGTGGATAACGCGCGACAGGCTGCTGACTTGCTGTGGCGCAGGCGCGGAGGCGGCCTGACCCTGCTCTCGGCGGCGAAGGTCGAGGTCACGGCCGACACCCCGCACGTCCCGGTCGGCATCGACGGCGAGGCGGTGTCGATGCCAACGCCCGTGCTGTGCACGATCCGTCCGGCTGCGCTGCGCGTGCGGGTGCCACGCAACCGGCCGGGGGCAAGCCGGCCCAGACCTCCGATGAACTGGGCGCGCCTGAGGCACCTCGCGGCGGGACTATCCAGATGACGGCCAGCTATCAGCGTGTTTCACAGGCCCGGGACATGCTGCGCTCCGCCGCGCAGCTGTCGCCTAAGACGATCGTCGTCGACATCGAACCGCTGGTCGCGTTCTGGGATACCAGCCAGGAAACGCTCGACCAAGGACTGGCAGCCGTGCTGCACCAGCTCGCCGCGATTCCGGGCGTGGCGGTGGTGTGTTTCGCTACCAATTCCGACCGCAGCCCCTCCGCGGTCCCGGCGGCCGCAGGAGTGCGGGTGATGTACCTGTCGTCTGCCCGCAAGCCGATCCGGATCGCGCCTTACCAGGATCTCCCGCGGCCGGGGATCGTCGTCGGTGACCAGGTCGCGACTGACGGAGTCCTGGCGCATCGCCTGGGATACACGTTCCTGCACTACAGGCCTGAGCTGTCCGGCGTTCCGGCCGGACCGCGGCTCCTGCAGCATTTCGGCGAGCTAGCGGTGCCGTTCTTGTTCCGGGGGTCGCAGCAACCGTGAGCCGGGGCGTCAGGTGGCGTGCCTGTCGATCTCGCTGACCAGTTCCGGCCACAGTGCCGCAGAGAACATGTGGCCCATCCGATGTACCAGGACGAAACGCCCGCGTGGCACCGCGCGGGCCAGCGCCCGGCCCGCGGCAGGCCGGATGAGCGGATCCTCGTCTCCGCTTATCGCGAGGACCGGCTGAGTGATGCGCGTGATACCGCCGCGGGGGAGTTTCGCGGCGAAACCCGCTGCGAGCTGACGGGACCGGGCATACCGGTCCGGAGCTTGGCGGCGCAGCGATTCCGTCGCGGTCTGCTCGACCCACTCGTCGTCCAGCGGCAGGCTCCTGGCCTCGGTCAGCCGGGTGACATCGATCAGCATCCGCAGCTTGTCCGCAGGGCCGTCGCCGTAGCGGCGGAACACCAGCTTGAACGGTCCGGGGAACCGGACGTAGCGAAACAAGAGGGCCGGCTGGCGAGGCAACGGTATCGCCGAGATCGCGGTCACCGTCCTGACCCGGTCCGGGTACAGCAGCGCGGCGAACTGGGCTAGCCCGCCGCCCATCGACAGTCCGACAAGGTTCGCCGACTCCCAGCCGATCGCGTCGAGCACCGCCATCATGTCGCCGATCATGTCGGTGAGCTGGTAGGCCCGCTTCTTGCCGGTGAAATGCGTCGACAGCCCCGCGTCACGATGGTCATACCGGACGACGTGGAAGCCAGCGGCGGCCAGCGCCTCGCAGAATCCGTCTGGCCAGCCGATCATCTGGCCGTCGAGTCCGCTGATCAGCAGCAGCGGCCGCCCTCCCGGCCTGCCGAAGTCCTCGTAGGCGATCTGGACGTCGCCGTTGCGAGTAACGCCGCTCCGCACTCGGGTCTCCCTCAGCTTCGCAATGCGAGTGCATTGCGAAGCTGAGTCTATACAATGCAACCGCATTACAAAACTGGAGGGTGCTTTGTCAGATGCCTAGGCAGGTCGACCGCGAGGAACGTCGCCGGGAGATCGCCGCCGCGGTCGTGCGCCTGGTGACGACGCGGGGAATCGAGGCCGCCAGCCTGCGGACCGTGGCGAGCGAGGCGGGGCTGTCGATGGGCGCGGTGCAGCACTACTTCACTACCAAGGACGAGATGCTGCGGTTCGCGCTCGCCTACGGCAACACGCTGCTCGCCGAACGCGCCGCCAGGCTGATGGCCGAGCGGAAGCCGGTGACCCCGCGCGAGCGGTTCCGGCTGTTCTTCAGCCTGCTGATCCCTCTCGACGACGAGGGCAGGGACGGCGCGCGGCTGTGGGCCGGGCTGATCAGCCGCGGCTGCGTGGACGGGCCGACGCGCGAGCTGGCCGCCCTGGCCTACGCCAACCTCACCGACTTCGTCGTGCGCCAGCTCAGTGACATGCTGCCGGGCTCCGACGCCGGGCCGGCAGCGCGGCACCTGGTCAGCGTCGTCGACGGGCTGCGCTGGCCGGTTCTGTTCGGCGTCTACACCGATCAGCAGGCGATGGACGTCCTGGACGCCCAGCTTGACCTGATCTTCTGACCCGCCCGGTCAACGATCTAGGGCCGCGGTGGCAGTTGCTGCAGCGCCCAGGTGTTCCCGTCCGGGTCGGCGAAGGTAACGAACGAGCCCCAGGGCTGGACGTCGATGTCGCTGGCTTGGACGCCATGAGCTATGAGCGAGTCGCGTGCCGCGGCCGCGTCGGCCACTACCACCTGCACGCCGCGCTGCGAGCCGGGTGCCATTTCGGTGATGCCGGTGCCCATGACGATGGAGCACGCTGATCCGGGCGGTGTTAGCTGCACGAAGCGCAGAGTGTCACTGACCTGGTGATCGTGGTCGGCGTTGAAGCCAACTTGGTCGACGTAGAACGCCTTGGCGCGGTCGACGTCGCTGACGGGAATTGCCACGAGCTCGATTTTCCAGTCCATGTTGCCGACGTTATCCGGCGGGTCGGACAGTCGGGCTGCGTTCGAGACGTGGATAACGGACGGTCAACGGCATACAGTCGGCCTCATGATGAAGGTCCTCCGGGCCATCGGAAGGTGGCTCGGCAAGGTGATGACCGAGGGCGGGCCGCCCGCACTAGGCGGCGGCGGCGACCGCTTCCGGGAGCAGTCACAGGTCCAGAGCGATCTGAACAAGCGCTACTAAGGTGTCTCGCATCCTGGCGGCAGTTGCCTTACGGCCCGGCTAACGCCGGATTGAGCCGGACAAGCCGCACTGGGTTCGACTCGTCGAGCTCGGCAACGGCTTCCCGCGACTTGACGAAGTCCGAGAACGAGCGATAGCCGAGTGCCCGCTCGCTGAACGACGGATCCATGCGCTTCATCTGGCTCTTGACCGCGGAGCTATGCAGCCAGTCTGCGTCATCCTTCTCCTGGCCGAGCCGCAGCGCGCGCTCGAGAAGTCGCGTCGCCAGCTCTTGCGGATCCTCGGCTTGCAGATCGTCGGCCTGCAGATCGTCGGCCTCCTCGACTGGCTCGACCGCTTCTCGTCTGCTTCGCCGCGACCCCCGGGCGGAGGCGGCAGTTCCCGCTACCGGGCGTTCGGGCTCAGGGTCAGCGGCGATGCCAGGCAGCGCGTCATACGTCACAAGCTCGTCGCAGGCCGCCGCGAGGGCCCTGCTGGTAGATCCTGCGACCCCGACGCCTACGACGTAGCGGCCCAGGCGCCTGCATCGCTGGGCGAGGGCAATGTAATCGGAGTCCCCGGCCACGATGACGATGTGGGTCAGGTCGGGAAGGCGGAACATGTCCTCGACCGCGTCGACTGCCAGCCTGATGTCGGCGCCATTCTTGGCGTAGGCGTTGGTCGGGAACAGTTGCACCAGATCCACTGCGCGACTGACGAGCTGCCCGCGATAGCTGGCGTTCACCGGAGCTGACCAGTCCGCGTACGCCCGGGTCAGCACGAGCGTGCCGAACGACGAGGCGAAGTCGATCACCGCGGCGATGTCCACAGTCGCGTGCCGGAACTTCTCGGCGATGTCCGGATCAGCGCCGGAATCAGCGTCGTCAAACGCGCGGGCCTTGTCGCGCTGGAACTGAGCCCGGCCGTGAATCTGGTCGTACCGCGAGATGACGATGTTGTCGAAATCGATGTAGACGGCGACGCGGGTGCCGCCCGGGTCAGTCATGACGGTTCAGGCCACGAACAGCGACAACGTGTCGGCCACGCAGGCCGCCTTCTCCTGGCCCTCGATCTCCACGCGCATCCGCACGCTGGCGAGGGACCCGAGATGAGTCTGCTTGACGTCGGTCAGCGTCGCCTCGGCCCGGATTGACGAGCCGGTCAGCACCGGCGACGGGAAGCGAACCCGGTCAAGCCCGTAGTTGATGCCCATGGTCAGCTTCTCGATCGCGAAAATCTCCATGGACAGGATCGGCAGTAGCGACACGGTGAGGTAGCCGTGCGCGATCGTCCCGCCGAACGGACCGCTCGCTGCGCGCTCGATGTCAACGTGGATCCACTGGTGGTCACCGGTGGCGTCGGCGAACGCGTTCACCTGCTCCTGGGTGATCTTGTGCCACTCACTGAAGCCGAGGCTCTCGCCCTTGGCCGCGACGAACTCGTCCAGGCTGGCAAACGTGCGCATGCCGCATACCTCCAGGCTAAAGAACAGAATCACCAGGACAATAGCGCCGCACGGGCAGCACAGGACAGCCCGCCGCGCCACAGCACCGGCAGCACAGGACTGCCCGGCCGCGCACCGCACCGGCAGCACAGGACAGCCCGGCGCGCACCGCAGCACCGGCAGCGCACGACAGCCCCGCCGGACCCCGCTCTACCGCGACGTGCCGGCGAGGCTGCCCGCGCGATCAGCCTGCCTTGTACGAAACCAGCTGATCCTCAGCCGCGACGTGCTGCGTGCCGGCCTCGTCGAGGATGACCTCGGTCTTCACTGGCCCGATTCCGGGTGCCAGCCAGGTCCGCACCTCGCTGCTCACGTGGAATCCGTCGATGGTCTCCGACATGGTCATGTTCACGACGGTGGCAGAGTAAGACCCGGCCGGAACTGTCACGCTCTTGGTTCCGGCACCAGCGACGTCCACGTGCTCGGTGAGGCGCTTGGTGACTCCGCCTTGGGTGTACTCGATCTTCAGCGTGTCGTGAGCGGTCTGGCCAGAGGCTAGCTCCGCAGCCGACGGCCAGAACAGGGTGCCGGAGATGAGCTTGACCGTGGTTCCTGAGGAGCTGGTGTTGAACTGGCTGAACGGCAGCGAGATTGAGCCATCCGAGTGCACCACGTAGTACGCGGTGTTTCCGCTGGTCGCTCCGAGAATCGTGCTCTTGGTGCTCATCGTCACTTGCTGACCGCCGGACACCGGTGACACAGCAGTCATCGTGTTGACCGTCCGGCCGTAGGTGGTCTTGTACGTCCAGGTGTCGCCGACGCCCACCGGGAACGGCACGGTCGACGCGGACGTAACTGACGTGGAGCCGCCCGAGCCTGTACTCGTCGAACTCGAGCTGCCCGAATGAGTTGCCGAGCTAGCGGGGGTTGTGCCGGGGCTGGAACCTGAAGACCCCGAGTTGCTGGCACCGCCGCAGCCGGCCAGGGCCAGGCCAGCGCTGATAGCGACTACGGCAACTGCGGATACTGCGGCGAAATGGCGGCGCGGGCCCGGTGCAGGCGAGCCGAGTGCAGGACTGTACATGTGCTTCGAACCTCGATCTTGGATGTGGGGGAACGGGCTGAAGGCCGCCTCAGCCCGGCGCGGTGTGCCCGGCCGCCCCCTCGACGGCCGGATTCACCCGCGCCGGCGCTGAGCCGGCTGCTAAGCGGCGGTTCGGTGCGGCGAGATTCGGTGCGGCAAGCAGTTGCTTTGACTGCAGCCACACCGTTCCGGGACCTGACAGGACAGCGAAGTACTGGGCATCTCTGCCCAGGTGACTGCTGGCCGGCAGGGCAACCTCGGCCATCTGGACGGCGACCGAACCTTCGGACATCCCGATGTGCCACGGATGCGTGCGCAGCGACGTTCCGGCGGCAAGCTCGCGCCTGACGACGTCGCCGGCAAGCTCGACCCAGGCGCGGCCGTGGCCGCCGATACGCCGCAAGATGAACTCGTCGGCTGCTGCTTCTTCGGTGGCTCCCAGCGACTGCTGGAAGCCGGTGGCGAGCTCGATCCCTGGCGTACCAGCCAGGAAACCGTTGCGGTGCACGAGGTACTCCTGACCAGGAGTTACCTCGATGGACACGATGGTGCCGGGCAGCCGCGCAGCGAACGCGACGGTGCCCGGCTGATTGGTTGCGGTGTAATCGCTCAGGCCGGCTGGCCCGGCCGTCATCCGGATGGAGTCGGTCATCCAGGCGAACTCGCCGGTCTCAGCGACGATGCGCTCGCCAGGCTCGAGTGAGATGGACAGCACTGGCTGCGTTGAGCCGAGCAGCTGATCGTGCACTGGCATCTCCCTGCCCCTGTCGCGGTGTGACGAGCCCAGGAACAGTTCTAGCCGGGCAGGCAGGTCGGGCGAATCCTGGCAATCATGTAATTCGGTAAAAGGGCAAAAGCGCTAAAACCAAAACGATTCAGGAAACGGGGTCGCGTTGCCCGGTGCAGCCCGAGCGCTCGCTGCTTAACGCGCTATAACACCGGGGTCGGTAAGGCCGTTCTCGATGGCGAATCGCGCGGCCTCCACCCGGCCCGCCAGGCCTAGATTGCGGTAGATCGTGGCCAGGTGCCGTTCCACGGTGGCGGCGCTCAGGAACAGTTCGGCGGCAATTTGCTTGTTGCTCAGCCCGGCTGCCAGCAGGCGCAGCACATCGGCCTGGCGGGTGGTCAGGTTTCCGGGCAGCGGCGCGCGGGCGGAGGCTGCTGAGATAGCTGGACCCGGTTGCGGAGTGCCGGTAACCTCCGCGAGCGCTGCGTCGGCCTCGGCTAGGCGTTGCGCGTTTCCTATATCAGCGGCGAGAGCCTGAGCACCGCGCAGCTGGCGGAGTGCTTCGTCGTGCTGCCCGGTCTGATGGCAGACCCGGCCGAGGCCGATCATGGCCTCGATGACGTGATGCGGATGGCCGCCCTCAGAAAAGGCCGCGATCGCGGCACGGAAGTGCTCGGCCGCGGCGGCCCAGTCCTCCTGGCGGGCCGCGAGCGTGCCCTGGTTGCACCGGATGGTGCCGATGAGCTGCGGGTTGCCCTCAGCCATGCCGGCCGACTCGCGCAGCACGCGGTCCGCTTCGTCGAAGGCGCCGGTGCGGATGAGGACGTCGGCCAGGTTGGCAAGCCCGATCGCGATCGCCCGCGGCTCGCCGAACTCGCGCTTGATCGCCAGTGCCTGCTCGAACAGCTCGCGGGCCCGGCCGATGTTTCCCGCGTCGAGTTCGAGCAGGGCCATGTTGTTGATGGCGACCGATACCCCGCGCCGGTCGCCGAGCTCTTCGCGCAGGCGCATCGCCGTCTGGAAGCCGGTCAGGGCAGCCTCGGTATTCCCGAGGTAGCGGTGCGCGGAACCGAGGACTGTTGCTGCCAGTGTCATCCTGGTTGTCAGGCCGAGCGGCTCGAAAATGGCCATGGCCAGCTCGGCGGCCCGGATGGCCTCCGGGTAGTCGCCGTTCTCGGCGGCCAGCACCGCCGCCGAGCACAGCGCGCGTCCGACCTGTTCGTCGTTGCGATCGCCGGCGCGAGCCAGGAATCTGGTGAGCCAGTCGCGGCCGACCGCCAGGCGCCCGCTGACTAGCCACCAGCGCCACAGTGACGCGCTGATATCGAGGCCGAGATCCAGCTCGGAATTCTGGTCAGCCCAGTGCAGCGCCAGGTGCAAGTCGGGGACGGCCACCTCGAAGCGTCGTATCCACTCGGCAGCATCTGGCCCGCCGAGGCCTTGCTCGCTGTCGGCTGCCACGCTCGCCCAGTGCAGCGCGTGCCGTCGTCTTACTGCCGTCCCGTCGCCCGGGGTCAGCTGCAGGGCCGCGAACGTCCGGATGGTCTCCAGCATGCCGAACAGGTTCTGCTCCGGGCCGCGGGTCACGACGAGCCAGGACGAGTCGACCAGCAGCCTGGTGGTGGCTACGGCGGTTAGCGTGTCGATGCCGAGCACCGCCCGGATGTCATCGAGCCGGAACGAGCCGCCGAACACGCTCAGCATCGCGAGCCTTCGCTGCTGCTCGGGATTGAGCAAGTTGTAGCTGACCTGCAGGACGTCGGCAAGGCGCTGGCCGCCGTGCTGGCCGACCTGCGCTGGAGCCGAGTCGAGGAGCACCGAGCGCTGTTGCAGGATTTCCCTGATCGACAGCGTCCCGACCCAGCCGGCGATGAGCTCGATGGCGAGCGGAAGTCCGTCCAGCCGGCGGCACAGCTCGGCAATCGCGTGCGGCGCGACGTCAGAGGCGCGGAAATCCGGCAGGCGCTCGCTGGCTCTGGCGATGAAAAGCTGCACGGCGTCTGATGCCGCGATGTCGGCTGCGCCGGCCGTTACCGAGGGACACTCGAGTGGCGGAACTGTCCAGCAGACTTCGCCCGGAGTGCCGAGCACGACCCGGCTGGTGACAACGACCTTGAGGTCCGGCACGCTGGCCAGCAGGGCGCCGGTTAGCTCGGCGACCTGGTCGGCGAGTCGCTCGGCGCCGTCGAGCAGCAGCAGGCGGGGTTTTGCGGAAAGCGCACCCCGGATCGACTCGATCAGCGCAGTGCCCGGCTGGTCATGAACCCGCAGCCGGGAGGCCAGCGCGGAGGTCAGCGTGCGCGGGTAACGGACTCGCTCTAACGGGACGAAGACGATGTCGGCGTGGCCGCCGCCGTCGGCGACGTTGCGGCTGAGCAGTTCGGTGGCCAGCCGGGTCTTGCCCGCGCCGCCCGGGCCGATCAGCGTGACCAGTCGCGACTGGCGGATGAGGCTGGTGAGTTCGGCCAGCTCGCGGTCCCGGCCGACGAAGCTGGACCGCGCAACGGGCAGCTGGTCGGTGGTCATGCTGTCTGAGCCGATGCTGGCGGCGTTGCTGTTGCTGCTGGTGGTGCCGACGCTGCCGGTGGATACCTCGGCCTCGAGTTCGGCGAGCGCGGTCATCGCCCGTGGGGACAGCTGGGTGCGGCCGGACTCCCACCGGTTGACCGTGGCGAAGGACACGCCAAGCCGTCGGGCTAGCTGCTCCTGGCTGAGCCCGAGGCTGCCGCGGAGGAATCGCAACCGCGCTGCAACCGATTCCGCATCGCGCGGCTCGCTCACCGTCGCAGCCTACGGTCTTTTGCCCGCGGCGGCAGGACGCGCGGGCCTAGATAGTGCCAAAAAGCCTGTCTCCGGCATCGCCCAGTCCCGGCACGATGTAGCCCTTTTCGTTCAGCCGGGCGTCTACGGTGCCGGTCACGACGCTGACCGCCACGCCCGTGTCGTCCGGGAACTCAGCGTCCAGTCTGGCCAGTCCTTCTGGTGCCGCCAGCAGGCAGATGGCTGTGACCGTCGCGGCGTTGCGGGAGATGAGCATCTTGATGACCGTTTCCATCGAGCCACCGGTGGCCAGCATCGGATCCACGATGAACGTGTCCCGTCCGGTCAGGTCGGCCGGCAGCCTGGTGGCGTAGGTCGACGCGACCAGTGTCTGCTCGTCCCTGACCAGGCCGACGAAGCCGATGTCGGCGCGCGGGAGCAGGCTGGCAAGGCCGTCCAGCATCCCGATGCCTGCCCGCAGGATCGGCACCAGCAGCGGGACCGGCCGCGCGAGCCGGACGCCGTCGGCCGGCCCGACAGGAGTGGTCACCTGGACGGGCTCGACCCGGATGTTCCTCGTGGCCTCGTATCCGAGCAGCGTGGTCAGCTCGTAAGCAAGCCGCCGGAACGTGGGCGTGTCGGTCGTCTGGTCACGCAGCGCGGTGAGCTTGTGTGCGATAAGGGGGTGTTCGGCAACAGTCGTCTGCATGGTCGGTAGTGTGCCAGCCGGGGGTGGCTAAGGGTGATTCTGTTCGCCGGCTCTCTTCGCCGCGTCTGCGGTGAGTAGCTGCCCGGCGGCTTCGAGGCATCCGGCGGGGAAAGCAGCTTCGACAGCGGCGAGCAGTGCGTGCTGCGCTGCGGAGATCGCTTCGGCCGCGTCCCGGATCTGTGCGATCGTCCAGTCCCGGCCGGCCATCCGGTAGCCGTGGCACACGCTCTGCAGCGCGCCGGGCGCTCCGGGTGCACCGGGCGTGCCGGGCGCACCGGGCGCGATGGTGGCCCAGGCTTCGTGAACGAGCCGGTTCCGGTCGCGGTTGGCTTGCCGGCACGCCTGCAGGGCAGCACGGATCGCATCGCGCTGCTCGGCGGGTAGCTCATCGTGCCGGCGGACGACAGCGTCGCAGTTCTCGATGAGCCAGTGCGTCTCCTGGCTGCCTGCGATTGCCGCGGCGTAGCGGCCGCCGACGAGGGTGCAGAACGCCATCCGCATGGCGATCTCCATGACCGCTGCCCGCTCGACGACCTGCCCGAGTGCCTCGAAGCGCTCGTCCCGAGGTTGCGTCATAGGCGGCAGCCTAGATGCTCGCGCCAGCTAACCCTGACAAGGACCGGGGTGACTCCGGAGGCGGATCCGGGTCTTCACCTGATGTGTGGCCGGCGCCGCGGCTCTTACGGTGACGCCAAACCGTGGTGCTGGACACTGCGGTGTCGCAACCTCGTTGTTGCAAACCTCGTTGCTGCAAACTGCTGGGAGCAGATCGTGAAGAGAGTCGCGCTGGTCGCCGGCGTGGTGGTGGGCCTCTATCTCACCGGCCGCGCTGTTGCCGAGTTCTGGGTGATTCACTGGGGCGACCCGGCGAGCTACCGCGACGACTGGGGCGGGCCGAGCCTGGCGGGCGTGCTGGCGGTGCATTGCCTGCCCGGCTTGCTATTGCCGGGGTACCTGATCTGGCGGATATCTCGCCGCTCGGCCGCCAGCGACGTCCCGGCCAGTTGAACGGCCGAGCCGAGCGCTCCGGCTCGGCCGCAGGTCCATCAGGCCTATGAGGCCGGACGCGACGAGAATCACGCCCGCTAGGAGCAGGGCAACCTCGAAGCCGGCGAGGAATGAAGCGACCGCGCGGTCGAGCGTGTGCCCGCCAGCAAGCGTTGCTGCCAGGTGGACCTGACCGCCCGCGACGTCAGCCCCGGCCGAGGCTGCTCGCTGCCGTTGCGCCGCGGGAAGATAACCCGCACGGTGGTGCCAGTCGGCCAGGATGACGCTGGAGCCTGCAGATCCCAGGATAGCCAGCCCCGTTGCAGTGCCGATCTGACGACAGGCGTTGAACAGGCCTGACCCGATGCCGGACGATCCGGCCGGGACGTGTGCCATGGCAGCCGCGGAGACCGCAGGAACCATGAGGCCGAAGCCGACTCCCACCAGGACGTAGCAGGTGGCCGGCCAGGCAAACGCGGTCGCTATCCGGACCTGACTCATGCCAAGCACGCCGGCGGCAGCGACAAAGCATCCGCTGCCGGCAGCCATCGCCGCCGGCATCCTCTGCTGGATCCGCCCGCCGAGCTGAGCGACGGCGAAGTACGGAAGGCAGAAGAACAGCCAGGACAGCCCGGTCCGTAGTGCCGACCATCCGTCGACATTCTGGAAGAACAGAGTGACGTAATAGATGAAGCCAGAGAAAGCCAGGTAGGCCAGCAGATAGACGGCGCAGGCCCGGCTGAAGCCGGCAGTCCGCAGCAGTGCGGCCGGGACCATCGGCGACGCGGCCCGGTGCTCCCACCAGAAGAAGATCACCAGGATCGTTGCGCCGGCGACGATGCAGCCAGTCACGACGGGCGAACGCCAGGTGGCGTCTGAGGCATCGACGAACCCGAAGGTCAGGAGTAGCAAGCCGGCAGCGCTGAGCGCTACGCCAGCGGTGTCGAAGGCCTGAGGTACCGGGTCGCGGGACTCGGCAACCGCGAACTTGCAGATGACCAGGGTCGCCACCCCGATCGGTACGTTGACCCAGAAGATTGATGACCACGGGAACACACTGAGCAACAAGCCGCCGACGACGCTCCCGCCCGCGACGGCAAGGCCGCTGACCGCAGCCCAGAGCCCGATCGGCCCGGTCCTGGCCTCCGGTGGGTAAGCCTCCGCGATCAGTGCAAGCGTCAGGGACGACATGACGGCGCCGCCGACTCCCTGGATCACCCGGAAGCCGATGAGCATCGCCCCTGAAACCGACAAAGCACAGCCGATTGAGGCGAGCGTGAAGAGGAGGAGTCCGCCCATGAAGGTGCGTTTCCTGCCGAAGTGATCGCCTAGCGCGCCGCCGGCGGGGATCAGTGCGGCCAGGGCCAGGGCGTAGGCGCTCACGACCCATTCCAGGCCCGCCGGCGAGAGCCGGAGCTCGCGCTGCAGCGACGGCAGCGCGACGCTCACGATCAAGACGTCGAGCACCATCATGACCTGAGCTGTACAGGCGGTTGCGAGAGTCAGCCGCTGCCGGGGCCTGGTCGCCAGGGCCATGCTCAAGGCTTACCCGGGCGGGCAGGATCAGACCGGTAGGGCTCTGCCTGACGGCGTAGACCTGTCCGGACGCAGGTCAACTGATGTCGAACTCGTTGCCCTCGGGATCGCGCACGGCGACTCCGCAATAATCGAGCTCTCCTTCGCTCAGCACCTGGACTTGCCGGGGGCGCTTGCTAACGCAACCCGGGGGCGGCTACGGCACGAGTACCAGCGCCTGTCCGTTGAGCCGGGCGAGGTGCACGACGGGACCCGCGAAGCTTCCTGTGGAGAAATCGAAGGCCACGACTTGGTCCTCGCCTACGCAGTACAGGCGGCCGTCTGGCCCGAATCTCAATCCCCGCGGCCTGCGGAATCCGACGGAGCGCTCGGGCACGAGGACGCGCACGAGGTGCCCGGTGGCCGGGTCGTATTCGCGCACGCTCGACACGGCGTCAGCGGCGCCGAAGGGCCATTCGCTGGCCGCCATGATGTTCCCGTTGGGGGCGAGCTTCAGGTCAAGGGGGCTCAGTTCGGGGTCGGTGACCAGGCGAGGCGTGCGCAGCGTTCCGGAGCGGTCGAACACGACGATGGTGTTGTCGCCTTGTCCAGATGGCGCGACGCCTGAGGACAAGTAGAGCCGGCCGTCGCGCCCGAAGCCGAACCCGCGCGGGAACGGGACGGCACCCTCCGGCAGGAGTAGTTCCCCCTCCCCGTCGAGGGCAGCAGGCATGGCAAGTATCGTGCGCTGACGGCGCATGGTGACGCAGTAGCGGCCATCGGGCCCGAACTCGGCGCCGCCCGGGTCCAGCCCGGGTCTCGGCCCTGAGTCGCGCACGACGTTCCCGTGGAGATCGAGCGCCAGCATGCGATCGTCGCCGCCGTTCAGGTAGATAAGTTCGCCTGACGGGTTCAGGGACAGGCCGCGCGGATCGGTGATTCGCGGGTCGCTGCTGAACGACCCGGTGAATTCGCCCTCCGGGCCGAAGCCGAGGATCGCGCCGTACCCGTTGCCGTTGGCCCCGCTGGCGCTGGTGACCAGGATGCGCATCAGACCGCCCTTTCTCCCTGGCTACATCGAACATCGCGGCCATCACCTGCATCCCGTTTTAGACGGGATAGGGTTCCGCGCACGTCGGGTAGATTCGGCTGCTCGGCAACCGCCAGATCATCTCGCCTGGCTCTGGCCGGGTGAGCTGCCAGCCGGGCGCCTGCTTGGCTTGATGGTGCCTTCCGCATAGCGGTCCATGCATGACATAACAACGCATGTGGTTTAGGCGCCCCCGACGGTGTTTGTACAGCCTGCCGCGATTGACTGCGGGGTTCCTAGGTGCTCCCCCTCGGAGCGGCTGGGAGCGCGCCCACTATTGTGGGGATGCGTGTGGGGATGTCCCCCCTTGCCGGGCCGACTCGTCACGCTCGAGTATTTCCTTGACTTTCTGCAGGGAGGCCAGGATGCGCGGGTTGGTGAACTGCCGGGGAGTGCTGGTGGGTGTTGCCGCGCTAGCCACGGTGGGGATGGCAGCGTGCTCGGCGAACCGCGCGGCGAGCAGTGCCGCGCCAGATGACGACCACTCGGCTACTCCTGCCGCGAGTGCGGATTCCAGCCCCGCGGCGACCGCGGGGACCACGAACCCGGTCGGCACCTCGCTCGTGCCCATGCAGACGGCCGCAGGCGGCTGGTTCCTATCGCCATCGGGCAACATCAGCTGCGAGATCCGACTACATGGCGTGTTCTGCGTGACCAGCACGCCCCCTCAGTCGGTGACCATGGGCGTTGACGGCAGCTACACGACCTGCACAGGCGGGCAGTGCCTCGGACAGCCAGTTGCTGGCACGCTCACCCTCGCTTATGGGAAGGCGACCGGGGTCGGCCCGTTCGTATGCTCGTCGGCCACTACGGGTGTGACCTGTACTGCAGACGGCAAGGGCTTCCACATCTCGCGCGCCGGTATCAAGCCCGCGTGAGTCCCGACCGGGGTCGCCGTCGTTAGACGGGGTAGCTGTCGCCGGTTGTGGTGCAGCGGCGGCCGCTCGGCAACCGCCAGGTCATCTCGCCTGGCTGTGGCTGGGTGAGCTGCCAGCCGGGCGCCTGCTTGGCTTGATGGTGCCTCTTGCAAAGGCGCAAGCATCACATAACAACGGACGTGTCTGTCGGCGACCCTGGCCGGGCCTGCCCGTACCGTTGATCACCACGTAGAATGCACCATTAGTGATGACTGCACCGTATCGACGACAGTGGGTGCCTGGTGACCGTTGCTCTGCTTGTTCTCGGACTAGCGCTCGCCAGCGGAGGGATCGCTCGCCAGCACCGCTTTCGAAGGTTCGCGAAAGCAACCGGTGTGAGCGGAACTATCGTCGGCTATGAGGACCGCTTCACCGGCAGGTCGGGGGCGAGCTTTCCAGTCGTGGATTTCCACACGCTAAACGGGACGACGATGCGCGTGACCGTGCCGCAGGGCCGGCTGTTCACGCAGCCCAGAGTTGGCAGCCAGGTGAAGGTTATCTACAACCCGGCCAAGCCCGATGTGGCGTACATCGACTCGGCCGGGCTTCGATACGGGTCTTCTCTCTTCGTACTTGCCGGCCTCGGACTGGTAATCCTGTCTGCATCGCAGCTGTAATCAGGTCGCCCGCGCTAGTCCGGGTAGGGGGTCGCTGGTTGTCTGGTAGGTGCGGCCGCTCGGCAACCGCCAGGACATCTCACCGGGCTGCGGCTGCGTGAGCTGCCAGCCGGAGGCCTGTTTGGCCTGGTGGTGCTTTCTGCGCAGCGGCGCATGCATGACAAACAACGCACGTTTGCGGGCGGTCGAGTCCGGTTTAGCCGGAGTACCCCGTGCCAGCCGCGCGCTGGGGAACCGTCACCTCTACCGTCTCGGGTGCCTGCGCACGAAAGCCGCGCCCAGAGCAGCGACAGCCAGAATGACCCAGACCCAGATCACCGCTGTAACGACAGCACCGCTGTTAGTGCCAGTGTTGGCGATGTTGGCGATCAGCGCCACAAGGCCAGTAACGCCAGCGCCGACCCCCGCGCCAATCCACATCGCCTGGGTCCTACCCGACCACGAGAACTCTGCTGGCGAGCGGGAGCCTGACCGAGGAAAGCCGAGCCGGGCATCGATCCGCTTGTCGATCTCCGTTCCGATCCGATCGACCAAGCCCTCTGCGACCGCGCTGTCATATTCGCGGCCAAGTTCGCGATGTGCCGCTGCGGCGGCGGCGATGTCGTCCCGCATAGCCTGTTCCACGGCATCACGATACGGCGCAGGGAACAAGATGGTCTACCAGCCCGAACGGCGTCGAGGAGATTCGCCGCGCACGCTCGCGAGCCTCGCCTCCGGCACTGGACTCTTAAGGTTGTGAAGCTACCGGGCGGCCTCAGCCGCGATAGATGCCCGCAGCGACATTACGCCTGGTTTATTTCATCTGGCCTCAGCGGCCAGTCCCGGTGGGGCAACCTCGATATCCTGCTGCCGATGGTCCAAAGCACGACCAGGTTCCAGAGGGGAACAAGCAGAAGCAGGACGTCCCTGCGGCGGTACGACACCAGTGGCGCTAGCAGCGCAACGAGCAGCACGCTCGGTAGCACGGCCAGCGGCCCGCCGTAGACAAAGTGGCCCCAGGCCAACTGCCTAAACGGAGAGTCCGCGATCATCGCGCAGAAGGTGAACGTAATGGTCGCTCCGCCAAGGAACTGCCAGAGAGCCTTCTTCGTCTGGCGCTGGGCCGGGCGGCCCGACGCCCAGGATGACACCATGGCGCGGAGACTAGCGGTATGCGGTCAGTCCGACAATGGGTCACAAGAGTGCTCCTGCTTACTGCTCCTCCGGTTGCTGAGACTGTCTAGACCCGGATAGGGCTCCGGGCGCGTCGCACAGATTCGGCCGCTCGGCAACCGCCAGACCATCTCGCCCGGTTGTGGCTGGGTGAGCTGCCAGCCTGGGGCTTGTTTCGCCTGGTGGTGCCGCCGGCAAAGCGGGTGGAGATTGCATTCGCAGGTCCGGCCGCCGCGGTCGTAAGGAATGACGTGGTCCAGGTCGCAGCGCCGGGCGGGCCGTCGGCAGCCCGGGAACGAGCAGGTGCGCTGCCGGGTCCGAATCAGGTGGACCAGGTTGGCAGGCGGCCGGTAGGCAGCGGTCTGTCGGGCGTGACCGCAGGGCGCGGTTTCCAGGTACTGCATCTTCGGGCGCAGCTCGATGGCCCATCGGACGAGCGGGTCGCTCGGATGGCCTGAGTAGCCGGTGCCGGGTGGTCCTGGGGGACGGCTGGCGCAGGCGTGGGCGACGGCTTGGCCCTGGTCGCCGGTGAGGGTGAGGCACCAGCGGGTGGCCGGGCCGGTGCGGGCGGCCAGGTCACGGCAGCTGTCGGCGTCGGCTGGGCCGTGGCCGGCGTAGTTCGCCAGGGGCCTCAGACAGCCCGCCCCAGGCCGACAGCGGCATGGTGAGGTTGATAGTGCCGCCCAGCGGGGCGCAGTCCGGGTTGCAGTTGCAGTGGCTGGTCGCCGAGCTGCCCGCGGTCGAGCTGCTGCTGCCCGCGGTCGAGCTGCTGCGCCGACGGTCGAGCTGCCGCCGGAGGTCGAGCTGCTGCCCGCGGTCGAGCTGCTGGTGGCGGCCCGGAGGTCGGCGGCCGTGTCGTCGGCGGCGGTGCTGGCACTGGCCGGGAGCAGGGACTGCAGCGGGCGGCCGGTGAGCCGCGCGGTGTACGCCAGGGCGCGCAGCTCATCGATGCTGCCGGGCAGGCCGTGGTCGGCGAGCCAGCGGGCATCAGCCGTGAGCTGAGCGTCGGCGTGTACGACATCGGCGGGAGCGAGTTCACGGCCAGCCAAGGCAGCGTTGCCCGACGGCTCGGCCCAGGCTTGCACGCTGGCGTCCTTGCGGGCGGCCTCGCGGCGCCGCTGCGCGGCCTCAGGGTCGTAAGCCAAGATCGCCCGTGTCAGCGCAGCGCGCAGCTGTCCGGTGGTCTTGCGCGTCACGTCCCCGGCAGCCAGTACGACTGCGGCGATGTCGGCGGCGTCCTGATCGGGCAGCCCGGCGAGCATGTCAGTGAACAGGCAGGCCTTAGTCCAGTCGATCCGCCCTCCAGCCAGTGTCGCGCCGACTTCTGGCATGCGTACGAGCCCGACACAGACATCGAGCAGCCGGCTGGCCGCGCGGCCAGTGAGCGCGAGTGCGGCGGCGGCCTCATCATCGACGTGCGCGGCCAGGTCCGGCCGGTTGAGCTCGACGGATTGTTCCTTGCGACGCTGGATGAGGTTGTTCAGGCAGTCGGCCTGCCCGGACTGTGCCCAGGCGGTCAACCGCTGCCAGCCGCAGAGGAGTCCGATGAGCTCTGACTCACCCAGCTCGGCTCGGCGGGCACTGGCATCCGCGGCGGCAGCCGCCAGCGTCGGACCCGGTCGCGCGGTGTCGAACAAGCCGCCGGCGGCAAAGCCGGGTCCGGCAGGACCGCAACCTGGGTCATGGTGCAAGAACCCGGCGGCAAACACTTCTCCGGTGCCGTCCCACGGCCCGTTGTCATAGGCGGCGCGGATGTCGGCGGGCAGAGTCGCCAGCCATGAAGCCTGCTCGGCCTCGTCGCTGCCGTAGAACTCCTCGGTCAGCCACCACGGCGTCTCCGCCAAATCCGGCGGCTCATCCGACGAGAACGGCAGCGCGGCGATCTCAGCCGCAGACAGCTCGAGCGGCGCATCCATCTCGGCTTCCTGCCGCTCCAGCAGCGCTGCTTCATAGAACGGAGGCAGCACCACGACAGCGGGGGAGGAGTTAGCCGATGCCGAGGAAGTAGCGAGGCTCGCGGCCGCGACGGACCCGGCGGTGGGCGGTACGGACGACCGAGATTCGCCCGACGCGGGAGCGCGGAACTCGGCATTCGGGGGAGCGCCCGAACCGGTGAACGCGGAGCCGACCGAATCGCTCATGGTTTCGCTACCTCCTCCCCGCAGGTCCAGATTCTCGACCATAGTATCGAGGGCCACTGACAATTTCAGTGAGCCGTCAGGGGTGTCTCAGCACTCGAAACTGTGTTCTACTAACAGGATGAACGCAGTCGCTCGGCCGGACTGGTGGTGCTATCCACTGCAGTGCTCAGCAGGCCACCCATGGGCGCCAGGGCGCGTCACGGTGGGCTGGATGCCTTGCGACTGCCCGAACGCCAGGGCTCAGGAAGTGCTCGGCCATCTGTGGGTCCGCTGCAGGGCTGACAGGTGTCCGTCAATCTGGTACCGCCCTCGGCATGAGCCTGGAATCTCCAGTGCCGGGTCTGTTAGCGGACCGTTAGCTGCGGCCGGCCCGCCTGCCCTGCCCTGCGGCCCCTGCCCTGCCGGCCGTTGGCCAGTTACCGCGAGATGTCAGACAGGCTCCCCGGATCGTCGGTTGGCTCGTAAGAAATGCTGGCGAGCACGTTGCCGTCCGCGTCGCGTCCTTCTACCTGGAACGGGGACCGTTCCTCAGTGGACACCACCCAGGCGCCGAAGTGTGACTCCAGTGGGCGGAGGTCTTCCCGGCCGTCCTGGATGAGCGCGATGTACTTGACTGCAGGCGATGCGCGGCCGCGCGGTTGGGTGTCGGTGCCGCCGCCAGTCACCATGGCTCTGCCGCCGAGGTCACGCAAGCCGCCCGGGTTGGCGATCGGGTCGTGGCTGTAACCCGTGCCGACGAAGTGCCGGTGCGGAGTCCAGCCATCATTGTCTCGCGAGTAGGTGACATGCAGCGCCCACGCCTCATGCTTGCGGCCATGGCGCTCGAACTTCAGGAAAAGCACGACCGCGGAGTGTTCTGCGGTCCAGCTGGCGACCGGGATCGCCATGAGGTAGCTCAGGTCCTCGGGGAGCCCGCGTAGACCGTGGCTGAGTACCTCGATCCCGGTGCGCACCATGTTGCGTGGGTCAAACGGCGGCGGCAGTGCGTCCAGTTCGGCCGCGGTGGGCTCCGGCGAGGGGTGGAGCTTCTCGATCAGATCGTCGGCCCAGCAGTAGCCGTCGTCGATCGCCTGCTGGTAGGCCGTTCGCGCGCCGGCGGTGTCGCCACGCTCGTCCAGCAGGTCGCCGAAGGCCACCAGGACCTCCGGAGCCGACCAGTTCCCGGTCTGGACGGCAGTGTCGTGCAGTGCCCGGAGGCTGTCCAGGTCGCCGTCGTCCCGCATCTGCTGGACCAGGCTCTCCAAAGCGGCCGAGGCCCAGTGCTCGTGTCCCATATCGACCAGGCGCTGAAAATGCTCTCGTGTGCCCGCTAGGTCGCCGTGCTCCTCCAGCATGGTGGCAAGCGAAAAGTGGGCCTCGCCTGCCCAGACAGCGTGGCCGGTCTCGATGGCCTGCTGGAACGCTGCCTGCGCGCCTTCCTCATCCCCTTGCTGACTGCGCAGGTCGCCCAGCTCGCACATAGCGGCGGGCGCCCAATCCGGGTGACCGGTCTGGATGGCCCGCAACAGTGCCGACTCGGCACCAACCGGATCGCTGTGCTCCGGACCGCTGCCCCACAGCACCAGGCCGAGCGTGACGAGCGCATGAGCACTGAGGCCAGGGTCGCCGACCGTCATCGCCTGGTCCAGACACGCGCGGGCGGCCCCGTTGTCTGTGAACCGGAGTAGGTGAGCCATGTCGATGAGGGCTTCGTGCTGACCTGCGTCGATGGCCTGTTGATAGGCGGCTCTCGCGCCGTCGCGGTCGTCCTCCCAGTACAGCAGGTTGCCCAGGTCTGCCATAGCCTGCACGTTTCCAGTCTGGGCCTGGCGGCGGTAGAACTCAGCCAGCGTCTCCAGCACGGCACCCGCCGCGTCCGGGCGATCTTCAAGCGCGTCGCTCACGAGACTTTCGAGCACACCTTGGGCGGCTTGCCCATCGGGTTCATGCGCCACGGCGGCCAGTTGCCCATCGAGACGGTTCTGCGCTATCTGGTCGGCGAAGATTAGCCGGAACAGCTTGATCCCGACGACATCGGGATTGTCTGAATCCGCGGGTGGGCGCGCACGTAAGACGTCGGCTCCAGATACCCGCAACGCAGCCTTCACGTAGTGGGCTGCGTGCTGGGTTAGCGACACCCGTTCGTCGTGCATGCACGCCATCCAACCAGGGGAGCGGCGCGCTATCACAGCGCGCCAGTCCCCTGGTCGAGTCAGGCGGTATCCAGAACGGCGGCCTCGGCGCCGCCCTCCTCCCCGAGGATCGAACCGATCTGGGCGACCCGGTCGGGCCGAGTTGCGCGCAGCCACAGCAAGACGCCGATGCCGATCACCACCCAGACAAGGGCCACGTACGGTGTCCACTTGAGAATGCCGGGCGGGGCCGGGTGGATCGACCCGTACAGCGCAGCGCCGAACACGATCGCGCCGACGATCGGGATGCCAACGTGGACCAGCGGGTTCCAGTTCCGGCTCTCGCGGGTGTTCCAGAAGTACACGATGCCGCCGAGGCAGATCATGATGTACACGACGATGACCAGCAGCGTGCCTGTGGTAGCCCAGAAGTAGTAGTTGGATAGCGGCTGGCCGAAGGCGCTGTCGGACAGCGGGTAGCCGATCACCAGCGCCATCACGATCGCGAGCACAGTAACGGCAAGCGTTGCGTTGACCGGCGTCTTGAACCGCGGGTGCGTCCGGGCGAAAGCAGCGGGCAGCACACCTTCCCGGCCCATCGCGAAGAGCGTGCGAGAAGCGGCGGTCGCGCATGCGACGCAGACGATGAACGCGGCGCACATTCCGCCGATCTCTGCCAGGGTGCCGAGCCAGGAGCCGACGAACATAGTCGCGGTGGTCTTGAGCGCGACCGGATCATCGCCCATCTTGACCCCGTTGTTCACGCCGTAGCCGATCGTGATCGAGTAGGTAGTCCACAGGTACAGGACAATCGCGAACAAGGTCGCGACGATGACCGCGATCGGGATGTTACGGCGGGGATGTGCGGTCTCCTCGCCGAAGTCGGCGGCGGTCTCGAAGCCGATGTACGAGGTGACACCGAAGATGATGCCGTAGAAGACGCCGTTGAAGCCGCCGGAGTTGGTGTGGCTGAAGCTGAACGCGCTCAGCGCCTGGCCGTGGCTGCCGCCCTTGGCAGTAGTGACCAGGTCGATGATCACGATGACCGCTACTGTGATGATCCCGATGACCAGCTGCACCCGGGTCGTCACCTTGATCCGGATGACCGACAGCACCAGGAAGAGGGCCATTCCGATGACGAAAAACACGATCCACAGCTTCGGACTCAGGCCGAGCAGGTCGGCCGCGAGGTAGCCGACGCCAGACATCGTCATCGGCACGAAGCAGACGAACCCAAAGAAATAAAGCCAGCCGGCCATGAAGCCGGCCTCCTTGCCCAGGCTGCGGCTGGCATAGGTGTAGGCGTATCCGGCCGTGGCCATCCGGCGGGTGAACCCGATGACAACGAAGGCGAGCGCCAGGCAGGCGACGCCACCCAGGAGGAACGCCAGCGGGGTGGAGCCGCCGGCGACGTAAGAAACGCCGCTGACGTTCAGCAGCATCGCCATGCCCGGTGCGATTACGGAAACGGATATCGCAATCGCGTCCCACAGCCGCAGGGATCCGTGCGCGAGTTCGCCTACCTTAGTGGCGCCCAGGTCAGTACTGGTGTTGGCCATGCCTCCGGTCCTCTCTTACTGGGGCCCATGCTCGGGCATGAAGACGGTCTGCTCATCTAGCACGTAGTCGAAGGCCAGCGGGGTACAGTCGCGCGCCGCGAGCCAGTCCATAAACTTGATATGCACCGGATGCGCGCGGTAGGCGTTCATCGTCGCCTCGTCCGGAAACTCGGTGTACAGCAGGTGCGAGTAGCCGCGGTTGCGGGCAGAGGTCAGGTCCGTGCCCAGGCGGCACTTGGTCATCAGGCCGATCTCGCCCGGCCAGGAGGCCACCATGTCCCGCATCTGCGCTGCCTCCTCCGCTGACAGCTCGCGCGGAAAGCTGAAAAGCACGATGTGCTGCAAGGTCATCCGGTGCCTCCTCGGCGATCAGTAGAACTCGAAGTACTCGCGCATCTCCCAGTCGCTGATCTTCTGGCCTTCCGGCGGCGGGTTCTCAGCGATGGCTGCTTCGTAGCGGGCTACCTCCGAGCGCTTCATCTGCAGCAGGTAGTCGACCAGGGTGTCGCCGAACGCCTTGCGGAAGAACTCGTCCTGATCAAGCAAGCCGATCGCATCGGCGAGTGATGCCGGGAGCGGGGTGTTGCTGGTCACGTACGGGTCAGCTTCAACCGGTGGCGGCGGGTCGAGCGCACGGCGGATGCCGTCGAGGCCGGCGGCGATGTTCGCAGCCATGTACAGATACGGGTTGGCCGCGGGCTCGCCCATCCGCATCTCCACGTGGCTGTTCGAGTCGCCGGGCGCACCCTGAACGCGGACGAGCGCCCCTCGGTTCTCCAGCGCCCAGCACACCCGGTCGGGTGCGAAGGAGTACGGCCGGAACCGCTTGTAGCCATTGACCGTGGGCGTCGCGAAAATGCTCATCGGCAGCGAGTGCTCCAGCAGCCCGGCGACGAACTGCCGCCCGGTCGCCGACAGGTAGTCGTCGTCACAGGCGAACTCGTTCCGCCCGTCCTGCTGGGAGAGCAGCGACTCGTGCAGGTGCCAGCCGGACGGGAAGAAGTTCGGCAGCGCAGGCGAGCACATGAAGGTCGCCAGCAGCCCGCGGCGCTGGCAGATCTGCTTGACCGCGGACCGGAACAGGACCACGGCGTCGGCGGCAGCTAGCCCCCCGATCGGGCTGAAGCTGAACTCGATCTGGCCCGGTCCCCACTCGTCCTCCATTGAGCGGGGCGGCAGGCCCACGGCAGTCAGGCCATCGCGGATCGCCTCCAGCGTGCTCGCCACGCCGTCCAGCCGCACCTCGGACAGGTACTGGTAGCCGCGCTCGAAGACGCTGACCGATGGCACCGGCGGGGTGAACCCGGCGTCCTCCGGTGCGATGTGGTCGGAGTCGAGCTTGACGATGTAGTACTCGACCTCGATCCCTGCCAGGTAATCGAAACCGGCGTCGCTGAGCTCCGCCAGCGACCGCCGCATCAGCCCGCGGCCGTCCAGCGGCATCGGCTGGCCATTGGAGAAGTACACGTCGCACAGCATCCAGCCGGTCCGGTCGGCCCAGGGCAGCACGCGGAACGTGGCCGGATCAGGTACGAGCACGACGTCCGGGAAGCCGGTGAACTCGGCGATGTCGAACCCGCCGCCCGCGGCGAAGGCCGGCACGAACACCTGGTTGCCGGTGTCAAGGCTGTAGATCGCGCCGGAGAAGTCCAGGCCGTTGGACATCGCGGCGATGGCCACCTCGGGCGACAGCGACTTGGCACGTGGCATTCCGTGCTGATCCACGACCACCAGCCGGACGGTGCGGAGGTCCAGCTGGCGGATCTTGCTGGCAACCTCCTGCACGGTGGCGGCCTGCTCGGGTGTGTACAGGCCGTTGCGCGCAACGAATCCTGGCTGACCAACGCCGTGCGCGTCAGGTCGGCTGGCGGCCGGGCTGCTGCTGGTCACGTGGCTGTCCTCCGATGCGGTTATGTCTCTGTCATCCAGACCCGGAGTCATCCAGACCCCGGGAGGTCAGCCGGACGCCGGGAGGCAAGGCCTGCCGGCGCCTGGCCCACAGGGTCAGGTCTTCTTGGGGGTGGCACTGCGACGCTGGCTCATCAGCTCCAGCATTGCCGCGGTGAAGTTGTCGGGTTCCACGTCGGCAAGTGAGAGGAATGTCTCGGTCCGCTGCACGCCGTTGATCTGGAAGATCTCCGCGAGCAGCAACTCACGCAGGTGAGCGTGATCCCGGACCCGCAGCCGGACCAGCAGGTCCAAGCCGCCGGTTACTACGGTCATGCTCTCTGCCTCGGGCAGTGCCTGAATCGCTTTGATGATCTCGCTCAGGTCCATGCCGGGGCCTGCGGTGACCGCGATATACACGACGACCGGATAGCCGAGCGCCGCCCAGTCAACGTCGACCCGGTAGCCCCTGATCGCGCCGAGACGCTCCAGCCGCGCAATCCGGTCTGCCACAGCGGGAGGCGACACCTCAACCTGCCTGGCTAGCGCGCGCTGCGATTGGCGCGCGTCCTTCGCCAGCGCGTGCAGCAAGGCGAGGTCGAGGTCATCCACTTCCACCTTCGGCGAGGCCGCCGAAGTGACGTCGGCCAGCCTCGCCAGCGGCGCTGAGACAGTTGCCATATGCCAGCCGACCGTTCGTGAAGTCGAATAGGTTGCGTTATGCTAGGCAACACAGCCGTGCTTCTGTAAAGCACGCGGTTTGAAATTCTTACATTTGTAAGATCGGCTGTCAAGGGACGGAAAGCGCCAATGACCGCAGCAATGGATCAGAGCTGGGACGCCGCGCTCGCCAGGCGCACGAAGACACTGGGAGGCGGCGAGATCACCGCGATTCTCGCCCTGGCAGGTGCCTCCGACGTGATCACGTTCTCGGGCGGATTTCCCGATCCGGCCACGTTTCCTAGCGGAGTGCTGGCGGAGATAGCGGCCAACCTGATCACGAAGGACCCGGGTGTCGCCTTGCAGTACTCAGCGACCGAGGGCATCGCAAGCGTGCGCGACTACGTAGCCAGCCGTCTCGCTGCGGTTCAGGGCCGCACGCCAGGCTCCGGAGAGCTGATGGTCACCAGCGGCGGCATCGACTGCATGGAACTGGTCGCCAAGAGCTACCTGGATACCGGCGACACGGTCGTTGTCGAGGCACCGACCTACCTGGGCGCCATCATGGCGTTCCGCGGCTACGAGGCCGACGTCCATGGCGTGCCGGTCGACGATGACGGGTTGCGAACCGACCTGCTCGCCGATCAGCTCGCCGCGGGCCTGCGCCCGAAGATCCTGTACACGATCCCGGACTTCCAGAACCCAACCGGGCTGACGATGAGCGAGCCTCGCCGGACTGAGCTGATCGCGCTGGCCCGGCGGTACGGGTTCCTGATCCTCGAGGACGTCGCGTACCGGGAGCTCTACTTCGAGCAGGCGCCGCCGGACAGCTTGTGGTCGATGGCCCCGGACGTTGTGCTGCAGGCCGGGACGTTCTCCAAGATCTTCTGCCCCGGCTTCCGGATGGGCTGGGCGGCCGGGCCGGCCGAGATCATCAGCCGGCTGGTGGTTGCCAAGCAGAATTCCGATCAGTGCTCGGGCGCTCTCGGCCAGCGGATGCTGGAGGAGTACGGCCGCAGCGGTCACATGGAGCGGCAGATCGTTGACTCCCGTGCGCTGTACGCACGCCGCGCCGCGCTGATGAGCGAGGCGCTCACGGCGCACATGCCGCAGGGAACGACGTGGACCACGGCGCGGGGAGGCTTCTACATCTGGGTCACCGCGCCAGACGGAGTGGACACGGTGGCGCTATCGGCGGCGGCGCGGGCGCGGAAAGTCGCCTACGTGCCGGGACGGCCTTTCTACCCCGGAGACGACGGCGCGCCGCAGATCCGTCTCGCGTACAGTCGGGTCGCTGACGAACTGATCGACGACGGCATCCGCCGCATCGGCGAGGTAGTGACAACCGCTCTGGAGCAACGGTGAGCGACGAATCCCTTGGTGACGCCGCGAGTCACTTCACCACGGAGGCGCAAGGCGAGCCGGCCGGTCCTGGCCGCTACGTCAACGTAGACGCGATCAGTCCGGTCGAGTTCGTGCCCGGGCTCGGGTTCCGGCCGGTAACCGGGCAGCGCGCGATGACGAACTTCGTCAGGTTCGAGCCGGGCGCGGAAGCGCCGCGGCACGTGCACGAGGAGGAGCAGATCGTCATCGTGCTCGACGGCGAGTTCACCTTCGACCTGGACGGCGACGTACGCGTCATGCGCAAGGGGGACGTCGCGGTCGTGCCCGCCTGGGTCCCGCATGGTGCCTGGACTACCGACAGCCACTGCCTGGAGATCGACGTGTTCGCCCCGCCGCGGGTGAGCCTGCTCAAGCTCGCGGGCGCGCAAGCCGACACCGTCGGCGAGGCCGACGACGCCGACGAAACCACCGGGAGCGAGGCCTAGATGGACCTCGGGCTGACGGGCCGCAAGGCGATCGTCACCGGCGGGTCGAAGGGCCTCGGCAAGGAAATCGCGGCCGAGCTGCTGGCGGAGGGCGCATCGGTCGTGATCTGTTCCCGGAACGCCGCCGAGCTGGACGAAACGGCCGCGGAACTGACGAAGAAGGCTGCCGCCGGTGCTGGATCCGCCGGTGCTGGATCCGCCGCTGCTGGATCCGCCGCTGCTGGATCTCACCGGGCCGGCACCGTGCACGCCCTGCCGTGCGACGTGACAGATCCGGACCAGGTAGTCAGCTTCATCGACGATGCGACCGCGGCCCTCGGCGGCCTGGACATCCTGGTCAACAATGCTGGCGGTGCCAGGCCGGGCCGGTTCGGCACGCTGACCGATGACGACTGGCATGCCGACATCGAGGTCAAGCTGTTTTCGCAGATCCGGTGCACCAGGGCTGCGCTGCCGCAGCTGCGGCGGAGTCAATCTGCAAGGGTCATCAACATTAACGCCGTGTACGCCCGCTACCCCGATCCTGCCTTCCTCGCCTCCTCGGTGAACAGGGCGTCCTGCCTCAGCCTGTCGAAGGCGCTGTCCATCGAGCTGGGCCGGGAGGGAATCCTGGTCAACAGCGTCAACATCGGCCTGGTCGAGACTCCGCAATGGCAGAACATCCACCGCCGCCGGGCGCCCGATATGCCAGCCGAGGAGTTCTTCGGCCAGCTGGCTGCCGCCGAGGTGCCGCTTGGCCGGTTCGGCCGGCCTGACGAGGTCGCTGGCCTGGTGACGTTCCTGGCCAGTGACCGAGCTAGCTACATCGCCGGCGCGTCGATCGACGTCGCCGGGGGAATGGGCAAATTCCTCTAAGGAAACGAGGTTGCATGTGCCGGCTGCTTGCCTACTGCGCGGTTGAAGAGGCGTCGCTGGAGGACCTGATCGGCGCCGATGGTCTCCGCGACTTCACCGGACTATGCGCGCTCCACGGCGATGGGTGGGGCATGGCCTGGTATGAGGGCACCGAGCAGATCATCCGCAAGTCACCGATCCGTGCCGACAGCGAGGCTGAGTACGACAAACTCGCCCGTGAACCGCTGTCCGACCTCGGGCTCGTGCATCTCCGCTGGGCAACCCCCGGCCTTGGCGTGAACGAGCAGAACAGTCACCCGTTCCGGTACGGCCAGTACGTGTTCGCGCACAACGGCGCCATCCATCCGCAGGACCGGCTGCCCGAGATGCTGCCACCGCAGTGGGAAGGCCAGCTGGGCGGCACGACCGATAGCGAGCGGTACTTCCTGCTCATCATGTCGCGGCTTGCCAGCCATGACGGAGACATGGTGGCCGCGATCGCGGACGCGGTCGCCGACATCGACGCCAGGTTCGAGCCGAACAGCCTGAACGCGATCCTGCTGTCCCCTGACAAGCTTTACGCAATCAGCTGGCACCACCGCGACCGCGTGCCGGAAGCCAAGCTGCGGGCAAGCGGTTACGGCCAGCCGGACATCGCGGCCTACTTCGACCTGGCCTACCGCGCGACTGACCGGGCTGTGGTTGTCGCGAGCTCAAACTGGCCGCAGCCCGGCTGGACGCCGCTGTCGAACGGTCATGTGCTGGTGACGGAGCGGCGGACGCTCAGTACCCAGGTGCTGCCGCTGTCCTGATCCCCGGCCGGGCCTGCGATTATGCAGATTCCCGGCTGAGCTTCAGCGCCCCGACCACCATGACGATGAGGGCGGGAGCGAAGAACAAGCCGATATGCAAGATGCCCCCGATGAGTCCCGCGAGCATGACGACCGCGGCGGCCCAGGCGGCAGGCACCCGGACTGTTGTCGGGCCGAACGCGGCGACCGCTGCAAGCAGCGCGGGCGCAATTGCCAGCAGCAGCGCCCACCAGCTCACGGGCAGGCGGTCGGCGCTGGTCAGCGCCGAAATGGTGATGAGTTGCGCGGCCCCGGCCAGAAGCAGCGCGCCACGCCGCCATGGCCAGCTGGGCGGAGTCGACCGGCCCCAGAGGCTCATCGGCGCTGCTTGCGGGACGGCTGTAGCTGTGTTAGCGGGTGAGCGTGAAGTCTCGGCAGTCATGGCGCTCCTAGCGGACGAATCGGACAGTTGCCACTTCGCGCCGACCAGGCTTCCCGGCTCACCTAATTGGCAGCATAGACCTCAGCGAGCAGGTACGGAACAGCCGTTGTATGCCCGGCGCCGTGGCGGAACCACGAGACTCAGCTACCGTCGGGATACCCGCCGCGATGCAAGACCATCGGGTAGTGCGGCAGTGTCACCGGCGCGCGAACGGCAGCTCGCCACCCGGACGGGTCCCGCTCCAGGCCGGCGAACAGCGGCGAGCCGGGCCCGCCCTGCCCGGCCAGCCGCTCCAGCTCACGCCGCAGCGCGGTGACAGTGGCACTCCCGAACCGGGCTTGCCAGCGCTGCTCGAGCTGGCTGGTCAGGTCCAGATAAACCTGCCTGGCCGCGACACCGTCCGGAGTCAGCCTGACGACCTTCCACTTCCCGCCGGCCGGATCAGACTCGACGACGGTGAGCTGGCGTTTACCAGTGAAGCCAGTTGCCATTGAGAGGCCCTCGGCCGACACCCCGCTCCGAACCGGCAGGTCGCGGACCCGGGTACCGTCCTCGTCGAGGAGCCGCAGCAGGTTGGCCGAAATGGCGAGCGACAGCCTAGTCTCGTGCTCGAATTCGATGGCGAACGCGAGCAGGACCCGGGCGAGCAGCCACGGGAGCGGCAGCGTCCGCTGACTGTCCTGAGCCTGGTCAGCTGCGGTCACCCCGTCGGCCTGATTGGCGAGATACCGGCTCGCCTGGGGAGTTCTGTCGATGCTCAGCAAGCCGTAGCCGAGGATCGGCAGGCAGTCCGGCAGCCAGCCGCCCATCCGATCGGCCAGGGTCTGCAGCGTTGCGGTCAGCGTCCCGGTCTCGTCGGCCCCGAAGCGGTCTCGCCAGCGCTGCTCGATGACACCAGTCAGAGGTTCCCAGACTTCGCGCGCCTGCATGCCGCGCGCAGTAGCGCGGGCCAGCAGGTCCCGGTCAGGCGGCTTGGGCCGGGTATCCGCCGGGTCCGGCTCGAGCGTGAGGTAGCGCCATCGGCGCATGCCGTCAAGGTTCGTCCCGCAGCGGGCCAGCCTGCCGATGTCGCCTACCCTGACCGGATCCGTGCTGACGTAGCGCATGCAGTTCAGCCACATCGCCATCGAGACGAGCCAGACATCGCGGCCCGAGCCGCCGTGCCGGGTAGTGCGGTGCTGGATCTGCTGCTCAGCGGCGTTGTCGAACTCGATCGTGAACGCGACAAGGGCCTGCGAAAGCAGCGCCGACAGCGGCAACTGGCGGGGCTGACCGGACGTCACGCGTTAGCCGGCTCGCGTACTGGCGTGCCGGCCGGGCTGCCTCGGCGTCGTGGGTGCTGCCCGGCCCGGCGGCCTGGCGGCGTCCCGGATAGGCGCGATCCGGACCAGGCAGTTGTAGGTCACGACGGCGATAGCAGCGTGCATGACCATCAGGACAGCAACTGCGTCGCCTGGCGCGCCGCCATGCAGGATGTACAGGTCGGGCAGCCACAGAACCAGCGTGATCGCGATCGCCGACCAGAAGAACAGCCAGCGTGGCCGCGAGCTGACTCTCGTCACCACTGGCCAGCCGATGCAGGCGATGATCACGCCGATGACCGTGAGCCTGGCGTAGTCGTGAAACTGAAAGTGCACGTAGCCCTTGGCGGACGGGAACACGGCCTGCCCGATGACCACCAGGATGGCGTCCGCCGCTAGCGAGCCGGCGATGGCGGCCACCGAGGCAATCAGGACGCGTAGCCAGCTAGGCTGACGGTGCCGAGGGGCGAAATCGATATGCACCAGGGACAGGGCGCGAGTCAGCATGAGGCCGACAATATCCGGGATGCAGGCATGACTGGCTAGTCAGCCAGCCGCCTTGACGGTGCCCTGGGGTGCCCATTACCTATTTCTGCGATGAAGGAAAGGCCGGCTATCAGCACTGCACCCGCGGAAGCGAGCGCGACCAGCCGCTCCAGCAACGGCACCGGCCCGGTCATTCACACCGAGGACCTGACCAAGGTGTACCCGGGCGCGGACTTCGCCGCCGTCGACAAGCTGAACCTGGACGTCCAGGCTGGCGAGATCTTCGGCCTGCTCGGGCCGAACGGTGCGGGGAAGACGACGACCGCTGGCATGCTCACGACGCGAGTAGTGCCGACCTCCGGCAGGGCGCTGCTCGCGGGCATCGACGTGGCCGCCCACCCGGCGCTGGCCAAGCAGCTCAGCGGGATCGTGTCGCAGCAGAACACGCTGGACCGGCAGCTCACCGTCTGGGAGAACCTCTATTTTCACGGCCGGCTGTTCGGCATCGGCGCGCGGGAATCCCGTCGGCTGGCCGACGAGCTGCTGGAGCAATTCCAGCTATCGCGGTGGGCGAAGGCCTCGGTGTACGCGTTGTCCGGTGGCATGGCGCAGCGGCTGATGGTGGCCAGGGCGATCTTCCACCGCCCGTCGGTGTTGTTCCTCGATGAGCCGACCGCGGGCCTGGACCCGCAGAGCAGGCTGGCGCTGTGGGATCTGCTCGGGGAGCTGCACCGGGCCGGCCAGACGATCCTGCTCACCACGCACTACATGGAGGAAGCCGACCAGCTTTGCGACCGCGTGGCAATCATGGACCACGGCAAGATCCTTGCGCTGGACACTCCGGCCGCGCTTAAGCAGAGCATCGGCGCTGACAACGTCGTCACTATCAAGACGGCCGGTGACGCCGGCCGGCTCGCCGAGTTGCTGCTCGCGGAGGTAGCCGGCGTCACCCGTACCCGTCTCGTCGAAGGGGGCCTGGAACTTCACGTTAAGGGCCGGGAACGGCTGATACCGCGCATCGTGCTTGCCGCCGAGCGCGGCGGCTATGACCTGGCCGACCTGTCCGTTGCCGAGCCCAGCCTGGAAACGGTGTTCATCAACTTGACCGGCAAGGAACTGAGGGACTGATGGCCACCTCCGTGACGCAGCAGACGACGCAGACCGTCACGATCGGCGGCGGGCCTACCCGCTCGGTTGCCGCCGCTAGCTGGACCGCGCTCGGCGCACTGATGCTCCGAGACCTGGTTGTGCTCCGCAAGCATCTCTGGGAGTTCGTGCTGCGGACGATTATTCAGCCGTTTCTCCTGTGCTTTGTGTTCTTGTATGTCTTCCCGAAGATCGGCCAGGGGATCGGCGGCCATGGTGCCGCGGCGGAGTCAGCGTTCGCGACCATCCTGGTGCCGGGAGTCGTCGGCATCTCGGTGATGTTCCAGGGTGTCCAGTCGATCGCGCTGGCCATGGCGCAGGAGTTCGGGTTCACCAGGGAGATCGAGGACCGGGTGCAGGCGCCGTGCCCGATCTGGCTGGTCGCGGTCGCGAAAGTGCTGTCCGGTGCGGCGCAGGGCGTGCTGTCGGCGATCATCGTGCTGCCGATCGCGTCCGTGGTGCACGCGCCCGGTGTGCACGCACATCTGACTCTGCACTGGCTGCTGATCCTGACCTTCGTGCCGCTGGCCTGCATCGCGATGGCCGGACTCGGCCTGGTGCTCGGCACCAGCTTCGAGCCGCGGAACATCGGGCTCATGTTCGGCTTCATCATCCTGCCGATCACATTCCTCGGCGGTACGTATTACTCCTGGACCAGGCTGGCCCCGGTCACCGTCGGCGGCTGGCACTGGCTGCAGACGATCGTGCTGATCAACCCGCTGATCTACGTCAACGAGGGCATGCGGGCCGCGTTCACCACAGCGCCGCATATGCATCTGTACGTCGTCTACCCGGTGGTCGCGGCGTTCGGCGTGGTGTTCCTGACCATCGGGCTACGCAACTTCCGCAGGCGCGTGCTGTCCTAGGGGCGGCCTGGCCGCTGGCTGACTTTGCGATCAGCGGAAGTTCCGTTCACCTGGGTGCTCGCTGCGATTCGCCGGAGCTTCATCCGGCCCGCGTACAACGAGTCTCGTCCCTGATTCACCAGCAATCCGGGAAGGCCCGCTACCCAGGAAAGAAGGCGCCTTGCTTCCGACAGCTACGCGCACCGCGAAGTTCGCTGCAGCCATCTCGGCGGCGATCGCCAGCCTGGCACTCGCCGGGCCCGCCTTGGCGATGCCTGCTACCGGCTCTGCCCATCAGCCGGCCGGGCACCATCCGTCGTTCCGTGCTCAGGTGGTCATCAACGGAGCGACGCTCTCCCATACGTTCGTCCCGGTTGGCTCGCCGACGCCAAAGACCGACCCCCTGAGCAGCCCTGACGACATCACCGTACTCGGGCACCACATCTTCACCGCTTTCCAGAACGGGGTAGGGCCGCAGGGCCAGCCGACCTCGGACGGCAACGCTGACAGCACCGTGGTGGAGTTCACGCCCGGCGGCCACGTAGTGGACCAGTGGGATCTGCGCGGGAAATGTGATGGCATCACCGCCGATACGCAACTCGGCGTGCTCATCGCGACGGTTGACGAGGATGCCAACTCCAGCATCTACACGATCAGGCCGGCCGCACCCAAGGGCTCGCAGATCACGCACTACCGCTACAACGCGAGCCCGCTGCCGCACAACGGCGGGACTGACGCCATCTCGATCTACGGCGGCCTGATCCTGGTCAGCGCGTCCGCGCCCGGCACAGTCACCGGCAGCAAGCCGGCCCCGCAGCCGACGTACCCGGCGGTGTACCGGGTGATCTTCCGCACCGCCAAGCACCTCGCGGTGGTGAAGCCGCTGTTCTACGACGAGGCTGCCGCCAGGGTCGCGAACCTGGGCCGCCACGCAGGCAGGACCCGCAAGCTCGCACTCACCGACCCGGACTCGAACGAGATCGTGCCCGCTTCCGGCCCGCGGTTCGCCGGCGACTTCATGCTGACCAGCCAGGGCGACAAGGAGCAGATCTTCGTGCTGCGCAGGGGCAAGCTGGGCAGTCACCTGGCTGTGCTGCGGCTGTCCCAGTCAGTGGACGACACTGCCTGGGCCCGCAGCCCGCACGGCAAGCTCTACGTCGCCAACACCGGTGGCGGCACCATCGATGTCATCACCGGCCCGTTCCAGGCTGGCACTGTCTTTGTCGCAGTCACTCCGTGCGACGCGGACAATGCCCCGGCCACCTGCCCGGCGAAGGGCTTCCCGCCGAACTACCTTGGCCAGCTCAACCCGTGGACCGGGCACATCACCCGGGTGCCCGTCAGCGGGCCGGTGTTCGGGCCGCAAGGCATGGTGTTCATCGCCCCCGGCTGGAACGTGACCCCCGGCTGAGCAAACGTATCTAGTAGCCGGGCGGCTCTCCGGGATGCCGGAGGGCCGCCCGGCACCGTCGAGCCCCTGATAGGCCGGGAGATCCTCTGCGAGCGCGTCACGTTCGTCCCTCATGGCCCAGCCGGTGCTTGTCACTGGCGGCACCGGCCGCCTCGGGACGCTTGTCGTCGCACGGCTCCGGGGCAGCGGGTGTGACGTCCGCGTACTCGCCCGCCATGAGAAGCCCGTCCCAAGAGACGTCACGTTCTTCACCGCAGACCTCCGGACCGGCCAGGGCATCGAGCCGGCGGTGGCAGGGGCGCGGGCGATCATTCACTGCGCGACCAGCACGAGGGGCGACGCCGAGGCAACGCGAAACCTCGTGCTAGCCGCGTCCCGGACGGGTTCTGCCCACCTCGCGTACGTGTCGATCGTTGGCATCGACCACATCGCCTCACTGGGGACTACCCGACAGACCACCGCAGGTAAGCGACTGGACGGACCTGCTTCGGGATTACCTGAACGCGACTAATCGTCGCCGATGGGTCCTGCCGGTGCGGATACCCGGCACCCGGGCAGTCCGCAATGGCGCCCTGCTGCCGCCGCCAGGACACACCGTCGGCTCGGAGACCTGGCAGCAGTTCCTCACCACCGAGCTGGGCTAGTAAGCCACAATCCCGGGGTTAGCTCGGCGTCGCAATCAGCTCGCTGCGACCGAGACGCCCAGGTCCGGCACGGCGTGCACCGGTGCCGGGCCAGTGGAACTGCGCACGACAAGCTCGGGCTCGAACAGCAACTCCTCGGGATAGACCGAGACGCTTTCCATCTGGTTGACGAGCAGGGCGACGGCTGCTTTGCCCATGGCCTCGATCGGCTGGCGGACGGTGGTCAGCGGCGGGTCGGTGGAGTTGAGCCAGGCCGAGTCGTCGTACCCCACGACCGAGACATCGCCGGGCACCGACAGCCCTGCCCTGCGGACGGCGCGGATCGCCCCCAGCGCGAGGACGTCGCTGGCACAGACGACGCCGGTCACGCCCAGCCGCAGCATCCGGCTCGTTGCCGCTTGACCGCCCTCCAGGGAGAACAGCGCGTGCTCTACCGGCGCGACGGCGATGCCGGTCCGTTCGACATGCTCGGCGAACGCGCTGAGCTTCCGTCGGGACGGCATGTGGTCTTCCGGGCCGAGCACTAGACCGATCCGCTCGTGCCCGAGCGACGCCAGGTGCCGGAAGGCCTGCCCGGCTGCGATCGCGTCGTCGGTCGAAACGCAGGGGAACTCGAGGTTGTCGATAGCCGCGTTGATCAGTACGACCGGGATCCCACGGCTGTGCAACAGCCGGTAGTGATCATGCGGCGCGGCAATCTCCGCGAAGTGCCCCCCGGCGAAGACCACTCCTGACGCGTGCTGGTCGAGCAGCATGTCGACATAATCCGCCTCGGACAGACCGCCCGCCGTCCGGGTGCAGAGCACCGGAGTGAACCCGCGCTGTGCGAGCGCGCCGCCGATGACCTCGGCTAGCGCGGGGAAGATCGGGTTCTGCAGTTCGGGCAGGACAAGGCCGATGAGCCGGGCGCGGTCACCACGCAGCTGGGTCGGGCGCTCGTAACCGAGCACGTCCAGCGCCGTGAGAACAGCCTCCCTGGTGCTGTCCGAGACGCCGGGCTTGCCGTTCAGCACACGGCTCACGGTGGCTTCACTGACCCCGACCTTCTGGGCGACCTCGGCAAGCCGCCGGGCGGGAGTTCGCGTCATGGCGCAACAATACGACATCCACAGGCAATATTTTGCGTGACCTGGATCACCCTGTTTCGATGCCTAGCTGCGTGACCAGCCGTGTTGGGCTGCGGGTGTAGCCGAAAGTCGGTCGTAACCTCAGGTTTCGGGCTGACCTGGTAGCGAAGATACGAGATCCTCGTAACCAAGTTGTGTCCTTGCAAAGTTTCATCAACATCTTGCTGTCAGATGTTCATCTCAGTATGTTCAGTGCAACACAGCACGGCGCCCAAGGCGTGGCGCATGCTGGTCGGATTCGGGATCATTCACCGGATACGGCCGACGAGCTCTCGCCTGCTGCCACCGCGGCCAGGGCGCGCGAGATCGCCCACGTTCAGCCCAAGGAAGAAGGATTGATCGATGAGCAGACAGCTTCAGCGGCGGTCTGGCGGCCGCACCATTGCTGCCGTCACCGTCGCGGCGGTGCTAGGGCTCGGGGCTGCGGCCTGCTCGAGTAGCAGCGCGTCGCCGTCGGCTGGCGGCAAGGTGACCGTCAGCATCAACTGCGCGCCAACGCAAGCGCAGAACCCGGTTCAGCACAAGCAATGGGTCGAGGACATCGCGACGTTCGAGAAGGCCAACCCGAACATCACGATCCAGAGCGTCTACAACTACCCCTGCACAAACCTTCCCGTCTTCACCGCGCAGCTGCGGGCCGGAACCGAGCCGAACATCTTCTACATCGACTTCACGGACCTGCCGCAGGTCCTGACCGCTGGCCAGGCTGCCGACATCACCTCGTACGTGAACTCCAAGACCGTGCCGAACCTCAAGGACATCGTGCCGTCGGCGATGAAGGCAGTGACCGCGGGCAAGACTATCTACGGCTTGCCGACCAACACCTACACCCAAGGGCTCATTTACAACCGGGCGCTGTTCAGCCAGGCGGGATTGAACCCGAACGACCCGCCGACGACCTGGGCGCAGGTGGAGACGGACGCCACGAAGATCGCAGCGCTCGGGCACGGTATCGAGGGCTGGGGAGACTACAGCGCAGGCAACAACGGCGGCTGGCACTTCGCGTCCTACATGGACGCACTTGGCGGCACAACGGTCACAAACGCCGTCCCGCCGACGGCGGGCTTCGACAACGCCAACGGTCTTGCGATCCTGCAGGCGCTGCACACGCTGCGGTTCACCGACAAGGCCATGAGCGCCACGCAGGGCCTTGCCTGGGGAACGCTGCAGGCGCAGTTCGGTGCCGGCAAGCTCGGCATGTACATCGCCGCGCCCGATGACATCTACAACGAGATCACCACCGTAGACAAGGGCAACATCAACGACATCGGCATGGGCCCGCTGCCCAGCCTGACCGGCACGCCTGCTGGCTCACTTGGCGGCGGCAATGCCTACGTCTTCGCCAAGTCCGACACACCCGCACAGATCCAGGCCGGCATCAAGTTCATCGACTTCGAGGACCTGACGCCAGGCAGCGGGGTGACGTTTAACTTCGCCAGGCAGAAGGCGGACGGGCTGCCGGTCGGCTTCGCCGAGCCTGAGTTGTTCGACGGCGCTGCCGGCGCGAAGGTCCAGGCGCTGCGGGACCAGTACACGACGATCAACCAGTCGTACTACAAGGCCTACGTCGATGCCAACGAGGTCAGCGACGGCGAGCCGTTCGATGCCCAGGCTGTCTACAAGACGCTGGACCCGATGATGCTGGCCGTCCTGACCGAGCCGAACGTCAACATCCCGGCGCTGCTGAAGACCTCAGCGACCAACGTCGACGACCTGTTGCAGTTCAGCTCGTAATCGCATAGTCGGGTAATCCCGGCAACGCAAGCGTGGGGGCCGGAAAGCGGGGCCGGCCCCCACGCCGGCTCCGCGGGGGCGGGCCGGCCGGCCGGATTAAGCATCGGCTCAAAGGCGACAGGGAGACGCGATGGCAGATGTCGTGACGCTGCACAAGGCGGACGCTCGGCGGTCGGCCTCGAGCCAGGTGATTGCGGGCCGGTTCGGGCAGAAGGTCAGGCGGAATCTGTCAGCGTACGGGTTCCTCATCGGCGCGGTTGCATGCTTCACGTTCTTCTCGTGGTACCCGATCGTCCGCGAAGTGATCCTGAGCTTCCAGAAGGCGGTCTACGGGGGCGGCTACACCTGGGCGGGCTGGGTCAACTACGACCGCATCATCCACGACCCGACATTCTGGCTGGCCTGGCGGAACACGCTGGAATTCAGTCTGCTCGCACTCGTCATCGGATACGCGGTCCCGTTCTGCGTGGCGATCTTGCTGAATGAGTTGCGGCACGCGCGGGGCTACTTGCGGGTGCTCGTCTACCTGCCGGTCATGCTGCCGCCCGCCTCGGCGCTGTTGCTGTTTGCCTACTTCTACAACCCGCAGTACGGCCTGTTCGACGACATCCTGCACACACTGCACCTGCCGACGTCGCAATGGGTGTTCCAGCCCGGCACCGGATTTATCAGCACCGCGATGATCTCCGTTGTGATTGCGTCCACCTGGATGAACATGGGCGGCGCCACGCTGATCTATCTGGCCGCGTTGCAGAACATCCCTGGTGAGCTCTACGAGGCCGCCGAGCTGGACGGTGCGGGCCTGTTCAAGCGCATCCGCCACATCACGATCCCGCAGACCAGGCTGATCCTGATCATGCTGCTGATGCTGCAGATCGTCGCAACCATGCAGATGTTCGTCGAGTCCTTTGTGCTGACCAACGGCGGCGGCGGCGTCGGAGACAACACCGAGTCCGTTGTGATGCTCATGTATCAATACGCGTTCCAGCTGAGTGGTTCCAGCAACTACAACGCCGCGTCGGCCCTGGGCGTGATCCTCATGCTGGTGCTCGCCGTCTTCTCCGGCGGGTTCCTGTGGGCCACCCGCGAGCGCAGGGCCTGAGGGAGGGACGAAATGGCAATACTCGGCACAGCCAGCGTCAGGGCTTCGGGTGCGGCCGGCCCCGACGGCGCGCGCCGACGCCGGGAGACGAGCGGCAGCACCAGGACCCTGATATCCAGCGCGCAACTAAACCGGCGCTCTGGCAAGATCACCTACCGGGTCATCCTGACCCTGGTCATCGTCGTCTTCACGCTGGTCTTCATCGGGCCGTTGTACTTCCTGTTCAGCGACGGCCTGAAGTCCACTCAGGAAGCGATCGCCACACCACCGACGCTCTACCCGCACCACATTTACCCCAGCACTTATGTCCAGGCGTGGGACCGGCTGGACATGGCCAGGCTGCTGTGGAACACGCTGTACTACGCGTTCGGCGCGCTGGCGTTCCAGCTTGTCTTCGACGTGACCGCCGCATACGCGCTGTCGAAACTGCGGCCCTTCCTCGGGAACGCGATCTTCTTCTTGATGCTCGCCACCTTGATGATCCCGAGCACCGTGCTGGTCATCCCGCAGTACGTAACCATGGCTGACGAGCCCATCCTGCATTGGAATCTGATCGGGAGCCCGGAGGCAATCTGGCTGCCGTCCGTCGCCAACGCGTTCAGCATCTTCCTGCTTAAGCGGTTCTTCGACTCGATCCCGGCCGACTACCTCGAGGCCGCCTCGATCGACGGCGCGTCCCGCCTGAAGATCTTGTGGCGCATCGTGCTGCCGATATCGCGGCCGATTATCGGGGTCGTGTCGATCTTCGCGCTGGTCGCGGTGTGGAAGGACTTCCTCTGGCCGCTCCTGGCCGAGTACGGCTACAGCCCGACCAGGGAGTCGCTGAGCGTCGGAATCTGGCAGGCAGCCTACGGCGCCAACCCGCAGAACCTGATCATTGCCGCGTCTGCGATGGCGGCGATCCCGGCCATCGTGTTCTTCCTGATCTTCCAGCGCAACATCATGGCCGGCCTGACCGCCGGAGGTATCAGAGGGTAACCACCGGTCCCGGCACCACCGAACTTCCGCCCGCATCACGAGCCGCCGGCTGCCGGCAGCCGGCTGGTCTGCCGCCCATGCCCGCCCGATGACAGAAAGCAGGTTCCCGTGCTCGACCTCGGATCGCACGGCCCCGGCCGGCCGACCGCGCCCCACGCGGAGTGGTGGCGGAGCGCCGCCATCTACCAGCTGTACGTGCGCAGCTTCGCCGACGGTAACGGAGACGGAACCGGTGACCTGGCCGGCGTCCGGGAGCACCTGAGCTACCTGGCCGGCCTGGGCATTGACGCGATCTGGTTCAATCCGTGGTACCCGTCGCCGATGTCCGACGCCGGCTACGACATCTCCGACTACCGCGCCATCGAGCCCGTCTTCGGCACGCTCGCAGATGCCGACTCGCTGATCGCCGAAGCCCACGCCGTCGGCATCAGGATCATCATCGACATCGTCCCGAACCACGGCTCTGACCGGCACCCTTGGTTCGCCGCGGCGCTGGCGGCGGCACCGGGATCAGCCGAGCGGGACAGGTTCTGGTTCCGTCCGGGCCGGGGCGCCGACGGTGAGCTTCCGCCGAACGGCTGGCAGTCAATCTTCGGCGGCCCCGCCTGGACCCGCGTCACCGAGCCAGACGGGTCGCCTGGTGAGTGGTACCTGCACCTGTTCGCGCCTGAGCAGCCGGACTTCAACTGGGCGAATCAGGATGTGCGCACGGAGTTCCAGGAGGTGCTGCGGTTCTGGCTTGACCGGGGCGCGGACGGCATCAGGATCGATTCGGCCGCACTGCTCACCAAGGACGCGGCACTACCAGAGGTCGGCCCTGACGAACCGCCTGGCCCGGCCCATCCGTTCACCGACCGGGACGACGTGCACGAGATCTACCGGTCCTGGCGCGCTCTGACGGACGAGTACTCCGGCCGGGTGCTGATCGGCGAGATCTGGATCCCGGACGCGGCCAGGCTGGCGCGCTACGTCAGTCCGGGTGAACTGCACACAGTGTTCAACTTCCCGTACCTGAGCTGCCCGTGGGATGCCGCGGCGTTGCGCGAGGTGATCGACAACACACTCGCGCTGAACGCGCCCGCCGGAGCCCCTGCCACCTGGGTGCTGTCCAATCACGACGTGGACCGAATCGTGTCGCGGCTCGGCCGCCCGGACACGGCGTTCAGCCTCCAGCACCGTGCTTACTTCCACAGCATGCCGGTGGACCTGGAACTCGGCACTCGCCGTGCCAGGGCAGCGGCGCTGCTCACCATGGCGCTGCCTGGCTCGGTCTACGTCTACCAGGGCGAGGAACTAGGCCTCTGGGAGGTGCAGGACATCCCGGACGAGCGGCGCCAGGATCCGATCTGGCAGCGAACCGGCGGCGCCGATCCCGGCCGCGACGGCAGCCGGGTGCCGCTGCCCTGGTCTGGCCTGGAGCCGCCGTTCGGCTTCTCGCCAGCTACCGCGACCGCGGAGCCGTGGCTGCCGCAGCCCAAGGAGTGGCGCGAGCTCACCGTCGAAGCCGAAACCGGCACGTCCGGCTCGATGCTCGAGCTGTACCGGGCGGCGCTAGCAATCCGCAGGTCGGCGCCGGCTCTCGGGGATGGCCCGATGACGTGGCTGCCCTCAGCGCCGGGCGTGCTGGCTTTCGATCGGGGGTCCAGCGTGCGGTGTGTCGTCAACATCTCCGCTGAACCAATCCGGCTGCCGGAGCACTCCGGGCTGCTGCTGGGCAGCGGACCGCTGGCTGGCGAGCTGCTGCCGGCAGACTGCGCCGTCTGGCTTCGTACTGGCTAATCGCTGGCAACGGTCCTGGCGAGGATTCCGAGCGTTGCGCGCAGCGCACCCTCGGAGATGACCGGGAAGATGGCTGCGTCGCGCCATTGCGGATGGATCTGCGACCAGTCGTAATACGAGGTCACCAGCGTGCCGTCAGCCACCGGCTCGAGCCGGTAGCCGTACACGTGCCCGATCTGCGGGCGGATCTTGCCGAGTATGGTCCAGGCGATCTCCCGGTCGGGCTGGTACGCCGAGATAGTGACCGTCACGTCGTAGCGTCCGAGTTCCGGGTAGTCATTGAGCGACTCGCGGTCCATGTGCACGATGAAGCTGTCGCCGACGGCGCTCACCGGCTCGCCGTCCGCCGACTGCAGCATGCCGGAGCTGTCGATCGTCACGTGGCCCTGCGGATCCCGGAGAATCGCGAAGATCGCAGCCGGGTCCGCCTGGATGGTCCGCTGGACCTCGATCCGCTCAGTTGTCATGGCAGCATTTAATCGCGGCGACTGAGGAACTCGTTGACGAGGTTGGAGAAAACCACAGGTTGCTCAGCAAAGCAGAGGTGTGACGCGTCCTCGATGATCTCCAGCTGCGAGCCCGCGATCCGGTTCGCCATCTCGGTCAGGTGCCCCGGCGTGCATTCGTCGTAGCGACCGCCGACGAGCAGCGCCGGGACCGAAATCTCGCCAAGCCGGTCCATGATGTCCCAGGTCTTCAGCGTCCCGGTGACAGTGAACTCGCTCGGCCCGTTCATCGTGTTGTAGACCTGGTAGCCGGCCTCTGCGAAAGACCGCTCGAACCCGGCAGGCCACGGGTTCATCCGGCAGACGTGCGCGCGGTAGAAGCCGAGAATCGCGGCCTGGTACTCCGGGCAGGCGGTGAAGCCGTCGGCTTCGTGCTGCCGGATGACGTGCCGTACCTCATCGGGCTCGGCGGCGAGCAGTTCGTCGCAGTCCGCCACCCAGCGGATCATGCTGGCCGGGCTGCCACACAGGATCAGGCTGTGCAGATCCGGCTTGCGGTCGAGGGTGTACTGCATGGCCAGCATGCCGCCCCACGAACTGCCGAACAGGTGCAGCTCGTCCAGCCCCAGCGCGGCGCGGACCTGGGCGAGTTCCTCGACGAACCGGTCCACGGTCCACAGCGATGTGTCGTCGGGACGGTCGGAGTTGCCGCAGCCTAGCTGGTCGTAGAAGATCACCTGGCGGCGGTCGGCGAGCGCCTCCAGCGGCTCGAGGTAGTAATGGGTGAAGCCAGGGCCGCCGTGCAGGCAGAGTAGCGGCACGCGGTCGCCCGCGCCCGGGCCAGCGACGCTGCGGTACCAGACGCGGCCGCCGGGGACATCAAGGTATCCCTCAGTGGCGCTGACCTCGCCGTCTGTCATGCCGTCTCCCCGCTAACCACAGGCTGCCCGCCTCCGCTAACCGGCTCGTCGGCGAAGACGCGCTTCATCTCGGGCAGCCGGGACGGATGGCGCACGTACAAGTAGATCAGCACGACGACGCCGATCACATACCAGATGCCGATCGCCAGTCCGGTCTCACTGGACGCAGGCACGAGAGGTTGAAGATCATGTAGATAGCGATCATGATGCCGGTCAGGATCGTCGCCAGGAAGATGAAGGTCACCACCGGGCCGAAGTGGATGCCGAGCGGGATGCTGATCGCCAGCGTGACCACAAGCTGGACCAGCACTCCGACGGATGGCGATTTCCAAGTCGGATGTGTCCTGGAGAGCGGAGCTGGCAGCACGCCGATCCTGGACATCGCGTACCAGGTCCTGGTGGTTGCCAGCGTGCCGGCGTTGCCGTTGGCAAACGTGGAGTTCGCGATCGCCAGGAAGGCCACCACCCAGCCCACGCCCCAGACGTCACGGGCTAGCTGGATCCACGGGCTACCGCCGCCGAGCGCGCCGAAGGTCACGTATCTCGTCGGGCCGAAGAACACGTCACCGGCGTAAGTGGTCACCACGTAGAACAACCCGATAGCGAGGCACGAGGTCACTACCGCGATCTGGATCGTGCGGCGCGGGTTGCGCGCCTCCTCGGCGAGTGGCGGTAGCCGAACAGGATCATCGTGATCGGCCCGATGAGCGCCTCGACAGCGCTCCGACGAGCGCTAGCAGTACCGAGAGCGGCAGAGCGCCGCCGGCGTAGGTAGCGTCCGCGGCGATCGACAGCGCGACATCTCACTCCAGGCGCAGCCGTCATGCCAGCCCCTTCGTGGTGGCAGCGACCTGCGGCCGCGCGCGGGCCAGCCAGCTATCCAGAGCGTCGCTCGCGTCGAACTCGGAGTCCAGCAGGAACAGCCCGCTCGTCGGGCAGGTCGCGCCGATCTCCACCAGCACCGGCTTGAGTAGCAGCTCGGGCGCCAGGGCGTGCTTCCAGTGGCCGCCTAGCATGACCGGCACCGCTGTGCCGGTCATCGACCCGGCGCCGAACCGGTCGAGGAAGAGTTTCAGCAGGCCCGTGTAAGTCGCCTTATACGTGGGACTGGCGACTACGACCAAGTCGGCGGCCTGGACCGCGGCAACCTGCTCGGCGACACCGGGATCGGACCAGTCGAGCAGCGCCGCCCCGAGATCGGTGAGGTCGATGCTCAGGTCGGCGGGCCGTCCGATCAGCCGCTCAGCCACGATGTGCGCCGCCTGGTAGGTGCGCGACCGTGGCTTCGGATTGCCGACCACGACTGCGACGCTCATGGCCGCCTCCTCTTACTGTGGTAATTCCTCAGCGCCGGCTCCATTCCTCGGCGAGCAGTTCATACGAGCGCACCCGGTCTGCGTGGTCGTGGGTGATCGTGGTGACGATCAGCTCGTCCGCGCCAGTCGCGTCGCGAAGCTGCTCGAGCTGGCTGGCCACCTGCTTCGGCGACCCGACGAACTGCGTGTCGATCCGGTCGGCGACCAGCGCCCGGTCTTCCTCGCTCCAGGCGTGCGACCGAGCCTCGGCCGGCGTGGGGAATTCGATGGCGCCCTCGCCGGTCCGGATGCTGCGGACCCACAGCCCGTACCCGGTTGCCAGCTCTCGCGCGGCCGACTCGGTTTCTGCGACCACCACGTCAGCCGACACGCTCAGGCACGGCCGGTCAAGCTCAGCCGACGGCCGGAAGGCGGCCCGGTAGCCGTCGGCTGCTTCGAGCACCGTCGCCGGGCTGATGTGATAGTTCGCGGCGAACCGCAGGCCATTGCGGCCGGCCACATCGGCGCTCTGCCCGCCGCTGCTGCCGAGGATCCAGACCTGCACCGCTGCGTTTTCGCCCGGAATCGCACGAGCCCGGATGCCGTCCGCCGAGGCGTAGCTCCCGCGCAGCAGGGCGAGAATGTCGTCGACCTGCTCCCCGTAGTCCTGCGGCTGCGCGTTCGGCAGCTGAAGCAGCTTGCGCTGGAGCGCGTACCGAGGTGACTTCAGCAGCGCTTCCGGCGAGTACTTCGGCGGAATCAGCAGCCCGCCCGGCGCCCGGCCATCGGTGACCTGAGCGGCTGTCGAGCCGGGCGGCGACCCGGCCGTCCGGTATTGCTCGGGCGGCCTGCCACCGGAGCGCCCGAGACCGAGGTCAAGCCGTCCCGGGTGGAGTGCGTCGATCAGGCCGAACTCCTCGACTGTGGAGAGCGCGGTGCGATGCCCGAGCTGCACCGCGCCGGAGCCGATCCTGATCGCCGACGTCGCGGCGGCGGTCAGCGCCAGCACGAGGGCTGGCGACGTGCCCGCGACGCCGGGGTTGAGGTGGTGCTCGGCGAACCAGTACCGCGCGTATCCGAAGCGTTCTGCCTGCTGCGCCAGGTCGATGCTGTTGCGGAGGGCGTCGGCCGCGTTCGAGCCGGACGAGATCGGGACCAGGTCCAGGACCGTGAGCGGAGTACCGGACATCAGGTCGCCTCCAGTCCGAGGTGCTCGCGTAGCGTCGTGCCGTCGTACTGCGTGCGGAAGACACCGCGCTCTTGCAGCAGCGGAACGACTGTGTCGGCAAACTCGTCGAGACCGCCGGGCGTGATGTGCGGCACCAGGATGAATCCGTCGCTGGCGTCTGCCTGGACGAAGTCGTTGATGGTCGCGGCGACAGTGGCCGGCGATCCGATGAAGGATTGCCGGCCGGTCACCTCGATGATCAGCTCCCGGATCGACAGCTTGCCCTCCTCAGCCCTCGCTCGCCACTCTCGCGCGGTCGCGACCGGGTCGCGGTACATCCGGACGCTGGCACGGCCACGTGCTGTGGTGTTCTCACCCGGGGCCGGGTCGATCTCCGGCATGGGTCCGTCCGGGTCATAAGCCGACAGGTCGCGGTTCCACACCTGCTCAAGGAAGGCGATCGCTGTCGGCCCGCTGACTTGCTGCAAGCGGACCTCGTGCGCCAGCTCGCGGGCCTGTTCGTCGGTCGGCCCCAGCACGAACGTGGCGGCGGGAAGGATCTTCAGCTGACCGGGGGAGCGGCCGTACTTAGCCAGCCGTCCCTTGACGTCGGCGTAGAACGCCTGCCCGGCTTCGAGAGTCGCGTGCCGGCTGAAGATCGCGTCGGCGGCCGCGGCGGCGAACTCACGGCCTTCGTCAGAGTCGCCGGCCTGGAAGATGACCGGCCGGCCTTGCGGGCTTCGCGGCACATCGAACTGGCCGGCGATGTCGAAGTGGTCGTCTGCGTGCGTGAATTTGCCGGGGTAGGCACGAGTGAGGAACTGGCCGGAGGAGGCGTCGGCGGCAATCTCGTCGCCGTGCCAGGAGTCCAGTAGTTCCAGCACGGTTGCCAGGAATGTCCGGGCGCGCTCATACCTGGCGTCCTGCGGCAGGAAGCCGCCGCGGCGGAAGTTCTCCCCGGTGAACGCGTCCCACGAGGTCACGACGTTCCAGGCGGCGCGGCCCGCCGACAGGTGATCGAGCGTGGCGAACTGGCGCGCAACCTCGTAGGGCTCGTTGAAAGTCGAGTTGATCGTGCCAGCAAGACCAAGGTGGTCGGTCACTGCAGCGAGGGCAGCCAGGATCGTGAAGGTATCGGGCCGGCCGACGACATCGAGATCGTAGATCTTGCCGTTCTGCTCGCGCAGCCGGAGCCCTTCGGCCAGGAACAAGAAGTCGAACTTCGCCCGCTCCGCGGTACGCGCGAAATGCGCGAACGAGCTGAATTCGATATGGCTGCCCGCCCGCGGGTCACTCCACACCGTGGTGTTGTTCACGCCGGGGAAATGCGCCGCGAGGTGCACTTGCTTCACAGTGGTACCTCCAGTCCCCGGTCGGCTGAGTACCGGCTGGCCGGGCGGGGCAGGCCGAACATGCTGCGGAGTGAGGATGACCCGGGCAATTCATATGCCCGCCGGAACGCGCCGCGACGTTGCAGCTCAGGCACGAGCACACGGGTTATCTGGGTGAGATCGTGCGGGATCGCGGCCGGCCGCAGACGGAACCCGGTCAGCCCGGCTGACTGCCAGTGCAGGACGAGATCGGCAAGTTCAGCGGGCGTTCCGGTAAAGATGGCGGCATCGCTCCGGTACGGCGCGCCCGCCTGATCGTCGAGCCGGGCCCGGCGTCCTGCCGCGGCGGGAGCGCTCTCGTCCAGGAAGACCAGCAGGTCGGCGAACAGCCGCACCGGCTCACCAGTCCGGCCCGCGGCGTCCTGCAATCTCCCCACCTCCGCCACGATCGCCGACGCGCTCGCCGAGTCCTGCGGCGTGACGAACCCCAGGTCCGCGCTGCTGGCCAGCAGCTGATAAGCGATGTCGCGGTGGGCGAGTGCGCTGACAACCGGCTGACCCTGTGGTGGTCGCGGCGTAATCGACGGTCCTTTCACCGAGAACCAGCGGCCAGCGAAGTCGATGTAATGCAGTTTGTCCCGGTCGACGAACCGCCCGGTGGCTGCGTTCCGGATCTCGGCGCCGTCCTCCCAGCTATCCCACAGCCGCCTGACAACCTCTACGTAGTCGGCTGCCTCAGCGAACAGGTCGGCGATGGCTTCATCGCCGGCAGGAACGGCGCGCCGGCCGAAGTGCCGGGTTTCGTCTTCCCGTGCCGAGACCTTGACCCGCCAGCCGCCGCGACCGGAACTCACCCAGTCCAGCGTGGCGATTGCCGTCGAGACGTGGAACGGCTCTGTGTGCGTCACGGTCACTGTTGGAATCAGCCCGATATGCCTGGTTAGCGGCGCCACTCTGGCCGCGATGAGAACGGCATCGAGGCGGCCCCGGACCCGGTCGGTTCGCGCGTCAGGCTGATGCCTGCTGTCCGACTGGAGGCTGAGCGCGTCCTCGAACGTGACGAAGTCGAGAAGACCGCGCTCCGCCTCGGTCACCAGGTCGGTCCAGTATCCGGCGGTGAGCAGCTCGGCCGGACGGGCGCCGGGTTCGCGCCACGCGGCAGGATGCCAGCCCGAGCCGTCGAGTGCGGCCGCGAGGTGCAGCCGCTGACCTCCGGAAACCGTCATCTGCTCGTCCTGCCTGCTGCTCTTCGGATGCCGGTCGTTTGCGGCAACCCGGCTCATGGTGCGCGTATTCCGATCCTCCAGGTCCTGCGCGTCGCCGTCCCCCGCCCGGGCGAATGTCTAGCAAATACATCGGAATACTTGACTTTATACCACAGCCCGGACAGAAGGCCTGAGGGCGGTCCGGATGCAGCTTTGGCCGTCGGGCTAGCGCTGCAACCAGATTGCAAGGCCTGCCAGGCACGCTCGTCTCCAGTACCGGCAGTGAGGAGACGACGATGGCAGGAACGCAGGTAATCGATACCTTTCTGGACGCAATCGAGAAGGCTGCCATAGGTAGCTGCGAGGCATGGAGCGCCGACGCGACGCTGGACGCGACGGTACCGAACTGGCGAATGAAGGTGACCGGGCCGGACGCGATCCGCGCCGAATACGGCCGCTGGTTCGCCGAGCCGGCCCGGTTCGAGGAGATCCGGCGGCACCGCATCGCCGCTGCGAGCAGTTCGGACGATGCCACCGAGGTAGTGGAGTACACCCTCAGCTGGTCTGAGAACGGCGTCCCGCATGCCGCTCACCACCTGCACGTGCTGACCGTGCGGGATGATCGGATCGTGGTCGACACGGCGTTCTGCGGTGGTCGCTGGCCGGCCTCGCTGCTCGCTGAGATGGAGGCCGCTGGTGAGTCCTGACGTGATCGACGAAATGCTGGCCGCCGCGACCAAGCGGGAGCGTGTACCGGATGCGCCCGGCAAGTCCGGCGCTACCCTGGAGCGCCTGGAGATCGATGGCCAGTGGTACGTACTGAAGCACCTGGCCCTCGGCAGCGATTGGACCATGCGGGCGTCTGGCTCCCTTCGCGGAGCGCCACTGGAGCTCTGGGATCGCGGGATCCTGGACAGGCTGCCTGAGTGCATCAACCAGCCGATCGTGGCGGCTGCCGCCGAGCTACCCTCAGGACCGCCGCCGTCAGGCGGCTGCGCGGTCCTGATGCACGACGTCAGCAAGTGGCTGGTGCCGGTTAGCGACGATCCGATCCCTGTCAGCCAGCACCGGCAGTTCATTCAGCACATGGCGGCGCTGCACGCTGCCTTCTGGGGCTGCGGCACCGAAGTAGACGTGGTGCCGATCATGCATCGCTACCTCGAACTGTCGCCGTGGACGGCCGAGGCAGAGGCTGTCGTCGGATCGGATCACCTGGTGCCCAGGCTGATCGGCAAGGGCTGGCCGATTCTCGCGGAGGTCGCGCCGGCTGCCGCTGCGGTGGTTGAGCCGCTGGCGCGCGACCCCGGCCCGCTGGTCCAGGCCATGCTGACGACTCCGCAAACCTTCGTGCACAGCAACTGGAAACTCGACAACCTGGGTACCGATGCAACCGGGCGGACTGTCCTGCTCGACTGGGAGCAGCCTGGCCGCGGCCCGGCGCTCAGCGACCTGGCCTGGTACCTGGCGATCAACTGCCGTCGGCTGCCGGAATCAAAGGAAGAGTCGATCGGCGCCTACCGTGCCGCACTGCGCGAGTGCGGCATCGACACCGAGCCCTGGTGGGAGCGCCAGCTCGGGCTCAGCTTGCTTGGTGCTCTCGTGCAGTTCGGCTGGGAGAAAGCGCTCGGCGGTTATGACGAGGAGCTTGCCTGGTGGGAGAAGCGGGCAGTAGCGGCCGCGACGCTGCTGAGCTGAGTAGCCGGGTACGCGGAGCTTACGAAGCCGCCGCGCAAACCTGGCCGGCCGGCCCGGCAGCGGTTTACCAGGCCCTGGCCACCTCGCTGGTGTCGCAGACCACGCGCTACGTGGCGGGAGCGCGGGTGCTCGACATCGGGGCAGGCGCAGGTGCGGTCAGCCGTGCTGCCCTGGCCGCTGGCGCAGCTGAGGTGGTGGCGGCCGATCTTGCGGTCGGGGCATTGCGGGCGGGTGCACAGTTGCGCGCCGGCAGACCGGCATGGCTCCCGGTGGTCGCCGACGCGGCCGCCCTGCCATTTCGCGATGACAGCTTCGGGCTCGTCCTGGCCGGGTTCAGCCTGACCCACACCGAGCGCTTGGACGTTGCCCTCTCGGAGTCGCGGCGCGTTGGTCCGGTCCTCGCGGCCAGCTCGTTCGCTCCTGGCTGGACGCACCCGGCAAAGGCAGCCGTCGATGCCGTGCTGACCCGTTTCGATTACCGCCCGCCGTCCTGGTACCGGACGCTCAAGCAAGACACCGAGCCAGGCTTCAGTGACGCGGGCCTGTTTCGCCGGCTCGCCCTGGCTGCCGGGTTCACTGACTGCCAGTCGATGGCGGTCACGGTCCCGACCGGCCTTTCCGCGCCACGCGAGCTGGCGGCCTGGCGGCTCGGCATGGCGCACATCGGACCGTTCGTCCGGTCACTGGACCCTGCTCGCCAAGGCGCGCTCCGGCAGGCGGCCGAGGCTGCGATCGGCGGTGGTGATCCGCTCGTCGTCGGCATGCTGGTCCACCTGGCCGAGTCCTGAGAGCTGGGTTCACGCGCGCTGGCCAGCCTGCTGCCATTCGGCGAGCCGCGCGCTTGCAGTCCGGCGCAGCTGATCGGCGTGATCCCCGGCACCCGCGGCGAGCTTCCGGGCGCGGTCTTCCGCGCGCGCAATCCAGCGGGCCTGACCGAACGCGGCGGCGATCTCGCCCGTCCAGCGCCACGCCTCGATGGCAGCTGAGCGGTCTAGCAGATCGAGGTCGGCCTCGACCTCGGCCAGGTCGGGGGGATGGCCCAGCCTGCGGCCCGCAAGATGCGCCGTCAGTCTGGCGACGGTCGCATAACGCGGCACGCCCAGCGCGGCGGCCGCCGAGGCCAGCCCGGCGGCCACGGTCTTAGCACGCTCGGCATCTCCGCGGAGCAGCGCCAGCCGGGCCGTGAGGAGCTGGCGTTTGAAGTCAAGACGCCAGCCGAACACCAGGTCGGCCTGCAGCAGTTGCGCGGCCTCGGTGAGCAGCGCCGCGCCGCCTTCCGGGTCGCCTGTATCTAGCCGGAGCTCGGCGAGATCCTCGAGTGCCGCGATCGTCACCTCCGCGGTGCCGTGATCGCGGCCTACCTCGAGCGCTTCGCGGTGCAAATCCAGCGCCTGCTCCGTGGCGCCGAGGTTACGCAGCACCCAGCCGCTGAAGTTAACTGCCCGGCCTGCGAACCGTGGCACCTGGCGGCGTTCGACTTCGGCCGTGTACTGGCTGAATGCCGCGAGGGCCAGCGCCGCGTTCCCGGCCAGGGCGTGGGCATGGCCGGTGAACAGCAACGCGTGCAGCGTCGCGGACGTGTGTTCCGCGCCCAGCTGGCCGCGGGTCGCCGGCCGCAGCAGCGCGACGGCCTCGTCAGTCTTGCTCTGGTGCGATCGCAATACGCCCAGCCATGCCGCCGCGGTGACGCGGTCTGCCCCGTCGGCGAGTGCGAGCGCCTCGCCGAGCAACAATTCCGCCTGGGCCAGGTCGCCGGCTGCGTGCCGGGTGCGGCCGCCGACCGCGAGGCAACGCGCCTTGGTCGCAGAGTCAGGAGCCGCCAGCGCACCGTCCGCGGCGAACTGCGCCGCTTGCGCGAAGTGCCGGCCGAAGTAAGAAGCCCACGCACCGACCTCGAGCGCGGCCGGGCCCACTGCGGCTGCCTGCCCGACGTCCTCCAGGGCCGCATCGTAACGCCCGCGCCGGGTGCGGACCCGAGCGCGGTCCAGCCAGGTCGGCGGATCTGCATGCAAGCTCAGCGCGTCGTCAAGCAAAGCTTCGGCCGCGGCATGGTCGAAGCGCTCGGCAGCCCGTGACGCAGCGCCCCGGAGGGCGTCCGCGGCAAGTTCGGTATCTCCGCCCAGCCTCGCGTGGCCGGCAACCACGAACGGATCAGCTGCCGGGCGGCTGGCCAGGATCCTGCCTGCCTGCCTGTGCAGCAAAGCGGCACGCCCTATGGTCATACTCGCGCTGAGCGCCTCCCGGACCAGCTCGTGCCGGAACTTCAGCTCGCCGTCCTGCTCGGTAAGGAGGTGCTTGGCGACCGCCTGCTCAGCGTCATTGAGCACGTCGATGAGCGGTCGGCCAAGCACTGCCGCGAGCAGATCGAGATCGAGCTCAGAACCAAGTACCGACGCCGTTCTCAGGGTCGCGCCAACCGCGCCGAGCTCGTCGCACCGCGCCGACACCGACTCGACGAGCGACGCTGGCAGCTCGGCAGTTGCCGCCTGCTGCGCTAGCTCGGTCAGGAAGAGCGGATGACCTTTGGACCGCGCGTACAGTGCGTCGGCCCTGCCGGGACCGACAAGCTCGGTCACGGCGGCCCGGCTGAGCGCGTCCAGGCGGATAACCGTCTCCGCAGGCAGGGCCGTTCCCTCCCCTGGCCTGACCGCCGCGACAACGGTGGCGGCCAGATCCGCGCGCTGGATGAACCGGAGGAAGTCCGGTAGCGCGCGGCCCGCAAGGTGCGCGTCATCGACGAGCACGACCAGCGGCGCGCGGACAGTCAGCCGGCCCAGCAGCCGGGCCAGTGCGCCATACAGGACCGCCGGCCCGAGCATGCTGTCGGCCAGTACTGGCAGCAGCTGCGAGTCATGCACCGTGCCGAGCAACGGGGCCAGCAACGGCTCGTCAGCGGCCAGCAGGCCAGCGGCAACCTCACGGCCGAGCCGCCTGAGCAGTGCCGACAGGGCGCTGAGCAGCGAGTCGAGCGGCATCGAGCGGTCGAGCGGGCCGCATGTGGCGGCGAGGACCGCGTCTCCCGCGGCGCTTCGGCGCGCTGCCCAGGCACGGATCAGGGTCGTCTTGCCGATGCCGGCCTCACCGTCGATGACGACGATCTGCATGGCGCCTTCGCGGGCCCGCACCGCCGCTGCGTCCAGCAGGGCAAGCTCGTCATCGCGTCCGACCAGCGTGACAGATTGGGCGCCGGGCGGTACTGCAGCCGTCTGTACCTCGCCGCGCAGTATCGCGATGTACAGCGCCGTAGTCTCCGGTGACGGCTCCGTGCCGAGGTCCTCGATCAGGCGGTTCCTGGCGTCGGCGTAGGCGGCAAGCGCGGCGGCCGCCTGTCCGCCCAGAGCGTACCCGCGCATCTGGATGCGCAGGCCAGCTTCGGAGTACGGCTCGCGTTCCAGTGCGGCGGTTGCGGCGTCGCACGCTGTCATCCAGTCGCCCGCGTCCAGTAGAGCGGCGGCCGCGATCAGCCGGGACCGCCTGGCGACCCGGTCGACCTCCGCTTGCCTGAGCTGGGCCCAGTCGCCGGGAAGCGGCTCGGGTTCGCCGCCGCGCAGGAGCGAGAGCGAGATTCTCGCGGCCGCAGCCGCACCTATCAGGTTCCCGGCGATGCGACGCCGGTCGATCTCAGCGCAGAGGTGGGCAAGTTCAGCGGCATCGAGCCAGTCGTAGTGCAGCAGGTAGCCGCCATCGCGGTGCTCAATGCGATCACGGCCGAGCACGGACCGCAGCCGGCTGAAAAGCACAGCGAGCTGATCCTCGGGGCGGGCCAGCGGCTATCCCCCCACAGGGCGTCGAGCAGCACGTCTGACGGCACGGCATGGCCCTGCGCAAGCGCCAGCAGATGCAACCCGAGCCGCGCTTTCTTGCTGCCCAGCGCCGCGGGCTCGATGCCGTCGACGCTGAAGTCTGAGATCAGCCGCACTGCGAGCGACTTCATGCGGCAATCAAACCCCGCCGCACTGGGTGCACGCCAGATGACTGCACGGCCGCGTTGGCTGCAAACCCGCATCGAGTGCAAACACAGTGCAAGCCCGCTGGGTCATAGTCGCGACGAGGCCCGGACGGGCCAGTTACCGCGGAAGCAGGAGGAAGCTCACTATGGCTACGCAAGCCGAACAAAAGACATTCGCGTCCCCCGACGAGATTCGCAGCTTCGAGCGAGGTCAGCTCAGGCTGCTGCGGATCGGAGATGCTGAGATCGGCCAGCTCGTCCTAGAGCCAGGCTGGCGGTGGTCAGAGCACGTCAAGCCGATCGCTGGCACCGCCCTCTGCGAGGCGCCGCATTTCCAGTATCACGTGCAGGGCACTTTGCACGTCGTGATGGCCGATGGCAGTGAGTTCGACGCACGGCAGGGTGACGTAACCGCGCTCCCGCAAGGCCACGACGCGTGGGTCGTCGGCGACGAAACCGTGGTGCTGGTCGACTGGTTCGGCGCCAGCAACTACGCGCGCTGATCTGCTAGAACCATGGTCCTTGAGAGCTGTGCACGCTGTAGCGTGCACAGCTCTCAAGGATCAAGAAGACTGGTCGCGGAGCTCGGTCTTGAGGATCTTGCCTGACGGTCCCTTCGGCAGTTCGGCCCGGAACCTGACCTCACGCGGGTACTTGTAAGCCGCGAGCCGCTCACGACAGTAGGCGATGATCTCGGCCTCGGTGAGGCTGGCGCCCTCGTCCGGCACGACCACGGCCACGACTTCCTCGCCGAGCCGGTCGTCGGGTTTCCCGATGACCGCGGCTTCGCGGATTCCGGGGTGGTCGTAAAGGACCTCTTCGATTTCGCGCGGGTAGACGTTGTAGCCGCCGCGGATGACCAGGTCCTTGGTCCGGTCGACGATGAAGTAGAACCCGTCGGAGTCGACGTAGCCCAGGTCGCCAGTGTGCAGCCAGCCGCCCTTCAGCGTGGCTGCGGTCGCCTCCGGCCGGTTGCGGTAGCCCGCCATGACGTTGTGCCCGCGGATGAGGATCTCCCCGATCTGGCCGGGGCCCGGCGGCAGCGGCTGATCGCTGGCGTCGCCGACGCGCATCTGCACGCCCCAGATCGGCTTGCCGACCGACAGCGGCTTCCGGTCACCTGGCCGGTTGAACGAGGTAGTGCTGCCGGTCTCGGACAGACCGTACCCCTCGAGCACCTCGATGCCGTACTTGGCTTCAAAGGTCTTCATGACGTTCTCCGGCAACGACGCGCCGCCGGAGACGGCCACCCGCAGCGCGGCCAGGTCGCGGCCGCTGACGTCCAGCTGGGCGAGCGCGTGCAGCATCGTCGGCACGCCGGCGATCACCGTGCACCCGTCGGCCTCGATCGCGGCGATGACGGCACCGGGCTCGAATCGCGGCACGATCGACAGGCAGCCGCCGTAGCGGACGCTCACGTCGATGACCGACGACAGCCCGAACACGTGGAAGAACGGCAGGACGGCGAGGGTGACGTCGGTCGGCCGGGCGCCGAACAGCTCTCCGGACACCGTGCAGTTCATGTACAGCAGGAAGTGAGTGAGCTCCGCGCCCTTCGGCTTGCCTGTCGTGCCACTGGTGTAGATCAGTACAGCGGTGTCATCGGCGTTGCCTGGCCAGATCTCACCACCCGGCTCAGCCAGCGGTTCGGTCGCCATCAACTCCGTCATCGGGCGGGTCGCTTCGCCGGCTGCCTGGCTCGCCGACCAGGTACAGCGGCAACCCGGCGAGCTCGCATGCCTTCGCTGCTTCGCCGTGCAGCCCGGCCATGCCGAGCATGATGCTCGCGCCGGAGTCGGTGAGCTGGTGCTCGATCTCCGGCGCCTTGAGCAGGGGGTTCATCGGCAGCACCGTCATCCCGGCCTTGAGCGCGCCGAAGTACGCGGTCAGGAACGCCGGCACGTTCGGCAGCTGGATGGCAACCACCTGGCCGGGCGTCAGGCCTGCCTGCGCAAGGCCTGCCGCGAACCGGCCGGACTGCTCGTCCAGCTCCCGGTACGTCCCGGTCGCGCCCGCAGCGCGGTAGGCAAGTGCGCCCGGGGTCGCTGCCGCCGTTTCCCGAAGGATTGTCGCGAGGTTGAAGCTCATTGCGCCACCGAGAAATCGGGCCTTTCCGGCACAGTCAGTGAGACATATAATAGGGATGTATCAGCAGGTTGCCTAGGGCTCCAGGCCCGGCTGGGCCGAGCCCGCACTACGCGAACGAGCAATGATGCACCCAGTACGGCTAAGTACAACTCGACAAGCGGCCGGTGAACGGACGCCGGCTGGCGGCCCGTCGCTAGGGCTGCTGCTCACTGAGCCGGCCAGGAGCCTGGCTGGTTTCGCGACGCTCACGCTGATTGCGCCGTGGCTCTCGATCGCCCCGCGGGGTGATGGGCACGGAGTACTTGTGCTCCCTGGCTTGCTCGCTTCCGACACGAGCACCGCTGTGCTCCGCCGCTATCTGCGATTGCTTGGTTACCAGGTCCGGGGCTGGACGCTTGGTCGCAACGTCGGGCCGACGATGGAGGTACTTGACGGGCTGCCCGCCGTTCTGTCGGGGCTGGCCAGCGAGACTGGCGGTCCGGTCTCGGTGATCGGCTGGAGCCTCGGCGGCATCTATGCCAGGGAACTGGCCCGTCAGCAGCCTGCCGAGGTCCGCCAGGTCATCACGCTGGGCAGCCCGTTCGCGCTGACTGACCCGCGGCAGAGCCACGCCGACCGGGCATACCAGCGCCGGGCAAGCACGCACGCCAGCTCGCGAGTGCCGGGCCGGGAGCAGCTGCGCATGCCGATCTCCGTCCCGTCGACAGCGGTGTACTCGCGGCGGGACGGCATCGTGTCCTGGCAGGCGTGCATCGAGCCGGAGACCCAGCTGCATACCAACGTGGAAGTGCGCTGTGCGCACCTCGGCTTCGGTGTCGATCCCGCCACACTCTGGCTGATCGCGGACCGGCTCGCCGTGCCAGCGGGCGAGCGGCGCGTGTTCCGCCCGCCCGCCGGGCTCCGCTCGCTCTACCCAGGCCGCGACGCACGTCAGGAGTAGCCAGCGATGCAGCAACTTACCGGACTAGATGCCGCGTTCCTCGCGCTCGAGACCGCCAACTCCACCGGGCACGTCGGCGGCGTGTGCATTCTCGATCCGTCCGGCGCGCCGGCGCCACTCACTCTTGCCCGGCTGACCGAGGTCCTCGCCGCGCGCTTGCCGATGGTCCCGGTACTGCGCCGCAAGCTGCTGAACGTGCCGCTGGGGTTAGACCAGCCGTACTGGGTCGACGACCCCAACTTCGACATCGAGTACCACATCAGGGAGATCGCGCTACCCCGGCCGGGCTCCGACGCACAGCTCACCGAGCAAGTCGCCAGGCTGCACGCTCGCCCGCTCGACCGCAGCAAGCCGTTGTGGGAGATCTACCTGATCACTGGCCTTGCCCGGAGGCGGGCGGCGGTGTACACGAAGATTCATCACGCGGCGATCGACGGCGCGTCCGGAGCGGAGCTGCTGACGATCCTGCTCGACCTGGTGCCGGAAGGCCGGGAGCTTCCCGCCCCGAAGCCGTTCGTCCCTGCCAGGCCGCCCGGCTATGCGGCGCTTACCGCGCTGGCCGCCGCCCGGCTGGCCTGGCGGCCGGTGCAGACCGTGCGTTTCACCAACGAGCTGGTGCGGGTCCTGCCGACGCTGGCCCCGACCGTCAGCAACCTGGTCGGGGGCCTGCTCGGGCTCAACCGCGGCGACGGCGAGGTCATCCCGTCCACGCCCGGCAGAGCCCCGGCGACGCCGTTTAACCGGCCGATCACGCCGCACCGGCGGCTCGCATTGCGCAGCGTGGACCTCGATAGCGTCAAGGCTGTCAAGAACGCGTTCGGCGTGTCCGTGAATGACGTGGTGATGGCGATGTGCGCCGGCGCGCTACGGCGCTGGCTTGCCGATCGCGATGCCCTTCCCGATGTACCGCTGATCGCGATGATTCCTGTGTCGGTCCGCGATCCGGCGGGCAAGACCGCGATGGGTAACAAGGTCTCGGCGATGCTGGCGGCACTGCCTACCAACGTCGACGATCCGGCCGAGCGGGTCGCAGTCGTGCACGCCGCGACGAAGATGGCCAAGGCACAGCAGGCGGCGATCCCGCAGGGCCTGATCGACCAGGTCAGCGATTTCTCTCCGCCTGCGCTGACCGCGCGGGCTGCGCGAGTGGTGTTCGCTACCGGTGTGCTGCACCGGTTGCCGCCGTTCAACCTGTGCATCTCGAACGTGCCAGGCCCGAACGTCCCGGTCTACCTGTGCGGGGCCAGGCTGCTGGCACACTATCCGGTCTCGGTCATCACCGACGGCCAGGGCCTGAACATCACCCTGGTCGGATACCTGGGCCGGCTGCACTTCGGGCTAGTGTCCTGCCGGGAGCTCATTCCCGACCTCGACGTGCTCGCCGACCATCTGGTGGCGGAGCTGGGCCTCCTGGTGAAAGCGGCGAAGCAACGGGGCGCTGCAGAGCCGGCTGCCGGGCGAGCGGCCAGCTAGGACCGGTGCCTGTGCTCGCAATGCGCGTGCTGGTGGAACCCCGGGAAGTCCGCGACGACGTGCGCGTCGTACTGCCGGCCGGAACAGCGCCACCGGCCGACGTGCCGCCGCAGATGTTCGCTGCCGCGGCTCATGCCTACGCTTCCGGCCGGCGGCTCGACATGCAGTCGCTCGCCAGGCGGCTCGGCGTCGGCCGCGCGACGCTGTACCGGCGGGCCGGGAACCGCGAGGACCTGCTTGACGAGGTGATCTGGTGGCGGGCGCGCCGGGTTGTGGCGGTGCAGCTGGCCGTGACGAGTGGCCTGTCCGGCGCGAGCCGGATCGGCGCGGTCGTGGGTGGCGTGCTCCGGGGCATCGAGGCGGACAGGCCGCTGCGCGCGTTCATCGAGTCTGACCCGGATACCGCTATGCGGATCCTTACCGGCCGCCGCAGCGTGACCGCTGCCGGCGTGACTGCCGCCCTGGAGCGGCTCATCGACCTGGAGCGCAGCCGGGGCTGCTTCGACGCCGAATTGGACACCAGCGCGCTCGCTTACGCCATTATGCGCATCAGCGAGGGCTTCCTTTACGCAGACGTGCTTGCGAGCCGGGCGCCTGACAGCGCTCGCGCGGTGACCGTGATCCGCGCGCTGCTAACCGGGCTCGACCGAACCCGCTGAGATCTGGTAACTGGCAGTCAGACGTCCATTCGGCGAACGCCCGCCGGCAGGCCGAGCTCGGCCAGGATGGCTTCGGTGTGCTCGCCCGGTGCCGGGACCGCGCCCATCGCGGGCTCGCGGCCTGGCACCGTGACCGGCGGCAGCAGCGCGCGGACCTGGCCGGCGGGTGTGTCCACCTGCCGCCACCGGTCCCGCGCCGCCAGTTGCGGATGGGCGGCGAACTCGGCCGGCGTCCGCAGCCGTGCGTTCGCGATGCCGGCCGCATCGAGCCTGGCCTCGATCTCCGCGGCAGTCAGCTGGCCCAGGGCAGTCTCGATGATCTGCGTGAGGTAGCCGTCGTTGGCGACCCGGTCGGTGTTGGTGGCGAATCTTTCGTCAGTGATCAGATCCGGCTGGCCCAGGACGTCCCGGCAGAGCACCGCCCATTCGCGCTCGTTCTGCAGGCCGAGAAAGACCTGCCCGTCCGCCGCTGCGTAGGGGCCGTACGGAGAGATCGAGGCGTGCCGGGCGCCGGTGCGCCGTGGCGGCGCGCCGCCGTACACGCTGTAGAGGTAGGGCTGCGTCATCCATTCGCCGAGGGCGTCAAGCATCGCCACCTCGGCGACGGAACCCGCGCCGGTTCGCTCTCGCTCGTACAGCGCGGTCAGGACACCAGTGAACGCGTACATGCCGGCGGCGATGTCGGCCACCGAGATCCCGGCCTTGGCCGGGAACTGCGCAGTGCCCGTGACCGATAGCAGCCCGGATTCGCACTGGACCAGCAAGTCGTAGGCCTTCTTCCGCGCATAGGGTCCGTCGGCGCCGTACCCGGAGACCGAGCAGCAGATCAGCCGGGGGTGCCGGGAGCGCAGCTCCTCAGCCGCGAGGCCAAGTCGGTCGGCCGCGCCGGGCGCGAGGTTCTGGACGAATACGTCGGCCTTGGCCAGCAAGGCAGCCAGGACCTCCTGACCGTGCTCAGTCTTCATGTCTAGCTCGATCGACTCCTTGCCGCGGTTGAGCCAGACGAAGTAGCTCGACTGCCCGAGCACGGTGCGGTCGTAGCCGCGGGCAAAGTCGCCGCCGCCTGCCCGCTCCACTTTGATCACCCGAGCGCCGAGATCGGCCAGCTGGCGGGTTGCGAAGGGCGCCGCGACCGCCTGTTCGAGCGACACCACTACGATGCCGTCCAGCGGCAGGCCCTGCTCAGCTGGCCCGCGGCCGAGCGTCACGGCACGTACCGGCGGAGCACGTCAGCGGCGTTCTGCCAGGTCCAGGCTGACCAGTCGGTGTCCAGCCCGGTGAGGCAGTCTGCCAGCTTGCCGGACAGCTGCGCGGCAGTCGGCGGTCGCGCCGGGCTACCGGGCGGGAACTGCAGGGCCGTGTCGAGCACAGCACCGTTTCCGGTATGAATTCGAACTTGCAGCTCACCGTCCAGCAGCCAGTCGCCGCCAGGGACCAGCGTCGTCTCGACCCGGGCAGCTAGCCTTCGTGCCGCGTCGCGGCGCACGGCATCATCGGTGAAGCTAGCGAAGCCCGGGTACCGGTCGAGCAGCGCAGCTGCGGCAGCGTACTCAAGGCTGAACTTGCCTTGCAGGCCGGTGTCGGGCCGGTGGTGGATCAGCGGCACGACCGTCGCCTCCGGTGTGCGCAGCTCGATGCGCTCGACGTCTCCGGCATCGAGGCCGGCTCGGTTTGCAAGCTCGGCCAGGGCGCTGATCGGGCGCTGGAGTGCGTAACAGCACGGGTAGACCTTTACCGCGAGCCCGTCTGGTACCGCGGGTCCGCTCAGGTCGAGCCTGTGCATATCAGGACTGCACGGCTGAGCGCAGACCAGCGGCAGCCAGGCATCGAGCACGGTGTCGTCAGCGCTGGCCCCGTCCGCGGCCAGAGTGGCGGCGCGCAAGCCGGCCTCTACCGCGAAACCGACCTGGAGCGACTTCGCGTCGGTGCCGAAGGCGCGCTGCAGTCCGCCTGCGGCCGGTATCGCGAGCGCGATCGCGGTGGCGATCTGGTCGGCGGAAAGGCCGAGAGCTACGGCGGCGCCCGCCGCGGCTGCCGGGGCGCCGGCTGTGCAGGTGGCATGCCATCCGGCCGAGTAATGCTGCCAGCCGAGAGTGGTCCCGAGCCGCGCCATGACGCCGGCCGCGGCAAGGTAACCGCGCGCACCGCCGCCGGCCGCCAGCGCAGCCGGGACGCAGACCGCGCTGACGTGGGTGGTCGACGGCATGTGCAGATCGTCGAAATCCAGCACGTGCCCTGCGGTTGCCCACCGCCCGGCCTCGGTGAGACTGGCCGCGACCTTCGTGACCGCGTGGTCGCGCGCCGCCAGCGTGACCGCGACAGTGTCCAGCAAGGACCGGTCGGCGAGCGCCAGGTCTGCCTCTGTCGGCTCGAGATCGTGCGCCCACCGGGCCAGCACGCGGGCAGTCGATGTCATCGTTGTCGTCTCCGGCGGAAGCAGCGGCCGCAGCAGCCGCGACCGGTGAGATCACCTTACGTTCTGGCCTGCGACCACGCAGTCGACGATGACACGGAACTGGTCGGGCCGGAGGACGGCGACCGTGAGAGCGGCCGCGTCGCCGTCTGCCAGTCTGCGTACCTGACTGTGATGCCGATGGCCGAGTCACAGGCGGAGTGACCCGGTGTCTGTGCCTGTCAGCCCAGCAACCAGCGGCTCCGCAGTCGGCCCGGGGAGGTAGCTGGTGGTCGCGGCCGCGGGCTCGCCACCCACCGTCCACAGCATCTGCAGGATGCAGGCTGACTCGCCCGCAGCGATGCCGAGCGCGGATTCGATGTCTGCCTGGACCGGGTGCCACGCCACCGAGTGACTCGTGCAGCTCAGCTGCCCGTGCAGCGATTCGACCCGCCGTGACCTGGCCCGTGGTCACCTGATAGCGGCGCGCGAGCACGCTGCGCCGGGGTAGCGTCCAGCCGGGCTGCTGATGCGCGAGGGTCGCAGCGATCCGGCTAGTGAGAACATCGGTGCCGGCCAGGCCTGTGCCGGCTGTGCCGGTGCTGGCTAGGCCCGCGCTTGCAACCCGAGCTTCGGCCGACCATCCCGCCGTCGGGTACCGCCGCATCCACCGCCTCCTGTTCGCCGCGCCTTCGAGCAGCCACCTTAGGTGGAGGCGCTGTAATAACGCTGCGCGTTACCCGACCTCCAGCTGAGTAAACGGGCGGGCGATGGCAAACGGTTCTACCGCGGCGGTTGCGGTGGCTCGTCCGCCAGCCGGTCCACTGCGCTGGCCAGAGCCTCAAGCGCGGGAACCGCGGCGGCGAGCGCACGCCGCTGCTGAGCCGACAGGGTGGACAGTGCCATATTCAAAAGGTCGGCGTTGATTGCCTGCCAGGCGTGCACCGCAGCCCGGCCGGCCTGAGTCACAGTCAGCTCGATAGCCCGCCGGTCGCTGTCCGCGCCGACCCGGCTCACCATCCCGTGCGCGACGAGGGCATTGACAATCGTGGTCACTGTGTTCGGCCGCATGTGCAGGAGCTGGGCGAGCTGGCCGGGCCGGGTACCCGGGTTCTCTGAGACTGCCGACAGCAACTCCAGCTGGGCTACCGCGAGCGGATTGTCCGGATCGGCGACGCGAGCGCCGCGGCGCAGCGCCCGCCGGAGCCTGGCGATGCCGTCGGCGAGCCCGTCTGGCCGCACACGGCCGCTGACGGGCAGCTCCGGCGCCTGGGTGGCCGTTAGTCGCACTGGTGACCTACTCGCACTGTTGACCCCCTGGTCAGAGATTATCGATCAGTATAGTAGGGAAACCCCAGTTGGCTGGTTATCGGCGGACTAGTCATTTCGGGTGGTTCCGCACTAGCTATCAGAGCGCGGTCAGCGCCTGCCTGATCGCCGCAATCCCTTTATCCACAGGGGTTATCGAGCTCTGTGACTGTTTTATTTATCCGATAGCCCGAGTGAGCCATTTGCACGATTTAGCCGGACAGCGGATCCCGTTCCTGCCACGATTTCCCAGGTCAGAAGTGCAAGGCCTGGCGAGAGGCAGCTATTCCTACTGCTGAGTAACCGGGCGAGGAACCGGCGTTAGGCAGGTAGTGGAGTCAGCCTCGTCCCCCCAGACGAAGAGCAAGCAAGCAATCCGGACCGGACGGCATCGTGCCCCGTTCGCTCTCCGGCGGACCATAAAGATCGTCACAGTGGCAGCATCCGGAGTCGCGCTCGCCGGGGCATTTGTCGCCTATCAGGCCCAGCCACAGCCGCAGTCGCGGCCAGATCCGGTCGCCAGCACCGTGGCCAGCTATCACCACCAGACGCTGAACACTGCCAGAATCCTGGCAGAGGGTTCCGCGCAGCTGATGTTGCCGCAGGCAGCTAGCAGCGGCGGGAGCGCCCGGGACACGAAGGCAGCCTCGACCGCCAAGTCTCACGGGGCGGCGAAGGCAGCGCTAGCGCACCGGCCCGGCGGCAGCTCGAAGGCGCCCGCACCGGCACCCGCGCCGTCAGCAAGCGCGACGCCGTCGCCATCGAGCAGTACGGCGAGCCTTAAGGCCGCGGTGCAGAAGGACATTGCCGACGGCAACTACCTGCTTGCGGTCGCCCAGTACCTGGTCGAGAACGGCTACTCGGACGCAGGGGCGGCCGGCGTCGCCGGGTGCATCGCCGGGGAGTCCGGCGGCAACCCCGAGTCGGTCGGCTCCGGCGGTGGCGGCCTGATCGGCTGGACGCCAATCAGCTCGGCCGCGCCCAACGACAACATCGTCACCGGCAATGCCTCGCAAGACATGATGACCCAACTCGGTGACCTGCTGTACTACAACTCCACCGAGATCGGGCAGTCGTACGTGACGCAGCTCAACAACATGACCGATCCGGTGTCGGCAGCGGACTTCTTTTCTGCGAACTTCGAGAAGCCGGCCGTGTTGTACTCCGACGTACGGCCATCGGAAGCACAGCAGATCTACTCCGAGCTGCAGAGCTGATAACTCGGAGACAGCGCAACCGGATAACTCACGAGCCAGCGCCCGGCCGGCGGTTACGATCGCCAGCCGGGCGCTAGCTATGCTCCTTCCTGGGCACCAGGGGAACAGGAAGGCGTCGGCGTGCCAGATCCTGAAGGTGCGTGGTTTCCGTTCGGCACCGCCTGGGCGCGAAGCCGGCAGACCCCGCTCCGTCGCTTCCTGCGCACCGAGACCGGTAGCGCAGCTGTCCTGCTGGTCGCTACCCTCGTCGCGCTGACGTGGGCGAATGTCGACCCGGCAAGTTACGCCGCCACCTGGTCCACCCAGCTGGAGTTCAAGATCGGCTCAGCGAGCCTGGCGGCGAGCGTGCACGAATGGGTCAACTCCGGGCTGATGGCGTTCTTCTTCCTCGTCGCAGGTCTGGAGGCGCGCCGCGAGTTCGACATGGGCGAACTGCGGGACCGGCGGCGGCTGGCGCTGCCGCTCCTGGTCGGGCTCGGCGGCATGGTGGTGCCGATCGGGATCTACCTCGCCGTCAATGCGGGCCAGGCGTCCGCGAGCGGCTGGGGAACGGCCATGTCCACTGACACTGCTTTCGCCCTCGGCATGCTGGCCCTGGTCGGATCCGGGGTACCCGACCGCGTGCGCACCTACCTGCTGACTTTCGCGATCGTCGACGATATCGCCGGCATCATCGTCATCGCACTGGCATACAGCAGCCATATCGACGTAGCCCCGCTGGCGGTCGGCCTTGTCATCCTTGTGGCAGTGATTGCCGCCCGGGCACGCGGCCTTCGCAACGGGGCCGTCTACCTGCTGCTCGGGATCGGTGCCTGGATCGCGCTCTTCTCCTCGGGCGTCGACCCGGTGATCGTCGGTCTTGTGATGGGCCTGGTCGCCCTTGCCTATCCCGCGATGCGCGTCGACCTGGAGCAGGCGTCCGAGTCGTTCCGGCTCTTCAGGGAACAGCCCACGCCGGAACTGGCCAGCCAGGCACGGGAAAGCGTGCGGACCGCGATATCGCCCAACGACCGGTTGCAGCAGCTGTTCCATCCGTGGACCAGCTACCTGATCGTCCCGCTGTTCGCCCTGGCGAATGCTGGGATCCACCTCAGCGCCAGCTTCCTGGCCCATGCCTACGCTTCACCGGTCACGCTCGGAATCCTGTTCGGCTACGTATTCGGCAAGCCAGTCGGCACGGTCACCGCTGCCTGGCTGATTGCCAGATTCAGCCGCGGCCGGATCCAGCCTCCGGTCGGCTGGGCTGCCGTCACCGGCGCCGGCGCCATCGCTGGCATCGGCTTCATCGTTTCGCTGCTGATCGCGTCGCTGGCATTCCGCGGTACGCAACTGGCCGAGGCCAAGGTCGGCGTGCTCTCCGCCGCGGTCGCTTCCTCGGCGCTGACCTGGATCATCTTCAGGCTCACCGCGCGGCTTCCCAAGAGCCTGCGACTACGCGCGTTGCTCGGCACCGCGCAGACCATCACCGACCTTGCCGTGCCGGTAGAACCCAAGCGAGATCATGTGCGCGGGCCAGCGGACGCGCCGGTCACGCTCGTCGAGTACGGCGACTTCGAATGCCCGTACTGCGGCCAGGCGGAGACCGTCGTGCGCGAGCTACTGGCCGAGTACGGCGACGACTTGCGTTACGTGTGGCGGCACCTGCCGCTCACCGACGTGCACCCGTACGCCCAGCTCGCCGCCGAGGCTGCCGAAGCTGCCGCTAAGCAGGGCAAGTTCTGGGAGATGCACGATCAGCTACTCAATCACCAGGGTGAGCTGACGGCCAAGCACCTGATGCGGTACGCGGCCGACAGCGGGCTGAACACCGAGAAGTTCACCGCCGACATGCGCAAGGGCGCAGGGACGGCCAAGATCGCGTCCGACGTCGACTCCGCCGACCTCAGCGGTGTGTCCGGAACGCCGACGTTCTTCGTGAACGGCAAGCGCCACCACGGCGCATTCGACATTGACACGCTCTCGACGGCGGTTCGCGCGGCCCGCGCGCGAGTCCTGATCGCCGCGGCCGGGCGCCAACGGCGCGTTGCCTGAGTTGCGCTGACCTCCGCGACTTCGCCATTCGAGGGCTGCGCACGGTGCCGGAGACCGCGCGGTCCGGCCTCGCTGGCGTTGCACGGCCGCTAGGCGTGCTGCATCCGCTCGAATGCCAGCCGGACCGCTACCGCGCCTTCGCCTACTGCGGCGGCCACCCGCTCGGTCGAGCCGCTGCGGACGTCGCCTATCGCGAAGACACCGGGCTGGCTAGTCTCCAGTTCAGAGCGCCGCCACGCGGTCTGCTGCAGTGTTGCGCCGATTGGCGCTTCGGCGTCCTGGCCGGTGCAGACGAAACCCTTCTCGTCGAGCGCGACCAGACCGCTCAGCCAGTCGGTGGACGGCGCTACGCCGATGAAGACGAACAGCGCCGTGGCGTCGATGACGTGCTGCTCACCTGACTCGTCGGTGACGGCCACGGCTTCCAGTCTCGTGTCCCCGATCAGTTCGCGCGCCTGTGCTCCCACTTCCGACTGCGACGCTGCGTAGAAGACGCTTGTCTGCTCGAAGTGCTCCAGCCGCGGGACGTCGGGCCGCCGGTACTTCGCGCCGGAGGCGATCACCAGGAGCCCGGCGGTTACCGAGCCGCCGTCAGCGAGCCGCAAGGTCCAGTGGCCGTAATCCAGTTCGGTAGCTACTACGTGGGCGGGCGCGACGAACTTCCGGGCCTGCAGCTGTGCCCGGATGGCGAGATCTGCCCCGGAGAGCCCGGAAGGGAATCCCAGGTAATTCTCGATTCGCGAGGTCGTGCCTGCCTGGCCACCCAGAGCGGTGCCCTCCAGCACGAGCGTGTCAAGCCCTTCTGAGGCGCCGTAGACGGCCGCAGACAGTACGGCTGGACCAGACCCGACGATGAGCAGCTCGCATTCGGTCTTCGGCATGCTGGGCGCCGGCAGGCCGGGGCCTCGCCGGTGAGCAGGCCGAGCTCGCCGAGGAAGCGGCCGCGACCGTGGACCGCGATGATGCGCTCGGCCGCGGTGCCGTACCCCTCTACGGTCGCGACGTGTCCGTCCAGGATCGTATGGAACGGGCGGTTGCGGTCACCTTCAGTGACAAGAGCCGTGCCTGGGACGACTGCGCGCTCAGTCCCGAATGCAGCGATTGCGGCAAGCTGTGCATCGTCCAGCCTCGGATACGCGCCGTAGGTATCGGGCGTCTCTGCCGGAGCCGTGTCCTCAGACGTAGGTCTCGTCGACATAACACCAGCGCCAGTCTTCGCCTGGCTCGAGTGACTGAGCTATCGGATGCCCAATCGCGTACGCATGCCCGCGGGCATGCCGAAGCGGTGACGAGTCACAGCATCCGACATGGCCGCAGGTCAGGCACAAGCGCAAATGTACCCATCCGGTGCCGAGGCGAATGCACTCCTCGCAGCCCGCCGGGGTTCGAGGTTCCACCGGTCGCACCAGGAGCAGGTGCGGATCGCGGACTATCGTCACCGCCGCCTCCGCTTCTAGCCGGACAGCGCAACGTGGTGCGCGGCTAGGTCCAGGCTCTCGCCAGCGATCAGCGCCGCACATCATCAGGGCGGCTAGTTCCACGTCTGGGCCTGGGCCAGCTGACTGGGGCCAGCTGGCTGGGCTAGCTGACTGGGCTAGCTGACTGGGCTAGCTAACTGGGGGATACCAGGCAGTGAACGGCCCGCCATGCTCGTGGCAATGGGCAGCCGGCGGCCCGTGCAGAGTCAGCTGGGCGGGGCAGCCCGCGCGGTTGCGCAGCGAGCGCCGGAAACGATCACGGTCGCCCGCTATCGCGCGCAGCCGACTGTGGTGACGATCGCGAGGCTGACCGCCACCGCCGTGCTGGCCTATCTGCTTGCGCTGTTGCTGCCGCTGGTCACGCCGAGGCCGGTACTCGCGCCGCTGACAGCGCTGCTGGTCGCGCAGGTCACCCTGTACCACACGGTCTTCAGCGCGATCCGGCGGGTCGTCGCGGTTGTCGTCGGCGTCCTGGTGGCGCTCGGCCTGTCCGCCTGGCTCGGCTTCACCTGGTGGAGCCTCGGGATCACCGTCGCGATCGCGCTAGCCATCGGCTACATGCTGCATCTGGGCGACACGGTGCTCGAGGTGCCGATCAGCGCGATGCTCATTTTGTCAGTGACGACGGAACGCTCCGCGGCCTATGGCCGGGTCTTCGAGACGCTGGTGGGCGCGGCAGCCGGGCTGCTAGCCGGCTTTGTGTTTGCCCGGCCCAAAGTGCAGCCCGCCGTCGAGGCCCTGGCCGACCTATGCGACAAGATGGCCACGCTGCTCGACGAGATGGCTGACGGGCTACGGGACGGATCCATCACCGACCATGCTTCGGGCTGGCTGGGTCAGGCCAGGTTGCTGGATGGTGAGATCCACCGGGTGGACGAGGCCCTCCGGCACGCCGAGGAGAGCATCCGGCTGAATCCGCGCAGCGTCCTGCTTCCCGAGGTTGTCACCAACTTGCCCGGCGGCCTGGAGACTCTGGAGCACGCGGCAATGACGGTCCGGCTGCTTGCCCGGTTGCTGGCGGACAGTACCCGGGTACCCGGCGACCAGGGTCCGGTTCACGACGAGCAGATACGCCTCAGGCTGGCGACAGTGCTCACCGAGCTGGCCGCAGCGGTCCGGGTCTACGGCCGGCTGGCCGCCGAGCCCGAACCATCCCAGCGCGACGTGTTCGAGGCCGACCTGCAGCGGCATCTCGGCGATGCCGAGGCACGCCAGGACCAGCTAAATGAACTGCTGAGCACCGATCCGGCCGCCGATCCTGTCGGCTGGCCACTTCGCGGCGAGCTGGTCAGCCACCTGGACCGCCTGCGTACTGAGGTCAAGGTCGGCGTCAAGACAAACGCTCAGATCCGCAAGCGCAGACGATTTCAGAGCTCTAGCCGGCCACCCGGGCGGGCAAAGCGGCTTGCGGACAGATCGCTCAAGCGCGGGCAGCGGTCAGAGTTACCAATTGATTACACTAGGTGCTTGCGAGAGCGTCCTGGTCTCGTCGGGAGGCCGTAGCCATGGCTCACAGCGATGACGGCGGATGCGGCCAGTTCACGGCGCTCAGGAAGCTGCTGATGCTATCGCTGCTGCTCACCCAGCAGGAGGACGAGGTCCGCATCCTGCAGCTGGTGGCGAAAGCGGCCGAGTCGCTGACCGGGTGCCGGACCCAGGGCATCCTGCTTGACCAGGTATGGCAGGAGATCGGCCGGTCGGCGGCCCAGATTCCGGTAGCGGATGTCCGCTGTGCCGCACTGCCTGCTCACGGCGCCCCGGTGGCGTCCGCGGATCCGGCCTGGACCTGGGCTTATCCCATTCCGGCGGCCTGCGGCAGGGCGGGCTGCCTGGTTGTGAGCGCGGATAGTGAACTGGCCGAGAGCGAGCATTTCTTGCTTCAGTCCCTGGCTGAGCACGCGGGCGTTGCCCTCGCGAGCGCGCGGCTGCATGCCAGGGAACGGGCACAGGCGGCCGAACTGCGGGCAGCCAATCTCGCCTTGCGCCGCAGCATGGAGATTCACGACCGGCTGACGCAAGTGGCGCTGCGCGGCGAGGGCGAGGAAGGGATCGCCAAAGCGGTCTACGAACTGACCGAGCATCCGGCCGGGATCGAAGACTCGTTCGGCAACGTCATCACGTGGGCGGGTCCCGGCTGCCCCGATTCGCGGGTGGCAAGAACCCCAACGGCAGGAAGTACCGCTGCGCCGGGAAGCCCTGCGCCGGGAAGCCCTGCGCCGGGAAGCCCTGCGCCGGGAAGCCCTGCGCCGGGAAGCCCCGCGGCTGGAAGTACTGAGGTGCAAGGTAGTGCCGAGAGCCGGCAGCGGCTGCTGCGCCGCGCGATGGACGCGCCGGGTCCGGTCCGGGACGGCGAGCGGTTGATCTCGGTGGCCAGGCTCTCGGGTACCCCGGTGGGCGTGCTGGTGCTGGCAGATCCGGACCGGACTGCCGGCGAGGCGGAACGGGTGGCTATCGAGCACGCCACTACCGTGCTGGCGATGGAGGTCGCCCGGCTGCAGACGCTCAGCGAGTCGCGGGCTCGCTCGTGCAGCAACCTCGTGCTTGAGCTCGTGATCGGCGAGGAGCCGGCTGGGATTGTCAAGCGGGCCCAGGCTCTCGGCTACGACCTTGGCCGGCCGCACCGCGTCGTGGCGCTCGAAAGTCGCCCCGGTGCGGGCGAGGAGATAGACGTCTTCCTGGATGCCGTCAGAAGGGCTGCCACCGCGCACCGGGTCGGCTCGCTGCTCGCCGCCAGGCCGACCGACGTGATCTTGCTGGCGGACGCCGAAGCATGCTGGCAGGGCTTTCAGGCCTCGGTGGTCACCCAGTTGCACGGAACGCACTGCAGTATCGGAGTCGGCGGGCGCTGCCGCGAAGTAGGCGACTTTCCGCGCTCCTACCGGGAAGCGCAGCTTGCCCTTCGCATTCAGAAGGCAGTGGGAGGAACCGGGCAAGTCACTCTCTTTGACGACCTCGGGGTCTATCAGGTGCTCGCTACCGATACCGATGCGTCTGCCATGGAGTCCTTCACGCGTGACTGGCTGGGCGCCCTGCTCGATTACGACGGTGTTCACGGTGCCCAGCTGGTCAGAACACTGAGTGAGTACCTGGACCGTGGCGGCAGCTATGCCTCGACAGCTACCGCTCTGTCGGTGCATCGCAGCACGCTCAAGTACCGGCTCAAGCGGATTCGCGAAGTATCCGGCTACGACCTCAGCAGTCCGGATACTCAGTTCAACTTGCAACTCGCGACTAGGGCATGGCGGACATTGCAGGCGCTGCGCTGCGCCTGACCAGGCGTGCTGCCGGGTTCGTCCTGCCAGGACAGCGGGTTAGCCCGCACAGGACGGTGCGCTCCGGGCCGGCATCGCCAATGCTGAGGCGATCACCGCAATCAAGCGAGGTGCATGCAATGAGCGTCAGCTTCGACACCCAGGTGTATGTACGCGAGCTGGAAGAGCAGCTGAGGCTAATGCTGTTCGGAGGTGCCCGTGATTCCGAATCCGGGGCGCCCGGATCTGGTGCGCCTGATGCCAGGGCGGCCGAATCTGATGCGCCTGATGCCGGAGCGCCTGATGCCGAAGCCGCAGTGCTGCTGGTACGTGGCGCGCTGGCCGAGGGCAACCGCTCGAAGGCGGTCTGGCTTCTCAAATCGACACAGCAGCTGGCCGCCGCCAAGCCGGGGCAACGCGACATGGCAGCCGCCGCTGCGCACGTCCGCGGCCTGGTCGACCGGGACCCGGCTTGCCTGGAACAGGCTGCGAGCACTTACTCGGCTCCGCTGGCACGCGCCAAGGCAACCGAGGATGCCGGCCTCGCCTGGGCCGGCCAGGGCGACCAGGACAACGCGGTGGTCTGGCTGCGCGGCGCCTATGCGCTCTATGAAGAGCTAGGCACCGCAGGCCCCATGGCCCGGGTCAGGGCACAGCTGCGTGCGGCCGGGGTAAGGCTGCACCACTGGAAACGTGCCGACAAGCCTGCCTACGGCTGGCAGAGCCTGACCGAGACCGAGCAGCGGATCGCGGACCTGGTTGCCAACGGGCTCAGCAACCGGCAGGTGGCCGGCCGGCTGTTCCTGAGCACGCACACCGTGGCGTTTCATCTCCGGCATATCTACTGGAAGCTCGACGTCAACTCCCGGGTGCAGCTGGCGCGGCTGGCAGCCGAGCAAGCTCAGGCGGAGTCAGCATTATCAGCCCGGGCCGCCGCACTAGTCACTCGGTGGATGTGAGCGCTCACCTGGCACGGGAGTGTGTGGCGGAGGAAGGGCCCCATCCGACCCTCGAACCGCGGACGCTCGGGAGGTAGGAATGGCAAAGGCGGTAGGCATCGATCTGGGCACGACGAACTCGGTGATCGCGGCCACGGAGGGCGGGAAGCCGACCGTTGTCCCGAACGCGGAGGGATCGCGGACGACGCCTTCGGTGGTGGCATTCACGCCGCAGGGTGAGCGACTAGTCGGCCAGCTCGCGAGGCGGCAGGCGATCCTGAATCCGAAGGGGACGATCTACTCGGCGAAAAGGTTCATCGGCCGCCGCTTCAGCGAGGTGCAAAGCGAGCTGACTGCGGTCTCTTATGACGTCGTCGCCGGGCCCGATGATATGGCCCGGTTCAAGATCGGCGATAAGCTCTACGCGCCCGAGGAGATCTCGGCACTGGTCTTGCGGAAGCTTGCCGACGATGCCGCGAAGTTCCTGGGCGAGAAGGTAACCGAGGCGGTCATCACGGTCCCGGCCTACTTCAACGACGCCCAGCGGCAGGCGACCAAGGACGCCGGCCGCATCGCCGGCCTTGAGGTGCTGCGCATCATCAACGAGCCAACGGCCGCTGCCCTTGCCTACGGCCTGGACAAGAAAGCCAACGAGACCGTCCTCGTCTTTGACCTCGGCGGCGGGACGTTCGACGTGAGCATCCTGGACATCGGCGAGGGCGTCGTCGAGGTGCGCGCCACCGCCGGCGATACCCACCTTGGCGGCGATGACTTCGACCGCAGGCTCGTCGACTACCTCGCCGATGAGTTCCAGCGCGATAACGGGATCGACCTGCGAGCAGACCCGCAGGCGCTGCAACGGCTGTTTGAGGCTGCCGAGAAAGCAAAGGTCGAACTATCTGCGGTCACCCAGACCACGGTCAGCCTGCCGTTCATCACCGCGGACGCGACCGGGCCCAAGCACCTGAACACCACGATCATGCGCTCGACCTTCGAGCAGATCACTGCTGACCTGGTGGAGCGCACTGTCGGGCCGGTTAAACAGGCCCTGGGCGACGCAAACCTCAGTGCTAGTGACATTGACGAAGTCATCCTCGTCGGCGGTGCCACCCGGATGCCGGCCGTGCAGGAGCAGGTGCGGCGGCTCACCGGTGGCAAGGACCCGAACATGACCGTCAACCCTGACGAGGTGGTCGCGCTCGGCGCGGCTGTCCAGGCGGCGGTGCTCAAGGGCGAGGTCAAGGATGTGCTGTTGCTTGACGTCACTCCGCTGTCGCTGGGCCTGGAGACACTCGGCGGCGTGATGACGAAGATCATCGAACGCAATACAACGATCCCCGCGCGTCGTACCGAGGTGTTCAGCACTGCCGAGGACAACCAGCCGGCGGTGGACGTCGTCGTCCTGCAGGGCGAGCGGGAACGCGCGGGGGATAACCGTGTTCTCGGCCGGTTCCGGCTGGAGAACATCCGGCCGGCCCCGCGAGGGACGCCGCATATCGAGGTCACGTTCGACATCGACGCCAACGGCATCCTGAACGTGTCCGCGAAGGACAAGGACACCGGGGCTGAACAGCGGATCACCATCAGCGAGAGCTCGAACCTGGATCAGGCTGAAGTCGAGCGCATGGTCAGCGACGCCGAGCAGCACCGCGAGGAGGACCTGCGGCTGCGCCAGCTGACTGACGCCCGGAACGAACTCGACACGCTTACGCACCGGGTCGAGAACCTGCTGGCTGAGCACAGCGACTCGCTGCCGGTGAACGAGAAGGCGCGCGGGGAGAACATGGTCGCCGAGGCGCGACAGGCGCTGAAGCAGGACACGCCGATCGAGCGGATCACGATCCTGAACGCCGATCTCGCGCAGTTGTTCCAGAGCCTGAGCGCGCAACCTGCGCCGAACGTCGAGGAATCGCCGCCGCTCCCCGGCGACGAGGACGTTATCGACGCCGAATTCAGTACCGATGAGTGAGCGCGGAAGTCCGGAGGCAGGTCCGGAAGAGACTCCGGCGGACGCCATCGTGGCTGCGCAGGACAGGATCGCCGAGCTAGAGGACCTCCGGCTGCGCGCGCTGGCCGACCTGGACAACACGCGTAAGAAGTGCGCCAGCATGGTAAGCCGGGCCGAGGCGGAGACCAGGGCCAGGGTGGCGCAGCAGTGGCTGCCGGTCGTCGACAATCTGGAGCGAGCGCTGACGCACGCCCAGGCTGATCCCGGGTCCATCATGGACGGCGTCAAGGCCGTCCGGAATCAGGCCATCAGCGTGCTCGCCCAGCTCGGCTACCCGCGTCGCGACGACGATCTGGGGGCAGGGTTCGACCCGGCGCGGCACGAGGCCATCGCATCGCGCGAGGATCCGGCCGCTCCCGAGGGCAGCATCGTCGAGGTGGTCGCGCCCGCGTACGGGGAGGGAGAGCGCCAGCTCCGGCCCGCCCAGGTAGTCGTCGCCAGGGCGGGCTGATGGCGGCGGACCGGGACTTCTACCAGATCCTGGGCGTGCCGCGAGATGCCAGCCAGGACGATGTGCAGCGCGCTTACCGCAGGCTGGCTCGGGAGTATCACCCGGATATCAACAAAGACCCGGCGGCGGAAGAGCGATTCAAGGACATCTCCGAGGCCTACGACGTGCTGTCCGACCCGCAGACCCGGCGCCGGTATGACGCGTTCGGGCCGGACTTCCGCCAGGTCCCGGAGGACGTCGACCCGCAGACCTGGCGGCGGGCCCAGGCGAGCGCCGGTGCCAGGGCTGGCGCAGGCGCGGGCACGCGTAACGATCGCGGCGGTGGCTTCGGCTTCGGCACTGGCGAGGAGGTCGACCTCGAAGATCTTCTCGGCGGACTGTTCGGCGGCCGCACCGCACGGGCCGGGCGCGGCTGGGGGCCGGTTCCCGGCGCTGACCAGACGGCCGAGATCGAGATCTCGATCGAGGAGGCGTACCACGGCGCGCGTAAGACGCTTTCGCTAGCTGGCCCGGACGGAACACGCAATCTGCAGGTGACGATCCCGCCCGGCGTCACCGACGGGCAGCGGATCCGGCTGGCAGGCCAGGGCGGCCGCGGCGGCGACGGGGCCCGCCCCGGCGACCTGTACCTCGTGGTCCGGATCGCGCCGCACCGGAACTACCAGCTGGAGGGCCGCGACCTGCACGTCGAGGTCCGGCTCGCGCCGTGGGAGGCCGCCCTCGGCACGTCGGTAGCCGTTCCGACGCCCGGCGGCGACGCCAAGGTGAAGATTCCGCCGGGCACATCGTGCGGCCGACGGCTCCGGCTGCGCGGCCGTGGCCTGCCCAATCCGAAGGGCAAGCCAGGCGACTTGCTAGCCGAGGCCCGGATCGTGGTCCCGGCGAAGCCGTCAGAGGCGGAGCGGGAGCTGTACGAGCAGCTAGCAGCCGTCTCCGCGGTCGACCCGAGGAGAGGCCGATGAGCTACGCGCTGGTGCGGGCCAACGAGCTCGACCTGGGAGCCTTCGCTGCGGCCGCGGGCCTGCACCCGGAACTCGTCCGACGGCTCATTGCTCTCGGCATTGTCGACGCGTCCTGCGACGCTTCGGGCGACTTGTGGGTCACGCCGGGCCAGCTCGCTGTGGTGGCCAGAATGCAGCGGCTGCGCGCAGGTCTCGGCCTCAATTACGCGTCCATCGGACTCGTGCTTGATCTGCTCGACCGGATAACGGCGCTGGAGGCAGCGCTGCGACGCGCCCAGCGCGGAGGAGGGTGACTATGGACCCGAACAAACTGACCCAGAAGTCCTCCGAAGCCTTGCATGACGCGCAGACCAAGGCGCTACGGCTCGGCCATGCCGAGGTCGACGCCGAGCATCTGCTGCTGGCGCTGCTCGAGCAGCCGGAGGGCATCGTGCCGCGGCTGCTGACCCGGACGGGTGCCGATCCGGACCGGCTCGCGAAGAACCTAGAGGCTGAACTCGAGCGGCGGCCCAAGGTCAGTGGCCCTGGCGTGGCTCCCGGCCAGGTCGCCGTCACGCAGCGGCTGTCGCGGCTGCTCGACGACGCCCAGCAGGAAGCTGACCGCCTCAGGGACGAGTACGTGTCGGTCGAGCATCTGGTGCTGGCCATGCTGGCGGAGGGACCGGCCACCGGGGCAGGCAGGCAACTGCAGAACGAAGGCGTGAACAGGACGGCGTTCCTGGAAGCACTGGCGAGGATCCGCGGCAACCAGCGGGTTACTTCAGCGATGCCCGAGGTGGCGTACGAGGCGCTTGCCAGATACGGCCAGGATCTGGTGGCCGACGCTGCGGCCGGCCGTCTGGATCCGGTCATCGGCCGTGACGCCGAGATCCGGCGGGTGGTCCAGATACTCTCCCGCAAGACCAAGAACAACCCGGTGCTGATCGGAGATCCCGGTGTCGGCAAGACCGCCATCGTCGAGGGTCTTGCCCAGCGCATCACCCGTGGCGACGTGCCTGAAGGCCTGCGGGACAAGACGATATTCAGCCTCGATATGGGCTCCCTGGTGGCGGGCGCGAAGTACCGGGGGGAATTCGAGGAACGCCTCAAGGCCGTCCTCGGCGAGGTCAAGGCCGCGCAGGGACGCATTTTGCTGTTCGTCGACGAACTGCATACCGTCGTCGGCGCCGGCGCGGCCGAGGGCGCCATGGACGCCGGGAACATGCTCAAGCCGATGCTGGCCAGGGGCGAGCTGCACATGATCGGCGCGACCACCCTCGATGAGTACCGCAAGCACGTCGAGAAGGACGCCGCTCTGGAGCGCCGGTTCCAGCCCGTCATGGTCGACGAGCCGTCGGTCGAGGATGCGGTGTCGATCCTGCGCGGGTTGCGGGAGCGGCTGGAAGTGTTCCACGGGGTGAAGATCGCCGATAGCGCGCTGGTCGCAGCGGTGACCATGAGCCAGCGCTACATCAGCGACCGGTTCCTGCCGGATAAGGCGATTGACCTGGTGGACGAGGCGTGCGCGGTGGTCCGCACGGAGATCGATTCCATGCCGGCCGAACTCGATGAGCTGACCCGGCGGGTCATGCGGCTGGAGATCGAGGAGGCTGCGCTGGCGAAGGAGGACGACCCGGCCAGCGTCGCGCGGCTGGCCGATCTCCGGAAGGAGCTTGCCGACTTGCGCGCCGAGGCGGACGCCCTGCACGCCCAGTGGGAGGCCGAGCGTCACGCGCTGCGCCGGGTGCAGGCGCTGCGCGAGGAGATGGAACAGGTGCGGCAGGAAGCCGAGCAGGCTGAGCGCGACTACGACCTCAACCGGGCGGCCGAACTGCGTCTCGGCAAGTTGCCGGACCTGCAGCGACGGCTCGCTGCGGAGGAAGAGAGCCTGGCCGGTAAGCAAGGCGGTCAGCGGCTGCTGCGGGAGGTGGTGACCGAGGACGAGATCGCGCTGATCGTGGCGCGCTGGACCGGCATTCCGGTCAGCAGGCTGGAGGAGAGCGAACGCGAGAAGCTGCTACGGCTTAACCAGATCCTGCACGAGCGCGTGGTTGGCCAGGACGAGGCCGTACAGCTCGTTGCTGATGCAATCCTGCGGGCTCGCTCCGGGATTCACGATCCGCGCCGGCCGATCGGGTCGTTCATCTTCCTCGGCCCCACCGGCGTGGGGAAGACCGAACTCGCCAAGTCGCTGGCAGCCGCGCTGTTCGACACCGAGGACAACATGGTCCGCATCGACATGAGCGAGTACTCAGAGCGGTACGCAGTCAGCCGGCTGGTCGGCGCCCCGCCCGGATACGTCGGCTACGAGGAAGGCGGCCAGCTAACCGAGGCTGTCCGGCGGCGTCCGTACTCGGTCGTGTTGTTCGATGAGGTCGAGAAGGCGCACCCAGACGTGTTCAACATCCTGCTGCAGGTGCTAGACGACGGCCGGCTGACCGACGGCCAGGGGCGCACAGTTGATTTCCGCAATACAGTCATCATCATGACGTCCAACATCGGCTCGGAGTACCTGCTGGAGGGTGCGACCTCTGCCGGGGAGATCGAGCCGGAGGCGCGCGAGCGCGTGCTGGCAGAAATGCGAAGCCGCTTCCGGCCAGAGTTCCTCAACCGCCTCGACGACATCGTGCTGTTCAAGCCGCTGACCGAGGCAGAGATCGAGCGCGTCGTCGAGCTGATGCTCGCTGACCTGCGGGCGCGGCTCGCTGAGCGGCAGATGACACTGGAGGTCAGCGACGCCGCCCTTCGCCATATCGCCACGCAGGGCTTCGACCCGGTGTACGGGGCGCGGCCGCTGCGCCGGTACATCGCCAGGGACGTCGAGACTCCGGTCGCCCGCGCGCTGATCGCCGGTGAAGTCCAGGATGGTGCCGCGATCGCAATTGACTACGCCGAGCCGGAGCTGATCGTCAGCTATACCGGCAGCAGCTGACAACAGGGCGGACTCGTGTCAGGTGAATTGGTCAGGTGCCCGCACTGCGGGCGACGCAACCGGGTCCCGGCGGCGGCGAGCGGCACGCCGCGCTGCGGGAACTGCCACCAGCCGCTGCCGTGGATAGTCGATGCCGGGGACGACACGTTCGCTGACGTCGCCGAGGCGGCATCGGTTCCGGTGCTGGTAGACCTCTGGGCACCATGGTGCGGCCCGTGCCGCATGGTGAGCCCGGCGCTCGCGCAACTCGCCGCTGACCTGGCCGGCAAGATCAAGCTGGTCAAGGTCAATGTGGACAACTCGCCCAGGCTGCAGCAGCGGTTCGGCGTGCAGTCGATACCGACGTTGCTGCTCCTCCGTGACGGGAAGGTTGCCGCCCGCCAGGTAGGGGCCGCCCCGGCACCGCAACTGCGGTCGTGGGTGGACCAGGCGTTGCAGGCTGCCAGCCCTCCCTGATCGAGCGGAGTCAGTCAGTCATCCGTCGCCCGACCGGTGCCGTTCGAGCGCGGCAAGCCGGAGTTCGAGCTGGTCGATCCGGTGCCGGAGAATCTCCAGCTGTGCCTCGTCGCCGAGCCTCCGCTCGGCCGTGCGCCGCAGTCGCGGCGATGCCTCGGCGCGGGCTGCTACCACCGCGAGCGGCACGAGCCGCTGCGGTCCGTGCGGGCCGTCGACGAGCCGCGACGGGATCTGACCAGTGCGGTACCAGTTGCGCAGCGCGGCGCGCGACGCGCCGGTCTCCGCTGCTGCCCGCTCTAGCGTGACCCAGTCTGAGCCCGCGAGCCGGGCCGCCAGGTCGAGCTCGAGCTCCCATTCGTCGAGCCGGTCGTCCCAGTCCACGAACGTTGATCTTAGCGGCCTGGCAGGCAGAACGGCGAGATTACCCTATTAATAGCATGGTATTGACGGGGTATCTGGACTGGTCCAGCATGGTCCTATGTTTGAGCGATTCACCAACCGCGCCCGGCATGTTGTCGTGCTTGCCCAGGAGGAAGCCCGGCGGCTGCAGCACAACTACATCGGCACCGAGCATGTGCTGCTCGGGCTGCTCGCCGAGCCAGACGGCATGGCGTACCAGGCCCTGCAGCGTTTCGGGTTCACGCTGGACGGCACCCGCGACGAGGTCAAGGCCATCATCGGTCTGGGCAAGGCACCGGTGAGCGGGCACATCCCGTTCACTCCGCGGGCCAAGAAGACGCTTGAGCTCGCACTCCGGGAGGCGCTGCAGCTTCACCACAGCTTCATCGGCACCGAGCACATCTTGCTCGGCTTGGTCCGGGAAGGTAATGGAGTCGCCGCGCAGATCCTGATACAGCACTCAGGCGACCTGAGGCAGATTCGGATGGCGGTGCTCGACCTAGTGAGCGCGCCGCCGGGCGAGCCCATTCCGGCGAGAGGCTCTCGCTGGCGCCGGCGCCGCTCCCTGAGCGAGCTTGCTGAGGCGGCCGCGCCAGATGAGCAGCCCGAGGCTAGCGGGCAAGCGGAGTTGCGCACTACTCCGGCAGCCGACGCGAGCCTGAGCGAAGCCGCCCGCCTGGCCGGCTCCCAGCCAGTCGGCTCGCATCATCTGCTGCTCGCCGCGCTGGGCGATTCCGGCAGCGCGGCAGCGCGGGCCATGACTGCTCTTGGCGTTGACCTGGAGCAGGCACTGCAGGCGCTGAGAACCGCGGACGTCACCGGCACCACCGACGAGCAGCCAGAGGAGGCGGGCCGGCGTCAGATGGTGATCACCGTGACGGACGAGCAACTGACGATCGAGGCGAGGGATCCGGCAATCGTCGCGGCCGGGCGGGCCGCAGCCGACGCGCTCGGCGACACGGCCGACCCGCCGGGCACTATTCGAGGTGACCTGCCGGTCAGCGCCAGCCTGACCAATGTCTGGCAGGCGCTTCATGACAGCCTCGAAGCTATCCGGCGACGGGCGACGCTCCCGTCGCAGGCGCCGGGCGACTCGGGTGCTGCTGCTCAGCCTGAAAAACCCGATCAGACCGGGAACGAGGCCGTCTGACAAGCAGCGTCAGTCCCGCACGGCCAGCTCGTCGACTGAGCGAGTTGGCATCCCCGTCGCTTCGAGCAGGGTGCGAAGCTCTCCCTGCTCGGCGCTGCTGACCGGGGCTCCCGTCTTCGCTAGCGTCGCGGCGAGTTCTATGGTGAGCTCGCCGTACTCGCCGCCGCGGTTCATCGACTTCAGGGCCGCCAGCGTCTCGGCTGGCAAGCGGGATTCGAACCGGTCAGGAAGAGCGCTTGCCCTGCGGGCGACTTCATGTTCGTCCATCAGTTGTCCTTTACCGCGTTCTTCACTACACCAGGAGAACCTTCGTCGGGCCAGGCAGTCCAGACGCGGCCGTCGGATTCGAGGACAGCGAAGACCTTCACGCCGTCCCGCTCCCCGCTGACCTGCCAGCGGTCGTTCCAGTTCTGGCGCTGCGGTGCCTCATCGGGGTTGCGTGCGACAGACGCGACAGCGTCGAGAATGCGATCGTCGCTCCAGTCGACAGGGAACTCTGTCTTGCCCGGCCGGTCCGTGCCATGCCGGTGACCGCCGCCTGTTTCGTCACCATCGAGGATGTGGGTGCGCCGGTCAGACACCCGGATATCGTCGGCGCTGTCGTAGTCAGCCCACTCGTGGTATGCGCGCGGTTGCCGATGGTCACTGCCATAGTCGGCTGACGACGGATGCGATCTAGGTAGCTCGCTGAGCCGGGACGAGAAGTCGGCAGCGCCCTTTCGGTCAGGCACGTCCCTGGTTAACTCCGGGTTTCTGTCGGGGTTGTCAGGACGATCGGCCGGTGCGCTCTGCATGGGCGATCACCTCCACGCGGCACATCCTGCCGCGCCAGCTGCCGCGCAACGACCGCGAATCGCACGCTGGCCGGCCGGTGCAACGCCTGGGTACGCCGGCGGAAACGCCTGGCGGCGCGCGGCGGGTCTGCCATGCACCGCACAGCTGAGTCCGGGAGCGCTGGCAGCTACCGGGAGCGCCGGCAGCTGCCGGCGGCACGGTCAACGGAGTCCGGTGCACGGTCAGCTGAGTCCGGCAGCGTTGTCAGCGGATGTTCATGCGTTCCGCCAGGCCGTCGAGCAGCGCCTGGAGACCGCGTTCGAACTGACTGGTCAGAGCGGCTTCTGTCATCGGGGGACCGACGGGTTCGTCGGACTCCGCACTCTCCGCGTACATCGCGCTGAGCTGAGGGAAGTCGCCGGACTCCAGTAGCGCGATGCCGTAGGAGACGGCGGCGGCGACCATGTCCGGGTCGGCTTCTGCCAGTTTCGCTCGGGTAAGAGCCTCGATCGCGTGCATGGCGTTGCCGGCCACGTAGTCGTCCACTGCGGCGATCAGCTCGAGCCTGGCGGCAGCGGCAAGCCCGGTACTGGCCGCCGCAGCGAGAGATTGCTCGAAGTGGCGCATCGCGTTGGGCCCGAACTGAGCCTCGTTGAGCGATGACAGCGACCACGGATGTGCCATGAGCACCTGCCTGCTCCGCCGCGCGATGGCAGCCGTCGCCTGTCGCCAGCTGCCCCGCAGGTCGTCGTCCGGGACCAGCGCTTCGGCGAGGATGGCGTCTTGCATGAGCGCGACGACGTCGGTCTTGTTGCGGACGTAGTAGTAGAGCGTCATCGTTCCCGCACCAAGCTCGGCGGCGATCCGCTTCATCGTGGCCGCGTCGAATCCCTCGTCGTCGGCGATCCGCAGCGCGGCGGCGGCAATCTGCTCGCGGGTGTAGCGAGGCTTGCGGTCGGCCGGCGCGGGGAGGACCCAGATCGTTCGATGGTCATGCTCAGTTGCCACTCGTATAGCGTACGAGTAGTCTATTCGTATCCTGTACGAATAAGCTTTTCCGGCGTCAGGAAGGGACCTCGATGGGCTTCAGGAACGCTGCCGGCGTGCGCGCGCGAAACCCTCGCAGCCACCATCAGCGGCCGCCGCGGGTGTTTGCCGGGTGGCCGAAGTGGCTCGGCCGGCGCCTGCGCCGGAGAGAGGGATGAGCTCCGGCGCCGAGCCGTCGATTACCGCGGTCGGCGTGACCAAGCGCTACGGGAAAACTGTGGCGTTGAGCGGCGTCAGCTTCTCCGCCGCCCCGGGCACGGTGACAGCCTTGCTCGGGCCCAACGGCGCGGGCAAGACCACGATGGTTCGCATCCTGTCAACGCTGGCGAGGCCTGACGACGGCACCGCGATGGTCTGCGGCTATGACGTGGTTCGTGACCCTGAGCGCATCCGAGCGGTCATCGGGCTGACCGGCCAGGCGCTCTCGGTCGACGGCAAGCTGTCCGGCCGGGAGAATCTGGCGATGTTCGGCCGGCTGCACCGCCTGGCCTGGCCGGTCGTGCGCGAGCGCTCCGCGCGGCTTCTGGAGCTCTTCGACCTCGGCAGCGCGGCAAACAGAGCGGTCAAGACCTACTCCGGCGGAATGCGCCGCAAACTCGACCTCGCGCTCAGCCTGATCGCCGAGCCGGCCATCCTGTTCCTCGACGAGCCCACCACAGGCCTGGACCCCGTCAGTCGTCATGCCCTGTGGGACATCATCCGCGGTCTGGTCCGGCGCGGGACGACCGTGCTGCTCACTACTCAGTACCTGGAAGAGGCAGACGCGCTCGCTGACTCGGTGGTGTTCATCGACGCTGGCCGGCTCGTCGCAACCGGTCCGCCAGCCCAGCTCAAGGCCCGGGCCGGGCAGGCGCAGTTCGACCTCGTCGCGGCCTCTACGGCCGACCTCATCAAGATCACCGGCGCACTCGGCGCGCTAGCCGGCGTGACCGACGAGGCGCGCCGCACCGTACGTGTCACGGTCCAGCGCAGCGGCCTGGACGGTATCAGGGAACTGAATGCCATTACTGCGGCGGCCGTGCAGGCCGGCGCCAGCATCGAGCGCTTCACCCTGCACGAGCCGGATCTGAGCGACGTGTACTTCCAGTTCACCGGCCATACCCGCGCGGTCGGCGGCGTACCCGTGGACGCGGCGTGACCGCCGGGCTGGCCAGTGCCCGCCGCGCCGGGGTCGCCTGGGTAGCGAGCGACTACTGGGAAATGGCCAAGCGCAGTTTCAGGCACATTCGCAACGATCCCGAACAGCTGATGAACGTGACGCTGCAGCCCGTCCTGATAGTCGTGTTGATGGACTTCCTGCTCGGTGGCGCCATCAGGACCGGCACCCGTGGCAGCTACATCGACTTCGTCATGCCCGGCATCTTCGTGGTGGCGGCCGCATTCGCCGCGGTCACCACCACGATCAGCGTGGCCGCCGACATGCTGGAAGGCGTCGTGGACCGGTTCCGCACCCTGCCCATGGCCAAGTCCAGTCTCATCGCCGGCCACGTGATAGCCGATCTCGCGCGCAGCATGCTCGGCCTTGCCGTCACGATCGCGGCCGGCTACGCAGTCGGTTTCCGTCCTGCCGCCGGCCTGACCGGATGGGTCACCGCCGTCGCGGTGTTCCTGCTCGTCACGCTCGGCCTGTCGCTGGCCGCCGCGGTCATCGGGCTACTCGGCAAGAGCGTGGAAGTCGCCCAGCAGCTCGCGGCAATCATCATCATCCCGATCTTCTTCAGCAGCGCGTTCGTCCCGACTGCCACGATGCCGTCCTGGCTGCGGGTCGTTACCGCCAATCAGCCCATCACTCAGGCCGTCGACACCCTTCGCGCGGTGCTGGAGAAGCAGCCGGCCGGGACCCATCTCTGGCTTGCGCTCACCGAGTTCGGCGGTATCGTCGTCGTCGCATTCGCTCTCGCCGCCGTGTTGATCAGGCGGACTGGGAATGCCTGAGAGCTTTGAGAGCGGCGACGTAGATCTCGGAGAATGTGGGGAACGGCTGGATCGTGTCGCTCAGTACCCGAAGCGGGATCCGGGCGCGGATCGCCAGGGTGGCCTGCTGCAGCCACTCGCCCGCCTCCGGACCGAGCGCATACGCGCCGGTCAGCCGCTCGCCGTCGGAGACCAGCGTCAGGAAGCCGTTCGACTGCGCGGAGGCGCGCGTGTAGGTGGCGGTCTTGGCTACCTCGGACAGTTTGACGGTGGCGGTGAACCGGCCTTCGCTCGCACCGACAGAGGCTGCCTGCGGGTCGGTGTAGACAGCGTCAGGTATGGCTTCGTAGTTGGCCTCGCGGGCGCCGCCGAGAATGTTAGCGGCCACGACCTCACCCTGGTATTTGCCGACATGGGTGAGCAGGCGGACGCCGGTGACGTCACCAACCGCCCACAATCGTTCGCCGGCCCGGAGCCGGGCGTCGACGGCGATCCCGTGGCGGCCAGCGGTCACGCCGACCGTTTCCAGGCCGATCCCGTCCACTCGCGGACGCCGGCCGGTGGCCACGAGCAGGCGATCGCCGCGCAACTCGCGGCCATTGTCCAGGGCCAGGACGTAGTCCTCGCCGTCACGGCGCGCAGCAGTGGCGTGCACGCCCAGCAGCAACTCGATGCCTTCGGCGCGCAGGATCTCGCCGAGCGCGTGGCCGAGCGGCTCAGGATCGCGGGCGAGCACGTGGACGGCGCCCTCGACGAGGGCGACCTCGCCGCCCAGGCGCCGCACTGCCTGGGCCATCTCGGCTCCGACCGGTCCGCCGCCGAGGATGAGCAGTCGGCGCGGGACGGCCTTCATGCCAGTGACCTCGCGGTTGGTCCACACGCCGTCGAGTTCCCGCAAGCCTGACAGGGGCGGAATAACCGGATCTGAGCCGGTCGCCAGCACGACATGCCGCGCGGTGTGGCGTGGTGCCGTCGACGTCGACCACTCCGGTCCCGGCGAGTTTGCCAGTGCCGCGCAGCAGGTCAATGCCCTTGTCCGCCAGCCAGCGTTCCTGACCGGTGTCGGAGTAGTCAGAGACCATGAAGTCGCGCCAGGCAAGCGCCTCGCCCACGTTCACCTGCGCGCTGGCCGCGGCCTCGCGCGCCTGATGGACAGCCTCGCCGGGGCGCAGCAGCGTCTTGGACGGCATGCATGCCCAGTAAGAGCACTCGCCCCCGACCAGGTTGCGCTCGACAAGTGCTACCCGCAGGCCGCCGTCGGCCAGTTCACCGGCGCAGTGCTCGCCTGGCGAGCCGCCTCCTACCACGATCACGTCGTAGTCGCTCACGCGCTCGCCCTCCGGCAGGAAGAGTCCGGGCTGCCCGGATCGGCTGCATGATTCCCGTATCCCGGCAAATTACGCATGCCGCGCGTCAGCAAGTGCCCGTTCCCGGCATGAAGGGGTTCAGCCTGCCGGGACGAACTGCTGGCCGCCGTCGATGTCGTAGGTCGCGCCGGTGAGCGCAGTGTTGACGAAGATGTGCACGGCGAGCGCCGCGACGTCGGCTGGCTCGACCACGCGCCTGATCGGCAGCGTCGCGCGCAGGTGATCGCGACGCTTGTCGAGCTGGTCGCCCAGCAGCGATGCGGACAACCCGGTGTCGACGAAGCCGGGCGCGATGAGATTGACCCGGATCGGCGCGAGTTCGAGGGCCAGATTCGCGACCAGGGCGGGCATGGCGGCGGTACCGATGGCGCTGAGGATATTGCCGGCACCGGGACGGCGGCTCCCGGTACCGCTCATGAATACCAGCGAGCCGCCCGGCCGCACCGTCCCGGCCGCGTGACGGGCGATGTCGATCGGCAGCCACAGGTGCTCGTCGAATGAGCGTCGCGCCGCGGTGGCATCGATGCCGGCCAGGCGCGCGTAATGCGGGCGGCCGGCCGTCAGCATCACGTGGTCCACCTGGTCGGGCAGATCGCGGAAGAACTGGTCCAGAGCCGCGGAATCGTTGGCGTCGAAGGCCGCGCTGCTCCGGGCGCCGAGCTCGTTCGCAGCGTGCTGCAAGCGCCCGGGGTCGCGTCCGGTTAGCACCACATCAGCCCCTGCGGCGCGGGCTTGGCGGGCGGTCTCCAGCCCGATTCCGGCGCTGCCGCCGATCACGACGACGGTCTGGCCGTCCAGACCGGGCTGACGATTCGTGGCAGTGACGGTGGTTGTGGTAGCCATAAGTCCTCCATCCCCAGACCCGCCTTCGTGATGCCCTCGGGCTGGCGGAAGTTTCGTGTAGCGGACGGCTGCCGAGGGCACACCTTTCGCCATGAGCTAGCCGGGCAGGCTGACATCCAGGGAGGGTCAGTTTCATGGACGCGAAGCTCGAGGTCGTGGTGGTGCCCGTCACCGACGTGGACCGGTCCAAGGACTTCTACACCGGGCTTGGGTGGCGGGAGGACGCCGACGTTGCCGCCAGCGCGGATTACCGGGTAGTGCAGCTCACGCCGCCCGGCTCGGCTTGCTCGGTCATCTTCGGCACCGGGGTCACCTCGGCTGCGCCAGGTTCGGCTCAGGGGCTGACGCTCGTGGTCGACGACATCAACGCAGCCCGTGCTGAGATGACCGGCCGCGGCGCGGGCCGGTGATCCGGCAGGCCGGTGATCCAGGGTGCGCGTGACGTACGTGACGTACGAGCGCGCCCGCTGCTCAGTTCTTGTGCTGCAAGTTGTAGTGGATGGTCTGCGCGTGGATCTTGCCATCGCGGAAAACGAACGTGTCGACACCGTCGGCGCGGGCCGAAGCGGTATCCGCGGCCCACTCGATGAACAGCACGTCGTCGACGAAGACCTGCTTCCTGATATCCCACGCCGCGTGCGGCAACTCGGTGAATAGCTGCTTGTACGCTTGCCTGATGCCGTCCTTGCCGTATTTCTTGCCGGCTGGCGTGATCACTCCGGCGTCATCGGCGAAATCGGCGAGTATCCCGTCAATGTCCTCGACACCGAACACCTGGCCGTGATGCTCGAACACTTCTTGCGGCGTGCGGGTCATCGGTTCTCTCCTTCCGGTTCCGGGGATGCAGGTCCGTCCAGCGGCTACGGGCGAACGTCCAGGATGACCTTTCCGCGACGGTGAGCGTGTTCGACGGCGGCATAAGCGTCCGCGGCCTGGTCCAGCGGATAGGTCTCGGCGATCACAGGATGAAGTGTCCCGGATTCGGCGAACTCGCCGAGCCGGACGAGCTCGCCCCGATCGGGCTCCACGATAAAGAACGCGGCCCGGATGCCGTGACTACTGGCTAGCTGGGGATCGGGAGGCTCAGCTATGCAGATCAGGATGCCGCCCGGCCGGAGCGCGGCGGCGGAGCGGCGCATGACGTCACCGCCCACCGTATCGACGACCACGTCCATGCCGCCGACCTGGTCTTCGAACCGGTCGGCGGTGTAGTCGAGCACCTCGGTGGCGCCGAGGCTGGCAACGTACTCCGCGTCCGCGGGCGAGCAGGTGGCCGTGACGTCGGCGCCTAGCGCGACCGCCAGCTGGACGGTCATCGAGCCGACACCGCCGGCCGCGCCCTGCACCAGGAGGCGCTGGCCGCGAGCCAGATGCGCGGTGCTCACCAGTGCCTGCCACGCGGTCAGGCCGGTCATGGCCATAGCAGCTGCTTGCTGGTGGCTGATGCTGGCCGGCTTGGGCGCAAGCAGGCTAGCTGGCAGCGCAACGTACTCCGCGGCTGCGCCGTCCCGGTCGAACGGGATGAGGCCGTAGACCGCGTCCCCGGTTGTCATGCCCGACGCTGCCGGAGCGCTGACGATGACGCCTGACATCTCGTGGCTCGGGGTAATCGGAGTCCGGTCGTTGCCTGCCTGATCAGTCCAGGTGGCGTCCCAGGCCAGTTCGCCGCGGGTGATAGCCGCGGCGTGTACCGCGACGAGTGCCTCGCCCGGCGCGGGTTGCGGCCGCGGCGTGGACTCACAGGCCAGCTGACCTGGGCCGCCGCGGCTGTGGGCGCGGATAGCGAGCATGGCGGTCACTGGCTAGTTCCTTCCCGTGTGCCCGGCGGGTATTCGGGTTCGTCCGGTCAGGACGATGCCGGTCAGTCAGTGCCGGTCAGGACGGTGCTGGTCAGGACGGTGCGCACGGTCCCGCGAACGGTGCCGGTCAGGACGGTGCCGGTCCGAGAATGCCAGCGGCGGCAGCATTCGCTTCCTGGCTATCTGACTAAAGCCTGCTAATGAGCGTGTTTGCGAGCTATATCGCTGCCGCGGTCCGGCGCCGGACCGCGTACCGGCTGATAACCGGCGAACGCGGGCTCCGCGACACCCTCGCCGCCGGTCAGTCCCGGCAGCTGCTGCTGGATCAGGTGCAGCGCCGCGGCCGGCAAGATCGCGCTGAGCACAGCGAGATCGCCGCGCGGCTGCGGTGCGTCTACTGCCGCGCCGATGCGGGCCAGTGCGGCCAGCACCGTTCCCAGTCGCCCGGCCGGAACCTCAAGCCGCGCTAGCGCCATCGGCTCGCAGACCACGGTCCCGGCGCGGGCCAGCGCTTGCTTCAGTACCACTGGCGTGAGCTTGCGGAAGTCGGCAACCGACGTCCGCGGCGTGCTGAGAACCTGTTTCGTCGGCCCGTCACCGATGTAGTAGCCGCACCGGGTCATCGTGACCTGGCAGTCGGTTACCTCCCAGCCGTGGCGGCCGGCCAGGAGCGCCTCGCGGACGTATGACGTCATCGCGGCCGAGAAGCTGTCGGCGTTCTTGTAGATGAACAGCGGCAGGGTCCGCGGGTCTACCGCCAGTCGGAAGTGAAGGCCGGAGCCGGGATCGGCGGGCTCGATCGTCAGTCCGATCGTCGCCGAGTACGGATGATCGTCGGACTGGAGCACTTCGAGCGCGCTGCCGACGCTTGCTGGCCGCTCGACGTAGATCGTCGTCGTCTCGCGGAAAGACGCCCGCACGCCATAGTCGGACGCCAGCGTCGCCTGGATGACCTCCTTCTGCACCTCGCCGTACAGCGAGACGGAGATCTCGCCGCGCTCGTCGTCCTGCCGCAGGTTAATGAGCGGATCCTGCTCGGCGAGCTGGCCGAGCGCGACGCGAAGACGGCTGCGGTCAGCGGGATCGCGGGCGACGACAACGGACTCGAGGGTTGGCGGCGGGAACTGCCGGGCTATCACACTGGCGTCCGGCTCGCCGATCCGGTCGCCGATCTGTATCTCGGCCAGCCCCCACAGCCTGGCGATCTGGCCGGCAATGACCGACGGACGCGCCGTGGCTGGCCCGCGGTCGACGACTGCCAACGCGGTGACCCGTCCCTGTCGGCCAGCACCGCCGGACCGGCCACCATCGCCGGGCCGGCCACCGCCGCCCTGTCGCCCATCGCCGAACCGGAGCCGGTCGCGCACACGAACCGTGCCGGAGAACATCCGCAGATACGCCACCTTTTCCCCGCTGGCGCCGCGCTCGATCTTAAAGATCTGGCCGGCCGGGGATCCGTCCGGATCGCCGGCAGCCGATGGCAGCAGCTCGGCGATCCCGCAGGTGAGCTCGGCGACGCCCGCACCGGTCATCGCCGAGCCGAAAAAAGCCGGGTACACCAGCGCGCTCCCGGTCTGGGCGGCCAGCCCCGCACGCAGCCGCTGGTATCCGGGTCCCTGCTCATCCGCGAGGTAGGCGGCCAGTAGCGCTTCGTCATGGTCGGCCAGCAATTCGGTTAGCCGCAGCCGGAAAGCCTGGTCCTCCGGCCCGTAGACCGCCACGCTGGCCTGGCGCGTCCCGGCACAGTCCACCGAGCCCATCGGCACTGCCGCGAGTTCCAGCCGACTGCCGATCTCGCGCAGCACTCGCCCGGGGTCGGCGCCGGCCCGGTCGACCTTATTCACGAAGAGCAGAGTCGGGATCCGCAGCCGCTGCAGCGAGCGCATCAGGATCCGGGTCTGCGGCTGCACGCCTTCGACAGCGGAGATCACCAGGACCGCGCCGTCGAGGACGCTGAGCACCCGTTCTACCTCTGCGATGAAGTCCGGGTGGCCGGGGGTGTCGATCAGGTTGACCGTGACATCGCCGATCCCGAACGACGCGACGGCGGACTTGATCGTGATGCCGCGCTGTCGCTCCAGCGCCAGCGAATCGGTCTGCGTCGTCCCGGCATCGACGCTGCCGAGGCTGTCTATGACACCGGCGGCATATAGCAGCCGCTCGGTGAGCGTTGTCTTACCGGCGTCTACATGCGCCAGGATTCCCAGGTTGAGTGTCGTGCGCAGCACGCGCCATACCCTTCGGCGAGGTCTTCGAGGACGTCACGGTGGATATGGACGCCTGGCGCATCTACCCTCCCTGGTTAGCTACGTGACTGCTGTCCGGTAGTCAACCACACTGCCCGCCGGCCACGCCTCTGAGTTTTCCGGGCGAGTAGCTCTTAGGCGAGCAGGTCCTGCGCATACCAGTCGTTGACGGTCCGCACGCCCGGCAGGGCGAAGAAGTAGCCGCCGCCGAAAGGCTGGACGTAGTCGACCAGAGGCTCGTTGATCAGCCGTTTCTGCACTGTCTCGAACTGACGCTGGATGTCCTGCTGGTAGGCGATGAAGATGTGTCCGGCCTGCAGGTTCCCGTTCTCGTCTACGCCGAGGTCGTAGTTGTAGGAGCGACGGATGATCCGCTGGTCGGCGGTCGCTTTGGTGCGGGGGTTCGCCAGCCGGATGTGCGAGTCCAACGGGATGACGTATCCGTGCGGGTCTGCGGCGTAGTTCGGGGTGTCGAACTCGCTGGTGCCGTCAAGCGGCGCGCCGCTGTCGCGGCGCCTGCCGAACATGTTCTGCTGCTCGTTGATGGATACCCGGTCCCAGAACTCGACGAGCATGCGGATCAGCCGGACGACCTGGTAGGCGCCACCTTGTGCCCAGCCGGGCTCGGCGGGATCGTCGACCCAGACCAGGTCAGTGGCCAGCGATCCGGTCGGGTTGGCGGTGCCGTCTTTGAACCCCATCAGATTCCGCGCGGTACCGGACGGCCGCGGCGGCGACCCGTAGCCCTCGATCTTCCAGCGCAACTGCATACTGCTGCGGGTGTGCCTGGTGATGTCGCGAATGGCGTGGTGAACCGTGTCGGGATGGTTGGCGCACAGCTGGAGCAGCAAGTCACCATGCAGCCAGGCGGGCTCGAGGAAGTCGTTAGGGAACGGCGGCATCTGCGTGAGCTTGAGCGGCATGCGGTTCGCCAGGCCGTAACGGTCGTCGAACAGGCTCGATCCGACGGACAGCGTGACGGTCAGCCCGTCGGCAGGGACCGTGGGCCCGAGGACGTCGCTGTCCGAGGGCGGCTGACCAACGCCGAGGTCTGGCGGGCTTCCGCCGGTGGTGAGGAACCATGCGCGGTTGGTCAGTTCGTACATGAGCAGAGCCAGTTCTGCCTTGCTGGCAGCGGTGCAGTCGAATGCTGCGACGCACGCGTAGTGCTGCTTCCCCGCTGGCGGCGGCGTGAGCACGCCGGACTGGTTCATGCCATGGAACGGGTACGAAGCTTGGGTGACCGGGCCAGTGCTCTTGGCCACCTCGCCGTCCGCCCGCGCGCCGCCGATCAGCACACCGCCGGCCAGCGCGGTCGCGGCTGCGCCGGAAGCGGTGCCCTTGATGAAGTTGCGTCGGCTGACGGTCACGGAGTTCGCTCCTTGGCGGGTCTAAGCGGGCAGGTGCAGAGTGGCCGGTCCGGGCTGGCGAGGCTTCAGTGCGTCGGCGGAACCTCAAGAAGATCGGGAACTGTGGAGAGCGTCTCCAAGGCCGCACCGATTGCCGAATCGACCTGCTCGCGCGCGGAGAGGGGGGCGGTGGCGAGCGACTCCCACTGGCCGTTGACTTGGGTCGCGAGCAGAGCCTGCTTCAGGATGGCAAGCTGGCCGTCGGCGATCGAGGGCAGGCCGGGCTGGCGGGCATTGAGCAACGGTGTCAGGTAGCCAAGCACCGCGTCGGCGACCTGCAGATCCGCAAAGGTCTCCGCGAACGCAGCGCCACTGCCCTGATCGTCAATCCCGGACAGGTGGTCGCGCAGGGCGTCCTCGAGGATCTCGTGCGCGCGGATCGGCAGGTTCGTGGGGTCGCCGGCCAGATCGTCGGAGGTCAGGTCCCGCCGCACCGTGGCGACGTTGCGGGCCAGCGTCGCGGCGGCCGGGACCAGGCTGGCGGCGCTCTGGCCGTGCCACAGGCCGTATTCCAGCCGGTGCAGCCCGGTGAAATTCGGGCTGTTCACTCCGCCGGGAAGGCCGTCAGGCAAGCCGTCAACGGCAAGGCCGAGGTTGCCGAAACTGTCGTAGGAGGCTCCGACGCGCTCCCAGTCCAGCTGGGCGTTCAGCCAGTTCGCCTTCGCGGCAGCCACGTCGCTGCTGCGCAGGTCAGCCTGGATCCGGGAAACCGCCTGCGCCAGTTGAGCGAGCTGCACGGCTGCGAATGCCTGGTACTCCTTATTCGGGCCCGCCAGTTCGGCGACGGTGACCGGTTTGACGGCGATCGGGCCAGCGGAGACCGGGCTGTTGGCCGAGCGGCTGGTCGCCGAGGAGTTCGAGCCGCCGGTCACCTGCACCGGCTGCGACGCCGTTGCCGCAAGGGCCCCCATGAAGCACTTGAAAACATAAGTTCCGTTGCTCAGCGTGGCAGTGAGCTGTGCGCTCGTCGCCGGACCGATGGTCTCGATCTCGGCCACGATGTCCCCTGAGGTGTCGTCGAGGTTGATCTCACCGGGCAGGCCGGACTGGTTGTCGACCGTGAACGTCTGGGTTCCCGCAGCGGCGGAGGTCCAGTTCTGCGCGCACGCCGTGCGGGTCACGGTCACCGTCGTGACCGATGCCGAACTCGCAGCTGGAAGAGCCGCTATTGTCGCGCCGGCGACGACCGCCGGAATAACGACAAGTACGCCGGCCACCGCCCACGGCTGGCGCCCGGCTAGTCGCTCCCACCGTCGCGCGATGCCTGTTACGGCTGTACTGGCTGCCGAGGGGCTGGCCGCTGGAACGCTTTCGGGGGCTGTGCTTTCCGAGGTAGGGGCAGGTGCGGCGGCGGCTCGCGATCTGGTGGCGGCGTGCGCGCCGACGGAGCGGCCGGCCTTCGCGAACGCGGGGATAACCACGCCGGCATAGGCGATCCAGGCAACTACCTGAAGCACGGTCATCTTCGGCGACAGGTCGGTGACACCGGTGATGAGCGAGACCCACCAGGATCCTGGGTGGGCGTGGGCGGTCAGGTCGAACGCTATCCAGCGCTGTCCCGCCAGAAGGCTTGCTTCCTGCAGTTCGCCGAGTCCGTATGCCAGCACCCCGGCGGCGATCACGATCAGGGCGACCGCTGTCCGGTTGAAGAATGCTCCCACGTTGAGCCTGACTGCCCGCCGGTACAGCAGCCAGCAGAGCACCACGGCGGCAGCTAGCCCGGCAGCGGCGCCCACCAGCGGCCCGAGCGTCTGTCCAGAGGCGCGGGCAGTCGTCCACAAGAAGAGAGTCGTCTCCAGGCCCTCGCGACCGACCGCGAGGAAAGCCGTGATGGTCAGCGCCCCGGCGCCGATCGCCGTCGCGCGTGCCACCTCACCGCGCAGGTGCGCCGTCATGCCTGCCGCGGTGCGGCGCATCCAGAAGATCATCGCTGTGACGAGGGCCACCGCGAGCACGCTGAGCAGCCCGCCGACTGCTTCCTGCGCCCGGCTGGACAGCGCATCGGTGGAGAAGCTGAGGACAGCGGCGAAACTGCCAGACAGCATGACCGCAGCGAGCACGCCTAGCCATATCGGCGCCGCCGAGATTTTCCTGCCCCGGCCGTCGGGGGCGCTCTCCTCAAGGCCCCGGCCTGCCTTGCGGACAGCAGCCAGCAAGATGCTGACTACCAGGCCAGCTTCGAGCCCTTCGCGGAGGCCGATGAGGAGATTAGGAACAATGTCCGGCCATGTCACACATATTAAGGTAAGGCTAACCTAATTACCTGTCCATCGGTTTGAGTGTGGAAGTCGTCACAGCGAGCAACCGCCTGGGCGTGAGCTATTAAACCAGCCTGATCGCCGTGCTTCCGACGATGACGGGGCGCGCTGACCGCCAGGCCGGGGCCAACGAAGGCCGTCAGAGGTCCGGTTTCGCAGCCAGCAGGTCGTGAAACCGTGACGTAGCCCCGGTGAAACCACGCCCTCCTACGGTTGCCGCAGACCCCCAACCTGGTCTGTGAGGGAAATCATGACGACGACAACTACAGCTAGCGTTTACGCCAGCGGGCTGGTGAAGATATTCGGTGAGCTCCGTGCCGTCGACGGCATCGACCTGGAAGTTCGTCAGGGCGAGATCTTCGGCGTTCTCGGCCCGAATGGGGCCGGAAAGACAACCACGCTGAGCATGCTCGCGACGCTGCTGCCGATCGATGCAGGGCAAGCCTTCGTGTTCGGAGTGGACGTCGCCCGTGAGCCGCATCGGGTCCGGCAACTTGTCGGGGTGACTGGGCAGTACGCGTCCGTCGACGAGGACCTGACCGCTACCGAGAACCTGTGGCTCTTCGGCCGCCTGCAGGGCCTGCGATCGGCCGACGCCCGCGCGACCGCGAGCCGCCTGCTCGAGCAGTTCGGCTTGGCAGAGGCGGCCGGCAAGCCGATCTCCCAGTTCTCCGGTGGCATGCGACGGCGCTTGGACCTGGCCGCCAGCCTGATCACGAGGCCGCCACTGATCTTCCTGGATGAGCCCACCACCGGCCTGGATCCCCGCACTCGGGGCCAGATGTGGGACACCATCCGCGAGCTGGTCGCCGACGGCTGCACAATCATGCTGACCACCCAGTACCTCGATGAGGCAGACCAGCTTGCCGACCGGATCGCGGTCATCGACCACGGCCGCAAGGTCGCTGAGGGCACCCCGGACGAGCTGAAGACCTCGGTTGGCGACTCGACGCTCCAGCTCCAGCTCGCCGAGGGTGCCGACCAGAACGCAGCCAGGGAGACAGTGTGGCGCGTCGTGGGCAGGGAGCCGGTGCTGACCCCCGAGTCAGGGCGGATGAACGTGCCGCTGGACACCGCTGACGGCGCCGCCGACGTCCTCATCGGCCTCCGGCAGTCCGGCGTGGGGATCACGTCGGTGAGCGTGGCCAAGCCGACGCTGGATGCGGTCTTCCTAGCCCTGACCGGCCACGACACCGGGAACGCAGACCAGCCGGACCAGACCGTCCGCGACGAGCCCCTAGTGGAGGCGCGATGAGCATCATGACCGTCAATCAGACGCCGCCGGGTGTCCGGTCCGGGCTCCCGGCCGTCGACCCTGCCACTGCGGTAGCGCGGACGCGCTCGCGTACCAGCGCCGCTGAGACCATCAGCCAGACCTTCTCGATGGCGTGGCGCTCACTGAAGAAGATGCGGCGCAATCCAGAGCAGTTCTTCGACGTCACCTTGCAGCCGCTGCTGTTCACGGCGATGTTCGCCTATGTATTCGGCGGCGCCATTTCCGGCAGCGTCCATAGCTACCTGCCGCTGATGATCCCCGGCATTGTCGCGCAGACCGTGCTGACCACGTGCATGTCCACCGGCGTCCAGCTGCGTGAGGACATGGAGAAGGGTGTTTTCGACCGCTTCAAGTCGCTGCCGATCGCCCGCATCGCCCCGCTGGCCGGACCGATGGTGGCGGACCTAGTCAGGTATCTGATCGCCGCATCCCTGACGTTCGCGATGGGAGCGGCCATCGGGTACCGGCCCGGCGGCGGCGTACTCGGCGTGCTGGGCGCGATCCTTCTGGCCATCTTCACCGGATGGTCGATAGCCTGGATCTTCACCTTCATCGGCACGATCGCCCGCAGTGCACGCAGCGTCCAGGGGTTCTCGATGATGATCCTCTTCCCGCTGACGTTCTTGTCGAATGCGTTCGTTCCGGTCAGTACCCTGCCGGGGCCCCTCGCCGCGTTCGTGAAGGTCAACCCGGTCTCCCACCTGGTCTCTGCCACCCGCGACCTCGCTAACCACGCCCTGATCACCAGCGAGGTGGGCTGGACGCTACTGGCCGGACTCGTGGTGATCGCCATCTTCGCGCCGCTGTCGGTACGCAGCTACAAGCGGCACATCTAGCACACCGCGCACTCCGGGTCACCGAGCACTGTTAGCCGGGGATCCGCTCGACCGCCCGGCGGGCTTCTGAAAGCAGGTCTGCCGGGCGGCCGCTTGCGTACCGGGCAAGGAAGCTGGAGATGCGGCCAGGCGCGGCCTTCTCGGCAGCCGGGGCGATTCGCTCCCATGCCAGCGTCGGGATCGCCTGGCTGTAGGCGAAGCGGACCGCGAGCACCAGTAGCCGCATTGAATCGTCGGCCGACATCGCGTGCCGCAGCAGGCCCCAGGCTCCGAGTGCGAACAACAGCTGCCCGGCGACCGGGTAGTCGAGATCCCGCTCGCTAGCGGCCAGCAATCTCAGCGCGTCGGCACGGCAGACGCGGAACAGCTCATCCCCGTGCGGCCCGTCGGCCTGCGTCGCATAACGCGCGTGGGCGGCCAGCGCCAGCGATGCTCCGAACAGTGCCCACGGCTCAAGGCCGGTCCTCGGAACGCCAGGGAAGGCGAGATCCCGCATGGTGACCATGGCTTCCCGGTAATGGGCCAGGCCGGCGGCGTGGCTGCCCTGTGCGAGCCATAGCTCGGCACGGCAGACGTCTTGGAAGACCCTCCCGCCAAAGCCGGTCCAGCTTTCGCCGACGCGATCCATCCGGTCAAGCTCGGCTTCGGCCTCGGCGAGTTCGCCCTCGGCAATGGCGCACGCGGCTAGCAACGCGCGCAACTGGATCTCATCGTCACCAGCACCAAGTCGTTCCATCACCGGCAGCGCCGCCCGGGCGTGCTCGCGGGCCGCGACGCGATCGCCGACGTGCATCATGAGCTGCGCCAGCACGCCACGCGGCATCGCGATCGACCACGGCCCGTCGCCATCACCGACCAGCGCGAGCGCGCGCTCGGCGGCCTCGATCGCGCCGGCCAGGTCACCCGCGTTCTCGCGCATGTTGCTGAGGAAGTGGCAGGCTGCCACCGCGGTCTCGCGGTGCGGATCACCGGCCAGCTGCTCAAGCCGGTGCAGCGAGGCTTCAGGGTCCGCCGGGTCGCACGCCAGCATGACCGTAGCCAGCCCTGGTGCGGGTCCGTCACGATCTGCGCCACTGCGCAGCCGCCGTAGCAGCGCCTGCGTCTGGCGGAACCGGTCAGCGTCTCCGATCATGGTGTTAGTAAGCATGATCGCGAGGGCGGCACGTGCCGCATCGTGCAGCTGTCGCGGCGGCCGCCAGTCGCGCAGGGCTTCGGAGACGGCGTCGGCCAGCGCCAGCATCCGCGCGTGCTCGCCGCGTAGTGTCCAGAACATGCCGAGCGCTGACAGCAACTCCACCAGCGTGGCGGCATCACCGTCGGTGATCGCACGGCGCAGCTCGTCAGCCAGATTCGTCTCCTCGGCGAACAATGCGTCGATCGCAGCGAATTGGTCGGGACCGGTCAGGCGGGCGCCGTGCTCGCGCGCATAGCCCACCGCCCAGCAGCGGAGCGCCGCGCGCGCCTCGCGGTCCTCGCCCGCGTCCACGAGCTGCATACGGCCGAACTCCCGGACGGTCTCCAGCATCCGGTAGCGCACGCTGGTCCCGGTCTCGCGCACACCGAGTAGCGACTGACTGACCAGGCCCTGGAGCACTGGCAAGGCGTCACCGCCGAGCACCGTCTGCGCGGCCTCGAGTGTGAACCCGTCGTCGAATAGCGCAAGCCAGCGCAGCGCATGCCGCTCACTGGCGGTCAGCAGGTTCCACGACCAGTCGATGACCGCGAGCAGCGTCTGATGCCGGTCGGGCGCGGTACGGTCGCCGCCGCGTAGCAGCGCGAACCGGTTTTCCAGCCGGCGGTCGATCTCCTCCACCGCCATGGCGCGTACTTGAACTGCGGCGAGCTCTATCGCGAGAGGCAGGCCATCCAGCTGGCGAACGATGCTCGCGACAGCCTGCTCAGGGAGCTGGACGCTCGGCCGGGCGGCGACCGCGCGCTCCCGGAACAGCTCGGCTGCGTCATCGGTGCCCAGCTGGTCCAGCAAGTACACCCGCTCGGCGGCAATGCCGAGCGGCGCCCGGCTCGTCGTCAGCACGTGCACATCGGATGTTACCGAGACCAGGAAGGCCACCAGGTCTGCACACGCCTCGATCAGGTGCTCGCAGTTGTCCAGCACGAGCAGGCCGGGAGACTGGGCAAGCTGTCCTGCGATGCGTCCGCGGATGTCGCGGCGCTGCTCCGACGTCAGGATCCGGCGACCCTGGAACGAGTCGCGGACACCGAGCACAGACCCGACTTCGCCGACGACGTCCTCGGCGGCGCTAACCCCGGCGAGCTCGACGACATGCACGACGGGCACAGCAGTATCGCGCGCGATGGCATGAGCCAGCCGGGTCTTACCCAGGCCGCCCGGGCCGACGATCGACACGACCCGCGAGCTCGCGGTCAGCGCCCGCAGCCGCTTCAGATCACCGTCACGGCCGACAAGCGCGGTCGCGTCGTAACGCAGGCCCTTGCGCACCGGCCGGTCCAGCGCAAGCAGATCCCGGTGAGCACGCCGGAGTGGTTCCCCTGGGTCGGTCCCGAGGCGGTCGCGCAGACCGCTGCGGTACCGTTCATACCGTTCGAGGGCTGCCGCCGGGCCACGGACCGCGGCCTCGCTTCGCAGCAAGTCCGCGAGCAGGGACTCGTCATCTGGCCGCTTGCAATACGCGGACTCGAGGACCGGAAGCGCGGCACCATGACTTCCCATCCGGCTAGCTGCGCGCCCCTGGATCACGGTGGCGGCCGCGAGGTCAGCTGCAGCCGCCCGGCGGAGTTCCGCTAGCGGCCCGGTGCCGTCATCCGCCGCGACAACCAAGTCCGCCGCGAGCACCTCGGCAGAGTTCGCCAGCTTTGCGGCGAGTGCCGCATCCCGGTCCAGGGCTGCCGCGGCGTCATGCACGAGCTCGGCGAGCCGGACGCTGTCGACCTCGTGGGGACCGGCGCCCAGCCGGTATCCGGCGCCGTCGCGGGCGATCGCATCGGCGCCGCATGCGCTGCGGGTGCGCGAGATCAGCACCTGCAAGCTCTTCAGGCCGTTGACCGGCGGCTCTGTGCCCCAGACCAGCTCGATCAGCTCGTCGGCGGGTACTGGCCGGCCGCCGAGCCGCCAGGGATGCCAGCAGCGCCTGGGGACGATCGCCGATCACGGGCTGCTCGCGCCAGCGCACCTCTCCCAGCAGGTTCAGCGCGATGCTCACCGGATCAGTCTATGAACCGCAGCCCGGAAGTAGCGGTGTCAACGTCCGGCGCCCAGCATGTACGGCTCAGCGTGCCCGGCCACGCGCATCCGAAGCCGGTAGATGGAGGTCGTGGCCGCCAGGTAGAGCGTCCTCCAGTCAGCGTCTCCCCAGTTCATGTTGCTGACGATCTCCGGTACCCGGATAACCCCTATCCGCGTGCCGTCCGGCTCGAACACCCAGATCCCGTCCGGGCCGGTGCAGTACACGTTGCCCAGCTCGTCGCACTTCAGGCCGTCCACGACGCCGCCCTCGGGGACGCCGGTCGGGCCGACCAGGCCGGTGCCGATGCCGTCGCAGAAGACAGCGCCGCCGGTGACGCTGCCCTCGGCACCTACGTCGAACACCCGGATGTGGGATCGCGGCGTGTCGTTCACGTAGAGCTTGTCGAAGCCGGGGGAGAAGCACAGGCCGTTGGGCTGATCGAAGTCGTCGGCGAGCAGCTCCAGCTGACCGGCAGAGGAGACGCGGTACAGACCCTGGAAGTCCAGTTCCTGGTCGCGCTCGATGCCGTCGACAGGCATCCGCCCGTACACCGGGTCGGTGAAGTAAACCGAGCCGTCGGACCCGGTTACCACGTCGTTAGGGGAGTTGAGCTCCTTCTCGCCCCAGTGACTCGCGAGGATCTCGCGCTGTCCTGACCGGCGCTCGATGATCACGCTGCTGGTGGAGTGCTCGCACACCACCAGATCCAGGCCAGGGCTGAGCGTCATCCCGTTGCATTTGTTCGCCGGGCTCATGGTGATCTGGATGCCGCCATCGCGATCCCAGCGCCGGCGGACGTCCTGCGGCATGTCACTGAACAACAGATACTGCCCGGCCGGATGCCAGATCGGCCCCTCGGTCGTGCTGAAGCCGGTAGCCAGCCGCTCCAATGTGCCGAGCTCTGCCAGATCCTGCATCGCCGTCGTCATACATTCCTCCTCTGCCGGACCCTGCTGCGACTGGCCCGGCCCATCCGGCTCATGCTCATCGTATCCACTGGTTGACCGGTCGCCATCTCGCAATTAGCGTCGGAAAAGTGCCCGTTTCCAACGAGAAGATCGCCATCATCGGAGCCGGCGCAGTAGGGACCTACGTTGCCTGGAACCTGCTGCGGGCCGGGCAGGACGTCATAGTCTGCGCGCGAAAGGCCGTCGCCAGCCTCAGCGTTCGGAGCGGCGACGGCGCGGTCGACAGTGTTCCCGTCCGGTCAGTTACCGAGCCGTCAGCCCTGCCGCGGCTGGACTGGGCCCTGGTGGCGACTAAGGCACAGGACACCGCGTCGGTCGGGCCCTGGCTCGACGCCGCGGCCGGGCCGGGTACGGTCATCGTGCTGCTGCAGAACGGCATCGACCACGACAACCGGCTCGGCCCTCTGGGCGCGGGCCGCACTGTGCTGCCCGCCCTTGTCCATATCAACCTGCAGCCGCTTGGCCCGGGTCAGGTCTGGCACCGGACTGGCCACGAGATCGCGGTCCCGGCCGGGCCCGAAGGCGGGCGCATGGCCGAACTTTTCGCGGGCACCGCGATCGCAATCAGGCAAGAATCCGACTTCGCCGCCGCGGCCTGGCGCAAGTTGCTGCACAACGCCGCCCACAATCCGATTCTCGCGCTGACCGGCAGGCGCGCGGACGTGTTCGCTGATCCCGACGTTCGCGAGCTTGCCCGGCGGTTGATAGTCGAGGCAGCCGCCGTTGCGGCGGCACGCGGCGTCATGCTGACCGAGCCGGATACGCAAAAGATCGTTGCCGCACTTGGTGACCTGCCGCCTGATGCGGGTAACTCGATGCTGTTCGACCGGTTGCGGGGAAGGACGCTCGAGTCGGAGTTCATTTCCGGCGCAATCGTTCGCGCTGGCCGGGAGGCGGGCGTGCCGACGCCGCTGCACGAAACGATTCTGACGCTGCTACGTGCGATTAGTGCCGCGCCCGCGGATCGTCAGCCCGGGACGGGGCCTTTGGCGAAGCCGGCGGGGCCGGCGTGATGCGCCGGCGACTTTGCGACACCGTCCTCGCGGCCTGGATTCCCTCGGCGCGCAGCCTGGCCAGATCGGCCAAGTCGTCGGCTGTCCAGTCGTAAAAGGTGGTTCCGTTCTCGCTGTGGCCCTGCAGGATCGCGGCAAGCGCAGGATCGGCGGCCAAGTGGGGGAATACCTCAGTGGCAACGAGAGACCAGGTCTCGCTGCCGCCGAGGTCGACCGTCGCGAACGGGCCCGCTGCCAGCCATCGCGGGGCCAGTCCGTCGCTCACCGCCGCATCGACCGTGGCGATGTCGGCAACGCCCTGGTCGACGAGCCAGAGCGCCTCGCGTAGCAGTGCCAGCTGGAGCCGGTTCCACACGAACCCGGGCACGTCGCGATGAGCCACGATCGGCGATTTACCCATCCGGTCCGCCAGTTCGCGCAGACTACCGACTGTCGTCTCGGCGGTTGCCTCACCTGCGATGATCTCGACGATCGGCGTGACATCGGCCGGGTACAAGAAGTGCAGTCCGGCGAATGACTCCGGCCGTCGCAAGCCGCGGGCCAACCGGGTGATCGACAGCCCCGACGTGTTCGTCGTCAGCAGCGCGCCGTCATCCAGCCATGGTTCGACCATGGCGTAGACCCCGGCCTTCACGTCGGGCTCCTCGATGACGGTCTCCACGACCAGGCGGGCCGTCGCGAACGTCGCTGCCTCGAGCGGTCGTGCCTCAACTCCCGAGCCAGCCAGGGCGGCGGCATGCCGTGCGCGCTCCTGCGACCGTCCGGTGAGGGCGGTGTGCTCGCCGGAGGAGGCGAGGGCCGCCGCTATGCCGGGCGCCATCCGGCCGGTTCCCACAACGACGGCGGAGAACTGGGTCCTCATGTCACGCGTCTGTCGTCGCGGCAGCGGGCTGCGCGCCCGCTAACGGCTTTCCTGATGTCTGCGGCGCTGATGTTTGCCGCCCAGAGGTTTGGCGCCCAGAGGTTTGGCGCTCCGCCTCGAGCGTCCTGGTGAGCTTGGCTCCGGCGGAGTCCAGGTGCGCAGCCATGGCCGCGGCAGCCGCCGCGGCGTCTTGCGCCTCGATGGCTGCCATGATCGGGACGTGTTCGGAGTAGGACGCGGCCGTCGACTCGGCCGCGCGGGTGACGCGTTCGATCCATACATGCATGAGCGAGCGGATGTTCGTCAGGATCCCGGCTAGCACGCTGTTGCGCGCAGCCTCGGCGAGCCGGAGGTGGAACTCCATGTCGGCAACAATGAAGTCCTCGCTGGTTGCTGCCTCCTCCATGGCGCGCAGCAGGCGGTGCATGTCGGCTAGGTCCTGGTCGTCTCGCCGCTGAGCGGCCATCGAGGCGAGCGCCACTTCGATGTGCCGCCGCGCCTCGACGAGATCGATCGCCCGCCGCTCACCAAGCAGCAGGCCCCATTCGATCACTTTGGGCAGGAACTCCGATTCCGTGGTGCGCAGGTAAGTGCCGTCGCCCTGGCGGACGTCGATGATGCCAAGCAGCGTCAACGGCTTGAGCGCATCCCTGATTGCCGACCTGCCAACACCGAACGCTTTTGAGAGCTCGCGCTCCGATGGCAAGCGATCACCCGGGAGCAGCACGCCTGAGAGCAAGTAGTCCAGCAGTTTCTTGGCTATCTCCGCCGAAATTGGCTCGCGCGCCTGCAAGGTAAGGAATTCGTTCGCCGACCCGGGTCTATCGATCATTGCTGCATTTCCACTATTCGCATCGCCGTCGCGTTATATAGGTATCTAAGCAACAGACCCTCGCGCCCGCCGTATCCGCACCCATTAACCGATCCTACAATCGGCCTGTTCGGCCTGGTCGGCACCCGACAGCGACGCCGGTTCGGCCCGCAGGTACCGACGGGTGACCGTCTCGCGCACTGCGACCGCAAGGCCGGCCGGCGGAAGGCCATCGAGTCGCCGCGCGGCTACCTCTGCCTCGGTTATCTCGCCAGATCCCTGACGGCCAATGAAGGTGACCTCGTCGCCAGGCTCGACGTCGCTGATTCCGGTGACGTCGAGGCAGGCGTGCTCCAGCGAGAGATTGCCGATTATCGGCACTCGGCGGCCTCGTACCAGCGCCTCACCGCAGTTGAGCAGGGCCAGGCCATCGGCGAATCCGATCGGGACAACCGCGACGACCATGCCCGGACGGATTGAGAACGGAGCCAGGTCGAGGTACCGGGTCCGATCCGGGCGCTTGCAAAAGCCGATTCTGGACCGCAGCGCGACGAAGGCAGACCGAAGTCCGAGTTCGGCAAGGCCGGGCTCGCCACGCGGCCGGACTATTCCGTACACATAACGCCCGACGTCTACGGCGGCCAAACTCATGGCCGATGTCAGGAACAGAACCGGGGAACTCGCGGCCATTGCGATGCCGGGCGAGATCCCGTCACGGCCGACATCGTCCAGTACTTCCTGGAAGCGGCCAAATTGCCACTCCAGGTAGGGTGACAAGCTCGTTCCGGCGGGAACGTGCATGTGCGTGTAGACACCTCTGAGCGCGACGCGGTCCGAGCGCGCGGCTGCCCTGATCAGGCTGGCGGCCTGGCTGGCTGGAGCGCCCAGCCGCTCGAGGCCAACGTCCACCTCGACGAAGACTTCGATGGGTCGCTGGCTCGGTGCGCCTTCGATCGCGGCCAGCGACCCGGCATCGCCTACCGTGCAGATCAGCCTGTACTCGCTGACCTGAGCTAGTGCCGTGGCGTCGAGCACGGTGCCGCCGTAGAGCAAGATCGGGCAGCTGATTCCGTCAGTTCGCAGCCGCGCGGCGTCGCGGAGATCGACCAGGCCGAGAAAGTCGATGCCAGCGCCGGCGAGGGTATGAGCTACCGGCAGGAGCCCGAACCCGTAGGCGTTCGCTTTCACTGCGGCACAGATTCTCGTCCCGGCTGGCAGTACGGCGCGCAGTGCTCGGACATTCTGCGCGATGGCTGCGAGGTCGACGTCGAAGGTGTTCGGCCGGCCTGCTGCACGGTCATCTGAGGCCATCTTCACCGGCCCCCGGACGCTCCGCCGTCGATGATGATGCCGGTGCCCAATACGAAAGACGACTCGTCGGAGGCGAGGAACACCGCCGCGCTGGCCACATCTGCGGGCCGGCCGAGCGCATCGGTGAACTGCCTGCCGCGGATAACGGTGAGTGCTTCATCGCGACTTCCCGGAGACTCGCTGAGAACCTTCTCCAGCAATGGCGTGAAGATCGTTCCTGGCATTAGGGCGTTGACGCGCAGCCCAAGACGGCCGTAGTCGACTTGCATCGCCCGGGTCATCGCGAGCAGTGCGCCTTTCGATGCGGCATAGGCGGCTCTGCTGGGCAGGCCCATCGCGGCGATGACCGAGGACATGATGATGATCGTCCCGCGTCCCTGCGCGATCATCCGCGGCACGATCGCCTTGCAGGTCAGATACGTACCTCGGACATTGACGTCGAATACGCGGTCCCACAGATCCGGAGGCGTCTCGTGCAGCATCCCGGCTGCGCTGATGCCAGCGTTGGCCACCAGCACATCAATCCGGCCGAACCGATCCGCGGCCTGCGCGGCCAGGAGCTCCATGTCCTCGGCGCTCGTCACGTCGGCTCGCACGGCGAAGCTGTTGGTGCCGCCGGGCTCAAGCTGGCTCACAGTTTCCTCAGCCGCATCGCCGCTGCGGTCAGCCACGAGAACAGCGGCGCCTTCCCGGGCGAACCCGATGGCTATCGCCCTGCCTATGCCTGACCCGGCCCCGGTAACCACGCAAGCTTTCCCGTCAAGGCGCATGCTGATCGTCTCCGCCCGCGTCTTGTCGGGCTTCCAGGCCTGCCTGCCGCAATTGCCAGCCCTCCTTGTACAGATCGAAGAACAGCGGCCGGCGCGGGTGGCGGGCGAGGACGGCGCGATCCAGCGTTACGCCGAGCCCCGGCCCGGCCGGCAGCGCGAAATAGCCGTCCGCTACCCGGGGATTGCCTGGCGCTGCGGCCATGACGTAGTCCTCGGCGAAGTCGTTGAAGTTCTCCTGGATATAGAAGTTCGGTGTGCAGGCTGCCAGGTGCAGCGCGGCGGCGGTGGATACCGGACCACCCACGTTGTGCGGGGCCACCAGGACGGAGTAGCTGTCTGCCCACGAAGCGATCTTCTTCGTTTCCGACAGGCCGCCGCACATCGTGATGTCGGGCTGCACGATATCGGCTGCGCGCCGCTCGAACAGTTCGCGGAACTCCGACCGCACGTGGATGCGCTCGCCGGTCGCCACCGGAACGCCGACTCGCCCGGCGACCCAGGCCAGGGCCTTCAGATCGTCCGGCGGAATGGGCTCCTCGATCCAGGCAGGGTCGAACCGGGCCAGCTCGGCTGCCAGCGACAGCGCGGCTCGAGGAGTGAAGCGGCCGTGCATCTCGATCATCAGTTCAGCGTCGGCGCCGATCGCGTCGCGGACCGCTTCGATCAGGCTGACCGAGAGGTTTCGCTCAGCGCTGCTGAGGGCGCCCTTGGCGTCACCGAACGGATCGACCTTGACAGCCTGGTAGCCCCGCTCGACGGTGCGCCGGGCTGCAGCGTGGAACTCGGCCGGCGTCCGGTCCACCTGGTACCAGCCATTCGCGTAGGCCTTGATCCGGTCGCGCACGGCGCCGCCCAGCAGGCGGTAGACCGGCTGGCCCAGTGCCTTGCCCATGATGTCCCAGCAGGCAATCTCGATGACGGAAGCGGCCGACATGGCGATCTCGCCGGGACGGGCGTAGTCGGCAGTCGTCATCCGGCGGACCAGCGACTCGATATCGAACGGATCCGAGCCGAGCACGTGCCGGGGCACCGCCTCGCGCAGGAATCCCAGCAGCGCATCGGTATGGTTCACCATCCGCACTTCACCGAGGCCCTCGATGCCAGCATCGGTCTGAACGGCGACGAAGGTCAGGTTGCGCCACGCTGTGCCCAGCACCATCGGCTCGACGCTCGTGATCTTCATGACCGCACTGCCGGATCCAGGCGCCGGGTGCTGCTGACATCGGGAACGGCGAGCCCTGCCGCGCCAGGTAGCGACGTCACTGCGCCCCGCCAGGACCTGGCCAGAAGCTCGATACCCAGCCGCGCGCGGCGTACGCGCTCGCGGCTCATCGCGATAGCGACCGGCTCGAGATGCAGGCCTGACGGGTAGATATCGGGTGCGTTGCGCAGCCCGAACTTGAGGTAGACAGGTGCCGCGATCCTCACGAACTCAGGAATCTCGGACAGGCGTACCAGGCCGCCGACATTGTCGGGCGATTCAACGTACAGGTCGATCGGAACATCGACAGCGGCCCGGACCGCGGCCAGCTCGGCGAGGGTCACGTCAGTGGGCAGATTGATCGTGCTCGCGCCGAGGTCCTCCAGGAGCCGGGCAGCAGCGGGGTTGGCTGCTGGCATCGTGACCGAGATCTTGGCCTGCATGTCCGGTGGCAGGAGGCCGTTGCCTCGCATCGCGGCAAATGCGTGCAGCACGCCGATGTCGGAGATGAGCACGCTCCTGAAACCGAACTCGGCAGCCCGGACCATGTCCTCGAGCACATGGGCAAACTGTTCCGGCCCGCGGGCGAGCGGCCCGGCGACGGCGCCGGCCGCTGACGTGGCCATGACCGAGTTGCCCCAGGCGGAGTTCGGCCTGGCGAAGAGGCTCACCTCGACCCCCGCGGCAGCCGCGACGCTGGCCATGCCGAGCAGTTCGGCATCGGTGAGCATGAAGACCCCGCTGCCTTGCGAGACGCGGTGAACGCGGACGTCGAAGTCGGCCGCAGCGGCGAGGACTGCATCCAGGCACGCTGGTCCCTCAGTACTCGGTATCTCGATCCGGTACTCGGCGCCGTCCGGGAAGCGCTTTTGCGACGACGGCAGCTGCTGCTGGCCGGCAGGCAGGCCCCACGCCTGAAGGAAACTGGTGACCGTTCGCTCCGGCTGCGTACCTGCGGGCAACGCCGCCGCCGGCCGCCAGGTCGCTGTCATCTGGTCGTATAGCCTCCGTCCACCATCAGCGCTGAGCCGGTGACAAAGCTTGAGTCATCACAGGACAGGAACAGAGCAGCCTTGGCAACCTCCGTCGGAGTCGCGTACCGGCCCACCGGGATCGCGGCATGCTCCCGGCTGACTAGTTCCTCATAGCTGTCAGCCTGCGGGACGGCGCGCAGCGATGCCTCTTGCAGCGGCGTATCCGTCGATCCGGGGCACACGCAGTTGACCCGGATGTTGCGGTCGGCGTAGTCGAGCGCGATCGACCGGCAGAGCATCAGCGCTCCGCCCTTGCTGGCGCAGTAGGCCGGCGCGCCGGGGTCTCCGACTACTGAATTGACCGAGCCGGTGAACACGATCGTCCCTCCGCCTGCGCGAAGCAGTTCGGGAATTGAGTATTTGGCGGCCAGGAAGAAGCCTTTGAGATTGACGTTGATGAGCCTGTCCCATTCCGCCTCAGTCGTGTCCACGACGCTGCGGAACACGCCGATGCCGGCGTTTGCCCAGACGAGGTCGAGGTGACCGAACTGCTCGACGGCAGCTGCCACCGCCGCGCTGACGTCCGCGGACTGGGACACGTCGCCGTGGCGGAATATCGCGCTGCCGCCCTGTTCGCTGATATCCGCTACGGTCTTCTGACCTCCGGCCTCATCAAGGTCCACGGCGACGACTGCCGCACCCTCGCGGGCGAACAGCACGGCTCCTGCTCGCCCGATGCCGCTGGCAATGCCCGTTATCAACGCCACCCGCCCGTTGAGCCGTCCGCCGCCGCGCGCTGCCGTCCCGCTACCGCTCTCCGGACTTACCTGCGTCACCCGCTCTAACCTCCGACCGTCGGATGCGAAACCTCGTCGACCCTGCCCTCACCGACGGGTTCGCCTAGCGACTCGCCGGCATTCGCGAGCCAGCTCAGATTTCCTCGCGCTCGCATGATCAGCAGAATCGCGATGCCTACTAGCAGCCAGCCTCCCGCGATGTAGGGCGCGAGATTCAGCGGATAGGCAGGCATCGGGTTGAACGTCTCGATGCCAACGTAGATCAGCGCGCCTGTGGTGAACAGCGGGATGATCGCGTGCAGGAACACGTTGAACTCGGCGCGCCGCTGGCGCCAGTAGTACGCAGCGACTGCGGCGTTGCCCATGATGTAGATGAACACTACGGCCAGCACGACGACGAGGCCGACGATCAGGAAGAACGAGGGCTCAGGACCCAGTGCGAGGCCAGCGCCGACTCCGATGGCGATCGACAGCAGCCACTGCAGGAAGATGGCGTTCGTCGGAGTCCGGTAAGTCGGGTGCACCTTCGTCAGCCACTGCGGCGCCGAGCCGCTGGCGGCCATGCGATACCAGATTCTGGTCGACACGTTGTTGAGGGACTGACTGACCGCGAATGTCGAGGTCAGGAACGCGATCATCACGGCGATCCAGCCGTAGCCCCAGTAGCGGTGAGCCAGGACAAGACCAGGGACCTGTGCCGAGTGCGGCAGAGCCGCGAGATTGCTGGTGCCCCAGCCGACCACCTGGCCCCAGTAGGTAATGACCAGGAATCCGCCCAGCCCCAGGATCGCGATCATGGTGGCGCGCGGAACGTTCTTGCGAGGCTCGCGCGTCTCCTCCGCCAGCGGTGCCGCAAACTCCCAGCCGTCCATGCCCTGGAATGAGAACGCGATCGCGAGCGCGAACGCGCTCGCGGTGCCGATGTGCGCCGGGTTGAAGCTCGCGAAGTTGAAACCGCCGCGGCCAGGCGACGCGAGCCCCCAGATCCCGAGGACCCAGACGAGCAGGAGCTCGCACAGGCCCATGACGATCATTATCTTGACCGAGATAGCGATCCCGTACCGGGCCAGGCCGGCGATGAGCGTGGCGCCGACCAGGACGCAGACCCACCAGAGCCAGGGCAGGTGATAGCCGTAGTTCGCCTGCAGCTCGCTCGCGACCACGGCGCCGAAGTAACCCATGATCGGCCCTTGCACGACGGGCATGTACACGAAGTTCATCCAGCCGGTGAGGAAGCCGAACTGCCCGTTCAGGCTGCGGCTCACGAACGTGTAGTAGCTCCCGGCCGATGGCATGTGCTTGGTCAGCTGCACCAGGGTGCTGCCGAGCATGACGACGATAATGACGCCTAACAGATAGGCGAGCGGCGCCGTCACTCCGGCGATCCCGACGACTTCTTGCGTGAAGAAGAGCGCCGCGAAGATCGGGCCCATGCCGGTGATGGCCTGCATCAGCGCGCCCGGCAGGCCGATCGCGTTCTCTTTCAGGTCGGTCGTCACAACGCCCCGACCCTGCCCGCCCTTGCCGGCAACTGCATCGAATGTCTCTGCCACGACCGGTCTCCTCCCGGTTGATCGCGTACGCGGCAACCGCTAGTCGGCTCGGCTGCAACGGCGAGCCCGCAGGCAGTTATCCCGAGGCTAGAGGAGAGTTGTCGACCGGTCAACCACTTGGCGGCAGTGGGCAGAGCAGAGCAAAGAAATCCCGGCAATGGCCCTTTCAGTTGACAGCTGTAGACGCCATATGTAAGTTCTGACTGACAGGTGAAACCCGAGCGTTTGGAGCCTGCGCTGACCAGTGAGAGCGAGCTGCTAACCGTCCTGACGGCAGTGGCCAACCCGCAGCGGATGCGGGTCGTGGCCGAGCTGGCGGACGGCCGTGTGCACGTCAGTGAACTGGCCCGCAGGCTCGGGATGTCACGGCCCCTCCTGTACATGCACCTGGATCGGCTCGAGAAGGCCGGACTGGTGACCGGGCACCTAGAACTGTCTAAGGATGGGAAGGCCATGAAGTACTTCGAGCTGGCGCCCTTCGAGCTCAACCTGACCGCGGCGAAAATCACCGAGGCTGTCAGGGCGGGCGAGGCGTCAGGCCACGAGCCAATCCTGCCTGCGGGAGAGCAGGACGCCGAGACGAAGGAGAGCGACTGATGACAGGCGTGATAACGGCCGCCGGCACCACCACCGCTGCCCACGCCATACAGGTGATCCTTGTCAGCGTCGGCATCCCGCTGGTCGTCCTCGGAACGATCGCCGTGATCGTAGTCGGCTACTTCCGCCTGCAAGCGCACCGCGCCGACGCGGTAGCCATGGCGCACTACCGCAAGCTCGCCGAGGACGCGGTAGCCAACCAGCAGCAGCTGCACGCCGAGCTGTCGAAGCTGACCGAGAAGGTGGCCGCGGTCGAGAAGCTCATGCGGGACGTCGGATGAGCTTCTCTGGCGGGGGCGCCCCGAACCGCATGCCGTCGCGCGGCGACAGCAGGCTTACGGTCAGGCATAACCCGGTAGGGCTGATCTTCTCGGCAAGCCTCTGGCGATCGGCCGGGTATCTGCTCGGCTACCTGCTGGTCAGCGGCGTGCTGTTCGCGATCGCGTTCACCAGCATCACGGCGGCCCTGGCCCTGAGCATCACAATCGTCGCAACCCCGCTACTGATCGGTGCCGCATTCGTCGTCCGGGGCTGCGCCGAGCTGGAACGAGCCCGCCTCCGCCAGGCGCTCTGCGCGCCGGTGCGCGGCTACTACCGGCCGTCAGACGGCCAAGGCCTCTGGCGGGAAGCCAGGGCGCGGTGGGGCGAGAGCACTACCTGGCGCGACCTTGCTTATCTCGTCGCCTTGTGGCCGGTGATGTTCACTCTGGACACGGTCGTGCTCGCCGCATGGCTGTGCTGCCTTGCCGGGATGACGCTGCCGCTGTGGTACTCGCACGTCGCTGACGTGTGCGTCGGCAATTGCGCGCTGCAGGGCCAGGCCGGCGTGCAGATCGGCTATTTCCCGAACGGCGGCAGAGGGGCCGGCAGCCAGGGCCTTTACGTCGACTCGCTGCATAATGCGCTGCTCGCAGCCGCCGGGTTCGCGGTCTTGTTCCTGCTGCTGAACTACGTGCTGGTTGCCACCGCACGGCTGCACGGCCAGATCGCCAGGGCACTGCTCCAGCGGCCCGCTGATCCGCTGGCGCCCGCGAAAGCAGTGCTGGCTGGCCCGAGCCCGCTCGGGCCGCTGGTCGGCGCCGTGCCGTCTCGGCACGGGCCGTCCAGTCAGGGGCAGCCGGACGACCGATTGCTCCGATAGCACGATGCCCCCGCCCGCGAGTGCCAGCTCGCGAGCGGGGGCCATACCGCGACAAACCGCACGACATCCACGAGAGGTCACCATGCGTCAATCGCAGAGTTCAGTATTGCCCGAAACGGGCTCTGGCCGCGAAAGCACCCGCGTCCCGCGCGGGAGATCTAGCAAGCGCCCGCTCGTTGAACGGATCGCCGGCTGGAGTGCGCGGCACCGCAAGACCGCCGTGTTCGGCTGGCTTGCCCTGGTTGCGATCGTGTTCGTGGCTGGCCAGAGCATCTCCGCCAAGAACGTGCCGCAGTATGACCCGGGCCAGTCAGGCGTCGCCGAGCAGGCCCTGGCGCGGCTGCACGACAACGGGCCGCCGCCAGCCGAAGATGTGCTGATCCAGGCTCGCGGCAGCGGCACGTTCGGCAGCGATCCGCAACTGCGGCAGGCAACCCGGCAGGTCGTCGGCGCGCTGAGCCGGCTTCCGAAGCCGACGGCTTCAGATATCCGGTCTCCATTCAGCCCGGACGGCCGCTCGCTGGTGTCGGCTGATGGCCGGTCAGTCCTCGTTTCCTTTAACGTCACGGGCGTTAATGAGGACGACGCCGTCGTCCCGGCGCTCCACGCTGTCGCAGCTATTTCGGCCCGGTACCCGGGCCTGCGGATCGCGGAGACGGGCGATGCCAGTCAAGACCGGATAATCAGCGCTCTCCTGAGCCGGGACTTCAGGAAAGCCGAGTCCACCTCGCTGCCGATCACGCTGATCTTGCTGGTCGCGGTGTTCGGCGCGCTCATCGCTGCCGGGATCCCGCTGCTGCTGGCCGGTACTGCGGTCATCTCGGCGATTTCGCTGACCTCGGTTATCGGCCAGTGGCTGCCGACTGGCTCGAGCACTTCGGAGGTCGTGCTGCTCATCGGGATGGCCGTGGGCATCGATTACTCGCTGTTCTACCTCCGCCGTGAGCGGGAGGAGCGGGCCAATGGCGCCAGCACCAGCGAGGCGCTGCGAATCGCTGCCGGGACCTCCGGGCGCGCCATCGTGGTCTCCGGGCTCACCGTGATGATCGCGCTCGCCGGGTTGTTCCTCACCGGCTACTCGGTCTTCACCGGGATCGGCCTCGGGACGATCGCGGTGGTCGGAATCTCCGTTATCGGATCGCTTACTTTCCTGCCCGCGATGCTGTCGTGGCTGGGCCCGTGGGCCGACCGGGGCCGGATCCCGTTCCTCGGCAGGCGTCGCACTGCGTCCAGGCCGTCCCGCCTCTGGACCGGTGTGGTGCGCCGGGTGGTGCGGCGGCCGGCAGCGTGGGGTGCTGTCGCCGCCATCGCGATGCTCGCCCTGGCAGCGCCCGCACTGGGAATGCGGCTGGGCAGCCCGCCGGACGGCGGGTTCTCCGGCAACCTGCCGGTGGTGCAGACGTACAACCAGATCCAAGCCGCGTTCCCGGAGGCGCCGTCGCCAGCTCAGGTGGTCGTGACTGGCCATGACCTCGGCGGTCGCGCGGTTCGCTCGGCGATCACTAAATTGCAGCAGTCCGCAACCGCAACCGGGCCTATCCGCCCGCCCGTCACCGCATCCGTTATCGCCGGCGGCCGGGCGCTGGTCGTGAACGTGCCGCTCCAGGGCAACGGGACGAACGCAAGCTCGGACGCCGCCCTGCTCGACCTGCGTGACCGCGTGCTGCCCGCCACCCTCGGTAAGGTCAGCCGGATCTCTTACGCCGTCAGCGGTGAGACGGCCAACAACTACGACGACATCGCCGACCTGCATTCCCGGACGCCGCTGGTGTTCGCGGTGGTGGCCGTGCTGGCATTCGTCCTGCTGCTGGTCGCGTTCAGGTCGATCGCGATACCGCTGGTGTCGATCGGGCTCAACCTGCTGTCGGTTGGCGCAGCGTACGGCCTGATCACGGTGGTCTTCCAGGATGGAAGGTTGCAGGACACGCTCGGCTACACCGGGTTCGGCGCGGTCGTGTCCTGGGTGCCGCTGTTCATCTTCGTGTTCCTGTTCGGGATGAGTATGGACTACCACGTGTTCATCCTGAGCAGGATCCGGGAGCTTCGATCGCGGGGCGCCGGCACGAAGGATGCCGTGATTGGCGGCATATCGAGCAGCGCCGGGGTAGTCACCAGCGCCGCGGTGATCATGGTGGCGGTGTTCTCCATCCTTGCCACGCTGTCGATCGTTCAGCTCAAGATGCTGGGCGTCGGACTGGCCGCCGCAGTGCTGATCGACGCGACCGTGGTGCGGGGCGTACTGGTCCCTGCCGCGCTCGCCCTGCTCGGCGAGCGCGCATGGTACCTGCCGCGGTGGCTGTCCTGGCTACCGCGTGGCCTCGCCGCCGAAGGTGCTGACGTTGCCGGTCCGGCTGGCGCCGACGTTGCCGATCCGCCTTCTCTGCCGGCCTATCAGCGGCGGGAACGCCAGCCCCGCCGAGGGAGTGCTTGACCGCACCTGAGCGCCAGCCCACGATCAGCCGGAATCCGGCGCGACCCGGTTAACGCGCCGGATTCCGGCATCACTATCGCGGGCGGCGGTACGTCCGGCGGTCAGGTCGGCAGTCGCCCAGCCAGGTAATCGCTGAGGTGGTCGACGACCTCGCGCGCATCGTCCTCGATGCCGTAGATGAACGTGGACTTCCGGCGTCGCAGCACGGGCAGCCCTAGCGCGTAGAGTCCGGGGCTGCTGACAACTCCTCCGTCGTGATTCAGCTGGCCTTTCGCGTCGACCACGGGCACGTCCAGCCACCTGTAATCGGGCCGGAAGCCGGTGGCCCACATGATCGTCGCGATCTCCCCGCTTCGCAGGTCGAGCTGCAACCGGGTCGAATCCGGCACGTGTGTCGGAGCGAAGCGCTCGGCGGGTCCGGCATCAACGTCGCGGCCGCCGGTGACAGCCCACTCGTCGAAGGCGTCCAGCAGGCGGTCCATCTTCAGGTCTGCGAGCGAGAAGACGTTGCGCAGGCCACCGGAGAACAGCGCGCGGCCGTCCCGCAAGGCCGCCCAGCGGCCCGCAAACTCAACGCCCATCGCAGCGAGCGCGTTGAGATTAAGCGTGGTCCGCTCCGGTGTCCCGACAAGCTGAGGGGAGGGTAGCCGCCGTGCGCGGGTAAGGTCGTCGATCTCGTCGTACCGCTGATCCCATACGCCAGAGGCGGCCATCCACCACAGCACATCGCGTCCCCGGTACACGCGCGGCAGCCGCACGTGCTCACCAACCGAGAGCATCACTGGGCGGCCTGACTGCTGCAGCTCCGCAGCAAGCTGTACGCCGGTCGCCGACGCTCCCACGACGAGCACGCCGCCGTCCGGCAGGCCGCCGGGATCGTGATAGTCGAACGGGGTCAGTTGCTCGACGCCGGCCGGGACGGCATCGCTGAACCCTGGCACGACTGGCTGATTGCAGGCCCCGCTCGCGATGACGACCGCCTGACAGCGAATCTCACCGAGGTTCGTCGTTACCTGGTATCCGCCGTCGCTGGGCCGCACCGACGTAACGTTCGCGCCGGTACGGACAGGTGCGCCTGAGACCTTCGCGAAGTGCTCGATGAACTCGGTCACTTCCGCGATCGTCATATACCCGTCGGGCTCCGGGCCCTCGTAACGATGGCCTGGCAGCTGGCTTTGCCAGTTAGGGGTCAGCAGGCGCAGCGAATCCCAGCGCTCGCGCCGCCAGGAGTTCGCCACTTCGCCGCGCTCAAGCACGACATGGTCGATCGACCGGTCGCTAAGGAAGTAACTAGCCGCGAGGCCAGCATGCCCCGCCCCGATGACGACCGCGGCGGTGCGCTCGATGACCAGCCCCTCAGGCGACTTCGACGGTGACGTTCGTCGGGTTGGTGAGAGCGTCGAAGACGGCCGAGCGCTTCTGTGACTGAGCCACCAGCGCTTCGATCTCCTGCCTCGATGCGTCTGCGTCGATGTTGAACGTCACCTTGATGTCGTTGAAGCCGTTGCGGACATCGCTGTCGGCGCCGAGAATCCCGCGGATGTCGTGCGCCCCCTCGACCGTCGCCTCGACCGAGCGCAACTGAATACCGCGATTCTCCGCGACGGACGCCACACCTGCCGTGAGGCAGCTTGCCAGGCCGACGATGAGGTACTCGATTGGCGTGATGCCGTTGTCCTCGGCCGCGAACACCTCGGGGTGGTCGGCCTCGAACACCGACTCTGCCTTGTGGCTCTGCTCCTGACCGAGGCCGAAGAAGCTCTGGACCTTGATGGTGCTGTGGACGCCGTTGTTCCACTTGGCGGATGCCCGCCAGGCGAACTGGGCGGCCTCGGGCGCGCCCTTGAGCGCTTCCCGCGCGTCGAGCAGTGCCTGCACGTTGACGCCGTTGGTGACCGTGGTCATATGCCGTTATTCCCCTCTTCACCCATCCGAGAATCCCTATGGGGATGCTTGACATTACACTGTCCGGGGCAAGCTAACATAGCCCACATGGCGGAGCCAGCCTCGGCGCTCGCGGCCGGCTCGGTCGGGACAGTCGAAACCCAGTATCTCTACCTGCCCCAGCCCGTGCAGCTGGATTGCGGTCGTGTCCTGGATCCGGTTCGCGTCGCCTACGAGACCTATGGCGCCCTCTCGCCCGGGCGCGACAACGTCATCCTGGTATGCCACGCGCTCAGCGGCGACGCCCATGCCGCGGGTTTCGCCAAGTCCCCGCCTGACGAGAGCACGCGCGACGGGTTCGGGGCCGAGGATCGCGACGGCATAGCCGGGAGAGGCCTGGGCTGGTGGGACGGCATGATCGGGCCCGGCAAGGCGTTCGACACCGATCGTTACTTCGTCGTGTCGACGAACCTGCTCGGCGGCTGCCGCGGGACTACGGGACCATCGTCGATCGACCCGGCGACCGGTGAGCCATACGGGCCGGACTTCCCGGTTATCACTGTCGCGGACATGGTCCGCGTTGAGCGTGCGTTCCTGGCCGAACTGCGTATCGAGCGACTTGCCGCGGTAGCCGGGGGATCGCTCGGTGGAATGCAGGCGCTCGAGTGGGCGATCATGTTTCCCGACCAGGTCGATGCGGTCGTGGCGATCGCCAGCACACATGCCCTCCATCCCCAGGGTGTGGCATGGAACTCGATCGCGCGTGACGCGATCATGCGCGACCCTGCCTGGCAGGACGGCCGCTATTACGGCACCGATCGCGCTCCCCATGCGGGCATGGGCGTGGCGCGGATGGTCGGTCACGTCACCTACCTATCCGCACTGGCGCTGAATGACAAGTTCGGCCGGCGGCTGCAGTTTGCCGAGGATATCCGCTACACGATCACCGAGCCGGAGTTCGAGGTCGAGAGCTACCTGCGTCACCAGGCCGACTCCTTCGTCCGCCGGTTTGACGCAAATACTTATCTGTACATCTCGCGCGCCCTCACGTACTTCGATCTCGCCCGCCAGCATGGCGGCGGATCACTGGCGCAAGCGCTGGCCGGCGTCTCGGCGCGGACGCTGCTGATAGCGTTCAGTTCCGACTGGCTGTACCCGCCGTCCGCGTCCAGGGAAATCGAGGAGGCGCTGAGTGCTCTCGGCAAGCCCGTCGAGTTCCAGGTGATCGAGGCGCCGTACGGCCACGACTGTTTCCTACTCGAAGAGGCACGGCAGACGCCGATTATCCGTCGTTTCCTGGCTCAAGGTAGGTCGGGCCGGTGACATCGAGGAAGGGGCGTTCGTGAGCGACAACCTCGCCCGTGCCGAGCCAGCGCACGCGTTTGGCTTCGAGACGCGGCAACTGCACGCCGGGCAGCGGCCCGATCCGAATACCGGCGCACGCGCGGTTCCGATCTTCCAGACGACCAGCTATGTGTTCGAGGACCCGGAGTCAGCCGCGGCGTACTTCAATCTTCAGGAGTACGGCAACACGTACTCGCGGATCATGAACCCGACCGTCGCGGTGTTCGAGGAGCGAGTGGCGAGCCTGGAGGGTGGCTGCGGCGCGGTGGCGTTCGCCAGCGGGATCGCCGCCCAGGCCGGCGCGCTGTTCACGCTGCTGGAGCCTGGTGACCACGTCGTCTCGTCCACTGCGCTTTACGGCGGCACGGTGAACCAGCTGAAGCACCTGCTGCGCAAGATGAATGTGCAGCTGACGTGGGTCGATCCGGACGATCCCGATGCGTGGCGGCAGGCAGTGCGCGCCAACACGAAGGCTTTCTTCGGCGAAACGATCGGCAACCCTGCGGGCAATGTGCTGGACATCGAGACCGTGGCCGGCATCGCGCACGAGCACGACCTGCCGCTGATCGTGGACAACACGTTCGCGACACCGTACTTGTGCCGCCCGATCGAATGGGGCGCCGACATCGTTATCCACTCGGCGACCAAGTTCATCGGCGGCCACGGCACGAGCATCGGCGGTGTCGTCGTGGAGGCCGGGACGTTCAACTGGTCGAACGGGCGGTTTCCAGTGGTGGCCGATCCGTCGCCGGCCTACCACGGCTTGCAGTTCCATGAGACGTTCGGTACTTACGGCTACCTGATGAAGCTTCGGGCCGAGACCCTGCGCGATCTCGGCGCGGCGCTCTCACCGTTCAACGCCTTCCTGTTCCTGCAGGGACTTGAGACGCTGTCGCTGCGGATGGAACGCCACGTCGAGAACGCGCTGGCGGTCGCGGCCTTCCTGGAGTCGCATGAGCTCGCGTCGAATGTGGCCTATCCCGGCCTGCCGGGGAGCAAGTACCGGCCGCTGGTGGCGAAATACCTGCCACGCGGTGCAGGGGCGGTGTTCTCGTTCGACTGCGCGGGCGGCCGGGCCGGCGGGCAAGGCCTCATCCGCGGCGTGAGTCTCTGGTCTCACCTTGCCAACGTCGGCGACGCCAAGAGCCTGATCATCCACCCGGCGAGCACGACGCACCGCCAGCTGAGCGATGACGAGCTGCGGGCGGCTGGTGTCGGGCCGGGAACGGTGCGGCTGTCGGTCGGCACCGAGTCAGTCGGCGACCTAATCTGGGATCTGGAGCAAGGATTCGCGTCTGTGGCCGTGCCAGCTCAAGAGAAAGTAACGACGGCATGATCGACCTCGAGCGCTACCAGGACCCGCTGACGATCCAGCGCGTGCTGCACACAGCCAGGACGATTGCCATCGTGGGCCTGTCGAGCAACGAACTGCGGGCCAGCAACTTCGTTGGCTACTACGCCAAGCGGCATGGCTATCAGGTGATCCCGGTGAACCCCAGGGAGACCGAGATCCTCGGCGAGACTTCCTACCCGAGCTTGCTCGAGGTGCCGGTGCCGGTGGACATCGTGAACGTCTTCCGTGCCCCCGACGCGCTGCCCGGGATCGCACGAGACGCTGTCGCGATCCACGCCGGGGCCCTCTGGTGCCAGTTCGGAGTGATCAACGAAGAAGGCGCGAAGATCGCGGAGGACGGCGGCGTGACGGTGATCATGGACCGCTGCCTGAAGGTCGAGCACGCGCGCTACCTGGGCCGGATGCACTGGCTCGGGTTCAACACCCAGCGCATCACTTCGGTGCGGGCCGGGATCCAGTAGCTGGCGTGCCGGTCCCTAGACCGCCTCGCATTGGGCCACCAGCGCGGGATCGAGGGCGGAGCCGGCCTGCTGCTCTGACGGCGGCTCTACGCGGTCCTGCTCCGGGGTAAGCCGACGGCCCAGGCTGAAGCCGATGGCGACCGTCGCCATACACCCCGCGCACAGCAGCCCGATCCACAATCCGGCCAGGCCAGCGGCGATCATGCCGGTCGATAGCGTCGGAGAGACTACGAAGGCAATCGAGTAAGTTCCTGTCGACAAGGCATTAGCGCGCCCCCTGGTGCGGTCGTCGGCGAGGCTGTTCACCAGCGGGGAAAGGGTTGGCGCCATGAATGTCTCGCCCAGCCCGAACAGCGCGGCGAACCCTAGAATGCAGGCGATCCGTGCGGAATGTGACAGGCCGAGACCAGCGAGCCCGAACACCGCCCAGGACACGGCCCAGATCAGGCCGATCATCGCCAGCGCCCGGCTTCGCCGCAGCACCCGGACGACGCGCAGGACGAATAGCTGAGCCAGCACTATGAGCGCGGTGTTCACAGTCAGCGCCAGCGCCACAATGCGGACCGGCGCGTGCGCCTCGACGGTGGCGAAGGCCGGCAGCCCGGCGTCCAGCGCGGCGTATCCGGTGAAGGCCAGGACCAGCGTCGCGATCACGACCGCGCGAAGCGGCCGGTTGGCCAGCACGTCGCGGTAACCGACCTTCGTAGCCCCTCTGGAGTGCGGCGGCCGGATGTCCGGCAGGCTGGGCAATACAGCCATGAACAGCAGGCAGCACACGGCGTTGCCGACGAACATGGCCTGGAACGAACCCGGGTGGTGTACCGATGCCACGGCGGCACCGATCCCGCCGCCAATCCCGACCCCGGCATTGAGGACTGTGAAGTTCACCGCGAATGCGCGCTGTTGCTCGTCGGCTCGCGGGCTCAGTCCGGCTAGCAGGGTCATGAATGCCGGAAATCTGGGTGCCATCGACCCGCCGAAGACGATCATCACCGGAATCGCCGTCATCACGCTGTGCGTCCAGGCGAGGCCGGCCGACCCGACCGCTTGGCCAACCAGGGTGCCTGCCAGTACCCTGCGCGCGCCGATCCGGTCCATGAGCGCGCCCGAGAACGGGACAGCAATCAGCCCGACGGCAGCTTGCAGCGCCAGCAGCAAGCCCACGACCGGCAGCCGGATGCCCCGCACCTCATGCAGGTAGATCAGGGTCAGTGGCAAGATCAGCCCGGTGCCGAGCGCCGCGACCGCATCGCCCGCTATCACGATCTTCGCAGGCCTCGGTATCCGCGTCATCGCCACGTCCTCAGCCTCACTGCTCTCGCTTCCCGAAGTCGAACGGTTTATCTGCCGACGACAGGTTAGCTGGGGGGTCTGACACCCTGGGCCGGTCGCTGGGCGGGTGGGGTCAGCGTGGCCGTCAGCTCGAGGACCCGTACTGAATCGGGACGGAGATCACCTGCACCCTCGCCCAGGCGCGCCCGGCCGCCAGCTGCCAGACGGTCAGTATCGCCTCGTGGACGGCGAGCGCATCGACAGTGCCGTTCGCACCGGGAGCCAGCACCGCGGTGGCCGACGGGAGGGCGGGAAGGAGTTGCCAGTGTCCGCGGGCTAGCACAGCTCCCTGGCCGCCGGCAGTGATGACGGCGACTGTCTGGCCAGGCCCGATCGACTCGGAGGCCATCGCGTGGCCGCCGGTGTGCAGTGGCGGTGAGATTGTCCACCTGCTGCCATGGGCGGCCGACCACGCCGCAATTAGTGCGGCGTGCTGGCCAGTGCCTGCGGCCAGTAGCGCCGCCGTCTGATTACTGATACGGCTGACCAGCAAGACCGTGACTGGCTGCCGGGCCAGTGCGCCTGGCAGCGGCGGTCCTGCGCTCTGCCATGTTTGGCCGACGGCTGCGAAGATGCCGACGATGCCGGGCCGCTCGCAAGTGCCGGCCAGCACGGGATTACCCGCCGGGCTATATGCAACGGCGGTGAGCGTGCGCAGTTCGCATGATCGCCCGGCCGGCGTGGCGGCGAGATTCCGGGCGGTGACGAGGGTGGTCCAGGTGGTGCGGTTGGGAGCGCTCTGTTCGACCGTGCCAGAGGACAGCAGTGCCAGCAGCCTGCCAGTGCTTGGCTGCACGGACAGCGAGCCAGGGGTGCTGGCCAATGCGGCATTCAGCGGATTGATTGCCGACCAGGCTTTTCCGCCGTCGAGGGTCTGGGTCAGCGGAGTATAGGTGAGGTCCTGACTCGGCCGGAAGGCCGAAATCAGTGCCTGGCCAGTGTCAGCTGCCATGACCAGGCCGCCGTTGTCTGCCGTTCCGGGCGGGGTGACAAGCTCCCAGTGGGTGTTGCCAGCCGGCCGGAAGAATAGCTGCCAGAAGTTGTTGTGCTGGGCAGCGGAACCACCCATCACCACGCTGGCCCAGGTCCCGGCCGCCGTCGTCGTGGCGATGCCCAGTGGCAGTCGCAGCCGCTGTCACGGGCTGCGCTGGCCGCGCGCGGCGGTGCGGCGCTGCCGCAACCGGCTGCTACCGTCGCCAGTGCAGCTAGGCAGGCTGTGCCGACCACGCCACGCCGAGGCGCCTCACGATTGCCCCAGAAGCTGGCGGGCGGTGTCGGTCGAGCTCGGCTGCGAACGACGACTTCGTGGCGGTGGTGCCGGGGCCCGGACTGAAGTTCAGTTCGCTCCGGCACATGACCGGCCTGGTCGAGAGCGAAAGCGACCTCGGTATGCCCGATCATCGCTCCGGCGGGCTCGATATCGGCGGCGATTCCGTAAGCGCGCCAGACCGACTTCAGCTGGGCCAGGCTGCCGGTCAGGTACAGCCAGTTGGACACCCCGGTCAGGTCTTCCTGCCGGGTCGAAGGCCCGGGTGTAGCCGATCTGGTAGTCGACCGGGTTGGCGACGATGGCCACCAGTTCGACTTTCCGGTCCGCGGCGCCGAGCAGCTGCCCAGCCTCGCGGAACTCCTGGGCTTCCAGCGGGCAGTCGCTGGTGCATACCGGGTCGAGGAAGGTCAGCAGAACCACCTTGCCGCGCAGACTACTCAGGCTGACGGTGCGGCCATGCTGGTCAGTCAGGCTGAACCCGGGCGCGCGGTAGTTGAGCGGCGCGGCGGAGCCGTCGATGGCCTGGGCCAGAATGGTGTCCGCGACCGGGTTGGCCTGGGCTGCGGCCATCGGCGCGGCACCCAGGATGATCAGCCCGATGGCGCCGACGCCGGCGACCGATCCGATCCCGGCCGAGGCCAGGGCCGCTGGGCTAGCCGCCGCTCGCAGCCGCTGCCACCGGCTGCCGGCCTGCGCCGCGGTCGCATCCGCCTCCGCTGGCGCGGCTGCCGTCTCTGGTGCGGGGGCCTGCGCGAGAGCGAGGTATCCAGCGGTTGCGAGCAGGACGAACGGAATCATGCTGTTCGGATCCGTGCCAAGGCCGCCGAAGAAGCCGAAGTCCTCGATCAGCACCCAGTCGGCTAGGCACAGGACGACAAAGCCGGCCAGAGTTGGCCGGATCAGCCTGGGACGGCAGGTGAGGAATGCGAAGCCAGCCGCCGCGAGGGCGACGACGGCGACCAGATTGACCGCGAAGCCGTGTGCCTCGTCAAATGCAGTGAATGCGTCGACCCACGCAGTCAATATGTGTGGCTGCGGAGTCGGTGCCATCGATGCGGTCATGCTGGCGAGGGTGCCGGGCCGACCGGCCACTGTGCCCTGCCAGAAACCACGGCCCGGCCATGCCTGCAGCACCGCCATGCCGAGCAGGAAGGTGCCGAGCCCTGCCATGGTGACCTGTCCGGGAAGCCGGGAACGCCAGGCCCGCTGCGGCAGGGCGATCAGCGTTCCGGCCACGCAGTAGATAAGCACTGCGCCCGGCGCGCCGAAGAGCCAGGTCAAGCCCGGTGCGAAGATGCCGCCGAAGGACTCGCCGAATGCCCAGACGACCAGGCCCCAGCCGACGCTAACCAGGCCGGCCAGCTGTGACAGCGGCCCGCGGGCCGCTGCCAGCAGCCACACGCCGATGCCGACCTGGATCCAGACAGCTGCGGCTCCGGCTTGCATCGGGTGGTACGACCACGCGGTACCAGCCCAGTTCACCACCGTCTGTACCCAGTGCGGCGAGCTCGCCGCGGTCGGCTGGATGACCTGGGACGGCAGGCCGACCGCCATTTTCGGCTGGGCTTGCAGGATGCCGTCGAACAGCCAGATCAGCCCGAAGCCGTAGCGCAGCAGCTTCCGCCAGGAAGGCTCCGGTTCTGGCGCCGTTGCCGTGACTGCCGCGACGGAAGGGAGCCAGGCCCGCAGACTCAGCCAGCAGATGCCGAGCACAAAGAAGATCAGCAGAGCGATCAGTCCCTGGTGTAGCAGGGCTGCCTTGAACGCCGCGACCACGGTCGGGTCGCCGACGTTCAGGCCGGTGTTCATCCCGGGCATGAGCTGGTCTCCTCCGCTGACACTGCGGCCGGCTGGACCACTGCCGACTGAGCTGGCACAGGTCGGTGCCCGGGGCGACGGGCTGGTTGCGGCGCGCCGTCGGGCCAGCCCGCGCGGAACTGGCGCAGCCGGAGGCTACTGGCGACGACGAAGACCGACGACCCGGCCATCGCCGCGCCGGCGATCAACGGATTGAGAAACCCGGCAGCGGCCAGCGGGATGGCGGCGACGTTATAACCGAACGCCCAAGCCAGGTTGCGCCGGATCACCGCTAGAGTCGCGCGGGCCAGTCTGATCGCCTCAGGTACAACGGCAAGGTCGTCGCGCAGCAGGATGAGATCGGCGGCGCTGATCGCGACGTCGGTGCCGGAGCCGAGAGCGAGGCTAAGGTCAGCGGCGGCCAGCGCGGGCCCGTCGTTGATACCGTCGCCAGCCATCGCCACGCGCCGACCCTGAGCCTGCAGCGAGCGAACAACGGCTGCCTTGTCGGCGGGGAGCGCGCCTGCTATCACCTCGTCGACGCCAGCCGCAGCGCCAATCGCGACGGCCACCGGCTCGGCGTCTCCGGTCAGCAATACCGTCCGCAGCCCGAGCTGGCGCAGCCCCGCGACGGCCGCCGCTGCCGAGGGTTTGAGTGCGTCCGCTATAGCGACCGCCCCGCGCGCCTGCCCGGCCCAGCCGGCCAGCACCACGGTGCGGCCAGCCGCCGCCCATTCTCCCAGCCGGCTCGCCAGCGCGTCCGGGACGGTCAGGCCGGCCTCTTCCAGCATCCGCGGTTGGCCTGCGAGCACCTTGGTGCCGTCGACGACACCGTGGACGCCCAGGCCCGGCACGGCTGCGAAGTCGTGCGCCATCGGCAGGTCGCCCAGTTCTGCGCGGGCGAGCTTCGTGATCGCCACCGCGACCGGGTGCCCGGAGGGGTCCTCGACGGCCCCGAGGTGCCGCAGCAGCTCTGCCTGACTGCAACCTGCCACAGGCTGCACGGCCACCACCGCCATCGTCCCCATGGTGATCGTCCCGGTCTTGTCCAGCAGCACGGTGTCCACGCTGCGGGAGGACTCGAGTGCCTGATAGCCCTTGATGAAGATGCCGAGTTCGGCGCCGCGCCCGCAGGCAACCACGAGCGCGGCAGGAGTGGCCAGGCCGAGCGCGCACGGGCAAGCAATGATCAGCACGGCGAGGGCGGCGCTGACCGCTCGCTCGGGCACTGCGCCTGCTGCCAGCCAGCCGGCCATCGTGAGCACCGCGGCCCCGAGCACTGCGGGAACGAACACACCGCAGATGCGGTCGGCGAGCCGCTGCGCGGCGGACTTGTCCGCCTGGGCGTGCTCGACCAGCGCGATCAGGTGCGCGAGCTGCGTGTCCTCGCCGGTCCGGGTTGCGCGGATCACCAGCCGGCCGGTCATCACCACCGTGCCGGCGCTGACGGTGCTGCCTGCGACGGTGTCGGCGGGCACGGACTCGCCGGTCATCATGCTGGTATCGACTGCTGACTCGCCAAACTCGACCGCGCCGTCTGCTGCGATCGACTCGCCGGGCCGGACCACGAACCTGTCACCCGGGCGCAACGCTGCGGCCGGGACACGGCGCTCGGTTCCGTCAGCAGACAGTACGCAAGCCTCCTTCGCTCCGGCTGCGGCTAGCGTTCGCATCGCGTCGCCAGCGTCACGGCGGGCACGGGCCTCGTACCAGCGGCCAGCCAGCAGGAACGTGGTGACCGACGCTGCGACCTCAAGGTAGATCCCGCCGCCTGAGGCGTGGATCAGCAGTTGCAGCGCGCTGACCTTGGTTGGCGCGGCGTCCAGGACGAACATCGCGTACGCCGACCAGCCGCACGCCGAAACGATGCCGAGCGACACCAGCGTGTCCATGGACGTTGCGCCGTGCCGGGCGGCCCGCAGCGCGGCGGCATGGAATGGCCACGCCGCCCACCCGGCGACTGGCGCGGCCAGCCCTACCAGCACCCACTGCCATCCGGGGAACCGGAATGCCGGGAACAGCGACAACTGGACTGACAAGTCGCTCAGCGGCACAAAGAACACCAGCGCGACGATCAGCCGCCGCCGCAAGTAGGCCACGCGGTTGGCGTCGGGCCCCGGCTGTGGGGTGTCGACCTGCATAAACCCGGTGCCGGAAGGCAGTGCGTCAGCCGAGTACCCTGCCTGCTCCACAGCCTCGACAAGTCGCTGAACTGTCACCGACGCTGGCGCGATCACCATCGCCTTCTCCGTGGCCAGATTCACCGAGGCTGTTACACCGGGAAGCTCGTCGAGCTTGCGCTGTACCCGCGCCGCGCACGCCGCGCATGTCATCCCGCGGATCGCCAGCTGGACTTCGGTCAGCTCCGGCTTCAATGTCGTGTCAGCAATATTGTTCACCTGATACTCAGCCTGCTTTCGGGCCTGGCAGCTGCTGCCCGGCATTCTCCTGGCGCCGGAATTGCACACCGGGCCACACAACAAGCGCTGTGCCTGGGAATTTATCCGATCAGAAAATCGCCAGGCAACGCGTTCGGCTAATAGCGCGTCACATTTCTGTGCGCAGCTAACCACGACCGGATTTGAGGGAATACCCTCCCCTGGTAGGACAGGGAGTTCTGAACGTACCCCCAGGTAGTACCGCACATACCCGGCCCGGGTTCGGGGAATACCCCTCCCTGGTTTATCCGCATGAGAATGACTAGGTGTTTGCCGCTGAGCAGGCACCAAACTGGTTGCGGCGATTGAGCGCGGTGATTAGCCTTTTACCGTCATGCTCTCCGACGCGATTCCGTCCGCGGCCGCATTTCGCCGGGGCCGAAGATGACTGGGCCAGCTTGGCTGGTAGCCCTGCTCGCCGCGGCCATGGTGCTGATAGCAGCCGGTGCCGCGGCGCGCCTCGCGCTGTGGCGGCTGCGCGGCCGGTCTGCCGAGCCCGAGGCCGACGTCCTCCATGTGCTGATGGGCGTTGCCATGGCAGGCATGCTCGAGCCCACGCTTACCCCGTTTCCTGACGTTGCATGGCGGGTCGTGTTCGCGGTCGCGGCAGTCTGGTTCGCCGGGCGGGCGATCCGCGCCCGCACCCCGAAGCCACAGGCGTTCGGCCGGCGCTCTGAAGCAGGCAGCTGGCTGTGTGCACATCCCGCGCCGCACTGCGTGGAGTCCGCGGCGATGGTCTACATGCTTCTGCCGGCCGGGACCGCAGGGCAAGGAACGGCGATGGCGATGTCCGGCATGGCCGGCGCTGCGCCGGCCGCGAATCCCGCAGTCGCGCTTGTGCTGGCGCTGTTCATGGCCGGCTACATCATCTGGACGGCCGACCGCTTGAGCGGTAAATCCGGGGCGCGGACTGTCTCGGCTGGTCTCCTCGCCTCCGCCGCGGCCGGGCCAGGCCGCATGGAACCGGACGGCAATCAAGCCGGGGGTATCTCGCGAACTGCCGGCGTGGCGCTGGCTCCACGCGTGACCGCCTGCTCCAAGATCGCGATGAGCCTGGCCATGGGTTACATGCTGCTCACCATGATGTAAATGCACCGACCTAGCCTGGACCGAGCAGGCCGTACAGGACCCGGCCGACGATCTCCGCGAACCGCTCGGCCGTGTTGGCCGGAGCGGGCCTTGCATCCGCGAGCAGCCGCGCCAGTTCCGGGTGCTCCCCGGACGTGACAGCGTAGTGAAGGAATGCCGCGTTCCGCTGCCGGACAGCCGAGTCTCCGGCTGTCTCCGCCTGCACGAACATGGCGGTCAGTCCCGTCATCAAGGCGAAAGCCTCAATCTTCGCCGAGGTGTCAGCGGGATGCCCGGCCAGTGCCTCGAGCACGTACTCCAGCAGGGCGAGGCCATGGGGCCCCAGCGGCGACCGGGTCAGCAGCAGACTGGGCAGCCACCGGTGACGGAGCATGATCAGCCGAGCCTGTTCGCCTACTCGCACTAGGTCGGCCTGCCAGTTCCCGGTCGGGGCCGGCAGGTCGTACTCGGCGCCAACTGCGTCGCTCATCAGGTCCAGCAGGTCCTCGCGGTTGTCTAGGTAGCGGTACAGCGAGGCGGCGCCCGTTCCCAGCTCGGCCGCGACGCGTCGCATCGAGACCGCGTCGAGGCCCTCGCGGTCGGCCATCGCGATGGCCGCGTCGGCTATCTGCGCCCGGCTCTTGCCGGCCGGACGGCCGGACCCCGCTCGCTCCGCGCGCAGCCAGATCGGCACCGCAGCTGGTCCAGCCGTCTCCGCCATAGTGATAGCGTAGTTCGCGAACGCCGTTCGCAAATACGGGAGGTGCGATGATCCAGGCCAGCAGTCGGCCGCGATTTGCCAGGAACGATGGTGTCGACATTGCCTACGAGGATCTCGGGGGCAGCGGGGGAGATCCGCTGCTGCTGATCATGGGGATGGGCGTGTCGCGGTTCTGGTGGCCGCAGGGCTTCGTCCGGGTACTCGTGGAGCACGGCTTCCACGTCGTTGCATACGACCAGCGAGACGCGGGCCAGTCGACTCGTTTCACCGGCACACGGCGCAGCCCGATCGCTGCGGTATTTGGCCGCCAGTCCGCCGGCGACAGCGCGGAGGACATGACCGACGACGCTGTGGCGGTGCTGGATGCGCTGGGCTGGGATACCGCTCACTTGTTCGGAGTATCGATGGGCGGTCTGGTGGCGCAGCGCATCGCGCTGCGCCACCCGGGCCGTGTCCGCACCGTCACGGCCATGGCCTCGCAGCCAAGCGACGCTGGCCTGCTGGCCCTTGTCCGCTACATCCGCCTCGGCACGCTCGCTCGGCTGAGACGACTGCGATTTCCCGAGGGTCGCGATGGTGACGTCGCACTCGGCATGGCGCTTGCCCGGATGCTGTCCTCGCCCGCCTATCCATTCGACGAGCCCGCCGCGCGCGAGCGCATCGAACGTGACCTTGGCAGCGGCGTGCGTGATGTCGCCGCGCAGGCCCGGCAGGCGGGTGCATCCTGGCATGGCGGTCGCCTCGCGGAGCTCCGCAAGCCCGCGCTGATCATCCACGGTGAAGCCGACCCGCTGCTTCGGCCGAATGCCGGCCGGGACACCGCGGCGGCCATTCCGGACGCGCGGCTGCTGATCCTGCCCGGCGTCGGCCACGACCTGCCCGAGGCGATCTGGCCCGGCGTCGCTGCTGCGATATGCGCACTGGCTGACCCCGGATAACGCTGCGGGCCGCCGCTGTCGTTGTAGCGTGAAGATCGCTGATGCTGCTACATAGTGACCTATGCAAGGAGCACATCCGAGGGCCAGCTCGCAGTTGGCCGGGCGAGTCATTCCGCCCGGACAAGCCCAGCTAGAAGCGCGCGAGGCTTTCCGGTCCGCGGCCATTATCTTCGAGCAGATCGGCGACAAGGAGCGCGAGGCGCAGGCCAGGGCACAAGCGGAGGCCGGCAGAATCTGGCGGCTGTGACAATGATCGAGCGCCGCTCCGGCTGGCCGATCCGTGCCGCGGTGCTGCGGGGCAGGCATTTCAGTCCGCTTACCGAGCCAGCATGGCGCCCACGCAAGCCAGCCTCTCGACCGTGTTGTCTACAGGCCGGTCCGCCGGGCACGCGCCGGGAGCGCTGCCATGATGCCGGAGGTCCAGGCCACGCTGAAGAGCAAGCCGCCGGCGACATCGGTCGGCCAGTGCACTCCCAGCCAGATCCTGGACCAGGCGATGACGGCAGCGTAGAGCGCTGCCGTCGCCCATACTGCCCGGCGAGCCCATCCGGCCGGAATTCTTGCCATGAGTGCCCACGCGCAGCAGATGGCAGCCAGCGCCGCGGCCGTGGTATGCCCGGACGGGAATGACGGTCCTCCCGCTGGACCTGCCCAGTCGGCTACCGGCGGCCGCGCGCGGTCGATGAGCGCGTTGATCTGCGTCTCGACGTAGATTCCCGTACTTGCTATCACGGTGAGTCCTGCTCCGGAGATCAGGCGGCCGGCCCACCGGCCCTGAGCGGCAACCGTGCCGATGACCAGGACTGCGGGCAGTACAACCTCGCTCATTGCGCCCCACCGCGCGGTCCGTGCGATGCAGATGTTCCAGGAGCCGCGATGAGCCAGGACCCAGCCATGGATGTGGCGGTCGATAGCCGGCACCGCATGACCCTCCCGGCTGATCCAGGTTGCGATGACGGCGAACGCCAGACCGCAAGACGCGGCCACGATTGCGTCGGCCTTGCGCGCCGTCCGGGGAAGCGCCGGGATGGGATCGGCAGCATCCGCCAGGTTCAGCCGCGCACCGTCATCGGCGAGCGGGGCGGCGGTTGCGATGAGCGGGGCGTCCTCGACGCTGTACTCATCTGGTCGGTTACGCCTTCGCAACGAGCTTCTCCCGGCGGCCCCCTCGTCGCTGTCCGGCTCGCGGCGCGGCGGGGAGCGGTGCAAGCGCGCGGAGCACGCACGTCAGCCACAGGCCGCCCAGCAGCGCGCCAGCTATCACATCGCTTGGATAGTGCTCGCCCTCGTACAGTCGTGAAATCGCAACGTAGACGGGAATGCAGAACAGCACGGCCGCCAGCCACCGCAGGCCCGGGCGGCTGACATACAACAACAACAGCACCGCCAGGCAACCGTACAGAGCGACCGCGGCAGCGGTGTGACCGGAGGGATAGCTGGATGTCGTGGGAGCGGCCTGGAGCCTCGGAACGGGAGGTCGCCGCTGCGGGACTGTCTCCGTCACCGCGAGAAAGATCAGCACCTCACCTGCCACCGCGGCAATCACGACCCAGGACTCGTGCCACCGCTTCAGGCGCCAGCGAAGGAGCAGGGCAGCCGCTGCGGCGACCGCAATGACCGTCTGGGTGCGTGCAAGGTCTGTCCCGAACAGCATCACCGAGTTCCATCCGGGACTCCGGTGATGCGCGAACCAGATATCGACGCCGAGGTCCGCACGATGCACTGCGCCCTTTTCAAAAACGTGCGTCAAAATCAATCCGAGCACGGTGAGCACAATCCAGATCGCGACTGCACCACCAAGCAAGCGCAGGGTGATTACCCGCGCACGGTAGTGACGCTGTCCCGTGATCGCCGACCCCCGCGCCGGTGCCCTGAGCTGCATTGAGGACCTCGAATGCTGGTAGGTACGCGGCAAGTGCAGCCAAGGTGCCCAGGTCAGCCTCGGGCAAACAGTTTCGATTGCCGCGCGCCGGATCGTCGGCTGTGACTCAGCGCCAGCTGACGGCGACGCCGGTGGCCGCTGTCACACGGACAGCAAAAGCCGAGCGCGATGCCAGCCAGGGATGACCGGCATGAGCGCTTTGCTGCCGCCGTGTGTCCAGCCCGACATTTCCACTAATGCGCGCAGGCACGCCACGGCTTGATACCAGGCGCACCCAATGACCTCGCCCGTGCCGGCGCTGAGCACGGTGTAGGTGAACCAGCGGCGCTCGGCGAAGTCCTGTGCGTGGCGTTCGAGGTCCCGCAGATTGTCCGCCAGGCTCATCTGGTGCGGCCAGCCCGTCCCGTCGAATCCCGGCGTGGCCTGGATGTGGCCGATACTGGCCGTCCACGCGGCATAGTCCGCGACGTTGTACCGCGGCCCGAGCGGTTCGAGCCGGAAGTGCTCGGCCGTGAGCCCGCCCGGTACGGCAAAATCCACGGGAACGAACGACTGATCACTCATCACAAGACGGTAACTGGACATCCATCGCGCCACTCTGGCACCGGCTGCAGGCGACCCTGGGCTGCCGGCGTATAGGACTGTGACGCCGGACGCTTCGAGGCTGGCGGCGAGCTGTGCCTTGCGCGCAGCGGCGGCTCGCTCGCCGGTGATCCGCTGGACCATGTAGCGGACGCTGCTGCCGTAGCTCAGTCACTTCCGCCCATCCCTCCCTGCCGCCCGGGTCCTGGTGGCGAGCGCGCCCCAGTCCAGCACGCCGGAGTCGGCCGCGCGCGAGGTCACGTCGCCGCCGCGTCCGCGCAGCACCATCGCGCACCCGACCGCGATCAGGGCGCCGGCGAGCGGCCCCGCGATGTACACCCAGTACCTGCTCCAGTCGCCGCTGGCCAGGGCGGGGCCGAAGGACCGGGCCGGGTTCATCGACGCTCCGCTGACTGGCGCGGCCCACAAGCCGGCCAGGGATACGTAGCCGCCGACGCCAAGCGCGGCGATCGCGCCGACGTTCTGCGCGGCGGATGCGGTGCCGAGGATAACGCTCACCAGGAGCAGCGTGAGCACGATCTCCATCAGCAGGGCCTGCCAGTCCTTGTACCGTACCCGGGGCTGGCAGAGTCGCGCCGAGATGCTCGATGTTGCCGAACACCCAGCGCAGGAATCTGAAGGGCCGATGTCGGCGTGCAGCGGGCTTCGTGCGCCGGGCTTCCCGGGTGTCCCTGCCGGGTGAGTGCGGCGGTGCGGGCTATTTACGAAAACGCGGCGGCGTAGTCCGCGGCGAACTGCTCGAAGGAGCGGGCCGGGCGGCCAAGCAGCGACCGGACATCGTCGGTGACCCACCCGGCGTCGCCGTCGGCGGCCATGCTGAACGCCTGGGCGTTCATCCGGGCGATCGGCGCCGGGACGCCCGCGCGGATCAACGTGTCCATGTCCTCGTCGAAGCTGAGTTCCCGGTAGGTGATGGTTCTGCCGAGCAGTCTGGAGAGCACGGCGGCCACGTCGTAGTTGGAGATCAGCTCCGGGCCCGTGAGCCAGTAGGTCTTTGCGGCCCGCGGAGCGGGAGAGGCGGCGATCTGGGCGGCCACCGCCCCGACGTCGCGGGCGTCGACCATGCCGATACGGCCCCGGCCGGCTGAGGAGCCGAAGCCGCTCGTCTTCGCGATAGCGGGCGCCAGCGCCAGGACGTTCTGCATGTAGGCGTTCGATCGCAACAGCGTGTAGGGCACTCCCGAGGCGGCCAGGCCGGCCTCGATCTCGGCCTGGCCGCGCCGCCGGGCGATGGGCGAGTCAGCCGAGGCCTTGCTGGTGGCCTTGATCACGTGCCCGACGCCTGTGCGCGCGGCGCTGTGGACGACATTGAGCTCCTGGGCGGGCACAGCCGGGCTGACGAGCACAACGCTCGTGACGCCCGCCATCGCCTCGTCAATGCTCGCCAGCACGTCCAGGTCGCCCACGGCGATCTCCGCGCCGGCATCCGCCAGCACCTTCGCCTTCTCCGGGTCCCGCACAAGCACCCGGACGGGCACTTGCCGCCGCCTGAGCACGCGCACCGCTTCGGAGCCGACCTTCCCGGCCGTCGTCACCAGAATCATGGCGTGCCTCTCCGCGCAATTGACTGGGTTTCACAACCCATTCTGGCGAGCTCAGAGTGGGTTGTCAAACCCAGAACGCGGTACAGTGGTGAGATGGTGAACCAGACGCAGTTCCGGTCCAGACTGACCCCGAAGGGGGAGCGCACACGGGCTCGGGTCGTCGACGTGGCCGCCCGGCTGATCTACGAGCGGGGTGTTGCCGGCACCACCCTGGAGGACATCAGGGCAACGGCGGAGGTCAGCGGATCGCAGCTCCAGCACTACTTCGCCGACAAGGACGAAATCGTGCAGGCAGTCCTCGATCATCAAGCCGACACCATCGTCGGCAACCAGCGACAGGCCGACGTCGGTAGCGTCGAAGGGCTCCGAGCATGGCGCGACATGGTGATCGCCACGGCAAACAGCGCCGGCGCCAAGGGCGGCTGTCCCCTCGGGTCGCTCGGCGGTCAGCTCGCCGAGAGCGACCCTGAAGCCCGCGCCCTCATCGCGGCCGGATTCGATCGGTGGTCAGCCGCCATCAGCGACGGGCTGCGAACCCTGCACGACGCCGGGCATCTCCGGGCCGGCCTCGAGCCGGACAATCTCGCCGTCACCCTCCTCGCCGCGGTCCAGGGAGGCCTCCTCCTCGCCCAGGTCCAGCGGGACACCCGTCCCCTCGAAACCGCGGTCGACACCCTCCTCGCCCTCGCCTCCAGCAGATGAATCCGGTCCGGCAGCTCCGGCGTGCAGGCGCTGCGGATTGGCCCGCAGGAACTCAGCACATGCGGCCTGCGCGCCGGGTGCGGAACGGAGAAAAGGCAGTACTGACCGCCCCTCAGCACATGACCGCGTCGGCGCGCCCGGGCCTGGTCGCCCGCGCCATCGCCCACCCGGCGGCTGTTGAGCGACTGTTTCTCCCGCAATCTCCGCGCATATCCGCTAGCCCCGCCCGGCCGGATACTCGCGGAGCACGCTCAGACGCCAGTGCGCGGCGGGCTGGCGCGTGGCGCCTCGGCCGCGCTCGCCGACGGCACCGCCGCCGCGATCATCGACCAGGTGCACTCCTTCTACTGCGGCCTACTGCGGCTTCCCGCTGGTGCTCGCCGCACTAGCAGTTATCACGTTCGTGTGGCTGGCCCGCGCGAACGGGTCGCGGCTCCTCTCGATCAAGGCCTGTTTGGCCGGCCTCGTCTCGGTCGGCGCCGCGTGTTGCGTCCTGGTCCTGGTCTGGCTGAAGGGTACGGCTCGCCGGCGATCTGGAGGCATCCCCGCAGGCGGCCGCGGCTAGTTCTGGCACCATGACGAGCAAGCGACGGTGCTGGGGTTGGCGCAGATCTGGCTGCCGTCCCGGCCTAGCGCGTGTGGTGTCAGCGGGCCCGCGCTGTGTGCGCCATGGCGGGGATCACGGCGGCCCCGACCGTCAGGTGCATGACGACAAGCCCGGCGGCGGCTGACGTCGTCGTTGCGGCGGCCAGCGGCAGTGCCAGCGACACCGCCAGCGCCACTAGCGCGATGGTGGTCCACAGGGACCGGGCACGCGGGGTGCGCCGCTCCAGCAGGGCGAGGAGCAGCCAGCCGAGCAGCGCGGCAGCCACGGCCACGCCGATGACCTGGCCGGCTGAGATGGTCTGGATGTGACCGGTGCCGAAGCGGAAGGTCAGGTGGATGCCCAGCAGCGGGACTTCCACGATCCAGGCGAGGGCAGCGGCCAGCGCCCCGCCCGCGGCGTACAGCGCCCGGGTGCGGCCCTGCTTGATGCCCGGCACGACGGGGGCGCTGGTATTGGTGGTGAGCATGTCGGTACTCCCTCATGTGGGTCTCGGCGCCCGGTTGCGCCGCCGATCACGAGGCTCCCTCAGGCTGAGGTAATCGGGCATCGTCTTGCTGCCGTTGCGTGGGCTACTGCACTGGCAGCAGCGGCTACTCCCGGTGCAGTAGCTCGCCCGCCTGCGCAGCGACGATGGCGCCGGCGCGCTGCCGGTATACGCTCCCGGTGATGGGCATCAATGGCGTGGTCAGGCTGCCGCGGCGCTGGCGCGGCGCTGCGGGCGTAGGGCTGGTGACCGTGCTGGCGGTGGTCGGCGCTTATGTCGAGGCCAACCCGGCGCACCGTTACGGTGGCCTGCGCCTGACCAGCCATCCGCCGCTGGCTGCCTATCTGCTTCTGGCGGTCCCGTGTCTCGCCCTGATCTGGCGCGATAGCCGCCCGGTCGAGGTTCTCGGGCTCACCGTGGCCGGGGCGGTCGGGTGGGCGGCGCTGGGCCAGATCGACGGTGCCGCGCTCGTTCCCGTCATGGTCGGGGTGTACTGGGTCGCGCTGACCCGCGGATGGCGCATCGCAGCCGCCGCCGGGCTCGCCGGGGCGGCGGCTATCTTCGTGGCCGAGGGGCTGCTCGGGCCGTTCGGCTGGTTTGGTGGCCCGAATGCCACCATGTGGCCCGAGCTGCTCGCGGCGGGCGCGGTCGGCGCGTACGTGGCGGCGCGCCGCCAGTGGCTCGCCGCCGAGGGTGACCGGGCGGCGCGGGCCGAGCAGGCCCGGGAGGAGGAAACCCGCAGGCGTGTCGACGCCGAGCGGATGCGGATCGCCCGCGAGCTGCACGACGTGGTCGCGCACTCGATGGCGATGATCAACGTCCAGGCCACGGCCGCGGGCATGCAGCTGGCTGCCGATCCGGCGAGCGCGGCCGACGCGATCCAGGCGATCCGCAGGGCCAGCAAGTCCGGGCTGCGCGAGCTGCGGGCAATCCTGGAGGTGCTGCGGGAAGTCGACGGCGGCAGCCCTGCGGTGCTGGCGCCGGACCTGCCCGCCATCGCCGCGCTCGTGGAGGCGACCAGCGCCGCCGGCACGCCGACGACGCTGGAGGCGGCCGGGCCGCCAGTCCCGCTTCCGCCGCCGGTCGCGCTGGCTGCCTACCGGATCGTGCAGGAGTCGCTGACGAACGTGGTACGTCACGCCGGCCGGGTCGCCGCGACCGTCAGCCTGCGGCACGAAGGCGGATACCTGTATGTGGACGTGGTCAACGAGGGCGGGACCGCGCGGGCGGCCTTCGGTGACGGGACCGGGGCGGGGCTGGCCGGAATGCGGGAGCGGGCGGCTGCTCTGGCCGGCACCCTCGACGCCGGGCCGCGTCCTGGCGGCGGGTTCGCCGTCCGCGCCCGGCTGCCGCTGGCGGCAGCCGCCCCAGCCCGAGGATCAGAGGCCCCCGCTCTGGGCCGGGCAGGAACCGAAGGCACCGCCATCGTCCCGGACGCTGAAGCCGCGGGTCGCGGGCCGGCCGCTGTCAGCCAGGAGGACGGCGGCCCAGGACCTGCGGGCGGCCCGCGCGCCCGGCCGGTCGCGAGCCGGCCGTGATCAGGGTTCTGCTCGCCGACGATCAGGCCCTGGTCCGGGCCGGCTTCCGGGTCCTGGCCGGGTCGGCGCCCGATATCGAGGTCGTCGGGGAGGCCGCGGACGGGGCCGCTGCGGTCGACCTGGCTCGCTCACTGCGGGCGGAGGTGGTGCTGATGGACATCCGCATGCCCGGCACCGACGGGCTGGAGGCAACCCGGCGGATTGCCGCCGACCCCGGGCTGAGCGGCGTGCGCGTGATCATCCTCACCACGTATGAGGAGGACGAGTATGTGTTCGAGGCGATCCGCGCCGGGGCGAGCGGGTTCCTGGTCAAGGACACCGAACCGGAGGACCTCATCAGCGCCATCCGGGTCGTGGCCCGCGGCGATGCGCTGCTGTCGCCGAGCGTCACCCGCACCCTGATCGCCCGCATCGCCGGGCGCGGCCCGGCCCAGCCGGTCGACGCCTCCGCCCTGTCGGTACTCACCGACCGGGAACGCGAAGTGCTCGGCCGGGTGGCTGCGGGCATGAGCAATGACGAGATCGCCACGGCCCTGCTCATGAGCCCGCTGACCGCCAAGACCCACGTCAACCGGATGATGACCAAGCTCGGCGCGCGGGACCGGGCCCAGCTGGTCGTCATCGCCTACGAGACCGGCCTGGTCCGGCCCGGCCTGTCCTGAGACCGCGCGCAAGCCCGCCGATCCCGGACGGCAGCGCAGCAGCTCCCAGGCACGCTCGAACGTGGCCGACCTGCCCGCTATGGACGCGGCGTTCGTCACGAGCGGTCGTCGCCCAGGTACTGATCCCAGCGGCAGGTATGCCCCGGCGTGGTCGGCACTCCCATGGTCGCGGCTTGCTCGGGAGCCAGGCCGGCGGTCGTGGCAGAGATCATGAAGGAGCAGCCAATCGGGTAGCTGGGACTGCGCGGACGAGATCGCCGCGGCTGTACGGCGGCTGTATGGTCTGGCTGCCAGCCTCGTGATCGGTATCGCTCTCCCGGTCGATGCGGCTTCGCCGCTCACTGACCTGAGTTGCCTCACAATCGCGGGTTCGTGGCGAGCGCAGCGTGCTGACCTTTTGGTTTGCTGTTTGTGAGAGCTGAACTTGCGCACTAGGCCGTGTCTAAGAGGCCGGAGCCACTCTCCGATGGCGGCGACGTGGAGGGCGGCCTCGTAGCGGACGGCGAGCTTGTCGTAGCGGGTGCCGACGGCACGGTTGCGCCTGAGCCGGCTGATCCCGTACTCCGCGGCGTGCCGCTGCTTGTACCTCTTCGTGTCGAAGTCGTACAGGCGGCCGCCTGAGCTGCCCTTCTTCTGCCGGTTCGCGACCTGGTCCTTATTGACCACGTAACAAGAGTGAGCTGGCCTTCCACGTTTCGCTGAACTCGCGTCAGGCTGAAAGGCGGGACCGGGAGTCAAGATCCGCCGCGCGCACCTTCAGGTCACTCAAGGCCGCATCGGCGAAGGGCAGGAACGGTTCGTCACCGCTGGCCTTCATCCAGCGCTCGAACGCGACGCTGAACGCGAGCATGCCCACCTCCGCCCCCAGCCGGGCGGTCAGCTCGTCCGCGCCCCGTTCGCGCAGGGCGGCGCTGATCGACCTGGCGATCCGGGCGTGCTTGAGTAGTCCGCGCTCCTGCAGCTCGCTGTTCGCCGCGACCACCTGTCTGCGCCGGGCGGCTGCGGGCCGCAGTTGCGGGGTCATCGCCGCCCCGGCGGCCGCGAGTGCCGCCTGCAGGAATTCGGTGAGCGTCGCTCCCTCCGGTGCAGCCTGGATGGCGCCGGCGAACAGCCCGGCCAGCACGTCTTCCCCGCCGAAGAGGACCTCCCGCTTATCGGCGAAGTGCCGGAAGAACGTGGCGCGGTTCAAACCGGCGCGATCCGCGATCTGCGCGACGGTCGTCGCCTCGTACCCGTTCTCTGCGAACAGGTCCAGCGCGGCGGTCTCCAGACGCTCACGCGCGTTCGGTGCCCATCTGCTCACCGGCACAGTTTGAGCGACGCGATCGGATCGCATCATTCCGGCCGCGGCGTCTGCCGTGCATCTTCATCACCCCGGAGCACGACCAAGGAGAATCTCCATGCGCATTTTGGTCACCGGCGCTTCCGGCTGGATCGGCTCGGCCGTCGTCCCCGAACTCATCAGTGCCGGCCACCAGGTCCTCGGGCTAGCCCGTTCGGACGCCTCCGCCGAAGCAGTCGCCGACATGGGCGCCGATGTCCTGCGCGGTGACCTGAACGACGCCGGCATCCTGCGCGCCGGCGCCCTCGACAGCGACGGCGTCATACACCTGGCCTTCATCCACGGCAGGCCCCAGTTCGAGGCCGCGACGCAGACCGACGCCAAGGCCATCGAGACGTTTGCCGCCTGCCTCGCCGGTGGCAGGCGCGCAGCGCCGCGTCGGTCGGCCCGGGTCAGTTCCGCTTGCAGGATGCGGGCGTGTCCGGGGTGCGGATGACGGGTCACCCATCCCTTCTGCTCGAGTTCGCGCAGTACCTGGTTCATGGTCTGGGGCGTGACGAACGCCCGGCGCGCCAGGCCGGCGTTGGACAGCCCTGGCTCCTCGTCCAGGGCGGTGAGCAGTGCGTACTGCGCGAGCGTGGCGCGATGCTCGCGGAGTGCGTCTGTCATCCCGGCTGACGAGCAAACGTGGAGCAAACATGAACACGAAACCGGCCCAGGGAGATCACGCAGTATGCCAATAACCCCAGGTCAGAACGGGTGCGCCGCCAGGGACTTGAACCCCGAACCCGCGGATTAAGAGTCCGCTGCTCTGGTATCAGATCAGTGCTCTCCATAGTGGTTAGTGCCGGACTGTACGCGACTCGTCCGGTTCGCGTGCCGCCTGGTGCCAGGCAGTGCCGGGGGGTACCACGGCATCCGAGCAAACAACGAGCAAACAAGCTGGCGGTCGATCTTGGCCTCGGTCTCCGTGTCCGTCAGCGTTACGGCAGACTTCATCGGGCCCTGAGCGGCGGGCCCAATGTCATGTCTCCCTGGCCGCGATAATCTCACGCCTGGGATGGCTGAGCCTACTTGGCGCAGACGGCGTAGACAGCTACTCAGCCTGAGTCTGGGTGAGGGTCAGCGTCCCGTTGCTGACCTCACTGGTGATGCTACCGACAGTGCCAGCCGTGAAGCAGGCCACGCTGACCGTCTCGAGGCTGGAGCCTTGGATATCAACTATTCCTGTGATCGGGATCGTTACGTATTGCACGTAGTTGTCGACCGAGGAATAGGCGATCTGGGTGTCTTGAGCGGGAAACTCAGCCCGGTCGAGGTTGAAGTAGCAGCCGATAGTATCCCCGCTGCCTGCGCTGCCTGCCGTCAGCTGGACCGTGACGTCCGCATTTATGAGGTACTCACCGCTGGGCACTGAGTCAGACAGTCCTGGCACCACATCGGCCGAGGTGGAAGCTACCCCTGTATCGCCGAGGTCAAGGTCAGCGGTGTTGAACACCTCGGTGGTGATGGGGAGTGCGCCCGCTGGCCCTGTAGCTCCCGTGCAGGCGTAGGCGGTGTTCCCGTTCCCGTCGGTGATGGATGCTCCGCCGTTAGCGCAGTTGGGGTCACCCGCCGCCAGAGATGCCACTGTCGCGCCCGTGCCGTTGGCTCCGGCCGGTCCTGGATCTCCCGTCGGCCCCTTCGGCCCGGTTGCGCCGGGAGTGCCAACGAGGCTGACCCCTGGGTCTGGCCACGTGCCTGCGGCCTTCGGCCCGTACAGCACGTCCGCTGCTGTGTCGATGTAGAAGTCGCCGTTGTTGCCGAGCGAGCCGTCCGGGGCTCCGGTTCCGTTGAGCACCGTGTTGCCGTTCGCGCCGGCAGGCCCAGCTGCCCCGGTGGTTCCTGGAGGTCCTGCGGCGCCCGCCGGTCCGGTACTCCCAGCTGGTCCTGTCGCGCCTGCCGGTCCGGTCTGGTTCCAGGAGATCGCCGTGGTGCCCTTCGGGCATGTCGCGCCGGCGTCCTGGAGCACGAACACGTGCGAGCCGTTGAGGGCCTGGGTTGTGTAGCAGCCGCTGACGACCCCGCCGGAACTCACCGGGCCACCGGCGATGGCGGCGTAGGCGGTGCTGCCGCCGATCGTGAGGGCTAAAGTCGCTCCGATCGCGATCAGTACAGTCCGTGTGCGCATCTCCTGCGCTCCTCTGTTCGGCTCGGGAGGTCTGCGGGGCTGGCTTGACACCGTTCTTGCATGGTTGTGCGAGTGCCGCTGACGCTGCCAGTGGCCGGGCAAGGCGCCGGGTGACCCCGGGCAGCTTGCGCCTGCGCAGCTGTCAGTGCTTGATGGTGATCTGCTGGATAGAGATGTTGTTCAGGGGGGCGGGATCGGGGTTCTGGGATGCCGCAGCGGCCAGCACCAGCACCTTGCCCGCGGCGCTGGCCTGGAGGGTGACGGCGAACTTGGCCGAGGCACCGCTGGCCAGCGAGGCCAGGCTCCAGGTGAAAACGTTGGCGTGCTGAGTGCAGCTCGATGTGCATGAGAGTTCCGACAGCGCCGGGGGAAGCACTACGCCGGCGACGACCTTAGTGGCGGCAGCGGGGCCGGCGTTGGCGACGGTTAGTGTGCAGGTGCCGGTGCCGCCTACGGTCATGCTGGCCAGGCAGGACAGCGCGGCGGAGATGTCGGCGTTCGAGGAGGCCTTGGCGACGGTGACCGCGAACGGCCCGGCGGTGACGGTGCCGGCCACGTTGGTGGCGGTGACCGCGTAGCTGAACGAGTTGGTGCCAGATGGCGGGGTGCCGGTCACCTCACCAGTGCCGGCGTTGACCGATAGCCACGACGGGGCGCCGACGGCCAGCGCGTAGGCGGGTGCCGGGATGCCGGAGGCCTCGAAGGTGTAGTCGTAGGGCTGGCCGGCCACCGCGGTCAGCGGCGGGCTGCCTAGCACGAACGCGGGCGCCTGGTAGACGGTGATGGTCTGGGTGATCTGCGGGGCTGCGGCGTAGTCGGCGTTGCCGGCCTGGTTGGCGTCGATCACGCAGCTGCCCGCGGCGGTGTAGTTCACCGCGGCGCCGCTGGTGCCGGACACTGTGCATACCCCGGCTCCCGACGATGGGTCGACCGAGAAGACAACCGGGTTGCCCGACCCGCCGCCGGCCGCCGTCAGCGTGGCTGACCCGCCAACCAGGCCGGTGGCTGGCGGAGTGAAGCTGATCGACTGGGCGATGGGGTCGACGGTGATGGTCTGGGTGACCTGCGGCGCGGCGGCGTAGTCGAGGCTGCCCCCCTGGTTGGCGTTGATCACGCAGCTGCCTACGCCGGTGTAGTTCACCGTGGCGCCGCTGGTGCCGGACACATTGCACACCCCGGCTCCCGACGACGCGTCGACCGAGAAGACCACCGGGTTGCCCGAGCCGCCGCCGGCCGCGGTCAGCGTGGCCGATCCGCCGAACGTGCCGGTCGCCGGGGCGGTGAAGCTGATCGACTGGGCCGCCTGTGGCACCGGGAAGATGAACCCGTCGACCTGGTATTGATCCGAGACCTGCTGCTGCCAGACTACGCGCGCAGTGCCGTCCGGAGTGACCGAGATGTCGTCCAGCTGATTCACGCCGGGGGTGCTGAAGAGCTGGTACACGGTCTGGGTGGCCAGCGAGTAGACGTCGATCACGGATTCACCGAGATTGTCCGCGTCCTCGAAGCTGATCAGGCCGCCGCTGGTGTGGGGATTAGACACGACGTCACCAGCCGGGGTCGGAACCTGCTGTTCGGCGCCGCCGCCGACCGGCTGCCAGTAGATGCCGGAGACCCCGCTGCGGTCGGACTGGTAGGTGACGATGGTCCCGTCGGTGTGCGGCAGCTCGCTGTCGTCGCCGCTGCCGGCCAGGTCGGTCAGCTGGCTGACCGTCCACGTGCCTCCGCTGCCCAGGATTGCTTCCCAGACGTCGCACGGCATCCCGGCCGGGTTGCATTGTGCCCAGACGACCACCGAGCCGTCCGGGCTGACCGATGGCTCGAGGTTGGTAGTGTCCGGGGGCGTCAGCTGGGTGACAGCCTGCGTCGCCGTGTTGTACACCATGATCTGCGGGTAGGTCGGGCTGGCAGTGCTCCCGCATGGGGCAGAACTGTTGCATCCGTAATCCTCCCAGGCCACGGTGTCACCGCCGATGGCCGGACTACGCGCGAGATCACCGGCCTGGGTAAGCGCGGCCGGGGGGTTGCCGCTGGCGATGTCGTAGGCGTCGATGGAATAGTTCCCCGAGGTGTCCACGTGGGTGTACACGATGGTGGTGTCGCTGATGCTAGACAGCGAGTCATTCCCGCCCTGGTTGTCGATGCTTCCGGACTGGCCGGTCGCCAGGTCGTAGTAGTCGACGGCGTCCTGGCCCGTGCCGTCATTGGTATAGGTGACCCAGTCTTCGCTGACGTGCGGGTTAGTAGAGTTGCCTGGGCCGTCGGCGATAGTGACGGTGGTGCCGGTGAGGACCGGGCTGGCGGCCTGCGCCGGCAGTGCTCCGATGAAGCCCAGCGTGCCGGCCAGTAAACCGGTGAAGCCGATGACGGCGGCGGCTGATGACCTAGCGTTCATGATTCGCCCTGACTCTGAAGGGACTCCGGTGCGCGGCCCGTGCGGCGCCGCCTGACTGGTGCTGCCCTAGCCGGCGGTTCTCGCCTGCTCAGGCAGGGCCGGGCTTGGCCGGTCGCGGCGGCCTGAACCGGACTATACGAGCGCAGCTGGGCCGCTAACGTCGGGGAGATCCCCCTAGTTATAAGGGCTCGTGTCGGTGCCGGCGCTAGTCTCCTCCGGTACCGCCGACCCGTCAGGTGGGGGCGTGGCGAAGCCTTTGTAAAGGCCTTCGATGTTGTTGTTGCCGGTCTGTTAACGCCGGAGCGGGCCCACGGCCTGCCAAGCGCGATAACGTCATCGCGTCGCCAGGCGGGCTGGTCGCGGGTTGCGGTCGGCCGCTCAGGGAGCATGGTTTGTGCTGACTGACCGCTCAGGAATAACTGGTGGCCAGGCTGGCCGGGGACGGGCTGCGGACGCTGAGACCCGCCCGCCAGCTGGTCCTGGCAGGCAGCACCGTCGAATCCCACCTTGAGCGCGTCTGCGCCGCGGTCGCCATTCACTCCCGGTGCCAACTCATCGCCAAGGCGGCGGATGCGCAGGATCCTAAACATCGGGGATTCCCCCGATGCTGGGGCGGCGCGCTGCTGCGATCCTCGGAGGAGCTGGGGGGCGGCAGGCACATCAAGCGCGAGGCGGGCTGAATGTCGGCATCAGATCGCTCCGAGCGCCCCGGCCGGACAGGAGAGGACCGGCCGGAGCCCAGCGTGACCGCGGCACCGGGAACTCCTCCGCCGGCGGGCCGGCTGGTCCTTGAGCTGATCGTCGCTGACACCGAGCCGCTGAGCGGCACGGTCGGCTGCCCGGGCAGTCCGTCCCGGACCGCATTTCACGGCTGGATCGACCTGATGAGCGCAATCAACAGCCTGCGTGCCGCCACTGCGGATCGTGGCGACAGGCCGTCGGGGCCGTGAGGTTATTTCGGCCGGTCACCTCTGCAGAAGTTCGGATGCCTGAACATAGTGAGGAGCAGTGTCGTCATGGGCCGCTACGCGCAAGCATTCCGCCACAGCCTGGAGAGCCCGGAGGAGTTCTGGGGCAGCACTAGCCACGGAGTCGACTGGTATCGCCAGCCGACGGTGGTGCTGGACCGATCCAGCCCGCCGTTCTACCGTTGGTTCGCCGACGGGGTGCTGAACACCTGTTTCAACACCGTGGACCGGCACGTGCGCGACGGCCGCGGCGACCAGGCAGCGCTGATCTACGACAGCCCGGTGACGGGCACCTGCCGCATCCTGACCTACCGGCAGCTACTGGATGAGGTAGCGCGGTTCGCTGGGCTGCTGCGCGGCCTGGGGACAGGCGCCGGAGACCGGGTGCTCATCTACATGCCGATGATCCCCGAGGCGGTGGTCGCGATGCTGGCGTGCGCGCGGATTGGCGCCGTGCACTCGGTGGTGTTCGGCGGCTTCGCCGCGCGTGAGCTGGCACTGCGCATCGATGATGCGACTCCGGCGGTCGTGGTGTCGGCGTCCTGCGGGATCGAGGCCGGCCGGGTGCTGGAGTACAAGCCAATCCTGGACCGGGCGATCGGGCTGTCGGCCCACAAGCCGGGGTGGTGCGTGATCCTGCAGCGCCCGCAGGCACCTGCTTCCCTGGTCGCTGGCCACGACCTGGACTGGGAGCAGGCGATGGCCGGCGCTGAGCCGGCCGGATGCGTTCCGGTGGCCGCCTCCGATCCGCTGTACATCCTGTACACCTCCGGCACCACCGGCAAGCCCAAGGGCGTCGTCCGCGACAACGGCGGCCACGCGGTCGCGCTGCGCTGGAGCATGGACAACATCTACGACACCCGGCCCGGCGAGGTTTTCTGGGCCGCCTCCGACATCGGCTGGGTAGTCGGGCACTCCTACATCGTCTACGCCCCGCTGCTGGCCGGCTGCACTACGGTGCTGTATGAGGGCAAGCCGGTCGGCACGCCGGACGCCGGGGCGTTCTGGCGGGTGATTGCCGAGCACCAGGTCAAGTCACTGTTCACCGCGCCCACCGCGTTGCGGGCGATCAAGAAGGAAGACCCGGCCGGTAAATTTGCCCGCCAGCATGACTTGTCCGCTTTCCGGTACCTGTTCTTGGCCGGTGAGCGCCTCGACCCGGAAACCTACCGGTGGGCAGGCGAACTGCTCAGCGTCCCCGTGATCGACCACTGGTGGCAGACCGAGACCGGCTGGCCGATCGCCGCCGACCTGATGGGACTGGATCCGATGGCCACCAAGCCCGGCTCGCCCACCGTGCCGGTACCCGGCTACGACGTGCACGTCGTCGACCCGGCTACCGGAGCCGACGTCCCACCTGGAACCACCGGGGACATTGTGATCCGGCTGCCGCTGCCGCCCGGCTGCCTGACCACGTTGTGGGGCGACGACCCGCGGTTCATCAGCTCCTACCTGGACCGCTACCCCGGCGCGTACCTCACCGGAGACGGCGGATACCGCGACAGCGACGGGTACCTGTACGTCATGGGCCGCACCGACGACGTCATTAACGTCGCAGGCCACCGGCTGTCCACCGGGGAAATGGAAGAAGTCCTCGCCAGCCATCCGGCCGTGGCCGAATGCGCCGTCATCGGCGTCAGCGACGAACTCAAGGGCCAGATCCCCCGTGGATTCGTCGTGCTCAAGGCAGGCATCGACGCCGACCCCGGTCCGCTGCGCGCCGAACTCGTCGAGCTGATCCGCGACCAGATAGGCGCCGTCGCCGCCCTGCGCAGAGTGGACATCATCGCCGGACTGCCCAAGACCCGCTCCGGCAAGATACTGCGCAAAACCATGCGCGGCATCGCCGACGGCAACGACGAGCCCACACCGGCCACCATCGACGACGCCTCGGTCCTCGAAGCACTCCGGCCTCTGCTGACAGACACCGGCTGAGCAAGGACACCGCCTCACCCGCACCTCCGGCCGCTGCAGGCCGCACGCGAATCCTGGCCGCACTGAGCCGGAGTCAACGCCAAACCCCAGGTGCAAGCCGCGCGCTAGCAGTAGACCCGACACCGGCGGCCGAACCACCCAGCCGTGCATACTCACCAGGTACGCCAGCTGCGCTTTCGCGATCGTCAGCCCCTACTGATCGCTGTGCCAGAGCACCAGCGGACGCCGCTAGCCTGGGCTGGCACTCCCTCTGGCGGCAAGCGGCAGCCGAGCGGCCAACCCGGACGTCCAGCCCGGTCTCGTCCTTGACCTCCGGCCGCAGCGCTGCTCGCCCCGCCAGTCCGGGGAGACAAGTCGGCGACTGCTCCGGCCAATCAGCGCCTACGAGAACGACAGGCACATCGAGGGCATGTGGCCCACCGAGGCCCGGCTGCTCACCCTGGCGGCTGACGAGGCTGGAAAAGAGCCTGGCCACTGGACCGGACGTCATCGCGCGGGTAGCGGGCTGGTCGCGGGGTCGCGGCCGGTCGCTCCGGGAGCACTGTTTGTGCTGACTGACCGCCGGGAGGTAGACCTCCTCCTCCTCCTCCTCCTCCTCCTCCTCCTCCTGCTCCTCCTGCCTCCGTCCTGTTCACCCGCGGGCAGCCAGAGGCATTGACCGCTGCAGGCGGTGCCCTGGCGCGACGTGCCGCCCGATGCCGCGACGTTTCTCGGGTCGGCCTATCACCGGAACCGGCCGCACCGCCCTCGTCATGGGCCCGAGGCGCCGCATGCAATCGGAAGGGGCTGCTGCGATGGGCGTATCACGAAGCCGGCGTGGGACGGGAGGGCGATGTCGATCGGCGGGGAGTTTCGGGTCGCTCGTGCCGGTCAGCCAGGCGGCGGCTCTCGCCGGCTGCTGACAGCTAGGAGTGCCCGGCGGGAGTGGATGCCGAGCTTGGCGTAGATCCGCTGAAGATGAGTCTCGATCGTCTTCTCGGAGAGGTAGAGCTGATTGGCGATCTCCTTGTTGCTGAGCCTCGCCGCGGCTAGCTCGGCCACCCGTTGCTCCTGCGCTGTGAGCGCTGCCGGCTCGGCTCGGCTGCGGCGACGGCCGCCGGCGACCTTGAGCTCCTGGCTGGCCAGGGCGGCGAGCCAGGCCGCTCCGGAATCGGCCGCGAGCTGGTGTGCCTGCGCGAGCAGCGGGCGGGCGGCGACCGGCTGGCCGCTGCGCCGCAGGAACCGCCCGTACTCCAGCAAGGTCTGCAGCCGTTCGAGCGGAAGATCCGTCTGGCCGTGCAGGTCGAGTGCCTCGCGGAAGAAGGCATCCGTGCCCCTGTGATCACCGGCGCTCTCGGCTAGCCGGGCCCTGCCGCTGAGCGCAGCGATTCGCGGCCACAGGCACGGCAGCCGCTCGGCGCACGCATCGAGCCAGGAGATGAGCCGCAGCGCATCGGTCCGCCTGCCGCAGCCGAGGTAGGCGGCGATCGCGTGGCCCGCCCAGGGCACCTCGCAGGGCTCGCCGATCCCGACGCGTCGAGTCGTGGCTTCCATCCCGGCGTACGTCTGGCTCGCCTCGGCGAACCGTCCTTCGGCAACGAGCCGCCACCCCCGGGCGTAAGACAGCCACAGCTCGGCCGACCAGGCGCCGATGGCCTTGACGATCGGCTCGGCCGCGCTGATGCATGCCTCGCTGTCCTCCAGCCGGGCCGTATGGAGCAGCACCAGGGCACGCGCTGCCGCAGCGAGCGGCCCGGCCAGCGGGACAAGGTCGGTGAGCCTGGCGGCCCGCTCGGCCATCTGGGCTGCCTCGCCGATGCGCAGCCGCCTGATCAGCGTGTCCGTGCAAGCGACGACGACCACAGCCTCTACCCCGACGGCACATAGCTGCTCGGCGGCTTGAAGGGCAACGCCAAAGAAATGCTCTGATTCGGCCAGCCGCTCGGTGTACTTGGCCGCCGACGCGTACGTGATGAGCGCCCCCCAGACCGAGGCAGCATCGACGGCCCATGATGACGGGTCGGACTCGACGCTGCACGCAGCGGCTCTGGCCAGTTCTAGCCCCCGCGGATCCCCGGTCTCCACGGCCGTCAGGCCCCACGCTGCATCGACCTGCCGCCTCAGCGCGTGACCGTACGGCGTGGTGTCCCGCCTGGCCGTGGTCATGACACGGTGCGCCTGCCCGGGGCCGGCGCACAGCCAGGCTGCATGGCCGTAGGCGAGGTAGGTGCGCACGGTGGCGCGGGGATCGGTGTCTGCGGTCAGGCTGGCGCATTCCTCAAAACGGTCCGCTGCGGCCGGGTAGGCACCCGCGTGTATCAGGGCTCGGGCCAGGCTGCGCAGCGCCGCGGCCCGGGTCATCGCGGGCAGAGCGGGCCGGGACAGGACCCGGTTGCAGGCACTGGCGGCGTCGGCCGACCGGCCTGCGAAGGTCAGCGCATCGGCGTAGCTCACGAGCAAGCTGGGCATGGCCTGCTCGCCGGCCAGCCCCGCCGCGGCCTCCAGGACGATGACCGCAGTCGCGAGCGCGCCGGCCCGCTGCGCGGAGCGGCCGACCCGTTCCAGCAGGCTGATCGCCCGCGTATCGCCAGCCAAACCCGCCTGGATGGCATGCTCGGCTGCCTCAGCGTCGAGCCCGCGATCGGCTAGCAGCGTGAACGCGCGAGCGTGGAGCCGCCCGCGCTGCGCAGCGCCTAGGTCGTCGTACAGGGCCTGGCGGAACAGGGGATGGGCGAACTGCAGGCTTCCCGCGGCAGCCTCCAGCACTAGGCCGCTGCGATCGAGTGCCTCCAGCGCCAGATTACCTTCGGCGTCAGTCTGCTGGGCGAGCTGCAGGGCGATCCCGGCGCGGAAGCGGTCGCCAAGAACGGCCGCGGCCTGGGCGCAGCGCATTCCGGCGGCTGGCAGGCCGGCGAACCTGGCGAGCAGCAGGTCCACAGGACTTGCCTGAACGCCAGGGCGCACTCGTCCCTGGATTTCTTCGCCCCTGGCGGCCATCAGGGCGAGCTGCTCGAGCAGTAACGGGTTCCCAGCGCTGACGTCCCAGGCACGCGCGGCCTCCTCCTCACCTAGCTCCCGGCCAAGCCTTGCGGCTAGCAGCGCGCCCGCGCTCGCTGTGCCTAGCGGCGCGAGCCGCTGGGTCGCCGCGTGTCCGTCCCGTGCCAGCCGCGCGGCCAGCCCGTCGGCCTCAGCCGGCCATGACCTCAGCGCGGCGATCACGGCGACCTTCAGCGTGCCGAGCCGGCGGCAAAGAAACGACAGCAGTGACAGCGAATCAGCATCTGCCCAGTGCAGGTCATCCAGGGCGATCAGCGCCGGGCCGGCGCCGCGGGTCCCCAGCCACCGCAGCGCACTGTAGAAGTGTGCGCCGCGGGCGTGGGATCCCGTCAGCTCAGATCCCGTCTCCTGCAAGATGCTGGATCCGCCAAGCTCGGTAAATGCCTGGATGAGCAGGCCGAACGGCAGCGCTGTCTCCATCGGATCGCCACGGCCCGTGCCGACTACGAAGCCTCGACACGTTGCCAGTTGACGAGCCCGGTCGATAAGTGTCGTCTTTCCCAACCCAGGATCGCCGAGGATGAAAAGTGCCCCGGCGCCTCCCGCCGCAGTGCGCTCGAGGAGCCCGGCGATGGCGTCGCTTACCGCCTCCCGCTCCCAGAGCACGTCCGCGCCGGACACGCCTAGTCCCTCCGTTAATCCTGCTTTCCGCCAGGGTGACACCGCGCCAGGCTTCGCGTCCACTGACGACCTGGGCGGCAGGCGCCTACTTGTCGATCAAGCGCATCGCGAGCCAGGTCCTGGGAAAGCCTGCGGCTCGTGCCGCCCGAACGGCTGCTCCTAGAGACGGACCATCCCTTCGGCGACCGATCCGAGTCGGCACACCGCCGCCCAGACAACCTCGCAAAAGGCGAGAGTGCCGTCAGCGCCCCACTCGGAGCCCCGCCTGACACGGTCCAGCGCTGGACCTGTCGCAACCTAAAGGTCATCTCCGAGAAACCAAATCTCGTCAAGATGTTCCACCATTACTTCCAGGTCCAGTTTCTTGCCGTCTGACGGAACCTGAGCTCCTCTAGCGGCCGCCCCGTTTCCTCGATAGGGCACGCCGGAACCACTCGGCTAGGACCTAATTAGCGTGCTGAGTTGGTGCTGACATGCGCTTAGCTATCAGGCCATCTACCTGCGGAAACTGCTCAGACCTCCGCGAGCTTCACGATCTTCGAGGGCACGTCGGAGATCCAGCGGATGATCATCGGAAGGGCCGTCACCGGGCTTAACGTACGCTAATAACCGCTGGTCATGGGGCTGATGCGGGTCTGAAACGGCGCCGTGAACTCGGGACTTTAGCAGGCCGGCCCTGGCCGTGCTCCGTCAGGCGTCGCGGGTCATCATCCGCCAGGCGCCGATCACCGACCAGCCGACGATCCAGCCGACGATCACCGAGATCATCGCCCAGGTCGGCATAGGCGGGATGCCGAGAGCCCCGTGGCCTCCGAACAGCAGCTGGCCGGGGCCGCCGCCACCCTGGGTGCCTGACGCCAGCGCGGCAGGGCGCAACTGGTCCATCGCCACGCCGACGACTAGCCGCTGGCCGTCGATGAAGTACGGGATCTGCACGCGGGCCAGCAGCGGAGTCACGATGATCTCCAGCGCGATCAGCACGATGGTCGTGGTCGTCCGCTGCCCGGTGAGCGATCCGAGGCCGAGGCCTACCAGGAACCCGATGGCGACCTCGAGTTCGAGCCACAGCCCGATTTTGGCCATCTCATTGTCTGCTGGATTCGAGCCGGCGATCTCATCGGCGGCGTAGGTGCTGTAAAGGTTCCCGATGTTCGCGTCGATCTCCGATCGGATCTGAGCAGGGGTTGCCCCAGGGCCAGCGGGACCGGGCAGGTTGTTGGCGGCAAGGCTCGGGTGCTCCAGCAGCCACGTCTGCAGTCCGGCCTGGTCGAGATGCTCCGGGGCGTTGAGACCGTACAAGGCGACCGTCATTGGTGGCGGAGGGCTTTCGTAACTCGTGACCAGGCAGTTCATCGCGAAGCCCAGGGCCACGAGCGGAATAGTGATAGCCAGGCCAGCCGGGATGCGCGCCAGGTAAAGGGCGAGCCGGGACCTGCCGGTGATGACCAGGTGGCGGAACATGCCGTCAGTCAGGTCGGTCGTCCCGACCGCCGCGCCGAGCGCCGCGGCGCCGATGAACCCGAACTCGGCCATCAGGTTGCTCAGCATACTGAAAATGCCGGGGTCGCCAGCCAGGCCGTAGCTGTGCGGGTCGACCGCGTGGAACAGCAGCCGGAAGCCGTAGATGAGGACCGTCGGCGCGACGACTAGCACCGCGATGGTGATGATGAGACCGCGGCGCTTGCGGATCTCCAGGTGCTTCGTGGTGATGAGATCCCAGGCGGGCAGCCAGGCGCCAATAGCCGGCGCCGTGCGCCGATGCGTCTGAGGCGTCTCCGAGCGTCCATCGGACAGCGTGGGCTCGATCGTGGTCACGACTTCTCTCCTAGCCGGCTCGTCACGGACAAGAACCAGTCCTCCAGCGACGTCTGGATCTCGCGGAGGCCGTAGACCGAGATGCCCGCGGCGACTAGCCGCCGATTGATGTCGGCGACAAGCTCGCGCGATGTTCCCGAAGGCAGGGTGATGGTCAGCCCGTCATCGGCCAGCGCGGTGACCACGGCGATGCCCGCATGGTCGATGAGCTGACCCGCCCGGGTGGGTTCTGCGCAGTCGACCTGCACGACCACTGCGCCCGCGCCTCGGGTCAGCTCGTCGATGGTGCCCTGGCGGATCACTCTGCCGCGATCGACGATCGCCACCGCGTCGCAGGTGCGCTCTACCTCATCGAGCAAGTGCGATGACAGCACCACCGTCCGCCCCTCGTCGACCAGGCTCGTGATCATCGCTCGCATCTCGTGCATGCCTGCCGGGTCGAGCCCGTTCATCGGCTCGTCCAGGATCAGCAGCTCCGGGTCGCCGAGCAGGCAGGCGGCCACGCCAAGACGCTGGCGCATGCCCATGGAGTACGAGGCGACCTTGTCGCCGGCGCGCTGGGCGAGGCCGACCCGGTCGAGCGACGCGTCGATGCGCTGGCTGGCATCGCCTCCTCTGGCGGCGGCCAGCAGGCGGAGGTTGTCCCGGCCGGTCAGGTGCGAGTGGAACCGGGGCTCGTCGACGATCGCGCCGACCCCGGCCAGCGCCTGCTTCCGCTGCGCCGGGACGGGCAATCCGAGCAGCGACATCGTGCCGCCGTCGGCCCGGGTCAGGCCGAGCAAGGTGCGGATCAGCGTGGTCTTGCCGGCACCGTTCGGGCCTAGGTAGCCGAATGCGGATCCGCGCGGGACCCGCAAGTCCACACCGTCGACCGCAACAGTGCTCCCGAAGCGCTTCATAAGACCGCTGGCCTCCACCGCCCACCCGCCGGCCGGGCGCTCGGCTGAGGCGGCGGCACGCGGCGCACGGGTCGGCGCGATAGCCGTGCTGGCGGTCGAGAGGGTCGTGCCGGTCGGCGGCTCGGACGGCGTTGACGGCGGCGGCGACGACGGCAGCATTGTCGGGGGCGGCTCCTGCCGTCTCCACTGATCGTCGTGCTGTGCGCCGTGGCGGCCCCGGCGACTGCGGGCCACGCTGTAGGACAGTCCGCCGATCACGAGAAGCGCGAGCAGGATGATCCCGAAGTTGTGAAAGCCTCCGCCCGGCGGTCCGCCGAAGGCGGTCGCCCACCGGGCCGCGCCGGGGCCAGGCGAGATGGCTTGCGCATGGACAACGTTCATGGCAGGCAATCGTGGCCGGGTGACGGCCGGGCCGTCATCGTGCGCGAGCATCACAGTCCGCGTCATCCCCCAGGCTGACGGGCGTCCGCTCAGCGGGGGAGTACGCCCCACTCGTAGGCCAGGATGACGAGCTGGGTGCGATCGCGGGCGCCTAGCTTGGTGAGGAGCCGGCCCACGTGCGTCTTGGCCGTGGCCAGCGTCACGTGCAGCGTCGCGGCCAGCTCAGCGTTGGACAGCCCACGGGCAACAAGTACCAGCACCTCGCGCTCGCGGTCGGTGAGCTCGTCCAGGCCCCAGGGTGTCCTGGCCTGTCGCCTGGATCCGGTCGGTGAAGTGCGCGATCAGGCGTCGCGTCACGCTTGGCGCAAGCAGGGCCTCGCCGGCCGCGAGCGTGCGGATGCCGCTCAGCAGTTCTTCCGGGGGACGGCTCTTGAGCGCGAAGCCGCTCGCCCCGGCCCGCAGCGCCTCGAAGACATACTCGTCCAGGTCGAACGTGGTGAGGATCAGCACCCGGGACCGGGCGAGGCCCCGGGTGATCTGCCTGGTCGCCTCGATCCCGTCCATCACCGGCATCCGGACATCCATCACGACGACGTCAGGTGCCAGGTTTGCCACGAGCTCGACCGCCTGCCTGCCGTCGGCCGCTGCACCGACGACCTCCAGATCGTCCTGCGCCTCGATCAGCGAGGAGAAGGCCGACCGCAGCAGGGCCTCGTCATCGGCGACGAGTACCTTGATCAACTCGGGGTGCCCTCGATCGGGATCTCGGCGGTCACCCGGAAGCCGCCCCCGACGGCGGGACCGGCGACAAGCCACCCGCCGAACGCGCCGACCCGCTCCCGCATCCCCACGATCCCGTGGCCCGCGGCCGGGGCCGTCCGTGACGATTTGGCCGCGCCCGGCCCGCCGTCATCGCGCACGTCAAGACGAACATTTCCGGCCGAGACCGTCAGCTCAGCTACTGCCCGGGCGCCGGGCGCGTGCTTCACGATGTTGGTCAGCGCCTCCTGCAGCACGCGGCAGATCGACAGTTCAAGCGCGGGGGAGAGCTGGCGATCGGTCTCCTCCATCCGCAGTTCCACCGCGATGCCGGATGCCCGCACCGTGTCGGCCAACTCCTTGACGTCAACGAGCCGTGGCGCAGGCGCCAGTGGCGCGGCGTCCTCCCCGTCGCGCAGCAGCCCCAGCACGACCCGCAGCTCGTCCTGGGCAGTCCGGCCGATCGTCTCGATCGATTGCAGCGCGGAGCTCGCCTCTTCCGGGCGCTTGTCCGCAAGGCACCTGCCGACCCCGGCCTGGACCGTGATCACCGCGAGCGCGTGCGCTACGACGTCATGCATCTCGCGGGCGATACGCACTCGCTCCGCCCGGACCTGACCGGCCCGCTCGCGCTCCGCCTGCGCAGCCAGGCCGGCCTGATAACGCCGCCGCGCAGCGACGCTGTCAGCGATGAACCAGGCTCCAGCCAGCGGCACGAAGTTCTCCACGGCCTCGCTCGCGAGCGGTGGGTGCACGACGCTGATCGCCGAGTACGTCACTGTCGCCCCCAGCACCACCGCGACGGCCAGGGCGAGGAGTATTGACCTGCGCCTGGGCAGTGGCAGGACCGAGAAATAAAGCGCGAGCCCGAGCAGGACGCCGAGCGGGAACGAGGCACCGCCCCAGGCCGTGACGATTCCGGCCAGGGTGGTCAGCACTGCGAGCGCCAGCAGCGGCCAGCGCCGCAGGAAAACGACCGGGGCGCAGGCCAGCAGAAGCGGGAGGAGCGGCTCGTCCGCCTCCTCCTGGACCCGCCGACCGGGTCATCACCGTGAGCAGGAGGCCCCCGGCGGCGGCGGCGAGCAGGATGGTGGCCAGCAACTGGCTCTCCGCAGCCTCCGCGGGGAACCAGCGCCTGCCCGCCACCCCGGGGCTCCGAGCGAGACGATCTGTAGTCACGCAGCTAAGCTAACCAGCGCATCAGGCGGCGGCGTCGTTCTGGAGGATGACTCTGCCCGCACCACTGGCTACCCAGAGTTCGGCTCGCCGTCGTCGGGGCTGAGTTCGACACGGAATACGCTGCCCTCAGGTCGTTCATGATCACGTGCGGCCGGTCCTGCACGAGGCTCACCGGCCACGGCCGTCATCGTCGCATCCGCAAAACGCCCCCGGCAGGCCATCTTCCCTCGGACCTCCAGCGCGTCTTGACGTGGCGTGTCGGTTAGTGGATGCTAACGGTTAGTGGATACTAACCGAGATGCTGACCGCTGGGGCGCGCTTGCCGATGGGACACGCCGGGCCATCGTGGCGTGCCTGGCCGACGGGCCCATGGCTGTTGGGCAGCTGGCGGCCGGCCTGCCGGTGAGCCGGTCGGCGGTGTCTCAGCATCTGAAGATCCTCAAGGACGCCGGGCTGGTCGATGACGTCGCCGCGGGGACGCGGCGGATCTACCGGCTCAACACGGTCGCCCTGGCGGCGCTGCGGGATCAGCTCGACACCTACTGGCGGCGCGCGCTGACCGGGTACTCCGACGTCGTGAACGCACCGGATAAGGGGAACTGATGGGCCAGGCCGAGGCAGTGACGGTCCGCAAGCAGATCGTCGTCGACGCGCCGATCGAGCGTGCCTTCGCGGTGTTCACCGATCGGTTCGGCGACTTCAAGCCGCCCGAGCACAACATGCTGGGGGCGCCGATAGCCGAGACGGTGTTCGAGCCTCGGGTCGGCGGCCACATCGTGGACCGGGCAACCGACGGCAGCGAGTGCCGGTGGGCGCGGATCCTGGCTTTCGATCCGCCGGACCGGGTCGTGTTCAGCTGGGATATCAGCCCGCAGTGGGCCATCGAGACCGATCCGGCTCAGACTAGCGAGGTCGAAGTGCGGTTCTACGCCGAGTCGCCGGCCCGTACGCGAGTCGAGCTGGAGCACCGGCACCTTGACCGGCATGGTCCTGGCTGGGAAGCAGTCGGCGAGGGTGTCGACGGGGCGGAGGGCTGGCCGCTGTATCTGGACCGTTACGCCGCGCTGATCAAGGAGAGCAGCTGACATGCCTGCGATCGTTACCAGCACCGAAGTCGAGCGCCCGGCCGCGGACGTCTTCGCTTACGCCACCGACCCGACTCGGTTCCGCGAGTGGCAGAAGGGCGTCGTGGACGGCCACATGGACGGTCCCGCCGATGCGGCCGGATCGTCGGCCGTGGGCTCAAAGTGCGTGACGACGCGGCGCATCGGCGGCGCTAACCGCCCTTCCACCGCCGAGCTTGTGCACATCGACCCGCCCCGCACCTGGGGCGTGCAGGGCATAGACGGCCCGATCCGCGCGGCCGTCGATGTCCTGGTCGAGCCGCTCGCCAGCTCGCGCTCGCGGCTGACCATCAGCGTCGACTTCACCGGTCACGGCATCGGCAAGATCCTGGTGCCGCTTGTGGTCCGCCGCGAGGCACGTAAGGAGATGCCAGACAACATCGCAGCGCTCAAGCGCAGGCTGGAAGCAAGCTAGCGCACCTCGGCGCGGTGATCTGAGGCCGCACGGCATGAGCGCGCCGTGCCGCTTGACCGCCGACCGCCAGCGTCGTGGCAGCGATCGGCCCCAGGTCGACGCAGATGTAAGCGCCATGGCCATCCGGGCATCTGCGATCGCCGACTCTCCTAGCTCGCCTGGCCCTGGTACTCGGCGTCGGTGACGTGCGGTCCCCAGTGGGGCGCGCCTTCGGTGATGGACAGGTGCGTCATGAAGTGATCGGGACTGGCGCCGTGCCAGTGTTCTTCGCCGTCGGGCGCGAAGGCGACGTCGCCGGGATTGAGCTCGGTGATCTGCTGTCCGCGGACCTGGGCCAGGCCGCGGCCTTCGGTTACGTACAGGGTTTGCCCGCCGTCGTGGGAATGCCAGGCGCTGCGCGCTCCGGGTGCGAAGCGGACTGCTGCGACGTTCACCTGCGAGGGCGGCAGCCCGCGGGTGATGGGGTCAATCCAGACGTCTCCGGTGAAGGTCTCGGCAGGTCCCTTCGCTGTGGCTGCCTTGCGGGAAATCTCCATATCTCCTCCAGTTCGATGGCCGGAAGCCCGGCATCCTTGCCAGACCGGTCAGCGTGACGCTGGCGCTACGTCCCCGAAGAAATAAGACGGGGTGACGCCGCCATCCATCAGGAAGTCACTTCCGGTGATGAACGCTCTGTCGGGGCGCATGAGGAGCGCGCTGACAGTGCCGACCTCGTCAGGCGTCCCGGCGCGCCGGGCCGGGGACAGCTCGAGCATCCGCTGGACCGTATTCGCGGAAGAGCCCGGAGCGCGTGCTGCCCGATCGCAGCACGCGTCCTGGCCTTCTTCCGTTCGCGGAGGCTCAGCAGTCCCGGATGACCTTCCGTCGATGTTCTAATTCTGCGCTGCCCGGCTCAGCGCAGCCTGGTGCTGCGAGACCTGCTGCTCCGTGTCCTGAATCGTCGAGTCCGCGCCTGTCCCGGGCGCCTGCCGCGGCAGGAACAATGCGGCGAGCACCGCGGCCGTGAGCGCGATCGCTGCGCAGACCCACAGCATGACGTCGACTCCACTGGCGAAGGCGCTGTGTACCGCGCCTAGCAACTGCGCCGAATGTAGCCGCTGGGCGACCTGCACGCCTGCTCCGATGCTGTTTCGCGTAGCCGCCGCGACATCTCGCGGTAGCCCGGCCGTGTGCAGATGGCTGCGATAGACGGTGGCGAGCGCTGTACCGAGCACGGCGACGCCGATCGTTGCGCCCACCTGTCGAGCTGTCGTCAGTACCGCCGCGCCAGACCCGCTGTGCTCCGGTGACAGGGCGCTGAGCGCGACGTTGAGCATGGTGGGCAGCGCCAGGCCGAGTCCCAGCCCAGTCATCACGAACCACGTGGAGACGAAACTGGTGCTGCTGGCCGCGCTCGTGGCAGTGCCGATGGCCAACGCGACGCCCATGATCGCGAACCCAGCCGTCCCGAGTGGCCGCGCTCCCAGGAGCGGTGGCCTGGCCGGTCCGCCGTCTCGCGACCTCGGCGGGCTCTGCAGCCGCTGGCCGGCACCGAGGCCGACGACCAGGCCGCCGACGAGGGGCAGCAACCGGATGCCGCTCGCCAGCGAGTCGAAGCCCTGCACGTCGAGGAAGTACTGCGGCATCGCGAACGTCAGCCCGAACAGCGCGAACGAGACCATGGTGGCGAGCGCGGTCCCCCACGTGAACGCACGTGACCCGAAGAGACCTAGCTCGACGAGTGGCTGCAACGGCGGTCGCCGGCCGCGGCGCCCCCCCGCGGCAGGCGCCGCGACCGCTCGGGCCATGACAGCCCGCTCCCAGGCGACAAACATCCCGAGCACGACCGCCCCAGCGGCCATGCAGGCCGATCGCGATCGAGTTCGACCAGCCGTCATCGCCCGCCCGGATGACGCCGTAGGTGAGCGCGGCAAGGCCGACGCCGGAGATCAGCACGCCGGCGAAGTCGATCCGGAATCGCTGCGTGCCGCGCGACTCAGGCATCAGGAAGACAACCGCCGCAAGCGCGGTGATCACGATCGGCACGTTTATCAGGAAGACTGAGCCCCACCAGAACTTGTCGAGCAGCCAGCCGCCAAGGATCGGCCCGAGCGGATAGCCGAGGAAGGTTGCCCCGCCGACGATGGCGATCGCCCTCGGACGCTCTTCCGGCGAGAACATCACCGGCAAGACCGCCAGGGCCAGCGGCATGATGACCGCTGCGGCCAGGCCCAGCACCGCCCGCGCCCCGATCAACTCGCCCGTTGACGTCGAATGCGCGCACGCCAGCGATGCGATACCGAAGAGGATCAGCGCACCGGTAAGCAGTTTCTTGCGGCCTACCAGGTCACCGAGCATGCCCGCCGGCAGCAGCGCGCCGGCCAGCACCAGGCTGTAGGCGTCGACAAACCACTGCAGGTCCCAAGTCGACGCGTGCAGGTCGACCGAGAGTGTCGGCAGTGCGAGCGAGAGCACGAACAGGTCCAGCCCGACGACCAGCACGCTGAGCGAGAGAGCAGCAAGCGCCCACCAGCGGCGGCTGTTCTGCCCCGCGGCTAGCCATTCGCCCGCCGAGTCCTGTTTGATTGTTGCACTAATGCGAGAGGCGCTATTTAATGACATTCCTGGCATCTGAGAGTGGCTCCTTTCTTGCAGGCTGTTATGTGTTGTGGGCATGGCTAAACTCTTTGGCTGCGTTCGCCGTGTGGAGCACGGCGAACGCCTATTTCGTGGCTGCGGGCATGACCGAGGCGGGCTGATTTAGCGCGTCGTTTCCGTCCCGATGCTGGCTGCTGCTGGCTGGGCGGCGTCGAGTTCGGCGATGCTGATCTCCAGGTCGAACTCGTTGCCCTCAGGGTCGGCCATCAGCACCCAGCCGATCTCAGGGCGCCTGTCGCTTACGATCTTGGCGCCGAGCCTGGTGAGCCGGGTGATCTCCTCCTCCTGAGCTCCTGTCCGCCGGCATGATGTCGAGGTGCACGCGGTTCTTGTTGGTCTTCGTCTCGGGGACCCGGACGAAGTACAGCCGCGGCCGGCCCTCGGCCGCCCGCCCGACCGCGGATTCCTCGCAGCCCGGCCGTGGCTCGTCAATCACCGGCCACCCGGTGACCTCGCCCCAGAACCTGGCCAGCGCCTGCGGGTCGGCGCAGTCGAAGGTGATGTTAAAGACGATGGAACTCATTGCATTTCTCCGCTCTGGTACGGGCGCCTGCCGCCGGGTCTCAGCGGACGGCAGGAGCCTCGCGGGAATCCGCTCGTCATGGCCTCAGCGATCCGCGCGGTCGACGGCAGCGACCTGGCGCACGGCCTCAGCGACGGCGCGGAAGTCCCTGCGCAAGATCGCGCCGTGGCTGCTGGCGACCTTCGTCACCTGGATGATCGGATTGCGGGCGGTCGCAGCGTCGAGGCTGGCGCGGATCCGTTCCTGCTCATCACCGCGGCTTCCGAAGGAACTGCCCGAGGCGACCACGTACTGCACCGGGACGCCGATGCTGTCCAGCACCGGGCCTAGCTCGCGCTCCCTGGAGAGCCTGCCGAGCTCGATGTTGCTGTCGGCCATCTGCCCTGCGCTCATCCGCGCGGTCAGGCCCGTCGGGCGCAGCAGCGGCATGAACCAGCTCATCCGCCCGTACAGCTTCCGGATCCGCTGCTCCATGGCCTCGTCGAGCCAGTCGTACGGGTACGCTCCGTCAACCAGGATCGCGCCCACGGTCCGGTCCGGATGCCGGCTGGCCCAGTGCGCCGCGACGAGCGCCCCATAGGACCAGCCCACCACAATAAGCCGGTCCACTCCCCTCGCAGCGAGAACGGCATCGACATCGCGCATCCACGCCGCGAAGGAATAGTCCGCCGAGCGCTCCGATTTCCGGCCGCGGGCCCGCTCGTCGTAGGTGATATGCCGCCACCCCGTCGTCCCCAGGTCGCCGATCACGCTCCGCCAGTAGCCCTGAGTAGCGAAATGGCCATTGACATACAGCACCGGCTGGCCGTCGCCGCCTGTATCGGTCACGGCCAGCGCCGTATCGTCAACCGGCACCATGCCGGTCCAGGCGGGTTGCTTCACGGTCATGGTTCTGCCCCTCTCTCGTAGCGGAGGCCGGTCAAGGTCGACCGGACGGCGACCTGACAGCAGCAGGTGAGATCGCGCCTGGCCCAACGTCAGCCCCGTTCGTGACCGCGGCTGGCCCCGCGTGACTACGGCCGCTACCTTGTCCTACACCGTAGGACTAACCTTAGCCCTACACTGTAGGGTGAGTCAACGGTGAGCGGTAAGAGCGGGAGATGATGTCCATGCCGCGCAGGCCACCTAGATCGCGAGAGGACTCAGTGTGGAACCGGCCCGCTGCCGCGCCTGGCAGGGGCACCGCGGCTTTCAGCCGCGAGGAGATCACCCGGGCCGCCGTCGCCCTCGCCGACAGCAGCGGCCTGGAGGCGGTGTCGATGCGCCGCATCGCCGAGAAGATCGGCAGCGCGCCGACGTCGATCTACTGGTACGTATCCGACAAGAGCGAGTTGTATGAACTGATGGTCGATGCCGTCCTCGGCGAGATCGACCTTCCGCCCCGCCTGGCAGGCGGCTGGCGGGCCGACCTCACCACGGTCGCGTGGGCATCGCTCGCGACGTTCCGGCGACATCTGTGGTTCAGTCAGCTTGGCATCCACCCGGTGCCCGGCCCAGGGACGCTGGCCTACGCGGCCATCGTGCTGCAGTCACTAGGCGACTGCGGGCTCGATGACGCGACGGCCGTCAACGTGATGGCCGCCCTCAACAACTACATCGTCGGTTTCATCCAGCGGGAACGGGCCTGGCAGGGCCTGCTGGACCGGGATGCGGCACCGGGCAGGTGGGAGCAGGCGGCCGCGGCCAACGGCGCCGGGCGGCCCGCAGGCGATCCCGCATCCAGCCACGATTTGTCGGCTCGGCTCAAGCTGGCCGGGGACGAGAGCTTCGCCTTCGGGCTCAAGTGCTTCCTGGACGGGATCGGCACCCTGATAGAGGCCCGCGGATAACCTCCGGCTGCCGCACACCACAGTGCCGATCGCCGACGTCGGTGACCCGTCGCCGACATGCCGAGATCTACGAGTGGGTTCGCGCGAATGTTCCAAGGTCTGCGCAGGCCGTGTTCATCGGCGGGAACGCGCTGCGGGTCGCCGGTGCCCAGGTCAGAGTCGATGATTACGGCCAGTTGTTCAAGATGCCGTACAGATAATCTGAAGGTCCTGCGCTGACTCGCCACTAGCCGGGGTGGGTCGCCAAGGCGATCCCCACCGCCGACGCGGACTTTGCCGGACGCGGTGATCAACGCGACTGCCCTCGGCATCACGGTCTCCCTGGCGCCTCATAGGCCCAACGGAATCGCCGCCGCCGACCCGGCCAGATCAGTCAGCTGACGGATGTCTTGCCTTGAGATTGTCCTGAGACTTGCGGTGGCAACAAGGGGGCTACCCCGCGGTGACTCGAAGGGCGGGCAACCTTGCTATCCCCGTGGCAAGAATCTTCGCGTTCGGCGTCTACTCAGGCCTAGCAGATCCTGTTGCGCAGGTCTCATGAGGCTCGCCCCGCCATGCGGCTCACAGGCGCGCGGAGGGATCGACATTAGCCAGCAGCTGAGTGATGGGGGCGGGTTCGGGTGATGGCGAGTCCGGCGGTGCGGCGCAGGCGCCTGGCGGCGGAGTTGCGAGCGATACGCGAGAGCGCGGGCGAGAGCGGGGAGGAGGTCGCGCGGGCGCTGCGGTGGTCGCCGTCGAAGATCACCAGATACGAGCTCGCGCGGACCGGCCTGCGGCCCAGCGATGTTGTCAGGCTGCTCGATCATTACGGGATTGGCGGGGATCGCCGCGCTTATCTGTTAGCGCTGGCGCAGGATGCTGCGGGCAAGGGATGGTGGGAAGCCTCCGGCGACGAGATCACTGACGATGTCCAGCTGTATATCGGGTTCGAGCACGAGGCCACGGCCATCGCGATCTGGCACCACAACGTGGTGCCGGGCCTGCTGCAGACCGCCGGCTACGCCCGGCAGATCATCGCCAACTACAGCGCCATCGAGCCGATGCCGCCCGGCCTGGTGGAGCGGCTTGTCCGGGTCCGGATGCGACGCCAGCAGGTACTGACCCGCGAGTCCCCGGTTCAGATCTGCGCGGTGCTCGATGAGTCGATTCTCCGTCGCCGGATCGGCGACGAACAGGTGATGCATGACCAGCTCACGAACCTGGCCGAACTGGCGGACAGGCTCAACATCATCCTGCGGATCCTGCCCCTCGATGCCCAGCACACAGTGCTCGGCCCGGCATTCGTGACCTTCCGGTTCGGGCCTCCCACGGACGCCCTCCTGCCCGATATCGCGGCAAGCGAGCAGCTCAAGAGCATCGTCATCGTGGAAGACGAAAGACATGTTCACCTGCACCGCCTGGTCTTCGAGGCGCTGGACAACGAATCACTCAGTCCAGCCAAGTCCAGCGCGCTAATCCTCGAGGCTGCTGAATCGTGGTGGTCGGCGCCCAGGGCTACAGCCATCGGGAGCGAGGTCCGCCGGTCGGCACGGCCACGAGACAGCTGAGCTCGAAGAGACGGGCGGCGATCCGACATCATGCCGGTTGATTAAGCTGTTTCGCGGCATCGCTGATCTGAAGGGATTTTCCGCTTTGACAGGCGAGGGATCGGCAGGCCGGAGCGAACCGACGGAGCTTCCGGTCCTCATCGACACCAGCAAGGCACATCAGGCGCGGATCTATGACTACTGGCTCGGCGGAAAGGACAACTTCGCGGTCGACCGCGAGGCGGCCGAGCAGGCGCTAGCGGCCTACCCAGGGCTCCGCCGTGGCGTGCGCGCGCAGCGGGCCTTCCTCGGCAACGCCGTCAGGTACCTGGCGGGAACGGTAGGGGTCCGGCAGTTCCTCGACATCGGCACCGGCATCCCTACGGCCAATAACACCCATGAAGTGGCCCAGGCGGTCGACTCTGAAGCCCGCGTCGTCTACGTCGACAACGATCCCATGGTGCTGGCCCATGCCCGCGCCCTGCTGACCGGGACGCGTCCGGGAACGACGAACTATCTCGACACCGACCTGCGCGACACCGAGGCCGTTCTGACCGGGGCCGCGGCACTGCTGGACGTCCGGGAGCCGGTCGCCGTCTTGATGATCGGTGTCTTGCAGCTCATCCCGGATACCGACAACCCGCGCGCGATCGTCGCGCGGCTCATGGAGGCGGTACCGTCCGGCAGCTGGCTCGCACTCTTCCACCCCGCCAGCGACATACTGGCGGACGAGATCGGGGAAGCTGCGCGCCGCGTCAATGTGCGCTCGGCGAACACGGTAACCCTGCGCAGCCACAGCGAGGTCGAGCAGTTCTTCGACGGCCTCGAGCTGCTGGATCCGGGTCTGGTGCAGGTGCACCGGTGGCGGCCCGAGTCAGCCGCGCCCGATATGGACGACGAGGTGGCCGGGTACGCGGGCCTTGCCAGGAAAGCCTGAGCAGCCTCCCGGCGGAACGGCCCCGATGAGCAGGATGACCCAGCCGCGCTGATACGGCGGCCCGGTGCCTGATGACCGCCGAGAGCCTCCGTGAGCTCGGTGTGAGCACGGCCGCGGAGCCGGCCGGTCACCCGCACCTCGGTCACCTGACGTTGTTCCTGGAAGGTGAACGTCACATGCTCATTTTGCAGCCGCCGGATGGCCCAGACCATGGCCTGACAGCGAACTTCGGCCGGTACTCCAGCTCCTCGGCCGCGGGACCGTTGACGGTCACGGCGACGTCGATTGCCTTCATGACATTCTCCATTCGGGGACTCGCGGGTGTGAACAGCGGCCCGAGACGGGCATCAGGTCCGGCTGGTGCCGCGCCACAGGGTGGCGACCAGGGTCAGGCGCCGGTCCAGGCGGCGATCACGATCCACCCTCCGGACGGCCAGCTCCCGCTGCCGGCCGCCGTCTGGTTCGCCTGGACCAGCCAGTAAGACGGCAGCGCCCTGACGAGGTGCAGCACCACGCCTGATCGGGCGATCTGGAACCCGTAGAAGTAGAGCGGGAAACTGGTGCCGTTGAATTCGGCGCGCCGGTTCGCCCCCGACGATCAGGTACAAGACAAGGTCGCCATGCGGAAGCGGCCGGCTGGTGTCCATTCCTGATGTCGGCGAGTACCGGACGCCTCCAGCAGAAGGAACGCCAAGCAGGCTCCCCGGTTCCTCGCTCGCCGGCCTATGCCTGGCGAATTGGGGGGCTGGGTCCCAGGCGATTGACCAATCACTACGGCTTGATCACCGCCGGTTCAGCCCGGCAGGCTCTCCACGTCGCCGGCGGCGATTGCGCTGACAAGCTGGGCGTGGTCGCGCTCGTTCTGATCGGCGTACTGGACGGCGAACCGGCCGATCGCGGCAGCGAACTTGGGGCCTTTCCCGATGTAGCTGCTGATCGCCAGCGGGTCGCCGCTTCGGGCGTGGGCTCCGGCGAGGGCCTCGCCGCAGGCGGTCGCGAACTCGGTCAGCCGGGGCGCGATCAGCTCTATCGACGGGATGATCTTCATGTCACGAAACTGCCGGACGTAATAGTCCCGGCCGTGGAATGAGCCCCAGCCGACGAAGATGTCGGTTGCCGTCTGGACCAGCCGCTTTCCGTTGATCACCCGCTGGCCGTGATTGTCATAGGCGCTCGGCTGGGTGTACTGCTCGTACACCGACGGCCCGGCCTGTTTGACCTGGAGAAACAACGGGTCGGCGCCGGTACGCCCCTCGAGCAGAACCAGATAGACCTGCATGCCCACGCTGCCAACGCCGACGACCTGGCGGACGGTGTCCACCTCGGTGAAGCGGTCGAACAGGACCCGGCGATCCTCTTGAAGCGTGAGCCGGTACTCGGCCAGGAGATGATTCACCAGGTCAGCCTGCTCTTCATCACTGATCGTCACGCGGATGGGAGGCTCCGTGGATATCCTCGGCCGGCCGTGCGCCATCGTGGTCAGCTTGGCGAACGCCCCGCGGCTCGTGCGCCGCTCCCGCTTCTTCTCAATGTGAATCGAGATCCGTCCGCGGTCGGCCGGCTCGTAATAGTTCATCAGCCTGTCGACGCACATGCCGTGGTACCAGATGTCCAGCTCAGGCATAGCGGCGTACTGGCGCATGCACCGGCGGTACGCCTCCACCCCGGCCGTCACCGCGGCCGAGGCTTTCGCTGGCTTGACCCGGATCTCTCGCGCGGCGACCACGAGGCTGGCCGCGAAGCGCTTAACGTCCCACTCGAACGGCCCCGGCAGGGTCTCGTCGAAGTCACGCAGGTCAAAGAACAAACTGCGCTCCGGCGTGGCCCACAGGCCAAAGTTCAGCACATGAGCGTCACCGCACAGCTGCACCTGCAGGCCGCTGTCCGGCTGAGACGCAAGGTCGCCAGCCATGACCGCAGCGGCGCCCCGGTAGTAATTCCAGGGGGAGGCAGCCATCCGCTGATGGCGGATGGGAACGAGTTCTGGAACCCGGATCTGGTTCTGCGCGAGGACCGTCTCCAGCGGGTCGTGGCCGCGCTCCGCCTCGTCCCAGGACGCCAACGTGCCCCGTTTAGCCCGGTTCCGTGCAGCCCGCCCCGATCCTCGTCGCTCGTCGCTTGTTGCTCGCAGATCAGGCAGAGCGGAACTAGACAGCGATGGTCTGGGCGACGTGGACTCGGTCATAGAGCTCCGCCTCCGGCACTGGGGGAGCGGGCAAGATCAGGAATGACCGAACCGACTCTACGCGGCGCGGGTGCCGCATCCCGGGGCCGGCGGCCACGCGTCAGCCGGGGCGGGTGTCTGGTGCTGGGGCCCGCTGGCCGTCGGGATGCTCGGGGGTGCGGTTAGCCAGCTGCCGCGGTTCGTACGGGCTCCAGGCGTGGCGGCGCGGGCCGGACCAGCGGGCCGGCACAACGTCGAGGCCGGACGCGAGCTTGTACGCCGCAGACTCGTAGTTGACCCGCCAGCCGCGGAAGTGCGGCCAGGCTTCCTCGGCCGTCCGCTCAACCGGGAATCCGACGGCCGTGATCCGATCCCAGCCCTGCAGGAATTCCGCCCAGGTCAGCTGGACCGGCCCGTCGGGTCGCGGGTCCTCGTCGACGGGGATCCGGAGTGTGCGGGTGAGCTTCCGCAGACAGGTGAAGCCCATCTGGACGCACAGCCTGGCGGTGAAGGGCGCGCTCGCCGGGCAGGCGGCCAGGTGGAGAGCGGCGGCGTCGAGCACGGCCAGCTGCGAGACGACCCATGAGCTGTGCGGCTCGGGTGACCGGAAGCGCAGGAGCGACGGGTAGCTCGAATGGGACTCGGCGACGTCGGCTGACCACCGCTCCCAGTCGTCGTAGATGACCGTCAGCTGGTCGACGCCGTCCACCATCTGTGCCCTGGCCAGCAGCTCCGGTCCCCACGCCGGGCTCCCGGCCCGGGGGCCGAGCAGCGTAACCACCGTTTCGCGGCGGTTGTAGGCCGCGTACAAGGTGGGCAGGTAGGCGATCTGCAGAGCCACGATGATCAGTCCGGAAGCAGCCGCGAGGAACTCGGCGGCGGTCGGCTCCGTACCGCTCCTCAGGGCGAATCCGAGCGTGAACAGCGATGAGCCGGCTTCGCGCAGGGCGTCAGGGAAGCTGCCGCCGGGCAGCCACAGCAACAGCCCGTAGCCGATCAGAAAGCCGGCCAGCCAGATGATCAACAGCAGGCCGAGCGTGGCGACTGGCTGGCTGGCCAGCAGGGCGTCACGCCGGTCCCATCGCCTCACGAACCGGCCGCACGCGATGTACACCCGGTCTACGAACCGGTCGACGATCTTGATGAACCCGATCCGGCCGCGGGGGATGACGAGAGTGATGGCAACGTTCACCCACACCGCGACGACAATCAGGACCCCGAGAACTGCTCCCGCGATGCGCACGCCTTTGATGCTAGAGCCAGCGGGTCCGCCCGGCCCGCTAGGGCGATGGCCAGGAACTCGACATCGCGGGCGCTATCCCGTGTCCGGTAGGTGATGCGATGATTCTGGGTGATATCAGGGAGCGCCTTGTGAACAAGCCAGTTACGGTCTCAGAGCAATTCGACGTGGTGGTTGTGGGCGCCGGCTTCTCCGGCCTGTACATGCTCTATCAGCTGCGCCAGCTCGGGTTGTCGGCGAAGTGCTTCGACACTGCCGCGGATGTGGGCGGGACGTGGTACTGGAACCGCTATCCGGGGGCACGCTGTGACATCCCGACCACCGACTACGCCTACAGCTTCGACCCGGAGCTGGAGAAGGAATGGACCTGGTCGGAAAAGTACGCCACGCAGCCGGAGATCCTGGACTACCTCAGGCTCGCGGCCGACCGGCACGGGCTGCGCTCTGACATCGAGTTCTCCACTACCGTCACCTCTGCCCACTGGGACGAGCGGGAAAGCCGATGGAAGATCACGACTGACCGCGGGCAGCGAGGTCTGGTGCCGGTACTACATCATGGCCAGCGGCTGCCTTTCGATTCCGAAGTCAGCCGAGCTCGAAGGCGCCGGCCGTTTCGCCGGCCAGGTGTACTTCACCAGTCGGTGGCCGCACGAGGGCGTCGACTTCACCGGCCAGCGAGTCGCGGTCATCGGCACCGGCTCATCGGGCATCCAGTCCATCCCCCTGATCGCCCGGCAGGCCAGCCAGCTCACGGTCTTTCAGCGCACCCCGAACTTCTCGATCCCGGCGCACAACGGCCCCGCCCCGGCCGACCGGCTGATGCAGCTGAGCGAGGATCGTGACGGGTACCGGCATGCGGCCCGGTGGTCGCGGGGAGGGATTCCGGCCGAGCCGACTGACATCCTGGGCGTCACGGCCAGCGAGGAGGTCCGCCGGGAGCGCTTCGATGCGGCCTGGGCGCAGGGCGAGCTATTCGGCATCCTCGGCGTCTTCGCCGACCAGGGGGTGAACCCGGCCTCCAACGACATCGTGGCCGGCGATGATCCGAGAGAAGATCCGGATGGCCGTCGACGATCCCGAGACAGCAGAGGCGCTCTGCCCCAAGGACCATTACTTCGGCACCAAGCGGCCCTGCCTGGACACCGGCTACTTCGAGACCTACAACCTCCCGCACGTCCGGCTCGTCGACCTCCGCACGCAGCCGATCACCAGCATCACCGAGCAGGGGATCGATACGGCCGACCAGTCGTTTGAGTTCGACGCCATCGTGTACGCCACCGGCTTTGACGCCATGACCGGTGCCCTGGCAGCCGTCGACGTGACCGGCCGGGGCGGCCTGTCCCTGACGGACAAGTGGGCGCCGGGGCCGTCCACTTACCTGGGTCTTATGACCGTCGGATTCCCTAACCTGTTCATGATCACCGGGCCGGGCAGCCCGTCGGTCCTGTCGAACATGACCGTCTCGATCGAGCAGCACGTCGACTGGGTCGCCGGGTGCCTCAAGGACATGCGCGAAGCGGGCTTCGAGACCATCGAGCCGACCGCGCTGGCCGAATCCGGCTGGGATCAGCATGTCCGGGACTGCGCCGCCATTACCCTGCATCCCACCGCCAGCTCCTGGTACATGGGCGCCAACGTCCCCGGCAAGCCGCGCGTGTTCCTGCCCTACATCGGCGGTGTGAACGCCTACCGCCAGGCCTGCGACGATGTGGTCTCGCAGGGCTACCTCGGATTCCGCCGGACCGGCCGCGGCGGGCGACCAGTGCCGGGACGGCGTGATCCGCAGCATGCAGCCCGATGTCGCCATGGTGCTGGAGATCATTGCCGGGCTGGGCCTGCCGCCCGTCGAGACCCTGTCGGCCGCGGACGCGCGCGCCTTGAACGCCGCCGCCGGAGCAGCCCGCCCGCCGGGTCCCGAGGTAGCCGACGTCGTAGACGGAGTAATACCCGGTCCGGACGGGGACCTGCCGTACCGGCTCTACCGCCCAGCGACGGCTGCAGAGGGCCCGCACCCGATAGTGGTGTACTTCCACGGCGGCGGCTGGGTGCTCGGCGACCTGGACTCGGACGACCCGCTATGCCGTGACCTTTGCGCGCGCTCGGGCGCGGTGGTCGTGTCGGTGAACTACCGCCACGCCCCCGAGGCCCGCTTCCCCGCAGCCGCGGAGGACGCCTTCACGGCCGTGCGGTGGGCCGAGGCCAACGCCGCCAGCCTGGGCGGCATCCCCGGCCAGCTCGCCGTCGCGGGCTGGAGCGCTGGCGGGAACATCGCGACTGTCGCCTGCCAGATGGCCCGCGACGCCGGCGGGCCGCGCATCGCCGGGCAGCTCCTGATTCATCCGGTGGTGGATTCGGATATGACCCGGCAGTCCTATGCGGAGAACGGCGACGGGTACACCCTGACGACCGCGCTGATGCGGTGGTTCTGGGATCACTACGCCGACCCGGCCGACCGCGGCGACACCCGCGCTGCCCCGCTGCGCGGCAACCTGGAAGATCTTCCGCCGGCCAGCATCGTCACCGCAGACTTCGACCCGCTCCGCGACGAGGGCGTCGCCTACGCACGCTCCCTGGAGGCGGTCGGGGTGCCAGTCCGCCACATCCGCGCCCGCGGGCACACTCACACCTCCCTGACCATGGTCGGTGTGGTCATCTCCGGGGCGCCGGTGCGGGCGCAGATGGCGGAGGCGCTCGCGGGCTTCTTCCCGGTACCGGTGACCGGCGCCCTCAGTAACTCATCCGCCGGCTGATGATTCGGGCCGGACTAGCCCCCTAGTTAAGCAACGCGGTCGCGGGTGCGGAACCGCTCGGCCATTCCTGCCTGTTCCCGCACCCAGTGGGCCGCTGCTGACTCGCTGTGCGATATCCAGAGGATCACGTCCAGGATGCGCAGCAGGCTGGCTTCTTCGGCGGCAGCCGGACGGAGTGCCTCGACTTGGCCGCGCGCCTCTGGGTCCTGCAGGAGGCAGCGGAGCACGTCCCAGGTCCGATGGGGCACGGCGACGGCCTTGATGACCACGCTGTCGCTGATCGGGCACAGCCGGGGACGCTTGCGGGCGAGCAGTTTGGTCGCGCTGGCCGTGCCGATGCCGTCGATGTCGATGAGCGCGTCCCAGAGGACGTCGATGCGCTTGGACACTTCATCATCGGCATCCCACAGATCTAGGTCGATGGGGATCGCGCGCAGCATAGCCGAGAGCTCTCGGTGCTGGCTGCCAAGGACGATGCGGACGACCTGCGGACGCCAGGTGATGTCCAGCAGGGTCACGGCAAGCAGGTCGTCCGAGGTGATCTCGCCGGGCGGATTGTGGCCGAGGTTACTGAAGGTCATGCCTGCGAAGGCGGGAGCGGTGAAGTACGCGGCGACCGCCTTGCCCAGGCCGTCAGCACCGAGGTCCGTTTGGAGGCGGCGGGCGGCGGCGCGGACCGCGTCGTCGGTTGGTAAGGAGCGCATGGTGACAGTATGGCCCGGATGTGCCCGTTGACAGGGGATAAGGCCAACAGCCGTTTCCTTGCCGGGCGCTGCATCGGGCGGATGACCTGCCGACGACGCGTCAGGCCGGGCGCGGCGGAGGGGGGAAATCGGCGGTGGCGCCGGTGACGAAGTTGAAGGCGACCTCCGTGAGCCGCTGGTTGCTATTGCGGGCGTAGTCGCGCAGCACGCCGAAGGCCTCGTCCGTGTCGATCGTGAGGCGCTCAGCGAGCTTGCCCTTCGCCTGCTCAATGATCACCCGGCTGTTCAGGGCGGCCTGGAGCTGTTCCGCGACGACGTCGCCCCGGCGCACGTTGCGCTCGTGCAGCAGGCCGATCGTGGCGACATCGGCTAGCGCCTGGCCAAGACGCAGAGTTGCCGCGTCGAACGGGCCTGCTTCGGCCCGGAACAGATTCAGCGCGCCGATTACCTGGTCCCGCAGCCGCATCGGCAGAGCTTCCACTGTCCGGAATCCGGACTTGGCCGCGGCGGCGGCGAACCGCGGCCATTGCTGGCCAGGGCCGGACAGGTCCGTGGCAGTGACGGGCCGGCCGGTACGGTAGCAGTCCAGGCACGGCCCCTGGTCGTTCTGGATCTGGAACAGGTCCAGCAGACCGGCGGCCTCGTTTGAAGAAGCCGCGACGCGCAGCTCACCGCGCGGGTCAGCCAGCATGACCCCGGCCGCGGACGCCGACAACAGGGCGACGCTGCGGCCGGTAAGCAGGTGGAGGAAGTCGATCACGTCGAAGTCAGCGACCATGGTGTCGGCAAGCTCGACGAACGTGGCGGACAGCAGGTCAGCGTCCATCTGAATCACCTTTTCGCCGATGGGCAGATGGCGGGTATACAGGCCAGCCGCGGGCCCGCACGCGGGCGCGAACTGTCACGGGCCCTCCTCGGGTCCCGGGTCCGGGTGCAGCCGCAGCCGACGGGCAACAATGTCGCTCGCCACGTCGGCGAGGCGCCGGTTCTCAGCGTAAGCGTATGCCCGGAGCCGGGCAAAAGCCTCCGTGATATTGACCCCGAGCTGCCCCGTGAGCATGCCGGTGGCCTGGTCGATCTCAGCGCGGTGCAGCGCCAGGTCCGGGGGCCTCCCGTCCAGCCACGCACCGTCGCCGTCGGCTGCGGCTGCCGCACCGTCGCCGAGGCTGTCGAGCAGCAGCATTGTGGCCGCGTCCGCGAGAATGAGCAGGTCACCGAGCTGGTCGCCGGTGAGCGGGCCGGCGGAGCGCCGGTAGGCGCCCAGCACCCCGGCCCGGATGGCTCCAACAATCAGCGGGAACGCGAAGGCCGCCCCGGCCCCGTGTCTGCGTGCCTCCGGCGTGAACGCGGGCCAGCGGCGGCCGGACTCGTTATCGGCCAGGTCGCCGGCAAGAACAGGCGCCGCGAATACCAACACGTCGTGACATGGTCCCTCGCCGAGGGTCAGCTGGAGCTCGGCAAGCTGCTCGCCGACCGGGTCCGTCGCGTACATCAAGAACGCCGGCTCATCATCCCGGGCGGCAGCGACCCATGCCCCGCTGAGTTCTGATGCGGCGGCGACCGCGCAGACGTCAGCGAGAGACACGACCGCGCCGCGCCCGGCGGCATGCGCGGCCAGCTCGCCCCAGATCTCCAGCCGCCGGTCAGCCATCGCCGCGTGCGGGCGAGGAATTCGCGGAGGTGCCGGCCGCCCGGCTCAGGTTGCTGTACGCGACCGCAGCATCGACTCGTGACTGTCGGCCGAACGCCTCGTCCATGCTTCTGAGGCTCGGTAGCGAATGCACACTCGCTGTCGGCGCCGCCAGCAGCACATCGCCTCCGCTCCGCCTGGCCAGCCTCTGGTCCGTCAGCAGGTCCGCAAGCCCGCAGCAACCCGCCGAATTAGCGACGTGAAGCTGGAGGGTCACAATCAGGACCGCCTTGGCCTGCAGTAGCCAGGGGGGCGGGTCTCGACCCGGGCAACCAGAACCTGTTGCCATCGTCATCATAGCCCCGCAAACCAGAGTCTCGGCCTGCCTGGTGCCAGGGCTTACAGTGCCTCGCCAGGTGGCCGCGGTGACCGTCGCAAGCTGAGGCGGTGCGACCTCGACATTCGCAAATACCCGCAGCTCACAGGCGCGCCGCGCGCGGGAGCGCCCTGGCCTTGCGGTGTGACCGGCCTCTATGGTGGCGGAATGGCCTCATGGTGGGACCGCGACGTGATCGCGGCCGGCAAGCTGCCGCTGATGCTGTGCTTTCTGGCCTTCGTCGTCACATTTGTCCTGACCCGGACGATCACGCGCATGATTCGCGACGGTCGCGGCCCGTTCCGGAACCAGGTGACGGCCAGCGGGACGCACATTCACCACTCTGTCCCCGGCATCATCCTGCTCATCATCGGAGCCTTCACGGCGGTCGGCGGTCCTAGCTCTCTCGGCTGGCGCTCGTTCGCTGCGCTGGCGGTTGGCATCGGAACCTCGCTCGTCCTGGATGAGTTCGCGCTGATCCTGCATTTGCAGGACGTCTACTGGAGCGGCGAGGGGCAGCTTTCGGTCGAGGCGGTGACCCTGACGGCCGCCTGCCTCGGGCTGGCTCTCGTCGGGTTCAGCCCGTTCGGCGTGAAAGACGTCGACGGGGTCGAGCTGTCACTGCGCCTGACCGCCACCGGGATCCTCGTCACCGACGGCGTGCTCGCCGTCATCTGCGTGCTCAAGGGCAAGTACCGGTCGGCACTGTTCGGGCTCTTCCTGCCACCCGTCGGGCTGACCGGCGCGCTGCGCCTCGCGCGCCCGTCATCGATCTGGGCACGACATCGCTACGGAGGCAAGCGCCTGGAACGCGCGACCCGCCGCGCCGCCGACTTCGATCAGCGCTGGGCTCCTCTCCAGACCGACTGGGAAGACTTCGTCGGCGGGAAGCCATCCCAGCCCAACCCGCCGGCCAGCGACGACGCCCGCCGCTGAGCCTGGGCGTGAAACGCCGCCAACTTCTGCACGGTGCTAGTCAGCGGCTGCCGCCTGGCTCGGTGATTGCCAGGAGCCCCAGGCCAGGCTCGGCGCGGGCAGCGAAGGGGGCTCGAGGAACGCTGGCGGCGAATCGAAGTCGAGGGCTGCCAGCGGTGCGGTCGCCGCAGCGTCGCGGCGGGTCAGTGCGGGCAGGTTCCACTTCTCTTCGACAAGCTTCAGGACCGACGTGTGGTCGAAGACCTCCGACAGCACGCAGTTCGGCCGGGCGTAAGGCGAGACGATCACCGCCGGCACCCGGAAGCCGTAGGTGTCATAGCTGTTCGGCCTGCACACGAGGTCCTGAGCATGCCGGACGTAGCCGGGGAAGATCGGTTTGAGGATGGTGCGCAGCCACGAGCGATGCGCCACCAGGCTCCGGCCCGGAACGTCGTCCGGCGGCACAGCGGCCGGCGGCGCGACGTGGTCGTAGTAGCCGCCATTTTCGTCGTAGGTCCAGACGAGCAGCGTGTCTGCCCAGGCCTTGCCGTGCATCACCCGGCGGATGACTTCGGCGGCAAAGCTCTCGCCCTTGCGGATGTCCTGCGGGTTCTCCTCGGAGTACTCGGTGAAGTCCGGGTCGACGATGCAGAAGTCCGGCAGCTTCCCGGAGTCGGCGTCGGCGAAGAAATCGTCGATGCCGCGGATATGCAGCATGTACCTGGCCATGCCGAGCGGGTACAGGCCCGTGGTGCACTGCAGGTCTCGCTTCACTCCGCTGCGGGCCCGCTGCAGCGGCCTTCCGAGCGCGCGCAGGTGATGCTGCGACCGGCGCCGCCGGTACTTGAGGTAACGCCGGAACTGGGACTGGTCGCCGCCGTCAGGCCGGTAGTTGACCCAGGACTTGCCGTATCTCGTGAGCATGTCCAGGATGGTGCCGGCCGGCGGAGAGTCGAGGATGTTGACTGGCAGGTCATCCATGAGGCCGTGCGCGGTTCCTGATATCAGGAACCGGCGGTTCGGGAACGTGGGCCCGAGGCAGGGACTGAACCAGTGGTCGGCCAGCGGGAACGTGCCGGCCAGTCCGTGGTAGAACGGCAGATCGGCACCGGTCCAGTAGCCCATCGCGACGGACTTATCGGCAGCCGTGGACGCGGCCTCAGTGGCCGTCACGAAACCGGTCATCTTGCCGTCAGCGAACTGCGCGTGCGCCGCCCGCCAGCTCTGGCACGGCACGCCGGAGTGCTGGGTGGTCGACGGCAAGTGGTAAGCGCGCACAGCCTGGCCCGATGCGTCCGGGTTCTCGGCGTCCGGCTGCCCGTCCGCGCCAAGGGGCAACCCTTCGCCGCGGCCCAGGGTGCCCAGGTAGTTATCGAACGAGTGATTCTCCATCATGAGGACCACGATGTGCTTGATCTGCGGGAGCCGTTCGGTCCCGGCTGGCTGGAGCGGATCAGGGCGCTGTCCTTGCTGGGCCCGCTCCATCCGCGGGCTTCGCCGGCGTAGCCCTCCTCGCTCGACGCCCTTCCAGAGGGCCGTGAGCACCCGCACCTGTCCTCCAGTTGGTGATGACCGCTGCGAGCATGCGGAGGTGCCCGGATACGAGGCGCCCAAACGCGGCATTCATTCCATGGGCACTGGCAACCCGCGTGCATTGGCACCGCAATGCGGGGTAGCCGGGGTCCATGCGAAGCACAACGATCCGGCGCGGTGGCGCCGAGGCCAGGCAGGCATCAGACAGTCCGGCAGCGCACGGGCTGGCCAGGGCCGGCCTGGTGGCGCGGGGAGTCATCTACATCTTGCTCGGCTGGGTGGCGATCCTGGTCGCTCTCGGCCACGGCTCGCATGAAGCCGACCAGCAGGGTGCTCTGCAGCTGCTCGCCGGCAAGCCATATGGATCGGTCTCGCTATGGCTTCTCGGCATCGGCTTCGCGGCCTATGCACTGTGGCGCCTGAGCGAGGCCGCCTTCGGCGCGGCCGGCGACGGGAACCGCACGGGACCTCGGCTCAGATCGCTGGCCAGGGCGGTGATCTACGCTGGCCTCGCTTACCTGACGTTCAGGGTCATCTCCGGTACCCAGAGCAGCCAGTCAGGCCAGCAGCAGGACGTGACCGCCAAGATCATGCAGCATCCCGGCGGCCGGTGGCTGGTCGGCATCGCCGGCCTGGTCATCGTCATCATCGGCCTGGTACTCGGCCTTGAGGGCATCCGCCGCAAGTTCATGAAGTACCTGCGGACGGGGGAAATGAGCCCGACCACGCTCCGCGTCGTCAGGCTGCTCGGCACTGTCGGGACCATCGCCCGCGCCTTGGTCGTGGCGCTCGTCGGTGTCGGGGTGATCGACGCTGCGGTCTCGCACAACGCCTCAAGCTCGGGCGGCATCGACAAGGCGCTGCTCACGCTGCGCAACCAAACCGCCGGCCCGGTTCTACTGCTGCTGGTCGCGCTCGGCCTGATCATCTTTGGCGTCTACGGGCTGTGCGAGGCCCGCTGGCGAAAGGTCTGATCATGTCGAAAGTCGCGGTGCTGGCCCATGCTCGCAAGAGCTTCGGGGGAGGCCTGCCCGAGCTTCGTGAGGTGCTTGCGCGAGAAGGCGTCACCGATCCGCTCTGGTATGAAGTGAACAAGAGCCGCCGCGCACCGAAGCGGGCTCGCCTGGCGGCCGCGGAGGGCGCCGACCTGATATTCGTCTGGGGCGGCGACGGGATGGTTCAGCGCTGCCTCGACGCGGTTGCCGGGACCGCCACAGCGGTGGCGATTCTGCCGGCCGGAACGGCCAACCTCCTGGCGACCAACCTGCACGTGCCCGATGACCTCGGCGAGGCGGTGCGAGTAGGACTGCACGGGAACCGCCGCGAGCTGGACACTGGATCGGTCAACGGCGAGCATTTCGCGGTGATGGCGGGCGCGGGGTTCGACGCCCGCATGATCGCGGGCGCCGACCGGACGATGAAGGATCGCCTGGGTCGGGCGGCCTACCTCTACACGGGGGCAAGGAGCCTCTTCGCGCACCGCGTGATGGCGAGCGTCGAGGCCGACGGCCGGCCCTTCTTCGAGGGCCGGGTCTCGCTAGTGCTCGCGGCCAACGTCGGCACCATCCTCGGCGGGGTCGAGGCCTTCACGGCGGCGGAGCCAGACGACGGTCTCCTGGAACTCGCCGTGGTCACCGCCCGGAATCCCGTCGACTGGGCCAGGACGTTTGGCCGCGTCGCGCTCCGCCGGGCTGAGCGGTCGCCGTTCGTCGAGATGACGCGCGGGCGATCGTTCCGGATCCGGTTTGATCGCAAGCTCCGGTACGAGGTCGACGGGGGCATCCGCCCGGCGGCTAGGGACCTGCGGATCGACGTCTGTCCCCGCTCCGTCACAGTCTGTGTCCCGGCGTAGGGATGGCCATGTCTCCCCATACCGCTGGCCGCCAGCGCCGCACCCTGGCGCCACTGATCACCGTTACGGTCGCGGCGCTGGTCTTCGCCGTCCTGCTTGTCCTGGTGCGCCTGCAGTGGCGCCCGCTCGAAACCGTCGACCACGGCGCCGCGGCGGACATCAACCGCGCGATCGCCGGCGACCACACGCTGGTGACGGTGGTCAAGGCCGTGACCATGCTCGGGAGTACTGCCGTGCTGTGCGGGGTCATCGGAGCGGCAGCGGCCATTCTCGCGATCCGGAGACGCTGGAAGCTGGCGATCTACCTGGTCGTCACGGGCGCGGGCGCGCTGGTCCTCGACCCGGTGCTCAAGTCCCTGGTCGGCCGGCTCCGCCCCGTCGTCGCGCATCCGGTCGCCTACGGCACCGGGAACAGTTTCCCGAGCGGGCACTCACTGGGCTCGATCGTCTGTTACGGGGCTGTGCTGCTGGTCTTCCTTCCCGCCGCCCGTGGCCGGTGGCGACCGGCGTTCATCGGCGTGACGGTCGCGCTCGTCGCGCTGATCGGGATCAGCCGGATCCTGCTCGGCGTCCACTTCCTCTCCGACGTCGTGGGCGGGTGGGCGATCGGGATCACCTGGCTCGGGATCACGGCCCTGGCCTTTGAGCTGACGCGGCTCGCAGCGGGCCAGCCGGTGACCGATCCGGTGAAGGCCGGACTGGAGCCCGAGGCCGTCGCCGACCTCAGGCCGGCCGAGCCAGAATCCGCCGGTGGCCATGCGCGCGTCCGCCAGCACACCCTGATCGCAGCCGGATGCCTGGTGGCATGGGTGCTTATCGTCGGAATCATCGTGGGCTTCGGTGAGCTGATCATCAAGGACGGAAACGGCAACGTGCTCGGCGACCGGACGATCCCGGCCTGGTTCGCCGCTCGCCGCACGCCCGGCCTCACTCGATGGAGTCTGATCTTCACCACCCTCGGCGGCACCGTGGGCATCGTCACCGTGATGCTCGCTACCTGCGTTGTCTTCCTCGCTGTCACCCGGCGCTGGCGCCCGGTCATCTACCTCGTCGCGATCATGCTCGGAGAGATCGGCGCGTTCCTGACCGCGGCCGCCGTCGTCAGGCGGCCGAGGCCGGACGTTACGCACCTGGATCACCGCCTGCCAACCTCGGCGTACCCCTCCGGGCACGTAGCGGCCACCTGCTGCCTGTACATCGCCATCGCCATCCTGGTCATCGGCCACGCCCGCGGCTGGTGGCGCTGGCTCTTCCTGATTCCCGCGGTCGCCATGCCGGTGCTGGTGGCCCTGTCCCGCATGTACCGGGGCGAGCATCACCCCACGGACGTGCTCGGCAGCGTTCTGTTCGCCGCGCTCTGGCTGACCGCGACGTCACTGCTGATGAAGCCCAACCTGGACGCGATGAGCGTGCCTCAGGTACCTGCGGTGAGCCGTCCGTACGACGTGAGCGTCCGCAGGGCCTCCAGCGTCACCACTCCCCGCCATTCGGATACGGCGGACTGACTGGGTGGCTCCCAGGCGATGGGCCAGCCACCGTCGGCCTGCTGATCTCTCTCGAGCCGGTCGAGGTGGGCGCCGATCTGGGCGTCGGTGAACAGCCCGCGCCACCGGGAGCTGGCCTGCGGCGCGATGCTGAGCGGCGACAGGCCGTAGCCAGGAGCGTCAGGGTCGAGGTGGAACAGCGGGATGCCTGCCAGATCTGACGCGAGCGCGGCGGCATGCTCGTCGGCGCGACCGCGCTCCGGTACGTGCTCGAGAAAGACAAGCACCTCCTTGAGCGCATGCGCGTCGCCCGGCAGACCGTCCGATTCGAGCTGCTCCCAGCAGTAAGCAGCGCCGGCGGATCGCCAGGGATGGTCAACTCCCAGCTGGTAGAGCAGGCCGACCAGCCCGGCCGTCGGATTGAGGCCCGGCACGTAGGTCCACTCGGTCCAGTGCGCGGCGCGGGGGAAGGACTCGATGACCGGGAAGGCCAGCGGCACGGCGCCGCCTCCGCCGGCCTGCTCGGCCGCGCGGGCGAGGAACTCGCAGGCCCGGATGACCATGTCGTCGTCGACACTGCCCGCCGCGGCAAGGGCCTGGAAAGCGGTCTCGACATAGACGGGCAGGCTGGCCGGGCAGCGCGTGTCGGGCTCGAGGGCTTGGCCGAACCCGCCGTCCTGATTCTGGTAGCCACGCAGGGCATCGACGACCCCGGCGGCCGGCTGGCCGAGGAAGCACGTGGCGAAGAGCCGCCGCTCCAGCAGTCGCGCCTCGTTCAGCAAGAAGCGGTCTCCCGCTGCGAATGCGTCGTTCATAAGCCCGACGATACGGTGACCGGCTGCATTGCTGTCTTGAACAGAACGGGCCGCCGGTGCTGCTGTCTCCCGGCGAGCTTCGCCGTACATCGGTCAGCTGACGGATGTCTTGCTCTGCAACTCTCATGAGACTTGCGACGCAGGCTGTCGAGCGAAAGCTCTGGCCTGCATCAGTGAGGGGAACCTCGCCGGGATTCCCGGCGGCAAGAAGGGAGCGGCCCTGCGATGACTGAGGATGCTGCTCGTATTCAGGCGTCATGCTGAGCCGCACCGGCTTGCTGCGCCGCGCCCGGGGACTGGTCCTGCAGTCCGGCGTGAACTGCTGGTCATGTCCTGACTGCGGGTTACCGACCCACGACCCGGTCGCCACCCGCCTGGGCTTCTGCGCTCGGTGTAAGGAGTTCACCGGCATGTGCGCAGCGGGCCGGAAGATCGCGTGTTCCGACGTGATGTCGATGACGACCTGGCACACGCCCTGCACGAACCTCGGCACGTCAGCGTGGCAGATCTGCCAGGACGCAGTCTCCCGCGTGGCGCTGCTGTGCCCTGAGCACGACGCGGAAGTCAGGGCAGGCCGCGCATCGTGGCTCAGCGAGGCGAGCCCGCTTGACTGACCGGTCCGCGCTACGGAAGCGGCAGCACAATCAGCGGGCTGGTGGTCGGCTGACTCGTGCCGCCTGCCGGCTCGATCGTCATCCCGAGCCTGTCGCCGGAGGCGAGTCCGGTGGCCAGCACCGGTCCGGCCCGACCGCCGACGGGCGCGGGCAGCAGACCGGCCGACCGGGTCCGCGGCGGCCCGATCAGCCACAGCTGGTACACCTCGTCGGCCGGCAGCCGGCGCAGACCCGCGACCGCGACGGTGAGGTCGCGGCGGGCCGCGGAGACGACAACGGTCGCCACGCCGCCGGCCTGCGTCCGGGCGGACAGGACGCGCGCATCCGGCGCGGACAGCACGCCGTTGATCGCCTGCGCCCGGGCCTGCGCGGCGGTGAGCTGACGCTGCGTGCTGTAGAGCCGGATGGCCAGCACGCATGCCAGAACGACTGCGACCGCGGCGACGGCCGCGAGGACCGGGATCATCCTCGGCGGCCGGGATCGGGCGTGATGATCGATCTCGGGCGGCAGTTGCCGCATCCGCCTGACCGCGGCCATGACCCGCTCGCGCATGGCCGACGGCGGCTCGGCGGCGGCAGCCAGGGCCAGGGATGTGGCGACCTCCTGCAGGCCGCGGACCTCGGCCGCGCAGGCGTGGCATCGGCGCAGGTGGCGGGCGAACCGGTGCTGTTCCGCCGGATCATCGATCGCGTCGAGCACATGGGCACCGGTCAGCGTGTGCAGGTCGGGACGAAGGAGCTGCATCAGCCCACCCCGAGGCAGTCCCGGAGCCGGATGAGGCCATCCCGGATCCTGGTCTTGATCGTGCCGACCGCTGCCCCGAGGAGCGCGGCGACCTCGCGGTAGCTGTACCCCCCGTAGTAAGCCAGCGTGATCGACTCGCGCTGGACCTCCGTGAGCCCGCCGAGGCAGCGCCGTACCCGCTCGCGGTCCAGGCTTGCCTCGACTGCCTCCGCCACCTCGTCGGCCGCCACCCACGGCCTGGCGGTCTTGTGCTCGCGCTCTAACGCCGCCGCCGTCGACCGGATGCGGTCGATGGCGCGCCGGTGCACGATCGTCATGACCCAGGTAGCCGCGCTGCCCATCGCTGGATCGAACCGCGCCGCCGTTCGCCACACCTCCAGCAGCGCCTCCTGCGCGACCTCCTCGGACTGCGCCGGGTCCCTGACCACCCTGCGGGCGACGCCGTAGGCCGGCCCGGCAAGCCGGTCGTACACGGTCTCGAACGCTCGCTCGTCGCCGCGGGCGACCAGCACCAGCAGACGGTCGAGATCGTCCGTGGCATCGTTCCGGGCGGCCGGAAGCGGGTGCTGGCGGGCCTTCGGGTCGCGGGGGCTCATGTCACGCATTCGGCGCAGCAGCGTATTCGGATGGGACGCAGTACGTCAGGAATCCGGCCACGCCGCCGTCGTCACGGCGCCGGCCGCGACTGTCGCCGTGGCCACGGCCGCGGAGCCAGCCCAGATTGTGTACTCGCCCGGCGGCAGGTCGGGGTACACGGCCGCGTGCACGGTGACGCCTGCGAGGTGGCGCGGCCGGACCATGGAGTGGGTCCGGCGCCCGGCGTCGCCAGCCAGGCTGACCTCGATCTCCGCGCCATCCTGGTCGGCCGGGGTGTAGAGAACCAGCGCGCCCGCGCCGGGGCCCAGCTCCAGCACGACCGTGCCGGAACCGGACGGCCCGGCTGCGGGCTCGCCTGCGTGAGAATGGTGGCTCATGCCAGCGGCGGGTGGTCGTACCCGTCGTAAGGCACGCCCAGATAAGGGAACGAGGTCAGGTACGGCCCGCCGGGTGACGCCTCGGTGAGGCCGTCGGTGACGTCCGCGACGGCTGCGTCCGGGGTGAACGACGAGTCCACCAGGTGGAGGATCGCCCCGGCGACCGCGCGCAGCTCGACCGTGACCACGTCGTCAAAGACACGCCTGCCGTTGGGGAACCCGGCCAGGTCCCCCTTGATCACGCCGAGCGGATTCGGCGATCCCGACGGCGCGATGGACGTGTTCAGCCGCAGCATGTCGGCCTGCACCGGCCCGGTGTAGGTGGTGAACGCAGGCGTGACGACGCCGGCGGGGATCCCGGTGAGCAGGACCGCTTCCAGGTCGGCGCGGGCCGTCCCGGCGTTGACGACGGCCTTCAGGTTCGGGAAGCCGGGGAAGGATCGGCCGGCGGATACAGCGCGACGATCAGGCCGGCCAGCTCCGGGTGGGCAACGTAGGTGGCGAACTGCTTGTCGTGGCGCGGCGGCTGGGAGTTCCAGTAGTCCTTCTTGCTCATCGGGATGATGACCTCGTTGACCAGCGGGTTGCCCAGGCGCGAGACCTGGGTCATACGGTCCCGCTCCAGCCGCCGTCCCCGCCCCGGATCCGCACGCGCTGCCGGCTGGCCGACGTCCAGACCCCGATGACCGGGCGGCCGCTCTGGGTAACGCGGCTGATCGGTACCTGCAGGGCGATCGAGTGCACGTTGACGAACTTGGTGGCGTTCACGCCGGGCATGGATTTCAGGCCGGCGGCCGCGGCAAACGCGTTGAGCTCCTGGATCGGCCGCAGGTTGCCGAGGTCGAAGATCGAGCCGAGGTCAACGTAGAAGCCCTCGGCCCGCTGCCCGGCGAACACCGTGCTGCCATCGGACAGCCTGTGCACGGCCGGAGCCGCCAGGGCCGTAGCGTAGTTCGGGGTCGACAGCGGGCCGATGTTGCACGGCGGGCACGGCAGGTGGCTGCCGAGCCGGTGCGAACCGCCGTGGTCGATGCGGGTGACCGAGTAGAACTGCCTGCGGTTCCACGCCGAGCTCGTCAGCGACGTGATCGGCCCGGTGTTGTACAGGAACGTCGCCGGGTTGGTGATCTCGGTCGTGAACCGGAACTGGTAGGTGATGTCGGGCTCGCCGTGGCCGCTGGTGTCGATGTGGATCTCGTACAGCACGTCGTCGCCGAACTCGTAGAAGTTCGGCCCGCCGGCCGGCTCCTGCAGCGGCACGTAGTTGGCGATTAAGCGTGACGGTGGACGGCTTGTCCGGGCTGACAAACGCGTAGACGTCGGTGCTGTCCGCAACCGGGTCCTTGGATATCTCGGGTGCCTCGCGATGCGATGACATGTGGCTCATCCCTCCCTGTGGAGTGCTCGATCAGCTGCTGCTGGCCCGCGCGAGTGCGGCCGCGACCGAACGGTCGGTGACCCGGACGTGGCTGGTGCCGCGGTAGACATCCATCTCGCCCCGGCCGATGTCACGGATGTGCACGACGAAGGCCTCGCCGCCATCCACTGCCTCCTGATGCGTGCCCGCGGCGGCCGGCGCGCTGGTCGCGGCGCGCGGCCAGGGCCGGCGCGGCGGCCAGTCCGCTCAGGGCCAGGCCGGCTGCGCCCGCCCCTGCTCCGGCCAGGACCGATCGCCTGGACATGCCGGCGCGCGACGTGCCGTCGGATGGCTGCTGCTGGGATTCGTGCATGATGAACCTTTCCGGGACCGGGCGGCCCCTCCAATTCCCGATGGCTGCGCTCGATCGGTCGCGGTCCCGCCCCCTCGGCGGGGCCGTGATGCCGTGCTGCCGGAATGACTGACCTGACAACGCTCGACGCACAGCCCCTACTTCGGAGCAACGCCGAAAGGGGATTGGTTTCTGGCAGCCAAATCTCAAATGGCTGTGCTCAGACGTAGCGGCCCTTAGATCCAGGCGGGAACGGCTGACGCGAGGCGATCGTCTCCGGAACGGCCAGTCACTCTCGGGGCTGAGAGCGGCGGATCGCGGCCGTCACTGTGCGCGGAAGCGGGCAGACGATCAGGCCCGCTCGAGAGCGGCTAGCTGACCTCGCTGAGCCTGCCGGTGGCGACGTCGAAGACAAACCCGCGGATCGCGTCCTGGTTTGGGATAAACGGGCTGGCCTGAATTCTCGCGACCGACTGGCGGACGTCCTCGTCCAGGTCAGGGAACGCTTCCGCGGACCACGCGGGCTTGATCCCCGTGTCGTCCTGGATCGAGCGCTTGAACTGATCGTCGGTGAACGTCAGCATCCCGCAGTCGGTGTGATGGATGAGGATGATTTCCCTGGTGCCGAGCAGTCGCTGGCTGATGGCGAGCGACCGGATCTCGTCGTCGGTGATGACGCCTCCGGCGTTCCGGATCACATGCGCCTCGCCGTCTTGCAGGCCGAGAATCGCGTAGACGTTCAGCCGCGCGTCCATGCAGGCGACGACCGCGACGTGCCGCGATGGGGGCAACGGCAGGGGGCCGGAGAACGTCTCCGCGTAGCGGGCGTTGGCAGCAAGATAGTCCTCGGTCGCCGACATGTGAGCGTCCTCTCGGTCTTAGCCGATCGTTATAATAGACAATACTCTGGCCTCGCGATAGCCGTGCCGCGTGCGTACGCCGCATCAGCCGCGCGACAGCACGTTCCGGCCTGTCTGTACCAGATACGGTGAAGACGGCGGGAGCGAGAGCGGGGATGCGCGTGAGCGGTGGCAAGGCGCTGTACGGGCGTGACGGTGAAGCCGCCGCGATCGCTGCCCTGCTGGACGGCGCCAGGGCGGGCCGCGGCGGCGCTCTGGTAATCCGCGGCGGGGCGGGTATCGGCAAGACCGCGCTGCTCGATCTGGCGGCGGCGTCGGCCGCGGACATGACAGTGCTGCGGGTTATCGCGATCGAGACCGAGGCCGAGCTGCCGTTCGCCGGGCTGCACCTGCTGCTGGGACCGGTGCTGAACCACCTCGGCGGCATTCCCGGCCCGCGCGTCAGCGCGCTGGAACGCGTTCTGGGCCTCGCCGCCGGGCCGGCCGAGCCACCGGATGATGTTTTCCTCGCCGGCCTGGCCGTGGTCAGCCTGCTGAGTGCGGCGGCCGAGAACGATCCGGTTCTGTGCCTGATCGACGACGCCCAGTGGCTGGATGCCGGCTCGGCGACGGCGGTGCTGGTTGCCGCCCGGCGGCTGGAGCAGGCGGGCGTGGCCATGCTGCTGGCGTTCCGCGACGAGCCGCATTCGGCGGAGACATCTGGTCTGGCCGAGCGTGACCTGGAGCCGCTGAGCGACGACGCCGCCCGGCAGCTGCTCCGGGATGAGGTCGCCGACCTGGCGCCGCCGCTCATCGACCGGGTGATCGGCGACTCAGCGGGCAATCCGCTGGCCATCACCGAGCTGGCGCGTGCGGCCAGGACCATGCCCGGCGCCGGCCCGGATGGCGGTCAGGCGCCGCTGCGGGCCGGCCAGCGCGTGCAGCGGCTCTACGGACAGCAGATCAGCTCGCTGCCGGACGCGACGAGGATGCTGCTGCTCATCGCCGCGGCCGCAGGCACCGGCGAGCTTGCGCTGGTGCTGACGGCGGCGCATTCGCTGGGCCTGGATGCCTCGGCGCTGAGCCCGGCCGAGCACGCCGGCCTGGTGACCGTCACCGACCGCGCCCTCGGCTTCCGCCACCCGCTCGTCAGGGCGGCCGCCTACCACGATGCGCCGATCGCCAGCCGGCAGGCGGCGCACCGCGCGCTGGCGCAGGCGCTGGCTGATGGCGGCGGCGCGAGCACCGGCCGGCGCGCCTGGCATCTGGCCAGCGCGGCGGCCGGCCGTGATGACTGCGCGGCATCGGAGCTGGAACTCGCGGCCGAGCACGCGCGGCAGGTGAGCGGCTACGCCGCGGTCGCCGCGGCCTACGAGCGATCCGCCGAGCTGACGACAGATCCGGCAGTCCGGGCGCGGAGGCTGGTAGCCGCGGCGCACGCGGCCAGTGATATCGGCGAGTTCGAGCGGACCGGCCGCCTGCTGAGCGAGGCGGAGAGCCTGTCGGACGATGCTCTGCTGCGGGCCGAGGCCGCCTACCTGCGCACGCGCGGCTACGCGGCGGACCATCGGGAGAGCCTTGAGGCGCTCGCCGACGCGGCTGTAGGCGTCGCCGGCAGTCATCCCGGCCGCGCCCTCCGCCTGCTCCGCGGTCTGGTCATCCCGGCCCGGATGAGCGGCCAGGACAAGCTCGCCGCCATGGTCACCGAGAGAGTCGCGGAACTGGAGATCACCGCCTCCCGCCAGGCGGCCGCTGCCGGCGAATCGGAGCCGAATACGGACGACCGCCTGCTGGTCGGCGTGGTTGCCTGGTGGCGCGGCGACCACGAGACCGCACTGACGATATCGGCCCGGCTGGCTGAGGAGTGCCGTCAGCGCGGGATGACTGGCGCGCTTGTCGGCGTCCTGCACTGCTATGGCCTGGCGCTGGCCGCGGCGGGCGACACGGCGGGTGCCCGCGCCGCCCTGCTGGAGATGGTGCAGGTAGCGACCGATCTCGGTCAGCCGGTCCGGGTGGGCCACGCCGCGGCCCTGCTCGCGTCGCTATCGGCCGGGACCGGTGACGAGCCGGCCTTCCGGTCCTGGATGGACACCTACCAGCGGCACGACCGGTCCGACGACGCGTGGGGCTACCGCACGGCCCTCCCTGCCTGTATGAACGTGGGCCGCGGACGGTTCGAGGCCGCGCTGGCCCAGTTCCGTACGGTCACGCCGGAGAAGTGGCGAGACTTCACGGCATTCTGGTACCAGCCAGACATCGCGGAGGCAGCCGCCAGGGCCGGTGACCCAGCCTGGGCCGGCGAGGTGACCGAGGTCTACGCCCGCTGGGCGAGCAGCACCGGCCAGGCGTGGGCACTCGCGGTGGCCGCTCGCTGCCGCGGACTCTGTGACTCCTCCGCGCACGCCGAGCGGCACTTCGCCGAAGCCCTGCGCTGGCATTCCGGGGCCGCGGCCCATGGAAGAGGCTCGGACCCGGCTCGTGTACGGAGAGTTCCTCCGCCGGAGAAAACGACGGGCCGATGCGGCGGCCCAGCTCACCAGCGCCGTCGAGATCTTCGATCGGCTCGGGGCGGCAGCGTACGGGCGGCGGGCCCGGTCGGAGCTCGCGGCGACGGGACTTGCCGCGGCCCGCGCCGAGGCGCCGGGCGTTCTGGCCGCGCTGACCCGGCAGGAATACCAGATCGCCAGACTCGCCGCCGAGGGCAAGTCCAACCGCGAGATCGCGGCCGAGCTCTTCTTGTCGCCCCGCACGGTCGGCTACCACCTCTACAAGGCCTACCCGAAGCTCGGCATCAGCTCGCGCACGCAGCTAGCCAGCGTCTTGGCCAGGGAAACGGACCCGACATGACCGCATCCGGAGAACCGGGGGCGGCGCAGCGGGCGCTGCTGGCTCAGATGCCGCTGCACGCGATCACCTCGGTGTACGGCGAGGCCGGGCTGCGCGAGCGGCTGGCCGTGGAGATCGGCAGGCTGCCGGGCGCAGATCGTGCGCGGATCGAGCAGGCACTGGAACTGGCCGCTCGCCTGCATGCTGCCGACCGGCGGCAGCGGGAGCCGTACCTGAATCATCTGCTGCGGGTCGCCATCCGGATCATCAGCCACTATCAGGTTGACGACGCCGATGTGGCCTGCGCGGCGCTGCTGCACGACTGCGTCGAGGATCACGCCAGCGAGCTTGCGCCTGGCGGTGATCGGGCAGCGGCGCTCGCCGTTCTGGCCGGTCAGTTCGGCGACCGCGTGAGCGAGCTGGTCGGCGCCGTCACCAACCCGGTCTGGCAGCCGGGCCGCGCCGAGCACGAGCAGTACCGCGAGCATGTCGAGGCGAGCCTGCAGGACAGCCCGTGGGCGCGAGTCATCAAGGCCTCGGATTTCACGGATAACGCCGTCGGTCTCATCCACACCACGGGCCCGAAGCTGCACCGGCTATCGGCGAAGTACGAGCCGCTGGTCCCGGTCCTCAGGGGGCTTATCCTGCGGCCGGACACGCCCCTGGCCGCCGAGGTTAAGAGCCGCATCGCAGCGCAGCTCGATAGCGCCGCGCAGCGGATGGCCGCCATCGCGACCTCAGACTCTTCCTGAGAGACGCGGGCTCGGTCAGGCCCGGCCGAAGCTGACGCGCAGGCCGAACCGGCGCAGCACGCGCATGAACCACAGCGCCGATGCGAGCGCGCCAGCAATGGTCCCGGCGACCGTGATGACCGTGGCGAGAATCAGCACGACCGGTGAACGGCTCGACGACCATCAGTGCGGCGAGGGCAACGGCTGACGCCGCAAAGATGCCGGCCCACAGCCAGGTTGCACCCCGGAAGAACCGGTCCAGGCCGGGCAGCGGCCGCGACGGCAGGCGCAGCTCCGCTACCTCCGCGGCGAGCACCCGAATCAGCGGCTTGCCGGTGGGGGCCGTCCGCGCGAAGAGGATGCACAGGGCGAGGTTCGCCAGCGGGAACTGGAGCAGGAACACCAGCGTGTTGCCGGTAGCGGCCACGAGCGCCGTCTGCAGCGTCAGGACCAGCGCGGAGATCAGCAGCAGGCCAGGCACGCTGCCGGTGACGAGCTTCCGCGCGAGCGCAGTCAGCCACACGACGACCGTTGCCGCCACCATGCCGGCCTCCTGGCCGGCCAGCGCCGCAGCCACGAGGTATCCGGCCACCGGCAGGCCCAGAGCCTCGCCGAGATTCCAGCCGATCATGAGCAGCAACCGCCCCGGAGAGGGCAGCTCAAGGCTCGCTTCGGTCAAGGCGCTGGGGTCGGTCTCTGACGGTGAGGGGAGGTCTTGCTCGCCGCAGCCTCGTGCCGACATGACGTCCTTTCGTTGCGTTCCCCCCAGTCTGCCGCTGGCGGGCTCACCAGATGGCGTACATCAGAGAAGAACGCCACGAACCTGAAGGCTCGCTGCAGGTGACCACAGAACTAGCTCTCCTCGGTCATCTTCGGCAAACTACTTTCTAAGAGTATACTCTTTGGGTATTCTCTGAGTTATGAGTGTTCCGCTGACGCTGCTTGGCCTGCTGGAGCGAGAGCCGAGTCACGGCTACGACCTCAAACGCGACTATGACAACTACTTCGGGCGGGGTCGGCCGCTGCGATACAGCCAGGTGTACGCGACGTTGTCCCGGCTGGCACGGGACGGCAAGGCGATCGCCGGCCCGGCGGAGCACGGCGCCGGGCCAGACCGCAGGCGCTATGCGATCACCGAGGCCGGCATCGAGGACGTCGAGCGCTGGCTGTCCGAGCCCGCTCCGCCGGAGCCGGACCTGACTAGCGAGCTGTTCGCCAAGGTGGTGCTCGCCCTGCTGCTGGACCGGCCAGCCGACCACTACCTGGACCTCCAGCGGGCGGCCCACCTGCAGCGGATGCGCGAGCTCACGGAGCTGAAGCTGGACGGCGATCCGCTGGACATGCTGCTCGCCGATCACACCCTCTATCGCCTGGAGGCCGACGTGCGCTGGATCGATCACGCCGCGGCTCAGCTGGACCTGTTCACGCAGGCGGTGCGCCGGTGACCGCCGTCGGCCTGCCCGCGGTGGCCCCGAAGCAGCCCGCAATTCTCGAGGCCAGGAACGTGGTGAAGTCGTTCGGGCAGACTCCGGCGCTGCGCGGGGCATCGCTGACGGTGCGCCGGGGCGAGATCCTCGCCGTGATGGGCCCGAGTGGCTCCGGTAAGTCGACGCTGCTGCACTGCCTGGCCGGCATACTGACTCCCGAGGAGGGCGATGTCTTTCTCGACGGCCAGCCGCTGGGTGCGCTCTCTGAAAACCGGCGCAGCGACTTGCGGCGGGACCGATTCGGGTTCGTGTTCCAGTTCGGCCAGCTCGTCCCCGAGCTGACAGCCGAGGAGAACGTCGCCATGCCGCTCCTGCTCAGCGGCATCCGCCGTGCCGCGGCCTTGGCACAGGCCAGGCCCTGGTTCAGCCGGCTCGGCCTGGACGGCCTCGGACGCCGCCGGTCCGGCGAGCTGTCCGGTGGCCAGGCGCAGCGGGTCGCACTGGCGCGCGGCCTGGTCGCGCGGCCGGAGGTCCTCTTTGCCGACGAGCCGACCGGGTCACTGGACTCAGTGTCGGGCGAGGTCGTCATGAGACTGCTGACGGCAGCCGCGCGCGAGCAGGACACCACGGTCATCCTCGTTACTCATGACGCCAGGGTGGCCGCTTACGCCGGCCGCGAGGTCGTGGTGCGGGACGGCCTGGTTGGCACGCTCACCGGGGCAATGCCGTGATCCGCCTGGGCCTGCGCCTGGCGGTCAGCGGCGGCCGGGAGGCCATCGTCCGGCTGATAATCCTGACCGTCGCCGTCGGTCTCGGAGTCGGCCTGCTGCTGACCGCGATATCGGCGATCAACGCCGTCACCGCGCAGAACGGCCGGCACGCCTGGCTGTGGACCGGCAGCGTTCAGGAGCCCGTCGGCCACGCGCCGGCCGGCACGGACCCGCTGTGGTGGAGCACCAGCGGTGACGAATTCGGCGGCCGCATCATCGTCCGCGTGGACGTGGCGGCTACTGGCCCGACCTCGCCGGTGCCGCCCGGCATCCGCCGCGACCCCGGACCGGGCCAGTACTACGCCTCCCCGGCGCTGGCGGGCCTTCTGCGCAGCACCCCGGCGGACGAGCTCGCCGACCGTTATCCGGGCCACCTGGCCGGGACGATCGGCGACGCCGCGCTGCCGTCACCGGACGCGCTGTACGTCATCGTCGGGCACACCGCCGCGCAGATGGAACGCGCCAAAGACGCCGTCGCGGTGACCACGATCGCGACAGTGCTCCCCAGCGGCAATGTCGAGAACCCGCACGGGCTGGACTCCACTCCGCCGGATGAGGGCGTCGGCGCGAGCGGCGTCGACCTCATCTTCTCGGTCGTGGCGCTGGCGCTGCTGATCCCGGTGCTGATCTTCATTGCCACCGCGACCAGGCTGTCGGCCGCCCGCCGCGAGCAGCGGCTCGCGGCAATGCGCCTGGCCCGCGCTCGCCCGCGGCAGATCTCGGTCATCGCGGCCACGGAGTCCGTAGTTGCCGCGACGGCGGGCGTGGCCGCCGGCTTCGGGATCTTCCTCGTACTGCGCATCCCGCTGTCGGCCGTCCGGTTTACCGGCGAGCGGTTCTTCCCCGGCGATCTCTCGCTGAGCCTGCGAGACGGGCTGCTGGTCGCGGTCGGAGTGCCAGCCGCAGCCGCGCTCGTCTCCCGGCTCGCGCTGCGACGCGTACGGATTTCGCCGCTCGGCGTCACGCGCCGGGAGACCCCGCGGCCGCCCCGGGCCTGGCGGGTGCTCCCGCTGGTGGCCGGCCTGGCCTACATCGGGTACTTCGTGGTGCACGGCCGGCCAGCGAGCAACTCAGGGCAGATCTGGGCGTTCCTGCCCGGATTCTCGCTGATCATGATTGGCCTCGTCATCGCCGGGCCGTGGCTGACGATGGCGGGAGCGCGGCTGATGGCCGGGCGGGCCAGCCGTCCGGGCGCCCTGATCGCCGCTCGCCGGCTGGCCGACGACCCGCGCGCGGCGTTTCGCGCAGTCAGCGGCTTGGTCCTGGCCCTGTTCATCACGACCGTCGCCGCTCTGGGCATCACAACGCAGGATGCCAAGGAAGGCCACCCGGTCGGATGGGCCACCGCCGGCAATGTCCTGGTCGACGACCTCGCCGGCCAGCAGCTGCCCGCCTCGGGCCTGCCGGCCCAGGTCAGCCCCTCGCTGACAGCGCCGAGCCCGGCGCGGACGATGGCACCGCTCCTGGCCCGGCTGAGCCGCATCCACGGCGTCCTGAGCGTGATCGCGGTTCGCGCCGACGGCCCGCTGACCATTCCCAGAGCCGTCCTGGGCGGCAGCGCGACCGGGCTCCCGTCCGCCTTCCAGGAGACCGGCCCCGTTCCCGCGGGCGTGGTCTCGTGCTCCCAGCTGGCCCGCGCTCCCGGCCTGGGCCACTGCCCGGCGGGGGCCGCAGCCGTCAGATTTCCTCAGCTCCTGGACACGACCCCGCCGGGCAAGAGCATCGGCAGGATCACCTGGCCGGCGGCAGCCGTGCCCGCTCGCCAGCTCGCCAGTCTGGGACTGGACAGTATCGACATCGCGACGACCGGTGAACCGGCTGCGGTCGAGCAGGCCAGGACCGCGCTGGCGACCGCGAACCCGTATCCCGGCCTCGGCCCGCCGCGAACCCTGGGTGAGCGAACCGCCCAGCTCACCAGGGTCACGGACGCCTACCAGCAGCTCGTCAGCGTGGTGATCCTGGCCAGCCTGGCGATCGCCGGGTGCACCCTTGCCGCCGCGGTCGCGGCTGGGCTCGCGGACCGCAAGCGCCCGTTCAGCCTGCTGCGCCTGACCGGGGCCCGGCTCGCCATGCTGCGCCGGGTCATCGCGCTGGAAAGTGCCGTGCCGCTGCTTGCCGTCGCCGCGGTCTCGGTCGGGGTCGGCTTCGGCGCCGCCGCGATGTTCGCCAGCGTGCAGCTCCAGCACCCGCTAGTGCCGCCGGGCGCTTCTTACTACGTCCTCACCGCGGCTGGGCTCGCGGCCTCACTCGGCATCATCACGGCGACGTTCCCGCTGCTACGGCGCATGACCGGACCCGAGACCGCGCGATCCGAGTGAAGGCTGCCCGTGGCTAGCCGGCGCGCTTGTAGGCGCGCACGGACAGCGGCAGGAACACGATGAAGATCCCCGCGAGCCAGGCAGCGCTCTTCCACAGGTTCGCCTCGATCGGCCCGCCGAGCGCCAGCGCGCGCATGGTGTTGATGATGAAGGTCACCGGCTGGTTATTCGCGAAGGCCTGCAGCCAGCCCGGCATCGACGAGATCGGCACGAACGCCGAGCTGAGGAACGTCAGCGGGAACAGCCAGATCAGGCCGAACGCCTGAACCGACTCCTCGTCCTTGATGGCGAGCCCGGTATAGGCGGCGATCACGCAGCAGGCCACGCCGAGCAAAATGGCCAGCAGCACCATGAGGATCGCGGGCCCGGCGCCATTCAGGAACCGGAAGCCGACCGCGTATCCGATCCCGACCACGATCAGGATGGTGATCGTCAGCCGCAGCGTATCGGCCGTCAGCCGCCCGGTCAGCACCGCCGACCGCGCCATCGGCATGGACCGCAGCCGGTCGATGACGCCTTTCTGCAGCTCCTGCGCCAGCGCGATCGCGGTACCGAAGCAGGCGAACGCGGCGGTCTGGCCGATGATGCCCGGCATCAGGAAGTTGACGTACCCGCCGGGTACGTTGACCTTGATGGCTCCGCCGAACACATAGCGGAACATCAGCACGAAGATGACCGGCTGGATCACCGTGAAGAACAGGTAAGCGGGGACGCGGTACCAGACCAGCAGGTTGCGCCGCGTAATGGCCATGGTGTCCGAGTACGCCCAGCGCGCCCGGACGAGCGGGCCAGGATCGGTCACGCGCGGGAGCGTGGTTGCCGTCGCCGCGGTCATGACGCCGCCCTCGTGGTCACGGTGTCGGAATCGCCCTGGCCGGAGCCCCGGCCGCGGCGTGATCCGCCGCCGCCCCGTCCCCGTCGGCGCCGTCGGCCAGGCCCGGCACTCTCCTCGTCTTCATCCGCCGCGTGCCCGGTCAGCGCGAGGAACACGTCGTCCAGGGATGGCCGCCGCAGCGCCAGACCCTGGGTACGGACCGCCAGTGCGTCGAGCCCGCGCACCGCTTCGATCAGTGCATCGGACCCCCGGCCGCCGACACCGACGCTGACAATGCCGGTTTCCTTGTCGGCGTGCGGCTCGCTCTCGCCGATCGGTGCGACCGCCGCGACCGCATCGCTCATCCTCGCGCGGTCAGGCACGGTGAACTCGAGTACGTCGCCGCCGACCCGGCCCTTCAGGTCCTCGGCGGTGCCCGCCGCGATCACGAGCCCGTGGTCGATGACGACGATCTCGTCGGCCAGCTCGTCGGCCTCGTCCAGATACTGGGTGGTCAGCAGCAGCGTCGTGCCGCGGTCGACTAGCGACCTGATGATGTCCCACATGCCGAGTCTCGACCGCGGGTCGAGTCCGGTCGTCGGCTCGTCGAGGAACAGCACCTTCGGGTCACCCACGAGGCTGGCCGCGAGGTCGAGCCGGCGCTGCATGCCGCCCGAGTAGTTCTTGGCGGGCCGGTCCGCCGCGTCGACGAGGTCGAACTGGTCGAGCAGCTCGATCGCCCGGCCGCGAGCAGCCCCCCAGCTCAGGTGATAAAGCCGCCCGATGATCTCCAGATTCTCGCGGCCGGTCAGCTCTTCCTGAATGGCTGCCGACTGGCCGGAGAGCCCGATCAGCCGGCGCACGACGGCAGCCTCGCGGACGACGTCACGCCCTTCCACCAGCGCCCGGCCGCTGTCTGGCAGCAGCAGGGTGGTGAGAATGCGCACCGCGGTTGTCTTGCCGGCCCCGTTCGGCCCGAGCACCCCGAGCACCGTCCCGCGCGGGACGGCCAGGTCGATGCCGCGCAGCGCGTGCACCTCGCCGAACGATTTTGTCAGCCCTTCGACCAGGATCGCCGATCCCGTGCTGGACTCCGTCACGCCGCACCCTCCCGATGACGTCTGCTCCACGAACCTATCGGTCGCACGGCGGGACAGGTCAAACCAGTTACGTCGTGGCCACGCGCCGATCACGACAATAAGTACTATCGCAAGTTCGGTCAAGCTATATCGTGTTGCCGCGCGTGAGTCTGCGCCCGGGCACGCCGTGCCGTCTGTGGTGCGGGAGTGAACGGACGGACCCCACTTTTCACTCGTGCGTCATCTCAAGGTTGCTTTATTTGGCTTACATCTCATTCTGAGAGGTGTGCCTTCCTCGCTTGCGGTGTCGCATTCCGGGCGATTCCGGCCCAGAGCGGTTTGGTTTTTGCAAGCGATCCTGCCATTGGCGTTAGGAGGTCTTGCGTGGCGATTGAATTGAGTAGGCGTCAGCTAATGGCGTCGGCAGGCGGGATGGTTTTGGGGTCGTTCGCCCTGCCGTCCAACCTGCGGAAGATCATCGACGGCTCGCCCCCGGCGCGTCTGACCTCGGCGCGGGCGACCCCGCCGATCTCCGAGATCAAGCACGTGGTCGTGCTGATGCAGGAGAACCGGTCCTTCGACCACTACTTCGGCGCGATGCCCGGCGTCCGCGGCTTCGGCGACCCTACCGCGATCCCCGGCGTGTTCAAGCAGGCCGACCCGAAGAACCCGGACGGGTACCTGTACCCGTTCCACGCCGACACCCGCAGCACGAGCGCGCAGGCACTGCCCTCGACGAGCCACGACTGGGCGCCGCAGCACGACTCCTGGGACAACGGGGCCATGGACGGCTTCGTGACCTCGCGGCTCAACTCGAAGATCGACGACTACGACGGGCTCGCGGCGCAGTACTCCATGGCGTACTTCAAGCGGGACGACGTCCCGTTCCAGTGGGCCCTGGCCGACGCCTTCACGATCTGCGACGGCTACCACTGCTCGGTGCTCGGGCCGACATGGCCCAACCGGCTCTACCTCATGACCGGCCAGATCGATCCCAACGGCACCAACGGCGGGCCGACCTACGGCAACTACGTGCCCACCGAAGGCTTCTCGTGGGCGACCTATCCGGAGATGCTCTCCGCGGCTGGGGTCTCCTGGAAGGTGTACCAGGAAATCGACAACTACGGCTTCAACGTTCTGGAGTACTTCGACCAGTACCAGAACGCTTCGCCGTCGTCGCCGCTGTACCAGAACGCCATGCGGTTCTACCAGCCCGGCCAGTTCGAGTACGACGCGATCCATGACCGGCTGCCGACGGTCTCGTACATCCTGCCGACCTCGTTCCAGTCCGAGCACCCCGACTTCATGCCGGCCGCGGGCGCCGACTTCGTCAAGAGCAAGGTCGACGCCATCGCCGCCAATCCCGACGTCTGGGCCAAGACGGTGTTCATCCTCATCTACGACGAGAACGACGGGTACTTCGATCACGTTGTCCCGCCCACGGCGCCGGCTGGCACGGCGGGCGAGTACATCCCCGCGTCGGTGACGAAGTCCGCGCCGGGGCCGATCGGCCTGGGCTTCCGCGTGCCGTGCACCATCGTCTCGCCGTGGACGGTCGGCGGCTTCGTCTGCCACGACACGTTCGACCACACCTCGGTTACCCAGCTGCTCGAGCTGGTGACCGGGGTGGTCAATCCCAACATCACCGCCTGGCGGCGACAGACTGCCGGCGACTTCACCTCGGCGCTGGGCCGGTTCCCGCGCCGGCGCTTCCCGCGGCTGCCCGACACCAAGCGGCAACTCGAGCGGGCCGAGCAGGAGATAGTCCAGTTCCAGCTCCCGCCCTACCCGGGAGCGAACCAGACGCCCCCCGTCCAGCCACCCGGTCACAAGCCGGTGCGCAACGCGGCAGCCGCCTCGGCTGCAGTGGGAGTGTGATCACAATGGCACCGCGCGAATCAACAAGCTCGGGCTGGGCCAGCCGGCGCATCGTCATAGCGGGAGCGGCGGCCCTGGCGCTCGCGGCCGGCGGTACGGCGACGGCTCTGGCCGCGCATCACCCCGAGGCGAGCCACCACCCGGCGGCGGCCAAGGCCCGGCTCGCCGCGGACAGCTGCGGGGGACCGGCCGGCGCCGCGTACATAGCGCTTCCCGGCTATCAGGCGTTCGACGCCGTTAACACCGCCAACTGCGACCTCGTCCAGCAGTACAACGTCGGCGACCGGACGGTGCCGGGCACTGGTACCGAGGACTTCAACTACGACTCCACCGACGAGGGCGTGGCGATATCCGGCGACACGCTGTACTTCGCCGACACCGGCAACGACACCGTGGCGGTGATCAATGCGGCCGCGCTCGACGTGGATAACTACGCCAACCCCGCCGAGACGCTCATCCACGTGGGTTACGACCCGCAGGATCTGGCCGTGACCCCTGACGGCAGCCAGGTGTGGGTGGCCGACACGGGACCGCAGACCGGCGGTCGCTCGCTCGGCGGGATCAGCGTGATCTCGACGGCGGGTGACACGGTGACCGCGAGACGTCCCCTGCCGAGCGATCCCAGGGAGATCGCGTTCTCGCCCTCCGGGGCTCGCGCGTACGTGACCACGTCGCAAGGCGTGTATGTCATCAACACGGCCACGCTCAGGGTGATCACCCTGATCCGCGGGCTTGGCGATCCCGAGGGCGTCGTGGTCTCGCCGGACGGCCACGCGGTCTACGTGACCAACACTGTCCGCGGCGTGGTCGACGTCATCGGCGCCGCCACCAACTCGGTCCGGCGCACGATCAAGGTCGGCCAGCTGCCCTGGCAGATCGTGATCTCAGCCAACGGCAGCACGGTCTATGTCGCGGACGGCGATTCCGACGCCATCTCGGTGATCTCGACGGCGTCCGGCACTGTCACGGACACGATTCAGGACCCCGGCGATCCGGTCAGCCTGGCCCTGACCCCCGACGGCAGCCAGCTGTGGGTGGGCGGGCTCACCTCCGCCGTCGTCACGGTCTTCGACACCGCCAATGACAGCCTCGTCGGCAGCTTCAACGTCGGCTACGGCGGCGAGCCCAACGCCGGCGATGGCGAGGAGCCAACCGGTCTCGTCCTCACCTCGACTCCGACCCCCGGCTCGAGCGCCGCGGCGCTGGCCAAGCCCAACGCTGCAAGCGCGAACGGTCACGGCAACTAGCGGCAAACAGAGGTCGCTCCGGCGCAGGGGCCCCGCCATCGGCGGGGCCCCTACGTTTGGTTTGCCCCTGGCGGGTAGCCACAGTGGACCCGAGAAACCGGAGGACCTGATGATCATCCTCGGCATCATTCTGCTCATCATTGGACTCGTAGCCAAGATCGCCATTGCCTGGACGATCGGCATCATCTTGCTGCTGATCGGCCTGGTCCTGGCACTGCTCGGCTCTGCGGGCCGCATGGTGGGACCGAGACGGCACTACTGGTAGCTGAGCGCAGGCCCGGCCGCCATCGCGGCGGGGCCTGCGCAACGCACGTTCTCCGGGTCTGTTGGCGACCAACAGCAACGTGCTGGAATCTCACGGTCCACACGGCCGGCGTCAGCGCGGGGCGTAGTCCACAGCCGGGAACGGCCACGCGGCCCGAAGCCAGCCCGAGACCGCATCGTGTACCTGAGCATCGAGGTCCGCCCGGTCCGACCGGACCCACGAACGCACGTCAGCGGCCGGGCTCCCGCCATCTTCCGGCGGGTAGATGTAGACACAGCCGACAATCTCGCCGGTGGAGTTGTCGAGCACCGTGTAGGTGAAGCCTCGACGTTCGGCGAAGTCCTCGGCGTGCCGGCGCAGGTCCCCGAGGTTCTCCTCGGGCGTCATGTCCGGCCTCGGCCACGAGCGGCCCGCGAACCCGGGCGTCGACCGGACGTGCTCGATGCTGGACATCCAGGCGCGATAGTCGCCCTCGTTGTGCTGCGGCCCGAGGGGCTCCAGCCGGAAAGCCTCGGTGACCACCTCGAGCGGAACCGCGAAGTCGTCCGGGACGAACTCAGCGCGGCGTTCATTGTCGCTCATGGCTCATGCTCCTGTTGCCTCACGTAGAACCTACCGTCGGCACGGTCGGGCCGGAGTTCGTGCCGGAGGTTGACGCCTAGCAATCACAAGCATAGCGTTACGAGGTATAAACGCCGAGCGGCTGAAGGGAAACCTGGACCTGCTGCTGCTGTCGGTGCTGGCCTCCGGGCCTGCGCACGGCTACGCGGTCATTACCGCCGTGCGCGAGCGCAGCGAGGGGATCTTCGATCTGCCTGAGGGCACGATCTACCCCGCGCTGCACCGGCTGGAGAAGGGCGGGCTGCTCGCCAGCGACTGGACCGACGCCGGCGGCCGCCAGCGGCGCATCTACGCGCTCACCGACGAGGGCGTCGCCGCGCTGGCGGCCGAGCACTCCCAGTGGCGCCGCTTTGCCGCCGGTGTGCAGGCGGTAGTCGGGTGGCAGTCATGACCGGCCCCATCGAGGACTACCTGCGCGAGCTGGCGGCGAGCCTGCACACGCGGCCGCCGGAGACCGGCCGCATCCTGGCCGAGGCCGAGGATCACCTGCGGGAGTCGATGGCTGCCGGGCTCGCCGCGGGGCTGACCGAGACCGAGGCGGCCGAGGCCGCGATCTCAGCCTTCGGCTCGGTCCGGGCAGTGGTCAGGGCGCACCAGACCCGCCGCGGTCAGGCTGCCGCTCTCGCCGCCCGCGTGGCCATGACCGCCTGGGGCGTGGTCAGCTTCGCCCTGATGTCGGTGTTCGCGGTCGTCATCATCCTGGGGGCCTTCGTCTCGGTCACGGCCGTGAAGCATGCCAGCCCGGTGAACCCGGCCGTGGCCGGGCGCCCGGCCGGCCGGGTTCACCGGTCGCGCTTGAGGTGATGCTGGCCAGCGCTCCAGCGGGCGTCATCGTGCTCGGGGGCTACCTCATCGCCCGCCGGCGCCTGCGCGCCCGCCGCGGTCAGAAGTCCTCCTCGAACGAGACGTCGCCGGTGACCCCGACCTGGTAGGCCGACACCCGGCGCTCGAAGAAGTTCGACAGCTCCTGGACGTCCTGCAGCTCCATGAACTGCAGCGGGTTCGGCGAGCCGTACAGCGGCTCGATGCCGAGCCGGGCCAGCCGCCGGTCGGCGACGTGCTCGCAGGTACTGCGCATGTCGGCCTGCGACAGGCCGGCGACGCCCTGGCCGAGCAGGTCCGCGGCGAACTGGGCCTCGCACTCGACCGCCTCGGCCAGCATGTCCCGCACTTCCGCGGCCAGGTCAGCGTCGAACAGCTCCGGCTCCTGCTGCGCCGGCGATGTCGACCACGTCGAACGCGAACGCCATGTGCAGGGACTCGTCGCGGAACACCCAGTTCGTCCCCGACGCCAGCCCGTTGAGCAGGCCACGGGAGCGCAGGAAGTAGACGTAGGCGAACGCGCCGTAGAAGAACAGTCCCTCGATGCACGCCGCGAAGCAGATCAGGTTCAGCAGGAACGACCGGCGGTCCGCGCGGCGTCCGCAGTTCGCTGACCGCTGACGATGCGAGTCGATCCAGCTGAAGCAGAACTCGGCCTTCCGCCGGATCGACGGGATGTTCTCCACCGCCGCGAACGCCTGCCGCCCGCTCGGCCTCGTCGGGCACGTAGGTGTCCAGCAGCGTCAGGTAGAACTGCACGTGCACGGCTTCCTCGAACAGCTGCCGGGACAGGTACAGCCGGCCTTCGGGCGAGTTGACGTGCTGGTACAGGTTGAGCACGAGGTTGTTGGCCACGATCGTGTCGCCGGTGGCGAAGAACGCCACCAGCCGGCAGACCAGGTGCCGCTCGGCCGGCGACAGCCGCCCGAGGTCGGCCAGGTCGGAGTGCAGGTCGACTTCCTCGACGGTCCAGGTGTTCGTGATCGCGTCCCTGAACCGGTCGTAGAACTGCGGGTACCGCATCGGCCGCAGGGTCAGGTCCATACCCGGGTCGAGCAGCATGTGGCCGCGGGTCAGCGGGGCTAGCGGCGGGAGCCGTCGTTCCGCTCATTGGCAGGCCTCGCAGCTCTCGGGGTTCTCCAGCGAGCAGGCGATCGCGGTCGCCGCTACGGTGGCCTGCTGGATCCGGGTCGCGGGGCGCGAGCGCAGGTAGTAGGTGGTCTTCAGCCCGCTCTTCCAGGCGTGCAGGTACATCGAGGACAGCTTGCCGATCGTCGGCGAGGCGAGGAACAGGTTCAGCGACTGGCTCTGGTCGATGAACGGCGCCCGCGCGGCCGCCATGTCGATCAGCGCGCGCTGCGGCAGTTCCCAGGCGGTGCGGAACAGCTCGCGGGTCGACTCCGGCAGCGCGGTCAGGCCCTGCACCGAGCCGTCGGCGCGCTTGATCGCGTCCCGGACCTCGGGGGTCCACAGGCCGAGGGCCTTCAGCTCGGTGACCAGCGCGGTGTTGATCTGCATGAATTCGCCGGACATGGTCTCGCGCTTGAACAGATTGGAGACCTGCGGCTCGATGCACTCATAGCAGCCGGCGATCGAGGCGATCGTGGCGGTGGGCGCGATCGCGATCAGCAGCGAGTTGCGCAGCCCGGTCTGCCGGATCCGCTTGCGCAGCGCGGTCCACCGCTTGGCCTGGCTGCCGGTGACGCCCCACAGGTCGGGCTGCAGCTGGCCGCTCGCCGCGCGGGTCTGCGGCCAGGCCGGATGCGGTCCGCGGGCAGCAGCCAGGTCGGCCGAGGTCTCCAGCGCGGTGAGGTAGATCTCCTCGGCGATCGCGGTCGACAGCTCGCGCGCGGCGGGGGAGTCGAACGGCAGCCGCAGAGCGAAGAACACGTCCTGCAGGCCCATCACGCCGAGGCCGACCGGCCGCCAGCGCGGGTTCGACGCGGCGGCCTGCTCGGCGGGATAGAAGGTGAGGTCGATCACCCGGTCCAGGAACGGCACCGCCGCGGCGACCGTGGCCCGCAGCTTCACCCAGTCCACGGCGGCGCTCCCGTCGGGGCCGGCGGTCAGGTGCCGGGCCAGGTTGACCGAGCCGAGGTTGCAGACCGCGGTCTGCTCGTCGGTGCTGACCTCGGTGATCTCGGTGCACAGGTTCGACAGGTGGACGACGTTGCCGGCCTGGCCGGTCTGGTTGCACCTGGCGTTGGATGCGTCCTTGAACGTCATCCAGCCGTTGCCGGTCTGGGCCAGGGTCCGCATCATCTTGCCGTACAGGTCGCGCGCCCGGACCTGGCGGACGTAGCGGCCCTGCTCCTCGGCCGCCCGGTAGGCCCGGTCGAAGTCCGCGCCCCACAGATCCGGCAGCTCGGGGACCACGTCGGGATCGATCAGCGACCAGGTCTCGTCGGCCTCGACCCGGCGCATGAACTCGTCCGGGATCCAGTTCGCCAGGTTGAGGTTGTGCGTGCGCCGCGCGTCCTCGCCGGTGTTGTCGCGCAGCTCGAGGAATTCCTCGATGTCGGGATGCCACGGCTCGAGGTACACGCACGCGGCGCCCTTGCGGCGGCCGCCCTGATTGACCGCGGCGACCGACGCATCCAGCGTGCGCAGCCACGGCACGATGCCGTTGGACTGGCCGTTCGTGCCGCGGATCAGCGCGCCCCGGGACCGGACGCGCGACCAGCCGATGCCGATGCCGCCGGAGAACTTGCTGAGCCTGGCCACCTGCGCGTACCGGGCGTAGATCGAGTCCAGCTCGTCGCGGGGGGAGTCGACCAGGAAGCACGACGACATCTGCGGATGGCTGGTGCCGGAGTTGAACAGCGTCGGTGAGCTCGGCAGGTACGCCAGCGACGACAGCAGCCGGTAGAAGCCGATGGCCTCGGCCGGCGTCGCGGACAGGCCGCACGCGACCCGCAGCAGGAAGTACTGCGGGGTCTCGATCACCTGGCGGCTGGCCGGGTGCCGGATCAGGTAGCGGTCGTACACGGTCTTCATGCCGAAGTACTCGAACTCCTGGTCCCCGGCCGGGTCGATCGCGTCGTCGAGCTTGCGGGCGTTGTCCTTGACGAACTTCGCGGTCTCGTCGCCGATCAGGCCCTCGGCGTGGCCCAGGCTGACGGACTGGCTGAACGACGCGATGCCCTGCCCGCGGACCTCCTTGCCGATGTAGGCGGCCAGCAGCCGCGCGGCGAGCCGTGAGTACTGCGGCTCCTCGCCGGTCATCTCCGCGGCGGTCTGGATCGAGAGCCGGTCCAGTTCCGCGGTCGTCGCGCCGTCGTACAGGCCGCTGATCGTCTTGGTCGCGACCCGCATCGGGTCGACGTCGTCCAGGCCGCCGGCGCAGCGCTCGACGGCCCGGACGATCTTGTTGACGTCCACCGGCTCGGTGTCGCCGTTGCGCTTGCGTACCTGCATGCGGGCAGGCGTCGTCGTTCCCGTCATGGCTCTCTCCTCGCGAGCTCGTTGCGGAGTGGCGCGGGACGCGCGGGGAGCGACGGGAGCCGGGGCGGCCTGCGTCTAGCGACCGCCGCCTGAGCCCGTCAGCCGTCCCGCGCGGCCGGAGCCGCCGTACGTCGTGTCCGTACGGCGCGCTGGCAGGTCTTCGGACTCGCGGGCATAGCGCCTGGCCGGGCGCTTCCTACTGGCCGTCGCTTCCCAGACCTCACTGGTCCAGTGCTGCTCGGGGTCGCACGCGCGCGACCCGGACGGCGGTCGTTCCCACTCACCGCTGCGGGGCAGTCCCGGATTTACACCGGGTTCCCTCTTGCCTCCGCGTGCCTGGATGACTCGCGGAACCAGCTGCGGGATCACCATATGTAGGAAGCGGCGCGTTCCCAAGCACCAGATGTCGTGCCGGCGTGTCGGGCACGGACCCTGCCGTCTCGCACCGCCGGCCCGGCTGCCTCCGGGCCGGCCGCCTCCGTCGATCAAGGTCGCCGGTCGCGGCGCCGCGGAACGCCGGGACATCGGTCCCAATGAGTGGAGCGCTGCCGCGGGCGCCGGCGAGAGCTCGCCCTGGTACGGGAGTCCCGTGCCAGCCTGGTAGAAGTAACACGTGCCAGCGACAAGGAGGTCGGCGTGGCCATCAGTGCGAGCGATGCTCGATCGCGATTGTTTCCGCTCATCCAGCAGGTCAACGACGACCACGAGCCGATCAGGATCAGCTCCAAGGGCGGCGACGCCGTCCTCATGTCGGCCGAGGACTTCGACTCCTGGCAGGAGACTATCTACTTGCTCAGGTCTCCGGCTAATGCCCGGAGGCTCATGGAAGCAGTCGCCAGGGACAGGTACGGCGACAGCGGCGTTGCGAAGACCATGGAGGAGCTACACGCGCTGGCGGGCGAGTAGGTTGCGTACGACGATTACTCGCCTGATCGGCGAAATCCAGCGTGATCCCTTCGCCGGGATAGGCAAACCCGAGCCTTTGAAAGGCGACTTGTCGGGTTACTGGTCACGACGCATCGACGATGAACACCGGCTGGTCTATCGGGCCGACGAGAAGGAAGTGAAGATCCTCAAGGCCCGGTATCACTACACCGACTGAGATCCACCTGGTGGCCGCGTCAGCCGATCGGTGGATGCGGCTCATCGTCCGGCCGATGCTGAGGTTCAGCCTCTGTCGGGGATTCCTGGCTGGCTGGTCGATGTGGGCGGACGGCCGCCGTTGCGACGCTGAAGGCATGTCAGAAGTCAACGAGGTGCAGAGCCGGAACTCCGTCAGTGCCCAGGCAGGCGACATACGTGCGCTTGAGATCGATCCGTGGACCTAACGCGCGTAGATTCGAGGGCGGAGGCGTGATGAGCGGTCTTATGTCGCCCCCTTCCCGCTCCGGCCCGGACGGGCGGCGGGGCTACCCGATGACCGGCGTCATGCTGCCAAGCCCGGCGGCGGCACCCCGGCCGCAGGCGCAGGACTCGCGCTTCCTTCCGGCCGGCACCGTCACGATCCTTCCGTACGTGATGCTGGCCGTGTGCGTCATGCTCACCCTGGTCTTCCAGACCTCGACGCCCGGCACCATGGTCATCAACCTCGCGCTGAGCGCCCTCGCCGGGGCGTGGATCCTGTGCCTGTTCACCCTGCACCCCGGCTGGCGCGACCGTCCGCGGATCATGGGCGTGTTCTACGTCGGGCTGCTCGTCATCATGGCGGTCCTGGTCGTCAGGGCGACCTGGTACGGGCTGTTCACGCTCACCGCGTGGTTCTACGCCGTCAGGCTCCTGCGCTGGCCGTGGCCGCTGCTCGGGGCGGCGGCTGTCGGGGTCATGGGCGCGATCTCACAGACCTACGGCATCAGCAAGACGACCTCCATCGGGCTCTTCATCTTCGTCACTCTCGTCGCCGTGGAGGTCTTCCTCGGATGCGGCTTCACCTACTTCATGTGGACGAGCTCCGTGCAGGCCGAGAAGCGCATTCAGGCGGTCGCGGAGCTGAGTGAGGCCAACCGCAGGCTGGAGGCCTCGCTCGCCGAGAACGCCGGGCTGCAAGCGCAACTGCTGGCCCAGGCCAGGGAAGCCGGCGCCCTTGACGAGCGGCATCGCATGGCGCGCGAGATCCACGACACGCTCGCGCAGGGGCTCGCCGGGATCATCACCCAGCTGCAGGCGGCCGAGCACGCCGCCGAGACTGCCGCGGCGTGGCGACGGCATGTGAGTGCTGCGACGGCGCTGGCAAGGGAGAGCCTCTCCGAGGCGAGGCGCTCGGTCGACGCGCTGCGGCCCGAGCCGCTGGAGACCGCGCGGCTCAGCGACGCGCTGGCCGGCGTGGCCGAGCGCTGGTCGCAGCTGAACAAGATCGCAGTTCAGTTCACGGTGACCGGCACGGTGGGGCCGATCTGGCCGGAGGCAGAGCTCACGCTCCTGCGCACCGCGCAGGAGGCGCTCGCGAACGTGGCCAGGCACGCGCACGCCACCCGCGTCGGCCTGACCCTCTCGTACATGGAGGACGAGGTGGCCCTGGACGTGCGGGACGATGGCGGCGGCTTCGACGTGTCCCGGCTCGATCGGGCGGACGGTGCCGGCCCGGCCGACCGGCAGGACACCGCCGACGGCGGCTTCGGTCTGATCGCCATGCGCCAGCGGGTCGAGGGCCTGGCGGGCACGCTGCAGGTCGAGTCCGAGGTGGGCGGCGGCACCGCGATCTCGGCGTGCGTGCCCGCCCTGCCCGCCCTGCCCGCCGGGGCGGCCGGCGCTTCCGATCAGCCGACCGCATCGATTGGAGCCGACGCGTGAGCTCGCCCAGGATTGCCGCGCCCGGAGGCGGCGACGCCGACCGAGGTGTCGCCGGCCGCCGCGCCGTCGTCCGGTTGCTGATCGTCGACGATCACCCGGTGGTCAGGGACGGGCTGAGCGGAATGTTCGCCCGGGACCCGGCCTTCGAGGTGGTCGGCGAGGCCGGCGACGGTCTCGAGGCGGTCCGGCTGGCCCGCGCGCTGCAGCCCGATGTGATCTTGATGGACCTGCGGATGCCGGGAATGGACGGCGTGGCCGCCATAACGGAGCTCGCGCGCCACCAGGTGGCCGCCAGGGTGCTGGTGCTCACGACCTACGACACCGACGGCTATGTCCTGTCGGCCATCGAGGCCGGAGCGACGGGTTACCTGCTCAAGGATGTCCCGCGGGACGAGCTGCGGCGAGCGGTGCAGGCCGCGGCCGACGGCCAGGCCGTGCTCGCCCCGTCGGTAGCGGCCCGCCTGATGAACCGCGTGCGCGCGCCCGAGGGCGAGACGCTCAGCCAGCGCGAGATCGAGGTGCTCGGGCTCATCGCGGCCGGCAACACCAACCGCGAGGCCGCCACGAGGCTGTTCATCAGCGAGGCGACGATCAAGACGCATCTGCTCCATATCTACGAGAAGCTCGGCGTCCGGGATCGCGCCGCGGCCGTGGCCGTGGCTTACAAACGCGGCCTGCTCAGCCCGGAACGTTAGGTCAGGCGGTCGCGGCGATCTGCCGCAGAATGCGCCGTCGCCGCTGGGCTCGCCTGGCCGCCGCGAGGCCGTGAATCGCCGCGCAGGCGCACGCCAGCGCGAGTAGCTGCAGGGGCCACGGCAGGGATGCGAGCGAGGCTGGAATTTGGCCGGCCGGGACAGCGATGGCGGCGACCGCGAGGGCCATGGCCAGATTGCGGGCGGCGATCCGCCACGTGACGACGGTGCTCAGGTGGCCGAAGCAGCCGCAGGCGATCTCAAGATGGCGGATCAGCGCGCTCGCGACCGCGATCGACAGGGTCGTCAGCAGTGCCGCCGCTGCGATCGGCACGATCCGGCCGAGGACGCCCAGCGCGAGCGCCAGGCCGCACGCCACCTCGATACCGGGCAGGGTCCTTGCCACCGGCCGGACCAGGGGCCCGGGCAGCAGCCGGTATGAGGCCAGCCAGACCTGCTGCCAGGTCTCCGGTGAGACCAGCTTCAGCAGCCCGGCCGCGACGAGGATCCCGCCGGCCACCAGCCGGACCGATAGGTCAATTGCCGTCCAGACGGCCATTTCCAATTGCCTTACTCATTTTCGAGTGAATTTCATCGGGCTACAATTACCAACCCTACGGGCAGAGGGAGATTTCACGAACGTGAATGTCACGCTAGCCGGTGCCTTTAGCATCGACACCGGACGCGAGAGCATGCACATTTATCTCGCGATGGCGCTGCAGCGGGCCGGGGCCAGGGTGGGCCTGCGGCCGACTTACGTCGACCTTGCTGGCTGCCCGGAGCCGTTCGTCGCGCTGTACGCGCGGTCGCATCCGCACATCGACGGCCCGGTCGTGCGGTCTACCTGGGATGGCGGCAGCCTCGACTGCTTTGCCGGCCCCCCGCTGTTCGTGCGGGCCGTCTACGAGGCCACCGAGCTGCCGGCGGGCTGGCCGGCCGTGCTGAACCGGACTCAGGGCGTCATCGTTCCCAGCTCGTTTGTCGCGGATGCCTGCGCCGCGTCGGGAGTGACCGCGCCCGTCCACGTGGTGCCCGACGGTGTCGATCCGGCGGCCTACCCCTACCTGACGCGGCCGGCCCGCGAGGGCCTGACGACGCTGGTGGTGGCCGCCATCTGGGAAGACGAGCCCAATGACCGCAAGCACGTCCTGCAGGCGGTGCGCGCCTGGCAGCTGGCGTTCGATGGCGATCCGACGGCCAGGCTCATTCTCAAGCTGCGCCTGGTCCCCGGCTCCGGCCTGCGGCTGGTGCGCAGCCTGCCGCTCCGCGATCCGCGGGTGACCCCGGTATTCGGGGTCGAGCAGACGCACGGCATCGTGCACTGGTACCACCAGGCGGACGTGCTGCTAGCGCTGGGCAGCGAAGGCTTCGGGCTGCCGATGATCGAGGCGATGGCGACAGGGCTCCCGGTCATCGCGCTGGCGGCGGACGGCCAGAAAGACGTCTGCGACCAGGCCGCGGGCCTGGTGCTGCCGGTGCGGCCGGCCGGTCTGGAAGAGCACCGCCACGAAGGGCGGGCGCGGTGCGGGCTGCGGTCCGCTCCGGACGTCGACCAGGCCGCCGCGCACCTGCGGTGGATCGCGAGCCACCGGGACGAGGCCGCCGCCATCGGCAAGACCGCCTCGCAGTGGGTTCACGCCCGGCGGAACGTGTGGGACTGCGGCCCGGCGGTGCTCGCCGTACTCGGCGAGCGACGGCGGACGGCCCGGCTGCGGCGCCGGATGCCGAACCGGGCCCGCGCGGAGTGCCGGCCGATCACCTCAAGAACTCCCGGCCCGTAGTCCCAGACGTTGCGATGGTGATGGACCCACTCGGACGCCGCGCGGCCCATTGCCGCTGCCTCGGCGCGGTGCCCGGCGATCCAGTGCAGCCTCGCGGCGACGTCGTCGACCGAGGGGACGCCGCGCACGCCGCACGGCTCGCGGCCCTCGTGCAGATGCTGCTCGAAGCGCGCGGGCGGCACGGCAAGCACGAGCCCGGCGGCATCGGTGCAGACGTCGTGCTGCCCCTCCGATGAGAGCGCGATGACCGGCAGCCCGGTCGCCATCGCCTCGATCATCGGCAGCCCGAAGCCCTCGCTGCCGAGCGCCAGGAACACATCGGCCTGCTCATACCAGTGCGCGATCCCGCGGGTGCGTTCCTCCGCAGTCACCAGGGTGATGCGGGGATCGTCCGGGAAGTCCTCCGGCTCGCCCCAGCGGCACTTGAGGATCAGGCGGGCGTCATCGTCGCCTTCAAACGCCCGCTGCCACGCGGCTATCCCCTCCGGCAGGTGCTTGCGATCGGCCAGGCCCGGCAGGGCGTAGTTCCGGTTGTAGACGGCGGCCACGATCAGCGTCGTGACGCCGCGGCGTTCCGGTCTGGTCAGGAGCGGATAGGACTGCGGGTCGATGCCGTCGGGCACGACCTCGACGGGGACACTGACTCCGCTGGCGCGCATGACGTCGGCTACGAACCGCGTGGGAGCTATGATCGCGCGAGCCCGATTGAGCCGCGCCGCCCAGCCGGCCGGCAGCTGGCTCGCCTCGAACATCGACCTGACGAACAGGTCGGAGCCTGCGTAGCACTCCAGGTCCGGCCGCATCCAGCTGGAGTACACGACCGGGCCGCCCAGGTGCGGCGCCGACCGGGCCCAGAGGCCAAGCAGCTCGCCTGAGCAGCCCGAGACATCCAGGTACTGCGGCCGGAGACACACCCTGGCTCCGGCGCGGTGCATTCCGAGCGCCAGGTACTCATTCATGGAGGCGTAACCAGAATAGACCGCGAATTCCCCGACAACCGTTATCGCCATTAATTTCCCCGCTGAGCTTTGGCAACTGGCTGCGGGAAACTTTATTCGGAGCTGTCGCTAACTGAGCCCGGCCTGACCAAGGAACGCGAGCTGGGCGAGGAAATGCCGGGTGCCGCCGCCCTCGTGGCCGTTGTACGGGATACACGGCGATGTCCTTCGGCCCGGCGTAGTGGTTGAACGCGGCGAAGACCGTGGACGCCGGCGTGACGGTGTCGGCGAGGCCGACCGAGAACAGGGCGGGCGCAGTGGCGTGCTTGCCGTGATTGACGACGTCGATGTAGGCCAGCGTGGTGAAGACCTGCTCGACCTCGGTCCGGGTTGACCCGGCAGATACTCGGCCAGCTCCCGGTACGGAAGGGTGTCGGTGACCTCCAGCGCGCGCCGCGGATGGGCCAGGAACGGCACGTCGGGCAGGGCCGCGGCGACGTCGCCCGCGAGGTGGGCGGCGGCGATCGCCAGCGCGCCGCCCTGGCTGCCGCCGGCGGTGACCACCGGGCGCCCGGCGGCCGCGGGATGCGCGCGCACCGCATCGACCGCGCGGGCCGCGTCGATGAACAGCCGGGTGTAGTAGTGCTGGTGCGGGTCGGCGATGCCGCGGGTGAGGAAGCCCGCCGCGCTCGGCGCGCCATCATCGCCGGGGTCGGCGCGTGTCGGCGCTGCGCCAGCCGCCGCCCTGCCCGCGGCTGTCCATGATCAGGTGCGGGTGCCCGGCACAGCTCCAGGTCAGCCAGTCGAACGGGTCGCCGCGGCCGCCGCCGTAGCCGACGTACTCGCACGATCACCGCCGCACCGGCGCTCGGCCCGGTGCGGCACCAGCAGCCAGGCCCTTGACCGGGTCGCCGGCGTAGCCGGCGAACGTGACGTCGAAGACGTCGGCGTGCCGCGCCTGGCTGTCGGCCGGGACGAACTCCGGCTCGCTCGCGGTCGCTCCGCGCGGCGCCGAGCTCGCCGGCCCAGAACTCGCCGAAGTCGGCGGGCTCGGCTACGTCGGGCCGGTAACGCTGCAGGTCGGATAGCGGAAGGTCGGCGAGCACGGGGGTCCTCGGGGGCTGCGGTGGGCGCGATCAGGTCAGCCTACGGCGTCAGGCCTTGATCGAGCCGGCCAGCCCCGACAGGCCGCCGACGATACGGCGCTGCGCCAGCGCGAAGAACGCGAGCGCGGGCAGCATCGACAGCGCCGTGAACGCGAAGACCGCCGCCGTGTCCTGTGAGTACGTCGACTGGAACGTGGAGACGCCGAGCGGCAGCGTGTAGTGCGTGGGGTTCGTGAAGACCAGCAGCGGCAGCAGGTAGGCGTTCCAGCTGGTGACGAACGCCAGGATGGCCACCGTCATGAGCGCCGGGCGCGAGAGCGGGACCATGATCTTCATGAAGAACGTGTACCGGCTCGCGCCGTCGACGACGGCAGCGTCCTCGAGTTCGCCAGGGATCGCCCGCATGAACGGCCGCAGGATGATGATCGTGATCGGCAGCGCGAAGGCCGCCTCCGGCAGCGCCACGCCGAGCCAGTTGTCGAGCAGGTGGATCTGCTTGTCGAGGAAGTACACCGGCAGCGACGCGACATTCGGCCGGGAAGAGCAGCCCGACGGCGAACAGCATGTACCAGGCGTCGCGTCCGGGGAAGCGGTACCGCGCCAGCGCGAACGATGCCATCGATCCGCATCCGACCGCGAGCGCGGTGACCACGAACGCGATCAGCGCGCTGTTGCCGAGGTTCTGCCAGAAGGTGGCTGAGGTCAGGATCGACTTGTAGTTCTGCCAGACCCAGGGATGCGGCAGGCCGTTGGGGGAGACGTTGAGCTGGGCGGTGGTACGGAAGCCGCCGACGATCACGTAGAGCATCGGCACCAGCGTGATGGCGACGATCACCAGCGCGACGAGGTAGCTCAGCGGGATCGCGGGCCTGACGCGCCCAGGCCGCCCGGCGGGCGCGGCCGGACGGGGCGCGGCCTGCACTGCTGCGGTCACTCCGATCACCTCACTGCCCTGGTCAGTGCGCCCTCAGTGTCGCGGCGCAGCACGAACCGCTGGTAGGCAGAACGCGAGCACGAAGCTGATGACGAACAGGATGACGGCGGCGGCGCTGCCGTAGCCGAACTCCAGGCTGCGGAAGCCGAAGAAGATCATGTAGGTCACCATCGTGCTGGACGCGTTGGCCGGGCCGCCGAGCGTCATGATCCAGACCAGGTCGAAGACCTGCAGCGAGCCGATCATCGACAGGAAGATCCAGATTCTGATGGTCGGCCCGAGCAGCGGCAGCGTGATGTGCCGCGTCGTGCGCCACGCGGACGCCCCGTCGATCGCGGCCGCCTCCCGCAGCTCGGCCGGTATGCCCTGCAGGCCGGCCAGCAGCAGGATGATCCCGAAGCCGATGAACTGCCAGGTGAGCACCACGAACATCGTGTACAGCACGATGGTGGGGTCGGCGAGCCAGTCCTTGATCTAGGCCGCCGAGCCCGACCGCCTTCAGCAGCGCGTCGACAAACCCGCCGGGCTGCAGGATGCAGCAGCCACAGCACCGCGGTGGTCGCCTGGGACACGACGTAGGGCGCGAACACCGCCATACGCAGGAACGAGCCGCCGCGCATCCGACGGTTGAGCAGCAGGGCTATCGCGACGCTGATCGGGAGCTGGATGACCAGCGACAGCACCGCGATGATCACGTTGTGCAGCAGCGAGGACCGGAAGACCGGGTCGCCGAGCACCAGCTTGTAGTTGTGCAGGCCGGTGAAATCGGACAGCGGGCCGTAGCCGGTCCAGTTGAACAGCCCGTAGTACGCGGCGATGCCGATCGGCAGCAGCACGAAGATCGTCGAAGAGCACGAGCGCCGGGTCCGAGCAGCACTATCAGCTCGACGAAACTGCCGGCTGGGCCAGCTGCGGCGCCGCCCAGGCGAAGGCGGGCGGAGCGACGGCCGGTACTGACCTCGGCCGTCGCTCCCTTCGAGTTCGGTCATTACTGCTGCGCCGCGGCCTGGTCGATGGCCGTGACGATGGACTGCGGAGATGTGGTGCCGGGCTTGGCGAAGAAGTCCGCTACCGCGGAGTCGAGCGCGGTGCCCACGTTCGTCGGCCAGGCGAGGTCGAGGTACTCCTGGACGAAGGACGAGGACTTGCTGGCCTGGAGCACCTGCTGATCGGCCGGCAGGGTCACCGCCGACGCGGCCGCCGGGTTGGCGGGCAGGAGGCTGGCGCCGACGATCAGCTTCTGCGCCGCGGTGCTGTCGAGGTACTCGAGGAAGTCGGCGCAGGCTGGCTCGGGCGCGCTCGTCGAGCACGAGTTGCCATCGCTGCCGCCGAGGAGGGCCGCCGCATTGCCCGGTGCGCCGGGCACCGCGGGGAACGGGAACCAGCCGATCTCGGTGGTGTCCGTCTTCCACTGACTGCTGGAGACCAGCGCCTGGAACACGCTCGGGTCCCAGTCGCCCTGCAGTTCCATGGCGGCCTTGCCATCCGCGACCATGCCGGCCGAGCTTCCGGCGCCGGTCTGGGCCGGCGTGTTGAGGAACGCGGGCTGGAACGGGTTGGTGGCCATGAACGCCTTGAGGTCGGTACCGGCCTTGGCGAAGCACGGGTAGTTCGCCGAGACGTCCTTGACCGCGGCCTCCAGGGTGGAGACGGAGCACTCGCGGACCGCGAAGTAGTCGTAGTAGAACGCGTCCGGCCACTGGTCCTTGCTGCCGACCGCGATCGGCGCGATGTGCGCCGCCTTCAACTTGGTGACGTCCGCCTCGAGCTCCGGGATGGTCGACGGCGTCGAGGTGATGCCGGCCCTGGCGAACAGGTCCTTGCGGTACCAGAAACCCACCGTGTGCAGGTCATAGGGGACACCGTACTGGTGTCCGTTGATCTGCCAGGCCTGTGCCTGCGCCCCGAGCTCGCCGATCCAGCTGGACACGTACGGCGTCAGGTTCGCCAGCTGGCCGGACTTGACCTGGGTCGCCATGAAGCCGCCGCCGCGCTGGAAGAAGATGTCCGGCGCGCTGTTGCCCTGGAGCGCCACCTGAATCTTGGTGTCGTACTGCTCGTTCTGAATCGGGACGTAGGAGAACGAGACGTTCGGGTGGCTGGCGTGGTAGCTCTTCATGAGCTGCTGGAAGACGCCCAGCAGCGGGTTGGCGTTGGCGTTACTCCAACAGGTGAGCGTGACCTTGCCGCGTGGATGAGCTGGCGCCGCTGTGACGGGCCCGGGCTGCCGCAAGCAGCGAGGGCGGCCGCGGCGGTCAGCGCCGCGGCCAGCGCTAGGTATTTCCGGGTGCTGCGCATGTTGGTCATCTCCTGACGATGAGCCGGAGTGGGGGGTGTAGCACCGCGCCACCAGGTTGTCGAAAGATTCAGGAATATTTCGGCGTGGCGTTATCGTAGAAACCCGCCTGGCTCGCGGTCAACCCCCTCTTTGAGAGTCGTTACGGACTCTTCGTCTGCTGCTCAGATATGGGGCTTGCGCTCCGATAGTCCGGTCGATTAGTTTCGGAGCCCTAGCCAGCACCTGCAGGATGACGGCGTGCGAGCGTGTCGAGTGCGTTACCGACAGTGTCGGCTTGAGGCCAGGATGGGAAGCGCCAGTGGCGCACCGTTGGTAAGGGGTTGATGGTGTCGTGCCGAGTGAGCCGGTTAGCCGCGGCGATGGGTCAGACGTGCCCGCCCCACGTCGGCCAACGCTGGCTGCCATCGCTGCCGAGGCGGGTGTCTCGCTGCCGACGGTTTCGAAGGTCGTCAACGGGCGTCCGGACGTCGCGCCTGACACGCGGGCGCGGGTGCGAGCGGCTGCTGGGCGAGCGGAGGTACCAGCGGCCGGGTATCAGGCGCGGGCGGCGCGTCGGCCTGATCGACCTGATCTTCAACGGACTCGACAGCCCGTGGGCAGTGGAGATCCTGCGCGGCGTCGAGGATTACTGCGCGGACCATGCCATGGGCGCGGCGGTCTCGGCGGTGCGTCACGGCAGCGCGCGCCCGGCCAGCTGGACGAGCGCGCTGGCGAGCCACGACACCGACGGCGTAATCCTCGTGACCTCCGAGCTCACGATGCCCGAGCTGCGCCAGGTCCGGGAAGAGTCGATCCCGCTGGTGGTTGTGGACCCGGCCAACATGCCCGATCCCGATGTGCCGAGCGTCGGCGCTACCAACTGGGCCGGCGGCCTGGCCGCGACCGACCACCTGCTCAGCCTCGGGCACACCCGGATCGGCGCCATCTCGGGCCCGCCCGACTACCTGTGCAGCCGGGCCCGGGTCGACGGCTACCGCTCGGCCCTGGAGCGGGCAGGCGGCCGGTTCGATGAGACCCTGGTCCGACACGGGGACTTCAAGCACGAGGGCGGCTTCCTGTGCGGCAGCGAGCTGCTGGCCCTGGACGAGCCGCCGACGGCGATCTTCGCGGGCAGCGACCAGCAGGCGCTCGGCGTGTATGAGGCGGCGCGCCAGCGCGGCCTGCGGATCCCGCAGGATCTGTCCGTGGTCGGGTTCGATGACCTGCCCGCCGCGCGCTGGGTGTCGCCGCCGCTGACGACGATCAGGCAGCCGCTGGCGGACATGGGCCGGGTCGCCGCGGAGATGCTGGGCGATCTGATCGAGGGCGTTCCGCTGCGCAGCCAGCGGGTCGAGCTGTCGACCGAGCTCATCGTCAGGGAATCGACCGCCAGGCTGTGCCGCGTGAGGCCGGTGAGTCAGCAGGTAACGTCGGCCGTGGCCGCGCCGGCGAGCGGGGAGGCCGACTGCCGCCGCGCGCACGCAGGCCTTGGCGCGACGTCACGGTGCCGGTCGCCGACCGGGTGGCCGACCTGCTGGCGCGCATGACCCTCGCGGAAAAGCTTGCTCAGCTCGCCAGCGTGTGGCTGAGCGACGGCGAGGGCGTCGCACCGCCGCGCGGCGAGTTCGCCAGTGACATGCCGCCGTTTGCCGAGCTCATCGAGCACGGGCTCGGGCAGCTGACCAGGGTCTTCGGTACCAGCCCGGTGCTTGCCGGGGCAGGGCGTCGCTCAGCTCGCCGAGCTGCAGTCCCAGATCCGGCAGCGGAGCCGGTTCGCGATCCCCGCAATCGCGCACGAAGAGTGCCTGACCGGATTCGCCACCTGGACGGCGACGGCATTCCCGACGCCGTTTGCCTGGGGCGCATCCTTCGATCCCGGCCTGGTGAACCAGATGGCCGCGGCGATCGGGACCAGCATGCGCGCGGTCGGCGTGCACCAGGGCCTCGCGCCGGTACTCGACGTGGCGCGCGACCCCCGGTGGGGCCGGGTCGAGGAGACGATCGGCGCGGATCCCTACCTGGTCGCGATGATCGGTACCGCGTACGTGCGGGGCCTGCAGTCCGCCGGCGTGATCGCCACCCTGAAGCACTTCGCCGGCTACTCCGGCTCGGGCGCGGGCAGCAACATGGCACCGGTGAGCGCCGGCCCGCGCGAGCTCGCCGATGTCTTCCTGCCGCCGTTCGAGATGGCGATGGCCGAGGGCGGAGCGCGTTCGGTCATGCACTCCTACGCCGCCATCGACGGGGTGCCGCCGGCGGCGGACCTCGCGCTGCTGACGGGCTTGCTCCGGGAGGAGCTCGGCTTCGACGGCGTCGTCGTCTCTGACTATTACGGGGTCTCCTTCCTGCAGACGCTGCACGACGTGGCGGGCTCGCCCGGTCAGGCGGCCGCGCTGGCGCTGCGGGCCGGAGTCGACGTGGAGCTGCCGAACGTGCGGTGCTACGGCGAGCCGCTGGCCGCCGCCGTGCAGGCCGGCGAGGTGCCCGAGCAGCTGGTCGACCGGGCCGTGACGCGGGTGCTCAGGCAGAAGTTCGAGCTGGGCCTGCTCGATCCGTCGCCGAAGCCGATGACAGTGCCGCCGTGATCGACCTCGACCCGCCTGCGAACCGGGAGCTGGCCCGGCGGCTGGCCGAGCACTCGATCGTCCTGCTTGCCAACGGCGCGGGCGTGCTGCCGTTGCCCGGCGGAGGCCAAAATCGCGGTCATCGGCCCGCTCGCGGACGACCCGCTCGCGTACTTCGGCTGCTACACCTTCCCCCGGCACGTGGGGCACGCGCATCCCGGCACCGGCGCCGGCGTCGCCGTCGTTCCGCTCATCGATGCGCTCAGGGCGGAACTGCCGCACGCGCTGATCGAGTACGCGCGCGGCTGCGACGTGCGCGGCGACGACCGGTCCGGCTTCGCGGCCGCCCGGAGCTGCGCGCGGTCGGCCGACGTCGTGATCGCGGTGCTCGGCGACGAGGCCGGGCTCTTCGGCCGGGGCAGCTCGGGTGAGGGCTGCGATGCGAGCGACCTGCGGCTGCCGGGCGTCCAGGCCGATCTGCTCACCGAGCTGGTCGAGACCGGCAGGCCCGTCGTGGCGGTGCTGATTACCGGCCGCCCGTATGCCATCGGGCCGGTCGCTGGCCGGCTGGCGGCCGCGGTTCAGGCATTCTTTCCCGGCCAGGAGGGCGGCGGCGCGCTGGCCGGGGTGCTCTCCGGCCGGGTCGTCCCGAGCGGCAAGCTGCCCATGGAGCTGCCGCTCCTCGCGGGGGCGGAGCGGCCCTGCTATCTCGCGCCGCTGCTCGGGACGCGCAACGAGGTGAGCTCGGTCGACCCGACACCGCTGTTCCCGTTCGGGCACGGCCTGTCCTACACCGAGTTCGAGTACTCAGACCTGTGCGTGCGGGCGGCGGACGGCAGCCCCGGCACCGACGATCGCGACCGACGGCGCGGCCGAGGTCGCGTGCACGGTGCGGAACACCGGGGCGCGGCCGGGCACCGAGGTCGTCCAGCTGTACCTGCGCGACCCGGTCGCGCAGGTCATCCGGCCGGCGCGGTACCTGGCCGGGTTCGCCCGGGTGCAGCTCGAGCCCGGCCAGGCCCGCCGGGTGATCTTCCGGCTGCACGCGGACCGCACCGCCTTCACCGGCCTGTCCGGCGCCCGGGTGGTCGAGGCGGGGCTGATCGAGATCGCTATCGGTTCCTCCTCGGCGGATCTGCGCCTGCACGGTGAGATCGAGCTTGCCGGACCGCAGCGGACCGTCGGCTCCCAGCGGGTCCTGTCCACACCCGTGGACGTGCTTGACCACTGACGCCCGGTGGCCCCGACAATGGACCGGGAAAGGGCCCGCATGCTGGTAGCCGGAGTAGATTCCTCGACGCAGTCGACGAAGGTCGTGCTCTGCGACGCAGCGGACGGCACGGTCGTCGCCACCGGGAGCGCGCCGCATCCCGGCGGCACGGAGTGCGACCCGCGCGCCTGGTGGGATGCGCTGCAGCTAGCCGGGGACGGCCTGCTGGACCGGGCCGCGGCCGTCGCGGTGGCCGGGCAGCAGCACGGGTCGGTGGTACTGGACGCGGACGGGACGGTCATCCGGCCGGCCCTGCTGTGGAACGACCTGCGGTCAGCTGGCGGCAGCCGACGATCTCGTCCGGGAGCTTGGTGGTCCGCGCTGGTGGGCCGAGGTCACCGGCAGCGTGCCGACCGCGTCATTCACGGTCACCAAGCTGCGCTGGCTGGCCGACCACGAGCCGGCCAGCGCCGCCAGGATCGCCACGGTCCTGCTGCCGCACGACTACCTGACCTGGCGCCTCGGCGCGGCCGAGCCGGTGACCGACCGGGGCGACGCCTCCGGGACGGGCTACTTCGCCACCGCCAGGGGCCAGTGGCTGCCGGAAATCGTGGCGGCCGCGCTCGGTCATGAGGCCGGTCTGCCCCGGGTAGCGGCGCCGGGCGAGGCGGTCGGGCAGGCCGCCGGCGGTGCGGTGCTCGCGCCGGGGACCGGGGACAATATGGCGGCCGCGCTTGGCCTTGGCCTCGAACCCGGCGAGGTGGCCGTCTCGATCGGCACCTCGGGCACGGCGTTCGCGGTCACGGCGGTGCCGGCTGCCGACCCGTCCGGGTCCGTCGCCGGGTTCGCCGACGCGACGGGCCGGTTCCTGCCGCTCGTCTGCACGGTGAACGCCGGCCTCGTGATGTCGGCGGTCGCCGCGATGACCGGCACCGACCTCGCCGGGCTGGACGAGCGCGCGCTGGCCGCCGCCGCGGGCGCGGGCGGGATTGCCGCTGCTGCCGTACTTCGACGGGGAGCGCACGCCGAATCTCCCGCTGTCGACCGGGGTGATCTCCGGCCTGACCACGCGCAATGCGACGCCGGAGAACCTGGCGCGGGCAGCGGTCGAGAGCGTGCTGTGCTCCCTCGCTGACGCTGCCGGGCTGCTTGCCGGCTACGGCGTCGACCGGCGCCGGGTCCTGCTGATCGGCGGCGGCGCCCGCTCGGCCGCCGTGTGCGCCCTGGCGCCGGGCATCTTCGGCGTCGACGTCGACGTGCCCGAGCCGCAGGAGTACGTGGCGCTCGGAGCCGCGCGGCAGGCCGCGTGGGCGCTGGCGGGGACGGCGGAGCCGCCGGCCTGGCCGCGCCGCCCGCGCGCCGGTACTCGGGTGCGTCGCAGCCGGAGATCGCCGCGCGGTACGCGGCGCTGCGCGCGGCCACATCCTCCTGGGCCGGTGGCCTGCCGCCACCGGATTGACGAAGGGAACCTTGATCATGAACGCTGACCGGTATGTGCCGACGCCCGCCGATCGTTTCTCGTTCGGCATCTGGACCGTGGGCTGGCAGGGGGTTGACGTGTTCGGCCCGGCGGTGCGGCCGCCGATGCCGGCTGACCGCGCGGTCCGCAAGCTGGCCGAGCTTGGCGCTTACGGGGTGAACTTCCACGACAACGACGTGTTCGACTTCGACGCGGGCGACGCCGAGCGGGACCAGCGGATCGCGGCGTTCCGGGAGGCGCTGGCCGACACCGGGCTGGTGGTGACGACGGCGACGACGAACCTGTTCAGCCACCCGATGTTCAAGGAGGGCGCGTTCACCGCCAATGACCGGGACGTGCGCCGGTTCGCGCTGGCCAAGGTGATGCGCAACCTGGACCTGGCGGCCGAGCTCGGGGCCGGGGTGTACGTGTGCTGGGGCGGCCGGGAAGGCGCGGAGTCCGGGGCCAGCAAGGACGTGCGGGCCGCGCTCGACCGCTACAAGGAGGCCCTCGACGTGCTGTGCGCCGTACGTCCTGGACCACGGGTACGGGCTGCGGTTCGCGATCGAGCCGAAGCCGAACGAGCCGCGCGGCGACATCCTGCTGCCCACCGCCGGGCACGCGCTGGCGTTCATCACCGAGCTTGAGCATCCCGAGCTTGTCGGCATCAACCCCGAGGTCGGCCACGAGGAGATGGCCGGGCTCAACTACGCCCACGCGATCAGCCAGGCGCTCTGGCACGGCAAGCTGTTCCACATCGACCTCAACGGCCAGCACGGCCCGCGCTACGACCAGGACCTGCGGTTCGGCGCCGGGAACGCGCGCGGCGCCTTCTGGGTGGTCGACGCGCTCGAGGCCGGCGGCTACGACGGCCCGGTGCACTTCGACTACAAGCCGCCCCGCACCGAGGACGACGACGGGCGTGTGGGACTCGGCCGCCGCCTGCATGCGCAACTACCTGATCCTGCGCGAGAAGGTCCGGGCGTTCCGCGCCGATCCCGAGGTCGCAGGCCGCGCTCGCGGCGGCGCGCGTGGACCAGCTGGCGGTGCCGACCCTGGCGGCCGGCGAGACCTGGCGCGACGTCGCCGGGATCGCCGTCGACACCGCCGCGCTAGCCGCGCGCGGCATGGCCTTCGAGCGGCTCGACCAGCTGGCCCTGGAGCACCTCTACGGGGTGCGCTAGCGCTCAGGGTGACAGCGGCGCCGTGGTCCAGATCGCCGGGTCGGGCCCGAGCAGCCGGAGGTCATGGGCGAAGACGGCGGTCGGGCTCAGCGGCGCCTGCGGGCTCCAGGTCTGCAGGTACACGTACAGCCCGTCGGCGTCGGGGGAGAAGAGGGTCTGCTTGCCCGGGTCGGGCGGCGTGTTCAGGTACGCGCGGTCGCCGTTGATGACCGAGGACGGGCAGGGTGTGGGCGTGCTGTCCTTGGCCGTCGGCTTGGATGCGGGCTTGCTGTTCTCGGCCCGCACCGCCGGGGAGGTGGCGATCCGGCACTTCGGGCCCTGGGCCGGCTGGGTGCTGGTGATGATCGTCAGCGGGTTGCGCAGCGGGGTGCCCGGCAGATTGGCCGGGCTGCCGATGACCAGCTCGTCTTGCGTCGGCTCCTGCACGCCCGGTGCCGGCTGGACGACCGACGCAACAGGACGTCGCTCCACGCCGACGGCAGGCCGGTCAGCCGGACGGGGAACCGCAGGCTGGCCGTCTGGTCGTAGCGCAGGGACCCGGCGACCCGGAGCAGGTCGGCGGGCGTGCCGGTGGATTGCACCAGCGCCCAGCCGCCGCGGGCGTACTGGAACGCCAGTACTCGGCGGATGCCGGTAAGCGCGCGCAGCGGGCTCAGGTTGCCGCCGGTGAAGTCGGCCCAGTACGCGGGCTGGCCCTGCACGTCCGGCGCAGTGCCGGTCACCGTCATCTCGGCCCTGGTGCCCGCCGTGGTGGCGCCGCAGGACAGGCTCGCGGACTTCAGCGTGCACCAGCCGGCCGCGTAGAGCACGACCTGGGTGGCATCGACCTGGACCCCGGCGGGGAACGGGGTCGAGGCCCGGAGCATGAGGGCGGTGTGCCAGTCGTTGGAACCCACCAGGCGGGGCTGGTAGGGGTACCAGGTCATGGCCGCGTACGGCACCAGCGGATTGAAGCGCTGCGGCGGCCGGGCCGGCTGGTGCGGCCGGCTGGCGCGGGGAGGCGGCGACGACGGCCAGCACCACCCCGACGACCGCGGCGGCGGCGAGGACCGGGCTGCCGATGGCGCCGGCCCGGCGCCGGAGCAGCCGGGCCCGGCCGATGCGCCGGGCGGCCGGGATGCTGATGGGCGCGGGCGGCAGTTCGGTGGCGGCCTGCCGCTTGAACAGGACGCGGAGGTCAGACTCACGCACGGCGGGGTCCCTTTCCAGTGGTGGCTGCGCCCCCGATCCGCCTCGCCGCCCAGCCGGCCGCGCAGGGCGGCGATCGCCTTCGCGGTCTGGCTCTTGACCGTGCCGGTGCTGCAGCCGAGCGCGGCGGCCGTCTGGTCGATGTTGAGGTCGCAGTAGTAGCGCAGGACCAGCACAGCCCGCTGGCCCGGCGGGAGGGCCGTCACGGCGGCCTGCAGGTCCATCAGGCCGTCGCGATCGGCCGTCAGGATGGGCGTCTCCGGCAGGTGGTCGGTGACGCTGACGCGCCTGGTCCAGCCGCTGCGCCGCTCGTGCAGGAACTCGCGGACCAGGATCGCGTTCACGTAGGCGTCGGTGTTATCTGCCGCCGACGCCTTGGCCCAGCGCATGTAGACCCGGATGACCGCCTGCTGGACAAGATCATCGGCGCGGTGCCGGTCCTGGCACAGCAGGAGCGCGAGCCGGCGCAGCGCGGGCAGCCGCGATTCGACGTACTCGGAGTAGTCGGCATCGCGCTGATCGGTCAAGGACCGGGTCTTTCTGCGGGGTAACTAGTCACACTCTGCGGAGGCGTGCAGGGAGCGCTGAGGTTGTCTGCAGATGCTAAGAAGTTCGGGCGCCCGAAGCAAAGGGGCCCGGCTGCCAGCTGGCAGCCGGGCCCTCGTTGCCTCTGATCAGCGGTGATGTCTCCCGATCGGAATAATCCGGTAGAGGGCCACGCCCTCGGCCGGGACCGTGGCGGTGATCACGCCGTCCGCCGATATGCGGAAGATTCGCGCGTGGCCGGCGATCACCGACTGGCTGCCCCACAGGTCCTCCACCAGGTAGCCGCGGGGGTCGGGCGGCAGTCCGATGGCGGCGGCCGTGGTGGTGATCCTGACGGGGGCCGAGCTCAGCGTCGTCGTCGTGTTGAACAGCCCGACGATGCCGTCGCCCCGGCGGCGCTCGACCTTGGCGAACACCTGATGGCCGGCGGCCCGGCCGGGCCGGCCGACGTCGGCGATCCTGGAGGCGTCGATCGCGTCCTGGTCGACGGCGATGACCTGCCGGTTCATCAGCAGCCGGCGGTCCCTCGGAGTCAGCCCGGCGCTGCTGCCGTAAGCGTTGGTCACGCCCTTGGTGAGGTCGACGCCGAGGATGAGCGGGGCCGAGCCCAGTGACCACAGGCTCAGCTGGGACTCGGACGCGGCCAGGGACATGCCGGAATCGGCGCTGCCGTCGCCGACCTCGATCGAGTCGTAGTCGTTGAATCCGTCCGGCCCGCCGTACGGCTGCCAGTCGGCGACGCCGTTGAAGCGGTCGCTCCAGTGGCTATAGCTCGTCATCGGGAACACGCTGAGGCAGCCGGTGAAGGGCGGTGCGTTGCAGCTGTTGGCCGAGCCCTCGTCCGGCCCGTTGATCTCGATGTCGGGAGTGAACTCCCACTGGTTGGCGTACTTCTTCAGGGTCGGTGCGAGCTTGATGGTGTAGCTGCCCTGGGTGATGTTCAGCACCATCGCCCGGCCGGAGTGGTGGATCGCGGCCTGCCAGGCCCGGACGTCCGCGCCGTTGCCGTTGGTGATGCCGTCCAGCTTGACGTAGTCGACGCCCCAGGAGGCCAGCTCGTCGACGACGGAGTCGAGGTAGGCGCGCGCCCCTGGCTTCGCGTAGTTGATTCCCGACCATCCCGCCGCAGTTGTAGTTGTTCTCCTGCGTCTTGGTGGCGATCTGGTCGGCGGTGTCATGGGTGCCGAGGATCGGCGTGTTCTTGGCCACCGCCTGCTGTGAGATGCCGGGGGTCATGTAGATGCCGAACTTCAGCCCGAGGCGGTGCACGTAGGCGGCCAGTGCCGCGACGCCGTTCTTGTGGCCGACGTTCGGATAGCTGGCCGTGTTGACGACCCAGCGGCCGTACTTGTCGACGTTCGGCCCCTGCGGCCCTGGGCACTGATACCAGCCGTCGTCGATATTGACGTACCGGTAGCCAACCGACCGCAGGCCGGTGCTGATCAGCGCCCGCGCTTCGCCGCGGACCTGGGCGGCATCAACGCCGAGCCGCAGGAAACTCCAGCCGCTCCAGCCCATGACGGGCGTCGGATCAGGTCCGCCCGGATACGCCGTGGCCGCCTGAGCCGCCGGAGCGCTACTCAGCACGGGCGTGGCGGCAACTGCCGCGAGCGGAAGCGCCAGGACCCAGGCCGCCAGGCCCGTGGTCAACCGTCTCATAACTCCTCCATTGGTATAGCTCACGAGAGCGGGGTGACGCGGTACAGGGCCACGCCTTCGGCCGGGACGGTCGCGCTGATCATCCCGGCGGATGAGATGTCGAATGTCGTCTGGCCGCCAACCACGACCGACTGGCTGCCCCACAGATCCTGAACCTCGTAGCCATTGGGATCGGCCGGGAGCCCGATGGCGGCGGCCGTGGTCGTAATGCTGACGGGGCTCGAGCTCAGCTTGGTCGTGGTGTTGAACAGCCCGACGACCGCGTCCCCGCCCGATTCCACCTTGGCGAACACCTGATTGCCGGCCTTGCCGCCGGGCGTGCCGGTAATCGAGATCCTGGATGCGTCGATAGCGTCCTGGTCGACGCCGATGACCTGCTGGTTGGTCAGCAGGCTCAGGTCAGTGGAATTGAGCGCGGCGCTGGTGCCGTAGGCGTTGGTCACCGAGCTGGTCAGGTCGCTGCCGAGGATCAGCGGGGCGGAGCCAAGCGACCACAGGCTCAGCTGTGATTCCGAGGCGGCCTCGGACAGGCCGGAGTCGGTGCTGCCGTCGCCGACCTCGATCGAGTCGTAGTCGTTGAACCCGCCGGGGCCGCCGTACGACTGCCAGTCCGCGACGCCGGCGAACCGGTCATCCCAGCTCGCGTAGCTCGTGAGCGGGAACACGCTGAGGCAGCCGGTGTAGGGCGGTGCGTTGCAGCCGCTGGCCGAGCCCTCATCGGGGCCGTTGATCTCGATGTCGGGATCGAACTCCCACTGGTTGGCGTACTCCTTGAGGGTCGGCGCGAGCTTGATGGTGTAGCTGCCCTGCGTGATGTTCAGCACCATCGGCCGGCCTGACTGCTGGATGGCGGCCTGCCAGGCCTCGACATCCGGGCCGTTCTTGTTGGTGATGCCGTCCAGCTTGATGTAGTCGACGCCCCAGGAGGCGAGCTCGTCGACGATCGAGTCGACATAAGCCTGTGCCCCGGCCGCGCTGTAGTTGATCCCGACCATGCCGCCGCAGTTGTAGTTGTTCTGCGAGGTCGTGGTGGCGATCTGGTCGGCGGTGTAGGAGGTGCCGAGAATCGGCGTGTTCGCCGCGACGGCCTGGCTGGAGATGCCGGCCGTCTCGTAGATGCCGAACTTCAGCCCGAGGCCGTGCACGTAGGCGGCAAGCGCCTGGATCCCGTTCTCCGAGCCGACGTTCGGATAGCTGGTGGTATTCACAACCCACCGGCCGTAGGCGTCGACGTTCGGGCCCTGCGAACCAGGGCACTGATACCACCCGTCATCGATGTTGACGTACTGGTAGCCGGCGGCGGCCAGGCCGGTGCTGACCAGCGCCTGAGCCTCGCCTTCGACCTGGGCGGTGTCCGCGCCCAGCCGCAGGAAGCTCCAGCCGCTCCAGCCCATGACCGGAGTCTGGTCGGGACCGCCGGGCGGGTACGCGGTCGCCGCGTGCGTGGCCGGCGCGGTGGCGACGGCGGCCACCATGAGCATCGATACCAGCGGCGCGGCCGCTGCCGCTGCGGTTAAGCGGTGGGTCCACCTGGCCATGAGGCCTCCAGGGCACTAGCGGTGCGAATCGGGCACGGGGGACGAATAACTGCCATCATGACGGCCCGCACCGACCAAGCCAAGACTGGACAGCAAACGCGCAGAAATCCCGCTGGATTCTGTTCATTTCGCGCAGCGTCGTCGCCCTGGCGGCCGCTAGGCGCAGATCACCTGGCAGCCCTGCCGGCGGATCCGCTCGAGCTCGCCCGGCGGCACCCGGTCATCGGTGATCAGCACGTTCACGTCCGGCAGCGCGCAGACCGGCGCGAGCGTGACGCGCCCGATCTTCGTGGCATCGGCGAGCACGACCCGCATGCGCGCGCGCCGGCACAGGGCAGCGTTGACCCTGGCGCCCGCGGGATCATAATTCGTGCAGCCGGCCTCGGCATCCACGCCGTCGACGCCGATGAACGCGACGTCGATATCGCATTCGGCGAGGAACGCCTCGGCGCTAGGGCCAATCGACTCCTGACTGCTGGCGCGCACCTCGCCGCCGGCCACGAAGACTCGCAGCCGCGGGCAGGCCGCCAGATCAGCCGCGACGTTCAGCGCGTTGGTGATGACCGTGAGGTCGCCTGCGTCCCGCAGCAGCCGCGCGAACTGGGCCACCGTCGTGCCGCCGGTCGTGCCGATCACGCTGGCACCGGCCAGGAATCTCGTGGCGGCCCTGGCGATGCGCTGCTTCTCGGCCAGATCCTGGGCGGTCTTGTAGCTCAGCGGCAGGTCGTTGAATGCGGCGTGGATCCGCGCGCCGCCGTGGGTACGGGCGACCAGGCGCTGGTTTTCCAGAGCCTGAAGGTCTCTGCGGATCGTCGCGCAGGAAACGCCGAACTCGGTGGCGAGCGACGACACGTCGATCTGGCCGCGCGCCACGACCCGGGCCGCGATCTGGTTGAGCCGATGCCGCCGTTGCACCGTGGTCTGTCAGTGCCGATGTGGCCGGGTCGGGGGTTTCATCGGGACTGCGGGCAAGTGCCCCATGCAGCGATCATATGCCGCCGTTCGCCTCCGGACATGCCTTGAGAAGTGATCGTGCATGTCGTAGAGTCAATCGAAATAGGCCAGACTGTGCAAAATTTATGGGCAACATGTGCGCACTTTGACAAAGTCGCCCGTCCGGGAGGGCTCCGGATGAGGCCAGCGAGGCCGGTGACGGCGGGCACAGTCGCGGCGTCCGGTGCCGACCGAGAAGTGCGCTGATTGCGCTGCTGAACTGATCTTCCTGGGCATCCGGCCAGCACAACGGACTGCCGGCTGCCCGCTCCTGCGACGGTGAAGGGACCAACCGGTGCGACGACCTGCCCCGCACGTGCTCGCGGAGATCGCCAGCCAGCCGGACTGCTGGGCCAGAGCGCTCGCGTCCATGCCGGAGGCAGCGAAGGTTCTCCCCGGCGCCGGGGAGCGAGTCGCCATCACTGGCTGCGGCACATCCTGGCACGTGGCTGCCGCGATCGCGGCGGCCAGGGAAGCGGCGGGCCAGGGCGAGACCGACGCGTTCCCCGCATCGGAACTGCCGAGGCGGCCCTACGACGCGGTGGTCGCGGTGTCCCGGTCGGGCACCACGACCGAGGTCCTCGACGCGCTGCGAAGGACGCCGTCGTCGGTGCGCAAGATCGGCATTACTGCGGCCCCGGCGACGCCCATCCGCGACGCCGCTGATCACCTGCTGGTGCTCGACTACGCGGACGAGGAATCCTTCGTGCAGACGCGCTTCGCGACGACCGTTCTGACGATCGGCCGGGCCCACGTCGGGCACGATCTGCCGCCTGTGGTGGCGCAGGCCAGGCAGGCGGCGGCCGCCGGGCTGGACGAGCGCCTCGTGGACCGGCCGCATTATGTCTTCCTCGGCCGCGGCTGGGCCGTGGGGGTCGCGCACGAAGCGGCGCTCAAGGTCCAGGAGACCTCGGCGACGTGGAGTGAGGCCTACCCGGCGCTGGAGTACCGGCACGGACCCCTGTCGGCAGCCACCCCCAGCTCGGTGGTGTGGCTGCTCGGCGTCGACGACGAGGCGCTGGTCAGCGACATCAAGCGCACCGGGGCGACGGTTGTCGTCGGTGCCCGCGATCCGCAGGCCGAGCTCGTCCTCGTCCAGCGCGTCGCCGTGGCTACCGCCCAGGCCCGCGGGCTGGATCCGGACCGGCCCCGGCACCTGGCCCGCTCGGTCGTCTTCGTCAGCTAGTGGCGCTTGCCATGCCGGTCCCGGCCTGCCGCTGCCGTTCGTGTCCTATGGCGGTCGGCCATTTTCGGCGACATGATCGCGATTGGCGTACTGCAGGCGGTCCACCGCCGGCGCATCGTCTTCACCTTGCAGGCGCCAGGCGAGTAGCCCGCGCCCCACGGGTGCCACCCCATGATCACGGAGACTAACTCAGCTGTGGACTGAGTTAGTATCCGTGATCACGATGTGGGGCTATTTTCGGCGCCGACGGGAGCCTCCCCGGCCGGCGCGGCGCCCGGATCCCCCGACTCGACCTTCTCGGCGGCCCAGCAGCGCGCGGAGCGGCTACTTGATCGAGCCGGCCGTGATGCCCTGGATGATGTAGCGGTTCAGCACCAGGGCCAGGATGCCGGGGATCGCCGCGGCGATCACCCCGCACGCCATCAGCAGCGTGAAGGGAACGACGCGCTGCTGGTTCAGCGCCGCGACGATGACAGTGACCGGCTGGGTCGACAAGTCGGTCGTCAGGATCAGCGGGAACAGGAACTGGGCCCAGCCCATCAGGAACGCGATGATCGCGGCGGCGGCGATGCCGGGCCTGGCCACCGGGATGACAACCCGCAGCAGGGCGCGCAGCGGTGTCGCCCCGTCGACGAACGCGGCCTCCTCGAGCTCGCGCGGGATGCTGTTGAAGTAGTTGTAGAGGATCCAGATCGCCAGCGGCAGGAACCCGGATACATAGACCAGGACCACAGCCAGGTACGTATTCACCAGGCCGAGGCTGGCCATGATCCGGTAGAGCGGGATCAGCGTGGCGTACGCGGGCAGCAGCAGGGTCGCGAGGACGCTCACGAAGATGGTCCGCTTGAACCGGAACTGCAGGCGCGCGAAGGCGTAGGCGGCGAAGACGGCGATGACGACAGTCACCACCATGGCCGCCCCCGACTCGATCGTCGAGTTCAGCAGGGAGTGGCCGAGCTGACCGGAAATGCCGTTGCCGGCGCCGCCGATGCCCAGCATGGCCCGGTAGCTGTCGCCGACCAGGGGCGACGGGAAGTAATGAGCCGGCGCGCTGTCGGCGCCCGAGAGCGTGCTGAGGCTGGTATCGAAGGCCCAGTAGATCGGGAACAGCGACCACAGCAGGATCACGGCGATCGTCACGATCCGGCCCACGATCCTCGCCGGCCGGCCGGACAGCATCCGGCCGGCCGGCCCGGCGGCTGCCCTGGTCACGACCCGCGCCGTGGCTTCGCTGGCTCCGGTGGCGGTCACTATGCGGCCTCCGTCCGGCGGTAGAGCAGCGCCAGCGCCGCCATCGACAGCAGCGCGGTGGCGAGCGTTATCAGCAGCGACAGCGCATAGCCACCGCCGAAGTTGAGATCTTCGAACGTCTGGACGTAGGTCTGCAGCATCACCGACGAGCCGAGCGGGGCGATCCCGTTGAGTATGTACACCTGGTCGAAGATGTTCAGCGACAGGACGACCGCCTCGACCGTCGCGACCGCGATGGCCGGCCGGACGAGCGGCAGCGAGATGCGGCGGAACGACGAGATCGCGCCGGCGCCGTCCACTCTGGCGGCCTCGTACAGGTCCATCGGAATCGACTGCAGTGCCGCCAGGATGATCAGTGCCGACAGCGGCGTGATCTGCCAGACCTGCACGATCTCGATCAGCAGGATCGTTAGCCACCGGTCTAGCCCGAGCCAGAGGTGGTAGCCGCCGATCAGGTGCAGGGAGTGCAGCGCGCTGTTCAGCACGCCGAACGTCGGGTTGTAGATCCAGCTCCAGATGACCGCCTCGACCACCGCCGGCAGCGCCCACGGCAGGATGACCAGGGCGAGGACGACGCCCCGGAACCGAAACCGGTGGCGCAGCGCCAGCGCCACCACCGTCCCGAGCACGACCGAGAGCACGACGCCGATCGCGACGTAGACGGCGGTGTTGATCCAGGAGGTCAGGATGGCCGAGTTCGAGAACAAGGCCCGGAAGTTGTCCAGCCCGGTGAACTGGGTCGGCGGGTCAAGCGGCATGACCCGGAAGAACGCCTCCACCGTGGTGTCGGCGGTCGGGACGAACGACAGTGCCCCGATGAAGACCACCAGCGGCGAGATCAGGATGTACGGCAGCAACCGCTGACGCGACGAGGCACCCAGCACGACACAGCCTCCCTTACTGGCCGTCGCGCGCGTGCCCGTCGCGTCGGCGGGTCTGCCGATACCGCTACTGCCCGGCTACTGCCGGACACACCTGACTATCCGGAGGTTTTGAGCGTATTCACTGTGTTCGCGATCGAGCTCACGGCCTGCGCCACTGTCTCCTGGCCGGCGGCCGCCTCGTGGATGTTCGTCTGCACCGCCGCGCTGAACTGGACGTACCAGGGCGGCGCCCCGTTCGGGAACGGCGCCTGCGCGTGCGCCTTGAGGATGGCGGCCAGCTGCGATGCCTGACCGATGTCGCCCGCGCCCGCCAGGAGGTTGAGGCTCGACAGCCGGGACGGCAGCGGGAACGTGCTGACCACATCGCTGGCGCCCTTGAGCCCGCCCCAGATCGCCTGGTTCTCGGTGTTGGTGAACCACTGGATGAACTTGACCGCGCCGGCCACGTTCTTGGCGTTCCTCGGGATTCCGATGCCGTCAGGGTTGGCGACGACCTGGCCAGCGCCCGACGCGCCCGGCGTGGTGATGTACTCGGTCTGGTTGACCACGCTCGAGGACGACGGCACGTTGTAGATGGTCGCGACGCTGCCGGAGTAGTCGCAGAGCGTCGCGGCGACCCGGTTCTTGGCCATCTCGGTGGTGAACCCGTCGTAGTCGGTCGAGTTGATGTTGGCCTTCGGGACCAGCCCGCTCTTGTAGGCGTTGACGATCCACGACATGGCCTGGTAGCCGGGCGAGCTCGGCGAGGTGAACGCGGGGGTGTCCTGCGAGGTCAGCACCTGGCCGCCGAAGGCCGCGGTCATCTGGTACCAGCAGGTCGACAGGCCCTCGGCGGTGGCGAGCTGGATGTTCAGCGGACTGGCTATGCCGTTGGCCTTGCCGACCGCCTTGAGGTCAGAGCTGAACTGGCTCAGCGTCGTCGGCATCGTCTTGATGCCCGCCTTGGCGAAGTCCTTGGTGTTCACGGTGGTGACCAGGAACGAGGAGTCGAACGGCATCCCGATCAGCTGGTTGTCCGAGACGAACGTGTCCAGCTGCGGCATGTCCGCCTTGAGGCTGGCCACGTTGAAGTACTTGTTGAGCGGGAGGAACCAGCCGGTCTTCTGGTACTCACCGACCTTGGACCAGTCGACGTCGGCGGCATCGGCGAAGTAGGTATTGGCCGACATCGCCGCAGCGATCTTGGTCTGCAGGTCGTCCCAGCCGATGTTGACCCAGGTCACCTTGATGCCCGTCTCCTTGGTGAACTGCGCGAGCAGCGCCTTGGGCGGAGACGGGTAGGCGACTGCGACCGTGATCGAACCGGGCGAACTGGCCTTCGGGCTGCTGCCGCCGCTTGACCCGCAAGCCGCGCCCAGCGTGACCAGGCCGGCCGCGAGCACGATGGCCCCAGCCCGCCTGCTCAGGATGCGTGAACTCTTCATCGGTCTCCTCTTTCAGCGCGGCGCGGCGCGGCCAGGCCGCCGGCCGCCGAGCATGTCGGGGCGTTAGCGAAGTGCGTAGGGGACCGCGACGAGGGCAGTCGCAGCCTTGGCGCGATGAGCGTCGACCGGCGCCATCGGATCCGCAGCCGACCGGAGCGGCGGGACCGCGCTGCGCCCTCCACGATCGTTTGCGCTCATATCCCGCCAATCTAGAGTGGATTCCGTCACGATGTCTAGCCTGCATATGCACTATGCCCCGCTAATCGTGCACAACCGGCCCGCCTCTTGCTGCGCAGGTGCGCGCGCATCGATGGTAGACAAGTTCCTAACCTGCGCGGATATGCTCACTTACTATGCACAGAGCGGCGCGGTTGAGCTCGATCCTGGAACGACTTGCCGACGGCGGCTCGGTCGCGGTTGCTGACCTTGCCGGCGACCTGGATGCCTCGCCTGCCACCATCCGGCGCGACCTGGTGATCCTGGAGCAGCAGCGGCTGCTGGCGCGGACGCACGGCGGGGCGATCGCGCACGTCGTGTCCTACGAGCTGCCGCTGCGGTACAAGAGCGTGCGCTACGCCGAGGAGAAACGGCGCATCGCCAAGGCCGCGGCCGCATCGGTGTCGGAGGGGATGGCGGTCGGACTGACCGGCGGCACGACGGCGACCGAGGTGGCCCGAGCGCTCGCGGACCAGCAGAAGCTCACGATCGTAACCAACGCGCTCAACATCGCCTCCGAGCTGGCGGTGCGGCCGGGACTGAAACTGATCACCACCGGCGGCGTGGTCCGATCCCAGTCCTACGAGCTGTCCGGCCCGATCGCGGAGTCCAGCCTCACCGGCCTCAACCTCAACGTCGCGTTCGTCGGCGTTGACGGCATTGACGCCCAGGCCGGCTGCACCACCCACCACGAGGTGGAGGCACACACGAACGCGGTCATGATCGGGTGCGCGCGTCGCGTGGTCGTGGTCGCGGACAGCTCCAAGATCGGCAAGATCGCGTTTGCGCGCATCTGCGACGTGGGTGCGGTGAGCGAGCTCATCACCGATGTCAACGCGGACGACAGCGCGATCAGGGCGCTCACTGACGCCGGAGTGCGCGTCACGTTGGTGTGATCGCGCCGGGCTTAGGCGCTCTCTTCTGTCACCAGGCGGAGCGGAAGAATCGCACCTTGCGACGGCGCCGGCAAGTTCAGGGCCGCGGTAGCCGCCGCGACTGATGCGGCGACGGCCTGCACCAGCGGTTCGTCGGCGACTGAGCGATATCGGCGGAAGGCCTCGCGATCCATGAGCGCGACGACCAGGAAGTGCCCGTCCTCGCCCGGCAGCGTGGCCCGGTAGAGCACGACCGGGGCCACTCCGTCCGCAGGCTCCGTCGCCCAGTAGGCCGTTCCGGGGGGGTCGCCGGGCACAGGCAGCGGAATGGGCTGCGCCGGGGCCGCCGGGATCCGCAGGATCGTGCGCGCAACGTTCTCGGCCTGAGCTGCGGGGAGCTCGCCTATGGCGGAGGTCACTGAGTCTGGGACCATGACGCCGCTGCCGGGCGCGGGATCAGCCTCCCGGCCGGACTCGCGATGCACGCCCGCATTAGCCGCCATGGGCCGAGGTTAATGCGCATCGAAGGTGGCCGTCCACCAGCGCCGGCCTAGCTTCCCGGCTCCGGAGTGAACTGAGCCAGTGCCTCCTCGGCCTCAGCCGCGGGCAGCTTGGCCGCCTGGGCGGCTTCGCCGCCGATCTCACCTGCGCTCTGTCCCGTCACGACGTAGACCGCAAATCTCTCGGCCTCCTCGCTCGCCCGCTCCGCCCGGTCGGCTTCATGCCGGGCGGCTCGCCACGTGGCCCCGGCGAACGAAATGCTGCTCGTGTCGGGCAGGAACCCGATCACGGCGACGATCAGCACGGGCATCCAGCCGATGAGCGCATGCGGCGTGCCGTTCACGTCCCAGTAGCCGATGAAGAATCCGAGTACCGCCAGCCACCGGACGCTGCGGAGCGGACCGGCATGGCTAACCTTCCGCCAGGCGTCGTCGTCCAGCATCCGGGCGGCGCGCCACGCCGACTCGAGCCGGCCGGCTTTGGGCTGGCTGCCGGCAGGCGGAGCCTGCTCCGGTGTGCTCGCGGACATAAGGCAAGTATCACGATGCGATCATGCGGTTGACCGGCAAACCGTGCCTTAACTGGCTCGACACCGCGGCCGGGCCGGGTGCTAGCATCCGGCCTCGTATGAACGCGACAACCCGGCTACCTGACGCATCATCCTGGGCGATGGACCCGGGAGTTGCCTATCTCAACCACGGATCCTTCGGAGCGACGCCGTCCAGCGTCCTGGCCGAGCAGCAGAAGCTGCGTGACGCCATGGAGCGCAACCCCGTGGAGTTCCTGGTCCACCGGCTGCAGCCGCAGCTCGATGCGGTGCGGACGCAGCTCTCGGGCTTCCTCGGCGCGGACCCGGAGGGCCTGGTCTTCGTCGACAACGCGACCACGGGCGTCCAGACCGTGATCGCGCAGACCGCGCTGCTGCCCGGCGACGAGGTGCTCACCACCGACCATTGCTATCCGGCGGTGCTGGCGCAGCTGCGCCGGGCCGCGGCCAGGCACCGGAGCGGAGCTGCGGATCGCACCCGTCCCGCTGCCCGCTGACGGCCCGGCGGCGGTCACGGAGGCCGTGCTGTCCGGGCTGACGCCGCGCACCCGGCTGCTGGTCGTCGACCACGTCGCCTCCTGCAGCGGGCTGGTATTCCCGGTGGCCGAGATCGCCGCGCACTGCCGGGCGCAGGGCGTTCCGGTGCTCGTCGACGCCGCCCACGCGCCGGGCATGCTGCCGGTCGACCTCAGCCAGATCGGCGCCGACTTCTGGGTCGGCAACCTGCACAAGTGGGTCTGCGCCCCGAAGGCATCGGCTGTCCTCTACGCGGCCCCGCAGTGGCGGGAGACGCTCCGGCCGCTCGTCGCGTCGCACGGGGTGGCCGACGGGTACCGGCCGGCGTTCGACTGGACCGGTACCCGCGATCCGACCGCGCTGCTCGCGGTGCCCGCCGCGCTGAGCTTCTTCGACCAGGCCGGATGGCAGGCCGTGCGGCAGCACAACAACGACCTCGCCCGCCGCGGCGCCGAACTGGTCGCGGCCCGGCTCGGCACGAGGACCGGGTCCGCCGACGGTCTCGCCGCCGCGATGCGGCTCGTCGAGCTGCCCCGGCCGCTGACCGAGGCAGGCGCGCGGGCGCTGGAGCTGCGGCTGCTTGAGCGCGATCGCGTCGTCGTGCCGGTCACCTATCTGGGCGGCTGGCGATGGCTGCGGCTGTCGGCGCAGCTGTACAACACCGTCGCCGACTACGAGCGGCTGGCCGACGCCCTAGCGCCCTCCGACGCCTGATGGCCAGCGACGGGCTCGAGGTCGTGCGCGAGCGCCGTGTGAAAGCACAGCCGTCGGCGGTCCGGATGCTCGCCGACATCGAGGCGATCGTCGGCTTCGGGATCCGGCGGCCCGGATACCCGGCCGACCGCCAGGCCGAGGAGTGGGCGGCGCGGCGGTTCACCGAGCTCGGGGCCCGCGACCAGATCGTGGTCGAGCCGCTGACGCTGATCGACCTGCCCCAGTCCTTCATGCGGGATGCGGCGGCGTTCTCGTTCGACCCGGGCGGCGAGTTCGACACGCTCGTCCAGACGCTGCCGTTCGGCCCCGGCTTCAACCGTGTCGCCGATGCCGCTGTCGAGGCGGGCGCCGCCGGGTACGTCGGCATCCTGACCGGCTTCCCGTGGGAGACGGCCGACTACTTCGTGCCCTACGACGCGCGTTCCGGAGGCGGACCGGCCCCACAACCTGACGTTCCTGCTCACGGCCGGGCATATGGCGGGGGGAGCGGGCACGCGGTCCTTCGCGGACCGGCACGCCGCCAGCCTGGCCAGCGTCGTCCTCGCGGTCCATCTGGAGCACGCGGCCGAGCAGGCGCGCGGTGACGGCCAGCGGCTGGAGCTGACCGGGCAGCCGGAGCCGCGGTGGTGGTTTACCAGCACCGACGCTGACCTGCAGGCCGCGGTCGCCGGCGCGCTGCGCCGCGAGGATATGCGGAGATCACTCGTGCTTGAGCCGACGGTGTTCGGCGAGGCACCCACGACCGACGGGGCTGCGCTCTACCTTGCGGGCGTGCCGATCGTGCAATACCTGACCGCGCCGATGTACCTGTTCGACTCCGCGGACACGGTCGACAAGATCCACGTCCCGAGCGTGGAGCCGGTCACGCGCGCGGTGATCCAGATCATCGAGTCCGTCCGCGGCCGCACGGCGGCCGAGCTCCGGGGCCCGGTGACTGAGCCCTAGTTGACGCAGGGGATGCCGTTGACCGCGCTGACAGCGCCGCCCTGCGGGCCCGTGGTCGGGATCACCACGGAGGGCGTCGGGCTCGGGCTCGTGGTGGGGCTGGTCGAGGGGCTCGCGGTCGGCACCGTGGCGCCCGCGCCGAGCAGGACCTCGACGTGGTCGCGCGGGATCGATGCGCTCGCGACCGCGGTCGCCCCGAACAGTGACGCGATCTTGCCGGCTCCGGCCGACGCACCCGCGCCGTAAAGGACCTCGGTGCTCGGCCGGTAGGCGGTATCGCCGATGGTCCCGGCCTTGAATCCGTCCGTGACGAGGGCCGCCGAGACGTTGTGGGCCAGCTGCGAGACGCCGCTGCCGTTCAGGACGTCGACGGTGGCTGGCGGCCGGCCGGGGCCTTCTTCTTCGCCTTGCCGCCGGCGTGGTGCCGCCCATGCGCCGGACCCGGCTTCGGATAGAAGGCGGCCTGGACGATGGACTTGATGTACGCGGGGTTCACCGAGTTCGCGTCCTGGCCGTCGATGGTCTCGTAGCCCACGATCGGCAGCGTGTGGAAGACCAGGTCCTGGCTGGTCAGGCTGCGCATCTGCGCGGCGAAGTCGAGCAGGTTCCAGCCGGCGTCCGCGATGACGTACTGGTTGGCGACGTTGAGCAGCGCCCCGACCTTGGTCAGGTCGTCGAGCACGCCCTCCTGGCGCAGCTGCTGCATCACGCTGTCGAGGAAGGCCTGCTGGCGATGCGTCCGGTCAAGGTCGCCGTTCGGCAGGCCGTCGCGCTGACGGACGAACGCCAGGGCCTGCGCCGGGTCAAGGTGCTGGTAGCCAGCGGGAAAGTCGGCGCCCGAGTTCTTGTCATGGACCGCGTGGTTGAGGCAGACCTCGACGCCGCCGAGCACCTTGGCCAGCTCGTAGAACCCGTACAGGTTGACCGCCGCGAAGTGGTCGATGTGCACCCCGGTGAGCTGCTCGACCGTGGCGACAGCAGCTGCCTGGCCCGCCTCGTTCCCGAGGAATGCGAGCCGGTTCTGCGAGATGCCGGGGTCGGCGGCCGCGATCTTCTGCTCTTGGTAGAACATGCTGACGCCGTAGGCCTGGTCGACCTTGCCCGTCTGCTGCGGCCCCACGGTACCGGCGAACTGGACCCAGTCGTCGCGCGGGATCGAGAACCCGACGGCCTTCTTGCCGCCCGCGAAGACGTGGATGAGGATCAGCGTGTTCGTGGCGTTCCCGCCGGTGCCGGCCGCGACGGCGGCGGCGCTGCCGGCGTGCAGCTTGGCCAGGATCCGCGGTGGCAGGATGGTGCCGTTCCAGTAGGTCCGGCTCTCGATGCCCATGAGCAGGATGTTCTGAGCGCCGACCGATGGACCGCTGACGATCGCGTGCGAGCTGCCGATGCTCCGGACGTCGCGGACGGTCAGGTACGCCAGCCCGCTCGCCATCAGGGCGACGACGGCCACCAGGCACTGCAGCGCGTAACCGGTCCTGGCCACGACCCGCCTCGGCTGCGGCGGCGTCCGCCGCGACCGATTCGCGGCCCGCCTGGCTCCGGAGCGCCGAGCCGCCGCGGCGCGGCGGGATCATCGGGCTCGCCGGGCCGGTCCCCTTCGATGCTCACGTCCCTCGCACGCCTCCGCCCCGCCTGCGACCCTGCTTGTCCGGCCACGGGCGAGCTAGTCCTGTCTACGGCAGAGATTACCTGCTCGCCGCTATTGGGCCAGATTGAACCGCCCGCCCCGGCCGCCCAGCCATTGAAACACCCCTGACCTGGCCGGGCATCGCCGTCGGCCATCTGTACGGAGTGGGTGTGAGTTATCCGGCCATGATCAGGAAGAATGCCGCAATGGACGTCACCGCGCCCGCCTTCCGGCCGGACCCCTCCAGCGGCCGGGTCTACGCTGCCCGCCGCATCGTTCGCAGCACCGACGTGACCCCGTCGGGCCGGCTGCGGCTCGACGCGCTGGCCCGCTACCTGCAGACGGCGGCCGAGGACGACCTGGCGGACTCGGGCGCGCTAGAGCCGACAGTCGTCTGGCTGGTCCGCCGCTGCGAGGTGGTCGTGCGCGGCTTCCCGGTGATGTCCGACCGGCTCGAGTTGCGGACGTTCTGCTCGGGCACCGGGCCGCGGTGGGCCGAGCGCACCACCACGGTGTCCGGGCCGGCGGGCGAGCTCCAGGCCTCGGCCGTGTGGGCGTGCGTCAGCCGTGAGACCGGCCGCCCGGTCGCGCCGGGCGAGGAGTTCCTGCGGGTGTACGGCGAGTCGGCGTCCGGGAACAGCGTGTCGGCGCGGCTATCCCTGCCCCGGCCGGCGGACGGCGCCATCGGCCGTCCCTGGCCGCTGCGGGCGGCGGACTTTGACACGGCCGGTCACGTCAACAACGCCGTCACCTGGGCGGCCGTCGAGGACGTGCTCGCCGAGGCCGGCTGGCTGCCGGGCTGCGCCGCGGTCGAGTATCACCGCGCCATCCTGCCCGGCTGCGAGCCCCGGCTCGTCACCGCCCCGGACGCCGCCGGGGCCCTGATGTGGCTGGTCACGGACGGGCATGTGCTTGCGGCCGCTCGGCTGAACCGCGGCTAGGGGGACGCGCACGGCGGCACATGCGGGCGTTGTGAGGCTCAGCCGATGTGCTCGGCCAGCGAGACGATGATCCCATCCGGCCCTCGGACGTAGGCCATCCGCCATGAGCCCTCGTACTCGCCTAGGCTCGTCGCATGGCCCGGTACCTGGACATCCATCCGGCCAGCCCGCAAAGCCGCGCGATCATGCAGGCCGCCGATATCGTCCGCGCGGGCGGCGTCATCGCCTACCCGACGGACTCCTGCTACGCACTCGGCTGCCAACTCGGCAACACCGACGGCATCACGAGGATCAGGTCGATCCGCCACCTCGATGACAAACACCACCTGACGCTGGTCTGCCAGAACTTCGCTCAGCTGGGCCAGTTCGTGTACGTCGGCAACCACGTGTTCCGGGCCATCAAGGCGGCAACTCCAGGCGCCTATACCTTCATCCTGCCCGCGACCAAGGAGGTGCCGCGCAGGCTGCAGCACCCGGGCAAGAAGACCGCCGGGGTGCGGATCCCCCGCCACGTCGTGGCCCAGGCGCTCCTGGCCGAACTCGGTGAGCCCCTCGTCTCCGCCACCCTGCTGCTGCCAGGCCAGGACGAACCCATGACCCAGGGATGGGAGATCGCCGAACAACTCGGCCACGCCCTGGACGCGGTGATCGACTCCGGCGACTGCGGCACCGAACCGACAACGGTCATCGACTTCTCCCAGGACACGCCCGAGATCCTGCGGCGCGGAGCGGGCGACACCTCCGGGTTTGAGTGAGTCACGGCCCACCCAGCACCGACGGCGGCATAGACCGGATGCGCGGAGGCAGCCGCACACCGTGTCGGCGGTCAGCCTGCTCATGCAGGCCGGCGCGCCCGGGTAGTACTCGTGTAGTGCCTTGACCTGCCCAGCCCAGAACTCCAGCTTCTGCATGCCGAGGCGTTCCGTTGAAGCATTCCCAGATCTTGCGCGTAGCCGTAGAAGCCACTGCCCGCATCGTTGGCGTCCAAGTAGCTAACCAACGCCGAGATCATCAAGCCGGTAGCTGGTCGGTTCAGCTCAACAATTAAATAAAGCAAGTGGCCCATTGCGGCGCGTTCGTCGGCGCGGCTGAAATCGAAGCCAGACAAGCCTGTACGCCGCACCAGCGTGGCATTGAGTTCGGTATACGACGTGAGTTTTCCCAACCGCGCCCGTTCTACGAGGAACTCCAGCCCAGATCACCCCGCCCGTAGAGAGGCACAGCCACCTCCTCGATAAAGCCACGAGAACCCCAACACCGCCAATCCCCGCCGACGCATACCTTACAGAACTGCTCGGAAGTGCGGATGGTAGGTCAGTTGGGTGGAGGGTCATCCTTTTTTGGACCTCAACGGTGCCGTCGTCGGAGAAGGTGTACTCGCTTGCCGCAGGCCGAACATCTCGTGATCACTGCCCAGCACTTACCCGATCGCTGGGGTCGGCTTTCTTGGAAGTCTGTTTCGTCTCGCTGGCGGATGCAGCCGAACGGTAGGAGGCCGAACGCGCGCCCCTTACGAGCGGGCGGTGAATGGGCCGTTGGGCCCACTCCTGGAGCGCTCGAAGGGGGCCGCCTGGCCCCTGCCGTCAGGCTCTGGCCGGGCGCACGCTGAGTCTGCCGCTCCGCCTCCCAGACGTGATCGAGAGGAAATCCAGTGAGCCTTGTCGCAGTCGTTCGAGTGCGTGTCGCCGCCTGTCTCGGGATCGACACGGTCGCGCCGGCGTCGCACCGGTTCGTCAAGCGCCGCCAGCGGAAGGCAGGCAGGTACATCACGCGGGCGCGTGCCGCCGCGGCGGCCGGCCCCCTGATCGCCGTTGCCATCGCGGCCTGCGGCTCGTCCGCGCCCTCCGGTTCGCCCGGCAACTGGACCCAGTCCCAGAAGACCCAGTTCGATGCCCTCGGCTACTTCGGCTCGGGCGCTGCCTTCACGGCCTGCGTCAGGGCCGGCATGGAGAGCTCCATGTCGTACACCGACGCCACCAAGGCGTTCAATGCCATCCCGAGCGACGCCACCTCGAAGGCTGAAATTACGACGGCCATCGCCAATGCTGTCGGTGGCTCGGATGGTACGACCATAGCCAAGTCGTTCCTCACGATAGCCACCCGCTGCGACAAGCAGAGCCCATCATCGGCGCCAGCCGCGGCTCCGTCGACTACGGCGCCGGCCGAGACCCCTTCGGCCACCGCGACCGCACCGTCAACCACTCCGTCGGCCACGGCGATCCCGCTGACTCCCTGGACCGCGGCCCAGCGCAGTCAGCTCACCGCGGCCTACGACGGCGACCCCGCCCTGGCGAGCACCTCGCTAGCGTGCCTCCAGGCTGTGATCCCCGAGCAGATGCCTGCCGGCGAGGCCCTTCAGTACATCTCGGTGGCGTGGGTCAGCCCCGCGCCCACGTCGTCCCAGATCGAGCAAAGCCTCGAGTCCAAGTACGGCGCAACCCAAGGTGCTGCCGACTTCGCCGCCTGGCCCGCCACCGGCGCCGCCAGCTGCACCGGCGGATGATACTTGAGGTTGCCGTGCCACCCGTCACCTCAGGCTGGGGACGCTGATCCACCGTCCCCGGCCTCAAGGCTCTTATAGGCCATTTCCCCATAATTAAACGCGCCCTACCTGACCGCGACCAGCGGCCTGTGGGGTCCTGACCGGAGGCCTCGCGCTGCTGGCCCCGAGGCGGCGCAAGGCTGCGCATAGACCTCGTAGATGATCTCTAGGCCGTGCTCGTCGTCCCACTGCTGACCGACCTCGGTGAATCCGTACTGCGATGCCAACTGGTACGAGGGGACGTTGCCAGGGCTGACGGTTGCCCGCACCGTGCGCACCCGGGGCTCGCGAGCAGCACGCTGGAGCAGGGCCTCCAGGGCGGCCCGAGCGCAGGCGCGCCGCCTGTACGCAGGATCGACGGCATACCCGATCTCCACCATTCCCGACCGATCGGGTGGGCCCGTGGTAGCCAGCCCGGCCGACGAACCAGTTGATGATGACCGGATGTGGGCTTGCCCCGGCGCGCGCCGCAGCTAGGTGGAGAATAACGTCACATGGCGAGCTTGCTGATTGACGATCGAGAGGTCACCGTTTCCCTGTCGGCGGCCGAGAAAATCGAGGCACTACACGGGAATGTCACGGTCCCGCGGGCAGCCGTGGTGCGGGTGCGGGTGGTGCCGGACGGCCTGGAGGAGGTCCACGGCCTGAAGATGCCCGGCACGGGATTGGCAGGCATCATTATGGTCGGCACCTGGCAAAACGGCGAGATGATCACCTTCGCCGTCTGCCATGGCCATCGGTCGGCGGTCGTCCTCGACCTCGCCGACCAGGTATATGACCGGATCGTTGTCACCGTCGAGAACCCCGACGAAGCAGTCGCCCGGCTGAAGTCCCGATGAACAGTCGCCCGCATGACGTGGGGACGGTCCGGACCAGCTGGCAGTGACTGGCACGGCCGTATCCGATCGAGCTGTGAACGGCGGGCCGATACCCCGGGCGGCCTCCATGATCGCGATATCAATTCCCGGCTTCGCTTCATCACGCACGCCACGCGCCAGCCGCCCAACGAACCGGACTGTCGCGTCCGCCGAGGCGCAACGGCAGAACCACGAACTGCAGTGTGCGCAGATTGTGCGCGGTGCCGGCGAGTAGCCATTCGTTCGGTTCGAAGTCATCCAGGGCGATGAACCGCGCGGCAGCGACGACGTACGCGCTGTACCCCCGAGAACCCGCACGGGGACTGGGGCCCGGGACCGCCAACACGCTGGGCGGACGGTGGGTGGCGGCGGGAGCTGCCGGTGGCGACGTTACGGACGGCGGGAAGGTCGGATAATCCGGTCGCCGTGACGAACGCCGTTCTCTCTGACCTTGAGCGTCTCGTCGGGCAGGTCGACGGTACGGTCCTGCCAGTTCTCGTGTCGGACCGCAGCGCCAACGAAACGTCGGTCATCTCAGTCTTAAGGGCAGCGGGGTCTGCATAGAGCAAGGATCCAAAGCATCACAGGAGACTGTCATGAAGAACCACCTCTCACGGGCCGGACGCCGCGCAGTCGTCGTGGCCGGGACCGCCGTCGCCGGCTGGCCATCACGAGCGCCGCCTTCGCGGCCAGCTCGTCGGCCGCGTCGGCCGGGCCGGGCGCCGCACGGGTTGCCTCCGCCGCCATCCCCAAGTGCGCCGCCGCCCTCGGCCAGCACGGCAACGTCAGCGTCTGGGTCCCGGACGGCCAGGCGAACGGGGCGGCCGGGACCATCTATTACCCGCTTGAGTTCACCAACCTGAGCGGGCACAGCTGCTCGATGCATGGCCTCCCGGCGTGTCCGCGATCAGCCGCAGCGGGCGGGAGCTCGGCAGTCCCGCGAGATGGCGGTCCGGAGGCGGAACGCCGCGCACCGTCATCGTCCGCCCGGGCGCAACCGTCCACGCGACACTGGCCTACAGCGACGCGGTGGTCGGCAGCGTCACGGGATGCGATCCACGTCCCACCCCTGGGAGTCGTGACGCATTCCCTGGTCAGTTTTCACTTGCCGCTCGACAGCTGTCGAGCGGCCGGACGTGACCCCTCGGCCCTATCACCATCGTGTCATTGACCGTGTCCTGGCCGCATGGTGCGGTGACCGTCGCTGCTGGCCTCCGGTCGTTCCCCGTTTCCCTGAGTCCGCTGACGGAGGGAAGCTTTAATCTCGCTGAGTCTGGCCGCCGCAGCTGGCGTCCAGTCCGCCGTTTGCTCGCTGGCACGCAGAGCGTCGTCGACCTCGGCGAGCTTGGCGGCAGACAGTGCGCCTGCACGCTCGATCAGGTCCTCCCGGCTCAGGGTGGTCAGCCAGGTGCACGGGGTAACGCCCGGCCAGCGGAACCCGAACCGCAGCACGCCGTCAAAGGGCAGTCCTTCCCGGACGCCGACTGCTATCTCGATTCCCCAGCCCGAGATGTCGGCGTCAGCCGGAGCGACGACCTGCATCGCCCGGAACCCGGATGGCTCGTAGTCCGACAACAGCACCACAGGTCGCCGCTCGTCGAACGCGGCCCACCAGATCTCGCCTCGTCGCATCGTCCTTCTGTCCCTGAGATGGCGGCGGGTGCCCGCTGCCGACGCTGAACACTGAGGCGAGGCTACCTTGAGGCACATGGACCAGCCGGCATCCACCTGCTTGCCATCCCGCAGGCGAGACGGCCGATGATCGCATGCCCAGGAACCGGCACGTGCGCGTGTTCGGCGCGCCTAGCCAGACTGCGTTGTTCATGCGGTCTGGCTGCGAGCGTGCCGCGGCGGATGCCGCCTGGAACGCCGGCGACAGATGCGCGGGCTGGCCTGGAGCTGGCGGCGGATCGTTAGAAGCTACGATCCTATTTATGGAGATTCGGTCGGAGGCAGCGCTCCGGGAGCTGCTGGGCGTGCCGCACGCCCGGGCAGCGGGCAAGGACCGGGCGCGGCTGGAGGAGATGGACCGGCGGTGGCTGGCGGCCTCGCCGTTCTGCGTCCTGGCGACATCTGATGCCGCAGGGCGCTGCGACGCCTCTCCCAAGGGCGACCCGGCCGGGCAGCTGATCCACGTGCTCGACGGGGCCACCGTCGCGGTCGCGGAGCGGCCAGGCAACAGACGCGCTGACGGGTACCTGAACATCCTGGCCAACCCGCACGTCGGCATCCTGTCTTTCATTCCGGGCGGAACGACACGCTGCGGATCAACGGGCGGGCCCGGCTGGTCGACGACGCCCCGTTCTTCGACGAGATGATCGTGCGCGGGCAGCGGCCGCTGCTGGCGATCGTCGTCGATATCGAGCAGGTGTTCTATCACTGCCCCAAGTCAGGCATGCGTTCGGAGCTGTGGCGGCCCGAGGCGTGGCAGCCGGACGCGGTGCCCGGGCCGGCCGTGATCGTGAAGGCGGTGCAGGACACCCCGGAGACGCTGGAGGAGCTCGACGCCTATTACGCCCCTGATCATTACGCCAAGCTGCTCTATTAGGTCACCACCACGCCGGTGACGGGCCGCGACCGATCTGAGCCCTCCGGCAGCACCGTGTACGACGGCAAAGGCGGCGTTCTGCTGAAGCGGGAGGCAGCGCGAACACCCACAGGTCACTTAGCCAGGTGCTTGTAATCCTTCGTGCACACCTGCTGATCGGCAAAATCCCTGGTCCGGCCCAGCGCGCCAGAAGCGGCACAGTGCGTTCTCCGCTTCCCGGCTGGGGCGTTCAGCGACGGCCAGGAGACTGGCCGGGTACCAGCTCTTAAGGTCGGGCGCTGCGACCTTCGAGGGGATAATGACCTGGGGTAGTAGTTTGGCGCGTTCTGCCAGATCCGCTGTGCTGGATGACCGGCGGCGGGAGGTGCTCGGAGAGGTGAGGGGGGTCCCGGCGGGTTGGGCTTCCTAGATGAGTGGACGGCCGACGTGCAGCGCAGCGAGCGATGAGCGGGCGGCACGGTGGCAGGAGCGGCAGCGCGAGAAGGCCCGAAGGGGGCGCATGACACCCCTGGATCGCTGGGCGGCGCGGGCACAGCGTAAAGGCGACGAGCACGCTGCACGATGGGAGCAACGGCAGCGCGAGAGGGTCCTCAGCGGGCGGATGACCTTCATGGACCGGTGGGCTGCCCACGCGCGGCGTAAGAGCGACGAAGCTGCGGCGAGATGGCGGGAGATCAGCGCCGATAATGAAGCTGCTCGCGTCGGGCCCGGTAAACGGGCCCTCCGATACGAGGGCGGTCATATTTGTCGAGCCGACCGGGTTCTTCTTGGCGAGCCGACGTGTGACGAAGCAAGGATCAGCGGTACGTAGCGGCGGCATCGTCGTCTCAAGCGGCGGTGGTGGTGGCATCGTCGGGCTCGTCTATCTGGTCGTGGCAATGGCGATCTGGCTGGCCTTCCGCCGGTCCTACACCGTTCACGTCCACACCAATGCCCATCGTGCGAACATCCGGGTACGACTACCGAGCGAGCTGGCCGCATATCGGGCGGCCGCGAACCTGATTCCGCGATTCCAGGCTGAAGGAATCGCGGCGCTGGGCCGTTGGCGGGTCGATGCTGCGTGCGGCGTGCCATGCAGAACAGCTGCGTGACCGAGGCTGGCCACGCTTCTCGACAATGTCGGACTGGGCGATCCGGACGATCTCATGTGCCGGAGGCCAGGTAGGCGGCGAGGACGTAGTTCGAGTGGCGGTCGAGGTTCTGGCGGGCGCGGTCGTGGGCGCATGGTGGTTCTCGGGTCGGCGTGGCGTGCGGCGATCTGGACGTCGCGTATGTCGCCGCCTGCGTCGAGCATCGTGGTGACGAAGGTATGCCGGAGCATGTGCGGGTGAGCGCGGCTGATGCGCACACCGCTGATGTGGGCGGGGTGGCGGAGCCGGCGGGTGGCGGCGTGCCGGTCCATCCTGGTTCCGCGGGTGTTCAGCAGGATCGGACCTGTACTGCGGCCGTTGATGGCGCGGTCGATGGCGCGGCCGACGGCCGGCGGCAATGGGATCATGACCACCTTGGTGCCCTTGCCGCATACTCGGAGCACGCGATGGCCGTGTTCCTTGCCGAGGTCGGAAATGTTCGCGCGAGTGGCTTCGAAGATCCTTGAAGCGGCGAGCATCCTCGGCGCGAGTCGCAGTCCACCGCGCTACTGTCACAGCTCCCGGTGCGGGCGGCCGGGCATCTAGCGGGTCAAGATGCCGCTCAGCGCACCAGGCCAGGAAGCAGCGTCAAATCAGACCGGGCATGCTCGCGGGATGAGCCGGTGAACCGGGTCAGGTAAGCGGCCACAGCCAGGTCGAACTGCTGATCGGAGGGGCCCTGCGGGAGAGGGACCGGGACAGGTGCGAGGTGGTGCTGTGTCATGACAGTGCGCCGCCTCGGCAGGCCGCCAAGTCCGCGGCGGCATGATCCGCCGGTCCTGGAACACGGCTGCCGGTAATGCCAGGCAGGCCCCGCGCCGCTAGCGGGCCTGCTGGTTTGCCAGTGCCAAGTCCGCAGAGCTGCTGGTTTGCCACTGCTGCCAGCGATTGGCGGAGCTGCCAGGAGATCGGTGGCCCGGTTGTCTGGTCAGCAGCGCGGTCGAACAGGTTTTCGCTCAGCCTCGCGGGTGGCTAGTCTTAGAGCATGACAGGACAGGCCGTCGTGGCGGTCCGGACACAGCACCAGGCCAGGCCCGGACGCCGCGCGATCGTGGTAACCGACCTGACCAGCCTGCGCGGCCCCGCGCACGGCACGGTCGAGCTGCCGCTGCGGTTGTTCTGGAGCAGCGGTAATCGCCGCTTCGATCTCGACAGCGCCTCGACCCGCCGCTGGTTTTATCAGACCGTGCTGCGCGAGGCAGCGCGGCCCTCAGACCTGACTGACTACCTCAACCGCGGCGTCCTGATCAGCTTGTGGCCAGAGCTGCGGCTGCCAGCCGGGGTGCGGCTGGCCTGGGAGGAGCTGCACCCGACGCTGCGCTCGCCGGGCAGCACCTGATGACGGTCAGCGACCTGCACCAGCAGGTCGCATCCATCGCGCTGACGGCCGCGGCCCGGCACGGGTTCGCGCTGGGCGGCGGGAACGCGCTGCTGGCCCACGGCCTGACGACGCGCCCGACGCAGGACGTCGACCTGTTCACCGATCAGGAACACGGCGTCGAGGCCGCGGCCGCCGGGGTCGAGCAGCACTTGCCGCCGCGGGGTTACAGGTCGAACGGCAAGGCGACACCGCAGGTCTGGCCGACCTGTTCCCTGGCATGGGCGAAGGGCTGGCCGAATGGACCATCACCACTGCCGGCGGCGAGCAGACCATACTGCAGATGGCCTACTTCGATCGCAGCCGCGAGCCGGTCATCATGGAGATCGGCCCGGTTCTCGCGCTGGAAGACGTCGCAGGCGGCAAGGTATGCGCGCTAGCCAGCCGCGTCGAAGTCCGCGACTACGCCGACACCGCACGGATGCTGGACCGCTATAGCACAGCGCGGCTGATCGGCCTCGCCCGCCGCCTCGACCCAGGCCTGACCGCAGAAGACTTCGCCGATGCCGGCAGGCAGCTCGACAGCATGGCCGACGAGGAGTTCTCCCGCTACGGACTCAGCCAGCAAGATGTCGCCTCGCTGCGCGCCAAGTTCGCGTCCTGGCCGCGAAATCGACAGGACGTCAGTTGGGAGCTACCTGCAAGCGAGCGCCGGCATCCAGGGGCCGGGCTGGAGAACCGATCCGCGCCGACGCGGGAAGGTCCCGACCCCGGCCGCAACGCGCCGAACATCGGGCACTAACGATGCACACCCCGCCATGCGGCTACTTATGTCTTCCAAGACCGCTCGGGTCGGCGCAGGTTCGGGTGTGGTGCCCGGCTGGACGCTCTTTTTGCGGCTGCCGGTCTCGGGTCTGGAGGGTGGCTCTTTCATGGGATGCGTCCTGGCCGGGTGCCGTGGCGAGGCGTGGCTCAAGAAGGGTCTGCCCAGGTCGAAGTGGCGTTGCCCGTCCTCGCTGGCTGTCACATCGCAAGCGAGGAGGCCGGGCATGGACCGGGTGGTCATCGGCGTTGACCCGCACAAGAAGTCAGTAACCTTCGAGGCCAGGGACAGCCGGGAGATCCTGCGCGCGACCGGCACTTTCCTGCCGATGCCGGCGGCTACCGGCTGCTGATACGGTACGCGGCGCAGCGGCTGCTGGCCCGCCGGGGAGCGGGTGCTGGATGTGCCGGCCAAGCTGGCCGCCCGGGCGCGGGTGTCCGGCACCGGGCAGGGCCGCAAGACCGACGCCGCTGACGCGCACTCGATCGTGATGGTCGCGCTGCGGGACAAGGGGTTACGGGAGGTCAGCGCCGATCCGGAGCTGACGGTGCTGCGGCTGCTGCGGCCGCCGCGATGAGCTGTCCAAAGCCCGGGCGCGGGCACTGAACCGGATGCACCGGCTGTTCCTGGAACTGGTGCCCGGCGGCGCTCCGGTGAAGAAGTCCGCCGCCCAGTACAAGAGGCTCCTGGCCTCGGTCCGGCCGCATGATGCGGCCGGGAAGATGCGCCGCCGGATGGCGGTCGGGGAACTGGCCGGCATCGACCGGATCGACGCCAGGCTCAAGGCGATGAAGGCCGAGCTTAAAGAAGCCGTCCTGGCCACCGGCTCAACCTTGATGGACATCCACGGCGTCGGCCCCGCCGGGGCGGCGCGGATCCTCGCCGACGTCGGCGACGTCGCCCGCTTCCCCGGGCCGCGGCCACTTCGCATCGCGGACCGGCACGACGCCCATCGATGCCTCCAGCGGAGCCCACATCCGCATTAGTCAGCAGGTCGGCGGACTCCATTGGTGATCCCCTCCGTGATTACCTGTCTTAGCCAGGTCGCAAGCAAATTTTGTCCGAGTATTAGACCTCCAAGTCGACTCGATGGAGAACTACGCGATGGCCGCGAAGAACAGGATCGATCCTAAGCACCGGGACTGCTCTTCTTATTGGTGACCCGATTGCGTACGTCCCCTGGTGGTCGCCGCCGTTGGTATTGGTGATGCTGTTGTTCCGGGCGCAGCTCAAGATCGGTGGTGCAGCGGCGATGGTCGGCACATCGAGATACCACACGAGCGACGATGTTCTCGTCCACGGGGAGCATCACGATGCCTTGCGCGACCAGTTGCTCCGGGCCGTGGCGCAGGGGAAGCTCAACGATGCCGACGCCGAGGATGACGTCAGTACGACCGCGCTGCGAACTGCTCAGTCATTCCCGACTCCGGCACCAGACCCCTTCGACATATCATTCTCCATCGCCACGAAACTCGACAGCGCGAGTATCCACAGGCAGCTCGGGCTTCTTGGCTACCGTGTTCTGAGCGCGGCTCCTGATTCCCTCAGCTGGGGTCTTGGCCTGCCGAAGAATCAAACCGCGAACTTGGCCATCCTGGGCCTGGCCCCCGGCGAGCTGAGAGGTGCAGCTCAGGTTCGCTCGGACGGGGCCGCCGACCGGCGTATTGCTGCCTGGTCGCTCCAGAAGTTCATCAGACGAACACACTTCCTGATTCGGAAGCTGGATGAGAACGCGTCGTACGACGGTCCAGAGGAGTTCAAGCCGTGACGATGAACAGGTGGCAGGCAAGCGAATCAATCTTCGCCCCGATCGTGACTGCCCTGCCACCGGGGACTCACTGGTCGGGCTTTGGCAACACAATAATTGCCGCGTCCGAGTGCGTTCCAGATACTGCGATCGTCTACAGGATGAAGAGGCCGGGCACCTTCAAGGCGGTCAATGAGATCAGGCGCCGGTCACTGCTGTGCGTTACCGGTGAGAACGCTGCCCCATTCTCAGCGCGTGTGTCGCTGCTGGACAGGCCGCCTGGTCGGCAGGTTCCGAACCTTGCCGGGATCCGGCTATGGGAAGCCGGAATGACCTTGCTCAAGAAGGGGTTGTGCATGCCAGCAGTTCCTGAGGACTTTGACACAGCAATCCTGCAGGTCTCCAAGTTTCAGATTACGCAGCGCGGCCTCGCCGGCGGCCCGCAACTTGCCCTTCTGAGGCATCTCTGGGCCGAGGCAATCCTGGCGGCTTCGGGAGAGGCGATCGTATTTGGCGGTCAGTATCACTGGCAAGACAGCTGGTGGACCGAGAAGATCATGGAAACCGAAGCGGCCCAATGATAGCCGTGCCGTTCTGGGTCGCGGTTGCCCTGACGATTCTCGGCGGCGGCCTCTGGCTCGCGGACATGGCGAAAAAGACCAGACAACGACAGGAGGCGCGAGCGGCACGAGCCAGGCTCCAGGCGGACGTGGCCGCGCCGCAGGTCTCCAACAATCTCCCGTACGGCCTGAGCGATCCGGGCGACGTCGAAGAATGACTGAAGCGACGCGAAGCGACACACCGTCAGCAGGCGGGAGCTGTGACGATGGCGTGCCTGGGCGTAGCCGGACCCTGGTTTCGCAAGTTGTCACCGGTTGCCGGTAACTCATCCCGATCGCGGCTGCAATCTGGGCGAGCGTCACAGTGGTCATCGGGACTCTGGCCGGATCCGCACTGTCGGCGTGACTCGAATAATGACCCATGCCGACGCTCTAACTCCCTCCGGCCCTCCAGCGCCCGGGCCCTCCGTCGCCGCCCCCGCCGACCGCGCCACGGCCTGACCGGTGCCCTTACCCCACGACGGGCGCATCTGCAGCGCGGGGCCGTGCTCGCGTCCTGAGGCGGGCCCGCGCTATGCGGATGAGGATGACCTTGCGAGGCGATCCGGACCCGGCCCGATAGGCGGTACGGCCGTCTTCTGCTTGCCCCGGTGCGGCGTTCCGCCGTGACGGTGGCCCAGCGGGCGGCGGTGGGCCACTGCTGCCGCATCAGTCTCTGGCTCAGCGGCTCGGCAGACGGACAGGACGGTCATCACGAGAGATCGGTGGCTAACTCTTGACACCCGCGGGTCAATATCTGGAAGAATCCTCGCGATTCGCCACAGGCGCGACAGCTTGGCCACTACCAGCAGCTACGCGAGCGAGGACCGCATCCATGTTCTTCATCTTTGGCAGCCGGTACTACTTCTGGACCACGAATCAGGGCACGTTCCAGTGCCCCAAATGTCAGGCCTCCCAGCCGTATCGGCACCGAAAGGGCCGCAGGTTCATTCATCTGTTCTTCATCCCGCTGATCCCGATCAGCGCGACGACAGAACACATCAAATGCGGTGGGTGCAAGACCCGCTACAAGCCATCAGTGCTCACCCAGCCGGCGGCGGTGTAGGAAGAGTCCTCAAGGCGGGATGCCTTCGTCGAGGCAGGCAGCGCCCCTGCCCAAGGCTGGACCGGCCGCGGCTTCTACGGCCCTCAATTGCACAGGCGCTCGGTGGGCGGCGGCTCATGGAGGTCATGGCGGCGATGGCGGTCGCTACGTGCGGCATGACAGTGCGTTCTCCGCTTCCCGGCTGGGGCGTTCAGCGACGGCCAGGAGACTGGCCGGGTACCAGCTCTTAGGGTCGAGCGCTGCAACGTTCGAGGGGATAATGACCTGGGGTAGTAGTTTGGCGCGTTCTGCCGATTCCGCTGTGCTGGATGGCCGGCGCGGGGGGTGCTCGGAAAGGTGAGGGGGTCCCGGCGGGTTGGGCTTCCTGGAAGAGTGGACGGCCGACGTGCAGCGCAGGAGCGATGAGCGGGCGGCACGGTGGCAGGAGCGGCAGCGGGAGAAGGCCCGAACGGGGCACATGACACCCCTGGATCGCTGGGCGGCGCGGGCACAGCGTAAAGGCGACGAACACGCTGCGCGATGGGAGCAACGGCAGCGCGAGAGGGTCCTCAGCGGGCGGATGACCTTCATGGACCGGTGGGCTGCCCACGCGCAGCGTAAGAGCGACGAAGCTGCGGCGAGATGGCGGGAGATCGCGCCGATAGTGAAGCTGCTCGCGTCGGGCCCGGTAAACGGGCCCTCCGATACGAGGGCGGTCATATTTGTCGAGCCGACCGGGTTCTTCT
>CAWHQU010000010.1:0-145104 GCA_963831615.1 uncultured Actinomycetota bacterium | reverse complement strand
CTTTAAAGGGCCAGTGAACTCCGGTTTCTGACGGTCGGCCGTTTGCCCGTTATTCCTAGTTGGCTCCGATGGCGCGCTGAGTTGCTGCTGACCCTCTAACGGTTAGGGCGGCCTCGCTGACTGGCCCTAAGCGCGTGCACGTGACTATCGTGAGCGGGCCAGGGCCGGTCGTACGTCTTGCGTGACCAAAGGCGGGGCGCGCCCGCCCATCGTTGGCTAGCGTGTCGCGCCCCGGCACGGCAACTCCGTGACGGCGCCGGATAAGGCCCGGTCCCATGTCCCTGGCGAACCGGCGGTCCCTACTAGCTGGCGGACGACAATCTCAGGGTGCCCGGAGCTGATTGCCTGCATAGTGCTCCACGACATCGCGTACTGGTCGCCGAGGACCCGGACATTCGCGCAGGCGGCGGCATGAACCTGGGCCCCCGCGCCGGTGTCCCAGTGACGCCCTGACCAACGGCCGTCGCGCCCGGCCAGGGTCAGGCCGACCAGCGGCAGCCCGGTGATCTCGCGTGCCAGGTTAGCGAATGACGACTCGGTTTACCGGGCTCGTGGCGTGGCTTGTGCGTACCGAGAGGCAACGGCCGTCCGCGGCATGGCCCGGCTCGAACGGGCCGCCAGCCTAACTGGGCACGCCTGGTGGTGTGCTTAGGACAGCGGTATGGCGATCCAGTTGAAGTAACCAGTTCCGCTGAGCGGGTCCAGCCGGAAGCTGGTCCCGACCGGCTGGGTGACAGGCGTGCTCTGCGCAGTCTCGACGTACGTGATTTCCACGATCGCGCCGTCCGGAATGCCGTCTACTGAGCAGCCGAAAGGCCCGGCGGTTATGGTGCCAACGGTCGTCGCGTCGGGCCCGAACGAGGACACGGCGCTACAGCCCGCTGGGTACCCTCCAAAGCCGCCGAGGCCGGTGGAGCTGTAAAAGACCTGCCCGCCGTCGATGTCCGATGACCCGGCCGGCCGGCCGCCGGTCCTTGCTGTCCTGTCGGTCCCTCCGCCCCGGCTGGCCCGGTAGCGCCTGCCGGTCCCGTAGCGCCTGTGTCGCCGGTCGGCCCCGGTGGCCCTATCGGGCCTGCGGGCCCTGCCGGGCCGGACTGGCTCCAGGAGATCGCGGTGGTGCCCTTGGGGCAATTCGTGCCCGCGTCCTGGAGAACGAAGACATGGCTGCCGTTGACGGCCTGGTTTGTGTAGCAGCCGTGGACCACGCCGCTGGAGTCCACCGGGCCGCTGCTCGCGATAGCCGCGCCAGCCACGCCAGCGCCCGTTAAGCCGAGCGCCACCAGACCCGAGATGATCCCCACCCGTTTGCTGATCATGTGCATTTCCCGCTCCGCTCTTGTGAGCGGCCCGCCGGCCGAGAGGAGGGGCGGGTCCGCCTCCGGGCATGATGCTCCTCGGCGCCACGAGCCAGCGTCGGGGGAAATCCCCTATCTTTAGCACCACGGGATGATTGCAGCCGTTTGGTCCGCCTCGGTGCTAGCTGACCTAAGCGTCCGGCCGCCTGGCGGGTTCCGCGTCGGCCACCGGCTCTTAGCCGCACAGCCAGGGTCACTAGACGCGATCGGGGCTGGTCAGGTCGGTTCCCAGCGCCTGCCGTCGTTGTCCTCGCAGGTGATCGTCTCGCCGTCTCCGGCAAGACCCGTGACGCCATGGTCGTCGTCGCGGCAGTATTCACCGGCCTCGCAGCACGTCCCCTCGTCACTGACGGGATAGCAGCTGGCCTACGGTGGCGGGGGTGGCTGCGCGGCCGGCGTGGTTGCCGGTTGCGCGGCGGGCGTGGTGGCAGCCGGAGGCGGGCTTCTGCGTCTGGCTCTGGGCCGCCTGGGGGGCTGGTGGCGGTGGGACTGGGAGGCTTATTCATAAGCCTTCCTTAAGCACTCCGATTTTCCGGAACTACCGGCCCGCGTCTACGCTTGGTAACACGCCTGCTGGCCGGATGGATTGGGATGCCTACTGACGGGACCGCGCCTGAGCTGGGTCCAGTCAATGCCTCGCAGGCGTGGCAGGGTCGGGTCCCGTGGTGGCGTCGCGGGCCTGGCCGTGGCCGGATTGTTGATCTCTGTTCTGGCCACCGCGTGGCTGATAACGGGAGGGCCGGGCGGTGGCTTGGGTGCGATCCCCGCCTTCCTAGCTACGATCTCCGTCTTCGCTGCACCACGCAGTTTCGGAAGAGTGGCTTTCGCAGTCGCGCGCGCTCTGACGGTTCTCGCAGTGCTGAGCCTTCTGCTCGGCTTCTTCGCCTACCTTCCGGCGGCCATCGTGCTGCTGCCTGCCTGGCTCAGCGATCCCGGCACAAGGCCCCGCATCGCGAGAGTGCTAGCCGCAGTTGACTATGCACTAGCGATTGCGATGACGGTCACCTGGGCTGTCGCCCTTCATGGCTTGGCATGACCCACCGCGTCGAGCGCACCACAGCTGCGCGTCGCAGACCTGCCCATCGGCCGCGCAATCATGGAGCCAGATCCTAACCATGTCGGGCACCTTAAGGCCGCCCGGTGTTGCCGGGGTCTTACCGAGGCGTTGCCGGCGCGGCACAATGCGTTCGTGACCGTTACGTGCTCACGCTGCCATCACCAGTGGGACGCGCCCACGGCCGGGTACCGAACCGTCCACTGCCCGCAATGCGATCGGGCGTTCCGGGTGCCACTCCCCCCGCCTGACCCGCGAAAGTCAGGGCGGCTGCGGCGACGCGACATCCGCCGCTGACGGTCAGGGCATGACGCGTCGACTGGCCTGGATCGTCTCGCCGCGCTCCACGCCCACCGAGATCCACCTGGCCAATTGATCCATGTCCGCCCCGGCACGAGCAGCCAGGGACGCCTGCGCGACCTGTTGCGCCGCCAGCCTGTCAACGCACTCGACCACCGACAGGCACAGGTAGGTTCGGGCGACGCCCGCCAGCTGGTCCTGGCAGGCAGCACTGTCGAATCCCGCCTTGAGCGCGTCTGCGCCGAGGTCGCCATTCACTCGCGGTGCGAACTCATCGCCAACGCGGTGGATGCGCAGGATCCTAAACATCGGGGGATTCCCCCGATGCTGCGGCGGCGCGCTGCTGCGATCCTCGGAGGACCTGGGGGCGGCAGGCACATCAAGCGCGAGGGGGCTGAATGTCGGCATCAGATGGCTCCGAGCGCCCCGGCCGGACAGGAGGGGACCGACCGGAGCCCAGCGTGACCGCGGCACCGGGAACTCCTCCGCCAGCGGGCCGGCTGGTCCTTGACCTGATCATCGCTGACACCGAGCCGCTGAGCGGCTCGGTCGGCTGCCCGGGCAGTCCGTCCCGGACTGCATTTCACGGCTGGATCGACCTGATGAGCGCCATCAACAGCCTGCGTGCCGCCAGTGGGGAACGAGGCGACACGCCGTGCGGGCCGTGAGGCTCTTTCGGCCGGTACTTCTGCAGAAGTTCGGATGCCTGAACATAGTGAGGAGCAGTGTCGTCATGGGCCGCTACGCGAAAGCATTCCGCGACAGCCTGGAGAGCCCGGAGGAGTTCTGGGGCAGCACTGGCCAGGGAGTCGACTGGTATCGCCAGCCGACGGTGGTGCTGGACCGATCGAACCCGCCGTTCTACCGTTGGTTCGCCGACGGGGTGCTGAACACCTGTTTCAACACCGTGGACCGGCACGTGCGCGACGGCCGCGGCGACCAGGCAGCGCTGATCTACGACAGCCCGGTGACGGGTACCTGCCGCATCCTGACCTACCGGCAGCTACTGGATGAGGTAGCGCGGTTCGCTGGGCTGCTGCGCGGCCTGGGGACAGGCGCCGGAGACCGGGTGATCATCTACATGCCGATGATCCCCGAGGCGGTGGTCGCGATGCTGGCGTGCGCGCGGATTGGCGCCGTGCATTCGGTGGTGTTCGGCGGCTTCGCCGCGCGTGAGCTGGCACTGCGCATCGATGACGCGACTCCGGCGGTCGTGGTGTCGGCGTCCTGCGGGATCGAGGCCGGCCGGGTGCTGGAGTACAAGCCAATCCTGGACCGGGCGATCGGGCTGTCGGCCCACAAGCCGGGGTGGTGCGTGATCCTGCAGCGCCCGCAGGCACCTGCTTCCCTGGTCGCCGGCCGCGACCTGGACTGGGAGCAGGCGATGGTCGGCGCTGAGCCGGCCGGATGCGTTCCGGTGGCCGCCTCCGATCCGCTCTACATCCTGTACACCTCCGGCACCACCGGCAAGCCCAAGGGCGTCGTCCGCGACAACGGCGGCCACGCGGTCGCGCTGCGCTGGAGCATGGCGCACATCTACGACACACGGCCCGGCGAGGTGTTCTGGGCCGCCTCCGACATCGGCTGGGTAGTCGGGCACTCCTACATCGTCTACGCCCCGCTGCTGGCGGGCTGCACCACGGTGCTGTATGAGGGCAAGCCGGTCGGCACGCCGGACGCCGGGGCGTTCTGGCGGGTGATTGCCGAGCACCAGGTCAAGTCGCTGTTCACCGCGCCCACCGCGTTGCGGGCGATCAAGAAGGAAGATCCGGCCGGTAACTTTGCCCGCCAGCATGACTTGTCCGCTTTCCGGTACCTGTTCCTGGCCGGTGAGCGCCTCGACCCGGAAACCTACCGGTGGGCAGGCGAAATGCTCGGCGTCCCGGTGATCGACCACTGGTGGCAGACCGAGACCGGCTGGCCGATCGCCGCCGACCTGATGGGACTGGATCCGATGGTCACCAAGCCCGGCTCGCCCACCGTGCCGGTACCCGGCTACGACGTGCATGTGGTCGACCCGGCTACCGGAGCCGACGTCCCACCTGGAACCACCGGGGACATTGTGATCCGGCTGCCGCTGCCGCCCGGCTGCCTGACCACGTTGTGGGGCGACGACCCGCGGTTCATCAGCTCCTACCTGGACCGCTACCCCGGCGCGTACCTCACCGGAGACGGCGGATACCGCGACGGCGACGGGTACCTGTACGTCATGGGCCGCACCGACGACGTCATTAACGTCGCAGGCCACCGGCTGTCCACCGGGGAAATGGAAGAAGTCCTCGCCAGCCATCCGGCCGTGGCCGAATGCGCCGTCATCGGTGTCAGCGACGAACTCAAGGGCCAGATCCCCCGTGGATTCGTCGTGCTCAAGGCAGGCATCGACGCCGACCCCGGTGCGCTGCGCGCCGAACTCGTCGAGCTGATCCGCGACCAGATAGGCGCCGTCGCCGCCCTGCGCAGAGTGGACATCATCGCCGGACTGCCCAAGACCCGCTCCGGCAAGATACTGCGCAAAACCATGCGCGGCATCGCCGACGGCAACAACGAGCCCACACCGGCCACCATCGACGACGCCTCGGTCCTTGAAGCACTCCGGCCTCTGCTGACCGACACTGGCTGAGCAAGGACACGGCCTCGGCATTCCCGGCCGAACGGATCACCCGCACCTCCGGGCGCTGCAGCTGACTGATCGCTGTGCCAGAGCACCAGCGGACGCCGCTAGCCTGGGCTGGCCCGCCCTCTGGCGGCAAGCGGCAGCCGAGCGGCCAACCCGGACGTCCAGCCCGGTCTCCTCCTTGACCTCCGGCCGCAGCGCTGCTCGCGCCTCCAGTCCGGAGGACACGTCGGCGACTGCTCGGGCCAATCAGCACCTACGAGAGCGACAGGCACATCGAGGGCATGTAGCCCACCCAGGCCCGACTGCTCGCCGTGGCGGCTGACGAGGCTGTAGAGCCTGGCCACTGGACCGGACGTCATCGCGCGGGTAGCGGCCTGGTCGTGGGGTTGCGGCCGGTCGCTCCGGGAGCACCGTTTGTGCTGACTGACCGCTCGGGAGGTAGACCTGCTGCTGCTGCCTCCCTCCGGTTCACCCGCGGGAAACCAGAGGCTTTGACCGCTGCAGGCGATGCCCTGGCGCGACGCGCCGCGTGCCGCGACGTTTCTCGAGCCGGCCTATCACCGGAACCGGCCGCACCGCCCTCGTCATGGGCCCGAGCCGCCGCATGCAGTCGGAAGGGGCTGCTGCGATGGGCGTATCACGAAGCCGGCGTGGGACGGGAGGGCGATGGCGATCGGCGGGGAGTTACCGGTCGCTCGTGCCGGTCAACCAGGCGGCGGCTCTCGCCGGCTGCTGACAGCTAGGAGTTCCCGGCGGGAGTGGATCCCGAGCTTGGCGTAGATCCGCTGAAGATGACTCTCGATCGTCTTCTCGGAGAGGTAGAGCTGATTGGCGATCTCCTTGTTGCTGAACCGCGCCGCCGCTAGCTCAGCCACCCGTTGCTCCTGCGCTGTGAGCGCTGCCGGCTCGGCCCGGCTGCGGCGACGGCCGCCGGCGACCTTGAGCTCCTGGCTGGCCAGGCCGGCGAGCCAGGCCGCTCCGGAATCGGCCGCGAGCCGGTGTGCCTGCGCGAGCAGCGGCCGGGCGGCGACCGGCTGGCCGCTGCGCCGCAGGAACCGCCCGTACTCCAGCAAGGTCTGCAGCCGTTCGAGCGGAAGATCCGTCTGGCCGTGCAGGTCGAGTGCCTCGCGGAAGAAGGCATCCGTGCCCCTGTGATCACCGGCGCTCTCGGCTAGCCGGGCCCTGCCGCTGAGCGCAGCGATTCGCGGCCACAGGCACGGCAGCCGCTCGGCGCACGCATCGAGCCAGGAGATGAGCCGCAGCGCATCGGTCCGCCTGCCGCAGCCGAGGTACGCGGCGATCGCGTGGCCCGCCCAGGGCACCTCGCAGGGCTCGCCGATCCCGACGCGTCGAGTCGTGGCTTCCATCCCGGCGTACGTCTGGCTCGCCTCGGCGAACCGTCCTTCGGCAACGAGCCGCCACCCCCGGGCGTAAGACAGCCACAGCTCGGCCGACCAGGCGCCGATGGCCTTGACGATCGGCTCGGCCGCGCTGATGCATGCCTCGCTGTCCTCCAGCCGGCCCGTATGGAGCAGCACCAGGGCACGCGCTGCCGCAGCGAGCGGCCCGGCCAGCGGGACAAGGTCGGTGAGCCTGCCGGCCCGCTCGGCCATCTGGGCTGCCTCGCCGATGCGCAGCCGCCTGATCAGCGTGTCCGTGCAAGCGACGACGACCACAGCCTCTACCCCGACGGCACATAGCTGCTCGGCGGCTTGAAGGGCAACGCCAAAGAAATGCTCTGATTCGGCCAGCCGCTCGGTGTACTTGGCCGCCGACGCGTACGTGATGAGCGCCCCCCAGACCGAGGCAGCATCGACGGCCCATGATGACGGGTCGGACTCGACGCTGCACGCAGCGGCTCTGGCCAGTTCTAGCCCCCGCGGATCCCCGGTCTCCACGGCCGTCAGGCCCCACGCTGCATCGACCTGCCGCCTCAGCGCGTGACCGTACGGCGTGGTGTCCCGCCTGGCCGTGGTCATGACGCGGTGCGCCTGCCCGGGGCCGGCGCACAGCCAGGCTGCATGGCCGTAGGCGAGGTAGGTGCGGACGGTGGCGCGGGGATCGGCGTCTGCGGTCAGGCTGGCGCATTCCTTAAAACGGTCCGCTGCGGCCGGGTAGGCACCCGCGTGTATCAGGGCTCGGGCCAGGCTGCGCAGCGCCGCGGCCCGGGTCATCGCGGGCAGAGCGGGCCGGGACAGGACCCGGTTGCAGGCACTGGCGGCCTCGGCCGACCGGCCTGCGAAGGTCAGCGCATCGGCGTAGCTCACGAGCAAGCTGGGCATGGCCTGCTCGCCGGCCAGCCCCGCCGCGGCCTCCAGGACGGTGACCGCAGTCGCGAGCGCGCCGGCCCGCTGCGCGGAGCGGCCGACCCGCTCCAGCAGGCTGATCGCCCGCGCATCGCCAGCCAGGCCCGCCTGGATCGCATGCTCGGCTGCCTCAGCGTCGAGCCCGCGATCGGCTAGCAGCGTGAACGCGCGAGCGTGGAGCCGCCCGCGCTGCGCAGCGCCCAGGTCGTCGTACAGGGCCTGGCGGAACAGGGGATGGGCGAACTGCAAGCTTCCCACGACGGCCTCCAGCACCAGGCCGCTGCGATCGAGTGCCTCCAGCGCCAGATCACCTTCGGCGTCAGTCAGCTGGGCGAGCTGCAGCGCGATCCCGGCGCGGAAGCGGTCGCCCAGAACGGCCGCGGCCTGGGCGCAGCGCATTCCGGCGGCCGGCAGGCCGGCGAACCTGGCGAGCAGCAGGTCCACAGGACTTGCCTGAACATCAGGGCGCACTCGTCCCGGGATTTCTTCGCCCCTGGCGGCCATCAGGGCGAGCTGCTCGAGCAGTAACGGGTTCCCAGCGCTGACGTCCCAGGCACGCGCGGCCTCCTCCTCGCGTAGCTCCCGGCCAAGCCTGGCGGCTAGTAGCGCGCCCGCGCTCGCTGTGCCTAGCGGCGCGAGCCGCTGGGTCGCCGCGTGTCCGTCTCCTGCCAGCCGCGCGGCCAGCCCGTCGGCCTCAGCCGGCCATGACCTCAGCGCGGCGATCACGGCGACCTTCAGCGTGCCGAGCCGGCGGCAAAGAAACGACAGCAGTGACAGCGAATCAGCATCTGCCCAGTGCAGGTCATCCAGGGCGATCAGCGCCGGGCCAGCGCCGCGGGTCCCCAGCCACCGCAGCGCACTGTAAAACTGCGCGCCGCGGACGTCGGATCCCGTCAGCTCAGATCCCGTCTCCTGCAAGATGCTGGATCCGCCGAGCTCGGTAAATGCCTGGATGAGCAGGCCGAACGGCAGCGCTGTCTCCATCGGATCGCCACGGCCCGAGCCGACTACGAAGCCTCGACCCGTTGCCAGTTGACGAGCCCGGTCGACAAGTGTCGTCTTTCCCAGTCCAGGATCGCCGAGGATGAAAAGTGCCCCGGCGCCTCCCGCCGCAGTGCGCTCGAGGAGCCCGGCGATGGCGTCGCTTACCGCCTCCCGCTCCCAGAGCACGTCCGCGCCGGACACGCCTAGTCCCTCCGTGAATCCTGCTTTCCGCCAGCGTGACACCGCGCCAGGCTCCGCGTCCACTGACGACCTGGGCGGCAGGCGTCTACTTTTCCATCAACGCATCGCAAGCCAGGTACTCGCCTGTGGCGGCGGCGACGCTGGCGCCGCGCGGCGCAGGGGTCTGCGTAATCAGGGCGCTGCGGCCGGAACGACGCCTAGTCGCCGCATCGGATTAGGGAGGCTCGGCCTGGTCCGGCACGGTCGCGGCTGCGGCGGCCGCTTTCATGTGGGTGCGCACCGCAGCCAGCTGCGTCGAGCTCCCGCGCGGTCACAGGCCGCGCGCGGTGGTGTGGAGATCCGAGCGAATCGAGCACTGGCAGCGCACCGGGGAACGCCCTCCGGTCGCCGTGTGGACCGCCGCCCAGACCGCGCAGTTCCTCCAGCCCATCAAGGGTCAGCGGCTGTATCCCGCCTACCACCTGATCGCGCTGCGCGGCCTGCGCCGCGGCGAGGCACCCGGGCTGCGCTGGTGCGACGTAGACCTGGACGGCAAGGCCGCGGTGATCAGCCAGCAGCTGCAGCAATACGACGGGCGGCTGACTGTCAGCCCGCCAAAGACGCCACACAGCTTGCGGGTGATCGCACTGCCAAACTACCGTTGCGGCGCTGCTGGCGCACCGCGACCGGCAGCACACCGAGGCCGCCAGCCTTGGGCCTGGCTACCACCCCGGCGGGTATGTGTTCACCGGCCCGAACGGCGACCCGATGGCTCCCGACCGGCTGACCCGCATGTTCAAGACGCTAGCGGCCGAGGCCGGGCTGCCGCCGGTGCGGCTACACGACCTGCGTCATGGCGCGGCCACGCTGGCCCTGGCCCTGGCCGCGGGCGTGGACCTGCGCTCCGTGCAGGAGATGCTCGGTCACTCCAGCATCGTGCTGACCGCCGACCTATACCTCGGTGCTGCATGACGTCGCCCGCGCCGCCGCGGAGAAGGTCGCTTCCCTGATCGTCCAGGCCGGGTGTTTCGTTCCTGGCACCCGCCGCCGGCGGCGCCAGGGCGGGCACGCGCGGCGACGGAAACGCGGCAGGCCTCAGCCGGGGGGCCGGTCGCGGGCCCACGCGGGACGCCAGATCGGACGGCCTCCCCGCCGGACCCGCGCTGATCCCCTGCAGGCAAGCGCTCTCACAGGCCCAATGGGCACACTGCCAGCACCGCCGACACCACAGGAAGCCAGCCGAACACGCACCACCTGGATTGCCCGGCGCACCAGGCCGAGCTGAACGCTGCGCACCAACCGGGCCCGTACAGATCGCGAGCCGGCAAAGCCGTGGAGCGGACGGCTGCGGCCCCATAACGGCCCCAGTCCAGCCCCACACAAGATCACCCCTGATGCAGCGATCAGGCATCAGCGCAGGTCAGAACGGGTGCGCCGCCAGGGACTTGAACCCCGAACCCGCGGATTAAGAGTCCGCTGCTCTGCCAATTGAGCTAGCGGCGCGTGAGACTTGGCGATCGTAGCGCAACTCACCAACGGGTGCGAATCACACCCGCCGCCCGCCGGCGACGGCCACTTGCCCACGTCTCTGCGCGTAAGACTACGCGATGAGCCCCGCTCAGCCGCCGGGACGCCCGGCTCGGCCGCCGGGTCCCCGCTCGGCAATCGGGCACGCCCGCCTCAGCCGTCGGTACAGCCGCCGGTACAGCGACCTCACTCGCCGAGGAACCGGCCCATGAACCCAGCCACCCTGGAAGGCCGCCCGCTGCGGCCCTCCTCCCGGTCAGCCAGACCCATAGCCTGCAGCCCGGCGTTCAGGCCCAGCCAGCGCAGCGGCTCAGGCTCCCAGTCCGGCGACCGGTGCCCGACCCATGGCAGCCTGGTGAGCTCACTGTCGGTCCCGGTGATCAGGTCGGCCAGCGTGCGGCCGGCCAGGTTCGTAGTGGAAACGCCATCTCCCACGTACCCGCCGGCCCACCCGATCCCGGTCGAGCGATCCAGGCCAACCGACGCGCACCAGTCGCGCGGCACGCCGATCGGACCGCCCCAGTGATGGGTTACCCGGACATCCTTCACTGCCGGAAACAACTCACCCAGTGTCCGCCGCAGGGCCGCGAATACGGTGGGTACCTGGTCATAGGACGGCCGAACGGACGAGCCGAAGTGGTAAGGCGCCCCCCGCCCGCCGAACGCGAGCCGTCCGTCCGCAGTCCGCTGCCCGTAGATGATGAGGTGCCGGAGATCACCGAAGGTCGGCCGGCCGGCCAGCCCGACCGATTCCCAGACTGCCTCCGGCAGCGGCTCGGTCGCGATCATCAGCGAGTACACCGGCGCCACTGCCCGTTGGTAACCGCGCAGTCCTGGCGTGTAGCCCTCAGTCGCACGGATCACGTGCCGCGCTCGCACGGTTCCCGACGCCGTCACCATTCGCCCCGGCAGCAGCTCCAGTACGGGCGTCTGCTCGTAGACCTGAGCTCCCGCGCGCCGCACGGCCTCCAGCAGTCCGCGCGCGAGCCGCGCCGGGTGAATGGCTGCGCAGTGCGGCGTGTAGGTACCGCCAAGGACACCAGCGGCGCCAGCCATCGACTGCGCTTCTGAAGCGCTCAGCTGTCGCACGTCTTCGTCCCCGAAGCCGAATTCGCGCGCTTCGGATACTTCGGCCTTCGCCCGCTCGAGCTGGGCGGGGGAGCGTGCCAGCATGACCGTGCCGCCCTTAGCCCAGTGGCAGTCGATGCCCTCCGCCGCAGCAGCGATGCCCACCTCATCCACGGTCGCGTGCATCGCGCGCTGCATCGCGATGGCCCCCTCCCGGTTACTCATCCGGGCGAGCTTCGCCAGCGAGGCCGGGAACAGGGCCGAGCACCAGCCGCCGTTCCGCCCTGAGGCGCCGTACCCGGCGATCTCACGCTCGCACACCACCACGCGGATCGAAGGGACGCGCCGCGTCAGGTAATACGCCGTCCACATGCCGGTGAAGCCCGCCCCGACGATCGCCACGTCCGCGTCCAAGTCACCAGGCAGCGGATCGCCAGGCTCAAGGGCCCCGGGCACGGTGTCGTGCCAGAACGACAACGACCGGTACTGATCAGATCGGGCCATGCGGTACATCGTGGCAGGTGGCGGGCAGGGTCTTACGATCGGGCATGCTGGTGCCATGGCCAGAGACTCCTTCGCCGCCAGCGCCCTGCCGCCGCCACGCGATCCGCGCCGGCCGTACCGGATCTGCGTCGTCTGCCTGGGCAACATCTGCCGGTCCCCGATGGCCGAGGTCATCCTGCGGGACGAGCTGGCGGCAGCCGGGCTGAACGGCAAGGTTGAGGTCGACAGCGCGGGAACCGGCGACTGGCACCTGGGCGAGGCGATGGATCCTCGCGCCAGGGCCGAGCTCTCCCGCCGCGGCTACGACGGATCGGGGCACGAGGCCCGCCAGATCCAGCCGTCCTGGCTGACCGGCTACGACCTGCTGCTTGCCATGGACAAAAGCAACCTGGCCAACCTTCGGCGCATGGCGGATGGCGACAGCGAACTGGGCCGCCGGATCAGGCTGATGCGCTCGTTTGATCCGGACGCCGCTGGCCAAGCCGAGGTTCCCGACCCGTACAACGGCGGCCCGGAGGAGTACGCCCAGGTATTCGACCTGGTCGAGCCCGCGGCCCGGAACCTGGCCCGCCAGCTCGCGGCCTTGCGGTAAGGCGCCCCGTGGACCGGGCGATCAGGACCCGGCTCGAGCGGCTGCTTGGCTCCGAGTTGCTAGCTGTGCACAGCCTGGGCGGAGGGCACGGCGTCCTTCATTACCGTCTGACACTGGCCGGCGGCCGTCAGGTGTTCGCCAAAGTGCAAAATCAAGATCTTTCCGGGAACGGGCACGACGCCATCGCAGCCGAGGCCCACGGCCTCCGTTGGCTCGGCGAAGCCGGAGCGGCTCCAGTGCCAGCGGTCCTGGGCAGCGACCCGGTCTGCCTGGTCACTGACTGGATCGACACCGGCCGGCCGACGCCCGAGGTTGCAAGCACATTCGGCCGGGAACTTGCCCGCCTGCACGCTGCCGGCGCGGCACGCTTCGGAGCCCCGTGGCGCGGCGTGATCGCGGGCCTGCCGCTGCCGGACGACCCGGCCGGCAACTGGCCGGACTGGTACGCGGTGAACCGGCTGCTGCCCTATGCCCGGATCGCGAGCGACGCGGGAACACTCGGCTCGGCCGACACCAGGCTGATCGAGGCCGCCGCAGCCCGGTCGGCGGAGCTGGCGGGACCGCCTTCGCCGCCGAGCCGGATTCACGGCGACTGCTGGTCCGGCAACGTGCTGTGGTCCGGCGGCCGCGGCTGGCTGATTGACCCGGCCGCGCACGGCGGCCACCGGGAGACCGACCTGGCGATGCTGGCGCTCTTCGGCGCGCCCTTCCTGGATCAGATTCTCGCGGCGTACGCCGAGGTCAACCCGCTAGCCGATGGCTGGCGTACCAGGGTGCCGCTGCACCAGCTGCATCCGCTGCTAGTGCACGTCTGCCTGTTCGGCGGGTCGTACCGCGACGCGGCGCTCGGCGCCGCGCGGGCCGTCCTGGCTATCTGAGGTTCAGCGACCGCGCGTGGCGGAAAGAGCATTCGTGGGTGCCGATCTGGTGCGCTTAGAGCGCCAGTAACCAGGCACCCACAGCGGGCTAGCTGCCTAGCTCAGCCCGCGCGCCCGCGGCGTGCGCGGAGCCGGGACCGGTCGGATGGCCCGGCGCGCCGCGAGTCTCAGCAGCGCCAGTCTCGGCAGTGCCAGTCTCTGCGGTGCCAGTCTGGGCACTGCCTTGCTCGCCAGTCTCAGCAGTGCCGTGCTCGCCAGTCTCAGAGCTGGCACCCGGTCTCGGCGACGACGTCGCCCGCGTCGCTGTCAAAGTCGTCCGGCGCACCTTGCATGGCCTCAGGCGACAGTGGCAGCGCGATGCAGAACGTCGCGCCCTCGCCCGGACGCGAGCGGACCCAGCACGTTCCGCCGTGAGCAGCGACCAGTGCCGCGACGATCGCGAGCCCCAGGCCGGTCCCGCCGGTCGAGCGCGCCGCATCAGCCCGGTAAAACCGCTCGAACACGTGCCCGGCCTGCTCGCTCGTCAGGCCCGGCCCGTGATCGGTAACTTCGAGCACCGCCGCCGGCCCGGCCGCGACCCGTTCTGCCGTATGGCGCTCGGCGGGCTGGCTAGCCGCCGCTGAGTCGGGCGGCGGCGGGATGTGCTCGGCGTCCCAGCGCACGTTGTCGTCTGCGTTGTACCTGTCGGCGTCGCCATCCGGCTCGGGTTCGTGGTCAACGGCTGCCTCGGCGGCGTTGTCCGGATGCGCGGCCGCGGTGGCGCTGGCCGACTCGTCCAGGTTGCCGGAGCGGATCAGCACATCGATCGCCGTGCCCTCGGGCGTGTGCGTCAGCGCGTTGCTCATCAGGTTGCCGATGACCTGTCGCAGCCGTACTTCGTCACCGATAACGAGCAGCGCGGTTCCGGAGCTGACGGTCAGGTTGATGCTCCTCGCTGGTGCGACTACCCGCGCGTCATGTACCGCGTCGGCGGCGAGTGTCAGCAGGTCGACCGGGTGCGCTGCGAGCGGGCGCTGCTGATCCAGCCTGGCCAGCAGCAGCATGTCCTCGACCAGGATGCCCATCCGCGCAGATTCTTGTTCGACACGCCGCATGATGCGGTCCATGTCGGCCGATGCCAGCTGACCCCGTCGGCTGGCGGCCCCGTTCGCGCTCGCAGTGTCTGAGGTCGTGTCGACAGCGGGAGCGTTGGCCAGCGGGAGCCTCGCCAGCGGCGACCCCGCCGCGCTGGCGGTAGTACTCGGCGAACCCGCGGATTGCCGTCAGCGGCGTGCGCAGCTCATGACTTGCGTCGCCAACGAACTGGCGCATTCGCTCTTCGGACCGCCGCGCAGACTCTTCCGATCGCGACCTGGCCTGGAAGGCGGACTCGATCTGGCTCAGCATCGCGTTCAGCGACCGGCTCAGGCGCCCGACCTCGGTGCGCGGATCGTGGTCCGGTACGCGCTTGCTCAAGTCCCCGGCCGCGATCGCGCCTGCGGTCTCCTCGATGTCGGTCAGCGGCCGCAAGCTGGCCCGGACGGCCGCAGTCGCGAGCAACGCGAGGATGAGCACGATACCGACGCTCAGGAGGATGTCGAAACCTTCCAGTCGCGTGATCGTGGCGTAGACATCGGTGACGTCGAGGCCGATGACTTCCGTGCCGGTGAAGCTCTGCCCGTTCGACAGGGGGATTTGCTGTCCGGGTTGAACAATCACTCGCCACAGGTCGCCGCCGCTCTGGGCCGGAACTGTCACCGGCTTTCCCGCGTGAGCAGCCAGCCAGGACGCTGACATCGGGATCCTGGGGTCGGTGCTGCTGAGCTGGAAGGCCTGGGGGCCCCGGCTTCCCGGAAACGCCTGCCCGGACGGCGCGATCGCTTCGACCAGGCTTCGCTCGCCGATCTGCGGGCCCAGGCTGGCAGGTTGGCGGGCGGAGTAGCCGTAGGCCTGGTAAGAAGCCTCCGCCTGCAACTGGCTGTCGGCACGGTTGATCAGGTAACCCTTGATGTAGGTGATACCTGCGAAGCTGATGACGGCGAGCGCGACGATGACGAGCGCGAGGACCGCCGTGATCAGCTTGACGCGCAGCGGAGTGCGCTCCGGCAGTTCCCTGACGGACCGCCAGAAGCCGGTGCGAGCAGCTTGAGCCATGAAGCTGGTCAGTGCCTAGGAGGGCGAGGAGGAGGCGTGCGGGAGCCTGAGCACGTAGCCAACACCGCGCAGCGTGTGCAGCAGGTGCGGCTCGGTCGTGTCGACTTTGCGCCGTAGCACCGAGACGTAAGACTCCACGATCCCGGTGTCGCCGCGGAAGTCGTAGTCCCAGACGTGGTCGAGGATCTGCATCTTGGACAGCACCCGGTTAGCGTTCCCCATGAAGTACCTGAGCAGCTTGAACTCGGTGGGAGAAAGCTGGATCTGGTGGCCGCCACGCCAGACCTCGTGGCTGTCCTCGTCGAGTTCCAGGTCAGCGAACTTCAGCCGGGGCGGCGGCTCGCTCCCGTCGCCCCTGGTCCGGCGCAGGACCGCGCGGATCCGTGCGATGACCTCCTCGAGGCTGAACGGCTTCGTGACGTAATCGTCACCGCCGAGGGTCAGGCCCCTGATCTTGTCGTCGGTGGAGTCCCGAGCGGTCAGGAACACCACGGGGATCTGCGCGCCGCCGCCGCGCAGTCGGCGGATCACGTCGAAGCCGTCCATGTCGGGCAGCATGACGTCGAGCACGATGAGATCCGGCCGGTGCCGTTGAGCGGCCTGAACCGCTTCGTTGCCTGCTGCGGCCGTGACCACCTCGAACCCGGAGTAGCGCAAGCTAGCCGCTAGCAGTTCCAGGATGTTGGGCTCGTCTTCGACAACGAGCAGCCGGGCGTCCGGCCCTTTCCCGTTGGACTGGCTGTTCATCTACTCAGTCTCCGCCCATCCCCTGAAGGTTACCTGAATGCATCCTGAGCCTGACCTTCGCAGATAACGGGTAGTAACCGTGGCGACCGGCGATCTAGCCCAGGCTCAGCGCCCCTGTCGTGAGCCGGCGATGAGATATTTCGGCACCGCTTGTCCGGTCTGCAGGTCGTTGAACAGCGCCTTGGCCTGTGAACTGTTCCACAGGACAGCATCGCCAGCCGACGTGGGATAGTTCGCGTTCGCGATCGGCACCGTGGTCGTCTGCGGATTCCGCATCGCCTCTGCTACGCCGAGGAGCTGATACAGGCTCGTGCTCTGGTCCACGGTCAGTGCGCCAACAACACCGCTGGCGGCAGGCAGCGACGCGAACGGGTTCAGGATCACCCCGATGCTGGTCATCTTCTTCAGCAGTGCCGAGAGGAAGATCCGCTGGTCCTGTTCGCGCTGGAGGTCCTGAGTGGCGAAGTCGTGCCGGTCCCGGACGTAGGCCAGCGCCTGGGCGCCGTTGAGGACCTGGCAGCCCCGGTGCAGGTGGAGCCCGGACGCGCGGTCGTACAGCTTGTGGACCAGGCACATGCGGACCCCGCCGACTGCGTTGACCACGCGCACGAAGCCGCCGAACCCGATGTCCATGAAGTGGTTGATGTAAAGGCCGGTGTCGCTCTGGATCGTCTTCGCGAGCAGTGCAGGCCCGCCGATGGAGAACGCGGCATTGATCTTGTCCATGCCGACGCCCGGAATGTTCACGTAGGAGTCTCGCGGAATACTGATCAGCAACGGCTTACCGCCACCAGCCGGGATGTGCAGGATCATGATCGTGTCCGACCGGCCCGCCCCGGTGAGCTGCCCGGTGGATAGCCGGCGCTCTTCGCGCTTGCTCAGGCCCTGGCGGCTGTCTGAGCCGGCAATCAGCCAGTTCGTCCCCGATCCGGGACCGGGCCGGCCGACATAATTGACCAGAATATTACTTCTTGTCACCTTGGAATTTAGGTAGAAATAGGTGCCGATCCCGGCGACTAGCAGCAGCGCCACGATCACCGCGAGCACGCCGAAGATCCGCCTCGGGCGGAGCCAGCGCCGCCAGGACCTTGAGCCGGGAAGGCTGGGTCCGCCAGGCCTGGCCGGTGACCGAACAGGCGCCGCCGGCCCGCCGTACCTTGTGGTACTTCCGGCCCCGCCCAGCGTTCCGTAGCCAGCTCCGCCTGTCGAGCTGGCCGGCGGTTGCGCTGGCCAGGAGCCGGGCGGGACAGGGCGCCCCGTGGCGCCGGCCGGCCCGGCTGCGTACCGGTCTGCCGGGATGCTTATGGTTTTGTCTGCGCTCGCATCGGCGCCACCGGGAGCCGCGGCCCCGTCGTCCGAGCCCGGTCCGCGGAACCAGCCGTCTGGCCATTCGCCCATCAGATCCGCCTATCGCCGTTCGCTGTCCACATCTCTCTACTTGCAAGACGGCCCGGTGGCCAAATCGTTGCGTAGCAAACCCGGTACGGCCCGGAACCGCTGTGGCGAGTCGCCGACTGGTCAGACGTCCCACCAGATCGTGACGACATCGCGGCCGGATGTCCCCAGGTCCATCGGGTGGTCCGGGTCGACGCCCGACTGCCGGAGTGCACGGCTTACCTCATCGGTGCGCTCCGGCGGGAGGCACAGTCGTCGCCTGGTGACTTCTGCCAGCTCTGCGAAGCTCCCGTAGTCCCGGCCGCCCGGCCGCTGCCAGTGCTCTGCCCGGGCAGGCACGCCCATCGCGAGCAGGATCGCGAGGAAGTCATCGGCAGTCGGCCCGGTCGGCCGGGCCAGGCCGTGGAACTGCAGCCAGAACGGATTCAGGCTCACCAGCGGATGAGTCGCTGTCATCTCCACGACGATCCGCCGGCGCGCGGCTGCGGTAAGCGCTGCGGCGAAGGGCTCGATTTCCGGCACGTTGTAAACCACGTTATGGCAGGCGACGACGTCGGCCTGGCCGGCCTCGGCGGCGGCGTCCGGCCAGGCTCCGGGCACCAGGCGCGGCGACAGTCCGGCAGCGCTAGCTCGCTGCGCGAGAAGGTCGAGCATGCCCGGCGCGCTGTCAACGGCAGTCAGCTCAGTGCAACGGGGCAGCAATGGCAGGCTTGCCGCGCCGGCTCCGGAGCCGATGTCGAGGACGCTGCCCGGCGGGTCGAGCGCAGCCCAGGCGCGCTCGAACGAGGGGCCGGACGGAGCTGCGGCCAGCCTGTCGGCGCGGCGGGCGAACACGGCCCCGGGCAGTACCCACGGCGAATCCGTGACCGCGGCAGTGATGTACTCCGGAATGGCCCAGCCAGCTAGCTCCGACCGCCAGCGCTGCAGGCCGACCGAGAGCGGCTCGTCCTCGTTCCCGGCATTATTCATGGTTGGCAGATTAGGGCTTCGGCACGCTGCGCGCGGATGACGCTTCATGGGTGCCGGATCGTTGGGGTCTCGACGCCACCAATAAGGCACCCATGGAGGGTTCCGTGGGCCACCGAACGGGTGAAGGCGGTGCCGGCCGATGCGAAATCGATAGCGCAACCGATACCGTGATCATCGGAGCGCGGCGGTGGCCGGCGGACGAGCGGAGAGCACAGTTGAGCCAGGATCAGACGGGCAATTCGAGCGCGGAAGAGGTCAGGATCGGCGTTGTCGGCTATGGCGCGATGGGCAAAGCGCATTCGTACGGCTACACCGCAGCGCCGGTCATCAGGCCGCGCGGGGTGCGGCCGCGGCTGACCGTTATGTCCGGGCGGAACGAAGCCGCTGTCCGCCAGGCCGCAAGCGCGCTCGGGTTCGCTGACTGGACGACCGACTGGCGTGAGCTGATTGCCAGCCCCGAGGTTGACATCGTCGACATCTGCACCCCGCCGGGCACGCACGCCGAGATCATCACCGCGGCAGCGGCCGCGGGCAAGGCGGTGATCTGCGAGAAGCCGCTCGCAGTCCGGTTGGCTGACGCCGAGGCGGCGGCCGCGGCCGTGGCCGACCGCAACGTGCTCGCCGCTATCGGGTTCAACTACCGCTACCTGCCGGCTGTGGCGCTGATGCGCGAGCTCATCGCCGGGGGTGAGATCGGCGAGGTACTGCTCTGGCGCGGCAACTGGCTATCGGACGAGTTCCTCGACCCCGGCATTCCGTTCGACTGGCGCTTTGACGCTGACCTCGGCGGCAGCACGATCGCCGACCTGGGCAGCCACCTCGTCGACCTGGCCGAGTGGATGGTCGGCCCGGTTGCCGAAGTGTGCGCGCAGTCCGCGACGTTTACCGCGAAGCGGCGCGCCGGTCCGGGCGAGCGCGCGACGCGGTCCGTCGGCATCGATGACGCATCGAGCGCTCTTTTGCGGTTCGATGGCGGCGCGGCCGGCGTGCTCGAGGTCGCGCGCACCTGCGCGCGCCGCCCGTGTGACTTCACCATCGAGGTCAACGGCACCAAGGGCACGGTCGTGTTCAGCTACCCGCGGCTGAACGAGCTGCGACTCGGCACGACCGCCGACGACGAGCGCTACTACGGGATGCGCACCATCAGGGCCGAGCATCCTAGCCACCCGTACGAAGCCGACTGGTGGGCCATCGGACAGGGCGTCGGTTACGGCGCGAGCTTCGTCAACTTCCTTGGCGGGCTACTCGACACCTGGCCTGCCGGGCCGTGGCTGCCTGACCTGCAGACCGGGCTGCGGGTTCAGCGGGTTTGCACCGCGATGGAGCAGTCGGCGGCCAGGCGCGCGTGGGTGCGCGTCGGCGACTAGAAACCCCGCGCCGTCAGGTACCGCCGGTTCTCAGCCTGCTGAGCGCTGGCCAGCTGGTAGGCAGCCGGGTCGCGGGGCAGCACGTCTTGCTCCACAACGACCCAGCCGGCATACTTGCTAGCCCTCAGCTCGGCAAGCACCTCGTCCACCTGGCCGGCGCCAGCTCCCAGCGGGCAGAAGGCATCGCCTTCCCACAACTGCATCGCGTCGTCGTACGGCTCGCCGGATGGCGGCAGGATGGCGTCCTTCAAGTGGAAATGGCTGATCCGGTCGCGCCAGTCACGCAGGATCGCGACCGGGTCGCCGCCGGCTGCGACCAGGTGCCCGGAATCCAGGCACAGGGCGGCCGGCGTCGACTCCAGCACGCGCACCACGTCGTCCTGCGTCGCGATCTGAGTGCCGACCTCATTGTGAAGGCAGGCCTCGTAGCCCCGGCCCTGGCAGTAGCCGACGATGTCGCCGACGGTGCGCTCGATCCGGGCCCAGCGCTGATCGCCGGACTCCCCGTAGGCTGCCGGGGGAGTGCCGATGATCGCCACGGTCGGCCGGGGCAGGAACTCCTTCGTGACCTGTGACGCGACCGCGTCGAACTGATCACAGACCTGCGCAAGCTCGGCAAGACCAGCACTCGGCGCCTCGTCAGCCGACACGTCGACTTCGACGTAACCGCCAGTCAGCAGAAGCCCGCGGACGGCAAGTGCGTCACGGAGTCCGCTGCCGAGGCCGAGGAATCCCACCGGGCCAAGGTCGATGCCTTCATATCCGGCCGCCGCTACCGCATCGAGTACCTCGGTGGCGCTGGGCACGCCTTCGCGCTTTCCCACCGTTACCTCAAACGCGCCATAGCTCACCGGCGCGTTGCCGATCTTGATCATCGTTCTCCTCGTCCTGTTCAGTGCTGCTCTGCAGTTACCAGCAAATCCGCGGCGGTCCTTGCCAAAGTGAGCGCGGCGACCGCATCGGCGATGCCGGCACCGGCGCCGGCCTGGCCCGCCAGCGCCGCGCGGGCGAAATCCTCTGCCTGGTTCCGCAGTGCCAGCGCGAACACCTGGCCGGCGTCCGCAGGCCGCAGGAACGGGCAGGACACTGAGCCGCCGGTGCCGAACACCTCGACCCGGCAGATGTCGCCCGCCGGGTGCCAGCGGCCCAGGCTCACCAGCGCGGTGCTGCCGCCGTCGAGCTCGGCCACCAGCTGCGCACAGTCGGGGTCGCCGGGCGCTCCGGCGGCACGGGACGCGGCAGGCCAGACCGTGCCGAACTCCTGACCTGTCAGCCAGCGCACCTGGTCGAACTCATGCACGCCCATGTCGACGAAGATGCCGCCGCTGCTGTCCCTGAAGACCGCTGCCGGCGGGGCCTCGTCCCACTGATAGCAGTTCACCGCGAGGACCTTGCCCAAGTCGCCGCGCGCGATCTGGTCCCGCAGCGCGATGAGCTCCGGCACGAACCGCCGCCAGTACGCGACCTGCAGCAGGAGGCCCGCCCGCTGCGCCTCCTCCGCGCAGCGGGCGGCCTCCGCGACGGTCAGGCCGCACGGTTTCTCGCAGAGCACCGGCAGGCCCGCGCCCAGTGCCTCGCTGACAAGAGCTAGGTGTCTGCTTGTTGGCGCCGCGATGAGCAGCCCGTCCAGCGCCTCCCCGGCCAGCAGCTCGGGCAGGCTGGCGTAAGCGTGGGTGCCGCCCTGTGTCACTGCCGCGCGCGCATCCGGCGACGGGTCGGCGACGCCGGCGACGCGCACTGAGCCGGACCCGGCGAGCGCATCGAGATGAGTGCGGCCCATTCGCCCGGCGCCGACCAGACCAAGCCGGAACTGGTGTCCGGCCGGCTGCGCCTGTTCCGGATGCGCCTGTTCCGGATGCGCCTGTTCCGGCTGCCCCTTGTCCATAACTGTCCTCTCATTCCGGCATTGCGGGCGACCGCCCTGCCGATCGCGAACTCCCCGGCCGACAGCGAACTCGCTGTCAGAGCTCGTCTGGTCGCAGTGATGCCTCCGCCATCCGGTTATCAGCCGTCCAGATCTCCGTCAGCTGCGCCATCAATTCGGTCAGCGTCTCGGCATACTGGCGCACCCACGGCAGCCGGACCGGGATGACGCGGTCCGCGAGCGTTGCCTCGGACGCATGCTGGTCGACGAGCGCGCCACCTTGCTCGTCCGGGTTCGCCATCGCGTTCAGCGCGCGGACGATCCGGCGGCGCAGGTACTCGACGGTGTCGGCGACGCGGACGGTGCGGGTCCCGAAGCAGGGCTCCCCGGCTGCGGTCACGGCCGTGGCGGTCACGGTAAGCCAGCCATCGTCCGCACCCGATTGAGTCGTGATCAGCAGACCGGTCGCATCGCCGGAGACAGCGCTGCCCGGAGTGACCTCCCAGCGGACGTCACCCAGGCCGAGCGTATCCGCCTGAGCACCATCGAGGTACCAGCGGACGTGCTGGTCAGGACCGACCAGGTCGCCTTCGCCCACGGCCTCGCCCTCGGCGAAGACGGGGCCGTGGATGATCAGGGAACGGCTGGCCAGCTTGCTCACCACGTTCTGGGTAATCCGGCCGACCGCCTCATCCGCGAGCCCCAGCGGCCAGTCAGTGGTACCGACGGAGAACGTGATGCCGCCCGATGGCGCCGTCCTGATCATGATGGCCGCATTCGCCTGATCCGGGCCCGCTACCCAGCCGGCTGAGAGCGGCGCCAGTGCCAGCAATGACCGGCCGCCGCCGCCGCCTTTGCGATGCTCGCTGAGCCGCGGCGGGCTGGATGCGCGCTCTATCCGGACGCCGTCGGTCTCGTAGCCGATGACCGGCGTGTCGTCACCGCCGGTGATGCCGCCGGGCGGAAACTCGACACCCTCGAACGCCCAGTGCGCCGGATTGACCGCGTGATACCCGTCGATTGCGCGACGGCCGTCCCACCAGCCGCCGCCGAAGGCGCCGCTGGACATCGTGAGCCAGTCTTCCGGGTCGTTGACGTGCCACAGCGCGCCCATGCGATTGCCGGCCGCGCCATCCGGACCGCCGCCGTTCATCTTCCCGCAGAACAACCGGTCGCCTGCTGCGCCGAACTCCACCTCGAAGCACGCGACGTCACCGGCGAAGAAGCAGATGTTCCCGCCGCGGTCCACGAACTCCAGGACGCGCCGTCGCATCTGGCTGCTCCAGTACTCATCGTGTCCTGCGCTGAGCACGAGGGCGTCGTCGGCCAGGAGCGTCGGGTCGTCATGCAAGTCGAAGTCGGTGCAGTAGGTCAGCGCGTAACCACGCCGCTCAAGCCAGGCGATGAACGGCGCGTCCCAGTGCGCGAACACCTGCCGCCGGGAGGTGCGCGCGTACAGGTCCGGCGCGTCGCCTTCCATTACCTTGCCGCCGACGCCGCCGTTACCCGGCCGCTGCAGGCTGACCACGTAACCCTGCGCCGACCAGTCCCGGACCCAGTTCGCGCCGGCGTAGAGGCTAACGCCGCCCAGCTGGTTATACGCGGCATAGGTGGCCGTCGGCAGCTTATAAAGGATCTTGCGGCGGCCCGGCTCGGCGGCTTGCCTGCGCAGCACGAACAGCGCTGCGTCCGGCCGGGTCAGCAGCGTCTCATCCGCTGTCACCGCACCGGACGAATCTCCTGAACCGGCCGGGGCCGCATCGCCCGCCGGAGCAGCGTTAGCCGGAACGGGCACCGCCACGTACACCCCGTCGGCAAGTTCGGCGCCGAGCGGGACCAGGTAGCGCGGCCAGCCCCAGGCCTCGTCCGGCCGGCCGAGCGGCATGTCACGGCCACGGTAGCGGCCCGCCGGGACGGCGACCTCCTCGATAGCGGCGCCGACCCGGAACAACCGCACGTCAAATTCCTCAACCTGGGTAGAAACGTGCAATTGCAGGTCGCTGCCCGCACCGACAGTCAGCGGCCAGGCATAACAGCGCGTCATCGCAGATCCTTCTCGCTCAGCCAGCCAGTCATGCGCTGCGCTCCGGATAGTGGCAGGCGACCCGGTGCGGGCCGTCGTGGCTGGGCACGGCATCGGGTTGGGGCGCGCTGCTCAGCACCTGCAGCAGCGGCTCCTCTTCGGCGCAGCGCGCGTCCGCCTTCCAGCACCGGGTGCGGAACCGGCAGCCCGATGGCGGGTTCACCGGGCTCGGCACCTCGCCGTGCAGCAGGATCCGCTCGCGGCTGCGCTCGACCGCCGGGTCGGGAACGGGGACAGCAGACAGCAGCGCGGTCGTATACGGGTGGGCGGGCTGGCCGTACACCTGGTCGGCCGGGCCCTGCTCGACGATCTTGCCGAGATACATCACTGCGACTTCGTCGGCGACCTGCCGGACGACCGACAGGTCGTGCGCGATGAACAGGTACGCCATGTTCCGCTCGCGCTGCAGGTCGCGGAGCATGTTCAGGACGCTGGCCTGGATGCTGACGTCAAGCGCCGACACCGGCTCGTCCAGCACCAGGGCCTGCGGATCAAGAGCCAGCGCCCTGGCGATGCCGATCCGCTGCCGCTGACCGCCGGAGAACTCGCCGGGGAACCTGACCCCGGCCACCGGGTCCAGTCCGACGCTGAGCAGCAACTCCCGCACCCGCTCGGCCTTGTTCGGGATCTTGTGCACGGTCAGCGGCTCGCCGACGATCTCGCCGACCGACAGCCGCGGGTTGAGCGAGGAGTACGGGTCCTGGAAGACCATCTGCACGTCCTGGCGGGTGGCGCGCAGTTCGTCTTCGGAGAGCTTGGTCAGGTCGCGGCCGTTCAGCGTGATACTGCCCGAGGTCGGATCCTCCAGCCGCATCAGCAGCCGGGCGAGCGTGGACTTCCCGCAGCCGGACTCGCCGACCAGGGCCAGGCAATGGCCCGCGCGCAGCTTCGAGGTCGACGCCGGAGACCGCCTGCACGATCGCGACGGACCGGTACCCGGCGCCGCGGATCCGGAAGTGCTTGGTCAGGTTGCTGACTGCCAGCACGACATCGCCAGCTTGACCAGCGTCGGTGTCCGCTGCGCGCTGCGGGTCCGCAAGTCAGCCGGGCGTTCCCGCCCGTGCGGTCATCCGCTGGTGCCTGCGGTGCAGCTGCGGCGGGCTTCTCCAGTGCGATCGCTGCGCTGCCGCCGGCCTCCTGGCCGGCGAAATGACACGCGGCCAGGTGCCCGGTGCCGATCGCCACCAGCTCTGGTGCGATGGCGCAAGGCTCGGCGGCGAGCGGGCAGCGCGGCGCGAACGCGCACCCTGGCCCGTAGCGCAGGCCGGTCGGCGGGGTTCCGGGGATAGCCGGGAGCCGCTCGCGGCGATGACTGAGCGACGGCAGCGAAGCCAGCAGGCCGGCCGTGTACGGCATGGCGGGCGCGGCGAACACATCGTCCACGGCGCCAAGCTCGGCCGTCCGCCCCGCGTACATCACCAGCACGCGGTCGGCGACGCCTGCCACGACGCCGAGATCGTGGCTGATGAGGATCATGGCAGCGCTGCTCTGCTCCCGGACGGACTTCAGCAGGTCGAGGATCTGCGCCTGCACAGTCACGTCCAGCGCCGTCGTTGGCTCGTCGGCGATCAGCAGTTGCGGCTCGTTGGCGATGGCGATGGCGATCACCACGCGCTGCCGCATGCCGCCCGACAACTGGTGCGGAAAGCGCTTTGCCATCCGGTCGGGCTCGGGGAGGCCCACGGCGGCCAGGAGCTCGACCGCGCGGGCCATGGCAGCGGACCTGGAGGTCTTGCGGTGCAGCAGGATGCACTCGGCGACCTGCCAGCCGACCGTGTACATCGGGTTCAGGGCCGTCATCGGGTCCTGGAAGATCATGGCAACCCGGGAGCCGCGGATCTTGTGCCATTGCGCCGCTGTGGCGCCGACCAGTTCGGAGCCTTCCAGCCGGATCGATCCGCTGACCCGCGCGGCAGTTGGCAGCAGGCCCATCACGGACAATGCCAGCATCGTCTTACCCGAGCCAGACTCGCCGACGACGCCCAGCGTCTCGCCGCGGCCGATCGCGAGGTTAATCCCGCGCACAGCTTCGATGAGGCCGCTGTCGGTCGGGATACTGACCGCGAGGTCGGTGACCTCGAGGAGCGGCCCTGGCCGGGCGGCCGGCGAGTCCAGTGTCTCGCCGCCCGCCCGGTGACCAGGGGTGGATACCGTCACTTGCGCGCCCCGCCTCAGCCCTTGATGTAGAGCGTGTTGTAGTTGATGGCGTCCATAGCCTCGCTGTAGACGTAACCGCCGAGCCGCGCCGACACGAAGTCATACCAGCGCGGGTTGAAGATCGGCGCGACCGGAGCCTGTTGCGCCATCAGCTCTTCGTCGAGCTGCTGGTAGGCCTGCACCCGGGTGGAGCCTTGCAGCGTAATGGCCTTGTTGAACGGGGCCACGAACGCCGGGTCGCCGAACCGGGTGAGGTTCGGGGTCGCGTTGGGCGTCGCGGGGTCGAAGCCGGTGTTGATGATGGCTTCCCCGTCCGGGAAGTCCAGCGACCACGGCTCGATGCCCATCGGCACCCGCGCCTTGTAGTTGCCGATGTAGGAACCGTTCACGCTGTTCGGCGAGCCGACGACCTGGACGTTGATCCCGAGCGGCTTAAGGTTGGCCTGGATGACCTGGGCCATGTTCATGAAACCTGGTGCGTCGTTCTGCGTCCGCAGCACCGTGCTGAACGGGGTCTTCACGCCGGACGCTGCCATCAGCTTCTTGGCCTCGGTCAGGTTCGGGGTGTCGGGGTAGAGGTTGAACTGCTTGTAGTCGAGCTGACCGGCCGGGATGATGTTGTCGCTTACGCTGCCGGCCAGCGGACCGCCCCACTGCTGCAGGATCTCGGTGCGGTTGATCGCGTAGTTGATCGCCTTCCGCACGTCCACGTTGTTGAACGGCGGGACCTCGTTGTTGAGGAAGAGGTAGGTGATCGACGGCCGGGGCGAGGTGTGCACCTGGCTCGCCAGCGCCGGATCGTGCGAGATCTTCAGGATGTCGGCAGTCGCCAGGTTAGAGGTCTGGAAGTCGAGCTGACCCGCCTGGATCTCCTCTTGGGCCTGGGTCGACTGCACGCCGATCGAGAAGACGATCTTCGCGACGTGGCCGCGGACGCCCAGCGACTGGTCGTAGTTCTTGTTGAAGACCATCACGATCTGCCGGCCGGGGGCATAGGACTGCAGCTTGAACGGGCCGCTGGCGTACTTCTCCTCCAGCGAGCCGTTCGTGATCGGCTTCATCGGGGTGCCGGTCGGCACCGGGCAGGTCGTCGGCAGCGCGGTCTTGTAAAGGAACGCGCCGTCCGGTGCGGTCAGGTGGAAGGTCACAGTGTTAGACGTCGTCGTGATGCCGGGCAGTGTCGTGGACTTTCCGGCGAGGTACTGGGGAGCGCCGACGAGCCCCAGGAAGTAGTAGCCGGTGCCGCTGTCGACCGCAGGCGCCATCAGGCGCATGTAGGTGTACTTGACGTCGGCAGGCGTGATGGGCTGACCGTCAGAGAACCGGGCGCCGGGCCGCAGCGTGTAGGTGTAGGTCAGGCCGTTGCTGCTGACCGCCGGCATGCCCGCGATGCCGGGCACGAGCGCGGTGCCCGCGGTGCCCGCCTGGTCGCCGTACCGGATCAGCGTGGTGCACAGGCCGTTCGCAAGGCCCCAGGTGACTGCGAAGTACCACGCGTTAGGGTCCATGGTGTCGATGGCGCCCGAGGACATCGCGGCAGTGAGGGTGCCGGTGGCCACGCCGGGCTTAGGCGCGCCGGAGTTAGTGGTGGAGGAACTGCTGCCGCCGGAGGAGCCGCCGGTGCTGCCGCCGCATGCCGCAATCAGCAGCGGTATCGCGGCAGCGAGCGCTGCTCCGGCTTTGGCCCAGCGGCGCCGGGCTTTCTGTGCTGTCATGTCAATCTCCGATTTCTCGTGCCTCCGGGTAGTTGTTTGCCTGTCGCCGGTGTCGTCATTGGCCGGTCATGCGCCGCAGCCGCGGGTCGAGTGCGGTATGCAGCAGGTCGACAATGGTGTTCAACAGCACCGCGATCAGCGCGCACAGGATGATCACGCCGGTAATGACGGGGTAGTCGAGGTTCTCGATGGCGCTCAGGCCGGTGTAGCCAAGGCCGGGTATCGCGAAGACGGTCTCGACGAAGAACACGCCGGTGAGCGCTGTCGCGATGTCCGCGCCGAGCAGCACAGTCACGGTCGGCGCGATGTTGCGGCCCACATGGGCCAGCAGGACGCGTGCCGTCGAGGCGCCTTTCGCCTTGGCGGTGCGGGTGTAGTCCTCGGCAAGCTGCTCGGCCGTGAGGGTCCGGATGAAGCGGATGTAGACCGCAGCGAATCCGATAGCCAGCGTGATCCACGGCAGGATCAGGTGGTAGGCCCACTGCGCCGGGTTCTGGCCCAAGTCCACGTAGCCGACGATCGGGAAGATGGTCGTGCCCTGGTGCACGATCGGCAAGCCGAGGATCTTGCCCTGGGTGGGCTCGTAGCCGAAGAAGTAGGAGATCATTGGCGCGAGCCAGAAGACCGGGATCGACATGCCGAGTATCGCGAGAGCACGTCCCGTCACGTCGCCGACCGACCGGGGATGCAGCCCGCCGTAGGCTCCGATCGGCGCCGCGATGCACAGCCAGACCACGGCCGCGCCCAGCACCAGCGAGGCGGTAGCCCTGGTCGCTGGCCACAGGATCTGCGACACGGGGCGCATCTGGACGTAGGAGAAGCCGAAGTTGCCGTGGATCAGGTGATCCATGAAGATCACGTACTGCTCCCAGTACGGCTTGTTCAGCCCGTAAATCCTGGCGACTTCGGCGATTTCCTGGGAGGTGGCCGCTTTCCCGGCGATGCGCTGCGCCGGGGATGCGCCGGTGAACTTGGATATCACGTAGAACAGCAACCAGGCGAACACGGTGATCGCGATCACTTGGATAAGGGCGCCGCCGAGGCGCTTCAGGATGACCGTTCGCATCAGCGGCCTCCGGGCGTCAGCGCGTCCCGCAGGCTGTCGCCGAGCAAGTTGAACGCCAGCATGGTGACGACCAGGGCCAGACCGGGCGCGAGCGCGAGCGTGATGTCGGTCTGGTACATCCCGGAGGTGACCGCATCCGAGAGCATCTGCCCCCAGCTGGCCGTCGGCGGCGGAACGCCGACGCCGAGGTAGGACAGCCCGGCTTCGAAAATGATGTTGTTGGCGATGATCGACGTGGCGTAAACCAGCAGCGGTCCCCAGACCTGCGGCAGCAGGTGCACCAGCAGGATCCGGCGCGGGCGGGCGCCGACCGTGCGTGCGGCGGCGACGTAGGTCATCCGCTTGGTCGCGATCGTGGTCCCGCGGACGATCCGGGCCGGGTAGTACCAGGTGAACAGCGCGATGATGATGACCACGTTGAGCAGGCCGGGCCCGACGACGACCGCCAGGCCGACGGCTAGCAGCAGGTTCGGGAACGCCATCGCCGTCTCGGTCATCCGGTTCACCACCGCGTCGACCCAGCCGCCGAGGTAGCCGGACAGCAGGCCGAGCGTGACGCCGATGACGACCGCGATCGCTGTCGCCGAGGTGGCGACCAGCAGCGAGATCCGCGCGCCGTACAGGACGCGAACCAGAACGTCGCGGCCGAGCTCGTCGGCGCCGAGGATGAACAGGCTGCCGTGCGGGTTGTGCACGGTGCCGTTCGCAAAGTAGGTGCGCTGCATGAGCCCGAGCGGCTGGCTGTCCGACGCGAGCGCGTTCGGGTACTGCTGATTGGGCCCGTGCCCGGTCAGATGCGCGGCCAGCGGCCCGCCGATAAGCGCGGCGAGCACGAGCAGCACCAGCAGACTGAACGCGAAGATCGCGACCGGGTCCCGGCGCAGCCGCCGCAATGCGGTGGCGCGCAACCCGGCCGGCTGGCCGGTGCCCTGCGGGGTGCCTTGATCCAGGTCGATCGATTGCATGCTGCTAGTCATCGCGTCACCCCCAGCCCTCGGGCAATGCGAGCCGAGGTTGTGCGGATCGAGGTTGTGCAGAACTGGGTTGTGCGGATCGAGGTTGCGCGGATCGAGGTTGCGCGGATCGAGGTTGCGCGGGTTGAAGCTGGGCTGGTCGAGGCTGTGGCAGCTCAAGCTGCGCTGGCTCGAGCAGTGCTGCCGCGGGCAGTGCTGCCGCAGGCTGTCCTGCCAGCGGCTGTGCCGCTGTCGATGGGGCAGTCGACTCGCGGATGACGAGCTGGCCGTCAAGCACCCTGGTGGGCGGCAGGTCGTCTGGCGCGGCCAGCAACGCGTCGACCGCCAGCGAGCCCAGGTCCTGCTTGGGCTGCGCCACGGTGGTCAGGCCCGGATTGGTGTAGGCAGCGAACTGGATATCGTCGATCCCCACGACCGAGAGGTCTTCCGGTACCCGCCAGCCGGCCTGATGCGCTGCACGCAGTGCCGCTACCGCCGCCATGTCGTCGTAGGCGACCATCGCCAGCGGCGGGCTTACGCTGCGCAGGTAGCTGGTCACCACCTCCTCACGGCTGGCCATGACCGGAGAAGGCGCCACCAGCACCGGCTGCGGCCACCTGCCTGCCGCTTCGAGCGCCTGCCGCATGCCGAGCAGGCGAAGCAGGCTCGACCGGACGCCCGGACCACGCAGGTGCACGAAGTCACGGTGACCGAGGCCGAGCAGATGGGTGGCGGCCAGGCGACCGGCTGCTACGTCGTCAAAGCTGATGCGGCTGACCGACTCCTGGCTGAGCCGCGCGCCGAACTGGGTCAGGCGCTTGCCAATCGACCCGTGCTCGGCGGTCTCGAACAGCTGGGCCGGCACCTCGGTGTCCCAGTTGATGACGGCGACGTGCAGGCCTTCGTCCACGGCCCGGCGCAGTAGCTGCGGCCGTCCGGTTGGCGAGACGGCGATGAACTCCGTTACCTGCTCGGACAGGAACACCTCCAGTGCCTCGGCCTCAAGGTCCGCGCGGCCCTCGGAGGAGAAGAACAGCGGCTGGTAGCCGAGCTCTCGTGCGCGGTTCTGGATGCCGAGCACCACGTCGCCGATGTAGCCGTCCCCGACGCTCTGGACCACGACCCCGATGAGCGAGCTGGACTTGGTCCGCAGCCGCCGCGCAGCCGCGGACGGCCGGTACTGCACGCGCTCGGCGACGTCGGCGACCGCCAGCCTCGTCGCGAGGCTGATGTTCGGATCGCCTTTGAGCGCACGGCTGACGGTCGCAGTCGACACGCCAACAGCAGCGGCTACGTCTTTCATCGTCACCCTGCGTTTCATGGGCGGGTTGCAGCGCACCTTTCGCGGCATGCGAAGAGCAGGAGCCAGACCAAGCAGGAGGCAGAGCAAAACTGCGTGGGAACGGGGCGAGGGTCCCTGCGACGCTGCAGGAAGACGAGCAGGTTAATCGATTGCAAGTTAAACGATTGCATGGGCTAGAGAAGAGCGTCAATAGCCCTATATCGCATTTGCGTAACGGACAGCGACAGGCATGTGCCGCTCCGGCTAGATCACGGTTACCAACGGCCCCTGTGCTCGGGAACCGCGAAGACCAGCGGTAGCGAGCCGATCAGGACGGCGGCGAAGACTACGAACACGTGGGCCTGCGCGATGCCCGGATTACTGCTCCGGGCGATGACGGAGGCGGTGATGGACACTGCGGTGATCGCTCCGGCTTGCCGGAACATGCCGCGCAAGCCCGCGACCGCGGCGGTGTGGTCGGGCGCCAGTTGCAGGGTCGCGTTGTTGGACGCGGGCGTGGAGATCCCCATGCCCACTCCGCAGATCCCGGTTGCCATCGCGAGCCAGGCGTAAGCCGAGAGTCCGTGCGGGCTGGCCGCGGTAGCGATCAGGCCGGCTGCGGCAAGCGCGAATCCGACCGCGATCGGCCACCGGTATCCGGTACGGCGCAGGAGGTAGACCGCGAGGCCGGCGGTGGCGATCATGCCGACCGCCCTTGCAGTCAGCAGCGTGCCGGCCGCCAACGCCGACAGGCCGTACCGGGCCTGCGCGTACAGCGGCACGAGCGGCGCGAAGCCCAGCACAGTGCCGCCGTAGAGGAAGTTCAGCAAGTTCATGACGCCGAAGCCGCGGCCGGTAATGAACCGAAGCGAGATGAACGGTGAGCGGGCCCGGCCGGCGTGCCGGACGAACGCGACGCCCGCTGCTACAGCCATGCCTTCGGGAACGAGGAAGTACCAGCTCAACGGATTACTGTCCGCGCCGCCGAGGTAGCCGATGCCGAGCATGGCGGGCAGCAGCATGCTGCCGAGCAGCAGGATTCCGCGGATGTCCAGGTGCTGATCCGGTCGCCGGGCGATGTCCGGGATGACGATCGCGCCGAGTACCAGAAGGACTAGCCCGACCGGGACGTTCACCAGGAAGATGCCGCGCCACGACCAGTAACTGACGAACACTCCGCCGAGGATCGGGCCGATGATGCCGCCGATCGGGAAGATGCTCGAGAACAAGCCGACCGCGCGGTCCCGGTTCTCGCCGAACGTGTCGGTGACGATGCCGGTGGCCGACGGCATGAAGGCGCCGCCGCCGATGGCCTGGATCGCTCTCAGCAGGATAAGCAGGTAGATGTTGGTGGCCAGGCCGCAGCACAGCGATGCCGTGGTGAACAAGGCGGCAGCGCCGAGGAAGATCCGCTTGCGGCCGTACTGGTCGCCCATCCGGCCGGCCAGCGGCATGACCAGCACCTGGCCGAGCGCGTAGATGGTGATCGTCCAGCTGCTCCAGTTCACCTGGGCATTCAGTTCGCGCTGAATGGCTGGCAGCGCGGTGGCAACGATCGTCTGGTCGACCGACGACATCATCAGCGCGATCGAAACGATCGCAAAGATAGCGAAGCGCCCGCGCGTCGATTCCTCAGCGACCTGTCCGCGAGCGCAATCAGCGTGTGCGACCTGCTCTGCCACCCTCACCTAACGCTACACTGCTTGCCGGCAGGCAACTAGTTGCCGCCGGTAAGATCCCGGCATGGACGAGGACGGCATGAATGCTGTCGGCATCGATCAGGGCGGCGTCGATCAGGGCGGCCATCGACACTGAGCGCGCGATTCGCCTGCGCCGGGTGATCGGCCAGCTTGCGCGCCAGCTAAACGCCTCATCGACGGGCGCCGGCGCTGACCCCCTCTCAGGCCTCAGTGCTCGGCCTCATCGTCGCGCGCGGGCCGCTCAGCCTGGTCGATCTGGGCAGGCTCGAGGGACTGAATCCGACCATGCTGTCGCGGGTAATCAGCCGGCTGGCCGCCATGGACCTGATCGACCGGATCCCCGATCCCGACGATCTGCGCAGCGCGTCCGTGGTGAGCGCGGAGGCCGGGCGGAGCGTCGACCAGCAGATCAAGGCGCGACGGGCCGCTGCGGTGTCGCAGTGCATGCAGTTGCTGGCACCGGCCGACGTGGCTGCACTGACTAGCGCGCTGCCGGCGCTAGAGCGGTTGGCGGACGTCATGCGCCAGCAGCCCGCGGCCGGGCTTCCGGCTGACCGAACGGGGTAGCCCGATAAGGACACGGCAGGGGCGTCGAGCCCGGACGAACGGGGGGCATCATGTCTTTCACGGGGGTGGACAGCCTGGACTCCAGCATCAGCAAATCCAACGCCTGGCTTGCGGATATCGATGCTGCGTTCGGGACGAAAGACCGTCGGCTGGCCTACCGGGTACTGCGGGCGTGGCTGCATAGCCTGCGCGATGGGCTGAGCGTTGAGATAGCGGCACATTTCGCCGCACAGCTACCTGAATTGCTGCGCGGAGTCTTTTTCGACGGCTGGAGTCCGAACAAGGTGCCGCACAAGTATGACCGCGCTGAGTTCGTCACCCGCTTCGCGCGCGAGGCCCAGATACGAGATTCGGACGTAACCAAGTCCGCCAGGATCGTCACGACTGTGGCTCGCCAGCACATGTCGCCGGGCGGGCTGACCCACCCGTTCGACCACCTGCCCGCCGCCGTACGCGACGTGCTCGAGCCGGAACTGGCCGGGACAGCTGGCGGGCAGCGGCGCAGCTGATCAGCTGGCACTGTCCGGCATGCCCAGGGTCAGCCATGATGACAGTGGCGTATGAGGCGGAAGGCTACTAGAGTGAAAAGTGCCTGCGGGACGAGCGAGGGAGCCGGACCGTACGGAATGTGACCGGGAGACCGGGAGCAAGGCCGGCGGGAAGGCTGAGAGGCTCTAGCTGAAGGTGAGGCTGAGCGACCCCTAGCACCTGATCCGGACAATGCCGGCGAAGGGAGAGCGCCTCGCAGGTTTCGCTTGTCCGGGCCCGGGCGCCGGAGACCGCGGGTTCCGGAGGTGGCGGTTGATGCACCTGGAAGCCAAGACGCCCTACCGGTTCGTGATTCCGCGGACCGGACCGATGCTGGTGCCCGGTGAGGTGTACGCCACCAGGGAACTGCTGCCGGATTCGGCGCAGGATCAAGCGCTCCAGCAGGTCGCCAATGTCGCGACGCTGCCAGGCATCGTGGCGGCGTCCTACGCCATGCCGGATATCCACTGGGGTTACGGCTTCCCGATCGGCGGTGTAGCGGCCACCGATGTCGCTGACGGCGGCGTGATCTCTCCCGGCGGCGTCGGCTTCGACATCTCGTGTGGCGTACGGCTGCTCTCTTCCGGTCTTGATCTCGGCGAGCTTGCCCCGCGCCTGCGGCGGGTCATGGACGCCTTGTCGGCGGCGATCCCGCGCGGAGCCGGGCCCGGCGCGGTCTGGCAGCTGCCGGGTCGTGCCGAACTGGCAAATGTGCTGGCCGGAGGGGCCAGGTACGCGGTCAGCCAGGGCCATGGCAGCCAGCGTGACCTGGACCGCTGCGAGGATGCCGGGGCAGTGGCCGGCGCCGAGCCGGGCCGGGTCAGCGACCGCGCACTGGAGCGGGGCGCGCGCCAGGTCGGCAGCCTTGGATCGGGTAACCACTTCCTGGAGGTCCAGGTCGTCCGGCAGGTGTGCGACCCCGCCGCCGCGGCGGTCTTCGGGCTCGCCGAAGGCCAGGTATGCGTGATGATTCACTGCGGGTCCCGCGGACTCGGGCATCAGATCTGCGGCGACCACGTCCGGCTCATGGATGCCGTGATGGCGCGCTACGGGATAAGCGTGCCGGACCGGCAGCTCGCTTGTGCGCCGGTCGCCTCGGCCGAGGGCCGCGCCTATCTCGGAGCCATGGCCGCCGCCGCGAACTACGCGCGCGCGAACCGGCAACTACTCGCGCAAGCCGCCCGGCGGGTGTTCGCCGATGCGACTGGCAGTGAGCTGGAGCTGGTGTATGACGTCTCGCATAACCTCGCCAAGATCGAGACGCACCACGTTGGCGACCGAAAGGCCAGGTTGTGCGTGCACCGCAAGGGCGCGACGCTGGCCCTGCCGCCCGGCCACCCTGACCTCGCTCCCGAGCTGAGAACCTCAGGCCAGCCGGTGCTGGTGCCGGGATCGATGGGAACGGCCTCGTGGGTGCTCGCCGGAGTGGCCGGCGCCGGCGCGTTCGGCTCGGCCTGCCACGGCGCTGGCCGGAAGCTGAGCCGGCATCAGGCCGCCCGCGCGGTCACCGGACCGGCGTTGCGGCGACGGCTCGAAGCGGCCGGCATCGCCGTGCGCGGTGCGTCGGCTCGCGGTCTCGCCGAGGAAGCGCCAGCGGCTTACAAGGACGTCGACCAGGTGGTGGACGCTGCGACAGCGGCCGGCCTGTGCCGCAAAGTGGCCCGGCTGGAACCGGTCGGCGTGGTGAAGGGCTGACCGCTTGTGATGGTCATGACCGCACGGGGAGGTAGCGGAGGAACCAGTCACGGGCCAGCGTCGCCGCTTCGGCGAGAGTGCCTGGCTCCTCGAACAGGTGAGTGGCGCCCGGAACCACGGCCAGGTCCTTCTCGCAGCGCAGCTCGGCAAGAGCGCTCCGGTTGAGGTCCAGTACTGCGGCATCATGTCCGCCGACGATCAGCATCGTGGGCGCCGTCACTTCGGCTAGCTGCGGGCCGGCCAGGTCGGGCCGGCCGCCGCGAGACACCACGGCCGCGATGTCCGCGCCCGGCGCGGCTGCCGCGCGCAGTGCTGCCGCCGCGCCGGTGCTGGCACCGAAGTAGCCGATCGGCTCGGGGCCCTGCTGGGCACGCAGCCACGCTGTGACCTGGGTGAGCCGGCCGGCCAGCATGCCGATGTCGAAGACGTTGGCCCGGTCGGTTTCCTCTGCCGGAGTGAGCAGGTCGAACAGCAGCGTGCCGAGGCCTGCCTCGTTGAGGGTGGCCGCGACGTACCGGTTGCGCGGGCTATGCCGGCTGCTCCCGCTGCCGTGAGCGAAGATAACGATGCCGGCAGCACCGGCAGGCACAGCCAGGTTGCCGGCCAGCCGTGTTGTCCCGGCCATGGGCTCGACTTCGGGATCCAGGCCCGGCGGGCCGGCCGAATCCGAATCCTGCCTGAGGTCTGCCTCAGGTTGCGGCGCGGATGCGACCGCGCCCCGCAGGACGGCGAGCACCTGGCTCTCGGACGTCTGGGAGAAGTCCTCGTAGAACTGGCCGATGGCGAAGAACCGCGGCGGTTCGAGCACGCACGCGAACTCGTCGGCTCCCGAGCCGATGCGGTCCTCCCAGCCGGGCGGCGCGACCGGCACGGCGACCACGACCCGGGCTGCTCCGTGCGCGCGGGCGATCTGGCAGGCCGCCTTCGCGGTCGCGCCGGTGGCGATGCCGTCGTCTACCACCACCGCGACCTTGCCTGTCAGGTCCAGCCGGGGCCGAACCGCGCGGTATCGGGCGGCACGGGCCGCTACCTCGGCCCGTTCCCGTGATTGGACGGTTGCAAGTTCCTGGTCGGTCACGCCCGCCATCGCGATGACATCCGGGCTGGTGACTGCCGCACCATCCTCGCCGACCGCACCCATGGCGAGCTCGGGCTGAAACGGCACTCCCACCTTGCGCACGATGATCACATCGAGCGGCGCGCCGAGACGGGTAGCCACCTCAGCTGCCACCGGAACGCCCCCGCGCGGCAGGCCCAGCACCACCACCGGCTGGTCACGCAGGTACTCGAGCCGGTCTGCCAGCCGCTGGCCCGCATCCTCCCGATCCGCGAAGGTCATGACCGTTACCTCACCTGCTGCACTGGCGTGCCATCGAACCAGGAACGTGCAGTTCGCCCACTGAGGTGATACCCAGGTGAGCTCCGGCTGCCCTGGTTATCCGAGGGTCAGGTGGTTTGGACTGAGCGAGACCAGGAAGTCCGCTGCGTCGAAGCGGGCGCCGACGGAGGCCACGCCGGCGGAGTCGCCCGTTCCGGCCAGGATCCGGGAGGCTGCCTCGATGACCAGGGGCGCCGTGACCGCGTAGATGTCCCGGCCGCTGGCCACGGCGCGGCGTTCCGTGCCCCCGGACCGCGCGACGACCTCGACCAGGAACGTCTGCGCCGAGCGGCCGTCCGCATCGACCGCTACCGGGCCGGATGAGTCAGGAGCGGCCAGGTCGTCGAGTGCGTTGGCCGACATGTAGGTGGAGATCTCCGGCGTGTCGAGATGCGTCGGGATAGTCGCGCTGTCGGCCATCGTGACCTCGCCGACGACCCGGCGGGTACCTACGGGCGCCGGGAAAGTCCAGTCTGTGCGGGGCGCTTCGCCATCGCGGACCTGCAGCCGGTAACCGGTGTAAGCGATCCGCTGTCCGTTCCGGCGCTCCGCCGACACACGGCCGGTCGCCCTGGTGCCCGGAGTCGGGCGCCAGCTGCTGAGCGCGTAGGCGATGGTCAGCTGATCGGCGGCCGGCCAGTCGCCCATCGCCATGGTGGCGAGCAGGTCCCCGAGACCGCCGTAGAACGCTGCGGCCGGCACGATCGGGATGCCGGCCGTCGCGTAGTGAGCGAAGGTGTCGGTCACGACCTCGATTTCGGCGGTGACGTCGAGATAAGGGATCCCGGCGCGGATCGCCGCCTCGATCACCGGGCTGGCCGTCGCGGCGAACGGCCCGGCACAGTTGATCACCGCATCGCCGTCCTGGAACGCCAGGTCCAGGTCGGAGGCGCGATCGCAGGGGATCGGCGACATGCCCCGGCGCTGCAGCTCGGCCATGACGAAACTGCCGGTGTGGCCCCTGGCGCCGGTGACCGCGACTCGCTTCTTCATGGGTGTTCAGCCTTGCCTGGATAATCGGGCCGCGGTCAGTCCGCAGCCACATACACCGTACAGTTTCCGACATGTCCGCGGTTGCCGAGCTTGACGTCGTCTTCCAGGCTTCCTGCGTGGATCTGGTCCGCGACGGCCAGCTCCTGCTGGACCACGTGAGCGTCACGATCAGAGCTGGCGAGCACTGGGCGCTGCTTGGCCCGAACGGCGCCGGCAAGAGCACTCTGCTGCAGATCATGGCTAGTTACGCGTACCCGACGCGGGGCCAGGTCGACATCCTGGGCCACCGCCTGGGGCGGGTCAACGTGTTCTCTCTCCGGCCTCGCATCGGGCACGTCAGCCCGCACCACCGGGTGGACCCTCAGCGCACAGTCGGTGAGGTGGTGCTCACCGGCGCCACCGGAACCATCCAGCTCGTGCAGCATCGCGAAACCAGCGAGGCTGAGATCTCCCGTGCGGTGGCACTGACCGAGCTTATGGGCCTGGCCGGCCGCGCCGATGCGCCGTGGCAGGTGCTGTCCCAAGGCGAGCGCAGCCGGGCGCTGATCGCCCGGGCGCTCATGGCGCAGCCTGAGCTGCTCCTGCTGGACGAGCCCGCCGCCGGGCTGGATGTAGCGGGTCGCGAGCAACTGCTGACCAGCGTGGACGACCTGCGCCAGCGGGAGCCGGGGCTTGCCAGCATGCTGGTAACCCATCATCTGGAGGAGTTGCCCGCGAGCACCACCCATGCGCTGCTCCTGCGCGGAGGGCGGATTCTGGCGGCCGGCGCCGTCGGCGATGTGCTCACCTCAGAGCTTGCCAGCGCCTGCTTCGGGCATCCAGTCGTGATCAGCCGGCAGTTCGGCCGCTGGGCAGCAGTAACCGCGCGGTGACAGGCCGCCTGCATTGTGGTCCGGCCTTCTCACGATCGCATAGCTGAAGGCGGTTGCCCGGGTCGTTCTCGCCGTTGCCCGCAACGTCGCCCCTCACCATGGCACCGTGGCCAGCCGCGCGGCGATCTGCCCTGTGTCGTCAAGCCCGCCGCCTGCCACCGCCATCACCAGCTCGTAGGCATCGTCGTTGGTCAGCGTCAGGCGACGGCCGTTGACGCCGTGGAACGCTATGACGCCAGCTAGGGCCAGTCTCTTGTTGCCGTCGGCGAGCGCATGATTGCGCGCCAGCGAGTGCAGTAAGGCTGCCGCTTTGACGTGCAGGTCGGGGTAGGCGTCTGAGCCGAACGCGGTTGCCCGCGGCCGCGCCAGCGCCGACTCCAGCAGCCCGATGTCCCGTATTTTCGGCGTGCCGCCAAGTGTCCGCTCCGCGATGTGCAGCAACTCCGGCAGCGTCAGGTAGATCACTGACCGAGCCGCTCCAGTGCCTCCGCGTACCGGGGCAGTTCGTCGTCTAGGACGCGGTCAAGCAACTCGGCGCGGCTGTGTCCTTCGACGTACTCCCCGGGAGGCGCGAGTGATCCTGAGGTTGCGTCTTGCCCGGGCGAAGCCGATAATGCGGTGCACTCGTGCTTAATGACACTCGGACGAGGGCGCAGTCAGGTCGGCACGGCAGACAGTGGAGGAAGGGTGGCCAGCACTATCCCTCCGCAGCCAGACACGGTGGGATTCACGGCCGGTTACCGGATCGCCGGATACCGGCTGGAGCAGCAGATCGGCCGCGGTGGCATGGCTGCAGTGTTCGGCGCGTACGACGAGCGGCTGGAACGCCAGGTGGCGCTGAAGATCCTGGCGCCGGCGATGGCCGAAGACGAGGCTTTCCGGCAGCGTTTCATCGCCGAGTCACGCGCCGCCGCAGCGGTGGAAGATCCGCACATCATCCCGGTCTATGAGGCTGGCGAGGCCGACGGTGTCCTCTTCATCGCGATGCGCCTGGTTCCTGGCGGTGACCTGCGGACTCAGGTAGCCGAGCATGGTCCGCTGGCACCTGACCGCGCAGCCTGGATCTTGTCAGCGGTCGCGTCGGCACTGGACGCCGCGCACGCCTGCGGTCTGGTGCATCGCGACGTGAAGCCGGCGAACATGCTGCTCGACGTCCGTCCCGGCCGGCCTGACCATGTGTACCTGTCCGATTTCGGGGTGAGCAAGACGTCCCTGAGCCCCAGCGGACTTACCTCAGGCGGTCAGTTCATCGGCACCGTCGAATACTCCGCTCCGGAGCAGCTCCGCGGACAGCAGGTGGACGGCCGGACCGACCAGTACGCTCTGGGCTGCGCTGCCTTCGAGTTGCTGTGCGGGCATCCGCCGTATGCCGGCTGGCAAGGGCCGGCTGCCATGTATGCGCATCTGATGGCGCCGCCTCCGGCCGCCACGGCCGAGCGGCCGGACCTGCCCGCGGCCGTGGACGGCGTGTTCGCCAGGGTGCTCGCGAAATCGCCTGCAGACCGCTACGAGTCCTGTCAGGAGTTCGCTGCCGCCCTGCGCGCTGCCCTTGGCCTTCAGTCTTACGTCGCTGAGGGTTCTGCCGCCGCGGTCCGCGGCGACCCGGCGATCGGGGCCTCGGTCCGCGGCGACCCGGCGATCGGGGCCGCGGGGGAGGTCACCCTCGATCCCGTCGCGGCGGACGAGCGTGCGGTCAGGGCCGGAGGGCCGGCCGACGCGCGCACAAACCCGCGGACGACGTCGCAGCTGACCCCCGGAAAGGCTGCGGGGTCACCAGCACGGCACACCCGCAGGTTGCTGATCAGCGCGGGCGTGGTGGTGATCCTGATCGCCGGGGCTGCGACGGCAGTGCTGCTGGGCCGCGGGCACGCGCCACCTCCGACTGCCAGCTACCCGTTCGCTGCGCGGTCTTACTCCGGCGGCCTGGTCGTCACCCAGCTGTGGACCCTGGCCGGATCAGGCGGCTCCACGCTCGACGTCAGCATGACGGTCAGCAACGTCTCGGGGAAAGCAGTCACCGCGCAACTGGAGGAGCCGATTCCGGCGGCAGTTGCGCGAGGTCCCGGTTCGCTGACGTTCACCAGCGCGGTTACTCCTTTGGTGACAAGCCCCTTGGTGGTCTGGGATCTCCGGTTGCCACCCCATGGTCACGACGTCGTGAGCTATCAGGTACCTGAGCCGCGCAGCGGAGTGACCGATCTGCGGCTGATGACGTACGTCCAGGCCTACCTGAGCGTGTCCCGGCAGCAGACGCTCGAGCTGATCGCGCCGCCAGGATTGATCAAGGCGGTGTGGATCGGCCCGCTCACGCTGCGGTTGCATGCTGGCCACACAGGCCAGCTCACGGTGCACGGGCGGCTGTACAACGACCAGCTTGCCTCGAAGGCAGACCTGACCGGAGCGGTATGGACCACAGCGAACCCTGCCGTCGCGACTGTGAACGGCACCGGCGAAGTGCGCGGCGTGAAGCCCGGCAAGGTCCTGGTGTGGGTCCAGATCGGCGGCCTGCGCGCGCAGGCGGTCGTGGTGGTCGGCCGCGCTGGCGGCGCGGCCCCGCCGCGCGTATACAACAGCCAGCCACCGGTGCAGCCGACGACCTCGCCGTCTACTTCGGGGTCGCCGTCGCCGACGACCTCGCCGTCTACCTCGGCGTCGCCATCGCCGACGACGTCACCCTCTGGCCCGGGGTCGCCGACGCCAGCGGTGCCGCAGGAAGCCGCGCGGATCAGGTTTGCGGCTCGGTGAGCTGAAGGCCGCTTCGCGGGTGACGATCTGCCGCGGGTCAATGACTCAGCTGGCGGAAGTGGCGTGCTAAGCGTCTGGCCGGTCCTGCTGCTCTGACCTGTTCTGCTGCGCCGCTCTGGCGACGGCATTGCCCTGCTCGATTGCGTCGGCTGACCGGCCTGTTTCCTTTTCGTAGGCGCGCGCGTCAGCGTCGTTGTACGGGTCGTTCCGCCTGGATACGACGCGAGGGAGAATTATGCACGCTGCGGCGATCAGCAGTCCGAGTACAGCGGCAGATATCCCGACAGCCATAAATCGCATCCTCTCCCGAGCTGCGTAGAGGGAATTCGCGAGCAAGCTCGCCTGGTCCGTTATGCGCGATCACGCACCGGCGCCGCCCTTGCCGTCACTGCTTCTTGCCTGGGCTATCACCATGTCACGCCAGGTCCGGAGTCCTTCGGGCCTGCCGAGATCGGCACGCTGCTGGTTGTCGGCGGCAGCCGCGGCCTGGTAGAAGGTGTGCCGGATGCGATCAGGCGGCCGTTTCTTCTCGATCATTCGTTCGCCGCTAGCTTGCGGAACGCCACTGGAGGAGGTCCGTCCATTCGGTTGCGGATCATCGACGCAGCAGCTTCGGGCGTCGCAGTCGAAGTATCGATCTCTAGGTCATAGACCCCTGGCTCGTGGACGTGCTGGTGCCATCGCAGGACCGGCTCGGGTATTTCGCCGCCGGGGCCGCTTGTTGCGTACAGTGCTTCTCTGCCCGCGTGTCCCGCATCACGTCTGGCCATGATGACGTCCAGCGGGCATCGGATACCGACCAACAGCGCCGGCAGCCCGCTGAGCCGTCTCGCAGCGTCAGGAAGCACCTTCATCGGAGCGGAGTATGCATCGTGGTGTCCCACATCTGCCACCACGTTCAGGCCTTGGCGGCTGTGCGCGGCAACCGAGTCGTAGAACGCTCTGTAGAAAGCTGGTATCAGCGCCTCAATGTCGGGGCGCTCCCCACCTGGGCGCAGACCCATCCCTGGCCAGTAGCGACCCGGTATCACGTGCTGGCCGAACACGTCCACTCCAAGGTTCATCCACGGACCGTCAAAGGTCTCCTGGATGACCTTCACAATGCTGGACTTCCCCGACCGAGGCGGCCCGTTCAGGACCACAACCCAACCAAGGGAAGCTGCCAGCCTCATCACACCAGTATGTGACTAGGTGACTGATCGTTGACGAACCCGCTTCGAGAGTTCGCCTGAATCGCGCCTGCACGGCGTACGGCCGCATGGCCATCCACACCAGAGAAGCAGACTGCTGACCTGCAGTTTCATTGGGGTGAGCGATGGGATTCGAACCACGACATCCAGGACCACAACTGAGTGGCGTTTTAAGAGAGGTTCTGGTCAGCAGTGTCTTCGCAGGTCAGGGTTCACGGGCTGTAGTCGAACCAGTCCTGCGGTACCGCGCGGTCCAGGTTGATCCAGAACATGCCGTCCTGCGCGCTGACCGGGGCTCAGTTCGACCACATGTAGTGCTTCAGCGTGATCGTGACGGTCCGGCCGCTGATGACCGGCACAGCGGCGAGGCTGAGGGAGGTGTTGACTACCGGCTGGCCGACCTCGCCGAACCAGTACAGGGGCCGGTACATCAGGTAGGTCGCGGAGTCCATGAACGGGTAGATGTAGTTCGCGGGCGAGGACGGCGGCTCGGCCATGACCGCGATTCCGCCCTTGACCGGTGTGTTTCCGGAGGCACCCGGAGTGCTGCTGCCGCCGCAGCCGCTCGCCGCTAATGCGAGCGTTAGCACTCCAGCGGCCGGGAGCACCATCCGGCGCCAGAGTCGTGATCTAGGTTATCCGACACTAATCATCCTCGATCCTCCTGAGGAATATTCGGGGTATTAAGACGCTGCCGCCGACAGGGCAACGCCCTCCGGCTCGCGCAGCGGGAAGTGGCAGGCTGCCAGGTGCCCGTGCTCGCTGAAGGGGCGCAACGGAGGTTCTTGCTCGGCGCAGAGCTCTTGGGCCCGCGGGCAGCGGGTGCGGAATCGGCAGCCGGACGGCGGGTTGATGGCCGACGGCAGTTCGCCGGCCACGCCCTCGTCCTCCCGGCCGCGCGCGGCGACTGGGTCAGCCACCGGAATGGCGTCGATGAGGCCCTTGGTGTAAGGGTGCACGGGGCGGTAGTACACGTCGTCGGCCGGGCCAAGCTCGACCAGCTTGCCCAGGTACATAACGCCGATGGTGTCGGACACATACCGCACCACCGACAGGTCGTGGGAAATGAACAGGTAGGTGAGGCCGAGGTCGCGCTGGAGGTCCAGCATCAGGTTGAGGATCTGCGCCTGAATAGATACGTCCAGTGCGGATACCGGCTCGTCGGCGATGACAAGCTTGGGCCGCACGATGAGCGCGCGAGCCAGACCGAGTCGCTGCCGCTGGCCGCCGGAGAACTCGTGCGGGTAGCGGTCAACCGCCGCCCTGGGTAGTCCGACCTCGTCCAGCATGGCGGCGATCTGGTCGCCCTGGTCTTGCCGACTCCCGATGCGCTGAATAGTCAGCGGCTCACGCAGGATCGAGCCAACCCGCATCCGGGGGTCCATGGAAGCGTATGAGTCCTGAAAGATGATCTGCACCTTGCGGCTGCGGTGGCGCCGCTCACGCTTACTGAGCTGCAGGAAGTCCTCTCCATCCACGACTAGCGAGCCGCCGTTGGCAGTTTCAAGTCCCGCAATCAGCCGTCCGACGGTCGTCTTGCCGCACCCTGACTCTCCGACGAGCCCGAACGTCTGACCAAGCCGGATCGAGAAACTTACGTCGGCGACCGCGCTGACCTCTCCGATCTTGCGCTGTAGCACCCCGTTCGCCGTTACGGCGAAGTTCTTCACCAGGTGGTCCGCTGCCAGCACGAACCCGTCCTCGGGCGGCCGTCGAGCGGGGACTGCCAACGCGGGAGCGACGCTGGCCACCGTCACATCTGACTCGTCCCGCGCCTGGGCTTCCCGGCCGACCGGGAAGAAACAGCGGTAGAGATGATCGGAGCTGCTGCCATCCAGCGGTGGCTCGCTTTCGCGGCAGGCGTCCTGGGCATAACGGCACCGCGGCGCGAATCGGCATGCGGGCGGCGGTTCAGTGAGGTCAGGTGGCATGCCAGGAATGCTGTACAGCCGCCGCGAGCCGTCCACAGCATTCTCGGGCAGTGCGCCGAACAGAGCCTCGGTATAAGGGTGCCGCGGGTTGGCGAACAGCCGCTGGGTGGTAGTTGTCTCGACCACCTTCCCCGCGTACATGACGGTGGCTCGGTCGGCCCGCCCGGCAATTACGCCCAGGTCGTGGGTCACCAGGATGACCGCCATCCCCAGCCGTCGGCGCAGGTCATCGATGAGCTCCAGAATCTGCTTCTGGATCGTCACGTCCAGTGCGGTCGTGGGCTCGTCAGCTATAAGCAGCCTCGGCCCGCAGGCCAGCGCCATCGCGATCATCACACGCTGGCGCATGCCGCCCGACAGCTGGTGCGGGTAATTGCCGACTCGCTCCGCCGGGTGCGGCATCCCGACGAGGCCAAGCACCTCGACCGCGCGGGCCAGCGCCTTCTTCTTGTCGGCCCCGCGGTGCAGGATCACCGTCTCGGCGATCTGGTCGCCAATCGTCATTGTCGGGTTCAGCGAGGTCATCGGATCCTGGAAGATCATGCCGATCTCGTTGCCCCGGATCTGGCGCATCCCTCGGTCGTCCAGGGCGGCGATGTCCGCGCCCCCAAGCGTGATGCTGCCGCCCACAATGTGGCCGCCCGGGGGGAGCAGCTGCATAATCGAGAGCGCCGTCATCGTCTTCCCCGAGCCTGACTCGCCGACGATCCCCAGGCATTCGCCTGCCTCGACGGTCAGGCTGACACCGTCGAGCGCGTGAACGGTCGCGGTGCGGAGCCTGATGTCGGTACGCAGGTCTTCGATCTCAAGCAGCGGTGCCATGTGTCTCCGTCTCCGCCTTAGCGCCGCTGCAGCCGGACTTCGACCGCGTCACGCAGGCCCTCACCGATGAAGATCGCTGCGGCAATCACGATCACGATGCAAAAGCCGGGCGGCACGATCAGCCACCAGTAGCCGTCGTAGACGTAGGTGACGCCATGGCTCAGCAGCGGGAAGATGTAACTTGGCGTCTGCGAAGGCGGCTCTCACTTCGACGACTTCCTTGTACTTTGTATTGCCGTGGTGTTCTCATTAGACGAACAAGCAGTTCACCTGCTGCAAAGAGTAGGCCTGGCCGTTCTTCAGGGTCAAGAGAGGAGCATGGGCACCTTGCACCAAAAGGTCCGCGCGGCCGAACCGCTGATGCAAGCAAAGGCCTGGCCGGCATGCCAGCCGTGAGGCATCGCCAGGCCGGGCTCCGACCGAAGTCGCGTGTGCATCCGTCGGGCACGCCGCCGGGATGGCCTGACTCTGATCAGCCTGTCGACGTCGGACATGGCCAAGCCAAGGAGGTCGATTAGCATCCGTGACGTTGCGCCCTCTGCGGCCGGGCCTTCTGCCGGAAAATCGGGCGAGGCGCTTGGCCAGATGAGCGAGCGGTATGTGGTTCGGGCGATTGATCGAGCACTGACTGTTCTCGTCCTGCTAGCCAGCACGCCTACGGGGATGGATGCGTCCACTCTTGCGCGAGGCGCGCAGCTCCACGTGTCTACAGTCTTCCGGATACTGCAGACGCTAAAGCTGAGAAATTTTGTTGTCGAGGCACCGGGTGGCCTCTACAGAGTCGGCCCGAAGGCGTTTGAAGTGGGTAGCTCATTTTTGCGGAGTACCTCACTGCAGTCGGAAGGCCAGATGATAGTCGAGCGGCTCTCAGAAGAGACCGGGGAGACCGCCAGCCTAGGCATTCTCGACTCAGACGAGGTTTTTTATCTAGCCATCGCGCACGGCCAGAGGGAACTCGGGATCCAGTCGAACGTTGGAACACGCCACCCTGTGTATTGCACCGCTCTTGGCAAGGTTCTCATGGCAGACCTTGACTGGCCGGAAGCTAAGGCGCTTCTCTCCCGGATCGAGCGAACACGGATGACTATTAATACAATCGTTAATATCGGTAGGTTGCGAGAAGAGCTCCTCAAAGTGGGAAGTCAGGGCTATGCACTGGATGCCGAGGAGCGAACGATCGGCGTGCGCGCAGTAGGCGCACCCGTGCGTGATCACTCCGGGCGAGTCGTCGCGGCAATCAGCGCTGCGGGGCCCGCATTTAGGATCGCTGGCGCTAGCCATGAGCTTCTTATCTGGCAGGTGCAGAAGCTGGCGGCCGAATTTTCCCAGCGTCTCGGATACGCAGCCGGCAGTGCTGGATGAATGTGTATCGCAGCCAGTCGAAGCCAACGTGCGACTCTACACCCACGTGAGCAGAAGGAAATGCGACTGAAATGGACCTGCACCTTGCTGGCCTGAGAGCGCTCGTTACTGGTGGGACCAGGGGAATCGGCCGGGCGATCGTAGAGACCCTGCTCGCCGAAGGGGCTCACGTGGCGTTCTGTGCCAGGGATCCCGACTCAGTGGCCACCACAGAGGCGGAGCTTCGCGCGGCAGGCGGCACAGTGGTGGGAGCGGTGGCCGACGTAAGCGATGGAGCGGCGCTGGCGGCATGGGTGACCGAGTCGGCAGCCGTGCTCGGAGGTATCGACATCCTGGTCGCTAACGTCAGTGCGATGGTGACGGCCGACACCGAGGAGAACTGGGCTAAGTGCTTCGGAATTGACTTGATGGGCACAGTCCGCATGGTCGACGCGGCGCTTCCGTTACTCGAGCAGAGCAACGCAGCGTCAATTGTGACGATCTCCAGCGTGTCCGGCCGGGAAGTCGACTTCTTCGAAGGGCCGTACGGTTCGATTAAGGCCGCCCTTATTCACTACACCCAAGGGCTCGCCCACCGCCTTGCGCCTAAAGGTATCCGGGCTAACACCGTCTCTCCGGGGAACACGCTCTTCGAGGGCGGCAGCTGGGACAACGCACAGCGGAATCGGCCAGAGTTCTTCAACACGGCGCTTGCCTTGATCCCGGCCGGCCGAATGGGCACCGCTGCCGAGATGGCTGCCGCCGTCGTGTTCCTGGCCAGTCCGGTGTCGGGCTTCACGAGCGGTACCAACTTGGTGGTCGACGGGGCGCTGACCAAGGGCGTGCAATTGTGACGGGCAGCAGCGTAATCGCCGATGACCAGCGCGAGGGCCAGCAGGAGATTCTGGAACAACGGAGCGCCGCCGTCATCGCCGGGATCGAGGCCATCGATCCGGATCACGTGTTGCACTTGGCGAGCAGCACACTCGAGATCGTTCTCTCGCATTTCATTGATGGTCCGGGAGCCCGACCGGGGCGACGCGTTTTCGCGATGCCGCGAGAAGAGGAAGGCGTGGCGATCGCCGCCGGGCTTGAGCTGGCTGGAGCTCGTCCGGTGCTGATCTTCCAGGACAACGGCATAGGGAATCTGCTGACAGCGCTGCTGACGCTTTGTCAGCCGTACCACCTGCCATTGCTCGCCATCGTGAGCCGACGAGGAGGCCTGGGCGAGTACAACTCGTTGATCCACACCATCAGCGAGCGGACAGAGGCACTACTCGATGCAGCCGGTGTCCGCTGGTTTCAGCTCGACGCCCGCACTCCGGTCGATCGCTGGGCCGCGGAGATCGAGCGAGCATGGGCCTTCGCGCGGACGACCCACCGACCGGTCTTTGTACTCGTGAACCTGATGGGCTCATGACCGCCGCCAGGCTTGACCGCGCACAGGTCCTCAGCTTCATCGACGCAGCGGCGCCGGACTCGCCGGTGGTGCTCAGCCTGGGCGGGATCGCGCGAGAGATGCTCGCGGTGGCTGGCCGCAAGGGAAATCACTTCGTGAGTCTCGATGCGATGGGTCAGACCGTCTCGGTGGCGCTCGGACTCGCGCTCGGACTCGAAAATAGCGACCCGACCGGGAAGGTCCTTGCGGTCGAAGGTGACGGATCGCTGCTGATGGGGCTGTCGGTGCTCAGCACAGTGGGCCACCTCAAACCGCGTCGGCTTCTCGTGTACGTGCTGGACAACGGCGTGTACCTAGCGACCGGCGGTCAGCCGACGGCCGCAGCCGACATCGACCTAGTTACTGTGGCGACTGCCTGCGGCTGGCGAGGTGCCCGCGAAGTGCGGACCGCCGAGGAACTCGCAGCTGCGACAGACTGGGCCCTCGAGACGGAAGGACCGGTCCTCATCAGGGTGCGCGTCGGGACGGCGCAGCTCCCGGTCCGTTATTTCGTGGAGGATCCTGCCATTCTGGCCGAAGATTTCAGGCGCTGGCTGCGATCATCCTTGGTCACCCGCGATCTCCATCCCGTCGATTAGCGGTCGCTCGGAGGCTGGCGCCGGCTTATAGCCATCGCTCAGGCCGTGGCGGACCGCATCGCCTCTGACAGATGGAAGGCGTTAAAGCGCTGTCCAGTTGCGAAGCTCGCGTCTACGCCAGACAGGAACACAAATGCCGGCGCTAGACGCGAAGGGTGCACCATGCCGATGCGCATCTCCGCGGTGTAGTGCGATGCAGACATTGGTGTATCAATGCTCACGCCGGGCGTGATCGTGTTGACGGCAATGTTGAAGTCGCGACCCTCCAGCGCCAGGACTCGCATCAGCCCTTCCTGGCCATGCTTGCCGGGAGTGTAGGCCGTCTCCTTCACGAAGCCCATAACCGCCGAGCCCGAGGACAGGTAGAGGATGCTCCCCTTACGGGCGAGCACCATGCCTGGCCAGACGGCCCGCGACAAGATGAAAGCGGCCTGCAGGATCACGTTGACCTCGCGCCTCCAGTTCTCAAAGGTGACATCCATCATCGCCACCTCCTTAAGCACAGCCGCATTGTGGATCAGCGCACGAGGCGGGCCGTAGTGATCCAGAGCATGCTGGACTGCCTGCGCAGTAGCGGCGGCGTCGGCGAGGTCCACGGCTAGCGGCAGGACCTCCGTGTCTGCGGCCAGCTGATCGGCCACCGCCTGGAGCTTTTCCGCCTGGACATCAAGGAGAGCGAGGCGCTTGCCCGCCCGGGCCAGCTCCGCGGCAATCTCCCGGCCGAGACCTTCGGCCGCTCCGGTCAGAAACACGACGCGGTCATCCATCGGCTTCATGAGGCGCACCCTTCTTCTTCAGTCGTTGCGGCTATCCGAAGTAGCAGATGGCACTCTAGAACTGTTATTCGTGACGTAGCCCGCCCCTCATCACAGGATGCATATGGGGTTTACAGGCGATCCGGTACCGCCCGCAATCGGCAGGGGAGCGACGGCGAACAGGCACGTGGATCGGGCTGCCTGGGTACAAGCATCGACAAGGCGGACGGCGCGCACGCTGTCCACGATCCGTACCAGCGTGGACGATCACCGCATCGCCAGCCCGCAGCCGGGCCCCGGCCAGTTCTTCGGCGGCTTCCAGGTCGGCAGCGGCGATACCCTCGCCGGGCGGCAGCCACGGAGCACCGCGCGCGGCGTACACGTCGAGGAGCACGCCCCGCGTTACCACGCCGCCGGCCTGGGCGAGCGAATCGGCCGTAGCAAGGCCGAGGCGAGAAACAATGTCGTCGCGTCTTTTGCCGCCGTAAGCCTGACCCTCCCAGAACTCGTCGCGCCGGTGATGATCGCCGGACTACTCGGCTGCCAGCCTGCGACGGCAACCGCCGCCACGTTCACCGACGTGCAGGCGAGCACCCGCAGGGCCAGCACGAGCGGGCGGCCACGCAGAACACGCTGGAGCAGCTGCCCGCGGTCTCGGCCCGGCGGAGAGCCTCGGTGGGCAGGAGCGCGTGCACGCCCCAGGTCTTGTTGGCCACCTGCGTGATCCGCAGGCTGACCGAGACGCTTGCCAGCGCGAGCGCCCTGGCTCTGTTCGTGCCGTAAATAGTGGTCATCCACGTCACCATCGCGTTGAGGGCGGCGGTCATGGCCTCGTTCAGCTCGGCGCTGAAGCCGAACGTTATCCGGCCGGCCGGAGTGACGGCGTGAATAGTGGACAGGGGCGGATCATCGACCAGGCTGAGGGTGACTGTCGAGGTCATGCCGCACTCGATCGCGGTTCCGCTCACCTCGCCGTCTCCTTGTGCGGCGTGGCCGTCGCCCAGGCACAGTGCCGCGCCCGGCACGGTGACCGGCAGGTACAGGGTCGATCCGGCGACGAGTTCGCGGCAGTCGAGGTTGCCGCCTCCGAGCGTCCGCGGGGGTGTGGTCGAGTGCTCGCCTGGCTCGGCCGGCGGCATTCCGATGACACCGAGGAACGGGGTCAGGGGAACGGTGAAGCCGTTAGCCGCGGCCAGTGAGGCTGACCGGGTCGAGGTCCCACGAAAGGAACTCGACGGGACCGGCGGCGACGCCGAGCGCCTGGCTGAGGTCCTCGTCGGCCACGCCGGCCGTTGTCCATCCCCAGGTCGCCGGGCCGCATCGACTCGATGTGCACTGCCAGCACCTGGCCCGGCTCGGCTCCGCGCACTTCGATCGGCCCGGCGAGGCAGTGGCCGCGGCTGGGCGTGAACATGCGCGGCGGGTCCACATCCCAGCTTTCCGGCCGCTCAAGGTAGCCGTGGGCGTCAAGGGTGCGGACCATCAGCGTGTCGCCCGGGTCCACGGTCACGACGGCCGGGGCAGAGGCCGAGTAGAACTGGGTGACGGCTTCTGGGACTGGCTCAAGATGATGAACTGTCAGTCCGCCACCTGCATGTGGTCGCGCGCGGTCTGGACGAGGTCCACTGGGTTGCACTTCCTTCTGGTTCGGTGTGGTCGGACGCTGACAGCTCACCACCTGCCGTGCCCATGAAGCAACGTTGCGGTCTTCGCGAGGCTCATGAGCCTCCGCGCGGCCCATGAGCACGCTCGCGACGCCGGGCAAAACGCGGTGACAACCTTTCTGGCCGGGTGTGCCCGCCTTCTCTTGACCCTTCGGAATGGCTGGTCCTATGCTTTGCGCCAGATGAACTATCAGTTCATCTAATGAGAACACAAGGGCACCCAAAGTACAACGAAGTAGTCGATGTGAGGTAGTGGATGCTTCGGCGCGGCCTATCAGGCCGCCTGGACGAAGTGCCCGCGCTGGCCTCAGGGACAGTCAGCGTCTAAGGAGCTGTGACGATGCGGGCATTCCGCCTCCTGGTGGGTCGGCGCATATCGAGGCGTAGCCAGATCCTGGCCATCGGTCTTGCGTTGCCGGGAACGACCACGAGTGCCTGCGACTCCACGACGCCGGCCTTCGACCGTCCAATGACGCCGGCCTCCGACCGTCCAACGACGCCGGCCTCCGACCGTCCAATGACGCCGGCCTCCGACCGTCCAATAGGGAGGGACTGCACAATTATGAGACGATGGGCGACCGCAATCGCGGCATCCGTAGCGCTTCTGGTGGCCGGATGCGCGACGGGGACATCAGGGTCATCGGGGACCGGCGGCACGGCCACCTTCGCGCTGCCGGCCGGTACCATCCCCACCTACATATCGCCGTTCGTGAGCGGACCGGTCTCCAACAATGTGGATCTGTTCCAGTTCACCCCTTACATGTGGAGGCCGCTCTATTGGTTCGGCATCAATGGCACGCCGAACATCAACTATCAACAGAGCATGGCGGGTGCCCCGACCTACTCAAACGGCGGGAAGACCGTCACCGTCACCTTGAACCACAAGTTCACTTGGTCAAACGGGAAGCCAGTGACCAATCGCGACGTCGAGCTCTGGCTCAACATCCTGAAGGTGGAGAAGGGCGAGTACCTGGGATACAGCCCCGGGAGCATTCCTGACAACATCACCAGCATGAGTTTCCCGGCATCCAGCCCTTACCAGTTCAGCATCACATTCGACAAGGCATACAGTCAGCTCTGGGTGCTCTACGACGAGCTCAGCGAGATCGTGCCCATCCCCCAGAATACTTGGGACAAGACCTCGGCATCGTCTCCCGTCGGCAATTACGACACCACCGCGGCCGGGGCCAAGGCGGTCTGGAAGTTCATGAACGGTCAGGCAACCCAGGAGGCCACCTACTCCACCAATCCTCTATGGAAGGTTGTCGACGGACCGTGGAAGCTCAGCGCCTTCTCGACCGTGACCGGCGCCTCCACGTTCGCGCCCAATAAGGCCTACACCGGACCTGGCAAGCCCAAGGTCGCGAAGTTCGAGGAACTCCCCTTCACAAGTACCAGTGCCGAATTTGATGCTCTCCGGTCTGGCCAGCTTGACTACGGCTATCTGCCGCCAGAGGACGCCTCCCAAGCCAGCTACTTCACTAGTCGCGGGTACAAGGTGAGCAAGTGGACTGACTTTGGCTTCAACGGCCTCCTACTGAACTACACAAACCCGACGGTGGGGTCGATCCTCAAGCAGCTCTACATTCGCCAGGCCATGCAGTCTCTGATCAACCAGCCGCAAATTTCTAAGGACATCTGGCACGGCTTCGCGTTTGCGTCCTACGGGCCAATTCCCCCGACGCCCAGCAGCTCCTACCTGTCCAGCGCTCTGAAGCAGAACCCGTATCCTTACAGCCTGAGCCACGCGGTGTCCCTGCTGAAGTCACACGGATGGAACGTGGTGCCCAACGGTACCGACACCTGCGCCCAGCCCGGAACCGGGCCCACGCAGTGCGGGGCCGGGATAGCCGCGGGAGCCAAGCTTGACCTGACGCAGGAGGTAGCCACGGGCTCCTCGCCGTTCTTGGCTGAGGTAGAGGACATGGTCTCCAGCTGGAGAAGCGCCGGCATCAGCGTGGCCATTCAACAGAAGTCGACGTCCTCCATCTTCGCCACACTCGAGCCTTGCTCGGGTGGGAACGCGGGTTGCAGCTGGGATATAGCAAACATTGGGGAGCCTGGGTCCACAGCGACCTACTCGCCCCAGTACCTGCCTGCGCCCGGACCATGGTTCGGCACGAATTCAGCTAATAACGTCGGAGGCTACAGCAACGCCAAGATGGATCAATTGATCGCCACGACATACACCAATGGGTCAATCCAGGCCATTCAGAACTTGGCCGAGTATTGTGCCACGCAGCTGCCCGGCCTTTGGGAGCCTGACTACGCCTACCAAATCTCGGTCATCAGCCCGAAGCTTCACGGGGCATTGCCTCAAGATCCGAACCTCAATCTGTACCCGCAGAATTGGTCGCTGTCGCCGTGAGCGCTGCTGGGAATCAAGTACGAGGCTGGCGTGCGGACCACTGGGGTCCGCACGCCAGCGCAGAGATTGTTGCCGCCATCCCATTGGGTGGTTTGGCGGCTCGGCGGACGGCAGTAAGGGGGCCAGGGGGCTACTGGCGGATACAGATGCCGAGCAGGTGCCATCGGTATCAAGCCGACCACCCCTAGACTTGCATCGCGGGAGATGAGGTCAATGCGACCAGCGTCTGGGCGCGGAGAAAGCTGAGAATGACGGCATACCTGATCCGACGGGCCCTCCACGCATTGATCGTTCTATTTGGGGTGTCCCTCATTGTGTTCCTGCTTCTCCACCTGCTTCCGGGTGGCCCGGCCCGAGCGAGCTTGGGCCTACGGGCGAACCCCGCATCAATCAGGACGTTCAATGCCCAATATGGGCTGAATCGGCCACTGCCGATCCAGTATGTGGTGTGGATTTCTCAGGTGCTCCGGGGGAACCTAGGCTTCTCCTATAAACTGAACCAGAGCGTGGTCTCGCTGCTCGCCGAAAACATCCCCCGGACCTTGGTGTTGACGGGGTCGGCCACAGTCATAGCCATCGGCATTGCCGTTCCGCTGGGCTTGCTCCAAGCCGTCAGGCGCAACTCGCCGGCCGACTACGCACTGACGGGATTCGCCTTCATCTTCTATTCGATGCCCAGCTTCTTTCTTGGGCTGGTGCTGATCATTGTGTTCAGCGATGTCGCCCCGATCCTCCCCTCCACGGGGCCCACGGCGACGGCCTCGCTGACCTCGCAGATTCCGAATCTGGTCCTGCCAGTGGCAACTCTCACGCTGGTCACGGTGGCCCTATTCAGTCGATACATGCGCTCGGCATCGCTCGAAAATCTTGCCGAGGACTACGTGCGCACGGCGAAAGCGAAAGGGGCGTCAATCCTTCGCGTCCTCTTCCGGCATGTACTTCCCAACGCCCTGCTACCGGTCATCACGTTGGTGGGGCTGAGCTTGCCCGGCATCCTGGGCGGCGCTTTGATCGTCGAATCGCTCTTCAACTATCCGGGCATGGGCTTGCTCTTCTGGAATGCGGCCCAAACCGAGGACTTCCCAGTCATGTTGGGCACCACCCTGGTGGTGGGCCTGGGAGTGGTCCTGGGATCCCTGCTGGCCGATATTCTCTACGGAGTTGCCGACCCTAGGGTTCGGTACCAGTGATCGGCAATGAGCGGCCAAGTGGGAAGGGAACAGTGAGCGTCGCACAAGCCGACGTCACTGGGGACGATAGCGGCGTCAGGGGTACCTCGCTGCGGACGGCAGCATTGCTTGTCTTTCGCCAAAATCGCCTCGCTCTCGCCGGGCTCGTAATTGTACTTGGATTCTTGCTCTTCTGTTTTGTTGGACCAGTCTTCTACCACACGAATCAAATTGCAACTGACGTTCCGATAGCCAACCAGCCGCCGAGTCTCAAACATCTGCTTGGCACGGACTCGGTCGGATACGACGAGTTGGGGCGGTTGATGGTTGGCGGACAGATCACGCTGCTTGTTGCTCTCGCTGTGGCAGTATTGGCTACCAGCATCGGAATGATCTGGGGCTGTGTGGCTGGCGTGAGCCGGGGCGTCGTGGATAGCTTGATGATGCGTATCGTTGACGCTGCCCTAGCCATTCCCGGGATCTTTCTGTTGATCTTCCTGAACTCGATCCTGAAGCCCTCGGTGTTCGTATTGATCTTCGTGATTACCGCGCTTGCATGGCTCGTTCCGTCGAGGCTGGTGCGCGCTGAGGTGCTCAGCCTAAGGGAGCGTCCCTTTGTTGAGGCATCGAGATCCGCAGGGGCGACTGGAGTACGGATTGTGATCAGGCACATGGTTCCCAATGTTTTTGGCACCGTTGTCGTGAATGCGACGTTTCAGGTTGCGGATGCAGTTCTGACGGTGGCGGCCCTGAGCTTCTTGGGCCTGGGCATACCCCCGCCGGCAGCGAATTGGGGGAGCATGCTCGCCAATGGTGTCAACTATACGTTTGCCGGATACTGGTGGCAGATTTGGCCTGCTGGACTCTGCATCGTCGCGGTGGTTGTTGGCTTCAACTTCATCGGTGAAGGTTTGCGGGACGCCATTGACGTGCGCTTGAGGGCGGCCAGCAGTCGTTGACCTAGCGATGGCTATCCGGCTCCGCCTCGACGGTCTCGTCGGAAGTCACAAGATCGCCGGTACCTTGTGTGCTGGTACGCAGGCCGCTCCCGCGGAGCCGATGGCGCTCGCATCGTTGCTCCCGACATGTAACGGACCTGGCTCGACGACCTCGGCATCCGCTACGTCCTGCAGTCCGGGCGCATGGGGCACGAAGTGCCCGGCATGCGGGGCCTCTACAGCCCCATCACGCCCGGCATGCATGCAGAACTTAAGGCCGGACTGGAAGAGCTACGGGATCAGTCGCTGCGGGAGCGCACCCGCCTGGCGCCGACGTCGAGGGTGGCGGTTCTAGACGAACTGCTCACCCGTCAACGGGAGCTGGACTTCAAGATCCGCTCCCAAAGCGCTCCCAGAATCTGGCACCGCGCGAGAGAAGTAGTCCGTCGTGATCCGGAAGCAGGCCTCTGACCTGCAGTTTCATTGGGGTGAGCGATGGGATTCGAACCCACGACATCCAGGACCACAACCTGGCGCTCTAACCAACTGAGCTACGCCCACCATCGCCGCCGACAGGTTAATGCCGCAGCGGCCTACGAAGCATACCGGGCGCCGGTCACTCTGCAGAACCGGATTGGCCGTCGGCCGCCGGCAGCGCGGCGAAGCGAGCGGCCAGCTGGCGCGCCGTGGCCGTGTCCGGGCCCGGCTGGGGCACGAAGACGGCCTCCCGGTAGTACTGAAGCTCGCGGATGCTGTCCTTGATGTCGGCCAGCGCCCGGTGCCCGCCGTGCTTCTCCGGGCTGGCGAAGTACGCCCGCGGGTACCAGCGCCTGGCCAGTTCCTTGATGCTCGACACGTCGACCATCCGGTAGTGCAGGAACGCGTCCAGCTCCGGCATGTCCCTGGCCAGGAACGACCGGTCGGTCGCGATGGAGTTGCCGCACAGCGGCACCTTCCGCGACTCGGGCACATGCTGCCGGATATAGCCGAGCACGAGGTCCTGGGCCTCCGCCAGGGTCAGCCCGGCCGGTAGCTCGGCCAGCAGGCCAGAGGTCGTGTGCATCTCCCGGACGACGTCGTTCATGCCGTCCAGGGCCTCGGCCGGGGGCTTGATCAGCACGTCAATGCCGTCATCGAGGGCGTTGAGCTCACCGTCAGTGACAATGCACGCGATCTCCACGAGGGCGTCGCTGGTGAGATCAAGCCCGGTCATCTCGCAGTCGATCCAGACGAGCCGGTCAGTCATTGGTTCAGCCTAGGTGATCGGGCCTCCCCGCCGCGCCAGCGGCGCTCAGCGCTCGCCGGAAGCCGCTGGCGCGGCGCCCCGGACCCGGTCGGCCAGGGCAACGATATGGCCGGGAACGGGCACGCCACCGGTCAGTGCCGGATCCGGCTCCGCCGCCCCGAAGGTCAGTGCTGCCGGCAGCACGCCAGCCCAGATACCGGAGTCGTAATCTTCCTCGTCGTCCTTCGGGGGGCCGGTCCTGACCTTGACCGACGCCTCGTCCAGTGGCAGGGCCAGGACGGCAGTCGCGGCCAGTTCCTTGCGGTTCGGCTCCCTGACATGCTCCCAGCGGCCGGGGACCAGGTGATCGGTCACTGCCCGCAGCGCTGCCAGCTTCTCGTCAGGATCGGTCACCAGTCGGGCCTCACCGAAGATCACCGCGCTGCGGTAATTCATTGAGTGATGGAACACGGCCCTGGCGCAGACCAGGCCGTCGAGCAGCGTGACGGTGACGCACACCTGCTGCCCGGCACTGGTCAGCAGGGACCGGTTGGCCGACGAGCCGTGCAGGTACAGCGTGTCACCGATCCGGCCGTAGCCGGTCGGCAGAACGACCGGTGCACCGTCGATGACGACACCGAGGTGACAGACCAGCCCCGCATCGAGTACGGCGTCGAGGTCCGCGCGCTCAGAGCGTCCTCGTTCCCGTAGGCGGTGCAGTGTGGTCCTGGGTGTCGTGGAGAGACTCTCGGCGCTCATGTTGCATACCGTACCGTCGCTCCGGTACGGCGCATATCACGCGGCAGACCCCTGTGCGTGTGGCCGCCGATAAGGAATCATTACGGCATGCGGTTCCGGCCGGCGGCAGTCGGCGGGCTCGGAACTGGGGCCAGCGCAGAACATAAGTCCCGATGAGGTGAATGGTGACAGGTGGCATTGAGGTTCCCGGCGGTATCCAGCGCGTCCCGGTGTCCCGGCGGATCCGGTCTCGCTAGCTAAATGGATGGCCGAAACGGGCCTGGCTGACCTGGGCGAGCTGCGCGGTGTACAGCTGATCTCCGGGGGTCGCTCCAACCTCACCTACCGGGTGGACCTTGACGGCGGGCAGATCGTGCTCCGCCGGCCGCCGCTTGGTCACGTGCTGCCCACGGCGCACGATATGAGTCGCGAGTACCGGGTGCTCTCGGCGCTGGCCGGGACCGCCGTACCGGTACCGGAGCCGCTAGCTAACTGCCAGGATCCCGAGGTCATCGGGGCTCCCTTCTATCTCATGCGGTACGTGGATGGCCTGGTGCTACGGACTAAGCAAGACGGCGAGCTGCTGACGCCTGCCCAGGCCGCCGAACTGTCCGAACTGCTGGCGCAGATGCTCGCGACCATCCACGGTGTCGATCTCGCAGCGGCCGGCCTGGAGACCTTCGGCCGGCCCGAAGGCTACCTGGCCCGTCAGCTCTCCCGCTGGCAGCGTCAGTGGAAGCTGTCGAATAGCCGGGAGGTGCCCGGATACGACGAGCTGGTCGCCAGGCTCGCCGCCGGGCTGCCGGACCCGGCCCAGGCCGAAGGCACCCTCGTGCACGGCGACTTCCGGCTCGACAACACGCTGGTGCAGCTCACTACCCCGGCCCGGATCGCGGCGGTCGTTGACTGGGAGATGTCCACGCTTGGTGACCCGCTGGCTGACCTGGGCCTGACGTTGTCGTACTGGGCTGACGCGGGTGAGGCGTTCCCGGACCTGAATGTCGGCGCTACCATCACCGCGCTGCCGGGCTTCTTCACCCGCGGCCAGTTCGCGGCCCGGTACGCGGAGCTGACCGGCCGGGATGTCTCCGCCATCGGCTACTACATCGCGTTCGGCTATTTCAAACTCGCTGTGGTCCTGGAGGGCATCCATGCTCGCTACTTGCTCAACCAGACCGTCGGCGAGGGCTTCGAGCGGGAGGGTCCGGCAGTGCCGGTCCTGATCGCGCGGGCTCACCAGATGCTGGATTCCGTCGGCTGACGCCGTTAGCTACTGCACCGGCCCGCCAGATGCAAAGACTCCGGGCCCGCTCGGGACCTGGAGTCTTGGAGTGAGGCCCGGCGCCCCGCTCTCGCCGGGCCTCATGCAAGAAAGACGCGCGGTCGGTACGACAGGTTCACAAGAATCCGCACTCGATTTTTCGGAATTTCGGAGCGTGGCTTCGAGCTCGTGCACGGTCGCGTTGAAGTGAGGCAGCTAAGGTGCCGCGCAGCCCTGATTGCACATCCGCTGGGACACGGCCTCGATGAAGATCTTCCCGACCGAGGCCGGGTTCGTGACCTGGTAGGCGACCCCGCCGGTTGCGTTCGCGATCTGCTGGAGCGCGGCGAAGTTGCCCTGCTGGCCGAACATCAAGATCACGAGCTCGACCTTCTTGCCAGGGTTGTAGAGCGCGCGGAGCTTGGCCACCAGTGAGCTGACCGGCAGGTCATGGCGCGCGCCGTCCACGCCCGCGGTGAGCACAAGCACGGCGTTGGAGTAGTCCGGCAGGTAGGTCTGCGTCATCTCCCGGTAGGCGTCAAGGATCGCGGCGTGCAGCGGGAGTCTGCCGTGCCCGATGGGCAGTGTCCCGGTCAGCTCTTGAAGCTGAGTCCGGCGGGTGATCACGCCGTAGTCGGCGGTCAGCGGCCCGATCGACACGAGCTGCGTATAAGGCTTGCTTACCGAGTTATCAGCGCCCATCTCCCACAAGCCCATGCTCGTGGAGTTCGGGAAGAGCGCCAGGCCGCGAGCTGCGGTCTGGTTGAGCTCCTCGTGCAGGGTCTGAGTGCCGTCGCCATCCGGCTCAGCCATCGCCGGCGACACGTCGATGAGGGCCAGGTCGCGCGAGCCGAGGCCCAGCTTCTCCCAGGCCTGGAGGTTGGACGCGACCTGAGCGGCGGTTGCGGCGGTAGCCACCTGCAGCGGCTGGGAGCTCAGTCCAGCGGAGGCCGGCATGACGTCCGGGACACCGTCAGAAGACCTGAACCCGTAGTACCGGATGGCCGATCGGGCGTAGCTGGACTGCAGGTAGCTGCCGAACTCAGCTGCCGCCTGGAGCGGCCTGGCCTTCGAGGTGGTCAGCACGTACGGGTAGTCGAGCTCCGGACTGCCGAACGACGCATCCGGGCCGGTCGGGTATCGCGCATCGAGCGGCGCTTTGGGGGTTGCCTTGTCATAGGCGAGCACGGCCTGCTCGCTGGCCACCGTCACGGCCTGCCGGAAGAACGGCGTCTGCGTAGACGCCGCGAATTGCTGCAGTCCGGAGACCGAGTCGAAGTCCTCGGTCGATTCGACCCTCAGCACGAACTGGGTGAACCCAGCCCTGGCCGCAGCGCTGTTCCCGAGCCGGCGGCTGACCTCGATCAGCGTGGCCAGGCCTGCCGAGCTATCGGTCGGGTCCGGCAGGTCCACAGCAAGCCCCAGGCTGGCGGGGGGTCCGCCATCGGACGGCGGCAGCAGCACATTCCAGCTGGGCGGGGAGTCGAAGATGTGTGTCTTGGCGGCGACGGCGGTGGTGGTGACCAGCATCAGCGGTGACCGGGCAACGCTCTTGCCGGTGGGCTGCACGTTCTCGGCACCCAGCGGGTAGCTGCGAGCCAGGTCCACCCACAGGCTTGAGTCCGGTATCCAGGCGTCGATGGTGGGCAGCCCGCCGAGCCCGGCCTGGCCGTCGATCTGGTTCGCCTGAGTCGCCGAATCGCCTTCGGTGACCTGCACTTGCACGCACCGCCCCGAGGCGGTGAAGTTCTGGTTGTTGAATGCACGCGCAACCGTCTCGATAGCCGGCGCGATGTCGTAGCTGACTGCCACGTTCACCAGTACCGGCGTGTCGGAACAGTCCGCGCGAGTGATCACCGCCTTGGCCGCGAAGCTGACCATGCACACGGCGGAGACCGCGATCGCTACCGCCACTAGCTTCGCCGTGCCGACGCGGCGGGACCGCTCACGGCGGCCCGAGCCAGCTGCTCGAAGTGCCATGTATGGGTCCTTTGGTCCGTCCGCTCTCGCCAACCGGCGAGGCTGACTATATCGGGCTTCTGGTCACAGAACGGCAGACTTTACCGGTTTTGGGCGCGGTCCACGGGCCCCAGTCCGGCAGCCAGTCAGAATGCAGCCCGGCGGCCAGTCAGAATGGCGACATGGCAGCCGACGGGGCATCCGGTCAGTTGGTCACCGACGCCGGCGACCCTCGGCTGGCCGACTATGTCCGCCTCACTGACGTGCACCTTCGCCGCAGCCTGGAGGCTGAACACGGGCTGTTCATCGCTGAGGGGGAGAAAGTCATCTCCAGGGCGATCGCGGCTGGCTACCCGGTTCGGTCGCTGCTGGTCGGCCAGGACAAGCTGGCGACGATCGCGGATGTCGCCGCCTCTTGCGAAGCGCCGTTGTACGTGCTGCCGCCCGAGGTTGCTGAAGAGCTCACCGGCTATCACGTGCACCGCGGCGCGCTGGCCTCGATGCAGCGGCTGCCGCTGCCGCCGGTTGCCGGCCTGCTGGCATCCGCGCGCCGCATCGTCGTACTCGAGGACGTCGTCGACCATGCGAACGTCGGCGCGGTCTTCCGCTGCGCAGCCGCGCTCGGCTTCGATGCCGTGCTGCTAGCGCCCCGGTGCGCGGACCCGCTGTACCGGCGCTCTGTCAAGGTGTCGATGGGCGCCGTGCTGGCAGTTCCTTACACCCGGCTGCCCGACTGGCGCGGCGGCCTGGCCGAACTGCAAGCGGCGGGTTTCCGGGTATTGGCGCTGACTCCCGATCCGGCGGCGACTCCGATCGGCGAGGTCGCCGGGCCGGACCGGCTGAGCGGCAAGGTCGCCTTGCTGATAGGCGGCGAGGGTAATGGCTTGTCCGGCCGCTGGCTCGCGGCCGCCGATCAGGCAGTCCGGATTCCGATGAGCCGGGGCGTTGACTCACTCAACGTCGCAGCTGCGGCCGCGATCGCCTGTTATCTGCTGAGCTGAGCCAAGAAGCTCGGGACAGACGGCGGCCGGTCGATACGATCATGAGCCGTGCCGTCTGGGATCATGTGCAGATGTCGTCATCACACCTGCGCTGGGTCGTAGCGGGCGGACTGGCAGCATGGGCCGGCGCTCGGCTGGCAGGCGCCGACCGATTGCGCAGCACTGAGGGGTGGACAGTGCCGTCGCTGGCCTTCACTCCCCACGTGACAGCGGCGGCCGTGGCCGCTCTCCCGCTGCTGCAGCGCAGTAGCACTCGCGGTGCGGCCACGCTGGCAGCGGCGGCGCTGACCGCTGCTGTCGCGCCACGCGCGATTCCGCGCCCCCAGCCCCGCGCTGACGGTGCTGAGCTGCGAGTGCTGACCGTGAACATGCTGGTCGGCCGCGCCGACGCCGAGTCCGTCGTCGGGCTCGTGACGACGACCGGCGCCGACGTGCTGTTCTTGCAGGAACTCACTGATGGCGCCCTGGCACGGCTGCATAAGGCGGGGCTCGACAGCGTGCTGCCGAATCAGGTGCTCGAGCCGGCCAATTACGGCCCGAAAGGCAGCGGCATCTACGCGCGCTACCCGCTCCGCGATGGCCTGGACGTTCCGCCCGCATCGCGATCCAGGCCCGTCGCTCGCCTGGACATCTCCCCTGGGCAATCCGTTGAGCTAGTCTGCGTCCACCTGCGCCCGCCACGAGGGGCACAGTCGCCGGGCGGTGCCGCCCGGTGGCGCTCCGAGATGGCGATGCTGCCCGGCCCCCGCGACGACGTCCCGGTGATTCTGGCCGGTGACTTCAACGCGACCCTGGACCACGCGCGGTTCCGTGCGCTCTTGCGCCTGGGTTACGCGGACGCAGCCGTTCAGGTTGGCCGCGGGCTCGTCCCGACGTGGGGCCCGCGCCCCGGTGGCGAGGTGGCATTGCTGGCCATCGACCACATCCTGGTTGACCGGCGGTGCGCGGTACGAGCGGTGTCGGCCCGCAACCTGCCCGGCACCGATCACCGCGCCCTCTACGCGGAGATCCAGTTGCCGCGCTCACCGGCGACCGGGTGACCGGCCGCTAATACCGCGAGCGGGGCAAGCATGGCCGATGGTCTGACGGAGCTGCTGCGGCGGCGCGACTACGAGTGCAGGCTGACCCCGGACCGCGCGCTCGAGTCGCTCAGCGAGGCGCATGCATTCCTGCGGGACCGGGGACTGCTGACGCGGACCGCTGATAGCGCACTGCCAAGCTTGTACGCGGCCTGCCACGAGGAGCCGTTTCAGGCAGGCGGTCGCGGCTTTGCGAGCTGGCCGGCCACCAAATGGCCGTGGGCGCACGAACTGGCTGAGCTTCCTGGCGTGCTGTCGCTGGACATTCATCAGGGCAAGACAACGCTGCTGGCCGACGACGCCGCGGCGCTGGTCGATCCGGTTTGCCGGGCGGAGCTTGCCCGGCTGGAGGCGACGGATCCGGGCTGTCGCAAGCTGCTGGCGCATCTCGCAGACTCCGGACCGTCGCTTGCCGACGACGTCGAGCTTGAACTCGGCCTGACGCACAAGGCGTTTAAGGCACTGCGTTCATCGCTGCAGCGCAGCGGGGCGATTGTCGCGCGCTCGGTTGTGCTGCCCGCCCGCTCGGCCGGCGGGCACGTCCATCGCAGCGAGCTGGCTCGCTGGGATCAGGTGTATCCGCGGCCGTCCGGGCTGCCGTTCGACATGGTTGCGCTGATGGCAAGGGCGCTGCGGGCCGCGGTGGTGACCCCGGAGCAGGACTTGGCCCGGTGGTTCAGCTGGCGCTGGCTACTGCCGGCTGACCTGGCCGGCCAGCTGCTCGAACGGGGTCTGGCGACCCGCCCCGCGCCCGGCTGGCTCGCCGCTCCCGAATGAACGACCGCGCCGCTGCTGCCGCTATCAGTCGGCCGGTTCGCCCTTTTTGCGCCTCGCGTCATCCACTTAGCATCTGATAATGCCGTCACATGTCAGGCATAACCGGTCATAGGGGCCGAACAAAGAGGCTGTTTCGGATGCTAAGTGCGCCGGGGGCGCTGCGCCGAGGGACGATATGACCGGAATGTCGCGATGTTGCCAGCTACCAAGTCGCTCGGGCGTGCTCGCGCAGCCGCGCGGCAGCGCTCGGCGGCGCGCCGACGCGGTCGAGGCCGAGTAGCGCCGCTCCGGCGACGGGCGGAACGTCCACGATCCGGATCTCCGAACCGGGGATCCGCTCCGCGAGCCGGGCGGATATCGCGCCAGTGAGCAACGGATCGCGCGCCGTCATCAGGCTTCCGCCCAGAACTACCGGGATCGTCTCCAGGCCGCGATGCGCGGTCGGGCTGTGCTCTCCGGTGAGATCGAGGCGGCGAGCAGCGACCTCGGCCATCAGGCAGATCTCCTCGGCCTGGCGAGCCAGCAGGTCCCTGGCCACCTGATCGCCGCTGCCGGCTACCTCGAACAGCACTGGCACAAGCCGGTGCCGGTCTTCATACGGGATCTTGCCGAGGTGAATGCCGATGACGACGTCCTCGACGCGCTCCATGCCGAAATACGCCGGCACGGCAGTCCGAAGTTCAGTCTCAGGCCCGCGGCCGTCCTCGGCCCTGACCGCCCACCAGAGTGCCTGCGGCCCCAGCTCGCCGCCGCCACCCCAGTCACCGGATAGCTCACCCAGTGACAAGAACCGGGTCGTCCGGCCGTCCGGGGCGACCCCCACGCAGTTGATGCCTGCCCCGCAGACCACCCCGATGCCCCAGTGCTCGCTCGCGCCGTCGTCCAGGCCGGCCCGCAGCACCGCGAAGGTGTCGTTCAGCACCTCGCTCGTGGCCGACCAGCCGAGGGAGGCAACCAGGCGATTCAGGTCGGCTTCCTCTGATGGCAGGTCCGCGCCGGCCAGGCAGGCCGAGGTGTGCTGCGCGACGACGCCGTCAGCCGGCAACCCCGCCTGCGCAGCCGCCGACCGCACCAGCCCGGACAGCACGGCGACGGTGCCGTCGATGCCGATGCCCTGGTGGTTGGAGTTGCCGCCACGGGCCACCCCGAGGATGCAGCCGTCAGTTCCGATCAGCGCGACGTCGGTCTTGCTGTTACCGCCGTCGATGGCCAGGACCGCCGCGCGTCCGTCCGCAGCACCGCTGCTCACTGGCCGGCGGCCCAGGGCAGGAAGCGCGCGTTCTCCGCAAGCAGCCGGTCGGTGAGCTTCTCGGCCAGGTCGTACTGCCCCACCAGCGGGTGGGCCAGCAACGCCTTGGCAACCCGGTCCCTGCCACCGCGCAGCGCCGCGTCCACCGCCAGTTCTTCGTATGCCGACACATGCGCGATCAAGCCGCTCATCAGCGGGCTCACCGGCGAGACCGGCACTGGCACCGCACCAGACGAGCCGATCGTGGCAGACACTTCGATCACTGCCTGATCCGCGAGGAACGGCAGTGTCCCGTTGTTCCGGACGTTTACCACCTGGCGGTCGCGAGTGTTGCTGACCAGGGAGGCCAGCAGCGCCACCGCAGCCTCGGAGTAGTACGCGCCGCCGCGATGCTGCAGCAGTTCCGGCTTAGTGTCCAGGGCGGGGTCGGCATACATCGCCATCAGCTGCCGCTCGATCTCAGCGACAGCCTGCGCGCGCGTCTCGCGACCGCGCTCCTCCGCCACCACCTCGTCGTGCGCCCAGTAGTACCGGAGGTAATAGGAGGGAACGGCACTGACGGCGCGGGTCACTGCGAGCGGCAGCCCGGTATGGGCGGCAATCTCCTCGCCGTGTGCGTCGAGCAGTTCGGGCAGCCGGTCCTTGCCGTCGACGAGCGCAGCACGTTCCCAGGTCAGGTGGTTCAGGCCGACGTGGTCCAGCGCAACGGCGTCAGGCGCCACGCCGAGCATCCCGGCGAAGGTGCGCTGGTACCCGATCGCCACGTTGCACAGGCCGATCGCCCGGTGGCCCGCATCCAGGAGCGCCCTGGTGACGATGCCGACCGGATTGGTGAAGTCGATGATCCACGCGTCGCTGGCAGCCCGCTGGCGCACGCGCTCGGCAACGTCCAGCACGACCGGCACGGTGCGCAGCGCCTTGGCGAACCCGCCGGCCCCGGTTGTCTCCTGGCCGATGCAGCCGCAGTCCAGCGGCCAGGTCTCGTCCCGGTGCCGGGTGGCCTGACCGCCGACCCGCAGTTGCAGCAGCACCGCGCCGGCGCCGTCGATGGCCGCGTCATTGTCGGTGGTCCACGAGACAGTCGCCGGGTGACCGTGACGAGCCATGATCCGGGCTGAGAACGGCCCGACAACCGCCAGCCGCTCGGCATCCGGATCAGCTAGTACCAGCTCGGTGATCTTGATATCGCCGGTCAGCCGGGCGATGCCGTCGACAAGCTCCGGGGAGTAGGTAGAGCCGCCGCCGACAACCGCGAGTTTCATGGAGAGCGCCTCACTTCAGCTAGACAGGTATGCATTGACGTTGTGCAGTTACAGTGCGTGCCGTCGAGGGCGTGCATTGACTCAGAAGGCCTTTACTTCCGCCCCGGACTGCGCGACCAGGCAGGCGGCGTCGTGACCAGGGGCGAGCTCCAGCAGCTTCGGGGTCTGGTTATGACAGTCGGTCATCGCCAGCGGGCACCGGAACCGGAAGCGGCAGCCAGGCGTCGGGTTGATCACCCGCGGCGGCTCGCCCCGGTCGGTGTCGGCGCCGATGGTCAGCTCGGCCTTCGGGTCGGGTACTGCCGACAGCAGCAGCTGGGTGTACGGGTGCCGCGGGCTTGCCAGCACGTCCTCGACCGGACCTGCCTCCGCGATCTGCCCGGCATACATGACGATGAGCCGGTCGGCGACATACCGCGCGCTGGCGATGTCGTGGGTGATGTACAGGATCGACACGCCCTGCTCGTCGCGCAGCTGCTTCATCAGGTTGAGCAGCCCGATCCGGATCGACACGTCGAGCATCGACACCGGCTCGTCGGCCAGGATTAGCTTGGGCCGCATCGCCAGTGCCTGCGCGAAGCCGACCCGTTGCCGTTGCCCGCCGCTGAGCTCGTGCGGATACCGGTTCAGCACGTCGGCCGCCGGGCTGAGCCCGACAATCTCGAAGACTCGCCTGGCTTCCTGTTTCCGCTCAGCTGCTGACAGGTCCGGCCGGTGAAGTTTGAGGCTGCGCTGCACCCCGTGCGACACCCGGAATACCGGGTTGATCGAGCCGAACGGGTCCTGGAAGACCATCGGCACGTCACTGCGGTACCGCAGCATGTCCGGCCGGGACCGCACGCTGGACAGCGGCTTGCCCTGGAAGTAGATCTCGCCGGCGGTCGGCTGATAGATCCTGGCGAGCAGCCGGGCGATGGTGCTCTTGCCGCTGCCGCTCTCCCCGGCTAGCGCCACGATCTCCTGGTCGCCGATCTCCAGGCTCACTTCGTCCACCGCATGCAGCGTGTTGCGGTGCAGGCCGCTGCCGATCCGGAAGTGCTTGGTCAGTCCCTCGGTCCGCAGCAACGGCGCGGAATCAGTCATCCCCGCCCACCCCGTTTCCTGCTCGAAGGCAACGGACCAGGACGTCGTCCACGTGGTAGAGGCGCACCGGCGCGTCCTTGCACCTGTCTTGCACCCGCGGACAGCGCGGCGCGAACCGGCAGCCTTCGGGCGGGCGTGCCAGGTCGGGCGGGCTGCCGGGGATGCCGGTCAGCGGCACCTTCGGCCCGCGGATCGACGGGAAGGCGTCGAGCAGGCCGACGCTGTAGGGGTGCCGCGGCGCGTCGAAGACGCTCCGGGTGGAGCCGAGCTCGGCTACCTGGCCGGCGTACATCACCATGAGCCGGTCGGAGAAGTGGCTGACCAGCGACATGTCGTGGGTAACGAAGACGACCGCGAAGCCGAGCTGCTGCTGGAGATCCTTGATCTGGATCATCAGCGAGCGCTGCGCGACAACGTCGAGCGCGGACGTCGGCTCGTCCATGATGACCAGGTCAGGCGTGAACAACAGTGCCATCGCGATCATGGACCGCTGCCGCATGCCGCCGGATAGCTGGTGTGCATAGCTCCTCAGGTGCACCGGGTCGATGCCCACCATGCGCAGGACCTCGACGGAGCGCTGCGTAATCTCCTCTTTCGACCTGACGCCATGTGCGCGCATCGCATCGGTGAACTGGGCGCCGATCGTCGTGACCGGGTTGAGCGCGTTCATCGCGCTCTGCATGACCACCGACAGCTTCTTCCAGCGGATACTGGCAAGCTGGGCCTCGGTCAGGTTGACGAGGTTGGTCCCCTGGAAGGTGACGCTGCCGCCGTCCAGGACCGCTGGCGGCGACAGCAGCTGGGCGATCGCGAACAGCAGCGTGGACTTGCCGCAGCCGGACTCGCCGACGATGCCGAGGAACTCACCGCTGGCCAGGTCGAAGCTGACGTCCTCGACGGCGCGGACGGTACCCCGCTTGGTCTGGTAGCTGACCGACAGGTCCCTGATCTCCAGGACCGGGCCGGTCGTCTGGCCGGCCGGGCCGAAGTCCAGCCGCTCAGTCTGCCCGGTTCGCACTGAGCCTCCTCATGACGGGGTTCAGGTGGCGGGTGCGGCTAATCGGGACACGCGCCAGGGCCGGGTTGCTGATCTCGTCGAACGCGTAGTTAAGCAGCGCGAACGCGGCGCCGAGCAGCCCGATCAGGGCACCGGGAACGAGCGCCCACATGTACTGATCGGTCTGCAGCGCCTCGTTGTTCTGGGCCCAGTAGAGCATCGTGCCCCAGCTCACCGAGTCCGGGTTGCCGAGACCGAGGAACTGCAGCCCGGCCGCCGCCAGCACGTTGTAGACAGCGGTTCCGAGGAAGGTCGCGACGATCAACGATGTCATCGACGGGATGATCTCGACCAGGATGACGTAGATGCTGCGCTCGCCGCGGACTCTGGCAGCTTCCAGGTAGTCACGGCTGCGGACCGACAGAGTCTGGGCCCGAAGTTGCCTGGCTCCGTAGGAGTAGCCGGTGACGACCAGCACGGCAATAAGGCCCGGCACGCCGATCCCGGGCAGGTAGGCCACGATAATGATCAGCAGCGGAAACGTCGGGACGACCAGCAGCACGTCGGTGATGAAGTTAAGCACCGCGTCCCACACTCCGCCGAGGTATCCGGCGGCCAGGCCCATGATCACTGACAGGAACGTCGACAGCACGCCGGACACGACGGCGATGACGAGCGTTTCCCTGGCGCCCCACACGGCCTGGGCGAACAGGTCCTGACCGTACGACGTGGTGCCGAGCCAGTGCGCTGCGGATGGTCCGAGACTGCGTCCGTAGATCTCCGCCTGCGGACTATCGCGGGCGATCGCCCACGGGAAGATTGCCAGAAACGTGAAGATCGCCAGCAGGACCGCGCCGGCGAATGCCTTCTTGTTCGACCGGATCGCCCGCCAGATACGGGCGATGGCCTGGCCGGCTTGTGCCTGGCCGTCCGGCTGGGCGACGCCGGGGGCCGGCTCGCCGAGTGCTGCGCCCGTCAGAATGGCCATTGCCGCGTCACCTCGCCGACCTGGTGCGTGGGTCCAGGACCGCCGTGACGATGTCGGCGAGCAGAATTGCCACCAGCACGGCAACTGTGATCAGCAAGAACAGCGCTTGCATCAGCGGGTAGTCCTCGGAGTCGAGCGCCTGGACCAGCAGGTAACCGAGACCGTTGTAGTTGAAGACGAACTCGACGAGCACAGCGCCGCTGACGATGAAGCCGACCGACATGGCGAAGCCTGACAGGTTCGGCAGGATCGCGTTGCGGGCCGCGTAGTCGAACATGATGCGCCGGCTGGGCAGGCCCTTGGCCCTGGCCATCTTGACGTAGTCCTCGGCGAGCGTGGTGATCATCGTGTTCCGCATCGTCAGGATCCAGCCGCCGATCGAGGTGATCAGGATGGCAACGGCCGGCAATATCGAGTGGACGACCACGTTGCCGATAAACGAGGGGGTCAGGCTCGGCGACAAGGACGGGTCGTAGGCGAAGTCATAAGGGAACCAGTGCAGCTGGATGCCGAACACCAGGATCAGCAGCATCCCGACCCAGAAGTACGGGATCGCCGAGGTGATGACGAAGACCGGCGGCAATACGCTGTCCAGCCAGCCGCCCCGCCGCCAGGCCCCGACGATCCCGATCAGCGTCCCCAGCAGGAAGGCCAGGATCGTGGTGACTCCGACGAGGCCCAGCGTGTAGAGGATGGCGCCGCGGATGACGACGCTCACCGGAGTGGGGAAGAACGTCAGCGAGGTGCCGAGGTTGCCGATCACCAGGTCGTGCAGGTAGCTGACGTACTGCGAGGCAAGGTTCTGATTGGTTTTGACGCCGAAGGCGATCTCGATGGCTTTGAGCGCGACCGGGCTCAGCCGACCGTGGAACTTGGCCAGCAGCGCGATCGCCGGGTTGCCCGGCATCAGCCGGGGGAGCACGAAGTTCAGTGTTACGCAGGCCCACAGGGTGAGCACGAAGAACACAGCTCGCCGGAGCAGGAATCTCATCTACTCCTCCTCGGTGTCAGCATCGTTTCCTCGCGCTCACCCTGTGTGCCTTTCATCGCCTCGTCAAGGTGCAGTGCTGCCTGCGAGCGCTGCCCCTGGGTACTTGTCTTCTCAGCTGCCTACTTCTTAGGTGCCAGGTGGAGCAGCATGATGCCGAGGTCCGGCGTCGCGTAGGCAGCTGGCTGGGCGAACGGATCACTAGGCGTGGCCCAGCCGGTGAAGGCAGCGGTGTCGTACTGGTACCAGTCGACTTCCTCGGTCACCGGAATGAACGGCACGTCCTTGAGCATCACCAGCTGGAGCTGGTCCATGATGCTGTGCTGCTGCGCGGCCGAGGTGGTGGTGGCGTAATCGTTCAGCAGGGCGTCGGTTGCCGGGTTGCTGTACCGCTCGAAGTTGGTCGACGCCTGCTTGCCGATCGGAGCGGTGTTGGCCGAGTACAGCCACTGACGGAACTCGTAGTACGGGGTCGGGCCGCCGGTCTCGTCGTAGTAGGCGAGATCGAAGTTGCCGTCGAACAGCCGGGTGTCGTAGTCCGTGCCCGCCAGGTTCTCGGGCGTGATCTGGATGCCGACTGCCTTCAGGTCTGCCTGGATGATCTGCATCGACGCGACCCAGTCCGAGTAGCCGCCTTCGTTGATGACGTTGAAGGACAGCGGCTGCCCTGACGGGGACACGAAGATCCCGCTCGAGTTCTTCTTGTATCCGGCCGCGGTCAGGATCTGCTCAGCCTTGGCCGGGTTGTAGGTGTAGTTGTACTTAGCCGCCTGCGCGGTGTCCTCCCACGAGGAGAACGTCGGCGTCACGATGCCGGTCTGGTTCCCGGCCGGCTCGTAGCCGGACTCGCCTATCTGTGAGACCTTCTGCCGGTCGATCGCGTAGGCCATGGCCTGCCGCACCGCGACGTTGGACAGGATCGGGTTCTTGAGGTTGATGAAGATGCCGACGTTCGCGAACGGCGGGAACCAGATGTGGTAGTTCGGGCTCTTGTCCAGGTAGAAGGTCTTGATGTCCGGGATGTACTGCGCGCCTAGCTGGGCCTGGCCAGTGGCCAGGTAGGTGTTCGCCGGGTCGTTGCTAGTGAACGCGGGCTCGTCGACCTGCGAGATCTTGGGCTCACCTGGCTGCCAGTAGTGCTTGTTCGCCAGGAAGGTGATCTGCTCCGGCTTGCACTTGACCGTGTACGCGCCGGTGGCGATCGGGTCGGGGTCGTTGAACGTGACCGGGTTGCTCAGCTTGGACCAGATGTGCTCGGGCACGATCGGCACCTGGTCGGCGATGTAGTAGAAGTACGGCACGGCCGCGCTCTTGAAGTTCATCACGACCTGGTCGGAGCCCTGCAAAGTCACGCTGGACAGCACAGACCAGACGGAGTTGAGGTCGAGGGCCGGGTACTTCTTCAGCAGGTTGAACGTGAACACGACATCCGCGGCGGTGAATGGCTTGCCGTCGGACCACTTCACGCCGTTCCGGATGGTGAAGGTGATGGTCTTGTTGCCGTTGCTCCAGGCGTCGTTGGTCGCGAGCCACGGCGAGATCTTCCCGTTGTTCAGCGAGTCGACGAACATCAGCGGCTCGTAGACGGGACCGAAATCGAGGAAGCTAACTGAGGAGTTGAACGGGTTGAACCCGCACGTCCACAGTGCGCCGCTCTCGTCGGAGATGGTCAGTACGCTGCCGGATCCGCTGGATCCGCCTGTTCCCGATGATGTGCTGGTACCGCAAGCAGCCGCCAGTAGGCCAGCGGCCCCGATAAGGGCACCGAGCGACCTGAGTCGTCGCATTTTGCCTAACCCTTCGATTCAGAGGTCAGCCGGATAGGAGGTGGCCTGGGGGGCTCCTGCGGGGAGGTCACCCTGAGGCCGCTGGTAGGCATCATTAGTGATTTGTTTACTGTAATGCCCTTTAGATATATTTATCTGATTCTTACCATTAACAGACGTGTCAGTCGGGCTGGGTGCCGATGATCCGCCTGTCGCTCTGGTTGGCGCCGTCGCCGGCTCGAACGGCGGCACGTTGGAGGCTGCACCGTCGGCGGCCGCATCGACGGCGAGCGCCACGGCGCCGAGCAGCGGCGCGTCATGCGGGAAATGGGCCAGGACCAGATCGGGCGGGTAGGGGACACCGCTGCGCAGGGCCTCCTCCAGCCGTGGCGCGATCCGGTCCCACGACCTGGTCATGCCGCCGCCGACGGCGATGCGTGCGGGGTTGACGGCGATAGCCAGGTTCACCACGTGGAAGGCAAGCTCATCGACGAAATCGGAGACCAGCACGTTGAGGTCGGCGTCGGACACAGCGGCCGCGAATACCTCGGCGGCAGTCAGCCGGTGACCCTGCAGGCCGGCCCGCCGTTGCAGCGCCGAGCCGCTGACCATGTCCTCGAGCGGGATCCGCAGGCCGCCGGCCCGGCCCACGTCACCTGGCCCGCGCAGGCTGTAACCGATCTCGCCGGCCGCGCCCTGGCTACCGGACACCACCCGGCCGTCGGTCACGATCGCGGCCGCGAGGCCGGTACCGAGGTTGAGATAGATAGCCGGGTCGTAGCCGACCAGGGCACCCCAGCGAGCTTCGGCCTGAGCAGCCGTCTTCGTATCGGTGCCCATCCTGATGACCGCGCCGGGGAACGCCGCGCGCAGTTCGCGGCCGAGTCCCAGCTCTTCCCAGCCGTCGATAGCCGGGGCTAGCTCGACCCTGTCCTCGAACGGGATGCCGAAGGTCGCGACTCCGACCGCCGCTACGGTCGCCCCGGCAGCATGCGCGGCGACCAGGTCGGTCGCAGTAGCGACGCCGCGGGCGAAGCTGACGCGCGCGCCCTGCTCACCGTGGCTGTCGACGACGGCGGAGGCGAGTTTGTTGCCTGCCAGGTCGCAGACCGCTGTCGCGATCTTCGTGCCGCCGAAGTCAATGCCGAGCAAGACTGGGGGGTGGGTCATGCGGAGTCTCTCGAGTGCGGTCAGGCAGGGATTCCGGAAAGATAGTTAGGACAGTATCCTAACTATGTGACACCGACAATCACGGTTTGGTATCAGTCCGGACCGGCCTGGCCGGCCGCCCGGGGCGGCGACGCGAAGCGCCGGCGCTCGCCCTCTGACCTGCAGTGCGAAAGGATAAGGGCGTGAGCGTGACGACATCTACCGAACCAGAGGAAACGGCGGACGTCGCCGGCCTGCTGCCAGCTCAGCCGCTCGGTCAGCCGGGCGGACATGCCAGCGGTCAGCTCCGGGCTGGCCAGGCGGCCCGGCCGCAGCTACTGCGCGCGCTGAACGAGCAGTTGCTTCTGCAGCAGATCCGCCAGCTCGGCCAGTGCTCGCGAGCCGAGCTAGCCAGGGTGTCCGGGCTGTCCAAGCCGACTGTCTCGCTGGCGCTGGCGAACGTGGAGAGGTCTGGCCTGGTGCGCGAGGCCGGCCAGCGGACCGGGATGCCCGGCCGGTCGGCGGTGCTGTACGAGGTGCGGCCGGAGGCCGGCTACGTGCTCGGCCTGGACATCGGCCGCCAGTACCTGCGTGGTGCGCTGGCCGATCTGACCGGCGCGGCCATCGCGAGGTCGCAGCTGCGAACCAGGGCGTCAAGCGCGAGCGGCCGGGTTGCCGAGCTGGTCGCGCTGGCGGACGAGCTATGCGCCGACGCCGGGATCGTCCGGTCGGCGGTCACCCAGACTGTCATCGGCACTCCGGGTGTCTACGACCCCGGCCGCGACGTAATCTCGCTGGCCGGCGAACTGGCCGCATGGGGCAAGCCGGCTGTCGTCGCAGGGCTCAAGGAAGCCTTTGGCGACCAGCTCGTCGTGGAGAACGACGCCGACGCGGCGACGCTGGCTGAGCGCGAGCAAGGACACGGGCGGGACGTCGGCACGTTCGTCTTCGTGCACATCGGCACCGGTATCGGCATGGGCCTGATGATCGAGGGCAACCTGCACCGGGGCGTGCACGGCGTGGCCGGCGAGATCGCTTACATGCCGATCTCGGCGGGACAGGGCTCCGACCCGCAGGATGCCAGGCGCCGCGGCACCCTGGAGGCCGCGGGCTCTGCTGCGGCTGTGGTGCGTGCCGCCCGCCGGGCCGGGATGCGCGGGTCGGTGTCGGCCCGCCGGGTATTCGCCGCTGCCCAGGCAGGCGACGAGCGAGCAGCCACGGTCGTGGCTGGCGAGGCCGAGCTGGTCGCCAGGGCGATCTGCGCGATCATCACGGTCATCGATCCTGCGCTGGTTGTGCTCGGCGGCGGAATCGGGCAGGCTCCAGGCTTCGCTGCCGCGGTCGAGGCGGAACTGCGCAAGCTGGCCCCGGTCATGCCGGAGGTCCGGGTCAGCGCGCTCGGCACCGAGGCGATCGTGGACGGTTGCCTGGCGTCCGGCGCCGAGCTTGCCTGGCAGCGGCTTACCGCGCTGCTGCCGTAACCGCCGCTGGCTGAGCCGGACGCCGGTGACCAGTGCTGGCTAATCAGGGGCTGGCTAATCAGGGGCTGGCCGATCCGCTGCCGGCTTACCCGGATGCAGCGGCTACAGTCCTGTGGTGACTGCCGGTGATGATGTCAGTGCGTATGGCGCGCCGGGCGGCCCTGAAAGCCAGCCCGCTGAACGCCAGCCCGCTGAAAGCCAGGCCGCTGAAGGCCAGCACCGCACCACCCTGAGCCTGCCGCCACCGAGCTACCTGCGGTGGGAGATCTTCGTCGTCTTCGCGGTCTCGCTGGGTGCGAGCGGACTGAATGCACTGCTGGACCTGATCGGCGCGCTGCTTTCCCGGCAGTCCCTCAGCAGCCAGCAGGCGCTGCTGGTCGGCCCGCTGTCCTCGGTCAGCTGGTTCGACCTGGTGCTCCAGATCGTCAGCATCGCCGAGGCGCTGATGCCGGTGGTGCTCGTGCTGTACCTGATGGCGAGGTCGGGGGAGCAGCCATCGGTCATCGGCCTGGATGCAAGCCAGCCGGGCAAGGACCTGCTGCGTGGCGCAGTTCTCGCGGCAGTCATCGGCGGTTGCGGACTCGGCCTGTATGTAGCTGCGTTCCGGCTTGGATTGAGTCTGAACATCGTGCCGGAATCGCTGCCGGCAGTCTGGTGGCGGATCCCGGTACTACTGCTCAGCGCCGCCCATGACGGGTTGCTTGAAGAGATCCTGGTCATCGGCTACCTGCTCCGGCGGCTGGATCAGCTGGGCTGGGCGCCGTGGAAGGCGATCGCCGCCGCCGCGATCCTGCGCGGCTCCTACCACCTCTACCAGGGCTTCGGTGCCTTCATCGGGAACGCGGTGATGGGCGTCATCTTCGGCATCCTGTACCGGCGGTGGGGCCGGGTGACGCCGTTGATCATCGCGCACACCCTGATCGACGCCGTCACGTTCGTCGGCTATGCATCGCTCGCGCACAAGGTTTCGTGGCTGCCCTGAGACGGCCTCCGGTGCTACCGGCCCAGCGCCTCAAGCACGACCGCGCCGGGCAGGCTGGCCAGCGCGGCGCCAGGCAGCGTCAGCTTCGACCGCCGCACTCCGCTGCCAATGATGACCCGGTCGGTCGTCGCCACCATGGCGTCCACGAAGACCGGCCAGTCGGCCGGCAGCCCGATCGGCGTGATCCCGCCATACTCCATACCGGTCAGCTCGACCGCCTGATCCATCGGCGCGAAGGACGCCTTACGCACGTCTAGCTCCCGCTTCACCAGGCCGTTGACATCGGCGCGAGTGGTGGCGAGCACCATGCATGCGGCCATCCTGGTCTCCCCGCCCCTGCGCCCCGCGATGACCACGCAGTTGGCGGACTCGCTCGGCGCCACTTGGTACCGCTCACAGAACGCTGCGGTGTCGGCGAGCGCAGGGTCGATCTCGGCCACGCCGATATCGCCGACGTTGAGCTTGCCATCGAGGCTCGCCAGCGCGGCTGCCACCGCTTCGCTGAGCAGATCCGGGCGCTCCAGCGCGGGAACGGCAGCCAGGCTGCCGATGTGCATCGTCACCCGGCCGAGTCTAGGGCCGCGTGGCCCCGCTGAGGCTAACCGGACGCCAGGCTGCCCAGCTTCGCGCTGCCCTTGTAGACAGTGCTGCCGCCGCCACGCCGGTAATGGATGGTCACCATGGCGCCCGGCATCAGCTGAGCGAGCGTGTCCTCAAGCTGCTCCAGGCTGGCGACCGGGCGGGAGTCGAGCCGCACGATGATGTCTCCCTTACGCACGCCGGCGTTGGCTGCCGTGCTGCCGCCGGCGACAGCGAGGACGGCGACCCCGGCTGGTTTGCCAGTTCCGTTGGCCGCCGTCTGCGCGGTGATGCCCAGTGTTCCGCTACCGGTGTTGGTCACCTTCCCGGACTTGATGATCTGATCAGCGACATCGCGCACGGTATCGCTGGGGATTGCGAAGCCGATTCCGGGTGCGACGCCGCTCTCGCCCGGCAGCCGGGCCGTGAGCGTCGGTACCCCGATGACCTCGCTGCCCAGGGTGACGAGCGCGCCGCCGCTGTTACCGGGATTGATCGCGGCACTGGTCTGGATGGCAGCGCTAATCAGGGCCTTGCCCCCGCCCGGCTCGCTGGAACCGACGATCCGGCCGGTGGCCGAGATGATGCCCTGGGTGACGCTGTCGGTGAGGCCCAGCGGGTTGCCCATGGCCAGCACGATCTCGCCGATCTGAGCGGTGTTCGAGTTCGCGAACTTGGCCGGCTTCAGGTTTCCGGCCCCGCTGTCCACCCGGATCACGGCGAGGTCGTCCGGACTGAATTCGCCGATCACCTTCCCGGTCACGGACATGTTGCCGACGGTCTCCTGTACTTTCACGGTCTTCGCGGTCCCGACGACATGCAAGTTCGTGACGATGTCGCCGTGGTGGTCATAGACCACGCCAGAGCCGGTGGAGTTATCGGTCGTGATTTGCACGACCGAAGGCAGGACGGCGCGCACGGTTTGCTCGTACTGTGCCTCGAGGCGCGAGGCGGGCGGGCTGCTGGCAGCGCCGCTGGCCGAGCAGCCCGCCACGGCGCCAGCCGCGACCGCCGCAGCGGCAACCAGCCCTGAGAATCTGGGCGCTCGTGATCTCGGCCACGGACCCACCGAATGCCCCCCGGTGACGATTCGCCTATGGCCCTATTCTGTCCAGCATGTCGCTGACTGAATCACTAGTCGAGGCGGTGGGCAGGACCGGCCTTACTGCCGGGGACGCCACTGCTGCCAGCCTCGGGCGCGCTCTGGAGCGCGGCACGATTACCGCCGCCGAACTGACTGGCTTCTACCTGGCCAGGATTGACCGCCTTAACCCGGCTCTGAACGCGGTGATCTGCGTAGACCCGGCTGCCCGAGCCGAAGCGGCAGCCAGCGACGCCCGGCGCTCGGCCGGAGCGGCACGCGGGCCGCTCGACGGCATGCCAGTTCTGATCAAGGACAACGTGTCGGCAGCCGGGCTGCCGGCCACCGCGGGCTCGCCGGCGCTGACCGGCGCCGAGGCGGCTGATGCATTCCTGGTATCGAAGCTGCGCGCGGCAGGCGCGGTGATCCTCGGCAAGGCGAACCTGTCAGAGTGGGCGAACTTCCGCTCCCGGCCGTCAAGCAGCGGGCTCAGCACGCTGGGCGGCCAGGCAGTGAACCCGCATGGCAGCGGTCGCAGCCCGTCCGGCTCGAGTTCCGGGTCGGCCGTCGCGGTGGCCGCCGGGCTGGCGCCACTCGCGGTCGGGACAGAGACCGACGGCTCCATCGTGTCGCCAGCTGCCGCCTGCGGTGTGGTCGGGATCAAGCCGACGGTCGGCCTGGTTAGCCGGTCCGGTGTGGTGCCTATCTCGGCCGCGCAGGACACCGCCGGTCCGATGACATCCACGGTGGCGGACGCAGCGGTCCTGCTGACCGCGATGGCCGGGGCTGATCCAGCCGACGCGGCGACCGCGGCCGCGGCGGATCAAGTGACCGACTACGCGGCGTTCCTCAACCCGGCCGGCCTCGACGGCGCCCGGCTCGGCGTCTGGCGAGCCGGCTCGGCTGACGCGGGAGCGTCAACGATTGCAGTGCTCGACTCGGCCCTGGCGGTGCTGCGCGGGCAGGGCGCGGTCGTAGTCGATCCGGTGGAACTGGCCGACGCAGGCCAACTGGGCGAGCCGGAGTTCGCTGCCCTGACCCACGAGTTCAAGCACGATATGAACGCCTACCTGGCCGGCCTCGGCGGTGACCATCCGGCTGATCTCGCCGGGCTGATTGCCTTTAATAACGGAAACGCTGCCCGGGTGCTGGCTCACTTTGGTCAGGAACTGTTCGAGGCAGCCGAGGCAACCAGCGGTGACCTGCGCGACTTCGACTATCTCGAGGCCCGGTCTGCCGCGAACCGGATGGCTCGCGACGGCCTGGACGCGGCATTCACCGAGCACCGGCTGGATGCGGTGATTGCGCTGACCGGACACCCGGCCTGGCTTATCGATCACGTGCTCGGCGACTACCACGGCTGGGGGACGTCAGGCCCCGCAGCCGTATCGGGTTACCCGTCCATCACCGTTCCGGCCGGCCAGGTCGGCGGCCTGCCCGTCGGCCTGTCGTTTATCGGGCCCGCCTGGAGCGAACCGCGGCTGATCGAGCTGGCACACGCCTTTGAGCTCGCAGGCCGGCGCTAGCGATAATCTGACGCCCATGGACTCCTGGCCCGCCGCTGACCTGCCCGTCCTGCCCGGAGCCGGGCCCGAGCCGGTAATCCGGGATACGGCGACCGGCTCCCTGGCGGTCGCTGCGCCAGGCGCAACAGCCACGCTGTATGCCTGCGGCATCACGCCTTACGACGCGACGCACATCGGGCACGCGGCCACCTACCTGGCCTGGGATCTGCTGGTCCGCGCCTGGCGCGATGCCGGCAAGCAGGTGCGGTACGTCCAGAACGTAACGGATGTCGACGACCCGCTGATTGAGCGAGCCGCTCGTGACGGGGAGGACTGGCGAGAGCTAGCCGACCGGGAAATCGCGCTGTTCCGGTCCGACATGACGGCGCTGCGAGTACTGCCACCCGATCGATACATCGGAGCGGTCGAGGCGCTGCCGTTGATCGAGGCGTTCAACCAGCGACTCTCTGAGCGGGGGTCGCTCTACGAGATCGACACGGACACCTACTTTTCCCGTGCCGCAGATCCCGGCTTCGGCTCGGTCTCCAGGCTGGACGGCGAGACGATGACCAGGCTGTGCGCCGAGTACGGTGGCGACCCGGCGCGGCCGGGCAAGAAGGACCCGATTGACCCGCTGGTCTGGCTCGGGCAGCGGCCAGGCGAGCCGTCGTGGCCATCAGCGCTCGGCCAGGGCAGGCCAGGCTGGCACGTGGAGTGCGCCGCCATCGCAACTCACTATCTTGGCCGCACCTTTGACGTTCAGGCTGGCGGCCGGGACCTGATCTTCCCGCATCACGAGATGAGCGCGGCGCATGCCCGTGTCGCCCTGGACGGCCACGGGGAGCGGCCGTTCGCGCGCCGCTATGCGCACGCCGGGATGGTGCGGCTCGACGGCGAGAAGATGTCGAAGTCCCGCGGGAACCTGGTGTTCGTCTCCGAGTTGCTGGCCGCCGGCCAGGATCCGATGGCTGTCCGTCTCGCGATCATCTCCCACCACTACCGGACAGACTGGGACTGGACAGCGGACTCGCTGGCGTCGGCAGCGGCCCGGCTGGCGTCCTGGCGCGCGGCCGTCGCTGCCGGCACTCCGGCTGGCCGCGATGAATCCGGCCCGCGCGTGGTGGCGGCGCTGCGCGAGCGGCTAGCGGACGATCTTGACGCGCCCGGAGCGATTGCCGTCGTGGACGAGTGGGCTGCTGCGGCTGGCGGACAGGCAGGCGGCTCAGCGGCATTGGTGGCCAGTGCGATCGATGCCCTGCTCGGCGTCGCGCTCTGAGGGCGGTCTGGCGTGGCTAGACCTGGTGAACCTGACCGATGACCAGGTCGCCCGCAACCCAGGCACCGGGACCGCTCGCCGCGATGACCGCGAGACCGCCGACGAGCCTGGCAAGCTGGCTGTCGATGATCAGCCGGACGAACTCACGCTGAAGCGCTGTACCGCTCAGCTTGCCGTGGTGCCGGTGACTCGGCGGCTTGGCGGGGGCGGTTTCGCTGCTGGCCGACGGCGTACTGACCGGCGTGCTGCTCGGAGCCGGCGTCGGTGTGCTCGTGGCCGGGCTCGGGCTCGGGCTCGGACTGCCGGCGGACACAGTCGTAATCATGCGGATGTCTTCAAGGAACCTGATGGCTGTCTCGGGGCAGGCAAGGCCGCCTTGCCTGGCCGTGCACTGGCTAGAGCCGAACCAGTCGTTGGCGTTCAGCCAGAAGCCCCGGACGCCGGCCGCCAGAGCCGACTGGTAGTCGGTTTTCATCTCGGTCGCTGTCACCAGGTCCGGGCTGTTCGTCGCCAGCCCGGCCAGGATCACCGTCTTCGCGTTGGCGCGGTGTATTGCACGGACGGCCGCGCGGACGAACGTCGCGAACGTGGCTGGCACGTTGTTGGCGAACTGGCTCTGAATGTCGACGCCGTAAGCTCCGCACTTCGCGGCCTGGACGTCCTCCGAGATCATGGCTGGCCTCGGCGGCCGCGCAAACGGCGTGATGACCACTTTGAGAAGCGGGTCGGTCTTCTGTAGCCGGGCGGCAAGGCAGATCCACTTATCCGGATCCTGCCGCTGGCCGAGCGGGGTAAACCGCCAGGGCTCGATGTCGTACACGGCAGTCCCGCGCCAGCCTGCTTGCGCCCTCGCCGCCAGCCCCCAGTAACTGGTGAAGATCGGCACTTGTCCGGCGAGGCAGTGGTCAACGTCAGACTGTCCGCCGCAGCCGACCCAGGTGAAAACCGGCAGGGTGACGCCGTCGGTGGCAGCCTGCTGATCAAGGGCCGCCAGGTCGTTGGATTTCACCAGCCACAGCAGCTGTGACGGATTAGCGGTATCTGGCGGATTGGTGTTAGCGGCCGCGGCGGCGCCGCGCGGCGCCGCCAGGAAGAGCGACGCGCTCAAGGCGAGAGCAAGCGCAAGCGCGGTCGCGACCTTCCCAGTGGTCGCCCGCACTACCCCCGGCACGCAGCAACTCTAGTCTGGCCCTGCACCGGCTGGTAGTGATTGCCACACGTTCGCGGTGCTGCGCCCTATTCGTGTCAGCCGCTGTCGGCCAGGCCAATCTCCTCGAGGAATCTGATACCGATCTGCGGGCAGCCAGGGCCGCCCTGCGCGGCCTTGCAGTTGTTCCGGGATCCCCAGTTCCTGGCGTTGAGCCAGAACCCCTGCACGCCCGCGGCGAGCGCCTCGTGGTAGTCGGCGGTCAGGTGCGCCGGGCTCTGGACATTCGGGTTGTTGGTCGCGAGACCCGCCATGATCACGATCTTGTCGTTCACCCGCCGGATCGCCCTGACGGCCTTGCGAATGAACCGCCCGAACTGGCCCGGCGAGCCGTTGAGGAACTGGGTTTGCACATCGACGCCGTAACTGCCGCATCGGGCAGCGGTGACGTCCTCCGGGATCAGGCGCTGTTTGGGTGGCTTGAAGTAGGGCGTGATGATTACTTTGAGGCGGCTGTCGAGTCTCGTCAGGTGCGCCGCCCGGCAGATCCACCTGTCAGGATCGTTGTGCTGAAGCGCGGGCGTGTCAGGCCAGATCTCGATGTCAAAGACTGCCGTGCCGGCCCAGCCAGTCGAGGCCCTGGCCCGCAACGCCCAGTAGCTGGTAAAGATCGGCTGCTGTCCGGGGCGGCAACGATCGCGATCAGACTTCCCGCCGCAGCCGACCCAGGTGAAGGCCGGCAGGGTAACCCCATCTGCGGCTGCCCGATGTTGCAGCAGGATCAGGTCGTTCGACTTCACCAGCCACACCGGAGCGGGCTGCGGACTGGCGGCAAGCGCGGTGTCGCGCTCCGGAGTGAGCGCCAGCAGCAGCACGGCTGCCAGCAAGCCTGCCGCCATTCGCAGCGCCGGCCGCGCAGAGCGAGTCCAGACTCTGCCGGTCCTGAGTGCGCCGGTCCTGAGTGCGCCGGTCCTGAGTGCGCCGGTCCTGAGTGCGCTGGTCGAGACTGTGCTAGTCGAGACTGTGCTAGTCGAGACTGTGCTGGTCGAAACTGGGACAGCCCCCAGTGGTGACGTCACGTTCGCATCCCTACCGCCGGTTCCCGCCCGGCCGTTTACCTGCACGCCGCGCTGGATTGTCAAGCGCAATTCTTCGCACTGTGCGTGGCAGCCCTCCGGCCCACCGCGCGCAGATTATCGGGTCGCTGCCCTCAGTGGTCGATTCGGATGCTGACTGCATGACTAACAACAAGCCTGCGGGTGCCAGCGCCCCGCGTCCGTTTACACCTGCACCAGCAACCCGCCCGGCTGGCCTGGCCAGCAGGGTGCAGCTGCAAGCCGCCACGCCCGATGCCGTGCTGGCGGTCGTTCCGCACATGCTCGGGTTCTATCCGAGCAGGAGTCTGGTGGTTCTCGGCCTCGGCGAGCAGAACCGCGTGATGGTTACGTTCCGCTACGACCTGCCGGCGCCGCCCGACTCCGGGCTGGCCGAAGATATCGCGGAGCACGCCTGCTTTGTGCTCGACCGCGAGCGGATCCATTCCGCCCTGCTTGTCGGTTACGGGCCGGAGCATCTCGTCGCTCCCGTTATCGGGGCGACCGCGGTTCGGCTGATCGGCAGCGGCGTCGAGCTGCATGAGGTGCTGCATGCCGACTCCGGCCGGTACTGGTCGATGCTCTGTGATGACCCGGACTGCTGCCCGCCGGAAGGGCGGTCCTACGACCCGGGATCGCACCCCGCCGCCGCGGCGATGACCGAGGCCGGCCTGTTGGCTCAGCCCGATCGCGAGGCGCTCGCGCGGACAGTTCAGCGACCGGCTGGGTCTGCGGACGTGATCGCGCGAGCGACAAGCCGTGCTTTGCTGAGGCTCTCGCAGCTAGTCGAGCTTGGCGAAGCGGACGGCGACCGGGATCCGCAGCTCAGAGCCACCAGAATCGGCCGGAGAGAGGTTCAGCGCGCGATCCGCCGATACCGGGCCGGCGGGGCGATCGACAGCATCGAGCGCCTGGCCTGGCTGGCGGTGCTGCTGGCCGATCTCCGGGTCCGCGATGACGCCTGGGCGCGGATGGACCCTGGCTATCGTGATCACCATTGCCGGCTCTGGACCGATGTGGTCCGGTGCGCTGCACTCGACTACGCGCCGGCGCCAGCGGCATTGCTCGCGTTCACCGCGTGGCAGGCCGGTAACGGGGTGCTGGCGTCCATCGCCGTCGATCGGGCACTCGGCGCGGATCCCGGTTACTCGATGGCTCACCTGCTGTCCGGTGCTATAGAGGCCGCGTTGCCGCCATCGGCCGCGCGGTTGCCGATGACGCCTGCCGCGGTCGCGGCAAGCTATGCGCCGGCAACGCCTGATCGTCATGGCGATCGGCTTGCCAACGGGACCTCGCGGTCAAGGGCGGCTTCATCCCCGCGGTCACGCGGGCAGAAGCGTTCGGGCTCAGCCGGACGCCGCGGCACTTCAGCCGGCCGGACCGGCAATCAGAGCCGCGGCAACCGGGCCGGCCAAGGCCGGTCGCGGGCGGCGGGAGCCAAGCAGGCGCGTGCGCAGGGCCCGGCGGGGAGCCGCGGCTGATAAACGTGCGATCGGGTCGACGGCTGGCTCACGCTTGCCGCCGGTGACGACCAGCGGCGCCAGCAGCCGGCCTTCCGGATAACGCAGTGCCGCCTGCGGCAATCCGGAAGGCCGGCCACTGAGCAGCACGCGGACGACACCGAGCTGACCATCGGCTGGCCCGCTTGCGTGCTGGGCAGCTGGCGGGATCCGGCGGAGTGCCTGGGAGGCAACGGCCTCGGCCGAGCCGAACGCTACCGCCCCTGGGACCGCCTGGCCGATCTGACCGCTCACCAGTTCGTACTCGGTGCAGCCGAGAACCACGGCTTCGCATCCGGCTGGCGTCTGGCAGGCCGCGGCAGCGATCGCAATGGCGGTCCCGGTGCTGTCACCAGCGTCCACGGCGTCCGCCAGCCCCGGGCAGGCGACCGGGGTGACGTCGGCCGCTCCGGCGAACTCGGCGATCAGCCTCCGCTGGTAGTCGCTGGCCGTCGTGGCGACGGTTGCCCAGATCGCCACTTTCTGGTGTGCGGCGGCTGCTGGCTTGATCGCGGGCACAGTGCCGATGACCGGGACGTCCGGCTCGAACTCGGCTCGCATCGCGTCCAGGGCATGGACGGAGCCGGTGTTGCAGGCCATCACGAGGATGTCAGGCTCGTACCGGATGCACGCCCGGGCGCAGCGCAAGGCCCGCTCGGCGATGTCCTCCGGCGTGCGCGGTCCCCACGGCATCCCATCGGGGTCCGGGGCAAGCACGAGGTCGGCATCGGGCCGGATCCGGTGCAGAGCTGCAGCCGGAGCCAGCAGGCCAAGTCCCGAGTTGATCAGCGCGATCCGCATCCGCCAACTCTAAGAGGTGCGGCAATTCGCTCTTCCGGCCGAGCCCGGGTAAGACTGCTGGTATGACCACGGGTGCCGAGATCCTTCGTGCCGCCTACGCGGCATCATGCGATTCGATGCGGCGGGTGCTGTCCGGAGTCAGCGAGCAGGAGTTCTTCTGGGAGCCGGTAGCTGGCTGCTGGACCGTCCACCGCCGGTCGGAGAGCCGCGGGGTTAACGCCGACGGAAGCGGGGACTGGGTCATCGACTACGACCCGGCGCAGCCTCAGCCCGCACCGTTTACCACGATTGCCTGGCGAACCCTGCATGTGGCCAGCGTGAACTATCTGTACTGGGACTACGCGTTCGGCTCGGCCTCGCTGACCTTCGATCTCGAGCTGCCAGGGGATGTGGCCGAGGCGACGGACTGGCTGTTCGCCAGTCACCAGCCGGTCATGGATGCCCTGACTGACCTGGGTGACGTGGACCTGGACAAGCTGGTGCCCACGAACTGGGGCGAAGAGTGGCCGGTGCACCAGGTCATCGTCACGCTGATCAACGAGCAAGTGCATCACGGGGCTGAGATCAGCCTGCTACGGGACCTGTACCGGTTCCGTGGCTCGCTGGCCCTGCAGCATTGAGATCTGCAGCATTGAGATCTGCAGCATTGAGAGCTGCGTCAGTCAGGTCAGTCAGGGCTGGCAGCCCGTCGATGCTGACCGCGTTCTTCTCGGCCCGGTAGGCGGCTAGCCCGGCGGCCGACTTCTTCTGGTCATGGCGCACCAGCACGTCCCGCTCCTCTGCGAGTTCCATCACCGGCACGGCGTAGCCGCAGGAATCGGCAACCCGCTCGAGGTCCACGACGATGATCGCGCGCCGGCTCCCCGCGTTGCTGCCGTAGCCGCTGGCAGGGAAGTGGGCGAGGAGCTCCTCCCACTCCCGCGCGCCGGGCAGCACGATCCGCCCGGTTCCGTACAGCCGCAGGATCTTCGACTGGCGCGTGAACGAGCAGAACATGATCGTGATCTTGCCATTCTGCCTCAGGTGCGCGATGGTCTCCGCGCCGCTGCCAGTGAGGTCGACGTAGGCAACCTGCCGCGGCCCGAGAACCGCGAAAGTATCCCGGTAGCCCTTCGGTGACAGGTTGATGTGCCCGCCGTCGCCATCGGCGCTGAGGCAGGGAGCAGTCGCCACAAAGAAGACAGACTGCCTATCGATAAACTTCCTGAGCCGTTCGTCCAGCCCAGGGTAGAGCTTGCCCATAATGCCGTCCCGAAGGTATGACGGGGAGAATCTCCTCGTCGCAGGGATAATCCGGAGGCGTCGGCCTCCCGGCCTAGCGAGGCGGGGGATCCGAAGTGTCCCGCAGTACAACTATCTTGCGATAAGCCGACGGCCCAGAGCCAACGCAGAGGAGACCGGGTGACCGAGGTCACAAGCAAGCCCAGGCCAGGTTCGCTGCTCGCGCAGCATCAGGCGGCGGTCGCGGCGATGCAGCGTGCGTACGCAGCGATCCCGGCGGGCAGCGGTGTCCGGCTGGCCAAGAGCACATCCAACCTGTTCCGGTTCCGCAGCGATGCGCCTGGCCATCAGCTTGACGTCTCGCAGTTCGGTCACGTGATCTCAATCGACCCGCAGGCCAGGACCGCACTCGTTGGCGGCATGACCACGTATGAGGATCTCGTCTCCGCGACGCTGCGCCACGACCTGATGCCGCTGGTCGTGCCGCAACTGAAGACGATCACGCTCGGCGGCGCGGTGTCCGGTCTCGGCATCGAGTCCAGCTCACTGCGCAGCGGCATGCCGCACGAGTCGGTGCTGGCGATGGAGATCCTCACCGGCGACGGCCGTGTCGTCACCGCAACGCCGGAGGGCGAGCACGCGGCGCTCTACCATGGCTTCCCCAACTCCTACGGCACACTCGGCTACAGCCTGTCACTCACGATCGAGCTGGAACCAGTCAGGCCGTATGTGCACCTGCGGCACTTCAGGTTCACCGATCCCGTGGCGTGCTTCGCGGCCGTAGCGGACGTCGCGGCGCACGGCAGCTACGACGGACACCAGGCCGATTTCATCGACGGCGTGGCTTTCAGCCCAACGGAGATGTACCTGACGATCGGCGCGTTCAGCGATGTCGCGCCGTGGCGCAGCGACTACACCAGGGAGCGCATTTACTACCAGTCGCTGCGCGGGCCCAAGGAGGACTTTCTCACTATCAGCGACTATCTGTGGCGGTGGGACACCGACTGGTTCTGGTGTTCGCGGCCGTTCGGAGTCCAGCGCCCCCTGGTCCGCGCACTCTGGCCGCGCCGGTATCGCCGCTCGGACGTCTACCGCAAGCTAGTCGCGCTTGATCGCAAGTACGGCTTCACCCGCCAGCTTGACGCGCGCCGGGGCAGGCCGGAGTCCGAGATGGTGATTCAGGATGTGGAGATACCGGTCGAGCGGTCAGCCGAGTTCCTGACCTACTTCCTGACTGACGTCGGCATGACTCCGGTCTGGCTGTGCCCGCTGCGGTTGCGCGGGGATACGACATGGCCGCTCTACCCGATGCGGCCGGGACACGCGTACGTCAACTTCGGATTCTGGGGCGCCGTCCCGCTTCCGCCGGGCGCGAAAGACGGCCACTTCAACCGGCGAATCGAGGACGAGGTGACCGAGCTTGGCGGTCACAAGGGCCTGTACTCCACCTCGTTCTACTCCCGCGAGGAGTTCTGGAACCGGTACAACGGCCCGGAATACGCGGCGCTGAAAGCTACTTACGATCCGCAAGGCCGGCTAGCTGACCTGTACGAGAAGTGCGTGCGCGGCGCGTAAGCGCCGGGAAAGATGTAGGGAACGAGGAAAAGAGGTCGCAGATGGCTCTGGCCGAGGTATTCGAGCGGGTCGCGGGCCCGGATGCCCCAGTCGGTTTCGAGGCTTACGACGGGAGTTCAGCTGGCAGCAGCGATGCACCGATCAAGATCTCCGTTAAATCACCGACGGCGGTGGCCTATCTGGCGCAGGCGCCGGGCGCGCTCGGTCTAGCGCGCGCATACGTGTCCGCTCACCTGGATGTCGTCGGTGACATGTACACAGCGCTGTCCAGGATGGCGCACGCGCAGGAACTGGATGCCAGCCTGCGGGAGAAGCTCAGGCTGCTAGCCAGTCTCGGCGGGCCTAAGGTGCTGTTCCGGCGAGTCCCGCCGCCACCGCAGGAGGTGCGGGTCAACAGCCGGTGGCTGTCCGGCCGTCGGCATTCCAAGGGGCGCGACGCGACGGCGATCTCGCATCACTACGACGTTTCCAACACCTTTTACGAGTGGGTGCTCGGGCCGTCCATGGCGTACACCTGCGCGTGCTACCCGTCCGACGGCGCCACCCTAGAGCAGGCCCAGGCAACCAAGTTCGACCTAGTGGCCCGCAAGCTGGCGCTCAAGTCCGGCATGCGCTTGCTGGATGTCGGCTGCGGCTGGGGCGGCATGGTCATGCACGCCGCGCAGCACTACGGCGTCAAGGCCCTCGGCGTCACGCTGTCCGCCGAGCAGGCCTCCTGGGCGCAGCAGGCGATCAAGGAACGTGGCCTCTCGGACCTGGCCGAGGTTCGCCACCTGGACTACCGCGACGTGCCCGAGACTGGCTTCGACGCGGTCAGCTCGATCGGTCTGTCCGAGCACATCGGCAAAGCTCAGCTGCCCGGGTACTTCCGGTTCCTGTCCGGCAAGCTGGTGCCGCAAGGCCGGCTGCTCAACCACTGCATTACGCGGCCGGACAACACCGGCCCGGCGCGGGTCACTGACGGGTTCATCTACCGCTACGTGTTCCCTGACGGCGAGCTCGAGGGTCCCGGCTTCCTGATGTCGCTGATGCACGATAACGGTTTCGAGGTCCGGCACACCGAGAACCTGCGCGAGCACTACGCCAGGACGCTGGCCGGCTGGTGCGCGAACCTCGACGAGCACTGGGACGAGGCGGTCGCCGAAGTAGGCGAGGGAACGGCGCGCGTCTGGCGGCTGTACATGGCGGGCTCGCGGCTTGGCTTCGAGCGCAACCAGATCCAGTTGCACCAGATGCTGGGGGTCAAGCTCGGCGCCGACGGTGAAGCGGGCATGCCGCTGCGTCCGGACTGGGAGCCGGCCAGGGACTTCCCGGAGACCTATCCGGCTACCAGCTGAAGTCGGCCTGGCTGGTGGTCCCGTTGCGGAGCCAGCTATTGCGTCGTCGGAAGTGACCGGTAGTAGTCGGCGACGGTAAACGCGAGATCCAGCGCCTGGCCGCGGTTGAGCCGGGGGTCGCACGCCGTCTCGTAACGCTGGTGCAGGTCCGCCGCGTTGATCCCGTGGCTGCCGCCGACACACTCGGTCACGTTGTCTCCGGTGAACTCAATGTGGACGCCGCCGGGATGGGTACCCGCGCTGCGGTGTACCTCGAAGAAGCCCTGTACCTCGTCGAGCACGTCCTCCAGCCGCCGCGTCTTGTGGCCGCTCGGCGCCTCGAAGGTGTTGCCGTGCATCGGGTCACAGATCCAGGCGACCGGGATGTCGTCTTCCTGGACCGCTTTGATCAGCGGCGGCAGCAGCGTGCGGATCTGGCCGGCGCCGAGCCTGGTGATGAGCGTGAGCCCGGCCGGGCTCGCCATCCGGGCTGAGCCGGCGGATCAGCGCGCGGATACCGTCCGGCGTGGCGTCCGGGCCGATTTTCACCCCGACCGGATTCCTGATGCTGGCCGCGAACTCCACATGCGCGCCCTCCAGCGCCCTGGTCCGCTCGCCGATCCAGAGGAAGTGTGCCGAGACGTCGTATGGCAGGCCGGTGCGCGAGTCGATCCGGGTCAGTGCCTGCTCATAGGGCAGCAGCAGGGCTTCGTGGCTGGAGTAGAACTCGACCGAGCGCAGCTCGTCAGCGTCCGCGCCGCAGGCCCGCATGAACGACAGCGCCCGGTCGATCTCCCCGGCTAGGCGTTCGTAGCGCTGGCCGGACGGGCTATTGCGGACGAAATCCCGGTTCCAGGCGTGTACCTGATGCAGGTCCGCGTACCCGCCGGTGGTGAATGCCCGGCACAGGTTGAGCGTCACAGCCGCACAGTGGTAGGCCCGGAGCATCCGGTCGGGATCGTACGCCCGCGCCTGCGGGGTGAAGTCGAATCCGTTGATGGCGTCACCCCGGTAGGCCGGCAGCTCGACACCGTCCCTGACCTCGGTCGGCCGCGACCTGGGCTTCGCGAACTGGCCAGCCAGCCTGCCGATCTTCACCACCGGGACGCTGGCGCCGTACGTCAGCACGACGGCCATCTGCAGGATCGTCTGCAGTTTGGCGCGGACGGCGTCGGCGTTGGCGCCCGCGAACGTCTCGGCGCAGTCTCCGCCCTGCAGGACGAACGCCTCGCCGCGGCTGACCGCTGCTAGCCGTTCCTTCAGCTGATCGCACTCGCCAGCGAACACCAGCGGCGGCAGCCCGGCCAACTCTGCAGCGACTGCCTCGACCCTTGCCGGATCGGGCCAGTCGGGCTGCTGAGACGCGGGGCTGCTGAGAGTGACGACGGGGGAGCGCACGGGAGCAACGCTACTCACTGGCTGCGACTGCCCGATACTCACCGCATGCGCAGAATCGATGGCTGCCCGATATCCGACGGCTGCAGACCGACTCACCGGGTGCGGCGCCGGGGTGCTGGTGAAGAATGACCGGGTGGAATCCGCTAGCACCGGCCAGCGCCGGGACATCATCCTGCTCGGGTCGACGGGCTCGATCGGGACTCAGGCCGCCGACATCATCACCCGTAACTCTGACCGATTCAGGCTGACCGGGATCGCGTCCGGAGGATCGAATCCGGGCTTGCTGGCCAGGCAGGCGATCGAGCTCGGTGCGGAGATAGTGGCGGTTGCCACCCCCGCAGCGGTGCCTGAACTGCGCGCAGCGCTGGCCGCCATCGGATCGGCCGACGGAGCCCGGCGCAAGCTTCCGGACCTCCAGGCTGGCCCGGACGCCGTGGCCGAGCTTGCCGCCCGGCCGTGTGACGTAGTGCTGAACGCGGTCACCGGCGCAGTCGGCCTTGCGGCCACGCTGGCCGCCCTGTCAGCTGGCCGCATGCTGGCGCTGGCCAACAAGGAGTCGCTGATCATGGGCGGCCCGCTGGTCGCGGGCGCTGCCGCGCCCGGCCAGATCGTCCCGGTCGACTCCGAGCATTCAGCGATCGCTCAGTGCCTGCGCGGCGGTCGCTCAGCTGAGGTCGCCAAGCTGATCGTGACCGCGAGCGGCGGGCCGTTCCTGCACCGCAGCCGCGCTGAGCTGGCTGACGTGACGCCCGCGGAGGCGCTCGCGCATCCAACCTGGAACATGGGGCCGGTGATCACGGTAAACAGCGCCACGCTGGTGAACAAGGGGCTAGAGCTGATCGAGGCACACCTGCTGTTCGGGATCGGATTCGACCGGATCGACGTGGTAGTGCACCGGCAGTCGGTGATCCACTCGATGGTGGAGTTCACCGACGGGTCCACACTCGCCCAGGCCAGCCCGCCGGATATGCGTATCCCGATCGCACTGGCGCTGGGCTGGCCCGACCGGGTGCCGGACGCGGCCCCCCCGGTGGACTGGACCACCGCGCATACCTGGACCTTCGAGCCCCTGGACGAAGGGGCGTTTCCGGCCGTGCCACTTGCCAGGCAGGTAGGCGCAGCCGGCGGGACGATGCCCGCGGTCTATAACGCGGCCAACGAGGTATGCGTCGATGCGTTCCTGACCGGGCAGATCCCGTTCGCCGGAATCGTGGATACGGTGGCCCAGGTAGTCTCAGAGCATCACGACCCAGCAGGAGCTGCCGTGACGCTGGCCGACGTGCTCGGCGCCGATGGCTGGGCCAGGGACCGCGCGCGAGAGCTGACAGGGAAGGGAGGCGGCGCCTGATGGGTCCGACAGGCCCGGCCGATCCCACCGATCCCGCCGGCCAGAGCGGCAAGAGCGGAAGACACGGCCAGGGCAGGCGGACCACTGGCTCGCTCGCCCAGCTCCGGATCTGGATCCTGGTCCTCATTCTTGTCGTGGCCCTGATCGTCGTCGAGCGCCAGCACCTGGCCTTCCTGTTCGGCGTCCTGATCTTCGTGGTGGCCCTGTTCACCTCGGTCATGCTGCACGAGCTCGGCCACTTCGCCACCGCGAAGAAGTTCGGCATGCGGGTCACGCAGTTCTTCATCGGCTTCGGCCGGACGCTATGGTCCACCTTCCGTGGCGAGACCGAGTACGGGGTGAAGGCGCTGCCCCTGGGCGGCTTCGTAAAGATCACCGGAATGACGTCCATCGAGGAAGTGGACGTCGCTGACGAGCCCCGCTCGTTCCGCAACCAGCCAGGCTGGCAGCGCATCATCGTCCTGGCGGCTGGGTCGTTCATGCACTTCGTGCTGGCCTTGTTCCTGTTCTTCGTGCTCGCGTTCGCCGTCGGGCAGCTGGCCGAAACGAACGTGGTCAGTTCCATCGCGGGCTGTGTGCCGGCCAGCGCGCATGCGCTGGCCAGCAAGAACCCGTGTGCCGGGCACAACCTGGGCAAGGCGCCTGCGCAGCGGGCAGCCCTGAAGGCAGGAGACAAGATCGTCTCGGTAGCGGGCAAACCCGTAGGAAACTGGAATCAGTTGCGTACCGCCCTCAAGGGGCAGAAGACCGGTGTCGCCGTCCCGGTCGTGGTCGAGCGGAACGGCCGTAACGTGCGCCTCAGCATCGCGCTTGCGGCCATCCCCAAAGACAAATATGCCTACCTCGGCGTGGAGCCGGTGGTGGAGTACCAGCGAAGCAGCTTCCTCGGCGCCTGGGGCTTCGCAGGTGACCAGTTCGCGGACACGCTGACGTCGTCCGCCTCGGCCATCGCCAAACTGCCCTCGGCGATCCCCGGCCTGTTCTCCAAGGACCGGTCCTCCACCGCTGCCGGTCAGGTCAGCAGCGTCGTGGGCGTCGGCGAGGTAACCGGTGACGTCGTCCAGGCGGCGCTGCCCTGGCAGGCCAAGGTCTTCGTGCTGCTGTCCATCATCGCCTCACTCAACATCTTCATCGGGGCGTTCAACCTCCTGCCGCTGCTCCCGCTGGACGGTGGTCACCTGGCTGTGGTGATCTTCGAGCGCATCCGGGCGTGGTTTAACCGTCTTCTCGGCCGGCCAGACCCTGGCCTGGTAGACATCCAGCGGCTAGTGCCACTGAGCTTGCTGGTCTTTGCTCTGCTGGTTGGCCTCGGCACGCTGCTCATAGCTGCCGATATCTTCAATCCCGTTCACCTTCAGGTGTGAGGCGAAATCGAGTCATGACAGTAGACCTAGGCATCCCTCAGCTTCCGCCGGCGCCGCTGGCGGAACGCCGGTCGTCGCGCCAGATCATGGTGGGCCGCGGCAAGCACGCGGTTCCGGTCGGCGGCGGCGCTCCGGTGTCGGTGCAGTCGATGACCACGACGCTGACCGCGAACGTCAACGCCACCCTGCAGCAGATCGCCGAGCTGACCGCGGCCGGTTGCCAGATCGTCCGGGTGGCCGTGCCGTCTCAGGACGACGCGGACGCGCTGCCGGAGATCGCCCGCAAGTCTCAGATCCCGGTGATCGCGGACATCCACTTCCAGCCGAAGTACGTCTTCGCCGCGATCGACGCGGGCTGTGCCGCGGTCCGGGTCAACCCCGGCAACATCAAGGCATTCGACGACAAAGTCGGCGAGATAGCGAAGGCCGCGCTGGCTGCGGGAGTGCCCATCAGGATCGGCGTCAACGCGGGCTCGCTGGACAAGCGGCTGCTGGCCAAGCACGGCAAGGCAACGCCTGAGGCGCTGGTGGAATCCGCGCTGTGGGAGTGCTCGCTGTTCGAAGAGCACGGCTTCAACGACATCAAGATCTCGGTCAAGCACCACGACCCGGTGGTCATGATCAATGCCTACCGGCTGCTCGCCGAGCGCTGCGATTACCCGCTCCACCTGGGCGTCACCGAAGCCGGCCCCGCCTTCCAGGGCACCGTCAAGTCGGCGGTTGCTTTCGGCGCGCTGCTGGCTGAGGGCATCGGCGACACCATCAGGGTGTCGCTGTCGGCGCCGCCGGTCGAGGAGGTCAAGGTCGGCATCGCGATCCTGGAGTCACTCGGCCTGCGCCAGCGGGGCCTGGAGATCGTCTCCTGCCCGTCCTGCGGCCGGGCCCAGGTAGACGTCTACAAGCTGGCTGACGAGGTGACTGCTGCCCTGGACGGGCTGGAGGTACCGCTGCGAGTCGCCGTCATGGGATGCGTCGTGAACGGGCCGGGCGAGGCAAGGGAGGCTGACCTCGGCGTAGCGTCCGGCAACGGCAAGGGCCAGATCTTCGTGCGCGGAGAGGTCATCAAGACGGTGCCCGAGGCGCTGATCGTCGAGACCCTCATCGAAGAGGCGATGAAGCTGGCGGCCGAGACGGAGCCAGCGGAGAGCTAGCTGCTCGCTGAGCTGCCACGCCGGTGCTGGCACCGGGTTGGCGGGCCGGCCGTCACGGATTAGTGGCTCGCGACGGCGCGGATCGCGGCGCGCCTGGCTGGGCAGGATGGCGCTATGGGCAGAGCTATCACCGCGGTCTTTGCTGCCGCAATGGCCGGGGCTGGTCTTGTCGGATGCACGTCCTCAGGGGCCGCGCCGTCGCCGGCAAGCAGCTCGCCGGCCGGTGGTGCAGGGGCGGTTGCGCCACCGATCACGACCGGTTCATCACGCCTGGCCTGGCACACCTGCCCGGCCGTCACTGTCGGCGGGCCGCCACCGGCCAGGATGCGATGCGCCAGCTTGCAGGTGCCGCTCAACTACGCTGATCCCAGCGGCCGGAAGATCACCCTGGCGCTGTCGGAGATCCCCGCGACGGCCCCGGCTGCTCAGCAGCAGGGCGTGCTGCTGGTAAATCCGGGCGGCCCGGGTGCCAGCGGGCTGTCGTTCGCCTCTACCGTGGCGGCGGGGCTCGCCCCCGGCGTTGAGAAGGAATACGACATCGTGGGCTTCGACACTCGCGGCGTCGGAGCCTCCAAACCAGCGCTGAGCTGCGAGCCGGGCTTCTTCTCACGGCCCCGGCCGAACTACGACCCCGCCAATGCGGCCGCCGAGCAGGTACTGGTCAGCCGGGCAAAGCAGTACGCGGCCGCCTGCGAGCAGCGGTATCGGCTGGATGCTGCCGTACATGACCACCGAAGACCTGGCCAGGGACATGGACTCGATCCGGGCGGCACTCGGTCAGCGGCAGATCAGCTACTACGGCGTCTCGTACGGAACCTATCTGGGTCAGGTATACGGGACACTGTTCCCGCACGACGTCCGCCGGATGGTGCTCGACAGCGTGGTGGACCCGAACGGGGTCTGGTACGCCGACAACATCTTCCAGGACTACGCCTTCCAGGGCCGGATGAAGGCGTTTTTCTCCTGGATGGCGCACTATGGCTCGGTTTACCATCTCGGCGGCACTGAGGCTGCGGTCAACACAACGTTCAACTCAGTGATGGCCCGGCTAGCTGCCCACCCGATCTCCGGCAAGTCTGGTCCGCTGATCGGGCCGGACGAGCTCAGCGACACGTTCCTGGTCGGCGGTTACAGCAACGAGTGGTGGCCGTACCTGGCTGCGGCGCTGTCGAGTTACGTCCGCACCGGGTCTGGCGGTGAGCTGATTCCGCTGTACCAGCAGGTCGGCAAGCAGGGCGAGAATGAGTTCGCCGTGTACACGGCGGTGGAGTGCAGTGACGTGAACTGGCCGCGGAGCTGGGCCTACTGGAACTCCGACACCAGGAAGGTCTACGCCAAGGCGCCGTTCGAGACCTGGGGCAACACCTGGTTCAACGCGGCATGCGCGTTCTGGCCAGTGAAGGGGCCGGCGAAGCCGCTGCACATCGACGGCTCGGCCCTGCCGCCCATCCTGATGCTGCAGGGCACGCTGGACGGGGCGACGCCCTATGCCGGAGCCCTGGTCGCCAGGAAGCTGCTCCCTAGCGCGCGCCTGGTCGTGGTGCAAGGCGGCGGCAACCACGGGCAGTCGCTGAGCTACCCGCCGAACAACTGCGTGAACGGCTACCTCAATCGGTACCTGGCGGACGGGTCGCTGCCCGGCAGCACCGGCCTGGTCGACGCGACCTGCCCGGCTCTGCCGGCGCCAACCGATACCGGCCCCTAGGTTCCGCTGGCCCGTGCCGTCAGTGACACGCGCTGCCGTAAGCCGCCCGGACGTCGGCGATACCGCTAAGCCGTTACTCTGGAGGAGTGCTGCGCACAAGGCCATGGCGTTCGGCGTCGCTGCGGCTGCTGACTGATCACGATCGCGATGAGGCACTCGCCCTTTGCGATCGAGACCCTGTTGCCAACGTCTTCGTTAGCGCGCGCATCCGGGCTACCGGGCTGGATCCGGCGCGGCTTGGCGGGCAGCTGTGGGGATACACCGACAACGGCGCACTGAGCGCCATGTGTTATTCCGGTGCCAACCTCGTGCCGGTCGAAGCTGGCCCGGACGCGGTGGCGGCGTTCGCGGCGAGAGCACGGATGCAAGGTCGTCGCTGCTCGTCGATCGTCGGACCGGCGCGAGCGGTCAGCCAGCTGTGGTCGCATGCTCGCGCCGAGCTGGGACTCCCCGCGCGACGTACGGCCGGTACAGCCGGTGCTGGCGATCTCCGGGCCGTCTGTGGTCGAGCCTGATCCGCTGGTCCAGATGGTGCGCCCGCGTCAGCTTGACGTGCTGCTGCCAGCCTGTATCGCGATGTTCACCGAAGAGGTCGGAGTCTCGCCCATCGGCGCGGACGGCGGCGCCGCCTACCGGGCGCGGATGGCTGACCTCATCGGCGCCGGCCGGTCGTTCGCACGGATCGACGACGGCAAGGTCATTTTCAAGGCCGAGGTCGGCGCGGTCACACCGCATGCCTGCCAGGTGCAGGGAGTGTGGGTGCCGCCCGATGAACGCGGCCGCGGCCACGCGGTGCGCGGCATGGCCGCCGTCGTGGAGGCCGGGCTGCGGCTCGCGCCGGTGGTCACGCTGTACGTGAACGACTTCAACACCCCGGCCAGGGCCGCTTACCGGCGCGTCGGCTTCACGCAGGCGGGGACTTTCATGTCAGTGCTGTTCTGACCCGTGCTGCTCTGACCCGTGCTGTTCTGCTGGCCTGTGCGGCGCGAGGCGGGCTGGCCGGCGTCGGCCCCGGCCGGAAATTCAGCTGCTCCGCCGCCGCGAGGGTGCTAAGATCTCGAACCCTTGTGCCACCGCCGTTTCCTGTTGTTAATCGGGTTTTGCTTTTCCTTCCTCTTCGCACGGGGGTGATGAGTCATGCCGTCGGCGAGTTCCCCGGACGCCGCGGACCGAATACTTGACGCCGAGCGCGAACACCTGCGCTCCTCACGCCGCTACCTCGAGCTGATGCGCACGGACGTGCTGTCGCTGCGGGCCATGGGCGGCGATCCGGTCTCTGAGGAGTACCTCAAGGCCGACCTGTACCGGCGGGCCGAGGCGCTGCGCGACCTGCCGGACACGCCGCTGTTCTTTGGCCGGCTCGACTACCTGCCTGGCGCGCTCGCGGCCCGCGACACCGAGTCTGAAGACGTACGGGCGCGGGAAGATCAGCCGGACGGCGAGGACTTCCACGTCGGCCGCCGGCACGTGCATGACAGCCAGGGCACCCCCGTCGTGATCGACTGGCGGGCGCCGGTGTCGCGGCCGTTCTACCGGGCCAGCCAGGCCGAGCCGATGGGCCTGGAGTTGCGCCGCCGGTTCGGTTTCTCGGGCGGCGAGCTCACCGCGTTCGAGGACGAGCAGTTCGGGGCCGGTGCCGCAGGCAGCCGTCGGCGACCAGCCGGATCCTGATCGACGAGATCGAGCGGCCTCGGTCCGGGCCGATGCGCGACATCGTCGCGACGATCCAGCCCGACCAGGACGACATCGTGCGGGCTGGCGTCGAGGCGACCGTGTGCGTTCAGGGCGCACCCGGTACCGGGAAGACCGCTGTCGGCCTGCACCGGGTGGCCTACCTGCTGTACGCGCACGCCCAGCGGCTAGGCCGGGGCGGCGTACTGGTCGTCGGGCCGAACAAGGCGTTCCTCGCCTACATCCGCAACGTCCTTCCTGCCCTGGGTGAGCTGGACGTGGCTCAGCTTTCGGTCGCGGACCTGACCGCTGCGGTGCCGGTGCGGGCTTCCGACTCAGAGCGGGTGGCCCAGGTCAAAGGCGACGCGCGGATGGCCCAGGTGCTCGCCAACGCGCTGTGGGAGCAGCTGGCCGAGCCCGCGGAGCCGATCATGCTGGCGCGCGGGTCGCGCCGGTGGCGGGTGCCGGCCAGCGAGATCGGTGAGCTTGCCGCTGAGCTGCGGGAACGGGGAGTGCGCTACGGGACCGGGCGCGACATGCTCGCGCACCGGATCGCGCACGTGATCCTCACCCGGATGGAGGCGGCCGGCGAAACCTGTGACGACCGCACGCACGAGTCGGTGCGCCGGACCAGGCAGGTACAGAATGCGGTGGCGCAGGTCTGGCCGAAGGCCGACCCGGTCCGCATGGTGTTCCGCCTGCTGTCCGACCCCGACCTGCTGAAGCGGGCGGCTCTGGGACTGCTCGATGCCGACGAGCAGGCTCTGATCAGCTGGGCAAGCCCGCCGCGAGGGCCCGGCTCGGCGCGCTGGAGCGCGGCTGACGCGGTGCTGATCGATGAGATGGCCGACCTGATCGAGCGGACGCCGAGCCTGGCGCACATCGTGGTCGACGAGGCGCAGGACCTCTCGCCGATGCAGTGCCGGGCGATCGGCCGCCGGTGCGCAACCGGCTCGGCAACCGTGCTCGGCGACATCGCGCAGGGCACGACGGCCTGGGCGACGACGAGCTGGGAACAGATGCTCGGTCATCTCGGCAAGCCTGACGCTGATCTGCGGGTGCTGGATACCGGTTACCGTGTGCCGCGGCAGATTCTCGACTTCGCCAGCCGGCTGCTCGGCCAGATCGCGCCGGAGCTGCGGCCGGCCTCGTCAGTGCGGCAGGACCCGGGTGCGCTGCTGGTCACGGAGGTGGCTGACGAAGGCGCGCTCGGCGGTGCCCTAGTGGCGGCCTGCACCGAGGCGCTTGCCCTGCCCGGCTCGGCCGCCGTGATTGCCGCCGACGTCCAGATCCCTTCGCTCGCCGCGGTGCTTGCGGCGGCTGGCCTGCCGCACGCGATCCTGGACGGCGTCGCGGATGGCGAGCTGATTTCCCTGGTCCCGGTGAGCCTCGCCAAGGGCCTGGAGTTTGACCAGGTCATCGTCTGCGAGCCGGCCCAAATCGCCAGTGCCGAGGCGCGCGGGCTGAACCGGCTGTACGTGGCGCTCACCCGGGCGGTGTCGCGACTGACGGTCCTGCACGCGGAGCCGCTGCCGGCCGTACTGGTCTAGCGACCCGGCCCCGTTTCGTCTGCACAGCGCTCGCCGGCGCGGTTACATCTCCTTCACGACTGCGGCCATCAGCGCCGCGGAGTCATCGAACGACAGCGCCGTCGCCTGCAAATGGTTGAAGAACACGTTGTACCTGTCGACTTCCTGGACGTTCTCCACCCACAGCGCGCTGGTCAGGTCCTCCAGGTACACCACGTCCGGGTCGGCTTCTTCGCCGAAGACGAGGATGACGAATGGCCTGCCCATAGCCGGGTGCGCTCCGCCGCCGAACGGGATGACTTGCAACGACACGTTGCGCAAGCCGCCGAGCTCGCGCAAGTACTCCAACTGGACCCGCATCACCTCGGGGCCGCCGACCTCGCGGCGCAGCGCGGCCTCGTCGAGCACTGCCCACACCTTCGGCGGACTGGTGATCGTCAGTCGCTGCCGTTCCATCCGCAGCGCGACCTGGCGCTCGATGTCCGCGCGCGGGCTGTTGACCATTCCTGCTGCGATGACCGCTCGCGCATAGTCCTCGGTCTGAAGCAGACCCGGGATCAGGTTGACCTCATAAATCCTGATCTCCGTCGCCGCGCTCTCCAGCCCGAGATAGGTGGCGAAATGCGGCTGCACGCTGTCGGCGTATGCGTGCCACCAGCCCTTCTGCCGGGATTCTCGGGCGAGTTGCACCAGGGCATCACGCTGGCTGTCGGGGACGCCGTAAATCTCGAGCATGTCCCGTACATCTCGCGGCGACACCGATACGCGGCCGGTCTCCACTCGGCTGATCTTGGACGCCGAGCACTCAAGCTGCTCGGCAACTTCCTCGCAGGTGAGTTTCGCTGCTTCGCGCAGGCGCCTCAGTTCGAGGGCAAGCCGACGGCGACGAACAGTGGGACTTTGCGCGGTTGCCACTTCGTAACCTCCCGCGGCTGCGCTCTTTACCGGTTCGTAACCTGGCGGGTGCAACTCAGTGTGGCGGTGAGGCTGAGGTTCCGTCCAGTCCCGGCACCTGCTTCCCGGCAGCAACTTTGTTAAACACGGCACGTGCGAACTTCATAATGCATGTTGCAGATCGGGCCGAACCCGGTGCATAGTAAGTGCTGTGTCATTACTCTATGCTGTGCGACAGCTACCAGAGGTGACGACATGACGCCGAAGGCGGACTCGGCTTACGCCGCGGGCCGGAACATCACTACCCCCGTGGCGCCGCGCCCTGCGGCGGCGCCGGCCGCACCGTCAGGGTGGGCTGCCAGGCCGGGCGCGGCCACTCCCGCGCGGGCTGCTGCTGCCTCTGCCGCGCCGGCCGCTGCCTCTGCCGCGCCGGCTGCTGCCTCTGCCGCGCCGGCTGCCTCTGCCGCCCACGCGGCAAGCGCCAGCGCGACGGGTGCGGCAACCACAGTCGCACCGACGGCGGCGGCTGGCCCTGGTCCCGCGCCGGCCGCCGCACCTTCACCGACCTGGCAAGCAAACCTTGCCCGGCTTGAAGGGCTAGCCGAGGTGCTCAGCCATTACGGACTGCGAGCCAGGCTGATGACGCCGCCGGGCCGGGTTCCGAGCCTGCACGTGGTGAATCCGGGCGCAACCGCGCTGGCGGAGGACGTATACGCGGGACGCGGCCAGGATGGGCTGTGGTGGTTCTGGTGGTCCTGGGCCGAGCGGATCACGGTGGGCGAAGACCTCGAGGGCGCGGCAGCCATGATCGGGCACGTCCTTGCTGCCAGCGGCTGAGGCGGGCTGAGCCCCGATCCTGGGTGCCTGCTGTCGTGTCAGCCGGCGCCACGAAATGGCAATATGCGCCATTTGGCGGGCCCGGATTGCGTGCTGGCCCACCTCTCACGGATCTTTGCGGCTCGAACCGGGACAAAGCATCCCACCAGCTAGTCAAAATCGATGAAACGTGGCGGCGGCTGCAGGATCACTAGCCCGCCAAACTGGACGGCGGCAAGCCGGGGAACGCCTGCGTCGAACCACGCCACGCCTCGGCGCGCAGAGCGGCTGCCCGCACCTGCTGAGCGCCGAAACTCCGCAGGCCGCCGTCCGGCAGCGCGACAAGCGAGAGATAAGCCCGCGCGACGCGATCCTCGAGCGTCGCGGCGAGCGCCCTGGCCGCTGCCGGACTGTCCACTGTCTCCGGCAGCTGGTAGGCAACCGCGGCCGGCCCGGGCGTTGCCCCTCGGGCGGTGATCAGCGCTGACAGCTGGTCCCTGGCCCGCATGTGCGCCACCCAGTCGGTGGTGGCGAGAGCCTGATCGGCCGAGCCCTGCGGAAGGCGGGCGCCGACAACGCCGTAGCCGTAACTGGCGGCCTGCTCAGCCGCCAGCGCGCTCTGCAGAGCAGCGATCGCCGGCGAGGACGCGGTGATAGCTCGCTCTAGTCCGGATGAACCCGAACGGGACGCGCCCGTCATCGGCCCCGCCTCGCGGCCCGCAAATAGGGAACGTGCGTTGCCTCCGACGCCGCAATGCTCGCGAACAGCTGCGCCAGCGCTGGCGGCAGGCCGCCGAGCCGGGCGATCAGCTGGTCCGACGCCGCCTGCTCGGCCTCCTCAAGCTGAGCCATCGTGAGGACCGCGCCGCGGCCGGCCGGCCCGGAAGACGCAGCCGGGCTGTGTGCTGGAGCGGGCGATCTCACTCCCGCGGGCTCGACCAGCCGCGACCTGAGCTGCTCCAGGTGCTGACGGTGATCGGAGAGCACTGCCGCAAGGACGGCCGACGTCCGCCCGCTGCCCGCCGAGCTACCCGAGCCGGCCGGGCCACCCGAGCCACCCGAGCCCGCCGAGCCCGCCGAGCCCCGGGCGGCCAGCGCCGCAGTGTAATGAGCGACCAGCGCGGCCTCGTGATCGATCGCGTCGCGCAGCACGTCGACGTCGGCAGGCGGCGCTGGCGGGGTGCCAAGGGCCTGGATGCCTTTACACGCAGTGAGCAGCACCGGTAGGGCCGCCGCCGAGACCACCAGCAGCGCCCGCCGGGTCGGGCCAGCTGGCCCCCGGCCGGAAACCGCCCGGTCATCCGCCACTAGAGCATCCCCGCATCCTTCGTACCTCAGGCACCGCCAACGCCTGCCCGCAACCGAGCCAACAGCATGACACCCGGAACCGAACCGCCTGGGCGCGAACCGCAGCTCCGCGTCCCGGCTAGGCTAGATGTCGGCACGGCTGCCAGTACCAGCGCTGATACCAGCGCCGATAACAGCACAGGTCGCGGGCGAGGAGGTCGTCATGCACGGTGGCTCCCGTCGCGGTTCGCATCCCCAGGCCAAGGGCAAGGTTAGCGGCCGGGAGGCGGGACCGCGGGCTGGCCAGGCCGGTCCCCTGCCCGACGCTGACCGGCTGACGCGCCTGCTCGATCCCGTGGTGCACGCGATGAACATGGATCTGGAAAGCATCCGCGTGACCTTGGCCGGCCGTCGGCGGGTACTGCGGGTAGTCGTCGACGCAGACGGCGGCGTGAGCCTGGACGACATCGCGCTCGCCAGCCGTGAGCTGTCCGTCAAGCTCGACAGTTCCGCCGAGATGGGCGACGCGCCGTACACCCTTGAGGTGTCGTCGCCAGGCGTCGATCGGCCGCTGACGGAGGCGCGGCACTGGCGCCGTGCGGCCGGGCGGCTTGTGGTAGCTCCGCTGAAAGACGAAGCAACCGCTCCTCATGACGGAAACGGGGTAGCCACCGCCGAGGGTCGCATCACCGGCTGGAGCGAGCTTGGGGTGACTCTGGAGCGAGATGGCGTGACTCGCGAGTATCAGTACGCAGAACTGGGCCCAGGCCGGGTCCAGGTTGAGTTCGGTCATTTCGCCGATTCCCCGGACGAAGCTGACTCGGGCGACGCTGACTTGGGCGAGGAGGATTAGGTGGACATTGACCTGAGCGTCCTGGGGAGCCTGGAGGCGGAGAAGGACATCTCGCTCGACCTGGCGATCAAGGCAATCGAGGATGCGCTGCTGGTGGCGTATCACAAGACTGACGGCGCGGCCCCGGTAGCGCGAGTGGAAGTCGACCGGAAGAGCGGGCACGTCACCGTCTGGGCGCGCCGGGCCGCTGCCGAGGGCGAGCCAGGTGAGGAATATGACGACACCCCGGTCGGTTTCGGCCGGATCGCGGCGACGACGGCGAGGCAGGTAATCCTGCAGCGGCTGCGGGACGCCGAGGATGAGCTGACCTTCGGCGAGTACGCAGGCCGCGAGGGCGACGTGGTCGCGGGGGTCATCCAGCAGGGCAGGGACCCGCGTGCGGTGCTCGTTGACCTTGGCAAGCTGGAGGCAATCCTGCCGCCGACTGAGCAGGTGCCCGGCGAGAAATACGTGCATGGCGAGCGGTTGCGCTGCTATGTGCTGCACGTCCGCAAGGGCTACCGCGGCCCGTCGGTCACTTTGTCGCGCACGCACCCGAACCTGGTCAAGAAGCTGTTCGCGATGGAGGTGCCGGAAATTGCCTCCGGGGCTGTCGAGATCGCCGCGATCGCTCGCGAGGCGGGTCACCGCAGCAAGATCGCGGTGATTTCGCACCAGCCAGGGGTCAACGCCAAAGGCGCCTGTATCGGCCCGATGGGCAGCCGGGTCCGCAACGTGATGACCGAACTGCACGGCGAGAAGATCGACATTGTTGACTACTCGCCTGATCCGGCCCAGTTTGTCGCGCATGCCCTCTCGCCCGCGCGGGTGACGAAAGTCAACGTCATCGACGCCCAGGCCCGGGTCGCCCAGGTCATCGTGCCGGATTACCAGCTGTCGCTGGCGATCGGCAAGGAGGGGCAGAATGCCCGGCTTGCCGCCCGGCTGACCGGCTGGCGGATCGACATCCGGCCGGACACGGCAGAGGCTGGTCCGGCCGCGGCGTCCGCCGCACCGGACGAGGCGCCTGCTCTGGACAAGACGCTTGCCCCGGACACGGCAGCCGCGCGGCGCGTCGTGGCAGCCCGGCGTTCAGCCGATGCGACGGGAACAGCGCCGGACAAGGGGAATGTGCCTGCGAAGGGAACCGTTGACGCAAGCGCGCAGGTAACTGTGCCCGGGACAGCGCAGGGGACGGATGCCGCGCCAGGTACCGCTCAGGCAAAGGCCCTGTAAGCTGGACAGCGCACGTGCTGCGCCGGTCCGGACCTGCATCGGGTGCGGGGCGCGCGCGGCTAAGCGCGACTTGATCCGCCTGGTGGCGGCAGGAGACGAGATTGTTCCTGACATCACCGCGCGGCAGCCTGGCCGAGGTGCATACCTGCACCCGGACCTGGCATGCTTGGAACGAGCCCAGCGCCGCAAGGCGTTCTCGCGAGCCCTTCGCCTGCCGGCACCATTGCCGGCGGGCAAGGTCACGGAGTACATCTCCGGTGAGATGCCACCAGCTGGGCGAGACGAAAAGAGGCTGAATTGCGATGAGCGCTCGATGAGCACGCGGCGATGAACAGCACAATCTGACGCCGGCGGAGCACGCCCTGCCTCGCTGGCTGACAGGCCCGGTCTGACCGGGCCGAGTAGAGGAGCGCAGTGGCGAAGGTCCGGGTATACGAACTCGCTAAGGAGTTCGGCGTCGAGAGTAAGGCCGTGATGGCCAAGCTCCAGGAGATGGGTGAGTTTGTCAGGTCTGCGTCCTCGACAATCGAGGCGCCCGTAGTCCGCAGGCTCAAAGACGAATTCGCAGGCCAGGCAGCCAAGGCAGCAAACGGCGCCGGGAAGGCGGCCGCGGCGACCCGCGGCGCCGCGAACGGGCGAGCCAGAGCTGATGCCGAAGTTGCAGCGCCGCCGGCCGAGAATGGCCAGGCTGCCCGCGTCGAGGCATCCGCGCCGGAGCCGGCCCCGTCGCAGCCAGCACAGCCAGTGGCAGAACCAGAGCCGCCGGCAGCGCCGCAGCCTGGTCCGGCGATTACCGTGCCGTTCCCGCAGGACCAGAGTGCTGGCCCGCAATTGCCCCCTGCGGAAACCAGGCCCGCAGCGCAGCCGCAGGCCGATGGCGTGACGCCAGGGCCCGCCGCGCCGCGACCGGCGGCCTCCGGGCCGCGACCGACGGCGCCGCATGGCGGCCAGCGGCCGGGCCCCCGGCCAGGCCCGCGACCTGGTAACAACCCGTTCAGCTCGACTGCGACCGGTATGGGCGCGACTCCGCGGGCTCCGCAGCCCGGCAGCCCGGCAGCGCCAGGCGCTCCGGCTTCTGGCGCCCCGGCCGCACCTGGCGGCCCGCGTCCGTCAGGCCCGCGCCCGGCGACAGGACGGCCGGGACCGGGCGGCCCCGGCGACGGCGCGCGTCCCGGCGGGCCCCGGCCCGGCGGCCCGCGGCCGAGCCCCAGCAGCATGCCGCCCCGGCCCGTCGGTGGCCGTGGCTTCGGCCAGGGCGGTTCCGGCGGTGGTCCGGGCGGCCCGCGCGGCGGTGGTTACGGCGGATCGGCAGGTCCGGGCGCAGGCCCGCGTCCCGGCGGCGGCCGGGGCGGCCCCGGCGGTGGTCCGGGCGGCCCGCGCGGTGGCGCAGGCGCTGGCGGCGGTGCCCGGCCAGGGATGGCTCCGGCCCGGCCAGGTCCGGGCGGCCGTGGTCGCAGCGGTACCGCTGGTGCGTTCGGCAGGCCAGGCGGCCGGCCGTCACGGGGTCGTAAGTCGAAGAAGCAGCGCCGCCAAGAGTTCGACAACATGCAGGCGCCGGCTATCGGCGGCGTGTCGATTCCGCGCGGCAACGGCCAGGCCATCCGGCTCTCCAGAGGCGCCTCGCTGAGCGACTTCGCCGACAAGATCGGCGTCAACCCGGCGTCGCTGGTGCAGGTCCTGTTCCATCTCGGCGAGATGGTTACCGCCACGCAGTCGGTGAACGACGAGACACTGCAGTTGCTCGGGGCTGAGCTCAACTACAACGTGCAGGTGGTCTCGCCGGAGGAAGAGGACAGGGAGCTGCTCGAGTCCTTCGACATCGAGTTCGGCGAGGACGAGGGTGACGACACCGACCTGGTGGCGCGGCCGCCGGTCGTCACCGTGATGGGTCATGTTGACCACGGCAAGACCAAGCTCCTCGACGCGATCCGGCACACCAACGTGGTGGCGCACGAGGCTGGCGGCATTACCCAGCACATCGGCGCCTACCAGGTCAATACCGAGGTAGACGGCCAGGAGCGCAAGATCACGTTCATCGACACTCCCGGTCACGAGGCGTTCACCGCCATGCGTGCCCGTGGTGCCGAGACGACCGACCTGGTCATCCTGGTCGTGGCCGCGGACGACGGCGTGAAGCCGCAGACCACTGAGGCGCTGAACCACGCCCAGGCGGCCGGCGTGCCGATCGTTGTCGCGGTGAACAAGATCGACAAGGAAGGCGCCGACCCGCAGCGTGTCCGGGCTCAGCTCACTGAGTACGGCCTGGTGGCTGAGGAGTTCGGCGGCCAGTCGCTGTTCGTCGACGTGTCGGCCAGGAACGGTACCGGCATCGAGCAGCTGCTCGAGGCAGTCGTCCTTACTGCCGACGCGGAGCTCGACCTGCGCGCGAACCCGGCGCAGCAGGCTCAGGGCGTGGCGATCGAGGCTCACCTGGACAAGGGCCGCGGGCCGGTCGCGACCGTGCTAGTGCAGCGCGGCACGCTCAAGGTGGGCGACTCCATCGTCTGCGGCGAGGCCTTCGGCCGGGTCCGCGCCATGCTGGACGAGAACGGCGACCCGGTGCAGGTAGCACCGCCGTCCCGCCCGGTGCTGGTGCTCGGCCTGACCGCGGTGCCGGACGCTGGCGACAGCTTCCTGGTCGTCGACGATGACCGGATCGCCCGGCAGATCGCCGAGCGGCGGGAAGCCAGGGAGCGGACTGCGATGTTCGCCCAGCGGCGGCCGCGGGTCACGCTGGAGGACCTGGAGTCGGCGCTCAAGTCGGGCGAGCGGGAAGAGCTGCTGCTCATCATCAAGGGCGACGTCTCCGGCTCGGTGGAAGCGCTGGAAGACGCGCTGCTGCAGCTTGACGTCGGCGAGGAAGTGCAGCTGCGGGTTATCGGCCGCGGTGTCGGTGCGATTACCCAGGACGACGTGAACCTGGCAATCGCGTCCGATGCCGTGATCATCGGCTTCAACGTCCGGCCGGCCGGCCGGGCCGGCGAGCTGGCCCAGCGCGAGGGCGTGGACATTCGCTACTACTCGGTCATCTACCAGGCGATCGAGGAAGTCGAGGCCGCGCTCAAGGGCATGCTGAAGCCGATCTTCGAAGAGGCTCAGCTGGGCACAGCCGAGGTTCGCGAGGTCTTCCGGGTGCCGCGGATCGGCAATGTGGCCGGCTGCATCGTCCGGTCCGGGACGATCAACCGCAACAGCAAGGCCAGGCTGGTCCGGGACGGCGTGGTCGTGTCGGACAATCTCACCGTCGAGTCGCTGCGCCGCTTCAAGGACGACGCCACCGAGGTCAGGGAAGGCTTCGAGTGCGGTATCGGCATCGGTTACAACGACGTCAAGATCGCCGACGTGATCGAGACGTATGAGATGCGGGAGAAGCCCCGGACCTAGGCCGGGAACGGGCGCGAAACAGGCCGCTGTGTATGTGGGGGCGCTGACCCTGGACCTTCTGCTGGGCGATGTCAGGTCGCTGAAGCAGAAGCGTTCGGTGGTCAGGCCCCTGATCGCCGACGTGCACCGCCGGTTTCCCGGCGTCGCCGTGGGCGAGACCGGTCACCTTGACCTGCACCGGCGGACTGAGATTGGTATCGCAGTGGTCAGCTCAACCGCTGCGAACGCCAGGGAAGTGCTGGACGCATGCGAACGTTTCGTAGCCGGGCGGCCCGAGATCGAGCTGCTGGCAGCGAGGCAGCGGCTGGTGACCGAAGAAGGGGAGTAAGCCGATGAACCAGGCCCGTGCTGGCTCGGGGGGACGAGCCCCCGGAACCCCCCGCACTGCTGGCGCGGGGGGACGACCCCCCGGCACTGCTGGCTCGGGGAGACGGCCCTCCGGAGCCTCCCACACTCGAGCGAATAAGCTCGGCGACCGGATTGCCGAGATCGTCGCGGAAATGCTGGAGCTGCGGATCAAGGACCCGCGGCTCGGCTTCGTGACCGTGACTGAGGCCCGGGTGACCGGTGACCTGCGCGAGGCGACGGTGTTCTACACCGTGTACGGCTCCGCCGACGAGGTCGCTGGCACAGCCGCGGCGCTGGCCAGCGCGACCGGGCTGATCAGGTCCGAAGTCGGCAAGCAGACCGGGCTGAAGCACACGCCGTCGATCAGCTTCAGCCAGGACACCGTGCCCGACACCGCGAGGACCATTGAGGATCTGGTCGCCAGGGCTAGGGCTGCGGATGCAGCGGTCGCCGCGGCGCGCGACGGCGCGGTGCACGCCGGGGATCCGGATCCGTACCGGGTGCCCGACGACAGTGCCAGCGACGACGGTGCTAGCGACGACGGGGCCGATGACGAAGAGGATGGCGACGGGGCTGTCGGCGGAGATAGGGGCCAGCCGGGCCAATGACGACGATCAGTGAGGCTGACTGGTCCGGCGCCGTCAAGATCATCGACGGCGCCGGTCAGGTCTGCCTGGCCTGTCACGTGCGGCCCGACGCCGACGCGCTGGGCTCTATGCTCGCGGTCGCGGTCGCGCTGGCTAGCCGCACGGGTGACCGTGCGGTCGTCGCGTCGTTCGGCGACGATCCGTTCGAGGTGCCGGGCATCCTGCGGTTCCTGCCTGGTCAGTCGATGCTGCGCCGGCCAGCCGAGTACCCGGACCAGCCCGAAGTCGTGATCTCGTTCGACGCCGCCAGCATCGACCGCCTCGGCCAGCTGGCCGGTCCGGCAGAAGCGGCCGGGGCGCTGATCGTGCTCGATCATCACGCGTCCAACGCCGGCTTCGGCACGGTCAACCTGGTCGACCCTGCCTCAGCAGCGACCGCCGTGCTCGCCGCCGAGCTGATCGACCGGCTGGGTATCCCGCTGACCCGGGACATCGCGCTCGGCCTGTATGCCGGACTGGTGACCGACACCGGGTCGTTCAAGTACGCGGCCACCACGCCGCAGGTGCACGAACTGGCAGCACGGTTGCTGGCGACCGGCATTGACCCCGGCACAGTGTCCCGGGAGCTCTACGATCGCGCGCCGTTCAGTTACCTTCGCATGCTGTCGGCAGCGCTTGGCCGCGCCGTCCTCGAGCCCGGAGCCGCCGGCGGCCTCGGCCTGGTCTGGACGACTGTCACCCGGGCAGACCGCGCCAGTGCAGGCTTGCCGCTTGAGGCGACTGAGTCGGTGATCGACGTAATCCGCAAGACTGACGAGGCTGAGGTCGCAGTCGTGCTGAAAGAGGATGACGCCGGAATCTGGCAGGTCTCGGTACGGTCGAAAGCCGCCGTCGATGTGGGCGCGATATGCGCTGCGCTGGGCGGGGGTGGCCACGCCCGAGCCGCCGGATTCTCCTATTCCGGCGGGGAGGGTGCGGCTATCTCCGCCCTGCGGCAACTGCTGGACGATCGGTGACCGCACCGGGCGGGCTCGTCATCGTCGACAAGCCGGCCGGCTGGACCTCGCATGACGTCGTCGCGCGCATCCGCAAGCTCGCGGGCACCAAGCGAGTCGGGCATGCCGGAACCCTGGACCCGATGGCGACCGGCGTGCTTGTCGTCGGCGTGGAGAAAGCGACCCGGCTGCTCGGTTACCTGGCGCTGACGGAGAAGGAGTACTCAGGCACCATCCGGCTCGGCCAGACCACCGATAGCGATGATGCCGACGGCCAGCTGATCAGCTTCGTTTCCGCCAGAAATATCGGCGATGACGAACTACTGCGCGCTGCCGGCGCGCTGACCGGCGAGATCAGCCAGATCCCGCCTGGCGTGAGTGCCATCAAGGTCGGCGGCAGGCGGGCGTACCAGCTGGCCAGGGCGGGCCAGGCGCCCGAGCTGGCGGCCAGGGCCGTGACTGTCTCCAGGTTCGATATCGTCGCCGTGCGCCGCCGCGACGACCTGCTCGACGTTGACGTGGCGGTGACGTGCTCGAGCGGGACCTACATCCGGGCGCTGGCGCGTGACCTCGGCGCGGCGCTGGGGGTCGGCGGGCACCTGACCGCGTTGCGGCGCACCCGGGTAGGCCCGTACCTGGTCAGCCAGGCGCGAACGCTCGATGAGCTCGCCAGCGAGGCGGAGCAGCCGTCGGGGGTCGCGCTGACTGGCCTGGCCGAGGCAGCGGCCGCGGCGTTCCCGCGGCGCGAGCTAAGCGCGGACGAGGCCCGGCTGCTCAGCCACGGCGGAAAGCTCGACCCGACCGGGACCGGTCCGGGGCCGGTCGCCGCGTTCGGTCCGGACGGGTCACTGGTCGCGCTGCTGACCGACGACGGTGGCCGCGCACGATCGCTCGCGGTCTTCGTTTCTTAGTCCTAATTTCGCGATTGCCACTAGATCCTCAGCGACGCGCCGTGCTATATATTTCCTCAACTTGAGGAAATATATAGCCGTGGAGTGATCACTTGGCCGGCGACGTCACCACCGAGACTCGCGGCACAGTGCGCCCCGAACCGCCAGCCCGCGGCCGGGAGGAGACGCCGCAGCAGCAGGTGCGCCGGTTCAACGAGCGGCGAGTGTTCCACTTGATCCGACGCGGCGAGGCACTATCCAGGGTCAGCCTGGTGCGCTCCACCGGCCTGAGCGCGCAGTCGGTTGGCGACATCATCCGGGTCTTGCTGGAGCAGGGACTCATCGAGGAGACCGGCGCCGAACCGCAGCAAGGGCTCGGCCGGCACCCGATAGGCGTGCGGATCAGGCCACGCGGTGCGCTGGCGTTCGGCTGCAGTATTGAGCGAGACAGAGCTGATGCCGCCTGGATCGACCTCACCGGCACCGTGGTCGTCAGTCAGAGCGTCCGCAGCGAGCATGGCGAGCCGCCGGGCAAGACCATCCGCCGCGTCGAGGAGCTCTACCACAGGCTGACGGCGAAGCTCGCTGCCTCCGATGGTCCCCGGCTCCCTGTGATCGGCCTGGCCTTGCCTGGTCCGATCGACCCGCTCAGCCAGCGACTGGTCAACCCGCCGAACTTTGCGCACTGGGAAGGCATCGACGCGCGAGCGCTCTTTTCCGCGGACTTGCCCTTGCCGGTGCAGATCGAGAACGTCGCCACAGCCGCCGCGATCGGCGAGGCGTGGCAATTGCGCACCGTGCTGACCAACTTCCTGTACTGCCACTGGGGCGTCGGCGTTGGCGGTGGCCTGGTGCTGGACCTGGAAACCTACCGCGGCACGACCGGTAACTCGCTGGAACTGGGCCACATCCCGGTCGTGCCGAACGGTGAGAACTGTCCGTGCGGCGCGCGCGGCTGCCTAGAGGCCGAGGCGTCCGTAGCCGCCATCTGCCGTCAGGCTGAAGCTGCCGGCTTCCCCGGCAGTTTCGATGAGCTGATCGGCCGCGCGCCGGACGAGCCTGAACTCGATGCGCTATTCCAGCGGGCTGGGCAGTTGCTCGCGCAGGCCCTTGTGGGCGCCGTCAACCTGTTCGACGTCGACACGGTAGTGCTAGGCGGCCAGCATCTTCTGCAGGCATCGCAGTGGCTCGTACCGGCGGTCCGGCAGGCACTGACGGACTGGCCTATCGCGCGGGCAGTGCGGCCAGTAACAGTTCTTTGCTCGGAACTCGGCGAGGCTGCCGGAGCAGTCGGGGCGGCGAGCGCCGTACTGGACCGGCTGCTCCCGTCGGGCGCCGACATTGCCGGAATACCAGCCGGCGCATCGGCTGGGTGGCAGCGAGGTAACCGGTGACTACGGTCTCGGTGTCCCGGATCTGGGACGACATGTTCGTCAGCCACCCCAGCCTGGCGCCGCTCCGGCCGTCCGTGCTAGCCGCGTTCGGCGAGCTGACGAACGTACTGCGGGCCGGCCGGTCGGTGCTGGTCTGCGGCAACGGTGGCAGCGCTGCCGACAGCGAGCACATCGCGGGGGAGCTGGCCAAACCGTGCGCGCTGCCCAGGCCGCTGCCAGCCCAGCTGATCAGCGCGCTGCAGGCGGCCGGGGACGACGGTTACCTCAGCAGCAGGCTGCAGGCGGGATTTCCGGTACTGCCGCTCGTCAGCCAGGCAGCACTGATGACGGCGATCGCCAACGACCAGGCCGCCGATCTGATCTTCGCTCAGCAAGTACTTGCCTACGGCCGCCCCGGCGACCTGCTCTGGGGGCTGAGTACTTCCGGCTCCTCTGCCACTGTCGTGCACGCCTTGCGCGTAGCGCGGGCGGCTGGCTTGCGCACTCTCGGGTTCACCGGTCCGAGCGGGGGCGCCATGGCTGACCTGTGCGACGTTCTTGTGACAGCACCAGGCCGCAGCACACCGGAGGTGCAGGACGCGCACCGGCCGCTGTATCACGCGCTGTGCCTGGCAGTCGAAGCGGAGTGGTACGGGTGAGCCCGCTCTGGGCCAGTGTGGCCATCGGCGGCACCAAGAGCACGGTCGCCCTGGCCCGCGGCGGCCACACCGGCACATACGACTGGCTGGCCCGCGAGCAGCTGGTGACGAGCGCCGATCCAGTCGTCACGCTGGGAGCACTGAGAACGGCGCTGGCGGATCAGCTTGCCGGAGTTGACGGCACGCTTGCCGGGATCGGGGTCGTCTGCGGCAGTCCGCTTGACGAGGACGCCGGGCTGGTACTGGCACCCCCCAACCTGCCGCAGTGGACTGCCGTCGATGTGCTCACGCCGTTCGCCGAGAAGTTCGGCGTCCGGCCGACGCTACTCAACGACGCCGACGCGGGCGCGCTGGCCGAGTGGATCTGGGGCGCGGGTAAGGGAGCCCGCAGCGTCGTATTCCTCACAATGGGCACCGGGCTTGGCGCCGGCCTCGTGCTCAACGGCCAGCTGTACCGCGGTGCCACCGGGCTTGCGGGCGAGGTCGGCCACTGGCGACTGTCGCCGACGGGTCCGCTCGGCCACGGGAAGGCCGGGTCGTTCGAGGGCTTCTGCGCCGGATCGGGAATCGCCCGCCAGGCTCAGCAAACGGCAGCCGAACAGCTCAGCAACGGCGCACCGACCGCGATGGCACCGGACTGGGCCAGCGTGGCCGGCCTTACCGCGGCGCAGGTCGGCCGGGCTGCGGACGAAGGCGACCCGGTAGCGGAGCGACTGTGGCATTCGGTGGGCGAGCGACTCGGTGCCGGACTTGCCTTGCTGATCGACCTGCTGAACCCGGAGGTGATCGTCATGGGCGGGATCTACAACAGGCAGCTGGACCGCCTGGAGCCGCCCATGCGCGGAGTACTGCGACACGAGGCTCTCGCCTCCTCGCTGAAGCTCTGCCGGATCGAACCATCCGCGCTCGCCGAGCGCATCGGTGACTGGTCCGGTCTCGCTGCCGCCCTGGTCGGGCATGCTGACACGCCCGCCGCGCGGCTTCTTACCGGGGCGGTACTTGCCGCCTCGCCCTCGTCGGCCGTGCTACCGCGGCCGCGACTATCCGATGTACCCGATGGTGAGGTCAGGAGTGAAGGGAGCCATCAATGAGAGGTCGGGCTCTGTGGGCAGCCGGCGTCGCCCGGCTTGCTCGGCACGGCGCTAATCGCCGCGTGCGGCGGCTCCGGGGGCAGCGGGAGTGGTTCGAGCAAAACGCTCACCGTTGAGTACTGGACTAACAACGACATCCCCGGCACGAACGCGACGCCGAAGCTCATCAAGGCGGCGGCCGCCGAGCTGGCGAAGCAGCATCCTGGCGTGAAGGTCGTCACCGACCCGATCACCACCGACTCCGAGTCGCAGTATTACGCCAAGCTGGACCTGCAGGAGTCCAGTTCCAGCACGTCCCCCGACGTGGTGCTTGAGGACTCTTTCCTCATCGGCGCTGACTCCAGTGCGGGATACATCCGAGCGCTGCCGCAGCTGGCTAGCTGGTCCGGCTGGTCAGCGTTCGCCCCGGCCATGCAGAAGATCATCACCTACGACGGCAAGATCTACGGCGTCATGAACGGCACCGACGTGCAGTTCATTTATTACGACGCGAATCTGTTCAAGAAGGCAGGCATTGCGGTGCCGTGGCAGCCGCACAGCCTGGCCGACATTGAGTCGGCGGCGAAGAAGCTGAAGGCAGCCGATCCCGGCGTCATTCCGGCCTGGATCTATACGGGCTTGCCGCTCGGGGAGGCCTCGTCATTCCGCGGCTTCGAAGTGTTCCTGAACGGCACCGGGCAGCAACTGTACGACTCGGCCACCGGCAAGTGGGAGGTCTCCGGCTCTGGTTTCACAACGACCTGGAACTTCCTGCAGGCTATGCGGCCTTATGAGGAGCCGGAGTCGGACTGGTCGAACCCGAACGGCTCTTCGACTGCCAACCTGACCCTGATGCCCGAGCAGAAGGTGGGCATGATCTTCGACGGCATGTGGGTGTCAGAGAACTATGTCAAGGGCGGCCCCAAGCCGTGGCCTGCATTCTTCTCTGACTACAAAGTTGCCAAGCTGCCCACCAGCGACGGTCAGGGAGCTGGCTACATCGACCAGTCAGGTGGCTGGGCCTGGTCCATTCCGGTGCGGGCGCACAACCCATCGCTCGCACTCGACATGATCGAGGACATGTCGAGCGCGCCCAACCTCGCTCAGTATGACGCACTCGACGGCGACATCCCGCCGCGCGGTGACGTGACGAGTCAGCCGGTCTGGCGGCAGCTCACAGCGCAGGACCCGTACCTAACGCTCGCAACTTCGTTCCTGCCGTACACCACGTTCCGGCCGAATCAGTCCGACTACACCCAGGTCTCGAATGAGATCGCGTCGCTGACCGGTGAGGTCGCCTCCGGCTCGATGACGGCGGCAGCAGCCGAGGCAGCCTTCGAAGCGAAGGTGACGTCGATCGTAGGTGCCTCGAAGACGCAGGCTGGGGCAGGTTAGGACACCCGGCGGGCCGGCGGCGGAGCGACGTCGCCGGCCGCCGGCCCTTGGGCGGCCCGCACAGGCTGCGCGCAGACGGTCTGGGAAGGAGGAACTGGTGGCCAGCTTGACGCAGACCCGGCTAACGACCGGCCCGGTTCGGATGGGTGCCCGCAGCCGCCGGAAACTGACCGCTCTGACAATGCTGGCGCCGCTCACGGTCGTGGTCGTGGCTTTCCTCGGGTGGCCGATCGTCTGGACGCTGGTCCTGTCATTGACGAACAAGGCGATCACCGGGCCGACCGCGAGCCACTGGCAGTTCATCGGGCTGGCCAACTACCGCGAGCTGTTCGCCTCCGGCAGCGGCCTGGTGCACTCGGTGCTCGTCAGCCTGTACTACCTCGTTGCCTCCGCCTACCTGGGCCAGGCAGTGTTCGGCTTCCTGATCGCCTATCTGATGCAGCGCTGCCCCTACGTGGTCCGCGCCGTTGTGGGCTCGGTCATCATCGCGGCGTGGCTGATCCCGGAGATCATCGCTGCTTGGATGTGGTTCACGCTGCTCAGCAACGGCGGGACCGTGCAGCAGGGACTGCACGCGGTCGGGCTGCCCTACAGCACCTGGCTGATCAGCCATCCGATGATCTCGGTGAGCCTGGCGAACACCTGGCGCGGCGTCGCGTTCTCCTACCTGCTGTTCTCGGCCGCGTTGTCGGACGTGCCCGCTGACCTGATCGAGGCCGCGCAGATCGACGGCGCGAGCGCCTGGCGGCGCCTGTACCGGATCATCATCCCGCTGCTGTCAACCACGATCCTGGTCGACCTGGTGCTGATCACGTTGGGCACGCTGAACGACTTCACGCTTATCTTCGCGATGACCGGAGGCGGCCCCGGCACTAGCTCGACCGTGCTGTCGGTCTTCATGTACCAGCAAGCGTTCGTGACGTTCCAGCTAGCCTACGGGACAGCAATCTCGGTCGTCCTGCTCGCCATCGGCGCGGTCTTCGCGGTCACCTATATCCGTATCCTGAGGCGCCAGGGCGCCCTGAACATGGCCAGGTAGGGCCGCAGATGTCGAAAACCTGGCGACGCTGGCTGGCTCCCGCGGTAATGATCGTGATCTGCCTGCTGTTCCTGGTGCCGTTTGCCTGGCTGCTCCTTTCAGCGTTCGAGCGGCACCCGTCACTCCAGCTTGGCGGCGGTGGCGGCATCACGCTGTCGCATTTCGGCTCGGTGCTGCGCGGCGGTTTCCTGACCGCGCTCGGCAACTCGCTATACCTGGCAGGCGGCACGATGGTGTGCACGACCGTGATAGGCGTGCTGGCCGGCTACCCGCTGTCGCGGTTCCCGTCCCGGGCTCAGCAGTACTTCGTATACCTGCTGGTGTTCCTGACCGGACTGCCGATCATCGCGATCATCATTCCTACCTACGACTTCTTCGTGACGCTCAACTTCATCAACTCAAGGTTCTGGACCGTGTGGTTCATGACTGCCACCGCGCTGCCATTCGGCACCTGGATAGCGCGCAGCTTCATCGACAATGTGCCGCGCGAGCTTGAGGAAGCGGCCTGGATGGACGGCACGTCCCGGCTCGGCTCGTTGCTGCGCATCGTGGTGCCGTCCATCTTGCCGGGCATGAGCGTCATCGCCGTCTACACGTTCGTGAACGCATGGGGCGAGTTCTTCATCCCGTTTGTGCTGCTGCAGAACCAGAACGCGCCGGCCGCGGTCACCATGTACAGCTACTTCGGCCAGTACCAGATCAACTACGGGGACGTGGCGGCATTCGCAGTGCTCTACGCGCTGCCGCCGGTCGCGCTGTACCTCGTCATCACCAGGTGGATAGGGCAGGGCTTCGCTCTCGGCGGCGCCCTGAAAGGTTAACTCCGCGGGCAGGACACAGGAAGGAACGTGCCGGTGACCATCGAAGCGCAGCGCCCGGCGACAGGCACCTACGAACTGCACGTCATCGCGAACGCGCACATGGATCCAATCTGGATCTGGGACTGGCGCGAGGGGTTCGGCGAGGTCTGGGCAACATTCCGGTCCGCGCTGGACCGGATCGCAGAGCATCCTGACCTGATCTTCACCGCCAGCTCGGCCTCCCACCATGCCTGGATCGCAGAGCACGATCCGGCGATGTTCGCCGAGATCAAAGCGGCTGTGGCCGCCGGCCGCTGGTATCTGGCTGGCGGCATGTGGGTCGAGCCCGACTGTAACCTGCCGTCAGGTGAGGGATTTTGCCGCCAGCTGCTGGCGGGCCAGCGCTTCTTCCACCGCGAGTTCGGCCGCACCGCGACGGTCGGATACAACGTCGACTCGTTCGGCCACAACGCCGGCCTGCCGCAGCTGCTGCGCGCAGCCGGGCTGACCAGCTACGTTTTCATGCGGCCCGGTGACGCCGAGCGCGAACTGCCAAGCCAGCTGTTCCGCTGGCGTGACCGCAGCGGTGCCGAGCTACTGGCCTACCGGATCCCCGTCGCGTACGAGACCCACGGCCCCTCCGGTATCGAGGCCAGGCTGGAACGTGGCGCCGAGCTTGCCGCCACCGAGCACAGCCCGATGATGCTGTTCGTCGGGGTTGGCAACCATGGCGGCGGCCCGACGAAGGCAACGCTGGCCGAGATCGACCGCCTCAGCCCTGGCTTCCCGGGTCTGCGTTACGGCGATCCCGGCGAGTATTTCGATCTTGTCAGGGCCGAGCAGCTGGCCGATGACGTCGAGGTCGTCTGCGACGAGCTTCAGCATCACGCCGTTGGCTGCTACTCGGTCAGCGCCTGGGTGAAGGCAGGGCACGATGCTGCCGACGGGACGCTGCTGGACGCTGAGGCTGTCGAGGCCATCGCAGCCCGCCTGGCAGCGCGGCCCGACCGGCAGGCCGAGCTGAGCGCCGCCTGGACCGAGCTGCTTTTGTTCGAGTTTCACGACGTGCTGGCAGGCACAGCGAGCAGCCGCGCCTACCAGAGCATGGGGGCGCGGCTTGGTCACGTGCAGACGGTCGCGGACCAAGTGACTACGAACGCCCTCTATGAGCTGGCGCATCGCATCGACACGACGGCAGGCCTGACAAGGCCGGTGGAGCGGCACAGCTCGTTCTGGGCCGGTGATGAGGGGCAGGGCGTGCCGTTTCTTATCTTCAACCCGCTGCCCTGGGCGGTGCGGCAGCCGGTCGTCGGCTCGCGGTCCGCCGAGCAAGTGCTCGACAGTTCCGGTCGCCAGGTCCAGCATCAGGCGGTGACGTCGGGCGAGGTGACTCTGTTCCCGTCGCACACGCTGTTCTTCGCCGACCTGCCGCCCCTCGGATACGAGGTGTTCTGGCTGCGCGGCGGGCGGCGAACGCCGGCGGCTTCGCCGGAGCCGGAGCCGATGCAGATCGAGTCCGAGCTGCTGCGCGTCGCAATCGATGCGACCTCCGGTGCCGTCACGAGCATCTTTGACAAACAGAATGCCCGCGAACTGGTCGGCTCCGGCGGCATCCGGCCGATACTGCAGCAGGACGTCAGCGACACGTGGTCGCATCATCTGGCCCGATATGAAGGGCAAACCGTGCCGGGAGTCTTCGGCGGCGCGCAGGTCGTCGAGTCGGGCCCGGTGCGGTGGACACTCCGGTTGCGGTTCTCTTTCGGTGATTCACAGCTCACCGAGGATGTGTCGGTGCTGGCCGGCGAGCCGTACGTCCAGCTACGGCTCCGTGCCGACTGGCGGGAGCCGAAGGTCGTCCTGAAATTGCTGATGCCCTGGCAGCTCGCCGACATGCGCACGGCATCGGGCGCCGCCTACGGGGTCGTCGAACGGGCCCCGACCGGGCACGAGGAGCCGGTGCAAGGCTGGCTGGACTGCTATGACCCGCAGGCGAACCGCGGTGTCGCGATCAGCACAGGGCACCTCCACGGCTATGACGCCGCCGGGTCTGCGGTCAGGCTGACTGTCTTGCGCAATCCGCTGGCTGCTGATCACGGGGGCGGTTGGGGCACTAGTGACCCAGCCGATTTCCCGCTGGCCGACAGTGGTCGGCACGACGCGACAATCCGAATCTGGGGACACTCGGGCAGCTGGCACGAGGGCCGGGTGGTGGCCCGGGCGGCCGAGCTCGTCAGGCCGCCGCTGATCGTCGCCGATACCTACCACGCAGGCGAGTTGCCGCCTGCTGGCAGCTTCCTCACAGTTGAGCCTGCCGCGACGCCCCTTGTCAGAGCCGTCAAGAGGACCGAGGCCAGCGACGGCGTCCTGCTGCGCTTGGTCGAGCCGGATGGACGGACGTGCACCGCGCAGCTGGGAGGACGCCTGCTGGGCCGGGAGACCACCGTCACACTGCGGCCGTACGAGATGCAGTCGCTGCTGGTCCCTGACGACCCGGCAGCGCCGGTCCGGCTCGTCGCGGTCACTGAGCTCTAGGCACCGCCGGGTCGCCTGGTCCGGCATGGGAGGCTTACCCCTAGTAGTGCCGAGGACCTGGGGACGAGCAGATGCAGCTGTGGCATGGCCTGGGCGACGTACCAGCCCAGTGGGGCAGGTGCGTCGTGACCATCGGCGTGTTCGACGGCGTGCATCGCGGCCATCAGCGCATCGTCTCCCGTGCCCGAGGTGCCGCCGCAGAGCTCGGGCTTCCGGTGGTCGTGGTGACCTTCGACCCGCATCCCGACGAAGTGGTCAGGCCGGGATCGCACCCGCCGTTCCTGTGCACGCCACGGCGGATGGCCCAGCTGCTTGCCGGGCTCGGCGTGGACGCGGTCTGCGTGCTGCCGTTCACGGCAGAATTCTCCCGGCTCGGGCCTGACGAGTTCGTCCGTACTGTGCTGGTCGAGCGGCTGCATGCGGCGCGGGTCGTGGTCGGCAGTAACTTCCGGTTCGGGCACAAGGCAGCCGGCGACGTGGCACTGCTCGCCGAGCTCGGTGAGAAATACGACTTCACGGTTGAGGGAGTCCCGCTGCTGACCGAGAACGGAGCGACGATCTCGTCGACCGGCATCCGGGCGATGCTCGCCGCCGGTGACGTGACCGCGGCCGCTCATGACCTCGGGCGGCCGCACCGCGTGGAGGGCGTAGTCGTTCGCGGCCAGCAGCGCGGGCGCTCGCTGGGATTCCCGACCGCGAACCTGGAGACGCTGCCGCACACCGCGATCCCGGCCGACGGGGTCTACGCGGGCTGGCTGAGCAGCCTCGACCCGGCCGGCCTGGAGTCGCAGCGATGGCCGGCGGCGATCTCGGTGGGCACCAACCCGACGTTCGACGGGCGGCACCGGACCGTCGAGGCGTACGCGCTGGACCGTGACGACCTCGATCTGTACGGGATGCACGTGGCGGTGGACTTCGTCGCCCGGCTGCGGCCGACACTGAAGTTCAGCTCGGCCGGCGAGCTGGTCGAGCAGATGCACGTGGACGTTGACGACGCCAGGCGGCTGCTCACTGCCGGTTAACTCGGCCGGCGCCGGCAGCCCCGGCCGGCCCGACGGCGGGACGCTCGCCATGCTGACCGTAGTGGCTGGGCGGCCTGGCGGTAGTAGCTAGGCGGCGTTTGCCCGATGTACTCCGGCAGGTCAGCCCCGTGGTACCGTTGTTCATCGGCCGGAGTATCTGGCCCGGTTAGCTGTGCCCTCAGGCGGCTGACCGTAAGGGAGATCGCCCGTCAGCTGGAATTGTCCGGTTGGCACTGGTCAGCTGGCATGGCGCCTCGCCCTATCGCCCTGGTAAGGCTCCGATGGAGCCTGGCCACGGGCGTTCAGGCATACCGACGAAAGTAACTAAGAGGGAGCAACGTGCCGCTCAACACAACGGTGAAAAAAGAGATCATCGCCGGGCACGCGACTAATGAGGGTGACACCGGTTCGCCGGAGGTCCAGGTCGCGCTGCTGACTCGGCGGATCGCTGACCTAACCGAGCACCTGAAGGTGCACAAGCACGATCATCACAGCCGTCGCGGGCTGCTGCTGCTCGTCGGCCGCCGCAGGCGGCTCCTGGATTACCTCAGGCGTAATGACATCAGCAGATACCGAGCTCTCATCGAGAAGCTCGGGCTGCGGCGGTAGCGAGGTTCGCGGGACGGCGTGGCGCCGTCCCGCTTCCGTAAGACTGCCGGTATACACAAGGTAGCCAGGACAACTAGATAACGTAGAGGTAACCGTCCCGCGGCTCCGGCCAGGAGCGCAGACAGCGCCTTTCGGGCCGGTCCTCGGTAGTGGTTCTCGGGTCATGACGTGCCCGCCTGCGGGCGGGCGGTGGGGCCGAGGGCTTCGATCGAAGACCGGCCGGCGGCTGATCCCGCAGCGTGGCTGGCCTTCCGTGCGAGTGGAAGGCCGCCCAGCCGGGTCGGCCCTGGTGCTCCCGATTGTGCGGCGGGCAGGCGCGGGACCTCAGTCAAGGAGGTCACCCCGTGGAGGGTGTCTACACCGCCGACGTCACTATTGACAACGGCGAATTCGGCGTGCACAAGATCCGGTTCGAGACCGGGAGGCTTGCCAAGCTGGCGGGTGGTTCGGCCGTCGTCTACCTGGACGACGAAACTATGGTGCTGTCAACCACGACAGCTTCGAAGGGGCCCAGGGAGGGCTACGACTTCTTCCCGCTCACCGTGGATGTCGAGGAGCGGATGTACGCGGCGGGCCGGATCCCCGGCTCGTTCTTCCGCCGCGAAGGGCGGCCGTCAGAGGACGCGATCCTGACCTGTCGCCTGATCGACCGGCCGCTGCGCCCGTCGTTTGTGCACGGCTTGCGGAACGAGGTCCAGATCGTCGAGACGATCATGGCCTTGCATCCGGATCACCTGTACGACGTGGTCGCCATCAATGCCGCGTCGATGTCCACGCAGCTCGCCGGCCTGCCGTTCTCCGGCCCGATCGGCGGTGTCCGGGTCGCGCTGATCAGGGGCCAGTGGGTGGCGTTCCCGACGCATTCTCAGCTTGAGGACGCGACCTTCGACATGGTGGTCGCCGGGCGGGTGCTCGAGGACGGTGACGTCGCGATCATGATGGTCGAGGCTGAGTCGACGCCGAGGACGCTGCGGCTGCTCGCCGACGCCGGCGGCGCGGCGGTCCCGCCAACCGAGGAGACCGTCGCCGCGGGTCTGGATGCGGCCAAGCCGTTCATCGCGCAGCTGTGTGAAGCGCAGCAGCAGATAGCCGGGCTGGCGGCGAAGGAAGTCGCGGAGTTCCCGATCTTCCTCGACTACGGCCAGGACGTGTTTACCGTGCTTGAGGCCGAGGTCGGCGCCGACCTGGCACAGGCACTCACGATCGCCGGCAAGAACGAGCGCGGGGCCGAAACCGACCGGATCAAGGCGCTGGCGACCGAGAAGCTGTCCGCTCAGTTCGAAGGTCGCGAGAAGGAGATCAGCGAGGCCTTCCGCGCGCTGAACAAGAAGCTGGTCCGGCAGCGGATCATTGCTGAGGGACGGCGCATCGACGGCCGCGGTCTTGAAGACATCCGCCAGCTATCCGCTGAGGCCGGGGTGGTACCGCGGGTCCACGGCTCGGCACTGTTCGAGCGCGGCGAGACGCAGGTGCTCGGGGTCACGACGCTGAACATGCTCCGGATGGAGCAGATGATCGACACGCTGAACCCGGAGCGCACTAAGCGCTACATGCACAACTACAACATGCCGCCGTACTCGACCGGCGAGACCGGCCGGGTCGGCTCGCCCAAGCGCCGCGAGATCGGGCATGGCGCGCTCGCCGAGCGGGCGCTGGTGCCGGTACTGCCGACGCGGGAGGAGTTCCCGTACGCGATCCGGCAGGTGTCCGAGGCGATCGGGTCGAACGGCTCGACGTCGATGGGCTCGGTGTGCGCGTCCACGATGTCACTGCTGGACGCAGGCGTGCCGCTGAAGGACATGGTGGCCGGCATCGCGATGGGCCTGATCCACGAGGGCGGCGACTACGTCACGCTGACTGACATCCTCGGTGCCGAGGATGCGTTCGGTGACATGGACTTCAAGGTGGCAGGCACCAAGGACATCATCACCGCGCTGCAGCTGGACACCAAGCTCGATGGCATCCCGGCTTCAGTGCTGGCGGCCGCGCTCAGGCAGGCCCGCGGTGCCCGGCTGACGATCCTCGGCGTGATGCGCGAGGCCATCGACACACCGGCCGAGATGAGCGAGTTCGCGCCGCGGATCATCACGATCAAGGTGCCGGTGGACAAGATCGGCGAGGTCATCGGCCCCAAGGGCAAGATGATCAACTCGATCCAGGAAGAGACCGGCGCGGACATCACGATCGAGGACGACGGCACCATCTACATCGGCGCCACCGACGGCGCTTCCGCGGAAGCGGCTCGGGCGACCATCAATTCGATCGCCAACCCCCACGTCCCGGAGGTGGGGGAGCGGTTCCTCGGCACGGTCGTGAAGACCACCACGTTCGGTGCATTCATCTCGCTGCTGCCCGGCCGGGATGGCCTGCTGCACATCACCCAGATCCGGAAGCTGCACGGCGGCGTCCGCATCGAGAACGTCGATGACGTGGTGAAGGTGGGCGACAAGATCCAGGTGGAAATCCGCGAGGTAGACGATCGCGGCAAGCTCTCCCTGGTGCCGGTGGAGGTCGTGGAGCGCGAGGCAGCGGGCGAGGACCTCGGCGGTCACGATGAGCCGCGCTCGCGCGAGGGCCGTGGTGACCGCGGTGATCGAGGCGACCGTGGCGGACACCGGGGCGACCGGGACCGTGGCGAACGCGGTGATCATCACCGCAGCAGGCAGCGCAGCCGGGGCGGTGCCGTGGCGGGCGGCTCGGCCGATTCCGACACCGGCAACTCCTGACGCCCGGCCAGCGATCATGACAGCTGAAGCTCAACGGCTGCCTGGCAGCGAGGGTGCACTGCGCACCGTCCTGCCAGGCGGCCTGCGGGTGGTCACCGAGTCACTGCCAGCCGTCCGGTCCGCGGCTTTCGGCATCTGGGCCGGAGTCGGCTCGCGGGACGAAGATCCCGAGCACGCGGGTGCCACCCACTACCTGGAGCACCTGCTGTTCAAGGGCACCAGTCGCCGTTCGGCCCTGGACATCTCCGCTGAGATGGACGCAGTCGGCGGCGAGCTGAACGCGTTCACTGCCAAGGAGTACACCTGCTACTACGCACGGGTGCTCGACGCGGACCTGCCGCTGGCCATCGACATCCTGTCGGACATGGTGACGGACTCGCTCATCGAGCCGAAGGAGGTCGACGCCGAGCGCGGCGTCATCCTCGAAGAGATCGCCATGAACGAGGATGACCCTTCCGACCTCGTCCACGAAGCGTTCTCCGCGCTGCTTTTCGGCGACACTCCGCTCGGGCGGCCGATCCTCGGCACGGTCGACTCGATTAATTCGATCTCCGCCGAGCGGATCACCGAGCACTACCGTGCCCGCTACTCCCCGGCGAACCTGGTCGTCGCTGCGGCAGGCAGCCTCGAGCATGACCAGGTAGTCGAGCTCGCCGCTGCTGCCTTCGGCGAGGCGCTTACCGGGGACGCGGTGCCAATGCCGCCGCGCCTCGGCGGAACGCGCCCGGAGGCGGCTACCGGGACCGGCGTGCAGCTGGTGTCCCGGCCGGTGGAGCAGGCCAACCTGGTGCTCGGCTGTGCTGGCCTGGCGCGCACGGATTACCGCCGGTTCGCACTGGGCGTGCTGAACGCTGCCCTGGGCGGCGGCATGTCGTCCCGGCTGTTCCAGGAGATCAGGGAGAAGCGGGGCCTGGCGTACTCGGTTTACAGCTTCAGCTCCCAGCACGCCGATTGCGGTCAGTGGGGCATCTATGCGGGCTGCCTGCCGGCTGAAGACCGAGGAAGTGCTCGCGATCTGCCAGGACGAGATCGCCAAGGTGATCGCGTCCGGGCTGACGGACGAGGAACTCGACCGCGGCAAAGGCCAGCTGCGCGGCTCGATCGTGCTCGGCCTGGAAGACCCGTCCTCAAGGATGAGCCGGCTCGGCAAGTCGGAACTCGTCTACCCGTTCCTTGAACCGATCGACGACATCCTGACCGAGGTACAAGCAGTAACCCACGACCAGGTTCGGGAAGTAGCCGCAGCTGTGCTGGGTCAGCCTAAGGCGCTCGCGATCGTCGGGCCGTTCGACGAGGGCGCCTTCGCCGGCGTGCTGGCTGGCTAGCCATCGGCCAGACCGCTCGCGATCCGGTAGCTTCCTGGTATGCCGGCTTCTGAAGCGCCGGGTCTGCTGATCGGGGCGGGCCGGGCTGCGGACGTCTACGCGATCGGGGCGCGCCGCGTGCTGCGCCGCTATCGCACCCCGTTTGACGTGCGGGCCGAGGCCGAGATGATGCGCCACCTCGGCCAGGCCGGATATCCGGTCCCGGCGGTCTACGACGCGGACGGATCCGATCTGGTAATGGAGCGCCTGGACGGCCGCGACATGCTCGCCGATGTCAGCCGGCGGCCCTGGCTCGCGCGGCGGCATGCTCGCACCCTGGCTGACCTGCACAACCGGCTGCACCAGATTGCGGCTCCGCCGGGCTGGCCGCAGGTAGTCGGGCCGGGCGCCGCAGTGCTGCACCTGGACCTCCACCCCGGCAATGTCATGCTGACAGGACGCGGCCCGGTGGTGATCGACTGGAGCAACGTGCGCTCTGGCCCGGCCGGAGCGGACGTCGCGATGGCGTATCTCATCATGGCCAGTTCCGAGGTCAGCGACATGCCCTTGCCGGTCCGCGCCTCGGTGGGCGCGCTTCGCGGAGCTTTCATCCGGCACTTCCTGAGCGCGGCTGATGACGATCCGGCTCCGCATATCGCGACGGTTGCCCGCCACCGCATGACCGACCGCAACGTCCGGCCTGCCGAGGCACAGTGGCTGGCGCGGAAGGCCGCCGAGGCCGAGCAGGAAGCTGCGGCCAGCTAACGCGGTGCTCCTCGGGCTAGTCGCGGCGTGGCGCCGTATCCGGGTCGGCAAGCCACGCGCGGATTGCCTCGCCGTGCTCGTCCAGCGCAGGCGGCGGCAGGTCGTAACGCGGCGCGGTGGCGGAGAACGTCAGCGGATTGCGGATACCGGGCACCGCCGCGTCGCCGTGCCCGGCCAGCACGACCGGGTCGAGGCCGATCTGCTCGGCGAAGGCCACGCCGCCTGCCACGCTGTTGATCGGCCCGCACGGAACTCCAGCGGCGATGAGCTTGTCGAACCACTCCGCGGCTGTCCGCGCCTTCAGCCGCTCGACCAGCAGCGGGCGCAGGTCGTCGCGGTTGGCTGTCCGTCCCGTGTTCGCGGCGAACCGGTCGTCGGTGCTGAGCTCCGGTACCCCGAGTACTGAGCAGAGGTTACGGAACTGGGTGTCGTTTCCGGCCGCGATGACCAGGTCACCGTCGGCTGTCGGGAGGGGCTCGTACGGGAACAGGCTCGGGTGCGAGTTCCCCATCCGGTGCGGCACGACGCCGGCTGAGGCGTAGGCGCCGGTCTGATTGACCATGCCGGCGAGGGCGGTGGACATCAAGTTGGCCTCGACGCGCTGTCCTTCGCCGGTACGGTGGCGGTGGTCAAGGGCGGCAAGCACGCCGATCGCGGTCTGCAGGCCCGAGATGACGTCGAAGACCGCTACGCCGGCTCGGTATGGCGGGCCGTCAGGATCGCCCTGGAGGCTCATCAGCCCGGACATCGCCTCGACGATCAGATCGTAACCAGGCAGGTGGGCGCCGCCGCCCGCGCCGAAACCGGTGATGGATGCGTAGATCACCGCCGGGTTTGCCGCGCGCACGGTCTCATAGTCGAGCCCGAACTGCCGAAGGCCGCCGGGCTTGAAGTTCTCGACCATGATGTCAGCGCGCCGGGCGAGCTCGGCCGCTGCGCCGCGGTCTTCGGCGTCCCGGAGATTGAGCTGGATGGAGCGCTTGTTCCGGTTTATCGACAGGTAATACGTCGAGATACCGGCCCGGACCGGCGGCATCCAGTGCCGCGTGTCATCGCCGCCAGGACCTTCCACCTTGATGACGTCAGCGCCGAGGTCGCCGAGGATCATCGTGCAGTACGGGCCGGCCAGAACCCTGGAGAAGTCGGCGACCAGCAATCCAGCCAGCGGACCCGGTCGCGCCTGCTGACCAGCGGGAACCTGATCCATGAACTGGTGGCACACCCTTCAGGTCTGGGGAGCTCCTGATGGCGTCAGGCTACCAACACAGAGCGGCAATTCCATGATCCGGGAGAGTTAAGCACGCTATAACGCGCACAACTCTCGCCGATCATGGAGAAACCCTCGCGCCGACCGTCAGGGGCTGTGCTGCTGCACGCTGGTCAGTTACGGGCTGTGCGGTTAGCGGCCGGGCAGTTAGCGGCTGGGCGGCGGGATCGCGGACGGTTACCTGAGCCGGCCTGACCCCTGCCGTCTTCGCCCCGCGCCACGCGATCACTGTCGCGACTGCCGCCGCGATCGCGGCGGCGAGCATGGCGGCCCGGGTGCCGCGGGCGGTCGCGGCCACGGCGTCGCCGCTCACGGCAGCCGAGATAGCAGGGAGCAGCGCGGCGCCCAGCGCAGCGCCGATCTGGCGGCTGGTGTTGATCACACCGCCGACGATGCCTTGTTCGGCGCCGGCCACCCCGGAGGTGGCCATCACCATCGTGCCGAATGCCGTCCCGGCCGTGCCGAAGCCGACCAGCATCACGGCCGCGAACACCGGGCTGTAGTGGCCGCTAGCGGGCAGCTGGGTGAGGACGGCGAAACCAGCGGCGGCGATCACGCCGGTCAGGACCAGGACGCGGCGGATGCCGATCCGGCTGGCCAGACGGGCCCCGAATGCGCCTGCGGTGAAGCCGATCACGCCCTGCGGCGCGATCACCAGGCCAGTCGCGAGCGGCGAGTCTTTGAGTACCTGCTGCAGGTAGAGCGAGAGGACGAGCATCTCGCCGCCGTTCCACAGGCCAAGCAGGAGGTTCAGCGACCCGGCTGTACGCAGCGCTGGCCGCCGGACCAGGTTGGCTGGCAGCAATGGGTCGGCGTGCCGTCGCTCGGCGACGACGAAAGCGCCCGTTCCTGCGGCAAAAATGACGATCGCCCCGAGGATCAGCGGTGACAGCCAGCCCGCGATGTTGGCCTCGGACACCGCAAAGACCAGTGCGGCCATGGCGGTGGTGATCAGCACGGCACCCCGGATGTCTAGCTTGCGACCGGTCGCTGGCCCGCGCGAGTTGGCCAGCAGCCGCGGCGCGATGACCGCGGCGATCAGGCCGACCGGCACGTTCACCAGGAACACCGCCCGCCAGCTGGTGAACTGCACCAGGATGCCGCCCAGGACCTGACCGGCCACGAAACCGATCGACGCGGTCGCGCCGTACATGCCCAGCGCGCGGTTGCGCCGCTGGCCCTCAGGGAAGCTGGTGGTGATCAGTGACAGCGCGGCCGGAGCGACGACCGCGGCGCCGGCGCCCTGTACCACCCGGGAGGCGATGAGCAGCGCCGGGTCGTGTGCCAGTCCGCCGGACAACGAGGCCGCTGTGAATGCGAGCAGCCCGGCGATGAACATGCGCCGGCGTCCGAACAGGTCGGCGGCCCGGCCCCCGAGAATGAGCAGGCCGCCGAAGGCGATCGCGTAACCGGTAATCACCCACTGCACCGCCGCCGCGGTCATCCCGAGCTCGCGCTGGATAGACGGCAGCGCGACGTTCACGATGCTGAAGTCGAGCACGACCATGAAGGCGGCGATCAGGATGAGAGCTAGCCGGAGGCCCTGGTGCGCGGTGCCGCCGGTATCGCTGACCTGGCGCGGAGATGACCGGACACCAGAGACCGAAGCCGATGACATGACGCTCACTGCCTCATTCCGACATGTTAGCTTTTACGATACGCTACGAATCGTATTGTATAACACCCGACCCGTGCCTGATCCGGCTACCAAGCGCAGCTGTACAGATACGCTACGATGCGTTTCGTTTATTAGGTGTACGCTACAGCGTCATGGCGGACGTGCGTATTCCAGCCACCGGGCACCTTGTGGCGGAGCCTGGCCCGGCAGCGCCTAAGCGCGGCCGACCGCGCAGTGAGGAGGCTGACCGGGCCATTCTCGCGGCGGCCTCCGAGGTCCTGGCCGAGCGGGGCCTTGCCGGGATGTCGATCGAGGAGGTGGCAGCGAGAGCTGGGGTCGGCAAGACCACGATCTACCGCCGCTGGCCCTCTCGCGGCACGCTCGCGCTAGACGCGTTCCTCGCCGAGTTTCAAGGGCAGCAGCCACTGCCGGATACCGGTTCGCTCCGCGGCGACCTGCTGGCCGCGTTGCGTGCCTGGATGCGCTCGGTCACCGGAACCAGCACAGGGTCGATCCTGGCCGGCCTGATCGCGGAAGCCCAGCGAGACCCCGGCCTTGCCGTGAGCTGGCGTGAGCGGGTAGTCGAGCGGCTGCGCGACCAGCACAAGATCATGCTGGACCGGGCCGTCGCCCGCGGCGAGATCCCGGCCGAGACCGACTACGAGGTAGTGCTCGACCTGTTGTTTGGTGCCGCCTACCACCGGCTGTTGCAGGGGCACCAGCCGCTCACCGACCAGTTCGCCCGGCAGGTCGTCAGTTACCTGGTCGCAGGCCTGCAGCACACTTGAGGCCAAGCCGCACCTCTGGCGCGAAGCAGCGGCCGCTAGCCGGCGCCCGGCTGGGCAAACGGGAACTGGCTTGTCGACTGCCGCCGCCCGTCCCGGCCGATGACAAGCGCCTGGTAGCCGGCTAGCTGCTCGACAAGTCCAAGCCCGTCGGTGCCAGCCACCGCGATCGCCGTGGCCAGGGCGTCCGCCAGCCCGAGATCGGGCCCGACGACGCTCGCAGACGCGACCCTGGCGGCAGGCAGACCGGAGTGCGGATCGACGAGATGACTGCCGCGCTCGTAGGTTCCCGACGTCGCAATGGACCCGGTGAGTTCCGCGATTTCCGCCAGCCGACGGGGATTGTCCGGATCGGCTATGCCGATGCGGAACGCGTCGCCGGATGGCTGCCGGCCGGCACTGGCGACATCGCCGGCCGCGTTCACCAGAGCACCGTGCATCGCCAGACCGTCCAGTGCGGCCAGCGCGCGCTGAGCTGCCCAGCCTTTGACGTATCCAGTGGGGTCGAATCCTCCCGGCATGGCCCACGGGTCGAACCAGCCGCCAGACACCTGCCGTGCCACCTCGCACGCACTCATGACCGCAGCTACCTCGGGCGGGGCCTCATCTATCGAGATCTCACCCCGGCGCAGGCGACTCACCGGGCTGCCCGGCCGCCAGGTGCTGAAGACTTCGTCGGCACCCTGGAGCACGATCCTGGCCTGCTCGAGCCGGTGACGCAGATCCGCGATCCACGCATCGCCGGCAGGCCGCGCCGGGAACACGTCGATCGTGATGACTGTGCCCATGACGTGTACGAGCTGGCGGATTGGCGCCGGTGGCACTACATGCCCAGGGAATGCAGCGCCGACTGGAGCGACCGAGCGAACCCGGCACTGGTGAAGCTCGCTCCGGACACGCCCTGGATGTTCGCGCTCTGTGCCGCGAGGGCCTCCTGCTCCAGGGTCGGAATGGCCTGCTGGTCGATGAGCTGAGAGCGGGGGTCCCCGCCGTCATTCAGGTAAGCGATGCCGATCTTGCGGATCTTGCCGCCGAATACCGTGACCTTGACCGAGAGGACGCCGAAGCTGTAATTGACCTGCGGCCCGGTCGCCGTGCGCGTGCCAGCCTTCCCGCTCGCTGCGCCCGCAGCTCCAGCGCCGGCCGGCGACGTGGTCCGGATGGAGGCCCGTTGCGTCGCGCCCGGGCCGCCAGCGCTGGCCGGCGCTGTCGAAGACCCGCCCGCCAGCGACGAGCCGCCCGCCAGCGTCAGCCTCGCGGGCGTGGTGTGAAACTCCAGCACCGCGACTAGTCCGGCGATGGTTCCGGCGATCACGATCGGCGCGCGCTTCACGATGCCCAGCTCTCCCTCTCTGTCACAGTGGTGCGCCCGGTCACGGTGGTACGCCCGGTCACAGTGGTACGGCCGGTCGCCTGGCTAGAAGCCGAACGATTCAATATGGATCTGATCATCCTGGACACCCAGCCTGGCTGCCGCGGCGACAACCTCGTCGTCGAATCCGGCCGGGCCGCAGATGTAGACGTCCCGTTCGGCGATGTCGGGGACGAGGTGGCGGAGAGTGCGGGCATTAAGCCGCACTTTATGGCGTGACCCGATGAGCTCGTGCAGCCGTCCGCGCTTGTGCTGGACCAGCGCGGCGATTTCGGCGCGGTGCACCACATCAGCGGGTGTCGACGCGCGGACAATGACGACGACGTTAGCGTCAGCGGGCAAGTCTTCCAGCAGCGCGCGCATCGGAGTGATGCCGACGCCAGCGGCCACCAGGAGCACGCCATCGGACAGCCGGGCATGGCCAGTGAACACGCCATACGGGCCTTCGAAGGCGATCCTGGTGCCAGGCCGCAGCCGCGTCACGGTACCGCTGGCATCGCCGAGGCCCTTCACCGTGATCCGCAGATACGGTGGCTGAGGCAACGCCGACAGCGAGTAAGGGTGTGCCTGCCACCACAGTTCCCTGGTCAGGAACCGCCACAAGAAGAACTGCCCGCCGGATACCGCGAGCTTCTCGAGTCCGCGCCCGCCGCAGATCACCGAGACCACACCCGGAGCCTCCCGCCGGACCTCGACGACGCGGAGCCCGTACCGCACGCTCCGCCAGGCCGGCAATGCGACGCGGCACCCCAGCACAAGGCCGGCCGTGCTGATCCAGATCGCGATCCACAGCGCGCGCACCAGCGGATGACCGACGAAGCTCACGCCAGTCACGATCTGGTGGGCGAATGCGAGCGCAAGCCCGAGATACAGGTAAAGGTGCACGACCCACCAGGTCTCGTACCGCATCCGCCGCCTGATGGCGCGATAGGACGTGACCCCGGCCAGCAAGAGCAAGCCGAAGCCGACGACCGCCGCCAGGATGTCGCGATAGGAGCGGATCAGGACCCAGGCTTCACTGAGAACCGTTGACCTGGCGGCCTCGGCATAACCGAGCGTTATCAGCAGGACGTGGGCGACGATCAGGCCTATCGCCCACGGGCTGACCCGCCGGTGCCAGCGGACGAGCTGATCCTGCCCCACCGATCGCTCTAGCCAGGGCAGCCGTGCGACGAGCACAACCATGATCAGGATCAGGTAAGTGCCGGTGAGCCCGGCCAGCCTGCCTCCGGCAGTCAGCAGGCCGCCCGGCGCGGCTAGTGAGCCCCGCGATTCGTTCGTGATGACCGAGGCAAGGACCGCGCCGAAGCCGATGCCCGCCAGGGCCGCGCAGGCGTCGACGAACCCCGGCCGGGGCGTGGGCGCTGGCAGGCGCGCCCCGGCTTCCGGTGCGGGCAGTGGCGTCACGTCAGGATGCTCGGCCACCATACTGAACGAAAGCTGAAGGTCTCCGTAGCGCGGCCTCTGAGCACGGTTTCCTGGCGCACTGTCAGGCGCTCAGAGCTGGCCCACGTCAGTGACGGTAATCACGGCCACTCCCGCCTCGTCAGAGGCAGCGAGCTCCACTGTCGCAGAGAAGCCCCAGTCGTGGTCTCCCGCCGGGTCGTCGAAGATCTGCCGGGCTGACCAGATCCCTGGCAGCTCCTCGATGATCAGCATGGCCGGGCCGCGCGCATCCGGTCCGGTGCCGATCTCGTCGTGCTCGCTGAAATACGGCTCCAGCGCGTCAGCCCAGGCTTGCGCGTCCCAGCCAACATCGCCGTCAAGCTCGCCGAGCTCGTCAAAGCGTCGCAGCGCGGCAAGCTCGACCCGGCGGAACAGGGCGTTACGGACCAGCACCCGGAATGCCCGCTTGTTACCCGTCACCGCCGGCGGCCGGTCGGCAGCCAGATGCTGGACCTCCGCCACCGGGTTACGCAGCCGTTCCCACTCGTCAATCAGGCTGGAGTCGATCTGCCGGACCAGTTCGCCCAGCCATTCGATCAGGTCAGTGAGCTCCTCGGTCCTCGCTTCCTCCGGCACGGTCTGCCGCATCGCCTTATAGGCGTCGGCAAGGTAGCGCAGGACCAGGCCTTCCGACCGCGCCAGCCCGTAGAAGCTGATGAACTCGGCGAAGGTCATTGCCCGCTCATACAAGTCGCGCGCCACCGACTTGGGCGCCACCTGGTGGTCAGCGACCCACGGATGGCCTCGCTTGTAGATGTCGTACGCGGCTTCCAGCAGATCGGCCTGCGGCCTCGGGTAGGTCACCGCTTCCAGCAAGTCCATCCGCTCCTCGTACTCGATCCCGTCGGCCTTCATGGCCGCGACCGCCTCGCCTCGCGCCTTGAACAGCTGCGCAGCCAGCACCTGCCGCGGATCGTCGAGGGTCGACTCGATCACCGACAGCACGTCGAGCGGGTACTCAGGCGAGGACCGGTCGAGCAGTTCGATGGCTGCCAGCGCCAGGGGTGACAGCGGCTGATTGAGCGCGAAATCCTCCTGCAAGTCGACAGTCAGCCGGACCCAGCGGCCGTCGGCGTCAGGCGAGTCCAGCCGTTCCACGACGCCGCCTGCGAGCAGCGCGCGGTAGATCGCAATCGCGCGGCTGATGTGCTTGCGCTGCGCGGCCCGCTCTTCGTGGTTGTCGGTGAGCAGGTGCTTCATTGCGGCGAATGCGTTGCCAGGCCGGCTGAACACATTGAGCAGCATCGCGTGCGTGACCGCGAAGCTGGACTTGAGCGGCTCGGGTTCGGCCGCGACCAGCCGGTCGAAGGTCGGCTGGGCCCAGGAGACCATGCCCTCAGGTGGCTTGCGCCGCACCACCTTACGTCGCTTCTTGGGATCGTCTCCCGCCTTGGCCAGCGCTCGCTCGTTGTCGATCACATGCTCAGGCGCTTGCACCACCACCCGGCCCGTGGTGTCGAAGCCGGCCCGCCCGGCCCGGCCTGCGATCTGGTGGAACTCGCGCGCCATCAGCAGCCGGGTCCTGGTGCCGTCGTACTTCGATAGCGCGGTGAACAGCACGGTCCTGATCGGCACGTTGATGCCCACGCCGAGAGTGTCAGTGCCGCAGATGACCTTGAGCAAGCCAGCCTGCGCGAGGGTCTCCACCAGTCGCCGGTACTTCGGCAGCATCCCGGCATGATGCACGCCGATGCCATGCCTGACCAGCCGGGACAGCGTCTTGCCGAAACCCGGCGCGAACCTGAAGTTCCCGATCAGCTCGGCGATCGCGTCCTTCTCGGCCCGGCTGCAGACGTTGACGCTCATCAGCGCCTGGGCCTGCTCGATTGCCGCCGCCTGGGTGAAGTGCACGATGTAAATCGGCGCCTCGTGCGTGTTGAGCAGTTCGGCCACGGTCTCGTGCAACGGCGACATGGCAAACGAGAACGACAGGGGAACGGGCCTTTCCACCGAACTCACCACGGCAGTCGGCCGCCCCGTACGGCGGGTGATGTCGCGCTCGAATCGGCTGACATCTCCGAGCGTCGCGGACATCAGGATGAACTGTGCCTGCGGCAGCTCGATCAGCGGCACCTGCCAGGCCCAGCCCCGGTCCGGGTCGGCGTAGAAGTGGAACTCGTCCATCACTACCTGGCCCGCGTCCGCGTCGGCACCGTCCCGCAGGGCAATGTTGGCCAGCACCTCAGCCGTGCAGCAGATGATCTGCGCACCAGGGTTTACGCTTCCGTCGCCGGTCATCATGCCGACTTCGTCAGGTCCGAAAATGTCACACAGCGCGAAGAACTTCTCGGATACCAGCGCCTTGATCGGGGCGGTGTAGAACGTCCGGTCGTCGCGGGCCAGCGCGGCGAAATGCGCGCCGGTCGCGACGAGGCTCTTGCCGGAACCGGTCGGTGCGGAGAGGATCACGTTCGCGCCGGACACGATCTCGATGAGCGCCTCTTCCTGGTGCGGGTAGAGCGTGAAGCCCTGCTCCGAAGTCCAGTCAGCAAAAGCGGCGAACACCGCGTCTGGCCCGGCGTCGGCCGGCACTGGCCCATCCGGGAGCCGATCAGTGAGAGTCATGATCCCTCCATCGTGCCAGCCTGCCCGTTCCGGGCGGAGCGTGAGGTTGATTGCCTGAGCCGCCCGTCACCGGAAACTCCTCCAGCCCCCGGAGATGCGCCGCACATGTTAATGTCTATTACATTGTAAGGGCCTATAACATTCCGGCGAACCGGGAAACGAGGTTCGACCATGATCAGGCTTCAGCCAGGCGGCGGTAGCCGACGGCACTGGACGGCAGCGGACGTGCCGGATCAAGCGGGCCGCACCGCGGTCATTACCGGCGGCAGCAACGGAATCGGCCTGGAAATCGCCCGCGTGCTCGCCAGCCGCCGCGCCCACCTGGTACTGGCCTGCCGGGACGTGCGCAGGGGACACGCAGCGGCGGATCGGATTGGCGCCGCGATCGCTTCAGCGGGCTCGGCGCACCCGGCTGTGAGCGCTGACGTGGTTGAGCTCGACCTTTCTTCGCTGGCGTCGGTGCGAGCGGCTGCCGCCACGATCTGCGCTCGCTATCCGCGGCTCGACCTGCTGATCAACAACGCCGGGGTGATGGAGGTGCCGTACCAGCGCACGGCCGACGGTTTCGAGCTGACCTTCGCGACAAACCACCTCGGCCACTTCGCGCTGACAGGCCTGCTACTTGACGCGCTGCTCGGCGTGCCAGGCTCACGAATCGTGACGATGAGCAGCCAGGGTCACGTCGACGGGAAGCTGAACTTCGCCGACCTGCAGTCCGAGCGGAGCTACGACCCTGCTGGCGCCTACCACCAGTCCAAGCTGGCGAATCTGCTGTTCACCTACGAGCTGGACCGGCGGCATGACACTGGCTACCCGGTGCCAGTGCAGTCGAGTCCGCGCTCGCGCGACGTCGCGGACCAGGCCCGGCTCTGGCGGGTATCGGAAGAGCTGACTGGCGTCAGCTACCCGCTCGGAGCGCGGACGGATCAACCCTGAATCCGATGCCTGCCTCAGCTAAGGACGGTCGCTACCACCACGGCGATCTCCGCGCGGCGCTCGTCGACGTCGCGATCGGGCTGATCGCAGAGCGCGGCGTGCGTGGCTTCTCGCTCGCCGAGGTCAGCCGGAGGCTCGGTGTGTCAGCCGCGGCGCCGTACCGGCATTTCGCTGATCGCGACGAACTGCTCGCCGCGGTCGCGGTGCGGAGCCTCGGGGTCTTCGCGACCATGGTGGCCGCTGAGGCGGGCGAATCGCAGGACCCCCGGCAGCGGCTGGTCTCGATGACGCGGGCGTACGTCCGGTTCGCCGCTGAGCAGCGTCCGCTGTTCGACACGCTGTTCAGCGCAGGTCTGGACAAAGGCCGGTACCCCGAGCTGCAGCGCGCGTGGGAGCCGGTCGATGCTTTCCTCGGCGTCGTCGAGGAGATCTGCGCGGGCGATGCCGACGCGGCGGAGGCGCTGGCGACGGCGCTGGAGGCGACCGCGCACGGGCACGCCATGCTGCTGCTCGACGGTGACTCAGCGGCCGGACCGGGCGCCGTCGCGGCGGCCGCGGACCGAGCGGCCGCTGCGACGCTTGCGATCATCGCTGGCCGGGAGGCCTTGTCGTGACGTGATGCTAACGAATCCCTAATGACGTTATGGTCAGAGCAGGCCTCGGCGAAGGGCATCCTGTAAGGGCTATGAACACCTACGGCAGTGCAGCCGCAGCCAAGCTAGCGGCTTCTCACCTGGCTCTGGGCGGCGCCGGGATCGGCAGCCTGATCATCCACCTGTTCATCTGGCACCTGATCTGGCGCCTGTTGTTCACCGTGTGGCACATCCACACATTCGGGCCGTTTATCGTCTTCGCGGTCATTGCGGTTTTCATCGGCCACCGCATCTGGCGCCGGCAGCGCGGCCCAAGCAGGCGTCGCGGCGGAGTAGCCGGCTACGGCTCTGGCTCCGGCCCGCGCGACTGGTGACTGCGCCGCGACGCGGTCCCGTTGATCAGTGCAGGTTGGCTCGGAAGAACGCGAAGATCTTCTCCCAGCCGTCCATCGTGGCCTCGGGCCGGTACATCCCGGCGAAGTAGTAGAAGAAACCGTGCGACGCACCGTCGTACCGGTGGAACTCGTAGTCCTTGCCGTGCTGCTTCACGGCCTCCTCGAGCTTGTTGACCTGCTCGGGCGTCGGGTACTTGTCGTCGTTGCCGAACAGCCCGAGCAGCGGCGCGGACAGGTCGGCGATGTAGTCGATCGGCGCGACCGGGCGAGCCGGGCTGAGCTCTTCCTCGCTCATGATGACGCCGCCGCCCCAAAGGTCGCCTACAGCATTCCAGCCGCTGGTCCGGCAGGCGGTCAGAAGCGAGTGCCTGCCGCCTGAGCAAGTGCCGAGGATGCCGGTCTTGCCGTTGCTGGTCGGCTGAGCCAGCAGCCACTCTCGTGCCGCCGCGCAGTCGGCGACCACGCTCTCGTCATGCACGCCGCCGTCAGCCCTGACCTTAGCCGCTACGTCGTCCGGGGTGCCGTGTCCGTAACGGCAGTACAGGTCAGGGCAGATCACGGTGTGTCCGTGCCGGGCCAGCCGGTCGCAGAACTCGCGGTAGAACTCGTCCCAGCCCGGCATGTGGTGCACTGCCACCACGCCTGGCCGCATCGCATCGCCGGTTGGCCTGGCGACGTACGCGTGGATCTCGTCGCCGTTGCCGGCCGGGTAGGTGATGACTTCCGTATTGATGCCCTGGCTGGAGTCGGTCGAGAACGAGTTCCATTCAGCCATTGCCAATCGCCCCTTCGCGTTACGGTCTGGATCTCGCGAACCTGTATCCCGCAGACCTTCATATCGCATGGACTCGCGCTGCCCGTCAGCGGCTGGTAGCTAGGCTGCTCCCAAACCACGGGGCGGCTGGAACCGAGGGGGCACGATGATCAGGGTGGGCGTACTGGGCGCCAGAGGGCGCATGGGCTCACAGGTGTGCGCCACTGTTGAGTCGGCGAGTGACCTGGAACTCGCCGGCCAGGTCGACGCCGGCGACTCGCTGGACCTGCTGTCCGGCGCGGACGTTGTCGTGGACTTCACTCATCCCGGCGCGGTGATGGACAACCTGCGCTGGTGCATCGGTCACGGGCTTGATGCCGTCGTCGGTACCTCCGGTTTCGGCGATGAGCGGCTCGCCGAAGTACGCGGCTGGCTCGATGAGCAGCCGGACACGCGCGTGCTGGTAGTGCCCAACTTCTCGGTCGGAGCGGTGCTGATGATGCGGTTCGCGGCTATCGCGGCGCCGTTCTTCGAGTCCGCGGAGGTGATCGAACTGCACCACGCGGGAAAGGCGGACGCCCCGTCCGGCACGGCCACCCGCACTGCGGCGATGATCAGCGCCGCCAGGGATGCTGCTGGCACCGGGCCGATGCCGGATGCCACCGCAACGGCAGCCCGCGGCGCGCGCGGCGCCGAAGTCGACAATGTTCATGTGCACTCGGTCCGCCTGGCCGGTCTGGTCGCGCATCAGGAAGTGCTGCTCGGCGGTCACGGCGAGATACTGACGATCAGGCATGACTCGCTTGACCGTGCCTCGTTCATGCCGGGCGTGCTACTTGCCGTGCGCGCGATCGGCACGCTACCGCGAGGCCTTACCGTCGGCCTTGACGGCCTGCTCGGCCTGGCCTGACCGGGCTCGGCCGTGGTGAGCTCTGCTGCCCTGGCTCAATCGGGGCGGGGGATCAATTGACTTGCCGGCACGTGCCCGTTCCCGGTCATAATCGCCCGTGACGGATAACCGGAGCTATGCCGAACTGATCGCCGAAGGCGACGCGGTGCCCACCGCGGGGTGGGACTTTTCCTGGTTCGATGGCCGGGCGACGGAGGAACGGCCGCGCTGGGGCTACGCCCGCCTGCTGGCCGAGCGGATCCGTCGGGCCGATACGGTACTCGACATCCAGACCGGCGGCGGTGAGGTGCTGGCGGAAGCGTTGCGCGCGGCTGGACATCGCGCAGGCGGACATTTGCCGGCCGTGCTGGCGGCCACCGAGTCATGGCCGCCCAATCTCGAGATCGCCAGGCGCAACCTGGCGCCGTTCGGCGGGTCAGTGGCCCAGGCGGACGATGACGCTGATCTGCCGTTCGCGGCTGACAGCTTTGGCCTGGTCGTGAGCCGGCACCCGACGCAAGTGCTCTGGTCCGAGATTGCGCGCGTACTCCGGCCGGGCGGGACGTATCTCTCCCAGCAGGTAGGAGCTGGGTCTAACCGTGAGCTGACTGACTTCATGATGGGCCCGCAGCCGGTCGATGACAGCCGGAGCCCGCAGGTGGCCGTCGCCGAAGCCACTGCTGGCGGGCTCGACGTCGTCGATCTGCAAGAGCAGGCACTGCGGGTGGAGTTCTTCGACGTCGCCGCCGTCGTGTACTTCCTCAAGAAGGTCCTGTGGACCGTGCCGGGCTTCAGCGTGGCGGGATATGGCGAGCCGCTGGCCAGGATGCACGAGCACATTCAGGCGAATGGCGCATTTGCCTGCCACTCGCAGCGTTTCCTGATCGAAGCGCGCAAGCCGTCTGGCGAGTAGCGTTCGGTCTGAGCCGGGTTTCCCGGTCGGGGCCGGCCGGGAGCAAATCTGCGACCGCAGTTGTTTCGCTTGCTTGTACCGGGCAGCAGACCCGGCGGACCGAGCTGAAGGAGATCAGGAATGCCCACCCGCAGCGCGCACACAGCCTGGACTGGCGGCCTGGAGGACGGCACCGGAACGGTCACGCTCGTCAGTTCCGGACTCGCCAGCTACGAGATCAGCTTTCCTAAGCGCGCTGCCGACGACGCCGGAGGCGCCACCAGCCCGGAAGAGCTCATCGCCGCGGCGCACGCCGGGTGCTTTGCGATGCAGTTCGCGGCGCTGCTGGGCGCTGCAGGCGGCAGCGATCAGTCGCTGGACGTATCCGCGGATGTCACGCTCGGCCCGGACCCGGCGGGCGGGTTCCGGATCAGCGGCATCAAGCTGACGGTCGGCGGCTCAGCGAACGGGGTCAGCGCGGAGGACTTCGCCAGGATCGCCGCTGATGCCAAGGCCGCGTGCCCGGTCAGCAAGGCGCTCGCAGGCACGACCATCACTCTGCAGGTATCCGGCGGCTGAGGCCTCTCTGCTTCGATGCGCGGTGGTGCGGGGCTAGCTCTCGGACCTGGCCCTGGCCTCTTCGACGGTAAGCTCGGCGGCCGGATCGGCGTCCAGGCGGCCGTCCGGGATCGGATCGCCGCTGAGAACTGACTTGCCATAGGTGCCGTTGTCAAGCCGCCGGAGCGCCCGGTCGATCGCGGCGAGCCGGGCCCGGAAACCCTCGGCAATCGCGTCGTCCATGCCCTGCGCGGTCAGCGGCTGGGCGGAGTCCGCGTAGTCGCCAGTCTCGTCGACCTCGACCTCACGGTCCTGCTCGCCGGCCGACATCGCGTCCCTGAGCAACTGCACTACCTCGGCGCGCTCGGCGGTGAGCCGCTCGCGTGCCACGCCCTGGTCCATCTCACGCACCTCTGATCGGCTAATCGAGCCGGCTTTCCCGACCCCAGACACCTTACGCACTACGCCTGTGGCAGGCTGACCTAGCCCGGCTGCGGCGCCTTTCCACGTCGAGGCACCGCCCGCCGGGCGGAATTGGTTAACTGTCCCGTCCCGGCTGCGGTCCGGTTAGCTCACCGGGCTAGCTGACCTGGCCGCGATCTCCAAGACGGCCCTGAGGAGCTTGGATGATCTTCGAATATAAGCCGTCGATTGTCGGTCATCGCGGTTCCGGAGCGGGTCAGCCTGACGGCTATCAGGAGAACTCGCTGGAGGCGTTCCTGGCGGCCGCCGTTATCGGCGTCCCCTGGGTCGAGCTGGACGCGCGCCGCAGCAGCGACGGTGAGCTCATGCTCTGGCATGACCCGGTCAGCCCGGCCGGCGATCTTATCCAGGCGCAACCTGCCGATAAGCTGGCCGCCGCCGGGCTGGCGTCCCTGGACGAGGTGCTGTCAGTCCTGCCCGCAAACGTCGGCGCCGATATCGACGTGAAGACTGTCATCGAGGACGCCACAGATCCGGAGCACAAACGAACGCATGCGCTGATTGCACGGGCGCTGCGCCGTTACCGGGGGACTAGGCGCTTTCTCGTCTCGTCATTCGACCCCTCGCTGCCCGTCTACCTGAAGGACCGTGGCGCTACGGACGCGGACGTGGCGCTCGGCCTGATTACCGAGGTGAGGTTCGCCAGCGGCCCGGCCATCTCCGCAGCGGCCAACCTGGGAATGGATGCAATCTGCCTGCACGTCGACAGCCTGCGGGCCGAGCCGGAGCGCGCCGTCCAGTTCGCTCATCGGGCCGGCCTGGAGGTGATGGCCTGGTCACCCGACCCCGCCCTGGCATTGTCGCTGGCGCAAGCCGGGGTAGACGCGGTGTGCGTGGACGACATACCGGGCACTCAGGCCGCCCTGGGCGGCTTACACTGACTCTTCATGGAACCGCCAGCACACTTCATGCAAGTGTGCACGTTTCGCGCCCGTTATGCCCAAGTATGTGGCTCACGGTCGCATGAAGTGTGCGGCAGGTGATGCGCGAGACCGCCATACCTTCAGGCGGTCTGGGTCTGGCCGGCCCCCTCGAGGCCTAGTTCCGCAACCGACGTCTCGCGCATCTTGAACTTCTGCACCTTGCCGGTGACTGTCATCGGGAAGGCTTCGGTCACCCGGACGTAGCGCGGGATCTTGTAGTGCGCGATCTTGCCTGTGCAGAACTCACGCACCTGCTCCGCGGTCAGTTCGCTGCCGGGGCGCAGCTTCACCCAGGCGCAAAGTTCCTCGCCGTACTTCAGGTCCGGCACGCCGACGACTTGCACGTCCTCGACCGCCGGGTGGCTATAAAGGAACTCTTCGACTTCGCGCGGGTAGATATTCTCGCCGCCGCGGATCACCATGTCCTTGATGCGGCCCACGATGTTCAGGTATCCGGCATCGTCCATCACCGCCAGGTCCCCGGTATGCATCCAGCGTCCTGCGTCGATGGCCTCGGCCGTCCGCTCCGGCTCATCCCAGTAGCCGAGCATGACCGAGTAGCCGCGGGTGCACAGCTCGCCGTGACTGCCGCGGGGCAGCACCACGCCGGTCTCCGGGTCGATGACCTTGACCTCCAGGTGCGGATGAACCCTGCCGACGGTTGACACCCGCCGGTCGGTCTCGTCATCGGCAGTGGTCTGCGTCGACACTGGCGACGTCTCCGTCATCCCGTAGCAGATCGTGACCTCGGTCATGTGCATCTCGGACAGGACCCGTTTCATCACCTCGACCGGGCAGGGCGAGCCGGCCATGATCCCGGTGCGCAGGCTGGTCAGGTCGTAGCTGGCGAAGTCAGGCAATGCCAGTTCGGCGATGAACATGGTCGGCACGCCGTACAGCGATGTGCAACGCTCCGCCTGCACCGTGGCCAGGGTCGCGGCCGGATCGAATCCGGGGGCCGGGATGACGATGCAGGAGCCGTGGGTGGTGCTGCCGAGATTGCCCATCACCATGCCGAAGCAGTGGTAAAAAGGCACCGGCACGCAGACCCGGTCCTTCTCGGTGTAGCCGCAGCCCTCACCGACGAAGTACGCGTTGTTGAGGATGTTGTGGTGTGACAGCGTGGCGCCCTTGGGGAACCCGGTGGTCCCGCTGGTGTACTGGATGTTGATCGGGTCGTCGAAGGCCAGCGTCGCCGACCGGGCCGACAGTGCATCCCGGTTGGCGTTGGCGCCCGCATCCAGCAGCTTGTCCCAGTCCGCGCTGCCGAGGTAGATCACTCGCTCCAGCGCCGGCAGGCCGCCGCGCACCTCGTCGATCATGGCGCGATAGTCACTGGTCTTGAAGCTCTCCGCGCTGACGAGCAGCTTGACGCCGGACTGCCGGAGCACGTAGGCCAGTTCGTGACTGCGGTACGCGGGGTTGATGTTGACCAGGATCGCGCCGATCTTCGCGGTGGCGTACTGGAGCACCACCCACTCGGCGCAGTTTGGTGCCCAGATGCCGACCCGGTCGCCCTTGTTGATGCCCAGTGCCAGCAGCCCGATCCCGACGGTGTCGGTGTCGGAGTCCAGTTGCGGGTAGGTCCACCGGCGGCCCGTCGGCACATCCACCAGAGCCTCGCTGGCCGGATAGCTCACCGCCGTCCGTCGCAGGTTGTCGCCGATGGTCTCGCCGAGCAGTGGCCGAGCCGACGCGCCGTGCGAGTACGACGGCTGAATTGGTGCTGTTACCTCGGACATGACTGGCCCTTCAGACGACGAGTAGGTCAATACTCCACGTTCCTGCCGGTTGTGTGAAGCAGCCCGTGGCCGGCGCAGCCCCGTCGCTGAAAGCAGCACCTCGGACCACGATGCTTGCCGGGATGCGCGCAGAGCGGGACAGGTCTACTGTCGGTAGTGAGGGTCACTTGGCTTTCGGAGCGTCGCGATGAGTACCTGGGTCATCTGGCTAATCGTCGCGGCTGTGCTTGGCACCGTCGAGGTCATGACCACGACACTGGCCTTCGGGCTGGTTGGCATCGCGGCCCTCATCGCGGCTGGCGCCGGCTTCCTCGGCGCGCCGGCGGCCTTGCAGTTCGGCGCTTTCGTGGCCGCTTCGGCGGTCGGGCTTGGCGTTGCCCGCCCGTTCGCGCTACGGCACATCCGTCAGCCGCCAATGCTGCGCACCGGCACGGCCGCGCTCGTCGGGCGGTCCGCCTACGTGCTGGAAGAGGTCGGCCCGCACAGCGGCCGGGTGCGGATCGGCGGCGAGGTCTGGTCGGCCCGTTCCTATGACGAGACCACGGTCATTCCGGCCGGAAAGACAGTGGACGTCATGCATATCGAGGGCGCAACAGCCCTGGTCTATCCCCGGGAGTAGGCAATGGGTGATATCGCAGGCATCGTCGCAGCCGTCATCGTGATTCTGGTCGCCCTGGTGACGCTCCGGTCGGTGCGTATCGTGCCGCAGGCTCGCGCCCGCAACGTGGAGCGGCTCGGTCGGTACCGCAAGACGCTCGAGCCCGGCATGAACGTGATCATCCCGTTCATCGACCGGGTCAAGCCGCTCATTGACCTGCGCGAGCAGGTGGTCTCTTTCCTCGGCCAGCCGGTGATTACCGAGGACAACCTGGTCGTCAAGATCGACACCGTGCTGTTCTTCCAGGTCACTGACCCGCGCGCGGCCGACTACGAGATCGTCAACTACATTCAGGCAATCGAGCAGCTCACCGCCACGATGCTGCGCAGCGTCATCGGCTCGATGGACCTGGAGGTCACGCTGACCTCCCGTGACAAGATCAACACGATGCTGCGCGGCGTGCTCGATGACGCCTCCGGCAAGTGGGGGATCCGCGTCACCAGGGTGGAGATCAAGGCGATCGACCCGCCGAAGAGCGTGATCGACGCGATGGAGAAGCAGATGCGGGCCGAGCGGGAGAAGCGCGCGGCCATCCTCACGGCGGAGGGCCTGCGGCAGGCACAGATCCTGACGGCTGACGGTGACAAGCAGGGCACGGTGCTGCGGGCCGAGGGTGCGAAGCAAAGCGCGATCCTGAAGGCCGAGGGCCAGGCGCAGGCGATCACGTCGGTATTCCAGTCGATCCACAAGAATGACCCGGATCCGAAGCTGCTCGCCTATCAGTACCTGCAGACCTTGCCGCAGATTGCCCAGGGGCCGGGCAACACCATGTGGATGATTCCGAGCGAGCTGACCAGCGCTCTGAAGGCGTTGAGCAGTGCGTTCGACGGCGGCGGTGCGGCGGCCGATACGCCGGGCTCGGCACCTTTCGCGCAGGCCGGCGGAGTGAACGGCCCTGGTCCGACGCTGTCGGCCGGAGCCGAGCACAGTGCCGCGGACGCCGCTCTGGCCGAGGTCGTCCGCAATGAGGCCGCGTTGGCAGGGAACGCGGTTCCCGAACTGTCTGAGGCTGCGCTAGCGGCGGCTATGGATGCCGTCCCTGAACCGATGGCGCTACCTGACGTTCCGCTGCCCGAGGCTCTGCTGCGGACGGAATTGGTTCCCGAAGGCCGGCTACCCGAAGTCGGAGTGACGGATCCTGCCGTACTGGAGACCCTCGATGGCCTGAAGTCGGTCGACGTCGGCAAGGTCCATGAGGACCCGACCGGCGCCAACGGTGCTGCGGCGGGTCCGGCCTAGGGCGGCGGGTCGCGTCGCCTCGCCGGTGGGCAGTCGGCTAGAGCTTCACGGCCAGGCCGAGCGTCAGCAGTGCGCCGTAAGCGAGTTCCAGGCGTCCGGTCTGCCCGAGAGCGACGATCAGGCTGCGGCCGGTGGCGCCGTCGCGGACTTGCCGGATCGGGCCGAGCGCGAGCGGCAGGGCTGCCAGCGCCAGCAGACTGAGCGGGCGGGTCGGCGCCAGCGCAAGCGCGACGCAGAACGGCGCGAGGATGCACCCGGTGTACAGCACCCTGGTCCGCTGATCACCGAGGACGACGGCCAGGGTGCGCTTGCCCGTTTCGCTATCGGTGGGGATGTCTCGCAGGTTGTTGATCACCAGCAGGGCGCAGGCGAGCAAGCCGATCGCGGCGGCC
>CAWHQU010000009.1:0-14356 GCA_963831615.1 uncultured Actinomycetota bacterium | reverse complement strand
AGCCTACGTTCAAAGGCTTCGACGCCTCAATCCGCCCAGCGCTGACCTCGTTCCTTGAGCACCTTGCCTCCTGACACCCACGAGAGAAGCAGCGAGGCGGCTGACATCCGCGGACGAACCCGGCGGCGGTAGAACAGACACAACCTTCCGTTCGGAATCTTGATCATCAGACCAAACGGAAAGTTGCCGAAAGGATCACACACGGGGACCGACGAGGTCACGACCGCCGCGCAGAACATCCCAATCAGGCGCAGTAATTGATCGGCACGAGATGCCGATGCCATCAGCATTATCTTCGGCGTCTTCCTGAACGGCTGCGGCCAGATCGAACTCCGCAGCCCGCAACTCGACCCGCACCGGCAAACCAGTAAGCGGGGATGCGGTGATGAGCATGCTGGACCGGCGCCGGGTGTCCAAGGTCTGCGGGCAAGGGACCTCAGCGCGCAGAAGCAGCCGTTATGCGCGCGCAGCGCACCGCCAACGAGCCGACATGGAGCCATGCATACTCGGCATCGATCAGGTACCGCTTGGCCACGGGGTTCACGCTGCGTGGCCCGCATTCGACGGGCTGAACGCGAGCAGCTCGCCGTCCTGCCCACCGGCGGGCAGCGTAAACCCAGCGCCTACGCTGCTGTCAGCTCGGTGCCCAGGGGCCCACACCGGAGACCCGATCCACGGTTATGTGAGTGATATATCCGGCCGGTGGGTTGTCCATGGGCGGAAAGCGGACATCGGGACCAAGATAGCTGCGAGCGAGCCGCTGGAGAAGTTCGGCCGCACCTCCCTCCGTGATGCGGGCGGTGCCGTAGATGACAAGGTATTCGTTCAGCCCCATGGCGTTGCGCTTGTCGGTCTCGATAGAGAGCGCCACACGGCTGTCGTTGCGGATATTGCGTAGCTTGCGGTGCTCGGGAAGGTGGCCCGCCACGATCTCGTCCCCGTCCAGGCCCACCCACACGACGGTCACCTGGGGACTGCCGTCCGGGTTCAAGGTCACAAGGTGCGCCAGGGCCGGGGACTCCAGCACGGCCCGGGCGCTGTCGGGCAGCGATGTCATGACGCGACGCTAGCAGCAAGCGCCGCCGATCAGCATCGGAGGCTACCCAGCATGCGCGGGAACCAGCACCACGTCTGCCGTCGGCCGCACGATCGCCACGCAGCGCCAGTGCCGAGGCGCCCGGCTCGCCCGGTACTCACCTCCCAGCGAACCCCGGCGTCCGCTTCGGCCGAACGGCGACGGTCAGCATGCCGCGGCGGGTGACTGAGGACGGAGGTGTGCCCGATTCTGCGTCGGCACGCGAGCTCGCCTACTGGGCCGGGGCGAGTTTCGCGTAGACGTCCGGTGCCGGGACGTCGGCGTCGAGATAGCGAACCGGGGTGGATGATGAGTTCCAGATGCGGTGCGGCACACCGGCCGGGATGACGATCACCGCCTGGGCGGGGACGGCGGCCGGCCGCGCTGCGATCTCGGCGGTCAGCTTGCCTTCGGTCACCACAACGAGGCGGTCGTTGTCCCGGCTTGCGGGCGTGCCCGGGTCCTCCGGTCCGGTCCGCTCCACCGCCGTTACCCGGGCAGTGCGGGCGCCCGCCGGCTCGTCCGTCAGCACCCATCGTGTTTCGCGGCAGGTCGTCTCGGTGGCCGGGCCCGAGCTGCTTCTGACGTAGGGCGCGGCCGCGGGTAGCTGCACCTCATCGGCGGATCCGACGGGCGTCAGAAATGGGCTTCCGGGGCGTACGCCTGGTATCAGGATCTCCAGATGGTGCTCGGCCGCACCGCTCTGGTTGTCGCTGCCGTGCGGGAACCCCGCGGGAATGTAGATCACCTCGCCGGCTTTAGCCTGATGATTATCATGTCCGAGCCGGAGAGTCGCGCTGCCCTCGAGGACCACATAGAACAGGTCAACATCGTGGGTATGCAGCGGCGGGTGCCCGCCGTTGCCGAGAAAGCCGGCGAGCACGGTCGCGCTTTCGGGGCTCGCCACGAATACAGCATGGTAGTCCGGGTAGCCGGTATCGACGGCGTCGGCCACCGATATCCGTCGCGTGTACGGCATCCGATCGTTTCCTTTCTGCACTGACGTGTTTTGCCGATGGCGCGGCTACGCCGCTGGCAGGCTAGCGGGTCCCGCCGGCTTTCCGCGGGCGGAGCCGGCCTGGTCCTAATCCTCTCCGTTCCCCGCAGGCGCCACTCCCAGGTGAGTGGCCGCCGTGTCTAGGGTTCGGCGAAGCCGAATCACAGGTCCGTAGGGCCACGCGCCTCCACAGGTCCGCCGACGACTGCCCGGTGCCAGGCCGCAGCAGGGAACGGATCGGCGAAGTACTACGTCTGGTGCGCGACAAAGCCGCGAGCGAACTTCATGATGCTTACCGGATGGCGGGTTCTCTGCTAGTCACGCGAGCACCCGACGCGGACGCGCCCAGTGTCGTGACGGTCTACAGCCGGGAGCCGATCAAGGAACTCGTCGCATATGGCGGCCTTTTCGTTATGAACACCGAGCCCGAAATCGCATCGGCATGCCGCGATTTCCGCGATGGCAAGTTCGGCGACATCCCCCGCCTGGCCCGCCTGCAGTACCGCTGAAAGGGAGAACCAGCGTGAGCACGTGACGTCGAACACAGCAGCGTACTCGGGTGAATGCCTCCGGCGGACTCTGAACCACATGCTCAGCGCTCTACCATACGACGACATGGAGTATTGACTAATTTTAGAGTGAACCTTAAGATTAAGGTGAACACGAACGGAGGCCCCAGACCATGATCCTTATCACCACTGCGGGCAAGGTGGGTTCGGCGGCGGCCAGCCTGATCGCCCAGCGAGACGTTCCTGTGCGGGTACTGGTCCGCCATCCCGAGAAGGTGGCCTCTCTCGCCCAAGCCGGAGTCGAGATCTTCCCCGGCGATCTGGACTCACCCGAGAGCATCGACCAGGCGATGCGGGGCGTCTCGAGGGTGATTCTCGTCACCCAGCCGGTTCTCTCACAGGAGCTGAGCGTGATCGACAGTGCCGAGAGAGCCGGTATCGAGCACGTCGTCAAGATCACCAACAAGGCCGATGCGCACTCGCCGATCGCCCGCCGCCGCATCCAGAGCGAGATCGAAGACGCCCTGGTCGCCTCAGGACTCTCCTATACCCTTCTGCGCAACAACGCCTACATGCAGAACTTTCTGATGATGGCGGCAGGGATCGCCCAAACCAGCAGCTTTCGCACTGCGACCGGCGACGGTCGGATCGGGCACGTCGATGTGCGGGACGTGGCCGCTGGCGCTGCCGAGATCGCGGTCTCCCCGGCCGGCCATACCGGAAAGACGTACTGGCCGACCGGGCCTGAGTCGCTTTCGGGCAATGACGTGGCCGAGATCTTCACCAAGGTTCTTGGCCAACTGATCACCTTTCGCCCGATCTCCTATGAGGAACAGAAGCAAGCGATGATCGACGCCGGTCTCCCGGAACCCGTCGCCAAGGACAACGCCCTAGCGGTCGCCTGGATGGCCGACGGCGATTGTGACTACGTCACCGCCGATGTGCCACAGATCCTCGGCCGACCGGCCGGCTCATTCGAGCGGTTCGTCATGATTACGCCGAGGCGTTCTGACGAGGGTACGGCGGCGACGGCCCTGACCCCGCCAGGCGTCGTCCCGGCTGTCGCCACGAGCACGGCCGCGGCATCAAGAGGGAACCAACCAGCAGAAAGGCCACCTGATGACCGTAAACAAGGAAGCGACGGATCGGACCAAGCACCTCCTCGCGCTCATGACGAGGGGTGACGATCTCTTCAACGCGCGTGACTGGCAAGCGTTGGACGACGTGCACCACCCGGACATGATCGCGTTCATCCCCGGGAGCGCAGAGCCGATCTACGGCCGGGAAGCCCACGGCGCAGCCATGCAGCAGCTGGTCCGGATGTTTCCCGACCTCCGCGTCCACACCCCGTACCCGATCCAGTTCGGAGGCGACGACTGGATCACCGTGGTCACCAACGCCACCGGGACGTTCACGGGAGAGATGACCCTGCCCGACGGCAACGTGATTCCGCCGACCGGAAAGGCGTTCGACCTCGAGTTCGCCCAGACCAGCAAGTGGGCCGGTGACCAGCTCATCGTCATCTCCGCCTTCTGGGGCTCCGCTGTTCAGAGGCAGCAGATCGGCCTCGCGTAAGTGAGTGCGGCGTCGGCCGGTTCGTGCGACGGTGTCACACAGACCGGCTGCCGTTGCCGGCCCTCCAGTTTTCACCGCACCGATCTGCGCCGGGCCCGGCGTCGGCGGCCCCGACTGTCGTGAAGGAGAGCGATGAATGCGATCAGATGCCGCTTGGCTGTGCAATGAGCGTCCTCACGCCCGCGGAGGTCCGCTACCTGTCCAGTCAGAGCATCGCCCGGCTCGCCACCGCCAGTAGTGACGGCTACCCGATGTCGCCGCGGTCGGCTTCAGCCTCGACGGTTCCGACATCGTCTCCAGCGGCTGGGACCTGACGAAGACCGTTCGCTACCGACACCTCAGCACCAATACCCGGGCGACGATCGTCAGCGACGACCTGGCCAGCACCGACCCATTCACTCCCCGCGGGATCAAGATCAGAGGGTTCGCCACCCTAGAGGAGTCCGGCGGATCACTCCGTATCCGCATTCGCCCGACCACCACCTGGAGCTGGGGGATCAACAAGGACGCCCCGACGCACTTCGCCGGTGCAGAAAAACGCCAGATCCCCTCCCAGTAGACCGGTTATCCTCGCCTGCGGGCCCGCTGACCCCAGGTTCAGCGACGAAGACGACGGCCGTCTGGCCTAGACCGTGTTGACAACTCGGAGATCTGGAACCACCGGTCGAGCTCATCCACCATTTCCCCGATGATCGGGTACAGCTCATCGGCGATCTTGGCCTGACTATGATCCTTGCGAGTGCGATTTCCGGCCTCGCTGATAATGATCTGAAAGACAGCGGCGAGCGCTATCCCCTCCAGTCGCGCTATTTCGGGCGCAACCTCGGTGGAATCAAGGATGGCATCGGCGAAAGCGGTGGCCTGCCGCTCGATCATTTCCAGCGCCAAGCGGTGCACCGTCGGGCTGATCGCAGCCAGGTATCCCAACTCGCCGCGCCACTGCTTGCGCGGAATGCTGCGAATACGTTCTACCAACTCCAACACGAAGTCACGAACGGCAGCAGCGGGAGTCGTCGACGACGGCCGAGAACGAATCAGAGCGCACAGCCGGTCTCGAACCTCTTGGTCGCGATCGATGACCAACTGTTCCTTGCTCGGGAAGTAGTTATAGACAGTCTGCTCCGCCACCTCGGCCTCGCGCGCCACGTCGGTCACCGCAACCTGTTCGTATCCCTGCTCGGCAAAGAGTCGGGCGGCAGTGTCGGCGATGAGCCGCCGGGTACAGGACTTCTTGAGTTCACGCAGTCCCGCGTCAGCCATGACTTTAGTATATATGGTTTACTCTAATCTTGAGGTAAACAACACATAAGGGGTACAGACGAGGTGGTGCGCGTCATCGCAAGCGGCGCTGGTATATCTGCACGTGACCGTCCAGCCATTGGCCCGGCGAGCTGTCCGCCGCCGAGCAAGCCGCCTGGCGGTTCACGCACCAGCTGACCGTCCAGCGGCGCGTCGAGCGGCCCGTCTACGACCAGGCGGCCGCGGTGTTCGGGGCACGGGGCATCACCGACATGCTGTCCCTGATCGGCGCCTACCAGACCGTCTGCGGCATCCTCAACGCATTCGAAATCCCAGCACCGGAGACAAGCTAAACCCGCTGCATACCCCATGGCTTCACCGGCCGCTCCGGGTGAATGGCGGGACCTGCTGTAGTCCCCGAGCCAGTTTCCGCAAGAAGCCCTGGACGCGCTGGCCGGCGCTGGGCGGCACGACTCGCGCATCCCGATCCCCGGTGCATGAGCTCGGCACCGTACCGCTGGTGCTGTCCGGGTCGGAGGAGCTGAAGCGGAAGTACCTGCCGCCGGCGGCGGCGAGCCATCGCGCCGGACCCGGACTCGGTGCCGTACGCCTGCCCGCTGATCCGGCGGTACCCGGCCTTCGGCCTGGGCCGGCTCAGGAATGCGCCTATGCGCGCTGGCCGGCGTACGGTCCGTCGTAGCGACGACCGGCACCATACCGGAGCACGGGATGGCCGGGTTAGGCCCCCGCGCACGGGTGTGCGGATGGCCCGCCAACGACGTTCGTGCCGCCAGGCTCATTCGCTGGGTGCCACTCGTCTTCGCCGACGAGCAGGCGGCTGTGGCTTAGCGCCAAGACCCCGCCTGCCAGCAGCGCCAGCGCCAGCGCCTCGACGGCCAGGTTCAGCGCTCCGGCTTGGATGTGCTCGCCGAAAAGGAACATTCCGAGCAGGCTAGCCGCCAGCGGATCGAGGATCGTGAACCCTGGCTGCGATGCGGCCAGGGGACCTGCGGCCAGTGCGTGAGAAGCGAGTAGGAGAGTTGCCGCACCGCCGCCGATAAGGACGTACAGGCTCCAACTGGACAGGATCGAACCGGCGCCGTTCCCGAGGTGGGAGCTGAACTCCTTGATCACCGCCGCCATAAAGCCCCAGGCGATCCCGGTGACCGCCCCGAGGGCGGCTGCCCGGCGGTGTCCAGATGCCGGGGACCTGTGGTGCAATCCGGAAGCTAGCGCCAGTCCGGCAAGCACGACAGCGAGGGTGGCCAGTCCGGCTAGCCACCACAAAGAGCCCGGCGCGTGCAGCCGCCCGCCGGAGGGCGAGGCGGCGAAGAGGAGCAGGCTGAGCCCGGCCGACATAGCGGCCGCAGCAAGCCAGTCGCGTCGCTTTACCCGCCCGGAGCCGAGCACCGTCATGTAGCCGAAGACGAACAGCAGCTCGAGCGCGAGGATGGGCTGGACAAGCGCCAGCGCCCCGAAGTGCAAAGCCGCCAGCTGGAACGCGAATCCGAGGATCATGCTGGCCAACCCGGCAAGCCAGATCGGACGACGGGCTAGCCGGAAGACGAGCCAGATGTCGACTCCGGCCGCCCCGGAGCTTCTTGCGTTTCTAGCGCCAAGGCGCTGGCATACCGAGGACGTGGCTGTACAAAAGCTTGCTGCGAGGGCCAGCGAGATCGCCTTATCCATCTTCCCTCACTCTGCTTCCCCAGTGGCCAGTCAATCCCCTCGAGTGATCGAGCACGTGACCTCCCATCCTGGGCCGCCGGACGGCCATCAGCGCCTAACCGGGTGCGGAGGTCTGCGGGTTTCGGCGCCGAATCGGACATCGCCTGGGGGAGGTATGCGCAGCGAGGCATCCTGGGCCGGTCCCTACCACCCGTCAGGGAACGGCGCACGAGCGCCTCGCCCGACTACAGCGTCGTGATCTCGCGGAGGCCGGGCAGCTACAGGTCGATGACCGCCGCGGTCGCGAACAGACCTCCCTCGGCCGAACGAGCCGTGACACCACTTCTGGGACGTACACCGGAGGCCCAAGGGGCCGAATCAGCGGATTATGCGGAGGGCGAGCCGCGGGGGGCAGCCATGCTGTACCAGGCTGGCGATCTGATGCCAGTCGACGTTGTCGGCGTCAGCCTCGGCCAATGGCCCGGGGATCCCGAGACGCTTGAGCTGAGTCACGCGCCATTGGTGCACGGGGTACTCGTCGTGCTCGATGGCCTCGTGGCAAGCGACTGCCTGGGTCGGCTCCATCGTTCATTCCTCCAGCCGGGCTCCGTTAGCGGACGGGTCTGCTGCCTGGCCGGCAGCCTGGTACGCCGCGGCCCGCTGCTCGCCGTCGAGCTCATGTAGGTGCTGCAGTGCCGGCGCTGCCGTCAGCAGGATCGCGGTCTCGTCGGGTGGAAGCTTGTCGATCAGCCGGGCGAACGCCTCCGCCCCGGCTCTGCGCCGGGATCGCAGGTAATCCGTCCCTGCCGTGGTCAGCGCCACCAGCACCACCCGCTGGTCACGCGGATCCTGCCGGCGCTCTACCAGGCCTGCCCTCTCCAGGACGGTGACAAGTGCGGTCATTGACGGCTGGGTCACCCCTTCGATGGCCGCCAGGTCGGTGATGCGCCGCGGGCCGGTGCGCTCCACAGTGGCCAGCGTCGACGCCGACGTAAGGCTGATCTCCCTGGGCTGCTGCCGCACAGCGACCGACACGAGCCGGTACAGAGCCTCGGCGACCGCGATCCGCTCGCCGGGGGTTTGCTTCCTTCCCGGGCTCACAGCCTTATCATAGAACAATCTATATAGATGAACAAATGCAACCCGTCAGCCGCGTCATCGCCGAGGGCTCCGAGGGCCGGACAGAGACGCTCGCGCTCCTGGCCATTACCGCCGCCGAGCGGCGCGGTCAGAAATACCACCAGGAACAGGAGCACGGAGACACCTACGGCACAATCGTCCTCAAGTCCTCACGCCCGGTGTATGCGCCGCTCGCGGTCAGCCGGGCGTGCCGGAGGCGACGGAACTGACAGCGGTCCCGGCGGCTGATCAAGAGTGCCGCGGAAGGGGCTGGACCACCACCAGAGCCGATGTCGTAACTGGTGATGCCCGTGCCCAGGGCTCCCGCCAGCTCTGCCAGCGCCTCGTCGATCAGCCTGAGGTCGCCGAACGCGAGATGGCCTTTAGCGGCGTTGCCCCCGGCGCCGGTCAGCCGATGTTCGGCCCGGACAGGTCCAGGGACCGGGCCGAGGACTGGGGCGTGGCTGGTCCTTCGGTCCCGGTGTCCGGCCTGAGCGCGGCGTCGACGATGGCCTGCTGGGATGCGGCCGGGTGCCCGGCCAGGCGCCGCTCCCAGAAGCTCTCGTTGGCGTCGTCAAAGATCACCGCCGCAGCACACGCCACCAAGGCCAGGAAGGGCAGCATCCGCGTACTGCCCATACCAGCAAGCGCAGCACTTATAGCGATGCTACATCACATCCTTGACTAGCGCTATATAAGGTTGCTAGTCTCGGCCCATGACCGTCAGAACCCGAATCCTCGAAACCGCCGCTGGCCTCCTCGCCCAGTCCGCCGACGTAGACGTCTCAACGCGAGCCATCTGCGATGCAGCTGGCGTTACCGCGCCGACCCTGTACCACCACTTCGGCGACAAGGACGGGCTGCTCGCCGCCGTGGTCGACTTCGGCTGGGCCGCCTTCCTGGAGACCAAGCTCGCCGTCGCAGCCGTCGTCCACGACCATGTCGCTGACGACGTCCGGGCGGGTTGGGACAACCACCTGGAGTTCGCCCGCGAGAACCCGAGTTTCTACAAGCTGATGTGGTCGCCGGCGGTCGCCGCTAACAGTGGAGCGGTACGCGAGGCGTACCAGATGCTCTACGAACGGCTGGAGCTCGGCGCCGGCCGCGGCCAGCTGCGCATGTCGGCGGAGACCGCGTCGCGCATTGTCCTGTCCGCGACCACCGGCGCCGCGCTGTCCCTGATCTCCCAGCCTGACCTGTATGGCGACGGCACGTTCGCCACCCAGCTGCGCGAGGCGGTGATCGCCTGGGTCACCGTCCCGCAAGACGCCGCGTCAGCGGCTCACCAGCCCGAACGCGGGGCAGAACCGACGATCGCGAGCGCGGCGGCGACGCTCAGCAGCAGGCTCGCCGCCGAGGACACGCCGCTCACCGGGCCCGAGATGGCACTGATGCAGCAGTGGCTCACCACGCTGGCCGACGCTCCCTTGGCTGCACTGCCCGCGCCGCCGCGCCGGCCGCGGCGCTCCGGAAAGGAGGCCTCGCAATGACCGCAGCCCTCGCACCCGGACTGATGAGCACTGCCCTGCCCGGGCACGTGCTTCGCGCACTACCTGATACCGCGCACAGTCGCCTTGCCGGGTGTGCGGTGCTCACTTACCCGGAACAATCCGGCCTCGATCCCGGTAGCGGTAGTTTCGACGGCTTGCTCTTGCGTCAGGGCGAGTTCTTCCCGGAGCACGCACCACGAGACGTGGTTGGTCATCACGAACGCGAAGGCAACGGCCTGGCCGATCGGGAGCCGGAGGGTGGTGCCGCTCGCCGACCGGAGGATCTGCTCCAGGCGATCTCGACGCCATGCTCGCATGTCCCGCACCTGTGCACGGATGTCGGGTTCGTCGAATTCGAGCAGCGTGGTGAGCGCCCCGCCCTGCTGCTCGTACATGTTGAACAGGACGGAGACGAACTGCCGGAGGCGCTCAGCCGGCTCCCCGGTCTCGGGGATCTCGAGCTGGAGCGTGTCGCGGAACGCTTGCAGCAGCTCCGCCTGGACCGCGCTCAGGAGGTCCTGGCGCGTGGGGAAGTAGTTGTAGATCGTTCGCGTGGCGGCGTCCGCCCGCTCGGCGACCATGTCCATCGTGAGGCGGTCGGCGCCCACCTCTCCGAGCACCTCGACCGTTGCCTCGATAAGGCGCCGCCGGCGTAGAGCGGCGACCTCGCTGCGGATATCCATCGAGTACTTGCGCGGCATGGAACCTATATTACATGCAGACGTGTCGGCAAGGAACTCTTGACGGGCATACAAACGTGCAAGAAAATGCGTACATACATGCAAGCAATCTAATCACCTCAGGAGGTTTCCATGATCGTCATCACCACACCCGCCGGCCAGATCGGCAGCCAGGTCCTCCGCAACCTGCTGAACAGCGGTGAAGAGCTCCGGGTTGTCGTCCGCGACCCGTCAGGTATCCCGGCCGACGTCCGGAAGGGCCTTGAACATCGTCGAGGGCTCGCACGGTGACGCGGCAGTCGTGGACAAGGCGTTTTCTGGCGCCGATGCCGTCTTCTGGCTGACACCGCCGGACCCGCGGGCCCCTTCGGTCGAGGCCGCCTTCGTCGGCTTCACGCGGCCGGCTGCCGAGGCATTCAGGAAGCACGGCGTGGGGCACGTCGTGGCAGTATCCGCGCTTGGCCGGCGTACGCCCTGGGCTTCCCGGGCCGGCTACGCCACCGGCTCTCTCGCGATGGACGACCTGATCGCGTCCACCGGAGTCGCCTACCGCGCGCTCACCAACCCCTCGTTCATGGACAACACGATCCGCCAGGTCCCGTCGATCAAGAACCAGGGCATGTTCTTCTCGCCGATCGCGGGCGACCGCAAGCTGCCGACCGTCGCCACCCGCGACATCGCCGCGGCCGCCGCGCGCCTGCTCCTTGACACGAGCTGGAGCGGCGTCGGCGAGGTCCCGTCGCTCGGACCCGAGGACCTGTCGTTCAACGACATGGCCCAGATCATGTCGGAGGTCCTCGGAAAAGAGGTCCGGTTCCAGCAGAACACGTTCGAGGCCTACAAGGAGAGGTTCGTCAGCTTCGGCATGTCCGACGCCATGGCCCAGGGGATGACCGACATGGCCTGGGCCAAGAACGAGGGCCTAGACAACGGCGTCCAGCGCACCCCGGAGAACTCCACCCCGACCAGCTTCCGCCAGTGGTGCGAGCAGGTCCTGAAGCCAGCGGTCGCCGCGTAGCGCCATTGGCCCGCCATCACAGAAAGGACAACTCACATGCCAACGAACAACGCCTCTGAACCCCACGCCGGGCGGGTGGCGCTGGTGACCGGAACCTCCCGGGGCATCGGCCAAGCCATAGCCGTGGGTCTCGCCGAGCGAGGCGCACGCGTCGTCCTCGGGGACCGCGGCGACGCCAGTGAGACCATCGCCCTCATCGCCGACGCGGGCCACGAGGCGGTTCCGGTGAGGCTCGACATCAGCGATCGGTCTTCGATCGAAGCCGCCCGCGGCCGGGTCGCCGAAGAACTGGGGCACGTCGACATCCTGGTCAATAACGCCGGGACCTTCGAGGGAGCGACCTGGGATGATCTCGACTACGACCTCTGGCAGCGCGTCATGACCACCGACCTGAACGGGCCGATGCTGATGTGCAAGGCGTTCCTGCCGCTCATGCGCGGACGTGGCTGGGGCCGGGTCATCAATATCGCTTCGGCAACGGTCGCGATCGCCAGCCCCGTCTCGATCGCGTACCGCACGGCCAAGATGGGCGTGATCGGCTTCACCCGCGCGCTGTCAGCGACGCTGGGCGACGAGGGGATCACCATCAACGCCGTCCTTCCGTCGCTGACCCGGACTGCGATGACCGAGGGGATCCCGCAAGCAATCGTGGATGCCAGCCTGGGCCGCCAGGTGATCCACCGCGAGGCCGAACCCGGCGACATCGCAGGCAGCGTCTTCTTGCTCGCGGCCGATGAGGCCGGCTGGATCACCGGCCAGACCATCATGGCCAACGGCGGGAATGCGTTCGGGCTCTGAGACCGGTGACTCACGGGTGACCGTGCGTCACGTAGCTCAAATCAGCTGCCAGAGAAGTCCCACGCCGAGGCCGACGTGGCGCTGAGCACCCGCGCGACGCCGCCGGTACCGGGACGCCCTGGTCCGCATCCAGGGGAAAGCGCGCGGCTACGGCACCTGGTGGACGATATGCTCTGGCTGGCCAGGTTCGACTCCCGGCCGGCGCCGCCCGGGGACGAGCCGGTCGACCTGGCGACACTCGCGCAGGCCTGCGCGGACCGGTTCCGCGCGGTCGGCCCGGCGATCACCGTGGAAACCCCCGCCCGGCCGACGCTGATCAACGCGCCGCCGGAATGGATCGACCAGCTGGCCGGGGTGCTGATGGACAACGTCTGCCGCTATGCCGGCCCGGAGGGCCTGGTCCGGGTCGGTGTCCGAGCCGACGGCAGCCGTATCAGCCTCACCGTCGAAGACAGCGGCCCCGGAATTGTCGAGGCCGAACGGCCGCGGCTGTTCGACAGGTTTCACCGCGCGACCGAGCAGGGATCGGGCGCGGGCCTCGGGCTGGCCGGGTCCACCGCCTGGATCACGTTCACCGCCGCCCCGGCATCCGGGCCCGTGATGGCCTGCCCGCCGAACGTGTAGATCATGCCGTTCAAGGCGGCGACGGCCGGATAGCGTACCGAACCGGCAGCGCCGCCACCTTGGTGAAGAACCTCAGTGGCCGCAGCGAGCGGCTGCCTCGGTGGCTCCGCAGGCCTATGCTGCGCGCGCGATGCCGTTGCGCTGGATCGGCTGGACCCGCCGGAGATCGTGGCCACGTCCGACTCCCGATAGCCGAAGCTCATGACCGAGTCGGCGGAAGCCCTGGTTTTCGGCACCTACAGGCCGCTCTACGCCTTGGCGGCGGCGGTACGCCGCATCCGGCGGTGCCGTCGCCGGACGGCGCTGACCGTGATCACGACGATCGCCAGCACCGCCTCGATCTCGCAGGTCCGGATCAGGTTGCCGGTATCGGCGAGGTGGAATCCGTTGTCGGAATGGACCCTGATCACGCCGGTCTTGATCTGCCCCAGCCGCTGGAGGACCTCGCGCGAGGGAGCCCGCCTGAGGCCGCTGCCGCTACCGGTGCCGGAGGCGTGCGCCCACAGCATGCCCAGCCCGACGATGACCGCCACCGCGAGCACGACCGCGGCCAGATGCCGGAGGAACTTCACCGTGACCGCCCCGGACGCCAGGCGGCGAAACGGCGGGCCACGCCCACGATCCACCGCCAGTCCAGCGCGGCGTGGATGGGCACCAGGATCAGCGTCAGCGTCGCCGTGGTGTCGTGCATCTGCCGCCAGAAGGAACTGGCCCGGAGGGTGATCCCCAGTTCCGGCAGCGCCACCTCGGATATCAGGATGCCGGACGCGATGCACAGCGTCATGGACAGCAGCAGCAGCAGGTTGACCAGCCAGACGAACCGCTCGCGGCCGCCTGGGCTGAACAGCTTCCGCGTGGTGCGGATCACCCAGTCCCAGTGCAGCGTGAGATGGACCAGCAAGACCACGCCAAGCCCGATGCCGAGCCATTCGTGAGTGGCGATCCCGGTGAATCCCAGGCTGTAGGCGAGCGTGTAGGCCACCAGCAGGACGGCGTCGAGCCAGAAGTCGAGCCGGGTCCGGGCCAGGATCCGCCGGCGGCTGGCGGTGACCGGGGGATCCGCCCGCGAGGTCGTCGGGCCGGCGTTCATGGGTCAACAGTGCCGTAGCACGGCGGCGCCGCGCATCGGTCCCGTGGGCGATTTACGTAGTCGCCGTAGTCCTCAGCGGTAATCCGTGAGGACTACCCCTGAGGAACGGTTTATCCGCGGGTTGTGCCTGTCAGCTGGCCGGCGCGGGATCGAGGAACATCGCCCTGGCGGCAAACTCGCGGACGTCGAACATCGCGATGGTGCCGGAACGGTCATCGAAGGCACCCGCCGCCGATCCGGGCCGAGCCACCGGTTGTCCTTGATGAACGCGAGGATCGCCGACTGCGCCATTAGTGCGTGGCTGACCCCTGAGGTGGTACCGCCGCCTGGTCAGCCGCAAGTGGACCTACCTGAACCGAGCGGGGTCGCTCTTGTTAACCGCTCTGCGGTGGTGCTGGCGAACGAAGCGTCTGCATCCGGGCCGGCCGCCACGCAGGTCGGCCAGGCGCCCGCGAGCCGAAGCAACCGCTGCTG
>CAWHQU010000008.1:0-2687293 GCA_963831615.1 uncultured Actinomycetota bacterium | reverse complement strand
CTGCCCTGCGGCTGTCAAGTCAGCTAGCTGGACTTACTCAAATGCTCTCGGTACGTTCAGCATACCCTCACCTGGGCTGCCGATGCCTGATGAACGACATGTAGCCACCGCAGGTAGAGGAGGGTGCTGGCCCCGAACCGGAGGCCCTTCCGGGCCCTCGCTCTCTAGGGGCGAGACGAAACATTAGGCAGCTAGAGCCCTCAAGTCAAATCGGGTCGTTTGCCGTCTGGCCGCCCGTCGCGGCCGTCTCCAGCTGGAGCGCCGGTTCCTGTGAAGGCGCCGTGACCTGCGCCGATACCCTCAGGGCGGCCACGAACCAGAGTGCCCGCCTCGTGCAGCCAGCGGTTGCGCCCGGCCATATCGCCGCAACTACCCGCTTGTGAGTAATGCCACGTTATTGGCCTTAATCGGCGCTCGCCATTGATGGCCACCCGCCGCCCCAACCGATTGCCGACCAGCCACGTTGCGGCCAGCAACGGCAACGGGCCGGGCCGCACGGCCCCGTTTCTGTCCAGATAAATCTTTGGTCAAGAATTCTGCGGGCTGCGGCTCAGCCGCGGAGCACGCGAACGACCCCGACTGTGCGCTTGCCCCGCCGCAGAACCAGGTACTCCCCGTGCAGCAGATCGGTCCAGGCCGGGACGGCGTCCTGCTCGCTGACCTTCTCGTTGTTGAGGTATGCGCCGCCCTCCGCGATCGCCCGGCGGGCCGCCGACTTACTCGGCACGATCCCGGTCACCGCCATCAGGTCAGCCACCGGCGGGAGTCCGTCATCACCGTCCGCGGCGCTGACCTGGACATCGGCATGCGGCACCTCGGCTACCGCAGCCGCCAGCGTCGCGGCATCGAGCACGCGCAGGTCCCCCTGGCCGAATAGCGCCTCACTGGCCGCCTGCACCCGCGCCAGCTCAGCCTCGCCGTGCACCAGGATCGTGAGCTCCTCCGCCAGCAGTCGCTGCGCGCGGCGGGCGGCAGGCCGGCCGGCAATCTCCTGCTCTAGCTCCTCGATCTCATCGCGAGAGCGGAACGAGAAGACCCGGAGCAGGCCGGGTACCTCGGCATCGGCCCGGTTCAGCCAGAACTGGTAGAACGCGTACGAGCTCATCAGGTCCTGGCTCAGCCAGACAGCCTCGCCCTCGGTCTTGCCGTACTTGGTCCCGTCGGGCTTGGTGATCAGCGGCGTGGCCATGGCATGCACCGTGTGCTCGGTAACCCGGCGGATCAGGTCGACGCCGGACACCAGGTTGCCCCACTGGTCGCTGCCGCCCAGCTGCAGCGTGCAGCCGTACCGGTTGTGGAGCTCCAGGTAGTCGTTGGCCTGCAGGACCTGGTAGCTGAACTCGGTGTAGCTGATCCCGGTCGACTCCAGCCGGGCGCGCACGACTTCGCGGGACAGCATCTGATTCACCGGGAAGTGCTTGCCGATGTCGCGCAGCAAGTCGATGGCCGACAGCTGGCCCGTCCAGTCAAGGTTGCTGACCACCGTCGCTGCCGTGGGACCGGAGTTGAAGTCCAGGAACCGGCTTACCTCGCCGCGGATTCGCTCGACCCACTCGGCGACCAGCTCGCGCGGGTTCAGCACGCGCTCGGCTGACTTGCCGCCGGGGTCGCCGATCAGGCCGGTCGCGCCGCCGACGATGGCGATCGGCCGGTGGCCGGCCTGCTGCAGCCGCCGCATAGTGAGCAACTGGACCAGGTTGCCGATGTGCAGCCCGGGCGCCGTCGGATCGAAGCCGCAGTAAAAAGTGACAATCCCGGTATCAAGGGCTTTGCGCAGGTGATCCAGGTCGGTGGACAGGGCGATCAGGCCCCGCCAGCTCAGCTCGTCGATGATGTCGCTCACCGCAGAATCGTCCCACCTTCGGCGTCCCGGCCGTTAACCAGTTTCTGCCGGCGCGGTCTCGGCTTCGACGGACGATATACGGAAACGTGGTCGTCGCCGGCCAGCCAGTACCGCCAGGGCCGGTCAGCCGCCTGGCTGACGCCGACCCTCGGTCCGGTGCTGATGACGGCTTGCCCCCTCTCGGCCCCTGCGGCTGGGGCTCCGATGGGCGGATGGCCTGGCCCGATCCCTAGCGGCGATCCAGGGTCGCAGACATCCGCTCCGTCCAGCCCGCGGTCGATGTCGAGCGCTTGGCAGAGCCGGGCCGGGCCGCGGGCCAGGTCCACCGCTCGCAACGGCCGCTGTTGCCGGGTTCCCTGCTGCCGTTGCCGGGTTCCCTGCTGCCGTTGCCGGGTTCCCTGCTGCCGCCGTTGCCGGGTTCCCTGCTGCCGCCGTTGCCGGGGTCGCCGCCGGGTTCCCTGCTGCCGTTGCCGGGGTCGTCGCCGTCGCCAGGTTCGTCGCCGTCGCCGGGCGGCGCGCCCGCCGCTGCCCGGCCGTTCTCCCGCACCCGCCGTCGCGCCGCCAGGTCGGCTCCGGCCACTACCTCGCCAGCCCGCAGCAGGACTGCCTCAGCTAGCCCGGGCGGCTGGCAGACCAGGTTCACGCAGAAGTGCATGCCGTAGGTGAAGTAGACGTACACGTGGCCGGGCGGGCCGAACATGACTGCGTTACGCGCGGTCTGCCCGCGGTAAGCGTGCGAGGCCGGGTCGTTAGCGCCCTCGTAGGCCTCAACCTCGACCAGCCGGACGGCAACCAGGCCCGCCGGGCTGTCGTGCCAGAGCACGCAGCCGAGCAAGTCAGGCGCCACATCGGTCGCAGGCCGGTCGAAAAACTCCCGCGGCAGCCGCTCCATCACCGTCAGAGCCTACCGAGTGCTCTCCCGGCGCCCACATTTCATCGATTTTGTCGACTGCATGGGATAGTTTATCCGGATTTGCGCCGCAAAGATCCGTGAAATGTGACGCCTGGACGTCAGGGCCGGCAGGCCAGTGCGGCTGTTGACCAGCGCAGGGCTCCGTCACCAGCACAGGGGCTGCGTCACCAGCACAGGGGCTGCGTCACCGGCGCAGCCGGGCGGCAAGCTCCTCAGCGCGGCGCCGAATGCCTGCCGGGTCGCCGCGGGTGAGGCCGCCGCCTACGCCGACCGCTACCGCGCCGGCGTCGAGCCAGTCCAGCGCGTTGTCCGCGGTAACGCCGCCGGTCGGCACGAACGGCACCTGCGGCATCGCCGCCGCGATCGAGCGCATGAACTCCACTCCCAGCGAACCAGCCGGGAACAGCTTGACCATGTCCGCCCCGAGTTCCATCGCGAGGCGGATCTCGCTCGGCGTCGCGGCGCCCGGCAAGACCGGGAGGCCATAGCGCCCGCCCGCCCGAAGCACGTCCTCCACTACTGCGGGCGAGACCAGGAACTGCGCGCCTGCGCTGATCGCCGCGAACGCTGCTGCGCCGTCGAGGACTGTGCCGGCACCGACGATCGCGTCCGGGCATTCTGCGCGCAATGCGGCAATCGCTGATGACGCATCCGGGGTGGTGTAAGCGACCTCGACAATCGGCAGGCCGCCCGAAACTAGCGCGATGCCGATGGAGGTCGCCTCGGCTGCGCTCTCGGCGCGGATGATGCCGACACAGCGCGCGGCGGCGATCGCCGCGCACGTTGTCCATCGTGCCATCGCAGTGACGTCCTCCAATGTCCGCCAGCTCAGGAGTCGGCCGCGTCCGCCGGATGCAGCAGCGCCTTCACCGGCTCAAGCGCCCCGTTCATCAGGCTGGTGAAAACCATGGCGCCGTCCGCGAGCGGAAAGGCAGACGCCCAGCTCAGGTCCCACTCGCCGAGCGCTTCGGTGGCCTGGTCGAAGTGCTCGTCGGTGTAGGCGAACGAGCCGACCACTCGCTTCTCCGTGCGCACCAGCGCCTGAGCGTCGAACCCGGCTTCCCGCTGGGCCAGGCCGAGCCAGACAGCCACGCCGCCCTGGCGAAGGTAGCGCACCGACTGCGCATGGGTCCCGGCCGTGCCGGCCGCATCAATGATCATGTCGTACTCGCCGTCCAGCTCAGCACCCGTACGCGACGCGCCGAGGCGCTCAGCTACAGCGAGCCGCGCCTGCGACAGATCAGTGACATCGACGCTGGCCGCCCCTCCCGCGACGGCGGCAAGCACGCTCAGCAGGCCGATGGCGCCGCAGCCGAGCACCGCAACGCGCATCCCGGGCTCGCCTCCGCCGACAGCCCAGGCGTGCACTGCGCTTGCGGCAGGCTCGGCCATCGCGGCAGCGTCCCAGCCCAGCGACGCAGGCATCGGCCGTAGCGCCGAACGCGGCACGGCCACGCGCTCGGCGAAGGCGCCGGGCCGCGCGATCCCGACGATCGCGCGTTCGCGGCAGAGCTGCCGCCTCCCCTGGCGGCACAGGTCGCAATTGCGGCACGACACCACGGGGTTGACGATGACCGCCTCGCCGGAATCTGCGACGCCGGCGAATTCATGACCCATGATCAGGGGCGGAACGCGGAATCCCGGATCGCGGACGCCGTGCAGCTCGCTGCCGCAGATCCCGACGGAGCGTACCTGGACGACGCAATCGTCCGGGCCGGCAGCAGGCTCAGGCACATCGAGCAGCTGTACCTCGCCCGGCGCGGTGAAGACTAGCGCCCGCACCGGACCGGCCCGCTTCCCGCCGTTCCGTTTGCTGCCGCGGGCATCATTCCTGCGCCGAATCCGGCAGCACAGCGATGCAATCGATCTCGACCTTGAACCCGAGGAGGGTGGCGCCGATTGTGGTCCTGGCTGGCAACGGATCCGGGAACATCTCCGCGTACACGTCGTTCATCTCGGCAAAGTCGCCCATGTTTGCGAGGAACACGCCGCACCGGACCACGTCGGCGAGGCTTGCGCCGGCTTCCGCGAGCACGCTCGCCAGGTTCTCGATCACGACCTTGGTCTGCTCACCGGTCGACTCGCCTGTCAGCACGCCATCGCGCATCGGTACCTGACCTGCCACGTAGACGAACCGGCCCTCAGCCATGATGCCGGGCGAGTACGCGCCGCCCGGCCGAGTGCCTCCCACGGCCTTCTTCGTCATCTACAGCCACCTCCTGCTCGAGCATTCTGGAATGCCACCATCACTGCACGGGAACCTTCGACCAGTCGTCGACGACGTCACGGAGGTACTTGCCAAGCTCGTTCAGCCGCCGGATCTCGGCACGCGAGCCGAGCAGCGTGATGCTAACCGCCGCCGCAGGCACCGGCCGGCCCAGGAAGATCGGCACGGCCGCGCACCGCACGCCGATCTCGTTCTCCTCGACGTCGAGCGCATAGCCCTGCTCGCGCACCTGCGCAAGTTCATCGGCGAGCTGGTCAGCGGACTTGACGGTGCGCTTGCTCGGCCGGGACAGCGGTTCCCACTGCGCCGCCCAGGCCCGGATGGCCTCGTCGGTCGAGTAGGTCCAGGCGAGCAGCGCCTTGCCGATACCGGTCGCGTGCGCGGGATTGCGGCCGCCGATAACCGAGGACAACTTGATCGTGTGTGTCGCGACCTCGATCTTGTCCTGGTAAACGATCTCGGCGCCGTCGAGCACTGCCATGTGCGTTGTCTCGTGCAGCTCGCCGCTCAGCCGGACCAGTAGCGGGTGAATGAGCGCGCGCAAGTCGAGCGTGTCATGAAACCGGAACGCGGTGGCCAGCAGCTCGGTGCCGAGGAAGTACGCGCCGCCGATCTCGGGCTGGGATACGAACTTCCGGAACTTGAGCGCGGCGAGAATCCGGTGCAGTGAGCTCTTCGGGATGTCGAGCCTGGCGGCAAGGTCGTCGAGCGAGAGGCCGGTTGCCGCACCGCCGATAATGGCCAGGATGCGAAGCGCGCGGTCGACGCTCGCTACCGGCGACTCGGCGTTGTCCTGCACCTGCACCTGCACCTCTACTCATACTCTCCGCGCGCCCGGCGCAGAGAAGCGGGCGGGCCGCCCGGCCGCCCGCGCTGCATTCCGGCATACGGAATCATAGTTCTGACGTCGGCGCGGCTCGACATCAGAAGAACGTGTGAATGGCGTCGATGACGTGGTAGTCATCGTCCACTACCGGAATCACGCGCCACTTGTCGAAGGTTGTGCACGGGTGCGAGATGCCCATGCAGACCAGATCGCCGGGCGCGAGCGACGAATCCGGCGGGAGCCGCAGGTAGGCGTGCTGGTCATCGACCGAGCTGACATGCATTCCAGCGGCATCGGCCTGCGGCCCGCCGGCCGGGCAGATCCGGAGCGGCAGTGGCATGTCCTGGTCGAAGGCGACATGATGGCGGCCGGCGCCGACGATGGCCAGGCCGGGCTCAGGCCTGGACAGCACCGCGGCCCACAGCTCGAAAGCTGGCATGAAGTGCGGTCCGGGCCGATCGGGTCGCGTGCCGGGCGCGATCCGGCCGTAGAAGCCGTGGTCGTAACTGATGTAGGCACCGCTGCGCAGCACGACCGTTGGCGCCGGGCCGCCGTTGCCCGGCACCGTCAGCTCCCGGACCACGACGTCGAAGTACGCGCTACCCCCAGCGCTGAGCAGGTAGCCGTCCTGGCAGCCCGGCAGCCCGGCGATCTGCTCGCCGACCCGGCGCAGGTCCCGGCAGAACTCCGCGACCGCTGCCAGCGTCGCGGCGCTGTCGTCGTGGCCGATCGCGCCCTCATAACCTGCCACGCCCGCTAGCCGGAGCGCGGGCGCTGCGGCTGCGGCCTTCGCAACGGTGACAGCGTCGTCGACGCTGCGGCAGCCGGCCCGGCCGCCGGGCCGGCCGAGTTCGACTAGGACTCGCAGCTGCGGCCCGGCGCTGGCCGGGCCCGACGCGCGACCACCGGCCTGGAGCGCGTCGTCCAGCAACGCGACGCCGGCAAGGCTGTCGACGAAGCTATAACACTCGAACTCCGGATCGGCGGCAAGCTCGGCCGCCAGCCAGCCGAGCGCCGCCCGGTCGGTGACCTCGTTGGCGATGAGGATCCGCGTCACCCCGAAGGACCGGAACAGCTGGACCTGGCTGACGTTCGCCGCGGTGACTGCCCACGCTCCGGCCCTGAGCTGCCGGGCGATGAGCTGCGGTGCCATCGTGGTTTTGCCGTGCGGAGCGAGCTTCACTCCGGCCGCCGCGCAAAAGCTGGCCATCGACGTGATGTTGTTCGCCAGCGCCGACTCGCGCAGCACCATCAGCGGCCAGGCGAAGCCACCACCGAACAGCGACGGCCGAGTCTGCGCCAGGCTCGCCGCGCTGACCGGCGACGACCATGACAGCAAGCCCAAGCCCTTCTCCCTGGGCGTTATCGGCTCGTCCCTGAGCTCGCCGACAGCTCCCCTCAGCCTGACGGGAAGGTCCGTTTCCATCTCGCGCTCCTTTGCGAAGTCGGCGGACTCTGTCGGCAGTCGGCGGCCTAACCGGTGGGTGGCGTGTCCTCGGCGACCCCGCTGAGGTCGGTGCCGGCGCCCGCATCGTGATGATGGTGCGGACCGCCTAGCTCCGGTATCCCGAGCGTGCGGGTCAGGCCGTCGCCCATCCGCTTGGCCAGGTGCGGCGCGAAGATGACCACCGCGGCGCCGATGATCAGCCAGGCCAGCGTTATGTAGGGAAACACGTTGTAGGGATAAGCGGGCGCCGGCACTATCTCGTTGTACAACGTGTAGCCGACTGCGATGGCCGCCAGTATCGGCACAATGGCCTTCCACTTGTTGATCTGCAGGCTGCCGTTGATCGCCGCCCGGCTAGCGGCGATGCACACCATCGCGTACCCGACCAGGATGGACAGAGTTCCGAGGGTGCCGAGGTACTGCCAGATGGTGAAACCGCTCACGCCGGCGAACTGGAAGATCAGCAGCAGCACGACGTTGATGCCGATGATGACCTCCACCGCGCGGCGCGGCGCGCCGGACGGCATCGAGAGCCGGGCTAGCGGCAGCGACGGCCTGCCGTCACGAGACAGCGCATACATCAGCCGGGAGCCAGCCATGGCCTCACTCACTGCGGCACCGAACGCGCTGAACGCGGCACCGACCAGGATCACGTCGCGGACCGCCGAATTCAGGTAAGCCGAGGAAAGCTGGAAGAGCGGTCCGCTCGATGAAGCGAACTCGGCCGACCCGGCCTTGTTCGCGCCAAAGCCAAGTGACTGCACCGCGATGCACGCTACATAGAAGATCGCGACCGCCAGGATCGAGACGCCGATAGCGCGCGGGATTTCCCGGCCCGGATTGACGGTCTCCTCGCCAAGCGCGCCCGCGGCCTCGAATCCGGTGAACGCCAGGAATCCGAAGACGGCGCCGAGGACCAGGGCATGCAAGCTCACGCCGGACGGCGGGTTGAAGATATTGAGCGTGAGTGTCCCGTGGTTAAGGCCGTGACCGGTGCCGACCTTCACCAGGACGACGATCATCAAGATGAGAATCAGGACAACCGTGACGCTCTCGATCGAGAGTAGCGTCCGCGTCGAGTGCCTTGCCAGGCCAGCGGACGTCAGCCAGACGATGACCGAGATGGGGATCGCGAACCAGATGAAGCTGGCGTTGTGTATCCAGCCCACGTCATTGAACAAGGTAGCGACGAAATACCCGCTGGCTGCCGCGGATCCCGGCGTGAAAACGAAGTACATCAGCATCATTGCCCAGCCGGAGAAGAACCCTGACCGGGGGCCGATCGACGCGCCAACGAACCCATAGACGCTGCCCGCGCTGTTGTACTTGCGCGCCAGCATCATGAACGCGTAACCGATAAAGATGCAGGTGACGGCGGCGAACAAGAACGACAGAGCGGCCGCGCGGCCCACCAGCCCGGCAACGCCGGGACCGGAGAACGCCATGGCGAGAGCGGGCGAGGCGCCGGCTACCGACAGGCCAATGCCCTCCCAGATGCGCAGTTCGCGGCGCAAGTGCGGCGATGCGGGTTTGGTGATGACTGCCATCGGTCTTCCTCCCAAGTGGGCAGGCCTATGACCTGCTCGCGGCTTCTTAGAACACTGCGATGGGATTAACTGGCGTGCCCGTGCCGCGGCTCAGCACGAGCGGTGCCACCGTGAGCAGGAATTCCCACCGCCCTTCCCCTTCACATGCCTGTGCCAGATCGTCAAGGTTGAGACAGTCCATGAGCACGACGCCCATCGCGCACATGGCCAGTACGTGCACCGGACAGTCGACTTGCTCGACCACGCTCGGCACGGTGTCGCTGTCCCCGTCGCAGCCCATGGCAGCGACCTGGCGGTCGCGAACCCAGGTCATGGCCCGCGGGTCAAGCCCGGTCTTGAGCTGCGCGGCGTCCCACACGCCGAGTTCGCGCCGCCTTCGCTGATGCCCGGTGCGGCAGAGCAGGATGTCTCCTGCACCGACCCGGACGTTCTGAGCCTCCTCAGCGGCGAGGAGGTCGCCCGCGGTGATGACATCGCCTGGCTCGAGCCAGGCCACCTGCCTGGTGGCGGGAATATCGAGCAGGACGCCGCGTCCGACGATCCCGTTCCGCAAGTTCTCTGCGCCGAGCGCGCCAGCCCCGGTGGTCGTCACCGAGGCAGCCGGCACACCGTTGTAGAGCGAGCCGCGGAACGCGACATGGCACAAGGCGTCGATGTGACTATGCGCATCGCCGTGACACTCGATGCTGATGGAGTCGCACGCGAAGGCTGTGCCCCCGGCTGGCTGTGCCGACGGGACGTCGGTCATGGTGTGCACGACAGGGCTCGGGTTGTCCGGGCCCGCCGCGGTGTCGAGCGGCAGCCCGACGCCAACGGTCCGGCCGGAGCTGACCAGTCCTGCTGCTGTTCGCACCTGGTCGGGACCGATGTAGTTCAGCGCGCCCTGAACGTCGTCGGCGCCCCACTTGCCCCAGGTGCACAATTCGGCAAACAGATCGCTAAAGGCCTCGGCCGGCATCTGCGCCTGTGCGGCCGCGGCCTGCGAGCCGGCCGGCATAACTTCAACCGCCTTGCGCACGGCTGCGCTAGGCGAAGCGACTGCGCTGGCATGAGCTGCCGTCGCGCCGCGGTACGCGCCATTGACACCACCAGAATGCCGTTCCGGATGACGGAATAGCTTTCCTCAATAGGACCGCGCTGGCCGAGTTCCTGTCAAGGAGGATTTGAAGTCGGCGCCGCGACGCGGAACGAACCCGTCGAAGATGACGTTGGTAGCCTCGCCGAGCATCCGCGGGCCGAGCACCGCCATCGTCACGCTTTTCGTCGCCGTCAGGCCGGTCTTGCGTTGGCTGTCCGCTAGCGATTTGCCTCGAGGTTGTTGGCGCGCCGCTCATCGATCTCGCGCCGGTACGGCAAGCCCTCGATGTCACCGCAGACCTGGACACTCAGGCCGGCGGCCAGGTTGCCCTCATCGACGCAGCCCGGCATGGCCAGCCCACGCAGCCACGCCGACAAGAATCCCGCGTCGAACGCATCTCCGGCTCCAATCGGGTCCGCAGGATGGACCGCGAGCGCAGCGCCGTGGTAGCTCGCACCTTCGTGCAGGCCTAGCGCGCCTTCAGCGCCCAGTTTGACGGCCACGGTCGTCACGCCGCGCCGGGCCAGCCACAGCGCTGCCGCGCCCGGGTCCTTCTCATCGGTCAACAGCGTCGCTTCGGCGTGCCCGAGCAGGACGATCTGCGATCGCTCAATAAGCGGAAGCAGGGTGCGCCGTGCTTCGTCCATGTCGGGCCAGAGGCGCCGGCGCACGTTCGGGTCGAAGCACACGGTCACGCCGGCGTCCGCGGCGAGGCTCACCGCGGCTGCCGTTGCCTCGCGTGCCGAGTGACTCAGGGCCGGCGTGATTCCGGTGACGTGCAGCACCCGCGCCGAGGTCAGGTACTTCTCGTCGATGTCGGAGACACTGAGGCGGCTTCCGGCTGACCCGGCCCGGGCGTAAACGACGTCGATTCGGCGCTCGGCGTGCGTGTCCCTGACCAGGACGCCGGTCGGGGCAGCATCATCGACAAGCGCGCGGCTCACGTCGACGCTCTCGGCACGCAAGGTGTCGAGGATGCTGAGCCCGAGGGGGTCGTCGCCAACCCGGCCGAACCAGCCGGCCTCGCAGCCGAGCCGGGACAAGCCAATCGCGACGTTCGACTCAGCTCCGGCGATCGACCTGGTGAACCGGTGCGCACTGCGCAGCGACTCAGCCGGGTCGGTTCGGAACAGGGCCATCGACTCGCCGAACGTAACCACATCAGGCATTGCCAACCCGCCCGTGGTTGCGACGCCGGCGCCCGCGCCGGTCGTGATCAAGGTCCCGTCACGCTAACGCTGTCCGGGCGAGTCAGTCAACGACGCACCCGCGGCGGCCGCTCTATCCGGGCCTAACCAGGCAGCGGCCCGTTGACCGCGATCACGCCGGGACCGCTCGGCACCGTACCGATGAATCCACCGGTCCCGCCGACGGCCCATGAGCTGCCAGAACCTGGGATGCCAGCGGCCGGGCCCAGGAAGGTCTGGTAAGCCGGGCCAGGCCCCACCCGGTAGACATTGACCCACTGTCGTCCGGTCCAGTGCGCCAGGCCTGCCCAGATGCCGTCGTTGCCGTCGTAGCTCAGCAGACCGTCACCGCTCATTGACCGCCCATCAGCGCTGGCTGGCTCCGCGATCAGAGCCCACCTTGCGCCATTCCAGTGGTAGAGAGTGCCCCGACTCGTCTTGCGCGCCGGTACCGACTGCAGTAGCCACACATCGCCGTCCGGCGCACCGGTGATCTGCGGAAGAACCACCGGATCGTCCGTCACCTGCGGCGAGGGCACCGGCACCTGCTGCCAGCGACCGCGGACGCTGCGGAACACCACCAAGCGGCCAGTCAGTTGGTGCGGCGTGCGGACACGGATGCCGGTCAGGCCAAGGATCCAGGCCCGGCCAGCTGCGTCAGCGAGGCCGGTGATCATGAATTTGACGTGCTGCGGCGACCACTTCACGCCATTCCAGTGCTGCAGAGTCGAGCTACAGTTCTTGTCCTGGCCGGTAGCCGGGCACTCGGGTATGCCCATCCAGGCATTGCTCGCGCTGAGTACGGCGAAATGCCCGTCTCGCCAATGTGCCGGGAGTGGCACCGTGGACCAGCGGCCAGTGAAACGGAGCGCCTCGCCAAACCGGCCGGTGTGGCCGAGGATCCACACGTCATCCGCTGCGGACGAGATGACGTCGAACGGCAGGAAGCCTTCCGGGGCTGGCGGCTGCACGGAGCGCCACCTGGTCCCGGTCCAGTGGAGCACGATGGTTTTCTGGCGGCGGTATCCGGCGGTCCCGACTGTCCAGGCATCACGCTTGCTAATCGCGGTCAGCCCGTCCATAACGACCTGACGCTGAGGAGTCCGGTAGATAATCCGCCAGCGGCTCGAGGTGGACACCTTGACCGCAGCACCCAGGTGAGCCGACGTGGCCGAGACCAAACCCGGTTCGGCTGCCGCCGCGCAGCCGGCAACTGCGAGGCCGGCAAAAGCCGCGCTGAAGCCAGCTATTTTCGCCGCTGCCCACGTTCCGCGCTGACCACTCACAGGACCCAAGCATGCACGTCATGCGCGCCAAGGCGCCAGTGCAAAGCATGTCCTACAACAGGCCTGAGAGCACCGGTCAGCCCGCGGCCCAGTCGGCCTGGTGCTGAACGTCCGCGCGGAGCCGGATGAGCTGCTCGGCTACCCGGGCGGGCGCGGTGCCGCCCCGGCTCGCCCTGGCCGCGATCGCGCCCTGCACCGTCAGCACGTCGCGCACGTCCGGGGTGAGCAGCGGCGAGATCTTCTCCAGATCCTCGTCACCGACGTCGGCCAGCTCGCAGTCGTGGACCTGACACCAGATGACCAAGTGCCCGACGACCTCGTGCGCTTCGCGGAACGCGGTACCCCGCCGGACCAGCAGTTCGGCCAGGTCCGTCGCAAGAGCATGACCTGCCGCCGCGGTGGCCTGCAGCCGCTCGGTGTGAAACCGGAGCGTGCCGATCAGGCCGGCCATCGCGGGCAGCACCGTGAGCAGCGTGTCGACAGCGTCGAAGACCGGCTCCTTGTCCTCCTGCAGGTCCCGGTTATAGGACAGCGGGAGTCCCTTCAGTGTGGCCAGCAGCCCGGTGAGGTTGCCGATCAGCCGGCCCGCCTTGCCCCGGGCCAGCTCGGCCACATCCGGATTCTTCTTCTGCGGCATGATCGACGAGCCGGTCGCGAACGCGTCGTCGATCTCGATCCAGCCGAACTCGTGTGACGCCCACAGCGCGACCTCCTCCCCCAGCCGGGACAAGTGCACCCCGAGCAGCGCCGCGATGAAGCAGAACTCGGCCGCGAAGTCGCGGTCGCTGACCGCGTCCATCGAGTTGTCCGCGGCGCTGGCGAACCCGAGCTCGGCCGCCACCGCATCCGGATCGAGCGGCAGGGACGAGCCAGCTAGCGCGCCGGACCCGAGGGGGCTGACCGCGGCCCGCACGTCCCAGTCACGCAGGCGGCTGGCGTCCCTGGCGAACGCGTGCACGTGCGCGAGCAACTGGTGCGCGAGCAGAACCGGCTGAGCGTGCTGCAGGTGCGTCATGCCCGGCACGGGGGTATCCGCGTGCCGCTCGGCCTGGCCGATCAGTGCAAGCTCGAGTTCGGTCAGCCGCGCTGTCACGATCCGCGCGTGATCCCGCAAGTACAGCCGCAAATCTGTGGCGACCTGGTCGTTGCGGCTGCGCCCGGCCCGCAGCTTGCCGCCGAGCTGGCCGACCCGCTCTAGCAGCCCGCGCTCGAGCGCGGTGTGCACGTCCTCGTCCGCTGCCGACGGGCGGAACGTGCCCGCCTGGCAGGCGCGACCGAGATCGTCCAGCGCTGTCAGCATGCGGGCCGCCTCGGTATCGGTGAGGAGGCCCGCCTTGTGCAGGACGCGCGCGTGCGCTGCCGATGCCAGCAAGTCGTAGGGTGCCAGCCGCCAGTCGAACTGAACGCTCACTGACAGCCGCGCCAGCGCTTCGGCCGGGCCGGATTCGAAGCGGCCACCCCACAGCCGCACCGGTCCGCCGGTCGCTGGCTCCGGTTCCGGCATCCCTGCCTCAGGTGTCACAACCAGTCTCCCGAGTATCCGATCGTCGTCGCGAGCGGAAGGCTAGCCGGCCAGCTTGCGATCCCGGTCCGCCGCGATCTTGGCCGGCAGCCCGAACAACTCGATGAAGCCTTTGGCCAGCTGCTGGTCGAACACATCGCCCGTGTCGTAGGTAGCCAGCGAGTAGTCGTAGAGCGCGGCGGGACTGCGCCGCCCGGTCACTACCGCCCGGCCGCCTTGCAGGGTCAGCCGGATGTCGCCGGTGACCTGCCGCGATGCTTCGCTGATGAACGCGTCCAGGGCCTGCTTCAGGGGCGAGAACCAGAGGCCGTCGTAGACCAGCTCGGTCCAGCGCTGCTCGGCCTGACGCTTGAACCGGGCCAGGTCCCGTTCCACGCACACGCTCTCCAGCTCCGAGTGAGCGGTGATCAGGACCATCGCTCCGGGCGCCTCGTAGATCTCCCGGCTCTTGATCCCGACAAGGCGGTCTTCGACCATGTCGATCCGGCCGACCCCGTGCGCCCCGGCGATCCGGTTCAGCTCGGTGATCATCTGCAGCGGCGTCAGCGGCTCTCCGTTCAGCGCGACCGGCAGCCCGCTGACGAAACTGATGACGATCTCCTCGGCCGCCAGCCCGGCCGCCGGGTCGCTGGTGTAGCCGTAGACATCCGGCTGCGGCGCGTTCCAGATGTCTTCCAGGTGGCCCGTCTCACAGCTGCGGCCCCAGACGTTCTGGTCGATCGAGTACGGGGAACGTGAGGTCACGTTGATCGGCAGGCCCTTCTCGGCCGCGAACGCGATGGCCTTGTCCCTGGTCATGCCGGAGTCGCGGACCGGGGCAGTGACGCGAACGTCGGGGGCGAGCGCTGCCAGTCCGGCCTCGAACCTGACCTGGTCGTTGCCCTTGCCGGTGCAGCCGTGCGCAACCAAGCCCGCACCCGTCTCGAGCGCCACCCTGGCCAGGTGCTTGACGATGAGCGGCCGCGAGAGCGCCGACACCAAGGGATAGCGCTCCATGTAACGGGCATTGGCCAGCAAGGCCGGCATGCAGTACTCGGTCGCGAACTCATCGCGCGCGTCCACGACCTCGGCAGCCGCCGCGCCGCAGGCGAGGGCGCGCTCCCTGATGGTTTGGAGGTCCTCACCGCCCTGGCCAACGTCCACCGCGAGTGCGATGACCTCCGCCCCGGTCTGCTCGGCGATCCAGCCGATCGCCACCGATGTGTCCAGCCCGCCGGAGTAGGCGAGAACGACTCTGTCTGTCACCGGGATACCTGCCTGTCCATTGTGTTGGTCATCTGGCTCATCTACGACCTGTCGCCGAACTGGTCCGCTCGGCCAGCCGCAGCAGTTCCTGGGCAAGCTCGTCGCCGCCGTTCGGGTCGCGGGCGATGACAAGCACCGTGTCGTCGCCGCCGACCGTGCCCAGAACGGCCGGCCAGCGCGCGTGGTCGATGGCCGAGGCGAGCAGCTGAGCGGCCCCGGCCGGAGTTCGCAGCACCACCAGGTTGGCGCTGGCTTCCGCGGACATCAGCAGCTCGGCGGCGAGCCTCGCCAGCCGGGTCGCCGGATCGGCGGCCGAGGGGGCGAACGGACCGCCGGCCAGCACGCTGCCCAGGCCAGCGGACAGGCCGCCGGGACCGGGTTCACCGGGCAGCGCGTAGACGAGTGCCCCGTCCCCGCCGCGCAGCCGCACCGCGCCGAGCTCGTCGAGATCGCGCGACAAGGTCGCCTGGGTGACTCGTACGCCGCGCTCGGTCAGCAGTTCGGCTAGTTGCTCCTGGGAATGCACCGGGAGCGACTTCTGGCCGAGGATCGAGGCGATCTGGGCATGCCTGGCTGCCTTCGTCAGCGGGCTGGTATTCATCGCGACCCGCCGGACGACCCGCCGGGCGGACGACCGGACAACCCGGTCAGCAAGAAGCACAGCAGTGCTTTCTGCGCGTGCAGCCGGTTCTCGGCCTGCTCGAAGACCAGGCTGGCCGGCCCGTCGATCACGTCGGCGGCTATTTCCTCGCCACGGTGCGCCGGCAGGCAGTGCAGCACCCGGCAGTCGGGACTCCCCAGCGCGAGCTTCGCGGCGTCGAGCTGATACGTGTTCATCGCGCCGGTGCGGGTGCCCTCTTGCCCTTCCTGGCCCATCGAGGTCCACACGTCGGTCGCCAGCACGTCGGCTCCCTTGCAGGCGTCCTGCGGGTCGGCACTGATCGTGACCGAGCCCCCGGTGCGTTCGGCCACTGCCGCAGCGGCGGCAAGCACGTCCGCGGATGGCCAGTAGGCCTCCGGTGCGCAGATCCGGACATGCAGTCCGGCGGTGGCACCGCCGAGCAGGTAGGAATGCGCCATGTTGGACGAGCCGTCGCCGAGGAAGGTCAGGGTGAGGCCGGCGAGCTCGCCGTAGGCAGACTGGATTGTCAGCAAATCGGCGAGCACCTGGCACGGGTGGAACCGGTCAGTCAGCGCATTGATCACCGGGACACGGCTGGCGGCCGCCATCTCCTCGATGTCGGCCTGGCTGAACGTGCGCCACGCGATCGCGGCCACCTGGCTCGCCAGAACCCTCGCCGTGTCCTGCAGTGACTCCCCGCGCCCGGCGTGCGTCCCGTTCGCGTCAATCACGAGCGGGAAACCACCGAGCTCGGCGATGCCAACAGCGAACGAGACTCTGGTGCGCAGCGACGGCTTGTCGAACAGGACCGCAACCGTGCGCGGCCCGGCGAGCGGCTGCCAGCTGAAGCGGCCCGCCCTGAGCTCGGCAGCGAGGCTCAGTACCTCCGCCTGCTCGGCCGGCGACAGGTCGTCGTCCCTGATGAAGTGCCGGACGGTAGCAAGGACCGGGCCGGCCGCCGGTGCGGTCATGACGCTTCCTGCCCCGCCAGCACCACGCTTGCCGCGTCGAGGATGCCGGGCAACGCGGCGGTGAACGAGCCAGCCTCGTCTGCCGACAGGATCAGCGGCGGGGCCAGGCGCACGGCGTCCGGCTGGACCGCGTTGACCAGGAAGCCGTTTCGCTGCGCGGTGGCGGCCACCGCGGTAGCGGCGACACCGGTCAGCGCGATCGCGAGCCAGAGCCCGCTACCGCGGACGCCGGCCACCAGCGGGTGCCCGATGCCCTCGATGCCAGCGGCCAGCTGCGCTCCCACCGTGGTCACGTGCGCGAGCAAGCCGTCTCGCTCGATGGTGTCCAGCACTGCCAGCGCCGCAGCGCACGCGACCGGGTTGCCGCCGAAGGTACTGCCATGATCGCCCCTCTCCAGCACCGAGCCATACCGGCCGATGCCGATGCAGGCGCCGATCGGCAGCCCGCCGCCGAGACCCTTCGCAAGCGTGAGCACGTCCGGGGTGACGCCCTCCCGCTGGTGGGCGAACCACTCACCGGTCCGGCCGATGCCACTCTGGATCTCGTCGAGCACCAGCAGTGCGCCAGCGTGGTCACACGCCTCGCGTGCGGCCTTCAGGTACCCGGCCGGGGCCGGCACGACGCCGCCCTCGCCGAGCGCGGGCTCGAGGAACACCGCTGCGCAGTCCGAGCCCACCGCGCTCTCGAGCGCGGCAGCGTCGCCGTAGGGCACGAACCTGACCTCGACCCCGAATGGCTGGAACGGCTCGCGGATCGAGCTCTTGCCGGTGAGGCTCAGTGCGCCCATGGTCCGCCCGTGGAAGCTGTGCTCAGCGGCAACGATCACCGGCCGGCCCGGTCCCTGAGCCTTGCGCACCAGCTTGAGTGCCGCCTCGTTCGCCTCAGCTCCCGAGTTGGCCAGGAACACCCGGCCGTCGGTGCCCAGCAGGCCGATCAGCCGTTCGGCTAGCTCCACCTGCCGCTGGTGCAGGAACAGGTTGGAGGTATGCGCGAGCGTCGCAACCTGCTTACTGACGGCCTCGACGATGGCAGGATGCGCATGACCGAGCGCGCTGACTGCGATGCCGCCGATCAGATCGAGGTAACTGTTGCCGTCGACGTCGACGACGGTGCACCCGCTGCCGCTGGCCAGCGCCACCGGAGGCATCCCGTAGGTGAGCATCATCACCGCGCCGTACCGGTCTTGCAGTAGCTCAGTCGCTGACATTGCTCACTCCAGGGCTCGAATTCGGGACAACCATGGTTCCGATCCCGGAGTCGGTGAAGATCTCCAGCAGGATCGCGTGCGGCAGCCGGCCGTCTAGCACGTGCGCTTGCGGGACGCCGCCGCGAACCGCGGTCAGGCAGGCGGCCATCTTGGGGAGCATGCCGTCCGACAGGCCCGGCATCAGCCCGGCGAGCTCGTCAGCGGTCAGCTGGCTGAACGGCCTGGCCTGCGCGGCGCTGGCGGCGTCGGCGCCGGACCAGTTCGGGTACAGCCCGGCCACGTCGGTCAGCAGCACCAGCTTCGCCGCTCCGAGCCCGACCGCCAGCGCCGCGGCCGCGGTGTCAGCGTTCACGTTGAGCACACCGTTTTGCGCGCTCCTGGCGACGCTGGAGATGACCGGGATCCGGCCGTCCGCGAGCAACGCGGTGACCGCGCCCGGATTCACCGACTCGACCTCGCCGACCTCGCCGATGTCGATAAGTTCCCCGTCGACCTCGGCCTTCACTCGCCGGGCGGTCAGCAGGTGCGCATCTTCACCGGACAACCCGACGGCGAACGGCCCGTGCTCGTTGATCAACCCGACGATCTCCCGGTTGACCTGTCCGGTCAGTACCATCCGGACGACGTCCATGGTTTCCGGCGTGGTGACGCGAAGCCCGGCCCGGAACGTCGACCGCAATCCCAGCCGGTCGAGGTGAGCGTTGATTTGCGGGCCGCCGCCGTGCACCACAACAGGAAGCAGCCCGGCGTACCGCAGGAACACTACGTCCTGCGCGAACGAGCGCCGCAGGGTCTCGTCGGTCATCGCGTTGCCGCCATACTTCAGGACGACAGTGGCGCCATGGAACCGTTCGAGCCACGGGAGCGCTTCGATGAGGGCAGCTGCCTTCTCGACAGCCTCGTTTCCAGCTTCAAGGTTTTTCACGTCGAGTACGCCGAATTCTCGTGCACGTACGCGGCGGTGAGATCGGTCGTCCTGATCGCCGCAGTGTGAGAACCGGCCGCCAGGTCGACGGTGATCGTCACCTCGCGCGGCCGCAGGTCCACGGCCGAGCGATCCTCGCCGGGCACGCCGCACTTGCACACCCAGACGCCGTTGATCGCGACGCTCAGCTGGTCCGGCTCGAAGGCGGCGCTGGTGGTGCCGACAGCCGCCAGCACCCGGCCCCAGTTCGGATCCTCGCCGTGGATCGCGCACTTAAGCAGGTTGCAGCGTGCGACCGCGCGGCCCACCTCGACCGCGTCCGGTTCGCTGGCTGCGCCCGTCACCTCGATCGTGATGGCCTTGCTCGCGCCCTCGGCGTCCGCCTGCATCTGGCTGGCCAGCTCTGCGCAGGCCGCGGTGACCAGGGCGGTGAACTCCGCGGGGTCCGGGGTGACGCCGCTCGCGCCGCTGGCCAGCAGCAGCACCGTGTCGTTGGTCGACATGCAGCCGTCAGTGTCCAGCCGGTCGAAGGTGGTCGCCGTGGCGGCGCGGAGCGCGGCGTCGAGGCCTGCGGGCGGCACGACGGCGTCCGTGGTCAGCACTGCGAGCATGGTGGCGAGGGCAGGGGCCAGCATGGCCGCGCCCTTGGCCATGCCGCCGATCTGGTAGCCGGCGCCTGCCACGCTGATGGTCTTCGGCACAGTGTCGGTAGTGCGGATCGCGTCGGCGGCGGCGAGACCGCCGTCCGCGGTGGCTTGCCCGGTCGCAGCGGTCACGCCGGCCAGCAGCTTTGCTAGCGGCAACCGGTCGCCGATCAGCCCGGTCGAGCAGACCGCGACGTCCGCGGCGCCGATATCGAGCAGCGCGGCAAGGTGCTCGGCCGTGCGATGGGTGTCCTGAAACCCGGCTGGCCCGGTGCACGCGTTCGCGCCGCCCGAGTTCAGCACGACTGCGCGGACACTGCCGTCAGCCAGCACCTGCTGACTCCACAGCACCGGCGCTGCCTTCACCCGGTTGGCGGTGAACACGCCGGCTGCCGCCGCTTCAGGTCCGTCGTTGATGACGACGGCCACGTCGGGAAGGCCGGATGCCTTGATCCCGGCCACGACGCCCGCGGCACGGAAGCCGAGCGGGCTGGTAACGCTCATGGAGCCACTCCGATCGCAGACAGGCCTGCCGTCTCGGGCAAGCCGAGCATGAGGTTCGCGTCCTGGATCGCCTGCCCGGCGGCGCCCTTGCCGAGATTGTCGATAGCTGCGACGACGACGGCCCGGCCCGCCCGCTCGTCAACGGCTGCCTGCAGGTGCACGCCGTTAGACCCGGCTACTGACGCGGTGGCCGGCCAGCTGGCGACCGGGAGCAGCGTGATGAACGGCTCGCCGGCGTACGCCTCGGCGATGGCCTCGCGCAGCTCACCGCTCGTGATTGCTGGCGCGGTCAGCCTCGCGGTACAGGTCGCCAGGATGCCGCGCGACATCGGCGCCAGCACCGGGGTAAAGCTCACCCGAACTACGGAAACGGGCTCGACCTCAACGTCAGCAGCCCTAGCGCGCGCGGAGGCCTCGGCGAGCGCCTGCTCGATCTCCGGAGTGTGCCGGTGCCCGCCGCCAGCTGCGTAGGCTGCCGCCGATCCCATCACCTCGCTGCCCAGCAGGTCGGCCCGAAGCGACCGGCCAGCGCCGGACGTGCCGGATGCCGCGACGACCACCACGTCGCCGGGGTCGATCAGACCTTCGGCTGCCAGCGGTACCAGTGCGAGCATCGCCGCTGTCGCGTAGCAGCCGGGAGCGGCAACGCTGCTGGCGGCCCGGATTGCGCCGCGGGCGCCGGGAAGCTCGGGCAGCCCGGTGACCCAGCGGCCAGCGTGCGGGCCGGGATAGTGGCGTTCCCACGCGGCCGCCTCGGCGAGCCGGAAGTCCGGGCCGAGGTCCACGATCTTCACGTCGCCGGGCACGGCGTTCGCTACCGCGGCTGACTCACCGGCGGGCAGCGCCAGGAAGATCAGGTCGCAGCCGGTGAACGCGGCCGGGCCCTGCGGCTGCAGGATCAGCTCGCCGATACCGGGCGCACCGGCGAGGTTCGGGTGCAGTTCCGCGACAGTCTTCCCGGCGCTGGCACCTGCCGTCACCGCCGTGACGTCAAGGCCGGGATGCCCGGCCAGGAGCCTCAGCAGTTCCCCTCCTGCGTACCCGCTGGCGCCGGCCACCGCTACCCGCGCGCCCATGCTCCACTCTCCAGCGTCTCTTGCGGACCGGACCGGCGGTTGTCGCCGGGCGCTCACATCAGCGGTGCCTCTGTCAGCCGTGCTGCCGTCTGAATCATTATGCAGATATGTGTTTGATTATGCAACCGTGGAAAGCCGCACCGAGATCTGCCATCCAGGTCCGGCAATAGCTATGCAGACGGCATGATGGGCGCGGAAGGGAGATTTAGCTCATGCGCGTCCGGCGGACAGGTGGCGCTAGCCAGTGGCTAGCGGCCTCATTCAGCCTCGCGGTTGTGGCCATCGCCGGGACGCTAGCGCTCAGCGGCTGCGGCGGCGCGAAGTCGAACGCCGCGAGCATCCAGGACTGCGGTACCAGCCGGACAGCGGCCAACGTGCCGGTGGAGGTCGAGATCTACCGCGGCACGGTTTCCTGTAAGACCGCCATGACGGTAGAGGCGAGCTATGCGACGGCGATCAAGGACGGCGACGCCCCGGGCAACGGCGGCGGCGGGCCGGTCACCGTCAAAGGCTGGACCTGCCAGGGCTTTGCCACGCCTGAGTTGCTGAAGACTGGCGACACCTCCAAGTGCGCCAGCAAGGGCACCGAGATCCTGGAAATCCTGAAGACCTCGTCGAGCTGACGGCGCTAGCTCAGGCGGGCGGCGCGCACGCCTGCCGCATCGGGCCGATGATCTTCGTGGGGCCGCGACCGGCGGGCGCGGCGCTGGCATGGGTGCCTGATTAGTGGTGCACAGGGCCCAGCAACAAGGCACCCGCGAATCGAGACTTCGCCGCCGACCCCCGACCGGCGGGCGCGGCGCCGGCATGGGTGCCGAATCAGTGGGCCGGTAGGCCCATCAACCCGGCGCCCATGCCGCCTCATTCTGCTTGGTCAGCGCGGCAGCGGGCCGTCGACCGCGATTAGGCCGTCTGCGCCCGACTTGCCGACCTCCACTGCGCCGACACCCCAGACCGAGTCGGTGCCTGGCACCTCCGCGAGTGCTTCGAGTATCCACTTGCGTTTGCCGAAGGCCGGGCTCACCTGCGACCACCGTGCGCCGTGCAAGTGAAAGATCCGGGCCGAATTGCCGCTGCTGGCCTGGGCCGCCGCCCAGACTCCGCCCGTCCCGTCCGGCGCCATGGCGGTGAGTTGCCAGTCCGTCTTCGAGGCCTTCATGGGCAGATCCGACACCGACCAGGCGGTCCCGTTCCATTCAGCCGCAAGCGGGGTCGTTCCTTTCGCCTTGTTCTTAGCCGACCCACCGAACCAGACATCGCCGCTCGGCTCAGCGACGACGCTAGTCAGCTGGTCGCTGGCGGCCAGGGACGGCTGGTCAGCTGCGTTCTGCCAGCCAGAACTGGCTGTCCACTGCACCACCACAGGCGGAGTGGGGCCGGACGAGATCGATACACCCAGCTCAGTAAGGCCACCCTCGACGGCCCACAGCTCGCCCGAGGACGCCGCCGCAACTGCGGTGATGGCGCCACTGCCGGGCACACTCACCCTTGACCACTTGTCGCCGTTGTAGTGCGCTGCATACGGCGCAGAGACCTCCTGCGTGCCGTTGAACGAGACTTTGCCCCCGAATGCCCACGCGTCTGTGCTGCTGAGCACTTTGACAGCATCGATCTCGACCGGCGTGGCAGAAGTCGCGCTGCCACCGCCGGGCAGCCGTCCGGTAGTCCACTTGTTGCCGTTCAGCCGGAGGTAGCTGCCACCGAGACCGCCGAAGACCCACAGATTCCTGGCGGACGCTACGCCAACCTGGGAGAAGAACGGATCTGTCTTGGCCCACGCTCTGCCGACCTTCGCGGGCAGCGTGACCAGGCGCCAGGTCTTGCCGGTCCAGTGCCGCATGACGAACTGCGGCAGCGAGTCGCCTTTGGCTTTGGCAACCAGGCCGGTCGCCCACGCGTCCGCCGGGCTGCTCGCGGACACGCTGGTATAGATATTGACGCTGTTGCGGACCGCGTATGTGGCGTCGATGCGCCATCCGCTCGTCGCAGCCTGCGCCGGGAGCAAGCCGCCAGCCAGCGCGAGCGCGCTGCCGGCCACCGCGACTGCAGCGCCGCGCGAGGTAAGTTTGATCACGGATTCCCCTGAGTCTTAGGAAGTGTCAGGGGGACAGAACCAGTTTTAGACATACATGTCAAGAACAAGCACAGTTTGTTCATGTGACTGCTGAGCGCGAGAGGCCCTCAGAGCGCCGACCGCCGGCCAGGCTACCAAGATGATCTTCATGAATGTGAATCCACTGTCGCCCTGGCGACAGTGGATTCACATCGATCATGGCCCCGTACATGGCGCGAATTAGGCCAACGGCGGGAAACGCGGCGGCCGGGCAATCGGCAGCGTGGGCGTGCAGGGCAGAGCGACGCGCCGCACGCCACGAGTATCTACCTCGGGTCAGCCTCCGCGCAGCACTGCCCCGGTCTGCCTGGCCGCCTCGGCCACCGCCGCGTCCCTGACCACACTGACCTCTTCCGCAGTCAGGGTCCGGTCCGGTGCCCTGAACCGCAGTGTGTAGGCGAGCGACTTGCGCCCCTCGCCGACCTGGTCGCCGGTGTACACGTCGAACAGACTCAGCGATTCCAGTTGGACGTCGCCGACTGCGCCCGCACCGGCCACGAGTGCCCGCTCGACGGCGGCGGCCGGAACAGTCTGCGGCACCACCAGCGCCACATCTTGGACAGCGAGCGGGTAACCCGACAGCGACGGCGCCTGAACTGGCCCGACCAGGGACGCGGCAGTCTCGATCACCGAGAGATCGAGCTCCATCGCAGCTGTCCTGGCCGGCAGGCCGAACGCGCTGATAACTCGCGGGTGCAACTCGCCGGCGTGCCCAGCCAGCCACTCCTGGCCCTGCTGACCGCGGACGAAGATGCCAGCGCACCTGCCCGGGTGCCAGGGCTCGTGCTGATCGGCGCGGACATCGAAGTCGAGCCGGCTGGTGCGCAGCACGAGCCGGGCCGCCTCGATCGCGTCCTGCCAGCCGGCCGGACGGCCCGGACCCCAGTAGCCAGCCGGCTCGGCGTTGCCAGTCATCACAGCGCCGACGTGCAGCGGCTGATCCGGCAGCGCCGCCGCAAGCCGAGCGATCTCGTCACCGGTCGGAGCGCGGTCGACCGGCAGGATGGGCGCGGTCCGGGGACCATCCGGCCGCGGCCGGAAGATCAGGCCGAACTCGTACAGTGACACATCGCTGAAGCCACGGCCGAGGTTCCTGGCGAGTGTTCGGAACATGGCCGGCAGCAGCGTGGTGCGCATCAGCGGCTCGTCTTCACTCAGCGGGTTGGCCAGGCGCACCGCTTGCCGGCGCTTGTCGTCGGCTGCTAGCTGCAGTCTGTCGAAATCGTGCGCCGAGGTGAACGGGGAGCAGATCACTTCGACGTATCCGTCGTAAGCCAGCGCCCGGCTGAGGGTCCGGCGCAGCCGCTGGCGGCCGGTCAGCCCGCGCCCGCCCACCGCGCGGATAGTGCTGGCCGGGATGTTCTGGTAGCCCTCGAGCCGGATGACCTCCTCTGCCAGGTCAGCCGGGTCGGTCAGGTCGGGCCGCCAGGACGGCGGAGTGACGAGCAGCGTCAGCCCGGGCCGGTCATGCCGCCCGTGGATTTGCCGAGCCTGCCCGCCAGCCGGCTGACCGCTGGTGAGGTGCGCACTGGTCATGTGAGCGCTGGCCAGATGTCCGATGGCCAGGCCCGCCTGCCCGCCTTCGAGCCGGCCCGCGTCACTGTCGACGGCACTAGTGGCTTCCGTAGCAGCGTCAGGTTGTTCGGGCGCCGAGCCCGGCAGGCGCGCGACCGTGCAACCGACCTCGCGCAGCCGCTTCTGTACTGTCTCAAGCCCGTAGACCAGGCCGGCCACCTGGTCCGGGTAGTCCACCGCCATCGAGATCCTGACGGGCTCGATCGGAGCGCCGGCGTACGAGCATCCCGGCACGACCGTCCCGCCGCCGAGCGCCGCCAGCATCGTGGTAGCCCTGGCGGACGCACGGGGCGGCAATTCCGGATCCACGCCGCGTTCGAACCTCGCCGACGCCTCGGAGCCGAGCTTGTGCCGCCTGCTCATCCGGGCAATGCCACGCGCGGAGAAGTGCGCCGCCTCGATGACCAGATCGTGCGAGGAGTCAGACACCTCGGTAGCTACTCCGCCCATGGTGCCCGCCAGCGAGATCGGGCCGGATTCATCGGCGATCACGATGTCCTCAGGATCGAGGGTCCGGACCACGTGATCGAGGGTCTCCAGCTTCTCCCCCGGCTGCGCGCGCCGGACTCGGATCGGGCCATACAGCCGTGACCTGTCGAATGCGTGCAACGGCTGACCCAGCTCGAGCATCAGGTAGTTGGTGACGTCCACGGCCAGGGAGACAGACCGCTGCCCGGCCCTTGCCAGCCTGATCTTCATAGCCAGCGGCGTTGGCGTCGCCGGGTCGATCCCGCGCACTTCGCGCAGCACGATCCGGTCGCAAGCGGTGAAGTCGTCGATGCCGGCCGGGTAGACCTCCGGCGATGCCGCGGTGACATCGGGCAGCAACCCGATATCAGCCGGGTCCGTGAACGGCACCTGGTAGGAAATTGCAAGCTCGCGCGCCACGCCGCGGACTGAGAGCGCGTAGCCCTTGTCGGGCGTGACGTTGATGTCGAACACCACGTCGCGCAGGCCCGCGTAGGCGACGAAGTCAGCACCGAGCGGTGCGTCCGCGGGCAGCACCATGATGCCGGCGTGGTCCTCGCCGACCGCTAGCTCCAGTGCCGAGCAGATCATGCCTTCCGACACCCGGCCATAGGTCTTGCGCGCGCCGATCTCGAATCCGCCCGGCAGTACAGCACCTGGCAGCGCGAGGGCGACCCGGTCGCCAGCGACGAAATTCCGCGCCCCGCAGATGACATGCCGTTGCTGCCCGTCGGCGGTAGACACCCGGCAGTACCTGATCGGCTTATTGAAGCCGGTCAGCTCTTCCACGTTGAGCACCTCAGCGACGACGACACCCGAGATGTCGTGGCCGACCGGCTCGACGGACTCGACCTCGAGCCCGCACGCGGTCAGCCGCCGGGCCATTTCCGCGACGCCATCGGCGTCGTCGGGTGACAGCCCGATGGCCGCGTACTCCAGCAGCCAAGACAGCGGTAGCCGCATCACGCCTCCATTCCGAAGGCGCGGCTGAACCGCACGTCACCCTCGAGCGTGTCCCGGATGTCCGCCACCCCGTGGCGGACCAGGACGGACCTGTCGATGCCCAGTCCGAAAGCGAAGCCGCTGTAACGGTCCGGATCGATGCCGCACGCGACCAGCACGCGCGGGTTGACCATCCCGCAGCCGGCGATCTCGATCCAGCCCTGCGAACGGCATACCCGGCACGGCTCGCCGCCGCGTATGGCCGATGCCCCGCGGCAGACATGGCATTGCATCGACACGTCGGCCGACGGCTCGGTGAACGGGAAGAAGTCCGGCCGCAACCTGGTCTGCAGTCCCTCGCCGAACATGGCCTCGACGAACGCGTTGATTGCGCCGCGCAGATCCGCCATGGTCAGGCCCTCGTCGACTGCCAGGCACTCGATCTGGTGGAAGACCGGGCTGTGCGTCGCGTCGAGCGCGTCACTGCGGTAGCACTTACCAGGGCTTACCACGTACAGCGGCAGCGGCCTGGACAACATTGCCCGGATCTGGACCGGCGAGGTGTGCGTGCGCATCACGATCCCGGATCGCTGGCCCGGCTCGGGCCCGGCGACGAAAATCGTGTCCTGCATTTCCCTTGCCGGATGGTCCGGCGGGAAATTCAGCGCGTCGAAGTTGTACCACTCGGCCTCGACTTCCGGGCCCTCGGCGACCTCGTACCCCATGTCGACGAACACGTCAACGAGGCGCTCGCCCACCGTGGTGACCGGGTGGCGCGCGCCGTCCACCGACGCCGTCCTGTCCCAGGGCAAGGTGACGTCGACTGCTTCTTCCACGAGGACGCGTCGGTCCCGCTCGGCTTCGAGCTCGGTCTGGCGCTCCGCCAGCGCCGTCTTGATGGCGGCCCTGGCAGCGCCAACGCGCTTGCCCGCCTCGGCGCGGGCAGCCGGCGGCAGCGCTCCGATCTCCGAGTTGGCCAGGGTAAGCGGTGCCCGGTCGCCGAAATGCGCGAGCCGGGCAGTCTTGAGCTCATCGAGATTGGCGGCATCCGCGATCGCCGCCAGCGCATCAGCCTGCATGCGCTGCAGTTCCTCGGGAGACAGCACGGCCACCTCCACGGGGTCGTAAGCCTTATTTGGTGCAGACATCGGTTGTGATATCTCCTGCAGTCAGTGGCACTGGGAACGGGTGCCAGCACGGTGATCCGTGGCAGATCAGCCCGGTTGCGCATGCCCGGCGCTAGAGCAGGTACGCATGCTCCAGCCGCCAGCAGCTATTGTCCGGCTCCGCAGCAGGGCGCCAGGAAACAGGCAGCCTCGAGAGGCCCGCCGGCTAGCCGAACTCAGGCGTCCCGGCGGGCATGGTAAATCGGAACTCAGCCCCGCCCTCAGGTGCCTGCTGCACGATGATCTCCCCGCCGTGCGCCTCCACCAAGCCTTTAACGATGAACAGGCCAAGACCTGCGCCACCGCGGCGCTTCGCGCGCCAGAACCGGGCGAAGACGCGGGGCGCAACCTCGGGCGCTATACCAGGGCCCTGGTCGCGGACCGCTACGGCCACGCCAGGAGACCCTTCCACGACCGCTGGCTCCACCACGGTAGTAACCGTACCAGCCCCGTGCCGGACGGCGTTCTCAATAAGGTTCGCCAGGATCTGCTCGACCTTGTCGCCGTCGAGCCACGCCTCGGGCAAGCCGGGGGCAACGATGGTCTGGTAGCGATCCGCCGAATCTCCGGCCGCGATCCGGCCGCTGATGATCTTGAGGACCCGGCTCGGGATGTCGACGAGCTCCCGGTGGATCTCGATCCGGCCGGCCTCGATCCTGGAGACGTCCAGCAGTTCGGTGATCAGGCGCGTGACCCGGTCTGCATCGGCGTTGACCGTCTCCAGCATGACCCGCTTCTGGTCATCGGTGAACCGCGGCCACTTGGCCAGCAACGTCGCGGTGAAGCCCTTGACGCTGGTCAGCGGCGAGCGGAGCTCGTGGGCCACGGTCGACACCAGGTCGGCCCGGCTCCGCTCCAGCCGCGATCGCTGCTCGGCGCTGCGCAGCGAGATCACCAGCCGCTGCACCTCGCCAGGCTCACGGGACCAGCCTTCACGCGGGCCACGGCCGCGCGGCGTCCGCACGTACCGGACGCTGACCAGCAACTCGGTGGCGTCAGGCAGGTACAGCGAGAGTTCCGGGTGCCGCGTCCGCGTCGACAGGCCGCCGTACGGCTGGCACATCGTCCACCAGCAGCGGTCCTCGTTGTCGCGCAGCGGCAGCACCTGGCGCACGTCCCGGCCGAGCGCGGCCGCCGCGCTGATCCCGGTCAGCCGCACAGCAGCGCGATTGAAGACGGTGACGTTGCCTTTACGGTCGGCGATCACCAGGCCATCCGGCAGATCGTCGGCCAGCACTAGATCGCAGCTGAAGTCGCCCTGCTCGTCAGCCGGCCCCGCCGTCGCCGAGACCGGCGTCGCTGGAACCGCGGTAGCTGGACCGGTGTGCGCCGCCCCCGTGGGGCCGGCTCTTCAGTAGCCGGCCCGGGACCTGTCGGCCCGGTACCCGCTGGACCGGCACCGGAAGCAGGCAAGCCGTCAGCGCGGGCCGTCGCATGGCCTGTCACGATGCCGTCCACTCGCGCGTCGCCTCCGGAAGGCTGAGGAGCCTATCCCCCGGCAACGACCTTGGCGCGCCGCAGCGGTCAGCGCCGGACCGACCGGCCCGCGCACATCAGCCACGGCCACGGCAGCGGACTCGGGGGGAGAATCCGCCTTCGCAGCGCAGTCGCGCCATCGGCCACCAGCCAGTGACCAGTCCGGTCACTCATGACGCAACGTGATCAGACTCTAGCGGATTAGCTCTGACGCCCCCAGTGCCGGATGCGGTGAGTTAGCTCCCAGTAGCGCGGAACTGCCCCTCATGCTGACCTTTCACCCGGTAGCTGAATTCCAGTGCCCCGCTATCGGATGATTTGCGTCTTCTGCGGGCGCCTTACGGGTCAAGAGGTGCGCTGCGTCCGTTCGGGACCACCGCCAAGGGGTCGTGATCAGGATGTCTGGCCGCCGCGCAGCTGCCGCGCGGAGGCGTACAGGCAGACCGCGGCTGCAGCCGCGAGGTTCAAGCTCTCGGCCTGTCCGTAGATCGGCACTGCCACGACGCTGTCGGCCAGCGCGAGCAGGTCGTCGGGCAGTCCCCAGGCCTCGTTACCGAAGAGCCAGGCCGTCGGCTGGGTCAGGTCAGGTCCGCCGGGCGCGCCAAGGAAATAGCTAGCGCTGCCGTCTGCCGCCAGCACCTGCAGACCTGCCGCGCGCAAGCCGCCGATTGCCTCGGCCAGCGGCGCACCGGCCACCACCGGGAGGTGGAACAGGCTGCCCGCCGAGGAGCGGACGCATTTGCTGTTGTACGGGTCGACCGACGCAGCCGTGAAGATCACCCCGTCCGAGCCAGCCGCGTCGGACGTGCGCATAACGGTCCCGGCGTTCCCCGGATCACGGACGTTGGCCAGCACCGTGACGAGCTTCAGGCCATGCCCCGCCTGGCGCTCGGTGAGCAACGCAGAGAGCGGCACGTCCACGAACCGGCAGACGCCGAGCACGCCCTGTGGGGTGATTGTCTGTGCCAGCTCGGCCATTATGTCGCCGCCGACCTCATGAATGGCGATGTCCTGGCCGGCAGCCTGGGCAGTGAGCTCAGGGTGACGGGCCGCGCCTGGACCGGTGACAAACAGCTCAGTGACGACACCCGGCAGGCGCAGCGCCTCACGCACGGCCTGCGGCCCCTCCGCCAGGAAAAGCCTGCCCCGCTCGCGGAACGCTCTCTTGCCCAGCTGGCGAGCTGCCTTCACGCGCGCCGAACGAACGCCAAAACCGCCCGCCTGCGGGCGCGCCACAGACCCCGCCGACCCGGTCACTGGCAGCGCCGTGGCGTGATTGCCGGGAATCCGGCAGCCGCCCCCTGGCATGGGACGCCATTGCAGAACCCGCCGCCGTTCGGGACGCCGGGGACGATGCTTCTGGAGAGCAAACGACCAGTCGCGGCCGCCGCAAACCTCGCGGACACGAGCGGTGCAAGTGCGGCCGCTGGACAACCGCGCCGCACGGACCAGCACGTCGGGCTCCCCGCCTGGTCCGCACGGCGTAGTGCGGGCGTTTTGGCCACAGTTGCTCTAGTCACGGGCATTAGTACCAGCTGTGCCTCCTGCATGCGGAGCAAACCCGGTCAGGCGCTGTGCCGGCGTTTCGAGCCTCTCGCCCGGCCCGAGCGCCGCCTTCTGAACTCAGGCCGCAGGCGCGTTGACGTCGGCTGGCAGCGCAGCCTTCGCGACGACAACCAGCGCGGCAAAAGCCTGCGAATCCGAGACGGCCAGCTCGGCCAGCATCTTGCGGTCCACATCGACCTCAGCCAGCCGCAGGCCCTGGATGAACCTGTTATAGGTCATGCCCTCGGCCCGGACAGCGGCGTTGATGCGCTGGATCCACAGCCGCCGGAATGCGCCCTTACGGTCCTTGCGGTCCCGGTAGGCGTACGTCATTGAGTGGAGCTGCTGCTCCTTGGCCTTGCGGTACAGCCGGGACCGCTGGCCCCGGTATCCGCTGGCGCGCTCAAGTACAACCCGGCGCTTCTTGTGGGCATTGACCGCCCGCTTCACGCGTGCCATTTCGTCACACTCTCCCTAGGCGGGCCGGGTCACTTACCCAGCAACTTCTTGATCTTCTTGCGGATCGGCCGGCGAGAGCTCGACGTACCCGGCAAGTCGGCGGGTCATCGTGCTCGGCTTCCACTCGTTGTAGTGAGCGCGATTGGCACGGCGGCGGATGATTTTACCGGTACCTGTAAGCCGGAACCGCTTGCCGGCACCGGTATGCGTCTTCATCTTCGGCATGTCGCCGTGTCTCCATTTCCCGTGCGCCGTTGGCACTTCGTTCGCGCGCCGTCGGCACGAGTCCGTGCTTCCGGCCCGATCCTGACTGCCTGGCACACCGTCCTGGTGGCCCGGCACTGTTCACCCTTGCCGGGCAGCTTGAACAGCTGTCCAGCCCTACTTTCGGGCCTGGGACGACCAGGCCCTAGGTATCACTGGGCGGGCTGGCTACCCAGCCCGCCCGGTTCTGCCTGAGGTCTACTTATCCGCCTCGCCCGACTCCTTTGCCGAAGCAGCCTTGTCGGCCGCGTCTGCGCGCTGCGATGGCACCGGGCCATCTCCGGCTCGCGGGGCAGGTCCTGGCTTCGGTGCGGCCGAAGTGCTAGCAGCCGGCCTCGGCGCTGCGGTCGTTCCGCGGGGTGCCGTCGGCCTCGGCGCCGGGTTGGCTGCAGGGCCAGGTCGAGCCGACGACGCAGGTGTCGCGCGCGGAGCGGACGGCTTAGGTGCCGCCGGTCGCGCTGATGCGGGAGTTGGCCTGGGCGCACTCGGCCTCGGCGAGGCTGGCCTCGGGGCGGCTGGCCTCGGCGGAGCGTCCGAAGCGCTCGCCTCGGCTGCCGGATCAGCCTGCCCGCTTCCAACCTGCGTCGTCCCGGTCCGTCGGGTGGCAGTCGGCCCCGGACTATCCGCCGGAGCGCCCGCCCCCGCGGTCTGCCGGGCTGCCGCAGTGCGCGCCGACGCAGACGACCGGCTGGCGGCAGCGCCCGACGCCGATGGCGTCTCCGAGTGAGCGGCGCTCGCCCCGGTGTCGGCTGGCTCGGTGCTGGCCTGCTCGGTGCTGGCCGGCTCGGCGCTGGCAACTTCGATGCTGTCCGGCTCGATGCTGTCCGGCTCGATGCTGTCCGACTCGATGCTGTCCGACTCGATGGTGTCCGACCCGGCGCTGGGCGCTTCTGTGCCACGGTTGCTTGACCGGCTTGCGCGGTCGGCCCTCGCGGCTGCCATCGCGTCCGTCTTGCGCTTATGCGGCCCGATAACCATGATCATGTTGCGGCCGTCCTGCTTGGGCGAAGACTCGACGAAGCCAAGCTCCTCGATATCGCCCGCCAGACGCTGGAGCAGCTTGAACCCGAGTTCGGGCCTCGACTGCTCACGTCCCCTGAACATGATCGTTACCTTGACTTTGTCGCCCTGCTTGAGGAAGCGCTCGACGTGGCCCTTCTTGGTGCCATAGTCGTGCGGGTCGATCTTCGGCCGCAGCTTGATCTCTTTGATCACCGTCTGGGCCTGGTTCTTGCGCGACTCCCTGGCCTTCAACGCGGACTCGTACTTGAACTTGCCGTAGTCCATCAGCTTGGCGACAGGGGGCCGGGCCATGGGCGCAACCTCGACCAAGTCGAGATCTGCCTCCTGGGCCAGCCGGAGCGCATCATTAATGGCAACGATCCCGACCTGCTCGCCGGCCGGGCCGACAAGCCGCACTTCGGGTACCCTGATGCGCTCGTTGATACGAGGTTCGGTGCTGATGTGACCTCCTTGTGTCACCCGTGCTCCCGTCCAGGGACCTTCCCTGGACGCGGTTGCAGGACCTCGGCTCTCGGATTAACCGGCCACGGCGGCAAGCCGGGCGCAAAAAGCCGAAAGGCCCCGCGTATTGTGCCGCGGGGCCACCAATGCGGGAACCCGCCGCCAGGACGCGCCTGAACGACGGCATACCCGCAACGCCACTACCTGCCGTCAAGCTCGATATCCGAGCGGTCCGGCGACATGGCGTCCGGCCTTGCCTGCCAGCCTCAGGCTGGCAAACCGCCAGGCTGCCTGCTCAGGCTGCCCGGCGCGTACCCGTCAGCGACAGCTGACCAGGTGGGAGGCGGCCGAGGTGGTCCTCCGCTTGCACGCCCGGCGGAGCAAGCTGATGCCAGCTAGCAAGAGCTATCAGGCTTGACTCGCAACTGCCGAGCATTGTCGTCGTCACCAAGCCTAGCCCATGGCGGCCATCACTGGAATTCGACGACCACTGGAATTCCCCAGCCCGTAAGCATCCCGGGGCTAGCCGATATTCCGCCGGCGGGCGAGCTCAGCCAGTCCTGCAACATGCATGGCGCCAACCGGGGCTGGCCGGCCGGTCATCAGCTCCACCTGGCCGGCTGCCTGGTAGACGAGCATGTCAAGACCGGAGATGACCGTCGAGCCGACGTCTTCCGCTGCGGCGGCGAGCGGCGTGGGCCATGGGTCGTAGATGACGTCGAGGACGTGCTCGGCGGCGAGCGTCCCGGCGCGGAGCTGGGCGGCTACCGGTTCGGCGCCTGCAGCCGGGATCGTGGAGATCAGCAGCTGCCACCGCTGGCTGGCCAGGGCAGGGCCATATTCAAGGAGAGCGACCTGCATGCCCAGCCGGTCAGCGACCGCGAGCAGCGGTTGTGCCCTCGCCACTGCGCGAACGGCCACGCAGACCGCCACCTCGCCGGCGGCCCGGAGTGCGGCAAGGGCCGAGCAAGCGGTTGCGCCGCTGCCAAGGACCACCACGTTTCCTGCCGTAGTAGCGCCAGCCTGGCGAAGAGCGGTCACGATCCCGCCCACGTCGGTGTTGAAGCCGCGGCGCTGACCGTCGGCCAAGACCACCGTGTTTGCCGCGCCGACCTGGGCGGCAAGGGGCTCGAGGTAATCCAGCAGCGGCAGGATGGCGCGCTTAAGCGGCATCGTCAGCGAGAGGCCGGCCCAGTCCGGCCCCAGAGAGTCAAGCAGCGACGGCAGGCGCCGCTCGTCACATTCGATCGCCGAATAGCTCCAGCCCGTCAGGCCCAGCTCGCGGTACGCGGCGCAATGCAGGACGGGCGACAGCGAGTGGGCGATAGGCGAGCCGAGCACAGCCGCCCGGCCGACCGGCCTGGCGCCGGTGACCACCGTCTAGACCCCAGCTGCCTTGGCCTCGTTAGACCAGATCTGGAACTGCGAGGCACTCGAGGTGAACAGGGTCTTACCCGCCTTGTTCACGGTCACGAAATACAGCCACTGATGCTGCGCCGCGCCCTCTATCGGGTGCAGCACGGCCTCGATGGCCGCAGCGTCCGGAGAGTCGATCGGACCCGGCGGCAAGCCGGAGTGCTTGAAAGTGTTGTACGACGAGTTCACGTTTAGGTCGCTCTGCGTGAGGTTGTAGATGTACTTCCCGGTGGCGTACGCGACCGTACTGTCCAGCCCGAGGTCCCAGGGCGGGTTCTGGTTCAGCCGGTTGTCGATCACTCGCGCGACGTCGGCGTAGTACTGGGGGCCGACCTCACCTTCAAGCAGGCTGGCCTCGGTGATGACCTGGAACTCGGTGAACCGCGCGCGCTTGGCGTCCGCTGCCAGGTTCATGCTCGAGATCTCGGTGTTGAACTGGGCCACCATCATCTGGAGAATGCTCAGCGGCGAACTGCCCGGCTGAATGTCATAGGTCGCTGGCCAGAGGAATCCCTCGGCGTTGCCATGCGCCCAGGACGGCAGGCCGAGAGCCGAGGTGTCCTTGAACGCCGCCTGGAACTGGCTGAGCGGTTTGCCGGTGCCTTTGGCCAGCAGCTCGAGGACCTTGCTAGCCCGCAGGCCGTCCGGCACGGCCACCTTCAGCTGAACCCGCGAGCCGGGATTTACCAGCAGCTTCCAGGCCAGCGCAGCGCCCATGTGCTTGTGCAGCTTGAAGTAGCCGGGCTCCAGTTGCGCGGAGTTGCCCGCGGTCTTGGCCGCGTCGCAGAAGGCGGTTGCCGACGCGACCACCCCGGTGCTGACCATGGTGTTTTCCAGCGACGGGCTGCAGGCGATCTCACCCTGCTTGACCTGCACGATGACTGACCCGTAGCCAGCCGAGCTGGTCCAGTCGGCGTGCCGCTTGGAGTACCACTTGTAGGCGTAAACGCCGCCCCCGGCGACTGCCGCAAGGAAGACGATGACGATGGCGAGGGCGACTATCGGTGCGCGGCTGCGGCGCCGTTTCGGCGGGCGGTGCCCGTAGTTGTTGTCATCACCACCGCCGAAACCGCGGAAGAATCCGTTATGCCGGGCGCTATCGGCATCGATTTCGTCTTCGCTGCCGCGGCCCCGGCTGCGGCGACGGCTTATGCCGCTGTCGTCCACCGGTGCCTGCCAGCCGTAGCTGTCGTCGTCATCATCTGGCCCGGGCAAGCCGGGCAACTCGCGGTCGGCTGCGACGCCGCGCTCGTGGTCGTCATATCCCCCGTCATCCCCGTATCCCGCTGAAGCGTCATAGCCCGCCGCACCACGGCCAACCCCAGGCTGGCTATAGGCGTCCCCGGCAGCGTAGCTGTCACTAGCGCGGTATCCGGCGGGTGCGCCGTACTGGTCTCGCCCGCCGGTCTGATCATTCACGCCGTAGCTGGCGCGGCGCGCCGAAGCTGCCGGAAGTGCCGTAATCCTGTCCGGGGCCTTGAGCCCAGAGCGCAGCAGGGTCGGTACGTCCGCCCGGATCAGTGCGCCCGCCTGGATCAGTGTGCCTACCTGAGTCAGTGCGGCGACCTGGGTCGGTGTGCCTGCCGGAATCAGTGCGGCGACCTGGGTCGGTGTGCCTGCCGGAATCAGCGCGATACGGGTCGGCGTACGGGTCCCGGCCACCGCCCGGGTTAGCACCGCCCGGGTTAGCACCGCCCGGATAAGCGCTGCCAGGGTAACCAGACTCCGGGTAATCGGCATCTCCGTAGCCGCGGTTGGTCAGGCCGTCGGCACCATAGCTCCCGCCGCGGTACCCGCCGTCACTGTAGGCACCGTCACTGTAGGCACCGTCGCTGTAGGCACTGTCGGCGTAGCCGTTGCCGCTGGAGCGATGCCCGCCGTAGGCGCGGTCGTCGGCGCCCTGGTAGCCGTTATCGCGGTAGGCGCCGTAGCCGTCACCGCCGGTCCGGTAGCCGTTGTCGGAATAAGCACCGTCTGGGTAACGACTGTCCGAGTAGCCACTATCCGAATAGGCGCTACCCCGGTCAGCCGGCATCGCCGTTGCTGCCTGGCCCGCCGCTAGCTGACCCAGCGCCGGGGCTGGAATGTCCGCCCGACTCGTAGCGCCGACCGGTGCCGAAGTAGCTATCGGGCGCCGAGTAATCATCCGGCGCGGAGTAACTGCCGGACTCGCTGTAGCTGCCCGTGCCCGGGTAGCCCTCGCCAGAGCCTGGGTAGCCCTCGCCAGAGCCTGGGTAGCCCCCGCCTATCTCCCGGTAGCCGCCAGAGTCGCGCGCACTCGGAGCCCCGCGATAACCGCTTGCCTGGCCCGGACCGGAATATGCGGACGGATCGGCATACCGGCCAGAATCGGAGTAACCAGCCGGATCTGCATACTCGCCCGAGCTCGAGCCGGGATACCCGCCCTGGTCCGTATACCAACTAGAGCCCGAGGACCCGCCCGAACCGGAATACCCGCCCGAACCGGAGTACCCGCCTGCCTCCGGGTAAGCGCCCGAATCGTAACTGCCGGGCTGCCAGACAGACCCGGCACCGCGACCTTGCGTTCCCGGCCACTCCCCGGACCCCCCTGCGTCACCCCGCCAAGCCTCATCAGGCGTGGCGGGCCGACGTGACCGACGGCCCTCTCGCGCGTCGTAGCGATCGGATTCCTCTGCGTCCGGCTGGTCATTCCAGCGCTCGTACCCGTCGCGGCTCATGGGGCGGAGCCTCCTGCGGCCACCAGCTGCCCGGCCGGCTCGCCCGTCGCGCGCTCGGCGTCCAGCGCGCCCTGAAGGAGCACGGCCGCCGCGGCCTTGTCGACCGCCTGCCGCCTGGCCCTGGCGTCCTGACCGCCGCGCTGCAGCGCCGCGTGCGCAAGCACAGTCGTGAAACGCTCGTCGACAAGCCGCACCGGCAGCGGCGCCAGCCGGCCGGCCAGCTGCCCGGCGAACGTCCTGCCCTCCGCGGCCGCTTTACCCTCCGCGCCGCGCAAGCCGACGGCCAGGCCGACGATTACTTCCACAGCCTCATTCTCGGCCGCGATCCGCGTCAGTTCAGCCAAATCGCCGCTCCCGCGCCGGACGGTGCTCAGCGGCGAGGCGAGCATGCCGCCCGGGTCCGACCTGGCGACGCCGATCCGTACTGACCCTACGTCGATGCCGAGCCGCACGCCGGGCCTCACATCAGGGCTCTCGGCAAGGGCAGTTGCGACGCTCCGGCGACCAGACGCCCGCCGGTCAAGGTCACTCTCGGCGATCGGCGTGGCGTGGCATGTCTCAACCTGGACACGATCTGGTGGAGGCACGGACTCACCCTACGGCACCTGCGCCCATTATGTCGTTAATAAGTACGCGAACCGCTGCAAAGGCCCCAGCGACCGCCTCATCGGCACGATCACCCAGCGGGGCGCCACCACCCTGGGCGACGTCGTCCTTGCCGCCGCCGCGACCGCCCAGCGCGCCAGCAGCAGCGAGCACCAGAGCGCCCGCTCGCAAGCCACGCGCCCGGCCGGCGTCGTTCACGGTCACCACGACCGTCGGCCGGCCCTCGGTGACGCCGATAGCCGCGACTACGCTGGGCCGCTCAGCGAGCAGCCGGCCGCGGATGTCCAGCGCGACTTTCCTGATTCCGTCGGCCGGAATGCCATCCGGCGCCCGATAGGCGACAAATGCCGCGCCGTGCAGATCCTCTGCCTGGTCCGCCAGTTCGGCGGCCCCGCCAAGCAACTGGGCAGACCTGAGCCGCTCCAGGTCGCGCTCGGCTTCCCGGAGGCGGGTCACCACCGTCGCGATCCGCTCGGGCAGCTCCTCCCGGCGGGCCTTGAGCTGCTCAGACAGCATGCTGACCAGAGTGCTCTCGCGCGCCAGGTACTTGAACGCGTCGATCCCGACGAGGGCCTCGACCCGGCGGACGCCCGACCCGATCGACGACTCGCCGAGGATCTTGACTAGCCCGAGGTTGCCGGACCTTGCCACATGCGTGCCGCCGCACAGCTCGCGGGAGTAGTCGCCCACTTCGACCACCCGGACCTGGTCGCCGTACTTCTCCCCGAACAGCGCCAGCGCGCCCATCGCCCGCGCCTCGTCGATCGAGGTACGGAAAGCATGCACTTCCAGGTCGTTGATCAGGACCTGGTTGACCTCCTCCTCGGCAGCGGCCAGCACCGACCCGGGCACTGCGCCGATCGCGGTGAAGTCGAACCGGAACCGCCCCGGCGCGTTCTCCGAGCCCGCCTGTGCCGCGGACTCGCCAAGCGCGCCGCGGAAGGCGCGGTGAACCAGATGCGTGGCCGTGTGCGAGCGCGAGATAGCCCGCCGGCGTTCGATGTCGATCTGAGCGAGGACCGCCGAACCGACGACGATCTCGCCGGCGCCGACAGTGCCGCGGTGCACGATCAGGCCGGGAACGGGCGCTTGCACATCAGTCACTTGGACACGCGCGCCGTCACCCGCGCCGCTGCCAGCTGCCGTGATGACGCCGTTGTCCGCCAGCTGGCCGCCGCCCTCGGCATAGAACGGCGTGCGGTCCAGGACTACTTCCACTGCCGTTCCCGCTGCAGCCGACGGCACTGACGAACCATCAACGATCAGCCCGATGACCGTCGCCTCGCCGACCACCTCGTCGTAACCGGTGAACGCAACCGGGCCCGCGCGCTCGAGCATGCTGGCGAACACTGAGATGTCGGCATTACCGGTCTTCTTGCCCGCGGCGTCAGCCTTCGCGCGCTGCCGCTGCTCGGTCATCAGCCGCCGGAATTCGCCTTCGTCGACGGCCAGGTCCTGCTCCTCGGCCATCTCCAGGGTCAGGTCGATCGGGAAGCCGTAAGTGTCATGCAGCTGGAAGGCCTGGTCGCCGCGGATTGTGTCGGATCCGCTCCGCCTGGTCTCCTCGACCGCAGCGTCGAAGATCGCGCTGCCGGTGCGCAGCGTGGACAGGAACGCTGCCTCCTCGGCGTCGATGACAGTGTGGATGTTGGGCGCGTCGCGGATCAGTTCCGGATACTGCTGCCCGAGCGCGCTGATCGCGACCGAGGAAAGCTCGTGCAGGAACCGTTCGTCGTGGCCGCCCCGGCTGTGACCGCCCGAGCCGCCGCGCTGCGCCCCGGAGAGCAGCCGCAGCTTCTGCACGCTGCGGCGCAGGATCCGCCGCAGCACGTAACCGCGTCCCTCGTTGGACGGGATCACGCCGTCCGCCACCAGCATGACGGCGGTACGGACATGATCGGTTACCACCCGCAGCGCGACGTCAGATCGCTCATCGACGCCATAACGCTGCTCGGTCAGCTCGGCCGCCCGCTCGAGTACCTTCCACATGGTGTCGATCTCGTAGATGTTGTCCACGCCTTGCAGCAGCGCGGCCATCCGCTCCATCCCCATGCCGGTGTCGATGTTGCGGGACGGCAGGTCGCCCGCGACGTCGAAGTCCACCTTGGACCGCACCTGGCCCAGCTGGTACTGCATGAAGACCAGGTTCCAGACCTCGAGGTAACGGTCCTCGTCGGCTTCGGGCCCGCCCTCCCGGCCGTACTCCGGCCCGCGGTCGTAGTAGATCTCTGAGCACGGGCCGCCAGGGCCGGGTACGCCCATATGCCAGTAGTTGTCAGCCAGTCCGCGCCGCTGGATCCGGTTCTCGGGAATGCCGACCACGTCGTGCCAGAGCTTGGCGGCCTCGTCGTCGTCGTGCAGGACCGTCACCCAGAGCCTGCTCTCCGGGAATCCGAACCCGCCGTCAGATTCCGGCCTGGTGAGCAGCTCCCAGGCGAACGGGATGGCCAGCTCCTTGAAGTAGTCGCCGAAGGAGAAGTTGCCCAGCATCTGGAAGAACGTGCCGTGCCGGGTGGTCTTGCCGACCTCCTCGATGTCCGGCGTGCGGACGCACTTCTGGCAGGTGGTAGCTCGCTTGAACGGCGGCGTCTGCTGGCCGAGAAAGTACGGCTTGAATGGCTGCATCCCGGCATTGACGAGCAGCAGCGTCGGATCGTCGGCCACGAGGCTGGCGGACGGGACGACGGTGTGCCCGCGCTCCGAGAAGTAGCTAAGGAAACGGCGGACAATCTCTGCCGACTCCATCACGGCCATCCTTACCTAGACATGCCCGCACTGCCTTAAGTGCGGGACTTCGGACTGATCAGTGCTAGCGACCGCTCGGTTAGCTGTCGCCGGACCACGTTCGGTCGCGCTGGCTTCCGAGGGTACGGTCCGATTCACTGCGATGCAGATCCCAATACTCTGCCATGCCGTCACGTATGTCCCGGACGAACCCCGCGGCCGCCGTGGCATGGGCGGCGGCCGCCGCGATCCGTGCCGCCGGGGTTGCGTTCGGCCGGGCGTCCCGCTGCTCGCTGTCCGGCTGCTCACTGAACGGCTGGCCGCTGTCCCACTGGCCCGGCAGTGCGCGTCGCGACCGAGCCTGCTGCAACTGGGCCTGCTGCAACTGGGCCCGGCCGATCTGGCCAGCCCGGATCCCGTGCAGCCGGAGCGCGGGTCGCTGCCGCGTCACGTTAGGCCCGCCGAGCAGGCCCTGCCGGGTCAGCGTTCGCGCCAGCCGGGTCGCCTTCCGGTACCCGGTGACGCCCAGCACCGCACCCGCGACCAGCCAGAATCCGCGCCGGATCATCTGCGGCCGACCCGCGTCGCCCGAGACACGCTGGTCGCGGCAGCCTCGGTCCCGTTAGCCCCCGACTCGTGCACCGCGGTCCCGTTAGCCGCAGCTGTCTGCCTGGACCCGCCCGCCGCCGAGCGCGCCGCCATAATCCCGGATCGCGTTGCTGCGGGCGGCCCGGCGAGCGCAGTCCTGGCCGGCGTTGGCGCCACCGTCGCGGTACCTGCCAGAGTCGCTGGCCTGGTCCCGGTCATCGCCGCGACTTGCAGGGACCGGCGAACGGCAACCGCCCGTCGCACCCCGAAGACGAACGCCGAAGCGCCGTGCAGCGGCGCCGTCGCGGCCACGGACAAGCCCTTGGCCAGTCCGGCGAGCGCTGACACGTGCCCGGTCAGTTCGGCCATGTTGGCGGTCACCTGATCCATGCTCGCGGTGATCGCGTCCGTCCTGACGAGCTGCTCGTTGGTCCTGTCGACAGCTTCCTGAGCCTGCCGGATGAGCAGGTCCGCGCGATCCCGGTACTCGGTGACCATGCCGGTGACCGCGGACATCAGGCGCGCGACCTTCACCAGCACGAAGATGCCCGCGCACGCCAGCACGGCGAAGAACACAGCGGCTATCAGCGCCGCCAGCTGACCGGCGTTCATTTCCCCCTGACTCCAATCCGCGCGAGTGACTGCGATTTGGCTCTTCGCCCGACCCTATCGCGGTTCCATTCGCGTCAGCCGGGCTGTTCGGTGCCTCCGCCAGCCGGAGCCTCGGCGCGTTCCCGGCCTGATCCGGTTTCGCCCTCAGCTCGCTCCCCGCCAGAATCCCCATCGCTGCCAGCCGACGCCCCGGCCCGCCCGCTGCCAGACTCTGCCGCGAGCTTCGCGCCGCTGCCAGCCTGTGTCTCGGCCCGTTCCCGGCCTGATCGCGGCGCCGGCTCTGCGTGGCCGCGCAGAATCTCCCTGATCCGCTCGGACCTCTCGGCGTAACGCGCCTCCGCCCCGTGGCCCGATGGGACGTAATACTGCTTACCAAGCAGGCTGTCCGGCGCGTACTGCTGCTGCACGATGCCCGCCGGGTCATCGTGCGCGTACAGGTAGCCCTTGCCATGCCCGAGCCTGGCCGCTCCGGCATAGCTCGCGTCGCGCAGATGCTTGGGCACCGGGCCGGCCAGGCCCTGCTGGACGTCTGCGCCGGCCTCATTGATGGCCTTAGCCACCGCATTCGACTTCGGCGCCAGCGAGATGTGGATAACCGCCTGCGCCAGGTTCAGCCGTGCTTCAGGCAGGCCGACGAACTCGACGGCCTGCGCGGCAGCGACCGCGGCCTGCAGGGCGGTCGGGTCGGCCATTCCCACGTCCTCGCTGGCGTGCACGATCAGGCGGCGGGCGATGAACCTCGGGTCCTCCCCCGCCTCGATCATCCGGGCCAGGTAGTGCAGCGCCGCGTCGGCGTCGCTGCCCCGCATGCTCTTGATGAACGCGCTGATCACGTCGTAGTGCTGATCCCCGGCCCGGTCGTAGCGCACCATGGCCCGGTCGACTGCCCGCTCCAGCAGTTCGAGCGTCACCTCGCCGCCGTCCGGCATGCCGAGCGCGGCGGCTTCCAGGTAGGTCAGCACCCGCCGGGCGTCACCTCCGGCAAGCCGCACAAGCTGGTCGGTGACTCCGTCCGCCAGGCTTATCCGGCCTGCCAGCCCGCGCTCGTCAGCCAGCGCACGGCTGATCACTTCGCGGATGTCCGCGTCATCCAGCGGCCGGAGTGTCAGGAGCAGAGAGCGCGACAGCAGCGGCCCGACGACGGAGAACGACGGATTCTCGGTGGTCGCGCCGATGAAAGAAACCCAGCGGTTCTCCACGGCAGGCAGCAGAGCGTCCTGCTGTGCCTTGTTGAAGCGGTGCACCTCGTCGATGAACAGGACCGTCTGCTCGCCGGTCATGCCTAGCGTGCCGCGGGCCGTTTCGATCGCCGCCCGCACGTCTTTGACTCCGGCCGATACCGCGGACAGCTCGACGAATCGCCGCTTGGTCACGTTGGCCACTACGTAGGCCAGTGTCGTCTTGCCCGTGCCAGGCGGCCCCCACAGCAGCACGGACATCGGCGAGTCGGTGTCGGCTAGCTTCCGGAGCGGAGACCCGTCCCTGGTGAGATGGGACTGCCCGATCACCTCGGCTAGGGAGCGGGGGCGCATCCGGACGGCCAGCGGCGCGGTCGCTCGCTCGGCCGCTTCGGCCGAGGAATCGAACAGGCTGCCGGTCGAGCCGTCATTCACGCGGGGCACGAAGCGAATCTACCTGCCGCTGCCGTCAGCGGTGTTCCGGCCGGCTTCGCCATGATCTGCCGGCCACCGATCCACGCCGATCGCGAAGGATCTGCTTTGGCGGCGGCCACAAGAACCTTTGCTGCTTCGGTGTCGCATAGGCTCGGCACTCTCGCAGTAGTCTGCGGCCCGCTCGCCGCCCCGAGACCGAGGACCGCATGTGACGTCATTGCCCGGCGTAAGCCGCGCAGAAGACGGACCGAAGCTGCTGGCAGTGAGTGACCTGCATGTCGGGTTCGGCGAGAACCGCGCGATCGCCGAGCGCCTTGTGCCGGAGACCGACTCGGACTGGCTGATCGTGGCCGGTGACGTCGGCGAACGAGCAGAGGATGTCGAGCGGATCCTGGCATTGCTCAGCGAGCGCTTCGCCAAGGTCATCTGGGTGCCCGGCAATCACGAGCTGTGGACTCATGGCCGGGACCCGGTCCGGCTGCGCGGCGAGGAGCGGTACCTGGCTCTGGTTGCAGCGTGCAGACGCCTTGGCGTTGTGACGCCGGAGGATCCCTACCCGGTCTGGGCCGGCGGCGGCGGTCCGGTGCTGATCGTCCCGCTCTTCGTGCTGTACGACTTTTCGTTTCGCCCGGACGGCGCCGCCTCGATCGAGGATGGGCTGGCCTTGGCCCGCGCGGCCGGCGTCGTCAGCAGCGACGAACGGCTGCTGCATCCCGACCCGTACCCGAGCCGCGAAGCATGGTGCGCCGACCGGCTCGCTCTGACGGAGAAACGGCTCGCTGCGCTGCCGCCGGGGACCCCGACAGTCCTTGTGAATCACTTTCCGCTGATCCGCGAGCCCACGACGGAGATGCGGTATCCGGTTTTCGCGCAATGGTGCGGGACCGCGGCAACGGCCGACTGGCCAACTCGGTTCGGCGCAGTCGCTGTGGTCTACGGTCATCTGCACATACCGCGAACGACCTGGCACGACGGCGTCCGCCACGAGGAAGTATCGCTTGGCTACCCCAGGGAGTGGAAGCGGCGGGCAGTGCCGCCGGCGATCCCGCGGCAGATCCTGCCTTTCGCCGCCCGCACGCCTCCGCCCAGGTGACCTGGCCACAGCTCGCCGCTGCCGTCTTAGCATCCGATCGTGTCGGGCACCGGAGCCACTATGGGACGTTATGCCCGATCTCGACGGTACGTTTCGGATGCAAAGTCGATCCTGAGTGGCGCAAAACCGACGAAACTACGCGCTTCCTCGTTGCTGAATCTCGATCCGCAGCCGGTCGCCAATCAGCGGCGCCAGTGTTTCGCGCACTGCCTCCGCTGACAGCTCGCCCAGGTACGTCGACTTCTCAGGGCTAGCCGGATCGGCTGTCTGCAGATAGATGGAGAGTTCGCTGACCTGCAGTGGCCGCGTCAGCACGACCTTGTCGATGACGGCGAGCGGAATCAGCTCTGCCCTCGCCCACATCGGAGCGAACGTCACGCTGGAGCCGGCGGCCTGGGCCTGGGTACGGACTTGCTCTTCTCCACGGCCTGGCCCTGCGTTGCGCTCGCGCGTCCGCCCGGCCCGGCGGAGCGAGCCGAGGAATCCGCTGTCCGGCTTCGGCGCGTCCCCGTAGACCGGAACCGCGCACACCACCAGCCCATCGTCGAAGACTGCGATCGTGCGGGTATTCAGAATCGCCCGGCCGCGGTCGGCGTCCCGCACCAGATGATCGAACTGCGCTAGGTAAGCCACGACCGGAGCGTAGCCGCCGGGCTCCGCCGCTGCGGCCTGCGGCCGGTAGCCTGCCCAGATGCCCGTTGAGTTTGCCGACTACGACCCGGACTGGCCGGAGCTGGCCGCCCAGGCCATGGCTGAGCTCCTAGCCGGCCTGCCAGCGGAATGTCGTCGAGGCCAGCACGTTCGCAACCCGGAATCAGCGACTGCTACGGGATTACCTGCGCGGTCACCCTGAAGACGTTGCCCGGTACGCAGCTCTGAAGAGGCGACTTGCCGCACTGCATGACGACGGCGACGGCTATACGCGAGCGAAGACCGAACTCATCCAGGAGCTGACCGACAAAGCGCGGGCCGAGCGCGGCCTCCCTCCGGTGCCAGTGTGGGAGCAGTGAGCGTGGAGCAGTATGCGCCGCTGTGTCGGCCGTGATCGCGAAGCATTTCCGTCGCCGACGACGGATTTCTTAAGCTCAAGCGGCGAGAGTGCCGGACCGGCATCCCGCGCGTCAGCTAGCGGCAGCCGGCCGTGCGCAGCTACCGTCGGTTCACGGCCTGCGTCACCTGACCGCTACTACGTGAGCTGAGGTTGCCGCAATGAGCGCGGAGATCACCCCGTTCCGGATCGAGATTCCCGAGGCTGACCTTGAGGACCTGCGAGAGAGGCTGCGCCGGACCCGCTGGCCAGACGCCGAGACGGTAGACGACTGGTCGCAGGGCATTCCGCTCAGCTACACCAAAGGCCTGTGCGATTACTGGCTCGAGCGATACGACTGGAGGACGTGCGAGGCCAGCCTCAACCGGTTCCCGCAGTTCCGCACCAGCATCGACGGTCTGGACATTCATTTCCTGCATGTGCAGTCGCCGCGGGCCGATGCGCTCCCGCTTGTCATGACGCACGGCTGGCCCGGCTCAATTGTCGAGTTCCGCAAGGTGATCGGACCGCTAACCGACCCGGTCGCGCACGGCGGGGATCCCGCCGACGCATTCCACCTGGTCTGCCCGTCGCTACCGGGCTTCGGTTTCAGCGGCAAACCGGACAGCCCCGGATGGGGCATCGAGCACATCGCCGATGCCTGGGATCAGCTCATGACGCGGCTCGGCTATGCCCGCTTCGGAGCGCAGGGCGGCGACTGGGGCTCTGGCGTGACCTCCCAGCTGGGCATCCGCCATGCCGGCGATGTCGTCGGGATCCACCTCAACATGGTGAGCGCTCAGCCAGATCCAGCCACCATGAACGACCTGACCGAGCGAGAAAAAGACGCGCTGGCCGCAATGAAGCACCACCGGGACTGGGATTCCGGCTACTCCAAGGAGCAGTCCACCCGTCCGCAGACCGTGGGCTACGGTCTGGTCGACTCACCCGCCGGCCTGTGTGCATGGATAGTCGAGAAGTTCTGGTCTTGGACCGACTCCGACGGCGACCCGGCCAACGTGCTGACCAGGGACGAGATGCTGGACGACGTCATGCTGTACTGGCTGCCTGGCACCGGCGCATCGTCGGCGCGGCTGTACTGGGAGAGCTTCGCCAAGCTATTTGGCGGCGGCGTCCAGGTCCCGGTCGGCTGCTCTGTTTTCCCGAAGGAGATCGTCCGTCCGTCCCGGCGCTGGGCTGAGAAGGCCTATCCGGACCTCCGCTACTGGAACGAACCGGCCAAAGGCGGTCACTTCGCCGCGTTCGAGCAGCCGGCCATCTTCGTCGACGAAGTCCGGGCCGCCTTCCGCTCGTTCCGCTGACCGGCCTGCTGACCGGCCTGCTGGCCGTCTCGCGTCGAGTTCACCAGCGCGACCAGCGCTGTTCACCGGCGTCACGTCTGCCTGCGGTCTCGCCGCCCTACATTCCCGCCATGTCACCTCAGCGGAATCCTGGTCAGGATCGGTCCCTAACTGAGCAGCACGTCACAACCACGTCTACGAGCGCACCAATCCGCTGATCTACGACGCCGCGACCAACAGCGCGCGGTCGAGCACGCAGGCAGTAGCGCACTCGCCGCAGGAGCCGGCCGAGGTCCAGCCCGCGAAGGACGGAACGACCTACGTGGTCGCCGGAACGGCAGGAACTCCGCGCTACGGCTGGACTGGCAAGAAGGAGACCGACCGGAACTTCGCGGTCGGCAAGGGCAGCGGCACGACGGTTCACGCGGATGCGAAGACACAGACCGGCCCGTATGTCAACGAGAAGGATTTCAGCGTCCGGTACGAGACAGTCGACTGGTCCCAGGCTCGCTATGACGACTACGGGTTCGTTGCGCTCGACGTCACTCCGGCCCGCTCAGGACAGAAGACCACGATGGTGCTGCGGTTCATTAACGAGCAGGGCCGCGAGCTGGATCGAGTGGTGTTCTCCCGGACCGCCGGGGCTGGGCACAGCACCCTGACGGCCGAAGGCTAACCCCGCGGCAGTCGCCAGGATTAACCCGCCTCCGCGCCGCCTGCCTCATGACCGAGCGTGCCGCCCGGGGGCTGCCCGCCCGTCCCGGACGGCGGCTCGGCAGGGATGACGTCGATCCCGGCTTCCTTGCGCTGCTGCGGAGTGATCGCCGTCGGGGCACCGGTCAGCGGGTCGTGGCCGGAGGCGGCCTTCGGGAACGCAATCACATCCCTGATCGAGTCGCGCCCGGTCAGCAACATCATCAGCCGGTCCCAGCCAAACGCGATCCCCCCGTGCGGCGGCGGGCCGAACCTCAGCGCGTCCAGCAGGAAGCCGAACTGGGAACTCGCCTCCTCGCGTGACAGCCCGATCACGTCGAACACCTGCTGCTGCACGTCGGAGCGGTGGATACGGATGGAGCCGCCACCGATCTCCGTGCCGTTGCAGACGATGTCGTATGCGTCGGCGAGCGCCCCGTCCGGCTCGGACGCGAACTTCGACATCCAATCGGGCAGCGGCGAGGTGAACGGGTGATGCACGGCAGTCCAGCCGCCTTCGCCGTCGTCCTCGAACATCGGCGCGTCGACGACCCAGGTAAACGCCCATGCGGACGGGTCGATCAGCCCGCACCGGTTGCCGATTTCCAGCCGGGCGGCGCCGAGCAGCGTCCGCGCCTCGTTCACCGGGCCGGCCGCGAAGAACACCGCGTCGCCGGCCGACGCCCCCGCCGCCGCAGGCAAGCCGGACCGCTCGGCCTCTGACAGGTGCCTGGCCACTGGCCCGGAATCGGAGACCTGGCCATCCGGGCCGATCAGCACGTAACCAAGTCCGCGCGCACCGCGCGAGCGCGCCCATTCCTGCCAGCCGTCGAGGTCCTTGCGAGTCTGGGAAGCGCCGCCGGGCATCACCACGGCGCCGACATGCGGCGCCTGGAATACCCGGAACTCGGTCTGAGCGAAGAAGGCGGTCAGGTCGACCAGCTCGTTCCCGAACCTTAGGTCTGGCTTGTCCGATCCGTACCTGGACATCGCGTCGGCATAGGTCATCCGCGGGATCGGCAGCGCGACCTTGAACCCCGCGATCTCGGCCCACAGCCTCGATACCAGGTCCTCCGCGACCTCGATCACGTCTTCCCTGGTCACGAACGACATCTCAAGGTCGATCTGGGTGAACTCGGGCTGCCGGTCGGCCCGGAAGTCCTCGTCACGGAAGCACCGCACGAGCTGGAAGTAGCGCTCCATCCCGGAGATCATCAGCAGCTGCTTGAACAGCTGAGGCGACTGCGGAAGGGCGTACCAGTGGCCGGGCCGCAGCCGCACCGGCACCAGGAAGTCGCGGGCGCCCTCGGGCGTCGAGCGGGTCAGGAACGGGGTCTCCACGTTCACGAAGCCGCGCGCGTTCATTACCTCGTTGACAAGGTAGGCGGCTTTCGACCGGGCCTTCAGCGCGCTCGCCATGTCAGCCCGGCGGATGTCCAGGTACCGGTACCTGAGCCGGACTTCCTCGTTGAGCTCGCCGCTCCCCTGGCCAGCACTGCCCTCGATCTGGAACGGAAGCGGATCGGCCTGCGACAGCACCTCGAGCCCGGTTGCCGCCACCTCGACCTCGCCTGTGGCCAGCTCGGCGTTCTCGTTGCCGGCCGGCCGGAGCCGCACCGCCCCGGTCACCAGCACGCAGTACTCCGCCCGCAGGTCGTGCGCCACGTCCTCCTGGCGCAGTACGACCTGCACGATCCCGCTGCCGTCACGCAGGTCGATGAAGACAACGCCGCCATGGTCGCGCCGCCGCGCTACCCACCCGGCAAGCCGCACCTGCTCGCCCGCGTTCGACGCCCGCAAGCTGCCTGCCTCGTGGCTGCGGATCATCGCTAGCCAGCCTCTCTCTCGTCATCCGGTCAAAATCAAGACCTTTACGGCGGGGAACGGGCTCGTCCTCGCCAGCCATCCGCCTTCACCGGTCAGTTGGCCGCCGCAGCAAGCCCGCCCGTCCGGGCCGCTCACCGGGCCTGGCCGGTCACTTGCCAACCGCCGCGGCGGACCGCAGCCTTCCCGTCCGCCGCCCGGCCCTGGGCGGTCGCCCGGCCCTGGGCGGTCGCTTGCCCGCCGCGCCCGGCGCCCGGTCCTAGCCGCGCGCCCGCCCGAACCAGCCAGTCCGAATCAGTCAGCCCGGGCTCACAACCCCGTGACCGGGCCCCGAGCCGGGGCCAGCCCAGCCAGGAACGGATTATGCGCCCGTTCTACCCCGATCGTCGTCTGCGGCCCGTGCCCGGACAGCACCACGGTCTCATCCGGCAAGGTCAGGCAGACCTGTGCCAGGCTAGCCAACATCGTGTCGTAATCGCCGCCCGGTAGGTCAGTCCGCCCGATAGACCCGGCGAACAGCAGGTCCCCGCTGAACAGCGTCCCCGGCTCGGCGGCCGCGTCGGGCAGCCGGAACGTCACCGACCCAGGCGTATGCCCGGGCGCGTGGTCGACTACGAGCTCAAAACCGGCCAGCTCCAGCTTCATCCCGTCGGTCAGCTCCAGCACGTCGTCCGGCTCGGTGAACGTCAGCCCGCCAAACAACTGCTGGCCAGACCCGAGAGCCAGCCCGCGGCCGGGGTCGGACAGCAGCGCGCGGTCGTCTGGGTGAATGTAGGCGGGGATCCCCTTAGCACCACACACCGGCGCCACCGACCAGATGTGGTCGATGTGCCCGTGAGTGGCCAGCACCGCGACCGGCCGGAGCCGGTACCGCTCGATGATCTCGTCGATGCCCCGCTCAGCGTCCTGGCCTGGGTCGATGATCAGGCATTCGGCCCCCGGTGCAGTTGCCAGCAGGTAGCAGTTAGCTGCGAACGAGCCAGCTGGAAACCCCGCGATGAGCACTCCGCCTCCTCTGATGGCTTGCGTCGGCCCCCTGCTGCGGTGCAGGCCGGCCGTGCCTCAAGGCTACCGAGAATCGGCCGCGTCCTGCCGCTGGCCAGGCGTTTCAGCTCGTCAGGACACGAGTTGGGAGCGGTTGGGACTCGAAAAGTAACGGCGGCATTAAAATTACTGGCGCAACGGTACGATTCGCGAAGTTTCGCAGTGCACTGCCCGGGGCCGGTGGCCCAGCGGGCGAGCCGTTTGCCAGACCACGCAGACCGCAGGAAACTGCGGATGAGCAGGAGGATCGCACGGGTGGCCACCAAAAAGGAACGCCAGCGCCAGCTTGCCAGGCAGGCTCATGCGCGCCGCATGGAGCGGCGCACTCAGCAGGCCAGGCGGGCGCGGCAGTGGTCGGCGAGCATTGTGGTAGCCGTCCTTGTCGTCGCGGTAGGTGTTGGCGCGGCGGCGATAGCCGGTGCGTTCAGCAGCGCCAAGTCCAGCGCGGCGGCCAACTCGACCAAACCGGCGGCCTCGGCGCCGGTAACCCCCTCGGCGTCGGCCACTCCCACGGCGTCGGCCACTCCGTCCCCGGCTTCTACCGCGGCCATGGTGGACGGCAAGTGCGCGTACACCAAGAGCGGGACCGCCGCCAAGCGGGTCTCGCTGCCGCCGGCCAAGCCTGACACCAAGGCGACTTACGCGGCCAAGTTCACGACGAACCGCGGCATCATCAGGGTCAAGCTCGCGAGCGGGGCACCGTGCACGGTGAACTCGTTCGTATCGCTGGCAGATCAGGGCTACTTCAACAACACCCACTGCCACCGGCTGGTAACGACCGGCATCTACGTGCTGCAGTGTGGCGACCCGACCGGTACTGGCGACGGCGGCCCCGGTTACGTCTTCAACAGCGAGAATCTCAGCTCGCTCAAGCTGGTAACGGTGAGCGGACAGAAGGAAGCCCTTTACCCGGCGGGCTCGGTGGCCATGGCCAACACCGGCGCACCGGACAGCAACGGCAGCCAGTTCTTCTTCGTCTACAAGACCACCTACTTGCCCGCCAGTTACACGCCGTTCGGCACGCTCACGAGCGGGCTCAGCATCATCCAGAGGGTGGCCAAAGCAGGCAGCGACAATTCCAACGGTTCCGGCGACGGGCATCCGAAGGAGAAGGTCCAGATCGACAGCGTCACGATTACTAAGACCTGATTGGCTTAACTGGTCAGGTACCGAGCAGGAGGTACGCGGTGAGCACCGCTAGCGACCCGTGGGGCCGGGTAGCCGAAGACGGGACTGTCTACGTCCGCACAGCCGAGGGTGAACGCCAGATCGGCTCGTGGCAGGCAGGTAGCCCGGATGAGGCGCTGGCCTTCTTCAAGCGCAAGTTCGACGCGCTGGAGACCGAGATCAGCCTGCTCGAGCAGCGCATGTCCAGTACCGACCTGTCCGCTGGCCAGGCTAAAGCCACGATTGCCAAGCTGACCGCGGCGGTAGCTGACGCGCACGCTATCGGCGACCTGGACGGCCTGAAGGCCCGCCTGAGTGCGCTGGCCGGGACCATTGAGCATCGGCGTGAGGAGCACCGGGCCGCTCGCGAGCAGGCCAGGACGACGGCGCACGAGATCAAGGAACGGATCGTCGCCGAGGCCGAGCGGCTCGCTGCCGAGGCCACCCACTGGAAGGCAAGCGGCGAGCGCATGCGCCAGCTCCTGGAGGAGTGGAAGGCGGCGCCGCGCGGCGACCGGGCCGCCGAGGCCGCGCTGTGGAAGCGACTGTCATCAGCCAGGAATGCCTTCGCCAAGCGACGCAAGGCTTACTTCGCGACCCTGGAAGAGGAGCGCGACGCTATCCGGACCCGCAAGGAGGAGCTGGTCGCGCGTGCGGAGGAACTCTCCTCCTCGACGGACTGGAGTTCCACTGCGACCGCCTACCGGGAGCTCATGCGCTCGTGGAAGCAGGCAGGCCGGGCCGACAGGTCAGCGGAGGACGAGCTGTGGAACCGGTTCAAGACCGCTCAGGACTCGTTCTTCAAGGCCCGCTCGGACATCCTGGACGCGAAGGACAAGGAACTCCGCGAGCACGTCGTGGTCAAGGAGCAGCTGCTGGCTGAAGCAGAGAAACTGCTGCCGGTCACGGACGCGCGCTCAGCCAGGACATCGCTGCGGAGCATCCTGGAGCGCTGGGAGCGGGCCGGAGCCGTACCGCGCGACTCCCAGGAGCGATTGGAAGGCGGCCTCCGCAAGATCGAGGAGACGCTCCGCAAGGCGGAGGACTCGCACTGGCGGCGCACCAACCCTGAGGCACTGACGAGGGCCAAGGGCACCGTGGAACAGATCCGCTCCGCGATCAGCCAGCTCGAGCGGCAGCTTGCCAAAGCCGAAGCCAGTGGAGATCAGAAGGCGCAGCAACAGGCCAAGGAGGCCCTGGAGGCGCGGCGGTCCTGGCTGGCTGAGGCCGAGCGCACGCTTGCCGAGTTGTCTAGCTAGGTCTCTTCGCGTTGGGGTTCACGCCCCGCTCTGCGAGCCCGGTGACGGCTGGTTTCCACGCCCATGTCTGCGGGTGCCGGCGGCGGGGTTCGCCCGCCGCTCTGCGGGCTGGCATCCGTTCGCGCCCACGCCCGCCTTATCAGGCCGGAGACGCGCTAGTCGCGAGCTTGCGCAGGCCACGTGACGCCCGCTGCCGCGGCGCGTGAACCCCGCTACCCCACATTTCACGGATTTTGTCGGCTGAATGCCCTGTTTGTCATGATGCTCGCCGCAAAGATCCGTGAAATGTCGAGTGACCGCACCCAGAGCCTTGTCAATCTGGCCGATATGTCGTTTATCTGGAGGCGTCAGCGCACTGCCGCGGCCTAGGCAGGCTGGCTGGCTAAGTTCGTGACGCGGTAGACGTCATAGACACCATCGATCGAGCGAACGGCGCGCAGCACGGCGCCAAGGTGCTTGGGGTCGCCCATCTCGAACGTGAACCGGCTGAACGCGACCCGGTCACGAGTCGTGCTGACCGTGGCGGACAGGATGTTCACGTGCTGATCCGATAGCGTCCGGGTCACGTCGGACAGCAAGCCGGTCCGGTCCAGGGCCTCGACCTGGATCGCTACCAGGAACTGCGAGCCCTCTCGAGGCGACCAGCGAACATTGACCAGTCGCTCCGGTTGCGAGTCGAGCAGGTGCCCGAGGTTCACACAGTCGGCGCGGTGTACCGAGACGCCGTTGCCCCGGGTCACAAAGCCGGTGATCTCGTCGCCGGGCACCGGGGTGCAGCACTTTGACAGCCGCGCCCAAACGTCGTTCGCGCCTTCCACGACGACGCCCGAGTCGCCGGCGGTCGTTGCGGGGCGTGCCTGCCGGGTGACCAGCGTGGCCTCGGCCAGGTCCTCCTGCGCGCCTTCGACTCCGCCTGCCGACTTGACCAGCTTGGCGACTACCGACTGGGCGCTGACGTGTCCTTCGCCCACGGCCGCGTACAGCGCGGACAGGTCGGTGTAGTGCAGCTCGGTGGCGATCGAGTTCAGAGCATCGGCGGTAGCCAGCCGCTGCAGCGGCAGGTTCTGCTTGCGCATCATCCGCGCGATCGCGGTCTTGCCGGTCTCGGCGGCAGCCTCCCGCCGCTCCTTTGAGAACCAGTGCCGGATCTTGTTCTTGGCCCGCGCGCTCTTCACGAAGCCGAGCCAGTCCTGGCTGGGCCCTGCGTCCAGTGCCTTAGACGTAAAGATCTCGACGGTGTCGCCGTTACTCAGCGCGCTTTCCAGCGCCACTAGCCGCCCGTTAACCCGGGCGCCGATAGTGCGGTGACCCACCTCGGTGTGGATGGCGTAGGCGAAGTCGACGGGAGTCGCGCCCTGCGGTAGCGCTATCACCTCGCCGCGCGGGGTGAAGACGTAGACCTCAGCACCACCAAGGTCAAACCGCAGCGCATCGAGGAACTCGGCAGGATCCTCGGTCTCCCGCTGCCAGTCGACCAGCTGCCGCAGCCAGGCCATGTCAGCGGTTCCGCCGCCGCCAACCATGTCTTCCTTGTACTTCCAGTGCGCGGCGACGCCGTACTCCGCGCGCTTGTGCATGCCCCAGGTCCGGATCTGCAGTTCGACCGGCTTGCCCTCAGGGCCAATCACCGTCGTATGCAGCGACTGGTACATGTTGAACTTGGGCATCGCGATGTAGTCCTTGAACCGGCCAGGAACCGGATTCCACCGCGCATGCACCGTGCCGAGCACGGCGTAGCAGTCGCGAAGCGAATCGACGAGGATGCGGATGCCGACCAGGTCGTAGATCTCATCGAAGCCGACATTGCGCGCGATCATCTTCTGGTAAACCGAGTAGTAATGCTTCGGGTCGCCCGGTGACCTGGGCCTTGATCTTGGCGTCCTTCAGGTCCTCCTGGACGTCCTCGACCACTTCCTGCAGGAACATCTCCCGCCTTGGCGCGCGTTCCGACACCAGCCGGGCGATCTCGTCGTAGCGCTTGGGGTACAGAGTCGCGAAGGCGAGGTCCTCTAGCTCCCACTTGACCGTGTTCATGCCCAGCCGGTGCGCTAGCGGCGCGAAGATCTCCAGCACCTCGCGCGACTTCTGCTCCTGCTTGGCTCGCGGCAGGTATCGGAGCGTCCGCATGTTGTGCAGGCGATCGGCGAGCTTGATGACCAGCACGCGGATGTCGCGGGACATGGCGACGACCATCTTGCGAACGGTCTCGGCCTGGGCTGCGTCGCCGTACTTGACCTTGTCCAGCTTGGTCACGCCATCGACCAGGGAGGCCACTTCTTCGCCGAATTCCTCGCGGATCTGGGCGATTGTGTACTGCGTGTCCTCCACCGTGTCATGCAGCAGCGCGGCGCAGATCGTGTCGTGCGGCATGCCGAGCTCGGCAAGAATCGTCGCCACTGCGAGCGGGTGGGTGATGTACGGGTCGCCGCTGCGCCGGGACTGGCCCGCGTGCTGCCGGGCCGCCACCTCGTAGGCTCGCTCGATCTTCCGGATGTCGGCCTTCGGATGAGTCGTCCGCACGGTCCTGATCAGCGGCTCAAGGACCGGGTTGATGCCTCCCCCGCGCGGTGCACCGAGCCGGGCTAGCCGGCGGCGCATGGCGGCCGCACCGGAACTACCGTCGGGCTGCTGCTCGGCGCCGCTCACGGGCGTCTCAATGGCCGGACCTGAGCGGCGGGTTACCCGGCCGGCAGCTGCCCGCGCCGCGGACTTCTTCCCCGCACTAGCGGAACTGCGGCCGACCGCCTTCCAGTGGCCGGAACCAGGCTCAGCGGTGTCGCGCCCATCGGCATCGTCATAATCCGGGGCATCGCCGTCCCCGGCCCGCTGATCCGTCGCACCGTCGCCTGCCGACCCGTCGTCGGTGGCCCGCTGATCCGCCGCACCGTCGCCTGCCGCACCGTCCTCGGTGGCCCGCTGTTCGGCGACACCCCGTCCGGTGGGCCCGTCATTTGCAGGACCGTGACCTGCGGTGCCATGATCCGGGCCACCGCGGGCAGGCGCGTCCTGATCGGCCTGACGGTGGTCCGCTGCGTCATGATCTGTGCCGTTCTGGTCGGATCCGGCGCGCGCAGCCTCGGGCATGCCAGCAGGCGATGTCACCCTGCCATCCGTCGTGGGCTCTTGGGTGACATCGGGTCCGGCCGCTCCGGCCGTCGCCACGTCACCGGCCACATGCGCTCCTCAAGTCCGCCGTGTCAACAAGTCTATCGGTGGACGATTCGGGAAGTGCCCGGCTCCGTACGTTGCGTCACACCGGGAGCAGCGATCGGACGTCGATACCTGGCAGTTTCGCCCGGCCGGCCAGGAACTCGAGCTCCAGCAGAACGACGATGCCTGCCACCTCAGCGCCGCTTACCCGGACGAGTTCGGCGGTAGCCGCAGCGGTCCCGCCGGTGGCCAGCACGTCGTCGATGATCAGAACGCGGTCAGACGGGTCAAATGCGTCTTTATGCACCTCGAGAGTGGCCGTTCCGTACTCAAGCTCGTACGACTGGGCGTAGGTCTCCCCCGGCAGCTTCCCGTGCTTACGCACCGGGACGAAACCCGCCCCCAGCGCCAGGGCGACAGGAGCAGCCAGGATGAAACCTCGCGCCTCGATCCCTGCGACTTTGGTCACACCATCGTGCCCGGCCGCCAGCGCTTCGACCACCGAAGCGAACGCCGCGGCGTCGGCCAGCAGCGGAGTGATGTCCTTGAAGACGATGCCCGGCTGCGGGTAGTCGGGGACGTCACGAATGAACGACTTCAGCAACTCGGCGACGTCGCCGCCTGGCCCGGCCACGGCGTTCTGAGGCACTAACGCCGCTTCTTCTTGCCGCTAGGCCGTCGCTTCGCCGCAGGCCTGCGGACGGGCTGCTGACGCGTGCCAGGCGGGCGGGCACTGCCGGCCCGTGCCTGGCTAGCGGCGGCCGGCTGAGCGGCTGCCACCGCATCGTCCTCGGCTATCGCGTCGTCGGTCTCTGCGTCCTCGTCGTCGAAATCAGCGTCTGCCAGGTCGGCGTCCGCCGGGCCAGTGGAGTTCGCCCGCCGGCCGCCAGCAGACAGACCGACAGCGGTGGCACCACCGACGGCCGCAGCGCCGTTCGCCGCGCCATCCCCGGTTGCCGCACCATTGCTTGCTGCACCGCCGGTTGCTGCACCGCCGCTTGCTGCACCCACAGCTGCGCCGGACTTGGCAGCCCTGCGCAGCGCGCCCCGGCCGCCGGCGGCACGCAGCGCCACCTGCTTAGCGAGTTGCTTGTACTGCGGCTGCCGCTCTTTGAGGTCCGCCAGCACCGGCGTCGCGATGCAGATCGAGGAGTACGTGCCGGACAGCATTCCGACGAATAGCACCAGGGACAAGTCCTTGAGCTCGCCGTTGCCCAGCAGCAAGGTGCCGACGACCAGGATCGCCGCGACCGGGAGCAATGCGGTCAGCGAGGTGTTGATGGACCGGACCAGGGTCTGGTTGAGCGCCAGGTTGGCCGCCTGGCTATAGGTGCTCTTGCGAGTGCCGAGTATCGGCGCGGTATTTTCTCTGACCTTGTCGAAGACGACCACGGTGTCGTAGAGCGAGTATCCGAGGATGGTCAGCAGGCCGATAACAGTCGCCGGGCTGACCTGGAAGCCAGTCAGGGCGTAGACGCCGATCGTGATGACGATGTCGTGAGCAAGCGCGACGAAAGCCGAGGCCGCCATCCGCCACTCAAACGCGATCGACAGGTAGATGACGATCACGACCAGGAACGCGATCAGCGCCTCGACCGCCTTCTGGGTGACCTGCGATCCCCAGCTCGACCCGACGGTCGTGGTTGCCACATCAGGACCTGGAATCCCGGAGTCCTTGGCGATCTGAGTCCCGATCAGCAGCGCCTTCGTGGTCGGCAGCTGACCGGACTGGACCTGCCAGAACGACCTAGTGCCGTCGACTTCCTTGCCGCTGAACGGGTTCACCCTAGTGGCGCTCGCGTCGACGCCCCCGCCGCGGGTGACGATCTGCTCGAGCTGCGTCTGGGAAACCTGCGCCGTAGCCGGAACGGTCCACTGCGAGCCGCCCTTGAAATCGACGCTGTAGTCGAGCCCGCGGAAGATCAGCGCAAGGATGCTGATCAGCAGGATGAAGCCCGAGATGGTGTACCAGAGCTTCTTCCGGCTGACGAAGTCGATGGAGACCTCGCCGCGGTACAGCCGACCGGTCAGGTTGCCTACCCGCGACATCACGCCTCCCTGGAGCTGGTCGAGGTCCGCGCCGCAGCGACCGCAGCGCTGCTGCTGGCAGCAGCTCGCCCGCCGCCGCGCCAGGGCGCCCTGGAGCCGAGCCTGCGCGGATCAAGGCCGGACAGCGGATGGCCCTGGCCGTAGAACTTGGTGCGGGCCAGCAGCGTGACCATCGGCTTGGTGAACAGGAACACCACCAGCACGTCAACTAGCGTGGTCAGGCCGAGCGTGAACGCGAAGCCGCGAACGTCACCCTCAGACAGGATGTACAGCAGCAGGGCGGCAAGGAACGACACGGTGTCGGAGACCAGGATCGTTCGCCTGGCCCGGCCCCAGCCGCGTTCGACGGCAGATCGCAGCGATCTTCCGTCGCGCACCTCGTCGCGCAATCGCTCGAAGTACACGATGAAGGAGTCGGCGGTGATGCCGATCGCGACGATCAGGCCGGCAATGCCAGCCAGGCTCAGCGTGAAGTCCTCGTACCTCGAGAGCAGGATGACCGACAGGTAGGAGACCGCCGCGGCGATCGCCAGGCTGAGCACCGAGACGATGCCAAGCCCGCGGTAGTAGAGGAACGAGTAGATCACCACGAGCAGCAGGCCGATCATCGCGGCGAACAGGCCGGCCGACAGCTGATCGGCGCCGAGTGACGCGGACACCCCCGCGGTGTACAGGTTCTTGAACGACAGCGGCAAGCTGCCGTACTTCAGCACATCGGCGAGCGTGGACGCCTGATTCTGAGTGAACCCGTTGCCAGTGCCCCCCTCGATCTGACCAGAGGTCGAGAACGGGGTGGTGACCTGCGGAGGCGCGCCCTGCAGCTGCCCGTCGAGCACGATGGCCAGGTCGTCAAGCGGGGATGACGCCTGTCCAGTGCTGCTGCTGTAGTACTTCGACGACATCTCGGTGGTGAGGGCCCCCAGCGCCGCGGACGCCGGGCTCTTCACGTCGAACTGGACCACCCAGCCGGTCGCCTGGTCGACGGCCTGGACGTTGCTCAGGTCCTTGCCCTGGACGACGGCCTTACTCAGCGCGTACTTTTCCCAGACGTTGCCGGGAGCCTTGAAGCAGGTGACCGTCTGCACGCTCGGGTTGTCCCAGTTGTTCGGGACGCTGTGGTAAATCTGCTGCTTCCAGCCCTCTTTAGCGGTGCAGTTGAGCTCGTTGAAGAGCTTCGTCGTCGTGGCGGTGAGCATGCTCGCGTCACCTTCGCCGTCGGCCGTCGTCGCAAGCGTGGGTTTGCCCGTCGCGGACGAGCCGGAACTCGCCGATGGACTGGAGCTCGGGCTGGCTGTCGCGGACGGCGTACTCGAGGCCGAGGTGCTCGGAGACGGCGACGACGTCGCGCCAAGCTGGCTGGCGCCGACCGCCTGGCCGGAGCCGCCCGAGGAGGACGTGCTCGGAGTCGAGGAAGCGCTAGCTGACGAGGAGTCGCTCGCCGACGTGGAAGGCGACGGGCTCGACGACCCTGAGCTCGCCTTCGGCTTGGTGGACGTCGACGGCGTAGGCGTAGGCGTCGCACCAGCCGTGACGGTGTTCGGCGCAAACAGCAGCACCTGGCGCATCCGCAGCAGCGCCGTCTCACCAACTAGCGTGGCGACCTTTTGCGCGCCGGCCCCGGGTACGGACACGACGATCTCGCTGGGACCCTGCTGGACCACCGTCGAACCGGTGAGACCAGTGGCCTCGACCCGGTTGGTCATGATCTGGATCGCCTTGGTCATCTCACCCTGGCTGGGCGTCCCGCCGTGCGGCAGAGCTGCCCTCAGGGTGATGGACGTACCGCTGGACAGGTCGAGCCCCAGGCCGACCTTGAAGCTCTTGTGCCAGTCGGCAGGCTTGAAGATATTGCCGCCTAGCACGCTGGCGAGCATCACGATAAGCAGCACAACCAGGGCGGTCAGATACCGCCCCGGATAGGAGCTGGGGGTGCTTCGGGGTGCCACGGGTGCCCTTGTCTTTCGCTAGGCCGGGTGCGACGCGGCTAATGGCGGCGCACTCGTGCGGCGAGGCTTAACTAAGAGGCTAACTAAATAGTCAGATCGCTACGGTTGTCGGGCTTGCCCGACGTACCGTCACCGTTGAAATCCGACCCAGTCTGGTCACTGGTGTCCGAACTGGTCTCACCGAAGGTCGGCATCGTCTGCGCCACGCCGTCGGGCTCGTCATCGGGCACGACAGCGGCAATCGCCTGCCGCAGCATCTTGATCCGGGTACCTGGCGCGATCTCGATGATGACGTTGCGGTCATCGTTCTCGATCACGGTTCCGTACACCCCGAACGTAGTGCGGATCCGGCTCCCGGGCAGGATCTGGCGCTGGGTGTCCTGCACCGATCGCTGACGCCTGCGCTGGGACCGGAACATGAAGATCATCATGACCGCGAAGATCACGACGATGATCAGCAGTGAGCTGTCACCGCCTTTGGAACTAGTCGCCTCAGCGGCGGCGAGAATCTGTGTCGTCCCCATCGAGGGGCATCCTTCCGATTAGTTTCTGCCCCGGCCGCCAGCATGCTGGCCGGTACCGGATGTGGACCGGATGGCAGCGCCGAAGTGGCGTGTTTTGAACCAACTGCCGCAGTGTAGCGGCGTGCGCGCCACGCACCAACAGGCTACGGCCTCTGGCAAGTGATCGTGACCAGCCTGCGATCCGGCGTCACGCTCCGTCGCGAGTAGCTGACCTCTCGCTCAGTCGAAAAGCGTGGCCTCGTCGTCGCCGCCGTTATCGCCCTGACCTGCCCATTCGATCACATTGCCAGCCCGCCGCGCCCAGCTGGCCTGGCGCGGCACCGGCAAGCCGAGATGCTCCCAGGCAGCTGGAGTCGCCACCCGGCCACGCGGCGTGCGGGCGATCAGCCCGGCGCGAACCAGGAACGGCTCTGCGACGACCTCGACCGTCTCGGCCTCCTCGCCGACCGCGACCGCAAGGGTGGACAGGCCAACCGGGCCGCCGCCGAATCTGCTGACCAGCGCGCCGAGGACGGCCCGGTCGAGGCGGTCCAGACCACTCTCGTCCACCTCATACAGCTCCAGCGCCGCCCGCGCGCAGTCCCTGGTCACCACTCCGTCGCCGCGAACCTCGGCAAAGTCCCGCACCCGGCGAAGCAGCCGGTTGGCGATGCGCGGCGTGCCGCGCGACCGGCCCGCGATCTCGTCTGCGCCGTCCTCCCGCAGGGCGACTCCGAGCAGGCCAGCCGAGCGGCGCACGATGATGCCCAGTTCGTCCGGTTCGTAGAAATCGAGATGGGCAGTGAACCCGAATCTGTCCCGCAGCGGGGCCGGCAGCAACCCGGCCCTGGTCGTCGCACCGACCAGCGTGAACGGAGCGATTTCCAGCGGAATCGCGGTCGCACCCGGCCCCTTGCCGATGACCACGTCGACCCGGAAGTCCTCCATGGCCAGGTAGAGCATCTCCTCGGCGGGCCTGGCCACCCGGTGGATCTCGTCGATGAAGACGACTTCGCCTTCGGTCAAAGTGGACAGGATGGCGGCCAGATCCCCGGCTCGCTCAATGGCAGGACCGCTGGTGATCCGCATCGGTGCGCCCAGCTCGGCGGAGATGATCATGGCAAGCGTCGTCTTGCCCAGTCCCGGCGGGCCGGACAGCAGCACATGGTCGGGTGCCCGGCCACGGCGCAGTGCCCCTTCCAGTACCAGCGACAGCTGCTCGCGGACGCGGTTCTGGCCGATCAGCTCACTCAGCCGCTTGGGCCGCAGGGCTCCCTCGACTACCCGGTCGTCGGCGTCGGCGAGCGCGGAAACCGTCCGGTCCGCGCCCGGCTGGTTCGCACTGGGCCGGCCTGCACCAGGCCCGTCCGCACCGGGCACGTCCGCACCGGGCCCGGTCATGACCGTCCCAGCACGCGCAGGGCGGCCCTGAGCGCTACCGCCACATCGACCTCCGCTGGCTCGCCCCCGCCCAGATTGGCCCCATCCAGCTCGGGCTCGATCACCGAGATCGCCTGTTCGGCCTCGCGCGCCTGCCAGCCGAGGCTGACCAGGCCCGCCCGGACCTGATCCCGCCACTGCGGCGCCACACCAGCCGCCGGACCGCGAGCGAGGCCCGCGCCGCTACCGTCGGCGGGCGCGCCGAGCCGCCCGGCCAGTTCCAGCACGATCCGCTGCGCCCCCTTCCGGCCGATACCGGGCACCGAGGTCAGCACGGCCAGGTCCTCGGCCGCAACGGCGCGGCGCAGCGCGTCCGGCGTCAGCACCGCGAGCATGGCCTGGGCCAGCCGGGGCCCGACGCCGCTCGCGGTCTGCAGCAGTTCGAAGGTGTTCCGTTCGTCTTCGCTGGCAAAGCCGTACAACGTCAGTGAATCTTCCCTGACGATCAGCGACGTGGCGACCCGCGCTCGCTCGCCCAGCCGCAACCCGGCCAGGGTTCCGGGGGTGCACTGGACCAGCAGGCCGACCCCGCCGACGTCGATCACCGCCCCGTCCGGGGCGATGCTGGCGACGGGGCCGGACACGTGCGCGATCATCGGGTACCTCCGCCGGCTCGCAGGGCTGACTGGCGACGATCAGCTGCGGCCAGCTGCTGCGCGAGCCGGGCTTGAGCGGTGCCGCGCCACAGGTGGCAGATAGCCAGTGCGAGCGCGTCCGCGCTGTCAGCGGGCCGCGGCGGGTCAGCCAGCCGCAGCAGCCTGGTCACCATCTCGGTGACCTGCTGCTTGCCGGCCCGGCCGCTGCCAGTGACCGCGGCTTTGACCTCGCTCGGGGTATGCAGCGCCACCGGCACGCCGCGCCGGGCCGCGCACACGATCGCTACTGCCCCGGCTTGCGCGGTGCCCATCACGGTGCGGACGTTGCGCTGGCTGAAGACGCGCTCGACCGCCACCGCGTCTGGCTGATGGCGGTCCAGCCACTGATCCAGCTCGGTCTCCAGAGCCAGCAGCCGGGAGCCGATATCGTCGCCGGCCGGCGTGCGGACCACATCGGTGCCGATCAGCCGCAGGGACCGCCCTGGCTCCCCCTCGACGACCCCGAGGCCGCACCGGGTCAGGCCAGGATCCACGCCAAGCACGCGCACCCGGTCACCGTCCTGCCCGGCCGCCCGTCTGCGACCACTGCGAAAGAACACCTGTTCGGCCAGCACGTTACCGGGTTCCGGGCCAGGCCGGGCGACGGCACGCTGGGCTGTCAGAAATCGTGCACCATGTACGCGGGACGGCCGCCGAAGGCGCTGTCCAGTGCCTCGTCGCTGGCCTGATCGCCGCCGGACGCCAGGCCGGCCTGGCGCAGCATAGCGAGCGGGAGGCCCGCGTAGAGCGCAGCGATGCCGCGCGCGCCCAGGCGCAGCACCGGACCACCCTCCCCGGCCGGAGAGAGCGGGCCGACGTGCCCGATCTTGCCGCTGCCGTCGCTGACCTCCAGACGCCAGCGTCCGGCATTGGCCGGAAGCACGTCGTCGGCCACCTCAAGCAGGACCGACGCCTCGACGGCGGCCGGGAAGCCGCGCGCCGCCACGGCCGCCGGAACGTCGATAAGGCGGAGCATCCACTTCCAGGCCTGCCGCACGGCGGCGACGGGTTCGGCGATGAGCCAGCTGACCGGATCGTCTGGCGCGAGGCAGGCGCGCACTTCGTCGGCCATCGTCCCGTGTGAGGCGAGCAGCTGCCAGAATGCCCTGGCCGTCGACGCGGAGGCCGCCGCCAGCACCTCCACCCGGACGCTCTCGTGGACATTCGCCCAGCGGTAGCTCAGGAACCCGTCGTCGGCCAGGTAGGCGAAGTGATCGTCGTCGTCCAGCCAGTCCGCGATCGCGCCCAGGTCGAAGGCGGCCTGGCCGCAGTCGCGCAGCGATACGTACACCTGGCCCATGGTCTCGGCCACCACGGCAGCGTCCGCGACAGTAGCCCGGCGCAGGCCAGCCACGGCAGCTGAGCTTCCCGCGCCGCTGCCGCCCGCAGCCTGGACTGTCGCAGCCTGATCTGGCGCGAGCAGCCTGGCCAGCGCCTGCATCGGCACCGTCGTCTCGTAGCGGCCGCCAGCCAGCTCCCAGCCCAGCGACCGGTACAGCGGCGCGGTCGCCGGGTAGAGCGTCGAGACCGGATAGCCTCGCGCGACCAGTTCCGGAATCAACCCGTTCATCAGCGCCCTGCCGACGCCGCGACCGCGGTACTCCGGGGCGACCTTGACGCCGCCCACCCCGGCCATCGGCATGGACTGGCCTTGCCACCACTGCCGCATGTTATGGAAACGGGCACTTGCCACCAGCCGCGTGCCGTCGAACGCGCCGAACATCTCACCGGCTTCGATGCTTTGCTGCGCACTCGCGATCGTGCGAGCGCGGCCATCGGGCGAGACCGGGCCGAACGAGCGGCGGCGCAGGTCTACCTCGGCATCCAGGTCGTCGGCTGACCCGAACGGCCGGATCTCGATGGAAGTCAGTTGGCCACCCGTGCCCGTTCCCGCCGGATTTTTCCGTTCTGGCAGCTCACCCGATCTTCTCCAGGATGTCGTCAGAAACGTTGTAATTCGCGTACACGTCCTGCACGTCGTCGGAGTCCTCGAGGGCCTCGACCAGCCGGAACACCTTTCTGGCGTTGTCCTCGTCCAGGTCGACCTCGACCGATGCGAGGAACGGGCGTTCCGCCGACTCGTAGTCGAGCCCGGCGCTCTGCAGGGCAGTGCGGACGGTCACCAGGTCGCCAGGATCGCTGATCACTTCGAACGACTCGCCGAGGTCGTTGACCTCCTCGGCGCCGGCGTCCAGGACCGCAGCCAGTACGTCGTCCTCGCCGACGCCGTCGGCCTTCGGCACGATGACGACGCCGCGGCGGCTGAACAGGTACGAAACCGAACCGGGGTCAGCCATCGAACCCCCATTGCGGGTGAAGGCGACGCGAACGTCAGACGCGGCCCGGTTCCTGTTGTCGGTCAGGCACTCGACCAGCACGGCAACGCCACCCGGCGCGTAACCCTCGTAGGTGATCGTCTCGTAAGCCGCGCCGCCTGCCTCAAGGCCACCGCCGCGCCGGATCGCGCGGTCGATGTTGTCGTTCGGCACGGAGCTCTTCTTGGCCTTCTGCACGGCGTCGTACAGGGTCGGGTTGCCGGCTGGATCGGGACCGCCGCTGCGTGCTGCGACTTCCACGTTCTTGATCAGCTTGGCGAACAGCTTGCCGCGACGGGCGTCAACCACCGCCTTCTTGTGCTTGGTGGTTGCCCACTTGGAGTGGCCACTCATGCCGCTTCCCTCACCATGTCGACGAACATCTTGTGGATGCGCCAGTCCGGGGTGAGCTCGGGATGGAACGACGTGGCTAGTGCCCGACCCTGGCGAACCGCGACGATCCTACTCGTGCCCGGCTCGGTGGCGAGAATCTCGACACTCGGCCCGACCTCGTCCACCCACGGGGCACGGATGAAGACCGCCCGGTAGGCCGGCCCGTCGATGCCCTTGACGTGGAGGTCGCGCTCGAACGAGTCAACCTGGCGGCCGAAGGCGTTCCGCCGGACGGTCATGTCGATCCCGCCCAGCGTCTGCTGGCCGGAGGCGGGATCGGGCAGCCGGTCGGCGAGCATGATCAGGCCGGCGCAGGAGCCGAACACGGGCATGCCGTCAGCGATGCGCTTCCGTAGCGGCTCGGCCAGGGCGAAGATGTCGATCAATTTCCAGATCGTCGTCGACTCACCGCCGGGAATGATCAGTCCCTCGACCCGGTCCAGTTCCTCCGGGCGGCGGACGGCCGACGGCACGGCGCCGGATTCACGCAGCGCGCGCACGTGCTCCGCAACGTCGCCCTGCAGCGCGAGCACGCCCACCTGCGGCGTGCGCTGCGTCCTGCCGTGCCCCGCCGGTCCTGTCAGCTCTGTCAGCCCCGTCACCAGCCACGGCCCGCGTAGCGCTGCTCCGGCGGGAGCGTGTCCAGGTTGATGCCGACCATCGGCTCGCCGAGTCCGCGGGACACCTTCGCGATCACGTCCGGGTCGTCGTAGAAGGTAGTCGCCTTCACGATCGCCGCCGCCCGTGCGGCCGGGTCGCCGGATTTGAAGATGCCCGAGCCGACGAAGACCCCGTCTGCCCCGAGCTGCATCATCATCGCGGCGTCGGCAGGCGTCGCGATCCCGCCGGCCGTGAAGAGCACGACCGGGAGCTGGCCCGCTGCCGCGACCTCAGCGACGAGCCCGTACGGCGCCTGCAACTCCTTGGCGGCGGTGTACAGCTCTTCTGGCGACAGCGTGGACAGCCTGCGGATCTGCGACCTGATCGCGCGCATGTGCCTGGTGGCCTCGACCACGTTGCCCGTGCCGGCCTCACCCTTGGAGCGGATCATCGCCGCGCCCTCGGTGATGCGGCGCAGCGCCTCGCCGAGGTTGGTGGCACCACAGACGAAGGGAACGGTGAAGTCCCACTTGTCCACGTGGTGCGCCTCGTCGGCGGGCGTCAGGACCTCTGACTCGTCGATGTAGTCGACGCCGATGGCCTGCAGCACCTGGGCCTCGGCGAAATGGCCGATGCGGCACTTGGCCATGACCGGGATAGAGACGGCAGCGATGATGCCGTCGATCATGTCCGGGTCGCTCATCCTGGCGACCCCGCCCTGGGCGCGGATGTCGGCCGGGACGCGCTCGAGCGCCATGACCGCGACGGCGCCAGCGTCCTCGGCGACCTTGGCTTGCTCGGGCGTGACGACGTCCATGATGACGCCGCCCTTAAGCATGTCGGCCATGCCGCGCTTAACCAGGCTCGTGCCCGTCTGCGCCTGCCCGCCCTGCTGGCGGCCTGGCCCTGCGGCCGTGGCGGTGCCGCCGGGGCGCTCGGAACTTTCTGCTGCATTCTGGACGGACACGGCAAACCTCACTTAGCTGATGACGGTGAATCCATCGTAGGCAACGTGTGACCGGCGGCTGACAGCCTGTGCGGTGCCTGGTTAACCACAGGTGCCTGGTTAACCACAGGTGCCTGGTCAACCACAGCTGCCTGGTCAACCACAGGTGCCGGATTAACTGCACGCGCCAGGCTGAACCCGGCCGGACCGAAGCGCCCGGTAAGCGCTGATAGCACTTCCTGACCTCGCAGGGAAGTGCTTCTGTTGTCACCCACAAACAACGATAGCAATTTTTCCGTCAGTCGTCCGCGCCCGACGGCGGCCAGATGCGCTCAGCGGGTGAGGTGCGGCAGATCAGCGGGTGAGGTGCGGCAGATCAGCGCCGCGTCCTGCCGCCTCGTCGGCGGGCACCAGCGAGTCGTCGATCTCGAAGAACTCCGGGAACGGCGCCCGGCCGGCCAGCCTGAAGATCCGCACCAGCCAGCGCTGCCGGGCGGCCTGAGTGGCGGCCACCGCGTCGTTGTAGAACTTCCGGGCCAGGAACACCTGATGGGACGCGCTTTCCAGCTCGCTGAGCAGTTCCTCGGCGCCCTCCCGGCCTGCCAGCAAAGCCCGGAAGTCTGGCTGGCTGAACACCGCCCGCAGCGCCCTGGTCAGGTCGCTTTCCGCCAGTTCCCTGGCAGGCTCCGCGGACCGGGCGTCGTGTGCCGCGCCGGCCAGCAGCACGCTGGTTGCCGGATCCAGCAGACCGGACGACGCCAGCTCCAGAGCGGTCGAGCTGCGCCGGAGCAGGGCGGCGTCCAGCGCGAACCGTGCTGCTTCCAGGCGCGCGTGCAGGCGGTCCAGGCGGCCCGCCCGCCAGGAGATGTAGACCCCGATCATCGCCATGACGACGATGACGATGATGCTGGTCAACGCCGTCATAGGGCGACCGCCACCCGTCCGGCGGCCGGCGCGACCGCTTGGTACACCCGCACCACGTCCCGCGCCACCACGGACCAGTCGAACTCGCGGACCGCGACGGACGCAGCCGCCGCTAGCGTCGCCCGGCGGCCCGGGTCGTCCAGAAGCCGCCCGGCAGCCTCCGCGAGGCCGGCTGCGTTCCCGGTCTCGAACAACTCGCCCGCCTCACCGCCGCGCAGCACCTGGCGGAATGCCTCGAGGTCACTGGCCACGATCGGGGCGCCCGACGCCATCGCCTCGACCAGCACATAGCCGAAGCTCTCGCCGCCGGTGTTCGGCGCGCAGAACACGTCCACCGAGTGCAGCATCCGGATCCGGTCCGCGTCGCTGACCTGTCCCAGCAGCACGACCCGGTCCCGCAGCGGGCGCGGCACCTGGTCCAGCACTTCGCCGGTGTCGCCCCGGCCGGCGATCAGCAGGCGCAGCGCCGGCCGCTCCTGCGCCATCATCGTGAAGGCGGCCAGCAGGATGTCCAGGCCCTTGCGCGGCTCGTCCATCCGGCCGAGGAAGCCCGAGCGTGCCGCCGGTGCCGGGGAAGCCGGGCAGCGGCTCGGCCTTCTCGAACCGGCTGACGTGCACGCCGTTAGGGATCAGCACGGCATCGCCGCCGAGGTGCTCGACAAGCGTGTTCCTGGCCGCCTCGGCCACCGCGATCCGGCCGCTGATCTTCTCCAGGGCCGAGGCCAGGATCGGCTGCGCGGCGTGCAGTGCGCGCGACCGCGGCATCGCCGCGTGCATCGTGGCCACGATCGGCCCGTCCGCGACCCAGCACGCCAGCAGCGACAGGCTCGGCGCGGCCGGCTCGTGCACGTGCAGGACGTCGAAGTCGCCGTCCTTCAGCCAGCGGCGCACCCGGCTGGCGGACAGGAAGCCGAACGAGAGCCTGGCAACCGAGCCGTTGTACGGCACCGGCACAGCCCGGCCAGCGGGCACCACGTAGGGCGGCAGGACGGCGTCGTCGTCGGCGGGCGCGATCACCGAGACCTCGTGGCCCAGCTCCATCAGCGCCTCGGCGAGGCCGCTGACGTGCTCCCGGACGCCGCCGGGCACTTCCCAGGTATATGGGCAGACCAGGCCGATTCTCATGGCGCGTCCTCACCGGCGATACTGCCCGTTCCTGGCGGCGCGCTGCCCGGGCGGCTGCCTGCCGCTCCGGATCGAGGTCGGCGACGAACACCGGCTGCAGCATGTGCCAGTCCTGCGGATGCTCGCGGATGCCGTCCTCGAAGAACCGGGCGACGTCCTGCATCATCGACGCGACACTGCTCCTTGCGGATGGGCAGCGCAGGGCACCGGTATCTCCTCGCCGATGCGCACCGCCCCAGCCGTCGCCGTCGAACCAGAGGTTGACCGGCATCAGCGCGGCCCCGGTCTGCACGGCCAGCGCAGCCGGACCCTGGCTGCATCATGCACTTCTCGCCAAAGAAGTCGACCTCGATCCCGGTGCCGGTGACATCCCGGTCCGCGACCAGGACCACGACCTTGCCGGTCCGCAACCGCTGCGCCAGGATGCCGAACGGCCTGGCGCCGCCACTGGCGGGCAGGACCTCCATGCCAAGGCCCTCGCGGAAGGCGACGAACTTCTCGTACACCGACTCGGGCTTGAGCCGCTCCATGACGGCCGTGATGGAGCCTGCCCCTTTGGCCATGATCCATGCGCCGGCCTGATCCCAGTTCCCCATGTGCGGCAGCGCGAAGACGACGCCACGGCCCTCGGCGAGGTACCCGAAGGCCGTGTCGAACGGGCCCTCCGCGTGCATGCCTTCGACGAGCCGCTCGACCGGCATGACCGGCAGCCGGAACACCTCAAGCCAGTAGCGGGCATACGAGCGCATGCCCTCGCGGGACACCGCGCGCAGTGTCTTCCCGTCGACGTCCGGGCCGAGCACGCGCACCAGATTGGCCTCGAGCTGCTGAACCACCGGCCCTGTCGCCGCCAGGCCAGGTCCCCGAAGAACTGAAAAGCCCGCTGCGCCCAGGACTCCGGCACCTTACAGACAACACTCCAGCCCAGGCTGTAGCCGGTCGTTATCAACCGCTCCTTCACTCCAGGCATATCCCTAATCCTCCCGGCCCGGAGTCCTGCTGGTCACCGGTAGCCGCACTAACAGACTCGGAATCTGGCTGGTTCCCGGCAGCCGCGAGCTCCGCCGCTGACCGGCGCGCCGCCAAGACGCGCTGGCCGAACGTGAACGCGCTCACCGCCGCGAGAATCCAGAGCCCGATAGAAAGGACATACGGTACGCCAAGCCCGGCCAGCCCCGTGGCAACTAGGCCGATAAGCAACCGTTCGGTCCGCTCTGCGAAGCCGACGTCACACTTCAGGCCGAGGCTCTCGGCGCGCGCCTTCGCGTAAGACACCAGCGCGCCGGACACCAGGCAGAAGACCGAAAGTCCGGCCAGCAGCCTGTAATGCCCGCCGAGCACGAACCAGGCGGCCAGCCCGGCGAACACCGCCGCGTCGGCTACCCGGTCCATGGTCGAGTCAAGGAACGCGCCGAACTTTCCGGTCGTCCCCTTGATCCGTGCCAGCGTGCCGTCGAGCATGTCGGTCAGCACGAAGCCGGTGCAGACCATCACCCCGGCGAACAGATGGCCGGTCGGGAAAAGCCACAGCGCGCCGGCCGACATGCCGATCGTGCCGATAATCGTGAGCGCGTTCGGTGTCACTGGCGTCTTGGCCAGGAGCCTGGCCAACCGGTGTCAGCACGCGCGCGAGAGCGGGCCGCAAGACTTTGAGCATGGCGCGTTGATCCTACTGGCGAGCGCGGCCGCAGTGGCGCCCGCTGGGTCACCCCGGGTGGCCCGTGAGCCGAGGCAAGTGCTAATTCAATCTAGTCAAGGTCTTGTTAACACCGACTAGCAGGTAAAGGCTGGGCGTGCGGAAGCGGACCATAGGGCAACAAGTAATTACCACGGGACGCGGCCGGGGCCGGGCCACACCGAACCGGACAACAGACAAAGGGCGGGACAAGGTAGGAACCTAACTCAGCGCTCAGGAGGCGATGCGGATGGCGGACAAGTCTCACGCAGCAGGAGCCGCCGGCCGGACATCAACGGCCGGCCAGCCCGAAAGCGTGCGCAACGTGGTGCTGGTCGGCCACTCGGGAGCAGGAAAGACCACGCTGGCCGAGGCCCTGCTGGTCTCCACCGGCACGATCCAGCGCGAGGGCCGGGTCGAGGACGGCAGTACCACCAGCGACTTCGACGAAGTCGAGATCCGGCAGGGGCGCTCGGTCAACCTGACCGTCGTGCCGTTCACGCGCGAGGGCGTGAAGGTCAACCTGCTGGACACGCCTGGTTACGCCGACTTCACCGGCGATCTGCGAGCCGGGCTGCGTGCCGCGGACGCGGCGCTGTTCACCGTCTCGGCCGCCGACGGCGTTGACGGCCTGACTCAGATGCTCTGGGATGAGTGCGCTGCCGTCGGCACGCCGCGGGCCGTGGTGATTACCAAGATCGACCACCAGCGCGGCGACTTCGACGAGGCACTTGCCGCCTGCCGGACTGCGTTCGGCGAGTCGGTTGCGCCGCTTTACCTGCCGGTCGCCGACGGCCAGGGCAACGTGCAGGGCCTCATCGGCCTGTTGTCGCAGCGCTTCTACGACTACTCCGGCGGCAAACGCTCAGATACCGATATCCCCGGCGCGCAGGCAGACCGGGTCGAGGAGGCACGCGGTTCGCTGATCGAGGCGATCATCCAGGAGAGCGAGGACGAGTCCCTGATGGACTCCTACCTCTCCGGTGCCGAGCTGGACGTCAAGGGCCTGATCGAGGACCTGGAGAAAGCCGTGGCGCGCGGCAGCTTCTACCCGGTGCTGGCTTCCTCGGCCCCGCACCACATAGGCATGGACGAACTGCTCGAGGTCATCACTCAGGCGTTTCCGTCCCCTGCTGAGCACCCGATGCCGGAGGTAACGACCCCAGACGGAAAGGCTGTCAACGGGCTGACGTCCGATCCGGACGGCCCGCTGCTCGCTGAGGTGGTCAAGACGACATCGGACCCGTACGTCGGCCGGGTCAGCCTGGTCCGGGTGTTCTCCGGCACGCTGCGGCCAGACGCCGTCGTGCACGTGTCCGGCCACGGCCGCGCGGCCAGCGGGCATGCCGACCACGACGAGGACGAGCGCGTAGGCGCCATCACCTCGCCACTCGGCAAGCAGCAGCGGCCAATGTCGAGCTGCCTGGCGGGCGACATCTGCGCGGTGGCCAAGCTGGCCACGGCAGAGACCGGCGACACCCTCTCGGACAAGGATCATCCGCTGCTGATGGAGCCCTGGGCGATGCCAGAGCCGTTGCTGCCGGTGGCGATTCAGGCTAAGTCCAAGGCTGACGAAGACAAGATGTCGCAGGCTCTCGCCAGGCTGGTTGCAGAGGACCCGACGCTGCGGCTGGAAAACAATGCCGAGACTCACCAGCTCGTGCTGTGGTGCATGGGCGAGGCGCACATCGACCTGGCGCTGGACCGGTTGTCCAGCCGATACAGCGTGGCGGTCGAGCAGGTGGCTCTGCGCGTGCCGTTGCGCGAGACGGTGGCAGGCAAGGCCCAGGGCCTCGGCCGCAACGTCAAGCAGTCGGGCGGCCACGGCGAGTACGGGATCTGCAGCGTCGAGATCGAGCCGCTCGGATCGGGTGGAGGTTTCGAGTTCGTCGACAAGATCGTCGGCGGCGTGGTCCCGCGCCAGTTCATCCCCTCGGTGGAGAAGGGCGTCCGGGCCCAGATGGAACAGGGTGTGCTGACCGGCTATCCGATGGTCGACGTCAGGGTCACCTTGTACGACGGTAAGGCGCACTCGGTCGACTCCTCGGACATGGCGTTCCAGAAGGCCGGCCGCGCCGCGCTGAAGGACGCCGCCGCGAGGGCGCAGGTCCAGCTGCTCGAGCCGGTCGACGAGGTATCCGTGCTCGTCGCGGACGACTATGTCGGCGCGGTGATGTCCGACCTGTCATCCCGGCGCGGCCGCGTGCTCGGCACCGAGGCAGTAGCCGGGGGGCGCACCCTGGTGAAAGCCGAGATCCCCGAGCTCGAGGTCACCCGGTACGCGATCGACCTGCGCTCGATGTCGCACGGCACTGGCTCGTTCACCCGTAGTTACCTGAGATACGAGCCGCTGCCGTCGCACCTCGCGGAGAAAGTGGCCGCGGCTCAGCAAACCTGATCTCAGCCGGGAAACGGGCACTTGCGGCCCGGCCCGAGCCTGCAGGCGCGCGGACTACCGGCGGGCAGGGCCGGTTGCTACCGGGCGGCACCGACCGGGCGCGTGCCTGGTCGGCCGGGCATGCGCGGACGCCGAGGCAGCCACACTAAACGGCTGCCTCGGGCCCGTGCGTCCCGTCCGCGCGCTGCCCGAGCGACCGACCTAGGCGTGCTGTTTCCCCTCGGCGCCACTGCTACTAATCACCTATAGCGCGCAAAGCACTTATAACCGGCGCGGCCCTGTCGACATTTCATCGATTTTGTCGGTCGGCTGGGATGTTTTGCCCCGGTTCGCGCCGCAAAAACGAGTGAAATGTGGGCCTGGCGGCCGAGCGCGGCGGTGTGAGGTCGAGTCACCTTAGTGTGGTCGACTCGAGCCTGATGCGCCGCGGCCGTGACCGAGCCTGACGCCGGCCGCGGCCCGTGGACCAGAGCCTGACGCCGGCCGCGCCCGCAACCAGCTCGTCTCAGCCGGCCGGGAGCTTCCCTTGGCCGGGCCAGGCGGCCGCGAGGACCACGCGGGTGTCGGCCAGCAGCTGCGGGAGCACTTTGGTGCGGCCCACGACCGGCATGAAGTTGGCGTCCCCGCCCCACCGCGGCACCACGTGCTGATGCAGGTGCGCTGCGATGCCGGCGCCGGCCACGCCACCCATGTTCATGCCGATGTTGAATCCTTGCGCCTGGGACGCGTCGCGCAGCGCGGTCATGGAGCGCTTGGTGAAGTCCGCGAGTTCGGCAGTCTCCGGCTCGGTCAGGTCGGTGTAGTCGGCGACGTGCCGGTACGGGACCACCATGATGTGCCCGCTGTTGTACGGGTACAGGTTCAGCACTGCGTACACCTGCAGGCCGCGTGCCACGATCAGGCCGTCCTCGTCGCTCAGTTTCGGTATCTCGCAGAACGGGCACTGCACCGAGCTGCCGTCAGCCGGCTTGCCTTCGCCCTTGATGTACGCGAGCCGGTGCGGCATCCACAGCCGCTGTAGTCCGTCGGGTGCGATCTGGTATGGCTCGTCCTGGTACGGCTCGCCCGCATCGCTGTCGCGCCTGCCCGGCACTTCTTCGTAGCCGGCGTCAAGTTCCTCCGGCCCTGGCACGCGGTCGGGCACAGGCGTCAGACCTGGATCCGGCTGGCTACTGCTCCGGTGATCTCGGCAATAGCGTCGACGACAGGAACGCCGTTCTTCTGCTCGCCGTTGCGGTACCGGAACGACACCGCGCCGGCAGCCACGTCGTCATCGCCTGCCAGCAGCATGTACGGCACTTTCTGCCGCTGTGCGGTGCGGATCTTCTTCTGCATCCGGTCGTCGCTGGTGTCGACTTCGGCCCGGATGCCGTGCTCGCGCAGCCGGGTAGCGACGGTCTGCAGGTACTCCACGTGCGCGTCCGAGATCGGGATGCCGACCACCTGGACCGGGGCCAGCCAGGGCGGAAACGCGCCCGCGTAATGCTCGGTGAGAATCCCGAAGAACCGCTCTATCGAGCCGAACAGAGCCCGGTGGATCATGTACGGGCGCTGCCTGCTGCCGTCGGCGGCCTGGTATTCGATCCCGAACCGGCCCGGCTCCTGGAAGTCCACCTGGAGCGTCGAAAGCTGCCAGCGCCGGCCGATCGCATCCTTGACGTGCACGTCGATCTTGGGCGCGTAGAAGGCACCCTCGCCTTCGGCGATCACGTACGGCAGGCCTGACTTGTCCAGCGCGTACTTGAGCGCGGCCTCGGCCTTGTCCCACTCGTCAATCTCGCCGACGAACTTCTCGGGGCGGGTGGACAACTCGGCCTCGAACTCGGTCAGGCCGTAGTCACGCAGCAGCCCCACGACGAAATCGAGCAGGCTGGCAAGCTCACCCTGGAGCTGATCGGGCGTGCAGAAGATATGCGAGTCGTCCTGGGTGAAGCCGCGTGCCCTGGTGAGGCCGTGCACGACCCCGGATTTCTCGAACCGGTACACGGTGCCGAACTCGAAGAGCCGGACCGGGAGCTCGCGGTACGACCGGCCGCGCGATGCGTAGATCAGGATGTGCATCGGGCAGTTCATCGGCTTGGGGTAGTACCTCGCGCCCTCAAGTTCCATGGGCGGGTACATGCCGTCGGCGTACCACTGCAGGTGCCCCGAGGTCTCGAACAGCTCCGACTTCGTAATGTGCGGGGTATACACGAACTCGTAGCCGGCCTGCTCGTGGCGCTGGCGCGAGTAGTCCTCCAGCGCCTTGCGGACGATGCCGCCCTTCGGGTGGAAGACCGGCAGCCCGCTGCCGATCTCGGGCGGGAAGCTGAACAGGTCGAGCTCTGCGCCGAGCTTGCGGTGATCGCGCTTCTCGGCTTCCTCGAGGAGCGTGAGGTACGCTTCCTGCGCCTCTCGCGAAGGCCACGCGGTGCCGTAGATCCGTTGCAGCTGCGGGTTCTTCTCGCTGCCGCGCCAGTAGGCGCCGCCAGTGCGCATCAGCTTGAAGGCCGGGATGTTCCTGGTTGTCGGCAGGTGCGGGCCGCGGCACAGGTCCTTCCAGCGCTCTTCGCCGGTCTTGGCGTCCAGGTTGTCGTAGATGGTGAGCTCAGCGCCGCCGACCTCGACGGACTCGCCGGCGTCGCCATGCCCGACCTCGCCGGGCGCAGCTGCCCCGGCGCCGACGCTGCCCTTGATGCCGATCAGCTCGAGCTTGTAAGGCTCGTCGGCGAGCTCTGCGCGTGCCTCGTCGTCGGTGACGACGCGGCGGCTGAAGCGCTGGCCATCCTTGACGATCTGGCGCATCTTCTGCTCTATCGACTTCAGGTCCTGCGGGGTGAATGCCTCCGGCACGTCGAAGTCGTAATAGAACCCGTTCTCGATGGGCGGACCGATGCCGAGCAGGGCCTGGGGGAACAGATCCTGGACAGCCTGCGCGAGTACGTGGGCGGTGGAGTGGCGCAGGATGTTCAGGCCGTCGCTGGAGTCGATCGTCACCGGCTCGACCTGGTCGCCGTCGGCGAGCCGCCAGGCGAGATCGCGGAGCTCACCGTTGACCTTGGCTGCGATCGCGGTGATATCGGCATCGCGGTCGGCCAGCGCGAGGCCAGCCGTAGTGCCCTCTTCCACCACGTGCTCGCTCCCGGCGAGTGTGATGTGAAGCTTGTCGGCAGGCACGGCTGGCTCCTTCGCGTGGGGATCAGTCGCGGGGCAGCGTAGTCGCTCCCCCGTGTGCTGATGGTACCGACGCCCGCCGTCACGCGCCGGCCGGCCGCCGGGTGACGGCCGACCGAGGTCGCGCGGGTCCAGCCGGCTACCCAGTCGGGCTAGTCGACGGCGTCTGGCTGCCGCGAGCGACCGTGACGAGGGTGCCGTAGTTCATGTACTTCCAGATGAACTTGGCGTTGTTCCATGGCAGCTCGACGCAGCCCAGGCTCTGCGGGAAGCCGTAGGAGCCGCGGTTGAAGTAGTGCACGGCCTCGCCCGACCGGAAGTAGGAGACGTAGTAGACCGGGTCGGCGTACTTGCTGCCGTCCGGGTTTGTCCCCTTCATGACCTGGTAGTAGTACCTGAGGTAGACCGGGGCGGTACCGAGCGTTGTCGGCGCAGCCCCGATCCCCGTGTTGGCCAGGCTCTTCATGATGACGCGGCCGTCGTGCCAGACCGTTAGCGTCTCCGGGTTGCCCTCGCGGGCGAGGGCGTAGGTGTAGCCGTGCGTGTTGTCCTGCCCGGCGGCGACTGCCTTGAACAGGTCGCTCCAGACGGCCGGCCCGGCGATGCCGTCGACCGCGAGGCCCTGGTCGGCCTCGAAGGCCATCACAGCGCCCTGGAGGATCAGGCTGTCGGCGTCGCCGTTCTGCCAGAAGGCCTGGAGCTCGCTCGGCCAGCCGGACTGCCAGGTGTACGAACCTTGCGGGGCGCTGTAGGCGGCGGTCAGCTGGCCAGCACCGTCTGATGCTGCAGGTACGGTCGCGCCTGCCGATGCCGTCCAGGTCAGCGGCAGGTAGCCCAGCTGGGCCAGCAGCTCAGCAAGTCGCGCGGTCTGGTAGCGGCCGGTCTTGAACTCCAGCTTCACTGACTTGCCCAGCAGCGCGCCGTGTGCCGACCGGACACCGAGCGGCCCGCCGGGAATGGTCACCTTGACGTGAGTCAGCTGGTCGAAGCCCCGGCTCGGGACGAACTCGAGGGTGCTCGTGCCGGCGCCCTGCCAGCTGCCGGCGATCCGCGGCTTGATCGTCGGCAACGGGGAACCTGCAGCCAGCGGAGCTGAGAACTGGATCTTGATGTCGGTGGTTCCGCTGACGCCGGTGGCCTTGCTCGCCGGAGTCTCCGAGACCAGCTGCAGCGGACCCGAGGCGACCTGCGACGACGGGCTGGCGCTCGGCTTGCCGCTGCTGTTGCTACTGACAGTCGTCTTGTGGCTACTGTCTGACGACTGCGCGGACGCGTGCGTGAAGGCGAACCAGACGCCGGCGACCAGCAGGAGGACGATCACGCCACCGATGGCGGCGACCCGACCGCGCAGGTGCGTCAATGCCGACAAGAGTGACTCCTCGCTCGCCGTTCTTGCCCGGCGGTCCACGCGGGCGGTGAATAAGGGCTGCCTGAATGCATATCAGGACAACCCTTCTATTCGACTCTAGATGCCCTCCGGAGTAGCTGACGCCGTGACAGGTAAAGAAACGGGAACAGGTTGCGGGCCAGGCCGCAGGGCGGACCAGCCAACGCGGGCGCACATGGCACCGCGGTTGCTGGCCAGGCCGCAGGGCGGACCCGCCACCGCGGGCGCACATGGCACCGCCCGGCACCGCGTCATCGCAGTGCCGGGCGGTTGCTTATGCGGGCAGGCGTGCGTTACCAGCGGTTACCCGCCGGCCTGCCGGGGGGCGTCAGCCCATGACCGTAACCAGGCTCCCGTAGGTCAGATACGGATAAGCCCGCTCGGCAGCGGTGTACGGCAGTTCGACGCAGCCGAGGCTCTGCTGGTAGCCGTAACCGGGACGGGGGAAGTAGTGGACCGCGTCGCCGCCGTTGAAATACGAAACGAAGGAGACTGGATCGGCGTAGGTGCTGCCGCCCGGGTTCGTTCCCGACATGATCTGGAACCGGTACCTCTGATACACCGGGAACGTGCCGTTCACAGTCGGCGAGACAGGGATGCCGGTGTTGGTGGGGCTTCGCATTACGACGTGTCCGTCGTGATAGATCGTCAGCGTCTCCGGGTCGCGCTGGTCCGCTACGGCATAGGTGTAGCCGTTCTGGTTCCGCTCGCCCCGTTGCTGCGCCAGGAACAGGGCGTTCCAGAACTTGGCCGTCAGGTCCCCGTCGACCGTCATGTTGTGCTGGGATTCGAACGCCATCACGGCGCCGCGTAGCAGGACGTTGGCACCGTTCGGATTCCACTGGCTTTGCAGCGACGACGGATAGCCGGGGTCGAAGGTGAACGTCCCGGACGGCGGGGAATACGCCTCGCCCGCCGCGGTCATGCTGGCCGGGTCGACGCTCGCCTGAGCGCTCGACGCCCTCGTCGCGCCGTTAGTTGTCGGCGAGAAGGTCATTGGCAGGTAGCCCTGTTCGGCGAGCAGCTCGGCAAGCGCCGTCTGCGAGTAACTACCGGTCGTGAAGCGCACGGACACCGGATCGGTGAGCGTTACGCCACCCACCGACCGGACGCCGGCGGACCCGCTGGGAATGCTCACCGTCACCTTGCTGGACGGACCGAACGGCATCGAGGGCGTAAAGACCATCGAGTAGCCCTGCGCGCTCCAGGTGCCTGGCACGCTCGGCTGGAGTTGCGGGCGCGGCGAGTTCGGCGCCACCTGATCCGAGAAGCTGATGACGATCGGGGACGCGCCGTCCACACCGGAGCTCATGGTTGCCGGGGAAATCGACATGACGCGCATGGGACCGTCGGGGGCGCCGAGGGTCGCAGCTTTCGGCTGTCCGCTGGTGCCCGACGGCCGCGTCACTGCATACGTCACGCCCGCGGCGACAACGGCGGCTGCCGCCAGCCCGACACCGATGATCAGGCCGATCGGCCTGCCGCTCCGGCCTGGCGGCCCACTGCGCCGTGGACTCTGGGCGGCAGCCCGACCAGACTCGCCGCTGTCATGTGCCGGGCGACTCGCTTGCTCTCCACCTGACCCGCCGCCGCCCTCGGGCCCGCTGCTCTCTGGCTGATTGTCGGGCCGCCCTGCTCCGAACACGCCGAAATCCCCCGTCCCATGGCATTGCGCGGTCGGCACAGCTCTGGTGCGACCGATGATTGCGTGCCATTCTCGTTACTCAGCGTCATCTGACTACCCAGCGTCGGAGCGGAGAAAGCCATCAGACCGGTAAACGATCGGCAACGAGAATGCGAGGTCAGCAGGCACTTTCGGGGCGCAGCCAGAGCGGTATTCCGACGTTGCCCGGCTCGAGCCGTGGTCTAGAATCCGACTACTTACGGTCACTAGGAACGGGTTCGCAATTGACGCCGAGCCGGACTAATGAGCCTTCGGCCCGGTCCGCCGGTTGCCGCAGCTACGGGATTACCGGTCGTTTCGGCGAGTAGGCCGGATGCCAGTCCCCGCGGCCAGCTGGCGTCAGGTCGAGGAGGTTCCACAGCGGCCAGATCATGTCGACGTGCCGGTCCTCTTGGCCAGGCAGGGACGCCGCCTGCTCGGTTGCCCAGAAATGCCGGATCTCGCCGTCGTCACGGGTGAAGGCGTTCATCCGGGAAACTTGGTCGCCCCGGTCGTCCTCCCCGTGGAAGTCACGGTTGTACGTGCTGCCGGCAGACGACACGAGCCGCATGTTCACCCAGCCGCGCTCCCTGGCGTACAGCCTGAGTCGGCCGACGGGCGATTTTGCCACCACCGCGAAACCAGCTCGCTGCACCACGTCTGCCGCGGCTCCGTCCAAGCCGTCCAGCAGTGATGTGCACATCTGGCACGGACGCGACAACTCCGGCCCGTACATGAAGCTGTACAGCAGCAGCGAGTCGTGACCGCCGAACAGTTCCGACAGCCGGACCTCGCGCGTCGGCCCGTCGGCCGCGATGTCGGCCGGGCCTTCGGTGAAGACGTAGTCCTCGGGCACGATGCCGCCGGGCGGCAGATTCCGCCGCAAGGCAGCGACCTCATCGATCTTGCGAGTCAGCTCGGTCTCCGCCAGCGTCAGCGCATCCCGGGCCGCGCGATACTCATGTGACTCGCCGGGAAAGTGCACGTTTCCCATGGCCTTATGTCCTTTCTTACGGTGACTGACCGGGTGAGCTGCGTTCGGCCTCGCGCTTGAGCAGTTGCAGGCGGTCTTCCCAGGTCGCTGCCAGCGTGGTCATCCAGGCCGCGGTAGCGGTCAGCTGCTCGGGGCGGGCGGTGAACAGCACTTCCTTCCCGGCGCGATGGCTGGTCACCAGCCGTGACTCGCGCAGGACTGCCAGGTGGCGGGCCACGGCCTGCCGCGACACCGGTACCTGGGCGGCGAGCGTGGTGGCGCTGGAGGCCGGCCGGCCTCCGAGTTCCTCCAGCAGCCGCCGCCGGGTCGGATCTGCCAGGGCGAGCAGCACCTGGTCGACGCTCATGACGCCTCGGCGCGCTCCTTGAGTCCGGCCATCTCCTCCTGCCAGCCGCCGGTGTTGTCTTTCCAGGCCTGCTCGCGGACGGATTCCGGCGCGTTGAGCGCTGCGAAGCCGCTCTCCACCACCGAGACGCGGACGGCGTCTCCGATTGGCTCAACCCTGAACTCGACCAGCGTCGTATTGGTCATCGTCAGCTCGGCGCCTGGCGCGTGGCTGGCCCAGCGGAACGCGGCATAGGTCTTCGGATCGACGCGAACTACCTCGACTGGGTAGCGGCTCCCGCTCCCGTGCTCACGCACCACCTGGTGACCTGGCGTGTGGTCGACCGGCGTGGCGACGGTTGTAGGGACCCACCAGCCCGGCTCGCTCACCAGCTCCCAGACCCGGTCCAGCGGAGCGTTGATCACGATGTCTCGCTCGATGCGATCGCCCATCCCGGCTCCCTCGTCATTTCCGTATTCGTGCAACTTCAGCGTTGCACGACCGGCGGTCGACGCGCAAGTCGTTGGTTGCACGTAGGTGGGTGTACGCGACGCATCCGGCCGCCGGGAGGCCGCCGCGTACTGGGCGGCACGGCTCCGGCCCCGCGCCGCCCTCCCGGCCCTGTGCGCCGCCAGTTCCCGAAGGCGCGGAGCCGCCAGTTCCCGACTTAGCATCCGTGTGAGCCGTTTCGACGTACGCTTATCTGGCGTTATGTCCGGTCTGCGGCGACAATAGCGGATGCTAAGACACCTGCGGGCTGGAGCAAAACGGGCGAACCAGGCTAACTGGGCGGGCAGCCGACCCGGCCAAGCCGGCGCGGACCTGGCAGCCGGTCCCGGCAGTCACTGACGCGCTCGCGCTAAGGGCAGCTTTTCCCGGATGCGAGTGCGAGGGCAGTTTGCTCTCGCATGCTGTAGCTGTTCCCGCCGGCGGTGTAGCTGACGGTGGGGCCGTTTGACCTGCCGCCCTTCGCCGTCGTTCTGGTCAGGCCGAACACCAGGTTGAGCCACTTACCTGCCGGGACGACCGCCCCCGGGACCGCTTGCCGGTACTTCCAGGTCGGCCACGTAACCGGCGGATAGGGATAGCCAGCGCCTACAGCCTCGATCTCTCGCGGGAGACGCCGGAGCGGAATCACCCAGGCCTTGGTCATGGCCAGGCCATGTACCCCAGTAAGGGTGACGCTCTGCACAGTGACCGGAGTCTTGCCAGAGTTCTCCAGCACGTAGATGCCCATTGTCAGAACGTTGCGCCTAGGAGCGGGGACGCACTGCTGCCCGGCCGTTCCGCCGTCACCGAGCGGGCCGGGGCCGCTAGAACAGCCCGCCAGGAGCGCCACCGCGGCGGGCAGCGCTCCCAGCAGAACCCATCGTGATCTCATCTGGGCACGGCTGCCACATCGACACCTGGGGTGTTGTTATGAGGGATGCCATTTTTGCCGCATATCCGGCCGGCGGTGTGGTACCGGAACCCCATCGCAGCTCGCGTGTCTCGCACCGTCCTGCTCGACCTGGTCTCTGCGATCGCAGTTAGTGCCTTGATCACGTCGTCGGCCTGGAGGTCGCGAAGGATCGCCTTGCGGCCGATTTCGTCTAGGAGCGGGGCGAGTATTTCGCGGTTGGTGCTGACGATCTTCGCCGACTTGTCCACCAGGCTGCCGAGCCAGTCGGTGACGGCGTTCTCCACTGTGTAGGTAGCCGACGACCGGATGCCCTGGCCCAGCTCGTCCCGCAACTCGCTGAGACGCTCGTACATCTCGGTCTTGGTCCTGGCGCTGACGCGCTTGCCTGCCCGGCTGCTGATAAGTACCTCGCCGCGCCAGCGGCCGGTGCACGAGCGGTGGTAGCGATCGTCGCCGCACTCGGTTTCGGTCGCGTGCTCGAAGTAGACGGCACCGTCGATGCGAGCCCGGCGCGGCTTGGGGGAACTGTCTTGGGGGTCAGTCTGGGGGGACTTAATCACTGGCCCACCCCGAACCGTAGTCCCCCAGTCAGTCCCCATCGTGATCTTGAGACTGTCTCATATGGCCTCTGACCTGGTGGGCGATACTGGGATCGAACCAGTGACCTCCTCGGTGTGAACGAGGCGCTCTCCCGCTGAGCCAATCGCCCTGGCCTGCGGCCGGGTCCGTGCCGCACGGCGATCATAGAGTAGCGCATGGCCGGGTTCCGTAGCGCTGCACCAATAAGCCGCGCTCTGTCCCCCGGGCTCCGACGTCCCAGCGCACCGACGTCCCAGCGCACCGACGTCCCCGGGCGCTTCGTCCACCCTTCCCCCTTTTGCGTTACGGACCTGCCTTAGCGAGATCCGATTAACACGCTCGCCGTGAAGCTGGAGCTGCCGTCTGGCGTTATACCTATGTGCCGCTGATGCAGTCCCCCAGCTAGCCCAGCAGCAGCGGCACGATGAAAGCGAAAAATCCCGACATAGTTATTATCGACTTTCAGCTGTTCTCAATTTGTGACCTGCGCGACGGGAGTCTTTCCGTATTTCAGTTGAAAGTCCGGTAAATACGACATTGCCTCTGACCGCCAACTGCTCCGGTGCTGGTAACAGGCCTTCCCAGGGCCTCCTGAGACGAAGGTCACATCTGATCCTTGTTACCCACGGGGATGATCCAGCGTCTAAACCGGTGTTTTATTGCGAGAAGCGTTTGACCAGGTCGCAGCCGGTTTGATGATCGGTGACCGAGGTTACGAGCGACTTCTTTCGCGGAATCAAAGACCCGCGATAACAATTCCGCGGGACAAGCGATGTCCTAAGTGTTGGGGCAAGCGCTCACCAATATGTGAAGCCCGGCAATCCGGGACACGACAAGGCAAAGGTCTGACCCCATGATGAACAGCAGCGTGACCGTGTCAGCAGAACTCGGCCTCAGTCTGGTGGTGCCAGACCACGGTTCTGTCCCCTTGGTGGCGAGCCTCTACTACAGCGCGGAAGACCCGTACGCGATCCGCATGGCGTTCCATGTCGGCACGGACGAGCCGGTCGAGTGGATATTTGCCCGTGACCTGCTTGCGGTCGGTCTTGAAGGCCCGGCTGGCGAAGGTGACGTCCAGGTGTGGCCGGCCGACGAGCATGGCCGCGAGCTTCTGAACATCGCGCTGTCGTCCCCGTTCGGCGAGGCTCACTTCGAGGCGCCGCGTAGTTCGACTGCCGCGTTCCTGGCTCGGACCTACGAGGTCATCGCGCCCGGTCACGAGAGTGAGCACATCGACGTCGACGGTGAGCTCGACGAGCTTCTGTGGCGCGCCTAACAACTGCCAATCCCGCGTGAATATGGCCATGCCGTCATCGGCATGGCCTTTTCACGGATCGGGCGACTCCGCCGACCGCATGGCAAATACCTCGGCCGCCTTTCTGGTGATAGGACCCGGCACTGCGGCTAGCTTGCGGCCATTAACATGGGCGATCGGCTGCACGTCCCTGGTTGTCCCGGTTAGAAACGCTTCATCGGCATTTGACAAATCGTCCAGAGACAGGTCATCCTCTGCCGCACCGACCCACTCGATGACCAGCGCTCTCGTCACGCCGGCCAGGCAACCGGACGACAGCGGCGGCGTTATCAGCCGGCCGCCCGTTGCGATGAACACGTTGGTGCCCGTTCCCTCACACAAGTTCCCGGCGACATTCGCGAAGATAGCCTCGCCACCGCCACGCTCGGCGGCATACGCCAGCGCCCGCACGTTATCCCCGTAGGACGTGGTCTTGAGGCCGGCCAGGGCACCCTCCTCGTTGCGCCGCCACGGCACGACAACGACGTCGACCGAGGGGGCGGGCGACTTCTGCTCGGCGAGGGCGACGATGGCTGTCACGGGAGAATTGCCCCGTTCCGACCCAAGGGGGCCAATGCCCGCGGTGGCCGTGATGCGCATCCGGGCCAGCGGGACGGTTGGTGACGCGTCAACGACGGCGAGCGCGCCAGCCCTGATCTGCTCCAGGTCGGGCTCGGGCATACCGAGCCCGGCGGCGGACCGGCCCAGCCTCGCCAGGTGGCGGCTGAGGGCGAATGGCACGCCGTTGGTGACCTTGACGGTCTCGAAGACGCCGTCGCCGACCACCAGGCCGTGATCGAATACCGAGATCTTGGCTTCGCTGTCGGGGACGAGGTCCCCGTTCATCCAGACAACCATGGTCCTGACGCTAGCGCAGCGCGGCCTTATCGCAAGGCATTCGCGAGGCAGCGGCGCGCTGCCGTGCCTCATTGCGCCGGCCTGGCGAGCGGGCGGTATCCAGGTGTGCGAGTTTGCCCGCCGCACAGGATCGGCTACAGTTCTCTACGCATACCGGTGCGGTTGCCTTGCGGACACCGCGGAGGCCGGGGCACGCGGACGTGGCTCAGCTGGTAGAGCATCACCTTGCCAAGGTGAGGGTCGCGGGTTCGAATCCCGTCGTCCGCTCGGAGGTGCCGGAAGCCGTCTCGCGTGCCGACGGTCCGCTCGGCTTCTTCGGTACCGGCCCGGCTCCCTGGTGGGTCGGCCTGTGGCGGAATGGCCGAGTGGCTTAGGCAAGGGCCTGCAAAGCCCTGTACGCGGGTTCGATTCCCGCTTCCGCCTCGGGGGCGGTTAGCTCAGCGGGAGAGCGCTTCCCTGACACGGAAGAGGTCACTGGTTCAATCCCAGTACCGCCCACCAGTTCTACCAGGCAAAACTCCCCACTGCGGAGCGTCGGGCCGGACAGCCCGGGGGACTATCGGCCACCCGAGCGGTGCATCGAGCAGCGTCAGCGAGTCGCGTCTAGTTCGTGCAGCCGCGCGAACCAGACGCGCGCGAACCGACGCGGCCCCGCACGCATGCAGACGTCGCGCCCCCGCGCGCACACGCGTGCTACTGACGTGTCAGGTCAAGGTGTCACTCCCGGCCTAGGCACTCGGCACCCGACGGGCCGCCCTGTGGTCCCGGATCAAGGCCGGGCCTACCGACGACCTAGGCGCCTCGTCCGATGATCGGCACCAACCGGCGCTGCCACTGAGTGAGCATTCAAGGACTCGGCGGGCGCATTCGCTCAAGGGATGAAAGCGCCGCGTGCCACGTCTTCTCATCACACCGGGCCGCTCCCCGGCAGACCTGTCGACGCCGGCCGGCTCCGGGCCTGACAGCCACCCCGGCTGCTGACCCGTGCCGAGGTCACGATGGGCAACGTCTACTTAGCGCGAGGCGTCCTGGCGGCCCGACGCCAGCCAGAACACCAGATAGAACAGGGGCGGACAGCCCAGGGGACTGTCGACCACCCGGGGGGCGCACCGAGCCACGCATGAGCAGCCCGACGGGAGGTCAGCTAGCGGTCGTACCGTAGTGGTATAGTTTGGTGCATGCCGCGCGGTAACCCGTCCCCCAAGCTCGCCATCACCGTCGATCCCGACGTGCACGCCGAGGTCGTCGAGGCAGCAGCCGCCGAAGGCGTCAGCGTCTCGGCATGGATGACCGCCGCCGCCCGGCGGGCCCTGCGTGTCCGGTCCGGGCTCGCTGCCGTCGCCGAATGGGAAGCCGACAACGGCCCCCTGACCGCAGAGGAACTCGACGCTGCGCGACACCGCGCGGCCCTGGCTACGCAGCGCCGGACCGCATGACCCCGGTCGTTTATGACGCCGGCGTCCTGGTCGCCGCCGACCGCAACAGCCGCGCGGTGTGGGCCGATCACCGGGTCCGGCTCGAAGCCGGGATCATCCCCGTCGTCCCCGCGCCCGTCATCGCACAGGTCAGCCGCTCCCCCAACCAGGTCCAGCTCCGCCGCCTGCTGCGCGGATGCGACATCATCCCCCTGACCGAACAGCAAGCCCACGCCGCCGGCGAACTCATGGGCCGAGCAGCCACCCGCGACATCACCGACGCCGTCGTCGCCCGCACCGCCGCCGACCTGCACGCCGACGTCATCACCGGCGACCACGCCGACATCCACCACCTACTCCAAACCGCCAACGCCACCAGCCACATCATCGACATCTGAAATCACCCGCCAGTTGCCAAGCCGGCGCCCGCTTGAAGGACATCCCAAGCGCCGGCCCGATCCTGCCCAAACCGGCGAGTGGCCCCCCCCCCCCCGCGAAGGGCGGCGGTCAACGCACGGATCTGCCGACGAGCGGACGTCCGCGCATCCGTGTTATGCCGGTGATCTTTCGGACATGCCGATGACAGGACGGGTAGCATGTCGGCGTCGGATACGTGTAGTCGAGTGAGCTTGCTTAATAGCTTGGGGAGGCACTCGTGGCGCAGGTAAATGGGCCGCTCGTCTTTTCAGGAATTCTCCACGGCGCCTCTACAGCAGTCGCCGGAGGCTTGATAGGAGAAGAAGAAGCTCTCAATGGGGGCGCCTATCTGCCGCAGGCGCGGGGCCTGGCTGCAGAAGTCATTGCCAACTCCGAACAAGACCTCGCCGACTGGCAGCAGATCATGGTAGGAGAAGTTGTAGGTACAGCGGTTGCGGCAAGAACCTTCGCTGGCACAATGGATGGCCTGCAGCTGGACAATATCAGTGATCTGATACGGCGCATCTGGGATATTATAGACAGATTCTGATGGCCAAAAGTGCGTAACCCGGTCCCGTCTACATTCGCTGATCTCGAGGCGGAGGCGGCTAGGAAGCTAGCGAGAGTGAAGGCGGGAGCCGCCGTCTTCGGTAGCCTTGTGGTTATAACATTTGGCGGCCTCAGCGCTGACCTAATGAATGCCGCCCCAAGAATATTGCTAGCGCTCCTTGCTACTGCCCTAATTATTTCGGGATTCTTGATAGCCCGCACGTTTATTGCCTTTTACAACTGCAACGAAAATCTCGGCACCCTCTCTGAGGAACAGAAAAGGGAAGCCCCACCTTCCCCAAAGCAGGCTAAGAAAGAAACCCTAGCTGGAAGGCGGTACGGTCGCGCTTTCGCCGTCGATGAATACTACCTCGGCATTACACTCTATCGGGTAGCTCTCATTATGCTCATCCTTACGATGGCATTGTTCCTGAGTGCTGTATGGTGGTCTGCCGTGGGGACGCCGCCCGTGCAGATAGTGCACGTGGTGATCAATCCCGTACCGTCTGCTCATCCGACCGTGTCCGCTCATCCGACCGTGACCCCAACCGTCACCGTGACCGTGACTGAGCCGCCAACCATGCCTTCGCCCTCGACCTCTCATGCCGCTGCTAGCGCCTTTGCGTCGCATGGCCACTTGCCATCCGTGGACGAGCTCAACCGGCTAGGGAACCAGCTCGCGCACGAACTCGATCACTAGCTTGTGCCTGTGCTTGCGCGGCTTATGGTTGCGCTGGTCGAAGAGCATGATGTCGATCTTGTCGGGTGCCATTCCGCGGGCTGATGCGAGGTCCGCCTGCAGTTGCACGTCCAGATCCGAGGTGGCACTAGAAAGGGGGCCAGCGACCAGCAGACGCGGATGACTCCAGATCAGCACCTCGTAGTGGTCAAGCTTGCGATCGTGCAAGTACCTAGCGGAGACAGGAAAGTAGAGCTCGCCGGATCCAGTGTCGAAAAGGTACCCGCGGGCGTTATCCCATCCCGGGTTACTGGTATCGAGGCAGAGCAGGTGCGCGGCGCGCACGACCTCGAGTAAGCGGTCCACGGACAAATTATCCGACGCCGCACAGCACGCATGCATGCTTAACCGACGCCAGCAACGCGCTGTCATCAAACGTAAGGCGTTTGTGTCAAGGGCTGGCCGGTGCCCTGCCCTGTCGCTGGATGTCGTGTTCAGCGCTACGGACAATGAGGCAAGCTGGGGGGTCGCCGCCGGGTTCCTGGCGCCGCTGAACGAGGGTCTCATCCCTCAGGCGACCCTGAGCAACTTCGCCGCTGGCTCGCTGAACCCCTGCACCGTGAATGGCAAGGTCTACTGCCTGCGCAACGACCTGTCCCAGGTGGTGCTGTGGTACAACGCGAGCCTCATGAAGAAATGGGGCTATCAGGTGCCGACGACCTGGCCTCAGTACCAGCAGCTTGGCGAGACGGTTGCGAAGCAGCATCCCGGCTACCTGGTGGGAAACGCCGCCTCAGAGCGGAGGGCATCGACGTGCACGCCATCCGTGACGGCGGCTGGACCGCCATCATGCTCCGGCACCAACGTTTCGCCGGACACCTCGAAGTGGACTATCACCGAGCGGGAAGCGCCGCATCGCTGCTGCGCCCGGACGACATCCCGGACGAGCTCCTGAGGCGCGCGCAGATCGTGCACGTGACCGGCATCACTCCGGCGCTGTCGCAGTCAGCATGCCACGCCGTCTTCGACGCCGTCGAGCGAGCCCGCAGCTACAGAGCCATTGTCTGCCTCGACGTGAACTACCGCTCGAAGCTGTGGGATCCGGGGCAGGCAGTGCCCGTTCTGCGCGCGCTGGCCGCCGGGCGCACATCCTGCTCGCCGGGGTCAATGAGGCCCGCCTCCTGCTTGGCGGACTGGAGGACGCCTCTGCACGCGAACTGGCCCAGGCCATGGCTGACCTGGGACCCGACGAGGCAGTGATCAAGGACCGCGGCAGGGGCTGTACTGCGCTGATCGAGGGTGCGCTGCACGAGCAGCCGGGTCTCAGCGTCCTCGTCCGCGACCCGGTGGGCGCCGGCGATGCATTCGCGGCCGGTTACCTGGCCGAGCACCTCGCCGGGCTGGCACCGGAGGGCCGGCTGCGCACCGCGGTAGCCGCCAGCGGCTACGCGGTCGCGGTGCCAGGTGACTGCGAGGGACTGCCTCGCCGCCATGAGCTGCCTGCCATTCTGGCCAGCCTGGAGGACACCGTCCGTTAGCGAAACCGCCGCAACAGGAGGGCCAGTGACAACTAATCCGGTGACAGCACCTTACGAACCGGCTCCGGCGGTCCGGCGTCACCCGTGTGGCGCGCTATTGCCGAATTGGTCCCGGCAATCTACGTTTCCCTGATAACCGCAGATCAGGGGCTCCAGTGCCGGTCGAGGTTCCGCTGAGAGGACACGATGACAGCAGAGGCGAACGCCGCGCCAGGAGGCCCGATGCGCAGCACAGCGTGGTTCGGCGCCCAGGGCCGTCCCGGCATGATCTACCGGTCCTGGCTGCGCGCCGAGGGGTTCACGCCGGAAGTCTTCGACGGCCGCCCCGTCGTCGGCATAGCGAATAGCTGGTCTGAGCTCACGCCCTGCAATGCGCACCTGCGGGGTATCGCGGAGGCGGTGAAGCGCGGTGTCTGGCAGGCGGGCGGATTTCCGCTCGAATTCCCGACGATGTCACTGGGCGAGCCGATCATGCGACCGACGGCCATGCTGTTCCGCAACCTGATGGCCATGGAGGTCGAGGAGACGCTGCGGGCGAACCCGCTCGACGCCGTCGTCCTGCTCTCCGGCTGCGACAAGACGACGCCGGCGATGCTCATGGCCGCTGCGAGCGTCGACCTGCCCGCGATCATGGTGACCGGCGGCCCGATGCTCAACGGCAAGTTCCGCGGCGGCGATGTCGGATCGGGCACCCACGTGTGGCGATTCGAGCAGGAGCTCGCCGCCGGGCGCATGACGCCCGCCGAGGCGCTGGCAGCCGAGTCCGGGATGGCGAGGTCCTGCGGTCACTGCATGACAATGGGGACGGCCTCGACCATGGCCTGCCTGGCCGAGACCCTCGGCATGCAGCTACCAGGCTCAGCGGCGTGGCCGGCGGCCGACTCGCGCCGGGTGCGAACCGCGCAGCTCGCCGGGCAGCGCATCGTCGAACTCGCGCGGACCGGGCCTCGCCCGTCGCAGATCATGACCAGGCAGGCGTTCGAGAACGCGATCGTGGTCAACGCCGCGATCGGCGGATCCACGAACGCCGTCATCCACCTGCTCGCCATCGCCGGGCGGCTCGGCGTGCCGCTTGCGCTGGACGATTTCGACGTGCTGGCGCGCCCGGTCCCGACGCTTGTCAACCTGATGCCGTCGGGCAAGTACCTGATGGAGGACTTCTGCTACGCGGGCGGGATCCCGGCGGTCATGCGCGAGCTCGGGGACCTCCTGCACACCGACCATGTCGGGGTCTCTGGAGTCACGATCGCCGAGAACGTCGCGTCCGCGGAATGCTGGAACCGCGAGGTCATCAAGTCCGTCACCGAGCCACTTCAGCCGTCGGGCAGTGGCACTGCGGTGCTGCGCGGCAACCTGTGCCCGGACGGCGCCGTGATCAAGCAGTCGGCCGCGTCGCCGCACCTGCTGAAGCATCGCGGCCGGGCACTGGCGTTCGACTCGATCGAGGAGTACCACCAGGCCGCGGTGGACCCGGCCCTGGTCGTGGACGAGGCGACGATCCTCGTCCTCCGCGGTGCCGGGCCGAAGGGCTACCCGGGCATGCCGGAGATCGGCAACTTCGTGCTGCCGAGCAAGCTGCTCAGGCGCGGCGTGACCGACATGATCCGGATTTCGGATGCCAGGATGAGCGGCACCGGATACGGAACCGTTGTGCTGCACGTAGCGCCCGAGTCCGCGGCGGGCGGCCCGCTCGCGCTCGTCCGCAGCGGCGACTGGATCGAGCTGGATGTGCCGGCCAGAACGCTGACACTCGACGTCAGCGATGCGGAACTAGCCGAGCGCCGCGCTGCCTGGGCACCGCCGCCGCCCCGCTACGGCCGCGGCTACGCCCAGCTGTACGTGGAGCACGTGCAACAGGCCAGTCAGGGCGCGGACCTGGACTTCCTGGTCGGGGCGAGTGGCGCGGAGGTGCCGAGGGACAACCACTAGCAGCGGGGATTGGCCGGCCCGCGTAGTCGGCCGACTGTCGCCCACGCCGGGCGCTCTACCGCGCCGGCCGCAGGTAGGCATCGGTGAATTCATTGCGGAACTTGCCCTGCGGGTCGAACTCACCGGCGAGCCGCCGGAAGTCGTCCATCCGCGGATGCGCAGCCGCCACGTCACCCGGTGCCATGCTGGCCAGCTTGCCCCAGTGCGGGCGCGGGTGCAGCGGGGCCAGCGCCCTCTCGACGCTGGCCAGTACCGGCCCGACAGCATCGGCGTCCGGTATCCAGGTGAAGTGGAAGCACACGCTGGGCCGCTCGTAGGCCGGGCTGAGCCACAGGTCGTCGGCGGCCATCGTGCGGATTTCCGAGATCAGCAGCACCGGCGCTAGCTCGGCCCGAATCGCGTCGAGCGCCGCGAGCGCCGCAGCCGCGTCCGCGCGCGCCACCAGGAACTCCGACTGCAGCTCCGCCCCCGCGCTCGGGGCATACTCCGGCCGGAAGTGCGGGAGGCGCTCGTGCCACGATCCGGGCACGCCGAGCTGCGGCGTGGCGGTCGCCGCCGGCATTCCCGGCACCGGGTTCCGGGCGCCCCCGGCCAACTGCCCGCCGAGCCAGCCGTCGGCCGGGCAGCCGGCAGGCACCTTGCACTTGAGCCACACCTGGTCCAGTCTCCGATCATCCCAGGCGGTGAACACGCTCACGCTGTAGGCGGCCGCGGTGATCTCGTTGAACCGCGCAGCGATCTCGGCGAACGGCACGTCCTCATGCACCCACTGACGGACGGTGAAGGCCGGGACGGCGTCGAGCGTCAGGCTGGTCACGACGCCGCACGCGCCGAGGGCGACGACCAGGCCGGGAAACCGGTCGGGATCGGCGTCGCGGCGCACCGTGATCAGGTCGCCGGTGCCGGTGACCAGCTCGACCGCCGACACCGCGGCGGCGAGGCCGGCGTTGGCGTCACCGGAGCCATGCGTCCCGGTCGCGACCGCGCCGGCGATCGAGATGTGCGGCAGCGAGGCCAGGTTCGCCAGTGCGAGGCCGGCCGCGTTCAGGCCTGGGGCCACGTCGCTGTAACGCAGGCCGGCGCTGACCGCCACCGAGGAGCCCGCGTGGTCGATCTGCACGCGGGCTGGCAGGCTTGCCACCGACACCAGGTCGCCGGTCGTGTCGGCGATCCGGCTGAACGAGTGCGCAGTGCCGAGCGCCCGGATCCTGGCCGCCCCGGCCACCAGTCGTTGCAGCTCTGCCACGCTCGCCGGACGCAGCACCTGGGCCGCGCGGAATTGCACCGTCCCGGACCAATTCGTAAGCGCTGTCATCGACTACCTCATCGCCAGGGCGGGTCGCCGGCGATCACGCCGACTGGCTCGCGCCGGCTGTACACGAGGTCGTCGGTCGACTCCGGCGAGCATCGATCCGTCGGCGCCCGGCCGAGAGCGCGGCGCGTTCCAGCAGTCCCGCCCCGGCCTGCCGCAGCGTGTCCCGCCACGCGTTCGGATCACACCGCGTGCCGCCCGGATGCGGCGCGCTTCCCTGCCCGACGATCACGCCGTCCTGGGCCAGGAAGAGGACGACCTTCGTCGGCTGCGTCGAGGAGTCCACGCCGGTTACGAGCACGTCTCCTCCTTGATCGCTGCGTACTGGGCGTCTGCAGGAATATCAGCGGCAACAGGTAGTCGTTCCACGCGCCGATGAGCGTCAGGATGACGCTAGCGGTCGCGATGAGACTAGCCATCGGGAGCAGGATGTACCAGAACGTGGGGAGAGGAGCTGGCGCCGTCGACCCGGGCGGCGACGCATGGGTCGCCTGGGATACTGTTCACGCAATCCGCTGCTTCGCCGACGTGACCAGGACGATCGCGGCGATCGAGCTGGCTGAGTCCTTCGCCCTTGGGCAAGCGATTCGACGGCGACGTCACTGTCGGACCTCAGGTATACGAAGGTGTGCCGCAACTCCCGAGGGCTCCAGCCGGGCCCAACGCCGGCTGCCGCGCATACCGCCCGGAACGACCGGCGCACATTCGCGGCGTCCAGTGGCTGCCCGGCAGCGGCGCAGAACACCAGGTCCTTCTCCCCCGGCTCGGTCTCGTCGTGCAGCGCCCGCAGCGCGGCGACGCACAGCTGCGGCAGGCCTAGTGTCCGCCGCGACTTACCGGTCTTGGTGTCACCGCTGGCGCGCACTGAACGCCACACCGCCACGCTCGCGGGCCGCGGCGGCACGCTACCGGGTTCACCGAAGTCCACCTGCGCCCATCGCAGCGCCCGCGCTTCCTCGGTCCGCACACCCGTGCACAGCGACAGCATCACGTAGGCATGCATCCGCGGGCCCGACGCCTTCGCCGCGGCGGTCAGGGCTGTCGCTTGCCTAGAGTCATGCTCCGGCTCGGTGAAATTGGCAGAGCACGCCGAATCGGCGATACGTGCAATGCCTGCGAAGTAACGCCGGCATCTCGACCCGCCGCTGTACCGCGAGCCTGAGGACGTGGGGAGCGACTGGCGCCCCGGTCAGCCTAGGCGTCCGCCTCCTCGCGGCGGTGGCCGCCGGACAGCTCGGTAAGCGCGGCGCGCTCCAGCTGGCCTGCATCGACGGCAGCTATCCGGCACGGCGTGACGGCGACCAGCGACGAGGTGCGGACGCCTTCCTCCAGATGGGCTCGTTCACCCAGTAGTGCGCCCGGTCCGTACTCGGCGAGCCGTTGCCCGTCGCGATCGACTCGCATAATGCCGTCCAGCAGCAGGTACACGTCAGTGCCAGGTCGCCCCTGCCGGACGAGGGTCGTGCCGGCCGAGATCTTGCTGATCCGCGGCTTGGTCTTGCCGTGCATCAGTTGTACGGACAGCTCTCGCTCCAGCGCGGTTCCTACCGCCGTGACCAGCGCCGGAGAATCCTCCTCACCCCACGGCGTGCTCCGGCCGAACGACTTCCGGTACCAGTCGCTGAAGTTCGTCAGCCCTGACTTCAGCGAGACCTGGCCCGCGCCGTCGTAGACCCAGTGCCGGGGGAAGCGGCTCGCGCCGGTTAGCGCGAACTTGGTCCGGCCGTCGGCGTGCAGTGTGAGCGACAGGGTTGTCCATACCAGCGGAGCCTGCCACTGGACAAACGGCTGGCGCCGGACCCGGCGAGGCGCAGGCAGCCCGGTTCGCCCGCCCGTCGTCTGTACGAACCGCACCCAGCCCGGTCCGTGCTCGGGTTCCCGCTGCAGAATCGGCAATTGCACAGCCTGGAATCGGAGCTTCAATCCACCGAGCCGGACCGTGGTGGAGCCCATCAGGCCGTTGCCGCTGTAGCCGGAGTCAGTGATACGGCCGTCGTCATCGACGTCGATCCAGGCGCGCAGAATATTGGCGAAGCGGAACCGGTCCGCGGCGCGCAGTTCCTCGATCTCGCCGAGATCCCCGGGTGGCGGATCGTCGTAATGGCTAACGCCAGCATCGAACGCCGCTCTTGTCCCGCCGGTGACCGCCTCGGACGGTATCCAGGATAATGAGGTAACGCAGCTTTCGTGTCGCATAGCCCTATGGTGTTCTTACCTGCCGTCAAGCACCAGAGTCTGCCAGTGCTTTCCGCCGGCGGTCTGGTCGTGGGCGGGCCTTGTGCATGGCTTCAAGGTATGCGTCGGGCCGGAATCGCCGTGGAAACGGGGGTGTCCACGCAACTGTGAGCTTTCAGAGCAGGCGGTTTGTGGTCTGCTTTGCGTGCCATGCGAGGCCCATTGCCTCGAACTGCTCTAGCGCCTGTTTGAGCAGTGTCCTGTCCTCGCGGACGATACCGAGTGCGCGCAGCGCGAATGGCTTGGTAAAAGTGCCGTCTTGCAGCCACTTCGGCGCTTCTGCTTCGACGCGCTCGCGGTCGCCGAGCGCGGCGAGAGCATCGAGGAAGGTCGACGGCGGCTCCCATTCCCAGTCGAAGTCGTGCCGCGCAAGATCCGCGACCTTGCCGAGGTCGTGCCGCGCTAGCGCGAGTCGGATCTGCGGCGGCTCCAACCAGCCCTGGTACCAGCGATTGCCTTCCACGCCGATTTCCAGCGCCTTGATTTCCTGCCTGCGAGCCTCGTCCTCATCGCCCGCATGCGCGCTGGCAGCGGCACAGTTCAGCAGGATGGAGGCGGTCAGGACGCAGGGGGTGCCCGCCGCCAGGGTGGCATCCACAGTTCGCTCGGCTTCGCCCGCCCGGTCCCGTACGTCGTCCCAGCGCCCGGTTGCGGACGACAGCAGGATCTGCCAGCACGCTGCGTGCAGGCGGTGGTGGGGGGTCAGGCCGGCTGCGGACTCGCTGGCCATCGCGCTGGCTCGCGCTGCGGCGCCGAGGTTGCCGGCGCGCAGATAGACGAAGACCGCGACGAGCAGTGCCGTGGAACTCGCGTCGGGATTGTTCAGCACGGACAGGTCCACGAGAAGCTCATCCATCAAGGAGCAGGCTTGGTCGAAGTCCCCGTGCGCCATGGCTACGCCGGAGAGAGTGCTCAGCGCAATACATCGGAGCTCGAGGTCGCCAAGCGTCTCGGCGATCGCGAGGGCCGACCGGGCGGCGGATTCGTCGTCGTTGCCCAGTGCCAGAGCGGCGAATGCCATCCCCTTGACGCGGGAGTTCTCGTCCGCGAGCTGCAGAGCCTGGTCAATCCAGCCATCGATCAAGGACCAGTCCGGCTGCTGTACCCACATCCCGGCCCGCTGATTCGATTCCAGGGCGAGGTCGGCAAATATCTCTGCCGAAGCGCCGCCAATGTCCAGCGCCTTCTGCATCGCCTGCCAGAAGCCCTCGCCGTCGTATTTGAGGGCGCAGGCATGACCGATTCGCTGCCAGATCGCCGCCTGCTCACGTGGCTCGGTTTCGAGGCTGAGCGCCTGGCGGAGCAATGCCAGGCCCTGGTCTATCTCGTAGCGGCCGATAGCCAGATCCGCGGCTCGCCGCGACCACCGGATGGCATTAGCGCGCAGCCTTTCGACCTCCCGCTCACGGCCCGGCCAGGCCAGGTCGACGTCTTCCGGAACGACCGCGGCAGCGTAGTGGTACGCCAGCAGCGCCGCCTGCTCGTCCTCGCCGCTGCCGCTGTGCTCTAGCCAGGTGGCGAAGCCCGCGTGCAGCGGCGCCCGTTTCGCCTTAAGCAGGCTTCCGTAGGCGACTTCACGGGTCAGCGCATGCCTGATCAGCCACTCCCGCTGCCCCTCGATCGACGAGCGAGCGTTCGGAAGCACGAAGTCCCGCTCCTGCAGCACGCCGAACTCCGGGTCCGCTCCCTCGGCGAGCTGGCAGACCGGATCGCTCCAGAAGACGCGCCCGATCACTGCGGCGGTCTGTAGCGCATCCTTCTCGATCCGGCTCAGCAGATCGATGCGCGCGCCGAGCACCGCCTGGACGGTGTCCGGCACCGAGAAACCAGCCGGGAGCTCACCGAACGACCAGCCGCCGTTCCGCCGGGCGAGCACTCCCTCGCCGACCAGCGTCGCGATCAGCTCCTCGACGAAGAACGGGTTCCCCTCGGCTCGCTCGGCGACCAGCTGTCGTATCGGTGCCGGGCAGTCGCTCCCCAACAGCCCGCCGACTAGCTGCTCCGCTTCCGCGGCCGGCAATACCTCAAGCCGGATCAGCGATGCCTCAGGCAACCGGGACCAAGCCCAGGGCTGACCGAGGAACTCCGGCCGTGCGGTCACGATCAGTAGCAGCGGCCCGGCCACCCGTTCGGTGAGCATCTGCAGCAGGCCGCACAGCTCCTCGCCCGCCCAATGCAGATCCTCGACCAGCAGCGCGACCGGTCGCTCTGCGGCCAGCTCCTGCAGGAAGCTCACCCACGACGACTGCAGCCGGTCCCGGACGAGCAGCGGGTGCATCCCGTCCGGCGGCGCTAAGCCGAGTGTCAGGCCGAGTCCATCGCGGTCGGTCATCCGACCGACTGCCACATCCGGTGAATCACTCTCCAAGATGCCAAAGTGCTCCCTCAGCACCTCACCGAGTGGCCAGTAGGTGATCCCGTGGCCGTAAGACAGGCAACGCCCGCTGTGCAGCAGCGGCTGCTCTGGTTGCCCCTCTAGCCAGCGCCAGAACTCGCGAACCAGCCGCGTCTTTCCCACGCCGGCATCACCGACGATGGTGATCAGCTGCGGCTGGCGGCCGCTGACGACGCGGTCATAGGCCTGCCGCAGCTCAGCGAGCTCGCGGCCACGGCCGACGAACACCGGCTGAAGGCCGCTGATCCCGCGTGGCCGCACCAGCGCCAGCGCGCGCACCAGTCTGCGGCAGACGACACCGCCGGGTTTACCCTTCGCTTGTACCGTGGCCGGCTCCGCGAACTCGAACGCGCCGCGGGCAGCCGCTACCGTCCGCTCGCCCACCAGAATCTCGCCCGGACCGGCCGCCTGCTCCAGCCGCGCGCACACGTTGACCGCATCGCCGGTGACAAACGAGCTGCCCTCGCGTGGCTGCCCTACCACGACATCACCGGTATTCACGCCGATGCGAATCGCCAGCCGCCCGCCGAACAACTCCGTCAGCCGCCGCTGCATCCGAAGCGCCGCGTGCAGCGCCCGCTCCGCGTCATCCTCATGCGCCACCGGGGCCCCGAAGGCGGCCATGACAGCATCGCCGACGAACTTCTCGACCGTCCCCCCCGCCCGCTCCACCTCAGCCGCCATCGCGTCGTAGAACCGGTCGAGCATGGCGCGGACCCGCTCGGGATCCTCGTCTCCGGCAAACGCGGTCGAGCCGACGAGGTCCGCGAACAGGACCGTCGCCCACTTCCGCTCCTGGGCCGGCATGGCCAGATTGTCGCACCGGCGCCAGCCGGTCGCCAGCTGATACTGGCTAGGTGTGGCTGAATCGGCTGCATCACCGGGACCGCACTGCTGATCGATGCCGGTGCACTAAGCCGGTAACCGGCCGTGTCGGCCTCAGGGGCCATCCGCGGCGAGAGCGAGGCCGACAGCCGCGGCGTAACGGTGCCCGGCAGGCGGCCCGGAGAGCATGCCAGCGACGTTTCCCCTTCCAACCGCAGCACCGAGAGGAAGGGAACGCAGCAGTACTCCGAGCAGTTCTTCGTCCGATGCGGCGCCGCCGACGATCAGGATCTGTCCTGTCCCGGCGGTCGTACCGGTTCGCCTACTCCGAGCTGACACAGCCGCAAGCCGCCGCTGTATTCCTCTGGCGTACTGGAGGGATATACCAGAGAGGCGAAGGAGGCGACAATGGCCAAGACCCTGATCGACGTCGACGAACAGCAACTCGCCGAGGCAGCGCAAGTGCTGAACACCCAGACCAAGAAAGACACCGTCAACGAGGCCCTGCGTCTCGTTACTTCCCTGGCCGCGCGGCGCCGCGACCTGCTGCGCCTGACCTCCGGCGGGCTGCCCGACCTGGCCGACGAAGACGTCATGCGCGCCGCATGGCAGCGGTAGCCACCCACCTCGCCGACACCAGCGCCTTAGCCCGGCTGCGGCACTCTCCCGTGGCCTCGGTGCTCGGCCCGCTGAGCGAAGCCGGCCCCGTCGGCACTTGCGGCGTCATCGAATTCGAACTGGGCTGGGCCGCACGCACAGCCGACGAGTTCGACGTGATACGAGCAGACCGGCAAGCCGGCGCCGCGTGGCCGTGGCCGCGGTTGTATGTTCAACGATGATCGTCCTGATCGGCCGCTGGGCCATCATCCCGACCTGGTTGCTGTTCATAATCCTCGGGAACACGTCCTCAGGTGGCGCGGTGGCGCCGCCGCTGCTGCCGCAGCCCTACGCCTTCGTCGGCCGCTACCTGCCCCCCGGCGCGACCGTGGGTATCGTCCGCACCGCTGTCTACTTCCGCCACCAGCAGCACCTGGAGGCGTTTGCCGTCCAGGCCGGGTGGCTTGCCTGCGGTGTTGCCGCGCTGCTGATCTCGGCCCGGCTGCTCGGGCGGGGACCGGCGCGATAAGCGGCTGCGCGAGCTGCAACCACATCCGGAAAGCCCAAGCGCGACGGTCAGTCAATCCACCACCCGACCGAAGGCAGCCGCGTAGCCGCATGCCCGTGTTAGATAATCTGCGCGCCTCCGCCAAGGGGTACATCGGCCGGGGCGGTGCAACTATTCGGCGTTCGACGCAAAGCCGCGCAGGGCAGCGCCACCGAGCCGCTCACCCAACGTGACGACAGCAGCCACCCAGCATTGCGTGGCCGACACCTGAATTTAAAGGACTATTAGTAGCTGTCGTAGCCCAGCGGCTTCGCGACCTCTCCCACGAGCGGTCAATTGCCCAGCGTTGCACGAGATGCCGCATCGGTACGTCACCGCCTGGCCGCGCAAACATACGGATCTGGCGAATAGAGGGTGTTGCATCTCCGCATGCTCATGCGTTGACTCGTATGTCCTCGCGGCCGAAGACGATCAGCGCTCAGCGCCGTCTCCTCCGCTTGGAGCGTGCCTAACGCCGAATCCGGCGTCGGTTGAGGCGCAGACCCCTGATGTTGGTCCCGAGCGCGGATCGGCAGTTACGGGCGGCGGTCGGCGCTGACGATCAGCTTTGGGTAGTGCGGGTATACCGCCGGACGGGGATCTCAGTCGATCGGCTCGCGATGCACCCACTCGACGAGGTTGTCGGACGCGAGCGCCCGCACGCGCGCGGCGTACCGGGCGAGGTCGGCGTCGTCGAGGAGGTCGCGCCACTGGCCGCTCGTGCCGCGGCTGAAGAACGCGGCGGGATCGATCCAGTGCTCCGGACCGCCGCCGGGGACGGTCGTGTCGGCCCTGCTGCGCATCGACTCGAACGTCGCCGCCTGGACCAGGCGGGGCCATCGGTGCTCGTCGACGTCGATGCCGAGGCGCGCGGCCATCTGCCGCATCTGCCCCCCCAGGTCAGCCTTCAGGTCGTCGTAGTGCAAATACACGACGTCGAGATCGGCGGCGTCCCGGAACGTCTGCAGGTGCTCTACAGTGCGCCGCAGCGACGACCCGACCTGCGTCGACGGCGTCTCGTCGTCGACCCATTGCCAGAAGCGGTCCCGCTCGCCGTCGGGGCGCGGCCGCGGTGGCCGCAATGGTCCGAGCTCGATACCGTCGATCGCGGCCGCCCGTTCGCGCTGGTTGAGGAACGCGCCGATGTCGGTGTTGTCGATATGGTGGTCCATCGACAGCCCCACGTCGCGCGGGTCCCGCCCGACGCAGATGTACGTGACCGTCGGATCGCTGGGTATCCCGTCGAGCGGCGTGTGGGTCTTGATGAACCGGCGGTGCGTCTGGGCTTCCAGGTCCGCGAACACGTCTGTGCGGGCGCGAGTCACCATGTCGATCCACGGCGAGAGCGTGTCCAGCGGGAGCGGGAGCTCCGGTTCCTGCAGTATGAGCAGGGCGCAGATCATCTGCGTCCACGTCGTCCCGCACTTTGGCGGGGTGCTGATGATGATGTCGCCGGGGCGGAGCTCGAAGCCGTCCCAGCGGTTGCTGTCGTACATACTCGCCTCGTAGCGGCGCACGGCCGTCATCCTTGCAGCGGATCCGATCCCGTGAGGCCCAGATGATTCACCGCACGACATCCTGCCGAGGGCTCAAGACTGAGGTTCCGAAGGGCGTCGCGCAACAGTACGTAGCGCAGCACCCGCCCATAACGTCCGATCTCGAACACTCCGCGAGGGCATCATGAAGGCCAGAGGATGAGCGCCGAACGGCGGCTCGGCGCGCGATTATCCAGCGGGGCCTCGCGTCGTTGGCGGCCCGGTCATAGCCAATGCACCATCGGCTCGACTGCATGTCTATAGCAGCCCACCTCGAGATGAACGTCCGGCCATGCCGCCAGGCGAGCGACATCGCTTGCCTCGGTAACCCGCGCTGTGCTCTGCCGCCTGGCAGGCGCGAGTTGCGGGCATGCCGGGCGGTGCGTCAGGAGATGACCCAGAGCTCCTTTGCCAGGTGGAACGCGCGCCCGCTGGCAGCGACGCGATGTCGCCCGCTGCTAGCTCGAGTACCGGGCCGCCCTCTATCTCGATTCGTGCCGCGCCCTCTAGGACCAGCAGTGTCTCGCGGTCCGCGGCACCGATGCCGAGAACCTGATCGACGAGTTCGGGCCGGGGCCGGTGGTGGTCGGGCCGGCAGCTCCCGACCTGCAGTCTGCGGTCGCATCTGACAGTGGCATGTGACGGCTGGCCACGCCGGAAATATGGGCAATGATCAGCCGGTCCTCTGCATTGTCGGCCATACCCCGGAAAGTCGCCAGCAGTGCGTTCGGAGACACGCCCGCAACCAGCGACGACTTCCCTGTCTAATGCGCAGGGTCTCGGGCGGGGTGATGATGCCCGTTCTGCCGGATGTGATTGCGACGGCGGTGTTTCCGGGATGTTAGAGCGAGCTGACGAACCTCGAAAGCTCATTTCCGGCGCCCCGCAAAAGCCCGAGCACGTGGAAGACGAGGCCGGCCATGACGCCAGGATGAGTGCCCAGCACGAGCACAAGACCCACGACGACAACCCAGCCAATAGCGCGCATACCTCCCCCACACTGACTGATAAAGACTGCCGGAACCCTTACCCACTGCGTGGCCTAAATAGCTACGCCATGTTGTCTCATCTGAAGACCGACAGACGAGCCACGTTTGGCCGGCTGACGCCCGCCTCAATCGTGTTCCCCGGGTGGGCGGTAAATCTGCCTCGCGTCGGCCGCCAGCTGCAGGATCGTCTCTCCCCGTACCGTGCCGCGGCTGGTGCCCAGGCGTTCGCGGTCTGGCCCTGCCACGGTCACCTCTCCTGGCCGGACGGCTGGCCGTCGTCGCCCGGCCAGACGCCGGCGAGCCTGCTCGTGCCGACCGCCGCGCCGCGGTCGACCGCGGCCTTGACCAGGGCGAAGACCGCGCCCTGGAGGGCGGCAGCCAGCAGGACCTCGCGCCAGCTGCGCCGGGCATCGGTGGCCCTGGGCGCCTCGTCCTCTCCTGCGGTGATCTTCCAGACTCGCTTGAAGATCACGCCGGCCAGCATCCCGCCCGCGACACTGGCCAGCATGCTGACCGGCCTGTACGGCAGCTTGATGTCGACGGGCGGCATAATCAACGGGCAGGTTGGCTACGTCGGCGCCGCTCATCCGGCAAGCCGATACCGTAGCGGCTGCCGAGCAGCGAAGAGGCGTCCACAGGTGTTCTGGCGGCGATCGAGGGCAGACGACAGAACGCGACGCTGGCCTGACGCCAGGCCAGCTAGGACGGAGGGCGTGATGGCTGAGGATCTGTCTCCGCATGTAGTGGTCAAGCCCGACAGCGCCATGGCCCAGGCGCTTGCGATCGTCGCACCAGATCGGCTTCCCGCATCTTTGCCAGCGTCGAGGACGCCCTGCCGCACGTCTCGCTGATCAGATAGCCCTCGGTGGCACGAACTGATTGCCGCCTCGTCGGACGCCTCATGCGTTGTCCTGCGCCGACGGGAATCCCGATTCCGCAGGCTGGAAGGCTCTTCAGTCCCCAGCCGGTGTCAGGAGGTTGCCTTCACGGCCTCGCGCACGGCATCCCGTGCCTTGTCGACAACCGCGGCCAAGGGTCCTGTCAGCACGTTGGCGGCCGGGGTGTTCGGAGTCGACGGATGGGGTCGCGTCGGTGCCGCCTTCTTCGCAGCCTCATAGGCGCGGCCCATTTGCGCCAACCGCTCGGGAGTTTCCTTGCTGGCCACCCTGGGGAATTCCTTGTTCTCTTCTGCCTCGGCATGGCGTTCCACCTCACGCCTGAGTTTGGCCAGCTTCGAAGAGAACTCCACCGAGCCAGGATCGAGCTTCTCCATCTCCTTAAGCAGCTCCTCTGCCCGGCTCTCTTCCTTGATCCTGGCGTTGGCGATCGCCTGGCCGGCATCTCCGCCTGCTAACCGGGCGGAGGATCTCCTCTTCGGCCACCTCGTGACGGATCAGCTCACTGACAAGACGGTGGAACAAATCCCGGCGCCGCGCACCAGAGGCGCGTTCAAGCCGGGCGAACAACTGCCGGACCTCGTCGTGATCGTGACGCAACGCCTCGATAATCCCCTTGGCCACCGGCTCTCTCCTTTCTCATCTGCCTGACCAGCCAGCATTACCCACTTCTCTAGCTGACAAGCACGCGAAGCGATGCAGGCGCGCGGTCTGGGAACCTGGGGCTCGGCAGCGGCCTGTCCGACACGACTGACCGATACGATCCTTGGCGGACTCGGATCTAACGGCGGCGAGGCGTGCGAGCTGTCAGGGCTCATGCTGCCCTGCTGCTGCCGCACCGCCTACGGCTCCGCCGTTGTCGCGAACGAATTAACTGAGCGCGACACGCCGGAATGAAAGTGACGACGACAGCGTCGAACTCACGCTCTCCCCCGCCTAGTTGGCCGAGCTCGTTCAGCATCTGCTTGGCCTCCGTCTCCTGCTCTATCGCCTCATCGGCCAGGTCGTTGCCTCGTGGCATGAGCACCCGGACAATCGGCCAGAAGTACTGCTGCTCGTGGCGCCAGGCGGCGATGCCAGCCCTTAAGGATCTTCGCCGCCGAGGACGAAGTGGGCCGTGACCTGGCTGCCGCGGGCTGGTCAGCGACTCGGGCTGCGGCTCTCAGGCGCGGTCCATTCGGCGGAAAGTAATCTCCTGCAGCAGCAGTCGGACCGCCGCGGCGGCGGGGATGGCAACCAGCGCCCCGACTAGGCCGAGCAGCGCCGCGCCGATCAGCACGGCGACGACCGTGACAGCCGCGGGCACCTGCACCGTGCGGCCCATGATCCGCGGTACCAGCAGGTAGTCCTCGGCCAGCCGGTAGACGATGTAGAAGCCAAGAGTCAGTCCCGCGACCGGCAGCGACACGGTCAGCGCGACGAGGGTCACCAGCAGGCCGCCGATGGTGGAGCCGATCACAGGGATCAGGTCAAGCAGCGCAACGGTGAGGCCTAGCAGCGCGGGGTAGGGGATGCCGAAGGCAAGCATCCACAGGCAGGTGCCAGCCCCCGCGATCACCGAGGTCAGGACGTTGCCGAGCAGGTACCCGCCAACCTTGGTGAAGATCTCGTCGCCGAGCAGAATCACCCGGGGGCGCCGGGAGTGCGGCGCGAGCCGGTACAGGAACAGCTTGATGCGCGGCAGGCCGGCGAGGAAATAAATCGTCAGGACGGTCAGTATCACTAGCGACGTAGCCGCGCTGAGCACGACCTCGCCGGCGCCGAGCACGCCGCCGGCGATCGAGCTGCCGTGGCTGGTGACAAGCTGGGTGAGACGCTGCTCAATGTGATACCTGGTATTCAGGCGCCCAAGCTCAGTGTGCGGGTCGCGGAGCGCGCGCAGATACTGAGGCAGGTGGCTAGCCAGTGCCGCCGCCTGGCTGGTCAGCGGTGGAATCGCCGCCAGCACGAAACCCGCCAGGATGGCGGCCGCGGCAGTGATAACCGTCAGGACTGCGGCCCACCGGGGAAGTCTGCGCCGGGTGAGCCAGCCCACTGTCGGCTCCAGCCCTGCCGCAATGAACAGGGCCAGCCCGATCAGCACGAGCACTGACCGGGCGCGGATCACCAGCTCTGCCAGGCCGTACGTGACCGCAACGCCGGCCGCGGCGGTCATGCCGATCAGGAACGGAGAGCGGCGGTCGAGCGGCCGTCCCGGCTTGCCCAGGCCGCCGTCCTGTGATGCGACGGCAGCCTGTTCCACCGCCTCGGCGATCTTGTCCTCGGCGCGGTGCCTCGCATCCTCCGCCGGCTGCGAGCCGGCCTCGCCCGGCGGGAAGGGCATTCCGCTCTCGGCGCGGTTTCCAGTGACCACTGCGGACCGGGCCTTCTGTGAAATGGGCCTAGCACCGCCCGGCGCGGCCGCCGGGCGGGTGCACTAGCTACCGCGGCGCGCCACGCTGAAACCTCAAGTCCTAGTAACGTCGCTCAGTCTGATAGCAGCAGGCTGCGGAAGGTGACGACCCGAGCCACAGGCAACACCCACATGCGAAGCTGCTGGTGCAGACCGACCCTAGCGTCGTGCTTCACGACGGCAGCCAGTCGACGTTACCCTGCCGGTGCTGCTGTGGCCGGTCGGCTATCCGGGATTCAGCGCGAGCGGAGTTGGCGCATTCATGAGCCAAGCTCCGTCCGAGGGCTGTGCGCCACTGGTGCGCCAGACCGTCGCGACCACCGCCTCCATGCTCTGCCGTTCCAGTGCACGATAACGGGCCGGAAGTCGCCGTTGCCGTCTTCGCCGACGCCGACTGCCCAGGCGTCGGCGGCCGACACTGCGGCCACTGCGTTCAGGAAGTTGCCGCCGCCAGGCTGGCGGTTGGGGCTGGGCACCTGCCGCCAGGTTTTGCCGTTCCAGTGCAGAATCAACGTCCCGGGGCCGCTGCCCACTGCCCACGCGTTCCGGCGGGATGTGGCAGCCACGCCGCCCAGGCTGTCGTCTTCCCGACGACCAGCAGGGGGCTGGGTACCTGCTTCCACCTGGTGCCATTCCAGTGCAGGATCAAGGTCCGGTTGCTGCCCAGGATACTTTCATAGTCGCCGACTGCCCACGCGTCGGCGGCCGAGACCGCGGCCACTGCAAACAGGCCGGTGTCGTAACGACCCGGGTTCGGGCTGGGTACCGTCTTCCACCCAGTGCCGTTCCAGCTCAGCAGAAAGCCGAGCCCGCCGCCGCTGGCGGTGATGTACTGGCCGTTCGCCCATGCGCGGGATGATCGCGGTACTGAAGCGACGCCGGACAAAGTGGAATTGCCGTACGGGCGGGAGGCCCGCGCCACCCCCACCCTCGGCACGCCGCCGCCTTAACCGTCGCAGGTCCGAGACTTCTCGCCCCGGCCGACCTCGCGACCGTGGCTGCCGCCGGTCCGAGACCGGTCAGCCCGGCCGCCGCCACCGCGGCGATGATGACTAACGAGATGCGCCTGACCGGGCATCGACCGTGCATGGCATTCGCCCTCCTGCCAGCCGATAGGCGGAGCGTCCGCCCGCGAAAGCCGTATGTCGATGGCTGTTCGCCTCGGAGCGGCGGCACTGCCCGCAAGTAAGGTCAGTCCTGCCGGTGCTCCGCTCCGTCTGATCTGCGGTCAGGTACCGCAGTTAGCCGAGCGGGTCGGTGCAGAGGTCGGCACTCTCGCGCTTTCGCGGTGCAACCGTGAGGTCCCGCCGTCCGCTGCAGCCACATGTGACCTGTCTTCGGCCACGACTTGGCCTTGATCATTCCGGTGGTTCGCTGACCTGCCGGTTCGCTGTTCGCGATTGCTGAAGTTGCGCACTAGGCGCGGCCCTAGTCAGTCGGCCCTCCGGATTGCCGCCGGGAAGCGACATCCCCTGAAGTCCGCGGTTTCCGGCCGACTTCACAGAACGCGTGCGCCACGCCGGACGAACTGGCTAGGTTCAGCATTGACCTGCGCGCTATGGAGGGGGTCTTGAACATGGCCCACCAAGCTTGGCTCATCCTCCTGTCCACCGTCCTGGGCATCGGCTTGGTGTACAACGGTTGGTCGAGGTGGCGCAGAACATCGGCGAATCATGCAATGCTGGCGCAGGCCGAGAAGGACTTCGTAACCAGGACTGCAGCCCAGATGGAAGAAGACGAGCGCCGGTACGGTGTCACCGCGCACGTGCGGGCACCCACCGCCGAGGAGATCGCCGAGGCGCGCAAGAAGTACGGTGTCACCGGGCACGTGCGCGTGCGGGCCGTCACCGCCGAGGAGATCGCGGAGGCGCGCAAGAGGTACGGGCGGCAGGACTGATCCGCACACCGAAGACCGCCCGTCTCAACCGCACGATGCAGATCCAGGCCAGACCCACATCATCGCCGCCGACCTCTCTCCGACGACCTGCACCAGGCAATCAACCCCGATCAACGGCCCCGACCGGCTTGCGCACTAGGATGGCCGAACTCGGGTCACCCGACCCGACCACCCTCTACATCTTCGGCGAGCAGCTAAACCTCAACACCGACACCGGCGACATCACCGGCACCAGGTTCCTGACGCTGCCGGGTAGATGATCAGCGGCTTGTACGGCGTTTTAGGCGGTCCTGACGCATGCATCCCGCCAGCGGGACGCCCGTGATCATGTCTCTTCGGGATCCCGCGCGCGTCCCTTGATGAGCATGCGGCCGATGCCTCGGCCGCCTCCTGCCACACTCAGGAACCGCCGCCCACATCCCCCTCTCCGAGATCGGTATCTACCACCGCGGACGGCTCGCACGCGAACCCAACATGTGCGCGGCGCACTCATCTCATGCAGAATCGGACGTCGGTCAGCCGTGTCGGCCACCGCGTCGGCCCGCACAGATCACCCTTTCGGGCGCGGCCCAAGCCTCCACGCTGGTGACTGGAGGTCGCCGCGTATAACGGCGGGGATGCGCGCTCGCATCACCATCGCCGATGTGACACCCGGTAACAACCTGGCGATCGAATCTGGCCGCTCACAGCTCGCTCACCAAACGGCGCTGCTGTGCCACTCGGCAGCAGACGCTCAAGCAGACCTACCAGCGCCGCCCGGCCCGCACGCAGAGCGGCAAGACAGGATGTTCGACCTCCTGGGCGTCGTTGCAGAGATATCTGGACCTCGCGACGTTCCCGACTTGGCTCAATTAGTGCGCAGCGGGATCGTGGTGGTCCGGCCCAGGGCTTCGTGAAGCTCGTGCGGGTGCAGAGGCCGAGGCGGGCCGATTCGCCGAGTTGGGTGGTTGCGGGGAATCTGGCGTGCGTGGCGGGTCTGGTTAGCCCGGTAGCGGCGCGATCTGCTCCGCGCCTCAGTCGGCGGGTGCGACATCGCCGATGTGCTGGGTGAGTTCCCAGCGCTGGCCCTCGGGATCGGCGACGACGGCTTGGCGCAGTCCCCAGGCTTGGTTGGCGGGACCTTCGCGAACGGCCCCGCCTGCGACAGGAATGCGAGCGCACGCGGCATCCACGTCATCGACGAAGACCAAGGTGATCGAGGCGGTTTCGCCGAGACGGCTGCCCGCCAGGCCGAGCATGAGGACAGCGCCGTGGCGTTCAAGTTCGATGTGCGCGACCGGGCCGCCGTCCGGAACGGTGAACCGGATGGCCTCGCAAAAGCCCAGAACTTCGGTGATCCAGCGTGCAGCGGCAGCGGGATCGCGGTAGAGCACGTAGGGCACCACGCGTGGGTAACCCCTTATCGGGTCGTACACGAAACGCCTCCTGCCGGTCAGTCGGGGTGCGCCACGATGTTGATGACGTTGCCATGAGGGTCGCGCACGAAGAACCGCCGGACTCCCCAGGCTTCATGGGTGAGCGGATGGATGATTTCGTAGCCGAGGCGCTGAGCCAGCGCGTAGGCCGCCTGGACGTCATCGACGCCGACCGAGAGCACCGAGTCCTCGCGGGCCGTGGCGTCGCCGCTGACCAGGCTCACCTGGGCGGCCCTAGAGAATGTAGTGATCCTGGCACGCAGCGCGAGTCGGGTGTGAGCACCGTGCTGGACTGGATGAGGTGCTGCGCCGTGTGCGGGTCTGTCGACACGGACGGTCATCTTCGACGTCGAGCCGCTGGTCACGTACTGGGCCAGCGTGTTGCGCGTCACTCCTCATGGAGACGCGGAGACACGAATCTGAACAGGACCGGGACCGGAATTCTCTTGCCGACGCTGCGCGTCAGCGCCCGCGGGTGCTTTTGCTGACCAGGACCAGATCATCCAGCTGCTTGCCCGCCTCGGCGGCACCTGGGCATAGGTAAAGTCCGATCGTGAGGCGTACCCTGATCCTCCTTTCGATCGCGGTCGTGGGCGCCGGGCTCTCGGCCTGCACGAGTCCGCCGGTGCACGCGGCGAGATCGGTGCCGGGTGCACGGGAGTCCTCGGTGCTGTCGCTCAGCTGCTCCGAGTCCGCCGGCCAGCAGGGAGGAAACCACGAGACCATGGTCGGTGGCGTCGAGGGGCTAGTGTTGCCCGGCTCCGCCGATCCCGGCAATCTTTATCCCATCCGCGGAAGTGATGGCCGGCGTTACTTCGTCTACAAGGCCTTCTTGGCGGTCTACTCGGCCTCAGCGCCGTTCGCCACCGTCTCGATCGTTCGTCCGGCCACCGCCAGGCTCATCTACGGCGCATCCGGCGAGATCGGCGAGATGTTCGGCACTGCCTCCGGCCAGGCACTCGTCGCAGCATCGAGGAGCAAGGTCCGACTGCCGGTATGCGGGTCCCGGTTCACGGGCTTCGTCGGCGGAATCATCGTCACCCAGCCGACGTGCATCACGTTCGAGGTCTCATCGCCGCGCCGGAAGACGGAGACCGCCAGCGCCCAGATTGGTCCGAGTGTGTGCCCGGGGAGCTGAGGTGGTGATCGGCGATCATGAACAGCTAGTGGACCCGGGTTCGCCAGCACGTGCCAGGTGCCCGGCCACACCTACGCCGCAACGATGCTAGATGTCACGAGTGTTAAGAATGGGACTGATGTTGCTAGATCGATAGGCAGATTAAGCCATCTTTAGATCGCCGTAGCGCGGCTAGCCGACCCGACCGACTCGTGCACGCCCGCCCGGTCCATGCGCCTTATTGGCAGCCGGGCCACAAGCCGCCCCAGGGTCACCATCGCCGTTGACTTCCGGCACCCCGCACGCTGACCCGGTGCTCGCTCAGAAGGGCTGGCAGGCACAAGGCGGCGTGTAGCCTGCCGTCACCTCCAACGAACAGCCGCCCGACTCGATCAACTCCCGAGACCGCGCCGACCGCCGAATATATCTGCGGCCGGGCTGTCGGCTGGCCGCAGCGCCAGAGACGCTCAGATTGCCTGGTTCGGTACGGGTGGAAGTGAGGTTTGCATCGCGCCTGCTTCATCGTCCACCGGAACTTCACGCCGCACGCGCGTACCCTGTGACCGATCCCGCAACCCTGCGCTTGTCCACCGCAAGGGGCCGAAGGTCTTATGCGGTGCCCGGCGGAACAGCAGTCGGGCCAACCGGCCCGTCGGACCGATATGACCGGCACGCTGGCGCCGCGCTGCGCGGGCGCGCCGCGCTTCGAGGAGCAGGCGGTCCCGTTCGCCGCGGCGCTGCGCGTCGTCCTGGACGGCCTTCGTAAGGTATTCGTGGATGGTCATGGTCTGCTCCTGGCAATGGCTTCGATTCGTGGCTTGCGGCATGGCTGTCGAACCGTCAGCACAGTCCTAGGCGCCGGGCCTCACAGATTGCTCACATGCCTGGTCAGAGCGCAGCGAGCACTGTCCGCCCGGACGTGCTTCACTGTGCTCGGGAGTGGGAAATGGTCGACTATCGCCTTCTCGGGCCCTTCGAAGTTGTCTTCGACGGGCATGACGTTGACGTCGGCGGGCCGAAGCAGCGGGCCCTGCTAGCGATTCTGCTGCTGCACGCGAACCAGCTTGTTCGTCGTGATGTGCTTATTGATCAGATATGGGGCGACCATCCCCCGGCAGGCGCCGAGCATGCCGTGGACGTGTACATCTGGCGGCTGCGCAAGACCCTGGAGCCGGCCGCAGGACGTCAGTGCGTGCTGACGCAGCCGGGTGGCTACCTCCTCCAGGTCGGCCAGGAGCAGGTCGACGTGGCGCGGTTCGAGCGCCTGGCCGAAGCCGGGCGGCGCGCGCTGTCGGCGGAGGACCCCGGTCGCGCGGCAGCTGATCTTGGCGAAGCGCTGGCGCTGTGGCGGGGGGCGCCGCTTGCCGATTTAAGGCATGAGCCGTTCGCACATGCAGAGATCGTCCGGCTGGAGGAACTTCGGGCCGAGGTAGTTGATGATCGGATCGACGCGGATCTCGCACTGGGACGTCACGCGCGCGTTGTCAGCGAGCTGGAGGCGCTCGTCGCCGCGCATCCGCTGCGCGAGCGGCCGTATCAGCAGCTGATGATCGCGCTGTATCGGTGCGGGCGTCAGGCGGAGGCGCTGGAGGCCTATCGGGCTGCGCGCAGGACGCTGGTCGAGGAGCTCGGGATCGAGCCGGGCGAGCCTCTGCGGCGGCTGGAGCGCGCGATCCTGGAGCAGGATCCCTCGCTGGAGCCCCCGCCGAGTACCAGAAGTAGTCAGGAGCTAAACCTGGTTGACGGTAGCAGGCCCAGACATCCGGCTGCCGTGAGTGCTCGCGTGTTTGGCTCAATAGCGGAGCGAGGCAGTCCTCGCCGATCGGCCTGGATCGGAGGGAAGCGGCAGCTCGCTATCGCCGGGGCATTGGCGGTGGCGATTGCGCTGCTCGCGGTCGTGGCTGGTCGCGGGCGGGCCCATCTGGCCGCAGGCCCGAACACCATCGGGGTGATCGATGGCGGAAACGTCGGCCTCAGCGCTGTCGTTACCGGGGTCGGGCGGCCGAATGGGATCGTCTCCGGAGCCGGAGCCGTCTGGGTCACCGACAGTGCGGATGACCTCCTGCTCCGGGTCGACTCGGCCGGTCAGGTTATCGACCGCATTGCGGTCGGCCGCGGACCGGCTGGCGTGACGGTCGGCGACGGCGAGGTCTGGGTCGCGAACGAGCTCGACGGCACCGTTTCTGAGGTCAATCCCGGCGCCGGAACGCAAGTCGCGACGATCCCGGTCGGGATCGGCCCGGACGCGATCGCGTCCGGGTACGGGTCGGTCTGGGTCGCCAACGAGACCAGCGACACGCTGTCCAGGATCGACGCAGCCACCGGTGAGATAGTGTCGACCATTCCTCTGGACAGCGCGCCGGCCGGTGTCGCGGTCGGCGCTGGCGCGGTCTGGCTGCTCAGCCAGGAGACCGGCGAACTGCTGCGCGTCGATCCAGGTGACGACCGGCTGTCCCAGACGTTCGCGATCGGCCAGGACCCGGACGGGGTGGCCGTCGGCGCGGGCAGCGTCTGGGTCGCTGACACCGGCGGCACACTCACGCGCTTCGATCCGCGGACCGGGACAGCTGCGAACGATCAAGGTCGGCGGCGCGCCCGTCGGCGTCGTGTACTCCCGCGGCGCCGTCTGGGTCGCGAACAGCGTCAGCGGTGCTGTGTCCAGGATCGATCCCGCGACTGGCGCGTCGCAGCTCGTCCATCTCGGTAACGAGCCGACGGATCTCGCCGCCGCTGGCAACCAGATCTGGGCAACGGTGCTCCCGTCGCTCGCGAGCCACCGCGGCGGCACGCTCACTGTCATCGCTGCGCTTGCACCGGACGAGGGAGCCCGGCCGCCGACCGACCCTGCGGTCGCCTATTACCTGTGGGCATGGCAGATGCTGAGCATGACCAACGACGGGCTCGTCGGCTACCGGCGTGTCGGCGGCCTGGCCGGCGACCAGCTCGTCCCCGACCTCGCGGTCGCTCTGCCCGCGCCGGCCGACGGCGGCAGGGTCTACACGTTCCGGCTCCGCGCCGGAGTCAGGTACTCAACCGGGAACCTGGTCAGGCCGGCGGACTTCCGCCGGGCCATCGAGCGGGTCTTCAACATAGACAACCAGGCGAACTCGGCCGTTCCACCCTTCTACGCGGGGATCGTCGGCGCCGCCCGGTGCGAGCGAAGTCGCGGCCCGTGTAACCTCGCCAGCGGAATCGTCGCAGACGACGCCACTAATACGGTCACCTTTCACCTCACCGCACCCGATCCCGAGTTCCTCTACAGGCTGGCGTTCCCGTGGGCCTACGCAGTCCCTCGCGGCACGCCAGACCACGAGATCAGCGCCGCGCAGCTGCCCGCCACCGGTCCTTACATGACCGAGTCTCTGGTGCCAGGCCGCACGTGGGTTCTCGTGCGCAACCCGCGGTTCCGGCAGTGGTCGCAGCAAGCGCAGCCGGGTGGCTACCCGGACCGGATCGTCCTCCGGCTCGACGTCGGGCCCAGCCAGGCAGTTGCCGACGTCGAGCACGGGCGTGCTGACGTGCTGCTGTCCCCGCCGCCCGACAGCGTCAGCCAGCTCGCGACGCATTACACCAGCCAGCTGCACAGCGGCCCGCTCGCGGCAACTATCGCGCTCGCGCTGAATACTCGCATTGCGCCCTTTGACAAGCTCGCCGCGCGGATGGCGCTGAACTACGCGATTGACAGGAGCACGGTGATCGCGCTCAACGGCGGGCCGCTGACAGTGCAGGCTACCTGCCAGATCCTGCCGCCGGCCATGCCTGGCTACCGCCCATACTGCCCTTACACGATCCTGCCGGACCAAGGCGGCGCCTGGACAGCGCCCAATCTCGCGCTGGCGGAGCAGCTAGTCCAGGCTTCCGGGACTCGCGGAGACCGAGTGACGGTACTGTACGGCAGCGAAGGTATGTCTTTCCCCTCCGCTGCGACCGGCCGCTACGTCGTGTCAGTCCTGAACGACATCGGGTACCGGGCTTCGCTGCGAACGGTCGGCCCGGAAACGTACTTCGGCGTGCTGGGCGATTCCCGCGACGGCGTGCAGGCCGGGTTCTTCAGCTGGTACCAGGACTACCCGGCGCCATCGGACTTCATCGACCCTCTGTTCACCTGCGGCTCCTTCATTCCGGACAATCCGAACAACATCAATGCGGCAGAGTTCTGCGACCCCCTGATCGACGCACAGGCTAAGCAAGCGCTGGCGCTTGAGCAACGTGATCCAGCCATCGCCGCAGGCCGATGGGCTGCCATTGACCGGGAGCTCGTGAACATGGCTCCGTGGGTCCCGCTGTACAACCCGCGCGACCTGAACGTTCTGTCCGCGCGTGTGGGCAACTACCAGTTCCACCCGTACTGGAACCTGCTCATCGACCAGCTCTGGGTCCGTTAGCCGCGCACAGCCGGAATCGCGATGCCGGTCCGCCCTAACTCGTGGTCTCAAGGCATCCCTAGACCGCGGCCTGCCGGCCTGTGCGCGGCTACAGGAAACGCGAGCCGGCGACGTGCGGAACCGCCTTATTCATGGCCGAGCCGTTCGGATGTTATGGCACGTCGCAGAGATTGACCTTTATGGGCGGCCCTAGGCAGCCGAACGGGCCGGGCGTGAATGCCCGCTGCCGCTGTTGGGCCCAGTGGCGGCACTAGCCGTATCCTCTCCGGCACGGCTGATACGCACCCGCTGCCGAGCAGGTCCCGGTTAGATCTGATGGCGCAAGCGAGCAGGCGCGATCAGCTGATGAGCGTCAGCGCAGATGCTGGCCACTTCACTCCAGTCGACGTCGCCGTCTAGCCGGACCCCGATCCAGCCCCGGTGGCCGACGTACGGGGGGCGGAAGAAACGGTCTGATTCCGTGCTCGTCAGCTCCTCCTGGACGCCTGGAGGAGCGGCACACCACAGATGCGGGAACTGTTGGTCATGATGCGCTCGGCCGCAACGACCCATGTCCGTGCGGGTCAGGGCGGCGCTTTCCGCCACTGCTGCCGCAGGACGGGCCGCTTCGACGGCACACCCGCGGCCTGTTACGTCCGCGACCGTCACTGGTGAGAAAAGTGCCTGGCCAAGTCAGCCGACGCGGCAAATGGTCAATCAGCCGCGCCGGCAGAACTTACTCTTTTGGCGCGCAGGGCCCGTGGTTGGGGTATACGGAGCTGACGTGCGCGCGCAGTGTGTTGGTCATGGAGCGATCTGCCGTGCCTGTCTTGCCCGACCTGCTGACTTCATGACTGCTGCCGATCCGCTTCGCCTCGCGATGGCTGCTCATCTGGCCCGATTCTCGGGTTCCTCCCGTGATCACGCACTCTGATCTGCGCTGCTTCCTGGCGTGGTGTGCCCAGCGGGGACTCGATCCCCTCACCGCGCGGCGAGTTCATCTGGAGCTGTACGTCCGGTGGATGCAGGAAGTCCGCCGGTTCAAGCCTTCGACGGTGTCCCGGCGGTTCTCGGTGGCGGCGGGGTTCTACCGCACCGCGGTGATCGACGGCGTGCTGGAGCACTCGCCGGCTGAGCACGTCCGCCGCCCTGTCGTGCCACCTGAGTCGCCAACGCTGGGATTCACGCACCTGCAGTCTGAGGCCATGCTGACCGCGGCACGCGAGTCGGCGAGCAGTTACGATTTCGCCTGGTGGCCATGCTCGGCTTGCTCGGACTGCGGATCTTCGAGGCAACCGGCGCCGACATCGCCGATCTGGGCGAGGAACACGGCCACCGGGTGCTACGGGTGCGCGGCAAGGGAAGCAAGATCATGCTGGCGCCGCTGCCACCCGCGGTCGGCCGGGCTATCGACCGGGCCGTGAGTAACCGGACCAGCGGCCCGATGCTGCTGAACACCCGCGGAAGCCGGATGGACAGGCACGCCGCGACCCGGCGGCTGCGGCACCTCGCCGGTGCGGCAGGCGTGCGCATCGGCCGCACCCATCCGCACATGCTCCGCCACACGTTCGTAACCACGATGCTTGACGCCGGCGTCGACCTGAGGGACGTGCAGATCGCCGCCCGGCACGCCGACCCGCGCACCACAATGCGCTACGACCGGGCACGCAAGAACCTCGACCGGCACCCCAACTACATCCTCGCCGCCTACATGGCCTCCGGCACCTGACCACCCCGCCATTTGCCTATACCATAGGATGCATATACCATGTGATGCATGGCCCCGGCTCTACGCGGTAGAGATCGAACCCGAAGTCCGGTCCTGGCTGGAGCGCCTGAGCGACCGCGACTTCGGCCGGGCAGACTTCCTCGTCGGCCTGCTCGCCGAGCAGGCCGAGAACCTCGGCGAGCCCTACACCCGGCACCTTGGCGGGAAGGTCCGCGAACTGCGGTTCCACCTGCTAGCACAGCAGACCCGCGTCACCTACTGGCTCGCGCCCGGACGCCGGATCATCCTGCTGACCGTGTTCCGCAAGACCCGCAGCGCCGAAGTAGCAGAGGTCGCTCGTGCCTTACAAGCGCAGAAAACCTGCGAGGCCGAGCACGGACCAGCCCACGACACCTTCGACCGAGAGGCATCCTGAGATGACCGCCGACCATACCTCCTACGAGGAACTGGCCGCCCAGCGGCGCGGCAGCGCGGACTACCGCGAAGGCTACGCCGAAGCTCAGCGCGCCTACCTGATCGGCCGCGCTGTCCGCGACCGCCGCCTCACTCTCGGCCTGTCCCAGGTCGAACTCGCTGCCAGAGCCAGAATGACTCAGCCAGCGCTGTCCCGCCTGGAGGCGGGCGGCGTCATCCCGACCATCCCGCTACTCGATCGGATCTCCATCGCGCTGGACGCCGACCTCATCGTCGAGATCGCGCCACACGCTGCATAACCACGGCAAGGTGGGCCTTGTTCGCCGCAGATGCCCAATAGCGGAAGTTGGGGAGTGCAAACTTATGCACTGAACGGCATCCCTACTCATTTCCGGAGGTCGAGTCCCCACTCTTCGTGTGAGTGGTGGCGTACGTCGCAGCAGGCCAGATCGGTTTTGCTCGTGGGAACTGACCGCACTTGCTCGTGAGTTCTGAAGGCGGTTGGTGGCCTGAAGCATGATCGATGTCCGCGAGCAGTGACCGCACTTTGGCGCCTGCGGGTTGCGGGTGGGACTGGCGCGGGGTTACCGCTGAGGACGTCCAGTAAGCGCACTAGCTCGCTAGCGCACCTGGTGGCGCGGCAGGCGATCTTGCCGTGTGCGGCGCGGGGAGCCTCTGGGGCACCGCGCGTGCAGGCGTGGCGGCGGCCTGCACGGGCGCTGATGGTGCGTCGCTGACCGGAACTCGCAGCGGGCCGCGGATCAATGTGGAGTTTCGCCGCTGTACCGGGCCGGCCAGGCGCAGGCCCGGCATGTGCTGGGCCAGCATGCTGAAGGCGAGGGTGGCCTCCAGGCGCGCCAGCGGCGCTCCCACGCAGTAGTGGATCCCGCTAGAGAAGGCCAGGTGATCGGTCGTGGACTTGCGGTGGATGTTGAAGACGTCGGGATGGGAGTAGACGTCGGGATCCCGGTTCGCGGCGCCGAGCAGGATGGTCACCTCCTGGCCCTTGCGCACGGGCGTGCCGTCAAGCTCGAGGTCCTCCAGCGCGTACCGGCTGGTGCGCTGGACCGGCGGATCGAAGCGCAGCGTCTCCTCTACCACCGCTGGCGCCAGCCCGTCCGGGTCGGCGCACAGTTCGTGCCATTGCGCTGGGCGCGCGAGCAGCGCGAGCACGCCGTTGCCGATCAGGTTCACGGTCGTCTCGAATCCCGCGATCAGCAGCAGCATGCACACGGCCGGCATCTCGCCCGGCTGGATCTGATCGCCTTCCGCCGCGACCAGCTGGCTGATGAGGTCATCGCCCGGCTCGCGGCGGCGCCGCTCGAAGAGGCTCTCGAAGAGCGAGAGGACCCTGGCCTGGCCGCGCATCAGCGCCGCCGCCTGGCGCATCGATGAGATGCCGTCGATCGCGCTGCCGAGCATGACGCCGTGCTCGGCGAACTCCGCGGAGTTGCCATCCGGGATGCCGAGCAGGTCGGTGATGACGGCGATGGGCAGCGCAGCAGCGAACGACGACACCAGCTCAAAGCTGTCGGCGCTCGCCGCACGGTCTAGCAGGTGATCGATAGTCCGCGTGATCCGGTCCTGATAGCCGGTCACTGCCTTCGGGCTGAACGCGGGCAGGACAAGCCTCCGCAGCCGGGTGTGGTCGGGCGGGTTCATCGTCAGGAACGAGCCCTCAAGCTCGTCCTGCGGGCTGCGCGGGAAACCGGCTGGTGGCCTGGCGCCGAACCGGCGGTCGCGCAGAACCGAGTTGCAGACCCGGTGGCTGGGCGTGGCCAGGCCGCCGTAACGGCCGGGTAGCACCGTGCCCGCGGCGCGCAGCTGTGCGTAGATCGCATAGGGATCGACCCGGCCCGGCCGGCGCTGCAGCCTGGCGAGTTTGTCCCGGCGGACATATGCGGCCGTCCAGGTACCTGAGCGCCGCCAGTACAGCTGGCCCGCGAACTTAGCGGCTTCGCCGATCTCACTCATGATCTTCGCCTCCTGGCTGGGGGTGGATGCCGATGCCGTGCAGGAACAAGCCGAGGACTCGACCGGGCGCGTCGAGCGGGGCCAGTCGGCCTGCGATCACTTCGCCCGAGGCGGCAATGAGCAGGGAGACATAGGAGTTCAGCAGCCATGTGTCGGACAAGCCGGGGGTCAGGACGCCGCGCTCCTCGGCGCGTCTCATCACGGCGATGACTACTGCGTCACCTACGTCCCACCGCTCCGCCAGGCTGGGCTGCTTCTCCAGGCCGGGGTTGCGCCACAGGAACATCAGCTGCGGGCACAGCGGGAGCAGCGCCGAGGTCAGCGAGGCCAGGCCTCCGTCCGGGCCGTCCGCCGCCTTGCTGACGGCCTCCTCCCAGACGTCGAGGACGCGGTGGCCGACAGCGAGGAGCAGATCATCGCGGGTCGCGTAGTGATTGTGCAGCGTGGTCCGGCTGATTCCGGCAGCCTCGGCGACCTCGGCCAGGGACGCGCTGGGGTCGGCGACCAGCACCTCGGCCACAACGTCGAGGAGGGGCCGTCGCGTTCGGATCTGAACATCCATGTTCAGAACCATACTTCACAGTTAATTATTGAGCAACATTGCTCTGGCGCGATCTCGGTCCCAGCGTGCGGAGTCGGTGCTGGCGTGCCGGAGTACGCTTCCATTCGCTGCTAGGCAGCCTGGCGAACGCACGGATCTGCCGCGACCCGGAATGCGTTCTGCTTGCATGCGTCTATGGCCTTAGGCGAGCCGAGTGCAGGGCAGGCGGGGACGCCGGCACGAGGCGTGGCTTGGGATGACGTCGGTGCCTGGCTACGCGGTGGGCTTGCGCGCGAGCCTGGTCAAGGGCGGCCAGCATTGCGTCCGGGTCGGCGACATCGTTGAAGGCGAAGGACAGGCCGGCGCCTCTAGCAAGCGGCAGCCGAGGACAGATGGCGTGATCGCGATCGCGTCATGGCGCGCGCTGATGTTGCCGGCGCTGGCGGCAGCCAGGCTGTCTGCCACCATCCGCAGTCCGGGGCTGACGAGTTGCGTGCGTGCATCCGCAAGCTCGGTCGGCTCGCCAGGCTGCCGTGGCTCCGACCTTGCCGCAGGTCTGCGGGGTACGCCGAGCTGGGCGCCGCAGCGCCCAGATTTATTTCCAGCTGGCCTGTCCGTCTGGCTGGCACCCGATCGTCGCCTAGGTGACCGGCAGCCAAGGACCGGCAGCCATGGCCCCATTACCGAGGAGGACGAAATGAACCCGTGGACCGCGCAGTGCGTCGCCGCCGAGCACACCAAGGAACTGCACCGGCAGGCCGCAACCAAGCGCCTGGCCCGACAGGCCCGGCACAGCCAGCCCGTCCCACGGTCCCGGCCGCTGCGGCAGTTCATCGCCATCGCCAGGACCGCGAGCCCGCGGCCCGCATAACCCGCCAGCTGCCGCACCCAGCAGCGCCAGCTAGCAGCGACCCGGCACCACCAGCGCATCCGCCGCCCAGACCCAGCCGAAGGAGACCAGGCAATGACTCCGTACAACTCCTACCAGCTCTACCAGATCAAGCGACCGAAGAGCACTGCCGAGATCCGGTACGCCGATGTCCAGGCCGGCTTGTTCGCGGCGACCATCGCGGACCTCCTGCACGCGGTGGTCTGGCCTATACGAGCGATCCGCATGCCGGGGCTGGTCACCAGCCCGGCCAGCGCATCCTGCACCGTGAACCCATGAGACTGCTCATCAGATACGGCCACCAGGCAGCCGAGCCGGCCCAGCGGACTAACCCCGCGGGCCGGGCTCGGCTGCCTGGTGGCCGTATCCGGCGCGCCCGTGGGTCAGGACCGCAGCGGCGTGAGCAGCGGGACCCACGCCGAACTTGCGCACTCAGCACCGAAGTTCAGTGCCCCAGCTCACACCGGCGATCACCGGACTGCTTGCATGATCATGCATGTGCACCAGCCACCGCAACGTCCGGATCTGCCGCGCTCAGTGACCACAGCCCGCGCCGGATGCCACGGCGGCCTGTCAGAGCTTGTCCCTATGGTCGAGGTGGACGCAGCAACTGTTCTCTTGCACACCCAGCGGGGGATCCCGCCGGAGCAGGTACTGGCGCTCTGGCGTCGCTCGCGCCGCCGGCAATGCCGCGGATGCGCGCGGAACGGCGAATTCGAGCAGTAAAGATGACCGGCTTGCGGCCCGTCCGCTGGCGCCCTGATCATCTGTATGTGAACGAGACGCCTGCCACGGCGAGGCTAAGACGTGCCGTCCGGGCGGTCATCCTGGCCGACGATGACCGTGTCCTGCTGTGCCGCTTCAGCTTCCCGCATCCAGCTGTACCGACGGGCGCAACGGTCGTATGGGCGGCCCCCGGCGGCGGCATCGAGCCCGGTGAACTGCCGCTGGCGGCACTGCGCCGGGAGCTGCACGAGGAGACGGGGCTCGTCATTGACGCCGACCCGCCTCACGTCTGGCACCAGGAGGTCGCCGCCCCCGGCCATGCGGACGGCTACGACGGGATAGTCAATGACTACTTCCTCGTCCGCACCACGCGCTTTGATCCCCGCGGCGCGCTGTCCGATGACGAACTCGCCGCCGAGCACATCAGCGGGATGCGATGGTGGCGGCACCGGGACATCGCCGAATACAGCGGAACCGACCTGTTCTCACCCCGTGACATCGCCACACCGCTAGCGGCGCTGATTGCCGGTGACATCCCGGGCACGCCAGTGATGCTCGGCCTTTGATCTCGCTGGCCACCCGCTTTTGCCGCTCTCGGGATGTAGCTCGCGTCATTGATGCCGCTGGGTCATTGTTTCGAGCGGCGAGCAGGGTGTCGCTATCGCGTGCGGTAGCGGGACCAGTTTGGGGAGTGCAGGCCGGCTGGGCTGCTTCGTGCACTAGGAGTAGTCGCAGTTGTTGTCGTGGGAGGGGCGAGGCAGACTGCTCTGGTGATCCGAGACGCAGAGCTGGCCCGCCGGTTGTGGTCGCGGCTGGAACCGATCCATGTGGTGACGTACTTCTCGCCGGAGGCTCGGGCGGCGCTGTCTGACGCCGGGTACCAGGGGTTCTGGATGGGTTACTTCGCTGGCCGGGCCGCGCCGATGGGTCCGGTCGGCGCTGAGATCGTGTTCGCCACCTTCTACAACTTCTCGGTCTCGCATGTGAGCAGGGCCATACCCGACGCCTGGACCTTCGCTCCTCCTGGTGCGGCGCTGGAGGCACGTCAGCGCGGCGCATCGGCGGTATTGCAGCGGGCGTTCGCGCGCGGCGATCTGGCCGGGGCAGTGGAGGCGGCTGCGGTGCTGGCGCGTGCGGCGGCGGAGTCGGCGCCGATGGACGGTCGGGTACTGTTCGCCGCCAACCGGGCACTGCCGTGGCCGCAGGGACCGGCTGCAGCCTTGTGGCATGCCTGCACGCTGCTGCGCGAACATCGAGGCGACGGGCATGTCGCTGCTCTGGCTGCCGCCGGGATTGGCGGTCGTGAGGCGAACGTCCTTCAGGCGGCGGCTGGCCTGGTTCCCCGCGACGTATTCGAGGTAGCCCGCCGCTACGACGACGCCGAGTGGGACAGCGTGTCCGCGCGACTCATTGACCGCGGCCTGATCGGCCCGGACGGCAAGCTCACCGCGCGCGGCAAGGACGTGAAAGACGACGTGGAAGACCGCACCGACCGCCTCGCCCTCACCGCCTACGACTGCCTCGACGACGAGCAGCTCCTGCAGTTGCTCGACGCCCTCGCCCCACTCGCCCGAGCTGTCATCGCCACCGGTGACATCCCTGAGGTGACGCCCGTCGGCAACCGGGTTGAATTGTGAACAGGCAAGAGCGGCCAGATGATTCGACGCGCCAGGGATCGGTGACGCCAGACGTCACGACGCTGATGCGCTGGCCCAACCGGAGATCATCGCAGACGCAGCCGGAAGCACTCTCATGCCGCTGGTAGCGCGGCGACGTCCTGTCGGTGCCTGTCGCAGGTCTGCCGCTTTCTAGTCTGCCCTGAGTCACTGTGGGCGCAGCCCAGGCGTCCACGGTGGCCTGGGCCAACTGCCACATCCGGTCCCGTAAGCCTGGTGCGCAGACGTGACGAAACGCCCTTCCGGCTCCATCAGGTAGTGCACGCTGCGACCAAATCAGGAGGGAAAGGCCGTGATGGGCACGGGCGCGTGGGCATCGAGCTCGGGCGGTATCAGTTTCGGCTCTAATGGGAGTCAGCATCGCCATCCGGCCCGGCAACTCAGGACGTCCCGTGGGCCTGAATTCCTGCAAGATGGCACTGTGCGCTGATGGCTAAGACGGTGCGGCGCAGCGCAAGGGAGGCAACGTGCAGCGCACAGTTCACACCCGCGACGGCCGGATGCTGGCTGTCGAAGACTACGGTGATCCCGCTAGTCGGCCGGTCCTAGTCCACATGGGCACGCCAAATTCCAGGTACCTTTACGGCCGGAATGTGCGGGATGCCGCCGAGCGCGGACTGCGGCTGATCGGCTACGACAGACCAGGCTACGGAGAGTCCTCGCCCCAGCCGGGGCGCACTGTCGCCGATTGCGCCGACGATGTCCGCACGATCTGCGCTGAGCTCGGTATCGATCGCCTGGCGACGTGGGGCATCTCGGGCGGCGGTCCGCATGTGCTCGCGTGCGCCGCCCTGCTCCCGGATCTGGTGACTGCTGTCGCCTCGCTTGCCTCGCCGGCCCATACGGTGCCAAAGGACTTGATTACTTCGCCGGCATGGGCCAGGTCAACATCGATGACACCCGCCTGTTCCTTACTGATGAGGCCGCGGCCAGGGCAAAGATGGACAAGGACCGGGACGAAATCCTGGCCACGTCGCCGGACGATGCGGCGAGGGGGATTGAATCGCTCCTCACGCCGACAGATGCGGCGGTCCTGCGCGGCGATCTGGCTGAGTACCTGGTGTCCTCAGAGCAAGACGGACTGGCGCCTGGCAGCGAGGGATGGTGGGAGGACAATTGCATGGTCAGACCGTGGGGATTTGACCTCGCCGACATCTCGGTTCCGGTCCTGCTGCTGCATGGCAAGCAGGACATGTTCGTGCCGTTCGGCCACGGCGAATGGCTGGCCAAGCACATTCCCGGCGTCGAGGCCCGGCTGCTCGACGATGATGGGCACCTGACGCTGATGCAGAATCGCGTACCCGAGGTGCACGCCTGGCTGTCAGAACACCTGTAACGCGCCAGCCAGCCTGCCTTCAGGGGCTCCAGATACGACCTCGATGACCGCGTGACAGCGCTGCTCCATGACGCTCGGTGACGCCCGCTGGATCTCAGTCACGAGGTTCAGTGAGGTCTCCAGGTATGGCACGGAACTCTGAGAACGTCCGCTAGTGCCGCGTAGTGAACCGAACGCCAGAACGGCCGGTCGGGGTTGCAGCAGGTCGATTGATGCGGGTTACCTCGATGTGTCAGCGCCTTGCCGTGGTGGACCGGGGTTGGCGGTAACGTCGGGTCGTGACCCCGTCCCGGTTCGTGGTGCAGCTGCACGACGCTACCCGGCTGCATTACGACCTGCGGATCCTTGTCGGCGGCGCGCTTCGATCCTGGGCGGTCCCCAAGGGCCCGTCGATGGACCCGGTGGTCCGGCGGCTGGCTGTGCCGGTTGAGGATCACGAGCTGTCGGCTGGCGACTTCGAGGGCGTGCACGAGGGCTCGCGGCGCGGCACTGGCGCGGTGATCGTATGGGATGAGGGCCTGGCGGAGATCCGTCGTGATGACCCCGGCCATATGTCGGTTGTGCTGCACGGGCAGAAGCTGGGTGGCGGTTTTGGCCTGACCCGCACCGGCGAGCGGCGGTGGGTGCTGGTCAAGGTCAAAGACGAGTTCGCGCTGCCCGGGTCGGATATCACGGCCGACCGGCCGGAGAGCGTGCGGACCGGCCGCAGGTGGGAGGACCTAGTGCGCCGCTAGCGGCGACGGAACGCGCGCGCCCGAACAGGTCCGCCGAGGATCAAGCGCGTCGCTCCAACGTCGTCCACGTGGCACGTCGTTACAGCCCAGCCACCGCCGCGCCAGGAGGGAAGCAGCAGACGCCCGCATCTGCCACGAGCAGCGAGCAGCCGATGCCGACGGGATGCTAAGGAAGTCCGAGTTCCTGCATTCGCGTATTGACTAGCTTGTTAACCAGGCCTGGTGGCAGTGGCTCGTCGATCGCAAAGTGCAGAGATCCTTTCGTACTCTGATAGCTGGCAAGGTCACCACCTAGCTTCTCGAGTACGGATCCGCTGTGCGGCAAGTAGCTCAGGTGATTATTGAATGCAGCGAAGCCGGCCACGGTCTTGCCCCGCACCTTGAACGCCGGCATCCCGTAAGAGATGCACTGCTCGGCCTCAGGAATGACTGCCAGGATGGATCGCCGCAGCTCCTCCAACGTGGTGCGCTTGGGTTCGTCGACGGTGGCGAGGTAGCTGTCGATGTCCTGCGGCGCCATGGGCGAAGTCTCTCACCATCCCGGATAACTCAGCGCCGGTGCACCCGAGAGCCAGGTCCCTCATCCGAAACCCGCAGCAGGAGTCGTTGACCGATCTTGAGACTCAACCGCTTCTGCCGCGAGTTCGAGTTGACCGCGCTAGTCAGGGCGGGAGGGTTGCCTGCTCGTCGGGACCTGGAGCTTGGCTACCGATCCCGCCGGCGAGGGCAAGATCCTTTCGGCTTCTAGACGGATACTGCGGTATGACATTTCCATCGGCCGGGCTGGGTGGCTGGCGCAATCTGGGTGAGCAGGCAATTGTCGAGACGTCATGGTTCCGGCTGCGCCAGGCCAGGGTCGAACTGCCGGGCGGCCGGCAACTCGATCACTACGTGATCCGGCTCCCGCCGCTGACCATGACGGCCATGCTCGATTCGGAAGGCAGGGTACTGCTGCTATGGCGGCACCGGTTCATCCCGGACAGCTGGTCCTGGGAGCTGCCGTCCGGGATCGCGGCACCGGATGCCGACCTGGCCGCCACCGCGACGCGCCAAGCGCTCGCTGAGTCCGGCTGGCAGGCCGTCGCGCCGCACCTGCTGCTCACGCTGCGCCAGAACAGCGGCCTGACCGACTCCGCAGTGCACATCTTCACCAGCCGAGAGGCGATCCATCGCGGGGCTCCAGAAGCTGACTTCGAAGCCGGCCGGATTGAGTGGGTTCCGCTCGCCGGCACGCCGGAGATGATCGCCGATGGCCAGGTCAAGGACGCCAGCACCGCTGCGGCACTGCTGTGGCTGCATGCCGGCACGCTGCCAGCAACGCGCGGTCGCTGACCGGGCACCTCCCGGCCGAACGGCTGTGCGGGGCGCCTGATGCAACCGTTGCGGCGCTTCCAGCGCCATCAACGCCAAGGCGGCCGCCCTCCATGCGGCTCCTGGCAGCCGGCAAGGTCGGCCCGTGCAGCGGCGGAGCAGACCGAGCCTCCTGTGGGCCCAGTGACCTGTGCCGCGGTGATCGAGAATCGGGCCGTTCTCGAACAACTCCCGCGGAGCATCCCTGCCGCTCGTTGAAAATTTGTCCCTTGACCGGAGCTGGGGAACGATTTAAGGTTCCATTAATTTCTCTCAGAAAGAAACCAATGAGCCGATCGTCAGTGCCGGAAACCAACCAGTTCCTCGTGCTGGATGCGATCCGGTCTGCCGGGGCGACGACCAGGCCTGAGCTGGCAGCAGATCTCGATCTGTCGCCCGCATCGATCAGCCGCATCGTGCGCCGGCTGCTCGCAGAAGACCTGGTAATCGAGGAGCCGGGCCCTTCCGACGGGGTCGGGCGCAACCGTGATGTGCTCAGGTTCAATCAGCGGGCCGGCGCGGTGATCGCAATCGACCTGGGCGGCACCAAGTGTCACGGAGCAGTCGCTGATCTTGCCGGCTGCGTCGTCGCGGAGGACCAGCGGCCGACGTTCGCCGGCGGATCGCCTGCTGGCACCCTGCTCGCTTCCATTGCCGCCTTGCGCGAGGCAGCCGCTCGCGAACAGTTGGCCGTGCGCGCGGTCAGCGTCGGTATCCCTGCCCTTCTAAACCCGGAGAGCGGCCTGGTGGATGCCGGGCCGAATGTGCACTGGCATGGCTTTGACTTGATGGGTTTGCTCCGGTCAGAACTCGCCGAGCCGTTCGCCGTCGATAACGACGTCAACCTGGCCGGGCTGGGTGAAGCCTGGCAGGGCAGCGGGGCCGGGGCGAGTTCGTTTGTCACACTGTCGCTCGGCACGGGCATCGGCGCAGCGATTGTCCTGGACGGCCGGGTCGTCCGGGGCCAGCACAACGCCGCGGGCGAGGTTGGCTACCTGGTGACCAGGCCGAGCCAGATGCTGCGCGCCGTCCCTACTGCCGGGCTGGAAGACCTCATTTCCGGGTCCGCGCTGACCGAGCGGGCCCGGGAACTGGCGAAGGCCAGCCCGGAGAGCACCGCGATGGACCTCGAGAGCATCACTCCGGCGCTTTTGTTCGAGGCTGCCGCGGCGGGTGATCAGGTGGCCGGAGCAGTCATCGGTGAACTCATCGAGACCGTTGCGATCACCGTAACAGCGGTAACCGCCTTGCTCGACCCGGCTCGCGTGATTCTTGACGGCGGCATCGGGCGGGCTCTGGCACCGTACCTGAGTCAGATCGAGGCGCTAGTCGGGCAGGTGACTTACCGCGCCCCCGAGATCGTCACATCCACGCTCGGCCCGAACGCGACAGTGGTGGGCGCGATCGCGTCGGCGCTGGCCATGGACCGCGAGGCGCACGCGCCCACTCTCCCTGACATTCGCTCCGATATCACCTCGCCCCTAGCCCGGCCGGCAAGTCAGTCAGTGTCAGCCGCCACCACCCGAAGGAGCCACGATGTTCCTCAGCACGCTGCGCCGCCGCAACCCTGAGTTCCTGCGGGCTGCCATGACACTGCACGCCGACGGCCTCGTGCCGGCCAATAGCTACGTCCTCGACCTCGACGCGGTCACCGCGAACGCCCGCGTGATGAGCCAGGCAGCTGCGGCGCTCGGGCTCACTGTCTTCGCGATGACCAAACAGGTCGGCCGCAACCCGCATTTCTGCCAGGCCGTCCGGGCCGGCGGCATCGAGGCCGCAGTGGCAGTGGACATGACAGGCGCGCGCGCCATCCGGGGCAGCGCCCTCCGCCTCGGTCATCTCGGCCACCTGGTCCAGGTGCCCGTACACGAGGCTGAGGAGGCAGCCTCGATGAGACCCGAATTCTGGACAGTCTTCAGCGAGGAGAAGGCGGCGCAGGCCGCTGCGGCGACGGCTCGCGGTGGCCGGGTACAGGACATGCTGCTGCGCGTGCACGCGCCCGGCGACACTTTCTACCTCGGCCACCATGGCGGGTTCGCCGCCGCGGACGTTCTGGCGGCAGCGGATTACGTCGACAGCCTGCCCGGAGCTAAATGCGCGGGCATCACCACCTTCCCGGCGCTGCTGTTCTCGGAGTCTGAGGGCACAGTCGATGCCACCCATAACCTCGGCACGCTGGAGGCTGCGGCCGACGCCCTGCGCGCGAGCGGCAGGCAGGTTCAGGTCAACGCGCCCGGCACGACGAGCAGCGCTACGTTCGCGACACTGGCTGCGGCCGGGGCAACCCAGGTCGAGCCCGGGCATGGCCTGACCGGCACGACTCCACTGCATGCCACCACCGATGACCTTCCGGAGTTGCCCGCCGCTGCATACCTGACCGAGGTGTCGCACACGTACGGCGGCCGGGCTTACTGCTTCGGCGGCGGCTTGTACATAGATCCGGTGTTTCCCGATTACCAGGTCAAAGCCCTGGTAGCGCCGGGCGGTGATTTCGACGCCGCGTTCCTAGCGGACGCCGAGATCCCGCCACCGTCCATGATCGACTACTACGGCATGCTGACCCCTCCCGAGGGACGGCACATCCGCACCGGCGACACCGTTGTCTTCGGATTCCGCATCCAGGCCTTCGTTACCCGCGGCTACATCGTGCCCATCGCTGGTGTACAGGCCGCAAAGCCCCGGGCCCTCGGCGTCTGGGCCGGCGACGGCCGCCCTGCGCACTGGCCAGAACCCCTCGATCACCGCACGCAATAGGTACGGCCACTGCGCGCTGATCTCATCCGAAACGACAACCCCCGCGACTCGGCCCGCCCCAGGCACAGAAGGAGAACGACAATGAGCCAGAGCACCGGCACTCCGCCGACAACCAGTGACCAAGCCCGGCCCGGCCGGCTTCGCGGCGGCGCCATCGGCGGCCTCGGCGCAGCCGTCCTCGCTATGGCCTTCATGGGGCCGGCCACGAGTGTCGCGTTCAACACCCCGCCCGCCGCAGCAAAGATCGGCTTCGCGCTGCCATTCGGCATCCTGCTGGCCATGCTGGTCTGCTTGATCATGGCGTCCACGATCGGCGCGTTCTCCAGCAAGCTGCCCTCAGCAGGGTTCGCGTACACCTTCAACACCCACGCCTACGGCAAGGGCACGGGCTTCACCTCCGGCTGGATACTCGTGCTCGCCTACGGGGCCGTCGGGCCAATGCTTTTCTCGGCGATGGGCGGATTCGGCAACCAGTTCCTGGTGAGCCAGTGGAACCTCAACATCCCCTGGTGGGTCATCAGCGCCGTCATCATGGCGATCATCTGGTTCATCGGATCCCGCGGCATCAGCAGCTCAGCCAAGACCGCACTGATCTTCCTGACCCTCGAAGTGGGCGTGCTGCTCAGCCTCTTCGCCACCATCATCGGCAAGGGCGGCGCCAGCGGGAATACCATAGCTCCCTTCAACCCCGCGCATTCGCTGACCGGAGTCAGCGGGATCGGCTTCGGCATGCTGTGGGGAATCCTGATGTTCGTCGGCTTCGAATCAGCCGGCACCCTCGGCGAAGAGACACGCGATCCCAAGCGGAACGTCCCGCGGGCACTAATATTCGCCGTCGTACTGATCGGAATCGTATACGTGCTATCCGGCTACGCCGCTGCCATCGGGTTCGGCGAGCACCACGTCGGCGCACTCGCCTCCAACTCCAGCCCGCTCACGACCCTGGCCACCAAATTCTGGGGCGCCGACGGCGTCTGGCTCATCACCCTAACCGTCCTGAACAGTCAGTTCGCGAACGTCCTCTCCGGCTCCTCAGCCGCGGTCCGGATCATCTTCTCCTTCGGCCGCGAGGGCATCTTCAGCCGACGGCTCGGCACCACTAACCGCAGGGAAAGCCCGGCATTCGCATGGGCCGCCTACATCATCTTCTCCGCGATCGTCACCTTTGCCCTCGGCGCCTGGATCAACCCGTTCGGCGCCTACGACTTCCTCGGCAGCATCCTGGGCCTCGGCATCATCGTCCTGTACATCCTGATGAACATCGGGCTCATCGTGTACTTCCAGCGCAGCTACCGGGACGAGTTCTCACCCTTCAGACACGGCCTGCTGCCCGTACTGGGCAGCCTGCTCATGCTCCTGCCGATCTACGGCCAGCTATGGCCGATCCCGCCCTGGCCCTACAGCCTCGTGCCGTACCTCATCCTTGCCTGGACCATCGGCGGCATCAGCTACTTCTTCTACATCCGTAACAAGCGCACCGACATGCTCGACGCAATGGGCCGCGTCTGGGAGCCCGCTACCAGCTAACCCAAGACCGTGTCCGGGCCGACATCCACCACGATGTCGGCCCGGACCCGGCCACGAAAGCGCGGCGAGATACTGCATCTCGCGCAACAAGCAAACGTATAGGTTGGCAGGGCCGCGTTGCCGCGGAGACGACCGCGCGTGACGCAAAGTCGGACGGCACGACGACTTCGACGCGGCCGCGCGGGAAACGGGCGCAGAGTGGGCGCGCAAGGTCGGCACTCCCTTGGCGTCGCTCGGGGGCACGTTTTGCACATGCGCGGCCCGACGCCCGCGCCGAAGGCTCCGTGCGGTTACGCGCGCTAGCCGGACGCGGGCGGACCCGCACGCGGGCGACCATGTGGCATTATCCGGAGCACATCAACCGCTCCATTGCGAAAGGCGCGTCATGGCGGAGCTGCCAACGTATCGGGAACTCCAGCCGGCACCGCGCGGCGGCCGCAGCGCCTGGGGCCTGTTCGGCGCCGATGACAATCTCGGGCTGATCAACCTGCTGACGCCGGAACGGATCGCCGCGGCCGCCAGCCTGGTCCGGCGCGGTCGCGTGTTCCCGCTGGACCTGCCGCTCGGCAGCGTGAACCCGGCACTTGCCAGGTCACGCGGCGCGCCGCGGCACACTGTCTTGCATGATCCGGGCAGCGCCGGCTTCGACGACGTCTACGACAACTTCTATCCGCAGTGCTCGAGCCAGTGGGACTCCCTCGGTCACGTCGGCTACGCACCGGATGAGTTCTACAACGGCGCCACCGAGGCCGACGTGCTTTCGGGCACCCGGAACACCATCGACCACTGGGCTCGGCACGGCATCGCGGGCCGCGCAGTGCTGCTGGACGTCAAGGCGGCGATGACCGGCGCGGGCTTGCCCTACCAACCTGGTGAGAGTATCGCCATCGGCGTCGAGGACCTGGAGCTCGCCCGCCGCCGGACGGGCCTTGACCTACCAGGCCGGTGACATCCTGCTGCTGCACACGGGGTTCGCCGCCTGGTACGCCGACCAGCCGCTCGAGGTCCGCCGGCGGCTGCCCGCCCGGCTGGCCGCGCCAGGGCTCGCCCACACCGAGGAGGTCTGCGAGTACCTGTGGGACAGTCATGTCGCCGCGATCGGTTGCGACACCTTCGGGGTCGAGGTATGGCCTGCAGACATGAGTCCGCAGGCGCACCCGATGGGCTTCCTGCATCACGTGCTGATCGGGCAGTTCGGGATGGCCCTGGGCGAGCTGTGGTGGCTAGCCGACCTCGCCGCCGACTGCGCTGCGGACGGGAGATACGAGGCCTTCCTAGTCAGCGCTCCCTTCAATGCACCAGGCGGGATCGGCTCGCCTGCCAACGCGGTCGCGATGAAGTAGCCTGCCTGCTGGCTGACCGGGAAACCTAGCGGCTGGTATCGCGGTTAGATTCCGATTCGCTGCGCGAGCAGTTCGCGGTGGTAGTCGGCATCACCGAAGAGGAGTTCGGAGGACTTCGCTCTCTTGAAGTACAGGTGGGCGTCGTGTTCCCAGGTGAAGCCGATGCCGCCATGGATCTGGATATTCTCTGCGGCGGCGTCGTAATAGCCCTCGGAGCAGAATGCCTTGGCCAGACTGGCGACAGCGGGGCGCTCGTCGGAATCCGCGGCGGCGGCCCAGGCAGCGTAGTAGGCGGCCGACCGGGCGGATTCCACCTCGAGCAGCATGTCGGCGCACTTGTGCTTGATGGCCTGGAACGATCCGATGGGCCGGCCGAACTGGACCCTGGTCTTGGCGTAGTCGACGCTCATGTCCAGCCAGCGCTGGGCTCCCCCGACCATTTCGGCGGCCAGGGCAATGACGGCGAGATCGAGAGTGTTCCGGAGTGCCTGCTCGGCCCGCTGCGGGCTGCCGATCAGTCGGGCAGGCGTGTGGCTGAACGCCAGCCGGGCTAGCTTACGGGTCATGTCGAGCGTGGGCGTCAGCTCCCGGTCCAGGCCGTCGGCCGCGCCGTCGACCGCGAAGAACCCGATGCCGTCGCCAATCCGAGCGACCACGATGACCAGATCAGCGATGTGACCGTCGATCACGTACATCTTGTGCCCGTCCAGGAAGAAGCCATCGCCAGACGGCCGGGCCTCGACCCGCAGGTCGCGCGGGTCCCAGCTGCCGTCTTCGTAGGCGAAGACGGCGACCTGCACCCGGTCCCGCAACCCGAGCTTGGCGAGGATGCGGACGGTGTGACTCTTGACGGTGGCCTCGCTGAGGCAGAGCCAGGCGACGATCTCGGCGTTCGACGGGCCCTCGGCCACCAGCCGCACGTCGCCGAGCGTCGCGGTACTCCGATCCCGCTCATTTATGAACCTCGGCGGCAGCCCGGTGGCTGGGGGTCAAGTGCGACGAACGAACTATCTCAACGGCACGTCCCGATGCCCTAGGTGTAAAGGACAGCTTGACATGGACATGTGTAAAGGCATTCTTTACACATGGGCGATTCCCCTCAGACCCTGACGAGCCTCAGCGGTTTGCTGGCCGAGCGGGCCTTGGCCCTGGCCCGGGCGGTGGGCAGCCCGTTGGCTTCACCTGCCTACCTCGACCTGGTCCGGCGCGCTCAGGATCTGGATGACCTGTCGGAGCAGGTGCTCAGGCTGTGCGTCCAGCAGAGCCGGGACGCGGGCCACACCTGGCAGGAGATCGGGGACCTGCTCGGAGTCACCCGCCAGGCCGCCTTCCAGCGGTTCGGCAAGCCCATCGATCCCCGGACGGGAGAACCCATGGACAAGACAGTCCGCATGGCCGACGCGGCGGAACGCGCGATCACGATCGTCACGGCCGTCCTCGAAGGGCGCATGGACGAAGCCAGGCAGTCCTTCAACGCGCAGGTCCTGGAGGCTTTCACGGACGAAGTCCGCGGCAGCGCCCTGGCCACGATCGCCGGCCTGGTCGGCGCGTTCGAGGGCTTCGGTGAGGGCGAGCCGTTCGTCCGCCGCATCGGCGACCTCACGGTCGTCGACATCCCGCTGTGCTACGAGGCCGGCGACATGAAGGCCCGGGTTGCGTTCGACGCGGACGAGAGGGTCGCCTCAATCTTCATCCTCAACCCGGACACCCCGTGAACCGCTGCTCTGCAGGGCAGCGGATTGACCATCAGGAGATGCAGGTGAGCGTGAACGCGGCCGCCTATGACGATGGCCGAATCCGCTGCGACGATCAGGAACTGATCATCCGCAACTACTACCTGACCGCCCGCGCTGACCTGCGGACCAGCCCCGGCAAGCACCTCGGGCTCAGCCCGGCCAGCACCGCTGCGGTGTCACCATCACGCTGGCAGGGCAGCGGCAAGCTACCCCTACCTGGGCAGGCCCGATGAACCCGGCACTGATCACCGTCATCGCCCTCGGCGTCGTGCTGGTCGTTGCCTGGGACGGCTTCTGCCTGCGGGATCTCATCCGCGCTGATCCGGCGACGGTCCGTTACCTGAACAAGGGGACGTGGGCGATCATCTGCCTGCTCTCGTGCCCCTGGGGCGGCCTGCTCTACGTGATCGCCGGCAGGGGCGGCTTCGGCAGGGTCCTAAAAGGCCGCGGTCAGCCGCCGGGCGGCCAGTGAACAGCACAACGCAGGAAGGAGCGACCAGAGTGCCAAGTGAGGAAGTGACCTCCATAGCGGCGGGTGCGCCATCGCCGGGACGTTCACCGAGGCGGCCGATCCCGTGGCTGCCGCGCTACTGGTCCCCGGCGGCGGCAAGTCAGACCGGAACTCCGACGCGCGGCTCCCGGGAGGGCAGATGCTCCGGATCGGGGTGGACAGGGCCGTCAGCAACGCGCGGTCTCTGACCGGGCACGTCCTGGCCGAACGGCTGTGCGGGGGCGTTCAGGTAGTGATCCGGCTAATGCTCAAAATTCCCCTGCTACCGCACCGCACCCAGACTGATGCGCCCTCCGTGAGGCTTCCACGACACCCCAGCTGCGAGTACCGTGACGTTGGCTGACCGGACAAAGGCAGGTGCAGTGGTGCCCAGGGAACCAGGGCCAGAAATGCAGCCCACAAAGATCGGGCGGGGGCAAGGCAAGTATTACGACCCGTTCTACGCGTTCGAGCAGATAGCCCGGTATCACGGTGAGCCGTCTCCGCCCCCGGAGCCGAAGAAAGGCGCGCTGCTCGCCGTCGGAATGCTAACGAGCAAGGCCGCAGTCATATTGATGGGCTGCGTGCTAGCCGTCGTGGTCTTCGGCTTCCTGGTGGTCCTGGTCTTCAGAGGGTGATGAAAAGAGATGACCTGCGATGGCGCTGATTACTGGGCTGGCAGTCGTGGCCTTCCAAGCTGGGCCTGCTCGCCAAGCCCCCGCCCCTAGGGCTGTCCTTACATTGCCCTAGGGCGCCCAGGAACATGGAGGTTACGCCGGGGCAATCGGGTCGGCCAGCGAGCAACCGCGCCAAGATCACAAGGCAGCGGACCGCATCCAAGAGGCTGAACCGACACCCTGACACGGAAGAGGTCACTGGTTCAATCCCAGTACCGCCCACCAGTTCAACCCGCGAGAACTCCCCCGCTGGCGTCGCGGCTCGCAGTCGATGGGGATGGGCAGAAGCCGACATTAGGCAAGGAACTGCCGTCGGGTCATGTCGATGAGAAGCGGCTCCCGACGCCGTGCCCCGGTGCGTGCCCGATCGGACAGCGCCGCGCGGACCCTAGCGTTCGAGGTCAAGCTCTTCCCAGCATTCGGGCTAGCGCCAGCACTCAGCTCACTAAGTAATGCGAGCGCGAGGGAGCGTTCGGCGGAGGCCGTCGCGGCCGGCGGTGGTCCTCCCGCTGAAGCCCTGCCCGGCGCGATGAGCCCATTCCGGCTCCGTGATCGCGTCTGGTGCAGCCGGAAGGTAGTGGCTGAGGATGAGCTCACCGACTCGTGCGCGTTCGGCAACTCCTCCGACCTCGGTGACATCTGTGTGCAGCGCGGCCATCCGGGCCAGGGCCGCACCGGTGATGCCGTGCCGCTCGAGGTAGCCGAGGTCGGCAACCTGGTGGACGAGGATGTCGGCACCCTGGGCGAGGGCGATCAGATCATCGTTCACGGCAGTGTCGCCAGAGAACACCACCGAGCCGTCCGGGATGTCAAAACGGTATGCCAGCGCGGGAATCGCACGGCCGTGCGTCACCACAACGGCGGTGACCCGGATAACTCCATCGTCGACGACGACAGACCGGAATCTGGGAGTTGCCCCCGACCGGCGCTGGGATGTGGATGTCGATTCCCCGGACGAGCGCGCCTGCGTCGGGCATCCGGGCGTCCAGCGGCATGACGTTCAGATGGTATGCGTAGCCCGCGAGGATGTTTTCGACCAAGTCCGTCGTGCCGGGGGCCGGTAGCTCCGGGTGGATCGTCGTCTCACGATGGAATATGGCATCACCTGCTGGCAGCGTTTCGGGTCGTGCCGGCCCATAGACGCGGATCGGCGGGAGCGGGCCGTCATCGCCCGTGCGAACGCCCCATCCGTAAAGGAGCATGCCGGGTAGATCACCGGCGTGGTCCGCATGAAGGTGGGTCAGGAACACGGCTTCCAGACGGGAGAAGTCGAGTCCCGCGTCGGCGAAGGCGGACGGTGACCCACGGCCGGAGTCGATGAGGAAGACTCGTTCGTCGATGATGAGCGCTGACGAGATTCCCCCGCGGCCGGCGACCGGCATGGGCGCGCCCGCCACTCCGAGGAGTACCAATTCAGTTGTCATCCGCACCTCATCTTTCCGCTTTCTCACCGCGCCCGTGTGGGCAGCAGACGCCTTCGGCATGAATATTCATGTGACCCGTCTGGCCGTCGCGGGCCAAGGCCGAGGTGCAAGGGCGTCGTACTGGGCATGCGCTCAGCCGCCTGTTGTCCGGCACAGACCTCTCGCGCTGGCCAACTGCTGAGTTAGCGGCCGGCCGGTCAGTAGCCGGCATCGGCGTCGATCAGTCCGTCGAGCGGCTGGCCGGCCGCGAAGTGCGCGACGTTGGCCGCGATGCGGGCGGCGAGCAGCGGCAACACCATCTCCCAGGTGCCAGCGGTGTGCGGGGTGACGATGCAGTTGGGCAGCCGCCACAGCGGATGGGCGTCCGGCAGCGGCTCGGGCTCGGTCACGTCCAGCGCTGCGCCGCCGATCTGGTTTCGCTCGAGGGCCTCGCACGAGGGCCGGGGTGTCGACGTGCCGGCCGCGGGCCACATTGACCAGCCAGGCATCGGCGTCTATCCGGGTGAGCTCGGGTGCGGAGATGATGCCCGTTGTCTGCGGTGTGAGGGCCAGGGCCAGGAAGATCACCAGGGCACCGGGAAGGGCCTCGCTGAGCTGCCCGGTGGCCAGCACGCGCTCGGCGCCCGGCACCGGGTCCTGGCTGGCGCCTGACCACGGTGACGTGCGCCCGCAGCGGTGCCAGCAAGCCGATCAGGGTCCGCGCGATGCTGCCGCCGCCGACGATCGTCACCGTCTGGTCGTATAGCGAGCGGCCGCCCGGCTTGCCCCACTTGCTGGCCCGGAGGCGCTCGGGAAACATCCGCAGGCCGGCCAGCGCCAGGGCCAGGGCGTGCTCGGCCACCGGCTCCGAATTGGCGCCCTTAGCACTAGTCCAGGTCCGGCCGTCGCCGAGCAGCGATTCCGCGGCGAAACTGTCCACCCCGGCATCGGGCAGCTGAATCCAGCGGATGGCTGGCACGGACGCCAGTACCGCGCGCAGATCAGCAGCCTCGTCCGGAGACAGCCAGACCAGCCCGTCGGCCTGCTCGCCGGCCGCGACGGGCACTCCGCCACCGCGGCGGATTGCGTCAGCCGCCTCGGAGTTCGGGCCGGGACCGACCGCGATCCGCGGCGCGCTCATGCGACCGAAACCCCGGCCCGCCGCGACGAGGACATCGCGCTGACGGTCATTCGCTTCATCCCCGCGCCCTACCCAATGAGCCGCCGCTGCCCACTGACCAGACATCGCCGGCGAAATCCGGCAATGACCGGACTCACCGGAATGGAATCCGGACGTTTGCGACACCGCGGCACTCGCGAGGATCTGGAGAGCTTCGCCCGCGGAGTAGACGGAGAAGCGAAGCCAGGCCGGCTTTGCCTACGCGATCTCGCCGTGCTCTTTCCCGGCGGCGGACGCTACGGACCGCTGCGCGACTGCATCGTGACCGTCCATCCCGCCAAGCAGGCCACCTAGGATCTCGACAGACGCTTTCAAGGAGAGCGATCAGCGCGCAGCGCCGATAGGTGCGCAGCGCAGATAGATGCGCGCTGGCAGTTGCCCGTCGCCTTCGGCACTCTGAGTGATGACACCGGCACGCAGGTATGCGATCGGGTCGGCGCGCCGACCAAAGTGACTGGCCTTCCCGGATCGCGGGTGGCCGCGTGCACGATCATTCAAGATTGCTCCGTCGACGGCGCGTAGCGTTTCTGAGTGAACGGGATCGTGCCAGAAGGAGCAGGCATGCTGGAGAACTTCGCTGATCTGTCCTCGCCGCTGGTTGCCGATGCCTGCATTCGCTGCGGTGTGCCGCTGCGGGCCGCACCGCCCGGCATCGCAGCTGTCGTTGCGGGCCGCCAGATCGCGGGACGCGCGTTGCCGGCGCGCCACTACGGCAGCGTTGATGTGTTCTTGGAGGCGCTCGGCCGCGCCGGGCAGGGGGATGTGCTGGTCGTCGACAACGGCGGGAGGACAGACGAGGCGTGCGTCGGCGACCTGGTGGTGCTGGAGGCGCAAGCGGCGGGAGTGGGCGGCCTGGTCGTGTGGGGGCTGCACCGCGATACGCCGGAATTGGCGGAGATCGGCCTTCCGGTGTTCAGCTACGGCTGCTGCCCAGCCGGGCCGGTGCGCCTGGATCAGCGGGAGCCCGGCGCGCTGGCCAGCGCCCGGTTCGGGTCGTGCGTCGTCACCGCGGACGACATCGTGCTTGGCGACGCCGACGGGGTGTTGTTCGTCGCTTCTGACAAGGCCGCGGAGGTGCTGGCGGCGGCTCGTGAGATCAGGCAGACCGAGCGGGAACAGGCCCGCAGGATCCGGGTCGGTGAGACCCTGCGCCAGCAGACGGACTTCGAGGACTACCTGGCACGGCGCGCAGCCGAGCCGTCCTACACCTTCCGGCGGCATCTTCGGCGGATCGGCGGAGCCATCGAGGAGTAGGAACAGTCGCGCCGGCAGGGTAGGGGGCTATGAACGTCATCGACGCCCATCACCACGTCCGGGACCTGAGTGTGCGCGACCAGGACAGCAAGCAGCTGTCTTCGCCGGGACCGCCGCACGGGTGTACGGAATCTAGCCGCCGTTGCCCCAGGATCGGCTGCCGGGCACGTGCCTGCGTAATGCAAGCACGTGCAGGGCTTGCTACCACTGGCACCAAGCCGTGACCATTTAGATGTCGTCCATGGCCACAGCGACGGAGGCGATCCGGTGAGTCGTGTTCTGCTGGTCGGTGAATCCTGGTTCCATTACTCGATCGAGGTGAAGGGGTTCGACTCCTACACCCACGGCGGGTACGAAGTGGGCACTGAGTGGATCTCACGAGCGCTGACAGACGGTGGCCACGAGTTCGTTCACCTGCCCTCGCATCTCGTTGCGACCGACTGGCCGGCCGACCTTAACGCGTTCGACCTGCTCCTCCTGAGCGACATCGGCACCAACACATTCCTTCTTTCGCCGACGACGTTCGTACGCGGAGAGCCGCGCGCGAATCCGCTTGTGAGCATCGCTGCGTGGGTCCGGGCAGGTGGCGCGCTAGGCATGATCGGCGGGTATCTGTCGTTCGGGGGCTTCGGAGGCCGTGCCCACTTCGCGGCCACGCCGATAGAAGACGTCCTGCCGGTCGTAATCTCGCCCTATGACGACAGGGTCGAGCTGCCGGAAGGTGTCGACCCAGTAATCGTCGCGGACGGTCATGACGCTCTCGGCGGAGCGCGGACACTCGGCCCGGTTCTGGGCTACAACCGGCTGACGGCCCGGCCGGAGGCCGAGGTGATCGCGACGTGCGGCGCCGATCCGCTGCTAACGCTGTGGTCCGTCGGCGCCGGCCGGGCGTTCGCGTACGCGAGCGATTGCGGGCCGCACTGGGCACCTCCGGTATACCTAGCCTCCCCCGATTACGGTCGCCTGTGGAACGGCATAGTGACCTGGGCGACGTCTGGCGCGGAAAGCCCGAGGTAAGTTCGGGTAATGGGCCGAATCGTCGTGGTCGGGAGCTACAACGCGTCACTCAGCATTTTCAGCGAAGCGCTGCCGTCCCGCGGCCAGACTGTGCTCGGCTCCAGGCTCGACATCGGTCCGGGCGGCAAAGGCAATAACCAGGCCATCGGCGCGCACCGGTTAGGCGCTGATACCGCGTTCGTAGTAAAGCTCGGCCGGGACAGCTTCGGCGCGACCGCGCGTGCGGTCCTTGAGGCGGAAGGCCTCCCGGCACGATGGATACGCGAAAGCGAGGCGGCAGTCACCGGCGTCGCGCTGATCATGGTCGACGCCACCGGCGACAATCTCATCTCGGTCGCTCCCGGCGCCAACTCTGATCTCAGCTGCGAAGAAGTCATCAGTCTCGACGGGCTGTTCGACGGCGCGAGCCATCTGCTCTGCCAGCTCGAATGTCCCCTTGACCTGTTCGTCGGTGTCGCGGCGCGGGCGAAGGCGCGCGGGCTGACGACAATCCTCAATCCGGCGCCAGCTCAGCGGCTGCCGGCCGATGCCTGCCGTCTGATCGACGTGCTGACACCGAACGAGACGGAGCTTGCCGAACTGGCCGGGCGGGAGATTCTCACTGACAGCGACATCGTCAGCGCGGCGAGAGAACTCATCGACCAGGGCGTGCGCGAGGTCGTGGTGACCCTCGGCGCGCGTGGTGCCATGTGGGTCGGCCCCGGGCCAGCGCGTTTGTTCGACGCTTACCCGGTCGCCGCTACTGACACGACCGGCGCCGGTGATGCATTCAATGCCGGTCTGGCAGCAGCGCTCGCCAACGGCAAAGACATGCCCGACGCCATCGACCTGGGCATGCGAGCCGGAGCATTTTGCGCCACCCGCCCGGGAGTCATCGGAGGACTGGCCACCGCCGGGCAACTCGATCTGGAAATACCGGCCAGGGCACGGCCGGCGATTCACCGGTAACCCTGACCGATCGCGGAAGACCGGCGGACTTCGAGCTCGGGTTCGAAGATCACCTGGCGGTGCTTATGCGTGTCGGCTTCCGTCGCTTCCTCGAGCAGCAGCTGAGCTGCGGTGCGGCCGAGCTGATGCCTGGGCTGGCGGACGGACGATAGCGGCACGGCTGCCGCTGCGGCGAACTCAATGTCGTCGTAACCAACGATGGCCATGTCTTCTGGCACTCGGAGGCCGAGCCTTGTCATAGCCTGCAGCAAGCCCAGCGCAATGAGGTCGTTGGCGCAAAACGCCGCGGTGGGCCGCTCCCGTGCCGGGAGCGCTGCAATCGTCTCTCCAGCCTGCCCTCCGGCTGCGACAGTCGGCGCGGCCGTCTGGATGATATGCATCTGACCGGCACTGCGACCGGCGCGTTCGAGCGCCCGGGCGGCGCCGTCGCGACGGTCACTCACCTGCCGGAGTGTCAGCGGCCCGCCGATGTACGCGATGCGCTCGTGCCCGGCCTCTAGCAGGTGAGACATGGCGAGGTCACCGCCAAGCACGTCATCGACCGCAACCGAGCACTGGCCACCCGACGGGGAGCGGGCGTCGACCAGGATTACCGGGATTCCGCGTCGCTGCAGCCCGGCCAGCTGCTCGTCGACCTCGCCGACCGGCGTTATCAGTACGCCCTGAACCCGGTGCTCAGCCAGGAATTCGAGGTAGCGATCCTGCTTGGATGGCAGTTCGTCGCTGCTGCACAGAATGACAGCCAGGCCGGAGGCGCTGGCCTCATCTTCGACACCGCGCGCAACGTCAGTGAAGAACGGGTTCGCTACGTCGAGGACGACGAGCCCGATCGTGCGGCTGCGCCCGGCGCGAAGCTGGCGCGCTGACTCGTTCCGGACGAAGCCGAGAGCCTTGATTGCCGCGTTGACCTTGCGCCGGGTGGGCTGCGCGACTCTGTCAGGCCGGTTCAGCACATTGGACACCGTGCCGACCGAAACACCGGCCCGCGCGGCTACTTCCTTGATGCTGACCCCCGCGTTCACAGCCTGCGTCCCCTCTGCTCCCACCGTCAGTCTCGGATCCTATTTCGAAAGGTGTCAAACCGGTTCCAGCCTGGCCTGGGCGGTCTCCCATCGCCGGCTGTTCCCATCTGGTTGGAAACGGGCTATACGGTGGCTACTGCTCACGACGGCGCGCAGTTCTGGCAGGCCAGCCGGCAGCACGCCCAGCGCCCGTGCCTGGATCAGAGCGTTTCCGAGCGCGGTGGCCTCGGCTGGCCCGGCTAGCACGGGAAGATTGCAAGCATCAGCTGTCAGCTGGCACAGCAGCTTGTTGCGGCTGCCCCCGCCCACAATGTGGACGGTATCGGCGTGCCGGCCGGAGAGCTGCTGCACCTGCGCGATCGCGCGCCGGTGCGCCAGTGCGAGGCTGTCCAGGATGCAGCGGACGGTCTCCCCCGGGCTCCCTGGCACTGGCTGGCCGGTTCTCTTGCATTCCGCCGCTATCCGCCCTGGCATATCACCGGCTGCCAGGAACCTCTCGCTAGCAGGATCGACCACCGCCGCGAGCGGCTGCGCAGCCGCGGCCTCATCCAGCAGCGCACCCAGGCCGGGGCGCAAGCCCGCTTCAGACCAACTGCGCATTGACTCTTGCAGTAGCCACAGGCCAGCCACGTTTCTTAAATAACGGATCCTCCCGTCGACCCCGGCCTCGTTGCTGAAGTTGGCCAGCCTGCTGTCTTCGCTCAGCACTGGCTCAGCCAGCTCCATGCCCACGAGCGACCACGTGCCGCAGGAGATAAACGCGAAATGCGGGTTTGCAGCGGGGACCGATACCAAGGCCGATGCTGTGTCGTGTGATGCCACTGCGATCAGCTGCGGGGCGTACGCAAGCCCTGCTTGCTCAGCGACGGCTGGCAGCAGCGTGCCGATGCGCTCGCCGGGAGCGCGAAGCGGGGGGAGGATGTGCCGCGGGATGCCGAGCCAGCGGGCGACAGATCTGGCCCAGGTCCGGGTGTGCACGTCAAGCAGCTGCGTAGTGGATGCGTTGGTAATCTCGGCGCCAGCCTCGCCGGTGAGCCAGTAACCAACCAGGTCAGGGATCATCAGCAACGTGCTGGCCGCCGCCAGCTGGGGACTGGCTGCTGCGGCGACGAGCTGGCAGGCGGTGTTAATCGGCAGCTGCTGGATTCCGGTGACCTGGTAAAGCTCGGCCTCGGGAATCTTCTCCCGGATGACCTCCGTCACTCCGCGCGTCCGGTCGTCCCGGTAGTGCACCGGGTTCCCCAGCAGCATGCCGGCCTCGTCGATCAAGCCGTAGTCAACGCCCCATGAGTCGATTCCGATGCCGGCGAGCTCGGCCCGGCGGCCGGCAGCGAGCAAGCCAGCCAGGACGCCTCGGTAGAGCCGAAGTATGTCCCAGTGCAGCGTTCCGCCCGCGAGCACAGGGACGTTGGCAAAGCGATGTACCTCACGCAGCCGGGTCCGGGCACCCTTGCCGCCCCGGCCCGAGATGTCAACGACAACAACCCTGCCGGACGAAGCGCCGAGGTCAACGGCCGCGACCGTGGTCAGCTCGGCGGCAGTCATCGGGGATCGTCCGTCAGCGCAGGAAAGCTGCCGCAACCCCGCCGTCGACGGGGATCAGCAATCCGGTGGTCAGGGCGAGGTCACCGGACACGAGTGCCGCCACGGCAGCAGCAACGTGCTCGGGCAGGACCTCGCACTTGAGCAGTGTCCGGCTCGCATAGAAGGCGCCAAGCTCCTCCTCCGGTACCCCGTAGACGGCAGCACGCTCCGCGCCCCAGCCGGCCGCGAAAATCCCTGAGCCGCGGACGACGGCATCGGGGTTAATGCCATTGACCCGGATGCCGTACTGGCCGAGCTCGGCAGCAAGCAACCGGACCTGGTGCGCCTGGTCGGCCTTGGCGGCTCCGTAGGCGATATTGGCCGGACCTGCGAATACCGCGTTCTTGCTGCAGATGTAGATGATGTCGCCGGCCATGCCCTGGGCTTTCATCATGCCCGCGGCCTCGCGGGACACCAGGAACGAGCCCCTGGCCATGACGTCGTGCTGGCGGTCCCAGTCGCTTGCAGTCGTCTCCAGCAGCGGGCGCGAGACCGACAGTCCGGCATTGTTGACCACCAGGTCCACGCCGCCGAACGCGAGAGCGGCGGACCGAAACGCCGCGATGACGCTGTTCTCGTCGGTGACATCAGCCACGACGCTCACCGCGTGATCGGCTGAGCCAATCTCTGCCGTCACGGTGTCGGCGGCGGAGCGGTCGACGTCGGATACCACCACGCAGGCGCCTTCGGCAGCCAGCCGCAGAGCAGTTGCCCGGCCTATCCCGGAACCCGCGCCCGTCACCAGAGCGACGCGCGCCGCCAGCGGGCGCGCGGGCGGCAGGCGGCGCAGCTTGGCTTCCTCCAGTTCCCAGTACTCGATCCGGAACTTCTCCGCCTCGCTGATCGGAGCGTACGACGACACCGACTCTGCGCCACGCATGACGTTGATCGCGTTGAGGTAAAACTCGCCGGCGACTCGCGCGGTCTGCTTGTCGCGGCCGAAGCTGAACATGCCGATCCCTGGCACAAGCACAATCGCAGGATCGGCGCCGCGCATCGCCGGGGAGCCGGGCGTCGCGTGTTGCTCGTAGTAGTCCCGGTAGCTCTCCCGGTAGGCGACGTGCAGTTCGCGCAGCCGGCCAGTCATCGCGTCAACCGGTGCGGACGGCGGCATGTCGAGAAGCATCGGCCGGATCTTGGTGCGGAGGAAATGATCTGGGCACGACGTACCCAGCGCGACGAGCTGCGGGTGCTTTCTGCGGGAGAGGAAGTCCAGGACAATCTCGTCGTCGCAGAAGTGCGCCACCTGCGCCCGGTCGGTTGAGGCCAGGCCCCGGATCACCGGGGCTAGCCGCGCCGCGACGGAGCGGCGCTCAGCGCGTCCGGCCGGGCAATACCCGGAGATCAGCGAGCCGAACGGATCGGGCCGGCCGCTGCGCGCCAGGAACTCCGCTGCCCTGCGGATGATCTCCAGGGATCGCTGCTCGCACTCCTGGCTGGTCCGGCCCCAGGCCGTGACCCCGTGGCCACCGAGTATCACGCCGATGAGCTGCGGGTTGCTCTGGTGGATCGCGGCGATGTCCAGGCCAAGCTGGAAACCTGGCCGCCGCCACGGCACCCAGGCAACCCGGCCGCCGAAACACTCGCGGGTTAGCCGCTCGCCGTCGGCTGCGGCCGCGAGCGCGATACCGGAGTCGGGATGGAGATGGTCGACGTGCCGCGCATCGATCAGAGCATGCATCGCGGTATCGATGGATGGAGCCGCCCCGCCTTTGCCGTGCAGGCAGTAGTCGAACGCGGCGACCATCTCATCCTCACGGTCGATGCCGGGATAGACGTCGGCTAGGGCGCGAAGCCGGTCGAGCCGGAGTACGGCGAGGCCGCTTTCGGTCAGCGTGCCGAGATCGCCGCCGGATCCTTTGACCCAGAGCAGCTCTGCCGGTGCGCCGGTGACGGGATCGGTAGCCGCCCCCTTCGCCGAAGTGTTGCCGCCGGCGTAGTTGGTGTTGCGCGGATCTGCCCCGATCCGGTTGCTGCGCTCGATCAGCTCGCGCACGACCACGGGGTTCGCGGGTGCGGACGCCTCCTGCGACTCGGGCGACTCGGACTCGGGCGCTGGCATCAGCTGCTGGCCCAGCTTGCCTGCGTGCCGCCGATCCGGTTCGCCACGATCTTCTCCTGATAGCCGCTGCGATGGTAGGCGGAGACAGGATCTGGATCCAAGCCCATCTCCGTGCGGAGCTCGGCGAGCAAAGGGCGAACGTCGGAGCTGTAGGCATCCATGAGAACTGCATTGGCGCCGAGCACGTCGCCGTCGCGCTGGGCAGCTGCAAGTGCGGTGGTGTCGACGAGCAGCGCCTTCGCGGCGGCTTCCTGCACGTTCATAACCGACCGGATCTGTGCCGGGATCTTGGGCTCGATGTTGTGGCACTGATCGAGCATGAACGCAACGCCCGCACGGGGACTCATCGCGTCGGCACTGACAACTTCGTGCATGATGCGGAACAGCTGGAAGGGATCGGCCGCGCCGACCATCAGGTCGTCGTCGGCGTAGAAGCGGCTGTTGAAGTCGAAACCGCCAAGGCGGCCGGCCCGCAGCAGGACCGCGACGATGAATTCTATGTTCGTACCCGGCGCGTGGTGGCCTGTGTCGACCACCACAACCGCCTTCGGCCCGAGCGCGAGGCAATGCAGTAGCGATGTCCCCCAGTCCGGCACGTCGGTGGTGTAGAACGACGGCTCGAAGAGCTTGTACTCCAGCAGCATCCGCTGCATCGGCCCGAGCCGCTCATACACCTCACGCAGCGCTTCGGCCAGCCGGTCCTGGCGGGACCGGATGCTGTCCTGGCCGGGGTAGTTGGTGCCATCGGCGAACCACAGCTTGAGGTCGGCCGATCCGGTGGCGTCCATGATGTCGACACACTCGAGCAGATGATCCACTGCCTTGCGCCGGACTCGCGGGTCGGGGTTGGCCACGCTGCCCAGCCGGTAGTCATCGTCCTGGAACACGTTGGCGTTGACGGCGCCGATCCGGATCCCGGCATCTTCAGCGAACGCCGCCAGTGCCGCGTAGTCGTCGACACGGTCCCAGGGGATGTGCACCGCCATGCTCGGCGCGACTCCGGTGAATCTGTGTACCTGAGCGGCATCGGAGACCTTTTCCTCTGGCGTGCGAGGGATGCCCGGCTGCGCAAAGACCTTGAAGCGAGTCCCCGAGTTACCGAATGCCCAGGACGGAGTCTCGATCTGCTGTGCGCGGAGCGCATCCTTCACCGCTGTCAGGTCAGGCACCGCTATCACCTCCGGTGGCTATCCGATTCGCGCATCTGTCCGGTCCCTAGGGCAGCCAGTGTTCCGGCGCGACGGTGAGCGACTCGAGCTCTGCCCATAGCTCGCCGGGTATTTCCTCGGCCAGCAACCCGGCGGTCGCGTCGAGACGCGACGGATCGGAAATGCCGATGACGGTCGAAGCGACCCGTGGATCGCGGACTGAAAACTGCAGCGCCGCGGCGGCCAGCGGCACTTGCATCGAGTCGCAGGCGCGCTGCATCGCGCTGACGGCTGCTGCAACGAGCTCGCTCGCGGTCTCGTAGCAGTACCGCGGCTGAGTCCGCGGGCCTTGCGCCAGGATGCCGCCGCCGTACGGCGCTGCGTTGACGAATGCGATGCCCCGCTCATACGCGTCGTCGATCAACGGCTCACAGCTGCGATCGATCAGGGTGAACCGGTTATGGCACAGCACGACCTCGAACGCGCCTGTCGCAGTGAAATCTCGCAGCATCGCGACCTGGCCCGCCGCGACCCCAAGGTGCGCAAGAACCCCTTCGTCCCTGAGGCGAAGCATGGCCGCAACCGGACCGGCCGGTGCCATCGCCTCGGCGAACGTCAGGTGGTCCTCGGGGTCGTGCAGGTACATCAGCTGGACGCGGTCCATGCCGAGCCGCCCGAGGCTTTCCTCCGTCGAGCGCTTCACCCGCTCAGCGGAGAAGTCACCAGTATCGGGATCGGCGTCGAGCTTGGTGGCCAGCACGAACCCGGGCGGGAGCCCGCCGCCCGCGGCGAGCGCGCTGCCGATGTAGCGCTCGGCAGCCCCCCCGCCGTAGTTGTTCGATGTGTCGAGGAAGTTGACCTGGCTGCGCAGCGCCGCGCTGATGGTCGCCTCGGCGCGCTGCTGGTCAACCTCGTAGCCGTAGTGATCCGGCATGCTCGCCAACGGGCTCGTGCCGATGCAGACCGGGGACACTTTCAGGCCGGTCCGGCCGAGGAGCCTGCGGTCAGCCAGTCCTAGGGCCACCTGCAGTGCCCCTGATCGAGTGACGAATTACGAGCTGTCATGTCCGGTCAACCAACTGATCTATGTCGTTCGCCGCCGCTGCCAGGCACTGCTCGAGCGTTCCTGCTCCCTGATACGCGTCTCGGAGTGCTCTGGTCCATCGCCTGGCAACCTCGATGTAGTTGACGGCCGGCGTTACCAGTACCTCGCCGAGGTTGCCGACGAGTTCCATGGCCACGTCTGGAAACTCATGCCACTGCCTGGCGCGTGCGGCGAATTCCGGATCGGCCCAGGTGCTCTGCCGGGTCGGGTTCATGTTGCCTTCCAGCGCCGCACGGGTCAGGAACTCTGGGCTGCTCGCCCACGTCATGAACTCCCACGCCGCCTCGGGCACCTGCGACCGGGCGTTCATGACCATCGACCACATCCACATGTTCGGGCGCCGGATGCCTCCCGGGCCGGCCGGCGGCAACGCGTACCGCACCTTCCCCGCCACGTTCGACAGCCCTGGATTCTCGAAGTACGCGACGTAGTGATCGGAGTCGACAAGCAGCCCGTACTTGCCGTTGGCGAAATCGATCGCCAGCTCGTACCAGCCCTGGCTGGTCCAGTCGGGCGGCCCGGCCACGCGGATTGCGTCCGACAGCGTCCGTGCCACCTCCGCTGCCACGTCGGACGCGATAGCGCATGAGCCGTCAGGGTCGAAGTCCCGGCCGCCGCAGGACCACAGCTGTGTCGCGAACCCGGTGTAGACGGTGTGCCAGGCCGTCGCTCCGCGCTGGCCGAATCCTCGGGCGCCGGGGACGCGTTCGGCTACCGCTGTGGCGGCGGCGAAGAACTCCTGCCATGTCTGCGGTACTTCCACCTCGGCACTGGCAAGTAGCTCCGGTATATAGGCCAGGTTGTAGGACTCCCAGTTGACGGGGATCGTCAGCAGCGATCCCGTACCGAGGCCATCACCGAAGTGACCGCTCCACCTGCTTGCCCGGATCAGGCGCTCGAAGAAGTCGGCCAGGTCAAAGCTCCCGGACGCCCGCCCGGCGAATTCGTCGAGCGGGCGCACGAAACCCAGGCCGAGCTGTTCCCACACCAGCACTGGTCCGGACATGTAAATATCCGCCGGGCTAGCGCCGCCGAGGTAGTCCCCCAGCCTGTTGGCGTAGTAGAAGTCGTTGTCGAGCAGGCGGACCGTCAGCTTGTGGCCGGAGGCTTGCTCGAATTCAGCCGCGCGCGCAGCGACATTGGCGCAGAACACGTCGTTGTCGCAGCCCAGGAAGCGGACCTCAGCCATGTGCCTGTTGCACCCCTTCGCCGGCTGGCTCTTCCTCTGGCCCGCTTACGCCCGCGGCCCGCCGGCGCTGGAGCTCATCCAGGAACGGGGAGTCCTTCACGAAGCGAACGATGAGGAAGGCGACGACGAAGCACAGCACGATGATTCCGAGAGCCACACCGGTGACAACCCCGGTCTCGGTCGTCATCCCGTAGATGCACAGGATCAGCATCAGGAGGCCGCCGAGTAGCGGCAGGATGCCGCCCAAGAAGAGCGTCCGCCCGCCCTTGCTGAGCTGGCTGCGGAAGAACCACACGCTGCTGACGGCGACCAGGAAGTAGATGAACAGGTAGAGCTCGCCGCCGGAGCTGATGATGTCCGTGATGACCCTGAAGAAGGACGAGCTCGCCAGGTAAGGAATCAGGAAGATCGGCGGAATCAGCCCGAGGACGGTCAGAGCCGCCCACGGCGTGCCGTGCGTTGTACTGATCTTACTGAGGAAACGCGGCAGCAGGCGGTCACGTGCGAACGAGTAGAGGATGCGGCTCGACTCGGTCATCTGAAGCTGGGTAGTGCCAATGACCGCGATGAGCACGGCCAGCGGCAGAATCCGGCCGGCCAGGCCGGGGGCGAGCAGGCTGCCGGCGTAGGCCAGCACGTCGCCGCCATGAGCAAGGAGCGCCTTCTGGCTGGAGATGCCCTGGAAGACCATGATGAGGCCGGTGAACCAGACGAGCAGGAACGAGACCGAGCCGATCATGGCGCGGCCCGGGTTCTGCCGGGGCTTGGTCGACTCCTCTCCGACCACCGCAACAGCCTCCCAGCCGGCGTAGAGGACCGCGCAGGTGACGCCGGCATTGGCCAGCCCGTGAATGCCGCCGATATTGCTGGCGAAGGAGAAGTCATGAATCGACGGGAGGCTGGCCCCGCCGGCGCCGCTGGCCTCGTGGATCAGGGCCAGAATCACGAACGAGATCACAGAGGCGTACTCGATCACTATCAGCCCGGTCTGCACCCACACCGATGGACGCAGGCCGCGGATCGATAGCCAGAGCAGCACTGCCATGATGGCGGCCGCGATGAGCCAGGTGACGGCCTTCGGGAAGGTCGAGTTGGGGGACACAACGAACAGCAGGTAAGCGCCGGCCAGAGTGATGTTCCCGATGTTGAAGAGCGTGGCCCCCAGCGCCTGCAGCAGCCCGGTCCCGATGCCGGCCACCGGCGTGGTTGCCTCGCCTACCCACACGTATGGCGCGCCGGCGCTGGGCCGCCAGCGATTCATGGCGGAGTAACCGAGGGTGACGCACAGCATCAGCGCGCCGACGATCACGACGACTAATGGAGATGCCAGGCCCGTCAGCGTCAGCAGCAGCGCAAGCGTGAACGCCACGGCGCTCGACGGAGCCACATTGGCCACCGCGACGATGATGTCGCCGCCGAGCCCGATGGCGTTGGCCCGAAGTCCTTGTTCCGAGCCAGGCTGGTCAGTGGTCACGCTTCCTCCTCCTCAGGCAGAAACGTTGCGTTGTCTGCGGGTCACGGGTTTTGCCGTGCTGACGGTCATCGACGGGATAGGTAAGCGGAGAGCGTCGCCGGCGAGCGGTCCCGGCCATCGGACATCAAGTAACGCGGTGCGTGCCATGCGAGGACCTCCGCAGAGGATCCGATGAGCCAGCGTGGATCGTTCATGAAACGATTCACTACGAATGTAGGGATGGCGGCCGAACGCAGTCAACCCTTCGCGGACACGGCGCGCCGCGGATCTGCCTCGCTAGATCGGCGCGACGACAGCACGCACGCCTCCGAGGATTGTCTAGGCGTTCCAGACTTCGCGTCCGCCCCTCAGGGGGCGAACTCCGTGGCGGCCTTCTCGAGGTCGGAGAGGCGTGGGACGTCGGCTCGAAAGAGGCCAAACTAAGAGCTGCTCGGCTACGGCAGCTGCCGCCTAGACAAAAAGTCCGACTTCCCGACAGCTTATTGACGGGTCTATAGCGTCAAGTTATGGTAAAGCCGTCTAGAGCCTGCTACTAGGTAATTGGTGTTACCGAGGTCTCGCAGGGCCGGATAAGAGACCGTCCTGGCCCGAACTTCGGCGGCGCAGCGCAGCCCCGCCGGTCCGACTCCGTAGTGCGGTGCAGAGCAGCCCGCCTGTCTGACTCCGTAGGAAGATCGTCTTGGCGACTCATTCTCCGGAGGAGGAAGAAGTCGCGCGATGTCTGTCGAAAAGTACTTCAAATTCCTCGAAACAGTCGTATCAGCACTAGCGCGGTTATACGGACCTCATTGCGAAGTCGTCCTTCATGACGTCCGCCATCCGGGCTCGTCGATCATCGCCATCGAGAATGGCCACATCACTGGCCGCTCCGTTGGAGATCCGAGCACCAGCCTGGTCTTCCCGATTCTCCGCGACCCTTACGGGGATCACGACAAATTCAACTACCGGTCGCAGACTTCAAGCGGCCAGCCCCTGAAATCTTCGTCGATGTACTTCAAGGACGATAGCGGCCGCATCTTCGCCGCGATCTGCGTGAACTGGGACATCGGCGTTCTCATCGCTGCCCAGGACGTGCTGGCCGGCCTGACCAAAACTACAGAGACCCTCAGCGAGCACCACTACCAGGACACGAACAGCTTCCTCGAATCCATCCTGGACGACCTGCTCGGCGGTATACCGTCACCCGCCCTCCTCCCCCGGGCCGAGAAACTCAGGCTTGTCACGGCGCTGAAAGAGCGAGGCGTCTTCGATATCCGCCGGGCGGCCGACCGCGTGGCGCTCCGGCTCGGGGTGTCCCGCGCAAGCGTCTACTCCTACCTCAGCGAGGTGGAAACGCGAGCGGATGCCCGAACCGTGAACAACTACTAGCACTGTCCGTGCCGCTGAGACCAACGGCCGAGACGAAAGGCAGGCACACATGGACCGGGCGGTCGCCATTGTCACCGGAGCCGCATCCGGAATCGGGCGGAGTATCGCCGGATACCTAGCCGAGCGGAACATCTCGGTTGTCGTGGCTGACGTTCTGGACGACGTGGGGTCGGACGCAGCGAGACAGCTGACTGAGCAAGGCGCGCAAGCGCTGTACGTGCACGCGGATGTGTCCAAGAAGGCCGAGGTGGAAGCGCTCGTTGCCACGGCAAGCGAGCACTTCGGGCGTCTGGACTACCTGGTCAACAACGCCGGCGTGGTCACCATGACCGGGTTCCTCGACCTGCCAGAGGAAGAGTGGGACCGCGTCATCGATATCGATCTGAAGGGCCAGTTCCTCACCGCTCAGGCCTTCGCCAGGGAAGTGATCCGCCAGCAGCACGGCGGCGCAATCGTCAACCTCGGCACGGTCGAGAGCGAGGTCATCTCGGCCAGCGGTGAGCACTGCCAGGTTCACTACAACGCGGCCAAGGGCGGCGTCAAGATGCTCACCAAGGGCATCGCCTTCGAACTAGCGCCGCACAACATCAGGGTCAACGGCATCAACCCCGGCTGCATTGACACTCGCTTTGCGGGCGACATCAACGACTATCCGGAGGTCAGGGAATACCTGATGAGGCGATCGCTGATCAAGCGCCTTGGCCAGCCCATCGACATCGCCCGGGTTGCGTGGTTCCTGCTGAGCGATGACGCCGACTACATGACCGGCACGATGGTGAACGTCGACGGAGGCTGGCTAGTCCAATGACGAGTCAACCGGAGTCGCGCGACGAGCTGATGCGGCGGATGGAGGACGACGGCGTCCGCCACGTGCAACTGGAGTTCACTGACTTCATCGGTGTCGCTCGCTGCCGACTCGTGAGCCGCGAGGTTCTGGCTCGTGACGGCCTGCCCAACTTCCCCTGGGTCAACATTTCCCACGACGTCCAGGACGGCGAGCCTGATCCCGGCAACATGGGCCCCAACAGCTCTTCCTTCTGGCTCAGCCCGGACCCGGCCAGCTACGCCCCGCTTCCCTACGCACCTGGCCTGGCCTCCGTGCAATGCACGTTAGTGAATGCGGACGGATCCCGGTACGCCGGATGCGCCCGCACTCTGGTCGCCGACTACGCCGCGCGTCTCGAAGCTGAGGGCTTCGGTGTTGCCATGGCTTTCGAGCCAGAAGGGTCGGTACTGCGCCAGGAATCCGATGGCCGGTGGGTTTATGCCAGCGCGGCGCCCATCTTCAGCACGAGCCGGATCGCCGAACTGAGCGACTTCGTCGCCCTCGTCATTGACTACGCGCAGGCCATGGGCATGACGATCGAGAAGGTGTCCGCGGAGGCCGGCGGCACCATGGAGTTCAACATGCCGCCTTCGGCGCCCGTGACCGCCTGCGACCGGCTGGTGCAGTTCCGCGCGGCGTTCAAGGCCGCGGCCAGGCAGTGCGGATACCTGGGAACGCTGGTTCCGCGAGCCGTCACCAACGGGCCGACCTGCGGCGTTCACGTCCATCTGTCAATCCGCGATACACAGACCGGGCGCGACGCTCTCATCGACGCGGCCACAGGTACCTGGAGCGACGCCGGACAGAGCCTGCTATCCGGCCTGATCACCCACGCGGCGTCCCTCACCGCGGCGGGATCGAATTCAGTGAACTCGTTCAAACGGCTCGTGCCCGGTAACAGCTGGACTCCTACCAACGCCGCCTGGGGATTCGGGAACCGCTCGTGCTTTGTCCGCGTCGTCGACGATCCGCCTTTCCTGGTGGACCGCTACCAAGCCCAGGGCGTTCGCCGGCTGGAGGTCCGGTGCGCAGACGGCACCTGCAACCCGTACGTGTTCGCCGTCGCCGTCCTTGCCGCAATGCTGGCAGGGCTCAGCGAGCACTCCCCGCTGCCGGCAAGCAGCAACGTTGACTGGGGCATCGGCCTTCCTGAGGAAGAAGAACAGGAACCAAGCCCGGCCCGCCTGCCGCGGTCCGTTGACGAGGCATTGTCGGCTCTGTCCGGCGACAAGGTGATCAGCGGCGCCCTCGGCAATGTCCTTGTGCGCGGCATCACCCGCGCCCGGATCGCGGAGCGCCGCGCCTTCCAGGGGATCGTCACGGCCTGGGAGCAAGACCAGCTCTTCCCGCGGTACTGAGGCCGGTAGCGCGCTGAGCCCTCCAGCAGCGGCGCACTAACGGAGACGTTCAACCCAGCAGCAGGCGCAACTTCTGACTAGCAGAACGCACAGGCAGTCTCGAAGACAACTGAACCAGTAGCAAAAGGGAGGTTGACCAAGTGACGCACGTCAGTACAGACATCGGCAGCACCTCAAACGACGACCAGCAACTTGCGCGATTCGGGTATCAGCAGACCCTGAAAAGAAGCATGGGCTGGTTCTCGAGCTTCGCGGTCTCATTCTCCTTCATCTCGATCACGACCGGCATCTTCGCGAACTACGGCTTCGGGATCGACCACGGCGGACCGCGGTTCATCTGGACCTGGATCCTGGTCGGCATAGGGCAGACGCTAGTGGCGATCTGCCTGGCCAACCTGGCGCCGCGCGTGCCTCTTACGGGCGCGATGTACAACTGGGGGGCCAAGCTCATGAGCCGCCGTTACGGCTGGCTCACCGGCTGGTTCGTCATGTCGGGCTACCTGGCCGGGTACGCCGGCGTTGCCTACGCCTTCTCTAGTTACTTCGCGCCGTACGTCGGCATCGGCTCCAGCCAGGGCGTCATCGTCCTCACCACGGTGGTCGTCATCGCGATCGTGGCCATCATCAACATCGCCGGGATGACGTGGTCGAGCCGTGTCAACAACGCGTCGGTCATCACCGAGATCGTCGGCATCACGCTCGTCGGAGTCGGGCTGCTCATCTATGTCCTGGTGAAAGGCAACGCCCACACCAGCTACCTCGGCTCCAATGTCGGGCTGCTGAGCAACGGCAGCCTCGGCCACACAACCTTCAGCGGCCTTGCCGTCTCACTGCTCATGGGTGCCTACACGCTCATCGGCTTCGAGTGTGCCGCCGACCTGTCCGAGGAGACGAAGGGCGCAGTCACCCGGGTCCCCCGGTCGATCATCTCGTCCGCGGTGATCTCGGCTGTCCTCGGATTCTTCGTCCTTCTCGGCTTCACCCTGGCGATCCCGAACCTGCATGCGGTCGAGTCGAGCGGCACTCCGCTGCTGGTCATCATGCAGCACTACCTCGGATCGGTGGTCACCAAGCTCGCGATGGCGATGGTCTTTATCTCGATCTTCGCCTGCACGCTGATGAACACCGCCACGCCCGCCCGGCAGCTCTTCGCGCTATCGCGCGACCGCTTGATTCCCCCTGGCAAGGGCCTCACCCGCGTCAGCCGCACCAGCCACAGCCCCTACGTGGCCATCATCGTCGTCTCGGTCATCGCCATCCTGTTCACGCTCGCCGCCAAGGTCGAGGCGGTCATTACGAGCGTGTCCTCGGTGGCTATCTACCTCGGGTACGGCCTGGTGATCATCGCCGGACTCATCAACGTCCGGGGACTGACGAACCCAGCGGGTTCGTTCGACCTGAAGCGCTGGCAGAAGCCTGTGTCCATCGCTGCCCTGATCTGGCTGGTGATCGCCATCGTCGCCCTGACGTTGCCGGCGCCGGGCCACGATGCCGCTTACGGCGTCGTGGTTGTGGCAGCGCTCGGCCTCGGCTGGTATTTCGTGTACGTGCGGCGGCTGCCTGAGCAGGGGGATGACAGCGCACTCCTGCTAGCCCAGGGCACAGCTGCGGCCGGCGGACCGGGGCTGACCCCGGACGACACGGCCGATGGCGGCGCCTGACAAAAGTAGCGGCCCCGGCCCGCCTTGAGGCCAGAGCGTCAAGGCGGGCCGGCCGGACGAGTGACTGAAAGGGAGAACGGATGGCATCTCTGCCCGGCGGCCTCGAGATGCGGCCCATCTCATCCTCCGAGGTACCGATATTCGCCGGCCTGGTCGAGCGGGCCTTCGGGGGTTCGCGGCTCAGTGACGCCGAGATCAGCAACCGGCGCGGGATCCTGGAGCCTGCCCGCACCCTGGCAGCATTCGACCGGGGTGAACTGGTGGCAACTCTCGCCGCGCACGGCTTCAGCATGTCGGTGCCGGGAGGACAGGTCGGTATGGGCGGCATCGGCCACGTGTCGGTGCGGGCCGACTACAGGCGCCGCGGCTTGATGACGTCGATGATGACGACTGCCTTGCGGCAAGTCCGGGAGCAAGGCGAACCGGTGTCGGCGTTGTGGCCGTCAGAAGCGCCGATCTACGGGAGATTCGGCTACGGCCTGGCCAGTCGCTCCGCCAGCCTGTCGATCGACGGCCGACCCGATGTCACCCGCCAGGAGTCGCCGGGCGAGATCCGGCTGATCCCGGATGCGAGTACAGCAGATACAGCGCTGCTCGACCGGCTCTTCCGGTCATCCTGCGCAGTCAGGCCGGGCGTGATCGTCCGCTCAGCCGAGCGCTGGCGCCAGCGGCTGGCGCCCTGGGAGGACGGCTACGGAGGCACTGCCTATGTCATCTGCGCACTGCACGTTGACGGCGAGAACGCCGATGGCTACGCCCTGTACCTGACCCGGCCGGACTGGGGACCCGGCCGGCTGCCGAACGGCGTGACGACAGTGATTGAGGTCTGCGCGCAGACGGCCGATGCGCTGGCTTCGCTCTGGGGTCATGTGCTATCGGCCGACATGATGGCCACGACGATCGCGCCGATCATCCCGGCCGACGATCCCGGCCTCTGGACCCTGCGGGACACCAGGCGGTGGCAGACCCGGCTGACGGACAACCTCTGGGTCCGGCTCACCGACGTACCTGCCGCCCTCCGGGCCCGGACGTACGCGCGAGACATCGACCTCGTGCTCGAGCTAGAAGACAACCTGTTTCCCGAGAACTCCGGAAGGTACCGGCTGGCCGGCGACAGCACCGGAGCATCCTGCGATCCGACGACGGCTCCGGCTGACCTGATGGTGACAGCTGCCCAGCTAGGCGCAATCTACCTGGGCAGCACCAGCCTGGCCAGCCTCGCCCTGACCCCCGGCCTGGAGGAGAAGACCAAAGGCGCCCTGCTCACGGCCGCGACCGCGTTTTCTGCTCCGGTCGCCGCTTGCTGCATTGACCCGTTTTAGCCGAGCCGGGGATGCCCTGTGCGAGCCGTTGCGACACTGAAGATCCCGGCAAGGTCATGAGCTCATACGACCTGCTGATTAAAGGCGCCTTCGTTCTGGACCCCGGGGCGGGAATTGCCGGCCAGAACGACCTGGCCGTGCGCGACGGTCTCGTCACGGCCATCGAGCCGGTCATCGAGCCCGGGCTGGCGCGGACCGTCATTGAGGCGGGCGGGCAGTACCTCGTGCCCGGGCTTGTGGACCTCCACACTCATATCTATCCGGAGGCAACGTACTGGGGCGTCGATCCGCTGGAGACCGCCTGGCGGACAGGCGTCACTACCTGGGTGGACGCGGGTTCCGCGGGCGCTTACAACTTCCGGGGCCTGCGGCAGCGGTCGCGCAGCCAGCCGCTGCAAACCTACGCCTTCATCAACATCTCGGCCATCGGACTGACCGCCCCCACCGGCGAACTTCGGCACCTTGAACTCTGTGACCCGGCGCTATGCGAACAGGTCGCCGCTCAGGCCGGGCACTTCGTGGTCGGAGTTAAGGTGCGGGTCGACGAGCGCACGACCGGCCCCAGCGGGACAGAGCCGCTGCGACGGGCAGTGGCCGCAGCGCGGGCGCTGGCCAAGCCCGTCATGGTGCACATCGGGGACGGTCCTCCGGAGCTGGCGGCCGTCCTGCAGCAGCTATCGGAAGGCGATATCGTCACGCATTGCACGACGCCCGGGGACATGGGCCTTGTCGACCGCCGGGGCACCCTGAAGCACTGCGTTCGCGAAGCTCTTGACCGGGGCGTGCTGTTCGACACCGGACACGGATACGGGGCGTTCTCGTTCGAGATCGCGGAAGCGATCCGAACCCTAGCCGCCTTGCCGCACATCATCTCTTCCGATATTCACCAGCTAAGTGCCCGGGGCCCGATGTTCGATCTGCCGACGTGCATGTCGAAGTTCCTGGCCCTGGGCATGCCGCTGGCTGATGTCGTGCTGGCGGTGACCGCAGCGCCGGCCCGGGCCATGCGGCGGGCCGATGAGGTGGGTTCACTGCAGGTAGGCCGCCGCGCGGACTTGAGCCTGTTCGAGCTGACCGCCGGCGAGTTCACCTTGTACGACGTCGATCTCGCTGCGCGGCCGGCAGATCACCTGCTGCGGAACACGCTGACTATGGCCGGAGGAGTACCGCTGCCCCCGGTCGCGCCGGAGCCCGCCCCGCCCTGGGTCGGGAGAACGATGGAAGAGACCCAGATCGAGACCAGCCTGGTGTCGGCCCTCCGGCAACCACGAGCCGTCCAGGCCCGCTCGGCGAGCGCGTTCGTGCCGAGGCTCACGCGTTCTGCTGGCAGTCCCCCTGGCCGTTCCGGCGGCGATCCCGCATGACCGCCGGGCAAGAGGTGGCAATCGTAACGGGCGGCGGATCCGGGCTTGGTGCCGCGATCGCCGACGCCTTGGCGGTGCGAGGAGCTCACGTGGTAGTGGCCGACATCGCCGGGCACCGGGCTGAGCAGGTGGCGAGCTCACTGCAGCAGCGCGGGCTTGACGCCACTCCCGCGCAGGTCGATGTCTCCCAGGGCGCCCAGGTCCGGCAGCTGGCAGCAGAAGTCCTGGGCCGGCACGGCCACGTCGACGTCCTCATCAACAACGCCGCTGCCGCCCACGATGAGGTCATGGAGGCGCCAGAAGAAATCTGGGACGGCGATGTGGCGGTGACGCTCCGCGCGGCCTTCCTGTGCAGCCGCGCGGTCCTGCCCTCGATGGTCGAGCAGCACCGGGGCGTCATCTGCAACATCGGGTCCGTGAACGCATTCTCCTATTACGGGAACGAGGCTTACAGCGCGGCCAAAGCCGGCCTGGTCTCCCTGACGCGGTCGCTGGCCGTGCGGTACGGGCCGCACGGAGTCCGGGTCAACATGGTCGCTCCTGGCACCATGCGCACGCCAGCCTGGGACCGGCGGGAGGCCGCCCGGCCAGGAACGCTCGACCGCCTGGCGAAGTGGTATCCGCTCGGCCGGGTCGGCACGCCGCAGGACGTGGCTCCGAGCGTGCTCTTCCTCTGCTCTGATGCCGCCAGCTGGGTGACCGGCACCGTGCTGACGGTCGATGGCGGGCTGCTCGCAGGCAACCCGCTGATGACCGCCGACATCCTGGGCCAGGACCGGGCACAGGGACTGAGTTGACGATGCCCAGCAGCGCCGCCGCCGCCCGCCCGGCGTTGCCGCCCCCGCAGGAGACGTCCTGGTTCTGTTTCCTCGACGACCTTGCCGACGCAGGAGTCGCCGCGACCCTCGACCGGATAGCCGCGCGATCAGGCATCGGGGACGTGACCGTGGCTGCCGCCTACCACAGCGCCCGGGACGTCTTCCCCCACCGTCAGCATGGCCGAGTCAAATTCCTGCCGCCGGGGGTGGTCTACTTCCCCCCGGATAAGACCCGCTACGGACGAGTGCGGCCGGCCGTTGATCCCTCAGCCGGCAGGCAGGACATGCTCGCGCTGGTGTGCCGGGAAGCGGCCCGCCGCCGCACCAGGGTCAGCGCCTGGGCGGTGGCGTTGCACAACGACCGGCTCGGTTTCGAGGATCATTCGCTGGCAGTCGAGAACGCGTTCGGAGACCGGCTGCTCACCGACCTCTGCCCGGCCAACCCGGACGTGCGCGAGTACGTCGTGGCCCTCACCGGCGACCTGGCCCGCTACCGGCTGGCAGCGATCCGCGTCGAGAGCTTGCACTTCCCCGCGCTCGTGCACGGTTACCACCACGAGCGGTACCTGGAGCCGCTGGACGAGGCCGCCATCTTCCTGCTCGGGCTCTGTTTCTGCGAGCACTGCCGCGCCTGCGCGCTCGAGCGCCAGGTCGATGCCGACGCGATCAAGGCTGCCGTGCGCACCTGGCTCGATGGCCAGCTGCGCTCTGCGGCCCCGACCGGGGTCGCTGTCACGCCCGAGAGCCTGACTGCGATTCTCGGCGTCGACCTGACGGCTTATATCCGCGTGCGCGAAGGCACCGTCACGTCGCTGGTGCGATTGGCCGGGCAGGCCGCCGCGGCAGGCGGCGTGCCGCTGCACTTCCTCGATGTCACCGGCGCGGAGGCGGCGTTCGCCACGGGCCAGCCGGCGGCCGGGCTCGCTGCCCGGCGCAGCTGGGTCTACGGCATCAACGTGCCGGACATCGCCGGCACCGGCGCACCTATCGACATCACTGCCTACGGCCGGGATCCCGGCCGTCTCGGCCGGGAGGCGGCCGGATACAAGGCAGCCGCCGGAACCGCGGGAACTCTCGGAGCGGTCCTGCGGCCGGGTAACCCGGACTGTCAGTCTGCAGCCGCGCTGCGCGAGAACGTCCGGGAAGTGCGCAACGCCGGGGCGGAGAGCCTGCACTTCTACCATTACGGGCTCTACCGGGAGCGGTCACTGGACTGGGTTCGGGAAGCTCTGACGGGCAGTGAACAAGCTGATACCAGCGGCCATCCGGGCCGGCTATGAGGAAAGGGAAGGCACCATGACGACGGCTCCTAAAATCGCGGTGGTGGGCCTCGGGATCTGGGGCAAGAATCACGCGCTGACCTACGCCGACTACGACAAGTGCGACCTGGCCCTGGTCTGCGACGCCGATGCGGGCCGGGCCCGCGCCGTGGGCGAGGATCTCGGCGTGCCCTGGACGACCGACCTTGCCGAGGTGGCCGCGTCCGACGCCGACGGCGTCAGCATCGCCACTCCCGACCATCTGCACACCGACGTGACCCTGCAGATGCTGGCGGCGGGAAAGAACATCTTCCTGGAAAAGCCGCTGGCGACGAGCCTGGAGGACGCGCAGCGACTGGCGGCGGCGGCCAGTCAGTCGGGCCTGATCGCAATGGTGGATTTCCAGAACCGCTGGAACCCCGCCTTCATCAACATCAAGGCGTCAGTGTCGGATGGCCAGGTCGGCGCCCCTGTCATGGGCTACGTGCGGCTGAGCGACTCCATTGATGTCGCGCGGTCATGGCTGAGCTGGGCGGGAAGCTCCGGCCCGGAGTGGTTCCTGTTCCCGCACACAATTGACATCGTCCGGTGGATCATCGGGGAGGAACCAGTGTCGGTGTACGCGCTCGGCAAGCGCGGGATCCTCTCCGGCCAGGGCATCGATTGCTGGGACGCGATTCAGGCGCTGATCCAGTTCGAGTCGTGCTTCTTCACCTTTGAGACATCCTGGGTGGTGCCGGCCGGGTCCCCCAGCGTGGTTGACTCCCGGTTCGTGCTGTACGGGGAGACAGGCAAAGTCGACTATGACTGGGCCTATAACGGCCTGTCGTTCGTCCGCGACCGCGTCGAGTACCCGTGGATACCGATCGGCACCCGGGACCGCTACGGGCACCTCACGCATTTCGTGTATGAGCCGATGCGGCATTTCGCCGACTGCCTGGCCGGGACTGCCTCGCCGGAGACCAGCTTCGACGACGGCCTGCGCAACGTGAGGGTCATCGATGCTGTCCGGCGAAGCCTGCTCGAGAAGCGACCCGTCGAGCTGCCGGGCTGACCCATGCGGCAAATCCGAGCGATACGACCCCTCACCAGAGCGTCCAGCCGCCGTCCACCACGATGTTCTGGCCGGTGACAAAGGCCGAGTCCGGCGAGACCAGGAACAACAACGCCGAGGCCAGCTCGCCCACCTCGGCAGTCCGGCCTTCCGGGGTGAACTGGCTGAGCCGCCGGCGCGACTCTGCATCGATGAGATCCCGGTTCGCGTCGGTGAACGGAAACATGCCAGGGCTGATGGCGTTGACCGTCACGCCGGTGCCACCGGTCCGCACGGCCAGGTACTTCGACAGCCCGATGAGGGCGTGCTTGCTGGTGACGTAAGCGGGTGAGTCCCATTCGAACTGGGTGTACATATACGGGTTGCCGACAACGATGCCGTAAACCGAGGCAATGTTGACCACTCTTCCCCAGCCGCGCTCGACCATGCCGGGCACCAGCAGTTGCGACAGCCGGAACGGGGCGTCCACGTTCACCGCCATCACTTCCCGCCAGCTCTCCGGGGTCACCCCGGTCCACGGCCCGATCCGGGCGTAGCCGGCGTTGTTCACCAGGATGTCGACCGGGCCGGCCGCCGCCGCAAGCCGCTGGATATCAGTCTCACTTGTCACATCGGCCGCGGCTGCGCTGACGATGCCGCCGCCGAGCGCGGTGATCTCGGCCGCCGACTGCTCCACCGGCCCGGGCCGCCGTCCGCAGATGACCACGTCGGCGCCGGCCCGCGCCAGCGACTGGGTGAACTGACGGCCGATGCCGGTCCCGCCGCCAGTGACGAGCGCGCGACGTCCGGATAGGTCAGGCATGCCAGCTCGCCGGAAGCGGCTGAACCGGCCCAACGGAGATGATCATGCCGCCCTTGCGGCCGGCGATCGTGACATACGCCCGGGCATCCCAGGTGCCGAGGCCGCCGGCAAAGATCCAGCTGCGCAATATGCAGCCTCCGCGTAGCAGCTGAATACGGGTACGACACATGCTAACTTGCGGCGCTTTTTGAAGGCCGGGAACGAGGCCCGATCTTGCAACGGCAGCCGCCCACGCTATCTGCACTCCGGCACAGCGGGTCTGCGGTCAGGGCAGGGTCCACAGGTGTACTTTGCCGCCTAGCTCGGAGCCGTCGGCCACGATGCGGTCGCCTGGGGCCAGGGTCGGCTGGGAGTCGCTGACGTTGCGGTAGATGGTGGTGAGGTCGGCGAGGACGCCAGAGCTGGCAACCTGCCAGGTGAACACCGTGTCGCGGTCCGTCGTGCTGGGATAGGCCTCGGAACGGTCGATCACGACGGTCAGGGCATGGCCGTCTGGGGTGAAGCCGATTGCGTAGGCGGCGGTTGCGCAGCCGGGATCGCACGGGTCGACCGGTCCGCCTGCTCCGCCGGGGTACCGGGCGCTGGCCAGGAGGGGGAGGGTGGTGACTGGGACCGGGTGGCCTGAGCCGGCCAGGCGGAACACCAGCACGTTGCCGTGGAAACTCACGCCGGCCAGCAGGTTCGCTTGGGGCGAGAACGCCAGAGCGGTGAAGTAGTCGCCGGGGTCGCCTGCCAGGGTGGCGATGCGGGTGGCACGGGCCGGGCGAGTCACGTTCCACAAAGTTATCTGGTCGGTGCCGGACGCGCTGGCCAGGATGTGACCATCCGGCGAGAACACGAGGTCACCGTCGCCGAGATCGAAGTCCCCGGGGTTGCCGGTCTGGACCGGGGCCGCGGGGAGGGTGCCCAGCAAGCGGGGCCGGGCCGGGTCGGCCACGTTCCACAGGGCCAGCGTGCTGGTGGAGGCGGTGGCCAGCAGGCTGCCGCTGGGCGAGAACGCCTCGCCCCACGGGCGGCCGGCGAAGCCGGCCGACAGCACAGCAAGCCGGGCCGGGTGGCGCGGGCGGGTCACGTTCCACAGGATCGGCTGGCCGCCGAACGCGATCGTGGCCACGGTGCGGCCGTCCGGAGAGATAGTAGTGGGGTCGCCGCCCTCGAACTCCGCCAGCCGCTGCGGCAGAGCCGGATTGGTGACATCCCACAGGATGCTGGTGCCCGACCAGGGCGGGCCGTCTGCGGAGCCGGCCACGATGCGCCGGTCGCCCGAGAACGCGACCGTCCCCACTGCGCCGCCGTTGGACAGGTGCCAGCTGCTTTCCCTGGAGTTCTGCGCGATGGCAGGCAGTGCCACGATCGCAAAGACGACGGCGAGCACGGCGGTGGACAGGACGACCGCTAGCTTGGCGTCCTTGCTCAGGCGGGGCATGGGGCACATCTCCATCCGGTAGCCGGGGTCCAGGTGGGTGGTCAGGGCGCCGCCGGCCAGGCTGAGTACGGTTCGCGGTCCCGCGCAGTGCTGGTCGAGAACGTCGAGCATTTCCTCGGCGTAACGCTGCTTCCAGCGGCGCGGATAGCAGCCGACGAGCGTGCGGCACAGCCAGTCGGCCAAGGCGGGCTTCATCGGGGCTCAGGCGGTCGCGATGCGCTGGCGGCCGGTGCGCACGACCTGCTGCATAGATTGCAGCTGCTCGGCCAGGACCTGCTGACCGGAGGCGGTGATCTCGTACGGGCGGCGGCGCTCCTCGGCGGCCAGCGGCCGGATCCAGCCCCGGCGCTCCAACCGGGACAGCGCCCCGTACAAGGTACCCGGCTCCATGCCGACCCCGCTGAAAGCCGCGATGTCGGTCATGATCGCGTAACCGTGCTTAGGGCCGTCGGCCAGGCTGGTCAAGATCAGCGCCGACGGGTCAGCGAACCGGCCGAGATCATCGAACTTGCCGTGCACCCAGCACCTCGCTTATTCAGTACCGCTTACTAAGCCGTAATTACTAGCGCGCCTTTCCGGAACCTGTCAAGCTCGCTGCGCAACGGCCTGTTCGTCGTGTCGGAGGAGGTCCTCGGACTCAACCGTGCCCGCCACCTGGAGTTCACCCAGGGCAGTGCTCACATTCGGGCCGCTGAGCTCAGGCTGGCTGTCGGGCCGCGCCGATCCCACTGCCGGACACCGCGCGGCCGGACGCGGGGCATGAGCCGCGCCATGGCTCAAGAGGTCAGGTGGCGGAACTGATGGCCGTGCGGCAGGCCGTCTGCTCATCCGAGGGGTACAAGGTACGGGATCGTCTGTGGTCCCTCCGGGAGCACGCATACCCGCGCAGATCCAATGCGGCTCGCCTCCTCGGCGATGGTCTGGCTGATGTCGGCTGTCTGGCGCAAATGCGCGTCGGCCAGGTCGGCGTCAGTGAGATAGGAGGTGTGCATGACGACCCTGCTGCGGGCTTGAATCTGTGCTTGGATCTGCACCTGCCACTGGTCCGGAATCGTAACTGAGCGTTCGGCGATCTCGTTGAGAAGTGCCTGCGGGGAAGCTGCGGACCGCAGCACATCGCGGTAGGAACCATGGTCGGGAAACCCGTCGCGGCACTCGGCGGCGCAGATAATCAATCCGCCATCCCTGACGATGCGGTTCGCAGCGGACATTCCCTTCACCGATTGGTAGAGGTTCTGGTCCAGCGGGAAGCCCGACGCAGTTGTCACGACGATGTCGTACAGGCAGTTCAGCTTCCTCATGGCGAGCCGCCCGGCAAGGTCGGTAGCAGCCGCGTGCATCGGCAGGAGGTCGCCCGCAAAGGCAGCCACGATCTGCTTGGCCTTGTTCAGGACAACGTCGAATGCAAAGGTGACGCCCGTGCCGACGGCGATCGCGCGGACATCGTCGTGCACCGGGTTACCTTCGGTGATGCCCCAGGTCGCGGCAGGGTGGGCGATCCTCGCCGCGTTGTGCAGGACCAGGACGGTATCCAGGCCGGCCAGGCCCGGAGCCACCATCTTCGGGCCTCCAGAGAACCCGGCGAAGAAATGCGGCTCCACGAATCCTGTGGTGATCTTGACATCAGCTTCGGCCCACCGACTGTTCAGCCAGACCGGAACGTCAGCACCGAAATTGCCCATCCACGTCAGCCGGGATGAGTCCCGCGCATCGTGGTTCACGACCTGGACGGAGTCAACTACTCGATCACCGAGCATCGCTCGCAGCTCAGCGTCGGTGTTGGCACGGTGCGTTCCGGTTGCGACAAGCACCACGATGTCATCGAAGTCAACTATGCCGTCAAGCTCGGCTAGCACTGCTGAAACCATCAGGTCGCTCGGCTGCGCGCGCGTGCCATCACAGACCGAGATGGCGACCGTCTGACCTCGCCCTACCCGCTGCGCGAGCGGCGGCCCGCTCACCGGTGCGCGCAACGCCTGAGTCAGGGCCGCGGCAGCATCGTCAACGCCTGGCGCGTCCTGCGGGTCGATCACCACGGCGTCGTCGGGAACGTCAATCTCCAGGCCGGTGTCGCCGTACGAAAGTCTGACCCGCACCGTCACGCCTCCCTGATTCGGCGGTGCCGGGCCTCGGCACGCTCGCGGCCACTCGGTCCCGGCTATTCCAATCTAGGCTCGCCCACGGGCCGGCTGCGCACCGAGGGCAGGACGTGACGTCGTGCCGATAAGCGCGATCGCGTAGGACGCAGCCTTTATCACCGGTCCGCCATGCGTGGTCGATCCCGGCCGCCCGAGGCTGAGTTGCGCCGCTGGCGGGCAGGCGCCACTGGTTTACGTGACAAGAAGGTCCTGCCTCGAGGCGGACTCCGAGAGTGCCCAGCTAGATTCCGTAGCCGCCGTCCACGTCGAGCTTCTGCCCGGTGATGAAGCCCGCGCGGTCCGAGGCCAGAAAGCACACCGCCTCGGCCACGTCGGCGGCACGGCCGAACCGCCGTAGCGGAATATGACGCCGGGCGGTCTCGAGGGCGTGCTCGTCCAGTTCACCGGACGAGATGAGCCGCTCGGCCATCCCGTCGGTCAGCATGCCGGGGCCCACGCAGTTGCCGCGCACGCCGTAACGGCCTTCCTCGGCGGCGATAGCGCGCACGGCGGCTTCGATGGCGGCCTTCGGTATTGCCGACAAGCCGTCCCTGATCGGGAACCGGCTCGTGGCCGCCGTGGTCACGGCGACGAGGCTGCCCCGCCCCTCCCGCAGTAGCGGTAGCACCGGCACAATCGCGTTGAGGAACGCGTCCGCGTCCTGGTCCAGCTGATGGCGGAACTGCTCAGCTGGCACCGTGCTCATATGGGCCATCGGTACGTGCGGCCCGGCGGCGTAGACCACGGTGTGAATGCCGCCAAAGTCGGCCGCGACGGTGGCGACCACCCGGGCACAAGACTCCGCATCGGTCAGCTCGAGCCGATAGGCCAGGGCCTGGTCAGGATAGCGTTCCTGGAGGTCAGCGACAGCGGCCGATGGCCGCCGGTACGTCATCGCTACTTGGCTGCCCCGGTGCACGAAGAGCCTCGCGATCGCTGTGCCGAGCCCGCCGCTGGCACCCAGAACTAGCGCCGCCCCGGCCCGGCCGGAGAAGTCGCCAGGGCCTGGCTGCGCATATGTTGCCCCTTGACCGGTCTCAATCACCACCGGTAGTGTGCCGACCAAGCGCTTGCTTGTCAAGGTTGGCCGGGTTCCGGGTCCCGAAGCCGCGGGAGGTCTTCGCGCGTGATCACCTTCGCCGATGTCGTCAGGTCCCGGGCGGGCGACGAGGCAACCGGCCTGCTGTTCGGCGAGGATCGGTGGACCTGGGCACAGGTGGTGCAGGAGTCTGCCGACCGGGCCTCGGTGCTGGCCGCGGCGCGGGATAGTGACCATCAACTGCACGTCGGCGTGCTGCTGGAGAACACGCCCGACCACCTTTTCTGGCATGGTGCGGCGGCATTGGCCGGGGCGGCGCAAGTGGGTATCAATCCGACTCGGCGCGGGCAGGAACTGGCCAGGGATATCCGGCACACCGATTGCGATCTCCTGGTGACCGAGGACCGCCTGGCCGGGCTGCTGGACGGGATCGATCACGGCGTGCCCGCGGACCGCGTTCTCAACGTCGACAGCCCGGCATACCGCGAACTGCTCGCGAACCACCGCGGCAGCCGGTTGCCGGAGACGCTGCCAGAGCCAGACGCGATCTTGCTGCTGATGTTCAGCTCGGGCTCGACCGGTGCACCCAAGGCAGTTATCTGCTCCCAGGGACGCTACGGGATCCTCGCGGACTCGCTCGCGTTGCGTACCGAGATGACGCGCGACTCGGTCAGCTATCTGTGCATGCCCATGTTCCACGGGAACGCGATGATGCTGAACGTCGCGCCGGCAATGCACGTCGGCGCGACGATCTGCATGACTCGGAAGTTCTCCGCGTCAGGGTTCGTCCGCGACCTTCACCAGTACAGGGTGACGTACGTCAACTACGTCGGCCGCGCGCTGAGCTATGTACTCGCCGTCCCGCCAGATCCGCGCGACGCCGACAGCACGCTGCGGCTGGCTGTCGGCACTGAGGCCTCCGTGGCCGACGTCGAGCAATTCAGCGCCAGGTTCGGTTGTCGCGTGTCGGAAGGCTACGGCCTGAGTGAAGGCGTTCTCAGGATTAACCGCACCGCCGACACCCCGCCGGATTCCATCGGCGTGCCCGTCGGCGGCGCCGACGTGCGCGTCATGAACGACGGGACCGGCGGCGAATGCCCGCGGGCACGGATCGACGAGACCGGCCGGGTGACCAACGCGGGCGAGGCTATCGGGCAGATCGTCGCGATTGGCAAGGCCGCAACGTTCGAGGGGTACTACAAGAATCCCGAAGCCCACGCCGAGCGCGTCCGCGGCGACGACTTCTGGACGGGTGACCTGGCCTATCGCGACGACGCCGGGTTCTTCTACTTCGCGGGCCGGTCGACCGACCGGCTCAGGGTCGATAGCGAGAACTTCGCCGCAGGGCCGGTCGAGCGGATTATCAACCGCTGGGACAAGGTGGCTGTATCGCTGGTGTACGCGGTCCCTGACCCGCGTACCGGGGATCAGGTGATGTGCGCGCTGCAGCTGGCTGACGGCGCGCAGTTCGTCCCGGAGGAATTCGCGGCCTTTCTCGACGCGCAGCCCGACCTCGGCACCAAGTGGCGTCCGCGGTTCGTGCGGCTGATCGACCAGGTGCCGACGACCGCGAGCAACAAGATCGTCAAGACGTCGCTGCGCAACGAGGCCTGGGTGTCGTCCGACCCCGTCTTCTGGCGGTCAGGCCCCGGGACTACCTACCGTCTCCTCGACGGGCCGCAGCGCGAGGCGCTCGCGTCGGAGTTCGCCGATCACGGCCGCACCGCCTTGCTGCCGGCCTGAGCGGCCGGTCCGTCTGATCACCTCTTGACGGCGAGGCCGTTTCCTGAACAGGATGAAGCAAGCGCTTGGTAGCCTAACGAAGCTGGGTGAGGGATATGGCGAAATTCGCGGGCCGGGTCGCTCTGATCACCGGCGGTGCCCGCGGCCAGGGCCGGTCGCATGCACTCGCGTTTGCGCGGGCCGGAGCGAGCGTCGCGATCTGCGACATTCTGAAACCGGTCGAGACCGTGCCCTATCCGCTGTCTGACATGACCGACGCTGAACAGACCAGGCGTGAGATCGAGGATACGGGCGGCCGCTGCCTGGTCGTAGAAGCCGACGTCCGCCGGCCCGAGCAGATGCAGGATCTGGTCACGCAGACCGAGGACGTCCTCGGCCCGATCGACATCCTGGTGGCGAACGCCGGCATTGCCAGCATCTCCAGCGTCTGCGAAATGCCCTTCCAGCAGTGGCAGACCATGCTCGACACCAACCTCACCGGCGTCTTCAACGCGATCCACGCCGTCCTGCCGGGAATGCTCGGCCGCGGCCGCGGCCGGATCATCGCGACCTCGTCAATCGCCGGCCGCCTCGGCGCCCCGAACATCGCCCACTACGTTGCGGCCAAGTGGGGCGTCATCGGACTGGTCAAGAGCGTCGCCCTCGAGGTGGCCGCGGCCGGTATCACGGTCAACGCCGTGGCCCCGACATCGGTCAACACTCCGATGATCCAGAACAAGGCGTTTCACCAACTGTTCGTGCCCGATGCCGAAGAACCGGCGATGAGCGATGTCATCGAGGCCTACCGGGCGCTGAATCCGATCCCTGTGCCGTGGGTGGAACCCCAGGACGTCACCGAAGCCGTGCTCTTCCTCGCATCCGATGGAGCCCGCTACATCTCGGGCGAGGTCATCACCATCGCCGCCGGGTGGACCGCGAAAAACACCAGCTAGCCAGACCCTGCCAGAAAGCGAGGCGTCAGTGAACCGATTCGCCGGGAAGGTAGCGCTGGTGACCGGGGCCGCTCGGGGCCAGGGGCGATCGCACGCGGTCCGGCTGGCCAGCGAGGGCGCGGATATCATCGCCGTGGATGCGTGCGATGAGCTGGGAATCCCGCTGCCCTACCCGGCGACGACGAGAGCCGACCTGGACGAGACCGCCCGCCTGGTCACCGGGTTCGGCCGCCGGATCGCCACATGCGTGAGCGACGTCCGCGACTACGACTCGCTGGAGAAGGCCGTCTCGGAGGCGGCGGCCGAACTCGGGACGCCAGATGTCGTCTCGGTCAACGCGGGAATCCTAAGCTTCGGACTGACCTGGGAGCTCAGTGAAGCCGAGTGGCGCAACGTCATTGACGTCAACCTGACCGGGGCGTGGCACACGGTCAAGGCAGTCGTCCCGCAGATGATCGCGCGTCGGCAAGGCGGCGCGATCATCCTGACCGCCTCGGTCTCCGGACTCCGCTGGACTCCGTTCCTCAGTCACTACGTCGCGAGCAAGCACGGCGTCATCGGGCTGATGCGGAACCTGGCGAACGAACTGGCGCCCGAGGGGATACGGGTGAACGTCATCTGCCCGAGCGCAGTGGACACGCCGATGGCCAACGACGCCGCCATCACGGACCTACTAGACGCGCGGCCGGACTGGCGGACGTCCTTCCAGAATCCGATGGCCGCTCAGAAGCTGACGCCCGACGAGATCTCGAACGCGCTGCTCTGGCTCGCCTCCGATGAGGCCCGCTACGTCACCGGTGTAGTCCTCCCCATCGATGCCGGCCTGGCGGTTACCTGATCGCCGCTTCCCGTCGCCAGCAAGCGCTAGATAGATTGGCGTGACCCTTTATTCGGTTTTGCTAGCGGGAGGTTGTGCGGATGGCTGAAGTTCAGGATCGGCGCGAGGCGATCCTGGCCGCCGCGGCCGCTATGTTCGCCCGCAAGGGCTTGCGTGCAACGACCGTGCGCGGCATCGCCGAAGCGGTAGGGATGTTCTCCGGCAGTCTCTATCACCACTTCCCGTCGAAGGATGCCATCGTCGACGAGCTGCTGACCCGCTACCTCGATGCCATCAGGCTCCGGTACGCCGTGGTCACCGCCAGCGGCAAGGCGCCGACCGAGAGCCTGCACGATCTAGTGGTGACCTCGCTCGAGGTGGCCGAGCAACAGCCCGACGCGACCGCGATCTACCAGAACGAAACGCAGTACCTGCGCGAGATCCCGGGCTTCCGGCATATCCAGACGTCCGCGACCGAGATCCAGCGGACCTGGCTTGACGTGATCCAGGCGGGCGTCGCCGACGGTAGCTTTCGTGCCGACATCCCGCCGCGGGTGTTCTACCGGATGATCCGCGATGCTGTGTGGCTGGCCACACGCTGGCACCGGCCGGACGGGAGCTACTCAACCCGCCAGCTAGCCGAAGACCTGACCGTAGTGTTCCTGCACGGCTTCGCGGCTTCCTCGAGCAGCAAGGCTGCGGCACCACGCACCGCCAGGAAGCCGACCGTAACCGCAAGGGCGGCGCGGGACGGGGCAGGCAAGGCCTGATGCTAGTCCGGAACCTCGGCGCAGCAGAGGCCGGCCGGATCGATCATCTCGCGGATCAGCCGCAGTTCGTCGGCTGAGGGCAGCCTCGTCTGCGGTACGGTCTCCTCCATCGCCAGCTCGAAGCCGGTATTGGCGACGACGTCGGCTACCTCGACCCCCGGATGCACCGAGACCAGGCGCATGCAGTGGTCCGGCCCGCCGAAATCGAGTACGGCCAGGTTCGTGACCACCCGCCGCAGGTCCATGAACTCCGCCACGGTGGGTCCGGCCTGGCGGGCTCGGTCGTAGCCGACGCCCGAGACCATGTCGACCAGCTGGACGAAGGTGCGCCGGCGGTGCCGCGGTATCCAGTAGCTGGTCGGATGGTTCACCGTATTGCCGGGGGCCCCCCGCACCCCGAGGAGCTGCCGGGCCGGGCGGTGGAAGTCGCCGATCGCGGAGATGTTGGCGTTCCCGAACCGGTCGATCTGGCTGGGGCTCATCATGACGTGCCGGTTGCCGCCCCAGGCAAGGTCGAAGACCGCCCGGTAGGGAATCCAGCCTTCGACAGGCCCCGGCGCAGGCTGACCGAGTGCCCACGTGCTTGCGACGAAGCAGGCCTCCCCGTCGGAGATCAGCATGTCGGGCTCGAAGGTAGCGCGGGCCAGCCTGGCGCCCGCGGTCGGGATCGTCCCCATCGGGCTCGCGACGATCTCCCCGTCGCCGCGCCAGGCCTCCGCGCACGCGACGATGCAGACCTCGGCCCGGTTCGCCGCCGCCACGGGAATGTCGGCGAGGCCGGTCACGCGCTCAGCTCCACCCGGCGCTGCGCGATGGCGGCCTGATAGGCGGCCTCGTCGCCGCTGAGGTATTCCGACGCGAACTGCGACCATGTCGCGTCGCTCTTGGCGGCCGTGACGTATGCGCGCTGGAACTCCTCATCGCGCGCGTAATCCGGCGCGCACGAGGTGAAATGCGCTCCGTTCGGCGCCTCCACGACCCCGCGGACCATCCACCGGTGCACGCGGAGGGTCTGGTGGCCGCCAGCGGCCAGCTCGGCAGTCGGGACGATGCGCTCACAGGAGACGTAGGCATCCCGCGCGGCCGTGCAGAACAGATCGTCGAAGTACAGATCTGCGCCGAGGGCCTGGGCGTTCCCGGCCGCGTCGGCGCGGTTCAGGTGCACCAGGGCGACGTCCAGCGGCAGGGCCGGGACGGCCACCAGCTCGGCGCCGTCGTCATAGGGCGAGCGGACCGTGCGCAGCTGCGGGTTCACCTGCATGACGTCGGAGCCCAGGCCGGCGCGGGTTGGCAGGAACGGCAGGCGCAGGGTGGCGGCATACAGCGCCCATTGCAGCATGCCCTCGTCGTACTCGGTCACCTCGATCGTGGCGTTCTGCCGGGCGGCCTGGAAGTGGGGCTCGAGCGGGATCGAGTCCAGCGAGACGAATGCGTAGATCAGCCGGCGGACCTTGCCGGCCGCGCACAGCAGACCCACGTCCGGCCCGCCGTACGAGACCACGGTCAGATCCCGCAGGTCACTACGCACGATCGCCCGGACTAGGGACATCGGCTTGCGCCGCGAGCCCCAGCCGCCGATGCCGAGTGTCATTCCCGACCGCAGCCGGTCGACGACGTCGTTCTCCGACATCCGCTTGTCAGCCACGTCTTCTTCCTATCTCAGGCGTTCGGCGTACCGATCACGGCGAGTGTAGCAAGCGCTTGGTAACGACGATAGCCCGCGTTTTGGCGCCCGCAGCCCGGCGCAGGCGAGGAACAGCGAGCGGAGCAACCGGTACAGGCCGAGCCCTGGTCCGGGACCAGAGGCGGCGCGAATAGACCGATATCAGCATAATAATGCGTGTATCTGCCAATACCAGGAGATAGCCAAACCGGATCCGGCCTGGGAATAGACATCAGTTGTTCCTGCGCCGGGTCGGGGCCGGCTGCTCTTTCCTGCCCAAGCAGCCCCAGGATCGGCGCGACGGTCCATTCGTGCGCCAAAGACTCATTGACAGCCTTGCGGCGGCGCTCATAACCTGAGCACCAAGCAAGCGCTCGGTCGGCGAATATACCTGTACGCAGGCCACTCCAGTGGACGGGATGGGGATGGACATGACACGACACGTCGGCTCGCCATTGGGTGTCATGGTGCGTCGCGGACTGGTTCTGACCGCGGCAATGGCCCTCGCGGGCTCCGTAGCGGCATGCGGCTCGTCGGGCGGCGGAGGTAGCAGCCCGTCCGCCGGCACGAGCGGCGGGTCTGGCTCGGCCGTGAAGGCCCCATCCGGCGCGCCCTATGTGATCGGGAATCTCACGAACCAGAACAACGTGACCTTCCAGAACCCGGTGGCTAACACGGCGACGCCCGTTGCCTGGGCGGACTGGACGAACGCTCATGGCGGCATCAACGGTCACCCGGTCAAGGTGATCTCGTTCGACACGCAGTCCAACAACGCGGAGGCTCTGGTTGACGCGAAGAAACTGGTCGAGCAAGATCACGTCATTGCCCTGGCTGGCGACAATGACCCGATTTCCGAGACCGCCTACGTGAGCTATCTGTCCGGCAAAGGAATCCCGGTTGTCGGGTCCGCCCACTCCATTACGTCGTACACCAACCCCGACTGGTTCCCCACGGCGCCGTCGAACTACGCCGTCTTCGGGCCAGCTGTGATCAATGCGGTCAAGAAAGCGGGCATCACCCGGTTCGGCCTCGTGTACTGCACCGAGTCGCCGCTGTGCCTGTCTGACGTGGACTCCCAGGCCACCGCGGCCAAGCCGGCCGGCATCACGATCGCTACTAAGTTCGCCGCCGCGATCGCGTCGCCGAACTACACCGCCGCGTGCGTCAAGCTGAAGCAGGCTAACGTCCAGGGCATCTACTACTCGGCCATCGACTCCGCCATCGCCGCGCTGGCCACCGACTGCCAGCAGCAGGGCGTGACACCGAAGTACTTCTTCCTGGAGCCCGGCCCGGACATCGTGAAGGTGCCCGCGATCATCGGCCAAGGCGCGGCTGGCATCGCCGCGGGCCTTCCTTACTGGGCTGCCGTGCCGGCGAACGACGACTACCACCAGGCGATGGCCAAGTACAAGCCGGGTGTCGCTCTGACCCAGGACAGCCAGCTGGAATGGGGCGGGCTCGAGGTTCTCAAGGCGGCCCTGGAGGAGGTCCCGAACGATCCGATGACCCCGGCCACGGTCAAGGCAGGCCTGTACAAGCTTCCGGCGGGCTTCACCGCGGGTGGCCAGACCGTCCCGCTGACCTACACCCAGGGCAAGCTCTTCGATCCGAGCTGCGTCTTCCTCTGGACCCTCGACAGCAAAGGCCAGTACAACCTGACTCAAGGTACGACACCGTACTGCACGAACGGCCAGTAGACCCGCACGAACCCAGAGGCAGGTGCGCCCGGTGAACCAGGACATTCGATCGCTGTACGCGGACAACGTCGCCACAGGCAGCCCCATGGCGATGCTGACCGCCCCGGAGCAGCGGCCGGAGTACGACTTCAACCAGGGCGTGCCTGCTCCTGAAACGTTCCCGCTGGAGGAGATCACCCGCCTGGCGCATGAGGTCATCGACGAGGACGGGACGGTCGCGTTCGAATACCGGGACCCCAGCGCGGAGTTCTGCGGCTTCCGCGAGATGACGCTCGGCCCGACCGGCCTGCGCGACCAGATCGCCCGCCGGCTGAACCAGCGCAACGGCCTGTCGCTCGACCGCAACAACATCATCCTGACGCACGGCTCCGTCCAGGCGATCGGCCTCGCCGTCGCGGCATTCATCAATCCGGGCGACGGGGCCATCGTTGAGTCGTCCACCTTCCCGTGGATGGTCCGGGCGCTGCGCAACGCCGGAGCGAAGATTGCCTACGCCCCGATGGACGGCGAAGGGGTCATACCCGACGGAGTAGAGCAATGCCTGAAGACGCTCGACGCCCAGGGCACCCGCCCGAAGATGATCTATCTCGGGGTCGACTTCCAGACCCCGACCGGTACGGTCATGCCGGTCGCCCGACGTCAGCACCTGCTGGAGATCGCGCGCAGGTGGAACGTCGTCGTCGTCGAGGACGCGATCTACAACGACCTGCGCTACGACGGTGAGCAGCTGCCCACGCTGCAGAGCCTGGACACCGATGGGCGGGTACTGCAGACCAACAGTTTCAGCAAGTCCCTGATGTGCGGGCTGCGGATGGGCTGGGCGTCCGGCGACACCGCCCTGGTCGACGGGCTCGCGACAGCCAGGAACGACCTGGGGGTCAGCCAGTGGACGGCACGGATCCTGGAGCGCTGGCTCGCGGACGACCGGCTCGAGCCGCATCTGAAGACCGTGACTTCGCTGTACCGGCGCCGACGCGATCTTGCTGACGCCGCGCTCAGCCAGCATTGCAGCCAATTCCTGACCTACCGGAAACCGCCGGGCGGCTACTACTTCTGGCTGCGGATGAACCGGGAGATCGACTGGCAGGTCGCGAGATCGACCGCGCTAGCGAAGGGCATCTACATCAGGTCGGGCGAGCTGATGGCACTCGACGGGACCGGCACCGAGTACATGCGCATGGCATTCGCGCACGTGAACGACGACGTCCTGACCCGAGGAATCGCGGTACTCGGTGAGGCGCTGGCCGAGTCGGTGCGGTCATGAGCCCCGCCGGCGGCCGGGAGCTCATCGGCGCCCGGCCGGACACCGTCTTCTCCCAGGCGGTCAAGGTCGGCAACGTCATTCACGTGTCGGGTCAGGTCGCGATCACTCCGGAGCGGGAGATCGTCGGGATCGGCGACAGTGAATCGCAGGCGCGGCAGTGCTTCGCTAACCTCGGCCGGGTGCTCACCGAGGCCGGCTCAGGCCTGCAGGACGTCGTCAAGCTCACGGTGTTCCTGACCGACGCCGAACATTACAGCGGCTACTCCGCGGCCAAGCGGGAAGCGGTCGGAGACGTCTTGCCGGCCGGAACCGCAGTGGTAGTGGCCGCCCTGATGGATCCGCGATTCCTGATGGAAGTCGAGGCGGTGGCGATCATCCCTGGCGATACCTGAGCATCAAGCAACTGAGGTGGGGTCGGCGTGCTCGGAAACCTTGCACCCTTCATCGTCATCGGCATCACCGTCGGCTCGCTCTACGGTCTCGCCGCTATAGGTCTGGTCCTGACCTATCAGACGACCGGTATCTTCAACTTCGCGCATGGTGCTATCGGCGCGCTTGCCGTCTACGTCTTCTACTTTCTGCACACCCAGCACAACGTCGCCTGGCCACTTGCAGCGCTGGCGTGCCTGGGCGTCGTCGCGCCGGCGGCCGGACTCGCGCTTGAGCGGATCGCGCGGTCGATGGCCCACGTGGCGGAGATCTACAAGGTCACCGCCACCATAGGGCTGATCCTGATCGTGGTGGCGATAGGGAACATCTGGTACGGCAACGTCACGACGCTGGTGCCGTCGTTCCTGCCGAACGGCTCGTTCATGGTGCTCGGGGTCTTCATCGGCTGGGACCAGGCGCTCATCGTGCTGGCGGCCGTCGCATCCGCGGCCCTGCTCTACGTGTTCTTCCGGTACCGGCGCCTCGGGGCCGCGATGCGGGCCGCCGTGGATAACCCCGAGCTGCTCGGCATGTTCGGCCTCAACACTGTCAGAGTGCAGCAGGCGGCGTGGATCATCGGCTCGGTGTTCGCGTCGATGGCCGGGATCTTGCTCGCGCCCCAGCTCGGGCTCAACGGCCTCATCCTGACCCAGCTGGTCGTGCAGGCGTTCGGCGCGGCTGCCGTCGGCCGGCTGACGAGCCTGCCGCTAACCTACTTGGGCGGCATCGCGATTGGCATCCTCGCTGCCCTCGGCACCGATTATTCCAGCATCTCCTGGCTGGCCGGCCTGCCGTCGGGGCTGCCGTTCCTCATCCTCTTCCTGGTCTTGATCTTTACTCCCTCGAGGAAACTCATCTCGCGCCGCGCGACCGGCGTCGTCGCTGTCTACCGGTCCTGGTATGCGCCGCGCCGGGTCAGGCTGGCCGCCTGGACGTTGGTCATCGTCTGCTTCGCGCTCGCGCCGCTGTATGCGGGCGTTCAGCTGAGCGCCTTCGCTGCGACCCTGATCTTCGTCTCGATGTTCGCTGCCCTCGGGCTGGTGACCAGGACGTCTGGCCAGATCTTCTTGTGCCCGCTCGCATTCGGAGCTGTCGGCGCGGCGGCCATGTCGCACCTGTGCCTCGACTGGGGCCTGCCGTGGGGCGTCAGCCTGCTGGTGGCCGGCCTGATTGCCGTCCCGGTCGGCGTGATCGTCGCCGTCCCGGCGGTGCGCCTTTCCGGCGTGTTCCTCGCGCTCGCGACCTTCGGCTTCGGGGTCCTGCTGGCCAACGTGTTCTACACGCAGAGCTTCATGTTTGGCATCGCCGTGGGCGGGATTCCTGTTCCCCGCCCGCACTTTCGCCTCGGCTTCTGGAACCTGCAGAGCGACGACGGGTTCTACATGCTGCTGCTATGCCTGGCGACGATCAGTACCGGCCTGATTGTGCTGATTCAGAACGGCCGCCTCGGCCGGCTGCTGCGCGGCCTGTCCGACTCGCCCGCGGCGCTGGAGGCGCAGGGCGCTACGACATACATCACGAAGATCATCGTATTCAGCATCGCCGCGTTCTTCCTCAGCCTGGGCGGCGCCCTGCTGGGCGCGCTTTATACGTACGAGTCAGGAACGGACTTCTCCTGGTTCGGCTCGCTGGAGATGGTCATCCTGGTGACCATCGTGCTGGTTGGCGAACCGTGGGTGGCTTTGATCGCAGCCATCAGCATGCAGCTGATCCCGGCTTACCTCGGCGCTTCCGGGTCCAACTACCTGCTCCTGCTGTTCGGGCTAGTAGCCGCGGCCTTCTCGCTCACCCTGCGCCGGGCGCCCTCGGTGCCGCCGGGGATGCGGCGCTTCCTCGACCGGCTGGGCGGACGGAGTCCGGCGACTGTCGCGGGAGCCATCCCGCCGCCGCGCGCGCCGGTCACGACGCGCCCGCCGGCGGACACGGTCAGGTCCCGGCCTGGGTCGGTGCCGTTCCTCCAGGTTGCCGACCTCAGCGTTCGTTTCGGTGGGATCCGGGCGGTCGAGGGATTGTCGCTAACAGCCGACCTCGCGCAGATCACGGGCGTCATCGGCCCGAACGGCGCCGGCAAGACCACCATGCTCGACGCCTGCTGCGGGCTGGTCCCGCCCTTTGGTGGCAGCATCCGAGTGGCCGGGCGTGACGTACAGCACCTCGGGACGGCCAGGCGAGCCCGGCTCGGGATGGGGCGGACCTTCCAGCGCGGCGAGCTGTTCGGCTCGCTGTCGGTGTTCGAGAACGTTCTGCTCGGCCGGGAAGCGGGCGTGGCCGCCGGGAGCCCGGTCTCCCAGGTTGTCGGCAGGCGCGGCGACCTTGCGGCCGGACGGGAGGCCGCCGAGGAGGCGATCCGCCTGGTCGGCGTCACCGGGCTGCGCAATGTGCAGGCCGGCCTCCTGTCCACCGGCGAGCGGCGGCTGGTCGAGCTGGCACGCGTGCTATCCGGATCGTTCGATCTGCTGCTGCTCGACGAGGCGTCATCCGGTCTGCACGGCGGCGAGGTCGACCGGTTCGCCCGCATCATCCGCGAGGTCGTTGACTCCCGCGGCACAGGGATCGTGCTGGTCGACCACGACATGAGCCTGGTCCGGCAGGTGTGCGACCGTGTTTACGTCATGGACTTCGGGCAGCTGATCTTCTGCGGGACGCCCGAGGAGATGCTCGCGAGCGACGACGTGCGCTCGGCCTACCTCGGGAGAGCGGTGCCCGGCGGTCCGGCCGTCGACGTGGCCGTTGACGGAGGCGGCCATGACTGAACGCCCGGCCCGGACCGAGGCTCCTGCCCTCCAGCTGGCCGGGATCGTCGCCGGATACGGCGAAATCACCGTGCTGCGCGAGGTCTCCCTGACGGTTCCGCGCGCGTCGGTCACGGCGCTGCTCGGTCCTAACGGCGCAGGGAAGACCACACTGCTGAACGTCGCGTCCGGTAACGTCCCGCCCCGGGAGGGCCGGGTGTTCATCGGCTCGGCCGACGCCACGAGGATGGCGCCGTACGAACGGGTGCGCGCCGGGCTGCGCCATGTGCCGGAACAGCGCGGCATCTTCCCCAGCCTCACGGTGAAGGACAACCTGCGGCTGCAGGGTAAGCGCGGCCAAGAGAACGAGGCGATTGAACGCGCGGTTGCGGCGTTCCCGATCCTGGGCTCCCGGCTCAAACAGATCGCCGGGACGCTCAGCGGCGGCCAGCAGCAGATGCTCGCGATCGCCCGGGCTTATGATCCGGCCGCCAGCGTCATCCTGGTGGACGAGGCCTCGCTCGGGCTGGCCCCGGTGATCGTGGACGAGATCTTCAGCTTCCTGGAGCAGGTCACCTCCGGCCTGCTGCTGGTGGAGCAGTACGTCTCGCGGGCATTGGAGATGGCCAGCGACGTCTTCGTGCTGAGCAGCGGCCACATCGTCTACAGCGGTCCGGCGGCCGGTTTGGATCAGAAGGCGGTCTACGACCTGTACCTCGATATCCCGTCCAGCTGAGACGGCGGCTGGACCGGAGCTAATCCGCCAGCACTATGCGGCGGCTTGCCAGCTTCCAGCGGCCGTCTGTGCGGACGAGCCGGTCGGAGTACCGGCCGACGCGAGCGGCGCGCGGCTCGGCGGCGACTGCGGTGAAGTAAACGAAGTACGACTCGGACTCGGCGGTGTCTCGGTCGACGAAGCGGACGTACCTGGTCGTGCTCACGTGCCGGGTACCGGAGCCGGGGCCCTGGACGCCGCGAGCCCGGTCGCGCTCGATCCGTGCCCGGAGCTGATCATGGCCGTGGGCGGTGTCGGCACTGCCCGTCCAGACGCCATCGCGAGCCCAGAGGTCAAGGTAATCCTCGATCGTGCCGCGATCGGCCAGGTGGCTCAGGCAGGCGAGGAGGTTCAGGATCTGCCGCTCATCGTCGATCTGCTGAACGGTCGCGGCCAGGGCAGCGAACTCAGCATTCATACCGGACGGGCATCAGCCGCGGCCGAAACGGGATGCGGCATCGCCGCGGGCAGGCCGATTCCGACCGGCACCGAGTACAAGCCCGCCGCCGCCGCGTGGGCCGCCGGGTACCAGTCCGCCAGCAGCGCGATCTCGTCATCGCTGGCTGGAATACCGGTCTTCGACAGCAGCTCACGCACCAACGCGCTGGATTCCATCGCTCTCCCTGACGTCGATCGGGTCGGGTGTGTGCAGATGCCAGCCGGTGACCTGCTGGTAGGCGTCTCCGGCGGCAAGGACGAGATGGTCTTCGTAGGGCCGGCCGGCGATCTGCAGGCCGAGCGGCAGGCCGTCCGCGGAGAAGCCGACCGGCACTGACAGAACGGGGTTGGCCACCGCGTCCCAGTAGGTCGTGTGCACCAGTTCTTTCCAGCGGCCCATGCACGGGCCGATCTCGTCAAGCAGCGGCGCGACGATCGATGCGGTCGGGGAGACCACCAGATCGACGGCGGTGAAGAGTTCGTCGAGCAGCTCCTGACCTCGACGCCGGACGCGCTGGGCCTGCAGGTAGTCGGCGGCCGAGTAGTAGGAGCCACGGGACAGGCCTAGGCGCACGCTCGGGCCGTAGTCGTCCCAGCGCGAGACCAGGCGCGGCACGTGGTAGGCGTAGGCCTCGCACTCAGTCGTCAGGAAGACCGCGTCGGTGACTTCGCTATAGAGCGGGAGCTCCAGCTCGACCACGCTGGCCCCGAGGCCTTCGAGCGCCGCCAGCGCCGCGTCAAGCAGACCGTCCACCGCCGGGTCGCCACCGCCGTCGCCCTTGGTCCGGACGAGCCGGTCGACGCCGATCCGCAGGCCGTCGAGCCCGCCGCCGTCGCCACGGGCGATCGGTCGGCGGCCGGAGAGCACTTCATACAGCAGTGCGCAGCCGCGCGCGGAATGCGCGAGCGGGCCGAGGCGGTCGGTCGTGAAACCGACCGGCACCACGCCATCAGTGGGAACCGTGCTGAACGTGGGCATCAGGCCGGTGATGCCGCACATCGCGGCGGGAACCCGGACACTGCCGGCCGTGTCCGTGCCGAGCCCGCCGAGCATCATCGCCGCCGCGGTTCCCGAGCCCGTGCCAGAACTGGAGCCGCCAGCCCACCGGGCCATGTCCCAGGGGTTCGCAGGCAGCGGGAACGGGTCGGCGCGTGAGGGCACGCCGTAGGCAAACTCCATCGTTGTGGTCTTGCCCAGGATGATGGCCCCGGCCGCGCGCAGACGGGCCACGGCGGGAGCGTCACCGGGCCCCCACCAGCCAGGCTCGAGTGCCCGGCTCTGTGCGGTCGTCGGGCCTTCCTCGGTGGCGATCAGGTCCTTGATGCCCAACGGGATTCCGTGCAGGACGCCGAGGAACTCGCCTCGCTGCGCGGCCTCATCCGCGCGGCTGGCAGCTGCCAGGGCGGTATCGCTGAAACGCGAGACGAAGACGCCGAGGTCGTCGTCGAGCTCATCAGCGCGCGAGATCTGCTGCGTCACCAGCGCGGTGCTGGTCAGAGATCCGTCTAGCAGCTGCTGCAGCGCCGATTCGAGGAGCAATGGCGGCACGGGCCTACCCTCCGTCCGAGCAAGCGCTTGGTAGAAGCGAAAATACCTGGCGGCATCGAAGACTGTCAACAGACCAGGGCAAGCCGCATGGTGGACGAGCCTGTCGATCATGGCGGCGACGACGTCGCCGCCGAACACTTCGCCCGCGAGCGATGCAAATGGAGATGGCCGACCGTCGAATCGGACCCCGTCGCGCTGGCGGTGTAGACCCAGCCAGAACCTCTAGATGCCGTCGCCGTTAGCGACCTCAAACCAGCCACGAGCAACGGTGAGCGACATACCCGCAGCTAAATTCTGCGCAGCGGCCGCAATCGTGCCACCCATGATGCCCGTGGTTGACGCTGACAAGCTCAGCCTTGTCCGCGTCAAATACCTGGCGCGCACCTTACGAGGTGAACGCCTTCGTCAGAGCAACTTGTCGAGCGTGATCGGCAGGCCGCGGATGCGCTTGCCGGTGGCGTTGTAGATCGCGTTCGCTACCGCCGCGCCGACGCCCGTGATGCCGATCTCGCCGATGCCGCGGGCACCCATTGGGCTGTGCGGATCGGGGATGTCGGTCCAGATGACATCGATCTCCGGCACGTCCATGTGCACGGGCACGTGATATTCGGCGAGGCTCGGATTCATGATCCGCCCGGTGCGCGGGTCGAACAGCGTCTCCTCTGTCAGCGCTAGCCCGAGACCCATGATGATCCCGCCCCTGAACTGGCTCGCCGCAGTTTTGGCATTGAGAATCCGCCCGCAATCGAACGAGCCGAGGAAGCGTGACACGCGAGTTTCGCCTGTGACCTCGTTTACCCGCACCTCGCAGAACTGCGCGGCATACGAATGCATCGAGTAGTCCTGCAGCTCGAGCGCCTTCGGGGCCTCGGCCTCAGCGACCAGTTCGTCACGCCGGGCCCGGCGCAGGATGGAGACGTAGCTTTCGGACTGGTCGGGTTCGCCCAGCTTGCGCAGGCCGCCGTCACGGGCCTCGACCTCGTCGGGCCTGAGGCCGGCGAGCGGCGAATCGTTGCCCGCAAGCTTCAGCACGTCCTCGAAGAACACCTCGCTCGCCGCCATCACCGCAGCGCCGGTCGAGGCAGTCTGCGACGAGCCGCCCGCTACCGTTCCGGCCGGCAACGATGTGTCGCCATAGTCGAACGTCACCTGATCGAGACGACAACCCGAGCCGCTCGGCGACGTGCTGCGCCTGCACCGTGGCGGTGCCCATACCCATCTCCTGCATCGCGCTGGAAACGATCGCGTGACCGTCGGCGGTTAGCCGGATGCGCGCAGCCCCGCCCGGGAACCGGTAGTAGGGATAGGTGCCGGTCGCAACGCCCATCCCTATCAGCCATTCGCCCTCGCGGCGCGATCGCGGAGCGGCTGACCGCTGGTCCCACCCGAACTGCTCCGCGCCCTGGGAATAGGCCTCGACCAGGTGGCGCGAGCTGAACCGGTTACCCGTGGTCGGATCCTGCGCGGGCTCGATCCGGCTGCGCAACTCGATCGGGTCGAGCGCCATCGCCTCGGCCAGTTCGTCCAGCGCGCTTTCCAGCGCGAAGGTGCCGACCGCTTCGCCCGGTGCGCGCATGAACGTGTTAGGGACACATGTCCATGTCGGCCACCTCCTGCGCCACCTTGATCGCTTCGGCGGCGTAGAGGTGGCGGGCCGGGAAGGTGAATTGCTCGGGGCAGTCGTTGTGCGACGTCATCGCCGCGACGCCGGTGTGGATCAGCGCGGCCAGCGTGCCGTCCGCGTCTGGCGCCGAGCGCGACCCGCTGCTCGGTCGTGGTGCGACCGCCGACGATGCGGAACACGCCCTCGCGCGACAGCGTGATCCGCACCGGCCGGCCCGCGAGCTTCGACGCGGCGGCGGCGAGGATCTGGTGATCCCACAGGCACTTCCCGCCGAAGCCTCCGCCGACATAGGGCGAGATCACGCGGACCTGCTCGTGCTTTCAGGCCGAAGACGCCTGCGATCGTCGATGCGGTCGCGGTCACCACCTGGCTGGCGTCATGGATGGTAAGCTGTCTCGCCTTCCCAGGCGACCGTCGCGGCGTGAAGTTCGATCGCGTTGTGGTTGTGGCGCGGCGTTCGATAGGTGCGGTCGACGACCACAGCCGCGCCGGCCAGCGCCGCCTCGGCATCGCGCATGTCTGAGCTCGGCTGGTTCGCCGAGGATCGATTCCGGCGGGTGCGACGCGGTCCTTGGCGGCCTCGAACGAGGTGACCGCCGGCTCGGCGTCGTAGGCGACCTCGACCAGCGAGGCGGCATGGTCGGCCTGTTCCTGGGTCTCGGCGAGCACCACCGCCACCGACTCGCCGTTCCAGTGGATGCTCGCGTCCTGCATGATCGGCAGGCTGCTCGGCCCGGCCGCCGACGGCGACGTGCCGAACAGGGCTGGCGGATTCATCCGCGGCGCGTTCTCGTAGGTCATCACCAGCACGACGCCCGGTGCGGCTTCCGCGGCGGCGGTGCCGATCCGCGCGATCCGCCCGCGTGCGATCGTGCTCTGGACCAGTGCGGCGTAGGTCAGCCCGTCCATCGCCACCTCGGCGGCGAAGCGCGCCTTGCCCTGCACCTTGAGCGGGCCGTCGACACGCGAGACAGGCGCACCGATCAGACCGTGCTTGCGGATCAGCGGATCGGGCGCGCCCGCCAGCCAGCTCTCCGGGTGAAATCCGGCCGCGGTCTGCGTCACCTGATCCGCGCCGTTCCGGGGGCTGCTCATGACTGCTCCCGCGCGAGCTCAGCCAGGACGGCGGCGATCGTCCGGCGGGCCAGTTCGATCTTGAACCCGTTGTCGCGCAGTCCGGCCGCGTCAGCGAGCTCGGCGTCGGCGGCGGCGCGGAAGCTCGCCTCGGTCGCGGGCTGTCCGCGCAACGCATCCTCTGCCTTCCAGGCACGCCAGGGTTTCGGCGCAACCCCGCCCAGCGCGAGCCGCACGTCGCGGACCGTGCCGTCGGCCACGTCGAGCGCGGCGGCGACCGAGACCAGGGCGAAGGCGTAGGAGGCGCGGTCGCGGACCTTGCGATACGTCGATCGTGCCGCGAACGAGAGCAGCGGGCAGTTCGACCCCGGTGATCAGCTCGTGCGACTGTCAGCTCGGTCTCGACATCGGGCCGCTCGCCTGGCAGCCGGTGCAGATCGGCCAGCGGCATCGACCTGGAGCCGTCGGGACCGTCGGTGTGCACGATGGCGTCGAGCGCGACCAGCGCGACGCACATGTCAGAAGGATGGGTCGCCACGCAGGCGGGCGAGCCGCCGAGTATCGCGTGCATGCGGTTGAACCCGTCGATCGCATCGCAGCCAGCGCCGGGCACGCGTTTGTTGCAACGCGCAGCCTCGATCGTAGAAGTAGCTGCAGCGCGTCCGCTGCAGGATGTTGCCGCCGACCGTCGCCATGTTGCGGATCTGCGCGCTGCCGCCGGCGAGAACGGCGCGCGCGAGCACCGGATAACGCTCGCGCACGATCCGGTTGCCGGCCAGTGCGGTGTTCTTCGCCGCCGCGCCGATGAACAGCCCGCCGCCGTCGCGTCGCCTCGATCTCGGCCGCGCAGCGCCGTCACGTCGACGAGCGCCTCAGGCCGCTCCACCGTCTCGCGCATCAGATCGACGAGATTGGTGCCGCCCCCGAGATACTTCGCGCCGGCAGTCGTCCCGGCCAGCCGGAGCGCATCGGCCACGCTGCTCGCGCGTGCGTAAGTGATCGGCCTCATGCGAGCCCGTTTCCGAAGGTCGCCATGATCGCCTCGACGATGCCGTTATAGGCGCCGCAACGGCAAAGGTTGCCGCTCATCCGCTCGCGAAGTTCATCGTGGTTCAGAGCCACCGCAGCGGCAGAGAGGTCTTCGGTCACGAAGCTGGGAAGTCCGCGCTCCACCTCGCCGGCCATCGCCACCGCCGAGCAGAGCTGCCCCGGCGTGCAGTAGCCGCACTGGAAACCGTCACAGTCGATGAACGCACGCTGCAGCGGATGCAGGCCGCCCTCTCCCCCAAGCCCCTCGACGGTAGTGATAGAGCGCCCCTCATACTGCACCGCGAGCGCGAGGCAAGCATTGATCCGCTCGCCGTCCGCCAGGACGGTGCACGCGCCGCAGGCGCCCTGGTCGCAGCCCTTCTTCGAACCGGTCAGGCCGAGATGATTGCGCAGCAGCTCAAGCAGGGACGTGCGCGGGTCCACTGAGACGTTGAGTGTCCGTCCATTTACGACGATTTCCATCGAAGCCCCATCCGGTGGAATTCGGGAAACCGCACATCCGGATCATGCGCCGTCGCGGGCATATGACAGTCCGCACCTCACCATGCCCGGGTGAGCAGCGCGTCAATCCCGTGCGCCAGATGCCTCCAGCCCGGCCGAAAGCAGATCGTCATCGGATCAATCAGTCTCTCTCGACGAATTCGAAGGCGGCTCCGTCGATGTCTCGTGCGGGGACGCTCCCCCGCGAACCCAGGTGCGGTCAGGGATGGACCGGACCGCTGGGGCCGCGGTCGAGGCGAATCGACTGCATGATCGCGAACGTCGTGGTCCTGGTGAAAATGTCGATATCGGCACCGCCGAGCACGCCGGTGTATTTCGCGATGACGGGGGCGGCCGCGTACTCGGTGACGGCGTCGAGGTGGGCCCTGACCGCGGCCCACACGTTCTCTCCGTAGTGCTTGAAGATCGGTCCCGGGTTGACCGAGGCCAGCGCCTCGCGCGAGCTGGCTTCGATGTCGGCGATGTACTGCTGGTGCATCGCGACGTCATCGCGGGTTGCCACCCGGCCCAGGTGCCCGCTGATGAGGTGCGTCCACGGATAGTCCAGCGCGATGGCCGGGGCTCCGGTGTACCCGATGACGTCGTCGCTCAGGTTGAGGTTGTAGATGGGTATCCAGCCGGCGTTGACCACGTCGATGAACATCAAGGTGTCGTGATCCGGGAAGTGGATGTAGATATTGTCCGGCGAGTGGTTGGGCCCGTGCCAGGCCAGTTCGACCCGCTCACCGCCTACTTCAAGGGTGTAGCGGTCCGAGAAAGTTACGTCCGGAACAGGACGGGCGGCGTCATCGTCGCGCAGCAGCAGTCGCCGGGTCTCCTCGTGGCCAATGCGGATGATGTCGCCGCCGAACAGCGAGGATGCTCCCTGGTGGTCTGAGTGGTGGTGCGAGTAGACCATGTGGGTGACCTGGTTGGTCAGGCCGTTGGCGGCGGTGATCTCGTCCACGGCTCGCCGGATGTTGTGGCCGATGTTCGGAGGCGCGTCGAAAATGACCACGCCGTCGGGGGTGATCAGGAACGCCGACATGTAGACGTTGTCAGTGACCGCGTAGAGGTTCCGCTCTACCTGCCAGACGTGGTATCCGTGTTCGTTCAGGGGCGCCCCCTTCGCGATCGCCGGGACGGGGACGTACTCGGGCAGATCTGGGGCGTCGGTAGCGCCTGTGGCTGGTGATGTCACTGTTTCTCCCTTGATCCTCGGGGCACGTGCTGCCGGCCGTCTGGGTCCGCAACCTCGTGACCACGCCAAGGATCGCTGCAAGAAGGACGCAGGGTCGTCACTGGATTTTGGTGATTCGCCCGGCACCGCAGTTAAGGTCGCCGGGCGTTAGGTGCGACCGACCGACAGCAGCCGCAGTTCGCGTGCCCGCTCCACCGCCGCGGTCCGGTCGGTGGTGCCGAGCTTGGTATAGATCCGGCGGATGTGGGTGTCAACGGTGTTCAGCGAGACCGACAGCTCGCTGGCGATCTCCCGGCGAGTGAGATTCGTCGGCAGGTAGCGCAGCACGCGCAGCTCACTTCGGCTGAGTTGCCCGACTGGCATCGTGGCCGCATGGCTTCGCCCGCCTCGTCCAGGATCGCGGATCGCGTCGAGGATGTCGGTGACCAGCGCCGCATGCGACGTGCCGTGCCGCGGCATGGTTTCGAGGAGCTGCCATGCGCCGGTCATCGCGAACGGCAGGATCAGCCGGTCCCCCTCGGCGAGGTTCAGCGCTTGCTCTGCTGCCTCGCGGGAGGCGCCCTCATCACCCAGGTCACGGCAGGCGAACGCGTCCAGCAGGTGCGCCTCGACCTGGGTGAGATAGGAAAGAACCGGGACGTCGCCGTCCAGGACGGCGCGGAGTTCGCGGCGGGCGCCAGCGGGATCTTGCTCGGCCAGAAGGATCACCGCGGCCGCATTGCGGACCTCGCCAGTGCTGGCCTGCCGGCCGTCGAGCGCGGCTAGAGCAGCCCTCGCCTGCCCGGTCATCCCGAGGCGAGCCTGGGTCGCGATCGTCCACGCATTGACGCGGGCAGTCAGCCCGTGCTCGCCGACCATGAGCGCCTGAATCTGCTGGGCGGCGGCGAACTCCTCCAGCGCCCGGTGGCCGTGACCGTTCGCCGCCTGCAGAATTGCGGAGGTAAGGCAGACCAGCAACCGGATACCGGGTTCGCCTTCGTCCTTTGTGGCGCGCCTGGCGCGGTCCAGCCAGTGTTCAGCCGTGCCGAACTGGCCAGTCCAGATCAGCGCGTTGGCGAGCGCCGCCAGGGCTGGGGCGGTCACCGCCTCGGCGTCCCAGCCGTGCCGCGCCGCCACCGTTATGGCTTCCTCACAGCGCTGCCGAGCCATGGCGAAGGAGCGGCTGGTGGAGGCGAACCCCAGGTGCGCGAGGCAGGCCACCTGCAGGTAGGGCCGGCCGATGCGGCAGGCGAGGGCGGCGCCTTCTACGAGGTGCCGTTCGGCGTCGGCCAGCCGCAGGGACCACGCCTCGGTGACGCCAAGGTTCAGCAGCGCGATGGCTTTCAGGTCGCTGCTGAGCGCGGCATTGGCGCTCGTCGGGCCATCGCCCAGGCGCAGAAGAGCCCCTGCCTGCTCGAAGATGCTGTCGAAGTCTCCGCGTAGCCGAGCCGACAGCAGGTCGACGGAGGCGATGGCCATCTGCAGCTGGTACCTGCGGGCTGGCGGCGTGGTGATTGCGTAAGCCCTGACCTGGCGAAGGTGCGCATCGGTCTGGTCGAGCCGGAGCTGGTACTGGTCGGCGATGGCACGGACCAAGGTCAGGTCAGCGGAATCCTCGGCGGTGGGGGCCGGGAAGGAACGCAGCAGCGCCACCACAGTGCCCGCTTGCCCATCAAGGGTGAGGCCGAGGGCGTGGTCAGTGAGCATACCGGCCGCCTCGTGCCAGTCGCCGGCTGCCTGCAGATGGCCGATTGCGTCAGCAACCTGGCCGCGCGCGGCGAGCCAGCGCGCGGCGAGCCGGTGCAGTCCGGCGATGTCCGCGGGCATCGTGCGGCGGAGTTCCAGCCGGAGCAGGTCGCCGAACATGCGGTGGTACCGGAACCAGGTACGGCCGGGATCCAGAGACATGACGAACGCGTTGGCATCTTCCAGTTCCAGCAGGATCCTCTCCGAGCCCGTGGCGCCGGTAAGCAGGTCGGCGAGCTCACCGTTAACCTGGTCCAGCACGGAGGTGCGCAGCAGCATTTCACGGACCCGAGGCGGCTGCCGCTCCAACATCTCGGCCATCAGGTATTCGGCGACCACGCGGTCGCTGCCGGAGAACTCGGCGACGAATCGTTCGGGGTCGGAGTGCCCGGCAAGGGATAGCACGGCGAGGCGCAGCCCGGCCGCCCAGCCCTCGGTGCGCTTATGCAGCATCGCGGCCATGTGCCCGGGCAGCGCGATTCCGGCGGCGGCGAGGAGCTGACTGGTCTCGTGTTGGGTAAAGCGCAGTTGAGCGGCGCGGATCTCGGCCAGGTCGCCGGCCAGCCGCAGCTTGTGCAGGCGCAGCGGCAGGTCGCGGCGGGTGGCCAGGACCGCCCGGACTCCCGGAGGCAGGCGTGTCAGTAGCGTTGTCAGCTGCCCGGCGGCCTCAGGTGAGCTGAGCTCATGCAGGTCATCGATAACCAGGACGAGGCGGTCGCAGGACTCCTCGAGCTCGGATAGCACCTTCTCCATCATGGCGCCACCGCCCGAGCCGGGCATCACCGGAGGCAGCGGCGCGCCGCCCTCGCCGGCACCTGCCGCAGCCCGGACCGCTTCCAGCACAGTGAGCCAGAAGAGTTGCATATCGTGCTGGCCCGGCCGAACGGTCATGAAGGCGATACGGCAATCCTGGTCCGGCTGGTCCGCCCACACGCGCAACAGCGACGTCTTCCCGCTGCCGGCGGGCGCCGAGATAATCGTGACCCGCTTCCGCGCTGCCCTGTCCAAGGCGGCCACAAGGTCATCACGGCGGATCAGCCCAGGCTCTGCCCCACTCGGCGCTCGGCCCGAGCCCGCCGCGCCGAGCACATCGGTCATCGCACCCTCTCCTCATAGCCAGTCCGGCTGATGAAACCGAAGTCGAGAGAGAAGTTCGTGCACAGACTACCGGGCTGCGGAACATCGCCCAGGTCACTGGCTCTCAAGCACCGGCTAAGGCGGGCTTGCGGCCAGCCTGGCTATCCCGCGGGCTTGCGGGCCAGCCAGACCGTGCGACTGGTGCGGACCGTCAGGTCGTCGCGGGCTGACAGGATCGGGGCGAGGGCATCGAGCTCCGCAATATCACCGGCACTGAGCTTGTCCGACAGGCCGTGCCGGGCTCGGCAGAGGGTGACCATGGCGTAGCGGGTCACGGACGCGGCCATCGGCGAGTCCGGCGGCGGCCGCAGCGCGATCACGAAGCGGCGTTCGGACTCGAGCGCGAACCCGGCTTCGGCGAAACGGGCAGGCCAGTCCTCACGCATGTGCATGCCGGCCTCGTCACGACCTTGTGCCATGGCGGCGTGGATCCGCTCCTCGAGCGCCTCGCCCTCCGGGTCGGTGAGAAAACGAGGGAACGACTCCAGCTCCGTGACCGCGAGCAGTCCCCCCGGGCGCAGCATCTGGTAGATCTGCGCGACCGCTCGCGCGGGATCGCCCATGTGGTGCAGCGAGTTGGCAGCCCACACCAGGTCAGCGGTCTTCACGCCATCAGGCCATGCCTGATCGAGGTCGGCTTGGACGGTGCGGATGCGGTCGGCAAGCCCCGAGGCGCGGGCCTTGTCCTCGAGGTGCTTCAGCATCTCCATGTCGATGTCTAGCGCGATCACCTCGGCGTCCGGCAGCTGCCTGGCCAGCGCCAGGGTGCCGGTGCCCGTGCCGGCACCCACGTCGATGATGCGGGCTCGTTCCGTGAGGTGTGCCGAGACCCATTCGACCACCTCCCGGTGGTACTCGCTGAGGACCTCCGCGTCGAGGTCGAGCAGGTCAGCCATGTGTTCGTGTGCCATGTCCTCGACGGTACAGCTGCCTTGCTATTGCGGCATACACTCTTGCGCATGAAGCAAGATGCCGATCTGGACGCTCTGGTCCGGCAGCGCATCCGGGGTCTACGCACGTCGCTGGGCTGGTCGCTGGACGAGCTGGCGGCCCGCAGCTACCTGAGCCCGTCCACGCTGAGCCGGATCGAGACCGGTCACCGGCGGATTGCCCTGGACCAGCTCACGCCGATCGCGAGGGCACTCGGCACCACGCTTGACCAGCTGGTGGAGTCCGACGATGACGCCGACGTGGTGATCAGGCCACTCCAGGACGAGGCACGGGGCATGACGGCCTGGTTGCTGTCGCGGACCGGTGCGCCGCGGGGCATGACGATCGCCAAGCTGCGGGTGACGAGGAAGGTGCCCGCCAGGTTGCGCGTCCACCCGGGCCGGGACTGGTTCACTGTCCTGTCCGGCACCATCGTGCTGCGGCTGGGCGAGCGGACCATCCTAGTTCGGGCCGGCGAGGCGGCCGAGTTCTCCACGATGGAGCCGCATGCGTTCGGCGCGGCGGAGGAAGCCGCGGAGATGCTGTGCATCCTCGACCACGACGGCACCCGTACCCACCTGGGGCCGGGCGGTCCCTTCCCCGAGACCGGCCGCGAGGACGCCTGACGGGACCAGCACGACCCTTCATGGGACCAGCGCCACGTTTCATGCGACAGGTGCGACGTTTCATGCGACCGTGCCACTTTGACGCCCGGTATATCCGTTATACGGTGCACGCTCGCATGAAACGTGCCGACGCGGGCCGGCTCGCTCAGCCGTTGATCGTGGACAAGCCGCTCTCTCCGCGGAAGACCAGTGATGGATCCTTATGCGACGCCACCCCCCTGCGCCTATTGGCTCTCACTTCAGGCGCAACGGTCCCACTGGCAATGGCAGCAGACCTATTGTCATGTGACATATTATATGGTTTCCTGGCACTACCCGCCAGGAGGAGGCACGCGATGGGCCCCTCAGCAGAGCCCCATGAATCGCCAACCGCCAGCGTTATAGAGGCCGGCGGCGCAGCTCCGACACTCGAGCCAAATGCCATCGGCCTCGTCCGGTCGACGATCTTCGCGATGGCCGGGGCGGCCCCGGTCAGACCGTCGCGATCACCCTGGCCATCCTCGTTGCCGCCAGCGCCTACGGCGACCATCCTGCCGGTGCATCGTCACCACCGCCGGACTGCTGTGCATCGCGCTGGCGTTCCACCGCCTGAACATGTGGCGGCAGAACGCGGGCGCCACCTACGAATGGGTGTCGCGGGCGTTCAACCCGTACGTCGGATTCCTTGTCGGCTGGCTGATGCTGGTCGCGTTCACGCTGTTCGTCCTCATCGACGTCATCACGATCGGGCCGAGCGTGCTCGCGCTGCTCGGCCTATCTCCCGAACAACAAGTGGGCCGGCGCGGTAGCGATCATCCTCATCGGCTCGTTCCTGACGCTCACCGCGGTCCGCGGCATCCGGCTGAGCGCTCGCCTCCAGGTGGTCGTCGCGCTGCTCGAATACTCGATCGTCACGGTCTTCGCGGTCTGGGCCTTCATCTCGGTCTTCATCGTCCGCAGCGCCGGGACCGTGCACCCGACGACGCAGTGGCTCAGCTTCCACGGCACCGGCGCCGGCGTATTCGGGGCTTCGATGATCATCGCCGTCGCGTCGCTGTCCGGCTGGGACGGGGGCATCTACCTGAACGAGGAAACCTCGGCGCCGGAGAAGAACCCCGGCCGGGGCGCCGTTCTGGGCGTAGCCCTGACCGGCCTGCTGTTCCTCATCATGTACGGCACCTACCAGGGCGTCGGGCCCAGCGCGCAGTTGCAGGCGCACTCCGCGAACGCCATCGCCTGGGTCGGCCAGACACTGGCCGGGCACGGCCGGCGACAGGATCATGTCGTTCGCCGTCGTGATCTCGGTCCTCGCCACAACCCAGGTGGCCATCATCGGCACGTCACGGGTCGCGTACTCGATGGCCCGGGACCGGGTGCTGCCGCGGCGCCTCGGCTGCATCAGCCCCAGCTACCGGACCCCCGCCTTCGCCACCCTCGTGCTGGGCGGCGCGACGATCGTGCTGGCCATCATCGACGTCTTCGCGACCTCGGTCGCTCGGCCATGACGACGATCATCAACACGAGCGGCGTGCTGTACTCGATCTTCTACGCCGTCACCGGCATAGCCGCGGCCTGGTACTACCGCGGCTGCTGTTCCAGTCGGCGAAGCAACCTCGTCATGCTCGGACTGCTGCCGCTCGCCGGCGCGGCCTGCTCATCTGGGTGACCGTGAAGGGTACCCAGGCGCTGACAGCCAGGGGGAGAAGAACGCCCTGATCGTCATAGCCGTGCTCGGAGTGATCATGATGGTCGTCGCGGCCAGGGTCTACCGGGCACCCATCTTCAAGGCCAAGATCGAGACGGCCGAGAGCACGTCAGCGGATGTGCGAATGGGCGCGGAGTAGCGGCAGCGCTCCCGCCTTGGGAGGTACCCGTCGGCGGCGGGCGATGCGCAGCAAGGAGTGGATGCGTTGTGGAGAGCCTGGCCGGCCGGGTTGCGATCGTCACTGGCGGCGCCCGAGGGATCGGGCGCGGAATAGCGACGGTGCTGGCGGCCGAAGGTGCGAATGTCGTCGTCGCAGACGTCAATGACACCGCCGCGAAGCAGACGGCCGCCGATCTCAGCGCAGGCGGCGGCCAGGCCCTAGCGATCAGTGCCGACGTTACCAAGAAGCAAGATGCGGAGGATATGGCGGCGCTTGCGCTCGAGCGCTGGGGCCGCATCGACATCTTGGCTGCCAATGCGGGAATCTTCCCGCACATCCCGCTGACCGAAATCGGGATCGCGGACTTCGACCGGATCATGGCCATCAATGTGCGCGGCGCGTTGCTCGCCATCCAGGCCTGCTTGCCCGTGATGACCGCGCAGGGTTACGGGCGGATCGTGCTGACGTCGTCAATTACCGGCTCAGTAGTAGGCCAGCCTGGCTATGCCCACTACGGTGCGACGAAAGCAGCCATGCTCGGGCTGATGCGCTCTGCCGCGCTCGAGGTTGCGACGGCCGGAATCACGATCAATGCGGTTCTGCCTGGCAACATCGCCACTCCGGGCTTCGCCGATCTCGGCCCTGAGCACGTGGCCAGAATGCTCGCAGCGATCCCGCTCAACCGCTTCGGCGAACCTGAGGACGTCGGTTGGGCGGTGCGCTTCCTCGCCTCGCCGGAAGCTGGCTACATTACCGGCCAGACTCTGGTGATCGACGGGGGGCAGGTACTCCCCGAGAGTGACAACTAGGGCACTCGCCGCGGGAGTCGCTGCAGGTCACGCCTTTTCCGCGCGCCCTGCCCACAAGCCGCGGGTATGGCCAATGTGAGCGCTCATGAGACGCGTGGCCGCGTCTGAGTCGTGAGCCTGAATGACGGTCAGCAGCTGGTGGTGTTCCTCCGCGGACGCGACAAGGCGCCCCGTGCGCGCGAGATCACTGAGGCCTGACAGGCGCGTCTGGCGGCGGAGGCGATCGACGAGATCGGTGAGGCGCGGGTTACCTACCGCCGAGACGAGCTTGACGTGGAACCGGCGGTCGGCGTCCAGGTAGCTGATGATGTCACCCCGGCGAGCGCTCTCGGTAATCTCCTCGGCTACGTCGGCCAGCTGCTCGCAATCTTCGGCAGTCAGCTTCCCGGCCGCGCGAGCGGCGGCGGGTACCTCGAGCAGCAACCGGATCTCCGAGATCTGGTCAAGATCGGCGTCCGAGACCTCCAGGACACGGAACCCTTTGTTGCGCACGATTTCCACGAAACCGTCTTTGACGAGATCGAGCATCGCCTCGCGGACGGGAGTGGCCGATACCCCGAACTGCTCAGCCAGACTGGGGGCCGAGTAGATCTGCCCTGGCTCAAGCTCCCCCGCGACGAGGGCGGCCTCCAGCGCCCGGCTGACCTGCTCACGCAGGCTGTCTGCGCGGACGACGTGGCTCGTCAGCGCGAACTCTCGGTTCTGCGCGACCGAGGTCATCCCGCCTCCAATGCGGTATACGGGCTTTCACCCTAGGCTCGGCTGGCCGCTGATGCTCGCCACAACACGGTCAGCCGGCCGGGTTCGCCGGCTCTGACGCGAGGCCTCGCATCGAAACCGTGCCATGCCTTGCTGTCAACCATCTGACCTGGGATGAGACCGCCACCTGCTCTTGCTGTAGCACATACTATGTGCAATGCTACAGTCGCCCGACACCGGACACTGATTCTGTTATGGGCGGTAATTGTGGATTTCTATGATTATCTGAATGTCCGCCACGTCATTAACGCGGCCGCAGCCTTTACCCTTGTCGGTGGCTCACTCATGCCAGACGAGGTCGTCGACGCGATGCGCAGCGCATCACAGTCCTACGTTGACATGCATGAGTATCATGCCGCTGCCGGCGCGCACCTTGCGAAACTCACGAACAACGAGGCCGCCTATATCACCTCTGGCTGCGCGGCCGCGCTAGTCCTCGCAACGCTAGGCGCTATCACGGAAGGCGATCCGCGCTTGATCGTCCGGATGCCCGAGGGGCGAGGGCTGGCGACTGAAGTCGTTATGCACACGGTGCACCGTTGTCCCTACGATCCGGCAGCTCAGCTCGCCGGGGGCAAGATCGTGCAGTTCGGCAACGCTTACCAGACGTTCGACTGGGAGCTCGACGCAGCGATTACGGACCGCACGGCGCTGGTGCTCTGGGTGGATGGCACCGACCTCGGCCACGGAGCCCTGGATCTTCCGACGACCGTGAGGATCGCGCACGAACGAGGCGTGCCGGTGCTTGTTGACGCTGCCGCGCAACTGCCGCCGCACACCAACCTCTGGCATTACACCCGCGATCTCGGAGCTGACGCGGCCATTTTCAGCGGCGGCAAGCACCTGAGGGGGCCGCAAGCGAGTGGCCTGATGGTGGGCACCGAAGAATTCGTCGGAGCGGCCCGGGCGAACGGCGCGCCATATCAGCGCCTGGCACGCGCGCTGAAAGCCGGGAAAGAAGACATGGCAGGGCTGGTACGAGCCGTGGAGCTGTTCCTGGCACGGGATCACGAAGCGGCTTCCCGCGAGTGGGAGCAAACGGTAGCCGACTGGGTTGAGACGCTTGCGCAAGTGCCGGGGCTCACCGCGGTCCGCGATTTTCCGAATGAGGCAGGACAGCCGATTCCCCGCGCCCGCGTGACAGTCGACCCAGACGTAGTTGGCTTTACCGGAACGGAGATGGTCGCGAGATTGTGGGACCGCGACCCTCGGGTGTGCGTATTGCACGCTGACGCAGACTCCTTCTACATCACCCCGGAGGTCCTGGCTGACGGCGAAGCCCCGCTGCTGATCTCCCACATCAGCGATGTCGCCACGAGTTCCGTTGTCCCTCGCGATGTGGCTGAGGCCGCGGTCTAGCGGACTGCAGCGGGCTTACCGGCCCGGCGGAAGAAGATCACGCCTGATCGTGCAGGTAGCGGTGTGCAGCAGGTTGCTGACCTGACAGACTCCGCAGTCAGCACCGATGCCCATGATGAGGGCAGCGTCATCTGGCTCAACATGCCACTCGTCCTCGAGCCAGAGCTTCAGTTCCCTGAAGGCCATACGGCAGGCGTCAGCAAGCGATATTCCGGAAACGATGGTGGTCAGGTGAGTGCTGGTTCTGACCCTCGGCGCATGCATGGACGGGGGCCTGACCACGGGTGCGGCAGCAGCGACGATCCTGGTTCCGCATTCCGGCGAGCAGGTGACCTCGCCTGCCCCCATGGAGGCCTTACAGTCGCCGAAGTACAGGAATCCGCCAGCCACCTCGACTGGCAGTGTGACAGTCGCACCGGCAGTGATCGCACTGCAGTCCATGTTTCCGCCGTAGGAATCACCCTCATGACGGCTTAGCACCGTCTCACGTGCAGGTGCTGTGGCCAGGCAGCCAATGAGCGGCCGCACGGGCACCGACCAGTCGTCCCGGATCCTGATGCGGCCGTCGGCGACCGGCAGCGACAGCGCGTATTCCTCCTCGTGCCACCAGTCGGCAGGTGACAGGGCCGCGCATCTGCTAATGACGACCGCGGGCGGCGTGGTGACCGTGATGTCCTCGATATAGATCTCGACTGCTCCGCCAGGAACCGCTCCCTCGACACTGATCGGTCCGGTCACCGGGTTCAGATTGGCATCCACCCACGCCGCCGACTCCGGGTTGAAGTCAGCCGGGTCGCGGTACCGACCCGTGAAACAGTCGGAAGTGTCGACGATGAAGCGCTCGCCCGGCTGGACCGAGCCGATCGGCTTGTGCTCGGCGCTGTAGGTGTACTTCAAGTTGTCAGTGCTGAAGGTTTGCATGATCGCCGGCACCTCATTGCTCGTTTCCATACGGTTCTCTTGTCCGAGACGACGATGTTCCGATCGGCATCCACGATGGAGTTCGCCACGCGATGTTGGCGGCCATTCACCTGCCATTCGCACGATCTTGTATGTGTCACATGCCATGTGCAATGCTACATAGTAGATGAGGGTCGGGCGCGCGGTGCCACTCGCGTTCGCGGCGGGTGCCCCGGGGATCATCCTGACCGGGTACAGCTTCGGCCGTGCTGGCAGCGGCCGCGCCGCCAGCCGGATAGCCATGCCTGTGCGTCGAACGGGCTCTTAATCGCGGAGGTAGAACTTGAGCACTCTTCCATGGCGTGGCGTCCTGGTGGCTAATGCGCTGCCCTTTACCGAAGAACTAGAAATCGACTACGACCGGTATGCCGACCATATTGGCTGGCTGGCAAAGTCCGGCTGCGATGGCATCACCCCTAACGGGTCCCTCGGCGAGTACCAGACGCTCAGCGACTTCGAGCGCGCCCGGGTGGTAGAGACAGCCATGGCTGCGGCGCCTCCAGGCTTCGTAGTAATTCCTGGCGTCGCAGCGTACGGATCGCGCGATGCAGTCCGTTGGGCCGAGCAGGCGGCGGCAGCCGGAGCTCCGGCGGTCATGTGCTTGCCGCCCAACACCTACCGCTCGGACGAGCGCAGCTTCATGGAACATTTCCGGGCCGTCGCTGCTGTGGGGCTACCGGTCGTCGCCTATAACAATCCGATCGACACAAAAGTCGACTTGACACCCGAAAGACTTGCCCGGCTATACGGCGAGGGCCTCATTGTCGCGGTCAAGGAATTCGCCGGCGACCCGCGGCGCGCCTACGCTCTCGCCGAACTGGCTCCTGATCTCGATCTGCTCATCGGCTCTGACGACACCCTCCTGGAGCTAGCCCTTGCTGGCGCCAAAGGATGGATATCCGGCTACACCAATCTGTTTCCCAGGTCATGTCTCGACCTCTACCGGGCGGCCACAGAACTGGACGTCAAGAACGCGGTTCCGCTCTACCGGCAGCTACATCCGCTGCTGCGGTGGGATTCCAAGCCTGAGTTCGTTCAGGCTCTGAAATTCTCCATGGATCTCGTCGGAATCTACGGTGGCCCGTGCCGCCCCCCACGCACACCGCTATCGGACGAGCACCGGTCCGTTCTGCAGGACCTGACCGAGAAAGCAGTAGCCGCCGGCCTAACTTAATCCGCCAGGCGTTGCGCAGAGCGCCGCATTTTGAAGCCGCCGGGCCACGCCTCACGGCTTCCTGAACGCGTCGAGATGCGACTGCAGCTCGGCGCTGACGCGACCGAGCAGCTCCCGGACATGGTTGTCGTCCTGCTCTGACAACGCCAGCCGAAGGTGCCCGGCAAGTCGGTCCAGCTGCCCGGCCACGACCTGGCGGACCTCCTCGTCGCTGGCCGGACCGTGCCACAGGTCAGGACGCTCCCGGCCTGCCACGGTCGGCATATAGTCCAGCGCCGATACTCCACGAGCGGTATCCGCCGCCACCAGAAGCTCGGCCCATGTCCGTGCGTCGCTGAACAGCTGGTCCAGCTCGGCGTGCAGCTTGTGGGTTTCGGGCACCTTGCGATGCGCTTGCCGCAGCGCCATGACCATATCGATCACCTCACTCAGCACCTCGTTGACCGCGACCATAGGGTCATGCGGAGATGCCGACGTCACGGGCGGCGCACCGCCCCTCCGAAGCAGCACCGCTGGCGCGCAGTGACCTGCGAGCCAGCCTGGCGCGCGACCGAGGCGGGCGGAACAGGGAAAATCATGGTCCACTCCGATAACTTCAAACGGGCGAATGGCTACCGCACCGGAAGAGCCGGGCCTGATGACGAACGATTCTTCTACTGCCGAGTGACATAGCAGAAACAGGGGCCGCGGGACCCGCGCGTCGTGCTGTCTTTCGACGCGCCACGGGCACCCGGCGTTGTCATGAGTCCGTAGGCCGTGGTGCGGGCCCGGGCCGCCGTCCGGGCCCGGAGATCAGCGGGCTGCCCGCGCCCGGCCCCAGCCGCGCTGCGGGAGGACATCGTTGAGCGTGTAGTTGCCGACCTCGAAGACGCGTTTCCGCCGCGGGTCGTGCAGGGTGTGCGTGCGCACGTCACGCCAGTACCGGTCGAGGCCAAGCGGCAGGCGCGCGGCACTCGCCCCGGCCAGCTCGAACCACTCGCTTGCTGCCTGCACGGTGACCCGGTCCGCGTGTGCCCTGGCCGAGGACATCGCGACGTTCGCCTCGGCCTCCCATCTGGCGGCCGCATCCGCCGGCAGGCCTGGTGCAGCTAGCGCCGCCCTCGCCTCATCCACGATGCCGGCTGCCTGTTCCAGCAGCGCGCGAGCAGACCTCACCAGCACGGTCAGCTCGCCGAAATGGTGGATCACCACGGGATCTTCCCTGGCCGGCTCGGCTCCGCCAGCCGGCTGACCGCTCACGTACCCGCGCAGGTAGTCCGCCCCGGCGGCAAGAGCGCCCTCGGCGATCCCGATGTCGATCGCGGCGTGGATGAGCTGGGTGAAGGCCCGGAACGTGTTCGGGTACTCGATCGCCTTCCAGGTTGGAATGACCCACCGTGCGTCAGCATGAGCCCGTCGCAGGATCACCGATCCGCTAGCTGTCGTCCGCTGCCCGAAGCCGTCCCAGTCATCCACGACTACCAGTCCTGGCGCGTCCCGCGGGATGAACGCCATATGCATGCGCTCGTCCCGGTCTGTCGCCGCCACCGGGACCCAGTCGGCCGACAGGGCGCCTGTTGAGTACGACTTGGCTCCGCTGACCAGATAACCCCCGTCGGGAGCTGGCTCAATCGTGGTCGCGCCCGCCGAGCCGCCGGGCTGGCGCGTGTTCACTAGCGCGTTGCCGAACCGGGCGCCGTCCAGCACCAGCCCGTAAAAGAAGTCGACCTGGTCGGCGCTGCCGTTCTCGCGCACTGCGTCAAGGCAGAAGAAGTGATTCTGCGGAATCTGGCCGACGCTCCCGTCACCCGACGACAGCAGCCGGATTACCGTGCATAGCGTCAGGCAGGAAACGCCGGGCCCGCCGTGCGACTGTGGCACCGTAATGCTCAGCAAGCCGGAGCTGGCTAGCTCTGCCAGCTCGGCATCAGGGAGCCGGCGGCCCTGATCGCGCTCGGCGGCGGTATCTGCCAGCCGGCTCGCCAGCCTGGTCGCGACGCCGATCGCCTCGGCGTCTGAGCTGATGACGTGCGTGTCGCCGGCACTGGCCGTGCGGGCGGGGCTAGCCATGCGCGCTGGCCACCCGAGCCAACTCCCGCTCCCCGGCCTGGCCGCCCGCTAGCGTCGCTGCGTCACGGAAGCGGGCACCCGGATGGTTACCGGGGAGCCGCGGCCGGCCGGCACCGAGCATCCGCTCTCGCAGCGTCTCGCCGTCGGCATAGCTGGTCCGGAACAGCCCGCGGCGGCGGAGCTCCGGAATGACCAGCTCAGCAACATCAATCGCCGTGCCGGGAGTCAGGTACTGGACCACGTTGAAGCCGTCGACGTCCGCTTCCCGGATCCAGCGCTCCATCTCGTCGACGACGACTTTCGGGGTCCCCGCAACGGAGAACGGCCGGCCAAGCCCGCCGAGGTCGTCCAGTAGCTCACCGACCGTCAAGCCGGGAACCAGGTACCGCCGGAACTGCGCGGCACTCTTGCCCAGTCCGGACACGATCTCGTCGACCTTCTCGGAGCGGTCGTACCTCGTCCAGTCCACTGGCGAGCTCGAGTGCGCCAGGTAGCCGTCGATGCTGCGCAGCCGCCGGTACTCGGCAACCTTCCGTGATACTTCGTCGTCGTCGCGCCCGACGATGATGTTCGCGCCCGGCAGGAACTTGATATCGCCCGGATCCCGGCCGAGCGAGCTGGCGATCTTGCGAACGTCCGCGACATAGGAGCGGACCTGGCTGAAGCTGCTGCCACCCATGAAAATCGCTTCGGCGTGCTTGCCGGCGAAAGCACGGCCCGCGTCCGACACCCCCGCCTGATACAGCAGCGGGGTGCGCTGGGGCGATGGCTCGCACAGGTGAGGGCCGGCTACCTGGTAGTAGGTGCCAGCGTGGTTGATGTACCGGACTTTTGCCGGGTCGGCATACACCCGGCCTTCCTTGTCCGCCAGCACGGCGTCGTCGTCCCAGGACCCCTCCCACAACTTGTAGAGGACTTCCAGGTACTCGTCGGCGATCTCGTAGCGGTGGTCGTGGTCTACCTCGTCGTCGTAGCCGAAGTTGCGTGCCGCGTTCGGCAGGTAGGACGTGACGATGTTCCAGCCGACCCGGCCCTTGGTGAGGTGATCGAGCGTGCTCATCCGGCGGGCGAAGGCGAACGGCGGTTCGTAAGTCGTCGAGAACGTCGCGGCGAAGCCGAGGTTCTTGGTGACCGCAGCCATCGCCGGGATGACGAGGAGCGGGTCGTTGGTCGGGATCTGCATGCCTTCGATCAGCGACGTCTCCGGGCCGTCCCGGAAGACGTCGTAGGCCCCGATGACGTCCGCGATGAACATCGCGTCGAACGTCGCGTCCTCGAGTAGCTGCGCCAGTTCCGTCCAGAACTCGATGTCGTTGAAGCGCTCGCGGGTGTTCTCGGGATGGGTCCACATGCCATGGGTGATATGGCTGACGCAGTTCATCTCGAACAGGTTCAGGTGGATCTGCTTGGTCATCAGCGAAATCTCCGTTCCGGCCAGTCAGGCACTGCGGTCGTAGGCCGGCTCCCGGCCGGACAGTTCTGTTTGCAAACTCAGTTGCGGCAGGGATGCGAGCAACCGCTGGGTATACGGGTGAGCCGGGCTGCTGAAGACAGACTCGGCGTCGCCCTGCTCCACGACCTGGCCGTGCGTCATCACCAGGACCCGGTCACTCATGTGGTGGATGACGCCGAGGTCGTGCGAGATGAAGATGTAGCTCAGGCCCAGTTGCTCCTGGAGGTCAGTGAACAGGTCCAGGACCTGCGCCTGGATCGAGACGTCCAGCGCCGACACCGGCTCGTCGCAGACGATGATCTCCGGCTCCGGCGCCAGTGCCCGGGCGATCGCGACCCGCTGGCGCTGACCGCCGGATAGCAGCAGCGGCCGCCGCTCCACCGTCTCGTCGCTCAGGCCCACCTGGTGGAGCAACTCGCGGACGCGCGCGGACGCGCTGCCCTTCGCATACCTGGCTGGCAGAGCGTCGGACAGGATCCGCCCGACTGTCCAGCGCGGGTCGAACGAGCTGAGCGGATCCTGGTAGACCACGCCGACGTGCTGCCGGCGGGCGCGACGCTGACCTTCGCTGAGGGCTGTCCACGGCTGACCGCCCAGCCGCACCTCGCCTTCGTCGGGCGCGGTTACCGCCAGCACGATGCGCCCGGTCGTGGTCTTGCCCGAGCCTGACTCACCGACAACCCCCAGTGTCTCGCCCTGGCGCAGTTCGAACGACACCTGATTCACGACGGTCCGCACCTTGCCGTCCGGCCCCTTGTAGCGCTTGACCAGGCCGTCGGCGGCAAGCAGCGGCGGCTGCCCGGCGACCGGAGCGGACCGCGCCGCTGGCCCGACGCCGCGACGGCCAAGGCACCGGAACGTGCCACGACCTCACTGGAAGCAGACAGGCGAGTGCCGCGCGAGTGCGCCGACGGGATCGCGTCCAGCAGTGACTGCGTGTAGGGGTGCTCCGGACGGCTGAGAATGTCAGCGGTCGGGCCCTGCTCGACGATCTGGCCGTCGCGCATCACCGCGACCCGGTCTGCGATCCGGCTGACGACAGCGAGGTCGTGGCTGATGACGATCAGCGCCCGGCCGCGCTGCTTGCTCTCGTCGAGCAGGCCCAGGATCTGCGCCTGGATCGTGACGTCCAGCGCAGTAGTGGGCTCGTCAGCGATGAGCAGCTGCGGGTCAAGGGCGATCGCCGTCGCGATCAGCGCCCGCTGGCGCAGGCCGCCCGACAGCTCGCCGGGAAGCTGCCGCGACCTCATCTCGGGTTCGGGCACGCCGACCTGGCGCAGCAGCTCGATCACCCGGGCACCGCGGTCACGCCCGTTGCCGTAGTGGTGCAGCCGCAGCGGCTCGGCGATCTCGCGTCCGACCGGCCTGACGGCATCCAGTGATACCAGCGCGTCCTGCAGGATGAGGCCGATGCGAGCCCCGCGCAGAGTCCGCCACTGCCGCTCACTCAGCCGGGACAAGTCATGCCCGTCGAAATCCAGCGTGCCGCTGACGCGGGCACCGTCACCGGTCAGCCCGATGAGCGTGCGGGCGGTCACGCTCTTGCCGGATCCGGACTGGCCCACGATGGCCAGGCACTCCCCCGGCCGGACGCTGAACGAGATGCCCGCTACTACCTCGCGGGATCCGAACGAGACCCGGAGGTCAGTCGCCGTCAGGAGGTTCTGATCGGCAGGTGCGGTCGCGGTCACGAGTCCAGCCTTCCTTCGACACGGCGCTGCAGGTGGCGGCCGATGGCGGTAGCGGCAAGTGCCGTGGCGACGATCAGGGCGCCGGGGAAGAACTCCAGCCACCACGCCGCCGAGATGAAGTCACGGCCCGCGGCGAGCAGGGCGCCCCACTCCGGAGCGGGCGGCGCGGCGCCGAGGCCGAGAAAGCTGAGCGCTGATGCCCAGACAATTGACTGGCCGATGCCGAGGGTCGCGAGCACGAGCAGGGGCCGCATGGCGTTGGGGAAGATGCTGCGCGCCATGATCCGCAGCGTCGGGTGCCCGAGGACCCGCGCCGCCTCGACGTACGGCGCGTTCCGGACGGCGATGACCTGTCCCCGGATCATCCGCGCGTAGCCCGGCGCGGAACCGATGCCGACGGCGACGATCAGGCTGCCGACGCCCGCGCCGAACATCGCGACGAAGAGCAGCGCCAGCAGCAGCGAGGGGAACGCGAACAGAACTTCCAGGAACCGGCTGATGACCGTGTCGGCCCAGCGCCCGGCCAGGCCGGCCGCGAAGCCGAGGACGATGGCGATGGCCAGGCCCACAGCAGTCGCGGCGATGCCGATCGACAGTGATTCCCTGGCACCGAAGACGACCCGGCTGAACATGTCCCGGCCCGACTGGTCGGTCCCGAACAAGTGGCTGAGCGACGGGCCTTGCAGCGTGTTGGCCGGGTTCACCGCGAGCGGAGATTCCCTGGCAATCAGGCCGGGCCAGATGACTGAGATGGCCAGGAAGACGACGACGAGCCAGGCCAGCACGATTCCGGGGCGCAGGCCTCTGGCCTGGCCGCGCAGCCGGACGATACCGGGCTGCTGGTCGATGGCGGCGGAGACGTTGGTGGCAGTCATGGTTGCGATGTTCCTTCGCTCAGGAGCCGGCGACGGTGTGTCACTGGCCGGCGGACCGCAGCCGCGGGTCGACCAGCTGGTAGAGGATGTCGACGAGAATCGTGGCCACCACGTAGACGACCGCCACGATCAGCACGACGCCGATGGTCAGCGGCATGTCCTGCTGCGTGACTCCCTGCAGCAGCGCGTTGCCGAGGCCGTTGCGCGAGAACAGTGACTCGACGATCACGGCACCGCTGATCAGCGAGCCGAGCGCCCACCCGGACAGGGTCACGCCCGGCAGCACGGCATGCCGTAGCGCGTGCCGGAGCCGCACACCCCAGTCGCCCATCCCGCGGGCCCGGGCCGAGGTGACGTAAGGCTGTTCGAGCGCCGACTCGAACTCCTCCCGGGTGACCTGGCCGAGGAAGCCCGCGATCGGGATCGCCAGTGTGAGCGCACGGCAGCACGAGGCCCTGCAGGCCGGTGCCTCCGGTGGCAGGGAAGATGCCCAGGTGGAAGGCGAGCACCTCCAGCAGGATGATGCCTAGCCAGTACTGCGGGATGGCGGCGGTCAGGACCTCCAGCCCCGATCCGATCGAGGAGATGATCCGGCCGCGGCGGACCGTCAGGACCGACCAGACCACCGCGAGCACCCAGGCGAGCAGCAGCGACCCGAGCGTGAGCTCAGCCGTCGGGCCGACGTTCAGCGCGATGACGCTCGCAACCGACTGCTGCTGCGAGGCCGAGTAGCCCAGGTCCCCGTGCAGCAGGTTGCCGAGGTAGACGAAGTACTGGATGATGTCCGGCTTGTCGAGCCCGTACTTGCGGATGACCTCGGCGAGCAGTGCCTTGGACGGGTGGCTGCCCACGCCGCCCGCATAAGCCACCGCAGGGTTCCCTGGCATCAGGTGCACGGCCAGGAACGTGAGCGTAGCCGCGCCCCACAAGACGATCACGCCGCCGATCACGTCCTGGAGCACCCGCCCGGCCCGGCGACGGAAGTGAGGGACCGCCACCGGATCTGATGGCACCTGCTCGCTCCCGGCCAGGGCTGGGTCGGCGACTGACTGGGGCGTCATCCGGAGATCCAGGTGTCGTAGAAGTCGGGCAGGCCGACCGCATAGTCAGCGCTGACGCCGTGAGTGTTGGCGTTGATGGCGAGGCGCTCTTCGGCCGGGTACAGGTCCAGCAGCAGTGCCTGCTGCGACACGAAGGCCTGCGCCTTGTCGTAGATGGCCTTGCGCTGGGCGTCATTCTTGGCCGCCAGGCCGTCGGCGAGCAGCTTGTCCAGCGTGGGGTTGGAGTAGCGGTCGGTGTTGGTCCCGTAGTACTGGAGCGCCTGGGTCGAGTAGAGCGTCCGGAGGACGTCCGGGGTGTTGGTGATCCAGTAGCCGCCGGCCAGAGTCTGGTAGCCCTTGCCCGACTCAAAGATCTCGTCCAGCTTCGCCGTGCTGATCGGCTGGAGCACGATGTCGATGCCCGCTGACTTCTCCGACGCCTGGATGTCCTGGTACAGCGTCAGGTCCTCGGGCGGGGTCTGTCCGGCGTCGGAGTCATAAGGCAGCCCGATCTTCAGGACCTGCCCGTCCTTGGTCCGGTAGCCCTGGCTGTTGTGCCCGGTGTAGCCGGCTTGCTCCAGCAGCTGGTTCGCCTTGGCCGGGTTGTTGGCGTAGACGTTGGCGTAAGCCGGGTCATAGTCCGGCGTGCCCGGCACGAGCGGCCCGCCGACATAGGGATAGGTGCCGAAGTAGGCGCTCTTGAGGTTCGCCTGCTCGTTGGAGGCATAGAGGACGGCCTGCCGGACGAGCACGTTGTTCAGCGGCGGGACCGAGGTGTTGAACAGGACGCTGTTCGGACTGCCGGGCCGTTCCTGGTCGAACATCGTGATGTGCTCGGCCTTGGCGGACGCGTAGTCCTCTGAGGGCGGGTAGTAGATGACGTTCGCCTGGTTCTGGGTCAGCGAGGCCCAGCGCACGGACTCGTCCGGGACGATCTTCCAGATGATCTCCTTCAGGTAGGCCGGGCCGGTGTGCGTCGAGCCTGGCGCTGGCGAGTTGTAGTTGGGGTTCCTGGCCAGGATCACCTCCTGGTTGGGAATGTCCTTCTGGACCTCGAACGGACCGGAGCCAATCGGGTACAGGCAGTTCTTGGAGATGCCGCGGGCGAAACCCTTAGGCGACTCGATACCGAAGTAGCCCTGCGCGAGGACGTCGAGAAACGAGCTGTCGGGAGTCTTGAGAGTGACCTGGAGAACGTAGGGGCTGAGCACCTTGGAGCTCTTGTAGAACGGCGCGATGTACCCGCCGTCAGTCGAGGAGCCGGTCTTCGGGTTGACCACGCGCTCGAAGTTGGCCTGCACCGCAGCCGCATTCAACGGGGTGCCGTCGGTGAACTTCACGTTGTTGCGGAAAGTGAAGGTGTAGGTGAGGCCGTCGGGCGAGATGGTCCACGACTTGGCCAGCCAGGGCTCGATCGTCCCGCCCTTGCCCTCGTAGACGATGTCGTCGGTGTACTGCTGACCGATCATTGCCTGCGGGATATCGCCGCCGATCTGCGGGTCGATGCAGCTCTCCTGGCGATCCTCCAGGTACACGAGAGTTCCGCCGGAAACCGGCTTGCCGGAGGCAGCCGTCGTTCCGGAGCCGCTCGCCGTGCCGCAGGCGGTCAGTGCGGCTGCCGCCGCGGCGAGCAATGCGCCAGCCCGGACGGCCGGGGGTACACGCAGCATGTCAAGCCTTTCGATTGGGTTGCGGGAGGTGACGGACCGCAGCGTCGCGGCAAAGTCTATTATCTCGATCGATTTTATCGTATTTGCTCACGCGGCAGGTCGTCTTCCGGGCTCCTGAGGTCTAGATCACAGCGGCGGCAGGCTGGGGCACCGGGACAGGCCGGCGGGCGGCGCCAGGGTGACTCGCCGGCAGCCTGGCACGCCCTGCCCCGAACAGGCGCTCACGCAGCGTGGTCTGGTCAGGGTCGTAGCCCGCCCGGAACAATCCGCGCTCCTGGAGCACCGGGATCACCATCTCGACGAAATCCCGGTAGCTTTCCAGCGAGACATTGGAGTGCACGTTGAAGCCGTCAAGATCGGTGAACTCGACGAACTCCTCGATCTTTCCGGCGATCTCGTCCGGTGTCCCGACGATGGCGAACGGGTCGGTGCCTCCGTGCCGCCGGATGGTGGCCTGCAGGTCCGCGACGGTCGGGCGCCCGGTCCACTGCTCGATGAACTGCCCGATGTAACGCGCCGGGCCGCGCCCCGAGCCGTCCTCGGGTAGCACGACATCTTGCAGCAGGGTGCTCGGATCGTAGCTGGACAGATCCAGGCCGAAGAACCGCGACTGGACAGCACGGAACTGGGCGTATTCCTCAGCCTTGCGTTCGGCCTCGTCACGCGTGCGGCCGACGATGCACCGGAGGTGGTTGAAGATCTTGACGTCGTCCGGCGCCCGGCCGTGCTGAACCGCGAGCTGGCGGATCTCGGCGATGTCGTCGCGCACAGTCGGGAGGGAGGATGACGCGAGGAACACCGCCTCGGCGTGCCGGCCGGCCAGCAACTTGCCCCGCGGCGACCCGGTGGCGACAAATATCACCGGAGTGCGCTGGGCCGACGGTTCGCACAGATGAGGGCCGGCGACGCGGAAGTAGCGGCCGGAGTGATCGATGTAGTGAACCTTCTCCGGGTCGGTGAAGATCCCGAGCTCTCGGTCACGCCGCACCGCGCCGTCCTCCCAGCTTCCCTCCCAGAGCTGGTAGCACACGTCGAGGTATTCCTCGGCCCGCTCGTAACGCTCGTCGTGGTCGATCTGGCCGTCGAGGCCGAAGTTGCGTGCCGCGTTGTCGAGGTAAGAGGTCACGACGTTCCAGCCGACCCTGCCTTTCGTCAGGTGGTCGACCGTGCTCATCCGCCGTGCATGCGCGAACGGCGGTTCGTAACTGGCCGAGATCGTTACCGCAAAGCCAAGCTGGCTGGTCACCTGCGCCAGCGCGGGCACCAGCAGGAGCGGGTCGTTGACCGGGACCTGATGAGCCTCGCGCAGCGCGATGGCACTGTCGCCCGGAGCCGTCTCGTAGGTGCCGAGCACGTCGGCCAGGAACAACGCGTCGAAGCAGCCGGCCTCGAGCAGCCGGGCTTCGGTGTTCCAGTACTCCAGGTCGGTGTACCGGTACCGCTCGTCCGCAGGGTGGCGCCACATGCCGCGCGCGAGGTGGCCCACGCAGTTCATCTCGAAGGCATTCAGATGGATCTGCTTGGCGGCCACGATTGTTACCTTCTCCTTGCTCTCGTTCCCTGGCGGCACAAGCCCGCCGGCGCCAGCGACGCGGGCTTGGACCCGGCGCATCCTCAGCATGACCAGTCACCCGCGCTCGGGTCCAATAGCGATTCGCGAGGCCTCGATAGGATATCCCTATCAAACAGATCGATTTACGCGACTAATCTAGCCCGCGCGGCGCCATGAGGCAACGCCCGAGTGAAGCTTCAGCAAGCGGGCGGGCCACGGCCGGTGGCAAGTGCCCGTTTCGGCCCTGATCAGGCACTGCCCGGCGCTATCGCTTGCAGTTAGCCGGCCGCGCGGCTCACTCGGATTTCCCGGGCACGCTGCACGAAGAGGCGGTGCAGGTCCCGTGCCGCGCGCGGCGCCGACCCTGACTTTAGCCGCTGGATGACAAGCCGGACCGGGGTCGCATCGCCGGCGATCGGCCGCCAGGTGATGATCCCGCTCGTTTCCAGCGGATCTCCGATAACGCTGAAGTCTGGCAGGACTGTCACGCCCAGCCCCTCCGCGACCATCAGCTTGCCCATCTCTGCTCCGTCGGTGGAGTACGAGAACGCCGGAACGTCGTCCTTGAGAATGCGGTGCAGGTACCGGTACATGACGTAGCCGGGCCGCATGACGATCAGCGGGGCCTCGCGAAGGTCGCTCACGCTTACCGCGGCGCGGGCCGCGAGCGGGCTATCCGGGCGCATGCATACGACCGCGTGCCCGGATACCAGCGCGGTGGTCTCCAGCAGCGGCGGAAGATCGTCACCCTCCAGGTAGTTGACCAGCCCGAGGTCGCAGCTTCCCTCCAGCAGACTCCGCTGGATGTCTGCGTGCGCTCCGCCAAACACTTCGACCTGAGTCGAGCCGTGTGTCTCACGGAACTGGCGAATCACCGGTGTCACGAGGGGAACGGTCGCGGCATTCACGGTGCCGACGCGTACCACGCGTCTGCTGTGATGCTGCTCGTTGGCCGCGCCCCTGAGCCGGTCGACGGAATCAAGGACCGTGAGGACGTGCGGGAGCAGGTCGCGACCCGACTCGCTGACCCTGGCTCCCTGGCGGCCTCGCTCCAGGATGTCCACTCCGAGCTCACGCTCGAGAGCCCGCACCGACTCGCTCAGGGCGGGCTGGGAGACATGAATCGCCTCGGCCGCTCGCCGGAACGAGCCAAGGCGGGCCACCGCGGCCACGTACTCAAGCTGCTCGATCCGCACGGACTACCGCCCTACCTGGCTCGCTCGCCGGCACGCGCCCGGATACCGCGAGTCTAATTGCTGCTTTATCGACCGACATGATAGGAATACCTTATCACGGGCACGTGAATCGATATTGGACGGCAACCGTGACCCCTTTGCATGCTGGCTGGACAGCAACCACAGCCACCGCGGACGCGACCGGCGCAAGCTACATGCCGACCCGGTCGGCAGCGTCCCTGATCGTCACTTCCCGGCTAGGAGGACAACGTTTCACATGGGAGTCATCCTGCACTGGTTCCTGCCGACCAACGGCGATTCGCGCACGGACCTGAGCCTTGGCAACGCGGTAGGCGTGGCCGGCAGCCGGGTGACCGGGGACGGGGGCACTGAACGCGCTCCCGACATCGGTTACATCGGCCAGATCGCGCGCTCCGCCGAGCAGCTCGGCTTTACCGGTGCGCTGACGCCGACGAGCTCGTGGTGCGAGGACGCCTGGGTCATGACGGCCGGGCTCAGCCAGGTGACCGAGCGCTTCAAGTTCCTGGTCGCGTTCCGCCCCGGTCTGCTCTCCCCCACCCTGGCCGCCCACATGGCCGCGACGTACCAGCGGATCTCGGGCGGCCGCTTGCTGCTCAACGTTGTCACCGGCGGTGACGACGCCGAGCAGCGGCGATTCGGCGACCACCTCGACAAGGAGGCCCGCTACCGCAGGGCCGGTGAGTTCCTCCAGGTACTGCGTGAACTCTGGACCGGACGCCCGGTCGACTTCACCGGCGAATTCGTCGACATCCGCGGCGCGCAGATCGTCCCGGCGCCGCAGTGGCCGGAGATCTACCTTGGCGGTTCGTCGGCCGCCGCGATCGAGGTCGCGGCCGCCTCCGCCGACGTGTATCTGACCTGGGGAGAGCCTCCGGGCGCGGTGGCATCCAAGCTTGACCAGGTGCGTGAGCGCGCTAAGGCGGCCGGCCGGGAACTGCGGTTCGGCATCCGGCTGCACGCCATCACGCGCGACAGCGCGGCCGAGGCGTGGACCCAGGCACACCGGCTGCTCGACGGCCTCAGCCCGGCTGCCATCGAGCGGGCCCAGGCCATCCAGCAGGCCTCGGCGTCCGAAGGTCAGCGGCGGATGACCGCCCTGCACGGCGGGCGGACTGACGCTCTGGAGATCTCCCCGAACCTGTGGGCCGGCGTCGGGCTCGTTCGCGGCGGCGCTGGCACCGCGCTGGTCGGCAGCCACGAGGAGGTGGCCGACCGGATCGCCGAGTACCACCAGCTCGGCATCGACGAGTTCATCTTCTCCGGCTACCCGCATCTGGAAGAGGCGTATCAGTTCGCCGAGGGCGTCATGCCATTGCTGCGGGCGCGCGGCTTGCTGACCTCGCCCGCGTCAGATCGCACCCACGTGGAGGTCGTATCGTGACCGCACCGACCCTGCCAGCAACGCTGATCTCCTCCAGCGAGGAGGCGATCGCGACTGCCCGCGAATATGCAGCTTCGATCGCCAGCGGCGTCATCGAACGTGACCGGGCCGGCAAGGTCCCGGCCGCTGAGCTAGCGGCATTCGACGCCAGCGGGCTCCTCAGCATCACGGTGCCCGCCGGGCATGGCGGCGCGGACCTGCCGGCGAGCGTGCTGGCGGAGGTGACTCGCATCATCGCCGCCGTCGATCCGGCGATCGCGCAGGTGCCGCAGGCGCACTACTTGTTCGTCGACGTGCTCGCAGTCTGGGGCAGCCCTAGCCAGCAGCGACGCCTGTTCGGCTCAGTCCTGTCCGGCGGACGTCTCGGCAACGGACTGGCCGAGCGAGGTGGCAAGCACGCGCAGGACCTGCGGACCCGGCTGGCAACCACCGGCAGCGGGGTGCGGCTGGACGGCCGCAAGTACTACTGCACCGGGGCCATCACCGCTCGCTGGATCGGCGTCAGCGCACTCGACGATGCCGGGCATCTTGTGCTCGCGTTCGTCGAGCGGGACAGCCCGGGGATCACGATCGATGACGACTGGGACGTCATGGGCCAGCGCGCCACGGTGAGCGGCACGGCCACATTCGATCGGGTGCCCGTCGATCCGGAGCTTGTGGTCCCGTACGAGCGCGCGTTCGCCGTGCCGCAGCAACTCGGTGCCCGGTCGCAGCTAGTGCATGCTGCCATCCAGACCGGCATCGCGGGCGGTGCGCTGAGGGACGCGGGCGAGTTCGTGCGAACCAAGGCGCGCCCGTTCTTTGAGGCCGCTCGCGCCGGATGGGCCGACCGGGCCGGCGACGACCCGCACGTGCTCGCCCGGTACGGCCGGCTGGCGACCAGGGTTCACGCGGCCGAGAACATGCTCAGATGGGCCGCAGCCACCCTCGATGAGGTGACCCGGCGCCCGCGGAGCGCGCACGAAGCAGCCCGCGGCTCGCTCGCGGTCGCGGAGGCCAAAGCCTTCGCGAGCGAGGTCGCGGTTGAAGTGGCCAGCGATCTGTTCGCCCTCAGCGGTGCTAGTGCCGCCGACCAGCGGTATGACCTCAGCCGGCACTGGCGGAACGCGCGGACGCACGCTAGCCACGACCCGGTCGACTGGAAGTACCACCACGTCGGTAACTACCTGCTCAATGACGTCCCGCCGCCGAACCACGGGCAGATCTGACCATGACGGCATCCGAGATCGCCGCCGACGTAACCGCCGCTGCGTTCCGCCACGTCATGGGCCACTTCGTCACTGGCGTGACAGTGATCACCGCGATCGGGGCCGATGGCCAGCCAACCGGCACGACTGCCAATGCCGTCAGCTCGCTGTCAATGGACCCGCCGCTCGTGCTGGTCTGCTTCGACAGAGCTAGCCTGACTCTCCAGGCAGTGCGATCACATGGCGCCTTCGCCGTGAACATGCTGGCTGACGGACAGCAGCACCTGTCGGTGAACTTCGCCCGCCGCGGTCTCGCAGCCGCCTGGGAGGGCATCCGGCATTATCCGGGGCCGACCGGCAGCCCGCGACTGCACGGCGCGCTGGCAGTGATCGAATGCACGGTCGAGCACGAATTGCGGGGCGGCGACCACGAGATCGTCGTCGGCCGGGTGCGCGACGTGACAAGCGAGTCCGAAGGGAGCCCGCTGGTCTACTGGCGCGGCGGCTACACCACTCTTGCCGTCTGCGACACGTCTGACCCTGACTGAAAAGCCGCGATGTCAGGCGGGCGCGGCCTGCGGACCGCGGATTAGCCGTCCTGGCAGCTCGCCAGTGTCGATGCCGTCGGCATAGGTCTCCAATCCGCGCACGAACGTGTGCCGGTAGCCCTCCGCCCGCTGCAGCAACCGCCTCCCGCCGCCGGGGAGGTCGTTGTGCACCTCAGGGCGGCGTAGCCGCAGGCTATCGAGGTCGATAACGTTGAGGTCGGCACGGTAACCGGACGCCAGCACGCCGCGGTCGCAGAGCCCGACGGCCGCCGCGGTGTCGCGGCACTGCCGCTGGATCAGGAATTCCATCCCCAGAGTGCCGGCGTCTCGGTCCCGCGTCCAGTGCTGGAGCAGCGTGGTCGGGAACGAGCCGTCGCAGATGGAGCCGACGTGCGCGCCACCATCGGATAGCCCGGGAAGCGACCACGGGTCCTCGAGCATCTCGCGCACTGGCTCCAGCGTGCCATCGACGAAGTTCGCAGTCATCACGTAGAGCAGTCCCCGGCCGCCGTCGGCCAGCAGCAGATCGTAGGCGAGGTCCGCGGCGTCGCGTCCGTCACGCTCCGCGCGCGCGGCCACCGACTCGCGCGGGTCCGGCTCGTACTGCGGCGGGTCAGTCAGCTCGTACATCAGGTGGAACTTGTCGATCAGCCGACCGCCAATCAGTGCTGTCCTCTTCTCTTTGGTCTGCGCGGCCAGTATCGCGGCTTTGACCTCTGGCCGGGACAGCCTGACAGCCTGCTCGGCGAGCGGCAGGTGCGCCATCTCCTGCCACACCGGGTTGGTCATGAGCGGGTGCAGGGTGAGCTCCAGGCCCATGACCAGACCGACGGCGCGCGCCGCGACCTGCGCCCTGATCGGCAGACCTGCGGCGTTCGCCTGAGCGATGCGCTGCAGCACGGTGCGGTAGCCGGTCGGGTCGAAGTGGGTCTGCAGAAGGGACACCGACAATGGCCGACCGGAAGCGCGGACCATCGAGGTCATGATGTCAACATCCACGTCGATGTCGAGGAAGTCAGTCACCAGCTGCAATACGCCACGGCCGGTGCCGCCGACCGCAGCGGCGATCCTTACCAGCTCGCCGACACCAGCGTCGTAGGACGGCGTCAGCTCGCCGTCCACGCTCTTGTGATTGAGCGTACGAGAGGTAGAGAAGCCCAGGGCCCCGGCTTCGATCCCGCTAGCGGCCAGGGCCGCCATCTGCGAGATCTCCCCGTCCGTCGCCCCGGCGCCGGCCACAGCTCGCTCTCCCATGACATGGACGCGCAGCGCGGCATGCGGCACCTGGGTGCCGATATCGAGATCGAACTGCCGGGCGGCCAGGAAGTCGAGGTATTCCTCGTAGGACTGCCAGGTCCATGGCAGCCCTTCGTGCAGAGCTGTGCCCGGGATGTCTTCGATGCCTTCCATCAGGTCGATCAGCCGCTGATGGTGTGCCGGGATGACGGGCGCGAAACCGACACCGCAGTTCCCGGCGACAACAGAGGTGACGCCATGCCACGCCGACGGCTGGAGCCGCGAGTCCCACGTGGCCTGCCCGTCGTAATGGGTGTGGATGTCGACGAAACCCGGTGCGACCACGGCCCCGTCGGCATCAATTTCGCGGCTTCCGCGGCCATCGACGCGGCCGACCTCTGTGATCCGGCCGTCTGAGACGGCCACGTCGGCGGTGCGGCGGTGGGCGCCGGTCCCGTCGATAACGGTGCCGCCCCGAATCACCAGATCGTGCTCAGCCATGAGTACGTCCTTTCCTGCCGCCGATGGGACGAAGCGCCACCGAGTTGACTAGTAGCAGATGGCTCACCGCTTTTTCTCCGTTATCTCACGGCCGGTGGACGCGGATTCCCTGGCAGGTATAGACAAGAAGGAGCATCATCAGATGTATCGGATAGTACGAGGTTCTCGCCAGGGGAGGGACTTCGTCAAGTAGTGACGGCAAAACCCCTTCCTCACCCGGTTCGTCGTTGCCCGCAAGGCGCCCCGGACTATATGCCGGACGCCGGAGAAGGACGTATATGACAATCAAGGCAAAAGGATTCATTGCCGGTGTCTATGAGCATCCGGGGCGGGAGCTTCCTGACAAGTCCGTGGCTCAGATTCACGGTGAGGTGGCCCTGGCAGCGCTGGCCGATGCAGGCCTGACGCTTGGTGACGTCGACGGATATTTCTGCGCTGGTGATGCTCCCGGGTTCGGGCCGATCAGCATGGCTGACTACCTGGGCCTGTCGCTTCGACACCTCGACTCGACCGAGACTGGCGGGTCCAGCTACGTGGTTCACGTCGGGCACGCGGTGGAGGCCATCGCAGCGGGACGGTGCTCTGTAGCGCTGATAACGCTGGCCGGGAAGCCTCGAACCTCCGCTCACACGGGGGGCATGAGAAGCACGGCGCCTGAAGCCGATTTTGAAGGTCTCTATGGCATGGGGGGCCCGCCCCATTCGTATGCGCTGGCGGCCAGTCGCCACATGCACGAGTACGGCACCACCAGCGAGCAGCTAGCCGAGATAAAGGTCGCAGCATCAGTTCATGCTCAGTACAACCCGAACGCATTTCTCAGGAACGTCGTGACAGTGGACGAAGTCGTGAGCTCTCCGATGATCGCTGAACCGCTGCATCGGCTCGACTGCTGCGTGGTGACAGACGGCGGCGGCGCGGTCGTCGTGGTGAGTCCCGAGGTCGCCGCCAATCTCAGCCGGCATAGCCCAACTGTTCTCGGCCACAGCGAGGCGCCGAAGCACGCTGACGCCGGGCGCATCGACCTGACGTACACGGGTGCTCGCTGGACCGGCCCGCGCGCATTTCAGGAGGCAGGATGCAAGCCCACGGACATTGACTACGCATCGATTTACGACTCTTTCACGATCACCGTCCTGGAGCAGATCGAGGATCTCGGATTCTGCGAGAAGGGCGAAGGCGGCCGGTTCGTCCTGGATGGCACGCTGCAGGCCCCGGACGGCCAGTTGCCTTTCAATACCGACGGCGGCGGGCTCTGCAACAATCACCCGACCAACCGCGGCGGCATGACGAAGATCATCGAAGCCGTCCGCCAGCTAAGAGGGGAAGCACATCCAATGGTGCAGGTCCGTGACTGTCAACTGGCGCTGGTTCAGGCCACCGGCGGATCGATAGGTACTCGCATGGGCAGTGCAACGCTGATCTTGGGGCGGGACTGACGATGAACTCGACCTCCTACCGCGACCTGTCGCTGCCGGCACCCCCGCCAGCGACCAATCCCGAGACGCTGGAGTTCTGGCAGGCCACTAAGCAGGGCAGGCTCCTTCTGAGCAGATGTCCGGCCTGTGGTCTGCATATCTGGTACCCGCGCGCGATTTGCCCTGACTGTCATAGCCACCCCACGGAGTGGGTGCAAGCCGCGGGAACTGGCACGATCTACAGCTTTACGATCATCCGCAGCCACGCCCCCGGGCCGTATGCCGGCATCGGTCCTTACGTTGTCGCGTACGTCGAGCTGACGGAGGGCCCCCGCATGCTCACGAACATCGTGGGCTGCGACCTCGAAAAGGTGCGCATTGGCGAGGCCGTCGACGTAGTCTTCGCCGACGCCGGCCAATCCGGATCGCTCCCGCGTTTCAGGTTGTCGGCGCCGCGGGAGAACGGGACAACATCATGATGTCGGTCAAGCGCGCGGAACAGGCGGCAGCAGCAATCAAGGGGCGGTCCCGCGGTCACCTCCCCGGTCAGCGCCGGGTGCGTTCGGGCCACCGATTAGTGAAGTGAGGAGCGCGCTTCTGCGCGAAGGCTCGGGGGCCCTCGGTGACGTCGTCGCACAGCATGAGTCGCTGCTGGACCGCGCGGTAGTAATCCATCGACTCGCGAATAGCCAGGTTCCGCCAGAAGTAGGCCACTTGCTTGGACGCCTGAACGGCGACCTGCGAATTCCCCGCGATCATCTCGGCCACTCGCATGACTTCATCCATCAGCACGCTGGGCGGCACGACCGTCTGCGCGAGACCTAGCCGAAATGCGTCCGCAGCGCTGATCCGGTCCGCCGTCATGAGCATGTACAGCGCATCGCCGATCGGCATGTAACGCGCCAGCAGGTTCACGGCGATGCCGGCCATGATGCCCCGCTTCACTTCGAAGACCCCGAACCAGGCCGTGTCCGCGACAATGCGGATGTCGCAATTCAGCGACAGTTCGAGGCCGCCAGCGACGGCAAGCCCGTTCACTGCCGCGATTGTGGGCTTGGCACTGCTGCCTACGCCCCAGAGGTCGACGCTCACCGCTCCGGTCGGACGCGACGACGAACTCCGGTCGATCCGGGACGCAAGCTCGGTGAGATCAGCACCGGAGGAAAAAGCTTTGTCTCCCGCGCCGGTGATCACGGCCACGTACTGATCGGGATCGACCTCGAATTCGCGGAAGGCTGCCGTGAACTCGCGGCCCATCGAGCGGGTCATCGCGTTGAGCTTGTCCGGGCGGTTCAAGGTGAAGACCGTGACGTGGCCCTGGCGCTCCACCAGCAGGTCAGGCATTGCGATTGCCTCCTTCAGCCAGCCGGCTTTCCCTCTTCTTACACCAGATACACTATATACTTCCGATCTATACGTGAAATGCGTCACGGCGTCAGCTGACGATTCCGGGAAGCACAAGGCGGTGACCGTTCGCGGCACGATCAAAGGGCTGAGCTCATGCGCGTAGGACTTACTTTCGACCTGCGCAACCCGCTGCCGTGGCGCCGCCCTTGGCCGCATGTGTACGGACACGCACTGGAACTGATTGCCGAAGCCGAGCACCTCGGGGCCGACTCGATCTGGACCACCGAGCACCATTTCTTCGACGACGGATACCTTCCTCAGCCGCTCACGTTCTGCGCGGCGGCTGCGGCTCGCACCTCGCGCGTGCGCCTGGGGACCGCGATCCTCATCGCGCCGTTGCGGCCTGCCGTCCAGATCGCCGAGGAAGCCGCCATCGTCGACCTGATCAGCGGCGGCCGGCTGGACCTCGGGCTGGGCGCGGGATACCGGGTGCCGGAGTTCCAGGCCTTCGGCGCTGACATCCGGTCACGCATGCCAGTGAGTTTCGAGCGAGCCCGGGAGGTGCGGAGCCTGCTGGCCACCCGCATCACTCCCCCGCCGGTTCAGGATCCGCTCCCGATCTGGCTGGGTTACCGCGGGCCCCGCGGCGCTTACCATGCGGGCCTGCTTGGCGAGGGCCTGCTGCGGGCCGACCGGGACCTGCTCCCGTCCTACCTCGCGGGTCTGGCCGATGGCTGTCACGACCCGTCCGCTGCGCGCATGGCAGGCAGCGTGGGCCTGCTGCTTGCCGATGACCCGGATGCCGCCTGGCAGCGCGTCCGGCCGCACCTGTCGTACATGTGGGATTCGACCTACCGCTACTCGGTCGAGGGAACGCAGCGGCCCGTCCCTGCTCCGATCGATCCGGAACGGTGGCGGCGATCGGTCAAGGGGCACCTGCCACGGTTTCAGGTCCTTGCGCCCGAAGAAGCCGTGCGGTTCGTGACGCAGGTGGTGAGCGAGCTTCCGGTTACCGACCTGTCGGTGTATGCCGACATTGCCGGCCTGGATGACGACCTGGTCAGACGGCACATCGAGCTCTGGCTGACGGCCGTCCGCCCGCGAGTCGCGAACCTTGGCAGGCCGGCCTCCGTACCGATGCCAGATTAGGAGGCACGCGGCGATGCGAGTGGCGGTCGTGGGAACCGGATTCGCCCGTCAGGTCCATCTGCCCGCCTACGCCACGGTCGACGGCATCGAGCTTGCCGCCGTCTGCGACAACCGGCCAGGCCGGGCACGGCAGGTGGCGGAGGAGTTCGGCGCCGATCGGTGGTGTGAGGATTTCGCCGACGTTCTGGCGATGGCCGAGGTCGATGTCGTGGACATCTGTACGCCGCCCAGGCTGCACGCGCCGATGGCCCTGGGCGCCCTCTCGGCGGGCAAGGCTGTCATCTGCGAAAAGCCCATGTCCAGCGAGCTCGCCGCGGCGACGAGGATGGCGGAAGCCGCTGCCGGATCGGGCCTGCCCGCGGCGATTCATTTCCAGTCGAGGTACATCACCCGCTACCGGTATCTCCGGGAGCTCATCGCGAGCGGTTACCTGGGCGAGATACGGCTCGTGCTGCTGACGGCGTTCGGAGACTATGCCCTGGATCCGAACCTGGAACCGCACTACGCGACCTGGGCCTCGATGGCGTCGGAAGGCGGCGGGTTCCTGTCCAGCGCCATGGCGCACGGCCTCGACCTGACCCAGTACATTTTCGGCCGGGTCGAGCCCGCCGCCGTCATGAAGCAGAACGCTCTACCGCGCAAGCCGGCGCTGGCCTGGGACTTCATTCATGACGACCCGCTCAGTGAGTCCTCGCCTACCTCGGGTATGACTGAGGTGACCGGCGATGACACGGCCGTGATGCACGGTCGCCTGGCCGGGGGCGGCGTCGTGGTCGCCGCCGGATCGTGGGCAGTCAGGAATGGCGGCGGCACTCGGATAGAGGCCTACGGGTCCGACGGAACCCTCACCGTGGACAGTTCAGGCACCATCGCGGCCGCCCGGGGAACTGCTCCGCTCGAGTCCGTGCCGGTGCCCGGCGCCTGGTCCGGGCAGCCGGGCGGCCGCCAGGATGTGCCGAGCCTGTTCGCCGCGCTGGCCCGCGACTTCGCGGCCGCGCTGCGGGGCGAGGAGCCTCCCGCAGGCGGATGGCCCTTCGCCACGTTCGATGACGGCCTGGCCGTTCAGCGGATCATCGCGGCCGCCGCCAGCGGCTGACTCCGGCCGCCGGGGCAGCCCGGGAGCGCCAGCCGGACCGCCTGGCGGCGGCCCGGGGATGCTGCGGCTCAGGAGCTCGGTGCGCGCCGATTGCGACTTGACAGGTAGATCTCACGGGCAACGTCGAACTTGTCGCCACCCGGCGGACCTGCGTGCACGACCTGACCCTGGTCGAGAATCAGGAGTCGCTCCGCGTGCTCCAGCACGTCGTTCACAAGCTGCTCAACCAGGATGATCGCCGTTCCCTGTGCCTTCAGCTGGTCGATGACCTCGAGCACAAGAGCGAACATGCCCGGTGACAGCCCGGCCGAAGGTTCGTCCAGGAGCAGAATGCGCGGCTCGGTCATCAGCGCCTGCGCGATGGCGAGTAGCTGCTGCTGGCCCCCGCTGAGCTGATGCGCGCGAACGCTCCGGTTCTGCGCGAGCAGGGGGAAGCGCTCTAGCGTGCTCTCAATCCTCTGCCTGCGGACGGCCCGGCTCAGCCGCAGCGGGTAGGTAGCCAGATCCAGGTTCTCGGTGACCGTGCGCCGGCGGAAGACTTGCCTGCCCTCCGGCACGCAGCTCATGCCCTGGGTGATCCTGCGCACGACGGGCCACGACGTCACGTCCTTGCCGTCGAGAACGACCGCACCGGAACGCGCCTTCAGCATGCCCGCGATGGCCAGCAACGTGGTCGACTTGCCGACCCCGTTGCGTCCGATGATCGCGACGAGTTCCCCCGCGGAGACCTGCACCGAGACGTCGCGGACGGCAATCAGGTCGCCGTATCCGGCCGAGATCGACTGGACGTCAAGCAGGGGTCGGGGGCCAGGTTCCTCCGCCGTGGAGCGATCGGCAAGGCTGCTGGTCATGACGTCGTTCCCTCGGTAGTTCGGTCGGCGGGACGCTTCCCGAGATAGCTCTCGGCGACGTCGGGGTCATCGCGGATCACGTCGGGCGGCCCGGAGGCGATGACCGACCCCATGTGCAGGACGTGGATGACGTCGGCAACCTCCAGCACCAGCGGCAGGTTGTGCTCGACCAGCACCGCGGTTATTCCGAGCGAGCGGATGTTGCGGAGAGCCAGCGGCAAGGACGGCGATGTCGCCCGCGTCCAGCCCGGACGCCGCCTCGTCGAGCAGGATGACACCGGAGTTCCTGGCCAGCGCCCGCCCGACCTCCAGCAGTCGGCGATGGCCGAGCGACAGATTGCACCGCCGGCTCGTTGGCCAGGTCGCCGATCCCGAGTTGTCGAGGACCGCCAACGAGGCGAGTCCTGGTCCTCGCGCGCGAGGCGGCGGGCCTTTGGCGTCACCAGCGCCGCCTGGGCGACCGAGCAGTAGTCGGCCTGGTACCTGGCTGCCGCGATGACCTCCCAGGCCAGCAGGCCGCGCGGGATGATAGGCGTCTGGAACGTGCGCGCGACCCCCGCCCGGCGTGCTGATGGGCAGCTCCGCCGAGGCGCGTGTCGCCGAGCAGGACCTCGCCGGAATCGGCGGGTACACGCCCGCGATGACGTTGAGCAGCGTGGTCTTGCCGCTGCCATTCGGCCCGATCAGCCCGGTGATCTTGACCGGGCTCGGCCGCTGAGGCTGACCCCGTCGAGCGCCCGGACGGCGCCGAAGGACTTCGTGACGTCGCGCACCACGACCGGGCGACCTCGCCGCGTGTCCACCTCGGCGAGGCTGGTACGCGGCGGTCCGGCCTTTCCTCGCCCTGCTCGCGGAGCAGTTCCGGCGGCCGAAGCCGTCATAGGCGACCAGGCGCCGGCCCAACTGCGCCAGACCGCCGGCGAAGAAGACCCCGCCAGCCAGCAGGACCACGCCGTAGACGAGCGTCGACCAGTTGACGAACGCGCTCGTCTCGAAGTTGACGTACTCGAGGATCGCGCCGCCCGCGATGGCACCGTAGATGCTGTCGGCACCGCCGATCACCGATCCGGCTATCACGCCGATCGCGAGCGTGAACGTGAATACGCTGGGCGAGACAAAGCGCTCGCACATCACGTACAGAGCCGCCGCCGATGCCGGCCGGAACGGCTCCGGCCACGTAAGCCGTCGCCTTGAGCCGGTATACCGACGATCCCATGGCCGCGGCCAGGTCAGGGCTCTCCCGCAGCATCTTAAGCGCGATCCCGTGTCGCGACAGGGCGAAGTTCCGGAACAACGCCATCCAGACTCCGAGGACCAGGACCGCGACGACGTAGACACCCTTCTGCTTAGGGTCGAGCCGAAGATCTTTGGCTGAGGTATGCCGAAGAGTCCGACGGAGCCGCCGATGCCGGGAATCATCTGCGTGAGGTCCGGGATCAGGATGACGAAGAAGAAGGAAGTCATCGCCAGTGCCCAGCCGCCGATGCGCAGCCCGGGAAGGCCGGTGATCAGGCCGATGACGGCGCCTGCGGCCGCCGATGCCAGAACGCACAGGACGACGTCGTTGACACCATGGGTCATAAGCCAGGCCGAACAGGTACGCGCCAGCGGCGAACACTCCGACCTGTCCGAGCGCCAGCTCGCCGGCAAAGCCGAAGCTCAGATTGACGCCGCAAACCACTAGTGCGTAGCAGATCATCAGGACGACCTGAAGCTGCCAGAACAGGTTCAGCCCGATCCATGGCAATAGCAGCGGGATCAGCAGGATCGCGACGGCGAGCAGCGGGCCCGAATCGCGACACGTCGGGCCCGAACCGTGACAGTGCGGGCCCGACGCGCCGACGCGCGCGGCCGGGACCGTTGCCGGCTAGCTCAGACCGTTCGGACACGCTGGCCTCCGAAGATGCCGTTCGGCAGGACGATCAGCGTCACGATCAGCAGGCCGAGAACAATGACGTTCGTGTACAGGCTGCCGACGTATCGCGCCGAGAACGCATCCACCAGACCAAGGAAGAACCCCCCGAGCGTCCCGCCTACGATGCTGCCCGAGCCGCCGAGAACAAACGCCACGAAGGCGATAAGCGCCAGGGAGTTGCCGAGTTCCGGGTACACGTATGTCTCCGGCCCGATGAAGGCGGCCGCGACTCCGGAGAGAGCACCGGCCAAGACGAAGGCCGCGTAGCTCTTGGTCCGGACGTTGATGCCGCGAAGTTCGGCTGCCGCGCGGTTCTCGGCGACCGCGAGGCTGGCCCTGCCCCGCAACGTGAACCGGTACCACAGTTCAAGCCCGACGCTCATGACGATCGCCAGCCCTATGATGACCAGCTGGTCCGCGTCGACCCGGCCGCCGAAGACGGTCAGGATGCGACTGCTGATCGGCGAAGTGGACTGCCGCACAATCTCGCCCCAGATGATGATGATCGTGCCCACGATCACCGTCGCCGCACCCACTGTCGTAAGCAGTTCGGCGTGTGCAAGAGCCTTCGGCAGGAGAACGACGCGTGCCTCCAGCGCTCCGGCCGCCGCACAGACTGCGACGGCCAGGAGCACTGCGAGGTACGACGGCAGGTTAAGCTGATCGGCCGCATAGTAGGCGATAAAGGCTCCGAGCGCGAGAATCGCTCCCTGTGCGAAGTTGAACATTCCTACCGATGTGTAGATCACGTTGTAGGTGATCGCCAGAAGCGAGTAGATCGCACCGGTCGATAGGGCTGCCCAGACTAGCGTCATTGCCTTTTCTCCACGCGACCTCAGCCAGTCTGTCCGAACGGCAGATACTGGCCGTCCTTTGTATAGGGGCTGGCAAGGTCAGCCAGATCAATGTCCGCGATCGGCGAATGCTGGGATGCGCTGTACTTGTACGGTCCATTTATAAAGCTCGGGTCGGCTGAGTCCTTCAGATTCTCCAGGGCCTGAGTCATTGCCGTAGAAGCGAACGAGCCTGCCTGTGTTGCTGCTACTTTGGCCAGGATGATGTCGTCCCACCCGTCCGCGTAAAGGCCGAACGGAGCGGTGAACGTGCCGCTCTTCGGCAGTACCGCCTTGTAAAGCGTCTGGAACGCCTCGTTCCGCTGGCTGAGCGGCTTGTATATCTGAGACTTGTTGGTCGCCAGAACGCTGACGTTCGTCAGTTGCTGTGGCGTAGCCAGGGTCGTTAGCGCATTCGCTGTGAAAGACGCGTCACCTGCAGTGGGAATGTTCCAGCCGATCTTCGAACGATCCTTCAGGATGTAACCCGCTATCGCCCCGAAGCCGCTGACCACCAGGATGTCCGGATTCTGCGCTTTGAGCGCCTCCAGTTGCGGCGTGACATCAATTGCAGTCGCGGGGTCGTACGTTTGCACGGAGACAGAGAAGCCGTTACTCTCCAGATCCGGCTTTTCAGAGGCAAGCAGGCTCGTGCCGTTCACGTCGTTGCCAATTAGCAAGCCAGCCTTCTTCGCACTTGGATAGTGCGCCCTGATCACGTGTGCCAGCTCCGCGGAGAACGCGCTGGTCGACGAAGAGCTTGAGAAAGCGTAAGGGTTTACCTTCGGGTCGACGGTCTGACTCGAGACCGATATCTGGAGCGAGAAGATCTTGTTCTGCGTGAGGAGGGGCATCAGCGCGAGCGTCTCCGTGCTCGTGGTGCCAGCGAAGACCATGTCGGGCTTGCTGCCGCCCGACAGCGCAGACTGAAGCAGGCTTACAGCAGTTGTAGGGTCAAAGTTGTCGTTTTCGATGGTGACCTTGACCGGATGGCCGTTGATGCCGCCGTGCGCGTTCACGTAGGCTTTCGCGGCTTGGAGTCCTTCCATCTCGGCAGCCGAGTCCGCGGCAAGGGGTCCACTTGCGGCCACGATCGCCAAGACTGTGAACGGCGACGACTTGGCGCCGTTGCTACCTGAGCCAGACGAGCCAGACGACCCGCACGCGACCAGCCCCAAGCTCGCCAGGGCGGCCGCAAAAGCCGCGATGGCTGTACGTTGTCTCATCATGATTCTCCTCTGATTATTACCTTTGGCTCAGGTGTCCGGCCTTGGATACTCAGATACGGACGCCCGATTCGGTACTGTCGAAGACGTTGACCAGTTGCTGTGTCCACGAACGTGTTGCGGTTCGCGAACGTCCCATGATGACCCGCTTTCTTATGATTTTGATTAGGTCGATACGCCCCGGTATCCGGCAGCTCTAGATGCTGACGGCCGACTCCACCCCGTCGACGGCATCGGCGAGCTCGCGGGCCCAGCAGTCGGTAGCGTTGCGGGCACTGCCAAGGGCCGGCGGTGCGGTGATGGCAATCGGGTCGCGGCCGACGAACGTCCAGGCAGGCCCGAGCAGCCGGCGCCGGTGCCAGAGCGGGTGGTCGACCTCCGGCAGGTAGATCCGGTCCAGAAGCCCGCCCTCGGCCGCCAGATCCGCTGGCGTCAGGACGACCGACGCCAGCACGCCGGCCTGCGCCAGCCGCTTCGCTAGATCGCCCGCCGTCCGCTGGAGCATCTCGGCCCCGAGGGCGGTGTCGATCCCGTCCTGATCAGCCGCCCGGCCGGCGGCCGTCAGCCAGCTGGCGACCGCCAGCGATTGCGGGTTCCCGAGCTCCTCGGTGAGCGCAACCCACTCGGCGTCGGTGCGCACGGAGATCGCCATCCCGCGACCGTCTGCACTCGGGTAGACGCCATGCGGCGCGTAGGGGGCCTGGCGGAGGGAACCCGGCCCGTACCCGCTTTCGAGACCGAGGTCGGCTGCCGCGACGAAGTCGCTCAGCCGCGCCGCCACCAGCTCGGACATGGCCACGTCAGCGCTCGCGCCGGCCGCGCGATCTGATCCCAGTGCCCACGCGGCAACCAGCGTCGCCAGCGCGAACCCGGTCATGAGGTCGGCCCAGGCCATCTCGACGTGGACCGGCTGGCCTGCGCTACCGCGGGTCAGATCCTGCAGGCCCGATGACACGTGCAGGTTATAGGCATAGGCCCGGTAATGGGACCACGGTCCGGTGTGGCCGTAACCGGACGAGCTGATCGCGAGCAGGCCCGGATGCTCGGCGGCTGCCTGGACTGAGTCGATCCGGTAGCGGCGCGCCCGGCTCGGCCCGTAGTTCTCGATCAGCACGTCCGCATGGCCGAGCAGGGTCGTCACGACCTCGGGCCGGGAAAGGTCGACGTCCAGACTCTGCTTGGAGTGGTTCATGAGCGCGAAGTAGGCCGAGTGCTCCTCGTCAGCCTGACCGTCGATGTACGGCCCGCGGGTCCGGTACATATCCGGGCGCCGCGGCTCCTCGAGCTTGACTACGTCGGCTCCGCAGGCACCGAGGAGCGCTCCCGCCAGCGGGACCGCAAGCACGTGACCGGCTTCCAGGACCCTCAGACCCCGGATCGTCGATTGGCCGGGAACGCGCTCGTCCGGCGCGGCGGTTGACAGCCGGTATGGCGCACTTACGACCTGGGCTACGTGCCCGCCAACGTCGACCGGCCGCAGCGCACCGCGACTCGCGAACTGCGGCGAGGCCAGCAGATCAGCGGGAGTGCGCAGCGCTCCCGCCGGTACGCCCTCCTGCTGCAGCCGGGTCTCGAGATCGAATTTGTCCCAGGACTGCAGCGTCTCAGTGAGCAGCGCGTTGCACTCGCCGGCCCGGTCGAGCCGGTCCTCGAACCGCCCGAAGTCCGCCATCCACGGGGGGTTGCCCAGCGCCCTGGTGAGAGCAGTCCACTGATGCTGCTCCATCGCCATGATGCAGATCGCGCCATCCCGGCACTCGTACAGCCCGGAGGGCGCGCCATAGCGCTTGGAGCCGCCGACGCCCTTGGCGTTCAGCAGCGGCTCGGCGCACTGCAGGACAGGACCAGCGGTCAGGGCCGCGGCCTGAGCTGACACGTCGGCATGCTGGGGCTGGCCGGTAGCCGCCCGCTCGCTCAGCCCGTGCAGGGCCGCCAGCGCCGTCGTCGCACCGGCGGTAAGCAGGGCCTGCAGGCCGGGGAGCCGTACGGGGCGTCCTGTCTCCGGATCGGTCACGGCACTCAGGACGCCGCTGGCGGCGGCGACGGTCAGGTCCGATCCGTACAGGTCGGCGTTTCAGCCGGCCAGGCCGAACGTGCTGACCGTCACCCAGACGGCCCGATTGTGCGCGGCCACGTAACTCAGGTAGTCAGCCGAGCCGCCAGGAAGCTCAGCTGCGGCCATGTGAACCCGATCGCAGATGACGACGTCCGCGGCTGCGATGCGCCCGGCCAGCTCGTCCCCGCCGACCGCAGGGAGCGCGTGCTTGCGGGAGTCCAGCACGGCCGACAGCAATGAAACCCCGCTGACCTGCGGGTGCAGAGCGCGGAGGATTGAGTCGGCGGCCATCATGGTCGTGACGTCGGCGCCCAGCGCAGCCAGCACATCGGCGGCCGCGGCCCCGGCGACGCCGTCGCCCAGCTCCAGCACCTTCAGTCCGGCCAGCGGGCCCGGAGCACGCTCCGGCACCCCGCTCATCGGAGGCAACCTGTGGTCATGTCACCGCACCAGCGCGCGACAGGCGAGTCAATCTGCTGAGGCTTGGCGCGAAGCCCATGCTCCTTCGATGCCATGTGGTCACCCACTCGCATATATCAGAGCGATCTTTTCTTTCTTATCGACAAGTGAAGTGCGCAGTTCGGCAGATGTCAAGCTTGTTACGAAAGAGTTGCCGGAGGCGTCTGAGCGCTCCCTCGGAGCCCGCATAGCGGCGCCCCGTAGCGGCACCGGGAGTCTTGCCCGTCGGCGATGGCACGTGACAGGCTGGTCTCGACAGATCATTGACATGATCAATCAGATTATTGGAGCGGAGTGTCTGATTCAATGCCGGAAGCCCGGGAAGGTCAGCCAGACAGCCCGCTGTCGGGCGTGCGCGTCCTCGACCTGTCGAGAATCGTTGCGGCCCCTTTCGCCACCATGGCGCTGGGCGAGCTGGGTGCGGACGTCTTGAAGGTCGAGCGAAGCGGAGCCGGGGACGACAGCCGCGGCTGGGGCCCGCCGTTCGTCAACGGCGAGTCGGCTTACTACCTGGCCGTCAACCGGAACAAGCGATCGCTGTGCCTCGATCTGTCGCTCAGCGCCGACCAGGACGTTGTCCGGCGCCTCGCGTGCGAGTGGGCGGATGTTGTCGTAGAGAACTACCGAGCAGGATCGCTCGAGCGGTGGAATCTGAGCCTGGAGTCACTGCGGGCGGCGAATCCGCGGCTGGTGACCGCGACGCTGACCGGCTACCCGCCCGGCGACCCGCGGCCAGGGTACGACTTCATCGCCCAGGCCGATACTGGCGTCATGTCGCTGATCGGCGAACCGGACGGGGCCCCGCACAAGGTCGGCTATCCAGTGTCCGACATATCCGCCGGCCTGTTCCTGCTCAGCGGCGTCCTCGCGGCGCTCTTCCATCGTGAACGGACCGGCCGCGGTCAGCATCTGAACGTGTCCATCTGGGAGGCACAAGTCGCAGTCCAGGTCAACGTGAATCAGAGCTACCTGATGACGAAGACACGGCCCAGACGCCTCGGCAATGCTCATCCGCAGGTTGCACCATACGAGATGATCCGCGTCGCGGATGGCTTCATTGCCGTCGCAGTTGCCAACGAGCGCCAGTTCGGCCACCTCGTGGCGGCGATTGGCCTGGCCGGGCTGACCAGCGACCCGCGCTTCAGCAGCAACGCCAGCCGCGTCGCCAACCGCACTGACCTGATCGCCCTAATCGAGTCGGCGACAAGTCAGCTGAGCTCGCAGGAGGCACTTCGCCTTCTCCGCCGTCATGACATTGCCTGTGCGGAGGTCCGGACGATCGACGAAGTGCTGACATCTGACGAGGCGCGCCGCGCTGGCACCATCGTGCCACTCGAGCATCCGACGATCGGGGAGGTCCCGATGGTGCGGCTGCCGTGGCGGTTCTCCGAAGCTGTCTCGGGGCCCCGCACTCCCCCGCCACTGCTCGGGGAGCATAACAACGCCGTCAGCGAGATCCTGGCGGACGACCGGACAGCGGATCAGATGCCCATACCCTGAAGCAACCGCTCCCGGTGATAGTCGGGAGCACCCAGGAACAGCTCGGAGCTCTTGGCTCGCTTGAAGTACAGATGCGCTGGATGCTCCCAGGTGAAGCCAATTCCGCCGTGGATCTGGATGTTCTCGCCTGCCGCGTGCGCATAGGCCTCTGAGCAGTATGCCTTCGCCACGCTCGCGAGAACGGGGAGCTCCGCGTCGTCTTCTGCCGCGGCCCAGCCGGCGTAGTACGCAGCCGACTTCGCCGCCTCGATCTCCAGCAGCATGTTCGCGCACTTGTGCTTGATGGCCTGGAAGGACCCGATCGGGCGCCCGAACTGCTCACGAATCTTGGCGTAGCTCACCGCGATCTCAAGCACGCGCTGCGCGCCGCCTACTTGCTCGGCCGCCAGCGCGACGGCCGTCAGGTCGAGCATCCTCGCCACAGCAGGGCCGGCCTGTCCGGCCACGCCGATCAGCCTGGCCGGAGTGCCGGCGAAGGTCATGCGCGCGAGCTTGCGGGTCTTGTCCATCGTGGAGGACAGCTCGGCGACCAGGCCAGGAGCGCCGGCTTCCGCGGCGAAGACCGAGATTCCTGCCTCGGTGCGGGCAACCGCCAGGACCACGTTCGCGATGTGACCGTCGACGACGTAACGCTTCTCCCCCGAGAGCGTCCACCCGGATTCGCCGCGGGCAGCAGTCATCGCGACGTCGGCCGGATTCCACGAGCCCGCCTCCTCGGCCAGGGCGACCGTCGCCAGGCAGCTGCCGTCGGCGATCCGCGGCAGCAGGTCCTTGCAGGCCGACTCGTCGCTCAGGGCCAGCAGCAGCGTCGTGGCCATGGCGACGGTTGAGAAGAATGGCGCGCACAGCAGGCTACGGCCCATTTCCTCGAAAACGACAGTCAGTTCCAGGAAGCTGAATCCCGACCCGCCGAACTCTTCGGGCACGATCAGGCCGAGCAACCCGAGCTGCCCGGCCAGCTGCCGCCAGACGTCGGTACTGTATCCCTCGGCAGTCTCCATGAGTCGCCGCACCTCGGATTCCGGCGACGTGTCGGCGAGGAACTTGCGCACAGTCGCGCGCAGTGCTTCCTGTTCGTCACTGAAGGCGAAGTTCACGCTGCTTCCTTACGTTGCGGTAAGTGCGGTCGGCCGCGGGATGCACTTGCGTGCAGGCGGCATGCGATCCGGGTTCGAGCGCATCGGTCACGGCGCGAGCGCCTCGTCCGCCGGGGCCGGCATGGCCGGGTCCCAGGGCAAGCCGAGGACGCGCTCGGCGATGAGGTTCCGCTGTACTTCCGCGGTGCCTGCTCCGATGGTCGAGCCACGAGTCCGCAGGAAGCCCCAGGCCCACCGACCGTGCTGGGCGGCGAGCGGATCCCTGCCATCCAGCAGGGCATTCGGGCCGAGCATGTCGACCGCGAACTCGTGCAGCTTCTGCTCGAACAGGCTGTGCATCAGCCGGGTGACCGAGGACTCGGGGCCGGGGTCGTCTCCGCGGAGCACCGCGGACAGGATGCGCAGGTTGTTCAGGTGCAGCAGGCGCATCGAGATCTCCAGGCGCGCCAGTTCCTGCCTGATGAGGGGATCATGAGACCGGCCACGCTCGACCGTCAGCTCGGTGAGCTCGTCCAGGATCCGCCGGTAGCGCATGTCCGTCGAGGTATTGGCCGTCGAGCGCTCATAGCCGAGCGCGGTTCTGGCTACCCGCCAGCCTTCGTTCTCGGCGCCGACGACGTTCGCGGCGGGCACCCTGACACCGTCGAAGAAGACCTCGGAAAAGCGGACGTCGCCGGCCATGTCCTTCAGCGGCCTGATGTTAATGCCCGGCGTGGTCATGTCGATGAGCAGATAGGTGATGCCGTGCTGGCGGGCGGCCTCGGTGCCCGTTCGCACGAGCGCCGCCATCATGTCCGAGGTCCAGCTATGCGAGGTCCAGACCTTCTGGCCGTTGACGACGTACTCGTCGCCGTCGCGGATGGCGCGGGTTCGCAGCGATGGCAGGTCAGAGCCCGCTCCGGGCTCGGAGTAGCCGAGGCACCATTCCTCGTCGCCCCGCACCATGGGCGGGAGATAGCGTTCATGCTGCTCAGCAGTGCCGAAGCGCAGGATCGTGGGACCGACAATGCGCAGGGCTGTAGGGCCGGACGGAGCCTTGGCGCGGGTCATCTCCTCGTGATAGGCGATCTGCTCCGCCAGGCTGAGTTCCATCCCGCCCCAGGCTTTCGGCCAGGCCGGGCCCGTATATCCCTCGTCTGCCAGCAGATGACGCCAGGCGCGCAGCCAGGCGCGCCTGGCCTCTGGTTCCTTCGGAGGCTTGCCCGGGTCGTGATTGGCCAGGAATGCTCGAAGCCGCAGCCTGAGTGCTTCGGCGTCGTCGTCAAGAGCGAAGTCCATCGGAGCCTTCCGCTAGCGGTGGTGCCTTTATTCGCTGTCGGGTGGGGTGGTGACCCACCGGGGTTCGCGCTTTTCGACGAAGGCGCGGGGGCCCTCGAGGTTGTCGGGGTGGGACTGGTGGGCCTTGAGTACTTCATAGCCGTGCTGCAGCGCGTCGGTCAGCGGGAGGTCGACGGCGTCCCAGATGACCCGCTTGGACAGCTCATAGGTTGTCGGCGAGACCTTCGCCGCCACGGCCGCCAGCTCCCTTGCCCGGGGCAGCAGCTGGTCAGGAGCAACGACCTCACTCACCAGCGAGATCCGCAGCGCGTCCTCGGCCGACAGCCGGCCTTCCCGGCCCAGCGTGATCATCCGCAGCGCGTTCCCGACCCCGATCCGCGGCAGCAGCCCGATCGGCTCGAGCGCCGCGACCTGGCCGACCATCGTGTGGGTGTCGAAGAAACTGGCATTCGTCGAGGCGATCACGATGTCGGCGTCCACCACGAAATGCAGCCCGCCCGCCACGCACATCCCGTTGACCGCGACAATCGTCGGCACCCAGACACCGTTGTTCAGCGGTGTCATCCCGATGCTGCCCTTCAGCGGAGCGTCGGGATTCGCCCGCGGACGGTGCCCGCCGCGCGCGACGTTCTGGCGCAGGTCCATGCCGACGCAGAACGCACGCGTCCCCGCCCCGGTAATGATGATCGCCCGGATCGAGGGATCCTTCCGGACCGACTGCCACGTCTCCGGAAGCGCCCGGTGAACCTCGTCGCTGAGCGAGTTCAGGCTCGACTCCCTGTTGATCGTCACCGTCACAACCGGGCCGTCACGCTCCACCAGGAGCTCGTCACTCATGCTTCCCGCCTTCCCGATCTCCGACTGCAGCGCCTGCGCCTCAGGCGTCCTCAAGCTCGGCCGGCACCACGGCCTCGGCCTGGCCCGCCTCGGCCTGGCCAGGCACGCTGTTCGCGGCGATGGCCGCCACCGCGCGCGCACGCCGGCCAAGAATGCGCATCCGGAACGTCTGCACCACCTCATCGCGCTGGTTCACGACCGTCACCGCGAAAGTGGCGATGCCCGTGTCCGCATCGCGCATCTGCACGTCCTCCACGGCAATCTGCGCCGTGATCGTGTCACCGATGAACACCGGCCGCGGAAACCGCATGTCGTCGACCGCATACATGGCGATCGTGTACCGCGCGTCCCAGGCCACGAGCCCGGGGATGATCGAGAAGACCAGGCTGCCCTGCACCAGCCGGCGACCATACGGCGTCCGGGCGGCGACCTCCTCATTCGAGTGGATCTCCAGCCAGTTCCCCGTCAGGTAACAGAACGAGACCACATCCGTCTCGGTCACCGTCCGGCCCCTGGCCGGCACCATCTCACCCACGGAGAGCTCGTCGACAGGCTTGAGCAGCATGACACCTCATCCGGCCGCAACCCAGAACAGCCGCGAACCCGGGCCACTGGGAGAATCATAAGTAACCGATTGATCTGATGTCTCCATCATGACAGGGGCACAATCCACTGGCAACCCCGCCAAGACCAGCCACCACAGGCAGCACGCAGCCCCAGCCGCGCACGCTCCAGAAACGCCAGCAGAGTCAGCAGCCCAGGCCAGGGGCCCCGCACACTGCATGAGCAACGGGATCAGGCAGGGGATGCTGGCTACCGCTACGGCAGCACGGGGTACTTCGGCATCGTGGTCACGAGCCAGGTCCTTGGGGGCCTCCCTGCAGCACGGCGGAATGGCCGTCGCTGATTTCTGCTGCAGTCCGCGACCTCTCCGCCGCAAGCCGGCCCAGCCCGATGCGATCAGGCTTCATATTCGGTGTCAGGGGGATCTGATCGACGATGAGCCAGCGGCGCGGGACCTTATAGGCGGCCAGCTGGCCGCGAGCGGCAGCAATAACCTGGGCGAGGGCCTCAGGCTCAGCCAGGTCGCGAACCTCGTCGGGCTCCCAGACCAGCGCTGCGGACGGGATATCGCCCAGGCGATCATCCGGCAGCCCGACGACGAGAGCGTCGCGCACGAGCGGCGACTTTCGCAGTGCGTCCTCGACTTCGGACGGCTGGACGTTGAATCCGCCCACGATCAGCATGTCCTTGACCCGGCCGGTGATGTACAGAATGCCGTGCTCGTCGATCCGGCCAAGATCGCCGGTGTGGTACCAGCCGTCCGCGTCGAGGGACAACGGCGTGATACCGGCCTCGGGCATCGAGATGTTCCCGGGCTTCCCGAGGATTTCGCCTTCCTCGCCGGCGGCGGCGTCAGTCCCGGCCGGGGTGACGATACGCCAGATGCTGTCGGGCGAGATCCGCCCGACCGAGCCCGGCCCGCGGCGGCCCGCGACAGCGTCCTCGAAGCTCTCCCGTGCCGTGACCCCGCCCTCAGTCGAGCCGTAGGCCTGCAGGACCGGGACTCCGTATCTGCGCTCGAAGGCGTCCCTGGTGGCCGGGGACAGCGGCGCGGTACCGGTGTTCACGTACTGCAGCGAGCTCAGATTCAGGTCTAGTTCCGTGAACGCCAGGGAGTGCACCATCGCCGGCGTCAGCTGCAGTGTGTCGAAGGGGTACCGGGATGCCAGTTGCTGCACCACGGTGACGTCGAACTTCCTGATCAGGATCAGCGGCCGTCCGACGTAGAGCCGGAAGATCAGCCGGCCATAGCAGGCAGCCTGGCCGAACGGGTTGAACGACAGTGCCGGCGGCTTGCTGGGCGCGGCCATCCGAGGCCGGAACGCAGGCGAGCGCGAGTACACCGCCGCGGTCTGCCGGGGCCCCTCGGCCAGTTCACTGTGGAGCTTGAGGACTGCCTTGGCATCCCCTGTCGTGCCGCTCGTGAAGAACACCGCAGCGGGGTCATCAGGTGACGGCGGCTGATCTGAGCCGGGCGCCTCGCTCCCGATCTCAGCCGGGGAGGAGTCCGCGTCCTCGATCTCGCCGGCCACTCCCACCTTGATGACCGGCAGGCCACCCAGGTCGGCAGGCTCACTTGAGATAACGACCTTCGGGCTGACCAGAGAGAATCGCCGCACAGCCTCGGCGGGCGGTGAGACCGACCCGCAGCCGGCCATGACCGCGCGCAGCCGCCAGGTGGCGAGCGCCGAGACGAACCAGGAAGGATCGTTCCACTGATAGAGCCCGACGACATCGCCCGCGGTTACGCCATGAGCTCGCAGTCGCTCCGTCAGCAAGCCGGCCGTCGTGTCGAGGTCTCGGAATGTCCAGAATCGCCCATCACTTGCCATCAGGAACGGGGCATCCGGCTCGACAGCGAGCCGGTGCTCAAACATCTCGGGAACGGTACGGGGGTCGCTGGCAGCGTCATCCAGGTTCATCGCGGTGGTGCCTTTATTCGCTGTCGGGTGGGGTGGTGACCCACCGGGGTTCGCGCTTTTCGACGAAGGCGCGGGGGCCCTCGAGGTTGTCGGGGTGGGACTGGTGGGCCTTGAGTACTTCATAGCCGTGCTGCAGCGCGTCGGTCAGCGGGAGGTCGACGGCGTCCCAGATGACCCGCTTGGACAGCTCATAGGTTGTCGGCGAGACCTTCGCCGCCACGGCCGCCAGCTCCCTTGCCCGGGGCAGCAGCTGGTCAGGAGCAACGACCTCACTCACCAGCGAGATCCGCAGCGCGTCCTCGGCCGACAGCCGGCCTTCCCGGCCCAGCGTGATCATCCGCAGCGCGTTCCCGACCCCGATCCGCGGCAGCAGCCCGATCGGCTCGAGCGCCGCGACCTGGCCGACCATCGTGTGGGTGTCGAAGAAACTGGCATTCGTCGAGGCGATCACGATGTCGGCGTCCACCACGAAATGCAGCCCGCCCGCCACGCACATCCCGTTGACCGCGACAATCGTCGGCACCCAGACACCGTTGTTCAGCGGTGTCATCCCGATGCTGCCCTTCAGCGGAGCGTCGGGATTCGCCCGCGGACGGTGCCCGCCGCGCGCGACGTTCTGGCGCAGGTCCATGCCGACGCAGAACGCACGCGTCCCCGCCCCGGTAATGATGATCGCCCGGATCGAGGGATCCTTCCGGACCGACTGCCACGTCTCCGGAAGCGCCCGGTGAACCTCGTCGCTGAGCGAGTTCAGGCTCGACTCCCTGTTGATCGTCACCGTCACAACCGGGCCGTCACGCTCCACCAGGAGCTCGTCACTCATGCTTCCCGCCTTCCCGATCTCCGACTGCAGCGCCTGCGCCTCAGGCGTCCTCAAGCTCGGCCGGCACCACGGCCTCGGCCTGGCCCGCCTCGGCCTGGCCAGGCACGCTGTTCGCGGCGATGGCCGCCACCGCGCGCGCACGCCGGCCAAGAATGCGCATCCGGAACGTCTGCACCACCTCATCGCGCTGGTTCACGACCGTCACCGCGAAAGTGGCGATGCCCGTGTCCGCATCGCGCATCTGCACGTCCTCCACGGCAATCTGCGCCGTGATCGTGTCACCGATGAACACCGGCCGCGGAAACCGCATGTCGTCGACCGCATACATGGCGATCGTGTACCGCGCGTCCCAGGCCACGAGCCCGGGGATGATCGAGAAGACCAGGCTGCCCTGCACCAGCCGGCGACCATACGGCGTCCGGGCGGCGACCTCCTCATTCGAGTGGATCTCCAGCCAGTTCCCCGTCAGGTAACAGAACGAGACCACATCCGTCTCGGTCACCGTCCGGCCCCTGGCCGGCACCATCTCACCCACGGAGAGCTCGTCGACAGGCTTGAGCAGCATGACACCTCATCCGGCCGCAACCCAGAACAGCCGCGAACCCGGGCCACTGGGAGAATCATAAGTAACCGATTGATCTGATGTCTCCATCATGACAGGGGCACAATCCACTGGCAACCCCGCCAAGACCAGCCACCACAGGCAGCACGCAGCCCCAGCCGCGCACGCTCCAGAAACGCCAGCAGAGTCAGCAGCCCAGGCCAGGGGCCCCGCACACGCGGATAAGGAACGAGCCCGCACTCTTGTCCATCGCTCCGGCAGCACGCGGCACCAGCCCGAACAAGCCCGACGCACCAGCCCCGTCAAGCCAGCGTCAGAGGCGAGATTTCAGCTGCTCGGTCTGGCTGAGGTACTCGTCGTAACCCGATACGTGCTTCATCATCGCCGCGCGCGCAACTTCGCTGTCACGCTCGGACAGCGCCTTCACGATACGTGTATGAGCACGCACGGTGGCCCGCAGTGCTGACTCAGAGTAGTTGACGTTGACAGTTTCCTGGAAGAACAAATCACTGAGGGCCGCCGACACGGCGATGATCACAGCGTTGCCGGTGGCCTCGCTGATGAGCCGATGGAAACGGACGTTCTCCAGCGTGAAACGCACTGGGTCGCTGACCAGTTCACCAGTGATTCCGACCGACTCGCGGAGCTGCTCGACCTGCGCGCCCGAGGCGTGCCGCGCGGCCAGCGCGGCACAGACGCCTTCGAGTTCCTGGCGCGACTCGATCAGCGCGGCATGACTGATGTTGTTGGTGACCATCAGCGCGCCGAGAGACTGCGTCAGGACCTCATAATCTGCCTGCCGCATGAAGACGCCGCCCTTGGCGCCCTGCCGGACCGTGACGAGTCCGGATGCCTGCAGCAGCTGTAGTGCCTCGCGGACGACACTGAGACTGTAGCCGCTTCGTTCCTGCAGCTCCCGCAAGTTATACAGACGGGTCCCTGGCGGATAACGGGCCTCGAGGATCTCGGCGCGCAGCGTCTCGGCGAGAAAGGAAGCACCTGAGACGACCGGGGCCCTGGCCGCGAGCGAACGGTCGATTTGCCCCACCGTACCGTCCTATCTATCCGGTTCTTGCCGTGAGTCTAGCAGCGCCAGGCCCCGCCGGGCCGGGTGGTGGACCATGAGCCGGCTCGGCGCGCCGAAAGTGCAGAGACGTGTCCACCAGCCTTCGTTCTCACCTAGCTGGCGACCTTGCTGGCCGGCGCGCTCATGTTCGCGCTCCTGCGGGGTTTCGTCAAGCGCCCGGCCGTCGATCCAGTTAGGCCTGGACTGGAAATCGCGAGGCGGTACAGTGAAAGCTAAGACTGATCAGATGTATCCGACTATAGGGCCGCACTCGGCGCAGGCGCCAGTCCGGTCCGCACGGGAGAATGTGTGGCGGCCGAGACAGCCTGGTCAGGGGAGGCGGCACCGCCCGGCACTACGCCGACGGACCGCGCGCACGATGCGCCGGCGTGGTTCACCGAAGCTCTCGCCGTCGTGCCGGAGATCCTGGACATCGATCGCGGCAACCGCAATGTCAGGGCCTACCGGTGGGGCGACCCGCGCGGCCGCCCTCTCGTCCTGCTGCATGGCGCGGGCGCCAATTCGCACTGGTGGGATCACATCGCGCCGTTGCTTCTGGCTCCTGGCCTTCAGGTCGTGGCCATCGACCTTGCTGGGCACGGGAGCAGCGATTACCGTGCCGAGTACACGCTCACCGGCTGGGCCGAGGACGTCATGGCGGTGTGCGCAGCGTCCTCCAGCGAGAAGCCGCTGCTCATCGGTCACAGCGCCGGAGGCCGCGTCGCGTGGAAAACGGCCGAGCATTACGGACATGACCTGTCCGGGATCGTCACGGTCGACAGTCCGCTGCCACCGCCGGCCCCGCAGCCGATACGGCGGCGTGCTCTGCCTGACCAGTACCGCGTGTACCGCGACCACGATGAGATCATTCGCCGCTTCCAGCTGAGGCCGGCTCAGCCGGGCGCTCTTCCGTTCATAGTCCGGCACGTCGCCCGGCATTCGGTGCGCCAGGTCGAGCGAGGCTGGACCTGGGCCCACGACGTGAATATCCATCACAGGCGGCGATCCGAGACGATCGTGGCGGCATCTCTCGGCTGCCCGGTCTTCGCCCTGATTGCCGAGCACGGCAGCACTGACAAGGCGGCGGCGCTGCTCATCCGCCATCTTGTACCCCGCATGATCGTGTCCACCATTCCGGAAGCTGGTCACCACGTGCTGCTGGACCAGCCGCTCGCGCTGGTCGGGCTCCTGCGCCTGATTACCGCCGTGCTGATATCACCCGCCACCGGGCATGCAGCCCTCGGAGGAACTGACGATGACGCCATCTGCCGGGCGTGAGGCTCCAGTGGCGGTCACCACGACCACCGACCACATCGGCCTGACCGAGATCAACGTTGGCCGCTGCGGCGGCGGCCGGGCATCTCAGCAGGATCCTGCCGCAGGGCTGGGCCCGCAGGATGTACTTCACCGGCGAACCGATCGATGAGGGCTACCAGCTCGAACAGGAATGCACGCTCCGGCTGGGCGCCACCGCGGATGCACGCGAAGCCATCGCTGCCTTCCGGGAGAAGCGAGCACCGGTCTGGACCGGCCAATGAACTCCGGGTATAACAAAGATATGTTTCATCTGACATATAGGAAAGGCCGCTGGCGTCGATGAGCACCTCGCCGTTCTCCCAGGTCTGGCAGGCGACCATCGCCCGCCATGGCAGCCGGCCGTTCCTCACCTGGCTGCCAGAGCAAGGGCCGAGCATGACGTGGTCATACGCAGAGTTCGACGACCTGGTGGCTGGGGCCAGCGGCAGTCTTGCTCACGCCGGAGTCGGCGCCGGTGATCGTGTCCACCTGATCCACCCCAATGGGCCGGCCTTCGTCCTGACGTGGCTGGCGACCTCGCGGCTCGGCGCGATCATGGTCGCGGCCGACCCGCGGGCGACCGCGCCCGAACTGGCTGCCCAGATCAACCTGGCTGAGCCGACCACGGCCGTGGTGACCGAAGCGAACGCGCAGGTCTACGACCGTGCCCGGGAACTGGCGAACCGGCCGCCCGCTGTGGTTATCAGCTGCGAGCCGGGCGCCACAGCGCTCGGCCAGCATGGCAGCATCGCGGACCCGGCCGCCGTGCCGCCGATGGCGCCGGCCGCCCTGCTCTTCACTTCGGGCACTACCAGCGCACCGAAAGCGGTCATCGTCACCCAGGCCAACTACAGCCGGGCCGGCGAGGTCATGGCTGCCGCCGCCGACGTGAGCGCTGAGAGCAGGTGGATCGTCTGCCTGCCCCTCTTCCACGCGAACGCTCAGTACTACTGCTTTGCCGCCGCGATCAGTCGCGGCGCCCACGTATACCTGCTGCCCCGGTTCTCGGCGAGCGGGTTCATCGCCTCCGCTCGCACTGTCGCGGCAACGCACGCGAGCCTGTTCGCCGCGCCGATCCGCATGATTCTCCGGGCGACGCCATCAGACACGCCGCCGGCCGGGCTCAGGCACTGCTGGTACGCGCAGAACCTGACCGCGGCCGAGTACGCCAGCTTCGCCCGGCTCGCCTCCTGCGCGCCGCGGCAGTTGTACGGCATGACCGAGACGATGGCCGCCGTGCTGACCAACCCGGCGGACCGCCCGCTCACGGACAGCATGGGACGGGTGACCGGGGGCTGCCAGGTGCGAGTGCTGGCCGCCGACGGCCAGGAGACCGGGCCAGATGAGGAGGGCGAGGTCGTAGTCGGGGGCGTCGCCGGCATCGACATCTCGCCTGGCTACTGGCGCAACGAGCAGGCCACGCGCGAAACCTTTACGCTTGCGGGCCTGCTGACCGGCGACTTCGCGCACCGCGATGCCGCCGGCTACCACTTCTTTCACGGCCGGCGTTCCGACATCCTGAAGGTCGGCGGTGAGAACGTCAGCGCAGTCGAGATCGAGACGGTGCTGTCCGGGCACGACGCAGTCCGGGAGGTGGCCGTCGTCGGCGAGCCGCATGAGGTACTAGACGAGGTGCCTGTCGCCTACATCGTCATCGAGCCGGGACTGGATCCGGCCCGCGTGGTTGAGAGCCTGGCCGACTGGTCGGCGAGTGCGCTAGCACCGAGCAAGCGCCCGCGTGCCTTCCGGGTTGTCGATGCGCTGCCCCGGACGAGCGTAGGGAAAATAAGAAAGGTCAGCCTGCGCATGCCCGCTGACGCGGATCAGGTAACACCAGGCGGAGTATCAGCGTGAACGCACTTCCAGCGACAGTTCGCATCCGTGAAGAAGGTCCCAGGGACGGCTGGCAGAACATCGACGAGCCGTTCATCCCCACGCCCGTTAAGCTGCGGCTGATCGAGCGCCTGCTCGATGCAGGCCTCCGGCGCATCAGCGTTACCTCGATGGTCAGCCCGAAATGGGTGCCCCAGCTGGCCGACGCCGACGACCTGCTGGCGCAGCTGAACCGCCGGCCCGGGGTGAGTTACGAGGTCCTCGTGCCGAACCAGCGGGGCCTGGACCGGTTGCTGCCCCTCGTCGAGGCCGGAGCCCCTGTTGACGAGATCGGCGTGGTCGTCTCTGCCAGCGAAGCCCACAACCGCGCCAACCTTAACCGCAGCATCGCTGAGACGCTGGACGGCATCCAGGCGATGTCGCAGCGGCTGGGTCAGTACGGCCTGGGCCTCGTTGCCAGCGTGGCGACCGCATTTGGCGACTCTCTGGCGGGCGCCGTTGCACCAGCTGATGTGGCTGAGCTTGTCGCTGCTCTGGTCTCGTTCGGTGCGCGCGAGATCGTCCTCGGCGACACGACCGGGATGGCGAGTCCGCGGCAGGTCACGCAGGTCATGGACGCAGTCGGACCGGTCGCCTCCGGCGCGGCGATCACTATGCATTTCCATGACACCAGAGGCGCGGGGCTGGCGAACATCCTCATGTCGCTCCAACTCGGGGTGGACAGCTTTGAGACCAGCTACGGCGAGCTCGGCGGCTGCCAGTTCGCGAAGGGCGCGACGGGCAACGTCGCGACGGAATCGCTGGTGAGCATGCTCAACGGCATGGGCATCAGCACGGGGATCGAGATCGCCACTCTGGTCGACGTGGTGCATCAGACCGAGCTCGCGCTCGGGTGCGCAATCCCGAGCAAGCTTGCGTCGGCAGGCGAGGTTCAGTGGGCTACGGAGGAAGCGTGACGTTCTCGGATTTCCTCGATGCCGAACAGCAAGAGTGGCGCAGCGCCTGTCACCGCTTCATGGACGAGCAGATCACGCGCGAGTACGTGCGGGACTGCGACATGGACCGGCAGTACTACACCGAGGGCTATGCCAAGCTCGCGGCGAGCGGATACCTGGGCCTGCTCATCCCCGAGGAACATGGCGGCTCGGGCGGGAACACCCTGGCTTACGCCCTGCTCTGCGAGGCAATGGGCAAGTACGGCGTTGATTTCGCTATCGCTGCGAGTGTCTCCACGTTCTCCGCGATGAACCTTATCCACTACGGGACGGCCGGCCAGATCGCGCGGTTCATTCCCGGCTACCTCGATGGCAGCATCTGCTTCTGCGTCGCGATCTCCGAGCCAGAGTCCGGCTCCGACGCAGCGGCGGCTGCCACCCGCGCGGTGCGCGACGGCGATCATTACGTGCTGACCGGGCTCAAGCAGTGGTGCTCCGGGTCGAGCGCGCCGGGCGCGCACATCTTCACCCTGGTCCGGACGGATCCGGCTGCGGCCAAGCACGCCGGGCTCTCGGTCGTCCTGCTTCCCAATGACCTGCCAGGCATGGAACTGAGGAAGCTCAAGACGCTCGCACGGCGGGGCACAGGGACTAACCAGATCTTCCTGGACGGCACCAGGGTGCCCGTCACCGGCCTCATCGGTGCCGAGGGTCAGGGCTGGGAGATCATCACCCGGCACCTGCTGCTGGAACGGATCGCGATTGCCGCCGCGTATGTCGGCTGCGCCCAGCAGGCGGTGGACGACGCGAGCCAGTACGCGCAGGACCGGCGGCAGTTCGGCCAGGCCCTGTTCGAGTTCCAGGCGCTCAGCCACATGCTGGCCGACATGCAGACCAAGGTGGATGCCGCGCGGCTGCTCGTGTACCGGGCGGCCGCCATGGCCGACGCGGGCTCGCTGGCGGCTCGTGAGGTCGCGATGGCCAAGCTGTTCGCCTCGGAGGCGCTGCAGAGCGTCAGCAGAGACGGCGTGCAGATCATGGGCGGAGCAGGCATGCTTCCCGAGGCGGACATGGAGCGCTACTTCCGCGAGGGCATGCAGGCCACGATCGGCGGCGGAACGTCGCAGATCCAGCGCAATATCATCGCCCGCTCCATGCGCCGCCGACCCCGCTGACTGCGTAGTCAGCGGCCCGGCTCGCGGATCGGTTACCGCCTCGCAGCCCTCGGCAGGCCAAGGATTCGCTCGGCGACGATGGACTTCTGGATCTGCGCGGTCCCGCCGTAGATGGTCGCGGCGCGGGAGAAGAGGTAGTCGTGCAGCTCACCTGGCGCCCCGCCGAGCAGCGGGGCCGATCCGAGCAGGTACATCTTGGTGTGCGCCAGCAGCTGATCGGTCTGCGACATCAGCAGCTTGTCGACCGAGCCTTCCGGGCCCGGTGACTGGCCGCGAGCGCGCTGCGACAGGCTCGCCAGAACGTGCAGCCGAAGGACCTCGACCTGAACCCGGCACCGGGCCACCCGGCTGGCGGCGTCCAGGCGCGCCGATGTCGCGGCCAGCTTCTGCAGCTCAGCCAGCGTCCGCCGGTGCTTGGAAATCGCGCCGATGTCGGCCGGGCCGCGCTCGTACGCGACCGTCGACATGGCCAGCTTCCAGCCGTCGCCTTCGGGCCCGATTCGCTGGCTCTCCGGGATGAAGACCGAGTCGTAGAAGACCTCGCAGAACTGCCGGTCGCCGGAGATCTGCACGATCGGGCGGATGGTCATGCCCGGCGAATCAGTCTTGACGACGAAGCACGACAGGCCGCGATGCCGGGTGGATTCCGGATCGCTGCGCGCCAGCAGCAGGCAGTAGTCCGACCACTGCGCCCGGCTCGTCCAGACTTTCTGCCCGTTGGCGACGTATCCGCCGTCGGTTCTGTCCGCCCGCGTGCGCAGTGACGCTAGATCCGAGCCGGCGCCGGGCTCACTGAATCCCTGACACCACTGGTACGTCCCGCTCAGCAGTCCGGGCAGGTACTGCGCCTGTTGCTCGGGCGTGCCGTACTGCAGTATCACCCGCCCGAGGAAGCCGATGGACGGTGGTCTCGGCGCGCCGGCCGCGCCCAGTTCCTCGTTAAGGATCGCGTCGTACATCGGCCCGAGTTCCTGACCGCCCACGGATTTAGGCCACGACAGGCCCATCCAGCCCGCCTTGTACAGAATCCTGTGCCACTCCAGGTCGAAGCTGTTGCGCTCCTGATCTGCGGGCCGGAATCCGCCGGGCGGAATGTTGCCCGCCACCCACGTGCGCAGCCGGGCCCGGAAGTCAGCTTCCTCGGGTGAGTCACGAAAGTCCATCAGGCGTAAACCTCCTGAGCCGCAGCGGCGAGCCGGGTGAGCTGGTAACTGTCATCGCCGAGGACGGCGTCGGCCATCAGGGCACGGCGCAGGTACAGGTGGGCCAGGCATTCCCACGTCATGCCGATTCCGCCGTGTACCTGGATTGCGGCCTCGGTCACCGTGCGCGCCGACTCCGATGCGTATGCCTTGGCGATGCGCGCCGCGTCAAGAGCCTCAGCGGGCGACTCGTCCACGCACCAGGCCGCGTAGTGCATCGCGCTGCGCGCGCTGGCCACCCGCACGGCCTGCTCGGCGCACAGGTGCGCGACAGCCTGGAACGATCCGATCGGCGCACCGAACTGCTCGCGCTCGGTCGCGTACCGGGTCGCCAGCGAGAGCGCACCCTGCATGGTGCCGACGAGGTCGGCGGCCAGGGCGGTCAGTGCCAGGGCCGTCCAGCGCTCGAGGCCGTCCTGGCCGAACTGGCCGACGGCAGTCCCGGTGGCCGGCGTCCCGATCTCGGCCACGCTGCGGGTGAGATCAATGCACGGCAAAGCCGGCTTCTCCAGCTCCAGCAGGACAAGCTCGCTGCCGCGCAGCGCCAGGGCTGCATCGCAGCCAGCTGCGTCGAAGGCGATGGCCGGGCCGCCCGGGATGCTCGCGAGTTCGGTCAGGTCGCGGCTCAGGCACACCGTGACTCTCCGCTCTCCGCTGCCGATCGCGGCGAGGACGTCGTCTGCACCCGCCAGCCTCGCAAGCTCCGCTGCGAGCACGCCGCAGCCGAGGAACGGGGCCCGGACCAGATGGGTGGCGAGCTGCTCGGTCACCACCGCAACCTCGACACCGGACGCCTGCGGTGCGCCGAGGTTGTCCGGGACACGCAAGGCAAGGAAGCCGCTTCGGCTCAGTAGCTCCCAGGCGCGGTCTGGATCACCGTCTGCGAGTTCGCCGACGGTACCGGTGCCGGTGTCCCGCGCGAGCGACGCCGCTGCCTCTCGCAGGTCGTTCTGCTCGTCAGTCAGTAGCGCGTCCACGACTCTGCTCCCTAACTACCCGGCGTGAAATCGGCTTCATGATCGGGGGATGTCCTTCCAGGGCGTGCTGGTCGGCAGCATTGGCTCTTTCGGCAAGCCGAGGAGCCGCTCGCCGATGATGTTGCGCTGAATCTCGCTGGTGCCGCCCGCGATGGTGCGGGCACGCACCCGCAGGAACGCCCAGGCGCTGTTCTGCCGCCACCGGTCGCCCTCTGACCAGGCGACCGCGTCCGCGCCGTCCAGGTCCAGCAGCAGGTCCTGCAGTCGCTGCAGGAACTCGCTGGAACTCAGCTTCATGATGGACGCCTGCTGGGTCGCCGTCTTGCCGGCCCTGCGCAGCGCTGCCGTACGCAGATTGGTCTGCGCGATCAGCTGATCGTCAATCCAGACTTGCGCCAGCCGCTGGCGCAGCTGCGGATCGGTGACGGGCGAGAAGTGCTCGATGACGCTGGCGACCGAGCGTCCCGTCCGGGTACCGGGCAGCATTGCGCCTTCGCCCCCGCCGGGTACCCGCTCGTTGATGAGGACTGTCTGGGTGACCCGCCAGCCGTCGTTGACGGGCCCGATCCGGTGCTCATCCGGGATGAAGACGTTGTCGAAGAAGAGCTGATTGAACTCGTGATCGCCGGTGATGTGCCGCAGCGGCCGGATAGTAATGCCGGGCGTATCCATCTTAAGCATGAAGACCGTGATGCCCTGATGCTTGGGCGCGTCGATGTCGGTGCGGGTTAGCAGGAAGCCCCAGTCAGAGTGATGGGCCCCCGACGACCAGATTTTCGACCCGTTGACGAGCCAGCCGTCGCCATCCCGTACCGCGCGAGTAGCCAGCCCGGCCAGGTCCGATCCTGCTCCAGGCTCGCTGAACAGCTGACACCAGATCTCGCGATGCGTCCCGACGTTCGGGAGCCGGTCGGCCCGCTGCTGGTCGGTGCCCCACTGCAGGATCGCCGGGCCCGCCGTTCCGATGCCGATGTGGTTCCAGAACCGCGGAGTCTTGTACCGGCTGAGCTCCCCATTCACCAGCCGCTGCTGCTTCGGGGTGAGGCCGAGACCGCCGTACTCAATGGGCCAGGCCGGCGTGGCCAGGCCGGCGCCGCCAAGCCGGTCGAACCACTCGTGCTCATCGGTCGCGTCGCGCAACGCCCGGATGGTGTCCGCGTCCTCCTCCTCGACGGCCTTCAGCCACTCGGCCGGAAGGGCCGTGGCCAGCCAGGCCCGGACAAACTCGATGACCTCCGCGTCGCTGCTCGCGGCAGTGATGGTCGCGCCGTTACCCGTCATCTCGTCTCCGCCATTCGCTCTCAGATACCCACGATGTCCGCGACCCGGTCCCGGTGAAAGTCAGGGCTGCCGAACAGCAGTTGCATGGACTTCGCCCGCCGGAAGTACAGGTGCGCGTCGTGATCGAAGGTGAAGCCGATACCGCCGTGGATCTGGATGTTGTCAGCGGTCAGGCGCAGGTAGGAACTGCTCGCCTGAACCTGGGCGGTGTGCACGGTCAGTGCCGCAGCCGGGTCGCCGGCCGCGACGCTCCAGGCGGCGTGCTGCACGGCAGTGCGGGTGATCTCAACCAGGACCAGCAGGTCAGCGAGCTTGTGCTTGATCGCCTGGTAACTGCCGATCACGCGGCCGTACTGAATCCTGGTCTTGGCGTACTCAGTCGCCATGTCCAGGCAGCGTTCCATGCCGCCGAGCCCTTCGGCGGCGGACGCCAGGCCAGCCAGCAGGTGCACGGACTGGCGGACGGCAGCCGCGGCTCCGGGCGGGCCTATCCGGGTCGCCGGGGCCGCATCGAACGTGATCGCGGTCATCGGCCGGGTCAGGTCGAGCGTTTCCAGCGTCTCCAGGCCCAGTTGGCCTCGTTCGCTGACGAGGTAGAGGCTCCCGCCGTCATCATCGCCGGCGACCACCAGCACGTTGCCGGCAGTCGCGCCGTCGAGCACGAAACGGGCCCGCCCGCGGACGACGTGTCCCCCCTTGCCTGCCGGCTGAGCCACCGGTGCCTCCGCGTTGCGGCTACGGGTCGTCACCTCGTCGTCGGCCAGGCAGGCCGTGGCCTCCCCGGACGCGATCGCCCCCAGCACCGCGGCGGCATCAGTGCCGCCTGCCGCGGACAGGGCGGTCCCGGCCAGAACGCTGGTCGCAAGCCAGGGACCCCGGTACAGGACGCGCCCAAGTTCCTGCGCGATCACCATGGCCTCCAGGGCGCCGAAGCCCAGCCCGCCGCTGTCGGCCGGGACCAGCGCGGCGGGCAGTGCCAGCTCGCCGGCCATGGTCTGCCAGCGCTCTCGGTCGCCTGCCCCGCCCTCGTCGAGCGCCCGGCGCAGCTCATCGTGTCCGTAGTGCCGCTCAAGGTAGGAGCCCAGAGTGGCGGCGAAGTCCCGCTGCTCCGGCGAGAGCAGGTACTCCTCGGGGATCTGATCGGCCGGACCGTACTGGGCAACGGCTGCGCCGGACGTCGTGTCGGTCATGCCAGTTTCCTTAGTTGCTCGAATGTCTCGGGCTGCGAAGTTCGCAGCAAGATCCCGTCGACGCCGGACTGGCGCCATGCCTGCAGTCGCTCGGCGATCCGCGAGATCGGGCCGACCAGGCACATGTCGTCGATCAGGCTGTCAGGGACGGCTGCGGTGGCCTCGCGCACATGGCCGTCGAGGTACAGGTCCTGGACCTTGACTGCCACATCCTCGTATCCGTACCGGCAGATCAGGTCGAAGTAGAAATTGCGGCCACGGGCTCCCATGCCACCGATGTACAGAGAGAAATAGGGCCGGAGCGCGTCGCAGCACTCCTCCAGCCGGGGCCCGACCCGGACGTAGGCGGTCGGCAGGATGTTGAACTGCTCCCTGGCGCGGTTGCCGCGCGCGAAGCCGGCGCTGAGGCTATCGGCGAACACGTCAGGGTGCTCGGGGCTGTAGAAGGTCGGCAGCCAGCCGTCGGCGATCTCCGCCGCGAGCGATACATTGCGCGGCCCGATGGCAGCGAGATAGATCGGCAGCTCCGGCCGCAGCGCCGGCATGGACGACCGCAGAGACTTGCCCAGTCCGGTCGCGTCCGTGCCGTCGTACGGGATGCGGTAGGTCTCACCTTGGTAGGCAACCGTCTCCCTGGCCAGCACCTGCCGGACGATTGCCAGGTACTCCCGGCTGCGCTGCAGCGGCTTGCCGTACGCGACGCCATGCCAGCCCTCGACGACCTGCGGGCCTGAGGCGCCGAGACCGAGAGTGAACCGGCCGCCCGATAGCGCGTCCAGGCTCATCGCCGTCATCGCCGTGTTCGCGGGCGTCCTGGCCGGCATCTGCAGGATGCCGCTGCCGAGGCCGATCCTCGAAGTGCGGCCGGCGATGAAGGACAGGAGCGTAACGGCGTCGGCGCCGTATGCCTCAGCGGCCCACACGGAGTCAAGTCCGGCCCGCTCGGCGAGCTCAGCGAGCGCGACGACCGCGGCCAGGTCTTTCCCGTCGTAGGCCAGCTTGAGGCCCAGGTGCATCAGCGTCCTCCGACCTGAAGGACCTGACCGGTCAGGTAGGTGGCATCGGGCGAAGCTAGGAACGAGACGACACCCGCGATGTCCTCCGGCAGGCCGAGGCGCTTGATGTAGTTCCTGGCCAGCACGTCCGCGGTGATCTCGTCCCAGCTGCGCCCTGACCGCTCCTCGATCGCCCGCGTCATCGGCGAGTCGATGAAGCCGGGCGAGATCGCGTTCACCGTGATCCCGAATGGCCCGAGTTCGATCGCCAGCGTCTTGGTCAGGCCCTCCAGCCCGGCCTTGGCCGCGCTGTAGTTCGCCTGACCGCGGTTCCCGGTAGCCGCGCGCGAGGAGATGAAGATGATCGCCCCGGAGCGCTGCTGACCATGTATCGCTGCGCGGCCTGAGCCACCAGGTACCCGCCGCGCAGATGGGTCGCGATGACCGCGTCCCAGTCCTGCGGTGGCATCTTGTGAAACATGTGGTCGCGAGTGATGCCGGCGTTGCTGGCCAGCACGTCGACCCGCTGCCACTGATCGCCGATGGCCTCGAACGCGCTGGTGACCTGATCGGGTGAACTGACGTCGCAGCTGAGTGCGATCGCCTCCCGCCCGTCGGCGCGCAATTCCTTGGCCAGGCCCTCCACCGCGTCGGCCTTAAGATCAAGCAGTGCCACCTGGTAGCCGTCGTGGCTCAGCCGGCGGCCGATGGCCGCGCCGATGCCCTGGGCGGCCCCGGTGACCACGGCAACGGGCTTATCCGGAGTTGACATTCTCGCTCCTGTTCTGCCTCAGGCTGACTCGGGCTCGGCTATGGCGGGGCGGGTTTCCCCCGGCGCGGGCAGCAGGATCGTGGCCGACGCCGAGCAGGTCTGGGTGCCGCGCTGGTTGATCCCCTCGATCTCGACGTCGACGCTGCAGCGCTCGGTATCGACCGCCGTGCACCGTCCCGCTGATCCAGGTCGTGTCGCCGCGATGATTGAACCTGCGGATCCTCGACTCGAACTGCCACAGCCAGCCGCTGTCGCCCATCCAGTTCCGGATCAGCCCCGTCGTCCAGTTGCTCCGCATCGCGCCGTAGTCGTAGGCGAGCGGCTGGCCGAGGGACTGCGCCCACTCGTCCTCCCAGTGGCACCGCTGCACGGTGTCGGGGACGCCCTGCGAGTTGGGCTCGAAGAGCTTCGGCATCCGCTGGCGCTGCTTCCAGGCCAGCCGCGTCGGCCGGACGCCGAAGCCGCCCCAGCCGGTGCCGATGTGGTAGCCCATGATGTCGGTCACCGTCAGCGGCCCGCGCACGATCGTGCCGATGCTGTCGCCGACCGCGACGTCCTCGATGTGCCGTGGCTCCGAGCCCCGCTGGGTCTCGGCCGCATAGCAGGCATCGATCTTGGCGAGCGCGTCGGCATCGTAGCGGGGCGGATCGAGCGGCGGCGCTTCCTTAGCCCCGCCAGCGCCGTGCGAGTCGCGGTCCGAGTGGTGGTACGTCCGCTCGGTCACGGCGTAGACCGAGCCGTCCGAGCTCAGGTGGGTCGTGTGATGCGTAACCCGGAGCGAGATGCGCCCGTCGGTCTCCGATCGCCTGGGCTCAACGCGGTGCAGGGCCTGTCGCTGCATGATTGTGACGCCGGGCTGAATCGGCCGGTAGAAGGTCCAGCTCTCCCTGATCATGTACTGGCCGATGCCCGCGAGCGGATCGCCGCCGCTCATGGCCTCGGCCTGCGCTGGCGTCCACTCGGCCGGCTCGCGGATCCCGATCGCCGTGAAATACAGCGGCGGGGCGATGACGCTGCCCCACGGGCTGGTCCGGCCGTAGTCCGGGTCGCAGTAGATGGGATCGTCCTGGCCGATCCCGTTGGCGAAGTGACGGATCGAGTCTTCCGTCACTGCGACGACGTGCGGGCGCAAGGTGCGCCTGACCGGGATGCCGATCCGCCGCTGCAGCGCCTCGATTGACTCGTCGGTGATCGTCCGCCGTGCTTGCGGTACGTCGGTCGCTGTCATTCTGTCTCCTCAGTGCCGGCCGAGGCGATTCGCAAGACCGGCATCGTCAGTTCCTCGTCGATCACCTGGAAGTCCACCTGCGCGGCAGCGCCGACCCTGGCGGCGCCTGTTCGCACCGACCTGCCTCGATCGCCGTGACGGCATGGCCCAGATGCGCTTCGAAGGCGGCACCGCCAATATTCGTGCCGTCGGCGTACCGAGGGTTGATGCCGAGGTACTCGGCAAGAGTGGCCGTTGGAAACTGACCGGTTCCCGGAATGCCCCACGATCCTGCGGTAAAGAGGCCATCGACGTCGGCGACGTCCAGCCCTGCATCTGCGAGCGCAGCGCGAGCTACCCTCGCCTGCGCGCCAAGCGGCGTGGACGGTGTCGCCAGCACCCCGTCCTGAAGCGCCGCATCGGCCACCGCCACGACCGCTGCCCGGCGGTCCAAGCGATTCTCCCTTCCCACCGGGACGGGAGTGGACCCGCCAGCGCGGAAGCATCATCATCATCAGATGTATCGGATAGTAAATAGACTCTCGCGGCTCGAGATGTTCGTCAAGCCCAGAGGCTGCTCGCCTCGGGTTAGCGGGGAACCTCGTCAGCAGCCGGCCCTGGCAGCCGAATCGGCGCGCGAGAACCAGCTTCGTCGGCTACTGCGAGCTGGGCTCTAGGCCAGGGCCGCCCAGGGCCACGGACCGTAGTTAGAAGTCCGTATTGCCGTTGAGTAGGGCGCGGGCTACGTTCCGCCGCATGATCTCGCCGCTTCCGTCCGCTATCCGGATAGCCCGCGACTGGTGCCATCCATCGTAGAGGCGCACGTCGTTCGTCAGGCCCATGCCGCCATGGATCTGCATGCAACGGTCGTACACCCGGAAGCACATCTCGGTCGAGTAAGCCTTGACCATCGCCATCTCTCGACTAGCTCTGTCTCCGGCTTCGAGGCGACGCGCACAGTCGATGGCCATGGTCTTAGCAGCGTAAATTTCTATGGCCGAATCAGCCAATTGGAAGGAAACGCCCTGGTAGTCAGCTATCGGGTGACCGAATGCTTTTCTGACCTTCGCGTACTCCACGGCAAGTTCCACAGCCCACCGGGCTAGCCCCACGGAGCGTCCGGCGTTGTACATGCGCCCGAGCGACACTCCGCCTAGTGCTAGCCGAAATCCATCGTCAAGGTCGCCAACCAACTGCTCCTCAGTCGCCACGACGTCGGTGAACGAGAGGATGCCCTCGTTGCCACCCCTGTGCCCGTACAGTTTGATGACGCTGGTGACTTCGAAGCCGGGAGAGTCGGCGGGGATCAAGAAGCAGCTAATGCCCCCTTCGTGAGCCGCACACTTCGCGCGATCTGTGACGGCGAACAAAAGCACAAAGTTCGCATGCGGCGAATTTGAGATCCACTGTTTTGTGCCGTTGATAATCCAGGTATCGCCGCGGCGCTCCGCCTTGGTCTGCATCGACCACGCGTCCGAGCCTGCGTCCGGCTCAGACATTGCGAAGCACATGGTCATCTCCCCAGATGAGAGCACGCTGAGCACTCGCTCGCGCATAGCATTGGTCATGTGCCCGAGCAAATAGCTAGGCCCGCTGGTCCAGTGCGCTATTGCTTGATATGGCAACAAACGCCCTGGACCATAACGATGGTAGAGAAATTCCCACGTCTCGTATGACGCCAGCGGCCCCAAACCACCTCCGCCGATCTCGGTCGGGCACAACATCGCATAGAAGCCAGCCTTGGCTGAGGCCATGCGAACCGTGCGCATTAGATCCTGTGTCTCTAGCGAGTAGCCGCCGGCCGCTGAGTAGAGCCGCGTATCGTCGTGCAACACGTCATCGTGCTGCTGCTCCAGTGCAACGACCTCACGATCGACGAAATCTGCCAGGCCCGACAGCAGCTGCGGATCGGTTGCGTGTGACGTCATGGACATGGGGTCCCTTCACTCGGCAGATGGGCTTACGGCGACGGGCAGCACGTCGGCCCGGCTGATGACGGCAAATGAGCCGCTAGAACCACAAGCATCATGATGATCAGATGTATCGGATGTAATGAGGCTCTCGCGTCGCGGGAGTTTCGTCAAGTAGTCGTAGCGGCAGCCGACCTATCGGGATCGCCGGCTCCATGAAGAACACCGGGATCTGGTCGCAGTTGCGCCGGCGGATGGGAGCAGTAGCACATGCGGTATATCAAGGCGCAGCACCGCGGCCGTGCCCTCTGGATCACCTTCGACCGGCCGGAGAAACTAAACATCTTGCATGCGGAGGACCTCAGCGAGCTTCGCGACGTCATCGCCGGCCTCCCGTCTGGCGTGCAGGCGATTGTCTTTACCGGCGCAGGCCAGGCGGCGTTCAGCGCCGGAATGAACATCGAGGCCTTCGCCGGCCTGACACCTGCCGGGGCGCATGCCCTGATCGGCGATCTCGCCCAGGTCATGCGCGCCATCCGGCACTCGCCGGTTGTCACTGTCGCCGCGGTCAACGGCTACTGCCTCGGGGCAGCGTTCGAACTGGCCCTGGCGTGTGATCTTCGTGTTGTGACCCCCGGCGCGTCCTTCGGCCTGCCCGAGATCAAGGTCGGCGTCCCATCGGTCATCGACGCCGCTCTGCTTCCGGCCTTTGTCGGGCTCAGCAAGGCGCGTGAAATGGTCCTCACCGGCGATATCTACGCACTCGACCAGCTGCCGCCCGACAGCATTGCCAACGTGGTGGCCGAGCCCGGGGAACTCGCCCCGGTTGCGGAGGGCTTGCTAGACCGCATCGCGACACATCCGCGGACTGTGACCGCTGCCCAGCGCCGGCTGTTCGACATCTGGCTCAACAACTCCCTCGATGCCTCAGTCAACGCCAGCATTACCGAGTTTTCCGAAGTGTTCGCAAGCCAGGAGACGCATGAGCAGATCGCACGTCACAGCAAGAGGATCACCGGATAGCGATTCCGCCGCAGCCGTGGCGATGGATCTGGCGGAGCACCCACCGGTCGGGGCTCAAGCGCTAGATCCGCTCCAGTTCCGCGCCGTCGAACAGCGGCTCGATCTGGTGCCGCTCGACGTCAGCGGCCATCTCCTCGTCTGTCGGAACCGGCCCGCCTGCGGCTGCCTCGAGCGTCGGCCTGAGAAGGCGAGCGTCGCTCGACGAGTTGAGGAAGAGGCCAGGACGCCCAAGGACGTAACGCACCGCCCGAGCCAGCGCGTCGCCGTCGGCCAGCGGCTCATACCAGCTGAACTGGGGCTCCGCTGCTTCCGGCCAGCGCCGGCGCGCGACGGACTTGATCGTCTGCACCGCCACGCCGCGCCGCTCGCACACCCCGAGCAGCGCTTCCATGTCAGCCCGGTACCGGTCATCAGACATCACCGTGTAGTTGTACGGCAGGAGCACCGAGCTGAAGTCGAACCGCTCCAGGCTCCGCAGGTGCATGCCCGCAATCCGCAGTCCGTGCCCGGTCACGCCGATGAACCGGGCGAGCCCCTCGTCCCGGGCCCGGGCCAAGGCCTCGACCGCGCCACCTGGGCCGTGGGCCTCCTCCCACTCATCTGGCTCGACGAGGTTGTGGAGCTGAATGAGATCGACGGAGTCGACGCCGAGGCGGGTCAGTGAGAGCTCAAGACTGGCGCGTGCCTGGTCGCCCGAGCGCTCTCCCGTCTTGGTGGCGAGGAAGAACTGTCTCCTGTGCTCTGCCATCCATGGCGCGATCCGAAGTTCTGAGTCGCCGTAGGCTGCCGCCGTGTCGATGTGGTTGACGCCGAACTCAAGCAACATCGCGAGGATCCGGTCGGCGCTCTCCTGCGGCATTGACCCCAGCGCCGCTGCGCCGAAGATGACACGGCTGCTCTCATGCCCGGTACGGCCGAAGGGCGCACGATCAGTCATAGTCGCAGACTACTCACGCCCGCAGGCCCTTACATCTTAGGGAGCGACCGCAACGGCCTCGCCCTGGCCGCCGCAGCAGTCGGACACGTGCACCCCGTGTCCGTAGGCCCCCCAGGTCGAGCAGGTCCGTGCCGCAGCGCGGGCGCTTGCCTCAAGCAGCACCTGAGCCGGCTCGCCGCGGATCAGGCCATGCAAAACACGGCCGATGAATGAGTCGCCTGCACCGAGCGAGTCGATCACTTCGGCCGGCGCGGCACTCACCCTGACGCTGACTGCGCCATCGAAGAACGTCGCGCCCCGGCTGCCCCTGGTCACCAGCACAACGGCAGGCCCGCGAGAAGCAGCCCAGCGCGCCAGCTCAGCGCACTCCCGGTCGCCGAGCGCGGCGGCAGAAAACTCTGCGACGTTCACAAACGGCAGCAGGTCATCGGCATATCCGTCGTCTAGGTGGTCGCTGAAGTCGAAGGACACCCGGCCGCGGCGAGCCAGCTCAGGCAGCGCGTCCTCCAGGCCGCTGCAGTACGTGGAGTGAATGATGCTGGCCGTCGCCGCGAACGCGAGGTCATCCTCGGTCGGCCGGAACGCCGCCACACCACGCTGCCGCGTTCCGATGAGCCGTTCCCCGTTGGCATGCATGACCTGGCACCAGGCGGTCGGTCCGGACGCGACGCTGAGCCGCCGGGTGTCGACCCGCTCGGCTGCCAGCGAGTCCATCAGCAGCCGGCCGCGGGCGTCGTCGCCAACCACTCCGACGTAGCCGCTGCTGCCCCCGGACCTGGCCACCGCAACCGCGACGTTGACCGCGCTCCCGCCAGGGAACACCTCGCCTACCGTCAGGTAGCAGTCGCTCATGTTGTCACCGATCGCGATGACATCCATCAGTACTCAGTCTTCCGCATGTAACGCCGGCCCGTCTCGGTCCGCCGGGAGCCGCAGGCACTCGCCTGCCATGACGTCAATTCAAGCAGTCGGGACGATCACCAGAGTCACACGAGGATCATGCCGCCATCGATGACGGCGACGGTTCCGGTGGCGTAGTCCTGGTCCATCAGCTGCAGGTAGGCCTTGGCGATGTCCTCCACCTCAGCGACGCGGCCGAGCGGCAGGCCGGAGCCGGTGTTGTTGTACATGGCTTCGCGGTCAGCTTCGGGGATCTGCGACCACAGCGGGCTGCGGACGACGCCCGGAGCGACCACGTTGACCCGGATGGGCGCCAGTTCGACGGCGAGCGCCCTGGCCGCCGAGACGATCGCGCCCGAGGCAGCCGAGCCGAGGACCCAGCCGGCCGCACCCCGGAACGCCGCCGTGCCACTAGTCATCGTGATCGAGCCGCCGGGCCGGATATGCGGGACGGCGAGGCGGATCGCGTTGAGTGCGACCACCAGCCGCAGTTCGAAGAAGGCACGGCCGGCCTCCGCGGTGTACTCGGCGAGCGGGGTGGGTACCAGCGGTCCGGCCGCCGTGTAGGCGAAGTGGTCGAAGTCCCCCAGGAAGTCGAAGAACGCTGCCAGTTCCTCGGCAGAGGATGCGTCTACGGCGCGGCCTGCCGATCCGTCGGGCAGTTCAGCCAGGGCTGATTCGACTGAGGCGGGATTGCGGGAGGCGACTGCGACCGACGCGCCGGCCGCAGCGGCTGCCTTCGCGATGGCCAGGCCGATCCCGCTGGTGCCGCCGAGAACAACAACGCGGCTTGTCTTGGAAATGGACATGGACCTCTCCCGCCTTTCTGCGTGACCGTGGCCGCCGCGGCGAGCCGGTGATCACGACGCGGGACATCAAACCCCCGTTCGGTCGATGCCGGGCGGTCTGCCGACCTGTCCCTTACCCACCATGCGGGCCGACAAGGCCGTTCGTCGATCGGCGCCCGATTTGCCGCTGCTTCATAGGGCAGGTTGGACAGATCAGTTGATGGTGTGACCGCCGTCGACGTCGAAGATGTGGCCGGTGACGTATGAGGCCTGGTCGGATGCGATGAAGACGATCGCGTTTGCGAGCTCCTCGGTGCGGGCCAGGCGGCCCATCGGAACCTCTGCGGCCAGGTTTGCCTTGTTCTGCGGCGTGCCGGTGAAACGTGTCAGCATGCCTGTATCGGTAGGTCCGGGCGCCACCGCATTGATGCGGATTCCGGACTTGGCAGTCTCGAGGGCCACGGACTTGGTGATGCCTTCGACGGCGTGCTTGCTGCCGACATAGACCGACGCTCCCGGTGCGCCGTTGTGTCCGTAAGTCGAGGAGATGTTGACGATGCTGCCGCCGCCCTGGTCTCGCATGACGCGTACCTCGTGCTTCATGCTCAAGATCACGCCGAGAACGTTCGTGTCGAACGTGGCGGCATAGCTCTCTGCGGTCTGTTCGGTAATCGGGCCGCCTTGGCCTTCAGTGCCCGCGTTGTTGACCGCAACATCCAGACGGCCGAATTGAGCAACGGCCTGGTCGACCAATGCGCGCACGTCATCGTCGTTACGGACGTCAGCCTTGATGAACTCGGCCTCCGAACAGAAAGCGCGCACTTCCTCAGCCAGCGCCGTACCGGCTTCATCATGCCGGCCCGCAACCACGACTTGCCCGCCCTGCCTGGCGAAGGCGAAGGCGGTCGCGCGACCAATGCCGGTGAGCGCTCCGGTGATGAGAACGACGGGCTTATCCATTTCGTCCACCTCCCGTTAGGTGTGACCGTGGAGTATGGCTGGCCGTCGAGGGCGCTGTGCCATACCGCCGTCAGTCCCAGGCTAGGAGCGCGTGGCCCCGCTGACAAAGACTTGTTAGGCTGGTAGTCATACCTGGCAGGCATGGAGGCTCATGGAGCTGCGGCATCTGCGGTACTTCATTGCCGTCGCCGAAGCGGGCAGCCTTACCGAGGCTGCCGAGCGACGGTTGCATACCTCACAGCCCTCGCTCAGCCGGCAGATCCGCGACCTGGAGCATGAGGTCGGGGCGCCGCTGCTGACGCGCACCGTGCGTGGCGTCGAGCTGACCGCCGCCGGCAAAGCGTTTGCCGACCACGCCCGCCTGGCGCTGATGCATGCCGACGCCGCGGCCGAATCGGCGCGCCGGGCCGCAGCACCGGCACGGCAGACGTTCGCCATCGGATTCCAGACCGGGCACGAGATGAACTGGCTGCCACGGGCGATGCACGTGCTCCGCGACGAACTGAAGAACATCCAGGTCACCATCTCCAGCGACTACTCGCCCGATCTCGCTGACGCGCTTGCCCGCGGCCGCCTCGACCTGGCCTTCCTGCGAATAGAGCCAGGCTACGATCTCTGCTTCCACGTGGTGGACCGAGAGCCGCTCATCGCCTTGATGCCCAGCGACCACCGTCTCACTGCGCGCGAGACAGTTCGCCCGCAAGACCTCCAGGGCGAGATATTTATCGGCGGGGCGAACAAGGCAACGGTGCTGCGCGATGTCACCGACAACTATCTCCGCCGCTCAGGCCTCGATATCAAGCCAGATCACGGAGTGGACAACATAGCGATGGCCATCTCCCTGGTCGCATCCACCGGAGGGCTGGCGCTGATGCCCGCCTACGCGAACAACCTGCTGCCGCAGTCGGTCGTCAGCCGCCCGCTCGAAGGCGATCCACCGACGATCGAGATAGCGGTCGGCTACAGCAAATCCAACGCTTCGCCGATCCTCAAGCTGTTCCTGGCCCGGCTCGGCGAACTGGCCGGGCACAACCACCCGCGCTGAGACGACCGCCTGGCTCGTCTCCAATCCGTTCGGCGCTGGTCACCGAATGCCCGGCCGCACCCCTGTCGGCGCGTAGTGGCCTGGCCGCGGCTAGGAGGGGACGGCCAGGCCACTGCCGCGCGAGACATTGCCGGTCCCCGCGCCCCTTTGCAGAACTACGGGTTAAGAGTGCTACCGCTATCTTGCGCCCCGAAATTATCGCCCGAGCCTTGGACATTCGCAAGGCCGGACGTCCACTCAGACCAGGTGGCAATATCCCCTTGGTTGAAATATACGAACGACCACGGACCGGTGTAGGTATTGCCGGAGAAGACGTTAGCCTGATCATTGGAGATCAGATTGCAGACCGTATACGCCGGATACGCAGCAGTGCTTGAGTAGCCGGAGAACAAGGCGTTCTGCCCGCAGCTGTTAGCCTCCGTGCAGCGACCGCCGTAAACCGCATCGCTCGGGTTGAACATGAACTGATTGCCTTGCACGGTTACGTTCTGGGCCCGCCATTGACAGAGCGAATGGTAATCGATAGGCGATGTCTCGGCCAGATTCGCAGGACAGTTGCCCGGGCCATCGGTGTTGATCCAGGTGCCTATATCGACCCCGCTCGGCGGGATAAGGGTCCCGGGATCCTGGCCATCGCCTACGTAGCGGTTCGAATTCTGGTAGATCACGACACCCGACCAGTTGTCGTTGAACACGTTATTCTGGATGTTGAGCTCGCCAGCATAGTTGCTGGCAACGCCGCTGTTGCCACCGGACTCAGATATGTAGATGGCACCGGTCGGGAATCCCGGATTTCCCGGACCAGCCTCGATTCCATTGGCTACGAACGTGTTGCTGACAATATCGGCGTTGTAGCTGATTTCATACATCAGCCCTTCGCCGCCGTTGTCGGAGATGTAATTGCCCTGAACCAGGAAGCCGGCGTTGTCCGTGTCCATCCACACGCCGGGCGAATCAATGTTGTTGTGGAAGTAGTTACCGGTGACAGTCACATTGCCGTTCTGCCAGAACTTGACGCCGCCCTCGATACCCGAAGACGTATCCTGAGTGTTGTTATATGATACGTCATTGTTGGTAAACGTGATGTTGTCGGCGCCGCCGGTAAATGTATCTTCGTACGTCTCGTCGACATAAGAATACCCCTGAGCGCCATATTCGCCGTTCTCGGTCAAGCAGTTATCACTGACGATGTTGTCTCCGCCGAGCATCATTCCTGCGCCCGGACTGTTGTCCTCTATAAGGTCGTTCTCCTCAGTCCAGCCGTTGTTTCCGTTGCTATTGACCGCTCCGCCGCCCTGCATGGGGTCGTAGTCCTCGACAGTCAAGTACTTGACGGTCACGTTCTGATCCGAAGTATCGTTATATTGCCCGGTGAAAGCAGCCTGGATGGTGTTTCCGCCGTTGATGATCGCTCCGGGAGCGCCGAGGAAGATGTCGCCGTGACCGGCCTGCATGGACGCGTTGGTGTGGGTGCCGGGGGCAAACCAGAAGGTGGTGTTTGCCGGCAGCTGAGCCTGGAATAGGGCATTGTCATCGCCCGCTGGAACAGTCACTGCGCCCATCGGTGCCGAAGTGTAGGGACTCACAGGCAGGCCATTCTCACACCAGGTGACCGGCGGGGCCGTCGGCGCGCTGCCAGGCGGGCCTGAGCACGAGTAGTGCGGGGTAACCCCGGCTTGCGCGATGTCGACCTGGCCGGCCGCGGTTGCGAAGAAAGGCGTGGGGCCGCCGGGGTCACAGAAAAGCGTCTGCGCCCAGTTCAGCGTGCCGCCCGGCTGCCACGGCGCGCCGGAGATCTGGTCGTCGTAGGGATACACGACGTAGAGGCTGTCAGCACCGCTGTAGCTCGCATTGCCATCGGACGAGGTGCCGGTCAGGAGCTTGATGCCAGGGCTCAGTGCGGCCCCGCCCGGGTAGGCGGCGGACGGGTTATGGAAGAAGCCCGAGCCAGAGCTTGCTGAGAAGGTGGGGTTGCCGCTGATGCCGTCCCACAGGTTGAGCTGACTGCTGGCAAACGGCTCAATCACATCGGCCGGGTCGGGGTTAGCGGTGATGCCCGCCGGATCATCGTCAGCGACAGAGACGACGCAGCTCCCGAGCGCGATCCCCGTCCCGCCGTTTGCCGCCGCCAGCGCCGCCAGGAATGAGCTCCCGACATCCGAGCTGGACGGCGGGAGCGCCGGGATGATCGTGTTACCTGAGGTGCCGCCCGCCTGGGTCCACTTGGTGTCCTTGCACTCATAGATCTGGACGAGCTGCTGTGCCGAGAGCCCGGCTGGAGCGTTAGTCAGCGCGTCTGCCGCGATCTTGGTGTTCTCGGTACCGAGCTGAACAGTCTCGAGGCCACCGGGCACCTCCGCGTTTTGCGCGGCGGTCGGCGGGGCGGACATCCGGACGAAGTCCACCGTCGGGCCCTGGCCTGCGGTATCGGCCAGGAGCGCCCCGATGCCCGCTTCGGTTCCGTCAGGACGCTGGACGGGATAGGTGCCAGCCCGCAGGACTACGGTCGGGTCGAGCGGCGCCGGTGCCGCAGCCGTGCTGTTGACCACATAGGCAGTCCTGGAATTAGCGTCGGCCGTAGCGTCAATGCTCACGAGCTTGTTTGGGTTGCCGGCAGTGTCGTAGCCAGGGTCACCCTGGGTATCGCCGTCAGCGCCGAAGTCCAGTGAATACTGCAGCACGCTCGACCCGATTCCGACAACGTCGTACGCTCCGGGAGCGTAGTCGGCTCGCGCTGCTGGCGAACCGCTCAACGCGAGCAAGGCGGCCGGCAAGGCAACCGTCGCTATGACGCCGGCCCACTTACGCATGCCGCTCCCCTCCCGAGCGCCGCGAGTGCGGAGACCCGCGCAGCAAGCGAAGCCGACCCGGGCACCGGCAGGCTCTTGATTACGTGAACGGAGAGCAAAAGGAACCTTGCCGGCCGGCGCTGATCGCCAGAAGCTGAGCAGGACCGAGCTGACAGCTCAGCTCAGCGCGCCGCCGCCCCAGGCCTGCACTCCGCTCGTATTCGCTGTGAACAGCCAGTTGTCAGCGAACACGCTCTGCGGGAAGTCGAAGAAGCCTGGTCCGGTAATGAGGGTTCGGAGGATCTTGCCGTTCCTCGCATCAATCAGATAGGTGGCGTTGCCGCTCGGCGGGTTGTAATCGAATGTGCCAACCGCCAGGACAGCTGCGCCATCCATGGACGGGCTGCCGTTGACGCCGTTCGGCAGGCCCGTCGCCCAGATCAGCCGGCCGGTGGCCGGGCTTCGCTCCTGGACCGAGCCGGGGTAAGAGGTGCGGCCGATCTTGGTCGACGGTGCGCCGAAGAACAGGTCCTTGCCGTTCCACACCGGCGACGCGATGCACTCGGCGTTACTTCCGGCCGGGCCGCTGATCTGCTTCTTCCACCCTAGCTTCATAGTGGCCTGGACCAGCGCGTAGAAGATGCCGCTCTTGTTACAGGCGCCGACATACTTGCCGAAGAACACCGGGGACGCGCCGAAGTCGGTGTCGTACCCCTCCTCCGATGGCGGGACCTGGAACTGGCCGAGGACATGCAGCGTCGGGCTGAGCTTGATGATCGACTCGGAGTAGGCAAGCAATTGGTTGCCGTTCAAGGGCCCGTTCCCGGTGGTCGCATAGACGTCCCCGTTCGGAGCGACGCCAGCGCTAGACCAGATGGATGCGCCAACCTGGCCTTTCGGGACTGTGTAGAACTCGCCGAGCTTGCGGCCGGTCATCTGGTTGTAGGCGTCGAGCCCGCCGCGGACTAGCGGCGTGTCGCAGTTGGACGACACGCCGATGTAGATCTTGCCGTGCGCAAGCGTCGGGGATCCCCAGTTGAAGTAGTTGTTCACCGTGGTGGACGGGATCGCGATCGCAGACTTCCAGACCACGCTCAGGGTCTTCGCGCTCAGGGCGAACAGGTAGCCGTCCGGGCCAGCCACGTACACGATCTGCTGATGCGTCGCCGGGTCGGTCGCTACGGTGGCGGTCGATACCACCCCGAGGTTTTGCTGGCCCGGGCAACTGAGCTCCGGCTGGTAGCCGAGGTAAATCTTGTCCTCGACATGGCCGGTACTCTCGCGCAGTTTGTAGAACCAGCCATTGTTCGCCCCGATGAAGACCGCGCCGTCAGCCACCGTCGGACTGGCCAGGAAGCCGCCGCCGCGCGAGAAATCCCACTTCTGCCTCAGCCTCCCCCTCCGCGCGGTCGCCGGGGTGATCGACCGCTGGCCCGGGCTGTAAGAGGTATGCAGCGGGCCGCCGAGGTAGGCCGGCCAGTCGGTGGGGCCCGAGCTCGCCGCAGCGGCAGAAGCGCTCAAGCCGGCCGGAACGGCTAGTGCAGCGAGGACGAATCCGGCAAGCAACACTCGCGCCTGTCGTCGGCGTGGTTGGACCAGCCGGGTTTTCATCATGGTTTGCAGCCTCTCGTGCACCCTCTGTCGGCGGCACTATATTCGGGTACCGCCGGTCCGTCGGGTGAAAGGCTGATCTTTAGCCGCGCGTTGGCGGCTAGTTTCGGGCTGCTAGCTAACCGGCGAGTGCTGTTCTCCTGCTACCTGGCCGAGCGACGGCCTGATCAAGACCGCGGCCGTTCCTTGATCCCGCTCGCCAGCAGGCCCGTCACCTCGGCGATCCGTGCCGCGCGCAAGTCCGGCCGCCGCTTCGTGGCGTCGATGTAACGCAGGTAGCCACGACGGTAGAACTGCGCGAGCGTGTCGAAGAACGCGCCGGCCCCGGGGTTGGCCTCCAGGGCTGCGGCAATGTCGTCGGCAAGATCGCCGCGCTGCGGCCCCTCGGGCGACAGTTCCACCGACACCTGCGAGCCGACCTCGATACCCGCATGCTGCATTCTCGCCGGGTTCATCGTGAACCCCCAGCCGCTGTCGCCGGGCTCGAGCGTTACCCGCACCCGGCAGCCGTTGACGCTGCCGCTCACATGATGCACGGCCTTCACGCCCCACTCGCCATCCGGGTCAAAAGGCACCACGATGAGCGCATGACCCCGCGGGCCGGCTGAGATTCGGACGTCAAACCGCTGAACACGCATGGCTTATCGTGACATGGCAGCTGCCGGCCGGGCCCGCCGGCCGAAACGCGGGCGTGCTACCACCGGAGCTGCCAGCTCACGCGCATATTCCGCAGTTCTGTGTGACTGTCCGCATTAATAACCTTAACAACTTTCCACGTGACTAAGTCTCCCATGCGCGCCGCTCCAGCCACCCACGCCTATATTCCGCAGTTCCGGCTGCCTGTCGATTTGATGGCTCAGATGAGGTTTCGCGACTCGGCTCGGAATTAGCCACTCCGGACGGCGTGTTCGCGCTGTAGATATACTCGGCTATTCCGTCGCCCACATGGCGGAGACGTTTTACGTTTCCGAGGAATCGGTCAATAGCGGGGTGGCGCGCGGTTGCGCCCGGCAGCCACAGCTGGCGCCCGCGCAGGGCGACGCCATAGCAGCAGCGGGAACCGGCCGCCGACAGGAGGCGTCCTGCCTGCTCGAGAGCGGGGTGACAACCCGTCATGATCCGGCGCAACAAGCACCCGAGCGCGGACCAGCTCGCACGTCTGTCAGCTGGCGGGCTAAGGCCGCGCCGGGCGGCGAGGATCCAGGCACACATCGCTCAGTGCGGGCACTGCGCCCACGTCAGCCAGCAGCTCAACGCCATGGCAAACATCCTGGCCAGTGCTTCGTACCCGCCAATGCCGCAGAACCTGTCCGCCAGGATCGACGCGGCCATCAGCCACGAGGCACAGCAGCGCCTAGCCGCGGGTCCAGCGACCGAGCCCGGTCGCCGCGACCTGCCCGCGCACCGGCCACGCGCGCCGGGTTGGAGCAGCTTGCGCATCCCGGCCCTGCGAAGCTCGCCTGGCCGCCCGGGCCGCCCGACATGGCTGGCTGCTACTGTCGCCGCAGTAGTGATCGCGACGGCCGGCAGCTATCTGATAGCCGAGGACGCCGGCACCGGCGTCAGTCATCCGCCGTCCTCGCCCCTGGCAGGCGCAGTAGCTCCCGCGCAGCACGTGTCGCCAGGGCCTTACGTCACCTATGGCCAGCCCGCATCGCTCGACACCATCCGCGCCGTCCAGTCGCACACGAACTTCGTCGCCGCGCGCCTGCGCGCCCAGGCGATCTCCGCGCTGAACGCGGCTGACGCGCTAGACAAATTCGCCCCGCAGCCGTGGCCGAGGACGTCCACAAGGCTGACCGCGAGCGCTGCCGGCCTCGCCGCGAGCGGCGGCCCAAGCCCAATCCAGCTGGCAGGTTGCGTCCGGCTGATCGCTCCCGGCCGGACCGTCCTGCTCGTCGACATCGCCAGGTACCAGGGCAAACCTGCCGCCGTCATCGTCACCGGTGCCACGGTCGTGAGCCCGGCTGAGGCGTGGGTGGTCGGTTCTTCCTGTTCTGCGACAACGAAGGACGTGCTCGCCGAGGCCGCACTAGGCAATTCATAGCCATCGCGAAGCGGCACCTATGGCTCATGATGGCCAAACTCGGACAGCACCATGCCTCCTCATAACTGTGCAGGGCAGGCGTGTTTGAGTGGAAGGAGAATCGACCGCCGCCAGGGAGACGACCACGTGATGCAAGCAAACGCGCCCGATCCCGTCACCTGAGCCCCGCTCCGCGCAGGTCAACGAGTTGCTGCCGCTGGGTGACTGGGTACGGCATCACTCCTTGCGCAGCTGGGCCGTGCTGCTGTTCTTGATCTTGATTTGCGTGCCGTCGATTGCGCTTGTTGTCCTGGGCCCGAGGCCAAGCGTCAGGACGTTCGATGTGGTTGCCTGGATCTTCGCCGCGTACTTCGCTATCGCCTGGCTGTTGCTGCTCGGCGTGATAATCCGCCCGGCACACGTAACCAGAACGATGCTGCGTCGTGCTGACGGGGATCGCACTGGTCACTCAGGTGCCGCTGGCGATCACGCTTGAGACCGCGCTGCACAGCAGCAACACGAGTCTGGGCCCGAGCATCTTCACCGTCGGCCTGCCAGAAGAGTTCGCCAAGGCCCTTCCGATACTGGCCGTAGCGCTGATCTACTGGCGCCGCCGGCGAGACCTCGAGCCAAGCGACTACCTATTCCTCGGCGCCGTCAGCGGGCTTGTCTTCGGCGCAAGCGAGGTAGTCCACTACTTCACGGTGAACGGAGTTCAGGCCTTCTATTCGACGGTTCAGTCGGACGTTCCATTGATCAGGCACCTGATCAACACCGGGCACTCCGCATCAAGCTCAGCATTCTCCGTTCTGATCGGCCAGGTGCTGTATTTCACACTCGATTTCGTCTGGCGGTTCCTCACTGACCCGATCACTCATGCCTGCTGGTCTGGCTTGACAGGCTACTTCATCGGGCTCGCGGCAACGGGCCGGTATAAGTGGTATCACGTCGCCTGGATCGGAGTTGTCCTGGCCGCCATTCTGCACGGGCTGAACGACTGGAGCCGCGTGAACGGCCATCCAGCGTGGATCATCGTTGTCTTGATCAGCGGCGTTCTTTTCCTCGGCTACGGGAAAGTCGGATCCAGAGGCGACCTTCATCTTGAGGCTGGCGGATTGTCGGCGGTCAGACCGCACGGGTTGCCGGCCAGGCACGCAACCGGATGGGCGGCCGGCCAGGCAGCCGGAGAAGAAGACGGGCAGGCCGACGGGAAGGATCCCGTGCACCTCCGGCCAGCAACAGCGGGCCAGTCCGCTCATGGCGTGCCTGCCCCGAGGAGGTACGGCCGACCTTGGTGGGAGCACTAACCAGAACTCACAAATCGCCGCCGGCACACCGGCGATTGAAGAGTTAGGGGCTTCCGGGTCTCCAGGCTCCGGGTAGCAGCAATGCGCGGCACGTACCGGCCTGGGATCCTGGATGGGTGGTGTCCGGCGGCGTACTCGTGGTGGATGACAACCAGTCATTCGCAGATCTTGCGTGCGGCCTTCTCGAGCGGCAGGGGGAACGCGTCCTCGGGACTGCCCGCACATCCGCTGAGGCACTCGCGCTATCGGTCGAATTGCGGCCGGATATCGTGCTCGTCGACCTGGCGCTCGGCGACGAGTGCGGGCTTGATCTTGCCAGCCTGCTGGCCGGCGACGGCAGCCGCGCTGCGCCAGTGGTCATCCTGATTTCTGCCTACGCGCCGTGCGACGTCGCAGAACTCATCGCCGCGAGTCCCGCGGCGGGATTTTTGCCGAAGTCGGATTTGTCGTCGGACGCGATACGGCAGATCGTCTTGCGCAACAGCCGCGTCTGGATCGGTGACTAGCTGCCTGCGGGAGTTGCCGGCAGACATCATGGCGCCGCCATCCTCGTTTCTTCCGGTTAGCAGGTAGGTCTGGATCCGGGTAGCAAGACCCGGGGAACGGGGGCTTGCGCCAATGCGCCTGCGCGGCTCAGCGCGAAAACTGAACGTGACGACTAACTGCCCGCTCCGACCTGGGTCACGGTATGACTGCCTCGCAAAAGCAAGCCTGTGATGACGCAATCACCGGCGAGCAGGCAGCACTGCGGCGAGTGGCAACTCTCGTCGCCCGAGAGACGCCTCCGAGCGAGGTATTCGCTGCGGTCGCGGCGGAAGCCGGGCAGCTACTGGGCGTGGACTTCACTTTCCTGAGCCGGTACAGCCCGGCTGATGCGGCCACGATCGTCGGTGCCTGGGCGCGGACCGGCACCGCCGGTGCCCTTTCCGCTGGCAGCCGATGGGGTATCGGAGGGCGAAATCTGCACACGGTGGTCTGCCAGACGCACCGGCCGGCGCGGATGGACGACTACACCGGTGCCTTGGGCCCTCTCGCGCAGGCTGCCCGCGGGGTTGGCATTCGCTCGGCTGTAGCGGTGCCGATCAGTGTCGGAGGGCACGTGTGGGGAGCCATGGTTGCGGGATCCATGCGGGAGGTACCGCTGCAGGCCGGCGCGGAGGTCCGGCTGGCTGCCTTCACCGAGCTGGCCGCAACCGCGATCGCCAACATGCAGGCTCGGGCGGAGCTGCGCGAGTTTGCTGACGAGGAGGCAGCACTCCGGCGGGTCGCGACGCTGGTAGCGCGCGCGGCGCCACCGGAGGAGGTGCTCGCTGCGGTCACTGAGGAAGCTGGCCGCCTGCTTGGCGCCCAGCACGCGCTGATGAGCCGGTACGGCCCGCACGGAGCGGTGGTTGCCGCAGCATGGACCAGCGGGCCGGTTAATTTCCCCATCGGCACCCGGTGGATTATCGGCGGGCAGAACCTGCACACGATGGTGTTCCAGGACCACCAGCCCTCCCGAATGGACAACTACAGCGGCACCTCAGGCCCTGCGGCGGAGGCTCGCACGCTAGGGGTCCGGTCGGGAGTGGGCGTGCCGATCAGTGTCGGCGGGCGCCTGTGGGGCCTCATCATCGTGTCCTCAACTCGGCGGGAGCCGCTGCCTGCCGATACCGAGGCGAGGCTGGCCGGATTCACCGAACTGGCGGCTACCGCGATAGCCAATGCCGAGAGCCAGGCGGCTTTGACCGCCTCTCGAGCGCGGATCGTGGCCACGGCCGACCAGGCCAGGCACCGGATCGAGCGTGATCTGCACGACGGCGCGCAGCAGCGGCTCGTCTCCCTCGCCCTGCAGCTGCACGAGGCGCGAACCGCGGTGCCGCCGGGCGCCGGGGAACTGGCACAGCAGCTCGAAGACGCGGTCACCGAGGTGGGCGGCGTGCTAGACGAACTACGCGAGACCGCCCGCGGCTTGCATCCGGCCATCTTGGCCGATGGCGGCCTTCGTCCGGCACTTGCCGCGCTTGCCCGCCGCTCGGCCGTCCCGGTTGAGCTGGAAGTTGAGGTGCCAGGGCGGCTCCCGGAACCGGCCGAGATCGCGGCCTACTACGTCGCGGCCGAGGCGCTGACCAATACTGCCAAACACGCGCATGCCACTGCAGTCCGCGTTCAAGTCGCTGCGGTCGAGGACATCTTGCACGTGCGCATCTGTGATGACGGGCTCGGCGGGGCAGATTTCGGCACCGGCTCGGGACTTGTCGGACTCAGGGACCGTACCGAAGCGCTCGGCGGACGACTCTGGCTGCACAGCCCGCCGAGGAAAGGCACCGTGCTCGAGATCACCCTGCCCCTCGACGGCTTCGGCTGAGTTGCGGCTGAGTTGCGGCGGCGCTACAGCCGCAGGTCTCGCAGCGCTGCCCTGGCCGCCCACATCCCGCACATCCCGTGCACTCCTCCGCCGGGCGGCGTCGACCCCGAGCACAGGTACGTCCCCGGCAGGGGCACCCGGTACGGATCCCACCGGAACGCCGGCCTGCCGAAGGTCTGCCGCAGCGTACTGGCGCCAGCGGCGATGTCGCCGCCCACGTAGCTGGGGTTATATCGCTCCATCTCAGCAGCCGTCCGGACTGACCGCGCCAGGATCAGGTCGCGGAAGCCAGGTGCGAACCGCTCGATCTGCGCCTCGATCCGGCCGGCCATGTCGACATCCGAGCCGGCCGGCACGTGGCAGTAGGCCCACAGCACCTGCTTGCCCGCCGGCGCCCTGCTCCGGTCGACGACTCCAGGCTGCGTCACCAGGCAGAACGGCTGCTCCGGATGCTGTCCGGCGGCGACTGCGGCCTCACTGCGCGCGACCTCGGCGATGGTTCCGCCAGCATGGATCGTGACCGTCTGCCGGCATGTTTCGTTCTTCCAGGGAACGGGGCCGTCTAGCGCCCAGTCGACCTTGCACACGCCGGGCCCATAGCGGAACCGGCGCATGGCACGGCGGTAGCCCGCAGGCAGCCGGTCACCCGCCATCTCGAGCAGCTGGCTCGGTGTGACGTCCAGCATGACTGCGCGCGCGGGTGGCAGCTCGGCAAGACTCTTGACCCAGCAGCCGGTCGTGACCGTGCCGCCGAGCTCGGCGAGCTCGGCGGTCATCGCGTCGACCAGGCGCGCGCTGCCACCCTCGACGACCGGCCAGCCGGTGGTGTGTGCCAGCAGCAGCATTGTCAGACCGAACGCGCCGGTCAGCGGCGCGGTCAGCGACCTGATCGCGTGCGCGGCCATGCCGGCGATCAGGGCCTGGCCCTCGGCCGTGTGCAGGCGGCGGGCCAGTACCGTGGCCGGCAGCACGCCCAGGGCGCCGAACCGCACGGCCGGGCCGGCCGGGCCGGTACTGACCGCAGCGGTGACAGCGCCAGCGAGAGCACCGCGTCGGCGTGGCGTTCCAGCGGCTCCATCAGCCGCCGGTACGCGCGAGCGTCGGTACCTAGCTGGCTGGCCGTCTCCGCGACCGATCCGCGCACCGCTGCCGCCCGGCCATCGTCGAGCGGCTGGGCGGCAGCGACCTTGGGCACCAGCAGCCGTACCCCGCGCGCGGCCAGGTCGCTCCCGGCGAAGAACGGCGAAGCCGCGGCGAGCGCATGCACGGTGGAGCACACGTCATGCGCGAAACCGGGCAGGGTCAGCTCTGCGGTCCGGCAGCCGCCACCCGGCTCGTTCGCGCCCTCGAATACCTGTACCTGCAGCCCGGCCCTGGCCAGCGTCAGCGCCGCCGCAAGGCCGTTGGGCCCGGACCCGACGACGACGGCGTCAAGCCGGGTCAACTGCCGATCACCTCGCCTTCAGCGGCGAGCTCGACCGGCACCGGGCTATTACACAGCCCGGCGGCGAGCTTCTCCAGTTCGCTGTCGGTGCGGTCCGGCCGGTGATGCAGCAACAGGACCTGACGCGCCCCCGCGGCGACAGCCAGCCCGATGGCATACTCGGCCGCCGCATGCCCCAGGGTCTCTGCTGGGTCGAATTCCTCGGCGTACCAGAACGAGTCGTGCATGAGGACGTCAGCGCCGTCCGCGAGTTCCAACGCGGCGTCGTGGTACTCGCCGAGGCCATCGGGACCGGGCCCGAGGTTGGTCGGGCTGTGGTCAGGCAGGTATGCGAAGGACGTCGTGCCGTCGCTAACCCGGTAGCCGAATGTCCGGCCGCCCTTGTGCGGGATTTCCCTGGCGAGCAGCGTCAGCGGGCCGAGCTGAACAAGGCCGGGCTCGATTGCGGAGAACTCCCAGTTCCCTCGCAGCTGGCGGGGAGTGATCGGGAAATGCGGCGGAGACATGCCACGCTCCAGGGCCGCCTCTGCGCCCGAGCCGTCCGGCGGAGCCTGGCAAGAGCAGGCGTACCGCCGCGTCACCCCTGTCGCCGGCGCGGAAGAACGGCAGGCCGTGCAGGTGGTCCCAGTGCAGGTGCGTCAGCGCGATCGTGCCGGTGAACGGCGCGCCTGCCAGCATCGGTGTCACGTTTCTTATCCCGGTGCCCGCGTCCAGGATGAGCTGAGGCGCGGCCGCGCCCGGCGGAGTGACGGCGATGCACGACGTATGGCCGCCATACCGGACGAACTCCCGGCCTGGCGCTGGAGTCGATCCCCTGGTGCCGCAGATGGTGATCCGCACTTAGCCGCCCTGCACTGCGTCTTCGCGCCGGTGACCGGTGGCTAGTTCGATGAGCGCTTCAGAGGCGAACTGGCTGGCAGGTACCGCAGCGACCCGGCACGGAGTAACGGCGACCAGGGTCGCCGTGCGAACGCCAGTCTCCAGATGGGCCCGCTCGCCGAGGATGGCGCCAGGTCCGTACTCGCCGAGCTGAGCGCCGTCGCGGTCCACGCGGATCACCCCGTCAAGCAACAGGTACAGGTCAGAGCCCGTTTCGCCCTGCCTCACGAGCGTATCGCCGGGCTTGAGGGAAGCGACGGCGGGTTTGCCGGCGCCGTGCATGAGCTGTACCGAAAGTGCCCGCTCGAGCGCAGTTCCGACCGCGGTGACTAGTGCAGGTGAATCTTCGTCGCCCCACGGCGTGTGCTGGATGCCAGATCCGTCCATCCAGTCCTTGAAGTTGGTCAGGCCGGATTTGGCTGCAAGCCGGCCGGAGACGTCGTAGATCCAGTGCCGCGGGAACGGGCTCGCGCCGGTCATCTCGAACTCCGCCTGGCCGTCCGCGTGCAGAGTCAGCTCGAGCGTCGTCCATACCAGCGGCGCCTGCCAACGGAGAAACGGCTTGCTGCGTACGCGCCGCGGCATGGGCGCGCCGGTCCGGCCCCCGACTGTCTGGACGAAGCGGACCCAGCCATCGCCGAACTCCGGCTCGTGCTGAATGTCCGGCAGCTTGGCGCCCTGGAAGCGGTACTTCAGCGCCCCGAGCTGGACGACGGTCGAGCCGATGAGGCCGGCGCCACCGTAGCCAGCGCCGGTGATGCGGCCGTCCGGCCCGACCTCGATCCACGCCCGGAGCCGGTTAGCGTAGCGGAACCGGTCCGCTGCGTGCAGGGCGGGAAGATCGGTGAGCTCGGCCGGCGGCGGATCGTCGTAGTGCCCGATGCCCGCGTCGAACGCGAGTCGCATGCTGCCGGTGACAGCCTCGGACGGGATCCAGGACAGTGATGTAACGCTGCTCTCGTACCTCATGCCACCAGGCTGGCCGCTGCGGTCGCCCGCCAACATGGTGGTGGCACTTGCGTTCGCTGGTGTGTCAGCACCACGCCAGATACTGACGACGGCACCCTGGTCAGCGCGGGTCGCGGCATGCGAGAACTATCTAGATGAACGGCATCGCGGCGCCGGCCGGGCGCACCATCAGCGTCGTACTCGCTGACGACAATCTGATCGTCCGCGAGGGAGTCCGCGCGCTTATCAACCGCAGTCCCGACTTGGAGGTCACCGGCGTCGCCGGCGACTACGACGAGGTGATCGCGGCTTGCTCCGAGCACGCGCCACAAGTCCTGGTCACCGACATCCGGATGCCTCCGTCATTCCGCAGCGAGGGCATTGACGCGGCAAAAGCGGTCCGCAAGCTGCACCCGGGCACCGGCGTGGTCGTGCTGTCTCAGTTTGACGATCCCGAGTACGCGGTCGCACTGCTAGCCGACGGGTCGGCCGGCTACGGCTACCTGGTCAAGGACCGCGTGGCCGAAGGCAGCCAGCTTGCCGATGCGATCCGCAGTGTCGCCAGCGGGGGCACTGCTCTGGACCCGGTGATCGTCGAGGCCCTGCTGCGGCCGGTCATCGCGCCCGGCGGCTTGCTTCCGGCGGAGGAGGACCTGCTCGCCATGATCGCCGCTGGCAAGCCCATCAAGGCGATCGCGGCGGCCAGGAAGGCGCCGCCGGAGGCCGTGGACGCGGAGGTGGAGGCCGTGTTCCTGAAGCTGGCCGCCGGCGTATCGGCCGGGCAGCAGGGCGCCATCCAGCGGCTCAGGCTGCTGCACAAGGCGATCGTAGACCGGGAGGAGCAGGGCGAGACGCTGTCGCGGCTGCTGCCCAGCGGGCTCGCGGACAAGCTACGCCAGGAATCGCGTCCGATGGGCGAGATCGAGCGCGTCATTGTCACGGTGCTCATGAGCGACATCAGGTCCTATTCCACGATCGCCGAGCATGCCGATCCGAGCCAGCTGGCCGGGCAGCTCGGCACCCACCGGGCCGCAATGAACCAGGCGATACTCGGCGAGGGCGGAACCGTCATGCAGTTCGTCGGCGACGCGGTCATGGCGGTCTTCGGCGCGCCTTTCCCCCGGCAGGATCACGCCGACCGGGCGGTCGCCGCCGCAGTCTCGATGCATGCCTTCCAGGCCGATATCAACGCCGAGTGGGGACGCCTGGGAATGCCGGCTTTCGGACTGGGCCTCGGGCTGTCGACCGGAGAGGCGGCGGCAGCGCTGCTCGGGTCCGCAGAACATCTCGAGTACACGCTGGTGGGCGACACCGTGAACCTCTCGCAGCGATTGCAGCAGCTGGCCGCCGCGGGCGAGACGGTCCTGTCGGAGGCAACCGTCAAGGCCCTCTCCGCCCCTGTGGACGTCCTGCCATTACCCGCGCAGATGGTAAAAGGCCGTGACACACCCGTAGTTGCGTTCAAGCTGATGACACAGCAGGACCAGTCATCCGATCCTGCTACCGGAGGGGAATGACATGAGCGACACCAACATAGCCCTGCAGATGCGGGGCGTGCGCAAGACCTTCGAGGCCGAGAACGCGCCGGTGCGCGCGCTGCGGGGGGCGAACCTGGACATCGGCCGTGGCGAATTCGTGGCTCTGACCGGGCCGTCAGGCTGCGGGAAGTCGACGCTGCTCAACCTGGCCGCGGGGCTTGACATCGCCGACGAGGGCAGCATCGTGGTGGCCGGTGAGGAGATCACTGCAATGAGCGAGGACGAGCTGGCCCGGATGCGCCGCCGGTACATCGGCTTCGTCTTCCAGTTCTTCAACCTGCTCGAAGGCGTCACAGTGCTGGAGAACGTCGCCCTGGCCGCCATCATCGCGGGCCGCAAGCGCCGGGCCGCCGAGACCAGGGCGCGCGACCTGCTCGACCTGCTCGGCCTGGCCGACAAGGCGGCAGCGACACCGGGAGTGCTATCGGGCGGGCAGCGCCAGCGGCTGGCCATCGCGCGGGCGCTGGCCAACGAGCCGACCCTGGTGCTGGCCGACGAGCCCACCGGCGCACTTGACTCCGACGGGGGTCAGGAGGTCATCGAACTACTGCGCCGCCTGCATGCGGGCGGCCAGACCATCCTGCTCGTGACGCACGACAGCGCGGTAGCAGATGCGGCCGAGCGCGTCGTCCGGATGCTCGATGGCCGCATCGTGGCCGATCCCTCGGCGGGCCGTGCGGATGAGGCCGTCCCGGTGCACGCGCGATGACCGAAGCGCCGGCGAGCGAACGGCCGCCCAGTGCTGGCTCGGGGGAACGATCCCCCGGAAATCCCCGCGCCCAGGCCCACGTCGCCACGGCGGCCCCGGCCCCCAGGTCAGCCGCCGCGCCGACCAGTGTCAGGCGGTTCGTGACGGGCATCGCGTGCCCCGCTGGCGCACTCGCGCTCACCGTGCTCGCTCTGGTCCTGCGAGGCGATACTCAACTGTCGGCCCTGCAGGAGGTCGGGGCTGGGCTGATCCTCGTCGCGGCGTTCTCGGCCGCCGTGCTAGCCCGGTCGACCGAACGGACACCGCAGTGGCAGGTCGCCACCGGTACATTGGCGAGTGCCGCCGCCTACGCCTGCTACCGGCTCGCTGTCCACCTGGCTGCTACCGGGCATTCCCCGTCGGTTGCTGTGCGCGCCGCGATGGCCGCGAGCACGGCAGGCGCGCTGGTCGCGATGGCGGTTTCCGTGCACCTGATTCTCGGACTACCTGACGGCCGGCTCACGCGGGCTCTGCTTCCCGGTCGCCGTGCGACCGGGCAACCGACCCCAGAGCGGCCGAGTCGCCCGCGCCGGGCCGCGGTGATACTCGCCTACGCAGCCGCGCTCACCGCCGGGCTGGTGCTCGGTGTTCAGGACGTGGCCGTCAGTGTCCCCGTCGGCGCCGCGGTCTGGGCGGCTGCTCTGGCCACCACGCTGGCAGCGGTCCGGCTGAAATACCTAGCCGCCGGGGGTCGTGAACGCGAGCGGATGCAGTGGATTGCCGCCGGTGCAGTCCTGGCCGCCGGACTGGCGCTGGCTGCGGCCGTACTGCACTTGCTCGTCGGCTGGCCGACTCCGGTTGCGGCCACGGCGGCGGCCTGCACGGTCCTGCTGCCGATGGGGATGATCGCTGGCGAGATCCGCCCGCTGGCACCGTCGGCTGGCCGGGTCCTCGTGCAGCTCATCGCAATCGCCGGCTTCACCGTTCTGGTCGCCGTCGTTTACCTGATCGTCGTGCTCGGCGTCGGCAGGAGTTCGTCGAACGTGAGCGATCGCGACCTGCTCGGGCTGTCCATGCTGGCCGCCGCGATCGCGGCCATTGGTTACCTGCCTGCCAGGGAACGACTGCTGGCCTGGGCCAAACATGCCGTCTACGGCGCGCGCGAGGCGCCGGACGAGGCCGTGCGCATGTTCGGCAGCCGTCTGTCCCGCGCGATTCCGATGGACGAGCTGCTCCTGCAGCTCGCCGAGTCGCTGCGCAAGACCATGATGCTGACCAGCGCCGAGGTCTACACCGGCAGTGGCGACGTACTGGACCGCGCGGCGTCGGTACCGGACCTGGGGTCGCGATCCATCGTCGTGACGCCACGGGAACGTCCCGTCGTCACCAGGGCCGGTGTCTCCGGCAGTGCCTGGGCGACCGTCTGGCTGCCAGCGCTGCTCGACGGTCGTGAGACAGCCCAGCTGCGGGTGGCGCCGGTTAGCTACTCAGGGCAGCTGCTTGGGCTCATCGTTGTGGAGCGGACAGCTACCGGCGATGGCTTCACCGACGAAGACGACCGGGTGCTGGCCGACCTGGCCCGCCAGGTCGGTCTTGCTCTCCACAACGCCCAGCTGGACTCGGCCCTGCAGAGCACACTCGATGAGCTGCGCGCGCAGGCCGAGGCGCTGCGCGAGTCCCGCGCCCGGATCGTGGCCAGCGGGGACGCTGAGCGCCGCAAGCTGGAGCGCAACCTGCACGACGGCGCTCAGCAGAGTCTGGTCGCGCTGGCGGTTAGCCTCCGCCTTGCCCGCGACATGCTCGGTGACGAGCCCGAGGCGGCCGGCCAGATGCTGGATCAGGTGGCCGGCGAACTGAAGGTCGCGATTCAGGAACTGCGGGACCTTGCCCACGGCATCTATCCGCCGCTGCTGGCCGACAGCGGACTGGCGCAGGCGCTAGCGGCTTCGGCGAGCCGCAGCCCGCTCGCGGTTACCGTAACCGCGCCCAGCATCCGCAGGTACTCCTCCGACATCGAGGCCGCCGTGTACTTCTGCTGCCTGGAGGCGCTGCAGAACGCGGCCAAGCACGCACCAGGGGCAAACGTCGAGGTGCGAGTGTGGGAAGAGTCTGGCGGCCTGTTGTTCTCGGTCCGGGACGACGGGCCGGGCTTCGACATCGCAACGGCGCGGACCGGACACGGCTACACGAACATGGCCGACCGGCTGGGAGCCATCGGCGGTACCGTCCGCTGGCACTCAGTGCCCGGCCACGGCACAACCGTCCAGGGCTCGATTCCGCTCGCCTGAGCCCCGCTCGCCTGAGCCCCGTCCGGCTGAGCCCGCGCCCGCCTGAGCCTGCACTGCGGCGCGAGCCAGCTATGCCGGTCCTGGCCACCCGTCGCCGCGATGCGCCCACAGATCGCGCAGCAGGTCGGCGCCGAACCGCTCCTTATGCACGTATCCGGCAGCTCCGCTGGCACCGGCATCGGCGGGCAGATCCCGGAGGTCGTAGGTAGAGCACAGGATCACCACGGTGTCCGGGTGGGCGGCGAGGATCTTCCGCGTCGCCTCGATCCCGCTCATCTGCGGCATGTTGATGTCCATCAGCACGAGCTCAGGATTGAGCAGATCGGCCAGCTCTATCGCCTCGTAGCCGCTGCTGGCCTCGCCGGCCAGCTCGAACTCTGCCAGGCGCTTAAACACCGCCCTGGCCGCAAACCGGAACGGCGCCTGATCGTCGACCACAAGAACGGTATGCGAGCTGGCCACACGATCAGTCTCGCACGACCGCCGGGCGCGACCTAGGGTGCTGACACCCCGCCAGCCGTGATGGCAGCCTCCCCGTCAGCGGCCCCGGCTCAACTCACTGCCTGCTGCTGGTTGAGGTACACCAGGACGGCCTTGACCCGTCGGTTGACGTCGCGTTCCTCGCTGAGGTTCAGCTTGGCGAAGATCGAGTTCGTGTGCTTTTCTACCCCGCGCTCGGTGACGAACAGCGCTGCGGCGATGGCCGAGTTGCTCTTGCCCTGTGCCATCTGGGCGAGGATTTCGAGTTCCCTGGGCGTGAGCGAGGCTACGCCGAGCTGACTGTCGTGCGCACGGGACCGGACAAGCTGGTCGACCACCGCCGGGTCGATCACTGAGCCGCCGGCGGCAACTGCGCGGATCGCGCCGGCCAGTTCGGTTACGTTCTCGATCCGCTCTTTCAGCAGGTAAGCGCGGCCCGCCGAACCCCCTTCGAGCAGGGCGACCGCGTAGCCGGGCTGCACGTACTGGCTGAGCACCACGACGCCCGCGGCCGGCAGGTGCTCGCGGACCCAGGCGGCTGCCTGGATTCCCTCGTCGGTCCCGGTCGGCGGCATCCTGATGTCGGTCACCACGACGTCGGGGCGTTCGCGCTCGGCCAGCGCGAGCAGCCCGGGAAGGTCACCGGCAGTGCCTGCCAGCTCCATGTCGGCGTTGGCGGCGACCAGCCGCGAGATACCCTCGCGCAGCAGCACGTGGTCCTCGGCCAGCACCACCCGAATTCTGCTCATCGCGGCAGATCGTACGCGCTCCGCGCTGCGGGTGCTATCACGCCGGCGAAGGGTGGTACCGCCACACCTGCCGGCGGCGTCCTCTCCGGCGCACAATGACCGCATGACACTCGTCTGGTATGCGTGCCGGGCCAGCCGGCAGCAGATGTGGCGGACCACTCTGCTGGTCATGATCATCGGCGGCCTGCTCGGCGCGGTAGCGCTCGGGGCAGTGGCAGCAGCGCGGCGGACCGATTCTGCGTATGGCCGGTACCTGCGCTCGGTGAATGCCAGCGATGTCATGGTGGACGTACCCGGCCCGTATCTGCCTTTTATTAAGGCGATCGAGCGCGCACCAGGCGCAGCATCGAGCGCGGCCTGGATCGGCGTCGCGGCTAATCCGGTGATCGGCGGCAAAGTCGACGACGCGTTCCTCACCAACTCGCTCACCGGCAGCCTGGATGGCGAGTTCTACCGGCAGGACAAGGTCTCGGTGCTTGCCGGGACAATGCCGCCGCCGAACGCTACCGACGAGATCGCTCTCACGCAGAGCATGGCGGACGCCTTCCGCCGTCAGGGCGTGCAGTTCCGCGTCGGCGACCGCATGACCTGGCAGCTCTACCGGCAGACGCTGAACTCGCAGGTCCCGGTGCAGGCCGGCCGGGTCACGTTCCGGATCGCAGCGATCGTCGTCGTCTCGCCAGCATTGGCCGACCAGTTCGATGACACTGCGTCCGCGTTCTTGACGCCAGCCGCCACCCAGGAGATCCTCGACTTCCCAGCCAGCAAGGGCTACGAGTGGGAATTCGGATGGGCGACGCTGCGGCTGCGCGACGGTGACGCGGGCGTGCCTGCGCTGCGGCGCTGGCTGGCCAGCTTTGCGCACGAAGTGGCCACGAAGAACCACCTCACGGCCTTCCAGTTCACGATCAGGCGGCTGGCCGTCGTCAAGCAAGCGGCCCAGCAGGCTATCAAGCCGCAGGCGCTGGCGCTGGCCGTCCTCGGCGCGCTGGCGGCGCTCGCGCTCATCATCTTGATGGCGCAGGGGCTGGCACAGCTGCTCAGCCGGCCTGCGGCGGACGCGCAGACACTGCGAGCCCTCGGCGCCAGCCGGCCCGAGGCGGCCGCAACTGCTGCCGGATGGGGCGCTCTTGCGGTGGCAAGTGCGGTGCTGCTGTCAGTTGCCGGCGCCATCGCCGTTTCGCCGCTGGCTCCCGTCGGCCCGGTCCGGGCATACGACCCGGCCCGCGGCTTTCAGGCCGACTGGCTTGTGCTCGGCGGCGGCGGCGCGGTGCTTCTGCTGATCCTCGGACTCCAGCTCGCCTGGCTCGCCTGGCGCGCAGTCCGCCAGGGCCGTGAGCTGCCCCCGGCGCGAGGGTCCGGCCTGGTGGCCGCTCTCAGCCGCGCCGCGCTGCCGGTAACCATCGTGACCGGGATCCGCCATGCGCTGGAACGCGGAACGGGCAGGCTCCGGGCCCCGGTGCTGGCGACGCTGGCTGGCTCGATTGTCGCGGTGACCGCCCTGATTGCCGCGCTGGTGTTCGGAGCGAGCCTGAACGGCCTGACTACGCACCCTGAGCGGTACGGCTGGAACTGGACCCTGCTTGTGCAGTCATCTGGTGGCTGGGGCAGCTGGCCGACAGGCCACCTCGACCCGCTCGACAGCGGTCACCTGATCGCCGGCCAGCCAGGGCTGCTCGGGTGGTCGGAGCTGGGCTTCGGCCAGCTGACCATTCACCGCACCGAGGTGCCGGCGATGGGCATCCTGAGTCACCCCGGCCGGGCGGTCGAGCCGCCAACGACCAGCGGGCACTCGCTCACGGGCCAGAACCAGATCGAGTTCGGTAACGTTACGTTGCGCCAGCTCGGCCTGCACATCGGCGAGCGGATCAAGCTGGGCTACGACCCCGTCCCTATCACTGTCGTAGGTACCGCGACGCTGCCCTCGTTCGGGGTCGTGCTCACCGACCACCCCTCGCTCGGCCGGGGCGCGATGACGGACGAGGCCACGCTCCTGTCCATCCTGCGATTCCCGCTAGACCCGAGCTATAACCAGTACGAGAACGCGGTCGCGACCCCGGCGTATCCGGCAACGCTCATCCTCGACCTCAGCTCCAGGCAGGACGCCCAGGCGCTGGCGCGCCGGATCATCCGGCGGGCCAACTCGACACCAGAGAACGCGGGCTCTTTCTACACCCTCCCTCCGCAGCGAGGCGCTCCGGTCCGCAATGCCAGTCAGATGGGCAGTCAGCCGCTGACGTTCGCCATCGGCGTGGCGATTGCCGCGATACTCGCGCTAGCGCTCACGATCCTGGCCTCGGTGCGAGAGCGGCGCCGGGACCTGGCCCTGCTGAAGGCACTGGGACTGCGATCGTCGCAGCTGCGGGCCGTCGTCGGCTGGCAGACCACCACGATCCTGGTAATCGCGGCGGCGGTCGGCGTGCCGCTGGGCATTGCCATCGGGAACTGGGCGTGGACGACGTTCGCCAACTCGATCGGCGTGGTGCCGCTACCGGTCGTGCCGGTGAACGCGCTGCTCGCCGGGATAGCCGCGCTGCTGGTGGCCGGGAATCTGCTGGCCCTGTGGCCCGCGCAGCTGGCCGCGCGAGTAGCCCCGGCCGCCACGTTCCGCACCGAGTGACGGCCGTTGCTACTTGCTGCGATAGCTAGGCATCTCGCATCGGCTGATAACTGACGAAGGCGAGGCTGTCGCCGACGGTCCGGGCGTCGGCCAGGCGCAGCGGCTTCTTGTCCCCCGTCCTGCCGAAGAGGCGCTCGCCAGACCCGAGCACGAACGGGTAGATCATCAGCCGCAGCTCGTCGAACAGATCGTGCTCGATGAGCTTGTGCACGAGCTGGAAGCTGGCATAGACCACGATGTCTCCGTCGAGCTTCTGCTTCAGCTTCGAGACCTCGTTCAGCACGTCGCCCGCGAGGACCGTCGAATTGCTCCAGCCAGGATCGGTGAGCGTCGAGGAGACGACGTACTTCGGCAAACTGTTCAGCCTGTCCGCGAAGCCGCCGCTGCGGGATGGCCACCGGGCAGCGAAGTACTCATAGCTTCGCCGGCCGAGCAGCAACGCCTCCGCTGCGAGCGCCTCGTCCAGCGCGGCCGTTGCCCAGGCCTCACGGTCTGCCTGCGCGATCTGGTTGAACCAGCCGCCGTGCCTGAAGCCCTCCTCTCCGGTCGGATCCTGGATGACTCCGTCGAGCGACACGTTCTCGCTGATGATGATCTTGCCCATGTGATTCTCCGTCCGCCGGTTTGTTGCTTGTCACCGATCTAGACACTGCGACGTCCGGAAACTGGGCGCTGCCGGGCCGCCCAGTTCGGGGCGCGGACGGTGTCTGTACAAGATGGAGCGGTGAGCAGCGGCAAATCGGCGAAGGATGCGAGAAGGCAGATGACGAGCGTGGTAACGGGCGACCTCATCGCGCGGGCGCGCGGCGGGGACGGCAAGGCGTTCGGCGAACTGACTGAGCCGTACCGCCGGGAACTGCACGTGCACTGTTACCGGATGCTGGGATCCCTCCAGGATGCTGAGGACGCTCTCCAGGAATCGCTGCTTGCGGCCTGGCAAGGCATCGGCAGCTTCGAGGGACACGCCTCGCTGCGCACCTGGCTGTACCGGATCGCCACCAACCGCTGCCTTAACGCACGGCGGTCGGCCAGCCGGCGCCCGGCCAAAGACTGGGACGTGCGTGGCGTCGAGCCGCCCGCGCCAACCCGGCTCGGCGAGGTCGTCTGGCTCGAGCCCTATCCCGACGCTCTCCTTGAGGGTGCGGCCGACGTGGAGCCGGGGCCAGATGCCCGCTACGAGCAGAGCGAATCGATATCGCTGGCGTTCGTGACCGCCTTGCAGTCCCTGCCGTCTCGCCAGCTCGCTGTACTGATCTTGCGCGACGTGCTGGGCTACCGCGCCAGCGAGGTGGCAGGCATGCTGGACTCGACCATCGAATCAGTCAACAGCGCCCTGAAACGCGCACGCGCTACCCTGCAGGGCCGCTGGAAATCGACGGATCGCCACCAACCGCCGCCCGTAGCGCACTCTGCCGCCGAGGATGCGATCGTGGCGAAGTTCGTCTCCGCATGGCAAGCCGCTGACATCGATGGCCTGGTGGCGCTCTTGAGCGACGATGTCCTGATCTCGATGCCGCCGATCCCGTTCGAGTACGAAGGCCTGGATGTCGCCGCACAGTTCTGCGCGACCATCTTCGGGGGCGGCCGGCAATTCGATCTCGTCCCGACGCGAGCCAACGGCCAGCCAGCGTTCGGCGCCTACCTGCGCACGCGCGATGGCACCAGTCACGGGGTCGGCCTCTACGTCCTCACCCTGTCCGGTGATCGCATCTGCGCGATGGCGCGCTTCGAGAACGGCATGCTCCCCTTCTTCGGCCTGCCGCGATCGCTCGCTGCCCGGCACGGCTAACCGCGTGGTTCGACGCCGCTGAGACGACTTGGCTCTCCCCTGCGGTTTCGCCTTGGCTCGCCCAGAAGCAGCTCTGCGACTGGCAGGCCGTTGCTGCTTGCGCTCGGCGGGCTCACGACTACTGTGCGCGAGTTCGTATTCGGCAATGACGTTGCCCGGCAACCGGCCATGCTCGGCCACCGAGTATCCCTGCCGCTCGGCCCACTCGCGTATGTCCCTGCTCCGCTCCCGGCTAGCCGCCGTCCTTACCCGGGCGGCACGGGACCGCTGCGACCGCGCCAGGCGCGCGTGTTCCACGAACTGAGCAAGCTGACGGCGGAACTCACCTGCGTGCCTGGCGCTCAGATCTAGCTCGTAGTCGATGCCCTCCAGGCCGAATCTCACGGTCTCATCAGCGGGGCCACCAGTCAGGTCGTCCTCAAGATGCACTTGGACCCGTTGCATTACTTTCCCCCCGAGTTACGTATTACGTCTTCCAGTCCCCCAGAACCCAGCTAGCAATTCAGGGTCATTCCCCTTCCGAGAAGGCATGTATCGCGCCGCGGCGCTCGGGCGCGGCACCTGCTCTGCGCGGCACCTGCTCTGCGCGGCTCACGCGCGCCAGACCGGACCAAACCAGCGCCTTTTCGCTAAGCTCGCGTGCGTGTCCGATCATTACCGCGCGCCCGGATGGTTCACCCGCAACGTCTTCAACCAGTTCGTTGCGTTCCTGACCCGGCAGGGCATCAGCGTTCTCGGCTCGCGGGTCCTTGCGGTGAAGGGCCGGACTAGCGGGCAGTGGCGTACCACGCCGGTGAATCTGCTCAGCTACGAAGGCCGGCGTTACCTCGTCGCACCCCGCGGCGAGACTCAGTGGGTGCGCAACCTGCGCGCGGTCGGCACCGGAGAATTGCGCCTGGGCAGGCGCGCCGAGGGCTTTCGCGGCAGGGAGCTCACTGACGATGAAAAAGTTCCGGTGCTGCGCGCGTACCTCAAAAGGTGGAAAGCGGAGGTCGGCATCTTCTTCGAGGGCACCGGGCCGGATTCCAGCGACGATCAGCTCCGCGCCATAGCGCCCAAGCACCCGGCATTCGAGGTACTTGACGCCGAATAGGAGATACTCGCCGTCATGGGACCAGGCGACGCACAGGCGACCGACAGTCTGGACCGCCTCCGTGATCTGGTCTCAGGACTTGCCAGTTCGGTAGGCAATGGCGAGATGCTCGCCTGGGCCAACCCCGGTGACATCACGGGCGTCCCCGATGCAGTATTTGGCGTGGTTCGCGAGGCTGGCCTGCTAGGCGACGCCGATCCCGGCCATCTGGTGAGCATCCCGGCCGACGCAGACGCGCTCATGAGCCGGATGTGGGAGATCGACGAATCAGAAGCGATCGGGCTGCTCATGAACCTCGCGGCCAGTACCCGGTCGGATCGCCCGCGCCACCATTTTCAGCGTCGCCGATACGAGGACGATCCGCAGGAGGTCTTCGATGAAATGGCCAGCCTCATCGGGCCCGGTGCCCGCTGGTGGGCTAACACCGACCTCACCAGGTGGAATCCGGTGACGCAGCATACGTTCGACGCGGTCGTCGTGGGCGCAGGCAACGGCGTCATCGTCACGGTCGTCACGTTTGAAGGCGGCGGCTGATGGATACCGTCGTCGTCGCGTGCTGCCAGCTGGCCCCGGCGCTCGCTCAGCTGGACGCCAACCGCGAGATGGCGGCCGCGGCGGTCGCCAGCGCGGCCGCGGACGGCGCCGAAGTGGTCGTGCTGCCAGAGCTGGTCTCCAGCGGGTACGTGTTCAAGAGTCAGGATGAGGCCCGGGCCAGCGCCGAGCCGCTCCACGGACCAACCGTGACCAGCTGGGAGCAACTTGCCGCGAACCTCGGGATCGTGATCGTGGGTGGATTCTGCGAACTTTCCGGGAACGAGGTATTCAACAGCGCAGTGCTCGTCGACCAGACCGGATTGCGCTGCTCCTACCGCAAGGCTCATCTCTGGGATGCCGAGCGGCTGTGGTTTGCCGCCGGTGACGCCGCTCCCCCGGTAGTGCCGACCAGCTTCGGCCAGATCGGTGTCATGATCTGCTACGACCTGGAATTCCCGGAGTGGGTACGGCTGCCTGCACTCGATGGTGCTCAGCTGCTGTGCGCGCCGGTCAACTGGCCAGCCGCCCCGCACCCACCGGGCGAACGACCGGGCGAGATCATCCGGACCCAGGCCGCCGCCGGCACCAACCGGATCTTCATCGCTGTGGCCGACCGGGTGGGCACCGAGCGCGGTGTCGAATGGGTCGGCGGATCGCTGATCTCCGACGCAGACGGCTGGCTGCTGGCCGGCGGTGTCCCGTCCGACACGCCTGCAACGATCATGACAGAGTGCCGGCTCGATGACGCTCTCCGCAAGACGGTCAGCACCTTCAGTGACGTGCACGCTGACCGCAGGCCTGAGCTTTACGGCCCGGTCGCACAACGCTAATCGCCGGCTATGTCGGGAACGGCTTCCGGCTGACGGGCGACCAGCACCCGGCCGGCTGAGTCACCTCTGATGATCACCACGGGGCATGACGCGTGGTGCACGCAATGCTGACTTACCGACCCGAGGAGTGCCTCGGCGAAACCGCCATACCCTCGGCTGCCGACAACCAGCAGGTCTGCTCCCTTGGCAGCATCGAGCAGCACCTGGGGCGCACTCCCCTGCCGGACAACCGGCCGGACGGGGACGGGGCCATGCGAATCAACCACCGCGCGGATGCTGGTCTTCAGCGTGGATTGCGCGAACCTGCCAAAATCGGACTGCTCGAGAACGGCGACAGGCCCGTATGGCATGCCGCCTATCACCACTGGGTTATGCCACGCGATCACGGCGTCGATCGAGGCTCCGGTCTGCTCAGCTTGCCGTAGCGCCCAGACCAGGGCCTCCTGCGAAGCCTCTGAGCCGTCTACACCAACGACGATGCGGTGCCCGTTACCTGGTGCGGTACTCATGCCATCCCCCGTCATGTCTTCGTGCTTTCCAGGGGTGATTCTTCCCCGATTCGGCACCAGGGCAGCGGGCAAGGAGAGGCCATGGATGCTGGCGTGAACTATCCGTGGTTCAGCTATGGCTGGGATTTCGGACCTGCCCCGCCAGGCTGGCGCAGTGGCACAGAACCGGATTGGACCGCCCATCTCGGTCAGCACTTGCAGTACTTCGCCGGGCTCGGGATCAGCGTGGTCCGCTGGTTTATCCTCGGGGACGGCCTGAGCTACGGCACGGGCGGCGCTTCGCCGGATCCCGACCCCTCCACGCCTCCTGACGGGGCCAGCTGGAGGTTTGGTGCCCCCGCCCTCGCCGAGGAGTTCCAGGACCAATTCGAGGCTGTGCTGCAAAGCTTCGCGGCGAGCACCACCGGGTCCCGACCTGTCCGCCTGCTACCCGTGCTTGCCGACTATAAGTTTTGCGAGCCGGGAGCCTGGCCGGTGACCAGCGAGGATCCCGCCCTTGGCAAGCCCGTCCCTGACGAGGGCTGGGTGAAGGGCGGACGCGCCGAGGCCATTACCACCAACCGCGCGCGATTCATCGAGCAAGTGCTCGGGCCACTGCTCGACCTGTCCGCCGGTTACCGGGACGCGATCTACGCCTGGGAAGTCATCAACGAGCCAGAGTGGGTTACCAGGGGCTGGCATCCTGACGGCGGCAACGACCACCCGGTGGGCGAGAGCGACATGCGGGCATTTCTGGAAGAAAGCATGTCGGCTATCCGCGAGGCCGGGTTCAGGTGCACGGTCGGCTTCGGCATGATCGAGACCATCCGCCGCACCGGCCTGTACGCCGACATCAACCAGTTCCATCACTACACCGACGGCAGTCGCTGCCTGGAACGAAACCCCTTCGACCCGGGCAATCCCGCCCTCGTCGGTGAGTTCGCTACCTCGACGGCTGAGGACACCTGGCCCGAATTGCGCCAGCGAGGCCAGCGGGTACTGGAGCGCCTGAAGTATGCCGAAAGCCAGGGCTACGACCTTGCCCTTGCGTGGTCGTTCCAGGCCGCAGACCGGCACACCTCGTGGACCGCCGCGACCGAGGACGACATCCGGCGCTTCACGCAAGGACGCAGCATCTGAGGACTGTGCTCGCCGACTCGGGTCAGCCGACCTGGTATGCCCGGTAGATGGTCTGCACGGTGCTGTCGCCTGCCGAGTCGGTGACCGTGGACCGCAGTGACACATAGCCGCTGGCCGGGTCGTGCACCGACGCGGTCCAGGAGCGGGTGTGGCGCACGAGACTGACGGTGTGCCAGCTCGTGCCGTCGTTGTACGACACCTGCAGCCGGACTGTTGTCAGCCGGTGCCGGTGCAGGATCTGGAAGTCGGTGCGGGCGGGCCAGGAGAGCGTCATCGTGAGAGTCGTCGTGCCCAGCGACGGTGCCTGATTCTGCAGGTTCAGCCCGCCGGCCAGGAACTGCGCTGTGGACACATACGGGGTGAAGGAGTTCGGATCGGTGTCCGGGAGCGGCGCGGCCCGGAACCGCCAGACGACATCGGACCGTGGCGACAGGATGTCCGCGGGCGTTTTCAGGCCGGGGACCCGTCGCGTGGACGCGATGTTCATCGTGTACCAAGCGGCGACCGGCACGCGGGCGGTGAACCCGCGCTGCGCGCCCAGCTGCGATATCACCGAATGCTTGATGACGTGGTGGCGCTCTGAGAGCGTGATGCTGCTGACGTCGCAGCACACTGAGCTGTTCTGGAGCGGGTCGTCGATCGGGTCACTCGGGTCGAAGTACAGCTGGTTGGAGCTGACCGACGGGAACGCCTTCTCGCCGTTCAGGCCACGGCCCGGTCCGAAGACGGCGGCGCCGAACGTGTCGCCGTAGCTGCGGCCGGCCGCGTAACGGCGCGTGTTCTCCCAGAACGAACGGTATCCGTAGGCTTCGACCTGCCAGGTTCCTGCGGTTACGTACTGGGTGAGTCGCGCCCCGCCGGCAGTATTCAGAGGGGAATACTGCTGGATCGCACACAGGTCGTCGTTCTCCAGCAGGAGTTGCGAGTAGCCGCCCACGGCGGTGCCGGTTCTGAAGGCTAGGTGGATGCGGGCCATCGAGGCCGGGCGCGCTGCGAAGTGTGGCCGGGCCGGCAAGCCGTCGCGGCGCTGCCCGGCCATGAGCAGCGTGGCCGCGGAGTCCTGCCAGCTGCTGGCGTAGCCGAAGAACACGTTGCTGCTGCGGACGGGAACCTCGTAGAGGCTGCCGGCTGGTCCGGAGGCCTCCACTGGGGCGCCCGGCACGAACGTGCCACCGACGCATGCTTGCACGGTGTCCTGCATGTCGGACGCGCCGCGCGCGGCCAGGGAAAAGGTCACTCGCCTGCCCGGCCGGGCATCCAGCGTGATCGTCGCGTTATGCGAGATTCTGACCTTGCGCGCCACCAGCGTGGTGCTGAGAATCTCGCCACCAGTACCGGTCGTGTTGATCGCCGTCGCTATCCAGGCGGTCCCGGCCGGGACCGCAGCTGGCCTGCCGGTGGTGTAGATCGGAACGTAGTTCCGGCCGTAAATGATGGCATCGACCGGGGTCTTGTGCCCGTCGCGCTCGATCCCGACAAGCTTGATCCTGAACGAGTGCGCCGGAGCGGCCTGGCTCGCGACCGCAGGGGTGACCGCCGCCGACACCACCAGCGCCGCGACAGCCGCGCACGCTGCAGTAAAGAGTCGCACCCTCATCCCCGTTTCCCCTGTCGAGGTGCCTGTCGCCGGCGCTCGCTAGCCAGCCCTGGTGACGATAAGAATGCCAAGCATGACATATGCCGTTGAATCGCCGCCACAGCCGAACTCGTGGGCGCCGGCCGGCGCTGACGGCTAGCGCTTCACGCGCCAGGCGTACACGCCGTCGCTGTCGGCGGAGAACATCCAGCCGCCGGCGAAGACGGCCTGCGCGAACTCCTGGCCATGCGCCAGCCTTCGGAGGATCTGGCCGGACGCCGGGTTGACGAGGTACACCGCGACGGGCGCCGACCCGGCGGTCGGGTAGTACCCGGGCACTGCGAGGACGCTGCCGCCGTCGATGCTCGGACTGCCGGTGACCCCGGTGTCGAGCGGCGTCTCCCAGACCAGCGTGCCGTTGCCTGGCGTGCGCGCCTGGATCGAGCCCTGGTGGACGACGCCGTTCGTAGTCGTCTGATTCCCCCCGAAATACAGCAGCTTCCCGTTGTACGCAGGAGTGGCAATGCACTCGCCGGTCTTCCCGTGGTAGGAGGCGTCGCCGATGCGCGTCTCCCAGCGCAATGTCATCGAGGACTGGTTCAGCAGGTAGAAGATGCCGTCCTTGTTGCAGGCCCCGACGTAGCTGCCGAACAGCACCGGCGATGCGCCGAAGTCACTGTCCGTGCCGACTTGCGCGGCCGGCACCTGGAACTGGCCGAGAACGGCGAGCGTGCGCGGGTCGAGCTTGACGATGGACTCGGAGTATCCGAGAAGCTGCTCGGCCGGCGGCCCGTTGCCGGTGCTGACGAACAGGTCCCCGCTCGGCGCCACCGCCACGCTCGACCAGACCGAGCCGCCGATGTCGCCCGTTGGCACGGTGTAGAACTCAGCCAGTTTCCTCCCGGACGCCTGGCTGTAGGCGATGACACCGCCGCGGATCAGCGGCTTGTCGCACTGCGACGAAACTCCGACATAGATCCGGCCATTCGCGACGGCCGGGGACGACCAGTCGAAGTAGTCGCTGGCCGTTGCCGATGGCAGCGCGATGACAGCCTTCCACTGGAGGGCAAGGTTCGACGCGTTGAGCGCATACAAGTAGCCGTTCGCCCCGGCAATGTAAACGGTGGCGCGGTGACTGGCCGGGTTGGTCGCCACCGTCGCCGTCGCTGCAGTCCCGATCGCAGCGCACGTCTTGGCTGGCTCATGGCCGATGAGCCGGCGGGCCAGGACTGCGCCGGTTGTCTGCTTGAGCTTGTAGAACCAGCCGGATTCCGAGCCGATGAATACCGCGCCGTCTGAGACCGTGGGACTGGCGACGAAGTCCGTACCTCGCCCGTAGTGCCAGGCCGCCACGAGCCGGCGCGCGCTGGCCGGCGTGATCACCTTCTGGGACCGGGCGTAGGAATCGTGCAGCGGGCCGTTCAGGTAAGCCGGCCAGTCTTGCCTGCTGCTGGTCGCGCGAGTCGTACTCGCAGTCGCCCCGGCGACCGCCGTTGCCCTGCCAGCCACCGTTGCCCTGCCAGCCACCGTCGCCCTGCCAGCCACCGTCGCCCTGCCAGCCACCGTCCCCCCGGCGGCCGCCGTTGCCCCGGCGGCCGCTCCGCCAGGGCCTGTGAATAGCGCAAGGCAAGCCGCGCCAGCGATCACGGCCGTGACCACCCCGGCCGGGCGCCGGAAGTTGACTGTTATTAGCCGCATCATCGCCAGTCCCGCCGCAATCGTGTATGCCGTGGCCACCGCCAATGTGGCGCCTCGCCTGACCCGGCGGCAAGGGGAGGTCTCCCCTGCACTGGCGGCGCTTGTCACAGCGCCAGCAGTCGGTCGAGTGTCGCCCGGTCGGCTCCGTCCACGTCGACGATCTTGATCCGGCTGGCGGCGCCGTGAACCAGCGTGACCGCCCGCGGTCGGACACCGAACGCTACAGCTACGGCTGCCAATGCGGCGGCCGTGGCTTTGCCGTCGACAGCGCGAGCGCTGACCCGGACCACCAGCGCACCATCACGCTCGCCGCCGACGCCTGGACGGGCAGACCCCGGCCGGACCCAGATGCTGATCCGCACCCCCAAAGTGTGCCCGCCAGGAGACCGGGGAGCGGCTAGCTCAGACCGAGCGAGCGACGGCATCACCGGTTTCGGATGTATCCCGGCCCTCATCGCATCGGCACGTCCCTTCGCTGCGAACGGCGCCGCATTCCGGGCAGACGAGCTGCGCCCAGCATGCCGCGTCACCGGCTTCGTCGGGTCCGGCGACATACTCCAGCCGGGCTGGTTGACCCCCGTAGTCACTCGCCGAAGGCGGATCGCTCATGACGACCTCTCTTCTTGGCCAAAGGATGACATTTTGCACGACCGCGGGCTAGTCGATTCCGAGCCGCGGCGACATTTCACGGATTTTGTCGGCAAGTTGGGATGCTTTGCCCTAGTTCTAGCCGCAAAAACCAGTGAAATGTCGAGCGTCGGTGCTTACGGCTGACCGATTTGACTAGATTCGTCGGGCGCTTAGCCGGTGCGCAGCCGCGACCAGGCGTCGCTACCGACCGCCAGTAGCAGAATGAGCCCGAGCGCGATCTGGTCGTAGAGCGGATTCAGGCCAAGCAGGTCAGACCCGTTGCCGATCAGGGCGATGAAAAGGACACCGACGACCGTCCGCCATATCGCGCCTTCGCCGCCCAGGATGCTGGTGCCGCCGACCACGATCCCGGCCAGCACGGTGAAGGTCAGCGCGGTCTGCCCGTTAGATGCTTGTGCGCTGAGCACGCGCGAGGTGTCGATGACGCCACCCAGCGCGGCTGCGCCGCCGCTCAGCACGAACGTCAGAATCCGGATCCGGTGGACCCGGATCCCGGCAAGCCGTGCCGCCTCGGCGTTGCTTCCCGCCGCGTAGATGTAGCGCCCCGCCTTAGTGCGCGACAACAGCACGGCGAAAACGGCCAGTACCGCAACCATGATCCAGGTCGACGTGTACACCGTCAGGAACGACGTGCGGGCAAGGTCAGCGAACCCGGGCTTGCTGTAGTCGATGATGAGATTCCCGCTCGTCACCAGGCTCGCCAGGCCACTGATGACGAACGACATGGCGAGCGTCGCGATGAGGGAATTGATTCGCCCGACCGTCGCAATCAGCCCGTTGGCCAAGCCCACGACGAGCCCAACCGCAACCCCGGCCAGCACCGCGACCGCAGGCGGCGCCGAGAGCGCAAGCTTGGCGGCGGTCACGCCGGCCAGCGCGTAGATCGCGCCCACCGACAGGTCGATGCCGCCCGCCACCAGGACAAGCGTGCCAGGCCGCCGCGATGATCAGCGTGGAAGCCTGCTGGTCGACGATGTCGAGCAGGTTCACCTTCGAGAAGAACGGCCCGCTGGCCACCGACAACACGATGAAGAGGACGACGAACGGGCCGAGGATGCCGACCCTGCGCAGCGAGCCTTCAAGCACTGCCCGCGACGGAAGCCGCAGGTTCGTGAGGCGCGGTGCCGCGGGCGGCCGCTCGGTTGTCGTCTCCTGCTGGCTCATGACACTCCCTCGTCAGCCGGGCCAGAACTGTCAGCTATGCCGGATCTCTCGGCCACCGCGGGAGGCTCGACCACGCCCGGACCGTCAACCAGACCAGGACCGTCAACCAGACCAGGACCGTCGACCACACCAGGACCGTCAACCACACCAGGACCGTCAACCACACCAGGGCCCTCGACGTCCCCCGACTGCGCACTCGCACCGAACGCGGCCGCGAGAATGGCTGCCTCGGTCAGTTGCTCGCCTGATAGCTCGGCCGCGATCCGGCCCTGCCGCATCACCAGGACACGGTGCGCGAGCCCGAGGATTTCCTCGACGTCCGAGGAGATGAGCAACACCGCCATGCCGTCTCCGGCGAGCGAGGCCAGCAGTTCGTAAATGGCGCGCTTGGCCCCGACGTCCACGCCGCGGGTTGGTTCGTCCGCGATGAGAACTCGCGGAGTGCGCAGCAGCATCCGGGCGAACAGCAGCTTCTGCTGGTTGCCGCCGGACAATGCGCCGGCTGTCATCTGCTGGCTGGCCGCGCGAATGTCGAGCCTGGTCAGCATCTGGGCCACCGCTCGCCGCTCCGCCGTCCGGCCGACAAAACCGGCCCGGCTGTAGTCGGTAAGGCTCGCCAGACTGACGTTCTCCCGGACCGAACGGCCGAGCAGCAGGCCCTGCTCCTTGCGCGATTCGGGAATCATGGCCACGCCCGCCCGCAGCGCAGTCTGCGGGCTGTCGGTACGCCGGGCCAGCCAGCTCCTGCCAACCAGCGAGCGCCCGCCTGGCGCAATGACCGAGCCGCCGCTGACGCGGAGCGCACGGTAGGCCGCCCGCGCCAGCTCGGTACGGCCCGCGCCGATCAGCCCGGCCATGCCAACGATCTCGCCTGCTCGAAGCGTGAGCGAGATGTCGGTGAAACCGGGGCCGGACAGCTGGTCGAGAGCCAATGCCACCGAAGCGTCCGCGGGCGCGGGCCGTTTCTTCGGGTACGTGCCGGCGGTCGATGCCCCGAGCATCAGCGCGAGCAGCGACTCCTCGGTCTGCCCGGCAGCCGGAGTGGTGCGGACTACCTGCCCGTCCCGCAGCACAGTCACCGTGTCGGCAAGCTCGAGAACTTCACCGAGGAAGTGCGAGACCAGCACGATCGTGGTCCCGCCAGCTGCGAGCCGCCGGATGACTTCGTGCAGCTTGACTACATCCGGCCGGGACAAGGCAGCGGTCGGCTCGTCCATCACGATCAGCTCGGCATTCCGGCCGAGGGCGCGCAGGATCTCCACCTTCTGCTGATCGGCCGTCCGCAGGCCGCCTGCCCTGGCCTCGCCGCTGAGATCGAATCCGGCCACCGCTGATAGCTGCGCGTAGTTACGTCGCAACGTCCGGCTACGAACGAGGCCAGCCGTGCGTGGTTCAGCGCCGAGGAAGACGTTCTCGGCGACCGACAATGCCGGAGCCACCGACAGCTCCTGGGCGATGAGAGTTATCCCGGCAGCGATTGCCTCGCGCGGCGAGTGAAACCGGACCGGCGTGCCGTGCAGCAGCAGCCGCCCGTCGTCCGGAGCGAGGGCTCCGGCGATGATCTTGCCAAGGGTCGACTTACCGGCCCCGTTCTCGCCGACAAGCGCGTGAATGGTGCCGCGGTCGATCCGCAGGCTGACCGCCTGCAGTGCGCGCACGCCGCCGAACGACTTCCACACCCCGTCCAACTCGACGTGCGCGCCCAGCAGAGCTGGCGACCCGGGCAGAACTGGCACGCTTAGCCCGGCCACTCGGCGGTGAACTGGCTGACGTCCGCCTTCGTCACGACTCCGCCGTCCGGCAGTCCGGCAACCGGGTTAACGGCGCCGCTGTTCTTCCCGGTGCGCAGCGCCTCGATCAGCGTCTGCATGGCGAGGCGGCCCTCACTGGCCGGGGCTTGGGCAACGTCGGCGTACCAGGCGCCGGAGGCGACCCCGGCGAGCGCGGCGGCGCTAGCACCGTAGCCGACGAGGATGACCTTGCCGGTCAGGTGCGCGGCCTGCAGCGCCTGGGCGCCGCCCTCGATGCCCTGGTCAGAGCCCACGATAAGGCTCAAGTGCGGGCTGGCCTGGAGCATGTCCTGCACCGCGGTCAGCCCGTCGGTCGGGCTGAAAAAGCTCTGGCCCTGGGCGACGACCTTGACCGCCGGGTCGGCGGCAATAGCCTTGTTGAAAGCGCCGCTGATCGCCACGTCGAGCGCGGACGCCTTGATGTCGTAGAGGTAGCCGACGTTGCACGGGCTGAGCTTCTTGGCCTGGCAAGCCTGGACCACAAGCTGGCCCAGCTTTGTCCCTATCTCCGTCGGGACGAAGGTCACGTTCGCCGACAGGCCCTTGACCTGCGGCTGGTCCGCGGACAGGTTCGGCCCGAGGATCTGGTCCATGTTGACGACCTTGATGCCCTTGCTGATCGCCTGCTTGACCAGGCTGATCAGACCGGTGCCGAAGATCGGCTGGACGATGATGCCGTTGTACTGGCCCGAGGTGATGGCGTCCTGAAGCTGCGAGTACTGCGTCTGCGGGCTGTTGTTGGCGTCGAAGACCTTGACGTTGGCGTGGTCATCGCTCGCGACGGCCTCCGCCGCGGCGAGCATGGGCGCGTCGTAGCTGTTCTCGACGGCAAACGACAGATAAGCGATGTTCAGCGCCTTGCCAGCCGCCAGGCTGGCCGCAGCCGATGATCCGGATGAGGCCGGTGGCTTCCGCCGCTCCCGCAGGCAGCCAGCGCCAGGCCGGCTGTGACGCAGAGCACGATGGTGGCGCGATAGCGAAGGCGCCGGATGGCGGGTGCGTTCGTCGACCGTGTGGCCACGGCTAGACTCCTTTGTGCTTACTCGCTGGATGGTGGGTTAGCGATCGACCGGTGAGTCGGGTGGCCGCCCGGCTCACCGGCTTTAGTTACGGTGGCATTTCAGCCAGTGATGTCAGGGTCGGATCATGGCGCCCCGCAGTCGCCTGGCAACGCCCTGCGGTAGGCACTGGTGCGGAGCCTGGCGACAGCTGGCACCTCGGGCCGATCAGGAGGTGCCGTCACCTCTGAGGCCGCCTTTCCACTGTGCCGAGCCGGCGTCCCACTCGGTGTAGGTGTAAGGGTTGTCGAACACTGTGGTCTCCGGGATCTCCGGATGCATGCCCTCGGTCCAGGCGTCTGGCCCGAGCTGGCCCTGCAGGTAGTCGACTGTCTGGCCGACGACCTGGCGCGCCTTGGCGAGGTCGACCCCGGTGAGCTTGTGGTCGTGCTTCACGACCCGGCCGTTGATCACGACTGTGTGCACGTCCCCGCGCTGCGCCTGGAAGGCAACATGGCCGTACGGGTTCAGCACCGGGAACATCACCGGCGAGGCGTCGTTCTTGATGAGCACGACGTCGGCCTTCTTGCCCGGTTCGAGCGAACCGACCACTGAATCCAGGCCCAGCGCCTTCGATCCGCCCCGGGTGGCCCAGTCGACCACGTCCTCCGCCCGCAGATGGCAGTTGGTGACGGTTTCCTGCTTCGCGTGAGCCTCCAGGTGCTCCCGCGACGCGGTCCGCGCCGAGTGTGGTCCGCATAGCGGAGAACAGGTCGCCGCTCCACCAGACGCTCGGTGTCCATCGACAGTGAGACCGGGATGCCGTGCTCACGGAGCCGCCAGGTTGGCGGGTATCCCTGGCCCGGCGCTCTGCTCGCTCTCAGTGGACACCGATGCGGACCCTCCGGTGGCGGCGATCCGGTGATAGGAGTCCCTGGTCAGGGTGGCGGCGTGCACGTAGACCGTGGACGGCGTCATGAACCCGTGCTCGTGCATGAGCCGGATGCCGTCGTCGTTGGTCGCACCCCAGACGCCGGCGTGCGTGGTGACCGGAACCCCGAGTTCGCGGGCGACCTCGAAGGCTGCCCGCTCCGGGAATGCCGGGTCGCCGGTGACGTCGAACGCCATCTGGAAGCCGAGCATGTCGTCGCGCCGCGCCGAACCGCCTGGTCACGAAGTCACGGAACTCGGGCTTGGCGGACCACTCCCACGGACCCGCCTGGATGTTGCCGTAGGCGAGCACGAACCGTGCCGGGCACCTCCGTCAGCGCGTCCACGGCGGCCTCCGCGTGGTCGACCGTCTGGAGGCCATGCGACCAGTCCACGGTCGTGGTCACGCCCGCGTCGACAGCTTCGATCGCGGCGAGCAGGTTGCCCGCGTAGATGTCCTCGGGCCGGAAGACCTTGCCCCAGTTCAGGTAGTACCAGACGAAGTACTGGGTGAGCGTCCAGTCGGCACCGTAGCCGCGCATCGCCGTCTGCCACATGTGCCGGTGCGTGTCAATCATGCCGGGCATCAGCAGGCCGCCGGTCGCGTCGATCTCGACGGCTCCGTCGGGAGCCGCTAGCTGCTTGCCGACCCCGGCGATCCGGTCGCCGACGACGATGAGATCGGCGCCATGGTGGATGGTGTGCGCGTCGTCCATGGTCAGGACCGTCGCGTTCCGGAAGACCACGGGCCGGCCTGACGTCAGCTCGGACTCGGCTGCTGCAGCAGCTTCTGCTGTCATTGCAGACCTCCATTCTCGCCGGGGATTCGGTATCACGGACAGATGTCCGGATCACGACAACATGGAGCCTGACCGGAAGCGTTGCCGGTTTGGCGAGCGGTGTCAAGGGGTGATATCCGTCCGTTAACATCAGCTCACGCGGGAGCGGTCCGCAGAGCGGACAGTTTGCCTGGCTGCGCGCTACAGTCATTGCGGCAGTGCTCACCGAGGGAGATGGCATGGCACGGCAGGACACCAGCCCTGACTTCATCGAGGCGCTTGCTCGCGGCCTCGATGTGATCAGAGCCTTTCAGCCACGCCAGCCGGTGATGAGCCTGGCCGCGGTCGCCGCAGCAGCAGGGCTGGCCCGGCCGACCGCCCGGCGCATGCTGCTCACCTTGCAGGACCTGGGCTACGTGCGCGCGGCCGAAGGCGGTTTCGAGCTCACCCCCCGCGTCCTCGACCTCGGCATGAGCTACGTCTTGTCCAAGGGACTGTGGGACGTCGCCAGGCCGCACATGGAAGCCCTGGTCGCGCAGACCCACGAGTCGAGCTCGATCGCACAGCTTGACGGCTCCGACATCGTCTACGTGGCCAGAGTCGCCGTCCCCAAGATCATCGCGCTGGCGGTGACCATCGGTACCCGGTTCCCGGCCATGCAGACATCGCTGGGCAAGGTAATGCTCGCCGGCCTCGCGCCGGAAGAGGCCGAGCGGGTACTCGCCGAGCCGAGCCGGTCGGGCATCGCCGCTCGCTGGCAGCCAGCGGCCGCAGAACGGGCTGCTGAGCTGCGCGACGTCCGCGCCCGCGGCTGGTCCCTGACCGACGAGCAGCTGGCACTCGGTATCCGGTCGGTTGCCGCGCCATTGCGCGACGGGACCGGCAGGGTCATCGCCGCGATGAACGTGACCGTCCATGCCGCCGAGACGCCGGTCGGCGTCCTCACCGGCGAGTACCTCCCGCTGCTGCTGCAGACGGCCGGGGCCATCAGTGCCGACTGGGCGGCCTGCCAGGGGACCCCGCAGATCACGGTGCCGCTGGGGCAGGCAGCCTCCTGACCCCCGGCCTCTCAGTCCTCGCGGGCGAAGGTCCCCATCGGCCCTTGACACCACGGGGCACTCGGCGCAAAACTGGCTCGTCTCCGGACTAGTGTCCGCTCAGCGGACAGAAGGAACATCACTGCAGATGAGCCAGGCCAAATCCACGGCAAATCCCCGGCCGCTGACGGGCGTGCTGGTCGCCGATTTCTCCCGAGTGCTGGCCGGTCCGTACTGCACGATGCTGCTCGCCGATCTCGGCGCTGACGTCATCAAGGTCGAGAGCCCCCAGGGCGACGACACCCGCCGCTGGGTGCCGCCGGTCACCGGTGATGGCGTCGCGACCTACTTCCTGGCGATCAATCGCAACAAGCGCTCGGTTGCCCTCGACCTGACTGACGGCGCCGACCTGGCCGCTGCCCGTGAACTCGCCCGCCGAGCCGATGTCCTGGTCGAGAACTTCAAGCCGGGGGGCCTGGCTAAGTTCGGCCTCGACTACGAGTCGGTCGCGCAGGCCAACCGCGGGATCGTGTACGCCTCGATTACCGGATTCGGCGCGGGCGGCGGGAAAGACCTGCCCGGCTATGACCTCATGGTTCAGGCCGTATCCGGGCTCATGAGCTTGACCGGAGACCCCGCCGGACCGCCGTTTCGGTCTGGTATCTCAGTCTTTGATGTGATCGCTGGCTTGCATACGGCGATCGGCATACTTGCCGCGCTTGGTCAGCGGGCCACCACCGGGCTCGGCCAGCATGTCGAGGCAAGCTTGATGGCCTCCGCGCTGTCGGCCATGGTGAACCAGGCGAGCGCGTACGCAGCCGGGGGCGTGACGCCGTTCCGGATGGGCAACTCGCACCCCAGCCTGTTCCCTTACGAACCGCTGCCGACGGCCAGCGGCGACCTCGTCATTACCGCCGGAAATGATGCCCAGTTCCGCAAGCTCTGCCGCGTGCTTGGCGCTGAGCAACTGGCGGACGACGCCCGGTTCGCCAGGACCGACGGCCGGACGGCGCACCGGGAAGAGCTCCGGCCGCTGCTGACGGACCTGCTGGCGAAGCGCACGGCCGAGGAATGGTTCGGCGAACTCATCGCCGCCGGGGTGCCGTGCGGGCCGATCAATAACGTCGCCGAGGGCATCGAGTTCGCAGAGCGGCTCGGGCTCGGCCCGGTCGTGCTGGCCGGGCACGGGGACGCCGCGGTCCCGACGATCCGCCACCCGCTGACCTTCTCCGCGGCAGCGCCACGCTACGACCTGCCGCCGCCGCGCCTTGACGAGCATGGCGACGAGATCCGCCGCTGGCTGACCGAAGTTCACGATGACGCCGCGGCCAGATCGGCATGACTGAATCCGGGGCCGGATAATACTGATCGGACCAGTACGTAAGGAGCCCCATGGCCACTGTCGCCGCGGTCATCGCATCGACGCATCACCCGTTCTACTACAAGGCGAGCAACGCGACCGGGAATGACCGGCCGCCCTTCGCCGACGAGTGGGTGGCCAAGATCGCAGCCTTCCGCGAGACGCTCACCGCCGCCCGCCCTGACGTGCTCGTGATGGTCGGCAGCGATCACTTCCACCAGCTCTGGCTCGATAACATGCCGCAGTTCCTGATCGGCAAGGCACCGTTCTACGACGCCAACTGGCACAACGAGGAGCGCGAGTTCGGCCTGCCGAGAATGTTCCTGCACGGCGACGAAGACCTGTCCGCTTACCTGCTGCGGCAGGGCATCGACTCAGGGTTCGACCTGGCTTTCAGCAACGAGCTCCGGATCGACCACAGCATCACGTGCCCGCTCATCACCCTGCGGCCCGAAGCTGACCTGCCCATCGTGCCGGTCTACACCAACATCTTCGCGCCGCCGCTGCCGCAGCCCAGCCGGTTTGCTGAGCTCGGCCGGACCATCCGGCGGCTGGTGGAAGCCTGGCCCAGTGACAAGCGAGTTGCCATCATCGGTACCGGCCACCTGTCACTCGAGCTCGGCGGGCCGCGCCAGTTCGGCCCGCACGGCCCGGACCCGGAGTTCGACCGCAAGGCGGTGAGCTGGATCGCCTCCGGTGACCTTGAGTCCGCGCTCGCCGAGGTCAGCCTGGACAGCCTGTGGCTGCCGGGGAACGCGACGCACGGTTTCATGGATTTCCTGCTGATGATGGGCGTGGCCGGCGACGGTATCAAGGCCGACTACTCCGACTCGCTCGACCTGTTCCACACCATGGAGGCGTACTTCACCTGGTACCCGGAGGGGCCTGAAGAGGCGGACCCAGTGAGGCGGACCCAGTGAGGCGGACCCAGTGAGCAAGTACCTGCTGGACAAGTTCCTGTTCACCATCGACCGGGACCCGGAACTGGTGGAGCGCTACCGGGAGGACCCGGCCGGCACCGTCGCCTGGTGGGAGGCCGAACAGGCCGGACTCATCCTCAACTGCCACGGGCAAGAGCGCAGCACCTGGCTTGCTTTCACCGAGGCCGAGCGGGACGCGCTGGCTACTCACGACTACCCCGCCCTGTTCGAGCTCGGCGCGCACAACTTCCTGCTGCTCACGTTGTTCATCGCGCTGTTCGAGCGGGACTATGCCGAGCCGCTGGCGTTCCAGCGCGAGTTCGCGGCCCGGCTGAGCCACTGGAGCCTGCCCTACCCGGATATCTCGACCTGACGGCCGCCGGGCCGTTCATGGATGTGAGTCTGCTGCGGCTATAGCAGCAGCAGATTCACTTTCACCTGCGGCGAACGCGGCGTTTGACGCGTCGGTCCGCCAGGCCTCCGGGTCACACTCAGTCCCGGCCAGATGAGGCGCACTGCCCGCGCCTACGACGCTGCCTTTTTCCGCCTGGCAGAGCACCACCTTGGCGGACTGCGTCGAGGAATCGACGCCGGCTGACTCAGCGTCACCCGGCGCCCCGGATCGCCTTGCGCAGCCGAGCCAGCGTCGTCGCGAACTGCCGCAGCGTTAGCTCAGGCACGGCGGCGCCGAGCAGCCGTCGCAGTTCCTCGTCCAAGGCAACGCCCGCCTCGGCCAGCATGCGCTGACCCTTGGGGGTCAGCTCCAGCAGCGAGGACCGGCGGTCGGCGGGGTTGGGCAGCCTCCGGCAATACCCGCTGGCTTCGATCCGGTCGACCAGCTTGCTGGTACCGCCTGTCGTGATGCCCAGTTCGCCGGCGATGTCATACACCCGGCAGTCAGGCAGCCGGCCGATAACAGACATCGGCTCGAAGTGGGTCAGCGGCAGGTCGAAATCGCTCTTCAGCCGGGCGTCAACCGCGTTCCAGAGGTCGATCTCGAAGCGGACGATGTCGTTGAACAACTGCCTGAGGTCTGACACAGCCGGGTCCTCCCCCATGTGCGACTGGCCGACAGGCGAGCACCCATGCCGAAGCGGTAACTAACTTCCTTGGAATATACTTCAGGACTACCGGATCGCTGCTAAGGATCCGGACCTGTAGCGCTCGAGCGGCCTTAGTCCGGTGCCGGGTTCCGGACCGGCCGCGCGGCATCGCAGCTGATAGGCCTCCGGGCATGTTGAATCGAGGAAATGCCGCCCCGGCTTCGGTGCCGTCAGCGCACCGAATAAAGCGCTATTGGGTCGCGGCCTCGTACTGCTCGACGACGCTCGCGGGAATGCGCCCGCGGTCGCTGATCGCGATGCCCTCAGCCCGGGCCCAGGCGCGGATGTCACCGCTGCGCTCGCGGGCCGACGAGGGCCGGCCTGGCCGGCGCCGGGCTCCGCGGCCTCCCTTGCGCGCATGCTCGACGAACGGCTCCAGCCCGGCGCGGAAGACCTTGGCATTCTTCTTGCTCAGGTCGATCTCGTAGTCCGCTGTGCCGACTCCGAAACGCACGGTCTCGTCTGCCGGGCCGCCATCAAGATCATCTTCTAGCTTGACTGCGATTCTCGTCGCCATCCCGAACCTCCACGACTGAGATGAGTCCCCCCAACCACCGTACCGATTGTCCGGTCACGGTTTGGCGAACATCGCATCACCGTCGCCCGCCGGCGTGTTGCCGCTGGTCGTTCGCCGCCGGTGAATGTGGATCTGCTGCCCAGACCTCAGGCGAACCCTTACCGAGCCGCGGGCGCGAGCCCGTGGTGGCCGGGACCACGCGGGATTACCGGCCAGATGTCCACAACGACGTCGTCCTGGACAACGTGGAACACGTCATAACAGTTCACCGTACTGGGCGAATAGCCCGGAACGAGCGTCACGGTGTCACCCAGCTTCAGCGGCGAGCCGGACGGCGCGGAGAAGATGCCATGCTCCTCGTCGAACCGCAGGACCTCAAGATCATGGCCAACCATTGTTACGTCGCTTGGGGCCGCCACGGACTTGTTACCGCAGTCGACGATGACCTGGTTGCTCTGCCGGCTGATCACCGAGGCCTGGATCGACAACGAGTGCTCGAAACCTGACGCCATCCGGCCGTGGAAGTTATCCATGACCACATAGGAGCCTGCCTGAATCTCGGTAATTCCGGGGTAGGCGGCCGTCCACTGCCAGGTGGCGATGCCGCCGGCGGAACGGATCGGGCACGGGATGCCGCTGCGCTCAAGCATGTCGGCGACACCGGTGAACATCTTCATCGCCTCCTGCTGACGCTGATGGCGCAGGTCAGCTTCGGGCGTGAGGGTGCAGTGCCCTTCGTAGCCGGTGATGCCCTCGAAGCGCAGCCCGGGCAGCGCGGTTATCTGCCGGGCAAGGGCGACGCCGTCGGATGCTGTATCGACGCCGCACCGGTTCATGCCGGTATCCACCTCGATGAAGATCCCGACCGTCGATCCGGCTCGGACAGCAGCCGCCGAGAACGCCTCGGCTCCCGCCGCCTCGTCGACCGCCACCATGATGCGGTGATCCCGGGCGAGCTCGGCGAGCAGGCGGATCTTCTCCGGGTGCGAGACGGTGTTGACCACGAACAGGTCGTCCAGGCCAGCCGCCGCCAGCACGGCTGCCTCCCACACGGTGGCCATGGACAGCCCTCCCGCGCCGGCCCGGACCTGACGCACGGCCAGCTCCGGGCTCTTGTGGGTCTTGTAGTGCGGCCGGATCGTAGCCGAGCCGATCCGGCGCAACTCGCTGGCCATCCGGTCGATGTTGCGCTGGGCAGCATCGATATCGAGCACGAGGGCAGGGGTGATCAGCTCGTCGCGCCGTCGTCCGACGGCCGCTCCGTACTCGCGCATGGCGCGATCACGAGCTTCGACGAGCAACGGCGCGGTATCCAGCATCGGGGACTCCTGTCACTAACTACGGTTGTCACTCACCACGGTTGTCACTGACACGGTTGTCGCTAACACGGGCCGTTAGTCCGTGGCCGGCCCGAGGCAGCGCACCACGCGAACCGGTTCGGCTCCGGCGCGCACGCGGAACGGCAGGCTCGCGGGCAGCGCGAACGTCTCTCCCTGGCGGATCGGCAGGCTGCCGAAGTCGCCGTCGAGATAACCAGCCCCGGACACCACAACGGCGATGGCGAAACGCCCACTCTCCACGTCAATCTCGTCCGGCACGTCCAGCTGAAGGGCATCAAAGAACGGGAGCACATCGCCGGAGAACAGCCGGACCTCACGTGAGCCGTGGCTGACGCGCAGCACGCTCGGTTCCTGGCGCGCGCGGCCGAAGGTCTGCCCGGCGTCCGCGCCGGTGTAGTCGATCATGTCGAGGGCCAGATCCCAGCCAAGGCCCATGGTCGCTCCAGCGTCGTCGTCCCCGGCTGTCTCAGGTATGACGATGTGATCACTCGGCTCCTGCACCTCGATGAACGAGAGCCGCGGCCCGAGATAGTGCGGCACGCCCGCGTGCGCCACGTAGACCTCACCCGGATGGACGTCGGTCCGGTGCAGCGAGCTGCGGATGGCGGCGTTGTCGTGACGGCGCACGGCGCCGGCGAACCAGTCGCGCTCGACGCCGGGAACGAAGCCGACGCCCGCATAGGCCGGCTGCGTGCCGTCACCGGGAGTGTCGAGCAGGATCCACGCCTCGGTCTTACCAAACGGGGATCCGAGGTGCTTGCGCGCCCAGTCGCGAGTCGGGTGCGCATGCAACGGCACCGGTCCGGCCGGCGACAGCAGCTTCACCAGCACGCCGGCAATGGGGCCGAAGCGGTCGGCGAAACGGGCGCCGACCATCTCTTCGGGAAGCGCCTCGATTACCTCCGTGAGCGTCACGGTGCCGAGCCCTGGCAAGTCGACCGAGCTCGGGCCCTGGGCATTGCCATCGGGATCGGCATTGTTCGCCTCGGTGCACGAGCCGACCCAGTCTTCCGACCACCAGTCGTCAGGGCGGTCCGGCAGACCGCGGAATCTCCTGGTCAGTGAGCCGCCTTCGTAGAAGCGGTACAGCGGGTGGTAGGCCAGCGGCAACGGCCGCCTGATCGCCTCACGCAGCGCACCGGTCCGGTCAGTCATTGGCGATTCCTCATCGGCAGAGTCCTCCCGGCCTACAGCTCCGCATTGACGATGAAGCCGGCGTCCACCAGCAGCGTCGCGGCAGTCACGTAGCTGGCATCGGGTGACAGGAGGTAGGCGATGGCGCTTGCCAGTTCCTCCGGCTGGCCTCCGCGGTGCAGCGGGATCCGGTCGACGTAGTACTTGACGGTCGGCGGATCATCCATCATCGGCGCGCTCATCGGGGTCATGACCCATCCGGGTTCGACTGCGTTCACCCGGATGCCGTGCTCGCCGAGGTTGCACGCGAGCGCCTTCGCCAGCATGCTGATGGCGCCTTTCGTGCCGCAGTAGGCGGTCTGGTACGGCGCCCCCACATGAGCGGAGATAGAGCTCACGCAGCAGATCGCGCCGCCATGCCCCTCGCGGATCATCTGCTTGGCGCCTTCGGTGCAGACCACCCAGGCGCCGCGGACGTTCGTCTCGAACAGCAGGTTGAAGTCGTCGACAGTCGTCTCATCCCACTTCAGGAACGGGTTGACGGCCGCGTTGGATACCACGTAATCCAGCCGGCCCGCTCGCTCGGCCACGCCGCGCACCATCTGCGTGACCTGCTCGGGATCACGCATGTCGGCAACGACCGGAAAGCCCTGGCCGTCGGCCTCGCTGATCCGCCGGAGTGTCTCGCCAGGGTCCTGGTCAGGCAACTGGTTCACGGCCACCGTTGCGCCCTCGGCGGCCAGGCGAGCCGCAGTCGCCTGCCCGATGCCCGTGGTGGCTCCGGTCACCAGGGCCACCTTGCCCTCAAAGCGTCGTTCCATGACCTGTTCTCCTCCGTCGCTAGCAGCGCCTGTTGTCAGAACTTCGCAAGCTCCCGTGGTCTGAAGTTCAGTGCTCTCAGAAGATGGCGATCGGGTTCCAGGGTGAGCCGGTCGCACCGGGCAGCCGCAGCGGCAAGCCGACGACCATGAATTCAAAGCGCCCTTCATCAGTGCATGCCCTGGCGACGTCCTCGAGCTGGAGGCTGTCGGACACGAACATGCCCATCGCGGTGACCTGCAGCGGGTGGATCGGGTACAGGATGCCTTCGACGTTGCTCGGCACCGTCTCGCCGTCGCCGTCCGGCAGGAACGCCGCGATCCTGCGCTCGCGCATCCACGGGATCGTGTCGATGTGCAGGCCAGCTTTGCCCTGGCCGGCCGGCGGGTAGCCGTTGTCCCACGCGCCCAGCTCCAGCCGGCGGCGGTGGTGACCGGTCCTGAAAACGAAGATGTCACCCTCACCGAGCCGCACGCCCTGCGCCTCTTCGACCGCCTCGAGTTCCGCGCGGGTCACCGCCTCTCCCGGCTCCAGCCAGGGCACGCCGCGAAAGCGCGGCACGTCCAGCAGCACGCCCCGGCCGACCAGCCCGTTGCTGTAAGTGGTCACGTCGAGCGCCGTTGCCCCGCGGGAGGTCATCACCTCCAGCGCAGGCCGGCCGTTGTAGACGCTGCCCTTGTAGGCGATATGACAGAGCGCATCCATGTGGGTGTGGCAATCGCCGTGAAAGGCGAGGCCGAGAAAGTCGGTAGCGAACGCCAGCGTGTTCGAGATCTCGATGTCGTGGCCCTGCACAACGTGGTGGATGACCGGGCTCGGATTGTCCGGCCCGGCCACCGTGTTCATCGGGATGGCCATCGTGACGTGCCGCCCGGACCGGACCAGAGTGGCCGCCGCGGCCACCTTGTCCGGCGTCAGGTAGTTCAGCGTCCCGAGTTCGTCGTCGTCACCCCAGCGGCCCCAGTTCTTGACCGCCTCGAACATCTCGTCGAACTCGCGCAGCGTCACCCGGGCAGGCGGCGTCAACGTCGTCATCGTTAGATCACCCTCTGTTCGTGACTGATTCGCCAGCCGCCGCCGCTGATGCGCCACCGGCGCCGGCTAGCCGGGACACGCGGGCCGCAAACCCGCTGATGGCCTCGCCGCCGGCGAGGGCACCGATCTCCAGGTCGTACTGCCGCGTCTCGCCGGGCTCCAGCCACTGAAGCTCACCCCGTTCCCTCGCGTCGAAACGGCCGGCATCACGGTTCGTGCTCGGTTCCAGCCCGCACGCGTAGGTACCCTCGCCGAGCATTCGCCAGACCGTGTGATGCGGCAGCTGATCGATGCGGAACACCTGGTACACCCCGAGCCCGAGCGCCCGGTTGACCAGCGCCACCGGAACGGTCCCGGCTGGCTCGGCCACGAGCTCGTGTTCGAAACATGCCTCGGTGACGTCCGGCACGGGCGCTGACATCAGCGAGTAGCCCTCGACGGGCACCCCGTAGTCGGTCGTGGTGTTCGCGCTCGGCACCAGCAGTTCGGCGCCGGCATCCAGCACCGGATAGCCCGCGTTGCAGTGGTAGAGGAGCATGTGCGAGGTCCGCGAATGGCCGACATTCTCGACGACGTCGCTGATCGCGAAACTGCTCTCCCCTACTCTCGCCTCGATCCGCCTGCGCAGCACGAGGCTCTCACCGAACACCGCGGACTGAAGGACCTCGCCCTCGGCCCACAGCACGCACTCGTCGCCGTCCCACCGTTCCCCGTAGCCGGCCAGGCGCGCCGGCAGGCCGCCGACCCGCCCGTGCAGGCCATAGGAGACTGTCTCCATGACGTGCGTCTGGTGGAACTGCGCCGCGGTGTCCTTGCCAGGCACCAGGGTGTGATCGAGACCGCACGTCACGACCATGCCGCCGCCCCAGGCGCGGAACCAGCCCCACTCGTCCGGCTCGTAATACCAGGGCGCGAGTACTCCGGCGGCTGACTGCCAGCTGAGCGGCTGCCCGCGGAACTCGCACCGGCCGACGTCGAAGCACCGGTCGACTAGCACGTCAAAGGCGAACCCGCTGCCCGTCCGGAACTCCAGTACGCGCACGCCGCGCCCGAGGCCATCGCCCAGCGTCACCAGTCGCACGCCGGCCACCTGCTCTAGGCGGCCGACCCGCTGCATGAGCTCGGCCCGGCGGAGGCGCGTCCCGAAGAGGTCAGGCATCTCGCAGGTTCCTCCTGCTCCTAGTCACGGTCACAAGTCCCGCCCTCAGCCGGCCGCGCTGAGCTGGGAACCGCGCTCCCAGCGGCCGGCCAGGAACGTGTATGAGTCGGCGGCAAGCTCCTCCGCGCTGTCGAAGAGCTTGCGCCAGATCTTCGTCGCGGCGGCAAGGTTCGGCAGGGCGTTGCCGAACGCCTCGACGGTGAGCCAGCCGTCGTACCCGATGTCGCGAAGGGCCCCGAATGTGTCGTCCCATGCGACGCTGCCGGTGCCCGGAGTTCCCCGGTCGTTCTCGGAGATATGCACGTGCGCGATCCGGGACCCGGCGCGCCGGATGGCCGCTGCCGGATCCTTCTCCTCAATGTGCGCGTGAAAGGTATCCAGGTGGATGCGGCAGTTCGGATGTCCCACCTCGTCGATGCAGCGGATCGCCTGGTCGAGGGTGTTCAGGTGATAGAGCTCGAACCGGTTGACGACCTCTTCGGCCAGCACGACTCCGGTCCCGGCCGCGTACTCGGCCACCCGGCGCAAGTGCTCGACGCAGCGCTGCCATTCCTCGTCCGTCGCGCCGCGCCCGGTGAACACGCCGAGCGCCACCTGGTGCGGGCCGCACAGCAGAGGCGCGCCCACCGCCGCGCAGCAGTCGATTACCTCGCGCATGTGCTGATATGCGGCCTCGCGGACGGCAGGGTCATCGCTCAGCGGGTTGTGCTCCGCGGCGATCACCGTGTTCGCAGTCCGCTGCAGGCCCAGATCGTCCAGCCGCTGCGCCCAGCGGGACCATTTCGCCTGATCGAGGTCGAATATCGGGACCTCGACGCCGTCGAAGCCGATCTCCTTGAGGCGCTCGAGTACCGGCATGAGGCCGTCGTGCATGTCGTCGGCCCACAGGTAGAGGTTGATGCCGAATTTCATGCCATTCCCCTTCGGCGTTGAACTGCGAGCCTGCCTGTGCCGTTGGTGCCGTGCCGCCGGTGATCGGGCGGCCGTCGGGTGAGCCGGCCGTCAGGCACCTGCGGCCCGCCAGAGCGGATTCAGCAGACCCTCGTCGGACAGCGCCAGCATCCGCGGGTAAATCTGCTGCCAGCTGGCGTAGCTGTCGTTGTAGGCGGCCATGGCCGCGGCGCCGGGCTCGAAGGTCGCGGCCCGCCGCCGGAGCTCGGCCTCTAGATCAGTGAGACTTCCGTAGATTCCGGCACCCGTGCCGGCACATAGCGCCGCCCCGAGCGCACTGCTCTCAGTAACGGCGGGAACGCGCACTGGGACGCCAACCACGTCCGCAATGATCTGCGGCCAGAGCGAACCCTTAGCGGCACCGCCGCTGAAGGTAAGCTCGGCCGGCCTGCTGGCGCAGAGCTCGCTGATGATGTCCAGGTGGCCGCGGACCACGTACGCGGCAGCTTCCTCGATCGCCCGGATACACGCGGCCCGGCCCGATCCCGGCGGGCTGCCGAGGTCGAACTGCAGGAACGACGGGCTGGCGTGCTTCCACCGGCGGGCGTTCATCAGGTTCGACAGGATCGCGTACACGCCGCCGGAGCCCGGCTTGATCTGCGCCGCCGCTTCCTCCATCACGACATACGGGTCGACGCCCCGGCTGCGCGCCACGGCGATCTCCCCGTCGCAGAAGGCATCCCGGTACCAGCGCATGGCCATGCCGCAGTAGAACCCGATGCCCTCGAGCATCCACTCACCCGGTTTGACGTGACACAGCGTCCTGAGCCGCACGGCAGGATCGATCAGCGGCTTCTCCACCAGCACCGTGTTCTGCCAGAACGTCCCGGCAAGCACGGTGAACTCGCCGGTGCGCACGCCCGCACCGAGCAGGCCCAGCTGAGTGTCGGCGCCGCCGGCCACCACCGGGGTGCCCGGTAGCAGTCCGGTCAGTGCTCCGGCATCCGCGGTGACCGTGCCGACGACCGTTCCCGGATCGACGACCGGTGGCAGCACGCTGATGTCGATGCCGCATATCTGCGCGATGTCTTCCGACCAGCCCCGGTCGGCCAGGCTGAACATTCCCGAGCTGGACCCGCAGGACGGCTCGGTAACGTGCACCCCGGCGAGCCGGTAGACGATCCAGTCGCTCAGCATCCCGAGGCTGGCAGTCCGGCCGAGGATCTCCGGCCGGTTCCGTGCTAGCCAGCGCAGCCTGGCCGGCGTGGTGATGGAGACCCAGTCGCCGGCCTCGGCATAGATACGCTCGGCCGCCCCTTCCCTGATCAGGTCCGCCGCCTCGGCGGACGCCCGGCTGTCGACATTTGGGCAGGCCCAGATCTCCGAGCCGCGGGAGTCGTAAAGCACGATCCCCTCGCGCATGCTCGTCGTGCTCACCGCGGCGATGTCGGCGCCGCGAGCGCCTGCCAGTTGCAGCACCTGCCGGATACACGAAGCGATCGCCGTCCAGTTGGCGTGCACGTCAAAGTCCTGGCCGCCGGGGACCCCTGGCGGCTCGCGGTGCGTCCATTCCTGCTGGGATACCGCGACCTGGGTGCCTGCCGCGGTGAAGAGCAGCGCGCGGCAGCTGCCCGTCCCGGCGTCAATCGCCAGCAGGAAGGGCCCGCCGCCGGTGGTTTCGTCACCACCGCGCCCGGTCACGACACCGCCGCCTTCCGGGCCCGGTAATCCGGGTTGAGCAAGTAATCGGGTTCTTCGCCGGCCAGCACCTGGCCGACAGACTCGACCACCATCTCGGCTCCCCGCCGCAGCGTCTCGCGGGTAGCACCACCGATGTGCGGCGTGATGATCACGTTGGGCAGGTCCAGCAACGGATGACGGCCGCCGTCCGCGGACCGCTCGACCACGTCGAGCGCTGCGCCCGCCAGTGTGCCGTCGGTGAGGGCGGCAATCAATGCACCCTCGTCGACCAGCGACTCCCGGGCGGTGTTGATGAAGCACGACCCGCGCGGCATGCGGGCAAAGGCCGCGGCACCGAACAGGTGCCGGTTGCCGGCGGTCGCCCTGGCGTGCACGGACACGATGTCCGACCGGGTCAGCAGTTCCTCGAAGCTGACGAGGCTCACTCCGGCAGGCACGATGCCCGGCGGCGCGGGGTCGTGCGCCAGGACGGTGAATCCGAGCGCCCTTGCCCGGACGGCGACCGCCCTGCCGACGTGGCCGAACCCGACGAGCCCGAGCGTCGCGCTCGCGGCTTCGCCGCCGATGAACTGCCCGCCCTCGAACGCGTTGTCGGCATGCCGCCCGCCGGCTGAGCAGAAACCGAGCCGATGACGGCACACCGCGGATCAGCATGAGGGCGAACGTCAGCGTGAGCTCGGCGACAGCCTCCGCATTCTTGCCCGGCGAATTGGTGACCGGTATCCCGCGGTCGGTCGCCGCCGCTACGTCGACGTTGACCGGCCCGCCACGCGCGCAGCAGACGAGCCGGAGCGACGCTGCATCGAGGACCTCTGCAGTGATCGGCGCGCCATGCACGACGACGATGTCGTGCCCGGCGACCGCGGCAACCATGTTCGCGGGGGCACCCGCATACTCGCGGATCAGCCGTTCCGAAGCCGTCTGCGGCGGCGGCGCCGAGGCATCCTCGATCTGCAGTTCGGTGACGGACACAGCATCGCCGAGCTTCGCGAGGGCACCTGCGAAGGCGCTGACCGGCATGAAGGGATCACCTACGGCCAGGACGCGCACTTGTCTCGCAGCCTCCTTACGCACACCGCAATATGCACCAGAGCGCACCGCCAGGGCCGGTGGCAACACCGACGAGGTAGAGCAATCGCTCATGGACTGGCCATCCGCTCTACTCCGGAGTATCGACCCGCGCGCAGACGTTGGCAAGAGATCGCGTCATTTCCGGCTTCCGGTACCCGGGGCTGCCCGAGATTGACGGAGACGTTCGGCGAGCAGGCGCTCAAGGTATTGACATCTGCTCGCAAACGGAGATGAATGTCAGCCAGGCAGCGCAGGAATAGCGGCGTGCTGATCGACCAGCCTGCCCGGGAAAGGGATCGCAGGCGATCGGCACCACCGACCAAGGCGGACTGCAGGACTTGAGGAGGACCGATGTCTGACACGGCGTCGCCTGGCACGATCCGACCAAGCAGCGAGGGGCCCGTCATCGAGGGCACCGATCTGCAGCGTGATGCCATCGGCTTGGTCGGTGCCACGATGCAGGCCATCACCCATATCGCGCCGGCCATCGCGGCATTGTTCTTCACGCAGTTTGTGGTGTCGCTAGCTGGCATCACCGCGCCGCTGGCTTACCTGCTCGGAGTCATCGTCGTACTGATGCTCGGGAGCACACTGGTCCAGTTGTCCAAGCACATGCCGTCGGCCGGCGGTTACTACACCTACGTCAGCAGGGCCCTGCACGCGCGGGCCGGCTTCCTCACCTCGTGGATGTATGTGCTCTACGCGCCACTGGCCGGAGGGCCGATCTACGGTTACTTCGGCTACATCGTGTCGCAAGAGCTCAAGGCGAATTACCAGATCAACGTGCCCTGGCTGTGGTGGCTCTGCATTCTGGTCGGAGCGCCGCTCATCGCGTTCCTTCAGCACCGGGGTATCAAGATCTCTGCCCGCGCGATGCTCATCCTCGGCGGTCTGGAGATGATCATCGTCTTCGTGCTCACCGTGTGGGGCTTTTTCAGGCCCGGGCCGGGCGGCTTCACATTCCAGGTGTTCGACTTCAATCGCAAGCTTGCAGTGGAAGGGTTCGCGCTGGCGGTAGTCTTCTCGATCCAGGGCCTGACCGGATGGGAAGGGGCCGCGCCGCTCGCCGAAGAAACCCGCAACCCGCGGCGGAACGTGCCGAGGGCCACGATGCTGTCGATCGTCCTGCTCGGCGTGTTCCTAGTGATCGCGTACTGGGGCCAGATCATCGGCTGGGGCGTCGACAGACTGGGGAGCCTGACGACGTCGCCGGTTCTTCCCGGCCTCGTCCTCGCGCACCGATTCTGGGGTGGCGCCTGGTTTATCCTGCTGCTGGCGTTCCTGAACACCACAATCGCTGTCTGCCTCGCCACCGCGAACGTCGGCACCCGCATGTGGTACCGGATGGCCAAGAACGGTTCCTTCCCCAAGGCGCTTGCGAAGGTAAACCCGCGGTTCAAGACGCCTACCAACGCGATCCTGACGCAGCTCGGATTGTCTCTTGTGGCCGGCCTCGGCGTCGGCGCCTGGATCGGCGCGGACGAGTCGTTCTTGCTGGTGGACGGCCTCGTGCTAGTTCTCGCGGTGCTGTTCGTCTATGTGATGGCGAACGCGGCGGTGTTCGCGTTCTACTACTTCCAGCGGCGCGGCGATTTCAACATCATCCTGCACGTAGTGTTCCCGCTCGTCTCCAGTGCCGCGCTGATCTACGCGCTCGTCTATTCGTTTATCCCGTTCCCGGCCGCACCGTACGAGTACGCCCCGCTGATCGACGGCCTGTGGCTGCTGCTCGGCATCATCGTGCTGGTGATGATGCGGATCCGTGGCAGCGAGCAGTGGCTTGTCACGGCGGGCGCGGCGCTTGGGGAAGGCGACGACACCGAGAGCAATAAGGCCGTGCTTACCGAGTAATGCGATCTGGCGCGGCTATCGCCGTGGAGCTGGCCAGCGACGCAAGGAGAGCCAGCTTCTCGGCGCTAGCCGTTCCGGGCTCGGCATGGTAGATGACGAGCAACTGGCCGCCGGTTCCGCCGATGCCGAGCTTTTCGCGGATGAGCACCAAGTCCCCCGACCTGCGGGTCATGCATCCTGGTCGGCATGCCCTCAGGAGACTGAACGTCGTGGCGGGCCCACAGCTGCCTGAAGCGCTGGCTTGACAGCGAGAGCTCGCCGACGAGGTGGACGACCCTGGGGTCGTCGGTGTCAGTCGCGGCCTTGTTCCAGGCGGAGGTAGTAGTCGGCGCTAATCCCGGCGAGCATGGCGACCTCTTCACGCCGCAATCCGGCAACCCGCCGCGCGCCGTTGACAGGCAAGCCGGCACTCTCTGGCTGAATAAGCTCCCGCCGAGCCCGCAGGTAGTCGCCGAGCAAGTTGCCCCGGGTCATATTGATCATGGTAACCGGGTATGGCCCGGCCAGCCTGACACTGCCAGCCTGGCCCCGTTAATCCCACGATCACCGGGGTTCTGCCTGTCCGGCCCCGCTAGCCGGAGCATGGTGTCATTACGCGCTGAAGCCCTTGCGGCCGTCCGCGAGGCGAGGAGCCAGGCGCGCCCGCGAGTGAGCGAAGGAGGAGCTGGCATGACGGCGAAGACGATGCCGGGCGGCATGTTCGCGCTGGCCGGGAATATGCCGGTGACCCGGATGGGCTACGGCGCAATGCAGCTGGCCGGACCCCACGTATTCGGGCCGCCAGCCGACCGCGACGCCGCGGTCGCTGTCCTGCGGGAAGCAGTCGCGCTGGGCGTTAATCACATCGACACGGCCGACTTCTACGGCCCGCACATCACGAACCAGATCATCAGGGAGGCGCTGCATCCATATCCAGACGATCTGCACATCGTGACCAAGGTCGGAGCGGTGCGGGATGCCGACAGCGGCTGGCCGCGGGCACGAGCACCAGAGCAGCTACGGGCGCAGGTTCATGACAATCTGGATAATCTGGGCCTGGACGTGCTCGACGTAGTCAACCTGCGGATGGGCGGGCTGGACAGCCCCGAGCCCGGGTTCGATCGCCGAGCCATTCACCGCGCTTGCTGAACTCCAGCAACAAGGTCTCATCCGGCATCTCGGCCTCAGCACGGTTAGTGCCGAACAGGTCGCCGAGGCACGGTCGATCGCGCCGGTTGCGTGCGTGCAGAACTACTACAACGTGGCCCACCGCGACGACGACGACCTCGTCGATTCCCTTGCCGCAGAGGGCATCGCCTGCGTGCCCTATTTCCCGCTCGGCGGCTTCTCGCCGCTGCAGTCGGCCGGCCTGGACGAGGTAGCCGGGCGGCTGGAGACCACGCCGATGGCGGTCGCGCTGGCGTGGCTCCTGCACAGGTCGCCGAACATCCTGCTCATTCCTGGCACCTCGTCGGTCGGGCACCTGCGCGACAACGTTGCCGCGGCCGGGCTGGTATTGCCTGCCAGCGAGCTGGCGGAGCTGGACAGCGTGGCCGGATGAAGGCGGGCCGTCAGGAGCCGGACAGCGTCACGGCCCGTCGCCCGGGGGGTGGGCGACGGGCCGTGACTTCGGGGGGCCGGTCAGTTAGTGCGAGTTGCTGTCGCTTGCGGCGATAGCGTGGCCATCGGCCATGGAGTGCAGAGCCGACTCATAGCCAGCGCCGAAGCCGGTGGGTGCACCGTTGTAGTTGGTGATCAGCCCGGGGCCAGTGGCGCAGTTGAAGTCGCGTGTTCCACGTCCACGCCAGGTAGCTGGCGCCCTGCGAGTTCAGCCAGTTCATCAGCGGGGTCACGTAAGTGTCCGCGCAGTCGTTCTCGCCGATCTCGCCGGCGATGAGCGGAACCTTGGCCGCGACCGGTGCGATCTGGCTGTTCCAGCACGACGCCTTGCTGCACGCGTTGAAGTTGTACGAGTGCCAGGGACGCGGCCAGGTCGTGGTCGGGGTCGATCGGCTCGTGGGCCAGCCACCCGTTCAGGTCGTTCGACCACTCAAGACCGCCGAGCATGAGCACGTTGTTCGCGCCGGTGGAGCGGACCGCGTCCACCATGCTCCTGCATGCCAGCGACCGGGTACGAGTAGCCCGGGCGCAGTTACCGCCGTTCAGCCAGCACTGCCAGGCCTTCGGTGTTGTTCATCTGGTCGGCCTGCTCCGGGTAGGGCTCGTTGAACAGGTCGAAGATGACGGCATCGTTGCCCTTGAACGTGCTCGCGACCGACTTCCAGAACGGGATCGCGCCCGCGAGGTCTGGCATCGGCTTCTGGCACGTCGCCTCGTCTGACGAACAGGCCGAGGCCGGACCGGTGTAAACGCCGTTGGTCCAGTGCAGGTCGAGAACGACGTCCATGCCGTCGGCGTTGAGGCGCTTCACGTAGCCCTCGACCGCGTTCCGGTAGGTGGCGCCGGAATACGCCTTTTTGACGTAGGAGTCCCCGTTCCAGCAGGCCTCGTTGAGCGGCACGCGGACCGCGTTGATGTTGTGCGCCTTCATCACGTTGATCGACGCCGTGCTGCGTGGGCCCGTCGAAGATGCCGTGGTTCTGCACGCAGTCGTACTCAGTGCCGGACCGGTCCACGCCGTGCAGGATGACCTGCTGTCCGGTGGCACTCATCAGCTTGTTACCGGATACCTGCAGCGACGGAGCCGCGCCCGGGTTGGTCGCTGCCGTCACTCCCGTCAGCCCGATCGCGTCGGGGTTCTGCGCGGCGCCGCCGGACGAGAACAAGGCGACGCCAGTTGCGACGCCAGCCGCTAGCGCAGCGGCCCCTGCTATCCGGCGGTGCATTTTTGACCTCAGCAACCCGGCACCGGGTCTGCGTCCTTCTGCCGGGGCCGGATCACCGGTCAACCGACGACGGATGCTGGCCATTGTGGTCGGGAACTTCACTTCGACGCCTCCAGGGCAGGTCTAGGTGCTCGGTACGCCTGGTGAGCCTAGGAAGCAATCAATGCAGAAAGCGTCGTACCGCCGACTGACTTCCGTGCACCACAGCCGGGCCGGCCGCTACCTCAGTTGACGTAGACACTGAGCAAAAGCCCAGGTCGGAGCCGCATGTCAGGGATCGCGAAAGCCAGCTTTCCGGCGGCATGTGAGCGAAGTAACTTGACCTGACCACCGCCTTATGGCGTTAACTGTGCCGGTGAATCTTCCGTGGCGTGATCGTCAGGTGCTGACGTCGTGGACCAGCTCGGCCTCAGTCCGGCCCGAGCTAGCGCTGCGCGCCAGGATCGTGCTGCTGGCCGCGGATGGCGCTGGGACTGGCGAGATAGTGGCTCAGACCGGGGCGTCAAAGCCGACGGTCATCGCATGGAAGAAGAGGTACGCGGCCGAAGGGCTGAGGGGCCTGCAAGACCGTCGGAGGCCGGGTCGCCCGCGCCGCACCGATGATGCGGCGATCGTGCTGGCAACGCTGGAGCCGCCGCCGCAACACCTGCGGGTAAGGCACTGGTCGTCAAGGTTGCTGGCCAGCGAGCTCGGCGTGTCGAACGTCAGAGTCGCAGCGACCTGGCGGGAGTACGGCCTGCAGCCCTGGCGACGTGAGCCCGTCAGGTTCGCCACTGAGCCGCAGCTGCAAGCGCAGCCGCGTGACGTGATCGGGCTGTACCTCAACCCGCCTGATTATGCGGTGGTCCTGTCCGCGGCTGCGGGCGCTCAGCTAACCGACAGCGCCACGGCAGCGCTCGCCGCGCTGACGGCGGGCGACAGTGAGTCCGTCAGCCTCGCCAGCTACCCCAGTCGCCGCCACCAGTGGTACCTGCGCTTCCTGCAGGAGGCGGGCGCTGCGCGCCTCAGCGCCGAGATGCACGTGCTCGCAGTCGAGAACTATGTCACCCGACGACATCCGGATGTCCGGGCCTGGCTCGCCAGGAATCCCCGGATCACCCCGCACTTCGCCCCGACCCAGCGAGCGTGGCTGACCATGACTGAAGTCTTCTTCGCCCTGAGCGCGGACCCGGCGGTGAGCGGCACCGTTGACGGTTCGGGCGCGAGCGCCACCAGCACTGGCGCCTTGATTCGCGCCGCTATCGACGGCTGGCCCGACCGCGGCCAGCCGTTCAGCTGGACTAGCGTCGAGAGCGAGCAGTCGCCCCGGTACATGGAGCCGGCGAGCTAAGCCTCGCAACCCCAGCTGGACAGCCTTGGCAACCGCGTCGAGCTGTGACCGGGCACCGAGCTTTGCCAGGATCGACCGGACGTGCGTCCGCACTGTCGCGTAGCTGATCTGCAGGCGCTCGGCCACAGCCCGGTTATCGGCGCCGTGGATCATGAGCTCCAGGATTTCCTTCTCGCGTGGTGTCAGGCTTGCCAGCAGCTGCGCCTGGCTGGCGTGCTCCCGATCGATCTCGCGGCGCCGCGCAAGGGCGCTGGCAATGGTGGCGGCAGGGATCAGCGTCTCGCCCGCCGCAGCCGCACGGATCGAATGGACAATCTCCTCGCCAGTCGACGACTTGAGCAGGTAGCTACTCGCGCCGGCTTCGATGGCCGCCAGTAGCGGTTCGTCAGTGTCGTCAGCGCTGAGGAAAACGATCGCCGTCGAGCCAGAGCGTTCGCGGATGAGGTCCGCCGCGTCGGCACCCGTGCCGTCGGGAAGATGGAAATCAACCATAGCGACGTCCGGACTCGCCGCCCGGAGCGCGGAGGCCACCTCTGCGACCGACATAGCGCTGGCCACGACCTCCAGGTCGGGATAATCGGCCAGCAGGGACGACAGTCCTTCCGCGACCACGGGGTGGTCTTCGACGATCATCACCCTGATCGGGTCATCCTGTTTCACGCTGCGCGTCCACGGCCCGCCTCAGGTGACCCGCCGAACGGGATCCAGAACTCCACCGTGGTCCCATCACCCGGCGTGCTTTCGATGCGGCACCAACCGCCGGCCACTTGTGCCCGTTCCCGCATCAAGGTCAGTCCCAGATGCCCGGGGCGGTTCTCGACTTCCGAGGGGTTATAGCCGACGCCATCGTCCACGATCCGGGTCAGGCAGCCGCCGTCGACGTCAGCGAACTGCACTTGCACGGTCGTTGCGCTCGCGTGCTCGCGGACATTCGCAAGCGCCTCCTGGATGATCCGGTAGATCAGCACAGTGGTAGTACCCGGGGTCCGGGCCGTCGCGTTGTCGTCGAGCTGGTAGGCGATCCCGTTCTCGGTACGAAGCTGCTCGAGAAGGGCATGCAAGGCCGTGTCGAGGCTGCCACGCTGCAGACTCGGCGGCCGGAGGTCGAAGATGAGCTGACGGAGCCGACTCAGAGACAGCGTGAGAGTCTCCTGGAGCTTGCCCAGAATGTGCAGCTCATCGGGATCCTGAAGCCGGTGCCGCAGCTGCTGCAGACGCAGGTTGGCCGCTGCCAGCATCTGAATGGTGTCATCGTGGATGTCTGCGGCTATGCGGCCGCGCTCTTCCTCCTGAGCGCGGATGAGGTGACCGAGCAGCGCCTGCTGGTCTCGGTCCGCCGATTCGAGCGTGTCCAGCCCGAGATCGATGACAAATTCAGCGCGCTGCGCATCGGTGATGTCTTTGATGCTCATTACGGTCACGGTGCCTTCCCTACTCTCGATAGGGATGACGTTGACCTCAGCCGGGAACTGGCTGACGTCGCTGCGGCTGCCCACCAGGTTCAGGCGGCGCCCGGTCTCGCCTCTCTCGGCTGCGTCGGCGTGAAACGTGACCGGCTGCCCAGGGAACAGCCGCTGGACATCCTTCCCGCGCAACTCCCCTGGCCGGTAGCCGAACAGCGACTCCGCCTGCGCATTCGCCTGCCGGATCTGCCCGGCCCGGTCGACGATCACCATGGCGTCCGGGGACGACTCGAAGAGCTGCCGGAACCGGCTCCTCACGGCGCACGTGCCTCGCTGCGGTCGGGAGCTGACGGCTGGGCAGGCACGACGGGCTCGAGGCCAGGCTTGGTTTCCTTGCCACGTGCCAGCGGTGGCATGACCACAGCGAGCGGCCCTGTCAGGACGTCATAGCTCTGCCCGATCCGGTCACCCGCCGCGATCGCCGCAGCCGCGTCCCACACGGCCGTCCAGAAGGCCCAGTCGGGCCGTTCCCGGCTGTAGGCGATGCTCATGGCCTCCGCCCTGGCACTCGACGCCGCAGCCCTGATCCGGTACCGCTCCTCGTCTGATGAGGCGCGATACAAATCCGCCCAGGCCCGGACGCGATCGGTGTTGCTGGCTTGCTTCCAGGCGCTCGCAACCCGGCTTATCTCCTCAGCCGACAGGTTCTGCAGGTCGGTGAGGAAGCTGGCTACTCGCCCCGTGTGGGGTCCGAAGATCGACTTCATACTCTTCCTATTCCGGCCAGGTCCCGGACGCACCGCGTCCGGGACGACGTCATGGGCTCGAGGCCTTCCCGGACGGAGTGCTGCCCGAGTGGCTTGGCGCGGGAGTTGGCTTGCCGCCCAGGCTCGGCGGCAGGACGTACGGCTTCTGCGGTGGCACGGTGGTGCCCCCGTTCGACGCGCTCACCGAGATCTTCGCGGTTGCCGTGCCGCCGCTCTGCTGGCCAACGAGCGTGAAGATGACCGCGGGTCCGACTCCGCTTGGCACGACGTAGCTTCCTTGCGCGGAAGCGGCGCCCTGGGCGTTGACGCGGAAGGCGGTTATCAGCGTGCCCTTACCGTCGCCGCCACCGGTGAAGACTTCCACGACTTCATTGGCCGCGAAGCCCTTGGCGTAGAAGCTCACCGTCGTCCCCGGCAGCGCGCCGTAGGTGCTGGCCTGAGCGCTGGGCATGTACGGCAGAACCGTGAAAGCCGACGTCACCCCGGCCCGGCTCTGGTCGCCGATGGCAGTCAGGTGCTGGACGCCCTTGAGGCCGAACGGGACCACGAAGCTGACCGAGAAGTCGCCGTAGCTATTGGCGGTCGGCGTGAGCGCCGGCACGCCCCTGTTCGCGTTGAGGTAGATGAGCACCTGCTCGCTGGGCGCGTACCCGCTGCCGGTGAAGGTCATCGAATGGCCTGCCCTGATGGCCCAGGGATGTGCGGTCGTGCTCGGGTACAGGCCCAGCATCAGGTAGGGCGCCGTGGCGGTCGTCTTCGTCCGCTGGCCGACCAGCACCAGCGTGGTCGGTCCGACCGGGGCTATTCCGACCTTCACGGTGGAACGGACACCGCCCGAGGTATTCGCGATCAGCGTCGTTGCCGGGGTGCCGGAGACGCGGCCCCAGTAGACGTTGACCGTCTCGCCAGGACCGAACCCGGTGGCGTTCACCGTCACGACGGAACCAGGCCGCCCTGCGGCCTTGCCGACGATGCTCGCGGTGCCGACCCCGCCAGGAGATGCGAGCGACGCCGTCGCCGTCTTGCCCCCGCCCGCCTGCTGGGCCACAACGGACGCATTTGTCATATTCGCTGACGCTGGCATCTTAAAGCCCGCGTTGAGCGTGCCCCATTTACCCGTCTTGCCCTTGGCGACCAGCGTTGAACTGCCAGAGTGCCCCCGGCCCGGAGCCAGACTGCGACTTCGGTCGCCGGCGTGAAGCCGCTGCCCGACACTTCGACGTAGCCGCCAGGCGCCACCAGGCCCGGGTTGAGAACGATCACCGGGCCGGAGCTGTTCGCTACCGCGTGGCCGCCCAGCGTCACCGTCGGCGTCGGAGTCGGGGCGGCAGACGGAGCCACCGGTCCTGACGTGGAACTCTGGCTGGCGCCGACGTTCGCGGTCTTACCCGGGTGCTCGGTCAGCACGTGAAACAGCTGCCAGACGACAATTATCGCTATTACGGCGCCTAGGAAGGGCTTCCAGCTGAACTTCTTCCGCCCCGGCGGACGCTTCTGCCCCGGCGGAGGTGTCTGCCCCGGCGGACGAGTGCCGCCAGAGCGCTGAACGCGTTCCGGGGCGGTGTTGCCCTTGGGCCTGCTGTCCATCATATTGCCTTCCTAAGGGGTTATTTCTGAACCTTATAGATTCCGAGGCTCACATCTCCTTTAGTGACAGACCACACTTCTGTCGAGTTATTAAGGGCGGTCAGCATCCAGCTCTCCTGGTTGCCCGTATTATTGAGCACCATTGCGGCCTTCATTTTGTTGGACATCACGATGTAATCGATGTCCTGCCACTGGCCGCCGCCGAATATCCTGCGGACCTGCGGGTCGGTTGCGGCATTCCAGTGCGACTCGTCGTACGGGAACGACGGGCTCCCGTCGTGCAAGCGCCACCCAGATGTCGTCGTCGGAAATGATCCTGCTGTCGGGCGGTATGTGCTTGCGGACCCAGGCGATCTGCTCGTTCTGCAGGAAAGTCAGCGGCACGTGGTACGGGTCAGCTGCCTGCAGCTGGCCTTCCGAACCGTGTTTGATCAGATAACCGCCGGACGGCAACAGCAAAAATGCTGCCACCGCTCCGCATAGCAGCGGCACCAGGAAACGGGAAGCGGGCGCGGGAATGCCTTGCAGTATTCGGTCCGCGACCAAGGCGATGCACAAAGCGTACAGCGGGATCAGCGGGATGACGTAGAAGTCGAGGATGACGCTGCCCCTGGCCAGGTAGAAAGCGATCTCGAAGGCCAGGGTTCCGGCCACCAGCATGGCCGGGTCCCGCTTCCGTTCGCCCCACCCGACGAGCAGGCAGATCGCCATCGCCCCGGTCCCGGCCGCCAGCAGGAACGGGTCTTTGGGAAGCCAGGCGGTATAGAGGAAGGGGGTAGCGCTGTTGCGCTGGAACAACGTGGCTTGACTACGGTGGAGCTGGTACCACATCTCGTACAACAGCGACACGTGACTATGAGCGAGGTTGAACGACATGTCAGGCGGGAACAGTTCGCCGTTCAGCGTCGCGTACAACGAGTACGCCAGTACCGGCGTGCCAGCCGCAAACAGCCAGAAGAACATCGTGAAGTGCCGGTTTTCACTGTCTTCCTTTGTCCGCCGGCTCAACAGCCAGTAGATGGTCGGCGCAAAGAAGATCGCATTTTCCTTAGTAATGACGGATATCCCGAATGCGACGCCTGACCACAGGCCGGTAAACAGCCGGACTTCCTCGCGCATCAATAGGTAAATGCTCAGCAGCACCCAGAACACCATGATGTTGTCGAGCAGTACCATGCGCTGGTAGTAAACGGCGAGGAAGGAGAAGTTGAAGAAGAAGCATGCGATTGTAGGAACCAGCAGACCGCCGCGTGAGAGCTTGCGCGCGATCTCGAACAGGAAGAACGTGCTCCCAGCATGCAGGATCACCATCAGGACCCGGCCGCTGTTGACCGGGTTACCGAATGCCTCGAAATGGCCCGGCAGCAGGAACACCCAGGCCGCCAGCAGCAGCCAGCCTCCGGGTGCATGGTCATAGATATATGTCTGCGGGCTCAGCCGGCCCTCGCGGATAATCGCCCAGGCACGCTCGACGTAGATGCCCTCGTCAGTCTCGTACAGCGGGTAGTCGAACAAGTGGTAGCTATGCGTCACCACTCCGCTCAGGACCGCGAACGCCAGCGCGATCGTTCCGAGGCGGCCGCGGGATTCGTACCAGCTCCGCGCCGAGGACGCCAGGCTTGACCGCCGGGCTGGCTGCGCTGCGGGGCGCGGAGCGAGCCCGGTAACCTTGGCGCCTGGTGCCCCCCGGCTATGCGACATTTTCGCTCGCCTCGTCGAGTCCCAGTGGCCCGTCAGCCGCGCTGCTCGCGATGCGCGCCGACGTGCTGGGTCTTCTCCCAGTTGATGATGCCCTGGGACTGACGCCGGACGGCCCGGAGTGCGGCGTACGACAGGACAAGCTGGTACGGAATCCAGGCAATGGCCAGACCGAAGATCGTCGACGGCGTCGCCTTAAGCCCGTGCGCTCCGGCGAAGTCGTGCAAGCCGATCGCGGAGACAAGCAGGTGCGCCAGCAGCATGAGCACAGGTATGAAGGAGATCAGTGCCACAAGTACCGGGACCTTGAAGCTCACCATCGTGATGAGCGAGAAGATGAAATACAGGCCAAGCAGAGCCTGGCCCTGCGGGAACGCGAGGGTGTAAAAGGCGAGCCGTCGCTGCTTTGCGGTCGGCAGTTCGCGCCATACCCCTTTGCGCAGGGTCTGCAAGAAGCCCTGGCTCCACCGGGTGCGCTGACGGATGAACTGCGCCAGAGTCGGCGGGGTCTCCTCTTTGGTCACGTACCGGTCGTCGTAAACGACGCGGATCCGCTCGCCGGCAGCCGACAGACGCAGGCCAATGTCCGCATCCTCGGTCAGGTTCTGCTCGTCCCAGCCGCCAACCCGGGTGATCAGAGCGCGGTCGAAGAAAACAGTGTTTCCGCCGAGCGGGATCGCCCCGAGCTTGGCGTGGTAGTGCAGGCGGCTCTTGAACCAGAAGAAATACTCCAGGACGTTGAGCGCTGAGTACCAGGTGGAGTCGAAGTTCATCAGCTGCACTCCGGCCTGGATGACTTTCACCCCCTCCTCTTCCATGACCGTGTTCACGACATTGAAGATGTCCGGATGCATGTCGTCTTCGGCATCGAAGATCGTCACGACGTCGTGAGTCGCATGCTGGAGGGCCGCATTGAGGCCGTGCGGCTTGTTGACCGGCCCGTCGTGAAACACGACCAGCTGGACGTTTGAGCGTCCCAGCCTCCGCAATCGCTTGATTTCCTGCTCGGCCTTGCCGATAGTCCCCTCGTCGTCCGCGGAGCAAATCACCAGTATCTGGAGCAGGGCAGGGGGGTAATTCGTTGACGCCAGGCGCGCGATCGTCGCTCGGATGACACCTTCCTCGTGGCGGGCCGGCAGCATGACCGTGAACGACAGGCGCGGCGGCAGGAAGCGGTCCGGAGCCCTCGCTTCGGCGGGCGGCCGGTCCCACGTGTACAGCGTCATGTACAGCGTGTGGGCAGATTGCGCCGTCACGAGTACCGAAACCAGCACGAGGCTGGCGTAAATGGCGTCCCGCATCACGCCGCCCGGCCCCATACCCAGACGACGCTGATTACATAATTAACCGCGAATCCGGCCGCGATTCCGATGAGGTCAGCGGCCAGCAGGTACATCCCGAGGCGGGTCAGTAGCCAGACCCCGGTGATGTTGATTCCGAGGCCGGCCAGTGACGCGACGTTGAACTTGGCAAAGCGGCGGCACGAGGGGAGAGCCGCGAACGTCCAGCTGCTGTTCAGCAGGAAGTTGCTGATAATCGCCAGCTCTACCGCGATTCCCGATGCCAGCGGTACCGGCAGCTGAAAACGCCGGGCGAGGAGCAACAGCAGTCCGGTGTTAATGAGCGTTCCGGTAATTCCGACAACCCCGAATTTTGCGACCCGGCCGAACTTGGCCCACGGCGACCTCACGATCGTTGCATCGTTCGTCAACTGGGTCTCCGAATCTTCTGATTGCGCGGGCTGTGCTCACTCCCGCGTGCTTATGACTCGGTCTGTAAGCTGACCACCTTGATGTACGGGGGCGCCCCGAAGCTAGATCCGTTACCCAAAGTTCTACCGGGCGCAGAACGCGGTGCCATCCCGGCGATCAACCATCTTTGACCCCGCGCTGATAATTGCCGCAGCTGATACAGGTGAGCTGTTGACCTAGGCGTCGAAGTTCTCCCTAGCAACCGGTCTACCAGCGGGCCGAACCCCTGACATCCCGCAAATCAACCATCATCAGTCCGGTTCGGGACTATGCAGCCAGCTCTCCCGGATGACGGCTCAGGGCTAAGGGCGTTGTCCGGGTTATGTACGCCGCGGCGTCGGCCCGGTTCCGCACGTCCACCTTGCGGTAGGCGTTCTGCAGGTGCCGCTCCACCGTGTGGACGCTGACGACCAGCTTGACCGCGATCTCATTGTTGGTGTCGCCGACGGCCAGGAGTTCGAGCACCTGCGCCTCGCGAGCCGTCAGGCCATCTGGCCGGCGAGCCGGATTGCCGGGCCTTGGCCGGGGAACCGGCAAGTACTGACCAGCCAGCCGGTCAGTCGTGGCCATGACCTCAGCGAGGATGCCAGGGTCTGCGCAGGCGCCGATGACGTCCTTTGCCTCGCCGACGTACGTCTGCGCGTCTGTCCGGTGGCCGCCACGCGCCTTGATCCTGGCGAGGCAGAGCAGTGCCGCGGCGGTTTCCAGCCGTGCCTGCCCGTCCCGGCTGACCTGCAGCGCACCGAGGGCGACCTCCTCAGCCTGGCTCAGGTCGCCGCGAGTCTCGAGCAGCTCGGCTCTGACGAGCGGCACCATCGCAGTAGCCCGGTACTGGCGCAGACCGTGATGAGCAGCAAGCTTCGCGGCCTTGTCGAGGTAGCGCTCACCGGACCCGGCGTCCCCTGACCTGACGGAGATCGCAGCCAGGCAGCCAAGTGCCCAGTACGTGGCCAGGTTGCTGGCAGCTGCCCGGGTCGGGCCCGCCACCTGCTCGAGGACTGCGCGTGCCTCAGCGTCACGGCCGCGCCAGTACAGGACGGCGCCCAGCGACGCGAGCGTCATTGCTTGCCAGCCAGGCGTTCCGGCTGCTTCCAGCTCGACGGCCCGCCGGCCTTGCGACTCACTCATGGCGAGATCGCCGGTCATGAACAGCTGGCCGGCCCGGACCGCGGCGGCAGCGGACTCGAGAGAATGAGGTCCCTGGCCGAACGAGCCCTGCGACGCAGCCGCGGCAGCGGCCTCAAGCCACGGCTCTACCTCGTCGGGGCGCCCGAGGTGGCGGGCGAGAAAGGCCCTGATCACGCACATTCGCGAGTCTTCCACCACCATTGCAGGCGGTAGCCGGTCCAGCCATGCCTCAACTGTGCCGATCAGGCCCAGGTGGACCTGAGCGGTCCAGTTGGAGACGATCAGCTCCCTGGCATCAGCCAGGTCGGATGCCGCGATGGCATGCACGATGGCATCGGCGATCGACCCGTGCTGGCGATGCCACATCGACGCACGGCGGTGCAGCAGCGGGGCAAGGCCAGGATCGGCCACCTCAAGTTCGTGACGCAGCAGCTCAGCAAACAGGGTGTGATAGCGATACCAGTGCCGTGCGGAGTCCAGCGGGACGAGGAAGAGCTGAGATCGTTCGATCTCCTCCAGCAGGCGCTGTGAGCCGCCGGCGCCGGTGACCGCATCGCACAGCGGACCGGACAAGCGGTCCAGGACCGACGTCCGAAGCAGCAGGGAACGGAGCTCAGACGGCAGGCCGTCGAGGACTTCCGCGGCAAGATAATCCACGATCTTGCGGTCATCGCCGTGGAACGCGCGGACCTGCAGATCGGCATCATCGCGCCCGCGCAGCGATAGCCCGGCAAGGTAGAGTCCGGCGGCCCAGCCCTCGGTGCGGTGGTGCAACGTATGGACAGCGTCCGGCGGGAGTGTCACGCCCGCTGTCCCGTTGAGGAGTTGCGTCGTTTCGGCTTCAGAGAAACGCAGCTCGTCTGCCCGGATCTCGGTCATCCGTCCTCTGGCCCGCAGCCTGGCCAGCGGAAGCGCAGGATCCGACCGGCTGGCCAGTACCAGGCCGAGGGCTGGTGGCAAATGCTCGACAAGGAACGCCATTGACTCCTGAATCTCCTGATTTGAAATCAGGTGATAGTCGTCAAGCACCAGCGTCACCGGGCCCGGCATGCTCGCGAAATCATTCACCACCGGGGAAAGCACGGCATCGACGGTCTGGACGCCAGGTGTCGCCAGCGCTTCCAGGGCAGCAGCCCCGATTCCGGGGCACACAGTATTGACCGCGGCGATGAGGTGCGCCCAGAAACTAACCGGGTCATTGTCGCCATGGTCAACGGAGAGCCAAGCGGTGTGCTCGGCTTCCCTCGCGGAGTACCAATCGCAGAGCAGGGCCGTCTTGCCCCACCCGGCAGGCGCGACCAGCAACACGAGCTTGGCTGAAATGCCCTCATCGAGGCGATCGAGCAACGCCTGGCGAACAACCGTCGTCCCAGGCCGCGCCATCGGAGGGTGCAGCTTGCTCGAAAAAATGTGCGTCCGGCCGGGCGTACTGGGAACGGTCCTCGCACCGCCCGTCAGCTGGGCAGCCGAAGTCCGCTTGAGGGTATGGAGACCCTGGGTGCTCACCTGAAAATCGCCAAGGTCTCGTTACGCCTGGGGTAGGCGACGCCCATAGTGGCAGGATAACTCAGCTGTGATCAGCGCGGAACCGCCCGCGTGGTGGTTCGCCGCCTCGCCCGAGGCCAGGGCGGCCCATTCTCTTCCAGCGAACGACAGCACTCCTGCGAGACCTGGCTTGGTCCCCCTGGGCAGCGAACATGGTCGATCTCCGCGATGAGCCTTGCGCCCGTTCCCCGGTAGAACGCTAGGAGGCGCCGGAGTTCGGCTTTCGAATGCCGGCGTCGTGCGCCGTCAGCTGGCGATCTTCGTCGTGAGCGCCGCCGGCCGCCGAGGGGGCTTCGCGTGATCCGATCAGAGAATCTCCGTGCACCGGACGTATCGCGAAGAGTCAATAAACCGACAAAGTACATCAGGACTGCCTTTCGCCTGCTGGTTGTCATGGCTTCGGCCGGACTCGCCGTCGTCATTGCTGGGTGCGGCAGCAGCACCGGCCCGCAGCAGGACGCAACCAGGTTCCTCGAAACTTACGCGCGACCCGACGGCCGGGTAGTCCGGCTCGACCAGGGCGGTGACACGGTCAGCGAGGGTCAGGCCTACGGCATGCTGTTGGCCGAGGTCTCCGGCGATAGCCGCACGTTCGGCCGGATATGGACATGGACGCGACAGCACCTGCAGCTTCGCGATCACCTCTTCGCATTCCACGCGAATGCGAAGGGCCAGGTCATCAGCACAGAACCGGCCAGTGACGCCGACCTGCTGATCGCGTGGGCCCTGCTGCGGTATCAGGGGCCGCATGCGGCGGAGTGGCATCGCGACGGCCGCGAGGTGGCTGATGCGGTCCTGGCCCGCGAGGTGACTACCGGGCCCAATGGGATGCCGGTTCTGGTTGCCGGGCCCTGGGCTATCGGACAGCCAGCCACGATCGATCCCAGCTACTGGTCGCTGGCTGCATATCAGGGGCTCGCCAAGTGGACTCGCAACGAGGAATGGCTCCGCCTCGAAGCTGGCGCGGTGGATCTAGCCCGCGAAATCACCAAGAACGGTAAGGAACTACCACCGGACTGGGCGCTACTCCATCTCGGCGACGCCCCCCAGCCCGAGCCGTCTCCCAACGGCGACGCACCCGTTGCCCAATATGGGCTGGATGCCCAGCGGACGGTCGTCTGGTTCGCCGCGAGCTGCAATCCGCATGCCAGAGCGCTCGCGGCGCGCTGGTGGCGGCTGTTGCGGCCCAGCTTCAGCGCCCATGCGCTCGCGCTGAGCCTGGGCGGCGAGGTGCTCACCGCGACGCCTGCGCCGCTACCGCTGGTGGCAGCGGCCGCCGCTGCCAGGGCAGCCGGCCACAGCACTGAAACCCAGCAGTTGCTGGACGAGGCAGCGGCGCAACAGCGGCATTTCCCGACCTATTACGGAGGCGCGTGGTCTGCCCTGGGACAAGCACTCCTCACGAGCGACGCGCTAGGTCCTTGCTTACCTGCCGCCCCCTCGCCTGGAGCCGAAGATGCTTGATCGCAGGGATGAGAACTCAGCTGCCCCCAGGTAGGACTGTCGCTATACGTTTCGGGCGCCCGCCGCGCGCCGTGGCCGTCGACCAAGCGCCGAGGTACCGATAAGGAAGCCGGGGAGAGCGATGAGCTTGAAAGCCAGCGAGCAGATTGCCCTGGACGCAATCGAGCACAATCTGCGCACCGCGGATCCGGAACTCACTATCGCGTTCGAATCGTTTGCAACCGTGACGGCACATGCGGCCTTGCCTGCGTCCGAGCAGCTGAGCGGGTCCTGGAAGCCGGCGGTCAGGCCATCCGACGAGGTCCCGGAGCCGAAGAAACTTTCCTTTGCAATGCGGCTCGCGATCATCTTCCTGGTCGGCATGGTGCTTGCTGGCACGGCACTCGCGCTGTTCTCAGGAGGCCGCCAGAGCGGCTGCGCGGGACCAGCCGGAGCCGGATACGCGCAGGCCAAGGCCACAGGCGGGCCACTGCACGGGCAGAATGCCCCGTCATGCTCCGGAGTCTCGCATAGATAGAGCCAGCCAGCTGTGCGCCGAGGCGTCAGCTGACTTGTGCGTAGTGCGTCGCCAGAGCGGCCGGGAACAGGAGGTCCGCAGCCATCACAGCAGCAGACAGCGGGGCCGCGAGCTCTCTGAGCCTGGCGCAGCTGTCCTCGCCGATGGCCTCGTACGGGTGGACAGACAGCTCGTCGGTGCGGTCTTCGATGGACTTGCGCCGCCGTCGCCCTGCTTCGCTGAGCGCGAGCTCCGGGCCGTCGGCCAGCCAGCCCTGCTCGCGGACGCGGTCTACTCCTGCCGCCCATTCCTCCGGCGTCCAGGCGCGACTCGTCCGCAGTGCCTCGGCCGGGATAGCGCCGGTCGCGGCGTGCGTGATGAGCGCGCCAAGGCCGTCGAGGCCTTCGGTCAGCAAGAGCGCGACGTGCCCGTCGCCCCGGTACTCGCGGAGCAGTGTCTGCGCGTGCCACAGCACTAGGTGCGGTGCATCGGGCCAGGGCAAGGCAGCGTGCGCAGCGAAAGCGGCCGGCCTTGCGGCCGGGTGGTCGCTCGTTCGGCGGCACGCCGGGCGAGGCCGGCCGCCTCGCGCACCTGCGGACTATCGGTGTCGTCGGCCCACGCCTGGCGCAGCGACCGGTCCACCGCCTCTAGCCGGGCCGCCAGTACCTGGGCCGGGGTGGCACTTTCCCATGCCGACGGAATGGCCCGGCGGACGATCGCGGGGCTGAAGTTGAAGAAGGTCGCGATGACGGTTTCGGCTGGTACCGGGCCGAGCGCCGCTGATCGTGAGGCGAAGTACGACGTGCGCTGATGAGTAATGCCGACCTCGGCATAGGCATCAGGGCCATGCGGGGTGAAGTAGACCATCCCGTGGATCGGCTCGGCGACGCGGAAGGTGAGCCGGGCAGTGCGGGGGGTGACACCGCTCGTCGGACCTGGCATGGTGTCCCTTCTAGCTGGCAGATCCGGGCAAGCCGACATCGACGGCCACATCGGTCTTCGGATAGTACTGAGCGACCTGGTCGCGACCGTAACTTGCGCGGAACCTGTCAACCACTTCCCGCACCCTTGCTGGCTCTGTGATCGGCGTAGCCGTAGCGGCGATACTCTCGCCGCTGGCGCTAAGCCGCAGCCGCGGCGTCTTGAGCAGGTTCTTGTACCAGTCGGTATCCGATCCATGGACCGGAAGCAGGTAGAACTTTCCGTCATCTGCAACAAACCACACCGGAAGCGAAATCTGTCGCCCGCTGACCCTGCCAGTGACAGTTAGCTCGATCTCGTTCGTTTGCTGCAGCGCAGTCGCGAACTCACCGGACATCGGATGATCTCCCCCGTTCTGCTTTCAGGTCACGCCTGCTGGCTAGTTGCTGCGTCACTCTAAGCCGATTCTTGCAGGCTCAGTGCCGGCGGACCTCAGCGCACAGCGCTCTGCGGGCCGGACGTAGGGTTGCTTGGTGACCACTACAGGCGCGCCGCGCATCCCGTCCACGCACCAGGACATGCTCGAAGGCCAGTTCGCCACCCTCGGTACGGTCGGCCCTGACGGCCGCCCGCAGCTGTCGGAGGTCTGGTTTCTGGCGGACGGCGAGACCATCGGGATCTCGCTCAACACTGCGCGGCAGAAGACCAAGAACCTCATCGCAAACCCGGTCGCGGACGTGCTGCTCCTTGACCTGGCTAACCCGTATCGCTATCTGGAAATCCGCGGTGACGCTGAGATCACTCCGGATACCGATTACTCGTTTGCCGACCGCGTCGGAGCAAAGTACGGCTCCGACCTACGCGACCACGACCAGCCCGGTGAGGAACGTGTCGTCGTTACCATCCGCGCGGTGCGGGTGAACGCGGTCGACATGCGCGGCTAGCTAATTGATTGCCAGGAAGCGCTTACTGGGCGTTAACCTCTGACCTCACGGCAGCCGGTGCGCCGGCCCGGCGCCGCCGGCGGGCCGCGGCGGCAGCGGGAACCGGATTGACGCGGCAGTGAGCGGCTCTGCCAGGCGGTCGTCGTCGGTAATGTGCTTGACGGAGCCACCCTCGGCTATTACCTCCTGCGCTAGCTCGTCGATGATGTCCGGGGTAGGCCTCGTCGGATTGCCGCAGAGCGGGCAGGTGTCGCCAGAACGCGCCAGCCAGCCGGACTCGTCGCAGACCACACCGGGCACGACGGCGCCGTCTAGCACCAGCAGAGTCTGGACGGCGGCGATCGAGCCGGCCCACAGGCAGCGGTCCAGGCCCGCCACAGCCAGTCCGCCCGACGCCACCTTGTCGAGGATGTCGGTGACGTACTGCTCCTCCTCAGCGTGCTCAAAGCCGCTCAGGATCGCGTCAGCGTTCACGCGGACCTCGGCAAGCACCGGTTCGGCGGGGTCGACGCTGAACGTGCCTGCGACCAGCGACCGCATGTCATTCGGCAGGAAGTCGACGAAGGCCGGACCTCGTAGTCGTGACCGCCGATGACCAGCAAGTCGAAGTCTTCGGCGCGGAACTGCTGCTCGAGAAACTGCACAACGTTGCGGTAGTGCCGTTTGCTTAGTTCGTCCGCCTTGTTGCGCACCCGTTCCTCGACGCGACCTGCGGCGTAGTTGGGCTTGCGCAGCGCGCGATCGCGGACCTTGCCCACCTCCCGTAGCTCATCCTGGTAGATCTCCCAGATCTGCGCGGAGGCCTTGTCCACGACAGCGACGCAGGTGCGGTGGTATTCGTCCAGGACCGTCAGCATCGGCCGGACGTGCGGGAAAGTGTCGGTTACCACCTCGTCACGAACCCGGCGCGGCAGCGGGACCTCCTCATAGAGATCGCGCCCGCTGCAGGCGAAGATAGCGATCGCCCCTGGCTTCCAGCGCTCCTGGGCGAGTGACTCCTTGATGCGGTCGATATCGGCCCGTACCGAGAGGCGCGCCTCATGGTCGACAGATTCGTTCTTGGCCTGCGGGTTGATCTGGTCTAGCAGGCTCGTCACCCGCGCATGCAGATCCTCGCGGAGACCCGGATCGGCGTCGACGTGCGCATAGAGGCAACTGACGGGAAGCCCGTTCCCGTCGAACCGGACAATCCGATCAACTGTCTCCGCTGTCAGCATCTGCTCACGCCTTCCGGGCTGAGGTGGCGACCAGACCGTATTCTTCGACGGCACGGATCACGCATCCGGTCGATGCCACGGTCTCGACCCGAACCGCCGCGGCGACGCTGCGGGTCGCCGCCATGACCTCCCTGTCCCGCCACAGGGTCTCGCTGATCGCGTGGCCAGTCGTTTCGTCGACCAGCAGCAACGTGCTGCAGAAACCCTTGGTGTCGGCCAGCCACGGGACTGCCGTGTCCCCGTAAGCCTCGACGGCGTCCTCAACTGAACCTGGCTCGAAATCCATTCGCGTCAGCCGCAGCCCCGCACCGCTGCGCACCGGGGCCTCGAGTTCGAACACCGGAACCTCGAAGCGCTCAACGGATACAGTTCCGGCCGCCCGCTGCACTGCCTCGCGACGGCCGCTCGCCACCTGGTGCTCGCTGGCTTGCATCGCGTTAACGGAAGCCCAGAACGACTCGAGTATCACCAGCCCGGGCTCGGGGTTGGTATACAGCGCCGTCCCGAGGCTGCCCGGCTGACCCTCGACCTGCGGGCGCACCTCGGACTCGATGAACTTGACCGAGTCGACGAGCTTCGCCGGATCTGCGGTGATGAGATTGAACCTCATGTGCAACACGACTGCCCCCGAGACGACTGCCCCCTGAGCCGCTACCCACCATCCACGCTGCCGGGCGGGCACAGCGGAGTCAACCCGCATGATCGGGTAGTTTCCGGCTGAACCGCCGGCGACCAGCGCGCGCAAGCGCGGTGTTCCGTTCGCGGCGGGAGGGTATGGCAGAGCGCATCGGGGGAGGCAGCGGGCACATCGGGCCCGTCGACCGGGGGTAATCGTGATGAACGCTCGCCGCTGGATCGGATCGTGGCCGGTCTACCGTCAGTTCTCGCAACAGGACAAGCTGGGCCTTGGCGCCGCCGTCAAGAGCAAGCGCACAGCGCAGCTGACTCCGCGGGTCGCGACTGCCGACAAGGTCGTCAAGTCTGTCTGCCCGTTCTGCGCGGTTGGCTGCGGCCAGCAGGTCTACGTGAGCGAAGGCAAGGTCACCCAGATCGAGGGCGACCCGGACTCGCCGGTCAGCAGAGGCCGCCTGTGTCCCAAAGGCTCCGCGAGCTTGCAGCTGACCACCGGCGCAGCCCGCGAGTACAAGGTCCGCTACCGGCGGCCGCATGGCACCCACTGGGAAGACCTGGATCTCGACACGGCCATGGACATGATCGCCGACCGGGTCATCACGGCGCGGAAGGCAGGCTGGCAGCAACAAGTAGACGGGGCGACGACGCGACGCACGCTCGGCTTTGCCAGCCTCGGCGGCGCAACCCTGGACAACGAGGAAAACTACCTGATCAAGAAGCTGTTCACCGCGCTCGGCGCGATCCAGATCGAGAACCAGGCCCGGATATGACACTCCGCTACCGTCCCCGGTCTGGGGACTAGCTTCGGGCGCGGCGGAGCCACGAACTTCCCGCGAGACCTGGTCAACTCCGACTGCATCATCATCGAAGGCTCCAACATGGCCGAGTGCCATCCGGTCGGTTTTCAGTGGGTGATGGAGGCCAAGGCCCGCGGCGCGACGGTGATCCATGTCGACCCTCGGTTCACTCGTACCAGCGCCGTGTCCGACGTCTACGTGCCGATCAGGGCCGGGGCCGACATCGCGTTCGTCGGCGGCCTGATCAATTACGTGCTGCAGAACGAGAAGTACTTCCGCGATTACGTGGTTGCGTACACCAACGCCGCCACGATCCTCACTGAGGAGTTCGCCGACACTGAGGATCTCGACGGACTGTTCTCCGGCCTGAACACCGAAGAGCGGTACTACGACTTCGACACCTGGCGATACCAGGGCGCCGAGGTCAAGCCGGCCAGCGGCGAGCACACCGACCCCGACGCCCAGGGAAGCGTTGAGGACCTCCGGCGGCAGGCCATCCGCGGGAACTTGCGGCGGGCCGGACGCGGCGAGGCGCACGGCTCCGGCGGCGCGGCGGCCCACCCGAAGCCTGACACCGACGAGACGCTGCAGCATCCGCGTTGCGTGTTCCAGGTGCTCAAGCGGCATTTCTCCCGCTACACACCGGACCTCGTGGAGGCGGTCGCCGGGGTACCGCAAGACCAGTTCGCCCGGGTCTGCCGGCTGATCACCGAGAACTCCGGGCGCGACAAGACCACAGCATTCGTGTACAGCCTGGGCTGGACACAGCACACCGTCGGCGTCCAGTACATCCGCACTGCCGCGATCCTCCAGGCGCTGCTGGGCAACATGGGCCGTCCCGGCGGCGGCATCCTGGCGCTGCGCGGGCACGCCTCGATCCAGGGCTCCACTGACATCCCGACACTGTTCGATCTGCTGCCGGGCTACCTGCCGATGCCGTACGCGGACGGCAACGAGAGCCTGGACTCCTACGTCCGCGCCGAGTCCGTGCAGAGCGGCTTCTGGGCGAACACCAGGGAATACCTGGTCAGCCTCCTGAAGGCATGGTGGGGCGACGCCGCGACGGCAGACAACGACTTCTGCTACGACTACCTGCCCCGGCTGACCGGCAGCCACAGTACCTACGACACGGTCCTCGCCCAGCTGGGCGGCACCTGCAAGGGATATTTCCTGTACGGCCAGAACCCGGCTGTCGGGTCGGCGAACGCCCGGATGCAACGGCTGGGCATGGCAAACCTGGACTGGCTAGTCGTCCGGGACCTGGTGATGATCGAGAGCGCCACCTGGTGGAAGGACGGCCCGGAAATCCAGACCGGCGAGATGCGCACCGAGGACATCGGCACCGAGGTGTTCTTCCTGCCAGTCGCTGCGCACACCGAGAAATCCGGCAGCTTCACCAACACCCAGCGGCTGCTGCAGTGGCATCACCAGGCAATCGAGCCGGCTGGCGATGCCCGCAGCGACCTGCAGTTCACCTATGAGCTCGGCCGCCGCATCCGGGCGAAGCTAGCCGCCAGCGGGGCCGACACCGACCGGCCGGTTCTCGACCTTACCTGGGATTACCCGACCATCGGCGAGCTGGCGGAACCGGACGCCGACGCAGTGCTCGCCGAGATCAACGGGCGCGGCCCGGACGGGCAGCCGCTGACCTCCTACACCCAGCTCACCGCCGACGGGTCCACGGCCTGCGGCTGCTGGATTTACTGCGGCGTGCGGGCCGACGGGATCAATCAGGCCGCCCGGCGCAGACCCTGGCAGGAGCAAACCTGGGTCGCGCCGGACTGGGGCTGGGCGTGGCCGGCGAACCGCCGGGTGCTGTACAACCGCGCGTCGGCAGACCCGGACGGCAAGCCGTGGAGCGAGCGCAAGGCGCTGGTCTGGTGGGACGCTGCGCTAGGCAGGTGGACCGGACCGGACGTGCCCGACTTCATCGCCGACCGGCCACCGTCGTACCAGCCGCCGGACGGAGCCACGGGCGTGGCCGCGATCTCGGGTGACCACCCGTTCATCATGCAAGCCGACGGCAAGGCGTGGCTGTTCGCCCCGGCTGGCCTGGTCGACGGCCCGCTTCCGGCGCATTACGAGCCGCAGGAGTCGCCCTTCCGCAACATTGTCTACGGCCAGCAGCACAACCCGGTCCGGCAGCTCATCCGGCACCCGGAGAACCGGTTCCAGCCAAGCGGAAACCAGCCGGGATCCGATGTCTTCCCGTACGTAACGACGACCTACCGGCTCACCGAGCATCACACCGCGGGCGGCATGTCCCGTTTCCTGCCCTACCTGTCGGAGCTGCAGCCGGAGATGTTCTGCGAAGTCTCGCCGCAGCTCGCCGCTGAGCGCGGCCTCGAGCACCTGGGCTGGGCGACGATCATCACGGCACGGGCTGCCATCGAGGCGCGCGTGCTGGTCACCGAGCGCATCAGGCCGCTGCAGGTTCAGGGCCGCACCCTGCACCAGGTCGGGCTGCCCTGGCACTGGGGCCCGAACGGCTACACCGTCGGAGACGCCGCTAACGAGCTAGTCCACCTCGCGCTGGATCCCAACGTGCACATCCAGGAGGACAAGGCCATGGCCTGCGACATCCAGCCCGGCCGGCGACCGCGCGGGCCGGCGCTGCGCGCCCTCGTCCGCGCGTACCAGGACCGCGCCGGCATCACCGGCACAACCGGAACGGAGATGTGAGATGCCGCCATCTGACGCCGGCACATCGTCCGCAACGATGAGGAATCAATTTGAGCAAGAAACGGGGCTATCGTCCGACCGCGGGCTTGATCCGGCCGCGGTAGCCGGGTACCCGGAACACCCGCCGCGGGTGGGATTCTTCACCGACACTTCGGTGTGCATCGGCTGCAAAGCCTGTGAGGTCGCCTGCAAGGAATGGAATAACGTGCCCGAGGACGGGCTGATGCTGACCGGCATGTCTTACGACAACACTGCCGAGCTGAGTGCCTCGACGTGGCGGCACGTGGCCTTCATCGAGCAGCCGCCCGCCGACTCCGGCGGCGACTTGCGCTGGCTGATGGCCAGCAACGTCTGCAAGCACTGCTCCCAGGCTGCCTGCCTGGACGTCTGCCCGACCGGCGCGCTGATGCGCACCGAGTTCGGCACCGTGGTGGTCCAGGACGACATCTGCAACGGGTGCGGCTACTGCGTGTCTGCGTGTCCGTTCGGCGTGATCGGCCGGAGCCAGACTGATGGCGGCGCGCACAAGTGCACGCTGTGCTACGACCGGATCGGCGACGGCCTTATGCCCGCCTGCGCCAAAGCCTGCCCGACGGAATCAATCCAGTTCGGGCCGCTGGACGAGCTCCGCGAGCGGGCGCACCAGCGCGTCGCCGACCTGCACGCAGCCGGCCAGCCGGACGCCCGGCTCTACGGCGCCGACCCAACCGACGGCATCGGTGGCGCCGGCGCCATGTTCTTGCTGCTCGACGAACCGGAGGTCTACGGCTTGCCACCGGACCCGGTGGTCACTACTCGCGATCTGCCTCGCATGTGGCGGCGTGCTGCCGCAGCCGCCGGCAGCCTCATTGCCGCTGTCGTCGTGGCTTGCGCGGCAGGCCGGCAGTGACCGCCGGCAGCCGGCACCGCGATCCGAGCGGTCACAGTGCTAACCGGCACGGGCCCAACGGGCGGCAGCGTCACGGCGGTGAGAAGCTGCTGGTCCCGGAAGCCGATTTCCGCTCGTACTACGGCCGGCCGGTGGTCAAGGAGACGGTCTGGGGACCGGACATCCCGGCCTACTTGTTCCTCGGCGGGCTGGCGGGAGCGTCGTCGACGCTCGCCGCCGGCGCGCACGTGACGAGACATCCGGAGCTTGCCCGCGCGCTCAAATGCGGCGCCGCCGGAGCGATCAGCCTCTCGATGGTCGCGCTGGTGCACGACCTCGGACGGCGGATGCGGTTCGTCAACATGCTCCGGGTGCTGAAGGTCACCTCGCCGATGAGCGTCGGCACCTGGATACTGTCGGGCTACACCCCGCTCGCGCTCGCAGCCGCTGCCGCCGCAGTGACCCGCAAGCTCCCGCGGACTGGCCTGGCTGCCACGATGGGGGCTGCACTGCTCGGGCCCGCGGTAGCGTCGTACACCGCGGTGCTGCTCGCCGACACTGCGGCACCAGCCTGGCACGAAGCTCATCGTGAGCTGCCGTTCGTGTTCGCGGGGTCAGCGGCGACCGCGGCCGGCGGCCTCGGAATGCTCACCGTCCGGCCGGGACAGGCCGGCCAGGCCATCAGGTTCGCGGTTATCGGCTCGGCGGGCGAAATCGCTGCCAAGAGCCTGCTGCTTCAACGACTAGGCGCGGCTGCAGAGCCATATCAGACTGGCAGGGCCGGCCAGCTCATGGATATCTCCGAAGTGCTGACGGCGGCGGGGCTGGCGGTTGCCATGCTGGCAGGCCGGACCCGCGTCGGCGCGCCGCTCGGCGGACTGGCGCTGATGGCTGCTTCGGCTCTCACCCGGTTCGGTGTCTTCGAGGCAGGGCGAGCGTCCGCGCGTGACCCGAAGTACACCGTCCGGCCGCAGCGCGAGCGGCTCCAGGACGCGGTCAGCCCGGACCAGTGACACCAGGAACTGTGACAACCGCATTCTGAGCAACTCGCTGGCCGACAGTGTCATCGTCGAACCAGAGCCCGCCCTCGGCCAGGTACCGGAAACGCAGCGTCGTGCCGGCCGGGATTGTCACCACTGCGCTCCGCGCTCCGTTACTCCGCTTGCGCAGCGGGTGCGCGTACGGATTCCAGTCGTTGAAGTCGCCGACGACGGAGACTGCTCCCGCAGGCTCGGCGGCTGGCAGGACGAACGTGACACGGACTGCGCCGCTACCTGTCGGCCTGGCTACCTTGATCATTCCCGCTCCTTCCTGTGACGGGGTCCGCCGCTCGGCACAAGGATGGAGCAGAGCTGTGTAGCAGGCATGTCCGGCGTGCAACACCTGCGTGAACGGGCAGTCATGACATGATCCGGACTGGCGGCCGCTGCGTTGCCTTGCGGGTCCGGGCGGCTGCGCGCAGGCGGGAGGTCCGATGAAGGCGATCCGGTTCGACCGGTACGGCTCCCCCGACGTCCTGGAGCTCCGCGATGTCGAGATGCCGGCCGTCGGCGACGACGAGCTGCTGGTGCGCGTGCGCGCGGCTTCGGTCAACCCGCTGGACTGGCACTTCATGCGGGGCATGCCATATGCAGTACGGCTGCTGGCCGGACTTGCGCAGCCGAAAGCCGGCGCCCGCAAACTCGGCGCTGACATGGCCGGGGTAGTGGAGGCCGTGGGCAGGACGGTGACTGCGTTCCAGCCAGGCGATGAGGTGTTCGGCGGATTAGAAGAGCGCGGGACCCTCGCCGAGTACGTGACCATCAGCGAGGCCGGGGCGGTAGCGCGCAAGCCAGCTAGCCTGACCTTCGAGCAGGCGGCCGCCGTTCCAGTGGCCGGCTGCACTGCGTTGCAGGCCCTGCGCGACAAGGGGCGCCTCCAGCCTGGCCAGACAGTGCTGGTCAACGGTGCCTCCGGCGGCGTCGGCACGTTCGCCGTCCAGGTAGCAAAGGCGCTCGGCGGTTTGGTCACGGGCGTGTGCAGCAGCCGCAACACGCAGCTGGCCGCCTCGATCGGCGCCGACGACGTCATCGACTACACCAGGCAGGACTTCACCGCGGCAGAGCGGCGATACGACGTGCTGGTCGATGTCGCGGGGAGCCGTAGCCTGTCCGCGACCAGACGGGTCCTGCATCGCCGCGGAGTGCTGGTGGGTGTCGGCGGGCCGGACAAGGGCCGCTTGGTCGGGCCGCTAAGCCGCAGCGCCACGATGGCGTTGCTGTCACCAGTCGTCAGCCAGCGGATGGTTTTCTTCCTGGCCCAGCAGAACAAGGCCGATCTCACCGTCCTTGGCGAACTCATCGAGAGCGGGAAGGTCACCCCGGTCGTCGACCGGACCTATCCGCTCGCTGAGACCGCCGACGCGATGCGGTACCTGGAAGAAGGACACGCGCGCGGAAAGGTGGTCGTCACGATGTCATCCGCCGCCCCTTAGGGCGGCTGCTGTGGTGGCGCGTCACCGGACAGCGGTCAGGTGACTGGCAACGGCCGGCCGGGAATAAGCAGGCCAGGGGTGCTGCTCCGGCCTGGGCCGAGCTGAACGGGGTCGCGGCCACTCCCGGTGCGCGGCTTGCTGTCGCTACGGTGGAACTCGGGCTTGTTGTGAACAGCGGCTGGTGAGTATGTCGGCGTCATGTTGGCGGCCGTTGCCGTCCCGGTGCACAGCAGTGCCACCGCAGTTCCGGCGATCGCAGCTGCTGTGCCGCCGATGCGGCCAAAGCCAATGACATGCCGGACATTGCTGCTCACTGAAAAGTCCCCCGTGCGCGATTGTCGGTTTGTGTTACCGGGCTCTGACGCACGGTTACCGTGGCGGGTTTCGTAATGAGACGCAGATCACTGACAGCACTCGAAGGCGGGTAACGGGGCAAACTATGTCAGTTCAGGATGACTCGCAGCAGCCGGACTATCCTGCCTACGCAGCGGCCGGGATGGAGGCGCTCCAGCGCTGGTACCACCGGTGGAGCGGTTGCTGGCGGACCGCGGGCTGGTGGAATGCGGCCAACGCGCTGACCGGGGTTATCGCGTATACCCAGCGCACCGGCGATCAGACACACCTGGGCGTGATCGAGCGCACGTTCAGGGCGGGGCGCCGCCGGCACTCGGACTTCCTGGTCAGCTTCTACGACGACAACGGCTGGTGGGGCCTCGCCTGGGTGGCCGCTTACGACCTCACCGGCGACATCCGGTACCTGGACGCGGCCCGGACGATCTTCGCCAACATGCTGACCGGATGGGACGATACCTGCGGCGGCGGAGTGTGGTGGAACACCCGGCGCGCGTACAAGAACGCCATTACCAACGAGCTGTTCCTGACGCTCGCGGCACGGCTGCATCAGCGATGCGAGGACACGGGCGAGTACCTCGAGTGGGCGCGGCGCGAGTGGGACTGGTTCGCCGCCCGTGGCCTGGTCGGCGAGGCCGGCCTGGTCAACGACGGACTCGACAAGGCTTGCCAGAACAACAACGGCCAGACGTGGACTTACAACCAGGGCGTGATACTCGGCGGGCTCGCCGCCCTGTACGAGATCACCGGCGACGCCAGTTACCTAAGGCAGGGCGAGGCGATCGCGGACGCGGCACTCGGCTCGCTGACCACGCCGGCGCCTGGGGCCAGGCACGGCATCTTGCTCGAGCCCGGCGAGGACAACACCACGCGGAGCGACGGGGACCGCCCGCAATTCAAGGGCATCTTCGTGCGTAACCTCTACGACTTCTACCTGCAGAGCCAGCGTCCCGCATATCGGGAGTTCATCTGCGACAACGCGCGCTCGGTCTGGGTCAATGACAGGAACGGCAGCAACCAGTTCGGCTTGCACTGGGCAGGCCCGTTCGACTACGCCGATGCCAGCCGGCAAAGTTCGGCGCTCGACGCGCTGACTGCGGCCGTGCCCCTCGGGGGCGCGCCAGCCGGCTGACAGCGACAGTGCGCTTGATTGATGCAACCGGCCGGTCGCTGGCCCGCCCAAGCAATCGGCGGACCCGGCGAACAAGGGAACTTACCGTGCGGATGAGCGGGCGAGCGCGGCGCGCGCTGCCGATGAAGCACAGCAAGGTGGCGGCGGCGATCGGGGCGGCGATCGCAATGGCCATGCTCGGTCCGGTCAGTAGCGCGCTGGCTGGGTCGCGCGCGACGCCTACCGCGGCGCCGGCGTCACCGAAAGCTGCGCGCCCCGGTACGACACCGGAGCCCAGCCTGGCCGTCTGCGACGTCGCAGATCCCGCGGGGCCAGGGCACACTTCATGCGACCGTGCATCGCATACCAGTGCACACCAGCGCATAACGGCCACGAAAAACGCACACTCGCATGAAGAGTCCGCGCCAGGCGCGGCGACATGGCCAGGACAGTCCTGCACCAGCCGGACGGTGGCCACCGGGAAGTACGCGGCCAACCTGCCCGGATCCGGGACCGGCGCGCGGGCAATCTTCTACTCGATCAGACTTGCTGGCTAGGAAACAGGCGGGGCGGAGGATCGAATGGAGCCGGTGATGGTCACCAGGGTGGATACCCGCCCGACGGCCGTTGTGGCGGCCGCGACCACATGGGAAGAATTCCCGGCACTGTGGCGGCCCTTGCTCGACGAGGTGTACGCCTGCATGCGTCGCAACGGCGGCGTCCACCAGGGTCAGAACGTGATGCTCTACCTGGACGACGCTCCGCATGTAGAAGTTGGCGTCGAGCTCATTGCGCCATGCGTGCTCGACGGCCGGGTAACCCAGTCAGAGTTGCCGGCCGGCGAGGTCGCCTGGACCGTGCACCGCGGCCCGTACCAGCAGCTCGGCGCGGCATATCAGCGGATCAGGCAGTGGTGCGCCGAGCAGGGCCGGCGAGTGGCCGGCCCGCGCTGGGAAATCTACGGTGACTGGCGCGAGAATCCCGCCGAACTGGAGACCGAGGTGTATTTCCTCCTGGCCTGACCGGGCTTAAGACAAGCGGTAGCCGGACTCTGCCTCATCACGGCCGATGATCCACGCCGCGGGTCAGCGCCGGCGCTTCGCCCATGCGCATCACCAGGGCCGCGCCGCTTTCGATCCAGTCGAAGGTGACCGATGCGTACAGCTTGGCGTCCGGGTCCGGGAGGAACGAAGCTTCGGACAATTCCGTGTCCCACCGGCCGGCCAGGAACTGCAACTGACCAAGTACCGGGTTAGTAGTCGTCGATCTGGTGCCTCACGTTCTCCACTGGTCGGGACGGCCGGGACTGAGCAGGTCAGCCTGCATAGCGTCGTTGAGGCTCCGGTAGGCCGCACCGTTTGGGTCGGAATGATGCTGCCCGTGCCACGCCGCGTCGATCTTCTTGTCGGTCAAGGCGATGTGGGCCTTGGCCGACCTGGCAACGGCGGGGCCCGCGACGAGTAGCAGCACGTCCGCGGCCGTCCGCCAGCCCAGTTCGGCGTCGCCGACCTCGTCAGCCAGTGCACGCAATTTCCCCGCAACGGCTTCATCTTCGTCGCGCTCTTCTTCGCGGGCGGCTAAGCCTTCAGCCAAGCCGCGCCAGTACGACACCGGATTAGCGGCATCGGTGAGCTCCCGGATCTGATTCTGGACCCGGCGTAGCTCGTGGCTGAGCTTGTTCCAGGCGAGCCAGTACCCGGCATAACTCTCCCTGCGCTCGTCCCGGATTCGCACGCCATGCGCGATGAGCCGAGCGTTCTCGGCACCGCGAGCCTGCCACCGGTGGTTGAGTATGCCGACCACCAGCCCGAACAGGCTAGTAAAGAACACCCCTCCCAGCGCGCCCGCCAGGGTAAACCACGCCAGCGTCGTGCTGCTCGCACCCTGGGCCGCGCTCGCGACAGCGATAGTCATCGGACCTGCCTCCTGCGCCGTGAGACTTTCACTCTCGCACCGGCCGTAGCATTAAAGAATGCTTCTCTTGCTCATCTGGCTGGCGATCGGCGGACTGATCATCGGCGGCCTTGGGCGTCTTCTCGTGCCCGGCCCGAACCCGATCGGGCTAATCCGGACCGCGCTGGTCGGCATCGCCGGGTCGTTCCTGGGCGGGCTGGTCGCCCGTTACGCCATCGGGCTGCATTACCGCAACTCACTGCTGGCGGGATTCGTCCTCGCCGTGATCTTCGCGGCGATCATCGTCGCGGCGATTGACCGCCCCCGGTATTCGAGGCGATAGAACAGCCGCTCTGGCCGCGGTACTGTTCGGGCATGCTCGGTGGGCCGCGTTTGCGTCAGGTGGCTCTGGCAGCCGCCGACTGCGAGAGAACAGCCACGCAACTGCAGCAAGCCTTCGGCTGGCCGGACCCGTTCCATGATCCGGGCGTGGGACATTTCGGACTGACCAACGCGGTCTTCGCGGCTGGCGACACCTTCGTCGAAGTCGTCGCGCCGATCGAGCCCGGCACCACCGCTGGCCGCTACCTTGAGCGTCGCGGCGGCGACAGCGGCTACATGGCGATCTTCCAGATGCCGGATCTGGAGCAGGCGCGCCGCCGGGTGGCCGCTGCGGGCATCCGGGTGGTCTGGGTAGCGGATTACGCTGACATCGCTGGGACCCACTTGCACCCGAAGGACGTGCCGGGCGCGATCGTGTCGCTCGACTGGGCAGACCCGCCCGAGTCCTGGCGCTGGGCTGGCCCTGAGTGGACCGGGCATGCGGCCGAGCATGGTTACGGCGGAGTCTCGGGACTCACGATCGAGGTAACCGATCCGGCGGGCACCGCAGGCCGCTGGGCCGAGGTACTCGGCCTGACCGTCACTGACGACAGCGGCACGGCGACCATCCGGCTGCAGGACGCCCGGCAGGACCTGCGCTTCGTACCGGTTACCTCGGGCAGCGGTGAAGGCATCACCGAAATCAGGCTGACCGCTGATCGCGAGGTCCCGGCGGTGCAGATCGCCGGCGTGCGATTCGTTTCGGCAGCGAGCCCTCGGGGAGGCGAATCGGCGTGACGCAGCTCGACACCGGAACCGAAGACCTGCTGGCCGAGGTGGACGGCGGCGTCGCCGTCCTGACCATGAACCGCCCGGACCGGCGAAACGCCATGTCCGAGGCCATGATGTCAGCGATGGACCGGATTCTCGGCGAGCTAGAGAGAGACGACGCGGTAGGCTGTGTCGTCCTCACCGGCGCCGGCGGCGCCTTCTGCGCTGGCGGCGACGTCAAGGCCATGGCGCAGCGCCCGGTCTCGAGCCGGGAACACACCATCGACGAGGCCATCCACCTGCAGCGGCTTCTTCAGCGCGCCACCAGCGGCCGGCTATGGCAGATGCCCAAGCCCACCATCGCAGCGATCGGCGGGCCGGCTGCCGGCGCCGGGCTGTCGCTAGCGCTCGCATGCGACTTGCGGTATGCCGCCGACGGCGCGGTGCTCACGACCGCGTTCGCCAGAGTTGCATTCTCCGGCGATTACGGCGGGACATGGTTCCTCACCCGGCTGGTCGGCAGCGCGAAGGCCAGGGAGCTGTATTACTTCTCCGAGCGCCTGTCAGCAACCGAAGCCGAGCGCCTCGGCATCGTCAATGCCGTGTTCCCGGTAGCCGACTTCGATACCGAGGTCAGGCACCGAGCGCGGCGGCTCGCCGAGGGACCTCGGGCGGCCTACCGGTATATGAAAGAGAACCTGAACCGGGCCGTCTGCGGCGAGCTCGGCGAATGCATGGACATCGAGGCGACCCACCACATCCACGCCGGGCTGACCGAGGATCATCGCGAAGCAGCCAAGGCGTTCGTGGAGCGACGCGAGCCACGTTTCACCGGCCGCTGACCGCTTGGCTTCTGATCGCTTTCGGGGAAACAGGTTGCCTCACGGCTGCGCTGCTAAGCACGATCGGCGTGTGGCCTCACTCGACACCTATGACGTAGGCGATGTGACGCTTGCTGTCCGATCGTGGCCGTGCGACAAGGCGGCCTGGCCGCCGGTGGTCTTGCTGCCAGGCACCGGCGCGACGGCTGATGACTGGAATGTGATCGCGGCGCAGCTGTGTGCCGACCGTGCGGTGCTGGCTGTCGACCTGCGCGGCCACGGCTACAGCGACTGGCCAGGGGCGTACGCCATCCCCCTGATGGCAAGCGACGTCGCCGGCCTGCTCTCGATTCTGCCCGCTCCGCAGGTGGACCTGGTCGGTCACTCACTCGGCGGTCTCGTCGCCTGCCAAGTGGCCGCCCGCGACCCCGCGCGGGTGCGAAGACTGGTCCTCGAAGACGTCGGAATACCCTATCCGCGGGTGGCGACGGCCTCAGCCCGGCCTGCAGGTCCGCTGTCCTTCGACTGGGCCGTCGTGGAACAGGTCCGTCCTCAGATAGACGAACCAGACCCGCGCTGGCCCGACGTGATCGCGGCAATCCGCGCGCCGGCCCTGGTGATCGGCGGGGGGCCAAGCAGCTTCCTCCCCCAGCTGCATGTCGAGGAGCTCGCAACGACCCTGGCTGACGGCTCCCACGTGACTATCGACGCCGGACACCTCGTCCACGCCACGAGGCCAGCCGAGTTCCTTGCCGAGCTCAGATCCTTCCTCGACGCCTAGAACCGTGCCAGCACCCGCACGTTACGTCCGGGAAGATTGACGGCCGGCCGGTTGCCTGATCATGCCGCGCGCGAGGAGATCAGCCGGTATAGGTGCTAGCACCCGGCTTGGCGATACCATGCCGCCAAGCCAGGAAAAGCTGGTGATTCCGGGCTTGCCCGTTTGGAGCGCCGATGCCAGAGCTAGCCGTAACGCTGAAGGACGTGGCGCGTGAGGCTGGCGTGCATCCGGCGACGGCCTCACGGGCGCTGAACCCGGAGACGCGCCTGCTGGTCAGCGAGAACACGGCTGGACGGGTGCTAGCCGCAGCGGCCGAGCTGGGCTACCGGCCCAACGCGGTCGCCCGGAGCCTGCGCACCCGCCGTTCGCACACCGTCGGCGTCCTGATCCCCGACCTGAATAACCCGCTGTTCCCGCCCATCGTCCGGGGACTTGAGGACCGGCTGGAGGCGGACGGATACGTCGCGCTGATCGGCAACACTGACGGCGACGATGCCCGCGAGCGCCGGGTGTTCGAGCAGATGCGCGCGCGGCACGTGGACGGCTATGTCCTGGCCACCGCGCACCTGCGCAATCCACTGCTGGCCGACGCAGTCCGGGCAGGCGTCCCGGTCGTGCTGATGAACCGGATCGCCGAGGACTACAGTCTTCCGTCGGTCACGGTCGACAACGAGCGCGGGATGAAGATGGCCGTCAGCCACCTTGTCTCACTCGGCCATCGCGCCATCGCCTGCATTGCCGGGCCGCAGGACGTCTCCACCGGGCTGGCCAGGTACCGCGGGTTCCAGGCCGCGATGGCCGGCGCGCGCCTGGAAGTGCCTCCCGGCCGCGTTGCGTTCGCGCGGGCGTTCTCCATCGAAGAGGGTTACCGCTGCGCCAGGCAGATTCTGGGAGCGGACGGCGGCTGCTCGGCGGTTGCAGCGGGCAACGACATGCTGGCCGTCGGCTGCTACCTCGCGCTGGACGAGGCGGGCCTGCGCTGCCCGGCGGACATGTCCGTTGTCGGCTTCAACGACATGCCGTTCATCGACATGCTCCGCCCGCCGCTCACCACTATCGCTTTCTCGCACTACCAGGTCGGCACTGAGGCAGCGCAGTTGCTGCTGGAGCGCCTGAACGGCGGCGCCGACCTGGTGAAGGTCCTGTACCTCGCACCTGAGCTCATCGTCAGGGGCTCGACAGCCAGCCCGTCCGGATGACGCCAATTTTTGCCATTGACAACTTATGGGCGTTGCGCCAATCTGTTGCACACGTCACGTGCAAACGATTGTGGCAAACGATTGTAGCCGTCGCCATCGAGCACCCCTGGGGCACGAATGACCCATCAGCCGTACAGCCCAGTTGGCTGGCTGGGCACTGGCCGGATGGGCTCGATGCTCGTCCGCCGGCTACTCGCCGCAGGCGAGGATGTCTACGTCTACAACCGAACCAAGGCGAAGGCAGAACCGCTGGCCGCCGATGGCGCGAAGGTCGTCGACAGCGCCCGCGACCTGGCTGACGCGCGGGTGGTCTTCGTCATGGTCGGCACGTCGGAGGACCTGCTCGATGCCCTCTAGGGCCGGCCGGACTGATGAGCGGCGACCAGGCGCCAGCGGTCGTGATCGACCTGTCCACGGTGTCGGTCGAGGCTTCCCGGCAGGCCCGGGAGGAACTGGCAGCACGCGGCACCAAGTTCCTGGCCGCTCCGGTGATGGGCAATCCGCGAGTGGCGGCCGCTGGCCGCCTGACCTTCGCTGTGTCCGGAGACCCGGACGCTGCCGCCGAGGCCAGGGCTTACCTGGACATTCTCGGGGCCGGCGCAAGCTACGTGGGACCCGGCGACATCGCCAGGATCGTCAAGCTGTGCCACAACCTCCACCTCGGGACGGTGATCCAGTCCCTGGCCGAGGTGACCGTACTCGCGGAGAAGGCCGGGGTGAGCCGTCAGGCTTTCCTCGCCTGTATCAACGACAGCGTGATGGGCTCGACCTTCACCAGGTACAAGTCCCCCGCGCTGATCAACCTCGACTTCCACGCCACCTTCACCTCGACGCTGCTGCGCAAGGATTTCGACCTCGGGCTCGCCGCCGCCCGCGAGCACGAAGTCCCGATGCCCGTGGCGGGGCTGGTCCACCAGATCGTCCAGAGCCTGGTCGGCAATGGCTTCGGGGACCAGGATTTCGCGACCGTGATCGAACTGCAGGCAAGAGCGTCCGGCCTTGAGCTCAGCAGCGAGAACGCAGAAGTGTCCGACGGGCTCGAACCCGCCGGCTAGCACGACACCACGCGGTGAGCCGCAAATCTCACCACCCAGCAGCCGGGCCCGCCCGGCATGCTAACCCGCAACGATCGGGCCTTTCCCGACTGGAAGGAGCACCGGGAATGAGTTCGTTAACCCATCGCACCCGGTACCTGGCTATTGGCACGACCGCAGTCCTCGCCACCGCACTGGTGGCTGCCTGCGGCAGTTCGTCGTCCGGTTCGTCTTCCAAGACGCTGCTGATCGGCGCCTCGCTGTCCCTTACCGGCGACTTCTCTGCCGACGGCATCGCCTATGAGCGAGGCTATGAGCTGTGGGAGCACGACGTGAACGCCCACGGCGGCATCGACGGCCGCAAGGTCAAGATGATCATCCTGAACGACAACAGCTCGCCCACCCAGGTCGACACGAACTACACCGACCTCATCACGGCGAAGCACGTCAACCTGACCTTCGGGCCGTTCTCCTCGCTGCTGACCGCGCCGGCTGCCGAGGTGGCACACCGGTACGGGTTCGCCTTCGTCGAGGGAGCGGGAGGTTCCCCGCTGGTGTTCAGCGAGAAACTGCCGAATGTCTTCGACGTCAGCCTGCCGGTGGCCAACGAGCTGGACCCGTTTGCCAACTGGATCAACTCGCTGCCCGCGAGCCAGCGGCCGGCCACCGCCGCCTATCCGATGGCCAACGACCCGTTCGCCACCCCGCAGGTGCAGCGCGTCCAGGGCATCATGGAGGCCGCAGGCATCAAGACCGTGTACTCCAAGATCTTCCCCGAGGAAGAGCCCGACTACCTGCCCAACGCTGACATCGTGGCCGGCGACAAGCCGGAGGCAGTCGTGCTCGGCTCGACCGACGTGCCGACAGTCGCGTCGTTCATGCACGGATTCGAGCAGCAGCACTACAACCCGAAGGTCTTCGTTGCCGCTGCCGGACCTGACCAGGGCCAGTCGTTCCTGTCCGCGGTGGGCACGAGCAACGCCGACGGGATGATGGTCCCGGACGCGTGGTACCCCGGTTACAACAACGCGACCAGCAGGGCGCTGGTCGCCGAGTACGTGAAGAAATACGGCGGCTCCGCCTCGGACGTGAACGCCGACGTGGCCGAGGCGTACTCGGTCGGTGAAGTCACCGCGCAGGCAGTAAAAGCCACCGGCGGCACGACCGGCTCGAAGATCATCGCCTACCTGCACAGCGGCGTGACGCTGAGCAGCGTGCAAGGCCCGGTGAAGTTCAACAGCCTCGGCGAGAACGTCAAGGCGATCGCATTCATCTTCCAGTGGCAGAACGGCAAGTTCGTCCAGGTGCTGCCGGTCGGCGCACAAGGCTCGGTACCAGTGCTGTACCCGAAGCCGAACTGGGCGGGCTGACCGGCGATGCTCAACGCAGCACGGAGCTGAGATGGCGTCAGAAATATCGCAGGCGATCGCGGCCGGGATACTCGGCGGCGGTGTGTACGCGCTGATGGCAGCGGGTCTCACACTGATCTTCGGCGTTCTCGACATCATCAACGTCGCGCAGGGCATCTTCGTCGTGCTCGGCGCCTATCTCAGCTACGTGCTGTCGGTCCACCTGCACCTGGACCTGCTGCTCGGCCTGCTGATCACCGTGCCGGCCATGTTCGTCGTCGGACTGGTCGTCTACTGGCTGTTCATCAGGCCGCTGCGCGGCGCTGAGCGGACCTCGATGACGCTTCTGGCCTGCTTCGCCGTGGCACTGATCATCGAGGGAGTGCTGTACCGGGAATTCGGCTCTGGCTACGTCTCACTGAACGCCTGGTACACGACTGCCAGCGTGCACTTGTTCGATTTCTACCTGGCCGATATCTACCTGATCGGATTTGGCCTGGCGGTCGTCGCGATCGCGGCGCTCTACCTGATCCTGTACCGGACGACCTTCGGCCGGGCCGTTCGCGCCACCATGCAGAATCAGGTCGCTGCGCGGCTGATCGGCATCGACGTCACCCGGGTGTCGGCACTGACCTTCGCCATCGGCACCGCGGTGACCGCGATCGGCGGTATGGTCTACGGCGCAATCAGCGGCGGCTTCACGCCGAACAGCGGCTATGACCTCATCTCGCGACTGCTCGCCATCGTGATCCTGGCTGGCATGGGCAGCATCGGCGGTGCCCTGGCCACGGCGGTACTCATGACGACAGTCGAGGCACTGGTGGATATCTGGCAGCCGGACTGGGCGGTCGCGGTGTTCTACCTCGCCATGGTGATCATCCTGACGTTCCGGCCTGCCGGGCTGTTCGGCCGCCGCGCGGTGCGTGCGCAGTGACGTCCGACCGCACCACCGGCGAGGCGGCAGCCAGCGAGCCCGGCACCAGCAGCCAGCTTGATGTTGATCCCGCCACGACAGCTCCGGCGACGGCGCCTGTCATGGCGGAAACGAGGACTTCCCGGCAACTGCCTTCCGGCACTCTCGCGCTGGCCGGCCTGGCAATACTGATCGCAGTGATAGCGGTGTTCCCGCTCGTCTTCACCAACCCGACCGTGACGACCATCGCTGTCGTCACGCTGATCTTCGTCGCTGTCGCCTCCGCGTGGAACATGTTCTCGGGCTTTTCCGGCTACCTGTCGCTCGGGCACGCGGTGTTCTACGGGACCGGTGCGTATTTCCTGGTCGTCGCCGCCAAGGACTGGAATCTGAACGGCACTGCGGTGTTCTGGCTGCTGCCGCTCGCCGGGGCTGTCGCCGCGCTTCTCGCGGTGCCGCTCGGCCTGGTCGCGCTGCGCGTGCGGCGGCACACGTTCGTGGTCGTCACGATCGCGTTCTTCTTCATCGCTCAGCTGTCGGCGTCCAACCTGACTGTCACCGGCGGGTCCAGCGGCCTGCTCGCCCCGGTACCCAACTGGGCACCCGCGACCTACAACAACCCGTTCTATTACGTGGGCATGCTTCTCGCAGTGGCCGCCGTCGCGCTGTCGGTGCTGATCCGGCGTTCGCGCTTCGGCCTCCAGCTGCGGGCGATCCGGGACGACGAGGACCGGGCCGCTGGGCTCGGCGTCCGCGCGATGCCGGTCAAGCTCAGCGCGCTGGTCCTGTCGGCATTCATCACCGGCATGGCAGGCGGGCTGTGGGTGTACTTCATCGGCCAGGCGGTTCCGCAGTTCGTCTTCGACCCGCTGTTCGACCTGGCCATCGTGCTGATGGCCTTCTTCGGCGGCCTTGGCACGATCGCAGGCCCGGTCCTCGGCGCACTGATCCTGGAGCCCACTCAGCAGTACCTGTACCTGCAGCAGAGCAACGGCTACGAGTCAGAGATCCTGTTCGGGGCGCTGTTCCTGGTCGTGATCCTGTTCCTGCCTCGCGGCGTGCTGCCGACAGCCGGCGAGTGGCTGACGCCCGCACGGACTGGCAGGCTGCGGGCCGCGTGGTCGGGCCGCCGGGCCGCCCGGATCGCCCAGCCGTCGAAGCCCCCTGCTGCCGGGAGCACCTCATGACAGGCACGCTGCGCGCGGAAGGTGTCAGCAAGTCCTTCGGCGGGCTGCAGGCGCTCGCCGACTGCTCGCTGACCGCCGCTGCCGGACGCATCACCGGGCTGATCGGTCCGAACGGATCCGGCAAGACCACGCTGTTCAACGCCATCACCGGCTATGAGCGCGTCGATACCGGCCAGGTCTTCCTCGACGACCAGCGGATCACCGGCGCGTCACCGCAGCGCGTCTTTGCGCTCGGCGTCGGCCGGACATTCCAGCTGACGCGCATCTTCTCGCGGCTCACCGTACTGGAGAACATGCTGGTCCCGGCCAATCGCGGCCGGACCACACGGGACCGCCGCGAACGCGCCATGGACCTGCTGGCATTCACCGGAATCGAGCGCCATGCGGGCGCGCTCGCCGGGACGCTCTCGTACGGCCAGCGCAAGCTTCTGGAACTGGCCTACGTGCTCGTCGCCGATCCCGCCGTGGTGCTGCTCGACGAGCCAGCCGGCGGCGTAAACCCGACTCTGATCCACCACATCGCCGATCGCATCCGCGAGCTCAACGCCGCCGGCCGGACGTTCCTGATCGTCGAGCACAACATGGATTTCGTGATGGGCCTGTGCCACGAGGTGACCGTGCTGGACTCCGGCACCGTCGTGGCATCCGGGCCGCCCGAGGTCATCAGGTCCGACCCCGCCGTCCTGGACGCCTACCTCGGCACGGAGGCAGATGATGACTGATGCTGCCGATGACTGACGCCGCGCTCGTCGTCGAGAACGTCACGGCTGGCTACGGCGGTGGCGACGTGCTGCACGACGTCTCGTTCCGCGTGCCGGCCGGCCGGATCACCTGCATCGTCGGCCCGAACGGCGCGGGCAAATCGACCCTGCTGGCCGTCATCAGCGGCATTCTGCGGCCCCGGTCCGGGCAGGTACTGCACCGTGGCGAACGGCTAACCGGCAAGAGCCCGCGCGACATCCTGCGCGCTGGCGTCGTCCAGGTACCGCAGAACCACAGCCTGTTCCCGGACATGACGGTCGCGGAGAACATCGAGCTAGGCGGGTACACACTCGGCAGCAGAGCTCTGGTCGCGAGCCGCCGGATCACCGTTGAGGCGCTGTTCCCCGACATCGTCAACTGGGCGAAGAAGAAGGCGGGCAGCCTGTCTGGCGGCCAGCAACGGCTAGTCGAGTTCGCCCGCTGCCTGATGCTCGACCCGGCTGTCATCATCCTGGACGAGCCGTCGATGGGGCTAGCGCCGAAGATTCTGCGCGTGGTTTTCGGCGCGGTCCAGGAGATGAACGCTCAGGGCAAGACCGTGCTGCTGGTAGAGCAGAACGCGCGGGCCGGGCTGCGGATCGCCGAGCACGGGGTCGTGCTCGAAAACGGCCGGGTGCGCCTCACCGGCACCGGCACCGAGGTGCTCGAGCATCCTGAGATCGGGATGCTCTACCTGGGTGGCAGCGCGGGAACTGCCCAGTCGTGATCGTCGATTGCCATTGTCACGTCATCCCGGCCGGGATGCTTACGGACGCGGTGCCGCAGTCGTGGCAGCCGAGGCTGACCGCGGCCGGCGGACGGCAGGTCGTCTCCTTCCAGGGGCGCCAGCTGACATCAGTGACCGGCGAGTTCAGCGACGTCAGCGTAATGCTCGGGCAAGCCGAAGCGGCAGGGGTCACCCATCTGCTGGTGTCGCCGTGGATTCTGCTGCTGCCGGTGCTGGCGGAGCTGCCCGTCGCGGTGCGGATCTGCCGCGTCCAGAACGAGAGCATCGCCCGCGCCGCGCAGGACAGCGGCGGGCGGGTCTACGGGCTCGGCTCGGTGCCGCTCCAGGATGCAGCCCTGGCCGCTGCCGAACTGGCTGATCTGATGAAACTGCCGGGCATGCGCGGAGTCGAAGTGCCCGCCAGCGTCGCCGGAATCTATCTCGGCGATGACCGGTTCACGCCGTTCTGGGAAGCCGCGGCGGATACCGGCGCGCTGGTGTTCGTGCACCCGACCACCAGGGGACTCGGCATCGCCGGGCTGGACGGCGGCTATCTGTGGAACTCGGTTGGCAACCCGCTGGAGACAACGATCGCGGCTGCCCAACTGGTGGTGGCTGGCGTCCTTGAGCGCCAGCCCGGACTCAGGATCCTGCTCGCGCACGGCGGCGGCGCGCTGCCTGCGCTGCGCGGCCGGCTACGGCAGGCATTCGCTGTCCGGCCGGAAGCCCGATCGGGCGGGTGCGAGCCGGACGACTCGCTGCGCCGGCTGTACTTCGACAGCCTGACTCATGACCCGGCCGTGCTGGCTGACCTTGTCGCCTTCGCCGGGGCCGGGCACGTGGTGCTCGGCTCGGACCGGCCGTTCGACATGGGAACCGACCGGCCTGTCGAGGAGATCAAGGCCCTGGGCCTGCGCGCGCACGACGAGCAGTTGCTGCTTGGCGGGAACGCCGCGCAGCTGTTGAGCTTGACTACGGACGAGTGAGGTGACCGGCGATGGCGATTCAGACTTACGGCCCGGCAGCGGTGGACTGGGAGCAGCGGGTGGATCTGGGCCGGCTGCGGGCAGAGCGTCTTGCCCGGCTGTCGGCGCAGCTGGAGGCGTCGTCGCTGGGCGGACTGCTGAGTTTCGACTTCGGCAACATCCGCTACATGACGGCGACGCATATCGGCACCTGGGGGATGGACAAGCTGGTCCGGTTCGCGGTATTGCCGCGCGGCGGCAAGCCGGTGGTGTGGGATTTCGGGTCGGCGGCCCGCCATCATCAGCTGTATAACCCGTGGCTGGATCACACCGGGGGGCCGCCGTCGGCGGAGGGTGCGCGGGCGACCGGGGCGCGGGCGGGGATCTCGACGCTGCGGGGTGCGCTGCACCCGGATGCCGGGATGGCGCAGCAGGTGGCCCGGCAGGTGGCGGAGGTGCTGCGGGAGCACGGGCTGGCAGGTGAGCCGCTCGGAGTGGATGTGGCGGAGATTCCCGTGCTGGCTGCGCTGAAGGCCGAGGGGATCGATGTCGTCGACGGGCAGCAGGTGTTCCTGGAGGCACGGCGGATCAAGACCCGCGATGAGATCAGCCTGCTGGCCTATGCATGCTCGATGGTCGATGCGGCCTACCAGCAGCTGTATGAGTTCTTGCGACCCGGGGTGCGGGAGAACGAGTGCGTCGGGCTGGTCTCCAAGGTGCTGTATGACCTAGGCAGCGAGTACGTGGAGGGAGTCAACGCGATCTCCGGCGAGCGGTGCTCGCCGCACCCGCACGTGTACTCCGACCGGCTGATCCGGCCCGGCGACCCGGCGTTCTTCGACATCCTGCACTCCTATAACGGCTACCGGACCTGTTATTACCGGACGTTCGCGGTCGGCAGCGCGTCGGTGGCACAGCGCGATGCGTACGTGCGCTGCCGGGAGTACATGGACCAGGCGATCGCCATGGTCAAGCCGGGGGTGACCACCGGTGACATCGTGTCGTTGTGGCCGCGGGCGGAAGAGTTCGGGTTTCCCGACGAGATGGCCGCGTTCGCGTTGCAGTACGGACACGGGGTGGGCCTGTCGATCTGGGAGAAGCCGATCTTCAGCCGGCTCGTCTCCCTCGATCATCCCGAGCCGCTGGAAGAAGGCATGGTGTTCGCGCTGGAAACCTACTGGCCCGCAGCTGATGGCTGGTCGGCTGCCCGGATCGAGGAAGAAGTCGTGGTGACCGCTGACGGCTGCGAGGTGATTACCAAGTTCCCGGCCGAGGACCTGCTGGTCGCCGGGCGCAAGTACTGGACAGCCGGTGGTGAACTCAACACCCTGCGCGAGGCTCAGTCCAGCCTCAACACCCCGGCCGGCCGCGGCGAGATGGCAGGCCGGGCTGGCGGGGGTGAGGGCGCGTGACCGCCAGCGCGGACGCGGCGGAGCTGCGCATGGATGCCGCGGAACTCCTGCGCTGCTATGAGCTGATGGCCGTCATCCGCGGTACCGAGAAGGCGGCGCACGACCTGTTCCTGGCCGGGCTGGTCAAAGGCACCACGCATCTGGCCGCCGGGCATGAGGCGGTCGCGGTCGGCGCGTCGGCGGCGCTGCGCCCGGGCGATTACGTGTTCGCCACCTACCGGGGCCATCATCACGCCATGGCCCGCGGCGCGAGCCCGGCCGAATGCCTGGCCGAGCTGATGAGCAAGGCCACCGGGGTGTGCAAGGCCAAGGGCGGCTCGATGCACCTGACCAAGGCATCGGCCGGGATGCTCGGCTCGTATGCCATTGTCGGTGCCCACCTGCCGGTCGCGGCCGGCGCCGCCTGGTCGGCACAGCTGCGCGGCAGCGGGCAGGTCGCGGTCGCGTTTTTCGGCGACGGCGCGACCAACATCGGCGCGTTCCACGAGGCGCTGAACCTGGCCTCGGTGTGGTCGCTGCCGGTGCTGTTCATCTGCGAGAACAACCTGTACATGGAATACACCCCGATCGGCTCGGTCACCGCGGCCGCCCACCCGGCCGCCGACCGTGCCGCCTCCTACCGGCTGCCAGCCGAGGTGATCGACGGCAACGACGTCGTTGTCGTGGCCGATGCAGTCGGCCGGGCCGCGGACCGCGCCAGGGCCGGCCGGGGCCCGACGGTGCTGGAAGCACTCACCTACCGGCACTTCGGGCACAGCCGCACCGACCCGGCCACCTACCGGCCTGCCGAAGAGGTCCAGCAGTGGCTGGCCCGCGACCCGCTCGAGGTTGCCGCCGCGCGGCTCACCGAGCTTGGCACGGCCGCGGAGGAGATCACGATGGCGGCCGACCGGGCTGCCAAGACGGTAGCGGACGCTGTCGCCGACGCGAAGGCCGCTGACGGCGCGGACCCGGCGCAGGCATTCACCGACGTATGGGCTGACGGAGGGTACCAGTGGCGGACCTGATGACTTACCGCGATGCGGTCGCCGAGGGGCTGGCCAGGGAGATGCGCCGCGACCCGGCCGTGGTCTGCCTCGGCGAGGACATCGGCGCGGCCGGCGGGGTGTTCAAGACCACGGTCGGGCTGCTAGCCGAGTTCGGCCCAGAACGGGTCCGCGACACCCCGATCTCCGAGCAGGCCATCACCGGCATGGCAATGGGTGCTGCGATGACCGGGATGCGGCCGGTGGCCGAGATCATGTTCTCCGACTTCCTCGCCTGCTGCTGGGATTACCTGGCCAACGAGATACCCAAGATGCGGTACATGACCGGCGGCCAGGTCACCGTGCCGCTGGTCATCCGTACGGCCAATGGAGGTGGGCTCGGCTTCGGCGCGCAGCACTCACAGGCGACGGAGAACTGGGCAGCAGCCGTTCCCGGCCTGAAGGTTGTCGCTCCTTCTAACCCGGCCGATGTCGTCGGCCTGCTCGCTTCCGCCATCAGGTGCGACGACCCGGTGGTGTTCTTCGAGCACAAAGGCCTGTTCGCCAGCCGCGGTGAGGCAGCGCCGCCTGACCACGTCGTACCGCTCGGCCAGGCCGCGACGGTCCGGCCCGGCACCGACATCACCGTGGTCGCGCTCGCCGCCACTGTGCCGCTCGCGCTCGCCGCCGCTGACGAACTGGCCGGCTCTGGCGTCCAGGCCGAGGTCATCGATCTGCGCTGCCTCGTCCCCCTCGACATGGCCACGGTGCTGGCCTCCGTCCGCCGCACCTCCCGGCTGCTCATCGTCGAGGAAAACCCCTACCAGGGCGGCTGGGGCGGCACCGTCGCCTCGATCGCCGCCGACGAGGGCTTCGAATACCTCGACGCGCCAATCCGCCGCCTCGCGGCCGAATGCGTGCCGCTGCCGTTCGCTGATGCGCTGGAGGACGAGGTGATCCCCACGACAGCGAAGGTGGTCATGGCGATGCGCACGCTGCTCGATTACTGAATTACTGTTTAAGCTTGGTGAAAGTCCATCCCACCTGCGAGTTCGCGTCACCTAGCATGTGCTTGTGGTGCTTTCCGCTCAGGTCGGCCCGGACGCCGATACCGTCGCTCCGGACCCTCCGGGCGCGCACCCGGCGACCGTGCATCCGGCGACTGTGCACCCGGCGCCCGTGCAGCCGGCGCCCGTGCAGCCGGCGGCAACTGTGGCGCTGCCCGCCGGCCGGAACCTGCGCGCGGACGCGACGCGCAACCGGGTGGCAATCCTGGCCGCCGCCCGTCAGGTCTTTGCCGAGCAGGGGCTCCGGGCACCGCTCGAGGAGATCGCACGGCGGGCCGACGTCGGCATCGCCACCCTGTACCGGCGGTTCCCGACCCGTGAGCGGCTGATTGCGGCAGCCCTGATCGAGAAGCTCATCCAGTACGAACGGGCAGCCTGCCAGGCGCTGGCTGAGCCGGACCCGTGGGACGGGTTCGCGGGCCTGGTTCGCCGGATCTGCGAGCTCCAGGCAAACGACCGGGGTCTCAGCGACTTGCTGTCGATGACGTTGCCGGCCAGCGAGGACATGGAGCGGCTGCGGGCGCAGGCGCACCGGAATGTCACCGAGCTCGTTTGCCGCGCCAAGGCGGCCGGGCGGCTCCGGCCGGACTTCGCGGTCGAGGACCTCTTGCTGGTGCTGATCGCTAACGCCGCGGTGGCCCACGTGACTGGTCCGGACGCGCCCGACGCCTGGCGACGCTTCGTCGCGCTCATTCTCGATGCGTTCCAGTACACCGGCGGGGGCGACAGCCTGCCGCCTGCGCCGTCTGCTAGCCAGATGACGCAAGCGATGGAGCGGCTGGCCAGGGAGTGCGGCTGCGGACCAGCGGCGGGCCAGATCCTGTAACGGCCGTTCTCGCGTGTCAGTGCGGATGATCCTGACGGAATGCTGAACCGTTGGCCACAAACACTGTCATTACAGGGGTCGAATCGGGTATTTACATTAAAATCGAACGGCTGATCGCGGACTGTAACACGGCGAATGCTCTTCTCAACCGTTTTCGCCCGTTCTGCTGAACCTGCTCGACAGGCTCCATAGCCTGCTTGGGACCGGCGCTCCGAGGGAAGCCGCCGCGGGCCTCGGGCGAGATCCCGCGGATCTCCCGGTGAGCGCGAACTTCGCGGAGAGGAGCCCTTTGGGCCGCCATCGCAAACTGTCTCGAGTACGGCTCCCGCAGGGAGCAACCGCCGCCGCGGCGCCCACATTGGCCGGTGTCGCAGCGGCTCTTTGTTTCTCGCCGCAGGCCGCCACCGGGGTAGCCGAGGCGGCCACGGCACACGCCGCCGTCCTGGACGCCGCGAGCCAGCAGTCCGCGTCCGGGGCGCAGACCGCTCTGCAACGAGCAGCCAACACAGAGGACCGGTCAGCGGCCGTGCTCCCGGCGACGTACAAGGTCCGCCGGGGCGACTCGTTGTCGTCGATCGCCGTAAGGCTCTATCACGACCGAGCCGACTGGCCAGTGCTGTACTGGCGCAACCACCGTCGTATCCACTGGGCCGACGACATCTATGCCGGTCAGGTACTGCGGGTCCCGGCCAGGCCGGGCCACGCGCCCGCCGCCCCAGCGGCCTTGGCGCCACAACCGGCGGCCCCTGCGGCGGTGGCCATTCCGCCGCAGGCAATTGGCAGCCCGAGCGCGGACTCTGGCGTAGTCGCAACCAGCGCGACGCCGGGCGGCGCGTTCGGCGCCTGCGTGGTCGCCCGCGAGTCGGGCGGTAACGCTCAGGTCATGAACGCGACTGGCCACTACGGCCTGTATCAGTTCAGCGAGTCGACCTGGGTCGCGTATGGCGGCAGCGCGGCCGACTTCGGCAACGCCAGCGTGGCCGAGCAGAACCAGGTATTCGCCAACGCGCTCGCAGCGGGCGGCGAGTCGAACTGGTCGGCCTACGACGGTTGCTGACGAGCTAACCCTCTTGATCCGGGGGGCTTACCACCGCTTCGAGGTGCGTAAGCCCCCCGGGATCATCCTCTGGCCGCGGCACACGGCGCAGGCGCGCGATCAGCGCGACCGTGACCCAGCCGACCGCGATCGCGAGCCAGAAGTTCACCATCCGGAATGCGATCGCTACCGACACGGCCTGCACCCGACCCGCCCCGTAAAAGGCGAGCACGGCCGCGAGGCTCCCCTCAACGACGCCGAGGCCGCCAGGAACGAGCGGAAGCGAGCCGGCCACCTGAGCCACCCCGTAAGCCAGCAGGACCCCGTGCCACGGAATCGCAGCATGCACAGCGCGGAAGCCACACAGCAGGCAGAGAAAGTCCAGGCACCAGACGGCCGTCGCGATCGCTACCATCCCGGCCGTCGACCTGCCGCTCAGCGGGATCTCGCGCATCCGCACCAGGGTGGCGTCGATGCGGTCACCGATGCTTCCGCGCGGGTAGCCAGTGATCTTCCGCGCCAGCCGCACCACGCCGGCGGCTAGCCGCAGCACGAGGTCCCGCCGGATCAGCACTGCGACCGCGCCAGCCACGATCAGCAAGCCGAGAACGGTGACGCCGGCGCCGGCCACGCTAGTGCTCCCGGCGAGCGCCACCACGACGCCGAGCAGCAGGACGAGCGACATGCCGATGGCCTGCGCGATCAGGATGGTGAAGATAGTCCAGCCTGCGGTCGCGCCGCTGGCCCCGCTGCGCCGGTAGTAGCGGTACCGGTAGGCGCTGGACACGGCGGGCTCGCCAGGCACCGTGTTCGCGATGGCATCGTTGGCCAGCGACAGCGCGAACAAGCCCGGCAGTCTCAATCTTGCGCCGCTCAGCCGCAGCACCCGCTGCTGCAGCCAGGCGAACGTCAGCAGCGACAGCGACTCAGCCGCGATCGCCATGACTACCCAGCCCGGAGCCGCGGAGCCGAGCTGATGCCAGGCAGCGGCGAGGTCGCTCCGCTTCGGCAACAGCAGGGCCAGCACGAGCAAGCCGACTGCCGCGCCGATGACATAGCGGACCGCCGCCGCCTGCCAGCCACGCCGCCGCGCGCTCGGAGCTGCCAGTTCGCCCGCCACTCCTCAAAGCTACCGAGCAGACTCTGGCAGCATGAGCCCAGTGACAGCAGAATTCGGCGGCCGCATCGGCAGCACCTGGCGGGACAGTCAGCCATGGTGGCCGCCAGAGCCCGCTCCCCCGGCAGGGTCGCCGAACATCCTGCTCGTCGTGCTCGATGACGTCGGCTACGCCCAGCTCGGCTGCTACGGCTCGGACATCGGCACGCCAGTGCTCGACGGGCTGGCAAGCGGTGGCGTCCGGCTGGCGAACTTTCACACCACCGCGCTGTGCTCGCCGACTCGCGCCTGCCTGCTGACTGGCCGCAACCATCACCGCAGCGGCATGGGCCGCATCGCCGACCTCGCTGTCGGTTACCCCGGCTACTGGGGGAAGCCGCCGCGCGAGAACGGCTACCTGCCGGAGATCCTCCGCGCGGCCGGCTATGCCAGCTACGCCGTCGGCAAATGGCACTTGTCGCCCGAGGACGAGACCAGCATGGCGGCATCTCGCGCTACCTGGCCGCTAGCACGGGGCTTCGACCGCTGGTACGGGTTCCATGGCGGAGAGACGCACCAGCTCGTTCCCGCCCTGTACTACGACAATCACGCGGTGCGCCCGCCGAAATCGGTCGAGGACGGCTACCACCTCACCGAGGACCTCGCCGACCGAGCCATCGAATTCCTCGGCGACCTGCGCGCGGTCGACGCTACCAGGCCGTTCTTCCTGTACTTCGCGACCGGCGCCTGCCACTCGCCGCACCAGCCGCCGCGCCGCTGGCTCGACCGCTACCGCGGCCGCTTCGACCTGGGCTGGGACGCCTGGCGCGAGCAGGTCTTCGCCCGCCAGATGAGCTCGGGCCTGCTGCCAGCTTCCACGACGCTGTCGGCGCGGCCGCCGTGGGTGCCGCCGTGGGACTCGCTCGGCTCCCGCGAGCAGGCAGTCGCGGCACGCTTCATGGAGTGCTTCGCCGGGTTCCTGTCGCATGCCGACGAGCAGATCGGGCGCGTCCTGGATTTCCTGCGAGACCGGGGTGAGCTCGCCAGCACACTCGTCTGTGTCGTCTCGGATAACGGCGCCAGTGCCGAGGGCGGCGCCGAGGGCTCGATCAACGACATGAGACTGGTGAACATCGACCCCGCGGGAACCGACGAGATGTACGCGCGGCTCGACGAAATCGGCGGTCCGCTGACGCACAACAACTATCCGTGGGGCTGGACGATGGCCGGCAATACCCCGTTCCGGCGATGGAAACGGGAGGTACACGAGGGCGGTGTAGCCGACCCGTGCATCATCTCCTGGCCGCGCGGCCGCGAGCTCGGCCTTCTCGAAGCCGGCGCTGTCCGGCACCAGTTCGCGCATGCGATCGACGTGCTGCCGACACTGACCGACCTGGCCCGGGTCCCGCTGCCGGCGCAGATCGACGGCGTCGCGCAGACGCCGCTCGACGGCATCAGCTTCGCTTACCTGCTGCCGCCCGGCGCTCAGTCCGAGCCCGGCCGGCATGAGACGCAGTACTTCGAGATGTTCGGGTCGCGGGCGATCTACCACCGCGGCTGGAAGGCTGTCACCTTCCATCCGGTCGGCCCGCTGTACGACGACCAGAATCCGAACGCGCCGTTCGAGGACGACGTCTGGGAGCTCTATCACGTGGCGGACGACTTGTCCGAGTCACGGGACCTGGCGCTTGAGCAGCCGGAGCGGCTGGCCTACCTGATCGACTTGTGGTGGGCGGAGGCTCGCCGCAACCAGGTCCTGCCGCTCGACAACCGGGTGCTGTGGGCGCTGGTGAACCCGAAGCCTGACCGCCGCGAGCCGCGTGATGAGTTTCGCTATCACCAGGGCGGGGCGCCGGTGCCGGAGTCAGTCGCGGTGAATGTGCGAAACCGCTCGCATCTGATGACAGTCGATCTCACGATCCCGGCTGCCGCGGGCGGCAGCGACGGGGTGCTGCTCGCGCTCGGCTCCGTGCTCGGCGGCTGGTCGCTGCATATCCTCGGCGGCCGGATCCGCTACGTGCACAACTTGTACGGGAAAGAGCGGCACGTTGTCGAGTCAGACGTGGTCATCACACCCGGCGACCACGTGGTCGAGTACGCCTTCAGCAAGGACGACGGACTTGGCGGCACCGGAGTGCTGCGCTGCGACGGGCGCGAAGTCGGCCGCGGTGTGATCCCGCGGTTCACCCCGTCCGGCTTCACTGGCACAGGAGTCGGCCTGACCTGCGGCTACGAGTGGGGGCCAGCGATCGGCACCGGCTACAGCGCGCCGTTCCGGTTCCCCGGCACGATCAGGCTGGCGGTGGTCAGGACGACCGGCCCGGTGGTCCGGGATCCGCTCGCCGAGCTCGAGGCGATCCTGGCCGAGCAGTAGGCCTGAGACAAGCGCTCCAGGATCGACTCCCTGTCGGTTTGCCGGGATCGTAACGGGCATATCGCCCGCGATTGGCCGGGAAACCGACAGGGAGTCGCGGAAAGCTCGCACGGCCGCGCGAAGCAGTATCAGCCGGGTCTCGCTTTGGTACCCTGACCGTGTCGCTGGTCGCCTTTCCTGCCCTGCGGGCACCGGCTGGAGACCAATTGCCGCGGGCCGTGACGACCGCGGCGAGCAGGATGGTGCAGTTGACGGCAGACCTCCCCCGCCGCACGCTAGCCGCCAGGCTCGAAGACCGAGACCGGGCGCGGTTCACCGGTCGGGGCGACGAGATCGCCTTCCTCGACAGGTGCCTTGATTCCGATGACCCGCCGGCCAGCATCGTGCACATCTGCGGGCCCGGCGGGATCGGCAAGAGCGCGTTGCTGCGCGAGGCTGCCAGGCACGCCCGCGATCGCGGCATCAGCGTCGTCACCATCGACGGACGTGAGCTCGGACCCGCGCCGGGAGCTCTGGAGATGGCGCTGCGCGAGGCGGGCAAGCACGACCGGGTACTGGTACTGCTCGACTCTTACGAGCGGATGAGCGCACTGGACTCGCAGCTCCGCCACGAACTGCTGCCCGAGCTGCCAGACCAGGCGATTGTGGTGATCGCCGGGCGCGGGACGCCCGATCCTGGCTGGTTCACCGGCGGCTGGGAAACGCTGACCGCTCGCCTGGATCTGGGCAGGATGCAGCCGAAGGAAGCACGGCGCCTGCTCGCCGCGCGCGGCCTCACCGACGACCGCGTCTCGGCGATCGTCGACTGGGCGGCCGGCTCGCCGCTGGCGCTAGCGCTGGCCGCCGACGCGGCCGTCGCGGACTCCGGCTGGAATGCGGCCGCCGCGCCGGACCGGCCCGACATCCTCCGGTCGCTGCTCGACCGGCTGGTCGAGACCGAGCTGCACGGCGTCCGGCCGTCCGCACTCGGCGTCGCGGTGGTCGCCAGGACGACGACGCCCGAACTGCTTCGGGCCGTGCTGCCGGAGGAGGACGCGGAGCTGAGCTACCGCCAGCTGTCCGAGCTCACCATTACCGAGGAGCTCGGCAGCGGCATCGCGCTGCACGACCTCGCGCGCAAAGCTCTGCTCGCCGATCTGAGGCGCCGCAATCCCGTGCTGGAGCGCGACACGCGACGGCGCATCGCTGACTACCTGTACTCCCGTGGCATGGCCGGGGACCTGACGATGATGATCGATATGGCACACCTGGTCGAGAACCCGCTGCTGCGCTGGGGATTCGGCTGGGACGGCAACGCCAGCTTCAGGATTGACTCGGTTCGCGCTGGCGACGCGGACCGGATCGAGGAGCTGACGCACAGCCACAACCGAGAATGGTGGCGCCTGACCCGCAGGTACTTCGCCGAAGCGCCGGACCGGGTGGCTGTCGCCAGGGATCTCGCCGACAGCATCTGCGGCTTCCTGGTGAGCATGAGCCTCGCGACCGCGCCCGGATTCGCCGGCGAGGACCCGATCGCAGGACCGTGGCTTGCGCATGCCCGGCGCAACGCCGCGGCCGGGGAGTCGGTGATGTGGCATGCGGCCGTCGACTTCACCCAAGGTCAGGTGCAGGCCATGCTCGGCATCGCGGGCATGCTGCACTGCGGCGCGGCCAGCCCGAGGTTCGCCTACCTTCCCATTGACGCCGCGCTGCCTGGCGCGCTTGAGTTCGCCGAGGCTCTCGGCGCAGCGCATCTGGCCGAGCTGGACGTCCGGATCGGCGATGCGACCGTCCAGTGCCACCGGCTCGATTACGGGCCTGGCGGGGTCTTCACCTTCATCCGGGCGCAGGTCTATGCCGAGCTCGGGCTGCCCGTGCCGGAACTCACAAAACCGTCGGCGGCGACAACCGCAATTGTGCGCGACGTACTCAAGAACTTCCGGGTGCCACGCGAGCTAGCCCGCAGTCCGCTGGCCCAGGGCGCGACAGTCCAGGAACGGGCGGAGTCGGTGCAGCGGCTGGTCCGGCAGGCCGCCGACGAGGCGTTCGGCGACAGCGAGGGCGAGAAGCTGCTGCGCAGCGTGCTGGTGGCGGGCTATCTGGAGCCGCTGCGCAGCCACGAGGAGGCGGCAGGCAAGCTGCTGCTCAGCCGCGCGGCCTACTTCCGCCGGCTTCGTGTCGCGGTCGAGCGGCTTGCCGAGCACATGTCCGGGGAGGCGCCGCCGGCCGGCGGTCGATGAATCAGGCCGGGCTTAATCTCGGGCGACGGACACCGACAGCGTTGCTGATCAGTGCCTTGGACACTCCCCTGGCCGCGGCGACCACGGCAGGCGCGATGCGATCCATCCGGGCCCGCCCGACCGGGCTTGTCACCGACAGGGCGGCGACGACCCGCTGGTCGGGGCCGAACACAGGGGCGCCGGCACACATGATCTCGACGCTGGACTCCTGATGGTCGAACGCGACGTGCCGGGCAGCCACACCGCTGAGCTCGCGCTCGAGCCTGCCCGGGGAGACGATCGTCGCCTCGGTGTAGCGGATGAGACCATGCCGAACGACGTCGCGGACAGTTTCGGGCGGCGAGAAAGCAAGGATGGACTTGCCGAGTGCCGTGCAATGCAGTGGCATCCGGCCGCCGACTCGTGACAGGGCGGTGACCTTGTGATGGCCGGAGATCTTGTCGACATAGAGGAGCTCGTGGCCGTCGAGCACGCCCAGGTGGACAGTCGCGTGCGTCGCCTCGTAGAGATCCTCGAGGAACGGCAGCGCGGCTTCGCGCAGCTCAGTCCGGACCGGGCTGAGGCCGGCGAACTCGAACATCCGCGTGCCGAGCGAGTACTGGCCTTCGGTGTAGTTCAGCCAGCCGAGCTTGATCATCTGCTGCGCGGTCCGGTGGGCTGTCGACTTCGGCAACCCGGTTCGCATCACGATCCCGGACAGCGACAACGTGCGATGCCGCGGGCTGAAGGCCGACAACAAGGCGTTTGCCCGTTCTAGCACCGACTCGTGCGAAGTATCCCGCTCACCGGCATGCACGCTTGGAGCATAAGCCTGCCGCCGATTGAATGAGATAGGAGCAGTTGTTAACAATTTTGTAACTTTGGCAAGCCGTTAAGGCACGAAATATCACTTCGAAGTGATAGCGGTCAAAGGGGATAAAAGTGCTGAATGCGGCGATTGTCGGGTCTGGGAATATCGCTACAGACCTCCTGTTCAAGCTCCGCCGTTCGGAACGCATCGAGCCACGCTGGATGGTCGGAATCGATCCGGAGAGCGACGGGCTCCGCCGCGCGGCTCAGCTTGGCGTGCAGACGTCGGCAGAGGGCGTTGGCTGGCTCCTTCGCCAGGACCCGCTCCCCGATCTCGTCTTCGAGGCAACGTCAGCCAAGGCGCACATGGCGAATGCGCCGCTGTACGCAGCGCACAACATCATCGCAGTCGACCTGACGCCGGCCGCCGTCGGCCCGTACGTGGTGCCTCCGGTCAACCTGACTGAGCACATCGGCAAACCGAACCTCAACATGGTCACCTGCGGGGGTCAGGCGACGATCCCCATGGTGTACGCGGTGTCGCGGGTTACCGAGGTGCCGTACGCCGAGATCGTCGCCTCAGTCTCGTCCGCAGCAGCAGGCCCCGGTACTCGCGCGAACATCGACGAGTTCACCAGGACGACCGCCGGGGCGGTTGCGACACTCGGCGGGGCCGGGCGAGGCAAGGCAATCATCATCCTGAACCCGGCTAAGCCGTCGGTCATCATGCGCGACAGCATCTTCGTCGCCGTGCCACCGGACGTCGATCAGCAAGCCGTCGTCGACTCGGTGCGCGCCATGGAAGCGGAAGTGCAGGGGTATGTGCCAGGCTTCCGGCTGACCGCTGACCCCCAGTTCGACGACGGCCGCGTGGCGATCTTCCTTCAAGTCGAGGGCGCAGGCGACTACCTGCCCTCCTACGCCGGCAACCTCGACATCATGACGGCTGCCGCCGCCAAGGTCGGCGAGGAAATAGCCGGCCACCTGCTGGCCACCGCACGTTAGTGTCCGCGGCCTCGGCCGGCGCATCTCGCGCCCGCAGGCCGGCCCGATCCGGAGGTAACCCGACAATGCCCTACTCTGCCGAACTTGACGTCCGGGTGACGGACAGCTGCCTGCGCGACGGCTCGCACGCCATTCGCCACCAGTTCGACGAGCAACAGGTCCGATCGATCGTGCGCGCGCTGGATGATGCCCGCGTACCCGTCATCGAGGTGACGCACGGCGACGGCCTCGGCGGTTCGTCGTTCAACTACGGATTCAGCGCGGTCGACGAACGGGTGCTCATCAAGGCTGCCGCCGACACCGCCAGGAACATCAAGATCGCGTGCCTGGTCCTGCCTGGCCTGGGGACGGTAGACGACATCAAGGCGGCCCGCGACCTTGGCACCTCCATCATCCGGGTCGCCACGCACGCGACCGAGGCCGACATCTCGGCGCAGCACTTCGGCATCGCGCGTGATCTCGGCCTGGAGACCGTCGGCTTCCTCATGATGGCCCATTCAGTCCCGCCTGAGGACCTTGCGATCCAGGCGCAGATCATGGCCGAGGCCGGCTGTCAGTGCGTCTACGTGGTCGACTCAGCGGGCGCACTGATCCTGGAGCAGGTGACCGATCGCGTCCTGGCCCTGCGCGCAGCCCTGCCGCCCGATGTGCAGGTTGGCTTTCACGGGCACCAGAACCTTTCGCTGGGAGTCGCGAATACCATCCTGGCGATTCGGGCTGGCGCACTGCAGGTTGACGGCTGCACCAGGGCCTTCGGCGCCGGCGCGGGCAATACGCCGACGGAAGTGCTGGCAGCAGTCTGCGAGCACTTGGGCATCAGGACTGGCATTGACGTATTCGCCCTCGCCGACGCGGCGGAAGACGTCGTCCGCCCGGCCATGGAGTCCGAGCCGGTCGTCGACCGGATGTCGCTGATCATGGGCTACGCAGGCGTTTACTCCAGCTTCCTGAGGCATGCCGAGCGGGCCGCAAAGCGCTATGGCGTGTCCGGTGCCGAACTGCTGGTGCGGGCCGGTCAGCGCAAGCTGGTCGGCGGCCAGGAAGACATGCTCATCGGCATCGCGATTGAACTCGCCGCGGAGCAGGCCGACCAGCAGCCCGCGACCGCCGAAGTGTCGGCCGCGGGTGCCGGCCAGGGCGTGCCGATGAGCGGGACCGCTCATTGAACGGCCCTTGTGCGCTGGTCAAACTGTCGATCACCATCCGTACCCACCCGGGAGGGAGTATGGGAGTTAAACACCTTCGCATACACACGGCGCTGGCAGCTCTGTGTGTTCTCGCCCTGGCGGCTTGCGGATCGTCGGGCTCCGGCTCAGGCGGCTCCTCAACCAACGGCGGCTCCTCGGCCAGTTCTGGAGCAAGCTTCGGCACGCTCGCAAAGGTATGCGGGCCGGGGAATGCCACCGGAGCCACCGCTACCGGCGTCCAGGACAAGAGCATCGAGGTGTCGGTCATCGCCGACATCAACGTGCCGGGCGCGCCCGGCCTGCTGCAGCCCATGTGGGACAGCGCGACTGCCTACGTGGACTGGTGCAACGCAGCGGGCGGCATCCTCGGCCGCAAGCTGATCCTCGACAAGCGCGACTCGCAAGAGACCGACTACTTGCCTCAGGTCGAGTCGAGCTGCACCGCCGATCTCGCCATGGTCGGCACGATGGGCGTGCTCGACAACACTGGCGTCGCGGCATGGGAGAAGTGCGGGATCCCGAACTTCACCGCCTCGACGGTCAGTGAGGCCGCGGCCAACGCCAAGCTCATGTACCCGGTCAACCCGCTGCCAGCCGATCAGGAGAACATCGGCGGCTTCCCGGTGCTGTTCAAGCAGTACCCCGGCGTGCAGGATCACATCGGGACGCTGTACGCCGAAGGCGCGGCAGGCGCCAGGGAGCAGCACACCTACAACGAGGCGATCGAGGCGGACGGCGGCAAGGTTGTCTACACCGCCGAGTACAACGCCCTGGGGTCGGTCAACTGGGCACCGTACGTGGAGGCCATGAAGAAGGCCGGCGTCACGATGCTGTTCCTCAACGACACCATCCCCACGTCGGTCGCGCTCGACCAGGCGATGTCCACAGCGGGCTGGTATCCGACGCTGCAGATCTCACCGCCGCAGGACTACGACACCAGCTTCCTGACCACTGGCGCCTCGGTCGCGAAGAACTACTACGTGTACATGCCGTCCGAGCCACTGGAGGCGGCGAGCGCCATACCCGCGGTCGCGCAGTACGAGCAGATCGAGCACAAGTACGTTCCGACGGCCCACCTCGGCTTCTTTGGTGAGATGGCATTCTCGTCCTGGCTGCTCTTCACCGTGGCGGCAAAGGCGTGCGGTTCGCACCTGACCAGGACCTGTCTCGTTCAGGAAGTCGCCAAGCAGACGAACTGGACCGGCGGTGGCCTGCAAGGCACCATCAACCCTGCGTCGAACAAGGCAAGTCAGTGCTTCATCATCATGAAGATTGAGAACGCCAAGTTCGTCCAGGCGATCCCGGCCAAGCTCGGCCAGTTCTACTGCAACCCGGCGAACGTGCCGGTCATCAAGCCGTAGCGGCCAAGCGTCAGTGTTAGCCGCGCGCTACATCTCGGCCCGGCCAGGGCGGCAGGTTGCCGCCCTGGCCGGGCCGGCCATCTAACTGACCTGGACATCTCTGGCAGGAAGCGGACCGGTACGCGCGATGAGTGAGTTTCTTACCTATACGATCGTCGGTCTCGTCACCGCCGCTATCTACGCCATCGCGGCCAGCGGCCTTGTGGTCACGTACACGACCTCGGGTGTCTTCAACATCGCGCACGGCGCCGTCGGAATGTTCGGCGCGTTCGTGTTCTGGCAGCTCCGGTTCGGCTGGAACTGGCCGGCCTGGCTGGCGCTAGTCGTTGTGATCGGCGTGCTCGCCCCGCTGTTCGGCTGCGGCGTGGAGAAACTGCTGATGCGCAACCTCGCTGATGCCAGCGAGGCGACGAAACTAGCGGTCACCATCGGCTTGCTGATCGCCATGGAAGGCGCGGCCCTGTGGATCTGGAACCCGCAGGACACCCGCGCGTTCCCCGCCTTCTACGTCAACAACAAGGTCTCGTTCTTCGGCACCTACGTGACCTGGACGCAGCTCATCACGCTCGGCACGTTCATACTGTGCGTGCTGGTGCTGTGGTTCATCTTGTACCGCACCAGGATCGGCATCGACATGCGGGCGGTAGTCGACAACCGGCCGCTGCTCATGCTCGTCGGCGGCAACCCTAACCGTGCCTCGCGGCTGAGCTGGATCCTCGGCTCGTCCCTGGCGGCGATCGCCGGCATCCTCATCGCGCCGACGCTTCAGCTCTCGGTGGCGCCGCTAACGCTGCTAGTCATCAACGCCTACGCAGCGGCGATCATCGGCCGGCTGAAGAGCCTGCCGTGGACGTTCGTCGGCGCGGCGATCATCGGCCTGGCCGGCAGCTACGTCGTCGGCTACCTCCCCGTCTCCACCGTAGGCTGGCTGCAGAACCTGCCACTGGCGGTCCCGATCATCATCCTGCTCATCGCGCTGCTTCTCCAGCCGCACGAGCGGCTGCGCGGCTACATCGTCCGGCGCAGCAGGGAGTCGTTCCCGGTGCCCTCGTACCGGCTCTCGCTGACCGGGGCGGTCGTCCTGATCGCGGTATGCGCAGCGCTCGCGCCAGTGCTGTCCACGCAGCCGCTCTACTTCCTCAGCACCGGACTGGCCCTCGGGGTGATTGGCCTCTCCCTCGTTCCGCTACTGGGCTACGCGGGGCAGATCTCGCTGTGCCAGATGACCTTCGCCGGCGTCGGCGCCCTCGCATTCGCGCACGCCACCGGCGGCGGCAGCTTGCTCGGCCTGCTCGCGGCATTCGCGGTCGCCGCGATCATCGGTCTCCTCACTGCACTGCCGGCGATCCGGCTCCGCGGACTGTACCTGGCCCTCGCCACGGCGGCCATCGCCGAGCTATTCGACTCCTGGATTTTCGGGCTGCCGTCGGTCACGTTCTTCGGCCACACGCTGCCGCTGTTCGAGAGTGGCGCGCTGCCGATCGCCCGGCTCAGCATCCCCGGCATCAACCTGGCCAGCAACCGCACCTACCTGCTGGCCCTAGCCGTCATCTTCTGCCTCTTCGGGCTGCTGGTCGTGACGATCCGCCGCTCCAGGTTCGGCCGGGCGCTGATTGCCATGCGGGAGAGCCAGGCAGGCAGCGAGACACTGGGCATGCGGACCACGACGCTGAAGCTCGGCGTGTTTACACTGTCCGCTGGCATCGCCGGCATTGGCGGCGTGCTGCTCGCCGGAGTGCAAACCCAGGTCACGCCGACCCAGTTCTCCTTCCTGGAGAGCCTCCCGCTGCTCCTGCTGATCATGGCAGGTGGCGCGGCCACGGTCGGCGGCGCGACGTTCGGCGCGCTGGCGCTCGGCGTGTTCGGCTACATCGGCACGATCTCGACGCTCATCTACCAGATCTCGCAGCTGCTGCCCGGCTTGGTCGGTGTCGGCCTCGGCAAGCAGCCCAACGGAGTGTCCGCCGACATCGCGGCCGGCCTGGTGAAGCTAGCCGGGCGGCTGCCCGGCGACATACCAGGACGACTGCGGCTGGCGTCGGCCACCGCCGCGCCGGTCCGCGCCAGCGGGCCGCTGGCCAGCGGCCCGGCCAGCCAGAGCGGCACAGCTGTGCCCGGCGGCACAGTCGAACCCGGCAGCACAGTCCAACCCGGCGGCACAGTCGAACCCGGCAGCACGGTCGCCGCGGATGGCGACATCGCTGATGCCGGTATCAGCATTGAAGGGCGGCACTGATGGCGCTGTTCGAGGTCCGCGACGTAACAGTGCGATACGGCGGGGTGACGGCCCTGCGCGGCGCGAGCGTTGCCGCTGAGCCACACAGTATCCACGGCCTGATCGGGCCGAACGGCGCCGGGAAGTCGACGCTGTTCAACGTCGCTACCGGCCTGGTGTCGCCGAACCAGGGCCGGGTCTACCTGGACGGCGAGGACGTGACCAGGCGCAGCCCGCACGGCCGGGCACGGCGCGGCCTGGCGCGCACGTTCCAGCAGCTCGAGCTGTTCGGCGTGCTGACCGTGCACGACAACCTGCTGGTAGCCGCAGAACTGCACGCTGGCCGGCACGACAGGAACGGGGATCCGCGTACGGCAGTCGGGGCGATGCTGGAGCGGATGAACCTCAGCTCGTTCGAGCAGGCGCGCGCCGATCACCTGCCCACTGGCATCGCACGCCTGGTCGAGGTGGCCAGGGCCCTGATGACGCGGCCGAAGGTGCTGCTACTCGACGAGCCCGCCGCCGGGCTCATCGAATCAGAAACCGAGGCGCTCGGCCGGCTGCTCCGCGAGCTGGCGGCCGAGGGCCTGTCAATCATCCTGGTGGAGCACGATATGGAGCTGGTCATGCCGGTCTGCTCGACAGTCACGGTGCTGGATCAGGGCGAGATCCTGGCCTCTGGCACGCCTGAGGAAATCCGCGCGAATCCGGCTGTCATCCAGGCCTACCTCGGCGCATCGGCCGGAGCAGCGCAGTGACCGCCCGCCAGGAGTCCAGCGGTCAGGTCTCCATGCTCGAGGTCACCGGCCTGACGGCCGCCTACGGGGCAATCGAGGTACTGCACGGCATCGATCTCACCGTGCCGAAGGGCGGGCTCTTCGCCGTTCTCGGACCGAACGGCGCGGGCAAATCCACCTTGCTCCGGGTCATCTCAGGCCTGCACGCCGTCGGTGGCGGCTCGGTCGCCATCAACGGCGAGCCGGTCTCGGGCATCGAGCCGTATGCCCTGGCCAGGCGCGGAGTGTGCCTTCTGCCCGAAGGCCGCGGCGTGTTCCCCAACCTCACGATCGCCGACAACATCAGGCTGGTGACGCATCTCGGCGGCAGCCTGCCGGAGATTGAGGCGCGCGTCTACGACACCTTCCCGGTGCTCGCGACCAGGCGCCGCCAGCTGGCTGGCACCTTGTCCGGCGGTGAGCAGCAGATGCTCGCGCTGGCCAGGGCAGTCGCCACGGAGCCGGAGTTCCTGCTGCTGGATGAGCTCTCGACCGGGCTGGCGCCGCGCATCGTCGAGATGCTCTACGGGCAGGTAGTCGCCATGGTCGCCCGCGGAACCACTGTGCTGGCCGTCGAGCAGTTCGCCCGGACAGTGCTGGAGATCGCCCATACCGGAGCGGTGATGGTCACCGGCCGGGTCGTGGCCGCTGGCCAGCCCGCCGAACTGAACGACGCGCTGGCCAGCCTCTACCTCGGGGCGGCGTGAGCAGGCCCGGCTAACGGGCACTGTCACGCCAGCGTGACGGTTAAGAAGGCACGGTCACGGCAGGGTCCGCGTCCCCACATCTTCCATGTCGACGACGCGCACGGCGAGCTGCCAGCCCGCCTCTGCGCTGCGGGCGAATTCGTCGAGGTACCGCCCGAAGACCAGGACCTGCGGTCCGTCGGGTGACTCGTGCACCATCATGAAGTACGCGCTGGCGGTCGCCGACGTGCCGTCCTCCGACAGGGTGATGGACGGCAGTCCGAGCACGTGCTTGTGGTAGACGGCAGGCGCTGAGGTATGGCCTTCGGCGAACGCAGCCAGCGCCTGTGACCCCTGATGCCGGAACAGCGGCTCGCCCCGGCGGCGCACGTCGAATACTCCGTCCGCGGTATAACAGGCGGCCCACCCATCGCTGTCGCCATAGTCAAGCGTCTGCGCGTACCTGACCATCGTTTCCCTGATCGCCTGCTCGGACTCCAGCCGGTCGAGGCGGCCGGCCAGGTCCTGAAGCACGTCGGTCTCGGTCATCGTGCTACCTCCTTACGCCGCGACGTCGAGCAGTTCGATGCGATTGCCCTCGGGATCCTCGACGAAGGCGAAGCGCGAGCCGGGCTGGAACTCGGTCACCGGGATCGGGACAGCCGACCCGAAGCTTGCACACTGCGCCACAAGATCTTCAATATTGGAAACGAAGAAGCTCATATAGCGGTAGCCCGTCGCGGTCACCTCGCCTGGCGGGCTCGAGGCCGTTGGCTCCTCTTTGAACTGCAGCAGTTTCACCACTGAGGTGCCGGCCTGGAAACGCCACATGCGCGCGACCCCGAAATCGAGGTCGCCGATGTAGGCAAGCCCGAGAACGTCGCGATAGAACTCAAGGCACCGGTCCGGGTCGCGCACGACCACGCCGATCTCGATCGCGTCAGAACTGAGTTGTGCGGTCATCGCTTCTCCTTATTACTAGTGCCTAGGCACCGAAGTCGTAGGACACCTCGCCCATGGCTCCGGCAGCTAGCAGTCCGCCATCGATGACGAAGTCAGATCCGGTGATGAACGTCGCCTCGTCGCTGGCCAGGAACGCCACCAGCGCGGCGATCTCGTCAAGATGGGCACCACGGCGCAGCGGCGTGGCCATCCTGATGCGCTCAGTCATCTCCTGCGCGCCGTCGCTCATCGGCGACACCACAAGGCCCGGATGGACGGCGTTGACCCGGATGCCCCAGGTCGCGAATTCCAGCGAGGCCGTCTTGGTCAGGCCGCGCAGCGCCCACTTGCTTGCGTTGTAGGCCGGCAGCGCGAACCCGTAGAACGCCGCCGCAGACGCGGTGTTGACGATCGCCCCGCGGCCGGCCTCCCGCATCACCGGCGCGACGGTCTGCATGCCGATCAGCGCGCCTTCCAGGTTCACCGCCATGACCGCCGACCACTCCTGCTCGGTGACCGAGGCGATTGTCTCGGCAATGCCGATGCCGGCATTATTAACCAGCACGTCGATGCGGCCGTGCTCGTCGACGACCTGCTTGACCACCCTGGCCCAGTCGTCCCTGGATGTGACGTCGAGCCTGTGGTAGCTGATGCCGGGCCCCACGTCGGCCTCGTCGTGCACGTCAACGGCAATGGCGGCCGCTCCCTCGCGGCTGAATCGCTGCGCCTCAGCCAGGCCCTGGCCGCGGGCGCCGCCGGTCACGAGGGCGACCTTGCCCTCGAACCGGCGCTCCCAGAACGCCGGGCTGCTCACTGAGCGTCCCGAACCGGCTCGCTCGCGGCGTGCGCGCCCGCCTGATAGGCCCAGACCAGGGCGTTGCCCAGCGTGGCACCACCGGACCAGTACGCGCCATGGCCCGGTGAGCCCGCGCAGTTGCCGGCCGCGTAGAACCCCGGGATCGGCGTTTCGTCCGGCCTGACGACCTGGGCGTTCTCGTTGATTCCGGGACCACCGTTGGTGTCGAAGCCGGCCGCTCCGAGTAGCAGCGCATAGTAAGGACCGGACGAAGCGAACGGGTACATCGTGCGGTTCACGCCGCGAGTCAGCCCCATCACGCTGTACCCGTGCTCCGCCTGCCGCTCGCCGCGGAAGAAGTCGTCGTCATGACCACTCTCGGCGAAGGAGTTGAATCTCGTCACCGTGCCCGCGAGCCGGTCGGCGAAGCGTTCGTCCAGCTTGACTCCGCCGGTCCGGTTAGCGATCTTGGCGAGCCGGGCATCGATATTGGCGGCCAGCTCGGCCCAGGTATTGCCGCTGATGACATGCTCGGTCGACTGGCCGGGGAACGGGACCGGGTATTTCACGCCCATCTCGGGGTTGTCGGCAGTCGCCGCGTCGTACACCTGGAACAGGACGTTGTTCTCGTACTGCTTGGTGCTGGCGTTGTAGACGCTGTGAACGCGGCCGCGCTCGTTGTAGTGCGCCTTCTCGTTGGCGACCCGGACGCCGTAGCGGTTGACCATCACCATGCTGTCGCCGTACAGCCAGAACGCCATGTTGTCGCTGCGCTGAGCGTCGAGTACCTCGTCCACTCCCATCTGGCCCCACCAGCAGCTGTCGGTGTTCTCCAGCTGAGCGCCGAGGCCGGCGGCGATGCTCATCAGCGCACCGGTGTTGGTGTACGGGGCGGTAGCCCCCCAGACCGTGCCGCGCAGCAGCAGCGTGCGTAGGGCGGCGTTGTGGAAGAAGCCTCCGCTGGTGAAGATCACGCCCTTGCGGGCACGGATTGCCTTGGTAACCCCGCCTGCGTCGGCCGCCACGCCGACCACCTCGCCGCGGCTGTTGGCGAAGGCGTGGTGCACGACATGGCTGGTACGCAACTCGATCCCGGCCCTGGCGGCGTGGGCGACCAGCAAGTCGACGGTCTGCTGGCCCTGGCCGGGCCCGTGCGTGCCGCCGGTGTCCGCCATCAGTGCCCGGCCGTACTCGATCTTGTTCTCAGGAAGCTCGGCGTGGTACTCAAGATGGCCCATCGGGTTGAATACGCCGTCCGGCGTTACGCCGTCGCTCAGCACCGATCCCATCGCGCCGATCTGGCTGAGCTCGGCGACCGCTGTGGCAGCGACGTCGTAGTAGGTCGAGATCTGCCGGAACGGCCGGTCCTGCAGACCCAGAGTCGGAGACTCCGGGTCGTACCTCGTCGGGTACGAGAGCCTGGCCATCAGCCGCAGGCAGTCAGCGCGCGGGTCCTCGATGCCGGCCTCGCGCAAGTAGGAGTTATTAGGAATCCAGTACTCACCGGACGAGATCCGCATGATCCCGCCGGGCTCGTCGCCGGCCTCGAGCACGATGACCTCGCTACCGCGTCCCCTGGCGGTCGCCGCGGCGACCAGGCCGGCGAAGCCGCCGCCCACCACGATCACATCGGTCTCGCTGTCCCACGAGGCCGGAGGGTGCTCATTAGCTGTGCTTGTCATGTCGTCGACCAGTCCCTTCGTCGGGTGGGATGTCAGCCGGAGAAGCCTCCGTACTGGCTGCGGAAGAAGAGCAACGGCTCGGATCCGGGGCCCTCGCCGACGTACAGCGGGCGGCCGGTGACGATGTCGTGGTCACCGCCAGCCAGCACTGATTCCAGGCGGCATTCGATGTGCGCGATCACCCCGGACAGGATCGGCGCTCCGGTCATGCCGGGCGACCAGGCGACGCCGTCGAACTTGTCGCCACCGGACACGGCGAACTTGCGGCAGATCGCTTCCTGGTCTGCCGCCAGGATGTTGACCGCGAACGTGCCGACGGCACGGATGCGCGGCCAGGTCTGCGACGAGTGCGCAGGGCAGAACATCACTAGCGGCGGGTCGAGCGACACCGAGGAAAACGACTGACAGGTCAGGCCGATCGGCTCGCCGTCGTGCGCGGTCACCACGACGATGCCGGTGGCGAAGTGGCTCAGGATGCGGCGGAACGTGACGCCATCGCTGACCAGCCGGCCGGCCCGTAGAGGCGGCTGGCTACCGGGCATGTCCGCTCCTGCCGGAGCGGCGGGTCTTGCGGCAAGCATCGCCCAGCACCGTCAGAAGTCCGCGCGAGCGTACAGCCGTCGCGCGTTCCCCTCGAAGATCTTGTACTTGTCCTCGGCCGACAGCCAGTCCAGATCCTGAACGAGCGCCAGCGTGTCGTCGAACGGACGTCCGGTGACCGGGTCGGTGGCTTGCGCCGTGCCCAGCATCTCGGTCGCGAACACCACGTTGTCCGGCCCCATGCGGCGGATGGTGAGGTTCATCGCCTCCTCGTCATAGACCGCAAGGTCGAAGTAGAGGCGGCGGACTGACTCCTCGAACGGGGTGCCGGACCGTCCGGCCGCGAGGCTGCGCAGCCGGTTCCAGTGGAACGGGACGCCGCCGCCGCCGTGCGGGATGATCAGCTTGAGGTCGGGGAAGTCGGACAGCACCTTCGACGTGGTCAGCTCGACAACCGCGGCGAGATCAGTGTTGACGTAGTGCGCGCCGTTCATGTGCAGGTGCGGGTTCAGCGTCGAGCCGGCGTGAATCAGGCCCGGCACGTTCAGCTCGCACATTCGCTCCCAGAGCGGGTACCACCAGCGGTCGCCCAGGGACGGAGTCAGCGGCGCGACACCACCAGAGACGTCCGGGTTGATATTGCAGCCGACGAACCCCATGCCGACGCAGCGATCCAGTTCGGCCAGGCAGTTGGCGGGGCTCACGCCGGGCGACTGCGGCAGCTGGCAGGCAGGGACGAAGCTGGCCGGGAACATCGCGGCCGCGCGCGCAATGAGGTCGTTGTTGATCTCGGTCCAGTTCCTGCTGATGATCTCGCTGCCGAACTCGTGCCCCATGAACGCGGCACGCGGCGAGAAGATGGACTTGTCCACCCCGCGCAGCGCCATCGCGTCGATGTGCACCTGCAGCGTCGCCTTGAGCTGCTCGTCGGAGATGCCAGGGCTGCCCTTGGCGCCGCCCCTGGCAAGCTGCAGGATCTGCCGGCCGCGGTATGCGTCCAGCTCAGGCGGCACTTTCGTGTAGTGACCGTGGACGTCGATGATCACGTCGTCACCTGCCTTTCGGCCAGCGCCTTCCGGCCGATCTCGGTCGCCCGGTGGGTCCGGCCGGGATTCGGCATCAGCCAGCGGAAACCCTGGTCGATGCGCTTCTCTACGTTCTGCTCGGTGACATGCGGGATGCCGCACGGCACTCCGGCGTCAGCGCAAATGGCGACTACGTCCGCGATCGCCGCCTCGACGTCAGGGTGCTCGTAGGCACGGGGGTGACCGAGATCCTGGCTCAGGTCGCCCTCGCCAATCAGTACGACGCCGATGCCTGGCACCTCCGCGAGCATCTTCGGCAAGTTGCGGATGGCGGCGGCTTCCTCGCACATGATCACGACGAGAATGTCCCCGTCCGGCGCGAGCGGCCAGGTGTCGGCCCGACGGTAGTACTCGCCGACGTCGACGCCCCAGTACCGGGCGGCGCCGAACGGGCCGTCGCCGCGCAGGCCGGGCGGCTCGTAGCCGGGCGAGCCCGGCGGCCGCGGGTAACGGCACGCAGCGACCGCGTTGCGCGCCTCGTCGACTGTGCTCACATGCGGCCAGATCACGCCGTATACCCCGGAGTCCAGGACCTGCTTGGCCAGCCACTGCGTCATCTCCGAGCCGTTCGCCGGGATCCGGACGAACGGCGTGACCTGCGGCCGGACGTTCCCCTGCGCTGCGATCAGCCGGCGGTCGAGCAGGAACTGCAAACTGACCCGCAGCGCGCTGACGTCGAACGGGTTGTGTTCCATCTCGAAGACGACCACGTCGTACGGCCCGGCCGCCATAGCCTGTGCGTTGCCGATGTCGGCAGGCGCGAACGAGGCGAAGACGGTCTGCCCGGCGGCAAGTGCCGCAATGCCGCCGTTCAGGTGCTCGCTTGGCTCCATCAGCTCTCCTACTTGCTGCTTTGGGCGGGCCAGTAGCCCCAGTAACTGAGGTTGGTCAGCTCCCGGGTCAGCCAGTTGTTCTCGTCGACGTGCCGGCCGTGCACCCCGAACTCGAACTCGAACCCGCCGGGGCAGAACACGTAGAAGGACAGGACCTCGTCGTTGGAGTGCTGACCGATCTCGGTCTTCAGCACGCCGGCCTCCCCTGGCCCTGGCATAGGCCCGGCCGAAGGTCTTGATCGAGTCCACCTCGACCATCATGTGCCGCATGCCCTGCGGCGATGACGCCTGAGTCAGCGCGATCGTGTGGTGCCGCGGGTTGCAGCCGAGGAACCGCAGCCGGATCGGCGGCAGATTCGGGATGCGCACGAGCATCGAGTCGCGGTGCTTGAATCCGGCGACGTTGGTGTAGAAGTCAAAGGTCGCGTCCATGTCGCCCGCCGGGAGCACCACATGCCCGGCACCCAGGGCGCCGGTGACAAACTCGCCGCCGTGCGGCAAGCTGACCGGCAGGCCGTCCACCTGCTGGCTGAAAAACAGCTCGAGCGGGTTGCCGCCGGGATCCTCGAGACTGACGAACCGCTCGACCAGGCGCTCCTCCGCGTCGGCCGTGGTCCCTTCCTTTACGGCGATGCCAGCCGCGCTCAGCTCAGCGACCGCCGCATTGAGCGCCGCCTGATCGCGCAGCTCCAGCCCGACCGCCGCGACCTTGTTCGCGTCACCCGGAACGATCACGATCCGGGCCGGGCGCTCGTCCATGCGCAGCCGGAGCGAGCCGTCCGGGCCGTCGTCAGCGTGCATGCCAAGCACGTCCTCAGCGAACCCGCGCCACTGGCTGGTGACCGTCGACTCCAGCCGCACGTAGCCCAGGCTGTGAATCTTCATTCCGCTGTACTCCTCATCTCGCGATCCCTGCGGCCGCGGAGTTAGCCGGCCAGCAGGAAATCGGTGGTGACCCGCTCGTATTCGGCCCGTTGCTCGATGTGCGCCCAGTGCCCGGCCTTGGGAAGCACGTAGAGCCGGGCGTTCTGCAGCAGCCGGAAGGTCAGGAACGCGCCGTCCAGCGGCTGGACCCGGTCCTCCCGGCCCCAGATGACCATCACCTCGTGCTGAACCTTCGATACCTCCCGCCACAGCTCGCCAGACTCGGCGAAAGCCGGGTTGCGGTTGGCCCGCTGCATGGCGGCCAGGCCGTCCGTCGCCGGGGTGGTCGCGGCCTGGAACCGTTCCTCGATCAGCTCGTCGGTGACGAGGGACTCGTCGTACACCAGGGTCTTCAAGAAGGCGGCCATCTTCTCCCTGGTCGGGCCGGGCGGTGCGTGGAAGTCCATGATCCGCCTGATGCCCTCACTCGGCCGCGGCGTGAACAGCCCTATCGAGAGCGCGGAGCCCGGTCCCATCAGCACCAGCCGGTTCGCCCGGTCGGGGAAGTCGAGCGCGAACCGCACGACCACTGCTGCGCCGAGCGAGTTGCCGATCAGGTGAACCTTGTCCAGGCCCTGGTCGTCCATGAACCCGGCCAGCATCGCGGCGGTCCAGCTCATCCAGTGCCGGTCGAACTCGGCCGGTGTCTCAGTCCCGCCGAAGCCCGGCTGGTCGATGAGGTAGGTATGAAAGTGCTCGCTGTAGCCGGGCAGGCTGCCGGAGAAGTTGCTCCAGGCCGACACACCGGGACCGGCACCGTGGAGCATGAACAGTGGCTCGCCGCTGCCGGCCTCGTGGTAGTGCACGGCCAAGCCACCGACCTTGGTAGTGCGGCTGGTCTCTTCGTAGCTCAGGGACTCGGGCATGACTGCTCCAGGGGCGACTGGTGGGAACTGCCGACGGCTAGATTCCGCTATCGGCTATGGATAGCCCGAAGGACATGGCGCCGTAGGCCATCAGCATCGGCTCGGGCACGTTGCTGTTGTGCTGGGCTCCGGCGTGGATGTCCCGCCAGGCCCGCTGGATCGGGTTGAGCTCGTGCAGCACTCGACCGCCAGAGTTCTGGAACACCCGGTCCACCGCGGAGATCGCAAGCTGGGTGGCACGCACCTGGTCGAGGCGGGCCCTGGCCCTGATCTCGATCGGGATGTCCTTCTCGTCACGCGCCAGCGCCATCATGTCGTCGAGGTCGCGCTTGATCTGAAGCCGGGCGCCGTCCAGTTCACCCGCCGCTTCCGCGACCCTGGCCTGCGAGAACGGCTCCTCGGCTACGCGCGTGCCCCTGGTGATCCGCACGCGTTCGGCAGTCCAGGCGATGTGGTCGTCGAGCGCGCCCTGCGCCGCGCCGAGCATTGGCGCCGCGATCCCGAAGGTAAAGATCGGGCCGAACGGCAGCCGGTAGATCGGCGAGTCACTGGTCACGCTGCCCGACCGGTAGTCGTGCGTTCGGTGCTCGGGCACGAACGCGTCGGTGACCACGACGTCGTTGCTTCCGGTGCCACGAAGGCCGACGACCCGCCAGACGTCGTCGATCACGTAGTCGGTCCGCGGCACCAGGAAGCACAACCGCCGCACGTTGCCGACAGCATCCGTGGCAGCCCCGCCGAGGATGGCCCACTGAGCGTGGTCACAACCGGAAGAGAAGGACCAGCGGCCGCTCAGCCGGTAACCGCCATCCACGATCTCGACGTTCCCGCGCGGCGTGTAGGACGAGCAGATCAGTGTGTCCTGATCTGCTCCCCACACGTCTTCCTGAGCCTGCTCCGGCATCAGGCCGAGCTGCCAGTTGTGCACGCCGATGACGGAGTAGACCCAGCCGGTGGACCCGCAGGCGGCGCTGATGATCATCGCGAGGTCGAGGAAAACCTGCGGATCGAACTCGAATCCGCCGAATCTGGCGGGCTGCAGAATCCGGAACAGGCCCGCTTCCTTGAGCTCGGCAATGGTCTCGTCGGAGATCCGGCGCGCTTCCTCGGTGGCGAACGCTCGCTCGCGGAGCACCGGGGCGAGAGACCGGGCCCTGTCCAACGCATCGACTGGACGCATCCGCAATCCTTCCCTGCGAATCGTTGGCAGCCCGGCACGTGCGGGCTCGTAGCAACACTGTCTGCCCAGGCAGTCCTGGCTGTCATCAACTCATCCCGGTCAGCGGCACGCGGCAGCCAGCGGACGCAGCGGCCGGGAAGACTGCTGTCATGACGACCGCATTCGTGACCGGCGCAGGCGGCGGGATCGGCCGCGCTGTGGCCATGCGCTTCGCCAGGTCGGGATCTGCCGTCACCGTGGTGGACATCGATCCGGCCGGGGGCGAGGAGACAGCCGGCCTCGTTCGGGACGCCGGTGCCCAGGCGCTTTTCGTCCAGGCTGATGTCGCTAGCAGCGAGGACATTCAGGCCGCGGTCCAGGCGACGGTTGCCGAGTTCGGCAGCCTCGACTTCGCGCATAACAACGCCGGCATCACCGGGGAGCGGACGCGCGTGCACGAGACCAGCCGCGAGGACTGGCAGCGGATCCTGGACGTTAACCTCACCGGGATCTGGAACTGCATGCGGTATCAGATCCCGGTGATGCTCGAAGCTGGCGGCGGCGCGATCGTCAACACCTCTTCTGCGGCCGGGCTTACCGGAACGCCCGAATTGTCCGCCTACGCCGCTAGCAAGTTCGGTGTGATCGGCCTGACCCGGTCAGTAGCGGTGGAGTACGCGGCAGACGGCATCAGGGTCAACGCGGTCTGCCCCGGCTTGGTCTGGACACCGATGCTGGCGGCGTTCACCCGCGCCCATCCGGACTGGCTGACCGGCACCCACCTCCCGCAGGGCCGGATGGCTGACCCAGATGACATCGCGGCCGCGGTGTTCTGGCTCTGCTCCGCCGATGCCGGTCACGTCAACGGTGTCGCGCTGCCGGTGGACGGCGGCGTGCTGGCCGGCGGCGCGCGCCCGTCCGCGCGCGCGGCGGAGGCCGGGGCGGGAGCCTCGCAGACGGCTGAGGCGCCGGGCTGAAGGGGGTTACGGCCTAGGGAACCGGTGGCCGGCCACCGGCGTCTTAGCGGGGTGACTGGTAGCAGGCGGGCAGCGGATCACCACATCGGCAGGCGCGCGGGTTGCCTGGCCGCCGGCACCTTGATCGGGTTCGTGGTCGCCGGATGCGCGCAGGCGCCGCTCGCCAACTCAGGTTCGTTCAGTGAGTTTTACACCGGTGTCGTCCTTGCCTCGCCGGCGAACTGCGTGCGAGTGACCCAGCCCGCGAGTCTGTCCGATCTGGGCCTGCTTTGCCTGCAACAATCGCCGGGCCCGGCTGGCTCGTGTGTGCACGGCATCGTCGCCAACGGCGGACGGCTCGCCGGCGGCATCACGTGGCTTCCCGGAACTGGCCATCAAGTCGCGGCCGCCAAGTGCAGGCCGTCCCCGGCTCTGGCAGAGTTGGCGCGGGAAAACCAGATCGTCGGCGTGGTGTGGACCAACCCGCGCTGCCTGGCTGTGCCACTGCCCTACCCCGGCAGCCGGGACGGCCTGATCTGCGCTGCCCGTCCCATCGGCACGGCGGGCGAGTGCGCCCGGGCTTTGTACCGGGTGCCGGGGGCCAGGTCGGGCGGAGGCCCGTTCGACGGCCGTGTCATCCGGAGTCAGCCCGCGTGGTGCAAAGGGTTTCGCCGCTGGTGACCCAGCGCCAGCAGAGATCGTTAGTCGCTGATCGCCGGGTACACGAGCGTTTTGAGCTGCCCGCGGAAGTTGAACGTGCCCGAGGGCAGGAGCTGGGTCATGAAGACGACGGTGAGGTCTTCCGCGGGGTCCACCCAGAAGATCGTCGACGCGGCGCCGCCCCACATGAACTCACCCGCTGAGCCGATGACCTGGGTTAGTGCTGGCGCTTTGGCAACGGCGACGGTCAGCCCGAACCCCATGCCGGCGAATCCGACCTCGCCGTAGCCGCCGGGCAGTGCGACGGACTCAAGGTCGCCGTCCCCTGGCAGGTGATTAGCCGTCATCAGCTCGACCGTCTTGCGGCCCAGGATGCGCACGCCGTCCACCTCGCCGCCGCCGAGCAGCATCTGGCAGAAACGCAGATAGTCAGTCGTGGTCGAGACCAGCCCGCCACCGCCGGACAAGAACGACGGCTCCGTCCGGTATCCGCTGCGCTCCGGATCGTCGGTCAGGACAAGTTTCTTGTTCGCGTCCCGGCGGTAGCACGCGGCGAACCGGCCCGCCTTCTCGTCCGGTATCGCGAATCCGGTGTCGGTCATGCCGAGAGGCTCGAAGATCGTCCGACGGAGATAGTCGTCGAAGCGCTGCCCCGAGATGATCTCGACGAGGCGGCCGCAGATGTCCGTCGACACCGAGTAGAGCCAGTGGGTGCCAGGGTGGAACTCCAGCGGGTAACCCGCATAGTGCTCCACCATGGATTCCAAGGTGGCGCCGCGGCCCCGCCGCGTCCCCGGGGTGAACCCGTCAGTCCTGGCGGCGTTGTCGGCCGAGAACAACTCCTGCAGCGTCCGGCCGCCCGCAAAACCCAGGCCGGACATGTGCATCATCAGATCGCGCACTGTCATCGGCCGTCGCGGATCGACAAGCTGCTCCGAACCGTCCTCGGCTCGCTCACGGACCTTCAGGTCGCGCCACTCCGGGATGAAACGCGATACAGGGTCGCTGAGCTGGAACATCCCCCGCTCATAGAGCGTCATCAGCGCCACCCCGGTGATCGGCTTCGTCATCGAGTAAATCCGCCAGATGGTGTCCTCCTCGACGGGCAGCGACCGCTGCAGGTCTCGGTGCCCGAGCGAGCCGAAATAGGCCAGCTGGCCGTGACGGGCGACGGCGACCTGACAGCCGGCGATGCGGCCGGCATCGATGTAGCGGTGCTGCAGATGCTCGGTGATGCGCTCAAGACGGCGGTCATCGAATCCCGCCCCGGCCGGATCCACCTTCATGCGTCTTCTCCCGTCGTGTGGCCGGTAATCGGCACCCGGAAGACACGCTAACTCCGGTTCGGCGAACACTCAACCGACTGGTCGGTACGGGATAGTCCCGGGTATTAGCAGCCGGCAGGGCTGCTAATACCCGGAGTCAGTCGCCAGAGCCGGTCAGCTGGGCGGCCGGCTCCTGGCCGGCCCGCGGAGATGCTGGCTGACGTCGCCGACGTGCTCGATGACGATCAGCCGGTCGGTGAAGTGCCACTGACCGTCGCCGTCCCGGGCGAAGGCGTCCTCGTACCGGCCGGCCACGATCGGCTGCAGCGGCAGCGCAGGGCGGCTTTGCAGCACGGTGAAGTACGACCGGGCCGATGCTGTCCCGGCTGCTTCATCAGCGTCCACGATCAGGTTGGTCGTAACGTGCTTGGTAGCCGGGGTCCCTTCTTCGAACCGCTGCACGCTGCCGTCGAACGCGGCGAGCACCTCGGCTGCTCCGGTAAACGTGGCGCCCTCGCCGGACGCTGTCCGCAACGTGGCGCCGGTGAACAGCGCGGCCATCCCGGCCAGATCGCCGGCATCGAGCCGGTCAGCGTATCCGAAGACAAGCCGCGCGATGGCGGCATAGACGGGTTCCATGCGCCGACGATAAGGCGCCGGCAGCCCCGGCGGGCCCGCCGTCTCAGGCAGCGGGACACTCGCGGTCGGCTGTCAGGGAACCGTGCCGGGACATGGTTCGTCGAAGCGGCATGCAGCGGCTTACCAGAATCGCGATGGCAGGCCTCGTCGTCCTGCTCGGCGTCGCTGGCTGCTCCTCGTCCGCCGGCCTGCCGCGGTACCGGACATCTACCGGGCCGGTCGCTGAGGTGACCGGCCTCGGATCTGTCCCGTTGACCGGTGCGCTTTGATCCGTGCCGTGCGCCAGGTGCTGCCCAGTCGCGCGAAGGCGACTCGCAGCCTCGCTATCGGGTGCGACGGCTAGCCTCTGGCTCGGTCGCGAGGTAGGCGACGGGCAGGTCGAGGCCGCCGGCCGCCCGGCCGAGGCGCAGCACAACGCGAGCACCGGGTCCCGGCCCGGCTCCGGCGTCAGAACCGGCCGGATCCGCTGCCAGGTTGCAGATAAGCCGCGGGCCCTCGTCGAGTTCGACCAGCGCCACTAGATAGGGAAGCCGGCCCCGCACCGCGGGATGCACCGCGTGCTCAACGCTGGTGAAGCTGACCAGCCGTCCCCGTCCGGACGCCTCGAACCAGCGCAGTTCGTGGGCGGTGCCGCCAGGGCACACCGGCTCGGGCGGATGCACCACGGTCGCGCAGTCCGCGCATCGCTGCAGCAGGATCACGCCGCGCCGCGCTGCCGCCCAGTAGGCAGCGGTGAGGGGTGTCTCCGCCGGCACGATCCGGCCGCTGGCCGGCGTGCTGGTCATGGCGCCAGCAGCGCAGCGCTCGGGCCGGAGCTGACGAGCACCGGCCCGCTCCGGCTGACCTGATTGGCCGAGTCGCCACGGCACTGCCTGACTGCCTCGGTCAGATGGTTCATCCCGTGCACGTACGCCTCGGACAGATGACCGCCGCTGGTGTTGACGGGCAGGGGGCTGGCCGCGCCGATACCGTGCGCGGTCACCGCCCGCCAGGCCGTGAACGGCTCGTGAAAACCGTACGCTTCCAGGCCGAGCAGCACCGATATGGTGGTGGCGTCGTAGATCATTGCGACTGCGATATCGGCCGGCTGCAGTCCGGCATCAGCGAGCAGCTTGCGCGCGATGGCGCGGTACTGCGGTCCGTTGCGCAATTCGCCGTAGACCGAGATGGACTCGGCGTAGCGGAACAGGCTCGCCGTTGCGCCGAGGACGCCAACCCCCGGTCTGCTGAGTGCAGCGGCCACCGACGGCGCCGCGACCACCACCGCGGCCGCGCCATCGGACTCGAGTGCCAGGTCATAAAGCCGGAGCGGGGCGGAGATCGTCCGGCCGGCCAGGTATCCGGACATGTCCAGCGGCCTGTCCCGCAGGATCGCGCGCGGGTTGCGGGCCGCGAACAGTCGCTGGCCGATCGCGATCTGACCGAGCGCCGACGCAAGCTGCTCGTCGGTCAGGCCGGCCTGCCACTGGTACTCCCTGGCCCACAACGCCATCACCTGGCCGGGACTGAGCAACCCGTAGGGCCCGGCAAAGGCACCGGACGGAGCGCGATCGCCGGCAGCCACCAGGTCCGCGGACCCGAGCCCGTCGCCAAGCGTCCGCTCCGCCCGGCCGTAGCGCGTCTTGGTCCAGCCGTTCAGCGCGCGATAGCAGACCACGACGCTGGCCAGGCCGCCAGCCACCGCGGCACAGGCGTGCGCGAGCACAGCTGGAGCGCCCAGGCCGCCATAGCCGGTCTGCGAGTAGTAGCCGATCCGCAGGCCGAGCGAGCGGACCAGCATTGCCTCGTCCACGTCGTCATACGAATAGCGGACCAGCCCGTCGACATCGCTGACCGCCAGCCCTGCGTCAGCCAGCGCGCGAGTGACCGCATCGACGGCCAGTTCCCACTCAGACCGGTCGGTGCCGCGCGAGTACGCGGACTCCCCCACGCCGACGATCTGCGCCAGGGGTTGCCGGCCCGGCATCTCACAGCACCGCGACCGGGTTGACTGCCGACCCGGTGGCACGCCGCAGCCGCAGCGGGCAGATCACGGCGAGGAAATCCCACCTGCCTTCCGCCTGGCAGGTCGCTGCCAGGTCCTCCAGCCAGGCGTTGTCCAGCAGCGGCAGCCCGAGTAGCACGAGCGCGCCGGCGTGGACCGGCATGGGATGCGGGCTGCCGCCGGGCGTCATCTGATCGGACACGCCGTCCGAGCCAAGCATCGCGACGTCGTGCTCGCGCAGCCACGGCAGGCAGTCCGCTGCCAGCCCGGGCAAGCCCGCGGTGACCGGATCGGTCCTGCCGTGCTGCGCGGCTCTGGCGTCTCGCCCGACGCGGACGAGCAGGATGTCACCTGGCCGGATGCCGGCTTGCCGCGCGGCGGCAGAGTCCAGATCGGCAGGGCGCACATACTCCCCCGGCTCCAGCCAGGGCCGGCCCTGAGCAGCGGGCAGGTCGAGCAGTACGCCGCGGCCGACGATGCCGCCGGCGAATGCCTCGATCGAGCCCGCGCCCGCGCCGGTCCTGGTGGTGACACGGTTCGCAGGCTGTCCGTTGTACATGGCACCGTCAAGGAACTGGTGCGAGAACGCGTCGACATGAGTAACCGCGAAGCCGTGTGGCGCGAGGCCAATCCAGTCGCTGGCATGGCTGCCGCCGCGGGCCGGGGCCGCTTCGCCGGATCCCTTCATGAGCTGCAGGGGCGGCTGCGGGTCGTCGGGCTGCGGCGGGCCGCCGATCCGGCGTCCGAGCGACACGCAGCTCCCGGTCCGAACCAGCGCCGCGGCGGCGCGCCGCCGCTCTGGCGTCAGCAGGTTCAGCGTCCCGAGCTGGTCTTCGTCCCCCCAGCGACCCCAGTTCGCTGCCGACGCGGCATAACGGTCCAGTTCGGCGAGAAGTTCGGGCGTCCAGCCGGCGGCGGCCGCGGCCGCCCCGCTGTCGTCCGCCGGTGCCTGCCCTGACGCTGGAGCCATCAGATCACGCCCTGTTCCCGCAGCTTGGCAAGCTCGGCCTCGGTTAGCCCGAGCCGACCGTACACGATGTCATTGTGCTCGCCGAGCCGCGGGCCAGCCCAGCGGATGCTGGCCGGGGTCCGGGACAGCCGGAACGGCGTGTTCACCATCCGCAGCATGCCGAGGTCGTCGTCCGGCACGCTGGCGATCGAGCCGAGTGCCGCATACTGCGGATCGGCCACGATGTCGCGGACGTCATACACCGTGGAGATCGGCACGCCGGCTTTCTGGCAGGCCGAGACGATTGCCGTGTGATGGAGGGAGCCGACCCAGCCGCCGACGATCTCGTCGAGCTCGTCAGCATGCTGAGCACGCTCGGAGGCGCTGCGGAACCATGACTCGCGTACCACGTCAGGCCGGCCGATGAGCTCGAGCAAGCGGTCAGCCGTCGACTGAGTGCTGGTCGACAGCGCGAGCCACCGGCCGTCGCTGGACAGGTACATATTCCTCGGCGCGTTGACGGTAGACCGGTTGCCTACTCGCTGCGCTACCCGGCCGAGCTGATCATGCTCGATGATCTGCGGCTCGAGAACCGTCAGCAGCGGCTCGATAATGGAGATGTCGATTTCCTGGCCGACCCCGCTTGACCGCCGTTCCCAGAGCGTTGTCATTATCGCGAGCGCGGTGGTGATGCCCGTGACGGTATCTGCGAGGCCGAACGGCGGAAGTGTAGGCGGGCCGTCCGCAGGGCCGTTGCGGTGCGCGAATCCGCTCATCGACTCGGCGATGGTGCCGAAGCCGGGCAGCGTCGACATCGGCCCGGACTGGCCGAAGCCCGTCACATGGGCCATCACGAGTGCCGGGCTGACTGCCCGCAGCGCCGGGTAATCGATCCCCCATCTGGCCATAGTCCCTGGCCGGAAGTTCTCCACCACGACGTCGGCTGTGCTCGCCAGCCGCCGGAAGATGTCCTGCCCCTCCGGGCTGCCAAGATCCAGGGTGATGCAGAGCTTGCCGCGGCCAAGCTCTTTCCACCACAGGCCATGGCCGTCCTTCTGCCCGCCGTGGTTGCGTAGTGAATCACCATCGGCCGGATGCTCGATCTTCACTACCTCGGCACCCAGGTCGGCCATCAGCATCGTGGCCAGCGGGCCAGCGATCAGATTCGATGCATCCAGCACCCGGACGTCTTTCAGCGGGCCGGTACTCGCCCCCGGCTCAGCCATGCGCCCTCCGTTACCTTCGGTCATTATCGCGGTTGAGCTATCCGACGGCTGGGATGACCTCCTCGCCGAACAGCCGGATCGACTTCATGACCTCCTCGTGCGGGATGTCACCGAGCTGCATGGCGACGAGCATCTGCGTCGCGCCCGCGTCGCGGAAGCCGCGGATCCGCTCGGCGATCATGTCCGGGGAGCCCACCAGGATCATGCCGTTCTCCTGCAGGTACTCGAATTTGGCGGGACCCGAGCGCGCTGGGCCTCGTTTCAGCGCTGTCGCGTACCACTCGTAGCCGGGCGGCAGCTCGCGCTTGGCGCCCCAGCGCAGGAAGTGCTCGACGGTGACGTCCAGGTAGTGAACAAAGGAGTCCTGGCAGATTGCCCTGGCGGCCGCTTCCGTTTCGGCGCAGAAGCACATCATGAAGACCGCGGCCTGCTCGTTCTTGACGGAGATGGGTCGCGTGGACGCGGCCATCGCAGCCCGCCACTCGGCGAGCCTGCGGCCCATCGCGTTCTTGTCGACGGCCATGCCGAAGGCCAGCACACCGAGCCCGTAGTCGCCCGCGAGCGCATAGCTCATCGGGCTGGTCGCCGCCATCCACATCGGCGGGTGAGGCTTCTGGACCGGTCGCGGGAACACCTTACGAGGCGGCAGTTCCAGGTACTTGCCGTGGAACTCGACCTCTTGCTCGCCGCTGGTCCACAGGCGCTGCAGGAACTCGACCGACTCCGACCACATGTCCCTGGTGTCGCCCGGATCGATGCCGAAGCCGCCGATCTCGAGCTCGGCGATCGACCGGCCTGTCCCGAAGTCGACGCGCCCGCCGGACAAGATATCCAGGGCACCGATCCGTTCAGCGACCCGAACCGGATGGTTGAACGGCATCGGCAGCAGCACGATGCCGTGACCGATCCGGATCCTGCTGGTGTGCTGCGCCACCGCGGTCAGCCAGATCTCCGGCGCACCCATGTGGGAGAACTCCTCCCGGAAATGATGCTCGACTGCCCACGCGTGCGTGAAACCAGCCTGCTCGGCCGCGATCGCCTGGGCGATGCCGTTGCGGTAGGCGTCAGCTTCCGTTGCCGGCCCCCACGGCTTGGGTACCTGCATCTCAAAAAGCAGACCGAAGTCCATCCGACCTCCCGTTCGCACGGCGGCGCCGAGGCGCCGTTTCGCTAGCACTCATGCTTGACGAGCCCGGACCGGGCTCCAAGCTGGTGTCCTGCTTGCTGGGAAACTCATGTTGCGGTCTTTCCGCCGTCGATCGTCACTACGCTGCCCGTCATCCAGCTGGACTCGTCGCTCGCCAGGAACAGCGCCACCGCGGCGACTTCGTCTTCGGTACCGGTACGCCGCAGCGGATAGATCTGCGCGGCGCTCGCCGCCAGCTCTTCTTCGGTGCTGCCCTGGACCATGCCGGCCCCTTGGGCCCAGAGTCCGCGGATCATGGGCGTCTGGATCGTGCCGGGGGCGATGGCGTTAACCCGGATGCCGTGGGGGCCGTAGTCCACGGCCATCTGCTTGGTGAGGCCGATCACGCCGGCCTTGCTGGCGCAGTACGCCGCTAGCCGGGCAACGCCGCGCATGCCTCCGATGCTCGCCTGATTGACAATCGCGCCGGAGCCGGCCTGGATCATGTGCGGCAGCACGTACTTGCCGCAGAGGAAGACACCGGTCAGGTTGATGCCGAGGATCCGGTGCCACTCGGCCTCGTCGCAGTCGTGCGCCGATCCGACGCCGATCACTCCGGCATTCGCGTACAGCACGTCGATCCCGCCGAACTCGGTCGCCGCGCGGTCGGCCATCTCGCGCACAGAGCCGGCGTCGCTCACGTCAGTGTGCAGGGCGAGCGCGGTGCCGCCGGCGGCCCGGGCGAGGCTCGCCGTCTCTTCATTCCGGTCGGCGGCCGTATCCGCGCACAGCACGTCAGCTCCTTCCGCGGCGAACCGGAGCGCCGCGGCCCGGCCGATGCCCGACGCCGCGCCGGTGACGATCGCTGACTTGCCCGCTAGCCGGCCAGCCATGGCTCATCTCCTTTGCCGCGGCCGCGTGCGCGTTCCGCTCGTGGTGGTCAGCTCAGCTTGAGCGCCGCCATGCGGGCGCGCTACCCAGCGGTCAGGTGAGTGGAACAGCTATCCCCCGCTGCCCGCCTGACCAGCGACACTGGTAGGAATATCGGCAGGCCGGCGGGAGCGCGCGTGAAGGTCTACCAGGGCATCGCCCGGCTGCTGCATGCCAGCGGAGTGACCACCGTGTTCGGCGTCATGGGCGATGGCAACATGCACTGGCTGGCCGAATACGCCGACCTTCCGGGCGCGCGCTGGTGTCCGGCCTGGCATGAGGCCGGCGCTGTCGGCATGGCCGACGGCTACGCAGTGGCGGCTGACCGCGCCGCGCAGGCCACCCTCGGCCGGGGAATCACCGGCAGCGGGGAGACCACGGTCGGCGTGGCGACGGTGACGATGGGGCCAGGAGTTGCCCAGGCACTGGGCGCGCTGACCGCGGCGGTCCGGACCAGGTCGCCCGTCCTTATGATCACAGCGGAGCCGGCTCACGTGGCGCCGCCGAACGCTCAGGACATCGACCAGCGGTCCTGGGCTGCCACGGCCGGCGCGGGGTACTGGCTGGTGACCGACCCCGCCGACACCGGCAGCGTGCTGGCTGAGGCGATGGCGAGCGCCAGGTCAGGCCATCCGTGCGTGGTGGCCATCGCCGCCGAGCTGATGGAGCGCGAGCTCGCCGCGCCGTCTGCGCCGGCCGCTTTGGCTGGCCGTCAGCCGGGGCCGGCCCTGCGGGCGGATGCATGCCGGGACGACGCACTGTCAGCGGCAGCGGAATTGCTGGCCAGCAGCCACCGCCCGCTCGTGTTGCTCGGCCGCGGAGCCGTAGCCGGCTGCGCGGTTCCGGCCGCAATCGAACTTGGCCGCCGGATCGGCGCGGGCTTCCTCACCACCGTTCCCGCGAAGGGCTGCATCGCCGGATTCCGGGACCCGTTCGACCTCGGCCTGGCCGGCACGATGGCCCATCCTGCCGCCCGCGAGCTTGCCGCCACCGCCGACGTCGTACTGGTGGTCGGCGCGGCACTCGACTCGCACAACACCGCTCGCGGGTCCTTCTTCGGAGCAGCGGAGCTGATCCGGATCGACTGCCGTCCCCCGGAGCAGCTCTGGCAGCCGGGGTGGCCCGTCACCGAGATCACATCCGGCTCGGCGGCAGCTGTCGCTGAACTCGGCAGGCAGCTTCCGGCCAGCAGCAGGGAGGGCCTGCGGACCGCGGCGACCGAGGAGTTGCTGGCCACCGAGCCCGCCCGTCGTGCCGCCCTGGCCGCCCGCGAGACTCCGGACGGGCTTAATCCCTGGGCGGTCATCGCGGCGATCGATGATGCGGTCCCGGGCGATGCGCACATCGTCACCGGAGTCGGCCACTTCTGGTACTTCGCAGCCCCGTACCTGTCCGCGCGACCCGGCCGCACGTTCCACTTCGGCTACGGCTTCGGCCTGATCGGCCAGGGCGTCCCGATCGCGGCCGGGGCAGCGGTCGCTGCCCTGGCAGATGGCCAGCACCGCGCTACTGTCGCGATCGAGGGAGACGGCAGCTTCCTCATGAACCTGCAGGAACTTCAGTCCGCCGTTCGCTTCGGCGCCGACCTGCTGGTGCTCGTGCTGAACAACGAAGCCTACGGATCTGAGTTCCACAAGCTCGGGATTGCCGGGCTTGACCCGGCAGGCGGATGCTTCCCCGATCCTGTTGACATCAGCCGTGTCGCGACGGCGCTGGGCGCCGCCGCCCGGCGAATTCGCACGGCGGCCGAGCTGCGGGCCGGGCTGGATGCGTTCGGCCGCTCCGGCGGCGTACGGGTGCTGGACATCGCAATCGCGCGCTCCGTCGTGAGCGAGGCCTACCAGCTGATGCACCTGAGCGCGGAGCCCGCAGGAACGCCAGCCCGGCAATCCGAGATCAGCAGGGAGCATTGAGTTGAGCAGTCCCCGTTTCCATCCGATCGAGCTGGCCCTCGCAGACATCGCGGCCGGACGGCCGGTCGTCGTCGTGGACGACGAGGACAGGGAGAACGAGGGCGACCTCATCTTCGCTGCGGAGAAGGCAACACCTGAGCTGATCGCCTTCATGGTGCGGGACTGCGGCGGCCTGGTCTGCGCGCCCATGACTGGCGCGGACCTGGACAGGCTGGCCCTCGGTCAGATGGTCAGCCAGAACTCTGAGCGGATGGGGACCGCATTTACCGTGTCCGTCGATGCCAGGGCCGGGGTAACGACCGGGATCTCGGCGGCCGACCGGGCCACCACCATCTTGCTGCTGACAGATCCGGCGACGACCGCGCACGACATCGTCAGGCCAGGGCACGTGTTCCCGCTGCGCGCCCGAGAAGGCGGCGTGCTGCGCCGGCCAGGGCATACCGAAGCCGCAGTCGATCTGGCCTGGCTCGCTGGCCTCCGGCCGGCCGGGGTCATCTGCGAGATCATGAACGCCGACGGAACGCTGGCCCGGCTGCCGCAACTCACGGCATTCTGCGAGCGGAACTCTCTTCGGCTCATCTCGATCGCGGATCTGATCGCTTACCGGCTCCGCACGGAAAAGCAGGTGGAGCGTGTCAGCGAGGCCCGCCTCCCGCTACGGCACGGCGAGTTCACGGCGGTGGGTTTCCGGAGCCTGCTGGACGGGACTGAGCACATCGCCCTGACCATGGGAGATCTCTCCGACGGAACTGACGTGCTGGTCCGGGTTCACTCCGAGTGCCTGACCGGCGATGTCTTCGGTTCATTGCGCTGTGATTGCGGGCCTCAGCTAGCCGCCGCCCTAGCCGCGGTCGCCCGGGAGGGCCGCGGCGTCGTCCTCTACATGCGCGGGCAGGAGGGCCGGGGTATCGGCCTGCTGCACAAGCTTCAGGCTTATCAGCTTCAGGACGCGGGCGCTGACACCGTTGACGCCAATCTCCGGCTTGGCCTGCCTGCTGATGCCAGGGACTACGGCACCGGCGCGCAGATCCTGGCCGACCTTGGCGTTCGCACGATGCGGCTGCTGACGAACAACCCGGCAAAGCGAGCCGGCCTCGAAGGCTACGGCCTGTCCATCGTCGGTCGTGAGCCGCTGCCGGTTCACGCCAACCAGCACAACCTCCGCTACCTGCGGGTCAAGCGCGACCGGATGGGGCACGACCTGCCCGGCCTGCCCTGGCATGACGACGAGATCTCCTGGGCCTCGCTGGCGAGCCGGCCCGCCAGGCCGCGCACGCGCGGGTCCGACGCCAACGGCACTACCACCGATCAGGTAACTATGTTCGGCCTGGACAGCCAGGACTAAGGACGCAGTCGTCCGCCTCGACCTGCTGAGATCCGTCGGTTACTTGCCCGACGCCCTTCACTGCGCCGGACCTGGACGACCGCTCTGAACGTTGTCAGAGGCCTGGAGGCGCCGTGGAGGACTCGTGCCGGGCAAGACGTCCCTGTTCAGGTGCTCACCAGAACAGGGCCGCTGCGCGGATCGTCCGGGCAGCGGGTTTCGACCTAGACCTGCTTCCTCGGCCCGCCTTTCGTGAGGCGACCGTGGGTCGCGGCCGTGCTGTATATGTTCCGGCAGTCTTGCCCCGGCTTCCGGTGGACAGGGCGCTCGGCAGAGTTCGCCTCCCGCTGCATTTGAATTGGTCGCAGCCTGGCCGCGAATTCGACCTGGCCGACCGACGGCAGCGTGCCAGGGTTTACGAGATCGTCCTCCGCGAAGGAACTGGCCAGGACATCGCCGACTACGTCGACGGCGCGCTCCTAATAGACCTGTGGCCGGACCTGATCCTGCCTTCCGTGGTGCGGCGCGAGTGGCAACCGCTTATCGACACCGTTCGCGGACAACCGGCGGCTTAGGTGGCCCGGGACGCGCTTTCGCGGCTGCAAGTTACAGCCACACGCCCCGGTTGACTCCCGTCACGTGTCCGCGCTGCGCGCTTACTTCGACTCCTGGGCCGCAGAGCTTGCGCAGCGTTGACTACGCTGGCGAGCTTGAATCGCTGGCCGGCTTCCGGGTTCCACCCGCGCTCCGCCGTTGACCGCCGACTAATATCACGGCTTCGCCTGCGGTAATGCGTCGAAACTAGGGCGACGCTGTAACCGCCAGCGGCCTCCTACACCGGGCGGTAGCAGAGGTAGACGACACCGCTGGCGAACCTGTGCTCCTCTGCCAGCGTCAGGTTGAGGCGGACATTGTCAGGCAGCGACCGGGTACCGCCCCCCACGATGGCGGGCACGAGGAACAGCTGGTATTCGTCTACCAGCCCGGCCGCGATTGCCTGCGCTGCTAGCTGGGCGCCACCGACGGTGAGGTCACGGTCGGCCGCTGCCTTCAGCTTCCTGACCTGGTCCGGGTCGAAGTCGCGCTCGATGCGGGTCCTGGCGGTGTCCGGCGCCTCGAGCGTGGTCGAATACACGATCTTGTCGGCTGCCTGCCAGATCCGCGTGAAGTCCGCCTCGGCGGCCGTCTGGCCAGCGTCCGTGTCCGCCGTTTCCCAGGAACGCATCGTTTCGTACATCCGCCGCCCGTACAGGTAGGTGCCGAACGCCCGCTCAAGTTCGTTGACGAACGCGAACACCTCCTCGTCGGGAGCCGCCCAGCCGAACCGTCCGTCGGCATCGGCGATGTAGCCGTCGAGTGACATGATCGACGAATAGATCAGCCTGGCCATGCGAGCCTCCCTGGAGGATCTGGCAGTGTCGTACCGCAAAGACGCCGGTGAGGTTGGCGCGAGCTTCCGGTCCGCTGGCGAGGTGCCGTCAGTCACCTACCCGTCGGGTACCCACGTCCGCTTCACAGCCCCGGGCTCTGCGACGAACGGCCAGTACGGCCTGTTCGAGTGGAACATGACGGAGGCCCGCGGCGGCGCCGATCCGCACTTTCACAAGACGTTCTCCGAATCCTTCTATGTCATGGAAGGCATTGTCAGGCTCTTCAACGGAGAGTCCTGGATCGAGGCGGCCAAGGGTGACTTCCTCTACGTTCCTGAGGGCGGCATTCACGCCTTCTCTAACGACAGCGGAGCAGCCGCCCGGATGCTGATCCTGTTCGCGCCCGCCCCGCCGCGCGAGAAGTACTTTGAGGAACTCGCCGCGATCCGCTCGTCCGGACGCTCGCTGACGGACGAGGACTGGATCGCGCTCTGGGCCCGCCACGACCAGTTCCCGGCGTGACCGTCACGATGCAGCGCTGAGCTCCGATTCGGCGCGCTCAAGGATGGTGGCCAGCACCTCGCGGGTGATGTCCATCTCTGCGACCGGGAGATCGCCCCAGAGCCGCTGTGTGATCTCGCCGACCTGGCGCTGGATGGCCCCGAACAGTTGATGCCCGGTCGCGGTCAGCGCGAGGTCCGGGCCTGGCTCGGGGCCGGCTGGACCAGGCCCATCGCAAGAAGTCCGGCGATGTGGTCCGCGGCGGTCCGGGAGTCCGCCTTCAGGGCATGCGCAAGCCTGCTGGTGACCCGGTCACGGCCGGCCGACTCGCCGCGGCCCGCGATGAGCACCAGCGCGACCCATTGAGGTTCGCTGATCGTGCCAGCGAGTTGCCGGTCCAGGATGGCGTTCAGCGCCTTCTCGGTCTGTCCGATGAGCTGCTGAAACGGCGCAGTGGTCGGGCTCATTCAAGTCTCCTTCTCTCCGGTCCATAACGTTGGTAATACCAACGTTGGTGAGCTCAACGTTATGTTCAATCGTTGGGGTAGTCAACTTTGGCAACACCAACGGTTTAAGCTGAACGCCATGGCGGATGTCGTCGACGACGAGCACGCTGGCTACGACCCGCCCGCGCGGTTGAGGCGGCTTCCCACCTGGCTCACGGCTGAGGTAGCCCGCCAGGGGCGCCGGCTGGTCAACGCATCCCTGGCGGAGGACGGTGCACTCCGGCAGCACTTCACCGTGCTGACCTCACTGGCTGAGCAGGGACCCGCGAGCCAGGCAGAGCTGGGACGGCGCCTCTCGATCGACCGGAGCGACCTGCACACCTTGCTGGCCGACCTCGAAGGTAACGGGCTCATAGCGCGCGCTCGCGACGAGCAGGACCGCCGGCGCAACGTCGTTACCCTGACCCGGCCCGGCAGGACCGCGCTGGCTCGGTTGGACAAGCGGATCGACGCCGCGCAAGACGCGCTGCTCGGACCACTGACCGCTAGCGAGCGCCAGGAACTCAGCAGACTGCTCCAGAAGATCCTGCAAGCCCGCTGACCGCTCGAGCGCTGAACCCCTGGCATCCTCCGCGAACAGTTCGCAGAAGATGCCAGGGGCTGAGTAGAGTCACGCGGCTACGGCGCAATGTGCGGCGCGTTCTCCGGGCTGCAGTCGAAGCCTGATGCGGGCTCGTATCGCTTGAACGCCAGCTTGCCTGCCTGGCCGGTGATCTTCAGCACGACATAGCATTCCGCCATCGCATTAGTGGCCGGGTCGACTTGCGAGGTCAGGCCGCCGCCGATCCAGGACGTCGTCGCGGAGATGCGCTTCATCAGGCACGTCCGGGTCAGCGCCGAGCCGCACGCCTTCGCCGCCGTAGCGAACATCAGCCAGGACGAGAACGACTCCACCCCGGGGAAGCCGATCTGTCCGGCCGGGTTGTAGGTGTGCATGATGCTGATGTACTGCGCGGTAGCCGGATTGCTGCTGGCGTCCTCGATCGGCACGATCGGGGTGTAGACGTAGAAGTTCTGCGGCGCCACCGACAACTGCTGCAGGAACTGGGTCGCGTACAGGTGCGGCGGGCCGACCTGGACCTGCGGCCACCAGCCGAGGGACTGCATCGCCTGCTCAAGCGACGCGGTAGGACCGAGGTCTGCGTCGATCAGCAGGAGCTTGACGCCGGCCCTATGCAGGCTCACCACGATCGGTGACCAGCTCGCCTGGACGGTCGCGTTGTACTCCTGGACCGAGACCAAGTGCCCGCCGATTGCCTTCAGGCCCTCAGTGAAGATCTTCTCCTGTTCGGCACCGGCCGCGCCGTTGGGGAACACCGCGCCGACAGCCGACTTGAGCGCCGGATTCGCGGCGAAGAACTTGTAGACGCCGCCGAGGAACACCTGGTCACTGGGCGTCGGGAAGGCGGCCGCCTTGAGCGGCGCGCTGACCGAACCCGGTCCGTAGATGTAGGGGGCGATGTCTGGCAGGCCGCACTTGAGGCGCGCCGACAGCCCGGTGTCGTCGAGCACCGCCTGGCCACCGACCATCGCAAGGTCTGCCGTGCAACTCTCGTCAACGATCGGCGGGTAGTCGGTCAGTGCGGCGTCCCGCTTGTCCAGCACCAGCTTCCGGCCAAGGATGCCTCCGGCCGCGTTGCACCAGGCGACGAACGCTGTCCCGGCATCCCAGAACGCCTTGTCAAGACCGGGAGACGATGCCGCGCCGACATCGGCGACGGTCGCCAGCCGGATCGCCGAGCTCGTCACGCCGGTCGCGGTCGCGCCTGACGCATGGCCAGGCCCGCAGACGTCCTTGAGACTACCGAAAGTACCGCTGGTTAATGCCTTGGCTCCTGAGCCGGTCGCCGGTCCCCCGCTGTTGCCGCCGCTGCTCCCGCATGCCGTCGCGACGAGTAACAGCGGGATTGTCAGTACAATAATGATCCGCCGCATTGGTCCTCCTTAGGCCATTTCCAGGGAAACGCGGCCTGAACAGTGGCGGAACCAGGCATCCCGGCCAGCGGAACGGTTATTTGCTGTATGCGAAATGACTGTGCGGCAGCCGGGAGTTCACTGGGCGCGCCCCTGTTGTTGAGAGACCGCCGAGCCGTGCCCGGGGAACCACAGCAGTGGTACAACCGCCGTCGCTAGAACAGAGCTAGAGCAACTGCAGCAGTACTACTGATGTGGTTCCGGACGCCACTGCCGACGGTTCCGCGGGACGTCGCCGCTACCAGCAAGCCGGCTACTGGGCAGTCGCCGCCGACTGGCCGGCACGCCGACCGAAGAAGCTGCAATCCCCGAGCGAGATGCCGCTGCAGTAGCCGGAAACCGCGAGCCCAGACGTAGCCCGCCCCGCCGCGAACAGCCGGGCAATCGGCGAGCCGTCTGGCCGCAGCACCTCACCGGCCACCGACGTGCGCAGCCCGCCCATAGTGAACGCCGACATCGGGAACGCCTGCTGGCGCAAGTCGAGCACGGCGTACGGCGGCGCCAGCGGCTGGAGCCACCGTTGTCCCTTGTGGAAGAGCGGGTCCTCGCCGTGCGCCGCATGACGGTTGTAGTACGCCACCGTCTGCTGCAGCGCCCCGTCGGGCAGCCCCATCTCCTGCTCGAGCTCAGCAAGCGAGTCAGCAGCCCACGACGGCCTGCGCCAGCCTGTCTCCAGGAACGTCGACTCGTCCAGCACGACGTAAGCGATCGTGCCCTGCCTGAACGCAGCCTCCGCGCCAAGCCGCCCGTAATAGGTGTCCTCGTTGATGAACCGCTGCCCGAGCGCGTTCACCAAGATCCCGCGCGCATACGACATCGGCGGCGTCAGAACCAGCGTGATGTCCGCCGTGTCCATGTGGATGGCATCAGCCCCGGCCGCTTGCCCGAGCTGGATTCCCAGGCCGTCCTGGCCACCATGGCCGAGCTTGCTGACCGCGAGCATCGCCGGGCTGTGCTGCGCGAGCATCTGGTCGTTGTAGATGAAGCCGCCGGTCGTCAGGACCACGCCACGGCGCGCACGGACCCGCACGAGCGAACCGAGCCGGCGCGCCTCGACGCCGACCACCGCGCCCTCGTCGTCGTCGATTACCAGCCGCTGGACGCCCAGGTTGTACTCGGTCCGGACACCGGCCCGCTCGGCCGCGCGCACCAGGCACTTGAGTACAGCTCCCTCGAACAGGTCCTCGTCGCTGTCGGGGTCCCTGGGGATGTGCCCCCGCGGCGCGGCACGCACCTCCGAGCTGAACGGGTAAGCCTGCTCACCGCCGGTCCAGACCAGGCCGCCGCCGGCATACTCCTGCCCCCCGACGTTGATGAAGCCGTCGTCTTCCGGCGATGCCAGCATCGAGCCGGATTCGTCGGGACCGGTGATCAGCGGCACTCCCTGCTGGACCAGCCAGTCAAAGTGCAGCAGGCTCTCGTCGCAGTAGACGCGCAGTTTCTCCTCGTCGACACCCGGGCCCAGCGCCGCGAGCAGGAATGTGTACATCTCCTCGATGGTGTCGTCGAAGCCCATCGCCTTCTGCATGGGCGTGCCGCCGCCGAGATAGATGATGCCGCCGCAGGTTCCCTCGGGTCCGCCGCCACGTTCCACCGCGAGCACGTCGCCGGTCACTTCGAGCGCGCCGAGCGCGGCCGACGCGCCCGACATGCTGAAGCCGACCACGACGACGTCAGCCTCAAGGTCCCAGGATGGAACGTCGGCTGCCTTGCATGGCCGGATAGACAGTGGTTCAGGCATGGACGATCCTCCCGCGGGTGGTAACTGGCGTCACTGCCACGAATGCGGCGTTCATTGACACGTTGGCAGGATTGAGCACGGATACGTCCTGCCTTCCCACTGTGCGGGATAGTTCGTTTCCAGTTTCCTGGCCAGCTAGCGCCTATTGCTGCCGGTACTACCCCGTAGTAGCGTCGCGGGCGGCGGGGCAAGTGCGGGACGGCGGCGGCCGCACCCGGCCCACCGCTGTCATGCGGCGCTTCCGCCTGGCCGACGGTCAGAGTTATCACTGCGCGACGAGCCGCGGAGGCAGCAATGGCGATCGATGAAGCAACGGCAGGTTTCCTCAGTCAGCTGGCGGAGAGCGGCGCGAAGCCGTTGCATGAGATGACACCCGAGGAAGCCCGCGGCTTCACCGCGGCGCTGCGCGACGTGTTCGGACCCGGACCGGACGTCCTGAAGGCCTACGACGAGCAGGTCGCCACCTCCGACGGCGGCCACATCACTGTCCGTGTGCTGGTGCCTGACGGTGACATCCGGGCGCTCGTGGTCTACTACCACGGCGGTGGCTGGGTGATCGGCAACATCGAGGAGTCCGACCACCTGACCCGCAAGCTGGCAAACGTGCTCAATGCCGCGGTGGTCAACGTGGATTACCGGCTAGCGCCCGAGCATCGCTATCCGGTTGCGGCGGACGACGCCTGGACGGCGCTGCAATGGGCGAACGAGCATATGGCCGAGATCGCCGGGGCTGCCGTTCCCCTCGTCGTTATGGGTGACAGCGCCGGCGGGAACCTGTCGGCCGTCGTCGCTCAGAAGGCACGGGACGCGGGCGGCCCAGTGGTCGCCAGCCAGGTGCTCGTCTACCCGGTCACCGACGCCGACCTGGACAACGACACCTACACCGATCCGGAGAACCAGCTGCTGCTGAGCAGGGATTCGATGGTGTGGTTCTGGGACCACTACGCACCCGACCCGGCGAGCCGGCTCAACCCCGAGGCCTCGCCGAACCGCGCCACCGACCTGTCCGGACTCGCCCCGGCAATCGTGCTGACGGCCGAGCACGACCCGCTGCGCGCGGAAGGCGAGGCTTACGCAGAGCGGCTGCGCGATGCGGGCGTGCCGGTCGAGCTGCGCAGGTTCCCCGGCCAGATGCATGGCTTCTTCACCATGGTCGGCTTGCTGCCGGGCAGCGCGGATGCGATCGCCTACGTGGCCGAGGAGCTGGGCCGGCAACTGAGCGAGCAGGCCGGGGAGTGACGCAGATGGCGGACCGCGAGAACCTCGACGCGATCATCGTCGGGGCCGGCCTGGCCGGCCTGTACCAGCTCTACCGGCTGCGCGAACTCGGCCTCCGCGCCATCGTCATCGAGGCCGGGGACGACGTCGGCGGCACCTGGTACTGGAACCGATACCCCGGCGCCCGCTGCGACGTGCAGAGCCTGTCGTACTCCTACTCGTTCTCTCCCGATCTCGAGCAGGACTGGGAGTGGTCCGAGAAGTACCCGACTCAGCCGGAGATCCTGCGCTACGTCAATCACGTCGCGGATCGGTTCAGCCTGCGCGACGGCATCCTGTTCAGCACCAGGGTGACCAGCGCGCACTACGACGAGGACGCGGCCAGCTGGACCGTGACGACGGATGCCGGCGAGCGGATCAGCGCCCAGTTCCTGATCATGGCGACCGGCTGCCTGTCGGCTTCCAAGCTCCCTGAAGTTCCGGGCCTGGAGCAGTACCGCGGCCGGACGCACCACACCGCGCGATGGGGCAAGGACGAAGTCCGTTTCGACGGCCTGAAGGTCGGCGTGATCGGCACCGGATCCTCGGGCATCCAGTCGATCCCGGTTATCGCCGGGCAGGCGGCGGACCTGACGGTCTTCCAGCGCACGCCGAACTTCTCCATCCCGGCCGGCAACCGCCCGCTCGAGCCGGACGAGGTCGCCGGGATGAAGGCCAGCTACCGCTCCTGGCGGGAGCTGCAGCGGATGTCGCGGTCCGGTATCCCAGGGCCGGAGCCAACCGAGTTCGCGCTCGCGGCGTCCCCGGAGGAGCGCGCCGCCAAGTTCCAGTCAGCCTGGGAGAAGGGTGACCTGGTCTCGCTCGGTGGCTGTTATGTCGACATCCTCCTCGACCCCGCGGCCAATGAGACCGCAGCGGAGTTCATCCGGTCCAAGATCCGCGCCGTCGTCAACGATCCGGAGGTTGCCGAGACCCTGTCGCCGCGCAGCTTCCCGTTCGGGACCAAGCGGCCGTGCCTGGACACCGGTTACTACGAGACATTCAACCGGCCGAACGTGCACCTGGTCGACCTGCTCAAGACCCCGCTGGTCGAGTTCACGCCGGCCGGACTGCGGACGTCCGCGAACGACTACGAATTCGATGCGATCGTCTTCGCCACCGGCTTCGATGCGATGACCGGAGCGCTGACCGCCGTCGACATCAGGGGCCGAAACGGGCTTTCACTCACCGCGCAGTGGACCGCCGGGCCGCGGACGTACCTGGGAGTCGCGATGGCCGGTTTCCCCAACCTGTTCACCGTCACCGGGCCGGGTAGCCCGTCGGTACTGAGCAACATGGTCGTCTCCATCGAGCAGCACGTCGAGTGGATCAGTGACTGCATCAGCTACCTGCGCGAGCGCGGCTACGCGGCGATCGAGGCCACTGAGGAGGCCCAGGCCGGGTGGGTACAGCACGTGGCTGAGATCGGCTCGCTCACCCTGTTCCCGAGAGCTAACTCCTGGTACATGGGCGCGAACGTGCCGGGCAAGCCGCGGGTGTTCCTGCCCTACGTCGGAGGCGTCGGCGTTTACCGGCAGAAGTGCGACGAGGTCGCGGCAAACGGCTACGAGGGATTCGCGCTGCGGGCCACGGGAGAACTGGCGGCTGTCTGAGCCCGCCGCGCACCGTCTGCGGCACCCAGCAGTTAGCGTGGGATCGTGGCACAGGTGCTGGCAAGGTATGACGAGTTCGCTGAGTGGTATCAGCAGTGGATCGGCGACGCGCCGCCCCTGATCGCGGCTCATAGCGGCCTGCTGCCTGCCGTGACCGGCGAACGGGTCCTGGATATCGGCTGCGGACAGGGCCGGCTGAGCCGCTATCTGGCCCGGCTCGGCGCGAAGGTTGTCGGAATCGACATCTCTGCCGCCATGCTCGGCAGGGCACGCGCCACCGGCCCGGAGGACATCGTTTATGTCCGTGCCGACGTCACCCGGCACCCGGCCTGGTGGGACGGGGTGCCGTTCGACGGCTGCACCTGTGAGCTGGCGCTGATGGACATCGATGATCTGGCGGGCACGCTGTCTACCGTGGCGACGGTGCTGCGCCCGGGTGGCTGGTTCGTCGCCTCGATCGTGCACCCGTGCTTTCCCGGCAGTCAGACGGGCTGCAGCAGCTGGCCGCCAGTCGAAGGCTACGAGAGCGAAGGCTGGTGGAACTCGCCAGATCATAGTCCCGACGGCGTCCGGATCCGGGTGGGCGCGACGCACCGCAAGCTGTCCACCGTCCTGAACGCCCTGCTTGACGCCGGGCTGGAGGCCGAGCGCTTCGCCGAGCCGCCAGCTCCGGTTCCGACCTACCTGCTCTGGCGCTGCCGCCGCCGCTGACCATGGCCTGCTGGTGCGGTGCACGTGCACGTGCACGTGCACGTGGCTGTGGCGCTTCTGGGTATGCAAAGCTCGGCACGCAGAACGCGCCCGTGGGTTGCGAGCAGACCGGCAGAGTTGCGGAGGGACAGAAGGTGTCCAAGCTCAATCCAGCCCAGACGATCATCGTCCGGCCGGAGGATATTCGGTGGCGGGTGCCGGATCACGCGCCGCCGGAGAGTGTCGCAGAGGCGGTCCTGGCGGGTGGCGAGGACCAGGACGGCGCCTACCTGGTGCTCATGAAGTGGTATCCGGGATGGATGAGCGCTCCGCATACCTATGTGACCGACCGGTTGTGCGTCGTGCTGTCGGGGGTGTGGTGCTGCAACAGTGGCCCTGACTTCGACCCCGCCCAGGCACTTCCGGTCGACCCCGGTGGCTTCGTGCGCCGCGTCGCGGGGACACCGCATTACGACGGTGCACGGCCGGATGCTGCTGAGCCAGCCGTCATCGCGGTCAGCGGGATCGGGCCGGTCGGGCAGAGCTGGGTGGATCCGTCGCAGCCAGTGCTGCGGCGCTGGTGAGCTGCGGCGCTGGTGAGCCGACCCTCGGGGTGCGCAGACCCGTCCCGACCCTCGCGGTGCGCAGGCCCGTCCCGGGTCAAGGCTGGTGCCCGGCATCGCGGCGGCCGCAGTGGGCTGCGGCTAGTGCGAACTGGGCAAGTTTGGCGCCGCGTGGCCCGGGAGATGATCTTTTCGACACGGTTGCTGACGAGGCAGCGTCGCACTATCCCAAGGGCGGGAGAAGCGCATGAGTGGCCAGGTGGACTCGCCCGTAGGGCTGAGCTTCGAGCGTGATGTCCGCCCTCTGTTCCGCGAGAAGGACCGCGAGTCGATGCTCAAAGCCTTCGACCTCTGGTCCCGCAGCGATGTCCAGGCACATCAGGACGCGATCCTCGAGCGCCTCCGCGAGGGCACGATGCCCTGCGACGGAGCGTGGCCGCCGGAGCACGTCGCCGTCTTCCAGCGCTGGATCGCCGGCGGGTCGGCACCCTGAGCGCACGCCTCGGGTAACAGGCGGCGGCGTAGACGCAGGCGCCAGCCCGCGGCCCCCGCGGCATCGCGATGCGCGCTTTCTGCCCGTTTTGCGCCATGCCCGAGCCACTTAGCATCCATTACTGCCGCCGCAAACCGGGCATACCGTCAGATACAGTTACCTCAAAAGGGCTAGATCGGATGCTAAGTCGGTCGGGCAGGGTCAGGTCCGGCGGCACAGAGCTGCTACCCGCTACGAAACATGGAATCAACTTGAATGTCACGTTAACGTAACGGTTGCCTTAGGCCCTTGTGGCCCTCAGCACACCGCCGTAATCTCCTGGCAGTTGTTCAAGTAAGCGCTTTCTTCAGTGCTAACCGCCCCGTCGACTGAGTCGCCGGGGCAATTAAAGGCATGACCGGTAAGCGCTTACTTGAACCGACGTCAGGCAAGCCGGCCATTTCACGACAGGCGGAGTACGGGTGAGCGCAGCGGTCAGCTCCGGAAGCCAGCCTCCCACGATCTATGACGTGGCCAGGGCTGCCGGAGTGTCCATCGCCTCGGTCTCACGCGTCCTTAACGACCAGGGCAACCCGCGCGCCGACACCAGGGAGCGGGTGCTGCAGGCGGTTGCCGAGCTTGGCTTCGTGCCTGACGGCGCGGCCAGGGCGCTGAGCGCCAGGCTCAAGGAAGTCGTCGGCGTGGTCGTCCGGCGTCCGCAATGGCATGACGCCAGCATGTTCACCGACGAGGACGAGAACCTCCAGTTCCCCGACATGATCAACCGCGGCATGGAGATCGTCGCCCAGCGGCACGGCTTCGACCTGCTGATCAGGTCGGTCGACCTGGACGAGCCAGACGCGGGCAGCCGGATCTTCGCGCTCGCCCGCAAGAGTGACGGGATCATCCTGCACGACCGGGTGCTCGACCCGGATCAGCTTGACCGGCTCGCGCGGCAGCTTCCGGTGGTCACGCTGGCAGGCGCTGCCGACCCCGCTCGACGGCGAACGTCCACGGCGACAACGACAGCGGGATGCGAGCCGTGGCGCGGCACCTGATCCATGACCACGGCTACCGCACGCTCGCCTACCTGGCAGGCCACGACGGCAGCCCGGACAGCATCACCCGCGGCCATGCCCTCGCCGCGGAAGCGCGCGCCGCCGGCGTGACTCTGCTGGAAGGCGAGGCGTGGCGGGGCAGCTACCAGGCGGCGGGCGGGGCGGCGGCGATCGAGCGCCTCATCGCGGCCGGCACCGCGCTGCCGCGCGCGATCGTCTGCGCGAACGACCAGTCCGCGATCGGCGTCCTGCACGCGCTGGCCCAGCACGGCATCGCGGTTCCCGGTGACGTAGCGGTGACCGGGTTCGACGACATGCCGGTAGCACGGCACCTGCGCCCGCAGCTCACCAGCGTCCGCCAGTCGATTCAGGACCTCGGCGCCACCGCGTTCGAGACCCTCTACTCCATGATCGGCGGAGCGCGGGCGCGCGCTGCCCGCGGCCAGGACATTGCCCTGCCGACCCTGCTCGTCCGCCGCGAGAGCTGCGGCTGCGACTCGCAGTCCGTGACGCCGCGCAACGCTGAGGAGGCCGGATCGATGCGCGTGATAGCCCGGCGGCTGTTCTTCTACCTGGTGACCGCGACCGTCGCGATCAGCCTGGACTTCCTGATCCCGAGGCTGATCCCCGGCAACCCGGTCGACGCGATCTTGTCGAAGATGCAGGGCGTGACGATCACGCCGGCCATCATCCACTCCCTCGACCTGCAGTTCGGTGTCGGCACCGAGCGCCAGCCTGTGGGGCCAGTACATCCACTACTGGAACGACGTCCTGCACGGCAACCTCGGCGTCTCGTCCGGCAACGGCTTCGAGCCGGTCAGCGCGGTGATCCGGGCAGCGCTGCCGTACACGCTCGGGCTGGTCGGCGTGGCCACGGTGATCAGCTTCGTGCTCGGCACCGCCATCGGCGCGCTCGTCGCCTGGAAGCGCGGCAGCTGGCTGGACAACCTGCTGCCGGTGGTCACGTTCTTCCAGGCCGCGCCGTACTTCTTCCTGGCGTTCCTGGCCATCGACGTGTTCGCGATCAGGCTCGGCTGGTTCCCGAGCGAGCCGGCGCGCACCAGAGCTACGACTTCCCCGCGTTCAACTGGACCTACATCAGCGACGTGCTCGACCACGCGATCCTGCCGGCGCTGACGATCGTGGTCGCCTCGGCGGCCGGCTGGATCGTGGGCATGCGCAACGTGATGCTCACCACGATGGACGAGGACTACGTGCTGATCGCCGCGGCCAAGGGCCTGCCCAAGCGCCGGGTGATCTGGTACGCGGCCCGCAACGCGATCCTGCCGAGCGTGTCCGGCTTCGCGCTGGCGATCGGCTTCATCGTGTCCGGCTCGCTGCTCACCGAGATCGTGTTCAGCTACCCGGGACTCGGCTCGCTGCTGCTGCAGGCGGTGTCGAACAACGACTACGCGCTGATGCAGGGCCTCTTCCTGATCATCACCTTCGCGGTGCTGGCGGCCAACCTGCATCGCCGACTTCGTCTACGTCTTCCTCGACCCGCGCACCCGACAGGAGGCCTGAGCCATGGCAGTAGGCATCGGCACCGAGCAGGTCACGGGCAGCGCGCCAGTGCCGGACCGCACGCTGCCTGGCCCGGCGGGCAGCCGGCAGCGGGCGCTGCGGCTGCCCCGCTCGCCGAAGATCCTCGCCGGCCTGGGCCATGCTGGCGTTCTTCGTGCTCTTGTCGATCATCGGGCCGTTCGTCGCGCCGTACAGCCCGGACCAGATCTTCGCCAACTCGCCGGTGCCCGCTGCCGCCGTCGGCCGCGCACTGGCTCGGCACCACGAACCTGCAGCAGGACGTGTTCTCCCAGCTGCTGGTCGGCGGCGGCGACATGCTGCTGGTGTCGTTCATCGCCGGCGTGATCGCCACCGCGCTGTCGGTGGTCGTCGGCGTGACCGCGGGCTACCTGGGCGGGCTGGCCGACGACCTGCTGTCCATGCTGGCGAACATCTTCCTGGTGATGCCCGCGCTGCCGCTGCTGGTCATCCTGTTCGGCTTCCTCGGCAAGACCGGCAGCAACGACCTGTTCCTCGTCGGCCTCATCATCTCGGTGACGGGCTGGGCCTGGGGCGCCCGCGTGCTGCGCGCGCAGACGCTGTCGCTGCGCAACCGGGACTACGTCGACTCGGCCCGGATCATCGGCGAGAGCCGGTCGGCGGATCATCTTCACCGAGATCCTGCCGAACCTCACTCCGATCGTCGCGAGCTCGTTCCTGTTCACCGTGCTGTACGCGGTCGGGACCTACACCGCGATGGCCTTCCTCGGGCTGGTCAACCCCGAACTGGAGCTGGGGCGGCATGCTGTTCTACGCCGCAGGGCGCCAACGCGGAGCTGACCGGGTACTGGTGGTGGTTCATCCCGCCTGGCCTGGCGATCGCGCTGCTCGGCACCGTCGCTGGTGCTGCTGAACTTCGGCATCGACGAGTTCATCAACCCGCGGCTGCGCGTGGCCGGGCTGACCCGGCGGCACCGGCCGCCGGCGCCGAGGCTCGCGCAGCAGTGCGCAGCCAGCAGTTCGCGCTGACCCCGGTCATCCGGACTGCGAGCGGCGCGGACAGCACCGCCGGCGGTCGGCTCCGGAGCGGAGGACGGCGTGAGCGATGCGAGCGGCTGCTGGAGATCCGCGGCCTGTGCGTGGACTACGGGCAGGGACCCGGCGCCGTGCACGCGGTGACCGACGCCGACCTGATGCTGCACCGCGGCGAGGTGCTCGGCCTGGCCGGCGAGAGCGGCAGCGGCAAGTCCACCCTGGTCATGGCGGCCACCCGGCTGCTGCGGCCGCCGGGCGTCATCACCGGCGGCGAGGTGCGTTTCTACCCGGCGGACGGACCGGCGGTCGACCTGCTCGGCGGCCGGCTACGCGGCCTTGCGGGTGCTGCGCTGGTCCCAGATCTCGCTGGTGCTGCAGAGCGCGATGAACGCGCTCAACCCGGTGATGACGATCCGGGCTCAGCTCACCGACGCGCTCGCCGCGCACCTGCCGCACCTGTCCCGCAAGCAGCGGCACGCCCGCGCCGTCGAGCTGCTGGAGATGGTCGGCATCAGCAGCGACCGGCTGGCCAGCCACCCGCACGAGCTGTCCGGCGGCATGCGGCAGCGCGTCATGATCGCGATGGCGCTGGCGCTGCGGCCGCAGGTCGTGATCATGGACGAGCCCACCACCGCGCTCGACGTGGTCACCCAGCGGGAGATCCTCGAAGAGCTGAAGGACCTGCGGGACCGGTTCGGGTTCGCGATCCTGTTCATCACCCACGACCTGTCGCTGCTCATCGAGATCGCCGACTCGATCGCGGTGATGTACGCGGGCCGGCTGGTCGAACGGGCACCGGCGAACGCGCTGTTCCGCGCCCCGCGGCACCCGTACACGCTGGGGCTGCTCAGCTCGTTCCCGCCGCTGCACGGGCCGCGGGTGCCGATGACCGGCATCCCCGGCTCGCCCCCCGACCTGCGGATGCTGCCGTCCGGCTGCGTGTTCCACCCGCGCTGCCGGTTCGCCTTCGACCGGTGCGCTCGTCGAGGCCCCGCCGCTGGAGACGGTTGGCGACCGCATCGGCGCCTCGCCGCCTGCTGGCTGCAGCACGGCGACGCGCCCGTTCCGGCCGAACTGGCCGCCGATGAGCCGGACCTCACGAGGCGGCGGCCTCGAGCTCTAACGGGAGCCGGCGGGCGTCGGAGCGGGCCGGCCTGCGCCACGCGGCCGACGTATCCGAGCAGGCGACCGAGTCCCGAAGAGCCGGTTCAGCAAGGGAGTACGGCATGACCGCGCCGGCGCTGGCAGCGCCCGACACGACCCGGCCGTGCTGGAGGCGCGCGGCCTCACCAAGCACTTCGCGGTGCACGGCCGTGGCGCCGGCGCCGGCCTGGCGGCGCGGACGCGGCCGCGGCCGGCCGCTCCAGTGGTGCACGCGGTCGACGACGTGTCGCTGCGCGCTGACGCCCGGGCACGTCACCGCGGTGGTCGGCGAGAGCGGCTCCGGCAAGTCCACGCTCGCCCGGCTGCTGGCCAGGCTGATCACGCCGACATCGGGCGAGCTGCTGCTCGACGGCCGCGCGGTGCCGCGCACCGAGCGGCGCCGGCTCGACTACGCCAAGACCGTCCAGATGGTGCTGCAGGACCCGTTCGCGTCGCTGAACCCGATCCACGACGTGCACTACCACCTGAGCCGCCCGTTCAAGGTGCACGGCCTGGCCCGGCCCGGGCGCCGACCTGGACGACAAGATCGCCGCGGTGCTCGAGCGGGTGTCCCTGACGCCGGCGGACGCGTTCATGCACAAGTACCCGCACGAGCTGTCCGGCGGGCAGCGGCAGCGGGTCGCGATCGCCCGGGCGCTGGCCGTGCAGCCGCGCGTGCTGCTCGCCGACGAGCCGGTCTCGATGCTGGACGTATCGATCCGGCTCGGCGTGCTCAACCTGCTCGCTGACCTGCGGGATCGCGACCAGCTGGCGATCCTGTACATCACCCACGACATCGCCTCGGCCAGGTACCTGGCCGACACGATCGTCGTCATGTACGCCGGCCAGGTGGTCGAGTCGGGACCGGCCGTCCAGGTCACCGACTCCCCCGCCCACCCGTACACCCAGCTGCTGCTCAGCGCGGCGCCGGACCCGGAGCGGACCACGCCGGTCACGCTGCGCGGCGCGGGCGCCCCGCCGAGCGCGCGTGGCGCCGCCATCCGGCTGCCGGTTCCGCACTGCGGTGCCCGCACGCGATGGCGATCTGCGCCGAGCAGACGCCGCCGGCCTTCCCCGCCGGCGACGGCCACCTCAGCGCGTGCTGGCTGCTCGACGCGGAGTCCACGGACCGCCGCCGCGCTCACGCCGGGCCCGACGCCCGCTCCCGCGACCACGGCTGGCGGCGAGGCGGCTTCCCGCTTTCCGGCAGACCGGCCGGCAGTCGGCCGGGCCCCGCGCCGGTGCAGGACACGCCTGACCTCGGGAGAGGAGAGGTGATGAGCACCGACGAAGCATGAGCACTAACGCAGATCGCCGACATTACCGGCGCACACGGCCACAGCGCTGCGGGGTTCTCGGGGGCATCCCCGGCGAGAACCGATCACCCGGCCGACCGGCGCCGCGACGAGAACAGACCCCGACACGGTCACTCACGACAGGCCGGCGCACAGCCGACCGGGCACTTTTGGAGTCTAGGCAATGAAACGCAAAATCGCAGGCAGCGTTGCTGCGGCTGCGGTCCTCACGCTGGGGATCGCGGCCTGTGGCTCCTCGTCGCCGTCAGCTCCGGCTCTCGGGCAGCTCGGCAGGGCAAGCCGCTCACGATCGTCACCACGGCGATCTCGCCGATGATCCGACAACTTCAACCCGTTCGTCCCGACCTCGACCGGATACGTGACGCACGCGGTGAACCTGTACGACCAGCCGCTGATGGTCTACAACACGCAGAACACGGCGGCAGCAGCCGGATCACGAGCTGGCCACGGCGCTACGCGTGGTCGAACGGCGGGAAGACGCTCACGATCACCACGCGGTCCGGCGTGAAGTGGAGCGACGGCAAGCCGTTCAGCGCGAGCGACGTCGCGTTCACGTTCAACCTGATCAAGACGAACTCGGCGCTGAACGCCAACTGGACGATCCCGACCCCGGCCAGCGTGACCGGCGACCAACGCCACCACCACCGTGCTGACCTTCTCGCAGCCGGAGCTGGCCAGCGCGTTCTACATCCTGCAGATGCCGATCGTGCCGCAGCACATCTGGAAGAGCGTGTCCGACCCGGTCACGTACGCCGACGCGAACCCGGTCGGCACCGGCCCGTACGTGCTCGACCGCTTCAGCTCGACGGGCTTCACCATGAAGATCAACCCGGACTACTACGCCAAGTCCAGCCTGCACGTGCCGGAGACTCAGCTTCCCCGCCTACGCGAGCAACGCCAACCTGCTGCCGCCGTCGCCAGCGGCACGATCGACTGGTGCGGGATCTCGATCATCGGCGTGCCGCAGAACTACCTGGCCAAGAGCACGGACAACACGACCTGGACCGCGTCGGCGCCGTACTTCAGCGACAACAACGTCGTGGGCCTGTTCTTCAACACCACCAAGGCGCCGCTGAACGACGCCGGCGTGCGCCAGGCGATCAGCTACGCGATCAACCGGCAGCAGCTGTCGACGGACGGCGAGTCCGACAACGAGCCGCCGGAGACCAGCACGGCAGGCATGATCCTGCCGGCCCAGCAGCAGCTACCTGCCGTCGTCGCTGGCCAACAACCTGCCCGCCGCCAGGCGACGCGGCCAAGGTCCGCCTCGATCCTGACAGGCGACGGATACAGCCAAGGTCGGCGGCTACTGGGAGAAGAGCGGCAAGAAGATCACGTTCGCGATCGAGGACCCGGTCAGCTACACCGACTACTACACCGACGCGCAGCTGCTCGTGAAGCAGCTCAACGCGCTGGGCTTCAACGCCTCGGTCAAGGGCGACGCCGGCACCAACGGCCCGACCATCTGGGGCGCGAACCTCAATGACGGCAACTTCAGCGCCGCCATCCACTGGGGCGCCCAGGGGCTGACCCCGTACTTCACCTACAACAACTGGATGAACTACACGCTGTCGGCACCGGTCGGCAAGACCGCCGGCGCTGACTACGGCCGGTTCAACGACCCGGCGGCGCAGGCGGCGCTCAGCGCCTACCAGACCGCCACCACGCCGGCCGCGCTCAGCGCGGCGATCACCACGCTGGCGAACATCGAGACCACCCAGGTCCCGGTGGCGCCGCTGCTGCAGGGCGCGTCGTGGGCGGAGTTCTCCACCCGCGACTACACGGGCTGGCCGACCAGGCCAACCCGTACATGGACCCGGGCCCGAACATCCCGGAGATCCTCGTCGTGATCCAGCACCTCAAGCCAGTGTCCTGAGGCTGCGCGGACCGTGACGACATCAGCTCACGGGCGCTGCCTGCCCGGCCGGTTTTCCGGCCGGGCAGGCAGCCAGCGCCCGAACACAGCGTTCAGCACCGGCCGGATGCCTCATGACCGGCCAGCCGTGACGACCGGCACGTTCGGCGATGCCGAGACGGTCGCAGCCTGCCCGGCACGGTCCGCGCGAGCGAGCGCAGCCTCGTCGCCGGGCTGTCGCTGGCCGAGAAGGTACAGCTGCTGACCGGCGCCGACAGCTGGCGGACCCAGGAATGCCCGGCCATCGGCCTGCGCCCGATGGTCACCTCAGACGGCCCGGCGGGCGTGCGCGGCACCACCAAGGACGAGCGCAGCCCGTCGGCGTGCCTGCCGTGCCCGTCCGCGCTCGGCGCCACCTGGGACCCGTCAGCTCGTCTATGAGCTGGCCGCAGCGCTCGGCGTCGAGGCCAGGAGCAAGGGCGTGGACGTGCTGCTCGCGCCCACGGTCAACCTGATGCGCTCGCCGCTCGGCGGCCGCGGCTTCGAGTTCTTCGCCGAAGATCCGGTGCTCACCGCGGTGCTGGCGCAGCTTACGTGCGCGGCGTCCAGTCGGCCGGCGTGGCGGCCACCGTCAAGCACTTCGTCGGCGAACGACACCGAGACCGGGCGCTGGACCTACGACGCCCGGATCAGCGAGAGCGTGCTGCACGAGCTGTACCTGATGCCGTTCGAGGCGTGCGTCCGCGAGGCCGGAGCCTGGCTCATGATGGCCGCCTACAACAAGGTCAACGGCACCCGGATGACCGAGAGCGTGCGCCTGCTGCGCGACGTGCTCAAGAACGAGTGGGGCTTCGACGGAGTCGTCATCTCGGACTGGCACGCCGCCCGCAGCACGCGAGGCGACCGCGCTCGCGACCCTCGACCTGTCCATGCCAGGCCCGGATGGGCCGTGGGGCGACCTGCTGGTCCGCGCGGTCGCCGACGGATCGGTCAGCGAGGAAGTGATCGACGACAAGGTGGTCAGGCTGCTCCGGCTGGCCCGCCGGGTCGGCGCGCTCGGCGACTCGGACGACCGGCCAGCTGCCACGGCACCAGGCCTGTCGCGGGCAGGCGAGCCGGCACGGCCGGCAGCAACCACGCTGCTCCCGCGTTCGTCGACGACGGCTCTGCTGCGCGCCGCCGCCGCAGCCTCGTTCGTGCTGCTGCGGAACCCCGGCAACGCGCTGCCCCTCGACATCGCCGCAGCCACCAGCCTGGCCGTCATCGGCCCGAACGCGCTCTATCCGGTCGTCCAGGGTGGCGGCAGCGCCGGAGTGATACCGGTGTCCGTAGCGGCTCCGGCCGAAGCCCTTCGCGCCGCGCTGCCGGAGCAGCGTCGAGGTCCGCACGGCCGTCGGCTGCCGGACCTGGCATTCGGTACCCGAGCCGTCCGCCGACTCGCTGCGCGACCCGGTCACCGGTGAGCCAGGTGTCCGGCTGGAGTTCCTCGACGGCTACGGCTCGGTGATCACCGCCGAGCACCGGGCGTCGACGAACCTGGCCTGGTGGGACGGGGTGCCGCCGGGCGTCGGATGGGGCGAGCCAGGACGGATAGCCCTGACGGCTGACTTCCGCGCCGGGACATCCGGGAATGCACCTGTTCAGCGCCGCCGGAGTCGGCGGGCTGCAACTCGTCGCGGACGGCGTCACCGTCATCGACGGCGAAACCGACGTCCCCGACGACCCGGTCGAGGCGATGACCAGGCCAGGCGAGCTGCGGGCCGCGCTCTGGCTGGAGGCAGGCAGCACGACCCGGCTGCGCCTGGAGTTCAGGCCGGCCGCGGACGGTGCGGGCCCGCTCGCCGTCCGGCTCGGCATCGTTCCGGCCGCTGACGACGACGACCTGCTGGCCGAGGCCGTGGCGGCCGCGAGCTCGGCCGACGTCGCGATCGTCGTCGTTGGCTCCGCGGAACTGACCGAGAGCGAAGGCTTCGACCGGTCGACGCTCGCCTTGCCGGGCCGCCAGGATGAGCTCATCACAAAGGTCACCGCGGTCAACAGCAACACGATCGTCGTGGTGAACTCGGGGATGCCCGTTCTGCATGCCATGGGCCGAGCGGGCGGCAGCCATCCTGTTTGCCTGGCTGCCCGGACAGGCCTTCGGCGCTGCGCTGGCCGACGTCCTGCTCGGACGCTCGGAGCCGGGCGGCAGGCTGCCGGTGACGCTTGCCGGCCGCCGAGGCCGACAGTCCGGTACTGCACGCGGTCCCCGATGCCGACGGCACCCTCAGCTACTCCGAGGGGCTGCTGATCGGCTACCGCGGGTACGACGCCGCGAGCGTCACCCCGAGATACCCGTTCGGCCACGGCCTTGGCTACACGGACTGGCGCTACGAATCGATCAGCTGCCCGCACGAGCTGGACGCAGGCCGGGACCTTGAGCTAAGCGTCAGCGTCACCAATACCGGCACCCGGCCGGGCAAGGAAGTGGTGCAGGCATACCTCGCGGCGCCGGCCGGATCGGCCAGGCCGGCCAGCCAGTCCGGGTGCTCGCCGCATTCGCCGCGGCCCGGGCTGCTCCCGGTGAGTCAGTGCGGGTCCGCGTGACGATCCCTGCCCGGTTGTTCACCCGGTACAGCGAGGAGCTGGCGACCTGGATCGGCGCTGGCGGCGAGTTCACCGTGCACGTCGGCAGGTCCTCGCGGGACCTGCGGCTGTCCGCTGCTGTGCAGGTCAGTGCCTGAACCGTGACGCTGTCAGGTGCTCGCGCGCGGCAGCCCGAGCAGCCGCGTGATGAGTGCTGACAACCGATCGATCGGGTACTGCGGCTGCAGCGGCGGCTCTGCCCTGGCGCCCAGGTAGATCAGGTAGCCAGGGCAGTCAGCGAACTCGGCTAGCACTGGCGGCTGGCCTGCGAAGGCCGGCAGCAGCTCGAGCCCAGGACTGCCCGGGCCGTCAGTGAGCAGGCCGCAGGCGCTCGCCGGCGTCGTGCTGACGTGCAACCCGTCGAGCAGGCCCACGATTCGCTGGATGAGCTGACGCGAGGTGAAAGTCCTGGTAACCGTGCGGCCGGCGTCACCAGTCAACTTGACCGCCCGGAACGCCGCGGCGCTGAAGTCCTCCGCCGCCGGCCGTGGCGGGTACCAGACGACTTGCGCGTTCACCTGAAGGACCGCCGTGCCGCCGCGCCCCGGCACGACCGCGTACTGCAGCTCGCCCAGGTCGATTCCGCTCGGAACCCGCCGGGCCTGCGCGTCAACGTATTCCTCGGCGGCCGGGCGGTTGGCTTCGGAACCGGTCGGCGGGCCGCCGAGCATCTCGCCCCAGCTTTGATTTCCCTCCCCGGTCGGCAGGTGGCCCTGGACGAACGCGATGACCGCCGCCATCGGCATCGGCACCCGGTACAACCGGAACGGGCTTATGCCAGGCCCTGCTTGCGCCACATAGCCGGCATGCACGCGCAAGAACGCGGGCTGCCGTCGCGGCGGCAGCCGCTTCGTCCCGGCCGGCAAGGTGATGGCCGACAGCATCTGCCGGGCAAACTGCTCCGCTTCAGCGCGGCTGCCGGCCGGCGGCCCGACAGGCATCACGGGCAGCGCCGCGACGGCCCCGGCGTGGTCAGTTCTGGCGTGGCCGGCCGCGCGCCCGGGCCTGTTCACCGGGGCACTCGCACAACCGGCCACGCAGAGCACAAGTGCGCTGGCAGCCAGCGCCGCGGCGGCTAGTCGGATGCTCACCTGCATCCGCAGTCCTGGCGTCGGCACCACACAAGCTAGTAGACGCCGCCCGCAACCGATCCCGCGATGACCGGCCAATCACGATTCGGCCGCGAACTACCGCTGGATCGCTGCCCGTCATGCACCGAGGGCACCGGCGGCCCAGTCCCCCGCTTGCCCGGCTGCGAGCCGCAGCGACCCGCGACGATCGTCTATCATCGGATTATCTCGTGGCTTCCTATCCGGACCGGTGACCCGATGACAGCACGTGAGCCAGAACCCGCGACGCCTGACCTGAGCTTCATGCTCGCGCATGCCGCGCATGTGCTGGCGACGCGAATGACGGCCGCCTTCGCCGAGATCGGCATCACCCCAAGGGAGTACTGCGTCCTGAAGCATGCCGCCTCCGGGGAGCTGACCCAGATCGAGCTGGCAAGGCTGTCTGATCTGGACAAGACCACGATGGTGGTGACCCTGGACGAGCTAGAGGAGGAGGGGTACGCGGAACGACGCCCCTCTCGTGCCGACCGGCGGGCTCGCGTCGTCGTCGTAACCCCCGACGGCGAGCGACTCGTGGCGGCCGGCCGCGAGATCGCCGACGGGGTGCACGCAGAGGTCCTGGCAGAACTCCCGCGCACCAGCCGCGGCACGTTCGTGGACTCACTGACTCGGCTCGTCAGCGGGCTGCTGGCCGAGCCGGTCGCCTGCGACCGACCGGTGCGACGCGCGCGACTGACCACCAGCTGACTGGCGCACCCGTCATCGGCTGCTTCCGGCCGACCTGACCAATTCCAGCAACCCGCGAAACTCCCCGTGATCTCGCGGTCAGCCCGGCCCCTTAGGTCGATCCGAAGAAGATTGTCTCTTAATAGATCATCTGTTACGGTCTCTCCATGAGCGCGAGTAGCAGCAACCGCACGCCGGTCAAGATCCCTGCATCGGGCGACAGCACGCGCCGGATCGCGATGTGGCTGCTCTGCGGCGCCAGCCTGATGATCATCCTTGACGGGACGATCGTCACCGTCGCCCTGCCGTCCATCCAGCGCGACCTCGGGTTCTCCCCCGGCAATCTCGGCTGGGTGATCAACGCCTACCTCATCGCGTTCGGCAGCTTGCTGCTGCTCGCCGGAAGGCTAGGCGACCTCACCGGCCGCAAACTTATATTCAGCGGCGGGCTGGCGGTGTTTACCGCCGCGTCACTGATGTGCGGCCTGTCCACCAGTCCAGCACTGCTGATCGCCGCTCGGTTTGCGCAAGGGATCGGCGGTGCGATGGTGTCGGCGGTGAGCCTGGGCATGATCGTGACCCTGTTCCCGGAACCACTCGAGCAGGCGAAGGCAATCGGCGCCTTCAGCTTCGTCGGCGCCGCCGGCGCGTCTGTCGGCCTCGTGCTCGGCGGGGTCTTGACGCAGACCTTGGGCTGGCACTGGATCTTCTTCGTCAACGTGCCCATCGGGATCACCGCTATCCTGCTCGCCGTCCGGGCCCTGGATTCCGACCCTGGAGTCAAGGTGCGCGGCAGCGCAGACTGGATCGGGGCCAGCCTGGCCACGGCGGGCCTGATGCTCGGCGTCTACGCGATCGGCGGAACGACTCAGCACGGCTGGGGATCGAGTCGCACGCTATTGACAGCCGCCGTGGCCGTGGCACTTCTCGCGGCGTTCGTCGCGCGACAGGCAACGGCCCGCAGTCCGCTACTGCCACTGCCACTGCGCATCTTTTCCGTCCGCAGCGTCAGCGGCGCGAACATCGCACAACTCCTGGTGATAGCCGCGGCGTTCGGATTCCAGGTCGTCGTCACCCTCTACATGCAGCGCGTCCTGGGCTACAGCGCGGCAATATCTGGTCTGGGCCTTCTTCCGGCAGCTGCCGTTATCGGCACGGTCTCGCTCGGCTTCTCCGCCCGCATCGCCGCCCGGTTCGGGCCGCGCGCGATGCTGCTCGCCGGCCTGCTGCTTATCGTCGTCGCGCTCGCGTCGCTGACCTCTGTCCCGGAGCGCGGAAGTTACCTGGTGCACCTGCTCGGGCCGCTGGTGCTGTTCGGCGCCGGCGGAGGGCTGACCTTGCCCGCGCTGGCATCACTCGGCATGTCTGGCGCCACGCGAAGCGACGCCGGACTGGTCTCTGGCCTGTTCAACACCACTCAGCAGATCGGCGCGGCGCTCGGCGTGGCAGTGCTATCCACACTGGCCGCCGCCCGGACTGCCAGCCTTCATCTGGCCGGATTCGATAGCGCTGAGGCACTGACATCCGGCTACCGGCTCGCCTTCGCTGCTGGCGCCGGACTTGCCATGGCAGCGGTTGTCGTAGCGGCAGCGCTCCTGCGGAGTACCGGTTCCGCACCCCGTCGGTCGAAGATGACCAGGGCTGTGACCCACCAGGCCGAGGTCTAAGCGCCCACCGTCGATACCACGTGCTCGGCAATCGCCAGGCTGGCAGTGGCAGCCGGCGACGGGGCGTTGCGGACGAGAAGCACTCGCCCGTCAGCCTGCAGCACGAAGTCGTCCTCGAGGCTGCCGTCGCGGCGCACCGCCTGGGCGCGGACCCCGGATTTCGACCTGACCAGGTCAGGCAGTTCCAGGTCCGGAAGGTAAGCGCGCACGTTGCCAAGGTAACGGCGCTTGGACAACGAGCCGCTGATCTCCCTGATCCCGCTGCGCCAGTGCTTGCGGGCGAGCTGCCAGGTACCCGGCCAACGCGCGACCTGCGCCATGTCGTGCAGGCTCACGTTCGTCCACCGGTAGCCCTCGAACGCGAGCGCCAGGACCGCGTTCGGCCCGACATTCACGGTGTCGTCGACGTGCCGGGTCAGATGCACGCCAAGGAACGGGTAGCGAGGGTCGGGTACCGGATAGACCATGCCGCGGACGCGGTCTCGCACCTGCGGCCGTAGTTCGTAATACTCGCCCCTGAACGGGACGATTCGCAGGTCACCGGGCCGACCCAGGTTCGCGGCGAAGTAATCGCTGCTGAGCCCGGCACAGACGATCAGGTAATCGAAGTCCCACGCAGCGGCGGCCGAACTCACCCGGACTCCGGACGCTGTCTCGCGAACCGCGGTGACCGGCGTGCTGAGCAGAACCTCCCCGCCCGAGGACTTGACGGCACGGGCGAGTTCCTCGCACATCGCTACGTAGTCGACAGCCGCGGTGGACGGCGAGTGCAGCGCAGCCAGCCCGCGGATGTGGGGCTCTATTTCAGCGATCTGCGGCTGGCTCAGGCGGCGGATACCAGGCACCTGGTTCAGCGTGGAGCGGCGCTCGATCTCCGCGAGCCCCGGGAGTTCCTGCTCGGACACGGCCACGATCAGCTTGCCAAGCTCGCGCACCCGTACCCCGTGCTCCTGGCAGAACTCGCGAGTCATAGCCGCACCGCGGCGGCACAGCACTGCCTTCAGGCTGCCCGGCGGGTAATACACGCCTGCGTGCACGACGCCGCTGTTGTGGCCGCTCTGATGCGCCGCGACGTGGCCTTCTTTCTCGAAGACCGTCACGGACGTGCCCGGGAACCGGATGGTCAGCTCCCGTGCGACGGCCAGGCCGAGTATTCCGGCGCCGACCACTCCTACTGACTTCAGCGAGATCACCCCGCGAGCCTGCTGGATCGGACCGCCCGAGCGCAACCCTGCGCTCAACTCGCGCCCGGGATCGGGGCGTAACTTTCGAGCCGCATCCGCCTAGAATGCACGCGTGCGGCACTCGGCGAGCCCCGAACCAGACGTCGAGATTCGTCTCGCGACCGCCGGCGACGCACAGACGATCATCGAGGTGATCCTCGACGCCGGGACGATGTTCCGGGGCGCGGGCATGGACGCCGTTGCTGACAACCCGCCGCCGACGCCTGAGGAGATCCGCGCTCACATCCAGGTCGGCCACGTCTGGGTCGCCCAGGTGGGAGGCAGTGTCGCCGGGTGCATCATCGTGCGGCTACCGGACCTTCCCGGCCGGCGAGCTGGGGCCCGAACTGACAGCGGTGCGCGCTGAGGAGGCGCGGTCCGCTCTCGAGGTCTGGGGTCGCTGTGCCATGGTCCGCGAACTTCGGGCTGACGGCTGAGCCGCGTCTCAGACCTGGTCAAGTCCGACGGCTGACACTCGGCCCGCACCTGGACGCCGCGGCCGGCCGTCATCTGACCCGCGGCCGGTGCCCGTGCGGCGCGGCCGGCGCTTGCCTCCGGCCTGCGCCCATCGCCCGAGCGCCGCCCGGTACCTGGCAGGCTGCCGCCGGCCATGGCGCGCCCCCTGATGTGCCCGGCAGGCCTGACACGGCTAGCGAGCCCGCTAGCGCCATCGCGCCGCAGCCGAGCGAACCGGCGGTGCCGCACTACGCTCGGCGCTTCGCCGGGGCCTGGCAGCGACGCGAGTGCGCCAGCCACGCCGGCGCGAACGGTGCCCGGACCCAGGTGAGGGACCGCAGGCTCGCTTGCGGTGGCCCGCCCGGCGCTGCGCAGCCGTTCCCCGCGCACCACCTGATAGCTGCTCAGCCCGATGCCTGCCATGATGGCGAGCCCGCCAGCGACCTGAACCGGCCCGAGCGGATCGGCGAACAGCGCCATGCCCATGAGGGCGCCGACCAGCGGTTCGATGTTCAGGAAGGCGCCTGCGATATCGGCCGAAACCTTGCTCTGGCCGAAGGCGAACAGCGCTGTCGGGCCAACGGTGCCGGCCAGCACCAAACCGACGGTGGCCACCAGCGCCGCCGTGCTCACAGGCCCGGCCAGGTGGTGTTCGGTGGTCAGCGCAATCGGGAGCACGAAGACAGCAGCGGACAGCAGTTGCACTCCGGTCACCGCGATGGGGTCGCGGCCACGCAGCAGGCGGGCCTGCGAGACGGTAAAGCAGGCTGAGACAAGTTGCGCGGCGAGGACCAGACCGTCGCCGCCGAGGGTCGACCCCGAGCCCTGCCCGGTCGCAACGAAACCAACGCCCGCGAGCGACAGGCCAAATCCAGCCCAGGCGACCGGCCTCGCGACGCTGTGCCGCAGCACGGCCGCGATGATCGCGACGAGCACAGGCGTGGCGCCGATCAGTAGCGCCGCGTGGGTCACGCTAGTGCGCTGGATACCCAGGTTCTGCAGCAGCACTGAGCCGCCATAACCGAGGCCGCCGCTGATCAGGATCGCTGGACTGCAGGCAGTGCGCAGCCGTGAGCGGCTCAGCGCCATCAAGATGACGCCAGCAAGCGCGAACCTGGCGAACGCCAGCCAGCCAGGCGGCATCCAGCCGAGGGCGAGCTTGGATAGCGGCACGGTGGTGCCCCACAGGACACCTGCGACTATCAGGGCCGGGAAGGTCAGTCGACGGCTGCTAGTCATGATTCAGCTTCACCGGCCGACGTGCTCAATTCGGGCGCACGTACTGACAACAAGATATTATTTGGGATCATGGCCGTTGTACTTGACGAAATTGACTTGTTGCTTCTCTCCGAGCTACAGGCAGATGCTGACCGCACGAATGTCGAGCTGTCCAGGATGGTCGGATTGTCACCAGCCGCGACGCTGAACCGGGTTCGCCGGCTCAAGGCGTCGGGGGTGATCAAAGTGATCAGCGCGCGGCTGGACGCGGCAGCCGTCGGCTTCCCGTTGCAGATGTACGTCGCGGCCACGCTTGGCCGCCATGACCCGCGGGCCACTCGCGCGTTCGAAGACCAGGTGAGGGCGCTGCCGCAGATCATCGCCGCGGACAACGTCACTGGCGAGATGGACTATCTGCTGACCGTGGTGGCCAGAGACGTCGCCGAACTGCAGCAGGTGCTCGCGACGCTCGCGGCACGAGGCGGTCAGCGCCTGGTGACCTACTTGCGGCTCGAGGAGATCAAGCCGCCATCCCGCCTGCCTCTGCTGCCGGGCACACCGATATCCGGCTGAGCGCGCGTTACTCGGCGCCGACGGGTCGCGGGCCAGCTGAAGCTCCGCCGGGCTCGATCTCACCGGGAAGCGTGACGACTGTCCGGGCTGCCGGAGCCTCCGCCGTCGGCTCTGTAGACCGCCATACCGCCTTGACGATCACCTGGATCGCTCCGGCGGCCGGGATCGCGAGCAGGGCCGCGACGAAACCGCCGAAGAACCCGCCGATCCAGCTGCCGAGCGAAGCGCCGACGAGGATCGAGACCAGCACAAGCAACGGGTTGATCCGCACGGTGCGGCTCATGATGACGGGGTTGAGCACATGGTTCTCGACCTGCGTGTAGATCAGGAAGACGACCAGCGTCACCACTCCCGCCGACACCGAGTGCGTCAGCGCGAACAGCACGACCGGGATCCCGGCAAGCGCGCCGCCGATCATCGGCAGGAAGTCAACGAGCGCCACCCAGAGCGCCCACAAGACCGGGAACGGGACCCCGAGCGGGAACAGCGTGGCGAGGACCACCACTCCGGCGATGACCGACGTGGCGAAGTTCCCCAGCATGTAACCGATGACCGAGCGGTTAACCTCCCTGGCGACCGAGCTGTACCGGTCCGCTCGCTCGGGCGTCATCAGGCCGAGAAGCCCGACCCGGAGCTTCGGTGCCTCCAGCAGTATCAGCACCACCAGGACGAAGATCGTGAACAGCGAGAACACCAGTGACACTGCGCCCTTGCCCAGACTCAGCGCCGGATGCGCCAGGTCGCGGCCGTAACCTGCCAGCTTCGGCGCGTTCTTCTCCACCCAGCGCTGCAGGTGGTACCTGGTGACTACGCGGCCGATCCAGGCCCTGTCCGTGCTGGGCGTTCTTGACGTAGGTCGGCAGGTTGTCCGCGAGGTGGCTGATGCCGTTGACCAGCGGGTACCCGAAGGCCACAACCAGCCCGGCAAACGCGCAGACGGCCAGCAACGTCACCACCGTCACTGCGATGCCACGCCGGCCAACCCGCCGCTGCAGAGTCACCACAAGCGGATTCAGCAGCAGCGCAATGAACCCGGAGACGACCAGCAGCAGGATCACGCTGCGCTCCCGGTCGATGATCTTCCCGCCGAGGTAGACCAGCACGACCACGGCAACCGTCACGAGTATCGCGCGCAGCGGCACATTCCTGCACTTCGGCTGCGCGCCACAAGCGGGACCGGCGGGTCTGCGGCGGCGGCGATTCTGGAGCTCACCGGGCCAGCATGCCAGCCCGGGGCGGGCAGCCGCAGCTAGTGCACAGGCGGCGGCGTGCCGTGCGCGCTCGCCGCCAGGGCACCGTCCCACTGGCAGACTGCGCACGCGTGATTGAAAGCAGACCCGACGAACTCCAGCGCGGTCGCGTGCGGATCCGCACTGGCCCGGACGTCGTCCCAGTTCAGGATGTACTCGCCGAGGGCGCCATCCCAGTGCGCGGCAGCTGGCCCGACCGCTCCGTCAGCGAACGCCGGCGGGGCAGGATGCGCGTAGGCGTAGAACGCCGCGGCCGGATGCCGCGGATCTCCGGGCCACCAGCCGACTGCCACCTCCTGGGCGTCCATCGAGTTCCGCATGATGAAGTCGGCTGACGGCGGCTCGGCTTCCTGGCCGGAGAACAGGCTCACTGCCAGGTCGAACGATCCCCACCAGGCGTTGACCGGCGTTGACCGGCCGCGATAGGGCGCGCGGAACTCAGTCAGCACCTCCGCGGCCCGGCCGGCTGCGGCGAAGTAGTCCGCCACCTGGTCGCGGTCATACGTCGCGTGCTCGTCGTCCTCATCAAGCGGGACGTTCCAGGGCACCTCCTGCGGCGTCGGGTCGATATGCACGTCGCCGGCCAGCCTGCGGACGCCGGCCAGCAGCTCGCGGGTGACCGTGCCGACCGGCCGGTCTGGCGTCAGCGGTACGCGCTCGGTCCGGCCGTCGCTGTGCTCGGCGACCGCCTCGTGGGTGTGCAGGTCAAGCAGGACGACGAGGCGCCCGGAGCCGTCCGGGGCAGGCAACGGTGCCGTCTCCCAGCCTCGCGCAGTCAGCCGCAGCGCTGCGTGCTGCAGTTGCGGCTCGGGCGGCGCCAGCGCCACCGCGAACTTGCCGAGTACCTGGGTGTGCGCGTGCAGGGTGTCGCAGGTCGCGCTCCACTGCTCATAGGACACGGCCGGCCAGGCATCTGTCATAGCTGCACGCTAGTTGGTCGCCTGCCGATTCCCGCACGCGGCCCGGCCCGAGCGCCGCCCGGTTGACATGTGACCAATCGGTCACCTATTCTCTGAGGCGTGGACGAGGTGTTCAAGGCCCTGGCCGACCCGACCCGGCGGGAGTTGCTCGACGAGCTCTTCCGGGCCGACGGGCAGACCCTTAGCGCGCTGGAGGAGCGGTTCCCGATGACGCGCTTCGGCGTCATGAAGCACCTGCGGCAACTCGAGGACGCCGGCCTCATCGTGACCAGGAGGCGCGGCCGGGAGAAGCTCCACTTCCTCAACCCGGTCCCGATCCGTCTGATCCATGACCGGTGGGTCAGCAAGTACGCAGAGCCCTGGGCCGCTGCGCTCAGCGACCTGAAACAGAATCTGGAGAAGTCGATGGAGAAGGTCTTCGAGATCTACATCCGCACAACGCCCGAGCGCCTATGGCAGGCGATCATCGACCCGCAGATCAGGAGCAAGTACAACTTCGGCGCTGGCGTGACGTCCGACTGGACGCCAGGAGCGCGGCTGGAGTTGGGACACCCTGGCGCGCCGGGCCTCCTCGGGGATGGCGAGGTCCTCGAGGTCGACCCGCCACGCAGGCTGGTTCACACCATGACCGCGCTGTGGAGCGACGAGGTCAAGAGTGCGGGACCCAGCCGGGTCACCTGGGAAATCGAGCAGGTCGCAGACTCCTGCCGGCTGATCGTGACTCATGACCAGCTCCGCGAGGGCGCCAACGACCAGATCTACGGTGGCTGGCCGATGATCCTGTCCGGCCTGAAGACCTGGCTGGAGACCGGTGAGCTGCTGACGACGCCTGGCTCGCTGATGTACAGCGGCCTGGGCTGATCCTGCCAGCACCGAAGGCGAGGCGACGATGCCAGGCACTACCACCCCAGCCACCCAGATCACCGGCGTGCGCACGATCGGCGTACCGGTTCGTGACCAGGACAAAGCCCTGGAGTTCTACACATCTGTCCTTGGCTTTAGCAAGCGCCTGGACGTGGCCATACCGGGGGGAACGCGCTGGATCGAGGTCAGTCCGTCCAGCGACGGACCGTCGATTGCGCTCGTGCAAGAGCACGACGAGTCTCGGCCGGCGTCCAGACCGGGATTCGGCTGACCACCGCCAATGCCGACGCCGATCACTCGGCGTTGCTCGCACGCGACGTCGACGCTGGCGAGGTACTGCGCTGGCCCGGCGTCCCGCCGATGTTCAGCTTCCGGGACCAGGACGGCAACGGCCTGACGCTCGTGCAGCAGGCCTGACGAGCTGCCGGGCTAGCAGAGTTTGTTAGCCCGGCCGTTCCCGGCTATCTCACTCGGCAGAACCCGCGACGCACGATGCCGCAGGTTCAGGGCCAGCGACACAGCGACTCGCTCTGGCTACCAAGCGTGAACCGGCGCTTGACATATTGCGCGCAGCGCTTGGTATAGTATGCACGTGACCTTAAGAGGAGGCGCTGATGATTGATACCCGCGCACTGGCGCAGGAAGTCCAGGACCAGCTGGCCGCCGTCGTGCACCGCGGCCAGGAGCAGTTCCGCAAGGGCCATGACCAGGTCCGTAAGAGCCAGGACCAGGTTCGCAAGAGCCGCGAAGCCGTAGCCGATGCGATCCGCACTGGCAACGAGCGCGCCAAGGCCGTCCGGTCGAACATCCCGGCACTGGGCAAGCTGACCGACCCGGCTAAATTGCGGGCCAGGTCGCAGGAGCTCGCCGACCAGTTCCTGGCCAGCCAGCGCCAACTTGCTGACCGGGCCATCGCCAGCCAGAGGCAGTTGGCTGACCGGGCTGTCGCGAATCAGCGGCAGTTCGCCGACCAGGTCGTCGCAAGGCAGCGCGAGCTTGCCGGCCGAGCGATACAGTCCGCGAGCCCGGTTGTTGCGCAGCGTGTTGCCAAGTTGACCCAGGTGGTCGAGGGGCTGCCAGGAGTCCGGAGGCTCACACAGCCGGAAGCCAATGGCCGAAGCACCGTCAGGGCAGAGCGCCTCGCCACTCCTGCTGACATTGCCGCCGCGGAAAACAACGTCACCCCGCTACGCGTCGCCGACGGCGATGCCGGGGAAGCTGCGGCCGCCGGTGCAGCCAGGACGCGTAAGCCGCGGGCTGCCCGGCCGAGCACCAAGTCGGCCAGTGCCAGCAAGACGGCCAGCCCGGCCAAGACGTCCAGCACAGCGAAGTCGACCAGGGCGACCAAGGCCGCGGGCACCAGCACCACCAAGTCGCGCGGTACCGCAAAGCTCGCTAGCCCTGCAAAGGCAGACAGCGCTGGCAAGTCAGCTAGCACGACGAGGTCAGCCGGGGCCTCGCAGCGGACTAGCACGACGGGCCGCACCAGCTCCACGAAGCGGGCCAGCACCACCGGGCGAGCCAGCACCACCGGCAGGTCCACTTCGAAGTCAGCTAGCGGCAAGTCGCGCAGCTCCAAGTAGTGCAACCGCAAGAAGTGCCGACGCCACCCGCCGACGACGGCCCTGCCGACCGCCCCCGCGGCTGGCAGGGCTGGTCGCTTGCTTCCGCGGCGGGCCCCACGCCGCGTGACCCGACGCCGCGCGATGAGTCCAGCGCAAGATTCCGGGTGCGAACGAGAGATGAGATGGCCGAATCGTGGGACTCGCAGATGCAGGCGCTCGGCGCGTTCATCCGCGACAAGCGCAAGATGGCCAACTTGTCGTTGCGGCAGCTTGCTGAGCGAACGAAGCTCTCCAACCCGTACCTGAGCCAGATCGAGCGCGGCCTCCACCAGCCTTCGGTCCGGGTCATCAGGCTGATCTCCGACGCCCTGAACGTGTCCGCGGAGACACTGCTAGCCCAGGCCGGCCTGCTGCACAAGGACACCAGTGCCGAGGCAGCAGCTCAGGGCGCACCGCCCAGCATCGAGGCGGCAATCAGGGCCGAGCCCCGGCTCAGCGAGGACCAGAAGACAGCGCTGATCGCCGTGGTAAGGAGCATGCTGCCAGCTGAGCAGCACTGATCGGGACCGGCAGCGGCTTTGTCGTGAAGATCCTGGAAGGCGCGCCAACCGCTCTGCAGGCCTATTACGATCTGACAGGTGACGGACCCGAGCCAGCCAGCAGAGCCGCAGTCGGCGGACGCGCTGCCTGATAGCGGCGCCGAACTGCCACGACGCATGCCAGCGGGCGAAGCATCGCCTTCGAGCGGCGGGTCATTCTTCGAGCGCGCAGAGTCACTGTCTTCGTCGGCAGCGCCATCGTCCGCCGACGAACTCCCGCAGCGGCGGTTCTTCTGGGAGACGAGCTCACCTGATGCGGGCTCGCCTGGAGCTGGACCAGCCTCTGACCCGCAGTTCCGGGAGTCGGAACGACCGGAGCCGGGTGGCGATTCGCCGCTTCAGCGCGGCCGCCTTCCAGAGCGCGGCGGTCTTCCCCAGCCGGGCGGGCAACTGCCACAACGCGATGCGGGATCTCTCCCCCAGCGTGACACCGGCGCCCTCCCCCAGCGTGACACCGGCGCCCTCCCCCAACGCGACACCGGGGCTTTCCCGCAAGTTTCCGAGGGCGGCCTCCCGCAGCGCAATTCCGGCGCACTCCCTCAACGCGACGGCGCACTCCCTCAACGCGACGGCGCACTCCCCCAACGCGACACCGGCGCACTCCCGCAACGCGACACCGGCGCACTCCCGCAACGCGAAACAAACGCCCTCCCCCAACGCGAAACAAACGCCCTCCCCCAACGCGAAACAAACGCCCTCCCGCAGCGCGGCGCCGCGCCAGACGGCGTCGGCGTCCTGCCCAGAAGGACCACCCGCACCCGCCCGGCCGGCCGGCACCGCAGTCCGCACCGGCTGTCGGTGGCGTCGGATGCGCCCGCCCTTGTGCTCGCTGTTCCCGGCCGGGCTCAGGCTGACGCAGCCGACATCGGCTCACGCGTGGCCGAAATCGCCGGGCTATCATGCCCCGGAGTCGACATCCGGGTCGGTTACCTCGAAGGCGACGAACTGCTGCTGTCCGAGTGCCTCCTGCCGGACGGCCCGGACTCGGAGAACCACGATCAGTTCCCCTGCGTGATCGTCCCGCTGCTGCTGAGCCCGAACGCCAACATCGACGTGAGGCTGCGGCAACTCGCCGTCCAGCCGGCGATTCCGGCCGTCGTGGCCGGGCACCTGGGACCTCACCCGCTGGTAGCCGAAGCTCTGCACGCGCGCCTCGCCGACGCTGGCCTGGCCAGGCCAGCCCGTTCGACCGGGCTGAGTATCTCGGCTGAGAGCCGGGGCGTCGTTGTTCTGGCGGATGTAGGCGAGCAGGCCGCGAGCGCTGCCGGGGTTGCCGCGGTTCTGCTGGCATCCCGGCTCTCGGTACCGGTGGTGCCAGCCTCGCTCGGCGACCCGGCCAGCATCGTCGACGCGGTCAACCGGCTCAGTGAGTCCGGCGCCGCCAGGCCCGTTCTCGCTCCCTGCCTGATCGGGCCGGAAACCAACCTCGCCGTGCTCGAAGATCTGAGCGCGGCGCTCGGCGCGCCGTGCGCGCCCACGCTAGGTAGTCATCAGGCCATCGGCCAGCTCGTCGCGATCCGGTACGGCGCGGCGCTGGCCAGTCTCAGCCTGGCCGGCTGAGAGTCTCGAGCACCGCCGGCGCTAAGGCCGCCGCCGGCGCTGAGCCGCGGCCTGAGAGACGGCCGCGGGCGGCAATTGCTCGTTCCCGGTATTAAAGGTTCGTTGACACGGCGTCCCGTTGTGCGCTGGGCTTGCTAACTGTGGACCGCACAGCAGTTCACATTCCGAACCTAAGGCCGAGAAGAGGTCGGACATGAGTCAGTGGAACGCCATGACCTACGAGGGCAAGGACACGATCCTGCAGGTCGTCCGCAATGAGGCCGACGAGATGTTCGCGCTGGCGGGGGCACCGGGTGCGTGGGATGCCCCGACGGCGTGCGAAAGCTGGAAAGTCAGGGACGTCGTCGGGCACATCGTCGACACAACAGAGGGCTATTTCCGGGCGTTCGACACGGCCCGGTCCGGGGCTGAGGCGCCAGCGCCGTATGGCCTCGTTGTCATGCACGAGCTCGCCGGGCGAAGCGGCCAGGAGGTCGGCGCGGAGTCACAGCAAGAGCTGCTGTCCCGCGCTCGCGCCGACCTGGACAAGATGATGGGAATCCTGGAGCCGCTGACGGCGGACGAGTGGACCGGCCTGATCGTCCCGCACGCCTACATGGGCCCGGTACCGGCGTTCGTGTACGCAGGCGGCCAGCTGATGGACTACGGCGTGCACACCTGGGACATCAGGCAGGGCAGCGGACACGCGCACGCGCTGTCGGCCGATGCGGCTGACCTGCTCGTCCCGTTCATGTTCATCATCTGGCAGTCCACCATCCGGCCGGACGCCGACCTGACGCCGTTCAGCATCGGGATCCGGGTCAGCGGCCGGAACGCGGGCGACACCCGGGTTTCGATCGGCGACGGCGGCATGAGCTACGAGCCGGGCAGCATCGACGACTTGCCGGCCATGCTGGAATTCGACCCCGGCAGCATGGTGCTCACCGCGTTCGGCCGGATCAACGGCGGCACCGCAACCGGCGACACGGCGCTGGCCAACCGGTTCCTGAACCTGTTCTTCCGGATCTGAGGACCGGGGGTCGCTCGCAACCGTGCTCAGCGCCGCGGTTGGTCGCCGTGCTTCGCGTTACAGGTGACTGACAAACGTCGACAGTGAGTCTGCGAACGTGCGCAAGTCATCAAAGACGCGCTGCACTAAGGCAGCCGCTCCAGCGGGGTCGGTCAATAAGTAGAAGACAACGAACGCCACGACTAGCCAGCCGATCACCCTGGCCATCTGGTCGCCTCCTTCTGATCCCTGCGCCGCACTAGCATTGTCCAGTGCCCCTCGCGCAGCGGGTCAACCATGTGTTGCGCAAGACGGCAGCTTCCCACTCAGGCTAAGACCAGACTTCCTGACGGGAACGGGCTATTTCGCGCCCGTCTCAGCGGCCACGCTCGGCAGTCGCAGGCTCAGTGCTGACCGCTGACGGCATGCGGTAGGCCGGAAGCGGAGATGGCAGGAGCAACAGGAATCCGATGAGGCCGCCGACGCTGGCAATCCAGAGCGCGGCACGCAGGCCGATCAGCGTTCCCAGCAGGCCGCCGAGCAGTGAGCCGACGGGCCGGGCGCCATAGTTGACCGCCTGGAACGCGCCAGATACCCGGGACCGCAAGTCACCGGGAATGACGGCGGCGAAGATCGAGCCGATGCTGATGTCGAGCACCATGACCCCGAAGTCGGACAGGAACTCTGCCGCGAACAGCATGCTGAGGACGACCGGACGCGGGCCGCCGGCCAGCGGCACGAGCATGAGCGGCGCGGTGAATCCGAGGCAGCCGAGAGCGTAGGCCCAGCCCACCCCGATCCGGTCGGCGATTCGCTTCGTGAGCCAGGCGCCGATCACGCCGCCGCTCGCGGCTAGCCCGAGGACCAGCCCGATCTCGCCTGCGTTGACGTGCAGGACACGAACCGCGAACAGCAGGAACAGCGCGGAGAACATCAGATTGAAGAAGTTGATGACCGCGACCGCTAGCAACGAGGCACGCACGATCGGCGAGCGGGCGATGAATCGCGCTCCGGCGGTCATCGCTCCCTTGCCGCTGCGATCCGGCGGCGGCTCTTCCGGCCGGATCCGGTGCAGGAAGAACGCGGAGCCGAGAAAGGACAGCGCGTCGGCAGCGATCGCTTAATTATGCTATGTCGCTAATAGGGGAACGTTCGCTGCCAGTGAAAGTGAGTCCACTGCTCGCTATAAGCGACAGTGAACTCACATCCATGAACGCAACTGCTGCGCAGTTGGCCCGTTTTGTCGGTGTCAGTAGTAGCCGCACGGGCAACAGGGCTCCGCTAGGGCTCCGGCGGCGGCACGTACCGGACGGCCTCGTCGATCTCGCGGTAGATGGAATTCCCGGCCGGGTTGCGCATCTCCTCGGCCAGGTGGCCAAGCAGCCCGGCCGTGCGTGCCAGCAGCGCGAACCCGCGCAGCAGGTCCGGCGGGAAACCAAGGTCGGCCAGCGCGGCCCCGCACACCCCGGCGCCGTTCAGCGGCAGCGTCCGGCCGATGATCCCCGGATGCACCCGGCCGACCGCCGCGAACAGCAGCAGGTGCGGGCCCAGCACGCCGGACTCCTCGGCGATCCGGAAGATGACCGGCGTGCGCGGGTCACCCTCCTTGTGCACAGGATGCCCGAGTCCCGGGACCAGCTTCCCCGCCGCCCGCTGCGCCCGGACAGCGGTCGTTGCCAGCTCATCCCAGCCTGTATCGGTATCTGGCAGAGGGCCATCGTGCGCGGCCAGCGTAGTCGCGAGGAAGCGGCCGCAGTCCTCGGTCACCCCCAGGTACCGCGAGCCGCCGCCGAGCAAGCCCGCCGCCAGCGCGCCCTGCACGGATTCCGGCGCGCCAGTGAGGGTGAGCCGGGCCGCGATCACCGACGGGGTGAAGCCGTGGTCGGCAAGCGCGACAAGCACCGACTCGAATAGCTTCAGCTCGCCCGCAGCCGGCCGGCGGAGCGCAGCCAGCCAGAATGCAAGCTCGCCGAAGCTGATCTGTCCCATCAGATCCTCGGCAAGGTTCTGGCCGAGGACAGTGATCGTGGTGGCGTCAGCGGTGCCGATCGAGGTCGGGTACTCAGTCACAGTTCTCCTTCGTAGATCTGCGCCGCTTCCCGCCTCGACGGTTGCTGGCTCAGCTGGGCTGATTCGGCGTCGTACTCACCATCCGGATGACCCTCCGGCAGCCGGTGCTTAGCGACCCGGGCCGTAGGCGTGCGCGGTAGCTCGGCGATCTGCTGCCAGTACCGCGGCACTTTGAAAGCAGCGAGCCGGGCGGCCGCGAACGACCGCAGCTCGCCAAAGTCGATCTGCTGCACGCCAGCTGCAGGCACGATGAATGCCTTGACGTCTTCTTCGGACAGTTCTGACGGAACGCCGACGACGGCGCATCTCCAGCACTGCCGGGTGTGCCATCAGGACGTCCTCGACCTCCAGCGGCGACAGATTCTCCCCGCGCCGCCGGATCACTTCCTTGACCCGGGAGATGAACGTGTAGGTGCCGTCGTCGCCGACGGTCACCAGGTCGCCGGTGCGCAGCCAGCCGTCGTGCATCAGCGCGGCGGACTCGGCGGGCATGCCCCAGTAGCCAGGCGTCAGCACCGGGTTGCTCAGTTCGAGCTCACCGGTCCCGCCCGGCCCGGCGACCGAGCCCGACTCGCCGACAACCCGGGCGTGATTGATGGTGCCGAGCACCGGGTGCTGCCGCACCGTGCCGAGCGTGCCGAACGGCCGCGTTCCGCGCGCCCAGATGAGCCCGTAGGGCGACTCGGACAGCGCGTACCCGACCACGATCCGCAGGCCGAAGCGCTGCTCCATGGCAAGCTGCCGGTCCCGCTCCGGGGCCGGCCCGGTGTAGCACAACCGCAGCGGCGTGTCTGCGTCGTCGGGCGCTCGGGCTGGCGCATCAGGATCTCCAGCATGGCGCCGATCGCGTTGAACTCGGTCGCCCCGTGCCGCCGGGCAGTGTCCAGGAAACGTGCTGGCCGAGAACCGCTCGGCCAGCACCAGCCCGGCGCCGCAGGCCAGCGATCCCATCACCGAGTAAGCGGGCGCATTGACGTGGAACAGCGGCAGCGTAGTCAGCATCCGGTCAGCTGCGGTGAGCTCCATCCAGAACCCGAAGCCCTCGCCGGCCATCGCATACGCCCGGTGCGTCTGCATGACCAGCTTGGACCGGCCGGTAGTGCCCGACGTCGGGATCAGCACAGCGATGTCGTCCGGCCTGCACGCCAGCGTCCGGCAGGCTGGCATCCCGGGCCGCTCGTTGCCATCGCCGTCGGTATCCGCCCAGTCAGCCGGTATCAGCGACAGCACGTCAAATTCAGGAGGAAACGAGGCCAGGGCTGTCTCGCCGTCTCGTGCAGCGCCGACGACGTCGGCTAGCCGGGTGTCGGTGATCAGCAGCCGCGGCTTGACCTGGCCGAGCAGCCCGGCTAGCTCGGCCGGCGTGCTGCGCGGGTTGACCGCGACCGCGACTGCGCCGAGCGAGGTCAGCGCAAGCCAGCTCAGCAAGTACGGCGGCGACGTGCTCGCGGTCAGCATGACCAGATCGCCCTTGCCGACGCCCGCCGCCTGGAGAGCCGCAGCTGTCTGGCTAACTGCCGCGACCGCGCCGCCGAACGTCAGCGAACCCGCGTCGCTGCGCAGCCAGATGCCGCCAGCGTCCCGGTCGGCGGCCGCCGCCAGCAGCCGCGGGATCGTGCCGGTGTACTCGGCCCGGCTCACCGCGGACTGTCCGGCTGACAGGTCACGGTCGCGTCGCAGCCGCCCGGGCCAGTGCCCGGAACCCCGGTACCGGCGCGGCGATAGGTCGTCTCGAGCTCATAGTCCTTGTCCGGTCCCGCCACCTGCCAGGTCTCGGTGAAGCTGTCCGGGCTGAGCAGGGTCACTGTCACGTGGTAGCGGTCAGCCCGGCACGGGTGGTCCGCCTGCCATGTCCCGGTGCGCAGGTCGAGCCGGTAGAACTCACGTCCGTCAGCGAACCGGACATCGGCCTCGCCGTTCGCGCCGCCGCAGTAGAGGAGCGATCGGCGCGCCGGGCCGCGGTGGCTGCCGAGCCGCAGTTCCCCGTCTTCGGTGTACTCGAGCACCTCGGCGCCTGTCGTTACCTGGAGACCTGCGGCCCCCTGGAAGCCTGCAGCCGGCCGGAACCGGGCCACGCCGCTGAAGGCGCCATCCTGACCTGTCCTACGGTCGGTAATCCGGCGCTCTACATTCCAGTCGCCGCGCAGGAACTCGATGGTCTCGCCGCCGGCCGCCCCGCCGACGCCGGGCGACAGCGGGCAGACCGGATCGCTTCGCCGCTGCCCGCGCTCATCGACGCCCACGGCCCGCACGATACCTGGCAGCCTGGATGTCGCGCCCGACCGGCATGGTATGGTCCGTCCTCGTCAGGCCAGCCTCCACGGTCCCCGCCCCCCGAAAGGCCTCTCCATGTCGTCAGTCGCGATAGCACGCCCGCAGCCTCTGGTGCTCGGCGACCTGATCGCCCGCAGCCGCGGCCGGGCCGCCCAGGCGGTGCGCGATGTGCTCCTCGTCGCCGGCGCCGCCGGGCTGGTCGGAGCGCTAGCCCAGGTGTCGATCCACCTGTCGTTCACGCCGGTACCGATCACCGGCCAGACGCTGGGCGTGCTGCTGGCGGGCACGGCACTTGGCTGGCGCCGGGCCGCCGCCGCGATGGCCTTGTATGCAGTGGCCGGCCTGGCCGGTGTTCCGTGGTTCGCCGGGCATTCGGCTGGCTACGTTGGCGCGTCGTTCGGCTACATCATCGGATTCTTCTTCGCCGCGACCGCCTGCGGGTACCTGGCCGAGCGCGGCGCTGACCGCTCGGTACTGAAGTCAGTGCCCGTCATGCTTGTCGGCGAGATCCTGATCTACGCCTTCGGCTGCGCCTGGCTCGGGATCGACCTGCACCTCAGTGCAGGCGAGACACTCGCCGCCGGATTCACGCCGTTCGTGATCGGCGACGCCATCAAGGCCGCGATAGCCGCCGGGCTGCTGCCGGCGGCCTGGAAGCTGGCCGGCCGCCGTCAGGACGACCCGCCAGCCTGAGCTGCGCGCTGTTCATCATGGCCGACCGCTAGCCGGCTGCCTGCTGCACGAAGCAGGCGGCCGGGCACTGCCGGTTTGCGCCGGCCGGGGCGGCTGTCCAAGGATGGCAGGGTGAGTGCTGCCGATCAGCTTGACCTGGCCAGCTGGGCTCCCCGGATCCGCCGCGTCGCCGTGCTGACCGGAGCGGGGATCTCGACGGACTCCGGGATCCCGGACTTCCGTGGCCCCTCCGGGATCTGGACCCGGGACCCGGCCGCGGAGAAGCTCTCGACATACCAGGTCTACGTCGCTGACCCCGCGGTGAGGCAGCGATCCTGGCAGGCCCGGCTCGCTCACCCGGCCTGGACGGCCCAGCCGAACGCGGCACACCTAGCGCTGGCCAAGCTGACGCTCAGTTCTATCGACACGACGGTCATAACGCAGAACATCGACGGCCTGCATCAGCGGGCCGGAACTCCGGCCGATCGCGTTCTCGAACTGCACGGCACGATGTACCAGGTCGTCTGCGTCAATTGCGAGCACCGTAGCGAAATGGCCGAGGCGCTCAGCCGGGTCCGGGCCGGTGAGGGCGACCCGGCCTGCGCCGACTGCGGCGGCATCCTCAAATCAGCAACCGTCATGTTCGGCCAGCAACTCGACGCCGCGGTGCTTGCGCGTGCCGTGGCGGCCGCTGAGGCAGCCGACCTCTTCCTGGCAGTCGGCAGCACCCTGACGGTCGAGCCGGCCGCCTCGATGTGCGCCGTTGCTGTGCGAGCCGGCGCCCGGCTGGTCATCATCAACCGCGATCCGACCCCCTACGACGCGCTGGCGACAGCAGTCATCAGCGAGCCGATCGGCGAGGCCGTCCCGGCGATCGCAGGCGCCCTGATGTCGGGGCCAGTCAACTGAAGCCCGTCACCCGCGCCCGCTAGCTCACGGGACGACGGTGACGGGCCACTTGCCGGCTCGGACCAGCCGGATGGCCAGTGACCCGACGAACCTATGCCCGGCGTGCGCGGACGCGCCGACCACGATGGCGTCGGCTCGCACCTCACCGGCGATGCGGACGATCTCGGAGTAGGGATCTCCGCGGGCTGCGACGAACGTGATGGATATGCCCAGCTCGGCAGCGATCTCCTGGGCCCGGCGATCCATCTCGCGAGCAGCTTCGCGGAACGCCTCGTCCTTCGCGACCAGCAGCGCTGCTCCGGCGGATCCGGCGGCGACGAAGCCCCCGATGGGGGCCACGAATACCGCGACAATCCTGGCCCGCTGCCGGCGGGCCAGGCCGGCTGCGTACCAGCCCGCCCGGCTGGAAGTGGTCGAATCGTCAACGCCGACCAGGATGACGGACGGGCCGTCTGTGCCGAGCTCGAACGACGAGGACGATTCCTTGTCGGCGGCGGTCACGCGACCTCACCGGTGCCCATACCGGCACAGTCTAGAAGTAAGGGCTGGCCGGGTAGACCGAGCGCAGGCAAGATCGGCGAGAGACCAAGCCGCGCCAGCCCGGCCCGGCTCCGGTCAGGGCACCGAGAGTTCGTCGCGTCCCTCTTGGGCCGTAGCGGCCCCGGCAGCATCACGCGCCGGTGTGCGGCGGCGTGCTGCTGCTTGGGCGCCGAAGCCATTCACCGCGGCCAGGCTGCGCAACCACCTCGCCGTGTTCCAGAACGACGTCTCCGCGGCTGATGGTGAACCGGGGCCAGCCGTAGACTTCCCAGCCGTCGTAGACCGAGTAGCCGGCCAGCGACTGCATCCCGGCGCCATCGATCACGCGGCGACGCTGCGGATCGAGGACGATGAGATCGGCGTCGCTGCCGACGGCGATCGTTCCCTTGCGCGGAAACAGCCCGAAGAGGCGAGCAGGATTCGTCGAGATCAGCGACACGAACCGGCTGAGCGAGATCCGGCCGGTGCGCACGCCCTCGGAGAACAGCATTGGCAGCATTGTCTCCAGGTCGGCAACCCCTTGCCGCGCAGTGACCACAGTCAGCTCGGAGTCGGTCTTAGCCTCAAGGGACCAGGGAGCGTGATCGCTGCCGAGAGTGTGAATCGAGCCGTCGATCACACCCGACCAGATCGTCTCGACGTCAGCAGTCTCCCGAAGCGGAGGGCTTCCGATGTACTTGCCGGCGTCCGGTTCGCTAAGCACTCTGCTGGTGAGATGCAGATACAGCGGACGCGTCTCGACGAAGACCGGTAGTCCTCTTGCCTGCGCCCGCCGGGCTGAGTCGAGAGCAGCCGCGGATGAGAGATGGACGATATAGATAGGTGACCCGGTCGCCTCGCAGATTGCCACCGCCCGCTCAACGGCCGCGCGCTCGGCGGAATCCGGACGGCTCAACGCCCAGTTCGCTACGCTTCCGCGATCCTGCGCGAGCAACTCCGAGCCAGCGAACCGGACAAGAGCGCCGTCCTCGCAATGCAGCAAGGTCAGCATGCCGCTGCGTCCGGCGAGCTGGATTGCCGAGATCACGTCGTCAATCTGCGCCTCGAACTCGGGCATCGTCATGAACAGCTTCAGGCTGGCGTGGCCCTCGGCGGCGAGGCGCGGCAACTCAGCGAGCGATTCAGGTGTCGGGCTCAGGAGTACCGGGTGGAGCACGTAGTCGACGGCCGCGCCGTTGGCGGCTACGGAAAGATCCCGCTCGATTGCCGCCGACAACGACTCTCCTAGGCGCGGGAAAGTCATGTTCCCGACCGTGGTGATGCCACCTGCGATGGCGGCGCGTGAGCCGCTGTAGAAATCATCGATCCAGTCCGGCTCATCGGGCTCCGGCGGAGATGGCAACGTGAGATGAACGTGCATATCGACACCGCCCGGGAGAACGAGACAGCCAGAAGCGCTGATCTCCCGCCCGCCGCGAAGTGTGCCGCCCATCTGCGCGATCTTGCCGTTGACGACGCCTATGTCGCACTCACCTGAGCTGCCCGTCGTAACGACGGTCCCGCCACGGATGACCAGGTCACAATCGATATCGGTAATCGTCCCTCACCTCGGTCATATCGTCGGCGCAAGTACTGCCAGAGATCAAGGTATATAGAGTCGGCAGCGGTTGCATCGCGTCGAAGGAGGCTCGTCATCACACACCCGCATCTCCCCGCGCCGCACGACGCTGCGATCCCCGAACCCTCGGGAATTGAGACGGCGGCCCTGCCCGCGCCGTTGCCCTCGTGGCGCGTGCTGGACATGTCACAAGCGATATCCGGCCCGTATGCGGGGCGAATCCTCAGCGATCTCGGTGCCGACGTAGTCCGCGTCGAGGGGCCCCGCACCGACGTCACCGACCTGTTCGGGGCCGTCATCGATGGCCGGGCCGGCATGTACGCCCAGATGAACGCGGGCAAGCGGAACGTCGGCATCGACCTGGCCGTGCCTGGCGCAGCCGACCTCGTCCGCGACCTTGCCGCGCAGGCTGACGTGCTGATCGAGAACTTCAGGCCCGGCGTGATGGACCGGCTCGGCCTCGGTTATGAGCGGCTGTCGGCGGCCAATCCGCAGCTGATCATGGTGTCGGTGTCCGGGTTCGGCGCGACCGGCTCAGACGCTGGCCGGCGCGCGCTGGCTCCGGTGATCCATGCTGAGTCCGGCTTGCTGGCAAGGCAGGCCGAGCTCGACGGACGGGAACCCGCCGATCTGCCGCTCGCTCTTGCCGACACGCTGACCGGGCTGCACGCGGCGATCGCCGTCCTCACGGCCCTGCACCAGCGGGCAGCGACCGGCCGGGGCCAGCACATCGGCCTGAGCATGCTCGGGGCCGTCGCGGCAAGCGACGATCACGCCCACGCCGCGATTGACGGCAGCGGTGAGTCGTACAGTTCGCGCGGCACTATCTGGCAGGCGCCCGGCGGGCCCATCCTGATCGCCGCGCCGCCCAAGCATGCGTGGGTCATGCTGTCGCGGCGTGGCCTGATCGCCGACCCGGCGCCCTCCGGCAGTGACCTGTCAGTGAAGGCAGAACTGCGCCAGCAGGCAATCCAGGACTGGATGACATCATTTCCCGAACGTGCGGCGCTCATCGCGGAACTCGAGGGCGCTGGCGTAGCCTGGGCCGACCTGGCGAGCAGCGCCGAAGTGTTCTCCGGCGGCGCCCACACCGCGTCCGTCGCCGGCGACGGCCGCCGGGTAGTGGCCATGCCGTACGACTTCTCAGCTGCGTCAGCGAGCGTCCGGCGCGGCGTCGCACGGCGAGGTGAACACAACGCCGACGCCCTCGGCGACTGGCTCAGGCTGGACCCGGCCGTGATCGCCGACCTGACCGCGCGGGGCGCGCTCCTCAGCTCGACCGGATGACACCCGGCTCGCGGCCCGCGAGCAGCCAGCCACCGATCACGCCAGCCAGGGGCATACCGACCAGGATAAGCAGCAGGCTTGTCACCGGGACGCTGCTCAGCGACGACAGCGTGTCTAGCTGATTAGTCCGGAAGAAGCCGATCGCTGCGATGTACCCGGCAGCTGTGCCGACGACTGCGCCGATTAGTGCAAGCGCACCTGCGGTGGCCGCGGAGATGGCCCGGCGGGCTGTGCCGGTCGCGCCGGCCGCAGTCAGCGCGGCGACGCTGCTGGCTGTTTCGCTGCGAAGCAGCCCGACGCTCATCGCGAGAATGCCGAGGGCCAGCAAGATGCCGAAAACGCTGGCCACGTCAGCGATCTCCGCGAGAGTTGACTTTACCGCACACCGGGCCAGGGCATCTGCTCAGAAGTCCTGGTCGAACGCCACAGCGCCGGTCACGCCCACCTGGTAGGCCGACACCCGCCGCTCGAAGAAGTTCGACAGCTCCTGCACGTCTTGCAGCTCCATGAACGCCAGCGGGTTCGCCGAGCCGTACAGCGGCTCCATGCCGAGCCGGGCCAGCCGCCGGTCGGCTACGTGCTGGAGGTACTCGCGCATGCTAGCCAGCGACAGGCCCGGCAGGCCGTGGCCGAGCAGGTCAGCGGCGAACTGCGCTTCGCACTCCACCGCCTCGGCGAGCATGTCGCGTACCTGCGTGGCTAGTCCCGAATCAAAGAGCTCGGGCTCCTGCGACCTGACGATGTCCACCACGTCGAAGGCGAACGCCATGTGCATGGACTCATCACGGAACACCCAGTTCGTGCCGGACGCGAGCCCGTTGAGCAGACCACGCGAGCGAAGGAAGTACACGTACGCGAACGCGCCATAGAAAAACAGTCCCTCGATGCAGGCCGCGAAGCAGATCAGGTTGAGCAGGAACGAGCGCCGGTCGGCGGCGGTATGCAGCTCACGCAGCTGGTAGACCGAGTCGATCCACCGGAAGCAGAACTCGGCCTTACGCCGGATCGACGGGATGTTCTCCACCGCTGCGAACGCCTGTGCCCGCTCGGCCGGATCGGGCACGTACGTGTCCAGCAGAGTCAGGTAGAACTGCACGTGGACCGCCTCTTCGAACAGCTGCCGGGACAGATAGAGGCGGCCTTCCGGTGAGTTGACGTGCTGGTACAGGTTCAGCACGAGATTGTTCGCCACTATCGAATCACCGGTAGCAAAGAACGCGACAAGCCGGGAAACGAGGTGGCGCTCGCCCGCCGTTAGCTTCCGCAGGTCGGTCAGGTCTGAGTGCAGGTCGACTTCCTCGACTGTCCAGGTGTTCCTGATCGCATCCCGGAAGCGGTCGTAGAACTGCGGATAGCGCATCGGCCGCAATGTCAGGTCCAGGCCGGGATCCAGAAGCATCCCGCGCTTGCCGTGCGCAGCGGATCCGGGCCGTTCGGCGGTCACCGGCAACTCCGTGCTCGCCGGAAGGCCCGTGCTCACCGGAAGACCCGTGCTCGCCGGAAGGCCCGTGCTCGCCGGAAGGCCCGTGCTCGCTGCAAGGTCCGTGGTCACCGGCAGGTCCGTGGTCACTGGCAGGCCTCGCAGCTCTCCGGGTTCTCCAGCGAGCACGCGACCGCCTGCTGGGGGGGCACTGGCTGCTCCCCTGACCCCGGCTGCTCGGGCGCTTCCGGGGCGACGGTCGCCTGCGCGATCCGGGTGGCTGGCCGTGACCGCAGGTAATAGGTCGTCTTCAGTCCCGACTTCCACGCGTGCAGGTACATCGAGGACAGCTTGCCGATGGATGGCGCTGCCATGAACAAGTTCAGCGACTGGCTCTGATCGACGAACGGCGCCCGCCCGGCAGCCATGTCGATCAGCGCCCGCTGTGGCAGTTCCCAGGCAGTCCGGAACAGCTCGCGGCTCTCGGCCGGCAGCGCCGCGATGCCCTGCACCGATCCGTCGGCACGCTTGATCGCGTCCCGGGTGGGGTCCGTCCACAACCCGTGCGCCTTGAGCTCCGCCACCAGGGCGTTGTTGACCTGAATGAACTCGCCGGACAGCGTCTCGCGCTTGAACAGGTTGGACACCTGCGGTTCGATGCACTCGTAACACCCGGCGATCGAGGCGATCGTCGCAGTCGGCGCGATGGCGATGAGCAGTGAGTTCCGGAGCCCCGTCGCGGCGATGCGTGCGCGTAGCGCGGTCCACCGTTCCTGCTGCGCCCCGGCGACATTCCACAGGTCGTGCTGCAGCTGGCCGGAGGCAGTGCGCGTCTCGCCGAACATCGGATGCGCGCCATCTCTCTCGGCCAGGTCGGCAGATGTCTCGAGGGCAGTCAGGTAGATCTCCTCGGCAATCCTTGTGGCCAGCTCCCTGGCGTCGCCGGAGTCGAACGGCAGCCGGAGGGCGAAAAGCACGTCCTGAAGGCCCATGACGCCGAGGCCGACCGGCCGCCAGCGCGGATTCGACGCGGCCGCCTGCTCACTCGGGTAATAGCCAGTGTCGATCACCCGGTCCAGGAACGGCAGCGCCGTCCGCACGGTTTGCCTGAGCTTCGCCCAGTCGACCGCGCACTCGCCGGCCGGGCCGGCCGTCAGGTGCCGGGCCAGGTTGACCGAGCCGAGGTTGCATACCGCGGTTTCGCAATCGCTCGTTACCTCGATGATCTCCGTACAGAGGTTCGAGCCATGCGCCACGTGGCGGGCTTGCACGGTCTGATTGCACTTGGCGTTGGAGCTGTCCTTGAACGTCATCCAGCCGTTGCCGGTCTCGGCAAGCGTCCGCATCATTCGCGCGTACAGATCACGTGCCCGGACCTGGCGCACGTACCGGCCGTCTGCTTCGGCCTGGCGGTAGGCCTGATCGAACGCATGTCCCCACAGGTCAGGGAGCTCAGGTGCGACGTCCGGGTCGATCAGCGACCAGATTTCGTCGGCTTCGACGCGGCGCATGAACTCGTCCGGGATCCAGTTGGCGACGTTCAGGTTGTGAGTACGGCGCGCGTCTTCCCCGGTGTTGTCGCGCAATTCGAGAAACTCCTCGATGTCCGGATGCCACGGCTCGAGGTAGACGCAGGCGGCGCCCTTCCGGCGGCCGCCCTGGTTGACTGCAGCAACCGACGAGTCCAGTGTGCGCAGCCAGGGGACGATCCCGTTGGACTGCCCGTTGGTGCCGCGGATCAGCGCGCCGCGGGAGCGGACACGCGACCAGGCGATGCCAATCCCGCCAGAGAACTTGCTGAGGCGCGCGACCTGTGCGTACCGGGCGTAGATCGAGTCCAGCTCGTCGCGCGGCGAATCGACCAGGAAGCAGGACGACATCTGCGCGTGCTTCGTTCCGGAGTTGAATAGCGTCGGGGAGCTCGGCAGGTAGTCCAGCGCCGACATCAGCCGATAGAAGCCGATGGCCTCGGCCGGCGTCCTGGCGAGGCCGCAGGCGACGCGGAGCAAGAAGTATTGCGGAGTCTCGAGGACCAGCCGGCTCGACGGGTGCCGCAGCAAGTACCGGTCATACACGGTCTTGATGCCGAAGTACTCGAACTGCAAGTCTGCGTGCTCATTAACTGCGAAGTCGAGCTTGCGAGCGTTGTCCTTGACCAGCTTCGCGGTGTCGTCGCCGATGAGGCCTTCGGCGTGGCCGAGCGCGACCGACTGGCTGAACGACGCGATGCCCTGGCCGCGTACTTCCTTGGCGATGTAGCCGGACAGCAGCCGGGCGGCGAGCCGTGAGTACTGCGGCTCGGCAGCGATCATCTCGGCGGCGGTCTGAATCGACAGCCGGTCCAGTTCCGCAGTCGTCGCGCCGTCGTACAGGCCGCTGATCGTTTTCGTCGCGACTCGCATCGGGTCCACGTCATCCAGGTCACCGGCCCAGCGCTGGACCGCGCGCACGATCTTGTTGACGTCGACGGGCTCGGTGTCGCCGTTGCGCTTGCGCACCTGCATGGTCGCTGGCATGTGAACTCCTCCGGACGGGCGCTGACTGCAAGTCCTATGCGGACACCATATGTAGGAGGTCTGACATTTAGCGGCACCACATGTTGGGCCGGCGTGTCGCTCGTTTCGGTGGCACATTTGCCGTCAAGCTGGCTCCGGCATACCGTGCTGAGTGTTGTCAGCAGCGATCGGGGGTCCTGATTGGCTGCCACCAGCGATCCCGCCGCGACCGCGCGTGAGCGCGCGGAAACGTACCTGCGCGTGCAGGCCGAGGCTGAGTTGCAGCGGGCACGGTACCAAGACAGCGAGCGCTGGCTCTCCAGCGGCTGGAGGCTGCCGGGCGACGCGCGTCCGGCTAAGCGCTGCATGCTGCACATCACTGCAGTCGCGCGGGCGCTGACAGCGGCGGGTGCCATCGATGACCCGACTGCCAGCGAGGTGCTTGCTGACCTGCAAGCTGCCCTGGCCATCCGCAGCCTGATACCGACAACAGAACTCCTCAACGGCCCGAGCGGCGTACAAGGCGCCGGCGCCAGCGTTTACTTTCCGGTGCAGCGACTTGTGCGCGCGCCCATGCCGCCAGTTCCGATGCGGCTCGCTCCGGCTGGCGCAGTGGCTGTGTGCGACTTTGAGCACCAGCGCGTCCGGGTTCACCTGGCCTCGATGGTCGTCGACGGTAACTGGGCGGCGGTGGGCATCCGGGCAAGACTTGCATCCAGCCAGATGGCGCCGACGCCGCTGCCCGTGCCCTGGGACATCCTCAACTCCTGCACCGCAACCGACGACCAGGGCGGCGGCTACGGCATTCACTTCAGCGGCGGAGGGGCCGAGGACCACTGGACTGGCCTGCTGCAAATCACGCCGGTGCCGCCTCCGGCAATTCGCTGGCTCGACTTCAGCCTCCCCGGCAATGAGCCGGTCCGGCTGCGGCTGGACACCCCGCGACGCGATCTGCCCACCACCAAGATCTGGCTTCCGCCCGACAACGCCGCGGAACGGTACCTGGACGCACAGACAGCGGAGCTGCTCAGCTCTGGCGGCGAAGAGGACGGCAAGGACCCGCGCATTGCATGGGCCGCGCAGGCCTTGCTCGTTGCCGGAGTCATGAGGTCGCTGAATCCTGCGCTCCGCAGACTGGTGGCGGTCACCAGCCAGCTCGGCCTCGAGCTGCCGGATCCGCTGGACGCGATCCCGGCGGGCCCGCTACCTGCCGACTGGGTCAGTCTCCTGGCCCGCCGGGACTGCCGCGACGGTCCGAGCGGCACGGTACCGGTGGCCGCGACCCTTCCCGAGCTTGACGGCGCGCAGTGCGCCATCGCCGACATTCAGTCATCCGCCGACCTGGCGACGATCGAGGTGCACGCGCGGGGCTGGCCCGAACCGGTCGACTCCCGTCAGCCGTGGCGCGAGGTGTTCCGCTGGACGGCCCGGGACGATATCGGCGGGTGGTACGCCACAACCGTCCGTGACTGGTCTTACGGCGATGCCACCGCCGACCTGACATTGAGCCTATGTCCGGTCATCGACCCGGCAGCGCGGCACCTTCAGATCATTCTCACCAGCAGATCCGGGGAGGTCAGCATGACCGTGCCACTGGACTGGCAGGAGGGACTGTGATCTCGCCCTGGTGGGCCGCGTGCGGGCCGGTCGAAACTCAGATCAGCTGTAGTTCTGGCGAGCACACCGTCCGCTGGGAGGACGGCACGCTGCATGCGGTGGACCATCCGGACGCGGAAGGCGACCTGGTACTCGCCGCGCTGGGCGGCGATGCCACGCCCTGCCTCGACTTGGTCAGAACCTGGGAGCGGCACAGCGACGATCTTGTCGTGCTGTCGCTCGCACCCAGGTCCGCCGACGATGTGGTCACTATCACGACAGCCGAGATCGACCTACTTCAGAACAACCCGGCCTGGAGGCAACGCCGGACTCGACTCAGGCGGCACGGCACCGTCAGCGGCGGCGGTACTTTTACCAGCGGCCGGGCTTCAGGCCCCGGTCCGCCCCCCGGGCACGTCATGACGGGCGGTGCGCCGGCCCGACTCGTTCAGGACGGCGACCAGGGCCGGCACGAGTTGCTACGCCTCCTTACTCTCAGTACGCCTTTTCAACTGCGTTTGTCCGGTGCCGTCACACATGCCTGGTCGGCCTGGGGGCCGCTTGCCGTACGGGCCGAGCGCGCCGGGCCCGCCCTGACAGCCGCGCTGATGGGCAGGGCGGCGCCGGCGGCGGCACGGTGGGCCGGCCTCGATCTGACGCAGGTCCAGGTTGCCGTCGATGCCGGGCCAGGCTGGGGTGCGCTCGATGCGGTCAGGGTGGCAGACGGGGTCCGGCTGATGGTGGCGCTGCCGGTGAGCTGGCTAGCCTGGGTGTGGGCGCCGGGCCTTGCTGTGGTGGACGGCCACTTCGTGGTCATGGTGCAGCATGCTGCGTGGCCGACCGCCCGGGTGGTCACGCTCAGCGCCCCTGGGCAGGATCCAGTTGAACTGACCGTCAGGCACGAAAGTGGCGGCTGGCGGATAGTCCGCCGCTGATCACCGGCACTGGTATGCCGTTGCACTAGGCCTGGTTTGCGTCATATCGTGTCGGGTGTTTCAGGCGGCGATTCGGGGGTCCTAGTGACAGCCGCAAGTGAGAATGCCGTGCCCGACCGCGGGCGCGCGGAAACCTACCTCCGACTGCAGGCGGAGGCCGAACTACGCCGCGCTCTGGCAATGCCGGAATACAAGCCGCCCCGCGAGCGGCCGCCCCTTGGCGTCGTGACCAGGATCCTCCAGCGACGTCTGATGCAACGCCGCCGCGCTGCTGTGCATCGGGTCATGGCACAGACCAGTGCCGGAACGCCGCGCAGCCGCGTCGCCACGGGAACGGCCAGACTGCTGCGGTCATCTAGCGCGAGCGGGTCGCGCTGGATAAGCGCGCGCCTGAGAGGTGCCACCTGGCCGCTGCGCCGACGGCTCCGGCTGTGGTCTCGCCGCAGAGGTCATCGGTCACCACCCGCGCAACAGTGCGTGGAGCGCATCGACACGCTGGCCAGCATCCTCGCCGCCGTTGGCGCCATCAGCGCGGAGACCGAAACCGACGTGACGACCGGCTTCACGGCCGCGCTCGCGGCCCGTGGCCGCATCGAACCGGACGCTTTGCTCGGCCACCACACCTTTCGCCGCTGGCCGATGGGGAGGGCCACAAGCAGTCAGCTGGCTTCGGCCGGCCCGCCCAGCGCCCATCCAATCGGCTTGTCCGCGAACGGCGAGATCGATGGCGTCCCAGTCCGCTTCTACCTCGGCGTTCTCGCGGTTGACCAGGGCTCCGTAGCTCTCACAATGCAGGCGAGGTTCCCAGCTGAGTCGATCAAGCACGACCACCGCCACATACACCCGATGTTTGAGGCGCTCAGTGCGGCTCGCGTCGTGGACGACCGGGGCGGAACTTATCGTGCGCACTTCAGCGGCGGTGGCGGAGACGGCCGTTGGGACGGACGGCTGCAACTGGTGCCGGCGCCGCCCGCCGGAGTGCTGTGGCTGGACATGACGCTGCCGGGCGCTCCCGTCGTTCGCATCCCGATGGACATGCCCGCGCCTGATCTCCACGTCACCATGCGACCCGTGACAACGACAGCTGCGGACCGGTTTCTCGACACGCAGGCAGCCGGGATGCTGCTGGCCTGCGGGGCTCACGGTGCGCCCGACTTCCTTGCTGACGAGAGCTGCGATGTGCTCGGCATGGCCCGCGACCTGCTCGCGGCCGGTGTACTAACGACGAGCAGTGAGTCACTGCGCCGCCTGGCGGCGGTCGCCAGCCATCTCGGCACCCTGCTTCCCGGCCCGTTCGCCGACATCGAGCCCGGCGACATGCCAGCCGACTGGCTTAGCCTCCTCGCCGGGGCAGGCCGCACGGACGGACCGGCTGGCGTCATTCCGGTCGCTGCCGTACTGCCCGAGGTAGACGGCGCACAGTGCGTCATCGCGGAACTTGTCTCGGACAATGACAGTGCAACGATGCAGGTTCATGCTCGCGGCTGGCCTGAGCCGCGATTCGGCGCCGGCGTGCGCATCGAGCAATTCTGGTGGAGCGCGCGAGACGACCTCGGCGGCTGGTACGTCGTCGGGGATGGCGGCGGGAGCTACAGCAACGATGAAGCGGATCTGGAACTACGGTTCAGCTCCGCTATCGACCCGAAAGCCCGGGCACTGGACCTCATCCTGACCGGCACTACCACTCAGGTCGTCGTTACAGTGCCGCTGAACTGGCAGGAGCCGTTGTGAACGCGCCATGGTGGACTGCCTTCGGACCGGCCGGCACGTCGCTGCGGTGCGGTGAAGGCGAGCACCGGCTGCGGTGGGCGGATGGAACGCTGCAGGCGGTCGACCATCCCGACGCTGAGGGGGAACTCGTACTGGCCGCGCTCGGCGGCGACACTCATCCGTGCCTCGATCTGGTCACGGCTTGGGGCAAGCACTGTGACGATCTGACCGTCCTTCTCCTCGGCCCGCGCTCAGCCAGCGATACGGTGACGATTCCGGCCGAAGTTCTGGTCGAGGCTGCCTCGTTGAGCGGCCCCGGCGGGCAGGTCTACCACGGCCTCGGCAGCCCGCTAGCACAGCTCGGAGCGTCCGGCGGCGGGTTTATCCGGCACGGTCAGCTTGCGAGTACTGTCTCCACCTACCGACCGGGCCGGGCTGGCCGACGGGGGCCTATCCCGCCGCAGGTAGTCAGGCGGGCGGCGATGCGGCGCGCGCGGATGCTGGGAGGAACCGACCGCCATGTCCAGGCCCGAGCGGAACTGATCAAACTGCTCGCACTGGGAGTGCCGTTCCAGTTCCGGCTGTGCGCCAGCGTCGCGCACGCCTGGTCCGCTGACGGCGGGCAGGCGGGCCGGGCGGAGCGAGCGCGGCCAGCGCTGACCGCAGCGCTGACAGGCCGGCTGGCGCCTGCGGCAGGGCAGTGGATGGGCATCAACCCGGACGAAGTCGACGTCAGCATCCACGACGGAGCTAGCTGGGGGAAGGTCGCGGTGGGCAAGACCGCCGGGCACGGCCGGCTAGCGGTGCGACTGCCGGTGGGCTGGCTCGCCTCGGTGTGGGCACCGGGCTTCGCGGTCGTCGACGGGCACCTGGTCGTCAGCGTGGTGGACGCCGAGCTGGCCGGCGGCCCGGGTACTCGCGGTCCGGTCCGCTGGCAAGGAACCGGTACACCTGAGCATCCGCAGCGACAAGGGACACTGGAGCGTGACGTCGCAGTAGCGCAACAAGCGCTGCTGGACTGCAACAACGATTCCGCCGGACTGGCGGAGACGGGGAGCACAGGTGGCTGAGAGCGGACGGGCCGCGCGGCAGCGCGCCGCGGCTGAAGCGCTGGGCGTTGCCGTTGCCGCCCGCGTACCGGTGCTGCTGTGGGGTGCGCCGGGGACCGGGAAGACGTCCGCGATCCGCGCCATGGCGAGCGCGATGGGCTGGCCATGCGAAACGGTGATCGCATCGATCCGGGAACCGTCGGATTTCGCCGGGCTGCCAGTCGTCATCGGCCAGGACGTTCGGTTCGCTCCCCCGGCGTGGGCCCGGCGGCTGGCTGAGATTGGCCATGGCCTGCTCTTCCTCGACGAGCTTTCCACGGCGCCGCCTGCGGTGCAGGCAGCGTTGCTCCGCGTGGTGCTCGAGCGCGTGGTGGGGGATCTGGAGCTACCGCAAGACGTGGCGGTCGTGGCCGCGGCGAACCCGCCTGAGCAGGCAGCAGACGGCTGGGACTTGTCCGCTCCGCTCGCCAACCGGCTCTGTCATCTGCCCTGGGATGTCGATCCGCTCGCCGTGGCGGACGGGCTCGCGGGCGGATTCCCCGCTCCGCAAGTGCCGGTCCTGCCAGACGGCTGGGAGGCTGAGCAGCACCTGGCACTGGCTCTGGTAGCGGCGTTCCTGCACGCCCGGCCGGCCCTCGCGTCGGCGCCGCCAACGGACGCTACTAGCGCGGGCAGAGGCTGGCCGAGCCCGCGGACCTGGGAGATGGCCGCGAGGCTCTGGGCGGCCAGCGGTGCCGCGGACGTATCCGGTGAGGCGCGCTCGGCACTGGTCGTCGGCTCCGTCGGGGACGGGGCGGGCGCTGAGTTCCTGGCCTGGCTGATGGAGATGGACTTGCCTGATCCTGAGGCGGTGCTCGCGGACCCGTCCTCGTTCCGACTGCCTAAGCGGGCCGACCGGGCATACGCCGCGGTCGCGGCCGTCGCGGCGGTGATCGAGGCCGACCCGACCCCTGACCGCTGGCGGGCCGGCTGGCAAGTTCTCGGGCTGGCGGCGAACTCCGCACCAGACGTCGCAGCTGTGGCAGCGCGGGTACTCGCCCGGTGCCGGCCGGACGGCGTGCCGCTGCCTGCGGAAGTCCGGTTGTTCGCGCCGGTGCTGCGCGACGCGGGACTACTGCACGGCTGACCTGCGCACGCTGACTCGGGCATTAGATCGGCAGCGGCAGCAGGCGACGACAAGGAGCCGGGGATGACAACGCCGGACGCGAGTGCGATTCCCGGGCTCGCTGCGGCCCGCCTGTGGGCCGCAGCCCGCTACCCGTATCTCGCCAGCGGAATCTTCGGCGCCCGAGTCGTCACCGCGCCTGGCATCCGGACCGTCGCGGTTGATCCGGGCTGGCGCCTGTGGGCAGACCCGGACCTGACCGCGAACTGGACGGCCGCAGAACTCGGCAGCGTGCTTGTGCATCACGTCTGTCACTTGCTGCGCGAGCACGGATCGCGAGCAGGGGTGGCTGGAGTGCGCCCGGACGAGGCCAGGACCTGGATCCGCAGCGCCGATGCGGAGATCAACGACGATCTCGTCCCGGCCGGGCTGACCCTTCCTGGCGACCCGGTGCTGCCGCAGCACCTAGGCTGCCAGCCCGGTCAGCTCGCGGAGCAGTACTTCGCCGCGAGCCGCGCCCGGACACCAGGACCGCGCATGCCAGCGGCAAACGACGACGACGGGCAGCCAGTTCGCGGCGACGGCGAGCTCGACTGCGGCGGCGGCGCGGATGGCTTCGGCCGCCCGTGGCAAGGAGACCAGCCGCCGGTACTGCCACCCTGGCAGGCGAAGCTGCTGCAGCGCCTCATCGCCCAGCAAGTGCTCGCAGGCAAGCAGCCGGCGACGTGCCGGCCGGCCTGTTGCGCTGGGCGCAGGACGTACTGACTCCCAAAGTGGACTGGCGTCGCGCGCTGGCCGCAGAGCTGCGCAAGGCCGTTGCCGACACGGCCGGCGCCGTCGACTACAGCTACCGCCGGCCCTCCCGGCGCGCCGCTGCCGTCGGCAATGTCGTCCTGCCGGCCTTGCGCCGGCCGGTGCCTGAGGTCGCCGTCGTGTGCGACACCTCGGGCAGTATGTCGGACGACCTGCTGGCGGCCAGCCTCGCCGAGGTCGAGGGCTTGCTGGGTGCTCTTGGCCTCGCCCGCCAGTTGCGCGTGCTGGCCTGTGACACAGCGGTCGGAACGACCCAGCGCGTGACATCGGCCCGGCAAGTCGACCTCGTCGGGGGAGGCGGTACGGACATGGGCGCCGGGATCGCTGCCGCTGCTGCGCTGCGGCCCGGGCCTGCCGTGATCGTCGTACTCACCGACGGCTACACACCCTGGCCCGACGGCCCGCCACGCGGCAGCAAGGTCGTCGTCGGCTTGCTCGGCGACGACGCACCCGAAGCACCGGCCTGGGCCCGCGCCATCCGCGTGCCGAGCTGACATCATGCGATGCGCGGCCTGGGCGATTTGTCACTGTTTAGCCAGTGTTCGCCGCAGGTGAAAGTGGATTCACTGCTGCTATAGCAGCAGAAAACTCACATCCATGAAGATCATTCCTTATGATCCCGGGTTGTCGGATGCCAGCGCACGATCCGGAAGCCGTAGCGCACGGCGGTTTCCAGTCCGCCCCGGTCGAACTCGCCGTCGGCGCCGCGCGGGATCCCGATGAACGAAGCGGACCGGGGGTTAGCGGCAGCCATCACGACGAGTAGCTTGCCGACCTCGTCAGCGTCAGTGACCAGTTCCGGTGTCACGCTGAGATCCTTGCCGCGAAGCCTGATCCGCACCGGCACCCCGTCGTTCAGGTTGCGCTTCCAGTTGCCGCCGCCCGGCGTCAGCAGCACCTCGCCATCGCGGACGTAGCTGAGCGGCTGCCGGTAGGTCTTGCCGCTCTTCCGCCCGACGATGAACGCGAGCATGAGGCTGCCACCGAGCGGCGTGGCGACCGGGAGGCCGAGCACGGCACGCATCGGGACGTTGATGATCTTGAACGCGCGCGCTTGCAGCCGGCGGCTGAGCGGCGGTCGTGAGGACTCGGGCATGGCAGTCGCTCCTTCGGTCACGGCTTGTCCTCGGTGAGCCCGGCCCAGGGCGGCCTGCCATCCGGCTGGGTAACGTTGGCGGCGAGCCGGCCGAGCAGGCTCTCCAGCGTCGCGATCTCCGCTGGCGTCACGTCCTTGCGGAGCTGTGCGTCGAAGGCAAAGGCTGCGTCGCGTAGCTGGCCGAACGAGGACTCCCCCGCTTCGGTCAGTTCCACGACGTGGATCCGCCGGTTCGATGGATCACGCCGCCGGGTGATCAGCCCGGCTGTCTCCATCGCGTTCAGGTGATGTGTGAGCGTGGCTTCCTTGATGCCCATAGCCTCGGCCAGGTCGCGCTGACTCGCCACGCTGCGCATCTTGAGGTTGACAAGCACCAGCCATACCGGCAGTGACCCGCCTGCGGCGGCGAGCGCGTCGTCGAACGCACGGCTGATGGCCCTGGACGCGTGCGTCAGATACAGGCCGATCGGCGTGTGAGCGGGTCGCATGAGCCCAGGCTAGCACAATCAGTTGATGTCTAATACTTCTATCTCGAAGTGTTCGTGCCGCAACTGAAAGCGGGGCCCTGCCGAAAGCAGGGCCCCGCATCGTTAGCAACCTGTGCGGTCCTCGGCTTGCTGGCACGACAGACCTGAGCTGTCGCGGGCAGCTCGCCGATACCGCCTAGCTTCCGCCGGCGGTCAGGGTGGAGGTAATGACGATGCCGGTCGGCTCATCACCGTCGCCCGAGTTAGCCTCTCCGCCGTAGCCGACGTTGAAGCTGCCGACAGAACTGCCGGTGGAAGTGCTGAACACCGTGACGATGCCCGAGGTGAGCCCGCCCACCCATAGCTCGCTGCCGTCAGGAGTGAGGGCCAGGCTCACCGGGTCGCCGGGGTCGGAAATCGTGTTCGTGACCGTGCCCGACGCCGTGCTGATCACCGAGATGGCGTTGGAGTCGCCGTCGGCCACATATAGCGTGCTGCCGTCGGACGAGAGCACGAGCTGCCACGGCAACTGGCCGACGGAGATTGCGCCGGTCACATGGTTGGTCGCCGCGTTAATGGCGTCCACCTTGCCCTGGACGGTATTGGTCACATAGACCGTGCTGCCGTCCGGGGAGACGGCGACGCCTTCCGGATTACCGAGCCCGCGGAGGACGGTGACCACCCGGAGGTTAGCGGTGTTGATGACGTAGAGACCCTCGCCTGTGGTCACGTACGCAGTGCCGCCAGACGGCGAGAATGCGATGTTCCGGGGATCGGTGTGCAGGCGCAGCCTCGCCGTCACCGAGTCGGTGGCCGTCGAGATCACGCTGATTCCGCCGAGCGACGGCAGACCTGTCTGCGGGCCCGTCACGGCCACCCACACCTGGCTACCGTCCGGGGACACGGCCAGATTCTGCGGGTCGGAACCAACGTGGACGAGAGTCTCGGTCGGGTTCCCATAGTTGTCCACGCTGAGCGCGGTGGTGTCGAGCACTCCGACCGTGTCGTTGCCGGTGTTGGCGAAGTACAGCGTATTGCCGTACATCGCCACGCCCTCATTGGTGGAGTCGTAGTTGAAATCTGTAGTACCACCGGTATTGGGCGTTAGCCCGTCGCCCTCGTTGTACTGCTGCACCAGGTAGCAGTCGTCGGTGTTGACAGCGTCGAAGGCCTGGTAACCAGGCAGCGCAATGTAGGCCGCGCCTTTTGGTCCGGTGCAGCTGGATGCAGCGAGCCGGGCCTTGGCTACCGCGTGCTTGCCAGCGACAGCGTGATGAGCACCGGAGTGACCGACGGCCATAGCCGTCGCGGTACCGCCGACGGCGAGTACGGCGGCCGCCGCCCCGGCTATGATCACGCGCCGGCTGGTCCAGGCGGGACCGGAACTGGATGATTCGCGCAGTGCCATCTGATCACACCCCCACTACAGCCTTGGCGGCTGTTGCGTTGCGCGCCGGTTTGAACCCGGACGGCTGGACGGGCGGGGTCTGACTCGCGCCTGGGTAGGGCGGGAGCTGGAACTGAATTACTTCCTCTTCGGCCCGCTCGAGCTGCCGCTTCGTATCCGGCAGCCGCGGGAACCGCCCGCTCGGGAACATCCCCAGCGCCGAGGTGAAATCGCCGACGGTCTGCCGGCGCCAGGCTGTGATGTTGGGATTGACCACACCGGTCACCAGCTCGAGCAGCCGGGTCACCGACGTGTGGTCGAACGTGTCGTGACTGACGAAGCCGCCCACCGTCCACGGCGAGACCAGGATGCAGGGGACGCGGAAGCCGAGGCCTATCGGTCCGGGCGCGGACTTTGTCGCTGCCGACGTCATGATGTACTCGCCCGCGGTGCCGACCGGCGCGGTCGGCGGGACAACGTGATCGAAGTACCCGTCGTTCTCGTCGTAGATGAGGATGAACAGCGTCTTGGCCCAGACGTCGGGATTGGCGGCGATCGCATTGACCTTGCTGGCCACGTAGTCGGCCCCGGCCGCCGGCATGAAGTCCGGGTGCTCGGACTGGTAAGAGGTCGGCAGGATGTACGAGACCGTCGGCAGCTGGTCATGCATGGCGTCGTACTCGAACTGGCCGGCCTGGTAGAACTTCATCGCGTTCTGGTAGAGCGGTGATGAGGTTGGCGCGTTCTGGTACTGGTCGAAGTACTCCAGCACGTTGAAGCCGTAGTTGTCGACCTCCTGGTACACCTTCCAGGACACGCCAGCGTTGGTCAGCAGCTCCGGGTAGGTCTGCCACGAGAAGCCCTCGGTCGGCACGTAGTTGCCGTAGGTCGGGCCGCCGTTCGTGCCTGCCGGGTCGATCTGACCGGTCATCAGGTAGAGCCGGTTGGGCCAGGTCGGCCCCAGCACCGAGCAGTGGTAGCCATCGCAGATCGTGAAGGCGTCGGCCAGTGCCCACTGGAACGGGATGTCGTCCCGCTTGAAGTACGCCATGGAGTACTGCGCGGCGAGCCCGTCATAGGAGTCAAGCGACTTGTTGAGCCGCGAGGTCACGAAGCCGTCCATGGCGCCGTTGTCCCACGAGTCATGCTGCGGCAGCCAGTCGTGACTGGTCGAGGGCAGCGCCTGGGCACTGGTGCTGTGCGTGTCGGCATGGAACGGGTACAGGTAGCCGTCAGGATTCTGCGCGTCTGTCTGCTTGAAGACGCCCGGGATCGCGTTGGGGTCGTTGAAGCCCCGCACGCCGGGCATGGCCCCGAAGTAGTGGTCGAAGGATCGGTTCTCCTGCATCAGCACGACGACGTGCTTGATATCGGAGATGGGCATCGGTTTCCGCGCCGAGTTGAGACGCGCCACCGGCGCGCCGTCGATGATCTTCCGCAGGTTGGACGGCAGCGCGAACGACGCCAATACCATCCCGCCTGCCGACGCCATTAGCTGACGCCGACTTACCTCGATCGTCACGCAAGATCTCCTAACGCCGAAGGGGCAGATGCCACCCGCGCAGCGAGACCGTTCCGGAGCAAGATCGCTCAGAACGCCGCACCCGAGCGTGGACTGCATGTCGCACTCAGATGTTTAGCCGAACAAAGCAACCTGCGGATGACAGGTAAGTAAAGAGTGCCGTTCCGGATAACTGCGCGCGCAGAATGGCGCCGAGCCATTGGCGGACCATGATCACGAAGACTTCTGGGCCTGACAGGCCCAGATGTCTACGCCTTAACGCAGTCAGCCAGCGTCGCGCACAGCCGGGCGACGCAGGTACTGAACGCGTGCCCCGGCGGCGTGGCGTACCCGACGATCACGGCCGGCCCGAGTTCCACCTCGCCGGCCGAACCAGCCTTCGCGGCCGAGCCGGCCGAACCAGCCTTCGCGGCCGAGTCGGCCGACCCGCCTGCCCGGCAGCCGTCCAGGCCCTCCAGCGCCAGCCCGCGCGCCGCTGCGCCTGCGATGACGTTCTCCTCGGTGACCCCGGCAGGAAGCCGCACCAGCACGTGCAGTCCGGCCGCTATGCCCGTGACAGCCACCGCCGGAACCTGCCGGTGCAACTCGCTGACCAGCCAGTCGCGCCGCTTGCGGTAAGCCAGCCTGGCCCGGCGCACCTGCCGGTCGTAGCCGCCCGAACTGATGAACTCGGCCAGCGTGAGCTGGTCGAGGCTGCTGCTCAGCCGGCTCGTCGCGCGCTTGATCTCGGTGACCTCGCCGATGAGCCGGTCCGGGACGGCGAGCCAGCCGAGGCGCAGGCCAGGGGCGAGGCTCTTGCTGGCCGTTCCGGCATAGATGACGTGGTCGGGGGCCAGCGACTGCAACGCGCCCACCGCCTGCCGGTCGTAGCGGAACTCGCCGTCATAGTCGTCTTCGATGATCAGTCTGTTGCCAGCCGTCGCCCAGTCGACCGCCAGCCGCCGGCGATCTGGAGCGAGCGCGACGCCCAGCGGGTACTGGTGAGCGGGCGTCAGCAGCAACGCGCTGGCGCCGGACCGGGGCACGCCGTCGGCCAGCGCACCGCGGTCGTCGACTGGCACGGCAGCCAGGCTCATCCCTGCCGACGCCGCAACCTGCCGGTGCGCCGGGTGGCCGAAAGCCTCAATCGCCAGCGTGTCCTCTCCCCTGCCTCTCAGCAGGTCACACACCAGCTCAAGGCCCTGGGAGAATCCGGCGCACACGACGATCCGCTCCGGCGTCACGCTGACGCCGCGGGCGCGCGCCACGTACTCGGCCAGCGCGGCGCGAAGCACCAGCAGACCGCGCGGCTCGCCGTAGCCGACCAGCGACCGCGACGGCGCCGCAGTAACCGCCCGGCGCGCCGCTGCCAGCCACGCCGCGCGCGGGAAAGCCGACACATCCGGGAGGCCCGGCCTGAGGTTGTACCGGACGCCTGGTGCGGAAACGCCCGCTGGCGCCGGACTGGCCGACCGGCACCTGCGCAGCGTGCTCGGCGACCCAGGTGCCGCTGCCGTGCCTGGCAGCGAGCCAGCCCTCGGCGACAAGCTGACCGTAGGCGTCGGCGACGGTGTTGCGCGCCAGGCCGAGATCGGCCGCTAGTGCCCGCGACGAGGGCAGCGCAGTCCCGGCCGCCAGCCTGCCGCTGCGCACCGCGTCGCGCAGGGCTGACTCAAGCGCGGCCCTTGGCCGGGTGCCGGACAACTCGAGGTGAAGGTCGAGACCAGGTGAAGTGGCCCACGTTTCCTGCATGGAACTGGATCTTAAATCTGATCCTCTTCGTCAGTAGCGTGAAGGCATCAGGAACACCGCAACGAGGAGGAATCCGATGACCACGGCTCAGGCCAGGATCGACTTCGAGACTCACGCCGCCGGCTTCTACCGTGCGATGGCTCATCTCGACGGGGCGACGACCAAGGAACTCGACAACGCCGGCATCGACGTGCTGCTGCGCGAACTGATCCGCATCCGCGCGTCTCAGCTCAACGGCTGCGCGTTCTGCATCGACATGCATACCAAGGACGCACGGGCGGCCGGGGAAACCGAGCAGCGGATCTACGCGCTTCCGGCCTGGCGGGAGACACCGTTCTTTACCGACCGGGAACGGGCTGCGCTCGCGCTCGCGGAATCCGTCACGCTGATGCCGCAGACACATGTGCCGGACGCGGACTTCGCCCGGGCAGCCGGGCAGTTCTCGGAGACCGAGCTTGGCGCGCTGATCAGCCTCATTGTGACGATCAACGCCTGGAACGGGATCGGTGTCAGCACCCGCGCCTGGCTGCCGGGCTCTTACCAGCCCTGACTCAGTTGCCCTACCCGGCCGGCGCCGGATGCCACTGCAACGGCAGCGACTCCACGCCGTAGATGCCCTCGATGCCGCCGAGCACGACTGGCCCGGCGGCTTCCAGGCCGGGCATCCGCGGCGCGAGGAACGCGATGGCCTCTTCCAGCTCGGCTCTGGCCAGGTTCGCGCCGAGGCAGAAGTGCGCGCCCGCGCCGAAGGTCAGCAGCCGCCCGTCCCGCGGCGCGGTGATGTTGAACTCCTCGCCGCCCGGCTGCTCGCGGTTGCCTCGCTCGGCGCAGACGGCGACGATGGTGCCGGCCGGGAAGAGCACCCCGCGGTACTCGATGTCCTCCAGGCAGATGCGCGCTGTGAACGGGGTAATCGGCTCGGAGCGCAGCACCTCGTCGATGGCCGCTCCGATGAGCTCAGGCCGCTGCCGGATCGCAGCCCACTGATCGGGGTGGGCCGCGAACAACCGGAACGCGTGAGACAGCTGGGCCTGGGTGGTGTCGACTCCCCCCGCGATCACGTTCAGCACGAGGTTGACGCACTCGGGGTGCGACAGCCGGTCACCCGCTTCCGCCGCGGTCAGCAGCGCGGTCAGGAGGTCATCGCCAGGCTCGGTCTGGCGCTGGTGAAGCAGGGCCTCGACGTAGTCATAGACCTCAATCGCGGCACGTTCCAGCTCGGGTACCTGGGTCCCGAGGGCCTGGATATCGAACTGGCGCTGGATGAGGGTCGACCATTGCTGCAGCCGGTCTGCGTCGGCTTCCGGTGCGCCAAGGACGGCCGCGATGGTCAGCGCCGGGTACGGCCGCGCGATCCCCGCGACGAAGTCGCAGCTCCCGTCCGGCCCGACGGCCGTCCAGAGGCGCCCGATGAAGGCCCGCATGGCCGGCCGCCAGCGATCGGCCGCGCGCGGCGTGAACGCGCCGCCGACCAGCGACCTCAGGCGGCGGTGCTGCGCACCGCGCTGGTTCAGGATGTTCGCGTCGATCTGCTCGCGCAGGCGCCCCGACGTGACGCCGAACAGGTCGGCAATCTCACGGCCAGGAAACGCGGTAGCACGCGATCGCAGGAAGAATTCCGCGGACTCCCGGTCCAGCACGATGAACGCGAGCGGCGAACCGGCCAGCCAGCCGAACTCACCGTGACCGGCGACGTCGGCCAGGCGCTTGTGGTAGGTGTCGCCCGTCAGGTCACCGGCGGTCAGGTCGATCTGCGCCAGGTCAAGTTCCGAAACGGCCTTCATGGTGAACAACCGTCTCGCGACGGGCTTATGCCGCGCAAGGCCGGCTCAGCCTGCATGTGACTCAGCCTGCACGTGACTCAGCCTGCACGTGACGGGCTCCGCACCGGATACTGCGGCGGCCGGGTCTGCTCGTAACGCTCGCGCGCCGTCCGGACCGACCGGAACTCGGCGGTCTCCGCCACCGGCACGTCCCACCAGCCGGCTGAGTCCGGTGCGGCGACGAGCGGGTCGGTCTCGATGTAGATCACCGTCGCGGCGGCAGACTGCCGGGCAACTTTGAGCGCGTCGCGCAGGTCCTGCACCGTGCCGGCCCGCAGCACGCGCGCGCCGAGGCTCTCCGCGTTGGCGGCCAGGTCGACCGGCAGCAGGTCGCCGTCCAGCAGTCCCGAGTCTTGCCCGCGGTACCGGTACCAGGTGCCGAACCGGTCGGTGCCCACCGTCTCCGACAGCGCGCCGATCGACTGGAAGCCGTGGTTCTGGACCAGCACCACGATGAGCTTGATCCGCTCCTGGACGGCCGTGACCAGATCGGAACTCAGCATCAGATACGACCCGTCGCCGACCAGCACGAATACCTCGGAGTCGGGCGTAGCCATCTTGACGCCGAGGCCGCCGGCGATCTCGTAGCCCATGCAGGAGTAGCCGTACTCGACGTGATACCCGTCTGCGCCGCGGGGCCGCCAGAGCTTGTGCAGGTCGCCCGGCATGCTGCCGGCCGCGCAGACCACGACGTCGCCCGGCTCGCAGGCCTCGTTTACCGCGCCGATGACCTCTGACTGGGCCGGCCGCGGTCCGTGACCAAGGTTGTAGGCGCGGTCCACAGTGGCGTTCCAGTCCGCGGTGAGCGCCGCCGCCCGGGCCTGGTAGGCGCTGTCGGTCTGCCAGCCGCTCAGTTCGCCAGCCAGCTCGTCCAGTCCAGCTCGCGCGTCGGCCACCAGCGGGATCGCTGACTGCTTGGCCGCGTCGAAGCCGGCGATATTCAAGTTGATGAACCGGGCGGCGGCCCCGAACGCGCTCGACGACGACGTGGTGAAGTCGCTCCACCGCGTGCCGACGCCGATCACCACGTCGGCTTCGGCGGCGAGCCTGTTGGCGGCGGTGGTCCCGGTAGCGCCGATGGCGCCGACCGCGGACGGATGACCGAAGTCCAGCGACCCTTTGCCGGCCTGAGTCTCAGCGACCGGAATACGAGTCTGGGTCGCGAAGCTGGCCAGGGCCGCCGTCGCCGCGCTGTAGCGGACTCCGCCGCCGGCTACCAGCAGCGGCCGCTTACTTGCCCGGATCGCGGCGGCCGCCTCCTCGATGAGCTCGGGCTCGGGGCGCGGTCGCGGTACGTGCCAGACCCGCCGGCCGAATAGCTCGTCCGGCCAGTCGTGCGCCTCGATCGCGGTGTCCTGCGGCAGCGCGAGCGTGACCGCGCCGGTCTCGGCCGGGTCGGTGAGCACCCGCATCGCCCGCAGCAGCGCGGACGGAAGCTGCTCGGGCCGCCAGATCCGGTCGAAATACCGGGAGACCGGCCGGAAGCAGTCGTTCACTGAGACGTCGGCCGACCGAGGATCTTCGAGCTCCTGAAGCACCGGGCTCGCTGAGCGAGCAGCGAACACATCGCCAGGAAGCAATAGCACCGGGAGCCGGTTCACGGTCGCCAGCGCCGCCCCGGTGACCATGTTGGTCGCACCAGGACCGATCGAGGAGGTGCAGGCGAACGTCTCCAGCCGGTGCTTCGCGCGCGCATACCCGGCAGCGGTGTGCACCATCGCCTGCTCGTTGCGCGCCTGGTAGTACCGCAGGTCGTCACCAGCCTCCTGCAGCGCTGCGCCGAGCCCGGCAATGTTCCCGTGCCCGAAGATGCCAAAGCAGCCGGCGAAGAACCGCCGGGACACCCCGTCGCGTTCGGTGTACTGAACGGTGAGGAACCGGACCAGCGCCTGCGCCACGGTCAGCCTCATGCCGGACCTCCTGCGGACCGCGGCGCCGCCGTCAGCGGCAGCCGCGGGTCTGCCTGTTCCGACGCCCAGGTCCCGCGGATCCAGGCATGCGCCGGGTCGTCGCAGAACGCCATCGACCGCTCAGCGGCCGGGCCCGCCAGCACGTTCAGGTAGTAAAGGTGATGGCCGGGCGCGGACATCGACGGCCCGTGATAGCCGTAGGGCACCAGCACGACGTCGCCGCTACGGACTTCGGCCAGGACGTCGATCTGCCGGTCCGGCCCGGATGAGTAGACCCGCTGGTAGGCCATGCCGCCGCCACGCTGCGTCTCGGCCACCTCGAAGTAGTAGATCTCCTCGAGCACAGCCTCGCCGGGGCCAGGCTCGTCGTGCTTATGCGGCGGATAGGACGACCAGTTCCCGGCCGGGGTCAGAACCTCGACCGCGACCAGCTTGTCGCACTCGAATGCGTCCGGCCGGCAGAAATTGTTGACCTGGCGGGTCGCCTGGCCCGCGCCGCGAAGCTCGACTGGCACGTCAGCGGCGGCCCCGTAGCGGACCGGGCAGCTGGCGGGAAGCCAGCGCGCCAGGCAGCGCGAACCTGCCGCCCGCGGCGCTCTGGATGGTCACAGCGGCGTCGCGGGGCACGTAACCGAAGTCGGAGACCTCGCTGAAGACACTGCTGCGCCCGGCCAGCTCGAGCTCGGTCCCGCCCGCGCTCACCGTGCAGCCGCCCGACAGGGGCAGCACGATCATCTCTTCCGGCCCGGTCTCGAAACTGACCCGCTCGCCGGGCGCCAGGCTGAGCACGCGCAGCGAACTGTAGGTCCAGCCCGCGGACGCTGGCGTTATCTCCAGCTCGAAGCGGCCCGCCGGGCTGCTGCCAGCCGGCCGGTAGTACCCGGCGGTCACAGCAGGCTCACTGCGGTGTCGACGGCGGTCGCCACGTCGCCGGCCGACGGATACAGCAGGCTCCGGCCGACGACGAGGCCGCGCACTGTCGGTAGCGACAGCGCTTGCTTCCAGCTGGCAAACATCGCGTCCTGATCGCCGGACGGGTCGCCGCCGAGCAGCAGCACCGGCAGCGTCGAGGCTTCGGCGACGCGGTCCATCTCTTCGACGACCGGCAGCTTGAGCCAGGTGTAGCTAGAGGTATTGCCCAGTCCCGCGGAGATCGCCACCGACCGGATGACTGCGGCCGGGCTCAGGTCGTTGCGCCGCCTGCCGCCGTCGCGGGTCACCATGAACGGCTCGATCATCACCGGCAACTGCGCGGCGGCCAGTTCGGTCACTGCCACGCTGCATGCCTCGATCGTGCGGATGGTAGCCGGGTCGTCCGGATCGATCCGCAGCAGCATTTTCCCGGCATCCAGGTTGGCGGCCGCGATGCCTGCTGCGGAGTAGCCGGTGAACCTGTCGTCCATCTCGAACGCCGATCCCAGCAGGCCGCCGCGGTTCATCGAGCCGACCGCGATCTTGTTGTCCAGGGCTCCGAGCAGCAGCAAGTCCTCGATGATGTCGGCGGTGCCGAGCACGCCATCGACACCCGGCCGGCTCAGTGCCACCATCAGGCGGTCCAGCAGGTCGAACCGGTTCTCCATGGCCATCAGATCGCGTCCGACGCCGAGGATGCCGCGCGCTGTATGGTCCGCGGCAATGATCATCAGCCGCCCGGTCTCGCCGAGGAGCGCGCGGCGCGGCCGGCTGGCCGCAGCCGCGGCGATCGCGCCCGGATCGTGTGCGCGCGCCTCGATCAGCCGATGCCGCAGTTCGTCACGCATGTGCTTCCTCTTTTTCCTCTCCCAGTAGTGACCGCACCTCGGCCGCCGTAGGCATCGCGTCCGAGCAGGCAATCCGCGAGGCGACGATGGCCCCCGCAGCGTTCGCGAATCCGATGGTCGTTGCCAGGTCCCAGCCTGCGAGCAGGCCGTGACAGAGGGCACCGCCGAAAGCGTCGCCGGCCCCGAGCCCGTTCACCACCTCGACCTGTACTGGCGGGACGCGGATCTGCTGGTCGCGGTCGGCAGCCAGGACACCCTCCGGTCCGAGCTTAACGATGGCAAGCTGCGGGCCAAGGTCGAGGAGGGCTGGCGCGATCCGGGCCGGATCCCTGGAGCCGACGGCGACCTCGCATTCGTCCAGGTTGCCAATGACTACCGTGGCCGACTCGATGGCTGTCCGGCTCCACCGCCTGGCCTGGGCAGCGGATTTCCAGAACATGGGCCGGAAATCCAGGTCGAGGATCGTCGGATGGGTGTGGCGGCGGCTGGCAAGTGCCGCCAGCGTGGCTGCGCGGCTAGGCTCCACCGACAGACCGGTGACGGTCGCCCAGAACACTCCGGCGTCGCCGATCGCCGCGTAGTCGAGCTCGTCCGGATAGATCTCGAGGTCGGGCGCCTTGGGGAAGCGGTAGAAGTACAGCGGGAAGTTGTCCGGAGGGAAGATCTCGCAGAATGTCACAGGAGTCGGCAACGCCGGCACTGGCGTCACGAAGCTGTCGTCGACGCCGTACCCGCGCAGAGCCTTGTGCACGAAGTCGCCGAACGGATCAGCGCCGGTCCTGGTGATCACCGCGGCCCGCCGGCCGAAGCGGGCGGCAGCGACGGCGACATTGGCCGGGCTGCCGCCGAGATACTTGCCGAACGTGGTGACCTCGGCCAGCCCGACACCGATCTGCAGCGGGTAGATATCTACTCCGGCGCGCCCCATGGTGATGAGCTCGTAAGGCTCTCCGGGAACTGCAGGCGGCGGCGTCATGCGCAACCCAGCCTGGCAAGAGCTGAAGTCATGGTTACCAGATTCACAGTTACCACATTCTAGCTGTGGTAACGTTTGCGCAACCGTTATTTCGGGAGAATTCAGCAGCCATGAAGCCACGTGCCTCCCGGGTCCGCCTGGCCGATGTCGCCGAGATGGCGGGCGTCTCGACGACCACTGCCTCGCGCGCGCTCAACGGCCGCGGCGAGCTTACCGACGGCACCAGGGCCGCGGTTCTGGAGGCCGCCGCACAGCTCGGCTTCCGCCCGTCGCCATTCGCGCAGTCGTTGCGCACGCGCCGTTCCCGCACGATAGGCCTGATCGTGCCACACATCGCGCACCCGTTCTATGCCTCGGTCTTCCAGGGTGCGCAGTCTTATCTGCGTGACATCGGCTACCGGCTGATCCTCGTCGACTCCGGCGAGGATCCGGACCGGGTCGCGGAGGCCATCAATACCCTGCTCGATCACTGGGTCGACGGAATCCTCATCTCCACCACGCCGTTCACTGCAGACCGGTTCCGCGAGTTGCTGCACGGCACGCCGAGTGTCTTTATCGACGAGACCGTCGAGGGCGTCGGCGCCGGAAGCGTCACGCTGGACAACAGGGAAGGCGTCGGCGAGCTGGTCCGGCACCTGGCCGGGCATGGTCACCGGCGCATCGCTTTCCTCAGCGGGCCGCGTGACAACACCGACGGGCGCGAGCGCCGGGAGGGCTTCCTGGCGACGGTAGCCGAGCTGGGCCTCGACGACGCGCCCGAGCTGATCCGCACCTGCGAGTGGAGCCTGCGCAGCGGCATCGAGCACACGCGCGCGCTGCTGCGGGCGCAGCCACCGCCGAGCGCGATCGTCGCCGCCAGCGCCGAGCTTGCGCTCGGTGCTCTTGCCGCGGCGCGCAGTCATCCTTTGCGGCTCCCCGAGGACCTGGCGCTGGCGTCTTTCGACGACACCTACTTCGCGCCCTTGCTCGAGCCAGCCCTGACCGTGATCAGGTACGACTCTCCCGCGATGGGGGCGCGCAGCGCCGCGCTGCTGATCGAGGCGATCGAAACGGAGCGGGCTAGCTACGCCGAGGTCAGGGTGGGCGTCGAACTAGTGCCGCGGCGGTCCTGCGGCTGCGAGTTCGACGCGTTGCGGTCGCTGGAGACTGACGACCAGCCGGCCACCTGACCGGTCTGTCTCCCTGCCAGATGCCGGCTCGTGCAGGTCAGCCGACGGGGAGCCGGTCCTGTTCGGCACCCACGCCTGAGCCAGGACGGCTGGGCAGGCCAGGGGCCAGATCCGTGTCGTGGCGGGTCAGGGTCGCCAGCTGAGCGCTTCCCGGCCCGTCGGGCACGGCCTCTGGGGCTGGCGGACCGCCGCCTCCTCGGGGCGGGTCACCTTGTTCTGTTTCAGCGTTGCCAAGCGCGTCCAGGGCCGGCAGCCCGGCCAGGGCGAGGGCGATCAGCGGGAACGCGACGCACATGACAAGGAACATTGACATGTTCACGGAGGCGGTGAGCTCGTGGCTGTAAGCGATTCCCGCCAGGTTGCCGTTCAGGAGCGAGCGCAGCCCCGCGATGCCGAAAAACTGGCGCTGACCGTGGTAGAGCCAGTTCCGCAGCCAGGCTGCCCTGAGCATCAGGGCGGTCGTGCCGGTGCCGAGCGCGGCCACAAGCAGCGCGCCTACCAGGTTCGTTAGCAGACCGGCCGCCAGGACCTGGCGGCCAACGCCAGGTGCCGACGGGGCTGCGTTGCCTGACGCCGTGTAGCGCTGCCGGGCGACCAGAGCGGCGGTTACCGGTGCGAAGAGCACCAGGATCCAGGCGAGCAGCACGAGCGGATCGACATCAGATCCTGGCAACCACGGATTGGTGGCAGCCTTGCTGAGCCCAAGCGGTGCCACAGCGTAGACGGCGACGCCGACGGCGATGCCCGCACTGGCGCCGGCGGCAAGTGTGACCGGGGTGACCCGTGACCGCTGCGAGGTCAGCCAGAGCACGGCAGCTGCGCACAGCGCCATGATGACCACGAACGCGATCCAGTCGAACGATTCGGCTCGGGCAACCCGGTGCTCGTCGTTGATAACCGCGTAGACGCGCAGATCAAGACCTGCGCGCGGGGGCACGTCACGGAACCCCTCGATGATGCTCCTGGCGGGCATGAGGGCCAGAACCGCGGCGTATGTACAGACGCGAAGGGCTCTGGCTGTCCGGCTGCGCCCAGCGGGCCCGAACAATCGGCGAGCCAGCAGCGCCAGCCCGGCCAGCACCACGATCATGGCAATGACCAGGGCCCGCTGGCCCGAGGCAGCAAGATAGGCGCGCTGGCCCGGCCAGGCCATCCAGGCCGCGGCTGCCGATGCCGCCGCGAACAGCGTCACTGTCCCGATCCTGCGTAGCATCAGCGCCTCCCGTGCTATCAGCTGCACACCGCCGGCCCGCCACGCCAGCCGCCGCCATCCCGGCGCCGCCTCGGCCGCCTCAGCCCAGACCGCCTCGATCCAGTCACGCCGCGCCGCCGGCATCATCCGCAATGCGGCGCGCAGCACTGCGCCGCCCGGCCGGCTCTGCGCGCTCAAGGCACCGCTCGCATCGCCACACCCCGCCTTGCTAGCGACGCCCGCCGTTCCGGCCGGGCCGCAGACTCAGCCACATCGGCGCGCGCCGTAGCGGCGAGCCCGTCAGCGGTCAGCCGGTACAGGTGCCGCCGTGGCCGGCCCGGCTGCGGCTCGTCCTGCCAGCACGCCTCCACCAGCCCCCGGTCGCGCTGCATCCGCGAGGAGGCCTGTTCGGCGTCGGCAGCTGGTTCAGCGTGCGAGCAGGCAGAAGGGATGCCCGGCGGGATCGGCGTAGATTCGCCAGCCGCGAGGGTCGGCGCGATCCAGAACCACGCACTGCAATGTGCCAGCTACCGATGGCTCGCTTAACTGCTTCACGTCCCTGACTCCTCAATGCGTTCCACGTCGTGCAGCTGGACCGCAGCCAGTACACCGAAGTTCGCTGAGCTCGCCTCGCCTTTCGCGCCTGTATTTCGGGGCGAGCATCGGCAAGACGACGCACTCACGTGCCGCGCGTGATGCGTCACTCATTGGTTCGTCGCGCCAGGGCGACCTCGATCGTGGAGTACAGCTCGGAATCGGCTTTCGTTCTCGTTCTTCACCAGGGCACCACCCCCGCGTCCTCGAAGAACCCGCCGGTCGGGCCGTCGTCGGGCAGCGTCGCAAGCTGAATCGCGATCGCCGCGCCCTGCTCGGGCGTACGGAAGCCACGGAAGTTGTTGAGGTCGGTCGCCGTGTATCCGGGGCATCCGGCGTTGATCAGGATGCCGGTGTCGCGGAGTTCCTTGGCGTACTGGACGGTGACGGCGTTGAGGAACGTCTTGGACGGCGCGTACGCAACGGAAATCGGACCCGTCTCGGCACCGGGCGTTGTCTGCCGGGTGAGGGAGCCGACGCTGCTGGACATGTTCACGATCCGCGGCGAGGCTGACTGGCGCAGCAAGGGCAGCATCGCATTGGTGACCCGGATGACGCCGATCACGTTGGTTTCCACGGCCGTCCGCACGGTCGCGAGGTCGACCGTGGTTGGCTGCTGCGGCATGCCGCCCGTCACGCCAGCGTTATTGACAAGCACGTCGAGCCGCCCGGCCCGCTCGCCGATCAGTTCGGCGGCGGCGGCCACGCTTGCGTCGTCGGTCACGTCGAGCGGTACCCCGAAGGCGTCGGCGCCGGCCGCGCGCAGGTTTGCCACCGCGGCTTCCCGGCGTTCGGAGTCCCTGGCACCGACGCCCACGCTCCAGCCGAGGGCACCCAGGCCGGCTGCGATCTCGTATCCGATCCCTTTGTTCGCGCCCGTGACCAGCGCAATAGTCTGTTCGCTCATGCAATCGATCCTGTCCGCAGCAACGCAAGCCGTCCAACACCGGCTGGGTGGGCAGCGATACCTGTCAGGTATCGATCCAGGCTGACGTCCTGTCCTTGCTGTTGCCGTGCCGCCAGCTTTCGGGGCGCGGTACGGGTCGTCCCGCGGGTACCGTGGCCGCATGGAGACGCGCGAGCTGCGATACTTCGTCGCCGTCGCGGAAGAGCTGCACTTCGGCCGGGCTGCTCAGCGGCTCGGGATCGCGCAGCCACCGCTGTCCCGTGCTATCAGCCAGCTAGAACGGCGGCTCGGCGTGACGCTGCTGGAACGCAACAGCCGTACCGTCACGCTGACCGAGGCCGGGTCTGTGCTGCTGCGGGAGGGCCGGGCGGCTCTCGATGCGGTCGACGCCGCTGACCGCCGTACCCGCCGGGCCGGCCTTGCCGCCGATGGCCACCCCGGCCTGGTCCTCGTCACGAAAGCCGGATCGTCCAGCGAACTGCTGTCGAAGTTGCTCGAGGCGTACGCCGCCGAGCCCGGCTCGGTCACCGTCGATGTGCTCCTGTGCGGGATCGGCGAGCAGGAACGGCTGCTCCGCGACGGACGCGCCGACGTGGCCCTGCTGCACCGGCCGTTCGACTCGACGGCCGGGCTCGACACCGAGGAGCTGAGCACCGAAGGGCAGGTCGCGGTCCTGCCCGCCGGGCACCCCCTCACCGGCCGGGCCCAGCTGCGGCTCGCCGACGTTACTGCGCTGCCCGGCCTGCCGATGCCGCGCTGGCGCGGCCCCGACGGGAGCTACCCGGACGGTCCCGGTCCGCAGATTCGCGACAACGCGCAGCTGTACCAGCTGATCGCGCTCGGCCGGGCGTCAGCAGTGCTGCCAGAGTCGTGCCGCGTCCATCTGCGCCGCGACCTCGCCGCCGTGCCGGTGCTGGACGCGCCGACGGTGACCACGGTGATCGCGTGGCCGCCGCACAGCCGGTCCCTGGCCCTCGCCGGGCTGGTCCGCGCCGCGACCCGCCTTTAGGCCAGTCCAATGGAATTCATCGCCGGCCGGCTGGCCGCGATCCCCGGCGTCGTGGCCGTCACCCTGGGCGGATCGAGGGCGACCAGCACCGCTGCCCTCGGGTTCTGACTGGGACTTCGGGCTCTACTACCGGGGGTCACTCGATCCGGCCGACATCGTGGCGCTCGGCTGGCCAGGCCGTGTCTTCGCGCCCGGCGAGTGGGGCCGGATCGTGAACGGCGGAGCGTGGCTGACGATCGACGGCACCAAGGTGGACCTCATCTACCGAGACCTCGACGAGGTACTTCGCTGGACTGCGGCCGCGGCGGACGGGCAGTTCGAGATTCAGCGCGAAGTTGGCTACGTAGCCGGGATAGCGACGTACATCGTGGCTGGTGAGCTAGCCCTGGGCAAGCTGCTGTCAGGCGAGCTGCCTCGCCCGGCATTCTCCGAGCGACTGCGAGAGACCGCGCCGGTCGCCTGGTTCCGGATCGCAGCGGGAGCGCTGTACCACGCGGAGGTCTATGCCGACCGCGGCGACACCGTCTGCTGCCTGGCGAACCTGTGTCAGGCCGTGCTGGCGACAGCGCAGGGACGGCTGGCGGCGGCCGGCGAATGGGCGCTCAACGAGAAGCGGATCGTCGGCCGGGCCGGACTGAGCGGCATTCAAGCCCGGTTGGAGCAACATGGCCCGGACCTGACGGCCCTCGTGTCGGACATCCGGCCAGCCCTCGACCTGGCTGATGCTGTCTGGACGGCCGAGTAAGCGCGCGCTGGATCAGGAGATCGCCTGTTCCCGTTACTTGCCCATGCCCATCGTGATGCCCCGCACCAGATGCCGCTGGAAGATCAGGTAGACGATGATCGGCGGGATCACGCTCATCACCGAGCCCGCCATCAGAACCGGGACGCTGGTAACCCGCCCGGAGGAGAGCAGCGCCAGCCCGACCGTCACCGTCCGGTCGCTGGTGTTCTGCAGGAACAGCAACCCGACCAGCAGGTCGTTCCAGATCTGGATGAACTGCAGGACCGCGACCGTGAACATCGCCGGCCGGGCCAGCGGCACCCCGAGCCGCCACCACATGTTCCACATCGAGACGCCGTCGATCGACGCGGCCTCGATCAGGTCGTCGGACAGACCGCGGAAGTAGGTGGTCATCAGGAAGATCGAGAACGGGATGCCGAGCGCGGCATAGACGGCGATCGCTCCCCAGTAGGTGTCGAGCACGCCGAACCTGCTGACGTTGATGTACTCCGGGATCACGATCGAGGGCAGCGGAACGAACATGCACGCCACGACGAGCACGAACACCAGGGTCCGCCCGCGGTAGCGGATCTTGGCGAACGCGAACCCGGCCGCCGTGCTGATGACCACGATCAGCGCCACCGCGCACGACGACACGATCAGCGAATTGAGCAGCTCGCGCAGGATCGGCTGGCTGCTGAACAGGATCCGCCAGCTCTGCAGCGAGAATCCGCCGCCAAGCTCGTACTGCACCTCGCTCTTGAACGACGTCATCGCGATGTACAGCAGCGGGTAAAGCATGATGATCGCCACTGCGATCATCGTCAGGAACATCACGATGCGGGCCGGCCGGATCCGGCGTCGCCTGGCCAGCCTGCTTCGCGCCGGGCTTGCCGGACTGAGCGGGCCCGCGCCAGGCTGCTCCGGAGGGTTGGCCGGCCTGGTCTGCTCGGCCTGCTGGCTCATATCCGAGCTCGCAGCACCCGAACCTGCACCACGCTGATGCCAGCCACGATCACGAACAGCAGCACGCCGAGCAGAGCCCCGGTGCCGAACGCGCTCTCGCTGAACGCCTGCTGGTAGACGTAGAACTCCAGCGTCGTCGAGCCGTAGTCCGGTCCGCCGCCGGTCATCACGAAGATGAGGCTGAAGATCGCGGTGAATGCTGTCAGCACGGTGATGATGAAGGCGAACTGAATGAACCTGATCAGCTGCGGGATGATCGACCCGCCGGTACACCGTGAGCGGCCCGGCGCCGTCGACCCGGGCAGCCTCCGCGAGGCTCGGGTCGAGCGCCGCGAGCCCGGTGATGAAGATGATCGTGTTCGTGCCAAGCTGCGACCAGATCAGCGTGATAGCCAGAGCCGCCAGTGCCTCGTGGGTGCTGCCGAGCATGTTGGTCTTGATGAATCCGAGACCGACCGCCGACAGCATCGAGTTCAGAATTCCGTGCAGCGCGTAGAACCGCACCGCGATGACGCCGATCACTACCCAGGAGATCGCCGTCGGCAGGAACACCGCGGACCGGAAGAACTTCCAGCCCGCGATCTGCTCGTGCAGCAGGAACGCGATGCCGAGCGGGATAGCGATGACGACCGGCATGGCCAGGAGCAGGAGCCCGTTGTTCTCCAGGACCCGCAAGAACGTCGGATCCTCGAACAGCTGCAGGTAGGCATCAGGACCGACCCAGGTACTGGTGATGCCGTTCCAGGTGGTCATGCTGTAGTAGAAGGCCTGCCCGATCGGCAGCACCAGGAGCGCGGCGACTCCGGCCAGTGCGGGCAGCGAGAGTACCCAGCCTGCCCTGGCGGCCCCGCGCTGGGTTCGGCTCCAGTTTCTGCCGCCACCGCCCGCCAGGCGGAACGGGGAGGCCGGACCCATGCTCGAACTCGCAGGCATGCGCCCGGCCCTCCCGCTGCCGCTCATCCGCCGAAGTATGCCGCGTAGGAACTACGCTGCGCCACCGGCAGTTCGTTGTGCTTGACGTACATGGCGTTGACCGCCGACGCGACGCTGGTCTGGCCGACCATCACAGCCGGGAGAACCTGGTAGCCGACGTTGACGATCTGGGGCTGCGTCACGTTGTCCAGCATCGGGTAGACGGTGTAGCCGGACTTGACGAACCCGAGCATCTGCGAGTTCAGCGCGTTCGGCGAGACTGGTAGTGCTTGATGTCCGGGATCAGCCCGGCCGCAGCGATCTGCGCCGCGCCGGCCGGAGAGTCCATGAAGGCCAGGAACTTGGCGGCCGCCGGGATGTTCTGGGACTCCTTCATCACCGAGATCGCGTCACCGGGGAAGTAAACGACACCGTGCTGAGGTGTGGCCGAGAACGGCGGCACGCATCGCGCCGACGTTGCGCCTCATCTGCTGGGTGAACTGGCCGACGTCCCAGCTGCCGTCGTCCGTGGTCATCGCGGCCTTGCCGGAGACGAACTGGCCGAGGTTGTTGGCATCGGTCAGCGCGTCGGTGTTCACGCAGCCCTTGACGAACAGCTGGTGCCAGCGAGCGAGCTGGCTCCTGGACGGTCGGCGAGGTCCACGAGATCGTGCCGTTGTACAGGTCCTCCCACTGCGACGGCTTGAGTGCGCCGATCATCAGGTAGCTGAAGTCGATACCAGGGATTGAACTCCCCGGTGTAGGAGGCGCTCGCGCTGCCGTAGACGATCGGCGTGACGCCGACCTTCTTCAGCGCCGTGCAGGCAGCGTAGAGCTGGTTCCAGTCCTGCGGCACCTGCTTGATGCCCGCCTTGGCGAAGTCCTTCTTGTTGTAGAAGCCCATGTAGAACTGCGCATCGACGGGCATTGCCAGGATGGCCTTGGACGCGTCGAAGTCCTGAGCGCCCCACTGCAGTTCCTCGATGTTGTTGAACGTGGACTGCGAGATGTACGGCCGGATGTTAGCCAGGATGTCCGCGTACGGCGGCAGGTACAGCCCGGTCCACATCACTGCCAGGTCCGGCCCGGTGTGCGAGATCGCCGATGCCTGCAGCAGCGCGAAGTAGTTGTTGGCCGGCTGGCTGACCATCTTGATGGTGACGTTCGGGTGCAGCTTCTCGTACGCGTGCGATCAGGTTCTTCGCAGTGTTGAGCAAGCTGAGCTGGGTGCCGTAGTTCTCCCAGAACGTCAGCGTGACCTTCGACCCCGACGACCCCGAGGACGAGGAGTTGCCGCACGCGGTAAGAGCAAGCCCGGCTGCCGCGATCACGCTTAGTCCGCCGATCAGCCTGCTGCGCCTTCTGAGCATCCGCATCTCCCTTCGATGACGGAATTCGCAACCTGGCAGAACCTCGCGAGCTCCGCTTCGCTGGCTGCGCATATGGCCGGTAACGATTGCGCAAACGGTTCCTGCTTGTGCGAATGCTCTCAGCAGCACACAGCGCTGTCAATAGCCGGCGCGGGAACCGAACATGGTCGCCAACGACGCGCTGACCAGCGGCCATTGACGTGTTGGGTGCCATCATGCGAGCATCCGCAAAGGTCCGAGGAAACGGTTGCGCAATCGTTACTCTGAACTCAGCACGCGCGGCCGCCGCGCTTGCTGACAACTCACCCGGCCGGAGCTTGGGAAGGACGGCACGTACATGGCATTGCCGCTGAGAGTCGGGGTTGTGGGTTGCGGCTTGATCGCCCAGGTTATGCACCTGCCGCATCTGGCTGAGCTGACCGACAACTACGAGATCACCGCGCTGTGCGACGTCAGCGAGCCGGTCGCCGTTGCCTGCGCGGACCGGTACCACGTCAAGACCGTGCACACGCGCTGGCAGGATCTCGTCGCTGAACGGCTCGACGTCGTCATGGTTCTGACTTCCGGCAGCCACGCACCGATGGCTGTCGCCGCCGCGCAAGCGGGCTCACACGTGTTCGTCGAGAAGCCGATGTGCCTGAGCCTGGCAGAAGGCCGGCAAATGCTCCAGGCGGCCAGGGATGCCGACGTCCGGCTGATGGTCGGCAACATGAAGCGTTACGACCCGGCCTACCAGCGGCTGCAGGAGCTGATGCCACTCGAGGATCTGCGGCTCGTCGCCGTCACGACCCTCGAGTCGCCGTTCGAGCCCTACATCGAGGCCTACCCGATGGTCCCGAAGGTAGCGCCGCCAGCCGACGTGCTCGCCGAGCTGCGCGCCGACGACTCCGAGCGCCTGGCTGCGGCTCTGCCCGAAGGTGACGCCGAGGCCAGGTACTGCTACCGCTGGATGCTGCTGGACAACCTGGTGCATGAGCTGAACATGCTGCGCGGCGTGCTGGGCGAGCCGGACCGCGTGCACCAGGCCCGGCTCGGCCGGACGGTCTGCGACATCAGCCTCGGCTTCGGCGGCACCGATGTCCACCTGTCCTGGGTCGATCTGCCGGGCATGGCGCAGTACAAGCAGGAGCTTGCGTTCTACGCACTCGACCGCCGTGTCACGCTGACGCTGCCGTCGCCCTACTTGCGAAACATGCCGAGCCTGCTGACGATCGAGACCGGGCGGGACGGCACCCCGTTCGCGGCGCGCACGGTCGAGGTCGTCTCGTACGAGGAAGCGTTCAAGCGTGAACTCGTGGAATTCGCCGCTGCCATCGAGGCCAGCCGGGCCCCCCGTACCGACGTGACCGAGGGCCTGCACGACGTCGCGCTATGCCACGCCATCGCGATGTCACATATCACCGGCAAGCCGGTCGACCTGCCGAGCGCGCTGCCACCGTGGGCTGCCAGCGACGACCAGACTGCTAGCAGCCAGGAAAAGGGACAGCGATGACAATCTCAGTAGCCAACGCCCCGTGCAGCTACGGCGCCTTCGAGGTCACGGTCGGGATCGACCCGAACGTGCCGGACGGCGTCGCGCTGCTCGATCAGGTCTCGGCAGCTGGCTACACGGGCATCGACCTTGGTCCGGTCGGTTACCTGGGCACTGGCGGCGTGCTGCGCGACCGGCTCGCGGCCCGCGGACTCGTGCTGGCCGGGGGTTATGTGCCGCTGCCGTTCCCCGATCCGGCTGCCCTTGCTGATGAGATCGGCTATCTGGACGCGCTGCTCGACATCTTCGACGCCGCGCCGGACGGGCCGGCGCCCCGTCCCACGCTGGCCGATTCCGGCTCCCCGGCACGCCGGGCTGCTCCCGGCGGCGGCGGATATGACCCGAGCCTCAGCCTCGATGCGGCCGGCTGGCGGCACTTCGCCGACGGCGTTGCCCGCGCCGCCGAACGCTGCCGGGAGCGCGGTTACGAGCCCGCGTTTCATCACCACACCGGCACCTACATCGAGGGCGTCGCCGAGATCGAGCGGCTGCTCGAACTGACCGACGTGAACCTGTGCCTGGACACCGGTCACCTGCTCGTCGGCGGCGGCGAGCCGGCCAAGGGCCTGCGTGACTGGGCCGAGCGGATCAACCATGTGCACCTGAAGGACGCCCGCCGCGACATCGTCGCCAGCATCGTGGCTGATGCGGCACCGGTCGAGGAAATCTGGCGGCGCCGCGCGTTCTGCGCGCTCGGCCAGGGCGACGTCGGTATGGAGGAGGTGCTGTCGGCGATCACCGGTATCGGCTACTCGGGGTGGGTCATCGTGGAGCAGGACATCTTCCCCGACCCGGCCGAGCCGCCCGGTCGACCTGCCGCCGACCAGGCCGCCAACCGGGAGTGGCTGCGCGCCCGCGGCATCTGAACGCTAGGGCTGCAAGGCTCGCTAAGGTCTGCATGTGGCCGATCTCAATGCTGATGTCCTCGTGCTCGGCGCCGGAGTTATCGGCCTGAGCACCGCGATCTGCCTGGCGGAAGCCGGGGTGAGCGTGACAGTGGCCGCCGCGGATCCGCCCCAGCGGACCACCTCGGTGGCAGCGGGCGCCATCTGGGGGCCGCATCTGGTCGGGATGGACGACCGGGTCGAGCGCTGGGCCGGCCATACCCTCGACCGGCTAGCCGAACTGAGCCACCCGGAACTGGGTGCCAACGAGCTGGCCGGCGTCGTGCACACGGCGACCGGAATCGCCGCTCGCCGCGAACGCGACGCGGCCCCGCCGGAGGTCGCCGCCCCGGACAGCGGCTTGTCGCCGTGCCCGCCGGACGAGATCCCGCCCGGCTATGCATCGGCCTGGCGGCTGACCGCGACGACCATCGCGATGCCCGGTTACCTCGGCTACCTAGCCGGACGGTTCGGCCGCGCTGGCGGGACTACCACGTTCCCGGAAAAAATCGCTGCGCTGACGGACGCGAGCCAGCTCGCGCCATCAGCCCGTGTCATCGTCAACTGCACCGGCTGCGGCGCTCGCGACCTCGTGCCCGACCCCGATGTGGTCCCGGTGCGCGGTCAGGTCGTCGTGGCCGCCAATCCGGGAATCACCGAGTTCTTCGTCGGCACCAGCAGCGATCCCGCCGACCTGACGTACCTGCTCCCGCACCGAGAGGTGATCGTGCTCGGCGGCACGGAGCAGCGCGGTGACTGGAACCTTGAACCCGATCCGGACACGGCGGCGCGCATCGTCGCGGCCTGCGCGCTGATCGAGCCCGCCCTTCGAGAGGCGAAGGTGCTCGAGCACCGGGTCGGGTTGCGGCCTACCCGGCCGAGCGTACGGCTGGAAGCGGAGCGCAGCGGCGAGCTCACGGTCGTGCACAACTACGGGCACGGCGGCGCCGGGGTCACGCTTTCCTGGGGTTGCGCCGAGGACGCGGCCGGATTGGTGCTGACCGCACTGGGCTGAGCTGGCCCCGTTCCCGTGATCCTGGAGAGTTCCGCACGCGAGGGCGCGCCTAACTCTCCAGGATCATGAAACGGCGCTCAGAAGCCCGGGAAGATCGTGCGGAGCTTGTCCAGAGTGTCCGCGTCGCCCTGCACCGACGCGGGCGTGTGCTCCGGGTCCAGCCGCCCGTAGGACAGCCGCAGCAGCGCCTCAGCGGGCATGATCACGTGCGGCACCGCGTCGGCGTCCGCTTCGGACAGGTCCCCGGGCCAGGCCGTCATGCTGACGGACTCGCCAGAGCTGAGCAGGTAGTCTCGGGCCGGGTCAGTGGTCGTGATGCGCGCCGCGAAGGGCTCGGGCAGCGGCTTGCCGAGCCGCGGCACGAGGAATTGCGGCACGTTGTCTATCAGCAGGCCGACGGCGTTGGCCTGAACGGTCGCAGCCGGGTCTTGCATCACCGCGAGGTCCCAGGTGTGCAGCACGTGCTCGCCAAGCCGCAGCCGGACCATGCCGACCGCGTCTAGCTGCATGCCGAAGAACTCCATCCGCATCGCGGCTAGCTGTTCGTCGGTCAGCCCTTCCAGCGTCGCCACGTGGCGCTCGTCCGCGTCGATCGCGTCGGCTGCTTGCGCATCCGGAGTCTTCGCGTTCCACACGTCCCAAATCGGCTGAAACGCGTCCCGGCCGACCGGCTCGCCCTCACCGAGCGCACCGGGCAGCCCCAGCAGAGAGATCTCTGCTCCGCTGCCCAGATGGGATAGCACTTGCGCGTTGCTCCAGTCTCGGTCGTACGACTGCGCGCGGACCTGGTCGGGACCCATCGGCTGGACGAGTCCTGCCAGCCGGTCGTGCGACTCACGCAGCGTCGCGATCCAGATGCGGGGGTCATCGCTCACCATTTGCCTCCTTAATTACGAAACGAGCACGTTCAGCATCTCGGCACTCTGCCCCGCGCCGCTAAGGTTGGCGGGATGGACATCGGATTCGGCGCCCCCGTATCGGGCGCATGGGCCACACCGCAGAATCTAGCGGCCTTCGCAGTTGGTGCTGAACGCGGCGGGTACCGGTCGTTGTGGAGCTTCCAGCGGCTGCTGATCCCGGCCGGCTCGGGCATGGACCCGGTCTACCAGAGCGTGCTCGACCCGATGGCGGCCTTGTCCTTCGCGGCCGCGGTCACCAGCTCCATCCGGCTCGGTGTCGCCATCATCAACCTGCCGTTCGTCTCGCCGGGCTATCTGGCCAAGCAGGCCGCGTCGGTAGACGTGCTGTCCGGCGGGCGGCACGACCTGGGAATCGGCATCGGCTGGATGCCTGAGGAGTTCGCGCTCACCGGCGCTGATATGGCCCGGCGTGGCGCGCGGGCGGCCGAGTACGTGCAAGTGCTGCGGACGCTGTGGGCAGGTGGCGATGGTTCCTTCTCCGGATCGTTCTACCAGGTGCCGGCCGGCACGCAGGCACCGCTGCCAGTTCAGCCTGGCGGCCCGCCGGTCCTCCTCGGCGGGCTGGCGCGGCCGGCCCTGGAGCGGGTCGGCCGGATCGCGGACGGCTGGATTACCTCCAGCAGGACTGACCTGACCAAGGTCGGTGAGCTGATCGCGATCGTCAAGGAGTCGGCCAGCGCGGCGGGCCGTGATCCCGAGGCGCTGCGGGTCATCTGCCGCGGTGTGGTGCGGGCGGGCAATCCGGTCACCGGGCCGGACGGGCAGCGGATCCTGCTTTCCGGCGACTACGAGCAGATCCGGGCCGACACGGAGCGGCTGGCTGCGGCCGGGGTGACAGAGGTGTTTTACGACCTCAACTGGGATCCGCAGATCGGGTCACCAGACGTGGACCCGGCCGCCGCGACCGACCGGGCTGAGCAGATCATGCTGGCGCTCGCCCCAGGCGCGGCGTGACCGACGCGTCTGCCAACCCGCCCGTGCGGGTCGTCCCTTATGACGACGGCTGGCCGCGATGGGCTGCTGCCGAACTGGCGGCACTGACCGGGGCACTCGGCGACCTCGTCTTGCATGCCGCGCACATCGGTAGCACAGCGATCCCGCAGATGCCCGCCAAGCCGATCCTCGACCTGCAGTTGTCGGTCTGGGACCTGCCGGAGGCGGCGGCGGCTTTCGACGGGCCGCTGGCCGGGCTTGGCTACGTCCGCTTTCCGTACGAACACGATCACGTGCCGGCCGGCGACGACAGCGACCCTGGCCTGTGGGTCAAGCGGTTCTGGCGCCGTCGTAACCATCCGGCCGGTGACGTCAACCTGCACGTGCGGGTCGTGGGATCGCCGAACGAGCGGCTCGCTTTGCTGTTCCGCGATTACCTGCGCGCTCATCCGCTAGCGGTCGCGGCATATGGCCGGTTCAAGCACGTACTCGCTGCTGAGGTCGGTGACCTGGAACGCTACACCGACATCAAGGACCCGGTCGTCGACCTCGTCGTCGCCGCGGCAAGCGACTGGGCAAGCGCCGTGGACTGGCAGCCGCACGGGAGTACGGCCACCTAACCGACTCCCTGTCGGCTTGCCGGGCAGATAAAGGACAAAAAGATCCGCCAAGCCCGGCAAACCCACAGGGAGTGGGGGTGCTCGCCCTCAGCTGGCGCGCCGGCGCAAGGCGGAATCGGTCAAAGCGGGCGGTTCGTAGCCGCGATCTGCCAGGTTGAGGTTCACGCCCGGCGGCACGATCTCGTCGATGCGGTCGAGCAAGTCCGCGGACAAGCCGTCAGCCGGTGCCTCGAGCTGGCTATCCAGATGCTCCATGGTGCGCGGGCCGATGATCGCCGAGGTGACAGCCGGGTGGCTCAGCACGAAACCGAGCGCCAGCTGAATCAGCGACATACCCGCCTCGCCGGCCAGCCCCGCCAGTTTGTCGGCTGCCTCTAGTTTCAGCTGGTTGCCCGGCAGGCTCATGTCGAACCGGTGCGGCAGCCGCTGCGACCGCCGGCTCGCCGGCAGTTCCGCGCCGAGCCGGTACTGGCCGGACAGCCAGCCGCTGGCCAGCGGGCCCCAGCTGATCACGCCAAGCTGATAACGCTGGCAGGCGGGCAGGACGTCGGTCTCTACGCCGCGAACCAGAATCGAGTACGGCGGCTGCTCGCAGACAAAGCGTTCCCGCCCGCGACGCTGCGCGGTCCACTGAGCTTCGACGATGGCGTCGGCCGGGAACGTGGAATGTCCCGCATAGCAGATCTTTCCGGCACTGATCAGATCGGATAGCGCGCCGAGGGTCTCGTCGATGTCAGTCGCGGGGTCCGGGCGGTGAATCTGGTACAGGTCGATGTAGTCGGTTCCGAGCCGGCGCAAGCTGTTCTCGCACTCCCTGATCAGCCAGCGGCGGGAGTTACCGCGCTCGTTGACGTCCTTGCCCATCGGGCCGTGCGCTTTGGTAGCGAGCACGACGTTGTCCCGGCGGCCGCCCGCCAGCGCCTTGCCCACGATCAGCTCCGACTCACCGGCCGAGTACACGTCGGCGGTGTCGATGAAGTTGATCCCCGAGTCGAGGGCGCGGTGAATGATCCGGACGGACTCGTCGTGGTCGGGGTTACCCCAGGCGCCGAACATCATTGCCCCCAGGCACAGCGGGCTGACCTGGACGCCGGTGGATCCGAGTGCGCGCATGCTCATGCGGCCACCTTATGCCGGGACCGGCTGGGTCATCTGGCGTCGCCTAGGCTGCCGGGATGCCGACTCCGCAGTTTGTTCTTGATCTCCGTGCCAGCATCGGCCACCGGCCGCTGCCGCTGCCGTCGGTCACGGCTGTCGTGCTCGACGATGCCCGGCGAGTGCTGCTCGTACGACGCGCCGACAACGACAGGTGGGCGCTGGTGACGGGCTGCCTGGAGCCGGGCGAGCAGCCTGCGGCCGGGGCGCTGCGGGAGGTCGAAGAGGAGACCGCTGTGCTCGCCCTGGCCGAGCGAATCGTCAGCGTATCGGCGCTGCCGCTCGCGGTGTGCCCGAACGGCGACCAGGTGAACTGGCTCGATGTGACATTTCGCTGCCGCGCAGTCGGTGGCGAGGCTCGCGTTAACGACGACGAGTCGGTCGACGTTCGCTGGTTCGAGCTCAGCGATCTGCCACCGAGCCTGCCCGACCGGCACCGCGGATGCCTCGATGCTGCCCTCAGCCCGAGCCCCGAAGCGAGATTCCAGCTCTGTTAGCGAACTACGTCGAATCGGGTACCCGCGCGCCTGTCGCCGCGGCGCTAGGGCCGGCGCGCTCCCGGTGCTGGCAGCATGCCGAGCTCGATCGCCGTCGTGACCGCCGCCGTCCTGTCGGACACGCCGAGCTTGCCGAACGCGCGCAGCAAGTGCGTCTTCACTGTTGCCTCGCTGATGTACAGCACCCGGCCGATCTCCGCATTGGTGCCGCCACGCGCAACCAGGGCGAGCACTTCGGTCTCACGGGCCGAAAGCGGCTCGGCGGCCGGGCGGCGCAGCTGCGAGACCAGGCGGCCTGCCACCGTCGGCCCGAGCACGGTCTCGCCGCGTGCGGCAGCCCGGATCGCGGCGACCAAGTCCTGCCGAGGCGTGTCCTTCAGCAAGTAGCCCGCAGCTCCGGCTTCGACAGCGCGAACGATATCGGCGTCGGTTTCGTAGGTGGTCAGCACGACGACCCGGGTTTCGGGCGCGGTCGCGAGGATGCCGGACGTCGCTTGCACCCCGTCACCGCCGGGCATCCGCAGGTCCATCAGCACGACGTCAGGCCGGTGCAACGTGGCCATGGCGACGGCCTCGTCGCCGGAACCAGCCTCGCCGACAACGGTGATAGCCGGGTCAGCCGCGAGCATGCCGCGAAGACCTTCGCGCACAACCGGATGGTCATCGGCGATCAGAACGGTCACTGGCGCGGGCGGCGGCGGGCTGGTTACCTCGTCGCCGCCTGGATTCTGGTTTTGATCCAGACCGCGACGCTGCTGCGGGTCGTCTCTCATGCGGGCACTTCGACCTGCACTGATGTGCCTTCGGCCGGGGCGCTCCGGACGGCGATCGTGCCGCCCGCCTCGTCGACCCGGGCGCGCATCCCGCGCAGCCCGTAGCCGCCGTTGACCAGCGCCGGGTCGAAGCCGGCTCCGTCATCGGTGACTTCCAGCCGGACGCGGTCGCCGGCGTAGCAGAGCCGGACCGCCACGGTGCGCGCCGCCGCGTGCTTGCGGACGTTGGCCAGTGCCTCCTGGCCCGTGCGCAGCAGCACCACTTCGGTCGCGGCGGGCAGGCAGCGGCTGGCCCCGTCGGTCGAGAAGCTGGCCCGCAGGCCGAGTTCCGCGCTTGCCCGCTCGGTGATCCGGCGCAGCGCGTCCTCCAGGGTCCCGGCCTGAAGCTGGGCCGGGCCGAGGGCCCCGACGAGGGTGCGCGCTTCGGCCAGGTTTTCCCGTGCGGTCTGGGCGGCGAGGTCGAGCTGGCGGCGTGCGGCTGCCGGGGACAGCTCCAGCTGCGCGTCTGCCGCCTGGACCAGCATCAGCATGCTCGAGAAGCCCTGCGCCAGGGTGTCGTGGATCTCGCCGGCCAGGCGCTGGCGTTCGGCCATGACGCCCGCTTGCCGGCTCACCTCCGCCAGCTCCGCGCGGGTCGCTTCGAGCTGCGCGATCAGCGAGGCGCGCTCGTCGCTCTGGGTGATGATCCGACCGATGTAACTGCCGAACGCGATGGTGAACGCGGTAATCGCGATTCCCATCCCGGCCGCTGTGGCGATTCCGCCTGGTGTGCCGGACCAGTACCCCACCGAGGCCGCGCCCACAGCGGTCATCGCCAGCGCGGGGATCAGCGCTACCCGCGCCGGGAGCAGGTGGTAACAGAGCGGCAGGAGCGCCACGGCCAGCAGCCAGGTGTTGGGTGCCTGCAGGTCGGCGACCGTGAACAGGACCACGACGCCCGTCATGTAGATCACCGCGCGCCTCGTCACGGTGCCGTCGGCGGTGGCCAGCTGCGGCCGCCCCACCAGCAGGTACCAAGGCACCATCGCGGCCATGGCGCTGAGCGCGACCACCCTCCGGTCCGATGCTGTAGAGGACGCGACGATCAGCACGTCCGCGAGCAACACCAGGCTGTAGAGCAGATCCCAGCGTTTCAGGCTGGTTTCCCACGCGTTCCGGGCGGTGCAGCCGGCCTCCGCTGAGCCGGACGGCATGGTCACCCGTCCCCGCTCGGGCGCCAGCGGAAGGTCGTCACGCACAGGACCAATCCTGCGGCAATCCAGGCCGCGAGCACCAGCGCCGTCTGACCGTGCTGCCAGGCGTGCGCGGGCTCGAGTGCGACCGCCTGAGCTGGCAGGAACACCGAGCGGAGGCCCTGGCTCATCCACTTCAGCGGGAAGATCGCGGCGATGTGCTGGAGCCACGGCGGCACGTTGCTGAACGGCACGTAGACGCCGGAGATGAACTGGAGCACCAGGAACGGCAGCGTGATCACCGGGAACGAGTTCGTCGCGGAGCTCGGCAGGCTGCTGATGCCGATTCCGATCAGCGAGCACGCAATGGTGCCGAGGACGAAAACCCAGGCAAGCGTCCACCACTTGGCCGCCGACGTCGGCAAGTGCAGGTGGTAGAGGGCCATCCCCACGGCGATCAGCACGGCCACCTCGGCAATGGTGCAGACGAAGACCTGGATGATCTTGCCGATGAAGTAAGCCGCAGGTGCCATCGGCGTGCCGCGCAAGCGCTTCAGTGTTCCGCGCTCCCGCTCAGCGGCGATGGTGAGCCCGAGGTTCTGGAAGCTTGTGGCGCCGATGCCGCCGGCGATCATCCCGGCGGTGAAGAGCTGCCCCACCGTGACGTGGCGCGCGGCGGCCTCGTGCCCGAAGATCGAGCCCAGCAAGACCAGCAGGATGGCCGGCAGCGCGAAGACGAAGGCGACAGACTGCCGTTCCCGGAAGAATGCCCTCACCTCGAGCCGGCCTCTGACCAGCCCGGTGCGCCATGCGCTGGGGAGGCGCGGGGCTGTGCCGGCCGGTGACGGGCCGGCGGGCGATGCGCCGGGCCGGCTTACCGAAGTTACGGTCACTGGTCCGCTCCGATCAGTTCCAGGTACACGTCTTCCAGGCTCGGGCGGGTGACCGCCAGGCCGGGTATCTCCCCGCCGAACTGGGTTGCCAGCTCGCTCACTACCTTGGTTGGCGTCGCGGTCTGCAGCGTTTGCCGCCCGCCCGGCGCCTCCCAGCTGACCTGGGCGTCCTGGGTGACCCGGTCGCCCAGTGTGGCCGGCGCACCGAGCGCCACCACCTGCCCGCTGGCCAGCACCGCGACGCGATCGGCCAGTGCCTCGGCCTCGGGCAGGTAGTGCGTGGTCAGCAGGATCGTGGTGCCGTCTGCTGCCAGGTGCTTGATCAGCTCCCAGAACTGACGACGTGCTTCCGGGTCGAACCCCGTCGTCGGCTCGTCGAGGAACAGCAGCTCCGGACGGCCGACGATGCCGAGCGCGACGTCGAGCCGGCGTCGTTGCCCGCCAGAGAGTTGCAGGCCCCGGCGGGCGGTGAGTCCGCCGAGACCGACGAGTTCGATGACTTCGCCCGGATCCCGCGGCCGCGGGTAGAACGCCGCGAACATGCTGACCATCTCGGCCACGGTGAGCTCCGGCTCAGCGGTGAGTTGCAGGACGACGCCGACCCGAGCTCGCCAGCTCCGGCCGGCCTTCGCCGGATCTTCGCCGAGCACTGCCACCGTGCCGCCGTCCCGGTGGCGGTAACCCTCGAGGATCTCCACGGTGGTGGTCTTGCCGGCGCCGTTGGGCCCGAGCAGCGCGAACACCTCGCCGCGGCTGATATCCAGGTCGATGCCGTCGACAGCGAGCGCGCTGCCGTAACTCTTGCGCAGCCCGCGCACGTGGATCGCGGTCTCGTTGTTCATGCACCTAGCCTGACGGCCCGAGGGTGCCGCGCGCACCGGTAGACCGGCTGTTTCTGCTGTCCACCATCTGGTTGACAGAGGATTTCGGCGGGTCCGCACTAACGCACGGGTTCCCCCAGGGCTGCGGGTCCCGATGGCGCAGGCGCGTGGCAGGCACACTGCCGGGGAGCTAGCTGGCGAAGGCCAGCCATCACCACGGCGAGGATGGACTCGAAGATGTCCTCATCGCCGACATCAGGCAGCTCTGTGCGGACCTGCCAGACATTCGGATGCTCAGCGCGCCTGACGGACAGATAGGCCTGCGTCCATGCGGCGCGGTCGTGCTGCTGCGCCCGCCGGTCCAGGGCGAGGAACGAAGCCTCACTACCGGCCCACGCCAGTGCGAAGTCACCGATAGCCCGGTACATCCTGGCCGCGTCGCTGCCCTCGAAGCCAGCCCTGAGGATGGCGCCGACGATGACATCGACCGTGCGGATTTCCGCCGGGCCCTGGGTGGTGCGATACGCCGACATCGACGCGGCCGCGGGGTGAGCCAGGTACGTCTGCCGCAGTCTCCGGCACATCTCCGTCAGCGTGTCGACCCAGCAGTCCCGCTGGTCCAGGCCATCCATCGCCTCCTGGATGAGACGGTCGGCAATGGCCAGCACCAGAGCGTCCTTACTGGCGAAGTGCCGGTACACCGCCGTCTGGTCCGCGCCGAGCGCGCGCCCGAGCTTCGGCAGGCTGAACCCTTCGGTGCCGCCTTCGTCGAGCAGCCGCAGGCTTTCGCTGACGATGATCTCCTTGGTGAGACTCCCGCGCCGGAGGCCTCGCCGTTGCTCGGGCAACTCTGTGCCCGGTTGCGGCCCAGCGGCCGCTCGGCGGCCCCGCCGTTGCCCTGGCGACTCGGTATGCGCTTGCGGCGCAGCGGTCACTCGGCCTCCCCCTCCCTCTGCGCAGCGACGTGCAGACAGTGGCAGCTTACCAATGTTCCGAGTTTGTCAAAGGCATTGACAATGACTCTGGCGAGTGCTTGAGTTCCGGGCATTCCAGCAACGGAACGGAGGCCCGGTGGCGACGGACGCGGAGCTGCTCTTCTGCAATGGCACCGTCTTCGACGGTTACCGGTTCCTGCCGCCAGGCAGCGCTGTGCGAGTCCGCGGCGGTCAGATCGCCGGCCTCGAAGCCAGATCCGGAGCACACGGCAGCCATGGTGGCAACGGCCACGTCAGCACTACTTCCGCGGCCTCCCCGGCAGGCCGGGCGACGATCGTCGACCTGGGTGGCGGCACGCTGCTGCCAGGCTTCATCGACGCGCACGTGCACCCGGTCTTCGCCGGCGGACCAGCTTCGCCGCTGCGACCTCAGCGGCGCACTCACGCAGAGCGAATACCTCGACATCATCGACCGCTACGCGCGCGAGCACCCCGGCACGGAGTGGATTACCGGCGGCGGCTGGTCGATGGAAGCGTTCCCGGCTGGCGTCCCGACCGCGGCGCCACTCGACGCCGTCGTTCCCGACCGCCCGGTGTGCTTGCGGAACCGAGACGGTCACGGCGTCTGGGTCAACACCAGAGCGCTCCAGCTCGCGGGCATCGACGAGACAACCCCAGACCCCCGGGACGGCCGGATCGAGCGAGACGAGCGGGGCCGCCCGGTCGGGATGCTTCAGGAGGGCGCGATCGGGCTGGTCTCGCGGCTGATCCCGGCGGCGACCGAGGACGACTGGGACGCCGCCCTGCGGGCAGCCCAGGCATACCTGGTCAGCCTCGGCATCACCGGCTGGCAAGACGCCATCATCGGTGACCGGCCCGGTGCGGGCGATCCGATGGCCGCGTACTTGCGCGCCGCGCGGGCCGGGACCCTCAAGGTGACCGTGGTTGGTGCCCTCTGGTGGCAGCGGGAACGGGGCATCGGATCAGCTGGCGGAACTTGTCGAGCGGCGCAGCGCAGGCACAGCGCGAACGCCCCGACCGATTCCGGGCCACCACCGTCAAGATGATGCTCGACGGCGTCGCGGAAAACCACACCGCCGCGATGCTCGAGCCGTACCTGGACGGTCACGGCTGCCGACCGACGTCAGCGGCCTGGACTTCATCGACCCGAACTGCTGCCTGGTTACGTCGCCGACCTGGACCGCGAAGGGTTCCAGGTGCATTTCCATGCACTCGGCGACCGGGCCGTGCGGAACGGGCTCGACGCGATCGAGGCTGCGCGGCAGCCGAACAGCCAGCGCCAGCGGCATCACCTCGCGCACCTGCAGGTCATGCATCCCGATGACATCCGCCGGTTTGCCGAGCTCAACGCGACCGCGAACATACAAGCCCTGTGGGCGGCCCACGAACCGCAGATGGATGAGCTCACGATCCCGTTCCTCGGCGAGCGCCGGTCGGGCTGGCAGTACCCGTTCCGATCGCTGCAGGATGCAGGCGCGAACCTCTGCGCCGGGAGCGACTGGCCGGTCAGCAGCCCGGACCCGCTATGGGCCGCGCACGTCGCGGTGAACCGCATCGCGCCGCCTGCCGCCGACCGTGCCGCTCACGATGACCCCGGAGCGTTCCTCCCGGAGCAGCGGCTCGACCTGAGCACCTTCCTCGCCGCGTACACCTGCGGCAGCGCCCGGATCAACGGCGTCGAGGCGTCGGCCGGCGCGATACGGCCGGGACTCGACGCCGACTTCGCCGTCGTCGATGCCGACCTGGCGAACATCAGCAGCCACGAGATCGGCCGGGCCCGGTCACCCAGACCTGGATCCGCGGCGAACTCGTCTACCAGCAGGGCCACTAGCGCCCGAGCGACCACAACCGCCGACAACCAAACCGCCCCCGCCCTGCAGCGCGGACGGAGCACAGCTTCTAGGAGGACAGATGAGCCCACGACTGCGAATGTCAGCGGCTGCGGCCACGCTGGTAGCCTGCGCGCTCCTCGCCGCGGCGTGCGGCCGGTCGGCCGCCGGCAACAACTCGAGCACGACCTGGTCTCGCCGACGACAGGGCCTGGTAACGACCACCGCGACCGGCACGAAGCCGGTCTCGTCGGTCACCTGGGCGGTGTACCGGCCGGTGAACTCGCTCGACCCGATCTTCGCCTTTGACTACCCGGAGAACACCGCCATCTCGCTGATGTGCGAGTCACTGCTGCGGCAGGCACCAGACGGCTCGATCCAGCCGGGTCTGGCGACCGTGTCCGACCCCGAACGCGACCACTATGATCTTCACGCTGCGGTCCGGCGTGAAGTTCTGGAACGGCGACCCGGTCACCCCCGCCGACGTGGTCTACAGCCTGGACCGGCAGATGCTGCCGTCCTATGGCGGCTTCTACGGCCTGGTCTTCAACCGGGTCAAGTCGATCGCGGCTACCGGCGCGAACCAGGTGACGATCACGCTCAAGCAGCCGGACTACTGGCTCGAAGGTGAGCTGGCGTCGATGCCCGGCATCATCATCCAGAAGAGCTACGCGGTGAAGCAGGGCAAGAACTACGGCACGCCGGCTGGCGGCATCATGTGCACCGGCCCGTACGAGTTCAAGTCCTGGACGGCGGGCGGCGGGCGTCACCGCCGTGGCGAACCCGCACTACTGGAACGCCGCAGTCAAGCCCAAGGTCGGCCAGATCGTGCTCAAGGGCGTGCCGGACGCGGCGTCGTTCACCTCCGGCATGCTGACTGGCGCGATCCAGGGCTCGTACTACTTCGGCCTGTCCAACCTGAAGCAGCTCGAGAAGAGCAGCACCGTGCAAGGTCTACCAGGGCCCCGGCCAGTCGACGGACGCGTTCATCGTTTCCGCGACGACCGGGCCGCTGGCCAACGTCAAGGTGCGGCAGGCGCTCTCCCTCGCCCTGGACCGGCAGGCGATCATCGACCAGGTCTACGACGGCGCGGCGCTGATGCCGCGCTGGCTCGCCAACCCGGGCACGTTCGGCTACGGGAAGTCAGTGTTCATCGCCGACTACGACTCACTCCCCACTGCTCACCCAGAACCTGGCAGAGGCGCGCAAGCTCGTCAAGGAAGCCGGCGCCAGCCGGACAGACGATCACGATCGGAACCAGCGCTCAGCTCGCCAACATCTCCGCCGGTAACGGGCGCTTACCAGCAGGCGGCCGCGGCGATCGGCCTGAAGGTCGTGCTCAAGTCGGTGTCGGCGCCAACTACATCAACTTCTTCACCAGCGCCTCGGCGCGTAAGGGCGTCGACGGGTTCCCACGGTCAACTACGGCGACTACGCCGACCCGGCGGCGCTGCTCGCCACGGTCGTGATCCGGGCGGCAGCCAGAACTACGACAACTTCAACAACCCGCAGATTACCTGCGCTGCTGAACCAGGCCGAAGGCACCGCTAACCCGGATCAGCGCGCGGCGCTGGTGGCTAAGGCCGAGGAACTCGTCGGCCAAGATCCTGCCGTGGATCCCCGACGTGCAGCCGACCAACGTGCTCATGCTCAGCAAGGGCCTCACCGGTGCCACCGCTTCGTTCTCGTACATGTTCTCGCCCTGGGCCGACGACCTTGGGGGACAGTGATCGCCGATGCGCTGGCGGTTCCTTGCCCGCAGGCTGGCCATGCTGACTGGCCAGCCTGCTGGTCGCGAGCTTCGTGATCTTCGGAGCGCTCTACCTCGCTCCGGGAAACCCGATCAGCGCGCTGTCAGGCGGCCGCGCGCTGCCGCAGGCCAGCCTGCGGGTGCTCGAGGCGCGGTATCACCTGAACCAGCCGTTCTTCGCCCAGTACTGGTACTGGCTGGAGAACGCGCTGCACGGCAACTTCGGCATCTCGATCACGCTGCGCGAGAACGTGTCGTCGGTGATCGCCGCGCGCATGTGGACGACCGGCGGCCTGGTACTGTACGCCGCGCTGATCATCCTTGTGTTCGGGATCGGCAGCGGCGTCATCGCCGCACTGCGGCCGGGGCTTCGCCGACACCAGCGTGCTGGTGTCGACGTCGATCTCGGCCGCGTTGCCGTCGTTCGTCGCTGCGATCGTGCTCATCTCGGTGTTCTCGGTGAAGCTCGGCTGGTTCCCCGCGCTCGGCAACGGCACCGGCTTCTGGTCGGACGTGCGTCACTTCACGCTGCCCGCTGTCGCGCTGGCAATCTCCTCGCTGGCGATCGTGTCGCGCGTGACCCGGGCGGCGGTCCGCGAGGAAGCCGACCGCGAGCACGTGCAGACCGCGATCAGCCGCGGCATCCCGATGCGCCAGCTTGTGCGGCGGCACATCCTGCGGAACGCCGCGATCCCGATCACCACCGTTTCCGGGCATCACGATCGCGTCGCTGATCGCCGTAGCCGCCGTGGTGGAGACCGCGTTCAGCCTGAACGGCCTCGGTGCCTACCTGGTGCAGGCAGCCGAGTCCAAGGATCTCGCCGTCGTCCAGGGCATCTCGCTCGTCCTGGTCACCGCGTTCGTGGTGATCAACGCCGTAGTTGACGTGCTGTACGCCGCGCTCGATCCGCGAGTCGCACTCGGAAGCAGGGCCCAGTGAGAGTCAGGCGAGCCCGAATGAGACCAGCTCAACTGGTCCCAGCCCGACTGGGCCTAGCCCGACTGGGACTAGCACAGTGAGCACCGCAGTCGGCGTCGCCTCCGGCCGCGTGCAGGCGACGAACCCGCAGCGGCTGCGCTCGGCCTGCTCCGATCGACCGGGATCGCTGGCATCGCGTCGGCCGCAGTCATTGCGGTCGCCACCCTGCTCGCACTATTCGGGCCCCTGGTTGCGCCCTACAACCCGGACCTGCCGAGCCTCGGTCTGGCTTCATCGGCCCGACGGGCGGCCACCTTCTCGGCTTCGACTTCGAGGGCCGGGACGTCCTGTCGCGGCTGCTTGCGGGCGCGCAATCCTCGATGATCGGCCCGCTCGCCGTCGTCGTCGGTGCGATGGTGCTCGGCACCGCTGATCGCCGTCATCGCGGCCTGGCGCCAGGGACCGCTGATACGGTCATCTCCTCCGGCCTGGACATCCTGTTCGCGTTCCCTGGCATCCTGCTCGCAGTGCTCGCTGCGGCGATCTTCGGCGCCGGTCTTACCGCCGCCTCCGTCGCACTCGCGATCGCTTACATGCCGTACGTCGCGAGGGTGCTGCGCGGCGCCGCGTTGCGGGAACGCGGTCAGCCCTACGTTGCGGCCCTCGAAGTGCAGGGCGCCTCTGGCACGTCCATCTGCCTGCGCCACATCATCCCGAACATGCTGCCGCTGATAGTCGCACAGGCGACGATCATGTTCGGCTGGGCGATGGTCGACCTGGCTGCGATTTCGTTCCTCGGCCTGGGCGTGCAGCCGCCGACGCCCAACTGGGGCGTGATGATCTCGGAGAACGAGCCAGGGATCCTGCAGGGATATCCGCTGCCGGCGCTCGCGGCTGGCCTGTGCATCGTCGGTGTGGTCATCGCGTTCAACGTGCTCGGTGAGCGCCTGTTCGAGCAGGCGCAGGGAGCGAGTCGATGAGCGGCGAGCCGTTGCTGTCCGTCAGCGATCTGACCGTGCTGCTGCCTGTCGAAGGCAAGCAGCGAGCTGTGCTGCGGGACGTCAGCCTGGAAATCCATGCGGGTGAGGCAGTCGGCCTCGTCGGCGAGTCCGGTTCCGGCAAATCCATGACCGCGCGAGCTATCGACCGGCTGCTGCCCAAGGGCGCGCAGGTCCAGGGCGAGATCAGGTTGCGCGGCAGCGACGTCACCGCGCTGGCCGGCAGCCAGTTGCGCGCCTACCGGAACCAGGTCGCGATGATCTTCCAGGATCCGCGCGCGCACGTGAATCCGGTCCGCCGGATCGGCGACTTCATGACCGAGGCGCTCCGCACCAACCTTGGCATCTCCCCCGCTGACGCCGCGCGCCGGGCTGCGGACATGCTCGCCCAGGTCGGCATCGACGACGCGCTGCGGCGGCTGCGTCAGTATCCGCACGAACTGTCCGGCGGCATGCTGCAGCGGGTCATGATCGCCGCCGCGCTGCTGACCGAGCCGGCCCTGCTGCTGGCCGACGAGCCGACCACCGCACTGGACGTCACCACGCAGGCCGAGGTCATGGCCATCCTGGACGAGCTGCGCAGCCAGTACGGCCTGGCGATGCTGTTTATCACCCACGACCTGGAGCTTGCCGCCGCGATCTGCGACCGGACCATCGTGATGTACGCCGGGCAGGTGGTCGAGGTGCGCCAAGTCCGAGCTGCTGCACACCGATCCGCTGCACCCGTACACCGCCGCGCTGGCCGCCGCCAGACCGGACATCGCGCAGCAAAGCCGCGAGGCTGCGGGCCATCCCCGGTCGGCCGCTGTCGGCGTTCGAGGCGCCGGCGGAAGAGTGCGCGTTCGCGCCACGGTGCCCGTATGTGCAAGACGCCTGCCGCGATGCAGTGCCGCCGCTGATCGAGCTGGACGGCGGCCTGTCCCGCTGCATGCGCGTCACCGAACTGCGCGGACAGCTGGAGGCGGCGCATGCCTGAGACGACAGGAAGTCCTGGCCCGCCTCCGGAGCAGACCGCGATCAGCGGCTGCCTGCGGCCGGCGTCAGCAGCTCCCCGGCCGCGACTGAAGCCGACCGCGCACCTGCAGGAGGCAGCCCCGGTGCTGGCCACGTTCCCGTCCTGGAAGTCACAGAGCCTGCGGAAAGAGTTCGGCAGCCTGGTCGCCGTCGACGACGTCGACGTTCGCGATCGCGCCCGGCCGTCGCTCGCCATCGTCGGGGAGTCTGGGTCGGGGAAGACCACGATCGCGCGCATGATCGTCGGCCTGGAACGGCCGACCCGCGGCACGATCACCGCGTGCGGCCGGGACAGGTCCAGGCCTGCGCGGTCGACGCGGGACCGGCGGCGGCGCGGACGGGAGATTCAGATCGTCTTCCAGGATCCCTACACCAGTCTTGACCCGCGGCAGACCGCCGAGCGGGCCATCGACGAGATCCTCCGGCTGCATCACGGCTGGGACGCCGACCGCCGGCAGCGCCCGGATCGAGCAGCTGATCGAGCTCGTCGGGCTGGACTCCCGGCAGGCCAGGGCCCTGCCGCGGAGCCTGTCCGGCGGGCAGCGGCAGCGGGTCGCCATCGCCAGGGCGCTGGCGGCCGAGCCGCAGATCCTCATCCTCGACGAGTCGGTAGCGGCGCTCGATGTGTCGATCCAGGCCCAGGTGCTGAACCTGCTCGCCGACATCCGGGATGAGACGTCGGTGTCCTACATCCTGATCAGCCACGACCTTGCTGTCGTCCGGCAGCTCACCGACGAGGCGATCGTGATGCACCGGGGAAAGCTGGTCGAACGCGGGATCACCGCTCAGGTGCTGGACGACCCGCAGCATCCGTATACCCAGCGACTGCGCGCCAGCGTGCCGCGACCGGGCTGGAAACCGAGCCGGCGCCAGCGGGTTCTGGCAGGTCCGGCCGAGGTGGAAGACCAAGCAGAGCAGAAAGGCGAGCCCGGTGACTGACGCGAGCCCATCGCCAAGCACCGGCAGTGAGCTGTGCTATCTCCCCGCGACTGAAGCGCTGCGGTTGTTCCGCGGCAGGCAGTTGTCGCCGGTGGAACTGACCGAGGCAATGATCGCCCGGGCGGACGCTGCGGAGCCTGGCATCAACGCGTTCGCCGAAACCTTCTACGAGCAGGCACTGGATCAGGCCAAAGCAGCAGAGGCCAGGTACGCGGGCACCGGTGAGCCGCCGCGGCCGCTCGAAGGCCTGCTCGTCGCGGTGAAGGAGGAGGCGCCGATCGCGGGTCAGCGAAACACGCTCGGATCGCTGCCGCTGCGCGACATGGTTGCTCCTCAGACGGCGGCCTTCGTGCAGCGCATCCTCGACGCCGGCGGGATCGTGCACGCCCGGACCACGACGCCGGAGTTCTCCTGCGCGCCGGTCACCTGGACCAAACTGTGGGGTGTCACCAGGAACCCGTGGCACCGCGAGTACTCGCCCGGCGGGTCAAGCGGCGGCTCGGCGGCGTCACTTGCAGCGGGCACGACAACGCTGGCAACTGGCTCCGACATCGGCGGGTCGATCCGGATCCCGGCCTCGTTCTGCGGCGTAGTCGGATTCAAGCCGCCGTATGGCCGGGTGCCCGAGGTCGAGATCTTCAACCTCGATCACTACTGCCACGAAGGCCCGATGGCCCGCACGGTCGCGGACTGCGCGCTGCTGGAGAACGTCATCGCCGGGCCGCACCCGAGCGACGTCGCGTCGCTGCGGCCGAAGCTGGAGATCCCGGCTGAGCTCGAGCGGGGTCGCGGGCCTGCGTATCGCGTTCAGCCCCGACCTCGGCTGCTACAACGTCGACGCCGATGTGGCCGCCAACACGCGCGCCGCCGCCGACCGGCTGCGCGACGCCGGCGCGGCCGTCGACGAGGTGCGCATTGCCATGGCGGCTGGAGGACATCAACCGCGCCGCGAGCATCCACTTCGGCATGATCTTCGGCCCGTCGGTCCGCGAGCTGTACGAGCAGCACGCCGACGATCTCACCTCCTACGCCCGGCAGTTCGTGGCCGACTCGGACAAGATCTCCAAGGACGACTTCGTAGCAGGGCTCGAGCTCGAGGCCCGGATCTACGCGCCGCTCGGGCGCGCTCCTCGAGGAGTACGACGCGCTGATCTGCCCGACCTTCGCGGTTCCCGCGCTGCCCGCCGAGTACGACGTCGGCGACGCGCTCGCGGTGAACGGCCAGCCGTGCGCGAACTGGATGGACGTGCTCATGACCGTTCCGTTCAACATCGCCAGCCGGTGCCCGGTGCTGAGCGTGCCGTCCGGACTGTTCCCGTGACGGCGTGCCGACGGGCCTGTCGGTTGTCGGCCGGACCTACGACGACGTGACCGCGTTCCGGGTCGCGGCCGCGCACGAGGCCCGCTTCCCCTGGCTCGACGACGCGTACCGCCGACCGTCGCTGTGACGCATAGCTCAGCCCGGGCGCCAGTGCCCTCCGCCACACTAGGCAGCGGCGCCCGGCACGGTGATGACATCTGGCGTCGGACTGCCGGTGCGCAATGCAGCCGCGATGTCCCGGAGAATCCGGTCCGGCTCGATCCGCAGCTGCCGCGGGCTGACGTGGATGACCCGGATCCCCGCAGCGGTCAGCCGCCGGTGCCGCTCCATGGTGTACTCCCAGCTCTCAGGGTTCAGATGCCACTCTCGTGAGTCGATCTCCACAACTACTCCGAGCTTGGGCCACCAGGCGTCGACGGTTGCCAGGAACCTGTCATGCAGATAGAGACTCGCGTTGAAGAGCGGTCGCGGCAGCCCGGACTGAATCACCAGTGCGCGGAAGTCCGCTTCTGGCACCGACCTGATCCCGTCAGCTACCTCGGCAAGCACGGACCTGAATAGTGCCGAGCCACGGACCGGGCCTGCCGCCAGCTCGGCTGCGAGCTCAGTGATCGTGCACCTGCCCTGCTGGACCGCGCTTGCCACTACAGCACGTACCTCGGACCTGGCGGTTAAGCCGAGCACCGTGTCGGAGACGGCTCTGGCCGGCGCGACGTACCTGATCGCGAGGTCGCGAGTCTGCACGTCCGGCAACCGGCAGGTTCGGTGGACGGCCACGAAGGCATGGCTGCGGCATTGCCTGGCGGCCGGCACCAGTACGTCGATGCGGCGTGTGTCGGGAGCCCGGAGCCGGTAGTGCCGTAACGCTGCCGGCCCGGTGATCACACTCGGCTGTCGCGCGTACAGCAGCGCCGCCGTCTGCAACTGCTGGCTCGTTGCTTCTCCGGTGAACGTCAGGTAGACGCCCGGCAGCAGACGCTGCCATGGTCCGCCAGGCCGGTACCGATGCCTCAGTCCGGCGGCCGTAAGGCCGATCGCCGGCGCCTGAGTGCTTGACACGACACCACGCTGATACGCGAGCAGCCATTCGACTTCACGGTCATCGGGCGTCACGCGGTCGAGAGTGGCAGCTGACACCGACAAAACGCCTCGCGCCTCTCATGGATGTGAATCCATTGTTGCTATAGCCGCACTGGATCCGCATTCACCGACAGCGAACCTGTGGCAAAAGGGGCGAAACGGCGCCGGGAATGCCCAACCGCCCCGCAGCGCACCGGCACCCAGGCCGAGGCCAGGCCCTGTGCACCTGCAGGTGCCCGCCCCGGGCTCCGGATACACGCGTGCGCGCCGGTGGCGCCAGCCGCTATCCTTTCCGGCATGAGCACCGATCAGCTTCCGTACCCCGGCCAAGCCAACGCTGGATGGCCTTGAGGACAAGTGGGCGCAGCGGTGGGCTAAGGAGCGTGTAGTACAGGTTTGACCGCTCCGCCAGCCGCGGCGGCGTCTTCTCGATTGACACTCCCCCGCTAACCGCCAGCGGCTCGCTCCATCTCGGGCACGCGTTCTCCTACAGCCAGACCGACGTCATCGCGCGCTTCCAGCGCATGCGCGGCAAGGAAGTCTTCTACCCGGTCGGCTGGGATGACAACGGCCTGGCGACCGAGCGCCGCGTCCAGAACTACTACGGCGTGCGCTGCGATCCCTCGCTGCCCTACCAGCCGGATTTCACGCCGCCGGCCGTGGGCAACGGGCATGGCGCGAACCCGGCCGATCAGGTCCCCGTCTCGCGCCGCAACTTCGTGGCGCTGTGCCGTGAGCTCACCGGGCGGGACGAAAGCGCCTACGCGCAGGCATGGCGCCGCCTCGGCCTGTCAATGGACTGGGATATTAGCTACCGCACTATCGACGACCGGGTTCAGGCGATCTCCCAGCTCGCGTTCCTGCGCAACCTCGCCAGGGGCGAGGCCTTCCAGGCCGAGGCTCCGGCGCTGTGGGACGTCACCTTCGGGACCGCGGTGGCCCAGGCCGAGATCGAGGACCGGGAAACACCCGGGACGTTCCTCCGGCTCGCGTTCGCGCTAACGGCTGGCGCCGCGAATTCTCCCCATGACAGGGAACGGGCTCATTCCGGCCAATCGTCCCTCGCACCGCGCCGAGGTAGTGATCGCGACCACCAGACCGGAACTGCTGCCTGCGTGCGTCGCGCTCGTCGCCCATCCAACCGACGAGCGGTACGCGGACCTGTTCGGCTCGACCGCGACCACGCCGGTGTTCGGCGCGACCGTGCCGATACTCGCCCACCACCTCGCCGATCCGGCTAAGGGCACCGGGCTTGTCATGGTGTGCACGTTCGGCGATATGACCGACGTGACCTGGTGGCGCGACCTCCAGCTGGAAACGCGGCCAGTGCTCGGCAAGGACGGCCGGCTACTGCCCGGTCCGCCCGGCGGGATCACCACCGAGCAGGGGCGGGCTGCTTACGCGCAACTGGCAGGCCGGACGGCTAAGGCCGCCCGCCAGGTGATTTCGGACGTGCTGCACGCTGCCGGCGCGGTGCGCGGGGAGCCCGAGCCGGTCCGGCACGCGGTGAAGTACTACGAGTACGGCCAGGCGCCGCTAGAGATCATCACCACCCGGCAGTGGTACCTGCGTAACGGCAGCAGAGCAACGGACCTGGGGACCACGCTCATCGCGAGGGGGCGCGAGCTGCAGTGGCATCCGGACTACATGCGAGCCAGATACGAGCACTGGGTGCAGGGCCTGACCGGTGACTGGCTGATCAGCCGCCAGCGCTACAACGGAGTTCCGGTCCCGCTCTGGTATCCGATCGACGCGGCCGGGCGGGTCGAGCACGACAAGCCGATCCGGCCAGCCGAGGCTGACCTGCCCGTCGATCCGGCAGCCGACACCCCGCCGGGTTACCGGCCCGGATCAGCGTGACCAGCCTGGCGGGTTCGCGGCCGACCCGGACGTGATGGACACCTGGGCGACCTCTTCGCTGACACCGCAGATTGCCGGCGGCTGGCCGCACGATGAGCGACCTGATGCGACCGGGTGTTCCCGATGGATCTCCGGCCGCAGGCGCACGAGATCATCAGAACCTGGCTGTTCTATACGGTGCTGCGTTCGCACGCTCGAGCACGATGTGCTGCCCTGGCGGCACGCGGCCATCTCTGGCTGGATCCTGGACCCGGACCGGAAGAAGATGTCCAAGTCGAAAGGCAACGCGGTGACCCCGATGGAGTTGCTGCGCGACAGCGGCAGCGACGCCGTCCGGTACTGGGCCACCAGCGCGCGCCTCGGCGTGGATACGGCCTTCGACCTGGCCCAGATCAAGGTCGGGCCGGCGGCTGGCCATCAAGATCCTCAACGCAGGCAAGTTCGTCCTGGGCTTCGAGGCCGCGGCCGCCGGTGACCAGCAGATCGCCGAGCCGATCGACCAGGCGATTGCTGCGCCGCCTCGCGACGGTGATCGATCAGTGCACCAATGCGCTGGAGAGTTACGATCACGCGGCTGCGCTCGAGCAGGCCGAGCGGTTCTTCTGGTTCTTCTGCGACGACTACCTGGAGCTGGTGAAGGCGCGAGCCTACGGGGAGCACGGCCCACCGGGTGCGTCGTCCGCGGTCGCGACGCTCCGGCTCGGCGCTGTCGATCCTGCTGCGGCTGCTGGCGCCGTTCGTGCCGTTTGTGACCGAGGAAGTCTGGTCCTGGTGGCACGACGGGACCGTGCACCGGGCTGCCTGGCCGGATGCGGAGTGGCTTCGCCAGCAGGCAGGGCCGGGCGACGAGGCAGTGCTATCGGCGGCGGCTGAGGCGATCGCGGCGATCAGGAAAGCGAAGTCGGAAGCGCGGCTGCCGATGAAGAACCCGGTGCCGCGACTGATCCTGACCGCAGGGCAGCAACGCGTCGATGCGCTAGCCGCCGCCGGTGCCGATGTCAGATCGGCTGGCCGGGTGGCAGAGATCGAGTTGCGGGCAACGGATGGGGCGGAGCCCGTCCACGACGTCGTGGTGCAGTGAGCCCCGCCCCTCCCCTCCTATCCGCTGACTGGTAGCCAACGTCCAGCAAGGATGACGGCCGCGACCAGTCAGAGCACGGATGAGCTGAGCGCGAGAAAAATACGCACTCAGCTGAAACCACGCAGGGCCAGCCGTGGCGGGGAAACCAGTGGAGCTCTGCCGAGTGTCACCGTAGGGTGCGATGCCATGGCATCGGTCATCAAGTCCGTGACATTCGACAGTGCGAACGCGCTGGCTCTGGCCCGGTTCTGGGCTACCGCGCTCGGCACCGACGTGGACGAAGACGCTACCGCCGACCGCGTATACGTCGAGGCACCCGGATGGGGCGGCCCGAACATGTGGTTCGTCAGCGTGCCCGAACCGAAGACCGCCAAAAACCGGATGCACTTCGACCTGCGCGCGCCGCACACGATGGACAGCGAGGTCGATCGGCTCCAGGCCGCGGGAGCGACCGTGGCGGAGCGATTCGACAGCCACACGATCATGCTGGACCCCGAGGGCAACGTGTTCTGCGTGGAGCTGGGCCGGCTGACCAGCCCTCGGGGTGAGCAGGCTGCCGGCTGGCGACTGCCGCCTGCCCGCCGGGTAGTCTCACCAGCATGAGCAAGGTAGAGCTGTCAGATCAGGAATGGCGGGACAAGCTGTCCCCGGAGGAGTATCACGTACTGCGCGAAGCGGGCACCGAAGCGCCTTTTACCGGGGAGTACACCGATACCGAGACGAAGGGCGTCTATCGCTGCCGGGCCTGCGGGGCCGAGCTGTTCAGGTCCAACGAGAAGTTTCATTCCGGCTGCGGCTGGCCGAGCTTCTACCAGCCCGGCGAGGACGACGCCGTGATCCTGATCGAGGACCGCTCCCTCGGGCGGGTCCGCACCGAGGTCAGGTGTGCGAACTGCAACAGCCACCTCGGTCACGTGTTCGAGGGCGAGGGCTACGACGTGCCGACCGACCAGCGCTGGTGCATCAACTCGGTGTCCCTGACGCTCGACGAGGAGTGACCGCCGGGGACGCTGGCGCCGGTCAGCCAGCCCGGCTGCGACTGATCCGCTCTGGCGAGCTGTCCGAGGCGACTGCGCAGACCAGCGGCATGCTCAGGTCGGCGGCGATCTCCGGTGACCTGACTGCCGCGCGTTCGCTGTGGATGGGCCGCACCGAGATGGAACCCGGAGCCCGGTCAGGCAACCACCATCACGGCGCCTCAGAAACAGGCATCTACGTGGTCGCCGGCACGCCCGTCTTCGTCTTTCGCGACGCCGCAAGCGGCGAGCTAGTCCGGCTGGATGCGGAGCCGGGTGACTACGTCTGGGTGCCGCCGCACGTCCCGCACCGGGAGGAAAACCCGTCTGGCGACACTGCGGCGGTGGTCGTCATCGCCAGGTCTACGCAAGAAGCAATAGTCGTCAACTCGGGCGAGCTTTAACATTACGGTCCATGCCAATGCGAACTGCTCCGGCGGCGTGCGGGACGGCCGTCGCTGCTGTGATAGCAGCCGTCTTCACCGCAGTTCCCGCTTCCGCAGCTCCGGCGGCATCAGCACACACCGCCGCCGGCCGGACGGCCGCCGCCTCCGCATCTGACCTGGCTGCCCTCGTCAACCCGTTCATCGGCACCGCCGGCCGGGGCGACGTCTTCCCCGGTGCCGATACGCCGTTCGGGATGCTGCAGTGGAGCCCGGACACCGCCATCAGGCCGGACGGTGGCGGGTACTCATCCGGGTCATCGAAGATCACCGGATTCAGCCTGGTCCATATGTCGGGGCCAGGCTGCCGGTTCGGGGGGGACGTGCCGGTCCTGCCCTCACTCGGCGCGGTGCGGCCAGCCGCGGACGAGGAGTTCCGCCGTTCCCGGCAGGAAGCGCCAGGCCGGCTATTACTCCGTCCACCTCGCCGACGGGATCGGCGTCCGCCTCACCGCCACGACCCGGACCGGGCTTGCTCAATTCAGCTTTCCGGCCGGCCGTCGCGGCAACCTGATCTTCAAGCTGGACGACAGCCAGAACGGCGATAGCGCAGTGACCTTCAAGCGGGTCAGTGCCACCGAAGTGCAAGGCTCAGTCACTTCTCGCAACGCAGGCTGCGGCGACCCGGAGCCGTACACGCTCTACTTCGACATGCATTTCAGCCGCCGGGCCACCGGACACGGCACGTTCACCACCGCAGCGCGCTCGCGAACCTCAGCAGGCCGGCCCGCCGTGCTGGTGCACCCGCAGGCGAACGCGCTCGCTGCCCGTGCGCGCGGCTCGCTCCGTCTGCCGCCCACGGTGCCGGCCGGTGCGCCGGAAACCGGCGATGGGCCGGCCTATCATGGCAAGCTGCCCGCAGGCGCCGGGCTCAGGCCGGACCTCTCCGGCCCGGCGGGCGCCTACGTGACCTTCGCGGCTGGCGCACCGGTCCTGGCCAAGGTCGGCATCTCCTACGTCTCCGCCGCGAACGCGGCCGCCAACCTCGCAGCCGAAGATCCCGGCTGGAGCTTCGCCAGCACGCAGGCTGCGGCGCAGGCGAAGTGGAATGCGCTACTCGGCAAGATCGCCATCACCGGCGGCTCGCACGCGCAACGGGTCGTCTTCTACACCGCGCTCTATCACTCGCTGCTGGCGCCCAGCGTGTTCAGCGACGACAACGGCCAGTACACCGGGGCTGACGGCAAGGTGCATGACCTCGCCGCCGGGCAGACCGCGGAGTACACCAACTTCTCCGGCTGGGACGTCTACCGCGCGCAGGCGCAACTCGAGGCACTGCTAGACCCGTCGGCGGCAAGCGGCGCCGCCCAGTCGCTCGTCAACGCCTACGAGCAGACCGGGATGCTGCCGCGCTGGCAGGCATACGGCCGCGACACCTACGTGATGGTCGGCGATCCGGCCGACGCTATTCTCGCCGACTACTACGCGTTCGGTGCGAGCGGATTCGACGTCCGCACCGCCCTGGCCGCGATGATCAGCCAGGCGACTACGCCAGGCAACATCCGGCCGGGCCTTGACTATCTCAACAGCCCCGGGTACCTGCCGGAATACGGCAGCTACGGATGCTGCAACTACCACGGCCCGGTTGCCACCACGCTGGAATACGACACCGACGACTTCGCGATCTCCGCTCTCGCCCGTGCGCTCGGCGACAGCTCAGGGACCCGTTTCCTCAAGCGCGCGCACGACTGGGTCAACCTGCTGAATCCGGCCTCGGCCCTGATGCAGCCGCGGCTGGCTGACGGCAGCTGGCTGCCGGGCTTCAGCCCGACGTCGCAGACCGGGTTTGTCGAAGGCGATTCCTGGCAGTACACCGGCATGGTCCCGTTCGACGTCGCGGGCCTGGCCGCGGCCATGGGCGGCAAGGCGGAGCTGACCCGGTATCTCAACCAGGTCCTGTCGGGCTTCCGCTCCGGCGACAACGGGACAATCGCGAACATGGCTAACGAGCCCAGCATCGAGTTGCCATGGGAGTACGACTACGTCGGTAAGCCGTACGCTACCCAGCGCGCCGTCCGGAGCATCCAGAACCGGCTGTGGCAGGACACATCCGGCGGCATCCCGGGCAATGACGACCTCGGAGCGATGAGCGCATGGTACGTCTGGTCGGCACTCGGCATGTACCCGATGACACCGGGAACCGCCACGCTCGCGCTCGGCTCGCCGCTGTTCCGCCGCGCTGTCATCGACCTTGGCTCCGGCCGCACGCTGCGCATCGTCGGCACCGACGCGAGCGCAGGCCGGCCGTACGTGCGGTCCGCTACCTGGAACGGCGCGACCTGGACTCGCGCCTACGCCCCGGCAGCAGCGATCACGGCCGGAGGAACGCTGGACTTCCGTCTCGGCAGTTCCCCGGCTCGCGGCTGGGCGGCTCGCGCCGCGGATGCCCCGCCGTCCTACGGCCCGTAAACCTCACCAGCCGTTCTTGCGGGCCCGCGCCTCGTATAGCAGCACGGACGCCGATACCGAGACGTTCAGCGAGTCCGCTGAGCCCAGCATGGGGACACCGATCCGCTGGAAGCCCTCCTCGTACCACGGCGGTGAGATGCCGTACCGCTCGCTCCCGACGACTATCGCGGTCCGCCCCCGGAAATCCGCCTGCCGGTAACTGATGCTGTCATCGGTGTCCGCCAGGTACACGGTGAAGCCGCCGCGCGCCAGCCAGCCAATCGCGTCGGTGATCTCGGCGAACTCCAGCGACGGCACCTTCATGCTCATGCCCTGGCTGCTGCGCAGCACCTTGGGGTGAGTCAGCCTGGTGCGCTTGCTCGTCAGTACCAGGCAGTCAGCCGCGCACGCATCCAGCGTCCGGATCAGGGTGCCGAGGTTGCCCGGGATCTCCATCGCGTCCGCGACCAGGATCAGCGCGTCGCTTCCCAGCGGGATGTCGGCCGGCTGCCAGTCCGGCAGCTGGGCAACGCAGATCAGGCCGTCCGGATTCGGCCGCTCCGCCAGCCGGTCCAGCGTCTTCGCCGAGATCTGGAACGACCTCCGGGCTCGCTCGGCCAGCTCACGAGCCCGCTTCGCCGACTCGTCGGAATACGCGGCTTCCGGGCACCACAGGAACACCTCGACCGGGACGCCAGTGGCAAGCACCATGTTGATCTCGTACAGGCCTTCGGCCACGAAGCTGCGCCTCGGGATACCCGTGCGGTTCGCCTGGACGTCCCTGACCAGGTCGGCCGCCGGATGCCTCAGCCCGATCTGCTGAAGTTCCATCACTGGCCCGCGCAGGACGCTCGCCGCCGCACGGGCTACGGCCGCCCTGCGCCTGGCTGCCGCTGCAGGCAGTCCGGCCCGACGTCGCTGAGTCTGCCCAGCCCGGACAGCCGCATGGCGAGCTCGAAATCCTGCCGGAACGCCCGTAGCACGTGCCGGACGCCGGCCTCGCCACCCAGTGCCAGACCGTACACATACGGGCGGCCGATCATGACCGCCCGGGCACCGAGTGCCAGCGCCTTGAGAATGTCGGCGCCACCGCGGATGCCGCTGTCGAACAGCACGGCGAGCTGCGATCCGACCGCCTCGGCGATGGCCGGCAGCGCGTCCAGTGCCCCGATCGCGCCGTCGAGCTGACGGCCGCCATGGTTGGAAACGATGATGCCGTCCAGCCCGGCCGCCGCAGCACGCAGCGCATCGGACACCGACAGGATGCCCTTGAGAACGATCGGGCCGTTCCAGTGCTGCCGGAGGAACGGCAGATCGTCCCAGGTCAGCGAGCTGTCACCGAAGATCTGCGTCCACCGCAAGACAGCCGCGTCCGGCCCGCCGCCAGCCAGGCCGGACAGGCTCGCCTGGAACGCCGGGTCGGACAGGTAGTTCTGGATGCCGATGCCGCTCAAGAACGGCAGGTAAGCCCGAGCCAGATCGCGCGGCCGCCAGGCGAGTATCCGGGTGTCCAGCGTGACGACCAGCACGCTGTAACCGGCGGCCTGCGCCCGGCCGAGCAGGCTCGCCGCGACCGTCCGGTCCTTCGGCCAGTACAGCTGGTACCAGCGCTGACCGTCGCCGTTCGCGGCGGCAACGTCCTCCATCGCTGACGATGCCGCGGTGCTGAGGACCATCGGCACCCGCAACGCCGCCGCCGTCCGGGCGACTGCCAGCTCAGCATCGGAGTGGGCGATGGCCAGCACGCCAACCGGCGCCAGCAGGAACGGGACCGGCAGCTCCGTACCTAGCACCGTCGAGGCATATGACGGCGTGCTCACGTCTGTCAGCATCCGCGGGACGATCCGCCAGCGACGGAAGGCCTCCAGGTTCTCCCTGGCAGTATCCTCGGCACCTGCCGAGCCTGCCACGTAGCCGTAGGCCTCTGGCGTCATGACAGCCCGCGCTGCCTCCCCGAGCCGGCTCAGGTCAGTCGGGAAGTCAGGCACGCTGCCGGTCATCCCGGTCAGATAGATCTCATCCTGATAGCTCTCCAGCTGCTGGCCCACGAGCGCGCTGCCCTTCCTGGCGGTCCCGGTGCGTCCGGCACGTTCTGGCAGCCAGCCAGCCTTGACTGCCGACTGCACTGCTTCCTTACGTCAGGCACATGGTGTCATCCCGCGCGGTCCGGACGCATACCAGGAGAGGTACCGCCCTACTGCACGTCCTAGCCTGTGGTGGTGTCCGTGCCGTGGAGCGCCACGGACAGCTGGAGCCGCGAACCGGGGGAGACGATGACTCCGTCAATGACTAAAACGATCGAAACCATCTCGCATCGCGTCGACCGGCTGACGATCGAGATCGACGACTCCTTCGAGCGGTTCAGGAAGCGATACGAGCAGGCAGTGCCCGCGTTCCAGTCGGACCGGTTCGCCGCGCTGATCGAGAGAGATGCTGCGTGGCAGACCATCCTGGATGCGACGGCTGAGAACGCGCCGCACGATTTCATTCTCTACTGGTCGCATGACTTCACGTCGCTCATGCGTCTTGCCGGAGACCGTGGCCGATGTGTCGAGTACCTGATGGGACTACTCGCCAGCGCCAAGCGTCGTCGGTGGTCCCGGCCGAGCCGGCCTGATGTCTGCGCCGCCAGGCACAATGGCGCCATGCCCAAGTCCAACGACACTGCGGCGGCACTGCTAGACGAGTACGCCGAGCTGACAGTCATGACCGGCGGCGATCCGTTCCGTGCCCGCGTGTACGGCAAGGCTGCCCGCGCGATCGCAGCGCATCCGCAGGACGTCTCCGAATTGCCAGCGGCGGACCTGTTGCGGATACCGGGCGTCGGCAAGTCGATCGCGGCCAAGGTCGCTGAGATCATCGCGACCGGTACGTTCACCGAGCTTGAGGAGTTGCGCGCGGATATCCCGGACGGTGTCCGGCAGCTCACCCAGATCCCGGCGCTCGGCCCGCGACGGGCACTACAGCTTTACCGCGAGCTAGAGGTCAGCACGCCCGAGCAGCTGAAGACGGCGATCGCCGGCGGCCAGCTCAACGACCTGAAGGGCTTCGGGCCCAAGAGCGCGGACAAGCTGCTGCGCGGCATCGAACTGCTCGAGAGCGCCGGCAGCCGGGTGCTGCTGAACGTCGCAGCCGAAACCGCGGCGGCGGTCATCGACGCGGTCGGAGCGGCGGCCGGCTGCCTGCGGATCGGGGCAGCCGGGTCGTTGCGCCGTGCCGCCGAGTCCGTCGGTGACGTCGACGTGCTCGCCGCCGCGGACGACTCGGCGCCACTCATGGCGGCGCTGACCGCGATGCCTGAGTCGGCCGAGGTGATCGCCTCCGGCCCGACGAAGACGTCGGTCCGTACCAGCGCCGGATTGCAGGTCGACCTGCGCGTGGTGCCGTTGGACTGCTGGGGCGCGGCATTGCAGTACTTCACCGGCTCGCAGCATCACAACGTCCGGATCCGGGAGCTCGCGGTTCGCCGGAAGCTCAAGCTGTCCGAGTACGGACTGTTCGACGCCGAGTCCGGCGAGCTGATCGTGTCCGCACCGAGGAAGAGGTCTACGAGAAGCTCGGGCTCGCCTGGATCCCGCCGGTGCTGCGCGAGGACACCGGTGAGGTCGCTGCCGCTAGCCGCGGCGAGCTGCCCGCCCTGGTCGCCGAGACGGACATCAGAGGCGACTTGCATACGCACACCAACCTGACCGATGGCATCGCATCCCTCGAGGAAATGGTCGGCGCAGCGCAGGCACGCGGCCTCGAGTACTACGCCATCACCGACCACGCGCCGAACCTCGTCATGCAACGGATGACCGACGAGAAGATGCTCGCCCAGCGCGAGCAGGTCAGGGCTCTCGGTACCCGCATCGCCGAGGCAGCCGCCGCCGACGGCTCTGCCTCCGGCATGGTGTTGCTGCACGGCACCGAGCTGAACATCGCGCCTGACGGCAGCGTGGACTGGCCAGCCGATTTCCTGGCTGGCTTCGACATCTGCGTCGCGTCGGTGCACTCGCACTTCGACCTGCCGCGTAAGGAAATGACGAGGCGCTTCGTTGCGGCTTGCGAGAATCCGCACGTCAATGTCATCGGTCACCCGCTGACTCGCAAGATCGGCCGCAGGCCGCCAGTAGACGTCGACCTGCCGGAACTCTTCCGCGCCTGCGCACGCACTGGCACCGCGCTTGAAGTCAATTCGCACCCGGCCCGCCTCGACCTGCCCTCCGCGCACATCAGGGCGGCGCGCGACGCAGGCGTGAAGTTCGCCGTCGACACCGACGCCCACTCGCTGCGCGACCTGAGCTACCTCCAGTACGGCGTCGCGACAGCACAGCGTGGCTGGCTCACCGCCGACGACGTGATCACTACCTGGCCGCTCGACCGGCTGACCGAGTTCCTGCGCAAGCGCCGGTGACCCGCCTGGACGTAAGAAATCCGTGACGGACGACGGAGATCTTTCGTACTCCTCGCTAAGACGCGGAGTTTGCCGCCAGGCCGGCCTGCCCCTGCGCGAGCCCGGCTTTGGCCGCGGGCGTTTTCGTCGCCGGATCAAGCGGGTTGCCGTGGATGATCGCGGCTGACGCCGCGTCCGGGACGATCACCGTGACGGCCGCGCCGGCGGCGCGCAACGTCGCCACCACCTCGCGCAGCGGCATCGACGACGGAATCAGCGAATCGAAGCCGACCGGCGAGATCACCGTGATGCGCCCGAAGCCCGAGGCCAGGTCGGCATTGTCGGCAGACCGGACGCCGCCATCTATGTACCGGCTGTCTCCGATCGTGACCGGCGGCCAGACACCCGGCACGGCCGAGCTCGCGGCTACCGCGTCGACCAGGCTTGCGCCGGAGGCCGCGTCGAACACCCGCAGCTCACCAGTTCCCGCGTCGACGGCGGTCAGCTGAATCCGCCGGGCAGGCCAGTCGCGGCTTGGCAGCCGGCCTTCGATGACACCACGGCGGACGGACTCCGGAACCGTCTCGGCTGCCTGCGCGTAGGCGCCGATTCGCCGCAGCCTCTCGGCAGGAGTGCTGGCCCCTGCCAGGTATCCGCCGAGCTCAGCGGCGAACTTCGCGATGTCCAGCTCGGCCATGATCTCGGCCGACTGCCGCGCCGGATCCGCCTGCCGGGCGTACAGCTCCGGCAACGGTAGCCCGCTGCCCAGGAGAGCGGCCGCGTTCGCGCCCGCCGACGTGCCGATGATCAGGTCTGCACCGGTCACGTCGTCGCCGGCTTCGGCCAGCCCGGTCAGCAGGCCGATGATCCAGGCGAGGCCAGCTACACCGCCACCGCCAAGAACCAGCGCCCGCTCGTCCGTGGGCTGCTCACCTGTCATCAGCTACTCCCGGCCGTTGCTCCCGGCGTTTCGTCAGCCACCGGACCGGCGGCCGCGCGCACTTACGGCAGGTGAAAGTCGACCACGCGAGGGGCCGGCTGGCAAGCAGCCGATCCGGTCACGCCGAGATGCGCTCGAGCATCCCCGCAATGAAGATCCGGGTAGCCGCGGAGGCCCGCGGAGTCAGCACCGCAGCGCCGGTACCGGTGGCGACAGCGGCAGGATCGGCATCGGGACCGGCCGATGCCCCGTATCGCGTGCCTGCCGTGACCGCGCGCATCGCCATCAGGTGCGGGGCCAGGAGCGCCGCCAGCTGCCGGGCTGTCTCGGCGGTCATCGGAGGTATCTCATCCGCTGTCGCTGTCGCGCGCAGCTGCCCGGCAGCGCTCGGGTGGCTGATTGCGTCTGGCCGCCCGATCGGTTGCGTCTGCTCGATTGCGTCAAACATGCCATGCCCCCAGTCCAGAAACTCCCCAGGTCCTGGGCTCAGCGAAGCACGACGCTACCTCGCCTGCTACGCATTCGACAGGATCGGTGACGATCTGTAACCGCTAGTCGCATTTGCAGTAGGCAGCCACTACCTGAACGCGAACGTCAGGAGCGGCGGACGGACACCGAGTTCACCGTCCAGAGCGGTTGCTCGCCCCGGCTGTAGCGCATCAGGTTCGCCGCGAACGCCTCGCTGGTCTGGCGGAACATGAACCCGGTGTGCCAGCCGACATGCGGCGTCGCGATGACATTCGGGTGCTGTACCAGCGGTGACTGCGGGTCGGCGGGCTCGCGGCTGAACACGTCCAGGCCTGCTCCGCCGATGTGGCCGGATTCCAGTGCCGCTAGCAGCGCGGCCTCGTCGACCAGACGGCCCCTGGCGATGTTGACGAAGAGCGCTCCTGGCCGCATCGCTGCGAACTCGGCCGGGCCGAACATTCCCTCGTTCCCGTCATGAAGAACCGCGCAGCACATCACCGCGTCAGCTTGGGCCAGCAGTTCCGGCAACTGATGGGGGCTTGCCACCAGCTCAAGTGCGGCGGGACCGCCAAGCTCGGGCCGAGCCCGGACCCCGAGCAGGCGAGGCCCGAACGGCGCGAGGCGACGGGCGAGCGCGGATCCGATAGCGCCCAGACCCACGATCAGCACAGTCGCGTCGAGCAGCGACCGGCCGATAGGCCGCTCCGGCCAGCGTCGTTCGGCGAGCACTGTCCTGGACTCGTCGAGCCGCCGGGAGAGCGCCAGCAGGAGCAGCACCGCGAGTTCGGCACAGCTGTCAGCGTTGCCGCCGACGTCGCCAGGCACCCGTGCGACCAGTACGCCCAGCCGTGTTGCCGTCTCAATGTCGACGTTTTCCAGACCGACGCCAAACTGGTGGACCAGCCCGAACGAGCCGCTTGAGATGATCGGTGCCTCGATCCTGGCACCGAACGGACAGACCACGTCGACGCCGTCCAGGTGGTCAGCAACCTTGTTGGGCGGGCAGCTGGCTACCTCCCAGCCCGGCAGGTGCGGGGCGAGGTGTTCCCAGGAGAGATCGGCGCCGATCTGCTCCCGCCCGAACAGGACTTTCACGCCGTCACGGGAGCGCGGCGATCAGCTCGTCGACGGGCTTGCGCCGGCCGGTGTAGAACGGGATCTCCACCCTGGTGTGCCGCCGGGCCCTGGCGCCGCGAAGGTGGCGCATCAGGTCCACAATCCGGTGCAGCTCGTCGGCCTCGAACGCGAGCATCCACTCGTAGTCGTTGAGCGAGAAGCACGCGACTGTGTTGGCCCGGACGTCGGGATACTCACGTGCCATCTTGCCGTGCTCGGCCAGCAACTCGCGACGCTCGGCGTCGTCGAGCAAGTACCACTCCAGCGACCGGACGAACGGGTACACGCTGACGTAGTTCTTGGGGTCCTCGCCGGCCAGGAAAGCAGGTACGTGACTCTTGTTGAACTCCGCGGGTCGGTGCAGCGCCATGGCCGACCAGACCGGGTCGCTGGCCCGGCCGAGGCCGGTGCGCCGGAAGCGCGCATACATCTCCTGCAGGTCGTCGGCGGTCGGCGCGACCCACCAGAACATGTAGTCGGCGTCGGCGCGCATGCCCTGGATGTCGTAGCAGCCGCGGGTGAGCACGCCCTTGCCCTCGGCCTGATGGCAAAGGTCGGAGACTTCGGCCGCCAGGCCAGCCCGCCCGCCGTTGACGGCTGCCGCCTCGATCGCTTCCGGACCGCTGACCCGGAACACCGACCACATGACGTACCTGATCAGCTCGTTCAGGTCCCGTGCTTTCGGGCGGCTGGCGGCCTGCCCGGACTCCTGGGTTCCTGCCATGGCTCTATGTCTACCAGAGTGGTCAGCCAGTCGATCTGAGCACTTGGCGAACCTTGAGCCTGCTCCCCGTCCGCAGAATGGCCCGCCCGTAGATGGTGCCGGCCAGCCGGGCCATCCAGACCGTTGACACAACGGTGATGCCGGCCGAGAGGGCCACCTGCCATGCCGGGGCCGCTCCGAGGGCGATCAGCACGGGCATGGCGACAGGGGCGGTAAACGGGATGAACGCCAGCACGTGGAAGAACGGGTTGATGCTGGTCGAGTAGATGACGGTGTAGACCAGCGCGTAGGCCAGGATCAGCGGGATCTGAAGCGGCAGGGCGGCATTGTAAGCGTCGGACTGCCGGCTGATCAGCGACCCGGCGGCCGCGTACGCGGTGCAGTAAAAGCCGTAACCGAGCACGATCCAGAGTCCTGCGGCCAGGACGATGCTGGTCGCTGCGCTGCGCACGTCCGGGGACCCGACCGCGTGCCCGAGTGCCAGGTAAACCGCCACCATGGCAGCGATCTGGGACAGTGCCATCAGCCCCATGCCGATGACTTTGCCGGCCAGCAGTTGCACCGGCCGCAACGTCGTCAGCAGCACTTCGACCACCCTGGTCGCCTTCTCCTCGCCGACGCCGATCGTGATCCTGATGCCGTAGGTGAGAATGATCACGTAGATCAGGATTGCCGCGGTCAGGCCGGTGATGCGTGTCGCCAGGTCCTTGGTAGGCGGCGACAGGCTGTGGACCGGCAGCGCGATGCCGTGCGCTGCCAGTGCGGCCGATGCCGCGGGCGGCAGCTGCGCGTAGAGCTTCTGCAGGCCGCCAAGCTCGGCAAGCGTCGTGCCGATCGACGAGCCGGTGACGGATTCCTTGCTGACCAGCACCTCGGAGTCGCCGACCAGAGCCGCTTCGAGCTTTCCTGCTCGCAACTCGGCCTCTGCCGCTGCCACGCTCGGCAGTTCAGTGACAGTGACGGCGGTTCCGCTGATCCGCCCGGCCTCGCGGGCGGTCTGCGCCATGGCGGCGGCCGGGCCGCCCACGATGCCGATGTGCGCGGCGGAGTGCTTTCCGGCCAGCAGCGCTGGAATGACCGCGCCGGCAGCGACCGCGACCAGCAGCAGGATCGAGGCAATCCAGAATGACTTGGCTCGGGCCCGGTCGGTAATCTCGCGCCGGGCGACGAGCCAGGTCAGTGCCCACCAGTTAGCGCTCATCGCGCCGCCTCCGTTGCTGGTTCCGATTCCCTGCGGGCAGGTGTCTGGCGCTCCGGCGCCGCTTGGCTGTCCAGTCCGACGGCATCGCGGAACACCTCAGACAGCCGGCGCCGCACGAAGCCGAACTGCTCGACTGCTCCAGCGTTCCTGGCGAGGTCGAGAATCGTCTGCGCATCTTCGCGGCGGACGAGTGAGATCGTCGCGCTGCCGCCAGTGATGCCCTCGACAGTCGCTCCGGCGGGCAATCCACCCGAACCGGGGCTCAGCCCGAAGATCCAGCGGGCCTGGTCATCTCCGGCCACCCGCACGGCGACGCGCAACTGGCCGCCCTCGGCAAGCTCGTGGACAGTGCCGTGGGCCACCAGCGCACCGCGGTCGATGATCGCGACTGACGTGCACAAATGCTCAACCAGGTCGAGCTGATGGCTGGAGAAGAGCATTGTGACGCCTGCTGCGGCACGTTCGGTGAGCACCTCGCTCATCGCGTCGACGCCCGCGGGGTCCAGGCCGGAGAACGGCTCGTCGAGCACGAGCAGTTCAGGCTCGTGCACGAGTGCTGCTGCGAGCTGCACTCGCTGCTGGTTGCCGAGTGACAGCGACTCGATCTTCTCCTGCTCGCGGCCGGGCAGACCGAGCCGATCGCACCAGTACCGGGCCGCGGACACCGCCCTGGCCCGGGTAAGGCCATGCAGCCGGGCCAGATACTCAAGCTGCTCGGCAACTCTCATCGACGGGTAGAGGCCGCGCTCCTCGGGCATGTAGCCGATCCGGCGCCGGGCCGCCTGATCGATGGGCGCGCCGTTCCAGCGAACGGCGCCGCTGTCCAGCGCTTGCACTCCGACGATGGCGCGCATCGCCGTCGTCTTGCCCGCGCCGTTCGGCCCGAGGAAGCCGAAGACCTCGCCGCGCGGCACCGTGAAGCTCAGCCCGTCGAGCGCTATCGTGTCGCCAAAACGGCGCCTCAGCTCTGTCAGCTCGAGTTGTCCGTCGTAGGTCACTAGCCCGCCTTCCGGGGTAGCCTCGCGGGCCTATTGCCATCGGAATCTGATATCATTATGCTAGCAAGCACGGTATCAAGCACGTCAAGTGGAGGTGGGCCAGATGGCAGCCCAGGTTGTCGCAGCAGAAGGTAACCAGCCCCCGAGCCCGCCAGTCAGTGAGCACCCGGCCCGCTTCGCGTCCGGCTTGCAGATGCTAGTGCTCGGCATCGTCATGGTGGTCGTCGGGATCGGCCTGATCGTGCTGGGATCTCGGCCGGGCAACACTGCAGTTCGCGCGACCTGGATTGTGCTTGCCGTGCTGCTCTTTCTTGCCAGTTCGTTTTTGTTCCGCGGGCTGACCGCGGTCGTGCCAGGCCGGGCTCGTGTCGTGCAGCTGTTCGGCCGGTACCACGGCACCATCCGCGACGCCGGCCTGAAGTGGGTGAACCCGTTCACCGAGCGCATCGAGGTCTCCACCAGGATCCGGAACCTGGAGTCCGCTCAGGCGAAGGTTAACGACGCCGACGGCAACCCGATCGAGATTGCCGCCGTTGTCGTCTGGGAGGTCCGCGACACCGCCAACGCGATCTACTCGGTCGACGATTACACCAAGTTCGTCGCTATCCAGACCGAGACCGCGGTGCGGCACATCGCTAGCAGCTATCCCTACGACAGCCGCGGCAGTGGCGCGCTGTCACTGCGCGACAATGCTGACGAGATCACTGAGCGGCTGTCAGCCGAACTGACCGCCAGGGTCATCTCGGCCGGGGTGCACGTGATCGAGACCCGCCTGACCAGGCTTTCCTATGCTCCCGAGATCGCCCAGGCCATGCTGCGGCAGCAGCAAGCGAGCGCCGTTGTAGGCGCGCGCCAGCGCATCGTCGAGGGTGCTGTCGGAATGGTCAAGCTGGCTCTGGAGCGGCTCGAGGACGAGGGCGTCGTCGAGCTGGACGAGGAGCGCAAGGCCGCGATGGTGTCGAACCTGCTGGTTGTCCTGTGCAGCGAGCAGGCGACTCAGCAAGTCGTCAACACTGGCTCGTTGTACTCGTGACAGCTGGGCTGAAAACGGGTGCTCGTGAAGACATGGCGAGATCGGGCGCGGCGTGACCGAGCGTAAGGGCATCTTGCTCCGCCTCGATCCCGCCGTGCATGACGCACTGGCCAGATGGGCGTCGGACGAGTTGCGGAGCACGAACGCCCAGATCGAGTTCCTGCTGCGGAGGGCGCTGGCGGAAGCCGGCCGGCTGCCCAGTCACGCCCGGCAGATGCGCAGGCCCGGCCGGCCGGGCCGCAGTACATCGGCTGGCCCGGAGTCCGATCGCGACTCTGACTAGCCGGGCCTAGCCGGGAGTTGTACCGTCCTGACATGACCGATGTGATCGACACGACATGGCTGGATGCAACCGCCCAGGCTGAGCTTGTTCGGCGGGGCGAACTGACCGCGAAGGACCTGGTCGAGGCCGCCATCGCCCGGATCGAATCGGTGAATCCGCAGCTGGACGCGGTGCTGCGAACGCGATTCGACCAGGCGCGCGCCGACGCGGCTGGTGATCTGCCCGATGGCCCGTTCCGCGGCGTGCCGATGCTGCTCAAGGATCTGGGTTGCACGGTGGCCGGCGAGCCGACAGCTTCCGGCCTCGGGCCGCTGCGCGACCTGGCCTGGCCGGTGACGTCGTACCTTGCCGAGCAATTCCGCGCGGCTGGCTTCATCCATCTCGGCCGGACGAACGTGCCCGAGCTCGGCACTACGGTGACGACCGAGGCGCGCAGCTTCCCGCCGGCCCGCAACCCCTGGAACACCGGTCACTCGACCGGCGGGTCGTCCGGCGGCTCGGCGGCCGCGGTAGCGAGCGGCATGGTCCCGGTCGCACACGCCAACGACGGCGGCGGATCCATCCGGATCCCGGCCAGCGAATGCGGGCTCGTCGGGCTCAAGCCCACCCGCGGCCGGGTCAGTCAGGGACCGCTGATCGGAGAGGGCTGGGCAGGAGCGACCATCGATGGCGCGGTGACTCGCACAGTCAGGGACGCCGCCGCTGTGCTGGACGCGATCAGCGCCCGGCTGCCGGGCGAGCCCTACTACGCCCCGCCGTTGCCTGGCCCGCTGGCACGGGAGGTCGGAGCCGACCCCGGCCGGCTGCGCATCGGACTGCTCGACCGGCCTGACGGCGAGGGCTTCCTTGACCACCCGGAGTGCCGCGCTGCGGTAGCAGCGCGCCGGACGGCTGCTGGAGTCGCTCGGCCATGACGTCGAGGACTCCGGGCCGGCCGCGATGTTCGACCCCGAATTCATCCAGCACTTCACGCTCATCATCGCCGCCGACACCGAGACGTCGATGCGTGCGTACGAGACCGCGCTCGGCCGGCCGATCGACGATGACGAGATCGAGCCGCGCAACGCGGTCTACCGGGCGATCGGCCGGTCGCTGGACGTCGTCACCTACCTGCAGAGCCGGGCATGGCTGGGCACCTGGGCCAGGCAGATGGCGGACTGGTGGACGGACTACGACCTGCTCGTCACGCCCACCGTCGGTGCGCCGCCGCCGGAACTCGGCTGGTTCACCGCCGGCGGAGCAGAGTCGGAGGGCCAGCGGGTCGTCAGTTTCATCCCCTACACGGCGCAGTTCAACATGACCGGCCAGCCGGCCGTCAGCCTGCCGCTGCACTGGACGCAAGCCGGCCTGCCAGTAGGTGTGCAACTCGTCGCTGCCTACGGCCGGGAGGACCTGCTCATCAGGGTGGCCGCACAGCTGGAGCAAGCCGCACCATGGGCTGACCGGCATCCGCCGGTCCATGCCTAACCCGGTCAGCGCCCAACTCGGTCAGCGGACGGATTGCCTCAGGTTGCCGGGCGCAGATCCATCGCGAAGAGGAGCGGGCCCTCGGATGGGATCACGGTGAAGCCGAGGTGCCGGTAAAACCCCGCGGCACGTTGGTTCGTGCGATACACGAAGAAGTGCACGCCCGCCGACCCCTGCTCTCGTAGAGCCCGTATCAGCGTGTTCATCAGTTGCCTGCCGAGTCCTTGCGACTGCAGCCTTGACATCAGGTTGATGTGCAGGTGCGACGGGTAGTGCCCGGCGAGCTCGTCGGGTACGGTCCCCGGAGCGTGAATGAAGCTGGCAGCGCGCTGGTCGGGCGTCCACTGGTCTTGAGGAAGCGCCGGCGGCGGCGCGGGGTACCGGTCGCGCAGCGCGGGCCACCAGTCGTTCTCCAGCCGCTCCTCGAAAGCCTTGCTGTCCAGCGCACCGACGATGTAGCCGCCGACGCCGAGATCATCCTCGGCGACAAAGGCCAGCGATGGCTCGAACAACCCGTAGGGAGCGGCGTATAGCTGGCCCAGGATCTGCGGGTCCTCGAACATGGACGTGGCGTCCTCGCCCCTGTCACCAGTCAGCAAGCAAATCCGGTACAGGTCGTCCAGATCACTGGCTCGGTACGGGCGGATGAAGGATTGCGACACGGTGTTCAACCTACGCCGTTGCGTCATTGCTGCTTGGCCGGTAGACGAGCCGACGTAGCCGGTCGGCAAGGCGATCGAAGTCCCGGCTCGGCAGCGGGATCATGCAGTGGTCCAGGACAGGCGGGATACTGGTGCGGTGCCATATGACCCGACCATCTACCTCGGATCTGCTGCCCACTATCGCTACGGCCGCCCCGCGTACTCACCGGAGCTCGAGGCCGTCCTGACGCGAGAGGCGGGTCTGGACGGGACGGGCCGGCTCCTGGATGCCGGCTGCGGTCCTGGCGTGCTGACCGTCCGCCTGGCTCACCTGTTCGAGCAAACGGTGGGCCTGGACCCTGACGCCGACATGCTTGCGGAGGGCCGCCGCGCAGCGGAGGAAAACGAGGTCAAGAACATCCGGTGGGTCCAGGGCCTGGCCGAGGAACTGCCCGCGGTCGCGCCGGGGCCGTGCCGGCTAGTGACCTTCGGCAATTCCTTTCACTGGACCGACGAGCAGCAAGTGGCCGAGGCCGTCTACGACATGCTGGAGCCTGGCGGTGCGCTGGCACTGATCGTGCACACGGTGCTGGGGCGGCCCCGGCCGCCAGACCTAGGGGTGCCGCCTATCCCCCACGATGAGATTACGGCGCTGGTGGAGAAATATCTTCTATCAACCCGGCGCGCAGGCCAGGGCACCGCCCCGGAGCGGCTGCACCGCTTCGAGGACGTCCTGGCCCGGACTCGCTTTGGCGCTCCGCAGCAGCTCTTCGTGCCGGGCATCCCCGACCTGCTGCGAGATAGCGAGAGCGTCCTGTCCGGCTACTTCTCTCTGTCATGGTCGGCGCCGCACCTGTTCGGTGATCGTCTTGACGATTTCGCCGCGGAGGTGCGGGCACTGCTCGCAAATCGCTCTGCGGACGGTCTCTTCTGGGACTGGCCGGGTGACACCGAGGTGGCACTGGCCCGCAAGGCAGGTTGAGCAGCACTCGCTCGGTGAGGAGAAGTGATGGCAGCTTTCGGCCCGTCTGACGACCTGCAGGGAGCGGAGTTCGTCGACACGAGCTTGCGTGGTGCCCGGTTCCGCAGGGCTGACCTTTCCGGCGTAGTGATGCGCGCGGTCGAGGTGCGGGACGCAGACATCGACGCACCGTGGCTGTCCGACGGCGAGAGCTTCTTGCGCGTCAACGGCGTGGACGTGATCCCGCTGGTCGAGGAGGAACTCAACCGCCGCTTCCCCGGCCGCGCAGGCCGGCGTGCCACAGATCCCGATGGCTTGCGCGCGGCCTGGGCTGCGCTCGAGCGAACATGGGCGGCCACGCTCGAGCGGGTCACGGCGATGCCGGCTGGCACGGTCGATGTTTCGGTCGGCGGCGAGTGGTCGTTCGCGCAGACGCTGCGGCACCTGGTCATGGCCACCGACGCCTGGCTCGGCCGGGCGATCCTGGAGATCGAGCAGCCGTTCCACCTCATCGGGGAGCCCAACGCCGAGTACGAGACTGACGGCAACGACATGTCAGTCTTCACGACGGTCGCACCGCCCTACCCGGACGTGCTGGAGGTCCGGGCGGGCCGCGTCGCTATGGTGCGTGACTTCGTCGCCACCGTCACCTCAGACGACCTGGCAGTGACCCGCAAGAACCCGTGGGCTCCCGAATACCCCGAGACCATCTTGTCTTGCCTGCACGTGATCCTCAGCGAGGAGTGGGAGCACCATCGCTATGCCGTCCGCGACCTCGACTCGATTGAGTCGACGTCCGACGCATGAGTTTGCTCTTGTACGGTCTGAACGGCTGGCGGTAGAACCTGTATATGCGCAAGGTGGAAGCTGCGGCAGAGCAGACTGCCCATGTACCGTCCGAGGTCGTCTGGTCGCTGCTCAGCGACGTCATGGTGTACCCGCAGTGGGGACCATGGCGCAAGGCCGGCTACCGGAGCGAGGGCGACGCGGCCGCGAACGGCAAGGGCGCCGTCTACTGGCTGGAGGGGTCGAAGCGGTACGGGTTCCGGTATCCCGTCTCGGTCGAGGAAATCCTCGACGTCGAGCCTGGCAAACGGCTGGCCTACACGGTCCTGCGCGGCATCCCGGTACGCAATTACCGGGCCGAGGTCACGCTGACCCCCTCGCCCGACGGCACCCTCATCCGCTGGGGAGCATCGTGGGACCGGACCATCCTGGGCCGCCTGGTGTACCGGTCACTGCGTGGCCTGTACCCGGTCATCGTGGCCGGCCTGGTGAAGGCCGCGGAGGCTCCCCAGAGCTAGGACTGAGCGGGAGTCAGCCCAGCGGCCGCCCGGAGCCAACTTGCTGGCCGTCGGCGTTATAGGCACTCCACTGGACTACCGGGTCTCGATTTGCGGTTGCGTAGCTGAAGAACTTCCGGTCGGCCACGGAGACGACGAACACCTTGGCGGTGAGACCGGTAGTCGTGGTCAAGATCAGATAGGAGACAGCCGGGCTCGTCTCGCCGAACACGACCCTGAATCCAAGACCTGACCCTGAGCTGGAGATCTGATCCACGCTGGTCGTCTCGTGCTGTGGCCAGGCGATCCGCGGTGAGCACTCGGTGGCATAGCCCACACCGGTGAAGCAGGTGCCCCACGGGCCTACGTTCACGAACCCATGCCAGGCCTTGCCGTGCACGCTGCCGGAGCCGACCATGGCTCGTGCGGGCCTCGGCACGGCAGGCTGGCCTGGCCCTAGCCACCGCACCGGCTCGATGCTGCCACCGCCGGTGAACGGGATCGCATAAGCCAGCACACTTGATCGCGACCCTGACCCGGAGAAGGCCGTGATCTGAGTAATCGCGGCGTTGTAGGGCGCCGCGAACGCAAAGTACCGCGCGTACCTGGCGGGGAACACCGCGACCGGGTACACCGGTATCACCTGGCCGTTGTTATAGCTGACCGTCAGGCGGGTCACATCGCTGCGAACGGTGCCGTAGTCAACCTGCCAGGTCGTTCCGTCGGCGCCCGCGAGCGACACCGGGTCACCAGACCGGCTCGCGGCTGTCGGCGGGCCTGTGTTGCAAGTACTGACAGTGGCCGAAGTAGGCAGAAACTGCTCGACCTCGCAGATCTTGTCACCAGTTTGCCGTACCGACAGCTTCCAGCGCTGACCTGCAGCGGTGCCAGTCGCGACTACGCCGCCCTTCGCGTTGTGCCCTGGTTGCTGCTGCGAAACGTGGTAGTGCCGGGACGGCGCGGTCGGCGGCGTCGGGCCGATGTTTAGCAGGCCAAGCGGGATAGCGATGGCAACCAATGCCAGAATCGCCACCGCGGCGGCCGCGCCAGCAAACTGGCGGCGCCGGTGCACGGTCGCCTGGCGGCGTACCGCGGCGTACCGGCTTGGCGGCGCAGGCGGCTGGTCCGCGGTCAGGTCTGTCAACATCCTGCGGATCGTCAGCTCTTCGTCGACGTTGGCCATCTCACTCGCCTCCCGTGGCCACATGACTGCTGGCGGCCGGATTGCCGGTTCGGTACGGCGCGAGCGCCGCCTGCGACCTGAGTGTCGCTAGTGCCCTCGCGGCCTGGCTCTTCACGGTGCCTACTGAGACTCCGAGCAGGTCGGCTACCTGCGCCTCAGACAAGTCCTGGTGGTAACGGAGCACGACGACAGCCCGCTGCCGTGGCGGCAGTTTCCCCAGCGCCGAGCGCAGCGCCTCCCTGCTATCAACCACCGCGAAGCTGTCTGGGCCTGCCACCTCGGGCAGCTGCTCGGAGGGGAGCTCGCCGCGCCACCGCCGACGCCACCACGACGACCAGGTGTTCAGCATGATCTTGCGAACGTAAGCCTCAGGATCGTCCCGCTGAACTCTTGACCAGCGCGGATACGCCCTGGCCAGCGCGGTCTGCAGCAGGTCCTCGGCTAGCGCCCAGTCTCCGGTTAGCGCATAACCGAAGCGCTGCAGCGCCTGGCCGCGCCCGGCGACGAATTCCTCGAACACCTTCGCTCCTGCCCGGACCGGGTGGCCATGAGCCGATCCTGCCCTGAGGACTGGCTGGCCGTCGCGAAAGGTTGCCGCAGCGAGCTAAGAAACGCAAATCATCGAGGGAACGGGGTCGGCACATCCTGCCTGGGCAGTCGGCCAAGCAGGTTAAGGGCCAGGTGACAGCCGCACGCTGGCACGGGGACCGCGGCGGCTGATCGCGCAAGGAATCTAGCCGATGGTGACGTCGGTGCCGGTGCCTTGGGGCCCGGCGCCGATGGCTATGAAGCCGCTGCCGCCGCGCGCGGCGATGTCGGTGAAGCCTGTGCTGTCCCCGAGCCGGGTGAGCATGCCCGCCGTTCCGTCAGACATGCTCACCAGCACGCCTTGCTCACCCGAGCAGCAGTTCCCCCAGCCCGCGGCGTCGCACTCATTGCCAATGCACTCAATCGCGACCAGGCCGCCCACGCTCCCGGTTACGTTCTGCGGATTGGAGGCGACGCCGTTGGCCACGGTATACAGCACGTTACCGCCGCTGGTTGCGTAGCAGGCCGCCGCGCTGGCGCAGGAGATGGCGGATATCCCGTCACCGCCGGTGTGCAGTATGCCCGGCTTGCCGTGCGAGATCGTCAGGATCAGGTCGCGCCCTGCAGAGCGCACCTGGGCGGAGCCCACCGCCTCGCACTCGCTGCGCCAGCAGGAGATGCCTCCAACCGACACCTGCGTGCTGCCCTTGACCCCAACCCGGTACAGGTGCAGTCTGCTGCCGTTCCAGCTGCCGATCTCGATCGCTGCCGGGCGGATGCGGTTATCGGCACCGTCGATCTCGCAGGATGTCGGGCTGGCGCACGAGATTGCGCCGAGGGTCGTCCCGGCCGGCAGGGCCAGCTTCCGCTCGCCGGCCGTGCGGCCCGCTGAGCTGATTTTCACCACGTACGCCGCCCCGGCACCGCTATCGGGATGGCCGATCGCCCAGCATCCCGACTTCCGGCAGCTCACCGAGTCGATCACGGACGAGCCGCGCAGGACGGTGGCGTGGCTCTGCGCCCCGTTGACCAGGGTCACCACCACCCCGTGGTAATGCCGCGAGCCGACCGCCACGCAGCGTGACGCGGTCAGGCACGAAACGGCCCGCTCCGTCCCCGACAACTGGTGGCTGGTCACAACCTCTGGGTAGGTGATAATCACTTCGCCCTGCCCGCCCGCTGGCGGGCTGGCCGGATCGTCGTTCACCGACGCCCCGGTCGCGGTGCCGGTATAGCTGGACCCGCCGCCCCCGCCGCCGGCTGCCCCATCGTCGTCGCCGTCGGAGTCCCACGCGCCAGCGGCACCGCCGCCGCCGCCGTAATAGCCGCCGCCCCCGCCCCCGCCGGCGCCGGCCCCGCCCGGCCACGTCCTCGCCGGGCGGCCCGCCGCTGCCCTCGCTGCCCGCGCCACCGTTAGGAGGGGTGGTGTTTCCTCCGCATCCTGCGCCTGATGTGTTGCCCGCGCCGCCGGCCCCGCCCATCGTGGCCGTGCCGGCGCCGCCGCCGCCGGCGCCGGACAACGTCTCGAAACACGTGCCGACAGCCGATGCGCCTGCTGCACCCGGCGAGCCAGCTTCCCCGCCGGCACCGCCCGCAGCGACACAGCCGCCGAATTCACCATCGCAGTAGCCGAGGCCGTTGATTCCGCCGCCGCCGCCCCCGCCGGCTACCAGCAGCCGGTCGGCGAGCGTATAGGCACCGTCGCGGATGTCGGAGGCACCACCGCCGCTGTTGCCGCCGCCTGCCCCGCCGCCCCCGCCGCCGAACCCGCCATCTGCGCGGCCCACGTTCACCTGCAGCACGCTGCCCGGCGTGACCCTCAGCATGCCGGTCACCTCCGCGCCGCTCCCGCCAGGCCCGTTAATAGAGCCGCCCGCGCCGCCGTACAGGGTGAACGTAGCCTGGGTGACCCCGGCCGGCACCGTCCAGTACTGCGGGCCACTTGTGGAGCTACAGGTGACCGTCGCGGTCGCGCCGCTGATCACCGGGGCCTGGCAGGCCGGCATAACCCTCGCCGCCGCCTGGACCGGGCCGGCTGCCATCAGAGCGCCAGCGCCGCCAGCCAGCACGCACGCCGTCCCTGCCCCGGCCAGCTTCCGGCCGATCGCCCAGGTCCCTGTCATCTTCATCGTCACTCCCGGGACAGCCGCAGCCGCCACGTACCGCCCGCGACCCGATGGCGCGAACGCTGCCAGCCCGGCCGCCTCCCTGCAAGGGGAGCCATCCCCCACCACAACACCGGCTACGGCGCGCCGGGCCCGGCCCGGGACCGAGGCCAGGTGACGATGAATGAGATATCCGCGGAGCCTACTTCACGATCAGCCGCGGAGCGGCAATGTGCCGGAATGGCGGGGTACCGTTACAGCAAGAAGGTGATGTGCATGCAGATCCTGCGCCGCAAGGACATCTATAACCATGAGGCTGGCGATCTTCTGCGTGCCACTGAGGACGCCGGGCAGACCGGCCGCTGGTACGGTCGCGGCTGCGCTCAGGCCGGATTCGCTCCTGGCTCGGTGGTCTACTCGTATTACCTGGTCCCGCTCGCCGGGCACTTCGGCGGCCACGATGTGACCTGCGCAGGGGAGCCCGGTACTGCCGCCGACACAGCCAGCGCGCTTGAAGCGTCTGGCGAAGCGCCGACACCAGACATGGGCGACGACTGGGTAATCGCCGCATTCCCCCACGACGCCTACCAATGCCGCGGATGGCCGGTGCCGCACGTGCACTGCGTCATCATCATGGGCTCGCCTGCCGAGATTCGCAGGGCCTTCCGGGAGCATGAGGAAGCCCGGTCGCGCTGAGCGCGGCGTGGCACCTCTGGATCGCCCGGCGAGCAAACCGAGGCAGAACGTGACGCGGATACGCCGCAGATGTACGCGGTCAACTGCGTGCTCGTCCAGGACAAGCCCGGCGCGAGTCAGCGTGATGTTCGATGAGCGCCTGTTATCAGGTTGCCGACCGCGGACTCGGCTAGGAAGATCACCTGTATGCCCGCTCAGTTGATCCGCGCCAGTCACCTGTACCCGGGTGCCCCGTACGCCTACGCGGCGGTAGCGCCGCACGGCAGCCTGATCTTCACCGCGGGCGCATGCCCGATCGATGAGGCCGGCAAGGTCACCGCTCCCGGCGATTATGCGGCACAGGCCCGGCAAGTGATCGCCAACCTGCGCACGGCGCTCGAGGCGGCCGGCGCAAGCCTAGACGACGTACTCAAGAGCACCGTCTACGTCGCCTCAGCCGACCGGGCTGACCTGTTGTCAGTATGGGAGGTCGTGCACGAGGCCTTCGGCGAGCACGACGCCCCCAGCACACTTCTGGGCGTCGCTGTGCTTGGCTATCCGGGCCAACTGGTTGAGGTCGAGGCGGTCGCGCTGGCACCCCGAGTCGATCGGTAAGCAGGTCATGAGAGCCTGCCGCGCGGGTTGGTCTTCTAAACCCTGACTCCGAGCAATGCAGCATCAGGTCCAGATCGCGCAGTCGACGCCGTCGCTGAACCGCTCTGGCTCGGCTGGCAAGCGCCGGGCGCTGCCGGCGGCTACCCGGTGCGCGGTCCAGGCGACCACAGCTGCGTCGAGTACGTCGTCCACGCCCACCTGTCGGCCGGCCAGGCCTAGGTCACCGGCCAGCACGATGCCCTCGGCGGCAAGCAACTGGCCTCGCCGCGCCGCGCCTGCCCAGGTCGATTTCGCGTCGGCCAGCGGCGCACCAGCTAGTTCGGCGAAGCTCAGTTCGGGATGGACCTCGACCACCGGGCACGGCGCGTGGCGCAGCCAGCGATCTACCTGAGCGATTTTTTCGCGCAGGTTGAATGCCTGCCGGGAGATGCCGCAGCCGGCTAGCCGCCGGTTCACACCGCAGGCCTGCTGGTAGTCGGCCACTTCGATCGCGGCGCGAACCGGAGTGACGAATACCGACGCCCACCGCGGCCCGGCCGCTTTACGAGCCAGCAGGTCGGCCTGTCGTAGCCCGGCGTCAGCAAGGCCGATCGGCATGTCAATGCCGATGACTGCGAGCGGCGCGGCTGCCGCGGCAAGCTCGACCAGACCGGCGATCTCGGTGTGCACGTACGCGTCGACGCCCTCATCAGAGAGCGTGATTCCGACCCAGCCCGCGCGGCACGCGTCAGCGCCCAGCACCCGGCTGCCTGTCACACCGGTCATGCTCTCATTCCGGGTCGCCAGGAAGCATGCAGTTGCTAGCCGACTGGCAGTCCCTCGCAAACAGGGGCGATGACCTCGCTAGCGAGCCAGCGAGCGGCGTTGTCCGGCAATGGCGGCCGGACCGCGACAACCACATGGCTGAAACCGGCCGCGATGACGTCGGCGACCGTCTGCCGCGCCACCGCCGGATCGTCGGCCTGCAAGATCACCTGAACCGACCTGATCACGTCGCGCTGCTCCCGGCCGATGGCCGCGCAGTGCTGATCGAGCACCTGGTTGCGCTCGGTGATGAACTCGATGCTGCCATGCGGCGGCCCGGGTACGTTCCAGATGTCGGCGTGCCGGGCAACCAGGCGCAGCATCCTGGTCCCGGTCCCCCCGACGAGCACTGGCGGGCCGCCGGGCTGTACTGGCTTGGGCACGTTCCTGGTCGATTTAAGGGTGTAATACCGCCCGTCGAAATCGAATACGTCCTCGGTAAACATCCGGCGGACAATCGCGATGGTCTCCGCCAGCCTTCCCAGGCCCTCTGCCGGGGTCGTCACGGGGAGCCCGTAAGCGAGGTACTCGGTGAGCCCGGGGTGCTGGTCCGGCGATGGCGGCGGGCCGGCAGGCATCGTGCCGCCTGCGCCTAGACCGAGCACGAGGCGCCCGCCGGAGATGACGTCGAGTGTGCTGGCCATTTTTCCGAGCACGGCGGGCTGGCGGATCTGATTGTTCGTGACCAGCAGGCCTAGCCGAAGGCGCCGCGTCTGGGCTGCTAGCGCGCTGAGCAGTGTCCAGCCCTCGTAACATGGGCCGTCCTTCGGCCCGCTGAGTGGCAGCATGTGATCCCATAGCCAGGCATGCTCGATCTCCGGTACTTCGTCGGCCTGCTGCCAGGCTCGCAGTATGGCCTGGTAGCTCGTATGCATGGGCGTTGTCTTGAGGCCGAAACTCAGCCGGGCCGTGCCGCGCCCGGGAGTTCTCGCCACAGCATTAGCCACGTCCGCGTTAGTTGTATCCGGCATCCCGCGCTACCTTCCGCCGTCCTGCTCGTTCATCAGCCTCACTGATCGTCAGACTAGCTGACGATCAGTGAAAATGTACAGTAGCGTCATGACGGCCGGAACATCCGAGGCGCTCGCCTCCCGCCTGGGCTACCTGCTCAAGCACGTCCAGCAGCGGCTGGTACTCGCCGCGGCGCCCGCCATGGCGGAGTACGGGATTGACGGCCGCGAGCTCGCGGTCCTGACTGTGCTGGCAGCGGGTTACCCGCTGTCCCAGCAGGAGACCGGCGAGCGGCTCGGGGTCGACCGGACCACGATGGTCGCGCTGGTCGATGAACTCGAAGCGAAAGGGCTGGTCGAGCGGCACCGCAGCCTCGAGGACCGGCGGAAGAACGTCCTGCAGCTCACCGAAGCGGGCGAGCGATGCCTGGACGGGGCAGGCGGGGCGCGAGACGAGGTGGAGCGCGAGTTCCTCGCGCCGCTCGGCGACAGACTCGGACAGCAGTTCATCCGCGCGCTGCAGATCCTCGCCGGAGTCAGGCACGACTAGCGCCCGGCCGACCATGATCGATGTGAGTTTGCTGCTGCTAGAACAACTGCTAGAACAACAGCAATCTCGCATCCATGAAGTTCACCGGGAGTCCGGCCTGCCGGAGACGGATCGCAACGGCGCCTGCGCAGCGGATGGGCCGAGTACACCTGACGCCGTGGCATTGTGGGGGCATGCAGAGCGTGTACCAGGCCGCGGGCGGCAGCGATGGCATACTGCGCCTGGCCGAAGCGTGGCACCAGCGAGTGATGGCCGACGAGATCGTCAGCCATGCGTTCAGCCAAGGATTCGAGCCCGACCACAGCGAGCGGCTCGCAGCGTACTGGGCCGAGGCCCTCGGCGGTCCGGCCGCGTACTCCGACGGCTACGGGGATGAAACCTCGGTTGTGCGGATTCACAGCGGCAACGGCGAGCACGCGGAGATGGACCGCCGGGCCATCGGCTGTTTCGACCAGGCGATGACCGACATCGGGCTCGATCCGTCCAGCGCACTCGGCACGGTGCTGCACGACTACTTTGCCTGGGCAACGACAAACACCATGGGGCGATACCACAAGTCCGCTGACGAGGTTCCCGATGGCCTGGCGATCCCGCGGTGGTCCTGGGACGGGCTGCAGCAGTAAGCAACTGCCCGTGATGCTGACCGGCGGTTATCCCCACCGGCCGGGCTCATAGTCACCAGCAGGCTGCCGGGTGATGACATTGAACCGGTTGTAACTGTTGATCAGCGCGATTAGCACGACCAGCGCCACAAGCTGCTCGTTGTCGTAATGCTTGGCCGCATTCGCCCACACCTCATCGCTGACGCCACCTGCGGCATCGGCGATTCGCGTGCCCTGCTCGGTGAGTTCCAGCGCCGCCCGCTCGGCCTCGGTGAAAACGGTTGCCTCCCGCCACACCGCGACGAGATTGAGCCGCACCGAGCTTTCCCCGGCATGCGCGGCTTCTTTGGTGTGCATGTCGAGGCAGCCAGCGCAGCCGTTGATCTGGCTAGCGCGGATCTTCACGAGATCCTGCGTCGCTCTAGGCAGCGTCGAGTCGGTCACGACGGCGCTTGCCGCGTTGATGTGACTGACCAGCTTCATCGCCAGCGGGCTGTCCATGTAATTGAGACGGGCTTCCATGGTCATCTCCTTGCCAGGGTCTAAGGGGCTCTGCCTCATTGACCCGGCGCAGCGCCGGTACGTGACAGGCGCGCGAGCCTCAGCCAGTGAGGGCCGCGATCGCGTCGCCGTAGAGCAGCCTCTTGTGCACGGCCAGCGTCCTGCGGTCCTTCCCGGCAAGGTCGGCGGCGATCTTGACCGCCTCGGCCAGCACGTCCTGTTCGCTGGCCACCTGCTGCACGATCCCGGCCGCCAGTGCCTCCGGGCCGCCGTAGCGGCGCCCGGTGACCAGCGCCTCGTGCGTGGTCCGGCCAGGCAGCTTAGCCCTGAGAAGGCTCACGTACTCGGCCGTCAGCGGGAGCCCCAGGTCCGCTTCGGGCATACACCAGAAACCGCGGTCCGCGCGCATCACCGCGAAGTCGTGCGCCACAGTCAGCAGCGCACCAGCACCGAATGCGTGACCGTTGACTGCGGCCACCGTGATCGCCGGGAAACTCAGCACCCGGCCGAGCAACCGGTAGATGGCACGCAGGTAGTCCCCGGCCCGCTCGGGCGCGGTAGCTAGCCAGTCGAGATCCATGCCGTTGCTGTAGAACTTGCCGTCGCCCGTAGTGACCAGCGCGCAAGCGTCCGCAGCTGCCTCGACCCGGTCAAGTGCCTCGTTCACCGAGTCCAGCCATTCCAGGCCGAACCTGTTCTCGCCATTTCGCATCCGCAGCACGAAGACGTTGCCGTCCTGGTCTAGCTCGATCACCGCTGTCTCCCGTCCGTCAGGCAGGCCTGCCCTGGCTGTCAAGGTAGGCCAGGACCTGAGCCACTGCCAGCCGTGCAGTAGCGATGCACGCCGGGATGCCGACGCCGTCGTAGGCGGCACCGCAGACGGCAAGCCCTGGCTGCGTCGCGATCTCGGTCCTGATCCTGTCGACCCGGTCCAGATGACCCACGCTGTACTGCGGCAGGCCGCCTCCCCAGCGGGTGACCCGCACATCGGCCGGCCCGCCGCGAACGCCGGTCGCCTCCGCGAGGTCAGCGGCCGCCAGCTCGGCAAGTTCGGCGTCGCTGCGCTGCAGCACAGCGTCCTCCCCCAGGCGACCGACCGAGCAACGCACGATGTGCAGGTCGGCCTGCGCCGCGCGCAGATGCGGCCACTTGACCGTGCTGAACGTCACGGCTTTGATGGCCCGCGCGTCGACGGCCGGGACCAGGAACCCGCTGCCGGTGATCGCTTCAGGAAAGGCGGCCACCGGATAGGCGAAGGTGATGATTGCCATGCTCGCGTACTGGATCTCGGCGAGGGCGGCCGCCGCCGCGTCTGCGACGCCCGCCAGCAGCCGGCTCGCGGGGATGGCAGGAATGGCGATGATCACCGCATCAGCATCGAACGCCTCCGGCGCGTGCGCAGAGCCGACGGTCAGCCGCCAGCCCGCCGGGGTGCGCGCCAGCCCGCGAACCATCGCACTGGTGCGGACAATCGCACCGGATTCTGCCGCTAGCGCGCCCGGCAGGGTCCCGAGCCCGCTCGCCAGCGTGGTGAAGACCGGCAATGGCTTGGCTGACGGCGCGGCGGGCCCGCCCGGCTGCGTCCCGCCCCCGGACTGCGGCAGGACGAGCGACGCCGCCGCCGCTGTGAGCGAGCCCCGCCCGCGCGCCGCTTGTGCCAGCGCCGGCAGCGTCGCGGAGAACGACAGGTCCTCGCACCGGCCCGCGTACACACCGCCGAGCAGCGGTTCCACCAGCCGGTCTACCAGTTCGGTGCCGAACCGGGTGCCTACCCTGCTGGTTACCGACACGTCCTCGGCCGGCTCCTCGCCGGGCATGCGCGGCTCCTCCGCCGCCCTGGCGACGCCCGCGTCCGACAGGATGCCGGTACTGGCCAGCTCGGCGATGTCGGCCGGCACGCCCATGAACTGCCGCCGCGGCAGAGCCCGGATGCTACCGCGGGTCCAGATGCCCGCCGAGGTGGTGCCAGGCACCTCGAGCCGGCCGGACAGGCCCAGCTCACCAATCAAGCCGGTACCTTCCGGGCGGCGCGCGAGCAGCGCCTCCGCACCGGAGTCCACTGCGATGCCGCCGACTTCTGACACCGCGAGCTTGCCGCCGAGCCGCGGTGAACCTTCCAGCACGGTCACGTCGAGGCCGGCATTCCTGAGCAGAAACGCGGCCGACAGGCCTGACACACCACCGCCGACGACTGCTACCGAGCGCCGGCCAGAGCCGTTTGGGGTCACGGCACTTCCGCCGCGGCGCCCGGCCGCAATCCGGTCTCCAGAATTGTCACGACACCGATTATCGCCAGTACCGGAACCGCGCCTGCCACCGGCGCGTCCGAGTGGCATGAACCGTATTGTCCTCGCCCGGCGAGGGGCGCTCGCCGGCGCCGCTTTAATCTCAGGCTGCCTGCTAGTCGCCGCGTGCGGCGGCAGCGCAAACAGCAGCGGGCTCTCGGCCGCATCTGCCCGAGGGCTGGCCGGCCTTGGCACAGCCGTGAACGAGCCAGCCTCCAGCGGATCAGCTGACCTCGGCGTGGCCGCGGAGGGAGCACCAGCCGTAGCAGGGGGCAAGGCCGCGGTTCAGACGGCCGACCTCGCTCCGGCGAATCAGAGCATCATCTACACCGCCAGCCTGACGGTGCGAGCGGCTAACGTATCCGCGGCAGCCAAGCGCGCCATCGGCATTGTCGTGGCAGCCGGCGGCTACACCGCGGACGAGCAAGCGTCGTCTGCTACCCCTGGGCGGGCTGGGCGGACGATAAGCATCACGCTGAAAGTCCCCGTTTCCGTCTATCAGCAAGTGCTTGCGCAGCTTTCCTCGCCAGCCATCGGCAAGCAGTTGTCGATGCAGCAGCAGGCAACCGACGTGACGGCGCAGGTCGCGGACGTGAACAGTCTCGTCACGTCGGAGCAAGATGCCATCGCGGCGCTGCAAGGGCTGCTGAAGCACGCGGCATCGGTACCCGGGCTGCTGCAGGTGCAGCGGCAGATCAGCTCGGATGAGTCCGCGCTGAATTCGCTGCTCGCGCAGCAGCGGGCCCTTAACCACGAGACCACCTACGGAACCGTGAGCATGACCTTGCTGAGCCCGCGGCGGGCGGCGGTGCACCACAAAAGGCCGGCGGCGCGGCGCGGCTTCCTCGGCGGGCTGGCCGCAGGCTGGCGGGCGCTGCGACACGCGACCGCATGGGTACTCACCGCGTTCGGGGCGGCGCTGCCGTTCCTGATTGTGGTCGCTGCACTGGCCGGGATCGGCTACGGGGGCCGGCGGCGCTTCATCCGCCATCGCACCGGGCCCGCGCCTGCCGGACCAGCACCTGCCGGACCGACGGCGGCCGACTGAGTGCCGGGAGCGATCAGCGGGCCGAAGCGGTGTGAACCAAGTCCGTCAACCGGGCCAGGACGTCGGGATCGGTCTGCGGCAGCACGCCGTGCCCGAGGTTGAAGACGTGACCCTCCGCGGTCCTGCCGCGGTCGAGCACCTGCAAGGTCCGCTGCTCGACCACCTCCCATGGCGCCATCAGGATCGCCGGGTCCAGGTTGCCCTGCAGCGCCTTGCCTGGCTCGACCCGGCTGACGGCCTCGTCCAGCGGCACCCGCCAGTCGACGCCGACGACGTCAGCTCCTGCCTCGCCCATCAGCCCGAGCAATTCGCCGGTGTTCACTCCGAAGTGGATCCGGGGCACGCCGGTCTCTGCGAGTGCATCGAAGATGCGCTGGCTGTGCGGCAGCACGCAACTGCGGTAGTCGTCGGCACTGAGCGCCCCGGCCCACGAGTCGAACAACTGAACGGCGCTCGCCCCGGCCGCCACCTGCACCTGCAGGAAGCCGATGGTGATGTCGGAAAGCCGGCGCATCAGGTCGGCCCACAGGTCCGGCTGGCCGTACATGAGCGACTTGGTGATCTCGAAATTCTTCGACGGGCCGCCGTCCACCAGATAGCTCGCCAGGGTGAACGGGCCGCCGGCGAAGCCGATCAGGGGTGTGCTGCCGAGTTCGGTGACGAGGTTCCCGATCGATTCGGTGATGTACGGCACGTCATCGGTCGCCAGCGGCCGCAGCACCGCAAGCTCGGCCGCCGACCTGATCGGATGATCCACGACCGGGCCGACGCCGGGCTTGATATCGATCCCGACGCCGATAGCGCGCAGCGGAACCACGATGTCGCTGAAGAAGATCGCCGCATCCACGCCGTAGCGGCGGACGGGCTGCAGCGTTATCTCGGTGATCAGGTCAGGAGTCGAGCACGCGTCGAGCATGCTCATGCCGGTGCGCAGGGCGCGGTACTCCGGTAGCGCCCGGCCCGCCTGGCGCATGTACCAGACCGGCGTGTACGGAACGGGCTGCCGATGGCAGGCGAGCAGGAACGGGGATGCTTGGACTGGCAGAGTCACACCAGGATGATCGCATATCTGCCGGTCGGCAACTTGCATCCGATGCTGGCCAGCGGCGCTGGCCGATGGCGCTGGCGCCGCCACCGCCGCCGTTGCCAGCACCGCAGCGGTAAGCCACCGGCAAAACAGAGACACGCCGTCCCAGGTCCTGAGCTAGCGGCCGTTCCCGTGTCAGCATCGCTAGTGAGCCGGGAGCTGAGGAGGGTCGGAAATGACGGACATCATCCGGCACTGCCCTGACTGCGGCAGCGACCACACTCTCGGGCAGCATCATGGCGTCGCTGGCTGGTGCCCCGACACCGCGGACCTGTACTGCCCCGAGTGGTATTGCCAGGAGTGCGGGGCCGCGCTGCTGATCGGCGATATCCCGGCCAGCCGCCGGCCCGCCATGGTCCCTGCCGCCGGCCGTCAGGCTGTCCTCCGCGACCGAGTGGCATGACGGTTCCTAGGCCGTGCCGCGGACCGTGCAACGCGCTCAGGTTCTGAGAGCCGCGGGCCGATCTGTGACCAGCGGGCCAGGCGAAGACGAGTTCCGCCAGGCGGTGGCGCAACTGGAGTCCGGGCTGGCCGCCCAGCGCGAGCTGCGGCCGGAGCTGGCCTTCGAGCCTGAGCCGCCGCCCCGGCGGCTGGCTCCGTTCGCCCACGCCGTCGCCGCCACGGTCCCCGCGGACACCGGCACTGAAGCCGAGCTTGGCACGGGCAAGTTCGTGCTGCTGTTTGACGCGGCCGGCCAGCTGGGCTGGGATGGAGGGTACCGGATAATCGGCTACGTCAGGGCTGAGCTTGAGCCGGAGATGGCTGCGGACCCGCTGGTCAACGCGGTCGGCTGGAGCTGGCTCACCGAGGCGCTGGATGTGCACTGCTCGGGCTACAGGAAGATCAGCGGAACCGTGACCATCGTGGTGACCCAGGGATTCGGCAGCAAGCAGGACGAAGCCAACTCGACAGAGTTCGAGCTGCGCGCTTCCTGGTCCCCCGTCATCGGCGAGGACGGCTCCGCCGAGCTCGACGGACACGTCGCTGCCTGGTGTGACCTGCTCTGCGCGGCGTCCGGCCTGCCGCAGCTCACCCCCGGAGTTGCCGCGCTGCGGTCACAGCGCCGCAGGCCACGCCAATGAGTGGCGACGCAGCCAGCCGCCGACAGCCAGCCCGCCGACAGCCAGCCCGGTCAGGAAGAGCCAGAATTCGAGGGGAACGGGCACCACCGGGGCGATTCACCCGACGATCTCGCCGATGCCGGGTCGATGATGGCTGCGGAGCCGGCTCCGGAGGCTCCGGAGGCACCGGAGCGCAAGGTAGAACCGCTGCTGGAGCCGCGAGACGGGCTGCCCGCGCTGGTCGCCAGCGCTGAAGCGCTCAAGGTGGCGGTCAGCTCCCTGGCGGGCGGCACCGGCCCGATTGCCGTCGACGCCGAGCGCGCATCGGGTTTCCGGTACGGTCACCGGGCGTTCCTGGTGCAGTTCCGCCGGCAGGGCGCGGGCACGGTGCTTGTCGATCCGGTTGCCTGCCCGGACCTGTCCGAGCTTGACGCCGTGCTGGCAGAGACCGAAGCCGTCCTGCACGCTGCGTCGCAGGACCTGCCGTGCCTGGCCGAGCTTGGGTACCGGCCGCGGAAGCTGTTCGACACCGAAACGGCCGGCCTGCTGCTCGGCTGCCCGCGGGTAGGCCTGGCCACGATGGTGGAGTCGATGCTGGGCCTCGGCCTGGAGAAGACCCACTCGGCCGCCGACTGGTCGACCAGGCCGCTGCCGCTGGAGTGGCTGCGGTACGCGGCGCTCGACGTCGAGGTGCTAGTTGAGCTCCGGGACGTGCTCGCCGAGCTGCTCACCGAGCAGGGCAAGATGGTGTGGGCGCAGCAGGAGTTCGCGGCTGAACTCGCCGCCGGGCCGCCCCCGCCTCGCGCTGACCCGTGGCGGCGGACGTCGGGGATCCACCGGGTCCGCACCCGCCGGGCCCTCGCGGTCGTCAGGGAACTGTGGCTGGAACGCGACAAGATCGCTCAGCGGCGCGACCTCTCCCCCACTAAGGTCTTGCCGGACTCGGCCATCATCGAGGCCGCCAGGACCATGCCCAACGGGCCGGAAGAGCTTGGCGCGATCACGGGCTTCTCTGGCCGCAATGCGCGGCGTCATCAACCCGAGTGGCTGCGCGCCATCGCGCGTGCCCGAGCTCAGCCCGACCGGGCGCTGCCAGCGGCGTCAGCCCCGCCAGGAGACGGGCCGCCGCCGGCGCACCGGTGGCAAGAGCGCGACCCGGAAGCCGCCAAGCGACTCACCGCCGCCCGGGCCGTGGTGGCGGCCCTAGCCGACTCGCACAACCTGCCAGCCGAGAACCTCGTGCCGCCCGACGCGGTCCGCCGGCTCTCCTGGCAGCCTCCGGCCGAGATCAGCCCGGCGTCGGTCAGCGCCGATCTGGCAGGGTACGGCGCCCGGCCCTGGCAGGTTGAGCTCACTGCGGTACCGCTCGCCCGTGCGCTGCTCCGGATCCTCGAAAAGGGCCCAGATTGACCCCTCAGGCAGTGCGAGTGACGCCTTATGCCGTCCGGCGCAGGGCCCGCAAGTCGCAGGGCACCGCGGACCCGGCCTGCGGCTGCCCGGCACACGGCAGGATCCCGCTGCCTTCCGGGTAGTACGGGAAGACGTTCAGGACGACCTCGCAGTCGCAGCAACCGCCGAGCTCCCGCAGCCTCCCGGTCAGCCGGGCTGCATTTGGTGCGCGAAGCTTGCGCCACCTGCTCGTCCACCGGTGGGTGCCGTCGCAGCCGAACTCGTTGAGCATCCGCAACAGGAAACAACGCAGGCACTCCCGCTCGGCCGGCTCGGTCAGCACGTCCGATAGCGCCAGGAGGTCAGCTTCGACCGTGTCGGCAATGCTGTCAGTCATCGCTACTCCTTCGACTCGATAGGAGCGGCCGGCCCGTGGCCGGTAGCTGTGATCGGCTTACCTACGCTGTTCTATCGCCGGCTTCCGACATTTTCCGGCCGCGTGTTCCCGCCGTGCGGCTGGCCAGCGGCGCCCGGTATTCGGGAGAATGCTGTAATGACGGCGCTCTCCTGGGCCTGGCTCAGCACCCCGGTCGGCCATGTCTCAGTCGGATGCAGTGCGGACGGCATTGCTCAGGTCCGGTACGGTTCTCCGGCTAGCCCCTTCGCTGGCGATACTGCCGACGGTGCCGCGCCTGGCCGCGAGCTCGCCGATGCGGCACGGCAGCAACTCACGGAGTACTTCCGCGGTCAGCGCACGACATTCGATCTGCCTGTGGACTGGTCTGGCACGGCGGGGCCGCAGCGTGAGGTGCTGCAGGTGCTGGATCGCTCGGTCTGCTACGGACAGACCATCACTTACGGCGCACTGGCTAGCCGGGCCGGGCTGCCGGCCGATGGGGGCAATCTCCCGGCGAGAGTCGTTGGCCAGATCATGGGTTCGAACCCGATCCCGGTCATCGTCCCGTGCCACAGGGTCGTGGCGAGCGACGGCCTCGGCGGATACAGCGGCGGGGCAGGCCTGGAAGTGAAGCGGTGGCTACTCATCCTCGAGGGCTCGCTTCCGCCGACGCTCGACTGGCAGCCCATGGAGCTGCCTGCCGATCTCACCGATCACTAGGCAGGTAAACGCCCGTGCGGCTGTCGCCAGCACACTGGCTCGAACCGTGGTTCGCCCCGTTCGCGCTCATCAACGGCTCGGCCGTAGGCCTGGTTCCGATCCTGCTGCCGATCGTCGCGAGCCGGTACGGAATCGGACACGTCGGCGTCGTGATGGGCGCCTTCAACCTCGGTGCGTTCGCGGCGCCGCTGACCGGCAGAATGGCCGACCGCTACCAGGCCTACCGGTTGCTGACCGCAGTCTGCGCCGCCGCCAGCGCGCTGTCACTCTGGCTGTTCGCGCTGGCCAGCGAGTGGCAGCAACCGCTGCTGGCGCTGATCAACGGCGCCGGGTTCGCCGGCGCCGTCACCATCGCCAACCTGCTGATTGTCGAGCGGCAGCCCAAAGCGGAGTGGAACCAGCGGCTCGCGTGGCTGGAGACTGCGCTGAGTATCGGTCAGGGGGCGACGCTGGTCCTGGCAGCCTGGCTGGCCGGGCTGCACGCCCGGCCCGCCCTGGTCGGCGCGGCGATCGTTCCGGCAGCAGCCGTGCCCCTCGCCACGCTGGTTCCGCGGTGGCAGCACGCGGCCGCCGCATCCGGCCCGGCCCCTGCCGCGCCGCATCGGCTGCTGTCTGCTGGCCACGTCGGTGAGTGGGGGCCGGCCAGCCCGTCCCGCGCTCACCGGCTGCACCAGCGGCGCACCGTCGCCGGGCTGCGCTCCATCCTCCGGGGCGACTTCGGCTGGTTCCTGGCGGCGTGGGCGACTGCCTACGCCGGCGCGGCCATTGTGTTCGCGCTCTACCCGGTGATGTTCCGCGACGCGTTCCAGATAGCGCCGCACGCCTCGGCGCTCGCCTTCGCCGTCATCGTGTTCGCCAGCCTGCCGCTGTTCGTCGTGGCCGGGCGCGTCAGTCAGCGGCGCGGGCCCGCCGTCACGATGGCAGCGGCCCTCGGCGCCCGCGTCCTCTTGCTCACCGCCCTCGCGCTGCTGGCGGCGGCTGGGCACGTGCCCGCCGTGCTGCCGCTGGCAGGGTTCGCCGGCATCATGTTCGCCTGGTCGTTTCTCAGCGTCGCCTCACCTGGACTTACCGGCCAGTTCGCGGCCGGCGATGAAGGCGACGCCCAGGGCGCGCTCAACGCCGGCAGCGGACTGGCCGGGCTCGCCGGGTCGGTAGTCGGCGGCTTCGCGGCGGCCCGGTGGGGTTATCCGGCTGCGCTCGGCATCGGCGCCGGCGCTGTCGCCATCGGACTGGCCATCTTCGCCGCGAAGGTCATGCGCCGCACCGCGGAGAACCCGGGATGACCGCGCACTGCCGCGACCCTCTGATGACGCGAGATCTCAGCCGCGACGGATCAGCAGCTAGGCTCGCCCACGTCGTACCGCTCGAGGGCAGCCAGCCTTCCGTGCGCCCGCTGCAGGATCAGGAACTCACCCTTGCTCAGCGGGCTGACGCCAGAGAAGTCGGCGCCGAGCTCAGCACCGACCGCGTCAAGCAGCGACGGCAGATTCTCGCGGTGCGCGCAGACCACGACGGGCTGGTCAGCAGTAGCCAGCTGGGCCACGATCTTGGCAGCCTCAGGGTCGTCGGCTGTGCCCTTCTTTCTGACTTCCAGGGCGGTCTCGATCTCCACCTCGACGCCCGCGAGCGCCGCGTACGGCCGGACCGTGGCCACGCACCGCTCGGCCGGGGAGCTGATCACCCGGGCCGTACCGAAGCAGCGCAGCAAGTCAGCCAGCGTCGTGGCATCCTTCTTGCCGCGGGCATCGAGCGGCCTGGACCGGTCGTCCTTAGGCCAGTCCGACTTGCGGCCGGCCGATGCGTGCCGGACCAGGATCAGCGGCACCGTCGCAGCGGACCGGCACGGAAGTCCGCGAGCGTCTCGGCATCCCGCTCATAGCTGAGCCGCGAGGCGGCCTTGCTAGCCGGCGACCCAGTCCACCGCGTCAATCTCGCTATTCGGCACGAAGCGGGGCGGCGGCAGCCTCGGCCGTCGCCGCCCAGTAGTCGACCCGCTTACGCAGCCCGACGTCGCCTTGATAGCGGACCGGCGGCAGCCGCCGGCCGAGCGTGACCTGCAGCCCGGTCTCCTCGGCTACCTCGCGGACCGCGGCCAGCAGGACGTGCTCGCCGGGGTCGAGCTTGCCCTTGGGAAAGCTCCAGTCGTCGTACTTGGGCCGGTGCACGAGAGCGACCTGGACGCCGGCTCCGGCGGGCCGCCACAGCACCGCCCCGGCGGCCCGTACCTCATCGGCCGCCGGCTGATCAGCCATCGGCACCCCGGACGCGCCGGGTCCTGATCAGCAGTTCCTGGATGTCGGTCAGCGGCGCGCCCGACTCGTCGAGGTGGTGCCGGGTCCAGGTGCCGTCAGCGGACAGCCACCAGGACGCGATCCGCGGATCCATCGCCAGGTCAATGAGCTGGCGGAGCTCGGCGCGCTGGCCGGGTCGGTCACCCGGACGAGCAACTCGACCCGCCGGTCCAGATTGCGGTGCATCAGGTCGGCGCTGCCGATCCAGACCTCACCCGGCGACTCGTCGCCGCCGGTGCCGAACGCGTAGATACGCGAGTGCTCAAGGAACCGGCCGACGACGCTGCGCACCCGGATCGTCTCCGACAGGCCCGGCACGCCCGGCCTGATGGCGCAGATCCCGCGGATCCACAAGTCGATCGGCACGCCGGCCATCGAGGCGCGGTACAGCGCGTCGATCATGGCCTCGTCGATGATCGCGTTGCACTTCATCTGGATCCTGGCAGGCTGCCCGGCGCGCTGCAGCCTCGGCCTGCTCGTCGATCCGCTCGATCAGGCCGGTCCGGACGCCGGCCGGGGCGACCAGCAGCCGCCGGTAGTCGGTCTTCCGGCTGTATCCGGTCAGGTGATTGAACAGGTCAGTGACGTCCTCGCCGACGGTCCGGTCCGCGGTCAGCAGGCCGAAGTCCTCATACAGCCGCGCGGTCTTCGGATGGTAGTTGCCGGTGCCGATATGGCAGAACCGGCGCAGCGAGCCGTCCGCCTCCTCGCGCACGACCAGCGCCATCTTGCAGTGCGTCTTCAGCCCGACCATGCCGTAGACGACGTGACAGCCGGCCTGCTCCAGCTTGCGCACCCAGCCGATGTTGGCTCGCTCGTCGCCGCGCGCCTTGATCTCGACGACGACCACGACCTGCTTGCCTGCCTCGGCCGCGTCGATGAGCGCGTCGACGATCTCGGAGTCGCCGCTGGTCCGGTACAGCGTCTGCTTGATCGCCTGCACCCGCGGATCGGCCGCCGCCGACACCAGGAAGCGCTGCACGCTGGCGGTGAACGAGTCGTACGGATGATGCACGAGCACGTCACGCTCGGCGAGCGGACCGAACACGCTGCTGTCGCTCGCGACGCAGCGCGGTCTCGGACGGCACGAACGTCGGGTACTTCAGGCGCCGGATGTCCAGGTCGGCGATCGCCGTCAGGCCGGACAGGTCGAGCGGGCCCGGCAGCCGGTAGACCGCGCGGTCGTCCACGTCGAGCTCGGTGACCAGCCTGTCCAGCACCTCGTCGGAGATCGACTCCTCCACCTCGAGCCGGACGGCAGGCTCGAACCTGCGCCGCATCAGCTCGCGTTCCAGCGACTTCAGCAGGTCCTCGGTGACGTCCTCGTCGATCTCCAGGTCGGTGATCCTGGTGACCCGGAACGCGTGGTGCTCGAGGATGTCCAGCCCGACGAACAGCTCGCCGAGATGCGCGGCGATGACGTCCTCGAGCGGCACGAACCGGTTCGGCGCGGCGGTCAGGAAGCGCGGCAGCAGCGGCGGCACCTTCACCCGGGCGAACATCGTGGCCCCGGTCCTCGGGTCGGCGATCATCATCGCCAGGCTGAGCGTCAGCCCGGAGATGAACGGGAACGGGTGCGCCGGGTCGACCGCCAGCGGCGTCAGCACCGGGTAGATCCGCTCCTTGAACAGCCGCTCCAGCCGCGCCTGCTCGTCCGGGACCAGCTCCTTCCAGCGCAGGATCTCGATTCCCTGCCTCGGCCAGCTGCCGGCTGCAGCTGCTCGCTGAAGCCGCGCGCGTGCCGGACCGACAGCTCGCGGGCCAGCTCGAGCGCGTTCTCCAGGATCTGGGCCGGAGACTGCCCCGAGGCGGTCTCGACCGGCAGGCCGGTCGCCATCCGGCGGATCCGCCCGGCGATCCGGACGCCGAAGAACTCATCGAGCCCGCTGGCGAAGATCGCCGAGAACCTGACCCGCTCCAGCAACGGCACATTCGGGTCCTCGGACAGCTCAAGAACGCGCTGGCTGAACCGCAGCCAGCTCTCCTCCCGGTCGAGGTACCGATCGGCGGGGAGCCCGTCGGCGGTCTGCAAGTCCGCGGCGGTCAGGAGTGCTTTGCTGGCCCGCTCGGCTGCTTGCCGCTCCCGTGCTGATGCCCTGGACCTGGCCCGCGTTGCCGCCTGCTCGTGCTTTTTCGTCCGATCGCGGGCCGCCTCCCGCTCGCGCTCCGCCGCCGTGGCACGATCCGCGGACGTGAGGCGACGAGAGGAGGCCGATTCCATGTCCCTATTGTCCCCCCAAGAGCCGCTACCAAAAGGTCTAACGTACCGCCATCGCACGTCACTGCATCTTCTCAGGCTCGGCCTGGCAGATACCTGCCCGTTTCCTTGGTATATGTCCATGGTCCGCGATGGCGAAGCCTTGCGCGGACCGTACTGTGCCGGCAGGATCAGACGTGGCCTGGCTGCCATGAAACCTTCATGCCAGGAAACGGGCACTATTCGCCGGATGGAGCATGCAATGCGGATCGGCACTATGGTCGCTGAACCCAGCAGCCCGGACGCCCTGGTAAAGCTCACCGAGCAGCTGCAGGCCGCTGCTGACGACGGTTTTGCCTCGGCCTGGATGTCGAACATCTTCGGCCTGGAGGCGCTGATCTCCCTGGCGGTGGCCGGCAGCGCCGTGCCCGGCATCGAGCTCGGCACCGCGGTCATCCCGACCTATCCCCGGCACCCGGCCGTGCTCGCGCAGCAGGCGCTCACCGCTGATCTTGCCCTCGGCGGCAGGCTGACCCTGGGCATCGGGCTGTCGCACCAGATCGTCATCCAGGACATGTACGGCTACAGCTTCGACCGCCCGGCCCGCCACATGCGCGAGTACCTCGCGGTGCTGCAGCCGCTGCTGGCAGGAGAAAGCGTCGCCTTCGAAGGCGAGACGCTGCAGGCGCGCATCGGGCTGTCAGTGCCCCGTTCCAGCAGGAAAGTGCCCTTGCTCCTCGCCGCGCTCGCGCCGCAGATGCTGAAGCTGGCCGGCAGTGTGGCCGACGGCACGGTGCTGTGGATGACCGGGCCGGCGACGGTGCGCGACTACGTCGTGCCGTCGATTACGAAGGCTGCTGCTGACGCTGGCCGGCCGAGCCCGCGAGTGGTCTGCGCCCTGCCGGTGTGCGTAACCGACGATCCGGCGGAGGCGCGAGCCAGCGCGGACAAGGCGTTCGCCATCTACGGCCAGCTGCCGTCCTACCGGGCGATGCTGGACAAGGAAGGCGCGGCCGGGCCAGGCGACGTCGCAATCGTCGGTTCCGAGGATGCCGTGGCCGGGCAGGTCAGCGCGCTGGCCGACGCCGGCGTCACCGATTTCGTGGCGGCTGAATACGCCCGCGGTGATGACGGGCCGCGGACCAGGGCGTTTCTGCGCACGCTGGCCAGCCAGCACGCTGACGGCGTCAGCCCGGCCTGAACTCGTCTGCCCGGGCGGTCAGCGCAGCGAGCAGGCCCGGCATGACCAGTTCCTCGCTGATGCCGCGGCCGGTCAGCCGCATCGCCTCGGCTAGCAGGGGATCCCACGGGCTTGGCTCTGCCCGGCCCTTGAGCGGGAACGCGGCGCCCGGCGGACGGCCGGCGCTCAGCGCGGCGCGGTAGTCGCTGGCCGACATCTGCCATGGCTGCGCCTGGAGCCGCCGGATCGCGGTCGCCGTCCCGCGCAATCCCGGCCAGCTGAACTCACCGTGCCAGTGCAGCGCCGATCCGCTGCCGACGGCCGCCTGAAGCAGCCGGACGCACGCTACCGAGGGCTCGCCTTCGGTGCAGACCAGCGCCGGGCATCGCGTGCCGAGTTGCTCCGCGGCTGCGCGAACCAGGGCCGAGCTGGCACAGACGTAGATCTCGAGCGCCCATGGCAGCACAGACGCAGCAGTGAGCTGGCGGAGCGTCAGCCGGAACGGCTCGCCCGCATCGGCCGCCTCCGTCAGCCAGCGGCCGAGGGGGTCGCCCGCCGCGCGCACATTCAGGACCAGCACCTGGCTCGCCAGGTCGTCGGCGACGAGGCCGGCTGCATTCCACAGCGCCTGCTCGGCCTCCTGGCCCGCCGGCGCCTGAACTCCCTCGCGAGCCGCCAGCGCGCGCAGTACCAGGCCGGCAAGCGGTCCCTCGCTCAGCGCCCGCTCGTTCCCGGTTGCCGCGGCGGCGAGGTCTGAGAGCACGGAACTGCCGCCGTCGGAGGAGTCCGGCAGCCGCTCCAGCACAGCCGTCGCCTGGCCGATGACATCTGCGTGGCCTTGCCTGATCAGCCTGGTGACGGTGCCGTCACGACTAATGGAATCCAGCCAGTCCCGGTACCAGGACAGCTGCGATAGCCGGCTTGACCGGACGGCGCTGAGCGCATCGCCCCAGCGCTGCAAGTCGGCTGCTCGTTCGGCGGCAAGGTTGCGGACCGGACCGCCGATGGCCTCGACCGCCGCGACGAGGTTCGGCGCTGCCGCGGCCCGCCATAGCTGCCCGGCGACTTCCGGCAGTGGCACGCTCAGTGTGGTGCCCCGGCCTGCGTTGCGGCCAAGCAGGCTGGCGGCTGCCCGCCGTTGCGCCGCGGTGGCGCCGAGCAGCGTGACGGTACCGTCGATGGGCTCACCGCGCTCCAGCCGGGTGCGGATCCGGGAAACGATCCAGGCAAGCTCCGGCGTACCCAGCATCCGATGTACTTTGGCCTGATCTACGGCAATCTGACGCGCTGGTACTGAGATGCCCACATGCGGAATGGTAGTCAGCCTTAGCTGCCGCGCGGAAGGTGTTACTGCCGGAGATACAAGTCGCGCAGCAGTGAGATCTCCGCGCCGTGATGCAAGACCTCGCGGTTGATGTGCAGTACCAGTGTGGCCATCGACGACTCGGCGAACGGTCCCTCGGCCGGGCCGACCGGATGGGCCAGCCCGGATGCGCCGAGACTGCGCACGCCCTTGATCCAGGCGGCGTGCTGCTCGTCCAGCTGGCGCAGCGCCTCCGCCGCGGTGCCCGCGTACTCCCAGGTCGCCCAGTCCGCCGGCGGCCCGCCGAAGTGCGAGGCGATGCGCGAGCCGAAGCACCCGACGGTGATGTGCGCGAGCCGCCAGGCGATCGTGGTCACCGGCTCCGGCTGTTGCGGCGGCATGGCGAAGTCGATGACGAGATCGCCAGGCCCCATGGCTAGCGGCGTGGTTGCCTCGGCGCGGCGGCGGATGCTCCAGCAGCCGGCAACAGGCTCCCAGAAGTATTCAGCGTCGGTCAGTCCGTCCAGCCGCGGCCGGAGCTGATGTTCCCAGTGCCAGTCGAGCTGCTCGACCAGCTCGCTGTTCCAGTCCAGGTCTACGTAGCGCTCGGTCTCCATGGGCCTGACAGTATCGGCCGTTGCGGTCAGGAACTGTCCTCGATTCCTGTCAGACTGGGATTCGTGCTGGAGACTTCAGCCCGGCTGCTGCGGGTGCTCGCCCTGCTGCAGGTCCGGTCCGACTGGGCAGGCGCCGAACTGGCCGCGCGCCTTGACATCACGCCGCGGACGCTGCGCCGGGACGTCGCCAAGCTGCGCAGCCTCGGCTATCCCGTGCATGCCGTGTCCGGCGTGGCGGGCGGCTACCGGCTCGGCGCAGGCGCCGCGCTGCCGCCGTTGCTGCTCGACGACGAGGAAGCAGTGGCAGTCGCGCTCAGCCTCCGGTCCGCTGCGACGCACTCGGTGACAGGCATCAGCGAAGCATCCGTTCGCGCGCTGGCGAAACTTGAGCAGGTGCTGCCGGCCCGGCTCCGGGAGCGCGCCGCCGCGATCAGCCAGGCCACCATCCCGCTTGCCGGGCCGGGGCCGACGGTGCGCGCCGAGACGCTGGTAGTGCTCGCCGGAGCCTGCCGTCGCCGCGAGCGTGTCGCGTTCAGTTATCGCAACCGCGATGGCGTGCTGTCGGCGCGGCAGGCTGAGCCGCACCGGCTCGTGCAGGCCGGTTACCGGTGGTATCTGGTGGCGCGGGATCTGGCACGAGCAGACTGGCGAACGTTCCGCGTAGACCGCATCGAGGACCCGGAGCCGACCGGCATCCGGTTCGTGCCCGTGGATCCGCCGGACGCGGCAGCGTTCGTCGCGCAGGCTGTCACCACCGCGCCGTACCGGTACCAGGCGCGGATCCTGGTGCATGCGCCAGTAGCGAGAGTGGCCCAGAGCGTGCCGCCGAGCGCCGGAGTGCTGGATGCGGCCGGACCGGGCAGTTGCGTACTCACCAGCGGATCGGATTCGCTCGACGCCATCGCCTTTCACACCGTGATGATGGGCTTCAGCTTCACAGTGCTTGAGCCGCCCGAACTGATCGAGCGGATGCGCTCGCTAGCCGCCCGGCTGAGCGAGGCAGCTCAGTCCGGCGGCTAGCGCAAAGATCTTGATGGGTGCCTAGTTGCTGGTGCCGATACCCCACCGGATCGGCACCCACAAGCGGGCCCACGGCCCGGTGCACCCGGCCCGGCTAGCTCAGCAGCACCCAGACCGCATGGCTGCGGCGATACCGCAGCTCGATCTGCCGGTAGTTCGGGTAGTGCTGTTCGAAGGCCAGGACTTCGGGAGTATCGAGGATATCGGTGACCAGGGCCCTCGTCTTGGGCACGACGTGCTTGCGGAAGTAGGCAAGATAGGCCGCGTCTTGCTGCTCGGTGAAGACCATCGTGTGCTCGTCGAGCGGGATCGGCGCTGGCTTGAGGTTGGCGAGGAAGTAGATGATCCCCGGGTAGCCGGCCTGGAAGTCCTCGACGTACGTGGGGCGCGTGCCGATGATCGCGTGCAGCCGATCGGCCAGGGTGATGAAGTCGCTCATCGGCTCGCTGAAGCGCTGGCAGCAAGCCAGCCGGTCCCAGACTCCCGCGCCCACCCGGTGGGCTGCCAGCTCTGGCGGGATCGGCGGATCCTTCTCCGCCGCCAGCTGCTGCCGGTCCAGCATGGGGGCCTCAGCCTGACCGCCGATGGTGGCGAACTTGTAGGAATCGAACGGGAGCAGCAGGAACGACGCCGCGAACAGCACCACGCCCGCCAGTGCGAGGACCGGCCAGCGCCGTATGCCGAGCTGTCGCGGCAGCACAGTCGCGACGGTGACAACAAGGAAAGGAACGGTCAGCAGGGTGCCGGTGAGATGGTCCGCGTCTGAGCGGAGCAACGCACCCTGGTAGAGCAAGATCGTCGTCAGCAATAGCGAGACGAGCAAGACCCGGTCTTTCGACCAGTCCAGCGCAACCTGGAACGGCCGGAACTTGAGCACGGCCAGCAGCGCCAGAGCTGCGAGAACGAACGGCAGGATGAAATACATGTGCGCCCACGGCGCCGAGGTAGCGATCTGGGCCGGGACCGGAGGCAGGTTCGAACGAGGCCAGCCGTACGGCGTATTGCTGTACCCCTCGGCCACCGCCCTGGTGATCATGAAGTACAGGTAGAAGAACCGTCCCAGCAGGCCTTTGCCGGCGTAGAACAGCACCACCGGCAGCCAGCTCACCACGAAACCGCCGAGCACGGCCAGCAACGAGGTGAAGACCGAGCGCCGCGAGGCGACACCACTGAACAGCAGCAGCGCCGACAGCACCACCGCGCCAACCGCGCCGGCCGCCAGGTTCTCCTGCGCGACGTATGACAGCACTCCCCAGATCAGGCCGAGGACGAAGGCGCCCGCCAGGCCGCTCCAGGCCGGAGCCCGGCGGATGGCGGCGGGCAGCAACAGCAACAGCGAGATCGCGCCGGCGTACCGCAGCGGGCTGGCCCAGCCGAAGAACCCGGTGTAGGAACTACCAGGCACGAACTCCATCAGGTGCAGCGCCGGGTAAATCAGCGCCGACATCAGGGCCGCGACCAGGCCGCGGAAATATCCCAGCGCCAGGAAGAACACCACGAACAGGATCGACGCGCCGGCCCATTCGAACATCGCCCACGACTCGCGGAACCCGACCACCGAGAACGTGGCGAAATGCCGCATGTACTCATAGGTGAACCATTGCGAGCCCGGACCGTACTGAATCGCGGCGGATCCGATATACGGAACGGCGCCCTTCGAGATGGCCTGCAAGCCACCGAGGTAAAGGTCCTCTTGGAAGCCAAGCGACACTGAACCAGACGTCCGGTTCAGGTACCAGGGCGGCCCGTAGAAGTAATAGGCCAGGCCGAGCGCCGTCAGCAGGCCAGCGGTCACCCGGATGACGCTGGCGCCGGGAAACCGCCGGACGGTGGCGGCGAGTGCGGCCTTGCCAGGCGCGCCCTTGCGTTCTCCGGCCGGAGTGACGGCTGTCTCACCCGTTCCCGTCGTTGCGGGAGCGCTGTCGGTTACCGCAGTGTGAGCTGCGACACCTGCAGCAGCCGTGGCGTATGTCTGCCTGCCCGGCGCCAGGTCACGCAGCCATGACCGCCAGGTCGCGGGATGCTCCCGGCCCGCCTGGAGCACCCGGCTGGCGAAGACCAGCAGCACCATCGGCGCCACGGCGCCGATCAGGTACGCGGCGGTCACCCACCTCTTGTCCTGGTAACCGAAAGCGATCCAGACCTGCGTCGGCGGCAGCGTGGACTCGCCGCGGTAATACGCGATCACGTCGACCAGCGGGAACCACAGGGTCAGCGCCAGCCAGATGGCGGCGCGCTGCGAGGGCGCCGCTATCCGGTCCGCCGCGGCGGACCGCAGCCGGGCGGGCACCAGCATCGTCGCCAGCGTGAGCACGCCGACCGCCGCCAGGGCGGCCAGGCCGACGATGATCGCATCGTGCTGCGGCCGCGGCAGCGGGCCGGCCGGCCGGATCTCCTGCGCGATCACGATCGCCAGTCCGCTGGTCACCGCAAGCGAGACCAGGGCCGCCTGGAAGAACGGCCGCGGGCCCGCTGCTACGACCCGCAGCGTCCGGTCAAGGAGCACTCGCGCCGGGGTTCTCGGCGCTCGTGCTGGCGGCGGCTCCTCGACGATCACCGCACGCTCGCCGGGTTGACTCATACCTACCCTGCCTGCTCCGCGTCTTTCCTGGCAGGTCCGGCGACGTGAACGGACCGCCAGGACCCGGCCGGGAAGCCGGATCTGCTCACCGGCGATGGGCTCAGTGCGAACGGGATCGCCGGGCGCACGCGCACAATGTAGCCGTCCGGTCGCAGTGGTCCTGCCACGCTTTGCTGGTCGGCCCCGGCCTTCTGACCGGTGCCGCAACGCACTGATGTCACCCGGCTACCTCTCGCTGCCCGCGCTAACCCCGTGACAGATCGCGACGGGTTATGCCGAAAACAGTTCGGAAATTCCGACGTTTCATGAGTAAGTACCCGCGAGATGATACAACCGCAGCGCATCCGCCACCGGCCTGCTGATCAAGTCGTAACCAGCCCGAGAAGCCCGGTAGACGAAATGGTAACCACATCATGTACTAACTCTATGGAGTTAGTCAGCTACTCCACGTGACTCATTCCCGAGAAAGCGAGGCAGCCATTAGCGGCCTACGACAGCCCGCATGCCTTATAGATCTCCGCCCTGCTGGCCAGCTTCACCCGGGCGCCGCGACCAAGCCGGGCGGCGAGTTCCTTCTCCGCCGCTTCGATCCTCAGCCAGTCGGCATAACTCACGTGCCGGTGGCCACGCTTCGACAGCACCTGGTGCAATGGCGAGGCCTCGGGGGTGCCGGGCAGCCCGGCGGCGGGCATCCGGAGCAGGCCAGCTCTGGGAAGCTGCACGTCATCGGGGCCTGGTCCGCCCGCCAGGTCAGCCAGCAGCGACCTGACGGTCTCCGCAGCGTCTGACTTGTTGGTGCCGATCACCCCGGTCGGCCCGCGCTTCAGCCAGCCGGCCACGTACTCGCCGGGCAGCGGCTGACCGTCGGGACCGAGGACGCGGCCAGCGGAGTTCGGGACTACCGATGACCGCTCGTCGAAAGGCACGCCAGCCAGCGGAACGCTCTGGTATCCCACCGAGCGCAGCACCATCTGGACGTCCAGAGTCTCCAGCTCACCAGTCCCGATGAGCTTCCCCGACTCATCGAGTCGGGTGCGCTCGAGAGTCAGCCCGGCTACCTCGTTCCTGCCCTGGATTTCGACGGGCCGCAGCCAGAAGCGCACGGTCAGCCTGCGTCCGGCGCCGGCCGGGGCCCTGCCTGCCCAGTCGGAGATCACCGCGTAGTTACCGCGGACGTGCCGGTCAGACCCGGCCAGGCGGCTGCTCTCCCCGGTCGGGTCGAAGGCATCCAGGTCAGCTTCCCCGGCGCCGACAACGATGTCGACCCCGTCGAGCTCACCCAGCTCGCGCAGCTCCTTGGTGGTGAACTTGGCCTGCGCGGGGCCGCGCCGGCCGATCATGTGCACTTCCCGCACCTTGCTGGCGGTCAGCGCATCGAGGACGGGCTGAGAGACGTCCGTCTCGCGTAGTTCGACGGGGTTGCGGACCAGGATGCGGGCCACGTCGACAGCCACATTCCCGACGCCGATCACCGCGACCGACTCGGCGTCCAGGCTGAACGCGGCCGGGTCAACGTCCGGGTGGCCGCAGTACCAGTTGACGAAGTCGGTGGCCGCGATGCTGCCCGGCAGGTCCTCGCCCGGAATGCCGAGATGCCGGTCGCGCATGGCGCCGGTGGCGTAGACCACACCGTCATAACTGGCCAGCAGCTCATCGCGGGTTACATCGTCACCGAGGTGAACGCCACCGATAAAGTTGACCCCATCGTGCTCGAGGACATTGCGCAGGTACTCGGCAATCGACTTGATCGACTTATGGTCCGGCGCGACCCCGTAACGGACCAGGCCGTACGGAGTAGGGAGCCGGTCGATCACATCCACCTGGATGGCGCAGGGCGGGTCGAGGGCCGCGGCTTGCTTAATCAGCGCCTCGGCCGTGTACAGGCCCGCCGGGCCGGAGCCGACGACTGCTATCAGAAGAGTCCGCATGCCACTAGATTCTGCCTTGTCACTGCTACTCAGCGAGCCAACAAGCCCTGGCTGCCCGCGATGATGAGCTTCCTGGCTGAAGTCCGCAGCGTGTTCGTGCCGGATCCGGACGGCAAGCACGGCCCACTGCCGCCGGTCCTGCTCAGCATGACGGTCGTGACCGGGCTGGTCGACGCCTTCAGCTATCTGACCCTGGGCCATGTCTTTGTCGCCAATATGACCGGAAACGTAGTATTTCTCGGCTTCGCGTTTGCGGGCGCACCCGGATTCTCGATCGCGGCGTCGCTCACGGCCGTCGCCGCATTCGCCGCCGGGGCATTTGGCGGGGGCCGCCTGGCAGCACGGCATCCCCATCACCGGGGCCGGCTGCACAGTTCCGCCGCGGCCAGTCAGGCGGTGTTCCTGGCAGCCGCAGTCGTTCTTGCCGCCGTCAGCGGCAACCCGGTGACGGCCGCATTCCGCTACCCGCTCATCGTCGTGCTCGGCATCTCCATGGGCATCCAGAACGCCGCAGCGCGCAAGATAGGCGTACCCGACCTCACCACGACCGTGCTGACGCTCACGATCACCGGGATCGCCGCGGATAGCTCGGCGGCAGGCGGCAGCGGTTCGCACTCGGGGCGCCGCCTGGTCGCGATCGCCGCCATGCTCGTTGGCGCCCTGGTCGGCGCCGCCCTCGTGCTGACTGGCCACATCTTCTACCCGCTGCTGATAGCCCTGGTCATCATCGCGGCCGGCGCTGCGACGACCTACCGGCTCGGACGGCACGAACCTGGCTGGGTCTCCGGCGGCACAGCCTGAGGACAGCACAGCCTGAGGACAGCACAGCCTGAGGACAGCCTCCGGACATGCCGCGACCGTCGCTCGCGGGCACCCGGCAGTCGTTGCGCTAGCGTGACCCGCATGCATGACGAGCGGGCACCGGACGGCCTTACCGGGCGGGTAGCGCTGGTCACCGGCGGCAGCGGCGGAATCGGTCAGGCGATCGCGCTGGCGCTAGCCGGGGCGGGCGTGAGCGTGGCCATCGGCTACGGGGCCAGCGACGCGGCAGCCCACCAGCTGTCGGGGCAGATCACCGCAGCGGGCGGCCGGGCCGCCGCCCTCAGCGCCGACCTCACCTATGCCGCGGAGGTAGCGCGGCTGGCCGAGGACACCGAGCACGCATTCGGCCCGGTCGACATCCTGGTCAGCAACGCGGGGACCGGGCAGCACCGCCAGCTGGAGAGCATCGAGGTCGAGGAGTTCGACGAGACGATCGCCGTCAACCTGCGTGCCCCGTTCCTGCTCGCTCAGCGGCTGGTCCCGCCGATGGCCGAGCGCGGCTTCGGCCGGGTGCTGTTCGTCTCCTCGGTCGCGGCCTTCACCGGCGGGATCGTCGGGCCGCACTACGCGGCTTCCAAGGCGGGCCTGCACGGCCTCACGCACTCGCTCGCTGCGCGCTTCGCCAGTTCGGGCGTCACCGTCAACGCGATCGCGCCCGCGCTGATCAGCGAGACCGGCATGCTGCCCGGCGACCAGGAGCAATTGCGGCGGCAGGTGCCGGTCGGCAGGCTGGGGCGGCCGGCCGAGGTCGCCGACCTTACGCTGGCTGTCCTGCGTAATCCCTATCTCACGAACCAGGTCATCTCTCTCGACGGCGGCATTTACCCCCGGTAAGCGCTTGGCGCTTGGCGCTTGGCGTGCGAGAGCAGGACATCTGGGACCTCGAGAGCGCGGCCGGCGCACAGTACGTAAGTGCTTGGCAAAATGGCCATTACGGCCGGGTATCCAGTCAGGCGCAGCAGGATAGCTTTCTGGCTAACGGGAAATAGGACCCGAGATTGGGGGGAAATCCAAGGCTTACACGGGGGAATGCATGTATCACAAGCTCGACATTCTGGCCGACAAAGGCTATGTAGTACTACGCGACCGGCAAGGGCCCGCAATTGCGCCAGCTGAATGGGAGTCCCTGGAGTACATGGACTGGAAGAGCGGCGGCGACACTAACTTCGCGCCGCTTGCGTCAGCTAACGGTGAGATGGATTGCCGCGGCTTCTGGGACCACGGCAAGGCCGACAAGGGCGGGATGTGGACCACGAACCGGCTGCTGGCACCAAGCCTGGCTGGCTACGTCGAGGAGATCGGCGGTAACTACGGACGCGTTCGCGTCATCAAGCTCAACCCCAGCGACGAGGCCACCGCGCTCCGCCAGCTGCACAAGGACGACAACAACCGGCTGAACCCCGACGGCACCGGCTGGGTCGTCCGGTCCTGGCTGGAGCTTGACGACACCGCTGGCGAGTCCATGTTCATCCTGCGCGAGGACAAGAACGATCCCGCCACGGAGACGCGCATCAGGCTGCATCCCGGCATGCAGCTAGTTATCGACACCGAGCGGCTGTACCACGTGGTCTGGCACCCAGGTCCCCGGCCGCGGTACGCGCTGATCACGTCGTGGGAGAGCGACAAGGTGATCGACAGCTGGATCGAGCGCGAGCAGCTTGGCCAGCACCAGCTCGCAGGAGCCCGCCGCTAACAAATCCGGACGCGGCCCAGCCCGCTACCTGGCTGGGCACGGTAGGTCGCAGGCAGGGCCGCGCCCGGCAGGCTTCCCGGTACCGGCCGCGGCGTCCTGAGAAAAATTCTGTCGTCGCGGTCGTGTTCGGGGGGAAGTCATGACAGTGTCCACAGCCGCCGGAGCTTGCCTAGGCGTAGCCGGCGCGGCTCGCCGGACTCTGGCGGTGTCCGCGGGCAAGGCCGTCAGGGGCGGCGCCCGGCGGCTGAGCAAAGGAAACGGCACCACGGCGCCCGGCATCGTGACGCTGGCTATCGACCCTGGGGCGCTGGCGGGCCTGCTCGCCGAGATCCCGCGAGGCGCGGTGCTGGTCACCGGCTCGAACGGCAAGGGCACGACGTGCCGGATGCTGGCTCAGGTCATGCGTGCCGCAGGCTTGCATCCGGTGATCAACGCCGAGGGCGCGAACCAGCGCGCCGGCCTGGCCACGACGATGGTCGCTCGTGCGAACGTGACAGGCCACCTGCCATCGGATGCCGACGCGATCGGCTTGTTCGAGGTGGACGAAGGCTCGTTCCCGGAGATCTTGCCCCAAGTCAGCCGGCCGAAGGCAGTCGTCTTCACGAACATCTTCCGGGATCAGCTCGATCGCTACCTCGAGCCCGCCTATGTCACCGCGCTCCTCGAGCGGGCGATACGGAAACTGCCCGCAGACACCGCGCTGGTGCTCAATGCCGATGATCCGCGGGTCGCGTTGGTGGCAGCGGACCTGAGCAACCCGAGGCTCTACTTCGGAATCGAGGACCCTGAGCTGTCCAGGGGCGGAGCTGATCCCACATCAGATTTCCCGCGGTGCCCGCGCTGCAACGGTGAGCTGACCTATACCTGCGTTTATTACGCCCATCTGGGTCTGTGGGCGTGCGACAGCTGCGGCCTGACCAGGCCGCAGCCGCAGGTCCGCCTGACGAAGGCGGACCTGACCCGGCCGTCCTCCGCGCACTTGCAAGTCGTCACGCCGACCACGGAGACGCTGCTGGATATCCCGCTGCCCGGCCTCTACAACGCTTACAACGCCCTCGCCGCGGCGGCCGCGGCCAGCGCCTGCCAGCTGCCGGACCGATCGCTCCCCGCAATGGAGAAGATCACGGCTGGCTTCTTCCGGATGGAGAAAGCGCGGGTAGCCGGACACGACGTGCACCTGACGCTAGCGAAGAACGCGAACAGCTATACCGAGGTACTGCGCGCAGTACTCGGCGACGGACAGCCGAAGCGAGTGCTGCTCGGCCTCAACGATTATCCCGGCAAGCAGCCCGACACGTCCTGGATCTGGGATGTCGACTTCGCCCCGCTGGCCGGCCTGATGCCAGCTCCCGTCGTCTCCGGAAATCGCGCGGCCGACCTGGCCGTCCGGCTGAAGTACGCCGGATGGGCGACCGGCGAGCCCGAAACCGAGCTCGTGATCGAGCCCGATCCGGTGCGCGCATTCCAGATCGCGCTCGGCCGCCTTCCCGCTGGCCAGCCGATCTGGGTCGTGTCCACGTCGGTCGTGCTCTGGGAGATCCGGCGCTGGCTGGTTCAGCAGGGCTACCTCCAGGAGCTATGGCGCGAGCAGGCTGGGGCTGACTGATGGCAGGCATGCGGATCACAGTCGGCTACCTGTACCCGGACATCATGTCCACCTACGGAGACAAGGGGAACGTCGAGACGATCCTGCGCCGGTGCGGGTGGCGCGATATCGCGGTCGACGTCACCGAACTGCGACTGGGTGACCGGCTCGAACCCAGTACCCTCGACGTCATCATGATCGGCGGCGGCGGGGAGTCGCAGCAGCAGCTAGTCGCGCGTGACCTCTGCAAGGTCAAGGGCGAGGGCATCAGGGACGCCGTCGCGGAGGGCGCTGCCGCGCTGGCCGTCGGCGGAGGCTACGAGCTCTTCGGCCGTTTCTGCCAGCCGGAGCGCGGCGCGGAGTTCCCTGGCGTCGGGCTTTTCAACGCCTGGACCATCCGGCAGAACGCGGTCCTGTCCGGTCACTATGGCTCAATCACCGACGTGCAAGCGGACCGGGCCATCGGCGAGCTAGTCGTCCGGTGGCGAGAAACACTGCTGGTCGGCTTTGAGAACCATGGCGGCGGCACCTATCTCGCTGAGACGACTCAGCCACTTGGCCAGGTGCTTAGCGGGCACGGCAACAACGGCGACGGCACCGAGGGCGTCATCCTCGGCAGTGCGGTAGGCACCAACCTGCGCGGGCCATGCCTGCCGAAGAATCCGGCGCTGGCTGACTTCCTGATCGGCGCCGCAGTTCGCCGGCGCCACGCCGTTGCGGACCTTCCGCCGCTGGCTGACGACCTTGAGGAAGCTGCGCGTGCGGCCGCCATGCGGCGTGCCCAGCAGCGCGGGCGCGTGAGGGCCCGAGCCGGCGCGAGCCGATGACGGCGGCTGAGCGCGAGAACGCCGCGGTAGCACCAGGCACAGCGATTACGCCGGACACAGAAGTCGAGCCAGGCACGAAGGTCACGCCGGACACCGGCACCAGCCCTGCTCGCCGGAGCGCCGCAACCCGGCCCGAGCGGGGTCCCAGCCTCGCCCGCTCAAGCGGCGTCATGGCGCTCGGAACGATCGCCTCGCGCTTCACCGGATTCCTGCGCACTGCTGTCCTGCTGTACGCGATCGGCACCCAGAACCTGGGCGATGCCTACAACGTCGCCAACAACCTGCCCAACGCGGTCTACAACCTCGCGCTCGGCGGGATTCTCACGAGCGTGGTCGTCCCTCTCCTGGTCAACGCAGCGAGGACGAACAAGGACGGCGGCGAGGCCTATGACCAGCGGATCTTCACTCTCGGAGTCATCGCCCTTGGCGGCATTACCGTCATCGCGACGGCGGCCGCGATCCCGATCACCGCGATCTACGGCCACGGCATGCCCAACGCTGCCACCTATCACCTGACGGTGATCTTCACTTACTTCTTCATGCCGCAGATCTTCTTCTACGGCGTGAGCTCGCTGGCCAGCGCGATCCTGAATGCCCGCGGCAGTTTCGCGTCGCCCATGTGGACGCCGGCGGTCAACAATGTCGTCGTCATTCTCGCGGGCATCGCGCTGATCGCCGTGGCGGGCACGAACCGTACCCCGCAGAACATCTCGGCCGGGGAGATCCAGCTACTCGCCATCGGGACGACACTGGGCATCGTGCTGCAGACCGTCGCGCTGTGGCCGTCGCTGCGCCGCGTCGGATTCCACTGGCGGCCCCGGTTTGACTTCAGGCGCGCTGAGGTTGCCGAAATCGGGCGCATGAGCGGCTGGATGTTCGTTTACATCGTGGCCACCCAGCTCTCGTTCGTGACGACCACCATCGTGTCCAATGACGCAGGCGCGCGGGTCTGCAAGACCTGCGCAGGCGCCGGGTACGCGGCCTTCAGCAACGCCTGGCAGCTGTTCCAGCTCCCCTACGCGATCGTCGGCGTCTCGGTGATTACCGCCATGCTGCCGAGAATGAGCGCGCATGCCGCTGGCGGCGCACACCGACTTCTCACCAGGGACTTCTCCACCGCGACCCGGCTCTCGTCCGTCATCATCGTGCCCTCGGCGATGATCCTGGCGGTCCTCGGGCCGTCTCTCGCGCAGGGCATATTCGGCCACGGCAGTACCTCTGCGGCCTCCGCTCGCTATCTCGGCGTCATCTTCGGCGTCTTCTGCCTGGGGTTGCTCCCCTACACGCTGTTCAACTTGCTGTTGCGGGCCTTCTACGCCATGCATGACAGCAGGACGCCAGCGCTGATCGGCGTGGTTTCGATGGCGGTGCGCATAGTACTGGGTTTCGGGGCGCTGCTCGTCCTGTCGCCCGCTGACGTCGTGGCCGGACTCGGGATCGGGTTCGGCGTGTCGAGCCTGGTGATGGCAGTGTGGCTGTGGCGGATCCTGTCCAGGCGCGTCGGCGGCCTGGACACCAGCCGGATCAACAAGACACTGCTGCGCATGCATCTCGCGGCTGTCCCCGGCATGATCTTCGCGATTGCGGTTTCTGTGATCATTGACCGGATCACGCCGGCCACAACCGTTACGTCACTGGCCATCGTTGCAATCGGCGGCGGCGGCGGGCTATTGCTCTACCTGCTTGCCGCCCGGTTCCTGAACGTCACCGAAGTCAGCGAACTGACGCGCTCCGTTCGCACCCGCTTCGGCCCCGGCCGGTCCAGGCTGCTCGGCGACTGATTTCAGCCAATGCGCTTGCAGTATTCCCTTTGCCGTTCCTTAGCACTGAGTCCGCATTGTCTTTAGCAGGTGCCGGGTATCAGAAATCCCGGATCAGCTGAAGCTGACACGGATTTGCTGCGTCAATTTGCCGCAGCCAGGTGAAGTAGGAACACTGCGTGAAATCTGCCCGGCGCCGGGCGTCGGCCACCACCATATTGCGTGCGGTCGGCGGGCTAGCACTGCTTTCGGTCCTGGCCGGGCTGCTCGTCAGCGGCATGGCGCTCACGGTTACAGGCGTGGCCGGATACGCCACCCGGGAGGCGGCAGCGACCTTTAACAATTTGTCAGTGCCGACATTTGCGCAGCTTCCGGCCCGATCCGAAATCCTGGACGCACGAGGCAAGCTGATCGCCTACTACTACCCGAATCACATCTACCGCGTTCCCGTTAGTTACAGCCAGATCGCGCCGTCGATGCGCGACGGCATCGTCGCTATCGAAGACTCGCGCTTTTACCGGCACGGCGCGATTGACGTTCACGGCACGATGCGCGCGATCGTCGCCGACCTGATCGGCGGCCAGGTGCAAGGCGGTTCCACCCTGGCGCAGCAGTACGTGAAGAACGCCTTGCTGCTGACTGCCAGCAACACTGCCGAGCAGCAGGCGGCGGTGGCCGACGATCTCGCGCGCAAGATCCGGGAACTCCGGATCGCCGTCAATGTCGAGCACCAGCTGACGCCTGACCAGCTGCTAGCCGCCTACCTGAACGTCGCGTACTTCGCCAACGAGGCCTATGGCGTCGAAGTCGCCGCCGAGCGCTACTTCGGCCGCACCGCTGCCACCCTCACGCTGCCCGAGTCGGCGATGCTGGCTGGCCTGGTACAAAACCCGGCGCACTTCAATCCGGTCACCGATCCTCGTGCGGCGACCCAGCGCCGGAACGTGGTACTCGGGCGGATGGCTCAGCTCGGCTATATCAGCAAGGCCGCCGCCGCGTCGGCAAGCCGGGCGCCGCTCGGGGTGCATTTCCGGCCGCAGACGCTGCTTCAGGGCTGCTCCAGCGCGCAGCCGGCGTCTTCCGCCTGGTTCTGCGACTATGCGCTCGCAGAGCTGCGAACCAACCCCGCGTATAGCACCGCCTGGCGCGACCTGAACACCACTGGCGGGCTGAAGATCTACACGACGCTGAACCCGCAGGATCAGACTGCAGCGCAGAACGCGGTGAACTTCATGCTGCCCCCGCCGCCCTCGGCGTATAACCCTGGCCAGAACGCCGCTGCCGAAGTGCTGATCCAGCCCGGTACCGGCGCGGTTCAGGCAATCGCGGTGGACCGGCCGTACGGCACCGGCAGCGGGCAGGACAGCATCGACTACGCCGTCGACACCCCGCAGGATGGTGGCCTGGGGGTCCAGAGCGGGTCGTCCTCCAAGCTGTTCACCCTGATCACAGCCCTCAAGCACGGCATTCCGTTCGGCTACCACCTGACGGTTTCCTCACCTGCCGTCGTCCGGCCGTACTACAACTGCGCGGGGAAGCCGGCCGGGTCGTTCCCGGTGGCCAACGCGGAAGGCGCCGGGCACGGTACCTACTCGCTGTACACCGCCACGACGCTGTCGATCAACGTGTTCTATGCCGACCTCGAGCAACGCGTTGGCTTGTGCAACGTGATCCGCACTGCCGTCAGCATGGGAGACCACCGGGCTGACGGGGACTCGCTGATGGCACCGGCGGGCACGTCCGGCCACGTCAGCTACCAGCCGCCGGCCGACGACGTGCCCTCGTTCACGCTCGGCTCGGTGGACGTCTCGCCGATGACGATGGCCGCCGCGTACGCCTCAGTCGCCGCTGGCGGCATCTACTGCCGGCCGGTCGCCATCACGCGGATCATCGCAGTCGGCTCCGGTGCTGGCGCCGCCGCGCAATTGCCGGTCGCTTCCGCGGGCTGCCACCGGGTATTCTCCGCCGCCGTCGCCGCAGCCGCCACGTACATCTTGCGCGGCGTGCTGACCACCGGCACCGCGAAGGGCGACGGGATCACCAGAAGGGGCGCCAGCGTTCCGCAGGCCGGCAAAACCGGGACAGCCAATAGCTTCGATTTCGCCGCGTTCGGCGGCTACACGCCGAAGCTCGCCGGGTTCGTGTCGGAGTTCAACCCGGCCGGGCCGGTCAGCCACCCGATGGTCGGCAACGCCTCCTGCTACCGCGCAGCCGGTGGCGGCAAGGACTGTCCTGGTTCGGTCTTCGGCGCCAACGCCGGCCAGATCTGGCAGCTCACGTTCTCCTCCGCCGATCTCGGCCAGACCTTCGGTTCCTTCACTCCGGTGCCGCCCTCCAGCCCGTTCTTCCGGGAGGGCACGGGGCAGCGGACGCCCGCGAAAACTGCCCGAACGACAGCCGTGCGAGTGAAGGTCAAGCACCACAGGCATCGAAACGGGCACTAGCGCCGCCGCAGCACACCGGCAGCGCGCGAACGCCCGCGGCGCAGATCACACGCCTCAGGCGCGCTGGCCCTCGTCGGCGAGCGCCGGGGAACGCCGGGCGACCAGCTCGGTGATCCGCCGCGCCAGGTGCTGCGCGGTCAGGCCCTGCGCGTCCAGCAGCTGAGCGCGCTCGCCGTGCTCGAGGAAGCTCTGGTCGAGGCCGAACGTCCGGACCGGTGTGTCCACGTCGTTGTCACGAAGCATCCGGGCCACCGCGTCGCCGAACCCGCCGACCCGGCCGTTGTCCTCGACGGTCGCCACCAGGCCGTATTGCCGCGCGACCTCCGGCAGGGCCGCGTCCAGCGGCTTGACCCAGCGCGGATCCAGCACGGTGACCCCGATCCCGTGGTCGGCCAGCCGGTCTGCCGCCTCGGCGCAGACACCGGCCATCGGGCCCGCTCCGAGCATCAGGACGTCCCGCGGCGCCGAGTCGGCGGCAAGCCGGAGCACGTCCATCCCGCCAAGCTGCCCGACAGCAGGCACGTCCGGAATATTCAGGCGGCCGGGGAAGCGCATGGCGGTCGGGCCGTCGTCGACAGCGACGGCCTCCCTGAGCAGCTCGGCGACCCTTACCCCGTCCCTGGGCACTGCGATCCGCATGCCTGGCACCAGCTGCAGGATGGAGCCATCCCACATGCCGTGATGGCTGGCGCCGTCCGGCCCGGTCACGCCGGCCCGGTCCAGGACGAAAGTGACCGGCAGCCGGTGCAGCGCGACGTCCATCAGCACCTGGTCGAAGGCCCGGTTGAGGAACGTCGAGTAGACCGCGACGACCGGATGCAAGCCTCCCATTGCCAGGCCGGCGGCGCTGGTGACCGCGTGCTGCTCCGCGATGCCGACGTCGAACACGCGGTCGGGATACGCGCTGGCGAACTTCGCCAGCCCGGTCGGATGGAGCATCGCTGCGGTGATCGCCACGATGTCCGGACGCTCGGCGCCGATAGCGGTGAGCTCGTCGCCGAATACCTGCGTCCACGGCCGCCCGGCGGCTGGCCTCCGGCCCGTCTTGCTGGCCGTCGCCTTAACCGGGCTCGCGACCGGGGCCGGCGAGACCTGGTGCAGGCAGTCCTCGTCATTCTCCTCGGCAAGCGGATAGCCGAAGCCCTTGCGGGTGATGACGTGTACCAGAACCGGACCGCCGAAGTCACGGGCACGGCGCAGGGCGTGCTCGATTGCGTATTCGTCGTGACCGTCGACCGGCCCGAGGTATTTCAGGCCGAGGTCCTCGAACAGCACCTGCGGCTGCAGGACGTCTTTCAGGCCCTTCTTGATCCCGTGCAGCGTCTCGAACAACGGCGTGCCGACCAGCGGCGTATGTGACAAGGACGTCTTGATGTAGTCAAGGACCTGTTCGTAGCGCTGCGACACCCGCACGGAGGCCAGGTGATCAGCCAGGCCGCCGATCGTCGGCTGGTAGGAGCGGCCGTTGTCGTTGACGACGATGACGAGGCGACGGTCCTTGGCGGCCGCGATGTTGTTGAGCGCTTCCCAGGACATGCCGCCGGTCAGCGCGCCGTCTCCGATGACCGCAACCACGCTGCGGTGCGACTCACGGCGTAGCTGATATGCCTTGGCCAGGCCGTCGGCGTAGGACAGGCTGGTCGACGCGTGCGAGTTCTCGACGAGATCGTGTTCCGATTCATCCCGATTTGGGTAGCCGGTGACGCCGTGCCGCTGCCGCAGCGTGCCGAACGCCGGATACCGGCCGGTGAGCAGCTTGTGAACGTAAGACTGGTGCCCGGTATCGAACAGGATCCGGTCGACCGGTGAATCAAACACCCGGTGGAGGGCGATCGTGAGCTCCACTACGCCGAGATTCGGCCCGAGGTGGCCGCCGTTCTTGGTGACGACCTTGATCAGGTGATCGCGGATCTCCGCAGCTAGCTGGGGCAGTTCCTCGGCGCTGAGATCTTTGACGTCCCGCGGGCTGCGGATGCGCTCCAGCAAGCTCACTTGCTCTGCTCCCTCGTGTGATCGGTCGCGACCGCCGCCTGGACTTCCGGGCGCGGTCTGCCGGCTCGCCGCCCGATCCCGCCACTACCCAGGCTCACAGTTATCCCTCTGCGAGTTGTCTAATCGCGCTATGTACCCGGCCGCTACCGGAAGCTAGCCCGCGAGAGCGGCCCGGCCACCGGCACAAACCTGGCGTATTGGGAGACGATACAGCGCGAGTCTAATTTTCGCGCGATCCGCCTGCCGCACCGGACCCCGCCTGCCGGCGACGCCGCCTTCGCCCGGAAGTCACGGCGCCGTGCCTGTCGCAGTCGTTCCGCGCGTCACGCCTGGCCCCTACAGTATGTCCCATGACTGGCGAAGTTTCCCCGCTGGACAGTCCTGGCGAGCCGCCTGCTCAGGCCGAGCTGCGAGCTTCGCACACCGACCGGGACCGGGTAGTTGAACTGCTGCGGGTCGCGGCAGGCGACGGCCGCCTGACGGCTGAGGAACTCGACGAGCGCCTCGAGGTTGCGCTGACCGCGCGCACCTACAGCGAGCTCGCCGTGCTCACGACCGATCTGCCAGCGGCGCCGCTGCCGGGCGGTCTGCCGCAGTCAGCCGCACTAGCGCGGGGCGAGACCAAGCAGCTCGTCAAGATCGATTGCGGCAGCGGCGCCACCCGGCGCGACGGCCAGTGGCTGGTACCGCAGCGAATGGAGATCAAGGTTGCCAGCGGCAGCGTCAGGCTCGACCTGACAGAGGCCGTGATCTCCAGCCCGACGCTGCAGCTGGATATCGATGTGCACAGCGGCAGCCTGCTGCTCGTCACCCGGCCCGGGATCGTCGTGGACAGCGATGACGTGGCTGTCCGCAGCGGCAGCGTCCGCGTCAAGACCCATCGCAGCCGCGAGGTGCCCGTGATGCTGCGGGTTGAGGTCACCGGCCAGGTCGCCAGCGGATCCTTCAAGGCGCGTCCGCCGCGGCGGACGTTCCTGCAGTGGCTGCTGCGCCGGCCCCTGCAGTACGCCTAAGCCCAAGCCCTGGCCACTCCACCACGTTTCATGGAACCTCCACCACGTTTCATGCAACCGTTGGCCGCATAACGGGATAAACCAGCCGCCAAGACAGCACGGTCGCATGAAATGCCTTCTCGCCCCCGGCAGGGGCGGCCGCACCGCGTGAAAATCCGGGCGGGCGCGGGCGGGGGGGGCCGGCCGCGTGGTGGCTGATGTGGCTGCGGTGGCGGCGCGGCGGGCGGCAGGATGTGGGCGGGCTGCCCGTGACGCCGTTGCACAGTGGGATGCGAGCCCGCTGAAATGCCTGGCGCCGGGGCCTTGACCTTCGGGTCGCTTGTTGTTGCCTCGAGCACGACGGTCTGTATTCCGGCATCTTGCCTTGACCGGGGCCCCCGGGCAGCCCGCTGGTTATCCCATCGGCACAAGCATAGGGAGGCCGCGGTGAGCAAGCCGCAGGTTATCGACGATGAGGAGCACGAGCGGGCCTTCGAGCGGGTCGCCGCGGTCGATGTGGCCAAGGCCGCCGGGATGGTGTGCACCCGGCTGCCGCACCCGTCCCGGCCCGGTGCCCGGCAGGCCGCGGTCTGGGAGGTGCCGGCCACGATGAACGCGGTGCAGGCGCTGGCCGGGCAGCTGACGGCCCAGCGGATCGAGAAGGTGACGCTGGAGTCGACCAGCGATTACTGGCGGATCTGGTTTTACGCGCTGGAAGCGGCCGGGCTGCAGGTGCAGCTGGTCAATGCCAGCCAGGCCAGGAACCTGCCCGGCCGGCCCAAGACCGACCGGCTGGACGCGATGTGGCTGGCCCGGCTGACCGAGAACGGGCTGCTTCGGCCCAGCTTCGTGCCGCCGGCCGAGATCCGGGCGCTGCGGCACTACACCCGGGCACGCACTCACCTGACTCAGGACCGGACCCGGTGCTGGCAGCGGCTGGAGAAGCTGCTCGAGGACGCGCTGATCAAGGTGTCGGCGGTGGCGTCCACGCTGACCACCGTCTCGGCCCGGGACATGATCGCCGCGCTGATCGCCGGCGAGCGCGACCCGCAGGTGCTGGCCGCCCTGGCCCGCGGCCGGATGCGCGCCAGGCACGACGCCCTGGTGCAGGCGCTGACCGGCATGTTCACCGACCACCACGGCGAGCTCGCGCAGATGCTGCTCGACCAGATCGACTTCATCGACACCCGGATCACCCGGCTGAACATCCTGATCAGCGAGCAGCTCACCATGATCCGCGCCGCCTGGGGCATCGACGCCGACGGCACCACCGGCCCCGGCGCCGGCACCCCCGCCGACGCGCCGGTGGCGCCCGCGGCCGCCCGCCTCGATGAGATCCCCGGCATCAGCGCCGGCCTGGCCGCCGCGATCATCGCCGAAACCGGCCTGGATATGTCCCGGTTCCCCGATGCCGCGCACCTGGTGTCCTGGGCCGGCCTATGCCCGCGCGCCATCCAGTCCGGCTCCCGCAGCCGGCAGGCCAAGGGCCAGGGAAACACCTACCTGCGCGGCTACCTCGGCCAGGCCGCCATCGGCGCGGCCAGCACCGCCACCTTCCTCGGCGAGCGCTACCACCGCATCGCCCGCCGCCGCGGGAAAGCCAAAGCCCAGGTCGCCGTCGCCCGGTCCATCCTGGTCATCATCTGGCACCTGCTGCACGACCCCCGCGCCCGCTTCGCCGACCTCGGCCCCGACCACTACCAGAACAAGATCGACAAAAACAAGAACGCCCGCAACCACATCCGCCAGCTCCAGGCACTCGGATACACCGTCACCATCACCCCGGCCGCATAACTACGGCCACTCACCGGCGGGCCATGGCCGGGCTCCGCCGGCGCTGCCGCACGCCCAGCTAAGGTCCCCGATTTTCCGGTCTGTGCCGACGGTCCCATGAACTGTGCCGGCAAACCCATGAAACGCTCCGCCAAGTTGACTAGCCGGCCGGCGCGGTCCTTCTGTGCCGGAGGGTCGCGCCCGGCACCGTCAGTGCCCGGCCCGCTAGCCAGCCGGTGACCAGCTGGGCTGCCGCCACCGCGAGCAGGACCACGGCCGGGAGCGTCCAGCCACCCGTGGCATCGTGCAGGAAGCCGATCGTCAGCGGTCCGGAGCTGGCGAGCAGGTAGCCGACACCCTGAGCGAACGCGGACAGCGAGGCCGCGGTTGCCGGGTCCGGGGCGCGGGCCATGGTGTAGAAGATCGCCAGGCCGAGCGTCGCGCCCTGGCCGAGGCCCAGCAAGGCGATGAACCCGGGCGCGAGCACGGCCGGGCCGAAGATGGCGCCAGTGATGCCGACGGCGGTAACAGCCACCGCAGCGACCGCCAGCTTCCGCTGGTCGGCGGCCCGGTGCGCCAGGACCGGGATCAGCAGGCAGGTGACGGCATTGCCGAGATTCATCAGCGCAAGCAAGTCCCCGGCGTGCACGGCGCTGACGCCGCGGTCCCGGAACATGGTCGGAAACCACGACAGCGTGGCGTAGTACGACAGGCTCTGCAGCCCCATGAAGAAGGTCACTTGCCAGGCCAGCGCCGAGCGGCCCATGGCGAGCGCTCCGGACGGCCGCATCGCGGCGTTCTCGGGCACCTCCGCCGCTTGCCCGGCGATCCGGACCACCTGCTGCGGCGGGGCGCCGTTGGGCACGGTCCGGTATCTGAGCTGAGGCAGCCACACCACGGCTGCCAGTACCGCCGGAGCGGCCCACAAGCCGAGCGCGATCCGGACCGACGCGCTGCCAGGCGCCGGCTCCGTTAAACACGGGCACGGCCAGCGCCGATGCGGCAATCGCCCCGGCCGACAGCATCAGCAGGTACAGGCCGATGACCAGCCCGGCACGCTCCGGCATCCGGCGTTTGACCAGGCTGGGCAACAGCACGTTCAGCAACGCGATCGCCCCGCCGGCGACGACCGTGCCGGGAAACAGCAGCGCGGCGGGGCTGACGCTCCGCAGCAGCAAGCCTGCCGCGAGCAGGACCACCGCCATGCCGAGGACCCGCTCTTCTCCGAATCGGCGGCTCAGCGGGGCACCGGCACCGGAGAAGACGCCGAAGCACAGCACCGGGATAGCCGCGAGCAGCGACAGGGTCGCTGCCGACAGGTGCAGCGCGGATTCCAGTTCGGGAAAGATCGGCGGCAGGCTGGTAACGGCTGCCCGCATGTTGATGCCAAGCAAGATCACGCCGCCGATCAGCAGCGCGGCGCCCGGGCCAGATCGCAGCAGCCCAGCCGGACCCGGCCTGCCAGTGCCCAGCTTGCCAGTGCCTAGCTTGCCGGTGATCAGCCTGCCAGTGCCCAGTCTGGGCGGTCGCAGCCGGGCGGGCTCTGCTGATTCCCTGCTCTTCACCCGCGTCCTCCGTTCCCGCTTAAGGCTCGCATATCCGGCAGATGCGATTGTCGGCGCAGCCTGATAGCAAGGAACACATGACGAGCGCCGATATGCCGGCCGACCCGCTCCGGGCCGAGGCCGAGAGCTGCCTGCGAGCCCTGGCCGGCCCGGATGCCCGGCTGCGGGAGGACCAGTGGACGGCGATCCGCGCGCTGGTCGAGGACCACGTCCGGGCGCTGGTCGTGCAGCGAACCGGCTGGGGAAAGTCCGCTGTCTACTTCACCGCTACCGCTCTGCTCCGAGCCCGCGGCGCCGGGCCGTCAGTGATCATTTCGCCGCTCCTGGCACTGATGCGCAATCAGATCGAGGCGGCAGGCCGGGCAGGGATCCGGGCCCGCACCGTGAACTCAGCCAATGCGCAAGAGTGGGAGGACGTCTACGCCGAGGTCGCGGCAGGCGAGGTTGACGTGCTGCTGGTCAGCCCGGAGCGGCTGAACAATCCTGGTTTCCGGGATCAGGTCCTGCCCAAGCTCACCGGGTCGGCTGGCTTGCTAGTGGTGGACGAGGCGCACTGCATTTCTGACTGGGGCCACGATTTCAGGCCCGACTACCGTCGGCTGCGCACGCTGCTGACCGAACTGCCGCCGGGCGTACCTGTCCTGGCGACGACGGCGACGGCCAACGCGCGGGTCAGCCACGACGTCGCCGAGCAGCTCGCGGCCGGCTCCGACGGTGAGACCCTCGTGCTGCGCGGCCCGCTGGACCGGGACAGCCTGCACCTGGCCGTGGTCACGCTGCCGGGCGCCCAGCAGCGCCTCGCCTGGCTGACGTCCTACCTGGACGAGCTGCCTGGCTCCGGGATCATCTACACGCTCACCGTTGCCGCCGCCCAGGAGACTGCGGCCTTCCTCCGCGAGCGTGGGCACAACGTGCTGCCCTACACCGGCAAGGACGACCCGGCAGACCGGGTGGCAGCCGAGGACGCCCTGCTGGCCAACCAGCTCAAGGCGCTGGTCGCGACGAGTGCGCTGGGGATGGGCTTCGACAAGCCAGACCTCGGCTTCGTAGTCCATCTGGGCGCGCCGCCGTCGCCGGTTGCCTATTACCAGCAGATCGGCCGCGCAGGCCGGGGCGTGGACCGGGCTGACGTGGTCCTGCTACCTGGCCGAGAGGACGCCGATATCTGGGCCTACTTCGGCTCCCTGGCCTTCCCGCCGGAAAGCATTGTCCGCCGGACTCTGTCAGCGCTCGCCGCTGCCGGCGGCCAGCTGTCGACGGCGGCGCTGGAAACCCAGGTCGACCTGTCCCGCGGGCGGCTGGAGATGATGCTCAAGGTCCTTGACGTCGACGGCGCTGTCCGCCGGGTAGCCGGCGGCTGGGTCGCGACCGGCCAGGACTGGGCTTATGACAGCGAACGCTATGCCAGAGTCGCCGCCGAGCGCGGCCGCGAACAGCAGGCGATGCTCGATTACCTCGCCACGACCGCATGCCGGATGGCCTACCTGCGCCGCGAGCTTGACGATGCCGGTCAGGCAGCGTGCGGCCGGTGCGACAACTGCACCGGGCGGCCGTGGCCAGCCGCGGTGCCGGACGCGGCCGCGGCGGCCGCACAGGATCAGTTGCTGCGGCCCGGCGCGGAGCTCCAGCCTCGCAAGATGTGGCCTTCGGGCATGCGCGAGCTCGGCATCGACGCGTCCGGCAAGATCAGCCCGGATCTCGCCGCCCAGCCCGGCCGCGCGCTGGGCCGGCTGACCGACCTGGGCTGGGGTCCTCGCCTGCGGGCGCTCCTTGCGCCAGACGCGCCCGACGCCGACGTTCCCGGCGACATGATCGCCGCACTCGTCAAAGTGCTCGCTGCCTGGCAGTGGGACCAGCGGCCTGCCGCTGTGGTCAGCCTCCCGTCCCGCACCCGGCCGGTGCTCATCGGCAGCCTTGCCAGCCGGATCGCCGAGATCGGCCGGCTGCCCGATCTCGGGCCGCTCGCCTACGCGGGCGACGACCCGGCGGCGCTGGCCGGCACCGGTCGTCAGCAGAACAGCGCGCAGCGACTGCGTGCGGTCTGGCAGGCATTCGAGGTCCCTGCCAGCGTCAGCGCCGAGCTTGTCCGGCTGGCGAAACCGGTGCTGCTGGTAGACGACATCGTCGACACCGGCTGGACGATGACTATCGCCGCCAGGACGCTGCGCGAGGCTGGTGCCGTCGGCGTCCTGCCGCTAACGCTGGCAACCGCCGCAACCTGACTGCCCGGGTCTCCCCGCCCGCCGCGGCTACGGGGGGGTTATCTCGCCCTTCGCGATGCCCGGGTTCAAAGCTCATCGCGCTCACGCGGCACGCCGCGCTATCCTAATCACGTGACAACGTTCCGCACCCTCCTTCTCAGCAGGCCGCACTGACGCACTAAGTCAGCGCGGCCGCCCCTCATGCTCACGGTGAGGGGCTTTTTTATTTCCCGGATCAAGCCCAACTCGAGAGGCAACGACGCCATGAGCGAGCAAGTGACGAAAGCAGCGCCGCCGGTGCAGCAGGCTGCGGACAACGCCGGTGAGGACAACACCAGTGCAGTGCCGCCGTTCCGCTACACGGCCGCTATGGCCGGCCAGATCGAGCTGCGCTGGCAGGACCGGTGGGCTGCCTCCGGGACCTTCAACTCCCCCAACCCGTCCGGCCCGCTGGCCGCCGGATTCGTCGCAGGCAAGCCGAAGTTCTACGTGCTGGACATGTTCCCTTACGCCAGCGGCACCGGCATCCACGTCGGGCACCCGATCGGCTACATCGCGACCGACGTCTACGCCCGGTACCTGCGGATGACCGGCCACCATGTGCTGCACGCGATGGGGTTCGACGCATTCGGGCTGCCGGCCGAGCAGTTCGCGCTGAGCACCGGCCAGCATCCGCAGGTCACTACCCGGCAGAACGTCGAGAACATGCGCCGCCAGCTACGCCGCCTGGGCATGGGCTACGACACCCGGCGGAGCGTCGAGACTACCGATCCCGGCTTTTACCGCTGGACGCAGTGGATCTTCCTGCAGATATTCAACAGCTGGGTGGACGAGCGCACCGGCAGGGCCCGGCCGATAGAGGAGCTGACCGCCGACTACGAAAGCGGCAACCGGAAGGTCCCGGCCGGGCGGCGATGGGCCGATCTGCAGCCTGCGGAGCAGCGGCAGCTGATCGACGAGCGCAGGCTGGCATACATCGCAACCGAGCCGGTCAACTGGTGTCCCGCCCTGGGCACTGTGCTGGCTAACGAGGAAGTCACCGCCGACGGCCGCAGCGACATCGGCAATTTCCCGGTCTACCGGCGCCCGATGCGGCAGTGGATGATGCGCATCACGGCGATGGCGCAGCGGCTGATCGACGACCTGGACGAGCTGGCCTGGCCGGAGAACGTCAAGCAACTGCAGCGCAACTGGATCGGCGCGAGCGATGGCGCCGTTATCTGGCTGCCCATGGCCGCTCCGGCGCACGGGCGCGTCGAAGTCTTCACCACCCGGCCGGACACGCTGTCCGGAGCAACCTACGCGGTGCTGGCGCCCGAGCACCCGCTGGTCGACACTCTGGTAACGGACACCTGGCCAGACCAGGCGCCCGCGGACTGGCGAGGGCAGGCAGGATCTCCGCGGGCGGCCGTGGCCGCTTACCGGAAGGCGGCCGGGCAGCTGAGCGACCGGCAGCGGACGGCCGAGGGCGGCACCAAGAGCGGCGTGTTCACCGGCGGCTATGTGATCAACCCGGCGACCGGCGAGCAGATCCCGGTCTTCATCGCCGACTACGTGCTGATGGGCTACGGCACCGGCGCGATCATGGCGGTCCCCGCGCACGATGAGCGCGACCTGGAGTTCGCCCGCCGGTACGGGCTGCCGGTCCGGGAGGTCATCGACTCAGCCGGCGAGTACATCAAAGCGCCCGGCCCGCCGCTGGCAGGCCTGGACGCTCGGGCAGCTTTCGATGCCGCGATTTCATGGCTGGAAACGGCAGATCACGGCCACGCGGCACGCCGTTACCGGCTGCGTGACTGGCTATTCTCCCGGCAGCGCTACTGGGGTGAGCCGTTCCCGGTCGTCTACGGCGACGACAACGAGCCTGTCGCGCTGCCAGCCGACGCACTGCCGGTGCTGCTGCCGGAGATGACGGACTTCCGCCCTGAGCCGGACGCGGGTGAGGACAGCGAGCCGGTGCCGCCGCTGTCCCGTGCGACCGGGTGGGCGAACGTCGAGCTGGATCTGGGCGATGGCCCGCACAGCTACCGGCGCGAGCTGAACACCATGCCGCAGTGGGCCGGGTCGTGCTGGTATTACCTGCGCTACCTGGACCCGGACAACGATCAGGCATTCGTCGATCCCGCCACGGAGCGGTACTGGATGCAGCCGCGCGGCGTGGATCTGTACGTCGGCGGCGTCGAGCACGCCGTGCTGCACCTGCTGTACGCCCGGTTCTGGCACAAAGTGCTGTATGACCGCGGGATGGTGTCCACGCCCGAGCCGTTCGGCAGGCTGGTGAACCAGGGCATGATCCAGGCGGACGCATTCGTCGACGAGCGCGGCATGTACGTGCCGGCCGCCGACGTTACCGGGGCCACCGGCGAGTCGCCCGGCTATCAGGGGCGCCCGGTGACCAAGCGCTCCGGGAAGATGGGCAAGAGCCTGAAGAATGGCATCAGCCCGGATCAGATCTACGAGCGGTACGGCGCGGACACGCTGCGGCTGTACGAGATGGCCATGGGCCCGCTGGATGCCGACAAGCCATGGCGGACCGACGACATCGTCGGCGTGCACCGCTTCCTGCAGCGGCTGTGGCGATCCATCGTCGATGAGGAGACCGGGACGCTGGCAGTGTCCGATGTGCCCGTGGACGACGCCACGATGCGCGCGCTGCACTCGACCATCGCGGCAGTCCGCCGTGACTTCGCCGCGCTGCGGTTCAACACCGCGATCGCGCGGCTGATGGAGCTGACCACCACCGCGGCCAGGATCTCGGCTGCCGGTGCAGGTCTACCCCGTTTCCTGGCGGAGCCTCTGGTTCTGATGGTCGCGCCGCTGGCACCCCACATCGCCGAGGAACTGTGGGCCCGGCTGGGTCACGCCTCGTCGCTGGCATACGCCGAATTCCCGCAGGCCGATCCGGCACTGACGGTGGCGTCAGAAGTCACGCTGCCGGTTCAGGTCAACGGCCGAACCCGGTTCCGTGTCGAAGTACCGGCCGGCGCCTCGGCACAGGATGTCGAGCGCATCGTGACCGCTCACCCCGACTATCGGCGGCAGGTCGCCGGAGCCAGTGTCGAGCGGCTGGTGATCGTCCCGGACCGGATCGTGAACATCGTGCTGCGCTGAGCCGCCGTCAGGGCTGCTTGATGCGGCCGGTTTGCGGCGGCGGTTGCCGGGCACCTACCGCCGCGGCTGCGAACCGGTGCGCTGGGACGGCGGCGCGGCCCCGCCGCTATCCCCGCACCGGGCGCTCATCGACATGCTGAAGGGAAGGCGCCCGGGTGCAACAGTTCATCAGCACCTACGGCTACTTTGCGATCTTCGCCTTGATGCTGGCTGAGTCAGCCTGCATACCTATACCGTCCGAGCTGACGATGCCGCTCGGCGGAGCGCTCGCCGCCGGAGCGGTGCCCGGCGTTCACCTCAGCCTCGCGCTGGTCATAACCGTGGGCGTTGCGGGCAACGTGGCCGGGAGCTACGTTGCCTGGGCGGTCGGCCGGTACGGCGGCGAGCCCGCGTGGCGGCGGCTGCGCGGGTCTGCCGCTGGCGGCGACCACGGCCTGGTCCGAGCGCAGCGGTGGTTCGGAAGGTACGGCGGCCGATCCGTTCTGATTGGCCGGCTGCTGCCTGGAGTCCGGACGTTCATATCGCTTCCGGCCGGGTTCGCCAGGATGTCGCCGTTGCCCTTCGGCCTTTACACGGTTGCCGGATGCGTTCCCTGGGTGGCGGGCCTGACCTGGGCCGGCTGGGCAGCTGGCAGCAACTGGCGGCATGTCACGGGACTGGTGCAGGACGCCGCGTACGCCATCGGCGGGCTGGTCGGCCTGCTGGTGATCGTGGGGATCATCCTCATCGTCCGCGCGCGCCGCAGGACGGGCGCAGCCGGCACGGCGGCCAGTGAGACTGGCGCCGGAAGCGATCTCCGCGATGCCGATAACAACATGACAGCGGGATCACGGCAGCGAAAGGCAGGCTGAGCATGCGCAGCACGGTCGTGTGGGAAGGCGTGGAACGGCAGCGGCTGCGGCAGCGCGGCCGCCAGATGGAGGGCTCACAGCACGGGCAGCGGCCCGATCCGTCGCTGCCGGCCGGCACTGACCGGTTGCCTCAAATCAAGCACGTCGTCGTGCTGATGATGGAGAATCACTCCTTCGACAACTATCTGGGGACCCTGGCCGGACGTGGTGAGGGCTTGCCGGTGGGTGCCGACGGGCAGCCGGACGCCGAGAATCCCGATGCTTCCGGGCGGCCGGTGCGCGCGCACCACCTGACGTCGACGGTGCAGCAGCAAGGCGTGCCCTGCCAGAGCTGGAGTGCCGCGCACGAGCAGTGGGGCGGCGGCAAGATGAACGGCTTCGTGACGTCGAGCCAGCGGGCAGCACCGCGACGGCGACAAGTCGGTCGCGATGGGCTACTGGACCGAGCAGGACCTGCCGTTCTATCACGGCCTGGCTCGCACGTTTCCGCTCGCCGATCACTGGTTCAGCTCATGCCTCGGCCCGACGTTCCCCAACCGCCGGTTCCTGCTCGCCGGTACGGCGCACGGACTGGTCGATGACCTGCCGATCAACCTCCTTGATTACCCGCCGGCCGGGACGATCATGGACATGCTGACGAGGCACGGCAGGTCCTGGGTGAACTACCGGCCAGCGGCAGAGGACCAGTCTCATTTCCGGCGCTATCTTGAGTACAAGCGACGGCGGTCCCGGCATCACCTGCGCGCGATCGGGCGTCCGCTGGAGCGAGTGCCAGCCGAAGTCAAACGGGACCTGCAGTTCAGCGCCAGCCTGTACCCGCTCGGCATGGCCAGGTACATGCTGCACGTTCGCAGCATCAAGGAATTCTTCGCCGACGCCGAGGCCGGCAATCTGCCTGACTTCTGCATCGTGGATCCGGACTTCGACCAGTACTCGGAGGAGAACCCGCAGGACATCCGCAAGGGCGAGAGTTTCGCTGCGGAGATCATCAACCGGGTGATGCACGGCGCAGGTTGGCCGGACACGCTGCTGATCTGGACCTACGACGAGCAGGGCGGCTACTACGACCATGTGGCGCCCCCGGCTGCTGTGCCGCCTGACGATGTGCAGGGCCGCAGCCTGGTCGCGCACCAGTCGTTGCTTCGCACCCTGCTCAAGCCGCTGTTTCCCGGCTACGTCCGGCACGCCGAGGACCTCGTCTGCGAGCCGTTGCAGTACGACACCTACGGCTTCCGGGTGCCCGCCGTCATCGTGTCGCCGTACGCGCGGCCAGACTGCGTGCTGTCGGAGGTGTTCGACCACACCTCGGTGCTCAAGCTCGTCGAGGAGAAGTGGAACCTGCCTGCGCTAACTCGCCGCGACGCCGCCGCAGTTGCGCCGCTCGCGGCGCTCGACCTGGATGCGCCGCCCGCCTTCCGCACGCCGCCGGAACTGCCCGCGCCCAGCCTGACGTGGGGCACGTGGTAATCGCCGCAGGCGCCGGGTTGCTAGCTGGCCTCAGGTAACCGCGGTTCAGGCCTCTCCCGGTCACGTGAACGGGAGAGGCCTGAACGTGGCTGTGTCGCGCGCCGGCTACGAGATGGCGCGGTTGGACAGCGAGCCGGCCTTGATTGCGGTGATCTTGATCCAGCTCGCTTGCGTGTCGACGCTTTCGCCGGTGCACTGGAGGTTGATCTTTCCCCGGCTGGCGAAATGGTGGACCACGTTCAGCGGCACTGTCGCGTAGTCGGCGTATGGCGAGCTGTTGCCGGTGAGGACGGTCGTCGCCAGATCGAAGTCCGCGCCCGCGACGAGCTTGCAGTAAAGCGTGTCGTCGACGTTCTCGCCGTTCCAGACCGTGACCTTGGCGACGATGGCGTAGTTACCCGCCGGGACTCGCAGCGTGGCAATCGTCTTGAGTGTTGACGGAAGGGTGATCCCGCCGTCGTGGTAGCCAGAATAGACGGACGGGCCGGCCGGGCTGCTCGCCGGGCGAGTTCCCGCATATGCGCCGCTGGCCGCAGCGGCGACCAGCGCCGACGCGGAGAGCGCGATGAACAGCGTGCGCTTGGACTGCAACAGTCGTGACATCTTCAGCTCCTCTGCTGAAGCAGGCGTCCTGTGCGCCTGACGGGGGGACGGCACGCTCCGGGACCGCACGAGTCGCACTTTGCGCTTCCCTCGGCTGCGCTTACGGAGGAGCGGTCCTGATGGACAGATACATCGGGTTTTCAGCAGACCGCGCGCTGCCCTGCCGTGGCTTCAAGCATGATCACGAAGGCTTTTAGGCCTGACGGGCACAAATGTTTACGCCTCGCGCCCGCGCCCTGGCGCAAGGCGCTTCCCGGCTGCCGCTTAGGATTCCGGCATGCGCTTCAGTATCTGGCCGAACCCGGCCCAGTCCTGGGATGACGTTCACGACATCTCCGCTCACTGCGAGCAGACGGGCTGGGACGGCGTCTACTTCGCCGATCACTTCATGCCGAACAGCGAGGGGCTGCAGCCGCTGGACGGCAACATGCTGGAGTGCTGGTCGGTCATCGCGGCGCTGGCCGCGACAGTGCCGCGGGTACGGCTGGCTCCGCTCGTCACCAGCGTCACTTACCGGCACCCTGCGGTGCTCGCCAACATCGCGGCGGCAGTCGACCAAGTCAGCCACGGCCGCCTCACGCTCGGCGTCGGAGCCGGCTGGCAGCTGAACGAGCACGAGGTGTACGGCATCCCGCTCGGCAGCGTGCGCGAGCGGATGGACCGGTTCACCGAAGCGGTTCAGATTCTGGGCTCGCTGCTCAGCCAGTCGCGCACCACATTCGCCGGCGAGTACTTCCAGCTGGAGGACGCGCCGTGCCAGCCTGCCCCGGTCCAGGACCGGCTGCCGTTGCTCATCGGCGGCGGCGGTGAACGCCGGACCCTGCGCATCGCGGCCCAGTACGCGGATGAGTGGAATGCCTGGACGACGCCCGAGCTCCTAGCGCACAAGCTGTCAGTGCTGCGCGAGCACTGCGAGCAGATCGGTCGCGACCCGGGCGAGATTCACGTCTCCACCCAGGCGGCGATGTACCTGTCGACCGACAAGCAGTGGCTGGACGACAAGCGGCAGGCGGCGGCCGGACGGCCGGCGATCATCGGAACCCCTGCCGAGGTAACCGACATCGTCGCGCAGTACCGGGATGCTGGCGCTGACGAGCTCATCGTCCCGGACGCCACCCTCGGCTCCATGGCCCGAAAGAAAGACACCTGCGACCTGTTCATGCAGGAGGTCGCTCCCGCCTTCCGCTGACGGCCGCGAGCCGGCGGCTGCGAGCTGGCCGCCGGGGCCGCTGCCACTTTTCATGGGTGCCGCATCAGTGGTGCCCTAGGCCCACCTACTAGCCACCCATCACGACGGGGTCCGCAAGCGAGCGGGCAGCCGGCCGCTGGAAGCCCGCCAGCAGGCCCACCAACCCGCCACCGATCCACCGACAGCCCGCAGCGGCCCCTGCCGTGCCCGACCGCCCGCCATCCGGACCAGACGATCTTCATGAATGCGGATCTACTGTCGCTATAGCCACACTAGATCCGCATTCACCGACAGCGAACCTGTGGCAAGGGCGACAAAACGGTGCGCGGAACGCTCGACGGCATTCGACCGCGCAGTCCGCCGCCGCTCCTGTCACAGCACGTCACCAGGATGCGCTGCCGCGAGCACGGCGGCATTAGCGCTGCTTACCGGATGTCGGAGGCCTCGGTTAGGGTGGCTGGGTGCTGGAGTCGTTCCATCCGGCCGTGCGTGCCTGGTTTCGAGCGGCGGTTCCCGGCCGGGCCGACGGAGCCGCAGGCTGGGGGCTGGGCCGAGATTGCCGCCAGCCGGCACACGCTGATCGCGGCGCCGACCGGGTCGGGCAAGACGCTGGCCGCATTCCTGGTCTGCATTGACCGCATCTACCGTGCGCACGAGGCGGGCGCAGGCCTGCTGGCAGCGGTCCGCAGGTGGTCTACGTGTCGCCGCTGAAGGCGCTGGCGGTCGACATCTGGCAGAACCTCGAGCGCCCGCTAGCCGAGATCGCCGAGGTGGCGGCGGAGCTCGGGATGACCGCGCCGGACATCCGGGTCGCGGTGCGGACCGGGGACACCGCGGCGGCCGAGCGCGCCGCGATGCTGAAGCGGCCGCCGGACTTCCTGATCACCACACCCGAGTCGCTGTACCTGCTGGTGACCGCGGAGCGCAGCCGGGCGATGCTGCGCCCGGTCGAGCACCGTCATCGTGGACGAGATTCACGCGGTCGCGGGCAACAAGCGCGGATCGCACCTGGCGCTGACCCTGGAGCGGCTGCAGCACGTAGCCGAGCAGCCGCTGCAGCGGATCGGGCTGTCGGCCACGCAGCGCCCGATCAGGCCGTGGCCCGGCTGCTGGTCGGCGCTGGCGCCGACCGGTCCGCCGGACGACGGCTCGCCGCGCTGCTCGATCGTCGACGCCGGGCACCGGCGCGAGCTCGACCTCGGCCTGGAGCTGCCGGGTGATGAGCTCGGCGCAGTCGCCACCACCGAGCAGATGGCCGAGATCTGTGACCTGATCGCCGGCCACGTTCAGCAGCACCGGACGACGCTGGTGTTCGTCAACACCCGGCGGATGGCCGAGCAGCTCGCCCATCAGCTCGGCGAGCGGCTGGGCGATGGCCAGGTCGCGGCTCACCACGGCAGCCTGTCGAAGGACCGCAGGCAGCGGGTCGAGACCCGGCTGCGCGACGGTGACCTGCGAGCCCTGGTCGCGACTGCGTCGCTGGAGCTCGGCATCGACATCGGGCCGGTCGAACTGGTCTGCCAGATCGGCTCGCCGCGTAGCTTCGCCACGTTCCTGCAGCGGGTCGGGCGGTCCAACCACACCAGGAACGGGGTGCCGGCCGGGCTGCTGTACCCGACGACGCGCGATGAGCTGGTGGAATGCGCCGCGCTGCTGCGCGGTGCGCGGTCCGGCCGGCTCGACCGGCTGCAGGATTCCGGTCTGCCCGCTGGACATCCTGGCCCAGCAGGTCGTCGCCGAGTGCTCGGCCGCCGAGTGGGCTGGCCGGCGACCTGCTGGACCTGGTCCGCGGCGCGGCCCCGTTCGCGTCGGTGTCCGCGGAAGACTTCGACGATGTCGCCGAGCTGATGTCAGAGGGCATCCGCACCGGCCGCGGTCGCCGCGCCGCGTACCTGCACCGCGATCAGGTCAGCGGTCAGCTGCGCGGCCGGCGCGGTGCCCGGCTCGCGGCACTGACGTCCGGCGGCGCGATCCCCGAGCTCGGCGACTACCGGGTCCTTGCCGAGCCGGATGACGTCCTCGTCGGCACCGTCAACGAGGACTGGGCGATCGAGAGCATGGCGGGCGACGTCTTCCTGCTCGGCACCACGTCGTGGCGGATCCTCCGGGTCGAGCCTGGCGTCGTCCGCGTGGTCGACGCTCAGGGCGCGCCGCCGTCGGTGCCGTTCTGGCTCGGTGAGGCGCCGGGCCGGACGACCGAGCTGTCCGAGGAGGTGTGCGCGCTCCGGTCCGGCGGTAGCCGGGCAGCTTGCGGACGGCGGCACCGCGGCAGCCGTCGTCTGGCTGGCCGGCGAATGCGGCATCGGCGACGCGGCCGCCGAGATGATCGCGGCCTACCTCGGCGCTGGCCTGGCGCAGCTCGGCGTGCTGCCCACGATGGACACGATCGTGCTGGAGCGGTTCTTCGACGACGCCGGGGGCATGCAGCTGGTCGGTCATGCGCCGTTCGGCGCCCGGCTGAACCGGGCACTCGGCCTCGCGCTGCGCAAGCGGTTCTGCGTGACCTTCGACTTCGAGCTGCAGGCCGCTGCCAGTGACGACGCGATCTTGCTGTCACTCGGCCCGCAGCACAGCTTCCCGCTGGACCGGGTCCCCAAGTTCCTCGCCTCCGGCACTGTCGAGGAGGTCGTCCGCCAGGCAGTTCTCACGTCCCCGATGTTCGCGGCCCGCTGGCGGTGGAACCTGAACACCTCGCTCGCGGTGCTGCGCATGCGCGGCGGCCGGAAGAACCCGCCAGCCATCCAGCGGATGGAAGCCGACGACCTGATGGCCGCGGTCTTCCCGACGCTGGCGGCCTGCCAGGAGAACGTCGCGCCCGGTCCGCTGGAGATCCCCGATCACCTGCTCGTCCGCCAGACTCTGCAGGACTGCCTGCGCGAGGCCATGGACATCGACGGCCTGCGGGACCTCGTGGCCGGCATCGAGTCCGACCGCGTCACTGTCGTAGTGCGCGACACGACGGAGCCATCAGTCCTGGCGCACGAGATCCTGAACGGCCGCCCGTTCACCTTCCTGGACGACGCACCGCTGGAAGAACGCCGCAGTCGCGCCGTGCCGCTGCGCCGCGGACTGCCGGTCGAAGCCCACGAACTGGACTCCCTGGACCCGGCTGCGATCGAGCGGGTGGCCGAGCAGGTCCGTCCCGACCCGCGTGACGAGCACGAGCTCCACGACCTGCTGCTGAACCTTGTAGCGATGCGTCCCGCAGACGACTGGCAGCCGTGGTTCGAGGCGCTCGTCCTCGGCCGGCGCGCAGTCGAGATCCGCAGCCAGGCTGGGGTGCTCTGGGCCGCGGTTGAGCGCCTGCCAGCGATCTCGGCACTGTTCCCGGCCTCGCCCGTCGTCCCCGCACATCCCTGCCCGGTGGCTGCCGAGCCGCCGGACGAGGAAGCCGCCGCAGCCGATCTGCTTCGCGGCCACCTGGAAACCCGTGGCCCGGCTACGGTCTTCGACCTGGTCACGACCTCTGCGCTGAGCGAGTCGCTGGTTAACCGCGCGCTCGCGACGCTCGAAGCGGAGGGTTTCGCGATCCGAGGCAATTTCACCGGAACGGGCACAACTGAGTACTGCTCACGTCGCCTGCTCGCGCGCATTCACCTCTACACCCGGCAACGGCGCAGGCGCGAGGTCGAGCCGGTCACGGCCAGGGACTTCATGCGCTTCCTGCTGCGCTGGCAGCATGTCAGTCCGGGCACCAGGCGCGAGGGCCGGTTCGGCGTCCTTGCCGTCATCGAACAGCTGCAGGGCTTTGAGATCGCGACCGGCGCCTGGGAAGACTCCGTCCTCGCCGCCAGAGTCGAGGGCTACCGGCGCGAGTGGCTAGACGAGCTCTGCATGTCCGGGCAGGCCTGCTGGGGCCGGCTGTCTGTGCGCGACGCGGATCCCGACGTGACGCCGCGGCGTGCCGGGCTGACCCCGTCCCGCGCCACGCCGATCACGCTGGCCATCCGAGACGACCTTCCGTGGCTGCTGCGGGCGGCGCGCGGCGACCTGAGCCCGGCCGAGCCTGAGCAGGGCCGGACCCGGGACGTGCTGGACGCGCTCCGTCAGCACGGCGCACTGTTCCGGCCCGACCTCGCGTCGCTTACCGGCCGGCTGCCTTACGAGGTCGACGAGGCATTGTGGGACGGCGTAGCACGAGGGCTGGTCACCGCCGACGGCTTCCGGGCGGTCCGGTCACTGCTGCGGCGCGGCAGCCCGGAACGATACGCCCCGGTCCGGGGGCTAAGGCGCGGCGTACGCGGCACCACAGGCGCCTCTGGCCGGTGGTCTCTGCTGCCCGAGCCGACCAGTTGCCCGGACCGGGACGAGCTCGCCGAGGCCGTCGCCGAGCAACTGGCAGCGCGGTGGGGCGTGGTCTTCCGCGACATTGCCGCCAGGGAGAACCTGGCGATTCCCTGGCGTGACCTGCTGTGGGCCTTCCGGCGCATGGAGGCCAGGGGAACAATGCGGGGCGGCCGGTTCGTCAACGGCTTCAGCGGCGAGCAATATGCCCACCCGGACGCGATCGACGTGCTCAAGTCGGTCCGCAGGCAGCAGCACACCGGCGAGACCGTCCGCATCTCCGCCGCCGATCCGCTGAACCTGACCGGCATCGTGCTGCCGGGTCCGCGGATCCCGGCGATCGGCGCGAACACCGTCACCTACGTCGACGGCGTCGTTGCCGGCTCAGCCGAAATCGCCGGGACGGCCTGACGCGAGTGCCTCGACGCGGCTAACCGGATGCCGGCCCGCTGCCTGACCAGGGGGCCCGGACTGCGCGGAGGTTGGGCGGGCGGGCGGCGTCAGCACCGTCAGGATGCCGGTGATGGCCAGCACCGCCGCGAGCGCGCAGATCTCCAGCCTGGTCACGAGGGCTGGGCCAGAGCCGGGCGCGGGCGTCCGGCGCAGCCACCTCCGGCCGGCCACCGCCAGTCCCGCGGCCACGCAGACGATCACTGCCTTGGCGATGAGGAACCGGCCATAGGCAGTGGTCAGCACTGAACTCACCGGTACCAGCACCAGGGCAGACACGATCCCGGTGATCGCGACGATCGCGAACAGCCACGCCGCTGCAGTGCCGTAGAGCCGGATGATGCCCTGGGCCGCGACGGGATGGCCTCGCCAGGCAATCCCCGCGCGCAGCGCGTAAGCGAGCATGCCGGCCCAGAGCACGGCGGGCAGCAAGTGGCAATAGGTAACCAGCGCCCCCGCGACGGGGACGACGCCTTCGGGATGCGACCGGATGCCCTCGGCCAGCACGACGCCGACCAGTGGCACAGCCGCCAGGCCCGGCCGGCGCAGCCGCGCCGCAAGCGCCGCGAGCGCGAACAGCACAGCCTCCACCGCGGCGATCTCGGCGGTCCCGCCAGATCGCAGCCCTGGCGGGGCTGGCTCGGCGAGCTTACTCGCAATGCCCGGTCCGATCAGCGCGGTCACGAGGAGCGCGCAGCATGCGGCCAGGCCGATGAGGGCTCCGCGCAGCGCCCACGGCGGCGGAAGCGGGCCTGGCCGCTCGCCCTTGTACTGCCTCGACAGCCCCTGACCCGCTAGCCCGCCAAGTGCCAGTGCCAGACCCGCGAACATCACGCCGCGTTCCGCGCCGGTCAGCCATAGCGCCGGAGTGGACAACGGCACGGCGACTGCCGCGACGCCCGTCACCGGTGCTTGCTTGGCGGCAACAAAACTCTCACCGGCACGACAGTAGTAGCGCCGGGCAGGTCATGGGCCGATTGCTGGGGATATGCCGGAAGCTTTACCGGCTCGATACCACGGAGCCGGCTGCCGCCTATTGCGCCGCTGACGGCCAGGTGACGGTCTGCGACACTGGCGCATGCCGCGGCTTCTTGCCGGTGAAGATCCAGGTCATGCGGCTGAAGTACCGGCCGCCGCCGCTCCACGGCTTGGCTCGCCACAGAACGATCAGGATCGGGTACTTGGTGTACCGGCTTGGGCCGCAGCTTGAGCTCGGAGTGCAGTTGTTTACCTCGAGGTCACCAGCACCGAAGGCTACCGAGCGCCAGCTCGTCCAGCTCGCGTGGCCGATCAGCTCGCTGGAGGTCATGCAGCCCGGCAGCGGAATATTGGGATTCGGTCGTACCTGACCCTTGCCGGTGCACTGGTTGACGAGCACGACCTGGCGGGAAGCGGGCCCGGCAGATGCCGGGGCTGCCGCCACGACAAGACCTGCCGCAACTCCGGAAGCGGCCAATCCCGCGGCCGCCGCAATGATTCCCATTCGGGTAAGCCTCACTGCAATCAGTCCTCCTGATGCCGACGTGGTCCCGTGCGCAGACCTCAGCACGCGATTAGCTGAAAGAATGCTGAAGCCTCTCAGCTATCAGATGCCATTAAGGCCCGGCAGATACCGCTGGATTGGCAGCCACTTCACGCCGCGGCGGGCCGGGACGTCGACCCGGCGGTACTGGTCCGCCGGTCGGGTACGCTGGCGCGCCGGGCCTGGCCGGGCAGCGGCGGCCCTGACGCCGACGCCGCAGCTGGCCAGGCAATCTGAGTAAAGCCGGAGTGAGCTGCAGCGCTGGCAGTAGCCACCCGGCCGCGAAAGTTCTCAGTCCAGAAGGCTTCTCAGCACAAACTGCATGATGCCGCCGTGCCGGTAGTACTCCGCCTCACCCGGCGTGTCGATCCGGACGATAGCCCGGAACTCCTTGTCGTCCGCCCGGACCGTCACCTCGCGCGGCGTGGCGCCCGCGTTCATCGCTTCGATACCGGTGATGTCGAACACCTCGTGGCCGGTCAGCCCGAGCGATGCCGCGCTCTCCCCCGGCCGGAACTGCAGCGGCAGCACGCCCATGCCGATCAGGTTCGACCGGTGGATCCGCTCGAACGACTCCACCAGCACGGCCCGGACGCCGAGCAGCGCGGTCCCCTTCGCGGCCCAGTCGCGCGACGAGCCGGAGCCGTACTCCTTGCCGCCGAGCACGACGAGCGGCGTTCCTGCCTCGATGTACTGGCGGGATGCGTCGTAGATCGACATCTGCTCGCCTGACGGCAGCGCGATCGTAACGCCGCCCTCGGTTCCCGGCGCCAGCTGGTTGCGCAGCCGGATGTTGGCGAATGTGCCGCGGATCATCACCTCGTGATTACCCCGGCGGGAGCCGTAGCTGTTGAAGTCGGACCGCTGCACGCCGTGCTCGGTGAGGTACTTGCCAGCCGGGCTGTCGGTCTTGATCGCGCCGGCCGGCGAGATGTGGTCGGTCGTCACGGAATCTCCGAGCACCGCCAGCACCCGCGCGCCGTGGATGTCGGTGACGGGGCTCGGCGTTGTTTCCATTGCCTCGAAGTACGGCGGGTGCCGCACGTAGGTGGACTCCGGGTCCCAGGCGAAGGTGTCGCCAGGCGGCACGTCCAGGTCCTGCCAGCGCTCGTCACCGCTGAACACGTCGGCGTAGTCGCGGGTGAACATCTCCGCGGCAACGGCAGTCTCGACGATGTGCTCGATCTCGGCTGGCGCAGGCCACAGATCCCTGAGGTAAACCGGCTGGCCGGACGAGCCCGTTCCTATTGGCTCGGAAGTTAGGTCGATATCCATCGTGCCCGCAAGTGCGTAGGCAACCACCAGCGGCGGCGACGCCAGGTAGTTCATCTTGACGTCGGGGTTGATCCGGCCCTCGAAGTTCCGGTTCCCGGACAGCACCGACACCACCGCGAGGTCGTTCTCGGCAACCGCGGCGCTGATCGCCTCGGGCAGCGGCCCTGAGTTGCCGATGCAGGTGGTGCAGCCATAGCCGACTAGGTTGAAGCCGAGTTTCTCCAGGTATGGCGTCAGGCCAGCCCGCTCGTAGTAGTCCATGACGACCTTCGAGCCCGGCGCCAGCGTGGTCTTCACCCACGGCTTGCGTTCCAGGCCCGCCTCGACCGCGTTCCTCGCCACCAGCGCCGCGCCGATCATGACCGACGGGTTGGACGTGTTGGTGCACGAGGTGATCGCGGCGATCACGACCGAACCGTGGTCGACCGACGTCGTGGTGCCATCGTCCAGCGTTACCGAAACGGGGTTTGACGGCCTTCTGCTCGCGGCGTGCGCGGGCGTCTCGGCGGGCCCGGTGCCGCCGCCGTTCTCGCGGTCGGCAACGAACGGGTCAGATGCCGGGAACGTGTCGGCGATGTCGTCGTCGAGCTTGTCCAGCGTGACGAAGCTGCCGAGCGACTCGCGGAACGCCGCTTGTGCGTCGGTCAGCGCGACCCGGTCCTGCGGCCGCTTCGGGCCGGCCAGCGACGGTACGACGCTGCCGAGGTCGAGTTCCAGTTCCTCGGAGTACCGGGCGCCGCGGGCACCCGGCTCGAGCCACAGCCCCTGCTCCTTGGCGTAGGCCTCGACCAGGGCGACCTGCTCGGCGGGCCGGCCCGTGAGCCGCAGGTAGGTGAGGGTCTCGCTGTCGATCGGGAAGATTGCGCAGGTGGAGCCGAATTCCGGGCTCATGTTGCCGATCGTGGCCCGGTTGGCGACCGGAACCGCGGCGACGCCATCGCCGTGGAACTCCACGAATTTGCCGACCACGCCGTGCTTGCGCAGCAACTCGGTGATCGTCAGCACCAGGTCGGTGGCGGTCGCGCCGGACGGCAGCTCGCCGGTCAAGCGGAAGCCGACGACCTTCGGGATCAGCATGGAGACAGGCTGGCCGAGCATCGCCGCCTCGGCCTCGATGCCGCCCACGCCCCAGCCGAGGATGCCAAGGCCGTTCTGCATGGTGGTGTGCGAGTCAGTGCCGACGCAGGTGTCCGGGTAGGCCGCCAGGCCTGCGCCGTCGCCGTCCGCTCCGGTCATCACGACCCGGGCCAGGTGCTCGATGTTCACCTGGTGCACGATCCCGGTACCCGGCGGAACGACCTTGAACTGTCGCAATGCCTCCTGGCCCCACCGCAGGAAGGCGAACCGCTCGCGGTTTCGCTGGAACTCGAGCTCCACGTTCCGGTCGAAGGCATCCGGGCGGCCGAAGACATCGGCGATAACCGAGTGGTCGATGACGAGCTCGGCGGGCACTAGCGGGTTGATCTTTCCGGCGTCGCCGCCGAGAGCACGCATCGCCTCGCGCATGGCGGCCAGGTCCACCACTGCGGGCACGCCGGTGAGATCTTGCATGATCACCCGGGCCGGGCTGAACTGGATCTCGGTGTCGGGCTCAGCAGCCGGGTCCCAATGCGCCAGGGCGGTGACGTGGTCGCGGGTGACATTCAGCCCGTCCTCGGTCCGGAGCAAGTTCTCCAGCAGGATCTTGAGGCTGTACGGCAGGTCGGCCGCCCCGTCGACGGCGTCCAGCCGATGTATCTGATAGCTGGTCCCGCCGACGGTGAGATCGGCGCGGCTGCCGAAGCTGTTCCCGGTCATTGTGCTGGCCTCCCGGATTCTGCCGGTCCTGCGGACCTGCCCTGCGTTGTGCTCTGCATGCATCTTGCCCTTCCCCCGGCCGGTTTGGGCCACCGGCCCCTGGCGGTCCGCCCGTCTGCCGGGCTGGCCGCCAGTACTGCCGCGGGCAACCGCAAGAGAAAGTATCTCGACATCAAACTATCTGCTTCCTAGCCTAATCAGCAGCTATCTCGACGTCAAGCTAACTCGGCATCGGGGCAACCTAGGCGGGCAGGCTGTGGCGCAGCGCCAGGATCTGCGTTTTAGCGTTCCGGCTGGCGGGCACGGGCGCGCTGAAGCATCCGTGATCAGTGCTGCATCAGGCGACGGGTCGGGGCCGTGCGCGACATGCAAGCGGGGGATTCGTCTCATGACAGATGGCGACAAAAATGCGCGTGCGGGACGACCACGCGGGAACTTGAGCAGGCGACGTGTTCTTCAAGGGACAGCGGGCACACTCGGTGCCGCTCTGGCATCCGCCGGCATCTATAAGATCGTCGACACCATTGCGGACCCGCCTGACCGGCCCGCGGTCGCCGCCAGCCCGCTCAGCCAAGAGCAATACCTCCTGCAGAACGAGCAGGTGGTCAAGGTCAATGGCGCGGGCGTGAACAGCAATGGAACGATTCCGGTCCGGGTCCCGGCCCTGCACGATCATGTCATTACCGCAACGCTGAATGTGCCGGCGAATGCTAAGGCGTTGCAGGAGGCGCAGCACCACCTGGAGTCCGTCCTGCTGGGCCTGGAACGCCAATTCCCGCCCACTCCGACAGGAGTGGGCATCACGGTAGCCTGGGGGCTTCCCTACTTCCGCCAGTACATCCCAAGCCTGGGCAAGACGTCGGGCTTCTTCACGGCAGGAACACCTTACCCAGCGTATCTGCCGGTTGATTTGATGACCTCCAGGATGGAGGGTCACACCGTGTATGCGCTGCAGGAGTCCAGAACATTCCCCAGCGACCAGCCTCCGCCTGGCTTCGGGCCGGTCCGCTTGGAACACAATGACGTGGCCGTGCTACTACGCAGCGACTCGCTCGCCAATATCATGGCAGCCAGCAACGCCCTCTTCGGGCCCGGAAGCAGCCACGCGGGCAGCCTGTTCACGGTGACCAGTATCCGCCGCGGGTTCTCCGGGGGCGGTTTCTACGGGCAACAGGGCCTGCCCAGCAAACTGGCGCTGGCAGCTCATATTCCCGGCGCATCGTCGATTCCCCGGCAGGCGCAGGGCTTTCTCGGCTTCACCACCACCCTGGTGTCGAATATGGGACCCGGCGTCATCGCCAATCTGGAAACGCTCCCTGGCCTCACCAATCAGTGGCCCGACGGCTACTTCAAACAGGGGACCACCATGGAGCTCTCGCACCTGTTTCAAGATCTGGCAGCCTGGTACGAACAGAGCTTCCCCCGGTATGCGGATCGCGTCCAGGCGATGCTCGAGCCCGGCCTCTCGCCCGCGCCGGGCACGCTCACCCTCGAGCCGCCAGGTCAGACCGTGGCCGAGGTGGCGCACGGCGTCCAGCGGCACCACGCCTACGGCCACACTGGAAGCATGTCGGTGGTGGACAGCACCACATCGCCGGCGACCAGCAATTACGGCGTGGCCTACCCCACAGGGACGACCATTCCCGTGCGCGGCGATTTCGACACGCTGGACAACCCGTTCTACTACACATCCGATCCGGCGGGAAACCATTACAGCAGCAAGAAAGCGGCCGGGTTGCACTTCATCATGTTCCAGCCGACGATTGCGATCTTCAATCGCGTCCGGCTCGCGATGGACGGCCACTATTCCGACAAGACCCTCCCTGTCGCACCGCGCTCCCCCCACGCCGGCATCAACTCGGTCCTGCACACCACCCACCGGCAGAACTACCTGGTTCCGCCACGTCGCCATCGCTCCTTCCCGCTCGCCGAGTTCCTTGTCTGAGCCGGTGCAGCAGAAAGCGCCACGAACGGGTCGAAGGTAACGGCGTAGGGCCGCACCGGCCCGCCATCGGTCCGCGTGCCGCCGACCGGTATGTGCGTATGCTCAGCTCGTCGCCGCGCCACGATCGATGGCCCGCCCGGAACGCAGCTTCATCACCGCGGCCGGGTACGCCGTAGCGAGCGTCGCGTACCGCACCACCCGCCAGCACGCCACCTACGCCGATGCCCTCGCTGACATACGCAGCGCGATCGACTACCTGACCGGGCTCGCAGACGAGTACGGCATCGATCCGACCCGGGTCGCTGTCTGGGGTGAGTCCGCGGGCGGCTACCTCGCCTCGCTGACCGGCCTGAGCGACTCACGCATCCGGGCTGTCGTCGATCAGTTCGGCGCGTCCGACCTGTCGCGCGCTGCCGACGGGTTCGACGGTCGCATGCACGCCGCCCTCGCCAACCCGCGTCACCCGATCCACCGATACGGCGCCACCAAAGCCAACCCGATCGACCTGGTTCGCGCCGGCGCCCCCGCGTTCCTGATCCTGCACGGCGACGATGACCGCATCGTCCCACCGGCCCAGACCCTGGCGCTGCACGAAGCCCTGTGCGCGACAGGCAGCGACAGCACCCGCTACCTGCTGGCCGGCGCCGGACACGGCCGGCTGGCTTGCAGCCGCACGCAAGCCCGGCAGTGGACCTCCGTGCAGGTTATGACGATCATTAAAGACTTCCTCGACGAGCACCTGCAAAGCTGATCACGGCCAGGTACAAGCCCGGGGCAATGCCTGAAGGGCAGCCGGGAACCCGGTCAGGGCCCGGGGCTAGGCCAGGATCCGCCGCCGCTGCGGGTCGTAGAACGGCGCGATCTGCAGCCGCGCCGTCAGGTCGCGGCCAGTACCAGACCTGACGGTGAAACCGCCGCTGCTGAGCCACTCGCCGGTCACCCCGTCTGGGCAGGTTACCTGCGCGAGCCCGACCGGACCGCCAACCGTGTGGCCGAAGGCCGCCGCCCGCACATAGCCAACCCGCTCGCCATCGAAAAAAACCGGCTCGTTGCCGAACAGGTCGGCGGCCGGATCCGGGACGAGCAGGCCGACAACCCGGTTCCTGGGCGGGCCCTCGGCACGGGCTTTGCGCAGTGCCTCGCGGCCGGTAAACCCGCCGGGCTTATCCCAGGCAACCGCAAAGCCCAGACCCGCCTCGATGGGGTTGTCGGTGTTGTCGATGTCGACGCCGAAGTCCCGGTAGCCCTTCTCCAGCCGCAGGCTGGTCATCGCGGCCAGCCCCACCGGCCGTGCGCCGAGGTCGGCGCCCGCGACCAGCAGGTCGTCGTACACGCCGAGGCCGTACTCGGCCGGCACGTGCAGTTCGAAGCCAAGCTCCCCCACGTAGGTCACCCGGACCGCTAGCGCAGGCGCGTACCCGACATGAATCTGGCGGGCACAAAGATATGGAAACGCGCTATCTGACAGGTCGGCGTCAGTCAGCCGGCTGATCAGCTCGCGGGACGCGGGGCCCTGTACGGAGAGCAGCGTCGTTCCGGACGTCACGTCGGTGACAGTCACGAACTCGCCTGGCCTGGTCTCCCTCCTGATCAGCGGCTCGATCCGGCGGTGGATGACATCACTGGCGATAACCAGGAACCGCTCCGGCTCCAGCCAGGTCACTGTCAGGTCCGCGACGATGCCGCCCGCGTCGTTCAGCCACTGGGTGTAGACGATCCGGCCGGGCCCGGCGATCACGTCGTTCGCCGACAGCCTGCTCAGCACGCTAGCGGCATCAGGCCCCTGAACAATGAGCTTGGCCATGAGAGTCATGTCGAGGATGCCGACCGCGGTGCGAACGGCGTCATGCTCACGGGCCACGATGTCGTGCGATGGCTGCCGGCTGAAGTCCAGCGTGGCCGGCTCGTGCTCGCCCGGGCTGGCGAACCACTCGGCGAACTCCCAGCCCGCCGACTGACCGAACTGCGCGCCCTGACTCGCCAGCCGGTCATGCAACACGGACCTGCGGATATTGCGCCCGGTCGCGGGCTTCCAGGACGGCCAGACGGCGTCGCCGAACAGCACGCCGAGTTGCTCGACCGTCCGCTCCTTACGGAACCGGCGGGATGACTCGTAACTTGCGGTCCGGTCGATCGCGATGTGCGCGGTGTCGACCGGTGGCACGCCGTCCACGATCCACTGGGCGACCACGCTGCCGACGCCGCCGCCAGAAAGGATGCCGAGCGAGTTGAGCCCGGCGGCGACGAAGTAGCCGTCGAGTTCAGGCGCGGGCCCGATCAGCGGCTTGACGTCGGCAGTAAACGACTCAGGACCGCAGAAGAACGTCCGCACGCCAGTCTCGGTCAGGCACGGGATCCGGGCGAGCGCCGGGCCGAGGAAAGGCTCCAGCCGGTCCCAGTCCGGCGGCAGCTTGCCGAACGAGAAATCGCGCGGAACGCCGTCGAGCGACCACGGCGCGCCGACCGGCTCGAAGAGCCCGACCAGCATGCCGTCGCCTTCCGGCCGGTAGTAGCCGTAGTTATCCGGATCCTCGATCACCGGCAGGTCCGGATCCATCCCCGGCACGGTGTCGGTCAGCAAGTAACAGTGCTCGGCAGCCTGCAGCGGCACGGACACCCCGGCCAGCGCGCCGAACTGGCGGGCCCACATCCCGGCCGAGTTGACGACGATCTCCGTCTCGATCGGCCCGGCCTCGGTCAGCACCGCGGTAACCCGCTTGCCTGTTGTCTGCACTCCGGTAGCCGCAATGCCCTCGACGATGCGCACGCCCAGCTGGCGAGCCCCCTTGGCGAGCGAAGTGGCTACGCCGACCGGGTCGGCCCTGCCTTCGTCAGCGACATAGAAGCCGGACAGCACGTCGTCGGTCCTGGCCAGCGGCCACAGCGCGGCGATCTCAGCGGCCGAGATCTCGGTGTCGTCGACGCCGAAACCGTGCATCCAGTCCGCCTCGCGCCGCAGCGCTTCCAGCCGTTGCTTCGTGGTCGCCAGAGAGATGTGGCCGACCGGCCGAAAACCGGTGGAGTGTCCCGTCTCGGCCTCCAGCCGGGCATACAGGTCGCGCGAGTACCTGCTGAAGAACAGCGAGGTCTCATCGGTCATCCCAGCCGAAGTGATCAGGCCAGCCGCATGCCAGGTGGTTCCTGCAGTGAGCGCGTGCTGCTCGAGCAGCACGACGTCTGTCCAGCCCAGGTGCGCCAGGTGGTAGGCGATACTGCAGCCGATCACGCCGCCGCCCACGATGACTACCTGCGCCCGTGCCGGGATCCCGGCAGCTGGCCGCTCGCTGCTACCCGCGGCCGACCCGCTGCTGCCCGCCGACCTGCTGCTGCCCGCCGACTCCCCTGCTGCCCGCCGACCCACCGTTGTCAGCGGCCCCGCCGCTACCCGCGGAACCGCCGCTAGCCGCCGCCGGAGTCCTGTCTGATCGTTCAGTCATGACCTGATCGTAGACAGAACTGGCAGATCCCGACAGCGGACGCAGGCGATTACTACTGCTCGGCTTGGTCAGACCGCAGCCGACGGCCGACTTTTCATGATCGATGTTGATTTGGTGGTGCCACAGGCCCACCAAATCAACATCGATCATGGACTCTGGCGCTGAGGAGCAGCCCGAATTGTCAGTTGACGCACGGTATGCCGTCCTTGGCCTGGACCGCGCCGCCCTGCGGGCCGGTACTGGGGATGACGGACGACGGCGACGGCGACGAGGACGCAGGCTGCAGAGCTGCCACGCTGCTCATGTCCGGGACGGTAGCGCTGGCACCGAGCAGGATCTCGACATGCCCGGCCGCCACCGACGTGTTCGGCGTGGCAGTGACACCGAACAAGTCCGCGATCTTGCTGGCGCTCCCCGACGCGCCTGCGCCATAGCGGATCTCTGTGGTCGTGCGGTAACTGGTGTTGCCTACCGCGCCGGACCGGTAGCCGGCCTTGACCAGCGCGGCAGAGACCTTCGCGGCAAGACCCGCGGTGGTACCGCCATTGAGAACGTCTACTGTCGTCCGCCTGACCTCGGCTGCCGTGTCAGCCTTGCGAGCCCGCGACTTCGGCGACGGGTAGAACGCGGCATGCACGATGGCCTTGATGCTGGCCGGGTCGACGAGGTTGACATCCTGGTTGTCGAGCGTGGAGTAACCCTCGATCGGCAGCGTACGAAAGACCATATTGCCGCTGGTCAAGTCCCGCGTCTGCGCAGCGAAATCCAGCAGGTTCCAGCCCGCGTCGGTGATGACGTACTGCTTGGCAACCGAGAGCAGGGCCTGCAGTTTGGTCAGGTCATCGAGCACTCCGTCAGTGCGCAACTGGTGCATCACCGAATCCAGGAACGCCTGCTGGCGGTGGGTGCGGTCGAGATCGCCGTTCGGCAAGCCATGACGCTGCCGGACGAACGCCAGCGCCTGCTTAGCGTCCAGGTGCTGGTAACCAGCCCGGAAATGGGCGCCGGAGTAACGGTCGCTCACAGCGTGGTTGAGGCACACTTCGACGCCGCCGAGTACTTTGGCGAGCTCGTAGAACCCGTCGAGATTCACCTCGGCGAAGTGATCGATGTGCACACCGCTGAGCTTCTCGACCGTGTCTACGGCCGCCGTGCGGCCGGCCTCGTTGCCCAGGAACGCGAGCCGGCCCTGGCCCATGCCGGGGTACTTTGCGCGGAGGTTCTCCTCCTCGTAGAACATGCTGAGGCCATATGCCTGGTCGATCTTCCCGGCCTGTTGCGGACCTACAGTGCCAGCGAAGTTAACCCAGTCGTCGCGCGGAATCGAGAAGCCGACGGCCTTCTTACCGTTGGCTGGGATATGGATCAGGATGAGCGTGTTGGTGTCGTTCCCGCCCGTGCCATTCTCGATCGCCTGCCTGCTACCCGCGTGCAGGGCTTTGAGGATCCGGTTCGGCAGGATCTCTCCGGCCCAGTTGGTCCGGCTTTCCAAACCCATCAGCAGGATGTTCTGCGGTCCGGTCGACGGACCGCTGGGGATCGCGTCGGAGGAACCGATGCTGGCAACGTCCCGGACGACAAAATAAGAGAAACCGCTGACCAGGAGAACCACGGCAGCGGCAACGCAGGTGACGGAATACCCGACACTGCCGGCCAACCGACGCCCGGTTCCCGCGCGCGTCTCCATCGCCTCCCCCGGCTTAGACGCTGCCTACGCGGCAGACTATATGAACAGCGTCGTCAACCCGACCAGCTACCATCTGTGAGCAATGAGCGAGTCCCGGTGGAACGACGCGACCACCCGCGCGCTACCCGGCGACGCGCCGGCCGACCACTCCGGTCAGCGCACGCAGTACGCGCGCGGGGCGGCCGGGCACGGGCTGCCGCCATCTGCCGAACGATCCCCGCGCTGGGGCGCACTGCCGCCTGGACGAGGAATCGTCCTCCTGGTCAGCGCTGCAGCGATCGGCACGGTGCTCACTGTGGTGGTCGGCCGCGGTCCCGGCTTCTTGCTCGGTTTCTTCCTTCTCGCCGGGACAGTTGCCGCCTCGTTCGCCGTCCAGCCCCGTGCCGTCTACCGGATCATCCCGGTGCCGGCGCTGGCTTACCTCGGCGGCGCCGTCATCGCGGGCCTGATCCACGACAGGACCGCCGACACCTCGCATACCGCACTGGCGATCAACGCGGCACAGTGGAGCGCAGGCGGATTCCTGGTTATGGTCATCGCGACCGTCCTGGTCCTCCTGGTCGGCGCGCTGCGCTTCTTGCGCCTGTGGCGCCGGTCAGGCGGAATCGGCCCGCATAGTCCTTTCGGCCCGCGCGGGCTAGCCGGTTCACGCAGCCAGGTCAGTTCACTCAGGCGCGCCAGCTCAACGGGGCGGCCCAGCTCAACCGGGCGGCCTAGCGCGCGCAGTTCGAGCGATCAGTCTTATCCGGGCGAGCGGCAGGCCGCAGGCGGCCGGCGCCGCCCGGCGAGCCCGTCCGATCCATCAAGTGCGCGCAACTCAAGTAGTTCGCGCAGCCCGGCCCGTCCGCGCAGTCCGGGCGAAGCTGACGGTCGCCGCCGGGGCAATCCGCCCGGCTCTGGTCACTGACTGCCTGGGGCTGGAGGACTCACGTGTCCGGTGACATGTTCCGGTCGCTGTTCGACGATGCGTCCCTGTTCCCGCCGGCAGCGCTGGCGATGGCCGATGCCGTGACTGGCCATCTCCGCCATCAGGCCGCCTGGTACCAAGACACGTCCGGGCCTTTCGTCTGCGCCGACACCCGGATCCGAGAGCTCGGCGCGACATTGACAGCCACTGGGGTCGCGGAGCTCGACCTGGCGCTCGTGATCCCTGGCGGGAGCGCCGGACTCGAGACCGCCGTCGATGCGGTATTCGCCGATCCGCGGCTGCGGCTGCGGGCGATCGAACTTCCGATCCCTGTCTCGGCAGATACCGGCTCGGCAGATACCGGCTCGGCAGATACCGGCTCGGCAGATACCGGCTCGGCGGAAACGCTCGCCGCAGTATCCGAGGTGGCCGCCGCGCTGGACCGGACCCCGCTGGCTGGCGCGTCAGCATTCATTGAGATCCCGGCCCGCCAGCTCACCGCCGATGCAGCCCGCGCCGTGGCCGATCGCCGGTACCTCGCGAAGGTCCGGACAGGCGGCAGCACGGCCGAGGCCTTTCCTGACGAGCTAACGCTGGCAAGGTGCCTGACAACCCTGGCCGCGCAGCGGCTGCCCTTCAAGTGCACGGCCGGCCTGCATCATGCGGTCCGCCACACCGCTCCCGGCACCGGCTTCGAGCACCATGGCTTCCTGAACGTGCTGCTGGCCGTTGCCGCCGCGCTCACCACTGAACGCGTCGAGGAGGTAACAGCAGCGCTCGCCGATCGGGCCGCCACCACGGTCGCGGCCAAGGTTAGCGAGCTGGACAGCCAGACGGTCCTCGCCGTGCGTGACCTGTTCACTTCGTTCGGTACGTGCAGCACTGACGAGCCGATCCAGGACCTGGTTACGCTTGGCCTGATCAGTGTCGGCCGCGGTTAACCGACCCGGTCGCGGGGGGACCAGCAAAGGAGCGGCATGGCGCAGGCGGAAACATGGCTCGGTATCCCGCCCGACCACCTGTTCGGACTGGGTGCGCTTCCCTACGGGTCGTACACCGCCGCTCATCACGCTGAGGAGTACCGGGTCGGGGTCGCAATCGGCGATTACGTACTCGATCTCACCGCGGCGACGGACAGGCTGCTGGCCGGCCGCGCGCACCTGTTCGCCTCGGGCAGTCTCGATGAGTTCCTGGCCGCCGGCGAACGTGCATGGGCCCAGGTGCGAGCCGAAGTCACCCGGTGGCTGTCAGACGACCGGTGCCGCCCTGCCATGGAAGACCTGCTGGTGCCGGCGTCTGACGTGAGCCTCAGGCTGCCGTTCACCGTCGCGGACTATGTCGACTTCTATGCCTCGGCCTATCACGCCGCCAACATCGGGCGGATCCTCCGGCCGGGCACTGAGCCACTGACTCCGAACTGGAAGCACCTGCCCATCGGCTACCACGGACGTGCCGGAACGGTGGTCGTCTCGGGAACTGAGATCCGGCGCCCGTGCGGCCAGTCCAGCCAGCCCGGCGCCCGCGTGCCGTCGTTCGGGCCTTCCGCCCGGCTCGACTTCGAGGCCGAGCTCGGCTTCGTCGTCGGGGCGCCCAGCCATCTTGGCGACCCGGTGCCGGTCGATCGGTTCGCCGAGCACGTTTTCGGCGTCTGCCTGGTCAACGACTGGTCAGCCCGGGACATCCAGGCCTGGGAGTACGTGCCGCTCGGGCCGTTCCTTGCCAAGTCCTTCGCCACCACGGTGTCGCCCTGGGTACTGCCGCTGGCCGCGCTGGATCAGGCCCGCATCCGGCCGCTGTCGCGCGATTCGAAGCTGCTCGGCTACCTGACCGAGACAACCGACTGGGGACTGGACATCGCCCTCGAGGTCCGGCTGAACGGGCACGTCGTCGCCCGGCCGCCGTACGCCAGCATGTTCTGGAGCCCGGCTCAGATGCTCGCCCACATGACGGTGAACGGAGCCAGCACGCGCTGCGGTGACCTGTTCGCGTCCGGCACCATCAGCGGCCCTGAGCCCGCCGACCGGGGCTCACTGATCGAGCTGGCATGGAATGGAAGCAACCCCGTTTCCTTGCCTGATGGTTCGTGTCGGTCGTGGCTGCAGGACGGAGACGAGGTCACGATCACGGCCGTCGCGCCCGGTCCGTACGGTGCCCTGATCGGGCTTGGGTCAGCGACAGGCTGCATACTGCCAGCCGTGCCTGAGCCGGCCGAGGGTCACCACTAGCGCGGCCGGCGGGATGGTCAGCTAGCCAGCAACGGGCGGTCAGTGACACTACGATGAACGAATCGCCCGAAGGCGGGAGAATGCAGCTATGCCGGGGCCAGCGCAGCCGTGGGACCAGTCCGAGGACCCGCGGGAGAACACAATGGACCTCCCGCGCATCGACCTCGCTGGGCTGGCCGACTACTTCCGCGGTGTCGCGCCGCCACCCAAGCCTGCTGCCCCCGCGCGAACGCTGACCGGGCTGGCCGAGTCGTCTGCTGGACCGGCGGAGCCTCCGGCTGGGCTGGCCGAGTCGCCGGGACAGGCTGACGGTGATCCGCGAGACCAGGGGCGGCCGCTAGGCGGCCCGGCATCACCGTCGGTCGCGGACGGGTCTGACGGCGGGACCGCTGGCGCCGCCGGGACCGCTGCTGCCGGGACGGGCCCGGCTGGGGCCGTCCCGCTCGAAAGCGTTGCCGCCCGGAGCGCTGCCGCGCACGGCACCGTCACGGCGGGCTTGCCGCCTGCGACTCCCCCGACGGCCGGTAACGACGGCGGGATGGCGGCCAGGTCTGGACCTGCAAGCTACGCCCCGGCCGGCCGGACCGCACCTGGCTCCCTCGCCGATCTCAGGTCAAGGCTTGCTCGGCTGCCGGCCGGTCACCCGTCTTCGCCGTATGAGGACGGCGGCCAGGCTCGCCCGTTGCCGACCCGGCTGAAGCACCTTGAGCTTGGCCTGCCTGCTCCTGCTCGTGAGCCGGGCGACCTGCCTGCTTTCGGCGAGATCGGGGTGCGGGAAGGCGGCTCCGCCGTGGCCGAGGGCTCGACCGGGCCTACTGCTGAAGGAGCTGCGAACCTGGCTCCCGACGCTGGTGCCGGCCTAGCCCCGGACGCTGGTGCGGCGCCCCGCTGGCGGCAGCCCCGGACAATGCCGCCGCCCGGACCGACGGTGACCCGGCAGACCCGGCGGCCATCGCTGCTTCCCGGCAGGCCGCGAACGCTGGCGCGGTGCACACCGTCGACCGCGCCGCAGATGAGATCGTCGACGACTCCGCGGGCCAGGCGGTCAACGGCCCAGCGGACCAGGCTGCGAACGGCCTCGCTGACCCTGCCCCGGAATACGACCGGCCGGCTGGGCGGTCGAAGCGCACGGGGTCACGACCGGCCGAGGACGTTTCGGCCGTGCGGCGCGGCGCGCTACCCGAGCCGGAGCCGTCGCGGGACGGCCTCGACGCTGCGCCGGATAGTGCCAGTCATGACGGCGACCGCGAGCGCACTGGCAGCCGTCGGCAGGATCCTCGGTGGCAGGATCCGTATGCCATCGACTCGCCTGACGACGGCCACGCGATGCGCGACGTTGGCGGCGCAAGCTCGGGCGGCGCAGGCAACCTGGAGCTTCGCCCTTGGACGGCCGACAGCTCCGGCCGCGGCCGCCGGCCTGTCAACGGCCGCGCCAATGGCAACGGCCACCGCCCGCTAACACGACCGGAGCGCGGTCCGGCAGACTTCGGCCCCGCGGACCGCGACTGGCGGGACCGCAGCCGACCAGAAGACTGGCCGGCCCGGCCGGACCGGGGTGGTCAGCCGGACCGAAACGGGCCACCGTCCGACCGCAGCCTCCCGCCAGACCGCAGCCTCCCGCCAGACCGCAGCCTCCCGCCAGACCGCAGCCTCCCGCCAGACCGCAGCCTCTCGCCAGACCGCAGCTCTCCTCGCGACCGCGGCCTGCCTTCACGCGACGGCAGCCTCCCCTCACGCGATGCCGGCTTCCAGCCGCCCGGCCGCGACGCGCTCGACAGCAGGCGGCCTGAGTCACGGCAGCAAGATACGGTCCAGCACCGCGAGCTTCGCCGAGACCGGCGACCGGAGACGCAGCCGCACGATGCGCCGCGACCAGACGCATCGCGACCAGACGCATCGCGACCAGACGCATCGCGACCGGACGCGCCGCTGCACAGCACAGGTCAGCCGAACATGCCGGCATACGACGCCCACGGTCTGGGCGACCTGGTCGAGGGCGCTCTCACCGAATTCCTCGCCGCCGAAGGCCGCACTATGTTCGGCAGCTACGGCAGCAGCGGAATAACGCCGGTTATTCACCGGCTCGCTGCGCAGCTGCCAGCGGGCGGCCTCGCTCCTGGCAGTGAGGCGGACAGTCTCAAGCCGGCCGACCGGTTCGCCGCCAAACTTGCCAAACTAATCGCCCGCAATCCCGGCCGTCCCCCGGAGGAACTGGCCGCCAGCATCAGCGACGCCGTGCGGTACGCGTTCGCCTTTGACGCCGACGACTACACCGAGTGCACGTGGCTGGTGCACCGCAAGCTGAAGACGCAGGGTTTCGAGCTGGAAGCCAGGCGCAATCGCTGGGAGAGCCCGGAGCGCAAGGGCATCTTCACCCGCTGGCACGACCCTGCCCATGGCATCAGCTTCGAGGTGCAGTTCCACACGACGACCAGCTGGGCCGTGGCGCGGCAGAACCACGATGCATACGTCCGCATCACCGATCCGGCTACTCCGGCCGCAGAGCGGGCCCTGTTGCGCGCTCGGCAGGTCCTGGCGTCCGCGACCGCGCCGCCTCCACCAGGCTGCACGGACTTCGGCGACTTCCGGGCGGAGCAACGGTGACCACCGAGCCGGCAGACAGCCAGATGCAGTACTACGTCATCATCGCGGGCCACGGCAGCCGCGCAGCTTCCGGTTTGGCGCGCCGCCGGTATGGCCCGGCGGGCCCAGTCGACGAGACCTTGTGCCGGGACCTTAGCTGGCAGCCGGACTCCGCGATCGTCGAGTGGGAGTACGGCGACCTCGACGCCGAGCTAATCAAGATCAGCGATCAAGAGGCGGAGAACCTCACCCAGGCGTTCCGGGCTCGGCTGGAGCGTGCGACCTGAGCGTCGTCGTGCGGCCGGCCGGTCCGGCCGACCTCGGCCAAGTCACAGAGATCTTCGGCTGGTACGCGGTCAACTCTGTCGCGACGTTTGAGGAGAGGCCGCGGACACGCGCCTACTGGTCCCGGCATGCCGGTGAGCTCGCAGATCTCGGGCTTCCGTTCCTGGTGGCCGATGCCGATGGCGAGATTGCCGGATATGCCTACGCGGGTCAGTGGCGCCGCAAGCCCGCGTACCGGCTAACCGTCGAGGACTCTGTCTTCATCGCGCCCGACCGCACGGGTGCGGGCGTTGGCCGGTCGCTGCTGACCGATCTGCTGACAGCCTGTGCCGCCGCCGGCCTCCGTCAGGTAATTGCCGTTATTGCCGACACCGGCGACCCGGCATCTGTCGGCCTGCACCGCGCATGCGGATTCACCGACGTCGGCCGGCTGACTGGCGTCGGCTTCAAGCACGACCGGTGGATTGACACGGTGCTCATGCAGCGAACGCTCGCTACAGCAGTGCCATAGAACTCGCAGGCACCGACTTTCCCGCGGACACTGCGGCCTGCAGGGCGCTACCGAAATTTCAGCTACTTCAGCGTTCCGCAGCGCGATCTCGCCGACGACCCTCCCCAACGTCGCCGCCCGCTTAGCCAGCGTCGGCGTCGCCAGAGCTTGACTGGTCGAAAATCTCCTTGATCAGCTCCCGCTGTTTCTGACTCACCTGATCGAAGTGCTTGTCGAGCGCGTCCTCCCCGATGGCTTCGGCCGTCAGGTACAGGTCCTTGAGCTGGTCGAGCTTCGCCTCTGCTTCAGGCAGCATCGGCCGCGGCGGCACCGGCGTGGCGTACTCAGCGGGTGGCGGCTCAACCGAGCCGGTGATGCTCACCGGCCTTGCCGTCGCACCAAGCTGCCGGGCCGGCTCGAAGAACCCTCGTGGGGTCCTCGACCGGGGCAGGGCGAGGCAGCGAAGTCGCGCCCGGCAGTATCACCGGCAGCGGAGCGGTCACCGTGTCGTCGTCGCCGTCTTGCTGGTCGCCCGGCGAGTTCACCTGGACTCCCCCGGCGTCACGCCCAAGCGTGGTAGCTGGGTGCTCTGACCTAGCGACTGCAGACGGCGTGAGCTCCGTTCGCGGCTCAGGGGAATCGGGGCGTCCGGGACCACCTTGGGCCGGCCAGACGTCGAACGGCCGTGACCCGTCGCCGCCAACGCCTGGCGGTTCAGGATGCTGCGGCTCGGGCAGCCCCGACCCCGGACGCTGCGGCTCCGGACGCTGCGGCTCGGGCAGCCCCGACCCCGGACGCTGCGGCTCCTGACGCTGCAATTCGGGCAGCTGCGGCTCCCGTGTCAAGCCCTTGGGTGATTCCAGCTGGGGAGGAGACAGTTCCCGTCGCGGCAGCTCCGGTGATCCGTGCTCGGGCCTGGGCGGTTCCCGCGTCGGCAACTCCGGCAGCGGCTGCAGCACGTCAGGCCGCGGTTCATAGCGGCCGTCAGTGACCGGGGGGTAGTTGCGCCCAGCGGACTGGCCGAACTCAGCAGACGGCGCGCCGTAGCCGGGGCCAGGCGCTTGGCGCGTGTCAGACCACCGCGCCGAGCTCGCACCGGACCGCCGTTCGCCATCGGACCGCCGTTCGCCATCGGACCGCCGTTCGCCATCGGACCGCGGTGAGCGGCTGTCATCCTGTGAGAAAGCGCGGTCGGCCTGCCATTGCCCGTCTTCTGCCGCGCGCCCGGAGCCGCCGCTCGGCTCCCAGCCGTATCTACTAGTACCTTCGGCCGGATAGCCGCCGCTTTCGGGCCTGGCCCAGCTGTCGGTAGCCGACCCGAGATCACCCGCGGGGCGGTCTCCTGGTGGCGGCCCGTTGCGGTAATAGCGAGACTGACCCTCCCCGCGCTGGCCAGTCCCGTGTGGCTGCTCTGACCGGCCGGGCGGGCCGAAGCTGTTGCCGCGGCGCCGGCCGTCGTCCCAGTAGTCGTCGGCATCGGGCAGCTGACTATGCGGAGGCAGCACCCGGCCGTACAGGTACTCGTCTTCGCTCGCCTGCGGCTGGTCTCGGTTACCGGACGGTGGCGGCGGACGACGGCCAGTCGAGTCGTTGCCGCGGCCGGGAAGGCCTCGGTAGTCAGCTCGGATGTCAGCATTCGCGGGGTCGCCGTCCCACCCGCGACCGCTTGCAGGCCTGGGCGTATTTGCCGACCCGGATCGCTCGGCTGGCCCTGGCCGCTCGACAGGCCCGGATCGCTCGGCAGGCCCCGGCCGCTCAGCTGGCCTGGATCGCTCGGCAGGCCCCGGCCGCTCAGCTGGCCTTGATCGCTCGGCAGGCCCAAATTGCTCGAACGACGCTGGGCCGCCCGGCGCTCGCCGACCACCAGGCCCGCGCCGACCGGCCGGTGCGGACCAGCTATCCCGCCCGCGGCCGTCACCGCTACCAGGTCTGGTCCGGTCGTCGGCTCCGGTCCGGCCATCAACGGCGCGGCCGTCACCGGACCCCTGAGAGCCAGCGCGTTGCGGCCCGCGCCCTTCACTCGCTACGTACTTGCCACGGGCCCCGTACTCGCTATCGGATCCGGCCCAGATGGCCTCTCCGCGCCGGTCGACAGGTCCTGCCCAGCCGGCTGGTCCGCGCCGGCCGCCCGGTTCGCGCGCGTCATGGGGTCCGTGAGCATTGCCGTTCTGAGGCCAGCCGTCATCGCCGGACCGGCTGGGCCGACCGTTCCACAGGCCGCCCCGGCCAGAGCTCCGCGGGCTGTCATCATCCGGCTGAAGCCACAGGTCCCACTGCGCGGCCGGCTCCCGCCGTGCACCCGTTTCACGCTGCCCACCCGGCTCACGCTGCCCACCCGTTTCACGCCGTGCACCCGTTTCACGCTGCCCACGCGGCTCGCGCTGCCCACCCGGCTGGCGCTGTCCACCCGGCTCCTGCTGGGCGCCAAGACCATGCGGGGAACGTGAGTCCGGCTCGGCAAGCACATTGGGCTGCGCGCCTGGCCTGTCGGCTCGGACATCCGTGCGGTGGAATTCGGCGGCCCCGCGGCTCTGGCGTTCGGTCAGGTCAGGCGGCGCAGCAGACCAGTCAGCCGACCCGGGCTTGGTTCCGGGCGCTGCACTCGGGCGCACAGCGTCCCGGTCCGCAGCCGTCAGAGCGTCAGGCCGGACGGGGCGGAACTCGGCCAGCCAGTCCTCCGCCGCAAGATCGGGGCGATCGTCAGGCTGCTGGCGATCATCCCGCCTCCAGCGCACTGCTACCTCCACCCCATCACGCGAAACATGCCAGCACCCGTACTGCCCAGCGGATGCGCGGCTAAGCTCCGGCCTACCGGCCAAGGGTCGCATGCACGCCCGGGCGCCGCAACCTGCCTTCCGGCCTCAGCAGACTCGTTACCAGGCTGCCTGGCCTGGCATTTTGCGCTAACTGGCCAGCGAGTCTTCAGTGCTGCAGAAATCACGCAACCGCCTGGTCGTTGGCCGCTAGCGGCCGAGGAGTAGCTGACCCCGCAGCCCTGTAATTGCGCGTTCCCGCAGTTGAGGGCCTTTTCCACAGGGCAGCGAACACCCTTCCTGGACGGAGACATTCTCGGCTACCGTTACGCCTGTCGTCGCATTTCCCGATGGTCAGCTCTTGTCGCTGGAGGCGCTATGGACCGACAAGTTAAATACCTCTTGCCCGAGTCGCAGATGCCGCAGCACTGGTACAACGTCGTGGCTGACCTGCCATCTCCGCCGCCTCCGCCGCTGCATCCGGGCACCGGGCAGCCCGTCGGGCCGGAGGACCTGGCACCGTTGTTCCCTGGCGCGCTCATTGCCCAGGAGGTTTCCGCAGAGCGGCACATCGCCATTCCGGACGACGTTCTCGATGTCTACCGGCTATGGCGGCCGACGCCGCTCTTCCGCGCTCGGCGGCTGGAGCGGGACCTGGGCACGCCAGCACGGATTTACTACAAGTACGAAGGCGGCAGCCCGGCCGGCTCGCACAAGCCGAATACGGCGGTGCCTCAGGCCTACTACAACGCCGCCGAAGGCGTGACCAAGCTGACAACCGAGACGGGCGCCGGTCAATGGGGCAGTGCGCTGGCATTCGCATCGGCGCTGTTCGGTCTCGAGCTCGAAGTGTGGATGGTCCGCGCGTCCTACGACCAGAAGCCGTACCGCAAGATGCTGATGGAGACCTACGGCGCGACCGTCCACGCCAGCCCGTCGGACCTGACTAACGCCGGGCGTGCCGTTCTGGCTGAGCACCCGGACTCGCCCGGGAGCCTTGGCATCGCCATCAGCGAAGCGGTCGAAGTCGCCGCTGGAGACCCCGATGCCCGGTACGCGCTCGGCAGCGTGCTCAACCACGTGCTCATGCACCAGACGATCATCGGCGAAGAGGCACTCAAGCAGCTCGCTGAGGCCGGGGATACGCCGGACGTGATCGTCGGCTGCACCGGTGGCGGTTCTAACTTCGGCGGGCTGGCGTTCCCGTTCCTGCGCGAGAAGCTGGCCGGGCGGATGAACCCGGTCATCCGCGCGGTCGAGCCCGCTGCCTGCCCGTCGTTTACTCGCGGGATCTATGCCTACGACTTCGGAGACACCGCCGGGTTCACCCCGCTGCTGAAGATGCACACGCTCGGGCACGAGTTCATCCCGGATCCCATTCACGCGGGCGGACTGCGCTATCACGGAATGTCACCGCTGCTGTCGCATATCTACGAGCTCGGACTGATCGAAGCAGTCGCGAAGCCTCAGTCGGAGTGCTTCGCGGCGGGCCTGCGGTTCGCCAGGACCGAAGGCATCGTGCCGGCGCCCGAGCCCACGCACGCGGTGGCCGCCTGCATCGAAGAAGCTTTGCGCTGCAAGGAAACCGGCGAGGAGAAGGTCATCCTGACCGCTCTGTGCGGGCACGGGCTGCTCGATCTAGCCGCTTACAACGACTACATGTCCGGAGAGCTGCGCGACCTGCAGCTCAGCGACAAAACGATCGAGGAGGCGCTGGCCGGGCTGCCAGCGGTTGTGGTCTGATCCGCGGGACGGCGGCCGCCTGCCACCGTTGATTCGCCGCGCCTCGCCTTGAGGCCCTGGCCGCAAGCCTTTGCCCCGACCAGCGTTAGGCGGTCAGGCGGTCGAGCGCGGCGGCGCGCTCGTGCAGTGCCGGGTTCATTACCCGTGCGGCAATCGCATGCGCCAATGCGAGCCCGGCTGGATCGCCTGCTTCGGCCTGATAGATCAGCGCCCAGGCGATGAACTCGGGCAGGTCTGCCCGCAGAGCCTGCTGATACAAGCGGCGCGCCAGCGGCATGACCAGATCAGGCTGGTGGCGCGCCGCGATCTCCAGATGTCCGAGCACGACGAATCCCGACAACCACACCCATCGATCAGGCACACGGTCGCAGCGCCGCCGAGCCTCGGTGATCCATTCTTCCGCTCTCGCCGGGTCACCTTCGTGGAGCGCCGCCAGCGCCAGTGCCCGGCCGGCCAGTCCCTCCCAGCATGGATCGCCTAGCTGGCAGGCCATCGCGAATGCCTGCTCGGCGTCATCGCGGGCCTCGTCCCAGAGTCCGGCGGCGGCTAGGCAGTGTGCGCGCAGTGCCTGCGGCCAGGGCACAAAAGCGTTCCACCGGTCCTCATTGCACAAGCTGATGCTGCGCTCGGCTGCCACGCGGGCTCCATCCGCCTGCCCGGCGAGCAGCAGTGAACGCGCCATGACGCCCGTTGACCAGGCTTGCTGTCGCCGGCTCCCGGCTGACTCCGCTGCGCGCGCGGACCGGCGGAGAAGGCCGATGGCGACGTCATGATGGCCTTGGTCTGCCTCGTTCATGCCGCGGATGGCTGCCACCCTGGCGGTAAGCGCCGGATCGCCGACTGCATCGGCCAGCGCCACTGCCTCATGCAGCGAACGCTCCGCGGATGCATGCCGGCCCGCTTGCAGATCGACGAAAGCGAGCTCCCGCAAGATGTCCGCGGCCAGGTGCTGGCTGCCGGACGTGCGGGCCGCCGCGATCGCGCGGTGCAGGACCAGCGCTCCCTCGCCGTCGAAGCCGCGGACCGAGTGCACCAGCGCGGAACCCAGAGCCTTCAGCACATCCGCAGTCAGCAGCGAGTCACCGGACCGCGCGGCTTCATCGGCCGCTCGCCGCAAGGTCTCGACGCCTGCATCTACCGATCCCGCGTCCAGAGCCGCGGTCCCGGCCTGCAGCAGCGACTTGGCGACGATACCGGCCCGAACGCCGGCGCGCGCTGTCGCCGATGGTGCCAGCGCCGCCGCTCGCAGCGCCGGAGACGGGACGATGCCTTCCCGCGCCAGCGCCGCCTCGCACGACGCGAGATAGGCAACCGCCCTGGCCGGATGACCAGCCGCGACCAGGGCGCGCAGGAACAGCTCCTGCGCGCCCTCATCGAGGACGTCCAGCGCCGCCAACCGCCCCGCCAGCCCGGCGGCCGCGGCCGCGTCGCCCGCCGCCAGCAGTCGCAGCGCAGCTTGGTGCAGCTCCTCCCGTGACCGGGCCGCACATTGGCCGCGAGCCAGCGTCAGCCACATATCGAACTGGGGACAGCCGCGAGGCTCCACGCCTGCCATGAGCTCCCCGCCGATGTCGGCCGCAGGCAGCGAGCCGTCAAGCAAGTCCCAGACGTCAAGCGACAACGAGCCGGGCGCCAACCGCACGGGATCACCGCGCAGCAGCTGCGAATCCCGGCAGCAGCGACGAAGGTCAGCCAGGCACCACCGCAGGGCCCCGAGCGGGTCGTCGGCCTCGCCGAACAGCTCCTCCGCCAGCTCACCCCTGGTTAGCGGCCGGTCGGTCAGAGCCACTCGGGCCAGCAAAGCCCACGACTTACGCCCCCGCGGCGGCTCGTGCGGCTGCCCGGATTCGTCCTCGATGCTCGGATGACCGAGCAGCCGCACCCGCAGGCTCACGCCGGGCTGCCGTCAGCCCGCCGCCGTTGCGGGCTCACCCTGCAGAGCGTGGACGTCGGCCGTAGTGAGACCGTTGCCCGCGATGCCCCAGTCGCCACTGTGAACCTCCTCCACCAGGACCCAGGTGACCGGCCTGAGGTTCTCGCCCTCGATCTCGACCATGGTGTCGGTGATCTTGCGGATCATTTCGCTCTTCTGCTGCGGCGTGAACACGCCTTCAATCACCTTCACGGTAACCATCGGCATTCGGGTTCTCCTCCCATGATGGACGTCACGACGACGCCTGCCATCCAGAACGTCTCGTGAATCCGTGTGAAGACCCGTGTGATCGCAGGACCGAACCGCCGACGGCAGGTCAGTAATCCGACCGGATCTGGGCGCGACCATGAGCCAGGCCGGTTAACCGGCTTCACCAAAGTAGCGGCGGCGTACGGTCCGACAATGCGACGAGATGGCGGCGCAGGCCCGGCCCTCAGATGCAGGCGCTTCACCTTGGCTACCTAGGCGAAAAGTGCCTGACCCGGGCCGGGAGGAGGGGTCGGCCCGGGCCTTCCGGCATGCGTCCGCGGCCGTCACGGCGGGCGCACCTCATGCTGTGACGACATGAACGGTCGTTCACACAGCGATACAGTCGTACGCCGACTGGCCATCACTTGTCAAGAGTCAGATGACAACCAACCGACCGGGACAGGCGTCGATTACAGACCAACCTGACTCTGAACCTTGACTCTAGACCATGACTGGGGATTCTTGACTGGGATGGCCAAACGTGATGAGCGCTGATTTCGAACTCCCGCCCGGCGACCGGCTGCCTATCGGCGGCACGCTTCTCCAGTGCAAGCTGGCGGCGGCAGCTATCGACTTGTTCCATGCGCAAGGAGTGCCGGGCACAACGGTTCGCCAGATTACCGCGGCTTGTGACCTGACCCCCGGGGCGCTGTATAACCACTTCACGTCTAAGGACTACCTGCTCTATGTGCTTGTCCGCGATATCCACCGGTCCGTCGACGAGCAAATGGCATCAGCCATCGCTAGCGCGGGGTCAGAGCCAGCCGAGCAACTCACTGCCGCAGTGCGGCTCCTGGTGTCTCACACCGCTGAGCACAAGAAGCAGTCTCGGGTGGCCAACCGTGACTTCACCTTGCTGGCCGGGTCGCGGCGTGAGGAAATCCGCACGATCAGGCGCCGGATTCGCGACCGGCTTACCGAGATCCTGATGGCCGGCGCAGAGCAAGGCGCATTCGACCTCGCCAGCGGAAACGACCGGCCGGGCGCGACTCTCGCCTCCGGTGCCATCACCAACATGTGCGTGCACATAAGCCAATGGACGCTGGAGCACTATCCGCCGGGCATCCCGGATCTGACGGACCGCTATGCATCCATGGCCCTGCGAATCGCCGGCGCCGCAAAGCCTAACGAGCAGATCGCCGACGTCGGAAAGCCCTAACGAGCAACCAGCGCAGCGAAATCTTCCGGCGCGATATTGCCGCCGGAAAGCACGACTCCAGTGCGCCCGACCGCGCCTGCGACGCCGGACAGCAATGCCGCCAGCGGGACTGCGCCACTGGGCTCCACCACGAGCTTGAGCCGGGTAAAGCAGAACCGCATCGCGTCGACGATGGCTTCCTCTGTCACCGTCACCACGTCATCCAGCAGGCGGGAGTTGACCGCGAAGGTCAGATCACCAGGCTGGCTCGCACGCAACCCGTCGGCGATCGTGTCCGGTTCGGGAATCCTGACTTTATGCCCGGCTCGCAGTGACCGGCTCGTGTCATCCGCGGCCTGAGGTTCCACCCCGATGACTGACACGCCCGGAATCAGCGTCTTGACGGCGGTAGAAACACCCGCCGCCAGACCGCCGCCGCCCACCGGGACCAGGACCTGCTTCAGTTCGGGTTCCTGCTCGGCCAGTTCGAGACCTGCCGTGCCCTGGCCGGCCATGATGTCGTAGTCGTCGAACGGCCGGACAAGCGTCATAGAGCGGCTGACAGCAATCTCCTCGGCTACCTCCTCCCGCCGCTCAGTAGCGGGATCGTAGCGGCGCAACTCCGCTCCGTATCCTTCGATAGCGGCGAGTTTCGCTGCGGAGCCGTTAGCCGGGACCACGATGACGGCGTGGACGCCGAGCAGCTGCGCGGCGAGAGACACGGCCGCGCCATGGTTGCCCGACGAGAACGCGACGACTCCTGCCTCCTTGGCGGCCGGACTGAGAAGGCTCAGCCGGTTATAGGCGCCGCGGAACTTGAACGAGCCGCTGCGCTGGAGCGGCTCAGCCTTGAGCAGCACTTTGGTCGCGCACTGCCGGTCAAGCGTCCCCGAGGTCAGCACCGGAGTCCGGTGCGCCACGCCGTCGAGCCTGCCCGCCGCCGCCTTGATGCGATCAAAACTCAGTCCCTCGTCCGACATTCGTGCCTCTCTCGCTGTCGTGTGCACTGCCGGGGCGCACCGCCGCAGCGGACCTGCCCCGATCTGCTTGTCTAGCACGAAGCCGCATGTGCTCGGTGGCAAGCTGGCGTGCAGGCGGCCCGCAGGGCGGCAGCGGAAGCAACGGGAGGCGTTTGCCGATGGAGATCCCCAAGCCGACTGAGGCCGACAAGGAGTACTTCAGGTCCGTGCTTCCTGAGGACCCCGAGGTCGAGGTCAAGCCGATGTTCGGCAACCTCGGGGCATTCGTCCACGGGAACATGTTCGCTGGCCTGTTCGGTGCGGCAATCGGTGTCCGGCTGGCCGAGAGCGATCACGCTGAGCTAGCAGCTGTCAATGGTTCCGGCCCGTTCGGACCCGCCGAGCGGCCGATGGGCGGTTACCTCAGTCTTCCGCACGCCTGGCGGGACAGCCCCGAACTCGCAGTCGGCTGGGTGAGCCGCGCGCTCACCTTTGTCTCCGCGATGCCCGCGAAGCCGGCGAAACCCAAGCCAGCGAAACCCAAACGGTGAATCCGACAACAGCGGCGCCGACAGCACGCCGCTAGCTCCTCCGCTAGCCGTCCGCCGCCCGGCCAGCACTTCGGAGAAGCCGGCCGCTAGAGCGGCGTGTTCGCCATCGAGGATGGCAGGCGGCCAGTGCGGGGCCGAGGCTGCCGCCCGAGTACCGGCCAGCAGCGCCGGGCTATGCTGTCTCGTCGTTCAAGGTGAGGAGCAAACCGTGGCTCATCCCGGCACCGAGAAGCTTGCCAACCCGCCATTCCGCCGCGCCCGCCTCGCTGAACTGATCGGCCGCGAGCAGGACGCCTACCGGCAGCGCCATCCGCGCTCAGCCGAGGCTTACGCAGCGGCTGGCGAGCACCTCCTCGGCGGCGTGCCGATGACGTGGATGCGGATGTGGCCCGGCGGCTTCCCGCTCTACCTTGCGACAGCCAGCGGCGCCCGCCTCACCGATATCGACGGCAACGAGTTCACCGACTTCTGCCTGGGCGACACCGGCGCAATGGCCGGGCACTCCCCCGCAGCGGTGCGGGAGGCTGTCACGCGCAGGTACGGCGACCTGGGCGGAGCTACCACGATGCTGCCCACGGCGGACGCTGCCTGGGTGGCCTGCGACCTGAGTCGGCGGTTCGGGCCGACGCACTGGAGCTTCACCCTGACCGCAACCGACGCCAACCGCTGGGCGATCAGGCTGGCACGGCAACTCACCCGGCGGCCGAAGATCCTGGTCTACAACTACTGCTATCACGGCAGCGTGGACGAGGCGTTCATCCTCGCCACGCCAGACGGACCGCGGTCGCGTGACGGCAACGTCGGCGCCCCAGTCGATCCGAGCCAGACCACGCGGGTCGTCGAGTTCAACGACACCGACGCGCTGGAGCGGGAACTCTCCCACGGTGACGTCGCAGCCGTGCTCATGGAGCCGGCGCTGACCAACATCGGCATCGTGCTGCCCGAGCCCGGCTACCTGGAGGCGGTACGCGACCTGACGCGGAAGCACGGCACCTTGCTCATCAACGATGAAACGCACACGTTCAGCGCCGGCCCCGGCGGTTGCACACGGGCTTGGGGGCTGACGCCCGACGTGGTCACCGTCGGCAAGTCCATCGCAGGCGGCATTCCAGCCGGGGCATTCGGGCTGTCGGCCGAGCTAGCCGACCGAATCCTGGCTGACGACTCGGCGGACATCGTAGATACCGGCGGCGTCGGCGGCACACTGGCTGGCAACGCATTGTCCGTGGCAACGATGCGGGCAACGCTCGAGCACGTGCTGACCGATGCGGCCTTCGACGGCATGATCGCGATGGCCGACCGGTACACCGCAGGTTTCCGCACGGTGCTGTCCGGTCACGGCCTGCCGTGGACGATCACTCAGCTCGGTGCCCGCGCGGAATACCGGTTCTGCCCGCAGCCACCGCGCAACGGCGGCGAGTCCGCCGCCGCCGCGGACACCGACCTGGACGAGTACCTGCATCTCTACCTGGTCAACCGCGGCGTCCTGCTGACTCCGTTCCACAACATGGCGCTGATGTGCCCGGCGACGACCGAGGCCGACGTCGACCAGCTAATCGCTACTTGCACCGAGGCTGCCGACGAGCTACTGAACTAGTCCGCGTGGCCAGGGCGGCCAGGCGGTCAGGTCCTCAGGTCGTCTCGGATCATCCTCAGTCCCTATTTGCCAATGCATATGACCATCTGATCTGATAGCGCCATGGTCAGCCGCTGGCCAGGGGAGCGAGCGCGCGGGGCCAGGTGTGAGGATCAGTGAGCCTGGAAGAAGCCCTTCCTGACCTGGCGGCCGGGAGCGCGGGATGGCTCAGCACCGCGATCATCGGCGTTCCGGTCAGCCCCGGTCGCCTGCCGGATGGCCGGCCCGTCATCGTGCTCGGGAACGTGCGCAGCTATGCCGCCTTCAACCATGTTCAAGGCGACAACCCCGACCACGATTACGGCGACTGCGGGATCGTCAGCTGCGCGGACGTCCTCGACCAGTTCGGCCTGCGGCTCACCGAGGCGGACGTGATCCGACACGCCACGCGGTGCCGGGAAGCTCACCTGGTCGCCGGGCGCCCGGAGAGGTCAGGCTGGACCGTTCCCTCGGAACAGGCCCTGATCCTATGCGACTACGGCGTGCCGGCGCGGGCGCTGCGAGACCAGACCGCCGATCAGCTGGCCTCAGCCGTACAGCTCGGGTACGGCGTCATCGCCGGGGTCAACGCCGGCGTGCTGTGGACCGACTCGCGCTTCCTCGGAGACGGGCAGGCCAACCACGCCGTCACCGTGACCGGCATTGCCCGGGAGCGCTACGACGGGGCGCTCGAGGGCTTCTACATCAACGACAGCGCCAGTGGCATGTCGGCCGAGTACGTCAGCGTCCCCCTGATGACAACGGCCTTCGTCCGCACCGGCGGCTTCTGCGTAGTGACGCAGATATCGCCTGGACGTAAGAAATCCGGTTGAGACCGCCGCCGGGAAATGCTTCGTGATCACTACTTAGGCCTGCGCCAGCGCCGCCAGCGCCCGCAGTGCCGCTAGGAAGACCCCGGCCGGCGGTGTGACCAGCCCGGCGCCGACCTGACCAGTCCCCGGGACCTTGCCCGCCATGCCTGTGTTGATCTGCGGCAGGATGCCGGTGCGCGCTACCAGCGTGACGTCGATCCCGGCCGGCGTGCCGCGGAACTCCAGGGCAGGCAGCTGATACAGCGGATGCTCGGCCAGCGTGATCTCGTACATGCGGCGGGTGGTGGCGAGCGCATCGGCAGCCGTGCCGCCGACGAGCGCCGCGATCGCGGGCGCCGCCGCCATCGCGAAGCCGCCGAGCCCGGCAGTCTCGGTGATCGCCGAATCGCCGATGTCCGGACTGGCGTCATCAGGGCCGTAGCCGCCAAGGAAGAGCCCTTGCGGCGTGAGCGCCGGCGCGGTGAACCACTCCTCACCCGTGCCGGACACCTGGATGCCGAAATCGGTGCCGTTGCGAGCCATCGCCACGACCATCGTGGAGCCGGGAACATCACGGGCGGCGTCGAGCGAAAGCTTGCACGCGGGCATCGCGAGGTTCAGGAAGAAGTGGTCGTTGCCGCCGATGAACGCCGCCGCCCTGGCGACATCGCCTGGGGCGAACCCGGATTCGACCATCGACGGCAACAGGTCACGCAGCAGCATGAGGGTGCCAGTCCGGTTCCGGTTATGCGCCTCGTCGCCCATCTGCACCATCTGGGCGAGGATCGCCGTGACGTCCACCGGCCCGTACCGGCGCACTGCCGCGGCCAGCAGGGGGCCGAGCACGTTCGACATCCAGGACAGCCGCTCCAGCACGTCGGGCGAGAAAGCGCCGTACCGCAGTACCTTGCCGAGCCCTTCGTTGAGCGAGCAGTACGCTCGCTGGCCAGTCGCCAGGTCCTGCAGCACCAGCAGCCACATCGACGGCGAGATCACGCCCGCCATGGGGCCCACGGCGTGCCGGGAATGACACGGCGCCAGGGCGAACCTGCCGCGCCCGGCAAGCGCTGCCGCCTCCTCTGGCGAGGACAGCCAGGCCCTCGAAAACGGCCGCACCCATGAGCGCCCCGCGCAGCGGCCCCGACGCGCGGTCCCAGCTCACCGGCGGCCCGGCGTGCAGGAACTCGCCGGGCTGCAGGCCCAGCGCCGCGTCCCGCAGGCGCGACGTCGACCAGATACGCCCGCACCGCGAGCATCCGCTCGACGGCGAGCGAGTTAGCTGCCGACCGTCGCGGGTCGCTCATGACGGGAACGAGGTACTCCTCACTAGCTGCCATCGGCGGCGCCCAGTCGACCTGGGTTACCCGCGCGGCCTGCCGCTGCGCTGCCTCCGCAAGCAGCCCGAGGCCGGAGCTGATGATGTGCGGGTCCCGCCGGAGCAAGTCACTCATCGCGCACCGTCGATCAGGTGGCACGCGAACCGGGCGGCCGCCGCATTGGACGCGAACACCTCTGCCCCTGCCTCCTGGAGCATGGCCGCCTGCCGGCTAAGGCCTTGCGGGTCGGCGGCCGCGCCGATGAGCGAGACCACGACCGCTACCCCGCCGCTAGCCCGTGCCGCGGCTATCGCCGGGGCGAGTTCGGCCGCCGGATCCGGGTGCGCGCCATGTCCCAGGACGACGTCGAGAAGGATCACGCTCACGGCCGGATCGGCAGCCTCGGCCGCCAGCCGCTCCAGCCGCAGCGACTGGTCGATCATGGGATGGGGTCGGCCCGCTGTCAGTTCGTCGTCGCCGAAGTCGAACATCGCGTGCCCGGTCACGGTTGTTGCCAGCGCGGGCGTTTCAAGCACGGTGGTTTCAAGCACGGTGGTTTCAAGCACGGTGGTTTCAAGCACGGGCGAGAGAGGCGCCAGTCGCAGCTCAGGCCGCAACGGAATGTTCGACCGGATCGGGCCGAGCCGATCGGCTGCGATGATCATTGCCTCGTCGCACAGAGTCCCGCCGCCGAACAGACCGCGCAGCACGCCCTGCGGCCGGCTCCGCTGGCGGGTAACCTGCCCTGGCCATTCCCAGCGGGGCCAGTCCGGGACCGGCCAGGCCAAGCGCACGCAAAGCGCGTCTCGGTCGCCGCTGTGAGGTCTGGCTCGCCGGGGGCAATCAGCGCGAACTGCACTGGAGTCGCCAGCCCGGCTGCGAACTCGCGCAATCCGGCCGCGACTGCCGGCGCCGGCGGCTTGGACAGCACGACGATCAGCTCGGTAGCCGGATCGGCGTCCAGCGCTGTCAGCGCCGCCCTGGCCGAACGGCCGCCGACCGCAGCGGACAGGTCCCGGCCGCCGACGCCCAGCGCGGCACTAACCCCGACCCCGGCGTAGTCAAGCAGGCACAGAACTTGCTGCGCGCCGGTCCCGGATGCTGCGACAAGCCCGATCGGCCCGGCGGGGAGCGTGTGCGAGAAGCCAAGCCCGACGCCGCCCACGATCGCTGTGCCGCAATCCGGGCCCATCACGATGAGCTCCCGCTGGGCCGCGAAGTCTTTGAGCGCGATCTCCTGCTCGACCGGCACGTTGTCAGAGAAGATCATGACGTCGCATCCGGCTTCGAGCGCGTCCATTGCCTCGGCGAACGCGTACCGGCCGGGCACGGAGATGAGTGCGAGGCCAGGCCCGTTCGCGCGCACGGCGGCGCCGGTCGTGCGCGGCGGCTGGGCGAGGCTCGTTCGGTTCGTCGGCGCCGGGACGGAAGGTCAGAGCCGAGTCGACGACAGCAAGCGCACTCGACAGGGCGGCGGCGTCGCTGGCCCGGACGGCGACCAGCAAGTGGTTCGGGCTCGCCTCGGGCGGCGGCTGGAAGCCCAGAGCTGTCAGCAGATCAAGGTTCAGCTCGGTGGCCATGGCGATCAGCGCTGCTTGGACGCCGTCGGCTTTCCGGACGTCTGCGCTGACCCGCATCAGCGTGACGGAATCCGCGTACGCGCCGGGCCTGGCCTCCACATGCTGAGTGCTCATGCGACCAGGATCTGCCGTGATGAAACGAGGCCCGGACGATCGCACAGTCGCCATCATGTAGCAGAAGAGCATTTCCGTCACGCCCTCGGCAGCGTACCGTCGCGCTATGAAAGCAACGGCTGCGCCGGAGGCTTCGTGAAGCCACGTCCGCTCAGCTACACGCGACCTGATTCCGTGGCCGAGGCGCTGGCGGCGCTGGCAGCACCAGACATTGAGGTGAAGGTGCTCGCCGGGGGTCAGTCCCTGGTCCCGCTGATGTCGATGCGCCTCGCCGTCGCCCGACCTCCTGGTGGACATCAACCGACTCACCGAGCTCAGCTACGTCGGCGTAGCCGACGGCCAGGTGCGCGTCGGCGCACTCGCGCGGCACGCCGACGTGCTAGCGAGCGCGGCGGCAGCAGCCGCTCAGCCGCTGCTGCGCAAGGCACTCCGGTTCGTCGCGCACCCGGCGATCCGCAACCGCGGCACCACGGTGGGCAGCATCGTGCACGCCGACCCGGCAGGCGAAATGCCCGCGGTGATGGCGCTGCTGGCCGGCACAATGCGCGTTGCGAGCACGGCCGGTGACCGGTCGATTCCGGCCGGCGAGTTCTTCCTCGGGCCGCTGGAGTCGGCTGTGCAACCCGGCGAGCTCGCGACCGAGGTCCGGTTCCCGGTTCTGCCTCGCGGTACCGCGGGCACCGGCTTCACCGAGATCAGCAGGCGCCGCGGCGACTTCGCCGTCTGCGGCGTCGCCGCGATAACGTGGCTCGGCCCGATGGTCGCATCGGCGGCGCGAAGGCCGCATACCTGTCGATGGCGACCGTCGCCGGTTGTCCTGGATCTCACCGATGCGGTCGCAGGCGGGCCGGCCGACGCCAGTGACCTTCCCGGCCGCAGCCAGTCTCGCTCGCACGCGGCTCGAGGCCCGGGTCTGACATTCACGCCACGGCGCGTTACCGCACGTCAGCTGGCAGGCGTGCTCACCGAGCGAGCCCTTGTCGAGGCACTCGCCGACGCGCGCGAGGCGATGGCCGCGTGAGCAGCGGCGAAGAGTTGCACGAGGTGCGGCTGACGGTGAACGGTACAGCCCGGACAGCGCATGTCCCGGCCCGGCGGCTGCTGTCCGACTGTCTCCGGCACGACCTGCACCTGACCGGCACCCATGTGGGCTGCGAGCACGGCGTCTGCGGTGCCTGCACCATCTTGCTCGACGGAGCGCCGGTCCGCTCATGCCTGCTGCTTGCGGTCAGTGCCGACGGCGCGGACATCACCACTGTCGAGGGCCTTGCCGAGCCCGACGGCGCGCTGTCACCGGTGCAGCAGGCGTTCTCCGAATGTCACGGCCTCCAGTGCGGCTTCTGCACGCCTGGCTTCCTGACCACGATCACCGCGGGACTGCGGGCTGTTCCCGACCCGGACGACGAGCAAGCGCGGGAGATGATCGGCGGCAACCTCTGCCGGTGCACCGGGTACCAGAACATCCTGGCCTCGGTGCACCGGGCGGCGGAGATCAGCCGCGAGCGGGCCGCTTCGAACCGCCCGCGGCGAGCAAGGCTGCGGCAGCGACACCGGCTGGCCCGCATGAGCTCCCTGTTCGGTGCCCGGGTGCAGCGGGTCGAGGACGACCGGCTGATCCGCGGTCTCGGAGCCTACCTCGACGACCTCGGCCCGGACGCGCTCGCCGCCGCGTTCGTACGCAGCCCGCTACGCGCACGCGCGCATCACCGACATCGATGTCAGTGCGCGCGCTCGACGTGCCCGGGCTGGTCGCGATCTACACCTACGCAGGACCTGTCCGGCCGGCTGGCCGAGCCGCTGCCGTTGCTGATCCCGCATCCCGCCCTCACCCACGGCCGGACGCCGTACCCGCTGGCTAACGGCGAGGTCAACCACGTCGGTGAGGCGGTGGTCGATGGTGGTGGCGAGCGACCGGTACCTCGCCGAGGACGCCGCCGACCTGATCGATGTCAGCTACGACCCGCTGCCGGCCGTGGTGGGCCTAGACCGCCGCCCGGTCAGCCGTGCACCTCGTGCACGATGACGTCCCCGGCAACCGCGCTGCTAATGCCGTCCAGGAGCACGGCGACACCGCGGCCGCGATTGCGGCGGCGCCGCACGTGCTGGAACTCGACCTGGAGATCGAGCGGTCAGCGTCCACGCCGCTGGAAGGCCGCGGCGTGCTGGCCAGGTGGGACGAGCAGCAGAAGCGCCTGGTGCTGTGGACATCGACCCAGACCTCCACGGGCGTGCGAGCCGCCGTCGCGGCGAAGCTGGCCTGGACCTGACTCAGGTCGACGTCATCACGCCAGACGTCGGCGGCGGCTTCGGAGTCAAGATCGTTCACCCGTGGCCCGAAGAAGTGCTCGTGCCGTGGGCCGCCCGGCTGCTCGGACAGGCCGGTCAAGTTCACCGAGGACAGGCGCGAGCACTTCATCGCCAGCGCGCACGAACGGGCGCAGCAGCATCACGTCACGGTCGGCTACGACGACGAGGGGAGGATCCTCGGACTCGACGTCAGGTTCTGGCATGACAACGGTGCCTACGTGCCCTACGGGCTCATCGTGCCGATCGTCACCTCGACCCAGTTGCTCGGGCCCGTACAAGCCGGACGCGTACCGGGTGGAGTTCGACTCGCTCTACACCAACACCGTGATCGTCACGCCGTACCGAGGCGCGGGGCGGCCGCATGGCTGCTTCGTGATGGAGCGGACCATCGACGCGATCGCGGCGGCACTTGGGCTGGACCGGACTCTGGTGCGCGAGCGCAACTTCATCCAGCCTGACGAGATGCCGTACGACCAGGGGCTGATCTTCCAGGACGGCCGTCCGCTGATCTACGACTCCGGCGACTACCCGGCCATGCTCGCCAAGATCAAGGACCTGATCGGCTGGGACAAGTTCGCCACGCTCAAGGAGGCGGCAGCGGCGGAAGGCCGGCGCATCGGCATCGGCCTGGCCTGCTACGTCGAGGGCACCGGCGTCGGCCCCTACGAGGGCGGCCACGTCGTGGTGGAGACATCCGGCAAGGTCAAGGTCGCCACCGGCCTGACCAGCCAGGGCCAGGGTCACCAGACGATGCTGGCGCAGCTCGTCGCCGACGAGCTTGGCGTACCGATGGCCGATGTCGAGGTCGTCACCGGAGACACCCGGCGCTTCGGCTACGCGGTGGGCACGTTCGCGTCCCGGACGGCCGTGACTAGCGGGTCGGCTGTCACGCTGGCGGCACGGAAGGCGAAGGAAAAGGCACTGCGGGTCGCCGCCGATGCGCTGGAGGTGTCGCCCGCCGACCTGGAGATCACCGGCGGCATGGTGCAGGTCAAGGGCGACCCTGATAGCGGCATCAGCCTCGGCACCGTCGCCGTGCTGTCTAATCCGCTGCGGTACGCCTTCGACGAGGCTGCGCAGGCGGCAACTCAGTTCGCCGGCGGCGGCGACATGAGCAAACCGCCGGTGGCGCCGGATGACGAGCCGGGCATCGAGGGCCGCGCCTTCTTCTCGCCAGTGCGCTCGACGTTCGCCAGCGGAATGCACGCCGCGATCGTCGAGACCGACCCGGATACCGCGGAAGTCACGATCCTGCGCTACTGCGTCGTGCACGACTGCGGCAAGCTGATCAACCCGCTGATCGTGGAAGGACAGATCCACGGTGGCGTTGCGCAGGGTGTCGGCGGGGCGCTGTACGAACGGATGGCCTATGACGAGGACGGCCAGCTGCTCAACGCCTCGTTCATGGACTTCCTGATGCCGTACGTGAGCGAGGTGCCGCGCCAGATCGAGATTGATCACCTGGAGACGCCGTCACCGCTGAACCCGCTCGGCGTCAAGGGCGCAGGCGAGGCCGGCGTCATTCCCGGGGCCGCCGTCCTTGCCGCGGCTATCGAAGACGCCGAGGGCATCGAGATCCGGTCCATGCCCTTGTCGCCATCAGACCTGTTCGAGCTCCGGCTCGCCCGCGGCGGGAGCTCGCGCGTTGACAAGGCCCGTGGTTGAGAAGGACGGTGAATGAGACGGCGACGCCTTCGCATTGGCATCGATACCGGCGGCACGTTCACCGACGTGGTCGCCTTGACGAGGTCACCGGCGTGCTGACGGTGACGAAGACGCCGTCGACGCCCGCCGACCCGGCGGAAGGATTCCTGACCGGGCTGACCAAGATTCTCGGGCTGCTCGCGGCCGACCCGGCCGAGATCGCGTCCATCAGTCACGGGACGACGATCGCGACCAACCAGCTGCTGGCGGGCGACGTCGGCGAGCTCGGATTCATTACCAGCGAGGGCTACGAGTTCATGCTGGAAATCGCCCGGCAGTCGGTGCCCGATGGATACGGCAACTCCTACTTCTGGGTCAAGCCCGACCGGATCGTGCCGCCTGACCGGGTCAAGACCGTAGCTCGGGCGCCTGGACCACACCGGCGCAGAGCTGCGCCCGTTCGACGAGGCACAGGCGACCGCCGTCGCCCGCTGGTTCCGCGACCGCGGCATCGGCACGCTCGGCGTGTGCCTCCTGCACTCCTATGCCAATCCAGAGCACGAGGAGCAGATGGCCGCGGGTCCTGGCGCGTGAGCATCCGGCTGCCGTGGTCTCGCTGTCGTCGCAGGTGCTGCCCGAATACCGGGAGTACGAGCGGTCGATGACCACGCTGATCGACGCCGCCGTCAAGCCGCGCGTGTCGCGGTACCTGTCCGCGATCGCGGCAGCGGCTGGCGAGCCTGCGCGCGGACCCGGTGCCGCTGCACGTGATGACATCGAACGGCGGCGTGGCCACGGCCGCGGAAGTCATCGGTCTGCCGATCGCGACCGTGCTGAGCGGGCCGGCCGCTGGCGCTGTCGGCGCCGCCATGATCGCGCAGAACGCGGGCATCACCTCGGTCCTGACCTGCGATGGCGGCGGCACCTCCACGGACGTCGCGGTCGTCGTCGGACGGCGAGCCCGCGCTGACGACCGAGGGCAGCGTCGGCGCCTACCCGTCCAAGATCCCGATGGTCGACGTCGTCACCGTCGGTGCGGGCGGCGGGTCGGTGGCGTGGGTGTCCCCCGAGGGCTCGCTCAAGGTCGGGCCGCGGTCGGCGGGCGCTGATCCGGGGCCGCTGTGCTACGCGCAAGGGCGGCCGCGACGTCACCGTCACCGACGCTCACCTGGTGCTCGGCCGGATCCCGCCGCATCTGCTCGGCGGGGAGATCCCGCTGGACGCCGAGGCCGCGCGGGCCGGGCTGGCCGACCTCGCGGCGAAGCTCGGCATGCCCGACCGACGAGTGCGCGGCCGGGATCCTGGAAGTCTCGGCGTGGAACCAGGCCAACGCGGTACGCCAGATCACCGTCAAGCGCGGCCTCGACGTGCGGGACTTCACCCTGGTCACGTTCGGCGGATCCGGCTCGCTGCTGGTCTGCCCGCTGATCGAGATCCTCGGCGTGGCTGGCGTGCTGGTGCCGTGCAACCCCGGCAACGTCTCGGCATTCGGGCTGCTGACCGTCGACGTCCGCGCCGACTACGTCCGCACCTGCGTGGCGCGGCAGGCCGAGCTTGACTACGCCGCGATGGAGGCGAGCTACGCCGGGCTCGCCGAGCGGGCGCGCGACGCCCTGACCGCGCAGGGCTTCGCGGCGGACGACGCACCGGCTGATCCGGACGCGCCGACCTGCGCTACTTCGGCCAGGCCTTCGAGGTACGCGTGCCGGTCGCGCGCCGGCGCGATGGACCCGGCGCTGGCGGACGCGGCGGCGGCGGACTTCCACGCGGCGCACCGCGCGCTGTACGGGTACGACTTCCGCGCCGATCCCCGTCAGCAGGTGGAGTGGGTGAACCTGCGGGTCACCGGGATCGGCCCGATCCAGCGCCCGCAGCTGGCCACGCTTCCAACCAGGGCCGGCGACGCCGGGGATAACGACTCAGGCAGAGCCGTGACCGGCAGCCGGCCCGTGGTCTTCGGCCGGGCAGCCGGGCCGGTCGATGCCACGATCTGCTGGCGGCCGGCGCTGGCGGCCGGGGACATCGTGGCCGGGCCCGCCATCATCGAGGAGTACGGCGCGACGATCCCGGTGCATCCAGGGTTCGCGGCGCGCGTGGACGGGTTCGGCAACTTGCTGGTGGGCCCGTCATGACGACACCAGACGTAAGAAGGTGCCGATGCTCACCGGCGGTACGCGTGGCCCGGTGGACCCGGTGCTGCTGGAGATCGTCGCCGGCAGCCTGGCCGCCATCGAGAAGGAGGTCGAGACCGCGATCGGGCGGACGTCGCGGTCGCCGATGATCAGGGATGCGCACGACTTCCGCGCCGGGATTCACGACCGGCTGCTGCGCAAGCTCACCGGGCGCTCCTACAGCGCCCTCGTCCATCCGGTCGCACGTGACTTCCCGCTGCCGACCATGCGGCCCGGCGACGTGTTCTTCCACAACGACGTGTACCTGTCCGAGGGCGGCATCGGCCACCTGCCCGACCTGTGCGTCACCGTGCCGGTATTCGACCCGGGCCCCGCCCCAGACGGTGAGCCCGAGGTAGTCGCGTTCGTGCAGGCCTTCGGCCATCACGACGACATCGGCGGCGCGGTCCCCGGATCGATGCCGAGCCACGCCACCAGCGTCTTCTCCGAAGGCCTGATGGTGCCGCCGATCCGGCTCTGGGACGCCGGCGTGCCCAACCGGGCCGCTCTCACCATCATGACCCGCAACTCACGGATGCCCGACTCTCTTGCCGCCGACCTGGACGCGGAATGCTCCGCCTGCCTGCTGGGCGCGCGACGGCTGGCGGAGCTGTTCCGCCGCTACGGCCGCGGCGATGTCGAGGCCTGCTTCGACGAGATCGTGGCGAGCACCACCCGCACCTACCAGCAGGAGATCCTGGCGAAGATCCCGGCCGGGACCATGGACCTGGGAGGACTACGCGGAGCACGACGGGGTCGACCCGCCCCGGCTGCATACCCAGCGGATCACGCTCACCAGGACAGCCTCCGACGAACCCGGCGGGCCACGGCTGATCCTCGATTTCACCGGGACCGGCCCGCAGGCGAAAGGCCCGATCAACCACTGCGCGAACTACGCCGACGGCAACTTCCTGGCCAAGTGGCTCGCTCCGATCCTGCGCAACCTCGCGGACAGTCCCGAGCGAATGGCCGAACTGGACGTAAACGAGGGCATCGTCGAGCTGATGGAGATGCGCTTCCCACCGCCGGGCACGCTGCTCACCCCGGTGTTCCCGGCGCCGACGAACGCGCGCACGTTCGTGATACTGAGGCTGCTCGGCGTGTTCGCTGGTGTTCTGGCCAAGGCCGTCGGCGGGCAGATGCCCGCCGATCAGGAGACGATCCGCTACACCGGCGTGTACGGGCAGACCGCTGACGGCGACCCCTACCTCATGCGCGAGGTGCTCGGCGGCGGCTCCGGCGGGCGTTACTACGCCGACGGGGAGGACACCATTCACGTAGTGCCCGACTCGCGGAACCTGCCTGCCGAGTTCACCGAAGCCCGTTTCCCCCTGCTGGTCGAGCGGCTCGGCCTGGCCGTGGACTCGGGCGGGCCCGGTAAGTTCCGGGGCGGCCTCGGATACGAGAAGGTCCTCAGGATGCGCGCGGACGGCTACTTCATGTCGATCGCCGACCGCTCGATCCTGTCCTGCTGGGGCCTGAACGGCGGGCGGGCCGGACGGCCGTTCCAGGTAACCGTCGATCCGGATGGCCCGGCCGAGCGCGATGTGGACGCCCTAGCCGACGGCGAGTTCGTGCCGGCCGGAACGGTGATCAGGATCCGGACTACCGGCGGAGGCGGCTGGGGAGACCCGCTCGAGCGCGACCCGGCGCTGGTGGCACGCGATGTCCGCTGGGGGAAAGTGTCCCGTGCAGGCGCCGCCACTGACTACGGGGTCGTGCTGGCCTGGCCAGCCGATGATCCGCTGCCCGACCACCCCGTGGTCGACGAAGAGGCAACCCGAGCCCTGCGGGACAGGCAACGAGCGGTGCGCCCGGCGGCGCAACCGTTCTTCGACCGCGGGCCGGGCTACTCCGTGCTTTCCGGCGGTTCAGCCGCAGCCGACGTCGACTGGCACAGCACGAGCTAAACCCGGGCCAGCTAAACCGGGCCAGGGAACGGTAACTAGGAAAGGACTGGACGTGCCCGAGCCGATCGAGGTCCGCAAGGTGCCACTGCACCACGTGTCCGACGCCAGCGAACTGGCGAAGCTGATCGACGATGGCGTGCTCGAGGCCGACCGGGTCGTCGCGGTGATCGGCAAGACCGAAGGCAACGGCGGAGTCAACGACTACACCCGGATCCTGGCCGACCGCGCGTTCAGGGAAGTGCTGGTCGCCAAGGGCAGCCGCGGCGCTGACGCGGTAGCCCAGATCCCGATCGTGTGGTCCGGCGGCACCGACGGTGTGCTCAGCCCGCACGCGACGATCTTCGCCACAGTGCCGCCGGGCACGGTCGCATCCGAGGCCAGCACGGGCGAGATGACCGGCGAACCGCGGCTGTCGGTCGGGTTCGCGATGAGCGAGCAGCTGCTGCCCGAAGACATCGGCCGGACCGCCATGATCACCAAGGTCGCCGCCGCCGTGACCGCAGCGATGGCGCAGGCAGGCATCACCGACCCGGCAGACGTGCACTACGTGCAGACCAAAACGCCGCTGCTGACCATTCACACCATCAGGGACGCCGCGAGCCGGGGCCAGACCGTCTGGACCGAGAACACCGGCGAATCCATGGACGTGTCGAACGGGACCGCCGCACTCGGCATCGCCGTCGCGCTCGGCGAGATCCCGATGCCGGCCGATAGCGACGTGATGCGCAACCGGTCGCTGTGCTCCGCAGTGGCCTCGTGCTCGTCCGGCGTGGAACTCGACCGGGCCCAGGTAGTCGTGGCCGGCAACGTGCGCGGCATCGGCGGGCGGTACCGCATCGGCCACTCGGTCATGGCGGACGCGCTGGATGCCGACGGGATCTGGGCAGCCATCAGGAACGCTGGCCTGCCGCTGCCGGACCGGCCGCACCCGAGCGACCTCGGCGGCAGGCTGGTCAACGTGTTCCTCAAATGCGAGGCCAGTCAGGACGGCCGGGTCCGCGGCCGGCGCAACGCCATGCTCGACGACTCCGACGTGCACTGGCACCGGCAGATCAAGGCGTGCGTCGGCGGCGTCGCCGCGGCCGTGACCGGAGACCCTGCGGTGTTCGTCTCGGTGTCAGCCGCGCATCAGGGGCCGGACGGCGGCGGGCCGGTCGCCGCCATCGTCGACCTGCGGCGAACAGTCCGGCGTAGGCGACCGCGACCCGCGCGGCAAGCTCGGCATTGTCCGCGATAAGCCGCCGGTTGACCTCGACGCTGCGGCCATCGCTCAGGTCCTCGACCGCTGCCAGCACGGCGGGCGTGACGGCCTGACCGGTCACGCCCGAGCGGCGCACCTGCTCCACCGCCTCGGTCACGAGTGCCTCCAGGTCGATACCGTCCGCCGGCGGGCGGGCCAGGATCAAGCCCCCGGCCGGAACGAGCTGCCAGTGCGTCGCGGCTATCCGGGCGGCCTCGGCAGCATCGCGCGACCGTGGCCGAGACCGGCGGGCCGCCGTGCAGCGCTGTAGAACATCGGCAGGGTCGCTGTCTGCCAGCCGAGGACCGGGACGCCGAGCGTCTCCAGCAGCTCGGCGGTCGCGCGGGACGTCCAGGATCGACTTGGCGCCTGAGCAGACGACCATCGCCGGGGTCCGCGCTAGCTGCGGCAGGTCGGCGGAGACATCCAGCGTTTCGGCGAAACCGCGGTGCACGCCGCCGAGACCGCCGGTGCCGACGAACCGGATGCCGGCCGCCCGGCAGACCGCCAGCGTGCCGCCGACTGTCGTCGAGCCCAGCGCACCCTGGACGACGCAGGCGGCAAGATCGCGTGCGCCGACCTTGCGGGCGCTCTGGCCAGCGTCGGCGAAACGCGTCAGCTCGGCGGCAGAGAGCCCGACCCGGACCGCTCCGTCCAGGACGCCGATCGTGGCCGGTGTCGCGCCTGCGGCCCGGACTCGCTGTTCCGATGCCAGCGCGGCTTCCAGCCCGCGGCCCGCCGAGAACCCGTGCGACACCAGCGTCGTCTCCAGCGCCACTACCGGGCGGCCGGCGCCGAGCGCTTCGGTGATCTCAGCCGTCAGCTGCGGCACCAACGTCACGGCATAGCCCCCATCTTCGCCACCGCCCGTGCCGCAGCGGCCAGGCCAAGCTCGACTCCGCCGACCAGGTACCCGGCCGCGAAAGCATCGCCTGCGCCGGTTGAGTCGACCGGGACAGTGGGTGCCGCCGGGAACTGCCTCCCGGCCACCCGGACGCCTTCAGCGCCCAGCTTAACGATCAGCGTTCCATGACTCAGCTGGCCATCGCTAACCAAGCCACCGTCGAGTCCGTCCTGACCAAGCAGTGCGGCCTCAGCCTCTGTCCCGAACACGACGTCGGGACGGATCGAAGCGATCAGCTTGCGGAAGCTGGCCACGCCGAACGACTCGATCATCGCAGTGGACGACAGGTCGACGGCCAGGCGCGCGCCGCGCCGGATGGCGGCCTCAGCAACCGCGACCGCCGCGGTGCGCATCGGCTCGTGCGCTAGCGCGTAGCCGCTCAGGTGAAGCCAGTCGCAGCCGTCCAGCCAGTCAGCCCTGATGTCATCACCCGACAGCGACGTGCCTACACCGCGGTCGGTCAGCATCGACCGCAGCCGCCCGGCACTGGACAGTGAGACCACGACGCCGGTGCTACCGGGCAGGACAGGCCCGGCCAGCTCCACGCCGCGGCGCTCAAGTTCCGCGCTGACAAGACCGGCGCCGAGGTCGGTTCCGCGAGCGGCGATCAGCCTGCTCCGCCCGCCGAGCGCCGTTACCCAGGCCGCGACGTTGGCTGCTTGCCCGCCTACGCCGAAGTGCGTCGTTACCGGCGTATCTGTTTCCTCGGTCAGCGGCCCTGACATCGCGACCACGACGTCGAGATGCGCGTCGCCGAGAACGCAGATCATCGGACTCGCCAGCGCACTGGCGCTGTCAGGTCCCGGCAGGGTGCCACACTGTCTTGATTTCCAGGAACGACATCAGCCGCTGGGTGCCGGGATTAGCCGCCCAGTCCTCGTTTCCCCGAATGACGCGTTTGACGTTGCTCGCGGCCAGCTGCTCGAGTGCCTGGCGGTCCGGAGCGCCGGCCCCGGTCAGGTCGATCGCGTTCACGTCCATGTGCCCGGCCAGGATCGGGGCCAGCTCGGCAGTCCGGCCGGTCAGCACGTTGACCACCCCGGCCGGCAGGTCAGAGGTTGCCAGCACCTCGGCCAGCGAGATGGCAGGCAGCGGACAGCTTTCGCTCGCGACCACGACCGTCGTGTTGCCGGTTACGATCGCCGGAGCGACGACGCTGACGAGCCCGAGCAGGCTGGACGCGGCGGGTGCGACGATCGCGACCACGCCTGTCGGCTCTGGCACGCTGAAGTTGAAGTAAGGCCCGGCTACCGGGTTGGCGGCGCCGGCCACCTGAGCGACCTTGTCACTCCAGCCCGCGTACCAGACCCACCGGTCAATGGCAGCGGCGACCTCAGCCTTGGCGCGCGCGCCCCGCCCGCCTCCGGAAGCACCGCCCTGCGCAGCGGCGATCTCGGCGGCGAACTGCGCTGCCCGGCCTTCCAGCATCTCGGCCACTCGGTACAGGATCTGGCCGCGGTTGTAGGCGGTGGCGCCGGACCAGCCTGCGAACGCCTTGCGCGCCGCCACGACAGCGTCGCGCGCGTCCTTGCGCGAGCCCTGCGCCGCGTATGCCAGCAGGGTGCCGTCGGCCCCGTGCACGGGGTAGGACCGGCCAGACTCCGATCTCGGGAAGGCGCCGCCGATGAACAGCTTGTAAGTCTTGCGGACGCCGAGCCGCGCGGGTGCCTCAGACATCGAGGTAGGCGGCCAGGCCGTGCCGGCCGCCCTCCCGTCCGTAACCGGACTCCTGGTAGCCGCCGAACGGGCTGGCCGGATCGAAGCGGTTGTAGGTATTGGCCCAGACCACGCCCGCGCGCAGCTGCTTGGTCAGCCAGAGGATCCGGCTGCCCTTGTCGGTCCAGATCCCGGCCGACAGCCCGTACGGCGTGTTGTTGGCTTTCGTCACGGCCTCCTCCGGGGTTCTGAAGGTCAGCACGGAGAGCACCGGGCCGAAGATCTCCTCCCTGGCAATCCGGTGTGACTGGCTCACGCCGGTGAACACCGTCGGCGGGAACCAGAAGCCCTTGTCCGGCAACCGGCACGGGGGCGACCAGCGGTGCGCCCCTTCCGCCTCGCCCGCGCGGGCGAGCTCGCCGATCTTGGCGAGCTGCTGGCCCGAGTTGATCGCGCCGATGTCGGTGTTCTTGTCGAGCGGGTCACCGAGCCGGAGGGTGGTCAGCCTGCGGTGCAGCCTGTCCACCACGGCATCGGCAACCGATTCCTGCACCAGCAGCCTCGATCCTGCGCAGCACACGTGACCCTGGTTGAAGAAGATACCGTTGACGATGCCCTCGATGGCTTGCTCGATGGGCGCGTCGTCGAACACGATATTGGCCGCCTTGCCGCCTAGCTCGAGGGTCAGCTTCTTGCCTGTACCGGCGACCGCTCGGGCGATTTCCTTGCCTACCTCGGTGGAGCCGGTAAAGGCGACCTTGTTCACACCAGGGTGGCTGACCAGGGCGGCGCCGGTGTCACCGGCTCCGGTCAGGATGTTCACCACGCCTGGCGGGAGCCCGGCCTGCTGGCAGACCTCGGCTAGCAGCAGCGCCGTGAGCGGCGTCGTCTCCGCGGGCTTGAGCACGCAGGTGTTGCCGGCGGCCAGCGCCGGTGCCAGCTTCCACGCGGCCATCAGCAGCGGGAAGTTCCACGGGATCACCTGCCCGGCGACGCCGAGCGGCCGCGGGTCCGGGCCGAATCCGGCGTACTCCAGCTTGTCCGCCCACCCTGCGTAGTAGAAGAAGTGCGCGGCCGCCAGCGGGATATCGACGTCGCGCGTTTCCCTGATCGGCTTGCCGTTGTCGAGACTCTCCAGCACGGCGAACTCGCGCGAGCGCTCTTGCAGCTGGCGCGCGATCCGGTAGAGGTACTTGGCGCGCTCGCTGGCCGGCATCGGCCCCCACACCTGGTCGTAGGCGCTGCGCGCGGCGGCCACGGCGGCGTCCACGTCGGCCTGGCCTGCTTCCGCGACTTGGGCGAGCCTCTCCTCAGTCGCCGGGTTGATCGTGCCGAACGTGCGCCCGTCCGCGGCCGGCCTGAACTCGCCCGCGATGTAGAGGCCGTACTCGGGCTCGATCGATACGACGTCGCGCGATTCCGGGGCTGGTGCGTACTCCCAGATGGCTCCGCCCATCTCGCCAGGCTCGGCCGCGATGTCGCGGGTCTGCTGATCCAGCGCGGCGCGGCGGTCGGCCTTTGCCATCGTTCTCCTCATCAGCCGTGTTCTGGTGACGGACCAGGCCGGACCTCCTGCGGCCGGTCTGACCTGCACATCCTAGACCGGCCTTGACGCAGCTGAACTGGCCTGCGATAACCCTTACCCAGCCCGTACGATTGCCCGGCGGGTTCGGGGTTTCCTGCCGCTGGTAACCCGCATGCCGCGACGCCGCGTCAGCACCCGGAGAGGAGCCATCGTGATCGAGGATCAGGCCGGCGTCGCCATGACCCGACAGGCGCTGTGGCGTCGCGGCCCGCTCGTCATAGCGGTCGCAGTCGTCGCCGTCGCGGCCGTCATAGTCGCAGTCTTGTTCGCCACCGGGACCATCGGTGGCGCGAGCGACCGGTACTGCCCGGCTGTACTGCACGCATTGCCCGGCCACGTGCCAACCAGCACCGAAGCCGCGATCGACGACGTCGACGACCTGACTGCTGTCACGCCGGTCGGGATGGACCAGCAGCTAGATAGTCGAGTGTTCAGGGTCGACAAGGCCATCGAGAAGATCGGCCTGGCCTATTCGAGCGTCTCGGGCCTGGCAGGTCTTACCGAGCCGTCCGCTGCGGACGTCGCCAGCTACTACGCGGCGGTATCGCAACTGCACTCTTACTGCGGCTAGAGGGTTCTTGACCGGCGCGTTCCTCAGTCGACCGTGAAATAGTCGGGGCCGGCGTACTGGCCGGTGAGCTGCTTGCTGCGCTGCATGAGCAGGTCGTTGAGCAGCGTCGAGGCGCCGATCCTGAAGAACTCCGGAGTTAGCCAGGCGGGGCCAGCTACCTCGTTCACCAGCACCAGGTAGCGGATCGCGTCCTTGGCTGTCCGGATGCCGCCTGCCACTTTCACGCCGACCCGCCGGCCTGCCGCCTGCTCAAAGTCGCGCACGGCTGCGAGCATCACCAGAGCCACCGGCGGGGTCGCAGCTGGCGTTACCTTCCCGGTCGAGGTCTTGATGAAGTCCGCGCCGGCCATCATCGCCAGCCACGACGCTCGCGCCACGTTGTCCAGCGTGGCCAGCTCACCGGTTTCGAGGATCACCTTCAGCTGCGCCGGGCCGCAGGCCTCGCGGACGGCCTGGATCTCGGCATACACCTGGCCGTAGCGCCCGGCCAGGAAGGCGCCGCGGTCGATCACCATGTCGACCTCGTCGGCGCCTGCGCTGACCGCGTCCCGGACGTCGGCCAGCTTCACCGCCAGCGATGCCCGTCCGGACGGAAACGCGGTCGCTACCGAGGCGACCGCGACGCCGCTGCCGTTGACGGCTTCCCTGGCAACCTCCACCAGGTCCGGGTACACGCAAACAGCCGCGACTGGCGGGACGGACCGGTCGGAGGGGTCGGGCTGGCGGGCCTTCGCGCACATGCCGCGGACCTTGCCAGGCGTATCGGCGCCTTCCAGCGTCGTGAGGTCCACCATCCGGATGGCCATGTCCAGCGCCTGCAGCTTGGCGTCCTTCTTGATCGAGCGGGTGGCAAGCGCTGCGGCGCGTTCGGCAGCGCCTACCTGTGTCTACGCCAGGCAGGCCGTGCAGCACCTGGCGCAGCGCGGCTTCGGAGGAGGCCACGTCACTTGTTTCGAAGGTCCAGCGCTGCGGCGCCGGACGCGTTATCGACTCGATCCCCACGTGCACACGCTACCTGTGTCCGGTCCTGGCGGTGGAGTCACTGCCGCGACCCTAAGCTCTCCGGCCGGCCCGCAGTTCGGCGAAGCCGGGCTTGATCACCGTGTTGATGATCCGCAGTCGTTCGTCGAACGGCGCGAACGCGCTCTTCATGGCGTTGATCGTCAGCCACTCGACGTCTGACCAGCCATAGCCGAAAGCCTCGCTCAGGGCATGGAACTCGGAAGACAGGCTGACGCCGCTCATCAGCCGGTTATCGGTGTTGACCGTGACCCGGAAGAGCATCTCCCGGAGCAGGCCGATCGGATGGTCCTTGATCGACGCCGCGGCGCCGGTCTGCACGTTCGACGTGGGGCATATCTCGAGCGGGATCCTGCGGTCGCGGACGTAGCTGGCCAGCCGGCCGAGCGACGGGTGGCCTTCGCCTTCGTCCGGGACCTCAATGTCGTCGATGATTCGCACTCCATGGCCGAGTCGGTCAGCGCCGCACCACTGCAAAGCCTCCCAGATCGACGGCAGGCCGAAGCCTTCGCCCGCGTGGATCGTGATGTGGAAGTTCTCCCGCTGCACGTACTGAAAGGCGTCCAGATGACGGCTCGGCCTGTTGCCGGCCTCAGCGCCGGCGATGTCGAATCCGGCCACGCCGGCATCCCGGTGCCGCACGGCAAGCTCGGCGATCTCCAGCGATCTGGCCGCGGTGCGCATGGCAGTCAGGAGAGCGTAGACGGTGATCTTCTGGCCGGCACTGCCGCGGCGGAAGCCTTCCAGCACTGCTTCGACCACCTGATCCAGGGTGAGGTCCCGCTCCAGGTGCAACTCCGGAGCGAACCGGACCTCGGCGTACACGACTCCGTCGGCGGCCAGGTCTTCGGCGCATTCGGCCGCGACCCTGATCAGCGCCTCGCGGGTCTGCATCACGCCGACGGTGTGCTGGAACGCCTCCAGGTACAGCTCGAGGTTGCCTCGCTGCGCGGCGGCCGTCATCCAGGCGGCAAGGCCAGCCGCGTGGTCGGCTGGCAGCTGTCCGTAACCGGTCTGCCTGGCTAGCTCCACAATCGTCTGCGGCCGCAAGCCGCCGTCAAGATGATCGTGCAACAGGACCTTCGGAGCGCGGCGAATCTCCTCTAGCGTGAGCGACATATCACCATTGTTACCCGATCCGCTATGGCAGTGTCCCGGCCGGCCCTAACCGAACCGGGAGCTACGGTCCCAGACTGTCTCGATTCCGCATCATCGGTGTCTGGACTGCAGAATCACGCTTCCCCGGCGGCGGCGCCGGGACTACCCTTCGGGCAATCCCGGGGGGGACATCCGGGACGACTTAACCCCAGCCGGCGGGTCTGCACAACAAGCCGGCGGTCCTTCCGGGCGGCCCGGGCCGCCCCCGCAGAGGAGGTATCCGTGAGAGTCACAACGAGGGCCGTCGTCGCGTTCAGTGCGGTGGCCCTGCTGGCCGCCGCGTGCGGCAGCTCACCGTCGAGCGGCAGCGGCTCGCCAAGCAGTTCAACCTCGGGCACGTCGGCCAGCAGCAAGTTCCTGGGCTGCATGGTCACCGACACTGGCGGCATCGACGACAAGTCGTTCAACCAGTCATCGTGGGAAGGCATGCAGGAGGCTGCGGCGGCCAATAGCAAAATCCAGGTTACCTACCTGCCGTCCACAACCTCGGCTGACTACGCGTCCAACATCAGCACGTTCGTCGCCAAGAAGTGCGGGATCATCGTCACGGTTGGCTTCCTGATGGCGGACGCGACAGAGGCAGCGGCGAAGGCTAACCCGACCCAGAAGTTCGCGATCGTGGACTGCTCGTACGCCTCCTTCTGCCTTAGCGGCACCAAGGAAACCAACATCGATCAGCTGGTGTTCAACACAGTCCAGGACGGCTTCCTCGGCGGCTACCTAGCCGCAGGCATGAGCAAGACGCATGTCGTAGCTACCTACGGTGGTGAGAAGTTCGGCACGGTCACCATCTACGAGGACGGCTTCTGGGACGGCGTTCAGTACTACAACAAGCAGCATCACACGAACGTGACGGTACTCGGCTGGGACGAGACGACTCAGAAGGGTGACTTCATCGGCAACTTCACCAACCTTGGCGCAGGTCAGACGCTGGCCAACACCTACATCGGCGAGGGTGCGGACGTCATCTTCCCGGTCGCCGGCGGCGTCGGCCTGGGTACCGCGAAGGCCGTCCAGACCGCGGACGCGGCTGGCAAGCACGTGCTGATGGAGTGGGTCGACACCGATGGCTGCATCAGCGCGGCGCAGTACTGCAAGTACATGCTCACCAGCGTGACCAAGGGCATCACCGAGGCGGTCAAGACCGCGGTGCTCGCAGCAGCGGGCGGCACCTTCGCCGGCGGCACCTACATCGGCACGCTTTCGAACGGCGGCGCGGTCCTGTCGCCGTACCACGACTTCGCCTCCCAAGTGCCTGCGTCGCTGCAGGCCGAGATCAAGACCCTGGAGTCGGAGATCGAGTCCGGGAAGATCAACCCTGCGACCAAGAGCCCGGTCTGATCCCGGATCGAACGCGAGTAACGGTCAGCTAAGCCGTTCGGCTGCCTGGTCCTGCCAGGCAGCCGGACGGCAAGTTCACAATGGAGACAGCCGGTGAAGCTTGAACTGCGTGGTATTACCAAGCGTTTCGGCGGTCTCGTAGCCAACGACCACATCGACATGGTCGTCCAGCCCGGCGAGATCAGGGCGCTGCTCGGCGAGAACGGAGCCGGCAAGACCACCCTGATGAACGTCCTGTACGGGCTGCATGCAGCCCGATGAGGGCGAGATCCTCATCGACGACCAGGTAGTGCACATCCGCTCGCCCAAGGACGCGATCAGCGCGGGCGTGGGCATGGTGCACCAGCACTTCATGCTCGTCCCGGTGTTCACCGTTGCCGAGAACGTGACGCTCGGCGCGGAACCGATCAGCCGGCTCGGGGTACCGGATTGGGCTGTCCGCCATCTGCACCTCCCCCAGCTCAGCGTGCCCTCGCCGGGCCTGCTTGACCGCCGCAAGGCCCGCGCATCGGTACGCCAGCTGTCGGAGCGCTTCGGACTGCGGGTCGACCCGGATGCCTACGTCGAGGATCTGCCGGTCGGCGTGCAGCAGCGGGTCGAGATCATCAAAGCGCTGCTGCGCGACGCAAGCATCCTGGTGCTCGACGAGCCGACTGCCGTGCTGACGCCCGGCGAGACCGAGGACCTGTTCGTGATCATGCGCCAGTTGCGCAACAGCGGTCACTCCATCATCTTCATCTCGCACAAGCTCAAAGAGGTGCAGGCGATCGCCGACGACATCACGGTCATCCGCCGCGGCAAGGTAGTCGCCGAGCGCCCGCCGACCACCAGCGACGCTGAGCTCGCCGCTCTGATGGTCGGCCGGTCGGTGCAGCTCCGGGTCAGCAAGCAGGCGGCATCCCCGGCTGGGGTCGTGCTCGATGTGCGCGACCTGAGCGTGCCCGGCGAGCATGGCGACCTAGCGGTGCGGTCGATCTCCTTCGACGTGCGGGGCGGCGAGATCCTGGGGATCGCGGGGGTGCAGGGAAACGGCCAGACCGAGCTATGCGAGGCGCTGATGCGGCTTGCGGCCGGCTACCGGGTCGATCCTGCTGGACGGGAGCAGATATCTGCGGCGCGACCACCCGTGACCGGCTGCGGGCCGGGATCGGCTACATCCCCGAGGACCGCCAGGAAGACGGCCTGGTAGGTGGCTTCCCGGTAGCGGACAACCTGATCCTCGATGTCTACGATCGTCCGCCCTACGCGTCAGGCATCGTGATGAAGCCTGACGCCGTCCGGAAAGCGGCGGCGGAGCTGGTCGACGAGTACGACGTCCGGACCTCGTCGGTGCTCACTCGGGCAGGGACGCTGTCCGGCGGTAATCAGCAGAAGGTCGTCGTCGCCAGGGAGCTGAGCCGGCCCAACAAGCTGCTGCTGGCCAGCCAGCCAACCCGCGGCCTGGACGTCGGCTCGATCGAGTTCGTGCACTCCGAGATCGTCAAGCAGCGCGACCGCGGAGTGGCCGTGGTCATCGTCTCTTCCGAGCTTGACGAGATCTACGCACTGTCCGACCGGATCGCGGTCATGTACGAAGGCAAGATCGTCGGGATGTGCCCGCCGGACATCCCCGAACAGGAGCTTGGCCTGCTGATGGCAGGTGCCACGACCGCCGGGGAGCAGGGCGGCGGCAGCCCGCCGCCGCACGAGCCGGGCGCTGACGAGCTGCTGGAGCTGGGTGAGCTGCCGGCCGGCAAGCCTGAGCCGCAAGCCGAGGAGCTTGGCAGTGAGTGACATTCCGGTCGCCGGGCCCGATCCGGTACCAGCAGGGGACGCGGTACCTGCAACGGCTGGCGCCGCCGAGCCGGGCCAGCCGAGCGAGGCGCCAGGCCCGGCCAGGTCGCGCGGCCGCCTGACCGGCACCGTGCTCATCCAGGCAATCACCCAGGGCAGCTCGGCCGTCGTCACGATCCTCGCGATCTTCCTGGCGCTAGTGGTCGGCGGCATCCTGATCGTGTTCAGCGACCCGGTCGTGTCCCGCGCGTGGAGTTCGTTCTTCGCTGCTCCCGGCTACGCGCTCGGGCAGACCTGGGACGCGGTTTCCTTTGCCTACTCCCAGATGTTCGAAGGCGCAATCCTGAATCCGTCGACCGTCAGCGCGGCGGCCCATGGTGGCTCTATCGCGGCCATCTTCTATCCGCTCTCAGCCACCTGCGCACAGGCCACGCCGCTCATCCTCACCGGATTGTCGGTGGCGATCGCGTTCCGGGCGGGCCTGTTCAACATCGGTGCCGCCGGCCAGTGGGTAGGCGGCGCGGTCGTGGCGACCTGGCTCGGCTTCGGCGTGAGCCTGCCACCAGTCCTTCACGTGATCGTGTGCGTGATCGGCGCGTTCGTCGGCGGCGCGGTGATCGGCTGGTTCGTCGGTCTGCTCAAAGCCAGGACCGGCGCGCACGAAGTGATCGTCACGATCATGCTCAACTACGTGATGTACGACCTGCTGCAGTACCTGCTGTCTCATCCGGCCATGCTCCAGCAGCCACATCAGACCAACGAGATCGCGCCGTTCGTCGCCAACGACGCCAACCTGGCCCACGTGGGCGGGCCGCCTCCGCAAGTCGGAATAGGTTTCCTGATCGCCGTCGCCGCCGCACTCGCGGTCGCCTGGCTGTTGTCCCGCACCACCACCGGGTTCCAGTTCCGCACGGTGGGCGCGAGTCCGAGCGCCGCCCGAACGGCCGGCATCAACGTCGAGCGGTCCTGGATCCTGGTCATGCTGCTGGCGGGCGGCCTGGCCGGGTTGTCCGCGGCGACCGTGATCCAGGGCACGAATACGCAGCTCACCTTCAACAGCTACGGCACCTACGGACCGGACGGCATCACGGTCGCGCTGCTCGGCCGGGCCAAGCCGATCGGCGTCGTGCTCGCCGGGTTGCTGTTCGGTGCCCTGCACGTGGGCGGTACTTACGTCGAAGCTGCCACCCTCGGCCAGGTCCCAGCCGACATCGTCCAGGTACTCGAAGGGCTCATCGTGCTGTTCGTCGCCGCTCCGGCGTTGATCCGTGCAGTCTTCCGGCTGCGGACCACCGCAGGCACCGGTATGGAAGCCGTCGCGAAGGGATGGAACGGGTGACCACGCTCGCCGCGGCGGTGCGCGCGCCGCTGACCACAGAACGCCGACACGTGGCCGCGGTCACCTTCATCGTCCTCGGCTTGATCAACATCCTGGTGTTCGGCTTGCTCGCGCACAAAGGCGACGCCGCCTTCGAGCTGTCGACGACGGGATCCGGTGTCAAGATTCCGGTGATCAGGGTGCCGGCAGCGCCGGTGTGCTACCTGCTCGGCGCGGTGGCCATCGGGCTGGGCGTCCTCCGCGCGACAGTGCCGTTCACGCGCCTTGGCAAGCGGCTGGCGATCGCGGGCGCGCTGTTGTGCTTCCTCCTCGCGCTGCTGTGCTGGGCGGACGCCGGCGCGATCCCGCTGAACGTGATCATCATCGCGCAGGGCACCTTTGCCGCGTCGATCCCGCTGATCCTCGGCGCGCTGGCGGGCTGCCTGTGCGAGCGGTCCGGCGTGATCAACATCGCCATCGAGGGCCAGCTGCTGTTCGGCGCGTTCACCGCCGCGATCGTGGCCAGCGCGTTCGGCGGACTATGGGTCGGGCTCATCGCCGGATCGCTGGCTGGCGGCCTCGTCGGCGTGCTGCTCGCCGTCTTCGCGATCACGCTTCCTGATGGATCAGATCGTGCTTGGCGTCGTGCTCAACGTGCTGGCGCTCGGCATGACCGACTATTTCTACGACCGGCTGATGTCGACCAACCCGAACTACAACACCGGCAACACCTTCGCAGCCCTCAAGATCCCGGGCCTCGCCAACATCCCGGTCATCGGTCCGATCTTCTTCGACTCGAACGTTTTCCTCTACATCACCTATATCGCCGTCATCGCAGTGCAGGTGGCCATGTTCCACACCCGGTGGGGACTGCGGGTCCGGGCGGTCGGCGAGCATCCGACCGCGGCCGACACCGTCGGGATCAAGGTGCTGTGGATCCGCTACCGCAACGTCATTCTCGGCGGCCTGCTCGCCGGGATCGGCGGCGCCTTCCTGACCATCGGCTCGGTCGGCAGCTTCAACCAGGACATCAGCTCGGGCTTCGGCTACATCGCCCTGGCGGCGCTGATCTTCGGCCGGTGGACGCCGCTTGGCTCGCTCGCCGCAGCGCTGCTGTTCGGCTTCTGCCTGGAACTGGCGCTGGTCCTGCCCACGGTCAACCCGGTGCTGCCCGCCGCCGATCATGAACATGGCCCCGTACGTGGCCACGATCATCGCCGTGGCCGGCCTGGTAGGCAAGGTCCGGGCGCCTAAAGCCGACGGCCAGCCGTACGTCAAGTCGTGACGCCAGGACGGAGCTGAATGAACATCGACTGGGCGGCGCTGCGTGCGGCTGCCACCGCAGTATGCCGCCCGCGCTCACGCACCGTACTCAGGCCTTCAGGTCGGTGCCGCCGGGCAGGATCGCGACGGCGCGATGGTGACCGGCTGCAACGTGGAGAACGCGTCGTACGGGCTCACCTTGTGCGCAGAGTGCGGGCTCGTCAGCGCACAGCACGCCGCCGGCGCGGGGCCGCTGGTAGCGGTCAGCGTCGTGGCAGCCGACGGTGCGCCGCTGATGCCGTGCGGTCGCTGCCGTCAGCTGCTCCTGGAGGCCGGCGGCCCGGAGCTGCTGCTCGATGCCGATGCCGGGCCGCAGCGTCTGGGCGACCTGCTGCCCGGCGCCTTCACCGGCAGCGACCTGGCCAGCCGGAGCCGCCGCGATGCCTGACGCCGTCGACCTGATCCGGACCAAGCGCGACGGCGGACGAGCTCGTCAGCGGCCGACATCCGCTGGCTGATCGCCGCCTACACGGCGGGCTCCATCGCCGACGAGCAGATGGCCGCGCTGCTCATGGCGATCTACTTCCGCGGCCTCGCTGCCGACGAGCTCATGGCCTGGACCGACGCCATGATCAGCTCCGGCGAGCGGCTGGAGCTTGGCGGCCTGCTGCGCCGACCGTCGACAAGCATTCCACCGGCGGCGTAGGCGACAAGGTGTCGCTGATACTGGCGCCGCTGGTCGCCAGCTGCGGCGCTGCCGTGCCGCAGCTGTCCGGGCGCGGCCTTGGCCACACCGGCGGCACGCTGGACAAGCTGGAGTCGATTCCCGGCTGGCGCGCAACGCTTTCCAACGCCGAGATCCTGGCTGTGCTCGCGCAGCACCGGCTGCGTCATCTGCGCCGCGGGCGACGGACTTGCCCCGGCCGACCGGAAGCTGTACGCACTGCGGGATGTCACCGGCACGGTCGAGTCCATTCCGCTGATCGCCAGTTCCATCATGTCCAAGAAAATTGCCGAGGGAACGGGGTCGCTCGTCCTCGATGTCAAGGTCGGCAGCGGCGCCTTTATGCCAGACCTGGCGTCGGCCCGCCAGCTCGCGCAGACCATGGTCGAGCTTGGCAACGCCCACGGCGTACGAACCAGCGCGCTGCTCACCCGGATGGACGAGCCGCTCGGGCGAGCCGTCGGCAACGCCGTTGAGGTCGAGGAGTCGGTCGCGACGCTGCGCGGCGACGGCCCGGCCGACCTCGTCGACGGTCACGCTCGCGCTGGCGACCGAGATGCTGCGACTGGCCGGGATCGACGCGCATCCGGCGGCCGCTCTGGCCGACGGGCGGGCCGTGGAGCGTTACCGTGCCATGATCACGGCACAAGGCGGCGACCCGGACGCTGCGCTCCCGGCCGCGCAGCACACCACGTGGTCATCGCGGAGGCGGCAGGCTGGATCGCAGCGCTGGATGCGCGGGCCGTAGGCGTCGCGGCCTGGCGGCTCGGCGCCGGCCGGGCCCGGAAAGAAGACCCGGTCTTGGCTGCCGGCCGGGATCATCTGCCTGGCCAAGCCCGGCGAGCGAGTCGACAGCCGGCCAGCCTGTGCTCGAGCTGCGCGCCGAGGATCCGGCCAAGGTCGAGCGCGCCCAGGAGGCGCTGCGCGGTGCCATCACGATCGGGCCGGAGCGGCCGGAGCCGGCAGATCCGGTACTCGAGCGGATTGGTCCGACGGTAACCGGGCTGGAGCTGGCTCATTGACTGATCCGTACACGGTCGCGGCCGCCAGCGCGAGGCAGCTGGCAAGGCTCACCGGCCTCGACTCCCACGACATCGCCGTCGTGCTCGGCTCCGGCTGGGCGCCCGCGGCCGACGCGATCGGCACCGGCCGACGCGGTCGTGCCGCTGGCCGAGCTCGGCGGCTTTCCCGGAGCCGACAGTGCCCGGCCACGTGCCAGCCGTGCGGTCGGTCCGAGCCGGAAGCCGCCGTGTCCTGATTTTCCTCGGCCGCGCGCACCTGTACGAGGGCCATCAGCCGGCGACTGTCGTGCACGGCGTGCGGACAGCGATAGCCGCTGGCTGCCGCGTCGTCGTGCTCACCAACGCAGCGGGCGGGATCAGGCGCGGGCTGCGTCCCGGCCAGCCGGTCCTGATCAGCGATCACATCAACCTGACCGGGCAGTCGCCGCTGGCCGGCCCGCCGCCGCCCGACGGCTACCCGTCCCGCTTCACCGACCTGTCGGAGGCGTATTCGGCGAAGCTTGCGCGCGGTCGCCAGGGCCGCCGACCCGAGCCTGGAAGAAGGCGTGTACGCCGCGCTGCTCGGCCCGCACTACGAGACCCCGGCCGAGATCCGGATGCTCGCGCGGCCGGCGCGGACCTGGTCGGCATGTCCACCGCGCTGGAAACCATCGCAGCCCGCCACCTGGGCGCCGAGGTCCTCGGCCTGTCCCTGGTCACCAACCTCGCTGCCGGGCTGAGCGACCAGCCGCTCGACCACGGCGAGGTGGTCGCCGCCGGGCAGTCGCGCGGCACTGCGGATGGGAACGCCTGCTGGCCGAGATCCTGCCCAGGCTCTCGTGACATGGTGCCGGTCTGACATGGTGCCGGTCGACATGGTGCCGGCGACATGCTGAGCTGCGAGCAGCGAACAGGGTCCACCGTATCCGCGTGGATCGCCGACGACCCGGACGAGGCCGACCGGGCGGAGCTAACCGCGCTGCTTGCCGATGACAGCGACGAAGCCGTCGCCGAGCTCGCCGACCGGTTCGCCGGACGGCTCGAGTTCGGCACGGCCGGACTGCGCGGCGCGGTCGGCGCCGGCCCGAACCGGATGAATCGCGCGATCGTCCGGGCGACGACCGCGGCGCTGGCGGCCTGGCTCACGCGACCGCGATCAGGCCAGTGCGCAGGCCGGCGTCGTCATCGGATGCGACGCGCGGTACCGCAGCGACGAGTTCGCCGACGAGGCCGCCAGGGTGCTCGCAGGCGCAGGCATCCGGGTGCATCTGCTGCCGCGGCAGCAGCCGACGCCACTGCTCGCGTTCGCCGTTCGTCATCTGCGGGCGGCTGCCGGCAGTCATGATCACCGCCAGCCACAATCCGCCCGCCGACAACGGCTACAAGCTCTACCTGAGCGACGGCGCGCAGATCGTGCCGCCAGCGGACGCCGAAATCGAGGCCGCGATCAGCCAGCTCGGCCCGCTCAGCCTGATCCCGGTCGCCGAGCCAGACAGCCCGCTCATCACGCGGCATGGTGACGCGGTTGCCCGGGCCTATCTCGACGCGGTGTGCGCCATCTCCCCGGCACCGGCCAGTGCCGCCTGGATCTGCGGTTCGTCTACACCCCGCTGCACGGCGTCGCCGCCGGGCTCGCCCGAGGGCGTTCCGGCAAGCAGGATTTCCGGCACCGGACATGGTCGCCGCCCAGGCCGAGCCGGACCCGCGCTTTCCCACGGTGGCGTTCCCCAACCCCGAGGAACCCGGTGCTCTCGACCTGGCTATCGAACCTCGGCCGGCGCACCCGCGCCGATCTGGTGATCGCCAACGACCCCGACGGCGACCGGCTGGCCGTCGCCGTTCCCGACGACGGGGCTCGCACCAGCTGGCGGAGGCTCACCGGTGATCAGGTCGGCGCCCTGCTCGGCGCGTACCTGCTGGGCAGCTACGGCCGCGGGGCTCCCCTGCTGCCCGGAGACCAGCCGGCCAGCTGGTGGTGTCGACGATCGTGTCCAGCACGCTGCTGTCGCGCATCGCCGCAGCGGCTGGCGCCCAGTACGCCGAGACGCTCACCGGCTTCAAGTGGATCATGCGGGCGGGCGACTCGCGGCCCGGACTCCGGTTCGCATTCGGCTACGAGGAAGCACTCGGATACGCGGTCACCGACGTGGTCCGAGACAAGGATGGCATCGGAGCGGCGCTCGCACTGCTCGGCCTCGCCGCCGCCGCCAGATCCGCCGGGCAGTCGCTCATCGACGTCTACGACGCGCTGGAAGCGACGTACGGCGTGCACAGCACGTCGCAGGTCACCGTGCCCACGAAGAGGCCCGCCGAGGTGATGGCGCGGCTGCGGGCCGACCCGCCGCGAGCGCTGGCAGGCCAGCCCGTCATCTCGGTAGCGGACCTGACCGGCGGCACGCAGCGAGCTGCCTTCGGCCGACGTGCTCACCTACCGGCTGGCGATTGGCCGGGTCGTCATCCGGCCGAGCGGCACCGAGCCCAAGATCAAGGCCTACCTCGAGGTCGTCGAGCCGGTGACGGACGGCCAGCTGGCCGCTGCCAGGGCGAGGGCGGCCGAGCTGATGGAGCCGCTGCGCGATGCTGTCAGCGAGCTGCTCACCAGCTGACCAGACTATGATCCGGTAAGGAATCGGTGGCCGGCCACGGAACTGCTTCGAGTGAGTTTCGCGTTCCGCTCGTCAATCGCGCTCGATGACGTCCGCCAGGACCCGCACCGCGCGCCGCAGCGCGGGTGGCTCCTCCCCGGAGAAGCTAAGCCGCAAGAACGGCCCGGGCGCCTCGCTGGGGAAGCAGGCCCGCCCTGGGTAGACGGCCACCCCGCGCGCGAGCGCCGCCTCTGTCACCTCGCCGTCGCTGAGCTTGTCAGGCAACCGGACCCACAGGTGTACGCCGCCGGACGGGATCAGCTCGACCCGGCACGACGGCAACTGCTCAGCGATCGCCAGGGCGAGCGCATCCCTGCGCTCCCGCAACTGCCGTCGCACGGTAGCCAGGTGCCGCGGCCAGCCAGGCGCGGTCAGCACGTCAACCGCGATCTGCTGCAGGACCGGCGCGACGAACAAGTCGTCGCTGATCCGGCCGCGGAGCAGCCGGGAGAGCACTGGCCCGCGTGCTGCCAGCCCGGACACTCGCAACCCGGCCGCGATCGGCTTGGACACCGAGCGCAGGTAGATCACGTGTCCGTCGTCGTCATGGCTGATCAGCGGCGGAGGCGATGGCGCGCCCAGGTCGAAGTCCCGCATCCAGTCGTCTTCCAGCAGGAACGCGCCAGCCCGCGCAACCGCCGTGAGCACCGGTTCGCGGCGGTCAGGGGCGAGCAGCGAGCCGGACGGATTGGCATACCGCGGCTGCAGATAGGCAAGCCTTGCGCCGGTCCGCGCGAACGCGTTGGCCAGCGCATCCGGCAGAACGCCGCCGCTATCGCCGGGTACCGGTACGAGCACGAGGCCCGCTGTCCTGGCAGCGGCCAGCGCCCCTACATACGTCGGCGACTCCACGATCAGCGGGTCGCCCGGCTCGCACAGATGACGGAACACAGCCGACAGTGAGGACTGACCGCCGGATGTGACGAGCACATTCGAGGCGCCAAGACCGCCGCCTGCCTCGTCGGCAAGATAGCTGCACAGCTCCTCCAGCCCCTGCACCGGCAGCCGGCTCCATGCCTGCGGCCGCCGGGACGCCCGCGATGCCGCAGCCGCGAGCAGCCCGAGCGGTTGCAGCCGGTCATCCGGGAATCCGCTGGCCAGCCCGATCGCATCCGGCGGCAGCGGGTCGATAAGCCATTCCAGGTCAGGACCGAGCCCGGCCCGGCTGCCGAGCGTCAGCGTCTGCCAGGACAGGTCCGCAGGTGGCCGGGCAGCCCGGCGTGGCGCGGTGAACGTGCCGCTCCCCGGCTTAGTGACAAGGAGCCCGCGCCGCGCGAGGTCGGCGAGCATACGCTGAATCGTGGCCGGGCTCAGCCGGTAACGCTGCTGCAGGTCCCGGTACGAGGGCAGCTTGCAGTCCGGCGGCAGCGAGCCAATGAGCTCCTCGAGCTGAGCCATGGCCGACCGGCTACTGCTATCGACGGTCATGGAACACAATAGAAGCACTTCCCTGGCCGACCGCAAGCGGCCGGCCCGGCAGGCAGCCGGTACCTGCCCTGCGGGGGAGGTGCGCGGAGCTATCGTTGCAGCATGGCCGAGCGCAAAGAGACCATCGAGGTCGCCGGCCGCGCGGTGACGGTTTCTAATCCGGACAAGGTCTACTTCCCCCGGACCGGCCACACCAAGCTGGACCTGGTCCGTTACTACCTGAGCGTCGCGGACGGGGCGCTGCGCGGTGCGGCAGGCCGGCCGATGGTGCTTAAGCGCTTCGTCAACGGCGCCGAAGGCGAAGCCTTCTTCCAGAAGCGCGCTCCGGCTAACCGGCCAGCCTGGCTGGACTCTGTCGTGCTGAGCTTCCCGTCCGGCCGGACCGCCGAGGAGATCGTCATCTCCGACAGCGCCGGCCTGATCTGGGTCGTCAACCTGGGCTGCATCGACCTGAATCCGCACCCGATCCGCGCCGACGACCTCGACCATCCAGACGAACTGCGGGTGGATCTTGACCCCGTTCCCGGCATTGAATGGCCGCAGATCGTCAACGTCGCTCTGGTCGCCAGAGAGGTGCTCGCGGACTTCGGGCTCACGGGCTGGCCCAAAACCTCGGGCTCGCGCGGCATGCACGTGTACGCGCGGATCGAGCGGGGCTGGACATTTACCGAGGTCCGCCGTGCGGCGGTCGCGCTGGCGAGGGAGATCGAGCGCCGAGCGCCAGGCGAGGCCACCTCGCGGTGGTGGAAGGAAGAGCGGCACGGCGTCTTTGTCGATTACAACCAGAACGCCAAGGACCGGACTGTCGCGTCCGCTTACTCGGTACGTCCCACCCCTGACGCCCGGGTGTCGACACCATTGCGCTGGGACGAGGTGGCGGGCTGCGATCCGGCCGCGTTCACCATCGATACGGTGCCGGAGCGGTATGCCGACATCGGCGATCCGGGCGATGGCATCGACGCGACTGCCGGCTCGCTCGACAAGCTGCTGGAACTGGCCGCAACCGACGAGGCAGCCGGGCTGCCTGACGCGCCGTGGCCGCCGCACTTCGAGAAACAGGCGGGCGAGCAGCCGCGGGTGCAGCCAAGCAAGCGGCGCGCGCCGGCCAGCGTGACATCCTCCGCCGCCGCCTTCCCGGCACCACCCGCTCCCGGCAAGACCAGCGGGCCGTCCGGCCGCCGCCGCTCGTCGATGCCGCTGATCGAGATTGCCCGCGCGGCCAGCAAGGCAGACGCGATGGCCGGCCTGGACCGCTGGAAGCAGCGGCACCCGGACGCGGCGGCGCTGCTCGAGCCAGCGGACATCCTGGTCGACTCGATGCGCGGCCGGTCCTCGACCTGGACCAGGATCCGTCTCAACCTCCGGCATATCCCCGAGGCGCAGCGTCCTGTCCAAGAGCCCCTTGAGGTCGACTATGACCCGTGGCGCGCGGCCGGGAGCTAACGCCGCTATTTCTGCCGGGTGGATCGGCGCCGGGGCTGTCGCGGGGATCATCGGCCCCGCTGGCTTCACCCTCGCCTGGATCGCGGCCGCGTACCGCCAGCCTGGCCTGGCCTTCTCCGCTTCGCAGATCAGTGGTCTGGCGGCCGGCAACGCCCGCGATCCGTGGCTGATGATCAGCGGCTTCCTGCTGCTGGGCGGATGCGCGGTCGGCTTCGGCGAAGCGCTTCGAGTCGCGCTGGGCGGACGCCACGCCGGGCCCGGCCCGCGGCTGATCCAGCTGGCCGGCCTGCTGACGATCGCGGCCGGGCTGCTGCGCCGTGATCACCTGCTGCTGACGGCCGGGCCGCAGTCCTGGCATAACCAGGCGCACAACGTGATCAGCGCGGCCGCGTACCTGCTGCTGATCGCAGCGCCGCTGCTACTGGCCTGGCGCTTCAGGCATGATCGCCGGTGGCGCGGGCTGTCAGTGCCGCTCGTTGCCGCGGCTGTCGCGGGAGCCGCGCTGCTGGCCGCCTTGTACGCCGACCCGAATGGCAGCTGGGCCGCAACGCTGCAGCGGATCGGCGTCAGCCTGCCGCTTGCGGCCGTCGTGGCGGTCGCGGCCAGGCTCGCCTGGCTGGCAGGCACCTGGTCAGGACCGGCTGAACTTGACCAGGAACTCCAGTAGACCGTGATTCTGGGTCGTGACGAACCCGGCGAAGCTTGGATTGCCGATGCCGTAGTCGGCGAACAGGATCGGAATCGAGCCGGATACCTCGATGCCGGCCGTGGTTCGCTCAGCTGTCAGCGCGAACGCGACCTTCCTGGTGTGACCGTGCAATGTGAGGTCGGCCGTGGCGCGATAAGTCCTGATAGCTCCGTCCGCAGGGATCGTTCCCAGGGCGATCGGAGAGGTCAGCGACACCGTTCCGGTGGGGTACGTCGCCGTTTGCATGATCCGCCCGTTGAACTGCGCATCTCGCTCGCTCTCGTCGCTCTTGATGGTGTCCATCGGCACGCTGATCGACGCGGCGGTGACGTTGCGCCCGCTGATGGTCAGCGTGCCGGTGATGTCGGTGGTCCGGCCGACAGCGACGTTGTTCTGGCCGGCCAGCACCTCGTTCACCCGGTAACCGACGATGGAGCCGGACGAGACACGCCACGTCCCGGCCACGGCCGTGCCGGCCGACCCGCCGGCGGCTGAGACCGTGCCGCCGCTGCCGGCCGATTGGCTCGGCTCCGGACTCGCGGACTTGAGGCTCAGCGGCACCGGTGCCGGTCCTTCGATCACGTGGATGTACAGCCAGGTCCCGCCGACGACGGCGACGACGAGCACTACCAGCGCGCCGAGCAGCCACCAGGCCAGCCGGCGCCGCGGCCGTCGTGCCATGGCAGTTCCTCCCTTGAGCAAGCCAGGCCGGGCTCGTCACCCGGCCGGGCTCACGCTGACAGCACCGGCTCAGGTCACGCTCAGCCGTTGCGCTGAAAACCTTCTGCTCAGCCGACGGCCGGGAGCAGCTCAGCCAGCAGTTCCAGATGATCGAGATCATCGAGGTCGAGGACCTGCAGGTACATGCTCGTGGCGCCGATGCCGGCGAACTCGGCAATCCGGCCGGCGACCTCGTCCGGGGTTCCGGCGAGGCCGTTCACGCGCAAGTCGTCCACCTCGCGCCCGATCGCCGCGGCTCGCTTTGCGAGTTCCTCGGGAGTGCGCCCGCAGCAGACCGTGTGGGCCACCGAGTAGATCATGGACTCTTCCTCGCGCCCGGCCGCGGCACAAGCTTCCCGCACCCGGTCGAACGCGGCCGACGTGTCGGCGGCGCTGCTGAACGGCACGTTGTACTCGTCCGCGTAGGCTGCGGCGAGCTTCGGCGTCCGCTTCGCCCCTGTCCCGCCGATCAGCACCGGCGGCCGGGGCAGCTGCGCTGGCTTCGGCAGCCCTGGCGAGTCCGCCACCGTGTAATAGGTGCCGGTGAAGTTGAACTTCTCCCCCATTGGCGTCTCCCACAGCCCGGTGATGATCGCCAGCTGCTCGGCGTACCGGTCGAACCGCTCGCGCAGGTCCGGGAACGGGATGGCGTAGGCCTGGTGCTCAGCGTCGAACCAGCCTGCTCCGAAACCGAACTCGACCCGGCCGTCGCTCATCTGGTCCACCTGGGCTACTGAGATCGCTAGCGGACCGGGATAGCGGAATGTTGCCGGGCTCATCAGCGTGCCGAGCCGGATTCGGGATGTCTGCAGCGCCAGGCCTGCCAGCGTGATCCATGCGTCCGTCGGGCCGGGCAGACCGCTGACATCGCCCATCTTCAGGTAGTGATCCGACCTGAAGAAGGCGTCGAAGCCGAGGTCTTCGGTTGCCTTGGCGACTCTTAGCAGCGTCTGGTAGCTCGCGCCTTGCTGTGGCTCGGTGAAGATTCGCAGTTTCATGAGGCCATCTTGCCCGGCGCGCCGCGGCGTCGGACAGTGGCCTAAGGTCTGGCAGCCTTCGCGGGTGCTGTGCACTTCAGCGTGTTGACCACCGACCCGCTGAATAGGCGGAACGGGTTGCGAGCAGGCTGCTTCTTCGCCCCGGACCAGCCCATGACGAAGACGTGGCTGCCAGCGCTGAACTCTGCGCCGAACGTCGTGATCCGGGCCGCTGCGAGACTGCTGGCGCTGGTGAGGTAACTCGCGTCGCCGTTGACGGTCCAGCCGAGGTAGCCGGGGCCGACAACTGGAGCTCCTGCGGCAAATGTGCTGCCACCACGCAGCTGCAAAACGAGTCGCGATGGCACCGATGGCGACGGTGAGTAGAACAGCTGCGTCAGATTCTGCGAGAAGAAGGCGGTGGCCTGGCCATCGGAGGCGATCAGGCCTACCGGGACCGACCAGAAACCCTCTGCGCTCGATCCCATCAGGCTTGACCGGTCCGCGGCTCGCAACTGCAGCGGTACGGCGATGCGCTGGCGCGCCGGGAACGACGTCGCGTCTCTCGCGGCGAGGCTCGCGGCTGGTCCGCCAGGGTGGCCGGCTACCGGCCAGACCAGCGCGTCGTCAGCGTAAACCGGCGGGCCGAAGTAGCCGGTAGCGATCACCACAGCGGTACCGCTGGCCAGGTCCGCTTCGACGATCTCCTGCTTGCCGCCGTCCTGTTGCTCCCATGCGGCGAATTCGTGCGTCGCCGGGAAGAAGACCGGGGCACTCAGCGCACCGCCGTGTTGCCCGGCCGGCTCTAGCGTGGCAGTCCGTCCGGTCCGGGGCGTCCATAGCTGGACGGGTGTCGTCGAACCAGTGCCCTGGCCGCCATGCGTGCTGAAGCTGCTAGACCAGATGACATCGCCGCCAGGCCCGAGGCCACCCTGCGCCGCGGTGTAGCTGGCTGGCAGTGCCTTGATCTTGGCCAGAATGGCGCCGGTGGCAAGGTTCTCCGCGGCGATGCCGTGAAAGCCGCTTTCGGTAGTTTCGGCGTACACCACCGAACCGTCGCGTGACACCCCAAGCGGCCAGACGCCCGCCTGGCTGCTGAGCGGCGAAACATGCGCCAGCTCTGCCGTCAGTGCGGCGTCGGGTGCCGCCCGGCATACCGTTGCCGCTGGCGCGCTGTGGTGGTGCTGCACTGGCTGGCTGCGCAGCCGGGAACCAGGCAGCTGGCTGACACCGGCGGCGACAAGGACAGCCGCCGCTACGGTGGTTGCCGCGCCGGCCCGCGCGCGCCGGCGCCGCTGCCTGCCACGAGCGATGACCCGAGTGTGTGCTGGCACCGGTAGTTCGGCGGATGCCAGCTCACCGAAAAGCTGGTCCACTAGGTCCTCAGGCATCGGTCACCTCCGGGTTGCTCATCCGGGCGTGACCGGATCTGAGGTCAGCCGCGATCTCGCCCGAGTCGAGCAGATCTGCCAGAGCATCGCGTCCCCGCGACAGCCAGCCCTTGACGCTGCCGACCGGGCAGCGAAGGTCAGCCGCGATCTGGCCTACCGGCAGGTCAGCCAGGTAATGCAGGACAAGCACGACGCGCTGGCGCTCTGGCAGCCTGCGCAGCGCGGCGACTAGCGCGACGGTATCGGGACTGATCTCCGGTACCTCGGCGGCTAGCAGCTGATGGGCGGCGGCCCGAGCAGTACGGTCGCGCCGGAACCGGCTCGTCGCGAGATTAGTAGCCACCCGCCGCACCCAGGCCTCGGGCGACTCGTGCTTGCGGACCGAATCCCAGCGCTGCCACGCCCTGGCAAAAGCTTCCTGGGCGACGTCCTGCGCATCGGCGACATTCCCGGTAAGCGCGTAGGCGTGCCGCATGACCCGCCGTGCAGTTGCACCGTAGAACTCGTCGAACTCCGCTGCGGCGCCGAGCGCCATCGGCGGCTCGCCAGCGCCGGGCCGGCGCACGGCCCGCCGCGATCCAACAGCCTGGCTGACTGGACCGGGCCAGTCGCCAGTCACCGCGAAAGCTTTCACATCCCGATGACGCGCGAGACGGTACCGGGGTTACGACCGATTCCGCCGTATGGGTGCTGACCGGCTGAGTCATCGGCCTAAGAACGCACCAGAGTGGCCAGGCACTCCACATGGTGGGTCATCGGGAACGCGTCATATCCCCGCAGCCCTGCCAGCTGCCATCCAGCGTCCAGGAGCAGCCTCAGGTCCCGCGCCAGCGTCGCCGGATCGCATGAGACGTAAGCGATCCGGCGCAACTCCCCGCCGTGACCGGCGCCCGCGTCGTTACCGCACAGCGCACCGATGACCTGCCTCGACGCGCCGGTGCGCGGCGGGTCGAGTACCGCGACGCGAGCACCGCTGATGCCGGCCTGGGCAAGCACCGCGCCCGCGTCTCCCCGGTGGACCCGAGCCCATGGCCAGTCACGCAGGTTATGCCGCGCGTCCCGGACAGCCGCCGGGTCTTGCTCGATGGCGATCACGGCACCCTCCGGCCCGACCGCCGCCGCCAGCACGCCGGCGAACAGGCCCGCGCCGCAGTACAAGTCGAGCGCCGTGTCTCCTGGCTGCGGGTCTGCTGCCTGGAGCACTGCTGCAGCGAGCACGTCAGCGGCAGCCGGATGGACCTGCCAGAAGCCGCCAAGGCTTACCCGCCAGTCTCGGCCGGCTGCCCGCTGCGTCAGGTGGCCGCTGCCGCGGACGGGAGTCAGTGCCCCGGACTTGCGTTCCAGCTGGATCGAGTCGGCCGCGAGGTCCGGCAGCGTGTCAGCGGTCGCCGGACCGGTGACGAGCACTCCCCGCTGACCGGTGGCGGGTGCGACGTTGACCTCCGCTGACTGGACTCGCGGCCAGCGCTTGCCGGTCACGTTAACGGCCGTGACTTCCTCGTGCGCGATCAGGCAGCGATCGATCTCGACGATCTGGTGCGACCTGTGCTTGCGCAGGCCGGCCCGCCCGGACGCGCCGATGGCGAACGACACGACAGTCCGCCACCCGAGGCCGCCGGCGTCGTCAAGAGCCTCAACCTCGACGTCGGCGTCGATCCCGCCGATGCGGCTGAGCTGCTGCCGGATCACCGCAGCCTTCAGTTCGCGCTGAGCAGGCAGGCTGGCGTGCTGCCAGTCGCACCCGCCGCAGCCGCCCGGCCGGGCATAACGGCAGGGCGGGGTGACCCGGTCCGGGGACGGCCGCAGGATCTGCGTCGCGTCAGCCCTGGCGAACCGGGCCGTTGCCTGCGTCACGGTAGCGAGCACGCGCTCGCCTGGCAGGGCATGCCGGACGAAAATCACCCGCCCCGTATCATCTTGGCGACAAACGCACCAGCCGCCGTGGACGACCTCGCCGGCCGTGAGTTCCAGCAGGTCCCCGGCTTGCGGCGGGTGAGCAGCCTCGGTGGTCACGGGCTACATAGTGCCTTGCCGGGGCGTGTCAGCCCCGGCCTGGGTACCGGACTGGCTGGCAGCCTGGGCCATGGGCTGGCAGCATCGCGCCAGAGGACGTAACTTGACTTGACCGCTCTGGCCTGGAAGGAAGCACGTGCATATCGTGATCATGGGATGCGGGCGGGTCGGCTCGAGCGTTGCCCATTCCCTTGAGGACTCCGGACATTCGGTCGCGGTCATCGACCAGGACCCCGAAGCCTTCAGGAAGCTGCGGTCTGGTTTCAAGGGCGTCAAGGTGACCGGCATCGGCTTCGATCGGGATGTCCTGATCGAGGCCGGCATCGAGCGGGCCGACGCGTTCGCAGCTGTCAGCAGCGGCGACAACTCCAATGTGATCGCGGCCAGGGTGGCCAGGGAGTCGTTCGGCGTGCACCGGGTCGTAGCGCGTATTTACGACCCGCGCCGGGCGTCGGTCTACCAGCGGCTGGGCATCCCGACCGTGGCAACGGTGGCATGGACTGCCGACCAGATGCTGCGGCGGCTGATCCCGGAGGGGGCCGAGTCGCTGTGGCGCGACCCGACCGGCGCGGTGGTCCTTGCCGAGGTGGCCTACTCCGATGACTGGATTGGCCGGAAAGTCTGTGATCTGGAACAGGCGGCTCGTGCTCGGATCGCCTACATTGCCCGGCTCGGCGAGGCCGTCGTGCCTGGCCCGAATCTGGTGGTTCAGGAAGGCGACGTCGTGCACGTGATCGCCGCGGAGAAGGACATCGCAGAGATCGCCAGGGTTTTCGCAGCGTCGGAGCCTGGCAAGGGAGGCCACTGATGCGGGTCGCGATCGCGGGCGCGGGGGCGGTCGGCCGTTCCATCGCGAAGGAGCTCCTTGATAACGGGCACGATGTCCTGCTCATCGACAAGGACCCGAACTCCATCAAGGTCCATAGCGTGCCCAGGGCAGAGTGGCTGCTAGCCGACGCCTGCGAGATAAGCGCGCTCGACGACGCGGCGCTGGAGCGGTGCAACGTAGTCATCGCAGCGACTGGCGATGACAAAGCCAACCTGGTGGTCTCGCTGCTCGCCAAGACCGAGTACGGCGTGCCGCGCGTGGTGGCCCGGATCAATCACCCGAACAATGAGTGGCTCTTCAATGAGTCGTGGGGCATCGACGTCGCCGTTTCTACGCCGCGACTCATCTCCGCCCTGGTCGAGGAAGCTGTCAGCGTGGGCGACCTGGTCCGGCTGATGACCTTCCGGCAGAGCGAGGCCAGCCTCGTGGAGCTGACCATGCCAGCCAACGCCCCGCTGGCCGGGGAGCGAGTGGGCAGCATCGCATGGCCGGTCGACACTGCCCTCGTCGCCATCCTGAGAGACGGACGAGTGATCGTGCCGAGCGCGGACGACCCGCTGGAGGCCGGAGATGAACTGCTGTTCGTCACCAGCCAGAACGTCGAGCGTGAGCTTGCCACGTTGCTCGCAGGCGGCAACTAGGCACTGCCCGAGCCGCGCTAGCGGGTCTCGGTGATCTCCGGCCCGCGATCGAACGGATTGAACGGGTCCTGGTCCTGAGCGGCAAGCTGCCCCTCAAGCACCTGCCGCGCCTCGTCCGGAAGCCGGATCTCGAGCGGCTTGCGCGGCGGCTCCGCATGCTCGCCGCGCAGCACCACGACATCGCCGAAGATCTCCTCGAACGGTCTCGCTAGCTCCTCATCGCCAGCAGCGGGACCGCTGATCAGCCCGCGCAGGAACCAGCGCGGGCCATCCGCGCCGAGGAAGCGGAGCAGCTGCGGCGGAATGTCGTGGTCCTCCGCGCCCTGCGGCACTACCCGGGCAAGCAGCTCGGGGCCGAACGGGCCATCCCGCTCAGCGCTCTGGCCGCCTGCCTTAGCCACTTCCTCGCCGATCTCCGGCCGGACCTCATGCCACAGCCCGGAGCTTCGCGGAGCGGCGAACGGCTGCAGTTGCAGGCCGCTCTCGCCGCCGACCACCGCGATCGAGATGCCGTCTTCCTCCGAGACGAAGACCTGCACGTCGAATCCCTCACGGACCGGGACCAGCAAGCTGCCGAAGTCGATGCGCTCGCCCTCCGGATAGTCCCCGGATCCGTCCCACGGACCTGCGGACCGCGTCATAGCAGGGCTGATGACCTGGGAGTCCCGCAGCCGGGTCCAGGTCGCCGGGTCACCCAGGTCAGGCCGGTCGCTTCGCTGGCGGCCAGTCTCGCTCAGGCCGTCCGATTCGTCGTCAGCCGGCTCGTCGCCGGCGACTTCCCCCTCCTCGGTATCGGCGGTCTGCTCGACATCAACCCATTCGTCTTCAGACCACTCGTCTGCCGCCAGTTCTTGCCCGGCCCGCTCCCCATCGCCGTTGTCCTGCTCTGCCAGCTCATCGTCGGCTGCCGGGTAGTCACCAACGTCGGGTTCGACACCGGTAGCCTGCTCGCCGCTACGGCGGCGCCGTCGGAACACCCCGCACGCTCCTTACCTCTCAGCCAGCCCGCCGGCCGGCCGGGACCTAGTTCTCACCCGAAAGATTGCCGTCCATCGCATGGCCTCCGGTCGATCCGTGGCCGGCGTCACCGCGCTGCGACCCGGGCAGGGTAACCACCTCCCGCCAAAGCGGGCGTTCCACCCTCTGAATAACAAGCTGCGCAATGCGGTCACCGCGCCGGAGCTTGACCGGATGGTCGGCATCGGTGTTCAGCAGAATCACCTTGATCTCGCCACGGTACCCCGCATCGACCGTGCCCGGCGCATTGACGATCGTCAGCCCGTGCCGGGCGGCTAGCCCGGAGCGCGGATGCACGAATCCTGCGTACCCATCTGGCAGCGCGATGCACACGCCGGTGCCGACTTGGACCCGCTGGCCGGGCTGCACATCCACGTCTGCCGTCAGGTACAGGTCACTGCCCGCATCGCCTGGGTGAGCGCGCTGCGGGATCGGCAGATCAAGGTCGAGGCGCTTGATCAGTACCTCTACTGATCCGGGCTCGCTGCAGGCACACGTCATCTGACCGTCCTTCGGGGGTGACTCCGGCCGGGCTGACCGTACTGCGGAAGGCTAGCCGTCCGGAGTCCCGTCCCGCAGCGCAGGCCATGCGTAGCTGATGGCCGCAGCGACGGGGACGGCGATGATGGCGCCCGGGATGCCGGCCACGATCCCGCCCACCGCAAGGACCAGGATGATCGCCAGCGGATGCAGTTTGATGATCCGGCCGATGACCAGCGGCTGCAGCAAGTGGTCCTCGATCTGGTTCTCCAGGATGAAGACGCCCAGCAGGATGACGGCCGCTACCCAGCCCTTGGTTGCCAGCGTGACCAGGATGGCCAGCGCTCCGACGAGCAGGATGCCGATGATGGGCACATAGGCAGCCAGGAAGATCAGCACAATGAACGGAGCAAGCAGCGGGACTCCGAGCAGCCAGAGCGCGAGCCCGATGAACAGCGCGTGGATGGCCGCGACCACGGTGGTACCCCGGATGTAATAGACCAGGGCCTGCCAGGCTGCCTGGCCCGCGCGATCTGCCCGCTGATGCGCCTCCCCCTTGATCCCGCCGATGACGAAATTCCAGATCCGGCGGCCGTCTTTGATCAGGAAAAACGAGATGAACAACATCAAGATCAGGCCGGCCAGGAACTCAAGCGCGTACTTGCCAGTGGTCAGCACGGTTCCGGCGACCACCGACTTGTGCTGCGAGATGTATTTGAGCGCTTCGGTGCTGACCTTCGAGAGCCGCGTCCCGTTCAGATGGAACGGCGGGCCTGCGAGTGAACGCTGTACCTCGTTCGCGGTCCGCTGCGTTTCGGTAAAGAGCGTCGGGTAGTCGGCACTGATCTGGGTAGCCATGAGCGTTATCGCGCCGCCGAGTATGAGCAGCGCGATGAGGAAACAGCACCAGGTGGAGAGCAGCGCGCCGGCCCGCGCCGGCGCAGCCAGGCCGCGAACGGCTGAAGCAGCGCGGTAAAGAGCAGCGCACCGATGATGGGCAGCACGACGAGACGCAAATACTCCGCGACGCGGAACGCGAGGTAGATGACCAGGCCGGTGAGCAGCAGACGCCAGGACCATGCGGCCGCCTGCCGCAGCAGCCTCGACACCTGCAGGTCCGGGCTGATCTGACCGCGATCGGCGACGGCCTGGGCCGGGCCCTCGGCCGGGTGCGCCCCGGCGGCTGCTTCCGGCCTGGCTGCCGCTTCCGGCGTCAGTGCTGCTTCTGGCCTGGCAGGCTCAGGCTCACCTGCGCGGGTCCAGCCAGTCCGCCACAGTCGCCGCACAGCACCCCGCAGCCCGTCGGACTGTCCGGCGCGGGCCGCACGCTGCTGCTCGCTGATGTCTTGACTCGACCGGCCAGTCATGCCAGTACATCTAACCAACTACGGTGGTGCCATGCACTTCTACCGGGAACGCCTCTTCGCGCCGCCGCTGTGGTGGGTGCTCGGCATGGTCACCATGCTGACGTTCGGCGCGATTGTCTGGACCGGCTTTGATCTCCTGATCACTATCGCGGTCTTCGCCGTGCTGATAGGGGTCACCACCGCATTCCTGCTGAACTGGGGCCGGGCGGTTATCGAGGTGATCCCGGGAGAGCTGCGGGTGGCCAACGCGACGCTGCCGCTGGCCATGACGGGTGAAGTGCGGGCACTTAACGAAGCGCAAGCACGGGCTTTGCTCGGGCCGCGGGCAGACCCCACCGCTTATACGCTCATCAGGCCCTACCTGCGGTGCGCGGTCTACGTCGAGGTCAAAGGCCCGGACCCGGCCACCCCGTACTGGCTGCTAGCAACCAGGCACCCGGCCGAACTCGCCGCGGCAATCGAGACTTCTCGACCCGTGGTCAGCCCTGGCGGGCTGGCCATGACATGATCACCCAGAGCAGCCGGCAATCACGGGAGAACGGATCAAGTGCTGAGGAGAATGGGCTGATGGCAGATAAGAGCGGCGGAGGAAACCGCCTGGTAAGCGCGCTCGTTGGCGCTGGCGCCGCCTTTCTGGCTCGCAAGGTTCTCTCCTTCGGCTGGACGAAGATCACCGGCAAGAAGCCGCCAGAGCACCCGGAGGACCCGCAGGTCGCTCTGCGAGAAGCGCTGATCTGGGGCGTCGTCGTCGGGGCCGGCGTGCACACGGCCCGGATGCTGGCGACGCGAGCGACGGCACGACGATCTTCAGGCACTGGCGGGACCTCAGCCTGACACATCCCGTCAGCTACCTGCCGCACTGTTACTTGCGGCACTGTTACTTGCCGCACTGTTACTTGCAGCACTGGCGGGCCGGTTGCCCTAGCATGTCTGCGTGCATGGGAAGAACCGGTCTCGCCTGACCTACCAAATCGGCTACGCGATACGCCACCCCAGCCGCATCTCCGGGTACGCTCGCCGCCGCGCCCGCGACGCCTGGCTCGGGCTGACCACCCGTGATCACGTCAGCTACTACCGCGCGGTGATGCGCTCCGATACCAGCCGGAGCAGTGATGCCGCGGTCGGCAGCAAGACCCGCGAAGGCTGGCTGCAGCTCGGCCAGATGCAGTTCGATTACCTGTCCAGCCACGGGCTCAAGCCCGACATGCGGATGCTCGAGATCGGTTGCGGCAACCTGCGGGCCGGGCGGCTGTTCATCGACTACCTCAACGCGGGCAACTACTACGGAACCGACATCTCGCCGGACATCCTGCTAGCCGCCCAGCGCACCGTCACCGAGTACGGCCTGCAGCCGAAGATGCCATATCTCACCCTCGTCAATGACCTGCGGCTGGACTTCCTGCCGGACGGTCATTTCGACGTCGTGCACGCGCACAGCGTCTTCTCCCATTCGCCGCTCTCGGTCATCGAGGAGTGCCTGGCTCACGCTGGCCGGATCATGGCCCCGGGCGGGTTCTTTGACTTCACCTTCGACCGCACTGTCGGCAGCGAGCACCAGGTGCTGCGTGAGGACTTCTACTACCGCACCGAGACGCTGATCGATCTGGCGCAGCGGTACGGCCTGTCGGCGGAGTACCTGGCGGACTGGGAGCAAACCGGCCACGAGCAGTCGAAGATCCGGGTGACCAAGCCAGCCTGACGTCGTAGCCGCCTCTTTTCACGGATCCGGTACCGGCATATCGGGCAAGTGGGGCGGCAGCGCGTACGCGGGCCGTGAAATGTGGCCCGCAGCGATGCCGTTCACTCGCCCGGCATGGCTGTCGGGGATACTTTTCTCCGCGCTCGCGGACCACACTTGTAGCCACAAGGCTGCGGGGCATAGTGGTTCAGGAGGTGGAGATGGCTGCCTACACGGAGGCGTCACAGGCCAGGGTGCTCGGCATGGTCCTGGCCGGGGGCGCAGGCAAGCGACTAGCCCCGCTGACCGCAGACCGGGCCAAGCCCGCGGTGCCGTTCGGCGGCCTGTACCGGCTGGTCGACTTCGCGTTGTCCAACCTCGTCAACTCCGGGATGCGACGCATCTGCGTGCTAACCCAGTACAAGAGCCACAGCCTGGACCGGCACATCACCACTACCTGGCGACTCAGCAGCCTGCTCGGTAACTACGTGACGCCGGTCCCGGCGCAGCAACGGCTGGGCCCGCACTGGTACACAGGCTCCGCCGACGCCATCTATCAGTCGCTGAACCTGATCTTCGACGACCAGCCGGACATCGTCGCCGTCTTTGGCGCCGACCACGTGTTCAGAATGGACCCGCAGCAGATGATCGACCAGCACATCCGGCGCGGCGCCGGAGTGACGGTCGCGGCGATCCCGGTGCCACGGGCGGAGGCAACCGCGTTCGGAGTCATCCGGGTGGGACCAGACGAGCGCACCATCGAGGCGTTCCTGGAGAAGCCCGCCGACCCTCCTGGTATGCCGGGCCAGTCCGAGATGGCATATGCGTCGATGGGCATCTACATCTTCAGCACCGATGTCCTGGTGTCCGCTCTGCGCGAGGATGCTGCCGACGACGCCAGTCGCCACGACATGGGCGGCGACATTGTGCCGATGCTGGTTAAGACCGGCGCCGCCCAGGTCTACGACTTCCTGGAAAACAAGGTTCCCGGCGCCGAGCCGCGCGACGCCGGCTACTGGCGCGATGTCGGAACGCTGGACTCATACTTCGAAGCCCAGATGGACTTGTGCGCCGTTCATCCGATCTTCAACCTCTACAACGACAGGTGGCCGCTGCTGACCCAGGTGCCGTCGCAACCGCCAGCTAAGTTCGTGCACGACAGCGGCGACCGGGTCGGCAGGGCGATCAACAGCGTGGTAAGCAACGGCGTGATCGTGTCCGGCGGTCTCGTCCGGGACGCGGTACTGTCGCCCGGCGTCCGGGTGAACAGCTGGTCCAGGGTCGAGCGCGCCGTCATCTTGCATAACACCAAGATCGGGCGGTACGCCGTCGTCGAGAACGCCATCATCGACAAGAACGTCGAGGTTCCGGAAGGCGCCGTCATCGGGGTCGACAAGGAGCACGACCGCGCCCGGGGCTTCGTGGTGTCCGAAGGCGGCATCACCGTCGTCGGCAAGGGCCAGGAAGTGCCATTGTGAGCAGGTCGCATCCATGACGGGAACGGGCTCGTGACGGAGGCTGCCGCCGGGAGCACGCAGCCGCTCCGGGTCGCGATGCTGACCAGGGAGTACCCGCCGGAGGTTTATGGCGGCGCGGGCGTGCACGTGGAGTACCTGGCCAGGTCGCTGGCCGGCCTGGTCGACCTAACCGTGCACTGCCAGGGCGCGGAGCGGCCGGCCGCCGCCCTAGCCACGGACACTGACCCGCGCGTACCGCCCGCAGTCGCGCACCGGCCGTGGGACAAACTCGCCGGCGCGAATTCCGCGCTCCAGGTGATCTCGACCGACCTCGCCATGACCGCCGCCGCAGGCGGCGCCGACCTGGTCCACTCGCACACCTGGTATGCCAACCTGGCCGGTTACCTGAGCTCACTGCTCTACGGCGTGCCGCACGTCATGACCGCGCACTCGCTCGAGCCCCTCCGGCCGTGGAAGGCCGAGCAACTCGGCGGCGGTTATGCCTTGTCGAGCTGGTGCGAACGCACCGCCATCGAGTCCGCCGCTGCCGTCATCGCAGTGTCGCAAGGGATGGCCGCCGACATCCTCGTTTCCTACCCGGCAGTGCCCGCCGATCGCGTGCACGTGATCTACAACGGGATCGACGCGGAGCAATACCGGCCAGATCATGGCCGCGACGTGCTGGACCGGTTCGGCATCGACCCGGCCGCGCCGTCCGTGGTGTTCGTCGGGCGCGTGACGCGGCAGAAGGGCCTGCCTGTGCTGCTGCGGGCGGCCGAGTGGATCGATCCCGCGGCGCAACTGGTGCTGTGCGCGGGGCAGGCTGATACTGCCGAGCTTCAGGCCGAGGTGACCGGGCTTGTCGAGCACCTGCGCGCGAGCCGCTCCGGGATCATCTGGCTGCCCGGAATGCTCGCCAAGTCCGAGGTGATCCAGATCCTCAGCCATGCCACTATGTTCGCCTGCCCGTCGGAGTACGAGCCGCTCGGGATCGTCAACCTGGAGGCGATGGCATGCGGCGCCGCCGTGGTCGCGTCGGCCGTCGGCGGCATCCCCGAGGTGGTGGCAGACGGCCAGACCGGGCTGCTCGTACCGCCCGGTGACGAGCAAGCGCTGGCAGCCGCTGTCAACGCGCTGATCGCTGACCCGGCGAAGGCGGCCGAGTTCGGCGCCAGCGGCCGGCGCAGGGCAACGGCGGAGTTCAGCTGGGCTAAGATCGCCGCCCAGACGGCCGGCCTGTACGCCGAGCTCGCCCGCGGCTAGCAGGAACGCGCGCTCTGCTACGCCGGCTGCTAGCTGGAACGCGGCTCTGCGCCGACGGCCGGCTGTCGCAACGCCCCGACTTGGCCGCCCTTCCGCTGTCCGGCATCGAGGAGGCCGCCGGAGTGCGCGAGCGGCTGCAGCACGGCGACGGCTGACATGCTAAGTTGAGATACATCTTGACTTAGGTGCGACACATCATGGAGGCGCGCGATGGAGTCAGCCTGCCAGTCCGATCCCCGGCCAGGCGCTGACCTGCCCCCGGATCCGCAGGCCATGCGGGCTGGCGACCGCGACCGGGACGCCGTCGTCCAGCAGCTGCAGGAAGCCTTCGCCGAAGGCAGGCTCGACGACGAGGACTTTGACCAGCGAACGAGGGCCGCGCTGACCGCCCGGCTGAGCAGCGACCTGGCCGTGCTCACCCGCGACCTGCCGCAGAGCACAGGATCTGCGCGGGTTGCCGCGCCTGCTGCCGCGGGCGCCCGCAAGCCGGGCCGGTTCGCTATCGCGTACAAGAGCTCCATCCGGCGGGGCGGACGCTGGCTGGTGCCCGAGCAGTTCCGGGCAATTGTCTACAAGGGCAACGGTCACATCGACCTGCGCGCCGCGGAACTGAGCGGGCCGGTGACCACGCTGTTCGCGGTCGCCTACAAGTCCCGCATCGATGTGCTGGTCCCGCTCGGCGTCCGGGTCGAGCTCGACGGCTTCGGCGTGAGCAAGGGCTGGTCAGCAGAAGAGGACCTGGAGAGTCGCCTTCCGGCCGACGCACCCGTCGTGCACGTCCGCGGCATCGGCTACAAGGGCACGATAGAGGTCCGTACGAAGCCGTACGGGTCCGCTTCCCTTGGCCAAGGCTCGTCCGACGGCCGGTCGCTGTCCGGCTGAGGCCCGCCGACGCCCTCCGCCAATCGGACGTTACCGAAGGAATCCGGCTCCACCGAGGGCCAGGATGGCTCTTGGATCTCACTTTTCATCGATTTTGTCGCCGCTGTAGGCGTATTTGTGATGTTTTGCGCCGCAAGAATCCGTGAAAAGTCAGGTGTCAGGTGACCGATCCCGCCGCCGCGCCGGTGACGCGGTCGCCCCAGCGAGCGATCTCTGCCTCCAGGTCGAGCGGCCTGATCATCGAGCCGTCAGCGGTTTCCTGCACCCAGTCCTCGGCTGGCACCCGCCACATAACCTCAAACTCGATGCCGCTCGGGTCCTTGGCGTAGAGCGACTTGGAAACGCGATGGTCGCTGGCCCCGACGAGGGCGTTCCTGGCGGCAAGCCGCTCGCGAACCGCGGCCAGCTCAGCCAGCGTGCCGACCTCCCAGGCGAGGTGGTACAGGCCAAGGTAGCTGCCCTGTGGCAACTGACCTTCGGGCACCGAGAACAGGCCGAGGTCGTGATCGTTGGCCGTACCCTGGGCGCGCAGGAAGGCGGCCCGGCCCGGTATCTCCATGGCAACCTCGAAGCCGAGCGCGTCGGTGTAGAACTCGACAGTCGCGGCAAGGTCGCGCACGTAAAGGACGGCGTGGTTCAGTCGGCGGACGGCCATCGCACTTTCTCCGTTCAGGTTTGCCTGGGATAAGCGCGGGCCCCGCTGTCACATTCCCGCCTCACGCCCGGCCAGCTGTCCTGGCATATAGCACCGGGCCGGACCTGTCGGGCGCCCAGGATCAGCCGCACCCGACGACGGCGACCAAATCCCCGGTTATGCCGGGCTGGCTCGCAAGCTCACCTGACGACGCCGCGCCCGCGATCCGGGAAAGCCGCTACTTGCGCGCGACCCCGGCCCAGACCGAGAAGGTCTCGTGCGTCTCGATGCTCGGGCGCCATTGCTGGACCTGGACGAGCCCGGGCTCGACCAGTTCCAGCCCGTCGAAGAATCGCAGCACCTGGGCGCGGGTGCGGGGGGTGTACTGCTGGTAGCTAAGCGGCTTCAGGCGGTCGGCGATATCGGCCGCCTTTTCCGGCTCGATGTCTGACGCCGGGTGCGAGATGGACAGGTAGCTGCCCGCGGGCATGGCGTTCATGATCTGGGCCACGATCGCGTGCGGGTCGTCCTCGTCGGGGATGGCGTGCAGGGTCATGGTCACGGTGACGGCTACCGGCTTGCCGAAGTCCAGCGTCTGGGCGGCGCCGGTCAGAACCTTCGTCACGTCCCGGAGATCGGCGTCGACATAGTCGGTGACGCCTTGGCCGTGGACTGGTGAGCAGGGCACGGGCGTGGGCCAGGACGACCGGATCGTAATCGACGTAGACAACCCGGCAGTCCGGCGCTATCTCCTGCGCCACCTCGTGGGTGTTGCCCGCCGTCGGGATGCCGGTGCCGATGTCGAGGAACTGCCGGATGCCCGCCTCGCCGGTCAGGAATCGCGCCACCCGGCGCAGGTAGGCCCGGTTAGCCCGCATGAGCTCGACCATTGTCGGATAGGCCTGGATCATCGCCTCGGCGGCCTTGCGGTCGGCGGCGAAGTTGTCCCGGCCCCCGAGCAGGTAATCAGCGATGCGTGCATGGTGGGCTACCGAGGTATCAAAGGTTGCGTGCTCTGCGGTCATTCGTGCTCGCCTCGTCTGCCATTCTTGTCACCGGCCTGCCGCGCCAGCGGACAATGGCGATCATACTGTTCCGAGGCGGCCGGGCGGCGCGCGGTATCCGGACCGCAGTAGGCCATTTGCTACGGCTGCCGGGTAGCAGGGAACGGTCGCAGGCTAGAGACGGCCGTCCGCCGCGATCGCCGGAATGAGCCGGGTGGAGTGATCCCTGCCGCAGGCGCCCGCGAACCAGGCAGCCGAGGTGCCGGGGATGGCAGCGACAACGCCGGTTCCGGCACCGAACTGACAGCCGTGCCAGGACGCGAGAGCCGTCGGAACGTACCAGGTCCCGCCCGTTTCGTGAGCGTACTCCCCGAACCACAGGCCGCCGTGCCAGTCGGTCGACGCCGGGGAGTCGGCAACCTGAACGAACGGGATCAGGCTCCGCGCCGACCAGCGAATGCCGTTCCAGCGAGCGACAGCAGCCTGGGTGACGCCATCGCGCATGACTGACCCGGCAAGCCAGACGTTATGCGCGGAGTCCGCCACCACGCTGGCCTGCATCAGGTCCGGGACGTGTATCCGCCGCCATCCCGCTCCGTTCCAGCGCAGCGCGAACGACCGGCCGCCGCCGCCGGACCCTGCAACCCAGACATTGCCGCCGGATGATCCGCTGATGTAGCGGACACCGGAGACATGCAGTGAGTACCTGACCCAGCCGGAGCCTGTCCAGTTCCACGCGAGGTTGTCGGTGGGCTGGCCGAGGTTGTCCAGCCCGTTGCCGGTAATCCAGACATCGTCATTGGTGAGCACGGCCGACTGCAGGTCGCCGAGTACGGTCCATACAGCCCGGTCCGATGGCAGGCGGTGAACGTGCCATTTCCCGCGCACCCACTCCAGGCCGTAGGCAGGAAAATCGGTCACGTCAACGCCGGGGTTGTCCTGATAGCCGAACACCCAGGCGCTACTACCGGGACGAGCCGAGACGCTGACCGGAACGAAGCGCGTCAGCGGGAGCGGCACCTGGCGCCAGACATTGCCGTTCCAGTGCACGGCGATCCCGCCGGTATCCGCAAACCCGGTATCACCCACCGCCCAGGCGTCGTCACGGCTAATGGCCGCGACATCCGCGAAGCCGGCGGTCCGACTGAGCCTGAATCCGGCGACGCCGCGCCACGGCGGGGCGTTGCGGCAGCAGAACGGCGCCGCGCCGAGAGGGCTGGCTCCGGCCGGCGTGCCCGCAACGAACGGTAGCACGACGCATAGGGCCAACGTCCCCCAACTCAGGCACTTCGCCCTGGTCAGCACCATCCCCGTCCTCCTCGCGAGCGCCGTCACCGAGGTCATCCGGCCCGCCAGCCGGGCAGAATTGAGCACCGCGCCGGTCACCCCGCGCAAGCGAACAACCGGCATGTCGCGGGACCTATCGCACAGTGAAGCGTTCAGCCATTACGGAATGGCAAAAGCCGGATCTCGATAAGGGCCTCAGGTCGCGGCTACCGGTCCGGTATACACACTGCGCGGCCGGATCGGGATGTTGCGCTCGTACTCCTCCAGAGCGTGCGCGAGCCAGCCGGCGGTGCGCCCGGTCGCGAAAATCGCCTCCCCCGAGCCGCGGATCATTCCGGCGACTCCGGCCAGCACCGCGAGGGCAAACTCGATATTGGGTTCCGGCAGCGCGCGCCGGCGTGCCTCGTCCGTCACGGCCGAAGCGATCGCCAGTTGCGGCGCATCGGGCGCGAACTCGGAGATCAGGCGGAGCAGCAAGTTCGCCCGCGGATCACCATCCTTGTATACAAAGTGACCGAAGCCAGGGAGCTTCTCCCCGCGCCGGAGCAGGTCGCCGACCACGCGCGGCGCGTCCGCCGGTGAGCTCGCTGAGCTCAGCATTAGCTCGGCACCGAGCGCCGCCCCGCCATGCAGAGCGCCGCCCATAGCGCCGAGGCCGGTCGCGACGACCGCGTACGGGTCGGCCCGCATCGAAGCGGCGACCCTGGCCGCAAGCGTCGAGGCGGCCAGCTCGTGGTCAGCGACCAGAACCAGCGCGGCGTTCAGCACCCGGATCAGGCCAGACGGAACCGGCCCGGCGCACAGCTTCGGCGCGAGCCTGGCGGCCACCTCAAGGCCGGCCGACCCGGCGCCAGCTATCCCGGCAGTCGACGTCCCGGCTGCCGCACTCGGCTGGGGCGGCGCGCTCTCATCAGCCAGGGCCCTCGGATCGGGCAGCGCTCCCGTCATGCCGGCCACCAGGGCCTTGCCTGCCTGCACGACAGCGGGCACGTCCAGGTGCAGCCGGAACTGATCGGTGGCGGCCAGTGCCGGCACGATGACCTGCAGGCGCTCGAGCGGCAGAGTGCCGGCCGGCAGCGCGGCCTGAGCGGCGCGGCCAGCGGCCAGGGCCTCGGCGGTAGCCTGCCAGTCGCTCGCGGGCGCCGTCACCGAGCCGGGCTCCCCCGCCTGCCCCGAGTCTGCGGCCGGCAGCGCTCCCGTCCACAGCAGCATCGCCACGTCCTCGAAACTGCGCCGCAACGCCAGCTCCGTCGCGTCATGACCTCGATAGCGCTGGGTAGTGCTGGTGATCTCGGTCAGCGCGGACTCGATGACCAACTCGGCCAGACTGCCGGCGCGGAGACGTCGCGGCCGTCCCTTGCGAGCCAGTTCGTCGACCTCGCCGGCATCGAACATGCTGGCCCGCCCGTCGGTCTCGCGGCGGCGACCGAGCACGCCGCGACTGACGTAGGCGTACAGGCTCGCCTGCTTGATGCCCAGACGCTGCGCGGCCTCCGCAGCGCCGATCCACTCGGTCACCAGCGTCCCTCCTGTCTGCGCCAGCCCTCGACCAGGCCGCGACGCCACGGCCAGCGGCCTCGAAGCCCGCTACCTGCGCCCACGTATGTTGATTAAAAATCAATATTGACACAGCTGTGCAGTAGTGATCAACATGAGATCAGTTCCCGCTCGCAGGTCTAAGGAGCAGCATGAGCGCCTCAGCAGACGTCGCTACCGCGCCTTATGAGGCGCCCGCCGGGCTTGCTGGAGTGTCGGTCGCCCGCACTGAGGTTTCCGACGTGCTCGGCCGCCAGGGCTTTTACCACTACCGCGGATACAACGCTGTCGACATCGCCCGCCGCGGCCGGGTTGAAGATGCCTGGCACCTGCTCCTGCGCGGTGATCTGCCCACCGAGCAGCAGCGGGCGAGCTTCGGCAGGGAAACCGCCGAACTGCGTGAGCTGCCCGCGGGCGTCGCCGAGCTGCTGCCTGCCATAGCCAAGCTGAGCCCGCCCGGTTCGCTCGCGTCGCTGCGTACTGCGATCTCCGTCGCCGCTCAGGCGATGGGCTGCAAACCATGGACTGATCAGAGCGACGCTCAGACAGCCGAGCAGGCCGAGCGCTTGCCGGCGATCATGCCGGTGCTAGCCGCGCAGCTGTTCCGGCTGGCCAGCGGCCTGGAACCGGTGCAGCCGCGAGCCGACCTCGGTTACAGCGAGAACTACCTGTACATGATCAACGGCGTAGTGCCCGATGACCGGGCCAGGTACGCCGTCGAGCGGTACCTGATGCTGACGATCGACCACGGGTTCAACAACTCCACTTTCACCTCGCGGGTGATCGCCTCGTCGGGAGCTGACCTGGGGGCTGTCGTCTCCGGAGCGCTCGGAGCGCTATCCGGCCCGTTCCACGGCGGTGCTCCGGCGCGAGTGTTCGACATGCTGGATGCGATTGGCACGCCGGACAACGCCGAGCCGTGGCTACGGAACGCCATCGAGCACGGCGACAAGCTCATGGGCTTCGGCCACCGGATCTACAAGACCATCGATCCCCGCTCAGCGCTGCTGCACGAAGTGGCAAGGGAGCTGCACAGCGAGCGCGTCGAGTTCTCCGAGATCGTGGAGAAGACCGCGGTCCGGCTGCTCGCCGAGCTCAAGCCTGGCCGGGAACTCTATGCAAATGTCGAGTTCTACGCCGGCGTCGTCCTCGAGGCTGCGGGGCTGCCCCGCGAAATGTTCACCGCGACGTTCGCTTGCAGCCGGATCATCGGCTGGATGGCCAACGTGCTGGAGCAGATCGGTGACAACCGCATATTCCGGCCCCTAGCGCATTACGAGGGACCAGACGCGCCGCGGGAGTTCCCGGCGTTCTGGCAGCCCACCCAGCCCTGAGCGCAGGCTCACCACAACCAGGCCGGGAACGCGCGCTTCCGAGCCGGCCTCCTGCACACGAGCCCGGATCGAGCGCTAGCCGTCAGCCGCCGAGTTGCTTGCGGTCACGGTTCCGGCGCAGCCTGCGGCGCTGCTCCGGGCTGAGCATGGCATAGGCGATAGCAGGAATTGCGATGGTGGCTGCGATCACGACGAGGCCGATGATCGGGTGGCCAATTATGACTAGCAGCAGCCCGATCACGACCCCGATGAGGCCATACCTGAAACGCGGTGCCATGCCGGACTCCCTCCGGGAACTTCGTTCCCCTGTTATAGCAACTATCCAGCTGGTCCCTAGTTCCCCGCCGCAGGTCACAGCGGCGCGGTGCCGGCGGGATGCTGGCGGCGGTGAAACGGCCGGCCTGCCGAGCCAGTTCCTGCCCATGCGCCTGATGGTAGATGATGACACCCATGACGCTTTCGCTGCCGGTCCAGGCCGAAGCCAACGAGCTGCTCACCCGCGATCCGCTCGCACTGCTGATCGGCATGCTGCTTGATCAGCAGGTGCCGCTCGAAAAGGCGTTCAGCTCGCCCTATGAGCTGGTCAAGCGCCTCGGGCACGAGCCGACTGCCGCGGAGCTGGCCGAATTCGACCCAGAAGCACTGGCGGTGGTCTTCGCCGAGCGGCCGGCCCTGCACCGCTTCCCTAAGGCAATGGCAGCCAGGACGCAGGACCTGGCCAGGCTGATCGTCGACCGCTACGACGGCGACGCCGCAGCGGTCTGGACCAGCGCCGCGACCGGGCAAGGAACTCGTAGCCAGGCTCGCCGAGCTGCCCGGCTTCGGCGGCAACAAGGCGCAGATCTTCGCCGCACTGCTGGGCAAGCAGCTTGGCGTCCAGCCGGACGGCTGGCGAGAGGCGGCCGGCCGCTTCGGCGAGGACGGCTCGCACTACTCGGTAGCCGACATCGTCGACGACGTCTCGCTGGCCGCTGTACGGGCCTACAAGAAGCAACTCAAGGCCGCCGCCAAGGCCGGCAGCTCAGCCTAGTCGGCACCTCGTCCTGCCCGCAGCCTCGGGCACCGTCGCACCAGTGCCGCCGCTGTCCAGAGCAACAGCGCCTCTGCTGCTGGTGTGCCTACGCCCTGCCGATAAGGTCTGCGCATGCCCGAGACTGACTTCCCGCTGACCGGATCCGCGGCCGTGCACGTGCTTTCGGCGGGCTACGCCCGCGAAGACCGACGACGGCGAGCACGTCGGAAGTACCGTCACGCTGATTCAGGACGGCGACGTCACCGTCATCGTCGATCCGGGTATGGTCGCCTCGCGGCAGGACCTGCTGACCGCGCTCGCCGCGCAGGGTGTGGCGCCGCGAGACCGTGACCGACATCGTGTTCAGCCACCATCATCCCGATCACACCGTCAACGCAGCGCTTGTTCCCGGCGGCCCGGATCCATGATCACTGGGCGATCTACGACGGCGACCTCTGGATCAGCCGGGAAGCCGACGGTTACCAGCTGAGTCCGGCGATCCGGCTGATCGCCACGCCTGGTCACACCGCCGAAGACATCACGACGCTGGCAGCGACGCCGGACGGAGTGCACGCATGCACCCATGCCTGGTGGGCGTCAGACGGCCCGGCCGACGATCCGTTCGCACCGGACGCCGCAGTGCTGGCCGCCAGCCGCGCCCGGATCCTGGCCGTGGCCACGGTCATCATTCCCGGGCACGGACCAGCCTTCCGGCCGGACGAGAGCACGCCTCGCTAAGCACCGGCGCCAGGTCAGGTGCCGTCGCCTGCGACGTTGAACCCGGACAGCGTGATCGATGCGAACGCCAGCGACGCGACGGTCACAACCAGGCCCATGCCGATCCCGGTGCCGACGTTCAGGTACGCATGCAGCGCCGGATTGTGCGCGATCGAGTTCGCGATCGCCAGCGATGTAGTGCCCGGCTGACAGCAGGCCTACGCCCGGCACCAGGCTGGCCAGCAGGCCCTCCCAGAGCAGCACGTACAGCAGCCCGAACGCGAGCGCCCGGCCGGGACTGAACACCGCCGTCAGCATCAGGAACAACGCGTTGTAGATGACCGAGCCCGCCAGCGCGCCGACGAACAACCCGACGGCCAGTCCGCTCGCAGGCGCCGGTGGCGATCGCGCCCGCCAGGTACTCAGGCACCGCGGCGAACGCGATCGTCAGCCCGACAGCCACCAGGTACTTGCTCAGTATCACCGTCCGGCGGCTCACCGGCGTCGCCAGCAGGTGCAGGATGCTGCCGTCGTCAATCTCTGCGCCGAGGACACTGCCGCCCACGATCAGCGCGGTCAGAGCGAGAATCAGGTAGCCGACCGTGCCCAGGACCTCCGGCGGCCAGAGCGGACTGTTCGTCGTGGCCTTCAGCAGTGCCGAAATGCCGATCAGGATGACGGCTGGCAGCACGAACAGCAGAGTCCGTTTCCGGCCGATGGCCGCGCGCAGGGTGAGGCGGATGATGTCTGTGTTGAGCAAGCCAGGTAGCGGCTGTCCGGTCATCTTGTTGTCCATCGCCGGGCGGCCTCCCGTGGTGACGCGAGTCATCATGACGCCAGCAGGTAAGTAAAGACGCTTTCCAGGGACTCGTCCGCGGGCAGCACCTGCCGGAGCCGGATACCGTGATCACGGCTAAGCCCGGCAACTTCCCTGGTGAACATTCCGTAGTCGGACGCGCGGACCTGCAGGCCGTGCGCGGTCAACTCGACCGCGCTGACCGCGGGCCGGCCGATCAGCGCCGCGCCGAGCGCCCGGTCGTCGGATGAGTGCACCAGGAACACGTGAGGCCGGTTGGTCATCAGCCGCCGGATCGCCCGGAAGTCACCGGAGGCGGCCAGCCGGCCGCCGACGATCACCTGGATGACGCCGGACAGCCGCTCCACTTCCTCCAGGATGTGCGAGCTGAACACGATGACCCTGCCCTGGCTCGCCTTGCGCGTGCAGCAGCTCCATCATGTGCAGTCGCTGCCTCGGGTCCATGCCGTTGAACGGCTCGTCCAGCAGCAATGACCTCGGGGTCATGAACCAGAGCGGCCGCGACCTTGATGCGCTGCCGCATGCCCTTGGAGTAGGTCGAGATCCGCCGGTCCTGCGCCTCGTTCATCTCCAGCAGGTCGATGGCTCGCTGCGCTGCGGCGTCGGCGTCGGCCAGGCCGTGCAGCCGGGCGCTGACCTTGACGAACTCCGCTGCCGGTCAGGAACGCGTACACCGAATCGCGCTCGGGCACGATGCCCACCTGACGGAACATGAGCGGGGTTACGCCAGGCGGTCTGCCCGGCCACCGTGATCTCGCCGCGGGACGGCGTGAGGAAGCCGGCCATCATGTTCAGGATCGTCGTCTTGCCGGCGCCATTCGGACCGAGCAGCCCGGTGACGCCAGGCCCGATAGTCATCGAGATGTCGTTGACGGCTACCACGTTGCCGTACCAGCGCGAGACACTGCGCAGGTCGATCTCGGTCACGCCACACCAACTCTCCGGTAGCGGGCGAACAGCCCTGCGATGGCCGCGACCGTCAGGACGACGAACAGCGCGCCATAAACAGGCCCGTAGCCGCCGATCGTTGTCGCCTGCAGCGGGTGATACGGCCGGACCGATTGCCGGATTCCCCTGCAGCCACCGCAGCACGCCGCCCAGCAACGTGAACGGGCTGATCAGTCCGGCCAGGCTGGCGACGACAGGCGGCTGGCCTGCACCAACCGGCCGGAACGCCTGAGCGCCGACGTTCGCCAGCACATTGGCCAGGATCCAGGAGAAGAACAACGGGATGCCGATCGCGCACATCGCGAAGACTCGCTTGCCGGTAAGACTGGCCAGCAGCAGGCCGATGCTGGCCAGCAGCACCGCCCAGGCAACGCCGTAGAGCAGGCCGGGGCCGAGCTGCAGAGTCTGCGCCCACACCGCGTGGCGCCGTGTGCCTGGGACACGTTGCCGAGATACAGGATGAGCAGCGGGATCTCGACCATCAGCAGGCAGGCAGAGCACGAACGCGACCAGCTTGGCGACCGGATAGTCGATCCGGCTGATCGGCCTGGCGAAATACAGCGGCAGCGTGTGGTTGCGCAGGTCACTCGACACCAGGTTCGGCGCGGCCAGCGCCACGAAGATCAGCATCACGATCGTCCGCAGCACCGGGATGTAGCTGTCGTAGCTGACTAGCGGCTGGCCGCCGGGATTCGTGGCAACGGCCACCGCGTTGACCGCTGCAGGCAGGCACATCAGCGCGAAGAGCAGCGCCGGAAAGATCTTGGCCTTGGCGCCGCGGCCGATCCCGAACGCCGACCGCAGGCTGTGCCAGGTCAGCGCCCTGACGATCGCCGGGCGGCCGAGCCGCACGTCGTCATACCGGCGGTAGCCAATGTTGTGAATGACCCCGCTGGTCTCGGCAGCTTGCGCGTCAGCTGGCACTGGACAGCTCCCATCGCCCCCGAATCCGGTACCGTGCCAGCGAGTGCCGGGTCGGTACGGAACAGCTCCTCGACCCGGTGCCTGCGCTGCTCCATCCGGCTGAGCGGCAGGCCGAGATCGGCGACGCTGTCGCGGATCACGTCGTAGGTCTCATCGCCGGCCAGCTGCACTAGCAGGCCGCGCTCAGCTGGCACCGGAGTCAGGCCCCGCCGGGCAAGCTCGGCCTGGAGCAGTTCGATGCCCTCGTCTACCTCGACCAGCAGCACCGCGCTGGCCTGCGTCACCGAGCTGATGGTGTCGGCTCGCAGCAGCCGGCCGCCGTCGATTGCGACGAGCTGATCGCAGATCTGCTCGATCTCGCCGAGCAGATGCGAGGCGACCAGAATCGAGATACCGAACTCCGCCCCGATCCGGGCGATCAGCTCGAGCATCGCCGACCGGCCGGCCGGGTCAAGGCCGTTGGTCGGTTCGTCGAGCAGCAGCAGCCGCGGGTCACCGACCAGGGCCTGCGCTAGCTTGACCCGCTGCTTCATGCCCGTGGAGTAGGTGCCGATCTGGCGGTAGCGCTCCTCGTACAGGCCGACGTGGCGAAGCGAGTCGGCGGCCCGTTCCCTGGCAGCAGTGGCCGGCAGGCCGGACATCCGGCCGAGGTGCGTGACCAGCTCGGTCGCGGTCACGTCTGGCGGCAGGCAGTCGTGCTCGGGCATGTAGCCGGTCACCGTCCGGATCGCGAACCCGTCGGTCACGCAGTCGTGACCGAGCACCGCCGCAGTCCCGCTAGTCGGCTCCAGCAGCCCGAGCAGGATCTTGATGAGCGTGGACTTGCCGGCGCCGTTGGCCCCGATCAGGCCAGTGATGCCCGCGCCGACGACGACTGTCAGCTCATCAAGCGCTGTCACTGAAGTGCCGTAACGCTTGGTCAGAGCTGCCGTCCGGATCACCGCGTCCGGAGCAGCAGGCCGCCCCCGGTCACTGGTCGGCGGCATTGCCTGCGAGATCACAACCCCTCCGAATCAGCGTTCCCCGGCCTGCCGCGGACGCCGCCGTCAGGAGGCGGGTATCGCGGCAGGCGCCGCTTGTCGGGCAACACCCTCCCAGCTTCTGCCGTCACAAGCATCAGCCGTGAGGCTGATTCCGGATAGCCCTTCGGCTGATCGGCGCAGCCTAAGATCGGCCACAGTGGCGATCTCATGACATTATGGTGGCGCAATGTGCCGGGACCGGGGGTATGCCGGCTTGGAATGTCGAGGACATTACGGTGGCCAACGGGGAAGCGAGCGTCGAAGACTCGCGTGCCGCCGCATCGTCGCCCTCTGGCGCCGGCGCGCCTGGTCTTGCCCGCTACAGCCAGCCGGTCATTATCGCGCTGCTCCTGGTTTCGGTGATCGCCGGGATCCGGGCTGCGGGACCGGCAGTCGCCGGCCGTGGTCCGTTGCGCCAGGACGCGCTCGCCATCGGAATCTGTCTCTGGGCTGCGCTCGGCGGGCTTCAGGTTGCCCTGGCTATCCGCACCAGGCGCGCGCCTGACGCCGGGCACCTGGCGGGCGCGTTGCGAAAGCTGGTGCGCTGGCTGGCTGCGCTTGCCATGATCGCGATCATCGTGATCGTGATAGTCAACCTGACCGCCGTCAAGGCCAATAGCAACTGGCTCAATACGCTGCAAGGTCGCAGCCAGCGGCAGCGCCAGCCGAAGCACCCGCCGCGCCGGCTGCCCGCAGTGCCAGCCGGTAGCAGCTACCTCCTCTACGTGCTGATCGCGGTGGTCGTCCTGGTCGCGCTCGTTATCTGCGTGGTCCTGATCAGCCGGATCAGGGCACGCGGACCCGGCGGTTACGTTGCCGGCCTCGCCGACGATGACAGCACTGAGCTGCACAAAGCAGTCGAGTCAGGCCGCACGGCCCTGCGGGCGGTCGATGACGCGCGAGCTGCGATCATCGCGTGTTACGTCGCGATGGAAGGCAGTCTCGCCGGCGCCGGGGCTGCCCGGACGGCGGCGGAGACTCCAGACGAGTTGCTCGCGAGGGCAGTAGCGTCCGGCTTGATTCAGGGACCAGCCGCCGGCAGGCTGACCGGATTGTTCTACGAGGCCAGGTTCTCCAGCCATCCGCTCGCCGATGCGGCTAAGGATGACGCCAGGCAGGCTCTGGATGTGATCTCTGACGAACTGCGCGGCACGCAGGTGATCGGACGGGCTGCCCAATGACGCATCGTGCTGGCCGCGAGGCGGCGCAGGCCGGTAACGGCGCATCGGCCAACTCGGCTGTGCCGGCAACCACGGCTGTACCGGCAACCACGGCTGTGCCGGCACCACGGGGCCGGCTGGCTGGCCTGCCTGCCTGAGCTGACGTGCGCCGCGTTTCTGGTGCTGAGCACTAGCCTCGCGGTCTACGCCTATGCCGGGCTCGGCGCTGCGGTGTTCGCGGTCGGCGGCTGGACCCTTGCGGCGCTCGCAGTGCTGCCGGCGCTCGCCCCTGCGGGCAGCCGGCCGCTGGTCGAGCAAGCGCAGCGCCAGGGCCGCCATCACACAAGCTTTCTCGGATTCTGGCGCAAGCGCAGAATGCTGCACGATGCCACGGCATCGATGGTGAGCTATGACGCCGACTTGCGCCCGGTACTCCAGCATCTGCTGGCCGCCAGGCTGGCTGAACGGCACGGTATCAACCTGTACCACGACCCGGAGACCGCCCGGCGGCTCCTGCTACCCGGACCTCGCGACGACACGCTGTGGTTCTGGCTCGACCCGGCCCGTCCGGCCGAGACCGACCGCCTCCGGCCCGGAATCCCGCTCGCGCACGCTCGCTGCCATCATCGACCGACTGGAGCGACTATGACGGAACCGAACTGGACGCCCGGCCAGACGGCAGAGCGCATTACGGCTGTGCTGGACGAGATCGAACGAGCCGTGGTCGGCCGCCGCCGTACTCTCGAGCTGGTGATGACCGCCATCCTGGCTGGCGGTCACGTCCTGCTGGAGGATCTGCCAGGACTTGGAAAGACACTGATAGCACGGTCCTTCGCCACTGCGCTCGGGCTGGAATTCGCCCGCATCCAGTTCACCCCTGACCTGCTTCCGTCTGACGTTGTCGGGGCGCCGCTGTATGACCAGCGCACCGGGCAGATGGTATTCCGGCCGGGCCCTGTTTTCACTCAGCTGCTACTTGCCGACGAGATCAACAGAACGCCGCCGAAAACCCAGGCGGCGCTGCTCGAGGCGATGGGCGAGGGTCAGGTCAGCATGGACGGTGTGACGCGCCCCCTGCCGCAGCCCTTCGTGGTGCTGGCCACCGACAACCCGATCGAGTACGAGGGCACGTATGAGCTGCCCGAAGCTCAGCTCGACCGGTTCCTGGTCCGGCTCCGCCTCGGCTATCTCGCGACCGGGGACGAGGTCGCGATGCTTCAGCGCAGGCTCGACCGTGGCCAGGAAACGACGTCGCTTCGGCCGGTGACGACCGGCGCTGAGCTGATCGCCATGCGCGAGTCGCTGGAGCAGGTCGAGGTGTCCGAGGACATACTCAGCTACGTTGTCGCGATCGTGCAGGCGACCCGTGCTCACCCTCAGATCCAGGTCGGCGCCAGTCCGCGCGGCGGACTGGCGCTGGTGCAGCTGGCGAGAGCGCAGGCGCTGCTAGAGCACCGGGACTACGTGGTGCCCGATGACGTCAAGCGGATCGCTGTTCCGGCGCTGGCGCACCGGATCACGTTGCGGCCAGAGTTGTGGGTGCGCCAGGTCTCCGCTGATGACGTGATCGCCGGGCTTCTCGGCAGCGTCCCGGTACCCCGGACGGATCCGGCGGCGGTCGTTGGCTGACGGCAGCGGGCCCGCAGCACCGCGACAGCTTCTCGTCCGGTGGAGCCTGTCGGCGCATGCCCGCAGGCTGCTTGTCCTGGCGCTGGCGGGCATGATCCTCGCCATGCTCACCAGCCGCCCCGAATTTGCCGGGCTGGCTGCGCCGGCGCTGATGCTGCTGGCGACCTGGCGATCCGACCGGTTCGGCCAGGTGAGCGTCGCCACCAGCGTTCCGAGCACCAACGTCGTCGAAGGCGTGCAGACGACGCTGCGCGTGGAGATCCACGGGCAGCAGGATTACGACGCCAGGCTGCTGATCGAGCCCGCTGAGACCGTCATGGCCGGGGATGCCGTGACCTTGCCGAGCGGCCGGCCGGCCCGGGCAGGCGCGCTCTGGCTGACGCCGACCCGCTGGGGCCGGTGCTCGCTCGGCATCCTGGTGATCACCTTCACCGACCGCTATCGCCTGTTCGAGGGGCGCGCGCTGGTGCAACTGCCCCATGTGACCTGCCTGCCAGAGCCAGCCCGGCTGGAACGGACCGTTGTACTGAGCCGCCTGCCGAGCCGGCTCGGCGAGCACCCCGCCAGGGCCGCTGGTGACGGCGGCGAGTTCGCCGGCGTGCGCGAGTTCGTACCAGGGGACCGGCAACGCCGGATCAACTGGGCGGCGACGACCCGGCACGGAACCCTGCACCTGACGACCTTCGCCGCCGAGCGAACGCAGAATGTCGTGGTCATCGCCGACGAGACGACCGACCTCGGAACGCCAGGTTCAAGCACGCTTGATCTGGTTCTCCGCGGGGCGGCCGGCGTCATGACCCGCTACCTTGCGGCGCGCGATCGTGTCGGGCTGATCATCTACGCCGGACGGCTTAGCTGGATCGGCCCGAGCCAGGGGCGCCGGCACTACCTCCGGCTGCTGGATCTGATGATCTCCGCTCCGGGTGGCTGGGAGCACAGGTCGGGATTGACCCGGCTGCCGCGCGCGGCGCTGCCGCCGGGCGCGCTGATCCTGGTCTTCAGCCCGCTGCTTGACCCGCGCCTCATCGAGGCGCTGCGCGACCTGCGGGAGCGCGGCTTCAGCGTGCTGGTCGTGGACGTGCTCAACGCCGAGCCGACTCACGACGCAAGCAGGCTGTCCCGGCTGACTGCCCGGACGTGGCGGCTCGAGCAGCGGGCTGTGCGGTTCTCGCTGACGCAGATCGGCGTGCCGGTCGTGCACTGGGACGGAACTAGCAGCCTGGACGAACCCCTGGCCCCCTACACCCGGCGCGTCCTGGTGTCCGCCCGGTGACCGGCACCGCGGCTGGTCCGCAGCCGCCGGGGCGCCGCACCCAGTTCCCTGCCAGCGGCCTGACGGTCGCTGCCGTGCTGGCGGCCGGTGTCATCTTCTGGGCGGCGTTCCCGCTGTCGGCCAGCACCGGCATGCGGCTGACGCTGGTAGTCGCCGTCGTGGGCGGGGTGATGAGCATAGCCCAGCTCGCTGCGACAGCACTGAGCCCGCGAGAGACCGACGTCCTCCCGGCGTTCTCCATCGCGGAACGGCTGGCGCAGCAGCTCGTCACTCTGGTTAAGGCACTGCCCTGGGCAGAACTCATGACCGTGGCCACGGTGGGGCTTGAGGCCCTGCACCGGGGCCGCGCCTGGCATACCGCCATATTGGGCATCGCACTGACTAGCTACCTGCTGTCCGTGCACCTCGCTGAGACCAGCGCGAGCGCCCGGGTACTGCGCGGGCAGCTACCGCTGCTCGGGATCGGCGCCGGGCTGACCGCGCTGTCTGTCGGCGCGGCCGCGCTTCCGGGGTTCCCTCCGGGCTCGGCCGGAGCTGTCGTCAGGATCGCGGTATCGATTGTCGCGGTCGTCGCGGTCGGCCTGGCCATCCCGGTCTGGCTGTCCCGGCCGAGCTGAGTTCCGGCTAGCGGCCGGCCGCGTAACCCTGCATGCCGCGGGCGTTCGCGGCCGCGTACAGCATGCCGCCGGATGCGGACACCGCGCTCATCCGGCCGAGCGACCAGGGCGCCCGCACGCTGACCTGATGGCCCCGGGCGCGCAGGCCGGCCACCGCGGTTTCACCAGCCCTGGACTCGACAGCAAGCGACCGAGGCTGCGAGTGCCGGGGATAGAACGACGACGGGAAGTGATCGGTGTGGAAAGCCGGGGCGTCGATCGCCTCCTGCAGGTTCATCCCGTACAGCACGTGGTTCAGGAAGAACGCCAGCGACCACTGGTCCTGCTGGTCTCCGCCGGGTGTGCCGAAAGCAAGGTACGGCAGACCGTCCCGGAGCGCGAGACCTGGCGACAGCGTCGTGCGCGGCCGGCGCCGTGGCGCTAGCGTGCTCGCCAGTCCCGGTGTGAGCGTGAACATCTGCGCCCTGGTCCCCAGGCAGAAGCCGAGACCCGGGATGACGGGCGAGCTCTGCAGCCAGCCGCCGCTCGGCGTGGCGGACACCATGTTGCCGAACCGGTCGGCGACGTCGAGATGGCAGGTGTCGCCAGGGCCCAGTTCGGGTGCGTATGCCACTGAGCTCAGGACTGACGGTTCGCCAGCACCTGCGCCGGCACTGTCCGTCGCAGGGAAGCCCGCCAGCGCGAAGCCGGGCAACCGCGGCGCGATTCCGTCCGGCGATCCGGGCAGTAGCTCGCCGGACGATTGGCCGCCGACAAGCTCGCAGCGCGCCGCCGCGTACTGCGGTGACAGCAGGCCTTCGAGCGGGATGGCGGACTGGCGAGGGTCGCCGTACCAGGCCTCGCGGTCGGCGAACGCGAGTTTGCTCGCCTCGACCACAGTGTGGATGAACTCGGCGCTGCCGGGCTGCAGATCGGCGATACCGAGAGCGTCGAGCAGCGCGAGTTGCTGCAAGAACACCGGCCCTTGCCCCCACGGGCCTGTCTTGCAGACCGTCAGGCCGTGGAACTCCGCAGTGACCGGCGCCTCGACGCTTGCCGACCAGGCAGCGAGGTCATCACCGGTGAGCAGGCCAAGGTTCCGGCGGCCGGTGATGTCCATGACCTCGGTACCGGCGACGAAGGCGGCGATCGCATCAGCCACGAAACCGGAGTAGAAGGCACGGCGGGCGGCCTCGATCTGCCGTTCCCGTCCTGGTCCTGCTTTCTCTGACTCGGCGACGATGCGCTGATAGACAGCGGCGAGCGGGCGGTTGGTAAATCGGCTGCCGGCAGCCGGCACACCATCGGACAGGTAGATCTCGGCTGAGCCTGGCCAGTGGTCGGCGAACGTCCCGGCCACTGATGCGATGACATCACTGGCGGCAGGGAGCATCGGATAGCCGTGCTCGGCGTAACCGATCGCGTACTGCATGACCTGGCGCAGCGGCAGCGTGCCGTAACGCTCGAGCAGCAGCAGCCAGGTCCCGAACGCGGCCGGCACGCAGGCAGCCAGCATCCCCGTGCCAGGGATGAGGTCCAGGCCGAGACCGGCGAAGTGCTCCGGCGTGGCGGCAGCCGGGGCCGGTCCCTGCCCGTCGAGCACAAACGGCTGCCCGTCGGCAGCGCTGAAGCCGATGACCGGCACCTCGCCACCCGGACCGTTCAGGTGCGGCTCGACTACCTGCAGCACCAGGCCCGTTGCCACGGCGGCGTCGAATGCGTTGCCGCCCTGCTCCAGCACCGCCATCCCGGCCGCCGAGGCGAGCCAGTGCGTGGACGCCACCATGCCGAACGACCCGGCGAGCTCAGGCCTCGTGGTGAACGGCGGGCTCGCTGTCACCTGGCGGGTCAGCGCGTTATTCCGGCAGTGCAGGCGCCGCAGGCATTGCGGACGCCTCGACCGCATCGCCGATCGAGGACTGCAACGGGAAGTGGCAGGCTGCCATGTGACCCTGACCAGCGAACATCTGCATCGGCGGCTCCACCTCCGCGCAGATGGCCTGCGCCAGCGGGCAGCGGGTCCTGAACCGGCAGCCCGACGGCGGGTGGATGGCGCTTGGCAGCTCCCCGGTGACGCCCTCAGTGACCTTGGCCTTCTCGGCCTCCGGGTCGGCGACCGGTGCGGAGTCCAGCAACCCCCTGGTGTACGGGTGCGCTGGCCGCAGGTACACCTCCTCGGCGGGTCCGACCTCGACCAGCTTGCCCAGGTACATAACGCCGATCTTGTCGGAGAGGTAGCGGACCACTCCGAGGTCGTGCGAGATGAACAGGTAGGTGAGGCCCAGGTCGCGCTGCAGTTCCTTCATCATGTTCAGGACCTGCGCCTGGATGGACACGTCGAGCGCGGAGACCGGCTCGTCCGCCACGATGAGCTCAGGCTGCAGCATCAGGGCACGGGCGAACCCGAGCCGCTGGCGCTGACCGCCGGAGAACTCGTGCGGGTAACGGTCGGCCGCTGTGCGCGGCAGTCCGACCTTGTCCAGCATCTCGCCGACCTTCTCGGCCTGTTCCTTCTTGGTGCCGATGCGCTGGATCACCAGCGGCTCGCGCAGCAGCGTGCCTGCGCGCATCCGCGGGTCGAGAGAAGCATAGGAGTCCTGGAACATCAGCTGGATGTTCCGCCGCTCATGGCGATACTCCCGCGCGTTGCTCTTGGCCAGGTCCTTGCCGTCGAAGTTGATCGACCCGCTGGTGGGCTTCTCGAGGCCGACCACCAGCTTGCCGATCGTGCTCTTCCCGCAGCCCGACTCGCCGACCAGGCCGAACGTCTCGCCGCTGCGGATCGCGAAGTTCACGTCCGCTACTGCGCTCAGCCAGCCGACCCGCCGCTGCAGCACAGCGCCCTTGGTGACCGCGTAGTCCTTCACCAGGTGATTGACCTCGAGCAGCGTATTGCCGATGCCCGGTCCGGTCAGCGGCTTCTCGCTCGGGGCCTCGTTGTAGGCGGTCAGGCGGCCAGCTTCGTTGCGCTCCGACGGCCCGACCGGATAGAAGCAGCGGAACTCGTGCCCGGCGACTTCGCCGACGAGCTGCGGCTCGTCGTCCCGGCAGCGGCTCTGGACATACCGGCAGCGCGCAGCGAACCGGCAGCCCTGCGGCGGGTTGACCAGGTCCGGCGGGCAGGCCCGGGATCGAATACAGTCGCTCCCCGGCCTCGGCGGCCTTGTCTGGCAGCGCCTGGAACAGCGCCTCGGTGTAGGGGTGCCTCGGCCGGGTGAAGAGCGTCCCGGTGTCCGTGGTCTCCGAGATCTTGCCTGCATACATGACCGCGACCCGGTCCGCCCGGCCAGCGATCACGCCCAGGTCGTGTGTCACCAGGATGACCGACATGCCAAGGCGCAAGCGCAGGTCGTCGATCAGCTCCAGGATCTGCTTCTGAATTGTCACGTCGAGCGCCGTAGTTGGCTCGTCCGCGATCAGGAGCTTCGGCTCACAGGCCAGCGCCATGGCGATCATCACGCGCTGGCGCATGCCGCCGGAGAACTGGTGCGGGTACTCCTTGATCCGCTCCTGGACGCGCGGGATGCCGACCAGGTCCAGGACCTCGGCCGCCCTGTCCATGGCCTGCTCCTTGGACACGTCACGGTGCAGGGAAACGGCCTCGGCAATCTGCCTGCCCACCGTCATGGTGGGGTTCAGCGAGGTCAGCGGATCCTGGAAGATCATGCCGATCTCGTTGCCGCGGATATTCCGCATCTGCTCGTCCGACAAGGCGGTGAGATCCTGGCCGTTGAGCTTGATGCTGCCGGTCGCGATGTGCCCGCCAGTCGGAAGCAGGTTCATGATCGACAAGGCGGTCATCGTCTTGCCGCAGCCAGACTCGCCGACGATGCCCAGGGTTTCGCCCGGCTCCAGCTGGAACGAAACACCGTCGACGGCGTGCACGACACCCTCGCGCAGCTTGATCTGGGTGCGCAGGTCGTTGACTTCAAGTAGCGGCGCCACTAGGTCACCTTTCTCCTACCGGCGCTGCAGCCGGGTCTCGAAGGCGTCGCGGAGTGCGTCGCCGATGAAGTTGAAGGACACCACGGTCGCGATGATGACGAGGCCAGCCGGATAAATCAGCCACCAGTAGCCGAGGTTCACGAACTGCAGGCCGTTGGACAGCATGGAGCCCCAGTCGGTTGACGGTAGCTGGATGCCGAAGCCGAGGAAGCCCAGGCCGGACAGGATCAGGATCGAGTCCGCCACCGCGAACGTGGCCTGCACGATGATCGTGCCAATCGCGTTGGGCACCACGTGGCGGAGCACCGCGCGGCTACTCCGGCCGCCTGCCACCTTCACCGCCGCGACATACTCCCTGGTGCGCAGCGAGAGCGTCTCACCGCGCACCAGCCGGGCGGGGCCTGGCCAGTAGGTAATCGCGATGAACCCGATGAGCGTTAGTGCGCTCGGCCGGATCAGAACCGCCAGGATGATCAGGACGAAGATGAACGGGATCGACAGCATCGCGTCGACGATGCGCATCATGAACGCGTCCACGACGCCACCGGCGAACCCGGAGACCGCACCGTAGATCGACCCGAACAGGCAGGCCACGAAGGCAGCTGCCAGGCCCACCTCAATCGAGTTCTGCCCGCCCACCATCAGCCGGCCGATCACGTCATAGCCGAGCTCATCGCAGCCGAGCAGGTGCGCGCCGCTGGGCTTGCAGAGATAAAGCTGCGTCTGCACGGTGACTTGCGGAGTCACGTAGATGTGCGGGCCGACGAAGCAGAACAGCACTATGAAGATCACGAAGCCGAGCCCGACCAGGGCCAGCTTGTTCTCTGCGAATACCTCCCAGCCGCGGCGGAACATGCTCCGCGGCTTGGCAGGTGTCTGACCTGCTGGCGCGCTGGCTGGCGCCTCTGGGGCAAGCGTGCCCGCACCGGCCGGGGCCGGGGCATCGTGCGGCATCATCACCATCAGGTGTACCTCACCCTCGGGTCGAGCATGGCGTAGCCAATGTCTGCTAGCAGGTTGCCCACGATCGTGATCAGCGTGGTCAGCACGGTGACTGCCAGCATGAACTGGATGTCAGTGCCGACCGCGGCATTGAAGAAGGCCAGGCCCATGCCGGGGTAGTTGAACACGTACTCGATGAAGATGGAGCCGCCGATAACCACTGGCAGTTGCAGGCCAAGCAGCGTCACAATCGAGATCAGCGAGTTGCGGAAGATATGCCCCCACAGCACCCGCCGCTCGCTTGCGCCCTTGGACCGTGCGGTCCGCACGTAGTCCTGGACGATGTTGTCCATGACCGAGGACCGCATGAAGCGGCTCCAGAGCGCGAACGCAACGAACGCGTAGGTCGCGACCGGCAGGACCAGGGCGACCGGATCAGAGAGGATGCCGCCGATCGACGATGCCTGCGGCGCGAAGGCCGGGAAGATATGGAGGTCGACCGCGAACCACTGCACGAGCAGGAGACCGACGAAGAAGGTTGGCGACCCGTAGCCGATGAAACCGATCCCGGTGACCACGTTGTCGATGGCGGAGTAGCGGCGGACCGCCTGGAAGATGCCCAGCGGGATGCCGATGAGCAATCCGACGCCGGTTCCGATGAACGCCAGCACGAAGGTCCGCGGCAGAACCGCCCACAACAGCGTTGACACCGGAGCGTTCTGCTTCAGGTCATAGCCGAAGTTGCCGTGCATCAGCTGCCAGATCCACTTGCCGTACTGCACGTACACCGGCTGGTCGAAGCCCCACTGCCGGGAATAGTTAGCGATCTCTGCCTTGGTCGCCCTGAGGCCGAGAATCGCCCGCACCTCGCCGCCAGGCACGGCGTGCAGGAGAGCAAAAGTAATGATCGTTACGATTATGGTGACGAAGATCGTCTGGAGCAACCGCCTGATCAGGTATCCGGTCACTGCGTGCACCCCATTCCGTGCCGCCGCCTCGCCAGTGAGGCTTCGCTAGCGACGTTTCCCAGCGCCCACCGCGAAGGGCAACCCGCCCGCCAGTGACCCTCACCGGCAAGCTTGCCGACCGATTGCATCGGGCTCCCTCCATAGTGCGCCGACCAGTTGTTACTCACAACACCTGAGATTCCGGTCCGGTCGCCGCGCTGACGTTTCCGTCAGCGCGGCGACCGGCGCCGGATGTTATCCCGCTAGCGACTCAGCTCAGCTGCTGCTGGTGACGCCGCAGGCTGCGTTGCTGCAGGTCCAGTACTGCGGGAACCAGGTGAGGAACGGGTTCCACGTAGCGCCGTGCAGCTTGTTGCTCACCGCGGTGACCGACGTCTGCCACGGCATCCACAGCGCCGGAACCTGCTCCGCCGCGTAGTTGGCGTAGGCCTGCATCGCGGAGATGCCGGCCGCGCCGGAGGTGGTGTGCGTGTTGTTGATCAGCGTGTCCATCTGCGGGTCGCTGTAGCTACCGGAGTTGTTCGGTGATCCAGTCGCGTACAGCGGCTCACCGGTTGGCAGGAAGCCAGGACCGTTGAACAGCCAGCCGCCCAGGTAGAGGAACGTCCACTTGCAGCTCGACTGCGTCGGCTTGCACGGCACGGTGTCCGTCAGCAAGGTGTCGAACGTCTCGCCCACCGGGGAGAGCTGGATGCCCGCCTGCGCGAGCCCGGACTTCAGGATGTCGACCTGGTCCTCCTGGACCGACACGCCCGAGGTGTACAGCATCGAGAACTTGGCCGGCGTGCCCTTGGCGATGCCAGCACCACAGTCAGACATGCCCGAGCCAGCCGACTCGCAGGTCAGCACGCCGCCGACGACCTTCCAGCCGTGCGCCTTGAGCAGCGCCTCAGCCTTCGCAGGGTCGAACGCGTACGGGCCCTGGCCGCCGTTCTCCTTCATGTCCGACGAGATGAACGGGTTGCCAGCGGACGGCTGCGGCGGCACTCCGGACGTGGTCGGGTAAGCGTAACCACGGCCGACCGTCGATGCCATCGCCTTCTGGTCGTTCAGCTCCATCAGAGCCTGGCGGAAGTACAGCTGGTGGAACACCGGGCCGTACGTCGGGTTGTTGAAGTTGATGTAGGCGTAACCGATGCCGTACGAGTACGCGGGGTCAAGGGTGTACCCGGACGCGGCCAGCGGGTTGGACGGCGGCACGAAGCCCGCCCCCGCCGGTGCCAGGTCTGTCGATGGCACGCCAATGTTCGGGCCGTCAGTGGTGAGCGCGCCGGTCTTCAGGCCGGTGTAGACGGCAGTGTCGCTGGTGTACTCGACGAACTTCAGCGTGACCGACGGCTTCGGCGCGCCCGAGTACTTCTTGTTCGGGACCAGCGTGAAGTTGCCGTTGACGTTGTACGAGGTCAGCGAGTACGGGCCGTCGACGACCTTCCACAGCGGGTTGGTCGCGAACGTCGAAGTGTCCTTGTTCTGCGCGGCCAGGAACGTGTACACGGCCTTGCACTTGGCCCATCCGTCAGCGGCGCTGTCGGTCTCGCACCCGCCGCTACCCGGAGCGCCGCTGGCGCTCGTAACGTCCCAGGCAATGGGCATCGGGGTCAGGATCGCCAGCTGGTTGTAGGTGAACCAGAGGCTGCCGTAGGCCTTCTTGAGCTGCAGCGTCACCTGGTTCGCGCCGGTCTGCGAGAACGACGCCATGTTGTCCGGCAGCAGGGTCGGCGTGTAACCGGCGAAGTTCGCCTTCTCAGCCTCGAGCATGTTGAGGAAGAAGATCAGGTCCTTCGGGCCGACGGTCTGTCCGTTGGACCACTTCCAGTTTTTGAAGTTGATGACGACGGTCTTGCCGCCGTTCGAGTAGACCGGAGCGGCGGCCGGCGACAGCGGGTAGTTGACCAGGACCGAGGTGTTGCTGTCACCGCCGAACTGGTACAGCGGCAGCACCATCTGGTACTCGAAGTCCTCGTAGTTGGCCACGCTGTAGCACTGCGTGCCCTCGAACGGGAAGATGCAGTTCGCCCCGGTGCCGGTAACGATCGGTAGCGTAGCCACGGCGTTCTTGACCGTGCTGCCCGTCGAGGTGCCTCCTGAGTTGCTGGAGCCGCACCCGGCGGCCAGCAATGCGGTCGCGGCTACCGCAGCGACCCCCGCGACGCCTATTTTGCGTCTGCGTTGAAACATGTGTACTCCTTCGTTGCGGCGCTAGTAGCACGCCCGAGCCGGTTCGAAACCCCAGGCGCCGTGACTCTCCGTGTGCGTTCCGTTACCAACACGCCACCAAGCCAAGATACATAAGGACTTGAGTAATCAGGCCTTTAACCCTGCTTCGCGTAGTTAGAGCTCGTTTTACGCGTCGGTTCGTCTGCGGGCGCCCGGAACCGGTCCAGGTCCGGGTCCGCTGGTTAGGTCAGCCCCGCGCCAGCAAACCCGTTGCCTTCCCGGCTACGGTTCCACGCAGCGTAGTTGGACGGCGGTGTCGATGTGATGCACGATATGTCACAAGTTCCTATCGATGTCGTGGCCACTCCGCGCTGGAAGTAATCGGGCACAGAGTACTAAAGCGTGATAGAGGCTAGGACAGAAGGGTCCAACCGACCCATGGATCCGAGCGTCTTAGCTGCAGAGATCGGGCCGCACTCCAGCGCGACGCCCGTAGCCCTCGCCTTAAGGAACTCGGCATGATCCCGTCTTCGACCTCTGCGGCCCGCCAGCGTGCCGCCGCCGGGCTGACCGCCACCTGCGGGATGATCGCAGCCTGCGGGCTCATCGCGGCGTGCGGAAGCACGCCGGCGCCGGCCGGGGGCACGCCTCCTGCGCAGGCTGTGACCAGCGCCCCGGCCTCCGCTTCCAGCACTGCTACCAGCACGTCGGGACCTGCGGCGCCCTCCGCCAGCCCGACTGCGACGACCGCGGCATCCACGCAGGCCGGGCTGGCAGGATGCCTGGCTTCTGGCCTGCAGGCCCAGCTCGGCGCTGGCCAGGGCACCGCAGGGACGATCTACCAGGTCATAGTCCTCACGAACACCTCAGCGTCCAGCTGCACGCTGTACGGGTATCCGGGTGTGTCGTTTGTCACAGGAGCGGGCGGAACTCAGGTCGGCGCTCCCGCGACCAGGAACCATGCGGTCGCAGCGACTCTGCTGACGCTGGTGCCCGGCGGGAAAGCCAATGCGCTGCTCGCCATCCATGACGCGGGCGCTTTCCCCGATTGCAAGCTGACCAGCGCCGACTGGCTACGGATCTACCCGCCAGGTGACTACGGCAGTCTCGAGGTCCAGTACAACGCTCAGACCTGCGCGAATCCCGCTAACCCGATTCTGACCGTGACCGCTGTCGCGGCCGGCGCTGGCAGCGCGTCCTAGCAGCCCGAACCCAGCGGCAGTTTCAGGACCCGTCACCCATCGCCCATGGTGTCCCCGGACGGTGCCTGAACTGCCTCGCGTGAGACCATGACTGCAGCCCGCATAGGGCCGCACAGAGAAGGTCAGTCATCATGCCGCGAACGTTCACATCCGCACGGACGACGAAGTCCGCGCCGATGCGATATCGCGTTCCGGTCACGCTCCGCAGCAGTAGCGGTCCGGTCCGGAAGGCAATTGCCGGCCTGCTCGCGATACTCGGCACCTGCCTGGCAGCGGGCTGTGCGGCGCCTGCACAGGCCGGCCCGACGATCAAGCTGAGCTCCGCGCAGGTGACAGAGCCCGGCTCGAGCGGCATCACCGACGTATACGTCGATGTGCAGAACAACGGCGCGCAGACCAGCCTCGTCGCGGCCAGGCTCAGCGTCGGCGGACGAGTGACATTGCGCTCGCCTGTGCACCCAGGCCGAGTCGAGATGCGCACGGTGTCGTCCATCACAATCCCGGCTAAGAGCTTCGTCGGTCTCGATCCGAACGCGTCACATTTGCTCGTGACCAACGCGGGTGCCATGCGCGCCGGCACCGAGATCACGTTGACCTTGGTCTTCGCCCACCTCGGGTCATTCTCGGTGGCCGCCATGGTCACTAATCCAGAGTCCGGCGGCGCGAGCTACTTCCTGAACTAGCGGCGGCGACCCGACCCGGATCCGGCTGTCTAGCGCGGCGCTGGCCTGCCACCGAGCGCGGGTCTGGCCTGCGGGCTTGCGCCGGAGCTGGCTTGCAGTTCATGCGCCGGGATGGCTTGCAGCCCGGGCTTCTCGCGATATATCGTTTCAGGGAATCAAGCTGCGCGCTAGGGCACGGAGGGCATATGGCGACTCAGCCGAGCTTGCGCATCGGGGATCGGGAGCGCGACGCGGTCACCGCCGAGTTGCGCGAGCACTACGCACACGGCCGGCTGACGCTCGACGAGTTCAACCAGCGCCTGGACGCCGTGTTCGGCGCGAAGACGCAGGCTGATCTCAGCCGCATTACCGCCGACCTGCCGCATATCCGCTCCGGCGGCTCGCCGTTGCCGAGCTCTCGCACCCGCCGGTCGGCAAGTCTCGCCAGCGGATCGTCGCAGTCTGGCTGGGCCACCGACCGTGGCGGATGGCCCGTCCGAGGATCTGCAGCCGCGGTTGGCGCTGACGGCGGCATATCCCGCGGCAGCTGGTCTGCCGTCACCTGGTCGGGCGACGGCTGGTCTGGCAACTGGTCAGGCCGGCATCACCGGCGCGGCGGCTTCCCCGCGCTTGTCACCCTGCTGGCAGCGGTGGCGAGCTGGCTCTTGGTGTACGACGTGTTTCAGCCGGCTCTGCACTTCCCGTGGCCTGGCCGGGTGAGCCTGCTGATCGCTATCTACACGATCATCCGCGGGCTGCTGCGACGCATCTTCCGCTTCCCGCGCGGGCGCAGGTAGCCGCGCGCGACGCACTGGCTCGCGCGCCCTGCGCTGGTAGCCGCGCGCGACGCACTGGCTCGCGCAGCAGGCCGGCATCAGGCGCTAGCAGGGCGGTACCGGACGCCGCGGCTCAGTGCCGCCAGTCATGCGGCCGTCGGCGTCCGGAGGGGAACGACCAGGTAGCGGAACGCGGCCGGGTGATCCGTCTGCCCGTCGGATGACTCTGACAGTTCCGCACTCGCGGGCCGGTCAGACTCGGGTTCGACGGCCGGGGCAACGCCTGCGGCCCAGGTGATCAGCGCTGGCTTCGCGGGACTAGTGAACTGCAACCTGATCCGGCCTGCAGTCGCCTGCTCCTCACCGCCGGCTCCGGTCTCGCGCTGGCCGGTGAGCATGGCGGCGGCGAGCCCGTCGAGCAGGTAGTGCGGATTGAAGGAGATCACGCGGTCAGTGCCTGCGAAGCCGACCGGCACTGACTCCACCGCCCGCGCCCGGCCATCGGATTGCGCCTCGACCACGACAACGTCGCGGCGGAACGCCAGCTGCACCGGCGTGGCCCGGTCAGCCACCAGCGAGACCCGGCGGACTGCCTCAGTAAACATTGCGGCAGGCAACTCGGCGCTGGCTTCAAAGCTCTGCGGGAATCGGGATGCGTACTTGATGAACTCGGAACCGATCAGCCTTGCAGTGAGCCGCCGCCCGCCGCCCTCGAAACTGATCAGACCGTCGGCTGGCCGTCCGGCGTCCGGGTCGGGCCGACCGAAGGCGATGGTCACCGGCCGTCCGGTACCCATGGTTCTGGCGACGTCAGCAAGCGTCCTGGCGGGCACAAGCGCGGAAGCCTGCAGCGCCGGATCCGCAGGCTCCCAGCCCAGTCTGCGGACCGCTAGCCTGTACCGGTCGGTGGCAGCCAGCGTGAGCTTCGAACCGTCGAACGTCATGCACACGCCAGTCAGCATCGGCAGCGTGTCGTCACGGCTCGCGGACGGCACTACCTGTGCTGCCGCTACGGCCAGCTCGCCACCGTCGACGATGCCGATGGCGGCGGGCAGCTCGGGCAGCTTCGGGTAGTCCTCCAGCGGCAGCGAGACGAGCGCGAACTCGGCGCTGCCACACGTCACCATCAGCATCTCTGCGACGCTGGCTACCTCGACGTCAGCGGGGGGCAGGCTCTTGGCGATTTCCGCCAGCAGCCGGCCAGGCACGAGCGCAACGCCAGGCTCGCCAACATCGGCAGCGATTCGGACACGCGCGGAGACCTCGTAATCGAAGCAGGACAGGATCAGCTCGTCGCCATCGGCCTCAAGCAGCAGCCCTGACAGCACTGGTACGACCGGTCTTGTCGGTAGCGCACGTGCCACCCACGACACGGCTTCGCCCAGCACTTCACGTTCGACCCTGAACTTCATCGCATCCTCCGACCCGACCCGGCGGTAGGCCTTCGATCGTGGCACGCACTGCCGACAGTTCAAACAAAGGATGCTGAAACCGCAGCCGGCTTACCGCAGCCGGCGCCGCAACAAGGCCGGCGTCGTCAGGACACCAACGCCGCGGGCACGGATGCGAGCGCAGCCTCGATAGCGGCCGCGAGCGCACGCGCTGATTCAGCCGTCAGCTCCACTGCCACTCGCGCGGACGGCCCGCTAGCCGGATTGCGGAAGTCAATGTTGAGTGTGTGCTCCGCCATCGCATGCACCGGATGGTCGAAGTAGACCGTTGCATCGCTGAGCGAGAACCAGCCGTTCGCGCCCTTGCCGCTGCCGGTGATCGCTATCTTCTCGGTGTTGTAAGTGCACATGCGAACTCCTCAGCTTGCCAGGTAGCGGCCGTAGAAATCCCAGATCTTCTGCCAGCCGTCGTTCGCAGCCTCCGGCCGGTACGCAGGCCTGTCCACGGAAAAGAAGGCATGCCCGGCACCTTCGTAGGTGTGGAACTCGTGCGCCTTCCCGTACTCGTCCAGTGCATCGGACAGCTTCGCGGTTTCCTCCGGCGTCGGGTACTTGTCGTCCGCACCGAACAAGCCGAGCAGCGGACAGGACAGGTCCGGCGCGAGGCCCACGATCGGACTGACCTTGAGCGGCATGCCCTCCGGCGGCGGATTCACGATGCACGCGCCGTAGCAATCGACAGCAGCGTCGAGTTGCAGACTGCAGGCGGCCAGGAATGACTGGCGGCCGCCGGAACAGTAGCCGATGACTCCGACCTTGCCGTTCGAGCCTTGCAGCGCGCGCAGGTAATCCGCAGCGCCGCCGACGTCGCCGACGAGACGCCCGTCCGGCACGCCGCCGTTAGCGCGCGCCGTGGCGGCCGCGTCATCCGGGCTGGCGCCGGGCGCCTCCCGGAAGTACAGGTTCGGCATCAGCGCCGGGTAACCGTTCGCGGCGAACTTCCTGACGATTTCCTTGGACGAACTGTCGTAACCAGGCATGTGGTGGATGACAACCACGCTGCCTCGCGACGCCGCGCCATCGTCGGGAACGGCCAGGTAAGCCTCGATCTCGTCGCCATCGAACCCGGAGATCCGGATGGTCTGGGCGGTTAGTTCCTCGCTCATCCCGGTGATTGCTCCTTCGCACTCGTCTGGCCCGGCACTACATCCTGCCAGGGAGGGCTCTCGGCGTTTCCGCTGGAGTCACCTTCGGTAATAAGGAATCATCGGTTCAGGCAGGGGGAGCCGCAGGCAGAAAGACCTGGCAATGTCCACGGCAGTGATAGGCGCAGTAGTCATCTTCCTCATCATCGGGTCCGTACTCGGCTGGCACGGCCACACGACGTACGCGGCGCACGGTGATGTCAAGGTGGCAAAAACCAGGCTGCGCGGCGGCCGGAAGACGAGATGGCGCAGCGGAGTCTGGGTCTTCGTGATCGGACTGCTCATCCTGCTGGCCGCCTGGGACGCGTTGCTGCACGCGCACTGATCGGCTGCTAGTCAACTGATTCGAAGGAGCGCGCGTGTCTGGTAACGAACTGCTCATCGATGGTTTCGGCCGGATCCGCGAGATCGTGCACGACGTCCTCGACGGACTGACTCAGGAAGATCTCGACTTCCGCGTCGGCCCGGCGGCCAACTCGATCGGCTGGCTGATCTGGCACCTGACGAGGGTCCAGGACGACCACATCGCCGGAGCGGGCGGGCTCGAGCAAGTGTGGCTGCAGGGCTGGGAGGAACGGTGCGGCCTGCCGCTGGATGTGGCCGACATCGGCTACGGTCACACTTCCGATCAGGTTGCCGTGGTCAAGCTGAGCGCCGACCTGCTGGCCGGCTATCACGACGCCACTTACGAGCAGACCATCGCGTTCATCAGCGGACTGACCGAAGCCGACATGGACAGGGTCGTTGACCCGCGCTGGGATCCCCCCGTGACCATGGCCGTTCGCCTGGTCAGTGTGCTCGTCGACGACCTCGAGCACGCCGGGCAAGCTGCCTTCGTCAAGGGCCTGCGCGGCTACTGACGGCTGGCCGGGCCCCCATGTGAGGGCGGCGACCCGGGCGGGAGATACTTGAGTTCCACAAAGATTGACAGCCTCAATTGATCCGAGTAACGTTTGAGCTGCTCAACTATTTAGCCACTCATCTTTTGATGCGGAGCAGCTGCCCGTGACGACCGCGCCCGACCCCAGAGCAGACCAGCAGACCTCAGAGGTCGCTGACTGCTTCTTCGAGCTGATCGGGAACATCGTCGCGCAGGCCGAGCAGCTTGCTCACCGGATGGGTATCCCGGCGCCTTTCCTCAAGGTTCTGCACACCCTCGACTGTCCGATGGCGATGAAGGAACTCGGCAAGCGCATGCATTGCGACCCGTCCTTCGTCACCCTCGTAGCCGACATGCTGGAGAAGCGCGGGCTGGCCAGGCGCGAGCCGCACCCGGCCGACCGGCGAGTCAAGAACCTCGTCCTCACCAGCGAGGGCGAAGAGCTCAAGCAGCTGGTCGAGGCCGAGATAACAGCGCGGATGCCGTGGAACCAGGCCCTGAACGAGTCCGAGCGCGTGCAACTGCTTGCCTTGATCCGCAAGATGCTTCGCGCTGATCAGAACGGCGCGGACACCGGGGCGTCCGCCAAGGAAGCCCTGCACGGCCTCTTCACCAGCGCGCTTCAGGAAAGCATCGCGCAGGAGGCCAGTCCGGCTAACTCCCCGGCTGCCACGGGGAGGTGACAGACGACGTGAGCCAGACCTCGGCCAGCTGAGACCGGGTCCCCGCCACGCGGCGGCTCACGCCGCGATCACGCCGGATGCGGGAACCAGAACGGAACCCGATCGGCGCCCCCACAGGCACCTGACCTGAGTTTTGCACGGCCTCATACCGACACAGCAACGATCACCATCGCCGGACCGATTAGTCATGCCCGTTATCGACACGGACTGTAGTCAAGGAGTCACGCCAATCATGTCTGCCAAATCTCCGGGCCTCGCCCAGCAGCCGGGCAGCACCGCCGTCGTGGCCGGAACACCCGGCCAGGCGGACCACGCCCCGGCCCACAGCCACCTCGGCCTGGCACTCGTGGTCATCGCCGCGGCCCAGCTGATGGTCGTGCTGGATGCCACCATCGTGAACGTCGCGCTGCCGACCATCCGGGCTGCGCTCGGCTTCTCCGACAACGGACTGGAGTGGGTCGTCAACGCCTACGCCCTGACCTTCGGCGGCTTCCTGCTGCTAGGCGGCCGGGCTGGCGACCTTCTCGGCCGGCGCCGCGTGTTCATCGCCGGCATCCTGCTGTTCGCGCTCGCCTCTCTCCTCGGCGGTCTTGCTACCAGCCAGGCCTGGCTGCTGACCGCCCGCGCTGTCCAGGGCATCGGTGCCGCGATCGTCGCGCCCACCGCGCTGTCCCTGGTCACCACGACGTTCCCGGAAGGCCCCAGGCGGAACAGGGCGATGGGCGTCTATGCCGCGATGAGCATCGGCGGTGCAGCTATCGGACTGCTGGCCGGCGGCATCCTGACCACCTACGCGTCTTGGCGCTGGGTCTTCTTCGTGAACGTCCCGATCGCGATCGTGGCAGCCCTGCTGGCGCCGCGGGTACTGGCCGAGTCGGAGCGCCGCACCGGCCGCTTCGACCTGCCGGGCGCGATCACCGGGACCGCTGGCCTGGCCGCACTCGTCTATGGCCTGTCCAGCGCAGCCGCCTCCAGCAACGGGGTGTCGCACTGGGGCGACACCAAGGTACTGGCCTCGCTGGCGGCAGCAGTCGTCCTGCTCGTCTCGTTCGTGATCATCGAGTCCCGCAGCGAGCACGCGCTGCTTCCGCTGCGGATCTTCAGGGACCGCAACCGTACCGGCGCGAACCTGCTCCTGCTCTGCGTCGGCACCGCGATGTTCGGGTTGTTCTTCTTCCTCACGATCTTCGTGCAGACGGTCTGGGCCTACAGCCCGATCAAGACCGGCCTGGCGTATCTGCCGATGGTCGGGGCGATCATGGCGATGGCCGGCCTCAGCTCGCAGCTCGTCGGCCGGATCGGTGCCCGGCCGATCCTGATCGCCGGCTCAGCGGTCGCGGCGGGCGGCATGTTCTGGCTGTCCCGGATCACCGAGCACAGCACCTACGTCGGCGGCCTGCTCGGCCCGATGCTGGTCACCGCGGCCGGCCTGGGCATGCTATTCATGCCGCTCATGCTGGTTGCCCTGTCGAAGGTGAGCGAGCGCGACGCCGGCGTGGCTTCCAGCCTGGTCAACACCGGCCAGCAGGTCGGCGGCTCGATCGGCCTGGCCATCCTGGGCACGGTCGCCTGGACCGTCGTCGCCAGTACCGCACGGCACTCCGTGGCGGTAGCTAAAGCGGCAGCAGCGAAGGCCGCTGCGGCGAGCCATGCAGTGCAGCCGACCGGGCACCAGATCGCAGCGTTCCAGAAGGCCGTCACCGACCACTCGCTTGCGGTCGGCTTCTCTCGCGGCTTCGAGGTCTCCGCTGGCGTCATGGCCCTCGCGCTCATCATCACGCTGATCGTGATCCGGGTCACGAGGAAGGACCTGGAGGGCATCCAGCCGGCGATGATGGGATAACTCCGACCGGAAACGTGGTCGGCTCAGCCTGATCACGCACCCGCAGCGCAGTGGCCTGGCCGGCTGAGGAACGCCTCAGCCAGCCGGGCCATTTCGCTTATACGCCGCGAAACTGGCTAACCACCCAGAAGGGTGCAAGCTCCCGCGATAGGACTCGAACCTATAACCCTTCGGTTAACAGCCGAATGCTCTGCCAATTGAGCTACGCGGGACTGCCTGGCGCCGGTCCCGGCCGCCTGGCCGGGTAGATCAACGCCGCGCATAAGGGTAGCGTACCGGCGCGGCACGCGGAGCAGTGCGGACCGGGCCAATGTGTAACCTGCCTGCCAGCTGGGCATATCCGGCGCTCTGCTGGGCATGACCTGCATACCAGTGCTGCGCCGGCCGGACCGGCTCGGGTGCGCGCATGATGGGGGCTAAACGGGGAAGTCAGGGTGGCATCGCCTGCAGCTTCAGGGGAGAGGTCCAGATGCGGCTCTATCGAATTAGCTTCGTTGCAGGGTTCGCCGCCGGGTTCGTCGCCGGGACGCGAGCCGGACGCGAGAAGTACGACCAGATGGTGAAAATGGCTAAGTCTGCTGCCGACAACCCGACGGTGCAGCAGGCTGCCGGGACGATCCAGGCTCAGGCAAGTTCGCTGGCGAGCACGGCGGCACAGAAGTTCGGCAGCCAGTTGCATGACAAGGTTCCGACGATGGCGCACAGCGCCGCGCACACGGTTGCCGAGCACATCCAGGGCCTGCGGCACCGGAACGCGGACGCCGACGGCCAGATGCCATCGGGTAACGGCCACCGGATCCCGGCGACCGGCAACGGCCAGGGTATGCAGGGCGGCAGCGACATCTAGCGCAGTGATCAGCTTGTTGTCGGTGCCGGTTTGCTGGGGTCGGAGGCGCGCTAAATCGGCACCCACCCGAGCTGACGAGCTTCCGCCGGTGCTAAGCGAGGTACTCGCGCAGCATCTGGGCGCGGCTCGGGTGCCGCAGCTTGGCCAGCGTCTTGGACTCGATCTGGCGGATGCGCTCCCTCGTGACGCCGAACTCCCGGCCGACTTCTTCCAGCGTGCGCGGGTGCCCGTCAGTGAGCCCGAAGCGCAGCTGGATGATCCGCTGCTCGCGAATGCTCAGGTTGTCCAGTACCTGGTCCAGCTGCTCCTGCAGCATGATGAACGCGGCCGCCTCCATCGGCACGACGGCGTCGGCGTCCTCGATGAAGTCGCCGAGGTCGGAGTCTTCCTCGCCGATCGGCGACTGCAGTGAGACTGGCTCCTGCGCGATCCGCTGTATCTCGGCAACCCGGTCGGGGTGCAGACCCATCTCGGCCGCGATCTCTTGCGGTGTGGCCTCACGGCCAAGGTCCTGATGCAACTGGCGCTGGATCCGGGCCATCTTGTTGATCGTCTCGACCATGTGCACCGGGATCCGGATGGTCCTGGCCTGATCCGCGATCGCCCGGGTGATGGCCTGCCTGATCCACCAGGTCGCGTACGTGGAGAACTTATAGCCCTTGGTGTAGTCGAACTTCTCGACCGCGCGGATCAGGCCGAGATTGCCTTCCTGAATCAGGTCGAGGAACACCAGGCCGCGGCCGATGTAGCGCTTGGCGATGGATACCACGAGACGGAGATTCGACTCGATTAGCCGCTGCTTGGCTGCGATCCCGTCAGCGGCGATCAGCATCAGCTCCGCCATCCGCGCGCCCGCGCAGTTGGCAAGCAGGCCGCCCTGTATCTTCTCTTCGGCGAACAGGCCCGCCTCGATGGCTTTGGCTAGTTCGACTTCGTCGTGTGCGGTGAGCAGCGGCACGCGGCCGATCTCGCGCAAGTAGATCCGCACCAGGTCACCGGTGACAGCGCGGCGCGCGTCTGCCTGGATTTGCCGCGGCGCGGTGTCCTCTGTTTCCTGCGCCGCCTCGATCACGTCCACGCCTTCGTCAGCCAGCAGCTTCAGTACGCTGTCGACGGCATCAGCGGACAGGTCACAACGTTCAAAGGCGATGGTCAGCTCGGTCATCGAGACCGAACCGCGCTCTCTCGCCGCAGCGATGAGGTCGGCTACCTGATCAACGGGGGGTGCAGCCGTAAGACTCATGCAGAACAGTCTGCTGTACGAATCCGCGAATAAGCGGACTCAATATTGTCACCAAAACGTTAGTAGCGCGTGCGCACTGTCGTGTGCCTTACAGCACGCCCGCTGCGCGTTCCGACAGCACCTTGCGCCGTTGTTCCAGCGCGACGAGGTCGCCGAACAAGCGGTTGTAGTCGGGCTCGCTCACCGGGTTCATTCGCTGCAGGCGTGACTTGATGTTCGCGATCTCGCGGCTGACGGCAAGCTCCTCAACCTGCGCCAGCACCTTCTCCGCGAACCTCGCGTCCGGCTCCTGCGTGGCGCCGGGCACCTCGATCGGCTCGACTGCAAGCCGTGTCACGAACCCGCGCGCGTTGTCGTTCGGCGCCGCGGCGCGCAGCGTGTCCGACCACTCGCGCGAAGAACGAGCGTTGCTGACACCGCCGTTCGCAGCGATGAGCTCACACACTGCAGCGTGCGCCGGAACCGTGAATACCGACGGCTGCAACTCGTCGAAGACCGGGCCGCACAGCGCCGGCCGCTGGATCGCTAGCTTCAGCGCTTGCCGCTCGACGTTCACCACCGGGTCATGCTGGTCGTACGCGCTGCGCACTGGTGCCTGACCGGTCGCGCCGCGGCGGCCGCCTCGCGCAGTCGCAGCTGCAGAACCGTTCGCGGTACCCGGACCGTCAGCGCCGGGCGGGCCGCTGTTCGCGGCCGCGCGGCCATTCGCGGCCGCGCGGCCGTTGGCAGCAGGCTGGCCGGGCTGGCCCCCATGGCTGAGAACGCGGTCGAGCACGAAGCCCTCGTTCATCATGCCGAGCCACCGGTCGAGGCTTACTGCATACAGCTGCCGCAAGCCGCGGTCCTTGATCCGCGCGACAATCGGCGCAGCTGCGTCTAGGGCAGCTAGCCGTCCCTCGGGCGTTTCCAGGTCATGGTCTTGAATTGAGCTCTTGATCGCGAACTCGAACAGCGGCACCCGTTCCGCAATCAGCTCGCGCACGGCCGCATCGCCGCGCTCGAGCCGAAGGTCGCACGGGTCGAGACCGTCGCCTTGCACCGCAACGAATGTCTGGGTAACGAACTTCTCCTCCATGCCGAACGCGCGCAGCGCGGCTCGCTGGCCGGCTGCGTCGCCGTCGAAGGTGAAGATCACCTCGCCGCGGAACTGGCTGTCGTCCATCAGCAGGCGGCGCAAGATGGTGATGTGGCCGTCGCCGAAGGACGTGCCGCTGGTGGCCACTGCCGTCGTGATGCCGGCCAGGTGGCAGGCCATCACGTCGGTGTAGCCCTCGACCACGACGACCTGCCGGCGCTGTCCGATGTCACGCTTTGCCAGATCGGCGCCGTACAGTACCGAGCTCTTCTTGAACAGTGGTGTCTCTGGCGTGTTGAGGTACTTGGGCCCGTCGTCGCCGTCCGCCAGCTTGCGCGCACCGAACGCGATGACGTCGCCGGTCAGGTCCGCGATCGGCCAGATCAGGCGGCCGCGGAACTTGTCGATCAGGCCGCGCCTGCCCTGGCTGGCCAGTCCGCCGACGAGCAACTCGGTCTCGGTGAAACCGCGGCCGCGCAAGTGCCTGGTCAGCAAGTCCCATTCGGCTGGCGCGTAACCGACGCCGAAGTGCCGTGCGTCGGCCAGCTCGAAGCCGCGCGAGGAGAGGAAGTCGCGCCCGATCGCCGCGGGCGGGCTGCCTAGCTGGTCAGCGTAGAACTCAGCCGCGGCCTTGTGCGCTTCGATCAGCCGCCTGCGCTGTGACTGCTCCTGGCCGGGGATGTGGCCGCCCTGTTCGTAGCGGAGATCGATGCCGGCCCGTTTCGCCAGGCGTTCGACAGCCTCGGTGAAACCAAGATTGTCGATCTTCTGTACGAACTTGATGACGTCGCCGCCCTCTTGGCAGGAGAAGCAGTACCACAGGCCGCGCGCGGGCGTCACGTTGAACGACGGCGTCTTCTCGTCGTGGAACGGGCAGAGGCCTTTGAGCGAGCCGCCGCCTGCACCGCGGAGCTGCAGGTACTCCCCCACAACCTCGTCGATAGCCGAGCGCTCGCGTACCAGAGCGATGTCGTCGTCGCGGATCCGGCCTGTCATCTGCGCCCCTCCGCCTGCCCTGCTATCCCGCTGTCCTGCCGTCGGCCGAGTCTAGTCGCGGTTGGCCGACCGCGATGGCAACTGTCGCTGGCGCGCCGCCAACGGAACCCCGCTCCAGCTCCCGCTCCAGCCCGCGCAAGTCCGCGCACCCGCCTCCGACACGCTCCGGCGGGCACTCCCTAGTCGCAGGGGGTGAACGTTTCCCAGCACCCACCGCGAAGGGCAACCCGCCCGCCAGCGGCGCAGGGGTGAGGGCAGCCAGGCCGCTGATGGAGAGCCACCACCGCCCAGAGGACGATTTATCGCTTATGCAGTGCAAACAACTAGGGAGTGAGCGGCGGGTCCGGCCGGCATCGGACGCCGGGATACCCGCCGTCTCTTGGTACGGTCAGGCGTGCAGCCGTTGCTTGTGCTCTGGGATGTTGACTACACGCTGGTAGCCACCGACAGGGTCGGCTGGCACCTGTACGAAGTTGTGCTGGCCGAGCTCTACGGGCTCGAGATGCCGGGTGGCCTTGGCTCCATGGCCGGGCGGACCGACACAGCGATCGCCCTGGAAGTACTGACGGCAGTCAGACTGCCGGATCCGCGCGGTGCGCTGCCAGGCTTCCAGCAGCGTCTGGCTGCTCGTGCGCCTGAGCTGGAGACTATGGTTCGCGAGCGCGGCCGGATACTGCCTGGCGCCGCTGAAGCGCTGGCCGCAGTGTCATCACTGGCCGCCGACGATGATGGTCAGCTGGTGGTCCAATCGCTGCTCACCGGCAACATTCCGGCGCTCGCCCAGGTCAAGCTAGGCGCTCTCGATCTCACCAGGCACCTCGACCTGAGCGTCGGCGCCTACGGTGACGTGAGCGAGGTGCGAGCTGACCTGGTGCCGGTTGCCCGGCGAAACGCGGCGCGGCGCTATGCCGCCGACTTCTCGGGGACCGCAACCGTGCTCATCGGCGACACCCCGAATGACATCGAGGCAGCCGCGGTCTCTGGCGCGAGAGCGGTCGGGGTAGCCAGCGGCAGTTTCACGATCCAGCAACTGCGCGACGCCGGGGCCGAGGTGGTGCTCGCGGACCTGACCGATACCGAGTTTGTAGTCGCTGCTATCTGCAGCATCGAGGCTGCCGACTGACGCGCCACCGTCTGGCTAGGGAGCCACCAGCATGCGGTTACGGCGCTACCAGCGTCCGCGTTAGATCGTCATAAGCGAGATCGGGCCGGTTCGCCCATAGCTCCCAGTGCATCGCGCCTGCCTCGTCCGGGTCCGCACCGAAGGTGTAACCGGCCAGGTCATCGACTCGCTTCAGCCGCAACTGGTCAATGTCAGTCCCGCAGGCGTGCACGATCACGTACGTGTCCGGGTAGTCCAGGCTGAATCCCGACTGCCAGCTCGCCAGCTTCGTGGTGGCCGCGGCCTCCGAACCCCAGTGCACAGTCGGCCACTCCCCGTGCCTGTCGGCTTGCTGGCCGGCGTACCTGACCAGCGAGCCGATCAGTCCGTCCGGCCGCTCGCCCGGCGTCCTGATCTGATGCAGCGCGAGATTGACCTGCGCGTAGGTGGTCTCGAACGCGATCTCCCGAAGCGAGTCCGGCGGCGTTGCGGTTACTCCTTCGCCGAAACTGCCACGCGGGTACGTGCAGGTCAGCACCATGGCTGAGGTGCTGGCGTGGCCGAGCCGGATGCCCCTGACTGCCTGGCCACGGCGGCCATGAATCGGTTCCAGCCAGCGCAGGGACGGCCAGTCCGCGTCGAGGCCCCAGGGAATGAAGTCGATGGCGGCAGTTTCCATGCGTGACACCTTCTCACGCTCGGTAGCCGTCGCGCCTGCGCCGCGCGGAGAGCGCTGGCCGCGCGGTCCGCGCCCGCGCTGCGCATACCTCCGATGCCGGATAGGTGTACGCTCCAGCGCCCGTCAATCCGGCCGGGCGGCGGTTGCCAGCAGCGTCCGGCGGCCGTTGCCGACATCAGCGTTCGCCGCAGGACACCACTGCGTTGCGGTGACGGTCCAGCCCGCCTGCTCGATCAGCGCCAGGTGCTCCGCGACCGGCAGGATCGTCCGCCAGGGCTCTGTTGTGCCCGTGCGCCTCCGCAGGTTCGCTTCCGCGGCTACCTCGCCAGAATCCAGGCCGTCCGCGTGGATGGCCAGACTGGCCGCGAGAACGCTGCCTGTCGCCGCACGCCGGGCAAGCGCGGCTAGCAGCGCAAGGCAGATGCTGCGTTCGAGGTAGACAAGCAGCCCCTCGCAGATGAACAAGGTCGGCCGGCTCGCATCCTGGCCTGCGCGGTCAAGCACCATGCCGATGTCGTCGCTGCGAAAGTCGGCCGCCACCAGCGTCACGCCAGGCGCCCCGGTGCCGATCGACTGCAGCAACCTAGCCTTATCGCCCTGTGTCGCCGGATGATCCAGCTCGAAGAACCGGACGCCGGAGGTGCGGAAACGGAGCGCGCGGTCGTCGTACCCGGCGCCGCAGATCACGATCTGCCGCGTGCCGCTCTCGATCGCCGCCACAACCTGAGCGTCCACGAACCTGGTCCGCGCCGCGATGCCCGGCAGCAACCATTCCGGCACGCTGAACTGCATGTCCGCACACAGCCTGCGCTGCGCGTCCGGATCCCCCTCACGGCTGTGCGGCCTGTCGAGCCCGAGCCTCGTGAGCGCAACTGCCTGGCTCGTGCGCGATGGTGACTTCATACGCTGGAGCTTACTAATTTTGACCAGTGCCCGTCAACGTACGGGTTTAGTGATGGCACGAATTGCCAGTGAACGAGGCCGACCGCAGTATGGCGTGGCGCGACGTGAAGACGATTAGTAAGCGGTAGCGTATGATATGTGAGCGAGGAATCCGGGTCCCGGCTAGCCGGCCGACTGCTGCAAACGGTAGCCGCAGCCGACACCCGTACTGCGGCCGCCGCTACCGAGGTCCGCCGTGGCGTCATCAACCTAGCTCGCAGGCTGCGGCAGGAGCACCATGAGGCCAGCCTCACGGCAGTGGAGCTCAGCGTTCTCGGCCACTTGCACCGGCGCGGCCCGCTCACTCCAGGCGACCTCGCCACAGCCGAGCGAGTGCAGCCCCAGTCGCTGACCAGGACGCTTGCCGCGCTGGAAGCAGCCTCGCTGGCCTCCCGTCAGCCAGATCCGGCCGACGGCCGGCGGTCCCTGCTCGTCATCACTGAGTCGGGCCAGTCCGCGCTGCGCGCCGAAATGGTGCAACGGGACGCCTGGCTGGCCAGCGCCATGACGGAGCAGCTCACTGCCACCGAGATCGAGGTCCTCCGGCTCGCCGGGAGTCTGCTGGAGCGCCTCGCTGACACGCCTAATCCATGATCACGAAGACTTTTGGGCCTGACAGGCACAAAAGTTTACGTCTCGCGCAGGAGGCGGGGTTTTGTCGGCACGGACCGGCACCCTTTTCGGCGTGGAACGCGACCGTCTGGCCAATCTTGAGGCGCTGACTGCCCGGCAGCGCGGCGTGGTTGCGCGCTCCCAGCTGCTAGCGGCCGGCATCAGCAGCGATCTGATCAAGTCACGGCTCAGACTCGGCATCTGGCAGCGCGTCTATCCAGGCGTATACGCGGCCTTCTCTGGGGAGCTGAGTCGCGACGGACAAGTCTGGGCCGCCGTTCTTTATGCCGGACCGGGGGCATCGGCTAGTCACTGGACAGCCGCCGAGCTGTGGGGACTAGCCGACCAACCGAGTTCGCTTATTCACGTCACGATTCCCGGCGACCGGCGAGTGACTAAGAAGCCGGGGATAGTGCTGCACCTGTCGGACAGCGCGAGTCAGGCCGTCCACCCGTCACGGCTGCCACCGCAGATTCGGATCGAGGAGACGGTACTTGACTTGTGGGCTACGACTCGCGATCTGGATGCGGCAGTCGGCTGGGTTACTCGCGCACTTGGCAGGCGATTGACCACCCAGGCCAGACTCCGCCAAGTACTGCATGCGCGCAGCCGGGTGCGCTGGCGCGCCGAGTTGGCAGAACTGCTGAACCCGGACTTGGCCGGGATCCACTCCGTGCTCGAGTACCGGTATGTGCGCGACGTCGAGCGGCCGCATCGGTTCCCGGCACCAACGCGGCAGGCACAGTCGCGGCGCAACGGCAGGAACCTGTACCGGGACACCCTCTACGAGGCTTACAAGACGGTCGTCGAACTCGACGGCCGCTTCGCGCACTCCGACGACACGCGCTGGGATGACATACACCGTGACAACGCGGCCGCGACAACTGGATTGCGGACGCTGCGCTACAACTGGCGGGACATCACAACTGCGCCTTGCTCGGCCGCGGCGGAGATCGCCGCAGTGCTTGCCGATCAGGGCTACGCAAGATCGCGGTGTTGTTCACCCACCTGCCCGGTTGGGCGCAGATCGCAGCTGCCCGGCGTTGCTGATCCGGTGAGCAAGACCGCGAGCCGGAGTCGCACGGTGAGCGGAGCTGCGGCCAGGCCGCCGGCGGTAACAGGTCGCTGGCGGTGGCACGGGCGCGCCGCCGCAGGACGTCAGGTACCGCGGGACATCAGGTGCAGCAAGGGGTCAGGTACCGGAGGAGCGCAGCCGGTGGTGCCAGGCCAGGGCCGACGTGTCGGTAAGCGAAGCGATCTGGTCCACGACAACACGGAGGCGAGCGCGATCGTCCTGCGCGGCGTCGAACTCCGGCCGGAACATCGGATCCAGCGTCACCGGCGCTCCTGCCAGCACCGCCGCGGCTAGCTCCGAGATCACCTCACGCTCGCGCGCCTGGGCGGCCGCGACGCCGGGCCTGCTCATTACGTAGTGCGCCGTTACGCCCTTGAGCAGCGCGCACTCCAGCCGTTGCTGCCGGGGCACTGCAAGCGCGCCGTCGTAGCGGCGGAGCGGCAGGTGGCCCGCTGGCCTGGTCGCTCGCTCGGCCGCGTAGCAGAACCGCCCGATGAGCACGCTGGTCAGGTTCTTCACGGCGGCCGCCGCGGCAATGCTGCCGTCGAATTGATGCGGCCAGCAGTCCAGCTCGAGCAGCCGGTCAAAGGTCTCGATGAGCTCGGCAACGGAAGTGAAGCCCGGCGGGCAGTACGTGGACAGGGTCAGCTCGGCGACCGCCAGCTGTCCGGCCGGATCGCGAAGCTGAGCCAGCGACACGAGGCCGGCATGCAGGCCATCCTCCAGGTCGTGGACTGAGTAAGCGACATCGTCAGCCCAGTCCATGACCTGTGCCTCCAGGCACGACTGCCCGGCCGGGGCGCCGTTCCGGATCCAGCGGAATACCGCCGCGTCGTCGGCGTAGGCGCCGTACTTGCCGGCGGCGAGGGCAGGTCGCGTCTCATCTGGGCCGGAGCCGGTCACGTCGGCCCCGTCCGGATCCGGCCCCGCCCACGGATACTTCAGCGTGGCGTCCAGGGTCGCCCTGGTCAGGTTGAGACCGGCCGCTGGCACCTTCGCCTCGAGGCGGGTGAGAAGGCGCAGGCTTTGGGCGTTCCCCTCAAAACCTCCGCAATCGGCCGCGAGGTCGGCGAGTGCGGCCTCGCCGTTGTGACCGAACGGGGGGTGGCCGATGTCGTGCGCGAGGCAGGCGGCATCGACCAGGTCAGGGTCGCATCCCAGCGCGGCACCAAGCTCTCGGCCGATCTGGGCGCACTCCAGCGAGTGAGTCAGCCGCGTCCGCGGGAAATCGCCCGAGCCGACGGCGACCACCTGAGTCTTGGCTGCCAGGCGGCGCAGGGCGGCGCTGTGCAGCACCCGGGCGCGGTCCCGGATGAAGGGACCGCGCCCGCTGCCGGCACGCGGCTTAGGCGGTTCCTGCGCCCACCGCTCGGTATCCCTGCTGTTGTAGCCGTCATCGTCGGCGGCCCCGTCACCGGCAACGACCGTCACCTGCTGTCGCTGCCTCCCGTGGTCTCCAGCACCGCTGCCCGGCCAGCCTCAAGCCGGGCGACCGGCACCCGGAACGGCGAGCAGGACACGTAGTCGAGGCCGGCGGAGTGGAAGAAGTGCACCGAGTCGGGGTCTCCGCCATGCTCACCGCAGACGCCGATCTTGAGATCCGGCCTGGTGGCCCGCCCCTCTTCGACGGCGATCTTCACCAGCCTGCCGATGCCGTCAGCGTCGAGCGTCTCGAACGGCGAGACGCCGAACACGCCCAGCTCGATGTACCGGCTGAAGAACGAGCCCTCCACGTCGTCACGGGAGAAGCCCCAGCCCATTTGCGTGAGGTCGTTGGTGCCGAACGAGAAGAACTCGGCCGCCTGAGCGATCTGGCCGGCGGTCAGCGCAGCCCTCGGCACCTCGATCATCGTGCCGATCAGCGTGTGCACCGAGATCCCGGTCTCCTCGGCGACCTCGGCCAGCACCTTCTCGGTTTCCTCACGGGCCGCCTCGAGTTCCTGGACAGCACCGACCAGGGGAATCATGATCTCCGGCCGCGGATTACCGCCAGCAGCGACCCGATCGGCCGCGGCGTGCGCGATCGCCCGGACCTGCATCTGGTACAGGCCAGGGATGACCAGGCCGAGACGGACGCCCCGCAGGCCGAGCATCGGGTTCTGCTCGTGCAGCCGCCGGACGGCCTCCAGCAGCTTCATGTCTTCCTCGGTCGCGTTGTCCCCGGCAAGGGCGATCTTGACCGACAGCTCGGTGAGATCCGGCAGGAACTCGTGCAGCGGCGGGTCGAGCAGCCGGATCGTCGTCGGCAGCCCGTCCATAGCCTCGAAGATCTCCACGAAGTCACCGCGCTGCAGCGGCTCCAGCGCGTCGAGCGCTGACTGACGGGTGGCGTCATCGTCGGCGAGAATGAGCCGCTCGACGAGCTGCCGCCGCTCGCCAAGGAACATGTGCTCGGTACGGCACAGGCCGATGCCTTGGGCACCGAAACGCACCGCGCGGGCAGAGTCCTCGCCGTTGTCAGAATTCGCCCGGACGCCGAGACGCCGCTTCTCGTCCGCGTGCGTCATCAGCCGGTGCACGGCCTCGACGAGCTCGTCGGACGAGGGATCGATTTTGCCCTCGAAGTACTCGACGACCGGAGACGCGACCACAGCCACCTCGCCCAGGTAGACCTGGCCGGAGGTGCCGTCGATCGAGATCACGTCTCCCTCGGAGACCGTGATGTCGCCGGGCGCGGTGAACTTCTTGCCCTTGACATCGACCTCGATCTCGTCAGCTCCGCAGACGCAGGTCTTGCCCATGCCGCGGGCGACCACCGCCGCGTGGCTGGTCTTGCCGCCGCGGCTGGTCAGGATCCCCTGCGCGGCGATCATGCCGTGCAGGTCATCGGGATTGGTCTCGCGCCGGACCAGGATGACGTCCTCGCCCGGCCGGCCCAGTCGACCGCGGTGGCCGAGTCGAAGACGGCCTTGCCCACCGCCGCGCCGGGCGAGGCGCTGATGGCCTTGGTGATCTTCTTGACGCCCGAGCCGGCCTCGAACCGCGGGAACATCAGCTGAGCCAGCTGGCTGCCGGTCACCCTGGTGAGCGCCTCGTCCATGTCGATGAGGCCCTGGTCCACCAGCTGGGTGGCGATCCGGAAGGCGGCCGCGGCGGTGCGCTTGCCGACCCGGGTCTGCAGCATCCACAGCTTGCCCCGCTCGATGGTGAACTCGATGTCACACAAGTCCTTGTAGTGGTTTTCCAGCGTGGACATAATGCCCATGAGCTCGGCGTAGGACTTGGCGTCGATCTTCTCGAGGTCCTGCAGCGGGACGGTGTTGCGGATACCCGCGACCACGTCCTCACCCTGCGCATTCTGCAGGTAATCGCCGTAGACGCCCTGCTGGCCGCTGCCCGGGTCGCGGGTAAAGGCGACGCCGGTACCGGAGTCCGAGCCGAGGTTGCCGAACACCATGGTCACGATGTTGACCGCGGTACCCAGGTCGGCGGGGATTCGCTCCTGGCGCCGGTACAGGATCGCCCGGTCGGCGTTCCAGGAGTTGAACACCGCCTGAACCGCCAGGTCCATCTGCTCCCGCGGGTCCTGGGGGAAGTCCCGGCCGGTCTTGTCCTTGACGATGGCCTTGAAGCTATCCACCAGCTCCTGCAGGTCCCCGGCGTCCAGATCCAGGTCGTTCTTCGTGCCCTTGGCCTGCTTCGCGGTGTCGATAGCCTGCTCGAACTCGTGGCCCTCGATGTCCAGCACGGTCTTGCCGAACATCTGGATCAGCCTGCGGTAGGAGTCCCAGGCGAACCGCTCGCTGCCGGCCTGCTTGGCCAGGCCGTGGACTGACTCATCGGACAGGCCGATGTTCAGCACCGTCTCCATCATTCCCGGCATCGAGAACTTGGCCCCGGAGCGGACGCTGACCAGCAGCGGGTCGGCATGGTCGCCGAGCTTGCGGCCCATCTTCTGCTCAAGCTGGCTGAGATGCTCGCTGACCTCGGCGGCAAGGCCGTCAGGCACGGTGCCATGCTGCAGGTAGTAGCGACAGGCGTCGGTAGTAATGATGAAACCGGGGGGAACGGGGAGTCCTAGGTTAGTCATTTCCGCCAGGTTGGCACCCTTGCCGCCTAGCAGGTCTTTCAGGTCCTTGTTGCCCTCGGTGAAGTCGTAGACGAGCTTCGGCACTGCTTGCACTCCTCGAGATTGCCGACCCGCCGGGTTTCGCGTGGCGGTGGACGGCTGGCTGTGTGATTGCGACTGGGTCCTGCGGCCTGGCGGCCTCACTCAGAGCCTATCGACCCTCACCGGCAGTCGGTGCTCGGTCCCGCAGCGCACCGGCGATCGAGGAAGCCTATTTCGCTCGCCCGGATGTGAATCACGCGGGCGCGAGGCTGGACCCGCCGGGAGAATTCCGTTCTGGCCAGGCAACTGCACGGCAGAATCGGCGTCTCTGATATGTGGAGCTAGGCATAGAGCAAGCAGGGTTCCCCCACCGGGCTGATGCGCTCGCAAGCCCGCGGGAGGATGCCCGCCGGCAGGCTGACCCGCTAGACCCGGCGGCTGCCGCACCGCCCGGCGACCACGTCAGCGCTGGCTCTGAGTACGCGATCACCGCCCTGTACGAGGCTCACGCCGTTGGCCTTATCCGGCTCGCCGTCGTGATGCTCGGCAACCGGCAGGCCGCCGAGGACGTCGTGCAGGACGCCTTCTGCGGGCTGCACCGCCGCTGGGGCCAGCTAGCCGAGCCCGAGCGGGCGCTGTTTTACCTGCGCGCCAGCGTGCTCAACGGCTGCCGGTCAGAGCTCCGGGCCAAGCTGAGGAACGCCAGACGCGCGGCCAGGGGCCCTGCCAGGCAGCGTTGCATCGGCCGAGGACCTCGCCCTCATCGCTGCTGAGCACCGCGAGGTCCTGGCCGCCATGCGCCGGCTGCCGGATCGCCAGCGCGAAGCGCTGGTACTGCGCTATTTCGCCGACCTTGGCGAACCGGAGATCGCCCGCTCCATGGGCATCACCGAGGGCACCGTCAAGTCGACTACGTCGCGGGCGCTGGCCGCGCTCGCCCGCTTGCTAGGGGAAGCAAGATGACCTCACTCCGGGAGCGGCCCTCGCTCGAGGACCGGATCAGCGCTGCCACCAGGGCGGCCGCTAGCGTCGTGCCAGACGACGGGGCTCCGCCGCTGCACCTGGATGCGCCGCGCCGGACGCGCCGGCTGCCGGCCGGGGTCCGGCTCATCCGGGCTGGCCGGCGGGGCTGGTACGGCCAGCCATGGCTACCCCAGCTTGTGGCCCCCCTTGCCGCGACAGCCGCGGTTATCGCCGTCATTGCCGCCTCGGTTGCGGTCGCGGACCGGTCGCACGTCCCTGCATCCCCAGGTGGACTTGCCGGAGCGCCGCCCTATTACCTCGAGCTGGAGTCGGACTACTCGGCCGGAGCCGCGGCTGTCAGCGAAGCGTCGACGGCGCCCGGAACGCTTGCCAGCCCGCCGTCAACCGGGGGAATCGTAAGCCCCAGTGCGACCGGTCCCGCCACCGCGAGCAGTCCGGCCACTAGCGGGCCGCTTGTCAGCCCGGCCACGACCGCGCCACTCGTCAGCCCGCCTGCGACCGGACCAGCGACCACAGGCAGCCCGGGCGCGAATGGGCAGGTAATTACTGTCAGGCTCCACGCGAATTCGCCGGGAGCTGTCCTGGGCGAGCACGCCGTCATCCGCGACACCGTCACAGGACATGTGGTCGCTGCCTTCTCGGCTCCCCGCCCGTTCGACACGTTCGTGATGGCCAGCGCCGCGGCAGATGACCGAACCTTCGTGCTTGCCGCGCAGAACATCTCGAGGGGCGGTTACGCTCCGTGCGGGTCCACCAGGCTGTTCCTGGCCCATTTCAACCCGGCCGACGGCCAGGTCGCACTGACGTCCCTGCCGGTGCCGGAGTTTCCGGATACGAGCCAGGTCGACGGGATCGCTATCTCGCCTGATGCGACCAGGCTCGCGGTCGCAGTCGAGTCCGGCCAGGGCTGTAGCAGTGGCGGCTCGGTTCCGCTCACGAGGCCGGGGAACCATCTCACTGGACGAGAAGAGGTCAGCGTCTACGCTCTGCCGAGCGGCGCGGCCAGGGCCTGGCAGTCCGCTCCGGCGTGGAGTAACGGTGGCCAGGTGAGCCAGAACGCCATGTCCTGGGCCGCTGACGGGACGCTGGCCTTCAATTACCCCGGCGACCGGAGCGATCCGGCGGGTGTCTACCTGCTCAGCACCGATATGCCGGGGAGCAATCTGCTGGCCGACAGCCAGCAAGCTGTGAGCACAGACGCGCCAGCGCGAGTCAGACGGTCGCACGGCGCCGCGACTGTGCAGCCAGGAAACTGGACCTGGACCGGCTACGGCGTCCTCACTCCGGACGGACAGACGGTAGTGGCGCCTGTCCAGCAGACCCTGCCGCACTCGGGCGGCACTGGCGCGGCGGTGGCGGAGTTCTCAGCGTTGACGGGCCAGGAGTTGCGGGTTCTCTGGCCGGATCAGGTATCGGGCCCCGCGGGCTTCGTTCCGTACTACTCCGTGGTGTGGACTAACCCATCGGGCAATGTGCTGGTCGTGGCAGCTCCGGCAGCCAGCGGCAAGAACGCGGGCACGCACTCGGTCTATGGCGTCCTCCGCGGTCGCCGGTTCACTCCGATCCCGGGTGCGCCTACCGCAGACGCACTCACCATCTTTAGCGACACAGTCATCGTGTTCTAGCAAGCCGTGCACCGGACTGGCATGAGGCGGCCGGGGTGAGTGTCGCAGGAAGATGCAAGACTGTTCATGCCAGCACCGTCAGGTCATGCCAGCACCGTCAGGGCCGACGCGATTCACGCCAGCACGAGGTGAGGGGAGATGCTATGTCGCTGAGTATGAGCCGCGCGGAACGCGAGGCCTTCCTGGCCGCAGTGCACGTTGGCGTGCTTACCGTGTCAGTCGGGGATGGCCAGGGCCCGCTCGCCACCCCGGTCTGGTACAACTACCAGCCCGGCGGCCTGGTCAGCATCACCACGGGAAGCCAGAGCAGCAAGGCCAAGGCCATCGCTGCGACTGGCCGATTCAGTTTGTGCGCCCAGGAAGAAGCGCTGCCGTACAGGTATGTGACAGTCGAGGGTCCGGCCGTCATCGAGCCGGCCGAACTAGCCGAGCGAATCGCGATCGCCCGTCGCTACCTCGGCGCCAAGCGCGGCGATGCCTGGATCGCTGCTAACCCCGACGTCGACGACGTGACGATCCGGCTGACGCCGGAGCACTGGCGGACTGCGGACTTCGGCAAGGCCGAGACCTAGCTAAGCCGATCCTGCGGGAACGGCATCTAGCCAACGGGGGAACTGGCTGCTATTCCTGTGTATTTATGCGGATGAATACGGCGGAGCACGTCCTGCGCTCGCACTGGTCATGCCGACGCGGCTGGGCAGTTCTGGCGGCTGCCGCCTTGGCGGGCGCGATCGTGTTGTGGGTCATCACCGGCGGCTTCACTGATGGTCCGCAGACCGGATCAAGCGCGCAGGCCAGCTCAGGCCCCGCCACTACCTTCCCGCTGCGCGCTGCCACGGCTTTCGGCGTCGGCGCGGTGCCCGCCTATTACGTGGCCGTCGGCGGCCGGTCGGCCGAGGTCGGCGCGACTGCTACCGGAGCAGTCCTCGCGACAATCAGGACTCCCGCCCAGTCGGCGGGCACTTTCGAGTACGTCTCAGGCGCGGCCGGCGACCGCCTGTTTGTGCTGGCGGCTGTCCGCCGCCTGCGGACCGAGCTGTACCTGCTGCGGCTGAACCCGCATGCTCGCGCGGCCACGCTCAGCCCGCTGCCGTTCAGTGTCACGACGGGCCCGGATTTGCAGTTCGCCGGGCTCGCGCTCTCTCCTGACGGCCGCAAGCTCGCAGTTGCCTTGAATAGCTGGGCACCTGCACGCGGCGGGGACTCGCGGATCTGGGTCTACGACCTGGCAACCGGCTCGCGCCGCGAGTGGCTATGGTCAGGTCCCGGCCTGATGAGCTCTCTGACCGCGAAGGGGCAGGCATCACTGTCGTGGGCCGCCGGCAACAAGACCGTTGCCTTCGAAATGCAGCCCGGCAGCACTGGCTGGCTCACGCAGGTGCGCCTTCTCGACACCGGGGCGCCGGGGTCGGACCTCGGGAAAGCCCGCGTTGTCGTCCAGTCCTCTGAGCGGCCCGATGCTCCACTGGTCTCGATCCAGTCTCCGATGATCACGCCGGACGGCACCAAGATCGTGCTCGGCCGGTATCAGGCGGCGGCCTTGCGGCACGGTTCACTGCCGGAAACGCTCAGCATCGGTGAATACTCGTCCGCCACCGGCCAGCTACTCGCGAGCAGCTACGAAAAGCACTACGTAGTGCCGCCAAGTGACAGCGGAAATCCAGGCCCTGCGCCAAGCATTCTCTGGGCTAATCCGGCTGGCACCGTACTGATCATCTTGACCGGTGCTGCAGTAGCACAGGAGTCCCCCGCCATCGACATGCTGCGTGACGGTACTTTGACTCCGCTTCCAGACAATGTCCTGTCCGCTGCCGGGACCGTCGCCTGGTAAGCGGAACAACTTTCATCGCGGCGTACAACACCGGGCGCTATCCGGGGCGTCTTTAAGGCGAGGAGCCGAGCCACGGAGGCCGCATGACGTTCGAGGAGTTCGCGCAGTCACGGCTGCCCGCGCTGCTTGCGTTCGCCACTGTCCTGACAGGGCAGCGCGCGACCGCCGAGGACATAACTCAGGACGTCCTCATCCGCGCGCACCGCAAGTGGCATCAGATCTCCGGGCTGGACCGGCCCGAGCTCTACGTGCGGAAGATGGTGCTGAACGAGTTCCTGTCCTGGCGGCGCCGATCCTGGCGGACAGTGCCGGCCGCTAACCCCGTTCCCGTCCAGGACGTCACCGTCGATCACGCGGCCAGTTACGACGACTACGCGGCCATGCTCGCGCAGATCGCCAAGCTGCCTGGCAGGCAGCGCGCAGTGCTGGCGCTGCGCTATTACGAGGACCGCAGCGACGCCGAGATCGCCGAACTGCTCGGGTGCGCACCGGCGACGGTCCGTGCTTACGCCTCGCGTGCTCTGGCCGCGCTGCGCGTCGAACTGCGGCCGGACGAATCTGAGTTCGCAATACCAGTACCAGGGGGAATCTGATGCGTACCGAGGATGACATCCGGGCGGCGTTCCGCTCGCTAGCCCGCGAGGCTCCGGATCCCGACGCTGTCCTGACCGGCGTCCTGGACCGGCTGGACAGTGCCACCGCTGGCCGGCGGAGAGGCCTGCGAACGCCGATGGCCGCTCTTGCCTCGGCTCTCGCTGTCGTCGCAGTCATCGGCGTCTCGGTCACACTCGCCGTCGGCGGGCACGTGCATCACCCCGCTCCGAGCTCCGGGCCCGGACCTGACGGCGCGCCGCGGTACTACCTGGCGCTGGTCGTGAGTGGTAATCCTCGCTCGTTCGCGGTGCAGAGGCGAGCCGTCGTCAAGGACACGGCTACCGGCAAGACGCTGGCCAAGGTTTCGGCACCCAGACCCTTCGGCACATTCGTCATGGTGGCCGGCGCGCCGGACGACCGCACGTTCGTGCTCGCGGCCCAGCGCGCCCAGGTAAGCGGCGACAGCCTGCCCACCATTCTGTTCCTGGCGCGGTTTGATCCCAGCCGCCGGAAGATCACGCTGACGCGACTGAGCATCCCGGCGATCCCCTGGAACGTGCGGCTGAACAGCCTCGCTCTCTCGTCCGGCGACAGAAGGCTGGCAGTCTCGACAACTCGATTCAAAGGGGGGCAGTCGCAGCAGCTCAGTGTCTATTCGATCGGCAGCGGCGCGGTGAAGGTGTGGCGGCAACCCCGCGGTGGCCCGGCATACCGGCTGTCCTTCGGCGGCGGCGGAACCCTGGCGTACAACTGGGACGCCGCCCCGCACCACGGCGTCTGGCTGCTCAACACCACGCAGGCAGGCGGCGGCAGCATCATTAACGACAGCCGGTTCGCAGTCACCATGCCGCAGGGCTGGGGCTTCGGCGACGGAGCGTTGCTGACTACCGACGGCAGCAGAGTGGTCGCGGCCGAGCAGCGAATACCGGGCAACCTCCGTCGCCACCGCACCAACCTTCAGTTCGTCGAGTTCTCCGCGGCGACGGGCAGGCTGACCCAGGTGCTCTGGCCTCAGCACGCGCCAACCGAGGCGCTCTTCTGGACCAGCCCGTCTGGCACCGTCTTGGTCGTAGAGGCCACTCAGAAGGGCGGCCGTGACACTTTGTTTGGCGTGCTGAAAGGCAGCCGGCTTATGCCAATCCCAGGTCCATCGGGAGTGGTCGCTTTCGACAGTGAGTCCATAGCCTTCTAGCCCGGCCGCGCCAGGCGGTCCGTCGTTCTTCGCCCATGCGACACTCAGCCCATGGATCTTCAGGGCGGGAACGTGGTTGGCCTGCTGCATCCGGGCGAAATGGGCGCGGCCGTCGGGCGGTGCCTGACCGATGCCGGGTACACGGTGGTCTGGGCGTCGGATGGCCGGGGTAAGCAGACCGCAGCGCGCGCCGAAGCCGCCGGCCTGACCGACGTCGGCACGCCGCGGCGGATGGCTGCCGGCGCAGCCGTGATCATCTCGGTCTGCCCGCCGCATGCCGCACTGGACGTTGCCTGGGCGGTGCACGGCTTTACCGGCCTGTACATGGACGCCAACGCGATTTCACCGGGCACCGCGCGTGAAGTCGCGCAACTGATAACTGCCAACGGCGGCCGGTACGTCGATGGCGGCATCATCGGTTCACCGCCGACTACAGCAGGAACCTCGCGTCTCTATCTGTCCGGAGCGGAGGCCGGGCAGGTGCACGACCTGTTCGCGGGCACGCCGCTCGAGCCGCGGATCGTGGGCGGCGCCACCACAGCCGCGTCGGCGGTGAAAATGGCCTACGCCTCCTGGACCAAGGGAACGGCCGCCATCCTGCTGGCCGCTCGCGCGCTCGCTCAGGCCGAGGGCGTCGAAGACGCCCTGCTGGCGGAATGGTCGTCGTCCCAGCCGCGGCTGGCCGAGCAGTCATATCGGTCAGCCTGGTCGGGCGCGACGAAAGGCTGGCGCTGGGTTGGCGAGATGGAGGAGATCGCCCAGTCCATGGCCGCGGCGGGCCTGCCCGACGGATTCCATCAGGCCGCTGCCGAGATCTTCCGCCGCTGCCCGCGGCTGCCTGACGCCACCCCGGGCCCGGACCTGACGGCGGCGGTGCTGAGCGCGCTGACCGGCGCCGACTAAGGTCCGCTTGCCGACGGACTGGCGATCGGCCCGGCTGCCTGTCACGCTGACGCCATGTCTGGATTAGGAGCCATGCTCGGCCGCTGGCCCTGGCGCTCACGACGAGGACTGCGGCTGACCGTCGCGACCGTCGTGGTGCTCGCCGCCGTCGCGGCGATCGCGCTATGGGGGCCGATCGGTATCGGCAACGGCCCGCTCAACGTCGAGATGGGTGCTACGCAGGGCCAGCAGAGCTGGGGAAGCCAGCCGGCCGGATTCCCGCTGCCACTGCACAACTCGGGCGGCGCGGTGGCGATCGTGGACAGCGTCGAGCTCATCGGCGGCACCCGGTTCCCCGCGCCGCGTCTGCTCCGCCTGGGTGTGCTCACCTCCGCGGTGTGCGGCGGCGCGTGGCCGGCCCGCGCATCGGGGCGAGGCTTCGTGCTCGAACATTGCGGCGGCCGGTATGTCGGGCCGCTGACCGGGCACGGGTTCGGGCACGATCCGGCGCGAATCTTCTTCGGCTTCCCGGCAGCTGCTGAAGTCGCGCCGCCAGGTCCGGGCAGCTGCTGGGTGATGACGAAGATCGTGTTGCGTTATCACGTCGGCATCCGTCACTACACTGCCACCGATCCTTATCAGCTGGCTGTCTGCCGCAGCGGCGCGGTGCTCACCAATGCAGCAATGAACGCGGCGGAATCAGGCAGCTAACCTGCCCGAAGGGCGCGAGTTACCGATTGACGCCCCCGGGTGGGCCACGATCGGCAACTGACGCCCGTCGGCCTCGCCAACCGGGCCGAGCCGGACCGTAGCGGCCTCGCTGAGACGGCATGATGGACCGGTGGAAGCAGCCGAGCACATCCGGGCGCTGCGGCGCGACGGCGAAATCATGGCGACCGCCGCCGGGCAGGCCGGCCTTGCTGCCGCGGTGCCGTCATGCCCTAGCTGGCAAGTCCGCGACCTGCTCCGGCACACCGGCTACGTGCACCGGTGGGCCGCCAACTACGTCGCGCACCAGGTCACTGCTGAGGTCGAGAAAATGACCGAGGCTGAGCAGCTCAGCTCGGACCCCTCCGACGCTGACCTGCTCAGCTGGTTCAGCGCCGGGCACGCCGCGCTGGCCAATGTCCTCACAGCGGCGCCGGCCGACGTTGCCTGCTGGACTTTCCTCCGCGCGCCCTCACCGCTGGAGTTCTGGGCGCGTCGCCAGGCGCACGAGACCGCCATCCACCGCGTCGATGCGGAACTAGCAGGAGGAGGCAGCGTCACGGAGTTCGACCCGGCATTCGCAGCTGACGGCGTCGACGAGCTGATCACCGGTTTCCTTGATCGCAATGCGAGGCGGCGCAGCGCCAGCCGGAACGCAGAGTCCCGCCGGATCCAGGTCCACGCCTCCGATGCCGGGGAGGCGTGGGAGGTCGGCCTGACGCGCGATGGCCAGGACGTCATAGAGGTCAGCCGGGCCGGCGAGACGCCTGCCGGCCAGCCTCGCGACGACGCGGACTGCACGCTGACCGGGCCGGCCGCCGGCCTCTACCTGCTGTTGTGGAACCGGGCCGATCCGGTGGCCGCCGGGGTTGCGGTCAGCGGAGACGCCTCGCTCCTTCGGCTGTGGCAGGAGAGCGTCCGGATCACCTGGTAGTGACCGCGCGACCACCGGCCGCGCCCCAAAGCTGCCGCTCTCACGACATCAAAATGATACGCACCGAGGTACGAAATATAACTAGATCGCCAGCTCCCGACTGGTAACGTCCCTGCTCATCAGCTGAACGGGACGGCTAACGGAGCAGTGACATCACGGTGAATGACATTGCCGCTTTTGACTCATTGAACGCAAAAATTGACGCGCTAGCACAGGTGTGCAGGCAGCTGAGCCAGGACAACGCCGAGCTCCGGAGCCAGGTCGCCGCGCTGACGGCGGAGCAGGCGCCCGTGCCGCCCTCGCCGTACCCGGTTACCGACAGCAAGACGGAAAGCGCAGGCACGGGGATCACCCGGCGCGCGGTCGGCGTCGCATTCGCCGGTGCGGCGGCGGGCATTGTGGGCGCTGCGGCGGTAGGCGACTGGAGCGGTCGCCGCACCGCTGCCGCACATGCCGACGAGACAGCCGATGAGACGACAGCCGAGCTTCTGGCCGCGAACGAAGAGGCAGCGCACGCGAGCGGGCCGAGCGTGATCAGCGCGACGCTGGCCACCAGCGCACCCGTCGTCGGCGCCGCCAATTCCAGCAGCGGGCCGGGCATTCAGGCCAGCAGCAGCAGAGGCCGCGGCGGCGTCTTCAGCGGGTCAGCAGCCGCCCAGATCCAGCTGAGCCCTGGCAAGTCCAGCCATCCGAAGAGCGGCGCACGCGGTGACCTGTACGCCGACTCGGCCGGCAGGCTGTGGTTCTGCAAGAAGAGCGGCTCACGTGCGACCTGGCATCAGATCGCGTAGTGCGTTCGCGCCGGCACGCACCAATGCCTGCCGTGCGCGCCATGTTGCTGCCTGCGCCTTGCCGACGGCTGCCTGGTCAATGGCCGTGCTGGCTGCGTGACCCAGCCCCGGGGCATGCGACGAATTGCTTGTGAGTAAACGTCTTAGCAAAACGGGAGATCTTGCCGATGAGCACAATTATCACTGCCGGCTATGTCTCGCCGGCTGTCGTCAACCTGACCGATGCCGCGACCATCAATGTCGACGCAGCTCTCGGCAACGACTTCCGGGTGACGATCGCCGCGAGTCGCACGTTCGGCAACCCGACGAGCGGGGTTGACGGCCAGCGCGTCACCTTCCAGATCAAGCAGGGCGGCGCAGGCGGCTTCACCGCGAGCTGGGCCAGTCAGTACAAGTTCGGCTCGGCTGGCGCGCCCGCACTGTCAGCGGCAGCGGGCGCCACGGACGTCATCGGATTCATCTACAACCAGTCGCTCGGCTCGTGGCTGTGCGTCGGCGCCGCGCTGGGGTTCTGAGATATGGCCACCTACCGGCTATTCGGTGACCTGCAGGGGCCGGCGGCCGCGACGCCGACGGGGAGCGCGGGGCTCGTAACCAGCCTCCTCTTCGAAGTAACGACCGGCGGTTGCTGGCTGGATGGCTACTGGCTATGGGTCTGCTCCGAGGGTCAGACGACGTCACCGCAGACGTTCACGCTGTGGATTCCGTACCCGACGAAAAACGGCGCGCCGACGGGGGAGGTCGTGGCTGGCACGACCGTTACTTCCGGCGAGCTTGTCGCTGGGCAGTGGAACTTCATCCCGCTGCCGGAGGCCTTCCCGCTGTGCATCGCCACCCTGTACCAGCTGGAGACCGGTGAGATCGGCGGGATCCCGGTCACCGGGAACCTCTGGGGCTCGGGCGAGTCGTGGGCAAACGGCGTCGCCAACGGCCCGCTCCAGGCGCCACCGGCCGGCATGAACGGGCAGCAACAGGGCGCGGTCGCCGCCGGCTCAAACCCCACAAAGGTCATGCCTGTCTACGGTAGTTACCCCGCGAACGCCTACTACTGGATCGACCCGCAGATCACCACCGAGGCGCCGCCCGGCAGCTCGTACCGGCTCTGGCCGGGCCTGCCTCTCATCGTCGAGCCCCCCAAGACCACCGATTCGGACGACGCAGACACGAACGAGCAGTCCTCCGGTACCGAGTTCTGGCTCTCCGCCTCGTGCAGGCTGAACAAGCTCTGGTTCTGGTCCCCGACAGCGAACGCGGATGCCGGAACGCCGGCCGCAGTTCTGCTGCCAAGCAGCATCGCCATCTTCGACATCGCAACCCAGTCGGTTGTCGACAGCACGCTGATCGGCTCGACCGGCCCCACGCCGACGACGATGCCTGACTGGCGCCAGCCCGACGGGACCGCGGCCGCACCAGGTGACGGCTGGGTCTACTGCTCCTATGAGAGCCAGGACATCGTGCTGCCAGCCGGGAAGTACAAGGCTGCCGTGTACTGCTACGGGGGCGGGACCGTGATGGACCTCGACTACTACTTCTTCGCGGAGCAGCGGTTTTACTTCGGCCCTGTCATCAACGACACCACTGGCGTGGTGACCGGCCCCGCCACGGTACCGGATGGGATTACCAACGGACCCCTGTACTCACCCAACGTGGCCAACGCGGCGCCCGCCGAATCAAACGGCACCGTCTCCGTCGTTCCCCTCGGGTCAGTCGGGCCTGGCAACAGCACTTACCAGATCAATGACTCGACGAACACCGGGACGTTCCTGTACCCGTATACCTTCGACACCTCAGATGACGGCGAGACACGATGGGTGGACGTTGAGGTAACACCGCTTCCGGCGAAGCCCGCCGCCCGCGCCGGCGCGTTGCTGACCTTCTTCCCGTAGCGACCGCTCAGGCTCGCTGCGCACCGGAGCCGTCAGCAGCCGGCCAGACGTTCCGACAGGTAGGAAACGAGGCTGTCGATGCCGATGCGGTCCTGCTTCATCGAGTCGCGCTCGCGGACTGTAACCGCCTGGTCGTCCAGCGACTCGAAGTCCACGGTGACGCAGTACGGCGTGCCGATCTCGTCCTGCCTGCGGTAACGGCGGCCGATCGCGCTGGCGTCGTCGAACTCGCAGTTCCAGTGCTGGCGCAGGCTCGCCGCGACGTCCCTGGCCTTAGGCGACAGGTCGGCGTTGCGTGACAGCGGCAGGACGGCGACCTTGACCGGGGCAAGCCGCGGGTCCAGCCGGAGCACGGTGCGCTTCTCCATGTTGCCCTTGGAGTCCGGCGCCTCGTCCTCGGTGTAGGCCTCCAGCAGAAACGCAAGCATGGACCGGTCGACGCCAACCGCGGGCTCGATCACATACGGGATGTAGCGCTCGTTGGTTTCCGCGTCGAGGTAGGACAGATCCTGCCCGGACGCTTTGCTGTGCACGCCGAGGTCGTAGTCAGTGCGGTTGGCGAGGCCCTCGAGTTCCCCCCACTCGGTGCCAGGGAAGTCGAACCGGTACTCCAGGTCAACTGTCCGCTTAGAGTAGAACGATCGCTTTTCTTCCGGGTGCTCGTAGCGGCGGATGTTCTCCTGGCTGAGGCCGAGGTCGAGGAACCAGGACTCCCTGGCGTCGATCCAGTACTCGAGCCACTCCTCGTCAGTGCCCGGCTTGACGAAGAACTCCATCTCCATCTGCTCGAACTCGCGAGTGCGGAAAATGAAGTTCCCCGGCGTGATCTCGTTCCGGAAGGACTTGCCGATCTGGCCGATGCCGAAGGGCACCTTTTTCCGCGAGGTCTGCAGCACGTTCTTGTAGTTGATGAAGATGCCCTGGGCTGTTTCCGGTCGCAGATAGGCAAGCCCGGAGTCGTCCTCAGTGGCGCCCAGGTACGTGCGCAGCATGCCGTTGAAGTTCCGCGGCTCGGTAAATGCGCCCTTTACCCCGCAGTGCGGGCATGCCAGGTCCGCCAGACCGTTCTCCGGCGGCTGACCGTGCTTCTCCTCGTACGCCTCGATCAGGTGGTCAGCCCGGAACCGGAAATGGCAGGACTGACACTCGGTCAGCGGATCGGTGAACTGGGTGAGGTGCCCGCTGGCCTGCCAGACCTCGGGAGCAAGGATCACGCTGGAGTCAATCCCGACGATGTCGTCCCTGGCGTGAACCATGGAGCGCCACCACTGGCGCTTGATGTTGTTCTTGATCTCCACGCCCAGCGGCCCGTAGTCCCAGGCAGCCCGAAGCCCGCCGTAGATCTCGCTGGACGGGTATACGATCCCGCGCCGCTTGGAAAGGCTGACGATGGTTTCCATGCGATCGCTGCGTTTTGCCATGTGAGTCTCCATCCGGCTGGCGGTCGGCGGCCTGCTGTGACGTGCGCGAAGCCCGGTACGGGCGGCGGCGGTGCTGCCAGCTTAGCGGCCGCCCCGGATGGCCGTCGCATGACTTTCGCCGACCGCGAGCGGGACAGAGGCCGGCAGGCAGGCGGTAGCCTGGGCCGGTACCTTGTGACACCAACCGGCCGGCTGGCCCGCCTGGCGAAGGCCTAGCCAACCGGAGCGCAACCTGGCCGAAGCACTGGCTCGCCGAAGCACTGGCTGGCCGAAGCACTGGCTCGCCGAAGCACTGGCTCGCCGAAGCACTGGCTCGCCGAAGGGCTAACGCGCTAAAGGGACCAGCGCGCTGAAGGCCCGCTAGCCGAAAGGACCGCCTCGTGACCAGCAACCGCCCGGCCGGGCGAACCCAGCCAGGGCAAAGCCAGCCAAGGCAAACCGGGTCCAGGCCGGGCGGGTCCAGGCCAGGCGGCTCCAGGCAGCGCGTCCGGCCGCTGCCGGGCGGCACCAGCCTGTACACCCCCGATGCGTCCGCTGCCAGGCAGGCGACCGAGCGCCGCAGTGCACGCCTGCTGATGTACCTCTACCAGCTGCCGCGCTGGCTGGCGCCGGTGCTGCTCGTCGTGTTCCTGGTCGCCGGGCTCGCCGTGCGCGGCCCGCTTGGCGCGGTCGCGCTGTGCCTAGTCGCTGCGGTCCTGGCCTGGCTGGCCGCACTGTCCTGGCCGCGCTTGTCGGCCGGCGGCCGGCTTGGCCGGTTCGCCGCCGTCGCCATCATGCTCGTGATCGCCGGATACCAGGCCACCCGCTAGTCCAGCGCGCCGCGGTCCCGCCGTGCCGCGCTGGTCCCAGGGGCTAACCGTGGATGCCGACCTAGTGGTGTCTGAGGCCCACCAAGTCGGCACCCGTGGCCCGCAGCTGGCCGCCGCGCGCCGCGCCAGCCGCAGGAGCTAACCGTGGATGCCGACCAAGTGGTGCCTGAGGCCCACCAAGTCGGCACCCGTGGCCAGCAGCTGGCCGCCGGGCGCCGCGCTGGTCCCAGGGGCTAGCCGTGGATGCCGACCTAGTGGTGTCTGAGGCCCACCAAGTCGGCACCCGTGCCGCGGAGGTGGCTAGCGCGGGCCTATCTCGCAGGTCATCGGCCCGTCACATCATCGCCCGCCACGTCATCAGCACTGTCCCGGAGCGCCGGGCCGTCCCCGCCTCTTTCGAAGAAGCTGACTGCGATCAGGCCGGCCACGAACACGGCCACCATCCCGATCAGCAGCGCCAGCTCAGAGGCGCTCAGGTTGCTGTTGCTGCCCGGCGTCAGGACGACAAGGATCTTCCGGATGACAGCGATCAGCCCGACGACGATGAACGGCTGAGCGACCAGCCGGTGCGCACGCAGTGACAGCACGACCGTGTAAACGATCTCGACAAGGATCAGTACCAGCAGGACTCGGTCAAGAAGGATCGGCGCGGCGGACGAGACGGAACCGTCGGCCCCGTCGATGAAGTCGACGACCGCCGAGATCAGCACGACCGCGGCTAGCGCGATCAGCACGACTCCCACGGTGATCGCGACTACGTCCTGCGCGTGCTCCAGGGCCCAGATCCAGCGCCGCACTACGGGCCCGCTGCGCCAGTGCACAAGCGTGCCGGAACTCGGCTTGCCAAAACTCGGCTTGCCAGAACTCGGCTCGGCTGGGGCTGATCGCAGACGGCGCTGCGTGCTCGCGCATGCCGTCGTCGTCGCTAGAGAGCGGTATGCCGGTCATTTCGACATTGTGACGGGCTGACGGCGTTTCGCAAGTGCCTGCCACCTGGTTGGCCGTCAACATATATTGACGAGGTTGCCAGATAACGGAAGAGTCGGGCATATGACAGACCACGCCGTCTGGGATGAGCAGACCGAAGAGATCGTCATAGTCGGCGCGGGGCCCGTCGGCCTCATGCTGGCAATCGAGCTGAGGCTGGCTGGCGTCGAGCCAGTGGTCCTCGAGCGGCTCTCCGCGATCAGTGAAATCCCCAAAGGCAATGGCCTGGTCGGGCAGATCGTGCAGGTGCTCGGCTACCGTGGCCTGCTCGAGCCGTTGCGAGCCGAGTCAACCTACGCCGGGCCGGTCCCGGCGTTCTCGTTCGGACCGCTGCAGCTGGACTTCGGCGGGCCGGCGGCAAGCCCGTTGCAGGTGCTGGCTGTCCCGCAACGACGGCTCGAGCACGTGCTGGCCGGCCGGCTGGCCGACCTCGGCGGCGTCGTGCGGCGCGGGCATGAGATGACCAGCTTCGATCAGGACGGCGATGCCGTGACGATTACCGTGACCGGCCCTGATGGCCCCTATCGGATGCGGACCGCGTACCTGGTTGGCTGCGACGGCGCGCACAGTCCGGTGCGCAAGCTGGCCGGTATCGAGTTCCCTGGCTGCACCTCACCCGAAGTGTCGCTGATCGGCCGCGTGACGCTTCCGGAAGCAGTCGCCGTCGCTGGATCGGGCGAGATCGAGTTGCCGGGCCTCGGCCGGATCCCGCTTACCCAGCAGCAGCGGACGCCGCGCGGGATGTACTCGGTCGCGCCGCTAACCAGCCTCGACGCCACCGCCGCGAAGGGGACCTACATCGTCTACACCCGCGAGGACGTCGGATCGGCCGCGGATAGCGCCGCCGGGACGCGGATCTCCGATCGCGAGCCGCCAGTTACGCTCGCGCAGCTGCAGGCCAGCTTCCGGCGGGTGACCGGAGCCGACGTCACGATGACCGATCCGACCTGGCTCACCAGGACGCTCTCGAACACCCGCCAGGCCGACCGCTACCAGGCGGGCAGGGTCCTGCTGGCAGGCGACGCCGCGCATGTGTTCGGGCTCGCGCTCAACGCCGGCCTGCTCGATTCGGTCAACCTCGGCTGGAAACTCGCCGCGCAGGTCCAGGGCCGGGCCCCGGCCGGGCTGCTGGCCAGCTATCACGCCGAGCGGCACGCGGCCGGACGCCGGGGGCTGCTGCACACCCGGGCACAGCGCGCACTGACGGGCAACGGCGAGAGCGCCGACGCCATCCGCGAGCTGTTCGGCGAGCTACTGACTCTGCCTGGCGTCGCGCGTTATCTGGGCGAGCTGATTGCGGGTACAGACGTCCGGTACGACATGCCGGGCAGCACAGTGCCGGGCAGCACGTGCCGGGCAGCACTGTGCCGGGCAGCACTGTGCCGGGCAGCACTGTGCCGGGCAGCACTGTGCCGGGCAGCACTGTGCCGGGCAGCACTGTGCCGGGCAGCACGGGGCCGGGCAGGACGGGGCCAGACCCGTCGGGCAGTCGGCATCCGCTCACCGGCCGCCTTGCCCCGGACCTGCGCCTGACCATCCAGGACGGGAGCAGCACCAGGGTGGCCGAGCTGATGCGGGAGGCGCGCCCGGTGCTGCTGGATTTCACTGCCGACGGCCGGGTAGCGGCGACGGCAGCCGGCGACGGCCAGCCCGTTTCCAGCATGGTCGTGCGACAGGACGGCCAGAAAGCCGCAGTCGACGCGCTGCTGATCCGCCCGGACGGGATCGTGGCCTGGGCGAGCGGTCCGGGGGCTGCAGACCCGGCAGCTGGCCTGGCCGACGCCCTCGCGGCCTGGTTCAGCGGCTAGGCCGGCATCGGGTTGGGCATGGCGCCGCCGTACCGGCGGTCCCGGCTCGCGTAGATCTCACAGGCGTGCCACAGGTGCCGGCGGTCGAAGTCGGGGAACAGGGTGTCCAGGAACACCATCTCTGCGTAGGCCGACTGCCAGAGCAGGAAATTCGAGGTTCGCTGCTCCCCCGATGAGCGCACGAACAGGTCCACGTCAGGGATCTGCGGCTCGTCGAGATACCGGCTAATGAGCTTCTCGTCGACCTTTTCCGGGTTCAGCTTGCCAGCTGCCACGTCCAGGGCGATCGCCTTTGCGGCGTCCGCGATCTCCGCCCGCCCGCCGTAGTTGACGCAGAACTGCAGCGTGAGCACCGAGTTCCCGACGGTCATGCGCTCGGCGTCCTCGAGCTCGGAGATCACCGACCGCCAGAGCCGCTGGCGGCGGCCGGCCCACCTGATCCGCACGCCCATCGAGTTCAGCTGGTCCCGGCGCCGCCTGATGACGTCCCGGTTGAAGCCCATCAGGAACCGGACTTCGTCGGGTGAGCGCCGCCAGTTCTCGGTCGAGAACGCGTAAGCGGACAGGTACGGGATGCCCAGCTCGATCGCGCCCATGATCACGTCGAAGAGCGCGTGCTCCCCCGCCTTGTGCCCCTCCGTCCGCGGCAGGCCGCGCTGCTTGGCCCAGCGGCCGTTCCCGTCCATGACCAGGGCCACGTGCCGAGGGATGAGCTCACCAGGGATCTTCGGCGGCTGCACTCCGTCAGGATGCGGATACGGCGGCGTGACCTGGCGCTTCGTCGGGCTCATCGGAATGCGGTTTCCCCTGCTGCTTAAGCGTGCTCCACGTGCTTCAGCGACCTGATCGAGTGCTCCAGGTGCCACTGGAGGTAGGCGGCGGTCAGGCCGCTGCACTCTACCTGGTGCCTCCGCTCGCTGGCGTCGGCATGCTCCCAGTCTCCCCGTAGCAGCGCGGTCATCAGCGCCATGGTCCCGGCGGCCGGCGTCGCGGACCCGGGAGCACGGCAGTTCTGGCAGGTCACGCCGCCGGCAGCCAGGCCGAACGCGCGCAGCCCACCGGACGCGCGGGCCTGCGCCTCCGTCGTCCCGCACACCGCGCACTCCTCCAGCGCCGGGGCATAGCCAGCCACCGCCAGCGACCTGAGCAGGAACGCGTCCAGCACCAGCCGCGGATCGTGCACGCCCTCGCCGAGTGCGCGCAAACCGCCGACCAGCAGCAGGAACTGCCGCATCGACGGCTCTTTCTCCACCGGAGTCAGCTTCTCGGCGGTCTCGAGCATCGCGATCCCGGTGGTGTACCGCGGGTAGTCGCCGACGAGTTGCTCACCGTACGGCCGCAACGTTTCGGCCTGGGTGATCACATCCAGCGAGCGGCCGGTGTAGAGCAACAGGTCGACATGGGTGAACGGCTCCAGCCGCCCGCCGAACCGCGACTTGGTCCGCCGAACGCCCTTGGCCACCGCCCGGATGCGGCCGGACCTGCGCGCCAGCACCGTGACGATGCGATCGGCTTCGCCCAGCTTGTGGGTGCGCAGCACGATGCCGTCGTCACGGTAGATCGCCATCAGGCCATTCTCGCGCAGATCAGCAGGCCGCCGCGCAGATCAGCCAGCCGCCGCGCAGATCAGCCGGCTGCGGCGCTCTCCTCTGTCATCACGATGACCCCGTGCGCCTGCGACGCCGACATGCCAAGATGTCCCGCGATCACGCGGACGGCGTCACGCTCGGAATCTGACAGCGGGCCATCAGCCAGCCCGACCCGCACCGCGTCGGCGAGGAACCACTCGGGCGCGGGCATCGTCAGCTGGATCGCCAGCGTGGCCAGCGCCTGCGCGACAGGCAGGCCGCGACCGCCGCGGCCGGCCAGCATGCCCGCGCCAGCCGAGACGCCCGTTCCGGCCAGGTCAGCAGACAAGGCCACATCGTCGTAGTCAGTGCACCCGGCGGCCTGGACGATGTCGATGGCGCGGCTTCGCGCTGCCGGGCTGGCCTGATCGCCTGCCCGCAGCATGGTCGTGACCGCGGCCCGGGCGCCTGACGGCAACGCCAGCAGCATGGCGGAGGCCGTCGGAATCGACAGCACCTCGATCCGGTACCTGGTCCGGCAGGTCCGGCACTGGACGTGCTCGGGAATGCGGTCGAGCGGGATTACCGGGATGCCCAGGACCTGGAACCAGCGGTGCCCGGCGCAACGGCGGTACGGACGGTCTCCGCCGCATCGCTGACAGTGCGCCGTGCCGCGGCCGGTGGTCCGGAAGTAGAACCGTAGCCCGATGAAACCCAACGATCCGCTCCCCCCCGGCCAGGCCTTCTGTCCGCTGCTGAGACATCGTCCCGGCTGACCAGATCATCACATGTCCTGGTCAGCGCGGGTACCCCTAATCCCGGAAAACCCGCATACGCGACAGCGTGCGACCGGTGCCACAAAACCCGTAGAGACCCCCTCCCACCAGGCAAGAAACGTGGCATTCCGCGCCCGGTCCAGCCTGGGACATAATCGCTTGCGGCATGCCGCGGCGCAGGTATTAGCTGGCACTCGTGCGCATCGAGCGGTTCGATCCGGCGACTGACGAGGCGCGGCTGCGGGACTGCCACGAGCTGGTCATCTCCGGCCAGGAAGCGGACGACCCGAACGTGCCTGCCGTCTCGTACCGCAGATTCCGCGGCTGGTGGACGCATGGTTTCGCGGACAACCCGCAGCAAGTCTGGCTCGCAACCGCGGATTCCGGGGCGCTGCTCGGCGGCTATGTTCTCGAACTGCCGGAGCGAGAGAACCGGGCCAACGGCTTCGTCTCGCCGATAATCGCGCCAGACTGCCGCCGACGGGGCGTGGGCACAGCACTGATCGCACATGCGGCGGAGCAGGCAGCTCTGGCCGGCCGGACGCTGCTGATGTCCGAGGCACGGGTCGGTGCGCCTGGCCACGCGTTCGCCGAGTCGATCGGCGCCCGGCCGGGCATGCTCGACGTCCGCCGCGTACTCGACGTCGGACCGGGCCAGCAGGCCTGCCTCGCCTCGCTGCGAACCGGCGCCGAGCGGCACGCTCTCGGTTATTCGCTGCGCCAGTGGGCCGGCCGGACGCCGGATGAGCACGTCGGCCTGGTCTGCGCGCTGAATTCGGCCATGGCGGATGCCCCGCACGACGCCGCGGTCGAGCCCATGAATTGGGACGCCGACCGAGTGCGCAGGGAAGACGCGCGAGTGGTCACGGAGGGCACACTGATGTATTCAGTAGCGGCCGTCCAGGACGCCACCGGGCAGGCCGCTGCCCTGACCCAGATCTTCATCGATCCCGATGTCGCCGGATGGGCATGGCAAGGGCTCACCGCGGTGACCCGCGAGCACCGCGGCCACCGGCTCGGGCTCCTGGTCAAGGTCACGATGCTGGAGTGGCTGGCGAAGGCCGAGCCGGGGATAAGCCACATCGTGACCGGCAACGCGGCAGGCAACGAGCACATGATCGCGGTGAACGAGGAACTCGGCCACCGGGTCAGCGACCACTTCCAGACGTTCGAGATCGACGTGGCAGCGGCCAGGAAGCTTGCGGGCGGTCAGTAACTATGCGCTTTGAGCAGTTCGATCCGAAGACTGACGCTGAGCGCCTGCGCGCATGCTTCGAGATGACGCAGGCGGGCTGGCCGGCGGACCATCCCGACGAGCCGTTGTGGACTTACGACGCGTTCGCCGGCAAGTGGGGACCTGGCTTCGACCGCGCGCCACGGCAGAACTGGCTGGCCATCGACTCCTCGGGCCAGCGCGTCGGCGGCTACCTGCTGCGGCTGCCCGACCGGGAGAACCTCACGATGGCGGACTGCAACCTGATCGTGGCGCCCGGCAGCAGACGCCGCGGCATCGGCAGCGCGCTGATCGAGCATTGCATCGGCCAGGCCCGGCAGGCTGGCCGGCGTCGCCTGGTCAGTCATGCGAGGGACGGCTCGCCGGGCGAAGCCTTCGCGACTGCCGCAGGGGCGCACGCCGGGATTCCGGAGATCATCCGGATACTCATGCTCGACGACGGAACGCCCGCGCGGCTCGAGAGGCTCCGAGCGGACGCGGAGCCGCATGCGGCCGGTTACCAGCTGTTGTCCTGGCAAGGACGGACGCCGGACGAGTTCGTCGGCCAGGTCGCACTGGTGAACAGCGCGATGGCCGATGCGCCGCGTGACGCGGGGGTGGAGCCGACGACCTGGGACGACGACCGGGTGCGTCACGCCGACCAGACCATGATCGAGCATGGCCTGTGCGGCTACTCGGTCGCCGCCCGGCACGAGGGCACTGGCGAATTCGCTGCGCTCACCGAGGTAGTCACTGAGGCTGACACGCCAGACTGGGGATTCCAGCAGATCACCGCCGTGCGCGGCGAGCACCGCGGGCACCGGCTCGGCTTGCTCGTCAAGGTGGCGATGCTCGAACTGCTGCGCGAGTACGCGCCAGGCGTGCGGCTCATCCAGACCAGCAACGCTGGTGAGAACGCACACATGATCGCTATCAACGAACTGCTCGGCTACACCATCAGTGGCGTCAGCCGGGACTGGGAGCTGGACATCAGCGAGCCGGGCGGACCGACCAGCGATTAGTCGTAGAAGCCAAGGCGGCGCAGCTGGCGCGGATCACGTTGCCAGTCCTTGGCCACCTTCACCCGCAGGTCCAGGTAGACCCGGGTGCCTAGCAGGGCTTCGATCTGCCGTCGCGCGGCCGTGCCGACCTCCTTGAGCCGGGCGCCCTTGGATCCCAGCACGATCGCCTTCTGGCTGGGCCGCTCCACGTACATGACGGCGTGTACATCGACGAGGTCGTCCCGGCCCTCCCGCGGCCCCATTTCCTCGACGACGACAGCGATCGAGTGGGGTAGCTCGTCCCTGACGCCTTCCAGGATGGCCTCTCTGATCAGCTCGGCCACTAGCTGCTGCTCGGGCTCGTCTGTCAGCTCGCCATCCGGGTACAGCGGCCTGCCCGGCGGCAAATAGGAAACGAGCACGTCGGACAGCACATCAAGCTGGAATCCCGCCACCGCCGACACCGGCACGATGTCAGCCCACTCGCCAAGCTCGGCGACCGCCGCCAGCTGGGCAGCTACTTGCTCTCTGCTCGCCTCGTCGGTCTTGGTCACGATCGCCACCACCGGGGTCTTGCCGATGCTGGCTAGCTCGTTCGCCAGGTACTTGTCCCCCGGCCCGATCCGCTCGCTGGCGGGCAGGCAGAACCCGATGACGTCGACCTCGGTGAGAGTGGACCGGGCCAGGCTGTCCAGGCGCTCGCCGAGCAGCGTGCGCGGCCTGTGCAGGCCCGGCGTGTCGATGATCACCAGCTGCGCGTCGCCGCGGTGCACAATCCCGCGGATAGCCCGCCGGGTGGTCTGCGGACGGCTGCTGGTGATGGCGACCTTCGAGCCGACAAGCGCGTTCATGAGCGTGGACTTGCCGACGTTCGGCCGACCGGCGAAGCAGGCGAACCCAGACCTGAATTCAGCCGGTGACTGATGCGACGGCGTTCCCACGTCGTGATTCTCCCCCACGTGGGCGTTTCCGCCCTAACTCGAGCACGCGCCCCCAGCTTGTCAGGGACGCAGCGTCGCGAGGACCGTCCCGTCCGGTGCGGCGTAAAACACCACCGCGTCCGGCCCGACTTCGCGAACAGCGGCCAGGTCAGCCGGATCCGGGGCGGCGCCGTCGGTGACCAGAGCAGCCGCTTCGAGGCTGGCCGCACCGCTCGAAACGGCCATCGCCACGGCCAGGTGCAAGGCGGAGAGCCTGAGGGAGGGCAGCGCCACCGCCGCTGCCGCGTACGTGCGCCCTGTTTCGTCGCGAACGGCGGCGCCTTCGGCCGCTGCCACCCGTGCCCTGGCTGCGCGGGCAAGGGTAATGATCTTGTCGTCTTCGGGGCCGGGAGCCTCCGGCGCCTCGTCGGTCACGCTGCTGATGATAGACCGGCCGACGCCGACCGGAGCGGCCGGTCCGTTTAGCCCGTTTACTCGGGTTTAATGATTTTAATGCGATATCGGGGTAAAGAGGCCCTGAGACGCCCCGGCCGATTCCTGCCCGGCGCCGCGACGTCGCTTGGAGACCAAGAATTAACCCGCCGCCGCCGAACCGGCGAAACTAGCTCTGACCTGCGGATACTACGCAAGGTGAACGCTTCTGAAACTTGCCGCCCCGCCCAGCCGGCAAAGGTTGTCAACCGCCGTATCCAGCTACGCGTCTCCCCTATGCATGGCACAGGGGAGAGGATCGAGCGCGCGGTCAGATAACGGCAGCACGCTCAGTGCGAGTGTGCTGGAGAAGCGGCTATGGCCGAGAAAATACCCGTCCCTGAACCGACACAGGTCGGTCAGGTCGGCCGCCTTGCCACCCATGTGGCAATGGCAAGTAGGACTCGATATTTGCGCGAGGCTGTCCGAATCTGGTCCGCGTCGATGCAATGGGACGGTGCGCGTTGACCAGATCACCCGAGAGAAGCCGCCGCAGCGCGCCGTCGATGCTTGCCGGCACCGCGACGATGACGACGCCCGGCTACCACAGCCTCCCGGATGTCGCGAGCCTCGTGCGGCAAGCAGCGGCCGGCGACAAGCCTGCGTGGGAACGCCTCGTCGATCAGTACTCCAGGCTTATCTGGGCTATGACCAGGGATTTCAGGCTGGCTGAAATCGACGCCGCCGACGTCGTCCAGACGACCTGGCTTCGGTTGCTCGAGCACATCGACAGAATCGAGTACCCAGAGCGCATCGGCAGCTGGCTCGCGACGACCGCGCGGCACGAGTGCCTGCGCCACCTGGCCGCCAGCAAGAAGGTCATGCTCGTCGATGACCACGACGCCACGTTCGGCCACTCCCCTGACCACCAGCCCGACGTCGATGAGCGGCTGCTCACCGAGGAGCGCGCGCAGGCGGTTCGGGAGGCTGTCTCGACGTTGCCGACCCGGTCGCAGCAGCTACTCGAGCTACTGATGGCCGACCCTCCGGCCTCCTACGACCAGATTTCTGACCAGCTCGGGCTGCCCATCGGCAGCATCGGCCCGACCCGCGGACGGTGCCTCGAGCGGCTTCGGCTGATCCTGCAGCCAGTCTGAGGCATGCCGATGTCAGGACCCGATCGCATCCGCGACCACCCACCGGCCACCCGCCGTTTCCACCTCAGGGAAATCTTCGCGTACCTCAGTGAGCAGGTCGGCCACGAACAGCAGCACGGAATCTGGCCGCGCGGTCCGCAGGGCCGCGGTGTCGAGGACCGGTATGTCGGTGCCGGGCATCCGCAGCCCGCGCTTGGCCGGCGAGGCGTCGACGACTCCTGGCAGCAGGCTGCTGTCGATGCCCGCCTTGCACAGCAGCGCGACGGCACGGGACGCGGCACCGTAGCCCAGCACGGTCCGGCCGGCCGTCCGCTCAGTCGCGAGCCAGCCGCGCAGGCCCGTCGCACGCTGCATCATGTCGCGCTGCAAGCCGGATGCCACTGCCGGATCGCGTACCCCGGTGCGGGCCTCGCTCTCCAGCACCGAGCGGACGGTGGTGTCCGGCCCGGCGAAGCCGTCTGCTGCTGCGCTCGCGGCGAGCAGCACGGTCCCGCCGTAGAGGTCGAACCGCCACGCAGTCCGCGGGCGCAGACCATGCTCGGCCAGCATGCTCACCAGTGCCGTCGTGGAGTAGTAGGCGTAGTGGCCGTGCCGGAGCGCGTTCCACTGACCGTCGCGGATGATCGTCTCCAGCGAGTGGTACTGCAGCAGCAGCACTCCTCCGCTAGTCAGCCTGGCCGCCCGGGCCGTGAGCGCAGCGCGCTGATCCGCGGCGTGCATCATGCCGAAGCAGTCAATGATCACTTCAGCTGGCTCGGCGTCGGTGACGGGCTTCAGGTCACGGTCGGCCACCAGCCCGAGCCAGGATCCCCCGTGCGGGCTGCCGTACTCTGCGACGGCCGCACCAGCGGGCAGCAGCCCGGCGGCATGGACCCTGCTGACGGCGTCCGCAGACTGAGCGACCAGGGCTGCAGGCTCCGCGCCTCGAGGCTCGGCAGGCACGGTCGGATCTGCGACAAGCTGAGCCAGCCCGCATGCGGAGCACAGCCACATTTGCAGCGGGTACACCGAGTCGGGACCAGGGTCACTGGCCTCGGGGAAATAGTCGGACGGGGGCTGATCGCCGGCGTCCAGGACGACTGCACCGTCCCGGCCCCGGCATGCCCGGCAGGTTATCTGAGTCATCGCCGACCTCCTATTTCAGCCACGAGGCTAGGCGAGCCAGCACATAGCCGCAGCCGTTTCCGCCAAAATCGACAGCACGCCTCAATTAGTGGTCCCGTTATCAAGATTGGCACGCCCAGCACAGGGCTAGCGAGTGGGAAGGCAGGGCGTGTCCTTGCAATATTCATGTCGCCTGTGTGACGCACCTGTCACCAGGACTTTCGTCGACCTCGGAATGTCTCCGCTGTGCGAGAGCTACGTTCCTGAGGACAAGCTGGATTCCGCCGAGACCTTTTACCCGCTGCATGTCCGCATTTGCGATTCCTGCCTGCTCGTGCAACTGCCTGCATACGTACCGGGCGAGGATATCTTCTCGGATTACGCTTATTTCTCGTCGTACTCGGACTCGTGGGTCGCTCACGCGAGGCGCTACGCAGACATGATGACCGACCGGCTCAGCCTTGGACCGGCCAGCCTGGTCACCGAAGTGGCCAGTAACGACGGCTATCTCCTCCAGCACTTCCACGCGGCGGGTGTTCCCGTCCTGGGCGTCGAGCCTGCCGCAAATGTCGCTGCCGCCGCGCGCGCCCGCGGGATCAGGACTGAGGTGGAGTTCCTCGGCCCGCAGACCGGCACGGACATTGCCCAGCGCCACGGGCAGGCCGACCTGGTGGCCGCTAACAACGTGTTCGCCCATGTGCCCGATATCCGCGGCTTTGCCCTCGGACTGCGTGCCCTGGTGAAGGACTCCGGCACGGTCACACTCGAGTTCCCGCACCTGCTCCGGCTGATCGAACGGCGCCAGTACGACACGATCTACCACGAGCACTTCTCTTACTTGTCCCTGCTCACCGCCTCGCGCGCACTCGGCGTGGCAGGGTTGCGCGTGGTGGATGTGGACGAACTCGAGACGCACGGCGGATCGCTGCGCGTCTACGCCCGCCCGGTCGAGTCGGCCGGAGAGCCGTCGAGCCGCGTCAAGGGAGTCCTCGACGCCGAGGAAGCAGCCGGCCTGCACTCGGTGGCGGGTCACGCCGGCTTCGCCCGTCAGGTCATGAAGATCAAGAGCGACCTGCTCGGATTCTTGCTCACTGCTTCGGCTAACGGCCACTCGGTAGCTGGCTACGGCGCTCCGGGCAAGGGCAACACGCTGCTCAACCACTGCGGCATTCGTTCCGACCTGCTCGCCTACACGGTTGACCGGAGTCCGGTCAAGCAGGGCAAGTTCCTGCCGGGCACCCACATCCCGATCTACGCTCCGGACCGGCTCGCCGAAACCAAGCCCGACTTTATTGTCGTGCTGCCGTGGAACCTCCGGACGGAGATCACCGAGCAGCTTGAATACGTCCGGCAGTGGGGCGGTCGCCTGGTCTTTCCGATTCCCGAGCTTGACGTTATCTGAGGAGGTTCCGCATGAAGGTAGTGCTGTTCTGCGGTGGCCTGGGAATGCGCATGCGCGACGGTACGACGAATGCGCCGAAGCCAATGGCCATGGTCGGTGACCGGCCATTGTTGTGGCACGTCATGCGCTACTACGCGCACTTCGGTCACACCGACTTTGTCCTCTGCCTCGGCTACGGGGCGTCGTACGTCAAGGACTTCTTCCTGCACTACGACGAGACGACGTCGAATGATTTCGTGCTGGAGAACGGAGCTCGCGAAGTCAGCCTGTTCCGAACCGATATCTCTGACTGGCGGATCACGTTCGTCGACACCGGGCTGAACTCGCCGATCGGCGAGCGACTCCGGCGGGTACGGCGCTTCGTGGACGGCGAGGAGATGTTCCTGGCCAACTACGCTGATGTGCTGACCAACGCCTCGCTGCCCGACATCATCACTCGGTTCGATGCCAGTAGTGCGGTGGCCAGCCTGCTGGCCGTCCCGCCGCAATCCTCGCACCATGTGGTGGAGATCGGCGACGACGGGCTGATCAGTCAGGTGACCCCCATGCGTGACCTGCGCCAGTGGGAAAACGGCGGCTACTTCGTGCTCCGGCAGGAGATTTTCGACTACCTCGGCGAGGGCGAGGACCTCGTCGAGGACGCCATCATGCGGCGGCTGGTGCCGCAACGGCGGGTGCTCGCTTATCCGTACAAGGGCTACTGGTCGCCAGCTGACACCGTAAAGGAACGCGCGCAGCTTGAGGATATGTATCACCGCGGCTACTGCCCGTGGATGATCTGGGACGCGGACCGCTCGGCCGCGGTCCCCGCGGAGGGCGTCGCTCTCGGCGGCATCGCTGCGGTGACGGCCTCCGGCCCGGGCCTTGGGTGACGAGCAATGCTGCCGTTGCACCTGACCAGTCCGGCGGGGGAAGGCTTGTCCGTGCTGGCCGTTGGCGCGCACCCAGACGACATCGAGATCGGAGCCGGCGGCCTGGCGCTCGGGCTGGCGGAAGCCCATCCTGATCTGCGCGTCAGGTACGTCGTGCTCACCGGGACTGCAGATCGCCACGACGAAGCGCGTCAGGCCGCCAGCTCCTTCTTCCCCGGCGCCGACCTCACGATCGACTTGCACAGCTTGCCGGAGGGCAGGCTGCCGGCGCACTGGGCTCAGGTGAAGGAGATCCTGACGGGCGTTGCGAGCTCGTGCGTTCCTGACCTGATCATTGCGCCCCACGCGCGCGACGCCCACCAGGATCACCGGACTGTTGCGGAGATCATCCCCACGGCCTTCCGTGACCAGCTGTCCCTCGCCTACGAGGTCCCCAAGTGGGACGGCGACCTGGGGCGCGGACGCCCGTCGGTGTACTGGCCCCTGTCGGCCGAGACCGCCCGGCGCAAGGTGGAACTGTTGCACAAGTGCTACCCGTCCCAGCACAGCCGCGACTGGTGGGACGACGAAGTGTTCCTGGGACTGGCCCGGCTCCGCGGCATGGAGTGCCGCGCACCTTACGCGGAGGCGTTCGCCTGCACGAAGGTAGTGCTCGCCGGCCCACCTCCCTGATTAAGATCTAGCCCCCCGGATGTGAGGAACCCCCAATGTCTGTCCTCGTTGACCCGAACCTGCGCGACGATGCCCTCCGGCAGGCCATCTACGACGGCAAGCTGATTGTGCTTACCCGCCTTCAGGCGGTGAGCGACCTCGTCGACTACACCCGCGACCAGCTCACGGAACTGTTCGCGCCTTATGACCCGCAGCACGCGCACGAGCACATCGAGCCCGCCGAGATGGCGAAGCTACTCGGCGAGTGGAAGCCTCGGTGGATCCACTCAGAGCGATCGAAGCAACTCGTCCGTGACATCGTCACTCAGGCCGGGCTGCCTGCCGAGTACACCCACTTCGACGTGCCGAAGCCGCGCACCTCGTTCCCGGTCGGACACCTCACTACAGGTGTGGCGTTCGCCTTCCCCTGGCACCGGGACTCGTGGTACAGCGCCCCGGTGCAGCAGCTCAACTGGTGGCTCCCGGTGTTCCCCATCCGCGAGGACAACTCGATGGCGTTCGACCTGGACGGCTTCGGCCGTGCGGTACCGAACACCTCCGGCACCTTTGACTACTACCGAAACAATTCGCAGCGGCTCACTACTGCCAGTCAGGTCGGTCGCGAGGAGCAGTCCCGGCCCGGAGCCATCGACCACAAGGCCGCGCAGGAACTGATCGTGCTGCCGTCCCCGGGGTCCGTGCTGCTGTTCGCGGGAGCGCAGCTGCACACGTCGATCCCGAACACGTCCGGGCTGGCGCGCTACAGCGTCGACTTCAGGACTGTTGACGCTCGGGACCTCGTGGCCGGAAAGGGTGCACCGGTAGTGGACGCGTACTGCTCGGGAACCGCCGTCAGGGACTTCCGCAACATCGCTAACGGCAGCGACTTCGACGAGGATCTCGTCGTGAGCCTGTTCGGCGCGCCGCCACAGGATGCGATGCTGGTCTTCGGCGCGCCCGCGGCGTAGGCCTGACCTCACCCGGCCCGGTCAGGTGGTTCTGAGGTCGCTCGGGCTGCCAGCAACCGTGGCTGGCAGCCCGGCGCCAAACTCCAGTCGCGTGACGAGCAGCTGGGCGGCCACCGATCGCCCGGCACCAATCAGCGTAGTGGCCGGTACCCGCTGACCGACGGAACTGGAATACCAGCCGAGTATCGGATTGTCTTCGCCTCGGTGGAGGCTCCACCGAAGTGACCCCGGCAGCTCCATCCGCGCCCGGGCGGGCCCGCAGATGCCAGGCCAGCAGAGGTAAGCACAGCTTTGATCGAGTTCCGCGGTTACCTCTGGCCCCAGGTGAAATGCCATCCTGAGCGATTGGCCTCCGCCGGGGATCTCATCGACGATGTCGACGGTTCTGGAGGCCCGGTCTAGTCGAACGCACCGGCGGTGCCAGGCCTCCGGGTCGAGCGTGCGGTAGCCGTCATGCTCGGCGGTCCACTCGGCCGCGTCACCAATGTCGCGAACATCGATGGTCCGGGCGTTCGCGTGTCGCAGCCACAGGAACGGACCGCCCTCGGTCGACTGGTTCTGACCACCGATCTCGACCGTGTTGTGGCCGATGGTGGACCGGAAGTAGGAACGCCAGCCGGGCTCGCCGTCGAAGCAGTAAGTACCGGGATCGGCCAGCACGTCAACTCCGCCGCATCGGACCTCCACCGACAACGCGTCCGCATGGGCATGCACGGCGACCTTCTGGAAGCCGTGGGGTCCGCCGTCGCACCGGCACCAGATCTCCGGGTCACGGCTATTTGTGGTCCGCAACAGGGTCACGCCGGCATCCTTGAAGTGCCAGGGCCGCTGCGCTGGCCTGTTCGCCACCCGGTCAACGGTGACTGGCATCGCGCCGATGATCGAGCTCGCAGCACCCGCCACGGTCCGTGGCCACCAGTCAAGCCGGCCGCACAACGCCTCACCCAGAGCGAGCAGCGACGGCCACCTGTTACCCGCCGGGGCATCGATCAGCAGTGCCCGGCCCTCACCGCCGTCGCCTTGCCGTGGCGGTTGCAGCCGTTCGTCGAGCAGTGCGGCACCGCTGTCGAGCATGGCGCATAGCCTCCGCCACGCCGTCTGGCCGAGCGGGTGGCCCGCGGCAGCGGACTCAACAGCAGCCAGGATTCCGAGTTCCGCCACAAACTGCTGATAATCGGAGGCCAGCTCGCGGTCGATGCCAGACGGGAACGTATTGCGAACGAGCTCGCGCTCCAGCAGCCGAGCCGCAGCCTGCCGCCAGCCGGCGGAACCAGGAAACCACGGAAAGGCGCAGCTGGCGATGAGCTGCCCTGCGGCCTCGGCGATCACGTGGTTGTTCGCCGAGGAGCCGCGGCTACGGAACTGAGCCAGATACTCCTGGTGCCAGAGGATCTGCTGAACAGCTAGGTCGTTTCGCTCGAACAGGTCAGCAACTCCGGGCCAGTCATCCAGCAGGCGCCGGATCCAGGTGAGGCTGATCAGCCGGATGCCGACTTCGAGACCGCTGGTCCAGTGCACGCCAGACAGGAACGGGTTCTGCTCCCACCACGACCGAAGATGATCGGCGACCCGACGTGCATAAGATTCATCCCTGCTCAGGAACCATCCGGTCGACAGGAGGGTGAGATGCTGAAACCGGGACAGCTCCCGGAGTTGCTTGACGTTGCTGGTGTCGGGCTCGGAGCGATGGCTAATCCGGAACGCGTAGCGATCGGCCGGTGCCCGGCAACCCGTTACCGGATCAATAAACCAGTCAGGCAGCTGCATATCACTCCGGACGACGCCGAGCATCTCCCAGCTGCCCGCCATAAGCTCATCGGCCGCCGCCAGCACGGCCTTCCTGGCGCCTTCCGGAACCCGTGACGCCGTGTCCGGCGGAAGAACTGCGCCGAACCGGCGCTCCCCCGGCAGACAGGTGACCGCGGCAGCGAGTTGCTCACGGCTGACCCGGCGCCCCACCCATGCTGCCTGCAGCGCCTTATCACGGCTGCGCCAGAGCATCTCGGCTGGCGACATCCGCCTGGCTCTGCGTGCGTACCATCCAATGCGCGTCACCTCCAGACTGCTCATACCTGCTCCAGCTTGCCGCCAGTGGGGCTAGCACCGATCGTGCCGCAAGAGGTGGACATCAGACCGGATGCGCGATCGCGAAGCGGTAGATCTCAAGCAGTTCCTCGACGCTGCGCTGCGGGTCGAATCGTTGCTCGTAGGTCTTGAGTGCCTGGTCGCCGAGAAACTCGTACTGCTCGGGGTTCTGATCGACATCAGCTATGGCCAGCGCCAGGGCGGCTGGATCGCCGGGGCTGAACAGTACGCCGTCGACGCCCGGGGTGATCAACTCGGTGAACGCCCCGTGGCTCGCCGCGATGGGAGGAACGCCCGCGGCCATGGCTTCGACGGCAACGAGGCCGAACGTTTCCTCCCAGGCGGACGGGAGCAACACCGCACGCGCCTGGGAAATCAGCTCGGCGCACCGGTCACCGCTGACCGTACCGGTCAGTTCTACTGACGGCCGCGAGGACGCCCACGCCGCCACCTCCGCCTCCAGAGGTCCGCCTCCGACAATCAACAGGTTCAGGCCCGGCTCACCGAACTGGCTGCGGTAGTCGTCCCAGCCAGCCATCAGCAGGCGCACACCCTTGGCCTCGTCCAGCCGGCCCACGTAGATGACCTTCGGCATCCGCTCCTGCTGTGATCTGCTGAGGCGAGGGATGAGGTTGTGCCTGACGAACACGCGGTCGGGCGCAAGACCGACCCCTCGCAGCAGGTCACGCTCTGATGCTGAGATGAAGATGTAAGCCGACACCAGCGATCTCCAGGCCCGCCGGTGCAAACCCATGTCCACCACCCTGGGCACGGTGGCCGCCGGGGAATCTCGGTAGCAGCCGTGCAGGACCGCCCGGACGCGCAGGCCATGCGTGCAGTCGTGGCAGACTGCGCCGCGCCGGAAGAACGAGCCGTTGGCGCACTCCAGCCGGTAATTGTGAATCGTGGCCACTACCGGGACCCTAGCGTCGCGGCATGCGTAGAGCACAGCCGCACTGAGCAGCGGAAACGTGTTGTGGACGTGGACGACGTCGGGGCGCTGCTCACGCAGGACCGATCTCAGGTCACGGTAGGACTGGCTGCTCCAGACAGTCCGGGCCGGGAGCGACGCCTTCTTCGCCAGCGACCATTGCTGTATCTCGTCACTACTGCGGCCGAACCGCGTGACCTCGTGGCCCAGGGCGGCCAGTGCCTCGCCCTCCCGGTCGACGACACGGTTCTCACCACTGGGGGCAGCCGATCGGTAGCTGTTGTGAACAAGCAGGATCCTCATCCCGGCACGGTCACCTCACATCACTGCCGCCTGGTGCGTGCGACAACCACGCATCGCACTAGCAGAGAACTCTCGGGGCGCTGTGATACCCCAGAGCGCAGCGGTCCTTGCCGCCGCGCAAAATTCCGTCCGGAGGTATCACAGGCGCGTTGTCGCCGATCCCCTGATGCGGACGGCTGTCGCGCCGCCCGGCCGAAGTCGCTTCAAACCGGAGGAGAAATGTGGCTCCCTGCCGTCGGCTGCCGGCGCTGCGCCCGAGCCGTTGTCGTCCCGCTCCTGCCCCCAGCCGGGCATAGGGTCCCCGGGTGATGAGCGCGGCACCCCGGCTGAGCATCGGCCTGCCGGTCTACAACGGCGAGAAATACGTCGCTGAGTCACTCGAAGCCCTGCTCGGCCAGAGCTTCACGGACTTCGAGCTGATCATTTCAGACAACGCCTCGACCGACAGCACCGGCGACATCTGCCGTCGCTACGAGAAGCAAGACTCCCGGGTGCGCTATTTCCGCCAGCCCCGGAACGTCGGCATGGCACCGAACGTGAATTTCATCGTCGGTCAGGCCAGGGGTGAGTTGTACAAGGAAGCCTCGCATGATGACCTCTACGCCACAAATCTTCTGGAGAGCTGCGTCGAGGCCCTCGACGAATACCCGCAGGTCGTCCTCGTCCACTCCTGGACGGCGACGCTTGACGGCTCGGGGAACGTCACGGCCGCCTATGAGTACCCGCTCACCACGGCCACCCCTCACGCTCCGGAGCGTTTCCGGAGCATGCTGTTCGACAGCGGCGGTGACGACGACTACGGCGTGATGCGCATGGACGTGCGCCGCCGCATTGCGCCGATGGGCAGTCACCATCACGCGGACCGCACGATTACAGCCGAGATCGCCCTGCACGGCCCGTTCTACCAGGTGCCTGCATGGCTGTACTTCCGGCGCGAGCATGCAGGGCAAAATGGTCGGGCTTCGATGCGGCGCCGGAGCGCGAACATGGACCCGCGCCGGGCGAATCGGTGGCAGCATCCCGCCGCTCGCTTGTACGGCGAGTACATCGGAGCGTACGTCAGTGCGATCCGGCGTGCGCCACTGTCGGCCGCGGACAAACGCCAGTGCTACCGCCACCTGGCCGAGTGGCTGTTCAGTCGCAGGCGCCCGGGTGCCAACGGGCAGGACGAACTTGTTCCAGTGCCCCATCGCGACATCGCCGTCGACTTCATCGTGGCTGGTCGCCAGGGAGCGCTTATGTCTTATGGCCCGCAAGACGACGAGAGATTGTGATGAATAGCTCAGCCAGCCTCGGCGGGGCCGCTCGCGAAAGCGTTGCGCGCCGTTACAAGCGCGATTTCTGGATCAACGAGAATAAAAAGCATGTCCCGGCGCATTACCGGCTCCAGAAATCCGCGCGGATCATAAATGCCATTGCCGGACGCTCAGAATGCGATCTACTCGACGTCGGCTGCGGGCCGGCCACGCTGATGCGCCTCGTCCGGCCGAACGTCCATTACCACGGAATCGACATCGCCATACACGATCCAGCACCGAACCTTATCGAGACCGATATTCTCGAGCAACCCATCAGATTCGCCGGCAAGCGTTTTGACATAGTATCGGCGCTTGGCTTGTTCGAGTATGTCGGCGCCAGCCAGGACCAGAAGTTGAGCGAAATAGCGGAGCTTCTGAGTGACACTGGCAAGCTCGTGCTGACCTATACGAACTTCGGGCACCGGGACAAACGCGTATTCGAGGCATTCAGCAACGTTCAGCCATTCGATGAGTTCCGTCAGAGCCTGGCCCGCCACTTTACGATCGACAGGCACTTTCCGACCTCATACAACTGGCATGGCGGCCAACCGTCCCGTCCGCTGCTGAAGGCTGCCAACATGCTGCTGCAGGGGAACATCCCGCTGGTAGGCCCAAGGCTGGCGGTCGAATACTTCTTCATCTGCTCACGCCATTGAGTGCCAATGGCCGGCCGAGCTGACCATACCCGCCGTCCCGTTCATTCAGGTAACTAGGAGGGACAGTGGCCCTGCAATCCTCAGCTGATGAGCAGGCGCCGGGCTCAGGCCAGGAACTGAGCCGGCGAAAGATCTTCGTGAGCGCCGTCGGGGTAGCGGCGGCCGGGACGGCGACGGCGGTCCTTACTGATGCCACCAGCGCCAAGGCCGCCGCGCTGGCGACGACCGTCGAAGCAGGTGCGCTGGCGCCGGCCGTCGTGAACCTCACCGATGCGGCCACGATCTCGGTGGATGCCTCCGCGGGCAATGATTTCCGCCTGACTATCAGCGGGAACCGCACGGTGTCCGCCCCGGCGAACCCGACGGACGGGCAGAAGATCACACTCCAGGTGACTCAGGGCACCGGCGGGCCATACACGCTCAGCTGGGCTAGCGCTTACGCGTTCTCGGTCGGCCTGGCGCAGCCCACCCTCAGCACCACCGCAGGCGACACCGACTTGCTCTGCTTCATTTACAACTCGTCCAAGAGCGCCTGGCTGCTGGCAGCCTTTGTCAACGGGTTCACCGGATCGACCGTGACCCCGAGCCCCACCCCGACCGTCACGCCCACCCCGACTCCATCGCCGACGCCCAGTCCGAGCCCGACGCCCACAGGCGGCTCGCCAGGAACTTACCGGCTGTTCCCGCTCACCGCCGGGCCGGCCTCGGCGGTCTCCTACACCGGGCCGTTCGAGGCCGGCGTCGTCTTCACGGTCACCACCGGCGGCTGCTGGCTGGACGGCTACTGGTGGTGGGTCTGCGCGTCCGGCCAGTCGACCTCAGCGCAGAAGTTCGCGCTATGGCAGAACTACAACGGCCAGCAGGGCAGCGTAGTGCCCGGCAGCGTAGTGACGTCAGGGGCGCTGACCGCCGGTCAGTGGAACTTCGTGCCGCTTGCGACGAAGCTGCCACTCGCCATCGGCGCCACGTACGTGGCTTCGACCGGGTTCAGCAATGGCTTCCCCGACACAAACAGCCAGTTCGGCAGCGGTCAGCCGTACGCGGCGGGGATTGTGAACGGCCCGCTGACCGCCTTCTCCGACGCGTCCGGTTCGCGCCCGTCGCCGTTCTCTACGGCTCAGGGTGCGTTCAGCGTGGCAAGCACCGACCCCACAGCGTCGATGCCGATCTACGGCTCCAGCTCTTCCAACTTCTGGATCGACCTCCAGGTTGACACAACCCCGCCAACGGGCACCTCCTACCGGCTGTGGCCGGGCTATCCGACGATTCCCGGCACCATCGACTCCGACTCGAGCGGCTACACCCTGGCGACGGAGTTTCAGCTGTCGCAGTCGTGCACGCTTGACAAGATCTGGTTCTTCTCCGCATCCGGCGCGGGTGCTCTGCCGAGCCAGTGCGCGATCTGGAGCATGAGCACGCAAAGCGTGGTCGCAGGCACTAACAACGCATCGCCGTCCTGGTCGGGAGCGGCCGGCTCCGGGTGGGTGGCCTGTGCTTACAGCGGTGTCACGCTCCCGGCGGGCGACTACATGGTGGCGGTCTACTACGGCGGCGGGAAGCCGTGGTACCAGACCGCGACCGGCTACTGGACCAGCGGCGGTGTCGGAGCAGGCGGCATCACGGCCGGGCCGCTCACCGCACCAGGGGAATCGCAGGCGTCGAGTCCCGGTCAAAGCGCCTACCACAGCGGTTCGTGGGCCTACCCGAGCACCTATGAGACCTCCAGCCCCGGCGAGAATTACTGGGTCGACGTCGAGGTCACGCCAAGTTGAGGGTCAGCCTCGCAGTTGTTTGTCTCGCTGTGGCTTGCCTGGCCGGCTGCAGCGGCAGCGCATCGGGTCCGCGAGCCATCGCAGCGCAGAAGATCACCGCCCCGGCATCCTCGGTGCCCTCGGCAAGTGCCGGAATGAAGGCCTCCGCTCGTGAAGCCGCAGAGCAGTTCTACCGCCTTTACGCAGCGAGTCACTACGCGACCTTGTGGAACGTGCTGGCCCCGGCTACGAAGCATGCAGTCTCCAGGAAAGCCTGGATTGGCGTGCACAAAGCTTGCTCGGCCACCAGTGCCGGAGAAGCCAGGATCATCAAGGCAGTGACTGTCTTCGGCAACGCGGCCATCATCGCCGAAACGGTCACCGGAATCTCGCCAGGCACGGCCGAGGACGTATTCAACTACGTCGACGGTCGCTGGCATTACTCGCCTCAAGCGCCTGCTATCTACCGGCACAGATCCGTCAACGCTGACATCGCCGCTGCGAAGGCGGCGGGACTGTGCACGAGCTCGAAAGTCTATTGATGCGACCGGCCGCCTCCGGGCCTGACGAAAGCAGTGGCAGTGTGAGCGGGCAACATCCGACTCGGCAGCAAGCACCTGGCACCGGCGACGGCCTCAGCCGCAGGAAGATCTTCCGTACTGCCGCAGGCGCGATCGCCGTCGGCGCCGTCGGCGGAGTCGTACTGCGGGACGTAAGCGGGTCGCCGGCCTTGGCCGCCGCGCAATCTACGACAGTAGAAACTGGAGCCCTGGCTCCTCGCGTCGTCAACCTGACCGATGCATCCACGATCGCAGTGGATGCCTCCCTCGGTAATGACCTCCGCGTGACCATCGCGGGGAACCGGACGATGGGCGCCCCGTCCAACCCGGCCAACGGTGAACAGATCATCTTCCAGATCACCCAGGGCACGGGCGCACCGTATACGGTCACCTGGTCCAGCGGGTACCAGTTCTCGGCTGGCCTGCCTGAGCCTGCGCTCAGCACTACCGCCGGGCAAACCGACCTGCTCGGCTTTATCTACAACGCGACTACTGACACCTGGCTTCTCGCAGCGTTCCTGAACGGATTCAGCTAAGCGAGCACTGTGCCTGATCGACCACTGTGCCTGATCGACCACTGTGCCTGATCGAGCACTGTGCCTGATCGAGCACGGGCTTACGGGAAAAAGGCGAGGAATGCGCTGCTGTTGGCTGTTGTCGCAGGCCCGGTACCGGCCGTACCGGGAGCGACTTCCAGATCAATGTAGTAGTTGTCGCCGTCGTCCTCGACCGTGTTGGGGTAGGCCCAGCTGCCGCTTGTGTCCTGAGCACAGGGAGTCAGCGGGTTGGGATTCAGGCCGCACGGGACGCAGTAGATGATGCCGTTTCCTGCGCCGTGGGCAGCCCCTTCTCCCTGCGAAGGATAGCCGCCGCCGTTGGTTAGCCAGTAGCCCTGGTCGCCCGAGTACCACACATAGCCTGGCTCATACATCCCTGCCGCGACCCGGTAGTTGTGATCGGCGTCCAGGACGAGACCCGCGGCTGAGTAGTCACACGAACACCAGCCATCACCGGGCGCGGCAACCGACCCGTCAGGCAGGAGCCACGTAGGCGACCTGTTGACGGAACCAGGCACGACCTGCTGGGTCTCGGCGTCCCAGATTCCGCAGACGCTGGGCAGTTGCTGATTTCCGGTCTGCGACATGAACCAGAATTTCAGAACCTGCGCTGGCTCGGACACCGCTATCTGGGTCGAGACGGTGTACGGCAGTGCTGCCTCTGGTGGATAGAGAGGGTTCGGCTGGTTGGGCCAGCACCGATAACTGGCGCCGGCCGGCACTTGGTCGCTGACCTGTACGTCTACCCACAGGTTGAATCCGTTGTAACTGGAGCCGGGGTATACCGAAGTCGGGTCGAGAGTGCCCTGTTGCCAGGTGCAGTTGCCGGCCTGGAAGAAGTCCACGTCGGCGCTGTTGCCGGAGGTGGCGTCGGCGAAGGCGAAGAGCGGCCCGTTAGTGATGCCCTGCGCGTAGCTGCCGCCCGAGCCGAACTGTCCATTAGTGACTGGCGCATAGCGGGGAGAAGCGGTCGTGGCGCGATATGCAATGTACTGAGCTATCGGTATCGGCTGGGGCAGCGGGACCCAGTTCCATTGTCCGGCAACAAGATTGCCGGACGTTACGACAGACGCCTCGACAAGCGTGCCGTACTCGCCTTTCGTATCAGCGTCTCCGGTGTCCTGCCACAGGCAGAACGTCTGCGGCGCGGTGGATTGATCCGTACTGCAGACCCACCACCAGTACCCCTCAAAATACATCGTCTTCTGGGTAACCCAGAACCCCATGCCAGAAACGAACTCGAAACCGGATCCGAAATCAACCGGGGCGGCCGGTCCGGCGGTGGAGGGAAACAGCCTGTACGCACTCATTCCGGAAATGGTCCCCTGGGCGGCTCGGCCTCCTCCAGTTCGACCTCTAGCTCAACCAGCAGCCACCGCTTCGTGGCTGGCATGACGAGCTTAAGCCGTTCGTCGGGCAGCACGTGACCGTGTGCCACCTCACCTGTACTGGGGGGGATTCGAACCTCGCCGTCTGCCATGACAACGAGTTGGCGGACTGAGGTCTTCATTGCGTTGGGCTTTCTGCCATGAAGTGCTCCACTTTCGCGGTCGGAAGGAGCCGGGCGGACAAGACGGTGAACTGCTCCTCAAGACTCTGAACGTTTGCCGCGTTCCGATCAGCCATCGTTTGCTGGAGCTGCGCACGGCGGCGCTCGAGTTCGCCGAATTGCTCAATCAACCTGTCCAAATCCACCGAGTCGGCGAATTGGTTGAATTCAGCGAGCCCCATGTCTTGCATCAATGAGATGAACTTCCGCGAGTATCCAAGCGAAATAGTCGGCTTACAGAGCTTGAGCGCGCACATGACATTGTGGTAGCGCGTCGCCACGACCAGGCCGACGGGTGCCAGCTCCCTGATGAGCTCAGGGTAGCTCGACACGGCTGACACGGTGACCTGCGACGGCGGGAGATCTGGCCGGTCTCGCCGGAGGTCCGCCTGGATTGCATCGGCGATATCACCGTCGAACTTGCTGTCTCCGCCGAACAGCCGGACCCGGTAGCCGCTATCAACGAGCCACTGCGTGAACCGCGTCATCGTCTCGACGTAGCGGGAATGGATCTGAGCTGCCCGTTTACGGTCGTCATTGCCGCCGTAGTAAGCCATCACGCCGAGGCCGACGAGCTGCGGGTCACCTGCCTGGTACGGCGGTGTCGGAACGCCGAAGACCAGATCCGGGTAGACCCGGTCCGGTGAGGTGTCAATGCCCCGCCGGAGCATGGCGTCGCGTGAGTAAACATCCCGGTACGAGCGATAAGAAACAAGCCGCGCGGTCGCATTCGACACCCACCGGTTCGCTCGCTTGTTGATGACATCAGCACCGACGCTGACCAGCGCTACCTTTGTCCCGAAGAGCCTGCCGGAGGCAGCGAGCACGAGCAGAACGTACGGGAACCCCCATGCTTTCTGCGGCAGCGTCGTCTCGAGCGCACCAGCGCCCGGCACGATGACCGCGTCGTGGCGCCGGACCCAGGCCGCGATCCGTACGGTGTCGATGCCCTTGCCGAGGACTTTCAGGAGGGCCGCCGGGACGCCAGCTTTCCGCCGCGCGGGCTCGGAGTACCAGTACAGCGGCGCAGCACCGATGCCATAACTGGCCCGCACATGCTCGGGTCCCCCGCACAGTGCGTCCACGACGGCATCGGGGTGGGCCTCTCGGAGGTAGGCGAGCACGGTCTCCATTGAGGCGTCATTGCCGGAGTTGCCCGAGCCGAGCAAGCCGAACAATCCCACCTTAGGCGAAGCAACGCGATCGACAACCTGACGCCTCATCGTTCGCCTCTCAGCTGTCCGGAAGGGGGGGCAACTGCGGCCGCAGTTGGACAACGCACCAACGGGACCCGCGGCGGTGCGCGCTTGATACATCCGCTTCGAAGCACGAGGGGCTAAGTCGCGGCTCAGGGCCATAAGATCGCTCAGCACGGCGCTAACCCCGCAGGTTGCCGGGCGTGTAACGTATCACCGCCACCCCGGTAACGCTCGGATGGTGTGCGGTTCTCTTGGTGCTGCGCGGATTGCCAGGCGGGCCAACCTCTAGGGGAAGTGATGAGGATTCCAGCGGTCGGCACGCCGACCGGGATGGTCGCTGGCTGATGACCTCGCCAGCGACCGTACTGCGTCCACGGCGCGGCATACTGCCGGCCGCGCTGCCGATGACAAGCGAGCGGCTCGTCAGGCACCGCTTCTATCTTGCCTGGAGCCTGCTGTGGTTTAACGCCCTGACCTTCTACCCTGGCTACTCGTTCATCCACATCCCCCCGACCATCGGCAAGGCGCTTGCTCAGTCGGCATTGCCGCTCGCGCTGGTCTGTGCTCTTTCCCTGAATCGCAGGCTTATCGTCCGGCCGAACGTCTTCCTCTGCCTCGTGACCCTGATCGTCCTCGGGGCTTTCGTGACCAGCCTGCAGCCACAGCATGTCGGGACCGTCCTCCGGACCTTCCGGCTCGCCGGATTTGTAGTCGGCCTATGGCTCCTCACGCCGTTCTGGGGCAGGCGTGACATGCTGCTCGTCCGCGCCCACCTTGGTGTGTTGTGCGCGGTACTCGGGACCGTCCTGCTCGGCTTGATGATGGCGCCGCATACCGCTCTCGCCGGTGGCGGCACTGGCAGGCTCGGCGGGGCGCTGTGGCCCATGCCGCCCACTCAGGTTGCGCACTATGCGGCCGTCACGACCGGGCTCGTCGTCGTCCTCTGGTTCAGCGGGCAACTGCGCGGCAGGACCACGGCGATCATCGCGGCTGTCGCGCTGGGGATCCTGGTCCTCACGCACACCAGAACCGCCCTGGCAGCGCTGATCGCGGGCATCGTGGTCGCAGGCGTGAGCCTGATCGTAGCCAAAGCCCGGGTCCGCAAGCTCTTCGCGGCGGTGGGCGTCATCACCGCCATCGCGGTGATGACGTCATCGGCTTTCATCGCGACCTGGCTCGAGCGGGGCCAAAGCTCAACGGGGCTCGAGAACCTCACCGGCCGCACAGAGGTCTGGGGTCCCCTCCTCGCGTCTCCCCGAGACAAGTTCCAGATGATCTTCGGGTTCGGCCTCTCCAACAGTTCTTTCAACGGTCTGCCCATCGACAGCAACTGGTTCGCTTCCTACGAGATGGTGGGGATATTCGGGGTAGTCGTCTGCGCGATCATCCTCGTGTTCCTGCTCGTGAACGCCTACTTCCGGCCGCAAGGGGTGCAGCGCGCGCTCGCGCTCTTCCTGGTGACATATTGCGTGGTGGCTTCGTTCACCGAGGTCGGCTTTACTGACGTATCTCCGTACCTGCTGGACCTCACCGTCGCTGCGTCGCTCTTGGTGCCCTCGCTCGGCTCGTCCGCAGAAAGCAACGACCTGGAACGCAGCGACCTGACATGACGATGTCGGCTATGCGTGATGTCACTGAGACATTGGGAACAGGCGGTTCAGGTGGTACTCGATGACGGCCTGAGCTTGCCCGACCGAGGTGTGGCCAGCAAGGACGCTAGTGCCAAGGCCTGCAGACATGGCTAACAGGCTGGTCGCCTCCAGGGCGGGGTCCAGGCTGGCGGGCGTGTCGCCAGCGGCCTGGGCGGTTCGCAGCTGGGCGGCCACCACGTCGATCACCGTGGCGGAGTTCTTGACGAGGAGCGCAAGCCGGGATCGTGGCTAGATGGTGCGGCACGTGACAGGTTCATGGCGGCCTACGAGCGGGCCTTCGCGCTCTGGCCGCAGCCGTGCGAGGAGTTCGACGTCAAGACCGCGACCACGACCACCCGGGTGCACGCCTACCGGCCGCACCCGGACGGCGACCCGGTCGTACTGCTCGCCGGCGCGGCCTGGCTACCCTCACCCCTGCGCCGGCGCGCGCAGCGCCTTACTCACCCCGGCCGAGGCCCGCGCCCGGGGAAGCCTCATGCCGCACGCAGAAGTCGCCATCGTCCCCGGTAGCCACGGCGGATTCAACCGGATCGATGAACTGAACGACCGGATCGCCGCCTTCATCAAAGCCCACGCCACCGAGCGGGATTCAGAAGGCGAGACGCGTCCGTAGCAGCGAGCCCCCCGTCGCAGACCCCACGCCAATCACGTCGGTGGCCGGCACCTTCTGCCCGAACGCCGGTGAGTACCAGCCGAGCACCGGGTCGTTCGAGCCCCGGATCAACGACCAGCTAAGCGACGACGGCAAGGTCATGGTCGCTGTCGCCTCATCGCCGTTCTTGTCTTGCCACCTCAGAGCGAGGACGCAGCCGTCCAGTTCGGCCTTGACAGCGGGACCCAGATGAAATGCCAGCCGGACGGGAGAACGACTAGCACCATCGACTTCGTCGGTTATGTCGATGCAGCGCTGCATGCCGTCGAACTCCACCGTCCGGCGGTGCGTAGCTGGAGGATCGAGCGTCCGATAGCCATCGTGCTCTGCGACCCAGCGCCCCCGGGCGCCGTCAGCGGACGCCTCGAGGCTCGTCAGCCGTGACACAGCGTGGCGTATCCACATCGTCGCGCCACCGGAGACCGACTGGTCCCGGCCGAGCAATTCGAGCGTGTTGTGACCGATCGTGGACCGGAAATAGCGGCGGAACAGTTGATCACCGCCGTAGCAGTAGGTGCCGGGATCCGCCAAGATCTCGGTCCCGTCGTGGCGGACCTCGATGGACAGGGCGTCTGCGTGAGCGTGCGCTGCGATGGAGAGGAACCCGTGGGGTCCGCTGTCGCAGCGACACCATATCTCCGGACCATCGCTCAGCCCGGACCGGAAGATCGTGATCCCGGCATCGCTGAAGTGCCACGGCCGCAGGGCGGGCCGATCGAGCATCGCACGGCGCTGAGCGAGCGCCGACAGGAGCGTGCTGGCGATGCCCGATTGCACTGGTGGCCACCATCTGAGCGCGCCGAAGAGCTCCTGCCCGAGCGCAAGCAGCGCTTCCCAGCGATTGACGTCCGGGGAGGCGATGACAAGTGATCGTCCCTCGTCGCTGTCGCCCTGACGAGGTGCCTGGAGTTCGCAGTCCAGGCAGGCGGCAGCCGCATCAAGCATCTGCCCTAGGGTGTGCCACGTCGCCTCCGAGAGAGGGCGCCCCGCCGCATCGCTTTCGATTGCAGCGATAAGCCCCAGCTCCACAACCAGGCCGTGATAGTCGAATGCGAGCTCGCGGTTGACTCCGCTCGGGAACGTATTGCTGGCCAGTTCCCGCTGGAGCAGGCTGGCTGACTCCCCAGCCCACTCGGGGCTCTCCTCGAACCACGGAAACGCCAGGGCGGCAACCAGCTGTCCGGCCGCCTCGGCAACGACATGATTGTTGGCTGACGAGCCCCGGCTGCGAAACCCCGATAGATAGGTCTGATGCCACCAGATTTGCTTCTGGGCCAGTTCGTTCTGCTCGAACAGGCCCTCGACCTCATCCCAGCCGTCGAGCAAGCGGCGGGTCCAGGCCCACGAGATCAGGCGGATCCCGAGCTCGATCCCGCTCGTCCAGTGAATCCCTGACAGGAACGGGTTTTCCTGCCACCACGACTGAAGGTGGGATCCGGCTCGCTCGGCATAGCGGCGGTCACCCGTCAATGCGTACGCGCTGGCCAGGACGGTCAGGTGATGATGGCGCGAGAGTTCCCACACCTGCTTCACATTGCCTGTGACCGTCTCGTCGCGATGATTGATGCTGAAGCAGTACTCCGCCTGCGGTGCGTGCCGGCCACTGAGTGGATCGAGGAACCAGTCGGGAGTGATCATGTCGTGCCTGGTGACTCCCAGCACCTCCCAGTGACCTGCCAGGATCTCGTCAGCCACGCGGACAAGGCTTCGTGCTTCACTCGCAGGGACAGCGTCAAGGATTCCGGCCGGCAGGGGTGAGGCGAAGCGAGGCACCCTTGCCAGCTTCAGCTTCGCCCGGTATCCGGGCCTGGCAAGACCGTCGGGATCTCGCGGTACCTGTCCCGCGGGCAGGACCTGCCTCGGCTGCCACGTTCTCTTCCGGACGACGTCAGCGGACCGCCACAACATTTCCTGCGGTGACATGCAGCGCAGGCGATGGACATACCACCCGAGGCGAGCTTTGCTGCCCGGCTGTTTCCGGGGCTGCGGCAACAGCTCTGCGGTATGTCCGGCTGCCTCCGTCGCTGACGCTGGCGGCGCCTCCTCCGCGGTGCTACCCGCCGACCGATCGGCCGCCTCAAGCTGCATGGAAGGCGCCGACACGCTCGGTGTCGGGTTGACGTCCAAGCAGGCTGTCGTAGACGGACAGGTAATGCGGCTCCTGATGGTTCCACGCCAGCTTTTGCTCGATCCTGCTTCTGCCCGCGGAGCCCATGCGTCGCCGCCTGGTCTCATCGTCGATGAGATCGACCAGCAGGCGCGCCATTTCTTCGACGTCGTTCGGAGTGGCGTAAGCGCCCGCCTCTGCCGCCGAGACACGCGTCTCGCGAAGGTCGAAGGCGAGGACTGGGAGCCCGAAGGCCATGTACTCCATCGTCTTGTTCATCGTTGACACGTCGTTGAGGGGGTTCTTAGGATCCGGCGACAAGCCAATGTCCGCCGTCGAAAGGATGTCCCGTACGGTCTCGTCAGGCGCTCGGCCGGTGAACTCGACGAAGTCTCCCAGTTCGAGTTGGTCGCGCAGCGCGACCAGGTCATCGAAGGAGTCCCCCGAGCCGATCAGGGTGAACGAGATGTCTGTGCGCTTCAGCGCTCTGACCACGAAGTCGGCCATCTTGATGACGATATCGACGCCGTCCTGCGGGCCCATCACACCGATATAGGCAGCAAGGTGTGCACGTCCGCGCCGCAGCGAGTCAACGGCTTCAGCCGCCTTGAGCTTGTCAGGGTCGGGTCCCGTTCGCACTACCGTCACCCGGCTGGCTTCGACACCATCCCGCTCCATGACGAGTTGCCGGTACGAGTCATTTGTAGAAACCACGTGATCGGCCAAGCGGGTCGTGCAGCGCTCAAGGAAACGCAGGCCCCGGTACAGCAGTGGTGAGCCTCCAGGGAAGCGCGACTCGAACGTCTCCGGGCAGAGGTCATGGTGATCGAACACGAACCGCGAGCCGTGCCACAACCTGAACATGACGCCTATGGGCCAGAAGATGTCGGGAGGGTTGCAACTCTGGACCGCTCCGAAGCGACCTCCGCGGGCGGCTTTGACCGAGAGGAACGCGGTGGCGGCGAACGAGTAGGCATATTCGAGGAAGAACGAAGCGGCGCCGCCCCCAGGCGAATACGGGCGGTACTTGAAGATCTGCACTCCGTCGATGACCTGGTAGGAAGGGTCGCCAGGGCCCTTGGGGCAGACAACCGCAACTTGATACCCGGCCCGGGTCAGGGTGCGGCACTCCAGCCAGACCCTGCGGTCGAATGGCACCGGCAGATTCTGGACGATGATCAGGATGCGGCTCGAGCCGTTTCCCTTCATCCTCAGCTTCAAAGATCGGCCCCCAGCGTTTCGGCAAGCGAAGGCTGAGCGGCCGCGGCGGCGAGCTTCTCGCTGCGGTGGCGGCCGCGCAAGAGCACGGCCCGCACCGCCCTTGCGGTCACAGCGTGCGCCGTGTTCGCGAGGATGCTCAGGTCCAGGGCGAGGGACCAGTTGTCGACATAGAGCAGGTCCAGACGCCGGTACGCGCTGAAGGAGGGGTTATCCCGAGCCTCGGTTTGCCACAAGCCGGTTATCCCCGGTCGCATGTTCGTGCGCCGCTGCAACTCCTCGTCGAACTGCGCGGCCTCCTTGGGCATCGCGAATCGCGGCCCTACCAGGCTCATCCGGCCGGTCAGCACATCCCAGAGCTGAGGAAGCTCATCGATGCTGGTGTCTCGCAGTAGGCGGCCGATCCGAGTCACTCGCGGGTCGTTGGTCGCCTTGAAGAGCGGACCGCCCTCCCTTTCGTTCAGTTCTGCGATCTCGTCTTGCATCAGGGCGGCGTTCGGCACCATCGTGCGGAGCTTGAGCACCTCGGTCTGAACCCCGTACCTGCCGATCACGGCATGCCGGTAGAGGACCGGACCACGGTCTTCCAGGCAGATGGCGATCGCCGCCAGGAGGATCACCGGGAGGGCAAGGGGCAGCAAGATGGCGGCGGTCACGACATCGATCGCCCGCTTCGCTGCATGGTGCCAGGCAGGCGCCGTGTGTGTGGCTATGTAGAGCATCGGCAGGCCGGACACCGGGGCGGTCCGAATCCGGCTGCTGAGCACTCCGGCCAGTCCCGGCCACAGCTGAACATGCAGCCCGCACGCCAGGCTGTCCCGCACCGCAGCGGCGCTCTCAGCCGCGCTGAGTGCGCTGCCGACGAGGATCACGCCTTCGGCGCCGACGTCGTCGGCGAGCTGGGAAAGATCGGCCAGCGTCGGCCGGCACGGGATGCCGATCCAAGGTGCCACCTGAGCCTGATTGCCGACGACGCCCCCGACCCGGTAACCGAGCTCCGGCTCATCGGAGAGCATTCGCCAGATGGCCGCCGCGTCCTCATTGGTGCCGACGAGCACCACGGTTTGCAGGAACTGCCCGTTCGCTCGCTGGCCCTTCAGCCACCTGCTGTAGTGCCAGCGCAGCACGATGATCAATACGGCGGCGCACACCCATCCCTCCAGGGCGGGTCCGGCCGAGAAAGAGCCGGCCAGCCAGCCGGCAGCCGACAGCGCGAACCCGCCCACGGCCGTGGCCGCGATTATCCGCGCGGCCTGACGAGAGAACTCAGAGCACACCCAGGACTGGTACAGGCCCGCCATCTGAATCAGCACGAGCGTCGACACAACGGCGGCCAGCCACACAACTCCTGACTGGTCCGGGCGCAGCTGACTCTGGAAGAGCATCGGAAGCCCCCAGGCCAGCGAAACCGCGGCAAGATCACCGAAGAACAGCTGCTGCCGGATGGACCTTTCCCGTCGATTTCTCCGATCACCGCGAACCTGACTCGGGTCGCTGATCATCGGTGCCTCCCGCGCGCTGATAGAAGCCACGGCCGGCACGTCTTCCAGTCGCTGCGGGCCACCGTTCTGCGGACCCGAAGATGCCGTCTCCGTTGCTGAAGCCACGTATCCCTCCCCCTCGCCGTCCCTGCAGGTCGAACCACCAACGGTCGTTGGCCCACGCGACGCTCATCATGATCAGCGGACAGCCGGTTTTGATACACGCTGCCGCCCTTCCACGCGCCGTTTTTTCGGCCGATCGGGTCTATCGAGTTGCTCGACGGCCGTCCACCGGGCATAGCCGCTCAAATTGGCCAGCATCGAAGTGGCTGCAGCCGGACTGCCTGTCGTGGGCCGGGCGCGTCGGCGGGACGCTCTGCCACGACCACAACCGCCACCACGATGCCGGAGGCCGCCGGCCGGCCAGCAGCGGAGGTGTCCCGGGTTAACGAGGCTTCATGCTGATCGCGAAGTTATTGATCGTGAATCTCTCTGGCCTGTTGTTCGTCGAGACAAGTTCGACTCCGTTGCAGATCTGGTATAGCCGCGATGAGCTCGGCATCCAGCCTCGCGAAATCACATAATTGAAGAAATCCAGCAGATTAACATTTCCCGACAAGGTGTAGCTCTTGTCGACGAACGCAATGTACTGGCTCGGTGGCGCTGAGCGGTAAACGTCATAGGTGCGGCCCGCAGCAGTAAATGACCCAGTAAGTGAACCGCCCGGAGACTGGCCGTTATCGTATGTCCAGATCATGATCTCGGTCGAACGGCTGTCCGCGAGACCGTTGAGCCAGATGTCATACTCGAAGTCCCAGGTGCCATAGTTCGGGCCTGTACCTGGTGGCACGTCAGAGAAGTGGCTTGTGATTGACTCCCAGCTGCTCAGCTTGGCTGGACTGGCGTTCCACGTCTCCTGGACATTCGGTGACGTCTTCACGGCTCCGTCGCCGGTATCATTGTTCATCCTGGCGATTGCGTACCAGTTGTTGTAGTTGCATGCATAGAGCGTCTGCGCCAAGCCGCTGTAGCTGCTCGCATTCCACGTGTCATTAGTAATGTAATACGTGCCTTTTCTGACGCCGCTCTGCGCGTTGCCGCGGTTCATCGGGACGATCTTCGGGTTAGTGCAGGTATTGCCGAGCGGCGTTTTGATGGCTCCGCTAGCGTAGGGCAGCGCAGCATGGCAGCTTGACAGCAAGCACACGCCAAGAATGGCGGCAGCTATCTTGACAGTGAACGAAACCCTTAGGTCAATCCCTAGCTCCAGATGTCCCGCATCACATTCAGCACGATCCGCGATCCGAGAGGGTCCAGCTTCACCGGCAGCTCGCGCATCTCGGCCAGGCTCTCCCGGACGGCGCGCTGCCGTTCCATCGGGCACAGGACGAGCAGGAAGCCGCCACCGCCCGCGCCAGTCAGCTTGGCACCTGTCGCCCCGGCCTCAAGTGCGCGCTCGACGGCTGAGTCCAGCTGGGGGTTCGAAATGCCAGTAGCCAGCTGCCGCTTGGCCTCCCAGCCCTTGCGCATCGCGTCGCCGACCGCGTCCACATCGCCACAGCGCAGGCGGTCAACGGCCAGGCCCGCGAGGTCGCGCAGGAGGTCGAGCTGATCGCGGGTGGTCCTGATGTTCGCGGTCTGTTCGGCCAGAATCGAGTTCGCGCTCCTGGTGACCCCGGTGTAGAAGAGCATGATGTGCCGTTGCAGGTCGCGGCGGTCCGCTGGAGACAGCTCTAGCTCCTCAGCCACTACCTGATCGCCAGGCCCGAACCGGATGTCCCGGATGCCGCCGTAGGCGGCGATGTACTGGTCCTGCTTGCCGATAGGCTTCCCGCGGCGATCGATCTCGATCGTGCAGGCACGATCTGCCAGCTCTTCCGCCGTGACCTGGCGGCCGCGGTATGCGAACAGGGCGTGCAGCAGGCCTACAGTAACTGCGGAGGACGAGCCAAGGCCGGATCCACCCGCTGAGGGAATATCTGCGAGCGTGGTGATCTCCACGCCGCTCGTCACACCAGTCATCCACATCGCCTCCCGGACCAGTTCGTGCTCCAGGTCCTCGACGCGGGAAACGATCTCCTTCTTCGAGTAGTTGACGTAGATCTCGTCGTCGAATCGCTGCTTGACGATCACATAGATGTACTTGTCGATGGCGGCGTTCAGCACCCTGCCGCCACGCTCGCGGTAGTAATCGGGCAGGTCGGTGCCGCCGCCCAGGAGGCCGATTCGGAGCGGGGTCTGCGTGATGATCATGTTCTGGCCCTCTGGGCTCGTGTTAGCCATTCATGCTGGGCGCGGTGGTAGGCCTCGACCGTTCCGATGTCGCGCAAGTAGCCTTCGACCGGAATGGCAATAGCCCTGCCCACCAGCCGCGGCAGGAGGTCATAGCCGATGTCTTTTGGCGGGCTGCCGATCTCCTCAAGCACACTGGGGTGGAAGGCGTACATCCCGGCGTTGACCAGATCGGAGACCGGGTTACTCGGCTTCTCCGTGAAGCCGATCACCGTGCCTGACTGATCGAGTTCTACGACGCCCCCGGCGGACGGCCGCTCGGAGTGGAAGACGGTCAGCGTCGCCAGCGTGCCGCGTTCCTGATGCGCCTGGATGAGGCACCGCAGGTCAAAGTCGGTCAGGTTGTCGGCGTAGCAAGCCAGGAACATCTCGTCGCCGCGGACCCATTCGCGGTTGGCGGCGAGAGTGCCTGCGCTGCCGAGCAGGTCCGGCTCGAAGAACGTGTGCGTAACCGGCGGCCCGGCCCTGGCGTCAAGATGCCGGCGCACAACATCCGGCAGGTAGTGGAGATTGACCATGACCTCGTCGACACCCGCTCGGTCCAGCGAGTCGAGCCAGATGTCGAGCATTGGCCTGCCGTCGATGGGCACCATGCATTTCGGGATCTTCTCGGTGATCGGCCTCAGCCTGTTCCCCAGGCCGGCTGCAAGCAGGAAAGCCTTCACGTGGCGGCCTTCCTGACGACCCCGAGTGAGCGCATCCTCGCGTCAGCCTGGGTCAGCACCTCATCGAGACCGTCCATGCCCTCCAGCCACGCCGCGTAGGCCGCCACCGATTCTGCCGGGGTACGACGAGGTTCCCAGCCCAGCGCCCGCAGCGCTGCAATGTCCGACAAGATGTGGCGGGTATCGCCGAAGCGGTACTCGCCGGTCACCACGCCGGGACGCACGGACCCGTACTGGTTCATGACGACGTCCGCGAACTCGCGGGTAGTGACCGCCCGGCCGCCTCCGACGTTGAAGACACGTCCCACGGCGCGCTCGTCAGACAGCGCAAGCACATTCGCGTCCACCACATCGTCGATGTTGACGTAGTCGCGGATCGCTTCGCCATCCTCATAAAGCGTGGGAGCCCTGCCCAGCAAGTAGCTCAGACAGAAGATGCGGCACGCTCCCGAGTAGGCGTTGTACACCGATTGCCGAGGGCCCTGGACGATGCTGTACCGGAGCGCGACGGTGGGAATGCCGTACCGCCGCCCCAGGTTGACGGCAACCATTTCCTCGCCGAGCTTGGACATGCCGTAGGCGTTCTGCGGATTGGACACACGCTCGGGTGTCGGCCGCAGTTCGAGCGGTCCGCCGCATACCGGGCAGGGGATGTCCCACTGACTCGCCGCGAGGGCGCTTTCCGGCCGCATTCCCGGTGTCTGCTCGCCGTCGGCCGGGCACCAGTAGAGCCCCTCGCCCATCGCCGACTGCGACGAGGCAACCACGACCCGGTCGATGTTAAGGCGCTCGGCCACGATGATCTCGTACAACAGTGCTGTCGACACCACGTTGACGTCAGAGAACCTCGAGAAATCGGGCAGGTAGTCCTGATGGGCAGCGAAATGGTAGACGGCATCCACGCGGCGGAGAAGGTTGGTGACAAGATCGCGGTTGCGGACATCGCCTGCGTAGAAGTCGGCCTCCGGGCTCAGGTAGGCCGGATGCCCGTCCCGGTGAACTGGCTGGGTCAGCGCGTCGAGCACGACCACGTCGTGGCCAAGGGACACCAGCCGGTCGCACGTGTGCGAGCCGATGAACCCGGCGCCGCCGGTAACGAGGATCTTCATTTCCGTTAGTGCTCCCCGCGCTCCTGTTTCCGTCCCGTACCTGCTGCCATCATTCAGAACACGGTCACCGAGATCGCGTCCGCGCTCATTCGCGACTGGCGGATGTACTGGGCCAGGGCATGCATGATGGCCTGGTGCAAGTCCTCGACTATGCCGTAGTTCGCCGACTCGACGTGGACGCAGACCTCGGCGACGGCCCGGGCCGCACCTCCGTCGAAGCCAGTGACGGCAATGGTTTTGAGACCCTGATCGCGGGCCCAGGTGAGCGCGCGAATGATATTCGGCGAGCGACCTGACGAGGAAACTGCGAGGAGGACGTCGCCCGGCTCCGACTGGGACTGAAGCTGGTAAACGAAGACGTTCTCGTAGCCGGTGTCGTTCGCTATCGCGGTGAGAAGCTCCACGTTGGCGCTCAGGCTGAGCACATGGGGGCTGAGATCTGTGGCCGTCCGGATACCTTTGACGTGGTCACACTGCATGTGGTTCGCGATCGATGCCGACCCGCCGTTCCCGCAGGTGAAGATGCGGGCACCGCGCAGGTAAGCATCGGCCAGCGTCTCGGCCGCACGCTCGAGCATGGCGGGCTCGACGGACTTCGCGGCCCGTGCCATCTCCTCGGCGTAGCCGTCGAAGTACGAAGCCGCACTTGCGTAGGGCGCGAGCGGGAACTTGACCGCGCTGCCGGTAGCCGGCGCCAGGGCCCGGACATCGTATGCAGCACTCATAGGGCGACACGCTCCACGATGAACGGAGCCGCGGCGGCCAGGCTCGGGAACGACCAGACACCCTGGCACTGGTAATCGTCAGTTCCCAGGTACACCGCCGACGCCCCGACCGCCTTGGCGAGGCCGATGTCCTCGGGCCGGTCGCCGACTACCCATGAGGCGGTCAGATCCAGGTTCAGCGCGCTAGCCGCCGCGTTCGCCATGCCCGGCTTCGGCTTGCGGTCCTCGCTAGCGCGAGCGAAAGCCTCAACGATTCCCGCCGGATGGTACGGGCAATACAGAAACAGGTCGATGCGGGCACCGTGCTGTGCCAGGCGCGCTTCGATGTGCTGGTGCACGAGGGCCACGTCGTCGATTCCGTACAGGCCTCGTGCCACCCCGGCCTGATTGCTCACGACTGCAACGGGGATGCCGGCCCGGTTAAAACTGGCAATCGCGTCAGGTGCGCCGTCGATGAACTCAACCCGGTCGACCGAGCCTACGTATCCATGGTCCACAATGATCGTGCCGTCGCGATCAAGGAGTATGCCGGGCCGCAACTGCGTGCTTTGCTCCGGGTACATCTACCTGCTCCATCCGGCGAGCAACGTATTGGCATGAGCCGCGGCAGGGCACCGCGCGGCAGTCGGACCCGCGTCGCTGTGCGCGGTCGCTGGAGCCTTCGCCACGTCATCCACCCCCGCTATGAGAGTGTCCAATCGCCGGCTGTGATACGCGAACCCGGCAGTGGGGGCCGCGATTAGCCGCTGGGCCAGGCCCGCGGCCTGAAACTACTCAAGTGTCAGATGACATCTGCTGAGCAAGGCCCGCACTATCGCCAGGAAGCCGGGGACGACGGCTTGCGGTGAAGCCCCCGCTGCTGTGACAGCCCGGCGGTCTTATCGTGCTCTCGCAGCGCATTACGCAGCTGCAGCCAGAACAACAGCCCGCCAATCCATGACGCGGCCGCTGCGCCGCAGATCGCCCCGAACGCTCCGTCGACAACCGCTCCCGCCAGGCCAGAGGCCACAAAAATGCCCGAAATGAGGGCCATCGCCCGCAGGCTGCGACGCGCCGCGCCCAGGGCGTGCAATCCCGTTCCGGCACCAGCTTGGACGCATCCGCCCATGATGGCGATCGTGCTTGGCGCTACCAGCGGATAGGTGGGCTGCCAGAGAGATCCGAGCATGAAGTGGCCGAGGCCTCTGGGCAGTGCCACCAGTAGCACGACTCCCCACGCAAGGCCGAGCAAGGCCATTCCGACGCTCGCGCATGCGCAGAACAGCGCCAGGTGCCGAGGCGATTTACGCAGGATCCTCGCCGCCTCTGGCAGCAGGACCAGGCCCATCCCGAAGAAGACGACCATGAACGGACCCATGAGCGTGCTGGCCGCCTGCACGTAGCCAAGGGCAGCCAGGCCCAGGATGAAGCCGACGCCGTAGTTACGCAGCTGATTCTGGCTGCTGTTGAGGGTGCCCTCGGCAAGGTAGCGGGGCCCGAGGTCGCGGTGTGTCCGGACCCAAGACACTGCGTGTGTCACCTTCGGCAGCACCCGCGCTTGCAATGGCCCGACGGCGGCCGCGACGGCTGCTGCTGCGCCCCATGCGAGGACAAGCCAGAATACGTTCGCGTGGCCGGTCCTCCGCAAGAACACCAGGGCCGGAAGCAGCGTCACCGTCCAGATGGTGTCGTTGAGAAATGCCTGGCTGCCACGCCCATGCGCGAAAAAGGCATATCGCCAGCTGTCCTGAAGCAGCAGACCGGGCAGCGTCAGCCCGAGCGCCAGGAAGGCCAGACGGGTCGTGCCGCCGAACAACAGGCTCGCTGCCAGCACGCAGGCGCCGATAACCATGCCGACGGCGGTCGCAGTCCCGGTACATGAGGCGACGGCACGCCGCCAAGTCACGAGGTCCGTGCCGCTGAACCTGACCAGCAGCGGATCCGTGCCGAGGCCGCGCGATGCATTGACTGCGAATCCATAGGTGACGTAGGCGAGGGCGAACGCCCCGTACGACACGGCGCCAAGCGTCCGGGCGATGTAAATATTGACGGCGAAGTTGCTGACGCTGGACATCGCCTGGTCAGCGACACCCCAGCTAATGCGGCGGCTCCCCTGACGCAACAGGCGCCAGGACAGAGCTGCCGGAATCCTCCTGGCCGCGAGGGCCATTAACCAGCCTCGTACGCGATCTCTGCGCCGGGAATCGAGCGGTGCTCGGCGGTCTGCCGGCGCAGCATTTCGTCGACTATCCCTGCGGAAAGGAGCTCACGGAGCCGGCGCAGACGCACGAAGCGTGATGACACAAAGTCATCATAGGTCAGCCCGTACTTGGTATAGGCGGCAACGAGCTCCTCGATTCCCTCGCGGACGCTCCAGCGCAGCTTCAGGTCCGGGAAGATCGTCTCCAGCTTCGAGAAGTCGACACGATAGTTGCGCAGATCCGGCCCGGCGCCGTCGGCGAAGGACAGCGTCGAACCCGGCACGGCGTTGCGCACCATTTCCGCGATATCACGCACCTGGACGTTGTCTTCCGCGCGCCCGATGTTGAACGCCTCATCGTGGACAAGCTCGCGCGGCGCCTCCAGCATGGCGAGGAACGCGCGGCTGATGTCCTCAATATGAACGAGCGGCCGCCATGGCGTCCCATCGCTCTCCAGGCGCACCTGTGACGTCGTCATCGCCACGGCGGTGAGATTGTTCACGACGATATCCAGGCGTAGCCGCGGCGAGGCGCCGTAAGCGGTGGCGTTGCGGAGGTAGGTCGGGCTGAACGTGTCGTCGGCCAGCAGGGAGAGGCCGCGCTCGGCCTGGACCTTACTCTCCCCATAGGGCGTCACCGGGTAAAGATCCGCGTCCTCGGTTACCGCACTGGAGCCTGCCGCGCCGTACAGGCTGCACGACGACGCAAACAGGAAGCGCTCAACGCCGGCCTCCTTGGCTGCCTGCGCCAAGTGCAACGTCCCGTCTAGGTTGACCGAGTAGGTCGCCGCCGGGTTGAGATCGCCGAGCGGGTCATTAGACAACGCCGCGAGGCACAGCACCGCGTCGTATCCGGCAAGCGCTCCGGCGGCCACGTCCCTCATGTCACACGGGGCATCGGCACTCGTCTCCGGGGCCGGACCTAGGTCGCAGCCCTCGTAGAGTCCGAGGTCCAGGCCATCGACCTGGTGTCCGGCCTCGCGCAGGAAGGGCACGAGGACGGCTCCGATGTAACCTCGGTCGCCCGCAACGAGGACCCTCATTCGCTACCCCCAGGTTCGGCAGTTGAGTTCGACGGCGCGGCAACGGTACGCAGGTTCTGGATACTGATCAACACTCCGGCGCGCCTGACGCCCATATGAGGTTCCGGCCAGCGGTCGTGATACAGCAGCCAGCCTTAGTCTCCCTCTGCCGTGGTCTGGTGAAGACGCCATCGGTAGCCGTATCAGGACCGGACCGTCACGGGTCTTATGTGTTCGCGGGAGACGGTTATGTCAAGCCCGGCTGACTGGACAGGGACAGGATGAAGCAGATCGCACAGAACTATAAGTCCGGGGAGCTTATCGTCCTCGACGCGCCGGTTCCGGCGTGCCGCCCCCGGGGTGTCCTGGTGCAGTCGCTGTTCTCGCTCATCTCGACCGGCACCGAGATGATGAAGGTCCACGAGGCCAACCTGTCCATGGTCGGCAAGGCACGGGCCCGGCCGGACCAGGTGCGCAAGGTTCTGGACACGGTGACGCAGCAAGGTGCGATGTCCACCTATAAGAAGGTCATGAACCGGCTGGACTCCTACACCCCGCTGGGTTACTCGCTGTGCGGGGTTGTCGTTGAAGTCGGCCCGGGGGCCGAGGAATTCAAGGTCGGCCAGCTGGTCGCGGCTGCAGGCAACGAGTACGCCCTGCACGCGGAGTACAACTGGATCCCGGTCAACCTGTGCGCCCCGGTGCCGCAGGGCGTCGCCCCTGAGCACGCCGCGTTCTCGACCGTGGGCGCGATTGCCATGCACGGGATGCGCCGGGCGGAGCCGCAACTCGGCGAGACCAGCCTGGTGATCGGCCTCGGTCTGGTCGGCCAGCTGCTGGTCCGGCTGCTGGTCGCCGCCGGCATCCGCGTCCTCGGCCTGGACATGCTCGAAGACCGCTGCCGGCTGGCCGAGCAGGCGGGCGCGGTGTTGTGCGCGGCCCCTGACGGCGACAGCCTGGCCGCGGTCGCGGCGTCCCTGGGCGAGCTAACCAACGGCCGCGGCGCCGACCACGTGTTCCTCGCCGCGGGTGGCTCATCAAATGCGCCGGTCGAGACGGCGGCCAAGCTGGCCAGGGACCGGGCCCGGGTGGTCGACATCGGCAAGACCAAACTGGACCTGCCCTGGACCGCCTACTACGACAAGGAGCTCGACGTTCGGTTCTCCCGATCCTACGGACCGGGCCGGTACGACGACCGGTACGAACTGGACGGCATCGACTACCCGGTCGGCTACGTGCGGTGGACCGAGCGCCGCAACATGGAGTGCTTCCTGGATCTGCTTGCGCGCAAGGACCTTGAGGTCGCGACCCTGCTCTCGCGTACCTTCCCGATGCACGATGCCAGCGCGGTCTACGCCGACCTGTCGTCCGGCGTGCTGAAGACCGCGGTCGGGGTTCTGCTCTCCTACCCCGCTCCGGACGCCGAGATCCTGGCCCGGCCGACCGCCAGCCTGGTCCGGGCCGGCCTCGCGTCCGTCCCGGCCGGGGTCCGCAGCGACGCTAACGGAGCGCGTACCAAGCGGCTTTCGATCGGCTTCATCGGCGCGGGCAACTACGCCTCGTCGATGCTCCTTCCGCATCTGGTGCAGCTGCCGAACGCACAGCTGACGCATGTTACGACGACCCGATCGCTGTCGGCGGTGAACGCCCAGCGCCGGTTCGGCTTCACGACCGCCTCGACTAGCGCGGAGGCCGTGCTTGACGATGAGTCGCTAGACGCGATCTTCATCGTGACCCGTCATGCCACCCATGCGGACCTGGTCTGCCAGGCCCTGGAGACCGGTAAGGCGGTGTTCGTCGAGAAGCCGCTTGCGCTGACTGGCGACGAGCTGGACCGGATCATCGAGGCAGTCGCCAAGACCGGAAACGACCGGCTGATGGTGGGATTCAACCGGCGCTTTGCCCCGATGCTGACGAAGATGAAGGCCGGATTCGGGCCGTCGGCCGCCGGCGCGGCCACTCGCTACCTGGTCAGTGCGGGCCCGCTGGCCGCAGACAGCTGGTACCGCAACGAGGGCGAGGGATCCCGGTTCGCCGGGGAGGGCGGACACTTCCTGGACACGCTCAGCTGGTGGGCGGACAGCGAGCCCGAGGAGGTTTACGCGGCCCGCGGCCCGGACGCCGACGACGTCCACGTCACGGTGCGGTTCCGGAGCGGCGCCAGCGGCGTGATCAGCTATCTCAGCGGCGGCAATGTGCGTTTCCCCAAGGAGACACTCGATGTCACCGGCGGGGGCCGGAGCGCACGGCTGGACAACTTCCGCAATGCCACAGTCTGGTCAGGGCGCGGTCGCGACACGATCAGGGCCCGCGGCGGTCAGGACAAGGGCCAGCGCGCAGAGCTGGCCAGGTTCGTGGAGGCCTGCCTGGCCGGCGGGGCTATGCCAATCTCGCTTGAGTCTCTGGTCACGACGACTCGGGCGACTATCGCCGTGCGCGACAGCTTGCTGAGCGGCAAACCTGAGCAAGTGTGAGCGCGAGACCGATCCAGTCGTTGGCTCGCGGTCGCATTGCCCGGGCCGGCGTGTTCCTGCTGTTACCCTCATGAGGGGCCATCGCTGCATGCCCGGTTGCCGCTGATCACCCGGCTGGAAAATTCAATGGCAAGTCGGGTAAGTCGGCAGTTTCCAGGCAAGACATACCATAGATTCACGTCCGTTGCCCGTCAGATGGGGTGCCGGAGATTCAAGCGGAGGCCAGATGAGCCAGCAGGCACTGGATCTGCGAACGTCGATGCAGATCGTGCGGCAGCACAAGGTTCTGATGGGGATCTTCGTCGCCCTGGGCATCTTGGGCGGAGTTGCTTTCGCTGTGCTCAAGCCGCCGATGCTGTCGAGTACCGCGCTGATCGCTCTGCCGGCCGCAGACAGCATCCAGCCAGCAAATACCAATGGCGGATCAACAACCACCACCACGTCTGGCGGTAGTAGTACCGATCCCTTTACTGCCGAGCAAGTGGTCGTTGCGGGCAGTTATCCGGTGCTCCGGGGCGCACTGCCCGATGTCCGTCCAGCCACGTCGCTGGTTGAGCTTCGCCGAGACATTCAGGTCGGAAGCACGGCCCCGGATCTGGTTTCGGTAACCGCGACAGGCAAGACTGCCGCCGGCGCAGAAGCAACCGCCAACGCGGTGGCGGAGAGCTATATCCGCTATGTAGGCTCCCCGCACAGCGCAGTCGGGCGCATAAAGGCGCAATTGCTAGCGCAAGCCAGTTCCGCTACGGGGCCGTCGCGAATAGAACGACTGATCATCTATGCGCTGCTGGGCGCGCTTGCTGGCTTCGTCATCGGAGTCATCCTGTCCCTGGCGGTCGGTCGCAGGGACCGGCGGCTCAGGCAGCGCGACGAGATAGCGAATTCGGTCGGGATTCCCGTCCTGGCGTCGGTGTCGGTTGCTCACCCCGCCAACGCTGCGGGCTGGACGAAGCTCTTCGAGGACTACCGGCCGACCGCCGTGCACTCCTGGCAGCTGAGTACGGCCCTGGAACAGCTGGGGATGGCAAGGCCCTTCGGCCGCCTTTCAGTCAACGGAAACGGCAGTTCGTCGCACGACGACCGAGCTCCGGGATACGAGGTCAACGGCCGGGGCGGCTTCTCGGTAGCGGTGGTGTCCCTCTCATCCGACCCGCACGCTCTCGCGCTGGGACCGCAGCTGGCCGTCTTCGCGGCTTCGCAGGGCATACCGACCTCTCTTGTCATCGGACCGCAGCAGGATACGGCCGCGGCGGCCACGGCCAGCCTGCGCATCGCGTGTTCTACGCCGCCGTCCCAGGCCTCGAAACGCAACGGCCTGCTGCGAATCGCCGCCTATGACGAGCCTGGACTCGATCTGCGGCCGGACGCTGGCTTGGTCGTTGCCATTGTGGTCGTGGACAGCCGGGAGCCTGTGATGCCTCGTACGCTGCGAACTAACGCCACGGTGATAGGCGTTTCGGCCGGTGCTGCGACCGCCGAGCAGCTCGCAAGGGCGGTCGTCACCGCGGCCGCCGATCGCCGGGAGATCCCCGGCATCCTCGTCGCCGATCCGCTGGAAACAGACCAGACCAGTGGCCGCATTCCGGATCTGGCGCGGCCGGGCCGTCCCCGGCTGCCCAATCGCTTGCGGGGCGTAGTTACGGAGACTAGACGGTGAGTGATCAAGACCAGACTGTCACCTGGTACCGCGGCGGTGAGCCCGACGAACGCCTCAGGGTATACAACGAGGCCCCGGGCGAGGACGAAAGCTTTACACCCGATCTGACCGGCGGGCTGGTCAACCTCGGGTTCTTCTCGGCTGCGCTGCGGCGCAGCGCCTGGGTGTGGTGCCTGCTGGCAGTACTGGGGTTGCTAGTCGGCTCCGCGCTGTACGTGAAGTACCCTCCCGCCTATCACGCCACCGCGACGGTGCTGCTCGTCGACAACAACACGCAGAACCCTGCGGTCGAAGTGCTCACTGACCAGAGCCTGGCGCAAAGCGAGGCAGTAGCGGCCCGGGTGGTCCGCGAACTCCGAATCCCGGAGTCGCTCGCGAACTTCCAGGCGAACTACACCGTCACGGTGGAGACTGACACCGTCTTGACACTGAATGTGGGCGCGCGCTCCAGCGCGGACGCCGTGCATCGCGTATCGGCCCTGGCCACAGCCTTTCTTCAATATCGCGCCCAGTACGAGCGAACCCAGCAGCAGGAACTGTTCGCGCAACTCGACCAGCAGAAAATCCAGGCTCAGAATGAGCGCAAGAGCCTCGAAGCGCAGCTCAGCCAGTTGCCGTCCCCCCCGGCCACGGCCGCGCAAAAGGCCTCGTATGACAGCCTGCAGACGCAGCTGAGCCAGCAGCAACAGATTTTGGTGTACGTGAATTCGACCAAATCGGCGGCCCAGACCAGCACGGACGCCATGGTGTCGGGAAGCGTCGTGCTCAACCCTGCCACCGCAGTCCACCGGTCGAAGATCAAGGAGCCGATCCTCTACGTCGGCGGCGGTCTCTTGGGCGGGCTGGTCATAGGCATGGCGGGCGTGATCTTCGCGGCGCTGCTGTCCCGGCGGCTGCGCCGCCGGGACGACATCGCGATTGCGCTGGGCGCACCAGTAAAGCTCAGCGTCGGTCCGCTACGCCGGCGGCGCCTGGCGCTGACGCTGCCGCGACGGGCGGCGAAGCGAAAGCTCGACCTGAAGCGGGTCGTTCTCGCTCTGCGCAGCGCGGTGCCGGCAAGCTCCGATGGGCCGGCCAGCCTGGCGTTGGTTGCCGTCGATGACGTGAAGACCGTCGCGCAGCTCGCTGTGCTGCTAGCCACGTCGTGCGCCGGCGACGGTAAGCGGGTCGTGCTGGCCAATCTTTCCGGCGGCACCCACCTGAAGGAACTGCTCAAGGTCAGCGATCCGGGCATCCATCGGGTTAGCCAGGACGGCGTGACTCTCGTCGCGGTCGAACCGGATCCCGAGGCGTTCGCGCCAGTCGGTCCGCTGCCCAGCAGAGTCTCTCCGGCAAAGCCGGGCCCGGCAAGTACGGCTCTGACGGCTGTTTACTCCCAGTCCGACCTGCTGCTCACCCTGGCTGTCCTCGATCCCGCTTTCGGCGGCGATCATCTGGGCACGTGGGCAGCCAGTGCAGTCGCAGTCGTGACGGCCGGCAAGTCCTCGGCGGAAAAGATCCACGGCGTCGGTCAGATGATCCGGCTTTCCGGAACGCGCCTGCGTTCAGTCGTCTTGCTCGGCGTGGATAAGAGCGACGAGAGCATAGGCGTACTGGAGCAGGCACTGGAGTCGGCCCTCAATAGCGGATCGATACCGGGACCACGCGGCCGTCACGGCAACCAGGTTCGGCCGGAAGCGCTCGGGCCCATCTGAGACGAAGCCGGCTGGCGTCCTCCAGGTAACGAATTGCCTGGTCAGAAAGCGGCGCGTGCCCGCGCCGTGCCCCGGCCTACGCCAGCAGCCGGACCGCCTCGGTCAACGGCGGAGCGAGCCGGTCCCGTGACGACATCATCGTGGCCGGAAGCGGCCATGGGATGGCAAGTCCCGGATCATCGAACGCTATCGACACGTCTTCGGACGGATCATGAGCGCGGTCGATCATGTACGACACGTCCGCGGTATCGGTCAGGGCCTGGAAACCATGTGCGCAGCCCGCCGGCACGTACAGAGTGACCTGGGTTTCGTCGCTGAGCTCGAAGCTCTCCCAGTTCCGGTACGTCGGTGAGGCGGGCCGCAGGTCCACCACGACGTCGAAGATCGCCCCGTATGAGCAGCGGACTAGCTTTGCCTCGCCGTCATTCCGGCGCACGTGCATTCCGCGTACTACACCACGCACCGAACGAGACAGGCTGTGCTGAATGAATGCGGCGGGGTCGAGCCCGGCCGAACGCAACACGTCTGCGTCGAAGGTCCTGCAGAAGAAGCCACGCTCGTCCGCATGCGGAGTCGGCCGCAGCAGCAGTGCGCCGGCGATGCTCTCAACCGAGCGAACGTCCACAATGCTCCCTCCGGGCGGCGATGCGCGCATGAGCTCCGGGCGCGGGCGCGCTGCACAGGCGTTGCTGAGCCGTAGTCATGCCGCCACACCCATCGAGCGTGCGTTTCGGTACCAGAGTTCCATCGATAGCAGTTGCCAGATCTGCTTGGCGTTGTCTTGGCGGCCCGCCTGGTCGTCCGCGATGAGGCGCTGCAGTTCCTGCCTGCGGAGGACCCCGGCCTGCACGAGTTCGCCGCCAACGAGTACGTCACCGACGATCTCCCGCAGGTCGTTGCGTACCCAGGCGCGGAGCGGAGCGCCGAAAGAGGCTTTCGGCCGGTGCACGATTTCGGCGGGCAGCCAGGATTCCGCAGCGTCCTTGAGTACCGCCTTCTGCGTACGACCGCGAATCTTCTGCCGGCCAGGGAAGGAGAAGGCCGCCTCCGCCACGACCGGGTCCACAAACGGAACGCGCACCTCCACCGATGCGGCCATAGACGCCCGGTCGGTGTAGGCCAGGTTGAGCCCCGCCATGAACAGCCGCGTGTCGGCCAGGCACATCCGGTTGACCTCATCGTCCAGGTCGTTGTCGTCGTAGATGGCCTTGTGCTGCGCTACGACATTCCCGACCTGGCTCTCCAGTTCCTCGCCGACGAGGGCAGCCAGGACTTCGGGGTCGTACAGCGTGTAGCTGCGCCGGAACCTCGCCTCCTCGGGCAGTTCGGCGAAGGTCATGAAGCGCTTGGCCCATCGCGGATAACGCAGGCCACGGTCCCCGATGGCCACCGGCACGCGGTCTACGGCGAAGCGAGCACCTTGCCTGACGGAAGCGGGCAGCCTGGCGTACCGGCCGGCCATCAAGCAAGCCAGGTGCTTGCGATAGCCACCGAACAGCTCGTCGGCGCCCATGCCGGACAGCATTACCTTGACGCCGCGCTCCCGGGCAGCTTCACACATGAGCAGCGTATTGATGCCCGCCGGATCACCGATCGGCTCGTCCAGCACATCGACGATGCGCGGCAGCAGGTTCACTATGTCGGGTGAGATCTCGATTTCATGCAGCCTGATGCCATACCGAGCCGCGACTTTGCGCGCATAAACGGCATCGTCCGGCATCGCTTCCAGCCGCTGATCCTGAGCGCGGAAAGCAATTGTGTAAGCGTCGATATCAGCTTCGGCCCGATGCGCGAGCACGGTGATGATACTGGAGTCCAGGCCGCCCGAGAGGAAGCTTGAAATCGGGACGTCAGCTACCAGGTGAGCGGAGATGGATTCTTCCATGACCTGGCTGAGATCAGCTGGCTGTCCAGCCGCGGCTCGCGCGGCGACATCCGCGATACGCCAGTAGTACTCAAGAGTCATCTTGCCGTCTGGCCGGAACAATGCCCATGAACCGCCCGGCAGCTTGTGCACGCCGTCGATAGCACACCGCTGTTCGGGTACCCAGTAGTAGAGCATCGACGCGACGAGGGCTCCCGGCTCAATTCGCAGTTCCGGGCCGACGGCAGCCACCAGGGCCTTCAACTCGGAGGCAAAAACGACGCCAGAGCCGCGGGACAAGTAGTACAGCGGCTTGATCCCGAATGGGTCGCGCGCGAGGACCAGCTCGCCCGTGCGCTCGTCGAACAGCGCAAAAGCGAACATGCCGCGGAACCGTGGCAGGGCGTCAGGCCCCCAGCGACGCCAGGCCTCGAGCACCACCTCGGTATCGGACTGCGTGGTGAACTGCACGCCCCGGATGACTAGCTCGGCTCGCAGAGCCCGGTAGTTGTAAAGCTCACCGTTGTAGATGATGGTGAGGCCATCCTTGCGGAACGGCTGGTCGGCAGCCCGGCTAAGGTCGATGATCGACAGCCGGCGGAAACCCAGATGCGCGGTCACCCGATCGTCCTCGTGGCTCCAGCTCCCGGCGGAGTCGGGCCCGCGGTGGGCAATCCGTTTCGTCATGGTGTCAACGAGCTGCTGGCCGTCAGGCTGCTGATAGCACCCAGCGATCCCGCACACCCTTAGACCCCCGCCTGTTCACGATGAGGCCCGCGTTTCAGTACTAGGCGTTTCACTCTCAGTGGAGCGTCCGCCTGGCGATTTGATACGGCTTACCCTCCTGCTCTTAGCGGCGCGATCGTGAACCTCGGATTACAACATTTGGATAACCTTCATGCCCGCGTCTCGATAACGGTAGTCTCTCACTGAGAGTACATATAGACGCAGAGTTACCGCCCGAGTACGAAAAGTAGCTGAATTGCTAAAAGGGCGCGTGCTTAAGCGTCTCGGCATAACTGACCACAGGAGGTCAGCGGCGACATGGGCAGTGGACGTCATGGTGCTGGTGGCGCAAACCGCAGGCACACGCGATACGTCGACGAACGTGCTGGGTCTCGCCCTAGGCGTTTCGGTACATCGCGTTTGCAGGTGACGGCCGTCGTTATCGGGGCCCTGCTCGTGGCGGCGGGTTTGCTGGCTTGGACTGCCAGCCCAGCACCACTGACGTCGGTCGGCCTGATCAAGCACGCCGTGATCAGGCAGGTCGGGCGCGCCACGACGTTCGAGTCGACCGGCGCCCGCGCCGCTTCCACCCGCGCGCCGGCCGGACTTGCCGCCGGTGACGTTGTGGTCAGCTACGTGGAGACCCTGTCCGAATCTCAGATCAGATGTTCAGCGCCCTCCACTGAGATCCGCGACCAGCGTCGCGGCGCAACCCGTCTCGAGGCCTGCCTCACCATCATCGGCACAAGCGTGCCCGCCACGTTCCGGGCCAGGGTTACACCGCGCAACCAGGTCACAATGGTCTCGCTCGCCTTCTCCGGCGTGGCTAGGAGTAAGCCAGTCGACGGCGTCGCCGGATCAGGGTCGGGGACATCACCAAGCGTGGCGACCAGATCTGCCAATGACGAAGTGGTTTACGGAGAGGGCTCGAGCGGGCAATCGGCCACGGCACACCCGTTCAGCGGCGGAGTGAAGGTCGCGGCAACCGTCAACGACACCTTGACGTCTCAGGTGGCTGTGGCAGCCCGTGTCGTGCATGCAGCCGGCGCCGCGGCGCCGTTGCGGTGGACGATCACCCCGAACGCGGCGTGGGCGACCGCCGCATCGGTCGCGTTGCGGCCGGCCGCTGTGGAGATCTCCGCGTCGTCGCCCACGAGCTCACCGACCGCTACGGCTACGACTGCCCCACCGCCCGCTGCGCCGACACCGACGCCGACGCCGACGGCTACCACCACCAGCGCGCCCCCGCCTCCGCCAGTGGCTGGCAGCGCACCTACAGCCCCGCCGGTGACGTGGTGCGAGAATGGCCTGCCAACAAGCCCGTACACCTCGGCACCTGCAGGTGCTGTCACCGTTCCGGCGGGCAACAATAGCTCCCAGTTCCAGTATCAGATGGCGGCAAATACCACCTACTGGTTTGCGCCCGGCAAGCACACCAACGTGTCCGTCCAAACCGCTGACGGCGACACCTTCCTCGGAGCTCCTGGCGCGATCCTGGACGGCGGCAACACTAATAATTATGCTTTCGTCGGGCAATATAATGACACTTCGGACCAGAACGTAGCCATTAAGTACCTGACCATCGAGAACTACGATCCGATGCAGGGCGGCGGTGCTGTCAACGGCAACGGCAACAACGGCTGGACCGAAGAGGACAACCTCATGCAAGACAACAGCCCCGGTGCAGCCATGATGCTTGGCGGCGACAACACCGTCAGCGACAACTGCATGACCGCGAACGGCGAGTACGGCTTTAACGGCTACTCATATGTGGACCAGACATACGAAGACACGTTCACTGGCGGTGCCACGAACATCACCTTCACTGACAACGACGTGTCAGGCAACAACACTCAGAAGACGTCATCTGGCATCGAGGGCGGCGGCAAGTTCTGGCAAAACGGCAACGTGACCGTGACCGGAAACTACTTCCACGGCAATATCGACTCGCCCGGCGTCTGGATGGACACTGACAACGCCGGCTTCCTCGTCCAGGGCAACTACTTCTCAAACAACGGCGGCGAAGGGCTGATGTACGAGATCAGCTACAACGCCGATATCCTCAACAACACTTTCGTCGAGAACGGCATGGAGGCTGGTCCGGGGAATCCCGGCTTCCCGACGGGCGCGATATACATATCCGAGTCGGGCGGCAACAGCAGTGTTCCTAGCAACTACGCCGGCGAGCTCAACATCCAGAACAACGTCTTCAACGACAACTGGTCGGGCGTTGTCCTCTACCAGAACTCAAACCGCTACGTCGGCGACGGCCAGGACCCAGGGACGCTGACCCCGCCGAGTGGTGTCGATATGCAGACCTGGATCAATACCGATGGTCCGGACAACTGCCCGTCTCACCTGACCGAGACGTCGCCCATCGATTACCACTCGATCTGTCAGTGGCGCACTCAGAACGTGACCGTGCAAGACAACCAGTTCACGTTCAACCCGAGCGATTCGGTCTACGGCGGGAAGTGCACCGCAGCTAACGGTTGCGGGGAGAACGGGCTGTTCGCCCCTTACTCGTCCACGGCGGCCTATCCGGCCTACACCGTCCCCAACTTGATCTCCAACGACCAGGGCAACGTGTTTTCCGACAACACCTACACCGGGCCATGGTCGTTCATGTACTTCAACCAGGGAGATACCGCCACCTGGTCCCAGTGGACGTCGGGCCTGACGAACGTTGAAAGCTCAGGCGACAACTTCGGCGTACAGGACACCGGCAGCACCATGAACCAGTAGTTCCCCGCCGCCCGGTACGTTTAGCGGCCCGTGCGTTGAGCCGCGTACCTGGCCTTCCCGGCTACCAGCTCAGACCCTGGTAGCCGGGAAGCGCCTCGACCTCCGGGCCGAGACGGCCAATGAGGTCGATCAGGACCGGCGGCGGCGCGGCTGTCAATGCTTCAAGCGCCCCGGGATCATTAGCCGAGACAATCGCGATATCCGCGCCATCGAGCGCCTCAGCGGGGGTGTCCGCTAGCAACCGGCTGAGGTGCGGCAGCTTAGAGTTCACGTACCGCAGGTTGGCGCCGACAAGCTGGCCAGGGTTGACGACTTGGTCGTAAATCCGTACGTCGAACCCCTTGCCGATGAGCCGTTCAGCGACCTCGACATTCGGGCTTTCGCGTAGATCGTCGGTGGCCATCTTGAAGCTCAGCCCGAGCAGGGCAACGCGGTGGGCTGCGCTGGCTACCACCCGGTCGACCAGATCTTTGATCACCAGCTCATTGGTGGCCAGCGTGCCCGATAGCAGCGGCATGTCGGCCCCGTTAACCCGGCCAAGATGCAACAGGGACCTCAGATCCTTGGGCAGGCAAGACCCACCGAACGCGAACCCGGGCCTGAGGTAACTGGGCGAGATGTTCAGCACGCTGTCCTGACAGAAGAGCGACATCACTTCCCGCGAGTCCGCGCCGAGGAGCCGGAAAAGCCGGGACACCTCATTTGCGAACGACACCTTGGTGGCGTGAAACGCATTACAGGCGTACTTGAGCGCCTCGGCGGTCCGCACTTGAACCACCTGCACAGGCTCGCTCAGGAAGCCGAAGAGGTTCGTGACGGCGTCCGCAACGTGAGAGTCAGCGGTGCCGGCGATAATGAACGGCGGGGAAAAGAAGTCGGCAACGCCCGATCCCTCCCTCAGGAACTCCGGGCACATGGCCACTCCCGCCATGAGTGGTGTCCCTGCCAGAGCCGCGGCAAGCGCGGGGGCAACCACATCCTCGACCGTCCCCGGCGGCACAGTGCTCCGGATCACCACGCTGTGGTGGCCAGATGCCGGGGCCCGGCCGAGTCGCAGTCCCGACGCGATGTCGTCAACGGCGTGCTTGATGTGAGACAAGTCCGTAGCACCGTGAGCAGTTGATGGCGTCCCGACGCACACGAGCGAGATGTCGGCCTGATCCATAGCCTCGGTGCACAATGTCGTCGCATGCAGTGCGCCAGCGGCCACTGCCCGCGCAACGATCTCGCCTAGGCCCGGCTCAGATACGGGGCTACGTCCCGAGTTGATCTCGTCGACCTTAGCGGCGTCCACATCGACGCCCCAGACGTCATGACCGTTAGCGGCCAGGCAAGCCGCCGTCACGGTACCCACGTAGCCGAGGCCGATCACCGCCACCTTCATTGCGTCACTCACCTGGCACCTTTCCGCCGCAACAAGCGAAGTACGTCCATGGGAGAGCCAAGCCGACACCCGTGATACCCCGAATCGGGGTTCGCGGGTATCAGCAGGCCCTGGCATGCGCTCTTATGCACGCCACCGACGGAGGTAGTGCTGATGCGAAGGCCGGAGGCCGGAGCGGCGGAAGGCCCGCAGGAGACGTCAGTTCCGGCAGACGAACTGGTACCGGGACTGCATCGTGCCACGAGGGCGCGCGGGCCGCGCCGGCGAGTCAGACGGTACCTGCTGCTCGGCGTGGGGGTGCTCGGACTCGCAGTGGTCGGCAGCGGACTGGCGTTCTATCTGCTCGCGCGCAGCGATCTGAACAGCTTCCGGACGATCAAGGACCCGTTCGCGTCGATACCGGCGGCGCAGCGCCCGCCAGTGCCGCCCGGAGCACTCAGCCAGGACGTCACGTTCCTGGTTGGCGGTGTAGATACCAGGTCCCCGGTACCAACAACCGGCCGTCAGGCCCAAAGCGACGCGCGAGGCCGTACTGACACACTGATGATGGTGCATTTGCTGGCAGGCGGCCGGGGCGCGTACGTCGTCTCGATCCCGCGGGACTCGTGGGTACCGATCCCTGGCCACGGCATGGGGAAAGTGAACTGGGCCTATTACTTCGGCGGGCAGACGCTGGCGGTTCGCACCGTCGAGCAGCTCACGGACGTCCGGATCGACCATGTTGCCGTCATCGACTGGGACGGCTTCAAGGACCTCACTAATGAACTCGGCGGGGTAACCGTCGATGTCCCCGTCACGTCCTACGACCCCGACAACGACGTGACCTGGACCAAGGGCCGCCACCACCTCGATGGCACCCAGGCCCTCCTTTACGTACGGGACCGGTACGGACTTGCCAACGGCGACTTCGGCCGCGAAGCACGCCAGCAGAACTTCTTGCGTGCTGTATTCACCAAGCTTCACCATTCGGTGTCGGTCACCAATCCGCTTCACATGGCCGCGCTCGCAGGCGACCTTTCGCAGGCGGTCAGCGTCGACGACACCCTCTCCGACAGCGACATTGAGCACCTGCTGCTCAGCATGCGGGATCTGAGCACCAGCAATATCATCTTTGCCACAGTTCCGTACCTCGGCACCGGCCAGGTCGGCAGTCAGAGCGTGGTAGAGCTCAACCCGTCCTTTGACCAGGGCTTCTGGCATGCGTTCGAGTACGACACGTTGCCCGCCTTCATGCAGGAGGAGGGCTTGAAACCGCTCGGAGCAACGACGCCGTGACGCATGGCCGGCACCCGGAGCAGGCCCGTCCGCTACTGTCCGCTCCGGCACGTCGCCTCGCTGGCATCGTGCTTGGCTGCGCCGTGCTGCTACTGGCGGGTGGCGCAGTGTTCGTACACGACCAGTACGCCGATCCACTTGACCGGCAGGTCGGCCTGTGGGCGGCCACCCGCCTCGCCCGGCACGGCGAGGCACTCCAGCTCGTGTCAGACCTCGGCCAGAAGGTCGAGGTCATCGTCGTCGTCGCGGTCATGGTTCTGGCCTGCCTGGCAGCACGACGGGTCAACGGCGCCGTGCTCGCGGCCGTGAGCGCGCCCGCCGCGTCCGTAGCCACCGAGAAGGTGCTCAAGCCGCTGGCTAGCCACCTCTACGCCTATGCCGGTTACCCCAGCGGGCACACCACCAGCTCCTTCGCCCTCATCGCGACGGCTGCGGTCCTACTCGCCAGTCCGCCGGGCGGCACATCGCGACGCGCCTTGCGAATCGTTATCGTCGCGATCGCGGTACTCATCGGCTGCGCGATCAGCCTTGCAGTGATCGGCTTGGGAGATCACCATTTCACCGACACCGTCGGCGGCGCGGCCGTCGGCGTCAGCGTGGCGCTAGCAGCCACGTTCCTGCTCGACCTGCCGGTCAGCCGGAGCCTGCTCGGCCGCGCGCGCCTTGGCCCGCAGATCCGGCCGGCTACTCGGACGTCTTCCGGGTGACGCCAACCCCGTTTCCAGCCTTAGTAGTGCCGTTAGAACCGTTGCCGCCAGCTTCCGCCGGCGCCTGCTTAACCGCCGCCGCCGGGGTGCCTGCCAGTTCGCCGACCTCACCGGCCGCCTGTACGAGGACGGTGCCGATCCGGTTGCGCCGCCCGGTCAGGTTCTCGGCAGTCAGCCGCAGCCCCGACACTGTCGCGACCGAGCCGGCGATCGGCACCTTGCCAAGCTGGTGAGCCAGCAGGCCGCCGACGGTTTCGACATCCTCAGCATCGATGCTGACGCCGAACAGATCCTCGAGCTCCTCGACAGACAGCCGCGCGCTCACCCGGGCAGAGCCGTCGCTGAGCCACTCGACGGGCGGCCGCTCCCGGTCGTATTCATCGGCGATCTCGCCGACGATCTCCTCGAGAATGTCCTCGATGGTGACCAGGCCAGCCGTACCGCCGTACTCGTCGATCACGATGGCCATGTGCACATGCTCGGCCTGCATCTCCCTGAGCAGGTCATCGACCGGCTTGCTGTCCGGCGCGAAGGTCGCTGCACGCATGATCGAATCCACAGTCTCGAGCGACTCGCCCTCCGGGTGCTCGTGAATGCGCGTCATGACGTCCTTGAGGTAGGCGATGCCGACGACGTCGTCGAGGTTCTCGCCGATCACCGGGATCCGTGAGAACCCGCTGCGCAGCGCCAGCGACAGCAACTGGCGCAGGGTCTTGCCACGCTCCACGAACACCATGTCCGTCCGCGGGACCATGACTTCGCGCACGATAGTGTCACCGAGCTCGAAGACAGAATGGATCATGGCCCGCTCGCCGGGCTCGATGATCTGCCGCTGCTCCAGCAGGTCGACCAGGCCGCGCAAGTCTTCTTCGGAGCCTGACTGGCCGTCCCGTCGCCCCTGGCCGGGAGCGAGCGCGGTGCCAGCTGCCGCGAGCAGCCTGGGCAGCGGTCCGAGCAGCCGGATGACCGGGCGCAAGACGGCCGCGGCGCCGCTCGCTACCTTGACCGGTGAACGCCGCCCGATGCTCCGCGGGATCACCCCGGCCAGCAGGTAACTGGCGAGGGTCATGGCCACCGCGGTGATCAGGAAAGCGCGCCAGTCGATCCCGAGCCAGGTCACCAGCACGGCGGTGACTGCGACCGCGGCGCAGATCTCGGCGGCGACTCTTATGAAAAGCACTACCGACAGGTAACGCGGCACGTCCGCCAGCACGGCCTGCAGCGGCACCGCGGCTTCACCGGCCGATCGGCCAAGCTCCTTGGCGCCTGCTCTGGACACACGCAGCAACGCCGTCTCTGCGCTGGTGCACCAGCCTGCCAGCAGCATCAGCGCCAGCGCGGCAACTAGCAGCCACGCCACGGTGGGCTCACCCCGTTCCTTCCGCCGCCTCCCGGCCAGAGTCGTGCTCCGTGCCGGAGGACTCGCGCTGGCCTTCCAGTTCGCGCTGGCCTTCCATCTCGCGCTGGGCTCGCCAGGACGCGAGCAGCCGGTCCTGCAAGCCGAACATGGTGGCATGCTCCTCCGGCTCGGCATGGTCGTACCCGAGCAGGTGCAAGATTCCGTGCGTGCAGAGCAGCTCGATCTCGTCCCGGACGTCCTGGCCAGCCTCGGCTGCCTGGGCGGCCGCCACTTGCGGGCAGATGACCACGTCACCGAGCAGGACCTCGGCCGCATCCGGGTCGGACGAGCCATGATCGCCATGGCCGCCCGGCTGGGGCAGCCTCAGCTCGTCCATGGGGAACGCCAGCACGTCGGTCGGGCCCTCCTCGCCCATCCAGCGAACGTGCAACTCCGTCATCGCCGCCTCGTCGATCAGCAGCACCGACAACTCGGCAAGGGGATGCACCCGCATGTCGTCCAGCACATGCCGGGCGAGCGATGCTAGTCGCGACTCGTCGACATCGACACCTGACTCGTTGGCGATCTCTATGCTCATCTGGCCCCCGGCACTCATTCCCCCGCGGCTGGCACCGTCATCGGCTGGCACCGTCATCGGCTTGCGCCGTAGTCGGCTTGCGCTGTCATCGGCTGGTGCTGTCATCGGCTGGCGCCGTAGTCGGCTCGCACTGTTACCGGCCGCGGTAGCCGTCACGCCGCGGCCGACTGCCCGGCAGGCGTCCTGGCTCTGACTCCTGCCTGGCGTCGTACCTCTCGTAGGCGTCAACAATGTCGGCGACCAGCTTGTGCCGGATCACATCGTGGCTGGTCAGCCGCGAGAAGTAGACGTCCTCCACGCCTTCGAGGATGTCCTGGACCAAGCGGAGACCGCTCAGCTGCCCGGCCGGAAGGTCGACCTGGGTGATGTCACCGGTGACGACGATGCGCGACCCGAAGCCGAGCCGGGTCAGGAACATCTTCATCTGCTCGGGCGAGGTGTTCTGAGCCTCGTCCAGGATGATAAAAGAGTCATTAAGTGTTCTTCCCCGCATATAAGCCAAAGGGGCGATTTCGATTGTTCCGGCGGCCATCAGCCGGGGGATCGAGTCGGGGTCGACCATGTCGTGCAAGGCGTCGTAGAGCGGCCGCAGGTACGGATCGATCTTCTCGTAGAGCGTGCCGGGCAGGAAGCCCAGCCGCTCGCCCGCCTCGACCGCCGGGCGGGTCAGGATGATCCGGTTAACTTCTTTAGCTTGCAGGGCCTTGACCGCCTTGGCCATCGCCAGGTAGGTCTTCCCGGTGCCGGCAGGGCCGATCGAGAACACGATGGTGTGGCTGTCGATGGCATCGACGTAGCGCTTCTGGTTGAGCGTCTTCGGCCGGATCGTACGACCCCGGCTCGACAAAATGTCCAGGTTGAGTACTTCGGCGGGCCTGATCCCGGTCTTCCTGCGCAGCATGGACACGCTGTGCTCGATCGAGTCCGCGGTCAGCTCCGCACCGCCGCCCACCAGCTCCATCAGTTCCTCGAAGAGCCGTGCCGCCACCGCGGTCTCCCCGGCCGTTCCGGTAATCGTGATCTCGTTGCCGCGGACGTGAAAGTCGGCTTTGACCACGTTCTCGATTACCCGCAGCAGCTCGTCCCCGGAGCCGAGCAGGCTGATCATCGGCTGCTCTTCCGGTATTACGATCCGGACCTGTGTGCTGTCGGTAACCGTCTGGCCTGATATGGGGTGCCGTGAAGCTGGGCGGCCCGATGCCGGGCGGCCTGATGCTGCGCCGCCGTTAGCTGGACCGCCGCTGCCTGCGCCGCCGTTAGCTGGACCGCCGTTAGCTGGACCGCTGTTCGCAGCACTGCTGTTCGCAGCACCGCTGCTACGGGGCTGCCCGCCCCTGCGCGAATCGGTCGGATTATTAGTCAATAGCTCTTCCCTGCCGCGGCGCTTGCTCCTGCCCGGCTCGCTGCCATGATATCCGGCCGCGTCCCGAGGTCAGCCGGGCGGCCAGAGCATCGGCCGGCCACCGAGAACATGCGCGTGAACGTGCCCGACGGTCTGGCCAGCGCCCGGGCCGGTGTTGAAGACGACCCGGTAGCCTTCGCCGGCGATGCCCTCGGCGACCGCCACCTCATGTGCGTGGGCGATCAAGTCTGCCAGCAGCCCGGCGTCGGCCGCGGCGAGCTCGGCCAGGTCCGCGTGATGCTCGCGCGGGATGACAAGGACGTGTACTGGTGCCTGCGGGTTGATATCGCGGAACGCCATTGTGCGCGCATTAGCCGAGACTATGGTCGCAGGTATCTCGCCGGCAGCAATGCCGCAGAACAGGCAGTCAGGCACAGGCTGATCTTAACGTGTGGCGGGTCTGAGGCGCCGCAGACGGATATGGTTGCCCTACTGCGAACCCACGGTGCACCACCCCTCTGGTGCAACGGTCTCGCCAGTTTCTGGCTTCCGTCGCTCAGGGATGAGTCATGCGCGGGCGCTGATGCTAAGGCATGGGATGGGTTGTGGGGGGAAGCGCAGATATCGAGGCGAGCGGGTCCGATGAACAAACATCGCCTATACCCGTGATGACAGCCGGTGAACCTTCGGACGTAGCTCCGCGTCCAACTCACGTGACCGAAACCCTGGTAGCGAATGTCGCTCTGGGTTCAGTCTCGGCTGAGGCAGAAGCCGAGCGGGCAGTTACGGAGCTGTACAGCCTCCATTACCGCTCGCTCGTGCGGCTCGCGGCCCTGCTGGTGCGCGACATCGGAACTGCGGAGGAAGTGGTGCAGGACTCGTTTATCGCCATGCACGGCGGCTGGCGCCGCCTGCGCGATAGCGATAAGGCCCTGTCGTACCTGCGTCAGTCCGTCGTCAACCGGTCACGCTCTGTCCTCCGGCACCGGGTCGTGGTCGACCGGAATGCCCCTGCACCCGCACCCGACATGCCGAGCGCCGAACACGGGGCGATTGCGCTCTTCGAGCGATCAGCCGTGATTGCCGCCCTCCGGAAGTTGCCCGCCAGGCAGCGGGAAGCGCTCGTGCTACGTTTCTATGCCGACATGTCCGAGGCGCAGATCGCAGACGCCATGCAGATCAGTCGCGGTGCGGTGAAGAGTCACACTGCGAGGGCGATGCAGGCGCTTCGCACAGTCTTGGAGCGCGAAGTATGAGTACGGCCAGCGAGCGGGAAGCCGCTCTGCGTCGAGCCCTGTTGAGCGCGGCTGCGCATGTTGAGCCAGCGCCCGGCGGCCTCGAGCGGATCCAGGCCAGGCTGGGGCGTCCGCGCCCGCTTCTTGTGGCCTGGCTACAGGCGGCGTGGACCGGTCTAGTGATGCGTGGCCCGGGCGCCTTCGAGGCGATGCGCCGGTCCGGAGCGAGTGCACTACGGCTCGTCGTAGAGCGCTTCGGTCCGCGATCCGCAGCGGACGCGGGGTCGCAACGGCTGACCTGGCTGCGCCCGCTAGCCGCGATGAGCGTCGCCGTCTTCGTCCTTGGCGCCGGCGTTTACCTCGGACTTGCCGGGCCGGACGCGTTTTTCGGGGTGACCGACTCAAACTCGTCTGGCGCCGTGAACACCGGCACTTCACACGGTGGCACGAACGGGGCGAGCGGCAACGGTACGCCACTCGTTCACAGCTCGTCCCCTGCTTATACGGGCATTGGTGGCTCGCCAAGTTCGTCGTGCCCTCCGGCCGAGAGCCGGTTTAAGCCGAGCCAGCCGTCCGTGGGTACGCCGTCCACGTCGCCTAGCTCGTCTGTCACCCCGAGTGACAGCACTAGCCCGTCGACATCGTCGACGCCATCAACCAGCCCGAACCCTGGCACGAGTTCGCCGGCGGCCGGGTCCGGTGCGGCCAGTCCCGCAGCGGCGCAGGTGAGCGACAGCGCGTCGGCCGACGGTGGGGACAGCGCCGGGACTGGTATCACCGGCACCGGGACCAGCGCGTCGGGCCACGACGCCAACCCGGCCAGTACGCAGGCAGCGGCGCACGGTGCGGCGACTGCTGCGTCCGGCGGGTCGTCGACCACGAGCGCGAAGAACTCCGCCTGCGGGAAGAAAAATAGCAAGCATGCAAGGAAGTCGCGCTCGGCTACGTCCGCCCCAGCCTCGCCGAACATCAGCGCGCTGACGAGCGCGAAGCTCGCCGTCACTGAGCCAGGCGAAGCCACGCAGGCGAAGCTGGACTGATGAGGGCCCGGCGTGATCTCAGGCCCAGCGCGCAGAGCGGCTGAGCAACACGGCGGCGGCTATCGCCCCGGCTGAGGAAGCGCGCATCACGGTCGGGCCGAGCCTGGCAGCGACGGTGCCTGCCGCGGCGAAGGCCTGGTCCTCGGCCGGCGAGATCCCGCCCTCGGGACCGACCACAAGCACGATCTCACCCTCGGCAGGCATGGCCACGGCGCCGAGCTGCTCGGCCGCGTCCGGATCGAGGACGATCGCTAGCGCGGCCCCCGCGGTCCGGCGTACCGCCGCGGCCAGATCTGCTTGCTCGGTCACCTCCGGGAACCATGATCGCCTGCTCTGCTTGGCGGCCTGCTCTGCAGCAGAAACCCAGCGCGCCTGTGATCGCATGGCGCGCTCACCGCGCCAGACTGCCACGCACCGCTCCGCTGCCCACGGCACGATGACGTCAACTCCCGCCTCCGTCATCAGTTCGACCGCCAGTTCACCGCGCTCACCTTTAGGTATCGCCTGCAGGACAGCGATCCGCGGCTGCGCCGGCGGCTCCGTCCTGCGGCCGAGAACCGTCAGCTCAAGCTCAGCTGGCCGGGCGTCGGCTACCACGCATTCCGCTACCAGCCCCGCACCGTCTGTGACGTCGACCCGCTCACCCGGCATGAGCCGCCGGACTGTGCTCGCGTGCTTGCCTTCCGGTCCGCGTAGTGTCACGCGCTCGCCGGCGAGTTCTGCCGTAGCAGCCACGAAAACCGGCGGCTTCAGGACCGGCCGGCCTGGTTGTCAGCGACCGTTGAAGGCATCGCGCAGCCGCGAGAAGAAGCCTTGCTGACCCGGCGAGAACTTACCCGGCGGAGCCTCTTCGCCGCGCATCTTGGCAAGCTGGCGCATGAGCTCCTCCTGCTCGGGCTCCAGCTTGGTAGGCGTCTCGACCGTGACATGGATGACGAGGTCACCGCGGCCCGAGCTGTTCAGCCGCTCGGTTCCCTGCCCGTACAGCGGGATGGCATGGCCAGACTGCGTTCCCGGCCGGATGTCCAGGTCGGCGGGCCCGTCCAGGGTTTCGACCTGAAGTGTGGCGCCAAGGGCGGCAGCGACCATCGGGATCGTCACGGTGCAGTGCAGGTCGTCACCCTGCCGCTCGAAGATGGGGTGCGGCCGCTGGACGATCTCCAGGAACAGATCGCCGGGCGGGCCGCCGCCTGGGCCAACCTCGCCCTCACCGGCAAGCTGGATGTGCGTTCCGTCCTCAACTCCGGCGGGGATCCGCACCTTGATGTTGCGTCGGGTCCTGACCCGGCCGTCCGCGTCGCACTCCGGGCATGGCTTGCGGATCACCGTGCCGAAGCCGCCACAGGCGGGACACGGCCGCGAGGTCATCATCTGGCCGATGAACGACCTGGTCACCTGGCTAATCTCGCCGCGCCCGTTACAGACGTCGCACGTCACCGGATGCGTGCCGGGAGCCGAGCCCTCACCGGAGCAGGTCGGGCAGACGACCGCAGTGTCCACGACGAGTTCCCGTGTCGTGCCGAACGCGCACTCGGCAAGATCCAGGTCGACGCGGATCGTGGCGTTGCGTCCTCGCCTGGCCCGGCTGCGCGGGCCGCGCGGGGTAGCAGCGCCGCCGAAGAAAGCGTCCACGAGGTCGCTGAACGGGAAGCCGGCCGCGCCGAAGCCGGCCGCGCCAGCACCTGCGCGCTGCGCGTACGGGTCGGCTCCGAGGTCGTACATCTGGCGCTTGTCCGGATCTGAGAGCACCTCGTACGCCTGGGTGACTTCCTTGAAGCGCTCCTGCAGCTGCGGATCCGGGTTGACGTCCGGGTGCAGTTCTCGAGCCAGCCGTCGGTAGGCCTTCTTGATCTCTTCGGCGCCCGCGTCACGGCGGACACCGAGGATCCCGTAATAATCGTTCGCCACCGGCATTCCTACGACTCCGCCAGGATCTGACCCACATATCGTGCCACCGCGCGTACCGCTCCCATCGCCGTCGGGTAGTCCATCCGGGTCGGGCCGATTACCCCGAGCCTGGCTAGTGACTGATTGCCAGCGCCATAACCGGTGGCCACGAGCGAGGTGTTCCGCAGCCCGTCCACTTCATTCTCCGACCCGATGCGGACTGTGACAGCCGCTTGGTCGCCCGACTCGCCGAGCAACCGCATCAGCACTACCTGTTCCTCCAACGCCTCGAGGACCTCGTGCAATCCCCTGGAGAAGTCGGACGAGGTGAGATTCGAGGCGCCGCCCACTACCACGCGTTCCTCGTGCCGGTCGACCACGGTTTCCGCGATCACCGAGAAGACAGCCGCCGCATTGGGCTGCTCGGCCGCGCTGACCCGTGCTGGCAGCTCAGCCACCACCGTCGCGACGTCGGCAAGCTTGCGCCCGTCCAGACACGCGTTGAGCACCGCGCGCAACTGGGTGATCGAGTCCTCGCCGATCTCCGCAGGCAGTTCGACGACTCGCTGCTCGACGCGCCCGGTATCGGTGATCAGCACCAGCAGCAGCCGACGATCGGACAGCGGCACCAGCTCGATGTGCCGAACTGCCGACCTCGTCAGTGACGGGTACTGAACGACAGCGACCTGCCGGGTGAGCTGGGCGAGCAGCCGGACCGTGCGCATCACGACGCTGTCCAGGTCGTAGGCGCCCGCCAGGAATGTCTCGATGGCGCGGCGCTCTGCGGCCGACAGCGGCTTCACCCCGGAGAGCCGGTCGACGAACAGCCGGTAACCCTGTTCGGTGGGTATCCGCCCGGCGCTGGTATGCGGCTGGACGATATAACCCTGCTCCTCCAGAACGGCCATGTCGTTCCTGATGGTGGCCGGGGAGACGTCCAGGTTGTGCCGGTCTACGAGCGCCCTGGAGCCAACCGGCTCGTTCGTGGAGACAAAATCCTCCACGATGGCACGCAGCACCGCCAGTTTCCTGTCGTCGAGCACGCGGCCGCTACCTCCCCTTGGCACTCCTGGGACCTGAGTGCCAATTCTAGGGCCCAATCCGAGCGCGAGGACAGATCAGCGGGACGAGCGACTTGGCCAAAAAGGCGGCAACCACCTACTGAAGCTCCCTAACTGGTCAGTTCAGACTTGTCCGGCTAATCAGTTAGTTCCCGTATGACGGCGTCCGCTAGCAGCCGCCCCCGCTTGGTCAGCTTGACCGCTCCAAGCTCCAGAGCGGCCCGGCTGGCGAGGCCGTCCTCGACAGCAGTCCGGGCGGCATGCAGGCCGGCCGGGGAGAGATAGGCCACTGGGCATCCCGATGCGAGCCGCGTCGCGAGCATGATCCGCTCGGTGGCTTGCTCGCTCTCAGTCAGGACTTCGCGGGCCTGAGCGGGGCTCAGGCCGCCGCTGACGCGCTGCGCGTATGCCGCCGGGTGCCGGACGTTCCACCAGCGCGTCCCGCTGACGTGACTATGCGCGCCTGGCCCGAGCCCCCACCAGTTGCCGCCGGTCCAGTAGAGCTCGTTATGCCGGCATCGCGCGTCCCCGGTTGCCGCCCAGTTCGATACCTCGTACCAGCTGAATCCGGTTGCGCTGAGCCGGTCATCAGCGATCAGGTACCGCTCGGCCAGCACATCGTCGTCGGGCATCGGCAGCTCGCCGCGCCGGATCCGGGCCGCGAGCCTGGTGCCCTCTTCGACGATCAGGGAGTAAGCGGAGATGTGGTCCGGGCCAGCGGCCAGCGCCCGGTCGAGCGAGGTCTGCCAGTCCGAGTCCGTCTCCCCCGGCGTGCCGTAGATCAGGTCCAGGCTGACGTGGCCGAACCCCGCCGATCGTGCCCATGCCACGCACTGCTCCGGCCGGCCCGGCTGGTGTACCCGGTCCAGCACGGCCAGGACGTGCGGCACCGCGCTCTGCATGCCCAGCGAGATCCGGGTGAATCCGCTGGCCCGCAGCTCTGCCAGCGACCGTTCGTCCACGGTTTCCGGGTTCGCTTCTGTTGTCACCTCGGCGTCAGGTGCCAGGCCTAGCTCAGAGTCGATCGCGGCGAGCATCGCCCTCAGGTCCGCCGGCGGCAACAGCGTCGGCGTCCCGCCGCCGAAGAAGACTGTCTGCACCGGCCCGGCCCGGCCCGCCAGCACTTTGGCAGCCAGCCTGAGCTCGGCTATCGCGAGCTCGGCATAGGTCTCGCGAGACGCACCCGAACCCAGTTCGGCCGCGGTGTAGGTGTTGAAGTCGCAGTAACCACAGCGGGTCTGACAGAACGGGACATGTACATAGACCCCGAACGGAGCGCTGCCGAGCTGGGCGGTCGCGGATTCAGGCAGGCTGCCATCGGCTGGCCCTGGTGCGCCATCGGGCGGAAGACCAGCCATGTCAGTCCGGCACTGCAGTAGTCAGATTCTCACCGAAAATGCCGTTGCGTAGCTCGCGGCCAAGCTGCCCGGTGCGCCAGTCCAGGTCCGACCTGGCAGATGCGTAGACCCGAGCGCCTGACATGAGCCTGACGCTAGCCGACGCAGCGGAGCCAGTCGAACGCCGCTCTTCATGCGTCCGTGCCGGTTGAGCGCATGGTTTATGCCATTTTGTGGTCGACAAACGCATGAAGTGTGAGCGCTGCCCGAAAGGTAGCACTACGCCAGCTTGCCGATAAGGGCACAGATCGAGTCCCGTGCTGGCCTCACCAGCCCCGGCGGCAAAATGCCGGTCAGGACCGCTTCTTGTCGGGCCCCTGCTCAGTCGACAGCGCCGCGACGAACGCCTCCTGCGGCACCTCCACCCGGCCGATGACCTTCATCCGGCGCTTGCCTTCTTTCTGCTTCTCCAGCAGCTTCCGCTTCCGGGTGATGTCACCGCCGTAGCACTTGGCGAGCACGTCCTTGCGCATCGCGCGGATGTTCTCGCGCGCAATGATCCGCGAGCCGATCGCGGCCTGGATCGGGACTTCGAACTGCTGCCGCGGGATGAGTTCCTTGAGCCTGGCGGTCATGCCGAGGCCGTACTCGCGAGCTTTGTCCCCGTGCACGATCTGGCTGAACGCGTCCACCGGAACGCCTTGCAGCAGGATGTCCACCTTGACCAGGTCGGCTTCCTGCTCGCCAGCAGGCTCGTAGTCGAGCGAGGCGTAGCCGCGGGTGCGCGACTTGAGCTGGTCGAAGAAATCGAAAATGATCTCGCCGAGCGGCATCGTGTACCGGATCTCGACCCGGTCAGCGGACAGGTACTCCATGCCGAGAAGGACGCCGCGACGGTTCTGGCACAGCTCCATGATCGCGCCCACGAAGTCGGTGGGCGCCAGGATTGTAGTCCGCACGACCGGCTCGAAGACCTGGCCGATCTTGCCCTCGGGGAACTCACTCGGGTTCGTGACAACGGTTTCCTGGCCTGATTCGGTCACCACCCGGTACACCACGTTCGGCGCGGTGGAGATCAGCACCAGGTCGAACTCGCGCTCGAGCCGCTCCCGGATGATCTCCATGTGCAGCAGACCGAGAAAGCCGCAGCGGAAGCCAAAGCCAAGCGCTGTGGACGTCTCCGGCTCGTAGACCAGCGATGCGTCGTTCAGCCGGAGCTTGTCCAGCGCGTCGCGGAGCTCGGGATATTCGTCTCCGTCGACCGGGAACAGGCCGGAAAACACCATCGGCTTCGGGTCGGCGTAGCCCGGCAGCGCCTCGGTCGCCGGGCCAGCCAGGGTCGTCAGCGTGTCGCCGACGCGAGCCTGCCGGACGTCCTTGACGCCGGTGATCAGGTAACCCACCTCACCAGCGGCCAGCCCGTCAGATGGCACTGGCTCCGGCGAGATCACGCCTATCTCCAGCGTCTCGTGCACCGACTTGGTCGACAGCATCAGCGTTCGCTCGCGCCTGGACAGGCGGCCGTCGACTACCCGGACGTAGGTGACAACGCCGCGATAGGTGTCGTAGACCGAGTCGAAGATCAGCGCCCTGGCCGGGGCGTCGGGATTGCCTGAGGGCGGCGGGACCTGCTCGACGACCGCGTTCAGCAACTCGGCGACGCCTTCACCGGTCTTAGCGGACACCCTGAGAATATCGCCGGGATCGCAGCCGATGATGTTCGCCAGCTCGGCCGCGTACTTCTCCGGCTGGGCCGCGGGCAGGTCGATCTTGTTGAGCACCGGGATCAGGTGCAGGTCCGCATCGAGGGCCAGGTACAGGTTGGCCAGGGTCTGCGCCTCAATCCCCTGGGCCGCGTCGACCAGCAGGATCGCGCCTTCGCAGGCGGCCAGCGATCGGGAGACCTCGTAGGTGAAGTCCACGTGGCCGGGGGTGTCGATGAGGTTCAGCACGTACTGGTTGCCATCAGCCCCCCGCCACGGCAACCGGACGGCCTGGGACTTGATGGTAATTCCCCGTTCCCGCTCGATATCCATGCGGTCCAGGTACTGCGCGCGCATCTGGCGGGCATCGACCACCCCGGTTAGCTGCAGCATCCGGTCAGCCAGCGTCGACTTGCCGTGATCGATGTGGGCGATAATGCAGAAGTTGCGGATGACCGGCTGCGGCGTGCGGGCGGGCTCGGGCGCGGGCAGCTGATCCGTCTGCTGCTGCGGCGTTGGTGACACGGGGCTCCGCCTGATAGTAGGGCGCCAGATGGGTGGTCGGCTCGGGCGGCCGCGGGTCTTCTCAGCGTCTATCGTTGCATGCCGGGCACGATGCCCTCGCCATCAGCCATCGTGCCGGCTCGTGCGCTGCGGGGCTATCGGTTTGAGCCGCGGGGCAGTTCTCGGCTATTCTTACCTGCTGGCTGCCTGCATGCCCGCGTATAGCCGGGCACGATGCCGCGAACCGCCTGCCTGCGGCTCGTGCCGGCACCACCAGACACCTTAGACAGACTTTAGCGAGGCATTTCGCGTGGCAAACATTAAGTCGCAGATCAAGCGTAACAAGCAGAACGAAAAGGCTCGCCTGCGCAACAAGGCGGTCAAATCCGAGCTTAAGACGTCCGTGCGGAAGTTCCGCGAGGCTGCCGACGCCGGTGACGCTGAGGCTGCCGCGGCCGCGATGCGCGCCGCGACCGTCAAGCTGGACAAAGCCGTGAGCAAGGGCGTCATCCACCAGAACCAGGGTGCTAACCGCAAGTCGGCTATCGCCAAGCGGGCTGAGCAGCTCAAGAGCGCTTAGGCTGCGCGCGGACCTACTCCGCGAGATCCGCTCAGGCGGCTAATACCGCCCTCCGCGCGTCACCCTGGGCATTACCTGCGGTCGCCAGTCCGGCCGACCGCAAGCCGGGAGAACCCGATGTCCAGGCTGGCAGCGGTCAACGTCAGCATTTCCTTCGGCAGCCTCGTCGTGCTGGATGGCGTCAGCCTCAGCATCGGCCCGGGGGACCGTACCGGAATCGTCGCCGCGAACGGGGTAGGCAAGTCCACCCTGCTCAAGGTGCTGGCCGGCGAGCTTGAACCCGATTCCGGCACGGTGACCAGGTCCCCGGCCAGCACTACGGTGCTCCGGCTGGCCCAGGAGCCCGACATCAGGTCGGGCGAGTCGCTGGCCGATCACCTCAGCCGGCGGACTCAGGTGGCAGCTGCCCAGGCCGGCCTGGACGCGTCGCTAACTGCCCTGAGCAGGGGTGATGCGGGCGCCGACGACGTCTATGACGCCGCGCTCCAGCGCTGGCTGGCGCTAGGCGGAGCCGACCTGCCAGAGCGCATGGCACAGGTCACCGCGGAACTTGGCCTTCCTGACAGCCTTCTGGACCGAAACGCAGCCGAACTCTCCGGCGGCCAGCAAGCCCGGCTCGGCCTGGCTGCGGTACTGCTGGCCCAGCCTGACATCCTGCTGCTCGACGAGCCAACCAATGACCTGGACGACGCCGGGCTGGACTTGCTGGAGGCGCATCTGCGCCGCAGCAAGGCGGGACTGGCACTGGTCAGCCACGACCGGTCGATGCTGGCTGCGATCGTGAGCCAGATCCTGGAACTCGACGAGTTCAGCCGGCACGGGTCGATGTTCTCCGGCGGCTGGGATGCCTACGTCGCCGAGCGTGAGCTGACCAGGCGGCGGGCGGTTGACGCGTATACCTCCTACGAGGCCGAGCGAGACAAGCTGACCGAATCCGCCCGCCGGCAGCGTCAGTGGGCCCGGACCGGAGCGCAGCGGGCCACCAGCGCCCGCGCGCTGCAGGCCGAGCCAGACAAGAACATCCGGGCGTTCCGGGTCTCGACCGCGCAGAATGCCGGCAGTGCGGCGGCCAGGATTGACAAGGCGATCGGCCGGCTCGACGCGGACGCGCCGGACGAGGTCCGCGAGCCGTGGCAGCTGCAGCTGTCGATCGGGGAGGCGCGGCGGGCTGGCGCCGTTGCGGTCTCCCTGACCGGCGCGGTCGTGAGCCGGGGCGAGGTAACGCTGGGGCCAGTCAGCCTGATCGTCGGCCCGGCCGACCGGATCAGGATCACCGGTCCCAACGGCTCAGGCAAGAGCACGCTGATCGACGCGCTGCTTGGCCGGGCGCCGCTCTCGGCCGGCCAGCGCTACACCGGCCCGAGCGTCGTCTTCGGCGAACTCGATCAGACTCGCCGCGAGTTTGCCACCGAAGCTCCGGTCATGCAGGTGGTCCGCTCCGCCGCCGGACTGCTCAGCGACGAGGAAGCGCGGACGTTGCTGGCAAAGTTCCGGTTGCGGGGTGATGCCGCCCTCAGGCCGTCCAGCGCTTTGTCCCCTGGCGAGCGGACCCGAGCGGGCCTGGCGCTGCTGCAGGCCCGCGGCGTCAACTTCCTCGCGCTGGACGAGCCGACGAACCACCTGGACATCGAGGCGATAGAGCAGCTTGAACTGGCCCTCCGCAGTTACTCACGCACGCTGGTACTGGTCACCCATGACCGCCGGCTGGCCGACGCGGTCCAGACCGACCAGACCATCGACGTCCGGGACCTGCATGCCCGTTAGGCGCTAGCGGATCGGTTCCGGCAGGCAACAATGGTGCTGACGGCCCGCTCCAGGGCATAGCCGGCGCTTGCTCCTTCACCTTTGACCTGGACATCAGCCTCGGCCACCGCTGCGTGTGCCATCGCCAGGCCGTCGGCCGTCCAGCCGGTTAGCTGCTGGCGAGCCTTGTCGATACGCCAGGGCGGCATCCCCAGTTCGCCAGCGAGCGCGTTCGGGCTCAGACCGCGGCCAACCGAACCGACCAGGCCGAGTGTCCGCAGGCCCTGGGCCAGCGCACTCGAGATCAGGACTGGCGAGGTTCCGGTAGCCAGCGCCCAGCGAAGTTGCTCGAGCGCGTCCGCAAGGTTGCCCTCGCAGGCTTTGTCCGCGACGGAGAAGCCGGTCGCCTCGGCCCGGCCCTGGTAGTAGCGCGCGACGGCAGCCTGGTTGATCACGCCGGTCGTGTCAGCCGACAGCTGGCTGCAGGCGGCCGCGAGGTCACGCAGGTCGGTCCCGACAGCATCGAGCAGCGCCCGCAGGCCTCCGTCATCGGCCTTGCGGCCCGCCTGCCGGAACTCACCCCGCAGGAAGTCCATCCGCTCGCCGAACCGCTTGACGCTCGGGCAGTCCACCCTGCGCGCCCCGGCGCTGACGATGTCAGCCAGCAGCGCCTTGTTCCTGACGCCGCCCGCGTGGGTGATGATCAGGAAGACATCCGGGGCTGGCGACCTGGTCAGCCTCAGCAGTTCCGCGGACAGGTCTTTCCCCGCGTCCTGCGCCGACCGGACCACCACGACGCAGGCACCGCCGAACAGCGATGGCGCGGTCAGGCCGGTCAGCTCGCCCGCCGTCAGGCCGGCCGCGGCAACGTCATGGATGCCAGCGCCCGCAACTGCGCCGTCGCTGTCGCCGTCAGCTGGGCCCGCGCCGCCGGCCGCCGCTAGCGCCACAGCGGCGCGGACAGCCCGCTCGACGAGCAGTTCCTCGTCGCCGACGATGACTGTCACCGAAGCCGGCGGCCTTGGCGCAGCGGTCCCCTTGCCCGAGGACGCAGTGCCCGAGGACGCAGAGCCCGAGGATGCAGGCCCGAGGACGCAGAGCCCGAGGATGCAGAGCCCGCTCGCCGGGCGCTAGATGCCATATCCGCACTATGCCACGGGCGGTCCGAGCGCTCATGCGGTAAGACCTGGCGCCCCCTACCCCGCGGCAAGCACGAGCTGTTTGACCGGACCGCCGGGCTGTTTGACCGGACCGCCGGGCCGAGCCAGGCGGGTGGCCCGAGGTCGCCCCGCCTAAGTCTGCGGATCACCTCATTGCCCACTCTTCCCGATTTGTCGTTTCGCCCATTCGTCGCCCGTTGTTCAACCGAGCGAGGGTAGCGGTTAGTAACCGTGAGTCACCCTTGGTCGGCATGCAGGACTGTTGCGGGTTCAGCCGCCGTCAGCTCATCCAGCTGGCCTCGGCGAGCGCGGCTGCGGGGCTGGTGCCCCCGCTAGTCAGCACGGCGTCTGCTGTGGCTAGCTCCGGCAGAACGGGCGGGAACGGCTTGTACGCACAAGACCTCGAACTCGTGACCGCCACGGACACGAGCTTCGTGCTCACCTGGTACACGGCGGGCGTGCCTACGCCGGCCGTGCCGTACTTCCCGGACGCAGCGTCGTCAGAGCCGATTGCTACCGACGGGCTGGTGCGTTACGGCACTGACCCGGACCACCTGGACCGCGTTGCGGTCGAGTGGGGCGGCGAAACCCCGTACCACTATGTAGAGATCACCGGCCTGCGGCCGGGAACGACTTACTACTATCAGGCAGTGTCTGGCGGAGTGCCCGCCACACCTCGGCTGCTGCCGCAGCTCAGCTTCCCGCCGGGGGGCGTCGTCCTCCCGGAGGCTCCAACTAATGGCCAGGTAGAAACGCTTCTCGCCGGGCTGCTGGCGTCGGGTGCCATGCGCTCCGCCTCGCCTGGCCAGGTCACCACGCTGGTGCCGCCACCTGGCCACCTGCTCTTCACGCTGGCCCTCAGTAACGACCTGCATGCCGGCGAGGCGGTAAGCGGGCTGGTCACCAGCGATTTCCCGCCGGGAATCCGGCAGGCACCGGAGTTGCCGCCGTATCCGGTCGTGATGGCACGCGCGATGACCCGTGATGCCGCCGCTCGCGGCGCCGACGTGCTCGTGGTGGCCGGGGATCTGACCGCAGCAGGACGCCCTGGCGAATTCGCCGTCTCTAAGGCTGCGCTGGACCGTTTCGGCACCCTTACCCTGTCGGGCTGGCTCGGATCTGGCGATTACGTGGTGGCCAGGGGAAGCAATGACCAGGCCGGCGCAGGCCGGGAGCACACCGACTGCCAGCGCCGGCCCGGACCGGCTGGGCGCCGGAGAACATCACGACTGCCTGTCCGCCGTGTACGAGCTGCCGCCCGGCAGGCTGACCATCACGGAAGTCGGCGGGCTCAGGTTGGTCGGCCTTGACACCCCGGCGCCAGCGGCGCCTGGCGGAGCGATCGGCGACGATCAGTTCACGGCGCTCACCGAAGCGCTGGCCGTCGAGCCGAGTCAGCCGACACTGGTCTTCGGGCACCATCCGGTTACCGACGAGTCCGCACTGACAACGATCGGCGGGCCGGCCTTCGGCCTGAGCCGCCCCGACGCCGTCCGGTTGCAGCAGCTCTATGCGGCGACGCCCGGCGTGTTCCTTCATCACTCCGGCCACACGCACCGCAACCTGCGCACGCACTCGCCGGTCTCGCCGGACGTCGAGTTCCTCGAAGTCGCCGCGACGAAGGAGTACCCGGGCGGATTCGCGCTGCTCAAGGTCTACGCCGGCGGCTACATGGTCAACTTCTACAAGTCATCGAGCGATTTGGCGCGGCAGTGGAGCCAGGCGTCAAGCAGTCAGTACCTGGGCCTGTACCCGGCCTACACGCTTGGCACCACGGCCGACCGCAATCATGTCGTCCGCCGGGACTTTTCCGCGCTCTCCGCGCTCAGGCACCGGCCATGGTGGGGCCAGCGGCCGCGGTCGCTGCGACCCGACGCCGCTACGGCGTGACCGGCTCGCCGCCCCGCCAGACCTTGATCGGCTCCATGCCGTAGGACCAGCTGAATGCTCCCTCATGGTCAGCGTCCCACGCGACTATGTCGGCCAGCCGGCCGCGCGCCATCGCGCCACGATCCGGCGCCCGCAGCGCCTGCGCCCCCCCGACGGTCGCCGCGCGAAGCGCTTCGGTCACGCTCATCCCGAAGTTCGCGATTGCCAGGCTGACGACGAGCGGCATCGAGGTGATGCCGTTGCCGCCCGGTGAATGCCCTGAGCCGAGCGCGACCGGCACGCCCTTGTCGAGCAGGGCTCGTACCGGCGGTTGCCGCCGCGAATCGGAGCCGGCCGCCGGGCACAACACTGCTGCTACACCGGCCTGGGCGAGCGCCGCCACGTCTTCGTCACCAGCGTCCAGTAGCAGGTCGGCCGACGCGCATCCGATCTCGGCGGCTAGCAGCGCTGCACCGGTCTGGCCGTTGCCGTAAGCGTGCACGCGCGGCTGAAGACCGGCGGCCCTGCCCGCGGACAGGATCCAGCTCGCCTCCCGCGTGGTGAACCGTCCCTCGTCGCAGTAGGCGTCAATGCTGTCGGCACCGGCCGCCTTTGCATCCGCGCACCAGCTGCCGACCGCGTCCACGTAGTCGTTGCGGCGGCCGAAGAACTCCGGCGGTACCGCGTTGGCAGCCAGGAACGTCACATGGACGCGCGGCATGCCTGGCTCCTTCTCCAGCGAGCGGAGCAGCCGCACGTCGGCGAGTTCGCCGTCCCTGGTCAGGTGGTAACCGGTCTTCGCCTCGACGGTTGTTGTTCCGTGGAGCAGCCAGTCGCGAAGCCGCTCCCGGACGCCGCTGCACAATGTCCACGGGTCAGTTCCCCTGGTGATCGTCACCGTGGACGCATCTCCGCCCCCGGCAGCCGTGATCTCTGCAGCGGACGAGCCGCCGGACCTCATCGCCAGCTCCGCGTACCGGTTGCCTGCGTAGACCGGGTGGGTGTGCGAATCGATCAGGCCAGGCGTGACCAGCGCACCACCGAGATTCTCCACGTGATCAACGTCGACGATGTTGTGGATCACGCCAGGAATGCTGGCGGGCAACTCAGACGCCGGACCGACCCACGCGATGCGCTCGTCCTGCGACAAGATCGCCGCGTTGCTCCAGACCTCAGATCCGGTCCAGAGCCGGCCGATGTTCGTGAGCAGGCGCACGGTCACGGCGCACCGCCCAGCAGCCGGGGACGGCTGCGGTGCGCGGAACTCCGGGCGACCATGCTACCTCTCTTGCCGAACGTCGGATTGAGTGAGAACACTAGAGCCAGCCAGCCGAGCCGGGGGCTCGAACGCCCCATAAGGTCGGCGTGGCGGCAACACACCAACTTATCGGTTCAGTCACGGTATTGCACAAACCGAAGTGGTGTAAAGGGCTCCTTAAGCATTCACAGCGGCCGGACTGCTTTTGCGGCCGGGTGTCATCCTAATGGCTGGCGCCCGTTCCCATTGCGCCGACTCACCGGCCAGGAGATGCTAACTGGTCGGTCAGCAGGCTACGCATCGACGCCGGGGCTGCGGCCCATCATCCCAGGCTGCCGCCAGCATGGGGGATCGCTGAACGGTAACTGCCCGTTTCCTGGATTGTGCCGTTTAAAAGGTCCGGCCCACAGCCACGTTGCGGCTACTAAACAGCCCGGCAGCACCACGCAGCTTCGCCACGCAATTGCGTAGCGAATTGCGCGATATATAGCAGCCGCCCGCGCGCCTAATGGGCCGTATTAGCCGGAGCGAATCTGTCGAGCTCGGCCGCCAAGGCCAGCGGCAAGCGAGCAGTCAGCTCCGTCCCGTCGCCGCCATGCTCGACCGCGAGGACCTCGCCCTCGTCGTGAGCACGGGACAGCAGGTCGCCGCGATCATACGGGATGACCACGCTGACCTCGCGGAACTCTCGTGGCAGCAGCCTTTCGATCTCCGCAAGCAGCGTGTCGATGCCGTCGCCGGTTCGCGCCGACACAACGACCGACTGCCGTTCGGCGAGTTGCAAGCCCTCCAGCTCGATCGGGTCTGCGCTATCCGCCTTGTTGATCACGACAAGCTCGGGCACGTCTCCGGCACCGACCTCGGCGAGCACTTCCCTGACCGCAGCCAGCTGCGACCGCGGGTCCGGATCCGAGCCGTCGACCACGTGCAAGATCAGGTCGGCATCGGCCACTTCTTCAAGCGTGGACCGGAACGCGTCGACCAGCTGGTGCGGCAGGTGCCGCACGAAACCCACCGTGTCGGTCAGCGTGTACGGCCAGCCGCCGGGAGTCTTCGCCTTCCGCACGGCCGGATCCAGCGTGGCGAACAGCGAGTCGTCCACCAGGACCTGGGCGCCGGTCAGCCGGTTCAGCAGGCTCGACTTGCCGGCGTTGGTGTAGCCCGCGATCGCCACTGACGGCACCGCACGGCGGCGGCGCTGGCCGCGCTGGACTTCGCGGCCTACCGACATGTCCGCGATCTCGCGGCGCAGCCTGGAAATGCGCGACCTGATGCGCCGCCGGTCAGTCTCGATCTTGGTCTCGCCCGGCCCCCGGGTGCCGATGCCGCCGGTCCCGCCGGCCCGGCCGCCTGCCTGCCTGGACAGTGACTCACCCCAGCCGCGCAGCCGCGGCAGCAGGTACTGCAGCTGCGCGAGCTCGACCTGCGCCTTGCCTTCTTTGCTGCGGGCGTGCTGGGCGAAGATGTCCAGGATCAGGGCGGTCCGGTCGACTACCTTGACGCGGACCGTGCCCTCCAGGCTGCGGAGCTGGCCGGGTGTCAGTTCTCCGTCGCAGATGACCGTGTCGGCGCCGTGCGCTGCCACGATCTCGGCAAGCTCTCTGGCCTTGCCCGCGCCTACGTAGGTCGCCGCGTCTGGCCGGCCGCGCCGCTGGATCATCGCATCGAGCACCTCTGATCCGGCGGTTTCGGCCAGCCGGGAGAGCTCGCGCAGCGAGTTCTCGGCCATGGCGAGCGTTCCGTCGGTCCAGACTCCCATCAGGACGACCCGTTCGAGGCGGAGCGCCCGGTACTCGACCTCGCTGACGTCTTGCAGCTCGGTCGACAGGCCCGCGACGCGCCGCAGCGCGTGCCGGTCCTCAAGGTCGAGCTGGCCGCCATCGGGCTCAGCAGGCTCGTCCCAGAGCGAGTCGTCCTCGGGCCCGGCGAGCTCGATGCGATTGCTCAGCTGGCCGTCGTCTGGGTTCTTGGCAGGTATTGCGTTCGATTGTGCGGTCATGCCACCTCTAGCGGGCGATTTGCTGGGTTAGTGAAAAGCGCTAGCCCAGCGGGCCCGGAATGCTCGGAATTAGGGTGATAAGAATTCTGAGAACGGACCATCAGGCATCCCGCCCGCTGGCGGCGAGCGTTGGTCCCGATAGTGCCACGGTCGCGATACATCCTCACCTCATTAACATCCGACGCCTCAGGAATGTGCCCTGTCTAGTGCCCGGGCTGCCGAAGATCTGGCCGCCGCGGACCTGCCGCCCGCGCCGGCCGTGTGAGGCGAGGGCGCATGGGTTACCTTCTGGTATCGGAGCGTCCCGGTGCTCGGCGCAGCCCGGTATCCATGCGGCACCCGTCGCGGCCCGGCGGACAAGGGTGAACGCGGTCAAGGTCAAGGAGCATGCAATGTCCAATGGCGTTGAGATTGCCGGCCCGGCCGGCAGCCGGTACGACGAGATCCTTACTCCCGAGGCACTCGACCTGATTGCCCTGCTGCACCGGGAGCTCGGGCAGCGTCGCCTTGATCTGCTCCAGGCGAGGGCCCGGCGACAGGACGAGCTGTCGGCCGGCGGCACGCTGAACTTCCTGACCAGCACCGAAGCCATCCGATCGGACACTTCCTGGCGCGTTGCCCCGCCCGCACCTGGCCTGATCGACCGGCGAGTCGAGATCACCGGCCCGACCGACAAGAAGATGACGATCAACGCGCTGAACTCTGGCGCCAAGGTCTGGCTGGCCGACTTCGAGGACGCCAACACCCCGCTGTGGGACAACATGATCACTGGCCAGCTCAACCTCAAGGACGCGCTGGACCGGACCATCGACTTCACCAGCGAGGAGGGCAAGAGCTACCAGCTGCGGCCCGATGCTGACCTGGCCACGATCGTGGTCCGTCCGCGTGGCTGGCACCTGCCGGAGAAGCACCTGCTGATCGACGGCCAGCGCGCCTCGGGGAGCCTGGTGGATTTCGCGCTGTACTTCACCCATTGCGGGCGGAGGCAGCTGGAGAAGGGCAAAGGCCCGTACTTCTACCTGGCCAAGATGGAAAGTCATCTGGAGGCCAGGCTGTGGAATGACGCTTTCATCCTGGCCCAGGACGCGCTGGGCATCCCTCAGGGCACCATCCGGGCTACCGTCCTGATCGAGACGATCCCGGCCGCGTTCGAGATGCAGGAGATCCTCCACGAACTCCGCGAGCACAGCGCGGGCCTGAACGCCGGGCGCTGGGACTACCTGTTCTCCATCATCAAGAAGTTCCGCACCCGAGGCGCGGACTTCGTGCTGCCGGAGCGCAACGCGGTGACCATGACCGCTCCGATGATGCGCGCCTATACCGAACTGCTGGTCAAGACCTGCCACGCGCGCGGCGCTCATGCCATGGGCGGCATGGCAGCCTTCATCCCGAGCCGCCGGGATCCGGAGGTTAACGAGCGGGCACTCGCCAAGGTCCGAGAGGACAAAACGCGCGAGTCCGGCGACGGATTCGACGGGTCCTGGGTCGCCCACCCGGACCTGGTGCCGATCTGCCGCGAGATCTTCGACAGCGTGCTCGGTGACGCGCCGAACCAGCTCAGCAAGCAGCGGGACGACGTGCACGTAACGGCGGCGCAGCTACTCGACGTCAAGGGCACTCCCGGCGAGATCACCGAGGCCGGACTGCGCAACAACGTCAGCGTCGGCCTGCAGTACCTGGCGAACTGGCTGGCCGGCAACGGCGCGGTCGCGATCTTCAACTTGATGGAGGACGCGGCTACCGCCGAGATCTCCCGGTCGCAGATCTGGCAGTGGCTGCACAACGACATCAAACTTGCCGACGGGCCGACCGTGACCAGGGAGCTAACCGAGCGGATCATCGCTGAGGAGCTTGCGACGATCCGGACTCAGCTAGGCGGCGCTTACGACGAAGCCCAGTACGAGCAGGCTACGTCGCTGTTCACTGAGGTGGCGCTGGCGGACGAGTACGCGGACTTCCTGACGCTGCCTGCCTACGAGCGGATGCCCTGAGACACGCGACCGAGCAGCACATCCTCATCAGCCCTCCGCCGCGGGCTGGCCCGCTCAGCCGGATGATCTTGGTGAGTACCGACTTAGTGGCGCCCCGACCCCAGCAAGTCGGCATCGATAACCGGCCGCTAGCAGCCGCGACTGGCGACCTGGTCCGGTTAGCCGCCAGAAGGCGCACCGCAAAACAAGAGCGTGCTGATGGCTTGTTATTGTCTTGCGTGGCAAGGCATCATGTCAGGCATGGATAGGGCAGCCGAGACGACCGAGCTGCGCCGGGGCGTACTCGGCCCCTGCGTGCTCGCGCTGCTGGCGGAACGGCCGCGCTTCGGCCTGGAACTGGTGCGTGACCTCTCCCGCGCCGACGGCTTGCTGACCAGCGAGGGCACGGTCTACCCGCTGCTCAACCGGCTGCGGGATGCCGGACTGGTCACCAACCGCTGGGTACACGACGAGAAGACCCGGCCGCGCCGCTACTACTCGATCACCGACCAGGGGCGCGAGCACCTCGTAGCGTTCCGGGCCGACTGGTCTGCGTTCTGCGCCGCCGTCGACGGCGTGCTCGGCATCGGCGCTGATCCGGCAACGGGCCAGCGCCGTCGGCAGGCTGGCGGTGAAACCAGGTGATGAGTGCGCTGGAGCATCCCCTCGTCACGGGCTATCTCCGTGAACTCGATGCCGCGCTGGCCCGGCTTCCGGCAAGCGTCGCAGCCGAACTGGCGGAGCAGATCAGGGCCCATCTCGAGGAGGCACTGCCGCCAGGCGCCGACGACCAGACGGTCATGAAGGTGCTTGCCGCGCTCGGGCCCGCATCACTGGTCGCGGAGGCCGCGGGGCGGGACGCCGCCACCGATGCGGGCCTAAGTCGCAGCGCGAGACCGCGGGAGGCGCTGAGCCGCCGGATCGTCAGGTCCGCCCGGAAGGTACCGATCACCGGCTGGCTAGTGATCGCAGCGCTAACCATCGTCATTGGCCTGCCGTCCGGCACGCTGATCTACTGGCGAACGCAGTCCAGCCTGCAGTTCCTGGATACGTATGCCTGGTGGAACTCGATCGACGGCCAGCGCGCTGTAACTACCCAAGCGGCCGACGCGACACAGGACACTGTGCCCATCCGGCCGGGGCAGATTCAGGGTTTCGCCATCAACGTCTACAACCCATCCGACATGACGCAAGTCATCATCGGCAGCGCAGACCACATCAGCCCGGGAGCGCCCGTCCCTCCGCAGATCGCCGTCTCGACCACCGGCACGCCTCGACAAATCGGCGAGCCGCACTGGGTCACGTACCGGATAGGCGGTCCGATTCCACCGCATTCCTACCGGTGGGTCCGAGTGCTCTGGCGCTCTTACTACTGCTTCCAGGAAGGAGCTGGAAGCAGCCTAGGATTCACTGACCTGCACTTCCGCGTCCGGGTCGGCTGGATCACCCGGACCGAGGAAATTCAGTTGCCCACGGAGCTGGCCGTTGGCGGGACCGCGGCCACCGCCCGGCACTGTCAGAATCGCGTGCCGACGCCCTGAACTGGACTCGCCGCGCTCCAGGCCGACAGGTACCAGTGCGGCCGCTACTACCGGGAACGCCCCCACCACGGCAAATGACGCGCCAAAGCCGATCGAGCCGATGGCCAGCGCCAGGACCGGTGGCGTGGCGGCGGCGAGCGCGTTCTGCCCGGTGTTCTGGACACCAAGCGCGCGGCCGGCCCAGGCAGGCCCGGCGTACTCGGCCACAGCGGTGAATGCGAGCCCGTTGGTGCTGACCGCAACCACGGCACAGGCCAGCAGTACAGGCACTGCCAGCGACGATCCGGCCCCTGCCGCTGCGGCCAGGGCGAACATCCCGACTCCGGTGCTCACCGCCAGGATCCGCATCGGCCGCATCCGGCTGCCGACACGATCCGACCAGTAACCGGCGCCGAGGCGGGACGCCGCCCCGCAGAGCTGCGCGACCGCGAGCAACCGGCCCGCCGTTGTCACATCCCAGCCGCGCGCGTCGATTAGGAACACCAGCGCGAAGGTTGCGACAGCGAATTGCGGTACCACGAGGAGCGCGCTGGCAGCGTGGATGCGCCACAGAATGGGCTGTCGGTACGGAGAGGGCGGGCGATGGCCGGCGGGCGGGCGGCCCGGTGACGGCGGGCCAGCAGCCGAGGCAACCTCTCCTGCCGACGGCTGCTCACGGACCGGATCGCGGACCAGCCAGACCACGAGGGCGGCAGCCAGCAGGCAGAAGCCGCCGAGGAACCGCAACGCCAGCCCAGTGCCGCTGGCGCCCAGCACTGGCAGCGAAACAGCAGCGAGCGCCACGCCAAGGGGCTGAGCGCTCTGCCGGATTCCCATCGCGAGGCCGCGCTCGTGCCTGGCGAACCAGCCAAGGATCAGCCGGCCGCTCGCCGCGAATACCGAGCCGCCTGCGGCTCCGCTGAGTGCCAGGCAGAGGCCAAGCCCGGCCGTTCCGTGAGCCAGCGAGCCGATCTGGAGTATCACGCCAGCCAGGCCCAGGCCAGCGGCCAGCACGATCCGCTCGCCCCAGCGGTCAGCCGCCGCACCCCAGGCGATCAGCGTGAGCAGCAGGCCAGCCGTCGGGCAGGCGACCAGCACGCTGGCGAGCTCAAGAGAGAAACCTTCGTGGCGTAGCGCCGGGATGAGGTACGCGAGGCCGTACTGGAACGTGCAGCCAGCCGTCATGGCAAACAGGCCCACGAACAAGATGAGCCAGCGCCTGCTGCTCGCGTCCGTTTCGTTGCGGGCCGACGACTGTGTCGCGCTGCTCATATGGTGACACTACATGTCCATATATTGAGATCAGCCGTGCCTGTCGGCCACATTTCATCGATCTTGTCGGCGGCATGGGAGTCTTTGTCCAGTTTCGCGCCGCAAAACTCCGTGAAATGTTGCAGACAGCCGCGCTCAACTCCGGCATAGGAGGCTGAAGGGCTTGCTGGGCTGCAAGCCGCCGTGCAACAAAGGTCCGCTGCCGGCAATTCGCTAGACCCCAGGGCCGCCAGTTGCCCCACAGTGGCGGCCCTGCCGCTGCGGAGGGATGCTGGGGGCATGGAAAGCGCGCCTATCGACGCCGGTCTGACCGGCGCCGGGCTGATTGACACCGACCTAGCGGCCGAACTTGCCCGAATCTGCGGTCCAGCCAATGTCATCAGCGACCCGCAGGAGCTGCGCACCTACGAGTGCGACGGGCTGACGGCACACCGCTGCACCCCCGGCCTGGTCGTCTTGCCGCAGTCGGCCGCCGAGGTAGCCGCGATCGTGGCCGCTTGCGCAGCCCGCAGGGTCGCGTTCGTGGCCCGCGGCAGCGGAACCGGCCTGTCTGGCGGAGCGCTCCCGCGCGCGGACGGCGTGCTGATCGTCACCTCGAAGATGCGTAACGTCATCGCGATCGATCCGGCGAGCCGCCGCGCCATCGTGGAACCAGGCGTCACCAACCTCGCGGTCAGCAAGGCCGCGGAGCCCTACGGGCTGTTCTACGCGCCTGATCCGTCCAGCCAGGTCGTCTGCTCCGTCGGCGGTAACGTGGCTGAGAACTCCGGCGGCGCGCACTGCCTGAAGCACGGGTTCACCGTCCATCACGTCTTCGGCCTGGAGATCGTCACTCCGCAAGGCGAGCTGACCTGGCTCGGCGACGGCACGGGCGTATCGCCCGGATACGACCTTGTCGGTGCATTCACCGGCTCAGAGGGAACTCTCGGCATCGTTACCAAGATCGTGGTGAAGCTGACGCCCATCCCCGAAGCGGTGACCACGCTCCTTGCCGCATTCACGACGATGGGCGCGGGCGGCGCGGCAGTGTCGGCAATTATCGGCTCGGGCATCCTGCCCGGCGCGATCGAGATGATGGACGCGCTAGCCATCTCGGCGGCCGAGGCCGCGGTGAGCTGCCGCTACCCGGAGGGCGCAGGAGCGGTGCTGATCGTCGAACTGGACGGCCCTGCCGCAGACGTCGAGGCTGAGACCGCGGCAGTCCGCGCGATCTGCACGGCGGAGGGCGCGTACGAGATCCGGGCCGCGCAGGATGCAGCCGAGCGGGCGGCGATCTGGACTGGCCGCAAATCCGCGTTCGCCGCCGTCGGCCGGATCAGTCCGGCTTACATCGTGCAGGACGGCGTGGTCCCCCGGACCGCGCTGCCGAAGGTGCTGGACCGGATCGCTGAGCTGTCGGCGGAGCACGGCATCCGGGTCGCCAACGTCTTTCACGCCGGCGACGGGAACCTGCATCCGCTCGTGCTGTTCGACGACACCGTGCCCGGCGAGCAGGAGAAAGCCGAGATCCTGTCCGGCATGATCCTTGATCTGTGCATCGAGCACGGCGGCTCGATTACCGGCGAGCACGGTGTCGGAGTCGACAAGTCGCGGTACATGCCCAGGATGTTCGGCGCCGACGACCTCGACACCATGCAGTTGCTGCGCTGCGCCTTCGACCCGGTCGGCCTGTGCAACCCCGGCAAAGTGTTCCCCACCCCGCGGCTGTGCGGAGAAGTGCCAGGGATCCGTCGCGCCCCGCACCCGCTGGTCGCGTCCGGCCTGATCGATCAATTCTGACGGGAACGGGCACTCTCGGGGGACTCCCCCGAGCGCGACCCGGAGGAGCCATGACAGTACTGAGCGTTCCGGCGGAACTCACCAGTGCCTGCGCGCACGTGTTGCCGGGCGGCCCGGCCGATGCCGTCGCAGGCAAGCCTGCCCGTTACGTGGCGGCGCCAGCTTCCACCGCAGAGGCCGCAGCGGTGCTGCAGGCTGCGGCCGGCCTCGGGCTGACGGTCGTCGCGCGCGGAACGGGCAGCCGTCTGGAGTGGGGCTCCGCGCCGGTCAGCTGTGACCTCATCATCGACACCGGCACCCTCGACCAGATCCTCGAGCACACAGCTGGCGACCTGGTCGTCAGCGTCCAGGCTGGGGTTCGCGTGGATGACCTCGCGAGCGTGCTCGCTGCAGCCGGCCAGCGGCTGGCCGTCGACCCGCCCGACCATGGCGGCACGATCGGCGGCCTGATCGCGACAGGTGCCGCAGGCCCCCTTCGGTACCGGTACGGCTCGCCGCGTGACTTGCTCATTGGCATCACGGTGATCAGGGCGGACGGGACCGTCGCGAAAGCCGGCGGCAAAGTCGTGAAGAACGTGGCCGGCTACGACATCGGCAAGCTGTTCGCCGGTTCGTACGGCACGCTCGGCCTGATCACCGAGGCGACTTTCCGCCTCCACCCGCTGCCGGAATCCACTGCCTGGGTCACGCTCGACTGCCCCGACCCGGCCTCTGCAGCCGCCGCAGTGCAAGCCGTTGCGGACTCCCCCGTCACGCCCTCAGCCATTGAGCTGGCGTGGCCCCATACGGCTGCTCCGCTCACCGTCGCTGCGCTGCTGGAGGGCGATGCAACGAGCGTCGCTGGCCGAGCCGATCGCTTGAGTGAACTGCTAGAGCGCGCGACGGGTGCGGACGCCGGGTCGGCGGGCGAAGCGTTTCGTGTGCTGAGCCCGTCGTCCGGCGGTCGCGAGCGCCCCGGCACTTGGGTGCGAGTCGCGTTCTGGGTTGGGCGGCTTGCGGAGGTACTCATCGCGATCCGGGCGACAGCGCAGCAGCACGGGCTGGACCCGGCGATCGGCGGGTCGGCGGGAGCGGGCGTGCTGGACCTCGTGATCGGTGAGGAGGCAGTTGCGGACGCGGTTGCCGGCTTCGTCGCGGACTTGCGGGCCAGTCTCGGCGCGCTGAGCACGGGAACGGTCCTGCCCGCTACGGCGAGCGCGGTCGTTCTGGATGCGCCTCCGGCAGTCAGGGACACTATGGACATGTGGGGGCCAGTGCAGTCGCTTGAGCTGATGCGAGCGGTGAAAGAGCAGTTCGATCCGGAGCACCGGATGGCGCCCGGCAGGCTGCCAGGAGGGATCTGATGACCGCGGATGACGCCGGCATCGTCGAGCCGATAGCCCACGACGACCCGGTCGCGAGCGCGCTGGATCCGGACGGATCGCTGCGCGACCTGGCTGGCGACTGCGTGCACTGCGGCTTCTGCCTGCCGGCTTGCCCGACGTATCAGCTGTGGGGCGAGGAGATGGACTCTCCGCGCGGCCGGATTCATCTGATCACCCAGATCCTGACCAGCGGGCAGGGAAGCGCGGCGGCAGCCGAGCATTTCGATCGGTGCCTCGGCTGCATGGCCTGCGTGACGGCGTGCCCGTCGGGCGTGCAGTATGACCAGCTCATCGAGGCTGCGCGGAGCTGGGCCGAGCCTGATGAGAACCGCGAGCAGGCCGGCGAGCGCGTTCAGCTCCCGGCCCCGCTGCCGGCCAGGTCTCGCCGCGACCGGGCCGTGCGGGCCGCCATCTTCGCCACGTTCCCATACCCGAACCGGCTTCGCGCAGCGCTGCTGCCGCTGCGGGCCGCCCAGCGGACCGGGCTGGACCGGGTCGCCGCACGGAGCAAGCTGCTCCGCCGGGTTGCGCCGGAGGCCGCTGCTGCCCTGGCGGTTGCGCCCGCTTCACCGCGTGGTGTCGGGCGCGGCGGTGGGGCAAGTGCCCGTTCCCGGCAGGAAAAGGTGTTGTCTTCTGCTTCGCCACGGCTGCCCGTGCGTGTCCCGGCCAAGGGTGAGCGAAGGGCCGTCGTGGGCATGCTGACCGGCTGCGTGCAGCAGGTGCTGTTCCCGCAGGTCAACGCGGCGACGGCCAGAGTGCTGTCGGCCGAGGGCTGCGACGTCATCGTGCCGCCGCGGCAGGGCTGCTGCGGGGCGCTGTCGCTGCACGGCGGCCGGCGGGCCGAGGCGGCGGACTTCGCGCGCAAGACAATCGCGGCGTTCGAGCGGGCCGGCGTCGACGCAGTGATCGTGAACGCGGCGGGCTGCGGCTCGGCCATGAAGGACTACGGGCACTTGCTGGCGAGCGACCCGGACTGGGCGGACCGGAGTGCGGCGTTCAGCGCCACGGTCCGCGATTTCAGCGAGTTCCTGGCCGAACTCGGGCCGGTCGCCCCGCGTAACAAGCTGGCACTGCGGAGTGAGCCTCCGGTCAGGGTCGCTTACCACGATGCGTGCCACTTGGGACACGCCCAGCGGATTACTGCTCAGCCGCGGGCCTTGCTTCGCGCAGTGCCCGGCTTGGTACTTGCCGAGATCGCGGACGCCGGGACCTGTTGCGGCTCGGCCGGCATCTACAACCTGGTGCAGCCCGAAGCCGCCGCTGAGCTTGGCGAACGGAAGGCTCGCGCGGTCGCAGCTACCGGCGCTGAGCTGCTGGTGTCTGCCAATCCCGGGTGCTCGCTGCAGATCGCGCAGGCGCTTGCTGCGGCTGGCAACCAGCCGATGCCGGTCGCGCACATCGCCGAGGTGCTCGACGCGTCAATCCGCGGGCGGCCGCTTCAGTCGCTGCCGGACCGCTGACTCGAACGGGTCAGGCAGGAACTACGGAGCGGGTTTGCGTTCCCGGAAGTACTTCGCGACGAGGCGGTGGCTAGACCAGTACAGGCCGAGCACGGCGAGGACGAGCATGACCAGAAGTGAAATCCACAGGTCGGAGCCGGTCGGCGGAAACACCAGCCCGGACCCGCCAGGGAACAAGGCCGGCAGCGATGTGCCGGCGTGAGCTCCGACGGGTATCCGGCCGATGTACTGGGACGACGAGAGTACGACGTGGCCTTTAGGCGACTCGAACCGGCCGCTCCAGGTGCACGCTGACCGCACGCACCGTTTCGCGGTCGCGACCCAGTAGCCGCGGGTGCCGTGGCGCAACCCGGCCCGGATCGCCGCCGGCAGGTGAGTGGCGGCCTCGACCAGCAGCAAGGCTCCGACGATGCCGACGATCGCACGGCCCGGCAAGCGGCTTCGACCTTGCGGGATGACTTGGGTGCCGGTGTTACCCCCGCTCATGACGTGCCTTCTCCTCGGGGCTCTGAGTTGTCGGACTCGGCGAAGCTCACTGTAGGCGAACCGAACCGGTAACCGGGCAGAAGCACAACGGCTGCGGCCGCCTCGATACCGATCGCGACTGATCACCGTGCCGCAGCGGCTTGTGGCGTCGTCGTGACGTCGCGGTGACATCAGCCCCGCATGCGGGTCATATCGAGCAGCTGGAGGTCTGTTAGCTGGCTGTACTCGCTGGCAACGGACACGTGCCGCTGCTCTGACGTCAGGCATCGTCTTGACAGACGTCACTTATGACGCCATGATGACGTCATGGATCTCAGCGAGTACGCGGAATCGCTCCGGCGGGAGCTCACCGCTATCACCAGGTTCGCCGGTGATGACATTGCCAGGGCTGCCGAGATGCTCTCGGAGACTCTTGATTCGACCGTCCGGCTGGCATTGCTCGACGTCCTTTCGGCGGCAGCCGACGAGATCACCGCGAGCCTCGATGGCGCGACCGTCGATGTGCGGCTGACAGGCACCCAGCCTGAGTTCGTCGTCAGCATGACCAGGACGCAGGACGATCCATCGCCGGAGCCCGCCGATGCCGCCGATGAGGCTGGCAATACCCGGGTGACGCTGCGGATCTCAGACGGCATGAAAACCCGCGTCGAGGCCGCCGCGCTGTCAGCGGGCTTGTCAGTGAATGCCTGGCTCGTCCGCGCGATCAGCCGGGCCCTCGAGTATCCGCCTGGCGGGTCCGGCGGCCTTGGCGGGTACCGGCGGCCTTGGCGGGTCCGGCGGCCTTGGCGGCCCGGCCGGCCCGGGCGGCTTCGGCGGCCCGAAGAAGCGCCCGCCGTTCCCGCCGTCACCGCCGGGCAAGTCCGGCGCATCGAAGCGGTACACCGGGTTCGCCCGGAGCTAGCCGCCGGCTCATTGCCTGCTTGTCACCAGCATTCCGGCACCGACTCTCAGATCAGGAAGGCACAGAGATGAGTACGTGGGATTTCGCATGTTCTGACCCGGTTGACATCAGCATCGACTCGTGGGGATCCGGCAGCATCGTGGTGTCCGGCGAACCGACAAGCACTGTGGCCGTGGAGGTGGTCCCCACCGGTCGCGGCACTGACAAGGATGACTTGCTGGCTCAGGTGCAGGTCGGATTCGACGACGGCCAGCTATACATCCGCGGTCCGCGGCCGGGCGCCTTCCGCCGCAGGCTGCAGCTGGACCTGACGATCAGGGCCCCGGAGGGATCTAGCTGCGCGGCCAAGACGATCAGCGCAGACCTAGCCTGCGTCGGCGAGCTCAGCGCCCTGTCCATGCAGACGGCAAGCGGCGACACCAGCGCGGCGTTGGTCAGTGGTTCCGTCGCTGTCCGCTCCGCCAGCGGTGATGTGCTGCTCGACACAGCCGGCGACATCGCGATCACCACCGCGTCCGGTGACGTTCAGGCGGCTCGGGTTGGCGGTTACGCCCGTATCAGCACTTCCAGTGGCGACGTCTCGCTCGGCTACTGCGCCGGATCGGTGACCGCCCAGACGGCCAGCGGGGACATCCAGCTAGGCGCCGTCGCGACCGGCCAGATCGAATTGCGCAGTGCCTCCGGTGACATGCAGGTCGCAGTCGTGCCTGGCATCGGCGTCTACCTGGACCTCGCCAGCACGTCCGGCGGGATCCGGAGCGAGCTGGACCCGAGTGACGACGCGGACCTGCACGAGTCAGGTGTGCCTGTCCGCATCAGCTGCCGCGCGCTGAGCGGCGACATCCGGATCACCAAGGCAACGGACGTCCCGGAGGCGCCGACAGCGCCCGCCGCGGATCCGGCGGCCATTGCCGCGGCAGCAACGCAGGCTGCTGGTCCGGGCCAGCCTGAACCAGACCAGCCTGAATCGCACCAGCGTGAATCGGACCAGTCTGAATCGGACCAGTCTGAACCAGGCCACACAACGCCTGAAGCGATCGAGTCCTGACCACCTACAGCGAACCCGGCTACCCGGAAGGACTAGTGAGATGTATCAGCGAATGTCCGAGGAACTAGCTCGTCACCGCCTGGCCGAAGTGCAGAGACTGACGGCAGCCCGGGGGAGCAGGCCGACGCCCGCGGCGCGGGGCGCCAGCGGGCAGGCAGTCAGCGCGCTGCCAGCTGTCGGCGCGCTGCCAGCTGCCACGTCGCAAGCCCGCATGTCGCAAGCCCGCATGTCGCCACGCTCCACCAGCCGGGCGCGGGTCACGCTGCAGTCACTGCGGATGCGCACGGGCTGGCGGCTCGTCGATGTCGGCCTCAAGCTCGCCGTCACGTCCGACTCACGCCCAGCGGCCGCTCCGCGTCCGGCCGGATCCTGACCCCGATGCGGGCTCAGGTCGCAGGCATCCCGGCCGGCGCCAGGTCAGCCAGCCAGCTTTCGGCAAGCTCTCCTGAGGCCACGATCTCTGCAGGACCGGTCAGCAAGCTGGCCCTGGCACTCGGTGTCACGGTCAGCTTGCCGCCCGGCACATGCACGGTCCAGGGCAGGCCGCCCTGCGCTGGCCACTCCCCCGCACGGACCGCTGCTGCGACTGCGGTGGCGACCGCCCCGGTCCCGCACGACAGCGTCAGCCCGGATCCGCGCTCGTGCACGCGCATCTCGACCTCGCGGTCCCGCAGAATCCTGACGACCTCGACGTTCGCTCCTGTCGTGAGCCCTGCCGGCGCAAGCACCGTGGGCCTGCTCAAGTCGATGGCCGCCACCGGCTGAGTCACGATGCAGGTCAGGTGCGGGTTGCCGACCGAGATCGCCAGCCCGGCGATCCGCTGACTGCCCGCCTGCACCTCGCCCTCGCCAAGGACCGTCGCGGCACCCATATCGACAGTGAACTGACCGTCCGGCTCGGCGCGCACTCTCCTGGTGCCCGACCTGGTAGCGATCGCCAGTTCGGGCCCGATGGCCATCCCATGATCTATCAGGTACCTGGCGAAGACGCGGACTCCGTTACCGCACATCTCGGCAATGCTGCCGTCAGCATTCCGGTAGTCCATGAACCACTCGGCCCGCTGCCCGGCAGCGTCTGCGCCCGCCGCCGCGCGCACAACCCGCAGCACTCCGTCCGCGCCGATCCCGAAGCGCCGGTCGCATAGGCGAGCGACGAGGCCCGCAGTCAGGTCGAGCTCGCCGTCCGGATCAGGCAAGATCACGAAGTCGTTCCCCGTGCCATGCCCCTTCGCGAACCGCATGTGCCGATGCTAGCCGCCCGCCCGGTCCGCCTGGGCAGCCGCAGACCTCACTATGGCCAGCGCGCGATCAGCCAGCCCTCCGCCGGCGTCGATCCAGTTAACCCGCGGGTCCCGCCGGAACCACGACTCCTGGCGTCGCACGAACCGGCGGGTTGCCGTGATCGTCTGCGTGAAGGCCGTATCTTCGGTCCAGTCACCAGCGAGGAAACGGAGCACATGGGCATACCCGAGGGCACGGCTCGCGGTGAATCCGGCCCGCAATCCTGTCAGCTCAAGTCGCCGTACCTCGTTGACGAGCCCGAGCTGGCGCATCCGGCCGACCCGCTCGGCGATCCGCCGGTCCAGCTCCGGTCGCGGAACCGCCACGCCGAGCTGTATCACCGGGTAGACCGACTCGTATTCCGGCAGCGTTGCGCTGAACGGCCGCCCGGATAGCTCGATGACCTCCAGCGCGCGGACGATGCGCCGCCCGTTGCCGGGCAGGATCGCCGCCGCGGCCGCCTGATCCAGCGCGGCCAGCCGTGCGTGCATGACGGCAGCACCGACACAGGCCAGCTCGCGCTCCAGGCTGGCGCGAAGGGCGGCGTCGGTGCCCGGAAACTCGAGCTTGTCGATCGCGGCCCGGACGTAGAGCCCTGAGCCGCCGACCAGAATCGGAGTTCGTCCGCGCTCTCGGATGTCATCGATGACCTGCCGTGCAAGCAGCTGATACTCCGACGCGCTGGCAGTCTGAGTAACCGGCCAGATGTCCAGCAGATGATGCGGGATGCCTGCCTGCTCAGCCTTCGTCAGCTTCGCCGTACCGATGTCCATACCCTGATACAGCTGCATAGAGTCGGCGTTAACTACCTCGCCATCGAGCGTACGAGCCAGGGTTAGCGAGAGTTCGGACTTACCTGCAGCCGTCGGCCCCACGACCGCGATGACTGGCCGTAGCATTGCATCAGTCTGACAGGCGCAGGGTAGGTCCCTGCACAGGCGAGGTGGCCGGAGTGGTCACCCAGCGCTTGGGGGAAATATGACGTACGCCGATGACCTCGACATTCCCGCCGAGGACGACGAGCTCGACCTCGAGGATGACCTGGACGAGGACGAACTCGATCTCGACGACGAGTACGACGATGAAGACGACGACGAGTACGACTTCGATGAAGACGAAGACGAAGACGAAGATGACGACGAGGACGAGGACGACGACGCGCCGTGATCTGATAGCAGCAGGCTCACGCGTCCGGCAGTAGCGAGGTCCTTCATCCGGCACCAGCCAGCTCGTGCGATCGAGCTAGTCCCTGCGCCTGCACCCGGTGTAATCACGGCGACGTTTGCACGCTAACGCGCGGTGCGAGCGCATAAGTCTCCGTGATCACAAGATTGCCGGCCGGTGGGCGGGCATGCCGGGCATCCCGAGCAGAACCGAGTTCGCTGCTGTTTGCGCATCTGCCTCGCCCCGGCTGGCCGCACTGCTACCGCCCGCACTGCTACCGTCCGCACTGGCCTGGGTCGCGCGCCGTATCTCCCACATATCTCCGCCCCGTGTCCGCCGGACACTCACCGGGCTGACATCAGCGAGCAGGTAGTGCGGCGCGGCACCGGTCACCACCGTGGTAATCACGTCGCCTGGCCGCGGCGCGGGCTCGGGTGGCGTGAAGTGCACGAGCCTGTTGTCGCGCGCGCGGCCCGACATCCGGTGCGTGGCACTGTCCTTCCGCCCTTCGCCATCGGCCACCAGGACTTCGACCTCGCTGCCGACCAACTTCTGGTTCTCCTGCCACGCCACTTCGGTGACGAGTGCGGCCAGTCGCTCGTACCGGTCGGCGACAACATCGGCAGGGACCTGGGCGGGCATGTCCGCGGCCGGAGTGCCGGGCCGGATCGAGTACTGGAATGTAAACGCGCCGGCGAACCGTGCCTGCCGCACGAGATCCATCGTCTCGGCGAAATCCTGCTCGGTCTCGCCAGGAAACCCAACGATAATGTCGGTGGTGATCGAGGCCGAGGGCATCGCCGCGCGGACACTATCGAGGATCGCGAGGTACTTTTCCCGCCGGTAGGCTCGCCGCATCGCGCGCAGTACCGCGTCTGAGCCAGATTGCAGTGGCATGTGAAGCTGTGGCATAACGTTCGGCGTCTCGGCCATTGCTGCGATCACGTCGTCAGTGAAGTCACGAGGATGCGGCGAGGTGAACCGGACCCGTTCCAGGCCAGCAACGTTCCCGCACGAGCGAAGTAGCTTGCCGAACGCGAGCCTGTCGCCGAACCCCACGCCGTAGGAGTTGACGTTCTGCCCTAGCAGCGTGATCTCGAGCACGCCGTCGGCAGCCAGCGCCTCAATCTCGGCTAGCACGTCGCCGGGGCGGCGGTCCTCCTCCCGGCCGCGCAGGCTGGGCACGATGCAGAATGTGCAGGTGTTGTTGCAGCCAACGGAGATCGCTACCCAGGCTGAATAGGGGGACTCGCGGCTGGCTGGCAGCACCGACGGGAAGCGCTCGAGGGATTCCAGGATCTCGACCTGAGCTTCCTGCCGGACCCGTGCCCGTTCCAGCAGAACGGGAAGCGAGCCGATGTTGTGAGTGCCGAAGACTACATCCACCCACGGCGCCCGCTCAGTGATCGTGGCCCGGTCCTTCTGGGCCAGGCAACCGCCCACCGCGATCTGCATTCCGGGCCGGGAGTTCTTAACCGGCAGCAGGTGGCCGAGGTTCCCGTACAGACGGTTGTCGGCATTCTCGCGGACCGCGCAGGTGTTGAACACGACGACATCGGCGTCAGATCCGGCGGGAGCGCGGCGATAGCCGGCTGCCTCCAGCAGGCCAGCCAGCCGTTCGGAGTCGTGCATGTTCATCTGGCACCCGTAGGTGCGGATTTCGAAGCTTCGCTCCGCTGTCGCGCTGGCCATGGTCACAAGGTTAGACGCCGCTGCGGGCAGCGGCGGCCTGCCGACTGGCTAACCCAGTGTGACGTGCGATCCGGGCTGGTGGTTTACCGCTAGCGCCGCGGATTGGACGAGAGTGCCGATTCGGCGCTACCGCGGGTCGTCCGGTAGGGCACGATATGCCTATGACAGACAGCGGTAACGAAGCCGCCGTCGGCCCGACAAGGCCGGCCGGCCCATCAGATGATCAAATCGGTGCAGAACCTGCGGTTCCCGCTGTCAGCTTTGGCGAGTGGCCATCCCCCATCGCCGCGGCGCAAGTCGCCGTCGGGCAGGTACGAGTCTCGTCCCCGAGGGTCCTGGGCAGCGATGTGTGGTGGCAGCAAGGGCTGCCCGCAGAAGGCGGCCGTACTGCGGTGATGCACAGCCGCGGCGGCGACCCGGACATGATCCTGGCTGCGCCCTGGAATGCCAGGACCCGGGTGCACGAGTACGGCGGCCGGTCCTATCTGCCCATCCCGGCCACCGCGGCCGGGCAAGGCACTAAGGCCGCCTCCGACGCCTACCAGATCCTGTTCGCCAACTATGCCGACCAGCGCCTGTACCTGACAGGGCCGGGCGACGCGGAGCCCACGCCGCTGACGCCGGATCCCGTTGAGGTTCCGGCTGGCGCGGATGGCGGCAGCCTTGGCAGCACCGGCCTGCGCTACGCCGACTTTGTCCTTTCCCCTGACCAGGCCGAGGTCTGGTGCGTGCAGGAGAAACACGACGGCGGAAAGGTCAGCCGGGCGATTGTCGCCGTGCCGCTCGATGGCTCCGCAGCGAGCAAGGCGGAGGCGATCCGCACCCTGGTCGACGGCTTCGATTTCTACGCATTTCCGACACCGTCTCCTGACGGGAACTGGCTGGCCTGGATTTGCTGGAACCACCCGCACATGCCCTGGGATGGCACGGAACTGCGGGTCGCTCCGATCGAAGACGGAGTTCCGGGCAAGGGCCGGCCGCTGATGGGCGGCCAGCGCGAATCCGTGCTGGCACCGGTCTGGCGGGACAACACCAGCCTCTACGTCGTGACCGACTGGCCTGGCTGGTGGAACATCTACCAGGTCGGACTGGCCGGCGAGCCGCCGCTGGCCCTGTTCCCGGCCGACGAGGAGTTCGCCGGGCCGCTGTGGCAACTGGGCGCCAGGCCGTTCGTGATGCTCGGCGACGGGCGACTGGCCGTGGCCCACGGCGCCGGCGCAGCGCGCCTGAGCATCCTCGACCCGGAATCGTTCGAGCTCAAGGATCTGGAGACACCGTTCGCCGAGGTCGCGTTCGACTTGTCTGCCGACGGTGCGTCGATCGCGGCGATCGGCGGCGGGCCTGCTACCTGGCCTGCGGTGTTCCGGGTTGACGCGGCGACTGGCGAGACTTCGGTTCTCCTGAATGACCCGGCCGAGCCCCCAGCGCCGGGGTACTTGCCGGTCCCGCAGAAGGTGGACTTCGAGGGCCCGTACGGTCAGGTCGTCCACGCCTTGCTCTACCCGCCGGCGAACCCTGAAGTAGCCGGGCCGGCTGGTGAGCAGCCGCCATACGTGGTGTGGGTGCACGGCGGCCCCACCGGTCAGTCGTCTTCGGTTCTCGACCTCGGCAAGGCATACTTCACCAGCCGCGGCATCGGCATCATCGATGTGAACTACGGCGGCTCTACCGGCTACGGCCGTCAGTACCGTGAACGGCTGCGCCGCGCCTGGGGCGTCATCGACGTGCAGGACGCGATCGCTGCCGCACGCTGGGTAGCGGAATCGGCCGGCGCTGACCCGGCCAGGCTGGCCATTCGCGGTGGCTCCGCCGGCGGCTGGACCACGCTCGCAGCGGTGACCACCGGCACTAGCCGCGGCCGGGTATTCAGCGCCGCTGCCTCTTACTTCGGGGTATCTGACCTGCGCGGCTTCGCCGCTACGACACACGACTTCGAGTCGCGCTACCTGGACGGGCTGATCGGGCCGCTGCCCGGTTTCGAGGTCACTTACGAGGAGCGAGCGCCAGTCGGACACGTGAACGAGGCGACCTGCCCGATCCTGCTGCTGCAAGGCCTCGACGACCCGGTCGTGCCGCCGGCCCAGTCCGAGAGCATCGCCGCTGACCTGGCGGCGCACGGGACCAGCTACGCCTACATCGCGTTCGAGGGCGAGTCGCACGGCTTCCGCAAGGCTGAGAACGTGGCGGCCGCGTACGAGGCTGAACTCTCCTTCTACGGACAGATCCTCGGCTTCGACCCGCCCGGCATCCCCCGGATCGAGATCACCAAGCCCAAGGCAGGCGGCCGGGCGTAGGCAGCTAAGGACGGCAGCGACGACCGTACCGGTCAGCTACCGGGCGAACTCGATCGCCCGCGACTCGCGGATCACCGTGACGCGGATCTGGCCAGGGTAGGTAAGTTCGTCTTCGACCCGCTTGGCAACATCGCGGGCGATGACCTGAGCCTGGATATCGTCGACCTCGCCGGGCTTGACCATTACCCTGATCTCCCGGCCAGCCTGCATGGCGAATACCTTCTCGACGCCGTCCTGAGCCATCGCGATGGTCTCCAGCCGCTCGAGACGCTTCACGTACGCTTCCAGCGATTCCCGGCGGGCACCGGGGCGGCTGCCGCTGATCGCGTCGGCTGCCTGGGTGAGAACGGCCTCGACAGTGCGGACTTCGACTTCGTTGTGGTGCGCTTCGATCGCGTGCACGACGTCTTCCGGCTCGCCGTACTTGCGGGCGATCTCAGCGCCGATCAGTGCGTGGCTGCCCTGTACCTCATGGGTCAGCGCCTTGCCGATGTCGTGCAGCAGCGTGCACCGTTTCATCAGCACCGGGTCCATGCCGAGCTCGCTGCCCATCATGCCAGCGATATGCGCCGACTCGATCAGGTGCCGGAGCACGTTCTGGCCGTAGGACGTCCGGTACCGCAGCCGGCCAAGCAGGTTCGTCAGTTCCGGGTGCATATCGGTGATCCCGACGTCCACTAGTGCGTCTTCGCCGGCGCGCACGCACAGCGCCTCGATCTCAGCTTTGCTGCGCTCGTATGCCTCTTCGATCCGCTGCGGATGGATCCGGCCGTCGAGCACTAGCCGCTCCAGCGTGAGGCGGCCAACCTCGCGCCGGACCGGATCAAAACACGACAGCAGCACTGCCTCAGGGGTGTCGTCGATGATGAGGTTCACGCCGGTGACGGACTCGAAGGCGCGAATGTTGCGCCCCTCGCGGCCGATGATGCGCCCTTTCATCTCATCGCCAGGAAGGTGCAGCACAGATACGACTGACTCGCTCGTCTGCTCGCTGGCAATGCGCTGGATAGCCAGTGTCACGATCTTCCGGGCGCGCTTGTTGCCTTCTCGCTGAGCGTCGGCCTCGATGTCGCGGACTATCCGCACGGCATCGCGCTTTGCCTGATTCTCGATGGCGGCGACCAGTTCGGTCTTGGCGACCTCGGCGGTCAGGCCGGCAACCCGCTCGAGCTCGACCCGGCGGTCAGTATCCAGCCGGTCCAGTTCGCTCTTGCGCGCGTCCAGGTCGGCTGTGCGCTCCTCCGCCTTCCTGGCAAGCTCGTCGATGCGCTGCTCGCGCTGCCCGAGCCGGTCCTCACGCCGCTCAATGTCCGCGCGCAGCCGCCTGACTTCGTCCATGACGGCTTTGGCTTCCGCCTCGGCGTCCCGCCTCGTCTCCGCAGCCGTCGCCGCCACTGCCGAGGCCTTGCCAATGATCTCCACGGCCTCCCGCTCGGCCTTGGCCTTCAGCTGAGCTGCCAGGGCGTCCGCTTCAGCCTGCAGGCGTGCGGTGTCGGCCTCGGTCAGGCCGGGAGAGTCCGATCGCGCGGCTGGCGCCGACGGTACGCCGCCGCTGCGGCGCAGCAATACAACCAAGACGGCCAGAGCACCTACTGCGGCCAGGCAACCGACTATCACTAGTGCAAGCACAGCACTGCTGCTACTCACGACCGCCCCTCTCCGCCGTGGCCCGCCTCTATCCGATCGCGCGCATCATCGCCCGCAGCGAGGGGTACTGCGCGAGCAACGCTGACCGGCGTGACACACCGTGCGCTGGTCGCAACACATCTGCGAACTTCGGCACTGCGCAGCAGATTCCTGCGCAAGCTTGGATGCCGCGAGCCAGCGCAACGGTCCGGCGGACAGCTTCGCAGCGACCCGTCATCTCGGCATCGCCACCGCTGAGCTCCGGCCGCGCTAACGCCACTTGCTCAACAGCCGCACGTGGCGGGCGCTAGCCCAGTCCCGCACTCTCCTTCCGTCAAGCCGACGGCCTGCCTTGGCCGGCGGTCCCGCCAGGCCGGGCTGGTGCCCGGCCCGTTCGCCAGTGTCAGGGCCTTCCGGCAGCCCGGCCGACCCTGGCTGCCGTTACGCCACTCGTATCTTGAACGCGTTCACATACCGAACTAGGTTGCACGGAGCAGAAAACCTCGCTGCCGTGAGGCTAAGCGCTTATAACGAAACGGTCAACACTGTCCGCGCGCTGCGACTACCTGGTAGCAGAGGGTGCGCTGTCGGGGCGGCCATCCGACACAGCGTCATGAGCCGCATGCCATGACGCGCCGAGCCGACCCGGCGCATCACCTGACCTAGCATGCGATCGCGACGCCGTGCGATGATCCACCGCGCTAGACGTCCGGACACGAGGAGATAGATCACGAAGGGCTTCGGGCCATGGCCTGGCAGGCAGTCCGGGGAGAGCGGATCTATTACGAGTGCACCGGCCGTGGCGATGCCGTTCTGTTGCTGCCCGGCTGGGCTGGCAGCATCATCGAACTCGATCGGCTGCGTCGCGAACTCAGCATGGGTTTCCGGGTCATCGCTGCCGATCTGCCAGGCTCTGGCCGGTCCGAACCGCAGCCCCGCCAGTACGCGCCGACGTTCTATCTCGATGACGCGCAGACGTTCGGCGCGCTTCTCGATGCCCTGGACGTAGCCGCGGCGCATCTGGTCGGCTTCAGCGACGGCGGTGAGGTCGCCTTGCTGATGGCGTCACTCCAACCAGGGCGTGCGCTGTCAGTCGTGACCTGGGGCGCGGCCGGGCAAGTCGTCGCACCGGCCGCGGGCCAGCTCGACGCCATCGAGAATGTGGTCGACGATCCCATCGAGCCGCTTAAAGATCTGGCCGCCTACCTTGTCGAGGCGTATGGCCTCGACAACGCCAAAGCGATGGCCCGCGGCTGGGGTCACGCGCTTCGCGCGATCGTCAACTCAGGCGGTGACGTCAGCCTCTCCCGTGCTATGGACATCAGGTGTCCGTCTCTGCTGCTGACTGGGACCGACGATCCGGTCTGCCCACCGAGCCTCGTCCGGAGGATGGCCGACGCCATGCCACGAGGTACCTTTCGTGAAGTCCCCGGCGCCGCCCACGACGTCCACCGATCGCACGAGCGGTGGCTGACCTCGGCGATCGCCACGTGGCTCGGCGACCACTGACCTGTTAGGCGGACGCCCGAGGCGCTACGAGCCGCCGCGTGGCACGGCCCGTCTAGACCGGCAGTGCGTTCCCGGCCCGTGCTGGCCCACCTCCGAAAGGCTCGCCGGGTTCGCGGTCGCTCAGCCCTTCCTGTCAACCCCTTTCCTGTCAACCGGCGACGGACGGTCCGGCGTCTCCGGCACCGCTATGCCTCGGCCCCCTCTGGATCGTCGTCGGGCTCAGCCAGCAGATCATCAAAGGAAACGCCGCCGTCCCTGCCCTCGAGCTCGAGCGCCTCGCGGACGACTCGGTAAGCAAGCCCTGCCGGGTAACCCTTGCGGGCCAGGACGCCGGTGAGCCGCCGCATCCTGGCCGGAACGGGCATGCCGGCCGTGGCCGCTAGCCGACGCGAAACGACCTCGCGGGCCGTCGCGAGCTCTTGCTCTGGATCCAGTTCACTGAGCGCCGCCTCGATGTCGTCGTGCGCCACGCCGCGCTGCCGCAGCTCGGCGCCGAGCGCACGGCCAGCCAGCCCGCGGCCGTGGTGCCGGGAGTCCACCCATGCCCTCGCGAACATGGCGTCGTCGATCAGCTTGACTTCAGCGAACCGCGCCAGGACCGCTGCAGCAGCATCCTCCGGAACGCCGCGACGCCGCAGCGCAGTGGCCAGCTGCGCCTGGGTCCGCGGCGCCGTCGTCAGCAGGCGCAGGCAGATCTGTCGCGCTACCGCCTCAGGATCGGCGTCTGCTCCGCCGCCGGCGCGAGCCGGGCCTTCGGCGCGAGCCGGGCCTTCGGCGCGAGCCGGGTCTTGGGCGCGAGCCGGGTCTTGGGCGCGAGCCGGGCCGTCGTCACCAGCTCGGCCGCGCGCGGCAGACCCATGATCGGTGCCTGTCCCCGTTCCGGCGACCTGACTCGCACCCTCGCGCGCGTATCTCCCCCGCCGAGCTGGCCGGCCTGGCACGGGATGCCCTACTCGCCGCGCAGGCTTGTCACTGACGCCAGCCCCGGTGTCGCGGCAGGCCCTGAGCCTCCGCCGGCTGCCGGAGCATCAGCGTCGATCCTGGCGCCGATGCCGAGCTTCTCCTTGATCTTCTTCTCGATTTCGTTGCCCAGGTCCGGGTTGTCGCGCAGGAAGTTCCTGGCGTTCTCCTTGCCCTGACCGAGCTGGTCGCCGTCGTAGGTGTACCAGGCACCGGACTTGCGGACGATGCCCTGCTCGACACCAAGGTCGATAAGACTGCCTTCGCGGCTAATTCCGTGACCGTACAGAATATCGAATTCCGCTACCTTGAAAGGCGGACTTACCTTGTTCTTTACGACCTTGACGCGAGTCCTGTTTCCGACCGCATCTGTGCCGTCTTTCAGCGTCTCGATCCGGCGAATATCCAGCCGGATGGAGGCATAAAACTTGAGCGCCTTCCCGCCAGATGTCGTCTCAGGGCTACCGAACATCACGCCGATCTTTTCCCTGAGCTGATTAATGAATATTGCAGTGGTCTTTGTTTGATTTAGCGCGCCGGCAATCTTGCGAAGCGCCTGAGACATCAGCCGAGCCTGCAGGCCAACGTGGCTGTCGCCCATCTCTCCCTCGATCTCGGCCTTCGGGACCAGCGCCGCGACGGAGTCGATGACGATGACGTCGATGGCGCCGGAGCGAATCAGCATGTCCGCGATCTCCAGTGCCTGCTCGCCGGTGTCGGGCTGGGATACCAGCAGCGCGTCAGTGTCGACACCGAGCTTCTTGGCGTAATCCGGGTCGAGCGCGTGCTCCGCGTCAATAATTGCCGCGATACCGCCAGCTCGCTGCGCGTTAGCAATGGCATGGAGCGCCAGACTGGTCTTCCCGCTACTCTCAGGTCCATATATTTCCACTATGCGGCCTCTAGGGAACCCGCCGATCCCGAGCGCGACATCCAGCGCAATTGATCCAGTCGGGATCACTTCGACTGGCGCGCGGGCGTCATCGCCGAGTCGCATGATGGCGCCTCGGCCGAACTGCCTTTCGATCTGCGCGAGCGCGGTCTCCAGGGACTTCTCCCTGTCACCGCCAACGCCCTTGCCGCTACCCGCCTTGTCGTTCGGTGCCATCTGAAGCTCCTGTTGGGGAAGGACCGAGGGCCTGGTGAGCCGCTCGCGTGCGCGTGGCCTGACCTCGCCGCGTGACCCGGAAAGCCGGGCTCGCGGCCTCGTTCACCTGCTGGCGGAGACGCTACGCGCCCCCTCTGACAGTCACTGCCTGCGAACGCGGCCTCGTCCCTTGTCGCCAGCAACGCGGGCGAACGCCAGTGGAATCACTCTAACGAACAACTGTTCGATCATGAAGCGGACACGCCGGCTAAGCCGGAACGGGCTCATCACCGCGGGAGGCGAGCGGCGGCCTGACACAAAGCACGCGCCTGACGTCCGCCGCGACGGCCTGTACGTCCACCGGCCGCGTCGTGTCGACAGTGATGACCGGGCCGAGTGCCAGCGGCCGCGCAGACCTCATGAACGTCTCCGCCACCACTCTCCTCGCACTGTCCGCATGCACCGGGTGACGGGACGGCGCCCGCTCGGCGTACCGGCGCATGCAGTCGCTGACCGGACACTGACAGTGCACCTCGACCGGTACCGTGTTGAGCGCGCGCAACCGCGCCTCATGACGCGGTTCGTCAGGCCAGAAATTTGCGTCCAGCACCACCGCCGGCGCCTCGCCGGTCAGCACCCAGAGCAGTTCCATGGCAGCCGCGCCGAGTCGCTGCGACGAGTCAACGTCAGCCTCGGCCGGCAGGCCGAGCGCGTCATGCAGTGTTTCCTTGATCGTGTCCTTGGCGATCAGCATGAAGCCGAGCTCAACCGCGAGCGGCCCAGCGATCGCCGATTTCCCGGCTGCCGGCGGCCCGGACACCAGGACGACCCGCCGCCCGGCGGAATCAGTCACCGCCCGTTAGTCCGGGTAGACACTGACCGCAAAACATGCGACCAGCCGCTCAACGCAGCCGCTCCGGCACTTTGAACGCCTCGCAGACGGCCCGCCAGACGGTCTTAGCGTCAGTACCGTCCGCGAGCGCCTGGTTCACGGTCCGGCTGCCCAAGGAGGACAGAGCAAAATCTTGAGCGACGCTCTCGGCGTAGACCTCGCCGAACTGCGCGCGCATACGTTCCCAGAACTCGGTCAGCCGCATCCGCGCTAGGTTAACCACGCCGCGACTGCCACACAACCGCCGCCGCCGTTCCGCGGCGGCCGGGCCGTTCGCGCGGTCAACGCGACATGCCTCGCAGATGGGTTGATCCTGCGGCACCGCGCTGGTCAGGGGCGGCACTGGGCTCTACCGCACGCAGCACCGCGCTAGATGCGGCGGGCCTTCACAGCCGAACAGGGGGACGTACCGCCGATAGTGCATACACGGACCTCGCAGAGGTCCCCCGCTCGGGTCACCTCCGCTGCTAAAGGTCGTCAAAATCTCCCTGCCGGACGCCTTCCACGAACGCCGACCATTCGTCGCGCGTATAAGTGATGACCGGTCCGTCGAGATGCTTTGACGATCCGATGACTATGTCTTCGCCGTGAGCGGCCACTCTCACACAAGAGCCGCCATCGCACTTCCGTGCGACACGCCAGGACAGTTCGCCCAGGCTCTGGGGCATGTGCAGCATCTAACCTCCTTTGACCATTGCGCTGATTGATAGACCAATCCGAACAAAGCTTCGGCTGTCACTCCGTATATTCGTCTCGTATTGCGGCAATGAGAGCAGCGGAGTCAGCCGTGTTCAGGGCCGAGTCGCGCAGGTACTCTATCGCTTCCCGGTATCGGGCGATATCGGCCGGCCGTTCGAGAATCTGGTTCGTTACCAAGCCCTCGACGAAGACCACAGGCGCCTGCCTGGTGTTGTCCCCGAATTCCAGTAGCTCAAAATTGCTGTCCGTGCTCGCATGCGCACCTGCGCTGAACGGAATCACCTGAATCGAACCCCTGTCCAGCGTCGTCCACTTCAAGATCTTCTCGAGCTGAGCGCCCATGACGGCGAAGCCGCCGACCTGCCGCCGGAGCACCGCCTCGTCCGCAAGGGCACGGTACCGGGGCGGCCTTGGAGCATCGAGCCGCCGTTGCCGCAATAGCCGCGCTTCAACCCGGTCATTCAGGACACGAGGGTCAATTTTCCGCTCAATACCTCGGATAAGAGCCCGTGCGTAGTCGCCTGTCTGCAGCAATGCCGGAACGTAGTACATGCCGTAGCAGGTGATGGCTACGGCTTCCTGCTCCAGGCCAATATAGGGGTTGGTGTGCGGGCCGAGGTCGTCATAGTGCGACCACCAGCCCGGCTCTCGAGCCTGGCGTGCTAGCTCCATGAGCGGCGCCGGATCATCCACGCCGTAGACGCGGCACAGATCCCTGACGTCACGCAGGCTCGCCCGCCGCGCCGCGGTCTCGATGCGGCTGATCTTGGTGGCCGAGCACAACAGCTCTGCGCCGACCTGTTCGACTGTAAGTCCCAGACCTGTGCGCAGCTCGCGCAGGCGTAGCCCGAGTTCGCGCTGACGCACGGTCGGGTTGGCATCACCGCCGGGCCCGGGCCGCTGACTAGGCCGCGGCCGCGGCGGAAATGGCCGTTCACCATCGCCATTGGCAATTGCCACGGGAAGAAGATACACCGAACAGGCCCGTCCGCATAACGAACACTCGGTTTGCCAGCCGTCGTTACCAAACCTTTCCCGATCCGTTGACCTGGACAATCGCGGATGACCGACGCGGCGACTCGAAACCTGGGCGAGGTCACTCCCAGTTTGGCTAGCTGGTCGTGGCCGGAACGGCACCACGAGAGCAAGTCCCGATGGCCAACGCCGTTGGCAAATGCCATTCGCTGTGAGACCGTGGTTCCAGGGGCCGTCTGAGCATCGGCCCGGACGTGGCCGCTGGCGGCGGAAAGGGGGCAGCTGCCCGGCGCCGTCTCACCTGGTGACGTGAGGACGGCAGGGGCACAAAGCACAACACAAAAAGCACGGCCGATGTTGACGCCATCGACCGTGCCAGAGTCACCGGACCGAGCCCATGCAAAGGACGGGCCAAGTGATGGGGATCATGCTACCCGGCCTCTGGCCAAATGCAAGATGCCTATCTGACCAGGCGTTTCGCCTGGGCAAGGCCCTTCCGCTGGCAAGCAGCCGGAGGGAGGTGCGAGCATGCAGGCTGCGACTCAGAATGCGGAAGGCATCCGGATCCTGGTGCTGCTGGGCGCGATCGCGATCGTTGCTTTCTGGCGGACCGCGATCCGGCTGGTACTGCTCTTGGTAGTCGCTGCGATCGGCTACGGCGCGATCGTGCTCTACCAGAACATGCACCACGCACTCGGATAACTAACAGCCTGCCGGTCGGCCTAGCGCGGGGAAGCGGAACCGCCGGTCGGCAGGCCAGCATCTTCCGGTCAGTGACGGTAACCGGTCGCGATCAGATGCGAGCCGATCCCCAGCAGCTCAGGGACGCGTTCGTGCGCCCTCGCGGCGTCGAGCACTACCTGCCAGTCGCGCTGATCTGCCGCCCGTGCGTCAAGATCATCAAGCAGATAGCCAGCACCCTCCACGCACACCAGATCCGCAACGGCAAGGCCAGCCGCGGTGAACTCACCACGCACTTGACCCGGCCGGTGGGTAACGGCGCAGAACGAGCCTGGCGCAAGCGGCGGCAGCAGACCGTGGCGCTCGACGTCGTCGATCACCTGCTCGGCGGCCGGGTACTTCGCGTAGATCCGCGCCCGAAGCATGCCATCGAGCCGCGCCGCCCAGCGCGAGATCACCGCGCCGAAAACCGGTCCCCCCGGCCGCACTATCCGGCCGGCCTCGCGCAGTGCCTGGACCCGGTCGGACCGCCGGGGCAAGTGGTAGAGCGGACCGAACAACAGCACCGCGTGCACGGTCGCGTCACCGAGGTCGAGGCTGCGCGCGTCACCGGCTGCGGCCTCAACTGCGACACCGACCGCCGCGGCTGAAGCCCGCGCCTGCTCGACGTGCATGGGAACGATGTCCCGGTGCACGACGCGGTAGCCCAGTCCGGCTAGCCAGATGGCGTAGCGTCCCGGCCCGCCCCCGATGTCGGCGATAGTCGCAGGCGGCGGCGGGAGGTGACGCAGCACGATTTCCTGAGTCCGCTCGAACTCCAGGCGACCCGCGCCACTGCGCTCCAGCCGGTCGGCTTCTTCGCCGCGCTCGTAATGCTCATGCAGGGCAGCGTGGAGCAGATCCTGAGCCATACTGCATCTTGCTGGCCCGCCGGGCCTGCCCGCAGCCCAATTTAGGCCGCCCAGGTGAGGTGCTTGGGATGCCAGTCGCCGTGACCTGTAGTCGTCGTCAGCAAGCACCTGCCTAGCAAGAACTCGAAGAAGTGACCTTCGGCGAAGCCATCCGGCTCGGTCTCGATCTCGCGCTCGGCCAGGAATTGTGCTGCCGCGTCGGCCGCCAGGCCAGGATCGCTAACCGGATGTGCCCGCCCGGTGAAGTAGAACGCGTCCTCGTTGTCCTGGCTCGGGAATGAGTGCAGCGCGTACCGCGGGTCCCGGTAAAGGTCATCCCGTTTGGGCGACGGGATAATGTGCGCCAGCAGCCGGCCAGCCATCAGCACCGGGCAGACCGGATGCAGTCGTGGCCCGCCATCGGGCCGGATCGTCGACAAGAACGCGAGCCCGTCGCCGAACTGATAGAGCAGGTCACGTCCGGCAGTCGCCAAGTCCGGCCGGCTCGCCGCGAACTGCTCCCAGCTCACTTCTGTTTGCATGGCCTGATCCTGCCAGCAGCCACCGACAATCAGCCCGGAGGGCGCTAGCGAGCCTGAGCGGCCTAGCCGGCCCGCTCGTCGTGTCAGCGTCTCATCGAGTCAGCATGGCACCAGCGGCTGGCATGATGACTGGATGATCGTGTCGGTGGACTTCGCCGTCGTCCCACCGCAGCAGCGCGCCGCCGACGTGGCCAGGCTCTGCGACGCCATGGAGCACGCGGACAGCCGCGGCCGGTACGCGCAGCTAACCGTGGAGCGTCCGTGGTCGGCCCACAACCCGGTGCTGGAGGGAGAATTCGCCTCGCCCGGCGCAATCCGCTGGTACCTGGAACGGGAGCTCGGCCGGCTCGCGGCGGCAGGTGCCCAGATCTCGGTCGGCCCCGGCAGCGAGGCGATGGACCTGCACGACCCGGCGTTCTCCGAGGCTATCGACGAAACCCGGTCCGATCTGCGGCGCAAGAAGCTCTTCCTGTTCGGCCCCGAGCGGATGGCGCTGTCCATCGACCGCCTGCAGCACTACACCGGGACTCCGGCCGAATCCTTCCAGCGGTATGTGCTGCTGACCAACTACTCCTGGCACGTGGATGAGTTCCGGCGCGCGCTGACGAACTGCACAGGTCCGGACGCTCCCGGTCGCCAGATGCCGGCCTGGCACCACCAGCTGCCTGACCGGGCTGGCCTGACCATGATCAACATCGGCGTCGGTCCGTCGAACGCCAAGACGATCACCGACCACCTCGCTGTGCTCCGCCCGGACCTGGTGCTGATGATCGGGCACTGCGGCGGGCTCCGTAATCATCAGGACATCGGCGATCTGGTTCTCGCCACCGGCTACATGCGCGACGACCGCGTGCTCGATGACGTGCTCCCGCTGAGCGTGCCGATCGTGTCGAACTACACGCTGAACAGGCTCCTGCTTGACGAGGTCGCTGCCCGCGATCTGCGCAGCCGGATGGGGATCGTGTTCACGACCGCGAACCGGAACTGGGAGCTGCAGCTATCCGCCGTTGCCGACCGGCTGCGGCTGTCTCGCGCCCTCGCAGTCGACATGGAGTCGGCGACTGTCGCGACTAACGGATTCCGCTACCGGGTGCCCACGGCCACGCTGCTCGCCGTCAGCGACAAGCCGCTGCACGCCAGCCCGAAACTGAGCGCCGACGCCCAGGCCTTCTATCAAGCCACCCGGCGCCAGCACGTGGAGATCGCCATCTCGGTCGCGGCTAAGGTCAGGCAGTTGTATCCGGGCGGTCTGCCGACGGGCGATATCCGCTCGCCAGACGAACCGCTGCTTGGCCAGACATAGCCCCGATCCGGTGTCCCCCCTGGCCCGTCTGGCGCTCCGGAGCATCAGACCCTAGCGGCAGCCATGTTCGCGTGGTCGCCGTTCGGGTAATGCCCGGCACGGCATGCCAGATGCTCGCCGCGGCCAGTCAGAACAGGACCCCAGGGAGGACCCGATGCGAGGACGCCAGATGCCAGGACGGGCGCGGTGATCCCCGGCCCGGACCACGACCACGACGATCAGTCCGGGCCCGCGGAGGAACTGCTGAGCAGGGCAGACGATCTCGTCGGCAAGCTGGACGCCCTCGTCGACCCCGCGCCCGAACCAGAGAACGCTGTGCTGGTCGACGGGGCACCGGTTGTCAAGTGGACCGGTCCGCTGTTCGCGTTGTTCTCGCTGATCATGGTGCCATGGACTATCTACATCGGGGCCTCGCTGCCCGCTCGCCAGCTGTCTCCGAATTACGCAATCGCCTGGGGCGGCTTCGACGCGCTGCTGCTCATCGCGCTAGGCGGCACCGCTTACTTCGCGCTGCGCCGCTCCAGGTACCTGTCGACGGCGGCCACGGCAACAGCGACGTTGCTCGTCGTCGACGCTTGGTTTGACGTGCTGACAACGCCCGGTCCCCAGGTCGCGGAGTCGATCGCCCTCGCGGTCACCGTGGAACTCCCGCTCGCCGGGGTGTGCATATGGCTCAGTCACCACACTCAGGAACTGGCCGAGCGAAGGATCAGCCTGCTGCTCGGCGCCAGACGTACCCGATCAAACCGGCGATATCGCGCCGCGCTCGCTACTGGCGATCAGGCGGCAGCCGAAGCAGCAGCTGGCCGGGCCGCGCAGAAATAACCAGCCGCCGGGTCACGCCCATCACTTCGCCATCGAGCTCCCACGGCTGCTCGCGGCTGCTTGCGACGACGAGCTCACGGAACACGAACCTGGTCAGTCGGCTGGTCCGTTTCGCGCGCCGGAGGACGTGGACCGTGAGGGCCAGCCAGTCGGTCCATCGGGGGGCGCTCAGCGCGACGCCATCCAGCAGCCCGTCGTCCGGTCGCGCATCTGGCAGCAGCGGGATGCCGCCGCGCAGCCAGCCCACGTTGCCGACGATCACTGTGCTGGCGCGCAGCCGGACTTCAGGGCCGCCATCGGCGCTCACCGTGCAGCGCACCGGCCTGTCGCGCAGATGCCTGACTGCCGACAGCGCGTAGGCCGCCCAGCCCGCTCGTCTCTTGAGGCCGGCGCTGGTATCCCTCAGCATCTTCGCATCCAGCCCGAGGCCCGCCATTACGACAAAGGTCTGGCCGTTGGCCGTTCCGACGTCGATGAGCTGGTCCTGCCCCGTCAGCGCGACCGCGAGTGCCGCACCGAGGCTGGCCGGCACGCCAAGGTTCCTGGCAAGCAGGTTGCCTGTCCCGATCGGCACGACGGCGAGCGGCACGCCGGTGCCAGCCAGAGACTCGGCGCAGGCAGTGACAGTCCCGTCGCCGCCGCACGCAAGGACCAGGCCAGCTCCGGCGGCCACCGCAGTCTGAGCCGGCCCGCGGCCGGGGTCGGTGGCCGTTGTCTCGATCCAGAGCGGCTCGCCCCAGCCGTGCTCCCGCAGCGACTGCCGGACCGTGTCATGGAATAGTTCGCCGTCAGCGACCTTCGTCGGGTTGACCACCACGGCCGCGAGTTTCATCGGCCCTGGCGCTGAGAATTCCTCGTCCCGTTGCCGCTCGACAGGGTCCTGCAGGTTCGACGGCACAGGGTCAATCATGGACTCGCCCACCGCCGCTGCGCACCTGCCAGGTAAACCGCCACGACTCTGGCCTCCCAGTCTCAGCCGGAGAACCGCACCAGAAGTTGGGTAGCAGAAATATTTCCTGTTGCGCGGTTGCTGGTAGCGGATGTTACGGTCAAGTTCAGTCAAGGCCTAGCCTCCGGGAGGCAGTAGTGACCCGCCCGACCGCCAGCCGCGGCCCGTGGCTTGTCTGCCGGCGTCACATCGACCTGCTGCGCGTATCCAGCGCGATCTGTCCCACCTTCTGCTGAACCGGGTTTCCCCGCACCTTCACAGCGCCCCCGGCGTTCTGCCGTGCGGCAACTGTCAGTGCCCGCCTCATGCCAGCAGAAGGACCAGCAATGCCATCCCAGCAGCTTCGCGGCCAGGGCCAGTGGGCCCTAGGCCACCATGAGCCGCTCAATCCCGCTGAGCGATTCAAGAAGGACGATGACGGGCTGCACGTCCGCGACCGGATCGTGAACCGGTACGCCCACCTCGGCTTCGACTCGATTGACCCGGCTGACCTCCGCGGGCGTTTCCGCTGGTGGGGCCTCTACACCCAGCGCAAGCCAGGCATCGGTGGCGGCAAGACCGGCGCGCTTGAGGACGCCGAGATCGAGGATCCGTACTTCATGATGCGCGTCCGGATCCCCGGCGGGCAGCTTGACGCCGACCAGCTGCGCGCGATCGCCGGCGTAGCCAAGGAATACGGCCGAGACCTAGCCGACGTCACCGACCGGCAGAACGTGCAGTTCCACTGGATCTCGATCGAGGACGTCCCGGCGATCTGGGCCCGCCTCGATGAGGTGGGCCTGTCCAGCCAGCAGGCCTGCGGCGACGTGCCTCGCAATATCCTCGGCTGCCCGGTGGCCGGGATCGACGCAGCCGAGGTGCTGGATGCCAGCGCAGTGCTGCGGGCGACCGAGGAGGTCGCGACCAACAGTCCTGACCTCACCAACCTGCCGCGCAAATTCAAGACCGCGATTTCCGGCTGCGCGAACCAGTGCACCGCGCACGAGGTCAACGACGTCTCGTTCGTCGGCGTCACCGGCCCGGACGGCCGGCCCGGCTACGACCTGTGGGTGGGCGGCGGCTTGTCCACGAACCCGATGCTGGCGCAGCGCCTCGGCACGTTCGTCCCGCAAGAGCGCGTCGCCGAGGTCTGGACGGGTGTGGCCCGGCTGTTCCGCGACTACGGCTACCGCAGGCTGCGCAGCCGCGCCCGGCTGAAGTTCCTGGTCGCCGACTGGGGTCCGGAGCGATTCCGCGAGGTCCTGGAGCGCGAATATCTGGATGGAAACGGGCTAGCGGACGGGCCGGCGCCGCCTGCACCTGCGCCGGGTTCGCGAGACCACATCGGTGTGCACCGCCAGCGCGACGGGCTGTACTACGTCGGCGTGGCACCACACACCGGCCGCTCATCAGGTACGCAGCTGTGGCAGGTGGCCGATCTCGCCGAGGCCTACGGATCTGGCCGGGTCCGCACCACGATCGAGCAGAAGCTGCTGATCCTTGACGTGCCGGAACGAGCAGTTGCCGAGCTAGTCTCCGAACTCGAGTCGGTCGATCTGCAGGCCAGTCCGAACGTCTTCCGGCGGGGCACGATGGCGTGCACCGGCATCGAGTTCTGCAAGCTGGCCATCGTGGAGACCAAGGGCCGGGCTCGTGACCTGTACACCGAGCTGGACCGGCGGTTGCCCGGCTTCGACAGCCCCATCACGATCAACGTGAACGGCTGCCCCAACTCCTGCGCCCGCTTCCAGCTCGCCGACATCGGGCTGAAGGGCTCGATCGTCGACGGCGTCGAGGGCTTCCAGGTACACCTGGGCGGGTCACTTGGTACCGAGCCGGGATTCGGCCGGAAGCTACGCGGCCTCAAGGTCACCGCTGACGCGCTGCCCGACTTCGTGGAGGGCCTGCTACGTAACTATCAGGCCGACCGGGCGGCTGGCGAGGAGTTCGCTGCCTGGGTCCGGCGAGCTGACGCGGACCTGCTGACGCGCCCGGCCGAGCTGGCCCACGCGGCCGAGCTGGCCAATGCGGCCGATGTAGCCAATGCGGGCGATGTAGCCAATGCGGGCGATGTAGCCAATGCGGCGACGAGCTAGCGAGTGCGGGCGGGCGGGCATGAGCGGCGAGCGGCAGGTGCCGTTCTTCTGCCCGTACTGCGGCGAGGAGAACCTGCGCCCAGCAAGCGCCGAGGCCGGGGACTGGGAGTGCCGCGTCTGTGCGCGCGGCTTCAGCCTGAGATTCGTCGGCGTGGTGCGGCCCCGTCCGTTCGACCCGGCGACGTCGAGCGCGCCATGACCGGCCAGGCCGAGCGGTATCCGCTGATGCTGTCGATGGCCGGCCGACGTGCGGTCGTTGTCGGCGGCGGCCAGGTCGCGCTTCGCCGGGCGCGCGGGCTGCTCGAGGCCGGCGCGAACGTGATCGTCGTTGCCCCGTCCGTACTTCCGGATCTTGCCCAGCTGCCGGTCACGGTGCTGGCACGCAAGTACCGCGAAGGCGACCTGGCGACCGCCTGGCTCGCGCACGCGGCTACCAACGACCCCGTGGTCAACGCGCAAGTGGCGGCAGAGGCGGAGCGCAACCGGATCTGGTGCGTACGGGCAGATGACGCGACGGCGTCAGCGGCCTGGACGCCGGCCGTCACCCGGCATGGCGAGGTCACGGTCGCAGTGACAGCGGGCGGTGACCCTGACCGTTCACAACGGCTCCGCGCCGCGATTGCCCTGGCGCTGGCCGACGGCACGCTGCCGAGCCGGTCGCGCCGGACCCGGTCTGGATCTAGCCGGGGCGGCGAGCTGGCCGTCGGCAGCGTGGCGCTCGTCGGCGGCGGACCGGGCGATGCCGGGCTGATCACGGTACGCGGCCGCCGGCTGCTGGCCGAGGCCGACGTCGTCGTCACCGACAAGCTGGCGCCAAGATCGCTGCTGGCCGAACTGGAGCCAGACGTCGAGATCATCGACGCAGGCAAGCGGCCCCACGCGCACAACCTGACGCAAGGCCAGATCAATGACCTCATCGTGGCCAGGGCGCTGGCAGGGCAGCGGGTCGTCAGACTGAAAGGCGGAGACCCCTTCGTGTTCGGCCGGGGCGGCGAGGAGGCGCTGGCGTGCGTCCGGGCCGGGGTGCCGTTCTCTGTCGTTCCCGGTATAACCAGTGCCATCGCTGTGCCCGCCAGTGCCGGGATCCCGGTCACCCATCGCGGCGTTACCCAGGACTTCACCGTGGTATCCGCTCACCTCGATCCGTCGCAGCCCGGAGCGACCGTGGACTGGGAGGGGCTGGCTCACGGCACTGGCACGCTGGTGCTGCTGATGGCGGTCGCGCACCTCGACGCGGTCGCCGCTGAGCTGATCAAGCGCGGACGTGCCGCGGCTACGCCGGCGGCAGTGATCAGCGACGGCACCAAAGCAGACCAGCAGGTGCTGATCTCGACTCTGCAGGACGTGGCGGCAGACGCGCAGTCCGCCGGAGTACGGCCGCCCGCAGTCGTCGTGATCGGCGATGTCGTCCGGCTGCGCGAAATGCTGTTGCCGGGAGCGGCGGCATGAGCCAGCCAGCGCTGCTCGCCGTCGCGCATGGCAGCCGGAACCCGGCCGCGGCCGATGTCATCACCGCACTCGCGGGGCAGGTCCGGCGGCTGGCGCCCATGCTGGATGTCCGCGTCGCGTTCATCGGCCACGCCGAGCCGTCGCTGCCCGACGAGCTGGGGGCGGCTGGCTCGAACGCGGTGATCGTGCCCCTGCTGTTGTCCTCCGGTTACCACATCACGGCCGATATCGCCGATGCGGCGAGTTCGGCCGGCGCCCGGGTAGCCGGCCCGCTCGGGCCGGATGACTTGCTGCTGACCGTGCTGACGGCCCGGCTGGCCGAAGCGGGCGTTCCGGCCGGTACGCCGGTGGTGCTAGCGGCGGCCGGCTCGTCTGACCCGGCTGCCGCCGACGACGTCCGGCGTCAAGCAGACCTGCTGGCAGCCGAACTCGGCGTGGAGGTACTCAGCGCGTATGCCACCGCGGCTGAGCCGACGGTGCCGGCAGCCGTGGCCGAACTGCGGAAGCGGACTGGCCGGCCGATCGCGGTGGCGAGCTACCTGCTCGCACCTGGCTACTTCCAGGATCAGCTGCAGGACAGCGGGGCCGACTGGGTCACCGAGCCGCTCGGCAGCCATCCGGCACTGGCCGGCCTGGTCATCGACAGGTACCGAACGACGGTTAAGGCACGGTAAGCACCGGACCCCGGGCCGGGCTATTTCGCCAGGTGCCACACCCAGGCTTTGCCGTTCCAGCCGCGGGCCTGTGAGCCGAGCTCAACGGGCTGTGGGTCCCGGTCCCGGCCGAGCCCGAGGCCGCAGCGGCGCCGGTGGCGGCCCGCGTCACGCCTGCGGCAATGGCCAGAACCGGCATAGCCCATTTCGATGTCACTGTGACACTCATCCCGCCTCACTTCCGAAGCGTTAAGCCCGCCGCAATCCCGCCTGTTAACAACGATGCTGCGGTAGGTGACGAAGCAGTGACTAGGGGAGCTCTCCCCAGGCGGGCATGGCCGCAGTCTGGACACCAGGTGTCAGTGCCGCCAGGCAAGATGGAGGTATGGCATCGACCAGCGCTCCGGGACTCGCTGACTTCAGCGAGTCGACCAGAGCGTGGTTTGAGTCCGCGTTCGCCGAGCCCACGCCTGCCCAGGCGCGGGCCTGGAGCGCGATCGGGAAGGGCGATCACACGCTGGTTATCGCCCCGACCGGCTCAGGCAAGACGCTGGCCGCATTCCTGTGGGCCATCGACAAGCTGGCGAGCGAGCCCGTACCTGCTGACCCCAAGCGGCGCTGCCGCGTGCTGTACATCTCGCCGCTCAAGGCGCTGGCCACAGACGTCCAGCGGAACCTTCGCTCGCCGCTCACCGGCGTGACTCACGCTGCCCGGCGGCTCGGCCGGCCCGAACCGGACATAACCGTCGCAGTACGGACCGGCGACACAGCCGCTGACGAGCGCCGGAAGCTGGCGAGCAAACCGCCTGACATCCTGATCACCACGCCGGAGTCACTGTTCCTGATGCTGACCTCGCAGGCGCGAGATGGCCTGCGCGGCGTCGAGACCGTCATCGTCGACGAAGTGCACGCGCTGGCCGGCGGCAAGCGCGGTGCGCATCTCGCGCTGTCGCTAGAGCGCCTCGACGCGCTGCGGACCGGTATGCCGGCCCAGCGCATCGGGTTGTCGGCCACGGTACGGCCACCCGAGGAAGTAGCCGCGTTCCTGGGCGGCGCGTTGCCGGTGACCATCGTCGCGCCGCCCAGTGAAAAGCGGCTCGATCTGCAGATCGTTGTCCCGGTCGAGGACATGGCCGACCTGCAGGGCTCCGATGAAGCCGATGCCGTCCGCGTCCCGATGGCCGACGGGCGAGTTGTGCGCTCGGCAGGACCTGGCCGGGCGCCGGGACCTGGCGGCGAGTCGCGGCCCGGCGATGGAGATCCGGCCCGGCAGCATTCGATCTGGCCGCACGTCGAGGAGCGGGTACTTGACCTGATCCAGAGCCACCGGTCGACCATCGTCTTCGCCAACTCCCGGCGGCTGGCAGAGCGCCTCTGCGCGCGGCTGAACGACCTGGCGGCCGAGCGGGTGGCGGAGAGTGCAGACCAGCCACCGGCATCCTTCGGCGACAACTACGCCCGGCCGCCTGCGGAGCTCATGGGTCAGGCGGGAGCAACCGCCGGGGCGCCCGGCGTTGTCGCGCGCGCGCACCATGGCTCGGTTTCCCGCCGGGAGCGCAGCCAGATCGAGGAAGCGCTCAAGGCCGGAACGCTCCCGGCCGTCGTCGCGACCTCCAGCCTCGAACTCGGCATTGACATGGGCGAGGTCGACCTGGTGATCCAGGTCGAGTCGCCGCCGTCGGTCGCCAGCGGCCTGCAGCGGACCGGGCGGGCCGGACATCACGTCGGCGACGAGTCCCGCGGCATCTTCTTCCCGAAATACCAGGGAGACCTCGTCCAGACCGCAGTCGTCACCCAGCGGATGCACGCCGGGCAGATCGAAGAGGTGCGGATGCCCCGCAACCCCCTCGACGTGCTGGCCCAGCAGATCGTCGCGATGACCGCGATGGACGACTGGGAGGTCGGCGAACTGGAGCAGGTGGTCCGCCGGGCGGCTCCGTTCAGCGGGCTCACCCGGCCGGTGCTAACCGCCGTTCTGGACATGCTGTCAGGCCGGTATCCGAGCGAGGACTTCGCCGGCCTCCGGCCGCGGCTGGTCTGGGATCGCACCACCGGAACGCTGACCGGCCGTCCGGGCAGCCAGCGGCTCGCTGTCAGCAACGCCGGAACGATCCCTGACCGCGGGCTGTTCGGCGTGTTCCTGGCCGGCGGCCAGACTGACCGGTCCGGCCGGCACTCCCGCAGGGTTGGCGAGCTGGACGAGGAGATGGTCTACGAGTCCAGAGTGGGCGACGTCTTCGTGCTCGGCGCGACGTCGTGGCGGATCGAGGACATTACCGCAGACCAGGTGCTCGTGTCGCCCGCACCGGGCCAGCCGGGCAGGCTGCCGTTCTGGAAAGGCGATGCCCCCGGACGTCCGGCCGAGCTAGGGGCGGCGATCGGCGCGTTCTGCCGGGAGCTCGGCTCGGTGTCCCGCCCTGAGGCAATCGACCGGCTCCGCAGTGGCGGCCTGGACGAACTTGCAGCCGCGAACCTGGTCTCCTACCTCCACCGGCAGCGCGAAGCTACCGGCTACCTGCCAGACGACCGCACGCTGGTGCTTGAGCGATTCCGAGACGAGCTCGGCGACTGGCGCCTGGTCCTGCACAGCCCGTACGGTGCCCAGTTGCACGCGCCCTGGGCACTGGCGATCGCAGCCCGGCTGCGCGACCGGTACGGCGGTATGGACGTGCAGGCGCAACATACTGACGACGGCATCGTGATCCGGGTGCCGGACGCCGACGATCCGCCCCCTGCGGGCATCGCCGTGCTCGACCCGGAGGAAGTGGCGCAAGTGGTGACCGCGGAGGTCGGCACGTCCGCGCTGTTCGCGTCCAGATTCCGGGAGTGCGCGGCACGTGCGCTACTGCTGCCGCGACGGCAGCCGGGCAGGCGCACGCCATTGTGGCAGCAGCGCCAGCGATCCGCGCAGCTGCTCGCGGTGGCCAGCCAGTACAGCACGTTCCCGATCGCGCTGGAGACGATGCGGGAGTGCCTGCAGGACGTATTCGACGTGCCGGGCCTGACGGCGCTGATGCGCGATATCGCCGCGCGCCGCGTCCGGCTGGTCGAGGTCGAGACGCCGACCGCGTCGCCGTTCAGCAAGTCGCTGCTATTCCGGTACGTGGGCGCGTTCATGTACGAAGGCGACGCGCCCCTTGCCGAGCGGCGGGCTCAGGCGCTCGCGCTCGACTCGGCTCTGCTGGCCGAGCTGCTCGGCCAGGCGGAGTTGCGCGAGCTGCTGGACCCGCTAGTCGTCGACGAAACCGAGCGTGAGCTGCAGCGGCTCGCGCCAGGCCGGGTTTGCCGGGACGCTGAGGCGGTCGCCGACATGCTCCGGGCGCTTGGCCCGCTGACCACCGCTGAAGTCGCTGACCGGTCGGCCGACCCGGCGCAAGCGCCGTCCTGGCTGGCCAGCCTCGCTACCCAGCGGCGCGTTCTCGAGTTGCGTATCGCCGGTCAGCAGCGCTGGAGCGCCATCGAGGACGCCGGCCGCCTGCGCGATGCGCTCGGGGTGGCACTGCCGCCGGGCGTGCCGGATGCCTTCACCGAACCAGTCCCCGATCCGCTGCGCGACCTGGTGCTGCGGTACGCACGGACGCATGGCCCGTTTGGTGCCGCTGCGGTCGCGGAGCGGTACGGGCTGGGCGTCGCTGTCGTGGCCGGAGCCCTGCACCGGCTCACGGCCGAAGGCGCGCTGTCCGAGGGTGACTTCCAGCCGACCGCGGGCATCCAGTGGTGCGAGGTCGGGGTACTGCGCCTGCTGCGTCGCCGGTGCCTGGCCAAGCTGCGCAAGGAAGTCGAGCCGGCGCCCCCATCCGCCTATGCGGCCTTCCTGCCTGCCTGGCAGCGCGCCGACAGGGCCGCGGCCAGGAGTCCTGGCACCGGTGTTGCCCGGCCGCGGCCAGCCAGGGCCGACGCCGTCTACGAAGTGATCGACCAGCTTGCCGGGGCAGCGATCCCGGCGTCCGCACTCGAAACGCTCGTGCTCCCTGGACGCGTGCCCGGCTACTCCCCGGCGCTTCTGGACGAGCTCACTGCGGCAGGCGAGATTGTCTGGGCCGGCGCGGGAGCACTGCCCGGCAGTGACGGCTGGATCATCATGGCGCCAGCCGCCGCGGCCCCGCTGCTGCTGCCCGAGCCGGTCGACATAACTACGACACCGGTGCACGAAGCCGTTCTCGGTGCGCTGGCGGGCGGCGGTGCGTTGTTCTTCCGCAACATCACCGAGCGGATCCAGGCGGCCATCGCAGCACAGGAAGGCAAGCCGGTCACAGTCAGCGACCGCGATGTCGCGAGCGCGATCTGGGATCTGGTCTGGTCCGGGCGGCTCACTAACGACACGCTGGCGCCGCTTCGTACAGTGCTCGGGGCAGGCCGGCCGGTCGCGGCCAGCGACGAAACCGGTCCGCGACAGGCGCCTGCCCGGCCTGGTTCCGCCATATCGAGACGGCCGCGCTTCGGCCGTGGCGCGATGCCCTCGCACACCGGACCTCCCACAGTGACCGGCCGGTGGTCCGCTCTGCCGGCGCCTGCGAGTGACCCCACGCGCCGCCTGCACGCTCAGGCTCTCGTACTGCTGGACCGGTACGGGATCCTGATCCGCGGCGCGGTGGCTGCAGAGCGTGTGCCAGGCGGATTCGGCGCGCTGTACCCGGTGCTGCGCGCTATGGAAGACGGTGGCCAGTGCAGGCGCGGATACTTCGTCGAGGGTCTCGGCGCCGCACAGTTCGCGTTGCCGGGTGCGGTAGACCGGATGCGCGCCCTGGCCGACGCCGCACGCCGGCCAGTTCAAGCCGACCCCTGGGACACCCAGGCGAGCGCCCGCAGCACCACCGAGCCGCAGATCATGGTTCTGGCCGCCACCGATCCGGCTAATGCCTACGGCGCCGCGCTGCCGTGGCCAGACCGGCCGGGCGACGGCTCGGCTGGTCACCGGCCCGGTCGCAAGGCAGGCGCACTGGTCGTGCTCGCGGACGGCGAGCTTGTCCTCTACGTGGAGCGCGGCGGCAAGACACTGCTGTCCTGGACCAGTGAGCCGGCCCTGCTCGAACCGGCCTCCGCGGCGCTGGCGGCAGCAGTGCGGGCCGGCGCTCTCGGTCGGCTGACCGTCGAGCGAGCCGACGGCGCCGACGTGTACGACTCACCGCTGGCTGTCGCGCTCGCCAGTGCCGGCTTCCGGCCGACTCCGCGCGGCCTCCGCCTGCGCGCTTAGGTTTGTCGGTCCCACCTGGCCGACGCGCCCCGGCCGTCACCACGTTTCATGGGACCGCGACCACACTTCATGCGACCAGCTTCCTCAGCTGTCCGCTATACCCCGATATGTGGTTGACGGTCGCATGAAGTGTCGCGCGCGGCCCGGCCCGCGTCGCAGCTGGCGCGATCTGCGGCCCGAATCCGCACCAGCCTGAGCTTCAGCGGCCGGTAAGGAACCGGACGATCGCTGCGGCCAAGGCCCGCGCGATACTCCGCTGCACGCCCGGGCGCACCAGCAGAGCGGCATCCCGCGCGTTGTTCATGTTCCCGCACTCGATCAGGACCTTCGGCATGGTCGTGAGATTCAGGCCTGCCAGGTCGTCACGCCGGATGTAGCCGTTGTGCCCGTAGTAGTCGCTGACCGGCATCTTTGTGCGGTCGCGCATCGCGGCGTGCACGTCCTGCCCGAACCGAAGCGAGGACTTGATCACCTTGTTGTTCGGGCCGTCGGCGACTGGCTCGAGGACGGTGAACCCACGACCAGAGGAAGCGGCCCAGTCCGCGTGTATATCGATTGACACGTTCGCGTGTGCCCGGTCCAGGATCCGCGCGCGCCGAGTGACGCACGGACCGAGGCCGTGATTGTTGTGCCGGGTGAGCACTACCTTCGCGCCATCCTTGATCAGGATCGCGCGCAGGTACTTGGCGACGTTCCAGTTAAATTTGGCCTCGGTGTAGCCGCTCGCCGTTTCGGTGCCGGTGGTGTCGCAGTCTTCCCACTCCCGGCCGTTCCAGACTTTGTGGTTGAGGTAGGCAGGGTCGGTGTAGTTGAGGCCGTTGTGCCCTGGGTCGATACCGACGATCTTGCCGGCCAGCGGCTTGGAGCTGGCAACTGACCCCGCGCCGTGGCTGGCGCTCGCCGCACTCGCCAGCCTGGCATCGGCGAGTCCACCGCCGGTGGCGAGTCCACCGCCGGTGACGGTCATCAGGCCGAGCGCCAGCCCGATCGAAGCCACCAGCACGGCAGCACGGCCACCGGGCCGGCTGACCGCATCGTGATCCCGTCTCATCAGCTACTGCTCCTTACCATCCGCGCAGGTCAATTGGCCAGACATCGACTACCGAGTCACCGGAGAACAAGTAGAGGCGTTCGTGCTTGGACATCGTCGGGTCGATGTGAGCGGGCGCCAGCCAGGCCAGTTCCCCGACCGGCCGCGGCGGCGCAAACGTCACGTGCTCGTCAGAGCAGAACATCACGTTCCCGCCGATCAGCTCCGGGTTCCCGTGGTCCATGGCGAGAGCCTTCAGGCCAGCGTTGCCGACCGCCCAGCCCTCGCGGCCTAGCGGCTCGTCGCGCTCGCGCCAGACGATGCCCGTCGCGCTCTGGCCGTCGGACGCAGACACGACCGTCGCCAGCACGAAGGCCGCCTGCTTGAAGGGCAGTCCGAGGCGGCCGTACGCCGTATCCATCAGCGCATAGGACCCGGCCTGGATCTCGTTCACCCAGGTGTTGATCGCATACGTACCAGTACCGCCGCCCGAGATGAGCTCACCGCCGACATCGGCGTGCGCAGCGACGAGTAGCTCCATCGCGATCTTGCACCGCTCGGCCCGTTCGGCCGCATCAGGCAAGCCGACGACATGACCCTCGTATCCCATGACGCCGCGGACCTCCAGCCCGCTCCTGCGGGCAAGCTCGGCAAACCGCCCGGCATCCTGCACCGAGCAGCCGCACCGCGGCAGCCCCACGTTGACGTCTATCACGACCTCGCGAACTCCGCCCGCGACAGCTGCCTCGATGGTTTCGGCGGAGTCGACGGCGACCGTCACCCGTGCGCCAGCGGCCACCAGGTTGCCCAGCCGCCTGGTGTCGAGTACCTCGTTCGCGAGCAGCAGGTCCTCGCCAAGGCCGGCCGCGGCCATCCCTTCGCACTCCCGGATCGTCGCGCAGGTGAAGCCCCGGTGGCCGAGGGCGGCCTGCCGCCGCGCGAGGCTGGTGCACTTATACGCCTTCACGTGCGGCCGCAGGCGGGCACCGGGCAGCGCCGCCGCCATGGTGGCGAGGTTCTCCTCCAGGGCTGCAGCGTCGACGAGCAGCGCCGGCGTGTCGATGTCCGCGACGAGCATCAGTTACCCGCCCCGTCAGACTCCCCCGGTTCGTCCCCCGTGGTTCGCCTCATAGGATGTCGCGCTCGATCATCCCGGCGATGCCGCCGCCACCCAAGCCCATGCCCATCCCCATGCCCATTCCCGCACCACGGTTTCCCTGCTGCCGGCGCTCGTCATGGATCGCCTCGATGGCAAGCACGATCGCGAGCAGGAATGCCTGATTCTCCTCGTCGGCGACGTCGACCGCGAACTTCTCCCGCAGCGAGAACTTGCGCACCATCCTTGCCACCGGCGCACCACCGCGGCTGACGGTGTAATCGCCGCCGTCGAAGTGGCCGCGCGCTTCCAGCCTGCCGAAGCCCGACTCAATGTCGTACTTGTCGCCGAAGATACCCGCGTGCCGCACCTGGGCAACGCGCTGTCCGCCCACGTAAACCTCATGGGTATCGGTCATGAGGTGCTTGCGGATCTCGGCGGTCTCCTGGCCGCGCGTATCGAGCAGCGAGATCCGCGCGCCGAGATGGCCCCGCGCCTCGAACAGCGGTGTGCCCGAGACGTCGGTGATGTCAAAACGCTCCATCAGCGACCAGCGGCTGGACATTACGTATTCCATGCCTGGACTCTTGCCTAGCTGGCTCGTCAGCGCAACGGTGATGACCAAACCGATATCGTCGCAGACTCGCCAACCGCCGGCGGCGCTCCTCTCACCCGGCCGCGAAAGCCGCCGGATCCGCGAGCCCGGCCAGCAACTGGCTGGCGGCGGTCAGATCCTCGTCGGGCGGCCGGTCCGCCATCGAGACCGGCAGCACTGCGTGCGCGACCTCGAAGGCCTGCGCCAGCACTGCACTGCGCGGGCGCAAGTCGCGCAGCCGCAGCGCACGGACAGCGGCGACAAGTTCACACGCCAGCACCACCCGGAAGGCCCGCACCGTCTCGGTCGCTGACCATGCCGCCTGCGTCCCGAACCCGGCGTGCTCCTCAGCGCCAACCGACAGCACCGCGCCGCCCAGCACCGCCGGGGCAGCCAGCCGGCTGATGTCAGCGAGGGCCGAGTGCGCCGCGTACTCCACCATCATCAGGCCTGAGCTAGGCGCAACATCCATAGCAAGAAACGTGGCCAGGCCGGTAACGCGGTCATCGAGCAGCGCGCCGAGCCGGGCTGCTGACAGGCCCGCGGTCTGGAACACGGCAGCACGGGCAGAGTCCAGCGCCAGCGCCAGATAGGCGGTGTGAAAGTTCGCGTTGTGCCAGATCCGCTGCCCGGCCACGTCGATCAGCGGATTCTCGGCAGCGGAGTTCAGCTCGCGGGCGACAACCCGCTCAGCGTGTCCGAGCGCATCGACCGCTGCACCGTGGACTTGCGGCAGCGCCCGGAAACCGTAAGGATCCTGCACCCTGGCCGACGTCTGTGACTGCCCGGCCAGCAGCCTGCGCATCTCTCGCGCGACCTGAATCTGGCCCGGATGAGGGCGGGCCGACTGCACAGCTTCGGCGTAGGCCTCGGCCGATGCGCCAGCCGCGACGTGACTCAGCGCCGCGATCACCGTGCTGCTTGCGAGCAGGCCGGTCAGGTCAGCGCATGCGATGGCGGCCTCGGCGAGTGTCGCGGCGTTACTCGACATGAAAGCCAGCACGTCGGCCGGTTCCAGGGCGAACCGCGGCGGTGCCGCTGCTGTCAGTTCGCTGGCCGGGTGGTAGCTCTCAGGCGCCACCCAGTCCCGCTCGCCCAGCAGGCAAAGCCCGGTAGCCGCGAGTGCGGTCAGGTCCCCGGTGCCGATCGCGCCGTAACGCAGGGCGGGCGGCCGGAAGCCGCGGTTGACGCAGTCGGCCAGGACGTCGAGCACGCCCGCGTCGACGCCAGACCCGCCCGCGGCGAGCTGGTTAGCCCGGACCGCCAGCATGGCCAGCCCGACCTCCGGCGCCAGTGGCGGGCCAGCCCCGGCAGCGTGGCTGCGAAGCAGTCGCAGGCCGCTCAGCCGCTGGTCGTCAGCGGCAACTTCGATCCCGCGGTTGAAGCCGACACCGGTAGTCCGGCCGTAGACCGCCCCGCCAGACTGGACTGCCTGCTCGGCAGCAGTGCGGGCCGCAATCGCAGCGGCAACGGCCCTGACTCTGCCTTCGTCGCCGATCTCGACCGGTGCCAGCCGGCGGCCGATGGCCGCGACCTCGGCGCAGGTCAGGGATGTCCCGCCCAGAACGATCATGCGAAACGCCTCCAGTCGGCCAGACCACTCAGCCGGAGCTAGGCCGGCTCGGCGACCGAGGCCAGCAACTCCGCACGGGCTTGGCCGACGGCAGCCAGGATGGCGCCGCGCAGCACCGGCCAGCCATCGACCGCGGTAGGCACCACGATCGGCTTAGCGGGGCAGAACCGGCCCACGTCGGCCGCGACTCGGTCAGCCAGCTCGGTCCCGCCCGCCAGGCCGACATCGCCGCCAAGTACCACGAGGCCCGGGTCGAGCACTACCGAGATTGCGGCGACCCCGGTCGCGACCCGTACGGCCAGCTCGCACAAGAAGTCCGCGCCGGCCTGATTGCCCGCCGAAACCGCGCTCACCGCTGACGCGACTGCCCTGGCCGCGGTCGGCTCGGCGAACCCGTAGGACTGGGCCAGCGGCAGCACGGCCTGCGCGCCGACGAGACGCTGAAAGGCTCCGGTAGCGGGATGGGAAAGATCTTCGGGCAGCGGCACGCCCGGCACCGGCAGGTACCCGATCTCCCCCGCCGCGCCGCCAACGCCCCGGTGCAGCCGCCCGGAGAGTACGGTGGCGAGCCCCAGGCCGACGCCGATCCAGACCAGTACGAAGTCGGGAACGCCGACGGCCGCCCCGACCGCTTGCTCGGCCATCGCGGCCAGGTTCACGTCGTTTTCCAGCGTCACCGGCCGACCAAGATCGCTGCGCAGCGCATCCAGTACACCTTCGTGCCACGCCGGGAGGTTGACGGCGAGGCGCGGATCGCCGGTACGCGGATCCAGGACGCCGGGGGTGCCGATGACGAATGCGCGCAACGACTCCACCGGCACGCCGGCTGACAAGCACGCTGCCAGCACCGCGCCGCGCACCAGCGCGACCGGGTCCGCCGAGTCGCTCGGGTCGACCGAGATCCGGGCTACCACGTTCCCGGTGATGTCGGCCACGCCAGCGCTCACCACGTCCTGCTCGACATGCAACCCGGCCACGTAGGCGGTAGACGGCACCACCGCGTACAACGCAGCGTTCGGCCCGCGCCCGCCTGCGAGTTCTCCGGCAACGGCGACGATGCCGCGCTCCTCGAGCCGGGACAGCAGCTGAGACGCGGTGACCTTGGACAGCCCGGTGTGCTCGCCGAGCTGCGACCGGGTCATCGGCCCGCCGCTGAGCAGCAGCTCGAGCGCGGATCTGTCGTTCAGCTCGCGCAGCAAGCTGGGCGTCCCAGGCCGTCGCTGCATTCCCCACCCCTTATCCGGCTCAGGCTCACCCGAAGCCTGTTTCATCCGAAACCCTAGGCCGGGCGAGACAATTTCGCGCCGCTTGACCTGCGCGAACACAGCGTGTGTCTCAATATTGCAACGGACTCTATCTTATAGGAAAGTTTCCTGTTAGTTTCTGCGCAAGCAATCATCGGGGCTCAGCCCTGGCAGGCGCCAGCAGCTTCCGGCGGGCCGGACTAGTCAGGTCCGCCATCTAGGGTAGGCGCCGGCCGTCAGGCCAAGCCCGGCCGGAGACGTCCGCCCGGAGGACGTCACTTCCGCTGACACAGCCGGGAAGGAGATCGATCAGTGACTTTCACCAGATCGGCGGCCGCACTAGGGATGGCCGTCGCGCTCGCGGGAACTGCCGCGGGCATTGCGGGCTGCGGCTCGAGCACTAGCCCAACCTCGGGGTCATCAGCCCCCGCCAAGCTCGTCGTCTGGCGGATGGGCGCGTCCGTCCCGTCTCAGGTCACCTGGATGACTGGCGTCGTCGCCCAGTTCCACAAGCAGTTCCCGCAGTACAAGAGCACCAAGGTCACCGTGGACTGGATCCCGTGGGGCAACCGGACCACGGACTGGACCAACGCCCTCAGCAGCGGCAAGGGCGGCCCCGACATCACCGAGCTGGGCAACACCGACACACCTGGCGTAGCTGCCGAGGGCGCGCTGGCGAACGTCACGAGCAACGTCAAAGCGTGGTCCAACGGCTCGGACATCATTGCCGGCAACCTGGCCAACGACACCATCAGCGGCAGCAACTACGCAGTGCCGTGGTTCGGCGGCGTCCGCGGGATCTGGTACAACAAGGACCAGTTCGCCAAGGCCGGCATCACCTCAGCACCCGCGACCTGGGCTGAGCTGACGAGCGATGCCAAGGCACTGATGAAGGCCTATCCGGGCACTTACGGCCTCGGCGCGCCCAGCAACTACACCAACGCGATCGTCAGCTTCATCTGGGGCGCTGGCGGCCAGGTAGCGGTGCAGCAGGGCGGCAAATGGGTCGCGCAGCTCAACTCGCCGCAGTCCGAAGCCGGCATTAAGTTCTACGCCAATCTGCTGCTGACCGAGCATGTCTCCCCAGCCAAGTACATCGGCCAGACCGAGCTCGGCGCTCCCGGCGCCACCTCGGGCGGCAGCGACGAGGACTTCGCCAAGGGCACGCTCGACATGTACATCGACGGACCGTGGGCCGAGTCCTCCCTGAAGGCAGTGAGCGCCAAGAACGAGGCGCAGTGGGCGTCGTTCCCGATCCCGAGCGAGAACGGCCCGAACCCGGCGCCGGCCTTTGCCGGCGGCTCGGACCTCGGCGTGTGGGCGAAGAGCACGAACAAGACCGCGGCGTGGGACCTGGTCTCGGTCATGGACAGCCCGGCCAACGCCACCACGTTCGCGAACTCTCAGGGCTTCTTCCCTGAGTTCACTTCGCAGCTGTCGAACCCGACCTACGCGAGCAGCCCGCTCCTGTCCGGTTTCGCTAAGGCCGCCGGCTACACCCAGATCTCCCCGCTCAACTCGAAGAACTGGGGAACTGCTGACGCCACCGACCAGATCATCCCGAACATGATGAAGTCACTGATGCAGGGCGCCAACTTCGCCGCCACCGTGAACAAGGCGAACACCGAACTGCAGAACGTGCTCAACACCGGAAGCGAAACCTGATCCCTCGCTGAGTGTCCCGGCCGGCTCGCGCGAGCCGGCCGGGCCGCCCGGCCGCCGGGTGATTGAAGGGAGCTGACGAGCCAGATGGCCGGGATGATCGAGCAACCGCACGCTGTCCTTCCCGCGGGACTGCCGGAGGGACTACCGGGCGGCGGGCCTGCGAGGCGCCCGTTCGCTGCGAGTGCCTTCGTCCGCCGCCACAAGCTGGCGCCATATCTGCTGCTTACCCCCGCTCTCATTGGCATCGCGCTGGTCTTGCTCTGGCCGCTCATCCAGGTGGTCATCTTCTCGTTCCAGAACTACAGCCTGATGCAGATCACCGGCGCCGCTCCCACGCAATGGGTCGGCCTGGCTAACTTCACCAGCACTTTCAAGGACTCCGAGTTCTGGCTGTCGCTGCGCAACACCGTCATGCTCGCGGTCGTCGTCGTGCCAGCCACCATGGTCGCCGGGACAATCGTCGGCCTGCTGCTGAACCGGCTCGGCAAGAAGATGGCCGCCTTCGTTAGCACCGCCGCGCTCATGGCATGGGCGACGCCGCCGATCTCGGCGGCAGTGCTGTTCTACTGGCTCGTCAACCCCGACGGCGGCGTCGTCGACTGGGTGCTGTCAAAGCTTCCGCACTGGCTTGTTGGCAGCAACAACTGGGCGCAATACAACTGGACCACGACCGGGGCCTTCCAGGCGTACGCGGTGATCGCGGTACTCGTCGTCTGGCAGGCGTTCCCGTTCATCGCCGTGTCGGTGCTGGCCGGCCTGAAGACGATCCCTGCCGAACTGCTCGAGGCCGCGCGGGTAGACGGCGCGAGCCCCTGGCGCGTGTTCTGGAAGATCACTTATCCGCTACTGAAGCCGATCTTCCTGGTGCTCCTGCTGCTGTCGGTGATCTGGGACTTCAACATCTTCGGGCAGAGCTACATCATTACCGGCTTCCCCGGCAACCAGAACGAGTACAACCTCTCGCTCTACCTTTACGACAAAGCCTTCGCGAGCTTGCCGCCGAGCTACGGCCTTGGCGGCGCGATTGCGCTGATCTTCGCGATCATCCTGCTGGTCGTTACCGTCGGTTATGTACGCTCCTCGGTCCGGCAGGGAGCCCTCACATGATGACGCCGAGCACGCACGTCGCGCAGTCACCGACTGCGGTGCCGGTCGCAAGCAATCCCAGCAAAGCCAGGTCGGCTGGTGCAGGCCGGGCCAGGACGGCCCGGCGCGTCCGCTGGGCCAGCCTCAACGCGTTCGGCGTCGTCATCGCGCTGCTGACGTTGTTCCCTCTGTTCTGGATGGTCTCGACGGCGTTCAAGCCGTCGCAGGAGATCTACTCGCTGACGCCGAGCTTGATCCCGGCACACCCGACGATCGGCAACTTCCGCGCCGTCATCAGTGGCCAGGTGTCCGGCATCGGTTCGGTCTGGCTGTTCTTCCGCAACAGCCTCGCGGTGACGCTCGCCACCGTGCTGGTCGCGTCGGTGGTGTCGTTGCTGGCATCGGTGGCGGTTGCCCGGTTCCGCTTCCGGCTCCGCGCATCGTTCCTGGTGATGCTGCTGATCGTGCAGATGATCCCGGCACAGGCACTGATCATCGCGCTGTTCCTCGACTTCGAACGGCTCAACCTCCTGCAGAACCTGGTCGGCCTGATCATCGTGTACTCGGCTCAGGCGCTGCCGGTCTCGATCTGGATGCTGCGCAACTTCGTCGCAACGATCCCGAAGGAACTGGAGGAGGCCGCGTCGATCGACGGGGCTACCAGCTTCCGGATCTTCTGGCGGATCCTGTTCCCGCTCGTCGCGCCGGGCCTGGTGGCGACCAGCATTTTCGCCTTCATCACCGCGTACAACGAATTCATCGTGGCGCTGACCTTCCTCGGGCAGGCACACAGTGACTACACGCTGCCGATTTACGTGACGTATTTCTTCGGCCGCGGCGGAGCGCAGTGGGGGCCGATCATGGCCGCCTCGACCATGTATACGATCCCGGTGATCATCTTCTTCCTGATCGTCCGCCGCAGGCTCGTCGGTGGCCTGACCGCCGGAGCCGTGAAGGGATGACACAGGAACTCGAAGCCGACCCAGTCCTGGGCCGGCTAGCCGACGCAGTCCTGATTCCGCCGTTCCCCGGCGGACTGGAGCCTGACTGGATCCGCGCCGCGCTGGCCGACGGAATGGCCGGGGTCACCCTGTTCGGCCTGAACGTCGAGGACGACCACCAGCTGGCCGCGCTGACCAGCCGGCTGCGGGCGGCCGCCCCGGAACCGGTCATCGCGATCGACGAGGAAGGCGGCGACGTCACCAGGATCTCCCACCAGTCCGGGAGCGACTATCCGGGAAACGCCGCTCTCGGGGCAATTGACGACGTCGAGCTGACCAGGTCTGTCTACGCGGCACTTGGCGCCGACCTGGCAGCACTCGGCATCAACCTGGATCTAGCCCCGGCGGTGGACGTCAACACGGCGGCTGGGAACCCGGTGATCGGCACGAGATCATTCGGAGCCGATCCGGATCTGGTGGCCCGGCACGCGGCCGCCGCGGTTAACGGCCTGCAATCTGCAGGCGTCGCCGCCTGCGCGAAGCACTTCCCCGGTCACGGCAGCACCACCGAAGACTCCCACCTGGTGCTTGCTACCGTAGACGCGCCGCTCAGCGTGCTCCGCGCCAGGGACCTGCCGCCGTTCGAGGCGGCCATCGCGGCGGGCGTGCGCGCCATTATGCCGAGCCACCTGCGGGTGCCGGAACTAACCGGCGAGCTGCCGGCATCGTTGTCCCGCCGCGCCCAGACCGACCTGCTGCGCGGCGAACTTGGCTTTACCGGCGTCATCGTCTCCGACGGCCTGGAGATGCGCGCGGTCAGCGAGCAGTACGGGATTCCCGAAGCCGCTGTGCAGGCCGTCATAGCCGGAACCGACCTGCTGTGCCTGGGCCGCGACCAGGACCAGGTGAGTTTTCTCAGCGTCAAGGCTGCCCTGATGGCGGCGGTCCGGTCCGGCAGGCTGCCCGGTGAGCGGCTGGAAGAGGCCGCGGCTCGAGTGGCCGAGCTGCGTGCCTGGACCGCCGCGGCGGCTACCGATGCACCGGCGCCCGGCACGGCGCAGTTTGCCGCCGACAGCCCGATCGGGCTGACCGCGGCCCGGCGCGCCATCTCGGTATCCGGACCGCTGCCCGTCTCGGACCGGCCTGTCGTCGTTCAGCTCGTGCCGCCGTCAAATCTCGCCGTCGGGGCAGTGCCGTGGGGCCTGAAGCAGTATCGTGCCGGCCGGCAGCTACCGGGAGATCAGCACTGGCACGCCCGCCGGCAGCCTGGCAGGCGTGGTCAACGGGATACTGGCCGACGCCGCTGGCCGCACGCTCATCATCGTCGTGCGGGATGCGCACCGGCACCCGGTGGCAGCCGCCGCGGCCGAACTGATACTGGCCGCGCGACCCGATGCGGTCCTGCTGGAAATGGGCCTGCCAGTGTGGCGGCCCACCTCGGCCAACAGCTATCTGGCGAGCTACGGCGCTGCGCGCAGCAGCGCCCGCGCCGCCGCCGAGATCCTGGGCCTGATCGCCCGGTAACCGCCGTCGGCCGCGAATACAAGCGGTCCGGCCGAGGCCGCAGCCGTTGATCTAGCCCCGTTCAACGGAGCGCCGTGGCGAAGTCGGCCGCGGTTACCTGCATAATGCTGCATATGCGTCTGTCCGCTCGCTCAGATTACGCGCTGCGCGCGGTTATCGAGCTGGCCGCCTCCGGTGGCGGTCATGTGACGGCGGACCAGCTCGCCCGGACGCAGGAGATCCCGGGGAAGTTCCTCGAGGCGATCCTGACCCAGTTGCGCCGGGCAGGCCTGGTCCGCAGCCAGCGCGGCCCGGACGGCGGCTTCTGGCTGGCTCGTCCGGCCGGGGACATTTCGCTGGCCGACATCATCCGGGCCATAGACGGTCCGCTTGTCGGTGTGCGCGGCGAGCGGCCGGAGAACCTCGGCTATACCGGCGCAGCTGAGCCACTCCAGGCTGTCTGGATCGCTCTTCGTGCCAACGAGCGCGCGATTCTCGAGGAAGTCACGCTGGAGCACATCGTGTCGGGCAGCCTTCCGGCCAGCGTGCGGAAGCTGGCAGACAACCCGGCAGCCTGGACGTCGCACTCGACAGGCTGAGCGTTTCCGGCCCCTGTTACCGATCCCGTGTTACCGATCCTGTACTACCCGAGCCGGTGCGCCAGATAGGTCGGGTTAGACGGGCACCATGTCCGTAATGTCGCGGGCCAGCTTGTCGAACTTCGGCTCGGAGCCCGGCAGCTTGACAGGCTCGAGCAGCGGCTCGGCAGGCGCAAGATGCTGGCCAGGCCGCACCGCTAGCTTCCGTGGCGGCATCACCAGCCGCTGCGATCCAGCCTGAGCCCGAGCGCCCTGCGCCCGTCCGGGCTGCGGCACTGCCGGCTGCGGCTGGGCTGGCGTCCGGACCGACTGGGTCCGGATCAGCGCCTTCTCGGCGACAGGCGCCCGCGGCTCGTCCTGGCCTGCCATAGCGGGCTCAAGCGGTACGCCGAAGGCCGGCTCGTTCTGGAGTTCGGCCAGAGCGAATCCATCGGACACCTCTCGCAGAACCTGCGAAAGCGGGGCGCCGAGGGCATCACAGATCGAAGCCAGCAACTCGGACGAGGCTTCCTTCCGGCCGCGCTCCACTTCGGATAGATAGCCCAGCGATACCCTCGCGGTCGCGGAGACCTCACGCAGGGTGCGACCCTGGCGAATACGAAGTCGCCGAAGCGCGTCACCGAGCAAGTGACGAAGCAGGACCATCGTCGCGCTCCCTCCCTGAGGTCGACCTGCTGACTCCTCTACCGTACCCGTCCTGACGGACCGTACGGGAGAGGGCATAGCTGCGTGTTCACAGGTTCGTAACACTGTAATCAGGAATCATCTTCCCGCAAAGCGCTGACCAGCAGCGAAAGCACAGACAGGACGGTCTCCTCGCGAACCTGCGCAGCGATCCCCGGCCAGCTGGAGTCCAACTCCGGCCGGGCCAGCCGGGCCGTCGACGGCAACAAACACCGTACCCTGCGGCTTCCCCTCTGCCGGACCGGGCCCTGCCACCCCTGTCGTGGCAGCCCCGTAGGTGGCCCCGAGCCGCCGCCGCACTCCGATGGCCATCGCTGCTGCCACATCCGGATGAACGGCGCCATGCCGGGCGAGCAGCTCGGCCGGAACGTCGAGCAGCGCAGCCTTGAGCTCGGTCGCGTAAGCGACGACTCCGCCGCGCACGACCACCGAGGCGCCGGGCACGCTGGTCAGCGCCGCCGCCACCAGGCCCCCAGTCAGCGACTCGGCGACCGCGACGGTCTGGCCCTCCTCGGTGAGCAGCTTGATTGCCTCCGCAGCCAGCAGCCCCGTTGTCTCGTGGCAGGCCGTGGTCTCGTGGCTGGCGCTCGTCATTGCACCGCCCGGTGCAGCCGGATTGCCCTGGCCGTATAGTCAACGCCGGTGACGACGGTCACCACCAGGGCCGCCGCCATCACGATTTCTCTTGCCAGGCCGAGGTGCCACGGCAGCACATACAGACTGATCGCGATGACCTGCAGCATCGTCTTGGCCTTCCCGCCGCGGCTAGCGGCGATGACGCCGCGCCTGATGACCCAGAACCGCAGGCCGGTGACCGCGAGTTCCCTGACGACGATGACTGCCGTGACCCACCACCACAGTTCGCCCAGGTAAGACAGCGTGATGAGGGCCGACCCGGTCAGCGCCTTGTCGGCAATCGGGTCGGCGATCTTGCCGAAGTCCGTGATCAGGCCACGCCGCCTGGCTAGCTCACCGTCCAGCAGGTCAGTCACTGACGCGAGCGCGAACGCCACGAACGCGATCGCGCGGTCACCGGTTCCGCCAGAGAGCAGAAACCAGACGAATACCGGCACCAGCGCGAACCGCAGCACGGTGATGGCGTTGGCCACGTTCAGCACGCCCGGCGCGGGCACGGCTTCTGCCGCGGTCAGCTGACGGCCGTCGTTCAGGCACGCCGTGGCTGGGCTCGCCTCTTGCGCGCCGCCTGCCTGCTCAGCCACGCCAGTAGCTGGCGAGCCGGACCTCTCAGGCCCGCCGTCGCCGTCCCCGTCTGCGCCAGGAGGAACCGAGTTCAACCTGCGCCCGTGCCCCGGTCTCGTCTAGCGGCATCAGCGTCAGCCTCCAGGTCGACCCCGGCACTGCCGGTTACCACCGCCGAGACGAGATCGCCCGGCTGAAGCGGCCGCGCACTCCTGACCTCGGTCGCGCCGTCTACTTCAGGCGCCTGGTGATCCGCCCTGCCGAGGTAGCTGCCATCCGGCAGCACCTCGTCGATCAGCACGTCGACCGTCTGGCCGATCCGCTCCGCCGCGCGCTCGGTCATCAGCTCGTCGGCGAGGCTAGCCAGTTCCTCGACCCGGTCGGCGATCTCGGCCTCCGGGAGCTTGCCGGACAAGCCTGCGGCTTCAGTCCCGTCCTCGTCCGAGTAGCCGAACACGCCAATGGCGTCGAGCCTCGCATCCGCCAGGAATGCCTGCAGCTCGGCGACGTCGGCTTCGGTCTCGCCGGGAAAGCCCACGATGAAGTTAGACCGGATCCCGGCGTCCGGCGCCAGGTGCCTGATCTGCTCTGTCAGCTGGAGGAACCGCTCCCGGTCACCGAAGCGCCGCATGGCCCGCAGTACCGGGCCGCTGGCGTGCTGGAATGACAGGTCGAAGTACCTGGCCACGCCTGGCGTGCCCGCCAGCACCTCGACCAGCCCTGGCCGCACCTCGGCCGGCTGAAGGTAGCTGACCCGGACCCGGCCGACGCCCGGCACACCAGCAAGCTGCGGTAGCAGTTTCTCGAGCAGCCTCAGGTCGCCCAGGTCCTTGCCGTACGACGTCGAGTTCTCGCTTACCAGCAGCAGCTCGCGGGCGCCGTGATCGGCAAGCCAGCCAGCTTCAGCAAGGAGGTCGTCAGGATGCCGCGAGACGAATGCGCCGCGGAACGCCGGGATCGCGCAAAAGGTGCACCTGCGGTCGCAGCCAGACGCGATCTTGAGCGGCGCGACGACGCCGCCGCCAAGCCGGCGTCGCACCACCCGCGGCCCTGATGCCGGCGCCACGCCTGGCGGCAGGTCAGCTATCTGAGTCACGCCCGGATGTCCGGCGCCCGGCTCACCGGTACCCGTCCGATCGGTATCTGCCTGAACGGCGGGAACGAGCCGCTCTGTCTGCATGGCAGCCGAGATAACGCCGTGCCCGGGCAGGTGACCCTCGCCACGGCCGGGCCTCGACGCAGGCGAGAGCGGGAGCAGCGTGCGCCGGTCGCGCGGCTCGTGCGCATGCCACCGTTGTCCGGCCACGACGGCGTCCAGCTTGGCGGCAATGTCGGCGTAATCGTCGAAGCTCAGGACCTGCGCCTCAGGCATGGCCTCAGCAAGCCCGGATCCGTATCGCTCGGCGAGGCAGCCGGCGGCTACTACCTTGGCGCGGCCGCCTGCCGCATCCAGCAGTTCGTCGATGGATTCCTGCTTGGCCGCCTGAATAAAACCGCAGGTATTGACCAGGATGACATCCGCGTCGTCCGCGTCGTCGGCCAGCTGCCAGCCGCCAGATTCCAGCCGGGCCGCGAGCTCCTCGGAATCGACCTCGTTCCGGGCGCAACCGAGAGTCACCATCTGGACCCGCCGGGTGGCAGCACCTGGGTTTAGCTGGCTAGACGACACACCGGCAGACTACGGTAACGGGCTTGGTGCCATGGCACCGCTCTGGGCCACCTGCACAGCAGTCAGCGGCCCAGTTGCCAGGCGCGAGCGGCAACGCGGGTCTGCTACCCGCTCAGCCGACGAGCGCCGTCGTGCAGGTCAACGGCGAGCACAGCACGGTAATGGGCGTCGTGGTCTCAGAAAACCGCTGCTTCTTGCCGTTCAGGTACAAAGTGGCACCGCCGGGATTGCCGAATTGCATCTTGACCGGGCGCTTCTCGGTCCAGGACCTCGCCAAGATCCCGGCTGCGGCGCCGATGTCACCCTGGAAGTACACGTGGCCGCTGAGGGACGTGACCTCGACCCAGGTCAAGGCGCCACGCGACGCGACGACCGTCACCTGTACATGAGTTGGCGCTGGCGGCGGAGCGGCTGAATGGGTCGCGGCTGGCGTGTCGTTTTTTCGGTCAGACTGCGCCGTCGGCGGCGTGTTCGTCGACTTCGAGGGAGTGCGCGAACCCAGGTACCGGTATCCGATGACACCGAGCACCGCGATGACGCCGACCGCCAGCACCACGCTCCAGTTGGGGCGGCGGCGCTCCTTCAGCTTCACCGGAGTAAACGGCTGGAACACGTCGGCCGCAGTGATCTGATGCGGCGGCGCCTGAGTGGCGTCGTACTCGCGGATGAGTTCCTCGGGCTCGAGGCCGACAGCGCGCGCGATGTTGCGGATGTGGCCGCGCGCGTAGAAGTCACCGCCGCAGGCCGAATAATCGCCCCGCTCGATCCCCCGGATGATCGTCTCCCTGATGCAGGTCCGCTGGCTTACCTGCGTGATGGTGAGACCGGCGTCGCGCCGCGCCGCCGTCAGGGTGTCGCCGATGCTCACGCGACGCCTCCACTAATCATGCTGTAATCCCGACCCGGGCCACGGACCGCTGGCCCGACTGCCCGACGTTGGCTTCCCCGGATCCCAAGCCCTGGGACCGGTCACTAAGTGTAGACATCCGGTTACGGCCCGCTGTTGACAGGCTGGCGCTTCAGAGCGGCCCGTCAAGTTTGCCGCTACGCCGATCTCGCCGCCAACTGGCAGCGAATCCCTTAGTCCTCACCGCGCAGCGACGCTAGCAAGCCCGCTAGGTCGTCCGGCCGTATCAGTACATCACGTGCCTTAGAACCCTCGCTGGGACCTACAACACCCCGGCTCTCCAGCAGGTCCATCAGCCGCCCGGCCTTCGCGAAGCCCACCCGCAGTTTCCGCTGCAGCATCGACGTCGAGCCGAACTGCGTCGTCACGATCAGCTCAGCGGCTTGCACAAGCACGTCGAGGTCATCGCCGATATCCGCGTCGATCTCGCGCTGCTTGCCCTCATGAGCGACGACGTCCTCACGGTAGACCGGCTCTGCCTGCTTCTTGCAGTGAGCGACGATCTCCCGGATCTCCTTCTCGGTGACGAACGCGTTCTGCAGCCGGATCGGCTTGCTCGTGCCCATCGGCAGGAACAGCGCGTCGCCCTGACCGACCAGCTTCTCCGCTCCCGGCTGATCGAGAATCACCCGGCTGTCGGTGAGGCTCGATGTCGCGAACGCCAGCCGGGACGGCACGTTGGCCTTGATCAGCCCGGTGACTACGTCGACACTCGGCCGCTGGGTAGCGAGCACCAGGTGAATGCCGGCCGCGCGAGCCAGCTGGGTGATGCGGACGACCGCGTCCTCGACGTCCCTCGGTGCCACCATCATCAGGTCGGCAAGCTCGTCCACGATCACGAGGAGGTACGGGTAGGGCGCATAGACTCGCTCGGACCCCGGCGGCGGCGTCAGCCGGCCGGACCGGACGGCCTTGTTGAAGTCATCCATGTGCCGGAAACCGGAAGCAGCCAGGTCGTCGTAACGCCGCTCCATCTCCCCGACGACCCACTGCAAGGCGTCCGATGCCTTCTTCGGGTTCGTAATGATCTGCGTGATCAGGTGCGGGATCCCGGCGTACGCCGCCAGCTCGACGCGCTTCGGGTCGACCAGCACCATCCGGACTTCGTCCGGTGTAGCGCGCAGCAGGATTGACGTGATCAATCCGTTGATGCATGTCGAATTATGGGTGGGTATGCAGGATCGGCTGGCCAGGTACAGGCGGCTAGGGCTGTCGACCTGAATGCAACGGACCGGCACGGACTCGGTCGGCCGCACGTCGACGACGTAGCGCCGCCTGGCCGGACTCGCCGGCTTGATGGCGGCCTGCCGGGCGAGCTTGCGGCCAACTCTGAAGACAGGATCGTGCGGCCTGAAGCTAATCATGTACACCGTCGAGGTGCTCTCGGACCGGCCCTTGCATGGCTTGGTCCGCAACCTCGCCTTGTAGCCAAGGCCGACGACCAGGTCGAGCACGTCACGCGCGAGCCGCTCGTTCGTGACGGAGAAGTCTGCCTGTCCGACCTCGCTGCAGTAGCCATCGGTGTCCAGCAGGCCCGCTAGCAACGCGCGGCGCTGCTCGATCGAAGACCTTAGGTAGAGCTCAGGAATGTGCTTGTTGTGCAGTAGGTCCATCGAGCGCAGCCGCGCCATTATGCCGGCCCGAGCGTCGTGCCACGCGGATCCACTGCGGCGTTCGCTGATGCCGTAGTTAAGGCGTGTGCTCTGCTTGGTGACCACATAGCCATCGGCGTGGATCGCCGTCACGATCTCCTCGTCGGCGCACGTGATACGAGCACACGCGGAGTGCCCGTCGCCTAGCCATGCGCCCAGGGTGTAAGGCGCCACAGGAAGTACGCGCTCGGGATAGTCGAGCGGCTCACAGACGGCGATCGAGTGGTTAGCCCGTCCGAGAGCTCGCAGCGAACTAGCCATCTCGGACGTTGTAACCGGCTCCGTACCGGACTGACGCCGACGGCCGAAGCCCGCTGGGGTGGCGATATGCTCCGCCAGCGACTTATACAGCAGATGCCGCGAGTAGGTCTGTGCCCAGAAACTGACAGCGCGCCCGTTGCGCTGGTAGCTGGGCCGCGCATTCCGGCCTTCCTTGGGCAGCCGGCTCGCCAGCGCCAGCAACACATTCCTGAACCGGTCGCCGACCTCAGTTAGCACCTCGGCGGTAGACACCGGCCGGTCGGGCTCAGCCAGAACAAAACTTGCGCGCGCGCTCACGCGTGCCGCGTCTTCGGCTGGCCAGTAGGACACGCCGCGAGCCGGCTTCGCCCGCTGAGCTCTGGTCGCAACGGTATCGGTCTGCCACAGATGCTCCGCATCGGCGACGATCACGGTGCCGTCTGAGAACTCGACCTCATAACACGGCCGACCGTGCATTACCGGAGTAGCGGCGATCACCATGCAACGGCGGCCACGCTCGTCGAAGACCTCATCACCAGGCTGAACGCTGCCCATCGTGGTCCAGCCCGCTGGCGTGGGAATCGGCGTATCGAGCGCCAGCGCCTTACCAGCCCCGGTCGCGCCCGGCGATCAGCATGTGCGGCATCTTCGCGAGGTTCGCGATCACGGTCCGGCCCTCGACGTCCTTGCCGAGGCCGACCACCATCGGGTGCTGTTCCGAGGTCGCCACCGGTGATCTCAGGATGTCGCCGAGGCTGACGATGTCCCGGTCGGAGTTCGGTATCTCCACCCCGATCGCGGACTTGCCCGGAATCGGCGACAGGATCCGGACGTCCGCGCTCTTCACCGCGTAGGCGATGTTCTTCGACAGCTGCGTGACGCGCTCGACTTTGACCGCGGGCGCCAGCTCGATCTCGTACCTGGTGACCGTGGGCCCGCGGGTGAACCCGGTGACCTGCGCGTCCACTTCGAACTGATCGAGGACCGCGGACAGCGCATCGACCATGGCGTCGTTGGCCTTGGTCCGGGGCCGGGCCACGGTTCCTGGCTTCAGCAGCGCGACCGGCGGAAGGGTGTAGCTGCCATCGGTGACAGCAGCGAGGGTGAGTTGCTCGGCCTTCCTCGGTTGCTTACTGGCCGCGCCTGGCAGCGTGCTGGCCGGCTCCGGCTCTCCGGGTGCATGCCACGGGTCATCGGCATGAGCATCCGATCCGCCTAGCCCGAACGCCAGGCCGGGTGCAGCGGCAGCGGCGTCCGCGGCGCTTGTTCCTGCCCCGTCGTCGCCTCGCGGAAGGTTCTTCGGAAGCTGGCTGCGGTTGAGCAAGCCGCCGAGCAGCGGAGTCTCGTAGGCCTGGTCGCGCGCGCCGACCTCGAGCGCTTCGGTGCGGCGCCGGCTCAGCCGCGCCTGCGGCCGGCCGGGCTGGTCACCGGCACCCGCTTCGGCGCCAGCGTCATCCTGCCTGCGCAGCAAGAAGCGACGGAGTTCGGCAATTCGATCGGGAACGCGGTGCAGCGGCGTACCGGTAATCACCAGCAGGCCGAATCCGGCGATCAGCACCAGCACCGGGACCGCGGCCCACTTCGTGATGATGCCGACCAGCGGGGCCGACGCCGCGTACCCGATCAAGCCGCCAGCCGAGGAAATGACAGGCAGGCCCGCTCGCATCCCCGGCGTCCCGGACGCGATGTGCACCAGGCCGAGCAACGCGAGCAGCAGAGCCGTCCAGCCGATCACCATCCGTGCGGTGTCGGCGTTCCTGTCCGGGTGCCGCAGGAACCGCCACGCCAGCAGTGCCAGCAGGATCGGAGCTGCCCACGATCCGGAGCCGAACATCGTGTGAACGACTTTCCCGACCGGTCGCAGCGGTCCTGCGACATGCCACCAGGTGGCGACGGCGAGGACGATCGCGGCACACAGAGCAAACAGGCCAGCCCCGTCCCGGCGATGCATCGGGTCCAGTTCGCGCGCGCTGCGACCGAGGACGCGGCAGGCTGCGCCCACCGTGTGGGCGACGGCGAGCCAGGCAGCTGCGAGGACGGCAACGACCCAGCCCGCGAGGATCACGAACGGATTGCTGGGTGGCGGAGGCTTGGTGACGCGGCGGCCGGCCGACTTGCCGCGGCCAGATGTTCGCGATCGTCCGCGCGAATAACTGGAGCCACGGCGATTGCGCGCCGAGCTCCCGGATCTGGCGCGCGTCGAACTGCCCGACTGACGCGGGCGGCTGGCCGTGCCCTCACGTGGGCGCGCGCCATTGGGCGCACGAGTCGCCATGTTGCTCACCATAACGAGCACACCGCCGAAGCTGGGAGACCCTAACCGGCGTGTCGCCGACGCTGGGAGCCACGTTTCATCGATCTTGTCCACTCAGCGGGATAGTTTGCCCCGTTTCGAGCCGCAAAAACCCGTGAAATGCCTTCTCGCCCCCGGCAGGGGCGGCCGCACCGCGTGAAAATCCGGGCGGGCGCGGGCGGGGGGGCCGGCCGCGTGGTGGCTGATGTGGCTGCGGTGGCGGCGCGGCGGGCGGCAGGATGTGGGCGGGCTGCCCGTGACGCCGTTGCACAGTGGGATGCGAGCCCGCTGAAATGCCTGGCGCCGGGGCCTTGACCTTCGGGTCGCTTGTTGTTGCCTCGAGCACGACGGTCTGTATTCCGGCATCTTGCCTTGACCGGGGCCCCCGGGCAGCCCGCTGGTTATCCCATCGGCACAAGCATAGGGAGGCCGCGGTGAGCAAGCCGCAGGTTATCGACGATGAGGAGCACGAGCGGGCCTTCGAGCGGGTCGCCGCGGTCGATGTGGCCAAGGCCGCCGGGATGGTGTGCACCCGGCTGCCGCACCCGTCCCGGCCCGGTGCCCGGCAGGCCGCGGTCTGGGAGGTGCCGGCCACGATGAACGCGGTGCAGGCGCTGGCCGGGCAGCTGACGGCCCAGCGGATCGAGAAGGTGACGCTGGAGTCGACCAGCGATTACTGGCGGATCTGGTTTTACGCGCTGGAAGCGGCCGGGCTGCAGGTGCAGCTGGTCAATGCCAGCCAGGCCAGGAACCTGCCCGGCCGGCCCAAGACCGACCGGCTGGACGCGATGTGGCTGGCCCGGCTGACCGAGAACGGGCTGCTTCGGCCCAGCTTCGTGCCGCCGGCCGAGATCCGGGCGCTGCGGCACTACACCCGGGCACGCACTCACCTGACTCAGGACCGGACCCGGTGCTGGCAGCGGCTGGAGAAGCTGCTCGAGGACGCGCTGATCAAGGTGTCGGCGGTGGCGTCCACGCTGACCACCGTCTCGGCCCGGGACATGATCGCCGCGCTGATCGCCGGCGAGCGCGACCCGCAGGTGCTGGCCGCCCTGGCCCGCGGCCGGATGCGCGCCAGGCACGACGCCCTGGTGCAGGCGCTGACCGGCATGTTCACCGACCACCACGGCGAGCTCGCGCAGATGCTGCTCGACCAGATCGACTTCATCGACACCCGGATCACCCGGCTGAACATCCTGATCAGCGAGCAGCTCACCATGATCCGCGCCGCCTGGGGCATCGACGCCGACGGCACCACCGGCCCCGGCGCCGGCACCCCCGCCGACGCGCCGGTGGCGCCCGCGGCCGCCCGCCTCGATGAGATCCCCGGCATCAGCGCCGGCCTGGCCGCCGCGATCATCGCCGAAACCGGCCTGGATATGTCCCGGTTCCCCGATGCCGCGCACCTGGTGTCCCGGGGCCGGCATGCCCGCGCGCCATCCAGTCCGGCTCCCGCAGCCGGCAGGCCAAGGGCCAGGGAAACACCTACCTGCGCGGCTACCTCGGCCAGGCCGCCATCGGCGCGGCCGGCACCGCCACCTTCCTCGGCGAGCGCTACCACCGCATCGCCCGCCGCCGCGGGAAAGCCAAAGCCCAGGTCGCCGTCGCCCGGTCCATCCTGGTCATCATCTGGCACCTGCTGCACGACCCCCGCGCCCGCTTCGCCGACCTCGGCCCCGACCACTACCAGAACAAGATCGACAAAAACAAGAACGCCCGCAACCACATCCGCCAGCTCCAGGCACTCGGATACACCGTCACCATCACCCCGGCCGCATAACTACGGCCACTCACCGGCGGGCCATGAGCCGGGCTCCGCCGGCGCTGCCGCACGCCCAGCTAAGGTCCCCGATTTTCCGGTCTGTGGTGCGGGGAGCGCGCAGCGGACCTGTTGACCTCAAGCACCCTAGTAACCTATTGTGCTAGTCACCTAGTTAAATGGAGACCTGGTGATCGAGTTCCACCTGGATAGCCGGTCCGGGGTTGCGCCGTATCTGCAGCTGATCCAGCAGGTACGGCAAGCGCTCCGGCTCGGCCTCCTCAGGGAGGGCGACCAGTTGCCGACGGTCAAAGACGTCTCGGGATCACTGGCGATCAACCCCAACACCGTGCTCAAGGCCTATCGCCAGCTCGAGTACCAAGGACTGGCCGCCGCCAGGCCCGGCGTCGGCACGTTCGTGACCAAGACGCTGAGCGACGAGTCGATCGCTGCCCACCAGGACCTAGCCGAGGACTTGCAGCGCTGGTACCAGAAGGCGCGGGCCGCCGGCCTGGACAGCGAGAGCATCGACGCGATCTTTCAGCGGACTGCCCGGTCCGCATTTCAGGAGGAAGCAGTATGACCGCCGTCATTGACGCCCGCGGACTGGGCAAGAGGTACCGGCGACGCTGGGCGCTCTCGGACTGCACGCTCAGCATCCCGTCCGGCCGCGTGGCCGGCCTTGTCGGTCCGAACGGAGCTGGCAAGACCACCCTGATCAGCCTTGCCACCGGCATGCTGGCACCGACGACCGGCACGATTTCGGTGCTTGGCGATCCGCCAGCCGCCAGCTCCAGGCAACTGGCCAAGGTTGGCTACGTCGCCCAGGACACTCCCACCTACGCGAGCCTGAGCGTCGAGGACCACTTGCGACTCGGCGCGCATATGAACCCGTCGTGGGATGCCGGCCTTGCCCGCAGGCGCATCGAGCAACTGGCGCTCGACCCGCAGAAGAAGGCAGGCAAGCTGTCCGGCGGACAGCGCGCCCAGCTCGCCCTGACGCTGGCCATCGCCAAGCGGCCGGAACTCCTGATCCTGGACGAGCCGATCGCCAGCCTCGACCCGCTGGCACGGCGCGAGTTCTTGCAGATCCTGATGGAGAGTACGGCAGAGCATGAGCTCAGCGTCGTGATGTCATCGCACCTAGTCGCAGACCTGGAGCGAGTCTGCGACTACCTGATCGTGCTCGTCGACTCACGCGTCCGAGTCGACGGCGATGTCGACGGCCTGCTCGCCTCGCACCACCTGGTCACCGGACCGCGACGCGATGCCGCCACGCTGCCAGCCAGCCAGCAGATCATCACCGAGAGCCATACCGACCGGCAGAGCACGTTCCTGGTCCGCAGCGCAGGGCCGATCCTCGACCCCGCCTGGTCGGTGGCCGGCGTCGACCTGGAGGACCTTGTGCTGGCCTACATGAGCGGTGCGTCAGCCAAGTCCCGGGTCCGCCCGCCGGCCTCGGCAGCAGCCGTGGTGAACCAGTGACCTGGCTGGCCTGGCGTCAGTTCCGCACCCAGTCGATAGCCGCGGCAGCGACGCTGGGCGCCCTGGCGATCGTCCTGGCGGCGACCGGCCCGCACCTGGCCTCGTTGTACAACTCGGCCGGATTGACCGGCTGCCACGCGAATTGCCGCGCGCTTGCAGGCGACTTCATCGGCCAGGTCCAGCACGGCTACACCGAGAAGGTGTACTACCTCGGCATCGCGGTCAGCTACCTCACGCCAGCGCTCATCGGCATCTTCTGGGGCGCGCCGTTGATCGCCCGGGAGTTCGAGGCGGGGACGCACAGGCTGGCATGGAATCAAAGTGTGACGCGTACTCGCTGGACCGTCGTCAAGCTCGGCCTGGTCGGGCTCGCCGCGATGGCAACCGCAGGGCTGCTCAGCCTGATGGTCAACTGGTGGGCTCGCCCGATCGACGAGGCGATCGGCTACGGCAGCTCAACGTCCCCGGATAGCTTCAGCCGGATCACTCCGCTGATATTCGACGGGCGCGGGATCGCGCCGCTCGGCTACGCGACGTTCGCTTTCGCGCTCGGAGTCGCCGCGAGCGTAGTACTGCGGCGAACGGTGCCCGCCATGGCCGTCACCCTGCTCATATTCGCCGTGGTGCAACTCTTGGTACCCGCGTTCATCAGGCCGCACATCTTCCCGCCGGACCGGCTCACCGTGCCGATCACCGCAACGACCACGGGCCTGGATTTCCGGGGAACCCAGGCCGGAATGACCGTGGCGGGTGGTTACAGCAAGCCGGGCGCGTGGATCCTGTCGGACCAGACCATCACGCCGGCCGGCCACGCGTTCGCCATGCCGCACCCGCCGCAGGCGTGCCTCGGGAATGGCAGCCCGCAGCCGTGCCTCAACTGGCTCGCTAGCCAGCATCTGCGGCAGCTTGTGACCTATCAGCCCGCCAGTCGGTTCTGGCCACTGCAGTGGACCGAACTGGCGATTTACCTCGTACTTGCGGCCGGGCTCGGCGTGGTGTGCCTATGGCAGATGCGCCGCCGCCAGCAATCCTGAGTCGGCACCCGGTTACCTGGAGGTATCACCAATGATCTGGCTGACCTGGCGTCAGTTCCGCAGCCAGGCCGTCGTGGCCGCCGCTGCGCTGGCGACGATGGCCGTCGTCCTATCCATCACCGGCTGGAACCTGGCATCGCTGTACCGCACCAGCGGTCTTGCTGCCTGCAGCGCCAGTTGCCCGGTGCAGAGCGAGCCACTTCTTCGACAGCGTCAAGGGCAGCGCCACCGAGCTGATCTTCTACGCCGGCATCTTCCTGCTCTACGCCACGCCTGCGCTCATCGGCATCTTCTGGGGCGCGCCGCTGGTCAGCCGCGAACTCGAGACCGGCACCTTCCGGCTGGCCTGGAGCCAGAGTGTCACCCGCACCCGGTGGCTAGCGATCAAGCTTGGCCTTGTCGGACTAGCGGCAATGGCCTCGGCTGGCTTGCTGAGCCTGATGGTCAGCCTGTGGTCAGGACCGCTTTACCACGCCGCCCAGAAGGCGGCCGGCTCCAACGTGCCGAGCATCAGCCGGTTCTCGCCGCCACTGTTCAGCGCGAACGGGATCGTCCCCATCGGGTACGCGGCCTTCGCCTTCGCCCTGGGCGTCGCTGTCGGCGTCATGGTCCGGCACCTGCTCCCCGCCATGGCCATCACGCTTGTCGTCTTCGCAGCCGTCCAGCTTCTGATGATCGGTGTCGTCCGGCCGCACCTGATTCCGCCGGCCACCACGACCGTGCCGATGAGCGCGGTTACGGTCAACGGCGCCGGCGAGACGAACAATGGCCAGTTGTTCCTCGGCCCCGTCACCGTCAACACCATGCCGGGCGCTTGGGTCGTGGCTTCACGGCCGGTCGGTCCGGCGGGACAGCCAGCCACCATGGTTCCGCAGGCGTGCAGGTCCGAGGCGACTACGCTCCTGCAATGCATGGGCAGCCACGGCGTCCGGATACAGCTCAGGTACCAGCCGCCCAGCCGGTACTGGCCGCTGCAATGGCTGGAGACCGCGGTCTACCTGATCGTCGCCGCGGGCCTGGGCACACTGTGTTACTGGCGCATCCGCCGCCTCGCCTAACCCCGAAGCTTGTCGCGCTCTCTTGACGATCGTCGCAGTCACGGCATAGCCTCGATAAAGAGTGGCGAGCCGGGGAGGCGCGGTGCGTATCGCGGTCGCAGGCGGCGGGCCAGGCGGGCTGTACTTCGCGGCGCTGGCTCGCCAGCTGCTGCCAGCGTCAGAGATCACCGTCTGGGAACGGAACGCGCCAGACGACACCTTCGGCTTTGGCGTCGTGTTCTCCGACGAGACCCTGGGCGGCATCGAGAATGCCGACCCCGCGATCTACCAGCAGATGGAGCGCGAGTTCGCCCGCTGGGATGACATCGACGTGCATTACCGCGGCCAGGTGATCACCAGCGGCGGACATGGCTTCGCCGCCATGAGCCGCCGCCGGCTGCTGGAAATCCTGCAGCAGCGGTGCGCGGAGCTGGGTGTCACCATCCGCTTCCGCGCGCAGGCTCCGAGCGCCGACGAGCTTGCCGCCAGCCACGACCTGGTTGTCGCCGCCGACGGCGCCAACTCGGCCATTCGCGCAGCCAGGACCGCCGCGTTTCGCTCGGAATTCGACGTCAGAAACTGCAAGTACATGTGGCTGGGCACCGACCTGGTCTTCGACGCCTTCAAGTTTTACGTCGAGCAGACGCCGTTCGGCGTCATGCAGGTGCACGGCTACCCGTACGACGCGGCGGGCAGCACGTTCATCGTCGAGATGAACGAGGCCGTCTGGCAGGCGGCTGGCTTCGGCGAGCTTGCGGCCGCGACGGCCGGCCTGCCGCCAGGGCAGTCCGATGAAGCGTCGATTGACCGGATCGCCGGGCTGTTTGCCGGCCTGCTTGGCGGCCACGCGCTGCTGGCCAACAACTCGCGCTGGCTCAGTTTCGCGACCTTGCGCTGCGCAAACTGGCACGACGGCAACATCGTGCTGCTCGGCGACGCCGCGCATACCGCGCATTTCTCCATTGGCTCTGGCACCAAGCTGGCGATGGAGGACGCGCTGGCGCTGGCCGCCTGCCTGCATGAGAACGGCTGCGGCGACCTAAGCCGTGGCGGCTCGGCAGGCACTGGGGTCAAGGCAGCTCTGGCCGCCTACGAGGCGGAGCGACGGCCGGTTGTCGCGTCCACCCAGCGTGCCGCGCAGGCCAGCCTCGAGTGGTTCGAGAACCTCGGCCAGTACACCGGCCAGGAGCCCGAGCAGTTCGCGTTCAACATCATGACGCGCAGCCGCCGGGTCACCCACGCCAACCTGCGGGTGCGCGACCCGGAGTTCACCGGGGCGATGGACGCCTGGTTCGCGAGCCAGTGCGAGCGGCGCGGCTTGTCGTCTGGCGAGGTGGTGCCGCCGATGTTCCAGCCGTTCCGGCTGCGCGAGCTCGAGCTGCCGAACCGGGTCGTGGTCTCGGCGATGGACATGTACTCGGCCGCTGACGGGGTGCCTTCCGACTTCCACCTGGTGCATCTGGGCGGCAAGGCTCTCGGCGGGGCAGGCCTGGTGATGACCGAGATGGTCTGCGTGAGCGCCGAGGGCCGCATTACGCCCGGCTGCGCAGGCCTCTACGCGCCGGAGCACGAGGCAGCGTGGCGCCGGATCACCTCGTTCGTGCACGGCTCGTCCGGTGCCAGGATCGGGCTCCAGCTCGGGCATTCCGGCCGCAAAGGCGCCACGAAACTGATGTGGGAAGGCATCGACGAACCCCTCACGACGGGAACGTGGCCGGTATGCGGACCGTCTCCGCTGCCTTACGCAGCCGGAGTCAGCCAGGTGCCGCGTGAGTTGTCCGGCAGGGAGATGCAGCAGATCAAGGAGCAGTTCGTGACCGCCGCGGAGGCTGCCGAGCGGGCCGGGTTCGACTTGCTTGAACTGCACTGCGCGCACGGTTACCTGCTGTCCTCGTTCATCTCGCCGGTGTCGAACCAGCGATCTGACGCCTACGGCGGCAGCCTGGCCAGCCGGCTGCGGTATCCGCTCGAGGTGTTCGCAGCCATCCGCGACGCGTGGCCCGCCCGCAAGCCCATGACGGTGCGGATCTCGGCGTGCGACTGGGTGCCCGGTGGCATCTCCGGAGAGGACGCGGTAGAGATCGCCCGCGCGTTCGCGGCCGCCGGGGCGGATGCGGTCGACGTGTCAACCGGCCAGGTCACCCCGGATGAGCAGCCTGCCTTCGGCCGGTCGTACCAGACCCCGTTCGCGGACGCGATCAGGAACCAGGTCGGCATCGCGACGATTGCCGTCGGCGTGATCTCGTCCTATGACGACGTGAACTCGCTGATCCTGGCCGGCCGCGCGGACCTGTGCGCGCTGGGCCGGGCACACTTGTACGACCCGAACTGGACGCTCCATGCAGCGGCCGAGCAGGGTTACTCCGGTCCTGGCGCCCGGTGGCCGGTGCAGTGGCAGGCCGGGAGCCGGCCGCCGCAGAGCGGGCGGACAGACGGGCCCAAACCGCGCCTCGAACTGATCCGGCAGGGTGCCGAGCGCACCCGGCATGCCCGGTGGCGGCCACCCGCCGCCATCGCCGCCGGGCAGGACCAGCCCTGACCGGGTCTCGCGCCGACCAGAGCTAACTCCCGACGAGGCCGGGACTAGCGGACCCTCGACGCCCCGAAGTACTCCGACGAATCCCGGCGGTACAGGAAAAAGATCGCGCCGAGCCCGACGAGCCAGACCAGCCCTTCGAACAGCAGGTTGAACACCGAGTTCGCGCGCACACCCCCGAGCAGCAGCTCGAGCGTGCTGATCCCGAAGAGCACGCTGGCAACGACGCGCGCCCAGGGCTTGCCTGCGCCGTTCGTGCGCGCCATCCAGATCCACAGCCCGATGCCGAGCAGCCCGAAGATCACGACCGTTGCCACCCCGACAGTTTCGGCCGCGTGAATCTGGCTTGCCGTATAGCTGGGATCCGCCTTCTGGATCGCGCTCTTCAGGCTGCCGATTGTGGCCAGACCGACGATGAGGGAGATCGCGCTCAGCGCCGCTCCGGCATACATGAACTTGACCGCAGTCTGGATTGACGGCGGCGCTGGCGGCCGCTCACCCATCTGGTTGCTGCCGCCCCCGGTTGGATACGGCTGATAACTCATCGCGACTCCTTGTCAATTGTCCCCGTCGCGTCGCGGTCGACCGAGAACTGCGTTATGTCAGTACAGAACGACCCCAACCGCCGCAAGCACGCTAACCGTATCGTGTTCGCTCGCCGGAGATGTCAAACCGGCTCTCTGCCTATCACTGAGCGGTTGCGCCGGGGGTGGTCACCGCTAGAACCTAGCTGCTAAGAATGCCCGCCGCGCAGCGATGGACGCTATCGGTACAGCGCGTCTTTGACTACCGTCACATACGGCGCATACTGGGACCGTCCCGGTGGCGCCCCGAGGAGGGTCCGGACATGCAGCTCACGCCGTCCGCCTACACCGATAGCTTCTGCCGGGACAGCCTGCCCAGCCCGGATCGGTGGCCAGACCTGCAGTTCACGCTGCCTGAGCTGGACTACCCGGATCGCCTGAACGCCGCCGACGAACTTCTCAACCCTACGATCGGAAACGGCGGATCCGCCCGCCCCTGCCTCCTGTCACCCGCCGAGAGCCTGAGCTACCGGGAGGTCGCGGACCGGGCCAGCCAGGTGGCCAGGGTGCTGACTGAGGACCTTGGCCTCGTGCCGGGCAACCGGGTGCTGCTGCGCGGCCCGAACAACCCGTGGCTGGCCGTCTGCTGGCTTGGCGTGCTCAAGGCTGGCGGGGTCGCGGTCGCCACGATGCCGATGCTGCGCGCCGGCGAGCTGACCCGGATCTGCGACATCGCGCAGGTCCAGCTGGCGCTGTGCGATCACCGATTCACTGCCGAGCTGGCCGCGGCGCAGGTGCCTGGACTGCGGATCATCAGCTTCGGCGCCGCCGGGCAGGACGACCTGACCACGGCGGCTGCGCTTAAGCCGGCTGACTTCGCCTCAGTGCAGACCGCCGCCGACGACGTGGCGATGATCGCGTTCACCTCCGGGACAACAGGACGGCCGAAGGCCGCCATGCACTTCCACCGGGACCTGCTGGCAACGGCCGACACCTTCTCTGCGCGAGTGCTGAAGCCGGAGCCGGACGATCTGTTCGCCGGGACCCCGCCGCTCGCATTCACCTTCGGCCTTGGCGCGCTGCTGCTGTTCCCGTTGCGGGTGGGCGCCGCTACCCTGATGCTGGAGAAGGCCACCCCGGTCGAGCTAGCCGATCACATCGCCAAGCACGGCGTGACTGTGCTGTCGACCGCGCCGACGGCATACCGGGCGATGCTCGCGGCCGGGAAGGCCGAACAGCTTCGCGGCCTGCGCCGGCCGGTGTCGGCCGGCGAGCCGCTGCCCGAGTCGACCTGGACAGCGTTCTACGAGGCGACCGGCGTGAAAATCATCGACGGCATCGGCAGCACCGAGATGCTGCATATCTTCATCTCCTCCGCCGACGACGACATCCGGCCCGGATCGACCGGCCGGACAGTACCCGGCTACACCGCCGCAGTTCTCGACTCCGCGGGCAGGCCAGTGCCGGACGGCGAACCGGGCCACCTTGCCGTCAAGGGCCCCACCGGCTGCCGGTACCTGAACGACGAACGCCAGCAAACCTACGTGCGGCAAGGCTGGAACTTCACCGGCGACACCTACGTCCGGGACGCAGACGGCTATTTCTGGTACCAGGCCCGGTCGGACGACATGATCATTTCCGGTGGTTACAACATCGCCGGCCCGGAAATCGAAGACGTCCTGCTTAGCCATCCCGACGTGGCCGAGTGCGGCGTGGTCGGCGTGGCCGACGAGGCGCGCGGGCAGATCGTCAAGGCGTACGTGATCTTGCGGAACGGCGCGACCGGTGACGGGGCGAAAGCGCGCGAGCTGCAGGACCTCGTGAAGGCCCGGATCGCGCCGTACAAGTACCCGCGAGCAGTGGAGTTCGTGACGTCGCTGCCGCGCACCAACACCGGGAAGCTCCAGCGGTTCCTGCTGCGCGAGCAGGCAGCCACAAGCGAGCTCGCAGCCCGCGGCCAGGAACCCGAGCCGCCCTCGCGCGACCTGACGCCGGCGCGTTAGCCGAGCCAGGCAACCGATCAGGCCCCCGGCCCCGTCTTGGCAGTGTGAGCACGAAGCGCGGCTGGTCCCGCTAATGACAGATTCGCGCGATGCCGAGTTCGCGGACTTCGTCGCGACACGGGAAGCTTCGCTCCGGCGCCTCGCCATCTTGCTGTGCCAGGACTGGCACCGGGCCGACGACCTGGTTCAGGCCGCTATCACCAAGCTGTATGTGCACTGGCCGAAGGCCAGGGCCGCGGCCAGCATCGACGCGTATGTTCGCGCGATTGTCGTCCGCGAGTTCCTCGAGGAGCGCCGGTCCAGCTGGATCCGCCGGGTCACCCTGACCAGTCAGGTGCCGGACCACCAGGCGGCCAGTAACGACCCGGAAACCGCGCTGGACATGCAAGCCGCGATCGCAGCATTGCCGCCCCGCCAGCGCGCCACGCTGGTCCTGCGGTTCTATTGCGACCTGCCGGTCGAGCAGGCAGCTCAGGTCCTGGGCTGCACGCCGGGCACGGTCAAGAGCCAGACCGCCAAGGCTCTGGCGTCACTGCGCATCGCACTGGGATCCGACGCCGACACAGCGCAACCAAGCCCGCCCGCCGTGACCCGCAGGGGCGGCCATGGTCAGGAGGGCCTCAACCATGCTTGAAGAGTCGGTCGAAAGGGCGTTCCAGGAGATGGCAGATCAGGTACAACCACACTCCAGGATCAGCATCCAGCAAGCGCTCCGAGAGGGACGCACCCGGCTGCGACGCCGCCGGCTGACGCGGGCCGTCGGCGCCCCGCTGGTAGCGGCCAGCGCCGCGCTCGCGATCGGGCTCACCGGAGCGCTCCCCTCGTCCCTCATCGGTGGCGCCAGTAAGCAGACGGGCGGATACGGCAAGGTTGTCGGTGGAGCGTTCGACCCGGCACAGCTGGTCATAGCCTTCGGCTGGCTGCCGAAAGGCACGAAGGTACTCAGCGGCGATACCAGCCCTGGCGAAGAGTCGCTCTACGCTTACGGGCCGTATGAAGAAGCGTGGGCCGTCGGCCTGTACGCGCGCAATGTCTGCCACGTCAAGGCGGCTACTCAGAAGTTCACGTGCTTGCCTTCGGTGCGCGCGAACACCGCCCTGCCGATGAGCTTCCCAGCTCCGATCACCGGTCACGGGCCGGTCATCAATGGCCATCGGTCCCTGTGGCTTGACGGTCGCGACAGCCTAGCCTGGCAGTACAGCGGTGACGCGTGGGCTGTCGTTCAGCACGTCAACAGCTCAACCGACGTAGCGAGCGTGGTCCGGATCGCTAAGGCGGTCGAATACCGCCAGCCGATCCCCAGCAAGTACGGCCAGCACGTCCCGATCACTTTCGCCGCCCGGTTCACCTCGCTCCCCCAGGGCTGGCGGATCATCGGGCTGCAGTTCAACCGCGATGATGGCGTCTACCTCACGTGGGACTACCAGATCGCCCGGCTGCATACGATCAGTCCGGCGACGCCCGCTGGCGCAACGATGGAGCCGGACATCCAGATCACTCCGGCAAACCAGAGCAACCAATGCGCGCCGCCCCGGCCAGGGGTCTCGCATCGCGAGGTGACAATTCACGGGTACCGGTTCACGCTGACCGACCAGCGGATCAGGCAGCACGGCGTCGTGACGTCTTACCTTGCCCTGTGCGGCAACCATGTCGATGGCTTGCTGGCCGGGGTCTCCGAAACGACCGTCGGCGCGCACCCGGGTTTCACGCCAGCGAAAGTCATGGAGCGGATGAAACTGCTGGGCCCCGTGGCCGCCAACTGGGTGACGAACCCGCTGCCCTGACCGTATCGGCGGCGTCGGAGCAGCAAACCGGGTTGCCAGGCGTGTTGGGAGTTGAACGCTTTCATCGTCGACCGAAAGGTTCTCCGGGGAGATGGCAGATCAAGAACAACCACACTCGAGGATCAGCATCCAGCAAGCGCTCGGAGACGGGCGCGCGCGACTGCGGCGCCGCCGGCTCATGCGCGCAGCCGGCACCCCGGCACTCGCCGCGGCTGCGGTACTTGCCATCGCGTTCCCCGGCGTCAACCTCACAGCAGGCGGCCACAACGCCACGCACCATTCGGCCGCCCCATCGGCTAACGCCAGCGCACGGCACTTCAGCCCGCTAGCCGTCTATGCCTCGTTCGGCCGGCTGCCGGCCAAGGAGCCGGTAGTCCCGAGCCTGCGCAAGGACTACTCGGAGCTGGGCGTCTGGGGGCAGATGCAAGCGACCTCTGAGATCTACAACGACCGCGCCTGGGAACTCACCGCCTATGCCGCAGGCAGGTGCGCCCGCCTCGGCAGTCACATCGACTGCGGTTTCGGCAAGAGCCACGCCTGCGGCTTTGACGCTTACATTCAAGCCCGGGCACCAGCCATCAACGGCCGCCAGGCATATTGGGCGTACGACCAGGGCACTAGAAACTACCCCGGCATTCGCTGCCTGGCCTGGGAGTACCGGCCAGGCGGCTGGGCGTATCTGGCCAACGCCGGGGAGATCAATCCGAGCAAGCACCTGACCGTCCGGGTCGCCAGTGCAGTCCGGCTCGGCGGACATCAGCCGTCGTTCAAGTTCGCGGCCCAGCTCAGGAAACTGCCTGGCAAGTGGCGGGTAGTCCTTCCGACCTTCTTCATCCGCTGGCACGGTCCGCTTCTGGCCGGGAACTACAACATCACCGATGGCAAGACCACCCTCGCCATCGGCATCAACTTCAGCTCCCCGAAGCACAACAAGTGCCTGGGCACCAACCCGGTCTGCCGGGTTATCAACGGCTATGACGTAACGCTCATCAAGTACCCGCCCGCGACCAAAGGCGGGCCGGAACAGTACGCGGTCTGGGCGGCCGACGCGGACGACTCGTTCGTCTCGATCGGCCTGGAGACCCACAAGCACATCGGCTTGCTGTACAGCGTGTTCGCGCACATGACGATGCTGGGCGGAATCCCGGCCAACTGGACGACCAAGCCGATCAGCTGACCCGAAGCCTGGTGGTGCCGCAAGCCTGCGGCACCACCAGGGCAACCTGGCGGCCGGGTGACGGCCTCTACCTGGTGTGGGCAGAAGCGACGAGACAAACTCGCGGCATGACGTCGCGGCATGACCCGGAGTTCGCCGACTACATCGCGGCGCGCCTGGAGGCCCTGCGGCGGCTGGCGTTCCTGCTATGCCAGGACTGGCACCGGGCTGACGACCTCGCGCAGGCCGCGGCCATCAAGGCCTACACGCACTGGGCCAGGGCGGCGCGCGCCGACAACACCGACGCCTACGTCAACGCCATCCTGGTGCGCGAGTTCCTGCACGAGCGGCGCAGCAGCTGGGCCAGGCGGGTGAGCCTGACCGAGCCGCCAGAGATCATGCCCAGCCCGGCCGACCAGGACGGCTCACTAGATCTGCGGTCTGCTGTCGCAGCGCTGCCGCCTCGCCAGCGCGCCGTTCTCGTGCTGCGCTTCTACTGCGACCTGACCGTCTACCAGACCGCCGACGCACTTGGCTGCACGACGGGCACCGTCAAGAGCCAGACCGCTAAGGGGCTCGACTCGCTGCGCCGGGCTATGGGCGGCGCGGCAGAGTCCGGTCCTGGCGGGAATGCCGCGCCTCACGTGCTCGGGACACCAGCCGCCGGAGGGAATGAGTTCCATGCTTGAGCAGTCGCTACGCAAGCTCTTCCAGCAGCAGGCCGAGGAGGAGTCGCCGCCTGGCCAGGTCACCGTCGGCGAGGTGCTCCGCCAGGGCCGGCTGCGGCGGCGCCGGCGCCGTATCGGTGCGGTTGGCACCCCGGTCCTCGCCGCCAGCGCGGCGCTGGCCGTCGCCCTTTCTGGTGCACTGCCCACCGCTATCCCGGGGCTTGGGCGGCACCCGGCCAGCAGTGCCGACGCAAGCCCGCGCGAGTTCAACGCGGCGCAGGTGTATGCGCGGCTCAGCTGGCTGCCTGCCCGCACGCACCTCGTGTCCGGGTCCACCTCGCGGCTGTTGCAGGTTCTGGTTTACGCCGGACCGCACATGAACCAGCCGAATACAGAAATGAGCCTCACCGTAGAGGCACGCGGCACGTGTCACGTTCGATACTTTCCTGGGTCGCTGTTGTCGCTCATGTGCCTCGATGGGCGGACGGACGCCACCGCCCGCGCACCAGACATCAACGGACACCAGGCGTTCTGGACCTATAACCGGCAAGGGCTGATCTGGGAGTACGGGACCAACGGCTGGGCCATCCTGACCTACGTCGACTCGGGGCTGCGAGCAGCGAAGGGCCTGCGGATCGCAGCCGGCGTCAGGTTCGGCCAGCACGCCCCGATCAAGTTCGCCTCCAGGCTGACCGCCGGCCACTGGCAGATCCCAATCGTGTCCTTTCAGTCCGAGCAGGGAGTCGACCTGGCCACCCAGTATTTCGTCGCCAAGAACGGCACCCTCAGCGAGGCCGATCTGAATGAGGCTGACAGCGCCACGCCCGACCTAGGTCAGATCTGGACGGCGCCGTATACGCCCGGCGAGTTCTGCCCTAAATCATCCACATCGCGTCAGAAGCCACTGCCCCGGAAGCATCTGACGATCCACGGCTACAAGTTCACGCTAGAGAACGTCGGGCGGACGAAGTGGCAATTGCTCTGCGGCCCGGACGAGGACGGCCTGTACGTCAGGATCTACGTGAACGGCTCACATCCTCCGGTGACGCCAGCGGGTTTCATGGAGCGGCTGCAACTGCTCGGCACCGATCCCGCCGACTGGGTGACGAACCCGCTGCCCTGACCCGGACGGCTTGAGATACCCGGCCGGGCTGCCGCATCTCCTCCGCAGTCGCCCGGCCGTTACGGTCTAGTGCTTCTCGATCTTGCCGGCGGCCGAGAGCCGGACGGCCCCGTTCCCGGCAAAATCCTCCTGGGACAGGGAGTTGATATAGCTCACCGCGGTCCGGTCCGGGTCGACCTGCGGGACGCCAGGTGAAACCAGCCGAAGCGGCGTGACGCTGCCCCTGACGAACTGGCCGCTGGCGTTGAGCGTGACGTGCAGGATCGCGCTGACCGAGGTGTAGGCGTCCAGACCGAGCGTGTCGTAGCCGCAGAAATTGCCCAGGCTGTAAGCGATCAGGTGGCCGCGGTACCACTGGAAGCCGCGCAGCACGTGCGGGCCGGAACCCATCACCAGGTCGGCGCCGGCGTCGATGACGCCATGCGTGAAGGCGATCGAGTTGCCGCGATCCTGACCGAGGAAGTACTCCTCGCCAGGTTTTACGTTCCGGTAGTCGTCACCCTCGCCACCCAGGTGCTCCATGACGATCACGACCTGAGCATGCTGTTTGGCCTGGCGCACGAGCGCCTCGGCGGCCGGGATGTCGAGCGCATCGGCGTCGTAGGACCACGGCGCGAAGCCGAGCAGGGCGATCTTGATGCCGTTTCTGGTCAGGTACGTGATCTGGCCAGGCCGCCCGGCCCACCGCAAGCCAGCGGCGCGCAGCGCATGGTCGGTGCTGGTCTCGCCGGCGGGCCCGGCATCGAGGGTGTGGTTGTTTGCCACGTTTACGGCCGAGAAACCGTCCCGCTTGAGGTCTTTCGCGGTGTACGGCGGTGCCTCGAACTGGTAGCAGTCGGCCTCTTTGGGCGCGCACTTGGACATCGGGAGGTCACCGAGAGCAGTTTCCAGGTTGCCCACCGTGAGATTGCCGTGGAGGTACGGCTTCATCGCGGCGATGAGCGACCCGGTGCCGTCCGCCGGCCACTCGTTCAGTGTGCCGAACGTCATATCGCCGACCCACGTGATGCTGAACGTCCCGGGGCCTTTGCCGGCCGCGCTGCGGGCCGGTGCCGTGGTGCCCGGCCGTCCTGTTGCCGCCGCGGCCGGCGAGCCAGAGTGCGCCTTGGCTTTAGTCGCCACCAGCGCCCAGCCGGCAATCGCAGCGACGACGAGGACGACCGCTACCGATAGCAGCGTCTGGCGCCCTGGCAAAGGCCGCTGCCGTGGGCTCGCGCTGGCCCGATGGTCGCGCCGGCCTCCTGGCTGGCGCTGATCCGGCTGGCCCGGGCCGGACACGTCCGGCCGCCGGGCAGGCGGATACCCGTTACTTGCTGACACTCTGATCCCGCTCGTCCTCACGCTGTGGTCGGTCCTGGCGCACAGGATAGGGCCGTGACCAGCATGAAGCGGGCAGAACGGCGGATCGGCTTGGTGTGTCAGGCCTCCACGACCACCGGAATGATCATGGGGCGGCGCCGGTAGTTGTCGCTGACCCAGCGGCCGACAGTCCGGCGGACGAGCTGCCGGAGCTGGTGCACCTCGCTGATGCCGTCTTTGGCCGCCTCGGCGAGTGCATTCTCGATCAGCGGCCGCACCTCGGCGAGGCCCGATTCATCGATGCCCGCGCCACGGGCGTGGATCTCCGGGCCTGCCACCAGCTTGCCGTTGGTCGAGTCGACCACGACGACGACCGAGATGAAGCCCTCCTCGCCGAGGATCAGCCTGTCTTTCAGCGACGCCTCAGTGATCTCGCCCACCGACAGGCCGTCGACGTAGATGTAGCCGCATGGCACCTGGCCTGCCACCGCGATCTGGCCGTCGACCATGTCGACGACGATGCCGTCCTCGGCGATCAGGATGTTGCGCTGCGGCACTCCGGTCAGCGCGGCGAGCTCGGCATGCGCCTTGAGGTGCCGCCACTCGCCGTGTACCGGGACGAAGTTGCGCGGCCGGACCAGGTTAAGCACGTACAGCAGTTCCCCGGCCGGGGCATGGCCGGACACGTGCACCAGCGCGTTCCCGCGGTGCACTACCCGCGCCCCGAGTCTGGTGAGGTCGTTGATGATCCTCGAGACGGCCGACTCGTTTCCCGGCACCAGGGACGAGGCGAGGATGACCGTGTCGCCCTCGGCTATCCGGATCGGATGGTCGCGGCCGGCCATCCGCGACAGCGCGGACATGGGCTCGCCCTGCGAGCCGGTTGAGATCAGCACGATCTGGTCCGGCGGCATCTCCTCGGCCTCGTTGAGGTCGACGAGCAGCCCGCCATGCACCGACGGAACCTTGAGGTAACCGAGGTCGCGCGCGATGCCCATGTTCTTGACCATCGACCGGCCTACCAGGGCGACCTTGCGGCCGTGCTCGGCGGCGGCGTCCATGACCTGTTGCACGCGGTGCACGTGGCTGGCGAAGCAGGACACGATGATCCGCTGCTCGGCCGACGCGAACACCTCAGACAGCACCGGCCCGATGGCCCGCTCGGAGGTCACGATGCCCGGTACCTCGGCGTTGGTCGAGTCGGCCAGCAGCAGGTCCACGCCCTCGGCGCCGAGCCGAGCGAAGCCGCCCAGGTCGGTCAGCCTGCCGTCCAGCGGCAGCTGGTCCATCTTGAAGTCACCGGTATGCAAGACGACGCCAGCCGCCGACTTGATCGCGACCGCCAGGGCGTCCGGGATCGAGTGGTTGACGGCGAAGAACTCCAGCTCCCAGAGCCCGAAAGCCCGCTTGGCGCCGGCTTCGACCTCGACCTCGACCGGCGTGATCCGGTGCTCGGTGAGCTTGCTGCGGACCAGCGCCAGTGTGAGCGGCGACCCGATCAGCGGGATGTCCGGCACGTCGCCGCAGCAGATACGGCACGCCGCCGATGTGGTCCTCGTGCGCATGAGTCAGGACCACGGCCTCGATCTGGTCGAGCCTGCCCTCGAGCGCGGAGAAGTCCGGCAGGATCAGGTCAACACCAGGCTGGTTGTCCTCGGGGAACAGCACGCCGCAGTCCACGACGAGCAGCCGGCCAGCGTGCTCGAACACGGTCATGTTGCGGCCGATCTCACCGAGACCGCCCAGTGCGACCATGCGCAGGCCACCGGGAGCGAGCGGCGGTGGTGTCCCTAGGTCAGGGTGCGGGTGGCTCACTTCAGCTTTATCCCCGCGGTCGTCAGGTCCGTCCGCAGCTGCTCGGTTTCTGCCGCGGTCGCGTCCGACAGCGGCAGCCGCACCGGCCCGCCTGGCAGCCCCATCAGGCCCAGCGCCGCCTTGGTCATGATCACGCCCTGGTTGCGGAAGAGCCCGGTATACACCGGCAGGAGCTCGCGGTGCAGCCGCAGCGCTTCGGCGACCTGGCCTGCCGCGTACGCGTCGATCATCTCGTGCAGCCGGTCACCCACGACATGCCCGGCCACGCTGACGAACCCGGCTGCGCCGAGCGACAGCCAGGGCAGGTTCAGCATGTCGTCGCCGCTATAAAAGGCCAGCGGAGTGCAGTTCATGACCCGGGAAGCCGCACCGAAGTCCGCCTTGGCGTCTTTCACCGCGACGATCTGAGGGTGCTCGGCGAGCTGGATCAGCGTCTCGGCAGCGATGGGCGTGCCGGTGCGGCCCGGGATGTCGTAGAGCATGTTGGGCAGCCCGGTCGTATCGGCGACCTGCCTGAAATGCCGTACCAGGCCACTTTGTGGTGGCTTGTTGTAATACGGAGTGACCACCAGGAGCGCATGCGCGCCCGCCCGCTCGGCAGCGGCGGCCAGCTCGCAGCTATGCGCGGTGTCGTTCGTGCCGACGCCGGCCACGATGGTGGCGCGATCACCCACCGCCTCGAGCACCGCATCGAGGAGCGCGGCTTTCTCCTGGTCCGATGTCGTCGGCGACTCGCCAGTCGTGCCGCTGATCACCAGGCCGTCGTTCCGCATCTCGGCGACCAGAAATTCGGCAAGCCGCGCGGCGCCGCCGTAGTCGACCGCCCCAGTGGAGTCCATCGGCGTGACCATCGCCGTCAGCATGCGCCCGAACGGCGCAGCGGGCGGATGGCCGGCCGGATTTTCTGTCTCGGTCATATACGAACGCTACCGGGCGGAGACCCGGCGGCATACTGCCGGCGCGGCGGCAAGCCGCGATCCGGGCCGGCGGCGGGCAATCGGCGGCCTGCAGTCCGCCCAGGATGCAGCCAGGCGCCGGCAGACGCGGCGGCGTGAGCTCGGGGGTACCCACGCCGCCTGCGTCTGCCTGGTTATCGGCATTGACTGCTCATCGCGTTACGCGCCCGGCCGCTCCGGGCCGGATCATCAACGTGGGTGCCGCGTTGCTGGTGCGACGGGCCCACCAAGTCGGCACCCACGGTGCGGGTCTCGCCCGGGAGGCAGCGCCAGCCCTATCAGCGGACGTATGCACCGGCGTGTCGGTGCCGGGACGTACGGGGAGTCCGCGGGACAATGACGCTCAGGCCCCTCCAGGTATGAGATGGAGGGGCCGTAGCTGTCGCCGCTCTGTGCAGCCGTCCGTTTGCTACTTTCGCGCAGGCCGCTGTTTGCTGCGATAGGCTGCCCGCGTCCCGGGTCGCAGTGACCCGGGCGGGTGCTGTGCCCAGCGAAGCCGGTGAGATCCCGGCGCTGTCCCGCAACGGTGATGCCTCCGACGGAGGACGAGCCCGGACGCCTGGCCCGCGCCAACGACCTGTCCTCGGAGGAAGGGCGGCTCGTTCCGATGCCGCCAGGCGTCGCAGCGAAACGCACTTCGTCCTCCAGCACACCGGAGGATGATCATGCGGGCAATTACCCGTCAGCTGCCAGCCATAGTGGCCGTCGCAGCGATCGCAGCCGCATCGGCGGCCTGCAGCACTTCTTCTGCCAGCTCAACGCCACCGAAGTCGGATTCGGCAGGCACCGGGACGGCATCGGCCGGTTTCCCCCTCACGGTCACCACGGCAGCCGGCTCGGTGCACCTGACTTCGCGGCCGGATGTGATCGTGTCGCTGTCCCCCACCGCGACCGAGATGCTTTACGCAATCGGCGCCGGAAATCAGGTCAAGGCTGTCGACGACGACTCCGACTACCCCCGGCAGGCGCCGATGACCAAGCTGTCGGGCTTCACCCCGAACGCCGAGGCAATCGCCGCCTACAAGCCGGACCTGGTGATCATCTCGAACAACATCGACAGCATCACGGCCAAGCTCACCGCGCTGTCAATCCCCGTGCTTGACTTGCCTGCCGCTGCGAATCTGTCAGACGTCTACGCCGAGTTCAGCGAGCTTGGCGCCGCCACCGGCCACGTAATGGAGGCAACGACGGAAGACGGCACGCTGAAGGCTGACATCAAGCAGATCGTGGCATCGGAGCCAGCGCACGCGAAGCCGCTGACGTACTACTACGAGATAGCGACAGACCCGTATTACTCGGTAACGTCGGCTACCTTCGTCGGCAGCCTGCTGTCGCTACTCGGCATGAAAAGCATCGCAGACGCAGCCAGCGGTGCCGCGGCATCCGGCGGGTATCCATCACTGTCGGCCGAGTACATCCTCAAGGCCAACCCGGACTACGTCATCCTGGCGGATACCGGCAGCACCGGCGGCGGCCAGGATGCCGCCACCGTAAGCGCCAGGGCCGGCTGGTCAGTGCTCACAGCGGTGAAGGACAAGCACATCATCATGCTGAACCCCGACATCGCATCGCGCTGGGGGCCGCGGATCATCGACCTGCTCCGCGATGTAGCCGCGGGCATCAAGTCCGGAAGTCAGTGACAGCTGCCACCCAATGACTTCGGCAACGCAATGACTGCGACGACCCGGGGCCGGGGCCAGGGCAGCAGCCCGGCTACCGGCCCGGCAAAGGTGCTCCCCCCGGCCGCCGGGCCCGGCCCGGTATCAGGCGACCCAGTATCTGGCAGCACGGTATCCGCCGAAGCGGTGTCTAGCGACCGGGACGACGTCCTGATCCGGCGGATCAGGCCCGGCCGGGCAGTCGCAGTCGCGACGGCTGCGCTCATCGTCGCGATCCTTCTCGGGGTTGCCATCGGGCCGGCCGGACTGTCGGTGCCGCAGGTACTCGACTCGCTTGCCGTGCACCTGCCGTGGCATCCGCACGTCGCGGTTTCCGCCCTCGACACCGCGATCGTGTGGCAGATCAGGCTGCCGCGAGTCATCCTCGGCGTCCTCGTCGGCTCGATGCTGGCCGGGGGCGGGGCCGCCTATCAGGGCGTCTTCCGCAATCCACTGGCCGATCCCTACCTGCTCGGCGTGGCAGCCGGGGCAGGGCTCGGTGCGACGGTCGTGATCGTGTCCGGAGCGAGCCCGGCCCTCACCCCGCCGGCGGCGTTCGCGGGCGCCGTCGTCGCGGTCGCGCTCACCTACGCGCTGGGCGCCCGCTCGGGGCGCGGTGGCGACACGCCCGCCGCGCGCAGCGGCAGCGGCTCTATCCTGCTCGCGGGCATCGCGGTCGCGGCGATGCTCACCGCGCTGCAGACGTACTTGCAGGAGGAGCACAGCCAGGTACTGGCCAACGTATATGCCTGGATCCTCGGCGGCCTGTCGGCCGCGAACTGGTCGGACGTCTGGCTGATCCTGCCGTATGTGGCGGTGTCCGCGATCGCGCTGCTGGCTCATCGCCGGCTGCTGGACGTGCTGCGGGTCGGTGAGGATGAGGCAGCGACACTGGGCGTGAACGTTGCCCGGCTGCGCCTCGCTGTTGTCGTGGCCGCGACGCTCGGCGTCTCGGCTGCCGTGGCAGTCAGCGGCCTGATCGGCTTCGTCGGCATCATCGTCCCGCACACGGTCCGGCTCACGGCGGGGCCGAGTTACCGGGTGCTGCTGCCGGTCTCGATGATCGGCGGTGCCGCGTTCGTGGTGCTAGCCGATATCGTTGCGCGGACCGCGCAGGCCCCCGCCGAAGTCCCGATCGGCGTCATCACCGCACTGATCGGCGGGCCGTTCTTCCTGTTCGTGCTGCGGTCCCGCCGGGCGAGGCAGGATCTTGGATGATCAGCTTCGATAACCTGACAGTCCGCTACGGCAGCACCGTCGCACTGGACGGCGTAGCCGGGCAGGTTGGCGACGGTGAATGGCTCGGGCTCATCGGCCCGAATGGCGCTGGCAAGACCAGTCTGCTCAACGCAGTCGCCCGTCTGCTGCCGTCCAGCGGCGAGGTGCTCGTCTGCGGTCAGCCAGTGAACCGGCTGAGCCGGCGGCAGCTGGCCAGGCTGATTGCCTACGTGCCGCAACGGCCGCTGTTGCCGCCGGACATGACAGTCAGCGACTACGTGCTGCTGGGCCGGACCGCGCACATCGGCTATCTGCGGACCGAATCCGGCGCCGACCGCCGGGCTTGCGCCAGCGTAATCAGCAGGCTGGACCTAGGCCCGATGGCGGGCCGCGAGTTGCGGTCGATGTCTGGAGGCGAACTCCAGCGGGTCGTGCTGGCCCGCGCTCTCGTGCAGGAGGCTCCCGTCTTGCTGCTCGATGAACCGACCAGCGCCCTCGACCTGGGTCGCCGGATGGACGTGCTCGAGCTGATCGACGAGTTGCGGCGGGAGCGCTCGCTGACAGTGCTATCGGCGATTCATGACCTGACTCTGGCAGGCCAGTTCGCGAGCAGGCTGATGCTGATCGCCGAAGGCCGGATCGCAGCCACCGGCGTGGTCACCGACGTCCTGCGGGACGAGTTGCTCGCCCGCCATTTCGGCCCTGCCGTCCAGGTCCTGACAACCGACACCGGTGAGATAGCAGTCATCTCCCGGCGGTTGCCGCGCGGGGCCGATTTCGCGCGCACGACCGGCAGCCGCGCAGCCCCGGTTTAGGCAGCAGCCGCGCAGTCACTGGCGCCAGGCGGCGTTTGACTAGGCGGCGCTTGGCTCGGAAAGATAAGCGACCCACTGGGGGTCGCCGTCGTTGATGGCGCCGATGAGGCGCCAGTGCGGGCCGCGCGGGGCAGCCGGGTCACGTGCCAGCGTCCAGCCCAGCTCCTCGATGAGGCGGTCTGCCTTGCGATGATTACACCGGGTGCAGGACGCGACGCAGTTCTCCCAGGCATGCGGGCCGCCCTTGCTGCGCGGGATCACGTGATCAATAGTGTCGGCCTTGATGCCGCAATAGGCGCAGAGGTAGTTGTCGCGGCGCATGAGCGCCGCTCTGGTGAGCGGCACGCGGTTGCGATGCGGCACTCTCACATACCGCCGCAGCCGGATGACGGAGGGAGCAGCTAGCCGGGTAGACGAGGAACGAAGCTCCACCCCGTCAATGTTGGAGTGGACGATGTCAGCCTTCTCGCCGAGCACCAGGCAAACCGCGCGGTGCAGGCCGACCGTGGTCAGCGGCTCAAAGGTGATGTTGAGCAACAGCACCCGGCGCACATGCACCTCCCGTCTGGCACGGGTCCGATCCGTTCACGCGGTGCCGTGGCTCGTGCCGCCGGGGCACCCGTGACCAGTGTGACGGCCCGCCGCCCCGTTAGCCAACACCAAATGCGCTATCACAGCAGGACGGCTAGACCAACGCAGCGGAAAGTCGAGGACAACGTCATGCTAACCGGGCCAGCGGGATGGGCTGACCAGGCAATTCTCAGCAGGCCGCGGCCGGCAGGCGGCCAGGCCGGGCCGGGACCGGCGGACACTACAGTCGTTGGTATGACGATGCCGTCGTATCCCGAAGCCCCTCGCCTCGACCTGACCGAGACCATTCACGGCCGCCAGGTATCCGATCCTTATCGCTGGCTGGAGGACCCCGGTAGCAGCCAGACCAAGAGCTGGCTCCAGGCTCAGGACGAGCTGTACGGGCGCTACCTGGCCGGACTGCCCGGCCGGGAGACGTTCGCCGTCCGCCTCGCTCAGCTGCTCGCCGCGGGCGAGGCCGGCTTGCCGGTCTGGCGTGGCGACCGGCAGTTCTTCACCCGGCGCGAGCCCGGTCAGGAACACGCGGTGCTGTACACGGCCGGCGGCGGCGAGGCAGCAGGCGGCGAGGCGGCAGGCGACGGGGATGGCGAGCGGGCGCTGATCGACCCGGCTGCCATCGACCCTTCCGGCCTGACCACGCTGGACGCCTGGCAACCCGACCCGGAGGGCCGGCTGCTTGCTTACCAGCTGTCCGAGGGCGGAAGCGAGGAGTCCGTGCTGCGCATCATGGACGTCACGACCGGCCAGGATGTCGACGGCCCTATCGACCGCTGCCGGTACTCCGACGTGGCGTGGCTGCCCGGCGGAGCGGCGTTTTACTACAGCCGCAGGCTTCGCCCGCAAGACGTCCCAGCCGGAGAGGATCAGTTCCACCGCCGGGTTTACCTGCACCGGGTCGGCACGCCCGCGGACCTTGACGCGGAGATACTCGGCGACGGCCTGGATAAGACGAACTACTACGGGCTCAGTGTGAGCCACGACGGGCGCTGGCTGGTCGTCACGGCTTCGGCCGGCACGGCGCCGCGCAATGACGTCTGGGTCGCCGATCTGTCGGCCAGCCCGGCGGAGGCGCCGAACCTCCAGGTCATGCAGCAGGGCGTGGACGCGAGCAGCTGGCCGCGACCAGGCCGCGACGGCAGGTTCTACGTGCTGACCAACCGCGATGCGCCGCGCGGCCGGATCGTCGTGACCGAACCAGGCGACCCCGCGTTTCCCGAGTTCGCCAGCTGGCAGGAGCTCATCGCCGAGGATCCCGGCGCGGTGCTGACCGACTTCGCCATTCTCGACGGAGCTGGCACTCCAGGGGCAGGCCTGACCGAGCCAGTCCTGCTGACCGCACGCGCCAGACACGCGATCAGCGAGGTCGGCGTGCACGACCTCGCGTTCGGCGGGGAGATCCGGCGCGTCGAACTGCCCGGCCTCGGCAGCGTCGAAGGCCTTTCCGAGCGCCCCGAGGGCGGCCACGAAGCCTGGATCAGCTACACCGACTACACCACGCCCCTCATGGTGCTGCGATACGACGCGGCAGCCGACCGCATCAGCGACTGGCGACGGGCGCCTGGGGCGGCCGACCTGCCCGCGATCCAGAGCCGGCAGGTCCAGTACGCCTCCGCCGACGGCACCACCGTCCGGATGGTGGTCATCACGGCCGACCCGGAGTCGGCTAGCCCGGATATGGCCAGCACGGATCTGGCCAGCCCGGATCTGGCTAGCACGGAGTTGGCTAGTACAGGCGGCCGGGCTGTCCAGGATGCTGAGGCGGGGCAAGAGCCCGTTCCCGGCCTGACGCGGCCCGCGATCCTCTACGGGTACGGCGGCTTCGACGTCAGCCTGACGCCTGCATTCTCCGCCGGGATTCTGGCCTGGGTCGAGGCTGGCGGCGTATACGCGGTGGCCGGGCTGCGGGGCGGCAGCGAGGAGGGCGAGGAATGGCACCGCGCGGGCATGCGGGACCGCAAGCAGAACGTCTTCGATGACTTCCACGCCGCGGCAGAGAAGCTCATTGCCGATGGCTGGACGTCGAGCAGCCAGCTGGCCGTCTGGGGCGGATCGAACGGCGGGCTGCTGGTCGGCGCCTCGGTGACGCAGCGTCCTGACCTGAGCGCGGCCGCGGTGTGCTCCGCGCCGCTGCTGGACATGGTCCGGTACGAGCGCTTCGGCCTCGGCGAGTCGTGGAACGACGAATACGGCACGACCGCCGACGCTGACCGAGTTCGGCTGGCTGCTCTCCTACTCGCCCGTACCACCACGTGCGGGTGGGCGTCAGGTACCCGGCGGTGCTGTTCACAGTCTTCGACGGCGACACCCGGGTGGATCCGCTGCACGCACGGAAAATGTGCGCTGCGCTACAGCACGCGACACAGGCTCCGGGCAGCGAGCGTCCCGTCATGCTGAGAAACGAGGCCAAGGTCGGACACGGTGCACGCTCGCTGAGCCAGGTCTATCGGGCTACTGGCTGAGACCCTCGCATTCGCGGCTGCGCAGACGGGCCTGCAGTCGCGGACAACCTGACGGGCGGGCGCTAGCCAGGCCGGCCGGAGATGTGGACGTACTGCGTGCCCAGTTCGAGTCCCAGCGGAAGAACCGGCCAGCCGGTACCGGCCGACGGCAAGGCGGCGCTGCACGCTCCTGGCGCCCGCGCCCAAGCGACTGGCCGCGGGCCGGCGACGCTGCACGCTCCTGGCGCCCGCGCCCAAGCGACTGGACCCCGATGGGCGACGATTTGCCCTGTTTGTCGGCACCCACGCTGCCCTCGGCTCCACAGACCGGAAAATCGGGGACCTTAGCTGGGCGTCCGGCAGCGCCAGCAGGGCCGGCTGCGTGGCCCGCCGGTGAGTGGCCGTAGTTATGCGGCCGGGGTGATGGTGACGGTGTATCCGAGTGCCTGGAGCTGGCGGATGTGGTTGCGGGCGTTCTTGTTTTTGTCGATCTTGTTCTGGTAGTGGTCGGGGCCGAGGTCGGCGAAGCGGGCGCGGGGGTCGTGCAGCAGGTGCCAGATGATGACCAGGATGGACCGGGCGACGGCGACCTGGGCTTTGGCTTTCCCGCGGCGGCGGGCGATGCGGTGGTAGCGCTCGCCGAGGAAGGTGGCGGTGCCGGCCGCGCCGATGGCGGCCTGGCCGAGGTAGCCGCGCAGGTAGGTGTTTCCCTGGCCCTTGGCCTCCCGGCTGCGGGAGCCGGACTGGATGGCGCGCGGGCATACGCAGGCCCGGGACACCAGGTGCGCGGCATCGGGGAACCGGGACATATCCAGGCCGGTTTCGGCGATGATCGCGGCGGCCAGGCCGGCGCTGATGCCGGGGATCTCATCGAGGCGGCCGGCCGCGGGCGCCACCGGCGCGTCGGCGGGGGTCCGGCGCCGGGGCCGGTGGTGCCGTCGGCGTCGATGCCCCAGGCGGCGCGGATCATGGTGAGCTGCTCGCTGATCAGGATGTTCAGCCGGGTGATCCGGGTGTCGATGAAGTCGATCTGGTCGAGCAGCATCTGCGCGAGCTCGCCGTGGTGGTCGGTGAACATGCCGGTCAGCGCCTGCACCAGGGCGTCGTGCCTGGCGCGCATCCGGCCGCGGGCCAGGGCGGCCAGCACCTGCGGGTCGCGCTCGCCGGCGATCAGCGCGGCGATCATGTCCCGGGCCGAGACCGTGGTCAGCGTGGACGCCACCGCCGACACCTTGATCAGCGCGTCCTCCAGCAGCTTCTCCAGCCGCTGCCAGCACCGGGTCCGGTCCTGAGTCAGGTGAGTGCGTGCCCGGGTGTAGTGCCGCAGCGCCCGGATCTCGGCCGGCGGCACGAAGCTGGGCCGAAGCAGCCCGTTCTCGGTCAGCCGGGCCAGCCACATCGCGTCCAGCCGGTCGGTCTTCGGCAGGCCCGGGCAGGTTCCCTGGCCTGGCTGGCATTGACCAGCTGCACCTGCAGCCCGGCCGCTTCCAGCGCGTAAAACCAGATCCGCCAGTAATCGCTGGTCGACTCCAGCGTCACCTTCTCGATCCGCTGGGCCGTCAGCTGCCCGGCCAGCGCCTGCACCGCGTTCATCGTGGCCGGCACCTCCCAGACCGCGGCCTGCCGGGCACCGGGCCGGGACGGGTGCGGCAGCCGGGTGCACACCATCCCGGCGGCCTTGGCCACATCGACCGCGGCGACCCGCTCGAAGGCCCGCTCGTGCTCCTCATCGTCGATAACCTGCGGCTTGCTCACCGCGGCCTCCCTATGCTTGTGCCGATGGGATAACCAGCGGGCTGCCCGGGGCCCCGGTCAAGGCAAGATGCCGGAATACAGACCGTCGTGCTCGAGGCAACAACAAGCGACCCGAAGGTCAAGGCCCCGGCGCCAGGCATTTCAGCGGGCTCGCATCCCACTGTGCAACGGCGTCACGGGCAGCCCGCCCACATCCTGCCGCCCGCCGCGCCGCCACCGCAGCCACATCAGCCACCACGCGGCCGGCCCCCCCCGCCCGCGCCCGCCCGCATTTTCACGCGGTGCGGCCGCCCCTGCCGGGGGCGAGAAGGCATTTCACGGAGTTTGGCGAGTAGAACCCGGACAAACTATCCCGAGCTGGCGTCAAAATCGATGAAATGTCGGCGCCTGGCGGCCCTGCTGGCTTCATGAGGGCCGATCCCCGGATTTAACAGGCGATTGGCCGGGATTATGAGTCTCCCAGGCCGGCGAATCCGCTCCGGCCCAGCGAATAGGCTGGTGGCCGACATGAGCGAAACCCAAGCCCTGAGCATGTACGAGGCAATCGGCGGCGAGCCAGCTTTCCGCCGCCTAGTGCACCGGTTCTACGCCGAAGTCGCCGCAGATCCGCAGCTCAGGCCCGTGTACCCCAGTCGCGACCTCGGGCCCGCCGAGGAGCACCTGCGACTGTTCCTGATGCAGTACTGGGGCGGTCCGGCCACCTACAACGAGCGCCGTGGCCATCCACGACTGAGGATGCGGCATGCGCATTTCGCCATCGGGCCTGCTGAGCGCGACGCCTGGCTCCGGCACATGCGGACTGCTCTGGACGAGCTGGAACTCGACCCGGCGCACGACGCCCAACTGTGGGAGTACCTGGTCATGGCCGCGCACAGCCTGGTGAACCAGAACGGCGAGCGCCCCGGCGGCCCGGATCTGGGCCTTACTCCGGCCTGAGCCAGCCGCTTCGGCAGCATGCCGTTTCTGCGGAGGCGTTTGCGGCGTCTGCCAGATCCCAAGATACTGGGACCACCAGTCATGACCTGGCACGATCGTGGCACTGCCAACGCTTAGTCCAGGGCGCCGAGCAGCCCCGCCGCTGGAGGGCACTAGCAGTGACACAGGACGTTCGCTCCGACCCCGGGGGCCTGGTTCCGGGCGAACTGCTGGCTGGCTACCAGATCCAGGACCAGATCGGCCGCGGCGGCATGGCCGTCGTCTACCGCGCGCTGGACGTGAGGCTCGGGCGCGTTGTCGCGCTCAAGGTGCTGGCACCGCATCTCGGCGAGGACGAAGCGTTCAGGCAGCGGTTCATGCGGGAGTCGAGGGCCGCGGCCGGCGTCGACCACCCGCACATCGTCCCGGTGTTCGAGGCGGGCGAAGCCGACGGCGTCCTGTTCATCGCAATGCGCTATGTCGAGCACGGCGACGTGCGCATGCTGATCGACACTGAGGGCAGGCTGAATCCGGCCCGTACCACCGCAATCGCGGGTCAGGTCGCCGCGGCGCTGGACACCGCCCACAGGTACGGCCTGGTGCACCGGGACGTCAAGCCGGGCAACATACTGCTGGCCCGGGCCAGCAACGATGCCGACCACGTGTACCTGTCCGATTTCGGGCTCAGCAAGCACTCGCTCGCGCCGTCGACGCTTACCTCGACCGGCCAGTTCCTGGGTACGCTCGACTACATCTCCCCCGAGCAGATCCAGGGCCATCCGGTCGACGGCAGAGCCGATCAGTACGCGCTTGCCTGCACCATCGTCGAAATGCTCACCGGCGCACCGCCCTTCAGGCGGGACGACAGCATGGCCCTGATGTGGGCCCAGCTGGAGTCCGAGCCGCCGCGGGTCACGCAACGACGCCCTGATCTGCCGTCCGCTGTCGACGAGGTAATCGCGGCGGCGATGGCCAAATCGCCCGCCAGCAGGTATCCCACTTGCCGCGACTTCGCGCTGGCGCTACGGGCAGCCTGCGCCCCGGCGAGCCGGCCGCGCATTGCCGCAGCGGAAGCCCCGGCGCACTGGCCGGAACAGCAGCTGGCGCCCTACCCGCCGCCACGCGCTCAGCCGTATCCCGAGCCGCGACAGCCTGAGCCGCGACAGCCTGAGCCGCGACAGTCTGAGCCGCGACAGTCTGAGCCGCGACAGGCCGCGTACCCGGCAGATCCGTTCGCCGACCGGGATCTGGCTGACCCCCGGCAGGTGTCACCTGGCGGGCTGTGGCCGGCCGCTGACAACCCCGTTCCCGGAAGGATGGGCGCCGCCGGCCAAACCGCGCTGGACCAGGTACAGCCAGTGAGCCACCGGCTTAATCCATGGGGAGACGCGAGCGCGCCGCGGCAGTCTCCGGCCGGAGGCGGCGGCGGCGCGGCACTGCAGCCGCCCGCCGCGACCCCGCCGCGAATGAGGCCCGCTCAGCCCGACACCAGGCCCTCCAGGCCGGGTCGGCGGCGCAGTCACCGCGGCCGCGACCTCGTGCTCGCCGTGATCATCGCGGTTCTTTGCCTGGGCGGCATCGCAGGCATCGTCTACGCGCTCTCGCATCGCCATCATGGCGGCCTCCCGCCCCCCGCGGCGAGCTCGCCGCCGGTATCGTCGGCCGGTCAGGCGAACCCGCAGCGGGTCGTCCGCGAGTATTTCGCCGCGATCAATACCCAGCGCTACCCGATGGCCTACCGGCTCAGCAACCGGAGTGAGTCATACGCTGACTTCGTGGCGGGCTTCGCGGGCACGGCGCGCGATACCGTCACGATCGTCTCCGTATCCGGCGACGTAGTCACCGCACGCTTGCGCGCCCGCCAGGACGACGGCACCGTGAAAACTTACGAGGGCACCTACACGGTGATCAACGGAGCGATCAGTAGCTCCGACATCCACCAGGTGAGGTAGCCGCCTGCACCAGCCCGGCGCCGCCTCACATGCGGATGCGCTGATTGCCCGGGTCGTACATCGGTCGCAGCGAAACCCGCGCCGGGACGATGTGATCGCCGACCTGCACGGTCCACTCCGCACCATCCAGCCATGCCTGCTCGATAGCCGCGCCGCCGGAGTCGATCATGGCCAGGCCGACCGCCCCGCCGAGCGTCCAGCCGTAGGACGCGGCCCTGATGTAGCCGACCTCGGCGCCGTCCCGGCGGACGATCTCCGCGTGGAACATCAGCGGTTCGGGGTCGGTGAGCAGCACCTGGACCAACCGCCTGCTCAGCGGGCCCGCCGCCTTCTGGGCCGCCACCGCGTCCCGCCCGGTGAAACCGCCGGGCTTGTCCAGCGCGACTGCGAATCCGAGGCCCGCCTCAAGCACCGTGTCGGTGTTGTCGATGTCGTGACCGTAGTCCCGGTAGCCCTTTTCCATCCGCAGGCTGGACAGTGCCTTCAGGCCGGCATGCCGGAGGCCGAACTCGCGGCCCGCCTCGACCAGGCGGTCGTAGACGTGCTCAGCCTGCTCGGCAGGGATGTGCAGTTCATAGCCCAGCTCGCCGAGATAGGTGATCCGGATGCACAGGAGCCGCGCGAAGCCGATGTCGATCTGCCGGGCCGTCCGGAAGCCGAACGCTGCATCGCTCACATCCGCGCTGGTGACGGCGGCCAGCAGGTCGCGGGACCGGGGACCCTGGACGTTGAGCTGGGCGTAACCGGACGTGACGTCGGTCACGAAGGCGTGCGCGCCGCTCGCCGCGAACTGCCGCCGCAGCCTGGTCAGTGCATGGCGGTGCGCGGTGTCCGACGCGACGACGTAGAACTCGTCGTCAGCGAGCTTGGTCACGGTCAGGTCGGCTTCGAGCTTGCCGCTGTCGTTGAGCCACTGGGTGTATGTGATCAGGCCGCTGGCCCCGTCGACCCGGTTCGCCGACAGCTGGTCGAGCTCACGGCCGGCGTGCCGGCCCTGGACGGCGAATTTCGCCATGAACGACATGTCCATCACGATCACGCCGTCCCGGCAGGCCTGGTGCTCAGCCTCCCAGTACTTGTACCAGTCCTGCCGGCCCCAGGACAGCTCGCCGGCTTCCGGAGCCGCGCCCGGAGCTACCGAGCCCTCAGGGGCATACCAGTCCGCAGCTTCCCAGCCGCTGACATCGCGGAAGAACGCATGCTGATCGACCAGCCGGTGGTGGACCGGCGACAGCTTCGCACCGCGGGCAGTCCGCATCGACCGGCCCGGGTAGTGCGTGGCGTAGACCATGCCAAGCGACTCGACAGTCCTGGTCGCGCGGTACTGCGGGTTGGCCTGATAAGGATGCAGCCGGTCGATGTTCATCCCGGTGACGTCGGCATCCGGGCTCCCGTTGACGATCCAGTGCGCCATCAGCTGCCCGATGCCGCCGCCGGTCAGGATGCCGATCGAGTTGAGGCCCGCCGCGACGAAGTAATTCTTCAGCTCTGGCGCCTCGCCGATAACCGGGGCTAGGTCGGGGGTGAAACTCTCCGGGCCGCAGAAAAACTTGCGGACGCCCGTCTGCTCGACGATCGGGATCCTGGACATCGTTTTTTCCAGGAACGGGGCCATCCGGTCCCAGTCAGGTGCCAGTTCTCCGAAGGAGAAGTCCGCCGGGATCCCGTCGACCCGCCAGGGCGCGCAGACCGGCTCGAACATGCCGAGCATCAGGCCGCCGCCCTCTTCGCGGAAGTAGCCGTAGTTCGCCGGGTCTTCCAGTACCGGCCAGTCCCTGCCGACTGCCTGAATCGGCTCGGTGAGCAGGTAGTAGTGCTCCGCAGCCTGCAGCGGGATGCTGACCCCGGCGAGCTCGCCGAGCTGCCGGGCCCACATGCCCGCGCAATTCACCACGTACTCGGCTTCGATATTGCCCCGGGCGGTCGTGACTCCGGTGACAGTGCGGGCCGCCGAAGAACCGCCGTCAATCAGGAAGCCGGTAACGGGGACGCCTTCGATGATCCGTGCGCCCAGCTGGCGGGCTCCCTTGGCCAGCGACATCGTGACGTCGACCGGGTTCACCCGGCCGTCAGCCGGGATGTAGAAGCCGGCCAGCACGTCGTCGGTTCGTGCCAGCGGCCATAGCTCGGCGACTTCCCTGGCGGAGATCTCGTGTACCTCGACGCCGCAATGCCGGTTAAAGGCGGCAACGCGCCGGTACTCCTCCAGCCGGCCTGCTTCGATCGCGAGCTCGATCAGCCCCACCTGGCGCATCCCGGTCGCCAGCCCGGTCTCGGCCTCGAGCCGCAGATACAGGTCGCGGGTGTATTTACGCAGCTCGGTGGAGGTCTCGGAGGTTGAGCCAAAAGTAGCCATCAGGCCAGCCGCGTGCCAGGTAGTACCGGATGTCAGCCGGTCGCGTTCGAGCAGAACAACGTCCCGGACGCCCAGATGTGCCAGGTGGTAGGCGATCGAGGTGCCGATGACGCCGCCACCGACGACAACGACCCGCGCCCGGTCCGGCAAGCTCCGGCTGCCGCTGGTTGCCGACGGCTCACCCGTAGTCATGCTGCTCGCTCCCGATCGCCGGTCTTCGCCGGAACCCGCGTCGGTCCCGGCGGTCACGCCGATCGAGCATATGCGCCGCAACCCGGCAGTGCCGGCAACCCCGGCGATTCAGCCCCTGGCACAGCCACGCCCATCAGCCCCTGGCGCCGGCCCGGCACATCAGGTCCGTGGCACTGGCCCGGCACATCAGGTCCGTGGCACTGGCCCGGCCCATCAGCCCCTGGCACGGGCCTGCCCATCAGCCCCTGGTGAGCTTGCGGTAGGTAACCCGGTGCGGCCGTGCGGCCTCGGCCCCGAGGCGCTCGATCTTGTTCTTTTCGTAGGACTCGAAGTTGCCCTCGAACCAGAACCAGCTAGCGCCGCCTTCCCAGGCCAGGATGTGCGTGGCAATCCGGTCCAGGAACCACCGGTCGTGGCTGGTGATCACGGCGCAGCCGGGGAACTCCAGCAGCGCGTTCTCCAGCGACGACAGCGTCTCCACATCCAGGTCGTTCGTGGGCTCGTCCAGCAGCAGCAGGTTGCCGCCCTGCTTCAGCGTGAGCGCAAGGTTGACCCGGTTCCGCTCGCCGCCCGACAGCACCCCGGCCGGTTTCTGCTGGTCGCCGCCCTTGAACCCGAACGCGGCAACGTAGGCCCGGCTGGGAATCTCGGTCTTGCCCGCGGTGATGTAGCTCTCGCCGTCGGAGATGACTTCCCAGACGTTCTTGCCCGGATCGATCCGGGAGCGAGACTGGTCGACGTAAGCGATCTCGACGGTCTCGCCGATCTTGATGGCGCCGGCGTCGGGCTCCTCCTCGCCGATGATCATCTTGAACAGCGTGGTCTTGCCGACGCCGTTCGGCCCGATGACGCCGACGATGCCGCCCTGGGGCAGGCTGAAGCTCAGGTCCTCGAACAGCGTGCGGTCATCGAACCCCTTGGTCAGGCCGTCGACCCCGACAACCTGGGTGCCCAGCCGCGGGCCTGGCGGGATCTGGATCTCCTCGAAGTCGAGCTTGCGGTCCCGGTCGGCCTCGGCGGCCATCTCCTCGTACCGCTGCAACCTGGCGCGGCTCTTGGCCTGCCGGGCCCGCGGGCTGGACCGCACCCACTCCAGCTCATCTTCCAGGCGCTTGCGCTTCTTGGCGTCCTTGGCGCCTTCGACCTTGAGCCGCCCCGCCTTGGTCTCCAGGTAGGTGGAGTAGTTGCCCTCATATGGATAGGCCCGGCCGCGGTCCAGCTCGAGGATCCAGCCCGCCACGTTGTCCAGGAAATACCGGTCGTGAGTGACCGCGACGACAGTGCCCGGATACTTCTCCAGGTGCTGCTCCAGCCACAGCACGCTCTCGGCGTCCAGATGGTTAGTCGGCTCGTCCAGCAGCAGCAGATCGGGCTGCGACAGCAACAGCTTGCACAACGCAACCCGGCGCCGCTCACCACCAGACAGCACGCTCACGTCGGCGTCCGGTGGCGGACAGCGCAGCGCATCCATCGCCTGATCCAGCTGACTCTCCAGGTCCCACGCGTCGCGGTGGTCCAGCTGCTCCTGCAGCTTGCCCATCTCTTCCAGCAGCTCATCGGAGTAGTCGGTGGCCATCTGCTCGGCGATCTCGTTGTACCGGTCGAGCAGAGCCTTGGTCTCCGCAACGCCTTCCTCGACATTGCCGAGCACCGTCTTGGAGTTATCCAGCTCCGGCTCCTGGTCAAGGATCCCGACGGTGAACCCCGGCATCAGCCTGGCGTCGCCGTTCGACGGCTGCTCGACGCCCGCCATCATCCGCAGCAACGTCGACTTGCCGGTCCCGTTCGGGCCGAGCACGCCGATCTTCGCCCCCGGCAGGAAGGCAAGCGTTACGTCGTCGAGGATGACCTTGTCGCCGTGCGCCTTGCGGACACGGCTCATCTGATAGATGAACTCCGGCATGTCACCAAGGGTAGGGGCTAGCAGCAAGGGCTACGAACCGGCCTGCCCGGGCGGCCATTACACGCGCGGCCGGCAGAGGCTCCAGACCGCGCCGGCAGAGGCTCCAGACCTGGCCGGCAGAGGCTCCAGCCCTGCCTGCCAGAGCCTCCAGACCCGCCCGGCAGATGCTCCAGGCCTGCGCTGCGGACGCTGCAGAAACGGCCGGCGAAACCTCTGTGCCCGACCCGGCCGGTGCTCCCGACCCGGCCGGTCCTCCCGACCCGGCCGGTCCTCCCGCCCGGCCGGTGCTCTGGACCCGTCCGACGCCGTCGACGGCCGGGCCCGGAGCACCCTGGAGCCGTCAGGTGGCCGCGCCGACCGGCTCGGCTGCCTCGTCCGCCTGCGCCAGCATCTGACGCGCTTCCTCCTCGTCGAACTCCTCGCTGTCCCCGAGCTCGTGCTCCTCGGGCTCCGGTTCGGTTGGGTAGCTGGAATCCAGATCCCGCTGAGTTCCAGGCTCGCCTTGAGCCGGGTACTCCTCGTCGAGCTCCCGGCTAGCCCGCGCGGCCGCGTCGCGGTCCCCTGGTAGCGGCTGACGCGCCCCGCCAGGCATCTCCTGCTCGCGCTCAAGAGCCGTCTTCTCCAGCTGCTCCGTCGACTTCTTAAAGAGCGTGATACCGCGCGACAGGTCGTGCCCGATGCTGTCGGCGATGACTTCGACTGCGGTCCGCTTGGGACCGTCCTCGTCCCCGTACTCGCGTATTCGCAGATTGCCCTTGAGCAATACCGGGTCGCCCCTGCGCAGACAAGCTGCAGCATTCTCGGCCACCTTCCGGTAGCAGATAACGCTGATGAAGGAAGTCGGCTGATCCGCCCACTCGCCAGTAGTCCTGTTCATCCGGCGCGGAGTCCAGCCAAGCCGCATGAACAGGGTCCGGGTCCCGTCCCTGGTCCACCCGACCTTCGGTTGCGTCGCTACGTAGCCGGTCACACTTAACGTCGCCTCATTAACCATTCCCGGGCCTCCTCGACATCCGCTGCGGCGATCGTCAGCCGTTGCGCCCGCCGCTCAATGCCAGCGGCCCAGCGCCGCCGGCGCGTGTCAAGGATGTGCCTGGTTGCACAGGACCGGCATCCCGCCGGGTCTGGCCTGTGCACAAGTAGGGCACGGGCGGCGGGCCTGTGGACGGTCAGTTCCAGGCGGATGCCGAGCCGGCCATGCCTGTCCCGGCAGCCGTGCGCAGCTCAGCCCTGAAGCGAGCCAGCTCATCCAGTTCCGACTCGGCAGGAGCCAGCACGAGGTCACCTGCCACGGTCGCGAGTCGCCGGCGGATGTCGTCGACCAGGTCCTCGGTCTCGCGCGCGGCCGCGCGGCTAACCGCGCGGGTGCCGATCCGGGCAGTTAGCCACCCGCCGGCGAGGCCGACGACCAGCATCACGGCGGCCCAGGGAAGTAGCCACACGTCGCTGAAGAGCTTCGGGATACCTGAGCCAACGTGCGCCGCGCCCAGGATGATCAAGCGAGGCGAGCCAGACGACGCCGACCAGCACGCAGCCCAGCAGGAGCCCCTGAACCACGCCGATCAGTCGCCACCACCTGTCGACCACGGGGCCAGCAGGCAGCGCGGCGCCGATTTCCTCGCCGACCGCGGCCGGGACTTCCGAAGCCCTCGACCTCACCGCTGCCCGGACCGTGCGCGACCATGGCCGCGGCAGCGGCGGCACGCTCTCGTCGGCCACTCGGGTCAGTGCGTTGTCGATCTCCGCTTGCTGAGCGCCGGACGGGCCGGCGCTGAGGCCGCGCAACTCATCCCAGATCCGGCCGAGCCGAATCCTGCGGACCGGGTCGGGGCTGGTCAGCCGCTCGACCAGCCAGCTCACCGGCCAGCCCACGTAGTCCATGGCGCGCAGTTCGCGCGCGCTACCCAACGCGTCCCCGATAGCGGAGACTCCCGCGGCAGAGGCGAACTCATCGGACAGTTCGGCTGCCGTTCCCGCTCGCAGGTGTTCTTGGTCGGAACCCGCTGGCGAGCCCTCCTCGCTGGCACCGTACGGCTCGAACCTGGCTACGACTTTGTCCACGTCGGCGGAGATCCGTGCGGTCGCGGCCTTCCTGGCCGTTACTGCCTCGATGAGGAGTTTGCGCAATTCCTCGATGCCGGCGCCATTCTTTGCCGAGGTCACCAGGATCTGAACGTCGGGCAGGCCCTCAGAGTCGAGCAGCCGCCGGAGATCGAGCACACAGTCCTCGATCTGACCAGCTGAGAGCAGGTCGGCCTGGTTCAGCACCACGGCGATGACTTCAGAATGTCCGGCCAGCGGCACGAGGAAGCGCCGGTGCACTGCCGCATCCGCGTACTTCTGCGGATCAAGCACCCAGACGATCAGGTCGGACAAGCCAACCAGCTGACCAACCAGGTTCGTAGCGTGCCCCATCACCGAGTCGTGGTCTGGCAAGTCCAGCAGCACCAGTCCGTTCATCGACTGCTCACCGCTGCCGAGCGCGCTTGCCCTCGCATACCGGTGCCGGCGCGGTACGCCGAGCCATTCCAGCAGCGGCCCGGAGCCGGAGACGCCCCAGACGCAGGCATGCACATCCCTGGTCACTGGCCTGGTCACACCGACGGTGGAGAAGTCAGCCCCGGCCAGCTGGTTGAACAACGACGACTTGCCGCTGCCGGTACCTCCTGCCAGCGACACCACGGTGTGCCGGGACGAGAGCATGAGTCGCTCTCCAGCCCTGGTCAGCAGATCGCTCGCCTCGGTCAGCAGGTCCTGGCTGAAACCGTCCGCGCCTGGCCGCGCGCTACCGATCTGCACCAGCCTGGCCAGTGCTGTCAGCCGCGCGGACAACCCGGCACGGTCGGCACTCTCGGAAATGCGGGCTGTCTGCATGACGGTCATCGCGCTCCCTCAAGCGCATCGCGGGCCTGCAGCAATTCGCCGGCCGCGCCGTCGTCCAGGACGCCGACCGAGTCGATGATCGCGAAGAACCGCTCCGCTTCGGCCCCGAAGAGACCGCTCACGCGCTCGCCCAGGTCCTGCCGGATGCGCGCGCCCATGTCGCGGAGCAATCCGGCACCGAACAGCGATTCCAGCAGCTGCGGTACAGCTAGGTTGGCGGATGCCGTGCCGTCCGGCGCTGCCCGGCCCGCTGCTGTCCGGCCTGCTGCTGTCCGGCCCGCTGCTGTGCTCCCCCGCGCCACGCCATCCGAGGCGGCGGTTGCCGGCGAAGGGCCAGAGCCCAGCACACCCATAGTCAGCACCAGTGCCAGCGATTCGTCGTCGAACGAGACCACCCGCGCGATCGAGCGCTTGGTGACATTCTCCTGCCTGACCAGCTGGCGGACATGGTCCTGCCAGTCACTGACCGCGGTCGCTGCGGCCGCGGCGAGGCGCGCCGTTGCCCTGGCCAGCGCCGCCGGATCAGTGTCACCGCCGTCGGCGCCGGTCCCGCTCAGGACGCCGAGGTCGGCGAGCGCCGAGGCAACAAAGTCTGCCTCGGTCAGCCCGGCGCTGCCGCCATCCGGCCGACGGGCGCTGGCCCCCTGCTCGGCCAGCAGGCTGCTGCCCGCGGGCTGCTCCTGCCAGCCGGACACCACAAGCTCGGCCGCCCGGTCCGCAGTTGCGGTGATCAGCGAGACGAGGCTGGCCTGCAGGGCGCCCTTGAGCGCGACCGCTCTGGCTGGCAATTGCTGCTTCCGCTGCTTGCCACCCCGGCCGCGCCGCGCCTGAAGAGTCCGCATGAGATCGCCGGTGCCGGTGAAATCCTGCCAGCGAGCCAGTACCTCGCCGTGCAGCAGCGACCCGTCCCCCGTCGCCGCATCGAACTCCACGAGGCCCGTCTCGAACGCCGACTCGACCGTCCGGCGCAACTCGTCCCGCACCGCAACCTGTGCTGTTACCTCGGCGGCCAGGGCCGGTACCCGGCTGCGGAACGTATCGAGCATGCCCGACATCGTCTGAGTCAGAACGGCAACCCGGCGGTCTTCGCGCCTAGCCGTATCGGCTAGCCATTCGCGAACCGGAGCGGTCACCTCGGCCGGTAGCTGGGCATCGGTGATGACGGTCTCGGGGATGATGAACCGGCGGACTTCACGCAAGCCGTTGGCCTCGAGCATGGCATCAAAGTGCGTCGACAGCTCGGCCGACGCCGCCAGCGGGACCCTGGACAACGCGATCGCAAGCGCAGCACCGCGATCGCGAGCGTCCTGCAGCATTTCCCAGACTGCCGCATCGGCGTACCGCCGGGCAGTCGTAACGAAGAGCCAGAGGTCTGAGGCGTCCAGGAACTGATCGGCGAAATCACGGTGTGCCTGGACGACCGAGTCGATGTCCGGGGTGTCCAGCACAGCCACGCCCCTAGGCATACCCTCGCTGGCGGCCAGCACCAGCAGCCCGTCGCGGCCAGGCATAGCCAGGCCCTGCTGACGGACACGCGGCAGCGTCGGCAGAAAGACGTTCTCCGCGAACCACCGCATGTCGTCTGGATGGCAGGCGAGCACGGGACTGTTCGTGGTCGGGCGGCGGATGCCGGTAGCACTGACCTGCTTAGCAACGACGCTGTTCATGAGGGTCGACTTGCCGGCGCCGTCGATCCGACCAAGGCCACCAGGATCGGCGCGCCGGACTGGCGCAGCCTCGGCAGCAAGTAGCCATCGATCTGACTGAGCAGCTTCACCCGCTCCGCGCGCGCTTCGGTAACGCCCGGCGACTCGAAGAGCAGCGGCACGGTCACTATGGGATGGCGCAAGCCAAGCAGGGCGCTCTCGAGTTTCCTGGCATCCACTCTGGCAAACGGCATTTCGCCGGCATCCGTCACCGCCGGGTCGCCGGGCAACCGGATCCGATTCGGCGGCCGGAGTCCAGATCGACCCCGCGGCCTGCCTCCCCTGGGCGCTGACGACAGTGCGAGGCTCAGCTGACCCTGCGGCACGTGATGGCTGGTCCCGCTCTGGTGACGGCGGCTCCTGCGACCCTGCTTGCATCGACTGGGCTTGCGTGACTAGATCGGGAGACCGGGCCGGCACCGGGGCCGTCATGGCTACCTCGGCAAACGAAGCAGCCGACCCGGAGAAACCGGGCACGCTGAGAGCGCCGCCGAGTGATCCGTCGGCAGCAAGCGGCCCCGACGGGCCGGCTCCGCTTGGCGGCATTGGCGCCGAAGCCGCGTCCTCTCGCTCGGTCATGCTTCAGGGTCTCCTGCCCCAGCAGTGCCATTGACTTCTGCCTCTGCCCCGCGTGCGGCTACGCAGAGCAGGTCACGCTTCACCATCACGACTTTCAAACGGCGGAACCGCCATTGTCCAGTCCCGGGGCGACAGTATCCGCCCTTGAGGTAATTGTGCGCCGCTAGCGCAGATTACCGTCAGTAATGCTGCAACCTGGACCTGCAAACCGGCCGCGCCGGGCCAGCCCGCAGCGCTCCGCGCTGCTGCCGGTGGCGTGAGCCGCCAGGTCATATCGGCATCGATGCAGCCAGTTAGCTATAATCGATCAGGTATTCGAGGACTATCAGGGCTATTTCCCCGTCACTCCTGCCGAGTCGAAGGTGGCTACGTCTCGCAGTGCCCGGACGGCGCTCTGCACGATGGGCAGCGCTAGCAGCGCGCCGGTCCCCTCGCCGAGCCGGAGATCCAGGTCGACGAGCGGCCGGAGGCCAAGGTACTCCATCATCACGGTATGGCCGGGTTCGGCGGAGCGGTGCCCGGCGATCAGGCAGCAGGCTGCGCCGGGCGCGATCGCGCACGCCGCCAGGGCGGCGCTGCCGGCGATCACGCCGTCCAGGATGACCGGGACCCGCAGCGCGGCAGCTCCGATGATGAAGCCCGCCAGAGCGGCGTGCTCGAAGCCGCCGAAGGCTGCCAGCACGCCGACCGGATCGGCAGGGTCTGGCTGGTGCAGCGCCAGACCCGCACGGACCACCGCCACCTTCCTGGCCAGTGTCTCGTCATCGACGCCAGTGCCACGCCCCGTCACCTCGGCGGCGTCCCGGCCAGTGAAAGCGCAGATGAGCGCCGCCGACGCGGTGGTGTTGGCAATGCCCATGTCGCCGGTCAGCAGGCACCGGTTGCCAGCCGCGACCAGGTCCCGCGCCACCTCGATGCCGACTCCGATGGCCGTCGTGCGCTTCGTCGCGGGTCATAGCCGGCCCCTGCGTGAAGTCGCCGGTGCCCCTGGCCACCTTGCGGGGCAGCAGGCCCGGCACCTGGCCCAGGTCGGCGGCGACGCCTACGTCGACCACGACAACCTCAGCCCCGGCCTGGGCGGCGAATGCATTAACGACCGCGCCGCCAGCCAGGAAGTTGGCCACCATCTGGCCGGTGACCTCCTGCGGCCAGGGCGTGACCCCCTGCGCGTGGACGCCGTGATCACCGGCGAACACCGCGACGGCGGCCGGCTCGGGCAACGGCGGCGGGCACCTGCCGGCCAGCCCGGACAGCTGGACCGAGACGTCCTCGAGCACGCCGAGCGAGCCGACGGGCTTGGTCAGCTGCGACTGGCGCTGCCGCGCGGCGGCCAGCGCATCGCCGTCAAGCGGCCGCACGGCCTCGGTGACCTCGTCGAGCAGACTGACTGCGGCGCGGCCGGGAAGCTCACGCTTGCCATATTCCTCGGCGTGCACCGCCCAGCCGAGCGGGCGCCTGCGGGCCCAGCCTGCCAGCTCGAGCTCAGGCTCCGGCGCAAAGCTCGCGACGTAGCCGATGCATAGGTAGGCGACCACTTCCAGGTGAGGCGGCAGGCCTAGTTCGGCGGCAAGCTCGCGCTCGCTGAAGAAGCTGACCCAGCCGACTCCGAGCCCTTCGGCCCTGGCTGCCAGCCAAAGGTTCGCGACGGCGAGGACGCTGGAGTAGACCGCAGTCTGCGGCTGTACGTGCCGGCCGAGGGTGTGCCTGCCGCCCCTGGTCGGATCACAAGTGACGACGATGTTGACCGGCGTCTGCAGGATCGCCTCGGTCTTCAGCCGGTCGAAGGCCCGGGCCCTGGCCGCCGGCAGCGCGGCAGCGAAATCCTCACGGGACCGCTCCGCCAGCGCCTTGATCCTGGCCCTGCGGCCAGCGTCCGTGATGACGATGAAGTCCCACGGCTGCGAGAAGCCGACTGACGGCGCCCGGTGAGCCGGCGGCCAGCACGCGCTCCAGGACGTCCGGCGCGGATCGGGTCCGGCAGGAAGCCGCGGCGGACATCGCGGCGCTCCTCGATCACCCGGTAGACCGCGGCACGCTGTTCATCGGAAAATGCATGCATTTCGGGTGTCAAGTTACCGCCCGCTCATCATCTCGCCGACCCCGGCCGTGCCAGCGCCGCCCCGGCGCAACCCAGCCGCCGCAAGCGGCTTCACCACCTCGTGCCGTCGTCGTCAGCCAGTGCGGCCGGCTGCCGCCAGGACCCCAGCCGGCCTGCGACCCGGGCGCCGCCAGCGCGTGCCGAAGCAGCGCGTTGAACGCCGCGACGGCCACGGCTGGGCCGCCTTTCTCGGACACGTTACTCACTGACCGGAGGCCGCTGCGCCCGCAGCGCGTCCTTGGCCTCGGCAGCGCCGACGAAACCGACTGGCAGGCCGACCACGAACGCGGGCTCGACCTGGCGGCTGAGTATCTCCGCCAGCGCCGCCGAGCCGCCGCCGACAACCCAGACGGCACCCGGCCCGGTCTCACCGAACGCCAGCCGGACGGCGGCCGCGGCCCTGCTGATCGACGCCGTCCTGGCCAGCCGCTGTGTCAGCGGTTCGCTGACCTTGCACAGCACCGGGCTGCCGGTGATGCCCGCCGCCACCATGATCGAGTCGGCGACGACCGGAGCCCCCGCAGCCAGCGCGGCGACACCCTCGGCCAGTGAATCCTCGTCGCAGACGAGGTCGGTGAAGTAGTCGAAATCGGCGCTGGCGTGAATCACGCGCTCGGTTACGTCCCGGCTGAACTTCGGTAGCCGGGACAGATCGATCCGCGAACGCAGTATCCGGTACGACTCCTCGGTCGACCGATTCAGGACTGCTGGCGGCCTCCTCCGGCCACGTCACGCTGCCAGCACCTCCCTGCCCCGCCGGCAGATCCCAGTCACGACAGCAGCGACTGCTGGCGCAGGCAGATTAGCATCCGGCTGCTCGTTCCCCGCGAAAAGGTCAGCGGCCGGGCGGGCCCGAGTCTGCCGATGCACCAGCGCCATCGGGCCGGTGTCGCTGCCACTACCGACCGGCGCATCCGCAGTCGCCAGGTCCGCGCCGACGCGTCGCGGCGGCCTGCCTCGTCGCGGCTCCTGTTCGCGAACAGCACGTAGTGGAAGATCAGGAACCGGCCGACGAAGGTCACGCAGTTCATCAGGAAGTACGCGCCCTGGACGACCAGGTGCTTCATCGAGGTGCGTGTAGCCCATCGAGTGCGCCCAGACGCTCGCGTAGTGCGACGTCAGGCCCAGGATGACCCAGACCGCGATGGAGACCACCCAGAACGGCAGGGTCTCGCGCAGCCAGTCCGGCTTGCCCTTGCGCTCCCAGGCCCAGCGGCTGAGCAGGTAGCTCACCAGAGCCGCAACCATCGACGCAATGACGCCGGACGCGCCCGCGCTCAGGTTGACCGGTCCGGTGAGCACGCCGAGCACGACCTGGCTGGTGACCACCGCCGCAACGGCGACGAGAATGAACCGGGTGAACCGCTTGCCCGCCTCGGTGCGCAGCTTGCGCTCGAGCGGAGCAGGGATGACGCTCCAGGCGGCCTTAGCGATCTTGTCCGGTACGGAAGTCATCGATGTCCTAGCGTGACAAGGCTCCGGCTGGGTCAGACACGTATACAGTACGGGAACCTACGCGGCGGCTTCGCCCGAAACCCTCGCACGGCCGCGCCGAGGCATGCGGCTGCGTCACTCCCTCCAGGATCAGCCCGCGACAGCGACCAGCGGTCGGCGGCCAGGTCATGGCACAGTTCGTAGGTCGCCGGCGGCACGCTCCGCTCCGGCGTCGCCTCGACCCGCCAGCACTCAGCGCCTTGGTCGCCGCCACCGGTTAACCGGATCGTCCGGCGTGGTCGGCCCGTCCAGCACGAACATGACCGTGTACATCCGCCCGCGCCAGACGAACCTTGCTGGCCGGTCGCTCCGCAGCCAGACCTCCACTGGCTCGCCGCGGATACCGCGCATACTGCCGCTCCCTGGCACAGGCACCGCGCAGGTGCCGCCACACCGCCCAGGGGAAGACAGGCAGAACTACTACTTTCGAACATACATTCGTTCGAGCGGCTAGGGCAAGCCCGGCGGCCGCGCAACGAGCCCGGTAGCGCAATCCGGGCGGGAACGGGGTCTGAAGGGGCCAGCGCTCCGCTCAGGCCGCGGCCCAGCCAGGCATCGGATAGCCGGCCAGCAGCTCGCGCACTTCGCCGGCGACGCGATCGATGACTTCCTCGTCGTCCTTCGTCGCCGCCATGATTGCCTCGTCCATCCAGGCCGCGATCTGGCCCATGTGCTCCTCGGTCAGTCCCCTGGTGGTGATCGCCGGGGAACCGATGCGGATGCCAGACGGGTCGAACGGCTTACGCGTGTCGAACGGCACGGTGTTGTAGTTCACCTCGATGCCAGCCCGGTCGAGTGCCTTCGCGGCAGGCTTGCCCCCGATGCCCTGCGCGGTCAGGTCCAGCAGGATCAGGTGGTTGTCAGTGCCGCCAGACACCAGGGTGTAGCCGCGGGCGAGCAGAGCGTCTGCGAGCGCCTTGCTGTTGGCCACTACCTGGTGGGCGTACGCGCGGAACGACGGCTGCGCCGCCTCCCGCAACGCGACCGCGATCGCTGCCGTGGTGTGGTTGTGCGGCCCGCCCTGCAGCCCCGGGAAGACGGCCTTGTCCAGTGCCGAAGCATGCTCGGCAACCGACATGATCATCGCGCCGCGCGGGCCCGCGCAGAGTCTTGTGCGTGGTCGTCGTGAGCACGCTCGCGTAGCCGACCGGCGACGGATGCGCGCCGCCTGCGATCAGCCCGGCAATGTGCGCGATGTCGGCGACGAGCACGGCACCGATCTCGTTCGCGATCTCAGCAAAGGCCGGAAAGTCGATGGTGCGCGGGATCGCGGTGCCGCCGCAGAAGATCACCTTGGGCCGCTCGCGCCTGGCCAGATCGCGAACCTCATCGAGGTCGAGCCGGCCGGTGTCGGCCCGGACCCCGTACTGGACCGACCGGAACCACTTGCCGGTCACCGAGACCGGCCAGCCGTGCGTCAGGTGACCGCCCATCGGCAGCGACATCCCCATGACCGTGTCGCCAGGAGACATGAAGGCCAGGTAGACGGCAAGGTTGGCGGGCGATCCCGAGTATGGCTGGACGTTGGCGTGATCCACGCCGAACAGGCTGCTCGGCACGTTCGCACGCGATCCGCTCGAGCGGGTCGATGAACTGCTGGCCTTCGTAGTACCGGCGGCCCGCATAGCCCTCGGAGTACTTGTTCGTGAGAACCGAGCCGCTGGCCTCCAGCACGGCCACGGAGACGTAGTTCTCGGACGGGATCAGCCTGATCTTGTCGCGCTGGCGGCGCGCCTCCGCCTGGATGAGCTCGGCGACATCCGGGTCACTGCCGGCGACATGCGGGATGGGCGGCTGATGCATCTGGTGCTCCTTAGTTCTCACCGGCCAGACCTTCATCATGCCGAACCCGGCCGGACCCCGTCACACCAGGCCGAGCGCCACCCGCCGGCAGGCATCCTGCAGTGCCTGCCGGCTGTCCAGGCAAGCCGGAATCGCGGGCAAATCCCGTAACCGGACGTGAGCCGCCGTCAAAGGCGTTACGGGCAACGCGCTTGACCGGGCGAAAGTTACCCCGTTCCGGTAAGAAATGGTGAAATGGCCGAGCCGGGCAGTTACCGGACCGGCAGCCGCCCGGCCCAGCTCACCCTGTTACGGCCTCAAGCAGCTTCTTGCGCTGCTGCTCGCCGAGGCCGCCGACGCGGCGGTTGTCGTCAATTCCGGCCTCTTCCATCACCGCAGCGGCCTTCGCCGGGCCGTATCCGGGCATTGCCCTGATGACCTGCGAAACCTTGGTCTTCTTGGTGATGTCATCGGTCTTGGCGAGCACTTGGGCAATGCTCGTCTTTCCGGATTTGACTGCGGCCAGCAGTTCGCTGCGCTTCTTCCGGGCAGCCTGCGCCTTGGCCAGCGCCTCGGCTCGCTGCTCCGGGGTAAGTGTCGGCAGAGCCATGTCTCTCCTTCGGTCGAGTCGATCAACTGTCCCACATACCCGCTGCTAGCAGCGGTAGCCGCGGTTCGTGTCGCTGTCCGTGGCGGACCGGGGGAAGCCGCCCGGACCAGGTGAGGCTGCGGGCTGATGACTGCGGGAGTTTTGCGGTGTTATGAGAGGTCAACCGTCGTCTTTTCACTTGCGCAGGGCGCTCCGGGCTCCCGGTTGATGTCGACGCTAGAACCTGTTCTACTTTTCGGTATGCCAGCGGAACAACTCACTGCCCGCGATCTGGCCCGCCGGTCCCAGGCTGCTGTCAAGGTGAAGGATCGGGATGGCTGGCTGAGCCTGTTCGCCGCCGATGCCGTCGTGCAGGATCCGATCGGTCCGTCGCCGTTCGACCGGAGCGGCAAGGGCCACCACGGGCCTGCGGCCATCGCGGCTTTTTATGACACCGTTATCGCCCCCAATGAGCTCATTACATTCGAGATCGAGAACTCTTACCTGTGCGGCAACGAGGTCGCCGATGTCGGCGTGATCCGCACCGTGCTGCCCGGCGGCAAGCACGTCGCGGTCGTTCGCGGCGTGTACACCTACCGGTGCAACGACGCGGGGCAACTGGTGGCCCTGCGCGCGTTCTGGGAGTTCGACAAGGCAGAGCTGGTCGAGGCCTAAGCGGCTGACCGCGGCGGCGCGCGGCGCGGCACGGGCTGCCCGACGCTCGGCAGCTGGCCGATGCGAGGCCGGGCGGAACGCCCCGGAACTCGACCATTGCCTGCCGGCAAGTAACCTGCCTAAGCGGTCGTTCAATGGCCGGGCGCGGCATGCTGGCAGGCGGCCGCCTAACCCTCACTCGGAGCCGGCAGTGCGTATCGGGCAAATCGTCATCGACGTTGCCCCGCTGCGCGAAAGCCGCGACTACCGCAGGCTCTTCACTGGGCGTTTTGTGTCCATGGCCGGGAACGCGGTAGCGACAACCGCAGCCAACTGGCAGGTCTACAGCCTGACCCGCAACTCGCTGGCCGTTGGCCTCCTGGCGCTGGCGTCCGGCGCCGGCATGATGGTCGGCCTGCTCGCTGGCGGCATGCTCGCCGACCGGTACGACCGGCGCAAAGTGATCATGGCGGTCCTGTTGCCGCAGGCGGTGCTCGCTGCGTTGCTGATGGCCAACAGCCTGCGGAGCCACCCTGCGCTCTGGCCGCTCTACGCGGTCACGTTCTGCATCGGCTTGTGCTCCGGGCTGGCGTCGCCCGCCTCGACGGCGGCCACGCCTGCGCTGGTCGGCCTCGACAAACTGCCGGCAGCCGCTGCGCTGAACGCGACGGCGAGCCAGCTCGGCCAGCTCGGCGGGCCCGCCATCGCAGGCGTGCTCATCGCCGGCCCTGGCCTCGCCAGCTGTTACGCCATCGATGCCGTGTGTTTTGCCGTGTTCGGCTTGGCTTTGCTCCGGCTCTCACCGCTTCCGCCGCTGGTCAAGGCGCAACGGCCAGGGCTGAAGTCGCTGGCCGAGGGGCTGGCATACGTCAGGCGCAACGGCGTCGTGGGCGGCATGCTGCTGGTCGACACCAACGCGATGCTGTTCGGGATGCCGTCTGCCCTGTTCCCTGCCCTGGCCAGCACGCACTTCCACGGCGGTTCGGCCACGTTCGGATTGCTGGTAGCCGCGCCGGGGCTCGGCGCCCTCATCGGAGCTGCGACCAGCGGCTGGACCGGCCGGCTACGGCGGCCGGGCGTGGTCGTCATCGGCGCCGGGATCGTCTGGGGGGCCGCCATTGCGCTGTTCGGCATCGTTTCCAGCCTGCCGCTGGCGCTGTTCTTCCTCGCGCTCGCCGGGATGGGCGATCTGATCTCCGAGGTGCTGCGCAACGCGCTGTTGCAGCGCTACACGCCGGATCACCTGCGCGGCCGGGTGTCGAGTTTGTACCTGGCCCAGGTAACCACCGCCCCGGCCCTGGGCAACGTGGAAGCCGGCGGCGTCGCGAGACTGATATCGCCGGTGTTCTCGGTGGTCAGCGGCGGTCTGGCATGCGTGGCGGGCGCACTCGTCCTCGGGGCGCTGATCCCGGCGCTGCGCAACTCGAGCCTGACCGACGCCTCAGACGATGCCGGACCAGATGCCGACCTGGGTGCGGGATCCGCGGCTCAGAGCGCCACGACGTAGCGAGAACGCCGCCGGAACCACGACGCGTGTCCGGTACGTGATCTCGATCGGGCACAATGTCCGCGTAGGCGCCCGTAGCTCAGCCGGACTCCGCAGGCGGCAGTCCAGCTGTCAGCCCCCGTGGCCTAACGGATAAGGCAGCGGCCTTCTAAGCCGTTGATTGCAGGTTCGAGTCCTGCCGGGGGCACTGCCGGGGCACCGTGTGATCGTGAAAGGCCATCCGATTCGCCATACTTTGCGCCACGCGAGATTGACTTAGCATCCGTTAGTGTCGTCATGTACCGGACATAACGTCGCATAAGGTCCTGCCGAAGGGACCGTTACGGATGGTAAGTCCGGGAGGCAGGGTAGTTTGGGCGGAATGCGTCGCGCGCTGATCATCGGCGGAACGGGTCTCATCGGCAGGGCAGTGGCGAGCCGGCTTCTTGCCGGCGGCTGGCAAGTCGACCTGACCGGGCGGAATGCAGCTCGCATGCCCGCGTCGCTGACGGCGGCCGGCGCCCGGTTCTTCACGGTGGACAGATCCGACGCCGCGGCCTTGCTCGCAGTCGCGGGCGATGGAGCTGACCTGATCGTCGACTGCCTCTGCTACACCGCTGCCAACGCGGCCGGGCTGGCGTCGCTCGCACGGGCCAGCAGCTCGGCAGTGATGATCTCAAGCAACGCCGTCTACGTCGACGCGGCCGGTCATCACACGAACTCGGACACCTCACCCGATTTCGGCGGGCCTATCCGCGAAGACCAGCCCACCATGGCGCCATCTGCGAGCGCCGACTACCAGAGCCGGGACGGCTACGGTGCCTGCAAGGTTGCCGCCGAGCAGGTCCTGCTCGACAGCGGCGCACCAGTCACGGTGCTCCGGCCAGGGAAGATTCACGGCCCGTGGGCCGCCAGGCCGCGGGAGTGGGTCTTCGTCAAGCGCGTGCTGGACCGCCGGCCGGCCGTGCTCCTGGCCCGGCGCGGGTCTGGCGTGGCCCAGACAGTTGCCGCAAGCAACATCGCGGCACTCGTTGAGGCGATCGCTGAGAAGCCGGGCCGCCGGATACTCAACAGCGCGGATCCTGACGCACCCACTGCGCTCGAGATTGCCCGCACGATCGCCGCACTGCTGGGCCACAGCTGGGAGGAAGTGCTGCTCGACGACTCTTCCGACCCGGAACTAGCCACCCCGGCCAGCCCGGCCAAATCGGCCAGCTCCTCCAAATCGGCCAGCCCAGCCAAGCCGGCCGATCCCGCGCTCGGGCGCCATCCGTGGGACGCGAGGTTCCCGATCGTGCTCGACATGACGGCTGCGCTCGATCTTGGCTACATCCCTGCGGGCAACTACGCGTCCACTGCCGGCACCGCAGTCGAGTGGCTGGTATCCGCAGCGGCGGGCCTCGAGGGCGCCGAGGCACTGGCCTGGCTGAGCGACGACTATTTCGATTCGTACCTGGACTATGCGAGTGAGGACCGCTACCTAGCCGAGCGAGCCCCCTGACCGGCTGACCTCCCCGGGCCGGGTCAGATCCGGCTGCCCACCGATACCGGATCGAGCCGCTGCGCGCGGGCAGAGACGATGACTCGCTGCACCGCAAGGCTGACCGCCAGGTAAAGGAGTACCGTCGCGTCGCCGAGGTCGCCGATGTCCTTGTGCTGCCCGATCACGTAGTCGTAGCCGAGGTGCGCGGCGACGGCGGCGATCCACAGCGCCGCAGTCAGCAGATTGCCCTTCACCCAGGGCTGGCCGTCCTGCATCCAGATCTTCACCGTCGCCGCACGGGCCGCGCCGAACAACGCGGCTAGCACCAGGCTGCCGACGAGGGCTATGACGGGCGTTGATCCCGCATGCAGCTTCTGCAGGAACTGCACCGCCTCCACCAGCCCGACGATGAGCAGGATCAGCACGACTCGCTGGTTGCCCCGGACCGGCCGGGCAATCAGCTGCCGGTAAATGAGCAGACCGAGAACGGCGACACCGATAACAAGGTAGAGCAGCGTCTGGCTGGACATATATCCCCTGTCAGCTGCTCCCGCCTGAGCCCTGTAGCCCGGCGGCAACTGTCGGAGCAGCTCCGGGTCCAGGCTAGTGGGGGCGGCGCAATCGGCGCTTATGCCCGGCGTCCGGATTCGACCGTTACAGATGTCACCCATCGACATCATCCCGGTCACAGAATGATCACAACTGCCTGTTAGGTTGTGCCGGGGGAAATCGAGGGGCCAGATCGGAGGTATTTCGATGGGCCTGCCAGTACGGCAGCGCAGGGTGCTCGATCGGATCGAAATCACGCTTAACGGATCAGACCCGAAGCTTGCTGCGCTCTACGGCATATTCGCCCGGCTGAACCGTGACGAAGAGATGCCGAGAATGGAGCAACTGCGGCACGGCCTTCAGGCGGTTCTGGCCCGGCTGCACATGGTTGCCGCCGCCATTCACTCAAGGCTGCGCATCCGATGGCCGTTCCGGCTCCAGCCGCACCAGCGGGTGGCCCTCTACTTCCCGATAGCCGTCGCAGTGGCGATCACGGCGATCGTCTTCGTTGCCCGCGCTAACCCTGGCAATTCTTGCGCGCAGACCCGCGAGCAGTCGACCGCCCACAACAAGTCAAAGCTCTGCCGGTCGCCGTACAGCCTTTCGCCCCTGTACCTCGGCAAGTAGCTGTACCTCGGCGAGCTAGCTGTATCAGATCCGGACCGCTTCGAGCTCTGGCCGGCTGCAGACCGGCGCGGCGTTCGGCGTAGCCGGGGACCCGACGTTAGCGCAGGTGGCCAGCAGCGCGATCGTGCTGCCCGGGCTCACGCTGCCGCCCAGGCCAGACAGGTCTACGAAGAAATGCGGCCACGCCAGCGACCCGGTGGTCCAGGCGATCCGCCTGGTCTGCAGGTTGTATCCCCACGCCTCGCCCAGCCCGTTCTCGTCCAGCCCGAGCGCTACGCCGTTGCTCACCGAGTACAAGCTCGCCGCCACCGAGATCGGGGCCGTGCTGATCACCCGATGAGTCGAGACGGCGACGCCCAGGAGCTTGCTGCCGCTCGCGAGATAGACGTCACCCTTCGCGCCGTCGGCGAGTTCCAGGTTCGCATCGGGGCGATGCCAGAGCAGGTAGCCAGTGACGCCGCTGTATGCCCGGACAGTATCGGCGCCAGAGAAGAGCACGACGTTGCCGATCGCATCGCTGAGCGAGCCGGGAGAGGCCCCGGCCAGCACGTGCAGGGGCACGATCTTCTGAGCTCCGGTTCGCAGGTCGATCCGCCGCAGTTCGGTCGGTCCGGCCGCGCCAGGTGAACCATCGCCGTCGGTGACGTACATCGTGTCGCCTGACACCCGCCAGGACTGCCCGGCCCCGCCGATGGCCCGGCTCCACCGCACCGTGCCGGTCGCGTTGTCGTACGCAGTGACCGCGCGCGCTCCGACAATGACACTGGTCGCGGCGTTGGCCGCGACCGCTCCGCCGTAAGTGGCGGCCGGGTAGATCCGGATCTGCCGGCCCGTCGCGGCCGACAGCATGACCTCGTATCGCCCTGCGCCCGCGAGGCTCGGCCCGGAGTTGCCCCGCGTCGATTGGCCCGCTCGCGCCTCCGACCCAAGCGACTGGCCAGGCGGCGGGGCCAGGCCGACGGCAACTACTCCCGGGAACGCGCGCACACCCACCACAGCCGAGCCAGCCGGAAGGTCCGTCAGGGGTACCCGCCACAACCGCTTCCCGGTGCGTTCGTCGTACCCGCTCACCGCCGAGCCCGCCCCGATGACCGCCAGGCCGCCGCCGGTCGCCGCGTAAGCGCCCACCTTGGCGGGAACGGTGCCAGACACACCCGCCGCCGCGACCCAGAGTCCTGGCAGGGCGGCGGTCCACAGGGTCGAGCCTGCCCCGCTGCACCGGATACCGGTGCAGTGCTGCGGCGGTCCGCTACTGGCCCGGCCCGGAATCACGGCGGCACCCACCAGGACGACGGCAACAAACGCCCGCTTCGCCCAGGTAGCCGGCCCCCGCGCGACCCTCACGACTCCTGCCGGCCCTCCCGTCACGCACTTGTACCCACACCACGTTAACCGCACTCGGCCGGCCATGTGTCCGACCCTTGCCCGCCGCCCCCGGCCGTTTCAGTAGCGTGGAGCAGGCCACGCCCGTCCCCGATCTGGAGGAATCGATGACTGAACGCGCTCCGCTTCCGCAGGACGTCCTGCCGCAGGTCCCGTCGTTCACCGTAGAAAGCGACGATGTCGCCGACGGCCAGCAGATGAGCGATACCCAGGTCTACAACAGTTTCGGCATGAGTGGCCAGAACATTTCCCCGTCCCTGCGCTGGCACGGCTTTCCCCCGGAAACCAAGGGATTCGCCGTCACCTGTTACGACCCTGACGCTCCGACCGGCTCGGGCTTCTGGCACTGGCTGGTGCTGGACATCCCGGCCTCGGTCTCCGAATTGCCCGCCGGGGCGGGCGGGAGCGCCGGCGATCGGCTACCTGCCGGGGCGTTCTCGGTTCGCAACGACTATGGCACCAAGGACTTCGGGGGTGCCGCGCCGCCGCCCGGCGAACCGCACCGGTACGTGTTCACGGTGCACGCGCTGAACACCGATCACCTGGGCGTTGACTCCGATGTGTCTCCTGCGGTGGCAGGCTTCAACCTCACCTTCGCCACGATCGCCAAGGCCGTGATCGTGCCCGTGTACGGCCACGCCGGCTGATCAGCAGCCCGTCCCTGAGTCTCATCAGGCCGGGAACGGGCTCTAAGCCGTCTCAGCCGCCAGTAATCCAGCGGCTGGCCGGTACAAAGAGCCCGTTCCCGCCGTGCTGCTGCCGGGGAACCACTCAACTCGTGCCGGGCCGGCCAGAATGGTGCAATGCCGCCAAGTAACGGGATAACCCGGTCGGTGTTCGATTCCGCCGCCGACCAGTATGACGCGGCCAGGCCCGCCTACCCGGATGCGTTGTTCGCCGAGCTCACCGGTCGTACCGGACCGCTGACCGGGAAGGTCACCCTCGACTGCGGCGCCGGCACCGGCATCGCGAGCCGGCAACTGGCCGAGCGCGGGGCCCGGGTTGTCTCGCTGGACATCGGCGAGCTGATGCTCGCGAAAGCCAAGGCGCGCAACCCGCAATCGGCCTGCGTGCTAGCCGATGGCAACCGGATGCCCGTCCGCTCGGCGGCGGCGGACCTGGTGACGTTCGCCCAGTCCTGGCACTGGTTCGACCAACGGCTGGCCGCTGCCGAGGTAGCCCGCGTCCTGAGGCCGGGCGGTCACTGGGCAGCCTGGTGGAACCGCGCGCACTCTGACGGCGAGGCCTGGTTCGACAGCTACCAGCAGCTCATGGCGGAGTCCTGCGCCAGTTACCGGTGGATGCACCTGCGCGACGAGCAGATGGGGCCGGACTGGGCCGACGAGGTTGTCGCGGCACAGGCCCGGATGGAGCGCCGGCCATGTCGTGGTGCCATGGACCAGGCGCCTTCCGGCCGAGCGCTGGATCACTGACGAGCGCAGCAAGTCCTACGTCATCGAGCTCGCGCCGGCTGTCAGGGAATCCGTGCTCGGCCAGGTAGCGAAGATCATCGCTGACCGGTTCCCCGACGGCCAGATGACCGTCAGCTACATGACCACGCTCGTGCTGGCCTGCAAGGCTGACTAGATCCTCCCCGGCCGGAGCTCAGCCAGCCCCGGCAGGATCAGGTTGGGGTCAAGGCCGGGCTTGGCGGAATGGTGGCGACCCGCTCGCCGCACTGCGTCACGGTATAACCGGGCAGGCTCGCCAGCTGATCCAGCAGCCACGGCGACGTCAGCGCCCGGAACAGCGCCTGCACCTCCCGTGACCCGGCCTGCGCGGCAGGGACCACCAGGTCGAACCGCTCCGCCGTCAGCGGTACGAAAGCCAGGCCGTAGGCCAGCGCGGCCGGCTCGCTCGCGATGCCGGCGTCTGCAAGGCCTGCCGCGATCGCCGCCGCAACCTCCAGATGCCCGGTCGCCTCCGTCTGGTAGCCGCGCAGCTTCTGGCCGTCGATGCCTTGCCTGGCCAGTTCCCGGTCCAGCACGCGGCGGGCTTCCGCGCCCGGCTCCCTGTTAACCAGTCGCAGCCCGGCGGCCGCAACGTCGGCGATGCCGGATACTCGGGCTGCCGCGTCCGGCCGCAGCACCACGCCTTCTCGCCACGAGCAGAACCCGATGACCTCCCCGCCGCCGGGCAGCAGCTCGCTGGCCGGGCCGGTGTTGTAGTCGCCGCTGCGGCCCCGCAGATGCACGCCGGCCACGTGCACCAGGCCGTCCGCGGCAAGGGCCAGCGCTTCCTGGCTCGGGCACGGCCACCAGGCGAACGAAACCGGCGGGTCTAGCAAGCTGAGCGGCAGCTCGATCAGCGGTAGCGCGGGGTCGCAGCCAGCGACGACCAGCGTGGGCCGCGGCGGCCCCAGCGGAGCGACGTCACCGGCCTTGGTCACCCTGCCGCCGGCCGGCGTGAACCCAGCCCTGGTGACCGTTCCGCCTGACAGCGGCAGCGCGACGAACGAGTCGCCCACCGGAGCCAGCGAGACCCTGGCCCCGGCGCTGCCGAGCGGCGCCAGCGGCCGGACCGGCACGACGGGCTCCGGGATAGCCGGCCCGAACAGGTCCTCCACGGTCATGCCGAGAGACCGGCTGAGCGCGAGAGCGACCCGCAGTGACGGGTCGGAGACGCCGGCTTCGACGGCAGACACTGCCTGCCTGGACACCCCGGCCATGCCGGCCAGCTGCTGCTGGGAGAAGCCGCGTGCCTGGCGGGCCAGCCGTAGCCGCGTGCCGGTGCGCGCCCCGATAGCTTCCGGCTGGCCAGTCACGACACTGTTCCTTGCGTTACTGGCCCTTGCGGCACAGGCCGTCCGGGCATCGGGTCGGCACGCCAGGGGACCGCTGACCCATCCGGGCCGAAACATGGCGGGTCCAACGCGGTGACGGTCAGCGTCTGGCCCTCCGCGCCAGGCCGGTCCGCGAGTCTGCAGGTCACGATCGCGTTCCCGGCACACTGAAGGTCGACTTCGAACACCGCGCCGGCCGGCCTGCTGGCGGCCACCGTGCCGGTCAGCACTAGGCCGCGGGCCGGATGGGCACCGGGCACGACCCGGTCCGGGTGAATGCCAGCCACCGTCTCCGGCCGGCCGGCGACCGGCGCGAAGCCCAGGTAACCGACGAGCTCGGCAACCCGGGTGACTGCGGGCCGCAGCACGACCTCGTCGGGCGCGCCGATCTGAAGCACGGCGCCCCGGTCAAGAACTGCCATCCGGTTCGCGAAGGCCTGGGCGTCGGCGAGCTCGTGCGCCACCAGCACGGCCGGCACGCCGCGTTCGGTTACCAGTCGCCCGACCAGCGCCGTCAGGGTGCGGCGCAGGACCGCGTCGAGGCCGGAGTAAGGCTCGTCGAGCAGCAGCACGTCGCAATGCGCGAGCAGTAGCCTGCCGAGTGCGGCCCGGTGCTGCTGGCCACCGGACAGCCGGGCCGGCATGGAGTCAAGCAAGTCGCCGATGCCCAGGGCATCGGCCAGCCCGGCGAGCTCGGCGCCGCGCGGATCAGTGGCGCGGGCGTAGGCCAGGTTGTCCCGGACCGACAGATGCGGGAACAGGCCCGGATCCTGTCGCAGCAGGCCCACTTGCCGCTGCCAGGCCGGTACCGCGACCTTGGGCGCCAACGTCCGGGTCAGGGTCCGGCCGGCCAGCTCGATCAGCCCCGAGACCGGCTGGACCAGCCCGGCGATGGTCTCGAGCAGCGTGGTCTTCCCTGCACCGGACGGGCCGAACAGCGCGAGCCGCTCACCTGGCTCGACCTCGATCGCCGCGCGCACGGTGAAGTCCCGGCGGTCAACCTCGACGTCGGCTCTGAGCACGCGCGCTCCAGATGTAAGCGGCTAGCGGCAGCGGCAGTGCGACCACCAGCAGAACCAGGGCGAACGGCAGCGCCGACGGCAACCCTGTCTCCTGCAACGTGGTCCAGATCTGCAGCGGAAGTCCGTAGGGGTGGTAGGCAATGACGACGACAGCCCCGAAAGCTCCCATCGCCCGTGCCCAGGCTACGGCAAGCGCCATGGCCAGACCGGGCGACGCCAGCGGCAGCGTCACCCGGCGGAACACCCGGCGCGGCCGGTCTCCCAGTAGCGCGGCCTGCTGTTCCAGGCGCGGGTCCACAGCCGCGAACGCGGCCTGAGCACCGAGCACGTAGTACGGCGCCGATTCGTAAACCTCGGCGATGACCAGCGCGAGGAAGGTGTTGGTCGCGGACAGGTTGAAATGAGCGATGAGTTCGCCGAACGGCGTGTACGGGCCGACCATGAAGACCAGCAGCAGTCCGATCACCAGCGGCGGCAGCAGCAGACTGCAGAGGATGCCTGCCTCGCAGACGCGCGGGAACGGCAGACTGCCGCGGGCCAGCATCCAGGCCAGCGGCGTGCACAAGAAGAACAGCACCGCCAGCGTCAGGCCGCCTGACTCAAGCGAGGTGACCAGCGGCTGCAATGCGCCCGGCGCGGTCAGGGAACTGGCGATAGAGCTGCCGGACATGTGCGCGAGGAGCGTGATGACCGGGCCAAGCAGGATGACCCAGATGACCAGCGCCCCGGCAACGGACAGGAAACCCGAGACGGAGCGGACAGCACGCGGCGCCGCGCTAGCCCGGCCCGGCCGGCCGGGCTGCCCGGTCGGCTCAGTGCCCCGGACAGCCCCGCCGGCTGCCGCCGCCGGGCTAGCTGCCCAGCTCACTCGTGATCGCCGCCGGTACCCCGGTGCCGGTCGCTGTCGGCGGCAGCAACGTGAAGCCGCCCGCCTTGTACTGGGCGATGCCAGCAGGCGACAGCGTGTACTTCACGAAAGCGACCGCGGCAGGTGTTGCCTTCCCGATGATCGTGATGTCCAGCACCAGCGGCTCGCCGCTATGGACCGTCCCGTTCGTGGTCTTGATCGTCGCCTTGCCGTACTGTGCGGCATCCGCAGCGCTGCCGAGATTGATGGCCGTCGGAAGTGCGATGTAGTGCAGGTGCAACTCGATCGCCTGGGTGTAGTAGGCGCTGGCAGCGTCGAGCTGGCCGGATGTCAGCACGGAGTCGAGCGACGACTCGGCGTAGATCTCCGATGACGTCGACGAATTGAGCGGGCTTCCGATGATCTTCGTAACGGTGTCTGCCGGCAGGTGGTAGTACATCTGCCCTAGTTCGAGCATCTCGATGAAGTACCGGCCCTGCGGGTCGATGTTGGGATCGGTGCGGCCGAGCTTGAGGCCCGGCGTCTGGAGCAGGGTGAACAGGTCCGATATCGGCTTCTTGCCGCTGGCGATTGCTTCGAACTCCGGCGCGTACTTGCTGTTCGGGTTGTAGGCCAGCACCATCTTGTTGCCCGCGTACTGGACATACCAGTGGGTGTACTTGGGCTCCAGCGGCGTGATGTTGTCCGAGCCGACGCTCTCGAAGACGTTCGCGTCCGGCAAGTCGCCGGCGGCGATCTCCGACGACAACGTGCCGGCCGCGCCGCCGGTACCGGAGAACTTGTAGCCGTCGGCTTTGGTGAACGCGGAACTGACCACCTTCTCGTTCAGGAACTGGAGCGATGAGGCGTACGCCACGTTCGCGGTCCCGGAGACCTTCGGGCTCTTCGAGCCCGAGGTGCTAGGCGAGGAGCTGCCGCAGCCAGCTGCGGCCAGCCCGAGACAGGCAATTGCGACGAGCGCGCCGATTCGGGCGCCGCGCTGATAAGTGAGGGCCACCATCTGCCTGACGATAGCCAGCCCAGGTTGCGCGCCGCAAGAATCATGGACACGACTTGGATACGGTTTGATCCGCTGCCGCTCAGTCCGGGGAGAGGCGACCTTCAGCTAGTCTTCAGCTGCTTCCGCTTCGATAACAGTTGCAGTCGCACCCGACGGCGCGTCTTAGCATTGATGCGGCACCCTTCGAAGCCGCGGGACAAACCCCCAACAACCCGAACGAGGCAGGTATGGGCAAGGCTGAGCGGATCCGGCGGATGAACGCCCGGGAGAGGATCGCGGCGCAGCAGGCGCTTGCCCGGCGGGCTGAAGCCCGTCGGCGGATGTTCCTGGCCAGCGGCAGCGTACTCGGCGTGCTGGTGATCGTGATCGTCTTGATCATCGTCAAGAGCGCCGGAAACACGCCAGCCGGTGCCTCATCAGGTCCCGGTGCAAGCACGGCTACCACTGCGTCGGTGATCAACGAGGTCACCTCGGTCCCGGCGACGACGCTGAACGCAGTCGGTAAAGGCACCGTGAGCCCGCTGATCGCGACGAAGGGACAGCCCGCGCTGACCTCCGGCGGCAAGCCTGAGATCCTCTACGTCGGGGCGGAGTACTGCCCCTACTGCGCTGCCGAGCGCTGGGGCATGGTCGTGGCGCTGAGCCGGTTCGGAACCTTCTCCGGGCTGCACCTGATCCACTCGTCCAGCGGTGACGTCTACTCCAACACCTCCACGTTCTCGTTCTACAAGTCGACCTACACCAGCAAGTACCTGGTGTTCAACCCAGTCGAGTGGTACAGCGAGAAGCTCTTGAAGTCTGGCGGCTACACGACGCTGCAGGCTCCCACCACGGCCGAGAGCACGCTGATGACGAAGTACGACGCGCCGCCCTATATCTCGTCGAGCGACGCTGGCAGCTTCCCGTTCGTCGACATCGGCAACCAGTACCTGATCCTCGGCGCCCAGTACGCACCCTCGGACCTCGGGACGACGCAGTCGATTGACCCGACGCACTACGGCCTCACCTGGTCGCAGATAGCTACCGACCTCAAGAACCCGGCCAGTCCGGTCGCCCAGGACGTCGACGGCGTCGCGAACTCGATCACCGCGGCAATCTGCAAGATCACGAAGAACGCCCCCGCCAGCGTCTGCAACTCAGCGGCCGCCAAGGCCGGGGCGGGATCGCTGTGATGGCCGGGCCGAAGCCAGCCGGCCGCCGTTCGGCCAGCCAGAAGCAGGGTCCCGTCCGGCCCGGCTCCCCCACGGCGCGGCCGGCCACGGCCAGCAAGCGCCCGGCGGCCACTGGCAAATCCAGGGCGACGGGCACCGGTCGGCCAGAGACCGCCAGGTCAGCGACCGCAACCGGGAACCAGAATGACAAATCACGCGGGACCGCCAGCGGCGCCACCGCGGTGGGTGCCGGCGCCAAGGCCACGAACGAGGCCAAGGCCAAGGCGGCCGTCATCCCGGCGGCCGGGCCCGCCAGGGGTCCGGCGCGCGGGCTGGGCGCGCTCTGGTCGCCGTTCAGGTCCATGGGCGCGCTGCCGCTCGTCACGTTCATCCTGTCGCTGTACGGCCTGGGCGCGTCGATCTACCTGACGATTGCGCACTACGACACCCACATCACGCTGGCCTGCTCGGACAAGGGCCTGATCAACTGCCAGGAGGTAACGACCAGTCCCGAGTCAGTCGTGTTCGGCATCTTCCCGGTCGCCGTGCTCGGACTGGCGTTCTACGTCTTCATGGTGGCGGTCAACTCCCCGTGGGCCTGGCGGCTGACCTGGCCGACCGTCCGCTGGCTCCGGCTCGGCTCGGTGATCGTGGGCATGGGCTTCGTCCTGTACCTCATCTACGCCGAACTCGACGAGATCCACGCCATCTGCCTGTGGTGCACCAGCGTGCACGTGGCCACATTCCTGATCTTCGCGCTGATGATCTTCCACGCCGCATTCAGCTGGGAGACGTCTGCCGCCCGGGACGACCGCAGCGTTCGCTAACCAGAGGGGTCGGGGCACGAACCGGGCCTCGGGCGCTGGAGCCTGCGTGTCATCATTGAGTGACAGCGCGTAATGGACGTGCCAGAGCCAAGGGATCGATCCTGAGCATGGGCAAGGCGGATCGCAACAGGAATCAGTCCGCACGGGCGCGGATCGCCGCCCAGCAAGCAGCGCAGCGCAAGGCCGAGCAACGCCGCCGGATGTTTCTCCTCGGTGGCATCACAGTGGTGCTGCTAGCGGTGATCGGCGTCATCATCGGCGTGGCTCTGAGCGGGAGCAAGCCGAAGCAGGCCGCGATCACCACCGGCCCGTTGCCTGCCAGCGTCCAGGCGAACCTTACAGTGCCTGCCAGCACGCTGACCAAGGTCGGCGCCGGCAGCGCCCTGTCGTCAGCGCTACGGCCGGTCACCGGTACTGCGCTCACCTCTGGCGGCAAGCCGGAGATGCTGTACATCGGCGCCGAATGGTGCCCGTACTGCGCGGCCGAGCGGTGGGCGATGGCAGTCGCGCTGAACCGGTTCGGCACTTTTTCCCCGCTCCGGGGCATCCACTCATCGGCGACCGACGTGTACCCGAACACCGCGACGCTGACCTTCTACCAGGCCAAGTACACCAGTCAGTACCTGGTGTTCACCCCGGTCGAGAACGAGGACATCAACCACAACCTGCTGCAAAAGCCGACGCCGGCCCAGCAGGCGGTCTGGACCAAATACGATCCGAGCAACGGCTACCCGTTCATCAACTTCGGCAACCGTTACATCGCGGGCACTACCTACGACCCTCAGGTGCTGCACGGGCTGACCTGGAGCCAGATCGCAGCCGACCTGCACAACCCGTCATCACCGGTCGCGCAAGGGGTGGACGGGTCGGCCAACATGTTCACCGCGGCCATCTGCAAGCTCACCGGCAATGCCCCGGCCGACGTCTGCACCGCTGCGCCAGTGAGCACCCTCGAGGGCCAGATCTAGCTGAGAAAACGATCTTCATGAATGTTGATCTGTTGTCGTTATAGCAACAGCAAACTCATCGATCTTGGTGGCCGCTAGCAGCCGCCGCGCGCCGGCGCGGCCGAGACAGTGGCAAGAGCCCGTTTCCCGCCTGATTGAGGGTTTGGCGCCGCGAGATGCGCGGTAGCCCTTTGTTGTCACTTCGGGCGTAGGAGGCTTCCGTGACCACTAGCCCCAAACTGCGGGGAGTCTCCGATTTAAGGGAGTTCTTCCGCACCAATCAGCGGCCGATCTACTTCGTCTCGCCTACCGCGTTCAACCTGCTCGGCATCGACCGGTGGGTGCGCGACTTCCGCTACGTCTGCCAGTACGACTCCTTCGACGGCGGCCACCCGAACGTCTTCGTCCCGGCCGACCGGCGCGCGCCTGAGTTCGAGTCGATCGAGGACATCTGCAACTACCTGCTCCGTCATCCCGAAGTGCGCAACCTGGTCCGCTCGCGACGGATCAGGCGGACTTGTCACGTTCGTCATGTTCGACGAAGAGACCGAGGCGCTGGCCGCCGAGATCGGGCTGCGGGTTGCGCATCCCCCGGCGGCGCTGCGTCACCGGCTGGACTCCAAGATCGTCACGACCCAGCTCGGCAACGCCGCGGGCGTGCCCAGCGTGCCGAATGTGCTGGGCCGGGCATCGAGCTACCCCGAGCTGCTGGAACTGGCGGCGAGCGCCGGGCTCGGCTCGGATCTCGTCGTGCAGACTGCCCTACGGGGACTCGGGCAAGACAACGTTCTTTATCGCCAGCCAGGACGCGTGGTCGAAAGCGGCGGCCAAGGAGCCAGTCACGTCGCAGGAGCTCAAGGTGATGCGGCGGATCGACCACCGGGCCGTGGCGGTCGAAGCCGTCCTCACCCGGCACGGCACGCTGGTCGGGCCGCTGATGAACGACATCACCGGGCATCCTGAGCTGACTCCGTACCGTGGCGGCTGGGCTGGCAACGACTACCCGGCGACGCTGACCGCAGGGCAGAAGCAGCGCGCCAGGGAACTGACCCGCAAGCTCGGCGACCAGCTGGCCGGGCAGGGCTATCTCGGTTTCTTCGAAGTCGACTACCTGGTCGACACCACATCCGGTGAGCTGTACCTCGGCGAGCTCAATCCGCGGATCAGCGGCATTAGCCCGATGACGAACGTGACCGCGGGCGCGTACGCGGACATGCCGCTGTTCCTGTTCCACCTGCTTGAATACCTGGATCTGGACTACGAAGTCGACATCGACGAGATCAACCAGCGCTGGTCGCGCGAGGCAGCCGTGGACGTGTGGAGCCAGCTGATCCTCAAAGAGACTGCCTCCGGGGTCGATCTGCTCACCCGCACCCCTCGGTCCGGGGTCTATACGCTGGCGCCGGACGGGACGGCCGACTTCCGCCGCCAGGCCACCGACTGGCACGGGATCAGCGACGAGTCAGAGGCATTCTTCCTGCGCATACTCGCGCCGGGTGACTTCCGTTATCGCGGCGCCGACCTCGGCGCGCTGGTGACCCGCGGGCGGCTGCAAGCCGATGACAACTCACTCGAGCGCCGGTGCCTACGGTGGATCAATGGCATCCGCGGGCATTTTGCCGGGACTCCGGTAGTGCCGCTGCAGGCGCAGCCGGAGCCCCGGGAGTCGTTCAAGATGGCGTGAGGTGGCCTCGCAAAGCCAGGGCCTGCAGCACGCTCATCGGGCGTCGCGGCGGGAGGTCACCAGCCCAGCGGTCAGCAGCGCAGCGGCTGGCCAGGCGATGACCACCAGCATCGACGCTCCCGGCGAGAACAGGCCCGCCTGCGGATGCAGTGCGACTAGCTGCGAGGCGGCGAATGCCATGGTGAATCTGCCGATCTCGTCCTTCCAGGGTGACGGCAGGAACAGGCACAAGCCGCCAACCAGATAGATCGCCGCGAGTGCGGCTGTGATCGCGCCGGCCGTGTGCCGGATGATGGCGGCCAGCCCGAGCGCTGTCAGCGCGCAGGCGCACAGGACGGATCCGGCCGCGAGCACGGCTCCGGGCACGCCCGGCTGGGCCAGGGACACCCCGCGATGCCGCCCGGACAGGGTCGCCTGGACTATCGCGAAGCACGCGAACGCCAGCACTTCGCCTGCTAGCAGGGCAGTCGTGCCGACAACTGCCGCCTTGCCGGCGAGTATTGCCCAGCGGCGCGGCACTGCGGTGAACGTGGTGCGGATAAGGCCGGTGCTGTATTCGGACGTGAACTGGAGCGCGGCCAGCACGCTAACCGGGATCACCAGGTACTCGGCGTAAGCCAGGAAGCTCACGGTCAGCGCTGACAAGCTGCCGGGCTGGGGCCCCGGCGCCGCGGCCACCCCATGGGCAACGACAGCGCTGGCACCGATAGTCACGACCGCCGCTATCAGCAGCGTGACGTAGTTCGAGCGGATCGACCGAAGCTTGATCCACTCGAACGCGATCACGTCGCGCGCACGGGCCGCCAGCGAAGGCGCCCTCGCCCGGCCGGAGCCAATCGGGATTGCCGTCATTGGCTTGCCCTGGATTCGCTTGACCCGGCTGCTCGGTAGTCGGTGACAGCGCCGGTGAGGTCCAGGTACGCCGCTTCAAGGGACGGACGCCGAGGCACCAGCTCATGCACGGCGATGCCGTGCTGAGCGGCTAGGTCGGCGATGGCCGGCGCGTCCAGACCAGTCACGGTGACGCCGCAAGCGTCCTCCGCGGTGACCGCCGCGCCGCTGGCCGTCAGCAGTGCAGCGAGTTCGGTAGCGCGCGGCGACCTGACCAGCACGTCGGAGGCTGTACTGGATGTGGTCAGCCGGTCCGTCGGCGTGTCGGCGAGCAGCCTGCCCCTACCAATAACGATCAGGTGATCGGCTGTCAGCGCCATCTCGCTCATCAGGTGGCTTGACACCAGGACCGTGTGACCGTTCGCAGCAAGCTGGCGCAGCAGGTCGCGGATCCAGCGAACGCCGTCGGCGTCGAGTCCGTTGACCGGTTCGTCGAATATGAGCACCGGCGGCTCACCGAGAAGCGCTACGGCGATACCGAGCCGTTGCTTCATCCCGAGCGAGAAGCCGCGGATGCGCTGCCGTGCGACTGTGCTCAGGCCGGTAAGCTCCAGCACCTTGCTTACCCGGCTGCGACCGATGCCATTGCTCAGCGCCACCGACCGGAGATGGTCATAAGCGGTACGCCCGCCGTGCACGGCTGTCGCGTCGAGCAGCGAGCCGACCTGCCGGAGCGGGCGGACGATCTGATGGTAACGGCGGCCGCCGACAAGCGCAGTGCCCGAGGTGGGGGCGTCCAGGCCCAGGATGATCCGCATTGTGGTGGTCTTGCCCGCGCCGTTCGGGCCGAGGAAGCCGGTCACGTGCCCCGGACGGACCGTGAAGCTCAGGTCATCGACCGCGGTCACCCGGCCGAACCGCTTGGTGACCCGGTTCATCTCGATCATGGCCGCTGCGCCGGGCTGGGCGGGGCCGACTGCATCCGGCCGACCCGGCCGACGCTCAGGTAGGCGATGCCCCCGCCGGGAGTCTGCCCGAGGCAGATCAGCGCCCATGCCCACTTGGGCAGGTAACGCACCTGACTGGCGCGAGCGATGTCGGTCAGGCAGAACGCATCGAAGGCGACGGCGACCGCCAGAACAATGATGATGGGCCAGCCAGACGGGTGCGGGAAGGCACGCAACAGCGAGACAGCCGCGAATATAAGGACGAGCCAGACGATCAGGCCGATCGTGATGCGTGATCCCAGCGGTGCGGGCCGCAGGGGGAGTGCGCCGTCACGCCAGCCGGAGGTGCGCGCGCGGGGGGCCTGGTTGCTGGTCCGGCGCAGATGCCGGGTCGTGCGGGAAATCCCGGCCGAGTACCTGAGCGCCCGCACGACCCGCATGATCGGCAGCCGGACGCTCGTGTCGTCCAGGATCGCGGGCAACTCGGCTGACCATTCCCTGCGGCGCTCGTCGCGCTCGTCTTCTGGCAGCTGACGGCACGAAGCGCGGATGAGCATCTCCGCGATCCGCTGTACAGATCGGGTCTCGCTCACGGCGCGCTCCCCGGCGTCTCGCGCACGGGTCGCGCTGCTACGCGCCCCGTGCTGTTCGGCGCGGCGGAGGCGTGGGCGAGCTCAAGACGGGCGACGCGGACGCCTTCTGCGGTCAACCGGTAGTACTTGCGCGGTGGCCGACCGCCAGCCTCCTGGCTCCGGTCCTCCCACTGGGAGTCCACCAGGCCCTCCTGCTGCAGGCGGGCAAGCATCGGATACAGAGTGCCGCTGGCCAGCCTCGTGGCCTTCATCAAGTCATAGCCGTAGTGTGGCGCGGCCGGATCAGCCAGTAGCACCCGCAGTACCCGCTCCAGCGGCCTGGTTAGCTTCACAAGTCCAATACTACATATGTAGCCTACATATGTCGAGAGCGCGTCTGCGAGTGCTCGACCGGGTTCTGGGGGTGTCGTTACAGGCCCAGCCAATCGTGCACAAGCCGGTCACGATGGGCTGAGCAGGCCCGTTCCGCAGCGCCTATTCGGGAGCGTGGCTAACGGCTTCGACGTTGTTGCCGTCCGGGTCGCGGACGAAGGCTCCGTAGTAGTTCTCGTGATACTCAGGCCAGACGCGCGGCTCATGCAGAACCTCAGCCCCGGCGGCTACCGCGGCGTCAAAGAACGCGCGCACCGCTGACCTGTCGGGTGCGGTGACGGCGAGGTGAGATTCGCGGAAGCCGTCGCCGGTCTGCTGCTGGCCGATCCAGAAGTCAGGGCGGGGGGGCACGCCGTAACCGATCACCTGGCCGAAATCCATGATCCGCTCGCCGCCAAGCGGCGCGAGCACAGCATCGTAGAAGGCCGCGCTCGATGCCACGTCGGCGCACTGGATGGACACATGATCGAGCATGCTCTCGGCTCCTTAGTTGTCAGCTCGAGCCGGTAAGGAACGAGATGATCGCAGTGGTGAAGGCAGCGGCGATGTCCCGCTGGAACGACTTGCTCGCGAGCAGAGCAGCGTCCGTCGAGTTCGGCATGTTGCCGCATTCGACCAGCACCTTCGGCACTGTGGTCAGGTTGAGCCCGGCTAGGTCATTGCGGAAGACAACTCCGTCATGCCCGTAGTAGTCGCTCTGCGGCATGTTGGTGTGATTCAGCAGCGCGTCCCGCACATCGGCGCCGAACTGGATCGAGTCCCGGATCACCTTGTCGTTCGGGCCATCGGCAACCGGCTCCAGCACGGTAAAGCCCCGGCCCCACGACGGGCCGCCGTCAGCGTGAATGTCGATCGCCACGTCGGCACGGGCCGCGTTGATGATTTCAGCACGATGGTTCACGCACGGACCGACACCGTTGTTCGTCTTCCGGGTCATGACGACAGTCGCGCCGGCGGCGACCAGACCGTCCCGCAGATGGCTGGCCACGTGGAAGTTAAACAACGCCTCGGTGTACCCGCTGACGGTCTGCGTACCGGTGGTGTCGCAAGTTTCCTGCTCCCGGCCGTTCCAGATCAGCTGGTTGATGAAGCCAGGGTCGGTGAAGTTCCCGCCGTTGTGACCTGGATCGATTCCGACGACCTTCCCGGCTAGCGGCAATGTGACCAAGCTGGGGCTGGCGGACGAACTGATCGACGGGCTGGCCGGTTCGCTGCTAGACGGCTCACTGCCGGGCGCAGTGGTCTCAGTACTCCTGGCATCAGAGGCCGACCCAGACTTCTGCGGAGCGGCGCACCCCGCGCAAGGCAGGGCCGCCAGGGCCAGTGCGATTGCAGCCTCGCGCCGATTGAGTCGCATTGTCCGACAGTAGCGCCGTCGGCCATGTTGCGGCAGCTGGCGCGGGACCTCAGGACTTAACCCAGGCCTCGCTGCGCAGCCAGAGCTGTCCGGCAAGCTCGGGTGTTGCTACCGGGCTCGGATCGCGCTCCGCGCAGTTGTCGTAGAACCGCCCGCTGACCTCAGCCAATTCCGGTGAGGTGGCACAGTACAGCGATGTCTGAGCGCCCTGGTCGATAGTCAGCATGCGGCGGGTTACCAGCGGGCGGACTGGCCACGGCACCCGGCGCCAGATGTCAGAGGCGACGACGCCCGGGTGCAGCGCGTAACTGGTCACTCCGGTACCGGCCAGGCGGCGGGCAAGCTCGCGGGTGAACAGGACGTTGCACAGCTTGGAGACCGCGTACTCGGGCATCCCGGTGATGCCGCGGGCCGGACGTCGCAGCTGGTCGAAATCGACGCCCTTGGCCGCGTAATGCGCGTCACTCGAGACGTTGACGATCCTGGCCTTGCTACCGGTCAGGCAGCCCAGCAGCGCGGTAGTGAAGGCGAAGTGACCAAGGTGATTGACGCCGAACATCAGCTCGAAGCCGTCCTTGGTCAGCCCGCGCCTGCCCGCCACCCCCGCGTTGTTGATCAGCACGTCGAGCCGCTCGCCGAGCGCCTCGAAGGCCTGAGCGCTGGCCCGGACGGAAGCAAGATCGGCTAGGTCCAGGCGCAGGAACCTAACCTGATCGGCTCCTGCCGCCGCGGCGATCTCGGCAGCTGCAGCCCGGCCTTTCTCCTCTGACCGGCAGGCAATGTGGACCCGGCCACCGCGCCTGGCCAGCGCGCGCGCTGTGGCGAGGCCGATGCCCGTGTTGCCGCCGGTTACCAGGAACGTACGCCCGGACAGATCGCCATGCCCATGCCTGTCCTTTACGGTCTTGTGCAGCTACAGGTGCAGCGACCCCAGGGTTCGCGTCGACTGCCAGAAGGAGGCCAGTTGCGAGCCGCAGCCGCCACCGCGCGTCTTCTTCAGCTTGCCGAAGATCCTGCTGACGTAGCTACCGGACCCGGTGGCATGCCGGTACCTCGCCGAGCCGCCGCGGATCACGTACGAGCCGGTCGACACCTCAGTGAACTTACACGTCCTCGGGTTCGGTACCGACGCCGAGTTGTGTGCTGCGCTCGTGACCAGGCGCACCGCGCCGCGGCTGAACACGAGCCGGCTCACCGCGTGACCAGACGCGAAGTCTCCAGCGAACGCGTGGCCTCGTGCGGTGAACGCACCGGTGGCCCGCACCAGCTGACGGTTTGAGCGGTCGTCGTTAGTGGTCAGATGGAATCGTTCCGCGGCCGGCCGCGCCGCAGCGGTCCGGGCTGAAGCTGCGGCCGCTGAGCCGGCCCGGCTGCCCAGGCCAGCACCAGGCCGGGCGCAACAGCGACCGCCAAGGCCACTCTTGCCGCTCTGGCTGCCGTACTGGCAACCGCTGTGTTCGCAACTGACGGGCCCGCAACTGCTGTGCTAGCCGGTGCCGTGCGCATGAGCCCTCCCAAGGTCTACCGATCTCTCACCCGAGCCAGTGCCCGGCCGTCACGATCGCCGCGCCCGCCGTCGCAAGGAGCGCTACGCCGTCCAGGGTCCGCCACCGAAGCATTCGCAGCAGGAGCGTGAACGCATCCTGCTGTGTCGTCTCGTGCTGTGCCGTCTCCTGCTCTGTCGTCTGGGGTAGAGCCTCCCCGGTCGGCTCTGTGGCGCTGTCCCGGAGCAGGGCGAAAGCGCGACCGCCGGCATGCGCCGCGCCGATCGCTGCCGCGACGACGACGGCCGCTGGCAGGCTCCCGATCGACGCAGCGAGCAGCAGGAGCATGCCGAAGCCGGCGTACGGGTTCCTGGTGAGGAAGCCAGGGCCGAGTATCGTGCCCCAGACCACCACCCGACGGCGGCCGCTCGCACCGAGCAGCAGGTCCTGGGGGACCTGCCAGCGGCGTCCCGGCGCAGGCCAGGGCATGCCGCTGGATTCGGCCACGCCGTAACCGCAGCCGTAGATCGCGGCGATGACGATCGCGGCCGAGTGCTACCGGGCAGCACGCCGAGCACCAGGCCGAGCAACGCCCAGACGGCAGCACCGGGAACCGCATAGGCCAGCAGGACGAGTGCAGGTCCTGGCGAGTCTCCCGACCGGAAGACAAGCAGCGAGCGAGGCCGCCGAGTTGGCGCCTCAAGGCGAGTAGGCCTTCGCCGTAACCGTTGCTGGCGGCCAGCAGGACCGCCATCCCGGCGAGCACCGCGACAGCGCCAGATGCCAGCCAGGCCCGAGATGCTAGCCAGGCGACCGCCATGCCGATGCCGATCGCGGCCGTTGCCACCGCTAGCTTGCGGACAGCGGTCGCCTCTGCCAGCGTCGCGCGGGCACCGGTGGCCGCCGCCAAGGCCCTGCTGATACCGGTCACCGCGGCTCGAGCAACTGGATCCGGTGCTGCTCAGCCCGCACGTCGCGCGACGGTCTGGCAGTGGCAGCAGACGCACTCGCTGAGGCAGGTGCACCAGCCCTCACAGCCTGACGTCCCGATGCAGTCGTAGCAGACCCGGTAGCCGTAGCCCTTTGCCTGCGCCCATACACGCGATCCAGGTGCCCTGCGGCCACTCGCAGCGATAGCCCTGAGCGTTGAAGCAGTCGCTCGCTGAACGAGCCCTTGCACAGCTCGTAACCGTGCGGGCAGCCGACGTCAGGGCAGTCCGAGCACCGGCGGGTCGGGCCGCACGTGCAGTCCGCGGCCAGCGCCGGGCGCTCGCCCGCCGCCAGCGCGGCGATCCCGGCGGTTGCCGCCGAGCAGAACGCCGCGCAGCGCGTTCCGCCTGCTCACGCGCCGGACCGCGCGCTCGGCCAGGTTGCCGATGCGAGCGTCGAAGTCGCTCCCCTGCTTGTTTCCAGCTCATCGGACGACCTCGCTCTCGTCGGCAGCACCGCCGCTGACGCCTGTGCCCAGGTAGGACCGAGCAGTACTCGCGTAGGACCGGACCTCGGAGAGTTTGCTGGCTACCCCGGCTGCACGCACCATGCCGCCACCGTCGACTGCGACCAGCAGCGGAGTCCCAGTCGCCCGGTACCCGGCAACTTCCGCCACGGCGAGCGGCCGGCCGATCGGCAGGCTGGTCGACTGAAACGCCGCGGAGATGCCGACATAGCCTGGCGGATCGGACATGAGCAGCAGCACACCGTAGTCAGCCAGTTCCCCCGCTGCCTGCAGCTCGCCGAGGCTGGCAGACCAGTTGCTCGCAGGCCGGGCAGGTCGGGTCGACGAACGCGATCAGCGCGGGCTGCCCGTGGCCGGGCGCGAACTGCTCACGCCTGCCGTCCGCAACGGCCGCGTACCGGATCGGCGCCGCCTTGCTGCCCACCGGCGGGCCAAGTTCAGCCGAGTCATTCCGGTTGCTCAGGAGCCGTCCGAGTTGCCGGTACAGCACGACGAGCAGCGAGCCGAGTCCGAGCAGCAACGCCCACTGCGCTATCTCCAGGTACATCGGTATGCGCATCAGGCGACCGTCCCAGCAGAATCCGGCTGCGCGAGCAGCGCTTTCGCGGCGGCCGCCGCGGCGGCCGCCATGCAGGACAGCTCCGGCGAGCAGGAGCAGGTGAAAGGCGAGCGCGAAGTGCAGCTGCGGAGCAGGCCGGACAGGCACGCAGGCAACCGTGGCTGCCGCCGTGATCGCCAGCGCGCGTAGCAGGCTCGGCAGCCCGAACCCGCTTCTGGTACAGCGCTCCGAAGCAATGGCAGGGGCGGCCCTGGTGGCGCGCGTAGCCAACGGCTGCGACGATCGCGAAACCGCCACTGAGCCCGAGCACCGCGAAGTTGACCCAGCCCAGGCCGGGCCAGCACAGGCTCACAGCACCGCTGAGCAGCTTCAGCGGCCGAGATCGCGACGCTGCGGCAGCCAGCGTTAATGACAGCGCGCGCAGCAGGGGTGAAGCAGCCGGATGGTGCTAGCGAAGCCAGCCAGGTCGGCGAGTTTGGCTCCGCCGGAAGCCAGCAGCACCACCGCCACCGCGGCTTTGGCAGCCAGCGTTAGCGGGGTCACCGGCTCGCCGCCGCAACCGGCAGGCCGGCCAGCTGTCGCAGTTTGGCCACCTGCCACGAATAGTTCACCAGGCTCGACGCCCGGACTAGGCCAGCCGAGTCGACGAAGATCAGGAACGGCCCGACGCGGACGTTGTAGTGCGCGTACAGCCCCGGTGAGCCGGTCAGCACGGTGACGGCGCCGAGGCCTAGCTCGGCGAGCACCGGCTCGGCCATCGGATTCGGCTGCTTCAGGAGCAGCACGATCTCCACCGGGCTCTGGCTCGGCCAGCAACTCCCGCAGCCCTTCAGCGACCGACGGGAACGACTTCAGCGAATGGTCGGCGAACACCACCAGTTGCAGCGGCAGCGTTGGCGGGGAAGTGTGCACGACGCCAGCCGAGTCCGGCAGCGACCAGGTGGGCGCGCGCCGTCCGGTGGCGAGTCCGTCACGTTCGATGGCTGCTGCACCCGAGAGCCGGAGCTGACCAAGGCCGAGGAACGCCAGGACAGCCGCCGAAGCACGCCACGGCTCCGCACACCGTGAACGCAACGGCCCAACTCACCGGCGCCGCCTAGACGACCGGTCCCCTCCGGAGTTCATTAGTTGAAATCAACCATCACGGCCCGGCACGGTCAAGCACTGACACTGCGGGCAGAAGACGCTCGCGCCTCGCCCATCGGTGCCGCATCGGTGGGGTACCGACGCCACCAACCCGGCACCCATGAGGATGGAGATACGAGTCGGCGAAGCGGAAATCTGGCAGAATGCGCGGCTATGCACTGGATTGACAAGCTGGGCAAGGCACAGCGGGTCGTTGTTGTCGTCGCTCTCGGAGTCGCGTTCCTAGCGGTCGGCAGCTACCTCCTCAGTGTCGGCGAGCACGGGATCGCGTTCGGCTGGACCGGATACGCGCCACTGAGCGCTCTAGATGCCGGGCGGCCGGCCTGGGTGTCTCTGGTTGTCTGGCTAGTACTGACCTGCCTGTGGGCGGCAGTGTCGATTTGGCTGCTGCGGCCGGCAGTCCAGGATCACTCTGACTGAGACTTTGGTCAGCCATCTGCCGTAACCGCCCAGCGCGACCATGCCCGCGATGCCGCTTCACAGAAGGCGTCCGCGCCTGCCGGCTCGGGTGCCCGGAAGACGCGGGCGCGTTCGGGACGGCACGCTCAGTAGGGGCGCGCCAGGGACACGCACAACCGCATTGGCGTTAGCCGGGCAGCGCTGTCAGCCGTGGAGGATGGGCTTGCCGAGAGGGACAGGTCCGCCTGCGGTCGCCGCAGAGGCTGTGCCGAAGTAGAGATAAGAGATAGATGCCGAGTCGACGCACTACGGCCGGATGATCCACACCGACGAGGCGACCATCAGGTTCGCCAATCCCGAGGACGCCGCCGATTACCTGGGCTTTGACCTTACGCCGACGTCGGCGTAGGACCAGAGTAGGTACTCAAGGCCAGCCAGCCGAGTTTGGACATACCGGGAGGCACGGTGTACGAGAAGGACGGCGAGAAGTATTTCGTGGTGGACGGCCACATGCATTACTGGAACGCGGCACCGGATAACTGGGTGCCCGGCGCCGAGCAGTACGCCAAGGGCTGGATCGAGTGCTTCCACGCCTACCAGGGACTCGGACCGCCAGAAACCCACTGGAGCCTCGAGCACTTCCAGAAGTACTCCGAGGACGACCTGATGAAGGACCTCTTCGAAGACGGCCACGTCGACGTGGCTATCTTCCAGCCCACCTACCTCAAGGAGTGGTACAAGGAGGGCTTCAACACCACCGAGCGCAACGCGCTGATGGGCGAGAAGCACCCCGGCAAGTTCGTCTATAACACCCGGTTCGATCCCCGCGACGGCGATGCCGGCCTGGAAGAACTCAAGCGGAACGTCGAGCGCTTCGGCTCGAAAGGGGTCAAGCTCTACACCGCTGAGTGGAACGCGGGCTCACGCGGTTACAAGCTGAGCGATCCCGCGGCGTACCGCTACCTGGAGGCTGCGCAGAACCTCGGGATCAAGAACGTCCACGTGCACAAGGGCCCGACGATCTGGCCGCTCGACAAGGATGCGTTCGACGTCTCCGACGTGGACCACGCGGCGACGGACTTCCCCGGCCTGAACTTCATTGTCGAGCACGTGGGCCTGCCCAGGATCGAGGACTTCTGCTTCATGGCGACGCAAGAGCCGAACGTCTACGCGGGGCTGGCCGTCGTGACAGGCGGCCTGATGCACGCGAGGCCGAGGTTCATGGCCAAGGTGATGGGCGAGCTGCTGTTCTGGGTCGGCGAGGACAAGATGATCTTCGGCAGCGACTACGCCATCTGGGAGCCCAAGTGGCAGGTCGAAGGCTTCGTGGACTGGGAGATGCCGGACGCCGAGGAGTTCTCCGACTACCCCAGGCTCGGCATCGCCGGCAAGAAGAAGATCCTCGGGCTCAATGCCGCGAAGCTCTACGACATCCCGGTCCCGGCCGAGTTCCAGCTGCCGGCCGACGCCGGGACTCCGGCGGCCCAGCAAGACGCTCAGCTGGTCGACTAGAAACATGACGGCAACTGCAGTTAGCACTTCGCCGCTGTTCGCCGCACTCGGCACGGTACGCGACCCGGAGCTGGACGAGCCCATTACCTCGCTCGGCTTCGTGGCCGCGTGCACGCTCTCGCCCGGCGGGGACGCCGAGGTCAGGCTCCGGCTGCCGACGTACTTCTGCGCGCCCAACTTCGCATACCTGATGGTCGCCGACGCGTACGACGCAGTCATCACGATCCCCGGCGTGCGGTCTGTCCGTGTCCTGCTTGAAGATCACTTCGCGGCCGATGCGATCAACGGCGGCGTCGCGGCGCAAGCCGGTTTCGCGCAGTCGTTCGACGGCGAGGCGGTCGGCGAGCTGCACGATCTGCGCCGTGACTTCCTGCGCAAGGCGGTACTGGCAGGCACCGACCAGGTGTGCCGGGCGCTGCGGGCCGACGGGTCTGATCCGGAGCGGCTGCGCACGATGACGCTGGGCGAAGTGCCGCCGTCCGGTGCGCTTGACCGGCTCAGGCAGCGCCGGGCCGAGCTCGGGCTGGCCGCCGGTGACGACGCGCTGTTGCTCGTCGACCCGGCAACCGGCGATCCGGTGAGCGCCGAGGCCGTGCCGGTGCACTTGCGCCGCGCCCGCGTCACCGCGATCAGCCTGGAGGCGAACGGCAGCATCTGCCGCGGCATGTTGCGGCACCGATACGACATTCCTGGCGAGGAGGACCAATGAAGGCTGTCCGTCTGCACGCGTTCCACCAGCAGCCAGTGGTCGACGAAGTACCTGAGCCTAAGATCACCGGCCCGCTCGATGTGATCGTGAAGGTCGGCGGGGCCGGTGTGTGCCGCACCGACCTGCACATCATCGACGGGCAGTGGGACGCGGCGATGGGCACGCCGCTGCCCTACATCCTGGGTCACGAGAACGCCGGCTGGGTGCACGAGATCGGCTCAGCGGTGACCAGCGTGGCCGTCGGTGACACTGTCATCCTGCATCCGACGCCCACGTGCGGCCTCTGCCGCGCCTGCCGGGCGGGCCAGGACATGCACTGCAGCAACTCGACCTTCCCCGGCCTGTCCACCGACGGCGGGATGGCCGAGTACCTGCTCACCTCGGCACGGGCCTGCGTGAAGCTTGACCCGAGTACCCGGCCGCAAGACGTCGCCGCGCTGGCGGACGCCGGCATCACTGCCTACCACGCGGTGCGCAAAGCCATCCCGTTGCTGTACCCGGGCACGACTTGCGTGGTCATCGGGGCTGGCGGCCTTGGCCACATCGGCATCCAGTGCCTGGCCGCGCTGACGGCCACCAAGATCATCGTGGTGGATCGCAACCCGGACGCGCTCAAGCTGGCGGAGCAACTCGGCGCGCACCACACCGTGGTCGCCGACGGCGGTCAGGTGCAGGCTGTCCTGGACCTGACCGGCGGTACCGGGGCCGAGGTGGTGCTGGACTTCGTCGCCGAGCAGGGCGCGGAGCACGACGGCTGGGCGATGACCGGCCGGGCCGGGTCCTACTACGTCATCGGTTACGGCGGCACGGTGCAGGTGCCGACGCTGGACATCATCTCCACCGAGCGGAACATCATCGGCAACATTGTCGGCACCTACAACGAACTGGCCGAGCTGATGGTGCTTGCGCAGGCGGGCATGGTAACTCTGCGCACCAGGACATATCCGCTCGATCAAGCGGTCGAGGCGATCGCAGACCTGGACGGCGGCCGGGTCCGCGGCCGGGCAATCCTCGTTCCCTGAAAAAAGAAACATTTGCCGTCACCGCCGCGCTGAGGGAGGACGCATGGGTCCGGGCTCGCCCCCTACAACGGCTTCGACGCGATCGACGGCCGGTACGGGAACATGATCGCAGCTTCATGCCAACGGCGATCGCGCCGGCCACCGCCAGCCTCGCCTGGTTTTCCCGCGGGCGGGCCGTGACCGAGCATCAGGACGGCGCGGTGCGACGGTGACCGCTGCCGAGACCGACGTCGCCGCGCGGCCGGCCAGGTCAGAGCTTTCCCAGCTGCGATCGCGAGGGCGGCTGCGCGGTACGGCTGCGTTGCTCGGCCCGGCGTTCGTCGCGGCGATCGCGTACGTCGACCCTGGCAACTTCGCGACCAATTTCTCGGCCGGGGCGACGTTCGCTTACCGCCTCGGCTGGGTGATCCTGGCCGCCAACCTGATGGCCATGCTGGTCCAGTACCTGTCGGCCAAGGTTGGCGTCGCGACCGGCAAGGACCTGCCCGAGCTGTGCCGGGAGCACCTGCCGCGCCCGGTGTCCCGCGCGTTGTGGGTCCAGGCAGAACTCGTGGCGATGGCCACCGACATGGCCGAGTTCGTCGGCGCGGCGATCGGGCTGAACCTGCTGTTCGGCACTCCGTTGCTCGTCGCCGGCCTGATCACGGCGGTCATCGCGTTCGGCATCCTGGCCCTCGACCAGCGCGGCTACCGGCGGTTCGAGCTCGCCATCATCGGGCTGCTGGGCATCGTCCTGCTCGGGCTCGCTTACGACCTGGTCGCGGTCCATCCGAGCGCGGCCGGTATCGCGAGCGGTCTGGTGCCCCGGCTCGGCGGGTCGGCCTATCTACTGCTGACGGTCGGTATCGTCGGAGCCACGGTGATGCCACATGTCGTCTACCTGCACTCGGCGCTGACTAAGTCGCGAGTGTCCTGTGCCGACGACGGCGAGCGCCGTCAGTTGCTGCGCTATCAGCGGCTCGACGTGGTCGTCGCCCTCGGTGCGGCCGGCCTGGTCAACCTGGCGATGCTGGTCGTCGCAGCGGCGCTGTTCAGTCATTCTGGTCGTGGCGGCGCGGCTGCCGCGGTCGCCAGCGGTTCGATCGAGGCCGCCCATGCCGACCTCGGCCGGCTCGTCGGCGGCGGCGCCGCGCTGGCGTTCGCGGTCGCTCTGCTTGCGTCCGGGCTGTCCTCGTCGAGTGTGGGGACCTATGCCGGGCAGGTCGTGATGCAGGGCTTTATCGGGCGCGGCGTGCCGCTGTTCGCCCGCCGCGCCGTCACGATGCTGCCGGCCCTGATCGTGCTAGCGGCCGGGCTGCCGCCGACCGCCAGCCTGGTGCTCTCCCAGGTCGTGCTGTCGTTCGGCATCCCGTTCGCGCTGGTGCCGCTGGTCGCACTGACGCGGCGGCGCGACATCATGGGCGCGCTGGTGAACTGGAAGGCGACGACGTTCGCGGCGGCCAGCACGGCCGGCCTGATCATCGCCATGAACGTCTACCTGCTCGCCGTGACGTTCGCCCGCTGACCGGCATGCCGCGGCTGGCCATTAGGCTGCGACCCGAGAACGGCCCGATGGCGTGGAGGAGCCCGATGCCCCCTGTGTCTCCGGATGGGATCGCGAGCTTGACCGCCGAGGTCGCCTCGCGATGGCAGGCGATCGATCCGCTGTTGCCAGAGCCGCCTCGTATGCGGCGCGATTGCGCCGCACAACTCCAGGTCACTGGTCCGGGTCGGCGGCTACTAGCTGCCGGGAGCTGCGACCACTGGCACGGAGCGGCTCAGTCGCTCGACCTGACCTGGGGTCCGGCACACCAGTTCCGGCTCGGCGCGCTGGTAGCAGGTGCAGATGTCGAGTCGTCGCTCGACCAGCTGCTGACCCTGTGGCGCGACCACCTGGCAGCCATTCCCGACATTGATGACGCCGACACCGCCGCCATCGTGACCTGGCCGTCCAGGGACACTCGCGGAGTCCACGCACTGCTGCGGCACGGCTTTGCGCCGTCAGCGGTCATCGCGGCACGCCGGGCTGGCATGCAGCCGGCCGTGCCCACGCCAGATCTGCCAGGTCAGGGGATTCAGCTGCGGCGAGCCGGTCTTGATGACATTGATGTGGTGGTCGCCATCGGACTGGAGGTCATCCGGTTCGATGCTCAGGTCTGCAGCGTGACCGAGCGCCCGGACACCGCGGAGGCCCTCAGGCGTGAGTGCGCGGGTCTGCTGTCCGCGCCAGAGCCCTGGGCTTGGCTGGCCGAACGTGACGGGACTCCGGTCGGCATGGCGATCGCAGAACCGCCGGATGCGGCCGCCTGGATCGCGCCGCTGGTGGGTGCGGCGCCGTGCGCTTACCTGCTGCTGATGGGAGTGCAGCGCGGCGAGCGCGGCACCGGTATCGGCGCGGCGCTGGCCGCCCGGCTGCACCAGGACAGTGCCGCAGCCGGCGTGCAGGTCATGCTCCTGCACTACGCCCAGGTCAACCCGCTGTCTGCACCGTTCTGGAGTCAGCAGGGCTACCGGCCGCTGTGGACTGTATGGGAAGCCAGACCGGCAAGCACCGTCCGCTAGCCGATCCGTCCAGCGACCCAGCCGGGCCAGTTCCATGATCGTTGCTGGTTCTCTGTCGCGATAATTCCGTTCCCCGGCCAGCGCTTGACTTTTCCGGACGTATGTTCGCATCGCTCCGAGCTAATGCCGCCGGACAGATTCGCAAGAATATTGACCATCCAGCTATCTCAGAGTCATAAATGGAAGTTATGATCGCGCAGGTGCTCAATAGCTGACCTTTCACCACAGTGCACGCGCGTCGGGCCAACCGGGGATAGCTCCGCGCGGAGCGAGAGGAGAACTTAGATGACGGAACACTCAGCCGCATCCGTGCTGGGCGCCTCCACTGCCCCGGCTGCGCGACTCGAGCCGGACGCCATCGGTGTCGCGCAGGACACTGTCATCGGAATGGCCTCATCGGCGCCGGCCGCATCCGTAGCGCTGACGCTGCCGTTCCTCGTCGCGGCAGTCGCCTACGGCACCGGGCCGATCATCATTCTCACCGCGATTCCGATGCTGATTATCGCCAATGCCTACCGTCGGCTGAACCTGTGGAACGCGAATTGCGGCGCCTCCTTTGAGTGGGTCGGCCGTGCGATTAGCCCGTACCTCGGATTCATCACGGGCTGGCTGATGATCGCCGCGTACATCATCGCCACAGTTAGCGGCGTCGAGGTACTCGGACCGTCGGTGCTGGCCGTCTTCAGCTCGAGCTCAACGGGCAGCACATGGGCCGACATCGGCATCGGCACCGGGGTCGGCCTGGTCATGCTCGTGATCGCGATCGTCGGCATCAAGATCACCGCTCGTGCTCAGGTCAGCATGGCCGTGGTGGAGTACGCGATCCTGATCGGTTTCGCGATCGTCGGCCTCGTCTTCGTCCTGGGCCACCACGCCGGCACCTTCGGGTTCACCAGGAGCTGGCTGAGCATCAACGGGATCGGCGGCAAGGGCGACGCGGTGGCGGGCTTCCTCATCGCCGTCTTCATGTTCACCGGCTGGGACGGCACGGTGTACGTCAACGAGGAGGTGAAGCACCGGCGCGTCAATCCGGGCCGCGCCGCGATGATCGCCGTAGCGCTCCTCGCCATCATCTACACGCTCGCGACCGTGGGCCTGCAAGGGACAGTGTCACCCAGCAAGCTGCAGGCGAACGCGCCTGACGTGCTGGTGTACGTCGCCAACGCGCTCGGCGGCAGCGGGTGGGCCAAGGTCATGGCCCTGTCGCTGGCACTGTCGGTGATCGCGACCACCGGCACCGGCATCGTGCTCACGGCCCGCATCGTCTACGGCATGGCGAGCTACCGGGCACTGCCAGAGTCGCTGAGCAACGTCTCCCGCCGGTTCGCCACGCCGGTTGCCGCCAGCGTCGTCGTCGGCGTGCTCATCATCGCTCTCACCTGGGTCTACCTGCTGGCTACCTCCGTAGAGAACGCCTTCGACGATGTGGTGGACGTGACCGGGCTGCTGTTCGCCGTCTTCTACATCCTCACCGCGCTTGCCACCATCGTGTACTACCGGCGCCGCGTCTTCGGCGGACCGTGGGACTTCATCGTCCTCGGAGTGCTCCCGCTCGGTGCTGCCGGCTTCCTCGGCTGGATGTTCGTCAGGTCGGTCCAGCTAGCGGCCGCGTCCGAGCGCTGGTCGCTGGTCGGCATTCTCGGAGTCGGGATCGTCCTGATGCTGCTCGCTCGCTTCGTGTCAAAGTCGCAGTTCTTCGAGATTGCGCGGGAGAGCGACAACCAGCGGCAGGCCGCCGCATCCGCGCGGTAGCCCGGCTGGCTCCAGAAAGCTGCCGAGAGCGGGTTGACCTGCGCATAGTGCAGCACGCGCGGCAGACCTAACTGCCGTGTCCTGCCTATACTTCGCGTGATGCCATTCGCCAGCCAGCCTGCCGCCGAGCAGGCAACCAGCCGGGATAAGCGCAGGATCGCGGCCGCAGTCGTCGCCATCCTGCTGGTGCTGGCTGCCGTCGCGGTGTGGGCCGCCGTCCGGCCCGGCACCTACGGCAGCTCGAAGGACGGCTGCGTCACGGTAACGGTGCCGAGCAGCACCGGTGGCGCGCTGATCCACCAGTGCGGCGCCGGCGCCCGGTCGCTGTGCAAGCGGGCCTACGCGGGGTCGGACAAAGAGTCGCTGCTCACCCGCCCGCAGTGCCGCCTGGCTGGCATCACTCCGGCGCAGGCAGCGTCCGCGTCCTAGACCAGCGCGCCGCAGGTCTCGCTGCGTGCTCGCGCGAGGCCGCCCGGACAGTCAGCCGACGCTAGTCAGCTCCCGCTGAGCAGCACATCCGCGTCGAAGCAGGTCCGGTCGCCGGTGTGGCATGCGCCGTCGGTCTGGTCGACCCGGACGAGCACGGCATCGCCGTCGCAGTCGAGCGCGACCGAGACCACCCGCTGCACGTGGCCGGAGGTCTCCCCCTTGACCCAGTACTCCTGCCTGCTGCGCGACCAGTAGGTGCAGCGCCCGCTCATGAGCGTGCGATGCAGCGCCTCGTCGTCCATCCAGCCCAGCATCAGCACCTCGCCGGTGTCGTGCTGCTGGGCGATGGCTGCGACCAGGCCGTCGTCGTTCCGCTTCAGCCGGGCAGCGATCTTCGGGTCGAGCCCGGACGCCGCGGCGTCAATCCGCATCCCTAACCTCCTGTGCCGCCACCGGCCGGACCAGGTGCCCGGCCGCCGCGAGCGCATCCTTCACCGCGCCGATCGTCAGTTCCCCGAAGTGAAACAGGCTCGCGGCCAGCACGGCATCCGCCCCGGCGTCGATCGCGGGTCCGAAATGACTCAGCGCTCCGGCCCCTCCGCTTGCTATGACGGGAACGGGGACCGCCTGGCGAACCGCTGCGATCAGCTCGAGGTCGAACCCTGCTCGAGTGCCGTCAGCGTCTACCGAATTCAGCAAGATCTCGCCGGCACCGAGATTAACGGCCTGCCACGCCCAGTCGATCGCATCGATCCCGGTACCCCGGCGCCCGCCGTGGGTGGTGACCTCGTAGCCGGACCTGGTATCCGGCGAGCGTCTGGCGTCGACCGACAGCACCACGCACTGCGCGCCGAACCGCTGCGCGGCCTCGCCCAGCACTTCCGGCCTGGCAACGGCCGCGGTGTTCAGCGCGACCTTGTCCGCCCCGGCGCGCAGCAGCCGGTCGACGTCCTCCGTGCTGCGCACCCCGCCGCCCACCGTCAGCGGGATGAAGACCTGCTCGGCGGTCCGCCGGACCACGTCGTACATTGTTTCCCGGTCGTCGCTGGACGCCGTGATATCGAGGAACGTCAGCTCGTCAGCACCAGCCCTGTCGTAGCTCGCCGCCAGCTCGACCGGATCGCCGGCATCACGCAGGTTGGTGAAGTTGACTCCCTTGACGACGCGGCCGGCGTCGACATCCAGGCACGGAATGACCCGCACGGCCACACTCACGGCGCACCGGCCCCTCTCTGATCAGCGCCACTGCCCGGCTGGTAGGCAACTGCCTCCACCTCGACCAGCATCCGCGCGTCGATCAGGGCGCTGACCTCGATCATCGAGGTAGCGGGCAGGACACCGGCAAATGCTTCGCCGTGCGCCCGGCCGTACTCCTCCCAGCGGGAGATGTCGGTGACGAACATCCGGGTACGCACCACGTCGGACAGGCCGGCGCCGAGCGATTCGAGCGCGGTCCTGATGTTCGCGATCGCCTGCATGGTCTGGGCGTAGGCATCGCCCGGGTAGACGAACTCCGCGCCCGCTACCGAAGTGCAGCCGGACACGAAGATGTAGTCGCCGGCCGCGACCGCGCGGCTGTACCCGGCGACGGGCTCCCACCGGGTGCCGCTGGACACCTTGCGGATCCCAGTCACTGGGTCACCTCTCACTGGGCCACCTCCGCCAGCGCCTCGGGCAACGTGAACGCGCCTGCGTACAGCGCCTTGCCGACGATCGCGCCCTCGACTCCGAGCGGGACCAGCCCGGCAACCGCTCGCAGGTCGGCCAGACTCGACACGCCTCCGCTGGCGACCACTGGCCGGCCGGTCCGCGCGCACACCCGGCGGAGCAGGTCGAGGTTCGGGCCGCGCAGCATGCCGTCCTTCTCGATATCGGTGACCACGTACCGACGGCAGCCGGCCGCCTCCAGCCGGTCCAGCGCGTCGTCAAGCTCGCCGCCGTCAGTGGTCCAGCCGCGTGCCGCCAGCCGGGTACCGCGGACGTCGAGACCGACCGCGATCCGGTCGCCATGCTCGGCGATCATCGCGGCAACCCAGTCCGGATTCTCCAGCGCGGCGGTGCCGATGACGACCCGGCTGCAGCCAGTCGCCAGCGCTGTCGCCAGCGTGCTGTCGTCGCGGATTCCGCCGGACAGCTCGACCCGGACCTTCAGCTGACCGATCAGGCCGGCAAGCTGCGGCCCGTTCGAGCCGCGCCCGAACGCCGCATCGAGGTCGACCAGGTGGATCCAGTCGGCGCCATCGTCCTGCCAGGCCAGGGCGGCATCAACCGGGTCGCCGTAGCTCGTCTCGGTCCCCGCCGCGCCCTGCACCAGCCGGACGGCCTGGCCGCCCGCGACATCGACGGCAGGCAGCAGCTCCAGGCTCACCGCAGCACCTCCAGCCAGTTGGCCAGCAGCACCGCGCCGGCGTCGGACGACTTCTCCGGGTGGAACTGAGTCGCCATTAGCGGTCCGTCCTCGACGAGCGCGACGAACGGTTCGCCGTGCGTGGTCCAGCCAGTCACGGGCGGTTCAGCGGCGCCTGGCCTGGCCGGCGGTGTTTGCCTGGCCGGGGGGGCCTGCCGCGCGGCGTAGGAGTGCACGAAGTAGAACATGGCGTTCGCGTCAAGACCGGCGAGCAGGCGGGAGGCCGAGGGGCGATCTACCACGTTCCATCCCATATGCGGAAGCACGGGAGCGGTCAGCTTCTGCACCACGCCCGGCCAGCAGCCCACCCCTTCGGTTTTGACACCGTGCTCCTCGCCTGCCGCGAACAGGACCTGCATGCCCACGCAGATGCCCAGCACTGGCCGGGCGCCCGCCAGCCGCGTCACGATGACATCGTCACCGCCGGCCGCGCGCAGGCCGGTCATGCACGCTGCGAACGCCCCGACCCCCGGCACGACCAGACCATCCGCCCGCAGGGCCGCGCCAGGATCAGCGCTGACCTCGGCGGCCGCGCCAGCCCGCTGCAGCGCGCGCTGGGCCGACCGGAGGTTACCCGAGCCGTAGTCGAGCACCACGACGCTCGGCCGACGGCTGGTCACGGCGACTCCAGTTCCTGATCATGACCACCCGGCGCGGGTCCGCCGGGTGCTAACAGGCTATTGGCCCGGTGTTTCCGGTGGAGCACGGCGGGTAGCCAAGGCCCTTCACGAAAGGAGTAGGCATGTATATCGGAATCGGCACGATTGTGGTGATCATCGTCATTGTGCTGCTAGTCATGTTTCTGCGGCGCGCATGATGCCAGCGGTCGGCGCGCTCCGGCGGACCCGGACTCGCCGGCCGCAGGGATCGTGCGACACTGCCGGGGCAGCAGTCACCGTTCCCGGCTAGCGATCTGCCGGACTGCTCGCTGCTCGCGAGGGGAGAGACCAGTGGACATCACCCAGCTGATCCTGGACGACCATCACGAGCAGCGCCGCCGGTTCGCGATGCTGGAGCAGGTCACGCCGTCGGACACCGGCGTGCTAGCCAATCTGTGGACCAGGCTTGCGGTGTTCCTTGAGGTGCACGCCGCGGCCGAGGAGGAGATCTTCTACCCGGAATTGCTGCGGCTGGCCATCGGGTCGGCACCAGTCGCCACCGCCGAGCCCGAGACGCTCGACGCGATTGGCGACCACAACGAGATCAGGGATGCGATCGCCGAGGTGGCAAATCACCCGGTCGGCACCGTCGGCTGGCATCAAGCCGTTGCCGACGTCAACAGAGCCAACGGCGACCATATGGCCGAGGAGGAACGCGAGGGGCTGACCGACTTCCGGCTGCGGATCAGCTTGCAGAAGCGGCACGAGCTCGCGGTGGCGTTCGCTGACTTCGAGGCACGCAACTTCGCCGGTATCACCCCCGTCGACAAGGACCCGCAGACCTACGTGAGGGAGACCGAGGCGGCCGAGCGGGCTGAGCTCACGGCTGGATCGCTGCGTATCGGCGGCCTGCGGAACTCGAACTGAACCAGACCTTGATCGCGAAGACTTTTGTGCCTGACAGGCACAAAACTCTACGTCTCAGCGCGAGGTGAGGAAGGGCCGCTAGCTCACCGACACCGGAAGGTGAGCGGGTCCGCGCAAGTTGATCCGGCCATTCCAGATCACATCGCCGTCTAGGGCCAGTCCAGGGAAGCGCGCGATGAGGCGCGCAAGGCGATCGAGGCTTCCAGGCGGGCCAGGGACGCGCCGAGGCAGTGATGGGGCCCGGCGCCGAAGGAAACGTGGATGGTGCGCGTTATCCCGGCTGAGCCTGACCTCGGCGGCGTCGGCGCCCCAGAAGAGCTCGTCGCGGTTTGCCGAGCCGAGGGCGGCCATGACGAAGGCCCCTGCCGGGATAGTCGTGCCGCGGATGCTGACCGGCTCGAGCGTGATCCTCCTGCTGGCCTGCACTGGGCTGTCGTAGCGCAGCAACTCCTCGACGGCGCTCGCCTACCGAGGGCTGGGTTGCCGCGCAGCAGCCGCGAGCTGATCCGGGGTTGCGCAGCAGCGCCAGAGTGCCGCCGGCGATGAGGTTGACCGTCGTCTCGTGCCCGGCGATGTACAGCAGCAGGGTCTGGGCGATGAGCTCGTCGTCGCTGAGCGCGTCACCGTCGTCCTCGGCGGCGATGAGCGCGGTGAGCAGGTCGTCAGCCGGGTTGGCGCGCTTCCAGGCGATCATGTCGGCCGCGATCACAGTCAGCTCGGCGTCGGCGGCTGCGATCGCCGCGACCAGCGCGGGGTCGGCCACCGGTTCCAGCGAGCGAACCACCGTGCCGGTCAGCTGCCTGATGCGTTCGTGATCAGCTGGCGGCGTGCCGAGCATCTCCGCGATCACCGCGAACGGCAGCGGAAACGCCAGCGCGTCGACCAGGTCAACGCTGCCCTGCTCGTCAATTGCATCGAGCATGCCGTCGACCAGGCTCGTGATGCGCGGCCGCAGCGCCTCCACAGCCCGCGGCGTGAACGCCTTCGACACCAGCCGGCGCAGTCTGGTGTGGTCGGGCGGGTCCCGGTCGAGCATTGACGCTTGTCCGACGCGGGCACTTGGTCGCCGTACATCTGGTCGCGGAGCTCGCGGAACGGTCCGTCGGTCGACATTGCGGTCTTCCACGGAGAGCCCGGCGCGCAGCAGCCACGACACGTCGTCGTACCGGGTGAGCAGCCAGAATCCGAACGGGTGCCGGTATACCGGCGCCTGCGCCCGCAGCGCCGCGTACTGCGGATAGGGGTCATCGGTGAATCCCGGCGCGAACGGGTCGAACAGCGGCGATGGTACGGCCTGGGTCACCCGATGTTCCTTCCTCCTGGCCCTCCGATTTTCGCACGCTGCGAGCCTCGCGCGGCCGAAAGCATGATCTGAAGACACGCATGACGTGACCGGCCCGACATGTGCCTTTGGTGGGGATGGCTCCCCTTGTCGTGAGATGACCGGTCCTGGCACATTCTGCCTAGCCCTCCGCGGACTGGAACTGCGGTTTCGTGCCCCGGCGGGTGAGAGAAGACGATCACCAGGCAGAGGACGGATGAGTCAGCTGGGCGAACGCACCGTGGCCGTCAAGAGCCCGCGGCTTCGTGGGCCCAGGTCTCCCGCCCGGGCGTTGCTGGCCGGAGCGCTGAGCTTCGTCGACGCCGGCCCGCGGCCGATGTTCCAGGCGGCGCTAGCCTCACTCGCCGGGACCGGCGGCGCTGCGATCGCGATCGCGATCGCGCTTGGCCCGGCAGGCCGGCTGGTCACCGCGCAGCGAGAAGTGATCACCTTCGGAATCGCCGGGATGGCCGTGGCCGGAATTCTTGCGCTGGCCACGGTGATCATCCCGGCGTCAGCTCGGCGAGCCGTGCTCAACCGGCTCGTGGCACCCGACCAGCGCGCGGCCATCTGGCTGGCGCTGGCCATCTGGTTCCCGTTCATGGTCACCGTCGCCTACTACCGGATCCAGGCCACGCTGCCGGCGTCACAGGTCTGGATTGCGTTCGGCTACCTGGACAAGCGCTGGCTGATCGCTGCCTACCTGCTTGGCGCGCTCGCGCCGATGCTCCTGCTAGTCGCGGCGGCACGGGTGCTGGCAGCTGGCCGGGCGCACCCGGGCACCTGGCGATCATGGCTGCGCGACCTGGCGCCGCGCGGCCGGGCCGCCACGGCCGCTGACACCGTGTCCGGCGACACCACCGCCAGGGACACCACCGCCAGCGACACCACTGCCCCGGCCGACAGCCCTGCCAGCGACACCACTGCCCCGGCCGAGCCGCCTGAGAGCACCATGGCTCCTGGTCCTGCACCGCAAGCCGTGGCGGCTGCCGCGCGCCGCATCCGCGGCGCCGGGTTCAGCCGCGTCACGGTTCGCCTGCTCACCCCCCTTGGCCTTGCCTGCTATTTCTACGGCCCGCCCTGGTACCTCAGCCGGACTTTCGGCTCGGTACCGATCAGCGATCAGGAGGACCTGTACCTCGGCGGCCTGCAGGCCATCTCCAAGGGCGCGGTCCCCTACATCGGCCCGGCTGCCATCCAGTACGGTCCGGGCAGTCAGCTGATTCCCTACCTGCTCATGCGGCATGTCTACGCGTTCTCGGTTGTCGGCTTCCGCGAGTCCTGGGCGACGTTGCAGTGGGCCGGCGCGTCGGTCCTCTTCGTGGTGTTCTTCCTGACGCTCGGCTATGTCCGCGGGCTTGCCGCTGCCTTGATGTCCGCCTTGATCTACCCGGCATTGCAGCTGATGGAATTCGTGCCCGGCGGGGCCTACAACGGCTTCTTCGGCTGGGCCAACCCGCTACGGTACGCAGGCGCGATCTCGCTGATCCTACTGCTGCCAGCGGTCATCCGGCGGGCCCCGGCAGTGCGCGGCCTGGCGGCAGCAGGCGCACTCGGCCTGCTCTGGGGCGCGCTCTCCTATGTCGGTCAAGAGAACCTCGCGGCCGGTGCCGTCGGCGCGCTCGTGATCTGCGCGCTGCTGCTGCTCGCCGGCACGTCCTCGGGGCGTTCGGTGCTCACCGCGCTGCTGGCCTTGCTGGCCGGTTTCATCGTTGCCTGGCTGCCGGTGGTGGCGTTCTACGCCTCCAAGGGTCTGCTCGGCCGGTTCGTGTACCTGTACTTCCTCATCACCAGGGTGGTAGCCGAGGGCTACAGCAACACGACTTACGGGTATGCCGGCCTCAGTCCGAAGGCGAGCGCGACGGTGGCCTCGGCACTGTGGGCGCGCATGTACTACGCCCTGCCGTTCGCCCTCGCCGTGCTGGCGCTGCTGGCCGTCGTGCAGTTCCGGCCGTTCCGCGTCGCCATGGAGTGGTCCGGGGACCGGATCATCCTGGTCGCGCTGCTACTGACCTGCATCTTGCTGTACCAGGGCGCGATGCTACGAGCGGATGCCGACCACCTCGCCGGGACGCAGCTGGTCGTGCCCGCCCTCGCAGTGACGGTAGCAACCGTGCTGCCGCGGCTGCTCTGCACGCGCCGGCGCCTGACCCTGATGCTGGCCGGCACGGTTCTGTTTGCCGCGTCGTTCCTGCTCCTGCCGTTCCAGGCAGTCAAGTTCTCGAGCATCGGCGGCCACGCCGCGGCGCCCGTGCTCGACCGTCAGCGACTCGCCGCACAGGCAGTGCCGGCCACACCGCGGACTCTCGCGGACCAGCGGCTCGGACCAGGCCTGTGGGCCGCGCCGAACTGCTGCGGCTGGCAGGCTGAACCGATGGGCGAGTTCATCACGCTCATGAACCTGATCCACTCGATCATCGGAAAGCGCACGACTTACGTCGTGAGCTTCCTGCCTGGCCACTCGCGGGTTATCTACTTCGTCGCCGACCTGCGGCCTGCCCCGGTGCCACTCGACCTGCACACGATGATCTTCACCGCCAACCAGCGCCTGGCCTACCTGGCAATCTTCCGGAAGAGCGTGCTGCCGAAGACCCAGGCGCTGGTGACGCGGCATCTCGGCGCCGCCGAGGCCGTCTACTTCCACGAGCGGTATCCGCACATGAAGCGGATCAGCCTGGAGTATGACGGCGAGCCGTTGTACGTGCTGCTCAGCCGCTAAAGGACGCCCTTAGTGCTCGGCACCGAGCCACCCGACCGCGGATCCGGCGCCGCCGCCGCACGCAGCGCCCGCGCGAACGCCTTGAACTCGGCCTCCACGATGTGATGCGGATTGCGCCCGCGCAGCACGTCCAGGTGGACGCAGATCGCCGCCGAATGCGCGAGCGACTCGAAAAAGTGCCTGGTCAGCGTCGTGTCAAAGGTCCCGATGAGCGGCGACATGCCGTCCGGCTCGGTGTGCACGACATATGGACGGCCGGACAAGTCGACCGCAGCCCGCACCAGCGTCTCGTCCAGCGGCACCAGCGCGTCCCCGAACCGGCAGATGCCGAGCTTCTCGCCGAGCGCCTCGCGCAGCGCCTGGCCGAGGGCGATTGCGGTGTCTTCCACCGTGTGATGGGCATCGACCTCGAGGTCGCCGCGAGCCTGCACGGTCAGGTCGAGCAGCCCGTGCCGGCCGAGTTGCGCCAGCATGTGGTCGAAGAACGGCACGCCTGTCTCAGCCCGGCCCACTCCTGCCCCGTCCAGGTTGAGCTCGACCAGAACCTGCGTCTCGCCGGTGACCCGGCCGATTCGCGCTGTCCTCGTCACGGCAGCACCGCAGCCGCGCCGCCGTCCAGGACGCTCCTTAGCTCAGCCAGAAACGTGGCATTCTCGGCAGCTGTCCCGATGCTGACGCGCAGCCACTGGGGCGGGCCGGTTTCCCTGACCAGCACGCCGCGGTCCAGCAGCGCCGACCAGATCTGGTGGCTGTCGGCGAACTTGCCGAACAGCACGAAGTTGGCATCAGAATCTCCGGCAGTCAGTCCCATCTCGCGCACGTCGCGAACGAGAGCGTCGCGCTCGGCGCGGATCGCGGCCACCGACGACAGCAACTCGGCCGAATGCCTGAGCGCGGCGAGTGCCACCGCCTGGGTCAGCGCGGACAGGTGATACGGCAGGCGCACCAGCAGGAGCGCGTTGACGACTTCAGGATCGGCGGCCAGATAGCCGACGCGTGCCCCGGCCAGCGCGAACGCCTTCGACATCGTGCGGACGACGACCAGCCGCGGGAACCTGGGCAGCAGCGTGATCGCCGTCGCCGACGGGTCCCTGGAAAACTCAGCGTAGGCCTCGTCGACGATCACCATTCCGGGCGCGGCCGCGCACACGGCCTCGATGACCGCGAGCGGCGTGGCCGATCCGGTCGGATTGTTCGGTGAGGTCACGAACACCACATCCGGCTGGTGACGGTCTACCGCCGCGGCGGCCTCCGCCGGCTCCAGACCGAAGTCGCTGCTCCGCTCCGCTGCAATCCACCGGGTCGCGGTTGTCTGGCTGATCAACGGATGCATCGAGTACGACGGCTCGAAGCCCATGGCACTCCGGCCGGGTCCGCCGAATGCCTGCAGCAGCTGCTGGATGATCTCGTTCGATCCGTTGGCCGCCCAGGTGCGGTCACCGGTGAGGCCGTATCCCAGATAGTCAGCCAGTGCGGACCGCAGCGCGACGGCGTCCCGGTCCGGGTACCGGTTCAGCCCGCCGGCCACCTCAGTTGCCACGGCGGCGATGTCGGTAACCAGCGCAGCCGACGGAGGATACGGGTTCTCGTTGGTGTTCAGCCGCACCGGCACGTCGAGTTGCGGCGCGCCGTAGGGGTGGCGGCCGGCCAGGTCGGCCCGGATCGGCGGGGCGCTCACCGGTGCTCCCCGTCAGCCGGCACCCGGACCCGTACCGCCTGCACGTGCGCAGTCAGGTCCTCCGCCCCGCCGAGCGCGTCGATGAGCGGCGCAACTTCCGCCAGGGCTGACTCGTCGCACTCGACCACGTGCACGCAGCGCAGGAAGGACAGCACCGACAGGCCGCCGCAGTATCGCGCAGTCCCGCCGGTCGGCAGCACGTGGTTGGACCCGGCCAGGTAGTCGCCGAGCGACACCGGCGCCCACGGGCCGACGAAGATCGCTCCGGCGTTGCGCACCCTCCGGGCCAGGATCGCGGCGTCTCTCGCCTGGATCTCCAGATGCTCCGGCGCCCAGGCGTCGGAGACCGCGAGCGCCGCGTCGGCGTCGTCGACGACGACGCAGGCGGACTGCCCGGCCAGCGCGGCCTGGACCCGCTCGGCGTGCTTGGCCTGCGCGGCCGCCTTCGCCAGCTCGATGTCGACCCGGTCGGCTAGTGCGGCGCTGGTGCTGATCAGCAGGCAGGCTGCCAGCGGGTCGTGCTCCGCCTGAGCGACCAGGTCGGCGGCGACGAAGCTGGCGTCCGCGCCGTCGTCGGCCACGATCGCGATCTCGGTCGGCCCGGCCTCGGCGTCGATGGCCGACTCGCTCGCGCAGCAGGCGCTTGGCCGCGGCGACGTAGACGTTCCCGGGACCGGTGATCACGTCGACGGGCGCGCAGTCGGATGTCCCGTAGCCGAGCATCGCGATGGCCTGAGCGCCGCCGGCTGCGTGCACTTCGGTGATGCCGAGCAGAGCACACGCCGCCAGGATGGCCGGGTGCGGCAGCCCGTCGTGCTCCGCCTGCGGCGGCGACGCCACGGCGATCTCGGCGACCCCGGCTACCTGGGCCGGGATGACGTTCATGAGTACCGAGGACGGATAGGCCACCAGGCCACCAGGCACGTAGACGCCAGCACGGCGGACCGGCAGGTATCGCTCGGTGACCGTGGATCCGGCCGCAACAGCCGTCCAGGTCTCGGCCGGGCGCTGGGCCTTGTGGACGAGCCGGGCACGCCGCGCTGCCTCAGTGAGCGCCGCGCGTACCGCCGGGTCGAGGTCCGCCAGCGCCGCGACTGAGCGCCTCCCGGGGCACCACGGTGCTGGCCAGGTCGACGCCGTCGAACCGCGACGAGTACTCCCGGACGGCCTCCGCCCCGCGCTGCCGCACGTCCTCGCAGAGCGGCCGCACCTGGTCGACAGCCGCGCCGACATCCAGCGTGGCGCGCGGCAGCAGCGCCGCCAGGTCTACCGCAGGCATCAGGCTGGGCGACTTGCCGCGCAGGTCAATCCGCCTGAGCACGGTGCTATTCGACACTGTGTTTCCCGACACTGTGTTACCTGACACGGGCGGCTTACTCGACAATCTTGCTGATCGGGATCTCCAGGATGTCGCGTCCGCCGGCCGCCTTGAGCGCCGGAATCAGCCGGTTCACCCCGCGTTTGGGCACCACCGCTTCGACCGCGTGCATGTCGCCGCGGGCCAGCGAGGTCACAGTCGGCGAGGACATGGCCGGCAGGATCGCCGAAACCGCGCCGAGGTCGGAGGCGCTGACGTTGAGCTTCAGCAGGACGTTCCCGCGCGCGCTGATGGCGCCGCGCAGCAGCAGCGCCACATCCTCCATCGCGTCCCGCTTGGCCGGATCGGCGTACGCGACAGGGTTCGCGATCAGCTCGGTGTAGCTCGTCAGCAGTGTGTCGAGGATGCGCAGGCCGTTGCGGACCAGCGACGCGCCGGTCTCGGTCAGGTCCACGATCGCGTCCACGATGTCAGGCACCTTGGCCTCGGTGGCGCCGTAGGACGGGATCACCACCGCCTTGACTCCGTGCGCTTCCAGGTACCTGCGGGTCAGCGCCGGGAACTCGGTCGAGATGCGAATGCCTTCGGGCAAGTCGGCCGCCGACTGCCAGGGCACGTTAGCTGATACCGCGAGCACGACCCGTACCGGGTCCGAGGTGGCCTTGGAGTACTGCAACTCGCCGAGCGACTCGACGTCGGCGCCGGTCTCGGTGATCCAGTCCCGGCCGGTGATGCCGAAGTCGAACAGCCCCTGCTCAACGTAGGACGGAATCTCCTGAGGGCGGAGGAAGCGGACCCGCTCGATCCTCGGATCGTCGATGCTCGCGTGGTAGTCGCGGTCCGACGACCGGCGCACCGTCAGATCGGCAGCGTCGAAAGAGCTCGATCGTGGCGCGCTCGAGCGAGCCCTTCGGTATTACCAGCGATAGCAACTGTGACAGCCCTTCAAGCGCGGATCACCGTGCCTGTACCCTGCGCAAGACTACCGTGGGCCCGGTGACGGGCAGATCAGGCGGGCGGCCGACCTTCGTGCAGCCGCCTGGCGATCTCGGCCAGCGGCTGGAACAAAACCTCGCTGAGCACGCCACCCATCTGCACCGCCAGACGCCGGGCATGACCGTGCGCCAGGCGCCGGACCTGCTGATCGCCGACAGCGGACTCGATGACGACACCTTCAACTTCGTCGGCGCCGCACGGTTCACCGCCGCGACCGCGCCAGGCCGGATTGCGAGGACCGTCGAGGAAGAGTCGGCGACCGGCCGGCAGTTCGCCTGGCGGGTCGGCCCGGCATCGACCCCCGGCAACCTCGCGGCGCTGCTGACCGCGGCCGGGCTGCCGCCGGCCAATACCGAGCCGGCCATGTGGCGTTCCCTTGCTGGCGAGCCGCTGCTGAGACTTAGATCCCTCGCAGCCAGCCCAGTGTCGGCCAGCCCAGTGTCGGCCAGCCCAGTGTCGGCCAGCCCGGTGTCAGCAGACTCGGCGACCGTGCCTGGCCTGGACGTCCGCGTCGTCGCGACGCCAGGCGAGTTGCGGGACTGGTCGTGGGTGCTGGCCGCCAACTGGGACCCGCCAGCGGCGACCGTGGTCGAGTTCTTCGGCCGGACCGCCGCTGCGGTGCTGTCGCCGGCCAGCCGGGCCCGCTACCTCATTGGCTACTACGACGACCTGCCGGTCTGCACGGCCGAGATCCTCAGTTATGCAGGCGTGGCAGGCCTGTACAACATCTCGACCCTGGCAAGCCACCAGCGGCGCGGCTTCGGCACCGCGGTCACGCTGGCCAGCCTGCTGACCGCCCGCGAGATGGGCGCGGATGTTGCCGTGCTGGCGGCGTCGGATCAGGGCGAGCCGGTCTACCGGCGGCTCGGATTCCGGCCGTTCGGCCTGATGACCGAGCACGTCCTGCCGTGAGACGCCGAGGAGGACCATCCCTAGGAATCCCGTGGCGAAGGGACTCTTCATGCGTTTGTGAACCACAAACTGGTATAAACCACCCGCTCAATCGATACAGACCCATGAAGAGTCGACACGAACGCATGAAACGTTGCGAGTTGGCGCAGCGGAACTGCGCGAGACCCCGGCGTTAGCCTGGCCAAGTGACCGACCTGGCCAGTGCTCGCCAGTTCGCGCTCTCGCTACCGGGCGCGGGCGAGGAACCGCATTTTGACATGTCCTCGTTTCGGGTCAATAAAAAGATCTTTGCAACTGTGCCCCCGGACAACTGCCACCTGCATGTCTTCGTGGGCGAGGACGAGATCGAGGCCTGCGTCGCCGAGGATCCGGGCACGTTCGAGCCACTCCGCTGGGGCCAGCAAGTGCGCGGGCTGCGGATCCTGCTCGCGCAGGCGGCCGACGACCGGGTCGCGGAACTGCTTGCCGAATCGTGGCGGCGCAAGGCCAGCAAACGCCTGCTCGCCGAATTCGACGCCGCCGGCGGGCTGCACGCCCGGCCTGATCCGCCTTAGGCTGCCCAGATGGCCGAATCAGCTGACGTGGTGGTGGTCGGAGCCGGGCTGGCAGGGCTGGCCGCCGCTCGCGACCTGGTCGCCGCCAGGCGCTCCGTGCTGGTGCTCGAGGCCAGGGACCGGGTGGGCGGCCGGGTCGTGTCGCAGGACATCGGTGACGGGAAGATTGTCGAGATGGGCGGCGAGTACGCGGGGCCGACGCAGGACAGGGTGTACGCGCTGGCCGCGGACCTCGGTGTCACGACCTTCCCGACCTACGACACCGGCCGGAAGGTCCTGCACTTCAACGGGAAACGAGCTACCTATACGGGCGGGATTCCGCGGATCAGCCCGCTGGTCCTCGTCGATATCGGCCTCGCGCAGGCCCGGCTGGAGGCACTGGCCAGGAAGGTACCGACGGAGGCGCCGTGGACTGCCGCAAGCGCAGAGCAACTGGACGGGCAGACGTTCCAGAGCTGGATACGCCGGAACGCTGCCAGCAAGACCGCCCGGACTCTGCTGGCGCTCAGCGTCGAGGCCGTGTTCGCCGCGGAGCCAGGTGATATCTCGCTGCTGCACATGCTGTTCTACGTGCACGCGGCCGGATCATTCCAGCGGCTTATCGATACGACCGGCGGGGCGCAGCAGGACCGGTTCACCGGTGGCTCGGCGCTACTTGCGGAGGGACTGGCCGCGCGGCTCGGGGACGTCGTCCGGCTGGAAGCGCCGGTGACCAGGATCGAGGTGCGCGGCGGCGCGGTCACTGCGACCACGCAGGCTGGCCAGTTCGACTCCCGGCGGGTCATCGTTACCGCGCCGCCGCATCTGGCCGGCCGCATCGACTACTCCCCCGCCCTGCCGTACTGGCGTGAGCAGCTGACGCAGCGCACTCCGATGGGTTCAGTGATCAAATGTCAGGCGATCTACGACGAGCCGTTCTGGCGCAGCGATGGCCTGTCCGGGCAGGCGACCGGGGACGGCGCGGGATCGCGGGTGGTCTTCGACAACTCGCCGCCGGACGGGACACCGGGTGTCCTGCTGGCGTTCGTGGAGGGCGATGAGGCACGCCGGCTCGGCCGCGAATCCGCAGCGGTACGGCGCCAGGCGGTAGTCGAGTCACTGGTCAGGTACTTCGGCCCGCGCGCAGCGAAACCGGAAGCGTTTCTTGAACTCGACTGGCAGCAGGAAAGATGGAGCGGCGGTTGTTACGGCACGCTGTTCGGGCCGAATGTGTGGACCCGGTACGGGCCTGCGCTGCGCGAGCCTGCCGGGCCGATCCACTGGGCAGGCACGGAGACTTCGCCGGTCTGGACCGGCTACATGGACGGGGCTATCCGCTCCGGGGAGCGGGCTGCCGCGGAAGTGCTTGCTGCGCTGTAGCCGGCCCGCCTGATTCCTGGCTAGCCGGACGGCGGCGCAGCAGTGCTGCCGCAAGCGCGGCGGCTACGCCCGCACCTGCGGTCACGTACCAGGCGTGCCGGAATGCCAGTAGCTGGGCATCGGCTCCGTGCGGGGTGCCGAGCACGGCGACCAGCATGGCGACTCCGACGGCGAAGCCGACCTGCCGCAGCATGTTCACCACGCCCGAACCCGTGGCGAACGATGGCGGCGGCAACGAGGAGGCGGCCGTCGACATCAGGGATGGCAGGGTCAGGCCCACGCCGATTCCGGTGACGATCATGCCGGGCAGGATCACCAGGTAGTCCGGCCGGAGCTGAACCGCGACCGACCACCATGCGATCCCGGCCGCGAACAGCGTCGCGCCTGCTCCGATCACCGCCGCAGGGCCGTACCTGGCCAGCAGCCGCCCGGTGACGACGAAGGAGAACAACGGCACCATGAGTGGTCCGGGCGCGAGGCCGAGACCGGTCTTGAGTGCTGACCAACCCCAGGCGTCCTGCATCCACAGCACGATGGATAGCAGCATCGCGCCGAAGGACACCGAGAACAGCAGCATGGCCAGCGATGCGCCGGAGAAGGTGCGGACCTTGAATATCTCCGGCTCGATCAGCGGATTGTGGTGCCGCGCGCAGCGAAGCGCGAACAGCCCGAGGGCGACCACCGATGCAGCGAGCACGCCGACGGTGGCAGCCGAGTCCCAGCCCCAGGCACCGCCTCGAACCAGGCCGAGCGTCAGGGCGCCAACTCCGGCTGTCACAAGGAGGGCGGACAGCTCGTCCGGGCGCGGGCCGGGGTGGCCTGGCACGTCCGGGAGCTTGCGCCAGCCGATGATCAGCGCTGCCACGCCGATCGGCACGTTGACCAGGAATACCCAGCGCCAGCTGGCGGTGACGAGCAGCCCGCCGATGACCGGCCCGAGCGCCGCGGCCATGCCGCCGGTAGCGGTCCAGGCGCGAACGGCGGAGCCGCGGCGCTCAGCCGAGTAGCTGGCCAGCACCAGGCCAAGCGAGGTGGGCGTCAGCAGGGCGGCGCCTGCGGCCTGGACCAGCCGGAAAGCGATCAGCATGGGCACGCTGGCAGCCGCGCCGCAGGCCGCCGATGCGGCGGTGAACACGGCGACGCCCAGCAGAAAGCCCGACTTGCGGTTGCGCTGGTCGGCCAGCCGGCCCGCCAGCACGAGCAGAGCCGCGTAGATGATCGCGTAGCCATTCAGCACCCACGACAGCGTCCCGAGGCTCGGCTCATGCAGATCGATCGCGATCTGCGGCAGCGCCACGTTGACGATGAACAGGTCCAGGCTGGCCATGACCACGCCGGCACACACGATGACGAGCGTGCGGGTGGGCTGGCTTAGCAGTCGCATAGCCAGACTCTACGTGCTGGCTTAGGCTTGCACAAGTCAGCTACAGTGAGTTCATGGAGTCTTCGTCCCGCGCAGCGCACACAGTCCGGATGTCCGGGCCGCTGTCGCCGCGCAGCGGGTGGCAGGCGACCGGGTGCTCTATGGCACGCGCGCTGGAGGTGGTCAGCAGCCGGTCAGCGCTGCTGATCCTGCGCGAGGCCTTCTACGGGACGACCAGATTCGACGACTTCGCGCTGCGGGTCGGCATCAGCGAGCCGGTGACGGCGGCCAGGCTCGCCGAGCTCGTGGATAACGGCTTGCTGGAGAAGGAGCCCTACCGCGAGCCCGGCCAGCGCACCCGGCTGGCATACCGGCTGACTGAGAAGGGCGCCGAGCTCTTCCCCGTGCTCGTTGCGCTGATGGAGTGGGGCGACCGGTGGCTGGCGCCGGACGGAGCCCCGGTGGTACTGCAGCACCGGGACTGCGGCGAGGTCGTGCATACCGAGCTGCGCTGCGCGGCCGGTCATCAGGCAAGCTTGGATGAGCTGGACCTCGCGGCCGGGCCTGGCAGGCCGTGAGCCAGCTCTGGCGCTGATCTGCCCGGGGCATCGCCCGGGGTATCCGCCGGGAGCATCGCCCGGGGTATCCGCCGGGAGCATCGCCTGGGTATGGCGGGGGTATCGCCGGGCGAGTAAGTCCGGCCCGCCGGGTAGATAATCCGGCGTCATGGGCGCGCACCAGCAGGCAGGGAAAAGCCCGGCCGCCAAAGCCAGCAGATTGATGAAGTCGGTCGACCGGATGCAGCGCGACCGGCCGTGGATTGGCGTTCTGGTCGCGACGTGGAAGAAATTCAGTGACGACCGGGCCGGCAACCTGGCCGCCCTGTTCGCCTACTATGCCTTTGCCTCAATCTTCCCGCTGCTGCTGGTCGCGGTAACGGTCCTCGGCGTTATCGCGAGCAAGAACCGGGCTGTCGGCGACCACCTGCTGCACGCTCTGCATCAGTACCCGGTCATCGGCACCGAGCTGAGCGGCTCCATGAAACACGGGCTGAACGGGACTGGCCTCGCCCTGGTGCTCGGCATCTTGCTCACCCTCTTCGGCGCACGCGGCATTGCCAACGCGATGCAGAACGCGCTGAACAGCGTGTGGGAAGTGCCGCTGTTCCGGCGCCCTCGGTTCCCCAGGAACCTGCTGCGCAGCCTGGGCCTGATCGCCGTGATCGGGCCAGGCCAGATCATCACGATCGCGCTGTCCACCGTGGCGGGCGGCTCGGCCCATCTTGGCGGAGCGGGCGGGCAGGTCGCCGCCATCGTGGTGTCACTGATCCTGAACGTTGGCCTGTTCTGGCTCGGGTTCCGGATCGCGACCGCTGCCGAGGTGGCCACTCGTGATCTGCGGCTGAGCGCCATCCTGGCCGCCATTACATGGCAGATCCTGCAGGTCGTCGGCGGCGCGTTCGTCAAGCACGCGAGCAACTCCGCGTACGGGACCTTCGGCATCGTGCTCGGTCTGCTTACCTGGTTCTATCTGCAGGCACAGATCACCCTCTACGTGGCAGAGCTGAATGTAGTCCGGGCCAGGAAACTGTGGCCGCGCGCGCTGGTGCCGCCCCCGCCGACCGAAGCCGACCTGCAGGCGTACCAGCTCTACGCCGAGTCCGGTCTGCTCCGGCCCGACCTGGAGGTCGAGGTACGGCAGACAGCCGCGCCGGGCGAGCAGCCAGAGCCGCCGGCTAGCGGCGCCGGGCGGGGCAAGGGACCGAGCGGTCCGCAGTAGGCTGCGTGTGGCCATTACCGCACAGCCGGGAGGCACCATGCCGCTGTTTTCGAATCAGTCCAGCCAGAGTGCAGCCACCTGGGAGCCGCAAGCCGCCGACAGCCGGCTAGCGCAGACAGCAGGCGCGAGCCCGGCCGGCGTGTTCACCTCCGACCTGTCAGTCTCCGAGTACGTACTGCTCGGCGAGGCAGGATTCGAGCCGCTTGGCTTTGTCGTCGGCTCCTCGATCTACCACGTCGGCCTGCAGGTCGGCCGGTGGAGCCAGAACCAGGAGCTTCAGGTCCTGACTCAGGCCATGTACAACGCGCGCGAGCTCGCCATGGCCAGGATGCGGTCCGAGGCCGACCACCTGGAGGCAGACGGCATCGTCGGCGTGCAGTTGCGCATGCAGATGTACGCCTGGGGCCAGGGCTGCCTGGAGTTCGTCGCGACCGGTACGGCGGTCCGGCATCTGGCCGGTACCGGCGCGCACCGGGCACCGGACGGACGCGCGTTCACCTCGGACCTGTCCGCGCAGGACTTCTTCCGGCTGCTCGCGGCCGGCGCGGTACCCGTAGCGTTCGTGCTGGGCACGTGCGTCTACCACATCGCGCATCAGAGTGCGATGCAGGCGCTGCGCCAGACCGGCCAGAACCAGGAGATGGTCCAGTTCACCCAGGGCGTCTACGAGGCGCGTGAACGCGCGCTCTCGCGCATGCAAGCCGAGGCGACGGAGGCGCAGTCGTCCGGGATCGTCGGCGTGACCGTTGAGGTGAAGAACCACGTCTGGGGCGAGCACGCTACCGAGTTCCTGGCAACAGGAACCGCGGTCCGCCGCCTGGCGGACGAGCACCGGCTGCCTGAGACCTCACCCAAGCCCACCTTCACCCTCGGCCTGGATTCCTGAGCGCCGGTACCGCTACCGGGGCGGGGCCGGCTGGAGCTGAGGCGCGCCCACAGGGCAGGCCACCCGCGCCTCCGGCTCCACCGTCGCCTTGCCCGCAGGCCGCAGCACGCTGTTGTCGACGAGGAACGCCGTGACAACGGCGGCAGCGAGCAACACCGCAGCGCACCCTATGGTCGCCAGATCGAAACCATGATTGAAACGGGGTGGCTGGTGGTAACTCACCGGGCCAAGGCCGACCGCCACCGGAATCGCGGCAACGGCGACTAGCCCGGCCGCTCTTGCAACGGCGTTGTTCACTCCGCTGGCCACTCCGGCGTGCCTTACATCGGCGCTCGCCAGCACGGTCGCGGTCAGCGGCGCAACGGTAAGGCAAAGGCCTAGGCCGAACACCACCACAGCGGGCAGCACGTCAGCAACGTAGCTGGCATGCAGCCCGATGCGCGTCATCAGCACCATGCCGATCGCGAGGAGGGTGATGCCGACGGTCATCGGCCATCGCGGTCCGATGCGCTGGGCCAAGCTGCCGGACCTGGCCGAGAACGCCAGCATCAGGACGGTCACCGGCAGCAGCGCCGAGCCAGCCTTCAGCGGCGAGAACCCTGACACCACCTGCAGTTGCAGGACCAGCAGGAAAAGCAAGCCTCCGAACGCGCCGTAGACGAGGAAAGTAACGACGTTGATCACGCTGAACTGCCGGGAGGCGAAGACGTCCAGCGGCATCATCGGCGCCACCCGCTGCGGCGACCGGGTCCGGTGCCGCTCGATCATAATGAAGCCCGCGGCGGCCGCGATGCCCAGCAATGCGGCTGCTACGACCCCAGCCCGGCTTGACCGCTCGGGTGCCTCGATGAGCGCATAGGTGATGCCGCCAAGCGCCAGCGCAGCGAGCACCGCACCCGCCACGTCGAACCCACCGTGCGCCGTCGAATCCCTGGTCTCGGGGACGTGCCGTACCGTGACAGCGATCACGGCGGCGGCGAGCGGCAGGTTCAGCAAGAACACCCACCGCCAGCCAGCCGTTTGCACGAGCCAGCCGCCGACGATCGGGCCGACCGCCGCGGCCACTCCGCCGAGTCCGGACCAGGCGCCGACGGCGCGCGGCCGGTCGTCGGCAGCGAACGTGGCCTGGATGATCGCCAGCGACCCGGGGGTGAGCAGCGCGCCGCCGATCCCTTGCAGTACCCGAGCGCCGATCAGCACCTGGATGTCAGGAGCTAGCCCGCACAGCGCCGACGCCAGGGCAAACCACACGACGCCGATCAGGAACACCCGCCGCCGGCCCGCCCGGTCGCCCAGCGAGCCGCCGAGCAGAATCAGGGCGGCCAGCGTGAGCGTATAAGCAGTAACCGTCCATTGCAGTCCGGCGAGCGTGGCGTTCAGATGCCGGCCTATGGTCGGCAGCGCCACGTTGACGACCGTCGAGTCCAGCAACACCATGCTGGAGCCGAGCACTGTGGCCGTTAGCACCCAGCGGCCGCGAGCGCTCTTCAGCCGCAACTGCGGAGCCTGCACCGAGTCGTCGTCGACGTGACTCACTACACGATCGTCTCACCACCCCCGGCTTGCGCCGGCCAGTTGTTTTAACCGGTTGCCGTCAGGCGGCGTCGTGCCGGTGGGGGTGCCGGGGTCTGCGGGCGGCTGCTGGCTGGACGTCGCTCCGGAACCCGCGTCTCGCGAGCCTGGAGCCTGACCGCCGCTGACCACTCGCTGCGTTCCCGGCGGCATTGCTTGCGTCGTCGTCGCGGTGCGCCCTGCTGACGGCTCTGCCAGTGACTCGTCGGCAGCTGACATCGTCATCGCCGGCTCTGCCCTGGCGCCCCCGGCGCGGGCCGCCAGCGCGCTCTCGCTGGCGGGGCTGAAGAGCATGTACACACCAGCGGCAAGCACGGCGCCGACCAGCGGAGCGACGAGGAACAGCCACAACTGGCTCAGCGGCAGGCCGCCGACTACGATGGCCGGCCCGAAGCTACGGGCAGGGTTGACCGAAGCACCATCGATCGGAATGCCCATGATGTTGACGAGGGCGAGCGCAACGGCCATGGCAACGCCGCCCGCCGCGACATTCACGCCTCGTCGGCTGGCGCTCAGCACCACAAGCACGAACACGGCGGTGAGAACGACCTCGATCAGGAACGCGCCGCCCCCCGATGAGTGCAGCAACGACAGCCTGCCGTAGCCGTTGGCGCCCAGGCCGATCCTCGACCTTGAGTAGAACGGCGAGCTGTTCAGGACCCACCACAGCAGCAAGGCGCCGAGGAGGGCGCCGACGAGCTGGGCGATCCAGTATCCGACCATGTCGACAACGCTGATCCGCCTGGCCAGGCACGCGCCGAGTGACACCGCCGGGTTGACGTGACAACCAGATATCGGGCCGATCACTGCGAACAGCCCGAGCAGCACGAGCCCGAACGCCAGGCCCGTCAGCATGATCCCGGCCGCGACGCTGCTGCCGAAGGCGCGGAAACCGAAGTTGACCGTCGCCAAGCCTGCACCGAAAAACACCAGCAGCGCTGTGCCGAGGAGCTCCGCGCCGTATCGGCGCGTCATCGACGTGTCGACCGCGGAGGCACCCTCGGCCCCCGAGGATCCGAATTGCGACCAAGCGCGCCGGCGCGCGGGTTGCGACTGTCCGGTGCCAGGCTCGGCCTCCGTTGCCGTCGGCTTCACGGCCATGTCCCACCCCCAATTAGCATTTCCGGGCCCTTTGCCAGTCAGGTATGCCCACTCACACCAGGCGCAAAGCTGCTGAGGGTCAGAGGTCGGGCCAGGTGTGCACCGGCTGATTGGTCACCATTCGTTCGATATAACCCTGAGTCATCCGGCGCAGTGCCTCGCGTCGGTCGAGCTGGCCGCGCTCAAGCCGCTGCACGGTCTCGATCTGCCAGGTGGCCCCGGTCCGCCCGGTCAGGCAGCGCTGCTCGATGATCCCGAGCAGCCGGTCCGCGTCCGCCGCGTCGACGCCCCACTGCCGCAAGCCCTCGGAGGCTTGCGGCAGCAGCCGCCGGAGCGTGAGCTCGGTGACCGGCGCCTCGCCGATCCCCGGCCAGTAGACCCGGGCGTCGATACCGTGCCGGGACGCCTCGACCAGGTTGTCCGCAGCCGCAGCGAACGACATCTGCGTCCACACCGGCCGCTCGGTCTCTGCCAGCGCGCGGACCAGGCCGTAGTAAAACGCCGCATTCGCCACAACGTCGACAACTGTCGGGCCGGCTGGCAGCACCCTGTTCTCCACCCGGAGGTGCGGCCGGCCGCCGTGCACCGCGTAGACCGGCCGGTTCCACCGGTACACCGTGCCGTTGTGCAGCGTGAGCTCGGCAAGCTGCGGTGCTTCGCCGCTGTCCAGGGCGGCTTCCGGGTCTTCATCCTCGCGCAGCGGCAGTAGCGCGGGGAAGTATCTGAGGTTCTCCTCGAACAGGTCAAAAACCGAGGTGATCCAGCGCTCGCCGAACCAGACCCGCGGCCGCACACCCTGCTGCTGCAGCTCCTCCGGCCTGGTATCAGTGACCTGCTCGAACAGCGGAATCCTGGTCTCCCGCCAGAGCTCGCGGCCGAACAGGTACGGCGAGTTGGCCGCAAGCGCGACCTGGATGCCGGCTACCGCCTGCGCTGCGTTCCAGTAGCTACCGAAGCCTTCCGGGCTCACCTGCAGGTGGAACTGGACGCTTGTGCAGGCAGCCTCGGGCATGATCGTGTCCACGTGCGTGAGCAGCCGCTCCGCGCCGTCAATGCAGATGCGCATATCCTCGCCGCGGGCAGCGATCATCTGTTCGTTGAGCAACCGGTATCGCGGGTTCGCCGACATTGCGTCATCGGTGACGTCAGCCTGTCGCAGCGTCGGCAGGATGCCCACCATGACGAGGCGGCTGCCAGTGCGCTGCGCCCTGGCCGCTGCCTGCGCGAGCCTGGCGCTCACGTCGCGCTCCAGCGCGCCGAGCGCGTCGCCGGCCAGCTGCCGGGGCGGCACGTTGATCTCCAGGTTGAACCGGCCAAGCTCGGTGGCAAAGCTCGGATCGGCGATGGCTGCCAGGACAGCGGTATTGGTCATGGCAGGCCTGCCGTCGGCGTCGACCAGGTTCAGCTCGATCTCCAGGCCCACCTGCCTAGGCTCGGTGTCAAACCTGGACTCGCGCAGCATCCGGGCGAAAACGTCAAGGCACTGACGAACCTTCTCCCGGTAAGCGCGTCGATCCTGCTGGCTAACAGTGATGGACGGGACATCCCGGCCCATAAACGACCCCTCCAACTACCTGGGCGAGGGACTCGGTTCCACATTCGCACGGAACAAGGCGCCTGACCAGGTGTGTCCCGTCTCGTCGTGAAGGGTCGCCTGCTGAACGACTCGTCCGGAACACGGCCGATCTGAAGAACCTGCTAGCCCCAGGCGGCCGCTGCCAGTCCGGAGGTGATCTCGTGCGGTGTCGCACCGCCCTGTGACACGTACAGGTCGCTCCCGGCCAGGTAAAGCAGCCACTCGCCAGTCGGGCTGACGTCCAGGCTGGTGTGATCAAGGTTCGGGAAGCCGATCGCCACCTGGTGCACGAACGCGCCGGCGGTGGTGACCTCCCACATCAGCCGCGACGTATTGCGCACCGGTACGCCGGCGCAGCACGCCCGGCTCACGAACAAGTTGCCGTCCGGCATGAAGACACCTTCGCGCAGATAGCTGTCGCGCGCAGCCGGCGCCCCGGTGACCGGGACATCCGAGGTGCCCGGCCCGGTCAGGTAATAGCGCGCCTGCGAGGTATCGATGATCACCAGGTCATAGCCCTCGTTATCCTGCACCGCCAAGGTGGACACGGCGAGATGAGCATTGTCCGCCGCCCAGGACAAATGCGAGATCGGCGCGGGCAGCCCGGTGTCCTGGCCTGCCGGAACCATCGGCAGGCTGGTGGTCTTGCCAGAGCTCAGCGTCCGGATGTCCAGATGGTAGAGCGGCGTCAGGGACGGAGTGCTCGGCACGCAGCCCTGCGTCAGGCTCGGCTGGACAGCGTAGGCCAGCTTCGTCCCGTCGGGGCTGATCGCAGGCAGGCTGCCGGCGGCGATGACCGCCGCGGACCCGCCGCCAGCAGGGATCGCCTCGATGCTGCTCGAGCAGCCGTGCTTCACCGCGAAGTACACCATCCCGGTCGCCGATACCGAGAGCTCGTCACCGAGCACACCCGCCTGCACGAGCGTGTGCAGAATGGTGCCGGACGCCGGATCCATCGTGACCAGCGCGCCGCGTGTAGTCACCGCGACGATGGCTGGCGGTGTGGCGGCACTCGCGGCCGCCGTCGGGGAGGCCGTCGCACCGTGCGCGGCTGTCTTCGCTGGCGGCGGACCGCCCGGCCCGCTGCCCGAACAGGCCGCCAGCAAACCGGCTACGGCCAAGACCGCGACGCACAGAACTGTTCCAGGTCCGGCAAACTTGCGAAAGTCGGGACGCTGTCTCATCGGGGGCCTACTCATTCGTCTGATGCGACGCACCGCTGGTCAGGCGCCGAACGTAGCAGACCGCCGCTGCGACCGAAAGCGTCAGCGCCAGAGGCTGAGCTGCAACCCGCATTGGCGAAGCTGCTCGCTGGCGCCGGACCGGCGGGCGCGGCAATGATGAACCGTGGCTCCCGACGGCAAGTACGAGGTCGTTCAGTTCGGCGGCAGGCGTTCACCGCGCCGCCGCCGGCTGTCCAGCGTTGGGCTGGCGTGCCTCGTCATCGCCGCGATCGTCGCAGTTGTGGTGCACGGCTCTGGCGAGCACGTGCAGGATGCCGCGAAGACCCCTCACCGTCCGCCGCCACCGATACGCCTCATGGTGGTCGGTCACCCGCTGCTCGGCGTGACGGCTGGCTGGCAGTTGTTCGTCAGGGGGCCTGACGACCTGCTGCGGATCCAGCTAGCCGAGGGCAAGATCTCGGAGACGTACGTCCCACGGCTGCAGACCGCGAGCGCTGACGTGGCGTTCGTGATCGAGGCGCATGAAGTGGTGATCAGGCCGAGCGACATCGTGCCTGGATACGTAGTGCCCGACGGGGGCGAGGCACGGCAGCTCACCGGGCCGCTGGCGGGCGACGGCCCGCTGATTCCCGGCCCGGCGCCCGCACAGGCGGTGTGGGTGACCTCTGGTCCGCCTACGTCGCCATCGCTATCTCTGGTCACACTGACCGGCCACCGCGCAGGGCCGACGATCCGGTTCCCGCCAGACGGTCCTCAGCTGCCCGCAACCGCGGTGTCCGACGGTCGCGGATATGTCCTGGTCGAGACCGGAAGCTTCAGCGCCGACGATGCAGGACCAGGCTGGGATCAGCCGGTGCCCGGCACAGTGCTCGCCGTTGGAAGTACGAGCTGGCTCGTTCTAGCGTGCGACGCGCACTTGCACGCCGACTATGGCGTCAGCGCGCAGATGATCGGCATCGGACCGCACACTGGCCATGGCGAGCTCGCGGGCGATCCGCAGTTCCTGCGCTGCCGGAACGAAATTGTGGATATTGCTGACGGCGCCCGGCACGCCCTGCCTGGTCCTGCCGTGGGATATCCGTACGACTTCTCCTGGCCGCCGACCGGCGTGATCGCGCCGGACGGCACTACCGCAGCGGTGGCAGAGATGGGACGCGACGGGCGGCTGACTGTGCACCTGATCAACCTGAGGTCGGGCGCCGACCGCAATCTCAAGATCCCGCTGGGTGCGCCCGGCGATAGTCTCCTCCTCGGCGCGGATCTCAACGACCAGTCGATGGTGTGGTCGCCTGACAGTCGCTGGCTGTTCGTGGTCGCGGCCGGTGGCAGGCTCGTCGCGGAGGACGCCAGTACCGGCAGAGCGGAGGAGTTTCCCGCCGCCCTTCCGACTGTCGACCAGGTAGCGATCCGCGCTTGACTCAGTCCTGGCGGGTGGGCTCGGTGGGCACGGCGGCCGCCATCCGGCGAACTGCCTCCGTGACGAGCTCCGGCGAGGTGCCGATGTTCAGCCGGGCAAAGCCATTACCTTGCACGCCGAAATCGGGACCAGGGCTCAGCGCGACCCGGCCGGCCGTCAGGAACGCAGCGGCCGGGTCGTGGCCGAGCCCGAGCTCGCGGCAGTCCAGCCAGGCAAGGAAGCTAGCCTGCGCACGCTGGTACCTGACTGCTGGCAACTGCTCGGCGAGCAGGTCCGCGAGCAGCTTCGCGTTCTGGTCAATCTGCGCGACGGCGGCGTCCAGCCAGGACCTGGCGCTGCGCAGCGCAGCGATCGTCCCGTGCACCCCGAGGTGGCTGGCCAGCAGCGCATCCCAGCGCTGGGCCAGGATCGCCGCTCCGCCGGTGTCACCAGCCACGGCGATGGCGCACTTGAGGCCGGGGATATTCCACCCTTTCGACGCGGAGCTGAAAACGATGGCGCGCCTGGCGGCGGGGTGCGCGATCGTGTGGAACGGCACGTGCCGCGCGCCCGCCAGCACCAGCGGCGCGTGGATCTCATCGACCAGTACCGGTATGCCCCGGCGGTCGGCTAGCTCCGCGATCGCGGTCAGCTGCTCGCGCGACCAGACCCGGCCGACCGGGTTGTGCGGATTGCACAGCAGGTAGGCGCCAGTCCCCGGCAGGCTCAGCGCGTGGTCGAGCGCGTCCAGGTCAAAGTCGTAGCCGCCGCCGGAGCTGGCGGCTAGCGGCGCTTCGACGATCCGCCGCCCGGCTAGCTGGGTGCGGAAGAAGAACGGCGAGTACACCGGCGGGTTGATCACCACGCCGCCGCCCGGCCTGACAAGCGCCTGGACCACCTCGGTGATACCGGTCATCACGTCCGGGACGGCGAAGACCAGGTCCGGATCCGGCGACCAGTTCAGCCGGTCGCTGGCGAACTCGGCGAACGCCTCACCCAGCTCGCCCTTATGCGGATAGCCGAGGTCGCCGGCCGCCAGTGCAGCCCTGATCGCGTCCTTGATCTGCTCGGCCGGGTCGAAGTCCATCTCGGCGACGAACGCCGGCAGCACGTCCGGCGGATAGGTCCGCCACTTGTGACTTGTCCGCGCGCGCAACGTCGCCAGGGAGCAATCACCGAGAATCGAGTCCACGCTCGGGATCGTAGTGCCCGGTCCGCTCAACTTATGTCGCCGGTGAGGTAACGATCGATAGCCGGGCCGATCGCCGCCGCCAGCTCATCCTGGCTCGCGTGCGCCACCGGGCCGATCCGCAGCACGTACCGGCTGACCGCGAGCCCGAGCATATGGACGCGACGAGCGAGGCACGGAACGAGGTGCCGTCCGGATCCGGGCCCGAGGCGACGCTCGACACCGGCGCGAGGATGGCGTCGGTCAGGAAGTCGCGCAGCGTTGCCGCTGCCTGCTCGCTCGTCAGCGCGGACCGCAGCATCGCCTGGAACGCAGTCACGCATGCTCCGCGCTCTTCCCACAATGCGAGCGCGGACCTGACCATGTGCGTGCCGAGCGAATCTGCCCGGCTCACGCCGCGCGAGGGCAGCGGTAATCGACCTCGCTCGGGCACGATTGGCAGCTGCATCGAAGCGGCGAACAGCCGCTCCTTGCTGCCGTAGAAGTGATGCACGAGCGCCGGATCGACGCCAGCCGCCGCGGCGATCGCGCGGATCGTCGCGCCGTCGTAGCCGTGCTCGGCGAACTGAGCCCGGGCCGCTCCAGTATCGCCGTCTCTGGTGCCGCTATCACCGGAGCGGCGGCCGGTCCGCGACCGGGACTGCTGCCGCCGGCCGCCGCGGCTGTCACGCCCGCACCCGGCTCCGGCCAGGCGCGCTGACGAGGTCGAAGAACCGCTCTTCGAGCGTCGCGGGCTCGGCGCGGACTCGGTAGCCGTCCGGCAGCACGCGCCGCACTTCGTCCGGGCTCGCGCCGGGCACGCGCAGGCGCCCGGCCGGCCAGCGCGACTTGCAGGCCTGCACGCTCCAGTCCGCCGAACGCAGCCGCCCAGTCTTCCGCCTCGACGACGGTGACCTGTGCATCGCCGATGATCTGCCGGGCGGTCCCAGCGGCCACGACAGCGCCGTCGGCCATGATGATCAGCCTGTCGCATTCGTCTGCTTCCTCCATGTAATGCGTCGAGACCAGCGCGCCGGCGCCCGACTGCGACCGCGCGCAGCGATGGTCTGCCAGAGCCGGGTCCGGCCCAGCGGGTCCACGCCCGAGGTGGGCTCGTCCAGGATGAGCACGTCGGGCTGATGCGCAAGTGCCTGCGCGAACGCGAGCCCGGCGCTGCAGGCCGAGCGGCAGCTGGCCGACCGGGCAGCTCGGCGTGGCCCAGCGCGTCGGGAGCGATCGGCCTGCGCGGGCACGCCCGCAGGCCTGGACGCCGAACACCGCGGCGGCAAACGGCATGTTCTCCGCGGCAGTCAGGTCCTCGTACAGGCCGAGGCCCTGCGGAACGTAGCCGATCCGGCGCCGGGTCAGCCGGCTCGGCGGCTCGCCGAGCAGCCAGACCTGGCCCGCGGTCGGCGGGATCAGGCCGAGCAGCATCCGGATCAGCGTCGTCTTGCCTGCGCCGTTCGCGCCCAGCAAGCCGACAATCTCGCCGGGGCGACCGCGATGCTGACGTCGCTGACAGCGGTGAACGCTGCCGAAGCGACAGGTGACCGAGATGCTCTCGACCAGCGGCCCAGCTGGTTGCCGCACCATGCTGTCGCTCCCCGCCGGTGCTTGCTGCACCGGCCGGGACTGCTGCACCGGCGGCGACTGCTGCACCGGTGAATGCCGCATCGGCGAATGCCGCGCCAGCGCGGCTGCGATCACGGCATCTTGCAGGTCAGGCTCGACGGCAACACCGGGTTCTGTGGCCGCGGTCTCCGGGGTCCAGACCCGCCAGTCGCAGCCTCGCCGCCACGCGCGCGACGCTGCCGGACCAGTAGGGCGCGCACTGACCGCGCGGACCGAGCCGGGCATTTCGCCGACTATCTGCTCCGGTGTGCCGTAAGCCAGCGGCCGGCCAGCATCGAGAACCAGGACCTCAGCCGACCGCTGCGCGTCGTCGAGGTAGGTCGTGGAGAGGATGACGGCCGCGCCGTCGGCGGCGGCGGACGCGATCAGCCACCACAATCCGGACCGGCTGACCGGGTCGACGCCGGTGCTCGGCTCGTCGAGGATCAGCAACTCGGGCTGGTGCAGCAGAGCCGCGATGACGCCGAGTTTCTGCCGCATGCCACCGGAGAGATTTGCCGCAAGGCGGTCCCGCGCGGCTGCGAGACCGGCCTGCTCCGTCAGTTCAGCCGTACGCCGCGCGGCGGTAGCTGGCGGCAGCCCGTAACTGGAGGCGCGGAAAGCAAGGTTTTCCGCGACAGTCAGGTCCGGGTAGATGCCAGAACTGGCGGGCAGGAACCCGATCCGTGACTTGCCGGGGCTCCGCACTTGCCCGACGTCTGGCCTTAGCACGCCGGCCAGGCACCGCAACAACGACGTCTTGCCCGCGCCGTCCCCGCCGACGACCGCTGTCACCTGGCCTGCCGCAACTGTCACCGAGACGTTGTCGAGTGCGAGCGTGCCGTCATAGCTGAGCCGGACCGCCGATGCGCCCCACGGCTCACCCGGTGCCGGGCGACCCGATCCGCTGCTCATGCCGGCCCTGCCTGGTCGCGGGCGACAACGAGCTCGGCGGGTCTGCGCAACCTCCGTCCCGACGGGGCCGGCGCGAGGAAGCTGCGGAACCGCAGGATCGCCAGCGTGACGATCACGACCCCGAGCACCGCGAGGAGCACGAACGGCTGCCACAGCGGGCCGATCGGCTCAGCTCGCAGCATGACGCCGCGGGCAATCTCGTTGAAGTAGGTGAGCGGCAACAGGTAGGAGATCCAGCGAACGCCGGCGGCTATCGACGACAACGGGAAGACCAGGCCGGACAACAGCACCTGCGGCAGCATCGTGGTCATCATCGCCAGCTGAATTGCCTGGCCCTGGTTCTGGGACACGGTGCTGATCAGTACGCCGAGCCCGAGCGTCACGAACACGAACAACAGCGCGCCGAGCGCGAACACCAGCGGGGAGCCACGGAACGGCACGCCGAACACGGCAATCCCGACGGCCAGGACGATCGCCAGGTCGACCGCAGCCACGACGAAGTACGGCACGATCTTGCCGAGGAAGACGTCGCGCGGGCGCAGTGGCATCACCGCCAGTTGCTCGAGCGTCCCGGACTGACGCTCTCTGACGACACCGAGACTGGTAATGATCGTGCCGATAAACACCAAGACCACGCCGGCCAGGCCCGGAATCATCACGTCCGACGTCTTGAGCTTCGGGTTATACAAGATCGTCACTTGCGGCCTGGACAGCGCGCCGCCGGCAGCAGCGACGTGCAACTTTGCCAGAGCCGCCAGCGTGGCCTGCGCGATGAAGAGCTGGCTGCCGTCGATTAGCACGACCGGCTCCCGGCCGCCAGTAACGATGGCGACCGCGGCATGGCCGTCCCGCAGCTGGTCCTTCGCCCAGTTCCGCCCCGCCGTAGGAGCCGAGCCGGTCAGCGAGAATGAGCAGCCCGACCCGCACCGGACGGCCGGGAGGGCGACGGCCAGGGCGCCGGACTGCGGGCCGGCCACCGCGACTGGGATAGATGAGACGTTGAAGCTGGCCGCATAGCCGAGCACCACGAGCAGCAGGATCGGAAGCACGATCATCATGGCCAGCGTGCGCCGGTCTCGCCGCAGCTGCCGGAATTCCTTGACGATCATTGCCCACATGGTCGGCCTCCGGCTCTCCGCAGAATGTCAACGTGCGTTGAATTCTACGCACGTTGAATTCCTTCGGACAAGCCCCCGTCGCCGCCTCAGCAGCGCCGGTCTGATCAGATGAGCCCATGGTCATCACACGGCACTCGGGGCGGTGGACGTTTGAGGACCGGTTCGGCTCCCCGTGGCATTACCTGCCATTCGAGGTCCCGCGCGGTGCGTGCGCGCTGCGCGCTCGAGCTCGAATATGAACGATCCGGCGCGATCATGGATCTCGGCTGCCTGGGCAGCGCCGGATTCCGCGGCTGGTCCGGCAGCGCCCGCCGGTCCTTCGTGATCACCGCCGGCGCTGCCACCCCCGGTTACCTTCCCGGTGAGCCAGAAGACGGCCAGTGGCAGGTGATGATCGGCCTGCACCGGATGCCACCGGAAGGCGCCGACTACCAGGTGACGATCGAAGTGTCGACTACACCAGGCGAGCTGGCACCAGACGATCCGCCAGAATCTATGCCGCCGCTAGACGACCGGCCGCCAAGGCGCGTGCTGCCCGCGATGCCCGGGCACCGGTGGCTAGCGGGTGACCTGCACACGCACACGGTTCACTCCGACGGCGTGATGACAGTCTCCGAACTCGCCAGGTTCGCGGCCGGCCGCGGCATGGACTTCATCGCGGTCACCGACCACAACACGGTGAGTCATCACGCCGAGCTGCCGGCCGCCGCCGCGGCGCACTCCATCACGCTGGTGCCGGGCCAGGAAGTCACGACCGAGTCTGGTCATGCGAACGCGTTCGGCGAGATGGGCTGGATCGACTTCCGCACGCCGCCGGCCGACTGGCTGGACGCCTGCGAGCGGGCGGGAGGCCTGCTGTCGGTGAACCATCCCTACGGCGGGCAAGTCAGCTGGACCGTGCCGATGAAGCGGCGCCCGCCACTACTGGAGGTCTGGCACTGGAGCTGGCTCGATCTCACCTGGACTTTGCCACTCGGCTGGTGGCAGATCTGGGATCCGGCGGCAATCCCCGTCGGCGGCAGCGACTGGCACCGGCCGGGCTCGGATGCTCCGCCCGGTTCGCCGACGACCTGGGTGGAAGCTGCCGACACCGACCCGGTCGCGGTGCTGGAAGCCATCGCGGCGGGGCGGACGGCGCTGTCAGCGGGCCGCGACGGCGCCGTGCTGCTGCGTGCCGGTGACGAACTGGTCGCGAGCCAAGCCGACGGATTGATCCTGTACGGACCGGGTGGCCCAGTGAAGCGAGTGCGCGGGCAGCTTGCGAAGTTCCCGGCGGCCGACGGCTGCCACCGGCTTGTCGATCCGGCCGGCGCGACGGTTGCCCTTACCGGGTAGCCAGAGCACTCGGCCGATGTGTTGCTCCTGACTGGCTGGGCCCCCGGAGGTTGCTCCGGGGGCCCAGTCATTTCAGTCAGGGTTTAGAGGTTCTGATTGCCCCAGCTGCGGCCAGCGGTCCTGGTCAGCCACAGGCGGCTATTGCCGTTCGCCTGCATGCCCTCGACGGCCACTCCCTGAGTCGCCGTGGTGAAGCCGAAGTCATTCCAGCCGAGGCCGCCGTCATCGAGGGTCTTGGCGATATGCCAGCGGCGGCCGCCATCAGTGCTGACGTAGATCCACGTTGCGCCGGACGCAGTTGCGATGAAAATGTGCCGTGGCGTCGGCTCGGCGAGCAGCCCGCCGTCTCCCCCGCTGGGCGGCGTGCCCACCCTGCGGAAATGAGCGCCGCCGTTGCTGGAGGCGTAGAGAATTTTCGACGTCGAGCCCAGCGCCGCCGAACCGGTGCACAGCAACGTGATCTGCGTGGCGCTGTCAGCACCAACGCTGGTGATGCTGTACCCGGCCGGGCAGCGGAAGGACTCCCTGGTCCAGTTGAAGTCGTTCTGAGTTGCGTACAGCCGGTTGCCCAGGATGATCCAGCCGGCGCTGCCGTGCAGGGTGATGTCACCGAGACCGCCAGTCCCGAAAGCCACCGGAAGGCCCGCGACCCGTTGCCACGAATCGCTGTGGACCGGGCTGATGTAGATGCGCTCCTTGCCGGACCTCGCCACCGTGCCCGCCGCGTACACGACGCCTGCCGAGGTCTCCAGGTCAGTGATGTAACCGGGAACCTGCTTGACTCGGTGCCAGCTCGACCCGCCGTTGTGCGTCGCCCACAGCTGAGAGCCGGAGGCGAACCCGTCGAGAGAGTCGGCAAACCGCAGCCGATCCAGGCCGGCCGCCCCGTTGAAACGCGCGATCCCGTCCTTCGGCGCGGGGATCGAGGCCCAGGACCGGCTGCCGTTGGTTGTGCGCAGCACCGCGGTGCAGGGCGCGTGCGTGCAGGTCTTCGTAGTGCGGCCGAGCACCCAGCCGTCGTTGGCTGACACGAACGTGACTGATGCGACTCTGAAGCCCCGCGGAACGGGCCCGCCAGGCGGTGCCGTCCGCACCGCTGGCTTGACGCCGCTCGGTTGCGCACCGGCTGTCCCGACTGCAGCCGCCAGAAGGCCACCACTGGCCAGCGCCAGCCCGGTAACCGCGGCCACGATCCGGTTAATCCTCATTGACCCCTGCCTTAGCTCGATCCGGTGATGTTGCACAAGCTAAGACAGCGATGGTCGCTGACCGGTTGCGAGCGCTTCGGCAGCAGCATGATCGATGTTGAATTGGCCGGGGCTATAACGCCGCTGCATCAACATCGATCATGAACGCGGGGCGCGAAGGCGCGCAGGCCGTCGCGCGCAAGCTAGACGGCGCAACCTCAGAGCGTGGCGCCGGCGGCAACCCCTTAGCCGCCGGCGCCACGCTCTCGGGAACTCAGCTGTGCCCGGCTGCCGCGAGCTCCGGGTTGGCAACCGCGATCCTGGCTCGCCAGCCCGGCAGGCCGCGCGCGCCGGCGGCGACGCCGATCGCGATGACCACCTGAACCGTGATCACGACCAGGAACGCAGTGCTGACGCCCGTGCCGTCGCCGGCCAGTGAGAGGAAGAGTCCGCCGAGGGTAGCCACGCCGAGCGCGAGCGCGGTCTGCTGAGTCGTCGTCAGTACCCCGGCACCGGCGCCCGCAACGGCCGTCGGCACCTCCGACAGAACGACGCCGAACAGCGGGCTCATCACCAGGCCCTGGCCAAGACCGGCCACAGCGAGGCCCGGCCCCAGATCCGCGACAGCAAGGTGCGGCCAGCCGAGGTAGACCGTGACACCGAGGATGACGAGACCGGCCGCTTGCAGGACGCCGCCTGCGGTGAGCACTTTCGCGCCGAACCGCGCGAGCAGCCTGGACGTCGACAGCGATGCGACCAGGAACGTGGCAGCCATCGGCACCAGGCCGAGACCTGCCGTCAGCGCACTGGCGTGCAGTCCTTCCTGCACGAGCAGCGCGTAGCAGAACATGAACGCGCCGAACCCGGCAAAGAACGGCAGCGCCAGCAGCAGGCCACGGCGCATGCTTCGGTGCTGCAGCAGCGACGGCGGGACCAGCGGGGTGCGGCCAGCCCTCTCTGCCCAGACCTCGTACCGCACGAACGCGGCCGCGGCCAGCGGTGCGACGACCAGCAGCGCGATGGTCCAGGCCGGCCAGCCCACCGACCGGCCTTCGGTCAGCGGAACGAGCAGCGTCAGCACGGTGAGGCCGAGCAGGACTGTTCCGGTGCCGTCGATCGGCGCAGGCGCGCCGTGCCGGGTGTCGGGAACGTAGCGCCGGGCCAGCACCAGGCCCGCCAGCCCGATCGGCACGTTCACCAGGAAGATCGGCCGCCAGCCGAGGCTATCGATGTTCGCGGACACCAGCACGCCGCCGAGCACCTGGCCGAGCACGGCCGCCAGGCCGCCGGTGGCGCCGTAGCGGCCGAGCGCCCTGGTGCGCCGCTCTCCGGTTGTCGCCGCCTGGATAGTCGCGAGCACCTGCGGCACCATCATGGCGGCCGAGGCGCCCTGCGCTACCCGGCCGACCACCAGAAAGTCGGCCGTCGGCGCCAGCCCGCAGGCCAGCGACGTGACGGTGAAGGCCGCCATGCCGAGCATGAACAGCCGCTTGCGCCCGATGCTGTCGCCCAGCCGTCCGCCGAGTACGAGCAGCAGCGCGTATGCCGTCGCGTAACCAGACACGACCAGTTCCAGCAGCGGCTGACTGGCCGCCAGGTCGCGGTCGATGGTCGGCAGCGCCACGTTCACGATGAAGAAGTCGATCATGGGCAACAGCACGCCGACCAGGATGACGGTCAGGCCGGCAGCTGTCAGCGTCTGCGACTGATTCGGCTGATTCGTCGTCGGCTGGGCTCGTGATGCCAGGGTAGGAGGAGCAGTCGTGGAAGGCATGCATCCAGATTGGCCGGGAAAGTTATCCAGGTACTAGAGCCCATCTATACTGGTACCAGAAGTACTAGGCAATAGCACGAGATGGACGGCATACTAGTAGCCATGAGCGAGCAGACCCTGCTACCGGCGACCGCGCGCACCGCCGCCGCGCATCAATCAGCTCTGCCGGCGACCAGGCTTCCCGACATAGCGGCGATCCGCCGCCGGGAGCTAGCTGATTTCCTGCGCAGTCGCCGCGAGCGCATCGCGCCCGAGGACGTCGGTCTGCCGCCTGCCTCCCGGCGCCGCACGCCTGGCCTGCGTCGCGAAGAAGTCGCGACCCTGGCCGGAGTAGGCGTGACCTGGTACACCTGGCTCGAACAAGGCCGCGATATCAATGCTTCCCCGCAGGTGCTGGACGCCGTCGCCCGGACGCTGCTGCTGGACCCGCATGAGCGTGACCACCTGTTCCGGCTCGCCGACGCCCCGGATGGCACCGGTAAAGCAGAATGCAGCTCGCTGCCGCCGACCGCTCAGCTGCTGCTCGACCAGCTCGACCCGTTCCCGGCCTGCATCCGCAACGCCCGGTTCGACGTCCTGGCCTACAACGTGACGTTCGACCTGCTGATGGGCCCGCTCGGCGATCTGCCCTTCGAGGAACGGAACTCGCTATGGCGCATGTTCACCGTGCCGAGCTGCCGCGCGGCGACAGTGGACTGGGAGGAAGGCACCCGGCGGATGGTCGCCGAGTACCGGGCCGCCATGGCCGAGCACGTCGCCGAGCCGGCCTGGAAGTGCCTGGTGACCAGGCTGACCAAGGCATCGCCTGAGTTCGCCGAACTGTGGGAGCGGCACGAGGTCGCCAGCCCGGAGAACCTCACCAAGCGGTTCATGCACCCAGAGGTGGGCCTGCTCAAGCTCAATTACACGCACCTGTGGCTGGGCCAGCGCCTGGGCACCCGGATGACGACCTACAGTCCGGCCGACGACCAGACCGCGGACCGGCTGCGTGAGCTGCATCAGCTCCACCGCCACCGCAGCCAGTCGCCGGCCTGAGCAGAGATCGGGGTCAGGCGGCTTCGCGCATAGGGAGCAGGTCTCCGACGGTGCCGGTGGGGGCCGGCGCGGCGGGGGTGACGTACAGGAATGCGGTCAGGTCGCCGGTGAGCTGGCGGATCCAGCGCATCCGGTTGGTTGCTTCGAGGGGGTGGTCGCCGTATTCCTGGGCCATGCGGCTGGTGCAGCCGGAGGGGCCCAGGCGGTGCAGGGTGGCGCCGATGGCGTCGGCGACGGCTTCGGCGGTGGGGGTGTCGGAGGGCTGCAGCGGTGAGGCGAACAGGGCTTCGCAGACGGCTTCGTTGACGATCATCATTCTGGTCACGGCGAGCCTCCTGGGTGGGGGGTGGGTTCCGGTCTTGGCGTTCAGCGGCGGGAGTGCGGATTGCGTTGCGCTGGCCTGGGGTGGGCCGGTGTTCTTCGTCGGTCCAGAGCTGGCCTCTTCTGTTTACCTATGGTTAGGACGCTGTCACGTACGGTATCCGTTGCGTGATCTGGGTCACATTCCGCCGCCAGGCCCGGGTCGCCTCAAGCTGGCATACTCGCGAGCATGGGATCGCAATCACGCTGGGGCCTGACCCTGCCACTGACCGGGATGCCGCTCGCTGACCAGCGAGAGATCGTTGCGAGCCTGCCCGACCTCGGCTACACCGACGTCTGGTCCGCGGAGCTGAACGGCATAGACGGCTTCACCCCGCTGACGCTCGCCTCCCAGTGGGCTCCGCAACTGCGCCTCGGCACAGCGATAGTCGGCATTTACACCCGAGCGCCCGTTTCCCTTGCGGTACAGGCCGGTACGCTGGGCGCCCTCGCTCCCGGCAAGTTCGTCATGGGCATCGGAACCTCGTCCCAGGTCGCGGTCGAGCAGTGGAACGGCATCCCGTTCGAGAAGCCCTACCAGCGCTCGCGTGACATGCTGCGATTCCTGCGCGAAGCGCTGGCGGGCGGCAAGGTCACCTGCGAGTACGAGACGTTCAGCGTCAACGGCTTCCGGCTCGACCCGGCGCCGCCGATCCCGCCCGCGCTGGCGCTGGCCGCGCTTCGGCCCGGAATGGTCAGGCTCGCCGCCGCCGAGGCAGGCATCGCGATCACTAACTGGCTCTCGCCGTCCGACGTCCCGAAGGTGCGCGGCGTGGCCGGCCCGGACTGCGAACTGGTCGCCCGGATCTTCGTCTGCCCGACCACCGACACCGGTACGGCCCGCTTCATCGGCAAGCGGATGATCGCCGCCTACCTGACCGTGCCGGTCTACGCCGCGTTCCACCAGTGGCTCGGCCGCGGCGAGGTCATCGAGCCGATGCTGGCCGCCTGGAACTCCGGCGACCGCAAGGGCGCGCTCGCTGCGATTCCCGACGAGCTGGTCGACGAACTGGTCATCCACGGTCCGCTTGAGCACTGCCGGGAGCGCGTCGCCGAGTACCACGCGACCGGGCTGGACACCCCGGTCATCGCGATCACGCCGCTACCCGGCATCGACCTCGGCGAGGCCGTCAGCAAGCTCGCGCCCGCCTGACATGCCCGGTCCGGGCGGCGGGGCCTTTCACAAAGCCCTAGACCTCATCCGGGAACGGGGTAGCCCGGCGCAACTGTGCATCGCAGTGCGCGGCCGGGTGGTGCTCAACGAGGCCTTCGGCTGCCGGCCCGACTCGCTGTTCTTCCTGTTCTCGGCGAGCAAGCCGTTTGTCGCGCTGCTGGTGCACCGGCTCGCCGAGCGCGGCGACCTGGCGCTCGACGACCGGGTCGCCGCATACTGGCCGCAATTCGGTCAGGCCGGCAAGCAGGACATCACGATCCGGCAGGTCCTGCAGCACCGCAGCGGGCTGCCGGTAGCGCGCAGCATGGCGCGGGACGCGCTCGCGATGACCGACTGGACCGCGTCCGTGCGTGCGCTCGAGGTGGCGGCACCGTCGTTACCGCCCGGCTCGGCGCCCGCCTACCACGTGATCAGCTACGGGTTCATCCTCGGCGAGCTTGTGCAGCGGGTCACCGGCGCGCCAGTCCGCGAGGTGCTGCAGGCTGAGCTACTCGGCCCGCTCGGCCTGACCGACAGCTACCTGGGGCTGCCTGCCGGGCAATGGCACCGGCATATACCGGTGTCCGGCCACGGCCTGGCCGAGCTGGCCACCCAGGTTGTGATCAACCGCCGCGCGACCCGGCAGGCGGTCATCCCGGCGGCCAGCGTGTCCGCGACCGCGTACGACCTCGCCCGGCTGTACCAGGCGCTACTGGACGGCGGCGAGCTGGACGGAGTCCGGGTTCTTCGGCCGGAAACGATCCGCCAGGCCCGAGCGCCGTCCAGCGACGGCGAGATCGATCGTTACCTGAAGCTGCCGGTCCGCTGGTCTGAAGGCTTCCAGCTCGGCGGTGAGCGTGCCGGGCGCACCCGGGCAGGCGCCGGACCCGGGCCGATGGGCGCGCTTGCCAGCCGGACTGCGTTCGGCCACAACGGGAGCTACGTCTGCCTCGGCTGGGCTGACCCGGAGCGGCAGGTCGCGGTCGGCTACCTGACCGGCCGCCTGGTCTCCCGCTCAGCGGGAGCCAGGCACATGGCCGCGGTCAGCGACGCGATCCTCGGCGAGCTGAGCTAACCGGGCGCCTCACTTAGCCAGGCAATAGACGTTGAACTGGATCTGGAAGCCGGACGGCGACCCGCCACCGGGCCAGATGAAGACCCATCCCCACTGCCTGTAGAACGGCGTTATGTCGGTTCGCGGAGCCGACATGTCGATCGCCGGGCCGGGCTGGGTGAGGAAGTGGAAAGCACCGCTCACGGCGGTCGGGAACCTGCTCGGGCAGGAATAGTGGAAGAACAGGTTCGTGGTCCCGGTGGGGACGTGGTAGACGGAGGGGCCTTGCCAGTAAGCGTGCCCGTGCTTCCTCGCGGGTGCGGCCACTCCGGCGGAGACGGCCTTGACGGTGGGCTTGGGCGCGGCGGGGCTGGCGGAGGCGGCACCGAAGCCGACTCCCGCGACTAGCGCGAGCGCGCTTGCGCTTATCGCTGTTATCCCGAGCCATCGTGGAATGCGCATTTGTCCGACCTTCTTTCGCAGAATCTGGCTTGCGCGTCGCCTTCACGTTCACCCGGGTCTGCGCAAGCTGACCACACAGCAGGACGCACAGGACAATGCACAGGAGAAATGCATAGGGTTGGGCAAAGGACGTTCCTTGTTGCGGGTGTGGGGGCGCAGGGCTATGTCTGAGCACTTCAGAGCGGGTTTCGCCGGCTTACTCCGGCAGTTGCGGACAGCGGCGCGGCTGACGCAAGAGGAACTCGCGGAAGCCGCAGGACTCAGTTTCCGCACCGTCAGCGACCTTGAACGCGGCATCAATCGCACTGCGCGCAACGACACCGCGCTGTTGCTGGCTGGCGCCCTCGGGTTGACCGGGTCGGTGCAGGCGGCTTTCGTGGCGGCCGCCCGCGGCCGGATCGCCGCCGACGATGTACTCGTGGCGAGCCACGGCGAGCTGCCCTCAGCACGCATTGCGGCCGTTGCCAGCGCTCGCGATGCAATCGTGCCGCATCAGCTGCCGGCTGCAGTGCGACAGTTCGTCGGCCGGGCTCGCGAGCTGAAAGCGCTGGCAGCGCTGCTGGATCAGGTCGGCGGGCCGGAGGGTACGGTGCCGACGGCTGTCATCAGCGGACCAGGCGGAGTGGGCAAGACCGCGCTCGCGGTGCACTGGGCGCACTCGGCGGCTGACCTCTTCCCGGACGGCCAGCTGTTCGCGGACCTGCGCGGCTTCGAGCCGTCTGGCGCGCCGGTCAGCCCGGCCGAGGCGGTGCGCAGCTTCCTGGAAGGCTTCGGCGTGCCGGCCGAGCGGATCCCGGTCAGCCCGGCCGCCCAGGCGGGCCTGTACCGGAGCCTGGCGGCTGGTAAGCGATTGCTGATCATGCTGGACAATGCACGTGACGCCGTCCAGGTGCGGCCGCTGCTGCCTGCCAGCGGAGGCTGCCTGGTGCTCGTCACAAGCCGGTCTGGGCTGATCGGGCTGGTGGCGGCGGATGGCGCGCAACCTGTCGCGCTCGATGTGCTGGCCGAGGACGAGGCGGTGCAGCTGCTGGGTGCGCGGCTCGGGCCCGAGCGGCTGGCCGCCAGCCCCGCTGCCGTCGGCAGGCTGACCCGGGCGGCTGCCCGCCTGCCGCTCGCCCTGGCGATCATCGCGGCACGGGCGAGCGCAAGCCCTGACGTTCCGCTGACCGCGCTGGCAGCCGAGCTCGAGAACGAGCCGGATCAGCTGGACGCTTTCGAGACCGGCGAGGATGCGACCAGCCTGCGATCGGTGCTGTCCTGGTCATACCACCATCTACCGGACTCCGCCGCGCACATGTTCCGGCTACTGTCTCTGCACCCTGGCCCCGACATCAGCGTGCCGGCTGCAGCGAGCCTGAGCGGAATGCCGGTCCCCGAGGCACGCCGGGTGCTCGCTGAGCTGAGCAGTTCCGGCCTCATCAGCGAGAGCGCAACTGCCCGCTACAGCTTCCATGACCTACTGCGGGCCTACGCTGCGAGCCAGGCACGCCAGGCAGACGACGAGGACGGCGGGCGTGCCGCTGTCCACCGGATCCTCGACCACTACCTGCACACTGCCGCCGCGGCAGCGATACTGCTGCGCAGCTTTGTCATCCCGGTTGCCACCGTGCCGCATCAGGCCGGAGTCACGCCGGAACTGCTACGCCGGCCGGACCGAAGCGATGGCGTGGTACCAGGCCGAACGCCGGGTGCTGGTCGCCGTGACTGCGCTGGCCGGCCGGGCCGGGTTTGACGTGCACGCCTGGCAGATCCCCGAGGTCATCAGGAACTACCTGTACATGGCCGGGCACTGGCAGGACCGGGAGAAGGTTTCGGAGCTCGCGCTTGAGGCTGCCGGGCGCTTGGGCGACGACATCGCGCTGGGCATGGCGCAGCTAGCGATGGGCAGTTTGCGGTTCCGCATTGGCGCCCGCGATGACGCCTTCACCTTGATGTCCGAGGCCCTCGGACGCTTCCAGGCGACCGGAGACCTGATCGCCCAGGCGTACGCGCACGTGATGCTGGCCCAGATCGGCCACAGCCAGGCAGGCCGGGTGATCGAGGATCTGCGGCAAGCCGAAAAGGGCCTGGTACTGGCTCAGACAGCCGGCCACCGAACCGGCGAGGCATATGCGCTTGGCATGATCGGCATGCTGCACGTACAGCTGGGCCGGCCGGCCATAGGTATCAGCTACTGCCGGCGGGCGCTCGCCATCGTCCGGGAACTCGGCGACCCCGCGGACATCGCCGCCGGGGCCGACCATCTCGGCCGGGCACAGCGAGCCGCTGGGGACGCTAGCGGGGCTATCGTCTCATTCCGCGAGGCCGTCGGCTTGTGGGAGCAGGTCGGCTATACGTTCGGCCATGCGTCCAGCCTCCTCGCCCTTGGCGACGCCCTCGAGGACGACTCCCACCAGGAGACTGCATGTCAGGCTTGGCAGCACGGGCTCGAGTTGCTGGGCGAGCTGTATCACCCGGACGCTGCCCGGGCCCGGGGCCGGCTGCGCCAGTACGGCCGCGATAGCTGACGTCAGCGAGACGGGGAGGCCGGGATGGCTAACGCACGGGACGAGGGCTCGCCGGAGTTCGGCAAGCGCATGGTTCACCTGGTGAATGAGGCAATGCTGGCCTTGATGGTCAGCGTCGGCCACCGTACCGGGCTCTTCGACGTCATGGCTACGATGCCGGCCGCGACGAGCGCAGAGATCGCCGCGGGGGCGGAACTTGATGAGCGGTACGTCCGGGAGTGGCTGGGGGCCATGACGACCGGAAGGATCGTCGATCACGACAGCGAGAGAGGCACCTTCTCGCTGCCCGCCGGTCACGCGGCGTGGCTTACCCGAGCTGCCGGTCCGGACAACCTCGCGATCAGCGCGCAGTACGTCGGCCTGCTCGCACTGGTCGAAGATCAGGTGGTCGACTGCTTCCGGCACGGTGGCGGAGTTCCGTACTCGTCGTTCCCGAAGTTCCAGGCGCTGATGGCCGAGGACAGCGGCGCTGTCCATGACGCCAGCCTGATCAGTATGACGCTGCCGCTGGTGGCAGGGCTGACTGAGCAACTCGAGCACGGAATTGACGTCGCGGACGTGGGATGCGGCTCCGGGCACGCCGCCAACCTGATGGCCGAGGCGTTCCCGCGCTCACGGTTCGCCGGCTTCGACATGTCTGATACCGGGCTTGCCGCGGCCAGGGCAGAAGCCGACAGCAAACACCTCACTAATGTGCGCTTCTGGAAGCGCGATGCCGCTTACCTGCGGGAGCCCGCGCAGTTTGACTTCATCACGACCTTCGATGCTGTCCACGACCAGGCACGGCCTGATCTGATGCTGGCGGGCATCGCCGATGCGTTGCGGCCCGGCGGGACCTATCTGTGTGTCGACGTCACCGGGTCCAGCATCCTGGCGGATAACCTGGACCACCCGCTTGGCCCGTTCATTTACACGGTCTCCTGCATGCACTGCATGACGGTCTCCCTCGCCGAAGGCGGTATGGGCCTAGGCACGATGTGGGGTGAGCAGAAAGCGCTGCAGATGCTCGGCGAAGCAGGCTTCACCTCAGTCGAGGTCGCGCACATCGACGGCGATATCTCCAACACCTACCTCATTGCCCGCAAGGACTGAGCGGCCTCAAGTCTGCCTCGGCTGACCCGGATGCGCAGACTGACGGCGCAGCAGCCAGATCGCGGGCGCGGTTATTACGGCGATGATCGCCAACCACACCGCCGCGGCCATGAAGCCAGCTCCCAAGATGACGTTGCTGACGGCCGCGGGTAGTACACCAGCCAGGAAGTAGACAACCAGCGCCAGGGCGGCCCGGGCATCGAACGGCATCCAGACGAGAGCGACGGCAACTGCACCCACCATCAACGCCCCGGTAATCTGGGCTTCGGGAACCAACGGGATGGACGCTGCCAGAGCCACGGCCAGTAGCCATCGGTAGCTGGGCCGGCAACGGCCACTGGCCAGTGCGACCATCGCCGCAAGACATGCCAGCTGCCCCACGGCTGTCACACTGGCTACTCTGTGCCAAGGGCCCGCGGATGCTACAAAAGCGGCAGCCGGGAGCGCGCTGCACAGGACGACGCTGCGGCGGCCACTCAGCCACACCAGCGCGACGGTCACCAGCATCAGGGCCATCGCGGCAGCTTGCGGCCAGCCATATGGCGAGAACTGGCTCCGCCAGCCGAGGGCACTCTGATAGCGCACGAAGAACTCGAGACCGCTGGAAGCGCGGATCACCAGGTAGGCAGCGACGCCGACGAGTGCCGACAGCCGCAAGTTCGCTGCGGTGGTGCGCTCCCGGTTCTGCGCGGCCCGGGCGCGCAAGCCGCCAGTAATCAGGCCGCGAATGTCCCGCGGCACCGGCCAGGCACGGCCCTCCGGCGTCGCCTCCAGGAGAGTGCCGATGATCTCCTCGCCGCGCTCGCTCCGGTAGGCGGCCGGGTATGCATGCAGCAGCAAGCGGCAATGGCGCTGAAGCGGGCTCGCCGCGTCCTCGCCCGTCGCGCTCATGCCGGGCTCGGCTTGCGCCCGAGCCGCCCCGGCCGTGGCAACGCCTGCCCTTCGGTCACGAGCCGGGCGGCCTCAGCCATCCGCTGCGCCTCCGCTCTCAGCGCGGCTGAGCCCGCATCGGTCAGCCCGTACGACCGGCGGATCCGCCCGTTGACGATCTCATCGCTGACCAGCCTGACGTAGCCCTCGGTGGTCAGCCGGTCCAGGGCGGTGTACAGAGTGCCGGTAGCCAGGCGGACCCTGCCGCCGGACATTTCCTCGGCTCTCTTGATGATCGCGTAACCGTGCAACGGCCCGGCGAGCAACGCTGCGAGCACGAAGTAGGTCGGCTCTCGCATCGGACTATTCGGCCTGCCCATGACAGCATATTAAGTAGTTCAACGATGCGTCGTCAATTTACTTATAATACGACGCCGCGCCGTTTTGTCGCCTTTGCCACAGGTTCGCCTCAGGTGAATGCGGATCTAGTGCCGCTATAGCAACAATGGATTCACATCCAGGGGGCGGCTCGGGCTCGGGCTCGGTCGGGGGCCGGGGTTGTCCGCTGGCGGACTACCAGCTGCCGGGCACGTCGCTGCCGTACCAAGTCTCGATGATGCGATGCGCTATCGACACCGGCGGCGGCAGCCTGATGGTCCCGGCAGCAATGGCAGCGGCCAGCTCGTCCCGGCTGTACCAATTCGCCTCGGCAATCTCGTCCGCGTCGACGTGGATGTCAGTGTTGTCCGCTGCGGCACGGAAGCCGAGCATCAGGCTCTGGGGCATTGGCCAAGGCTGGCTGCCGAGGTAGGTCACGGCACTCACGCTGATGCCGGTCTCTTCCGCTACCTCGCGGGCTACCGATTGCTCGGCAGATTCCCCTGCCTCGACGAACCCGGCAAGGACGGATACGCGGCGCTCTGGCCATAGCGCGTTCCTGGCAAGCAGCGCACGGTCGTCGTCATCGGTGACGAGCACGATCATCGCCGGGTCGACCCGCGGGAAATGCTCGCTGCCGTCGACAGGACACTTGCGCGCGTGACCGGACGCGAATGGCTCTGTCGGCGAGCCGCAGCGCGGGCAGTGCGTGAACGTTTCGTGCCAGTTCGCCAGCGCGACCGCGTGGGTCAGCAGCCCGGCATCCCGGTCGGTCAGCAGCGGGCCGGCCTTCGCGCAAGTGGGCCGGACGCACGCCTGCGCCTGCGTGCGCAGGCAGCGGCCCGGCCACACCGAAGTAGGCGACGCCGTCGGAGTCGACGCCGAGCAGGAACCGGACCCCGTCCGGCGCCTCCGCAGGAGCAAGGAAGACTAGCTCGGCGTGCTGCTCGGTGAGCTCGCAGAGCGCCTGGCCCTGCGCGACGACTACCACCCTCGTCGCCGGGTCCGCCCAGGCTGACTTGAGCCAGTCCGCGTCCGCACGCAAATGCGCGGCCCGGTCCACTTCGCCACGCGCGAGCGCGAGCCCCGTCAGCGCCGGACCGGTCAGTCCGGACCGACTCACCGCCGCGCCACTTGCCGGCCGCCGGGCTGGCCTGCGCTGCGTCGTCCGCCGTGCTCTCCGCGGTCACCTGGCTGCCGTTAGCCCGCCGCCCACGGCGGCCAGTTCGTCCCACAGATATGCCGCCGCCTCAGCGGCTTTGAGCAGCAATGCCATCTCCACCCGCTCGTTCGGTGCGTGGATCCTGTCCGCGTCTAGCCCGGCTGCGATGAAGACTAGCGGCGCGGCGAGGATGTCGGCCAGGTCCGCCTCCGGCCCGCTGCCGCCCTCCCTTGTGAACAGGATCTCCTTGCCGAACGCCCGCTCCATGGCGCGTACGCCGGCCCGGACGGCCGGGGAGTCGACGGGCGCGAAGCACGGCCGGACTCCATGTCCTGCAGACGTCACAGTGGCCTCGATGCCTGGCGGCGTGTGTTCCGCGACGTAGCGCCGCAGCCCGGCAATGACATCCGCCGGCTCCTGGTTGGCGACCAGCCGGAAGGACAGCTTCGCGTTAGCCCTGGCCGGCACGATCGTCTTGCCGCCGGGTCCGGTGTGGCCACCCCACATGCCGTTGATCTCCGCGGTTGGCCGGGTCCAGACGCGCTCGAGCGTTCCGTAGCCGGCTTCCCCGGCCACGGCGGTGCTGTTGCCCGCCTCGGCCAGCCACGCTTTCTCGTCGAACGGCAGGCGGTTGATCAGCTCGCGCTCGGCGTCTGACAACGGCAGCACCTTGTCGTAGAAGCCGGGCACTGTCACCCGGCCGTCCGCGTCATGCAGGCCGGCCAGCAAGTCCGCCATCACCTGCAGCGGGTTCGGCACCCCGCCGCCGAACGAACCGGAGTGGAGGTCCCGCTCCGGCCCGCGCAGGCCGATCTCCGCATCCACGACGCCACGCATGCCGACGCACATCGACGGGACGTCAGCCGCCCACATGGTGGTGTCGGACACGACCACGACGTCGCAGGCCAGCCGCTCGCGCCTGGCCCGGAGCAGCTCGGCGAAGTGCGGCGAGCCAGATTCCTCCTCACCCTCGATCAGCAGCTTCAGGGTGACGGGCGGTGCGGTGGCACCGGAACTGGCCAGGTTGGCCCGCAGGCCAAGCGCATGAAACAGCACTTGCCCTTTGTCGTCGGAGGCGCCCCTGCCGAACAGCAGTCCGTCGCGTTGCACTGGCTCGAAAGGCGGGTTGTCCCACTCCTCCAGCGGCTCAACCGGCTGCACGTCGTGGTGACCGTAGACGAGCACCACGGGAGCAGCCGGATTGCTGGCAGGCCACTCGGCAAAAACCGCCGGCAGTCCCGGTGAGCCAGACTCGCCGGTCGGCCATACCTCGACGGTCGGAAAGCCCGTTTCCGCTAGAAAAGTCTTAAGCCAGTCCGCTGACCTGCCGACGTCCGCGTGACGTGCCGGGTCGGCAGAGATGGACGGGATAGCCAGCCACTCGCTCAGCGAACCGGAGAACTCGGCCGCGTGCTTCTCGATGTACTGGCGGACATCCATGGGTGCTCCCTCCCAGGCGGAATCAGGCTCGCTAGGATGCCGCGGGCCATGATGAAGGTGTGATCACGATGGTAGTAGCGGGCCAGGTGCGCCGATAAGCAAGTGGACGGCCGAGGCGGTGCGACCGCTGGGCATGCCGCCACCAGGCACGGAGGTTTGAAATGATTGTCGCGTTCTCGGTAACACCCATCGGAGTCGGCGCGGACGTGGCCGAATACGTCGCCGACGCGGTGAGGGTGGTTCGCGCGAGCGGGTTGCCGAACCGGACCGATGCCATGTTTACAACCATCGAGGGTGACTGGGACGAAGTAATGGCGGTGGTCAAGAACGCCTGTGACGCCGTCTCAGCCCGAGCGCCGAGGGTGAGTGTCACGCTGAAGGCAGACATCCGGCCAGGCGTGACGGACGCGCTGGAGTCGAAGATGGCGTCGCTAGAGCGTCATCTGGGCTGACGGCTGCTCCGGCAGCACTGGCGGCTGCGGGGGCTAGATGGGGTTCTCCGGGTGATGAAAGTCCCATTCCTGCAACGCGGCAACCGCGAGCCAGTCGAGACCCCGGCCCACTTCGGCCTCGATGCCGTGCGCGATCGCGGCCATCGCGGCAGCGGCGGCGTAGCCGTCGACCTCGTCGGCTTCGTCGCTAGCTCCCTCGAATGCGTGCACCAGCATTTCTTTCGCAGCCGTGGCCTTGGCTGGCGCGTGTGAGTAGGAGTTCGCCAGGTGCGAAATGGCCCGCCGCACTACGCGTTCAGCGATGCCGTCGCTCATAGCAACTCGTCGTTCCGCCACCTGGGTGCCTCCATCCCCTTCGACCGGGGAATCTTACCCTCCGGGGAACTCGGGCAGATCATCGATCAGGGCGGCAAGGCCAGCGCCGTCGAGCAAGTCCGCCGGGCGGACGGTTACATTGTCCGGTACGTAATAGAACGCCGCCCGAACTTGCGCCAGTGGCACGTCGGCCAGGGCGGCCCAGGCCAGCCGGTAGGCGGCCAGCTGTACCGCCACTGCCTGCTTCTCCGCGGCCGTGCCAGGCTGGCGCCCGGTCTTCCAGTCGACGACGTCGTAGCCTCCGTCGGGTGCATCGGCGAATACCGAATCGATACGGCCGCGGACCAACCGGTCGCCGACCTTCGTCTCGAACGGCACCTCGACCTCGACTGGCCAGCGGCCGGCCCACTCGCCTGCCTCGAACCGAGCCTGAAGCTCAGCGAGCCCGGGCTCCGGCGCCTGGGCGGCCATGTCGTCGGCGGCACCGGGAAGCTCTGCGGAGTCGATGAGCTGCGCCTGCCCGAATCTGCGCTCGAGCCACTCGTGGAACGTGGTTCCCCTGGCAGCCTGCGGCACCGGCCTGCGCGGCATCGGGCGCCGAACCTGCTGAGCCAGCTCACCGGGATCCCTCGCCATCGTCACCAGCGACGAGACCGGGAGCTGACGCGGCAGGCTGACCGCTACCGCCTGGCCGGCCTGGCGCCGCTGGCGCTCGGCCAGCAGCAGGTCGGTGTCGCGGGCCCAGGCGGCAACCATCTGCTGATAGTGGTCGGCGTGCCGCGGGCTGCGGCGGTACAGCGGCAGCCGCGGGCCGCGGCGGTACAGCGGCTGCCGCGGGCAGTATTGCGGCTAGCGCGGGCGGTACAGCGGCAGCCGCGGGCGGCACGGCGGCAGCGGTCCGGAGCTCGCGTGCGGCAGCGTCGACCAGTGCCCCGGCTTCGCGAATGGCCGCATGTCGCGCGCTCGCGGCCGCCTCCGCCGGCCAGATGGCCGTGGGCGGCTCGGCAAGCGCCGGATTCACCGCGTCCGGTTCAGGCTGAGGCTGCCAGTGATCGATCTCGCCGGCACCGTCCTCGCAGGCGGCCTTCACCTCGGTCAGGAAGTCCGAGGGCCCGAGCCGGGAGACGCCGTCGGACCACCAGTAGCCCGAGCAGCCCAGGAAGTAGGCGGCCCTCGTCGCGGCCACGTAACCGAGCCGGCGCTCTTCGGCCAGATCGCGCGCACCGCAGGCGTCGTTGAACTCGGTCAGTTCTGGTGCGCTCAGCCCGGCCAGAGCCGGGAGGTCCGCCACGTCGCCGCGCAGCCCGAAAGGCAGCAGCCTGGCATTCTCGGTCCACCGCGTCGTCACCCGCGGCTTGGCCGGGAAGACATGCCGTTGCGGCCCGGCAGCCAGTCCGGGCACGAACACGGCGGCCCATTGCAAGCCCTTGGCCGCGTGCACAGTTGCCAGCTTGACCGAGTCGGTGTCGCCGACGCGGCCGGCCTCCAGGCCGAACTCCTCAGATTCGGCCGCGACAAGATAGGCCAGGAACGCGCCGAGAGTCGGCTCCTGCGTGTCGCCAGCGAACGCGGCCGCAGCGTCAGCGAAGGCGTCGAGGTCCGCTCTGGCCGCAGCCGGATCAGTGCCCGGCCGCGACGCGACCTCGATGTCGAGCCCCAGTGCTCGCTCGACCTCGGTGACGAGTTCGGCCAGCGGCCGGGCGACATGCCCGCGCAACGCACGCAGCTCGGCTGCGAGCGCGGTGAGCCGGGCATAGCCGGCGAACGAGTAGGCAGCCGGGCTGCCCAGGTCGTCCAGCGCTTCGACGAGGCTGCCCTGGTCCCTGGTCAGGTCGTTGACTGCACCGGCCATCAGGTCACCGCGGCCGGCCGGGGACCCGTGGACGGGGACCCCGTGGACTGGGACCCAGCGGACGCGGCAGCACTGGCTAGCGCGCGCGCTCGCCGTCCCAGCGCCACCAGGTCTGCCGGGCCGATGCGCCAACGCGGCGAGGTCAGCAAGCGCGCGAGCGCGCTGGAGGCCACCGGGTCATGCAGGACCTGCAAAGTCGCGACGATGTCGGCGACCTCGGGTACGGTCAGCAGACCGCCGAGGCCGACGACCTCGACCGGGATACCGCGGGCTTCCAGTGCCGCTCGCAGCGCCGGGAACTGAGCGCGCTTCCGGCACAGCACAGCGATGTCGCTCGGCTTGACCTTGACCGCGCCGCGATCAGGCCATGGCTGACCATCCGGCGCCAGGCCAGGGGCTAGCTCAAGCAGCCGTGTCACGTGCTCGGCCACCCAGTCCGCCTCGTCGTGCGCGGACTCCAGCAACGCGCATCGCACCAGCCCTCGCTCGGCCCGTCCAGACGGCGCGACTAGCAGCGGCACCTCTGGCGCGGCCTCCCTGAGATCGCGCTGGATGGCACCGGCCGCCATCAGCACGTTGCCGGTGTTGCGGAAGCTGGTTGACAGCACCCGCACCGGAGCCGGCTCGTCCGTCTGCAGCCCGGAAGTCGGAGCCGAACCTGCGCAGGTTGCCCGCGCTCGCACCGCGCCATCCGTAGATCGACTGGCAGGAGTCACCGACGGCGGTGACCGGGTGGCCGCCGCCGAACAGCGACGAGAGCAGGACCAGCTGCGCATGCGAGGTGTCCTGGTACTCGTCGAGCAGGACTACCTGGTAACGGGACCGTTCTGCCTGGCCTACCTGCGGATGGTGGCTTGCGATCCGGGCCGCGATCGCCATCTGGTCGCCGTAGTCCACCACCTCCCTGACCGCTTTGGCGGCTGCGTATGCGGCAACCAGCGGCAGCAACTGCTCCCTGGTCCGCTGGGTCCTGAGCACGTCGGTAACGGCCTTAGGCACCCGGCCGACCAGGCTCGCGGCGCGGTCCTGCAGCCACCGACCGGTCTCGCGCACGTCTTCCGCACCACGCAGGTGCTCAGACATCTCGCCTGCCAGCGTTAGCACGGCCGCGGTCACGGTGGCGGGTGTCCAGTCGATCGCATCGGTAGGGCCGTCGTAAGCGGCAACCACAGCGGCCGCGAGCTGCCACGAAACAGCCGGCGTGATCAGCCTTAACGTCGGCTCCAAACCCTCGCGCAATGCGTGATCGCCGACGAGCCTGCCGGCATAGGCGTGGTAAGTGCAGATGACCGGATCGGCCGCAAGCAGTTCAGGGTCGGGGGCCAGCAAACCGGCCGCTGCTGAAGCGGCGGCACCGGCCTGGCTGTCGTTACGGTAAGAAATGCCGGCTCCGGTTGCATTCACCGCCCCGTCATTCGCAGCCAGGGCCCCGGCAAAGCCGGCCAACGGCAGGCCCGCCCGGCGCAGGCCAGCGAGCCGCGTCCGAACGCGCTCGGCTAGCTCGGCCGCAGCCTTCCTGGTGAACGTCAGGCCCAGAACCCGCTCTGGCCGGACGAGCTGATTCGCCACCAGCCAGACCAGCCGCGCCGCCATCGTCTCGCTCTTTCCTGACCCGGCACCGGCGATGACCGCGAGCGGCGCGAGCGGCGCCCCGATGACCGCTGCCTGTTCGGGCGTGGGTTCCTGAGCGCCGAGCATCCGGGCCAGCTGACCCGGGCTGTACCTGATCGGCTCTGACATCACGAAGTCACCTGACCGCCGCGCTCGTCAACCGGGCAGCTAGACGCGACCGGGCAGACCCGGCAACCCGGATTGGCCGTCGCGCGGAACACCGGCCCAGCCATCCCGGCAGCGACCGTCTCTACCAGCTCGCGCACCCACTCCGGGTCACCGTCGTCGCGCAAGCCGCGCTGCGACTGCACCCGGACGCTGGCCTTGAGACCCGCCTTGCCCACCTGGACCAGTTCAGCGCCACCCGGCTCGGCGAGCCCGAACCGCTCGAAAGCGCCCAGCAGTACCGCAAGCTGGTAGACGCCCAGCTGCGGGTTGCGGTCCAAGTCCGCGTCGGATGGCCTCCCCGTTCCGGTCTTGAGGTCGACGACGATCGCCGCACCGTTCTCGTCTCGTTCCAGCCGGTCCACCTGACCGGTGATGGTGATCTCGCCCATGCTGACGCGCAGCTGCTGCTCGACCGCTACCAGCTCGCGCGGATTAACGTGATGCCAGTCAAGGAACTTGCGCACCATCACCTCGGCCTGCGCCCGCTGCTTCGCGCTGTACCAGGAACTGCCGAAGTCGAGATGCTGCCACAGCTCGTCGACGCGCTTGGCGACCTCGCCATCGTCGGCGCCGTCGGCCGCCATCGCGGCCACGGCATGAATGACGATGCCGAGGTGCTGCGCGGCTGAGGGTGAGCGGACTCCGACGGCCGCCTCGAGCAGCCAGCGCAGGCCGCACTTGGTGAAGGTCTCGACTCGGGACGGGGAGATCTGCACGCTGCCAGGGATCGGCTCGCCAGCCGCGCTCAGCTCGGTCAGGGCGTACCAGTGCCGCGGGCTCGCGCCGCGCACGCCAGCCGCTGCAAGCCGCGCAAGCTGGTGCGCGGCCGCCGAACGTACCTGAGCAGGCAGCCCGGTATCCGCTGCCGCGCGGCGCAAGTCGGCCGTCAGGGCTGGCAACGACAGCCAGCGCCGATCGGAACCGTCAACGCGCTCGATTTCGATCTCATCGCCGGCCAGTTCGGCGAGGAACCTGGACGGCCGCTCCTCGGTGTCGTCCGCACCGACCGCGGTCACGACGAGCGCGCGCCGGGCTCGGGTCACCGCGACGTAGAACAGCCTCCGCTCCTCGGCGAGCAGTCGCGCGGCGGAGGCCGCGGCTGCGGCCGCAGCCCGCGCACCTGATGCGCTGTCGGCAGGCTGCCGGCCGGCTACCACGTCGACAAGCTCGTCCATGCCCAGCAGTGAACCGCGCTGGCGCACGTCCGGCCAGGCTCCTTCCTGCACGCCGGCCACGACGACGAGGTCCCACTCCAGGCCCTTGGCCCGGTGCGCGGTCAGTACCGACACTGCGTCAGCCCGCGGCGCGCGCTCGGCCAGCGTGTCACCGGCGATCTCCTGGCCGGACACGCTGTCCAGAAACAGCCGCGTCGATCCGTGCGGCAACCGCGCGGAGAACCGGGCAGCAGCATCGAACAGTGCGACGACGGCATCGAGATCGGCGTCTGCGACCGCGCCCCGCACCCCGCCTGCAGCGCTTGCGGACTGCCACTGCCGGGCAAGCCCGGACGCGTCCCAGACTGCCCACAGCACCTCGTGCGGAGTGCCGTGCTCGTCCGCCTCTCTGGCGACCTGCAGTAGCGACGCCACCCTGGCGGCGGCTGCCAGCTCGGTGCCGGCAGTCCGCTCACCCAGGTCGCCGCGATCGGTCTCCGGCCAGCCTGCCTGCACGAGCTCGCGCGGATCGCGCAACGCGCTGGCGAGAGGTTCCGGGACTGGCAGCTCGCCCGCGGCACGCGCCGCTGCGGCCAGGCCGCGCCGGAGCCGCCGCAGACCGAGTGCGTCGGTACCGCCGAGCGGGCCGGTAAGGAGCTCGGCCGCCGCCTGCTCGTCCATCGCCTCCGGCCGGAGCGCGCAACTGATCAGCCGCAGCAACGGCCTGGTGCCTGGCTCAAAGCTCAGCGGCAGTTCGTCGCCCGCCACGTTCACCGGCACGCCTGCGGCGCTGAGCGCGCGCTGGAGCGCCGGGGCCTGCCGTACCGCTGACCTGACCAGGACCGCCATCTGCGACCATGCGATGCCATCGATCAGATGCGCGCGGCGCAGCGTGTCGGAGATGAGCGCCGATTCCTGGCTCGCACTTGCCGCCGTAATGATCTGGACGCGACCGGGCTCGGCGCCGGCTGGCGAGAGCAGCTCACGGTGCGCGCGACTGGTCCTGGCCTCCTGATCGCCCGGCGCTGCCGAGAACAACTGTGCCAGCGGGAGCCGGGCGCCGATCCGTCGCGACGCGGCGAGCAGCACCGGGCCGCTCCGGCGGCAGGTCCGCAGCGCGACGACATCGGCAGGCGTGCCGTCGGGCGCGCGAAACCGGTCGCGGAATCGGCCGATGGCGTCAACGTCGGCGCCGCGGAACGCATAGATCGACTGGTCCGGGTCGCCGACAGCGATCAGCTCCCGCCCGTCGCCCGCGAGCTGAACCAGCAACTCTTCCTGCGCAGGATCGGTGTCCTGGTACTCGTCTACCAGGACGGCATCGTAGGCGTCTCGCTCGCGGGCCCGGACCGTACCGCGGCGGAGCAGCGCGCCAGCGATCCTGACGATCTCGGCGTAGTCGTAGGCAGGAACCGGCGCGAGGTCGAATCGTGCGGCGTAGGTGTCGAGGAACCGGCCTGCGGCGACCCAGTCATCCCGGCCGTGCTCCCAGCCCAGCGCGGCCAGACCGGTGCCGTCGAGGCCACGCTCGGCCGCGCGCAGCAGGAAATCCCGCAGCTCCGCGGCGAATCCCTGAGTCCCGACGGCTGCCCTGAGCCGGTCCGGCCAGCCGCGGCCTCCGTCGGTGGCTTCGCCGCGCAGCAGTCTTCGGACCTCGAGCAACTGCTCGGGACCTGACAGCAAGATCGGCGGCTGCTCGCCTGCCAGCGCGAACTCCCGCCGCACCAGCGCGTAGGCGTAGCTATGAAAAGTCAGCGCCAGGGGCTGGCGGATCGTTCGGTCGAGGCGGAGCGTGATCTGCTCGCGCAGTTCGGCTGCCGCCTTGCGGCTGAAGGTCAGGACTAGCACGCGGCCGGGATCGATGCCGCGCCGGACGACGCGGTCGACCACGGATTCCACGATGGTGGTCGTCTTGCCGGTGCCGGGACCGGCAAGCACGAGCAATGGTCCGCCCGCGTGCTCAACGACGCGGCGCTGCGCCTCGTCAAGGCGTAGTGGCGTAGCGGCCGGACTTGGCAGCCGGACCAGACGGTATGCGGGCGGCGACGTAGTTTCCATGTCGCCTTGCATTCCAGCAGACGCTGCCGACAGTCAGCGGTATTGCGCGGCTAGCCGCGCCAGCGTGCCAGCGTCATGTCGACCCGCGGCTGACCGGTCCCTGAGTGTCGCAGCGGAGTGCATTCTGCCTCGTACCTGGCCAGCGCCACCTGCTCGTGCCCGGCCAGCAGCGATCCGTCGGCATGCACGACGCGCCACCAGGCAACGCCGCCTCCCCAGAGGGCCATTACCCGGCCTACTTGCCGAGGCCCGCCCTCGCCGAGATACTCCGCTACATCTCCGTACGACATGACGCTGCCCGGATTGATCGAGTCGACCACGTCCAGCACCCGGCACGCGTAGCCGTCCGGCCCGGTCTCTGCCGCTCGTGCGGCGCTGGTCGCGACGCCTCGCCTGCGGTTAGCCGCGCCATCTCGCGCGCGTCCGCTCGGCACAGCCGCTGGCCGGCCGGTCATGACAGTCCGCCCAGGTGATCGCCGCGGCCATGCGGCGCTGCATGTTTGGCCGGCGGCGCCGCGGCCGCCGGGGATTCTCCCGGTCGCGGCGGATCGGCTGAGACGCTCGGCGCACTGGGGACTGGCTCCCGCTGCAGAAGCAGCCGGCTCGTCGCGGTCGCAACCGCGGTCAGACACGCCGCGCCGAGGAGGCAGAACAGCACAAGACTCGCGGGGCCACGCGGCGGAACCGGCGCGGGCGGGATCGCCGAGAGGCCGCCGCCGAAGTGGTCGGCCGGCGACATGCCCGCGGGTGCCGGAGCTGCAGCGGCGAGCTTGCCGGCGGCAGTCAGCGCGTCAGCCGCGTTGACCACGCCGAATCCGATCTGCTCGTCGTAGCCCCCGGGCGGTCGGGTGCTCGGCGTGGTACTGCCCGTGATGGCAGTGATGACCTGCGAGTCGGTCAGATTCGGGTACTTTGCCTTGATCAGCGCTACCACGCCCGCCGTTAGCGCGCAGGCCGGGCTAGTGCCGCTGACATACCAGTACTGCCCGTCCCGGCCCTGAGCCGGAACTCTGTCACCTGGTGCCGCCACCTGGACCGACAGGTTCTGGCTGGAAAAACTGGCCACCTGGCCGCTGCTAGTGACAGCCGCGACACCTAGCACGCCCGGGTAGTTGGCCGGGAAGGAGTACGGGGCGCTCCCGGCGTCGGATCCCGCCAGGCCCTCGGAATTGCCAGCCGATGCGACGACAACGACGTTGTGCTGGTAGGCGTCCTGCAGAGCGGCCCGCACCGGAAGGCTCTGCTCGCTGTAGCCGAGTGACATGCTGATCACTTGAGCGTGGTGCGCGACCGCGTAGGTGATGGCCCTGGCCAGCTCGCGTTGTCCCTGAGCCGCGGGCTCTCGCTCGTAGGCAGCGTCATTCGGGTCGTCTGCGTCAGTAATCACCCGGATCGACAGCACCTTCGACTGCGGTGCCATGCCGATGATGCCGCTGTCGCCGTCATGGCCGTGCCCGGCGATCAGCGATGCCATCCAGGTCCCGTGAACTCCCCAGTCCGGGTTGGTTGGCGAGGTGTGAACGCCGCTGTAATCGGGCCCGGTGATGACGTTGCCGGCCAGGTCGGGCACTGACGGGTTCACGCCGCTGTCGATCACGGCAACGAGCACGCCTTTGCCCTGGGTGACACTCCAGGCAGGCTGGATGTTCAGCTCGTCGAGCACCCACATCTCGGTGCCGCGGACGATATCCGCCCGGGCGAGGCCAGCCGGCGCCAGCGTCGCTGCCGAGCACCCGGCTATCGCCGCGGCCGTCAGCGCTACCCAGCGGCGTCGCCAGGCTTCGCGCGGCCTCCGGCCCGCCCGCCGCCGCGAGCCCGCCCGCTGCTGCGAGCCCGCCCGCTGCCGCTGCGAGCCCGCGCCGCTCAGCATCCTGGTGCCTCCGGGCACGCCGGCGTCGCAGGCCGCCCGCCGAGCTCGGACTTAGCCTTGTCGGCCAGGCCGTAAGCGAGGCTGGTCAGCTCGCCGTACTGGTAGTCGCTGGCAGGGAGATGAACCCGGTGGCGGTCATCGGTGAACCCGGCGGTCGCCATGATCACATACGACTCGCCGCTGGTGGCATACGACAGCTGGCGCTCCGCGGCGCCGAATCCCGCAGCTGGCGAGCGCGCGACGGACAGCACCCGGACTAGCGCCGGGCTGGTCGTATCGCCCCGCAACAGCTGGCTCACGACCGTCCTCGCGGCCGCCGAACTGGGCAGGACAGCCACGGCAACCGTCGCTACCAGGCTGCCCGAGGCGTCTACATAGGTCGCCCGCAGGGCGGCCGAGCAGCCGTGCTCGCGCAGGATGCGCATCGCCACCCCGGAAGCCGCGCTAGCGCAGCTGGTGTCCGGGCTGATGCCAAGCAGCCGGGCGTGCAGCGTCAGGCCACTGGTCGCATTGAGAGAGCCGGGCAGCAGGTAGTACTGCACCGATGCCGGGAAGATCGCCCCGGCCGGCTCGGACCGCCAGCGGCGTCCCACCTCCCAGGCGGAGATCGCCCGCTGCTGTCCTGCTGTGAACTGCCGCGGCAGCAGCTGATGAGCTATGCCGACCGCCGAGACGGCCAGCCCGATCAGCCCGGCCGTCAGCAACGCGCCAAACGCCGTCAGCCGGCCGCGGCGGCGCCACCGTCCGGGCGACCGCGCTGCCGCCTCGCTGACGGTGCCGGGCGGCGCCAGTCCGCTCTGAACGCCGGGCGGCGCTTGTCCGCTCTCGCTGCCGGGCGGCGCTTGTCCGCTCTCGCTGCCGGGCGGCGCCAGTCCGGTCTCACTGCCGGGCGGAGCCAGTCCGCCTTTGCCGCCGGGGAGATCAGGCCAGGTTTGATCTGGCTCCGGCTGCCACGTCACACGGGGAGTTTACGGCCTGACCGAGGGCCAGTGACCCGGTCAATACGTCGGCAGGCTGGGGTCGACCTGGTTGACCCAGGCCAGCACGCCGCCGCCGACGTGCACCGCGTCGGAGAATCCTGCGTTCTTCACCACCGCGAGAGCCTCCGCGCTGCGGGCACCGCTCTTGCAGTGCAGCACGATCCGCTTGTCCTGCGGCAGCTTCTCCAGCGCCGCCCCCGTCAGGAACTGGTCCTTGGGGATGAGCGTCGCGCCGGGGATTGACACGATCTCGTACTCATTCGGCTCCCGCACGTCGACCAGGAAGATGTTGTCGCCACGGTCCAGCATGTCCTTGAGCTCGGTGGCGGTGATCGTAGACCCGGAGGCCGCCGCTGCCGCGTCTTCCGAGACAGCGCCGCAGAACGCGTCGTAGTCGATCAGGCTGGTGATGGTCGGGTTCTTGCCGCAGATAGCGCACTCGGGGTCCTTGCGCACCCGTACCGTGCGGTAGCTCATCTCCAGTGCGTCGTAGATCATCAGACGCCCGGCCAGGCTCTCGCCGACTCCGGTGAGCAGCTTGATTGCCTCAGTCACCTGGATCGAGCCGATCGACGCGCAGAGCACGCCAAGCACGCCGCCCTCGGCGCAGGACGGCACCATGCCCGGCGGCGGCGGGTCCGGGTACAGGCAGCGGTAACACGGACCGTACTCAGCCCAGAACACGCTTGCCTGCCCGTCAAACCGGAAGATCGAGCCCCACACGTACGGCTTGCCGAGCAGCACGCACGCGTCGTTCACCATGTACCTGGTGGCGAAGTTGTCAGTCCCGTCAACAATCAGGTCATAACGGGAGAAAATATCCAGCACGTTGTCGTTGCTTAGCGCCTCGGTGTGCACCTGCACCTGAACGTACGGATTGATCTCCGCGATGCTGTCCCTGGCGGACTCGGCCTTGAGCCGGCCGACGTCGGACTGGCCGTGGATGATCTGGCGCTGCAGGTTCGACTCGTCCACCACATCGAAGTCGATCACGCCCAGCGTGCCCACCCCGGCCGCGGCCAGGTACAGCAGGGCCGGCGAGCCAAGGCCGCCAGCGCCGACCGCCAGCACCCGGGCGTTCTTGAGCCGCTTCTGCCCGGTCATGCCGATCTCGGGGATGATCAGATGGCGCGAGTAACGCTTGACTTCGTCGAAGGTCAGGTCAGCGGCCGGCTCGACCAGCGGGGGCAGTGACGACACGGTGGGTCTCCTGATGGTTGCTTCGTAGCTATCGCAATTGAACCAGTCCGCTGGCTGCTGCATTCCAGCCCCAAAAATGTCACCGGCGTCGAGTAGAACACGGAGCCATGCAGCAGAACCCGCCTCCGCCGCCAGGGCCTGCCCCCGACCTTCCGGCCGGGCCGGCCGTCGTGCCGATTCTCCCCACTCGTGTCCGGCAGCCGGGGCGGCAGGCCCCGCTGCCCGACCCCGTCGCCGTCCGGCGCCTCAGGGTGCCAGATCCGGCACCGCCATTCGACGACGAGATCCGCGCGTTACCGACCGGCCTTCCTGCCGGGAACGGGCTAGTTGACCCCCCGGCCGCCAGCCCGCCCGCGGCCGGTCTGGCCGAGTCCGGGCAGCGGGGTCAGGACGGCGGCAGCCGGCCGAAGGACGCCGCACACAGCCGACCGCAGGACGCCGCACACAGCCGACCGCAGGACGCCGCAGGCAGCCGACCGCAGGACGCCGCACACAGCCGGCCGCGACAGGATCCGGCGGCCGACTGGCCTAGTCAGTTCGCGCAAGTCCTGTCCGAGACGCTGGCAGGCTCCCGGCCTGCTCAGCAGCTCACGCCGTGGACCACTGAGCAGGCGCGCAAGCGCATCCGCCAGCTCGGCCCCATGCTGGCCACTGACCAGCGGCCTAAGGTGCGCCGGGTGCTGACCTCAGCTCCGGCGGCCGGCGTCCTTGAGATGACAGTCGTGGTCGGGTTCGGGTCCCGGGTCCGGGCGGTCGCGCTCCGGCTGGAACGCGAGCAGTCAAAGCCGTACCGGCCAGGCGGCGACCGCTGGTGCTGTACCGCCATCGAGTCGGCGTGACGCTCGCCGGGTCATGGGTGCCGTTGTACTGGTGCGACCGGCCCACTAACTCGGCACCCGCGCGCCCCGACCGCCAGCGCGAAGGGTGCATATGCCGCAAACCAGTCCGGTGACTGGCGCCCAGGACCGCGCCGGGGCGGTGGCAGCCGCCCTGATGTGCCGTTCCCGGTATGAAGGTCTTACGACCGGTTCCGCGGATCTCCGTGGCACTGCTTGAACTTCTTGCCGGACCCGCAGGGGCAAGGCGCGTTCCGGCCGACATTGGCGTAGGAAGCTCCGTCCGCCGAGCCGCTCGAGTGCGTCGCGGTGCCAGTCGCGTCCTCGTTCGGGGCGCTGTAGCTGAGGTTCCCGCTGCGCTGCGGCCTGGCCAGACCCTTGGCGAGGCCGGCCGGCAGGCTCGGCTCGCCATTCGCGGTCGCAGCCTGCGCCGCCTGGCGGGCGGGCTGGCGGGCCGCGGGCCTGGCGGCCGGGCGTGGCTGAGCCGCAGCCGGATCAGCTGCGAGCGGCGCGGCAACTGGCGGTGCCGCCGGCGCCGCGGCAACGGCAGGCCCGGCAGCCGACTGCGTCAGGCTGATCGTCGGACCGGCCAGAACGGTGCCATCAGGCCCGTCCTCCGCCATGATCGGGTTCTGCTGCACCTGTACCTGCAGGTTGAACAAGCTGCCGACAGTGTCCTCCTTGATGCCGTCCATCATCGCGGTGAACATGTCGTAACCCTCGCGCTGGTACTCGATCAGCGGGTCGCGCTGACCGTAACCGCGAAGGCTGACGCCCTCGCGCAGGTAGTCCATCTCGTACAGGTGCTCGCGCCATCTGCGGTCAAGAACCGATAGCACGACGCGGCGCTCTACCTCGCGCATCACGTCGGGCGTCAGCTCCTGCTCCCGATTGGCATAGGCAGACTGGGCGTCCTCCTTGACCGCCTGGGCGATGAAGTCGCTTGAGAGATGCGAGCGCTCGCCGCCCGCGTCTTCGATAAGTTGATCGACCGTCATCCCGATCGGATAGAGCTGCTTGAGTGCGCGCCACAGCTTCTCCAGGTCCCACTCTTCCGGGAAGCCATCGCCGGTAGCGCCCTTGACGTAGCCCTCGACGACGTCATCGATCATGCCGCTGATCTGCGGCTCCAGGTCGGCGCCTTCCAGCACGGCGCGCCGTTCGGTGTAGACGACCTTGCGCTGCCGGTTCATGACGTCGTCGTACTTCAGCACGTCCTTGCGGATCTCGAAGTTGAGCGACTCGACGTTGGACTGGGCAGACCTGATCGCCCGGCTGACCGGCTTGGACTCCAGCGGCACGTCCGGCGGCGTCTTCATCAGCTGCATCAGGTGCGCGATCTTGTCGCCGTTGAACCTGACCATCAGCTCGTCCTCGAGCGACAGGTAGAACCTGGACTCACCAGGGTCACCCTGACGGCCCGACCGGCCGCGCAGCTGGTTGTCGATGCGGCGCGACTCGTGCCGCTCGGTGCCGAGGACGTACAGACCGCCAACGGCGACGACCTCCTCGTGCTCCTCGGCCACGGCCTTGCGGCACTTCTCAACCGCTTCCGGCCAGGCTGCCTCGTAGTCCTCCGGGGTTTCTACCGGCGACAAGCCGCGCTGGTGCAGCTGAAGGTCGGCGAGGAACTCAGGGTTCCCGCCCAGCATGATGTCGGTACCGCGGCCGGCCATGTTGGTGGCTACGGTCACCGCGCCCTTGTGGCCCGCCTTCGCAATGATCGTGGCTTCCTGCTCGTGGTACTTGGCGTTCAGCACCTCGTGCGGCACGCCCCTCCGCTTGAGCTGGCGTGACACCCGCTCGGACTTCTCCACGCTGGTGGTGCCGACGAGGACCGGCTGGCCATTGGAGTGCCGCTCGACGATGTCCTCGACGAGGGCGTCGTACTTGGCCTCCTCGGTCTGGTACACCAGGTCCGGTTGGTCAGCCCTGATCATCGGCTTGTTGGTGGGGATCGGGACGACACCGAGCGTGTAGGTCTGGTGGAACTCGTTGGCCTCGGTCAGCGCCGTTCCGGTCATGCCGGAGAGCTTCTCGTAGAGCCGGAAGTAGTTCTGCAGCGTGATCGTCGCGAGCGTCTGGTTCTCGTCCTTGATCTGCACGCCTTCCTTGGCCTCGACGGCCTGGTGCATGCCCTCACTCCAGCGGCGCCCGTGCAGGATCCGGCCGGTGAACTCGTCGACGATCAGGACCTCGCCGTTCATCACGACGTAGTCCTTGTCCCTGGTGTACAGCTCCTTAGCCTTGATGGAGTTGTTCAGGAAGCTGATCAGCGGGGTGTTGACGCTCTCGTACAGGTTGTCAATGCCGAGCCAGTCCTCGACTTTCTCGACTCCGGTTTCCAGGATGCCGACGGTGCGCTTCTTCTCGTCGACCTCATAGTCGCCCTCGCCGTCCTCGCCACGGCGCAGCCGCGGCGCGATCTTGGCGAACTCCTGGTACCAGATGCTGTTCTGATCGACCGGGCCGCTGATGATCAGCGGCGTCCGCGCCTCGTCGATCAGGATCGAGTCGACCTCGTCGACGATCGCGAAGTAGTGGCCGCGCTGGACGCACTCCTCAAGGCCCCAGGACATGTTGTCGCGGAGGTAGTCGAAGCCAAACTCGTTGTTGGTGCCGTAGGTCACATCAGCGGCGTACTGTTTGCGCCGCTCGTCCGGGTCCATGTTCGCCAGGATCACGCCGACGTCCAGGCCCAGGAACCGGTGCACCCGGCCCATCCACTCGGCGTGGTACTTCGCCAGGTAGTCGTTGACGGTGACGATGTGCACGCCGCGGCCGGTCAGCGCGTTGAGGTAGGACGGGAGGACGGCGGTCAGCGTCTTGCCCTCACCGGTCTTCATCTCGGCGATGTTCCCGAGGTGCAAAGCGCCGCCACCCATGAGCTGGACGTCGAAGTGCCGCTGGCCGAGCACCCGGGTGGCTGCCTCCCGGACCGTGGCGAATGCCTCCGGCAGGAGATCGTCCAGCGACTCGCCGCCCGCATGCCGCGTCTTGAGTTCCTGGGTCATTGCCCGCAGCTCAGCGTCGGTCAGTGAGGCGAAGTCGTCTTCGATTGAGTTGATCTGGCTGACGATCGCTCTGAGCTTGCGCAGCGTCTTTCCCTCGCCTGCGCGAAGGAGATTGTCAATGATGGCTGGCACTTGTCGTCGCGCTCCCTGCGATCTCCTGGCTGGCGTTACCCTGGCTCATGTGTCTGGCTAGCCGGTACCTGCTAGCTGCGGTCAGGCAGCCAGCAGTTCTCGGCCGCTCCGTTCCTGTACCAATCAACGGCAAGGCGACAGCCACTGTTCCTGCCTCACCGTCATCGTAGGCGAGACAGCGGGCTAAGCCGATACCGCTGCAGGCAACTAGGTCCGCACTGTCAGCTATCGGGCATCTATGGGGCCGAGTACGCACCATAGCGAGCCCTTGACCACAATGATAGGGACAACGACAGACCGTAGGAGAGGAGCAGCGCGCATGGCGAATCAGCTCGGCCCAGCCACTGCCGGCGGAGCCGTGCCTGGCCCAGGGTCAGGCGCGCGAGGAAGCGGCTCGAGCACGGGCATCGTCGCTGGTGCCAGCGCCAGCGCGGCCGGTGGCCAGGACATCGTCCCGTTCGTATCTCAGGTGCCCGGCACCCCTGTCCACTTCCCTACCTTCCACGGCAGGGCCGTCTCGTGGTTCGCCGTCTCGCTGATCATGGTCGCGTTCCTGATCGGCGGCCTGGCGCTGGTGTTCGGACCGACCTGGTGGCTGTTCTGGGCCTCCGTTGGCCTGGCCGTGGTCGGCGCGCTAACCGCGCTGTCTGTCGGGATTTTTGAGGACTGGTACTAAATCGCTTCGAAAGAAGGGGTGTTGCCGGGCCTGGCGCACGCTGCGGGACCGGGCGGCACGCTGCGGGACCGGGCGGCACGCTGCGGGACCGGGCGGCACGCTGCGGGACCGGGCGGCACGCTGCGGCGCCGGGCGGCACGGCGCGGCGCCGGGCACGGCGCGGCTGGTGGTCACTTGGGCGTCGGTCTTTAGTATCCGCTGACTGTCTGAGGCTCCCGGTAGCCTCCTACCGTGGCCGTCCCCGAGCTTCCTTCACCTGAGCTCACCCTTAGTCAGGACGAAGCACGCCTTATCACTCTTTACGCGCAAGGGCTCATCGGGAGCGGAGCGCGGCGCGGCGGCGTTCCGGCCATGCTCAGGCGGCTCGGCGGTGTGCAACTCGACACGATCAGCGTGCTGGCCCGATCGCACGAGCTCGTGGCCTATGCCCGGCTCGGCGCCATCGGGCGGGCGAAAGTCGAGCAGGCTTACTGGCACCCTCGACGGCCTGCCGCGTTCGAGTACTGGTCACATGCCGCTTGCGTGCTGCCGATTGAGGAGTGGCCGTACTACGCCTTCCGCCGCCGCGCCTTCCGGGAGCGGGGCCTGCGCTGGCACCAGAGCCACCCCGATGTCTGCGAGCGGGTTCTGGCGAGGATCCGCTCGGAAGGGCCGCTCACTGCTACCGAGCTAGGCGGCGCCAAGAACGGTGGCCCCTGGTGGGACTGGTCAGACACGAAGATCGCGGTGGAGTGGCTGCTCGACACCGGCGACGTGATCTGCGTCCGGCGGACCGGCTGGAAACGTGTCTACGACCTGCCCGAGCGCGTGCTGCCGCCGGAACTGCTCGGGACCGAGCTCACCGACTCCGAATGTGTAGTCCGGCTCGCCGCCGTGGCCGGCCGGGCGCTAGGCGTGGTGACGCAGTCCGATCTGGCCGACTATCAGCGACTTCGGTACGGCGGCGCGGGCCTGCGCAAGGACGGCCAGGTGCTAACGGCGGCCGACGCCGCGCAGGCCGCCGGGCTGGTGCCGGTAGAGATAGCCGCCGGGCGAGACGGCGGCAGTGGCCGTGACGAGCAGGGTGGCCGTGTCGTGCGGGTTGACCGTGACGTACACGCCGGTCGTAGTGGACGCGCCGGTCGTGACGGCCACGCCGCTCGTGACGTACGCGCCGGTCGTGATGGCCGGACTGTGCGCGCCTGGCTCGACCCCACCTTGCCGGACGCCCAGGCCAGGCGCGGACGGCACCGGACCACGCTGCTGTCGCCGTTCGACTCGCTGGTCTGGGACCGGAAGCGCACGCTCCGCACGTTCAGGTTCGAGCACAGCCTCGAGGCCTACGTGCCGCAAGGCAAGCGTGTGCACGGCTACTACACGATGCCGCTGCTAGCTGGCGGACGGCTGGTGGGCCGGGTCGATCCGGCGCGCAGCGGCAACACCTTGATCGCGCGAAAGCTCACCATGGACAAGGCCGCCGCGGTCGAGCCTATGGCGCAGGCGCTGGTCGAGGCTGCTTCCTGGGTAGGCTGCGACAACGTCAAGCTGCAGCAGGTCGAACCGCAAGGGCTGGAGCAGCGCCTGCAGGCCGCGCTGACCGAGTTCGGCGCCTGAGACCCCGAACTGGCCGAGATCGACTCGCTTTACAGCGGCAGCCGGCTGTTCTGACACAGTTCCCCGGTCCGGAGGTCGGCTGAGACCCGCTGCTGCGGGCGCGCGAAAGGGCGCCGCGCCGTGGACTAGTCCTCGCCAGAGAAGCGCTCCCAGGCCGACTGGCGCGTCATGCCGAGCGACTCGCCGATCCGCGTCCAGGTGATCCCACGGCCGCGTGCCTGACGTACCCAGGCAGTGAGCTGCTGCTCGACCTGTTCTGCTGCGGCCGCGACCCTCGGCAAATGCTGCAGCAGGTCGTCGTCCGACATCTTCTGCTCCCAGCTAGCCACCTGCTCCCGGGCAGGCTGCTCCGACGGCATCGCGATGAGCTCAGTGCACAAGTCCACGCACTCATTGCAGATGAACACGCCGGGCCCAGCGACCATCTTGGCAACGGCGTCCGGCGGCTTCCGGCAGAACGAGCACGCGATGGTCGCTTGCAACTCGCTGACGGCCATATCAGGACCTCTTCGCTCGGGTTTGTTGTCAGGCATGTTCGCGTTGTCAGGATGCACCTGACGCGCTGTCAGGCGTTACCTTACATTGTCAGGACGCACCTGACAAGGTCCGCCGACCACGAGGGAGTCAGCTCGATCATCATCGTCTTAGCATCCGCATGAGTCGTTTCGGTGACACCTTATCTACCGCTATGCCCGGTCTGCGGCGACGCTAGCGGATGCTAAGTGGCTCCGGCCAGCGGCGGACCAGTCACCGGAGCGCGGCAGCTGAGCTCGGTCAGCCGAACCCGGCCACCGGAGGCGGTCAGCGGAGCTCGGTCACCGGAGGCGGTCAGCTGAACTCGGTCACCGGAGCGCGGTCAGCCGCACGCCGTCAACCGCGGCCGGTCAGCCGAACTCGATCAGCTTCTCCCGGACGGCGACCATGACGGCCTCCATCCGGGAGTGGATCTGCAGCTTCTCGAGGATGTTGCGGACGTGGTTTTTGACCGTGTTCTCGGAGATGAAGAGTTCCTTCGCGATGTCGCGATTGTTCATCCCCCTGGCGACCAGCCTCAGGACCTGGATCTCGCGATCAGTCAGCCGGGGCGCTGGGACCTGCTGCGGTGGCTCGCTGCCGTCTCGCCGGGCCAGCGCGGCAAACTCAGTGAGCAGCTTGCCCGCCATCGACGGGTTGATCAGGGACTGGCCACCGTAGACCGCTCGCACCGTATCGGCGACTTCGTCGAGCGGGATGTCCTTCAGCAGGTACCCGCTTGCCCCGGCCCGGATCGCCTCGAACAGGTCCTCTTCCTCGTCGCTGATCGTCAGCATCACGATCTTGGAGCTCGGAGCGATGTCCTTGAGTGCCCGGCACGCCTCGATCCCGCTGCTGCGCGGCATCCTGATGTCCATCAGGATGACGTCGGGCAGCGACTCCCCGGCTTTGCTGACGGCTTCCTCGCCGTCGCTCGCCTCGCCGACCAGCTCGATATCGGGCTCGGCCTCGAGAACCATTTCCAGGCCGCGCCGGAACAGCGCATGGTCGTCGACGATCAGGGTGCGGATCGGATCGGCCGCGGACTGGGGGATGTCACCCGTGCCTGACGCCTGCGTGCCGATCGAACTCAGCCCCGGGATAACGCCGTGCACGTCGGAATCCGCCTGCTCGTCGGGCGCCTGCGGGCTGACCCCGGCACTGCGGCCCATGATCTTTCCTCCTTAGGGACCGGGCCAGCAATGGCGCCCAGCCCACCAGAAGCTACCCGCGCGATGGTTGTGCCAGAACTCTTGCCGACTCAGGCACTGGTTGCAACCCCGCGGAGTCTAGACGCGACTGGCGCTGGCCTGATTACCAGCCCGTTTCGCTGCCGCACGGCCAAGCTGGCCGTTCACGAGCCCGCGGCCGGCCTCAGATCCGCCAGCCTCAGATCCGCCTGCCTCAGATCCGCCAGGCTCAGGGTGGCCCTCACCCTTGCGGCCAGATTCCGGTTCACCGGGCTCGCCAGCGGTCCCTGGCACCCGCTCTTCCATCAGCCTGATGACCCCGTACTGATAACCGCGGCGCCGGTAGACCACACTGGAGACGCCGGAGGCCGCGTCCCTGAACAGGAAGAAGTCGTGGCCGACCAGCTCCATCTCGAAGAGCGCCTGCTCGATCCCCATCGGGGCGGCAGTGTGAAACTTCTCTCGCACGACGAGCGGCCCAGCGCCCTGCATATCGATCGGCACCAGGTCCTCGGTGTCGGCATCAACCTGCTCTTCCGAGTCGGCTTCGTCTGCAGCGGTTGCCATTGCCGCCATCACGGCCGCCGTGTCGTTGCTGGCCAGGAGCCCGCCGCCCGCCCCGAGCCGGATTGCGGGACGTTCAGCGCTGGAGGCCAGGTCGGCGGACGGGAGATCGGATAGCCGCACGGCCGCATGTGCGCCGTGTCGGCCCTTGCGCCGGTCACAGACGCGCCGGAGCCGCGATTCCAGCTTGCCGAGTGCGACGTCCAGCGCAGCGAACCTGTCCTCGGCCGCAGCCTCAGCGCGGATCGCCGGTCCGCGCGAGACAACTGTAAGTTCGACCCGTTCCCTGGTTCCTGACTGCCGGGGGTTGTGCTCGGCCGATACCTGCACGTCGATCCTGATCGCATTGCTGTCAAGCTTCTCGATCTTCGCCAGCTTGGCCGTCGCATGCTGCCGGAACCTATCCTGCATGTCGGTATGCAGGGCTTTGAAGATGACTTCCACAGAGGAACTCCCTTCTCGTCCGGGATATAGCGGCACCCGCCCGGCCGACCTGGTCTTCTGCCCCACATCCGCCTGCTGAGGGGTTCGCGGCTGCTTGTGCCACTACTGCCCTTCTCCCTACCCAGGGGATATCTGATCCCCCGGCGGGGCAGGACTTACTTCTAAGCCGCACCGTGATCGGTCGACGACAAGTCGCCTTACGTGGGCCGCTTCGCCTGCGGCTGGCATCGGCTTGCCAGGCCGAGCGCCCTGCTAGCAGGGCAACTGGCCTGACGCAACCACGGACCCGGACGGGTGCCATGACATGACGTTAGCCGCACTGCCGATGAATGTCAGGAGGGGTACCGCCGTTCGGCGGACCCGAAGCCTACCGTCGGGTCTTCACTGAGGATTAGCTGACATACGACGGGAACGAGCCGAATGCCACAGTTCTCCAGGTGTTAGCCCCGGTTGATGAGGACTCGATCGCCCCTTGATGAGTGCCGACGACCAGCGTACGGCCGTCGGTGACGAGCGATACAGCTCCGGGCGGAGCGTCGCCGAGCAGCCGTCCAGCACCGCCAGTGAGCGGCACCTGCCAGATCCCGGTGTCGGTCAGGACCACCAGCGAGTAGGCGCTGTACCAGCTCAGCGCGGTCGGATCTTTCAGCCCAGTCCACATGGGCACGGCTCTCCCGAGCGATGCCGTTTGCTGCCTGGCGTCACTGAAAACCGCAGCAAGCAAGACCCGGTTCCCCTCCGGCGTCTTGATCAGTAGCGCCGCCCGGACGCCGTCCGGAGCCATCTGCAGGGACATAATGTCCGGCCCGGATCTGCCAGCGGCCGGAAGGTTCGGCGGATTGGTGACGCTCAGCACCTTGCCTCGCTGCGTCTGCACCAGCCAGATGTGTGCGCCAGCGACGGCCCAGAGGTTCCCGTTCCGGTCCCAGCTCAGGGACGTGCACGGACCGCCGGAGGCAGAAAGCAAGTAGCTGTGGAACTGCCCGCCCTGCTGGCTGTTCGAGGAGACGACAGGTATATCGACTGTGCAGCCCTTACCGTTCGGCCCGGTAACCGCGATGGCCGGCACGGACTGAGCGCCGCCGCTCTGCCCGGCGGCTGCAGCGGCCGAAGCTGGGCCGTTGTCGGTCGCGGCCAGCGCCGTGACTTGCCCGGGGCTGATCGCGGCGTCAGATGTCAGCGTCGCCGCCGGGGAAAGCTGGTTCACCGACCCGAGCCCGGACTGATAAACCAGCGGCCCGGTGCTCACCGGGCTGACGAAGTTCGACAAGTCGTACACGTTCTGCGTCCGGCCGTTGATCTCCAGCCGCACGTTGCGTGCCAACGGGCTGGAGTACGCGTTGCTCGCAAGCGTCGCCAGCAACTGCGCAGCCATATGGTTCTTCTGCTGCTGATTCACGCCGACGGCGGCACCGACCAGGTTGACGATCGCCAGCTGGCCGCTGATCGTAACTTTTTTCAGCTTGGTTCCCGGCGGGAAGGCGGTGGTTGTCGCGTCGCTGAGCCAGCTGTCCTGGTCTTTCAGCAGACCCTCAATCAGACCCCTTGCGACGTCGGTGTTGAGCGCACTGTCCGCGCTGAGCTCTGGAGCGTAGACCGGATCAGGTATGAGCTCGCCGTTCACCACCGACGGCGCCTGGCGGGCAAAGAAGAACAAGCTTCGCGGCTGGTAAACCTCCTGGAAGCTGGTCTCGGTCAGCAGCAGGCTGCGCCCGCCCTGCGGCAGCTGGGTGATCAGCCAGGCGCCATTCTGTTGCTGCGCCAGTTCGAATGGGTACGTCGCGGTGCCCGACGAGTACTCATACTGATCGCCAAGGCCGAGCGTCGCCAGGCGCTGCGCCCTGAGCGCCACCGACGTGTTCTTGCTGCCGAGCCCAGGCCGGAAGGGAATCTGCACTGCCTTACCGACGGAGGTGACAACGGTGACTGGTCCGGGCTTCCAGGTCTTGCGGAGGGCCGGCGACAGGAACTGCCGCGCCGCTTCGGGATCGAATGCATAGCTGGCGCTGGCGGACAAGAACCCGAGCACTGTCTCTTTCGGCGTCACGTAGAGCCCCGACTGAGGCCCCGGCGGCGGCAGCGGCCGGACGTACGCCTGCGCAGCGTTGCTGCCGGTCAGCACCTGGCGAGGCGCGCTGCCCGACGGGACGGTGGCACATCCCGCGATGACGACCGAAACGAATCCCGCCGCGAGCGATGCCGCCAGCGCGGGCGATGTCCTGAAACGGCGGGCCCGGCCGTCAGCCACGCGCGCCGACCTCGGTGGATTCAGGCTGATCAGCATCCGGCTCGATGGCGCCCGGCCCGCTTGCAGCCGCAGGCCCGGCCAGGTCTGCGCCGGCAGGCCCCGCCACGTCCGGGCCAGCAGGCCCGGCCACGTCCTTAGCCGCGACGCCGTCGGCCGGCGCGTCCACGGCGGCAAGCACCGTCGCGTCCATCCCATCCTCGCGCGCGCCGAGCGGCAGCGGACTCAGCGGCAGCGGTGATCCGTGCAAGTCGCCGCCAGCGGTGCGCGGCAGCGTCAGGCGGAACACCGAGCCACGCCCGCGCTCGCCCCACGCTTCCAGCCACCCGCCGTGCAGCCGCGCGTCTTCCAGCGCAATTGCCAGCCCGAGGCCGGTGCCGCCGGAGGTCCGCGCCCTGGCTGGGTCTGCCCTCCAGAACCGGTCAAAGACCAGCTGCTCCTCACCGGGTCGAAGGCCAACGCCGAAGTCACGAACCGAGACCGCGACCGCCGCGGAGTCCACCGCTACGGTGACGACGGTGTCCTTGTCCTCGCCGTGCTCAACAGCGTTCAGCAGCAGGTTGCGCAGGATGCGCTCGACCCTGCGCCGGTCGATCTCCGCGATGCAAGGTTCAGCGGGGACCCGGAACTCGATCTTCGTGCCACGCCGTTCGGCAAGCTGCTGCGCGACGTCCGCCGACTGCAGCACGATGCCGCAGACGTCGACCGGCTCAGGGTCTAGCGTTGCGGCGTTGGCGTCATACCTGCTGATCTCAAGCAGGTCAGTCAGCAGGACTTCGAAGCGCTCAAGCTGACTCTGCATGAGCTCGGCCGAGCGTGAGGGCGCGGGATCCATCTCGTCCCGCGCGGCGAAGATCACGTCCGAAGCGATCTTGATGGTAGTCAGCGGCGTCCGAAGCTCATGCGAGACGTCTGAGACGAACTGCCGCTGGACCTGAGACAGGTCCTCAAGCTCGGCCAGCTTCTCCTGCAGGCTCGCTGCCATCTCGTTGAAGGAAGTGGCAAGCGCGGCCACTTCATCCGAGCCGCGCACCTCCATCCGCTGGTCCAGCTTCCCTGCCGACAGCCGCCGGGCACCCTGGGCTGCCAGCCGGACCGGGACCACCACCCACCGCGTCACCAGCCAGGCGATCGCCGCGAGCAGGAATACCACCGCGATACCAGCCACCAGCAGGCTCTGCTGGATGCTCGCGATCGTCTGTTGCTCAGCCGCGAGCGGGAAGAAGTAATACAGCTCGTAGACGCTGCCGAACGGCGCCCCGATCAGCAGGCCAGGCGTCGGCCGGGCGCTGGAGCCGAACGGCATGCTCACCCACTCGCTCTGCGGGTACTGCGGCTCGCCGCCCACCCCCCTGTCCTGCCACTCCGTGTAAACGGCCGTGGTCAGCTTGGCCGGCAGCACCGGCACTGCGCCGAAGAACCCCACCTCTTCCCCGCTGCTGTACACCGGCGGGCCCTGGTCATGCGGCACCAGCGTCACGTCTACCGCGTACTGGGTGCCCTGCGACGGATTAAGGTCCTGCGCGAGGTCCCACATCGCCGCTTGCGACTTAGGGTTCGGCGATAGGTCGAACGTCGACGCGCTGCCCGCGGACGTCCGGCCCGCGTCGAAGATGTTCGTCGAGGCCTGCTGCATGTCCGCGTAGATGCCGGCTACCAGGTGCTGCATCAGGATGTAACCGAGCACCGAGACGACGACTGCGGACAGGATGAGCGTCGCGGTGACGACCCGGAGCTGGAGTGAATGCCGGTAGCGGTCCCCGACACGCCGTAGCCACCGGTGCGATCGGCTGAGAACCGCTGACCGGCGTGAGGCAACCGGGCGAGGCCTGGCCAGCCAGTTGCGATAGCCAACTCCTGCGGCGGCGGCTGCTCCCTTCACTGCCCTTCCCCGTCCGATGATCGGCCCGGCCCGGCAGCCGGGAAAGCGTCAGCGGCGGTCAGCCCGGACCCGCCTTATAGCCAACGCCCCTGACCGTCACTACGATTTCCGGACGCTCAGGATCTTTTTCGATCTTGGCGCGCAGCCGCTGAACGTGCACGTTCACAAGCCGGGTGTCGGCCGCGTGGCGGTAGCCCCAGACCTGCTCGAGCAGGACCTCCCTGGTGAACACCTGGCGTGGCTTGCGGGCCAGGGCGACCAGCAGGTCGAACTCCAGCGGGGTGAGGTTCAGGGCTTCACCGGCGCGCTGCACGGAGTGCCCGGCCACGTCGATGGTGACGTCGCCGATCGTGAGCGTCTCCGGCGCCGGGTCGTCGGTCCGGCGCAGCCGCGCGCGCACCCGCGCGATCAGCACCTTGGACTGGAACGGCTTCACGATGTAGTCGTCCGCCCCGGACTCCAGGCCGAGCACGACGTCCACCGTGTCGCTCTTGGCGGTCAGCATGACGATAGGAACGCCAGACTCTGCCCGGATCTGGCGGCACACATCGATACCGTCCATCCCCGGCAGCATCAAGTCCAGCAGCACCAGGTCCGGTTTGGTGTCCCGGAACACGTCCATCGCCCGGTCTCCGTCAGCGACGAAAGTGGGCTCGAAACCCTCGCCGCGCAACACAATGCCGAGCATCTCGGCCAGAGCGGCGTCGTCATCGACGACCAGCACACGACCCTTCATAGTCCTCATCGTTCCACGTAGAGGGCGGCTTGGGGAGCCGCTATCGCGTCAGCACTCACGCTTAGGACTCGCAGATTACCCGCCGTGACCGGCTGAATCACCCCTTGTTCGGTGACGAGCGCCGTCAGGAGGTCCGGCGGAGTGACGTCGAATGCCGGGTTGTAGGCCTGCGTCCCGGCCGGCGCGACCTCGTGCCCGGCCAGCATGGTGACCTCTTCGGCGGGCCGGTGCTCGACTGTGATGGCAGCCCCGTCCGGGGTCTCGAAGTCGACGGTGGACACCGGCGCCACCACCACGAACGGCACGCCATGATGGCGCGCGAGCACGGCTAGGCCGTAGGTGCCGACCTTGTTGGCCACGCTGCCATCAGCCGCGATCCGGTCAGCTCCGGTCAGAACGAGGTCAACCTGGCCCGCCGCCAGCAGCGACGCCGCCGCGTTGTCGGCCAGCAGCGAATGCGGTATCCCGGCCCGGCTCGCCTCCCAGGCCGTCAGCCGCGCACCCTGCAGCAGCGGCCGGGTCTCGTCCACCCAGAGCCGGCTGAGCTTGCCTGACCGGTGCGCCGCGAGTATCACCGCGAAGGCGGTGCCGGCGCCGGCCGATACCAGACCGCCAGTGTTGCAGTGGGTCAGGATCCGGGCACCGGCCGGCACCAGAGTCAGGCCGTGCTCCGCCATCGCGGCGCTTGCCACCGCATCCTCCGCGGCAATTGCCCTGGCCTCCTCAAGTGTCGCCATCGCCGCACTCTCCGGGCCGGAAACGGGGACTTGCCGGCCAGCCGCCGACTGATACGACTGCAGTGCTCGTGCGACGCCCCAGCCCAGGTTCACCGCCGTCGGCCTGGCCGCAGCTATAGCGGCCGCAGCCGCGGTCACGTCGTCGCCGCGGTACGCGGCGAGCGCTACGCCGTACGCCCCTGCCACGCCAAGCAGCGGTGCGCCGCGCACCGCCAGGCGGCGGATAGCGTCTACGAGCTGTGGGACGTCTGTACAGGTCAGGAATGCTTCCTCGGCAGGCAGCCTGGTCTGGTCCAGCAACTCGATAGCCGGGCCAGCCGGCGGATCAAGCCAGCGCAGGGCGGCCGGCATGCTCCCGGTCTCCTCCGTATTCCCCATCTGCCGAGTCTGCTGCGCAGGCCCGGATTCGCCAAGTCGTCGCTGCGAGCCAGCGCCGCATGCCTGGAATATGCTGCTTTACCGCTGGCTGACGTGCGAGCATTAGCGCCGATCGGCCCCGAGCCAGCAAACGATCATGGAGCTTCAGGTGACTGACCAGATGCCGCCCGGCTGGGAGAACCAGGTCCCGCCCGGCCCAGATAGCCAGCCGCCGTACGGTCAGCCTGGCTATCCGCCGTTCGGCCAGCCGCCATACGGCCAGCCCGGCTACGGCCAGCCCGGCTACGGCCAACCGGGATACGGCCAGCCAGGCTACGGCCAACCGGGATACGGCCAGCCAGGCTACGGCCAACCGGGATACGGCCGGCCCGGCTACGGCCAACCGGGATACGGCCAGCCAGGCAGGTGGCCGCAAGCGCCTGCGCCGGGTGGCATCCCGCTGCGCCCGCTCGCGCTCGGCGACATCCTGAACGGGGCCGTTACATCGGCGCGCCGGAACCCGGCCGCGACCTTCGGCCTAGCCGCCATCGTCATGACGATCTACGGCATCATGTCCGCAGTCCTCCAGAACATCGAACGGTCTCAGCTGACGAAGATCAGCAGCACGCAGCAAGCGCTGCAGAACGGCCAGATACTCACCCAGCAGCAGGTGAACAACGTGCTGGGAAGCTTCGTCGGAGCGGTCCTTCCAGCCGCCGCGGTCACCCTCGTGATCAGCTTCGTCCTGACTTCCGCGCTAGCCGGAATGCTCAGCGCGATCATCGGGCGCGGTGTGCTCGGGCAGCGTGTGAGCCTGGGCGAGGCGTGGCGCGCCGGCCGCATCGGACCAGTCATCGGCACCAGCCTGCTGCTGCTACTGATCGCCATCGGCGTCCCGTTCCCGGTCGTCGTCGTGGTGGTCGTTCTTGCGCTGCTCCACCTAGCGCCAGTCGCTGTTCTCATCGGCATCCTGGGCGGCATCGGCACCGTCGGGCTCGAGCTGTTTCTGTTTATCCGGCTCAGCGTCGCCCTGCCCGCGCTGGTGCTGGAGCGCATTTCGCCGGCCAGCGCGATCAAGCGGTCCTTTGAGCTGAGCCAGGGCAGCTACTGGCGGCTGTTCGGCATCCGGCTGCTTACCGGGTTCATCGTGAGCGTTGCCTCGCTCGTGCTGTCCATCCCGTTCACCATCGCCAGCGGCGCGCTCGGCGGCTCTGGCAGCTTCTTCAGCGTCGGCACCAAGGCCACCTTGGCCAGCGTGACCATCGCGGCTATCGGCGGAATCGTGGCTAGCACTGTCACCGCGCCGATCAACGCCGGCGTCATCGTGCTGCTCTACGCCGACCTGCGGATGCGCCGCGAGGGCCTGGATCTGGCACTGCGCGCCGCGGCCCAAAGCGACAGCCTGACCGGCGAAGAGTTCGACTCGACGTGGCGGCCGCCGGCCACAGCGGGAGCATAGGGCCGGAGCTAGGGAGCAGGGCATGCCGTGCTGACCGCGCTGGCCGGGCTTACTGGCCTGGCTGGACTGGGCGCACTCGCCGACCGCCAGGCTGCCGGGCCGGCCGTCAGCCGCTTGCAGGGCCGTCAGCTCGCGCAGCGTGAACTTGCCAGGCCGATCTACCATCCGTCGCTACTGTCGCGCCTTGGGACCCGCATCGCGGACTGGTTTGAGTCGCTGAGCTTTCACGGCATGCCGAGCCCGCTGGACTGGCTGCTGGCCGTCCTGCTCGGGCTCGGCATCCTCGCGCTTATCGGCGGCGTCTTGTACTACGCAGGCCCGGCCAGGTTCGACCGGCGGTATCCCGGCGTGATCGTCGAAGGGTCGCAGCGAAGCGCGGTCGAGCACCGGTCAGCCGCCGACCAGTTCGCCGAAGCAGGCGACTACCGGTCGGCCATCATCGAGCGGGTCCGGGCGATCGCGGCCGACCTGGAATCCCGGCAGATCCTGCCCGCCCGGCCCGGACGAACTGCGGCGGAACTCGGCGCGGAAGCAGCTCTGGCAATCCCGGCGGAGGCGACGGCACTGCGCGAGGCGACACACCTGTTCGACGATGTGCGGTACGGCGGCCTGCCCGGCAACGAGGACGGCTACCAGCAAGTCCGGGATCTCGATCTGCGAATCCGCGCCGTCCCGATCCAGGTCAGTGCCATCCGGTGATCGCGAATTGGTGGCGGCGAGCGCGTGCCGCGATATTGATCTGCCTGGTCATCGTCATCGCGGGCGTCGTCATCGGCGTGCTGAGCCGGCCGCCGGGCAATGCCTACCTCAGCCCCGGTTCGACTGCCGGCACGGGTTCGCATGCGCTCGCCGACGTACTGACCGGACTCGGCCACCAGGTCACACCGGTGACCAGCACCGGATCCGCCATGGCCGCCGCGTCTGCCGCAGCGACTCTGGTCATCACGAGCCCGGCCAATCTCTCCAGGACCGACCTAACCACCCTCGCCAGGACGCCGGCATCAGTGCTCCTGGTCGAACCGGACGCCACCGCGCTGGCCGCATTCGGGACGGGCGTGCGCATCGCCGACACAGACATGCCGGTGACGAGCGTGCCGGCCGCCTGCCCGCTGTACCCCGCGGTGCTAGCCGGGACCGCAGATATGGGCGGCACCACGCTAACGGTGCCCAGCCGGCTGGCCAGCAGGGTCCAGCAGTGCTATCCGGTGGGCGGCAGCGCATCGCTGGTGCAACTGACCGTTCACGGGCGGCTTGTGACAATACTCGGCACCGGCGCTCCGCTGACCAACAATGCACTGGCGGGCCAGGGCAACGCGGCGCTCGCCATCAACTTGATGCCCAGCCGCCAGATCGTCTGGCTAGTGCCACCGCCGGCCGCCGCGACAGCTGCCACCGGGCCCAGGTCCTTCTTCGGGCTGGTGCCGCTGACCGCATACCTGGTGGCGATTCAGCTGGTTCTTGCCCTGTTGCTCGCGGTGACCTGGCGAGCGCGCCGGCTGAGGGCCGCTGGTCGCCGAGCCGCTGCCCGTCGTGGTCCGGGCAGCTGAGACGGTCGAAGGACACGCGCGGCTGTACCAGTCCCGGCGCGCCAGGGCGCGCGCTGCCGAAGCATTGCGTGATGGCGTGGCAAGCCGGGTCAGCCCGCGAGCAGGTTTGCCGGCCGGTGCGAGCCGGGACGCGGTCGTCGCCGCGATCGCGCCGCGATCGCGGTCCGATGTCGCAGGACTGCTGTACGGCCCGCCGCCGGAATCGGACCGCGCCCTGGTCGACCTGGCGCGCAATCTTGACGAGCTGGAACGAGAGGTAGGCAGATCGTGAGCAGCGCAGAAGCAGTATCTGCGGAGGTGGGGCGCGCCGCGCTGGTCGCCGTCCGGGACGAGGTCGGCAAGGCAGTCGTCGGCCAGGATCAAGTCCTCAGTGGCCTGCTCGTCGCATTGCTCTGCCAAGGGCACGTGCTGCTCGAAGGAGTCCCCGGCGTTGCAAAGACGCTGCTGATCCGGGCACTCGCCGCGGCGCTGGCAGTCGACAGCAAGCGCGTGCAGTTCACGCCGGATCTGATGCCCGGCGACGTGACAGGGTCACTGATCTACGACACGCGTACGTCGGAATTCGTCTACCGCGAAGGACCGGTCTTCACCAACCTTCTCCTCGCTGACGAGATCAACCGCACTCCGCCGAAAACACAGGCCGCACTGCTGGAGGCGATGGAAGAGCGGCAAGTGTCGGTCGAGGGAGTCGCCCGGCCATTGCCCGTTCCCTTCCTGGTCGCGGCGACCCAGAACCCGGTCGAGTACGAGGGCACGTACCCGCTGCCGGAAGCTCAGCTCGATCGCTTCCTGCTCAAGCTGGTCGTGAACGTGCCGGACCGGGACGCCGAGATCGACATCCTGACCAGGCACGCTGCCGGTTTCGACCCGCGCGACCTTGGCACTGCCGGGATCGGCCGGGTTGCCACCGCCGCTGACCTGGCGATGGCCCGCGCCGCGGTCGGCGAGGTCCAGGTGTCGGCCGAGGTGACCGGGTACATCGTTGACATCTGCCGCGCTACCAGGACATCGGCCGCCGCACAGCTGGGCGTGTCACCACGAGGCGGTACCGCGCTGCTTGCCACCAGCCGCGCCTGGGCCTGGCTGTCGGGCCGTGACTACGTCACGCCTGATGATGTCAAGACGCTGGCGCGGCCAACGCTGCGGCACCGTATCCGGCCCCGGCCAGAAGCCGAACTCGAGGGAGTGACGGCGGACGGGGTGCTCGAAAGCGTGCTCAGCTCAGTTCCGGTGCCGAGGTAGCGGCACCAGATGGCAGTCACCGGGCGCGCCGCTCTCGTCGCCTTGGCCGGCACGCTGGCGATGCTCTTGTTGCGCACGACCGCGGGCCTGCTCGCGGTGGACGGTGTGATACTCGTGGCCGTCGTCGTCGACCTGATCCTGGCGGCCGGCGTCAGGAAGCTGACGCTGACCAGGTCCGGCGACACGTCGATCTTGCTCGGGCAGCAGGGAATGGCGACGCTGACGATTGCCAACCCGGCAAAGCGCCCGCTGCGCGGTGTCGTGCGGGATGCCTGGCAACCCAGCCTTCAGGCCAGCGGCCAGGTTCGCGTGCTGATCCAGGCGGGCGGCCAGGTGGCGGTGAACACGACGCTCGCGCCGACCAGGCGCGGTGACAAGGCCGCCGGTCTGGTGACGATCCGCTCGCTGGGCCCGCTCGGCCTTGCGGCGAGACAGGGCAGCCGCTCGGTGCCGTGGACGGTCCGGGTGCTGCCGCCGTTCCTGAGCCGGAAGTACTTGCCGGAGAAGCTGGCCGTCTTGCGCCAGCTTCTCGGGCAGCGCAGCAGCCTGATCCGGGGCCAGGGCGCCGAGTTCGACTCGCTACGGGAGTACGTGATCGGTGACGATGTCCGGTCGATCGACTGGCGGTCCAGTGCGCGGCGCGCCGAAGTGCTCGTGCGGACCTGGCGGCCGGAACGCGACCGCCGTGTCGTCATCGTGCTCGACACCGGCCGCACGTCCGCCGGGCGCGTCGCAGGGGCACCGCGGCTCGACAGTTACCTGGACGCGGCGCTGCTGCTCGCTGCAATCGCAGTGCGAGCAGGCGACCGGATCGATCTCATGGCGGTCGACCGGCAGGTGAGAGCCCGAGTTGTCGGCGTCAGCCGGACGCAGGTGCTCGCCAGGATGACTGACGCGATGGCGGTGCTCGAGCCTGAGCTGGCCGAGTCTGACGGTGGCTTGATTGCCAGCACGCTGCTGGCGACCGCCAGGCAGCGATGCCTGATAGTGCTGCTGACCGACCTCAACTCCGCGGCGCTGGAACTGGGGCTGCTGCCAAAGATCGGGTTGCTGGCGGCCCGGCACCGGCTGCTGGTCGCCGCGGTTGCCGATCCCCGGCTGGCCGAGATGGCGGGCGGGCGGGGCGACGCTGCCTCGGTCTACGAGGCGGCCGCGGCGGAGCGCGCACTGGCTGATCGCGCCCGGATGGCCGCGAGGCTAAGCCGGGCCGGGGTCGGCGTCGTCGACGCTCCGCCGGACCGGTTGCCCGCCGCGCTCGCAGACGCGTATCTCGGCCTCAAGGGTGCCGGCCAGTTGTGACGACGCGGCTGGTCGCCCGGGCTGGGCCGGTCGCCCGGGACGCGGCTGGTCGCCCGGGCTGGGCTGGTTACCCGGGCTGGTTGCCTGGCTGGTCGTCGCGGCAACCTCCTCGGGAGGCGCTGGCGCGGGCTGCCCGTCAGCCACGAACGGGGACCTGATCGGGCGCTTCCCGGATGTCGGCGGACAGGCCGCGGCGATCGGCTCGCCGGCCCGCGACGATCACATAGCTCAGGAAGGCGATCTCGGCAATCGCGCCAATGCCGATCCGGGCCCACGTCGGCAGCGGTGAAGGCGTCACGAAGGCCTCGATGATGCCGGACACGCCAAGGACGACGATCAAGCCGAGCGCGATGGTTATCGTCGCCCGGCCCTCCTCGGCCAGCGCCTGGGATCGCCGCCGCGGTCCCGGGTCGATGATGGCCCAGCCAAGGCGGAGGCCGGCCGCGGCAGCGAGGAACACTGCTGAGAGTTCGAGCATGCCGTGCGGGAGGATCAGTGCGAAGAACTCGGTGGCCTTGCCGTGGCCGATCATCAGCCCGCCGTCGACGGCGAGGTTCAGCGAGTTTTCCAGCAGGGACAAGAGCGTGCCGATGCCGACGAGAACGCCGGAGACGAGCGCTATCGCTGCGACGTACACGTTGTTGGTCCACACCTTCAGCGCAAACGACGTGGCTGTGTCCTGCGAGTAATAGCCGCGGAACTGGCTGTTCACCAGGTCCTGCACCTGCGAGTGCGAGACCAGGCTGGCCTGGACCGCCGGCGAGTCCGCTATCCACCACCCGGCGACGAGCGCGAATCCGAGTGAGGCAACCGCGGTGCCCAGCCACCACCAGCGGCAGCGGTATGCCATGGCCGGAAATGCCACGCCGAAGAAGATCCCCACTGACCGCCAGCCGGGCGTATGTGCGCCTGTCACAGCCGCTCTCGCGCGTCCGAGCAGGCTGGACAGTCTCGCAGTCAGCGCGGGATCGTGACCACCGCTTCGCAGTGCCGACAGGTGAGTTGCCGTCCGCTGATAGCTGGCAACGAGCTCGTCGACCTCCTCCCCGGATAGCCTGCGGCGGCGCCTCACGAGCTGGTCCAGGCGGTTCCATTCCGCCTCGTGGGCAGCAACGAAGGCATCGACGTCCACCGTTGGAGCGTACTGCCGGTGTCGGTCGCAAATCGGTACTGTTGGCTGCGTGCCTGCCGTGCGCGGGTGGCCAGGCGAGGAGCGCGAGATGTCCGAGGTCGTTACGGGCGAAGCTGTCGTGCTCGAACTTCCGGTCGCGAGTTTCCCCGGTCGGCTGCTTGCGCTGACGGTCGACCTGATGATCCAGGCAGTGCTCGGCGGCCTGGCCGTCGTCGGCATCTTGCTGACCATCGGTCAGCTGAACAGCGACTACATTGCGGCCGCGGTGATCGGCGTGTACCTGGCCGTCACCGTCGTTTATCCGACCCTCTGGGAGACGATGACCAGGGGCAAGACGCCCGGAAAGATGGCCCTGGGTTTGCGAGTCGTAGGCGACGACGGTAGCCCGGAACGGTTCCGCCAAGCCCTGGTGCGCTCTCTGGTGGGCTTGTTCGAGATCTACTTGTTCGCCCCGGCCGCACTGATCACGTCCATTGTTTCAGCCAAGGGCAAGCGGCTCGGCGACATCTTCGCCGGGACTTACGTGCTGCAGGAACGGATGCCCGCAAGGGCGCCGCTGCCGCCGGTTTTTACCGTGGTGCCGCCGCCACTGATCCTGTGGGCACAGTCACTCCAGATATCCCAGCTCTCCGATCGCACTGCCGAGGCTGCAGGAAGCTATCTGAGGAGGTATTACGAACTAGCGCCGCAGGCGCGCGACGTGCTCGGCGTCCAGCTTGCCAACGCGGTCGCGGCTGAAGTCAGCCCGCCGCCACCTTTCGGCACTCCGCCGACTGCCTACCTAAGCGCGGTCCTCGCCATGCGGCGTGACCGTGATGCCGCGCGTACCGGGTGGACCGCCAGCGCCGGCCCCTCGACGACGCCGCCGACGCCGCCACCGCCGTTCCCGCAGCCTCAAGCCTCGCCGCCGACGCCGCCACCGCCGTTCCCGCAGCCTCAAGCCTCGCCGCCACCGCCGTCCCCGCGGCCTCAGGCCTCGCCGCCATCGGACTCAGGGGCCGCGCCGAGGCTGCCCGTCGCCGACTCACCGCCCGGTTTCGCACCGCCTGCCTGAATTGTTCGGTCCAGGCGTGCAACCTGATGCCCTTCACCAACGACTTAGCATCCGTTCTGGTCGCTTTGGCGCGATCTTATCCGCTGTTATGTCCGATCTGCGGCGGCAACATCGGATGCTAAGTCACGGAGTCGGCGGGCAAAACGGATGAATTGCTCAGCATCTTCGGCTGCACCGCTCTTGGACCGCCGGTCAGGAGCCGAGCCGCCAGGAGTCCAGGTAGGTCAACTGCTCCGGCGTCAGCTCATCAATGCGTGTGCCAAGCGCGGCGAGGGCGAGGCTTGCCACTTCGGCGTCGATTGCGGCCGGGACATCTAGGACCCGGCCCCGCGCACCCGGTTCGGGAGCGGAGCCGGCCAGCCAGGCAAGCGCGAGTGCCTGCACCGCGAACGAGGTGTCCATGGCAGCCGCCGGATTGCCTTCGCCGGCCACCAGGTTCACGACCCGTCCCTCGGCCAGCAGTATCAGCCGGCGACCGTCTGCCAGGACGTACTCATCGGCATGCGGCCGGACGCCCGGATTCGTTTCGGTCGCCAGCCCCGCGAGCGCCGGCACGTCGATCTCGACGTCGAAGTGGCCGGCGTTGGCCAGCATCGCACCGTCAGGGAGAACCGCGAGTTCAGCCGCCCCGATGACATCGCGCGAACCAGTGGCCGTAATGACCAGCTCAGCTACCCGCGCGGCAGCGCGCATCGGCATCACGCGGAAACCTTGCATGATCGCGCCGAGGGCGCGGACGGGGTCGACCTCGGTAACGATGACCTGAGCGCCGAGGCCTCGCGCGCCCTCCGCGATACCGGAGCCACACGGCCCGAAGCCGGCCACGACCACTGTCTTGCCCGCGATCAGCGTATTGGTAGCACGCAGGATCCCGTCCAGTACCGCCTGACCGGTGCCGTGTTTGTGGTCGATCACGCGCCGGGTCGCCGACACATCAGCGGCGACCACCGGGAAGCCGAGCGATCCGGCAGCCGCCATCCGCCGCAGCCTGGCCGCGCCGGTCGAGGTAGCCTCGCATCCGCCGCGCACGCCGCCGATCAATTCAGAACGCGCCTCGTGCAGCGTGTTGACCAAGTCGCCGCCGTCGTCCATGACCAGGTCAGGCTGGCTGTCCAGGACCCGGTGGATGTGCTCGTAGTAGCCGCCGCGATCCACGCCCGACCGCGCCTGCACAGCGACGCCCGGCTCAGCCGCGAGCGCCGCCGCGATGTCGTCCTGCGTGGACAGCGGATTAGACGCGGCCAGATGCACCAGCGCGCCGCCTGCCGAAAGGGCCCGCACCAGAACCGCAGTTTCGGCGGTCACGTGCAGGCAGCAGGCGACTGTCAGCCCGGCGAACGGCTGCCGGTCAGCAAACGAGGCACGCAGCATGCCAAGCACCGGCATCGCCCGCTCCGCCCACGCGATCCCGGGCTGGCCAGCGAGCGCCAGCCCGGGATCGGCGATGTCGGACGGTATTGCCCCGGGGGGACGACCCCCGGGAGCCACCCGAGGGGACGACCCGGACCCGTCAGTACCGGTAGTGGTCGGGCTTGTACGGGCCATCGACCGGAACACCGATGTAGGAAGCCTGCTCCTTGGTCAGCACGGTCAGCCTGACACCGAGCGCGTCCAGGTGCAGCCGCGCAACCTTCTCGTCCAGGTGCTTGGGCAGCACGTGCACGCCGAGCGGGTACTGGTCGGTCTTGGTGAACAACTCCACCTGCGCGATGACCTGGTTGGTGAAGCTGTTCGACATGACGAAGCTCGGGTGCCCGGTGGCATTTCCCAGGTTGAGCAGCCGGCCCTCGGACAGGACGATCACCGCGTGGCCGTCCGGGAACGTCCACTCGTCCACCTGCGGCTTGATGTTGATCCGCCGGACACCGGGCAGCCGGGCCAGGCCAGCCATGTCGATCTCGTTATCGAAGTGGCCGATGTTCCCGACGATCGCCTGGTGCTTCATCCGGCTCATGTGCTCGGCGGTGATGATGTGGAAGTTGCCAGTCGCGCTGACGAAGATGTCAGCAGTCGCGACGACATCCTCAAGCCGCGCCACCTGATAGCCGTCCATCGCAGCCTGCAGCGCGCAGATCGGGTCGATCTCGGTGACGATCACTCGCGCGCCCTGGCCGCGCAGCGATTCGGCGCAGCCCTTGCCGACATCGCCGTACCCGCAGACGACAGCGACCTTGCCGCCGATCAGCACGTCGGTTGCGCGGTTGATGCCATCGATCAGCGAGTGCCTGCAGCCGTACTTGTTGTCGAACTTCGACTTCGTCACTGAGTCGTTGACGTTGATGGCCGGGAACCGCAGCGAGCCGTCCTTGGCCATCTCGTACAGCCGGTGCACGCCGGTGGTGGTCTCCTCAGTGACGCCCTTGATCTCGGCGGCCGTCGCGGTCCACTTGCCGGGCGTCTCCGCCAGCGAGCGGGTCAGCACGGACAGGATGACGCCCCACTCCTCCGGGTCGTCGTCGCGGCTGGCCGGCACCTGCCCGGCCGCCTCGAACTCCGCGCCCTTGTGCACCAGCAGCGTCGCGTCGCCACCGTCGTCGAGCAGCATGTTCGGCCCGGACTCCCCTGGCCAGCTGAGCGCCTGCTCGGTGCACCACCAGTACTCCTCCAGCGTCTCGCCCTTCCAGGCGAAGACCGGGATGCCGCGCGGATCGTCCGGCGTGCCGTCCGGGCCGACTGCCACCGCAGCGGCCGCGTGGTCCTGCGTGGAGAAGATGTTGCACGACGCCCAGCGCACCTGGGCGCCCAGGGCGGCGAGAGTCTCGATCAGCACGGCAGTCTGCACCGTCATGTGCAGCGAGCCGGTGATGCGCGCGCCAGCCAGCGGCTGCGAGTCGGCGAACTCGGCGCGCACTGCCATCAGGCCTGGCATCTCGTGCTCGGCCAGCCTGATCTCGCGGCGGCCGAAGTCGGCGAGCGACAGGTCGGCGACCTTGAACGAGAGTGTCTCGAGAGGCATACGGGCTCCTTGGTCTCTGGTCAGGGTTTCAGGTCAGGCTGGGCGGGCCGGCGCCACAGCACGACCGTACGGCAGAACCGGTCTCGATCGCACGTCGAAGAGCAGGTTTCTGACAAGAGATTGTAAGATTCGACCTATGCGGATCACCGAAGCTGCCCGACGGCTGGACATGACCCCCCGGATGCTCCGTTATCGGGAATCTCTCGGCCTGCTCCCGGCGCTGCGCCACGCGGGCCGGCGGCGGCCACGGCAGCGTCCGCTGGCAGCGGCTCCGGCGCGAAGCCCGCACCGCCAGTTCACCGACGCCGACCTCGCCGCGGTCGCTCTCGGGCTGTCGCTGGAGCGCCGTTACGACATCAGCCCGGTCGCCCTGGCCTTCGGCATGCGGGTACTGGCCGATCCTCGGGTCAGGGCTGAGGTAGCCGAGTTCGGCCGTCGCATCGGCAGGATTCAGCCGCCACCAGCCCGTGCCCTCGATTTCGAACAGGAACGGGCACTACGCCTACTCGGCGCTACTCACCTGGTGCGGAAGTAAGCGGCCGGTGTGACGCCGGTCTCCCGGCGGAACGCTTGCACGAACGCGCTGTCTGAGTCGTAGCCAACCCGCCGCGCGACCACGGCGACCGGTTCGCCGGCGGCTAGTTCGGTCAGCGCCGCCTGGACCCGGAGCATCGTCCGCCACCGGCCGAAGCCAACCCCGGTCTCGGCCAGGAAGGCGCGTGCCAGCGTCCGCTCACTGGCCCCGACGTCGTGACCCCACTCTGCCAGAGTGCGCCTGTCAGCCGGGGACTGTGATAGCCGGTCAGCTACCTGCCTGGCACGGTCGTCGGCCGGCCAGCGGACGTCAACGGTGGTCATCGCGACTGGCGACAGCAAGTCGATCAGTACCGCCTCGGCGCGCGCTCTCTGGTCTGCGAGCAGATTGCGATCCTCCAGATAGCCGATGAGCCCGCATAGCAGCGGGCTGGCCGAGACCGGCGTCGGCTCTGCCCAGCTGACCGCGCAACGGTCGGGCCGCACATAGGCCGACCGCATCGTCGCGGCACCAGCGGACAGCGTTTCGTGCCGCACACCTGCCGGTATCCACAGCGCCCGCTGAGGCGGCAGCACCCACGCCGACTCCTCTGTGCGGACGGTCAGCACCCCGCTCGCTGCCCACGCGAGCTGGTGGTCGGTGTGCGTGTGCCAGTCGAAAACCAGGCCCCTGGGCATCGGGAACGTCACGACCGCGACAGCGGTCGCCGGGTCCGAGTCATCCGCTACGCAGTACTGATCGCGACGCAACTGGCCGTCTTGCGACACAGCTTGGCAGCCTACGCCCTTGGCTCGGCCAGCAGTCGCTCCATAGCTTGAAGACCATGAACGAAAACCACGCCAAGGTCTGCGGCAGCCCGGAATGGGCTGAGTACCTGCAGACGGACGTACTGCCCGTCGTCACCCGTGACGTGGACCTGGGTACGTCGATGCTGGAGATCGGGCCTGGCCCGGGAGCCGCGACCGACTGGCTTCGCCACAGGGTCAGCAAGCTCACCGCAGTAGAGGTCGACGAAACCGCTGCCGCGCTGCTCGCCGAACGTTACGCCGGCACCAACGTGGAGATCGTCACTGGCAGCGGCAGCCGACCTCGGTTACCCGGATGCGTCCGTTCGACTCCGTCGGCACGTTCACGATGCTGCATCACGTACCGACTCTCGCGCTGCAGAACAAAATCCTTGCCGAGGCCTTCCGGGTACTGCAGCCGGGCGGCGTGCTCGTCGGCTCGGACAGCCTGCCAGGCAACGACCTGCATCACTTCCACGCCGACGACATCTACAACCCCGTCGACCCTGCGTCCCTGCTCGGCCGGCTGCAGACGATCGGATTCAGCCAGATCACCGTCATGGTCGACGAGCGGCTGATGTTCATCGCGCGAAAGCCGGGCGCGGAGGTGGCAGCATGACAGACGGTCGATCGCTGCGAGCCGCTATCGCCGGCTTGATCGGCTTCGCCGCCAGCGAGGAGCAGGTACTGCTCGCGGCGGCACCGCAGGACGAGGCAGGTGACCCGGCCTGCTGGGCAGCACTTCCGCTCATAGCGCACAACACCGAGTTCCGGCGCCAGCAGGTTCAGCGGCTGCAGGCGATCAGGAGCGGCCAGGCGCCACCTGATTTCACTGAGGTGGATCACGGTTCCGCCAGCCTGTACGCCGAGTTGTCGGCGCAACCAGCGGACACCGTCGGCCGCGAAAGCTGGCGCGTCAGTGGTGAGCTGACAGAGGAGCTGGCCAGAAGCGCCGAGGCAGACCTGGTTGACCCGTCCCGGCATCCATGGCTGCGCGGCAGGCAGCTGTGGCTGCAGGTGATCGTGCGCGGGTTCTGGCACCCTGCCGGGCACCTCGGCAGCTATTACCTGAGCCACGGGCAGGCCGGACAGGCCGTCTCGCTCGCCGAGCGGGCCGTCACCACTGCCGCAGCCCTGGGCGTGCCCGCCTCTGCGCGCGGGATGGCCAGCTACAACCTGGCGTGCGCGCAGGCGGGCGCCGGCCTGCTTGACGAGGCGGCCGCGGCTGTCGCCGAGGCAGTAGCGCTCAATCCCGATGTGCGCGGCAACGCAGCCCGCGACAACGACCTCGCAGCCGTGCGAGAGCGCGGTTTGCTCACTGCGCTGCTCGGCAGTTAGGCGAAGCTAGACCTATGTACGAGGAACCAGCCGACATCACGGAACTGCAGCAGCTGCTTGACCGCTCGCTAGCCAACGCCAGCGAGCACCTGCAGTCGATCATCAGGCCGGACCGCTCCGTTCCCGCCGGTGAATTGGTCGAGCGGCTGACCGGGATGCGGACGCTCGCGCTCAGCACCGTCAGCGCGGCAAGCCGCCCCAGGATCAGCGGCGTCGACGGGCACCTGCTCCGCGGACGATGGGTATTCACCACCAGTGGCTCGTCGGTGAAGGCCGCCGACCTGCGAAGCCGCCCTGCCGTCAGCGCGGCGTACCTGGAAGGCGACACGTTCGGCGTGTTCACGCACGGGGACGCAGAGTTCCTGGCGGCCGGCCACGCCGATCGCGGCTGGATCGAGGAGCACCTGACCCGGCATTACGGGGTGTCGCCCTCAACCTGGGGGCCGGACATCGTCTACCTCCGGATCAACCCGCGCTGGATGGCGGCCTACGACGGCGAGCGCGGCGGCTGACCCGGGTGGCCGCGATGACGGCAGGATCACCGATGTCAGCGCGCGCAGCACGGTAGATGTCAGGCTCGAGGAAGATCAGCTTGGCGATCGGCACTGCCGCCCGGATCCGCCGCTCCGCCGCGTCGATGCCTTCCACGACGCTGGCAGCCGACTCATCGTGGCGAATCGCGATCTTAGCGGCGACGAGCAGGGTCTCCGGGCCGAGGTGCAGCGTGCGCAGGTGAATGACGCGCTCAAGCTCAGGGCCTGCCTGGACAGCGGCCACGATCGAGGCCTCGACGTCGGCACCGGCCGACTCGCCGATGAGCAAGCTCTTCATCTCCGTCGCCAGCACGACAGCGACGCAGCCGAGTAGCAGCCCGATCGCCAGCGAGCCCGCTCCGTCCCAGCGGTCGTCGTTGGTGATCGTCGCCAGAGTCACGCCGACGAGGGCGAACAGCAGGCCGCTCAGCGCAGCGACGTCCTCGAGCAGGACCGCCGGCAGTTCCGGAGCCTTCGCGTGCCGGATGAAGCTGCGCCAGCTCGCGTCAGCCGCGACTGTGGTTCGACTCTCTGACTGCGGTGCGCAGCGAGAGACTCTCAAGCACGATCGCGATCCCGAGCACGGCGAATGCCACGATGGCAGAGGTGAGCTTCTCCGGGTGCATGATGCGCTCGATGCCCTCGTAGCAGGAGAACACGGCGCCGACGACGAACAGCACGACGGCAACGAGGAACGCGTAGAAGTAGCGCTCGGCCCCGAAACCGAACGGGTGCTGCTCTGTCTCGGCGCGGTCCGCCCTGACGCGACCCAGTAGCAGCAAGACCTGGTCGCCGGAGTCGGCGACCGAGTGCACCGACTCAGCTAGCAGCGACGCCGACCCGGTGAGCGTGAACGCCACGAACTTGGTGATCGCTATGCCTAGGTTTGCGGAGAGAGCGACGATTACCGCCCGCTTGCCGCCATGCCCGCCGTCGTCGTCACCGGCTCCGCCACCGCGCCCGGAAGCGGGCTTGTCGTCAGTGGCGATTGATCCTCACTCCCGCGCGTCGCCAGCCGCCGGGTCACGGGCCTCGTCAATGAGCAGCACCGGGATGTCGTCTCGCACCGGATAGGCCAGGCCGCAATCCGCGCCGGTGCATACCAACTCGCTGGCGGCCTCGTCCGGCCGCAGCGGCGAATGGCACTTCGGACAGGCCAGGATGTCGAGCAGCCAGTCATCGATCTTCATTACGTCTCCAGTCGGTCATCATGGCCGGATGCACTCGGTCCGAGCTCTCCGAACCCCATGCTGCACCCTACCCACCCGATCGTTACCGGAGCCGCCCGCCTTCTGACGGCGCTGACGGCGCTGACCGCAGGACGCGCAGGTGGCCCCGGCGGCCCACTTCGATCCCCTGGCCGGTCGGCTCGGCAGGCGTGCTCGGTGTCGTAGCCTCGCGCACAGCATTGGCCAGGGCTTCCAGGTCGTCGGCCACAGCGGCCTCATCAGGCTCACCGACCGGAAGCCGGACTACTTCCCAGCCTCGCGGAGCCGTCATCCGGTCAGCATGCCGGCCACACAGGTCATAGCAGTGCGGCTCCTCGAAAGCCGCCAGCGGCCCGAGGACAGCGGTCGAGTCACGGTAGACGTAAGTCAGCGTGTACAAGGCAGCCTGTTTGCAGGCCGGCCGCGAGCACTGACGAGCAGTCAACGGACGATCACCCCGGTTTCGGACGGTCGCCGACAGCAGGCGCCACCGACAGGCCGGGGATGGCTGCATCGTGATGGACGCTCACAACGGCTGACGGTATCGATCGCCAGACGGTAACGCCACCACCCGGGGCACACTGCGCGATCGTGTCTCCGGATGCCAGATCGCTGCCCAGCTACTTGACGTCATCAGCTGGGATACGCTCGGTTGCCATGCAGGACAGCGACAGCGGAGGCAGTGCGACGACGCGCCGGGTCCGCAGGCGGGACCGGCACGGCCGGGGGCTGCGCGGGTCGCTGGTACCGCCTAACGTGCCGATCTACCGCAGCCGATCTGACCGATTCGATGACCTTGTCCTGCTAGCCGTCTCCCAGCTGGAGCCCCGCTGGGAGGCCGAGCTGTCCGGTCTAGAGTTCGGTGTCGAGGAGATCCCGCCAGTCACCGGGCATCTCGAGGACCCGGAGCCGGTTCCGCTGGCCCGGCTTGAGGCCAGTCAGCCGCCGCCATTTCAGCCCCAGGCAGTCCGGCCGGTCCCGGCCCAGCCAAGGGCGGAGCAGGACGGACTGCCGGACATATCCGGCCGTCCGGGCCTGGCAGCGCGGCCGGCCAGGATCGTGCTGTACCGGCGTCCGCTGATGGCACGCGCCGACGGCGAGGAAGAACTGGCTGAGCTCGTCCTGGATGTCATCGTTGAGCAGTTCGCGCGCTGGCTCGGCGTCGATCCGCAGACGGTCGACCCCGGATACCCGGCCGAGGAATGAGCCTGCCTACGGCAGTAGCGGCTCAGGGCCGCAGCGGCACAAGGCTGAGGGCGGCGGGTCAGCCGAGGATGGCCGACAGCGAGCTCTGCACCGCCGGCAGGAGTATCCAGGTCGGCGAAGCTGGCACTGGCAGAATCGACTGCACGGTCCGGCCAGTGGTGATAATCCGGGCGGCGTAGACCGGGCCGGAGCCGCTTTGCGGCGTCACCAGAAGCGCGAACACGTCAGTCTTGGCGCTCCGCGGCAGGGTCTCCGGGATTACGACAGTAGATCCGGCCTTGATCTGCACGACAGTGCCCTGCTGGCCGATAGCCGACTCCGTCGACGTCGCGGTGATTATCCGGACGCTGGCTGCTCTCTGAGGAGCCGAGAGCACTAGTTCGGTCGAGCCCGCGGAGCGGGCCGGGTTGCCGGCCAGCACGCCCTGCTCTCCGATCGGCGCCGTGCTGGCTGCAAGGGCACCGGAGGTCCCAGCCGGGCCGCCTGGCACCTCGATCGTCGCGGTCACCGGCACGCTGGCCGAGATCGCGAGTGCGCCCGACACGTCTGCCAGCGACGACACCGGGATAGCAACTGCCGAGCCACCGAGGAGGTCGATCCCGGTCCCGCCGGTTGGCTGGTAGGACCCCTTGGCGGTGACGGCGGTTATCTTCACCTCGGCCGACGCGGAGCCCGGCACCGCGATATAGAGGTCGCGTGCCCCGGCAGCGCTCGGCAAGCCGGGGATGACCAGATGCCGGGCCGGTGCCTGGGTAGCCGGCAGCCACTGGCCGTCACGCCGTGCTGACTGACTCTCCCTGACAGCAGCGACCACCTGGCCGACGCTTGTGGTCACGTTCAGCGCGACGACCTTGGAGGACTGCACCAGGCGCCCCAGCGACTGCACGACCATGCCATGAGGTGGCACGGTGATGCCGTTGTCGGCGTTGCCGAGCAGCGGCGGGCCCTTGGTTACGTCGGTCAGTATCGAGACCGCGGCGTCAGCCGGCTGGCTGCCCGCGTTCATCAGGTACAGATCAATCGTGCCGGCGGTAGCCTGACCTGGCCCGACGTACCAGAAGTTGGTGCCAGGCGCGCCGCACTGCGCGGTAACCAGGCCCCCTGGGCCCGTCTGCGCCACCTCGAGGCCCTGTGCCATCGCTCCGGTGGCGTTGACCTCGAGGCCACCCTGGGCGTTCTGCGTCGTCACGTCGGCGCTGGAGCCGGGCTGACTCACTTGCTCCGCCTTCGTCAGCGGCGCGGCCGTCTTGACGGTGGACACCTGCAGGACGCCCGGCTCGCTGTCCGTGGCAACGACCTGGCCAGCCGTCGTGCTGCCGCCGGGAGTCAGCCGGGTGATCACGGCGCGGCCAGCTGCTGACGAATGCGGCACCGCGGCCACTGCCACTGACGCCGCAGTCGGTGCGGCCGAGCCTGGTGCAGCACACAGCCGGGTGGCCGTCGAGACGGCGACGCGGGTGGTCTGACCGGACCGGCCAGAGCCAGCAGCAGCGGCCGGATGGACAGCTCCAGCCGCGGCGTAAATCCCGCCCAGCGCCGCTATGACAACCGCGGCGAAGATCGCCCGGCGATAGCGCAGGCGCGTCACCAGGCTTCCCCTTCCTCGTCTTGCCCAGGCGCCGGCCAGCCGCGCGTTCCCCGGTCGCGTCCAGCCGACCAGTCATGATGCACTTCCTCGGCGGGCGGCAGGGCTTCGAGCGCGTCACCGTCACCCGGCTGATCTGACCAGGCCTCCTGGCCAGGGGGATACCAGCCGCCATCGGCCGATCCTCCCGCTGCCTGGTAGTCGCTCGGCCAGCCCCGCTGGTCATGTTGCGGCCAGCTGCCCGACGGCTGACGCTCTCGCGGCCAGCCCTGCTGCTGACCCGCGGATGGCCACGCCGACTGGTGCTCGCCTGATCTGCCGTAACCGGCCGGATCGGAGTAACCGCTCCTGTCGGGGTAACCGGGCTCGGAATAGTTACGTTCGGCGTAGCCCCCGCCGGAGCCGCGATCAGAGTCGTAGCCCGACGGGCTGTAGCCGGAGTCGCGGTCGTATCCACTGTCGTTCAGGGGGTCCTGGCCGTAACCGGGGTTCTGCTGGTAAGCCGAGTCCTGGCTATAGCCCGAGTCCTGGCCATAGGCGGAGTCCTGGCGATAGCCCGAGTCCCGGCTGTCTGCGGCATCCCTGCCATAGCCCGAGTTCCGGCCATAGCCCGAGTCCCGGCCGTCGGCGGCGTCCCTGCCATAGCCGGCGTTCCAGTTTCCGGCCGGACCAGCCGCGGCGGGCTCGTCGTAGGGCGTTCCGGACGGCGACAGCGCGGCACGTCGCGCGAGCTCACCGTACTGCGAGCCGGAGGAGGCTGTCCGCCCGGCCGGGTCCCCGGCCGCAGCGTACGGGTCTGTACCACCCGCGTACGGGTCTGAACCACCCGCGTACGGGTCTGAACCGCCCGCGTACGGGTGCGAGCCGCGGGCGTACGGGTCTGAATCGCCCGTGTACGGGTCTGAACCGCCCGCGTACGGGCTGGCAGTCGCGGCATACGGGTCCTGGTCGCGGGCGTACGGATCCCCCGGCCGGTCGCCATCCGGGCGGTTCCGGCTGGGCGGGCCGCTTACGAAGCGGCTAACGGCCTGGCCTGCAGGCCAGGCCGCAGCAACTCTGCCCGGCCCGGTGCCGGCTCCGGTTGCACCAGAAACACCGGCGCCGCCTATGGCCGCACCCGCTGTGCCCGCGGCGGCTGTTCCCGCGGCGGCTGTTCCCGCGGCGGCGGCGGCTCCTGCCGCCGTTGGGCCCGCCCGGTCGGCGCCAGTACGTCCGGCGCCAGTACGTCCGGCCTCAGTCCGGGCCGCCAGGCGTGCCGGGAGTGCGGTCGCGATGCCCCTGCGCCCGGAGCGGGTCTGGCGGGCTCCGACCGGAGTCTCGGCACCATCGGGCTGCCCGGCGCTACCCGCGCCGTCACTTTCCCCTAGACGGCCATCCTCGCCGCCATCGCCAGCACGGCCGCTCCGTCCCGCCTGTGCGGCAGCGCCGGCCGCGTCCCGCCGTCGGCTGGCCCGCAGCGCAAGGCCCGCCCGGCCGGCGCCCTTACGACCAGAACCAGCCCGACCAGAACCAGCCCGACCAGAACCAGCCCGACCAGAACCAGCCCGACCAGAACCAGCCCGACCAGAACCCGGCCGGGCAAGCTCCCGCTCAGCCAAGTCGGCGTCGTCCTGAGGGACGGTACCGGCATCCCCGCCTGCCACGGCAGCCGCAGCCGCCTGCATCTCTGCGGTGGACCTGATGCCCGGCAGCGCCAGGGCGGCCACCACCACGAACGCGATGAGGTACAAGACCATCAGCAGGTTATGCAGCAGTGCATCACGGCTGATCGTCAGCGTCCCGCTACCTGGCGGCAGCTTGAAGGCTTGCGCCCAGCTGCCAGCCGGAGACGCGACCGGGCTAAGCGCATGTCCGTTAACGGCGGCTGACCAGCCACCGGAAGGCTCGGACAGCAGGACAGTGCCGCCAGCGGCAGGCACCGGCGCGCCGGAGACGCCGATGGAACCAGCCCCGACGGCCACCACCGCACCAGATGGCTCCACGACACTGACACGCGACGGGAGCGTGCTCAGTCGCCAGAGATCGAACGACGACGTCATGCTGACTTCAGTCAGCCCGGTCACACCGTCGAGCGCAGAAACGAGTCCGCCATCGAGCGGGGCCCGCATCAGCACGAAACCGATATCGAACTGGGCGAGCAACTGGCTCTGATCCGTTGCCTCACCGCCGCCCGGTGCGACCAGCGCGGCCACCGCTCTGCTCAGCGCTGCCTGGCCCGCCGGGTCCTGCGAGATGTCCGGATAGCTGAACTCCGGGCTATCGCCGCGCAACAGCAGGTAGGAGACCCTGCCGCCCCGCCCCGACCCGGTCAGCACGAGCGTCCGCAACTCCTGGCCGGCACTGGCGGTCGTGGACACGATAGACGGCACAACCTCACCGGGAGCCGCGCCGATCGGCCCGGTCACCCCGTTCATCAGCCAGTAGCCCGCCGCAAGCACCGGCGCCGTGCAGGCCACCAGCCCCAGGACGGCCATCGGCGCTCTGCGGGCTGCGGGCAGCCGCCGGGCAGCCGCACGTCCGCCAGCCGTCGCTCGCCCGCCGCCAGCTCCCGCACGGCTAACGGCTCCGGCACGGCTGACGGAGTCCGCAGCCGCTGCCGCAGCGAGCAGCAATCCGGCCGCAGCGACCTCCAGTGCCATACCTGGCCACGCATTCACCGACTGCCCGCCGGGAGCGGTGACAACAGTACGGCTGGCAAGGAGCGCGGCAGCGAATCCCAGCAGCGCCACGCTCCAGCCGGATACCACGAGCTTGAGCCGCCGGGACGCCAGCAGCGCCGCCAGCCCGGCCAGCACCAGTGCTGCGCTGACCCAGTACGGCGGCAGGCCGGGTCCGCCAGGGCTCAGCAACAGCAGCGACTTGGCGGGCAAGTCCCGCGCCGCCAGGCCGGGTTGCTGCAGTCCTATCTCCAGCAACAGCCGGTACGGGTGCGCCAGCAGCTCGATCAGCCACGGCAGCAGCAAGATCAGTGGTGTCCCGACCACGATGGCCAGGTTGCGGAACAACGCGGGAACCGATCGCCGCAACGCCAGCCCGGCGAGCACGGCGCCTACCACGGCCATGGGCCACAGCAGCGGGACAAATGCGGCAGCGACCGTGATCGTGAGACCGGTCGCCCACGCTGCCCGGCGAGCGATCTTGGGCGGCTGGCTGAACGTCCGGCCCGCGAGCATCCCGATGACAGGGATCAGCACGAACGCGACTGCGCTGCCGAGGCCAGGCCGATATCGCACCGAACGCGACCGGAAGCAGCGCGTACGAGGCAGCTGCCCAGACGCGTACCGGTACTGACAGCGTCACACGGCGCAGGGCGAGGAACGCAGTGCAGCCCGCCAGCGGCACGCAGCCGAGCAGCAGCAGGTCGATGGCCAGCCACGGCTTGCCGAGTAGCACGGTCGACAGCAGCGCCAGCAGCCCGACGTACGGTGGCCCCGCGCTAGTCGAGCCGACCCCGATCGGGTGATACGCCTGAAGGAACTGCGCCCACAGCCCGGAGGCGCCTTCGAAGGCCGGGACCAGGGCACCGCCGCCGAGGGTGCCGCTCGTGATCAGCGAGCGCTCGGCGGCGATCGTGACAGCGATCAGCCCGAGAACGAGCAGAACGCCGGGCCTGGTGAACAGCCGCTGGAAGACTCCGCTGTCGGTCAGCAGCGACTCGTCGTCGTCGGGATCGTCGCTGGCGTGATGAGCCCCGGCCAGATCTTGCGGCGAGGAACGGGACAGCACCGACGCCGCGAACTCAGCCGCCCGCCGGATCGAGTGACCCGCCAGCAGGTCGGCGCGCAGCGCTCCGAATGCAGCACGGCGGCCGCGGGCACGCAACCGCCGGGCCTTGGCAAGCCGGAGCGGGTGACCCGCCACGCCGAGGACCGCTGCAGACTCGTCCAGCGCCGCAGTCGGGCGCTTGGCGATGAGGTAGAACACCGTCCGCAGAAGCGACAGCGCCAGGTTGCCGATCAGGGACGCGATCATCGGCCCGGCTGGCAAGTTACCCAGCAGAGCGACCAGTCCGTTCCGGCGATCGAGCAACCGGGCACGCCGCCCGACCGAGATCGCTCGCCGCCCCTTGCTGGCAGCGCCGGCGTGGAACACGACGGCATCGGTGATCACGCGAACCCGGAGGCCGGCTGCGTGCACGCGCCAGCAGAAGTCGACGTCCTCACCGAACAGCGTCATGCCCGGATCGAAGCCGCCGACCTGCTCCCAGACATCTCGCCGGATGAGCATCCCCGCGCTGGAAACGGCGAGGGCATCCCGGTCGCCGTCGTGCTGACCCTGGTCGACCTCGCGCGGCTCGATGCCGGTAATCCGGCGCCCGACGGTATCGACCGACACGCCCGCCTCGACGATCACGTCGCGGTCAGTCCAGTCCATCAGCTTCGGGCCAAGCACGCCGGCCGTCGGCGTTTCCGCGGCCCCGCGCAGCAGCTGCTCCAGCGCATCGGCGGCCGGCTCGCAGTCGTCGTGCAGCAGCCAGAGCCACTCGACCTGGTCCGCTCCGCCGCGTCCGGTACCGCCCCGGCCGGAAGCCCCGCCGACGCCGGCCGGAAGCGGAACGCTAGCGGCCTTGTGCGCAACCGCGCGCCGCACCGCTGCCGCGTAACCGGCACTGCGGTCCATCCCGAACACCGCGCCCTGGCCGAGCTGGGCGGCAAGCACCGCGCCGCTACGGTCACGGCTGCCGGTGTCCACCGCCACGACCCGCTGGACCGGCCTGGTCTGCTCGTTCAGCGCATCAACCAGATGCTGCAGCCACGCGGCGCCGTCGTGCGCGACGATCACCGCGGTTACCACGTGCTGGGAATGGGAGTCAGTTGGCGACAAGGTTTTCGCTTGTGTCCAGGTTCGCTAGCGGGACGGGTGGCACGTGGCGTGCCGGCTGGCCCCGGTGGGGGTACCCGTGAACAATACGCGAATCTGGCTCAAGCGGATGGGCAGTCGGACTGACCGGACCAGGCAGAGACTGCGGCTAGGCAGGCGCGGTGTTAGACCGCCTGGCGCTTCAGCCGGCGGCGCTCGCGCTCCGACAGTCCGCCCCAGATCCCGAAACGTTCATCGTTGCCGAGCGCGTACTCCAGGCACTCTGCCCGGACCTCGCAGCTGCGGCAGACCCGCTTGGCCTCCCTGGTCGAGCCGCCCTTCTCGGGGAAGAACGCCTCCGGGTCGGTCTGCGCGCATAGCGCGCGGTCCTGCCAGCTCTGCTCCCCGGCATCATCTACGCCGATGCCTAGCGCGTCGTGCACCAGCGAGACGATGACGTCTCCCACCGCGCACCTCCTGCCCTCGGTCCCCGTCGTCTCTCGCCCGCACGTTCCCCGGCACGAGAATTACATGCTTGGAATTACACGCGCGTGTCTTGCACTGCGTCAAGGGAGATACGTGGTATTGGTGACCCGGTTGCCCTGGGATGAGGTGAAAATCCAGGCCGAGATTTTCTAAGGGAACGGGGATTACCGCCCGACCGCGGCCTGACCGCGCGCGGTTTTCTCACGGCCTCGCCGGGACGTCGCGCGCTTGGTGGGAGACTTGCCAGCATGCGCATCACAGTTCTGGCCGGCGGGGTCGGCGCCGCTAGGTTCCTTCGCGGCCTGCGCGCAGCAGTACCGGATGCCGACATCACGGTGATCGGCAATACCGGCGACGACTTCACTCCGTTCGGCTTGCCGGTGTGCCCCGACCTCGACACCGTCATGTACACGCTCGGCGGCGGGATCAGCGAGGAGCAAGGCTGGGGGCGGGCCGGCGAGAGCCACACGGTGCTCCGCGAACTCGGTGCCTACGGTGCAGAACCGGACTGGTTCGGCCTGGGTGACCTGGACATCGCGACGCACATCCTGCGCAGTCAGTTGCTGGCGGAGGGTCTGCCGCTGTCGGCCGTCACCAGGAAACTGTGCGAACGATGGCAGCCGGGCGTCAGGCTGCTCCCGATGTCGGACGACCCCGTACGTACCCACGTGACCGTCCGGCTCGACGGTATCGAGCAAGAGCTGCATTTCCAGGAGTGGTGGGTACGCCTGCACGCAGCCGTTCCCGCCCTGAAGATCGAAGCTGTCGGGGCCGCGCAGGCACGCCCGGCGCCCGGCGTCCTCGAGGCGATCGCGGATGCGGACTTCCTGCTGTTCCCGCCGTCGAACCCGGTGGTCAGCATCGGCGTGATCCTTGCCGTGCCTGGCATCGCCGACGCCGTGGCGGCACAGACCGTAGTCGGCGTGTCGCCGATCATCGGCGGCGCGCCGGTGCGCGGCATGGCTGACGCATGCCTCACAGCGATCGGCGTGGCGACGACCGCGACTGCCGTCGCCGCGAATTACGGGCCGGGGCTGCTCGATGGCTGGCTGGTCGACGACCAGGACAAGGACGCGGTTGACGCCCCCGAACTGGCCGGCATCGAGGTCCGGAGCCGGCCGCTTTACATGACTGATGTTGTTACCTCCGCGGAGATCGCCAGGGCTGCGGTCGAACTGGCAGAGGCGGTCCGCAAGTGACCACGCAGCACTTCACGCCGGCGCCCGCTGAGGTTCGCATCCTGCCGGTGTCGGGCCTCCCTGAGATCGAGGCCGGGGCGGACCTGGGCACCCTAATCTGCGACGCAGCGCTCGCCGGGCCCGGCCTGGCCGACGGCGACATCCTGGTCGTCACCTCCAAGATCGTCAGCAAAGCCGAGGACCGGGTGGTAACCGGCGACCGGGAGAGTGCGATCCGGGCCGAGACCGTGCGCGTGGTCGCGCGCCGCGGACCGACCACGATCAGCCAGACCCGGCACGGCCTGGTGATGGCTGCGGCAGGCGTGGACGAGTCCAACACCGAGCCAGGCTCGCTGGTGCTGTTGCCTGTTGATCCGGACGCGTCAGCAGAAGTGCTGCGCAAGACGATCACCGAACGGGCCGGCGCGCGGCTCGGCGTGGTCATTACCGACACCATGGGCCGGCCCTGGCGCGCAGGCCAGACCGACACCGCGATCGGCGCAGCGGGAATCGTGCCGGTGCGAGATCACCGGGGGCAGGCAGACACCTTCGGCAACGTGCTCGAGGTGACGATCGCCGCGGTGGCGGATGAGATCGCCGCTGCGGCCGATCTGGTGAAAGCAGAAGACCACCGGCGTTCCGGTGGCGATCGTGCGCGGTCTGCCTGACCTGGTCACTGATAGCGCCGGGCCGGGTGCGGCTGCGCTGATCAGGCCGGCCGAGGAGGACATGTTCCGGCTGGGCGCCGCCGATGTGCTGACCGCGCGGCGGACGGTGCGTGAGTTCACGGCGGCGGCGGTTTCGCCCGTCGCGGTGCGGCGGGCAATCGCCGCGGCCATCACGGCCCCGGCCCCGCATCACAGCCAGCCGTGGCGGTTCGCCGTGCTCGAGTCGCAGGAGTCGCGAACCAGGCTGCTGGATGACATGCTCGCGGCCTGGAAGTCCGACCTGGCTGCGGACGGGTTCACCGACGAGCAGATCGCCCGCCGAGTCCGGCGCGGTGAGCCGTTGCGCAAGGCGCCGCTGATTATCGTGCCGTGCCTGGTCGCTGACGCCGCGCACACCTACCCGGACGAGCGCCGGAACGCCTCCGAGCGCGCGATGTTCCTGGTCGCGATCGGTGCCGCCATCGAGAACCTGCTGGTCGCGCTGGCCGTCGAGGGCCTGGGTTCGTGCTGGATCTCAAGCACGCTGTTCTGCCGGGAAATCACAGCGGAAGCGCTCGGCTTGCCGGCTGGCTGGGAGCCGATGGGCGCGGTGGGCGTCGGCCACCCGGCGGCGCCGGCCGCGGACCGTCCCGCCCGCGACCCGGACGACTTCACGCTGCGCCGTTAGGCTCGCGTCCCTTACCGCGACCCGGACGACTTCACGCTGCGCCGTTAGGCTCGCGTCCCTTACCGCGACCCGGACGACTTCACGCTGCGCCGTTAGGCTCGCGTCCCTTAGCGTCTTAGCATCCGAAAATGCCTTTGCGAATCCGACATAACGGCGGATAATCTCCTCAGCTGGGGACCGTTTCGGATGCTAAGTGAGCCGTTACGCCCTGAAAGAGCGATTACGGAGCCTGGTTGTGACTGACCCCGCAGTGCGCGCGCCGATGCGGGCGTTGCTGGCGGGCAATTCCTCGTTCCGGACCCTATGGACGGCGAGGCTGGTCTCCTTCCTCGGTGACAGCCTGGGCCTGATCGCCCTGCTTCTCTATACGGCCAGCCACTTCGGCACCGGCCTGGCCGTCGCGCTGCTGCTGATCGCGGGTGACTTTGTGCCGAGCCTGCTCAGCCCGGTCGCGGGCGCGATCAGCGACCGGTGGGACCGGCGATTTGTGCTGGTCAGCTGCGAGCTGATCCAGGGCGCGCTCATCGCGGTGATCGCTGTGACGCTGCCGTCGCTGCCGCTGCTGCTGACTCTCGTTGCGATTCAGTCTGCTGTGGCGGCGGTTTTTCAGCCGGCGTCCCGGTCGGCGGTGCCCAGCCTGGTGCCGGACGTCGACCTGGAGCGGGCCAACGCCGCCATCGGGTTCGGCACGAACGGCATGGACAGTGCCGGGCCACTGGCTGGCGCCGCGCTGCTGGCAGTGCTGTCGGTTCGGGAGCTGCTGCTCGCCGACGCCGTCACGTTCGCGATCTCAGCGGCGCTGCTGGCCACGTTGCCGACGCTGGCCCGGTCTCCGGTCGCTGACGGCGGTGGCGGCGGCGGCGATGGTGCCCGAAGCGGCGGCAAGCCGGGGATGCGGCTGCTCGCCGACGCGCGCGACGGTCTTCGATACATCTGGCAGAACAAGGCGGTCCGGGTGATCACGCTGGCCTTCTGCGCGGTCGTCTTGTTCAACGGGGTCGACGACGTCGCCCTGGTGTTCCTAGCCAGGCACACCCTGCATGGCAGTAACTCCGCCGCCAGCCTGGTGTACGCGGGGGCCGGGCTTGGGCTGCTTGCCGGGTTCCTGCTGATCGCGCGGGCGGCCCCGCGGCTGGCCATGCCGATGCTGATCGTGGTCGGCTACGCGGTGAGCAGCCTGGGCAATCTGCTCACCGGCTTGTCCTTCGCCATCCTGGCCGCGCTCGGATTCCAGATTATTCGCGGACTTGGGATCGCGGCGATGGACGTCGGACATAACACCCTGATTCAGAGGGCGGTCCCGGCGGAGATGCTCGGCCGGGTGTTCGGCAACGTCTACGGCGCCGTCGGTGCCGCCGCTGGCCTGTCCTACGTGTTCGGCGGCCTGCTGCTGGACGCGACCAACGCCAGAGTCACGCTCGTCGTGGCCGGAGCTGGCGGCCTGGTCTCGGCGGCAGTGGCCGCAGTCGTCTTCCGGCGCTGTTATGGCCCTACTGCTGGCGCAGCCCGCTTTACCGGCGGGAGCGCTGGGGTAAGCCCATGACCTGACCACGCTCGTCGGCACGACAGGGGGAATCATGCCTTATGCGAAGGTAGGCCGGGAGAACTCGGGCTCAATTGAGCTGTATTACGAGGACTACGGATCGGGGACGCCAGTCGTCCTGATTCATGGATACCCGCTCAGTGGCCGGGCGTGGGACAAGCAAGTCCCGGTTCTGCTCGATGACGGTCGCCGGGTGATCACCTACGACCGGCGGGGCTCCGGCCAGTCCAGCAAGCCCGCCATCGGGTACGACTACGACACCTTCGCCGCTGACCTCAATGCCTTGATGGAGACCTTGGACCTGCGAGACGCGGTGCTCGTGGGGCACTCCATGGGAACCGGTGAAGTCACCCGGTACCTCGGCAAGTACGGTTCGGCGCGAGCAGCCAAGGGAGTCCTCGTATCGCCGATCCCGCCATTCCTCCTCCAGGCGCCCGATAACGCCGAAGGCGTGCCCGCGAGCTTGTTCGACGGGTTCGTCCAGCATGCCAGGGCCGACACGCCCGCCTGGATGACTAGCTTCCTCAACAACTTTTACAACATCGACAAGTTCCGCGGCACGCTCGTCAGCGACCAGGCGTATCAAGCCAGCTGGAACCTCGCGACGTCCATGTCCGCCATCGCCGCAGTGGCATGCATACCGACCTGGGAAACCGACTTCCGTGGCGATCTGCCGAAGATCGATGTGCCGATGCTGGTTATCCAGGGCGACGCCGACCGCGTGCTGCCCTACCCCAAGACCGGCAAGCGGCTCACCGGAATGATCAAGGACCTCCAGACGGTGGTCATCGACGACGGCCCGCATGCCATCTCCTGGACCCATGCTGATCAGGTCAACAGTGCCCTTCTGAAGTTCATCGCCTGATGGTCGGGTCCTGAGCGCCTCAGGGTAGATAGCAGGGATCACCAGCACTTCAGGCCCAGTGAGGAGATGATCATGCCTGCTGCCAGCTCGATCGTCCTCGAGCCGCCCGCGCAGAAGGTAGCTGACGCGTTCTCGAAGCCGCCGTTCTTGTGGGAGATGACGCCGGCTGATGCCCGGCAGGTCCTGGAGGACGCACAGGCCGCACCGGTCAGCATGCCGGAGGTCGACGAAGAGTGGATCACGGTGCCGTCCCCGATGGGTGACGCCAGGGTCCGGATCGTCAAGCCGAAGGGCGCGGCCGGCATGCTCCCGGTCGTGGTGTACATGCACGGCGGAGGCTGGATCCTCGGCAACGCCGCCACTCATGACCGGCTGGTTCGCGAGCTGGCAGTCGGATCGCGTGCTGCGATCGCGTTCGTGGAGTACCCGAACTCGCCGGAAGCTCGCTACCCCACGGCGATCGAGCAGGGCTACGCCACCGCTCAGTGGATCACTCACAACGGAGCTTCCAAGGGTCTGGACGCGAAGCGGATGGCGGTGGCCGGCGAGTCGGTGGGCGGCAACATGGCAGCCGCGCTAGCGCTGATGGCTAAGGAGCGCGGCGACGTCACGTTCGTGCAGCAGTCGATGTATTACCCGGTCACCGACGCGGCAATGAACACCGCCTCCTACGACCAGTTCGCCAGCGGTTATTACCTTTCCCGCACCGAGATGGAGTGGTTCTGGGACGCTTACGCCCCCGACCTGGCACAGCGAAGCCAGATCACCGCCTCGCCGAATCAAGCCAGCACGGAGCAGCTCAGGGGGCTGCCGCCGGCCTACCTTTGCGTGGACGAAGCCGACGTGCTCCGCGACGAGGGAGAGGCCTACGCCGCCAAGCTCCGGTCAGCCGGGGTTCCGGTGACAACGGTGCGCTACGACGGCATCATCCATGACTTCATGCTGCTGAACGCGCTCAGCGACACCCGCGCGGCGCGGGCAGCCATCAGCCAGGCTTGCTCGTTCCTGCGCGGCGGGCTCGGAACTAGCTGATCAGGGCTTGCTGGCGGCTGTCAGGGCTTGCTGGCGACTGTCAGGACTTGCGGGCGACTCCGCCCCACAATGCAGCCGGGCTGGCGGCTTCTTCTTCGGTCTCTGGCCGCCAGTCCGGGACGTTGGTCATGCCCGGCTCCACGAGGTCAAGCCCGGCGAAGAACGGAGCCACTTCGTCCCTGGTGCGGAAGGTGACCTTCTCCGCCATCATCCTGTTCAGTTGCGCCGCCATCGCCGCCATCTCGGCCGCATGAATGTCCTTGGCCGGGTGTGAGAGCACCAGGTAGCTGCCGGCTGGAACCGCTGCCATCAGCGTCGCGACGACCTGGTAGGGCTCGTCGGCCTCGCTGAGGTGCTGCAGGATTGCCATCAGCAGCACAGCGACAGGCTTGGTGAAGTCCAGCGTTCGGGCAGCCTTGGCCAGGATCTGGTCGGCCTGCCGCAGGTCGGCGTCGATGTAGTCGGTGGCGCCGTCAGTCGTACTGGTCAGCAGCGCCCTGGCGTGCGCCAGCACGACGGGGTCGTTGTCGACGTAGACGATGCGGCTGTCGGAAGCTGCCGACTGCGCAACCTCGTGGGTGTTGTTGGCGCTCGGAATCCCCGTGCCGATGTCCAGGAACTGCCGGATGCCGACCTCGCGCGTGAGGTAGGTGACCGACCGCCGCAGGAAGGCGCGATTGGCCCTGGCGGACAAGACGATGTCGGGGAAGGCGGCCATCGCCTGCTCGGCGGCCGCGCGATCGGCCGCGAAGTTGTCCTTGCCGCCCAGCCAGTAGTTGTAGACGCGCGCCACGTGAGCGACGCTCGTGTCGAACGCAGGCGCTTCGGCGGGCTCGGGAACGGCTTCGCTCGCCGCGGACACGCCATCAATGGCCATTGGGGATGCCCTTTCCCTGGTTAACCGTCATCCGAGATCGCGACATTCCGGATCACAGATACCGCCGGCACCCCGCCACCGGCGAACTGGCTCCTGCGGCCGACGGTGCTAGATCGTCTTGATGAGCTTCTTTAGCTGGCGCTCGCTCTCAACCGGCGTCTCTGCCTCGGCGCTCAGGCTGTTCATGACCTCGCGGTAGTGGTCGATCTCCTCAGGCCGGTCCAGGTAAAGGGCACCGGTCAATTGCTCGAGATACACGATGTCCGGGAGGTCAGGCGCGGCAAATCGAAGAATGGAGAACGACCCGCCCGCAGCCGAATGGCCGCCGCGATCGAATGGCATTATCTGCAGGGTCACCTGCGGCGATTCGGTGAGTTCAAGCAGGTGCTGCAGCTGGGCGCGCATCACTGCCCGGCCGCCCAGCGGCCGGCGGAGCGCGGACTCGTCGATCACCGCCCAGATCTTGGGCACCGCGTCGGCTCTGGTCAGGATCTGCTGCCGGTTCAGCCGCAGGCTCACACGCCGCTCGATTTCGTCGGCTGGCGCTGCCCGGTGACCGAGCACCGTGACCGCCCTGGCGTACTCGCTGGTCTGGAACAGGCCCGGCACGAACTGCAACTCGTAAGTCCTGATCAGGGACGTCGCCTGCTCTAGCCCGACGTAGGTCTCGAACCAGTCCGGCAGCACGTCGTCGTACCTGGCCCACCACCCTGGGCTGTTGGCGTGCTGCGCGAGCGTCAGCATGTGCCGGCGTACTTTCTCGTCTGTCACGCCGTAAAGGCTGAGCAGATCGGAGACGTCCCGCTCCTTGAAGCCGACCCGGCCGTGCTCGACCCGGCTGATCTTGGAGCGGGACGCCCGAATCTCGTAACCTGCACGGTCCGGCGTGATGCCAGCTGCTTCGCGGAGCTTGCGGAGCTGACCGCCTAGCAGCATCCGGAGTACGGTCGGCCCGCCTGACGCCTCGACAGGACTCAGGTCATCCGGGTGATCCTCACCAGGCTGCTGCACGTCCACGATCGCTCCTGCGCGGCGCATGGGCGCGCCGCCCCACCCCACAATGCCGGTCACCGTGCTCTGCCGCCCTGACTAGCACGCAGCCAAATGCCTGCGGGAATGCCGACGAGCATCGACGGCAGGAGAACTGCGCGCTCACAGCACGCTATCACCTATTACGCCCGCGATCGGTAGTGCCGTAACCGTACCGTCACTTATTTCGCACGCGAACCGTTAGCCAAGGTCGTCGAACTCGCCATTCCGCACGCCTGCCAGGAATGCGGCGATCTCTGCCCCGGTGTACACCAGCGCCGGGCCGTCCTGCTCGCGAGAGTTACGGACCGCCACCGAGCCGTCCGGCAGCGCCGCCGCCTCCACGCAGTTGCCGCTGGGGTTGCTGAAGCTGCTCTTGCGCCACTCGACTGGCCCGAGCTCACCGGCCCTCATGCCATTCCTGATCTGCATGTTTGCTCCTTGCGGGAGAAGGGTTTCCGTCTTGACATTGCAAATGCACGTGCACACGCACGTAACGGAGGCAGCATAGCGCCGCGACGTACCGGGCAACAAATGCAAATGCACATGCAGATGACACTTGCGACTGCGCCGTGCATCGGGCAGGATAAGGTCATTACGGCCATATCTCCGATGGTCACGAGGTGGTTGTGCCTGGTCCCGTGCTCGTGACCCAGTCGACCCGCTTGGATCCTCTGATGACCACGCCATCAGCACAGCTGGCTCCAGTCAGTGGCCCTGACTGGCCGTGGCTGCAGTTGGCAGTCCAGATGGCCCGGATTTCTTGCCAGGACTGGCCGGCCGGGGCAGGCAGGCACGGCGCCTGGACGACCGCGCCCAGGGTGGCGACGAGGAAGCCGGCTCCGGAGCCCGCCTCGATCGCGCCGTCACGCGCCTTCGCGCTGCGGACCATGCACCGGTGGGGCGAGGCGGATCGCGCCGACGACGTCGCGGCCGTCGTATCCGAACTGCTGGCGAACGCGCTCCGGCATGCACTGCCGCGGGCGGCGGGCGACGTGTCGCCGTGGCCGATCCGGCTCGGGCTGCTGCACGTCGGCTCACATGTGGTCTGCGCCGTTGCGGATCCCGGTGCCGGGATCCCCGTGCTGCGGGAGCCGGACCAGCTCGAGGAATCCGGCCGCGGCCTGCTGGTCGTGGCCTCGCTGAGCGACCAGTGGGGCTACTGCCCTGCGCCCGAGCGCCAGGACTCCGATGGCAAGGTCGTCTGGGCCGCGTTCGGCGCCAGCAGCTTCCTCCGCTAACACCACGGTTCGACCGCAGCTGCCGCATTTCAAGCGACAGTTTCTGCGCCCGCCGTAGCCCTACGGCTGCAGCAGCGGCAACGCCACTCGCGGTCCACGCACCGAGGCGCAGACGCCGTCGCTGGCGGCCGCAGCGGCCATCCGCTCCGCGGACGGCGCGCCGTACAGCGTGGTCCGCTGGCGCAGCTGCCGGCCGGTTGGCGCCACCAGCTCCGCTAGCTGACTGATCGTCTTGTAGGACCCGTTCTCCGAGCCGGCCATCCGGCTGATGGTCTCCTCCATCAAAGTGCCGCCGAGGTCATTGACGCCGCCGCGGAGCACGTCCTGGCAGGCGTCAGCGCCGAGCTTCACCCAGGAGCACTGGATGTTGTCGATTGCGCCGTGCAGCATCAGCCGTGATACCGCGTGCACCGCCCGGTTCTCCCGCCGCGTCGGTCCTGGCCTCGCGATGCCTGCCAGGTAGATGGGCGAGCTCGCGTGCACGAACGGCAGCAACACGAACTCCGTGAAACCGCCGGTCTGCTCCTGGATCCCGCGCAGTACCCGCAAGTGCCCGACCCAGTGCCTGGGCGTGTCCACGTGCCCGTACATCATCGTCGAAGTCGTGCGGATGCCGAGCTGATGCGCGGTGGTAATGACCTCGATCCAGGCCGCCGCCGGGAGCTTGCCTTTGGTCAGCACCCAGCGCACATCGTCGTCCAGGATCTCTGCGGCAGTTCCCGGCAGCGAGTCAACCCCAGCCTCCCGAGCGCGAGCCAGCCACTCGCGCACCGGCAATCCGGTGCGGGACGCCCCGTTCATCACCTCCATCGGCGAGAACGCGTGCACGTGAATGTCCGGGCAGCGCCGCTTGACCTCAGCCGCGATGTCGAAGTACGCGGTGCCGGGCAGGTCCGGATGGATGCCGCCTTGCATGCAGACCTCGGTCGCGCCGGCTTCCCATGCCTCCGCCGCCCGGTCACCGACCTGCTCGAGGGACAGCGTGTATGCATCGGCGTCGGTGCGGCGCTGCGCGAACGCGCAGAACCGGCAGCCGGTATAGCACACGTTGGTGAAGTTGATGTTCCTGGTGACGACGTAAGTGACGTCGTCATCGGCCCGCTGCCGGCGCAGGTCGTCGGCAAGCGCTGCGAGCGCGTCCAGCTCAGGCCCGTCCGCGGCGAGCAGCGCCAGCGCCTGCTCATCGGTGATCCCGGCCGGGTCCCGCTCGGCACTGCGCAACGCGGCGAGCACCTCTGCCGAAGCCCGGCGTGGCGCGGCGGCCGATGCCGCCGGGTCGATGCGAGCTCCGACTTCAGTCCAGTCGCCGTAGACCTCCGCGAAGTCATCCCGCCGGTCTGCCGTCCGCCCGGTGGTGTCGATCGTGGTGAACAGGTCCGTCCGGCCGGTCGACTCCCCCCAGCCGCCGTCCGGCTCCTGCCACGGCAGTCCCTGCGGCATCGCGCCGGCTGCGGCGAGCCCGGTCGCCGGGTCCGCGAGCGCCGTCACGTGCCGGCCCACCCGCGGGTCGAGCCACGGCTCGCGGATGTAAGGCGGATAGATCGTCAGCCGCTCAGCCAGCTCGAACCCGCCGGCCGCGGTATGCGCCGTCAGGTCGTCGATCTGCGGCCATGGCCGCTCTGGGTTGACGTGATCGGGGGTTAGCGGCGAGACACCACCCCAGTCGTCGATACCAGCGGACAGGATGAGCTGGTACTCCTCTCCGATCAGGTTCGGCGGTGCCTGGATTCGCGCGGCAGGGCCGAGCACCAGCCGCGTCACCGCGATCGTCGCAGCCAGATCGGCCAGGTCCGCGTCGGGCGTGCTGCGCATCTTGGTATCGGGCTTGGCGCGGAAGTTCTGCACGATCACTTCCTGGATGCCGCCGTACTCGCGGGCCACCTGCCGGATCGCGAAGATCGAGTCGGCGCGCTCGGCCAGCGTCTCGCCGATCCCGATCAGGATCCCGGTGGTGAACGGAACGCTGCTGCGGCCGGCATCCTGAAGGACGCGCAGCCGGACGGCCGGATCCTTGTCCGGGCTGCCGAAGTGCGGGCCGCCTCGCTGCGTGAAGAGGCGCTCCGATGTCGTCTCCAGCATCATGCCCATCGACGGCGCGACTGGCTTAAGCCGCTGGAAATCCTGCCAGCTCAGTACACCGGGATTCAGGTGCGGCAGGAGACCAGTCTCCTCTAGCACCCTGATCGCCATTGCGCGCAGGTACGACAGCGTGTCGTCGTAACCGGCCGCCTCAAGCCAGTCCCGAGCCTGCTTCCAGCGGGCTTCCGGGCGGTCCCCGAGGGTGAAGAGAGCCTCCTTACAGCCAAGGGCCGCACCGTCGCGGGCAATCTGAAGGACTTCATCCGGAGAAAGAAACGGGGCCGACAGCCTTCCCGGCACCGTGACAAACGTGCAGTAGGCACAGCGGTCCCGGCACAGCCGTGTGAGCGGAATGAAGACCTTGCGAGAGTAGGTGATAACGCCTGGCCGGCCCGCCGCAGCCAGCCCGGAATCGCGCACGCGAGCAGCATGCCCGAGCAGCGTCGTCAGGTCGTCACCACGCGCCCGCAGCAGGACGGCAGCCTCCGCCGGGTCCAGCGTCTTACCGTCCCTGGCCCGGGCAAGCGCGCGACGGATGGCATTAGGGTTCGCCGCATCGGGGTTTGCTGCACCGGGGTTTGCTGCACCGGGGTTTGCTGCACCGGGGTTTGCTGCACAGGGGTTTGCTGCACCGGGGTTTGCTGCACCGGGGATCGCCCGCTCGCTCGCTGCCGGCTGATGGGTGCTCGGCTCGTCGGGGCTGATGGCATTACCTCTTTCGTCATCGGGCGGCGTACGCCTTGTCTCCACCCTAGGCAGCGGCACTGACACCGAGCCCGGCGAGGCCGTTGCAGCGTTAACCCGGCCGCGGTCGGTGTGCTTCCCGCCAGTCACAGGCCGCGGTAGTCTCGCACGCTCATCCGTGGTCCACGGCGCGGCGGTCCGCTTCCGCCCAGCTCGATAAGGCGGGTGACGCGGTAACGCTGGCCCGCATACGGAGCGAGCAAGTCGAGCATTCCTGCGTCGTCAGTCGCCGCGCCGGCCAGCGTCCAGCCGACGAGAGCGGGGATGTGGTAATCGCCGACGCTTACCGCGTCCGGGTCTCCCGCCGCCCGCTGCCTGACCTCAGCCGAGGTCCACGGACCGATGCCGGGCAGCGACTGCAGCATGCTGTCCGCCTGCACCGCGGGCAACATTCCTGCGGCCTCCAGCCTGCCCGCCACCGAAGCGGCGTGCGCAATGGTGCGGCTGCGGACAGCTTCGACGCCGGCCCGGTGCCAGTCCCAGGACGGGATCGCGCGCCAGACTTCCGCTGGCGGGAACACCCGCATTCCGGCCGGAGCCGGTCCTGGCGCGGGCAGGCCGTGCCAGGCAAGCAGAAGCCGCCACGCGCGATGCGCCTCGATACCGACGACTTTCTGCTCAAGCACGGCCGGCACGAGCGCCTCCAGTACCCGCTCGGTCCGGCTGATCCGCAGGCCGCTGAACCTCCGCACCAGGCTGACCAGCCGCGAATCCAGCGGGCGGAATGCACTGGGCTCGTCGGCGGCGCCGAGCAGGTCCGGCACCTTGGTCAGCAGCCAGCGCCCGCCTGGCCCCCAGGCCGCCGCCTGCACTCGGGTGCCGTGCTGCTGGGCGCTGGGGCTGGCCACCGGGGCTGTGCTGACCGGGGCCAGCCGGAGCGTCCCCGGGCCCGCCGGAGTCAGCGAGGTCCGCCAGATAGCACCTGCCGGATCGATCCGGAACGTAGGGTCACGCCGCCCGCGCCGGTGCACGACCATCGTCAGCCGCATATCGACGCCGAACGGGGCAAGCCAGTCAAATCGCAACTCGCTCTCGTCCAGCTGCCGGACGGTGCCGTCTGCGTCGCGGCCTGGCGCCGCAGCCCTGGCTAGATGGTCCGATGGGCTGGCTTCCAGATCGGATGTGATGGGCGGTAGGTCCGTCGTCGTACCTTTCGCGCTGACAGCCCGACTGCCGCGCAAAGCGGTCCCGCGGTCGGGCATAGTGGCTAGATGCTGTACTCCACGATTCTGGCAGGTGGCAGTGGCACCCGGCTGTGGCCGTTGTCGCGTGCCTGCGAGCCGAAGTTCCTGCACCCGCTGACCGGCACGGACCGGTCGCTGCTGCAAGCAACTATCGACCGAATCGGTCCGCTGTCTCCCGCCGACCACATCTATGTCGTCACCGGGACTGCGCACGCGGCGGCGATCTCCGCCCAGCTGCCTGAGGTTCCGGCCGCCAACATCCTGGTCGAGCCATCTCCCAAGGACTCCTGCGCAGCCGTCAGCCTCGCTTGCGCGGTCCTGGCTCAGCGCGATCCTGACGCAGTCATGGCAGCCTTCTCGGCTGATCACCTTATCGGCGAGCCAGAGCGGTTCGCCCAGATCATCGCGCAGGCAGCGGCCGCCGCGGAGGACGGCTACCTGACGACAATTGGCATCAGGCCGGCGCACGCTGAGGTCCGGTTCGGGTACCTGAAGCTCGGCGAGACGGTGCAGGGTGAGGCCCGGCGGGTTGCCGAGTTCAAGGAGAAGCCATCCCACGAGGTGGCAGCCCGGTACCTGCAATCCGGGCAGTATCTGTGGAATGCCGGGATCTTCGTGTTCGGGGTGCGGACCTTCCTCGACGAACTCGCCCGGCAGCGGCCCGCGCTGCACGCTGGTATCCAGCAGATCGCAGCCGCCTGGGGCGGCTCCGACCAAGCCCGCGTGCTAGCTGACGTATGGCCAGGCCTGGAGAAGATTTCTGTCGACTACGGCGTCCTTGAAGGCGCCGCCGCCGCAGGGAGAGTGGCTACCGTCCCGGCCGACTTTCCGTGGACTGACGTCGGCGATTTCGATTCGCTCGGCGAGTCGCTGCCGACCGATGAGTCGGGCAACTTGGTGATTGCCCCGGAAGCGGAGGTAATCGCCCGCGACGTGAAAGACGCGGTGCTGGTTTCCACGACCGATCGGGTCATCGCAGTGATCGGGCTCGACGACGTGGTGATCGTAGATACTCCCGACGCCACCCTGGTGTGCGCCCGCTCGCGCGCCCAGGAGGTCAAGCAGATAGTCGAGGAGCTGCGGCAGCGCGGCCAGGACGGCAGGCTCTGACGCCGGGCAGCGTTGTTACTCGGCGCCCTGCGCGGCCGCGCGCTCGTAGCTGATCATGTGCGCCTCAGCCGACGCGGCCCAGCTGAACTCGGTGGCCCTGGAGTAGCCGGATTCGCCAAGCGCGGTACGCCGGCCCGGGTCGTCTAGCAGGGAGCGCAGCGCGGCGCGGATGCTCTCGGCGTCCGGCTCGGTGTAGGCCACCGCATCCCCGCCCACCTCGGGCAGCGCCGTTCGATGAGTAGTCAGCACTGGCGCGCCGCATGCCATCGCCTCCAGGGCGGGGAGCCCGAAGCCCTCGCCGGTGCTGGGGAATGCCACCACCATCGCGCCGCCGAAGAAGCCCGGCAGGTCGTTGAAGTGCAGATAACCAGGCCGGACCAGATGCAGGTGAGCTGGCACCCTGGCGACAGCCTCGTCGACTTCCTCGCTCCAGCCGCTGGCCCCGGCTAGCACCAGGGCAGGCGGATCGGGCAGGTCGGCGACTGCCGCGGCCCAGCCGGTGATCAGGGCCGGAACGTTCTTGCGAGGCTCCAGCGTGCCCAGGTACGCGACGTATCCCTTGCCGTGCAGGCCGAGGCGATCCGATACCGAACGTCGCTGCCGCTCGTCCGGCCGGTGGAACAAGTTGTGATCGACGCCGTGATACGCCACGTCGATCCGGGTCGGATCAGCAGCCAGCACCCGGACCAGTTCGTCCCTGGTGGCCTTGGACGGGACGATCATTCGCGTAGCGCGCCGCGCCGAGGTACGGATCGCCGCTTTGTAGAAGGTGGCAATGACCGGGCTGTGCGCGTCCGGCTCGGTGAAGAAGGTCAGGTCGTGGATCGTCACAACGACCGGTGTGCTTGGGCGCAGCGGTATCGAGTAGTGCGGGGAATGGATGACGCCTGCCTCGACCTGCTGAGCGACGAGCGGCAGCCCGCTCTGTTCCCATGCCAGCCTGGCAGGCCGGTGCGCGATAGCTGGCGGGCCGGCCACCACCCGGGCGTTCGGCACCAGGTGGCCGTAACGTTCCTCGTCTGCCCGCTGGCAGGCCACCGCGAGATCGGCGCCAGCCGCGCCGAGGGCACAGACCAGGCCGTCTACGTATCGGCCAAGCGCACCCCGGTCGGCAGGTACCGCTGTTGCGTCAACCAGCACACGAGGCGCCACGACCAGTCCCGCTCCTTCCCTCATGCCGTTGAGCTCACCTAGTCCAACCCGGTTCTCTGCTCCGGTTCATCCCGTTAGCGGAGTCCGGTTTAGTTTTCCGCCCCTCGATCGATCCCGGACGGCCCGGCGCATCCTGCCAGTGCGCGCCGTGCTGGCGCGCGCCAAGCCCGCAACCCCGTCCTGGATGTCCCTGCCTCCGAGCGTACGCCCTCAGCGGTGGCAACGGGCCGTAGCAGCCGCGCGCCTGGCCCCGGCACCGGCGAGTTCAGCGAGGGCAAGCCAAGAGTTCAGCCCGGACCCGCCGGATGTTCAGTCCGGACCGCCGGACTGGCAAGCCCGACCCGCGCTAAAGGCTAGCCAACCGCCGCGACTGGGTGGCGCAGGCGCGCCCGAAACCGTCAGCAGGACGGTACCGGCTGCCCGTTGCGGATGGCTTGCAGTTCGCTGACTGCCTGGCTGAGCGAATTGACTTTGACCAGCCGCAGCCCGGCGGGCACAGCGCCGGCAGTGTTGACGCAGTTGCTTCCCGGCGCCAGGAAGATCGTGGCGCCGGCCGCTCGCGCCCCAGCCATCTTCTGCTGGATTCCGCCGATCGGCTGGATCGTCCCGTTCGGCGCGATCTCCCCCGTTCCCGCGATGAACTTACCGCCGGTGAGGTTGTCCGGGGTGAGCTTGTCGATGATCCCCAGCGCGAACATCAGCCCGGCGCTAGGCCCGCCGATATCGGACAAGTTGATCTTGACGCTGAACGGGAATTTGTAAGTAGCCGGAGCCAGGTTGACGCCCACTACGGGCTGCCCTTGAACGTCTTTGGTCGCGAGCGTCACCGACTTAGTGCTTCCGTTGCGCTCGATAGTGAGTGTCACGTCCGCGCCGGGCTTGCGATCCCTGATCATGGTGACGACGTTGTTGTCACAGCTGATCGGCATGCCGTCGACGGCCGTGATGTCCTCCCCGCTGTGCAGCACACCATAGGCAGGCGTGCCCGGGCTGGTGCCCGCGATCGGTGCGAGTGTCGTGAACTTGATGCCCAGGTAGCAAAGCGCAGCCGCGGTGGCGTCCTGCTGAGAGCCCAGCATCTCCTGGGTGTCTTGCTGCACCACCTGCTGCTGAGTCTGCCCCGAGGAGTAGATCTCGCTCTCCGGCACGACCGCGTCATTCGGCGTCAGCCAGGCGCGGAGCGCGCTGAAGATGTTGAAGTCGGTCCCCGGTCCGCCCGTGTAGGACACCGTCACCATGTTGAGATGGCCGGTCGTCCGGTAGGTGCGAACGCCTGTGATCTGGATGAGCTCCGTGCCCTCGGGCTTACCGAGGGTATTCAAGGTGGGACCGGGAGTCAGCGCAACATAGGGCACCGACACGACGGCGGCCACTACGAGCGCGGCCAGCACGCAGATCCCTGCGATCGCCAGCGTCGCCAGCCGGCGCGGACTGCCTGGAAGCCATGCAGGTACCGCGCGCGCTCTACGCACCATCCACCCACTCGCTCTCGCCGCCAGCGAAGGACTGGTGCTTCCAGATCGGCACCGTCGCCTTCAGCTCGTCGATGAGCGCGTGGCATGCGGCAAAAGCGACATCCCGGTGTTGTGCTCCGACGGCGGCGACGACCGCCACGTCACCGACCTGCAGGTCGCCGACCCGGTGCGTTACCGCGAGGGACAGGATCGGATAGCTGGCAGCGATCTTCTCCGCGACCCGGCTGAGCTCAGTGCCGGCCGAGGGATGAGCACTGTAGGACAGGGCCGTCACGCCTCGTCCGTTATCGTGATCTCGCACCGTCCCGATGAACAGCGCGATGGCGCCCGCTGCTGGGTCGGCGGCAGTTGCCCGAATCTCATCGACCGACAACGGCTCAGAGCGCACATCGGTCATCCTGACGACGGTCACCATGCCAAGTTACAGGCACCGCACGAAGGGCCGGACATCCCGTCAGGTCCCGCGCCGCCGCCTGCGGACCTGGCGAACGATGGCCGCGGTGCCGATCACCGCGACGGTCGCGCCAGCGGCGGTGATCGTCGCGTCCTTCCGGTCCAGCCTTCGCCCGGCCACGGCGTGATGCCCGGCCCGCTGCTCTAGCAGCACGCCGAGCGCCTCGGCGTTGTCGTGGCTGGGCTGCCAGCCCGCCTCTCGCAGGGCCTTGCAGTCGACGACCCATGGGTACACCACGTAGCGCAGGTCGGTAACCGGTGCCGGAGTGATTCCCGCCCGGTGCAGGCGCTGCGCGGTGGCAAAAGTAAGCCCGGCGGGCAGCTCGATCCGGCGCAGCCCGGCAATCTCCTCCAGCTCGTCCTGCTCCAGCCAGCCGTCGCTGCCTACCGCGAAGGCACCGCTGACCTGGCCGACCGCCGCCAGCTCCAGGGCCGACACCAGGTCGTCGACGTGGCAGAACTGCCAGTGGGCGGCGCAGCCTTTGACCGCGAGCAGGCGGGGTGCCTCGAAATGCCTGGTGATCAGTGTGTCGATCCCCACACCGACCAGCGCTGCCGGCCTGGCGACGCACACCTGCAGGCCCGGATAGGCGCGCGACGATCGCTCGGCCAGGTGCTCGATCTCCAGCAGGTCTCCCACCACGCTCCCGTCCGAGTCCGCGCTCAGCGGCGCATCCTCGGGGAGCGGCACCGGATTGTCAGGCTGAGCGCCATAGACCATGGCACTGGTCACCAGCACGACCCGGCTCACGCCGCCTGCCGCGGCAGCAGTAAGGACGGTCTGGGCGCCGCGCACGTTGAACGCGCGCCTCGCCCTGGCGTCGGAATCGGGCGACAGATCGACGTCGGTGTGCACGATGACGTCCACGTCAGCCAGCCGCCCGGCCAGCGCCGGATCGCGGACGTCGACGATCCGCCAGGTGACGCCGCTGACGTCGCCCCTGCTCTCGTCGATCGCCACGACCCGCCCGATCAGCTCGGACGTCGCAAGGCGGGCAGTCAGCGCCTCGCCGAGGCCGCGAGCTGCCCCGGTTACCGCAACGACCGGAGCTCCCGAAGGCGCGCCGTGGCTGCGCTCGTGGCGAACCCGGGCTACTCGGTTGCTCACTGGGGATCGCTCCTGGGATAGCTTGGCGAGTGTGGACCCTTCCATCCTGCCTGAGAGGCCGGGCAGATGACTGAACCTCCCTTCGGCTTCGGTCCGGGTGGCGGCTCCGGGGACGACCCGAGCGGACCCGGCGGCACCGGTTCCGGCGGCGCGGGCGGCGGCCCGCCGGGACCCTTCGGCGGCGCCGGACCGCTCGGTCCGCTAGGCGACCCGCAGCAGTTCGCTGACGCCCTCCGCCAGTTTGCTGACCTCATGTCCTGGCAGGGCGGCCCGGTGAACTGGGACCTGGCCAAGAACATCGCCCGCCAGACCGTTGCGCAGAAGGGCGACGCTAGCGTCCTGGAGACCGACCGCAGCAAGGTCGTTGAAGCGCTGCGGCTGGCAGACCTGTGGCTGGAAGATACGACGGAATTCCCGAGCGGGATCCGGACGCCGCAGGCGTGGAGCAGGGCGGAGTGGGTGGAAGCGACGCTGCCCGTCTGGTCGAAGCTCTGCGATCCGATCGCCGCCCGCGCGGTGGACGCAATGAGCAGCCTCATCAGCAGCGATCCGGCGGAGCTTGCCGCAGACCTGCCGCCAGAAATGCAGGCGATGCTGGGCGGGCTCGGTGGCCTGGGCGGTCTTGGCGGGATGATGCGCAAGATCGGCGGGATGATGGTTGGCGGCCAGACCGGTGCGGCGGTCGGCGCGCTGGCCGAGGAGGTCGTCAGCTCGACCGACGTTGGCCTGCCGCTCGGGCCGCCAGGAACTGCGGCGTTGCTTCCCGCGGGCGTCGCGGCCTTCGGCACCGGCTTGTCGGTGGAGCCGGACGAGATTCGGCTGTTCATCGCCCTGCGGGAAGCTGCTCACCACAGGCTGTTCGGCCATGTGCCGTGGCTGCGAGCCAGGCTGCTCGGAGCCGTCGAGGACTACGCGCGCGGCATCAAGGTTGATGCCTCGGCGCTTCGCGACGCCATGCCGCAGATCGACCCGGCCAATCCGGAGGCTCTCAACGAGGTACTGTCCGGTGCCGCGTTGTTCCAGCCTGAGGACACCCCGGAACAGAAGGCTGCTCTCTCCCGGCTGGAGACCGTGCTCGCCCTCGTGGAAGGCTGGGTTTCCACCGTCGTGGCGGCAGCTGCCGCAGATCGACTGCCCCAGGCAGTAGCTCTCGCCGAGGCAATCAGGCGCCGGCGGGCTACCGGCGGACCGGCGGAGCGAACGTTCGCGACGCTGGTGGGACTCGAACTTCGGCCCCGTCGGCTCCGCGAGGCGGCGGCCATCTGGCAGAGCCTGACCACTGAGCGCGGCGTAGCCGGGCGGGACAGGATCTGGTCTCACCCAGACTTGCTGCCAACCGCCGACGACTTCGACGACCCCGAAGGTTTCCTGCGCGGCAGGCCGGAGCTCGATATTTCTGACCTTGACAACGCGCCAGGCGAACCGGGTGCCGCGGAGGATCCGTCAGGTTCCGAGCCTGAGGGCGGGGACAGCGGCCCGCTACCGCCCGCTTAGCGCAGGGCAATCTGCGTCCACAGCGAGTGGATGCTGTTCTGGCAGTTCAGCTAGCTGTCATCCGGCTGTGGCCAGCGAAATGCACAGGCGTGCGCACAGTTGTCCACAGCGACACGCCGCGCAATCCCCACGATCCGCACACCAATGTCCACAGAGTGGCCTTGACCAGCCGGCTCGCCGAGCCTAACTTCGCAGGCCAAGGGTTGCTCGGGACCGGGCCCGTCCGCTGCTTCTGGGGAAGGGGGGCGGGCGGCCTGGTCCCGGGAACTTTGCCAGCCCGCCACCTGCCGCGGCAGCCGACTGTCAGTCCGTCGTGGCACTCTCGGCGCTGTGAAACCGGCATTGAGACCAGGACTGCTGCCGCTCTGGCGGGACCAGGACACGGTGCAGATCGGCATCGACCCGCGCCGCGCGGTGGCGATCTCCGGCATGAGCAGGGCATCCGACGTGATCCGGTTGCTTGACGGCAGCCGGGACCGGGACCAGCTCATCGCCGAGGCCAGCCGGCGCGGTGTGCCGCCGCCTGTGGCTGAGCGGATCATCGGACTGCTCGCGGCTGCTGGCGCAGTCGTCGACTTCCCGTCCGAGGTTCTGCGCGCGCTGCCGCCGGAGCTACGCCAGCAGCTTCTGCCGGTACTCGCGACAACGTCGGTGTCTGAGCAGGACAGTGATGGTGGTGCAAGCCGGCTCGCCCGGCGTTCGTCGTGCACGGTGCAGGTAGCCGGGGCCGGTCTTCTTGCCGAGCTCGTCGCCGACCTGCTGACCCGCTCAGGGCTCGCGGCAGCCGGGCCAGGTGGCGGCCGTGAGCAAGTCAGCCCGGCTGACTTACTCGTACTCGTCGGCCGCCGCTCGCCTGCCGAAACGGCCGAATTACTGCGCCAGCGGCAGGCGTATCTGTCGGTCTACGCGGATGAGGCCATCGGCGTCGTCGGCCCGCTCGTGCAACCCGGGGTCACTGCCTGCCTCCGCTGCATTGACCTAGCCAGGGCGCAGCGAGACGCGGCGTGGCCGCTCATTCTCGCCCAGCTGACCGAGCGCACCGCGAATCCGCCTGGATGCGACGCTGTACTGGCCACATCGGTGGCGGGCCAGGCGGCCGCACAGGCAATCGCCTTCGCTGACCGCTCACCGCTAGCGCAGGCGACAGCCAGCGCGACACTGGAACTCGTGCTGCCGTCCTGGCAATGGCGACGCCGAAGCTGGCCGCCGCATCCGGCCTGCACCTGCGGAAGTTACGGCGCTACCTAATGCCGGGCTAGCTCGCGCCGGGCTAGCTGGGGCTGGCCGGCTAGCTGCGGGCCCGGCCTGATGAGCGCTGTCGCCAGACTCCCACGGCGACAGCGGCCAGCCCAGCCGCCGCGATGAGCGGTCCGAGCGCCGCCCATAGTGAGCTTCCCGACATCACGCTGCCGCCCACGACGCCGAAGCCCTGCAAGGCAAATATGATTCCGGCCACTGTGGCAACAGCGCCCGCGGTCATGAGCAGTCGGTTGATCATGAATGCGCTCCTCCAGGAACCTGGCGATTGGCGGGCTAGATGCTCCGTCTACCGCAGTTAACGGCGCGGATAGTGCGCGCGGTTCGCCAGTGCTGGATCTCCGGTGCCGGCCCGGCGCGGGGATTGACCTGGCTGCCGTTGCGGCCTGCCGGACGACTGCCGGTAGAAGCGCAGCCCTGCTTAGCCGACAATAGAGATCATGAGCGATCTGCCGCAGCGCGCTGTTGTCAGGACGGCCAAGCTGGCCTCGCTGCCGGTGGGAGTGGCCGGCCGGGCAGCCCTCGGGCTGGGCAAGCGACTCGGCGGCAGGCCCGCCGAGATCGTCGCCCAAGAACTGCAGCAGCGGACTGCGGAGCAGGTCTTCCGGGTCCTCGGTGAACTCAAGGGCGGTGCACTCAAGCTCGGCCAGGCACTATCGATTTTCGAGGCCGCGCTGCCGCCGGAGATCGCTGGCCCGTATCGCACGACGCTGACCAGGCTGCAAGAGTCGGCGCCGCCGCTGCCAGCCGCAGCGGTCCACCGGGTGCTGGCAAAGGACCTCGGCACCGACTGGCGTACGCACTTCGCCGAGTTCGACGACGAGCCTGCCGCTGCCGCGTCGATCGGGCAAGTACACCGCGCCGTCTGGCGTGACGGCCGCCAGGTCGCCGTGAAGATCCAGTACCCGGGCGCCGCCCGCGCGCTCAGCAACGATTTCACCCAGCTCAGCCGCGTGGGCAGGCTGTTCGGCGTACTCATGCCCGGTCTTGAGGTGAAGCCGATGCTGGACGAGTTGCGAGCCAGGGTCGTGGAGGAACTCGACTACCGGCTAGAGGGCGCGTCGCAGCAGGCGTTCGCGGTCGCCTTCGCCGGCGACCCGGACATTGTCATTCCGCAGGTGCTGATGGCCACCGATCACGTGCTTGTCAGCGAGTGGATGGACGGCGTCCCGCTGGCAGAGATCATCGCGTCCGGAACGCAGGAACAGCGGAACGCCGCGGGCATCGTGCTGGTCAGGTTCCTGTTTTCAGGGCCGGCCAGAGCAGGTCTGCTGCACGCCGATCCGCATCCAGGCAACTTCCGGCTGCTGCCCGACGGGCGGCTTGGCGTGCTTGACTTCGGCGCGGTGGACCGGCTCCCCGACGGGTTGCCGCTGATATTCGGCCGGCTCTTGTGGCTCCTGCACAATGGCGGTGAGATCGAGCAGGTCGAGCAGGACCTGCGCGCCCATGGCTTCCTGCGTCCCGGCGTGACGATCGATCTCGATGAGCTGCACGCGTTTCTTGCGCCACTGGCCGAGCCGTCACGAGCCGAGACGTTCGCCTTCAGCCGTGAGTGGATGCGAGTCGAAGCCGCCCGGATGGCCGACGTCCGGACAGCCGGCGCTGCCCGGCGGTTTAACCTGCCGCCTTCCTACGTGCTGATTCACCGGGTCTCAACCGCTGGCATCGGGGTGCTATGCCAGCTCGGGTGCACCGGGGCGTTCCGAGCCGAGGTGCTCCGCTGGGTACCGGGGTACGGGCCGAGCATCGATCCTGCCCTGGATGAAAAGGGCGTCAAGACCGCGTAGCGGACCACAAAAACCATCGGGGCCCGGGAAGCCTGTTAGCTCCCCGGGCCCCTCCGAAGGCCTGTCCGGCTGCTAGCCGGCCGACTCGAGCTGCTTGAGTCGGCCCCTCAGCCGGGTGGCCTGATCGCGCTGACTGAGCTGGCGTCGCTCGGCCCGCTCAGCCTGCCGGGAGATCCTGTTGTAGAGCTGCGCCCGCTGCACTTCCCGCTGCGCAGCGGCGCTCGCGAGCAGGCCCTGTTGCCGCTCGCGTGCCAGCTCGGCGTGTATACGCACGGTCGCACCTATCCCATCGTCGTTGTCGGTTCAGTGCGGCACCGGCCCTTGTCAGGCCGCAACCGCGTCCTTACGCGGACGTCCCCGTGGCCGCTTGCGCGGGACAATCTCGCCTCGCAGGAACAACTCGCCGCCCCAGACGCCCCATGGCTCCGCGCGGGCGATTGCCCCGGCAAGGCAGACCATCCTCATCGCGCAGCTTCCGCACAGCGACTTCGCGAACTCGACATCATCCGGTGACTCCGCGAAGAACAGCTCCGGGTCATCCCTGCACGGCAACTCAGCGCTGGCAAACGCCTGGCCGTCGAATGCCTGGTTGCTGAGCCCTGCGCTGTCGGAGACCTCGGCTAGTCCCTCCAGCACGCCAGTTGTGCCGGGCCACTGCATCGGTGCCATCCCCTCTCCACTACTCGTCGAGCTTCTCTCACGCCTCTGACAATCTGTGGCCTCGCATAACGAAGGCCGCGGACCCTTGTCGGGTCCGCGGCCTGGAGGGGATCTGGCCGGTCTTTATTAGACCGGATCCGGTTCCCTCGCCGGATGCGGACCCACTCCACCCGGGGCGACCGGGTAAATGCGGGTCATCTGGTTGTGCTGCTTGGTGCTGCCGCCGATGCCGAGAGCGCCGATACCGACACTGCTCCCCTGGTAGCCGCTGCCGAAGGCGTTAGCCGTCCGCGCCTGAACCTGCGGAGCCACAGCGAAGGAGCTCCGGATGCGCGGCACGGCCAGCCCAACGGCAAACTGGTCGGCGAAAGAGCCATCCCAGGCGCCATCACACGTGAAGGCACCCGCGCCGGAACCGGCGAGCGGCCGCATGGCAGCCGGCGTGGCAACCACGTCGGCAAGTTTGAAGTTCAACATCCGGGCACCTCCTCTCGGGCACGTTGGGTTGGCAGGGCGAGCGAACAAGCAGAAGCCTACGTACCCCCCCTCGGACTGGGCAACTCTTTTTCTACCTGCGACTTCTTTGTTGCCCGGCTGCCGCTTACCCGTTACCTAACAAGCTCACCGGCATCAGCCGGGCTGACGCGGGCGCAGCAGCCCCTCCTGCACCACCGAAACGACGAGTTCTCCGTCGCGGGTGTATACCTCGCCCCTGGCTAGTCCCCTGCCGCCGCTAGCGATCGGCGAGTCCTGAACGTACAGGAGCCACTCATCAGCCCGGAACGGGCGGTGAAACCACATCGCATGATCAAGGCTCGCGCCTGAGATCAGCCCGTCACTCCACGACAGCCCGTGCGCCTGCAGAACCGTGTCCAGCAGTGTCATATCGGACGCGTAAGTCATCAGGCAGACATGCAGCAGCGGATCGTCGGGCAGATCGCCGTCGGCCCGCAGCCAGACCACACTGCGCGAGGAGATCAGCGACCGGTCGAGTGCGGCCTCAGCAGCGAGTGGCCCGACGTACCTGATGTCGATCGGGTTGCGCCAGGAGTACTCCTCCGTTGACGGCCCGCGCAACCGCCGCAACCGGTCGGCTGTGGGCTCCACATCCTCCGGGCCTGGAACCGCTGGCATGGAATCGGCGTGCTCGATGCCGGGCTCGTTACCGTGGAACGAGGCGGACAGCGTGAAGATCGTCTTGCCGTGCTGAACCGTGGTGACGCGGCGTGTGGTGAAGGACCGTCCGTCGCGGACCCGCTCCACGATGTATACCAGCGGGACCGTGGGGTCACCGGGCCGGATGAAGTAAGCGTGCAGCGAGTGCACCGGCCGGTCGGCCGGCACCGTACGGCCCGCGGCGACAAGTGCCTGGCCCGCCACCTGGCCGCCGAATACCCGCTGCCGGCGCTCGCCCACCGGGCTGTCACCGCGGAAGATGTCCTGCTCGATCTGTTCCAGGTCCAGTAGGCCGATGACCTCGTCGAGCGCCTTCGTCATGGCGCCGCCTGACTACCTGGAGTCGCCGGCGGCGCGGCGCATAGTTCGAGCACTGCGGCACCGTACCTGTCGAGCTTCACGGCACCCACACCGGGGACGCCCGCCAGCTGGGCGCGGCTGGCAGGCCGCGCAGCCGCGATCGCCTGCAGAGTAGCGTCCGAGAAGACAACGTAAGCAGGCACGCCCTGCTCTTTGCTGACCGCCAGCCGCCATTCCCTGAGCTGGCCGAAAAGCGGGTCGCCTGGATCCGGGCTGGCGCGCGCGGCCCGTGACGCGTTGCCAGGCGCGCCTGCCCGCCCTGCTCCTGGCCGGCCGGCAGCCGCCGCGCGTTCGCCGCCGCGCGCCGTCCGCCCTGCCGTCAGGTCCGCCAGGAATCTCGACGGCTTTCGCGTTCGGCGCCCGCCCGGCGCCCTGGACAGTGCCCAGGAAAGATAGAGCCGCTCGCGCGCCCTGGTGATGCCGACATACAGCAGCCGGCGCTCTTCCTCGACCGCCTCGTCGGTCTGGGCGTAGACGATCGGCACGGTGCCGTCGGTGAGGCCGGGCAGGAAGACGACTTGCCACTCCAGTCCCTTGGCAGAGTGCAACGAGGCGAGCGTGACCCCTGCCATGGCCGGGGCGTGCCCGATCGCGCTGCGAACCGCGAGTTCGGCTGACAAGTCAGGCAACCCGGCCTCCGGGCTGGCGGCGAAGAAGTCGGCAGCGAGCTGCGCCAGCGATTCCAGCGATTCCCAGCGCTCGCGCGCGGTGCCCCGGCCGCCGGCGGCTGCGCCGTCAGGCCGATGCTGGCAAGAATGGCCCTGACCTCAGCGACCGGGTCATCGGTCGCTGCGGCGGACCTGGCCGCGGCACGCAGCAACCCGACCGCCTGGCGTACCTCGTCGCGGTCGAAGAACCGCTCGGCGCCACGCAGCTGGAACGACAGGCCAGCTTCGGCGAGCGCTTGCTCATACACCGCGGTCTGCGCGTTTGTGCGGACCAGCACAGCGATCTCGGCGGCCGGCGTGCCGCCCTTAAGCAATGTCCGCACCTGCCTGGCAACGGCGGCTGCCTCATCCGGCTCGTCAGGGTGTTCAGTCAGCCGCGGAGCCGGGCCAGGCCGGCCGCTGGGCGACGAGCGCACCAGGGCCGGACCGCCCGGCGGCCGCAACCAGCTTGTTGGCGAGCGTCACGACCTCAGGTGTCGACCGGTAGTTGCGCACCAGCCGGATCACCGTTGCGGCCGGGAACTCAGCCGGGAAGCCGGTCAGGTACGCCGGGCTCGCACCAGTGAACGAGTAGATCGTCTGGCGCGGGTCACCAACGACGCAGATCTCATCTCGTCCCCCTAGCCACATGTCGAGCAGAAGCTTCTGCAGCGGGTTCACGTCCTGGTATTCGTCCACCACGAAGGCGACGTACCTATCCCGAAGGGAACGGGCAGCGACCGGGTACTCGGCAAGTATGGCCGCGGTTAGCTCAAGCACCGACTCGAAGTCCACTAGGTGGCGTTCGGTGCGCAGCTCCTCATAGCCCGCGTAGATCCTGGCCAGCGCCGCTGCGTCGAGCGGCGGCGTGCGCCCGGCCTTGGCGCTAGCGGCGGCGTACTCATCGGGCCGGACCTGCGTCACTTTGGCCCACTCGATCTCGCCCGCCGCGTCCCGCAGCTCAGGCAGGCCAGCGGAGATTCGCAGGCGGCGCGCCGCCTCAGCGACCAGGCTGATCTTGGAGTCCAGCACACGCGGTGGCGCGCCGCCGACGGTGTCTGGCCAGAAGTGAGTGAGCTGCCGCAGTGCTGCGGAGTGGAAAGTCCTGGCCTGCACCTTGTCAAGGGCTGTCCCCGGCACGAGCTGGCCGAGCTGGCGTAGCCGGCCGCGAAGCTCGCCTGCTGCCCTGGTCGTGAATGTGACCGCGAGCACACGGGCCGGGTCAGCTTGCGCCGTCGCAGCGAGGTAGGCGATGCGGTGGGCGACCGCCCTCGTTTTACCTGTCCCGGCTCCGGCCAGCACGCACACCGGCCCTCGCGCGGCCAGAGCAACCTCGCGCTGTTCGGGATCCAGGTTGGCCAGGACCGCCTCGGGCCCGCTCAGGGACGCGGCGGGAGGCTTTACGCTGGCCGGATCCTGCCGCTCGGGCATCTGCACCGCTCTCCCGTCCGTCACAGTGGTGGCCAGGGACCACTTGAGTGCGCCAGCCGGCAAGCCTTTACGGTTTGCTTGCATTTCGCATGCCTGCGAGGGGTCGGGAAGCGCACGACGGCCGCCAGCGTTAGCTTAAATTTAGTGGGGAAGCATGGCCGAGAGGGAGAATCAAGGTGCCGCAGTCGCTGACGATGTACACCACGACGTGGTGCGCGTTCTGCCGTCGGCTTAAGAGCCAGCTGGCAGCAGATGGGATCGAGATGGCTGAGGTCAACATCGAGGAAGACCCCGCCGCCGCCGACTTTGTCATGTCGGTTAATGGCGGATGCCAGACCGTTCCCACCGTGGTATTCCCGGATGGCAGCGCGCTGACCAACCCCTCGGTGGCCGACGTCAAGCAGCGCCTCGGCGAGCTAGCTGGTACACGGTGACACGCAAGCGCGGCCGGCACGCGAGCCCGGCCAAGTCACCAGCACAGGTCACGGTCGGCGGGACCACCCCGCCCGGACCAATCTCCGCAGGCCCGGTTCCAGCGGGCCCGGTTCCAGCGGGCCCGGTGCCGGCAGGCCCAGTACCGGCAGGCCCAGTACCGGCAGGCCCAGTACCGGCAGGCCCTGTACCGCTGGGCAGGGTCCCGGCTGCCGCTCGCCCCGCTGACGGTGCCAGGCAGCCGAATGTGACTTACAGCCAGGTGACCTACAGCCAGGTGACGGACGCCACCCTGCCGGATATCGCGGCCGTTGCCGCGTTCGTTCAGGACGAGCCGGTGGTGCGGCGCACGAAGGACGGCTGGCGGGTCGGTAGCGACGACCTGCCCGACCTGACGTGCGCGATGGTCCTGGCCGATCTCCTGGCAGCCGAGAGCGGCGCGGCGATGTCGACCGCGAAGCCATCCGGTCAGTCCGGTACCGCAAGTGAGGCGGGCCGGCTCCGCGCCACGGTCAGCCAGCTCGAGCATGCACTGGCCACCCGCATCCGGGTCGAGCAGGCGATCGGCGTGCTTGCCGAGCGGCACCGCATCAAGCCCCGGCAGGCGTTTGAGCAGCTGAGGGAAGCAGCTCGGAGCCGCGGCCGCAAGGTTATCGACATCGCCGGAGACGTTGTCGCCAGCGCGACGAATCCGCTGCTGCAGTTGCCCGATGAGTTGTCGAGGCCGAGGTCAGCGCCGCGTCGCGGTGCCCTCCCGTCATCGGGAGCTCAGCCGTCCGGCGCTCGCTAGCGGCTGATTTAGCTGGCCATCCCGTGCTGGCCTGGCCACCCCCAGCTGGCCTAGCCACCCCCAGCTGGCCTAGCCACCCCCACGCTGGCCTAGCCATCCCCAGCTGGCCTGGCGATACCTGGCCTAGCCACGCCGCCGAGTCCGACGGCACCCATGGTTGACGCTGAGTAACGCCGGGTAACACTGCGTCGTGGACCGCTCGGGTCCGAGACGAGGGCGGAGGCCGTGGACGACGGGGGATCTCCAGGTCAGCTGCTCATCATCGGAGGCGCCGAGGACCGTTGCTGCGGGGCTGGGCTGCTCGAACGATTCGTCGAACTGTGCGGAGGCGACCAAGCCCGGCTGGTGCTCATCACGACTGCCAGCGACGTACCGGAAGAGGTACTGGACGACTACGAGCGAGTGTTCCGCAAACTTGGCGTTGAACACACCAGGGAACTGAGGCTCCGGGGCCGCGGGGACGCCGACGGCGACGCGGCGGCCGAGCTACTTTCCACCGCGACCGGTGTTTTTTTCAGCGGCGGCGACCAGGCGAAGCTGCGCACCCTCGTCGGGTCGCGGACCAACGACATCATCTCGCAGCGCCTCAGCGACGGCCTCGTGGTCGGCGGCACTAGCGCGGGAGCTACCGCACTGGGTCGGACGATGATCCTTGGCGGCGCCGGGCTCCGAAGTGTCGGCAGCGGCCGTACGCACCGGCCCCGGCCTCGGACTGGTGCCGCATGCCCTGATCGACATGCATTTCGGTGAGCGCGGGCGGTTGCCCCGGCTCCTGAGTGCGGTCGCCCTCGATCCCGAGCACCTCGGCATCGGACTGGACGAGAACACCGGCGTGCTGATTGACGGCGACGGCTTCGAGGTGATCGGCAGCGGCGTCGCGACTGTGGTGGACGCCGAGGATGCCACTGTCGTCCATGCAGCCGGTGACTGCGACCCCATCACCCTGTTCGGCGTGCAGCTCCACCTGCTGCCAGCCGGCTGCCTCTTCGACTTCGGTTCGCGGATGCCGGCCATCGGTCCCGCGCACAACCGCTACTGACTCGCAGACAGTTCGGCCGCTGCTGCCGCTATGCCATCAGACCGCAAAGGAAACCGACGCCGTGCGATTCATTAACTTGCGCTACCTGAGCGGACCGAACGTGTTCAGTACCAGCCCGGTGAGCGTCGCGAGACTGGAACTGGACGAGTTGACTGGCAAGGAGACAACGGACTTCGCTGGCTTCGCAGCCCGGCTCGCGGCATTGCTGCCCGGCCTGGCCGCTCATCACTGCGCGGCCGGCCGCCGGGCGGTTTCGTGGACGCGATGGCCCGCGGCACCTACTTCGGCCACGTAACCGAGCACGTGGCGCTGGAACTATCCGGCATGGCAGGGCGCGGCGTAAACCTGGGCCGGACCATGTGGGCGGGCGCCGACGGCCGTTACGACGTGATGACCGAGTGCCCGCAGGACGAGCCAGCCGACTCGGCGGTTCCTGGCGAGTTGCTGCGGCTAGCCATCGACGTCGTTCATGATGTCCTCGGCGAGCTAGCCCCGCGCTTCACCGGCGAGCTCGACCGGATCAGGCAGGCCTGCGAGCGAGAGCGGCTCGGAGTCAGCACCGCTGCGATAGCGGCGGCCGCCCGGCGCCGCGGCATCCCGGTCCGCCGGGCGGGCAGCCTCAGCCTGCTGCGCCTTGGCTACGGTTGTCACCGCAAGCTGGCATGGGCGGCGCTGACCAGCCGGACCTCAGCGGTAGGCGTGGACATCGCTGCCGACAAGCAGCTGTCAAAACAGGTCCTTGCCGCTGCCGGTATCCCAGTCGCAGGCCTCGCGGCGCATTCCGCCGACGAGGCTGCGGCGGCGCTCGCCGAGCTCGACGGGCCGGTCGTGGTCAAGCCGCTTGGCGGCAGTCAGGGCACCAACCTGACCATTGGCGTTCGGACCGCGGTGCAGGCGGCCACGGCGTACGCAAAGGCATCCGCCGTCAGCGATGCCGTGCTAGTAGAGGCACTCGTGCCAGGTACCGACTACCGCGTGCTGGTCGTCGATGGCCAGGTGATCGCTGCTGCTCAGCTGCGCCCGGCGACGGTGACAGGCGACGGCGCGCGAACAATCGGCCAGCTGGTAGCGGCGGTCAACGCTGATCCGCGACGCGGCCTCGGTCACTCGCGCGAGCTCACCAGGATCAAGCTCGATTCGGAGGCGCTCAGCCATCTGCACTCGATGGGACTGGACGAGCATTCAGTGCCGGGCGACGGTCAGGCAGTGACGCTCCGCCGTAACGCCAACTTGTCGACCGGGGGGACCAGCAAGGACGTAACCGACATCGTGCACCCCGAGATAGCGGGCATGTGCCGCCGGGCGGCTGCAGCGCGCGGGCCTTGATGTCTGCGGGATTGACCTGCGGCTCGCCGACATCGGGGCACCGCTGCAGGATCGTTCCGGGCTGGGCCCGTCTCAGCCATGCGCTGTGCTAGAGCTCAACGCCTGCCCCGGCTTGCGCATGCACCTTGCTCCGACCGAGGGCGAAGCACGGGATGTTGCCGCAGCCGTAGTCGACAGCATGTACCCGCCCGGCGTGACCGCGCGCATCCCGGTGTTGTCCATCACCGGAACCAATGGCAAGACCACGACTGCGCGCATGATCGGGCACCTGCTTCGACAGGCGGGCTTGCGGGTCGGGCTGGCATGCACGGATGGCGTCTTCGTCGGCGGGGAGCTAATTTACGCCGCCGACGCGTCCGGTCCGCGGTCGGCTGAGATGGTGCTGGATGACCTGAGTGTCGAGGCAGCGGTACTCGAGACCGCCCGCGGCGGCATTGTCCGCCGCGGGCTCGGCTACGACCAGGCCGACGTCGCAGTCGTCACCAACATCACCGCCGACCATCTCGGCGACGACGGGATCGACAGCCTGGAGGAACTGGTCTACGTCAAGGCACTGGTCGCAGAGGAGATCCGGGATGGCGGGTCAGTCGTCCTCAATGCCGACGATCCGCTCACCGCGGGGCTGGCCAGCCGGCCAGCCGTGCTCGCGCGTGCACCGGTGATCAGGTACTTCAGCCTGACGGCTGGCAACGAGGTCGTGGCGCGACACAAGGCGGCTGGCGGGGCCTGCTACGAGGTGATCGACGGCGCACTCACCGAGACCGAGGGCGGCGAGCAGCGCACGCTGCTCGCCGCCCGGGACCTGCCGGGGGCAGTCGGCGGCCGGGCCGCTCATGTGGTGGCGAATGCGCTGGCGGCGGTCGCAGCAGCCCGCGCAGCCGGCGTCAGCGTCCCGGACATCTGCGACGCTCTCAAGACCTTCTGTCCTCCGACAGATAACCCTGGCCGCGGCAACGTCTTCCGCTCGGGATCCAGCCCGGTCATCGTCGACTACGGCCACAATGCGGCTGCGCTGCACGCGACCGGTCGCTTCATCCGTGATGCTTGGGGCGGCGCGCCGGTGGCAGCGGTCACGCTGCCTGGCGACCGGCGTGACGACCTGCTGATACAGACCGCCGAAGCGATCGCGGCCTGGTTCGGCACCGTCGTGCTGTACGAGGACAGCGACAAGCGCGGCCGCCCGGCCGGCCAGATGCAAGAGCTCATCGGCTCGGCGCTGCGGTCGGCGCGGCCGGGAATCAGATGCTCGGCCGCCGAGAACCCGGCCGATGCGCTGCGCGCCGCAGTCGAGCTAGCGGCCGGCAGCCCGGTGCTCTTCGTGTACGAGAAACTCCCGCTGGCGCTTGACGCGCTGACCGCAGTCGGTGCGTCGCCGTGGCCGGAGGCCGACCGCGCGGTTCCGGGCGCGGCAGCGGCAGCCGAAGCAGCAGCGGCCGACGCCGCTGCGGTGGCCGACGCGGCGGCTGCCGTCGTCGCCGACGCGGCTGCGGCCGTCGGTGCCGGCGCCGACGGCCGCGTTGCCAGCACTGCCCCCGAAGTTGCCGGTACAGGCGCTACCGATCCGGCGGCCATTGTCATTACCGATGCCGCTGATGCCGCGCTAGCGCAAGCCCGCGCTTCGAGTACAGCCCGGCCGCACCGCGGCGACGGCTCAGCCGATTACGCTCCGGCGGCTGGCTGACCGGAAGGGTCGGCGGCCGGCCCGTCCTGGCCTACCGACTTTGACACATGCCCATATGGGCATATGATTTCGCCATGGCACGAGCGGCGACGACAACTGATGCCTTTAATGCGGTATCCGAGCCGAGGCGACGGCAGATCATCGACGCAATTGCAGGCGGCGAGCGCTCCGTCGGCGATCTCGTCGCATTGCTCGGCCTGCCGCAGCCGTTGGTCTCCAAGCACCTGCGCGTGCTGCGGGAAGTGGGCCTGGTAGCGGTGCGAGACCAGGGACGTCAGCGGCTGTACCAGCTCAATGGCGTCGCTCTCAAGCCGATTTACGACTGGGTGAAGGACTTCGAGGACCTGTGGTCCGAGCGCTTCGCCCGAATGGACAGTGTGCTGGCGGAGCTGGCGCAGGCAACCCCCGAGAGCATTCAGGACGGAGAACACGATGACAAGTAACGCCCGCGCGGTGGTGACGCTCCCCTCCGACACGCAGATTCTGATCACCAGGGAGTTCGATGCCCCGCGCAATCTGGTCTACCGGGCGTGGACGACCCCGGAGCTGATCAAGCGATGGTGGGCCGGGGACCGCGGTGAGGTTACCTCCGCCGAGGTAGACCTCCGGCCCGGCGGCAGGTGGCGCTACGTGATGACTGCGAACGGGGGCTTCGAGGTCGCGTTCCACGGCGAGTACCAGGAGATCGTGCCCGGCGAGCGCATCGTGTGCACCGAGGTCTTCGAAGGCATGCCGGACGCGGCGGCAGTGAGCACGGCGACATTCACCGACCGGGACGGCCGCACCACGCTATCGGTGCTCGTGCAGCACCAGAGCAAAGAGAACCGCGACGCGCACGTCAACTCGGGCATGGAAGGCGGCATGCAGGAGTCAATGAGCCATCTCGAGGCGGTAGCGCGCTCCCTGGCGTGAACGGACGCCCGACATCGCGCGAAACAACGGCCGGAATCGCCGCTTCAATCCGTGACCTGCTTTTACTTGTGTTCCAGCTAGCGCATCAGTAACGTCCTTCGCGGCTACCTGATGCCCATTTCCTGGAGAGCGGATGAAACGGTTCGTCGTAGCGTGCGCCGTCGCGTCGATGTCGACAGCAATATTCCTCACCGGGTCGGCCGGTTCCGCGACCGCGGCGCCTGCACTGACTAGGCCGGCAATGAGGGCAGTCACCTCGGCGCCGCACGTGCCGGCTGGCGCGCGAAGTCTCGGAGCAGTAAAACTTACCGCCACCGTGCGGGGCTCGGTCGTCCTGCAGCCGCGGAACGCGGCAGCGCTGACGAACTTCATCGCCGAGGTGGCCACGCCGAAGTCGGCCGAGTTCCACCACTACCTAGCGGCCGGGGAATTCGCCTCCCGGTTCGGGCCGGCGAAGGCGACGATCGCCGCCGTCAGGTCACAGCTCCAGGCCGATGGACTCACCGTGACGGGCGTCGCGAGCGACGGGCTCCTGGTCCGGTTCTCCGGCACCGCGCAGCGGGTCGAGAAGGCATTCAGCACCGGGCTTCAGGCGTACCGGCTCGCGAACGGCGCCGCTGGCCAGGCGACAACCAGTGCCATCAAAGTGCCGGCCTCGATTGCCGCCAACGTCACCGCTGTCATCGGCCTGGACAACCTAGTGCGGGCACAGGCCGTGCCGGTACTCCGCGGTGCGGCGAAGAGCGGGCGGCCGGGCCGCCAAGGCGGCTCCGCGCAGTAGCGCGGCGTTCCCGCCGGGCGCGCCGGATGCGTGCGCCGGCGCGCAGGCTGCAGCGCAGGAATTCGGCGGCCTGACCGACGATCAGATCGCGCGGCGCGTACGGCGCATTCGGCCTGTACGCAGCCGGCGACCTCGGCGCCGGGCAGGGCATCGCGGTGTACGAGCTCGAGCCGTTCCTGAAGTCGGACATCGAGACGTTCGACACCTGCTACTTCGGTGCCACCGCCGCAGCGCAGATGGCCACGCGCCTGCACCAGGTCAACGTAGATGGCGGCGAGCCGCTGGTCCGGGTAGCGGCGAATCGGTCCTGGACATCGAGGACGTCTCGGCAATGGCGCCGGGCGCGCGGATCGACGTGTACGAGGCGCCGAACACACCTCATCGATGGCGTCGACGAATACGCCGCGATCATCAACACCGACTCCGACCAGGTCATCACCACCAGCTGGGGCGTGTGCGAGCAGGGCATGCAGCTCGGCGCACCGGGCTCCAGCAGACCGAGAACGAACTATTCCAGCAGGCGGCCGCCCAGGGCCAGTCAGTGTTCGCGGCCGAAGGCGACACCGGCAACGACTCGTGCAACGAGTACCGTGCACCGGAGCCACCTACCGGCCAGAACCCGCTGTCCGTGCTCGACCCGGCCAGCCAGCCGTACGTCATCTCGGTCGGCGGCACCACGATCAACGACGCTGCCACGCAGCCGCCACAGGAGCAGGTGTGGAACGACGGCGCCGAGTGGGGCGCTGGCGGCGGCGGCATCTCCCAGTCGTGGGCGATGCCCGAGCTGGCAGCGCGACGCGCGGGTACCGGGAATCGCGCTGCCCGGCGAGCGCGGCCTACGAAAACGCGAACGTGGTCGAGAAGCAGGCTCGGCTACCGCCCGAACTTCTGCCAGAACTTCGTAGCCGGGGCGACAGCAAGCACGCCATGCCGCCTCGTGCCGGACGTGTCAGCTCAGGCCGACGAGTTCACCGGCGCGGTCACGATCTACGCCGATGTGTTCGGCGGCTGGACCACGATCGGCGGGACCTCCTCAGCCACGCCGATCTGGGCCGCGCTCCTCGCCGTCGTCAACGCCTCGCCCACCTGCCAGGCGAACGCCGTCGACGAAGAAGGGCGTCGGTTTCGCGAGCCCGCTGCTGTACGCGGTCGCGTCGAACCCGACGACGTACGCGGCGTCGTTCAACGACATCACCAAGGGCAACAACGACATCTACGGCCTCGATAACGGCCTGGTCTTCCCTGCTACCAAGGGCTACGACATGGCCTCAGGTCTCGGCTCGCCACAGCTGACCGGCTCTGGCGGCACGGCTGGCCTCGCTGCGTACCTGTGCGGCCTGGCCGGGTCGACGACCAAGCCGGCAGTCGCCAGGGTTCGCCCGGACGTGCTGTCGGTCAAGGGCGGCAAGGTGACGATCACCGGTCACGGCTTCACCTCCGGCGGCAAGGCAGACGTGGCGGCCATCCAGGTCGGCACCGCGAGCCTGCGCTCCGGGAAGTTCACCGTGAAGAGCGGGACGGTCATCGTCGCGACCCTGCCGAACGCCCGCGACACACTGCCGACGAGCTCGCCAGCAGGGCAGGACGGAGCCGGGCCGGCTGAGATCGTGGTGACCAGCAACCAGGGCCTGTCGAGTTCGGTCACTCCGGCGAGCACCCTGCAGTACGTGGACCGCAGCAGCTCCGGCTCGGTGCCTGCGGTGACCGGCACGGGACCGAACGGCGGGTCGGAGACAAGCCCTGGCCCGGTGCGGATCTACGGAGCTGGCTTTACCGGCGCTACCAAGGTCACCTTCGGCGGGGTCAAGGCAGCGAAGTTCAAGGTGGTGACCCCGTACGAGATCATCGCCACGCCTGCCAAGTACTCCAGCGAGGTCAGCTGTGCGCCGAGCGTCAAGGGCGAGACCCCGACCACGGACATCTGCCAGGTGCAGGTGCGGGTCACGAACGCTCATGGCACCAGCGCAACCGGCAAGATACTCAAGCCGCTGGAGGGCCTGCTTCCGGCACCTTCTCCGATGGCCGTCATCGCCGCGCCGCGCCACTGCCACTGCGAGGTGGCACCTGGCGCTACCGAGTTCGACTACCTGCCGAAGCCGGTCATCACCTCGCTGTCCACCTCGATGGCCAACCCGTCCTCCCTGGCCAGCGAGTATGGCGGCTCGGTGCTCACGATCAAGGGCCGCGGCCTGGACTACCTCGGGTTCCTGGCGACCGATTTCGGTGACCCGGGACAGCAGGCGTCGGAGGACCTGAACACTCTCTACGTCACCGGGACCGAGGTCCAGGTCTTCGCCCCCGGCACGGCGGAGCTAACCACCGGGCCGGCGACGTTGCCGGTCCGGATGTACACGATGGCCGGCTTGTCCGCCAAGAAGCTGGTGATCTTCGCCGGGATCCCGGAGGTCAGCTCGGTACTCACCACGACCGGGAAGCAGTCGGGCAGCGCGGACACGGGCGGCACCCGGATCACGATCAAGGGCGCCGGCTTCGACCAGGCCATCGGCCCGATCGTGTACTCCGACCTGTACTCGCCGTACTCGGTGGGCACGCAGTACCGATTCACGGTCAACAGCGACGGGCGCATCAGCACGCGGACCGTGCAGGAGAACCCGGCGATAGTCGGGGTCCTGGTGTGCAGCGCGACCGATTGTTCGAGTGCCAGCGCCGGAAACTTCTTCTTCTTGTATCCGCCTGGCAAGCCAGTGGTCCGCAGGATCAGGCCAGATTCCGGTCCGGCAGCGGGCGGCAACAAGATCCACATATTCGGGGCGAACCTGGGCTGCGTGACCGGCGTGTTCTTCGGAACCACGCCCGCCGCGACGTTCACCAACACCCAGGCGATCCTCGACTGCGGATCGACGCAAGAGGTCACCGTCACGGTGCCGGCTGGGCACCGCGGGCACGACCGTATCGGTGACCGTGACGACAGTCGAGAGCGAGCTGACCGGTTCTGGCCCGAGCAGGACGACGGCCAGTTACACCTACAACCCCTAACTGGTCAGGGTCAGGTAGTAAGGGGGCGGGAAGCGTCAGCTTCCCGCCCCCTTACTACCTGGGGCTGTGCCGTCCACAAGCCCGAAAAGTCAGCCAGCGGGTGCTCGCACGGGCGTCCGTCCGCGACCCGGACCGACGGAAGCCCGGCGGCCGGCACGCTGACGGTCATTGCCGACCGCGTGCCGTAGCCGTCTGCGTGGACGCAGGCGGCCGACAGTTGCGGAGGCCTGACCCGGCCTTCCGAGTCGGTCCGCGGCTCGGAAATCGCCGGCTGATGATTGCCGAGCACCGATTCCAGCGCGGCGACGGCATCCCCGGCCGAAAGGTCTTGCTTCACCGGCAGCGCCCTGGTCACCAGCTGGGTGACGAACGCTGCCTTGGCCGATTGCGGCCGCAACGGCGCATTCTCCAGCACGTGCAGTCCAGGGCCGAGTTGCTCGACTTGCGGCCGAGGCGAGCCCTCAACCGCGATGGAGAACAGCGATTCCCGGTCGCCCACCAGCATCCAGCACGGGTTATAGCTGGTTGGGTTGAGCGTTGCCGAGACAGCGTGCACCGCCTGCGCCGCGCTGGCCCAGCTGGCAAAGGCCAGCGGGAGCTCCCCGCGCGACCGCTTGGCCGGGTCACGCCCGGTGAAGGACGGCTGGTTGGTCAGTCCGGCGACCACGCCGTGCTCGTTGACTGCTAGCCAGGTCCCGCCGGCCAGCTCGTCCCGGCCGCCCAGAATCCGCGGCTGGCTATCGCGCAGCACGGTTATCGGCACAGCAGGGCGATCGAGGCGCTCATCCCGGTTGGCCGCGACGATCAGCGGCGCGTCCGGGACCATACCGAACATCGCAATCAGCAGGCACACATACCGAACCTAACCGAATGCCGAGGATGCGGCTCACGGGGCGGTCATCCCCGCCCGGTGCTCCCGGCCGGGCCCCCAGCTAGCATCGGCCCGCAGTTAGCATCAGACGGTGCCCGCTTCTCCCGCCCGGCTGATGGCGACCGCCGATCATCCGCGCGTCAGCCGCGTCCCGTACTTCTCCCAATACGAGTCGCCTGAGCTTGTGCCGCAGTTCGTAGCGGGCAGCATGAGCCCTGCAGCTGACCCGAGGTGGGCCGCGTCGGGCGCGCGTACGCCTGCGGAGTACGGATTCTGGTCCGGGCGCGTGTGCGGGCTGGCCTGCCTCCGGATGGTCCTGGCCTCTCGCGGCATGCCAGTCCCGGCCGTGATGCGACTGGTCGAGCGGGCCCTGGACATGGAAGGCATACATTCCGGACGGCGACCGGGTCATCGGGCTGATCTATCAGGCGTTCGCCGACTGGGTGCGGCATGACTACGGAGTCAGGCCGCTGTCGTTCCCGACCTGACGCATGGACCAGATCAGCGCAAGCGCGAGCCCGGCCACGCCGGTGATCGCCTCGGTGCATCACTGGATCCGCTGGCCGGAGCGGACGCCGCCGCGGACTGGCGGTCACCTGGTGCTGATAACCGGCGCGGCTGACGGTGTGCTGCGGCTGCACAACTCCGTCCGGTCTGCCCGGCGCGAGCCAGTGCGACGTCGTGGTCGCGGAGGCCGACTTCGCCCGGTTCTTCGCCGGACGCGGGCTGATCGTCAATAGCTAGCGCATATCGATGCAGCGCCGATGCAGCTAGCACAGGTCGGCGGGCTGCCCGGCCGGCCGTTGACGGACCTTACGCCCGGCCGGCCGCTCCAGCACCCAGATCATCAGCCGCCCGCTCTCGCCGGGCGCCTCCGGGCGGCGTTCCTCGATCCGGTCGAGCCGGTAGCCAAGCCTCCGGGCCACTGCCGCGCTCCCGACGTTGGCCGCATCGCAGTGGATCTCCACCCGGTTCACCCCGGACAGCCCGAGGGCGACTGAGGTCAGGGCCGCGCTCGCCGACGTCCCGTAACCGCGGCCCGCCTGGCCAGCGGCGATCCAGTAGCCGAGCTCGACGCTGCTGTCGCCCGTCCGCCGGTGCAGCGCGACCTCTCCGACCAGCGTGCCGGTCTCCGCAGTGAGCACCGAGTAGGTGTAGCTGAGCCCCGATTCCCACCGTTGGTCAGCTTCCGCCACCCTGGCCAGCTGGTTGCTGCGCTCAGCCGCGGCCGGCGTCGCCCACGGCATCCACGGCTGCAGGTAGTCAAGGCTCGCGCCGACCGCAGCGGCGATGGCGCTCGCGTCGCCGGCGCTGCAGCCCGGCGCACCGACGACCGGACCCGCCTCGACCCGTTCGGGCGGGGCTTCACCAGCTGGTACTTCCGCAGTATCGGGGGACACGGGTCCATGGTATGGATATCGCGGACCTTGCCGGGAGCGGAGGACGCCGGAGGCTGCCGCAGCGTGCCGAAATCGGCCGGGGATGACACCAGAAACAATGGCGGTCATGACCCCGAGCTTCCGGCCAGACCTGTACCGCGGCACATCCGGATACTACGAGCGCTTCCGGCGGGCGTACCCGCCGGAGCTGATCGATGACCTCGCGGCCCGCACCGGCGCCGACGGCACCGGCCGGCTGGCAGACCTAGCCTGCGGGACCGGCCAGGTCTGCTTCGCGCTGAGCGGGCGCTTCGCCGAGATCTGGGCCGTGGACTCCGAGCCCGGCATGATCGCGGTCGCCCGCGAGAAGGCCAGCGCGATCGGGAGCGGCATCCGCTGGCGTATCGAGGCCGCGACCGTCGAGGAACTGAGCGCACCAGACGGAGCGTTCGACCTGGTCACGATCGGAAACGCGTTTCACCGGTTGCGCCGCGATGCCGTCGCGGCCAGGGTCGCGCGCTTGCTTCGGCCAGGCGGCTTCGTTGCACTGCTGTGGGGCGGGTCCCCGACGGACGGCCATGCGCGGTGGCAGCAGGCGCTGCGGGACACGATGCGCGGCTGGCAGGAGCGGCCGGGAGCCGACGAGCGGGTGCCCGCGGAGTACGAGTCCGACAGAACTGCGCGGCCGGATCAGGAGATCCTGCGCGCTGCCGGATTCGAGATCGCCGGACGGCAGCAGTTCCCGGTCAGCCAGCTGTGGACCGCAGACCAGATCGCCGGCTTCGTCGCCTCGACGTCGGTCCTGTCCCCCGAGGCTCTCGGCGAGGACGCCGCGGAGTTCGACGCCGACCTGCGCCGCGCTCTCCAGGCAGCCGAGCCCGGCGGCGAGTTCCGGCAGGCCACGACCTTCGCGTTCGACCTGGCCCGCCGCCCCGGTTAGACCGCTTCGGGGACCTGCACCGGAATCGACTGAATCGCGGCCAGCAACTCAGTCCAGAAGAACGCCGCCGTGAAGAACATCAGCGTGTCGCCCTGCTCCAGCATCAGCCGGCGATACATGATCATCTTGCCGACGTCATAACCAGCCAGCATGTCCTGCCAGTCCGCGTAGCCGCCCGCGAGCAGGAAGACAGCATCGGCCTGCGCCTCGGCCCGTTTCCGCACGGATGCCGCGGTAACCTTGCCGGCCTCGAAGTCCAGCACGAGGGTGTCACCCTCGGCTCCGTCCGGCATGTCGCGGACGGTCAGCGCCAGCCGGCCGGTCACGAACGGGCTGATCATGTCGATCCAGTCCCAGAAGTCCTGCAGCTTGCTGGCCTTCCGGTCGGCGTCCGGCCAGCCGTCGAAAACGCGCTGGACCTCGTCGGCCCAGCCCGACGTCATGAACTCGGCCATGTCAGCCTCCTGCCAGGGTCGGCTTGGTCTGCGACAGCATCTCCTGCATGTCCGGCGGCAGCGTCACGCCGACCATCGCCAGCTTGCGGTTCAGCTGGTTCATGAACAGCTCGGTGACCCGGTCATCGGACCAGCCGAGCGGCTCGTAGTAGATGTAGCTGGACCTGGCGGCGCTCATCGTGAGCAGCGTGCGCAGCGTGTCCAGCAGGTCCTTCACGTAGGCCGGATCCTCGGTCAGCAGCTCGCGCACGAACCGCAAGCCCCCCTGGACGTGCCGCGCCTCGTCCCGGCAGGTCGCGGTGAAGCCGGTGTAGAAGCCGGGCAGCACCTTGAAATCGCGCGCGTAATTCAGCGTGATCTTCATGACGGACAGCGCCAGCACGCCCTCGATCCAGATGACGTAGCAGGCCGCGTACTTCATCTGCAGGTGCTTGTTGTACGGGTCCCGGCGCAGGTCGTCGGTCAGGTAGGCGAGCAGGCCGAACGGCCCGACGAACGTCTCCTGGATGTACGGCCAGGACGCGTCCAGGATGTCCATGATGCCGTCGCCCTCGAGCCCGACGACCTCCCGGTAGAACCGGTCGAAGAACACCGTGTGGCGCGCCTCGTCCTCCAGGTGGCTGGTCAGGAAGATCTTGTAGTCCTCCGGGACGCCGAACAGCAGTGGCGCAAGCTCGACCGCGACCTGCCGCTCGCCATGGTGGAAGCCGGACGCGATCGAAAGGAACGAATTGCGCGAATCATCATTCATCCGCTGCGTCCAGTCATCCTTGTCCACGGCGAAGTCGAGCTCGTTGACGTTCCACCGCTGCCGGAGATACCGGTCATAAAGGCTCAGCCACTCCGGCAGGCGCGCAGTCGGGACGTGTACGTACTCGATCACGTCGTCGATGTCAGCGCGGCCGAGCCCGGCTAGGTCCACAGCCTCGATCCGGGCCAGCCGATCTTCGGCGACAGTCATCTGAAGCTCCCTCCGGGGCGGCACGTTACTCATTGGTAATGCTAGCCCTGCAGGCAGCTGGTGTTCTATGCCCAGATATTTGCCAGGAAACGGGCGCTTGCTCGCTGGTCGCTTGCTTCGCGACCCGGCCGAGGGCGGGCGAGCTCCCGGTTTCCCGGCGTGGGTGCCTGTCTGGCGGGCTCCGGGCGCCAGCAAAACGGCACCCACGTCTGCGCCGAGCGGGCGATCACCGGCCAGGGCGTGGTCCCAAGGCAAGGTCCGCTCCATGGGTGCCGACTTGATGGGCCCTCGACGCCAGTAAAGCGGCACCCACGTATGCGCCCGAACGCGGCGAGCGCAGGCCAGTCACCGCCGCTCGGCTTACTCCCCCCGTGGGTGCCGATTTGATGGGCCCTCGACGCCAGTAAAGCGGCACCCACCTTTGCGCCCGAACGGGCGATCACCGTTTTGTCGGCCTCGCGTGCCAGCATGCCAGCCATGACACCACGCGGCAGTGGCCTCGACTGGTTCGCCGCCTACCAGGACGGCGTCCTGTCCCGGCACCAGGTTCTTTCGGAACTCACTGCGGACGCGCTCCGGCACCGCATCAGGCCTGGCGGTCCGTGGCAGCGGCTGCTGCCAGGGATCTACCTAACCGTGACCGGCCAGCCAACTCGCCAGCAGCTGGAAATCGGCGCCTTGCTGTTCGCCGGGCCCGACAGCACCATCACCGGTACGGCCGCACTGCGCATCTATAAGATTCGGATCCCGGAGACGAGCCGAGTGAACGTCCTGGTGCCCGCGGACCGGAAGCGGACGAACTGCGGCTACGTGACAATTCATCGCACTCGCCGGATGCCGTTATCGGTGACCTGCGACGGTCCGCTGCGGTTCGCGCCAGCGGCACGCGCAGTTGCCGACGCCGTCCCCGGCCTGGCCAGCCTTGCTGACGCGAGGGCAGTGGTTGCTAGCGCCGTGCAGAACAACCGCTGCTCGATCGCCGAGTTGACTGCAGAGTTACGGGACGGTCCCGTCCGCGGCTCGGCGCGCTTACGCGCCATCTTGGCCGAGGTGCGCGACGGCATCAGGTCCGTGCCAGAAGGAGACTTCCGCGGCCTGATCATTGACTCCGGACTGCCGGTTCCGCTCTTCAATGCCAGCCTGTACCTGCACGACAGGTTCCTGGCCACCGTCGACGCCTGGTGGCCGGAGTTCGGAGTAGCAGTGGAAATCGACTCGCGCGAATGGCACCTGGCCCCAGAGAGCTGGGAATACACCATGGACCGGCACAGGCGGCTGACCGCTGCCGGGATCCGGACACTGCACCTCAGCCCCCGTGAGTTGCGCGCCGATCCAGCCAAGCTCATCGACCAGATCGGGGACGCGCTGCGCACGGGCCGGCCAGTTGCCGGAATTGTCACCGTGCCGGCCGCTGCCTAGGCGACCAGAGGATGAAGGCCTGGCTTGAGGTCCAGATCGCGGCAAGCACCAGGCAACTTGCAACGGTGCTTCGCCTGATGAGCCGGCGCCATCGGCAGTTCGTGGGCTCGTGCCAGTTTGCAGTCCGCTATGCCCGATCTGTGGTCGACGATCGCATACGGGGTACTGAAAGATTGCCGACAGGCGGAAACGGAGATCACGATGACCGTGGACATGACGCATCTCATTGTCGGGGCCAGTCTGGCCGGGGCAAAAGCCGCCGAGACGCTGCGCGCGGAAGGCTTCGACGGCCGGGTCGTGCTCATCGGATCGGAGAACGAGCTGCCCTATGAGCGGCCACCGTTGTCCAAGGACTACCTGATGGGCAAGAGCGAGCGCGAGAAGATCTACGCTCACCCGGCGGAGTGGTACGCGCAGGCCGATATCGACCTGCGCCTCGGCACCCACGTCGCCAGTATCGACCGCGAGGCGCATGAGGCGACTCTGGCAGACGGCAGCCGGGTCGGATACACGAAACTGCTGCTCACTACCGGGTCCTCACCGCGCCGGATTCAGGTGCCAGGCGCCTTCCTCGATGGCGTGCTATACCTGCGCAGCGTCGGGGATAGCGACCGGATCAAAGCGCTGTTGCAGGAAGCATCACGGATCGTCGTCATCGGCGCCGGCTGGATCGGCCTCGAGGTCACGGCCGCAGCCCGGGCGGCAGACGTCGAGGTGACCTTGATTGAAGATGCCGAACTACCGCTACTGCGCCCGCTCGGTCCCGAGGCCGCGCAAGTATTTGTGAACCTGCACCGCGAGCACGGCGTTGACTTGCGCTTCAGCGCCAAGGTAGGGGAGATCACTGGCGCCGAAGGCCGCGCTAATGGCGTTCGGCTGGCGGACGGCAGTCACATCGGTGCCGATGCAGTCGTCGTCGCGATCGGGATTTCGCCGAACACCGCGCTGGCGGTGGCGTGCGGCCTGGACGTCTCTAACGGCATCGTGACTGACGCCCAGCTGCGCTCGTCTGACCCGGACATCTTTGCCGCCGGGGATGTCGCCAGCGCCTTCCACCCTGTCCTCGGCAAGCACATCAGGGTCGAGCACTGGGCTAACGCGGTGAACCAGCCGCAAACGGCCGCCAAGGCGATGCTGGGCCAGGACGTCAGCTATGACAGGATGCCGTACTTCTTCACTGACCAGTACGACCTTGGCATGGAGTTTTCCGGGTACGTCGAGCCGCACGGCTACGAGCAGGTTGTCTTCCGCGGCGACATTGAGCGGCGGGAATTCATCGCGTTCTGGCTCGGCGCCGGCAATCGCGTGCTCGCCGGCATGAACGTAAACATCTGGGATGTCACCGATGCAATCCAGGCGCTCGTGCGCGCGAGCCAGCCCGTTGACGTTGCCGCGTTGCGCGATCCGGCGATACCGCTGGCTTCGCTCATCGGACGCTGACCGCCAGGCCTCATGTCCGGCCGAGCGCGTGCCAAGGTTGGCCCGTAGCGGCCCCGATATCATCAGCCGGGACGCCGGTAAGGCCGACGTCACCGTCCAGTCAACCGCCAAGGAGGGCTAAGCAGATGGTGGCCTGGGACCCTGTGACCCGTACTGAAGTCGTGCGCGCGATCGAGGAGTACGACCGGCTGGGCGCCGAGGCGTTCTTTGCCGCTCACGGCTACGCCCCCACCACGACTTACGACCTGATTTGGGAGAAGCGCCGTTACCCGCCGAAGGCAATCCTTGGCACTGCTTATGAGTTCGCTACAGGTCAGCGTCTTGCTTCCGGCGATTTCGAGGGCGGCAAGTCCGGGGCCGTGCGCGTGCTGGAGAAGCTGGGGTTCGACATTCAGCCACGCCGACCAGCCAGCTGAGTCCGCTCAGCGGATGTCTGCGCTGTGAACTGAGTCAGGACGGGCTGGCGACGCCACGGGCGAGGGCGTCGGCCCGGCGAATTGCGTCAGGAAGCCGATAGCGTCCTGCCATCGCGCGAACCAGCGAAGCGGCCTCAGGCAGCGGGAGTCCCGCGGCGGTGACGAACAGCGGCCGCACCGATCCGCCGCGGCTAACCGGTATCGCGTGCGTAGCGGTGCGGAACGCGGTCTTGGCCACGCCGATGACCGGGACCGCGAACTCCTGATGCACGTAGGCTCCGAGCCCCGGGCGGCCGTCTGGATCAAGGTCCACGTAGCCGTCGACCACGATCAGCCGAAGGCGACCGGCGTCCGCCAGGACCGCCCGCAACGGCGGCAGCTCGCGGCGGAAGAAATAGCCCGGACGGTACGGCGCTTGGGCAGGCACTTCTGCTGTCCACTCGGCGTGCACGGCGGCGAAGTCCGGGGTGGCAGCCTCGACGATGGCCGCGCGCGCCCTGCCAGATGGCAAGTAGCAGACGTCGACTGCCGCGCAGGCACCGCCCTCCATGCGCAGTCAGCGCGCGGAGGGTGCCGGACGCAACGCTGGCCCTCCGAGCAGAGAACGCCGGGGCGCGGCGCCAATATGTATTGACAATCTCATGTCAGAACTAAACCATTGTGGCGAGCCCAACGGTGCGTTCAGAGTGGCATTAGCGGGCAACTGCTGACGGCCGTCAGGCCGGTCCGATCTCTGCACGCCTGCGGCGCGCGCCCGGCGTTCCGTGGCTGTTGTGGTGGTGACTCCGCGACAGGAGGTCGGTAGGTGGCTAGCAGCGAAGTAAGCGCCCGTGAGGCCAGTGGCGAGCCTGGGCGACTGTTCATCCGGCAAACATCGGGCCTGGTCAGGGAACTCGGGATTCCGGCAGCCGTCGGGATCTCGCTGGCGTCGGTCGCAGTAGTCAACACTTTCATCAACTTCAACGCAGGGTTAACGGCCTTCGCGAAAGCCGATATGTACCTGCCCCTGGTGGCGGGCGCGGTGATCTGGCTGGTCGCGATGTTCGCCTACCGCTACTTGCTGCGTGCCGTGCCCCGCGCGGGCGGCGAGTACGTCTACCTGTCCCGCATCGTCTCGCCGGTGGCTGGCTCGATCGCCGGGCTCGGCATCGCCGTCGTCTTCACTTACATCTTGTCGACGAACGCACACTTCGCCGCGCAATTCACGCCATTCATGCTGAGCGGTCTCGGCGCGGTCTTCCACAGCTCATCGATCGCGAACGCAGCGAACTCCGTCACCAGCGATAGCTGGATATTCGTCATCAGCATCATCGTGATGGTCATCGTCGCATTGCTGTCGCTGTCGTCGGTGAAGCTCGTCGCGCGGATCATTTTCGGGCTGATCATTCTGCAGCTGATCGCATTCGTGGTGCTGATGATCGTGCTGGCGGCTAACTCGCAGACCGGGTTCGCATCGGCGCTAGCCAGCTACAGCCATCACCCAGGCGCCTATCAAGCGATCATCTCCGCTGGCAAGGCGAACGGCGTCGTGTTCGGTACCTCCATCGCATCGATGATCGCGATCATCCCGTTCATGGTCCTGAACTACAACGGCGTCCTCTACTCCTACTACGTGGGCGGCGAACTCCGGCGCCCGGGCCGGACTTACCTGTACGCGTCTGCGATCAGCCTGATCGTGCTGGTGGTGCTCTGGGGCGGCGTCTGGGCGCTGCTGCGGGCCCACGTCGGCCTGTCGTTCATGCAAGCACAGGCAACCCTCGGTGCCAGCGACCCGACGACTTACGCAAAGATCACCAGCCTGAACTCGGTGGCCGGCGGCCTGGGCTACGGGATGGTCCTGACGACCAATCCAATCTGCCGGCTGCTATTCGCTACCGCCGTGCCGCTCGCCGAGATAGCTGTCGACCTCGCCTTCCTGACAGTGACGACCCGGGTGCTATTCGCCCAGGCATTCGACCGGCTGCTGCCCGTCAGGGTTGCCAAGGTCGGCGAGCGCAACCACGCGCCAAACGTGGCAATCGCGATCGTCCTGGTCGTAGGTGCGTTCTTCTGCTACCTCACCAGCTTCGTCAACCTCAGCAACATCGTCGCGCTGCAGAGCTTGTTCTTCGCGCTGATCCTGCTCGCGGGCGGCGTCGCGGCGACATTCCTGCCATCTCGTCGACCGGACCTGATCGTCAACGAGACAGCTATGCCACCGGAACAACGTGACGCATTCCTGCGGAGGGTCACGATTATCGGGGCGGTGACGACACTGCTCGCGCTATTCACGATCTTCGAGATCGTCAGCCACACCTCGGTCTACGGGAAGTTCAGTGTCGAGTCGATCATCACACTGCTGGTCGTGCTCGGCGCGGGTCCGGTCATCTACCTGATAGCGCGGGCGATCAGGCGTCAGCGCAACTCCCTCGACCTCGCGCTCGCCATGCACGAGCTTCCGCCGGAGTAACCATGCCCGCTTTCCGGCTGGCGAAGAAGAGGCGCGTCCTGCGCCTCTTCTTCGTGACCGACCTGCACGGCTCAGAAGTCTGCTTCCGCAAGTTCCTCGCGGCAGCCAAGGTGTACGAGCCCGACGTCCTGATACTTGGCGGCGACTTCGCTGGCAAGGGCCTAGTTCCGGTGCTGCGCGCCGGCGACACCTGGTCGGCCAGCCTAGACGGCCGGGATCTCAGCGTGCCGCTTTCTGAGTACGCCCGGCTCGAGGCTGACATCACCAAGCGGGGCTTCTACCCGGTACAGATGGACGCTGCGGAACTCGCCCGGCTGGCCGAGCCCGAACTGCTCGATCAGCTGTTCCGCAAACAAATCAGGTCGCAGGCGCAGCGGTGGTGCGACCTTGTCAGCGAGCGACTCGATCCGCGAGTCCGCTGCATTGTCACTCCTGGCAACGACGACCCGGTTGAGGCCGACGAGGTGCTCCGGTCGTCGCAGCGCGTTGAGTTCCCGTCCTTCCAGGTGTGTGATCTTGGCCCGTTTTCCATGGCCAGTTTCGGCATGGTTCCGTACACGCCGTGGAACACCGAGCGCGAATGCTCGGAGGAGGAGATGGCCAAGCGGATCGACGAGATGCTCGAACCACTGGGCGATGACGCCAGATGCATCCTGAACTTCCACTGCCCGCCCTACGGATCGACCCTGGACGACGCGCCCGAGCTCGACGCGACGCTCAAGCCAGTGATCCGCGGCGGCAGGCCGAGCATTGTGCCGGTAGGCAGTCACGCGGTCCGCGACGCCATCAAGAAGTACCAGCCCGTGCTCGGCCTCCACGGCCACATTCACGAGTCGCGCGGCGTACAGAAGATCGGCAAGACGCTATGCATTAATCCAGGCAGCGATTACTCTTCGGGCGTATTGCGGGGCGCGGTAGTCGACCTCGCTGAGGACGGGACGTGCCTGGATTTCCTGCTGACCACCGGATAGCACGATGACGTCGGCTCCGCTCGCTGATCCGGTTGCCGAAGCGCAACGACTCATCGGGATGGGCGAATCCCGCGGTGTGAAGTTGCGCGCACTGGGCGGCGTTGCCGTGTGCCTGCAAGCGCCCGACGCTAAACCGAGACTGCCGAGACGAGTCAAGGACATCGACCTGGCTGCTGCGAAAGGCGACAGCCGCAAGACGGTCAAGATCGTGCTCGAGGCTGGCTATGTCGCCGACGAGATGTTCAACGCACTGCGCGGTTCGCGACGACTGCTGTTCCAGGATCCCGCCAATGACCGGCACCTGGACGTATTCGTCGGCGAGTTCTCGATGTGTCACGACATCCCGATCACGGCGCGGCTGGGCCGCGAGCCGCTGACCGTTCCGCGTGAGGAGCTTCTGCTGTCGAAGCTGCAGATCGTCGAACTCACCCAGAACGACCAAGGCGACGTCTACAACCTGCTGTTCTGCAACGATGTCGGCGAAGTCGATCAGCCGGGCTCCATCTCCGCGTCTTTCATCGCCGGCCTGTGCGCCGCGGACTGGGGACTCTGGCGCACATGCCAGCTGAACATCGAGCGATCGGTGCGCAACCTTGAGGAGTCGGCGCTCGAACCGGACGAGCGCAAGCTTGTGGCCGGACGGCTTGAGAGGCTGCGCGCCAGGATGGACGCGGAGCCGAAGAGCATGAAATGGCGGCTGCGCAATCAAGTCGGCGACCGGGTCCGCTGGTACGCCGAGCCTGAGGAAGAAGCGGAAGGCGCCTGAGCAGCGCTGGCCGATACTCCCGGCTGCCTAAGCGGGCCGCGACATACTGAGCGTGAACGCATACCGCGATGCGCGGTACACGTGCTGCCCGAACTCGATCGGGCGGTCTGCCTCGTCGTAAGCGATCCGCTCCATGGTCAGCAACGCGGTGCCACGCGCTTCACGTAGTGCCCTGGCTTCCGCCGGCGAGGCATTCTTCGCCGACATCCGCTGGGTCGCCGAGCCCAGCCGGATTCCCGACGCGCGGAGCAGCTCATACAGGCCATGCTCCGCCAGCATGTTCGTGCTGAGATGAACCAGCGCCGCGGGCAGGAAGTTGTGCAGCAACGCGATCGGTTCGCCGTCGGCGAACCTGATCCGCTCCAGGCAGATCACCAGCGCGCGCTCGGGCAGCCGCAGCACCTGCGCGACGGTGTCGCTGGCATGACCGACCTCGTTCTTCATCACTTCGGTCGCAGGCGAGCGGCCGGCCGCCGCGAGGTCGTCAAACAGGCTCGTCAGCTCGACATCACGGTCGATCTTCTCGCTCGCGACCAACGTACCTGCCCCGCGTTTGCGGACCACCATGCCTTTGTTGGCCAGGTACAGGAACGCCGACCGGACGGTGGGCCGGGACAACCCGAGCCGAGCCGCCAGCTCGACCTCGTTCTCCATGCGCGACCCGGCCTTCAGCGCGCCCGACCTGATGGCGGCTTCGAAATGCTGGGCCAGCTGGAAATAGAGCGGGACCGGACTGCCGCGGTCGATCGTGATAGCCGTGTAATCGTTGCGGGCTCCTGAAACCGCGTCCATTGCGTTGTCCTCCACCGGCCGGGCAGCACTCACGGCGGGCTAACGGCGATTCCGACCATGCGAGCCCACAGCATCGTTCGCCGCCGCGGCACGAAGTATGTCTGTAGTTATTGACATACTCTCATGCCATCATGCACGGAAGCAGCGCACTCGAGGAGGCGAGACAGCAAGCATGAATGCTGGACCGGCATTGACACGCGATCCGCTCCGGGTGGGGGTTATCGGCACCGGCCTGATTGCCCAGCTGATGCACCTCCCGCATCTCGCCGAACTACCCGGCCTGTACAAAGTCGCGGCCGTGTGCGACATCGTGCCAGCGAACGCCAGGTCGTGCGCCGAGCGTTTCGGCATCGCCGCAGCGTACTCGGACTGGCAGGAATTGATCGCCGAGCCACTGGACGCGGTGTTCGTGCTGACCTCCGGCAGCCACGCTCCGATGGCGATAGCGGCAGCGGAGGCGGGCCGGCACGTCTTCGTCGAGAAGCCGATGTGCTTTTCCCCGACTGAGGCACAGTCGATGATCGCCGCGGCGGACGCAGCGCGCGTTTCGCTCATGGTTGGCTATCCGAAGCGGTACGACCCTGCCTACGCGAGGATGCTTGCCGAGGCAGCCGACGCGAAGGATGCCAGGCTAATGCGCGTGACGACGATGGAGTCGCCGTTCCGCCCGTACCTGGGGCATCATCCCCTCCCTGTGCCCGCTCCGATGCCGGCCGAGATCGCCAGCAGCTTGCGGGCTGAGGCCGATGCGAGCATTTCTGCTGCGATCGGCACCGAGAACGATCTGGCCAGACGCGTGTATCAGAATGTTCTTCTCGACACGCTGGTTCACGAGCTGAACACGGTACGCGGGATCCTCGGCGACCCAGACTGGCTCGATTTCGCGGACCTGCGCGAGGAAGCAGTGACCGTGCTGCTGCGCTTCGGCGAGATCCGGGCCGCGATTCACTGGCTCGACCTTCCTGGCATCGCCAGGTATCAGATGGAGTTCGCATTGTATGCGCCCGACCGGCGCGTCACGCTGACGTTCCCGTCGCCGTACCTGCGCAATGAGCCTGCTGCCCTGGTCGTCGAGGGCGGCGAACCTGGCAGCCCTCGGTCATGGCGCCGCGAGGACGTGGCGGGCTACGAGAGCGGTTTCAAGCGCGAGCTTGAGGCTTTCCACAGGTGCGTGGTCAGCCGCGACGATCCGGTCACCTCCGGTCGCGATGGGCTGGCCGATGTCGCACTGTGCCAGTCGATCGTCGAGTGCTACCGGACCGGCCGGCCGGTGAAGAATCCGGCGGCAGGGCTGGCCTAGTTGTCGGTCGAGCGGATCATGACCGGCGGTCCGTCCTTACCGTCGATGTTGTCGTAGATCCCCAGGTAGGTCTGGAACGCGCCCCTAGGGTTGTGGTGCAGGTGGGATTCGTTGAGGGTGAGCTTGCCCCAGCCGGAGTCCACAACGTAGAAGATGGCGCTGCCGCCTTCGGGTGCCCAGTTGTTACGCATGACCGTGCCGGCGATCAGCGTGTTGTAGTCGGTGCCGTCGTTGTAGATCGCGCCACCGCTCCCGCCGCCTGGCGTCCCCTTGGACGCCGGGTTCGCGCCCCGGCCGATCGCCCTGTTGCCGCTGAAGAGGCTGTTCAGGACATCCCACTGGACACTGATGCTGCTCAAGGCAGCGCCGTTGGAGCAGCGGCCGCCAGTGAAAGTGTCGCTGGTGATGTACACCGGGCGGTTCCGGTACTGGGCGAGCACGCGAATCGCACCGCCACCCAGGTCCGGGCCATCGGAGTAGCACTTGTTGTCAGCGAACCGCGAGTTGACCGCTTTGAACTGGCCGCCTTCGGCGTAGATGGCCCCGCCGCCGTCCACCCCGCCGTACCAGCAGCGCGGGACATTTGCGGTGCACGCGGCCTGATGAGTGCCGTTATAGCCATCCTCGAAGGTGATGTTCTGCACCACGATCCGCGGATACGGCTGGTTAACGCAGTCGTCGGTCGACCATTTCCCGGCACAGGTGTCAGAAAAAAGGATCCGGCGCTCACCGCCGCCGCTGAGCGTGATGAGGCCGCCGCCGTCCAGAACCACCAGGTGCCGGGTCTTCGGCACCTGCGCCGTCGCGGTCATCAGGATCGTGACCGGCTTCGCGCCGCAGTCGAACCTGATCGTTCCGCCTGCCCTGACCGCGCTGACTACCTCGGCAGAGGTGCAACTGGCTGCGGTGCCGGTGCCGATGACGTGATTGGCGCGGCTGATCTTGACGGCCCGGCCGGCCGGCGGTACCGGGAAGTGCCCGTTCGGGTTACCGAAGCCGGGCATGCCGCCTGGCTTGCTGGCGGCCGACTGCGTCAGCCCTCCAGCCGCCGAATGCGATGCGGTAACCAGGGTGCCCTGAGCGCCCGAGGCCATCACCCCAGCGAACGCTGCAGCCCCTGCCAGGACGCTTACTACGACTCCGAACCCATATATTCGACGCACGGTGCCCGATACTAGTGCGGCCAGCCGGCTCGGGTGAGTACTTCGAGGGCAACCTCACGCACCGTCCTGCTGCCGTTCTCAACGGCAAAGTCCTCGCAACATCCCCGGTCCAGAATGCGTTCGAGTTCCGCCGTGCGCATCATGTGCCACCCCGGCAGCGCGCCGTCCTGGTGCTGCGCGACGTGCTCGGCTACCCTGCGGCCGAGGCAGCCCAGATGCTGGAGACCAGCGAGGTCTCGGTAACCAGTGCCCTCCAGCGCGCCCGCGCCACGCTCGGCGGCCGGCTCGTCAGGGTGCTCACCGACGACGCGTGGATGACCATGCCGCCTGAGCCGCTCGAATACCAGGGTCACGCCGCGATCGCGGAGTTCTATGTGACCCGGACCTGGTGGGGCACTCGGCCTATCAAGCTCGTGCCCACCCGCGCCAAACGGCCAGCCCGCGTTCGGCTACTACCTGCAGGACGCGCACGCAGCGATCGCGCACGCCCACGGTCTTATTGTGCTCACGCTGGCCGGAGACAAGGTCTGCACCATCACCCGGTTCGGCGACAACAGCCTGTTCCCCCAGTTCGGCCTGCCCCGCACCCTGGAGTGGAGTCAGAACGCAAACAACGAAGCCTAGTCGCGCCACCGTGAAGGCATCTGGGTCACTGGAATGACGCTGGAGCCACGTTGGCGACAAGTGATTTGAGAAAAGGCCGCTCTCAAGCGTCAGCACGGGCTGCTCAGTGGGAGCCCGCCAATCCCTGCCGCTGCGCAGAACTGTCACATCTTGTATCAGATATGGATCTACCAGTTCTGTTCGCGCTAACTTTAACGCCTGGGACATTTGGCTTGAGCGGGGGTCGCCTTGCGAGTCACGAAGCATGCTGCCAGAGGTGCTGGCCAGCGGACTGCTGGGGGCGGGCGGCGGACGGGCGACGGCGTGCGGGGGCGGCTGTCCGGCATCGTCATGGCGGCGGTCGCGCTTATTGGCCTGGCGGCGGTACCCGCCGCGTCTGCCGCGACCAGTAGCGCCGCTGCTGCGAGACCAACAAGTGCCACGACCGCGAAGCCGAGGGCGACTACGAGACCGTCTGCCAAAGCCGAGGCTGCTAAGAAGCAGCCCGCGGCGCCCTCCCGGAGCGAGCAGCGGAGGCTCAGCGGCGGCCGCAGTGCGTCAGGTTCTAGCGCACTCCACCGTTCCCGACACATGCTCGGGGGCGATCTCCCCGGACACCATTTACCCGTGCAGCACGCCGTCGTCCTCGGGCACTGACACGTTCACGATCACCCTCGCGGATGCGACCGACCTGGTCTACGTGCTGCCCGTGTCGGTGAGCGGCAACGAGCTTGGCTTCGCCCTGACCGCGCCAAACGCCAGCACCGTCAGCTGCCAACAGACCAGCACCGGGCAGTATGTCTGCCCCACCAGCCACGCTGGCACGTACACACTGGCAGTGAGTAACGACGGCAGCTCCTACACGCTGGACTACACGGCGCTGCTGTCGGACACAGGTTGCACCGCGATCAACCCGTCGTTCGCCGCGCCGGCCATCGCGGGCTCGCTGGCGGCCGGGCAGACAGGCAGCTGCTACACGCTGGACGTGCCCTCCGGCTCCGTGCTGTACCTGGACGGCCTCTCCCCGTCAGCCTTTCCGACCGGGCTGGACGTCTATGACTCCACCGGGGCGAACCAGAACTGCAACCTGCTTGGCAGCGACACCTGCACCGTGGCTGGTACCGCGCCCTACCGGATCTTCATCTACGGCAACGGGACCACCAACACCTACCAACTCCAGTTGTACAACCTCACCAACCCGCAGGGCTGCGTGGCGACCCCCCAGCTGGCTTACGAGCAGGTCCCCGATACCTCCTCGACCGACCCGTGCCGGACCCTGACCGTGACAACGGCAGGCAGTTACCAGGTGGTCCCGGTCGCCGCGCCCACCTATGCCCAGGTGCTCGGCACGGTTTACGCCGCCGACGGCAGCGTCGCCTGCCAGTACTACCAGTACCCCTTCTGCCCGCTGGCCGTGGGCAGCTACGACTTCGTGGCCGCGCCCGGGCAGAACGCGCCGTTCGGCTTCGACTTCATCGCCGGGACCGAGAGTAACGGCTGCACCGGCACGGGCGACACAGACTTCCGGGGCGGGCCGGCGAGCGGGAAGTTCGCTGGGATCGGCGAGGAGATCTGCCTGACGCTGCCGACGCCGAACGGAAAGGCGGACTACTTCTTCGAGCAGCAGAACCCCGACGGCACCGCGGAGCCGAACGTCGAGGTGATCGACGCGACAGGCGCCGTGCAATGCGGGTCGAATGCGAGCTTCAGCTACGACACCTGCTCGCTCAGCGGCACCGCGCCGTTCCGCGTTTTGCTCTCCGCCGCGAGCGCGCCGGACTCCTATCGCATCTTGATCCAGCGGACCGACTCCACAGCGGGCTGCGCGAAATGGCCGCAGTCCGGCTTCGGCGGGGCCTGGGGAGCGACGGTGACGATCGCCCAGCCCGCCAACGTGAAGTGCCTCGTCATCCCGGCCGGGCAGCACTCGACAGGGGAGATGATCGACTACTCGAACGCCGCGAACGTGGTAGACGGGGAGATTGACGTCCGGGACCCGGCCGGCAACGAGGTCTGCACGGGGGCCAGCACCGCCATCTGCGCGTACAAGCCGGGGACCACGTACACAGCGCTCATCTCCAGCACCAACCCGAAGGGCGACACCTACCACCTGGTCCGCCGCGACGTCTCCAGAGCCGCCAAGTGCGCGGCACCCGCATCTACCACCATCGGCGGCCGCTCCACGACATTCACCCTGACCTCAGACCTCGACACGGTCTGCTACCGCGTGACCGCCGCGACTGCGGACAAATTGTGGTTCGACGTCCGTACTGTTGGCAACACGCCGCCGCCCCCAGGGAGTGGGCCCGCACCGGCCAGCGCGGTCCTTCAGGTCACCAACGCCTCCGGCGCGATCGTGTGCCGCCAGTTCTCAACGGCGGGGTGCCGCGCCACCGGATCGGCTGACTACCAGCTCATTGTGACCGCCGAGGGTTACGCCGGGATCGCCATCACCACGCACCTGGATGCCTGGCGGGTGGGAGCTGCGTCCGGCTGGGCGGCGGAGTGCACGACGCACAACGTCAACGCAGCCGGCAACTGGGGGCCGGTGCGCCTGACCCTCACCGAGCGGGCCACCGGTTACTGCGCACTCGTGAATGGCCTGAAGCCCAACCAGAGCTTCGGGATCTTCGGAACCGACAGTGCCGAAGGCCAGGAGATTCCGTTCGTCAACATCTACTCGAACTATGACTGGACCCAGAGCTTCATCAACGGCATGTGCGGGCAGGGCAACGTGGGCCAGTTCGGCTTCGGTTGCGCTACCAACGAGGAGCAGGACCCCTCCCAGGGCATCTTGCTAGTGGCACCCGGATCCGCGCAGAGCCCAACGGCTGTCTCCATGTGGGGCGTCTGCGCTTCCCAGTGCGCCACCCCTACCCAGACGTCAACCCTCACGTCGGTCAGCCCGGCATCCCAGCCCGCTGGCGCCAACACCATCGTCATCACGGGCACGTACCTGACGATGGCGACCCAGTTCCAGCTGCTGGGCAGCTCGGGGCCGGCGGCGACCGCCACGACGGTGTCGGTTAATGCCGCCGGCACGAAGCTCACGCTCCTGCTTAACACCAGCGGCGTACCGGCCGGGACCTACAACGCCTGGCTAGGTCAGGCGAGCTGCTCGCCGCCGACGCCATGCCCCGGCTATCTGCCGAACGCCTACACGGTCACCGCCGCGCCCGCAGCCGAGTCCCCGCAGCGGTACAACGCGCTCAACCCGGCCCGAATCTTGGACACCCGTTCCGGACTCGGCGCACGGAAGGCGAAGCTCGGCGGGCACGGCACGGTCACGCTGACGGTGGCCGGGAAGGGCGGTGTCCCCGCCAGGAATGCCACCGCGGTCGCCATTGACGTAACCGTGATCAGGCCATCAGCCACCGGGCACCTCATCGCCTACCCGGCAGGCACGACCCGCCCCGGCGTCGTCGACCTCAGTTTCGGCGTTGGCCAGACCGTTACCAACCTGGTCGTTGTCAAGCTCCACGGTGGCAAGATCAGCCTCTACAACGCCAGCGGCGGCGAGCTCAACGCGACCGCCAATGTTGTCGGCTACTACACCCCTAGCACCGGGGCACTGTTCACCGCTACCTCGCCGCACCGCATCCTCGACACACGTAGCGGACTGGGGGCACGGAAGGCGCAGGTCGGCGCACATGGCACGGTCACGCTAACGGTGGCCGGGAAGGGCAGCGTCCCACGCCAGGGGGCCACTGCCGTTGCCGTCAACGTACAGGCCCTGTCGCCCACCGCAACCGGATCGCTCACCATCTACCCGAACGGCACGTCCCGGCCGGCCACCACCCCAGCCCTCTCATTCAGCTCTGACCGGAACACCACGGCCCTCGCCATCGTCCGCCTCGTGGACGGGAAGATCAGCCTCTACAACGGGACTTCCGGGAAGCTGAACCTGACGGCCGATGTCGTCGGCTACTACGCCAGTGGTGGGGCGACGTTCCTTGCCGTCGGCCCGACGCGCGTCCTCGACACGCGCTCCGGCCTCGGTGGCAGCGGGCAGACAGTGCTGTCGCACGCGGCAGCGGTCACGCGGATCATGAACGTCCCGGCGCTCGCCAGCGCCAACGTGACCGCGGTGGTCCTCCAAGTAACGGTGCTCAGCGCGCAGCACTCCGGCACGCTTACCGTCTTCCCCGACCAGGCGAAGGTGCCTGTGCCCACGTTCCCGTTCGTCGCACGGCACGCCGTGACGAGCCTAGCGATCGTCCCGATCGTCAACGGCAATGTCGACTTCTACAACGGCTCCTCTGGCACGATCCAGGTCGTCGCCGACCTCCTCGGCTTCTACGCGGACTAGCTAACAGCGACCGCGAACGACGTCGGATCCGCGTGCACAGGCCACCGGGCCGGTAGTGCCTCGCACTCCTGCCCGTAACCGCTGGTGCCGCGGGGGGGCTCCCACTGAGGTGCCGGATACGGCATCTATACGACAAGTAACCGATAAAGCGACAGAGCTATCGGGAACTTGCACTGCTGACGTCAGTGGGCGCCCACGGCTGGGTGAAGCCGACCGGATCACGGTCGCCATACGGAGCGATCCTGATCGGGAAGCCGGTGGCGTACGCCTCGATCATCAGGCCGCCGCCGATGACCAGGCCGACGTGCCCCGGCGCGGTCGGCGTGCCGTCGGCGCCTGCGAAGAACACCAGGTCGCCTGGTTTCACCTGGCTCGCGCTGACCCGCGGTCCCCAGGCCCACTGCTGCTGCGAGGTACGCGGGATATCGACTCCCGCTGCACGGTAAGCCATCATGACGAGCCCGGAGCAGTCGAACGCATCAGGTCCGGTGCCGCCCCATAGGTACGGCTTGCCCAGCTGCTGCTCGGCGTAGCCGATCGCGGTGGCGACAGCGTCATTGGGTGCGTGCCCGGCTCCCAGCAGGCACTCCGGCGCGCTGGCCAGCGTCACCGGGCTGACCGTGTAACCACCGTGCGCGTACACGCCAGCCCAGTACAGCACCGCCTGCACGTAAGACTCGAGATGGTTGTAAGCGAAGATCGCCTGGTCCACATTGCTCAGCACGCCGTGCGCAAGCAGGTACTTGGCAGCTCCGGCAATCGCGTCGGCTGGCTCGTAAACACTCGCGATACCGTCGCCGTTCGCGTCGGTCGCGACGCCGTTCACCTTCTCGCGCGCCGGGTGCACCGGGGCTCCGCCCCACTGGTTGCCCGCCGCGCCGCCAATGCCGATCTGCATCGGTCCGGCTGCGCCGAATGCGTTAGCACCGCTGTGCACACCGGGCAAGCGTGCTCTGGCCGTCGTCGCTCTCGACCTTGCCGATTCCGGCCAGGATCACCCACGGCACCTTGTACTCCTGCCGATCGACCTGGAACAGCGTCAGGTAGCTGGCAGGAATCGAGTCGCGCGCTGACTGGCTGGCAGCAGGCTGAATTGCCGGGTTGTTGCCGCTGCCGGACGAGCAGGACGTGCTCGACTCGGTGAGCAGGCCGCCGCTGGCGAACATCACGACCGGGGCGCCCAGGACGGCGGTCAGCATCAGCCCGGCGGCACACACCACGCCAGCGATGAGAGCTCGACTGCCGCCGAGGCCACTGCCCGGTCCGCTAACGCTCCGGCGACCGCGTCCCGGCCCCGCGATCACGAGTTTCCTACGGTAGCCAGCTCGACGCTGGTGACCTGCCAGCTCGTGCCAACGCCGGTGACCGTAACGGAGTAGCGAGTGCTCTGCTGGCTCCCGCCAGTAGTCGACGTGACCCGCTGCGCGATCTGAACGTCGAAGGTCAGGCTTGTCGGGCCAAACGCGCTCGATCGCATCGATCGTCGCCACGCCTGCCGTGACTTGCTTGCTACCAGCCCTCACAGATGCCACGCCAGGTGCGGCATAAGCACCTTCGATCTGCTCGAGCAGCGACAGCGAGGTGACCGGCTGCAGTGAAGCGCCGTAAGCACTGGTGCTCTCGGTATACGAGTACGTGCCGTAGGCGTCCGCGAACCGCGTCACCGTGGCGGCAGCCGCCGCAAGGCCGGCCTGGGTGAACGGCAGCCATTGATAGATGTCGGGCTGGCCCTCGGCACTGTGCCTGCCGTCGGCGAATCCACCGGGCGCGGTGTGCTCGAAACGGCAGGCCGCTGACGGATCGACTGCCGAGCTGGCTGCGCGCGGGGATGCGCGGCCGGACGGATCAGGTACGCGCCAAGTCGCCACCAGAACGCACACGATCGCCGCGAAAGCGACTCGCCGCCAGACCGGACTGTTCCATCGGCGGGCTACTTCCGGCGCACCGGCCGCAACCAGAACGGTCCGGCACGCTCCGGTTCGGCAGCAGGCCCGGCGAGCGGTCCGCCTGCTGATTGCTGACCTTGCCCGGTCACCTGCTCTGGAGCTCCGGCCCGGGAGCCCGGCCGCGCTTGCCCGGCCGGCGTCTGCCCCCTGGGCTGACCTTGCCGTCCGCCGCCAGACGGACGCGGAGCTTGACGCGACGGCGTGGCGCTGTCCGACCACCGGGCTCGCACCCGGTTGCCAAGCGACGGCTGGCCTGAAGTTTGCCGCGCTCCTGATGACTGCGGCTGCGAGCCCGCTCCGTTCGAGGGCTGACGCTGAGCGGGCTGCCGTGCCGATGGCTGACGCGGCGCCGGCTGACGCGCCGACGGCTGACGCTGCGGGACCTGTCTCGGGGCAGCCTGCCGGGCCGGCCGGGCTGCGGGAGACGGTGCCGCAGCAGGCTGACCCGCGTTCCCCGGCGGGGCAGCAGGAACGGACACCGCTGGCGCCGCCGAGCCCGGACCGAGCGCACCCGAACCCAGCGCACCGGGCGCTCCGCGGCCAAGTGGCCAGGCGCCTGGTGCCGGACCGGGAACGCCCGCTGCTGTGCCGGCCGCTTGCGCCGGACCTGGCCGCCCGGACCCAGCCGACCCCGAGCCATTTGACACTGAACCAGCCGCGGCGGACGCGTTGCCCGGGCGCGACGGCAGCTTGAGCGGCGGTGCCTGCGACGTGGATGCGCCCGCAGCTCCCGCCCCGTCGGCTGCGCGGCCACGCGAGGTCAGTGCCAGCCGCCCGCCCGCGCCGTCCGCGGCAGCAGCCGCGCCTGCCGAGCCGACCGAGCCGTCCGAGCCAGCGTCTGCGCTGCTCCCGGCCCCTGCCTCACCCACCTGCAACCCCGCTGCGACGGCCGCGCCAGCTCCGCCGGACGCCGCTGCCATCGCCAGGCTCGCGGCCTGGCCGGGATTACGCCGCGCCCAGCGGCCCGCCCGGTAGGCAGCGAAGCCCGGAACCGCTGCCGACGCGGCGCCCATGGTGTTGGCGCGTGCTGTCGCTCCCGCCCTGGCGAGGTCGATCTCAGCCCGCTCCTGCGAGCCGATCACCCCGTAGCCCACCGCCGAGAACAGGTGCTGGAACGGCCTGCGATAGATGAACGCCGCGACGGTGACCAACGCGATCATCAGGATCTTCAGGGCCCACGGCAGCACTGCATCGCTAGCGCCCATGATCAGCGAGTAGCAGTAGAGCAGCAGGCTGAGCACGAGGGCGACAGCCGCCTGCTTGAGCAGAACGCCGACGAGCATCTCGACCCAGCGCAGCGCGACCACCCGGCCGAAGCCCGGATGAACTCCGATCAACAGGAAAAACGGCCCGACGATCAGCAGCAGCAGGAAGCTCAGTTTGAGCAGGATCAGCGTGACTGCGATCAGCAGCACGAGCACCCCGGCGACTACGGCCGCGAACAGCGCCGCAAAGGCAACCTCAAGCCGCGTCGTCCACTCGTTCCCCTGGAACAGCGGGTAGATGGCCGGATCCCTGGCCTGCATGCTGCTCGCGATCCCTGCATAGGCGGCCTGCTTAGCCTGGATCAGCGCCGAGGTCGGTTTCTCGTTCGCGGCGATGGCCTGGGCCCAGAGCAGCGAGCGCCCGTAGGTGTTCACCAGCGTCGGCTTGCCGCTGCCGGTCGTGTATTCCGACGTCCCGAACTCGCCTACCAGCCACGGCTTACAGACCAGCACGGTCCACAGTTCGTCGGCGTTCTGGTCCACCACCGTGCTGCCCGCCGTGTAGCTATAGGTGGAAGGCTGCACGTCCGGATCGCCCTTCTGGACGGGAACGCAGCTACTCGGACCCGGACTTGGCAACTTCGCGAAGGCCACGTTGAGCGCCTGCGAGATGCCGTCCGACACACTTCGGCCGAGCCCCGTGACTTCGGCAGGCTTGCCGATCAGGAACAGCGCAGCTGCGCAGGCCACGATCATCCAGATCGTGCCCTCGATCGTCCGGGTCCCGCGCTTGCGGATCAGCCCTTGCCAGGCCAGCCAGATCGCGGCCAGGATGACCACGACCGCGAGGTAGGGGAAGTAGATCGCGTTGCCAAGGCTAGTGATCAGCTTGTCGGTGACCCGCTGCAGCCAGCCCAGGATGCCCTCCCCCGCGGCGGACTCATAGACGGTGATCGTGACCCGGTCGAGTGACTTGGCCGCGTCGAAGACCATCCCGGCGACGTTGTTGCCGATCAGCGACGTCATGTCCGAGCACTGCAGGTTCGTCGCGGCCCAGTAGTCGCCGGCCACGCCGTACTCGTCGTAGAGCGTGGCCGGCTGCTTACCGGAAGCCGGCGGCGCGATCATCGAGTCGATGCCGCCATCAGCCGGCTCCGGGGTGGGCAGCGACGGCTGGCAGATGTTGTTGAGATCACCGGTGAGGCCGGAGGAACCAAGCGCGCAGAAGCCGAGCAGGCCGCCAATGTCGCCGATACCGGGAACCGAGCACAGCCCGCCGCCGGAGGTGGTGACGTCCGCAACCGTTGTTGCGGTGACCGCAGGCCCGGCGTGCTGAACCCCGGACGCACTTGCGGCATGACCGGCCTGCGGCACGACCAGGACAACCGCGAGCGCGGCCATCACCACGGCCGCACAGCGCGGAAGGCGGAGTCTGCGCATCCGGAGGGCTCCTGTGGTTCTCGCTAAGTGACTCACGCGGGTCAGCTGACGCCGGGCTGGGCCGGCTCGGCAACGGGCGGTCCTGGCTCGGCAATGAACTGGCCGGCTCGGCAACGGGCAGTTCTGACTCGCCGCCGGGCTGGGCTGACCCGGCAACGGGCTGGCCAACTGGCACGTCGTCAGGCCGGGCTCTGGTCGGGTTGGTGTCCAGGCACTGACGCAGCTCGTCGGAGATCAGGTCAACGCCGACGCGGCCCGCGCGGCTGTCCAGGTCGCGGAAGATGCACTGGCCGTTGCCGAGGGCGCGAAGCACCGCCTTGTGCTCCGCAGACTGCTCCAGGCCGAGCAGCGCCAGGACGCTGGCGACCTCGGTCTGCTCGGACGACCGGAACGCGAACACGCTGGAGATGCAGTTCGTGACCTGCTCGTTGAGCAGGTCCCCGGCGTTCTGCGAAACCATGATCAGCGCCGTGTTGCGCGAGCGACCCATGCGGGACACCTCAGGGATGAGCTTCGCGCCCTGCGGCGTCGAGGTGATCGCCCAGGCCTCGTCCAGGAAGATCGCCTTGGGCAGGCGCCGGTCCATGCCGTTGAGCAACCGCCGGGCGAACTGGGAGACCAGGTACAGCAGCGCGACGGAAAGCCGCTGCTCGTAGGAGTAGTCGTCCCGCCCGACCGCGCCGTCGGGCAAGGTGAGGCCTGCCAGGGTGAACACCGTCGTCCAGCCCGCCGCGTCGATCCGCTGGCCGCCCGACGGCGCGAAACACAGCCGGGCCAGTCGCATCTCCGACATCGACCGCAGCACCGCACCGAGGTTGACCGAAGCGGGGTCGCCGGAGCTTTCCAGGTGACTGACGACCTTGCCCAGGCTCGGCTGGTCCCCCGCCGCGACCGCAGCAACGGCCTGAATCATGGCGCTCTCGCGTTCCTCGCTCATCCTGGGCAGCAGCAGCCGGAGCGTCTCGGTCGCCATCGTGCGCCGCTCGGCCAGGTCGTCACCGAACGAGAACGGATCGAGCAGGCCAGGCGCCGCGCTGCCGAGCGGAACGACTCTCGCCTGCCGGCCGCGCCGGGACAGCCAGCCGGCGAGCGACTCAGCGTCGCCCTTGGGGTCGATCACGGCAACGGTCACGCCGCGCAGCGCAAGCTGGAGAATCATCAGCAGCGCGAGCGTGGTCTTGCCGCCGCCCGGTTCGCCGGTGATCGCCACCGCGGTGGGCCGGTTCCGTGCTGCGGCAACCAGCGGGTCGAAATGCACGACCGCCCGCGCCCGGCCCAGGGTCTCGCCGATGTAGGGGCCGATCCACCCTGCGTCCCGGGCTAGCCGGTCGCCGAGATCCACGGTTGCGGTCGGCATGCCGCCGGCGACCGTGTACAGCGGCTGGCGCTGCAAGTAGGAATTCAGCCGGACCCGGTCGCCCGGCAAGGACTCACATAGCAAGGAGAACTGGTCGCCAGTCGAGTTCACCACGTCGATGCCAGCATCGCGGTAATGCTCGATCAGCGCCTCCGCCCGGCGCATGCACAGGTCACGATCCGGCGCGGTGACCATCAGCCGGTGCCAGCCGTAGACGAACGGCAGCCGTTCCTTGGTGATCCCGTGCTCAAGCAGCCTGGCCGACTCGATCTGCTCGGCCAGCGCGATCGGCAGGTCGGCGCCCGCCTCCCTGATATGCGCGTCCATGTCCCGGGCATGCGCGAGGCGCCGGCTGACGTCCTTGCTAGCCTTGGCGGGCGCGATCAGCTTCATCCGCGATGAGGTTTCGACCGGAAACGGCAGCGCATCGGCGTAATGCAGCCATGGCTCGCCGTCCGGGAAGTACATGACGTCCGGGAACCGGGCGAATGACAGGAACGCCGTCCATGACTCACCGGCTGGATGCGACAGCCGCAGCACAGTCCGGCCGTTGTCCACCTGTCCTTCGAGCAGCGATTCGATCTCACCGGCCCCCCAGGTACGGCGCCGCGCTGCCGACGGCGGCGGCTCGGCGACAGTCCCGGCGAGTGCGTGCCGGAACAGCCAGGCCACTTCGTCACTGCTGGCATGGGCGGCCGCGAGAGCACTCGAGGACAGCGCTCGGCCGAGGCGTTCGGACTGGTCGGTCCATCGCGCGATTTCGGCAGCGGGGACGGCTTCGTCGATCAGGCCGAGAGCCTGCTCGGCCGCGCGATACGAATTCGCGAACTGCCCGAGCAGCCCGCCGGACAGCTGAGCCCGGACACCGCGCTGGCCGAGCCGGACGCCCAGGTAGACCTCCTTGGTCCAGAAGTCCTTGGCCCAGACGTGCCGGTACATCTCCTCCAGGTAGCCGAGCCAGCCTGGCCCGCCGTCCGAAGTAGCGTCGAGCTTTGTCGCCCACTCCGCGGCCGGGTACGGCCGCTTCGCGATCCGCAGGTGCACCTCGGCGTCGGCCATCCGGATCGCGGCCAGTGCCACCGTGATGCCGGTGGCGAGCGCCTCGCGCTCGACCGGAGTGGTGAACTCGTAGGAGGCTGTCGGCACCCGGTAATAAGCCCAGGCGTGGGCTTCGGTGAGCACGATCCGGTCGTCGAAGTACCGGACTGAAAGCCGGGTACGCCCGGCGGTCCGCGCGCTCACTGGTCAGTGCTCCGTGACCGCTGGCCGGCCGAGCTCGTCGTGACGTCGGCCAAGCCGGACACGATGACCCCGGCCAGGGCCGTGTACGCCTGGACAGCGGCGACACCGAGCACTCCCCCGCCAGCGAGCCCGTCGTCCCACGGCACGCGCACGATGGCCCGGCAGCGGCCAGTGGCGACGGCAGCGGCCTTGTCTGACTGCACCGTGGTGCCGGGGCTGACGCCATTCAGCACGGCAATAGCGCGCCGAGCTAGCTCGGCATGCCCGTGCGCGTCCAGCCATTCCAGCGTCATCGCGAGCGCGCCGGCTGCATCCGAGTTCGCGGGCGCGACCAAGACCAGCTGGTCTGCGACGGGCAGGGCGCGGGGGACCTGTGCGGCCGCCGGGTCGGCCAGTGTCAGCGGGTAGCGGGCGACGACAGCATCGATCAGCGCCCCGGCGTCGACGGGCTCCGCGTCGTCGATGCCGGCGGTTACCACTTGCAAACCCCGTTCCCGGCCTGATCCTGGTTCTTCTCCGGCAGCGGCTCTCCTGCCGGGCAGCAAGCGCGGGATCTGGCGCGCCTGCTCGGTAAGCGAGCCTGGCCCGGCGCCGAGGTCGAGCACCGCGACGGCCTCGCCGCGCAACCCGGCCAGTAGCTGACCGGTCAGCATCGTCGTCACTGTCTGGCCAGCGCCAGCCGTGCAGCCCAGGACGACGATGCGAGCCGGACCGGCCAGCGGCAGCCGGGCCCTGGCCTGGTCGCGCTGGACCTGGTCAGGCTTGCCCGGCCGGTGACCACCCGGCACCACGACGACGCGGTCATGCCAGCCGTTTGCCGGACCACCGCCGGGCGAACTGCGCAGGGCACGCTCGACGACATGGAGTGGCTCGGCGGCGCGGCCGTCGGTACGCACGCTGAGCCCGGGCCGGGCGGTGCGAGTCGGTGGAGGGGTATGTGCCGAGGTAGCGGCACGCGCCGGCGGAGCGGCCCGTTCGGGCGGTGCGGCCCGTTCGGGCGGTGCGGCCCGTTCGGGCGGTGCGGCCCGTTCGGGCGGTGCGGTGCGGGCCGGCGGAACGGTGCGCTCTGGCGGTGCTGTGCGCTCGGGCGGAACGATGCGTTCGCCCGCAGCGGCGCGGGCCGGCGGAACGATGCGCTCGCTCGCAGCGGCACGTTCGGACCCAGCCGTAACAAGCGGCGCCGGGATAGCAGGCACCGCGACAGCAGGCATCGCCGGTGCGGACTTGGCGACAGGCGCATGGATTGCGGGGCTGCTCGGCCAGACCGGGCGTGCCGGAACGTCAGTTCCGTCGCCGTCCCCGACGGTAGCTCGCTCTGTCTCAGGTGCCTCGGCTGCTACCGCGTCGGCTGCGGTGGCCCGGGTTACGACCGCCTCTGCGACAACTTCGGCCTCAGCTACCTGCTCGGTGCCTGCCGTCGGTGCCGATCTAGTGGTGCCTGAGGCCCACCAAATCGGCACCCGTGGCGTGGAGGTGGCCAGCCGCGCCAGACTTTCGCGGAGACGGTGATCTCGTCCTTCTCCGCGAGCGGTGCCATCCGGCACCAGGTGCGCGGCTCACTGAGATAGCGCAGCTGGGACAGTACGAGTTCGGGTAGCCGTTTACCCTCCAGGACCGGCCGGGTGACCAGCCAGGCCAGCACGCCAGGCGGCAGCACGTAGAGCCAGACCCAGGTGTGGCTGAACGGCATCCCGGCCATGGTCAAGATCAGCATGTAGGGGACGGCGATGGCCAGGAAGACGGCGACCTGCCCGATGGGCAGCGGCATGGGCAGCCGGAAGTCATACAGCTTGTAGAGCCGCTTTTCGATCTTCCAGATGTTCGTGTAGGTCGGAAGTTCCACGCGCTGCCTCCTTCCGTCCGCTGACGCGAGACCCGCCGCTATCGGGCCGTGAGTTCCGGGTGCTTAGCCGGTCAGTGCACTCCGAGTGCATTCGCGATGCCGGACGCCATCGTCTGCACAATGCTCGGCGTGTAGAAAACGACCGCGATAGCGATAGCGAGCACGATGAACTGCACGAAGCGGATGATCTCGCGGGTGAACAGGAAGAAGATCGCGACGATACCGACAATGCCGAGGAATAGCGGTCCGAATAGGCCCTGCAGATATGAAACAAGACCTGTTGTGCTAAGAGCGACGGGATGTGCAGCGGTGAAGAGTTGAGCCGACATCGGATCTCCGGGGGTGATTGAGCGCGGCGGTCGGGAGCGCGTGCTGGCCTTATGTGATGTAGCGGACGACGTTGTCCCGCCCTGTGATCGGGCCAACCGTGATGCCAGGAGTTGACCAGCCGGGTCACGGCGGCCCCTGGGTCAACGGCCGGCTGGATGCGCCGATCGACCGAATATCCCAGCTGCCGGCCTGCCTGACGACCGTCATCTGGTACGTCATCTGGAACGTGGCTGGAACGGCGTTGACCGTTGCTGACTTGGCCGAAGCCGATGCAGGCAGCCGCCAGGTGACGGTCACTGAGATCTGCCGGGTCGAGCCGCCCGCCGGAACGGAGACGCTGTCAATGCCGCCGAAGCTGACCGCGTCGTCCAACCCGGCGATGTGCGTCGCCGGAGCGGTGAACCGGGCCAGCGTCCCCTGGTCGCCGCTGGCGTAGGCCTGGAAAAACGCGGGAAGCTGGGTCCGCAATGCGGTCGCGGTGGCCTGATCAGAGGTCTGCTGGCTGGCGGGTGGCGGGACCGCCTTGGCCGGGCCCGGCAGCAGGGCGGGCAAGCCGGAGACACTCATGCCGCCCCCGGCAGTGTAGATCGGCACCCCAAGCTCGATGAGGCGGCCGTTGGTCAGCTGCGCCAGCAGCGTCACGACTGCAGTGTGTCTGCCGGTAACTGAGACGGAAGCGACCTGCTCGTCGAGGATCCGCTGCGTTCCCGCCCCATTCCAGCCAGCCTGTGAGTCAGTGCCAGCCGGTAGGAAGGTCGCCAGCTCCTGGCTGCGCACAGCGGCATCGGATGGGCTGAAGTTCAGGTAGACATCGCCAAACTCCAGTGCGTACGCCTCAGCGGAAGTGACTGGGAACTGAATGCTTCGGCTGGGCGCGGCGGCCGGCCCAGCCGGGACGCTGCGGGGCGACCCCTGGATGATCGCGAGGACTCCCCGGTAGCCGATGAGCAGTATCACAGCCCAGGCGACGGCGCGAGCCACCCAGATCACCCACCTGCCACCGGCGCCGCGCCAATGCGTGGTCGTGTTGCCAAGGCTTACGGAGTGCGGCTGGCTATGCGACGGTACTTGATCGTCCACAGTGAACTCACCACTGCGTTCGAGGAGTGCCCGACGGGCCATCACACCTCCGTCCTTTTGAACGCGCCATATGCGCCGCGGCAGAGATGCGTCCGGGCGCGTCGTTATCGACGATAATCCTCGTGCGCGCCATTCTCCGGCAAAACGCCCACGTTTCCGAGAAGCCACGCCGATGGACGAGTCGCATCTAGGAGATAAAGGTTGATGTCGGGTTAGTGATGTCACCTTGTCTAGATCATCGAGCAGCCAGTTCAGCCGGTCCGGCCTTTCCCGGGCCGTGCTGTCGCCGCCGGTCGGACCCGGCCACCACGATTCCGCCGGCGGCCAGCGCAGCCCCTGCTCATCCGGCCGCTCACCCGGCCGATGGCGCAATCGGGCCGGCCTGCCCGGCGCGGGGAAGGGGTTATGGACCGCCGCGCCGGGCTCGTCAAGCCCGGTTAGTTCGGAATCACGCCAACGCTCTCGCATCAACTGTCCTTACTCGCGGCTCGCCGGGCAGGCCGGCACTGCTAACGCGAGCAGGGAACCCTATCGGGCGTGACATCCGTGTGACAGGCGAGCAAAACCAGGCCGCGATCATCGGCGAACGCGACTCCCTGCTAGTTAGCCGGGAGCGAATGACGCATATCGGTCACGGCAGGCCGGGAAACCAACAGGGAGTCGCGTTCAATTACGAAGACGGCGCCTTTCAGCCAGTCGCCGTGGCGACAATCCAGGCAAGCACCATGGCTTCCTCATGCCATGCGTCATAACGCCCGGACCGGCCGCCGTGACCTGCCGCCATCTCGGTCTTCAGCAGGAACGGCCCGCCCTTCGCCTCGGTCTGCAGCCTGGCCATCCATTTGGCAGGCTCGTGATAGAGGACCCGCGTGTCGTTCAGGCTCGTTACCGCCAGAATCGGCGGGTACACCCGGTCCGGGCTGACGTTCTCATACGGGCTGTACGACTTCATGTAGCGGTAGACCTCGGCGTCGTGCAGCGGATCGCCCCACTCCTCCCACTCCGGCACAGTCAGCGGCAGAGTCGGGTCGAGCATCGAGGTCAGTGAGTCCACGAACGGCACCTGTGCCACGATCCCGCCGAACGCATCGGGTGCCATGTTCACCACCGCGCCCATCAGCAGCCCGCCCGCGGACCCGCCGCGCGCGACCAGTTGCCCGGCCGTCGTCCAGCCCTCCTGCACCACGTGCCGCGCGCACGCGATGAAGTCGGTGAAGGTGTTGATCTTGCGCAGCATCTTGCCGTCGTCATACCAGCGCCTGCCCATCTCGCCGCCGCCGCGAATGTGCGCGATCGCGTAAACGAAGCCGCGGTCGAGCAGCGAGATCCGGGAGATAGAGAATCCCGGGTCCATCGAGATCTCGTAACTTCCATAGCCATAGAGAAGAAACGGGGTAGTGCCGTCACGCGGTACGTCTTTCCGGGAGACCAGCGAGATGGGGATCTGGGTTCCGTCGCTAGCCACCGCCCACAACCGCTGCTGCTCATAGTCGGCTGGGTCGTAAGCCCTGCCATCCGGGCCGGCCAGGACCTCGGCCTGCTTAAGCAACGCCAGCTGGCCGGTCGGGACGTCACAGTCGTACACAGAGCTGGGCGTCACCATCGACACGTAGGTTAGGCGGAACTGGTTCGTCTCATACTCCGGATTCGACCCCGGGCGGACGCTGGTAGATCGGCTCGGGGAAGTCGATCTCGTATGCGTCAGCGCCGGCGGGCAGGACTCGCAGCCCGGTTAGCCCGTCCCGGCGGAGGTAGACGACCAGGTGAGAGGCGAAAGCGTCGACGCCGAGCAACCTGGTGTCGTCGCGATGCGGGATGAGCGGCGCCCACCGCGCCGGGTCGGTCAGCGGCGCTTCGGCTAGTTCGAAGTTCAGCGCGCCGTCGTTGTGCAGGATGAGAAGCCGCTCGGTCCCGTCGGGTAGCACCTGGTGCTCGACGTCGTACTCGATTCCCGGCCGCCGCGGCGCGACCACCCGGAACTCTCCGGCCGGGTTCGCCGCGTCGAGCAGCCGGATCTCGCTCGTGAGCGAGCTCGACGTACCGATCATCAGGTAGCGCTCGCTGCGCGACAGCCCGACGCCGACATTGAACTTCTCGTCGTCCTCCTGGTAGACGAGCACATCCTGGCTGGCGGGCGTGCCGATGGCGTGCCGCCAGATCCGGTACGGCCGCCATGTCTCATTCACCGTGACGTAGAACAGCGCGCTAGCGTCGGCCGACCAGGCGGTGCCGTAGTAAGTGTCGGGGATCTCGTCGGGCGCTACTTCGCCGGTCTGCAGGTTCTTGAACCGCATGGTGTAGCGTTCGTCGCCGGCAAGGTCGGTTGAGTAGGCCAGCAGGTTGCCGTCCGGGCTGACATCGAATGCGCCGATGGCGAAGAACGGGTTGTCGCCAGCCAGCGCGTTCTGGTCGACCAGGATTTCCTCGCCGTCGAGCGGACTGCCGTCCGGCGTCATTGGCGGGCCCGCGTCGTCCGGCCTGACAGCCCGGCGGCAGTGAACCGGGTACTGCTTTCCCTCAATGGTCCTGCTGTAGTACCACCAGCCGCCCTTGCGGGACGGCACGGTCAGGTCAGACTCCTTCGTCCTGGATTTGATCTCGTTGAAGATCGCCTCGCGCAGATCTTTCTGCCCGGCAGCCATGGCATCGGTATAGGCGTTCTCGGCCTCGAGAAAGGCGATCGTCTCCGGGTTATCCTTGTCGGCCAGCCAGGCATACCCGTCGACAAAAGTGTCGCCATGGTGCTTCCGCTCAGCTGGCAGTCTCTTGACTTCCGGGGGTTGCAACGGCTGGGATTGCGCTGGCTGCTGGCTCATGACCGAAGAGCTTACTTCGGCAGAGCTTGGCCCGGCTGCCTGGAGCCTGGCCAGTCCAGGCGCCGGCCGACGTCCAGGGCGGACCCGCGCTGGGCCCCGGTTACGCTGGGCCAGGCAGCCGGGTGCAGGCGAGAAAGGCGGGACATCGAGTGCCAGTCGTGATCGTGCTCGTTGTGATCCTGGTGCTGCTTGCCGTCGTCGGCTTGATCGTCTGGACCAGGCGGGCAGCGTCCTGCGGCCGGACCACAGACGTGCCCGCCGGCGAGCTGACAAGATCGTTCACCGGCGATGTCATGTGCCGGTCGACCGTGACCAGCGGCGGATTCGCCCGGCTGGAGTTCTTCGACTGGGGCGTTCGGCTGCGCGGTATCGTCATAAGCCGCTGGATAGTGCCGACCTGGGAAGCCCGCTACGACGAGCTGGCACTCGCCGAGCTGGTGACCCTCCGCTTCAGCAGGATCGCGGTCTGGCTCCGGGTGCGCGGCGAGGCGGGCGGGATCGGCTTCCTGACCAGCTACAGCGAAGAGATCCTCCGTGAACTGACAGCACGCGATGTCCCGGTCAACCGGGCAGTCGCGCGCTACAAAAGCACCGCCGAACTCTACGCTCGCCGCCCGCAGTGAACGTCGACTGATTCGCTAGCGTACGGCTCCGTCGTCCGATCGCCCTAGGCCAGCCACTGACGGCCGTCGAGGAGCTCGCCGGCGGCGTCGAGGTGACCGGCGTGGCACGCGGTCTCGGTGATCACGTGCAGCATGACCGCCCGGAAGTCTGGCAGCCGCCAGGTGGGCCACATCTCGACGGGCCAGAAGGCTGGCGGCTGGTCCAGCGGAATCGCCGGAATGAGGTCGTTGGCGAGTTCGATCTCCCGCCGGTACGCGGCGAACACCGTGGCAGCCGGTACGTCGGGCAGGACCCGCCAGGCAGCCTCGGCGCCCTCGTCAGAAGTGCCGACGTACTCCTGCGCTCCCGCGGCGATGCCACGGAACCAGAACCGCTCGACGCTGATGGTCAGGTGCTGCACCATGCCCAGGCAGGTCCAGCCCGACGGCAGCACCGGCCGCCGCAACTGCTCGTCGGTAAGACCGTCCAGGATCCCGAGGACGTGGTTGCGCTGGTTGGACAGGCACGAGAGCAGGGCATCGGTCTCGGTCTCGATCAGCAGGTCATGGCACTGCTGACCGGGATCCTCCGGAGTTACGTTCATGTTGTCCAGCCAGCGGTGACTGGTCCTTACGGCGGTGCGCAGCCAATCTACGGTCATCGGTGCATCCTCCTTGCCGCGTCACCCGCCGCGAGCGGCGCCGGGCGCGGTTAGCTTCCGTTCGCTTTCACGACGGGTGAGCGCACCGCAGATGGACAACGCAAGCACGCCGCATTTCGCCCTCGTCATGGTGTGACGCGGCTGGCACTATTGCGCCATGGATGAGCAGCAACCAGGCCAGGAAAGCGCCCGACCAACCTCAGCGTCGATTAGCCGGCCTGCGGCAAGTTCAGCACCCGACCGGGGCGCGGACCAGGCGCTGGCGATCGTCGGCGGTCTGCTGGCCGGCCTGGGGCTCAGTATCGGCTTTGCCTTCCTTATGCACGTCGTGCAGGAGGTATCTCCGAACGGCTACGCATTCAACATCGACGGAGAGGTATGGCTCGAAATCCTCATAGCCGGGCCGATCTTCGGGCTTGGCGTCGCTTTGGCAATTACCTCGCTGATCCCGCCGGCCGGCAACGTCAACCCGTCCGTGATTGCAGGCGGTCCGCCGGCGCAGCCCGGGCCACTCAAACACGGCGAGCCCGGCTGACCCGGCGAGCCCGGCTGACCCGGTCAGCCCGGCTGAACCGGCGAGCCCGGCCGACCCGGCGAGCCCGGCCGATCGGCCAGGAGACTTATGACGGGCTCGTACGCTGCTGGCGGTCGCGCGCGACGTGCCCGGCAGATGCGCCTGTGACCTGGTAGTCGAGGACCAGCCGCGGCAGCTGCTTGCCCTCGCCGCCGGCCCGGAATTCGGGCGGCAGGCAGGACGGATCGCCCACCTCGCCGAGGATGAAGCAGCTATGGCTGAGAGCGATGGCTCCGGCGACGACAAGAACCAGGCTCAGCGCCTCGCCGGCCAGCTCCAGCGGGCCGCCCCGGATGTGCTCACCGAACAAGAAGACGCCGAGCAGGATTGCCGCTAGCGGATTAAGGACGGTAAACCCTGGCTGAGATGCGGCGAGCGGGCCAGCCGCGAGCGCATGCGAGGCCAGCAGCATCGCGGCGGCTCCGGATGCCAGCAGAAGATAGGGCGACCAGCTCGAGAAGATAGCACCGGGCCCGGCACCAAGGTGAGAGCTCAGTTCCTTGATGACGGCCGCGACGAATCCCCAGGCGATTCCGGTGGCTGCGCCAAGCACTGCAGCCCGGCGGGATGAAGACGCGCGAGTGCGGGTGCCGCGGCGGTAGGAAGTGCCAACGGCAGCCAGCACTATGCCGAGCGTGGCCAGGCCGGCCAGCAACCACCCCGGGCCCGGCGCGTGCGACCGCCCGCCCGACGGGGCCGCGAGCGCAAGAAAGCCTGCTACGCCAGCCGACATCGCGGCCGCCGCCAGCCAGTCGCGGCGCTTGATACGCACCCGGCGCCGGCCGGCGACCGCCATGAACCCGAAGACCAGTAGCAGCTCCAGCGCCATGATGGGCTGGACCAGCGCCAGCGCACCGAAATGCAGCGCACCCAGCTGGAGCCCGAAGCCGAGGATCATGCTGGCTATCCCCAGGAGCCAGACCGGGCGGCGGGCCAGGCGAGCGATCAGCCCGACGTCGAATCCGGCCGTAGTCTGGACGCTCCTGGCGCCCTGCCGCTGCGCAACCGACGCGGTGGCAGTGCAGAAACTTGCCGCCACGGCGAGCAAGATCGCCTTCTCCATCTGCCTCCGATCCGCACCAGCCGGGCCAGCTAACGCTGTGTAATCCCTTGTTCACAAAACAGCCTTGAGAGCGGCCTGATTCCGCTTCCTATCCTGTTCGCGTGGTTCGCGGGGTTAGCACCATTCGTGCGGTTCGCGTAGACGTTCGGTGCGCCTGCGAATCATCCGATTTGTTCTGTTCGCGTGGTCACCGGGCTACGGTTAGGCGCGGCCAGCGGGGTATGGCGATCCGACACGGGCGTGCACGCCGTGCCTGTCCGTTAAGGAACTCAGGGAGATAGCGGATGACGACTCCAGAGATCGACTATGCGGAGGCCTTCCGGCAGCTGCCGGTTCCGGTGGTGCTGATCAAGCCGGATCTCGTTATCGCCGATGCGAACGCGGCGTATCTGCAGGTGGTCGGACGTACGCGGGAGGAGTTGGTGGGCCGCGACACATTCGAGGCGTTCCCCGACAACCCGTCCGATCCGGACGCAACTGGGGTGCGCAATATGCGCGATTCGATGCTCCGCGTATTCGCCACAGGTGAGCCCGAAGCAGTGGCTTTCCAGCGGTATGACGTGGAGGTGCCTCGCAGTCCAGGCGTGTTCGCGGAGCGGTTCTGGTGCCCGGTGAACGCTCCGGTCTTCGGGCCAGATGGCAATGTGGTGCTGATAGCACAGTGCGTGGAGGAGATCACGGATAGGTTGCGCCGGTTCGTCGAGGGACTGTCTGCGGACGCGCAAGAGTGAGGCACCGGGTGGCCGTGAACTAGTTAGCGCTGGCCGCGCTGCCGGCCGGTGACCGTGATGTGCTGCTCCTGATTGCCTGGGAGCAGCTGACCTATCAGGAGGTGGCCCGGGCACTGGTCATCCCGGTGGGCACGGTGCGGTCCAGGCTGCACCGTGCTCGCACGAAGCTGCGGCAGGCACTGGCCGGTACCGACGCGGCTGCAACGTATGAGGAGCTCACGACCGATGAATGAGATGGAGCAGCTCTGGCAGCTAGCGCAGGAGACACCGCTGCCCCTCTTAACGAGCTGGACGCTGCCCGCGCCAGGTTGCTCGCAGCGGTCGCCGCCGATCGGGCCACCTCCGGCGTAGCCGTAGCGGGAACGGCGCGCCAGCTCTACCCGTCCGGTGGCCAGCCGCTCGAGCCGCTGGGGCTCCCGGCTCCCGCGCCGGTGCAGCGCGCGGTCAAGCTCATGTACGGAGGCGCCATGGGCACCGCAGCGCAGCTGATCATCGCGCTGGTCTACATCGGCGACATCAAGGCCTACCACCTGACCGTGCTTGGGCACCACCTCACCACTGCCCAGCTCAGCCACCTGCGCCCGCTCATCATTACGGTGGCGGTAGCCCTCGCCCTGGCCGGGATCGGCTTGTGGCTCTGGATGGCGCGAGCGACCGGCCAGGGTAGGAACTGGGCCCGCATCGTGTCGACGGTGCTGTTCGGCCTGGCGACGCTGGAGCTGATCGGCAACAACGGCGCAGGGCAGGTGTTCTGGGCGATGCTGACGTGGCTGACTGGCCTGGCCGCTGTATCTCAGCTCTGGCGCCCGGTCTCCGGCACGTTCTTCAGATCGGCCAGGGCACTGCGGTCGCGCCCGCCAAGCCAGCTTTCAGACCGCTGACAACAACTGCCCGCGCCGACCGCAACTAACGTCAGCTCAGACGTTGAAGCGGAACTCCACCATGTAACGCCACCGAAAACCATAACGCTGTGGTTCACTGCGCGGCCTAGCCAAGGCACCGTCCAGCGCCAGCAATGGTTAGGGCCTGTCGATCAGTTCTTACGATCTGACGAGATGTTCGCGGGCGATAGGTGGCCGGGAAGGTCAGTGAGCCGTTCGATGCGGAGCACCGTCTCGTCTGCCGTTGGTGGTGGTCCACCGGTGATGAAGTCGATGCCACGGTCCAGCCAGATGCCGGTGAGTCCGGCGAGGACGGCTGCATTCACGTCACTTTCCAGCATGTCGCCCACGTTGATCGCCTGCGCGGGGTCAGTTCGCATCCTCTGGCAGGCGGCCGCGTAGGCGGCGGGCTTGGCCGCACCGAGCTCGGTCGGGGTCAGGACGGCTTCGAAGTATCCAAGAAGGCCGAAGCGGGCTAGCTTGGCGCGCTGCTGCTCAGGGTCCCCGTTAGTGAGAACTGCCAGACGCGGTCCCCGGGGAAGCCGTTTCAGGGTCTCTAGGCATGGCTGAACATCGGGATAGCTCCGCCAAGACTCCTCGAATGCGGTGAGGTAACGCCCGGCGAACCAGGCATCCAGAAGGCCGGGATCTTCAGGAACCGGCTCGCCGAGCGTGGGCAGGAAGGAGCGGACCCTGCGTCGGCGGTGCTCTGCGAAGGAGCACTGACCGGCCAGGTACTCCTGCATGTGCCGCCCCTCCAGCGTCCACCACAGCCTCACCAGCTCGTCCGGTGGAGCCGTCGCGTTCGGCGCGCCTTGGACGATCTGGCCGATCGCTTCCAGCACAGCGCCTCGATGATCGACCAGGGTGCCGTCCAGGTCGAAGAAGACAACATCCGCCATAGGAGGATCATCCCGCAGTGAACAGCGCGGCTCGACCCGGATCAGTTTGGCGGCTGCTACTAGTTCGTCGGTGCGTTCGACGAGTCAGGCCGTTAGCGAAGGTGGCTCCGCCGCGGACGAGCCGACCAGGTGCGAGCGCGTTGGCGGCACGCCAGCCGGCCTAGGCGGCAGCGAGGCACCGGAAACTCAAAACAGCGAACTCATCTCGCGGGCTACTTTAATAGTTAGACATTAAATCTAAAGTCGACGACGTCGCCGTCACGCATGACGTAGTCCTTGCCCTCGATTCTGGCCTTGCCTACGGCCCTCGCCGCCGCTACGGAACCCGCCGCCATCAGGTCGTCAAACGACACGATCTCGGCTTTGATGAAGCCGCGCTGGAAGTCACTGTGAATGACACCCGCCGCCTCCGGAGCGGTGGCGCCAGCCGGGATCGTCCAGGCGCGCGCCTCCTTCGGGCCCGCAGTCAGGAACGTCGACAGCTTCAGCGCGGCGAAACCGGCCCTGGCCAGCTGCGCCAGACCTGGCTCACCGAGGCCTAGCTCGGCGAGCATCTCGGCGGCCTCGGCGGGCTCGAGTTCGGCGAGCTCGGCTTCGGTCTTAGCGTCAAGGAAGATCGACTCAGCCGGGGTAACCAACCCCGCGAGCTTCTTGCGAAGCTCGTCGTCAGCAAGCTCGGCATCGTCCTCGTTGAACACATACAGGAACGGCTTCGCCGTCAGCAGTTGAAGTTCGCGCAGGTCAGCCAGGTCTATCCCGGCTCCGGCCGCGCCCGCGAACAGGGTCGTCCCGCCGTCGAGCACCTGCTGCGCACTCGCCGCCGCCTCCGCCACCCGGATCCGTTCCGGATCCTTGCCCGAAGACTTCGCCTCCTTGGCCAGCCTCGGCGCTGCCTTCTCCAGCGTCTGCAGGTCGGCCAGCATGAGCTCGGTGGCGATGGTGTCGATGTCACGTTCGGGTGACACGTCGCCGTCCACGTGACTGACATCGGGATCGGTGAAGACGCGGACAACCTGGCAGATCGCGTCGGTCTCGCGGATGTGCGACAGGAACTGGTTGCCCAGCCCCTGACCGGCCGACGCGCCGCGGACCAGGCCGGCAATGTCGACGAACCGCACGGTAGCTGGCACGATCCGGGCTGAGTCGTACAGGCCGGCCAGCGCCTCCAGCCGCGCATCGGGAATGCCGACAATGCCGACGTTCGGCTCGATCGTCGCGAACGGGTAGTTCGACGCGAGCGCATTCGCACGGGTCAGCGCGTTGAAAAGGGTGGACTTGCCGACGTTGGGCAGGCCGACGATGCCAATAGACAGGCTCACCTGCAAATTCTAGTGGCCCACGGGAACGGGCTTCGTCCGGCACACAGCACCAGGCGGCGCGCAGCAGTCTGGGCCAGTCCGGACCATCTGCCACAGCAGGCCGCGGCCGCAGGGCGGGCGTGTCGGATCCCAGAACTGTCGTTACCGGCTGCAAGCATGCTGATTATGAACGCGATCATGTTGCTCGTCGGGCTCCTGCTCGGGGCTGCACTTGGCGCTGTGACCGGCTATTTGCTGGCCCGCGGGCGGTTGGCCGGCCAGGCTGCCGACCTGACCGGCCAGGCCAGGGCGGCTGATGAGCGCGCCAGGTCGGTAGCCGAGCGCGCTGCCCTGGTTGAGCGGGCCGCGCAGGAAAAGGCGGAGCTGATCGACGGCCAGCTCGCCGAGCGCTTCCAGGCCCTCTCGGCTCAGGCACTCGAGCGCAGCACGAAGACATTCCTGCAGATCGCCGAGGGTCAGCTGAGCGTGGCCAATGCCAAGGCGGCAGGAGACCTCGACAGCCGCACAGCCGCGGTCCAGCAGCTGGTTCAGCCGTTGCGCGACACCCTGGCCCGGGTCGAGAGCCAGCTGCGCGAGACCGAGGCAGCCAGGCAATCCGCGCACGCCGCGCTGTCTGAGCAGGTCACGTTCGCCCGGCAGAGCTCTGACCAGCTGCGCACGGAAACGCACGCGCTGGTGACCGCGCTGCGCAGGCCCGAGGCACGCGGCCGGTGGGGCGAGATGCAGCTTCGGCGGGTAGTGGAGCTGGCCGGCATGAGCAACAGGTGCGACTTCGACGAGCAGGTCGGCGTAGCCACGGCCGATGGCGCGCAGCGGCCGGACATGGTGATCAGGCTGGCAGGCGGCAAGAACATAGTCGTCGACTCGAAAGTATCGCTCGCTGCTTATCTCGAGGCTGCCGAGGCGGCGGCGGAGGATGTGCGCGCGGCCCGGCTCGGTGCGCACGCCCGGCACCTGCGCGAGCATGTCGACCGGCTCGCGGCCAAGGCTTACTGGGCCGCGCTCGCTCCGTCGCCCGAGTTTGTGGTGCTCTTCATTCCCGGAGAGGCGTTCCTGGCTCCCGCGCTCGAGCATGACCCGGGCTTGCTGGAGCACGCGATGGTGCACAAGGTCCACATCGCCACCCCGACGACGCTGGTCACCATGCTGCGGACTGCGCAGTATGCCTGGCAGCAGGCAGCGCTATCAGAGAATGCACGGGCCGTCTTCGACCTCGGCCGCGAGCTCTACGAGCGCATCGCGAGTCTCGGCAAGCACGTCGATGGCCTGGGCAAGGCGCTGACGAACGCGGTTACGGCCTATAACCGGACGGTCGGCTCGCTGGAGAGCCGCGTGCTGGTCAGCGCGCGCAAGCTCAACGAACTGGGGATTGTCGAGGGTGAGCTAGAACAGCTCCGGCCAGTCGAGGAAACCGTGCGGTCGCTGTCGGCGCCTGAGCTGATCGTGGAAGCCGGGCCTGAGCTGGTCATCCCGCCCAGGGACAACTCGACCCAGCAGCAGTTGTTCGGTACCGGGCGTGCGATCGGCGCGGCCGGCTCAGCCGGCCGCTAGGCCTGGCCCGCGCGGGGCTTCCGGAGCTCGCGGGGAAGGCCGAACACCATGCGCTCGCGCACTGCCTCGACCTCTTCGACATCGGTGAAGCCGTTGTCGGCTAGCCGGGCCAGCACGCCGTCCACCAGGTCCTCCGGCACCGAAGCGCCGCTTGTTACGCCGACCGTGTGCGCGCCGTCGAGCCAGGACAGCTCAACGTCGGAGGCATAGTCGACCAGGTAAGCGGCGCGGGCGCCAGCCTCCTTAGCGACCTCGACGAGGCGGACCGAATTGGACGAGTTATGCGAGCCGACGACGATCACGACGTCCGACTCGGCCGCGATCTGCTTGACCGCGGCCTGGCGGTTCTGGGTCGCGTAGCAAATGTCGTCGCTCGGCGGGTCCAGGAGCTGCGGGAACCGCTCGCGCAGTGCATCGACGGTCTGCGAGGTCTCGTCGACCGAGAGCGTGGTCTGAGACAGCCAGGCAACCTTCGCGGGGTCCCTGACCTGCACCGAGTCGCTGCCGGCAGGACCGTCTACCAGGTGAATGTGCGCTGGCGCCTCGCCGGTCGTGCCGACGACCTCCTCATGGCCCTCGTGGCCGATGAGAAGGATGTCGTAATCCTGGGCGGCGAACCGGCGGGCCTCGTTATGCACCTTGGTCACCAGCGGGCAGGTCGCATCGATGGTCCGCAGACCGCGGTCCTTGGCCGCCTCGCGCACCTCCGGAGACACTCCGTGGGCTGAGAACACCACGACCGACCCCTCCGGGACGGACTCGGTCTCGTCGACGAAGATCGCCCCGCGTTCTTCCAGGGTCTTTACGACATAAGTGTTATGCACGATTTGCTTGCGAACATAGACCGGCGCGCCAAAGCGCTCCAAGGCTATTTCCACGGTCTGGACAGCCCGGTCAACGCCCGCGCAGTAGCCACGGGGCTTAGCGAGCAACACACGGCGAGACTCGGCTGACATGCCGCCAGTTTAGGTGATCCCCATCGGGGCGTATCCAGACACTCCGGCCGCCACCGGCTGCCTGCCGAAGACAGATGTCTCACTCTGAGCCGGAATTGGGGCCCTCCGTGGCTCGGAGTCACCTGCGGCCAGCAACAATGTTGCGAGAGCATTGCTTAGCTCAGCCCTGATAATTCGCCGAGTTGCTCTGCTCGCAGATGCCGGCTGCGGCTGCATTGAGGGAGAACGATCATCGATGGACATCCCGGGCCAGGTCAGGCGAGCGCCCACGCTTGTCCTGCGGGCGGTGTTCGCTGGGATCGGCCGGGTAGTGCTCTCAGCCGAGCGGCCGCCAGCCAGCCCGGAGCAACCCGCGGCCCGCGCGGCAGCGAACGGCGGGCAGTCGCGCCAGCCTGCCGGCCGGCGTCAGCGGCCCAGCGTCGCCCCGGTAGCACCACCCGGCTCGCGCTGGCGTTCGCTGGACAAGACCGGCAACGTCCGGCTGCTTTCGGACGAGGACGTAGACGACGACTATGACTCCGTGCCAGCGCCACGCATACCGAACAGTGTTAACGCCCCTGCAGCCGCCGACTTCGATGACGGACCAGATCTGGCGGCGAGTCCCGTGCAAACCTTGCCGCTGCCGAGCTATGACGACCTCTCGCTTGCCTCAATCCGGGCCCGCCTGCGTGGTCTCGACGTCAGCCAGTTGCGCGTTCTCCTGGAATATGAGAGCAGTAATGCCGAGCGGCCGGAAGTGCTTGGCATGTTCGAGCGGCGAATCGAGAAGCTCGAAGTGGGTGAGTGACCCCGTCAGCCAGCCCGGCCGTGCGGCCGGCTCGCCGCAGGAGTACTCGTGCCGCTAGAAACGTCGGAGCAGTCTCCCGTCCCGGTCCGCACAGTGTTGCGCCTGGTCGGTGACTGGATCGGTCGTCTGGGCAGGGTTTGGGTAGAAGGCCAGATCGCCGAGCTGACCCGGCGCGGTGGCACCGCTTTCCTTACCTTGCGCGACCCGGTTGCCGCAGTGTCGGCGCGGGTAATCTGCAGCGCTGCTGTGCTCGACGCGACCAGCCCGCCACCAGATGTCGGCGACAGGGTCGTCATCTGGGCCAAACCCGAGTTCAACTCGGCCAAGGGCTCCTTCGCGCTCACCGCCAGCCAGATCAAGGCAGTCGGAATCGGTGAGCTCCTGGCGCGGCTGGAGCGCAGGCGGGTGGCGCTAGCCACTGAGGGGCTGTTCGCGACCGAACGTAAGCGCAAGCTGCCGTTCCTGCCCGGCACAGTGGGGCTGATCTGCGGGCGCGACTCGGCCGCCGAACGGGACGTCCTCAGGAACGCCGCACGCCGCTGGCCAGCGGTCCAGTTCCGGGTCGAGCAAGTTGCCGTCCAGGGTCCGCACGCCATCGAGGAAATCATCGATGCGCTCCAGCGGCTCGACGCCGACCGCGCCGTAGACGTCATCATCATTGCCCGTGGCGGCGGTTCAGTAGAGGACCTGCTGCCTTTCTCCGACGAGGACCTGATCCGCGCGGTCGCGGCCTGTGTTACGCCAGTGGTGAGCGCGATCGGACATGAGCAGGACGTGCCGCTGCTCGACCTGGTCGCTGACGTCCGGGCGTCGACTCCGACCGATGCGGCCAGGCGCGCCGTCCCCGATGTAGCCGAGCAGCTCGAGATCATCAGCCAGCTGCGCGCCCGGGCACGCAGATCGCTCGCCGGGCGGCTGGACCGGGAGAGCTCCTGGCTGACTGCCATCACTTCGCGGCCGGCTCTGGCGAGTCCCGCGCGCGAGCTCGACCGCCAGCAGGAGATGATCCTTGGCCTGTCCGATCGTGCTCGCCGCGCGATTAGCGGCGGACTGAACCGGGCCACCGATGATCTTGCGCACATCAGGGCCAGGCTGATTGCGCTGTCGCCGGCCGCGACCCTGCGCCGCGGTTACGCAATCGTCCAGCACGCCGACCTTAGCGTGGTGCTGTCCGCCGATGAGGTGACGGAGGGTGAGGTGCTGTCCGTCCGGTTCGCCGATAGCCAGCTGCCGGTGACGGCCGGACGGCATTCGCCTGGAGATGGCGTTTAGTTAATCGGCGTTCCGGACCGCTGCGTTACCCGGCACTAGGCTGGGCTGGTGGTATCAGCAGGCAGTGCGGACGGTATCGCTCCTGGCGCCGGCAAGGGCGCGGATAAGGCACGCGGCAAAGTCGCGCGCCCGCCGTACGAACAGGCCAGAGACGAACTGACCGAGCTGGTCAAGCGGCTGGAAGCGGGCGGCCTCACCCTGGAACAGTCGCTTCAGCTGTGGGAGCGCGGTGAGCAGCTGGCAGCGATCTGCGAGGAGTGGCTGGAAGGCGCCCGAGCGCGGCTCGCGACCGCGCTGGCCAAGCAGCACGACGCCGGGGCCGAGCCAGGCGCACCGTTCTGACGGCTCTGCCCTCCTGAGGCACTGCCGGTCTGACGGCACTGCCGGCGTGATCGTGCTACGACGACAGCAGGTGCGGCCTGGACAGCACCTCGAGCACGCCGTCCGCCAGCTGGCGTGCCCGCGCCGTATCGGCAGCAAGCGAGACCTCTGCGGACGCGAGCATCATCGCGCCCGTCAGCACGATCGCTGCGGCGTCGCCGAGCGGCTCGCCGCTGCGCGCGAAGAATTCGGTATTCCTGCTCACCCAGTCCGACAGCCGCTGCCGCCACATGACCTCGAAACCGGGCGGCCCGTCGCCGCGGGCGAACATGCCCACAAGCTCTCGCTGCTCGATGCACACGTCCAGGTAACCCCGCGCGCCCGCCAGCAGCAGCATCATCGGGTCGGTGATCCCCTGGTCCCGGCATTCCCGCACGGCCTTGCGCGTCCGCCTGTCGTGCTCGTCGTGGAGTTCCTCGAACAGCGCGAGATACAAGTCAGCCTTGCCGGAGAAATGGTGGTACATGCTGCCGACGCTGGCACCGGCAAGCGCGACGATGTCGGTCACCCCAGCCTGCGCGTAGCCCTCGTGCATGAAAACCTCGCGCGCCGCCGCTAGCAGCACAGCGCGCGTGGCTGCGCCTCGGTCTGCGGCACGGCCCGCATGCGTTACCTGATCAGCAGTCATGCATTCCGCGTTCTGGTCGGACCCGGTGCGGGGTGGGCAGACCGGCCGGCCAGCCCGCTACATAGGATTCCACCACGGGCCACCGACAGGGAAGGTGCTGGCGATGAGCGACCAACAGGCAGCCGGAATACCTGGCGTGCCGACCGACGCCGTCACCGACGGCGGGCTCGCCGGCGTGGCGGGCGCCCCCGGCATTCCCGGCGATCCGCCAAGCGACGTAAGCCTCGCCACCCCGGAACCCGGCAGGCATGCGCCAGATCGCAACCTGGCGCTGGAGTTGGCCAGGGTTACCGAGGCCGGAGCCATGGCCTCGGCGCGCTGGGTAGGCCGGGGCGACAAGAACGGCGCAGACGCCGCCGCGGTCAACGCGATGCGGCAGCTCATCAACACCGTTTCGATGGACGGCGTCGTGGTGATCGGCGAGGGCGAGAAGGACCACGCCCCGATGCTCTACAACGGCGAGCAGGTAGGGGATGGCAGCGGCCCGTTGTGCGATGTAGCCGTCGACCCGATCGACGGCACCCGGCTCACCGCGAACGGTATGCCCAACGCGATCTCGGTAATCGCCGTCAGCGCACGCGGCTCGATGTACGACCCGTCCGCCGTCTACTACATGTCCAAGCTCGTCACCGGCCCGGAAGCTGCGCCGTTCGTGGACATCGATGCGCCGGCGGCAGCGAACATCGCAGCCGTTGCACGGGCGAAGAAGTGCTCACCGTCCGACGTGACTGTAGTCATGCTTGACCGGCCGCGGCATGCCGACCTCATCAGCGAGATCCGGCAGGCCGGCGCGCGGATCAAACTGCTGACCGACGGTGATGTGGCCGGCGCGATCATGGCCGCTCGCGATGGCACTGGAGTTGATCTGCTGCTCGGCATCGGCGGCACGCCCGAGGGGATCATCGCGGCTTGTGCGGTCAAGTGCCTTGGCGGCGTGATCCTCGGCAAGCTCGCGCCGCGGGATGACGCCGAGCGCGCTAAGGCGCTAGACGCCGGACATGACCTGGACCGGGTGTTGAGTACTGACGACCTGGTTGCCTCAGACGATGCGTTCTTCGCGGCGACCGGCATCACCGGCGGCGAACTGCTGGCGGGCGTCCGGTACCGGGCCGGCGGTGCGGTCACGCATTCGCTGGTCATGCGCGCTCGATCCGGCACCGTCAGGAACATTCACAGCGAGCACCAGCTGTGGAAGGTTGCCTCATATTCCTCGGTTGACTACGGCTAGCTGGAGCACAAGCACTGATCAGCGCCGGAGCCACCCGCCTAGCTCGTCGGTGAACCTACGAGGGTTATCGAGGCAATCCCCCGCGGCGCAGGCCGCCGAGGCGACGGACCCGCTTGGGCGACGTCACCTTGATAGTGCCGCCGATGCCGACCGTGCGAACTTCAATCACCGGCTGATCCGAGGGCTGCATGCGCCCGGCCCGAGCCGAGCCTGGCGCTGCCGGCACTCGGAGGGTGCGGGTCACCTTGCGGGTGAGCAGAGCACTGCCGGTTGTCTCGACCACGACCCCGTCGGGGACGATGAGGTGAATCGTGCCGAAGACCACCGTTGCGTAGACGACGATCCGGCCGCTTTGCAGCAGCGCCTCCCGCAGGTCGAGCTCCACGTCACCGAAGACCGCGAGGACTGGCAAGCTCTCCGGCACCACCCAGCAGCCATCCCGGCTGTCCCGGCCGAAGAGGCCCGCAACAGGCCGCCGCCCGTGCAGGCGGATGGGCTGAGCGTCCGGGCCGACCAGGTCCGTAGTCAAAACTGCGAGTTCGCCCAGGGTCCGGGCCTGGTAAGCGCGCTCGACCCGGTCAGTGTGCTCGGCCGGCGTCAGCCTGCCGTCGGCTGCGGCTTCGCCGAGGAGTGTGACGACCCGGTCGCGTTCGGAGTCGGAGGCACGAAGATCTCGCGGTGCCGGGCGGTCTGTCACTCTCTGAAGATACCCCGGCCGCAGGTCACCGACGTGTTACCGGGAAGGCGTGAGCCATTAGCGGGTCAGCTCGTCAGGTCAGGGTATTGCCGTGCCTGTCAGGTCCACGTGTCGCCGTTGTTCCTGGTCGTCAGTTGCACGGTCTGGCCTGACGGCTCGATGTAGTACAAGCTGCCCGCGCTCTCGCCGGACGTCGTTAGCGCGACCGTGCCCTTGGCCTTGGCCGTGCTGACCCGGCCCCAGGCGCCCCAGCCGTTCGACGACCACATCTTCCGCCACACGCACGAGTCAGTGCCGATGCCGGCCACCACGACGCGGCCGTTGGGCCAGACCGCCGCAGCGATTGCTGAGACATTCCCGCCGAGGTTCGTCATGTCAGGCTCCGGTGGTTTGGGCTTCTGCCTGCCGAGCGCTTCGAACATCGCTGACTGGCTTGAGTAATCGGCCACATCGCGGTCGATATTGCCGCTTATGTCGTACTGATGGATCGCCCACGTCTTCCAGGGCGCCGGCACCGTCGGGTGGCCGGATGGGCTCGACGGGTCAGCGATCCACAGCGGGTAACCGCCCAGGCCCTCGCAGTTGCCCGCATTCGCGAAATCCAGGAACGTGTACAGCAGTGGCGGCCGTTCGAGCCTCTTCTGCAGCTGGGACTGGACGTCAGCGCCCCAGGCGGCGACCTGATGGGCCGGCAAGCCGTCCGTGACTTCTAAATCCAGCGCCACCGCGTCAGAGTCGTACAGGCCTATGTGGTTGAACTCACTCAGGAAAAAGTCGACGGTCTCGGTAGCGCTCGTCGACGGATGCCCGAAAAGGTAACCGATGCGACCCTTATGGTTTGTTCTCAGCCAATCCATGTCGGCTTTAGCGTCTGGATTAACGTACTTCGTCCCGTTAGGCTCAAGCTCGGTGAGCTTGACGCCGGCCCAGACGATATCGCCTGCGGCGCTGGTCCAGTCACCTGGCGGACCCTGAAAGCTGGAGACATCAACTCCGGCAAGCATGAACCAATAATAACGGATTCTTTTGATGCTATTTGCGAAATGTCAGATCCCGGGACGTGGCCGGCACCGGGGAACTGCCAGGGCCGGACGTGGCCTATGCCGTCGTCAGAGAAGTCTCAGCGGCCTGTTAGTTTTCTAACAGCAAGTAATCCACTCGAGAGCAGGAGCCAGCAGGTGAGCCACGCAACCGCATCGGACGCTGCAGGCCGGCCGAGCGAGGTTGACGGGCGTTACAAGTGGGTCGCGCTGTCCAACACGACCGTAGGCATGCTCGCGGCGACGGTCAATGCGTCCATCGTGATCATCGCGCTGCCTGCCATCTTCCGCGGTATCCACCTCGATCCGCTGCAGGCCAGCAACATCAGCTACCTCCTATGGATGCTGATGGGGTACCTCGTCGTCTCCGCGGTGCTGGTGGTCACCCTCGGCAGGCTGGGCGATATCTACGGCCGGGTGCGGATGTACAACGCCGGATTCGCCATCTTCGGCCTCGGCGCGCTCGCATTGCCATTTGACCCCTTCATCGGCGGCAAGGGCGCCCTCTGGCTGATCGGCTTCCGGGTCATCCAGGCCGTCGGCGGCTCCATGCTGATGGCCAACTCCCCGGCGATCCTGACTGACGCGTTCCCCAGCAATCAGCGCGGCACCGCGATGGGCATCAACCAGGTGGCGGGCATCTCCGGCCAGTTCATCGGCCTGATCCTGGGCGGCCTGCTGGCCGCGGTCGACTGGCGGCTGGTGTTCATCGTGTCGGTGCCGATCGGCCTGGGCGGCACCATCTGGTCGTACCTGAGCCTGCGGGAAGTCGGCGTGCGGACACCGGCCAAGATCGACTGGCTCGGCAACGTGACCTTTGCGGTCGGCCTGATCATCCTGCTTACCGGCATCACCTACGGCATTCAGCCGTATGGCGGCCACTCGATGGGCTGGACCAGCCCGGTGGTTCTGACCGGCCTCATCGGCGGACCCGTCTTGCTCGCATTGTTCTGCTTCATCGAGACCAAGGTCCCCGCGCCCATGTTCGACCTGCGCCTGATGCGGATCCGGGCGTTCGCGGCTGGCACCGGCGCGACATTGCTGGCCGCCATCGCGCGGGGCGGCCTCCAGTTCATGCTCATCATCTGGCTCCAGGGCATCTGGCTGCCGCTGCATGGCTATGCCTACAAGGACACGCCGCTCTGGTCGGGTATCTACCTGCTGGCGCTGACATTCGGCTTCGTCGTTTCCGGCCCGGTGTCCGGCTGGCTGTCCGACAAGCACGGAGCCAGGGCGTTCGCTTCGGGCGGCCTGCTGGTGTCCGCGCTGGCGTTCGGAGGGCTGCTGCTGATCCCGGTCGACTTCACCTACCCGGAGTTCGCCGCGCTGATCTTCCTGGCCGGGGCCGGCATGGGGCTGTTCTCGGCTCCGAACGCCGCAGCGATCATGAACAGCGTCCCTGCCAAGCAGCGCGGTGCAGCGTCCGGGATGCTGGCCACCTTCCAGAACTCCGGCTTCGTCTTGTCGATCGGCGTGTTCTTCTCGCTGATGATCGCGGGCCTGGCCGCCACCCTGCCGAAGACGCTGACCAGCGGCTTGACCGCGCAGGGTGTGCCGGGTCTGGTTGCGCACCGGATCGCCTCGCTGCCTCCAGTCGGCAGCCTGTTCGCGGCCTTCCTCGGCTACAACCCGGTCAAGGAACTGCTCACTCCTACCGGGGTGCTGAACCACCTGCCAGCCCGGAACGTCGCGGTGCTCACCGGCCAGGAGTTCTTCCCGCGGCTGATCTCGCAGCCGTTCCACCACGGACTGGTGATCGTGTTCATCATGGCGATCGCGGTGCTCGTCATCGCGGCCGCTGCCTCAGCCTTCCGCGGTGGCCGGTATGTGCACGACGAGAGTGCCGAGACCGGGCTTGCGGCAGCGTCTATCGCTGCCGGAGCCGCCACCTCCGCAGCGGGCACCGACATCGTGGCCGACGAGTTCGCCGCTGACGAGGTGACCGGTGAGGTTTCCCCCAACGGCTCCGCGAACGGCGCGGCTGACGACTCCGGCCGCGCGTCAGTCCGGGCCACAGACGGGCGAAGGCGGCGGAGCGACTAACGAGCTCATCGCGGACACGGCGGCACTATTCGCCCGCGGCCCGGGCTGAGCCTCCACGCCACCGGTCGCGGAATCGACGACAGCCTGCCTTGGCAGCGAGCGTTCGTCAGGAAGGCCCCGCCGCCGCGTACCGCTCCCGCGCGGCATTCCCCACCGGACAGCCGCCAGGCGACCCCCTGCAGATGCCCGTATCGCAGAGCCGGCAGATCCACCGGACTGCTCCCGGCCCGCGCATCATGCCGACGAGCATCTTGCCGATCAGCCTGTCGAACTCTGCTCGCTCGGCCGGCGTGAGCGTCGCGGTAGCGCGGTCGAGCACGCCGGCCCTGGCCCGGCAGACTTCCTCAGCAGCCGCCCGGCCGGCGTCGGTCAGCTCGATCGCGGTCGAGCGGCGATCAGCGCCGGGCACCCGTTCGACGTAGCCGGACTCGGTCAGGCGGTCAAGCAATCTGACGGTGCCGGACGAGGACAGACCGAGCACTTGCCGGAGCACGTCAACACTTGGCCGGTCCAGGAAATGCAAGAGTGCTGCCAGCGCTGCCGGGGCGGAGTCGGCCCGGCTGGCGGCAGCCGTCGTTGCGTCAGCAATCTGGTCGGCGACAACCAGCGCTAGTGCCCCGAAGACGTTCGCTGGCCGGTCCAGGCTCGCATGATCAGCCGAGCTCATAGTCCAGGGTGAAGGTGCCTGGCGGGGTAGCAGTCGCGACGGACTCCCCACTGCCGGTCAGACCTGTCAGTCCGCCGGTGCCAGTACCGCTGATGACCTGCCAGCGGGATCGCGCTGCACCGTCGGCATACTCACCATCGGCCAGCAACACGAAGCTGCCGTCGACGCCGGCCAGCTGGCCCTCGACGCGCTGCAGTCCGGTGAAGACCGCAGTGCCGTCCGGCCGGTAGCACATCAGCGCGTCCCAGCTGCCCTTGCCAGTGATCTCGCCTTCCATACCGAAGGTGACCGTGGCCTTGGTCAGCTTGGCGCCGTCGCCCAGATCCTGGTACGTGCTCTCGTCCCAGGAAGCGACGGTAAATGTCCCTGTCGCTGTAGCCATCACTAGTGCCTCCGTTCCCGCGCTCGCCGCCGCCCGCCGACTGACGGCGTCTTCTCAGAATGATGTGTGAGTCACACACTAATCGGTGATGTCACTCCGGCGTCGGGCTGCCACCGTCTTAGCATCCGTTAGCGTCGCCGCGTACCGGACATAACAGCGGATAAGGTCACGCCTCAGGGGCTCGACCGGATGCTATGTCGCTATGAACGGCATCCCCATGGCGCCCGATCTGGCCGGCCTGCGCGGACTGACTGGCCGCCAGGCGGGGCAGAATCACCGTGCGGTTCGCCGTCGCCACGCGTTGCGAGCATGAGGGCGAAGCGCCGTTTTGCCGAATTGGTGAGCTCCAGTAACGGCAGGTTCACCGTGACAAACCACAATGACGCGGTCGCCTGCCAGACAGCAAGGCAGACCGGGCCGATGAATCCGGCCACATCAGCTGGGTCAGCAGTACAGGCAGTTCTGGCAGCCGGGCAGCACCGGCCACGGGCGTCAGCATGCCGGCGATCGATCCGGCGGTGCCTGACCGTCGGGTCTTTGCTGATCTTCAGTCTCGGCGTGACGGCCGTGTACATCGCGACTGTTACCGCCGACTTTCAGCGGCATCACTGGGCCGGGGCGCTGGACGCGTCGCGGGACGCGGTGCCCGCAGCTGTCGGCTGGGCGGCACTAGTCATCGTCCTCTTCGCCGGGGGCACCAGGGCAGCCGCGCAGTTCTCAGCTGCCGACGAGCATTCGGAAACGGAGCGCCAGCGCCAGGCAGCGCGAGCCCGCGACTCGGTCCGCCAGGCTGAGCAACGCGTGCAAGCACTGGCCGGGAGGCTGGCCGCGCTCAGTGACACAGCAGCGGAAGGCGGGCAGAGCGGGCAGCTGGCACGTCAGATCGGCGACACCGAAGCCAGGCTTGATCAGGCTCGCCAGTGGCTGGTCGGTGCGCGCGGTGCACTGTACGCGTGCCAGCCAGACGTTGCGCGGACCGCCAGCCAGCTATCGTCTGGCCCCCGCGAAGAGCTCGGGCCGACGGGGCGCCGCGTGGCCTGACTGCGCGTTCCCGCCCAGCTAGTTGTCTATCCGAACCGGCCGGTTCCGCCGATGGCCAGGGCGACGCGAAGGATCTCCTCCGCGGCGTCGGCAGCAGCGCGCGCCGTGATGACGTTCGTGTGCGCCTCGTTCAGATCGCCAAGGCCTATGCAGCTGGACGCCACTGCAATGTCGTGGGCGGCTAGTTCCAGCTGGCGGACCGCCTCGTCGATGTCGACCGGTCCGTGGAGCTGCTCAGGGCTGATGCCCTGCTCGGGGATGCTCACCGTGCACCATCCTCATCCTCGGGGCTGGTCCGGATGGCCGTGCCTGCGCCCGCGTCCTGCCGGGCGGCCGCCGGCCACCCGGCAATGCGTTGTTACCCCGAGATGACTCGCGCATGCCGAATCGCATGCGGCGGGATTGCATCAATGCCTCAGGGTCAGGATCTGGCAGGGCCGCGGCGTCAGGACCGGATGGCTCCGGGTACGAGCACGCTGTCAACGATCAGGCTCGCCAGCCGCTCCGGCTGCTCCGGGTCCGCCGGAGCCATCTCGGTAGCCGTGATCAGCGCGTGCGCCAGGCGCATGATGTCGGCGCCCCGCACTTCCGGCCGCGCCTCCCCCGCCTCCTGCGCCCTGCTGAGCAGCGTTTCTGTGCAGCCGCGCACGATCATGCTGCAAGCCGACATGAACTCGGAATCTTTGCCGATCGTCGCAACGAGCGCGGAGCTCATACTTCGCTTCGTCCGGCCGAACGCGACGAAGGCGCGCATCCAGTCGCCGAGCGCTGCGCCCGGCGACTCGGCGGCCATCAGCTTGCCCGCCAGGACCTCAAGCCCGTCGACCTGATCCTTGTACACGGCCTCGAGCAGTGCCTGGCGCGCCGGGAAGTGCCGGTAGAGCGTGCCGATCCCGACACCGGCCCGGCGGGCGATCTCCTCCAGCGAGACGTCATCGGCGCCCCGCTCGGCGAAGACGGCAGCGGCAGCCGCGAGCAGCCGGTCATAGTTACGCCGCGCGTCAGCCCGCTTAGGCGGCGCCGGCATCAGAGGCACGGCATGGGAAGGCTGAACGCCGCCCGAGGCGGCAGGCCCACCCGAAGCGGCCGACCCACCCGAAGCGGCCGACCCACCCGAAGCGGCCGACCCACCCGAGCCCACCGGCTCGGCCGGGGTAACCGGCTCGGCCGGGGTAACCGGCTCGGCCGGGGTAACCGGCTCGGCCGGGGTAACCGAGGCGTCCGCTGTCGGCGAGACGTCGTGCGTCGGTGGCGCGTTGCGGTCTGGCGATGCGGCCTGGCTGGCCGACTCGACTGCGCCCATTTCTAACTCCAGCAATATCAACTTGCGAAGCGGAGGCATCCTCCGTATAGTTACCGGAGGGATCCTCCGAATAGCTATAGCTTAGCTCACTCGAGCCGCGCTGGCCAGCAAAGTCAGTGGCCGCGGCGCATCACCATACTGTTCCGGGAAGGAACCATGTCTTCTTCGCCTAATTCTTCCGCGCTCGACCGGGCGCGGCAGGCCGGCTCCGTTTCACCGCCAGGTCATCGGAAGGACGCGTCACGCAGCCACGACCGGCGGAACATCACTCTCGCCGTCGTGCTCTGCGCCCAGCTGATGATCGTCCTGGATATGACGGTGGTGAACATCGCGCTGCCGTCGATGGCGACCGGATTGCACTTGTCTGCAACCAGCCTGTCCTGGGTGCTCAACGCCTACGCTCTGACCTTCGGCGGCCTGCTGCTACTGGGCGGCCGCGCCGGCGACATCCTCGGCAGGCGCCAGGCCTTCATGGCCGGGCTCGCGATCTTCACGCTGGCCTCGCTGGCCGGCGGACTGGCAACGTCATCCGGGCTGCTGCTTGCAGCCCGCGCTGTTCAGGGGGTCGGCGGCGCCATCGCCTCGCCGGCCGTTCTGGCGACCATCGTGACAGGCTTCCCCGAAGGCCGAGAGCGGGTCCGGGCGCTCAGCATCTTTACTGCCGTCACGATGGGTGGCTCGTCACTGGGCCTGGTACTCGGCGGGCTGATCGTCCAGTGGGCGTCCTGGCGCTGGGTGTTCTTCGTCAACGTGCCGATCGGCATCATCGTGGTCGCACTGGCGCCGCGGCTGCTGGCCAACTCCCAGCGGCAGCGCGGCCACTTCGACGCGGCCGGCGCTGTCACCTCGACGGCCGGAATGTCGGCGCTGGTCTACGCCTTCATCAACGTCGCCTCCCATGGATGGTCCGACATAATCTCGGTCGGCGCATTCGCTCTGGCCGCGCTGCTTCTCGGCACCTTCCTGGTCATCGAGACCAGGACCAGCCAGCCGATCACGCCGCTGTGGCTGGTCCGCGACCGCAGCCGCGCCGCGTCCTATGTCGCCCGGCTGTTGCTGGTGGCCGGGATGTTCGGGTCGTTCTTCTTCCTGACGCAGTTCGTTCAGGAGGTGCTCGGCTTCAGCCCGATCAAGGCCGGGCTGGCCTTCGTCCCGATGACGGGCGCGCTGTTCGCGACATCGAGGCTGGCGCCACGGCTGGCTACCCGGTTCGGGCCCAAGCCGCTGATGATCGTCGGCCTGCTCCCTGTCGTCGGCGGCATGGCCTGGCTCGGTCAGCTCAGCACGGGTACGAGCTACTTCCCCGGAGTGCTGATCCCGATGCTGCTTCTCGGCATCGGCATGGGCGTCGCGTTCGTGCCGCTCACGATGGCCTCGCTGGCAGGCGTGCCGCCGAAGGAGTCCGGCGCGGCAGCCAGCATGGTGAACGTGATGCAGCAGGTCGGCGGCGCACTCGGCCTGGCCATCCTGGTGACGATCTACGGCACCGCGAGCCGTGCTGCGGCGCGGCATCCGCTCCTCGGTGCCACCGCCCTGACCCAGGCCGAGCACATCCGGGTGCACGGGATGTCGGCTGCCTTCACCGGCGCGGCCATCTTCGACGCCATCGCGCTGATCGTGGTCGCGGTCGCCATCCGGCTGCGCCAGCCCGGCGCGGCGGCGGTCCGGCCCCAGCCAGCCGGAGCCGATGCCGAGGCACTCACCACCGAGGTGCTCGACGCCGAGCTCCTGGAGGCCGAGATCATCTAGGCAACGCGCTGAACCATTGATCAGGGAGAGTTGTGCACGTCATAGCGTGCGTAACTCTCCCTGATCTGCTCAATCCGAGCCAGGAAATAGGATGGCAGCGTCAAACGCCCGGCTTGAGGAAGTGCCACTGCCATGCCCGAGTTCTCCTATACCGAGATGCTGCCGACAGGCGCCGATGAGACCGAATACCGGCTGCTGACGACCGACGGCATCAGCGTCACGAACGCGCTCGGCAAGGAGTTCCTGCAGGTGGAGCCCGAGGTGCTCAGCCAGCTCACCGCGACGGCCATGCACGACATCGCGCACCTGCTCCGGCCGGCACACCTGAAGCAACTGCGCTCCATCCTCGACGACCCCGAGGCCAGCGCCAACGACAAGTTCGTGGCAAGCGACCTGCTCAAGAACGCTTGCATCGCGGCCGGCGGCATCCTGCCGATGTGCCAGGACACCGGCACCGCCATCGTGATGGGCAAGCGCGGGCAGCAAGTGCTCACCGACGGCCGCGATGAGGAGCACATTGCCCGCGGGGTCTACGACGCTTACACCAAGCTGAACCTCCGCTACTCTCAGCTCGCGCCTCTCAGCATGTGGGAGGAGCGCAACACCGGCAGTAATCTCCCGGCCCAGATCGAGCTGTACGCAACTGACGGCCCCGAGTACAAGTTCCTGTTCATGGCCAAGGGCGGCGGCTCGGCCAACAAGTCGTATCTGTTTCAAGAGACTAAGGCGGTGCTAAGCCCGGCCAAGATGGCCTCGTTTCTAGACGAGAAGATTCGCTCACTCGGAACGGCCGCCTGCCCGCCCTATCACCTGGCCATCGTGGTCGGCGGCACGAGCGCGGAATACGCGCTCAAGACCGCCAAGTACGCATCCGCCAAGTACCTCGACGCGCTCCCGACCGCCGGCTCAATGGATGCGCACGGGTTCCGCGACCTCGAGCTGGAGCAGGAGGTCCTCGCCATCACCCGGCGAGCCGGGATCGGCGCCCAGTTCGGCGGCAAGTACTTCTGCCATGACGTCCGGGTGATCCGGCTGCCACGCCACGGCGCCTCCTGCCCCGTCGCGATCGCGGTGTCCTGTTCCGCGGATCGGCAAGCCAAAGCCAAGATCAACGGGAACGGGGTATTCCTCGAGCAACTCGAGACCGACCCGGCGCAGTACCTTACCGACACCGGCGAGACTGAGCTGGACTCGGAAGTCGTTCGCATCGACCTGTCCCGGCCGATGAGCGAGATCCGGGCCGAGCTGTCCCGGTATCCCATCAAGACGCGGCTTGCGCTGACCGGACCGATGGTGGTGGCACGCGACATCGCGCACGCCAAGATCAGTGAGCTGCTCGACGCCGGCCAGCCGATGCCGTGGTACCTGCGTGACCACGCCGTCTACTACGCCGGGCCTGCCAAGACGCCGGAGGGCTACGCGTCGGGATCGTTCGGGCCGACAACGGCCGGCCGGATGGACTCCTACGTCGACCGGTTCCAGGCGGCCGGCGGTTCCCTGGTGATGCTCGCCAAGGGGAACAGGTCGGCGGGCGTCACGCAGGCCTGCAAGGAACACGGCGGCTTCTACCTCGGGTCCATCGGCGGCGCGGCGGCCAAGCTCGCCCGGGATTGCATCACCAAGGTCGAGGTGCTTGAGTACCCCGAACTCGGCATGGAGGCGGTGTGGCGGATCGAGGTCCGCGATTTCCCCGCGTTCATCGTGGTAGATGACAAGGGCAATGACTTCTTCGCCGATGTCACCGCGCCGAAGCAGCCGCTACTGACTATCGGCTCGGGACCAAGCTGACCTGGGAGGCTGTCGATGGCCGGCGCCCCGGAGGGATTCCGACTCGAGCACGACTCGATGGGTCAGGTTGCTGTGCCAAAGGACGCACTGTGGGGAGCGCAGACCCAGCGCGCCGTGCAGAATTTCGAGATCTCCGGCGAATCGCTGTCACGTGACCTGATCGCCGCGCTGGGTTCCATCAAGGGCGCGGCCGCCGTGGTAAACGGCCAGCTCGGCATATTGCCGGCCGACCTGGCCGCGGCCATTCACGACGCGGCGGCGCAAGTCGCCCGCGGCGACTACGACGACCAGTTCCCGATCGATGTGTTCCAGACCGGCTCTGGGACGTCGTCGAACATGAACGCCAACGAGGTGATCGCCACCCTGGCCGCGCGGCGGCTCGGCCGTCCGGTCCACCCGAACGATCACGTGAACGCCTCGCAGTCGTCGAACGACGTCTTCCCGTCCGCGATCCACCTGGCCGCCGCCCGGCTGATCGCGGGCTCGCTGCTCCCGGCTCTCGCTCACCTGGCTGACACGCTGGACGCCAAGGCGGCCGAGTTCGCCGGCGTGGTCAAGAGCGGCCGGACGCACCTGATGGACGCCACTCCGGTCATGCTGGGCCAGGAGTTCGGCGGCTACGCTTCGGCGGTCAGGCACGGCCTGCAGCGTGCCCGGGATGTGCTGGCTGACGTGGGCGAACTGCCGCTCGGCGGGACCGCGGTGGGCACCGGCCTGAACGCGCCTCGCGGCTTCGCGGCTGCCGTGATCGACCATCTGGCCAGCGACATGCGGCTGCCGCTGACCGAAGCGCCTAATCACTTCGAAGCCGCGGGCGCGCGTGACGGGCTGGTCGCGGCCAGTGGCGTGACCAGAACCATCGCCGTCAGCCTGTACAAGATCTGCAACGACCTGCGGCTGATGGGCTCGGGCCCGCGGACGGGGCTGGCCGAGATCCAGATCCCGGACTTGCAGCCGGGGTCGTCGATCATGCCGGGCAAGGTCAACCCGGTCATCTGCGAGGCCGTCTGCCAGGTATGCACGCAGGTGATCGGCAACGACGCCGCGGTGGCGTTCGGCGGCGCGGCGGGCAACTTCGAGCTCAACGTGATGATGCCGGTCATCGGCAGGAACCTGCTGTCGTCGCTACGCCTGCTGGCTGCGGCGTGCGTGTCGCTCGCGGACAAATGCGTCGCCGGGATCAGCGCCAACGTCGAGCGCCTCCGGCGTAACGCCGAGTCCTCGCCGGCGATCGTGACGGCGCTCAACCCATTCATCGGGTATGAGGAAGCCGCGGCGGTCGCGCATGAGGCGCTGGAGACCGGCGCGACCATCCGCGAGGTCGTCATCGCCCGCGGGCATGTCGCCAGTGGTGAGATCACGCAGGAGCAGCTGGACAAAGCCCTGGATGTCGTGGCAATGACCGGGCAGCAACAGTAACGAATCCGACCCGTCCGGACGCTACGCTGTCGTCGGTCAAACTCACATCTTGCTCTCAGGTTGCTGAGCTTCTCCTGTAGATAGGGTCCCGCCATGCACGCTGTCATGGGCACTGGTCGGCTCATCGCCGGCCGATACCGCCTGCAGGGCCCGATCGGCCGGGGCGCGATGGGCATCGTCTGGCGCGGCCGCGATGAGCTTCTCGCCCGCGATGTCGCAGTGAAGGAAGTACAGATCACTGCGCACGCGTCGCCGGCCGACGCGGAAGTCATCTACCAGCGGACCCTGCGCGAGGCCAGGACAGCCGCTCGCCTGGCGCATCCGAACGTGGTAACCGTCTTCGACGTCGTCGACGAGGACGGCAGCCCGTGGATCATCATGGAGCTGGTCAAAGCGCGGTCGCTGGACCGGGTGATCACCGAGGACGGCCCGCTGCCTCCGTTGCAGGCCGCCGAGCTGGGCACCGGCCTGGTCGGCGCCCTCGGCGCCGCGCACTCAGCCGGAGTGCTGCACCGCGATGTCAAGCCCAGCAACGTGCTGGTTACCGATGACGGTAAGGCTGTCCTCACTGACTTCGGGATAGCCACGTTCGCTGAGGACCCGGGGATGACGCAGGCCGGCCTGGTGGTCGGCACGCCCGGCTTCACCGCGCCGGAGCGCGTCCGGGGTGACGCCGCCACGCCAGCATCCGACCTCTGGTCGCTCGGCGCCACGTTGTACGCAGCAGTGGAAGGGCGCGGGCCGTTCGACCGGGTCGGCGGCTCGACCGCCATCACCGCGGGCGTCGCCACCGAAGATGCTCCGCGCGCTCCCTCAGCAGGCCCGCTCGGCCCGGTCATCGACGCGCTGCTCAGCCGTGATGCGGGCAGCAGGCCCGACGTGACGACGGCAGCCCGGCTGCTGTCTGAGGCCGCGACCGCCGCGCGGACCGGTGCCCGCTCGCTCGGCGAAGGGTGGCTGGCGGCCGAGGCCAGTACCGCCGCCGGAAGACTTGCCGCCGGTGGTGCATCAGTAATCGGGGACCTAGGCAGCGGCAGTCCGGGCGCCGCCAGCTCAGCTGCTGCGGGTGCAGGTGCTGCGGGTCCAGGTGCCGGCGGTTCGGGTGCCGGCGGTTCGGGTGCCGGCGGTTCACGTGTCGGCGGTTCACGTGTCGGCAGCGCGGCCGGCGCCGCGGCGGCCGCAAGCGGGGCTGCGGCGATTCCCGGAGCCGGACCGGGAGCTGCAGCTAACTGGCCCGCCGCGAGCGCCACTTCCGGGGCAGCGCCTCGCAACCTGACTGCGGACACCGATGTCGCGCAGCCGGGCGCTGGTCTTGCTCCCGGCGCAGGCGGCAGTGCGTACGCTCCAGCCGCTCCGGCAGAACCAGCCAGTCACGGCGCCGATCACCGGCCGGTCGATGACCAGCGCGCAGCGTTCCTTGCTCCCCCGGTCTTTGCCGAACTGGCGATGCCCGAGATGGCAGGCAGCCCAGGCGACGCAGTTGACCACGCTGCACTCGCTGGCGAGGTCGCAGCAGCGACCGCAAAGCCGGAACCCGTCCTTGGCTCCGACGGCGACCCGATCCTGTGGCAGCCGCTGAAGTCGCCATCCGGCGGAACGCAAGGTAGCTGGCCGGGTGATGACAGCGGCACCGGCGGCACGGAGCCATCCGGTCCTGGCGGTCCGTCTGGCTCGGGTGGCCCGTCCGGCCCGGGCGGATCGTCTGGTCCCGGCGGACCATCTGGTCCCGGCGGCGGGAACGGCTGGCTGCGGTTCTGGAACCGGAGCGGGCCGTCTAAGCCCTCCTCGGGTCGCTGGCGGTTGATGGTAGCCGGGGCAGGCATCGCGGCGATCGTGGTCGCCGCGCTCGTCGGCTGGGACATCTACTCGCACACCCAGACCACGCAGGCGCTGAATCCTCTGGTGCCCGGGATATCGGGGGCCGCTGGATCCAGCACCATCAGGCCGGGCGCCCACGGCTCCACCAGTACTGGCAGCAAGCACGGCAGCACCCCTTCCGGTAAGCAAGGCACCGCGCCGCCCGAGCCAGGGCACGCTGCTGGCAGCGGCAAGCCGACATCCGGACCCTCGCGCAAGCCCTCCTCCTCGCCTAGCGCGGACACCAGCCCGAGCACTCATCCCTCTTCGTCCGCTACCCCGACACCCACTCCGTCCGCTACCCCGACACCGTCCCCGTCGACAAGCCCGACCGCGCCGGTGCTGCCCGCCGGCTGGGTGTGGCATAACTTCAGCGCCGCCCTGCTGGGTACGACAGCTGGCTTCAAGATCGGGCTGCCCGCGCTCTGGACGCAGAACCTCACTGGAGAGATTGCTCATTTCAATCAACCGGTGAAGAACTACCACCTGACCATCAACGTCGGGTTGTGGACGTACACCAAGCCGTTGGCTCAGGCCAAGTACCTGGCGAAGAAGGACTCCGCGAACTACAACCACTACACGCGACTCACTCTGGCCGCGATCGGGTTCAAGGCGATTGGCGGTTTCCGCGTGGCCCCGGCGGCCGAGCTCAAGTTCAGCTGGGACAAACTCTCCGGTGGCTACTACACCGAGATGGTCATCTTGGTAACTCTGACCACGAAGTCCGGACCTCAGCCGTACACGTTCAGCTTGTGGGCGCCGTCGGCCAGCTTCGCGGCAGCACACGGAGTGTTCAATACAGCGCTCAAGACTTTCCGGCCGCTGCCTTACGTCTGACAAACGCAGACCGGCCCGGCCGGCACGCGCCTTCCGCGGCCCTGCCCTCCGGCATTGCGGCGAGCGCGCCTCACATTTCACGGGTTTTTGCGGCACGAAACGGGACTAAATATCCCACGCCGCAGACAAAATCGATGAAATGTCGTTGCCCGGCCGCTAGTACCAGCCGTCGGCCTCCTCATGAGCCCAGGCGTCGCACGGAGTCCCGTAAGTGCCCTTGATATAGCCGAGGCCCCACTTGATCTGAGTCGTCGGATCGGTCTGCCAGTCGGGTCCCGCGCTGGCCATCTTTGAGCCCGGGAGCGCCTGAGGGATGCCGTAGGCGCCGCTGGCGTTCTCGGCGTTGTACACCCAGCCGCTTTCCTCTTGCCACAGATTGTCCAGGCAGCCCCACTGATCGGTGCTGAATCCGTACGAGGCCAGCAAGTTGTAGGCGATGCCCTGAGCGCTCTTCGGGTCCGGTGGCGGGCCACTCGCCACGAGCGGCGCGGCGCCAGATGCGCCGTTGCCAGACGACGACACCGGTGATGCACCGGTGCTGATCTTCGGAGTGCTCGTCACGCTGAACGCATCAGTGGCGGCAGCCTGCTGAATGACTTGCCGCCGCTCGGACTCGAGAACGAGACCTGACTTGCCGGCCGATATCTGCGCTATGGCAGCCCCGAGCGGATCCGTACCGGAACCCGGCTGACCGGTGATAACCAGGAGCGCGATAGCAGTCACTGTCACGGTTGCAGCTGCCGCTGTGACCATGAAGACGCCCACCCGCCTGCGCCTTGGGCGCCTCGCTTTGGGCCGTCTCCGATGCTGTGACAATGCGGTCCTTCCGTCGGCCATGCGCTGCCGGGCGGAGCGCCCAGCGCGTGGACCGCTGCGGTGCAGGGCAGCGAGTCGCATGACAGTCGGGCTCAATGCTGGGCCCGGCACCGTCGCGCCACAACGTTGCCAGAACTGCACACCGCTACCAAGCGTTTCCGCCGAAAAAGCTGTGCCGGAAATCCGAAATTGGTGTCGGGCAGATCACAGCTTGGCAATAAGTAAGATGACAATTACGCGCCGTGACAAGGCTCGGCTGTGATCACAGCTGGATCGGGACCTGGACGCGACATGCCGGGCGGCCGGCGTGTCGAGCCATGCGGTGCTGGCAGTTCGTGACGATTTGCTTGCCAGTCAGTCGCGGGACGGATGTCAGGCCTTCCGGGCATCCCACGCGAACGGCTAGCTTGTGAGGCAGCGCCAGCCCTGCCGTCGGGCTTCGGCGGCGACCGCGACGGGGACGGGAGATATGAGCACCCCCAAGCACCGGGCATGGACTCTCGGGACTGGCGATGCCGAAGCCCTGGTGGCTGAAGCCCGCAAAGCCCTGTTCGTGATGGTGGGCTTCGTGGCCATCCTGTGGATCGTTCAGATCGTCAACGTGGCCAACCACTACGCGCTTGACACCTACGGAATCCAGCCGCGCGACGTGCACAGCCTCCCGTACCTGCTGACGGCGCCGTTCTTGCACGTGAGCTTCACCCACATCGAGTCCAACTCCGGCCCGCTGTTTATCTTCGGGTTTCTGGCCGCATACCGGGGCGTTCCCCGGTTCCTCTGGCTGACCGGGCTAGTCATCATCACGAGCGGGCTGGCCGAGTGGATCTTTGGCGTGCCGGGAACGACGGGAGTCGGTGCGAGCGGCGTGGTCTTCGGCTATCTCGGCTACATTCTCGTCCGGGGCATCTTCGATCGGCACGGAATCGACATCATGATCGGTGCCGTAATGGCACTGTGCTTCGCTTATCAGTTCACCGTGCTGCTGCCGCAGGCCGGCATCGGCTGGCAGGACCACATTGGCGGTCTCGTTGGCGGGGTTGCCGGCGGCTGGCTGTTCCGGGACCGCACCGCCGCGCTGGGGCAGTCGAAGGCGCGGGCCACATCGAGCGCGCCGACGTCCTCATCGGCGGGGCCGGGCACCGGCACGACGCGCACGCTCCCCACTGGCGCGATCGCGGCCAGCCCGATCCCTGGCAGCCCGATCCCCGCCAACACTGTCACCACCGCCACGCCCGCGGACTTGGCCGCAGCCAGGCAGAAAGAGCGCAACACCGACGTGTACTCCGGGCCGCGAGCCGACCTCCACCGGCAGCTGCGCGACCTCGGCCGTTAGCCGACAGCAAGAATCACCCGGCGGCGTAACCCGCGGAGACCGACACCCTCGCGCTGACCTTGGCCCGGAAAGCGCTCCCAGCGGCGGCGGCGCTAGCCGTAAAGCACGGGTCCGAACCGTCCGAGCGGCTCGACCAGCTCCCGTTCCTCATAGGACAGATGCGAAAGCAGTGTGTCAGTCAGCAGGTCAACCGCCGCTCGCACTTCTGGCATACCCGTCTCGGGGGAGGTGACCAGGGCCACCAGCGCCGCGTCCACTCGCGCCAGCACGCTCGCGATCGCGACGTGCTCCGAATGCAGCCGGTCGACCACCGGCGTTAGCCTCCCGTCGAGCGAGCGCAGTCCGGGAAACAGCGCCTGGTCCTCGACGGTGTGATGCAGCCCGACCAGCCGGCAGTAGCTCTCGCAGTACGCGCCGACGGTCCACTGGTTCTGCCGCATGGTCAGCTTGCTGATCTCCGACCGTGCCTCCCCTGGCTGAAGGCTGCCTGCAGCGACCTGCTCGACCATGTCGCGAAGCTGAGCCAACTCGCCGCGCAGGTGATCGTGTACGGCGATTAGCTCCCGCGCCACCGCCCGCCCCGCCGCGCTGTACTCGATGTCCGGCGCGGGCTCCGGCCCGCGCGGCCGCTCCGACTCATCCCACAGCCGCTCAGCACTGAGCCGCACGCCACTGTCGGACGTCGGTTCCACGCCTAGGTCTTCCCGGAACGTGCCTGTGGCCCGTGCCTCGCCGCTGTAGGTCGCCGGGCTTGCCATCGCGATATCCGGGGTTCCCGGCTCGAGCGCGGTCACTCGCGAAGGCCGGCCCGCCCGCTCGGCTCCGACTAGCTCGCGAACGGCAGGCACGACCTCGGCGGCGAATTGATCGATCGTCGCGGCGTCATCGACCATCAGCACGAAGCTGCTGAACCCTTCATCCAGCGTCAGCCCGGCCAGTTGCTCGACCCAAGTCTTTGGCGGACCTTGCAGGAACTGCGACCCGGTGCCTGCGAATGACCCCGCGATGTTGTATAGCCGCCGCACGTCCGTCGGCGACCGGCCTGCCTCTATCGCTGCTCCATCTATGACCGCATTCATCCGGGCGAGTTGTTCCGGGGGCGCGTACGGTGAGCTTGGCAGCCAGCCGTCCGCGAGTTCTCCGGTCAGCCGGAGCATCCGCTCCTTGTACGACCCCACCCAGATCCCGACGTCGTGCGCGGGGAACGGCCCCGGTTTCGCGCCGTTCAGCGAGTAGTACTCCCCGGCAGTTCGTACACCCCGGCCCGGCATCCACAGCGCCCGGATCACGCCGATCGCCTCGCGCAGCGCCGCTACGGACTGGCTGGCGGAACGCCGCGGACCGCCCATAGCCACTATCGCGTCCCAGAGCGCACCCGCACCGAGCCCGAGCTCGGCCCGTCCGTCGGAGAGAATGTCAAGCGTGGCTACCTGGCGGGCGAGGACCGCCGGAGGTCGCAGCGGAAGGCTGGCAACGTTCGGGAACACGCGGACCCGTGACGTTACTGCCGCGATCGTGGTCAACAGCGTCCAGGCCTCAAGGAAGTCCGGGTTGTACGGATGGTCTTGAACGCTGACCAGGTCCAGCCCGGCCGCCTCAGCATGCCGGGCTAGCGCGACCACATCCTCCGCCTGCCGCGCCAGCGGGGGCAGGAACACCCCGAACAGCAGGTCGTGACCATAATCCGGCATGCCTCGCCTCCAATGCCAACGAGTCGTCTCTCTAGCAGATTATCTTATAGACAGACTATCTGCTCCGCAGCGGATAGGCGTACCATCGAGGGATGGAACTGATGTCAGACCGCTTGGCGGGGGAGCTTGGCTGGGGTCTGGCCGTCCTGTTCCGCGGGTATCTCAAGGCGGCTGACGCAGTGACCGAAGGCTTGCCCGGAGGCCACCGCGGTTACCAGGTGCTGTCCGCCGCTGCCCGGGACGAGCCAGGCAGTCAGGCGGCCCTTGCGGCACGGCTCGGCATCGACCGCACCGTCATGACGTACTTGCTGGACGACATGGTCAAGGCCGACTTGGTAGAGCGCCGCCAGGATCCCTGTGACCGCCGTACCCGACTCGTTGTGGCCACCGACCACGGCCGGGCGATGCTGGCCGATCTCGACAAGAGCTTCGCCCGAGCCGAGCAGCACATCTTCGCGAGTTTGACTGGCGAGGACGAGGCCGCGTTCCGCGCCCTGCTGACCAGGCTGGCCACGCACGTCAACTCTGCTGATTCGGTCACGACGGCGTGCGACGCCGTCGCGGACATCGGCGCCCGGATAACAGACCCAGTCAGCTCCTGACCTGCTGCCGTTCGGCCAGCCGACCATGCACTCCGCGTCAAAAGGCCGGCAACGACTGCCAAGCCTGGTTCATATCTGCCGCGGACCGGGCCGGCAGGCTTAAAGTCAGCTGATGGCTGCCGAGACTTCCGCGCCCGTTCCGATCGTTGACGCGCATCACCATGTCTGGGATCCGGTCGTCCGCGCGCAGCCGTGGCTCGACTCCGACGATGAACGCGCGCCTCTGCGCCGCAGATTCGCGCTCGCCGACCTGGCGCCCATTGCGGCAGCCGCCGGCGTGACGCAAACCGTGGTAGTGCAGACCGTCACCGAGCCGACCGAGACTCCGGAACTACTGGAGCTGGCACGCACCGCACCCCTCGTGGGCGCCGTCGTCGGCTGGGTTGATCTGACGCAGCCCGGCGTCGGCGACGCCATCCAGGAGCTCCGCGCCTCGCCGGGCGGTGAGTTCCTGGCCGGCATCCGCCATCCGCTGCTCACCGAGCCCGATCCACACTGGCTGGCGCGCCGCGACGTCAGGCGCGGTCTCGCCGCGCTCGCGGCTGCCGGACTGACCTTTGACCTTGTCCTGCAGCCCGGTCTGCTCCCGGACGCAGTGCGGGCAGCTGCCGGCGTCCCGGAACTGACCTTCGTGCTCGACCACTTTGGCAACGTCGACGTGACCGCAAGCGCCGTGCCGGCTGAGGACTGGGCCGCGTCCTTCCGCGCGCTGGGCGCGATGCCCAATACCGTGTGCAAGCTGTCCGGCTTCCTCGGGGAGTCCTCGCCTGAGCGCCTGCGGCCGTACTTTGACCTGGCGCTTGCGGCGTTCGGGCCGGGGCGGCTCATGTTCGGCTCTGACTGGCCGGTCTGCACGCTCCAGTCCAGCTACTCAGACGTGGTGACGACGGCGGCGGCCCTGATCGCGAGCCTCAGCGCGCCAGAGCAATCCGCGATCCTGGCCGGCACCGCACGCGCCGTATACGAACCGCTGGAGCGTGCGCGCTAGAGCCGCCCCGATAGCCCCGTTTCCACGAATATTGACGTTGGTTTCTAACCGGAGGGCGATGCAGTGAGTTCATTGGTCTCGGTGAAGGGCGTGCTGGTACGCGACGGCCGGGTGCTGCTGCTTAAGAACGAGCGAGACGAGTGGGAGCTACCTGGGGGCAAGCTCGAGGCCGGCGAGGAGCCGCCCGCTTGCGTGGCGCGGGAGATCGCCGAGGAAACCGGGCTAACTGTCACTACCGGGCCGATCCTGGACGCCTGGCAGTACCACGTCGGCGAGGGGCGTGACGTTCTGATCGTCACCTACGGCTGTCACCTCAACGGCAGTGATTCCCCGACCATCAGCGAGGAGCACTCCGAGATCGGGTTCTTCGCGCCGGCTGACGTCGCGGGGCTCAGGATGCCGTCTGGATACAAGCGCTCGATTCAGTCGTGGTTCAAGCGGCTGGCCGATCGCAGTTAGGCGCGCGCCAGGACTCTTCGCTGGCATCGATCGGATCGCTCGGATCAGTCGGATCGTCGCCGTTGCCCCGATGACCGGGCTGTGACCAGCACGAATGTCTCGCTGGCGGCGTGCGCCGGCACCGCTGGCCAGGAAGCCGGGGTGCCAGCCGCGCCGCGAGCGGTCAGCTTACAGTGAGCATTTCACCATGATTCGGTCAAGAGATCCGGGTAGACAAGGCCCCATGTGACGCCCTGCCTGCTCTGACCTTGGATGGCAATGCCTGTACAACCCCGACGCACCAGCGTCACCGGAAAGCTGTGACCATCGCTCCGCCCGCTCCGGCGGCTAGCAAGATCGCGCCTGGCAGCGGCTCCCCCCGCCCGCGGCGGCTGGCCTGGCTCGACGCACTCCGCGGCTTCGCCGCGCTGTGTGTGGTCTACGAGCACTTCGGCGCGCGGGTACTCCCCGGCCTTCACGCGGCAGTGTTCAGCGTGTTCGACCCCGGACTGTACGGGGTGCTGGTGTTCTTCCTGATCAGCGGCTATATCGTGCCAGCATCCCTGGAGCGCACGGGCAGCGTGCGTGCCTTCTGGATCGGCCGGCTGTTCCGCCTGTTCCCGCTCTTCTTGTTCGTCATCGGCGTCACGCTGCTCCTGGGCGCCTTCGGCCTTGCCAGCGTGCACGGCACGAACCAGGACGTCACGGCGGCCGTGTTCTCGCACCTGTTCATGCTCAACGACCTCCTTGGCGGACCGAACCTCATCGTCGTGATCTGGACGCTGTCCTACGAAATGGTCTTCTACCTGCTGCTCACCGCGCTCTTCACGGCCGGGCTGCACGGTCGCAGCGGCGAGCTGGCCGTCGCGTTCGGAATCGGCGCTCTCGTGCTCGGTGGTTTGCTCCCCACTGGGCTGATCTCCTACCACACGCTGGGGCTCACCCAAGTCGCGCTCATCGCCGACGGCCTGGTGGTTGGCGGCCTGGCCGTTGCGCTGGTTACCCGCGGGCTGGCGCGGACGCTGGGAGCGTGGGTCGCCGCATCCACCGCACTGGTGCTGGTCGTGCTGAACGGGCGCAGATTGGGTTACGAAGGGATGACCATCCTCGCGCTGATGTTCGCTGGCACGGTGCTGTACCGCGCCCAGCGCGGGCAGGTCAGGCGCGGGCGGGCAGCGGCCGTCGTCACCGGTACCTTCGTGGCCACCATGGCCGCTGGTGCCTGGCACATCCCGGCCCTGCGGCCAGGGAGCCAGGCTGCGCTGCAACAACGCGAGTGGGTCCTCTCGATCGCACTCGCCGGCCTGACCTTCGCGGCTGGCCTGGCGCTGCAGCACCTGCGCGTCCCTTCGGTTTTTGCCTGGCTCGGACTGGTGAGCTACTCCGTCTACCTGGGACTCCCGTTGCTGCTCGACCTCTACGACGACATCCCGTTGCCGCGGAGCTATCAGGACCTGTGGTGGCTGCAGGCAGCTGCCTGCGTAGCGTTCCTGGCCGCGTTGCTGGCCTGCGCGGCAATGACATATCGCCTGGTGGAGGTTCCCATGCAGCGGCTCGGCCGGCTCACGGCTGCGCGGCTGGCTGGCGGCCCCGCGACTGCCCTCAGCACGTCGCCGCGTCCGGAGCATGGTGCGCTCCGCCTGGCTGGGCCGCGGCAGGCTGCCGGTCCGTCCCCAGATCGGCAACGACAGCTGGCCTCTTTAGCAGGCTTACCAGGCTGGCGCTGCTGTGTCTCGGCTTGAGCCACGCGCTATCTCTTCAGCAACTGCCGCGCCATCACGACGCGCTGAATCTGGTTGGTGCCCTCGTAGATCTGGGTGATCGTCGAGCGACGGCCCGTTTCCGCAGGTAGACGGCGTGCTGAGGCTATGGATCCAGCACGGCCTTGTCGGTCTGCGGCTTCACTGGGCCGACCGCAGCGGCTGTGGTCAATCCGCCTGTAACGGCTGGCCGGATGCCCGGCAGCTATGGCCGGCTGCGCGCCATCGTGCGGGGGGAGGTGATGGCGGCGGCCAGGATCCAGATGGCTTCGACGACCGACATCACGGTGGCGAAGATCAGCCCGGCCGTGCCGAACACCGCGGCGAGGCCCGAGATCAGGAACAGCGCGGAGATCAGCACCGCGGTGCGCGCGAACGCCCGGGGCAGGATGCTGGTCCCGGACAGGGCGAACCCGATCCCAGCGAAGACCAGCGGGGCCGGGATGAGCGGGTAGATGCGGACCAGCACCCCGCTGGCGAGCTCGAAGCCGGTCGCGACGGTGGCGTGGTCGCCGTTGGCGGCGGCGATGGGCACGGCATCCAGCATGGCGGCCTCGACTGCCACCACCGACAGCAGCACGGCGCACCCGGTGAGGACGCCCAGCGCGCCCGCGGGGCCGGCCACCGGCCCGCACTGCGCCACCTCGCCAACCCGCTCATCGGCATTCTGCACGGCTGCCTCAAAACCCGCACCACCTACGACCAAGCCACCGCCTGGCCGCAGACCGCTAGCCAGGAAATCAAGGCTGCCGCTTGACCTTCAAGCTCCTGGGATGTCTAGGCCATCCCCCAATAGCAGCCGGCCCAACTGCCCGCCAGGTGAACCTCAGCCCCGGCAGAAACGTCAATCATGCATGATCCGGTGGTTGCGCGGCCTGGCAGCCGCCATGCGGGAGCTCGCCGACTCCATCGGCTATCTCGCCATCGCCGTGGACGACACGAGCGTCATCATCGAATCGGCGCGCCAGCGACTGCGGCCCGAGGAGGCGCCGGAGCGGGTGACGCCCCCGGGACCCGCGTAAACCGCACACCCTCGCGAAACGTCAACCACGAGTAGCGTCCGGCGGCCGGCACAGGCTGACGGGCCGCGGCCATCCCCGAGCGCGGGAGAAATCATGAAGCACGACGTCGGCAAGCCCGTGGTTAGCTTAGAGCTTCGGTCCAGGGCCGCAGCTGACGAAGACGCTGACGATCCCGCTTTAGCGGCGGACGACGGCGACGACGAGGGCACAGATCCCGGCGGGCGGGTCAGGGCTGCGTTCGCCGAGAGGTTCGAGATTGCGTTCGCCGAGCACTGCGCTGTCGTCGGGCGTGACGGCGACAGCGAGCTGCGCGTCACAGTCGCCGAACTGGCCGACCTCGCAGAGAACATGTTCGGGGCCGGCATCCACGCGATGCTCGAGGAACTCGGCTACTAAGAACTGGCTCTGGCCCATTCTCGTGATCACGATGGGTAATGGTGAGTTGGGCATAACCGGTCATTGACCGGCATGATTGTGCGCCATGGTCAGTGAGCTGGCTCGGCTGCGGCGACGCGGATTCTGGCTCGAGTACGCCAGCATGGCCTGGATGGTGGTGGAAGCCGGAGTCGCGATCACGGCAGGCATTCTGGCTTCCTCTATCGCCCTGGTCGGATTCGGCCTCGACTCGGTGATCGAGCTGTTCTCCGCCGGGATCGTGGTCTGGCAACTGCGCGGCGAGGGCGAGGACCGCGAGACCCGCGCCGTCCGGCTAATCGGCGTGACCTTCTTCGCGCTCGCCGCCTATCTCACAGCCCAGAGCATCCATGATCTCGTCAGCCACGCCCGGCCGGAGCAGTCAGTCGCCGGATTCGCGGTCACGGCCGCCGCTCTGCTCGTAATGCCGGGCCTGGCCATCGCCAAGCGCCGCACCGGCAACGCCCTGGACAACCGCACTCTCATTGCCGACTCCGCCGAGACCGCCTTCTGCACCTTCACCTCCGCTGCCGCCCTGATCGGCGTCGGCCTGAACTCCTGGCTGGGCTGGTGGTGGGCCGACCCGGCGGCAGCGCTCTTCATCGCAGCCCTGGCAGTCAGAGAAGGCATCGAAGCCTGGGAAGACGACGACGACGACGACGACTGGCGGCGCGGAGCGGTCGGCGGTGAGCTTTGAACAATCACTCCAGGGTGACTTGTTCGGCGTGTTGCCGCAGAGATTGAAGGGACTCCGGCCTAACCCTGCCCTACAGCTCCGACCCGGTAGAAGGCCACGTCAACCGGATCAAGATGATCAAAAGACAAATGTACGGGCGCGCCAACCCCGACCTGCTGCCCAAGAGGGTCCTGCTAGCCGACCGGCCCATTCACGGAAAGTGAGCCAGAGCCTAAGAACTGGTCAGGGTCCGTCCAGATGGTCGCCACGTCTGGCAACTTATGTCGGCACCTGTTACCTACCGGTCGCGCTGGGATTGCCCAGCCGTTATCGGCGCAAGCACGTACAGCCCGGATCCATCTGGCGCGTCTGATCACCTAGGGCATAGAGCGCACATGCACAGGCAGGCTGCTTAGTTCGTACCGAAGGAGGCTGTCGTGAAGTGGTCAGCATCTGTCATCGCTGGATCGCTGGTCATGCTCGTGGCCGCATGCGGCAGTAACGCGCCAGCCAGCACCACGAGCACGACCACCACAACCCCCTCGGCCGCGCACGCCTCGACTTCTACCCCGGCGCTGGCGCCGGTCCCGGACCTGACCGCCGAATTGCTCTCCGTCAGCAGCGGTAGTGCGCGTGTCGGCGTCTGGTCTCCAGCCGCCAGGTCGCGGGCATCCGGCCGATGTACTGGCCCGGAGCGATCGCGCTGTTGCACAAGCGTCCGGTACCGCTCCTACAGCGAGCAGGCATGGAAGCCCGCGCTGGCATCGGCCTCGATCATCGCCGGGCCCATGGCTGACGAACGCGGACGGCCTCGGTACCAGACCACCAGGAAAGAGGGACCTCATCAGCTGCGCCACTATTACGCGAGCGTGCTGTTGCACGGCGGTGTCTCAATCAAGGAACTCGCCGAGTATCTCGGTCACCATGACCCCGCGTTTAAGCTCCGCGTCTACAGCCACTTGGTTTCTGGCTCGCACGAGCGCGCCCGCCAGGTCTTCGACAGCCGCCTGTTCCGGCCTCGCGCCGTCGCTGACGGAACATAGACGGAACGGGGCCTAGATGATCATCCTTTCAGCAGCTGTCTTGCCATCACCACGCGCTGAATCTGGTTGGTGCCCTCGTAGATCTGGGTGATCTTGGCGTCCCGCATCATCCGCTCCACCGGGTAATCGCTCACATACCCGTAGCCGCCGAGCAGCTGGACCGCGTCGGTGGTGACCTCCATCGCCACGTCCGAGGCGAAGCACTTGCAGGCCGAAGAGACGAACGTCAGATCGCTGACCCGCTCCCCGTGCATGGCACGCTCCGACTTGGCCGCGGCGGCGTAAGTGAGCTGCCGGGCGGCCTCGACCTTCATTGCCATATCCGCCAGCATGAACTGCAGGCCCTGGAACTCGGCGATCGCCTTGCCGAACTGCTTGCGCTCCTTGACGTAACCAGTTGCATAGTCCAGCGCGCCCTGCGCGATGCCGAGCGCCTGCGCTGCGATCGTGATCCGGGTGTGATCGAGCGTCGCCAGCGCGGTCCTGAAGCCGGTTCCCTCCGCGCCGACGATCCGGCTGGCCGGGATCCGGCAGTTGTCGAAGTACAGCTCACGGGTCGGTGAGCCTTTGATACCGAGCTTGTGCTCAGGTGCGCCGAAGCTAAAGCCCTCGTCCGCCTTGTCCACGACGAAGGCCGAGATGCCGTTGGCACCGGCCGAGGGGTCAGTGACGGCCATCACGGTGTAGTACTGCGACACTCCGGCGTTGGTGATCCAGCGCTTGGTGCCGTTCAGCACGTAACTGTCGCCGTCACGGGCCGCGCGGGTCTTCATCGCGACTGCATCTGAACCAGCCTCCGGCTCCGACAGCGCGTAGGAGAACATGGCTGCCCCGCTGGCGACCGGCGGCAGGAACTGCTGTTTGACCTCGTCCGAGGCGGACAGGAGCAATGGCACTGTGCCCAGCTTGTTCACCGCAGGGATCAGCGAGGACGACGCGCAGACCCGCGCCACCTCCTCGATCACGATCACCGCGGCAAGCGCGTCGGCCCCTGATCCGCCGTACTCCTCCGGGATGTGCACGGCATGCAGGTCGGCCTTGACTAGCGCGTCATGAGCTTCCTGCGGGAACACGGCGGCCTCGTCTACCTTGGCGGCGTACGGGGCGATCTTCTCCTCGGCCAGGGCACGCACCGACTCGCGCAGTGCCTCGTGCTCTTCTGACAGGGCAAACGCGGGAAAGTCGTGGCTCATGCCCTAGATAGTAGGACGTCCTAGTGAACGCGCAAACGGGCCGGCCAGCCCGGCGTGCGCCCGCCCGGCCCCGGCCGCGATGATGGGCCGGTGAGCCAGGCTGCCAACTTGCTGACGCCAGCGGGCGACGAACTGCTCGGCCAGCTCAGCGGCATCGACATGACGCCTGACCTGGCTCTCCGCCTGGGCGCCGAATTGCGCGGCCGCTACCCCGCCGACCTGGTCGCCGCCGCCCTCACCCAGCAAGCGCTCCGGGTCGCGGCGAGGGAGAAGTTCAGCCGGGCCGGTGAGATGTTCTTCACCAGAAGCGGGCTGGAGCAGGCCTCCGCCGAGCAGGTCGCGGCCCATAGCGCCCGGCGCTTCGCCGGCCTGCCCCTCGTTGCCGACCTTTGCTGTGGCATCGGCGGCGACCTGACGGCGCTGGCCACAGCCGCCCAGCGAGTGCTTGCCGTCGACGCCGTTTTTTCCAACCTTCAATTTGCGACCAGAAACGCGGCCGTCTACGGCGCCTTCGGCCGGGTATCGCCTGTTTGCGGTGATGTGCGCGATCTGAGACTTGCAGGGGTTCCGGCTGCATTCATCGACCCGGCCCGTCGTACAAGCGGTCACCGGTTGCGTACCGGCGACTCTCATCCGCCGCTGAGCTGGTGCATCGCACTGGCCGGCCAGGTGCCAGGGGTATGCGTCAAGGCCGCTCCCGGCCTGGCGCACGAGCTGATCCCGGCCGGCTGGGAAGCGGAATTCGTCGCCACCGGACGCAATCTGAAAGAGGCGTTGCTGTGGTCACCAGCCTTCGCCACGACGTCTCGCCGGGCGACTGTCCTGCCGACCGACCTGGATACAGGTAGCAGTCACACGCTGATTGCCAGCGCAGCCGTCATGCCGCCGGTGCCGGTGCGCGCTCCGGGCGAGTACCTGTTCGACCCGAATCCGGCTGTCACCAGGGCTGGCCTGGTCGCCGAGCTCGCTCATGAGCTGGGCGCATGGCAGCTCGACCCGATGATCGCCTTCCTCTCGCTGGACCGGCCGGTCAGCACGCCGTTCGCCCGGACGCTGCGGGTGCTCGCCTCGCTGCCCTGGCGCGAACGCGAGGTCGCCGCCAAGCTGCGCGAGCTCGGCGTCGGGACCGCCGACATCCGCCGTCGGGGGCTCGCCGGAGACGTCCAGCAGATCCATCGCCGGCTCGGTCTGCAGGGTGACAAGAGCGCGACGATCGTCCTCACCCGGCGCAACGACCGGCCGTGGGGGCTGATCTGCGAACCGCTGAATACAGCGGCGCACTGAAGCCTGGTGCCGCTCTGCCTCGCCGCTCTGCCTCGCCGCGAGCGCGTTAGACCACGTGCGGCTTCCGTCGCGTTCGCTCCGCCCTCCCTGGCTCCGGGCCTGTTGCCAGCGCGGCGCCTCGTCGGCCTCGGCCGAAGGCGGTCCGGACCGATGCAGCCACATAGCCCGGATCGCCGTTGATCTCTTTCCAGTCGAAGTGCACGACCTCGTAGCCGGCCTCTCGGAGCCGCTTGTCGCGCCGAAGCTCGCGGCGGGCCAGGCTGGGATCGTCGTACTTCCCGGCGCCGTCGACTTCAGCGATGGTCCGGAACTGCTTCCACAGGAAGTCCACCCGGCCGACGAACTCGCCATCGGCCGTCACGACGACCTGCAGTTCCGGTGGCGGCAGCCCGCAGTCACGGAACACGATCCGAGCCAGCGACTCTAGCGGCGACTCTGCCCGGCTATCAGCAAACTCGACCACCTGTCCGGCTCTCCGAGTGCCGGGCCATCGCCGGCAAGCGGCAAGTACGGCTCTCAGCTCGTTCTTTGAGGTCAGTTTCTGCTGGAGTGCAGAGTCGGCCACGACCAGCCCGGCCCGGAAGTCCAGTACCCGGGCAAGATCGATCACGGTTCTGGGCACGGTCGTCACGGGAACTGCCAGCCGCCCTCCGACGTGCTCGGCCGATAACGCTGCCGAGTGAATCCGGACACCCGGTTTGCCAGATCTGCTGCCGGTTCCTGGCGGCCGGGTGATAGTCAGCAACGTCGGCGGCGGCCCGAGCAGACTGAGTCCGTGGAGCAGCGCCGCTGTCTGGTGGCTAACCGCTGCGCTCGGCCCGAGCGCAGCGGTGGCCGCAGCAGCGGAGAGCAGCAGCCCGCCAACATCCAGGTGCCGTGCTATGTCTGCCAAGTCCGCAGTTGCATATGTCCCGATGCTGAGGCGGGCAAGCTCGCCGCGCTCGACCATTGCCCGGATCTGGCGGTCAGACTTCCCCGCTGCGTGGAGCTGGGCTGTCGTGATAATCCCGGCTAATCGCCTATTTCCGGACGCGCGTTCGGTACTCATAGGCCCAGGATCGCGGCACTCGCTGACATTTCACGGTTGCGCTACGCTCAGATGCCCGCTTCGTACCTATATTGGCGTACCGCAACCGTGAAAAGTGGAGCCGTGGCGCCGCCGACTCGCGCAAACGGGTCAAATCGCCGCGCGAGTTTGGGGCCAGCCGCCTGGGCGCGCATCGGAAGTCGGGCGCTGGCGGTGACTACAGCTCGGCACCTGATCCGGCAGGCCGGCGCCGCGCGCTGGCGGTGACTACAGCTCGGCACCCGATCCGGCAGGCGGGGCCGCGCGCAGGCGGTGACTACAGCTCGGCGCCCGATCCGGCAGGCGGGGCTGCGCGCTGTCGGTGACTACAGCTCGGCACCCGATCCGGCAGGCGGGTGCGGCTCGTGGCCGGCCCGCAGGACCCGGACTTTTGCACGCAGGGCCTCGCCCTTGGCCTGGGCCGCCGACCGGAGGTCGGCCTGGAAAGCTGCCATCCGCTCGGCGAGCGCCGGGTCGCTGACGGCGAGGATGCGGACCGCGAGCAGCCCCGCATTGCGGGCGCCGCCGACGGCTACAGTGGCGACCGGGATCCCGGCCGGCATCTGGACGATCGACAGCAGCGAATCAAGCCCGTCGAGGTGCTTCAGCGGCACCGGCACGCCGATCACCGGCAACGGCGTCACCGACGCAAGCATGCCCGGCAGGTGCGCTGCGCCGCCTGCCCCGGCGATGATCACCTTGAGCCCGCGCCCGGCCGCAGCCTGCCCGTAGCTGAGCATGTCGGCGGGCATCCGGTGAGCCGAGATGACGTCAGCCTCGGAAGGCACGCCGAATTCGTCCAGGACCTCTGCGGCAGCTTGCATCACCGGCCAGTCCGAGTCGCTGCCCATCACGACGGCGACGACCGGCTGGTTGCTCATAACCGCCTCCCGGCGCTCGTCACAGCCTGGTCGGCTGGCTCCTCCGAGCCGGTGGCCAGGTAATTCGCCGCCCGCACAGCCCGGTCGCGAAGCGTCACGAGATCGCGGCCCAGCGCTGTCACATGACCGACCTTGCGGCCCGGCCGGACCGGTTTCCCGTAGAGCTGCACCTTCAGTGCGGTGTCAGCCGCCATCACGTGGTTCAGTTTGCCGTGCAGATCGGGATCCGTCCCGCCGAGCACGTTGGCCATTGCCGCCGCAGGCGCCGCCATCACCGGCGACCCAAGCGGGAGGTTCAGAACCGCCCGCAGGTGCTGCTCGAACTGCGACGTCCGCGAGCCTTCGATGGTCCAGTGCCCGGTGTTGTGCGGCCGCATAGCGAGTTCGTTCACCAGCAGCTCACCGCGCCGCGTCTCGAACAGCTCCACCGCGAGCAGCCCGATGACATCCAGGTCACGAGCTAGTTCCAGGCCTAGCTGTTGCGCCGTCAGGACCGTGTCCTCAGAAAGGCGCGGCGCCGGCGCGAGCACCTCGACGCAGATGCCATCACGCTGCACGGACTCTACGACCGGATAGACGGCCCCGTGCCCGCTCGGCGACCGCGCGACCAGGATCGCGAGCTCTCGCTCGAACGGGACGTATTCCTCCGCCAGTAGCGACAGGCCATGCGCGAGAACTTCAGTAGCCGCGCCAGGGTCGTCGCAGACCCAGACGCCTCGACCGTCATAACCGCCGGATACCGCCTTCAGCACCACCGGCCAGCCCGTTCGCTCGGCAAATGCGGCGACATCTGCCAGCGAACCGACCGGCTCGAAGCGGGGACAGAGAACGCCCAGCTCGGTTAGGCGCTCGCGCATCGCCAGCTTGTCCTGAGTGAATCGCAGCGCCGCGGAACTCGGCCACACCGCGTGGCCCGCCTGCTCAAGTGCGTTGAGCTGAGCCTGCGGCACGTGCTCGTGATCGAAGGTGATCACGTCGCACCCGGCTGCGAAGGCCAGCAAGTCATCGGTAGACCGGTAATCGCCGAGCACGGTGTCCGCGACCACCTGAGCTGCGCTTTCGTCGGGCGCAGCCGCCAGCACACGGAACCTGATGCCGAGCCCGACAGCAGCTGCTGCGGTCATCCTGGCCAGCTGACCAGCGCCGACCATGCCGACGACGGGCTGCCGGCTAGCCCGTGGGGCGGAAACGCCGACATCTCCCGAAGCAACCGTTGCGCCGGTGCCGTCCGGCACACTGCCGCCGGCCGACGCGCTAGCACTCGCCGGCATCCTGCCGCCCGCAGGCACGCTGGCACGCGCCGGCCCACTGGCACCCGTCGGCCCGCTAGCGGTCGTCGGTTCGATCGCTGCCCATGGCGCGCTGGCCGGGCCCCGCGCACCGTCCGCAGCGCCCTGGTTCCCTGGCACCGCGCCCTGAAGACTTTGCTGGTGATTCATTACCCGCCGTAGCCTACGGGCCGGGGCGCGGTAGCGGGAACCAGGGCCGGAACCGGAACCAGGGCCGGAACCGGAACCGGGAACCAGGGCCGGAGCCGGGACCAGGGCGCGGTGCCCGGACCGGAAGCTAGGCCGGCCCAAGCACGGCTGGCAGCTCCTCGGCGTCGGCCGTCGCGTGCGGCAGGAACAAGGCGAACACCGCCGGGCGCGGCCGGACCAGCACAACCTGGCCGCCGTCCGCAGCCGCGATCGTCCTGGCCAGGGCGAGTCCGAGGCCCGTCCCGTTGGGCGACCCGCTCACGCTCCGCTCGAAGATCCGCGGGGCGAGCTCCGCCGGGACGCCGCCGCCCTCGTCCCGCACCTCGATCACGACCGACCGGCGGGTTCTGGATGTCCTGATCGTCACAGTGCCCGCCCCATGGACCAGGGCGTTGTCCAGGAGCGTGGCAATCACCTGAGATGCGCCCCCCGGCGTGGCGAAGGCGAACAGGCCCTTCTCCCCGGCTACCGCGAGCCGCCGGCTTACCCGCCGGAAGGCTGGCTCCCACTCGACCACCTGCTGGCCGACTATTTCGTCCACGCTGGCAACCGTCGGAGCGCCCGGAGCCGTCCGCCTTGCCCGGCCGAGCAACTGGCCGACGACATCCGCCAGCCGCTCGGTCTGCGCGAGCGCAGCGGCGCCTTCCTCGCGCACTATGTCCGGATAGTCCGCGGCTGCCATCATCTCCTCCAGCCGCATTGACAGCGCGGTCAGCGGCGTCCTGAGCTGGTGTGACGCGTCGATAGCGAAGTCTCGCTCGGCCGACAGCAGGTCATTGATCCGCTGAGCGGAGCCGTCCAGTCCTTCAGCCACCCGGTCGAGTTCCTGGACGCCGTACCGCCGCCCCAGCGGGCTGGAGTCCCCCGAGCCCAGCCGGTCCGCGGCCCCGGCCAGTTCCTGCAGCGGCCTGACGATGCGCCGGGCGTACAGCAGCCCCAGCACGACCGCGAGTCCGACTGCTAGCAGCGCTACACCGCCGATGAGCAGGAGTTCCTCAGTCAGGTTGCCAGTGAGGGCAGAGTCGTCTGCCTCGACGGTGACCGTGAATGTCCCGGCAACGGCGGTTTCCCTGCGGTAGTCGTGTCTTTGGGGCCGGACGCCCTCCGTGGTGAGCAGCCGCCCAGCATGCCAGACCAGCACGTAGTGATCAGACAGCTCCCTGGCAGTCTGCGAGGCACCGACACTGCCGATCGGCAGCCCGCTCCCGGCACGCTCATTCAGGTCGTGGGCAATATGCAGCGCCTCTTCTTGCAGCGTGTAGTTCGCCTCGTCAACCTGCAGGCGGCCGAGTGCGAATGCGAGCGGGATGCCGAGCGCGAGCACCGCCACGATCGCCACGGCGAGCATGGAGATCAGCAGCCGTCGCTGCATCGGTCCCGCTCCCGGCCGTCAAACCCTGCCACCATAAGCCTGCTTGCTGATCTAGTCCCCGCGCTCGAACCTGAACCCGACGCCACGAACCGTCGTGATGTACTGCGGGCTGTGCGCGTCGTCGCCGAGCTTCCGGCGCAGCCATGAGACGTGCATGTCGAGGGTCTTGGTCGAGCCCCACCACTTGCTGTCCCAGACCTGTCGCATGATCTGCTCGCGGGTGACGACCTTCCCCGCCTCGGCCACCATGAGGGCGAGCAGGTCGAACTCCTTCGAGGTGAGCTCGATCTCGATGTCGCCGAGCCAGGCTCGCCGGGCATCGGAATCGACCCGGACCCCCTGCACGGTCTTGGTCTCCGACGCCCCCCGCCGGAGCAGCGCTCGTACCCGCGCCAGCAGCTCAGCAAGCCGGAACGGCTTGGTGACGTAGTCATCCGCCCCCGCATCCAGGCCGATGACGGTGTCGACCTCATCCGCTCTGGCGGTGAGAATCAGGACCGGGACTGACTGCCCGGACGACCTGATCCGGCGGCACACCTCAAGCCCGTCGATCCTGGGCAGCCCGATGTCGAGCACGATGAGGTCAATGCCGCCGTTCCTGGCAGCTTCCAAGGTTCCTGGCCCGTCGGCAGCCACGTCGACTTCGTAGCCTTCGCGCCGCAGCGCCCTGGCTAGCGGCTCGGAGATTGCCGGGTCATCTTCGGCGAGCAAAACGCTGGTCATGTGATTGATGGTAGGGGCAACTGGCTGTTTCCAGTCCGCTACACACCTGCAACTCCCGATGTCTTGCCCGCTACTTGACCTTAACTTGCGCAACTGAGGGTTTCCGGCCAGGAATCAGACCGGCGTCACCCCGTGCCGACGTCGCGAGAAGGACCGGTCCTTGCCGCGCGCGGCCGCGAACCGGCGGATCAACTGCCCGCGCAAGTCCTCTGGCTCCACCACGTCATCCACTACGAGCTCCCCTGCTAGCCGGAGCACGTCGATGTCGGCCTCGTACTCCTCCCGGAGCCGCTGCGTCTCGGCCTCTCGCTCCGCCACCGAGTCCAGCGCCGCCAGCCGGTTGTAGTAAACGGCGTTGACGGCGGCCTCGGCCCCCATCACCGCGATCTTCGCGGTCGGCAATGCGAGCGTCGCGTCGGGGTCGAAGCCAGGCCCGGCCATTGCGTAAAGCCCAGCTCCGTAGGCCTTCCGGACGATCACGCAGATCTTGGGAACGGTCGCCTCGGACACCGCGCTGATCATCTTGGCACCGTGCCGGATGATGCCCTGCCGCTCGACGGCCGTGCCGACCATGAAGCCGGGAACATCGGCAAGGAACAACAGCGGCACATTGAACGCGTCGCAGAGCTGGATGAACCGGGTCGCCTTGTCCGCCGAGTCAACAAACAGCACGCCGCCCTTGAACATCGGATTGTTCGCGACGACACCGATCGCTTGCCCGTCCAGCCGCGCGAAGCCCACGATCAGCTCGCGCGCCCACAGCGCATGGATCTCGAACAATGAGTCCTCGTCCACGATCCCGCGCACGTACCGGCGCATGTCGAATGCCTGCCGCTCGCTGACCGGCACCATGGCCCGCAGGTCGGCCGGCTTCGGCTCACGCGGCGCCGCGGCCGGCGGCGGCAGCTGCCAGTTAGACGGCAGGTAGGACAGGTAAGTACGGACCGCTCCGATCGCTTCGGTCTCAGACGAGGCCAGGAAATGACCGACGCCGGACACCGAGGTGTGCATGCGCGCGCCGCCCATTTCCTCCAGCGTGGTCTGCTCGCTGACGACCATCTCGACCATCCGCGGGCTGCCGAGGTACATCGACGCGTTGCCGTCGACCATGGCGACGAAGTCGCAGAACGCCGGGATGTAGGCGCCGCCGGCCGCCGACGGCCCGAACAGCGCGCAGACCTGCGGGATCGAGCCGGACGCCCGGACCTGGGTGTGGAAGATCTTGCCCGCGCCCCGGCGACCGGGAAACATCTGCACCTGGTCGGTGATCCGCGCTCCGGCCGAGTCGACCAGGTAGATCATCGGCAGGCCGTCGCCGTACGCCTGCTCGATCACCCGGATGATCTTCTCGACCGTCCGGGCGCCCCAGGAGCCGGCCTTCACCGTCGAGTCGTTGGCCATCAGCGCGACTGGCCGGCCGTCGATGGTCGCGGTGCCGGTGATCACCCCGTCCGCGGGCAGCCCGCTCGCCAGCACGTTGGCGAACGCGCCGTCCTCGGTGAAGCTGCCCGTGTCGACCAGCAGCTCGATCCGGTCCCGGGCGAACAGCTTGCCCTGCGCCGCGGCCTGCTCGTGATACCGCTGCTGGCCGCCTGCCGCGATCCTGGCCCGGATCTCGGCGAGTTCGGGGTGGCCCGCCCGTGGTTCCTGGCCGGACCGGGCCTCCCGGCCGGACTCTGCTTCCTTACCGGACTGTGCTTCTCCTGCTGCGCTCACGCTCGCGAGCGTACGACAAGCGTGCCGGGGCGGCGGGAGTGGAGGCTGCCGCCCCGGCACGCGCTTGGCGCACTTCAGTGGATGTGCAGGCTGATGCCGAGTAGCACCAGCGGCCACAGGAAGATCGCCAGCAGCGCGGACAGCACGAGCTTCAGCAGGTAAACGGTGATGTAGCTGCGCTCCCACGCGACCACGATCCCGATGATCACCCAGATGATGTAGAGCCAGCTGTACCTGCGGCGGCTGAATATAGCCATGGTTTTGACTCCGATTCCGGCCAACCGTTCTTAGCAAGCCACCAAGTCTCCGGATAAGCCGCCGTCAAACATCGCGGCGCCGGGTTCTTCCCGGCAGCCATTCGGCGCCGATATTAAACCGCGATAGTGCGGGAACGAGGTCCTGCCCGCAGCACCTGCGACGGCAGCTGGCGGCCGATGATGCGCTCAGCGTCCGCTGCGGCGTCGATCAGTGCCGCCAGGTCAATGCCGGTGCTGACGCCCATGTCCTCGACCATGTGGACGAGTTCCTCGGTGGCGATGTTGCCCGTGGCGCCGGGCGCGTACGGGCAGCCGCCGAGCCCGCCGACCGACGCGTCGAAATCGGCGACGCCAAGCTCGAGCGCGGCCAGCACGTTGGCCAGGCCGGTGCCCCTGGTGTTATGGAAGTGCAGGTTCAGCCCGGTCTCCGGGTGCGCGGACCGGAACTCGCCGACGAGCCGCTGCACCCGGCCCGGCGTCGCCATCCCGGTCGTGTCGCCGAACGAGATCGTGTCCGCGCCGTCGGCCACCGCCCGGCTTGCGGTCGCGACGACCCGCTCGACCGGCACGTCGCCCTCGTACGGGCAGCCCCAGGCGGTGGAAACGATGACCTGGCAGGTGGCGCCGCGATCGTGCGCCAGCGCGATGATCTGCGCGATGTCGTCCAGCGACTCGGCCGTGCTCCGGTTGACGTTCTTGCGGTTGTGCGTGTCGGAGGCCGACACGACGGCCTCGATCTCGGTCAGCCCGCTGTCCAGCGCCCGAGCGGCGCCGCGCAGGTTCGGCACGAGCGCGGAGTACCGGACGCGATCGGCGCGCTCGATCCCGCGCCAGACCTCGTCGGCATCCGCCATCTGCGGGATCGCCTCGGGACGGACGAACGAGACGGCCTCGATGCGCTCGACGCCAGTGCGCCGACAGCCGGTCGATCAGCTCGATCTTCGCCTGCGTCGGGACCGGATCCTCGTTCTGCAGGCCGTCTCGCGGACCGACCTCGCGGACCGAGATCTGAGCGGGGCAGGTCTGACACGGCGGCCTCGTTCCCGTGAGACTCGAATGAACCTCGCCCAGGCTAACCGGGCGGTGGCGGCTGCTGTTCCCTGGCCTGCTGCTCCCGGGCCAGCCGGTCCTGCTCGTCCTCGACCAGCTGGAACAGCGTCGCCTGCACGTCCTGGACGTGCGGGATCTCGGTCAGCACCAGCTGGCCGCGCTCGCCCGGCGACTCCACCACCAGCCGGCCGCAGCCGAGCAGCCGGTCGAGCAGCCCCTGCGCGAACGACACGTCGCTGATCTTCGAGAGCGGGAAGTCGCGGCCGGTCCTGGTGAGGATGCCGGCGCGGAGCCGCAGCCGCCGGTTCGTCAGCTCGTAGCTCGTCGTCCACCAGCGCAGCAGCGGACGGGCGACCAAGGTGACCACGACAACCAGCGCGACCACGCCGAGAGCGAGCCGGCCGGGTGCCGAGTCCCGGACCGCGGACACGAGACAGCAGCAGTGCGAGCAGCGCCGACCACGGTGGCGGCCAGGATCAGCACCGGCCACAGAATCGTCTTCCAGTGCTGATGCAGCCTCAGGACGAGGTGCTCGCCCTCGGATGAGGCCCGCCGCTGTGGCCATAACGCCCCATGCTGACACGAACCGCGTGCATTGCGCTCGCGACGCTCGTGCCCTCGAAGACCGCACGGCGTGGCACCGAGCTACCGGTAGCCCTCGCTGCGCTATCGCGCGGCGACGTGCACGACGTCGCCGGCGCTGACCGCGTGCACGCCGTCTGCTGCGCTCACCAGCAGCCGGCCGACGCTGTCGACGTCGATCGGCGCGGCCGGTCAGCGTGCTGCCGCCGGGCAGCTCGACCCGGACGTCCCGGCCGACGGTCGAGCACTACCCGCAGGTAGGCCGCGCGCAGGCCGGATTCGCGCGTCGCCTGGCCGCGGTCCGCCAGCACCAGCGCAGGTACCAGTGCTCGAGCTGGCGCAGCAGCGGCGACCAGGATGGCCTCGCCGGCCGGTGTCGGTGGCGCCCTGCAAGCCAGAGCGAGGTGGCCGTGGCCGCCGGCAGTTCGTCCTGGTCGCGCTGACGTTGAGGCCGACGCCCACGACGATCGCGTCGCCCGGCCTGCTCGGCCAGGATGCCGGCCAGCTTCCCGCCGCCTGCGCCCGGCGCGGCCAGCACGTCGTTCGGCCACTTGAGGCTCACCTCCAGGCCCGTCTGCGCGCGCAGCGCCGACGCGACCGCGACCCCGGTCAGCAGCGGCAGCCAGCCCCGGCTCGCACGGCGGAACTCCGCGACGGCCGCAGCAGAACCGAGAACGTGAGCGCGGCTCCCGGCTGGCTCTGCCAGCTGCGGTCGAGCCGCCCGCGGCCCGCCGTCTGCTGCCTCAGCGACCAGCACGGTGCCGACAGGCGCCCGCCGGGTCGCGCCGCCAGCAGGTCCGCGTTGGTCGACCCGGTCTGCGCGACCACCCGGACGCTGGTGTACAGGCGCGAGCCGGGCAGGACGTCGGCGGCCAGGTCAGACTCGGCGAAGCGGCGATGCGGTGCGGATGCCGTGTCGTGCTGGTCATCCGATCAACTCTCTCGCGCGCGAGTCGGGAGCCGCCAGCCCGGGCCTGGCAGCGCAGTACCCGGCGCCAGTTCTGCCCTAACCTGTCCGGCATGGCCAACGATGCATCCGCGCCGCTCGGCGCACCGAGCCGGACGGCCCGCCTCCCGACCCGGGCCGCGGACCTGCACACCACCGCCGGAAAGCTGGCTGACCTGGAGCGGCGCAGGTACGAGGCGGTGCACGCCGGCGCCGCCCGGCAGGTCGAGCGCCAGCACGCCAAGGGCAAGATGACCGCGCGCGAGCGGATCGATGCCCTGCTCGACCCCGGCTCGTTCACCGAGTTCGACGAGCTGGCCCGGCACCGGGCTACGGACTTCGGCATGGCCGCGAACAGGCCGTACGGCGATGGCGTGGTGACCGGGTACGGCACGATCGACGGTCGCCCGGTCGCCGTGTTCAGCCAGGACTTCACCGTCAACGGCGGATCGCTCGGCGAGGTCTTCGGCGAGAAGATCGTCAAGGTCATGGACTACGCGCTGAAGACCGGCTGCCCGATGATCGGCATCAACGACAGCGGCGGCGCCCGGATCCAGGAAGGCGTTGTCGCGCTCGGCCTGTACGGCGAGATCTTCTACCGGAACGTGATCTCCTCCGGCGTCATCCCGCAGATCTCGCTGATCATGGGCCCGTGCGCCGGCGGTGCTGTCTACTCACCCGCCATCACCGATTTCACCCTGATGGTGGACAAGACCTCGTACATGTTCATCACCGGGCCGGATGTGATCAAGACGGTCACCGGCGAGGAAGTGAGCCAGGAGGAACTCGGCGGGGCGCACGCCCACAACGTCAAGTCCGGCGTCGCTCACTATCAGGCCACCGACGAGCAGGACTGCCTGGACTTCGCCAGGGACCTGCTGTCCTACCTGCCGTCTAACAACCTCGACGAGCCGCCCGCTGGCCCGGCTGCCGGCCAGCACCGCTGGTGCCGACCGGCGGCTCGAGCTGACCGACTATGACGCCGAGCTCGACACGCTGATCCCCGACTCGCCGCGGCAGCCCTACGACATGCATCAGGTCATCGAGCACGTCGCTGGACGACGGTGAGTTCCTGGAGATCCACGCCGGCTTCGCGCAGAACATCGTGGTCGGCTTCGGCCGGGTCGACGGGGCTGTCGGTCGGCGTGGTCGCCAACCAGCCGATGCACTCGGCGGGCACGCTGGACATCGACGCCTCGGAGAAGGCTGCGCGGTTCGTCCGGACCTGTGACGCCTTCGGCATCCCTGTGCTGACCTTCGTCGACGTGCCCGGCTTCCTGCCCGGCACCGGTCAGGAGTGGGGCGGCATCATCCGCCGGGGTGCCAAGCTGATCTACGCCTACGCCGAGGCGACCGTGCCCAAGATCACTGTCATCACCCGCAAGGCCTACGGCGGCGCCTACGACGTGATGGGCTCCAAGCACCTGGGCGGCGACATCAACCTGGCCTGGCCGACGGCTCAGATCGCGGTCATGGGGGCCGACGGCGCGGTGGACATCCTGTACCGGCGGGACCTCGCCGCCGTCGAGGACCCCGCAAGAGCGGGCCGGGCTGCGCCGCCAGCGGATCACCGAGTACGAGGACACGCTCTTCAACCCGTACATCGCGGCCGAGAGGGGCTACGTGGACGCGGTCATCAGGCCCGCGGAGACCAGGTCCCAGGTCACCCGGGCGCTGCGCGCGCTGCGGACGAAGCGGCAGACCCTGCCGCCGAAGAAGCACGGCAACATCCCGCTCTAGCCCGCCACGGCGACCGGCATTGCCTATCGGGCGAGGACATTGACCAGCCAGAAATCACCGCAGCGTAACCGGCTGATGGCGCACCGACACCGGATCCGGCAAGTCGCCGCCCGCCGGAGCTATTAGAGTCGTCAGTACTATGACCGAGACTGGCTCGCCGCTGCCACTGCTGTCCCGCTACGCGATCATGGTCGACGTCGGCTACATCTATGCGTCCGCGGGCGAACTGCTGTTCGGCGCTACAGCCCGGAAAGAGTACCAGGTCGACGCCGACAAGCTGATTCAGGCGATCAGCCGGCACGCCGAGGACCATGTCCGGGGCGAGCTGCTCCGGGTCTACTGGTATGACGCGGCCAGGGACCGGGTGCCGACCTTCGACCAGCGCGTGATCGCCCAGATGCCCTGGGTCAAGCTCCGGCTCGGCAACCTGAACGCACGCGGTCAGCAGAAAGGCGTGGACGCGCAGATCCGCGCCGACATGGAAGCGCTGGCCAGGCACCGGGCCATCACTGACGCGATCCTGGTTGCCGGGGACGAGGACATGGTGCCCGCGGTCGAAGCAGCGCAGGCGTACGGGGTTCGCGTCCACCTCTGGGGCGTGGAGCCGCCGTACGGCACCAACCAGGCCGAGCGGCTGGTCTGGGAGTCTGACACCGTCGACGTCATCGAACGGTCCTTCGTCGAGCCGTTCTTTACCCGCCAGCTGGCTCCGGAGCCACGCCTGCGGCAGCTGCCGAGGCTGGCTCCGCCAGGGCCGGCCAGCCTCTCCCGGCTCAGAGCGCCCAGGCGCCCTCACCGGCCCAGCTATTCGGTGACCGGCACATGAGCAGGCCCATGTCGCGGCCGCTGCCGATGACGCACCTGCCGTCGAGCCGGCTTGGCCCGGACCGGGAACGGGTGGAGGAGGCAGGCGAGCACGTCGCGCAGAAGTGGATCCTGACCCGCGGCGAGGACAACATCCGCGACCTGCTGCCGGGACCGATCCTGCCGCCGGTCATCGACAAGGAACTGCTTGTCGACGCAGAGAAGGAACTGGGGCTGTCGCTCCGCGCGTATCAGGAGGCCAGAGAGTGGCTGCGTGATGCGTTCTGGGCCAGGGTGCACCGCCAGTTCGGCCTCGGTGTCGGCAAGTCGAAGGGCTAATGCATGCCAGATTCTGAGGCGGAGCCGGCGTCGCAGCCGGCACTGCGGGTGGTGCGCGGCGAACCGACCCCGGCTGAGCTGGCCGCTGTAGTCGTGGTCATCGGCGCGAGGCGCAGCTCGCGCCCGCGCGCTGACGGCCAGCCGCGGCGTTCCCGGTGGGCGGCCAGGGAGCGGATGATCCGGCAGCCGCTCGCTGCCGGGCCAGGTGCCTGGCAGTCCAGCGCCCTGCCCCGCTAGCGGAGCATCGCACCGTCGGCACGAGCTCGCCCACTCCTCCCGGCTCCGGTAACCGGATTGCGCCGTTCGCGCCGAGAGTGGCTAACAGTGCCGAAGGGTGGCGGTCCGTCGGGTAACCCGGCCCTCGCCTCACCTAGACTCCTGGAAGTCGAAGGGAGACATGCGGTGCGGAAGGTCCTGATCGCCAACCGGGGCGAGATCGCGGTGCGGATAGTGCGGGCCTGCCGCGATGCCGGACTGGCCAGCGTGGCCGTCTACGCAACGGCTGACCTGGACGCGCTGCATGTCACCATGGCCGACGAAGCATACGCGCTTGGCGGCCAGACTGCGGGCGAGAGCTACCTGGATATCAGCAAGATCCTCGCGGTAGCAGCGCAGAGCGGCGCCGATGCCGTGCATCCTGGCTACGGATTCCTCGCCGAGAACGCCGAGTTCGCGCGCGCCGTCATCGGCGCCGGGCTGACCTGGATCGGGCCGCCGCCGGATGCGATCGAAGCGCTGGGTGACAAGGTAAGCGCCAGGCACATAGCTCAGCAGGTCGGCGCCCCGCTTGCGCCAGGCACTGACGGCCCGGTGAGCGGCGCCGAGGAGGCGATCGCGTTCGCTGAGGAGTACGGCCTCCCGATTGCGATCAAGGCTGCCTTCGGTGGCGGCGGGCGCGGACTCAAGGTAGCCAGGACCACCGACGAGATTGCCAGCCAGTTCGAATCCGCGGTGCGCGAGGCAGTCGCGGCGTTCGGCCGTGGCGAGTGTTTCGTGGAACGGTACCTGGACCGGCCGAGGCACGTGGAAACGCAGTGCCTGGCCGACTCGCACGGCAACGTGGTGATCGTGTCCACCAGGGACTGCTCGCTGCAGCGGCGACACCAGAAGCTGGTGGAGGAAGCGCCGGCTCCGTTCCTCACCACCGAGCAGGACAAGCAACTGCGCACCGCGTCCGCGGACATCCTGCGCGCGGCAGGTTATGTCGGCGCCGGGACCTGTGAATTCCTCATCGGCCAGGACGGCACGATCTCATTCCTGGAGGTCAACACCCGGCTGCAGGTCGAGCACCCGGTCACCGAGGAGGTCAGCGGCATCGACCTGGTGCGGGAGATGTTCCGGATCGCCGATGGCGAGTCTCTCGGCTACAACGACCCGGAGGCCCGCGGCCATTCGATCGAGTTCCGCATCAACGCCGAGGACGCCGGCCGCGGCTTCCTGCCGGCTCCCGGCACGATTACCGCGTGGCGTGAGCCCGCCGGTCCGGGCGTGCGCCTCGATGCCGGGTACACCTCGGGCCAGACCGTCCCGCAGGCCTTCGACTCACTGATCGCCAAGCTCATCGTCACCGGAGCGAGCAGGCAGCAGGCCCTGCAGCGCGCTCGCCGGGCCCTGGCTGAGTTCGAGATCGACGGCATGCCGACGGTTCTTCCGTTCCACCGTGCTGTCGTCACCGATCCCGCGTTCACCAGCGAGCCGTTCAGCGTGCACACCCGGTGGATCGAAACCGAGTTCACCGGTGATATCCCGCCGTATTCGGGCGCTGCCCAGGCTGCAGGCGAGTCCGGGGAACGCGAGCGGATTACTGTCGAGGTAGGGGGTAAGCGCCTCGAAGTCACCGTGCCAGCCGGGTTCGGCGCCAGCGCTCCGGCCGGACCGGCTTCGACGACCCGGCCGCGGGCGGCCGGACGCCGCGGCGGCACTGCGACGGCAGGCGCCCCGAGCGGCGACGAGCTGGTCAGTCCGATGCAGGGCACGATCGTGAAGATCGTCGCTGCGGACGGCGAGCACGTGGAGGCAGGCGACACCATCGTCGTACTGGAGGCGATGAAGATGGAGCAACCGCTGACGGCGCACAAAGCCGGCACGGTCGCCGGGCTGAGCATCACCGTCGGCCAGACGGTGCCTGCCGGTGCCGTGATCTGCCAGTTGCGCTGATGGCGCGGCTGCCCGGTGATCCCGGCGTATTCCGCTGGCTGAAGTTCGCTGCCGGATTCCGGCTGCCTGCCGACAATCTGGACTGGGTCAGGCACGAGCTCACCGACGCCGGATGGCGCGGCCGGACCGTCCTGCGGCACCTCGCTGTGATCATCCCGATCTGCGCTGCAGTCGCCGCCGGGCTGCTGGAACTGTCGCCAGCGCCGGCGTGGTTCGCGGTGATGATGGTCGCGCTGATCCTGTGCGGCAGTGTCTTCACCGTTGCCGCCTACGCCGACGACATCCGGGCAACCCGGCTCCGGCAGCACGGCCTGGACGTGCCCGATGATCCAGACCTGGGTCGCCCGACTCACTAGCGCGGCACTGGCACCGCGCCAGAGCGCCCCGCCGCTTAGCTGTGCGCTGCTAATTATGCGGGCGCGTGGACCGCAATTCGACCGGGCCGGCGTACTCGTCACATAGCTGCTGCAGTTGCGTGGCCTGGGCAGTGAAGGACGAATCTGAAGCCCAGGCGGTCACCAGCGGCGCGGGCAGCAGAATCCGCTTGTTGTCGAGACGGATAACGGTGACGGTCGCGTACTTGGCCGGCGGCCCCGACGTCCTGCCCCAGACCGGGCCAGCAGCGTCGCGATACCTGCGACGGTACGGCCGCGACAGCCCCAGGCTTGCAGCGCCATAACCGCCTATCTCGATGGCCCGTACGGAACTCCACGGCACCATCCGGTTGCCCCAACGGCGGATCTCGATGCCATCTGCCGTCACGATCGTCTGGAACCGGCCATGCCACAGGTACGAGATGCCGTAGCCCACAGTGAATACCGCGGTGATCGAACCGACGAAGTAGCCGATCGGAGCGATGCTGCCGATAGACAGGCCCGCGACGGTCAACACCAGATAGCGAATGCAACGGGCAAGGAAGGGACGCCGGTAAGCCCGCGGCGGGCGGTAGACGACCTCGGGCGAGGCTGGCTGATAGCCGCTGACTGCCGCGTTCAGTGCATCAGAGGCGTCGCTCATCGTCCCGCTCCCGCCGACTCGACAGCAGGACGGCGCCTGCCGCGCCACCGGGATGGTCCCAGGGCTCACGGTAGCGTACAAGTACTGACAATCAGCATCAACTGCCGGGTTCAAATAACGCAGCTAATTCACCGGTAAACAAAAGGCCAGGGCGCGTCATCCCTATCTGCAACGGCGACATCAGGTAGAACAGAACCACGCCGCGATCGTGGGAATTGGGTGATCAACACGCCTGAGGCAATTCCGTAAGCGTCCACCTAAAATGCTCAAAAGTCGACGTCTTAGCTCTTGCCGGGCGACTGGCCGCCCGCAGCTTGGAGGCACAGGATGGCCTCTCTTGGAGGCACAGCGCCCACCCGGCTCGGACGAGTGCGCTGGAGACGGTTTGCAATAACGCTGATCCCTGCGTTCGCGCTTGCCGTCATGCTTGTGATGCTCAGCACGCAGGCGGTTCTAGCCGTCTCCTTTAGCATCTCCGGGGAGCCGTTCACGGTCACTGCATCTCTTCTGAAGGGCTACGGCTTTGAGCAGTTCCCGGTGGTGGACCATTCGACTATCAATGACTTGCCGGGCAAATCAAATCAGATTTCCCTTGAAGCCACCGCGATCCGGAAGGCGAAAATAACTAACCTCTGCCAGAGCGTCAGGATTGGGCCGATTTCGATGGTGATTACGGCGGGCGGCGGCGGGACCCCCGTTACCGCCACAGACCTAGTCGTTGACGCCGACCGGTTTTCCGGAAAAACAGCTAAGTTCACTCATCTGAGTCAGGGCGAGGACGCCAGCGCGCTCAACCAGGTGCCAGGAATAAGGGGGCCAGCAGGGGCCTTCGCCCTGCAGGCTGCCACGGTAACGATCACCAACCTGAAGCAGCATGCCTATGCCACGACAGCGGGAACGTTTACGCTCCCAGACTTCGGCCTTCGTCTCGGCGGTAGCTGCTGACGGTGCCTGATGTGAACTCTGCCACTGCCGACGGCTCAGGCGAGCGCGGCCGACAGCCGGAGCGCGGCCGGTTGCCCGAAACCCGCTCAACCGGCCGCGACCGCCCGCAGCAGGAGCCACGCGAGCGCAGCGGGGCGGCCGACGAGGAGTGCCGCGCGTACGAACGCGGCAGGATCCGCGAGCCCTCCGGCGATGAGTTCAATCGGGCACCCGAACCCCGCGCGCCCGAGAATGAGCCAACGCTCAGCCGCCGTCGGCCGGATCGGCGCCGCATAGCCGATGACTGGACCGGCGATCGCGGCCGACAGCCGGAACGTCAGAAACCGGGACGAGACCAGGTGCCCGGACGAGACCAGGTGCCCGGGCGAGGCCTATTGCCGGATGCGCGAACGCCCGATGGCCGCCGGATGCGCGAACCCGGGGCAGACGAACGCGGCCGCCCGCCGGAGCGTCAGCTGCGGGACGGCGACCGGGTGCGCCAGCCCCGCCCGCCGGAGCGTCAACTGTCCGACGGTGACCGGGTGCGCCAGCCCCGACCGCCCGAACGCCGCACACCAGAGAGGGGCGGGCGCGCGCCGACTGCCCGGCAGCAAAGGCCCCGCCCGCCGGAGGCCCGCCTCAAGTCGGAACCGAGTGCGGACGAGCGCAGTCGCCCGCCAGAGCGCCGCTCCAGGCCGGGATCCTGGGCGGACGAACGCACGGGTCCCCGGGACCGTCAAGTGACCGACGGTGACGGGGTGCGCCAGCCGCGACCGCCGGGCCGCGGCCGTCCGCCGAGACCGCGCCGGCGAGGGGGCCGTCTCAGGCCGGAGCGGTGGGCGGACGAACTCGCTCGAGAGCGTCAACTGGCCGATCCTGACCCGATGCGCCAGCCTCGAGCGCCGCAGCGCGGCCGCCCGTCCGCACCGGGCCCTCCAGAACGCGCCCGCCCGTCGGCACCGGGCCCGCCAGATCGCCGTCCGATGCGCGAAGCTGATCAGCGCGGCCAGCCGCCGGAGCGCCAGACATCCGGGCGGAACGGGATTCCGCGGCCCCGCCTGCCTGAACGCGACGGTGCGTCCCCGGCGAGCCCGCCAAAGCGCGCGACACCGCCAAAGCGCCGCCCATTGCTAGATCGGCGGACCGTCTCCGAACCCCGCCCGGCCGCACGCCGCAGGGCGCCTGAATCGCACATGGCCGAACGCCGCCGGGTGCTCCGACCGGACAGGGCGCTCGGGCAGAGCCGAGGACAAGAACGCGGGCGCCTGCTGGATCGCCGCCAGGAACCCGCCCCTCGCACCGACGCGCGCCATTGGGTGCTGGAACCTCGCGCGCCGGAGCGCGGCCGGATGGCTCCACCCGGTGCGCCGGAACGTAGCCGGCTGCCCGGGCCAGCCTGGCTGGTCCAACGCGACTGGCGGGCCGAAGGCGACTTGTCGCCCGAACGCGACTGGCGGGCTGGGCGTGCCTGGCAGCCTCGGCGCGACAGCCTGCCACATCGCAGCAGGTCGTTCGAGCACGGAATCACGGCGGACTCGCTCAACGATGCCCGGCGCGCTTTCTTGCTCTGGCGACGCAGTCGGCCGTTCTGGGGCGGCCTCCTGGTCACCGGTGGCGCGGGCGAGATTCTGGCGTCCGAGCACGGTCCGCTCCAGCTCGTGATTCACATCGGGATCCAGGGACTGGCGGGTTACCTCATTCCGGTGATGCTGTTGCTGTGCGGCATATTGCTCTGGTTCAGCCCCGCTCAGCGGGCCTTTTATTCGCTGCTCGCGATCGTCCTCGCGCTCGGCTCCTGGGTCACCTCGAACCTTGGCGGGTTCTTCATCGGGATGCTGCTCGGCCTGGTCGGCGGTGCGCTGGCGTTCGCGTGGGCCATTGATACCGACCGGCCGCTCCGGTGGTTCCGCGGCGATCCACAGGTTCTGCATCCATCCTTCGGGCTAGAACCGGTCCTCCGTCCGACGGCGGTCTGGACGCCAGCTAGCGCATACCCCTCCGCACCGGCCGCCGAGTTCGTTCCGTACGCCGCCGAGATCATGACTTACACCGCTGAGATCGTCGCCTACACAGCCGAGATCGTTCCGTACGTCACCGACTCCTCCGCCGACGAGCCAGGGGTCTAGTGGCCGGTCAGTGAGAGCGGCCCCTGCGAATGCAGCTGGGTACCTGGTGCCGAGGCGCGACCGACGAGCGTCAGAGTGGGTTGAGGCGAGCCTTCAGCAGGCAGAACTCATTGCCTTCAGGGTCGGCCAGGACATGCCACGATTCCTGCCCTGTCTGGCCGATGTCGGCCGGGCGCGCACCGAGCTTCATAAGGCGTTCGAGCTCAGCGTCCTGATCGCGGTCGGTAGCGTTGACATCGATGTGCAGCCGGGATTTCCCCTCCTCCGGCTCATCCCTGCGACTGAGGATGATCGTCGGCTGCGGTCCGCCGAACCCGTCGCGCGGCCCGATCTCCAGCGTGCCGTCGTCCTCGCGATCGAGCACGACGAAGTCCAGGACCTCGCACCAGAACCGCGCCAGCGCCTCAGGGTCGCGGCAACCGAGCACGACCTCACTGATGCGACATGCCATTAACGAAACCTGCTCTCAGCATGGGAACTGCCGGGGGCCATACGCGAATCTCATCTGCTCCAAGCAGCGAAAACAATCCGGGATCGTACCGGACAAGGCCAGCACGGGCGAATTGATTTCAGGGCCGGCCCCAGTCCAGGCGGATGTCAGCGCGTGCCCTCGGCCGGCTGCATGAGCTTGCGCGCCGCTTCGGTGAGACTGCCCGAAAGCGACGGATAAACGGCGAAGGTGTGGGCGACGTGATCCACGCTCAGGCTCCGCTCAACGGCGAGCGAGATCCCCAGGATCAGTTCGCTGGCCCGCGGTGCGACGATCACGCCGCCGAGCACGGTACCGCTACTGCGCCGGGCGATGAGCTTGACGAAGCCGTCCCGGAAGCCCTGCATCTTCGCCCTGGCGTTGGTCGCCAGCGGCAGCTTCACCACGGTGGCGTCCGGAACCTCGCCGGCCGCTACCGCTTGCTCCGGAATGCCGACGGTGGCGATCTCCGGCTCGGTGAAGATCGTCGCGGCGACGTTGGCGAGCCGCAGCGGTTTGACCGCCTCCCCGAGTGCGTGCCACATCGCGATCCGGCCTTGCATCGCCGCGACCGATGCCAGCATCAGCACGCCCGTGCAGTCCCCGGCGGCGTACACCCCGGGGACCGTTGTTCTCGACACCTTGTCGACCTGGACGAATCCACCACCGTCCACGACGATTCCTGCCTCGGCGAGGCCTAGACCGCTGGTGTTCGGCATCATGCCGACGGTCAGCAGGCAGTGGCTGCCGCGCGCTGTCCGCCCGTCGCTGAACGTCACAGCTACGCCGTCAGCCGTCCTGACGACTTGCTGCGCCCGCGATCTGCCCAGAACCGTCATGCCGCGGCGCCGGAACACGTCCTCCACCACAATGGCCGCGTCCGCGTCCTCGTGCGGGATGATCCGGTCCCTGGAGGACACCAGCGTCACCTGCGAGCCAAGCGACTGGAAGGCGGAGGCGAATTCGGCACCGGTAACGCCCGAGCCGACCACGATCAGTTCTTCCGGGAGCCGGTCAAGGTCGTACAGCTGGCGCCAGGTGAGGATGCGCTCGCCGTCCGGTTCCGATCCGGGCAGGATCCGCGGTTCCGCCCCGGTCGCGATTAGCACGGCGTCGGCCTCGATCTCGGTGTCGCCAGCCACGACGCGGTGTGGTCCAGCCAGCCGGGCGGTTCCGGAGATCACCTTGACCCCTTCGGCCGACAGCCGGGACGCGACATCAGCCGACTGAGCGCGGGCGAGTGACCGGACCCTGGAGTAGAGGCGGGGAGCATCGAGCATGGGAGCCCCGTTCCCGCCCGGATTAATCCGGATGCCGAGACTCGGCGCGTCGTCCAGCGCAGCCATCATCCCGGAAGTGGCAATGAGTGTCTTCGATGGCACGCAGTCCGTCAGGACGCAGGCGCCGCCAAGGCCGTCCCGCTCGATAACCGTGACATCAGCGCCAAGCTGGGCACCGACCAAGGCGGCTTCATAGCCGCCCGGGCCGCCACCGATGATCGCGATCTTCGCGTGCGGCTGGCTCACGTTTTCTCATTCTCTCCCATCCAGACCCTACGCACCGAATCGGACCCGCAGGCTGCAGCGCCATGCCAGGCGGTTGGCCAGCATCCGGCTCGGCCGGCTCGTACGCTTATGCTTCGTGGCGATATACGCGGCCTATGGAAGCAATATGGATCCCGCGCAGATGGCCCGTCGCTGCCCGCACTCGCCGCGCCAGGGCGCAGGCTGGCTCGAGGGCTGGCGGCTGACCTTCGGCGGTGAGGACCTCGGCTGGGACGGCGCGCTGGCGACGGTTGTCGAAAACCGGAGCGACCGCGTCTTCGTAGTGCTGTATGAGGTGTCGGCGGCTGACGAGACCGCGCTAGACCAGTGGGACGGCGCTGACCTCGGCTACTACCGCAAGTCCAAGGTGCGTGTCAGCACGCCGGACGGCGATGTCCTGGCCTGGCTGTACGTGATAAACGACTACGAGGGCGGCCTGCCATCCGCGCATTACCTCGGCATCATCGCTAATGCCGCCGAGGCGGCAGGCGCTCCGGCCAGCTACGTAGCCTCGCTGCGGCGCCGTCCGTGTAGCTCGGTGGGCGCCTAGGCGCCTCATCTGGCCAGCAGCAGCGCCAGCAGCGCGGCGGCCGGTACGACCATGAAGGCAATCGACTGCCAGGCCCAGCGGCTCTCCAGCGTCGCGGCCGTCGCGCCAGCTTCGCGAGCCTGCGTGGACCGGCGTCCTAGTTCGGCAGCGATGAGCTGCGCGGGGTCGTGAACGCCCGGCTCGCTGACCGTGGCTGCTCGGGGCGACACGCGACTCCAGGAGCGTATGCCGAGCTGCTGAGACTTCAGCCGGCTGCGCCGCCGGGAGTAGAGCGCCCAGCAGTAGATGGTCTGGTCCTTGCGGGGCGCAGGCCTGGTGCAGCTGAGTTCCACAGCATCGCCCAGGAAGACGCCGTTCAGCGCGCCCCACCGGATCAGGTGATCGCGAACCGGGTTCTGCACCTCGATGCCGTCCGGCGTGGCGAATACTTTCGGCCGCAGTGCAGTCGCGTAGACAATGCCGGTGACGGCGAGCAGCCCGACCGCGAACTCGATTGAGAAATAGTCATGATCCGGGATGATCACCTGGATCAGGTTGAACAAGGCGAATACCACCCAGACCCACCACAGAACGACCGGGGGTATCCGGCGGAAGACGGTCTTGCCGTCTTTGCCTTCCTTCCACGGATTCCGGTTCTCAGGCAGTGGTCCGCCGAACGCCGGCCGACCGGACACTGGCCGGTCAGCGGCGCGGTCGAGAGGGCTCGAACCGGCCAGGCCGGGGCCAGCAGAACTCCGGCCGGCGGGCGTGGGACCGGCCGGGCCAGGCATCGTCGGCGACGGCGGATCAGGCCGCGCGGCGACGGCGTCGGCCTGGCCAGTCGCGCCCGACGACTGGTCCACAGCCGCTTTGGCCTCGTTGTGCTGCGATGACACGAGGTGCCGCTCCAGTAGCTCAGTTGGGGGTATCGGGGTGGCCTTACATGACACACCCTGGCTCAGGCTTGACGGCCTCGCCTGACGGAAGTCCTGGCCCCCAACTCTATGCGGTTTGCCAGGCTTGGGCGATCTTCGCAGAGCCTGACGCCGTGCCCCCGCTCACATTTCACGGATTTTTGCGACGCCAAATAGGACAAACTACCCCTTGCGGCAGCCAAAATGGATGAAATGTCGGCGCCACCAGGCGTCCGCGTCGCAGAGACGAGGGTCAGGCGATCGCACCGTCCGCGACTTGCGACCGACTCGCCGTGGCGCCTGGCATGGCGCCGGGCGTCACGCTGCCGCCATCGAGCATCGCGGTCATGGCAGTCGCCGCCATAAGCCGCACTCCGTACCCGATGGCCCGCTCGTCGACGTCGAAGACGGCCTGGTGGATGTCGAAGTCCGCGGCCGAGCCAGGGGTCCGGGTCCCCAGCCTGGCGAGCGCGCCTGGAATGGACTCCACGTACCAGGCGAAATCCTCACCGCCGAGGCTCTGCGGGGCCTCGGTGATCGAGTCCGGGCCGAGCACCCGGTCGGCCGCCGCCTCGAACATGGCCGTGCTGATCGCCTCGTTGACGGTGGGCGGGACGTTCCGCTGGTAACTGATCTCAGGAACCACGCCGTATGCGCTGGCCACCGACTCCAGGAGCGCCTTCACCAGGTCCGGCGCCTCGTGCCAAGCCGCATCGTCCAGGCAGCGGACAGTTCCTTCCACCATGCCGTCGTCCGGAATGGCGTTCGCGGCCGATCCCGCGTTGACCCGGCCCCAGACCAGGCTGAGGCTTGACCTCGGGTCGACCCGGCGGGACAGTGCGGCTGGCAGTTCGGTGATGATCTTGCCAAGCGCGAACACCAGGTCGGCTGTCAGGTGCGGCCGCGCCGTGTGACCGCCGGGGCCGGTCACCTTGACCGTCAGCTTGTCGCACGCCGCGGTGATCGGGCCGGTCCGCGTACCGATCTTGCCGACGTCCAGCCTGGGGTCGCAGTGGAGCGCGAAGATGCGGTCCACCGACGCAATCCCGCCAGCAGCCATGACGTCGATCGCCCCGCCGGGCACCTCTTCGGCCGGCTGGAAAATGAGCCGGACCTTGCCTGGCAGCGCCCCTGCTGCGGCCGCGCGGGCGAGGAACAGCCCGGTGCCGAGCAGGATGGTCGTGTGCACGTCGTGCCCGCAGGCATGGCATGCCCCCCTGGTCAGTGACCGGTATGGCACATCCTTTTCGTCGTTGATCGGCAGCGCGTCGATGTCGGCCCGCAGTGCCACGACCGGCCCGTCTGCGGACCCCGAGCCGATATCAACCGTCAGTCCGGTGCCCTTAGGCAGGATCGCTGGTTTCAGCCCGGCCGCCTCGAGTCGCAACGCGATGCGCCGGGTGGTCCGGTACTCGTGGTAGCCCGTCTCCGGGTGAGCATGCAGATCCCGCCGGAACTCGATGAGTTCCGGCTCATGCCCGGCGAGGAACGCGTCGAGTTCCCCCTCGAGATCATGCTCGGCCATGCGTTGCCTCCCCATTGAGACTGCCTTGGTCGTCACTCCGGGCCGGTGTTCTGCGCCGATCTCGTGCGGCGCTTAGCGGGTTGTCCATCTGTACCTCGAACTCACTCCAGTCCGCCAGCAAGCGCGGCAAGTCCAGGATCGTCAATGCCGTCGGCTACGGCACCAGATCCCGGGCCATGCCCGGTAACGTGCCCGCTCCAGAACTGCTCCGGCGTCCCTCGCACCGGAAAGCGTCAGGCGCATCGCCGTCGCACTCGCGCTAGGTACCTACTGATACCGCCGTCAAACCCCTGCACGCGTGCCCGGCAATCCGTGCTCCCGCTCGCAAGCTAGTCCCGCTGTCCGGCTAGATCAGCGGGACGCCCGCGTCGCCCCGAACGTTCTGGCCAATCGCTTACGAGATCGCTCTTCTGCCGAGCATCGTACCGCCTGGGGTCACCAGTCCGCTGATGTTGCGGGATTGTCGCGCTGTGGCTTGTACCGCCCGCTACCAGGGCACCGGCGCAGTTAGCCTAGTAGACCTCCGGCGGGCGGTAGACACCCCAGACATCCCGGAGCGCGTTGCTGACCTCGCCGATAGTTGCCAGTGCCCGCAGCGCCTCGCGCAGCGGATACAGCATGTTCGCATCGCCGGCAGCAGCCTGCCGGACATCGTCCAGGCGCCGGGCGACTTCAGTAGAGTCCCGCCGGGCACGCAGTTCAGCGAGCCGCGCTGCCTGCTGGTGCTCGATCGCCGGGTCGACACGAAGTGGCTCGTAGGGCTCATCGTCATCGCTGACGAACGCATTGACGCCGACCACCTTGCGCTCGCCGGAGTCGACCTCGCGCGCGATCTGATAGGCGGATCGCTCGATCTCGGCCTTCTGGAAACCTTGCTCGATCGCAGCGACCGCTCCGCCGAGAGCCGCTACCTGGTCCATCAGCTCCCGAGCCCGTGCCTCGATATCGTCGGTCATCGACTCGATCGCGTACGAGCCAGCCAGCGGGTCGACTGTGGCGGTCAGGTCCGTCTCAAAAGCCAGCACCTGCTGCGTGCGCAGCGCGAGAGTCGCCGCCTTCTGCGTCGGCAGCGCGATCGCCTCGTCGTAAGAGTTGGTGTGCAGCGACTGGGTACCGCCAAGCACCGCGGCGAGGGCCTGCAGCGTGACCCTTGCCAGGTTGACCTCGGGCTGCTGCGCGGTGAGCTGCACGCCGGCTGTCTGGGTGTGGAACCGCAGCATCTGCGAGCGCGGGTCACGCGCGCCGAACTCATCCCGCATGAGGTGTGCCCACAGCCGCCGCGCCGCACGGAATTTGGCCACCTCCTCCAGCAGCGTCGTGCGGGCTACGAAGAAAAACGACAATCTCGGCGCGAACTCGTCTACCGCCAGGCCAGACGCGATCGCGGCGCGCACATACTCGCGCGCGTTCGCCAGTGTGAAAGCTATCTCCTGAACCGGCGTCGCGCCCGCCTCGGCCATGTGATAGCCGGAGATCGAGATCGTATTCCAGCGCGGGATCTCCGCCCGGCAGTAAGCAAAGGTGTCGGCGACCAGCCGCAGCGACGGCGCGGGCGGATAGATATAGGTTCCGCGCGCGATGTACTCCTTCAGGATGTCGTTCTGGATCGTGCCGGAGATCGCGTCCGCCGACACGCCTTGCTCCTCCGCGACCAGCTGGTACAGCAGCAGCAACAGCGCGGCCGGCGCGTTGATGGTCATCGACGTTGACACCTGGTCCAGGCCGATGCCGTCGAAGAGCAACCGCATGTCTTCCAGCGAGTCGATGGCCACGCCAACCTTGCCGACCTCTCCTCGCGCCTGTTCGGCGTCGGAGTCGAAGCCCATCTGCGTCGGCAGGTCGAATGCCACCGAAAGGCCAGTGGTGCCGGCCGCGATGAGCTGGTGATAGCGGCGATTGGAGTCCGCCGCGGTCGAGAATCCGGCGTACTGCCGCATCGTCCACGGCCGGGTCAGGTACATGGTCGGGTACACGCCCCTGGTGAACGGGAACACGCCCGGCTCGCCCAGGTCCGTCACGGGATCGAGGTTCTGCACGTCTTTTGGCCCGTACACGCCCTCGATTGGCGCGCCTGACTCCGATGTGCGACTCATTCCACCAGCGTACGGCGCACCAGCGCGGCACATCGCTGTGACGTACGCCACGTGTCATCGCTACCGACCGTGATCAGGAAATCAGCCACATTCGACATGTCAATGTCGGCTATTGACGCAATCGGCTGGCGAGTTCTGTCAAAGCTTTCGCAAAGCTGCATCGGTTCGTTATGTCCGGGCCTGATTCGGCCTGAATATGCCGCGTATCAATCACGGGCAGTGCGGGGAAGGTCACATTCCGTGATTCCAGGACCTCACGTAGCACGCAGGCTGGCGGCCCTTGGCATCGGCGCGGCGATGGTCACCATCGCCTGCCCGGCAGCGAGCTCGCTGCCAGCCTTCCGTGCCGAATCCGGTGCCTCCGCTGACACCGGAGTCGTCAGCGGGCCAGCGACCCGTCCTGCTGCCGCGGAACTGACGACGACGCAGCAAGACGTTCCGAAGCCCGGCGGCCTGGCCGCCCGCAGGATCGGCGGCCCGCTGATGGCCAGCAGCGGGATCGTGGTGAATGAGCCATCGGACGACCCCAGGCCAGTGCCGGACATCCCGGCATCAGCGTGGGTCATTGCGAACGCCAACACCGGCCAGGTACTGGCCGCCAGGGATCCGCACGGCGAGTTCGGCCCGGCCAGCACGCTCAAGGTGCTGACGGCTGTGACGCTGATTCCGCTGCTCAATCCCGACGCCATGGTTGTCGCGACGCCGCTGGCAACGTCACAGCAGCCGACCAGCGCCTTTCTGATCACCGGCCGTGAGTACCGGGTCTCCGACCTCTTCCGCGCACTGCTGCTGATCTCTGCCAACGACGCTGCGGTCGCGCTCACGCAAGCCACCGGGTCATTCGCCAGGGGCATGGCGCTGATTAACGCCGAAGCCCGGCATCTGCAGGCGTACGACGTTGTCGCGAAACTGCCTAACGGGCTACCCGCAGCCGGCCAGGTAACGTCGGCGTACGACGAGGCGCTGATCGCCCGGCAGGCCCTCGCGATGCCGGCCTTCATGAAGTACGACTCGACGCGCGAGGCCAGGCTTGAGCTCAAGCCGCGTGACTGGGAAACCCTGGTCAACCAGAACTACCTGCTCACGCAGTACCGCGGCGGCATCGGCGGCAAGATCGGCTGGACCGTCAAATCCGAGGCCACCTATGTCGGGCTAGCCAGGCGGAATGGCGTGACACTCATCGCCACCGTGCTGCACTGCACGTCGCTGCAAGAGATCACCTCGGCCGAGCAGCTGCTGAACTGGGGATTTGCCATGAACGGCAAGGTCCAGCCGGTCGGCGAACTGGTCCCGCCGCTGCCCGCGCCAGCGCCTCGCAGCCCGCTCGACGCGCGAAATGCCATCAAGCCGAAGACGGTCGCGCTGGCCACCCCGCAGCCCGCGGCTGGCGGCACGGCGACAGGTTACGCGCTTGCGGCCGGCGGCGTGGTCGCGGCCGGGCTCGGACTCGTTGCACTGATCCGGACACGCCGCCGGACACTGGCCGGACGGCGCCGGCCGCAGTTACGCGGCCAGCGCAGCCCAGGCGACCTAGCTGGTCCGGACCGCCTCGGTCGTATCCGCGTCCGCCGTATCCGCGTCCGCCGTATCCGCGTCCGCCGGGTCAGCAGTGCGGGACCGGCCGCGAAACACCGGAACCGGCTTGACGCGCGGCGCGGAACTGGCTGCCGCCACCTTAGACCGGGCGGCACCCGCGTCGGCGGCTGCGGCCTTCCGCCCGGCGCTGGCCGCAGCGTCCGCGACCGCCACGACCGTGAACCTGCCGAGCGCCAGCGCAGCCACGAACACGATCATCACGCCAAGGCCGGTGAAGAAACCGATCTGCTCAAGCACCGACCGGGTCGCGCCGCCCACCGGGGTACCGGCGCCGGGAAGACCGGTCCAGTGACCAGCGACCAGGTGGCCGACAGCGAACCAGGCACCCGCGAGTGCCGCGAGCCAGGACGCGAATACAGCCGCCGGCCGGAACCGGCTGAGCAGCACGACGAGACCGCCTGCCAGCGTGACGACGCCCGGCAGGACCTCCAGCCAGATCCGGCCGGACGTGGACGCCCAGGCACGGTCCGGCGTGTACGCATAGTTGAAGTACGGGCCGACGAACGGAATCAGCGCGCCCCAGATTCCGAGTAGCGCCAGCAGCAATCCGCTCAGTGCGCCTCGGCTGCGCCGGACGCGAAGCGTCCCAGCCATCATGATCACTCCCTGGGCAGGCGTGGGGGTAGAGGAGTGCCTGCCGGCGCCAACTACCCGGGGACGCCACCGTTACTCATTCATGCGGGGAACGGGCACTTGCGGAACGATCATGTACCGCAGCGAGCGGTTCAGGCAGGCGGCAGGAAGCCCATCCTGTCGCGGACTCGGGCCATCGTCGCAGCGGCAATCCGGTGGGCTTTCCCGGCCCCGGTGGCCAGAAGCCTGTCAAGCTCGGACTCGTTAGCCAGCAGCTTCTCGGTCCGCTCCCGGATCGGCGCGAAAGCGCCGACGACTACTTCGGCCAGATCCTTCTTGAAGGATCCGTAGCCCGACCCTGAGTAGCGCTGCTCCAGGCCGGCCAACGGCTCGCCAGCTAGCGCCGCGTAGATGCGCAGCAGATTCGTCACGCCGGGCTTGGCAGCCTCGTCGACCCGTACTTCCCCGTCGGCGTCGGTAACAGCGCGCATAATCTTGCGGCGGATCGAGTCCGGCTCCTCCAGAACGTCGATGATGCCCTGCGGCGACGACGCCGACTTGCTCATCTTGATCGCCGGATCCTGCAAGTCGGCGATCTTGGCGACTTCCGGCAGGATGTACGGGCCTGGTACGACGAACGTCGGTCCGAACCGGTGGTTGAACCGCTGTGCCAGGTCTCTGGTCAGTTCCAGATGCTGGCGCTGGTCCTCACCGACCGGCACCTGGTCAGCGTCATAGAGCAGGATGTCGGCGGCCTGCAGGATCGGGTAGGTGAACAGCCCGACGCTGGCGGCCTCGGCGCCGCCCTTGGCTGACTTGTCCTTGAACTGGACCATCCTGCTGGCCTCGCCGAAACCAGTGATGCAGGCCAGCATCCATTCCAGCTCGGGGTGCTCGGGCACGTGGCTCTGCACGAACACCGTCGAGGTATCCGGGTCCAGACCAGCTGCGAACAGCTGTGCGGCGGCCACCCTGGACCGACGACGGAGGTCGGCAGGCTCCTGGGGAACCGTGATCGCGTGCAGGTCGACGACGCAGTAGAAGGTGTCGTGGGTTTCCTGCAGGGCTACCCACTGCCGCAGCGCACCCAGGTAGTTGCCGAGGTGGAAGGAGTCCGCCGTCGGCTGGATGCCGGAAAGCACGCGTGGTCGGGGCATAGGGCGGAGTCTAGTTGCACCGCTAACCTCGGATAGCTCCCGGCCAGGTCACGGCGGCCAGCCCGGTCCTCGAGCAGACCGTGCCGCACCGCGAAAGCGGCGGCCTCCAGCCTGGAGTGAGCTCCGAGCTTCGTGAGCAGCGCCTGGACGTGGGTGCGGATCGTCGCCGCAGAGACTCCGAGGCTCCTGACCATCGCCGCGGTGTCGTGGCCAGCTACCAGCAGCTCCAGGCACTGCCGCTCGCGTGCGGTGAGGCGGCGGGCGAGTCGCAGAGCGTCGCGCTGGAGAGCCAGCTGAGGCTGGATGGCCGGACCGGCGGGTACCTCGACCACGACTTCGCCACGCAAGACGCGCTCAATGGTCCGCTTCAGCACTGCGACGCTGCGCGTTTTGTGGACGTATCCGACTGCGCCGGCGCCCATCGCCTCCATGATGCTGTCGGTATTGCCGTCGGCCGAGAGGATCAGCACTTTAGTCCGGGGTGCGACGGCAACAAGATCGCGAACCGCGCCCAGGCCATCGCGGCCAGCCGCAAAGTGCCGGTCCATGAGGCAAACGTCGGGCTGCCGCGCACTGACGGCGGCGACTGCGTCCTCAACGGTCGTCGACTTGGTCACCGTCCAGCCGTCGCCGCTCAGCACGGCCGACAGCGCATCGAGGAAGACAGCGTGATCGTCTGCTATCACCGCCTCGGTCATATGACCGACGCCGTTGCCCTCGACTCGGCCGGCGGGCCGAAGAGCTGGCCAGCTGACGCCCGGTCCGCCTGCGCCGGAAGCTGCCCTCGGTGCTGGGTATCCGGGCTGAAGGTGACCCGCGCCCTGGCACCACCATGCGGACCGGTGGCGATATCCAGCCGGCCGCCAGCCGCCCGGAGGAGCTTGCGGACGACGGTGAGACCAAGGCCGGCCCAGCCGGGCGCCCCCTCGCCGAATCCGGCACCGGTGTCAGCAATCTCCAGGACTGTCTCTCGCTCCTGCTCGATTCTGATCGAGACCTGGCCGCCGGGTCCGGCCGCGCGGACAGCGTTATCCACCAGGTTGCGCAGCACGCGACGGAGCAGTGATGCGCTGACCCGCATCACCGCCGGACCACCTGGCTCGACTACTACCGCCGTGCCGTAAACCAAGCTGGCTAGCTGCGCTGCTTCGGTGGCAAGCTCGCGGATGTCCACTAGTCCCGTCCGCGTCATGGCCGCGTCTGGCGACATAGCGTCGGCTATCACCTCCACGATGCGGAGCATCTCCTGCGTGACGATCTCCATGCGCCCGCGAGCAGCAGTGGAGAGCGCGCCATCGTCACGCACGGAGTCGGCGAGCAGCGACAGCGTCATCATCTGATGACCGAGATCGTGCAGCAGGCCGCGGACCTTCAGCTCGGAGTCAGCCGCGAACGCGGCGGATCGCGGCACCGCAAAATCCGGAGAAGGTCCGTTCACCTGTAAGTCATCCCCCGTGGGTGGGTATTTCCCGGTATGCCGGAGCTAGCGCGACGGCAAGCGCCGGCCTCGTCGTAAGCTGCGTAGCCGGCCTAGCTAGCTAGTCAGCGTAGGTAGTACCCACGCACCAGGCAGACCAGTAGTAATGCGCGCTCACAGAGTGGGCAAATATGCCGCCTGCAGCGCTGACGCGTGTCACTCGCCCTGGGTGCGGCTCTGCACAGTCAGGGCCCGGTTATAACCGTGGCGACGCCGGGTCAGGAGCCGAGGACCCGCTCGGGCGGCTCCAAGCCAGCCGCCCTGGCCACGCTCACCGCCTCGACCCGGCTGTGCACGTCCAGCTTGGCGTAGATGTTCTGCGTGTGGGTTCGTACAGTGTCGGCTGATATGTGCAGGGCAGCCGCGATCTGCCGGCCCTGGCTGCCGGTCATCATGGCCCGCAGGACGTCGATCTCGCGCGAGCTGAGCGCGTGCAGATCGCTGCCGCCACGGTCGGCACCGACTCGCAGGCTGCGCAGGATCTCGCCCAGCATCTCGGGCGGAAACCAGGAGTAGCCGAGGCACACGCCGCGGACCACCGACTCGAACTCGTCGGCATCCTGCTCCTTGGCGACCCAGGCCGCTGCGCCCGCGCGGGCTGCCGAGACGGCGTGGGCAACGTTCCGGTCGCCGCTGAGGATTACCACGCGCACCTGAGGGCTGTCCGCGATCAGCCGCTCAACCAGGTCGCCAACCCCTGCTCCGAACGATTCCGCCTCGATGGCGACCACGTCCGGCCGGACGCCCTTGACGATCGCGAACAAGTTCGGGTCAGTCGCGGCGCACCTCGCGGCGACCCAGATGTCCGGGGAAGCCAGCCGCGACGCCAGCGCCTCGGTGATCATGAAATGATCGTCGGCAAGCATCAGCCGGATCGGGGTCATGGCACTAGCGTGCCCCGGCTGAGCCCGGCCGTAGTCATCACGATGCATGACCCCGTTCCCGGCCGTAGTCTGACGATACCGATGATTCCTGGCGAGTCGCCGGCATGCTCGCCGCGGGTGCTCCCGCGGCCACGGGCACGGGGCCTGGCTGGGTATCGACGGCACGGCGCGCAGGGCTCTTCCACGTCCCGTTTGACCGGGCGAACCAGCCGGCTGGCACCGCGGACAGCGCGATCGCGGCGTCGATCACGCGCACGAGCGGGAAGAACAAGCCAACGAACAGCAGGCGCGGCCGCCGGTTCAGGACCGCCACCAGGCACGTCATCACATAGTCCGGCAACCCCACGCCGATGGCGATGGCTGTCAGGTTCATGTGGGCCGCGACAGCTGTATGCGCATCCGCCATCGGCACCCAGTTGAGCGCGCTAGGGGCCAGTTCGGGGATCGCCAGGACTGCGGCTAGCAGCGGCAGGATGACGAAGATCGTGCTCGAGGTGATGAACTCCAGCAGCAGCACGGCCAGCATCGCGGTGAACAGGTTGGCCTGCGGGGGATGCCGTCGCACCGTCTGCCACAAGCCGACGGCCCATCGCCTGGTCTGCTTGACGTAGTCCGGGATCCGCACCGGATCCTGGGTGACTGCGACGGCCGACAACGTGAACGCGACCTTGCCCAGCTTCTTCTGGTAGACCTCGAACGTCATGTTGAAGTCCTCGATGACCAGGCCAGGCGGGTTGAGGTCGATGTACGCCAGGACGTCGGTGCGGTACATGCTGGCAAAGCCGGGCACGATATGGGTGGCATTGATGCGCGAGTAAGTCTGGCCGAACTTCAGCAGCCGCTGGCCGATCCCGTAGATCCGCTCTCGGTAGCCGACCAGGATGTTCCCGATCAGGCTCAGCTGCCTGTCACGCGCAGTCTGGACGCACCCGGCCACCGCGACGACCTCGGGATCGTCGAAGAGCGGCAGAGCCTCGGTGAAGTAATCCGGCTGGATCCTGGTGTCGGCGTCCAGCAGCAGAAGCACCTCGTACCGGTCGGTGAGGCCGAATCGGTCGATGGCCTCGCGCAGCGCCCCCGCCTTGCCCACGTTCCGTTCGGTCTCGTGTACGTGCACGCCCGCGCGCCTGGCGATCTCCGGCGTGTCGTCGGTCGACCCGTCGGACACGACGTGGATGTTCCGGACCGGGACGAGCTTCATGATGGCGTCCAGGCTTGCGCCGAGCACTGCTGACTCGTTGTGCGCGGGTATCAGCACGGCGACATCGCCGACGGCCAGCGAGATCTTCCTGACGATCTGCCGGGTGCCGGTCGCGCCACGGCGCAGCGGCAGCGCGACCCAGTTAGCCGCCGGCCTAGGGAGCGTTCGCTTGCGGCGGCCCGCGACGCTGGCAACGCATGTGTCGGCGAGCCGTACCATGCCGATCGTGCCCCAGATGGCGAAGTTGAAGCCGAGCACGAACAGTGCGAAGAACCACCAGGGCATTACGGCACCACCGACGACGTACTGCTGGCGTTAGGCCCTGAGATTGGCAGTGCCGTACGCAGCGCCCGCCAGGTGCCCGGATCCTCGTACCCGTACATCCACAGGTAGACCCCGGCAGCGCCGCTCCCTTTGACGACCTGGAACATCGCCATCGAGCTCGCGGCGTTCTCGAACCAGACAGTGTGCTCCCGCCGGCGTCTGACGTAGCTGAAATACGGCGCCTGCGCTGCTTTGCTGTAGCTGGCTGAGACGTGGTACTGGCGCGACAGCCGCAGTGCCTGAAGCCAGCTCACGGTCCTCGCCGGCGCTGAACCGCCGGACCAGTCGTAGCCGAACAGCGGAACGCCGAGGACGACCTTGCTGGCCGGCATCTGGCTGGTGGCGTATCGCATCACCGCACGCACCCAGCTGATCGGGGCCGTGGCGCCAGGCGCTGAGTCGGCCCAGTGGAAGTTGTAGGCCATGATGCGGACCTGGTTGGCGATCCGGCCGAGCGCGGCGTAGTTCTGCGCGGCGTTGGGCTGCCCCGGTGCGGGCGCGGCCGTCTGCGGAAAGACGGCGACCGACAGTACTTTGCCGTGTGCGTGCAGCGCCGCCGCGAGATCGGTGGCGAACTGCGTGAAGGCATGACCGTCGCCCGCGTGCAGTTCCTCGTAGTCGATGTCGATGCCGGCGTACTTCTCCCGCTGAACCAGCGCCACGATCGCGTCGACTTGCTGGCGCATCACGGCCGGGTTATGCAGCATGTGTGAAACCGCCGGGTAGTCCCATGCACCGCCGGTGATGTTGGCGATGCTCGGCACGATGCTCAGATGCGCCGCGCGCAGGCGCGCGATGTCCGCGGTGACCGCCGAGGCCTGGCCAGGCGGGTACTGGGGCACGATGGCCCCGGTCGCAGTCAGACCGTATATCCATGGTGAGACCTCATTCACGGCTGCGCGGTTCGCCAGCACGACATTGGTGCCGTGCTGGATGTTCCAGTACGGGATGGACGCCACTACCAGCGTTCTTCGGGCCGGATCCCCGAGGTGCGTGGCGACGCTGAACGCCGCGAGCGCGAATGCGAGTAGTGCGAGCGCAGGCCAGGCGGCGTGCCCCCAGATAGTCCGTCGCCGGCGTGGGCCGCCAGGCCCGTCTCGCGCGCTGGTTTGCGGCTGCCCGCTGGTCACCACAGCTCTCCGTTACGCCGCTGCTGTGGCGGCCAGGATCGACTGCTGATCAGCGATGACGGAGCGGATAATCTCGTCCAGCGTCCGGGTGGCCCGGAACCGGACCAGCTCCTCGGCGAGCGCGCAATTCGGCACCCGCCGCTGCATGTCCTCGTAGCCGGGACCGTACGCATCAAGGTAGGAGGCCCTGGTGACGCCGCTGGATGAACCGGTGGCCGCGATGACCCGCCGGGCTAGGTCACCGATCGACACCTGCTCGGAACTGCCGAGGTTGACGGCGAGGCCGGTGGCGCGATCACTGCAGACCAGCCGGACCAGCGCAGGCGTCACGTCAGACACGTGGCAGAAGCAGCGGATCTGCTCACCGGTCCCGAAGACCGTCAGCGGCTCGCCGGTCAGTGCCTGGCGCACGAACCGCGGGATCACCATCCCGTAGCGTCCGGTCTGGCGCGGGCCGACGGTATTGAAGAGCCGGACGATCACAGCGGCCAGGCCGCGCTCATGCACGTACGCGTCGACGAGGCTCTCGTCGATGGCCTTGGCCTCGGCGTAACTCCAGCGGCTGCGGAGCGGTGAGCCGATGATCCTGTCGTCGTCCTCGCGCAGTCCGACGGTCATGTTCTTGCCGTAGATCTCGCTGGTCGATGCGAGCAGCAGCCGCGCGCCGTAGCGGCTCGCCGCAGCGACCACGTTCTCAGTCCCGTGGATGTTCGTTTGCAGGCTGTCCAGAGTCTTGTCGCGGATCACGAACGCGCCGACGGCCGCGGCGAGATGGAAGACCCAGTCGGCTCCGGCAGCCAGCTCGTCGACGGTCTCCCGGTCAAGCACTGACCCGCGCACCATCCGCAGGCTGCGGTGGCTGGCGACAGCGGCAAGATTTTGCTCGCGGCCAGTGCTGAAGTCGTCGAGCCCGGCGACAGTGTGCCCGGCGGCTAGCAGTTCCTCGACCAGATGCGAGCCGATGAAGCCGGCCGCGCCGGTGACGAGACATTTCATGGCTGCTCCCTCCCTGGCATCGCGGCCCCGAGCGGATGCGATCCAGCACTCATCCGGGCGCGGCGCCGGCGCCGTGTGGCCGCGGTGCGCAGCGATCGTCGTGCCGCCAGGCGCTCATACAGGTCGTCGATACGAGCGGTAACTGCGGCGATGCCGAACTCAGCGGCAACCGCTGGCTCCGGCGCACGCTCGGCCGGACCCGCTGCCACCGCGTCCGCGATCGCCTTGCCCATGTCCTCGATGGGAACCTCCTGAGCGGTGGAGGCGTCGAGGCCATCCAGCGCCGGGCACGTCGTGTACAGCACCTGGAGGCCGTTTCCGAGTGCCTCCAGCACGCACAGCCCGAACGTTTCCTGCCGGGATGACGCCACGAGCAGGTCCGCCGCTGACATGACTCCCGCGACGTCGTGCCGCTCGCCGGCGAAGATCACGTAATCTGCGACGCCGCAGCGCCTGGCTGTCTCTGCCAGGTGCTCGCGCTCGGCACCGCCCCCGACGACCAAGACCTTCACCGAGGGCGACAGGCTGGGCGCAGCAGCCTCGATAGCCTCGTCGAAGCGCTTGTTCTGGTCCAGGCGGCCGAGCAGGAGCACTACGAAGTCCGCTGTGCCGATGGCGAACTCAGCGCGCACCCGCGCCCGGCCGGCCGGGTCGAAAGCCACCCGGTCGAGGTCCACGCCGTTCGGGATAACCGTGATCTTGCGCGGCCGGACCCCCCACTTGGTCAGCCGCTCGCGCACGGTCGGCGACACCGCGACCGTTATCTGGGAGAACAGCTCTGTGCCGAGGTAGAGCGCCTGGACTCCGCGCGTCATGCGCCTGCGCTCCAGGTGCGTCTCACCGATGGAATGCTCAGTGCTGACGATGACTGGCGTGCCCGCGAGCCAGGCCGCTGGCCGGCCGTAGATCTGCGAGCGGTACAGGTGCGAGTGCACGACGTCGTAGCGGCCAGCTCGGATTATCCGCCGCAGCCAGAGCAGCGTGCTGAGCTGAGTGTTCCGCCGCATGTCCAGGGTGCGCACGGCGGTGCCGTCGGCCCGGATCATGTCCGCGACCGGCCCGGGGTTGTACAGCGTGACGACGTCCGCGTCGTGCCGGGTGTGCTGCAGTATGCCGCGCAGCTGCAGTTCCGCGCCGCCGACGCCCAGTCCGGTGATGACGTGCAGGACCTTCATCGTGCGCCTCCGATGGTCATTGCCCCGCACAGCGCGGTCAGTCCGGTGCGGGCGAGGATGAGCAGGTCTAGTGAGACCGACCAGTACTCGATGTAGAAGTTGTCGAACCGGGCCCGGTCTTCGAGCGAGGTATCACCGGTCAGGCCGTGTACCTGGGCCCAGCCGGTCAGGCCGCTGCGCACCCGCTCGCGTTCGGCGTATCCGGCGATACTGCCGCTGAGCTGACAGGCGAAATGCGGGCGCTCTGGGCGCGGGCCGACCAGCGCCATGTCACCGCGCACAACGTTGGCGAGCTGAGGCAGCTCGTCCGCATGCGTGGTTCGCAGCATCCGGCCCAGCGCAGTGGCCTGGCCGGGCTCCACCGCCCAGGTGGTGTCCGGGTCGCCGCCCGGCCTCAGCGTCCGGAGTTTGGTGATCGTCGCCAGCCGGCCGCAGCCGACGACTCGCATCTGCCGGAACAGCGGAGGCAGCCGCTGGTCCAGCCAGACCGCGAGCGTCAGCATCAGCACCAGCGGAGCAGTGGTCAGCATCAGGACAGTCCCGACGCTGAGGTCGATGAGCCGGGCTGCGGCACGACGTCCGGGAGCTTCCGGGCCAGGCCGGAGCGGAACGAACGGGATGCCCCAGACCTCGTCCAGGCAGGCTCGCGGCACCGCCAGGCCGAGTTCGGGCAGTTGCGGCAGCACGCTGACCCTGACGCCGTGATCGCGGCAGGTACGCAGTACTGCGGCATGCTCGGCCCCGGTTGCGGCCGGCGCGCACATCAGGACCTGGCTCACGTCGAAACTGGCGAGCATCTTGGCTACGGACTGCACGTCCCCGGCTTGGTCATCGGCCAGCGGACCGCACGGGCGGTGGCCGAGCTCCGGATGCTCGCGCAGCAGCCGGCGCTACCATGCGGCCCGCTGCGCCAGCGCCGATGATCAGCGTCTGCTGTGTCAGCAGGCCGCGCCTGCGGGCCGACCGCTGGCTCGCGTCGGCGGCTACCCGCATCCCGATCAGCAGGCAGGCGGTGGTCGCGGACAGCCGGATCACCGTGGCTCCGGCGGTCCAGGGGAGCAACGCCGAGCGCCGGAAGCGCGGCTGCCATCGCCAGCCGGCCCGCCTGATCGCCGGCGCGGCCGCCTATCCGCGGCTGGTACAGCCCGGCGGCTGCGATGGCGCCCAGAACAACAAGGCCGTAGCACGCATCGCTGGCTGCCCCGGCGCCCGCGACGACTGTGGCCAGCGTCACCGCGATCAGGTCGCCTCCGGCAAGCATCCAGACCCCGCTGCGCGCGCGCCCGCCGCCAGGCGAGTCCGGCACGCCGGTTCGCTCGCACCGGGCCGGCGCGGCTGGCCGTCCGGGCATCCGCGGGCGGCCGGCCGCGCGCTGGCCGGGCGACGCGGCGAGTCGCGTGATCGTCACTGGCCGGCCATTCCCGCCAGCGGTCGGGCGGGCGTCGCCACGCTGGAATCAGCGGTCGCCGCGAGGTGCCGCGTCACGGTGCGAGCCGCGTGCGCGCTGCCGTAGACGAAGCGCATGACCGGCCCGAACACGGGCGCCACCGCCGGGCCGATCAGGTAAAGGCCGTGGACCGACGTCTGGTAGTGCGCGTCCACCGCGGCGGTGCCGGCAACCTGTGCGAATGCGCGCTCGCAGCGCGTCATCCAGGAAGGCCAGGCGCCTCAGGTCCGGGCGGTAGCCGGTGGCCGCGATGACGTGGTCGGCTCGCACCTCCGAGCGCTCGCCGTCGCGCGAGACGAGTCCGACAGCTGACGCCGTCGGCGCTATCCCGCACCCGGTGGACGCGCTCGCCGGTGCGGATCGGGATCCGGCCCTCGACCCGGGGCGCAGCCAGCTGGCGCCGGCTGGCCCGAGCGCGGTGCGTGCCCGGCGGATCCTCGTCTGCTCCGGCAGGTGCCGGAACAGGCCAGGATGGTTCGAGTAGAACCACGTGCCCCAGCCCGAACCGAGGCCGGCCTCCGGCTCCCGCAGCCGCTTCACCAGCGGCCGGTCCGGCAGGAGCGGCGGCCCGTTCCAGGCGACGGCCGGGGATCTGGTGATGACTTCGACGTCGGCACCGTTCTCGCTGAGCAGTGCGGCCGACTCCAGGGCCGACTGACCCCTGCCGATGATCGCGACGCGCATGCCTGCGAAAGCGGCCGGCTCGGTGATCGTCGAGCTGTGCCTGATCTGTTCATGACCCGACAAGATCGGCGGCACATAGGCGAAGTGCTCCACTCCGGTGGCAAGCACGACGCGCCTGGCCGTCGCCGTCCGGCCATCGGCGAGCCGCAGCTCGAACAGCCCGTCGTCGCTGGTGAGCTCACTGACCAGTGTCGTCTCCAGACCGCCCGCCAGCTCGCTGGCGAACCAGTCACCGTAGGCGACGAAGTCGTCGAGCCGCACCGGCTGCCCGTAGTCGGCATAGGACCGGCCAGTCGCGTGACAGAACGCGGCAAGCGTGTGGGTGCCGCCGCGGTCGGACAGGTTCGACGCGAACCCCTGTGACTTCAGGAACATGCCGCGCGGCATCTGTGCCCGCCACAGGTGCATGGGCTGCCCGAACTGGCGCGCACCTCACCCCGGCGGCTCGCAGGTGCGCGGCCAGCGAGAGGCCGTACGGTCCCGCGCCCACGATCGCCACGTCGACGGCGTCGCTCACTACTCATCCCCCCTCAGTGCTGGTCGCCCAGCGTCACTTCGACTGCGTTCAGGTCAGTCGGCCGCGCCGGCCAGGCTGCAGGCGGGGCCGGCGCGCAGCCTCAGGAAGGACCCGCCTGTGTTGCCCTGCCGCGGGGCGCGCGCGCTCGAGCGGCCTGGTCACCATGCGCCAGCCCATCCGCAGGCACATCAGCTCGAATGGGCGCAGGTCGTCTCGCGCGAACCAGGCAGTCTCGTCGACCGCGGCGGTAGCCGCCAGCCAGGACCGCAGGCCGAGCTCGCCGTTGCGCCAGTAGCTGATCGCGCGTCAGCGGGTCGTAGCTCTCGACCATGAAGGTCCGCCCCGGCGCCGGTTCGTCCCGCGGAACTGGCTGCCCGGTCAGATCCAGGTAGGCCGCCCGCACGACGTCGAGACCGCCGGGCGCGGTGAAGAGCCGGAACTGCGCGCCGAGTCGCGGGTTGAAGTCCAGCAGCTTGTACTGCCCGTCCCGGTCGTCGAGCCGGAGGTCGAGGTCGGCGATGCCGCGGTAGCCGAGCCGTGTCAGCAGGTCAGTCACGCTGGCGATCAGCGCCGGGTTGGGTACGCAGCGGCCGAAGCTGGTCAGCCCGGTGCGCGCCGGGTACGACCTGTTGCTTGACCCCGGTACAGGCCGGGCGGCAGTCTCCGTCGCCGGCCACGTATCCGTGGAAGAACCAGTCGTGGCCAGGCGGTGCCGGGATGTACTCCTGCAACATGAGGCCCGCCCGGCCGCCGTCGGCTGCCTGCCACGCGGCCTGCACGTCGCCCGGGTCACGCAGGATCTGAGTGCTCAGCTGCCTGGATCCGGACTGCCAGGGCCTGGCCAGCTTGCCCATGACCGGGTACCCGTAGCCCGCCGCTGCATGAGTTGCCTGGTGAAGCGATGACGCCAGGCACGAACGCGGGCTGGGGAAGCCAAGGCCAGCACACAGCGCGTGCAGTGACTGCTTGCCCGCCAGCTGACGCGGGAGGCTGACGGGTGTCGCGGCGAACAGGAACCTGCCGCGCAGCGCCTCGGCATGCTCAGCCAGGAAGATCGCCCCGGCGTCGTCCGTCGGGATCAGTACCGCCGGCTTGCCGATCAGTTCGGCAAGCCGGACCAGCCCGGCCTGTATCTGGCTGGCCGGAAGTCCGCCCGGCCGCCAGAGCACCTTCCCGTGCAGGTAGCGCGAGTGACCTGCTGGCGCCCAGGCAGACTCCTGCACTGCGTAGACCGGCACGCCCATCCGGCCCAGGCTCCTGATGGCGCCCAGGCCGCCGTGATGCATGACGTTCGGATCAAGCTTGAGCACAACCGCGGGCGTGCTGACGTCCGCGGGCCCCGTCACGTCCGCAGGCACCGTCACGTCCGCAGGCATCGTCAAGTCCGCAGGCGACGGGGCCGCACCGGCAGCCGCGCCCACGGACGTGGCCGACGTGGCAGTGGCTGGAGTCACTCACACCACAACCCGCTCGGGCGCGTCCTCGAACTGGTAGGTGGCATCCAGCACGCGGCACTTGCGCACCCAGGCGTAGTCGACGTCCGGGTGCGTGGTGTGCACGATGGCCAGGTCCCAGTCCGTGCCGGGGTCTGGCTCGCTGCTCAGCATTTGTCCGGCGGGCAGCGTCAGCTCCGGCACGAGCGGGTCGTAGTAGCGCACGTCGGCTGCCTCGTCCAGCAAGCCGGCGATCAACGGCACGGCCGACGATTCCCGCAGGTCGGAGACGCCCGCCTTGTAGCTGGCGCCGACGACGATCAGCCTGGCGCCGGCTAGCGGCCGTCCCTGCGCTGCCAGTACCTGACGGGCTCGCTCGATGACACGCTCCGGCCGCTGCTGGATTGACCTCATGGCCTGCTGGATCAGCGGTGCGCTGCGACCCTGCTCGGTCAGCTGCCAGAGCAGGTAGTGCGGGTCGCACGGGATGCAGTGGCCGCCGACTCCGGGGCCGGGGAACGCCGCGAGAAAGCCATACGGCTTGGTCGCTGCCGCGAGCGTCACCTCGATCGGGTCCAGCCGCAGCGCGCTGCACGCATCCGCGAACTCATTGGCAAGCGCCAGGCTCACGGCGCGGAAAATGTTCTCGTACAGCTTGGTCGCCTCGGCCGCTTCGGCCGAGCTGACGAGGTACACCTCGCTGGTCAGCAAGCTGATAATCCGGGCTGCCCTGATCGCGCACTCGCTGGTGACACCGCCCACGACGCGCGGCGTCGCGTCCTGCTGATGGTCTGGATTGCCCGGGTCGATCCGTTCCGGGCTGAACGCCACGAAAACGTCCTTGCCAATCTCAAGGCCGCGGCGCGCGAGGGGCGCAGCCAGCAGTTCGGTGGTCGTTCCCACATAGGTGGTCGAGGACAAGATGATCGTCTGGCCGGGCCTGGCGTGGCTGACTACGTCAGCGCAGGCACCGCGGAGGGCGGAAAGCTCAGGAACGTGCCGGGAATCCACCGGGGTGGGAACGCACACTATGACGGCGTCGGCCGACGCGATGGCCGCAGGGTCTCCAGTCAGCCGGAGCGTGCCGGCGGCGAGCGCTTCGATCAGCCGCGGCTTGACGCTGCCGGCGAGATCGGCCTGGCCGGCGGCCACGGCCTGCAGCCGCTCGCGGCTGATGTCGATGCCGATGATCTGCCGGCAGTGCGGCGCAAGTTCGATGGCCGTCGGAAGGCCGACATAGCCCAGGCCGACGATCGCGACTCGCAGCTGACCACCGGCCCGGATATTGCCGTCGACGTGCCCGTTGTGGTCTGCCTGGTCAGGTAGCGCGAACGGCACGAGGTGCCGGCGCAACTGATGCTCGCGGCCGTTGACCGCGAGGCCAAGCTGATGCTCGCCCATGCCAGAAGTTCCCCCGTTGCGAAGCCCTCCCAGTAGCCTGCGCGAGACGCGGTAACTGCTGCTCCGCCAGACGTCGTAATCTGCTTACGCAGTACGACGTAGCCCCGCCTCACACCCCTTCGCGGTAGCCGCGTTAGTGCTGGTCAGCCGCTGTCGCAGCAACTTGGCTCGCAGCCGCGCCGGACCGTCGGACTCACCTACGTAGACACGCGGTATGGCGTAGCGCCCGGTCAGTCCGCTGGCGCCAGTGGCGCACGCATAGTCGTAACCTGCCGCTTCCGCGCCCTCGACAACCCGGCTGCACAAGTGCCCGTAGGGATAGCAGAAGCCGTTGACGGGCGAGCCCGTAACGTCCTGGAGTATCTTGCGGCTGAGCTGCTGCTCTCTGGCCAGCGCGAGATCGGTCGTCTGATTCAGGCTGACATGCCGCAGCCCGTGCGAGCCGATTTCGATACCGGCCGCTGCTGCTATCCGTACCTGGCTGGCAGTCATCAACGGCTTACGCGGGCCGAGCGGATCCCAGTTGTTGCTGCCGCCGAGCTTGCCGGCGATCACGAACGCCGTGGCGCTGAATCCGTGCCGCTGAAGGACGGGCAGCGCATAGCGAACAAAGTCGACGTAGCCGTCATCGAAGGTAAGCCCGACAAGACCGGCATCACACTGCCTGTGGCGCGCGTCCAGGAGCTCGGCCATCGAGACGCCGCGCAGGCCGCGCCGGTCCAGCCAGCGCATCTGCTGCCCGAACCGGTGCGGGCTGACCGTCACCTGGTACGGATCTTCCGCAGCTGGCGCCACCGAGTGATACATGAGCACGATCGGCTGCCGCTGGCGTGCGGGCTCGATGCCCGGCTGAGGTAGCATCCGGTCCCCCTGACTCGGCTACCGGTGCACCCTAGCTATCGCGCCGGGTTCAGCTGATCAGCCAAACAGACGATTCCGGCTACGACGTCAGGCCGATGATGCGCGCTAGTCTGCCGCCCGGCGACGCATCACGACGGCCGGGCCGGGCCCGTCAGCAACGGACCCGGCCCGGCCGGATAGAGAACGGTTACTTGATGGTGTAGGTGTACGGGATCGCCGCCAGTTCGTCACCCGAGATCTGACCGTACGGCGGGATGCCGCTGAGGTAGTCGTCGACGTAGAGATCACCGCTGACTACCGTCCCAGCCGCGCCAGACGGCGTGAAGGTCACGTTGACCGTGGCACTTGCGCCAGGCGCAATGACCACCGGCGAGAACGCATTCGCCGAATTGACGGAGGTCGGCCAGAGGTCGCCGGTGGTCGAACTGACCGCCGGGTCGAACGCCTTGGCTGTCGCCGTCATCGCAACGTTCGCGGTGCCAGCTGGCGCACCTCCGGTCGGATACGGTCCGCACTCGCTGGGCGCTGCGAACCACAGCCCGGCGGTAACCGTGCCTCCCGACGGAGTGAAGCTGCCGGACGGCGTAGTGCTGCACAGCGACCCCGGCCCTGGCGGGCTGCTGGAGATATCCGGATCGCCGGGGACGATGCCGAAGTCGAACTGAATCGGCACGGTCCCGCTGGCGCTGACGCTGACGCTGGACGTCTGGGTCGGCACCAGCCAGAAGGCGTCGTCCCCGGAGGTCAGCGGTATCCCGGTCTCCGGCGCGCCGAACTGCGGCGCGAGCGTCAGCGTCGTCGTCGAGGTCAGCCGCGGGTCGACGTAGAAGTCGGCCGCCTGCGCCCCGTTGTTGGTGATCTTGACGGGAACCGTTACCGGCGTGCCGGCGGTCAGGTGCGTGCTCGCGCTGTCCGGGACCCCGGAAGCGGTAACGCCGACGTTATCGAATTTGATGTTGCCGGTGAACGGCTGGGACAGTTCGTCGCCAACCACCGGTTCGGCAAAGTCGACGACGAGCGTCCAGGTACCGGCCACCGGATGCAGCGTGTAGGCGGTCAGCGAGAGCGTGTTCGAGCCGTTGAGCGAGTTCTGCCCGTAGCCGAGCGAGTCGCCGTCCGGGCCGACCAGGTAAGCGCCGACCGGGTCGGCGGCGTCATTGGTCAGCGAGACATTAGCGGTGATGTCCCGCACTCCGGCGGGGACCGTGAACTGGTAGTACTGCGCCTGGCCCTCGCCGGGCGCCCGGCCGTTACCACCGGTCAGCACGCCGCTGAAGGCTCCGCCGCCGGCAACATAGACCAGGCTGCGCAGCGTCACCGGGATGGAGGTGCTGTTCACGCTGCCGATACTCCCGAACCGCGGGGTGTGCCGGGAGCCGCCGAATCCGCCGGGCCCGGCAGGCGTCAGCACGATCGAGCCAGCCTCGTCGCCAGGCGAAGCCGGGGTCGTCGCGCTGACGGTCACTGTCTGGCTTTGTCCGGGCTTCAGGAACACCGAGCTCGGGCTTACCGACCCGAACGGCGCGAACCGCTGCGTCGAGACCTGCCACGGCACTATCCCGTTGGCTCCGCCATCGGCAGCGACATCGCCAAAGATCACGCCGGTCCAGGTGCCCGCGGCGGGGTACCTGACATCGACGTTGCCGAAGTTACCCACGCCTTGCGGCAGGCTGTGCGCGGCGAACCGGCCGAGCGGGTCGATAAGGATCATCCGCACCCGGGCGTTGAGGTCATTCGGATAGTCGGCTGCGGCGGCCGGGTAGGCAATGGACGCGTCCAGACGGTCCTGGCCGGGCGGCACGGTGAAGTGGAACACGCCGTAGTTATTTTCCAGGCCGCCATAGTTGACGAACTGCGGGCTGGAGGCGTCGTTCAGGGTGACACTGCCGCTCTGGGCATTCTGGCTAGGCCCGAACGTCCTGCCAGAGAGGTGGACGAACTGGCTGCGCGCGCCGGTGTTGCTGATGGTAACCGGCCAGCTTTCCGCTGTACCGGCCTTGCCGACAGCATTGAGCTGACCGGTGGAGGTCAGCAGCGTGTTGCCGACCGGACGGGCGTTAATGGACTCTGCGAGCTCCACCGCTTTGTAGCTGTTCACCAGGCCTGCGCCCTGCTCGTCGGCCGGGGTGCCGAGGTCGGTCGCAGTACTGGTCAGGATCTGCTTGACCAGCGCGGGAGTCGGCGTGGCGCCGCCATGGGTGTTGCGGTAGGCCTGGATGATCAGCGCGGCCACGCCTGCGGCGAACGGAGACGACTCGCTCGTGCCGCCGCTCTCCTCGATGTCGGAGGACTGGCTCTGCAAGTTGACGCACCCGAAGTAAGTCGAGCTGGCATCGCAGGATGCGTAGCTCAGGTCGCCAGGAGCGAGGAGGTCAACCGTGGTGCCATTCTCGGCGAAACCGCCGGAGCTCAGCGAGCTGATGTTGTCACTGATCCAGCCAGTGGTCGCGAAGTACCGCGCCGCCGCGTAGTTGGTCTGGGCGTACATCTGGAACTGGGTGCTGGCGCCTACCGAGATGAGGTTCGGGTCGGTGGCCGGCGAGCCAGTCGTGTTCGTGGACCCGGCATCGCCAGTTGACACGGTCACCACCACTCCGGCAGCGACCGCGGCGTTGTCGAACTGGCTGGTCGTGTCGAGGGCGGTCACGTCCGGGAGCTGGTTCGAGCCGAACGACTCGTTGATCACGTTGACGTGGTCGGTCTCGACCGCGTAGTTGATGGCCTGCAGGAAGTTGGACTCGGTCGTACCCTGGACGCCGTTCTCGCCGAACACGTCGAGGCCGACCAGGCTGGCGCCAGGCGCGACACCCTCAATCCTGATATTGCACGGGGTGGGGTTCGACTGGGCCGAGAACCCGTTCACGTTGTAGACGTGGATGCCCTGGCCAGCGATGGTGTTGGCGTCCAGGAACGCCTCGTCGCCGCTGGTAACCGCACCCGGTCCGGCGCCGGTGAAGTCCTGGTAGTCGGAGAAGACCGACGTGCCGTTGGGCCGGATGAAGTTGACGTTGTCCGGGTCGAGGCCGTCGGCGATCCAGGCCACCTTCACGCCAGCACCGGTGATGCCAAGCGAGCGCGCCGTGCGCGCGACCGGACTGTCAGAATCGGTGTGCGTGAGTGAAAGGCCTTCTGGTGCGAGTTGCACGGCGCCGTTCTTGCCGCAGGCACCGGGGATCACGTTCGGGGTAAGCGAAGTGCTTGCCGCAGCTGTAGCGGCGCGGTGCGCGGCTCCGGCCGGCTTGATGGTCCCGGCCGGCCTTGTCGCGCCGGCGGCTTGCGTGCCGAGGTTGATGGTCACGTCCGGGAAGACCTCCCGTACCGCCGGGTTGGCCTTCAGCCGCGCTTCCTCGCCCTTGGACACCGTCGCGGCCAGTGCGTTCACCAGGGTGTAGGACTTGAGGTGCGTAGCGTGCACGAGCCGGAGTTCGCGCAGGAGTGGCTGCTGGGCCGCGGTCGTGCGCGCCGACCGTAGCGCTGCCGCGTGGCTGCCCACGTGCGCGGCAGCCTGCTGACTCCTCATGATCACGATGACGTGCTGATTCACGTTTTTCGATAGCTGCGCGGCCAGCGCGGCGGTCAATGGCGCCTGGCCGGCACTGCGGGCCTGCGCTGCGGATGCCGAGGTGGCCGCTACCGCGGCCTGGCCCGCGACGAGGGCGGGAACTGCGGCCGCCGCCGCCACGATCGACAAAGTGCGGAACCTGACATGCTGACGGCTCGCGCCGTCCCTGCTGAGTCTTCGCATGCTTGCCTCACCCTCGAGCCCGGCTGAGAAGTTGCCGTAGGCATACAGGCGGAAGCTAGCAGGAACGGCTGATCACGCCTATCACTACAGAAATAACGTCTGCATAACGAAGTCCCGATGAATTGGATCAGATAAGGCAAGCGCGCCGGCCAGATATGGCCGGCGCGCTCGACAAAGTAACGAGTACTCCGATGTCAGGAATTCGCTGCCGGGTAAAAGGGGCATCAGAATGCTCACCGGCAGACGGTGGACCTCGTTAGCCGACGGCCTCCTCCAGGGCGGTATAGCCGGCCGGGAGCTGCCCGACGAGGTGACGGTAGTCGTCCTCGCTGAGCGCCTCGCGCAATGCGGCGAGCACGGCTCCTGCTCCTGACCGCGCTTCGTCTTCGGTGAGCCCGGCGTGCGCGCTGAGCTGTCGCACGAAGTCGTCGACGGCCATCGGGTGCGCCCCTCTCCTGCGCCGCCGTGGTACCTGCCCCTGCTCCGCGAGCGCTTGCGGGAGATCTCCGGCCAGGCGCCGTGCTTCGCCGTCGCTCAGCTGGTCTGCCAGCCCTTCCAGCACCGCCCTGGTGACGTCTGCCGATTCCTCGCGCGACAAGCTCGTTCGCTCCGCTACCGCCCGGACGAGCACCTTCTGCTCCATGGCACCCCCTTCGTCGGCTTCCCTGCGGGTGTTCTCAGGCCAGTACGCCGTCTCCTTGCAGTACCGGCACGATGTCGGGTGCGCCGAGCCGGATCGCGTCGGCGTCCTGGTCGGTGTCGGCTTCCTGGGAAGCGCGTTCGGCTGCTACCCGGGCCCGGTAGTTCTCCAGCTCCCTGACAACCTGCCGGGCTTTCCACTTCATCGGGCCGGCCATCAGGCTGACCGCTTCCTCGGCCGCGGACAGCCCGCGATCCCAGGTCTCTATCGAGGCATGCGTGCGCCGCGCCAGTACATCGTCCAGGTGGCGCGCGCCCTCGTGCGACGCCGCGTAGACGATTTCGGCACGCAGGTAGTCGTCCGCACCGGCCAGCGGCTTGCCCAGGCCCGGATCGGCGGCTATGAGAGCCAGCACCTCGCCGATCATGGACCCGTACCGTTGCAGCAAGTGCTCGATCCTTGCGACATGCAGGCCAGATGACCGGGCCAGGGCATGCCTGGAGTTCCACAGCGCGATGAAGCCGTCCGCGCCTGCCAGCGGGACGCTGTCGGTGCAGGACGGCGCGACCTTGCCGTCGAGGCCGTGGGCTACCGCGTCGACCGCGTCCCTGGCCATGATCCGGTATGTCGTGTACTTACCGCCGGCGATCATGACGAGGCCGGGCACCGGGTGCACGACAGTGTGCTCGCGCGACAGCTTGGAGGTGGACTCAGACTCCCCCGCCAGCAGCGGTCTCAGGCCCGCGTAGACGCCCTCGACGTCGTCCTGGCTCAGCGGAACGGCGAGGATCTTGTTGACCTGGCCCAGCACGTAGTCGATGTCGGCTCGGCTGGCTGCCGGGTGCGACTTGTCCAGCGACCAGTCTGTGTCGGTGGTGCCGATGATCCAGTGCCGTCCCCACGGGATCACGAACAGCACGCTCACCGGCGTGCGCAGGATGATCCCGGTAGTGGAGTGGATACGGTCGCGGGGCACGACAAGGTGGACGCCCTTGGACGCCCGGACGTTGATGGTGCCCCGGCCGCCTACCATCTCCTGGATCTCATCGGTCCAGACTCCCGTGGCGTTGACGACTTGCTGCGCGCGGATTTCTAGCTCGTTCCCGGTCTCAAGGTCGGTCGCCCGTACGCCGGTCACCCGCTCGCCCTCACGCAGGAAACCCGTGACCTGGGTACGGGATGCCGCGTGGGCGCCGAAGCTGGCCGCTGTTCGCACCAGTGTCATCACATAGCGGGCATCGTCAACCTGAGCGTCCCAGTACACGAGCGCCCCGGTCAGAGCGTTGCGCTTCAGGGCCGGGGCCAGCTTGAGCGCGCCGCGCCTGGTCAGCTGGCGGTGGCCGGGCAGTCCGCGGGTCTGGCCCATTGAGAGGCCGAGCGAGTCGTACGCGGTGACGCCTGCGCCCACGTAAAGCCGCTCCCAGCCGTGGTGGGTGAACGGGAACATGAACGAGACCGGGCGGACCAGGTGCGGGGCGAGCCGCTGGAGCAGCAGCGAGCGCTCGCTGAGAGCCTCGCGCACCAGCGCTACGTTGAGCTGCTCGAGGTAGCGCAGGCCGCCGTGGATGAGCTTGCTTGACCGCGACGAGGTGCCAGAGCCGAAGTCCCTGGCTTCGACCAGTCCGGTCGTCAGCCCTCGGGTGACTGCGTCCAGCGCCACCCCGGCGCCGACCACGCCGCCGCCGACCACGAGTACCTGCAGCTCCTGGCTGGCCAGGGCATCGAGGGCAGCGGCGCGTTCGGCGGGCCCGAGGCGTGTCGTCGCGAGCGCGGGATCGCTGCCCGGCAGGTGCCCGTTCCCGGCCTGCTGACCGCCGGTCCTGGCGCCCGGCCAGACCCGGATGTCAGCGCGGCGTGGCACTCGGGGTCACCACGACTTCCACCCGCTGGAATTCCTTGAGGTCGGAGTAGCCAGACGTGGCCATGGTCCGGCGCAACGCGCCCATCAGGTTCATGGAGCCATCCGGAACTGTGGACGGCCCGTGCAGAATCTGCTCGAGCGTGCCGATAGTGCCTACCTTGAGCCGGGCGCCGCGAGGCAGTTCCGGGTGGTGGGCTTCGCTGCCCCAGTGATAGCCGCGCCCGGGCGCCTGGCTGGCACGGGCAAACGGGGAGCCGACCATGACCGCATCGGCGCCGAGAGCGAGCGCCTTGGCAATGTCACCGCTGCGGGTCATCCCGCCGTCCGCGATCACGTGCACGTACCGTCCGCCCGACTCATCCAGGTAGTCGCGGCGGGCGGCGGCGACGTCGGCGATCGCGGTGGCCATCGGCACTGCCACGCCCAGCACCGCAGCGGTAGTGTGCCCGGATCCGCCGCCGAAGCCCGCCAGCACGCCTGCCGCCCCGGTCCGCATGAGGTGCAGTGCCGCGGTGTAGGTGACGCAGCCGCCGACGATGACCGGCACATCCAGCTCGTAGATGAACTGCTTGAGGTTCAGCGGCTCAGCCTGGCCGGACACGTGCTCGGCCGAAACGGTCGTGCCGCGGATGACAAAGATATCCGCGCCGGCGTCGATGACGGCCTTGTAGAGCCGCGCGGTGCGCTGCGGCGACAGCCTTGCTGCCGTGGTGACGCCCGCGGCCCGGATCTCCTCGATCCGCCTGCCGACCAGTTCTTCCTTGATCGGCTCTGCGTAGATCTGCTGGAGCCTGCGGGTGGCCGCCTGGTCGTCCAGCTCGGCGGCTTCGGCGAGCAGCGGCTCCGGGTCCTCGAACCGCGTCCACAGGCCCTCCAGGTCCAGCGGAGCCAGGCCGCCGAGCTTTCCGATCGTGATCGCCGTGGCTGGCGAAACTACGCTGTCCATTGGGGCCACAACCAGCGGCATCTCAAACCGGTAGGCGTCGATCTGCCAGGCGATCGATACTTCCTCCGGATGCCGGGTGCGGCGCGAGGGAACGATGCCTATCTCGTCGAGCGCGTACGCTCGCCGGCCGCTCTTGCCCCGCCCGATCTCTACCACGCTCACGTTGCTCTCCCGCCCCTGCAGGTGCCCTCATGCGCCTGCCTGCGCGCACCGGCCTGGCAGCCAGGTTTAGCGTGCCAGGCTTAACCTCGGCGGCCGCCGTAGTTGGGTGCCTCGGCGACCATCTGGATGTCGTGCGGGTGACTCTCTACCAACCCGGCACTGGTGATCTGGGTGAACTGCGCCTGCTGCAGATCGGCGATCGTCTGGGCGCCGCAGAATCCCATCGCCGCCCGGAGACCGCCAGTCAGTTGGTGCGCCACCGCCTCCAGCGGGCCCCGGTACGGCACCTGGGCCTCGACGCCCTGCGGCACCAGCTTGTCCTCGCGGAGCACGTCGTCCTGGAAGTAGCGGTCCTTGGAGAATGACCCGCCCCGGTTCGCATTGCGCATGGCGCCGAGCGATCCCATCCCGCGGAACAGCTTGAACTGCTTGCCGTTGACGAAGACCATCTCGCCTGGCCCTTCCTCGCAGCCGGCCAGCAGTTTGCCGAGCATGACTGTGTCGGCGCCGGCCGCGATGGCCTTGGCGATGTCGCCGGAATACTGGATACCGCCGTCGCCGATCACCGGGATGCCGGCCGGGCGGGCAGCGAGCGAAGCCTGGTAAATCGCGGTGATCTGCGGCACACCGACCCCGGTGACCACCCGGGTGGTGCAGATCGCCCCGGGACCGACGCCTACCTTCACGGCGTCAGCGCCAGCGTCGATCAGCGCCTGTGCGCCCGCCCTCGTGGCTACGTTCCCGCCGATGACCTCGGCCCGCGAATTTGCCTTGACCTGGGCCACCATGTCGATGACGCCCTGGGCATGGCCATGCGAGCTGTCCACGACCAGGAAATCCACGCCGGACTCGATGAGCGCGTGCGCCCGCCGCTTGGCGTCCTCGCCTACTCCTACCGCTGCTCCCACCACGAGCCGGCCCTCGCCGTCCTTGGTCGCGTTGGGGAACTGCTCGCTCTTGGTGAAGTCCTTGACCGTAATCAGGCCCCGCAACCGCCCGGCCGGGTCTACCAGCGGTAGCTTTTCCACCTTGTTGGTGCTCAGCAGCCGCAGCGCCTCGGCCCGGTCGACGCCGACCGGCGCGGTCACCAGCGGCATCGGCGTCATGATCTCAGTAACCCGGCGCCGGTGGTCCGACTCGAACCTGATGTCACGGTTAGTGACGATGCCGACCAGGATGCCGCCGGCGTCGGTGACCGGGACTCCGGAGATCCGGAAGCGCGAGCACAGCTCCTCGACGTCGGCCAGCGTGGCGTCCGGCCCGCAGGTGACCGGATTAGTGATCATCCCGGCCTCGGACCGCTTGACCATGTCGACCTGCTGGGCCTGCTCCTCAATCGACATGTTCCGGTGCAGCACCCCGGCGCCGCCCTGGCGAGCCATGGCGATCGCCATCCTGGCCTCGGTGACAGTGTCCATGGCGGCGGACACGATCGGGATCCGCAGCGACAGGCGCGGCGTCAGCCGGGCTGTGGTGTCTGCTTCGCCCGGCATTATGGCCGAATGCGCCGGCTGCAGCAGAACGTCGTCGAAGGTCAGGGCTGGCGGGCCGAACTTCTCGTCGCTCATCTCACGTTCCGTGTCCGGTTGCTGGGATTGCCTTCATCCTAGTGACCGGACGGCTTGACCAAGCCCGGTGCCGGCCACCCGGCGCCCGAGTCCGTGAGCCTTAGCGAGGTCAGGCGATCGACTCCTCGATTGCGGACTCCGCCATGGCGATCGCACGCAGCCTGGCCAGCGCCCGGTGCTGCGCCACCCGGACTGCGCCGGCCGTCATCCCGAGCGCTTCGCCGGTCTCCTCGGCAGACAACCCAGTCAGCAGTCTCAGCACCAGCAATTCGCGCTGGTTCGCCGGAAGCGTGGCGAGCAGCGCGCGGGCGCGCTCAGCCTCGAGGTAGGCAACTACGGTCTCTTCAGGTCCCGGCCGGTGGTCCGGCCCGTCCGGCAGGTCCTGGGTGGGGATGGCGAGCCGGGCGGCGCTCCGCATGGCATCGGCCACCTTGTGGGAGGCGATTCCAAAGACGAACGACGCGAACGGCCGGCCCATATCCTGATAGCGCGGAAGGGCAGTCAGAACGGCGATGCACACCTCTTGTGTTACATCGTCGGCTGCCTGATAATGCCCGGAAATGTGCCTGAGCCGAGCGCGGCAATAACGCACGATCATTGGCCTGATCTGCCGAAGCAACGTGTCGATCGCAGCGGGCTGGCCGCGTGCGGCGAGCTCGGTCAGCGTGCCCATGTTGCGGTGAGAATACCCATCTAGCTGCGATTCCATCCGATCCCCCTGGCTCATCGGCGGTCTCACGATTCCGTCTGCACAAAACCGTGATTCCCCGTTCAGGGAGTAAAGGCAACCTAAAAATAGGCAACAGAAAGGTCACATTGACGTCGCACGATAGTCGCGGGGTAAAGGCGATTACTAAATGTAGTCCGCTAACTACTCAACGTATTTCGAAGGGATTTCTAAATGAACCGGTCTACCTCGAAATGATATTCTGGCAAGCAATGACAGAGCATTTAGGAACAAGATAAGCGATATCCGGATGCGAGCAGCGGCACCGGTTCTCGGCATGCCGGGTGCGGGCCGGCTTCATGGGTGCCGACCTGGCGGGGTCAGCGCACCAGCAACAAGCCACCCACGGATAGCCGGCCCGCGACAGATCCCCTCAGCGGCACCGGCTCACGGCATGCCGGCGCGGGCCGGCTTCATGGATGCCGACCTGGCGGGGTCAGCGCACCAGCAACAAGCCACCCACGGATCGCCGGCCCGCGACAGATCCCCTCAGCGGCACCGGCTCACGGCATGCCGGTGCGGGCCGGCTTCATGGATGCCGACCTGGCGGGGTCAGCGCACCAGCAACAAGCCACCCACGGATAGCCGGCCCGCGACAGATCCCCTCAGCGGCACCGGCTCACGGCATGCCAGGTGCGGGCCGGCTTCATGTGCCGACCTGGCGGGGTCAGCGCACCAGCAACAAGCCACCCACGGATTGGTCAGGGGCTCGGGGCCATAACGACAGGGCCCCGCCGTCCGTGCCTGCTGGCACGGACGGCGGGGCCCTGTTGAGCTAGCGTCGCAGCCTAGTGCTGGTGGCCGTGACCGTGGCCGTTGGCCGGCGCGGTTTCGGGCTCCGGCTTCTCGCTGACGAGCACCTCGGTGGTCAGCAGCATCCCGGCGATCGACGCAGCGTTCTGGACCGCCGACCGGGTCACCTTGACCGGGTCGATGACGCCCTGTGCGATCAGGTCGCCGAACTCGCCGGTCGCGGCGTTGTAGCCGTGTCCGGCCGGCAGCTCGGCGATCCGGCCGATGACCACGCCGCCCTCGGCGCCCGCGTTCTCCGCGATCCACCGCGCTGGCGCGGACAGCGCCCGCCGGACCACCTGCACGCCAGTGGCTTCGTCACCGGTCTTGCCCAGGTCACCGAGCTTGGTCGCCACGTGGACAAGCGCGCTGCCGCCGCCGGCGATGATGCCTTCCTCGATGGCAGCCCTGGTCGCCGAGATCGCGTCCTCGAGCCGGTGCTTCTTCTCCTTCAGCTCGACCTCGGTGGCCGCGCCGGCCCGGAGGACAGCCACGCCGCCCGCGAGCTTCGCCACGCGCTCCTGCAGCTTCTCGCGGTCCCAGTCCGAGTCGGTGTTCTCGATCTCAGTCCTGAGCTGGCGGATCCGGTCCTCGACGGCTGACTGGTCGCCGTCGCCGTCGATGATCGTCGTGTCGTCCTTGGTGACGACCACGCGCCGGGCCTTGCCGAGCACGTCCAGGCCGACCTGGTCAAGCTTCAGGCCGACTTCCTCGCTCACGACCTGGCCACCGGCCAGTACTGCCATGTCCTCGAGCATCGCCTTCCGGCGGTCGCCGAAGCCTGGAGCCTTGACCGCCACCACGTTCAGGAGCCCGCGGATCTTGTTGACCACCAGCGTCGACAGTGCCTCGCCGTCCACGTCCTCGGCGATCACCAGCAGGGGCTTCTTGGTCTGGGCCACCTTCTCCAGCAGCGGAAGGAAGTCAGCCATCGAGGAGATCTTGCCGCCGCTGAGCAGGATGTAGGCGTCCTCCATGACCGCCTCCATCCGCTCCGGGTCGGTGACGAAGTACGCCGAGATGTAGCCCTTGTCGAACTGCATGCCCTCGGTGAACTCGAGCTCGATGCCCATGGTCGGGGCTTCCTCGACGGTAATGACGCCGTCCTTACCGACCTTGTCGAAGGCTTCGGCGATAACCTCGCCGATCTTCGCGTCCTGCGCGGAGATCGTCGCCACGTTGGCGACCTCGCTCCGCTCTTCGACGTCGCGGGCCGACTCCACCAGCGCGTCGGCAACCGCGGCTGCCGCTGCGTCGATGCCGCGCTTAAGCGCGATCGGGTTGGCTCCCGCGGCAACACTGCGCAGCCCCTCGGCGACCATCGCCTGGGCGAGCACGGTGGCTGTGGTGGTGCCGTCGCCTGCTACGTCGTTGGTCTTGGTGGCGACCTCCTTGGCCAGCTGCGCGCCAAGGTTCTCGGTCGGGTCCTCGAGCTCGATCTCGCGCGCGACGGTCACTCCGTCATTGGTAATCGTGGGCGCGCCCCACTTCTTGTCGATCACGACGTTGCGGCCCTTCGGGCCGAGCGTCACCTTCACGGCGTCTGCGAGGCGGTTGACACCGCGCTCAAGGGCGCGCCGTGCGTCCTCGTCAAATACAAGGCTCTTGGCCATCTGGTACCCCAGTGTCTTTGATAAGTGGGTCTGTCTGGTTCTTGTGCTGAACGCCGCCACGACCTGTGGCGAGCGGCCTTCACGCCACCGCCCCGGACCGGGCCGCGGGCCGCGAGAGCTTCACTCCGCGAGCCGCGAGCCGAGCCGGGGCGGTGCCAGGCGGGCAGAGCCCAGCCCGGCGCGGGCCAGGCCCGCGCGTAAAACTGGTCGCTACTTCTCGATGATGGCGAGCACGTCGCGGGCGGAGAGCACCAGGTACTCCTCGCCGTGGTACTTCACCTCGGTGCCGCCGTACTTGCTGTAGAGCACGACGTCGCCGACCTTGACGTCCATCGGGACGCGCTTGCTGCCAGCGTCATCGAACCGGCCAGGACCGACGGCCAGGACTTCGCCCTCCTGGGGCTTCTCCTTGGCGGTGTCGGGGATAACCAGGCCGGACGCGGTGGTCTGCTCAGCCTCAAGCGGGCGTACCACGATCCTGTCTTCGAGCGGCTTCAGAACAACCTTGGTGGCGGTCGTCACGATCTGACCTCCCCCTCCGGAAAGGGCTAGCTGAATTAGAGAGTCGACCATGTCGGCCTGCCGTCGCGGGTGCCAGACCAACCTTGTCGCGTTAGCACTCTACCTCAGTGAGTGCCAGTTCCGTACGCTAGCCCCCCGGCAATGCGACGTCAAACACGGCCCCCGGACTCCGGAAGTGCTGCGGTCGACGGCGCAGCCGGGTTCCGGAGTCGGCGCCACCGTCGCAGAACCATGCTTTCGCTAGCACTGGTGACGGCCGTAGCCTTTTCGCTGGTCACGGGGATAGCCCGGGACGAGGCCTCGGCGGGCGAGGCGTTCGTCCCTTGACCGGTAAGACTGATGCTCACTACGCCGTAGTTCACCGTGTTGGTTCTGACCTGCAGGGCGCCAGTGACGCCTCCCGGCTGACCCGGCTTGAAGGACACGCGCACCCTGAGTCTGGCGCCGGCTGCCAGCACGACCGGGAACCTGACCGCGCGCAGCCGATGGGTCACCGACGTGACCTTGAACGGCGCGCTTCCGGACGGCTCGGCGACCGCGATGCGGCGCACTCGGACGCGGTGAGCAGCCGTGATGACCACCGTGACGGTGCGGGGCTTGCCCACCGCGACGCGGCCGAAGTTAACCGGGCGCGCAGTAAGCGGGGCACCGTCCGGGCTGCCGAATGCCAGCACGTCGCCATCCCTGGTACCGACGTAGACGCGGCCATCGTCCGTTGCCGGAATGGTGAACTTCGCCGCCGTTCCGATCGGTGCCGACCAGATCGGAGCCATCTGGCAGGGGACGACGCAACCTTTCGGCGGCTCTGCGGGGAACGCATCGAGGGTGCCGTCAGCCCCGCTGCTTCCAGCGGAGTAGACCTCCCAGACGAGAGCTGATGCCCGGTCGTTCCCGTTGGAGGTGACTACTGGCGAACCGGAGGTGTAGCCGAACGCCATCGTGCTGTTGGCCACGTCAGTCACCGTGGGAGCACCTGATGCAGTTGCGCCGAACCGCAGATAGCGCATGACGTCGCCTTTTCCCACGTAGTAAGCGAAGTCGGGCGTGCTGCTGGCGTTGACAGTGGAGACCGGACCGAACGCGCCCGGGTGACCCCACAGGCCGGCGTACGGACCGGCTTCGGCGAGAACCCGATCGGTGCCGCCGGGACCCTGTTCACGGCCGCCCAGGTTGTCCCGGTTCAGCACGAAGACCCTGCCGTCCTTGCCAGCCTGAATCAGCAACGCGTGATCTGCCAGGCGTCCCGAACGGCAGCCCGACCGGGCCGCCTGATCCGAAGTCCTCGTTGTCCACGTCGAGTGTCGGAGCGTTTGCCGGGCTGAAGAAGTCAGCCGCGGACAGCGTGCCGCCCGCGCCCACGCTGAGTCTGACGACGGCATCGCCGAGCTGAGGCGGCGGGCTGGTACCCGGGCCCGCGGGCGGTGATGGGCCATTGCCGGTCGACAGGAAGATACGGCCAGGGCCGTCGGACATCAGGCCGCCGCCGCCAAGCCAGATCCCGGCCTGATCCCCGGTCGACCCAGGCTCGGCGGTCCACAAGGTCAGATGCCTCGTCGACGTGTTGACTCCGGCTACGTAGCCCAGGTAGTGGGGGAAATCACAGTAGGAGGCAAACGCCACATAGATCGCGCCGCCGAGCAGCAGCAAGCCTGCTCGCTGCCGTTCGGTCACCGGATTGAACGAGTCAGCGGCGTCGTTGGCCGGGGAGCCCTTGATCGCAACCGGCCAGCCGCGCAGCATGCGGCCGGTGCCGACGTTAAGCGCGTACGTGTACATATGCGGGCTAGTAATGCTCGGTCCGTTGTCTACCAGTGCCACCAGGTAGACCGCGTGGGTGGCCGGATCGTAGACCGGCGCGCTGGTGATGCCGATGTCTGGCGTGAGGTCGCGGCAGCCCATCGCGGTCCACGGCTCTGGCTTCCCGAGTGAATCAGCCCATTTGACCACGCCGGTGGAGGCGTTGAGCCCGTACACATGGTTGGTCTCGGTCGCCACGATGAGCGTGTTGCCAACCACCAGCGGCTGGGCGTAGATCTGCCCGTTCAGGTGCTTGCTGAAGATCTTCCCGAAGGTTGGACCCCCGACCGGCCCGCCGTCGCTCACGGGAGCCAGCTTCGGCTCGGCCGGGTCCCAGCCGGTCCGCAGGTCGTTCAGAGAGGCTGTCAGGTCGTCGGCGCGTGCGGCTGTCACGGGGAGCCGGGGCAGTACGCCGGCCCCGGCAGCCGCCATCGCCACGACGACCGTGGCGGCCGAGAGGATAGCTGCCGGGCGGCGGCGCAGTAAGAGACAGCGGGACCAGTAGCGGCGCCACGAAATCTGGTGCCGCGGAGCTCGGTGCCGTGCACCAGCATGCGACAAGGCCCGGATCCGCGAACCCCCGTGCTGCAAAGAACCGCGCTGCAAAGAACCGTGCAGCAAAGAACCACGCAGCAAAGAACCGTGCAGCAGACGCGAGCGCATACGTGTTCGCTTTCCGGGCCGCCCGGCAGTGCCAGAGCCGCCGCGATCAGATAGCCCATGTACGCACCGCAACCGGAAAGCTACCGTGCGTGAGTTGTCAATGAGTGACTCTAGAACCAAGACCGCGAGCCCGGCTGGTGCGACACGGCTAGGCCGCGGTCACCGCCGTCACCGGAAGCGAGGAGTCGGCTGCGAAGTCGAGCCCGGTCGGCGCGATGCCTTTGGCCACCAGCTCGGCGCCCAGCGCCGCGACCATCGCGCCGTTATCGGTGCACAAACCCGGTCGCGGTACCCGAAGCCGCAACCCGGCCGCCTCGCACCTCTGCAGGGCCAGGGCGCGCAACCTTGAGTTGGCGGCCACTCCGCCACCGATGATCAGGTGATCCACGCCGTACGCCTGGCAGGCTGCGACCGCCTTGCGGGTCAGCACGTCGGCGACAGCCTCCTGGAAGGACGCTGCCACATCGGCCACCGGCACCGGTTCGCCGGACGCCGCGCGTGCCTCCACCCAGCGCGCCACCGAGGTCTTCAGGCCGGAGAACGAGAAGTCGTTAGTGCCGTCCCGGTATTTGCCCCGCGGGAACGCGATCAGGTCACGATCCCCGGTCGCTGCCGCCCGGTCGATATGCGGGCCGCCAGGGAAGGGCAGCCCGAGAACTCTGGCCACCTTGTCGAAAGCCTCGCCTGCCGCGTCGTCGATGGTCGCGCCGAGCGGCACAACCTCCGCCGCCACGTCCGGCACGAGCAGCAGCGATGAATGACCGCCGGACACCAGCAGCGCGATCGCCAGCGCCGGCAGCCGGCCGTGTTCAAGCTGATCCACGGCCACGTGCGCGGCCAGGTGGTTGACGCCGTAGAGCGGCTTGCCGGTGGCGATCGCGTAAGCCTTGGCGGCGCTGACCCCGACCAGCAGAGCGCCGGCCAGGCCAGGGCCGGCGGTAACCGCGATCGCGTCGACGTCAGTCAGCCGCACCCCGGCGGAGTCCAGCGCGCGGTCCACGGTCGGCACCATGGCCTCCAGGTGGGCCCGGCTCGCGACCTCCGGCACCACCCCGCCGAACCTGGCATGCTCCGCGACGCTGGAAGCTACCGCGTCGGCCAGCAGCTCATGGCCGCGAACCAGGCCAACGCCCGTCTCGTCGCAGGACGTCTCGATGCCGAGCACCAGCGGCGCGGTCACGTCGCTTCGCCTGCCTGCCAGGTCGCCTGGTCGCCGCTGGTTTCCGGCGGCCGGGCCGAACCATTGCCCGCTGACTCGGCGGCAGCGCCCGGCCGCAGCACGCCGGCCAGGCTCCGCCGCATGACGATCGCGTCCATCCCGGACGGCTGATAATAGCCGCGCCGGATGCCGATGTCGGCGAAGCCCCACCAGCGATAGAGCCGCTGCGCACGCTCGTTGTCGGCCCGGACTTCCAGGAAGATCTCGGTGCAGCCGCGCCGGACAGCCTCCTGCATCAGATCACCGAGCAACTGCGAGCCGATCCCCTGGCCCCAGTACGCCGCGGCGACAGCAATGGTCAGCACGTCCGCCTGACCGCCGGCGGCCAGCAGGCCGGCGTAGCCGACGATCGTGCCGGCCACATCGGCGACAAGGTAGTAGCGGCTGGCCGGCTGCTGGCCCAGCTCGCCGGCCAGCATCTGCCGGGACCACGCTTCGTCCCCGAACAAGGCAAGCTCCAGCGCGAGGACGTTATCGAGATCGGCGCTGATCATGGGGCGCAGGCTCGGGCTCACGGGGTGACTCGCTTCGGCGTGCCGGGCTCGCGTGCATCCGGCCGCCGCAGGTAGAGGGGAACGGCAGGCTGTGCCGGCTCGTCCCGTGCTGGCCAGCCGGCCGCGATCGATGCGAGCTGTCCTGCAGATGGAAACGCGGGATTGAGCGGCCGGTCACTCAGCTCGGGGTAGAGCTGGGCACCCTCCCCGGCAACGGCCAGGCCAGGCGGCAGATCGGCCGGCCGGCTCACGCTCGGCCCATAGCTACGCTGACCGTCACGGCAGTAGCGCGCCCAGTACACCTCCCGGCGACGCGCGTCAGTGGCGACCAGGAACTCGGTCCCGGCCGCCTCGGTCAGCGCAGCCGCGGCGATCACGTCTAGCGAGCACACCCCGTCGATCCTGATCCCGAGCGCGCTGGCCAGGACGCGGGCAGTGACCAGACCTGCGCGCAGTCCGGTGTAGGGACCCGGCCCGGTGCCGACGGCGACGGCCGTCAGGTCCCCGCGGCCGGCTCCGGCGCTGCGCAGCGCCCTGTCGATGAAGACGGCGAGCAGCTCGCCATGCCTGCGGCCGTCGACGGCAGACTCCTCGGCGACCACGGCGGCGCCATCGTGCAAGGCCACCGTCACCGCCGACGTCGCAGTGTCAAAGGCGAGCAGCAGCACGGTTGACCAGCCTAGTGAGGAGGTACCGGTGCTTCGACCTAAGGCCGGCCGAGGTTGTCAGGCGGTGGGCTCGATAATCGACTTCGCCAGCACGTCCCTGGCCGCAGCCTCGGCACCCGCCTCCAGCGTGCCGACGGACACCGGCCCGAACCCGTGCCCGGACTCCTGGCCGGACAGCGAGGCTGTGATGAGCATGTTGCGCTCGCGGATCACGACGGTCACGACATCGGTCAGTATCCCGTCGGCATGCTCGGTCTGCACTGCTACGAACGCCTGCTGACCAGTCTTGCCCAGCGCGGTGATCTGCGCTGCCGACAGCAGCGACTTCGCCGCCGCCGTCCGTGGCGGCTTCACCAGGTTCTTATAGGTCAGCGTGTAATTGTTCTGTGCGTTGGCCGACGCGCTGCCAGGCGCACTGCCGGCGGCGGTCGCCGCGGCGAACGGCTGATACGCCTGTGCCGTCACTTCGAGCACGAGGAAGTCCGGTTGACGGTCCAGCGTGAAGCTGCACTGGCTCTGCGCACTCTCCGAGATCTCATTCGAAGACGTCCGGCCTGGACCCGGCAGGAACTGATTCAGTACGGTGCTGCTCACGCTCCCGCAGGCACTGGGCGCTGCCTTGAACTCGCCAGGCAGCAGAGACGTCACGTACAGAGCTGGCTTGGGCGTGTGGTGAGTCAGCAGCGCGGTGATCCCGGCAGCGATAACGCAGACCACGATGGCAACGGAGCACCAGCGGTACACACGGCGGCGCGACTTGCGCAGCCTGGTCGCGGCCGCGCGGCCCCGTCGGCCGGATCGATGCAGCCCCTCCTCGCGAGCCGGCGGCTCATCCAGCTGGACGGGTGCCTGCCGGTCGCCCGGCGCGTGATCGGCATAGCTGCGGTCGGCATAGGTCTCGTCGTCACTGCCCGGGCCGCCTGCGGCAGCATGCCGCCGCACGGCGCCAGCGGCCCTGACCGGGTAGGCATTCGGCCCTGCCCAGGGTGGCAGCTCATCCTCAGGGTCAGGCCCGAACGCATCGAGCTGCCGCCAGTCGTCCCGGTCGGCCCGCAGTGTCCGGTCCGGCCCGCGGTCGTGCCGCCCTCGATGCTCGGATTGAGGCGGCCCGGCGGGCTGACGGGGCGGGGAGCCCTGCTGGGCCACGGCACGCCTCCTGATGGCTGATCGGAGCCGCGGGCGCTCCCGGCAAGGACCCGCTGGACTCACCGGCAGTTTAGTAGCGCGAACAGTGCCGCGGAGGACAATTCGGAACGCGCCCGGCCAGTGCATCGAAGCCGGCACCGGCTCGGATCAGCGGATCATTCAGTCAGTTGCTCGGCCGGCACTCGATGCTGAGTACTAGTTCCGACCGGCCAGTGCCAGCCTGGCCGAATCGGCCACGGCCGTGTCCCGCCACCGCTCGCCCCAGCCGCGCACCCAGACGGTCCGCCGGACGTCGGCTTCTCCGGCGTCATCCGGGTCGGCGTCATCCGGGTCGGCGGCGGCCGGCGGCTGGTCAGCGGCGATCCTGACCGACAGGAAGCTCGGCGCCAGGTCCTCGACTAGGCCTTCCCCCCACTCGACCACGGTGATCGCCGTCGCCAGGTCAGTATCGAGGTCCAGGTCGTCCACCTCGGCGCGGCTGCCTAGCCGGTAAGCGTCGGCATGCACCAGGTCCGGTCCTTCTGACAGGCTGGGATGCACCCTGGCGATCACGAACGTCGGTGAAGTAACCGAGCCGCGAACGCCGAGGCCCGCCCCGATGCCCTGGGTCAGGGTCGTCTTGCCCGCGCCCAGCGGCCCCGACAGCAGCACGAGGTCACCGGCTCGCAACAGGCCGGCTCAGCCGGCGGCCGAGAGTTCGCATCTGCTCGGCCGTCGGCACGCTGATCACTTCGTCTACGCCCGGTTCGTCCGGTGTCATGCGGGCCGCCGGCTCGCTGACTCATCGAGCGCCAAAGCCACCAGATCGGATATCTCCTCCGTCACGACCTCGGGTCGTTCCAGGATGACCATGTGCCCGGCCGCGGGTATCCGTACCAGGCTGGCCCCCGGGATCGCGGCGGCTACCGCAGCGGTTTGCCCGGACGCGACGAGCCGGTCTTCCATGCCGGTTATGACCAGGGTGGGCACCCGGCCGATGGCTGGCAGCGCCGCTCGCTCGTCGTGCTCGGTGAGCGCGAGGTAGAAGTCGGCCACCACATCGATAGGCGTGGCCCGGATCATCTGCTCAAGGAAGTCGACAACGGTCGGGCTGACGTCAGGGTCGCCGAACGCGATGAACCGGGTGGACAGGAACGCGAGGTCACCGACCGCCCCGCGAAGCCGCTCGGTCAGCTCCGCCGTCCTGGCGCCGCGCGATGATCCGCGCAGCAGCGCGGGAGCGGCCCAGCGGCCGACGGGACGCAACGGCCCCGGCATCCAGCCCGTCGGGTCGACCAGCGCGGTGGTCGAGATCAGTACCACGCCGATAATCGTGGTGCCGAACAACTCCGGACGCTGGTCCGCCAGCGCCATGATCGCCATGCCGCCCATCGAGTGCCCGACCAGCACTACCGGCGTGCCAGCAGGTACCGTCGCGGCAAGCACGGCGGCGAGGTCACGGCCGAGCTGGCCGATGCTGATGTGGGCCGGGTCGCTGCGGCCGGACTTGCCGTGACTGCGCTGGTCCCAGAACACCAGGCGGTAATCGTCCTCCAGATCCTGGCGCTGGTAGTGCCAGACCTCCTGGCTGAGCGTGTAGCCGTGGCAGAACACGATGGTCGCCGGCGAGTCCTCGGCTCCGCAGACCTCGGCGTACAGGCGCACCCCGTCGTCGGCTGTGACGCTCAGCGGCCGGCCCGAAAGCTGGCCGAACGGCTCGCTCGCCGCCGGATCGGGCCGCAGCCGGATCCGGCCCACCGCGACCTTCTCCGCCGCAATCACCGCGCCGGCTGAGGCCGCCGCGACCCCGGTAGCCAGCCCTGCGACGCTAGAAAGCCGCCGCCACCTGACCATCGGTTCTCCCGTCTGCGGCCTGCGCCGCCACATACCCGGTCCCGGTGCCGGTCCCGGCCGCAGTACCTGGCGCCGACGCACCTTCCGCGGCTGCAGTTACCCCAGAGTAAGTTCTCGGCACCTTCCCGGTAAACCTCGTGACGATCTCGTAAGCGAGCGTCCCGAGCGCCTCGCCCCACTCCTGAGCAGTCGGCTCGCCGTGGTCGCCCGGCCCGAAGACGATAACCTCGTCACCGGCTTCAGAAGGACCGTCTCCGAGGTCAAGGACGATGTGGTTCAGGTTGACGGTCCCGGCGATGGAAACCCTCCGGCGGCGGGTTGAGAGCAGCCCGGAGGCGTTGGTGGCGTGCCTGGGTATCCCCTCGTTATAGCCGAGCGGCAGGACGCCGAGCAGCGTGGCCGCGCTGGTGGTGTACCGGTGCGCGTACGACACCGGCGTCCTGGGCGGCACGCGCTTCACCTGGATGAGCCGTGCCCGCAGGGTCATCGCAGGGCGGAGCCAGTCCGGCGCGCCGCCGGGCAGCGTGCAGAGGCCGAAGACGGCGCCGCCAGGGCGAACCAGATCGAAGTAGGACTCGGGCAGCGTCAGGGTCGCCGGGCCGTTGGCGAGGTGCCGGACTTCGGGCTTCGCGCCGGCTCGTTCTGCCATGTCGACCGCGGCGCGGAAAGCGTCGAGCTGCTGCCTGATCGTCGGATGATCCGGGATGTCAGCGCACGCGAAATGCGACCACACGCCGACGATCTTGACGTGCCCGGCCGATTGCGCCGCTAGTGCCGTGGCGACCAGGGCGGGCCAGTCGGCGGCAATCGCGCCGCCGCGGCTCATGCCGGTGTCGGCCTCCAGGTGCAGCCTGGCCGGCCTGCCCGCGCCCTCGGCGGCGAGCGCGATCTGGTCCACGAGCGCGGCAGACCCGACTGTCAGGTCGATCTGGTGACGGATGGCTTCGGCATGCGGCGAGTCCGGGCTGCCGTGCAGGCTCAGCACCGGTACCGTGATCCCGGCTTTGCGCAGCGCGATCGCGTCAGCGACATGGACCACTCCGAGCCAGGTCGCGCCACCGGCCAGCGCTGCCCTGGCCGACGCGAGCATGCCGTGACCGTACCCGTCGGATTTGACTACCGCCATAACCTGAGCTGCGCCGACGTGCCGGCCGATGGCAGCGACGTTCGCCTGGATCGCGTCCAGGTCGACGACTGCTTCCGGGTGACCGTCCATGACCATTCAGTGTGCCAGCAGGAACGAGGCAGTTTGGCCGGGCGGCAGCGGACGGACGGGCTGCGGCGGGTGGCGAGAGCCCGTTCCCGGCCTTAATTGTCGTCGCTTGTGACCGCGCGGATGGCCGCCGGGATCGCGCCGATCAGGTCACTGGCGCCGATCGGGGCATCGCGGGCTGCGAGTCGGCCAGCCATGCCGTGCAGGTATGCGGCCGCCGCCGCAGCCTCCGCGGCCGGGAGCCCCTGCGCGAGCAGCGAGCCAGCCAGGCCGGATAGCACGTCGCCTGAGCCGGCGGTGGCCAGCCAGCTGGTGCCGGTTGAGTTCACCAGGACCGGCTGACGGTCGTCCGGGCTGGCGATGACCGTCGTCGAGCCCTTGAGCAGCACAGTGATGCCAAGCTCGGCTGCGGCCGCCCGGACGTAGTGCAAGCGTCGTGCCTCGATGTCGGCGCGGTCGGCCGCCAGGAGCCGGGCTAGTTCGCCGGCGTGCGGCGTGATCAGGACGGGCGCGTCGCGGCGCAGCAGGTCGCGATGCCCGGCCAGGACGGTGAGGCCGTCGGCGTCGACCAGCACTGGCACGTCGCTGGCCAGGACCGCAGCGAGCAGGGCCACCGCGTCCGGCCCGGTGCCGATCCCCGGTCCGATAGCCCAGGCCTGCACCCGGCCGGCGCTTTTGATCGCGTCAGCCGGGCGATCAGGGTCATAGGTGGTCAGCACGGCTTCCGGCCAGTGCTGCCGTACTACCCCGACGGCGACGTCCGCCGACACGAATCGGACCATGCCCGCGCCGCCGTGGATAGCCCCGCCGCAGGACAGCACCGCGGCGCCGGTGTACTGGTCGCTGCCGGCCACCAGGCCGAGGACTCCGCGGCGGTACTTGTCGGACTCCGCCCCCGGCCGTGGCAGCAGCGCGGCAACGTCTGCTGCCTGCAGCGAAACGACGTCGGGAACGGGCAAGTAGGGGGCCAGCCCGATATCGACGAGCTCGGTCAGGCCGGCAAAGCTGGCACCCGGATCGATCAGCACGCCGGGCTTGATCGTGCCGAACGTCACTGTGACGTCAGCCTGGATTGCCGCGCCATGCACCTCGCCGCTGTCGGAGTCAATGCCGCTGGGCACGTCGACTGCGACCACCACCGCGCCGCCATCGCGGGCCTCGCTGATCAGCGGGGCTAGCGAGGCCGCGGGCTCGCGCAGGCCGCCATGCCCGCCGATCCCGGTGATGCCGTCCAGGATCAGGTCGGCTGCCTCGATCGCGTCCGCCGCGGCAGGCGCGATGACCACGGTGCCGGCCGGCTGGCCGTGGCGCGGTCCTCCGGTGTCGTCGGCCACGGCCGCCATGATCTGGCCGCCACGGGCAACGAGTTCTCGCGCGGCCGCTTCGTGCAGCTTCGAGCCGGCGGCAATCGCGGTCACCGCGGCGCCACGGCCGGCCAGGCGGGCGCCGGCGTAAAGGGCGTCACCGCCGTTGTCACCGCTTCCAGCGACCACCACGACCGGCGAGCCATAGACCTGGTCGAGCAAGCTTGCGCACACCGAGGCGAGCCCGGCCGCGGCGCGCTGCATGAGCACGCCGTCCGGCAGCCTGGCCATCAGTTCCTGCTCGGCGGCACGCACCGCCGCCACCTGATGCGCGTTCCTCATCGCCCCGTCCTCATCGCCCGTCCGCTGGCGGCGCGTCTTCTGAAGGCCGGCCGCCCCCGACCGGTGAGCACAGGGACCGGCGAGGACAGGGACCGGCGGCACAGCACGAACCTGCCCTGATCATCGCTCGGCAACCACCATCGCCACGCACAGGCCGCCGTCATGACTGATGGAAACGTGCCAGGTCGTTACTCCGAGGCTCGCCGCCGCGGCGGCAACTGTCCCGCTGATCCGCAGCACCGGCGCGCCACTCTCGTCGTGATCGACAACGGCGTCAGTCCACCGCAGCCCGCGCGGCGCGCCGAGCGCTTTGGCGACGGCTTCCTTGGCTGCGAAGCACCCGGCCAGCGACCAGATCGGCAGGCTGCGTTCGCTCTCAGCGAACAATCTGGCTGCCAGTGCGGGCGACCGGGCGAGTGCATGCTCAAGCCGGGAGATCTCGGCGACGTCGACGCCAATGCCCACGATCATGCGCTAAGACTGCCACGCAGCAGGCAGGCCGCCTGAGCTGGTTCCATGATCGATGTTGATTTCGGGGGCCGGTGGCACCACTAATTCAACATCGATCATGGACGGCGGCCGCTCATGAACGCACCGGACGACTGGCGGGCCTGGCTGGCTAGCCGAGCTCCCTGATCGCATCGGCGAGGCGCTTAGCCAGCCGGTCGGCCTGGCCGGCGTCCTCGGCTTCGACCATGACCCGGACCGCGGGCTCGGTACCGCTCGGCCGGACAAGAACGCGACCCGAGTCACCCAGTTCTGACTCCGCGGCGGTCACTACGTCCGCGAGCGCCGGGGACGAAGCCACGCGCTTCTTGTCGATCCCTGACACGTTGATGAGGACTTGCGGATACCTGGTCATGACGCCCGCCAGCGCAGCCAGCGGCTGGCGCTGCCGGGCCGTTTCGGCGAGCAGGTGCAAGCCCGTCAGCATGCCGTCGCCGGTCGTTGCGTGATCGAGCATGACGATGTGGCCTGACTGCTCGCCACCAAGGACGAACTTGCCGTCCAGCATTGCCTTGATGAGATACCGGTCACCGACCGGCGTCTCGACGATGTCGATGCCCGCCGCGCGCATCGCGTGCCGGAAGCCGAGGTTCGACATCACCGACGCGACCACGGTGTCGCCTGCGAGCCTGCCCTCGGCCTTGAGCGCTATGGCCAGCACGGCCAGGATCTGATCTCCGTCCACGACCTGACCCGACGCGTCGACTGCCAGGCACCGGTCGGCGTCGCCGTCGTGCGCGATGCCCGCGTCCGCCCCGGCTTCGCGCACTGCCGCGGAGAGCGCGCCAAGGCTGGTGGAGCCGCAGCCTGCGTTGATGTTGAGACCGTCCGGGTCCGCCCCGATCGTGATCACGTCAGCGCCGGCCCGGCGCAGCAGCTCCGGGGCATACCGGGAGGCGGCACCGTGCGCGCAGTCCACCACGACCCGCAGGCCGCCTAGCGGGGAAGCGGGATAGCCAGGCCTGCCCTGCACGGTGCTCAGCAGGTGCGTCAGGTAGTCCTCGCCCCGATCCGCTGCATCGGTAACGCGGCCGAAGCCGTCGGCTGGCACTCCGTAGGGACCCCTGCTGAGCGATCCCGGAGCGCTCTCGCCGACCAGCCCGAGCCCGGCAGACGGGCCGCTCTCATCATCGGTCTCGCTTCCGCCAAACAGCCTGGCCTCGATCTCGTACTCCACCGCGTCGGGCAGCTTGACACCGCCGCGGCCGAAGAACTTGATCCCGTTGTCCGGCGCGGGATTGTGGCTAGCCGACAGCACGACACCGAATTCGGCGCCCATCGCAGCCGTGAGATAGGCAACGCCCGGCGTCGGTATCACGCCGAGCCGTACCGCATCGATGCCGGCGGCCGCGAGGCCGGCGACGACTGCCGCTTCGAGGAACTCGCCGGACGCCCGCGGGTCCCGGCCGATCACGGCGAACGGGCGCTGCCCGGAACCCCGTGAGCGGCTGGCTACCGCATCCGATTCGGTGAGCACGCTAGCTGCTGCCGCCGCGAGGTCCATCGCCAGACCTGCGGTCAGCTCACGCCCAGCGACGCCCCTGACACCGTCCGTGCCGAAAAGCTGGCCCATAGCCTGCCAAGATCCTCCGTGCCGTGCCGGCCGGCGCGGTTAGCGCTTGGAGTACTGCGGGGCCTTGCGGGCCTTCTTCAGGCCAGCCTTCTTGCGCTCGGTCACTCGAGGATCCCTGGTCAGGAAACCCGCTCGCTTCAGGGTCGGACGGCTGTCCGGGTCGACGAGGATCAGCGCCCTGGCAATACCCAGGCGCAGCGCACCTGCCTGCCCGCTGACACCGCCGCCGTCGATGCGTGCCACGACATCGAACTGGTCCTCAGCGCCCAGCGCCACGAACGGCTCGCTGATTAGCTGCTGATGCACCTTGTTCGGGAAGTAGACCCCGAGCGTCCGGTCGTTGATCTTCCACTGGCCAGTGCCCGGCTGAATCCGGACCCGCGCGATGGCTTCCTTGCGGCGGCCTGTTCCAAGTGCCGTGCCGGTCACCACCGGCTTCCGGGCAGCCGGCCTGGGCTGGGCGTTGTCGCCGGTCGATGTGGTGTACTCCGACACGTGCTCCTCGGGCGCCTCGGCGTCCGGGGCGGCTTCCAGCGTCTCGGTGGGCTCGGCCACGTTGTCTTCCTCGTAACTTCCCGCTTGAATCTCTAGCCTGGCTCTGACGTTACTTGGCGCCGGCCTGCTGCTCCACCTGGATGATCTCGAACGGCACCGGCAGCTGGGCCTTGTGCGGGTGGTCCGGGCCCGCGTAAACCTTGAGCTTGCGCAGCATCTGACGGCCGAGCGAGTTCTTAGGGAGCATGCCTTTGACAGCCTTCTCCACGGCGCGCTCAGGATTCGCCGCCATCAGCTGGGCGTAGGAGACCGAGTGAAGCCCGCCCGGGTAGCCGCTGTGCCGGTAGGCCATCTTGTCGTGCAGCTTGTTCCCGCTGATGGCGACCTTGGCGGCATTCACGATGATGACGAAGTCGCCAGTGTCCACGTGCGGGGCGAATAGTGGCTTGTGCTTGCCGCGCAGCAGCACCGCCGCCTGGCTGGCTAGCCGGCCGAGCACGACGTCCGACGCGTCGATCACGTGCCATTGGCGCTGGATGTCGGCTGCCTTCGGGCTGAAAGTGCGCACAGTCATAAGCCTTCGCGTGTGGGTCCTGAATCTCTGGTCCGCGCCAGGACATATCTGCCGGGGCGCGAGAATCCGCAGGTACTGGCCGCAGCTCACCTGCCGCTGGGGCACGACGGGCATGCCAGTACGCATGGATGCCCAAGAAGGATACCGGCCGCTGCCTGCAACGGTCAAAGCGAGCCGGCCAGCCGCGCCGCCGGGGGCCGGTCAGCGGACCAGAAACGCGCGAGCAGCCGAAACCCTGCAGCCCAGGGCGATACGCTCAATCGCATGCGAATCCCCGGGAGCGACGGCGCCGGCCAGCGGAGCCCTCGTCGCCTCGGACGGGAGCCGGCCCTGGCAGCGATCAAGACGTCGCCGACCAGGCTTCGGGCGGCCGGAACGCTACCAGGCGGCGCGGCGGCAGTCACGCCGGCGGCAGCGCGCCTGACGGTTCCGGGCTGAGCTCCGCTACGGCCGGAACGGGCACGAGCTCAGCGCGGCGTGGCGCCTGGCCAGCCGGCAGCGGGAGCACCGAGCGCGGTGACGCATCCGCCGACGGCTCGTCGGTTTTCGCGCCAGGCTACGACGGCAACGGGCCAGGCGGCGCGGGAGGTCCGGGACGGCCCGGCGCGCCCGGCTCGTCGTGGTACGGATCAGCAACTGGCGGCGCAGCAGGTAAGGGACCGGTCCGCGGTTACCCGCCAGCGCCTGGCCAGCCGACGCCGATGTACCCGCCGGGCCAGTTCGCGGCATGGAACCACGGCCAGGACGGCCTGCCCGAGCCAGAATCGAAGCCGGGCGGAGACCGTGGCCAGCTGAACCGCGGGCTGCCCGCCCAGGGCCGCCGCGACGCCGACCAGCCTGCAGCACAGGCAGCGGAGGCTGACTCCCGGTATTACGACAGCTCTGGCGCCGAGCCCGGCTACTCAGTCCTTGCCGTCAGCGATCCGGCGGCAGACGTGACATCGACCCAGACCTGGGAGGCGGTCGGCGACGGCCGGTCAACCGGGACCTGGACGGCTCCCGCCCGGCCTGGCACTGGACCTGACGGGCAGGACGCCACCCGCCAGGTGCGACTGAGCGGCCCGAGGCAGAGTTCCGGCCGCCACAGTGCGCCTCCGGATGTCGCCAGGCCAGATGTCGCCCCGCAGGATTTCGGTCGCCCAGACGCCGCCTGGCCAGGCGCCCCGCAGCCGGACACCGCGCAGCCGGACACCGCGGGCAGTGACGACATCTGGCCCGACAGCGCCGGGGCCGGTAGTGGCTGGCAAGACACCCGCAAGCCGGAGTCCCAGCGGCGCAGCGGCAGCCACAGCGGCTCGCAGGCCAGGGTGCGCACCGAGCCGCAGCCCGGCACTGACCGGACCGCCGAGTCGAAGCCGGGGACAGCCCCGGGCAAGCGCTCAGGCGGCGGGAAGCGGGCTGGCAGCAAGCGGTCCGGCGGCCGGAAACGGCCCGCCAGCGTCAGGCTCGCCATGACGGTTGCCCTGCTACTCGTCCTTACCGCGGCAGCCACCCTGGCCTACACCGTCTTGCGCAATCCGGACAAGCCGAAGCCCCTTGCCACTGCCAGCACCAAGAAGCCCAAGGTAACGCCGAGCGCCTCGTCGAGCCCGTCCCTAAGCCCGTACGGCCACATCGCCTCCCGGCAGTCAGATCCGCAGCCGCTGACCGTGGCGCAGCTGTTCCCTGCGGGCTTCACGGTGAGCGGCAAGGCCGTCACTCGCACAGCGAGTGCGATCAGCAAGCGCTGCGGCGGAGCGGTTACCGGGTCCGGCATTCAGTCGGCTGTCAGCTCAGCGCATTGTAATCAGGCCGTCCGGGCGACCTACCTGGCCAGTTCGCAGGGCCTGATGGCGACGGTCGGCGTGCTCAACCTCGGCACCGCCGGCCGCGCCGCGAAGGCCGCGAAAGCTGCCGACGCCAGCGACTTCATCAGCCAGCTGAAGGGGAAACGCGGCCCGACGCGCAGAATCGGCAATGGAACCGGCATCGAGGAGGCCTTGGCCAAGGGCCATTACCTGATCCTCATCTGGGCTGAATTCACCAGCTTGCGCAAGCCGAGGACAACCGCCCAGCGGACCAAGGTCGAGAATTTCATGACCGAACTGGTCGACAACACCGCGAACGTCAGCCTGACCAACCGGATGCTCACCGGCACTGCCTGACGGGCCAGGCGGCGAAAAATCAACACCATAATTCCACCGGAAACGGCTGCGGCCTAACCCCCGGCAGCCAGCCCAGCGCGCCCGTTCCCGGTATCTCAACTCAAGGTTCTGAGCCGCCGTGTCGCGGCCGCGCGGCTTGCCATCGCGGAAGGTTCGGGGTACCCGACTTCCTCCAGGCACAGCGGGTGCGGCGGCGCAACCCTGGCGGCCGGATCGCGCTTCCCGGCGGCCAGCAGCTCGCCTAGCCACCCGACTGGCTTGCTGCCGTCGCCAACCGATAGCAGCGCGCCGGTCAGTGCTCTGACCATGTTGTGGCAGAAGGCGTCTGCGACCACGGCAGCGACGGTCACGCCAGGCTCAGCTGCGGCCCAGTCCAGCCGCTGCAGTTCGCGGATGGTGGTCGCCCCCGGCCGACTGCGGCAGAACGCGGCGAAATCGTGCTCGCCCAGGCACGCTCGGGCCGCCTCGTTCATCCGGTCGAGGTCGAGCGGGGCGGAGTACCAGAGGGTGTCGTGGCGGCGTAGCGGGTCGGCCCGGGCTGGGACGTCGCAGACCCGGTAGGAATAGCGCCGCCACAGCGCGGAGTGCCGCGCGTCGAAGCCAGCAGGCGCCGGGCCGATCGCGGTCACCCGCACCGATGGCGGTAGCAGCCGGGCCAGCCGGCGATCCGCCGATCCGGTCGCGGCGGCCCAGTTCTCCACCGGGACATCGGCATGCGCGACCTGGCCTCGCGCGTGTACCCCGGCATCGGTCCTGCCTGCCACAGTGAGGGAAAGGGGCTCGCAGAGCCGCAGTACCCGGTACAGGGCCTCCTCGACTGTTTGCTGGATCGTGGGTTGTCCAGGCTGGGTCGCCCAGCCGTGGAAAGCCGTTCCGTCATAGCGCAGGTCCAGCCGCAGCCGAATCGTGCCGGGGCCGGCCGGGGGCTCGCCGTCTGGCGTGCACGCACGAACAGGCCCCGTAACAACAGGCCCCGTAACAACAGGCCCCGTAGCTACAGGCACAGCGCAGTCGAGCCTGGCCGGGGATTCCCGGCCGGGCTCCCCCTCCGATTCAGCCCCAGCGCAGTCGAGCCCGGCCGGGGTTACCCGGCCGGGCTCGCTGCCTCGTACTGCCCCGCTATTCGTCGGTCGCCTGCTCGTCCTCAGCGCCCGGCTCCTCGTCTGGCGACTCCTCGGCCGTGCCCTCGGTACCGGCAGTGGCGTCGGCTTCAGCCTCGACCTCGGCCTCGACGGCCGCGTCGGCCTCGGTGTCGCCAACCTGATCGGTGCCGGTTGCCGCTACCTCGTCGACTGCGACCGGCTCAGCTGCCTCGGCTGGCGCGGCGGCCTCGCCGCGACCGGACCTAGCGCCAGCTGCCGCGGCAGCCGGGGCCCGGCGCGCGCGACGACGCCGCGTGCGCTGCTCCGCCTCTTCGCGGACCAGCTCGATGACCGCAAGTGCGGCGTTGTCGCCCTTGCGCGGCCCCACCTTGGTGATCCGGGTGTAGCCGCCGTCCCGGCTGGCGAAGCTCGGCCCGATCTCAGCGAACAGCGTGTGCACCACGCTCTTGTCCGTCACGACCGTGAGCACCTGGCGCCGCGCGTGCAGGTCACCCCGCTTGGCGAAGGTGATCAGCCGCTCGGCCAGCGGCCGCAGCCTGCGCGCCCTGGCCTCGGTCGTGGTGATCTTGCCGTGCTCGAACAGTGCGGTGGCCAGGTTGGCCATCATGTGCCGCTGATGGGCAGGGCTGCCGCCGAGTCGGTGGCCCTTGGTGGGCGTGGGCATTGAAGGATTCTCCCGGTTCAGTACAGTGCATCACTGCTTGCTAGCGGCACGGTGCTGACAGGCGGTCGCCTGTCAGTATTGCTCTGTCTCGACGTAATCGTCCTCGTCGTCAGCCCCGTAGCTATCGGCCGCCGAGCCCGGGTCGAATCCAGGCGGCGAGTCCTTCAGCGCGAGGCCCATGTCGGTGAGCTTCTGCTTGACTTCCTCGATCGACTTCGCGCCGAAGTTTCGGATGTCGAGCAGGTCCTGCTCGCTGCGGGCGACCAGCTCGCCCACGGTGTGGATGCCCTCGCGCTTGAGGCAGTTGTACGAGCGGACCGTGAGGTTGAGCTCCTCGATCAGCAGCGCCAGGTCTGCGGCGAGCGCGGCATCCGTCGGTGACGGGCCGATGTCGATGCCCTCCGCGTCCAGGTTCAGCTCCCTGGCCAGGCCGAACAACTCGACCAGCGTCTTGCCGGCACTGGCGACCGCGTCCCGCGGCCGCAGGCACTGCTTGGTCTCGACATCCAGAATGAGCTTGTCGAAGTCCGTACGCTGCTCGACTCGGGTCGCCTCGACCTTGTAGGTCACCCGCAGCACTGGCGAGTAGATCGAGTCGATCGGGATGCGGCCGATCTCCTGACCCGGCTGCTTGTTCTGCGCTGCGGAAACGTAGCCGCGGCCGCGCTCGACCGTCAGCTCCATCTCCAGCTTGCCCTTGCTGTTGAGGGTGGCGATGTGCAGCTCAGGATTATGTACCTCGAGGCCGGCCGGCGGGGCGATGTCCGCCGCTGTCACCGGACCGGGGCCCTGCTTGCGCAGGTACATGTGCATCGGCTCGTCGTGCTCGGACGAGACGACGAGGTTCTTGAGGTTCAGGATGATGTCGGTGACGTCTTCGGTCACGCCCGGAATCGTGGAGAACTCGTGCAGCACGCCTTCGATCCGGATGCTCGTGACGGCAGCTCCGGGGATCGACGACAGCAGCGTACGGCGCAGCGAGTTCCCGATCGTGTAGCCGAAACCCGGCTCAAGCGGCTCGATGACGAACCGGGAGCGGACGTCGTCTACTTGTTCCTCGGCAAGGCCGGGGCGCTGAGCGATAAGCATTGTTCTTCCTTTCCGCACTGCCCGCTATATGACAGTCGCGTCGGCCGCCGGCGGATGGCCGCCGACGGGTCTTCCTCCGCAGGTCGCGCCTGCAGCTCGTGCCGCTGGCCGGTGTATCCGGTCAGGCGGACGGTTACTTCGAGTAGTACTCGACGATCAGCTGTTCCTGGACCAGGGTGTCGATCTGAGCACGGACCGGGAGCGTGTGCACCAGGATGCGCATCTTGTCCGGTATCACCTCGATCCAGGCCGGCGGCGTGCGCTCGCCCGCCTCCGCCCTGGCCACGACGAACGGGGTCATGTTCTGGGACTTGGGCGCGATCTCGACGATGTCGTTCTCGCTGACCCGGAACGACGGGATGTCCACCTTCTTGCCGTTCACCAGCACGTGACCATGGCTGACGACCTGGCGCGCCATGTCCCGGCTCTTCGCGAAGCCAGCCCGGTAGATGATGTTGTCCAGTCTGGTCTCGAGAATCTGCAGCAGTGACTCGCCGGTCATACCGCGCCTGCGGGCAGCCTCTTCGTAGTAGTTGGCGAACTGCTTCTCCAGCACGCCGTAAATGCGCTTGGCCTTCTGCTTCTCCCGGACCTGAAGCAGGTACTCGCTTTCCTTAGGCCGGTTGCGCCCGTGCTCGCCCGGCGGATACGGCCGGATCTCGATCGGGCACTTGGGGCCGTCGCACTTGGCGCCCTTCAGGAACAGCTTGGTCTTCTCGCGGCGGCAACGCTTGCAGTCCGCGCCGGTGTATCGAGCCATCTCGTGCTAACTCCTCAGACCCTGCGCCGCTTAGGCGGACGGCAGCCGTTGTGCGGAACCGGGGTGACGTCCTGAATGGACCCGACTTCAAGACCGGTCGCCTGCAGCGACCTGATTGCCGTCTCGCGGCCCGAGCCGGGGCCCTTCACGAAGACATCTACCTTGCGCATGCCGTGCTCCATGGCTCGGCGAGCAGCGGCCTCGGCCGCCATCTGGGCGGCAAACGGCGTCGACTTCCTGGAACCCTTGAACCCGACCTGCCCGGACGACGCCCACGAGATGACGCTGCCGCCGGGGTCGGTGATCGAGACGATCGTGTTGTTGAACGTGCTCTTAATGTGCGCATGGCCATGCGCGATGTTCTTGCGTTCCTTCCGGCGGACTTTCTTGACGCCGGTGCGGCTCTTCGGAGGCATTCTGCTCCTCTTACGTGCGGAGGTGGTCGGACCAGCCTGCTCGGGCCAACGCTGCCGTTAGCGGCTGCTCTGGCCCGCTGCGGCGGACTACTTCTTACCGGCCTTCTTCTTGCCGGCCACTGTCTTCTTCTTGCCCTTACGGGTCCGGGCGTTGGTCTGCGTGCGCTGACCGTGCACCGGAAGGCCGCGACGATGCCGGATGCCCTGGTAGCAGCCGATCTCGATCTTGCGGCGGATATCAGCCTGCACCTCACGGCGCAGGTCACCTTCGACCTTGTAGTTGGCCTCGATCCAGTCGCGGAGCCTGATGACGTCCTCATCGCTCAGCTGGTGGACCCTGGTGTCGGCACTGACGCCGGTGCCAGCGAGCGTCTCGAATGCCCTGGTGCGGCCGATGCCGTAGATATAGGTAAGTGCGACCTCAAGGCGCTTGTCGCGCGGGAGGTCAACGCCAACGAGGCGTGCCATCGCGGGCAGTTCTCCTTCTCATTCAGCGGAGGTCCTGCGCGCCGCTCCGCATCCCTGCCCGGATGCGGCCCCGGCCTCCCCCGAGGGTGCTCCGCTGCCGGCCGGGCCGGCAGCGGGTTGCGGTGCGTGCTTGGTTCAGTTGTCTGGCTCAGCGTGCAGTGCTCAGCATTGCAGTTGAGCTCAGCCGCGTGAGTCCGGGCCTTGCCTCAGCCCTGACGCTGCTTATGCCGCGGATCAGAGCAGATGACCATAACCCGGCCATGCCTGCGAATGACCCTGCACTTGCTGCAGATCTTCTTCACACTCGGCTTGACCTTCATTTTGCCTGGTCTCTCCTGGGGCGCCGCCGACCGGGGCCGGTGCCGCCTTGCTCGTTACTTGTACCGGTAAACAATCCGCCCACGACTGAGGTCGTAGGGGCTCAGCTCGACGACGACCCGGTCATCGGGCAGGATCCGGATATAGTGCATCCGCATCTTCCCGCTGATGTGGGCCAGGACCTTGTGCCCGTTGTCCAGCTCCACCCTGAAAAAGGCGTTCGGGAGCGACTCCACGACCGTTCCCTCGATCTCGATGGCGCCGTCTTTCTTGGCCATGCCCTCCGCGCTTCGCTGATTGCTGCGGCCAGGATGCTGTCGTGCGGCAAGCTGGTCGCTTGTGGTTTGGCTGATCTGCGTCCGCATGCTCGGGCCCGCGCTCCCGGAGCCCGGCCGTCCGCTCCCGGCGGGATCGGATGGCTGTCGCGTCCCCGCGCACGAGAGCTTGCGCACACATGGCGAGTACGGACGGCCCAGCTGACTGAGGTCGGTGCACTGCATGCTCAAGCACCGTGCACGCCGACAACGACTCATGGGCCGTCGGTCAGTCTACTTCAGGTCCGGTGCCAACGCGAACCGAGTCCTGCGGCTGCTGATCAGGAGCGGAAACCACCAAGGTTGCCGGATTATTCCGGGCCCTGCTAGTGGCCGGGGCGCCCCGGCAGGTCCTCGTCGCCGCTGGGCAGGCGGCCCTGCCCCTGGTGGCCCTCGGTCAGATTGCGGCGACTGGACTCGCCGCGCAGCGCGTTGGCGGTCACCCAGCTGCCTGCCAGCACGGCGCCCCAGGGCCCGGCGACCCACAGCGGCCACACGTAGCCGCCGCCAGCCAGTCCCCACACCACGAAGCAGACCAGCACCACCGAGAACCAGGCTCCCCAGGCCGCTCGCCAGGCGCTATGCCGGCGGCCACCGGGCGGCGGGACCTGGCTCGCCTGACGCGGCCGACGTGTCAGAGCGGCGTCAGGCAGCCGGTAGAGGTCGATACTGGGCAGGTCCTTCAGCAACGCGTCAATCTCGCCGACTGTCTTAGCGGCGAACGCCCGGTCAAGCCGCTCGCTGAACTCTTCGGGCGTCAGCCTCCCGGCAGCCAGGTGCTCTCGGAGCAGGGAGGCGGCGCGGTCCCGGTCAGAATCCGATACCCGGATATTGGGGTCATATGCCATTGCGTGCTCCTACCGCACCCACCGTGCGCGGCGGTTTTGCCGCTCCCTGCTGTATCTCCGTGCGGGAGCGGAGCGCCGCAAACCCGCTGACGCCGCCGTCTTCCGCGGTCAGCACGAAAGGCCCCTCATCGGTGATGGCGACCGTGTGCTCGAAATGTGCGGCCCAGCTGCCGTCGGCAGTGACGACGGTCCAGCCGTCGTCAAGCAGCCGGGTCGTCGCGGTACCGAGCACCAGCATCGGCTCGATCGCCAGCGCCATCCCCGCCGTCAGCACCGGGCCGCGGCCTGCCCGCCCGTAGTTGGGCACAGCCGGATCCATGTGCATTCTGCTGCCGATGCCATGACCTGTGTACTCCCGCACGATCCCGTAGCGTCCGGCCGCCCTGGCAGCCTGTTCAATGGCGTGCGAGATGTCGGTCAGGCGACGGCCAGGAACCGCCTGCGCCAGACCCTGCCACAGCGCCCGCTCGCAGGCACGCAGTAGCGCGTCCAGCTCATCCGGCTGGTAATGGGTGTGCTCGCGCTGCTGGCTCGGCTGGTAGCCAGCGCCCGCCTGGGCCTGTCCGACCCTGATCGTCAGCGCCGAGTCGCCGTGCCAGCCGCCGACGATGGCGCCGCAGTCGACGGAGATGATGTCACCAGCGGCGAGGATCTGGGCCGGATCAGGGATGCCATGGACAATCTGGTCATTCACCGACGTGCAGATGGTCGCCGGATAGCCGTGATAGCCCTTGAACGACGGCACCGCACCAGCCGACCGGATTTCCCGCTCCGCGATCGCGTCGAGTTCCGCCGTGCTGATACCGGGCTCGGCCGCAGCGGCAGCGGCCTGCAGCGCCGCCGCAGTCACCAGCCCGGCTTCGCGCATCGTGGCGAGCTGAGCCAGGGACTTGACCTCGATCGGGTCATCCCGTCTTAGCCGCATAATGCCTCCCGTGCCCTGACGTTCACGTTACCCGGTCGCGCGGCAGAGCCTCTCAGGTGATGAACCTGCGCAGTGCTGCCATCGCCCGGGCGGTAATCTCCTCGACCGGGCCGGTTGCGTCGATGCCGAGCAGGATGCCGTCGTCAGCGTAGAACGCGATCAGCGGCCTGGTCTGCTCGGCGTAGACGTCAAGGCGGTGCCTGATCGTCATCTCGCGGTCGTCGTCGCGCTGGAAGAGTTCGCCGCCACAGTCATCGCACAGCCCCGGCCGCGACGGCGGCTCGAACAGCACGTGCCAGATCCGGCCGCAAACGCGGCACGTCCGCCGGCCGAGAGCCGGCGGACGACCTCGTCGTCATCGACCACGAGTTCCAGCACGATGTCTAGTTTGGTGTCCCAGTCAGCCAGCAGCTTGCGGAGCGTCTCGGCTTGCGGCACGTTGCGCGGGAAGCCGTCGAGCAGAAAGCCGCTCTGCGTGTCGTCCTCCTGCAGCCGGGCCTCGACCATCGCGATCGTCACCTCGTCCGGAACCAGGTCGCCGCGGTCCATGAAAGCCTTCGCCTGACGGCCAAGGTCGGTGCCCGTGCTGACGTTGTACCGGAAGATGTCACCTGTCGAGATCTTCGGAATCGACAGGTGCGAGGCGATGAATTGGGCCTGTGTCCCCTTGCCCGCACCGGGGGGCCCGACGAGGACGACTCGCACTACCGCAGGAAGCCCTCATAGTTGCGCTGCTGCAGTTGGCTCTCGATCTGCTTCACGGTGTCCAGGCCGACACCGACCATGATCAGGATGCTGGTACCGCCGAGCGGGAACTGCGCGGTGGCATCGAGCAGCCCGATGGCGACGACCGGAATCAGGGCGATCAGGCCCAGGTACAGCGAGCCCGCGGCAGTCAGCCGGCTGAAGGACGTGGCTGAGGTAGCCCGCCGTCGGACCGCCGGGTCTGATGCCAGGGATGAACCCGCCGCTCTTCTTCATGCCGTCGGCGACCTCGGTCGGGTTGAAAGTGATCGACACGTAGAAGTAAGTGAAGAACACGATAAGCACGAAGAACGAGACCGCGTAGGCGGGTTTGTCGCTGATCACCAGGTTGTTGTCGACCCACTGCGCCCAGCCAGTGGTGCCGTTATGCCCGAACAGCTGCGCAGCGAGCTGCGGGATGTACAGCAGCGACGAGGCGAAGATGACGGGGATGACGCCGGCCTGATTGATCTTCAGCGGGATGTAGGTAGACGTACCGCCATACATCCGGCGGCCGATCATCCGCTTGGCGTACTGAATCGGGATCCGCCGCTGAGCCTGCTCCATGAGCGCGACGAACGCAATGATCGCTACGCCCATGATCAGTACCAGGGCGAAGACGAACTTGCCCTTGCTCTCGAAGATCAGCTGCAGCTGGCCAGGGATGACTGCGATGATCTGCGTGAAGATCATCACTGACATGCCGTTGCCGACGCCCCGGTCAGTGATGAGCTCGCCGAGCCACATGATCACAGCGGTCCCGGCGGTCATGATGATCACCATCGTGGTGATCGTGAAGACCGACGGGTTCGGGATCAGGTTGGCGGAGCAGCCAGGAATCAGCTCATGAGCCCTGGCAAGCGCGATAATTCCGGTCGACTGCAGGATGGCCAGGCCGATGGTCAGGTACCGGGTGTACTGGGTGATCTTGGCCTGGCCGGTCTGGCCCTCCTGGCGGAGCGCCTCGAGCCGCGGGATGACCACAGCGAGCAGCTGCAAGATAATGCTTGCCGTGATGTACGGCATGATGCCGAGCGCGAAGACCGTCAGCTTCGTGATGCCGTTGCCGCTGAACAGGTTCAGCAACTGGAAGAGGTTGGTCTTACTCGACGCGCTCGACAGGCAGGACTGAATGCCTCGCTCAGAAACGCCTGGTGTCGGGAGCTGCTGGCCAAGCCGGAATACAGCGATGATAAATACGCTGAAGAGTAGCTTCTTGCGCAAGTCCGGCGTCCGGAACGCCCTCATGAACGCGGTCAGCATGCGCCGTCCCCTACTCGATAGTTCAACATCATCTGCCGGGTCCTGTCGCGACCGAGACGCCGCTAGCCAACCGCGCCGCTGGTCGCCAGCTGCGGCTGCCTGGCCAGCACTGTGCTCGCCGAAGTCTAACGTGCCGGTACGAGTCCGCCAGCCATCCAGCAGGCTGGCGATGCACGTTGCCGGGCGCAGGAAGGTCCAGGCCAGCAGAGTCTAAGCTGACCCGGACCTCACTTCGGGCGGCGGTCATCTTACAGCTCGGTAACAGTTCCACCTGCTGCGGTGATCTTGGCACGGGCAGTCGCCGAGAACCGGTGCGCGCTGACCTGCAGCGCTGCGCCGACCTCGCCCTGCCCGAGCACCTTGACCAGCTGCCCTGGCCGGACGGCGCCCTTGGCTGCCAGGTCATGCGGACTCACTTCGCCGCCAGCCGGGTACAAGGCCGCGAGGCGGTCGAGGTTGACAACCTGATAGGTGGTTTTGAACTGCGTGTTCGAGAAACCCTTGAGCTTCGGCAGACGCCTGGTCAGCGGCATCTGGCCGCCCTCGAAGGCTTCCGGCACCTGGGTGCGTGCCTTGCTGCCCTTGGTACCGCGGCCCGCGGTCTTTCCCTTGGACGCCTCGCCGCGGCCAACCCTGGTGCGCGGGGTGTGCGCGCCGGGAGCCGGACGCAGGTGGTGGATCTTCAGCCCAGCCCGCCCGCCGGGGCCGCCGGCGGCCTCGGGAGCTGCGGCAGCCTTGGGTGTTGCCGTCCGCCTGGTTTTCGTGCCGGTGTCAGCCATCGTTAGTCAACCTCCTCCACGGTGACCAGGTGGCGCACCGCGTTGATCATGCCGCGGATCTCCGGCCGGTCTTGCTTGACGACCACGTCGCCGATGCGGTGCAGGCCAAGCGAGCGCAGCGAATTCCGGTGCTCCTGCTTGCTGCCGATCTTCGACTTGATCTGGGTGACCTTGAGCTCTGCCATCGTTATGCTCCGCTGTCTCGACCTGCGTCAGCTGTTCTCGGCCCCGCTGGCCGCGCCGCTCGCCGTGGCGGCGCCAGCGGAAGCCGCCTCCGCCCGTGCCCGGAGCATGGCAGCGGGCGCCACCTGCTCGATCGGCAGGCCGCGCCGTGCCGCGATCTCCTCCGGCCGGTTCAGGCTCTTCAGCGCCGTGACCGTGGCGTGCACGACATTGATCGGGTTAGAGGAGCCAAGCGAGCGGGACAGCACGTCGTGGATTCCGGCGCACTCCAGCACGGCCCGCACCGGCCCGCCGGCGATGACGCCGGTTCCGGGGCTGGCCGGCTTCAGCAGCACGACGCCAGCGGACTCTTCACCCTGCACGGTGTGCGGGATCGTGCCGGCGATACGCGGCACCCGGAAGAACGCCTTCTTCGCCGCCTCGACGCCCTTGGCGATCGCGGCCGGCACCTCCTTGGCCTTGCCGTAGCCGACGCCGACCATGCCGTTGCCGTCGCCGACCACGACCAGCGCGGTGAAGCTGAACCGCCGGCCGCCCTGCACGACTTTGGCCACCCGGTTGATGGTGACCACGCGCTCCAGGTATGCCGTGCCCTTCTCGGGCCCGGCCCCGCGGCGATCGTCGCGGCGCTCGCGCCGTTCGCCGCCGCCACCGGCGCCGCGCCGCGGTGTTGCTGCCATCAGATCTTCCTCTTCTGTCGTTGCGTGCGAAGCTCCGCGTCAACTACTGGCACAGGAGCCATCTAAAGGGCCAGCCCGCCCTCGCGGGCGCCGTCTGCCAGCGCGGCCACCCGGCCGTGGTAGGCGTACCCGCCACGATCGAAAACCGCGGCGCTGACTCCGGCCTGCACCGCTCGCTGCGCCAGCAGCATCCCGACTTGCTTGGCCTTGACCGTCTTGTCGCCAGTCGCGGTGCGGATCGACTCATCCAGGGTAGACGCAGATGCCACCGTGTTGCCCACGGCGTCGTCCACGAGCTGGGCGAAGGTGTTCTTCGCCGAACGCGTAACCACTAGGCGGGGGCGCTGCGAGCTGCCCTCGACCTTCTTGCGCACGCGCAGATGCCGTCGCTGCCGCGCGGAAATACGCGATGCAGTCCGCCCGGTAATCCGGTTGTGCGCCCTGGTCTTGGTGCCAGACATGTCTTACTTACCAGCCTTCCCGACCTTGCGCCGGATCTGCTCACCCTGGTAGCGCACGCCCTTGCCCTTATAGGGGTCGGGCTTGCGCAGCTTGCGGATGTTCGCAGCTACTTCGCCTACCTGCTGCTTGTCGATGCCTTCAACCACGAACCTGGTGGGAGTCTCGACCCTGAAGGTGATCCCAGCGGGCGCGTGCACCGGCACCGGGTGGCTAAAGCCGAGCGCGAACTCCAGGTCCTGGCCCCGTGCCTGGACGCGGTAGCCCACACCGACGATTTCCATCGTCTTGCGGTATCCGTCAGTAACGCCGGTCACCATGTTGGCGATCAGCGAGCGGGAGAGCCCGTGCAGCGCACGGATCTCGCCCTCGTCGTTCGGCCTGGTCACGGTGACGACACCGTTCTCCTGCTGGACTTCGATGGGCGAGCTGACCTCCAGGCTCAGCTCACCCTTCGGGCCCTTCACGTGGACCTTACGGCCGTCGATGGTGACGTTGACGGCGCTCGGGATGACGACTGGCAGCCGTCCGATTCGCGACATGGCTGGCTCCCTACCAGACGTAGGCGAGGACTTCCCCGCCTACGCCTTTCTTTTTCGCCTGCCTGTCGGTCATCAGGCCGGAGGATGTCGAGAGGATCGCCACGCCCAAGCCGCCGAGCACTCGCGGCAGGTTGTCCTTGCGCGCGTACACCCGCAGACCGGGCTTGGACACACGCTTGAGACCTGCGATGGAGCGCTCCCTGGTTGGTCCGAACTTCAGCGCGATGACCAGGTTCTTGCCGACTTCGGCGTCCTCCACCTGCCAGCTGGCGATATAGCCCTCCTGCTGGAGAATCTCCGCGATGTTCACCTTGATCTTCGAGTGCGGCATGCTCACGGAGTCGTGGTAAGCCGAGTTAGCGTTGCGCAGACGGGTCAGCATGTCTGCGACCGGGTCGGTCATGGTCATGGCCTAGTGGCCCTCCTCGCCGCGGTTTCCCTGTACCTCGTGGGCACCTGCGGACCTTCGGCGTGGTCGGTGGGCGCTCGTCGCGCCCAGGACTGTACTTCCTGACCGGCCCGCTCGGACCGGCTTGCATACCGGGCGCAAGCGCCCGTTCTTTTCATTACCAGCTGGACTTGGTGATGCCAGGTAGCTCGCCGCGGTGCGCCATGGACCGGAAGCAGATCCGGCACAGGCCGAACCGCTGGTAGACGGCCCGCGGCCGACCGCACCGAGAGCACCGGGTGTAAGCACGCACCTCGAACTTCGGCTTGCGATTGGCCTTGGCGATGAGGCTCTTCTTCGCCACAGCTCAGTTCTCCTTGAACGGGAAGCCGAGTCGCCGCAGCAATGAGCGGCCCTCAGCATCGGTGGTAGCGGACGTCACGACCGTGATGTCCATGCCGCGTTGCCTGTCTACCTGATCGGGATTGATCTCGTGGAACATCAACTGCTCGGTGAGACCGAAGGTGTAGTTACCGCGGCCGTCGAACTGCCGGTCAGACAGCCCCCGGAAGTCACGGATCCGGGGCAGCGCGATCGACAGCAGCCGGTCCAGGAACTCCCACATGCGGTCACCGCGCAAGGTGACATGCGCCCCGATAGGCATCCCTTCGCGCAGCTTGAACTGCGCGATCGACTTGCGGGCGCGGGCCACCGCGGGCTTCTGGCCGGTGATGATCGTCAGGTCCCGGACGGCGCCGTCGATAAGCTTGGCGTCCCTGGCAGCCTCGCCCACGCCCATGTTCACCACGATCTTGGTGACAGTGGGCACCCGCATGACGTTCGGGTAAGCGAACTCCGCCAGCATCGCACCGTGAATCTCGTCGCGGTAACGGTCCTTCAGGCGAGGCGGCACGCGCGGCGTACGCTGCGCAGTGTCGGCGTCGTTGGTCTTGGTGGCAGCCATCAGATGTCCTTACCGCTGGCCCGGGCGACCCGGACCTTCTTGTCGCCGTCGGCCCGGAAGCCGACCTTGGTCGCGCCCTTGGAGTCGGGGTCGATCAAGGCAACGTTGCTGACGTGAATCATGGCCTCCTGGGTCACGATGCCGCCTTCTTTGGCGCCACGCTGGCCCTGATAGTTGACCTTGGTGTTCTTCTTGATGAGGTTCACGCCCTGGACGAGCACCTGCCGGCGGTCCGGCCGGACGGCGATGACGGTGCCCTCGCGGCCGCGGTCCTTGCCCGCGATCACGATGACCTTGTCACCCTTCCGGATCTTCATCCGCCGTGCCTTCCCCGGCTCAGTCTTCTTCGTCCCGGCCATCACAGCACCTCCGGCGCGAGTGAGATGATCCGCATGAACCGCTTCTCCCGCAGCTCGCGGCCGACCGGGCCGAAGATGCGGGTGCCGCGCGGGTCGCCGCCGTCCCTGATCAGGACGGCTGCGTTCTCGTCGAAGCGGATGTAGGAGCCGTCGCCGCGGCGCCGCTCCTTGCGCGTGCGCACAACGACGGCCTTGACGACGTCGCCCTTCTTCACCCCGGCGCCGGGGAGGGCATCCTTGACGGTGGCGACGATGATGTCACCGATGCCCGCGTATCGCCTGCTCGAGCCGCCGAGCACGCGGATGCACAAGATCTCCTTGGCTCCGGTGTTGTCGGCGACCTTGAGCCGCGACTCCTGCTGGATCACGTCAACTCCTGCTTCCTCACGCGCCTGCCCGACAGTCCGTCAGGATCGGCGTCCTGGCAGGAACGGCGGATTGGCACTCCGCCGTTCCCGTGCTACTTGGCCTTTTCCAAGATCTGCGCAACACGCCAGCGCTTGGTCGCTGACAGCGGGCGGATCTCCATCAGCAGCACCCGATCGCCGACGCCGCAAGCGTTCTGGCCATCGTGCGCCTTGTATCTCTTAGTCCGGCGGATGACCTTGCCGTACTTAGGGTGCTTGACCCGGTCCTCAACCTCGACGACCACGGTCTTGTCCATCTTGTCGCTCACGACCAGGCCCTCACGGACCTTGCGGTAGCCACGTGCCTCGGTCGCCGTCGCCGCGCTTGCCTCACTCATCGCCGGTCTCCTCGTCCTCGATAACGACGATGCCGAGCTCGCGCTCGCGCTTCACCGTGTAGATGCGCGCGATCTCCTTGCGGACAGCGTGCAGTCGGCCGTGGCTCTCCAGCTGGCCAGTGGCCGCCTGGAAACGCAGGTTGAACAGCTCGATCTTCGCCTCGGTCAACTTCAGGTCGAGCTCTTCCTCGGTCGAGGTTCGCAGGTCAGCGGCCGCCAGTCCCTTGGCCATCACGCCTCCCCCAGCTCGCGCTTCACGAACTTACATTTCATGGGCAGCTTGTGCATCGCACGCCGGAGCGCTTCCCGCGCCACCGGCTCGGGTACTCCGGACAGCTCGAACATGACCCGGCCCGGCTTGACGTTCGCAATCCACCACTCCGGCGCGCCCTTGCCGGACCCCATCCGGGTCTCGGCCGGCTTCTTCGTCAGCGGACGGTCCGGGTAGATCGTGATCCACACCTTTCCGCCACGGCGGATGTGCCGGGTCATGGCGATACGGGCAGCCTCAATCTGACGGTTCGTCACGTACGAGTGCTCGACCGCCTGGATGCCGTACTCGCCGAAGGTCACCTTCGTGCCGCCCTTGGCCGCGCCCGAGCGGTCCGGCCGGTGCTGCTTGCGGTGCTTAGTCCGCCGCGGAATCAGCATGACTCAGCTCTCCTCGCCTGACGTGGTCGCTGGCTGCGAGTCAGCCGGCGCGCCGGCGGACTCGGCAGGCGGGGCGGACGGCCGGTCGGTGCCATCCGGAGATCCGGGCCTGCGGCGCTGGCCGCGCTGCGGGCGGTCCCGGTCGCGGTCCCGGCCGCCGCCGCCCGGCCGCTGGCCAGCCCGGAGCGCCGCGGCAGCAGCCTCGCGCTCAGCCCTGGTGGCAGCCGCCTCGCCGCGGTAGATCCAGACCTTCACGCCGATCCGGCCGAAGGTGGTCCTGGCCTCGTAAAAGCCGTAGTCGATATCCGCACGCAGCGTGTGCAGCGGCACCCGGCCCTCGCGGTAGAACTCCGACCGCGACATCTCAGCGCCGCCCAGGCGGCCCGCGCACTGGACCCTGATGCCCTTAGCGCCGCTCTTCATCGCGGTCTGCATCGCCTTGCGCATGGCGCGCCGGAACGAGACCCGGCTGGACAGCTGCTCCGCCACGCCCTGGGCCACCAGCTGAGCGTCCACCTCGGGGTTCTTCACCTCGAGGATGTTCAGCTGTACCTGCTTGCCGGTGAGCTTCTCCAGGTCGCCGCGGATCCGGTCGGCCTCTGCGCCGCGGCGGCCGATGACGATGCCGGGGCGAGCGGTGTGGATGTCCACCCGCACGCGATCCATCGTCCGCTCGATCTCCACCTTGGAGATGCCTGCCCGCTCCATGCCGCGCTGCAGAAGCCGCCGGATCGCGACGTCCTCGGCGACGTAGTCTTTGTACAGCTTGTTGGCATACCACCGGCTCTTGAAGTCGGTGGTGATACCCAGCCGGAACCCGTGCGGGTTCACTTTCTGGCCCACTAGCGGGTCCTCTCCCTGCTGTTTGCGACACGGCTGTTTGCGGTGCGGCCACTGGCCTCAGGGCCCGCAGCACCACTGTCGGAAACGATCACCGTGATGTGGCTGGTGCGCTTGTTGATCCGGTAGCCGCGGCCCTGGGCACGCGGCCGGAAGCGCTTCAGCGTCGGCCCCTCGTCCACCCATGCGCGGCTCACCACGAGCGAGCTGGCGTCAAGGTGGCTGACCTGACCCGCATTGGCGATCGCGCTGGCCAGCACCTTACCGATGGGGTCACTCGCCGACTGCGGCGCGAACGCAAGCGTCGCCTGCGCCTGGTCGGCAGGCATCCCGCGGATCAGGTCCACCACACGGCGGGCCTTGCGGGGCGTGACGCGCACGTACCGCGCCTTAGCCCTTGCTTCCATCTCAGTCTCGCTCTTCTCGTATCCGCTCGGTTATCTGTCTTCGTTAGTGCCGGCGCCGTTGGTTTGCTGCACCGTCGTTTGCAACACAGTGGTGTGCAGCACCGTGCCTAGCGGCGGCTCCGCCGGTCGTCACGAACGTGGCTGCGGAAGGTCCTGGTCGGGGCGAACTCGCCGAGCTTGTGCCCGACCATCGATTCGGTGATGAATACCGGCACGTGCTTGCGCCCGTCATGCACGGCGATCGTGTGGCCGAGCATCGCCGGGACGATCATCGAGCGACGCGACCACGTCTTGATGACGTTTTTGGTTCCCTTATCGTTCTGGACGTCCACCTTCTTGATCAGGTGGTCGTCGACGAACGGGCCCTTCTTAAGGCTACGAGGCATAGCTGGGTGCTCCTACCGCTTCTTCTTGCTGCGCCGGCGGGTTATCAGCTGGTCGCTAGGCTTGTGCGCCCGACGGGTCCGGCCCTCCGGCTGGCCCCACGGGCTGACCGGGTGGCGGCCTCCCGAGGTCTTGCCCTCACCGCCGCCCATCGGGTGGTCGACCGGGTTCATCGCCACACCGCGGACGGTGGGCCGCCGGCCCTTCCACCGGCTGCGGCCCGCCTTGCCGAGCTTGATGTTGCCCTGCTCGGCGTTGCCGACCTCGCCGACGGTGGCGCGGCATGCCGCATCCACCTGCCGGATCTCACCGGACGGCATCCGCAGGGTGGCCCGGCTGCCCTCCCTGGCAAGTAGCTGGACGCCTGATCCGGCCGACCGGGCGATCTTGGCGCCGCCGCCCGGCCGCAGCTCGATGGCGTGCACCATGGTGCCGGTCGGGATATTGCGCAACGGCAGGCAGTTCCCGGTCTTGATGTCGGCACCCGGGCCGTTCTCAATCCGGTCACCCTGCTTCAGCCCGACTGGCGCAATGATGTAGCGCTTCTCGCCGTCGGCGTAGTGCAGCAGCGCGATGCGTGCAGTGCGGTTCGGGTCGTACTCGATGTGCGCGACCTTCGCTGGCACACCGTCCTTGTCGGCCCTGCGGAAGTCGATCAGCCGGTAAGCGCGCTTGTGGCCGCCGCCCTGATGCCGTGTCGTGATCCGGCCGTACACGTTCCGGCCGCCGTGTCCGTGCAGCGGCTCCACCAGGCTCTTCTCCGGCTCGCTGCGGGTGAGCTCGGAGAAGTCGGAACCGCTGGCGCCCCGCCTGCCGGGGGTCGTCGGCTTGTACTTTCTGATAGCCATCTGAGTGGAAGCTCCTCGTAATCGCCGGCTAGCTGACCGGTCCGCCGAAATGCTCAATCCGGTCGCCAGCGGCGAGGCTGACGATGGCGCGCTTGGTGTCGGGCCGCTTACCCCAGCCGAACCGCGTCCGGCGGCGCTTGCCCTGCCTGTTGATCGTGTTCACGCCGGTGACCTTGACGTTGAAGCTGGCCTCCACCGCCTGACGGATCTGCACCTTGTGCGAGCCGGGCGCGACGATGAAGGTGTACTTCCCGTCATCGGCCAGCCGCAGGCTCTTCTCCGAGATAACCGGGCGCAGCAGGATGTCCCGCGGATTGACAATCTTGTTCACTGCTGCTCGTCCTCCTGCCCAGCTGTCGCGCCTGCGGCCCGGCTGGCGGTTCCGGTGGCCCGCGCGACAAAGCTGTCCAGCGCTTCCTGGGTGAACACGACGTGCTCGCTCACCAGCACGTCCCTGGTGTTCAGCTGGCCGTCATCGAGCACCCGCACGCCCACGGCGTTACGGAGACTCAGCCTGGTCAGCCGGTCAGCCCTCGTGGTCACCACGAGCACGTGCGCGCCCGGAGCGCCAGTCGCCGCGCTCAGGGCCGAAAGCGCGGCCTTGGTCTTCGGCGTCTCGCCATCGACCAGGCTCGCGACCACGTGCACCCGGCCGTGCCTGGCCCGGTCGGACAGCGCGCCGCGGAGTGCGGCAGCCTTCATCTTCTTCGGCGTCCGCTGTTCGTAGGACCTCGGCTGCGGGCCGTGCACGACGCCGCCGCCGGTGAACTGGGGTGCCCGGAGTGAGCCTTGCCTGGCCCTGCCGGTGCCCTTCTGCCGGTACGGCTTCCTGCCGCCGCCACGGACCTCGCCGCGGGTCTTGGTGGCATGCGTGCCCTGCCGGGCGGCGGCCTCTTGCGCCACCACAACCTGGTGGATCAGCGGCACATTGACCTTGGCGTCGAAGATCTCCGGCGGCAGCGGCGCGCCAGCCGGCGAGGTCGCCGTGGCTGCGTGCGGCTGGGCCGTGGAGCTCGTCTGGGCCGGGCTCATCTCGCCTCACTCTTAGCTGGGGACTTAGCGGCGTTCCGGACGAGTACGAGACTGCCCGCCGCACCAGGGACCGCGCCCTTGATCAGCAGCAGCCCGCGGTCGGCGTCCACGCCGTGCAGGGTCAGGTTCGGGGTGGTAGTACGCTCGCCGCCCATCCGGCCGGCCATCCGCACTCCCTTGAACACCCGGCCCGGGTAGGCGCACCCGCCGATGGAGCCAGGCGCGCGGTGCTTGCGCTTGGTGCCGTGTGACGAGCTGAGGCCCTTGAACCCGTGCCGCTTGACGACGCCGGCAAACCCCTTGCCCTTGCTGGTGGCAGTCACGTCGATCAGCTCGCCGGCCGTGAAAGTCTCGGCGGTGACCTCCTGCCCCAGGGTGTAGGAAGCCGCGTCGTCGGTGCGCACCTCAACCAGGTACCGGCGCGGGGTGACGCCCGCCTTGGCGAAGTGCCCGGCAACTGGCTTCGTCACCTTGCGCGGGTCGATCTCCCCGAAACCCAGCTGCACGGCCGAGTAACCGTCAGCCTCCGGCGTCCGCACCGCGGTGACGACGCAGGGGCCGGCCGCGACCACCGTGACCGGAACGATCCTGCCGTCATCGGCGAAGACCTGGGTCATGCCGAGCTTGGTGCCCAGGACCCCTTTGATCTGCTTGGTCATCACAGTGCTTTCTTCTTCAGCCTTCTTCTCGCGTCCTGCTACAGCTTGATCTCGATGTCGACGCCGGCCGGCACGTCGAGCCGCATCAGCGAGTCGACCGTCCTCGGTGTCGGGTCGATGATGTCGATCAACCTCTTGTGGGTGCGCATCTCGAAGTGCTCGCGCGAGTCCTTGTACTTGTGCGGCGAACGGATGACGCAGTAGACGTTCTTCTCGGTCGGCAGCGGCACGGGGCCGGCGACCTTGGCACCGGTACGAATCACCGTGTCGACGATCTTCCGCGCCCAGCTGTCGATGACCTCGTGGTCATACGCCTTGAGCCGGATGCGGATCTTCTGTCCCGCCATGTGGCTTCGATGTCCTTCGCTCGTTCATGCCGCTGTGTTGCCTGTGCCGTTCCGGATGGGAACGGCCTGCAGCGGGCCCGGGAGTTTCCTCCCGGGCCCGCCGTCTTACTTAATGATCTTCGTTACCCGGCCGGCGCCGACGGTCCGGCCGCCCTCGCGGATAGCGAAGCGCAGGCCCTCCTCCATGGCGATCGGCTGGATCAGGTCGACCTTCATCTCGGTGTTGTCACCGGGCAGCACCATCTCGGTACCTTCCGGCAGGTGCACCACGCCGGTCACATCTGTGGTGCGGAAGTAGAACTGCGGCCGGTAGTTGTTGAAGAACGGCGTGTGCCGGCCCCCCTCGTCCTTGGACAGGATGTAGACCTGCGCCTCGAACTCGGTGTGCGGAGTGTTGGTGCCCGGCTTGATGATGACCTGGCCGCGCTCCACGTCCTCGCGCTTGGTACCGCGCAGCAGCAGGCCGGCGTTGTCACCTGCCTGGCCCTCGTCGAGGATCTTGTGGAACATCTCGACGCCAGTGACGATCGTCTTGGTCGCCTTCTCCTTGATGCCGATGATCTCGACTTCCTCACCGGTGTGGATGACGCCGCGCTCGATCCGGCCAGTGACTACGGTTCCGCGGCCGGTAATCGAGAACACGTCCTCGACCGGCATCAGGAACGGCTTCTCGATGTCGCGGACCGGCTCCGGGATGCTGTCGTCGCAGGCGGTCATCAGCTCGACGACCTTCTCGCCCCACTCCGTGTCACCCTCGAGCGCCTTGAGCGCGGATACCCGCACCACCGGGACATCGTCGCCGGGGAACTCGTAGGTGGTGAGCAGCTCGCGAACCTCGAGCTCGACCAGCTCGAGGATCTCCTCGTCGTCCACCATGTCGGCCTTGTTCAGCGCGACCACGATGTAGGGCACCCCGACCTGCCGGGCCAGCAGCACGTGCTCACGTGTCTGCGGCATCGGGCCGTCAGTGGCCGCGACAACCAGGATCGCGCCGTCCATCTGCGCAGCACCGGTAATCATGTTCTTGATGTAGTCAGCGTGACCGGGGCAGTCCACGTGCGCGTAGTGCCGCTTGTCGGTCTGGTACTCCACGTGCGAAATGGAGATGGTGATCCCGCGCTCCTTCTCCTCCTTCGCGTTGTCGATCTGGTCGAACGCGTAGAAGGGGTTAACGTCGGGGTACTTGTCGTGCAGCACCTTGGTGATCGCCGCGGTCAGCGTCGTCTTGCCGTGGTCGATATGACCGATGGTGCCGATGTTGACGTGCGGCTTGGTCCGCTGGAACTTGGCCTTCGCCACTGGTGTCTCCTCGTTGCGATCGTTTCCCCACCACAGGTGGGGTCAGGCGCTCACGCGCTCTGCTTGGTTCTCTCGTCGTTACTTCTGACTACTCGCCGCGTGCCTTGGCGATGATCTCCCTGGCAATGCTGGGCGGAACCTCGGCATACGAGTCGAACTGCATGCTGTAATCCGCCCGCCCCTGTGTCCGGCTGCGCAGGTCGCCCACGTAGCCGAACATCTCAGACAGCGGGACTAGGGCCTTCACGACCCGCACCCCTGACCTCTCCTCCATGGCCTGGATCTGGCCACGGCGGCTGTTGAGGTCGCCGATGACGTCGCCCATGTAGTCGTCGGGCGTCCTGACCTCGACGGCCATCACCGGTTCGAGCAGAACAGGGTCGGCATGGCCGGCCGCCTTCTTGAACGCCATCGATCCGGCAATCTTGAAGGCGAGCTCGGACGAGTCCACTTCGTGGTAGGCACCATCGGTCAGGGTGACCTTGACGTCCACCATCGGGTACCCGGCCAGCACGCCGAATTCCGCGGCTTCCTGGCAGCCGGTATCCACCGACGGGATGTACTCCCGCGGCACGCGGCCACCGGTTACTTTGTTCTCGAATTCGTAGCCACCGCCGTCGCCGCCGGTGGGCTCGAGGTTGATGACCACCCGGGCGAACTGACCGGAACCACCGGTCTGCTTCTTGTGGGTGTACTCGACCTTCTCGACCTTCTTGCGGATGGTCTCGCGGTAGGCAACCTGCGGCCGGCCAATGTTGGCCTCGACTTTGAACTCGCGCCGCATGCGGTCGACCAGCACTTCCAGGTGCAGCTCGCCCATGCCCGAGATAATCGTCTGGCCAGTCTCCTCGTCGGTCCTGACCTGGAAGGTCGGGTCCTCCTCCGCGAGCCGCTGAATGGCGGTGCCGAGCTTGTCCTGGTCGCCCTTGGTCTTCGGCTCGATCGCCACGTTGATGACCGGCGCCGGGAACGTCATCGACTCCAGGATCACCTGGTGGGTCGGATCGCTGAGCGTGTCGCCGGTGGTGGTGTCCTTGAGCCCCATCACGGCGACGATCTGGCCAGCAACCGCGGACGGGCGCTCCTCGCGCTTATTCGCGTGCATCTGGTAGATCTTGCCGATCCGCTCCTTGCGGCCCTTGGTCGAATTCAGCACCTGGGTGCCGGCATCGAGCTTGCCCGAGTAGACGCGGATGTAAGTCAGCTTGCCGAGGTGCTGGTCCGACATGATCTTGAAAGCCAGCGCGGCAAACGGCTCGGTGACGTCAGGGTGCCGCTCGATGACGGTCGCTTCGTCGCCCACGGCGTGACCCTTGACCGACGGGATGTCGACCGGGCTCGGCAGGAAGTCCACGATCGCGTCCAGCATCGGCTGGACGCCCTTGTTCTTGAATGCGCTCCCGCACATTACCGGGGTAACTGCGCTGGCGATGGTAGCCCGCCGGATCGCGGCGACCAGCTGGTCGGCATCAGGCTCGGTGCCTTCCAGGTAGAGCTCCATCATCTCCTCGTCGTTCTCGGCGATGGCCTCTACCAGCCTGTCCCGCCACTCACGGGCTGCCTCGACGTGGTCGTCCGGGATGGACACGACGTCGTAGGTGTCGCCCTTGCCCTCGGTCTGCCATAGCAGGGCGCGCATCCGGATCAGGTCGATGACGCCGCGGAAGTCCGACTCGACACCCCACGGAAGCTGGATTACCAGCGGGGTGGCGCCCAGCCGGTCGGCGATCATTTCCACGCAGCGGTGGAACTCCGCGCCAACCCGGTCCATCTTGTTGACGAAACAGATCCGCGGAACGCCGTAACGGTCCGCCTGCCGCCAGACAGTCTCTGACTGCGGCTCGACCCCCGCGACGCCATCGAACACCGCGACCGCTCCGTCGAGAACACGCAGCGAACGCTCCACCTCGACGGTGAAGTCGACGTGTCCCGGCGTGTCGATGATGTTGATGGTGTGATCACGCCACATCGCCGTTGTCGCAGCCGACGTAATGGTGATGCCGCGCTCCTGCTCCTGCTCCATCCAGTCCATCGTGGCTGCGCCCTCGTGGACTTCACCGATCTTGTAATTGATGCCGGTATAGAACAGGACCCGCTCGGTGGTCGTGGTTTTGCCCGCGTCGATATGCGCCATGATCCCGATGTTCCGGACATTGGCGAGTTCGCTAGCGGTCTGTGTCGCGGCCACTTGTTGTGATCCTCGATCCTTGGTCAGTTGGGTCGCCCGCTACCAGCGGTAGTGAGCAAATGCCTTGTTGGACTCGGCCATCTTGTGGGTGTCTTCGCGGCGCTTCACGCTCGCGCCGAGTCCGTTGCTGGCGTCCAGCAGCTCGTTCATGAGCCGCTCGGTCATGGTCTTCTCCCGGCGCTGCCGCGAGTACGAGATCAGCCAGCGAAGTGCGAGCGTCGTGCTCCTAGAAGCGCGGACCTCGACCGGCACCTGGTAAGTCGCGCCGCCGACCCGGCGGCTGCGGACTTCGAGGGTGGGCTTGACGTTGTCCAGCGCGCGCTTGAGCGTCACAACAGGGTCATTGCCGGTCTTGTCCCGGCAGCCCTCGAGCGCACCGTAGACGATCCGCTCGGCGAGCGACCGCTTGCCGCTCTTGAGCACCTTGTTAACTAGCGCGGTGACAAGCGGTGAGCCGTAGACCGGGTCGGTCACCAGCGGCCGCTTCGTCGCGGGGCCCTTGCGCGGCATGTCAGCTCTTCTCCTTCTTCGCGCCGTAACGGCTGCGGGCCTGCTTGCGGTTGCGGACACCCTGGGTGTCCAGCGAGCCGCGGATGATCTTGTATCGCACGCCCGGCAGGTCGCGGACGCGGCCACCGCGGACGAGCACGATGGAGTGCTCCTGCAGGTTGTGCCCGACGCCCGGAATGTAGGCAGTGACCTCGACCTTGCTGGTGAGCCTCACCCTGGCCACCTTGCGGAGCGCCGAGTTGGGCTTCTTAGGCGTGGTCGTGTAGACGCGCGTGCATACCCCGCGGCGCTGCGGGCTGCCTTGCAACGCCGGAGTCTTGTTCTTGGCTACCTTGTCCTGCCGGCCCTTGCGGACCAGCTGCTGGATCGTGGGCAACGCGTCTCCGTCTTCCTCTGCCGCGCGCCTCGCGGCGCGATGCCTGTCTGTCGATCTCCTGCTGACTGCCCGTGCTGGACTGCGCCAGTCGGATGCCGCACCGGGTGATGCGGCCAGTCTGTTGCCCTGTCTCGGCGACCGGGCCTTGTTTCCGGGCCGCGCGCAGCGCGGCTAGGACGTACTCGGACTGCTGGTTTCGTGCCGGCTGCCTGCAGGTTTCCCCGCAGAATGCCATTCGCCCGCCCCCCGCGGTCGGGCGTGTCGCGAAGCTCACGACGCACCCCGGCTCGAAACGAGCCAGATCCGGGAGGGAGGTCTCGCTGCCTGCCTGGTCTCATGTATTCCAATGAGCACCGCTGCTCATCGGCGCTAGCCGGACGAGACCGCGGACACACAGGCAAACACGCACCCGTAAGGCACAGGCGCGGAGAACCACAATACCTAAGCCTCGCCGCGCTGGTCAAAACGGGCCGGCTCTTGGCACCCCGCAGGGATTAGGCTAGCCAACCCTGCCCCTCACCGCAGGCAGAGCACCGATCTCCTCAAACGGCAGAACAGTCGGCGTTATTCCCGCTGAGCCGCGACCTTGAACCGCGACATTGAACCGCGCAGTCGGCACCTCCGGCTCCACCGCAGAGCATGGCTGGGCTTCCGGGTCATCCAGGGTGACGCAGGGCACCGGCGGGAAGATAGTTACCGGGAAAGGAAGGCCAGTTTGCCGCTTCTTGTTGGTACGTCGGGCTGGCAGTACCGGGACTGGCGCGGTGACTTCTATCCGGCCGGGGTGCCGGTATCCCGGTGGCTCGAGTACTACACCGCGCACTTTCCGGTGGTCGAGAACGACGGGACGTTCTACCGGCTGGCCTCCCGCGACACGTTTGCCAGCTGGCATGAGCGCACCCCGCCGGGCTTCCTCATGGCTATCAAGGCGAGCCGCTACCTCACCCACATCCGGCGGCTGCGAGACCCGGCCGAGCCGGTCGCGCGGTTGCTGGACTCCGCGGCCGGCCTGGCCGGCCGGCTCGGCCCGGTGCTGCTGCAACTGCCGCCGAACCTGACCGCCGATCCGGCTCTGCTCGCTGACTGCCTGCGGCACTTCGCGACCGAGTTCGCCCGCCTCGGCACCGCGCCAGACGGCGGCCGGGTCTGCGTAGAGTTCCGGCATCCGTCCTGGCTGACCGACGACGTTAAGTCCATTCTCACCGAGTACAACGCTGCGCTTTGCTGGTCGGACCGAGCCGCCAGACCACTCGGACCGCTGTGGCGCACGGCGAACTGGGGTTACCTCAGGTTCCACGAAGGTGCCGCCAGGCCCTGGCCCCGGTACGGACGCCAGTCGCTGAAGTCATGGCTAACACGGATCAGCGACGCCTTCCCGCCCGAAGCTGACGTATTCGCCTTCTTCAACAACGACCAGCACTGCGCCGCGCCCGCCGATGCTGTCGCGCTGGCTCAGATTGCCGACCGGGCGGGCTGGCCCGCACCCCGCCCCACCCATAGGACGCAGTAGGCGCGGAGCTGGGTCGATCCTGACTTCGCAGCTGCGGCCCTCGACCAACTCGTAACGGCTTGCCTGGCCACATGCCTACCCGGCCAAACAGCGCCACCAGCGCGGGTACTAGCAGCGACCGGACCACGATCGCGTCGATCACGATGCCCGCCGCCATAGCCAGCGCGACCTCACGGAACTGCTGTAGCGGGATCAGCGCCAGCAAGGCGAAGCTCACTGCGAGCGCGATCGCTGCGACCGTGATCGCACGCGACGCCTGCGAACCTGCGACAGCGATGGCGTCACGAAGCGGCCGCCGCCGCGCTTCCTCCCAGATGCGGCCGACGACGAAGACGTTGTAATCGGCACCGAGCGAGATCAGCAGCACGGCTACGGTGAGCGGCACGTAGTAAACCAGGCCGCCGTAGCCGAGCCGGTCCTGGAACACCCAGACCGTCACGCCGAGCGTGGCGAGAAGCGCCAGCACGCTGGCGGCGAGCAGGTAGAGCGGTGCGAGCAGCGCCCGCAAGAAGATGGCTAGCAGGACGAAGGTTATGGCTAGCATCAGCAGCGCCAGTTCAGCGAGGTTCGACGTGGTCGAGCTGATGACCTCGCCGACGGCCGCTGTCTCGCCGCCTACCTCGATGCGAACACCGGTCAGGCCGGCCGCCGCCGCGAGCCCTGGTAGCTTGCGCTCAAGTGCCTGGACCTGGAGCACGGCCGTCGGCCCGAGCGGATCAGTCTCCTCGATGATGCCGAACCGGGCGCCATCACCAGACTTCGCCAGCATCGGATTCGGTATGGTCCCGGCCGGGGCGCTCGGGGCCGCGGCCCGGAGTACCTTCGCCGTCGTCGCAGGACCAACGACACCGGCCACGCCGGGCTGCCTTGCCAGGCTCGCTTGCAGCCGGTCGAGGTCAGCAGTGTTGTGAGTCACGCCAGTGCCCAGCACAAGGACCTCCGTCGGCGACACGATGCCTACCGCGAATCCCTTCGCAGCGGCCGCCTGGGCGCGGGCAGGCTGCGCGCTACTCGGGAGGGCGGTTACGAGCGGCGCGCCGAGGCGGATGCTGGTTGCGGTCAGCGCCACGGCCAGCAGCACGATCGTGCATGCCGCGGTGATCATGAGCGCGATCGGCTTTGCGGCCGCGAACCTGGCGATCGACTCGCGCACCCTGCCCGGCGGTCGCGGTGGCGCCGCAGGCACCTTGCCCCGGGCCTGCGCACGCGCTGCCTTCCTGGCGGCCTTCCTTGCCGTTCTGAACCAGTGCGGTCCCGGCCAGAACAAAGCGCTGCCGAAGATGCCGATCAGCGCTGGCGCCAGCGTCACCGAGACCACCATGGCGGTCATCACGGTTAGCGCGAGCGCGGGACCGAACGCGCTGATCAGCTGCATTTTCGCGGCCGCAAGAGACGCCGTCCCGCCTGCCACCAGGATCCCGGCCGCGACGATGATCGGCGCGAACTCTGCGGTCGTCAACCGGGCGGCCTGCACCTTAGTGAGGCCTTCGGCAAGCCTGCTACGCATGCCCGAGGCAAAGAAAACCGAATAGTCAGTCGTCACGCCCAGCAGCAGCACTACCAGTACCGGCTCGACATCGGGCGGCAGAGTCGTGTGAATCTGCTGCATGACCCAGGCGACAATCCGCACTGCCAGCAGGTATGCGGTCGCGGCGCAGGCCAGCGTCGCCACCGCCGCTCCGAGTGAGAGAAAGAAGAATCCGACGATCACCGCGATCGCCAGGACAGTAGCGAGCTCAACCCAGACCAGGCGCTGGCTGATGATGAGGCCCTGGTAGTAGGTCGCGATTCCGGCGCCGGTCACGCCGACCAGATGATCGGCGGGGACGGAAGCGTACCGGCTGGCATAGAGCTCGCTTCCGGCCAGTTGCTCCGCCGCCGAAGCCGAGGGCTGGAAGTACAAGTACGTCAGTACGGTCGTCGACCGCTCGCGGGAGCCGGGAAAGATTCCGTCAGTGTTCGGGACCGGGAGTGCGCCGAGCAGGCCACTGATCGGCTTGCCCGCCGGCCGGGCAACGCCATAGTGCCCGGCAGCACCCGTCGGCCCGGAACCAAAGTGCCCGGCATCGACGCTGAGGGCATTGCGGACCGCGGCCTCCTGGACCGAGGCCGGCAATCCCCCGGCCGCGCGCTGGACCACGATCGCTTGCGCATCCAAGGGCGCGCCGAACAGCCTGGTCGCCGTGTACTCGGTATGAACGGCCGCAGACCCGGCAGGTACCAGGCTGGCCACCCCGCTCGACTGGGTCAGCACTGGCAGGTACGCCACCGCCGCGGCCACCGCCGCCACCCAGCCTGCCACGATGAAGTACCGGAGCGACACCACGACCGCTGCGTAAGCTCGCGCCAGCCCGCCCGTCACGGCGCGCGGTGACGACGTCATGACGGGCCCCTACCGCGATGTCAGCCGCGCAAACGCGAAGAGCCGCCAGAACGCCGAACGGCGCCGCGGCCCAAGGCCGCGGCGCCGTTCCCGGGCAGCTTCGTTTCCGCCTACCTGTTGTAGGCGCCGAAGTCGTACTCCTCGAGCGGGATGGCCTGGCCGGACACCTGACCGAAGGAGTAGTCAGCCGGGCTCTCGTAGGAGGTTGGCGGGTAGACCGCCGCCTTGGCCTCCTCCGTCGGCTCGACCCGCAGGGAGCGGTAGCGCTGCATCCCGGTACCAGCCGGGATCAGCTTGCCGATGATGACGTTCTCCTTCAGGCCGACCAGCGAGTCTGACCTGGCGTGGATCGCCGCGTCGGTGAGGACCCTGGTGGTCTCCTGGAAGGATGCCGCCGACAGCCACGACTCGGTCGCGAGCGAGGCCTTCGTGATGCCCATGAGCTGCGGCCGGCCTGCTGCCGAGGTGCCGCCCGCCTCGACGACGGCGCGGTTGACCTCCTCGAACTTGGGCCGCTCCACCAGCTCACCGGGCAGCAGATCGGTGTCGCCGGACTCGATCACGTTCACCCGCTTGAGCATCTGCCGGATGATGATCTCGATGTGCTTGTCGTGGATCGACACGCCCTGAGACCGGTAGACCTCCTGCACCTCGTGCACCAGGTGCAGCTGCACCTCACGGGAGCCGAGGATGCGGAGCACCTCGTGCGGGTTGACCGCGCCGGCTATCAGCTGCTGGCCGACCTTCACGTGGTCACCGTCGGCCACCAGCGGGCGGGCCCGCATGGACACCTGGTAGGCCACTTCCTCCGAGCCGTCGTCAGGCACGACAACGATCTTGCGCGCCTTGTCCTGCTCGTCGATCCGGACGCTGCCCTCGACCTCGCTGATCGGCGCAAGGCCCTTGGGAATCCTGGCCTCGAACAGCTCCTGGATTCGCGGCAGGCCGTGCGTGATGTCGAGACCAGCCACACCGCCGGTGTGGAAGGTACGCATCGTCAGCTGGGTGCCGGGCTCGCCGATGGACTGCGCGGCGATGATGCCCACCGCCTCACCGACGTCCACCCGCTTACCGGTAGCCAGCGAGCGGCCGTAGCACTTGCCGCAGACGCCCACCTTCGCCTGGCAGACCAGCACCGAGTAGGTGCGCACCGACTCGACGCCGGCGTTGACCAGCATCTCGATCATGGCCTCGGTCATGTCCGACTCGGCGGTGACCAGCACGGTCCCGTCCGGGCCGGTCACGTCCTCAGCGAGGGTGCGCCCGGTGCCGGTGTTCTCGATGTTGGGCAGCTTCCGGACGACGCCGTCCGTGCCCGTCTCACCGATGCGCATCGGCAGCGACCGGTCGGTCCCGCAGTCCTCCTCGCGGACGATGACGTCCTGCGCCACGTCCACCAGGCGCCGGGTGAGGTACCCGGAGTCGGCGGTACGCAGCGCGGTGTCGGCAAGGCCCTTGCGGGCACCGTGCGTCGAGATGAAGTACTCAACCACCGACAGGCCCTCGCGGAAGCTGGACTTGATCGGCCGCGGGATCGTCTCGCCCTTGGGGTTCGACACCAGGCCTCGCATGCCCGCGATCTGCCTGATCTGCATCAGGTTTCCGCGTGCACCAGAGTTGACCATCATCCAGACCGGGTTGGTCTCGGGGAAGGCCTTCTCCATGTCCTGGGCCACATCCGCGGTCGCGTGCGTCCAGATCTCGATGAGCTCCTGGCGCCGCTCGTCGTCGGTGATAAGGCCGCGCTCGTACTCGCGCTGAACCTTGTCAGCCCGCTTCTCATAGGTGTCCAGGATCGCCGCCTTGTTCGGCGGCGCGGCCACGTCCTCGATCGAGATCGTGACACCAGACCTGGTCGCCCAGTGGAAACCGGCATCCTTGAGCGCGTCGAGCGCAGCAGCCACCTCGACCTTGGGATAGGTCTCAGCGAGCTCGTTCACGATCACCGACAGCTGCTTCTTGCCGACCTCGAAGTTCACGAACGGGTAGTCCGCCGGGAGCGTCTCGTTCAGCAGGCAGCGGCCGAGGGTGGTCTCCAGCCGGAGCGGCTGACCTGGCTCCCAGCTCTCCGGCGGCGTGAAGTCGCGCGGCGGGGTGACGTTGGGCAGCCGGATCTGGATCTTCGCCTGAAGGTCCAGATCGTCCCGGTCGTAGGCCATCAGCGCCTCGGCCAGGCTGCCGAACACCCGGCCCTCACCTGGAGCGTCTGCCTTCTCCCTGGTCAGCCAGTAGATCCCGATGACCATGTCCTGGGTCGGCATGGTCACCGGCTTACCGTCAGCCGGCTTCAGGATGTTGTTGGTGGACAGCATGAGGATGCGCGCCTCGGCCTGCGCCTCGGCGGACAGCGGCACGTGCACGGCCATCTGGTCACCGTCGAAGTCTGCGTTGAACGCGGTGCAGACCAGCGGGTGAATCTGGATGGCCTTGCCCTCGACCAGCTGCGGCTCGAAGGCCTGGATGCCGAGGCGGTGCAGAGTCGGCGCGCGGTTCAGCAGAACCGGATGCTCGGTGATGACCTCCTCGAGCACGTCCCAAACGACCGGCCTGGCCCGCTCCACCATGCGCTTGGCAGACTTGATGTTCTGCGCATGGTTGAGGTCGACAAGGCGCTTCATCACGAACGGCTTGAAGAGCTCGACTGCCATCTCCTTCGGCAGGCCGCACTGGTGCAGCTTGAGCTGCGGGCCGACCACGATGACGGAGCGGCCCGAGTAGTCGACGCGCTTGCCGAGCAGGTTCTGGCGGAACCGGCCCTGCTTGCCCTTGAGCATGTCGGACAGCGACTTCAGCGGCCGGTTGCCAGGTCCGGTGACCGGGCGGCCGCGACGGCCGTTGTCGAACAGCGAGTCGACGGCCTCCTGCAGCATCCGCTTCTCGTTGTTGACGATGATCTCGGGCGCGCCCAGGTCGAGCAGCCTCTTCAGCCGATTGTTCCGGTTGATGACCCTGCGGTACAGGTCGTTCAGGTCGGAGGTGGCGAACCGGCCACCGTCCAGCTGAACCATCGGCCGCAGGTCCGGCGGGATCACCGGGATGCAGTCGAGCACCATGCCGAGCGGGCTGTTGGAGGTGTTCAGGAACGCGGACACGACCTTCAGCCGCTTCAGCGCCCTGGCCTTGCGCTGGCCCTTGCCGGACCGGATGATCTCGCGCAGATTGCTGGCCTCGGCGTCCAGGTCGAAGCTGCCAACCCGCTCCTGGATGGCCTGTGCGCCCATGCCGCCACGGAAGTACCGGCCGAAACGGTCCCGCATCTCGCGGTAAAGCAGCTCGTCGCCCTCCAGGTCCTGGACCTTCAGGGTGCGGAACCGGTTCCAGACCTCCTCGATCCGGTCGATCTCCCGCTGCGCGCGGTCCCGGATCTGCTTGCACTCGCGGTCGGAAGCCTCGCGGACCTTGCGGCGAGCGTCGCCCTTCGCGCCCGCTGCCTCAAGCTCAGCCAGATCCTTCTCCAGCTTTGCCTGGCGGGCCTCGATGTCGGCGTCGCGCCGCTGCTCCAGCTGCCCCTTCTCGACCGTGATCTTGGCCTCAAGGCTTGGCAGATCCCGCTGCCGCGCCTCGTCGTCCACGTAAGTGATCATGTAGGCGGCGAAGTAAATGACCTTCTCCAGGTCCTTCGGCGCCAGGTCCAGCAGGTAACCCAGACGGCTGGGCACTCCCTTGAAGTACCAGATATGAGTAACGGGCGCTGCCAGCTCAATGTGGCCCATGCGCTCACGGCGGACCTTGGCCCGAGTGACCTCGACACCGCACCGCTCGCAGATGATGCCCTTGAACCGGACGCGCTTGTACTTACCGCAGTAGCACTCCCAGTCCCTCGTCGGACCGAAGATCTTCTCGCAGAAAAGACCGTCCTTTTCCGGCTTCAGGGTCCGGTAGTTGATGGTCTCCGGCTTCTTGACCTCGCCGTGAGACCACATCCGGATGTCGTCCGCAGTGGCAAGGCCAATCCGCAGGTCGTCGAAGAAGTTGACGTCTAGCACGTTTGTTTTCCCCTGGGGTAGTTCGTCGGACTTCTCGTAGCTGATCAGACCTCTTCGACGCTGCTCGGCTCACGCCGGGACAGGTCGATGCCGAGCTCTTCCGCAGCGCGGAAGACGTCCTCGTCGGTGTCGCGCATCTCGATGGCCGCGCCGTCGCTGGAGAGGACCTCCACGTTCAGGCAGAGCGACTGCATCTCCTTGATCAGCACCTTGAAGGACTCAGGGATGCCGGGCTCAGGGATGTTCTCGCCCTTGACGATGGCCTCGTAGACCTTCACGCGCCCGAGGATGTCGTCGGACTTGATCGTCAGCAGCTCCTGCAGGGCGTAGGCCGCGCCGTAGGCCTCCAGCGCCCAGACCTCCATCTCACCGAAGCGCTGGCCACCGAACTGGGCCTTACCGCCGAGCGGCTGCTGGGTGATCATCGAGTAGGGGCCGGTCGACCTGGCGTGGATCTTGTCGTCCACCAGGTGCAACAGCTTGAGTATGTAGATGTAGCCGACCGAGATCGGGTCCTTGAATGGCTCGCCGGTACGCCCGTCGAACAGCATTGCCTTGCCGGTAGCGCCGACCAGCCGGTCGCCGTCCCGGTTCGGCCGCGTACTGGAGAGCAGGCCGGTGATCTCCTCCTCCTTCGCGCCGTCGAAGACGGGCGTGGCGACCCTGCTGCCGGCGGTAGCCGAGTCGGCGCCGATCTTCCTCAGCCGCGTCTTCCAGTCTGCGTCGTCGCCGTCGACCTCCCAGCCAGAGCTTGCGACCCAGCCGAGGTGCGTCTCCAGGACCTGGCCGACGTTCATCCGGCCGGGCACGCCGAGCGGGTTCAGCACGATGTCGACCGCAGTGCCGTCCGTCAGGAACGGCATGTCCTCCACTGGCAGGATCTTGGCGATAACGCCCTTGTTGCCGTGACGGCCGGCCAGCTTGTCACCGTCGGTGATCTTCCGCTTGGCCGCGACGTAGACGCGCACCAGCTCGTTCACGCCTGGTGGCAGCTCGTCGCCGTTGTCCCGGTTGAACACCCGGACGCCGATGACCTTGCCGGACTCGCCGTGCGGCACCTTCAGGCTGGTGTCGCGGACCTCACGGGCCTTCTCGCCGAAGATCGCACGCAGCAGCCGCTCCTCCGGGGTCAGCTCGGTCTCGCCCTTGGGGGTGACCTTGCCGACCAGGATGTCCCCGGTTACGACCTCGGCGCCGATCCTGATGATGCCGCGGTCGTCGAGGTCAGCGAGGACCTCGTCGGAGACGTTCGGGATGTCCCTGGTGATCTCCTCCGGTCCCAGCTTGGTGTCGCGGGCGTCGACCTCGTGCTCCTCGATGTGGATCGAGGAGAGCACGTCGTCCTGGACCAGACGCTGGGACAGGATGATCGCGTCCTCGTAGTTGTGGCCCTCCCACGGCATGAAAGCGACCAGCAGGTTGCGGCCGAGCGCCATCTCGCCGTTGTCGGTGCACGGGCCGTCAGCGATCACCTGACCGGCCTCGACCCGCTGACCCTCCTTGGCCACCGGCTTCTGGTTGAAGCAGGTGCCCTGGTTGGACCGGCGGAACTTGGCCACCAGGTAGTCGGTCCGGGTGCCGTCGTCGTTGGCCACGGTGACGTAGTCGGCGCTTACCTGCTCGACCACGCCGGCCTTCTCGGCCACGATCACGTCGCCAGCGTCGACCGCGGCGCGGTACTCCATGCCGGTGCCGACCAGTGGTGCCTCGCTGCGCAGCAGCGGGACGGACTGGCGCTGCATGTTCGAGCCCATCAGCGCCCGGTTAGCGTCGTCATGCTCGAGGAACGGGATCATCGCGGTCGCGACCGACACCATCTGACGCGGTGAGACGTCCATGTAGTCGACCTCGTCCGGGTGGATGTAGTCCACCTCGCCGCCCTTACGGCGGACCAGGACCCGGTCCTCGGAGAAGGTGCCGTCGGAGTCGATCGGCGTGTTCGCCTGCGCGATAACGTGCCGGTCTTCCTCGTCGGCGGTCAGGTAGTCGAGCTGCTCGGTCACCTTGCCGTTCTTGACCTTGCGGTAAGGCGTCTCGACGAAGCCGAACGCGTTCACCCTGCCGTAGGACGACAGCGACCCGATCAGACCGATGTTCGGACCTTCCGGGGTCTCAATCGGGCACATCCGGCCGTAATGGCTCGGGTGCACGTCGCGGACTTCGAAACCAGCCCGTTCCCGTGAAAGACCGCCCGGGCCAAGAGCCGACAGACGGCGCTTGTGCGTCAGCCCGGCCAGCGGGTTGGTCTGGTCCATGAACTGGGACAGCTGGCTGGTGCCGAAGAACTCCTTGATGGAGGCCACGACCGGGCGAATGTTGATCAGCGTCTGCGGCGTGATGGCCTCGACGTCCTGGGTCGTCATCCGCTCACGGACAACCCGCTCCATCCGGGCCAGGCCGAGCCGGACCTGGTTCTGGATCAGCTCGCCCACGGTGCGCAGGCGCCGGTTGCCGAAGTGGTCGATGTCGTCGGTCTCCACCGGGATCATCTCCGACCCCGACTTCATCTCCTCCTCGCCGACGTGCAGCCGGACGAGGTACTCGATGGTGGCGACGATGTCTTCCTCAGTCAGGGTGCCCTGGCTGATCGGCAGCGACAGCCCGAGCTTCTTGTTCATCTTGTAACGGCCGACCTTGGCCAGGTCGTAGCGCTTGGAGTTGAAGTACAGGTTCTCCAGCAGCGCCTGCGCCGACTCGCGGGTCGGCGGCTCACCGGGCCGCAGCTTGCGGTAGATGTCGAGCAGCGCGTCGTCCTGGCCGGTCGTGTGGTCCTTCTCCAGAGTCGCCCGCATGGACTCAAACTGGCCGAACCGCTCCAGAATGCGCGCCTCGTCCCAGCCGAGCGCCTTGAGCAGCACGGTGACGCTCTGCTTGCGCTTACGGTCGATGCGGACGCCTACGCTGTCCCGCTTGTCGATCTCAAATTCAAGCCACGCGCCTCGCGACGGGATGACTTTGCAGCTGTAGATGTCCTTGTCCGAGGTCTTGTCGACCTGGCGGTCGAAGTAAACACCCGGCGACCGGACAAGCTGGGATACGACAACACGCTCAGTGCCGTTGATGATGAAAGTGCCCTTAGCCGACATGAGCGGGAAGTCGCCCATGAAGACCGTCTGGCTCTTGATCTCACCGGTGGAGTTGTTGATGAACTCAGCGGTGACGAACATGGGTGCGGAGAAGGTCATGTCCTTGTCCTTGCACTCCTCCGCGGAGTACTTGGGCGGCTCGAACCGGTGGTCCCGGAACGAGAGCGACATGGTCCCCGTGAAATCCTCAATGGGACTGATCTCCTCGAAGATCTCTTCGAGGCCGGACTGCTCCGGGAGATTCTTATGCCCCGCCTTCTTCTCGGCATCGAGCCTGGCGCGCCAGCGTTCGTTGCCGAGCAGCCAGTCGAACGACTCTGTTTGCAAGGCCAGGAGGCTGGGCACCTCTAGGGGCTCGTGAATGCGAGCGAAAGAAATACGATGGGGACCAAGGGCGGTAGCTGAGGCGCTGCGCGAGGCTGCCAACAGGGGTCCTTCCGAGCTTGAGACGGACGGTGCACCGCGCGCACGCTAAACGCCCTGCGGCTACGCCGCTAGGGTAAGGGAAGAAGCCGAGGACGAGTGGGTGCAGCGCAAATTGGCAGTGTAGTCGAAGGACACACCGCTGGTCAACTTTACGACACTATGAGGTTCACGGTTGCAATGGAGCATCGCTCCTCAGAAGCGAAACGTCAAGCCCTAGAGGGCTTGTGTCGCAACCACGAGCTGCGTGACGAAGCTCACAACATGTGTCGGGTTTAGCTGGCTGAGCAAATGGGTAAGCCCATTCGTTCAGCGGTCGTTGACCTTCGATCTCAGTCTGCCAGCAAGTAGTAACACTTCGTGTCGGCGGTTCATTCCGATGGCGGCGATATGCAGTGCCGGTGGCGGCGTCCCGCCGCGGGGTGGCTGCAGCAACGCAACCGGCCCGCTGCGGCCGTCGAACGCGGCTACAGCGGGCCGTTGCTGGTCAGCACCTATGGCGCTGGCCCCCAAAACCCGTGTTACTTGACGGTGACGGTGGCCCCGGCGCCCTCGAGAGCGGCCTTGGCCTTCTCCGCGGCCTCCTTGTTGACGCGCTCAAGCAGCGGCTTGGGAGCGCCATCGACCAGGTCCTTCGCCTCCTTGAGCCCGAGGCTCGTGAGGGTGCGGACCTCCTTGATGACCTGGATCTTCTTGTCGCCGGCGGCCTCGAGGATGACGTCGAACTCGTCCTTCTCCTCGGCCTCCTCGGCGCCAGCGCCGCCGGCGCCGGCGGGAGCGGCAACACCCGCGACTGCTACCGGAGCGGCCGCCTTGACGTCGAACGTGTCCTCGAACTGCTTCACGAACTCAGAGAGCTCGATCAGCGTCATCTCCTTGAACGCCTCGAGCAGGTCGTCCGCGCTGAGCTTTGCCATTGTGGTGCTTCCTCTTCCATTCCGTGAGCGTGTCGCCGATGGCTACCGGGCCACCTGCGGTAATCAGTCGTGTCACCGTGGTGACTGGTTAGCTCTCTGAGCTGTCCTCTGTCGTTTCCGGCCCAGCTGCCGCTTCCGGCGCCGCCGGAGCCGCTTCCGGCGCCGCCTCGGCCGCCTCCGGTGCTGGTCCTTCTGGCCCCGGGCTGGCAGCAGCCGCAACGGCCGAGCCGCCGTCGCCGTCTGCGGCCTTCTTCTGCTCGAGCGCTCCCAGCAGCCTCGCCATCTGGGACGGCAGCGCTGCAAAGGTCGCCGCAGCGCCGGCCATTGACGCCTTCATCGCGCCCGCCAGCTTGGCCAGCAGCACCTCGCGCGATTCGAGGTCAGCTAGCTTGGCGATCTCGTCCGGCCGCAGCGGCTTGCCGTCAAGCAAGCCGCCCTTGATCACCAGCAGCGGGTTCGCCCGCGAGAAGTCGCGCAGGCCCTTCGCCGCCTCGACGACGTCGCCCTGCACGAACGCGATAGCCGACGGGCCGCTGAGCAGATCCGTAAGCTCGGTGGTCACGCCGGCTTCGGTTGCTGCGATCTTGGTGAGCGTGTTCTTGACGACCGAGAACGTCGCGTTCTCGCCCAGTGCCTGACGCAGCTCGCTCAGCTGCGCCACAGTCAGACCGCGGTACTCGGTCAGCACCGCGCCGGACGAGCTCTGGAACCGCTCGGTCAGCTCGGCGACCGCGGTCACCTTTTCTGCCCTCGCCACGGGCCTCCCTTCTCGTCCGTACCCGGCCGCGGTGCGGCAGGCCCGGCTCTGTCCGGTGTCGGCAAGGCCCTGGAATACGAACGCCCCGTACGCAGGGCGCACGGGGCACGGCCAGGAACGGACGTCAATCTCGTCCCTAGTCCAGCTCAGTCGCCTGCGCGGGCCGCCCGCATGGCGGGCCTTCGGTCACCGCGCTTGGCGCACGGCAACAGCCGACGGTCTTTGGCAGGTCTACAGGCTACGCGGCGGAGGCCGCAGCGGCCAAATCAGTACCGGCGGCCGAGGGCTTTCCGGCGAACATCGCACAAGTGTCGCCGGTCCGGCCGACCTGCAGTGCTGTGACTGAAGAAGCAAAAGGCCCGGTCCGCCGTCCGGGGACAGCGAACCGGGCCCGCAGCGCTAGATAGCCGGCGGGCGCAAGAACCGCGCCCAGCCAACCGCCGCCAGCCTGGCGTCAGACTGCAGCAGACTCCTCGAACTCGGCGATCAGGCCCCTGGTAATACCGGGGTCGACCTGAACGCCCGGGCCCATCGTCGTTGTGATCGCGATCTTCTTGACGTACTTGCCCTTGGCCGCGGCCGGCTTGAGCCGGATGACCTCGTCAAGGGCGGCGGCGTAGTTCTCGACCAGCGCCCGGTCCGGGAACGACGCCTTACCGATGATCAGGTGCAGGTTGCTGTTCTTGTCGACGCGGAACTCGATCTTCCCGCCCTTGATCTCGGTCACGGCCTTGCCGACGTCCATCGTGACGGTGCCGGTCTTCGGGTTCGGCATCAGGCTGCGCGGTCCGAGAATCCGGCCGAGACGGCCGACTTTACCCATCAGGTCCGGCGTGGCGACGACGGCGTCGAAGTCGAGAAAGCCGCCCTGGACCCGCTCGATCAGCTCGTCCGAGCCGACGTAGTCAGCGCCGGCGGCCCGAGCTTCCTCGGCGCGCTCGCCGGTCGCGAAGACCAGCACGCGGGCCGTCTTGCCGGTCCCGTTCGGCAGGTTGACCGTGCCGCGGACCATCTGGTCGGCCTTGCGCGGGTCGACGCCCAGCCGGAACGCGGCCTCGACCGTGGCGTCGAACTTGGTCGTAGACGTTTCCTTGGCGAGGGCGACCGCCTCGGCCGGCGTGTAGAGCCGGCTCGCGTCGATGCGTTCCTCTGCCTTGCGGTATGCCTTACTGCGCTTCATAGCTTCTCCTGAATCTCGCGGAGGTCGTGGTCAGCGGGCCAGCGCCTGGCCCTGCCACAATTCGTGCCTTCCCGGCACGAACGTCTTGCAATTATTGAGCACGGGAACGGGCAGGCTCATTCCCCGGACGGCCCGAAGGCGCGCAGCCAGGAACTTAGCCTTCGACCTTGATGCCCATCGATCGTGCCGTGCCAGCGATGATCTTCTCAGCTGCCTCGATAGACCTCGCGTTCAGGTCCGGCATCTTGACCTGGGCAATCTCCCTGACCTGCGCCCGGGTCATCGAGCCGACCTTGGTCTTGTGCGGCTCGCCGCTGCCCTTCTGCACGCCCGCTGCCTTCTTGATCAGCTCAGGTGCCGGAGGCGTCTTGGTGACGAAACTGAACGACCTGTCCTCGTAGATCGTGATCTCCACCGGGATGACGTTGCCTCGCTGGCTCTCCGTCGCGGCGTTGTACTGCTTGACGAAGTCCATGATGTTGACGCCGTGCGGGCCCAGGGCGGTACCGACCGGCGGTGCCGGCGTCGCGGCACCCGCGTTCAGCTGCACCTTGACGATCGCAGCGATCTTCTTCTTCCTCGGGGCCATCTGTGGTCCTTACCTCACTGTCACTGTTCTGGTAAATCCTTGCGTGCCGGGCTGGGTCTTGATGCTGAAGGTGTCGCGGCCTAGATCTTGCTGACCTGGTCGAAGGAAAGCTCGACTGGTGTCTCCCGGCCGAAGATCGACACGAGCACCTTCAGCTTCTGGGTGTCCGGGTTGATCTCGTTCACGGTTGCGGGCAGCGTCGCGAACGGCCCGTCCATCACGGTAACTGACTGGCCGATCTCGAAGTCGACCGCCGCCGCGCGAACCGCCTCGGCCTTCTTCGCCGCCTTCTCCTCGGGCACCGGCGCCAGCAAGTTGGCAACCTCGTCCAGGCTCAGTGGCGATGGCCGGCTCGACAGCCCGACGAAGCCAGTGACTCCGGGAGTGTTCCGGACAGCCGCCCACGACTCATCGGTGAGATCCATCCGCACCAGGATGTAGCCGGGCAGTACCTTCTCCTGGACCTGCTGGCGCTTGCCCGACTTGATCTCGACGACCTCGTGGGTAGGTACCTCGATCTGGAAGATGTAGTCCTCCATATTGAGGGACTGTGTCCGGCTCTCCAGGTTGGTCCGCACCCGGTTCTCATAACCCGCGTACGAGTGCACCACGTACCAGTCACCTGGCAGCAAGCGCAGTTCGGCCTTGAACTGCTGAACAGGGTCGCCGTCCTCGTCCGGGGGTGCAGCCCCGTTGGCGCTGCCTGCCTCGCTTACCTCGCCAGCCTCGTCCGCCCCGGCGGGCGGCAGCACGTCGGCGAAGCTGACTTCAGGTGCGCTGCCAGCCTGCTCGGCAGCCGTCAGTTCACTGGCCGTCGGTTCATCTGCCGTCGGCTCGTCTGCTGGCGAGCCGCCGAGCGGCCATTCGGACTCGGACACGATTCTCTATCTCCCCTGCGCTCTCGCTGCGCTCCTGGCTGAACCTCAGCGCCGCGTAACTCCACAGCCGCGTGGCACGCCGGACCACTATGATCATGCTGCCACGCTCAGTACACGGCCCGATACCCAGCCGCCGGAACCTCAGGTGAAGAGGGCCAGTACCAGCCTGGTAAATGCATAGTCCAGGCCGCTCACGATCCCGACCATGATCAAGATGAAGATCAGCGCGACCGTCGTATAGGTCACTAGCTCCTTACGCGTTGGCCAGACCACCTTGCGAAGCTCGTCCCGCACCTCGGAGACGAACTCGGCCGGGCTGGTCCGGTCTTGTTTCGCCGGGCGGTTCGGCTTCGCGGCCTTGTCTGGGGCCGGGCCACGTGTCTGAGTCGCCATGTCCTCACCTGAGCAACGATTCCTGTCGGCTGACGCCGCCATTTGTCCGCAGGCCGCACGGACCGTACTCGCAGGGCAGGAGGGACTCGAACCCCCAACCGCCGGTTTTGGAGACCGGAACTCTAGCCAATTGAGCTACTGCCCTGTGACGGCTCGCGCGGGCATGCACGGGCCACTGGCGGACCACCACCAGATCCAGAAGTGTACGTGGCCAGCGGCCCCCAGTCGAACCGCGCAGTTGAGCAGCAGCCTGCCACTCCCGGCAGCCGGGGGCCGCGCCCGAGCCCGATCTCCTGCCGTCACGAGGGAAAAAGACGGCCAGGCCCAACTCCCCGGCCGAGCACCGGCTGGCACGCCCAAGGTGGGAGCATAGATGACATGGCTCACGCATCGGCAAGGATCTCGGCCCGGATCGCCGCGATTTCCGAATCCGCCACGCTCGCGGTGGACGCGAAGGCGAAGGCACTTAAGGCCGCCGGCCGCCCGGTCATCGGTTTCGGCGCGGGAGAACCTGACTTCCCGACTCCCGATTACATCGTCGAGGCAGCGCAGCGTGCCTGCGCTGAGCCGAAATTCCACAAGTACACGCCCGCAGCGGGGCTGCCCGAGCTACGCGAGGCAATCGCTGCCAAGACGGCTCGTGACTCCGGCCTTGTGCTGTCCGCCAGCCAGGTGCTCGTGACGAACGGCGGCAAGCACGCGGTGTACCAGGCGTTCGCCACCCTGCTCGACCCGGGCGACGAAGTGCTGTTGCCAACCCCGTACTGGACCAGCTATCCGGAGTCAATTGCCCTCGCAGGGGGCGTTCCCGTCCGGGTGCATACCGACGAGACGAGCGGTTACCTGGTGAGCGTCGAGCAGCTCGAAGCTCACCTGACGGACCGCACCAAGCTGTTGCTGTTCGTGTCACCATCGAACCCGACTGGCGCCGTTTACCCGCCCGAGCAGATAGCCGAGATCGGCAGGTGGGCGGCCGAGCGCGGGATCTGGGTCGTTACCGATGAGATCTACGAGCATCTGGTCTACGGCGACGCGCGGTTCGTGTCGATGCCCGTGGTGGCTCCGGAGATCACCGACCGCTGCGTGGTGCTGAACGGTGTCGCCAAGACATATGCGATGACCGGCTGGCGGGTGGGCTGGATGGCCGGCCCGGCCGACGTCATCAAGGCCGCGATCAACCTGCAGTCACATGCCACCTCTAACGTTTGCAACGTCGCGCAGGCGGCCGCGCTGACGGCCGTGTCCGGCGACCTGTCCGCGGTGGCGACGATGCGCTCAGCATTCGACCGGCGGCGGCAGGTAATGACCGCGATGCTCAACGACGTGCCTGGTGTCGTCTGCCCGCTGCCCGAGGGCGCGTTCTACTGCTACCCGTCGGTGAAGGGAGTCCTCGGCAAGCAGATCGCCGGCCAGCGGCCCACGACCTCCGGCCAGCTCGCGGAGCTCCTGCTCGACGAGGCAGACGTCGCCGTAGTGCCGGGCGAAGCCTTCGGCACCGACGGCTACTTCCGGCTGTCCTGCGCTCTGGGGGATGAGGACCTGGAGGAAGGCGTCTCCCGGCTGGCGAAGCTGCTGAGCGCCGCGCACTAGCGCACGCACTACTTAGCACCGCGTCGCTAAGCACCGCCCTCGCTAAGCGCCGCCCTCGCTGAGTACCGCCCTCGCTGAGTACTGGGGACTAGCGAACTCGGCGCCCGGCTTGCAGGCTGGCAGACTTGCCAGATGCCCCGGCCGATTGCTGCGCTGCCGAAGGCGCACCTGCACCTGCACTTCACCGGATCAATGCGGCATGCCACCCTCGTCGAGCTGGCCGCGCATCACGGCGTGCACCTGCCCGACGCTCTCCTCGAGGAATGGCCGCCGCAGCTGAGCGCAGCCGACGAGCGCGGCTGGTTCCGGTTCCAGCGGCTCTATGACATCGCCAGGTCGGTCGTCAGGACCGAGGCTGACGTCCGCCGGCTGATATCCGAAGCTGCGCAGGACGAGCGTGCCGACGGTTCGGGCTGGCTGGAGCTTCAGATAGATCCGTCGGGTTACGCCGCCCGGTTCGGCGGGCTGACGCCGATGCTCGAACTCGTCCTCGACGCGGCGGCGGACGCCGCTCGGCACGCAGGCGTCGGCATCGGGATCGTCGTCGCCGCGAACCGCACCAAGCACCCGCTGGAGGCCCGCACGCTGGCTCGGCTCGCGTCCCGGTACGCCGGCCGCGGGGTGATCGGATTCGGCCTCAGCAGCGACGAACGCCGCGGCACGGTCGCCGACTTTGTTCCGGCCTTCCGGATCGCGGCGCGGGCCGGGCTGCGCTCGGTTCCGCACGGCGGCGAGCTGGCCGGGCCCGCCAGCGTGCGTGCCTGCCTGGAGGAGCTGCACGCCGATCGAATCGGCCACGGAGTGTCGGCAGCCGGCGACCCGGAACTGCTGCGGAGGCTCGCGGCCAGCCAGATCACGCTGGAGGTCTGCCCCACCTCGAACGTGGCGCTCGGCGTCGCTGCCACCGCACGCGACGTGCCGTTGCTGGGGCTGCTGGAGGCCGGGGTCCAGGTAGCGCTGGCGGCCGACGATCCGCTGCTGTTCGGGCCACGGCTGGCTGCGCAATATGAACTGGCCCGGACCGTGCACGAGCTGTCCGATGGCGACCTGGCGAGCCTCGCGCGAATGTCCGTACTCGGCTCGGCTGCCGCGGACACCGTCAAAGCCCGGCTGCTTGCCGGGATCGACGACTGGCTGGCCAGCTCGCCCGGCGACGAGACCGGGCCGCTGCCAGTCCAGCGCTCAGCACGGCTTTGGTCATGATCGTTGTGGAATCTGGGGGCCTATAGCACCCCAAATCTCACAACCATCATGGGGAAATCCGGACCGGCCGGCGAGATTCAGAGTTCCACGCCGACGAGAACCGGCTCGTTCGTCAGCGCCACGCCGTAGCTAGCGAGCACGCCAGCCTTGATCGCTCTTGCGAGCCGGATCAGGCTCGCCGTGCTGGCATGGCCCGGATTGGTCAGCGCCAGCGCGTGCTTAGTCGAGATACGGGCGCCATCGGTGTCACCGGGCAGCTGCCAGCCCTTGCTGAATCCGGCGTGCTCGATCAGCCACGCCGCCGACAGCTTCACCTGGCCGTCGGAGGCCGGCCAGTGCGGCACAGCCACGCCCCGACCCAGGTCATTAGCACCCAGGTCACCAGCACCCGGGTCACCAGCACCCGGGTCACCAGCGCCCGGGTCACCAGCGCCCGGGTCACCAGCGCCCGGTCCGGCGGCAGCCACCAGCCGCCCGACCAGCTCGTCGTACTGCGCAGCGCTGACGACCGGGTTGGTAAAGAACGAGCCCGCGCTCCGGGTATCGGGGTCAGCGTCGCAGAGCACCATCCCCTTGCCGCGGCGCAGCTGCAGCACGGCGTCGCGGGCAGCCGCAGCGGGCACCCGGTCGCCCTCGTTCACCCCGAGCACCCGGCTCAGCTCGCCGTACCGGACCGGCGCCGACAACGTACTGGCCGGCAGCCGGAACGTCACCGCGATGATCACGAACCGGCCCGTGGCCGATGCCGCGTTCAGCGCCCCGCCCCGACCAGCCGAAGCCGCCTGCCGCTTGAACACGCTGGTCCGGTATCCGAAGCCACAGTCGGCACCGGCGATCTGGACGACCCGGTCACTGAGCCGGTCATAGGCCCGCACCGAGGTGATCGTGTCGGCAACGTCCTGACCGTAGGCATTCACGTTCTGGATCGGCGTGGCTCCGGCCCGGCCCGGAATGCCGGACAGGCACTCAACTCCGGAGAGGCCCTCGGCGAGGCAGCACTGCACGAACTCATCCCAGTCATGCCCGGCCGCGACGGTCACGTCGACTCCGTCGCCGTCGACGGCGAACTGCGCGCCGCTAGCACCAGCGAGCACGACCACGCCTGGGAAGCCCTCGTCTGCGACGACCAGGTTGCTGCCGCCGCCGAGCACGAGCACCGGCTCAGCCTGAGCGTCCGCCGACCGGACCGCGGCGATGAGCTCATCCTCGCTGCCCGTATCGACGAACCGCGCAGCCGGACCACCAAGCCGGAGCGTTGTGTAGTCGGCCAGCCGGACTTGCCCAGTAGTTATCACGACGGCAATCTCCACAACGGGAACGGGCTCTGGCGGCCCGGTGTGCTGACGCAGCAGCCGGCAACGGGACCAGCCGACCTTGCGGGTGCCAGTCAAGCATGCCGCACGCAGCCGCCTGGCAGGTACGGGCAGCGGCCGGGGCAGTCTCGCCACGTGCGTCGCCCCGGCCGCGTCCCGTACAAACCCCCGCAGCCTGCGGTCTAGGCGAAAGCGGCGACCCCGCGCAGGTCTTCGGAGTCCAGCAGCTCGGCCAGTTCTTCCTCTGGCGCGGCAGTCCGCGGCAGGCAGCGCTCGTAAGCCGCAGCGGTCTCGCTGCCGATCCGGTCGATGCAGTAACGCGACCGCGCCCGGTCGCCCGCGGCGATGCCGTAGGCCTGCAGCATGGCCGGCTGCGCCAGCAGCGCTCGCAGCCGGTGCACCAGCATGGCCGGATGGTCCGGCTCGACCAGCAGGCCGGTAATGCCGTCGATCACCGCATCCCGCTGCCCGCCGACGGCCGAGCCGACGACCGGCAGGCCGCAGGACATTGCCTGGATGGCGGCCAGACCCGTCGGGTCGTAGCTCGTCGCGCTGACCATCACGTCGGCCGAGCGCAGCAGGGCCGGAAGCTCAGCATCGGCGACCTCGCCGGCGAACGTGACCCGGCCCCGCACGCGGAGTTCGGTGGCGAGCTGAGCAACCTCGCGGAACGGCCCAGACCGCGGCAGGTGCCTAGCGTCCGGGCCGCCGACGATCGTCAGCTCGGCGCCCGGCAGCTGAGCGAGTGCGCGGATCACGGCAGCGAGCCCGCGCGCCTGGTCATCGGCGAACGCAATCAGCCTGGGCTTGTCGTTGGCCTTGGCCCGGACGTCTTCCGGTCTGAACTGCGCGGTGTCGACACCGGCGGGAATCACCCGGATGACCGACTTCGGCACGGCAAGCCTGGCCAGCTCGCTTCCCTCTTCCTCCGACCTGGCCAGCACGGCAGCCACCGTGCGGCCGATCGACGCCTCGAGCCTTACCCGGCGCCGGAAACCTCAGCGCCGGCCTGCCGCCGCTCGATTGAGCCGAGCGACTCGAAGCTCTGCACGACCGGGATACCGCTGCCGCGGACTGCGCCGATAGCAGCGAGCCCGGCGGTCCAGGAGAAGGCATGCACGACATCCGGTGGCTTGATCCGCCAGCGATCGGCCAGGCCCGCCGCAACCTCGGGCATGTACCTGGCGGCCGCCTCAGGGCTGAGTTCCCTGGCGGGTCCGGCCTTGACGTGCTCGACGGATACCCCGGCGCCGAGGATCGCGGTACTCGGCGCGACCGGATCCTGCCGTCGCGCGTACAGGGTGACGCGGTGCCCGTCCCTGGCCAGTGCGCGGGCGAGCACAGCAGGCATGCAGCAGCTGCCCGTCGCCATGGCTGGCAGCGCGGGCGAGGGGGCTGTGCGCGGTAATCATTGCGATCCGCATTGTGAGGCCTCCTGGAGAATCTCGCTGGGATCACAGCGCACGCACCAGGGGCCAGACATAAGAAAGGCACACCCTCGTACTGCACCGTGAAGTGCACACGCCATTGCTGGCGTGAAGGCGTGCCTGCTTCGTAGACACCGCTAGCTAACATATGCCCAGCGGCGCTCGCGCACAAACCCGGCGCGCGCGCCGCTACGGACAAATCCGCGTCACTCCTCGATGAACTGCTCGATGGTGTCGCTCTCCACCGGCACCTTCTCGCTGCTGGTGGTGTTCGCGTCGGGAGCCTGCGTGATGTCGCGAGCCTGCGTGATCAGGCCACCGGGAACCAGCAGCCGCGAGAAATGCTGCTGCCTGACGTCGACTTCCTTGCGCTGGTTGCCGCCTGTGTTCAGTACCAGCCGGCGGCGCAGCCAGCCGTAGCTGCGGCGAGGGACGATCGCGCCGGCGATGCCGGTCAGCATCAGCACCCACCCGGCCGCGTGGAAATTGAAGAAGGATGGCTCAGCAGTCACGGCGAAGGCCAGGATGGCGCCGATCGCCGCTACCGTGAGGGCCGTCGCGGTCTTCACCGGTGTGTTCCCTTCGCTAACGTATCCGGCCTGACGTGCGCGCTCATGCGGGCACCGGCTCGACTAGGTGAGCTCGCAGGTAGGACAGCGCCTCAGCGAGCAGCCGGGACACGTGCATCTGGGAGATGCCGAGCTGCTCGCCGATTTCAGACTGGGTCATGTTGCCGTAAAAGCGCATGAGCAGCAGTTGCTGCTCGCGGTCGGGAAGCTCGCCCCAGTGGGTCCAGACCGCCTGCATGTCGATCACGTGCTCAAGCTGCGGGTCCTCGTCGCCGAGCAGGTCAGCGAGGCTCGCCGAGCCATCCTGGGTGGTGACCGGTGAGTCGAGCGAAGCCGCCTGGAAGGCCAGCTCGGCCTGTCGTGCGGCGCGGACGTCGTCGTCGCTGACGTCCAGGTGCCTGGCCAGCTCATCGTCGGTCGGCGTCGCGGCCGAGCTTTCCAGTCAGCTCCGCGGCCGCGTTTCGCAGCTCGAGACGCAGCTCCTGCAGCGACCGCTTGACGTGCACCTGCCAGCGCTTGTCACGGAAGTGCCGCTTGATCTCGCCGCTGACGCACGGCTGGGCGTATCCGGCCAGGCTGGTCCCGACGGCCGGATCGAAGTTGTTGATGGCCTTCAGCAAGCCGACGTAGCCAACCTGCATCAGCTCCTCGTGTGATTCCGTGCTGTTCTTGTATCGCAGCACGCACGACCTGACCAGCGGCCGGTACCTGGTGACCAGCACCTCGCAGGCGGCGTCGCGCACCGCGCTGCCGCGTGCAGCCGGCTGGATCATGGTGAGCAGCTCCGCGTCTTGCAGTTCGTCGAGATCACGGAGCCCGGTTGCCGTCATTGGCGTCGCTACCGTCGTCATGTCCACTCCCTTGCGGCGGGTGGGGTTCCGCCAGCGGGCGGATGAGGGGATCCGCCCGCGCTTCGTTGTGCCCGCTGTGCAGGCCTCAAACATCCGGCCTGGATCTGGTGGCGTCACCGAACCCCTCGCGACGGTCGTGAGCGGCAACTCGATTCGGGCTCGGCTCGATTAGCTCGGCCACGGAGTGCCTCGCTACGGTCTTGAGCGGCAAAAGCTTCAGCCGCGCTGCCAAGGCGGGTCCGGCTGCCCAGGTAGAGTCCGCGTGTGACCACCAAGCCCGGAGGCGCCGGTAAAGTGGCAGCGCCTTACCTGAACGGGGTTAGTTAGTTGACTCGTGTCATCCGGTCGGCGACGGTGGCGAAGCTGCCTGCGCTGACTGCCTCCGCAGTGGGATCCGGCCAGCGAACGCGACTGGCGGCAGCCGCCCCGGTGGCCCCGGAGGCGTGAGTGCTTGAGCCGCAGAGCACGTTCCTCTTCGTGCTGCTGATCCTGATCTTCGGCGTCCTGGTGTGGTGGCTCGTCTCGCGAAGCGGGTTGCCATCCGCATCCTCGCTGGTTGCCTGGCCTTCATCGTGGCTGCGCAATTCGGCATCCTGGCCGTGAACAGGTATTTCAGCTATTACGAGACCTGGGGCGCCGCGATCGCCGACTTCTCCAACTCGAACCCGAACTCCGGCCCGAAGGTGTCGGTTGGCAGCTTGCTGGTCGGCGATCGCAGCCCGGTGTTCGACGCGAACTCCGTCTACCTGAAGCTGGCGCTGCAGCAGGGTTACACCCTGCACCTGAACATTGCCGGGAAGCTGAGCCACATCACGCGCGATGCCTACGTCTACCTGCCGCCGCAGTACTTCGAACCGCAGTACAAGGACTTCAAGTTCCCGGTGGTCGAACTGATCCATGGCCAGCCGGGCGAACCACAGGACTGGATCAACGTCGTAGGTGTCCAGGTCACGCTCAATAACCTGGTCAGTAGCGGACGCGCAAAGCCGGTAGTGCTCGTCATGCCGAACGCTAACGGCAGTAACACCATCTCGCTTCAGTGCCTGAACCAGGTCGGCGGTCCGCAAGACCTGACCTACCTGGCCGAGGATGTGCCGCAGTTCATCTCGCATCTGCTGCGGGTCCAGCCGCCGGGCCCTGGCTGGGGCGTGGCTGGGTATTCCGAAGGCGGGTTCTGCGCTGCCAACATGGCCTTGCGGTTCAGATACCGGTTCGGCGCGGCGGCGTCGCTCAGCGGCTATTTCAGCCCGTACGCCAATAAGCTTCTGAATCCGGCCAGAGTGGTCAACCCGTTCGGGAACAACCCCAAGCTCCGGGCGGCGAACACCCCCGTCGATGAGGTTCGGGCGCTGGCACCCGGCGCGGTGCTGCCAGAGTTCTGGCTCGGCGCAGGCAAGGCCAACAACCTGGACGTCGCGAACGCTGAGTACTTCTGGCAGGAACTCCAGTTGCACCAGGCAAATGTGCCGCTGATCCTTACCCCCGGTAGCGGCCATACCATGGCCACCTGGCACTCCGAAGTGCCGCCGATGCTCACCTGGATTACCAACACCCTCGTCGGTGCGGTCGACAACGCGGCGGCTACCCGCAACGCCAACCTGGCCAGGCAGGTCAGGCGGGAAGCCGCCGCCAAGCGGCTGGCCAAGGCGGACCCGTCGAAAAGCCCGACGGCCAAGGATCACCACCCGAAGCCGGCCCGTTAGCGCTAACCGACTCCGCTTGTGCCTGCGACCAGCTGCCGTTTAAATCGGGCCTGTCACGGTAGCTGTGGATCCGGCCAGGCACTGCCCGCCGCTAGGCGGCTCAGCTGGCCGCGGGCGATCATGGCGATCGCCCCCGGTAACCGGAGGCTTCAATGCGGATCATCGGAATATTGGTTGTGGTCTGGGTCGTCATCGGGCTGTTCGCCGGATTGCAGCGGCACTACTACAGCGGCAATGTGAGCTGCGCGAAAGCTGGCACGGTGGCTGCGACTATCGCCGCAGGGCCGCTGAACTACGTCGGAGCCAATCCGAAGGTGAACTGCGAGGTTCCGCAACCGAGCAGGTAGGCGACTGCCGCCGCGGCCGGCTTACGCAGCAGCGGCGGCGGCACTATCTACGCCGGGAGCTTTCGTCGCCAGCGTTGGCGACAATCGCAGCCACCGGCGGAATGAGCCCGGCACAGACCGATATGACAATCGCCGCCGTCACCGAGAACAGTCGCACTACTGTCCAGGCCAAGATGACCGCCGTGATGCAGCCGCCCATGAGGGCAAAGTAGGCGCGGTCGCGGTTCACCGCGCGCCCCGGCGGCTTCGTGGCGTTTCACGGCAGCGGCCCGCAGTTGCGCGCACGCTGACGATTGAGCGGCCCACCACCAGCACGTTGCCTGATAACGCGTGCTCAAACCCGGGGACTCGCCGTCCGCGGCGCCGCGTTACCTGGTGTGTTTGATCGTCGCCCGGCGCCGCACCATCTGTTCCGTTTATCGTAGATTAAGCGGAAGATCCGCTTCCTGTGTGCCATCGTGCTCTATCAAGACCTGGCACAGTTTTGGTAGCTACAAATATGCCGGAGAACCTCGGCGGCGCCTGGCTCGTTGGACAGGACAGGCCGTCAGCAGGTCCGGCCCGAGATGAGAGGAACTCGGTGTACATTGCGGTCACCCTAGTGGCAGCCATGCTGTCAGGGTTCGGCTTCGTGCTCCAGCAGCACGCGGCCGAGCAGGTGCGCAATGGCCAGTTCCTCCGGCTCGGGCTGATTGCCCGGCTCATTCATAACCGCAGGTGGCTCGCTGGGCTGGCGATACTGATCGTCGGCGACCTGCTGTCGGCATGGACGCTCGGCCATCTCGACTTGTCGGTCAGCGAGCCTCTGCTCACCACGAGCCTGATCTTCGCTCTGGTGCTGGCTGTCCCGCTATCCGGGCAGGCGCTGCGCCGGACCGAGGTAGTGGGTGCCATTCTGCTGACGGCGGGCGTGACGGCGCTGTCGCTGACTCGGTCGGTGCGCGCGCCGGGCGAGTCGTTCGGCTCCTTCTCGCACTGGCCAGCGGCCGGCCTCATCGCCCTGATCGCTGTCGCGCTGGTCCAGCTCGGCCGCCGCCGGTCAGGCACCGCGCGGGCGACACTGACCGGCACCGCAGCCGGCCTGTTCCTCGGCATCGCGGACGCCTTCACCCGGCTGAGCGTTCAGGAGATTGACGGCAGGCACCCGCTTGGCCTGCTGGTCCACTGGCCCGGTTACGCGACGATCATGGCCAGCATCATCGGCATCTGGCTTATGCAGAACGCGTTCAGCGCCGCGCAGCTGCACGCATCGCTACCTGCCGTAACCGCAGCCGAGCCGGCCGCAGGCATCGTGCTTGGCATCGTGGTCTTCGGCGACATCGTGCACGTTACTCCGCTGCTACTAGCGGTTCAGCTGGCTGGCGTTGCGGCGATGGTCGGCGGCGTGATCCTGGTAGCCAGGGCGCCGGTGTTCAGAGATCTGGCGCAGCTGCCGCACGCGGCCCTCGAACGCCTGCAGCATCCGGCGGCCTACCTCCCGACACCCCACATTCCGGCCCCGCACCTGCCGGCGCCGCACCTCCCGCGCACCCCACCTCCCTGCGGTCCACCATTCGAAGCACAACGGGAGCGGCTCGGCGGCCCCGGCGGCCGGCCCTGACGGTGGCCAGGCCGACGACGGCGACGCGGCGGCACAGCGGCAGCCGCGGTGACCCACGGCGTTGCCGCTACCGGAGGCGCCGCAGCCGTAAATCGCCCGTACGGGCACCAATAGCTCATCGCACGGCCGTTTTCTTCGGCCCGAAATTCCCGTTTGGCAGCATCTGGGTGGCGAAGCTCTGGTCTCCGACGTACCACCCTTGCCGGTCTCTGCGACCCTGAAAGGGCGGACCCTGCGAGGCGGAGGTGGCATGAACCCGGCGGACAACGCGCCGAGCGAGCAGCGCACGACAAGCCGGACCGCGTGGCCGGGACACAGCTACCCGCTCGGCGCGACCTACGACGGGATAGGAACGAACTTCGCGCTGTATTCCGAAGTGGCCGACCACGTCGAGCTATGCCTGTCCGACGGAGCAGGAGCAGGCACCGAGGAACGGGTAGCCCTGACCGAGGTCGATGGCTTCATCTGGCACGGCTACCTGCCCGGTGTCGGCTCTGGTCAGCGTTACGGCTACCGCGTTCATGGCCCGTACCAGCCGCAGGCGGGGCACCGGTGCAACCCGGCCAAACTGCTGCTCGACCCGTACGCCAGGGCGATCGACGGCACGGTCGCGTTCGACCAGGCGGTCTTCGGCTACGAGTTCGACTCCTCCGGACGCCCGAAGCCGCACCGACTCCGCGCCGTTCGTGCCGCGCAGCGTAGTCGCGAATCCCGTACTTCGACTGGGGCAACGACCGGTCGCCGCGAACGCCCTACCGCCAGAGCGTGATCTACGAGGCCCACGTGAAGGGGCTGACGAAGCTGCACCCTGCGGTGCCGGAGGAACAGCGCGGCACATACGCAGGCCTAGCGCACCCGGCAGTCATCGAGCATCTTGTCGCACCTCGGCGTGACCGCAGTCGAGCTGATGCCGGTTCACCAGTTCGTCAGCGACGGGTTCCTGACCGAACGCGGCCTGTCCAACTACTGGGGCTACAACACGATCGGCTTCTTCGCGCCGCACCACGCCTACTCAGCGTCGGGCCAGCTAGGCGAGCAGGTGCCTGAGTTCAAGTCGATGGTGCGCGCGTTGCACGAGGCTGGCCTCGAAGTCATCTTGGATGTGGTCTACAACCACACCGCCGAGGGCAACCACCTGGGCCCGACGCTGTCCTTTCGCGGCATCGACAATTCCGCCTACTACCGGCTAACCGACCCGCCTGACCGCAGCCACTATTTCGACACCACTGGCACCGGCAACAGTCTGCTGATGAGCAGTCCGCACGTGCTCCAGCTGATCATGGACTCGCTGCGATACTGGGTGCTGGAGATGCATGTAGACGGCTTCCGGTTCGATCTCGCCGCGGCTCTGGCGCGGCAGTTCCACGACGTCGACCGGCTCTCAGCGTTCTTCGAGATGGTCCAGCAGGATCCGGTCGTGTCGCAGGTCAAGCTCATCGCCGAACCGTGGGATTTGGGCGACGGCGGCTACCAGGTCGGGAACTTCCCGCCACTGTGGACCGAATGGAACGGCAAGTACCGCGACACGGTGCGTGACTTCTGGCGCGGCGAGCCAGGCACGCTGGGCGAATTCGCCTCGAGGCTGACCGGCTCAGCGGACCTTTACGCCAGCGACAACCGCCGCCCGATAGCCTCGATCAACTTCGTCACCTGTCACGACGGATTCACCCTCGCCGACCTGGTGAGCTACGACCGCAAGCACAACGAGGCCAACGGTGAGGGCGGAAACGACGGCACCGACGACAACCGCTCCTGGAACTGCGGCGCCGAGGGGCCGACCGACGACCGCGACGTGCTCGCGCTGCGCTCGCGCCAGCAGCGCAACTTCATGGCCACGCTGCTGTTGTCGCAGGGCGTGCCGATGCTCCTGGCAGGCGACGAGTTCGGCCGTACCCAGCAGGGCAACAACAATGGTTATTGCCAGGACAACGAACTGTCCTGGGTGCACTGGCCGGACGGGCAGGACGCGGCTGTACAGGACGCCGATATCAGTCACGAGCTAGCCGGAACGGGCTGGTCCCCGTACGCGGTCATCCGCAGGCTGATCCAGCTCCGGGCCGATCATCCAGTCTTCCGCCGGCGGCGGTTCTTCACCGGCGAGGCCGGCGACATCAGCTGGCTGACCCCCGACGGGACGGAGATGACCGAGGCCGACTGGGCAGCCGATTTCGCCAAGTCGGTGGCTGTCTTCCTCAACGGAGCGGCTATCAGCGAGCCAGACATGCGTGGCGAGCGGATTACCGATGAGGAGTTCCTGCTGCTATTCAACGCGGCAGAGCACGGCGTCGAATTCACCATCCCGCCAGCAACCTACGGCGACAAGTGGCTGCTCGAGCTCGACACCGCTGACCCGCTGCCGCCTCCAGGCGACCCCGAGATCGTCAAATCCGGCGACGCCGTCACGCTTTCCAGCCGCTCGCTACGCCTGCTGCGTCGTGCCTGATCAGCCAGCGATGCCGCCAGCTGCCACGTCCGCCCACCACGAAACCCGCAGCGCAGCCAAGGTGCCCGGCTCGACGTACCGTCTTCAGCTCACACCCGAGTTCGGCTTCGCGGACGCCGCTGACCTGGCTGGTTACCTCTCAGAGCTGGGGGTCACGCACGCCTACCTCTCGCCGATACTGCAGGCAGCGCCGGGTTCGCGGCACGGTTATGACGTCGTCGATCACTCCAGGATCTCCGCGGAGCTCGGCGGCGAGGACGGCTTCCGCTACCTCGCCGCCAGGTACGCGCGGAGCGGCATCGGCCTCGTCGTCGACGTGGTGCCGAACCACATGGGCATCCCGGCGCCCGAGTACCTGAACCGCCCGCTCTGGTCCGTGCTCGCTGGCGGCCAGGGTTCCGGTCTCGCGCACTGGTTCGATGTCGACTGGGATGCGGAGCATGGCCGGATACTGCTGCCGATCCTGTCCAGACCGCTGCTGCAGTGCCTGGATGAGCTGCAGGTGTCCTGGCTCACCGACCCCGACGGCGACGAGTACGGTGCCAGCCACGAGAGCAGGGTTGGCGACAAAAGGACCGACGGCGACGTGCCCGTGCTGCGTTACCAAGGGCACGTGCTGCCGGTCCGGCCGGGCACGGACGATCTGCCGATGCCAGAACTCGTGGCTGCGCAGTATTACCGCCTCGACCATTGGCGTGCCGCCGCCAGCGAGCTGAACTGGCGGCGATTCTTCGACATCAGCTCACTGATCGCGATCAGGGTCTCCGAACCCGATGTGTTCGCGGCAACGCACGGCCTGCTGCTCGGGCTGGTGGCCGAGGGCCTGATCGACGGCTTGCGGATCGACCATCCTGACGGCCTGGCCGATCCGCGCGGCTATCTCAGCCAGCTGGCCACCGCGGCGAGTGGCAGCTGGATAGTGGCTGAGAAGATCCTCGCGACCGGCGAGGAACTCCCGGCCGACTGGCCGTGCGCAGGCACTACCGGTTACGACGCGCTGTCCGCCGTAGGAGAGCTGCTCACCGACGGCGCCGGCGCGCAGCCCCTCGCCGCTTTCTATGCCGACTTCTGCGGCAGCAGCACTGACTTCGCGACCACGGCTCGGGCTGCCCGCCGTGAGGTCGCCAGCCAGCAGCTCAGCGCGGAAGTCAGCAGGCTCGTCCGGCTGCTCGGCAGACTCGATGAGCCAGCTCTGGCTGGCGTGCCTGCTGACGACCTGCAGACGATCGTGGCCGAGTTGCTTGCCGCTTTTGAGGTCTACCGCGCCTACGTCGTACCCGGCGAGGCGCCGTCGCCAGCCAGCTTCCGCCAGGTCGCGGCCGCCACAGCCGCGGCCAGGCGGCTGCTTCCCAGCCGGCTGCGCGCTGCCGCCGATCTCGTCGCAGCACTGCTTCTCGGCCGCGGCGTCGGTGTCAGCCACCGGCCCGTCAGGGACGAACTCATCGTCCGGTTCCAGCAAACCTGCGCGGCCGTTCAGGCTAAGGGCGTGGAGGACACCGCGGCCTACCGATGGACCCGGCTGGTGAGCGCGAATGAGGTAGGCGCCAACCCGGATCGGCTTGCCCGCAGCGTGGCGAGCTTCCACGACTTCGCCACTCGAGTGAGCGAGGGCTGGCCAGCAACCATGACCACGCTCTCGACACATGACACCAAGCGCCAGGAGGACGTGCGGGCCCGGCTGGCGGTGCTGGCCGAGTCGCCGGACACCTGGGCGCGTGAGGTCACCGCCTGGCACGCGCGGATAGCTGGCCTGCCAGGCGCGCGGCCGCCCGACGCGCCCACCGAGTACCTGATGTGGCAGACCCTCGTCGCCGCCTGGCCGATCGACGACGATCGGCTGGTCAGTTACCTGCGTAAGGCGATGCGCGAGGCGAAGCTCTCCACTTCGTGGACGGACCCCGACTCCGGGTATGAGGCGTCGGTCATCAGCTTCGCCAGGCGCGCCGCAGCTGACAGCGAGACCGCGAGCCGCGTCGCCGCGTTCGTCGCCTGGATCGCGCCGGACGCCGCCGTGAACTCCCTCTCCGCCAAGCTGGTGCAACTCACCATGCCCGGCGTGCCTGATGTGTACCAGGGGTGCGAGCTCACCGGGCTGGCGCTCGTGGATCCGGACAACCGCCGGCCGGTCGATTATGAGCGCCGCCAGGCAATGCTCTCCGGAGCAGTGCTCTCTGGCGCAGTGCTTTCTGGCGCAGTCGCCGGCGGAGCTGGGATGGATGGTCCGGCAGCCAGTGAACCAGCGGGAACTGTCTCTCTGGACGCGGCGAAGCTGCTGGTCACCTCGCGCGCGCTGCGGTTGCGCCGGGAACACCCTGACTGGTTCGCCGGGGACTACCAGGCAATGTCAGCTCAGGGTCCGGCTGCGAAGCATCTGGTGGCGTTCTGCCGGAGCGAGCACGTTATCACCGTGGCGACCAGGCTCCCGTGCGGGCTTCGCCGATCCGGCGGGTGGCGCGACACCTCGCTCGCGGTGCCAGCGGGCCGCTGGCGTGACCTGCTCACGGATACGGACTATGAGGTAACCAGCGGCCGGCTCAGGCCGCCCGACCTCACGCGCCGGCTACCGGTGGCACTGCTAGTCCGGGCCGCGACGCCATGACGGAGTTCCGGGTCTGGGCTCCGGCAGCGAGCCGGGTCGATGTCGAAGTGGACGGCCAGCGGCGGGCGATGTCCGCCCAGCAGCCGGTTGGTTCAGCCAGCGGCTGGTGGAGCGCAACGGCAGCTGGCCTAAGGTCCGATGCTCGGTACGGGTTCCGGCTGGACGGCGGCGACCTCCTCGCTGACCCGCGTTCGCCCCGGCAACCGGACGGCCCGGCCGGCCCTAGCCAGGGTTACGACCACGCCACGTTCAAGTGGACCGACGCCACCTGGCGCGGCGTCCCGCTGACCGGTGCTGTGCTCTACGAGCTGCATGTCGGCACTTTCACCGGCGCGGGCACGTTCGATGCCGCGATCGATCGCCTGGATCATCTGGCTGCGCTGGGAATCGGCGCAATCGAGCTGATGCCAGTCGCCGCCTTCCCCGGCAGACACGGCTGGGGCTATGACGGCATCAGCTTGTGGGCTGTGCACGAGCCATATGGCGGGCCGGACGGGCTCAAACGGTTCGTCGACGCCTGTCATGCGCGAGGGCTGGCCGTGATACTCGATGTCGTCTACAACCATGTCGGCATCGGCAACCGGCTCGCCGAATTCGGCCCTTACTTCACCGACATGCACACCACGCCATGGGGCCCCGCGGTCAACCTCGACCAGGCAGGCTCCGACGAGGTGCGAGCTTTCCTCACAGGCAACGCGCTGATGTGGCTGCGTGACTACCACCTGGACGGGCTGCGGCTGGACGCGGTACACGCGCTGGCAGACAACCGTGCGGTGCACCTGCTTGAGCAACTGGCGGCCGACGTGCGTGCGCTCTCGGCCTCGGTGAATCGCGAACTGGCGCTGATCGCCGAGTCGGACGCGAACGACCCTGCTCTGGTGACCTCCGTTGAGGCGGGCGGCTACGGGCTGACGGCGCAATGGAACGACGACTTCCACCACGCGCTACACGCTCTGCTCACCGGGGAGCGCCACGGCTATTACCAGGATTTCGGCTCCGTCGCGGCCCTGGCCAAGACGATGACCAGGGTCTTCTTCTACGACGGTAGCTGGTCGTCGTTTCGCGGCCGGACGCACGGCCGTCCGGTAGACGTCGCACGGCTGCCCGCCGACCGGTTCGTCTGCTACCTGCAAGACCATGACCAGATCGGGAACCGGGCGACCGGGGACCGGCTCTCGGCCACAGTGCCTTCGGCGCTGCTGAAGGTGGGCGCTGGCCTGGTGCTGACTGCGCCGTTCACTCCGATGCTGTTCATGGGCGAAGAATGGGGAGCGACGACGCCATGGCAATACTTCACTGACCACCCTGATCCCGGGCTGGGCCAGGCTGTGGCCGATGGGCGCCGGGCCGAGTTCGCCCGGCACGGCTGGGCCGCCGCAGACGTGCCCCACCCGCAAGACGTAGCGAGCTACACGCGCTCAAGGCTGGACTGGTCGGAACTCGATGGCGAGTCACACCGGGATTTGCTGGCCTGGTATCGCGAGCTGATAGCGCTGCGGCGACGGTGGCCGGAGCTGACTGACCCGCGCCTGCGCCGGATCGAAGCCAGCTGGGATGAAACGGCGCGCTGGCTGGCAATCAGTCGCGGCCGCGTCCGGGTACTAGCGAACTTCGGACCGTCGGCGGCCCGCTTGCCGCTCGGCGCGCCCGGCGGTCAGCTGCTCGCCACGTCTGCGGCCGGGCTTGCGATTGACGGCGATGCCGCCCTGTTGCCGCCCGCGTCGTTCGCCGTGGTCCTGGCCTGACCGAGTGCTGTCCTGACCGGTGTGCTGGAGTGCGGCCCCGCGGTTTCCCATCCCGCCTCTGTTTGAACCCTCCTGATCAGGAAAGCGGGACGGGATCCGATACAGGAGGTCCCATGTCCAGCGGAACTATCACAGTCGTCATCGTGGCGCTGGTGATCATCATTGTGGTGCTTACTGCGATCGCGATGATGGCCCGCCGCCGCAGGCTCCAACAGCAATTCGGCCCCGAGTACGATCGCGCCGTCGACGAGCAAAACAGCAAGCTTCGCGCCGAGGCCGAGTTGACAGACCGGCAGCGGCGGGTGCGCAAACTCGACATCAAGCCGCTGAGCGAACCGGCCAGGGCCAAGTACACCGCCGACTGGGTGACCATCCAGGAGCGGTTCGTCGACTCGCCCGATGCGGCAGTGACCGACGCGTACGTCCTCGTCACGACCGTGATGACGGAGCGCGGCTACCCGACCGATGACGACGAGCAAGTGCTTGCCGATCTGTCGGTGGAGCACGCGCAGACGGTCGGTCATTTCCGCGCGGCCCGGGAGATCACCAAGAACGCTGCTGCGGGCAACGCGGCAACCGAGGAGCTGCGCCAGGCCCTCATTCACTACCGGGCGTTGTTCGCTGACCTGCTGGGTGAGCCTGACACCCGGCTCACTGCGCCGGGCTCGGGCACGGTCAGTAACTCTGCCGCTGTCAACGGACACCAGGAACCGCCGGCGGCGGTAGCCACCGACCCTGACGATGTCGCCGTCGGCACGCCCGCGTCGCCCCAGCCAGACCCCGCGAGTAACTCGAGCAACTACGGAGGAACGCCGTGACAGCACAGCCCTACGAGTCGGCCACTGACCTGGAAACCATCGACGAGGATGAGGGCGGGACCGAGCAGCCCGGTGAGCCTCGCGAAGTCCACGCGGACGGCATTAACGCGGTCGCAGGTGACCGAGGCGACTTTGACCGTGCCGCCGACCCGGACGTCATCGTCGTGACATCAGATGTCGTGGCCGGGGATGTTGTCGACGGTGATGTGATCGACGGTGATGTGATCGACGCGGATTCTGGCGAGGACGCCGAGGCTGACTCCGCAGACCCGCGTCTCGCCACGACAGACCAGAACCTCGCCGGCCCATACGCGGCAGACCCGGACCCGGCAGACCCGGACCCGGCCAGCCCAGCGAACCTCGGCGGCTATGACCGAGCCGACGACGAAACCGGCAGGGTCGTTGCGGCAACCGGCGAACACACTCCGATGGCGGCCGGCCTGGGCCAGCAGTGGCACGACATTCAGGCGATGTTCGTCGACGACCCGCTCGGGTCGGTCCAGCAGGCCGCGGCTGAAGCGGACACGGCAGTCAGCGCGCTGGCCGCGACGCTGCGTGAGCGGCAGGCGACATTCGCGTCGTCGAGCGGCAACGCGAATGACACCGAGCAACTGCGCGAGTCATTGCGCAGTTACCGGATCTTCTGCCAGAGCCTGACCGAGATCGGCAACCAGCTTCCGCAACCGCAGGTAGTAAACCGCTGATCTGGTTCACCGTGTGAAGGCCGGGAGTGAACTCCCGGCCTTCAGGCGGTTATCTCCTGGCGGTTATCTCCTGGCAGCCGGTTATTTCCCGGCCAGGAGGGCGCCCGACCCGCCGGGTGCCGAGCAGGTCGGCTGGTGTGAGATAGAGACGGCGTCCGCACGCGGCCGCTGGGATGCGCCGCAACCCGCGGCAGCACGGGAGCCGAGTCCTACCAGCAAGCCGAACACCACGAACGCGATGGCCAGCTGGCTTATGATCGCAAAGCGTTGCCAGCCCGGCCGGCCTCGCTTGCCGGGCCTCCGGAGCAGCCTCGCGCAGGCCGTCAGCCACTCGTGACGGGGCGGAGAGGCAACCTCCTCACGGCCTGGCCGGGGCTCGTTCTTGGTGAGCCGCGTGAAGATCGCAAACATGGCGGCGAGCCGCGGCTCGCTCAGCCTCAAGGTCTCGGCAATGCCGTCAAGCACCCGCTGCTGACCGGCCGGCAAACTCATCTTGACTCCACGCCCTTCGCCTGTGCTGGTGCACAGCTACCCATGCTGCAGACGGCAAACCGGCGATGCACGCTTACTTCCGCGGCCGCCTCTACGGTCGCACGTACATGTGCAGCCGGACAGTCGTGCCGAGCTCGCTGGTCCAGATCTCGGCCAGATCGCAGAGCTGGTTGACGAGCCACAGGCCCTGGCCGCCAGGCAGATCACCAGCGGGCCGCCAGTGCCCGGCTAGCGGATCGGGGATGTACCCGGAGTCCTCGACCTGGCACAGCACCTCACTGTCGGTCCACCACAACCGGACCGCACCGTTACCGCGAGTGTGCCGGAGCGTATTGGCCGCCAGTTCACTTGCGGCAATAACCAGGTCAGTGCAACGTGCCGGGGCGAGACCAGCGCGCTGCGCGACAGCGGCGACAAGGGCACGCACTGGCCGCAGATCCCGCCGGTACTCCAGCGCATGCGCAGTTTCCGGGGCCCGCAGCGGCCTATCCAGCTTCGCTAGATATTCAGACGGGCTCAGGTAGGCCAGGTTGCCGGAATCAGTCCTATCGTTGCGCACGAACGGGTGCGTGCTGCACGCGTCAGCTATCACCGATTGCTGCAGCGACGCGCTGTACGGGCAGAAGATGCTCATTTCCGCGGCAGCGAACGCCAGGTTGAGCAGCGCCTCATGCCGTGAGGTTTCCCGCTGCTCGGCGTCGGACCGGCCGGGCCAGGCCGACTCGCCGATGTACCTGATCCGCTGCCCAGGGAAGCGGGCGCAGAAAGCATGCAGCGCGGGGATTATCCGCGCCGGGTTGCTTCCCATCGCAGTCATGTCGGCAATCGTCAGGTGCGGCCCCCCCGCGGGCGGCGCCCAGCCGGGTGGCAGCTGGGCCTGCGGAACTGCCACCAGCACCGGCTCGCCACTAGCCAGTCCGGCCCGCACGAGATCCTCGATACCAGCGAGATAATCCGCCGGCGTTCGGTAGAACCAGGCCACGTGGCGGAGTCCGGCACCGCGCCCGGCCTGGTTTCCCGACACCTGCTCTCCTGCCCATCGCCTGCCTGGCCGCCCCATCCAGCTGGCGCCCATCACCCGAAGGCTACGTTCCCGCCGAATTACGGTGTATGCAGCGCGCCATAGCGGACGCGCGCTTTTACTATGGGCCGGTATACCGTTAATGCGAGCGTAGTTTCCCCTGGGGTGGTGTGTGGAAGAGGCCTTGCTCTCCTCGCAGAACCGTGGTGACAGCATGGTCATCACGGTTCGCGGTGACCTGGACATCGTCACGAGCCCGCAACTCGACGAGTTCCTGACCGCGGCTGAAGGTACCCACACGAGGATTATTCTCGATTTGGCGGCTGTCGACTTCCTGGACACCAGCGCTCTGGCGGTGATCGTGGGGCACTGGAAGAAGGCTGAGGCGGCAGGCGGTGCCCTGGCACTGGCTGGGGCCCGCTATCGCTATACCAAGACGTTGTGGATCACTGGGCTGGCGGACAAGCTCACCTTGTACGAAACGGCTGACCAGGGCGTGCTCGACCAGGCGAAGGCGGCCGGCCGGGCCGGCAATTGACCGGAGGTGCTGCTGGTGCCCGGCTCTGATCTCGCCGATCGTGCGGCCGCTCTGCTCAGCCTCGCCGCCGCCACGCAGGAGCGATCCCTTAGCCAGCTCACCGCGCTCGCGGCCAGTCAGGTACCCGGCTGCGCCGCTGCCAGCGTCACGATCTGGCGCGACGGCGAACTCTCCAACCAGGCGTCCAGCCATCCGGAGCCATCGCGCCTGGACGCGGTGCAAGTCGAGAGCGGACGCGGGCCGCTGGTCGACGCGATCACCGGCGGCGGCCCGGCTAGCTGTGCGGACACGCTGACCGAGACACGCTGGCCGGAGTTCGCCACCGCGGCGCTGCGCCTTGGCGTGCGCAGTTCGGTCACGCTGAGCCATAGCGGCGCCGTGGTGATCACGCTGTCGCTCTTCGGCTTGCGGCCGCGTGCCTTCGAAGCTGACCAGCTCCAGCTAGCAGAGTTGCTGGTGGCATACGGCGGGGCACTAGTCGGCGCTGTTTCCGACTATGACGACTCCCGGCGGGTAACCGCGCAGTTGCGGGACGCCGCCGACGCCAGGGCAGTCGTCGACCAGGCCAAAGGCATCTTGATGCACGCCCTGGGCTGCAGCGCGGACGAGGCGCTTGAGCGGATGCGCGAGGTGTCCCAGCGCAGCAATTTGCGTGCCACCGAAGTCGCAAGGCGGGTCATCGACGCCCACGCCCGGCCCGGCGGCCGGGGTGAGCTCAGCCAGCTCGCCGGCCTGGCCGGGCGGGGCCGCCGTACCGCAGGCTGAACCGCTCGCCGCAGTCAGTCAGTCGGGCGTGGCCGGGCCGGCCGATACGATGAGGATTACCGCGACGATTGGTGGCACGATGCCGGGGCCTGACCGAGCAGCGTCCGGCGAGGTTGCCGAGTTCAAGGGCCGGGCAGCCGCGCTGCGGCAAGCGGCCGGGCTGCCGCAAGCCGACGCAGGGACGTTGCTGGATGCCGCGCTGGCCGACCTGGACGGCGCGCTCGAGGCTCTCGCCGAGCTTGACGGCACCGGAGCCGGTCCCGATGGCAACGGCCGGGCACTCAGCGGCCTGCATTCCGAACGCCGGCTGCTGCATGCGCTCTTTACCGCTGCACCGCTACCGATGTATGTCGTGGACGGCGATGGCACGGTCCTGCGCGCTAACTCAGCCGCCTGCGAAGTACTCGGCGTCGGTCCGGGTTACGCCACCGGGAAGGCGCTGGCTGACCTGATCGAGCCCGCGGCCAGGGCCGCGCTGCGATCCCAGCTGGCCGCCGTCAGCCGGACCGGCAAGCCGGCCAAGCTGACGTGCGGCTTGGCTGGCGCCAACGGCGTAGTCCGAAGCGAACTGGCCATCGGCCCGGTCAAAGTCCGGGGCGACGCTGACAGGCTGCTTGTTGCCCTTAGCCCGCAGCACCCGCGGAAACCTGCCCCCGCCGAGACGAACAAGCGCGGCAAGGATGCGGACCCAGAGAAGGCCAACGCAGCCGTCGCTACCGCGGCCCGCAGGCTAGAGCTGCTCGCGGCCGCAGCCAGGTTGCTGCTGGAAGGCGCCACTGTCAGTGAATCGGTACTGCTGCAGCGATGCGCCCGGCTGCTGTCTGGCAGCGTCGCTACCTGGGCCATCGTCGACCTGCGCCGCAGGGGGCAACTGCGGCGGCACTACGTGGCAGGCCCGGAGGATCCAACGTCGTCCGGCTTGGCACATGCGATGGCGACCGCCGACCCTGCACCTGGCTCAGTGCCCGACCAGGTGACCGAATCCGGGCAGACGCTGCTACTGACGCACGTCACCGACGAACTGGCGCTCGGCACCAGCGAGGACGGCTCACCGTTCCTGACCGTACTCGGCGCGACTTCCCTGGTCTGCGTTCCGATAACCGACGGTGCTCACCGCTATGGCGTGCTGACGATGGTCCGGCGCGCTGAGGACGGGCAGTTCGCCCTCTCCGACGCGGCGCTAGCGGAGGAAGTCGGCGCGCTGCTGGGCCGGGCCATCTCCGGCCGCCGGGTGCTACGAGAGCGGACTGAGGCGGCTGACGCACTACGAGCGAGCCTGCTGCCGCCGGCGCTGAAGCCGGTGCCGGGGGTCGAGATCGCTTCGGCGCACCTGCCGCCGACGCAGGGCCGGGAAGTCGGCGGCGACTTCTACGACGCTTATCCCACGCCGGGCGGCTGGGGCGTCGCTATCGGAGATGTCTGCGGGAAGGGCGAGGACGCCGCCGCTGCCACAGCGGCGGCCCGGCACGCGATCCGGGTGCTCGCGCACTGGAACGGTGATCCGGCTGATGTGCTGCGTCGCGCTAACGACATCATGCTCGCCGAGGAATTCGGCGGGCGGTTCGTGACGGCCAGCGCCGCCCACCTCAGCTGGCAGCAGGACACTCTGCGCGTCGTGCTCGCGACGGCCGGCCATCCGGCGCCAATCCTGGTGAAGCCCGACGGAAGTGTGCAGGTCCTGCCGGGCGGTGGCGTTCCGCTCGGGATCTTTCCGGATCCTGAGCCGGCCACCCTGACACTCGAACTCTCTGACGGAGACCTGCTGTTCTTCTTCACCGACGGCCTCGCCGACGCACGCAGCCCGCAGGCGACGTACTTCGAGGACAGTCTCGCCGACTGCCTCGCTCAGCTGCCCGGCCGGCGCCCGGCCGACGTGGTCTCCGCTATTCGCAGGGCTGTCCTCGACTTCTGTGACAGCGTGCTTGTCGACGACCTGACGATGCTCGTGCTCCGGGTTGGCGTCCCGCCCACGGGCTGAGCAGCCGGTTTATCCCCCAGCGGGCCGGGAACGGTATGGGCGGCCCGGACTCGATGGTGAGGCAGATGCACGCTGACGCGGCGCCGCCGGCTGGCCGCACGGCGATCGTGCTCGGCGGCGGCGGAGTACTGGGTGCTACCCAAGTCGGGATGCTGCGCGCGCTGATCGAGTCCAGCGTCCAGCCGGGCCTTGTCGTGGGAACCAGCGTCGGCGCGATCAACGGTGCCGCGATCGCGGCTAACCCCACGCCTGCCGGCGTTGCGATTCTGGCTGACCTGTGGAACTCACTAGCCGATGCCGGGATGTTCAACGACAACATGCTCGCCCGGGCCGGGACGCTGGCCAAGTACCGGACTCACCTGTACTCGGCGGCACCGCTGCGGAAGCTGCTCGGCAGTCACCTGCCGGCTACCTTCTCCGAACTCGTCCTGGAGTTCCAGTGCGTCGCAGCCAGCATCGAGAAGGCCGGCGCTCACTGGTTCCGTGAGGGCAGCCTGGCCGACGCGGTCATGGCGTCCGCCGCGGTGCCGGGCCTGCTCCCGCCGGCCGAGGTCGACGGTGAGCATTTCCTTGATGGTGGCCTGGTCCACTCCATCCCGGTCGGGCGCGCGCTGGCACTCGGCGCCACCGAGATCTACGTGCTTCATGTCGGCCGGATCGAGCAACCGCTGAAGCCGCCCCGCTCACTGTGGGATGTCTGCCTGACCTCGTTCGAACTGGCCAGGCGGCACCGGTTCGTCGAGGAGATGGCGAACCTGCCCGCGGAGGTGCGCGTGCACGTGCTGCCGAGCGGCGAGGAGAAGCTCCCGCTGATGTCCATGCGTTACCGGAACGCCAAAGCCGTGGCCAGCCGCATCCAGCGCGGCTATCAGGCTGCCTCGGAATACCTGTCCAGCTTGCCGGAACTCGCGTGAGACCGCCGCCGACGGTAATCCGGCGGACGGTCATCGGTCCGGCCTGGCTTGCGCTCGGCATCGCGGCATCCCTGCTGTTCCTGGTGACCGCCGCGCTGGCTGCGCTAGCCGCGCCGCTGACGCGCCGCCGGAGGCTGCTGCGGCTGGCCGTGTTCGGGGCGCTCTATCTGGCCATCGACGTGAGCCTGGTGGCCGGCTGCGCAGCGCTCTGGCTGCGTCAACCGGTGGCTAGCCGGCGCGACCAGGCCCGCTGGTCGCGGTCACACCAGAAGCTGCTGAACCGGCGGCTATCGGCACTGATCGCAGCGGCAAGGCCGTTGCTCGGGTTCACCGTGACAGTGCAGGAGCCACCTGACCGCGATCTGATCGCCGGACGTCCGCTGCTGGTCCTGGCCAGGCACGGCGGGCCGGGCGACTCGTTCGCGCTCGTCCACCTGCTGATGTCGCGTTACCAGCGTCGCCCGGCCATCGTGGCGAGGGAGGAGCTGTGCTGGGATCCGGGGCTGGATATCATTCTCAGCCGACTGCCGTCCTGCTTCATCAGGCAAGGTGACGGGGCCAGGATGGCCAGTCGCCTGACGGAACTTGCCGGCCGCCTCGACAGCGACGACGCGATTCTGCTGTTTCCCGAGGGCGGCAACTGGACGCCGGTCCGGCACCGGCGGGCCATCGCTCGCCTCCGGCGCGCGGGCCGGCGGCAGGCGGCGGCCGACGCCGAAAGCAACCCCAACGTCCTGCCGCCGCGGCCCGCCGGCGTGCTCGCCTGCCTGGCTGGCCGGCCGGATCTGGGTGTTGCGATCGTGGCACATACGGGTCTGGAAGACCTGGTCAGTCCGGCCACCGTGTGGCGTGCCCTGCCGGTGGCTGGCCGTCCGATGACCGTCAGATGGTGGTACGAACCCGCCGGCGTGATCCCCGAGACAGATGACGACCGGCGGGAGTGGCTGCGCCTGCAGTGGGCCATCGTAGATTCCTGGATCGACGCGAGGAAAGCGGCCAGGGATGGCCAGCCCGCCGCCGGTCCCGCTTCCGACCAGGCCGAGCCACTAACCGGGCCAGCGGCGGGCGTCTGACGAGCAGCAATACGAAAGGCGGCGGATGAGCGCCGATCACACCGGATCCGCGGCCGGAACCGGCCAGGCGGGCGAGCGCTGCAGAGACATCCTCGTAGTACTGCTTGCGGTCGGATCCGGAGTAGCCGATGTCACCACGTTTCTGGTCCTGGGAAAGGTTTTCAGCAGTGTGATCACCGGAAACCTGGTGCTTTTCGGCCTGGCGCTGGCCAGCAGCCAGCCGCGCCTCGCGCTGCATAGCGGGCTTGCCGTGGCCGGCTACGCGGCAGGCGTGCTCATCGGCGCCCCGATCGCCGCCCGGGGCCGTCACCGCGTCTGGGCGCCGGGCGTGACGGCGGCCCTGTGCGCCGAGCTGTGCTTGCTGGTGGCCTTCACCGTCGCATGGGAGCTCGCGCGCCCGCGGCCCGGCTGGCCGGTCGCTCTCCTGCTGTTGCTCGCGGCGGCCATGGGCATGCAGAGCGCAGCGGTCAGGCGGCTGGGTGACATGTCGGCCACCTACCTGACCGGAACGCTGACCGGAGTGCTGTCCGGGCTGATTACCGGTACCAGCCGGGCGGGACGGTGGCGCGACGTGAGCGTGATTGTTGCCGTCGTGGCCGGAGCCTGTGCCGGAGCCGGGCTGATCCGCGCCGCGCCGGACTGGCTGCCGGCCGCGGCACTGGTGCCGCTCGCAACAGTCATCGCCGCTGCCAGCACGTTCCGCCGGAGCCCGGCGGCCACCGGCACCTGACGAGGCTGCCACAGGCGTGTTTGCCGAGTGAGCGGCCGGGCAGTTCCTGGCCACCAGCGGCGGCTCAGGCAGGCTGCCGTGCTCACTGGAGGTCACGATGGTTGCTCGGTCGGCGCGCAGGAGACCGGCCCGGATCCGCTCAGCTGGCCGGCAGGCGGGCCATAGCAGCGCGATGTCGGTGCTTGCGAGGGCGGGCCTCGCGGCACGCGGCATCATGTACGGGCTCATCGGCATCATCGCAGTCCAGATCGCGCTGGGCAGTACTCACCAGCAAGCCGACCGGAGCGGTGCCGTCCGGCTTGTCGCGGCTACCCCGTTCGGCTCGGTGATTCTCTGGTTGCTGGTGATCGGGTTCATCGGACTTACCTTGTGGCGGCTATCCGAAGCTGCGTGGGGTGCACCAGGAACCGGCGGTCATAAGGCGGGGCAGCGCCTGGTTAACCTCCTGAAGGCCGTGATCTACGGCTTCGTCACGTGGGGCATCCTGAAGTTCGCGCTGGGGCTCGGGGCGCCCGCGTCATCGAATAAGCAGTCGCGCGACCTGACAGCCACCGCCTTCAAGCACTCCGGCGGCCGGATCGCGGTCGGCATCGCCGGGATCATCATCGTCGGCATCGGCCTCTACCTGGCGTACCAGGCTTACCGGGCGAGGTTCCTGCGCGACATGAGCATGGGCTCGGCTTCGCCCAGGACCGCCGCGGTCGTCACCTGGTTCGGACGGGTCGGCGGAATCGCCCGCGGTGCAGTGTTCGTCACCATCGGGATCTTTCTCGTGGTGGCCGCCGTCGACGCTAAGCCCGGCCAGGCCAAGGGGATCGATTCAGCACTGGTCACGCTGGACCACACGCCGCTCGGTCCGTGGCTGCTCGGCGCGGTGGCGCTCGGTCTGGTGATATTCGGGGTGTTCTCTTGCTGCGAAGCACGCTGGCGCCGGGTGTAACGCAATCCGCGACCGCGCGCGTGCACCTGACACTCAACGCGCGGCGTGTCACCTATCGGTGATCAGCTTCTCCAGGTGATCGAGACGGTCAGCCAGGTCCGCAGCGGTGACGACATCCGCCAGCGCCAGCCGCACGGACGCGAGCTCACGGGCGAGGTACTCAGTGTCGTTCTGGATGCGCGCAGCCACTTGGCGATCGCGCTCGATGCTGGCGCGGTCCCGGTCATCCTGCCGGTTCTGCGCTAGCAGAATCAGCGGGGCAGCGTAGGCAGCCTGCGTCGAGAACGCCAGGTTCAGCAGGATGTACGGATAGGGATCCCAGTGGTACCCGAAGGCCAGGCTGTTAAGAGCGATCCAGATCAGCACGATCACTGACTGGCCCACCAGGAAGCGTCCGGTGCCGAGGAACCTCGCGATCGCCTCCGAGATGCGACCGAATGCATCAGCGTCGTAGCGGGACCCTATCCGGGGCCCGATGCCTCGGGGAACTTCGAGTTCGCCCCGCTCGATGAAACGCTTGGCCGGTTGCATCTGTGTCACTCTCCTCGCTTCCGCCAGTCAGGTGGCAGCAGGCGGTCAAGCACGTCATCGACGGTAACGGCGCCGACAAGCCGGCCAGCGTCGTCGCAAACCGCGACGCCGACCAGGTTGTAGGCGGCCATCTTGGTCGCGACCTCCTGCTCCGGCAGGCCCGGCCGCACAAAACTACGGTCCTCGATGCACTGGCCCGCTGCGGTCGACGGCGACTCCCGCAGTAGCCGCTGGAATCCGACAGCGCCGAGGTATCGCCCGGTCGGCGTGACCGTCGGGGGCTCGCAGACGTAGACCTGGGCGGCTTCTGTCACCCCCTTCGCGGGCTGGCGGATGCGGGCCAGCACCTCGGCCACCGGTGCCTCCGGCGTCACGATTACCGGCCTGGACGTCATTAGCCCGCCAGCGGTGGTCGCGTCGTAGCTGAGCAGCCGGCGCAAGTCTGCCGCACGCTCTCGAGGCATCGCCGCGAGCAACTGGCCGCGCTCCGCGGCCGGCATCTCGGCAAGCAGGTCGGCTGCGTCATCTGGCTCCATCGCCTCGATGACGTCGGTGATGCGCTCTGCACCCAGACTCGCGAGAAAGCCGATCTGATCTTGCTCGGGCATCTCCTGCAGAACGTCCGCTAGCTCCTCGTCCTGAAGCGCGTCCGCGATCTGACGCCGGCGCGCGGCCGGCAGCGAATCCACCACGCTGGCCAGGTCGGTGGGATGCAGATCGCGGAACTCGGCGACCTGCGACCCGACCGCACCGGAGTCGAACAGGTCCGGATACTTATCCCACGGCACCAGGCCGCCTGAATGCCGGAGCAACCCGTGACGCCGGCCGACGGCCAGGACGCTGACCTCCCAGGCAGCCCGCCCGACGGCCGACTGGGTAATTCCCACGTCCAGGACTACACCATCGCCGGCCGGTGAGTCGTAGAGCTCGGAGGCAAGGATCTCGCCCGCACGCCGGCTGAATCTGCCGAGGTCCACGCTGCTGCCGTCGAGCGTGACGCCGTCGCCGGATAGCTCCGCCACCCGTCCGAGGCTGATGAAGATGCGCCGCCGGTGCACCGTCGCGACAAGGCCCAGCGCACGCGGCGGCTCACCCGGCATCGACTGCAAGATCACCACATCGCGCACCCGGCCGATAGACAAGCCGTCGCTGCCGAGCAACCGGCGGCCGGTGAGCCGTGAAGCGAAGACCGGGCCCTCTGTCACTGTGGATCTCGCATCACGCTCACGGCTCCTTGTCGGGCTGATCTTCGGGCGTTGGCGCGTCCCCGGCTGGGCGTTCAGCTGGCTTGCCAGCTTGGTCTCATTTACCACAAGATGTCGCGCTACCCAAGTCGTCGACCCTAAACATGCACGTCAGCGGCTTGCTTTGGCGAAAGTGCGCATAGCGGCGGGTTAACTGGGAAGTAGGGGGCGCCAAAGCCGGGGTCAGTCCGGCGGAGGCATCGCGGACGCGCACGGCAGCTTAGGGCAGCCGGGTCGCTTCACAACAACGGAGAGGATGCAGTGCTCGCTGCGCTTGTTCTGGCCGGGATCATCGCCGCACCGATCGGCACGGCCGGGCTACTCGTCCAGTCCCGCCGCCGGGCGCGGTCTTCTGGCGCCTGGCCAGCGATCCGGCGGTTCAGCTTCGCCATCCTCGGCACCGTCGTCCTCGCGGTGGTGGTCGTCGTCGTGCTGCGCCTGCTCGGCGACTCGGAGCGGCTCGCCATCGACGGCGCAGCCGGGCTCGCGGTGGCGAGCCTGGTCTGGCTGCCGGTCACGAGGCGGTGGAATGCCCGTGGTCACTTGTGCTGGTCGTCGTCAATCTTCCTGTTCGTGGTGTACCTGGCATTCGTGCTGGAATGGACGTTCGACAGCCACCTCGGTGCCGCCAGTACCGCGGGCGGGCTCCTGCTCTGGGTGTTCGAATTGTTCGCCGCGTTCTTGGCCTGCGCCTACTTGTGGGAGATCTGCGACGCGCTGGGCTCAGAACACTGGCGCAGGCGGCTGGTTCGCGCCGAGCCCGGCACCGTCAGCGATAGCGACCTGCCGTTCATCAGCCTGCACGTGCCTTGCCATAACGAACCGCCGGACATGGTTCTCGACACGCTTCGCTCGCTGCTGCGGCTTGATTACCCGCAGTACGAAGTGATCGTGATCGACGACAACACCGACGAGGAAGCGCTGTGGCGGCCGGTCGAAGCGTGGTGCGCCCGGCACAGCGCGAAGTTCAAGCACCTTGAGAACTGGCCCGGGTACAAGTCCGGTGCGCTGAACTACGCGCTGCGCGAGATGACCGACCCGCGCGCCGAGATCATCGGCGTGGTCGACTCCGATTACCAGCTTGAGCCCGGCTTCCTGCGCCGCTGCGCGCCGCTGTTCGCGGACCCGTGGGTCGGGTTTACCCAGGCCCCGCAGGACTACCGAGGCTGGCACCGGGCGCGCTACTACCGTCGGCTCTACTACTCATATCAGTACTTTTTCTCCGTCTCGCAGCCGTCAAGGAACGAGCGCGACGGGGCGATCTTCGCCGGCACCATGGGCCTGATCCGCCGGGTAGCGCTCGAGCAGCTCGGCGGCTGGGACGAGTGGTGCATCACCGAAGACGCCGAACTGTCGCTGCGGCTGCTGCGCGCCGGCTGGTCCGGGCTGCACGTGGATGAATCCTGGGGCAAGGGGATCATGCCCCTCACCTTCGAAGCGCTGAAGGGCCAGCGCTACCGGTGGTGCTTCGGCGGCATCCAGATCCTCCGCATGCACTGGCGCTCGATGCTGCCGGGCCGGGAAAAGTCGGCTAACCGGATGAGCATCGGTCAGCGCTGGTCCTACCTCGCGGGCGCGGTCCAGTGGTACGGCGATCTGCTGGGCCTGCTGTTCCTGGTATTCCTGCTGATCGGGGCGGCGAACCTGGCCACCGGCGGCGGCGAACTGTTCCGCAAGCTCACCGCGTTCCTGGTCGCCACGGTCCCGGTGCTGGTCTTGCTCGGACTTGTCCGCGCGGTCGCCTTGCTGCGCCGCGGCACCGGGGCCTCCTGGCGCGACGCCCTCGGGGCGTTCTTCATCTGGCAATCCACATCGCTGGTGGTAGCGCGCGCCTCGGTGCTGGCGCTGTTCGCCCGGAAAGCCGCTTTTCTGCGCACGCCAAAAACGAGCGAGAAGCAGCGGTGGTGGGAGGCGCTGAGGGCGAACTGGGCTGAATCCTCGCTCGCCCTGCTCGGGTTCGTGGGCATCGGCTTCGCGCTGAGCAAGGCAACTGAGCTCGCCGGAATCCTGCTGGCCGGTTTGCTGATATTCCCGACACTCGGCATGGCCGCCGCGCCGTTCAACAGCTGGGCTGCCCAGCGCGCCGCCCTGCCAGCCGATCTGACCGCATGGCGCACAATGGAATGGAAACGGGCACGGAACCGGCGCGCGGTGGTGCGCGGGGCCGCAGTCGGCGGCTTCGTCGCGGTCGGCGCCATCGCCGCCGCGGCAGTCGTATTGCTTTACACGCCTGGCAATCATGCTGTGCAACCGCCGCAGCTGGTGACCGCGCCGAACCACGCCACGCAGTCGCACAGCCCGTCCCCGAGCCCGACACCGAGCTCAAGCTCCCCGTCCCCGTCCCCGTCCCGAGCAGCACCCCTGCGCCGTCGAGTAGCACGCCGGCGCCCGCAAGCAGCACGCCGGTGCCATCCAGCAGCACGCCGGCGCCCGCAAGCAGTTCCCCGGCGCCGACGAGCAGCGCCGGGGCCACCACGACTAACACCGGGGCTTCGTCGACGTCGACGCGGGGCGCGCCAGCCTCGACGTCGAATCAAGGCACGAAGGCGAACTCGTCAGTCTCACCCTGAGGCGGGGTGATCTGAAGAAGGGTGAGCTGCGGATCGCGTCGATCCGGCTATGTTTCGTCCGGAAGCGTCGGGACATCCAGATACTGCGGACAATCCAGGCCGAGTAGATGGCGAGTCCATGCGCACGACACAGCAGTCCCCGCGCGATCAGCCGCCCGCCCTGCGCCGCAGCACCGGCATCGTGCTCGTCGTGGCTGGAGCGATCCTCTGGCTCGCCGTGCATGTCCGGATCGCGTTCATAGCGACCCAGCCGGCCGGACTCGTCCTGCTGCTCACCGGACTGTTGTGGCTCTGGATACCGGTACCGGCCAAGCGAGTCCGGTTGCGACGGCGACTTAACCAGCTCATGGGTTATCTCGAATGGGATCCGGTGCCGCCAGGCGACACCAGGTGCTCACTCGACGACCTGCTCAGTTTTCGTCGGCAAACTGACGCCGCTGAATCCGCCCCTCAACCAGATCAGCAGCGATGTCCTTGACCTTCCTGTTGGTGTTCTGGGACAGCACGCTGAGCCGCTTGAACGCCACGTCCGGCGAGTAACCGTACTCGGCAACCAGAATGCCTTTGGCCTGCTCGATGACCGCTCGCGAGTCGAGCGCGATCCGCAGGTTCTGCACGAGGCGACAGCAGTTCCGGTAGAGCGCAGCGTTGCGCATGGCCAGTCCGCCCTGTGCGGCGAACAGCAGCGCAACGTCGTGCCCGGCGCCGGTAAAGGAGCCGGGCTCCTTGCCGTAGATGGCCAGCGCACCACCAGGCTCCCGATCGGTTCGCAGCGGCAAGATCAGGCAGCTGCGCAATCCGTTCTCGGCCATCGCCGCGCAGACGGCAGGCCAGCGATCGTCCGTAGCCGTGTCGTCGATGCGCCTCGCCTCGCCGAACCGCAGCGCCTCTGCAACCGGCCCGGTTCCGGAATCGAGCTGCAGCTGGTGCAAGTCGGCAATGCTCGGGTGGGACGTGGCGTAGGTCCAGGCATGCTCCCCCGCCACCACCACCCCCGCGGCAGCACTGCCCGGGATGAGCTGCAGCGAGAACTCGGCCAGCTGGCTCAGCGGGGCTCCCGCGTCCTCCTCTGTCAGCAGCAGCTCAGACATCGCTGCTATCCGCTCCGCGAACTCTCGTGTGACAGTCACCACGTCGATACCCCGTTCCGGGTCTGATCGCTATGCCCTGCTGGTGCTCGAGCGGCCGGCACAGGGCAACCAGCACGAGTCCCGCAACTACCCAAAATCGCTTGCATCGCACATCGTCGGGTAACGTGGCGTCCGGACCGAGCGGGCCGGCCTGGAAACCCCGGGGCCGGGATCTGGCTGCTGCGGCCGCTGGCATCGATCGGCTCTGTTAAAACCTCTCCCGGAGCCGACCAGGGAGTGACGGACGTTGCGAGCGGTGCTGCCTGCGTTCAGGCCTGCCAAGTGGCCAATGAGCCGGGAATTGGCTCAGCCCATGAGTACTTTTGAAGTGGGCTCCAGGATGCGTCTCGAACAGCCTTATGCTGACTCACACTTGATCGTTACCGGCAACTAGTACGAAAGCTAATGAGCAGGTCTAAATGGTGGCAGAGGAGATTAGCTCAGGCGGGACTGCCGGCGCCGCCCTGCCGGAGCGAATGACCGTGCTCCTCATCGAGGACGACGACGGCGACGCACTGCTGGTTGAGGAACTGTTGCTCGATGCCGGGGTACCGTTCACACTCCGCCGGGCCAGGTCGCTCGCTGACGCCCGCCGCTGGATCGCCGAGGCGGCGTGCGTGCTGCTCGATCTGGAACTGCCGGATTCCCGCGGGCTGCAGGGTGTCCGGTGGCTCAAGAAGACCTGGCCGGACCTGGCCGTAGTCGTGCTCACCGGCCTGGCTGACGAGCACCTAGGCGAGGAAGCGGTCGGCGCAGGGGCGCAGGATTACCTGGTCAAAGGGCAAGTTGACGGCTTCTTGCTGCAACGCGTCGTTCGCTACGCGGTCGAGCGACAGCGGGCCGAGGAGACCCAGCGCCAACTGCATGAAGCCCGGCTCTACGCTGCGGAAAACGCGCGCCTGGAGCGCGGCTTGCTGCCGTCGCCGCTGCTTGCCGACCGTCGGCTGTCGGTGGCCGCCCGGTACCGGTCCGGGGGCCAGCAGATGTTGCTCGGCGGCGATTTCTACGACGTCGTGGAGGCTCCGGACGGCTGGGTCTACGCGATGGTCGGCGACGTCTGCGGCCGCGGTCCGGACGAGGCCGCACTCGGAGTTTGCCTGCGGGTAGCGTGGCGGACCATGATCCTGGCCGGCCGGCCGGTCGACGAGACGTTGTCCGCGGTACAGCAAGTCCTCGAGCACGAGCGGCACCACGACCGGCTGTTCGCGACACTGTGCATGCTGTCCGTCGCGCCCGATCGCGCCTCCGGTCGTCTGGTCCTGGCCGGGCATCCGCAGCCACTGCTGATTACCGCCGAGTCGGCCGAGGAACTGCAGGCCCCGGTCAGCCTGCCGCCCGGCATCACCGCGGCCTCCGAGTGGCCGAGCGCAACGGTAGAACTCGGGCCGAGCTGGTCGGTGCTGATGTACACAGACGGGCTCATCGAAGGCAAGATCGGCTCGGGACCCGAGCGGCTAGGCAGCGACGGCTTGATGCGGCTGATCGAGAAGGAGCGAGCTCAGAGCGCCGCAGACCTGGTGCCGGACCGTGAATCGAATGAGCGGCTCATCGACGCGGTCATTGCCAGGGCACGCGAGCTCAACGGCGGCGACCTTGACGACGACCTCGCGGTCCTGGTGCTCAGCTGCGCGGCCCCAGCGGGTTCATGAGCAGTCCGGCGGCCCAGCCCCGCAGCCGGATCGCTACTGCCGCCGAGGACGCCGCTAGCCGCTGGCCACTCGGCCGGATCATCGCGGCCGGCATGCTGGCGATCGGTGTGGTACTGATCGCCGCGATCGTGATTGGCTCGCTTGCCGTGAAAGCTCAAAGCAGCGATCGCAGCCGGGTTGTGAACACCCTGGACCCGGCCGCCTTCCACGGCTCGCAGCTCTATGCGGCGCTGCTCAACCAGGAAACGGGCCTGCGCGGCTACTTGCTCAGCGGGCAGTCGCCGTTCCTCAGCCCGTACCACCTGGGAGTCGTGACACAGCAGCGCGAGGTCGCAGCGCTCCGCCCGCTGCTGGCGAACCTGCCGGTCGCGCGCGCGGAGCTCGCCAGCACGCTGCGCAGCATCGCGCACTGGCGCTCGGTCTACGCTGTCCCCGCCATCAGCCACGTCGCCGCTACCGGCAAGCCGATGCCGGGCGGCAACATCGGCACAGGCAAGAAAGACTTCGACAGCATCCGGATGCCGCTGGCGGAATTCCAGAGCTATGTGTCCGCCCAGCGGACACATGCCGTGGCTGCGCTGCGCAGCTCGGCAGCCGTCCTTGACGTCGTCGGCATCACGAGCGCAGTCATGCTGCTGCTGGTCGTAGCCGCGCTCGCACTGGCCATCCGCGCGGCTGCCATCAGACCCATTGCCAGGCTCGCTGGCGATGCCCGGCAGGTAGCGGCCGGCGATTTCGACCACGAGGTTGACCCGAGCGGACCGCGCGAGGTGCACACCCTCGCCGTGGACGTCAACCGGATGCGCCAGCGCATCCTGAGCGAGCTGTCCGCGGTCCGCGCCGCTAACGTGACACTCGAGGCCAGGGCCCTTGACCTGGAAAGGTCTAACGCGGAACTTGAGCAATTTGCCTACGTGGCCTCACACGACCTGCAGGAACCGCTCCGCAAGGTCGCCAGCTTCTGCCAGCTGCTGCAGCGGCGTTACATCGGCCAGCTCGATGCGAGGGCTGACCAGTACATCGATTTCGCTGTCGACGGTGCCAAGCGGATGCAGGCGCTGATCGACGACCTGCTGGCGTTCAGCCGCGTCGGGCGGACCGAGCGTGAGGCTGTGCTGATATCGGCCGCCACCGCGCTGTCCCAGGCGCGGGTCAACCTCACGACCGAGATCAGGAAGTCCGGCGCGGTGGTCCAGACCACCGAGCTGCCCACGGTCAGGGCGGAGTTCTCGCTGCTGACGTCGCTGTTCCAGAACCTGATCGGCAACGCAATTAAGTTCCGCGCTGACCAGCCGCCGGTGGTCGAGGTCTCGGCCGTCCGGCAGGGCGATGACTGGCTGTTCTCGGTGGCCGACAACGGAATCGGCATCGAGCCCGAGTTCGCCGACCGCATCTTCGTGATCTTCCAGCGGCTGCACGACCGGACCGCGTACGCGGGGACGGGCATCGGGCTGTCTATGTGCCGCAAGATCGTCGAGCACTACGGCGGCCGCATCTGGCTGGACACTGAATACCAAGCTGGGGCAAAATTCAACTTCACGCTGCCAGTCGCGCAAGCTGACGATGAGGAGACATCCGATGAGTGAGCGTGGCGGGCTTGAGCTTGTCGACGTGCTGCTGGTTGAGGACGACCCTGGTGACGTGCTCATGACCAGGGAAGCCTTCGAGCACTATGAGATCCGCAACAACCTGTACGTCGTCGGCGACGGCGAGCAGGCCCTGCATTTCCTGCGCAAGACCGGCGATTACGCCGAGGTCCCGAGGCCCGGCCTCATCTTGCTCGACCTGAACCTGCCCCGTCGCAACGGACTCGAGGTGCTTGCCGAGCTGAAGGCAGACGCCGACCTGCTGTCCATCCCGGTCGTCGTACTGACCACCTCGCAGGCGCAGGAGGACATCTTGCGCAGCTATTCGCTGCATGCCAACGCCTACATCAGCAAGCCAGTCGACTTCGAGAAGTTCGTCGGGGTGATCCGCCAGATCGACGATTTCTTCCTGACGCTGGTCAAGCTGCCTGGCTCGGTCAACTGACCAGACGTCTCGCCAGGCGGCTTGGCGCCAGGCCGGCTCGTCAGACCAAGCCGTCGGCGCCGGCGCCCAGGTAGGCGCTATCGGCGCCAGCGGGCACGCGGACCGACCTGGCCGCGACCCCGCTGATCAGCGAGCCGATCGCAACGCCCAGGACCAGATCCACAACCGCTGTCGCGGCCTTAGCGGTCAGCGGCGCGGACGTACTGAATGGCACCAGCACTGCCAGCACGGTCGCCAGGCCGATGATCCAGGCGAAGAACGTGAGCGGGCGCGGCGTGCTGAGCAGCAGCAGGTGCACCAGCGCCGTAGCGACCAGCGCAGCAGCCGCAGCAAGCAGTACCAGGGCGGTCGTGTGCACGTCGCCGTAGGCACCATCTGACTTCGGAGCGAGCAGCGGGATCCCGAAAAGCCACCGGCAGACCAGCACGCCTACCAGTGCCACCAGCCCGGCAACGATGGCGGTGGCTATGCCCCCTGGCCACAGGTTGCCTGCGTCGACCTGCGGCCGGGACGGACGCGGCCGGCTCGGCGGGGCCTGACCGGCTCGGTAGCCCGGTTGGTAGTCTTCGGGCACGCCGGCGCGGGTACGGTAGCCGCCGCCGCTCGGCTCGGGCGGCATCGGGGCGGTGGTCATCTGGGTTACCTGCCTTCCGGCCGCCACTCAGCGGCCAGCCGGCAACTCTCCGCACCCGGCAGGTTCAAACCTGCCGGTCGCTCAGGGAAGCCGGACGACGGCGCGTGCTCGCGTCAGCACTTTGGTACCCGCCGAGCGTGCCGTCAGCCCGATGGCCACCTGGTTGTCATCGAGCTTCTCGTCTACCTTGCCGCTGACCTCGATCGAGGCGCCCGCGTCATCGTCCGGGACCACGACCATAGAGGAGAACCGGACACCGAACTCGGTCACGACCGCCAGCCGGCCCGGCCCAGTCGGTAACGAACCGGCCGGCCTGCGCCATCGTGAACATCCCGTGCGCGATAACGTCGGGCAACCCGACGGCCCTGGCAATCCGCTCGTTCCAGTGGATCACGTTGAAATCGCCGGACGCGCCGCAGTACTTGACCAGGCTGAGCCTGGTGACCGGGTAGCTGACGGCCGGGAGTTCGGCGCCGACCTCGACGCTCTCATAGCTGATCTGGTCGCTCACGCCCTACGCACCCCGCTCGACGATGACCGAGACCGCCGTGCACACGTGCTCGCCGGCCACTGTCTTGATCTCGGTGCTCGTGGTGAGCATGACGTTGCGGCCGGCGTCCCGGATGTCGGTCAGCGTGACCTGGGCGGTGACGACGTCGCCGGCCATGATCGGCCGGGAATACTCGAAGCGCTCTTCACCGTGCACAACCATGGCGTAATTGAGGCCAAGGCCGGGGTCGGCCAGTGCAGCGCCCGACCCGGCCATGCTGATCACGATCGCGAAGGTAGGCGGCGCGATGACGTCGGCGTGCCCGGCGGCCCTGGCCGCCGCCGCGTCCCGGTAGACCGGGTTGGCATCGCCGATCGCGTCGGCGAACTCAGCGATCTTGACCCGGGATACTTCGTACGGAACCGAGGCCGCGAACGTGCGGCCGGCGTACTCGCGGTTGATCGCCATGCCCGCTGGCCGGCAACCGCTAGCGGGTCTCGCGGTGCGGCTGGTGCTTACGGCAGAACGGACAGTACTTGCTCAGCTCAAGCCGGTCGGGGTCGTTGCGCCGGTTCTTGCGCGTGATGTAGTTGCGGTGCTTGCATTCCTGGCAGGCCAGAGTGATCTTGGGCCTGACGTCAGTCGCAGCCACGTGGCGCGCCCTTTCTCTCGTCCAATCATCGGAAGCCCGCCTGGGCGGCACGACCAGGGGCGTCAGCCCAGGGGCGCCGGAAACCAGCGTGATTCCGTAGCGGAGGCCGGACTTGAACCGGCGACACAGCGATTATGAGCCGCTTGCTCTGCCTGACTGAGCTACTCCGCCGCGCTGCCCGCTAGGCGCAGTACAGACCAGGTAAGCATCGGGTCAGACCCCCGCCACAGCCTAGGGCTGACCTAGCTTACCGGAAATTACCGCGGCCCGGATTCGGGCACCTGCCGCCCGCAGCTAGCAGCCTGGCCCCGATGTCGGAGGAGGGACCTATGTCGGAGAAGAGGCCGGCTAGCGTCGGATCGACTACCCATTGTATGGCCCCCGCCAAACTCGGCCGAGCCCGCCGAAGCGGCCATGGTGTTACCAATTTGTCACCAAAACCCGTAGGTCTGTCGTTTCAGTGGTGACCAGCGGGTAGATTTGGGTACTGTACTGACCCGATGTCCTTCCGGAGGCCGGCCAGCCAGGCCGCCTGCGGGTGGCACGCTAAGCCTGTCGGCGCATGTCCCGCGCAGGCGCGGCGAGTAGCGAGCGTGGCGAACCCGCGGGTTAGCTCTCCTCGTCTGGTTGCTAGTTGTACGGTCAGTAACTGGCACGACCCGCCACAGGGCGGACCTTGATTCACGTGAATGATGTTGGCGCGTCCAAGTTGCGGCTATTGTGGACCGTCATAACCGTTCATCCGGACTGGGAGAGACCACGTAGATGTCGAGGCGAGAGCTGCCAGCGGACGTTACGTTTCACGGATTGCGCGAGGCACCGGACACTTCTGCTGTCACCTCCGCCGCACTGACATCGTTCGCCGAGGCGTACCCGGACCTCAAGCTCCAGCCGCTGGTGGTCGTGATCGCTGCGCTCAACGAGGCGGACAACATCGGCGCGGTGCTGGACGAGGTACCGCAGCAGATCGCCGATATCCCGGTGTCGCTGCTGGTCATTGACGACGGCAGCACCGATGCGACAACCGAGATAGCCCAGCGGCACGGCGCGCTGGTCTGCACGCTTGGCGCCAACCGCGGCCACGGCGTGGCGCTTCGGCTCGGCTACCGGATCGCTCGTGAGGGCGGCGCTCAGTACATCGCCACCCTGGACGGCGACGGCCAGTGGGATCCGGCCGACCTTCCAGCGATGGTGTCGCTGATGGAGGCCGGCCAGGCGGACTTCGTTATCGGCTCGCGCCAGCTCGGCCAGACCGAGAACACCGACGCCTTCAGGAACCTCGGCGTGAAGTTCTTTGCCCGGATCATCAGCCAGCTCACCGGCAGCCGGCTTACCGACACCTCGAGCGGCCTGCGGCTGATGCGAGCCGGGCTGACCGGTACTGTCACCCAGACCCAGCCGCAGTACCAGACGTCTGAACTGCTCATCGGCGCGCTGCTGCAGGGTTACCAGGTCGCCGAGGTTCCGACCGTGATGCGGCAGCGGCTATCCGGCGAGAGCAAGAAGGGCCGCAACCTGGCCTACGGGCTCCGGTACGCGCGGGTCATCGGCGCGACCTACCGGCGCGAGCGGCGCGCTGCCAAGGCGGCACCGCCGGTCGCGCGACCAACCGCGGAGCCGGCTGCCGCCGAGGCCACCAGGGTTTCCGAGACGACCCGGTAAGTCCGCTCTCAGCATTCGATAACGTTCACGGCCAATCCGCCGCGAGCGGTCTCCTTGTACTTGACCTTCATATCGGCGCCGGTCTCGCGCATGGTCTTGATCACCTTATCCAGCGACACCTTGTGCTCACCGTCGCCGCGGACCGCCATCCGGGCGGCGGTGATGGCCTTGACAGCGCCGATCGCGTTCCGTTCGATGCACGGGATCTGCACCAGGCCGCCGACCGGGTCGCAGGTCAGCCCGAGGTTGTGCTCGACGCCGATCTCGGCTGCGTTCTCAACCTGACTGGGTGTGCCGCCGACCACCTCGGCCAGGCCGGCCGCGGCCATCGAGCAAGCCGAGCCGACCTCGCCCTGGCAGCCGACCTCGGCTCCGGAGATCGACGCGTTCTCCTTGAGCAGCGAGCCGATCGCTCCAGCGGTCAGCAGGAAACGAACCACCCCGGCATCGTCGGCTCCGGGCACGAACCTGGTGTAGTAATGCAGCACAGCCGGGATGATCCCGGCAGCTCCGTTAGTCGGCGCGGTGACGACCCGGCCGCCCGCCGCGTTCTCCTCGTTCACCGCGAGGGCATAGAGCGTGACCCATTCCATTGCGTAGAGCGGGTCAGAGGTGTCACCGGCTTGCTCAAGCTGCTCCCGCAGCGCCATCGCCCGCCGCCGGACTTTCAGGCCACCGGGCAGCACCCCGCCGACCGAGCAGCCGCGGGTGACGCACTCCTGCATGACCGACCAGATCCGCAGCAAGCCCGACTCCACCTCGGCCTTGTCCCGCCGGATCAGCTCGTTCGCCAGCATGATGCCGCTGACCGACAGGCCGGTACGGCCGCAGGCGGCCAGCAACTCCGCAGCGCTGGTAAACGGATACGGCACCGGCGTCGGGTCGGCCACGATCGCCGGGCGGCCGGCCTCATCCTCACCGAGCACGAAGCCGCCGCCGACCGAGTAGTAGGTACGTGCCGAGAGCTCGGCTCCGGCCGCGTCCAGCGCAGCGAACCGCATGCCGTTGGAGTGGAAATCCAGCCGCTTCCGGCGGTGCAGGACGACGTCTTCGTCAACGTCGAACGGGATCGGGTGGCGGCCGAGTAGCAGCAATTCGCGGGATGTCCGCAGCCCGGCGACCATCGGCTCGGCCGCGGCCGGATCAGTAGTTTCCGGCTCCTCGCCGGACAGGCCGAGCACTACCGCTTTGACACTTCCGTGTCCGTGCCCGGTCGCGCCGAGCGAGCCGAACAACTCGGCCCTGACGCCTCGCGCCTGAGTCAGTAGCCCATCCTGCTCCAGCGAGCCGGCAAACATCAGCGCGGCGCGCATCGGGCCGACCGTGTGCGAGCTCGACGGGCCAATGCCGATCTTGAATAGATCGAAGACGCTGACCGTCATCGGGTCACTCCCTGCTCTAGGACCACAACGTCCTGGTAGACGAGGCCTGCGCCGCCGTCGGGTGCTAATCCTTAATCTTCGCCCCTGCCGGGTCGTAAGGCGGACGCAGTCCTACGACCGCCCCGGCGACCTGACCGCCGATGTTAACTTCGTACTGTCCGGCCCTGACGAACTCGGCGGTGACCGCTTCACCTCCAGGATCGCGCAGATAGGCAAGGCCGACGGCGGCGCCAAGGGTCTCGCCCCAGGCCGCCGCGGTGAGCTGCCCGGCCGGCTCGCCGTTGCGGAGGAGTAGTTCGCTGCCCCACATCATGGCGTCCGGGCTGGATAGCAGGACCGAAACAAGACGCCGCCGCGGTCCGTGCGCCTTCGCCTTCTCGACTGCCTCCCGGCCCAGGAAGGCGGTGCTGCCGCCGAGCTTGCAAGCGAAGGTGAGACCGGCCTCGACGGGGTTGTAGTCAGGGGTCAGCTCGCGGCCGAACGCCCGGTAGGCCTTCTCCAGCCGCAGCGACTCGATCGCGTAGTAGCCCGCGTTGGCGACGCCGAGATCTGCTCCAGCCGCCATCAGGTCGTCGTAGACACCGACCGCGAACTCGGCCGGGACGTACAGCTCCCAGCCCAGCTCGCCGACATAAGTGATCCGGGTGGCGCGGACGGTCGAGTAACCGAGGTCGATCTGAGCGCTGGTACCGAACGGGAAGCCGGTCCCGCTCAGATCCGCCCTGGTCAGCCGGGACAGCAGCTGCCTGGACGCCGGGCCCATCACGCCGTAGACGGCGTAGGCCGAGGTGACGTCTGTCAGCGTCGCGTGGCTGCCCGGCGGCAGGTTCCTGCGGATGTGGTCGGCGTCCCGCTCAGTCGTGGCCGCGCTGGCGACGAGCAAAAACTCTGTCGCCGACAGCCGCGTCACGGTGATGTCGGACTCGTAGGTGCCGCGGTCGTTCAGCATGCCGGTGTAAACAGCGCGGCCCGGCGGCACCGCCACGTCGTTGGTGCACAACCATTGCAGCGCTTCCTCCGCGTCCTCGCCGCTGACCAGGTACTTGGAGAACGAGGTCTGGTCGAACACGGCGACCCGCTGCCGGGTGGCCAGCTGCTCGGCAGAGGACCAGGGCTGCCAGTTCTGCTTGTCCCAGGAGTACTCGATCACCGGGGACTGACCAGGCGGCGCGAAGAAGTTGGCCCGTTCCCAGCCCATCTTGGAGCCAAAGCACGCGTTGGCAGCGCGGAGCAACTCATTCGCCGGCGACCGGCGGAACGGCCGCGCCGTTTCCAGCTCGCGGTTCGGCCAGGCGATCGCGTAGTGCAGGCCAAGCACTTCGCCGACCCGGTCACGTAGCCAGCGAGAGTTGCCGTTGAACGCAGCGAACCGCCGGATGTCGACCGTGGTCAGGTCGCCGGCCGGCTGACCGTCGATAATCCACTGGGCAAGCGCAAGCCCGGCTCCGCCGGCCGAGGCGATACCGACCGAGTTAAATCCGGCCCCGACGAAGAAGCCGCGCAGCCCGGGCGCCTCGCCGAGGATGAACTGGTTATCCGGGGTGAAGCTCTCCGGCCCGTTGTAGAACTTGCGGATGCCGGTACTCTCCAGCACAGGGAGCCGGTGCAGCGCGCTATCCATCAGGACAGCGAAATGCTCCCAGTCCTCGTCGAGCAGCTGGAACTCGAACGGGTAGGGCAGCTCGTCAGGCGACACCCAGGGCTTGGCCTGCGGCTCGAAACCACCGACCACCAGGCCGCCAACTTCTTCCTTGAAGTAGGTGTAGCCATCCGGATCGCGCAATACCGGCAAGTCCGGGTGCACGCCGTCGATCTGCTCAGTCACCACGTAGAAGTGCTCGGCTGAGTGCAGCGGCACCGTCACCCCGGCCATGGCGCCGACTTGCTTGGCCCACTGGCCGGCGCAGTTCACCACGACCTCGGCCTCGATGTCGCCGTGCTCGGTCCGGACGCCGCTAACGCGGCTGCCACAGATGGTAATACCGGTGACGCGGACCCGCTCGCGGATGGTTACCCCGCGCTGCCGGGCGCCGCGCGCGAGCGCAGCGGTCAGGTCGACCGGGTTCGCCCTGCCGTCGCCGGGGAGCCAGATTGCCCCGGCCAGGTCGGCGGTGTTCAGCAACGGGTACCGGGCGGCCGCCTCAGCCGGGCTGATCAGCTCGCAGTCGATGTCGTAAGCCTGCGCCGTGGCGGCCGTCCGCCGCAGCGCCGTCATCCGGTCTGCGGTGCGCGCCACGGTCACCCCGCCGCACCGGCGGAACCCGGTAGCCTGGCCCGTCTCGGCCTCGAGCCGCTCGTAGAGCTCGGTGGAGTACTGGACCAGCCGCGTCCCGGCCTCGGATGCGCGCAACTGCCCGACCAGTCCGGCTGCGTGCCAGGTGGTCCCGCACGACAGCTGGCCCTGCTCAAGCAGCAGCACGTCAGTCCAGCCCAGCGCGGCGAGGTGATAGGCCACGCTGGTGCCGATCACGCCGCCGCCGATGATCACGACGTGAGCGCGGTCCGGCAATCCTGCCATCGTTTCCCGTCCTCCTCAGTCTTCGCACTGCACGTCGCTGAGCAGGCGGCCGAACTCGGAGCTGGTGAAGCCGGCCGCCGCGGCCTCGAAGCGCTCCATCCCCCACGACCAGAAATCGAAATCGATCTGGCTGGTGCCGTGCTGGATAGCCCCCCACAGCGTCCAGCCGTACCGGGAGACCAGGTTGAACAGTTGCGCCCGCGCGATACGGCTACGGCGTGGCCGGCCGTAATAGGCAGTCACCAGTGCCGCCAGCGCGTCGGCGTCCAGACCGCACTCACCCGCTATGTTCCCCAGCTCGAAGCACGGATCGTTGTTGCCCGAGTACTCGTAGTCGATCAGCCAGATCCGGTCGCCGGCGTCGATGAGGTTGGCCGCCAGCAAGTCGTTGTTACACGGCACCGTGCCTTCGGCCCGGACCGCGAGTGCGCGGCGGGCGGCGGCGAAGACTGGCTGCAACTCGTCGTACCCGGCCGGGATGACCAGCCCGAGCCTGCGCGCGGTCGCGAGGTAGGCGGCCTGCACCGCGAACATGTCGAAGTCACCGGTGAACCGGCTGGCGCCGTGCAGCCTGGCACAGACACCCGCGATCCGCTCCAGCATGCCGGGCTGCGCCACGTCGGCATTTGTCAGCGTCCGGCCTTCGACGAAGCCGAGCACGAGCACTCGCTCCTGCGGCCGGTACTCGATCACCGGCGCCCCGACACCCGCAGCCGCGGCGATCACTGAGTTCTGGTACTCGCGCTCGCGGTCGATGCCCAGCAGCTCGCCGCCCTCAGAGAACAGCCGGGCTACATACACCCCGTCGGGCGTCGTTACCTTGAAGTTCTCGTTGGTCAGGCCGCCGTGCAACGCGGTGATCACTCGCGGCGTCCCGGCCAGGCTCGGGACACCCGCGAGCAGGGCTTCCGGGGCAGCCCCGGGCACGCTATCGGCCACCATCGCACACTAAGGGTGCGCAGCGAAAAGGTCTAGACAGCAACCAGGCGAAGTCCGCTACTGTGCCACCGAACCGGCCGCACCGGGCGGGAAACGAGGCGCGTGTCGCGAATGTCTGGTCTTAGGGTATGGACAGTTATCTTGCTCACGCCCTACGCTCCTGCCACTGAGTTACTTCGATCACAGTTCCCGCAGAGCACGTTGCCTCCAGCAGTGGCCAGCCAGCAGCAGCGGTCAGCCGAAGCAGTGGTGAGGCCGGTCCGGCCAGTAAATCCAGACAACAGGAGCCGTCGTGAGCGCAAGCCCAGAGGTCAGTTCCGGTCCCGACCGGGACTCAGCTGACCTGGCTAAGTTCGGTTACAAGCAGGAGCTCAAACGGTCGCTGGGCACGTTCAGCTCGTTCGCTGTCGCGTTCAGCTACATCTCGCCGTCGACCGGCATCTTCACGCTGTTCTTCCTAGGCCTGATCACGATCGGCGGCGTCTTCATCTGGACCTGGCCGATCGTCGCGCTCGGTCAGTTCATCATCGCGCTCAACTTCGCCGAGGTCACCAGTCACTACCCGCTGGCCGGCTCGGTGTTCCAGTGGTCGAAGTACATGGCCAACCGGGCCTACTCCTGGTTCACCGGCTGGATCTACCTGTTCGCCGGCATCCTGACTGTGACCGCGGTGGTCGCGACCCTGCCGCTGGCCCTGATCCCGGCGCTGAACGGACTTGGCTGGAAATCACTCAACACGAGCCTCGACACCGAACTGGTCGTTGCGCTGATCACCCTGGTCGTGATCACGGTGCTGAACATTTACGGCGTCCGGCTTGTGGCGATCATCAACAACACCGGCGTGCTGTTCGAGATCCTCGGCATGTTCGTATTCGCCATTGTGCTGATGGCCTTCCACAACCATCAGGGGTTCAAGATCGTCACCGACAGCGGCGGCCTGCATGTGGGTGCAAATACGTTCCTGATCGCGATGTTTATGTCACTGTTCGTGATCTACGGCTTCGACACCGCGTCGACACTGGCGGAGGAGACTCGCGACCCGCGCCGGTCGGCGCCCAAGGCGGTACTGTTCTCGGTGATCGGCGCCTTCATCATCGGCGGCGTGTTCCTGCTCGCCACGCTGATGTCGATCCCGAACCTGCATACAGCGATCGCTGGTGCCTGGGGCCCGGCGAACATCATCGAGGCGAACTTCTCTTCGGGCTTCGCGACGCTGTACCTGTTCGTCGTATCGGCCGCTATCTTCGTCTGCTGCCTCTCGATCATGGCCGCGACGATCAGGCTGTGCTTTGGGATGTCGCGCGACAACCAGCTGCCGTTCTCCCGGCACCTGGCCAAGGTGTCACCAGCGCTGCATACGCCGGTCTGGACCTGTATCGCGGTCGCAGTGCTCGCGGCAATTCCGTTCATCCAGTTCACTGGCGCCGGCATCATCGCGATCGCGGCAACCGCGATGATCTACCTGAGCTACTTCCTCGGCAACCTGGCGATCCTGCGCGACCGGCTTGCGGGGCTGGCCGCGGACCAGTTCACCGTTCCGCCTCGGTCGCTGGGGCCTGGTGATCAACATCATCGGCCTGCTTTACGGCGGCGTGATGCTGGTGAACTTCGCCTGGCCGCGGGTCGCCAGCAACCCTGAGCCGAAGGAGGAGGTCGTCGGGAAATCGCAGCTGCTGAACTTCCACGTCGGGTTCCTGAACGACATCCCGATCCTGTGGACCGTGCTGATCTTCCTCCTCATCGTCGGCGCGCTTTACTACCTGATCACCGGGCGGACCAAGGAGTTCGCGCCGGTGACAGCGCCTGCCGACGAGCCAGTGCCAGCCGGCGGAGCGGCCTAGTAGGCGGCCAGAACCGGATGGCGTGCCGTAGAGCCTGGCCGGATCCAGCGAGACCCGGCCGACGGCGGGGAGGGCGGTGCGCCATCCGCTAGGCGGCGGACCGCAGCGGCCGGAGGGCATCTGCGGTCCGCCGCGTGGTCGTTTCCTCCCGGCGGGCTATGGTCCGCATGACGAACCGGCCTGGCAGGCACGCTGCTGCGGAGGAGACACTGAAGGATATGCAGCGACGGCAGCACTCCTGGCGGGACGCCGCCGTCGCCAGGCTCGCTACGCTGCCCCGCAAACCACCGATGATCGTCCGGCAGCCAGGCGTTACCGCGCATGCCCAGATCGAGGACTGGCTGGCTGACGAGATCGCGGTCGGCCACCTGACTCCCGGCGACCGGCTTCCGACCGAGCATGACCTGGCGGCCTGGCTCGGGGTGAGCCGGATGACGCTGCGGCAGGCGCTCAGCGAGCTGGCTCAGCGCGGCCTGCTGACACGGACAGTAGGACGTGGCGGCGGCACGTTCGTCGCCGAGCCCAAGCTGGAGCAGGACCTGACGACTCTGGCCGGCTTCTCCGAACAGCTTCGCCGGCACGGCAAGGTCGCAGGCGCACGGGTCCTCGCCGCGACGCAGATCCCGGCAAGCTCGACTACAGCGGCCGCGCTTGAACTGTCCGAAGGCGACCCAGTGCACGACGTGCGGCGCATCCGGCTGGCCGACGGCCGGCCGATCGTGATCGAGCACTCGCAGTTCCCTGCCGGGCTGTTTCCCGGCCTATTGGATTGCCGGCTGGACGGCTCGCTGTACGACCTGCTCGCCGATAACTTCGGGCAGCGGCCGCATCGCGCCAGGGAGTCGCTGGAGCCCGTCGTCGCCGGGGTACGCGAGGCTGAGGCGCTGGAGATCGCTGAAGGTGCCCCGCTCATGCTGGTGGAGCGGACCGCGTACTCGCAGAGTGGCCAGCCGCTTGAGTATGCCCGCGACCTGTTCCGCGGTGACCGGACCAGGGTCGTGGTGTGGACCTCAGAACTCGGTGGCGAGCTATAGCCGGCGCGCTCGCCCCGCGATACCGTCCTGACCTATGACAGTCAAACTGGTAGTCATGTATACGCAGCCAGCTGACCCGGCCGGATTCGACGACCACTATCTCGGTGTGCACATGCCGCTAGTTGCCAAGATCCCCGGCCTGCTGCGCGCTGAGACCGGCAAGGTGACGGCTGCGCTCGACGGCGGCGAACAGACGTACTACCGGATCGCCGAACTGTACTTCGCGGACCAGGCCACGATGGGAGCGGCGTTCGGTTCGCCCGAGGGCGGCGAGACTGCTCAGGATTACGGCCAGATAGCGCCGCCAGGCTCACGGATGCTCGTCGAGGTACTCGACGACTAACCGGTCAGCCGGACCGGGCTGGTTGTGGCGTCGGTATGACCTCGAAGCTGATCGGCTCGAGCCCGGTGATCTCCCACTTGCCCTCGCCGATGGCTACGGTGAGCCGGGACTTGCCTACCCGCACGCCGCTGACGCGCAGCGGCAAGTACCGGTCGGGTATTTCCGGCGCACACCACAGCTGCCCGGTACCGACGTCCGGGGTGAACCGCAGCAGGCTGTGAAGCAGGAGCAGCGGTGCGCCTGCCGCCCAGGCCTGCGGCGAGCACGACGTCGGATACGGCACCGGGTTCGCGAACTCGTCCCGGCCGAAGCCGCAGAACAGCTCAGGCAGGCGATAGCCGAAGGCGGCGGCCGCGTCCACGATCGCGTTCGTAACCCGCTGCGCCTGCTCGACGTAGCCGTAGCGCATCAGGCCAGCCGCGCAGATGGCGTTGTCATGCGGCCAGACTGATCCGTTGTGGTAGCTCATCGGGTTGTACGACCCCATCGAGCTGGCCAGCGTCCGGATACCCCAGCCGCTGAACATCTCGCCCGACATCAGGTGCCTGGCAACCGACGCCGCCTTGTCCTTGTCGGCGATTCCGGTCCACAGGCAGTGCCCGATGTTCGAGGTAAGCGAGTCGATAGGCCGCTTCGCCGCGTCCAGGCCGACGGCGTACCAGCCCCGGTCGGGCAGCCAGAAGCGCTCGTTGAAGTCGCGCTTGAGCTGCTTGGCTTTCTTGCGCCAGTGCGCTGCGCCGCGCTCGTCACCCGCGTGCTTCGCCAGCTGCGCTCGGGCGCGGTAGGCCGCGTAGACGTAAGCCTGTACTTCGGCCAGCGCGATCGGGGCCTCCGCGATCGTTCCGTCCGCGAAGTTGACCCCGTCCCAGGAGTCCTTCCAGCCCTGGTTGACCAGGCCGTGGCCGGTCTTGCGGGAGTACTCGACGAAGCCGTCGCCGTCCGCGTCTCCGTAAGTCGCGATCCACTCAAGCGCGCGGTCAGCATGCGGCATCAAGCCCTCGATCGCGTTCTCCTTAGCACCCCACCGCTGTAGTTCACCAAGCAGCATGACGAACAGCGGCGTGGCGTCGGCACTGCCGTAATAGGCGCTGCGGCCGCCGAGCGCGAACGACGCGGCCGGGCCGAAGCGCACCTCGTGCAGGATCTTGCCGGGCTCCTCCTCGGACGCGGCGTCGGACGCACTACCCTGCCAGGCGGCCAGCGTGCGGAGCGTGCCGAGCGCGAGTCCGGGGTCCCATGGCAGCAGCATCCACGCGGTGAGCAGCGAGTCACGGCCGAACAGTGCCATGAACCAGGGCGCTCCCGCCGCCACGACCGGCCAGCGCGGGTGCTCGGGATCGAAGATCCGCAATGCGCCGAGGTCTTCGATGCTCCGCCCGAGTACCTCGGATAGGTTACGGTCCGGGGTGCGGACCTGAGGGCCGCGCTGGCGCCACTTGCGCAACCGCTTGGCCGGAAGGGTCCGGTCTACCGCGTGGCCACGCGGATGGCGCAGCTTCATGGCGACGCCATCGTCGACCGGAACCGCCTCGATGCTTACTGTCAGTTCCGAGTGACCAGGCACGGACAGCCGCCAGGCCAGCGCGCCATCGTTGGTCACTGACGGATTCTGGTCGCCGGTGATCCTGAGTTCCTGGCGGCGTTCGCGCCTGCCGCTCGTGATGACCAGCCCGGAGTCCTCTATCGCCTGGCTGGCCACTGTCCGGGGCCTGGAGTGGCCCTTGACCTCGAACAGGTCGGCAAAATCGGCTTCCGCCTTCAGGACCAGCCGGAAGCGCTTGCCCTTGCCCGAGGTATTGCGCAGCGTAATATCCTCGCGCATGCCGTCGCCGACGTAGCGACGCCTGATCACGAGGAGCGCGCTATCCGCCAGGCCGGCCCGCGGCGGCATCCGGCCAAGGAAGGAGGCCGCGTACGGCTCGCCATGCTGTACCGACAGTGGCTGGGGCTCGATCCCGTCCACTGTCAGCTCCCAGCGGGACAGCATCCGGGTGTCGCGGACGAACAGACCCTGCGACCGATCAGGAAGGATATCGCCGCCCGGTTCGCTGATGCAGAAAGTGGATCCTTCAATCAGCGTGACCGGGCTGCAGGCTCCCTGGCTGGGCGGCAAGTCTCCCGACGACCACGGCTCGGTCACCGGGCTCTCGTCCTTGCCGGCTGACCGGACCGGCTTGCCGCTGCCCGGCCGCGCGCGGCCTGATGACCACGCGCAGCCGGGCGAGCGACGTTAGGCGTTGATGAGGCGGCGGCCAGCAGCCGGGATCCGGCGCATGAGACCGGACTCGCGCTCCAGCACCCTGCGATACAGGCGGTCGTGGTCGCGCGCCATCCGCTGCAGCGAGAAGCGCTGCACGGCCGCGTCGCGGCACACAGTACGGTCGAGCTCGGCCACCCGGTCAACTGCGCTGATCATCTCCCCCTCGTCGCGGCAGAGATACCCGGTCCTGCCCGGATCAATGATCTCCGGCGCGGCCCCGTTCGGGAAGGCAAGCACCGGCGTGCCGCAGGAGAGCGCCTCGGCCATGACCAAGCCGAAGGGCTCCCGCCAGGTAATCGGGTTGAGCAACGCGTCGGCGTGCCTGAGCAGGTCGATCCGGCGCTCCAGTGGCATCTCCGACGGCATCTCGTCGTCGGGATCGAGCAGCGGCTTGACCTCCGACTCGAAATAGCTGATCTCGTTGTCCTCGCGCATCTTGACGGACAAGTAGAGCCGCTTGCCGGCCTTCTTGGCGACCCGGACAGCGTGATGCACGCCCTTGTCCGGCGACATCCGGCCGACGAACATCAGATAGCCGCCACCGCCGGAACCGGCCGTATAGACGTCGTTGTCTATGCCGTGATGGATGACCCCGGCGATCGGGACGCCGCCATAAGCCTGAGCCTGGCGTGCCTGCGAGTGCGAGATCGCCACCAGGGACGTGTACTTCGCCATCTGAACGAGCACCGGCTGCGTTTCCCCGTTGAACGGACCGTGATTGGTGTTCACCACGGGCGGCCTCTGCATACCGCGCAGGCCTGAGATAAGCGGGCCGAGGAATGTGTGGTCATGGATGATGTCCATGTCCGCCAGCGACTCGTAGGCCGCCAGCACGTGCGCGGTCTCCGGGACAGTCACGCCGATTGGCGCGATCGACTGTGGGTATAGGTAGTCGGTTGGCACCGGGCACTGCGACTCGCCCACTGTGAAAAGCCGGACCTCGTGACCGAGCTCTTGCAGCCCCCGGGCAAGGTTGTCGATGACTACCTCAGTGCCGCCGTAAGCGGGCGGCGGTACCGGAACCCAGGGCGGGGCAATCAGGCCGATCCGCATCTGCACTGCCTCCTCGTGTCAAACCGCGTGACCATCACGCTCCGCCAGGCCAGGCGACAAGCACCGGGCGCTGACGACTTTGGACGCGCAACCGGCACTCGCGCCGCGCGGACCGGAACGCCCGGTTTGGCGTTCCGCAAGGCAACGCGGGCACACGGCGGCACGGGGAGTTGGTCCGGTTGTGCCGGTCATGTGACCAGTTCCGGCTCCTGTACCTTGCGCACCCGCGGGGAGGCGGCAAGGTTTAATAGCAAGGGCCAATTACCTTGCGTTAGAAGCCGATAACCGAATGCATTCTTCCCCGGCGGAAAGGCGCGGCAAACGTTACGCAGACGGTAACCATGATCGCTTTGATATCCCGCGACGGCGGCCAGCGCCTGGAAGCCAGCCTCGACCTGCGGCGCGGCGGTCCGCGCCGGCTGGCACTCGCGCGCTGACCGGGCCGCGTACGTCAACGCGTGGCAAAGTGCGTGCCGTTAAACCTGTCCGGCCAGGCAAGGTTTTCGTTATTAGCGAAGCCGCCGCGGGGCGTGGAGAACCCGCCTCCCGTGCAGGCGAGCGTCAGCTGGTTGTCGTCAGGACGTCAGCGCTGGCTGGGCTGCAACAGCCCATTGTGCTGATTCTGCTGCTGATCGCCCCGTTTTACGGCTGTTAGCGGTAAGCCGCTCGACGGTTCCTCATGCCGGCTGTCGCCGCGGTGCTGAACGTGGATGCCGGTCCACGATGACCGGAACTCGATGGCTCGGACCTCGGCATGACGCCGGGGCGAACCGACGGCCGGGAACCCGGTCACAATTCACTTCGGGTGACGACGGGGGCCCTAGTCCCGCCCTAAGGCGCGCTCGCACACCCGGCTGCCGCCGGCCTAGACATGCGCGGGTTCCGCGAGCCTGCCAATTCGCTCCGGCAGGCCCTGGAACAGGCGCCTGGCGTTCATGTGGCCGATCTTGACCCGGTCGTTGTCGTTGATAGCAGCATTGTCGAACAAAGCCGGCTGCCTCGCGCATGGACTCGTAGGGATAGTCGGTTGTAAACAGCACGCGGTCGGCGCCCATCTCTGTAATGGTCGCGTCGAGCGTCTGGGTGTGGAAATTGCCGCTGGTCGTCCGTCTCGCCCAGATGCCCGATGATGACGGTCAGCTGAGAGAACCGGTCGAACAGGCCGCTGGTCATCAAGCGCAGGGCGTGCGCACGCCTGCCCGACCAGCGAACCGGCCCGATGGGGTCAGACCGGGGACAGGACTGCGCGGCGACCCAGTTCATCGAGGGCTCGCACGGCTCTGTAAGTCAACGCCCGTTTATTTGACCCATAGGCTGATCACGTGAAGGCCGTCGCCGTTGTACCGCCAGGCGCTGGAGGCGGACCTGATGCTGTGCAAGCTGCTGGCCGAGTTGCACCTGCCGGCGGAAATCCCGACGGAGCTGGAGCGCGACGTAGTGCGGCTGCGTCAGCGAAGGATCGGAACGGCGGCATACTGATGGCGAAGCTGATCACGAAAGATGACGACGTGCCGCCGGAGCTGGCGGCCTACGACCCGGCTTTTCACGGCGAAGGGCAGGACGGTATCCGCCGCTGGTCGTGGGCGGCTCAGAACTACCTCCGTGAGGACCCGCGCCGCCGGATACGCGGCATGGACGTCCTGGGCGTGATCAAGGAGGCGATCCGCCTGCAAGGTGGTTTCGACCGGCCTACTGGCAAGCGCCCCGTATGAGCGTTGGGGACTGGGCAGCGTCCGTCAGCCGATGGTGCGGTGCACGTTTTCCGCTTTGGACGGCCCGGCTCGACATGCGGCGATCCAGGGCCCTGGTATCGACGGGTCTATAACTCCGTCTTCCAGCCAGGTGTAGCTGCCGTCGAGTATGCTGCTTGGCCGTCTTCGAGTCGGCGGCGTCGCTGTTGTTCCAGAGCTGACCGAACAGTTCCTCGGCTCGCAGCCGGGCCTGGGTGCAGAACAAGTCGGCGAGTTCGCTGGGCGGTCTCGCCGCGCTCGGTGCCGGCGCCATCGCGTCCAGTCCGTTTGTGCCCGGACGCACGTCACGCTGATGGCGAAGAGTTCGGCGCCGATGTCCACGATCCGGCCGAGGAAGCCTTGCTTGCGCTCCAGCCGGCCCTGCCAGCGGGCCATCGCGTAGAACGTCGACCGGGCTAGTTTCCGGCTCGCCCGCTCCACGTACCGCAGGTGCGGCGCGAGCTGGCCGAACTCGCTGAATGAACCAGGCTTCTGACCTGTCACCAGTGATCAGCGTGGGCAGCCACTTGGCGTAGAACTCTCCGGCCTTGGCCGCGGCGCGGGCGCGCTGCGAAGCCGGGCAGCCGCGGATCGATCAGGTCGCCGGCCGCGGACAGATGAGCGTCGGTCGCCTCGCGCGCGATGAACAGCCGCATGATTTCCGAGGAGCCCTCGAAGATCCGGTTGATCCGCATGTCCCGGAACATCTGCTCGGCGGGCACACCGCGTTCGCCGCGCGCGGCCAGGGACTCGGCTGTCTCATAGCCGCGGCCGCCGCGAACCTGAACCAGCTCGTCGACGATCTTGCTGCCCATCTCGGAGCAGTAAAGCTTGGCGAGCGCCGCCTCAATGCGGATGTCGTTCTGCTTGTCGTCGGCGAGCTGGCTGGACAGTTCGACCACGGCCTCCATGGCGTACGTAGTCGCGGTGATAAAGGAGAGCTTCTTGGCAACCGCCTCGTGCTCGCCGACCGGTCGTCCCCACTGCACTCGCTCCCGCGACCACTCCCGGGCGAACTTCGTTGCCAGCTTTGCAGCCGTCAGGCAGCTGCCGGGCAGTGACAACCGGCCTGTGTTGAGCGTCGTAAGTGCGATCTTCAGGCCCTGACCTTCTTCCCCGATCCGATCGCTGGCCGGGACCCTGACTTGGTGGAATCTCGTCACGCCGTTTTCCAGGCCACGCAGACCCATGAAAGAGTTCCGCCGCTCGACAGTGACGCCCTCGGCGCCGGCTTCCACGACGAAAGCAGTGATCCCGCCGCGGTGACCGTCGCTCGCCGGAACCCGGGCCATCACGACGAGCAGGTCCGCGACGACGCCGTTTGTCGTCCACAGCTTCACGCCGTCGAGCACGTACTCGGACCCGTCCGGCGACGGAGTTGCGGTCATGCTCAGCCGTGCCGGGTCCGATCCGACATCGGGTTCGGTCAGCAGGAAGGCGCTGATCTCGCCACGCGCGCAGCGCGGCAGGTACAGCGCCTTCTGCTCGTCCGTGCCGAACAGCGCGAGCGGCTGGGGTACGCCGATCGACTGGTGCGCCGACAGCATCGCGGCCACAGCAGGCGAGGCAGACGCCGCGATCACGAGCGCGCGGTTGTAGTACAAGTTGGTCAGCCCGAGCCCCCCGTACTCAGGAGCGATCTTCATGCCGAACGCGCCAAGTGCCGCCAGGCCCTTGACCACTTCGTCAGGTACAAGGGCATCGCGTTCGATCTGCGCGCCGTCGACTGAGGTCTCGCAGAATTCGCGCATCCGAGCGCAAAACTCCTCGCCCAGCTTGCGCGCTTCTTCGTCCTGGCGCGGATGCGGATAGATCAAGTCAAGTCGGAAATCACCGAGGAACAGCTGCTTGCCGAAGCTTGGGCGACGCCACGCAACCTCGCGGGCTTCCTCCGCCACCTGGCGCGACTCTCGTTCGCCGAGCATCCCGGACACGATCTTGCTGTTGAGCAGTCATAGCCTGTCCGATTCGTCGATTGCTCCCACGGACCTGCCCAGTCCTACCCGCCAGTAACATCCAGCGAGCGGGGCCAGGAGAAGGCAAGAAGCGAACGGAGGCGCGAGAAAGGCGAGATCAGTAGCTGTTGAGAAAGTCCCTGACCTCCGGGCCAGCGACCTGCGCACCGTAACCAGCGCTGACCACCAGGCAGGCGACCGCGACATCCCTTGACGGCTCGAAGGCGATAAGCCAGCTGTTGGGCTGCCCTTGACCGTCGATGTCAGCCGTGCCGGTCTTGGCGTAGACATCCGGGCCGAACCCGACCGGTTCGGCCGTGCCGCTGGTGACCACGGCCCGCATCATCTCCTTCATCCAGGCGTCGGTCCTCGCTGGAAGCGGCGTCGCAGTGACCAGCGGCCCACCCGGTGCCAGGTAAGGCTGCCGGAACCTGCCGCTGTCGATGGTCGCGGCAATCGACGCCATCGCCAGCGGTGAGGCGGTCAGCTCACCCTCGCCGAAAGCTTCTTGGGCCAGCTCCGAGCCAGATGCTGACGGCGGGGCATTGAAGTAGCGCGCGGAAAGGCTGCCGATGCCGATGTCCCAGTTCTGGTCCAGGCCGTAATACCTCTTGGCAGTCTCAGCCAGGCGGCCGCCTGTCAGATGCTCCCACTGCGTACTGAAAGCGTTGTTGCAGGACTGGGCGAAGTCCGTGATGAACGGCGTCGAGGCCGGGCTCGGATTCTCCCTTGTCGTTGTGGTAGGTGATGCCCTGGATGGTGAAAGTCTTCGGGCACTCGACAGGGCTGTCGGGAGTGAGAACTCCCTCGCTGAACAGCGCAGTCGAGGTGACAGTCTTCATCGTCGAGCCGGGCGCCACTCGGGCCGTGAGCGCGAAGTCGTTGAAGCCGGCATTATTGGCGACGGCCAGGATCTTGCCGGTCGACGGCTGAATGACAACCATCGAGCTGTTCTTATGGGCGGCGACGGCCGACCGGGCGGCCTGCTCCGCCGCCGCGTCGATCGTGGTGGCGAATCCTGAGACGTTCTTCGGGGCGACCACCTCCGCCTTGGTGCGGGCGAGGCGCTTGCCCGTCCTGGTCTGAATCTCGACGTCCAGGCCTGGCGATCCGTACCCGGCGGGAGCGCCTGCCTCCAGGCCGGCAGCGACATTGTCCAGCCCCGCGTCGCCATAACTGGTGAGATCGTTGCCGTTCGCGTCCGTGACCGAGGTAACTCGCGGGGCCACCGGAACGGCAGCCAGGTGGGTGGCGGGGGTGAGGTTAGGAGCCAGGTCATCGGGTGCCCAGGCGACGTACCAGTACCGGGACTGATTCCCCTGATAGGTCACCAGCGAGGCGTGGTAGCGCCACGTTCCGCTGACTACGGCGGGGCCGTCTGGCGCGGCGACGCTGGCGCTGGCGGCGTAGGTGACCTCCTCCCGGGGGTTCGCCGAGCTCGGCGAGAGCCGTCTTGCCGGCCCCGCGGCACTGGTCAGTTTCCCGAGATGGAGGTACGACCGGAAAGCCGTCAGGGCCGCCTTGGCGGCAGCCGGGCGATTGGTGTAGCTCGCCGCCTGCTGGAGGTGCCCAGTATCCCAGGCGCGCAGGAAGGCCCGGGCTGTCTGCTGCCCGTCCTGGCCAGGAGTTGAACCCGTCGGCAGAAAACCAGTGGTCTGCGTGGACCCGCGACCCGGCAGCACCAGCGCCGCGCTGATGCCTGCCGCCACTACCACCGCGGCGACCAGTACGTACGGAAGCTTTCGCCGCTTGGAGCCCCGGCTGGAGCCCCGGCTGGTGTGCCTGCCGTGCTGTGGCTGATGCTCGACGACCGGCGGGAGCTGGGCCGCCGAGGGCTCAGGACGGTATAGCGAGTCCCACCAGCTGCTGTCATCCGAACTGCCGCTCACCTCAGTGAACGTACCTACTGTCCCGATTGTTGGCCAAATTATCCAGAAAACTGCCAGTAGACTGTCAGCGGCGGGAGCTCAGCTCGGGCCTGGCACGGCTCGACGGCAAGCCGCGCGCGATCAGGTCCCGGACGGACACGGGTAAAAGAGCCTGCCGTCCAGGTCCACGTCGAACTTGACTGCCGCGAAACCCCAGGCTGGCGAATAGACATTGCGGCAGAACGCAGTGAAGCTTCGCCTCCCGGAGCAGCGCTGACCTGGATTACAGACGTACTTGTCAGCCGAGTACTCCGCTTCGCCAACCCACTTTCCGGTCGGCTGCAGGGGCGTTCGGTCGGTAGTGAAGTCGTCCCAGCCGCACGGCTCACGACCGGCCAGGGCAGTGCAGGTGATGCCGTACTGCTTGCTGCCGCGCAGCGAGGCCGCGGTGCACTGGCGGTACACGTAGCACTCCTCGACGATTGCGCCGTCCGCGTAGTTGCGGCCCCACCAGCTCAGATAAGGCGAGTTCTTCCACAGGCCGGTCATGCCGAGCCGGTGAATCTCGTTGAAGGCGTAAGCCAGGAGGTTCTGAGCGTCGCCCGGGGTGAGATGGAAGCCAGTCGTCGACGGCGGGTCGAAGCTGTCGATGTCATCCAGCTCGACAGCGTCGAAGCCCTTGCGCGCGCACATCCGCAGTCGTTCGTCCAGCATCGGTTTGAGCGCGTTCAGCTGGCGGAAGTCAACCCAGCGTTCTTCCGGATAGCCGTAGTAGATGTTGCCGAGGGTGTCCGCCGGAAACACCTGCCCGGGGCTCGCGTCGGGCCGGTAGTCCTCCCAGGCCAGATCGATGTAGCAGATCAGCTTCGGGTGCGGCAGCGTCGCCGCCTGCCACCGGGCGTGAATGGCGTGCACCTCCGCCCTGGTGGTCAGGAATCCGTCGATATCGTAGATATCGACCGCACGCCGCCCGGTTCGCTGCAGCGGCGTGACACGCCCGATCTGCCAGTCCCACCGCATCGGCTGGCCGGCGGAATCGAGATGCGGCGGATACCAGCAGGGCTGGCCGTGCCGAGGCCGGCACGCGACCGGGCGGGGCATCGGAACCACGTGCCACCGGAACGTGCTCGTACTGGACCCAGCCGAGTCAGCCGTGCGCACCCGCACCAGGTGAATGCCGACCTTCAGCTTGCCGGTGTAGAAGACGCGGCTCGCGGGCAATGGGCGCCAGCTCCCTGCGTCGATCCGGTATTGCTGGACCGGGATGCCGTCGGCAGCGTTGTAATGCGGCGGATCGACCTCGAAGTACTCCGCGTCCGACGCGGTCCGTCGCTCCGGCGTGCCGTTCACGAACTCGGTCATCGGGGGTGCGGAAAGGCGATAGGTCCTGACGGTGACCGCCGTCGTAATACTGACCGAGGCGTGGACGACTTTGAAAGCAAACGTGGCGGGGTTGGTCTCGACCACCTCAGTAGCGGTCTCGGTGAGGCGCAGCCGCCTGCCGGTGTCGGCGTGCCCGGTGATATAGCGGCGGGCTGCGAACGGGGTCACCGTCGAGTCGGCGGCGGTCACGCATTTCGCTGCACACGACTGCCACGTGTAGCCGATCTCGAAGCTGAGCAGCTTGTCCCCGCGCGGCAGCGGGTTCGTACGCCAGTGCAGGCCTGCGGCCCGGACCGTGCTGCCGTCTTGCAGCCGGCCGGCGATGCGGAGCCGCCCCTGCGCCGTTGGTGCCGGAACCGCCGCAAGGTGGGTTGCGGCTAGCCCAGACGACCACGTTCCCGGCCACGACAACGCGACGGCAACCGTCGCCATGAGGACTACCGGTCGCGCGGCGCGCATGCCTGTGATTCGCAACTCAGGTGCTCCTTAGCCCAGGCCTGCCGGCAGCAACGAGGCATGCGCAGCCAGCAGCTCGTCGACCATCGCGACGGTCTGGCTGACGGTGAGAGTTGCGGCGGTGTTGGGATCGAGCAGTGCCGCTTGATAGACGTGCTCGCGGTTGCCGGACAGCGCCGCGGCAACGGTCAGCTCGACGACGTTGAGGAAGGTCCGGTTCAGCGCGGCCAGTTGCGGCGGCAGCGCCCCCACGCTCACCGGCTTGGCCGATCCTGCCGACACCTGGCACGGCACCTCGACGCAGCAGTCATCCGGCAGGCTGGAGATCAGGCCGCCGTTGCGGACGTTCACGTAGATCTCGCGGTCGGTGCCGGTCTCCATGGAGTGGATGAACTGCGAGGCGAGCTCGTCAGCCGGCTCCAGCTCAAGGTCGGTGCCTGCAGTCAGCTGATCCTGCAGTGCGGCGAGCTCAGCCAGGTTCTCCTCCGACCGGGCCAGGTAGTCGCCCACGAAGATGCGGTACCGGTCGACCTGGTCATCGTGCCGCATGAACCAGGGCACGTACTCGGCCGAGTGCTCGCTCGATTCAGTCGGGAAGTACCCGAATCGCCGGTATAGCTCGACCCTGACCCGGCGCTGCAGCTCGGGAGAGGCGTCGATCACCTCCGCCAGCCGCGGATACAGCGAGACACCGTCTTGCTCGAAACGCAGCACGAAGGCTTGATGGTTGAAGCCGGCCGTGAGGAACCGGACGCTGGCCGGGTCCGCGCCGACCAGGCCCGCGAGGAACGCATGAGTATCACGGACCGAGTGGCACAGCCCGAACACGTTGCGGAAGCCCGTGCCGGCGTAGACCGCCCACGGCAGCATCGCCATCGGGTTGGAGTAGTTGAGCAGGTACGCATCGGGGCAGTAGCGCAGCATGTCGCTCGCCAGGGCGGTGACGACGGGGATCGTGCGGAGGCCGCGGAAGATTCCGCCGATACCCAGGGTGTCGCCGATGGTCTGGCGCACGCCGTAGCGCGCCGGGATCTCGAAGTCAGCGCGTGTCGCCGAGTATCCGCCGACCTGGACCTCGTTGATGACGTACTGGGCGCCGTCCAGGGCCGGCCCGCGCTGCAGGGAAGCGGTCACCGTCGCGTTCGCCCCTGTCTGCGCGACCAGCCTGCGGGTGAGCGCTTCGGCGAACTCCAGCCGCTCCGGGCTGATGTCGTGCAGGGCCAGCCGCAGGTCTTGCCCGGCTAGCTCGGGGTAGCTGCAGAGGTCGGTGACGACGTTGCGGGTGAACTCGATGCTGCCTGCGCCGATAAACGCGACTGTGACCACAGCTCGCCAGTGTTGCATTCGGCTCTTAATTGAGCAAGAGCGAGCATTGCCTCGTCGCTGACCTGGTCCTAGCCAACTGGTATTTAGGGGGCTAAGGCATTGACAACGGTCAGCATCGATGAGCAATGATGTCGGAAACACGTTTGCAGCGCGCATGATTCGTCGTTCCGGAACTGCGCGTACTTCGTCGTATCTCGTCGTATCTCGTCGCGAAGAGGGTCGGGCAATGAAGGGTCACTGGCTTAGCGCCGTTGCGGCTTCGGCACTCCTCGTGTGCGGGCTCGCTGCGTGCGGAACGGGTACTCCGAACTCCACCGCTGGCGGCCTGCAGATCTGGGAGGGCTACACCGGCGCTGAGGCGAAGGCGTTCACCCACCTGCTCGCGGTCTGGAACAAGGCCCACCCTGGCGAGAAGGTCAGCTACCTGTACGTCGACAACGACGACTCACTGCCGAAACTGCTGACCGCGGTCAAGGGCGGCAGCCAGCCGGACATCGCCTACGTCTATGGCTCGTGGGCGCCAAACGTGGCGCAGATCCCCCAGGTTGTGAACCTGACCAAGGTCGTGCAGCAGCCCGGCGTCAACTGGTCCGACTTCTGGGTCGGCGAGCGCGATGTTGCCACCGTGAACGGCAAGGTCATCGGCATCCCAGCACTCGTCGACAACCTCGCGGTGGTCTACAACAAGACGCTGTTCGCGGCCGCGGGACTGCAACCGCCGGGCCCGGACTGGACCTGGGACCAGTTCGTCGGCGACGCGAAAAAGCTCACGATCCCGGCGAAGAAGCAGTTCGGCACCGCGTACGTGACGCCCGGCAGCGAGGACACGGTCTGGCACTGGGAGGCACTGCTCTGGGAAGCGGGCGGAGCGATACTCAACGCCAGTAACACCAAGGCGGCGTTCGACTCGCCGGCCGGCCTTCAGTCACTCGACACGCTTCGGACCATGGCCGTGACGGATAAGTCCATGTACCTCGACCCGACCGACTCCGAGTACGCCAACCTCTTCAACTCGGGCAAGATCGGAATGCTGGTCACCGGGCCCTGGGACCTGTCCGGATTCCCGAACGTGAAGTACGGCGTGCAGATCATGCCGTCGTTCGCCGGCGCTGGCGGCGGGCACCAGACGATCTCCGGGCCGGACAACTGGGTGATCTTCAACAACGGGTCCAAGCGGGTCGCCGCAGCCGAGAATTTCCTGATCTGGATGACTGCGACGCCGCAGGCTACCTACTTTTCCCTGCACACCGGCGACCTGCCGATCCGGCAGTCGGTGGAGGACTCGCCTGACTTCGAGCAGAAGATGGACCAGGCGCTTCCCGGCGTGGACACCTTCATCACCAACCTTGGCAACGTTAAGCAGGCTCGGCCGCAGCTGCCGACCTACCCGAAGGTCTCCACCATCCTCGGCCAGATGATCGTGTCGGTGCTGCTCGGCAAGACTCAGCCGCAAGCAGCCCTGGCCAGCGCCGCACAGCAGGTTGACCAGGCCCTGGCGAGCGGCTCGAGTTCCTGACGTGGCAGTACGAGCACTGCAAGACCGCCGGAAGGTGCAGGCGCGCCGGCGGGCACCGGCGCGCGGGGCGGGGCAGCGCTGGCGCGCCAGACAGCCGGGCCGACCTGGGCGGCCTAAGATCGGCGAGCAGGCGGCCGGCTGGGCGTTCGTGACACCCGCTGTCGCATTCATCATGCTTTTCGGCGTCGTTCCGATCGTCTGGTCGGCGGTCATGTCGTTCCAGCAGAACAACCTGTTCTCACCGAACACCCCATTCGTCGGCCTCGCCAACTACCGCCAGATGCTGCACGACCCGGTCATCGGTCAGGCGATCACGCACACCGTCATCTACACCGCGCTGTTCGTTCCCGGCACGATGCTGGTCGGCCTCTTCCTCGCCGTCGCGATGAACAGGAAGCTCAGGTTCATCTCGATCTACCGGACCGCGGCCTACGCGACGATGGCCATCTCCACTATCAGCGAGGCACTGGTCTTCATCTGGCTGTTCGACCCGTCCTACGGCATCGTCAACTACCTGTTCCACCTCGTCGGCCTCCCTCAGCAGCAGTTCCTGAGCTCGCACGTCCGAGGCGCTGTACGTCATCGTGATCATGACGATCTGGGGCTGGACCGGGTTCGCGGTGGTGGTCTACCTGGCAGCGCTGCAGGGCATTCCGCAGATGCTGACGGAGGCGGCCGCGATCGACGGTGCCGGACGCTGGGCGACCTTCAGGCGGATCACCCTGCCGCTGCTGAGCCCGGCGTCGCTGTTCCTGGTCGTCTGGCTCACGATCAACGCGCTGCAGTTGTTCGACGAGGTCTACCTGAGCACTCAGGGCGGCCCGCTGAACTCCACCACGGTGCTCGTCTACTACCTGTATCAGCAGGCCTTCGGCGGCGCGAACTTCAACTTCGGCTACGCGTCAGCGATCGCGTACTTCCTGTTCGTCGTCATCATCGTGGTCACCGCCATCCAGTTCCGGGTCGGCCGCCGGCTCGTTCACTACCGGTCCTAGCCATGGCAGCGCCCATCACCGCGGTCACGACCGCCACCCCCGTCACGCCAGCGCGGCTGCCTGGCCGACGCCGCATGCGGCTGCCGTTCAGCCCGTGGCATCTGGTGCTGATACCGGCGACGATCGTGCTGATCTTCCCGTTCGCGTGGCTGCTCATCACCTCGGTCGAGACGCCCGCCGAGGCGCTGCATTTCCCGCCGATCCTGACGCCGCATCATCTCGACTTCAGCAACTACTCGCAGGCATTGCAAGCTGCGCCATTCGGCCGGTTCTTCATCAACAGCGCGGTCGTGGCCGTCACCACCGTCGTGGCAAACCTCGTGATGTGCGCGCTGGCGGGCTACGCCTTCGCCAGGTTCCGGTTCTTCGGCCGCGGACTGCTGTTCGCCCTCATGCATGACGACGCTGATGGTGCCGTTCCAGGTGACGATGATCCCGCAGTACATCATCGTCAAGTGGCTCGGCATCAACGCGCTGGCCGAGGCCGGGCTCAACCACATCGGCGCGCTGATCGTGCCGAACGCCGCTACCGCCTTTGGCGTGTTCTTCCTGCGCCAGTTCTTCCGCACGCTGCCGATCGAATACGAAGAGGCGGCGAGAGTGGACGGCGCAAGCCGGCTCACCGTGTTCTGGCGGATCGTGCTGCCGTTGTCCGGCCCGGCGCTATCCACCCTGGCGGCACTCACGTTCCTCGACTCGTGGAACGCGTTCCTCTGGCCGCTCATCGCGGTCAACCAGACCGATCAGATGACGCTGCCGCTAGGTCTGGCGACGTTCCAGAGCGCGCATTCCACCGAGTGGACCCTGCTGATGGCCGGCAACGTGATGAGCCTGATCCCGATAATGATCGTCTTCTTCGCCGCCCAGCGGTATTTCGTCCGCTCGGTCGCGGCCACCGGCCTGACCGGCATCTAAGCGAGCCACCGGCAGAACGACAAGCGTGAAGGAGTGGGAGTGACGGAGCGGGCGGAAGAGTTCTCCGGCAGCGAGGCGTACCCGGGGAGCACGGTCTTCCCTGGGAGCACGGTCTTCCCTGGGAGCACGGTGTTCCCTGGGAGCACAGAGGCGGAGATCGCGTCGCAGCCAGCCTGCTGGCTGCAGGCAGCCGAGTTGGCCGGCGACACGGGCGCGAAGCTGCCGGATCCGGGCGAGCGCGTTGCCGTGGTCGGTTGCGGCACGTCCTGGTTCGTGGCCCAGTCCTATGCAGCCGCGCGCGAGGCAGCTGGCCAGGGCGAGACCGATGCGTTCGCCGCGTCGGAAATGCCGGCCGGACGCCGCTACGACCGAGTGCTCGCGCTGTCGCGGTCAGGCACCACGACGGAGATACTCGAACTCCTTGCCCGGCTGACCGGCCAGGTCCGCACCGTCGTAATCACCGCCGACGGCGCGACCCCGGTCGCGAGCCTGGCGGACGATGTCATCGCGCTTGACTTCGCCGACGAACAGTCGGTGGTACAGACCCGGTTCGCGACGAGCGAGCTTACGTTGCTGCTCGCGCACCTCGGCGTCGACATCATGCCGATGGCCGTGGCGGCCCGCGCGGTGCTCACCGCTGAACTGCCGGCTGAGTTGCTGACCGCGGAACAATTCACCTTTCTCGGCACCGGCTGGACCTGCGGCCTGGCGCATGAAGCCGCGCTGAAACTGCGCGAGGCAGCCGGGCTGTGGACCGAGTCTTACCCGGCGATGGAGTACCGCCACGGGCCGATCGCAGTGGCCGGACCTGGCCGTGTGGTCTGGTTGTTTGGTCCCGCACCCGCTGGCCTTGCCGGCGAGGTCGAGGCCGCAGGCGGACTGGTCTGGCAGCCGCCCGAGGCGGTGCAGTTGCCGCTCGCCGAACTGGTCAGGGTGCACCGGGTGGCCGCCGCGATCGCCCGCGATCGCGGCTTCGATCCTGACCGGCCCAGGAACCTGACCAGGTCGGTCATCCTGCTGCCCCGCTGACAGCCGTGATCCTCGTCGTCGCACTCAACCCTGCGCTGGACGTGACGCACCGGCTCGGCCAGGTCGAGTGGGCGGGCGTGAACCGGCCGGACGCGGTGCACGCCAGGCCCGGCGGCAAGGGCCTTAACGTGGCCCGGGTACTGACGGCACTGGGCGCCGACGTACTGCTGGCTGGTCTGGCCGGAGGTCATACCGGGAACGAGCTTCGATCCGCTCTCAGCACGGCTAACATCCCGGCTGTCTTTGCTGAGATCGCCGGGCCGACCCGGCGGACGTTCGCGATCGTGGACAGCGGCCGGGCGCAGACAGCAATGTTCAACGAACCCGGACCGCTGGTAACCGAGGCCGAATACGCGGCCTTCCTCGTGCTCTTCGCCGAGGCGCTGCCGCGCAGCTCGGCCGTGGTGCTGTCCGGCACCCTGCCGCCAGGCCTTCCGGGCGGCACGTACGCCGACCTGATCACGATGGCGGCGGCGGCAGGCGTTCCGGCGCTGCTTGACACGTCCGGCGAGGCACTGCGGCTCGGGCTTGCGGCGGGCCCGGCCATCGTCAAGCCCAACCTGCCGGAACTGGAGGCCCTGACCGGTCGCCCGCTGTTCGCCGCCGGAACTGCCGATGCGGCGGCTCGGTGCGCGCCCGCGTCGGCTGACGCCGGGGCGTTGTCCGCACTGTGCGCGGCAGCCGCGGATCTGCGGAGCCAGGGCGCCGCCGCGGTCGTCGTGACGCTGGGTGCCGCTGGCCTGCTTGCCGTCACCGGCGAGGGCACCTGGCTCGCCCAGCCGCAGCCGGTCGTCGGCAACCCGACCGGCGCAGGCGACGCAGCCGCCGCCGCGCTGGCACGGGGGATGGTGGCGGGCAGCCCGTGGGCCGACCGGATCCGCCGGGCGGCCGCACTCGGCGCCGCCGCAGTGGCTGCCCCGGTAGCGGGTGAATTCGAGCCTGCAGATTACGAGCGCGCCCTTGCAGCCGTGCAGGTGACGAGCTGGGAGCCGTCGTCATGCCGTTGACCAGAGCGGCCGAGCTGGTCGGCGCGGCCTACAGGGACGGCCGGGGACTCGCCGCGGTCAACGTCATCGGACTTGAGCACGCAGAGGGAATCATCGCCGGAGCCGAGGCCGCAGGGGCTGGCATCGTGCTGCAGATAAGCGAGAACTGCGTGGCTTACCACGGCTCGCTTGCCCCGATCGGTAGCGCTGTCCTCGCCGCAGCGCGTGCTGCGGCCGTCCCAGTGGCCGTGCACCTCGATCATGCGACCAGCGAGGATCTGGTCCGCGAAGCCGCTGCGCTCGGGTTCGGCTCAGTAATGTACGACGCCTCAGTCCTGCCCTACGCGGACAACGTACGCGTCACCGCTAACATGACGGCCTGGTGTCACGACCGCGGACTCTTCGTGGAGGCCGAGCTCGGAGAGATCGGCGGTAAGGATGGCGTGCACGCTGCGGGCGCGCGGACCGACCCGGAGCAGGCAGCAGAGTTCGTCCGGGTGACTGGCGTCGACGCGCTCGCAGTGGCGGTCGGCAGCTCACACGCCATGCAGACCAGGGACGCCGTCCTCGATCTCGCCCTGGTGCGGCGTATTCGTGCAGCGGTGCCAGTGCCGCTCGTGTTGCATGGCTCGTCCGGCGTGCCGGATGATGCCCTGAGCGCCGCCGTCGCAGCCGGGCTCACCAAAATCAACATGGCAACCCAGCTCAACAAAGTGTTCACCGCTGCGGTCCGGGACCGCCTGGCGGGCGATGCCGCGATGACCGATCCGCGTCGTTACCTCAGCGCAGGCCGGGACGCGATGGCCGCCGAGGTAACGCGCTTGCTCGGCGTGCTCCGGGCCGACGCAGGGAGTCTGCGTATGAGCCGGTACAGCCGCTGGAATCAGCTGCTCGAGCTGCTCGCCGCCGAGGGCCAGCTGCAGGTCGAGCATGCGGCCGCGGTGCTGGGAGTCTCGACAGCCACGATCAGGCGCGACTTCGACGACCTGGCCAGCCAGCAGATGCTGGCGCGCATCCGCGGCGGTGCCGTCGCCCAGGGCGTGACCTACGACTTGCCGCTGCGGTACAAGTCCGAGCGGCATCCGTCGGAGAAGCAGCGGATCGCAGTCGATGGCTGCCGGCACTCGTCCAGCCCGGTCAGATCGTCGGCCTCAACGGCGGGACCACCACGACCGAAGTCGCCAGGGCGCTGGCGGTCCGGGCCGACCTGCCGACCGCGGCCGGCGCGCCCGCCGTGACAGTCGTCACCAATGCCCTGAACATCGCCACTGAGCTCGCTGTCCGCCAGCACATCAAGATCGTCGTTACCGGCGGCGTTGCCCGGCCGCAGTCGTATGAGCTGACCGGACCGCTGGCCACCGGCGTGCTGGAACGGGTGAGCATCGACATTGCCTTCCTCGGCGTCGACGCCATCGACCCGGCAGCCGGTGCCATGGCGCAGCACGAGGGCGAAGCCAGCATCAACCAGCTGATGGCGAGCCAGGCCGGCCAGGTCGTGGTCGTCGCAGACAGCTCGAAGGTGGGTCGCCGGGCATTCGCCCGCATCTGCACTGCCGGCGAGATCGACGTGCTCGTGACCGACACGGGCCTGACGGCCGACGCGGCGGCCAGGTTCGCCGACGCCGGGGTAAGAGTGATGATCGCGTGACAGAGCTGGCCGCGTCCGGGCGGGCCAGCCCGGCGACTTGACCTGCTGGTCGTCGGCGACTGCAATCCGGACGTGCTCGTGCTCGGCGACGACGTGATACCGGAATTCGGCCAGCAGGAGAAGCTGGTCAGCAGCATCTCGCTGGTGGTGGGCGGCTCGGCGGCGATCACGGCGGTAGCCGCCGCGCGGCTGGGACTGCGGGTGGCACTCGCGGCTGTCGTGGGTGCGCGACCCGGCCGGCGAGTTCATGCTCGGTCAGCTCGCCGGTGCGGGCGTCGATACCGGAGCCGTCACTTCCCGGCCTGGCCTCGCGACCGGCATGACCGTCGCGCTGTCGCGCGGCAGTGACCGGGCCATCATTACCGCCACCGGCGCGATGACCTCGCTGACTGCCAGCGACGTGCCGCGCGCGCTGCTACGGTCGGCACGCCACGCCCATGTCAGTTCCTATTTCCTGCTCGAACGGTCGCTAGGCCCTGGCCTGGCCGCGCTGTTCGGCGAGGCGCGCGCGAACGGTACGACCACGTCGCTGGACACCAACTGGGATCCGGCCGGACTCTGGGGCGGCGACCAGCTACGCGAGGTGCTGTCGCATACCGACATACTGCTGCCGAACGCGGAAGAGGCGCTCCGGCTCAGCGGACAGCCCACCATGAGCGCCGCGCTCGCCATGCTGACCGGTGCCGGACCGAGAGTCGTCGTCAAGCTCGGCGCAAGCGGGGCGCTCTGTGACGACGGCAACGAATCGCAGTCAGTCCGGACTCCGTCGGGACTGACTGGGGAGCTCGTCGATGCGACGGGTGCCGGCGACTGTTTCAACGCTGGCCTGATCGCGGGCCTGTTGCACGGACTGGATCTCCCGGCCGCGACCAGGCTTGGCTGCGCGACCGGTTCGGCTTCCACCCGTGCTGCTGGCGGGACAGCGGCCGCGCCCACGCTAGCCGCTGCGCTCGCGCTCGCCGATACGGTCCAGGTTGGCGGATGACAGCGCTGCCCGCGGCTGGTGCAGCTCCGCACTGGGGCAACAGTAGCCGGGCACGCCGTTGCCGTGCGCGCAGGCTGCCACCCGTATGTGCCCGTTTCCGGTCTAGAAGTGCTGGGTGCCGGAATCAGCGTTTGCGATGGTACCGAGCCGACCCGGCAGGCGGGAGAAACCGATTCGAGAGCCGCCCGCTGACGGGCAGCACCCCAGGTCAGCGTCGCGGCCGCTCGCCAACGGCTGAGCCCCCGGCGCCAGCATGTCGATCGGCATCCGGAAGTAGTGGCCGTCCACACAAGCCACGCAGATGTGCTCAACCGGGCCGTCCGTGCTGCTGAGGGCGAACCGGTCGGTGATCTCGGCAAGCAGCCCGCACTCCGGGCACGCGATGAGGCTCGGTATGACCTTGGCGCTACCCGGCACGCCAGCGGATTCGCTGGCGCCACCGAGGTCACCGGGCCCGCCCCTGTCAGGCCCGGTGACCCGGTCTGTGACGGAAACCATCCGTAATCCCCCCGATCTCCTCCGTGGATCGGTAGCGCCGGCGCCGCCAGGTCTGCAGCGCCAGCGCTACCGGTCTGCGGATGACCTCACGGCTGCACTGATACATGCCTGTCCGGATTTCCGGCAGTTCGCGGTAACGCTCGTATCAGCGGCCCCTGTCGTGCATCCGGGTTAGCAGGAAGGAGCCGCCGCATGCCGCCGTTACGCCCAGCAGACCCGGGAGGAGACACATGAACCTGACATACGGGGATGTCGCGGTGGCGTGTCAGCTCGGGGCACGGCGGACCGCGGCATGCGGCCGGTTCCTTCCGGTTGCCGGTCGCGAGCCAATGGGTACATGCCGGCTAGCTGGGCATTTCACACCAGAATTCAGCAAGATCCGTGCCATGCACGGAATAACATGCAGGTGGGTCCGCCGGCCTTGGAAAGGACACACCATGCGCGACGACCCGTCAGTCATTGCCCTGGTGAGGCGGGTATGCGACGGCGACCAAGAGGCCTGGAACGAAATCATCGAGCGATACTCGCCGCTCGTCTGGGCGATCTGCGCGCGGTACCAGCTCAGCCGGCCGGACACCGATGACGTCGGCCAGGGCGTCTGGCTCATGCTGGTGGAGCACATCACCAATCTCCGGGAACCGGCCGCGCTGCCCGGCTGGCTGGCGACAACGACCAGGAACGAGTGCCTCCGGGTGCTGCGGACAGCGCGCAGAGTCGACACCGGCGGACTGCCTGACGATGACATGATGCCGCCCGACGTCGACAGCAAAGCGGTCGACGAAGACGTGATTGAGGCGGAACTGAACGCTGCTCTTCGTGCCGCGTTCGCTGACCTGCAGCCGGCCTGTCACACGTTGCTGTCGATCCTGATCCAAGATCCGCCGCCAAGCTACGCCGAGGTCAGTTCGATCCTTGGCATGCGAGTCGGCAGCATCGGGCCAACCCGTGCCCGGTGCCTCGACCAGCTGCGGCGGTCGCCGCACCTTGCGGATTACCTGTCTCGGCGGCCTGGTGCAATCGAAGTCAAGGAGACGGGGAGGTGAGCGCAGTGGGCGCTGGCTTGACGGATGACGAACTCCTGGAGGCGCTGCGACGTGCCGTATCGGCGCGGCAGGATGTGCCGTCTGACTTCGTGGCGGCAGCGAGAGACGCCTTTGCCTGGCACAACATTGACGCCGAGCTTGCCCGGCTGACCTATGACTCGCGCGCGGCAGACCACTCGCTGGCCACCAGAACCGAGGCGGCCTCCATCCGGGCGCTCACCTTTACGTCCGGACGTCTGACGATCGAGCTCGAGGTAGCTCAGGATTCGCTGGTCGGGCAGATCGTTCCCGCCCAGCCCGCGGTAATCACGCTGGTGCCGAGGACTGGCAGCGAGACGACGGTCGAGGCAGATCAGATCGGTTGCTTCTCCGTCGAACCGATTCCGCTCGGACAGTTCCGGTTGCGATGCCGGACGGCGGCAGGCGTAGAGACCATGACCGGCTGGATCACGCTCTAGTTCCCTTGCGTCGCGTCAGTCTGCTCCCAGCATGAGCAGGGACATCGCCGCAGCGTGCTGCACCGGATCGCGGCCGGCCCTGCTCCTGGTGTGCAGCAGCGCTTCCGCGAGGGTGTCGCCGGCGCGCAAGTTCCGATGCAGGTCGACCATCAGCGGGACGGCGGCCTGATCGTTCAGCGGCACGACGCCAGCGATGACTCCGGCTGTTCCGAGCGGGAGCAGGCTGCTGACCAGGCCCAGGAGCTCGTCAGCTCCGGCTGGTGCCAGTACGCCCGAGTCGCAGCTAGGCAGCACCAGCCAGTACGGAGCGCGGCCCAGCTGCTCGAAGTCGTACACGGTCAACGGGCCGTCGTACAAGCGCAGGGACGAGAACATTGGGCTATCCGCTCGGAACGTGCCATGCGCAGCGATGTGCGCGAGCCAGGCACCGTCGAGCGCTTCGAGCACCCCCGCGGTGGTAGCGCTGGCGCCAGATAGGACCGTGACGTCGTCGTACATTCGCGCCGCGCGCGGTACTTCCGCGCCGTCGGTGACCAGGCCCGGACCGCTGGCAAGCACGACGTGCCGCCGCTCCGGCGGTCTGGCCGCGTGCGCGCGGAGCCAGGCGCCCGCCGAGGGCGCAACGCTGAACGGACGGCAAGCGAGAGCCGGAAGCAGCGCCCACGGGATCGCATGCAGCCGGCCTGGCGGGACGACGATGAGCGGCCCGTCTCCCAGGAGTCTGGCGGCAGGACCCAGAGTCGCGGCCTCGAGCCGAGCGCCAGCAGCCGACAGGATTGCTGCCGCGCTGGCAACGTCGTCGCCCTGCCGGTCGCGCGCCAGTCGCCGCAGCGCGAAGCGGGCGAAATCGGCGGCACGCATCGCGTCCTTGGCCTGGCCAGCGGTGACCAGGCGCACTCGCCCGGCACCGCATAGCAGCACGTGGAGCGTGCCGTCGATGCTCACGATCTCGACGAGCTGCGCTGCGCCGAGCTGATCGAGGAGCTCGCTGATGTCGATCACGAGATGAGCGGGAACGGCGGAACCTTTCGTCCGCAGTGAGGTCGCCCGGACTGCTTTCTCCAGCCGCAGCTGCTCACGCTCAAGGGATGCCGTCGGTTCGCCCTGCCGCCGTGCTTCCTCGAGCCGGCTCGTAACTTGGCGCAGTGCCGCCAGGTCGGCGTCGAATCCGGTACCCGCTGGCGGCCGCACGGCCGGCACTGCTAGCGCCGTTGCGCGCCATCGTTCACTCCAGGTCAGCAACCGCCGGGGCTGCCGGGCCAGTGCAGCGTGCCGCTGGGCGAGCGCGGCCAGTTCCGCTCCGTGTGCCGTTGCCTGCGCGCGCAATTCGGATGCGCCGAGAGTCCAGCGGTACTGATCAAGTATTTCGAGCCCTCGGCGGCAGGCGATCTGCAGACGCCGAGATTCTCCCCCGGCCTCGGCACGCAACGCCTCCGCGAGCCATCCGGCAACGCGGGAGATCGCGGGGCCGCGAAGCCTGCTCTTCGCGGCTGCGGTCAGATGGCGGTCGGCGTCCTCGCGCTTACGCAGGCCAATCGCAACCCTCCCAGCCAATAGCTGGGCCTGCGTTGCCTCCGCCGAGCGCAGTGCCGTCAGCTGGACGGCCGCCTCGCTGGCTGCACCGAGCAGGCGAGCCGATACCTGGCCCGCCGCGAACTGAGACTGAATCACGACAAGCTTGGCGTGAACCTCGCCCCAGGTGCTCCGCTGAGAACGGTACAGACGGTGGGCAGCCTGCGCCCGCTCCAGCGCCGCTTCCGGCTCCGCCGCTGCCAGCGCGCAGCTTGCTGCCATCAACAGCAGTTCGGCTCGCCACGTGGACCGGCCGCGGGACCGCTCAAGATCTTGGACCGCCGCATCTGCCTCGGCCATGGCGTCACGCGCGAGTCCGGCAGCCAGCAAGACGCCGCACCGGTCGACGCTAAGGCCGGGCGCTGGTACTCCGAATGACGCGTACCGCGCGGCGGCATCATCAAGAAAGGCAAGCGCCGCTATCAGGTCTCCCGAACGGAACGCCGCCGACCCTCGATCGAGCACCGTATGAGCCACCACCACCCCTTGGCCGCTCTCGGAAAGCAAGCGACCGGCGACGACAAAGTCCTGATCGGCGCGGGCCGGGGAGCCGAGGGCTAGGTAGACCACGCCGCGGGCACACAAGGCGCGCGCAGTCCAGGCGGTGTCATCAGCTCGTTGGAGCAGGCTGACCGCACGGCGCAAGTCTGCTAGCGCCGCCGCATGCCGGCCTAGGGTCCACAGTGTCACCCCCCGCTTGTGCAAGACCCGCCCGGTAAGCGCGCCACTCGACAACTCGATTGCGCGGTCGAGACGGCTGAGCCCTTCGGCCGTCCGGCCAGAGACGACCAGGGCGGCGCCGAGCGACCCCAGTACGTCCGCTTCCCGCTCTGCCGAGCCGACCCGCCGGGCGAACCGGAGGGCAAACCGAAGTTCCCGAACCCCTGCACGTGTGTCGCCGATATCCCGGAGGACGATCCCGGCCGCCTGATGCGCGATGAGCGCCTCGGCTGCGCTGGGTCGGCCAGCGAGGATGGTACGTGCTCGGGCGAGCGCATCCAGGGGACGCGACAAGGCAAGCGACAGCAGGTCACCCACATCCTGCGGGCCAGAATCGTCCGCAAGTGCGCCGTCCGCCACAAAAGAAATCGTAGATCCGTTTCATCGCCGAGGCGTCACGGCAGCGAATACATGTTCTATGTCCGCTTTGAAGCTTGGACAACGGGGTCCTCAATCACAGTCTGACAACGCGACGTAGCTGGGCATAGCACCATGTATCAGACTGAATGTTTGAGACTCCGTATTCGCGTGGGGGCACGTACCGCTCGTCCCGGTCGGGCCTGACGGAACCCCTATCGCAACCCGTCCAGGCACGTGTGTCATAGAAGTTCTGGAGGTCAGGCATGTCTGAACAAACCGAGAACTGGCGAGACGGCCTCGACCAGAAGGTGATCGACGAAGTTGACTACGTTGTCAGGGCTTTCCGGGGCTCCTCCGATCGGCGTCCGGAGGTTAAGGCGGCACGTAACGACACCGGCGTCGATCACCTTTACGTCGAAGGCCAGATCCTGGTCCGTGCCGAACACCTCGACCGGGTCCTCGAAATTCTTGGTCTACCAGCCGAGCGCGACCTGGCCCGCGATGAGCCAGGACGGCTGCGGCGAGTCATTGGCGGTGTGGCGCTGCTGACGCTAGCCGACTCGCAGCCGACCGTTACCGATGCGCTCGCCGAGATCGACCGGCAGCTCGGCCGCGGGATCGCGACACCCGATCACATCCTGACGGTCGCGCCCGATGCGCCTATCTGTCCGGCGACCGAACCGCAGCCGGTGTACGAGGGGATCGAGCCATACCCCTCGGTTCGCAGAGACAATGGCGGTGCGGGAGCTTCGATCTACATTGCCGACACTGGTCTGCTCGAGGGCGCGGGCAGTTCTTGCTCCTGGCTTACCGGAGTGCAGGCACTCGATATCGATCCATTGCCGCCGATGCTGCCAGGCGGGGTGCAGCCAATCCCCGCCTACACCGGGCACGGGACGTTTGTCGCGGGAGTGATCCGCGCCGTGGCACCGGCAGCCGAGGTCGTTGTCAGCAATGCCTTCTCCATCGCTGGCAGCCAACTGGAATCTGATCTGATTACCAGGCTCGAGGATGAGCTCCGCCGCGGGGTTGACATCTTCCATCTGAGCATCGCCACTCGGTCCCGGCACGACCTTCCGCTGCTCGCGTTCGAGCAGTGGCTCAAGCGCTTGCATCAGACCAAGGGCAGCGTCTGCATTGCCCCTGCGGGTAACAACGGAGACCGGCGCCCGAATTGGCCTGCCGCGTTCCCCGGTGTCATCGCCGTCGGCGCACTTGGCGGTGACTGGCACGGGCGGGCTAGCTTCAGCAACTTCGGCGGCTGGGTCGACGTGTACGCGCCTGGCCGAAACCTCGTCAACGCCTACGCGACCGGTACCTACACCTGCCACGTCGTTCCTTACACCAACCAGGTCCGGGAGTTCTACGGCATGGCGCAGTGGAGCGGGACCTCCTTCTCGACGCCGATCGTGACCGGCCTTATCGCCGGCCGCATGTCCCGCGCCGGCGAGAACGCCGCCCAGGCCGCTGAGGCGCTGCTGGCCGAGGCGCGGTCGCAGGCGATCCCTGGTGTCGGACCCGTCCTGCTGCCGCAGCACCCGGCTAGCACCCTGCGCTGATTGTCGGCGACCACTGGGTCGGCGACCACTGTCTAACCGACTCCCTGTCGGTTTGCCGGGCAGATAAACGACAAAAAGGTCTGCCAAGCCCGGCAAACCCACAGGGAGTGAGGCAGCATCGTCTGGTGACCCTGGCCCTGGCTGGTCAGGCGCGGCGCGGCCGAAACAACCCTCTGGCGGCCGGGAATAGTCTCGCAGCATACTTAGTTTGCCTAAAGCAAGTAACTTTGCGTACTTGGGTTCCGCGACCGCGCTCGGACCGAGCAGCACCGAAACCAGGTCACGCTCGATGGCATCAGGTTCCGCGATCGATTCGGAAGGAAGCGTCATGTCGCCCGCGCTAGGCAGGCCGCAAGCCAACGGACTAACGGAAGGCTTGCCGGAGGCGCAGTCCCCCGGCACGGGCGGACGGCTCGGCAGCGTCCACTACAAGTGGATCGCGCTGTCGAACACGACGCTCGGCGTCCTGATGGCGACGATCAACGCCTCGATCATGCTGATCGCACTCCCGGACATCTTCCGTGGCATCGGCGTTAACCCGCTACAGCCGGGCAACACCAGCCTGCTGCTCTGGCTGATCATGGGCTACCTCGTCGTCACCGCAGTACTCGTAGTGAGCTTCGGCAGGCTGGGCGACATGTTCGGCCGGGTCAGGATGTTCAACCTCGGCTTCGCGGTATTCGCCGCGTTCTCCATCCTGCTCTCGGTGACCTGGCTGCACGGCACGGCCGCGGCCTGGTGGCTGATCGCCATGCGGATCTTGCAGGGCGTCGGCGGAGCCATGCTGATGGCCAACTCCAGCGCAATCCTCACCGACGCGTTCCCGCCGAACGAGCGCGGCCTCGCTCTCGGCCTCAACCAGGTCGCCGCGATCGCCGGCTCGTTCATCGGGCTGGTGCTCGGCGGCGTCCTTGGCCCGGTCGGCTGGCGCTACGTCTTCCTGGTCTCCGTTCCGTTCGGCGTGCTCGGCACGATCTGGTCCTACCTGAAGCTGCAGGAGCGCGGCATCCGTAAGCCTGCCAGGCTGGACTGGCCCGGCAACCTGACCTTCGCAGCGGGCCTGATTGCGGTCCTGGTCGGCATCACTTACGGCATCCAGCCCTACGGCGGGCACACCATGGGCTGGACCAGCCCGTTCGTCCTCGTCCTGCTCGGCGGCGGGATTGCCGTCCTCGCGATCTTCTGCGCCATCGAGACCCGGGTCGCCGACCCGATGTTCAACCTCGGCTTGTTCAAGATCCGCCCGTTCACCGCGGGCAACATGGCGAGCCTCCTCGCCGGCCTCGGCCGCGGCGGGCTGATGTTCACGCTGATCATCTGGCTGCAGGGGATCTACCTGCCCATCCATGGTTACGGCTTCAGCCGGACACCGCTATGGGCCGGCATCGCGATGCTGCCCTTGACGATCGGCTTCCTGATCGCAGGGCCGGTCTCCGGCTGGCTGTCTGACCGCCATGGTGCCAGGCCGTTCTCGACTGGCGGCATGGTGCTGGCGGCAGCCTCGTTCGGGCTGCTCGAGCTCCTGCCGATCAACTTCAGCTACTGGGAGTTCGCCGGGATCCTGCTGCTCAACGGCATCGGCATGGGCCTCTTCGCGTCGCCGAACCGGGCCGGCATCATGAACAGCCTGCCGCCGGATCGCCGCGGCGTCGGCGCGGGCATGAGCGCCACCTTCCAGAACTCGGCCATGGTCCTGTCGATCGGCATCTTCTTCACGCTGATCATCCTCGGGCTGGCGACAACGCTGCCTGCTGCGCTCGGTCACGGCCTGATCGCACAGGGATTGCCGAGCGCCGACGCGGCACGGATTGCCGCACTGCCGCCGGTCTCGATCATGTTCGCCGCGCTGCTGGGCTACAACCCGGTACAGACCCTGCTCGGACACGCGATCAGCAAGCTGCCCGCCAGCCACGCCGCGTACCTGACCGGTCACACCTTCTTCCCGTCGCTGATCTCGGCCCCGTTCGAGCACGGACTGGCCATCGCATTCGACTTCGCCATTGCAGCGTGCCTGATAGCAGCCGTAGCCTCGCTGCTACGCGGCGGCAGGTACGTGCACGACCTGCATGTCAAGGCCGACGCCGGCGCCGAGACCGACGCCCACGCTGACCGCGACAACGACGACAGTGCCGTGCCCGCCGCAAGCGCAGCCAGAATCTAGCCGGGAACGGGCACTGCAGGCCGGCTGCTCCGGCACGCTCGCGGACCTGACAGCATCGCGTGACCTGTGATAGCCAGAGCACATGCACGGCGGACAGGTAATCCCGGACCGCGGCGGAATGGCACCCGAGATCGCCGTCAGCTCGATCTATCCGGAGCCGGTCACGATCGCGAGCCTGACAGCCGGCGGCTCCGCCCTGTTGCTGTTCGTCTCGCAGGAGTGCCCGACATCGGCGATGGCGCTGCGCCATCTCGGCCCGCTGTGCCTGGCCTGGCAGGCTGCCGGCCTCAGCTGCACCGCGGTCTTCGAGGACCCGCTTGAGGTCGCCTTGCGTGTCGCGCACAACTGCGGTTGGGCCGGCCAGACCGTCTCGCAGGATCCGCCCTACCAGGCCTCGCGACTCTACGGCCTGATCTCGGTGCCGACCGCTGTCCTGATCAGCGCGGACGGCTTCATCGTCGACACGGTCACCGGCTGGGACCAGCCTGCGCTGTCCGCGCTGCTCCGAAGGGTAAGCCCGGACCTGCCGGTCCCCGGCCCGACCGAGCCGCTGCGCAAGCCAGGCTGCTCGTCAAAGGCCGCCATCGACCCGGAGCTAGCCGCTGCCATTTCGGCGCCCAGCGCTGACGACGAGCTCGAGGAGATGTTCGAGCGAGGCTGGACCGACGGCCTGCCGGTGATTCCCCCGACAACGGAACGGGTGGAGAAAATGCTCGGCCGCTTCGACGGCGAAGAGTCGCTCGGGGAGGTACCGCCGTCGATGGGCGTGGCGACGTTGCGCCGGGTGGCCGCGTGCGCGGTGCTGGCGGGTTGCCGCCCGGATTACTTCCCGGTTGTGGTCGCGGCCGCCAGGGCAGCGCTCGATCCCCGGTTCAACCTGCACGGTCAGGCCGTTACCACGCAGCCAGCCGGGCAGCTCATTGTCGTCAACGGACCCGTCCGGCATGTCGCGGGCATGAACAGCGGCATGGGCGCGCTCGGCCCGGGGAACCGGGCTAACCTCACGATCGGCCGCGCGCTCCGGCTGCTGGTCTGCCTGACCGGCGGAGGCATGCCCGGCACCCTGGACCGGTCCACTCTCGGCCAGATGGGCAAGGTCGGCCTTTGCATCGCCGAGGACGAGGAAGTCAGCCCGTGGGAACCGCTGCACGTTGAGCGGGGCTTCCAGCCCGGCGAGTCGGTGGTGACGCTCATCGGCTGCGACGCCCCGCTGTCGATCTCCGACCATCGCAGCCGCACTCCCGAAGATCTTGCCTACGTGCTGGCCTGGGCCGCGGCCAGCAGCTGGAGCACCAACTGGTGGCCGCTAGCAGAACCATCGGTGTACGTCATCTGCCCGGAGCACGCCGCCATGTTCCGGGAGGCTGGCTGGACCAAGCGGCAGCTGCGCGAGTCCATGTTCGACACCGTGCACAAGCCGGCCCGCGAATTGCGCCGCGGCGAGACCACGCCGTTCGTGCACGCCGCCGATCCAGATGCCGACGTAGCTAAGTGGGCCTCCCCGGAAGCCATCGTGCTGCTCGTGGCGGGCGGCGAAGCGGGACGTTACAGTGCTGTCCTCGGCCCGTGCACGGGCATGGGGTTCCAGATCGTCTCGGAGAAGGTGGTGTCGCCGTGACCGCCGACTATGTCAGCCCGTTCGACGGGCGAGTACGGCAGCCAGAGCCGCTTGCGCCGCGGCCGGCCAGTGTCTTCGGCCTGCGCGTCACCCTGCTCGACATCCGGAAGAACCGCGGCGACGAGTTTCTCGACCGGGTCGAGACGCTGCTCCAGCAGGCGGGCGCAACTACCAGCCGGGTGACGAAGGAGATCTTCTCCAAGCCCGCCGCCCTGGACCTGATCGAAGCGATCACCGACATCTCCGACGCGGTCGTCGAGGCCCTGGCCGATTGAGGCTCATGCACGTCGTGCAGTGTGTACGACCTCGTTCGGCTGGAGCGCCGGCAGATCCCCGCAGTCGGCGTCGCGACAACTCCGTTCGCTGACGAAGCAGTGGAGCAGGCGCGGCTGCTGAGCATGCCAGGCTGCCGCGTGGTCTACCTGCCTCATCCGGTCCAGCTGCTGAGCACGGCCGAACTAGGCCGGCTGGCCGATGCCGCGTTTCCTGCTGTTATCGCCGCCCTGACGGAGGGCTCGCGCTGAGGTCGGCCGGCCTGCCGTCAGCCGGTGGGTGCCAGCTCTTCCCCGCCGGACAGCGCGGTTGTCGCCAGTGGCTGCGCAAGGTTGCGCTCGTCGGTCGCGCCTGGCACGAACAGGTAGTTGCGGGCGTGCGAGCACACCACGTCCGTCTCCTGCCAGCTGCCCTGCCAGGTCTGCATCACGTAGTCGCGCCGCCGCAGCCAGGTCGCGACGTCGCTGCCCGGGTGCCGGTAACGAGCCGTATGGCGGTCCTCGATCTCGACCAGCACGGTGGGCCTGAAGCGCTCGATCGAGGCCTCGCCGCCTTTCAGCACCTGCAGCTCGGCGCCCTCGACATCGATCTTGATGAAGTCGAGGCGGTTCAGTTCCGCTGCTGCGCAGATGCTGTCGAGTGTCTGGACCTCGACGTCCACATCGACATGGCTGCGGAATTCGGCATTGGACCCCTGCCCTGCGCAGTCCGCGTCCAGGAACGACCGCCCGGTGACCGGCCCGTGCCGGCCCACCGGCACGCTCATGACGCCGCGTCCGGGCTCGACACCCAGCGCGACCGCGTGATGGCTGACGTTCTCGCCAGACCGCCCGCCGAGGATCCGGGTGAGCACGGGATGGGCGAACGGCACCGGCTCGAAGCTGTGCACCTGGCCGCTCGGCCCGGCCAGCTGGGACAGCGCCAGTGTGTACAGCCCTGCGGCTGCCCCGATGTCAAAGCAGACGCTGCCTGGCTGGATGAGGTCGCGCAGGCCCAGCATCTCCGGCTCCACGAACCGAGTGCGACGGGCAAGTTGCAAGACCACTGCCGTGGCCAGCGCCTGGCGCGTCTTGCTCGTCTGCGACGTCATCGTGCTCCTTCTAGGCTCCGGTTCCCTGCGCATGCGGCCGAATACCAGTAAAGCTAAAACGCTGAGCCTGCCGTGGCCGAACGCTTCGACTCAGCGATTGCACGGTACCCGGTCGGAGCCGTGCAGCGGTAAACGCTGACTGGCAGACATGCCGATGACGTGGGCAAAAGCGGCGCGCTAGGCCCCGATCCACACGGTCTTGGTGTTGCAGAACTCACGGATGCCTTGGCTGGAAAGCTCTCTCCCGAATCCCGAGCTCTTGACGCCGCCGAACGGCAGCTGCGGGTAGGAGGTCACGTTCCCGTTGATGAACACCAGGCCTGCGGCAAGATCCGAGATGAACCGGCTTCGCTCCGCCTCGTCCGTGGTCCAGGCGTTGGCGCCGAGGCCGAATTCGGTGCCGTTGGCCAGGCTGATCGCTTCGTCGATGTCAGCGACCCGGTAGAGCGAGGCGACCGGCCCGAAGACCTCCTCGGCGTAGACCCGCATGTCCGGGGTGATGGCGGTCAGCACTGTCGGCAGGTAATAGAAGCCCGGGCTATCGGGTGCCGCGCCGCCGCAGAGCACCCGGGCGCCCTGGGCGGCCGCGTCGGCGACCAGATCCTCAACGTCGTCGCGCTGCTGCTCGGTCGCCAGCGGCCCGACATCGGTGCTGTCGAGCATCGGGTCACCCACGGTTTTGGCGGACATCTCCTTCACGAATAGGCGCTCGAACTCGTCATAAACGGCGTCGTGCACGATGAACCGCTTAGCCGCGATGCAGGACTGGCCATTGTTGATGCACCGGGCGACAGCCGCTACCCGTGCCGCAGCCTCAAGATCGGCCGACGGCATGACCACGAACGGATCGCTGCCGCCCAGCTCGAGCACAACCTTCTTGATCTCGCTGCCGGCGATAGCTGCCACCGACTGCCCGGCCGGCCCGGATCCGGTCAGCGTCGCCGCCACCACCCGGTCGTCACGAAGGATGCCCTCGACCCGCGCGGAGCCCACCAGCAGCGTCTGGAACACCCCTGCCGGGAAGCCCGCCATGGCGAACAGCTCCTGCATGAACAGCGCGGTCTGCGGCACGTTCGACGCGTGCTTGAGCAGCCCGGTATTGCCGGCCATCAGCGCAGGCGCGGCGAATCGCATGGCCTGCCAGAGCGGGAAGTTCCACGGCATGATCGCCAGCACCGGGCCGAGCGGCTGATACCTGACGTAAGCCTGACCTGCGCCGACCGCGGCGGCGTCGGCCGGCTCGTCGGCCAGGAACTCTTCGGCGTGCTCGGCGAAATACCGGCACGCGGCAGCGCACTTGGCGACCTCCTGCCGGGCCGCGGTCAGCGTCTTGCCCATCTCGGTCGTCATCATCGTCGCGACCGGGTCTTGCCGCTCGTCAAGGATGTCGGCTGTCTTCCGCATCCAGCGCGCACGGTCGGCGAAGCTGGTGCGCCGGTAGCTGGCGTGTGCTTCGGCCGCCGCGGCGAGGCAGCGGTCGACTTCTTCCTCGCTCATTTCGGCGTAGGTCTGCACGGTCTCCCCGGTGGCCGGGTTCACGGTTGCGATCGCCATACGCCCATGCTAGGCGCGACGGGCTCGCCGCTAGCAGACAAGCAGGATCCGGTCTTCGACCCGCGCGGTTAGCGGCGGACTTGGCCGGGTAGTGCATGAAATGCATGGCTGCTGAGGGGCCGCGCCACGGCGTGTCTGCCGCTCTGGCTTCCGCGGGTGCCGTGGCGCCGACGCCCGGGGCCGGCGATCTGCCGACCGCCCGTTTGTCGACCGCCTGCGCGAGCGGCGTGCTATCGATGACGTGATTCGTCTCGCCCGCGAGGGCTTTAGCAGCACGCTTGTATTTCGCGGGGATGATGGAGTCGGCAAGACAACCCTGGTGGACTATGCGATCGGGGCCGCGGCCGGTTTTGAGATTTCCACCGTCGCCTGCGTGGAGTCCGAGCGTGCGTTCCCGTTCGGCGCAGCGCATCGGCTGCTGATTCCGTTCCTCGATCGCATCGGCGAACTCCCGGTACCGCAGCGGCAGGCCATGAGCATGGCCTTCGGCATAGAACCAGGCCCGAGGCCGGACCCGTTCCTGGTCGGGATGGCTTGCCTGACCTTGCTGTGGCGCTCGGCCGAGGCGAGGCCGGTGCTCTGCGCCATCGATGACGCGCACTGGATCGATGCCGAGTCAGCCCTGGTAGTCGCGTTCGCAGCGCGCCGGCTCTGCGCCGATCGCGTCGGCATCATCCTGACCATGGACGAGACTCAACCGGTCGCATTTGAGCAACTCCCGACCGTCCGGCTGGGCGGATTGCCGGATGACGCGGCAGCTGACCTCCTGCAGTCGGTCGCCGGGACGCGACTGGACCCGCAGCTGGTGCAGCGGGTCCTCGACGACACGGGGCGGAATGCGCTTGCCCTGGTCGACGTCGGGTCCAATTTCACTGCTGATGAGCTCGCCGGGCGGGCATGCCGGCCGGAACCGATCCCGCTCGGCCGGCAGCTGCAGCTTCGGTACTTGCAGCGGGTATCTGCACTGCCGGCCGACGCGCGGGAGTTCGTGCTGCTGATCGCGGTCGACGGGCTGGGCGACCGGGGAAGGGTCAGGCAGGCAGCGGAAGCCGCGGACATCGACGCCGATGCTGCCGAAGCTGCTGCCGAAGCCGGCGACCTTATCGAGGTTTCTGCACCAGCGATCACCACGCTACGGCCAGGCGGCATGCGTCGAATCGGGGAAACGCCCAGTCTGCCTTCCCAGCCCGAGACCACTCCCCAGTCCGCGTAACCGGCGGCCAACCCGGACGAAGGTTCGGCCATGGTAAGACTCTGGCAAAAGCCGCAGATGCAGCCGTCGGCCCCGGGTACCGTTTGCCAGGATCATCACCAGGCTGCAGGCCGCCCGCTGATCTAGCACTGCGGGGCCGCGCCGGCGACCGCACGGCAGGGGAACGGGAGAGCAGATGCCGCACGGGGCCAGCCGCTCCGACCTGCGGGTCAGCCAGAGCGGCCGCGGCAGGGCAGCCCCTGCCCGCGCCCGGTGGCGGCGCCAGCGGGGGCTCGCCAAGTTCGGCTACATCGCGGCAACTCTCATCGCGGTCATCGGCGTGACCGCGGGGCTCGCCGGCTATGCCGAATACCGGCATCTGGAAGGAAACATTACGGTCGTCAAGGTCGGCGGCCTGTCTGGCCGGACCATCTACGGCGCCCAGAACATTCTCGTGCTCGGCTCCCAGGAGCGGGCCCACCAGCGTGGTTACTTCGGCGTCGCGTCCGGCGACTCCCCGTACACCACCAACTCGGACAATCTCCTGCTGATTCACCTGGACCCGACCCACACGCACGCCACCGTGTTGTCGATTCCCAGGGACCTGTTTGTCTACGAACCCGGCTGCCAGGCCCGTGACCGGATGATCGGTATCGGGATCCAGGGCCCGTATGCCTATCCGCCCGGCAACATCATCGACGGGGCGCTCAACATCGGCGGCCCGACCTGTGCGGTAACCACTGCCGAGGACCTGACTGGCATCAAGCTAGATCATTTCGTCGAGTTCGACTTCAACTCGTTCCGCGACATGGTCGACGCCATCGGCGGCGTAGAGGTCTGCGTCCCCAAGGGCGGGTACCACGACCCCAAATCGCACATCAACCTGCCCCCTGGCCTCCACCTGCTCAAATACACCAAGGCTCTGGACTACGTGCGCACCAGGGACTCGCTCGGTGGCCCCGACGCAGGCGGCGACCTGCCCCGCATCGAAGTGCAGCAGTCTTTCATCTCCTCGATCGTGCAAAAGGTCAATAAGGAAGGGCTGCTCAGCAATATCCCGTCACTGCTGAGCATCGCGAACACTGCCACCAAAGCGCTGACTGTCGACAAGGGTCTCGGCACGATCAGCTCGCTCATGCGGCTGGCCGAGTCACTGGTCCACCTGAAGTCCAGGGATGTCACCCTGCTCACATTGCCGACGACCACCGACACCTATGACTACCCGACGTACGACCAGCACCTGATGGCAGTGCAGCCACAGGACGACGTGATCTATCAGATGATCCGCACCGGTCAGAGCTGGCAAGGTCACCTGCCGGTCGAGAGCTACAGCAAGGTCGAGGTGCGGGTGCTGAACGGGACGAGCGAGACCGGGCTCGCCAGGCGCACCGCCGACAAGCTGCGCAGCCTGGGCTTCACCGTCGTCGGCGTCGGCAACACGGCCGCGACCAGCGCGACAACGGTGGACTACGCCGGCCTGGACCAGGCCGACGGCGCTTACACGCTGATGACCGCGCTCAAATCGTTCCCGGCCGGGCAGAACACCCTCGCCGAGCCTGCGTCGCAGGTAGGCACGCCCGGGCCGGTCACCCTGATCCTGGGCACTGACTTCGCTGGCGTGAACCCGCCAGCGCCGGCCACTCACAAGCCCGTGGCCGGGAAGAAACACAAGAAACATGCAAGTAACGGGGTTGGCGCCACGACTGCCGCCAGCAGCGCGACGCAGAACGGGCCCGGTGCGGTCCAGTCCCGGAACGCCGCCGCCAACATTTGCTCCGGGCTGCCGCACCGCAACTGAGCAGGCAGCGGCGGCGGGATGGTTAAGCGGCGGCCGGATGGTTATCCGTCACGCATGGATGACGGCCATCGCATGCCGGCGCGCAGGCTCGCGCAACTCGCCGTCCAGCCTGGCGAACAGCTCCGTCGCGATCTCACCACTCCAGCCGGCCGGCAGTAGCTCCAGCGGCAGGCCAGGATCGGAGTACGGCAGCCGGCGCCAGGTCGTCAGCATCGGCACGTACAGCCGGAATGCTGCGGCCTCGCTAGCCGGGTGAACCGGGAGGCGGTCCGCGACCGGACGGAATCGCCCGATGAACTCAGCTGACTGAGCCGACAACTCATCCAGGTCCCACCACTCGGCGACCTTGCCGGCCAGGTCGGTGAATCCCAGGTGATCGGCGCGGAACATATCGACGTACCGTGCCAGCTCGCCTCGCGCGAGCACCCGGGCTGTCTCCCCGGCCAGATGCGCCGGGGCCACCCAGACGCCGGGGGCCGCAGTACCGAACCCGAGCCGGGACAGCTGGGTGCGCAGCTCATGACGCCTCTCGCGCTCGCTCTCAGGAACCGAGAAGACGACGAGAACCCAGCCGTCGGCCAGGACAGCCCGGCGACTTCGGAAAATCCGCGCGTCACCCTCGCGCAGCACCTCGAGCGCGGCGGGTGACAGGGAGTAGCCCGCCGACCCGGCCACGGAGAGGCTGCGCAGCGTGTCACGCCGCTTCAGGCGGGACACTGACGAGCGGACGGCCTGCCCGTCCACGCCTAGCTCGCTCATCAGCCGCACCAGCGCCGCTACCGACAGCCAGTTGTGCTCGTCCCGGGCGTAGAGCCCGTACAGCGTGACGATCAGCTGTCTAGGTTGAAGGTCAGGGCTACCGTTCTGGGCGGGTGCCGCATCCGTTGCCACAGGGCACATAGCTCCAGGTGATCGACGTCAGGTACTAGATATCGTCTTACAGCTCAACCAGCACAGGAGACCCAACGCCATGACGCACGCTGACATCGTGGTCACCGCCGACGCCGTGGCGCCGTCGGCAACCGAGGCACATCCTGGATTCGGCGTCGCCATCCGGGGCGATCGCGTGCTCGCGGTCGGCCCGGCGGCCGAACTCGACGCCGTGACCGGCCCGGACACTTTGGTCGAGCACCGGGCCGGGCTGCTGCTGCCCGGATTCTTTGACTCGCACAACCACATGCTGATGACCGGCATGGGCATGTTGTCTCCGAACCTCGGCGGCTGCACGAGCATCGCCGACGTCCTCGGCGTGGTGCGCGCCGCTGCGGAGCGTGCGGCCCAGGGTCAGTGGATCGTCACCTCGCCCGCCTGGCACGAATCGAGCCTGGCGGAGCAGCGAATGCCGACCGCTGAGGAACTCGACGCCGCCGCCGATGGTCGTCCGGTATTCATGCGCCGCGGCGGTCACAACGTGGTGCTGAGCACTCTTGCCTTCAGGTTGCTGGGTGTGGACGCCACCAGCGGCACCGAGCCCGGTACCACCATCATCCGGCGCGCCGACGGTTCGGCTACCGGCCACATCGTCGGAACGGCTTACGTCGGGCGGCTGGCGGCTCGGCTGCCCCCAGTGCCTGAGGCGCGCAAGCGGCAGGCGCTCGCGCACGTCGGTGAGGCCTACGCCAGGGCTGGCATCACCAGCCTCGTGGAGCCTGGCCTCGCCCCGCAGGACATCGGCCTGGTGCGGCGGCTCGGCGAAGAATGCGCGCTGCGGCAGCGAGTCCGCATGATGTGGCGGATCGCGAGCAGCGACCTGGACATCGACGAGGCCCTCGAGGCACTGGCCGCAGGCGACGGACCTGCGAGGTTCCGCAGCGAGTGGACCAGCTTGTTCGGCCTCAAGCTGGGCGCCGACGGCGGCGTGGAAACGGGCTTCTACCGCGATGCCTACGCCCATCCCGACGACCCTGGACACCCGCACGGCAAGCCGCTGATCACCCCTGATGCGCTGCGCGCGATCTGCGCAGCCGCGGCGGCGACCAGCTGGCACGTCGGCGTGCACTGCGTCGGTGATGCTGCCATCGACACCGTGCTGGATGCGTTCGAGGCGGCCGACCGCGTCTCGTCGCTTGCGGACCGCCGCTGGTCCCTCATCCACATGATGTATCCGCGAGCCGATCACTGGCCGCGCGCCCGGCGGCTGGCACTGACCGTCACCGCGCAGCAGCCGTTGCAGTTCGCGCTAGCCGCGGGGTTCCGTCACTACCTAGGCGCGGACCGGGCCCGGGACATCGAACCGCTGCAGGCATACCTCGCCGAGATTGCGCTGCCGGTAGGCGGCGGCTCTGACAGCCCGGTCGCTCCGTACGAACCGCTGCAGGGCATCTCCAGTTCCGTCACCCGGTCGACCCGTGCCGCCGGGATCGTGGGTCCGGAGTGGGCGATCAGTGTCGGCGCGGCTTTGCGCATGTACACCTCGGCCAGTGCCTGGTGCGCGTTCGAGGAAGATCACGCCGGATCGATCGCGCCGGGCATGGCTGCCGACCTGACCTGCCTGTCGGCGAACATCCTCGACACCCCCGACGCTCTTGGCGACACGGAAGTCACCTGGACGATGGCGGGCGGCAAGGTCACCTACTCCGGCGAGGGAGCCAACCAATGAGAGTTCTGCAACCGCCAGGCTGGCCTCGTCCCCGTGGCTATGCCAACGGAGTGGCCGCGCGCGGCGAGCTGGTGTTCGTCGCCGGGATGATCGGCTGGGACGCCGACGGGATCTTTCATGCCGACGACATGGCCGGGCAAGTACGGCAGGCACTGCACAACGTCGTCGCTGTCCTCGCGGAGGCCGGCGCCAGACCGGAGCACATCGTGCGCATGACCTGGTATGTGACCGATGTCGATGCCTATAGCAACGCTGCGCGCGAGATCGGCGCGGCCTTCCGCGAGGTCATCGGCAGCTTCAACGCGGCGATGAGCGTGGTCCAGGTCAGCCGTCTCGTCGAGGAGCGAGCGAAAGTCGAGATCGAGGTGACCGCCGTCATCCCGGAGCCAGGCGCCCAGACAGCTCAGTGACCGTCGCTGTGTCAGCGCACTCACTCCGGGCATCGATGCCTTGACGAGGAGTGTTGCCTGCGCCAGCCTTATCGAGAAGCTATCGCTAAGGGAGGGGCTATGGCGTGGCAGCTTGCCGGGACGTACTTCGAATCATGCTCGTGCGATGCGGTCTGCCCTTGCACCTGGTCGGCCTTGACTGCGGAGGCAACTCTTGACCGGTGCCGGGCGCTACTGGCTTATCACGTGGAATCGGGCGAGGTCGAGGGCGTCGACGTCAGCGGGCTGAGTTTCGCCCTGTTCCTGGACACGCCGCCAGTGATGTCCGACGGCAACTGGCGGGTCGGGGTCTACCTGGATGATGCCGCGTCCGACAGCCAGGCCGGGCAACTCGGGGCGGTGCTGTCCGGCCAGCTCGGCGGGCCGCCAGCAATGCTCGGCCCGCTGATCGGCGAAATGCTCGGCGTGGAGAAGGCACCTATTACGTACACCGAGGATGGCCGAGGCCACCACGTCCGGATCGGCGATGCCGTCGACGTGGGCGTTGAGGATTTCGTCGCACTCGCAGGCCAAGATCCGGTCCGGCTGACTAATGTCTTCCATCCGTCCAACACGACGCTGACGGTTGCGCCGGCCGCCAGCGCGCGGCTTTCGACATTCGGGATTGACTGGGGGCGTGAAGGGCAGAGCGGCTTTTCTGCGCCGTTCTCCTGGGCCGGGTGAGCAGTCCTCCTCGGCTGCTCGGGCTAAGGCCAGCCCTGGCCACCCGAGAGGCTGCCGTGCTGCTGATCCTGGCGGCAGGTGCGTGGGCCGCGACGGTAACCCTCGCCCGAGGGATGACCGGAATGACCGGCACGATGGGCCTCGGCCTCGCATTGTTCGTTCCAGTCTGGACGCTGATGATGGCTGCCATGATGCTTCCATCGGTGGTGCCGACAGCCTCGCTGTACGCGAAGACCTTCCGGGATAACCGAGCGGCGCGAACCGCCTGGCTGGTGATGGGCTATCTCGCGGTCTGGGCGGCGGTCGGCGTGCCCGCATACGGGCTCGCATGGCTCGGCGGGTGGCTAGTCGGGATGCATCCCACCGTGGCGCACGTCCTGGCCGTGGCCGTCTTCGCGGCCTGCGGCGTGTACCAGCTCAGCAGCCTGAAGGATCGCTGTCTCGCGCACTGCCGCTCGCCGCTGGGCCTGCTCTTGCATTACGGCTCCTTCCGGGGCAGATCCCGGGACCTGCGCGTGGGCGTCCACCACGGCGCGTACTGCCTGGGCTGCTGCTGGGGACTGATGGTGATCCTGATCGCGGTTGGAGTGATGAACGTGGCCGCGATGGTCGGCCTGGCCGCGCTGGTGCTGATGGAGAAGGTCTGGCGGTGGGGCGTGGCCGCCGGCCGGATCGCCGGTGTCGCCGCCTTGGCGCTCGCCGTGGCAACCATCTGGCTCCCCTGGCTTGCCCCGGGCCTGCATGCAGTGCGCCCGATGATGATGAACTGACCCAGGCCTGCCATCACGGGCGGCAGCCTCTACCTGCCCCGCCCGTCCGGTGTGGGCTGAACAGGCCCAAGGCCGTAGAATCAAGTCCGGCGATGGAGCTCGTCGATAACCGCCTCTGATGGCTGATGGCTCCTGTTGAGACGCCCTAGCGGCGAGGACAGGAGCACGGCATGGGCTTTCGCAGTCTGCTCGCCGAGACGCCAGCCGAGCTACCTCTTGACGGCAGCAAGCGACCAGTCTTTCCTGTCCGACCTGAATCTGGATCAGGTCGTCGACAGCGTGGCCGGTGACCGCCGGGAACATGAGCTCATCCGGCTATCTGCTCAGCCATCCGGCCGCGGACCTCGAAACCGTGAGTTACCGGCATGAGGTCTTCCGCGATCTGGAAGATCCCGCGTTGTTTCTGGCGGCCACCGAGTTCACCCAGCGGCTAAGCCAGGCTCGCGCGCACCTGGAACAGCTCGGCAAGATGTACTCCGCTCATCAGCGGGCCGGCTGGTTCCTCGACGCGGCGGCTATCTATTGCGACGCTGTCCGGGATCTGGCTGACGCTCTGGCTACGCAGCCGATCGCAGCGCGCGGCCTCATGGCGTTCCGCGACTACCTGGCGAGCTATGCCCGTTCTCCCGGCTTCGCTGAGCTAGCCTCCGAGACGGCAGCCCTCAAGGGTGATCTTGCAAAGATCACCTATCAGATCCGGATCAAGGGCCTGCGGGTAGAGGTCAGCCGGTACCTCGAGGAGCCCGATTACAGCGCTGAGATAGCGAAGACCTTCGAGCGCTTCCAGCAGGGAGCGGTGAAGGACTACCTGGTCCGTTACCGTACCTGGCCGGGCATGAACCACGTCGGCGCCCAGGTACTCGACCTCGTCGCCCGCCTGTTCCCCGACGAGTTCGCCGCGCTCAGCTCGATTCTGCCAGCGGCACGCCCAGTTCATGGACCCGGTCATCAGCCAGGCCGACCGTGAACTGCAGTTCTACCTCGCATACCTGGACTACATCAGGCCGATGCGATCGGCCGGCCTGAGCTTCTGCTACCCGGAGCTTTCACCGCGATCTAAGGAGATCTTCGCGCGCGGCACGTTCGACGTTGCCCTTGCCGCCAAGCTCACCGCCGGCGGCAAGGCTGTGGTCACGAACGAATTCCGGCTAGCCGATCCCGAGCGAGTCATTGTCGTCTCCGGGCCGAACCAGGGCGGCAAGACAACGTTCGCGCGGGCCTTCGGGCAGCTGCACCATCTGGCCAGGACGGGTTGCCCGGTACCGGGAGACGCGGCCCGGCTGTTCGCCTACGACCAGATCTTCACGCACTTCGAGCGCGAAGAGGACATCGCCGACCTGACCGGGAAGCTCGAACAAGATCTGCTGCGAATCCAGAAAGCCCTCCGGTCGGCGACGCCCGACAGCATCGTCATCATGAACGAGATCTTCACCTCCACCACCGTGACCGACGCCTACTTCCTTGGTCAGAAGGTGCTGGCGAAGGTCATCGAGCTAGACCTGCTCTGCGTCTACGTCACCTTCATCGACGAGCTGACCTCGCTCGGCCCGTCCGTGGTCAGCATGGCCAGCACCATCGTGCCCGGCAACCCGGCCGAGCGAACCTACAAGGTGGTGCGCAAGCCGGCCGACGGACTCGCCTACGCGCTCGCCATCGCTGACAAGCACGGCGTGACCTATGACCAGCTGAAGGGGCGGCTCGCGCCATGAAGGCCCATCTGCTGTACCCGGACCAGGACTTCGACTTCGAAGCCGAACTGCCGCTGGGCAGCGCCGACCTGATCCAGGACCTGGAGCTGGACACGGTCCTTGCTGCGATGGCCGCAGGTGACAAGTTCCTCTACGAGATCTCGGCCAAGGTGATACTGGCGAGGGTCACCGATGTGGCTGCGATCCGTTACCGGCAGGACGTCCTTGCAGACTGCATCGCAGCGCCAGCTGTCATCCGCCAGATGTACAGCGTCGCTGTCGCGGCGCTGCACGAGAAACGCCGCATCTGGGGATTCCTGTCCGCGCACTATCCCGCGTCGATCCTCTCGTCCGCGGTCAGTCAGCTTGAGGTCCTGATAGTCCGGCTCAGAGATCTGCGCCAGCTCGCCGACGACCACGCCGCCAAGGTCCGGTCCGACGGGCTCGTCAGCCTTGCTGCACACTCTCCAGCGCGAACTGGATGACGAGTACTTCGGTGTTCTCAGCAATCACCTCAGGCTGCTGAGATTCCGCACCGGCGAATTGATGAGCGCGCAGCTTGACCGCGACAACAGCGGGATCAACTACGTACTGCGGGAGGGCAGCGCCAAGCGCGAGCTGGAAAGAGCGGGTCCGAATCGAGCCGCGCTCGGTTTACTCCTTCACCATCCCGCCACGCGACGAAGCGGGCGGCCAGGCGCTGCAGGACCTGGTCAACCGCGGCCTCAACCTGGTCGCCAACGCGGCGGCGCAAGCCGCCGACCACGTGTCGAGCTTCTTCACCATGCTGCAGGCGGAGCTCGGCTTCTACGTCGGCTGCCTGAACCTGCACGACCAGCTCGCGTCCAGGCAGCAGCCGGTAACCTTCCCGACGCCACTGGCCTCCGACGAGCCCGACTTCATCTGCACCGACCTGCGCGACACAAGCCTGGCCCTGCGAGTGGAGCACGTCGTCGGCAACGACGTGACCGCCGGCGGGACAGCGCTGGTCATCATCACCGGCGCCAACTCGGGCGGGAAGTCAACCTTCCTGCGCAGCGTCGGGCTTGCCCAGCTGATGATGCAGTGCGGCATGTTCGTGACGGCTGGCGCCCTGCGGGCCAGCGTCTGCCAGCAGCTCTTCACGCACTTCATCCGCGAGGAGGACGCGGAGATGATCAGCGGGCGCCTCGACGAGGAACTCACCCGGATGAGCGCGATCGCCGACCACATCGGCCCGCATTGCGTGATCTTGTTCAACGAGTCGTTCGCGGCGACCAACGAGCGCGAGGGCTCCGAGATCGGCCGTCAGGTCGTGCGGGCGCTGCTGGAAGCAGGGATCAGGGTCTTCTTTGTCACCCATCAGTTCGACTTCGCCGACAGTTTCCGCCGCTCGCTTCCGGACCGGACGGTGTTCCTCAGAGCGCCCCGCCAGCCGGACGGGACCCGCACCTTCAAGCTGGTCAGCGCCGAACCGCTGCCGACCAGCTACGGACAGGACATCTACTTCCGGATCGGCGGCTGGCTCGGCGAGCCTTCCGACGCCGCACCGCCCGCAGTTTCCCGGGTGGATGGCGCGACGGCCGCCGCGCCATCCACAGGGGAGATTTCGTTTACCTGATTACGTGAATCGTTTATTTGACGTACAGGGTGTCGTAGTCGATGCTCCCGTCGCTGAAGACATAGCCGCCGAGCTGCTTGGAGACGAAGTCGTACCACTTGGGGTTGAAGAGCGGCGCGATGGGGGCTTGCTGCGACATGACCTGGTAGTCCAGTGCGGCGTAGGCGGCGTCCCGTGCGGCGCCCTGCAGGGTGACCGCGTGCTTGAATGCCGGGATGAACCCTGGGTCAGAGAACCGCGCCATCTCGGCGGGCTGGTCGGGCATGGACGGGTCAAGCTGGGCGTTGACGACGGCCTCGGCGTCGGGGAAGTCGAGCCCCCACGGCTGGATGCCCATCGGGACGCGCGCCTTGGGGTTCGAGATGTAGGAGTAGTTGACGCTGTTCGGTGAGCCGACGATCTGGACGTTGATGCCGATCGGCTTCAGGTTCGCCTGGATCACCTGGGCCATGTTGATGAAGCCGGGCGCGTCGTTCTGCGTCCGCAGCGCTATGGACACCGGCGTCTTGATTCCCGAGGCCTTCATCAGCTTCTTCGCCTCGGCCAGGTTCGGGGTGTCGGGGTAGATCGAGTACTTCTTGTAGGAGGTCAGACCGACCGGGATGATCTGGTCGGTGGGTGAGCCAGCGAGCGGGCCGCCCCACTGAGCCAGGATCGCGGTGCGGTCGATCGCGAAGTTGATCGCCTTGCGCAAATCCACGTTGTTCAGCGGCGGCACCTGGTTATTCAGGAAGATGTAGGTGATCGCCGGCAGCGGCGAGACATGCACCTGGCTGGCGAGTGCCGGGTTGGTCGAGATCTTGATGATGTCGGCCGTGGCCAGGTTCGACAGATTGAAATCAAGCTGGCCCGCCATGATCTGCAGGACGGCCTCGGTCGACTGCTCGCCGATCGTCAAAACGATCTTGGCGACGTGCCCGCGCACGCCGAGTGACTGGTCGTAGTTCTTGTTGAAGACCATTACCAGCTGCCGGGACGGCTGGTACGACTGGATCTTGAACGGTCCGCTGGAGTACTTCTGCTCCAGCGAGCCATTCACGATAGGTTTCATCGGCGTGCCGACCGGTACCGGGCAGGTAGTCGGCAGGGCGGCCTTGTAGAGGAACGCTCCGTCCGGTGACGACAGGTGGAAACTGATCGTGTTTGCCGTCGTGGTGATGCCGGGAAGCGTCTTCGACTTGCCTGTCAGATAGGCGTTCGCGCCGATCACGTTGGCGAAGTACACACCGGTACCGGTGTCGATCTGCGGCGCCATCAGGCGCATGAACGTGTATTTAATGTCCGCCGGAGTGATCGGCTGGCCGTCGGCGAACCGCGCGCCAGGCCGCATCGTGAATGTCCAGAGCAGCCCGTTGGAGCTCACCACCGGCAGGTTTGCCGTGCCCGGCACGATCTTGATCGTCGGCTGATCGGCGTACCTGACCAACGTGGTGCAAAAAGCATTCGCCAGCCCCCAGGTGACGGCGAAGTACCACCGATTGGGGTCCAGGGTGTCGATCGCACCCGATGCCATCGCGCCAGTCAGCGTTCCGGTCGCCACACCCGGCTTCGGCGGCCCGCCCGACGAGGTGTTCGCACCAGGGCTGTTCCCGGCAGATGAGCATGCCGCAAGCAGTAGTGCGGCTGCGACGGCTGCGGCAGTGCCGAATCGCACGTGTTTTCTGGCCATTGATTCACCGATCCTTGTTGAGCTTATTTGCTTCACCCTTGCTTTTCAGTTGATTCTCAGCCGCACCAGGCATTTAAGCATGCTGAACTATTGCGGTGATTGCGGCAACAGCCTTTGCAACCTCCTCCTCTCCTATGTGCCGATGCGTCACGAAACGGACGAGCGAAGGGGGCTGGGCGGACACTCGAATGCCATACTCAAGACGAAGCTGAGAGACGAGATCTTGGGCTCTTACTTTTGTGCGCTCAAGACCAACCAGCACAATATTCGTCTGGACCGTCTCACTATCGACGTCGAGCAGAGGAATCGATGAGAGCTCCCGTGCCAGGTGACGGGCGACGGCGTGATCTCGCGCAAGCTGGTCGACGCCGCTCTGCAAGGCGATAATTCCGGCTGCCGCGAGGACGCCTGCCTGGCGCATGCCTCCTCCGAGTACCTTGCGTATCCGCCTTGCTTCGCGGACGAGATCTGCTGAACCTGCCAGCATCGAGCCGACGGGGGCACTCAAGCCTTTGCTAAGGCAGAAGCAGACGGAGTCCGCATCGCATGCCAAGTTCGCGACTGGCAGGCCAAGGGCAACTGCGGCGTTGAAGATACGTGCCCCGTCGACGTGCAGCCGGAGCGCGTGCTGATCGCAGAGTTCACGCAGACCGGTCATCACGGCGGGCGGCGTGACAGCTCCGCCGGCGCGATTGTGAGTGTTCTCGATGACAAGCAACGCAGTCGGCGGATAGTGGTCGTTCGGCTTGCGGAGGCGCGGTTCAACGTGTTCAGCGGCCAGCACCCCGCGTGTACCGTCGATCAGCAGCGGCATGCAGCCCGCCACCATCGCGAGGCCGCCAGCTTCATAGTTGAACAGGTGGGCATTAGATTCACCGACGACCTCGTCTCCGCGCCGGGTCTGGGCCAGGACCGCGACGAGATTTGCCATCGTTCCGCTTGGCAGGAAAAGGCTTGCTTCCATGCCGAGCGTCGCTGCCGTCAGCGCTTCTAGTTCGTTGACAGTCGGGTCTTCTCCGTATACGTCATCGCCCAGGCGAGCCGATCGCATGGCGTCGAGCATTTCGTCCGTCGGCATCGTGGACGTGTCATAGAAGCTGATTGATGCCTGCGGTGCCGTCATCGCTTCGACGACCGACTCGTTAAGAGGGCACGTGGCGCTGTCTGGAACACCGAGCTTCAATCCCCTCTCGCGCAGCCGTTGCTGCCTAAGACGGACTTCGCCGCGTGGTGGATTTGCCGTTCTTCATCTGCCGGTCGCCCAGGATTGCTTCTCCTGCACGGGCGTCGAGGACTATCACATTTACTAGCCCTCCTCTCAATGCGCCGACTATTGCAGATGCCTTCGACACGCCCGCTGCAACTCCCACCCGCAGCGGTATCTGCCTGAACTCCGGTAGTGAGATTCCGATCACCCGATCCTCGAGCCCAGTCGGAATAATGTGCCCGCCCGCATCGAAAACGTAGGCGAGCACGTCGCCGACAGCGCCCTCCGTCACGAGGCGCCGATGGAGGCGTGCATCAATAATGCCTTCGACGAGTAGCCTTGATGTCGCGTCACGAGTTAGCGAGCCAATACCGAGAACCGCAATGCTGACCTGCTTGAACATCCGGACTGTCGATTGGTTCTCCTGGTCGCTCAGAAGCAGGTCGCGCACGGCGCGGTCGCTGACAACGGCTGGAGCGTGCAGTAGGTAAGGCCGTGTCTTCGAGCGCGCCGCGAGCAGGGCCGACAGGACCGTCGAATGGCCGCCGACGAGCTGAACAACTTCGACTTGGCGTGCCATGCGGACTGGCAGTTGGTCGATCAGCGCCTGGATGGTAGTTCCCAGCGAAACACCGACGACATCTCCGTCACCCATTGTCTGCAGCAAGTAACGTCCTGCCGCATCGGCAACACGGTTCTTTATCTCTTCGCTGGTCAGGTCCTCATCGTCAATGACGATTGCCGCACGGACGCCATATTCGTCCTCGATCGCGTGCTCAAGGTCCGGGTGAAGAGACTCGGGCTCGAGGATCTTGACGGTCACGATGCCATCATCGAGGGCCGTCTTGAGCATCCGGGCCACCGCGAACCGGGTGGTGCCGATGTTGGCAGCGATCTCGGTGTGTGTCAGGCCCCGGCGGTAGTACTGGTGACACGCCTTGAGCATCAGCCGAAGGTCCGGGTCAACTTCGCTCATACGATCTCTCTTGCTCGTTTGAGCGAAGTCAAGCTGCTACCGATTGTCGTGTCAAGGCTGACAAGGCCGCTTTTCCGGATGGTCGATCGACATTCGTACGGGCATGGACGCTCGAATGAGCGCCGGTGCAGCAAGCCAACAGGTCTGTGCCCGCCGTCGGACTGTTAGTGCAGCCCAGTCACCACGGCGAGCACGGCGATCAGCGCGACCAGCATGTACGCCAGGTAGGCGTCGAGCCGACCGGACTGAAGCCGTTGCGCCATCCGCACCAGCAGCGAGAACGGTCGCCTGAACGGCCGGTACAGATACTGCTCGGTAACCTCGATGACATCCGAGCTGTACTCGACATGCGGTGCGACCGGAGCGACATCCGCTCCTTCGTCCTCGGGTCCGGTCTCGAGCCTGGTGATCACTGACCGGGTGTGCAGGACCGCGGCGAGGACGCGGCGAGTCGGATTAGCGAACCCGAACGCGGTGTAGCTGTCGTGCCCTGACACACCAGCGGTCGCCGAGCGCCAGGCAGGCACGCGGCGCACGCGCAGCAGCCGCGAACCCGACGCCAGCCAGGCGAACAACGCCACCACGACGAACAACGCAGGCATGACGACCCAGAGCCACGACGGCGACAGGATCGAGAAGCCAGGGAAGACGGGCTGCACGATCCACGGCGATTTCAGCGCGGCCGTCACTGCGGGCGAAGGCAGGACTGGCGCCAGGCCCGCTCCGATCAGCCTGATCTCCAGTGGCGTGACTGCCGCGAGCGCCAGGCAGGCCGCTGCCAGAAAGACAATGCCTGCTCGCCCGAGCCGGCCGGCGTCAGCGGTCGCGGCGGCGTGCCCCGTCTGCGCAGGCCGGCCGAGTACAACCAGGCCGATCACCCGAACGAACGTAACGCCGGCGAATCCGGCCGTCAGCGCGACTGCCGCTCCGGTGATCGCGAGCACCAGCCGGTCGGCCAGGCCGGGCACGCGGAACTGCTGCATCAGCGCCTCAAGCAGGAACCATTCCGACACAAACCCCGCCGTGGGCGGTAGGCCGGCCAGAGTCAGGCTGCCGATCGCGAGCCCGGTACTCCCCCACGGCGTGCGGCGGACCGATCCGCGCAGGCTGTCCAGATCATCGGAGCCGCCGGGAGGCTGGACGCTGCTGCTGGCAGCGAAGAGCAGCGACTTGGCTGCGGTGTGGGCGATGACTTGCAGCGTGGCGGCCAGCAGCCCGACTGCCTGCAGCGCGCGGCTGCCAGTGGCCGCGCCGACGAGCGCGACCCCGAAGCCAGCCAGGATCAGGCCGGTGTTCTCCACGCTTGAGTAGGCGATGACCCGCTGCAAGCTGCCCTGAACCGCGGCGTGCGCAATGCCGAGGAGCGCGGTCACGCTCGCCAACAGCAGCAGGATGTCGATCACCGCGGCTGGCGGCGGGCCAAGGACAGCAAGCGTGCGCCAGAGGCCGTAGAACCCGACGTTCACCGACACCCCAGCCATGATCGCCCGGGCCGGGCCAGGCGCCGCCGCGTAGCCGCGCGGTAGCCAGACCTGGAACGGCGCGAGGCCCACCTTCACCCCGAAACCGGCCAGCAGCAGCACGCACGCGGTCGCTCGCAGCGGTCCGGGCGGCACATGGGCCAGGCCGGACAGCGTCAGTGAGCCGGACCGCGTGACCAGAAGTAGGAGGCCGGCCAGCAGGCTGGCACCGCTGATCCGCCCGAACGCCAGAGTGATCAGAGCTGACAGGCGCCGACCCGGTGCGCTGCGGTCGAAGCCTGCGAGCAGCCAGAATGCCAGCGTCAGCGACTCCCAGCCAAAGAGCAGGGTGAAGGCGTCGGCGCTGGTGAAGACGACGGCAACTGATCCGAGCGCGAGCGCGTAGCCAGCGCCAAGGCCACGCCGGCCCGGGCCAGCCGGACCAGCCGCCCACGATGCGAAGCTGAGCGATACTGCCGCGGCGGCGGCGAAGGCGATGACCAGGAAGAGGCCAGAGAGCCGGTCGGCGGCTAGCCCGGATACGGCGGTGAAGAGCTGGTGCCCGCCGACCGCAACGCTGACAAGAACAGAACCGGACCGGATCGCGACGTCCCGGCCCGCAACCGCGCCGCCCCCCGCCACTACCAGGCACACCGAGCCAGCGGCGCCCAGCAGGTACGGGACCGCGCGCAAGGCCGGCCACCGGGCGCCAGCCAGCAGGTCAACGCCGGCCGCCAGGACGAGCAGGATCAGCCCCGCAGCTAGTACCGCGCCGAACCCGGTCACCGCGGGCCTCCGGTCGTTCGGGTACTCGTCAGTGTTTGCGGCATCGCCCCGGCCGGGAGCCTGCCCAGCGCTAGCAGGAGAGCAGACAAGATGGCGAACGGGCTGGGCGGCGAGCCAGGCAGCCACACGTCGACCGGCACGATATTGCCGATGCCACCGCTGGTTGCGTAGGACGGGCTGATGATCCCGCCGCTGACAGCGTCGGTGCCGACGGCGATGATGAGTTTGGGGCTCGGCATCGCCTCGTAGGTCTCCCGCAGCGGGTCAGCCATGCCGTTCGCGCCCGCTCCGGTCACGAGGAGGACGTCGGCATGCCGCGGGCTAGCGGTGAAGAAGATGCCGAGCCGGTGGATGTCGTACACCGGGTTCAGCAGCGCCATGATCTCCCATTCCTCGCTGCCGTCCGACCCGGCGTCAACGTGCCGCAAGTGCACCGAGCGGCGCAGCACCCTGGTCCTGGCCCGGAGCGCGTCAGCCACGGCAGCCAGCGCCTCCGGGCTCTCCTCGGCTGCCGGGACGACGAGACCGGCGCGGGTCAGTGCCGCGATGCCGGGTCCGGCAGACCAGCCGAAGACGTCAGGCCGCAGTTGCACGCACCGGCCGCACAGAATGCAACTGCCCTGGTCAACTCGGACGCGGCCGGCCTGATCAGCGCTGATCGCGCCGGCCGGGCACAGCGCGGCCAGATCGTCGCGCGATGCACGGTCCGGCGCGGCTGTTATCGTCGCGGGGCCGCGGGTCGCGGCCGCGTACTGATCCGGCCGGGCGGGCCACCTGGTGGTGAGAACGCCGTCGCGCAGTCCGCGCAATGCCCACATCTACCTGGTCACCTCACCCTCTACCTGGCCGCGCCAGCGATCGAAAGCCCGAAGCTCGCCTCGATGAACGGAAAGTCGGTCAGGATGTCCCCGGCAAACACCTCGTGCATCAGCACCAGGTTGTGGAACGACGCGGACCGGGACCGGCAGCGGGTGATCCGCCCGCCTGCGATCCGCACGTCGTACAGAACTTCCCCCTGCGGTGCCTCCGCCCAGCTCGCGGCCCTGCCGTCCGCATCCGTCCAGTCAGCTCGCAACGGTCCAGGGCCAGCCTCGTCCAGTTCGTCGGCTACCTGCCGGATCAGGTGAAACGAGCTGGCTATCTCGTCGACACGGACCTCGAGCCGCGCCAGCGCATCACCGTCATCGCGAGAGCTGACAGTCGTGCCGAGCGATCCGTATGCGGCGTACGGGCGGGACTGCCGCGCGTCGTCGATACCGCCCGATGCACGGCCGATCGGACCGAGTGCGCCATGCTGGGCAGCACGGGCGGGGAGCAACGGGCCGGTGCGGCGGAGCCGGTCAAGGAACGACGCTGTTCCCATCAGCAGCCTGATATCAGGGCTGATCCTCCGCTCCAGGTCTCCTGCCGCAGAAAGGACTGCCGGCGGATCTAGCCGCGGCGCCGAAGTCACGCCGCCTGGCGTGACCACGCCCCGGCCGAATCTGCTGCCCGATAGCTGCCCGGTCAGTCGCAGCACCCGTTCTTTGTGCCAGCCGAACCTGGCGGTCGCGACGGCGAGCCCGGCTCCGTCGCAGAGCCGGACGATGACGTCCAGGTGGCAGGCGAGCCTCTCGAGCTCGGCGTGCAGCGTGCGGATCAGCGCTGCCTGCCACGGCACCTGCGTGCCCGCAATCAGTTCGACCGCCTGACAGAATGCGATCGCGTGCGCGACGGACGCCACGCCCTCTGTTCGCTCGGCCAGCAGCACGCCATCGGCCGGCTGCATGCCATCGAACCGCTTCTCGATGCCGCGGTGCTTGTAGAACACGCGCATGTTCAGGTGCGGGATGTCCTCGCCGGGAGTCTCCACCAGGTACTCGATGGACTCAGTCACGCCCGACCGGACCGGGCCGTGCGGGATCGTGAACATCCCTGGCCCGACCGCATGAACCGGCAGCGCCCGGGGATCAGGATCAATCCGGGCAGGTCCGCCGTCGCTGCCGGGCAGCGGTCGATCTCGTCCGCTAGCCGGGAGAACCAGTGGCTCCAGCCGGGGGTGCCCGTCGGGCACGACGCCGAACATGTCGTGGATCTCGCGCTCGTACCAGAATGCCGAGCCGACAAGAGGCGTCAAAGACGGGTAGCTGGCCTCGCCGGCCGGCAGCACGGCGTCCAGCGTGGTGATGCCATCCCGTCCGGCGAGCTGGGCAGTAATGAGCAGCCCGCCGTCGTTGCGCGCGGTGCCGAACAGGTCAGCTCGCCGGCCGCCGGCGTCGATGCGCGCGGTTACCCGGTCCCACAGCGCAGCGATGTTCGCGGTCAGTTCGTGATCGGTGGCAGCGGTCACGATGCACCACCGCTGCCAAGGAGAGCAACTGCCCTGCTGAAGAGTTCGTCGAGCACCGCCGGCGGATGCACGCCGAGCCAGAGCAGCGCCAGCGCGCCAACCGCAACCGGCACGACCATCCAGGCACTCGGCTCGCCGCGCGCGAGGACTGGCGCCGTAGTGCCCGTTTCCCGATGAATGTCGGGCTGCAGAGCACTTGACCCGCCGGCGCCGGAACCGGCTGCGACCGGAATGCGGTCCGGCACTGGCGCGGCATGCCTGCGCAGCGGCAGCATCAGCATCCGCGTCACCGACCCCGCGAGCCCGAGGAACGCCACCGTCACGGCGACGATAAGGACAGCGGCGGCCGCGTAGCTGCCGGACGAAAGACCGCCGGCCACGATCTCGAACTCGCTGCGGAACAGCCCGAATGGTGGCATGGCGCCGAGCGCGAACACCGCAAGCAGGAACAGCGGGCCGCTCCACGGCAACAGATCCAGGCCACCGCGGATTGCCGAGATCTGCTTGCTGCCCAGCTTGCGAACCAGCACTCCGGCGCCCATGAACGCGTTGCCCTTCGCTGCCGCGTGAGCCAGCACGTGCAAAAGCACGCCGACGAGTGCGGCCGGGGCTCCGAAACTGACCCCGATGGCCAGGATGCCCATGTGCTCGACGCTCGAGTAAGCGAGCAGGCGCTTGATGTCTCGCTGGCCGAACAGGTAGAGCATCGAAAGCAAGAGCGACGCCACTCCGAACACCAACAGCACATTCCGCGGGAACGTGGGTCCGACGGCCGCCTCCGTTATCCGGTAGAAGCGGAGTATCGCGTAGAAGCTCACCGCCAGCAGTGAGCCCGACAGCAGCGCGGATACCGGCGTCGGCGCTTCGGAATGCGCGTCTGGCAGCCAGGTGTGGACCGGCACCAGCCCCATCTTGGTGCCGAAACCAAGGACGGCGAGGACGAACATGAGCTGTACGGCGGCGTGCGGAAGCCGGGATGCCACTGCGAGCAGCTGCGGGAAGCCAAGGTCGTAGGACTGGCCGAGGACGTGCGCGCCGGCGTAGTAGGCGAAGATCGTCGCGAGCAGCGCCAGCCCCAGCCCGGCCGAGGCGAGCAGCACGTATTTCCATGCTGCTTCCGCTGCCCCGTCGGTGTCCTCGACCGCCACCAGCAGCGCTGAGATCACCGTAGTCACTTCGATCGCGACCCAGAGCAGCGCAAGGTTGCTGGTCATCGGCGCCGCCAGCATCGCCCAGGCAAAGAGGTTGAGTCCGGCCCACAGCAGGCGAGTCCGCTTGCCCTGCGCGTGCCCGCCTGGCTCGGCGGACAGGTAGCCGATCGAGTAGACCGCCACCGCTGCGTACAGGAACCCGGTGGCCAGCATGAATACCACGCTCAGCGCATCGACCCGCAGCACGCGCAGGTAGTCGATGTCATGCCGGGCGGCGGCGGGCACCAGCACGAGGACGAGGGCAAAGCTGGCGGCGCCGCTCACCGCGGTCACGGTCCGCGCGACGACCTGCGGGGCGCGCAGGCAGATGAGCGCGGCTGACCAGCGGCAGCGCGAGCACCAAAAGCATGACGACGTGCACCGGCTACCCCTGAAGACTGGTCAGCTCGGCGGTGGACATGGACTCCGCGCGGCCGTGGTGCACCCGGATCAGCAGCCCGAACACGACCACGGCAACCAGCAGGTCGAACAGGAACGCGATCTCGAGAATCAACGGCAGCCCGGCCGCGACCACGAGGGCGGTGAGCGAGACGCCGTTCTCCAGCGACAGAAAGCCGATCGCCTGCGAGATCACGTCACGGCGCACGATCATCAGCACGAACGACACAAGGACGACCGCGACCGAGATCGACAATGCCGTGTCGGGCAGTACCGGGCTGGTGAGGCCGAGCGCGGCGACGGTGAAGAAGCCGAATGCGGCGACCGCAATGGCAATCAGCACCGCACTCGCCACGCTGAGCGCATGGCTGCCCGCGATGTCGCTCCAGCGCGGGTCACCTCCGATCGCCCCGATGCCGCGCAGCATCCGCCGCAGCACGACCGGAACGATCACCGTTTTCAGCGCGAACGACAGGGCAGCGAGCGCGTACAGGTCAGGCAGGTGCCGGGTAGCCGCGACGACGACAGCCAGCACGGAGATCAGCGCCGACTGGGCCGCGTACAAGCGGACCTGATCGCGGAGCAGTGCCTGGCGGAACATGCCGAATTCGGCCAGCAGCACCCCGACGGCGATAACGTTCGCTCCGCCCGACAGCGCGCTCGGCGCGGCGACGGTTGCTGCTACCACGCCGGACATCAGCCACCGCCCAGGTAGAGGGTGAACACGCCAAGCACGGCGAGCAGGAATGCTCCGGCGGCGAATTCGGTGATCTTGAAGAGCCGGAGCTTGGCGAACGAGTTGTCGATGACCGCCACCACGACGCCGAGCGCCGCCGCCTTGCCGATCAGCGCAGCGATCGCGAGCAGTACGGAGACCAGGCTCGGCGTAGCCGCAAGACCCCAGGGCGCCACGAAGACGTTGAGCAGGATCGTGAAAAGAATCAGCTGCTTCATCGCCGAGCCCCACTTCAGCAGGGCGAAGTACGGCCCGGAGTGCTCGAACGGCCGGGCTTCCTCGATCATCCCGAACTCGTTCGTGCCGGTGTGCGTCTCCACCGGGATGCGCCCGGTCTCGTACAAGATCACCATGAACAGCGCTGCCGCGGCGAGCAAGTGCGCCGGCCGGATTATCTGGCCCGCGGACGAACGGACCGTGGCGGCCAGCGCGTACGGCAAGTCGGTGCCGGTGACCAGCGCCACGGTGAACACCACGAACAGCACGACCGGCTCAGTGATGGCCCCGAAAGTCTTGGCGCGGCTGGCACCAAGCTGTGCGTACGGGCTGCCGGTGTCCAGGGCCGCGACAGCTACCAGGAAACTCGCGAGCGACAGGATGAACCCGCCGCCGAGGATGTCACCCATGTAGCCGAGCGGCAGCCCGAACGTGGTCAGCACCGGGATCAGCAGGGGCACCGTGAGGTAGCAGGTCATCGCGCCTAGCGGCGCGGCCAGGAACACCCAGCTCGACCCGATCGGTGCGAGCGCCTCCTTGCGGAAGAGCTTGGCAATGTCGAAGTAGGGCTGCAGGACGCGCGGTCCTGTCCGGCCCTGCAACCTCGCCTCAACGCGGCTGATCACGCCCGAGACTCCGGGAGCCGCAGCGGCGATGGTCATTACCTGGAGCAGCTGAACGACCGGTATGGGCAGCGCCGGGCTCACGGATTTGCTCTTCTCGGGCGAGCCCCGGCGCTGCTGGCCGACAGGCCGCCCGGCCTATCTTTGCCGGGCGGCTCGGTAGGTCCTTCGATCACTGATGTCTCCTCCCACGCCGGAATGCCCGGTCACGGTGGTAGAGGCCATCAGCGAAAAACGTTCGCGGTTAGTGGCGAGCCTCATCGCCAGTCCGTTCTTTGTACCGCACGGAAGCCTGGCAGGGCAATCACGTAAGTCACTTCCGTCACGGCTGGTGTCACTTTTGTGCATGATCATCAAGCCGGGGCAGCGCCAAGGCTGGTGAGCGGCGTCACGCTGCCGGACCGGAAGGCGGCCGGTGCCGAGGTTGTTACTAGTTGCCATGTTGAGCAAGCTCACGTTCGTGGCGTACATCTTCGGCGCGGCCGTATGGTGCGGCGCTGCGACGTCGGGTCACGCTACAGATGCCCCGGCGCCAGCGGTCGCGACAGCCCCTGCCAGCCGGCCAAGACGTCACGCTTAGCCCTGGGCCGCCAGCCCGGCGAGCCTGACCGCCCCGGCAACGGGTTCGTCGTCAAGCTCGGAGAGATCGGCTGACGGCACCGTCTGCTTTACAGCAGCCGCGACGGACTGCCGGAACTGCGCATTGCCCATCAAACCCCCGGCCAGCACAACCGGGAAACGGCCCGGCGGCTCTAGCAGACGTACTGTCTGGCGAGCCAGAGCAGCGGCAGCGCCGGCGGCACGACCTGCGATGTCAGCTGCCCCGGCGTCGGCGCTCTCCAGCACCACCCTCGCCAGCCGCGCCCAGTCATAAGGGACGTGTGGCTGGGCGTAGTAGCGGCGCTGCAATTCCGCGATGTCGGCCGACCCCGTCGATGACAGCAAGTCCCGCGCAAGTTCGCCGGCGTTAAAGCCCTCTTCGCGTCGCTGCAGCAGAGTGCGCAGAGCCTCGCGGACGATCCAGTAACCGCCACCCTCGTCGCCGAGCAGGTACCCCCAGCCGCCGACCTGGACCGTACGTTCCCGGAATGTACCCGTGGCCACGCTTCCGGTGCCGCAGATCACCGCGACGCCCGCGCCAAGCCCCGCGGCTGGCAGGACAAGCCTCGCGTCACTGACAATCACCACTAGGCCGGACCGCGTCAGCGGCGCGAGCTGCTCCCGCAGGAACGTGGCCGCACCGGGCACGCTTAGCCCGGCGGAACCTGCGCAGATCGCATCGACAGGTTGCGCGCGGTCGAGGCCCAGGCCGGCGACAAGCGCCGCCAGCGCGGCCTTGGCGGCATCTGCTCCTGCGGCCGGCAAGCTTGCGCTCGGGCCCTCACTCTCGGCGGCAATCCGCCCGCCAGCCCACAGCCGGGCCCGGCTCTTGCTCCCGCCGATATCGAATCCGGCCAGCGCAAGGCCGGGCCAGGTCATGTCGGCATGCACCGTAGCGGCCCTGGTCACGTCACCAGGTTCTACACCGGACCGCTGGTCGTCCACCGGCCGCCATCAAGTTCGTTACCTGCAACGGCAACGATCGCCAGCAGTGGGAGATCAATCCCAACGGGACGATCGGCTACAGCATGTTCGTCGGCCGCGGTGCGCGCAACGAGGTCGAGATACCTGTCGTTCAGACCGGAGACCCGGAGCGCGTCCTGCCAGTCCCGGTAGGCGGTCCCGGCCGCACTCATGCAATCGCCGTACCGCTCAAGCTCCGCAACCCTGGCCGTGATCGCCTCCTGCGCCTGCGCCAGGGCACCTTCTTGTGACTTGAGAACGGCGTTCGTCATCGGTCCGACGCTCGCGGCGGCGTTCAGTCCGTGCTCCGCCCGCAGGTCGGTGATATCACGCAGAGCCACGGCGATCTCCCATTCGTGCTGCAGCAATGTGCTCTCCGGTACGGCACCGTCGGTCGCCATCGCGCCATCCTCGTCATCGAGAACAGTGGCGATCGCGCTCTGCGCGCGGAGCAAGATCTCGCGCGATAGCTGGTCCAGAGTGGAAGGCACGACGAGAAGCTCGCGATCTTTCAACTGGTACGCAGGTTCCTGGAGCCCGATCGGATCATTCAGGACGGCGTGGTCGACGAGCTTCTTCCGTTTGCGCGCCGGAAGATCCGGATTGGGTACCGGCATGACGTCCCAGGAGGTGTCCGCGACCATGCCCACAATTCTGAGCAATCCGGAGGTTGCTCACCAGGTGCTTCGCACCAACGATCAATAAGGCGATGTACCGCCGTCCACGTTGATCGCAGTGCCAGTCACCCCGGCGCCAGCATCTGAGGCGAGATCGGTCAGGGTCAGGCTGCCATCCACCACGAACAACTGATCTTTGATCCCGTCCGTCGGCGGACTGATCGAGAACCCCTTCGTCTTGAACTGGACGCTCTTTCCGGACCCGCTGACGACCAGCCGCTCTCCTCTGCCAACTGTCAGCGCGCGGGAGAACGTGATCATGCCAGAGCAGCCGAAGACCACTGTCCCGGACTTCGCCGCAGCCGAGGCCACCGCGCTGAAGGTGCGCCGCGTCCGGACTCAGCGGTAGACGAGCGTCCCGTCGTCGAGGTCCGCTTTGGGCAGGATCTCGCGCTCCTCTTCGTGCTCCAGCAGGTGGGTCCACGGCTCGCGGTCGCCCTGCTTGAACAAGACGTGCTGCGAGCGCATGACATAGCCGGCGTTGAAGTTCTCCGGATCCGACCACGGCCGCAGCAGCATGTCCGCATCCTGAGGCCGCAAGGCGGGGACCACCATTGAGGCGCCCTTGGCATGCATTGTCGCGAACAAGCGGCACACGAGATCGCTGACCAGATCAGCCCGCAGCGTCCAGCTGTGCCGGAAGTACCCGAAGACGTACGCCATGTTTGGCACGTCGTTGATCATTATCCCGCGCCAGGTCACGCGTTCGGTGAAGTCGACGGGTTCGCCGTCGACGTTAAACGACACGTCGCCGAGCACCGACATGTTGAATCCGGTAGCCGTGACAACGACGTCGGCAGGGATCTCCTCGCCGGAGCTGACCTTGATCCCGTGCTCAGTGAACGTCTCGATGGTGTCGGTGACGATCGAGGCCGTCCCCTCGCGCAGCGCCGCGAACAGATCGCCGTCCGGGACGACTGCGATGCGCTGCTGCCACGGACGGTAACGCGGCGTGAAGTGCTTATCGACGTCGAAGCCTTCAGGCAGCAGCGGACGGATGGACTCAAGAAGGAGCGTGTGCAGATCGCCGGGTGCGTCCTGCGCCGTCTTGGCTAGCAAGTCGGTTTGCGCGATGTACTGACGGCGCAAGATTTCGTACGTCCACTCCTCGGGAATATCCAGGGCACGCAGCGTCACGGCGAGTTCATGCGTCGTCGGCGGGGCAAAGAAGTAGGAGGGAGAGCGCTGCAGCATTGTCACGTGCTTCGCCGTCCCGGCTATGGCTGGGATCAGCGTCGCAGCGGTGGCGCCAGAGCCGATCACAACCACGCGCTTGCCCGCTAGGTCGAGGTGCTCAGGCCACTGCTGGGGGTGCACGACGACGCCCTGGAAACGGTCCAGGCCCTCCCAGCCGGGCTGATAAGGCCTGTCGTGGTTGTAGTAGCCCTGGCACATCCACAGGAAGCTGGTGGTGAACCGCAACTGCTGCCCGGTGTCGAGCCGGGTGACGTCGACAGTCCAGTGGCGGTCATCGGTGGACCAGCTAGCCGCAGCGACCCTGTGCTGATAGCGGATGTGCTGGCCGAGGTTGTCCTCATCGATGACCTCGTCGAGGTAGGCGAGGATCTCCTCGCCTGCCGCGATAGACGGGCCGCGCCACGGCTTGAAGCGGTAGCCGTAAGTGAACAGGTCGCTGTCGGAGCGAACCCCCGGATACCGATGGGTCCACCAGGTTCCGCCCCGGTTGTCCTGGGCGTCCAGGATGCCGAAGGTCCGGCCGGGGAAGTTTTCCCGCAGATGGTGCGCTGCACCGATGCCGGAGACCCCCGCGCCCACGATCAGCACGTCGACGTGTCCGGCGTCGTGGATCCCCTCGGAGGCCCGGGCGGGAGCCGTCGTAACTTCAGTAGTGGTCATAGCTGGACCTCCGGGGCCGCGTGCGCTGCTGTTCAGTAATTCTAGATCCGGCCTTTATCGGGGCATTCGCTCGATCTGGCGACTGGAGCTCTGGATGCTAGTCGAGGTTGGCCATGCTGTGAAGCCGTCGGACAGGGTGGCGGCTACCTGGTTGCGCGGGTCGTATCGCCGAGTGTTTGCCGCCGTCGAATACAGGTCAAGGACTATGGGGTGGACGGCATTGCCGATATGGGAGGAACCGTCGGATGGGGTCCTGCCCATCCGCCGGGGGCGACGAGCCGGTCTTCGAGGAGCCCTGGCAGGGCCGGGCTTTCGCGCTGACGCTGCTATCCAGTCTGGGTGTCCGGGCGGAACCTGGACGCTTTCCGGCACGCTCTGGAGCGCCTGGACCGAGCCGACTACCTCGATGACGGCTACTACGGTCGCTGGCTCAGCGCCTCGGAGCTGATGCTCACCGACAGCTGCCATCCTGGCGCCGGGTGCGATCAACGCCCGCGCGCGCAACCTGCGCGGCGAGGACGTTGCGGAACCACCGTCCCCGAACCTGCCCGGCCCGACTACGCGCCAGCCGCTAAGGGTTCGCTGCGCACCGTGGACTTCGCGCCGGCCTTCTCCGTCGGCGATCCGGTACGCGCCAAGAACATGTCGCCGCCCGGGCACACCAGGCTGCCGGGCTACGTGCGAGGACACACCGGAGTTGTCGAGCTCATCCAGCCGGCCGCCGTGCTGCCGGACACCAACGCGGATTTCCAGGGTGAGAACCCGCAGTACGTCTACTCGGTGCGGTTCGACTCCCGCGAGCTGTGGGGCGCCGCCGCTGAACCCTTCGCCGTCACCGCCGAGCTGTTCGAGAGCTACCTGGAGACAACCTCATGACCACCGCCAGACGGACGAGCGCGTACCCCCGGGCCCTGCGCACCGAGGCTCTAGAGCAGCTGCTCACCGAGCGGGGTCTGATCGATCCGAAGGCGATGAACGAGATCATCACCGACTACGAGACGAACGTCGGCCCGCTCAACGGCGCCAAGGTCGTCGCCAAGGCATGGACGGACCCGCAGTACCGGCGACGGTTGCTTGAGGACGGCACCGCCGCCATCAAGGAGCTGGGCTTCTCGGGGCGTCAGGGCGAGCACATCGTCGTCGTGGAGAACACCGCGACCACCCACAACGTGGTGGTCTGCACGCTGTGCTCGTGCTACCCATGGCCGGTACTCGGCCTGCCGCCGAGCTGGTACAAGGATCCCGCCTACCGCTCGCGTATGGTCAGGGAGCCGCGCACGGTGCTGTCCGAGATGGGGCTCGATCTCGCCGACGACGTGCAGATCACCGTCCGCGACTCCACCAGTGAGGTGCGCTGGCTGGTGCTGCCCGCAGCGTCCGGCCGGCACCGAGCACCTGACCGAGGAAGAACTTGTACCGCTGGTAACCCGGGACGCGATGGTCGGCGTGGCGAAAGTCGAAGGCGCCATGACCGCGCCGCTGGACATCGAGGGCCCGGCCGCACCGCCGCGCTCCAACGGCGAGCTCGTGTTCGCCGAGCCGTGGGAGAGCCGCGCCTTCGGCATGGCTGTCAGCTTGTACCGAGGCGGGCGTGTGCGCCTGGCCGGATTTCCAGGCCGCGCTGATCGACCGGATCAGAGCCTGGGAAGACCGGTCAGCGCGAGACGAGCCGTGGAACTACTACCGGCTCTGGCTGGCGGCCCTCGAAGACGTGCTCGTGAGTCTGGGAGCCGTGTCGACGGATGAGATCACCGTACGGATCCGGTCGCTGGAGCAGCGCCCGGAAGGCCATGACCACCGGGGCGACCACGATCATCTGCACTGACACGACGATCCCGCTTCGGTGGCGATAGTCAGCTGAGCTACGTCAGGCGTACCGCACTCTCGGGTCGAGCATCGCATAACCAACGTCGGCGAGCAGGTTGGCCAGGATCGTTATCAGCGTGGTCAGCACGGTGATCGCGAGCATCAGCTGGATGTCGGTGTTGAGTGCTGCCTCCCAGAACAGCAGTCCCATGCCTGGGTAGTTGAACACGACTTCGATAAAAAGGTCACCGCCGATGATCACCGGCAGTTGCAGGCCTACCAGTGTCACGATCGAGATCAGCGAGTTGCGGAAGATGTGTCCCCACAGGACGCGCCGCTCGCTTGCGCCCTTGGACCGTGCGGTCCGCACGTAATCCTGGACGATGTTGTCCATGACCGAGGACCGCATGAAGCGGCTCCAGAGCGCGAACGCAACGAACGCGTACGTCACAACAGGAAGGACCAGAGCCATCGGATCAGCCAGGATGCCGAGGATCGAGGTCGAGTCCGGGGCGAACGGCGGGAAAATATGGAGGTTGACCGCGAACCACTGGACCAGCAACAGGCCAATCAGGAACGTGGGCGACCCGTAGCCGAGGAAGCTCACGCCGGTGGCCACATGGTCGGTGACAGAGTTGCGGCGCACTGCCTGGAAGATGCCGAGCGGGACGCCGATCAGCAATCCGACACCATTCCCGATGGCGGCCAGGATTACCGTCCGAGGCAGCGCCGCCCACACGAGCGTGGAAATTGGCGTGTTCTGCTCTATGTCAAAGCCGAAGTTGCCGTGCAGCAACTGCCACAGCCACTTGCCGTATTGAACATACAGCGGCTGGTCGAAGCCCCATTGCCTGGAGTCGAATGCGATCTCCCGGGCAGTTGCTCGTCTTCCGAGGATCGCCCGCACCTCGCCGCCCGGCACGGCGTGCAGCAGAACGAACGTAATGATCGTGACGATGGCAGTAACGACGACGGTCTGGAGCAACCGCCTGATGAGGTATGCGGTCACTGCGCGAACCCCGTGACGTTGTCTTCACGCGTCAACTTCACATCTCTCATTATGCAGTCCGATTTGTCACAGGTTAGTCGCTATAGCGGCTAGAACAGGTGACGGACTATCGCCGAGTACTTCATCACCGGCGAGTCCTGACACGGCATGACCAGCGCGCGAGGGTCGTCGTGGGCGAGGCGTAGCGTGACTAAAGGGTGTCCCTTCTGCTCAGAGCCGTGGCATACACCTGCAACCACGTCGCTGCCCGTTTCCTGGCATATGGACGTAACTAAGCCGGGGCTATCCGGACTTCGCCACCTAGGAGGGGCCGCCGGGCTGGGGGACCGCCATGCCGAGGAAGTACACGCCTGAGGAACGCGAGGCTCGAGCGCGTCCTGGCTATCACGATCTGACCGCCAGCTCGGACATGCCGCCGGCGCGGAGCGCGCTCACTTTGCGGCTAGTCCTGGCTAGCTTCGGGCTGGTGGTATGCGGGCTGGCCAGTGCGGCTTTCGTAGTCGTGGTTCACCAGGCTGTCCTTGCAGCGATCTTCGCGTTCCTCAGCGCCGTGGCGCTTGTGGACATCATCGTCGTCGCGCGTCGCAAGCTGCGCGGCGAACCGGGCTGACGACGCGGTCTATTGCCTGCATCTTCCGGCGCGATCGCCTTCCGGCACGATCGCTGACGTCTCGCTGTGCAGACGCTTGACTGGGTAGACCTGTCTGTCTATAGTGATGAGCCATACAGACCTGTCTACTCAGTTGGTGGTGACCGGACGTGACGCCCCATGGCGCAGTATCGGGATCAGGTATCGCGGAGACGGTACCGGCCCGTCGGCTGAGCGGCCAGCCGGCCGTCTTCGTGCTGGCCTCTCTGATCGTGGCGCTTCTGGCCTCTTCCGCTGCCCCCACCCCGCTATACGCGATCTATCAGGAACGCTGGCACTTCACGCCGATCACGACAACGCTGGTCTTCGGGGTGTACGCGCTGGCAGTGCTGGCGGGCCTGCTGACCCTGGGCAAGCTGTCCGATCATGTCGGGCGCCGGCCGGTGCTGCTGACGGCGATCGCCGTGCACGTCGGCTCGCTGGTCATCTTTGCCACCGCTACGGGGGTGCCTGCATTGATGTCCGCGCGCGTCGTCCAGGGCCTCTCGACCGGCGCTGCCCTGGGCGCGATCGGCGCGGCCATGCTCGACATGGACCGCGAGCTCGGCACCTTCGCTAACGCGGTCGCGCCGGGCATGGGCACCGCGAGCGGCACGATCTTGTCAGCGCTGGCGGTCCGCTTCCTGCCCGATCCCACCCACCTCATCTACCTGGCCCTGATCGGCGTCCTTGCATTGCAGGCGACCGCGATCGCGGCCATGCGCGAGACAGTTAGCCGGGCGCCAGGCGCGCTCAGCAGCCTGCGGCCGGAGATCACCCTCCCGCGGGCGCTGCGAGCCCCGGTGATGACCGCGGTGCCTGTGCTGTTCGCAGTCTGGGCGCTGGCTGGCCTGTATGGCGCCCTTGGCCCGGCGCTTGTGCACGCGCTGACCGGCTCGGGTGACGTGGTACTGGGCGGCCTGAGCCTGTTCGTGCTAGCCGCATCGGCGGTGGTCGCGATCATCGCGTTGCGCCGCGCCGCGGCGCGAACCGTGATGCTCGTCGGCATCCTGGCGCTGGTCACCGGTGTCGCCGTGACCGTCGCGGCGGTGAGCCTGGGCTCGGGGGCAGTCTTCTTCGCCGGCGCAGCGATCGCGGGGGCCGGGTTCGGCAGCGGTTTCCAGGGCGGACTCCGCACGGTGGTACCGCTGGCCGCGGCGCACGAGCGGGCCGGAGTGGTATCGCTGATCTACGTGGTGTCCTATCTCGGGCTCGGCGGGCCTGCCGTGCTGGCCGGGTTCGGCGTTGTGCATGGCGGAGGCCTGATCGATACGGCTCGCTACTACGGCGCCGGAGTAATCGCACTGGCTGCGCTGGCCCTGGTCGGCCTGCTGAAGAACCGGCCTGACCGCACCGCGGATCGCGCCGCGGATGCCACCGCGACTCAGCCAGTGTGCGTAAGATAGACAGGTCTGTCTAGGAAGGTGGCCATCACTATGACTGCCAAGGAGGCGACTGCGGCTCGCGCGTCAGCGCGAGAGCGGCTGCTGGCCGCGGCGAACGAGCTGTTCTACAACGAGGGCGTGCACACGGTCGGGATCGACCGCGTCATCGAGCAAGCCGGCGTGGCCAAGGCCTCGCTGTACAACACCTTCGGGAGCAAGGACGAGCTAGTCCGTGCCTACCTGGACCTCCGCTACGCCAGCGTCACCGAGCGCATCACTCAGGCGGTCGAACGTTACAGCACCCCGCGCGAGCGGGTGCTAGCCGTTTTCGAGGGCCAGGGGGAACTGTTCGGCCAGCCCGACTACCGCGGCTGCGCGTTCGCCCGGGCGAGCGCGGAATCCCGCCCGGGTGACCCGGCCGAGCAGGCGACCGAGACCTACCGGAGCTGGGTACGCACCCTGCTGACCGAGCTAGCCACCCAGGCCGGCGTGCCGAATCCTGCGGTCCTTGCCCGCCAGCTGCACCTGCTCTACGACGGCAGCGGGCAATCCGCCAGGCTGGACCACGACCCCGACGCAGCCGCCGCGGCCCGTGCTGCTGCCGCCACTCTGCTCGACGCTGCCCTGCTCGACGCTGCCCTGGTCCCCTGAGCCGCAACCTTTCGCAAGCCGACGTCTTGTCACCGCTGGCGTTACCGGAAACACTCCGAGTATCGGGCGGGGAGGGAACATGACGTACGCCTCGGACAACAATGCCGTCTTGATCGACGGATGCGACAACCTGCAGAATCTGTCGGTCTTCCTTGAGGTCACCGAGGATCTCGCCACGACTACTGGGGCCGGCTGGAGCTTACAGCTGAACTGCTATGCGCCACCGGGCCAGTACTGCCAGGCCAGCCAGGTCAACGTCTTCCAGTACGTCGTTATCGTTCAGGGCGGGAAGCTCACCTGGTACATCCAGTACTGGGCGTTCGGGACGTCCACTTGGCCGCCCGGCTACACACCGGTGCCCGGGACGTCGCCGGGGCTGCCGTGCTGGCCCCACGACTACGGCAGCGGCGGCACCACGCTTGGCACGTTCGCAAGCATCAACGGCGACACGCTGCCGCGCGGATCGAAACTCCAGATCGCGCTCGAGACCAACGACTCCGGTGGCGTGACCAACGTTCAGTTCACCTACACCGACCCGGACGACAAAATCCATTCGTATACGTGGACGGCGCCCGGGGGCGCCGTGCATCCGATCGTCGCTTGTGAATTGGACTTCGTCGGACCGCCCGGCGGCACAGCCACCTTTACCCAAGGGATCACGAACTCACGCGGCATCATCTACTACAGCGTCTCTTCGGGACAGCTCTCCGTGCAGAATGGCGGCCCTGGCGCAGCCTGCGGCGAGGCCGCCGCCAAAACCGGCGAGACCTCAAACATGACGTATTCAGACATCGATGGCGCTCCAGCCGGTGCCGTCACGCAGATACTCCAGCAGCCAGTCGCGTGCGTGGTGAACTTCGTCAATGACCTCTTCGCAGGTGATCAGGCGCAGCTGCGCGAGATGCGGCAGATTCGCGACGAGCAAGTGGCTCAGTACCCTGCCGGGCAACGGCTGATCGAGGTTCTCGATCGCCACGCGGCCGATCTTGCCGTGCTTGCCGCGTCGGCCGGCGGGGACCTGGCGCGGACCGCACTGGATCTTCTCACCAAAGCTGCGCACGCTGCTCGCCAGGGAAGCGTCTTCGACGAGACCACCATCGACGAGGCCCTGGAAGTCCTCGGGCAGGCGTCCTGCAAGCTGCCGCCGTCAATGAACGGAGTTGGCCCAGCGACCGCGACCATACTTGAGTCACTTCGCGGCAGAACGCTGGAGGAGGGGCTGATGGCGGCAAGCAAGACGATCCGGCCGCGCTACCAGGCAACCCGGAGTTAGCTCGTCAGCCGGACCATCACCTCACCAACGGAAGTTCGGCTTGAGCCAGATCTTCTCGCGCAGGTACTCCTTTACCTGCGCGATGTAGCCGAGCGCGGGCGGGTTCAGCCATTGGCCCGAGAACCAGCGCCCAACGCAGCCCCAGACGTTGCCCTCCTGGTACTGACTGCCTCTGGGCATGCTGTTGAGCCAGGTCTCGTAGCCGTCGAAGCATGAACGCCAGACGGCGTAGGCGGCGTCGGCATTCATCGCAGTGGACCGGGCGATGGCCGGCCAGCCGCCGCCAGGCCCGTAGGTGTTCTGCAAGATCCCGTAGGTCACCGGGCACTCGCCGGGCTTGCCGTCCTGGCCGAGCTTGTTGCCAGGCGGGCAGTCGGCTGGGTCAGTGGTCCAGCCACCGAGCGTGTTCTGCTGCCACCAGCTCTCCACGGCAGCCTGGGCCAAGACGATGTCCTGATTGATGCCCCACTTGCAGGCTGCCCACCGGAGTATGTCGATCGTAGAACCGGTGAAGTCGCCGTTGATCCGCCTGACAAGCTTCTGCGCCTGAGGGCTGTCTGATGCGAGGAACTTCGCACCGACGGGACGCCCTCTCGTGCTGTCGTACCGGTTGTTAGCGGACTTGTTCTCGGACTGCGGCGAGGAGTCGACAAGCTTGGCGCACAGCGCCCCGCTGGGCAGCGTCGCGCCGGGAGGCAGCGTGCGAAAGTAACTGGTCCCGGCCACTGCTGCCGGACCGGGCGTACCGCGGACGGCCTGGACGACCGCGGCAGAGCTGACAATGAGCACGAGCGCCACGACGACCCAGCCGAAATGGCGGTTAACCGGCGCGGCTCGGTGACCGAACACGAGACTCTAACTACCCAATTACCGGAGCGTGCTCAGTGAGCCGGCCTTCCCTGTCGACGGGTTCGCGGACCGGCGTGTACCAGACCGCGGGACGGCCGTGTTCTGCCACGCACGCGGATCCATCGGAGGTCTTGCCGCAGCGGAAGATAACGGGACAATCACCGCTCTCAGTCCGCAACGGACCTTAGCCCGTATGCCCGACGTGCCCGGGGCGCGAGGAGCTCGCTGACCGGGCGGGCAGCATAGGTATCCCGTCGTAGGCGGTGACGTCGTGAGCGGGGACCACCTGCATCAGGCGCGCGAGCGAAGCAACCTGCAGCAGGTCCTCGCGTACCTGGCCGGCGTCGACGTCAGCCAGCTTCCGCATCAGGAGCGGCCGTTCAGCCGGCTTGCTGACACCCTCAAGTTGCCAGGCCACGTCGCCGATGAACGCGTAGCGCTTCCCGGAGGGCAGTGTGACGAAGACGATCACGGAACCCGTCGTGTGGCCGCCGGCCAGAGCGACAACGACCGAGCCGTCGCCATGCACGTCGTGACTCGACGGGAAGCCTAGATAAGGCGCGTTGCCGAATTCGTAGCGGTGGATCTCGTGGCCTTCGGACACAGCCCGGAATACTTTCCCGTCGCGGGCTTCCGCCGCATACTGCAACTCGCCTGCGTTGGTCCAGATGGGTACCTGGAGCTGGTCGAGGCCGCTCACGTGATCCCAGTGAGAGTGCGTGATCAGAATGCCGAGGAGCCTGCTGCGGTCGTAGCCGCTGGCATCGAGTTGCTGGCTAGCGGTGCCGGTCGCCTGATAAGGAGCGCGCGCGAACCAGGGCTGAGCGTGGACGTGGGCTGCGATATCGGAGCCGAAGCCCGCGTCAATCAGGAAATCGCCCCGCGTGTGGGTAACTAGGATGGCAGTTGCGGCGAAGGCACGCTTGTCGCGGAATGAGCCGCCCGTGAAGGCAAAGGCCGCCCTGGTTTCATAGGTGCCGGTCGGAAGCTGGTAGATGGCCATATCCGACGGTGGGGTGGCCTCGGGGAGGGGCCCCTGCCAAGCAGGCGGCATAGTCAGCGAGTTCATGGCGTCACCTCGACGAAAGTGCGGGCGGGCGTAAGCGTCGATGCCGCTTTCACGCCTGGGCGCGTCGGCCCTCTTGCCCTTCCACTCCACTCTCGTGCCGGGCAAGAATCCAATACTTGTTCAGCGCTCCCGATACCTGACGGGTATCACAGCTGCTGACAGCTTGTAGTTCGCGGCCGCGATGCGAGTGAACGACTGGATCAGGGGATCGGTGCTGACGCTGTTCCACGCGAGGATCAGGCGGCTGGCAGGCATGCCTGCCAGCCGAACGCAGGTCAGCCCCTCTGGCAGCGCGTGCCCCATCGGCATCATCCCGATCGTCCCGTTCCAGAGCGTGCCCTGCAGGCACTCAGTGATAGTCCGGACGACCGGCCCGTTCCGGAGTTCGCCGCCGGGCTTGGTGCCGTTCCAGTACGCACGCCAGACCGGATCAGTTCCCTCGGGCAGCTGAAACCACTGGCGATCATCGAGATCGCTCACGTGCACCACGTCCCGGCCGGCAAGCGAGTCGTCCGTGCGCAGAACGACGCCGACCGGATCGGAGCGCAGGACGAGCGTCCTTATCCCGGAGCGGTCAAATGGCGTCCGGGTAACCGCGACATCGGCAAGCCCGGCCCGCACGCCCGCCGTCGGGTCGGTGAAGTCCGCTTCGCGGATCCGTACGTCGACCTCGGGATTCCGCTGACGGAATGCCGCCGCTAGGCGGGTGCCCGCCTCCTCTGCGCTGTCGGCTATCGTGCCCACGGTGAGAATGCTGGCGCCCGCCGCGGCGACGCGGGCGCGGACCTGGTCGGCCTGCTCTAGCAGAGTGCGCGCCTCGTTGTAGAGCATCGTTCCGGCGGCGGTGGGCGTCACGCCTCTCGCTGTTCGATGCAGCAGCACCGTGCCGAGGTCATCCTCCAGTTGCTTGATTGCCCGGCTCAGCGGGGGCTGGCTCATATGCAGCCGGGCAGCCGCCCGGCCGACGTGACGCTCCTCAGCGACAGCCACAAAGTAGCGCAGCAGGCGCAGGTCCATACGCCGCAACGATACCCGGCCGGTATCGGTTCGCCGAGCAACCCGCAGCGGCCGGAACGAGTCGCGCCGGCGCGGGTGCCGGCTATCGGATGTCAGCAAACGAGTGGAGATCGCAGCCCAGGGTTTGCTCCGGCACCACGTCTAGCACCGCCTGGCCCCTTCATCGGCGAAATCGCCCGGTCGCCGCCGCGCGTCCGGCCGCCTAGGGTGGTCGTCATGCTCTCGTGGTGGCACCGCGATGTAATCGCGGCCGGCAAGCTGCCGCTGATGCTGTGCTTCGTTTCTTTCGTGCTTACGTTCGTGTCGACGCGGACGATTACCCGGCTGATCCGCGACGGGCGCGGGCCGTTTCGCAATTTCACGGCCGGCGGTACGCATATTCACCACTCCGTGCCCGGCATCATCCTGCTGATGATCGGCGCGTTCACGGCGGTCGGCGGACCCGGCACGACGGGCTGGCTCTCGTTTTCCGCAATCGCCGTCGGGATCGGGACGTCGCTAGTGCTGGACGAGTTCGCGCTGATCTTGCACCTGCAGGATGTCTACTGGAGCGGCGAGGGCCAGCTCTCAGTCGAGGCCGTCAGCCTGGTTGCTGCCTGCCTGGGGCTGGCCCTGGTCGGGTTCAGCCCGCTGCGGGTGGCCGACGTCGACAGCACCGAACTGTCGCTGCGGATGAGCGCGACCGGCGTCCTGGTCATCGACGCCTGCCTCGCTCTGGTCTGCGTGCTGAAGGGCAAGTACCGGTCGGGGCTGTTCGGCCTGTTCCTGCCGCCGGTCGGGCTCACTGGCGCAGTGCGGCTGGCCCGGCCGAGCTCAATCTGGGCGCGGCGCCTATACCGGGGAAACAAGCTGGAACACGCCACCCGCCGGGCCGCAGCCTTCGACCGCCGCTGGAAGCCGGTCCAGGCAGACTGGGAGGACTTCATCGGCGGCCTGCCGTCGCAGCCCAACACGCCGCCCAGCTCGCCACCGCAGACAAGCCGCGCCGCCGACGGCAGCGCTCCCGATGACCCGGCCCGCGGCAAGGCCGCCACAGGGGGCTGACGGCAACTACGGACCCCGGGCGGCGACTAGCGGCCTGGGCCAGCGGCGATAGACGGCGGGTCCGTGTCCAGGTCGGCCTCGGCTAGGAGGCGGGCACCGGAGGCGGGGTCGTGCAGCAGGCCAGCGAGCAGATGCCGAGCAGGCCACCGGCCCGAGGCCCAGGCCAGCCCGCACGCGAGCCCGCCGATTCCAGCCGCGTGCACGACGCCGGCTGTGTAGCGCCACGGCACTCCGATACCGTCCACGACGAGACGGTCATGGGCGTAATACGCCGCCGGCGCATCCGGCAGCACCGCCCGCACGATTGCGGGTACCGCAGCTCGCTCCGGTGTCGACTCGACCTGGCCGGTCACTTCCTCAGAGGCCAACGGAAGGTCGAGCAGGTCGGCGAGCTGGGACGCCAGGTAGTACGGTGCCAGCACCAGTGGGTGATCAGCCACTAGCGGCCACAGGTCTGGCGCGTCGAGGACCAGGGCTTCGGCCGCGTCAGCGACGACAACCTCGGTCTGGCGCACGGCGCGCACCCGGTCCGGGGGCTCGATGTCGGCAACTGCAGACAGCGCGATCCACAGTGCCCGCAGCTGCGCCCGCGTGACTGACCGCGCAGGGTCAGCCAGCCTCGTGAGCAGCTCGTGCGCGCCCCCAGGCTCAGCGAGCAGTTCCGCGAGCGTGGTGCGAACTCCAAGCGCGCGGGCGAACTCCGCGTCCACGGGCAGTTCTGCTTCATCGTAGAGGCCCGCGAGCAGCGGATCGGCTTGGGCGGCACGCATCTCGGCAGGCCTGCGCCCGGCGAGGACCGGATGACTTCGCAGCCACCAGCTGGTGTACGACGGCACATCCGCGTAGCGGCCGTCGGCGAGCAGCACCCTGGTTGGCTCGACGAGCGCCGGGCGCAAAGACCGCGCTGCCAGGAGCTTCAGTGCAAGCGGCCAGCGTTCAGGATCGACGAGCTCAAGGTCGCGGACGGCCAGCAGCTCTGGCACTACCAGCGGCACGCCGCTTGGCGCCAGCCGGGCGCGCACTTCGGCGGCCCACTCTGCGGCGCCGTCAAGATCGAGATCGGGGCCATCGATGGCGACGTCCTCGGCAACCAGCAGGCTGAACGACGACAGCACGCCGACTGCCTCAAGCGTGTCGGCACCGTAGCGCCGCAGCATCGCCTGACTGACAGTACCGAATGGGGTGTCTGAGCCGACCACCTCTGCGAGCGGGCTGCCCGGCAGCAGAAGCTCACCTGCCGGGTACCACTCTCCATCGGCGCCGGGCAGCGCCAGGTCAGCGAGCCAGGGGTAGTCATCAGGCCGCAGGCGCGCTCCTGCCACGACACTGAGTACAGCATCCGCGATCGGCTCCGGATCCTCCTCGTCGTAGGACGCCTCGACTGCCGCGCGCACCGCCGGGTCAGAAAGGACACTCTGTGGCGTGGCCTCGACAGCGCCCAGCCGCGCCAGCAACGGGTGCACCGCGCCGGACTGAACGACCCGGAAGCCGAGTGCCCTCAGCGACTGGGCGTTCTCCAGCCCCGGCCCGGGCAGCAGGAGCCCACGAGGACCCCTTACCAGCCGACCGTCTGCCAGCGGTACGGGCAGCGCTCCGAGCTCGCCGAGCTCTGCTGGATCTGCGGCGGCCAGCACCTCATACAGGTCCCGCCACCACGCAGGATCGCGATCGAGGGAGGCCAGCATGTCAGCGAGCTCGGCCAGCCGCAGCCGCCGGACCCCGAGTACCGCGAAGGCCGGATGCCGGGCAGGACCGGCGATCAAGTCTGGCAGCACCGGCGCAATGGTGCCGGTCAGCTGCGGCATGCTCGCGTCCAGGACCACCGCATCGGCTGGCCGTACCCGCCGGCCAGTCGGGTCTGCTGCCGGAAGGAACGCGATGTCGGGTAGCAGCCGCAGGATCCTGTCGCGCAATTGTGCGTCGAGCTCGCCTTGCGCGACCGGAGACGGGATCAGGTCGAGCAGGCTGACTCCGGCTGAAAGGCTTGGCAGCAGCCCGGCGTAAACGTCGGCTGCCTGGTCGAGCAGGAAATCGGTGAGCGGGCCCGGCGCAACGTGACGGCGGTCGGGACTGAGCGGGAACGACGCGAGCAGCAGCGCCGGGAGCCCGAGCGGCTCGTCGGTAGGCGTCGGCGCGTGGACGACGGCTCTGACCCCGGCAGGCAGACTGCCAGCGGGTAGATCGCCCTCATCACTGTCGGCTACAACAGGCACGGCCCAACGCACCGACCAGTACGGACGCGCCCTTTCCTCGGCAGGGCGGTCGGCCAGCAGCCGTTGATCGGTTCGGCCCTCAGCACCCGAGGTTCGCCATCTGCCGACGGCTCCGTCGACGGTGATGATGACGCCTTCATCGTCATGCGTGGCGGTGAGCAGCCGGGTCGTGCCGTCGATCTCGATCTCGAGACCGGCAAGAGCGGGCAGAGCAAGCATGATCGCGGGTCCGATGTCCGCAAGCAGCTGTTCAACCAGCAGGATGGCCGCCTCGTCCCGCAGCGGCAGCGTCACCGCTGTCGCGAAGCCCTCGGGAGGCACGCCCGTTGCGGCAAAAGGTAGGCGCAGCACGGGCAGCTGACCGGATCGACGGGCGAGCTCGGCGGCCACACCAGGTATCTCGCGGACGATGTTGCCGGCTGCGATGCGCGACCACGCAACCGCGCCAGTCAGCGATGCGATGTGCGGCTCGTCGCTCACCGCAGCGGCGGCAGCGAAGCCTACGCCGAACCTGCCGACAATGGCCTCGCGTGCTGCTCGACCTGCGCTTGCGCCGGGCTCTCGCTTACTGGACGCGCGCAGGGTAGACAGCGCCGCCACGCCTGCCGCGTCGAGTGGCGCGCCCGTGTTGGCCGCCACGAGCGTCCCGTCGTGCAGCGTCAGCCGGAGCCGGCCGGGCACGCCTGCGCGGACTGCGGCGTCCGCTGCGTTCTGGGCCAGTTCCACGATGACGCGGTCCCGGTAGCCGCCCAGCGCGTAGTCCTCTTCTGCGTTGGCATCCTCCCGGAAACGGGCAGGCGAGGCCGTCCAGGCCGCCAGTACCGTGCGGCGCAGCTCTGCGGTACCAAACGGGTCCGCCTGACTATGCTGCACCGCGCCCATCCGCCTCTCGTTTCGCCGACCACGCCGATCCGGGTATCAGCGCGGCAACGCCGGGATCATAGCCTTGCGCTAGCAGCGATAGCTGATGAGGGAGACGTGAACATGAGCATCGAGAAACCCGAAGTCGACTTCCCCGGAGGCGAGCCGCCTACCGAGCTGGAGATCTCCGATATCTGGCAGGGCGATGGCGCCGTCGCAAAGGCTGGCGATACGGTGCAAGTGCACTACGTCGGCGTGGCTTATTCGACAGGCGAGGAGTTCGACACGAGCTGGAGCCGCGGCGCCCCGCTGGAGTTCAGGCTCGGCGTTGGGCAGGTCATCGCCGGCTGGGATCAGGGCGTGCAGGGTATGCGAGTCGGGGGCCGCCGTCAGCTGATCATTCCGCCTGGTCTCGCCTACGGCGACCGCGGCGCGGGACGTCAGATAGCGCCGGGCGAGACTCTGATCTTCGTCTGCGACCTGGTCTCAGCCTGACCAACGACCTGGGCTGCCCATCAGCACATTGCCGTCAGTCGAGGAGGCGGACGGCCGGAGTTATGCTTGCGGCAGCAATCCTCAGGAACGTGGCCGCGGACCGGAATATCCGCGCGGAGCGCCGTCCCTAGTGACTCGCGTCCGCCTCGGCAATGAGCTCCAGGATCCGAGCCGGAGGCAGGTGCTGCTCGTGAATCCGCACGCCGAAGGGTGACAGCGCGTCCTCTATTGCGTTCACCACTGTGGGCGGTGCGACGATCATGCCTCCCTCGCCCACGCCGCGGAAGTTGACGTGCGCGTCGAGTGGCACGGTCTGCAGGTGCTCTATCTCGATCCGGGGAATGTCACAGGACGTCGGCAGCAGGTAGTCCATGAACGTCGCTGACTGGCAGTTGCCGTCGTCGTCGTAGGCCGATCGTTCGAGCAGCACCGCGCCGATGCCCTGAGCTATACCGCCGCGGATCTGCCCCTCGACGACGGCAGGGTTGATGAGCGCGCCGCAATCCTCAGCGGCGACGTACCGCTCCACCTGCACGAGGCCAGTCTCGACATCGACTTCCACGATGGCGCAGTGACTGCCGCCTGACCATCCGCCTTCACCGCCGTCGAACGCGGCGTCGACCTCAAGATTGGCGTCCACGCCGGCGCCGAACTCGCCTGATGCCGCCCGCCGGGCCACTTCGCTCACCGGGATCGCGCTCGCGGGGTCGCCGCGTACCCAGACGTTGCCGTCGGTGATCAGGAGGTCCTGGGCGCTGGCTTCGATGAGATGCGACGCGAAATCGAGCACCTTCACTTTGAGCTGCCGGGCGCCGTGCAAGGCCACGCCGCCGGTCATGGTGGCCGACCGGCTGCCGCCGGTCATCCCGAACGGGACGACGTCGGTGTCGCCGACGACGACGCGGACCTGCTCGAACGGCACGCCGAACTCGTCGGCGGCGATCTGAGCCAGGGTGGTCTGATGGCTCTGCCCGTGCGGCATCTGGCCGGTGAACAGCACGACGATGCCGTCTTCCTCGAGCCGCAGGCGCATGGATTCCATGCCCATCGGGCCGCTGGGCCCCTCCGGCGAGCGTGGGCCGGGGGCGGCCTCGATGAACGACGCGACGCCGATGCCCAGGTAACGACCGCGGGTTCGCGCCTTCGGCCTGGCGGCGCCGGAACGCGGGAATGTCCGACGATCCGGGCGACCCGCTCCAGTGACTCCCTCGTCGTGACACCTGCCAGCGGGCGCCCGGTAATCATGCTGGCCGGCGGATCGGTACGCGGGGCGGCGTTACGCAGCCGGATCTCGACCGGATCGAGGCCGAGCTCCCTCGCCACGAGGTCGAGGACGCGTTCCCGTACGAACGTCTCCGAAGCCCACGGGCCGCGGTAGGCGACATACGTTGCCTTGTTCGTCGTGACCGCGGTCGACTCAAAGCCAAGCGCCGCGATCTTGTACGGGCCCGGCAGCATCGCCTCCATGATGTCCGGGACCATCGCTCCCATGCCCATGCCCGGGTACGAGCCGGTGTCGACGACCGCCTTGACATCGAGACCGAGAAGGTCGCCGTCGTTACTGACGGCAGCCCGGACGTCGAAGCTCTCCTCGCGAGCTTGGCCCGACGCGGTGAGGTTCTCGCCGCGGTCCTCGACCCACTTGACCGGCCTGCCGAGATCACGCGAGGCAGCCGCAACCGCGAGTTCTTCCCGTGAGGCGCCGATCTTCAAGCCGAACGAGCCGCCGATATCACCGGCCAGGACGCGCACCTTGTCCTGCTCCATGCCCAGGCGCATGGCGACGGCGATCTTGCTGACGTGAACGCTCTGCGTTGCGGCGTGTATCGTCATGACGCCCAGGTCGGCGTCGTAGCTCGCGACGCAGCCGCGTCCCTCCATCGGTACGTTCTGGTGCCGGTGCACGTCGATATGGAAATCCATAACGCGGTCAGCATTCGCGAACGTGGCGGCGACGTCGCCGAACTCGTGGCGCGAGTGCGGGCGGGCGATGTTGTCACCCAGATTGGCGAACAGCGGCGGGCTGCCCGGATCGAGCGCGAAGGCGGCATTCGCGACCGGAGGCAGGTCGTCGTACTCGACCTCCACCAGCTCACAGCCGTCCTCGGCAAGGTAACGGCTCTCGGCGATGACGATGGCCACGGGATCGCCAACGAACCGTACCTTGTCCGTCGCCAGCAGGGTGAACTCCGGGGTCGGCCCGGCCCAGCCCATGAGAGCCATCAGCGCATCCGGACCGGGGACCGTCATCGCTTCCAGGTCCGCTCCGGTGAAGGCCGCCGATGACGCCAGGCAGCGCCCGCGCGGCGGAGACATCGACCGACAGCACGCGAGCATGAGCCAGCGGCGAGCGCACGAAAGCGGCGTGCAACATCCCCGGAAGTTTGATGTCGTCGACGTACCGGCCTGCGCCCGTCAGGATGCGCGGGTCCTCGGAACGCCTGATGCTGGCGCCGGTGTAGCGCTCGGCAACAATTCCCGCCATGATCGCTCCCTCGCTCAGCGCTGGTGGTCGCGTTCGGCGGCCAGCAGGACGCCGTCGATGATGCTCTGGTAGCCAGTGCACCGGCAGATGTTCCCGGACAGCGCCTCGCGGATCTGCTGCTCGCCGGCGTCGGGGTGCGCGCGCAGGAACGCGGTAGCTTGCATGACGAACCCCGGCGTGCAGAACCCGCACTGGAAGCTGTGCGAGTCCCACATCGCCTGCTGCAGGTTGCCGAGCTCGCCGCCCGGTGCCAGCCCCTCGACGGTAGTGATATCGCTGCCGCTGGCCTGGACCGCCAGCATCAGGCACGAGCGCACCGCCCGGCCATCGGCGATGACTGTGCATGCACCGCAGACTCCGTGCTCGCACCCGACATGGGTTCCGGTCAGGTCGAGGTCCTCGCGCAGGAAGTCCGCTAGCGTCTTGCGCGGCTCAGCCGAGCCCGTCCGCGTCGATCCGTTGACTCTCAGCGTGATGTCCATCGTCCGTCACTGCCTCTCGCCGGCGTTGTCCACTGCAGCCTGCAAGCCGCGACGGACCAGTGTGGCCGCGACCTTCGTCCGGTAAGCCGACGTTCCGTGCAGGTCGGCCGGCGGATCGATATCACCGGTCGCCTGGCGGGCCGCTTCATCGAAGAGCTCAGCTGACGCCGTCTCGCCGACGAGAAGATTCTCCGCCTCGGCTGCCCGCACCGGCACATCAGAGATGCCGGCAAACGCCAGCCTGGCATCGCTGATCGCGCCGTCGGAAAGAGTCAGCGACACCGCCAGGCCGACAATCGCGAAGTCACCGTGTCGGCGTGTGACCTCCTGGAAGCTGATCCCCGTGCCCGGGCCTGCCGTCGGGAAGCGCAGCTCAACGAGAAGCTCGTCGGGACGGCGCGAGGTCGTGAGGTAACCCTCGAACCACTCAGCCGCCGGGATAACCCGTTCGCCCGACTTGCTGCGCACCACGAACTCGGCGTCAAGGGCCAGAGCGACGGCCGGCAGCTCGGCCGCCGGATCCGCATGTGCCAGGCTGCCTCCGATCGTGCCGCGGCTGCGGATCGCCTCATGACCGATCAGCGGCAGAGCCGCCGCCAGCAGCGGCACGCTGCCGGCTATCGTCGCCGATTCCTCCGCGACGTATTCTCGCGTCATGGCACCTATCGCCACCCTGCCGTCTGCCGCCGACACCCCAGACAGCTCAGCTATGCCGTTGATGTCGATGAGCAACGCCGGGCGGGCCAGCCGCAGCGCAAGCAGCGGGATCAGACTCTGACCGCCCGCGAGCACGCTCGCCTCGTCAAGGTGCTCCGCCAGCAGCTCCAGAGCTTCGGACACGGTTCCAGGCGCCTCGTAATCAACGGGAGGCAGCTTCATCGGCGGCCCTTCGATTTCATCAGCGGCCCTTCGATCCAGCAGCGATTGCTCGGTAGCGTTCCGGGCTCACTCAGACTGCCCTGACAACCACGGCGACGCAACCGCGGCCACTAGCAACCATCTGCCCACTCGCCTTACGCAAAAGCAATAGGACGGCTTGGCGGCTGAAGCCTTCTTACAGCCGCCAAGATGCGGGCGATCAGTTAGCCGCCGATGGCGGACATCGGCCGGGCGGGCTGCAGGAACCCCGGGTCGCTGATGCCGTGGCCCGGCAGCTTCGCAGCCACGGCGGCGCGCCACAGCGCCGCAACCTGGTCGTCGCTGTCTCCGGATCGCAAAGCAGCGCGCAGGTCGGTTTCGGCGGTGGCGAACAGGCAGTTGCGGACCTGGCCGTCAGCGGTCAGCCGGACCCGGTCGCAGGTTCCGCAAAACGGCCGGGTAACCGACCCGATGATTCCCACGCGGTCCGGGCCGCCGTTGACCTGGAAGGTCTCGGCGGGCGCTGACCCCCTGGCCTGCGGGCCGTCGGGGGTCAACGTGAACTCGGCTGACAGGGACGCGAGGATCTCATCGGCGGTCACCATGTCAGCTCTGCGCCAGCCGTGCTGGGCGTCCAGCGGCATCTGCTCGATGAACCGGAGCTGGTAACCGCGGTCCAGGCAGAATCTCAGCAGCGCGCCGGCCTCGTGGTCGTTAATGCCGCGCATGAGCACGGCATTCACCTTGACGGGAGCCAGCCCGGCATCGGCTGCGGCACTCAGTCCTGCCAGCACGTCGGCCAGCCGGTCTCGGCGGGCCAGCGTCATGAACGTCTGGCGCGACAAGGTGTCCAGAGATACGTTCAACCGGTCCAGCCCGGCCGCGGCCAGCGACCCCGCCAGCCGGGCGAGCCCGATGCCGTTAGTCGTCAGCGAGATCTCCGGCCGTGGTTCCAGCGCGGCGGTCCGGGCAATGATTGCGAGCAGCCCCCGGCGGATCAGCGGCTCACCTCCGGTGAACCGGACCTCGGTGATGCCCAGCCGCCGGACCGCGACGGAGATCAGACGGCCTACCTCGTCGTCGGTGAGGAGGGCCGGGCCGGGCAGCCAGTCCAGGCCTTCAGCCGGCATGCAGTACGTGCACCGCAGGTTGCACCGGTCGGTCACCGATACCCGCAGGTCAGTGGCGATCCGCCCGAAGGAGTCCGCTAGCACGAGGTCCCTTCCTCAGTCCTGGACGTTCCGATCGGCCTCTGCCGGTCAGCGCACGTGCGGAGGCTGCGAGGCTGATCCGTGCTCTTATCCTCCTGCCATGGCGGCGACGACGAGATAGGGCTCTGTCCCGGCGGCGACAGAATCGGGTAGCGGCTCGTCCGGCGGGTGGTGGGACAGGTCATCTTCGCAGGCGAAGAACCGGATAAAGGCACGCCGGGGGCCACCGTCATGACCGCGGATCGTCCCGCGCAGCATCGGGTAGCGGGCCTCAAGGGCGTCCAGCACTGACCGCTGAGTGACCGGCCCGGCGATATCGAGGTGGACCTCCCCATCGATGCGGGCGAGGGTTCGAAGGTGCGCGGGAAGCACGACCCGGATCATGGCAGTGTCTGGACCTCTACCGACAGCACGGCCGGCAGGTCTCGGACGATTGGCGCCCAGCTGTCACCGGAATCCGCCGAGGCATAGACCTGACCGCCGGTGGTGCCGAAGTACACCCCGCAGGAATCCAGCGAGTCCACGGCCATCGCGTCGCGCAGCACGTTGACGTAGCAGTTCTCCTGCGGCAGGCCCGCAGTCAGCGGCTCCCAGTCATCGCCGCCGGCGCGGCTGCGGTAGACCCGCAGCTTCCCCTCGGGCGGGAAATGCTCGGCGTCGCTGGTGATCGGGACCACGTAGATCGTGTCCGGCTCGTGCGCATGCACGTCGATGGGAAAGCCGAAATCAGAGGGCAGGTTCCCGGAGATCTCCCGCCAGGACTCGCCGCCGTTATCGCTGCGCATCACATCCCAGTGCTTCTGCATGAATAGCACGTCCGGCCGCGACGGGTGCATCGCCAGCCGGTGCACGCAGTGCCCGACCTCAGCGTCCGGGTCGGGGATGCCCTCGGACTGCAAACCTTTGTTGATCGGCCGCCAGGTCTGGCCCGCGTCATCGGAGCGGAATGCTCCCGCCGCTGAGATCGCGGTGAACATCCGGTCTTTCTGCACCGGATCCAGCAGGATCGTGTGCAGGCACATCCCGCCCGCGCCCGGCTGCCAGGACGACCCAGACTCATGGCCCCGCAGCTTCGGCAATTCCTGCCAGCTCTGCCCGCCGTCACCGGAGCGGAACAGCCCGGCGTCCTCCACTCCGGCGTACACCACGTCCGGGTCGTCCAGCGACGGCTCCAGGTGCCAGACCCGCGCGAACTCCCACGGATGCGGTGTCCCGTCATACCACTGGTGGGTGCCGGGAGTGCCCTGGTAGCTGAACTGGTTACCCACCGGCGCCCAGGTCGCGCCGCCGTCGTCGGATCGCTGGATCACCTGCCCTGACCAGCCGCTGGACTGCGACGCGTACAGCCGGTCAGGGTCGGCCGGCGAACCCTTCACGTGGTAGATCTCCCAGCCCGCGAAGTGCGGCCCGCTGACCTCCCACCGGTCGCGTCTGCCGTCCGAGGTCAGGACGAACGCGCCCTTGCGCGTGCCTGCAAGTACCCGTACACCGCTCACGCCGTGCTCCCTTCAGTCCCACCTGGCGCCAGGACGTACCCGGCCCAGCCGGGCATGATCACGCCGGACCTCGCGATCGCCTCCAGCCACAGTTACCACGACCCGCTGACAGCGTGACGTAAAACAGACGCCGAACTCATGGCGATCGCGGGAATCCCGCACGCGACCGACACTGGCAGTTGCGCACCGCAATTGGCCTGGTCATTCCCACGTCACGGCCCGCGGAGATCGCTACCGTGACCGGGTGCTCGATACGGGCTGGGCGCCACTCGTTGCGCTAGCGGCGGCGTTCGCCATCGCGGTTCTTGCCACGCCCGCTGGGATCTCAGGGGCAGTCCTCCTGCTGCCATTTCAAGTCAGCGTGCTGGGCACGCCGAGCCCGGCAGTCACGCCGACCAACCTGCTCTACAACGTGGTGGCAACTCCGGGCGCGTTGTACCGGTACTGGCACCAAGGGCAGACCGGCGGCAGGCTCTCCCTGGTCCTCATCGCCGGGACACTGCCCGGCGTGATCGCTGGATCGGTCATCCGGGTGGAACTGCTGCCCGGAGCCCGCGTCTTCGACCTGGTTGTAGCAGCCGTGCTTGTGCCGCTCGGCTCGTGGCTGGCTCTGACGAGGCCGACCCGGGCCGGGCCGGAACCCCGGCCGGCACGCGCCGTTCCCCCGCCCGTGCTGACCCTCCTCGCCGCGGTAGTGGGCTGCGTCGGCGGAATCTACGGCATCGGCGGCGGTTCGATCCTGGCTCCAATCCTCATCGGCACCGGGCGGACATCCCGCGAAGTTGCCCCGGCAGCTCTGGCGTCCACCTTCGTGACCTCGGTAGCAGGAGTGATCACCTTCCTCATCCTCTCGGTCCATCACCACGGGCCGGTTGCCCCCGACTGGCCGACCGGAATCGCTCTAGGCATCGGTGGCCTGGCGGGCGCGTACACCGGTGCCCGACTCCAGCGGAGGCTCCCTGACGCACTCATCCGCCGGGTGATGGGCGTTCTCGTGGTAGCTATCGGCGCCCGCTACCTGTGGTCGGGCCTTGGCTGACGGCCGGACAGTCTCTGGGCTAGCGTCCTGCCCCGGTGACGGGCGGGCCGGCGGCTCCGGGTAGCAGCCCCGGCCCGCCGGGATCGTCGAGGGGCAGTGTGATCTCCAGCGTGGTGCCGGAGCCCGGCGGGCTGTGCAGCATGAGTTGGCCGCCGAGCGCCTCGGCCCGGTCTTTGAGACCGACCAGGCCGGAGGCGCGGCCGAAGTCGGCGCCGCCACGCCCGTCGTCGCGGACGCGTACGTGCAGGATTCCGTGACGTTCGGACACCTTGACGTCGGCCGCGGTGGCGTGGGCGTGCTTGGCGGTGTTGGTCAGTGCCTCGGCGATTGTGTAGTAGGCGGCGGTTTCGACCGGCCCGGGCAACCGCCCGTCGAGTCGGATGTCGAGGTCGACCGGGACAGCCGATCTGCGGGCCAGCGTCTTGACGGCCGGGAGCAGGCCGCCGTCGGCCAGGATCGCCGGGTGCAGGCCGCGGGCGATCTCGCGCAGTTCGGCCAGTACGCCGTCCATCTCGGTGACCAGGCGGTCCAGCTGCTGTGCTATTCCGCCGGTCCCGGCCGTCGCGGCCGCCTGGGCGGCGCGGAGGTCCAGGGCAAGGCACACCAGGCGCTGCTGTGCGCCGTCGTGCAGGTCGCGTTCGATGCGGCGGCGGGTGGCGTCGGCCGTGGCCACGATCCGGGCGCGGGAGGCAGTGAGGGCGGCCTGGGCCTCGGCGTTGGCGATCGCGGTGGCGGCCAGTTCGGTGAACCCGGCCAACCGCTCCTCGGTACCGCCCGGCAGCGGGTCCGAGCTGGATCCCACCATCAAGACCCCCCACGGCCGCCCCGCGACGCTGACCGGCACGCCGACAGCCGCGCGGGTGCCAAATTTGTGGACGGCGTCGGCGACGGGGCCCGAGGCGTCGGAGAAGTCATCGATCCGCTCCGGCCGGCCGGTGCGGGACACTGTCGTGTGCAGGTTCTGGCCGTCCGGGCTCCACCGGGTGCCGACGGGGAACGCGGGTCCGGTGCTGGCCCACGCGGCGACCACCGTTCTCGCGCCGTCGGGGTCGTTCCGAACCATCGTCGAGTGATCGGCGTGCAGCAGCCGACCAGCTTCCTCGGTGACCGCGGCGAACACTTCGTCTGGCGGCGCCGCGCGGGCGACAAGCGTGGCCACCCGCCGCAGCGCGGCCTGCTCCTGAGCAAACCCCCGCAGTTCCAGGCGGGCCTGAGCGTTGGCGATCGCGGTCGCGGCGAGCTCGGTGAACTCGGCCAGCTGAGCCTCAGTGTCGGCCGGCAGCGGCTCCATGCGGGAATCCACGACCACAAGGCCCCAGATCCCGCCCTCGACGCTGACCGGCACGCCGACAGCCGCACGGAACCCATGCTCGCGGACGGCGTCAGCGATCGGGCCCGAGGCCTCGGCGTAGTCATCGACCCGCGCTGCTCGCCCCGTCCGGGACACCAGCGTCGCCACGTTCCGCCCGCCGAGCATTGCCCTCGTGCCGACGGGAAAGGCACCACCGGTGCTGCTCCACGCGGCGACCACCGTCCTGGCGCCATCCGGGTCATACCGGGCCATCGACGTGAAGCCGGCGCCCAGAAGCCGCCCGGCTTCCTCGGTCACCGCAGTGAAAACTTCCTCTGGAGGCGCACCGCAGGCCACCAGCGTCGCCACCCGCCGCAGCGCCGCCTGCTCCTCCGTGAACCGGTCATTGCCGGTTCGCCCCGGCAAGGCAGCCATCCTCAGGAGTGTATCCGGAAACAGGTTCTGCCTGGTCAGAAGGTGCGCTCCCAAGATCATATTATTGTGAATCAGGCGTGGTAGCGATCTCCACCTGGGCGTGGTAGCGACGTCAGAATGGCCCCCGGGGCAGCAAGAACCTCGCGGGGACGTGAAGGCCGGATGACATGCGCCAATCGGGTGCCGTGCGGCCCGTGTGATGGGTGTTCGCCCGCGGTCAGCGAGCCGGACGGTTGCGGGAACATCCTGATCGGGAGGCACGTTGTGCAGAGAGGACACGACATATCGTGTCTCTTTCGGCCTAGGCCCTTGACGGGCTGCGGCATTGCGAGGTGAGCGTGATGACTGGTTGGTACGCGGAGCGGAGGCCGGACAGATCGGCAAAGGCCGTCATCGCGGCGGCCCTGTTCGCGGTGCTGCTGGTCGTGGCCATGCCGGCGGCGCTTCTGGCCGCAGTGATCATGATGCTGCTTGGACACGTGGTCGGCGGGCTCGCACTGTTCGGCGGCTCGGTCCTCGCCGCCGCCATGGCTGTGGCCATCGCTGGCATGACTGGGATGCAGCACCTGCGCAAGCTGCTGTCCAGGGCCAGTTTCAATGTCGTGCAGCTGGACCGGAGCCAGTACACCGACGTCGCGGAGCCGGACGGCAGCGACTACGCCGACGTCGTGCAGCTGGACCGCAGCGAGTACACCGAAGTTCGCTGAGCTCTCGTCACCTTTCGTGCCTGTATTCCGGCGCGGCTGTCGCCTGGCAAATGCGGCGTCCTGCTAGTCGCACGCGCGTTAGGGTCAGCATGTGGCGCCGATCGGGACCTATCGGATCGGGGCGCCACTTATCCCGAAGTGCGCAGCGCACGCGTCCGGACCAGGACAAGGAGGCAGGGACTGATGCCCTCCCTGAACGACCGGGTGGTGCTCCTGACAGGCGGTGCGACAGGTATCGGGCGGGCCATCGCCCTCGACATGGCAGCCGCAGGCGCGACCGTCGCCGTCGGTGACACGAACGTCAATGACGGGCAGCGAACCGTCGAGGAGATCCTGAGCGCAGGCGGCAGGGCGTCCTTCAGGGCATGCGACGTGGCCGAAGCCGAACAGGTCGCCGACCTGGTCGGCAGCGCCGTCGCCGACTTCGGGCAACTCGATGTGCTGGTCAACGACGCCGGGATTTCCGGCGGGTCGCGTCGTCTCCATGAGCTCGATATCGACGCCTGGGACCGGACGATCGCAGTCAACCTGCGCGGGACCTTCCTGTGTGCCAGGGCGGCGATCCCGCACCTGGTGCGGCGCCCGCGGAGTTCCATGATCAACATCGCTTCCACTTACGGCATCATCGGCGCGCCGCTGGCTCCGTCGTACTGTGCCTCCAAGGGCGGCATTGTCAATCTCACCCGGCAGCTGGCGGTCGACTACAGCCCCGACGGTCTTCGCGTCAACGCGATCTGCCCTGGGTACATCGACACCGACATGGGCGGCGGCAGGGCATCACTTCCGCCGATCGAGCGTGCTGCCGCTCAGGAGCGGCGGGAAGCGAACGCGGCATTGCAGCCGATCGGCCGGCAGGCGCAGGCACAGGAAGTGGCCCGCGTCGCGACGTTCCTCGCATCTGAAGACGCGTCATTCATGACCGGTTCAATCGTGACCGTCGACGGCGGATGCACGGCCACTTTCCGTTACGGGTCCTGACGGTGCCCCGCGACCTCCGGCGCCAGCTGAAGGCAATGATCGGCATTAGGGGAGAGTCCGATGCGAGCTGCGCTGTGCTAAGGACTGCTTGCCGCTAGGCGTTCGTGATCAGGCCGAGCTGGCTGAGGACGGTAACGCCGTCGTCGAGGCCGATCTCCACGGAGATGAGGCCGTTCTCCACCTTCAGGACGGTGGTGCCGGTGAATCGCATGGTCTTGCCGGTGTTTGCCGACAGCGGGCCGTAGGGCATGTCGTCGAACGCATCTCCGGTGTGGGTCCCGCGCCTTCCCACTGGCCGACCACGCAGTCGCCTTCCGCGATCAGGTCGACGGTGCCCGAGAGGTTCAGGTCAGCGAATGCGGCGCGGAACTTCTCCGCGAATGCGCGGACCGCCTCCCGACCGCGAAGCGCGGCGTGCAGCGAGTACTCGAACCGGATGTCAGGGGCAGCCAGCTCGTCGATGACGGCCGGGGTCAAGCTGCCAGGCTCGGCAGTGGAATCGTTTCCCCTGACCTTCAGGGGAAGGTCGAACTTGTTGCGGTCCCCCTCGAGGTACTCGCCGAGCTGGCACGCAACGTCTTGTCCTCACTCACGCCTTGCAGACGCGGCGCGAACGCCGAACGTGAGAGCGGAGCATGAGACGACATGCCCGCCAGTCCCATCGTGCCGGCGGCTGTGGCGCGGACGGACGGCGACAGCGGCCGCAGGTGAGGGGGCTCGCCGTCTCACGTTTGGCGTGCCCGGTGCGTCTGCCTGGTAGGAAAGGAGCCGGCAATGACCAAGGGGCAGGCTGCATGAAGCAGCCGTTTGAGAAGATCGTGGCGGAGCACGGCGGGACCGTTCTTCGGGTCTGCCGGGTGGTCCTGGGCGTCCACGATGCCGAGGACGCCTGGTCGGAGACATTCCTGGCGGCGATGCGCGCCTATCCTGACTTGCCGGACGACGCGAACGCAGAGGCGTGGCTGGTCACGATCGCGCACCGCAAGGCCATCGACGTGCTCAGGGCGCGTAAGCGGCGGCCGGCTCCGGTCGGTGAGATTCCCGAGGTGCCGACGGCGCTCGGCGTTCCAGGCGAGGGCGACGGTGACCTCTGGCAAGCGGTCGCCGCACTGCCCGGTAAGCAGCGCCAGGCGGTGGCGTACCACTATGTCGCGGGTCTGGCGTATGCCGAGATCGCAGGGATCTTCGGCGGAAGTAGCGATGCGGCGCGCAGGGCAGCGGCCGATGGCCTCAAGAACCTGCGGAAGAACTACCCCGGCGCGGGCACGGAAGGAGCGCCATCATGAACGTGTCACACGATTACTTCGCCTCACCTTCTGACGCTGACACGCTGTCGCGGCTCAGGGACAGGCTCGCGCGTGCAGCGGAAGCTGAGGGCCTGCTCGACGTCGCCTACATGACAATCGACTCGCCGGTGGGCACGCTCCTGCTGGCTGCGACGCCGAAGGGCCTGGTGCGCGTGGCCTATGACGTCGAGGACCACGACCGCGTGCTGGAGACCCTGACGCAGCGGATCAGTCCCCGGGTGCTACGGGCGCCGAAGCGGCTGGACCTCGCGGCACGCGAGCTTGATGAGTACTTCGGGAGGAAGCGTCAGGCGTTCGACGTGCCGCTTGACCTGTCGCTGTCCGGAGGCTTCCGGCAGCTGGTGCAGCGGCGCCTTCCCGAGATCGGGTATGGGCAGACCCGCACGTACGGGCAGGTCGCCGAGCTCGTCGGACACCCGAAGGCGGTCCGTGCTGTCGGCTCCGCCTGCGCTACCAACCCCCTGCCAGTCGTCGTGCCCTGTCACCGCGTGCTGAAAGCCGACGGGACGCCCGGAGGCTACGTCGGCGGGCCCGCCGCGAAGGTGGCGCTCCTGCGCCTGGAGGCATCGGCATGAGCAGCGCCAAGAGCATGCACACCTGGCGGCAGCGGGTCGATTCGGCCGATTGGGAGGCGATCACCGCGGAGGTTAACTCCCTCGGCGGCGCCCTCCTGCCGCCGCTTGTCACCCCTAGCGAGGCACAGGAGATCCGCGAACTCTACGGGCAGGCCGAGTACTTTCGCACCACGGTCAACATGGGGCGACATCGTTTCGGCGAAGGTGAGTACCGCTACTTCAAGGCCCCCTACCCCGAGCCCATCGAGCAGCTGAAGCAGGCGCTGTACCCGCAACTGCTGCCGATCGCGCGTGACTGGGCGGCCAAGCTCGGCTGGTCCGCACGGTGGCCTGACACGCTTGACGAGTGGCTGCGGATGTGCCACCACGCCGGGCAGGGCAAGCCAACCGCGATCCTGCTCCAATACCAGGCAGGAGACTGGAATGCGCTGCACCGCGACCTATACGGCGACCTGGTCTTCCCGCTGCAGGTTGTCATCAATCTAAATGAGCCCGGCACCGACCACACCGGCGGCGAGTTTCTCCTCATGGAGCAGCGCCCGCGGGCCCAGTCCCGCGGCACCGCCACTCTCATCCCGCATTGCCACGGCTACCTGTTCACCACCAGGGACCGCCCTGTCCGCTCCGCGCGAGGATGGTCAGCAGCCCCGGTACGGCACGGCGTTTCAGTTATCCGGTCCGGCGTGCGGCATACCCTCGGGCTCGTCTTCCATGACGCGCCATGAGTTACACACTCATAGCATGAGGACGGCAATGACCCTGAGGTTCCGCCATTCCGGGCGTGAGGATGTCGGCCGCCGAGCCGGCCGGGACTGGCCACTGGCATGCGGCCTCATCGGCGGCGTGATCGCTGACGCGATAGCCGGGGATCCGGAGCGCGGGCATCCGGTCGCCCTGTTCGGTCAGGCAATGACCGCCATCGAGCACCGTATCTACGCTGACCAGGCGGTACCCGGCTTCGCGTACGCTGCGGCCGGCGTGAGTCTCGGCGCGGCACCGCTGCTTGCCGCCGCACGCCTCTCCCGCGGCAACGCCATGGGCCGGACTGCCGTCGCCACAGCGACGGCGTGGGCCGCGATCGCATCCCGGTCCCTCTCCAAGGCGGCACGCCAGATCGAGACTGCGCTCGGCGCCCGTGACCTGGAGCGGGCGCGGGAGCTGCTGCCCAGTTTGTGCGGCCGTGACCCGCAGAGCCTGGACTGCGTGGGCATCACCAGGGCTGTTGTCGAGTCCGTGGCAGAGAACACCAGTGACGCCATCGTGGCGCCGCTGATCTGGGGAGCGCTGGCCGGACCGGCGGCCCTGTCCGGGTACCGGGCCGTGAACACTATGGACGCTATGGCCGGGCATCACTCGCTCAGGTACGAGCGCTTCGGCAAGGCCGCCGCCCGGCTTGATGACATCGCCAACTGGGTCCCGGCACGCGTCACCGCGCTGCTCGCGGCAGCCTGCTCCCCCGCCGTCGGAGGCAGGCCGGCGCCGACGTGGCAGGCGGCGCGGCAATATGGTCCGGGCCACCCGAGCCCGAATGCGGGGTGGTGCGAGGCAGCGTTCGCCGGAGCGCTCGGCGTCCGGCTCGGCGGCGTGCTCAGTTATTCCGGGCGGACCGAGCACCGGCCGTTGATGGGCAGCGGCGGCCCGCCGCAGACGGGAGACATCGCCAGGGCAATCCGGCTCAGCCACGCGGTCACAGCCAGTGCGACCGTCCTGGCTGCGGCAGTGGCCCTGCAGTGACCTCCAGCGAACTTGCGAGCGACGCCCGGGCACCGCGAGGCATTCTCTGCGACCTCGCGGCTCTCGGTCCGTTCTTCTCTGTGCATGCGCATCAGCCAGGTGAGCGCCCGCAGCTTCCGTGGCTGACAGTCGGCGAGCTGACTAGCCATCCTGAGCTGATGCAGCGCCGGATCGCTGCGGTCCGGCAGGCGCTGGCCGCGACAGCCGGATGCCAAGCCGAGCAGATCGAGCCGAGAGTAGCTGCCTCGGCCGCTCACTTCGGGCTGGCTGCCCGGCTGCTGTCGCCAGCCCTGGCAGCACTGGCTTTCGGCTACGAGCTGAGTACCCAGCTAGCGGAATTGTGGTGGCAGGACATCCTCGGCGGCCCGTGCCCGTTGTCAGTCCCGCTACCAGCGCACCGTCTCGACCGTTGCCGCCAGTCCACGGAGAAAGCCTGCCGGAAGCTCGTATCCGACGTGATCGGGCCAGTGACAGCAACGGTCGCCGGACAAGTCCCCGTTTCCAGCCGAGTGCTCTGGGGAAACGTCGCTTCCGCTGTCAGCAGCGCCAGCACGCAGATCGCGGCGGCGCAGCCGGCGGCAGCTGGCGCTGCACGACAGCTCGCCGACTTTGTTTTCAGCGCTCCGCAACTGCAGACTGAGCGAAGTCAGCCCGGTCCGGGATTTCGCCGGTTTAGCTGCTGTCTCATCTACCGGCTCTCAGCGGTACGGGCCGAGGGCACCTGTAGTGACTGCGTGCTTAGCGACTCGCCATGCTGACCCGCCTGGTCGGCTGCGACACGATCCGACCCCGTACCCTCTGACCATGAGCGTTGCCGTCGTGGATGCCGGGCCAGGCAAGATTTCTCGTTCTGCCGAAGTGCAGGCGTCTGCTGCGGAGATTTTCGACATCGTGGCGGATCCGCGGCGACATGGCGAGCTGGATGGCTCGGGGACGGTGCTGAACACCGTGGCCGGACCGCAGCGGCTCAGTCAGGACGCCAGGTTCTCAGTGAGGATGAAACAGTACGGCGTCCCGTATCAGATCACCAGTCAGGTCACCGAGTTCGCTGATGGGCGCGTGCTGGAATGGCGGCACCCGCTTGGTCACCGGTGGCGCTGGGAGCTGACGCCGCTCTCTGAGCGATCAACCTTGGTCACCGAGACGTTCGACTACAGCAAGCTCGGCGCGGCAAAGGCTGCCGGCCTGAAGCTGTTCGGAAGCCTGAAGCACAACGCGTCCGGCATCGCAGCCACTTTGAGCCAGCTACAAGCGCGGTACCCGGAGTAGCCACCGCGACGGCCCGCGATGCTGACGGACCTGCGATGCTTATGCGCTGGCTGCGGCGTGCGGGGGCTTGTCTGCGGCTGTACCCGGGTTATCGCCAGCGTTTTGCTGGCGCCACTTCTGGGCGGTCGCGCTCAGGCTGGGGGCAGCCTGGAGCAGCCGCTTGGTGTAGTCGTGGCTGGGCGTGGCGATTACCTCCGCGGCACTGCCGGATTCGCAGATTGTTCCGCCGTCCAGAATAAGGACGTTTTCGGCGACGGTGACCACGACTCCGAGGTCGTGGCTGATGAACACGACAGAGATTCCCAGCTCCTGACGCAGTTCACGAAGCAGCTCGAGCACGACAGCCTGGACTGACACGTCGAGCGACGAGGTTATCTCGTCACAGATCAGGATTTCCGGCTGGCCAACCAGAGCGCGCGCAACAGCAACACGTTGCCGCTCGCCGCCGGAGAGCTCGCCCGGATAGCGCGCGGCAACGCGCGCAGGCAGGCGAACGGCCTCGAGCATGCGGCGGGCCTCGGCTTCGGCGGTCTTACGGTCAATTCGGCGGAGGATGCGGGCGGGGCGGGAGACGGACTCCAGCACGGTGTGCCTGGGGTTGAGCGCTTCGGCCGGATTCTGGAAAACGAAAGCGATCTGACGTCGCTGCTCGTGGCTGCGGTCGCGCACGCGAGCTGGCAGCGGCTGCCCGTTGACCAGGATCTGGCCGCTGGATGGGCGGTGCAGCCCCGCGATGGCCCTGGCGATCGTCGTCTTCCCGCTGCCGGACTCGCCGACTAGCGCAACGCACGCTCCTTTGCCGACAGAGAACGACACGTCTCGCACTACCGTCTGGGCATGGCCGTGTGAGCGGTACTCAGCGGACAGGTGCTGGACGTCGAGGACGGTGCTGCTGGGTACGGGTTCGCCCTGTGGCCGCAAGCTAGAACCAGACCAGTCCAGGGCGGGAGTCGCGGTCCACTCGAAGCAGCTGACGAGGTGAGCCGGGCTGGTTTCGGTCAGCCCGGGGACCTCGCTATCGCAGCGGGCAACCCGCTGAGGACAACGAGGGGCGAATGCACAGCCTGGCGGACGTTCACCAACGCCGACCGAGATCCCCGACATTGCTGTGAGCTGTCGCGGCTGCAGGTGGTCAGGGGTCGAGGCGACAAGACCACGGGTGTAGGGATGCCTGGGCGCCGAGAGTATCTGCTCGGCAGGCCCCTGCTCGATGATCCGCCCTGCGTACATAACGGCGATACGGCTGGCGATCTGACTCACGACGGCGAGGTCGTGAGTGATGTACAGCATGGCCACGCCGAGCTCGTCGCGGAGTCTGACAAGCTCACGCAGGATGCGGTCCTGAGTCACGACGTCAAGACCGGTCGTCGGCTCGTCCAGGACAATGACGGCCGGCTCGCACGACAGCGCGACCGCGATACAAACGCGCTGCTGCTGTCCTCCCGAAAGCTGATGCGGGTAGCGGCGGCCGAACTCACGGTCGGCGGGCAGGCCGACCCGGGTCAGCTGGTCAGCGGCGGTTCGCTCCGCGTCCGCCGGGGCCACCTTCTCCGTCGCGTGCGCGCGCAGCATGTCCTCGATGGCCGATGCAATGCGAAGAGACGGATTCAGCGAGGTGCCAGGATTCTGCGGCACATAGGAGAGGAGCCGCCCGCGAGCCCGCCTGAATTCATCGGCTGTCGCGAGTCGCTGACCGGCTACGGTAATCACGCCCGATCGCAGTGAGAGCCGGCCTTCGTAATGGCCGAACAGCGTCCGAGCTGTCGTCGTCTTGCCAGACCCCGACTCGCCAACTAGGCCGAGGATTTCTCCGGACCTGAGCTCCACGGCGACGTCTTCGATGATCGCTGACCCGTCGGCTAGCTCGACGCGCAAGTCGTCAGCCTGCAGGATTGCCTTAGCTTCGCGGTTCACCGGCTGTCTCCGGAGCGTCCGAGCTGACGGACGTACGCGTCGCCGATGAGATTCACCGCGATGACGAGCAGGGCAAGCATGGCGGCAGGGGCGAGAACCGCCAGCGGGTTGCTGGAGATGATCTCCCTGTTTTCCGAAATCATCAGTCCCCAGTCAGCGGTCGGCGGCTTCAGGCCGAGGCCAAGGTAATTGACACTGGCGATCAGGATGATGGCCCAGCTGAACCTGATGCCCAGGTCGGCGACGATGGGCGCGACGATGTTGGGCAGGACCTCTCGGCGCATGATCGCGACCGCCCGCTCGCCCCACGTGATCGCCGCCTCGACGTAGCTTCTCGTCATGACTTCCGTGGTCGCCGTGCGCACTATCCGGGCGACGCCAGGGAACAAGACCAGCGCCGCCGCTCCGACGAGGACAACTGGCCCGCTCCCGAAGGCGGTAACGAACAGAAGCATGACCAGCAGTGCAGGGAACGACAGGAAGATGTCCACCGTCCGCATCAGCAGCGGGTCGACGAACGACTGGGCGTATCCGGCAATCAGCCCGACGCTGATGCCAACTGCGTAGATCAGCAGGGTCGCGGCACCGCCCATCAGGAGGGTAGTGCGGCCACCGTCAAGCAGACGGCTGAACACGTCGCGTCCGATAAAGTCGAGGCCCAGCGGTGCCCCCGCAGCGGGCGGATGACCGGGCGTACCGAGGATCGCAGTACTCGGGTGCGGCGCCAGGGCGGGGCCTGCCAGCGCGGCAAGAACGATGAGCGCCAGAATGACGGTCCCGGTCAGGCCTCCCCAGTCTCGAACCATGAACGCGGGCAGGTGCAGTCTCCGCGGCGCACGAGCAGTGACCGCCGTCATGACATGCCGGTCCGGAGCTTTGGCACCAGGAAGATAACGATCAGATCGGCGAGGATGTTGATGCTGATATAGACAGCAGCGAGGATCATCGCAGCAGCCTGCACCTCGTTGACGTCGCGACTCGTGACGGCCTGCACCAGGTAAGTGCCAATACCGGGGTAGCTGAATATGCTTTCCACGATGATGATGCCGCCTACCAGGTACTGCAGGTTCTGGGCTATCACCTGCACGCTGGGCGCGAGGGCGTTGCGCAGCGCATATCGCAGCATCAGCCGGCGGCGCCCGATGCCATTGAGAGTCGCGAACAGGATGTAGTCCTGCCTGAGTACCTCGGCCATCCCGGCGCGGACCTGGCGGACGCCTGCCCCTACCGCGACGGCGAGCAGCGTCAGCACCGGCAGCACGAGGGCTTTGACGCTGGAGAACGGTGACTGGCCCGGACTCAGAAGCGCGACCGGTGGAAGCAGGTTGAGAACAGTGAAGAACACGAAGATCAGCGCCGTGCCAGTCACGAACTCAGGCAGACCTCCCGCGACAAGCGCGGGCACCGAGATCAGATGATCAAGCGCTCGTCCGGCGCGGATCCCCGCAAGGGCGCCGAGCGCCAGCGTCAGCGGTATCAGGAACAGCGCGGTCAGCCCAGCCAGGATCGCGCTGTCGGCGAGCGGGCTGCCGAGTGTCGCAGAGATTGCGGAATCTCGCCGGCCCTCCGCCACGGCAACCGCCGATTCGCCGAAGTTCCCGTGCAGCATGCCGCCCAGCCAGGACGCGTAGCGCTCGGGCGCGGAGCGGTTGAGGCCGAGCTCGGCGTCCAGCTTGTGCAGCTGAGCAGGCTGGGCGTTGCGGCCGAGCACGACCTCGGCGGCGTTTCCCGGCAGGACATTGGTCGCGATGAAGATCAGCGCAGACGCGACCAGAAGTGTCAGCAGCCCGGCGCCGATGCGGCGGACCAGGAAGCCCATGATGGGGTGCCGGCCCGCCGTTGCAACTCGCTGGCTTACGCCTGCCGGGCCGGGGGCCGTGGCGGCCGCAGAGACTGCCACCGGAGTTAACGCGCAGCGCCCGCGGGCCTGCGGCGAGGTGCGCTGCTCCTCTGGCTAGGCCGCAGATTCGCTCGTATCATCCCGGAATCGTACAGTGGCGTTAGACACCGTGTCCAGACTAACGTCAGCCCGCGCCAGCGTTCGGAGGTCCGGGATGCTGGCCGCTGCCCGAGCAAGCCCCGGCTGGATTCAGGGCTCGTCTGTCCGGGCGGCAATCTGTAACCTCAGGAGGACGACCGCTTGAAATTTGCGGTCGGCATCATTTAGGAGCGTGAAATGTCCAGCGCACAGCCCGCGAACGCGAACGGGAAGGGGCAACTAGAGCCCGAGAGCGTAAGCGCCATTCTGACCGCGGCTCGCGAGCTGTTTCACACGCCCGGCTATGCGGGGACCAGAGTCGCGGATATCGCGCACCTGGCTGGTGTATCACGCGCCACTGTCTACAACCATTTCGCGGACAAGAAAAGCATCCTGTTCCAGCTGGTGCGGGACTACATGGCTGGCTATGCCCAGATCGGCGAGCGGCTCAAGGCCGGGATCAACCCGAAGGAATCCACATATCATCTGCTGCGGACCATGGTCAGGGACGCGATGCTCTGGCGGATCGAGAATGCCGACCTGCGACCCGCGATCGAGATGGCCAAGCAGCTGCCTACCAGCGGCTGGAAAGAGGCGAACGACAGCGCCGACCGGGCCATGCACGGGTGGATCGCGGAGATCCATCACGCCTCATCGAAGCTTCAGATTACCCGCCCCGCAATAGACATTGATTTCGCCAGCGGCGCGCTGTACTCCATGATCGAGGCCACGCTTTCGACCCTGAGCACGTCTGCGTCCGTGCGCCACGTCGATTTGCTCACCGAGCAGCTGACGTTGCTGCAATGGCACGCTATCTACAGCATCGCGCCAGAAGAAGCGCCGCTTGCCGAGGATGTGTTGCCGCTCGCACTCACGATGCAATCAGCGTGACGGCATCAGCTACTCGCTCGAGCGTCTCGTCAATATCACGATCGCTGTGTTCAGTCGACAGGTACCAGATGTCCCTGGGCGTCGGCTTGGTATAGAGCCCGCTGGCCCAGAGCGCTCGCTTGAACTCCATCATCTTGTCGGCGTCGTTCCGCCAGCCGTCCCGCATATTGCGCACCGGTGCAGGGCCGAATCCGAGCCCGAAAACCGTGGTCGTACCCTGCACGTAACAGCCAATTGGGTTGACGATCTCCGCAACGCCGGCGCGCAACCGCTGCGACAGTTCTGCCATCTGCTCATACGTGCCCGGCTCGCTTAGCCGGCCGACAGTAGTGAGGATTGCGGCTAGGCACAGCGGATTGGTGTTGTAGGTGCCCGCCTGGAACACCCGGCGGTCGGCAACCAGGGACATGAGATCTTTCTTCCCGCCGAGCACGCTCACCGGGAAGCCCCCTGAGATCGCTTTGCCAAGGCAGGTAAGGTCCGCCTGGATCCCGTACATCCCCTGGGCGCCGCGCAATGCGACCCGGACGCCCGTCTGGACCTCGTCGAAGATCAGGATGGCGCCGTGGGCGGTACACAGGTCCCGCAAGCCCTGCAAGTAGCCTGGCTCGGGCTCGACGACGCCCATATTGCACGCGATCGGCTCGGTCAGCACAGCGGCGATCTCGCCGCCGCGGCTGGCGAACAAGTCGCGTACGGCTTCCAGGTCGTTCCAGCCGAGAACGACAATGTCCTGGTAAGTTCCGTCCGCCTGGCCCTGTGACATCGGCACCGCGGTTGGCGCGCCGCCAGGTCCGGCGGCGTCCGGCCCTGGCGCGTATGAGACCGCCACCTGGTCGGCCCATCCGTGGTAGTGGCCTTCGAACTTAACCACGATCGAGCGTCCGGTTGCCGCCCGTGCGAGTCGTATCGCGGACTGGACTGCCTCGGTGCCGGACTGGCCGAACCGGACTTGTTCCATCGAGGGCATCAGCCCCGTTAGTAGCTCAGCCGCGGCAAGCTCGAGCGGGTGGGCGGCTCCGTACATGCTGCCGCGACGCATCTGCGCGTCTATCGCATCGACGAGCCGCGGATGCGCGTGACCGAGCACCAGCGGCCCGTAGCCAAGCAGGTAGTCGATGTACTCGTTGCCGTCGACATCCCACATCCGGCTGCCGTGGCCGCGGGCGATGAAGATCGGGTGCGGCGCAACGAGAGCTCGATCCGCGGATCCGACACCGCCAGCCATCACTTTGGACAGAGCTTCATACATCTGCCGGGACTTGTCCAAGGTCGGCACGGGCCTTGTGGCGTGACCGAGTGTCATAGCGCTGGCTCCTCTGGTAGCTCCCTGCGGAGCAGGGCCTCCGCAATCTGCGGCTGGGACTTGGCGAGCAGGCCGGCGGCGGCAAGCACGTAGCGCCGGTCGACGACGATCTGGCAGCGCCGTGGCGCAAGAACGCTGTCCGGGAGACGGCTGAGAGCCTGGCGGGCGAGGTCAGCACCGGTGGCTGAAGCGCGCAGGATGCCACCCCCGGCGACCAGTGTCCGGCACCCTGACAGGTTCTGGCCACGCTCCACCAGCACTGTCCGTCCTGCCGTCGCAGGGCGAACGGCCCGCTGCCCGCAGTGGCGTTCCAGCGCCCGGTACATGCAGGACACGGCCAGCAACTCGTCCAGCTCACGCTCCCGGCCGCCCGAAAACACCACGTCAGGTTGCTCCGCGCGGCGCTCGCATGCTGCGGCGATGCAGGCGGCAGATCGGCTCTGTCGCTCGAGCCAGCCCCGGTCGGCGAGCAGTACGCCGGGAGCGTTGGACCGCATGCCCAGGTCTCCTTCGACTGTGCGCAGCTGGGGCGTGCTGATGAACCCGGGTCTTTTCACACCGAATCCGCTGGCCGGCCGGTGGAGCAGAACTGAGTAAACGTCTGTCGTCGCTCCGCCGACATCGGTGACGATGACCCCATCCCCGGCGGCTCGCTGCCGTCCCGCCTGACGCGCGAGGACGGCGGCAGCGCGCAGCACCGCGTCGGGCGTCGCCATTCGAACTAGCGCCGCGAACCGCGGCGAATTCGACAGGTGCTTGCCCGCGATGACCTCGCGGATGAAGACTTTCGCAATTGCTTCCCGGGCAGCGTCGAAATCAGTAACGCCGATCTCCGGCATGACGTTCGGCACCACCACGACGCTCCTGGCGCATGGTTTGAAAATGGCCCGGACATCGTTTGCGATAACGTTGTTGCAGGCCACGATGACGTGCGCGCGGGCCGCGGCGCTGGCCACGGCCTCGGCGTTGCTGAGGACCCTGGTCTCCTGACCGCCGTCAGTCCCTCCGGCGAACAACACGATCTCCGGATCGAGGCTAGCGAGCCGCCGGGCGTCTTCTTCGGTTATCGCGCCTGCGAAGGTACCGACGAGCCGCGCCCCAGCGTTCAGTGCCGCGGCCCTGGCGGCGGCCGCGGTCAGGCTGTCCACCAGACCGACCGCCACCATGCGGATTCCCCCGCCGGCGCTGGACGCGGCCATCTCGGTCGCAACCTGAGTTGCCCCGCCGGCATCGCGCAAGGCCGCGCGCGCGGCTTCTTCATAGCCGTCCAGGATCTCGCCGTTCAGGCTGGTTGGTGCCTGCGCGGTGCCGACGAGCGCACCGTCGGCCAGGTCGACGGCGATGACCTTGGTAAATGTGCTGCCGAAATCTGCCAGGAGGGCTACCTTCACTACGCGGCGCCCCGCCTGGCTAGGCCCACTAGTCTGTCGACCAGTTCCTCGACAGCCGACAGCGGCTGAACGCCCAGCTTGGTCAGATCGGCACGCACATCGACAGGTATCTCGCTGCCTTCGACGTCCTCGTTCAGGACCCCACCCATAAACACGGGAACGTGGTTGAGCCCCGCGCGGCTTAGCTCCGTGCGCAGTAGCTCCGCGAAAGAGCGTGCGACTCCGTTGTGCGTGGTGATCACGATCGCTTCGGCCGCGCTCTCGACAGCCGCGCTGACAATGTCTTCGGGATCGCGATTGACGCCCGCATCGATCACCCGCGCGCCAGCCTCCGCGAGCGCGGCGTCGAGCAGGAACTTGGCGAACTCGTGCACGTCCGTCGATGCCAGCACGACCTCAAGGCCCCGGAGCTGAGCACCATCCATACCGTGCAGGAAGTCCAGAAGCCGGGCACGCTCGGCCATCGTCTGGTGGACCAGGTCGGTCTCCAGCACTGGCCGCCGTCCTCTGGGATAGGCCTCATCGAGCTGGCCGGCGCCGAATAGTTCCTCGCAGCGGGCTGCCCCCAGGCGCTTGACAATCAGCAGCACCGCGGCGGGATCAGCCACGTCAACGCCGGACTCGCGCATCATTCCGAGAGCGGCGTCGAAGAATCGCTTGCCACCGCGGACAAGCTGATCACGCCTGACCTCGATCTGCGGCCAGTCGATAGCGGCGGCAACAGACGGCAGATACTCCTCTATCCGCCTGTTCATTGCGTGGACCTGGGCGACCTCCTGCCACGTCGGGATCCGCTCCATCTCGGTGACCGGCACGGCGATCGGCGCGCCGCCCAGCCGGTACCGGTAGTCGACGGCCTTCATGAACAGCACGTCGGTCGCCACGACCGCCGCGTTAGCCTCGATATCGGCCCGGTTGCCGATCGTGTCGCCCTGGACGAACCCGGCCGGCACGTGCTCAGGACGAAATGCGTGCAGCGCGAGTGTCACGGCTGCCTTCGTCATCGGATCGGTGGTCAGGCCGCCCCAGGAGCACGAATACGCCGCTCCGATCAGGTCCTCGGACACGTAGCGCTCGAGCATGGCCCAGCCGACGTAGTTGGCATAGTCGTGGAATACACCCGGGTAGCCATCCTCTAGGTAGGAGTCAAAACAGACTCCCCCGCTGCGGTGTGCTGCCAGGACCCCCGCGGCCTTAAGGACCGCCATCACCTGGCCGGTCTCGTCCTCCCAGTACGGCCAGCGCCACATGTACTGGCTGAGAACGCCGATATGGGTGATGCCGGCCTGGATCGCGTCGACTGCGTTATCGAGCGAACCGGGCCCGCCGATCGTGTTGTCGGCGGCCTCGGGCTGGATCGGCACCGTGTGCGTGCTCTCCCACCAGTCTTGCTGGGTCATCAGCAACGGGCCAGTCTCCTGCGGAGCGGCCAGCCGCAGCGCCTTCGGCAGGCCCATCCTGCGCTCCGCGAGGATATTGAACCGGTCCGGCGGCCGTACGCCCCGGCGCAGGCTGTCCTCATAGATGCAACCCAGGGCCTCCCGTGTGTCCGGCCACGTCGCCAGCCCGATGTTGATGCATGTCGACGAGATACCCTCAGCGGCTGCCCGCTCGCGCCAGGCTCTCTCGGACTCGACACCCTTTTCTTGCAGGTACAGCGAGAGCGGACGCTCGAGCGTCTTGCCGAGAGCCACGCCTTCGCGGACAGCGTCGCGGCCGTCGGGAAGATCCGCCGGAAGCAGACTGGTCAGCGAAACCGAGATGGTCATTCTGGGCCTCCTAACCTGGCATCAGCCAGCCGCCGTCGACCTGCAGGATCTGGCCCGTCGTGTAACCACCGCCTGGTGAGGCCAGGTACAAGACGCTTTCAGCGATTTCCTCGGGCGTTCCCATCCGCTTTAGCGGCGTCGCGGCCTTCGCTTCTTCGAGGTGCTCGGCAGGGATGTTCCAGTCGGCATCCCAGTTGGCCTCGATCATTCCGGGCGAGATCGCGTTCACCCGGATATGCGGTGCAAGGTCACGGGCAAGTGCCGCGGTGAAACCACGGATAGCTCCCTTGGCTGCGCAGAAGGACACGCTGACCGAGTTCACGAGGTTCTCCTGGTTGGTGCCGTTGCCGTAAGAGCCAGCGAAGTTGACGATTGCCGGCTTGCTCGCCTGCCTGAGGTACGGCAGCGCGGCCTGGCACGCCAGGTAAGTGCCCCTGACATCGACTCGGAACAGCTCATCCCAGGCGGCCGGATCAGTCTCCGCGAACCGCACCGCATCGGCTGCGTCGATCCGCCCGAATGCGTTCACCAGCACATCGATACCGCCGAGGCTGCTGGCCGCGTCGGCGAGAAACTCCCGCAGCGACTCCGGGCTCGTGACGTCTGCCTGGCCGCCGAACGCCAGAGTGCCGCCCGCCTCAATCTCGGCTACCAACTCGGCGGCGGCCTTGGCCGACGAGCGGTACCCCACCCCGACCTTGGCACCTTCCCGGCCGAACGCCCGCACGCAGGCGGCTCCGAGCACCCCGGCACCGCCCAGGACGACGACCGCGTGATCGTCGAACCGCCCGCGCCCCACGACGCCTCCCGCCATGGTCAGGCCAGCCATCCGTCGCACAGCCGCCAGTTGTTGTAGCTGAACCCGGCGCCTGCGGACAGGCCGCGCACGTTGTTGGCTGCCGCGTCGACGTAGGGAACGTTTCCCCACACCAGGTATCCGCCCTCGTTGAACTGTTGCAGCTGGCATTCGCGCCACAGCTCGGCAGCTTTCGATGGGTCGGTTGCCGCGATCGCCTGCGAGATCAGTTTCTCCGCCGCGGCGCCGCCCGGCTGGCTGCCCCAGTGCGTGTCAGGGTACGGGTTGCCGATCGTGTACTCGGACCGGTAGGCGGCGAGCAACGATCCGACCGGCTGGTCGACCTCGTAACCGAACGGCCGGATCGTGAACCCGCCGGCCGGCGTGAAGTAAGTGGCAGCGCTCTCGGTGTTCACCACGACCTTTACTCCGGCCGCCGCCGCTTGCTGGGCCAGGATGGTCGACGACTCCACCATGCCTGGCAGGAAGTCGCAGGTCGGCAGCGTGAACGTGTCGCCGAGCACGCCTGCGGCCTTGAACAGCGACCGTGCCTTGTCGGGGTCGTAGTCACGCTTGAGGTCCCCGGCGTAGTACTCCGTGCCCGGCGCGAGCAGGTCATAGGCGACGGAGCCAAAGCCGGCCCACGCTCCGTCGATCATCGCCTGCCGGTCGACCAGGTACTTGAAGGCCTCGCGGATCCGGTTGTCCGCGAACGGGCCCTTGTCGACCCGCATCGCGAACATGTAGCTCTGCGCTGCGAACGGCGAGGCGAGGATCTGCACCTGCTTCGCCGTGAGCTGCTTGCGGGCGGTTACCAGCGGCAGGCTCGGGAACAGGTTGATCGTCCCGCTGAGCAGCGCGTTGAACAGCGAGTCGGTGTCGGTGAATGAGGAGTCGACTACCAGCTCGTCGACGTAAGGCTTGCCCTGCTCCCAGTAATCCTTGTTCGCGGTGAAGACGCTGCGGCTGCCGGGCGTGAACGACTCGAACTTGAACGGCCCCGTCCCGATCGGGTTCGTTGCGCTTGACTTGACTGTCGCGCCGTCCTGCACGACCGGGAAGTCGAAGTAAGCGAAAATCGTCGGGAACTGCGCAGCCGGCATGAGAAGCGGCACCTGCACCGTGAGCGTGTCGAGCTTGCGCACGTTCTTGAAGTCGATCATGCCGGTCAGGAAGCCGCTGGAAAAGTCTAGGTTCGGGTTCGACCACACGGTCTTGAAGTTGTAGACCACATCGTCGGCCGTGAACGGCTTGCCGTCATGCCAGGTGACTCCCGGCCGGAGCTTGAACACCCAGACCGTGGCATCGGCATTGGGCTCGGCCGATAGTGCCAGGCCGGGTACTAGCGGGGAGATCTCCGTGCCCAGGTAGAAGAGAAGGTTATAGAGGTTGTAGTCCCGCACGAAGTCAGGAGTGCCGACTGAGGTTCCGGGGAACAGGTTCTCCTCCTGCCCGCCGCTGATCACCCCGACGGTCAGCGTGCCGCCGCGTTTCGGCGTGCCGCCAGGCAACCGCGATAGCGCGGCGCCCGCAGAAGCAGCTTTACCGGTCTTGGAAGAGACCGGGCTGTTGAGCGAACCAGAGCATGCCGTCAGAGCGATCGCGCCCAGGCCCGCCCCAGTGCCTAGCAGGAACTTACGTCGGCTCAGGTCTCGTACGAGGTCAGTTTCCTGTCCGTGCCGTCCACCGATAAAGGCATGGTTCGCGTCCACCGGCCCGCCTCCAGATCAGCTTCGGCCCCTTAACGGAGCATCCATGGCACATCATGCGTAACCCCCCGTAGCAGCGGAGGCTAACAGCGAGTTGGACACGGTGTCTAGTGCCTGTGCCAACGGCTCGGCGACGTCAGACTCTGTGAGACGCAGATACTGGTAGACATCTGAGCGCCCGGCACGGAGCAGGTGACCACGTGGCAGCCGAACTTCCCGAGACCGACATCAGGATCGTCCTGATCAGCCGCGCCGACGGACGAACCGAAGGCGTACCTGTCGGGGCCTACCTCGCGTCCTACAACCCCGAAGGCGATGGGGGCAACGGCATCGCCACCTGGACGCGCGACCCAGCGCAGGCCATGACCTTTCCGACCGGCGCAGCCGCAACCGCCTGCTACCGCGCCGTCCCGCTCAACCGCCCGCTCCGCCCCGACGGCAAGCCAAACCGCCCGCTGACGATGTTCACCGTGGCGTTCTGGTAGTCACCTGTGCCTCAGCCCCGGCCGACCCGCGGGCGCCGACCCCCGAGCCTGCCGCAGCCCGGTATGACGCGCGACCGGGTAGAACAGCAGGACGCTGTCACCGTGTGCTGGGCCGCCGCGACCCGGTACACCAGGCTGATCGTGACCCAGCCCGTGACGAGCGCGCCGAGCGCCGTTGCGACCAGAGGATGGCGAGCTCCCATCCGTGAGCCGAAGTTCCGCGCCCTGCTGTCGAAGGTCCGCGGGCCGTTAAGGTAGTCCAGCGTCCGGCCGCGGCGCGCGCCCGTAACCACCTGCTTCCCAGCGTCAGGTGACGACCCTTGGCAGCACAGTATGACGGGGTATGTCCACTCTGCTAGAGCCGGCATTCGCGGGCAACTACCCAGGCGGTGCGCTTTGACCCGTGGCGTCCGGCCCGCCCCGTCCCCCGCCCGGCTTCGTGCGGGCCCAGCGACTGTCCGGGCAGGCGCGCAGCCAGGTGTCGTGGAACCAGCGTCCGAACAACTGGCCGCCATAGACCGCCCAGCCGACGCCAATCAGCCAGGATTGCACGATCAAGACGGTGCCCAGCGCGCCATAGCTGACTGCGTTCATGGCGATGAGCGGCTCGAAGACGAGGCCGGAAAACACCCGCAGGCCGACCAGTGCCACCGTCGTCGCCACTGCGCCGGGCAACGCCGCCAGATAACTCACCCGGCCGCCCACCAGGAAGCGCAGCCCCCACCAGAAGAAGGTGATGCCGAGCAGCACGGCCACCACCACCCGAGCCATCGTCTCGGCGAGCCCGCCGTGTCTCACGTTACCCACAGTGGCCTCCGTGTAGGTGTAGCCGATGAGGACCGCCGACCACACCGCCTGGCGCCAGATCTTGTGCCACGGCCCGACGGGAAGCCCCCAGATCCTCTCGAACCCGGCCTGCACGCTGCTCGCGAACGACACCCCGGCGACGGCCAGCAATACGGCACTGAACACGCTCGTCGTGCCGAGCACCCTGCCAGGCGCCGAAAACAGCCGTGTCACCGCGTCCGCAGACGACCGGGTCAGGTCCATGGCGTAGACCACCCACCAGGCGAGGCCGCGATGCGGGGCAGGGCCGGTTGCCGCCACGACGACCAGCAACGGGATCACGGTGAGGATGGCCAGGGCGCCGAAAACCAGGGCCCGGTTTATGAGTTCAAAGTGCTTCGCGCTCCGGTGGAGGTCCCTGATCCGCAGGTCATGCCAGACCCGCTCGGCGCTCCGGATCACCAGGCCGTGCACCGCCAGGTGCGGGCTCTGGGCTGCCTTCCTGCGAGCACGTCTGTCGCGCCGCGGCCGCATCACGCTATCGCCCGGCTGGACAGCGCCCTGAACCGCGACGCCCGCCACTCCAGCGACATGATCGTCGCGTCATCACCGAATTCATTCTCCTGGTGGTCAGAAATCGCGCGTATCAGAGGGCGCACCTGGCCAGGGGTCAGTCCTGCCGCCGCGGCCCGGACGACGAAATGGGTGAACCAATCGAGCCCGAACTCCGTGCCACTTAGGTAGCTTCCCCGTCACGCCGTCCCGCACCGCCACCGCCCGCCGAGCGCTGGGCCCGCCACGGCATGGCGGGACCTTGAGCTTCCGGCTACGTACATGGGTATGACTGGGCTCGTGGCTGGACAGGCGGCCGCTGATAGCCGCAGTGCACGACTGGCACTCTCAGCGCGAGGACCTGCGGCCCGCCCGGAGATTGCCCTCCCGGCGGCCGATCCCGAACCAGGCAAAACACCTGTTATTCGGAGGCGCACATGACTGGAGCAGAACCTTACGGGCAGCTGCAATACCAGAACGTCAAGGCCAGCCGGATGGCCTATGTCGACGAGGGAGAAGGCGACGCGATCGTCTTCGCGCACGGCAACCCGACATCGTCCTACCTGTGGCGCAACGTGATGCCGCACCTGAAGGGGCTGGGCCGGCTCGTCGCGGCCGACATGATCGGGATGGGTGCCTCGGACAAGCTCAGCCCCTCGGGTCCGGACCGCTACAACTACGCCGAACAGCGCGACTACCTGTTCGCGCTGTGGGATGCGCTGGATCTGGGCGGCAACGTGACACTCGTGCTGCACGACTGGGGGTCGGCACTCGGCTTCGACTGGGCCAGCCAGCACCGCGACCGCGTCCAGGGAATCGTGTTCATGGAAGCAATCGTCACCCCGCAGACCTGGCCGGAATTCGGCAGCAACTTCAGGGAACTGTTTCAGCGCTTCCGGTCGCCCGAGGGCGAGCAACTGGTGCTGGAGCAGAACATCTTCGTTGAGGGCGTGCTGCCCGGGCTGATACAGCGCCGGCTCAGCGACGAAGAGATGGATCACTACCGGCAGCCGTTCGTCAACCCTGGTGAAGGCCGCCGGCCGACGTTGTCGTGGCCGCGGAACATCCCGGTCGACGGCGAGCCCGCGGACGTCACCGCCATCGTGAACGACTACAGCAGATGGCTGGTCGGAAGCGACGTGCCCAAGCTGTTCATCAATGCCGAACCGGGCGCGATCGTCCGCGGCCGCATCCGCGAGCTCATCCGGACATGGCCCAGCCTGACCGAAACCACCGTCAGCGGACGGCATTTCATTCAGGAGGACAGCCCGGACGAGATCGGCAACGCCATTGCGCAGTTCGTGCAGAGGCTCCGCGCGGCCCAGCACGCCGGGCTCAGCGGCCGCAACGCTTGAGCTCCCCCATCGTCGCGACCGGCCCCCCAAATCCGTCCCCGTGTGATCTCCAGGGTGGTGCCGGCGCCCGGCGGGCTGTGCAGCAGGAGGTCGCCGCATCTGCGGCCCTCCCGACTATCGAGGCTGCTCGTCCCGGTAGAGGGGGCGCTCTTGCCCGGCAGGCGGCGCCGGCGGCGGGCCGGCCTGGTAGCCGACAGGGTCGTTCGCACGGCGTCGAGCTGGGTTCAGCGGACCCCACAGCAGCAGTGACAGCAGCAGGCCCAGAACGCCCGCCAGCAGCACGATAAGGCCTACGACATGGATGTTCACGCCGTGGGAGGTTGTGGCCGACACGGCGTACCGCAGGATCGCGCCAACGACGATCAGCGCTACGCAAGTGCCGGTACCCATCGCGCGCCGCCCCACGGCCTGGGGCGGGGGACCCTGGCCGTTCATCGGTGCGCCACCGTGCGGCCGGGCAGTGTTGTGACTGTGCTTGGCGACGGGCTGTTGCAGGCCAGTGTCGTGGCCATTCTATTGAGGTTGATCAACGAGATCCGACTCCTCGGCGGGAATAGTCGACGTTGCGTAGGCAGCCGACCAGCAAAAGGCTGAAGGCCAACAGAATTGTCGAGAGCATTCCCGAGGCGTTCGTGCCGTGTGCCTTGCTGGCACCATATGCACACCAAAAAGCTCCGGCCACCCAAGGCTGCTTCGCGATTTTCTGCGATGCCTCTGCCGGGGTCCGGAGCAACGTTCTCAGATTACGCTGTGCCGACGCTCGTGTCTATGGATCCATATCAGCCAGTAATGGCCGTCGCGCTGCCTGTTACGTCGTAACCACTGCGTTTTCGGTGACTCGCGCGAACGCCGTCAGCCAGAAATGGTGACGTGATATTTGAGCTCAGCATGCCGGTGCCGGCACCCGGAGTGCGTGCCGCTCCGTGGGGTTCAGACTGGTCCCGGTGAATTGCAAGTGGCGGTCCCCGGCCGCTCCGGCTTCTACAGGATTCCGGCATGCCCCTCTTGATCACCACTGCTGAGATCGGCATCCTCGCGCCCAGGTGCTGACCCGCGAAGTTTGTGTGCCGCGCCGCCTGCCAGCAGGGCTAGGACGTCGCCGATGGCGGGTTCCTGGCTGGTGGGCTCGGGGAGCGGCAAGTGTGCCTGGATCTGGTAGTGGTTGCGGCGGCCGTGCTTGTGCTTGACGAGGTACCCGGCTGTTGTCAGGTCGGCGACGATCGCATGGGCGCTGCGCTCAGTGATGCCGAGGCTGGCCGCGGCGTCGCGCAGCCGCATGCGGGGGTCGCCGGCGATGCACAACAGCATCCTGCCGTGGTTGGTGAGGAAGCTCCAGCTGTCCACTCACAAAACCTACCATACAATTCTAGAAACAGATTGCAAGTTTTCAATTTCATGCGTAGGCTGAGGTCAGACCCGGCAGTCAGCAGCCGATGGCTGCAACAAGACCGGGTCATTCAGTGAGTTGCCAGGCCCAGGGTTTCGCCGGCCCGCTCTCACTCGCGAAGGAAGTATCGCCATGACCGAACGGCCGCCATCACCCGCGGGCACAACCAGCACGCTGCCACTGCCGCCCGCCTCAGCCAACGGTTCCAGCCCGCCGCCCTCCCCCGCACCCAGCTCGCCTGAGGCCGGCCGGATGCACACTCGGATCAGCGGTATGCGGACCAGCCGGATCGTCACCGCAGGGACTGGCCGAATCACTCAGCTTCGGCGCATCATGCGACGCGACCGGCGCACGCCACCGGCCATCTGACACCAGCTAGTCCGGCCGGTCGCGGCCCGGGCAGATATCTGTTGTCTAGGGCCAGCGCCTCCTACGGCTTGCCGTCTCCGACGAGCCCGCCCTACTAGTGAAAGGAAAGTGACGTCATGGCCGAGCCAATTGCACCGCACGGGACAACCAGCACGCTGCCGCCTCCCTCAGCCACCGGCGCCGGCCGATCCCCGCCCGCACCTCAAGCGGCCGAGCGCGCACCATTGCAAACCCGTCTCGGGAGGATGCGCACGACGCTGATCGCAGGCCTGGCGGCCCTCGTCGTCGCGGTGATCTTCATCATCCAGAACGTGCACGCCGCCAACATCAGCTTCCTGGGAGTTCACCTCGTGCTGCCCCTGGCCGGGGCACTGCTCCTGGCCGCCATCGCCGGCTCCCTGCTGACAGTCGCCGCAGGACCGGCCCGGATCACCTGGCTGCGCCAGATCATGCAAGGCGGCCTCCGTAAGACCCGTGCCGCCAAGCGTGACTGACTAAGGAGCCGGTTATGGGCATCATCGCATCAATCGTTATCGGGCTGGCCGCAGGCCAGCTCGCCAGCATGCACCTGGTCACCCGGCAGTCCCGGTGTACCGGCGAGCCGGCGCACCGATGAACAGGATCATCGCGCCCGGCCAGCCCGGTGACCAGCGCGGCCAGCCGCCGCCCGCCGCTCGGCCGGCGATGCGCACCGGCACCGGCATCTTCCTCCTCACCGCCGGTGCCATCATGCTGTTCGCCCTCAGATCAGGCTCTCCGCACTGGCTCAACCTGCAGATCGTCGGGGTGATCCTGATCCTCGCCGGCGGGCTCGGACTCCTGTTGCCTCGGCTCGCGCGCTCGCGGCGCGACTGGCTGCGACGCTGGGTCCGCCCCGGCCAGTCCGAAGACTTCGGCGTCCCGTTCACCACGGCAGACCAAGGCGGCGAAGAGCTGAGCCAGGCCGACGGCGCCCCGACGCTAGCCGACGACCTGCTCAGCTACGAGCCGCACCACTGAGCCGTGCGCCTTCAGCTCACTGCCGAGCGCATGAAAACTGACCCCGAAGCAGGCCGGACCTGTGGCAGCAGTTCGCCGACGGTATCTGCGGTAAGCACGGCCCGGAAGCGCGCGAAGGAGCCCCTCCGCTCTTCGCGCGCCTCCGGCGCATTGGTGCCCTCTTGGCTCTTCGTGCCCCCGAGGTAGGACGAGGAGCCAGAAGGGCTCGTCTATGTAGACCGGATCGCACTTGCGCCAAGGCCGCCATCAGCCCGGCTGTTTGCGTCGGAGGAGCTGCAGTAACTGGCTTCAGTAAGCGTGGGGTTCCCGGCGGAGTCATAGCCGTAGATGTAGGCGCCAGGCCCTTTGCCCGTCAATCCATCCGGGTCGGTGGTGGTGATCTGGGAGTTGCACCGTGGCATCGTGGTGAGATCGTCGCCGTTCCCGTCCGCAGAACAGCCCGGCAACGCGGGCATCGCGACTGCCGGTGATGCCCCCAGCTCGGGGCCTGCGACCGCGGCAATGCGAGACGAAGACTGATCAGTGGTAGAAGAAGGCACCGATGGCTCCTTCGAGCGGCAAGCACAGCTGGACGCGCGGGTGCCGACTCGAAGAAAAGAATGCCCCGGCACTGCGCCAACGGCGCGGTTCACGCGCGCGCACAGCTGCCGGGGTCCAGAGCAACATCGCTGACGTTACACGACTTCTTGCGCTCGCGGGCAGGGACGGGCCGAAGAGACAGGTGCGGACATCCGGCGTACACGCCCGCCACGCCGGGTGTGACTTGCTGCTGGCCGCACCGCGGCAGCAGGTGCAGCGGATGCTCGCCATCACCCGGCTGATCGACGTCTTCGCGGTCCACGCTTGCGTCGACGAGGCAGCTGGCAGCGCTGGACGCATCCCGGCAGCGACCACGCCAGCCGCCGGGAGCCCCCTGCTCCTGGCCCTGAGATGACTCGGGCCCGACCCCGGGTGCGTCATCGGTCAACCCCATCCGGACACAACGGCCCCGGGTTTGCTAGGAGTACCAAATGATCATTCTCGGCGTGATACTCCTCATCATTGGCTTCGTCACTGGCCCATAACCCCGCGCTGGCACATCACCCGCGGGCGAGCAGTAATCGGCTGCGGAATTCTCTTTGCGCGCAAGAAGAAAGGCGCGTAAACTAGAGGTGTTGCTCCGGACCCCGGTAGCCGAGTCCGCCTTATCAGCGGACGCGCATCGGTGGGTGCCGGAGCCTTTTTTCGTGCACCCGCAGGGACCGGAGAGGCGCCACATCCCAAAGGCGGCGATGAGCGCGACGGCCTAATTCTCGTGGTGTCGTGACCTGTCAGCAATGACCAACTAACGCGCACCTCACATCGTCAGCTGACTAGGAGTCAAATATGAGCATTATCGCCTGGATCGTCCTGGGCCTGGTCGCAGGCCTGATCGCCAATATGCTGATCCCCGGCCGCAGACAGCAAGGCCTCATCCTCACCTGCGTCATCGGCATCGTCGGGGCACTGCTCGGCGGCTGGATCGCCACCAAGCTGTTCCACATCCACACCATCCACGGATTCTTCAACCTGTCCACCTGGCTCACCGCCATCGCCGGGGCGGCAATCCTGCTGCTCGCCTACCACCTGATCAGCGGCCGATCGTCCAGTCGGCGCGGCCTGTTCGCGCACCGCTGACAGCCACCGGGGGCGCTCCGGCGCCCGGGCTGCCCCCGGCGGCGTTCCAGCACCTGGCCAGAGCACCAGGCCGCCCGAGCGCCTCACACCCAGGCGGCCGCTCGCGATGCTTTTCACCCACGACCTTAGTTTCGGAGCTTTCATGATCATCATTCTCGGGCTCATCATCCTGGTCGCCGCGCTGATCGTCGCAGTCGCGGGTGTTCTGGGCAACGACGGCAGCGCGCACACGGTCAGCCATTTCTCGGTGCTCGGCTACCATCTGACCGGCTCGGCCGGCACGCTGTTCCTGTCCGGCATCGTGGTCGGGGCAGTCGGCCTGCTCGGACTGAGCCTTCTGCTAGCCGGCGCGCGCCGCACCTCCCGGCGCGGCACTGCCGCGCGCCGCGGGCTCAGGCAATCCCGCCGCGAGACCGCGGCGGCAAGCCAGGAGCGCGACGACCTGATCGAGCAGCGCGACACTGCCCGCGCCGACGAAACCAGCAAGCCGAGCAACGGCACCGCCCCCCAAGGCCCGCCCCTCAGCGAAAGCAATGATCGGTGGAGCAGGCTCCACGACCTCAGGCGCAGACTCGCTCCCGCACAGACGGCCGGACACTCGGATGCGCCCGCTAGCCCGCCAACCTCCGAGGTTCCCGCACGCGCGTCCGAGCCCGCCTTGACTGCCATCTCCTCCACCTCTGACGTCCCGGCCGACGTGTCTGCCCCCGCAGAGTGAGTCATGACGAGCAGTCCCATCCTCATGCTCGGAAACCACCCTTCTCGCGCTCTGCGCGCTTCCCGAGAGGCTTGTCATGCCGAAATCAGAGTTCTCCGGCGGCTCCGCCGGCTGGATGCCGCGGAGCGCTTGCAGCGGTGAAGATCCCGAGCTGTTCTTTCCCGTAACTGCGGCCGGCCCTGCGCTGCAGCAGGTCATCACTGCCAAGGGTGTGTGCTTCCGGTGCGCCGTACGTGCCGCGTGCCTGTCCTACGCCCTGGCCACCGGGCAGGCCGGGATCTGGGGCGGGACCACCCAGGAGGAACGCCACGCGATGCGGTGGTCGCCCGGCAGCCCGGCCCGCGAGCACCGCATCAGCCTGGGCGCTCTCACGGACCATCACAGCAGCCACGACGGTCAGTGATCCATGCAAGCCGACGGACAGCACTCATATCAGCCGCGCACGAAGGACGATCATCGCAGGCGCCGTGGCAACGCGATACGGCTCCGGCGCTCGCGGTTCAGGAGAGCCCTGATGAGGCTGCCTGGCTGCCGGCAGCGGGCGCTGGACCGGATAGGGCAGACGCTGATGGCCGAGGATCCGGACCTCGGGTTGCGGTTCGCGGTATTCACCAGGCTGACGCGGCACGAGGTGATCCCACAGACGGAACAGGTGCCGCGCCGTCTGCAGCGGGTCCTGCGCCGCGCGATAGTACTTCCGCTCGTGCTAGTCAGCCTGCTGGCTCTGCTGGCGGCCAGCGGGCTGATACCTAGCCGGCAGGCCTGTACCGTGGGCGCACACGCGGCCGCAGCTGGCATATCGCCGGCAAGCCATGCCGCACTCTGCCAGTCCGGCCCGGGAATCAAGCTAGACGCGATGCCCGGGCACTAACCGGCTTGGCGAGCCACACCGGCCGTACCCTCGCAGGGCTGAGCGCACCGATTCCGCCGCCCGTGAAAGGGACCGCCTCCGGCACATCTGCTCGCGCAAGCTCGGCTCAAGCACCAGGCCGCGATGACGAGCAGCCGCGGATGCAATTCTGCGCGGCCGTCGCGCTGCCCGATGCAAAGGGATCATGTGCCGTTAGCGGCTTTGAACCGGGGCTTTGCGCAAGAGCTGGGAAAGGGTATAGTAAGGGCAAAGCTCCGGACCCAGGCAAATGTGCCCGCGCATTTTAGCGATCGCATCAGCAAGGGCCCGGATTTTCTTTTCTCAGATGCGGACCCGTGCCTGCGAGACGCTACAGCGCGGATGGGCGAACTCGCCTCTTAGCACGTTCTATTAAACATGATCGACTACAGCGTCTCAGCGCCCGAGCACGGCGCTCCCTCGGCGTCTCCCGCCCGGCCAGACTGACAGCCAGCGGACTCTAAAGAAGGCAGATGATTCTCATTTCAGCCGTAACCATCGCAGCCATCGTGGCGGCCGTCATCGTGGTCGCCGTCCTGGTGACCGTCGTGACGGCGGTCCGCCGTCGCCGTCGGCTCCAGCGCCGGTTCGGCCCGGAGTACGACCGGCTGGCCGGCGAGCGTGACAGCAAGCGCAAGGCAGAGTCGGAGCTAGCGGGACGCGAGCGTCGGGTGCACGGCCTGGACATCCAGCCGCTCGCAGACTCAGCCCGCGCAGCCTACGCATTGCAGTGGGGAGCCATTCAGGAGCAGTTCGTCGACACCCCAGAGGACGCCGTCGCATCATCGCGGCTGCTCGTGGTAGCAGTGATGAGCGAGCTGGGATACCCGGCGGACGATCCCGACCAGATGCTTGCCGACCTGTCGGTCGAGCACGCAGCCACCCTTGAACGATACCGGGCAGCCGAGGAGACCAGCCGGAACGCAGCCGCTGGTACGGCCTCGACCGAGGATCTCCGCCTGGCCATGATCGACTACCGTGCCCTGTTCAGTGACCTGGTCGCAGAGCCCGCCGGGACAGGGAACCGATCATCTGCTACCCAGTCCGCACCAATGACCGAGGTACACGCTGCCGACGCCCTTCCCGAAATGGCTGGCGTCGATCCCGACGCTGACGGGCACGACCAGCAGCTCATGCGAACAGACGCGAGGAGCTAACGCAATGACCGCACAGACCTACCACACCGACGATGACCAGCGAGTCCAAGAACATGACCAGGAAACCTCCGAGAACAACGTGATGGAACCGGATGCCGGCCCAGCCGTGGCCGAGGCTCCGCTGGCCGAGGCTCCGCTGGCCGAGGCTCCGCTGGCCGAGGCTCCCCTGACCGAGTCGTACGCCGACCCGGCCGTGGCCGAGGCTCCGCTGGCCGACGCTCCGCTGGCCGAGTCGTACGCTGGCCACGCAGAGCACGAAGACCCCACGTCGCATTCGGCAGACGGCACGGCTCTAGCAGAAGATGAGTCCGCGGCCGCCAGCATGTCTGATCCGGGCTTCACTGCCGACGGCGATGACGACGACGCTGAGCCACGGACAGCCGACAGCAGTCGTGGCAATCCTTTGCTGGTCTCAGCGGCCTTCACGGTGCCGGCGTCAGATACTGAATCACACCTTGCCGGGAACCCCGCAAGCGGCCACGGCCCCTGGAACGAGATCCAGGCGATGTTCGTCGACGACCCGCGCGCCTCCGTCGAAAGCGCCGCCGTTCTGGTGGATGGCCGCGTCGAGCAGCTCATCGAGTCCGTCAGGCAACGGCAGCGTTCCATGCAGTCGGCGTGCCAGGACGTTAGCGCGGGAACCGAGGAACTGCGCGTTGCGCTGCAGCGCTATCGCACATTCTGGAACAGTCTCGAAGATCTCCCCGTACTTAACTGAGCTCCTTCATCGGTCCCTGCTGGCCGCCGTCATGTTCCTGCGAAGACACCAACCCGCCGTCATGCATCCATCACTTGCGCCGACCGCGCCAGACAGAATCCCCGGAACGGAAAGCCCCGTGAGCATTCTCAAGAAGATCAGGCACAAGGCCCAGACGGCGAAGGGCAAAGCCAAGCTGAGCACCGGCCGGGCAACCGGAAACCGCCGACTTAGGGCCAAGGGACGCGCCGAAAAGGCCAAGGCAACACCAAGCAGGCCGCAGACAAACTCAGGGACGCCTTCAAGCACTGATCTGGCAGCGCTCCTAGCGACCATCGGAGAAAGTAATGCGAATCGGAACCGTCCTCCTAATCATCTGGCTCGTCATCGGTGCAGTCGCCGCTGGCCAGCGCCACTACTTCGACAGCTCAGGTGCAAGCTGCGCCAAAGCGAGCACGATCGCCGTGACCATCGCGGCCGGGCCGCTCAACTTTGCCGGCGTGAACCCAAAGGTTTCATGCAGGGCCTCCGCTTGAGCAAATGACCCGTTTGCCGACACCCGGCAGCGAGGCGAGCGCGGCGTCGAGCTTGCAGGAGCCTTACTTTCGCACCGGCCGGTCACCGGTGGGCCGGGTTCTGGCCGGGCTGCCGGCGAGCATCTCCGCGGTGCCGCCGATGACGTCGGCGGCGAGCTGGGTGAGCGGGTAGTTGTTGGTGCGCGAGTAGGCCCGCAGCACGATGAATGCCTGGTCAGGGCTTACCCGCATGCGCTCGGCGAGGATGCCCTTGGCCTGCTCGATGATCACCCTGCTGTTCAGGGCCACCTGCAGCTGCCCGGCTACCAGTTCCTGCTCGCGGGTGGCGCGTTCCTGCAGTATCCCGATGGTAGCGATGTCGACCAGCGCGCGGGCTGCCCGCGCCACCGCCGGGTCCAGGCCGTCCGGCGCCGAGCCGAACAGGTTCAGCGTGCCGATGACCTGATCGCGCAACCGCATCGGGATGGCATGCACCGCGGCGAAGCCCATCTCGCGGGCGGCAGCGGCAAAACTCGGCCACCGGGCCCCGGCATCCGGGGCGGCGATGTCAGCGACGATGACCGGCTGGCCGGTGCGGTAACTGTCCAGGCAAGGGCCCTCGTCGTTCTGGATCTGGAACAGCTCCACCACCCGTGCCTGCTCGGTGGAGGCGGCCACCAGCTGCAGCGTCCCGCGGGCGTCTGCCAGCAGCAGACCCGCCGCGTCCACTTCCAGCAGCTCCACGCACCGCTCAGTCAGCATGTGCAGGAACTCCATCAGGTCAAAGCCGCCGACCAGGGTGTCGGCCAGCTCGACGAACGTCTGCGCGAGGCGCTCTTCCACGATCGCTGCCATGCTGCCAGGGTAGCGCCCCTGCACTAGCCGCAGATACCGCCGCAACATGGCCGTTGCGGTAACCGGCAGCAAGAATCAGGCACCGGCATCTGCGCCGGGGTCAAAGCGCAGCCGGCGGCTCACCACCTCGCCCGCGACCTCGCCCAGCCCGGCGCTGGCCGCGAACGCGTGCGCCCGCAGCCGCGACAGCGCCTCCGCCAGGCTCACCCCCAGCTGCACCGAGATCATCCCGGTCGCCTGGTACACCACCGCCCGGCGGTCCGACATCCCCTCCAGCGGCCGGTAACCAGGCGACCCGCTGATACCCGAGGCGGCGTCCAGCAGCAACTGCAGGGCGATATCGGCGAACACCAGCACATCGGCGAGCTCACCAGCCGACAACGGCCCCGGCAGCGCCCGGTACAACGACAGAACCCCGACCCGGATAGCCCCGGCCTGCAGCGGCAGCGCGAACATCGCCCGCGCCCCGGCCGCCACCGCCTCGGGCACGAACCCCGGCCACCGCGCCGCCGCCAGCTCCAAGTCCGCGACCAGCACCGGCGAGCCCAGGCCACCCTCATCCGCGCCCGGGCCCTCCCCCGCAGTGAACTGCAACTCCTCCAGCAAACCGCTCAGCTCATCCGAAGCGAACAACGGCTCACCCACCAGCAAGCCGCTCATCACCGTCACGCTCGCACCATCGACGCCCAGCCTGTGCGCAGCCGCCATGCACACCGCGGCCACCGACACCGGCCCATCACCCGCATGCGCCGCCGCGATCCACGCCCACACCTTCACCACCCGATCGCTCACCACCCCACCATCCTGACCCCACCAGGCACCACAACGGGAAACGACCAGCCGCGCGCGCCTTCCTGTGCGCCCGTTGTGCCGCCGATCAGCAGGCAGCGCAACTGACTGTGTCCCGGTCTGGCAGGCTCCTCGAAGCATGGACGCGGCCCCGCCCGAAGGGGTGAACTGATTGTCAGTCCACCTGATTCGCAACTGCCGGACCTAGCGGTGCAGCTGGCAGTGGCAGGCCTAGCGGGGCGGAGGAGCATATGTGCCGGTTGTTCGGGCTGACCGCGGGGCCTGCCCGGGTACGGTCAACATTCTGGCTGCTGGACGCCCCTGACTCGCTGGAGATTCAGGGCCGCCGCAACGTCGACGGGAGCGGCATCGGGTTCTTTGACCCCGCCGGCGTACCCGTTCTAGACAAGGAGCCCGAGCCGGCATTCCGGGACAAGGCATTTATTCGCGCGGCGAAGCAGGCTGAGTCCTCGGCCTTTATCGCGCACGTGCGGTGGGCGACGGCTGGCGGTCGGACGGTGCTCAACACCCACCCGTTCGCCATGCACGGCCGCATCATGGCGCACAACGGCGGGTTCGGTGAACTGGCACGGCTGGATGAACAGCTTGGCCCATACGCCGGCCTCGTGGCTGGCGACACAGACTCCGAGCGGTACTTCGCGCTGATCACCCAGCAGACTGACTCCCACGGCGGCGATGTCGGCGCCGGAATCGCAGCCGCGGCCCGGTGGATCGCCGCCAACCTGCCGGTCTCCGCGCTGAACACCGTCGTCGCGGAGCCGGGCCAGCTGTGGGCACTGCGCTACCCGGGCCAGCATGCCCTGCACATCACCGAGCGGCCGGCGGCCCGGGCGGGCACCCGGCCGGGCCGGCGGGCCTGCGCGTTCGCAGCGCAACATCGTCAGTACACATACCCGCACTGCAGTCCACCCCATCCGTCGTCATCGCCTCCGAGCGGCTCGACGGCGAGAGCAGCTGGCGCATGCTCGCCGAAGGAGAACTCGTCCACGTCCTGCCCGACCTGAGCGTCCAGTCAGCAGTGGTCATCACCGACCCGCCCGCGCGCCCGGTTCCGCTCCCGCGCTACAACCCGAACACCGACACCTGAACGCCGCCAGCGCCCGGCCCGCTGCCGTGCTCAGCCACTAAGCCAGGTCACAGAGCTGCCTGTTGGCCGGGGCCGGGAACGATCTGCGGTCCGTGATGCGGGCGCCGGTGTGTTAACACTGGCTAGTGGCGCATGACCGGGATGGTGAGCAAGGTTCGGCTCCTTTGTTTGACGGGACGGCTACCGCCCGGTCGCATGACCTTCTCAGGGCTGTTCAAGAGCCGGATGGACCAGGCGGGTCCGAGAGCGTCACCACGGTTCTGGTCGCGTTCGGTGTGAACGTTCTGGTGGCGGCAGCCAAGTCGGTCGCTGCCGTCGTGACCGGGTCGGCGTCGCTGCTGGCCGAGGCGGCGCACTCCTGGGCAGACGCCGGTAACGAGATCTTCCTGATGATCGCCAACCAGCGGTCTCGCCGACCGGCCGACCGTGCGCACCCGTTCGGGCACGGGCGGGAGGCATACGTCTGGTCGCTGTTCGCCGCGCTCGGCCTCTTCGTTGCAGGGGCCACTGTCTCCGTCTCGCACGGCATCCAGCAGCTCCTCAAGCCCGAGCCCGCTGGCCATTTCGCGGTCGGTTATATCGTCCTGGGAGTCTCCTTCGTCCTCGAGGCGATCTCGTTCCTCCAGTCGGTCCGGCAGGCCAGGCCCGAGGCCGAGTCGATGCAACGAGACCTCATCGAGCACGTTCTGGCCACCTCCGACCCCACCCTGCGGGCGGTAATCGCCGAAGACTCCGCCGCCCTGGCCGGCCTGCTGATCGCGGCCGCCAGCCTGGCCGCGCACCAGCTGACCGGCTCGCCAATTCCGGACGCCGTCGGCTCAATCGTGATCGGCGTACTGCTGGCTGTGACCGCGCTGGTCCTGATCAACCGGAACCGGCAGTTCCTGATCGGGCAGGAGGCAGACCCGCGCGTTCGCGTAGCCGCCATCCAGGCCCTGCTGGACGCGCCGGAGGTCGCCAGGGTGACTTATCTGCGGTTGGAGATCGTCGGCCCCAGAATGGTCTCAGTCATCGGCGACGTCGATCTCACCGGAGACGACACCGAATCCCACCTCGCCGTCCGCCTGCGGGCTCTGGAAGCCAGGATCAGCGCTTCACCCGCGGTCGCCGGGACCATCCTGAGTCTCTCCGCGCCCGACGAGCCCACGCTCGTTGTCTAAGTTCAGGCTGCCAAGAGGTCGCGGTCGCAGGTGTCATCCGGGCCGTGCTAGCGTGGAGTGACCGCTCCGGACCTCGGTGTTCGCTAAACGTAAGTGCCGCCGAGATACCCGGAGCTTTTTAGTTCCCGGATTCCGTTGCCACGGACCCGCCCCTGGTGCTTTGCTTTTGCATTTGCTTTTACGCTGGAAATCACTAGCACAATTGACTGAGCCTGGAAATGGCAACGCAGGTGAAGGCATGGAATGCATTCGACTTTGCCGGTAACTTGACGTACAGTCAATTTTACTGAGGGTATTCCGCACCCTGGCCTCCATGCCAGTCTCGCCCCCGGCGTTTCGCAATCGGGCCCGTCTGGGCCCCGATCGGCGCGTACAGCATGACTGTCATCGAAAACTTCGTCGCGGCCATAATCCTGAACTGGAAAACAGATCACCGGCTTCTATGCCGGCCAGTTCCCCGAGTTGCCGTGAACGGTGCCGGCGGGTATTTCCGTCCGGTCAATGGCTGGCCAAACCAGCGGAACCATACCGGACTCGCGGCCGACTCCCCCAGACGGCTGACCGCAGTCCGACCGTGCGGCTACTCCGCCACCAGCGGGAACGTGGCGCGTTCCTCATGAAGATCCTGATTATTGTCGTGGTTGTGGTGGTGGTCCTGGTTGTGCTGGGGCTGGCGCTATCGGTGCGGATCGTGAAGCAGTATCAGAGGGGCGTGCTGTTCCGGCTGGGCCGGGCGGTGGGCGCCCGGGAGCCGGGCCTGCGGCTGATCATCCCGTTCGCTGACGTGCTACACCGGGTGTCGCTGCGGATCGTCACCATGCCTATCCAGTCGCAGGGCATCATCACCCGTGACAACGTCAGCGTGGACGTCTCGGCGGTCGCCTACTTCCGGGTCGTCGACGCGGTCAGGTCAGTGGTCGCGATCGAGAACGTCAGCACCGCGATCGACCAGATCGCCCAGACCACCTTGCGGAAGGTCGTCGGCCAGCACACCCTGGACCAGACCCTGTCGGAGACCGACAAGATCAACCTGGACATCCGCAAGATCCTCGACGTGTCCACTGTCGAATGGGGCGTCGAGGTCACCCTGGTCGAGCTGAAAGACATCCAGCTGCCCGACAGCATGAAACGCGCGATGGCCAGGCAGGCCGAAGCCGAACGCGAGAAGCGCGCGAAGATCATCAACGCCGAAGGCGAGTCGCTGGCCGCCGCCGCGCTCGGCGACGCCTCCGACATCATGATGGCCCACCCGCTGGCCCTGCAGCTGCGCAACCTGCAGAGCCTGGTCGAGATCGGCGTCGACAAGAACACCACCGTGGTGTTCCCCGCCCCGCTGATGACCACCATCGCCGAGCTCGGTACCTTCCTCGCCCGCGAGACCGCCGCCGCCAGCCCGGTCCCGGGGCTCACAAGCCCGACGCCGGCCCCGGCGGGCATCCGTCCGGCGGCAGCCGCTGCCAACGGCTCGACCGTCACCGAAGCCGTCTAGCAACCTGCCGCCGTCTGGCGGCCTGCCAGGCCCGCCCGCCAGATATCAGGCCCGGCGCATCAGCCAGCCTGTGAACCTGCTTCAGCTAAGGACAAGCGTCATGAAACGCAGAACCTTCGACCTCCTGGTCTCCATCGCCGGCCTGTTCCTCGCCGTCACTCTCGCCGTCGCCGGCGGACTGGCGCTGTGGGGCCACAACTTCATCGGCAACCAGGTCCACAGTCAGCTCGCCGCCCAGAAAATCTACTTCCCGCCGGCATCGGCCTTCGCCCACCCCAAGGCCGGCACCGAGATCACCCCGTCGATGATCCCGTCGGTATCCCAGTACGCCGGGCAGCAGCTGCTGACCGGGCAGCAGGCCGAAGTCTGGGCCAACGACTTCATCGCCGTTCACCTGGTGGAGATCGGCGGCGGCAAGACCTACGCCCAGCTATCCACCGAGGCCATCGCGCAGCCCGCTAACCTCAAGCTCGCGGGCCAGGTCGCCACCGTATTCAAGGGCGAGACACTGCGCGGGCTGCTGCTCAACGCCTACGCCTTCGGCACCATGGCCACCATCGCAGGCATCGCCGCCATCGCGGCATTCATCGCCGCGCTCGTCATGCTCGTCCTCAGCGGCCTGGGCCTCATCCACGCCAGGCGCGTCAGCCCCGGCACTGAAATCCTCACCGGCCACCCCGCACATGCACGCGGTCCTGACGCCATCCCGGTACCAGCCGCCCACGCCAGCCAAAACGGCCACGCTGCCACGTTGCCCGACGCAGCCCCCACCGCATGAGAAATGCCATGCACGCCCGCTCACTGCGGGCGTGCATGGCAAATGTACTGAGCAGCATGAATGAGTTCGCGATTAGGTCTGGACCGTGCGTCGGTCTTGAAATCGCCTCGCTGCACACTTCTATCCCAGGCGAGGCCAAAGTGACCGCTCACTACGTAGTCCGCCGCATCACGTCGGCCAGCACTGCGGACAGCACATGAGCACCGGCGGACACCTGCACCCGGCTAACAAGCGCCGCCACGATGACCGGACCAGGAGCGAGCGGCTGGCCGACCGGGTGACGGCAGTATTCGGGTCCTGGAAATTCATCGTCGTTCAGACCATGATCGTCATGGTATGGATCGGCCTGAACCTGATCGCCGCGATTCATCACTGGGACCCGTACCCGTTCATTCTGCTGAACCTGGTCTTCTCCACTCAGGCCGCCTACGCAGCGCCGCTGATCCTTCTCAGCCAGAACCGTCAGGCCGACACCGACCGAGTGAGGGCCGAGCACGATTACCAGATAAACCAGACAGCCTTGAAGTACCTCAAGATCTTGCACACCGACGCGCACGGGCAGGGCTGCGGGTGCATCGAGCAGGGTGAGCGAGCTGCCGGGAGCGGCGCAACCAACCGCGTCCCGGTATCACCATCCGGCGCAGCCGCCGACGTCAGCTAGACCGGCCCGTTGGTCGTTGGTCGCTAGGTTCGCGTTGGTCGCTAGGTTCGCGCTAGTCGCATTCGGATCGCCCTAACTGGCTTCAGCGTCGGGGTGGCCAGGCTCGCCAGGCGCGCTTTGGCTGCCTCGAGCCCGGCCAGAATGGTGTCGAGGCCCGCAGTGAATCGCTGGTCGCGGTTGCCGGCCCAGACATGCTGGCCGAGCGTCGCCAGGGCCGGGAACTGGCGGGCTGGCAAAGACCGGAAGAACGCGTGCAGCTGACGGCGCGTCGCGGGGTCCTGAACGCGCTGCTCGTTGACGGTGGTGCGGTCGGTGAGCGCGAACCCGAGGGTGTAGTCGTAGATCAGGGAGAACGCCTGCGCGGTTGCCCGTGCTGGAAGGCCGGCTTCCTGTAGCGCGGAGAGGAAGGCCTCGGCCAGCGCAAGGGAGTGCGGGCCAAGGGGGTCGCGGGTCTTGAGCATGGCGGCGATACCGGGATGGTTCTCCAGCGCCGTGCGCAGCCTGCGGGCGAGGGGCTTGACCTGTTCGGCCCAGCCGAGTTCACGGCCGACCCGGGTGTCGACCTCGGCGAGCACTCCGTCCATGGCCAGGTCGCAGAGTTGTTCTTTGCTGCGCACGTGCCGGTACAGGGCGCCGGGGACCACTCCGAGACGGGCAGCGAGGGTCCGCATGCTGAGCGCGCCAGCGCCGTCGGCCGCGATGACGGTGAGGGCCTCGGCGACGATGCGCTCGCGGGTCAGCGTGCGGCGGCGGGTCTCTACTCCGTCTGGAGGGTTGAACCACGGCCCGAGCGGGCGTGCTTCGGCGTCTGGCTGCGGCTGGTTCGGCATGGTCGCGCCTCTGGTCCGTGAGTTTGACCGTGAACTAAGTTCACAGTATAGTGAACAGTGTTGCTCGGAAGCGAATGTCGTTCATTCGAATTGCATTTTTTCCCGGGTCCGCTGGGCCGCTGGCCCGGCGAGAGACGCAAGGGAGAACGACATGACAGTCATGACAAGCTGGGACCTGTTCGATGACATGCGCAGCGCGCAGGATGAGCTAATGCGGCAGAGCAGGATGCCAAGCCACTGGGCCTCTGGCCAGTTCGGCCGGCAGCCCGGCGGCGACGCCGACGGTCAGGCGTGGGCACCCGCGGTCGACATTGCCGAGCGCAAGGACGCGTACGTGGTGACCGCGGAGTTGCCGGGGATCGTCACCGAGGACTTGGAGATCACGTTCCAGGACGGCCTGCTGACCATCCAAGGCGAGCGGCACGTCGCACCCGTCACGGCCGGAGAGAAGGTCCACCGGGCCGAGCGCCGCTACGGCGCGTTCCGGAGGTCGATCACCCTGCCCCGGCACGTTCAGGCGGACAAGATCGAGGCCTCTGCGCAGGACGGCGTCCTGCAGATCCTGGTGCCCAAGGCAGAGGAAGTACACGCCAAGCGCATCCAGGTCCGCCCAGGCAAAGGTAAGCCTGCGGTAGCCGGATCCGCCAGCAAGAACGGCGCGTGACGTCGCGGGCCAAGCGGCCGGACCCCCGCCGCCTAGCCCGCGCCACGCGCGAGAGCGCCTCCTGGCGTCACGCCTCCAGCGTTGACGGCAGGAGGCGTCACTTACTGCTGACGGCATTGATTCGGGCAGCCGATTGCATGTGATCGCGTCGAAGGTGCGGCGTCCCTCGGCACAGGTGGATGATCTGTGTCCGCTTCCCTCTATCCGTAGCCGCGGCTGCGGCGTAATGTCAAAGCATTGCTCCGGACCCCGGCAGCCACAGCAGCGTTTCGTCGCGGCTGTGGAAAGGGCCCGGAGTTTTTGTTTTACCGCCCGCACACGCGGGCCGTTGTTTCGGGCGGGAGCCCAATGACAGACGTCGCCTACCGGTGCCATAACTGCGGCAGCATGCACGAGGTGGAGTCGATCCGCGAAAACCTGATTCTCAACCTGCGCGCCGCTGCCAGCTACAAACTGTCCGGGCAGCATGGCATCCTGGATCACCGCGCGCGCTTCCTGCGCTGGCGCATGACTCAAGGCCTGGTGAAGGCCCTCTGGCCCGGATACTCGCATCATCCACGTCCGGCCCGGGGCCGTCGGCTGCTGCAGGGGCCGCCCGCGCATGTGTCTGACCGCCCGGTCCCTTACCAGACAGCAACTAGCGGCAGCGCCGGGCCCGCAGCTGACCCTGCAATAGCCGGCGCCCGTGACCAACTGGCGGGTATGGGCCTCTACCGCGCTCCCCCGCCACAACCATGATCAGCAAGGGCCAGGGACTGTGGGCGGCGGCGTAGAAGTCGGCGTTGAAGCACGCCGAGGTTCGGGTTCTCCCGCAACCGGGTAGCGTGAAGCTGACGAGCGCCGTGAGCAGTCCTGGGTGCACGTGCGTTACCAGGCCGCGTGCGTCGGTGCCGCCGATTCCTGGATGCCTCGTAGTGGGCGGAGGTCACCGGTGGCGCTCGCTGAGGGAGTTGCCGACGTTCTGGTCGGTGCGTGCGCGACTGATGAGCCGGCCAAACGTGTCGCTGAGGTCCGCTGGTTGTACGCCGGCAGGCTGGCCAGCTCGCTCGCTGGTCCGGACCTGGGACCGGTGGCGACGCGATGAGCGGGCATCAGCCCGATCTCGTCGCGGCCGGAGCGGAGTGGTCTGCGGCGACGGAGATGGACGCGTTCGAGACCGTCATGTGGCGTGCCGAAGCCGACCCGCGGCTCCGGTCGACACTGACGCTGGTCGAGCTTCTTGACCAGGTCCCGGACGCCGACCGGCTACTCAGGGCACACGACTGGGCCTCCCGAATCGTGCCCAGGTTCCGGCAGAGGGTGGTCGAGCCACCGCTGACCCTGGGGGCGCCTGCGTGGGTGGCCGAGGCTGAGCTCGACTTCGGCTACCACCTGAAGCACGTGCACGTGCCGGCGCCGGGCACGCTAAGTCAGGTGCTCGAGATCGCGCAGTCTGTCGCCATGCGCCCGTTCGACTTGACCCGGCCGCTGTGGGAGGCCGTTGTCATCGACGGCCTGGAAGGCGGCCGGGCCGCCTACATCCTGAAGGCTCACCACTGCATAACCGACGGAATCGGCGGCGTCCAACTGCTTGCGATGCTGCACAGCCGCACCCGTGCGCCGATGCGCGACAGGCCAGAACCTGCCGCACCGCCAGCTGATACGCGCACTCCGGTGGAGATACTCGCGGCTCAGGCAGGACGGCAGGCCGCCGGGGCCCCCGGACGGGCGATCCGGCAGTCGGCTGCCGCTGTCGGGCTCGCCGCGCGGGCACTGAGAACGCCCGCGCGCTCGGTGCAGGATGCGATCGCATTCGCGTCCTCGGTGCGCCGCGTGGCCGACCCGGCGACCGGAGCGTCCTCGCCGCTGCTGCGCCCGCGGAGCCTGCAGTGGCGGTTCGAGATCGCCGAGGTTCCGCTGGCCGACCTGAAGGCGGCGGCGAAGTCGGCGGGCGGCTCGGTCAACGACGCGTTCGTGGCCGCGGTGCTCGGCGGGTTCCGGCGCTATCACGAGCACTTCTGCGTTCCCGTCGACACGATCCCGGTCGCGATGCCGATCAGCCTGCGGACCGCGGCGGACGCGGCCGGCGGCAACCGGTTCGCTGCTGCCCGTTTCGCTGCTCCGGTCGCCGAGCGCGATCCGCGGGAGCGCATGCGGCAAGTGCGGGAATTCGTGATCGCCGCCAGGGCAGAGCCTGCGGTCAACGCGGCAGCGCTGCTCTCACCGGCGCTCAGCCATCTGCCTGGCCCGTGGGTGGCACGAGTCCTGGCCAGCATGACCGCCAGCAACGACGCGCAAGTCAGTAACGTGCCCGGCATCCCCTACCCGGTCTACCTGGCCGGGGCAAAGATCACGCGGATGTACCCGTTCGGCCCGCTGCCCGGCTGCGCTGCCATGATCACTCTTATCTCTCACGCCGGGACCTGCTGCATAGGGATCAACACCGATGCCGCGGCCATCACCGATCCGGCGTTGTTCCGGACCTGCATCACCCAGGGCATCAACGAAATCCTGGCGCTGCGCCCGGCAACGCCTGCCCCAGCGAGACCGAAACCGACGTCAGAGCCAGCCGCCAGCAGCGGCGGCGCCTAGCGGTGCCGGCCCCGGCCGAACGCAGGTAGTAAATAACTAGCAATGCGTTTCTAGAATTGGTGGTAGTCTTTAGGGCATGGAGAGCCGGAGCCACTTGGCGGAATACCCGCAGCTGCGCGAGGCGCAGACTGAGGCGTCCGCCCGCCCGGCACCGCCGTGCAGCGCCTAGCGACGAACGCGCACAGTGACGCCATACGCACCACGGGGGTCACCGCGCAATCGCTCGCGCACATCCGGAAGACCACGGTCGGCACCGCCGCCGACACAACAGCAACTGAGTCCGGAGGCATTTCCGCATGACGGCAATCGCGCACCCCGAGCTTGACGGCCTGGAGCGTTACAAGTTCGGCTGGTCCGACTCCGACGCGGCGGGTCAGTACGCGCGCCGGGGCCTCTCCGAGGACGTCGTCCGGGACATCTCGGCACTGAAGGACGAGCCGGCGTGGATGCTGGACCTGCGGCTTAAGGGCCTGAAGCTATTCCGGCGTAAGCCGATGCCGACCTGGGGCGCGGATCTGTCCGGTATCGATTTCGAAAACATCAAGTACTTCGTGCGGTCGACCGAGAAGCAGGCGGCTAGCTGGGATGAGCTGCCCGCCGACATCAAGAACACCTACGACAGGCTGGGCATCCCCGAGGCAGAGAAGCAGCGGCTCATCGGCGGCGTCGCGGCGCAGTACGAGTCCGAGGTTGTCTACCACAAGATCCGCGAGGACCTTGAGCAGAAGGGCGTCATCTTCAAGGACACCGACACCGCGCTGCGGGAGCACCCCGACCTGTTCCAGGAGTACTTCGCCACGGTCATCCCGGTCGGGGACAACAAGTTCGCCGCGCTGAACACCGCGGTCTGGTCCGGCGGCAGCTTCATCTACGTGCCCAGGGGCGTCAAAGTAGACATCCCGCTGCAGGCCTACTTCCGGATCAACACCGAAAACATGGGCCAGTTCGAGCGGACCCTCATCATCGTGGATGAGGGCGCCAGCGTGCACTACGTCGAGGGCTGCACCGCGCCGATCTACTCTTCGGACTCGCTGCACTCGGCCGTTGTCGAGATCGTCGTGAAGAAAGATGCCCACTGCCGGTACACCACCATCCAGAACTGGTCGGCCAACGTCTACAACCTGGTCACCAAGCGGGCCGTGGCCCAGGCCGGGGCGAGCATGGAGTGGGTCGACGGGAACATCGGGTCCAAGGTCACGATGAAGTACCCGGCGGTTTACCTGATGGGTGAGCACGCCAGGGGCGAAACGCTCTCGGTCGCGTTCGCGGGCGCTGGCCAGCACCAGGACGCCGGGGCCAAGATGGTGCACTGCGCGCCGAACACGTCCTCTCAGATCATCTCCAAGTCTGTCGCCAGGGCAGGCGGGCGCACGTCCTACCGCGGCCTGGTGCAGGTTCAGGAGGGCGCCGAGCACTCCAAGTCCACGGTGAAGTGCGACGCGCTGCTCATCGACGCGGTAAGCCGGTCCGACACCTACCCGTACGTTGACGTGCGCGAGGACGACGTGGAGATGGGCCACGAGGCCAGCGTCTCCAAGATCTCCGAGGACCAGCTGTTCTACCTGATGAGCCGCGGCATGACCGAGGACGAGGCCGCCGCCACCATCGTGCGCGGCTTCGTCGAGCCCATCGCACGAGAATTGCCGATGGAGTACGCCCTCGAGCTCAACCGCCTGATCGAGCTGCAGATGGAAGGCGCAGTCGGCTAAATGACGGTCCTTTAGGGGCGCTCGAGTCCGCCGCCCCGGTCCAGGCTGCACGAGAAGCAGCCCAACGACGCCGGCGGACATCCCGGCGCGCACCCGGCGCGATGAGGGGTAGCGGTCCACGCCGCCGCGCCCGCTCCCGCGCGCTGCACGCCGTTCGGACTGTTCGCGGGCCCGAGTTCCGGTGCGCACCTGCTCGCTGCCCGCGCCATCACCTGGCTGCGGCTGCAACCCAGGCGGCCATTGGTAGCGCGTTGTTGATGAACGACGAGCCGCCATTGCTGGTATGACATCGGGCCCAGACGAGGTTCCAGCCTACGGGCACGCAGCCCTGAAGACGGATCCTGGAGAGGATTACATGCCCGACCAAGCACCGGCGCCGACTCGGCGGCGGATCGCCCTGATCGCGCACGACCATAAGAAGCAAGACATGCTGGAGTGGGCCGCGTACAACCTCGACCTGCTGCGCGAGCATCAGCTGTTCGCAACGGCCACGACCGGTCACCTCCTGACTGAGGAACTCGGCCTGCCGGTCACCTGCTTTCGCAGCGGTCCCTATGGCGGCGACCAGCAGATCGGCGCCCGCATCGCCGAGGGCGAGATCGATGTTCTGGTCTTCCTGTGGGACCCGCTGGAGCCGCAGCCGCACGACCCGGACGTGAAAGCGCTGCTGCGAGTGGCAGTGGTCTGCAACATCCCGGTCGCCTGCAACCGGGCGACCGCGGACTTCCTGATTTCCTCGCCATTGATGGGCCGCGGCCACGACCAGTGGGACCCCGCATCCAGCCATGCCAAGCCCAACCAGGCCGTCCTGCGGGTGGTGCGAAGCAGCTGACGCCACCTTCGCGGACGCGAAACCTTTTCGCCGAGCCCAGGGTTCGGCGCCGCGGGCTGCTGGCCAAGCAGCTTTCCTAGTCCGTCGCCGCGGTAAGCCGGCGGTCGAGTTCGTGGAGCACCGCTTCGATGGCTGGCCGCAGCTCGTCGGCGATCTGGTCCTGGCTTTGGCCCTCGCGGGTGCGGTGACCGGCCTCGGTGATGATGATCTGGAACACGCCAGCCAGCGCGATCCCCCGCAGCTTTGCGATCTCGGGCGCAACTGCCTCAGCGTCAGCGATGGCGGCGGCGAGGGCGCTGGCCTGGCGGTCTGACATCTCCAGGGCGAGCCGGCGGACGGTCGGGCTGATCGCGGCCAGGAAGCCGAGTTCGCCGCGCCACTGCCCGGCAGGAATGCGGCGGATTGCCTCCACGGTTTCGAGCACAAACTCGCGGATGGCTGCGGCCGGGGTGGTTCCGGGTGCGCGCGTGCGGATCAGCCGACACAGCTCATCCTGAACCAGCTGATCGCGGTCAGTGACCAGCTGTTCTTTGGTCTGGAAGTAGTTGAGGTCCACCACCCCGACATGGTCGCCTACATCCCTGGAAGCCCAGAGCCGATCTACGGACGGGAAGCGCACGCCGCGGCAATGCAGCAAATGCTGCGCATGTTCCCCGACCTGCACGTGTACAACGACCCGTACCCGATCCAGTTTGGCAGCGGCGACTGGATTACCGTGGTCACCAACGCGACCGGGACCTTCACCGGTGAGATGACCCTGCCCGACGGCACCGTGATCGCCCCGACCGGAAAGGCGTTCGACGTCGAGTTCTGCCAGACCACCAAGTGGGACGGCGACCGGCTCATCATCATCTCCGCCTTCTTGGACGCGGCTACGCAGCGGCAGCAGATCGGCCTCGCCTAGCAGCACACGGTGCCGGCGGGCTCGCGGCGATCACATGTCGCACGTCGGCCGGCCGGGTCGAGCACCAGCGTGTCGAGCGCGAGTCGGTACACGGCGGGACCTCTTCGGCCGCAGACGGCACTGAGTCAGCTAGACCACAACTCCAGGCCACTGGGGGAGCGTGGCCGGCCATGCCGCGCAGCCCCTGATCGCAGTGGCGCGAGGCTGAAGTGTGCTGCCGGGACGCTGCCCGCCGCCGATATCAGCTCGACCCCGCTCGGCCAGGTAGCACATCGCGCGCGATCGTCGCAGTGGCTGGAGATCGGGCTCTGGCCGCCCCGGAACGATGTCCGCATCGGTCTGGTCGTGAGCCCTGGGACCGGCGGCTGCTTGGTGTCAGCCAAAGCCCGGGGAGTGCTCCCCATAACCGCCAGGCCAGCTAGCCAGTCGTAGGCAGCGGACCGGTCGAAGGACCGTCTCGAGGAACAGGGGGACACCACCATGCCGCTTCCCAATCACTGCGCCCGGCCGCCGTCCGGCCGGGCCGCCATGGCGCGCGCCGCCGGCGCAGCGGGCCTAATGATCCTTGCTGCAGGCTGCGCCGCGGCCTCCCCGCACCCGGCCAGCGGCCCGCGAGCCCAGCACCGGCACGTCACGGCACGCCCGGCAACCGCCCGCAGGCCCGCGCCCGTACCAGCCGCGAGCCCGGCCAGCCGCCGCCTCCTCACCGGCCATCGGGGCCACCCGCTCCGCGGCGACCGGGTACGCGGGACCGCACTTCACCACGCCCGGGGCTGCGATGGCATACCTGGCGGCCGCTTACGACACTGACGACACCACCGCAATGCACGAACTCACCGACCCGCAAGCATTCACCTCGCTGCAGGCCATGCGCTCATCCGATGCCGATCTCCAGCTCACCTCGTGTACGCCGACGCCGCGAGGCGACTACATGTGCAGCGTCCGGTATGACGACCCGGCAAGTGGCCACCACTCCCGGCACCAGACGGCGATGCTCATCGCCGCGCCGGCGCTGAACCCTGGCTGGTACATGTACCGGTTCGTCTCCGGCTGCGACTAACCGGCAAGCCTGCTGCCGCACACGGCACGCCCGCCCGCGGCAGCGGCTCCGGCTCGTGTCGCAGTGCATCGTACCTGCTCACCTAGCTCGCCAAGCTGGACAACATCCGGTTCGTGCCCGACTCGTCGGCCTCATTCGTGATTCACGGCAACCCGGTTTTCTAGCTCGTCCAGCTCGACGACGCAGATTTCGGCAGGTGCGACGGGCCGCTGCAGAACCTGACGCGGCGCAGAAAACCGACCCGTCACCGCTGATGGGGATGCTTCCCCTTGCCTGGACCCGGCCGGGCAGGGAGATTCGTGCTAGCCGGCCGTCGCTGTGGACGGGACGCGGTAGCGGGCTGAGGCATCGCGGTTGGACGCGGGGCCATGAAGGATGGCGAGACGATGAGAACGATCTGGAGCTGGGTGCCGGTTCTGGCCGCGGTCGCTGGCGTCATCCTGGTCAGTTCCGGCCCGGCCGGAACTGCCGGGGCCGCCGCCCGCACCGCCACCGCGAACGGCGCGGTGGTCATCACCCGGACTGCGCAGCAGACGGTGACCGACCACACTATTTCCGGGGACGAGACATCGGTGTCGTGCCTGACCGCGTCGCGCTGCGTGGCGGTCGGCTCGCGGGGCTCGTATGGCGTCGTGGTGACCCTGACCGACGGCGCGCAGAGCCACGTCGTCGTGCTGCGCGGCTCGTCGGTGATCGACTCGGTGAGCTGCCGGAAGTCGGTGTGCTGGGCGATCGGCCATCCGGTCCGCGGCACCGCGGCCTACCTGGTGAAGATCAGCTCAGCGGGCCGCCCGGTCGCCGAGCGGACGCTGCCGCTGCCGGCCAGGACGACCCTGGGCCCGATCTCGTGCGCCAGCCCGACGAACTGCGAGATCGCCGGGGCCGACAATGGCACCCGCCCGTCCGCGATCGAAATCGGCGACTGGAACGGCACCAGTCTGCGCCTGCACCGGGTCAGAGTCGCCGACAGCAAGCGGATGTCGATGAAGGCCATCTCCTGCTGGCACAGCGACTGCGAAGCCGTCGGTACCGACACGGTGGGGCCGGGCTTCAACGACTATCACGGACTGATCCTGACCACCGCCGGCGGCAAGCCAGCCAGACTGAATGCTGACAGCGGTTACCCGCGCGCCGAAAGCGTCTCCTGCATCAGCGCGAGGACATGCTTTGCAGTGTCCGGCGGCGGCTCGGTGCTGACGGTCAGCCGCGGCGTGGTCACCCGTATTCAGGGCGGCGCAGGCGGGGAGCTGAACGCGATCGAGTGCACGAGCTCTGGCTGCGAAACTGCGGGCACGCTGCTCCTGCCTCAGTACTCCACTCAGGACGGATGGCTGCAAAGTCTGTCGGACGGGACATGGGGCGCGGGCATCGATGACGGTGCCGCCTATTGGTTCAGCGGTATCGCCGCGCGCGGCGGTAGCGGCAGTTTCATTGCCGTCGGCGTTGGGGGCTACGGCTCCGGTTCGGATATCGCTGTCGGCTAGACCGCTGTGAAGCCGGCCGCACCGGAATGTGCCCATCGGGCGGTGCAGGCCCTGGTCGTGGAACCAGGCCGGGGGTCCAGCACAACCAGGCTCCTTGTTTGTTCGGCAGATGGGGCGTAGCGTCCGCTCCAGGAAGGTGTACCCGCCCATCTGCGTGTGGGCGAACTTGATATTCCCTTTCGGCTGCTCTGGACCTTGGTAGCGCCGTGCGCCGCTAAGCCGAGGCGAGTTATGGCAGCATCTGCCCTTTGCGGTTCCACACTTTGCGTCAGCGACGCGCTCACCGTCATCCCGCATGACGACATCCCGCAGTACCCACGCCGCTGCGGCGCCGGGCAAGCTGCAACCTCCGGTACATCAAGCAGGGCATGGCCTGATCGCGGGCGCTGCGGCAATGCCTGACATGCCGGCGGACGCAGGTCCCGGCGAGGTCGCCGCTGCTCCGGTCGCTGCGGTGGATCACCACAGCCTGCACGTGGTCTTCGGCGCGGGGCAGGTCGGTCGCGTGCTCGCCGCATTGCTCGCGGGACGGGGCGCCGCTGTGCGGGTGGTATCGCGGGGCAGGCCGACGGGCCTGGCAGAGGGCATCGATTGGCGGGCCGCGGACGCCACCGACCCTGATGCGGCCAGCGATGCCGCGAAGGGCGCCGCAGTCATCTACCAGTGTCTCAACGCCCCGTACGCTCGCTGGCCGGAACTCTTCCCGCCGCTGCAGCGGGGCGTGCTGGCCGCCGGTGAGCGCTCTGGCGCGCTGCTGGTGAGCCTGGAGAATCTGTATGGCTACGGCCCGACCGGAGGTGGGCCGATGACCGAGGACCTCCCGCTCGCTGCCACGACCGTCAAGGGGCGGACCCCGGCGGTCATGACCGCCGAGCTGCTGGCGGCCGCCGAAGCCGGCCGGATCCGCATCGCCATAGGGCGGGCTTCGGACTTCTTCGGCGCCGGCGTCACCCAGGGATCAACGCTCGGCGAGCGGGTCTTCGGCAACGCACTGGCCGGCCGGCGCGCCGACTTCATCGGCAACCCTGACCTGCCCCACACCTACAGCTACGTTCCCGACATCGCCGCCGGCCTGGCCACCCTCGGTACCGACCCTCGCGCCGCCGGCCAGATATGGCACCTTCCCGGACCGCACACCGGCACCACCCGCGCACTCCTCAACCTGGTGGCCGACCAGGTCGGGCATCCCGTGGCCGTCAGGTCGGTGAACAAGCTGGCCCTGCGCGCTCTCGGGCTGATCAACCCGACGCTGCGCGGACTGGCCGAAACCTACTACCAGTTCGACGAGCCCTTCGTCCTGGACACCAGCAAATATGAGTCCGCCTTCGGGTCCTCCGGCACCCCGCTGGCCTACGCCATCACCGCGACTGTCGCCTGGTACCGAACCCGCGCCAGCACACCATGATCGCCCTGATACTCCGGCCGGTGCCACCGTCGTCACCCGGGTGTCCGGTTTCTTCCCAGCTGATAACTGTGGTTCTCGCTCACTGCGAGAACTGCGCGCCGCAAGTACTCGCTGCGTCGGCAGTGCCTTCAGTTTGATGAATACCCCAGCCGGCTTCGTCGGCCGGCAGAGCGAGCTGCGCATCCTCGGCGATCGGCTTGCCGCTGCCGGGAAGGGCCATCCACAGGTGGTCTATGTGGAGGGCGAGGCCGGGGCTGGTAAGTCGACTCTGCAGTCCCGCTTCCTCGGCTCGCTGCCGGACGCTGTCATTCTTGAGGTGGGCGGTGACGAAGCAGAGACACTGCTCTCCTACGGGATCATCGATCAGTTGCAGCCAGGGGCAATGACGGAGCCGGGCTCGGACCCGATGGCCGCCGGAGCCCGGCTGCTGGATCTGCTCGACCGGTTGCAAGCCGGCGGCCAGGTCGTGGTGCTCGCCATTGACGACCTGCAGTGGGCTGACCGGCCGTCATCGCGTGCACTCCTGTTTGCCTTGCGGCGTCTGCGTTCGGACAAGGTGCTGACGGTGGTGTCGACGCGGGCCGGCGGACTGGCCGATCCTGGCTGGGCACGCTTCGTGGGCGGCGATGCGCGTGTCACACGAATGCGCCTGGGCGGCCTTAGCCCTGCTGATCTCACCGAACTGGCGGGCGCGCTGGGACTGGGAGCGCTGTCGCAGCGCGGGGCGTCTCGGCTGGCTGCCCATACTGACGGCAACGCGCTGTACTGCCGGGCGCTGCTCGAGGAGATCGGCATTGCCGGGCTGAGCGCGGCGGGGGATCGGGGACTGCCGGCGCCGCGGCAGCTGTCAGCGGTGATCCTCGCCCGGGTGGCAGCGCTCTCAGCCACGACTCAGTCATTCCTGGCGGCAGCTTCGGTGCTGGGACAGCACGCGCCGATCCCGGCTATCGCCTCGGTCGCCCGGCTGCCCGATGCGCGGAACGAGACGGATGCGGCAGTCGCAGCCGGACTGCTGGCCGAAGGCGCTTCGGAGCCGGATCTGGCTTTTGCCCATCCGCTGTACCGGGCGGCGATCTATGCCGATCTCAGCCCGACGAGCAGGAGAGAACTGCACGCTCGGGCCGCTGCGGTCACGGCCGGCCGCGCGCGGCTTGCCCACCGGGTCGCGGCGTCGGTCGGTCCCGACGAGGCGCTGGCATGCGAACTCGACGCGTCCGCCCAGGCTACTGCTGCCGCGGGTGACGCAGGCGCCTCAGCCTGGGCCCTGGAACAGGCCGCTGCCCTTTCGCCAGCTGCGCAGGACCGGGAAGGCCGGCTACTCGACGCCGCGGTAGTGTTCCTCAACGCCGCGGATACATCTGCGGCGACACGAGTCCTGAACTCCTGCCAAGCCCATGGGCCGGGGCGGCGTCCAGGTCCGGGAGGTGAGCAGCCATAGGGCGGTCGGACGCCAGGTTGACGCCAAGCCTTCCGCGCCCTCTACGACCTGAACCAGCGTGCCCAAGATGCCGGGCTCACGATCATGCCCGGTGCCGGGTTCGGCGTCATCGCCACCAACTGCCTCGCACGCTACGTCAGCGCCGCCGTCGGCGGCGCAACAAAGCTCGAAGTCGCCAGCCGGGCGGCCGTCGCACAGGCAGGCCCAGGCGTAGCGGCATCCAGAAGCGAGAACATGCCCTTCGGAGGATGGATCCGCCGGGCAGGCCGTCTCGAGCCTAGCCCTCTCGGCTCAGGAATCATTACCATCATTTTCCCCGACGGGCCCTGCAGCATCATGCCGCTGCCCACCGGAGACCTCGAGGCAGCCTTCCAGGCCACCGGCGCAGCCGACATCACCGCCTACGCCGCTGTACCCGGCGCCCCGAGTGCGCACGCCTCCGATGACAAGGCCGCCGAGGCCCCGGCCTACCGGTCATACGGCTGGGCCCGAGCGGCGGGACCGGACGGCACCGCAGAAGCATGGCTGCACACCGGCGAGTCCTACGCCTTCACCGCCGCCGCCAGCATCCGGGCCGTCGAGGAAACACTCGCCCGGTCCCCGTCCGGCGCCGTCAGCCCCGCAGCGGCGTTTGGCGCGGACTTCGCCCTCACGATCCCCGGCACCAGCCGGACCGACACCATCCCCGCGGAAGTGCCGACAGGCAGCCAAGCATGAAAGCAGCGGCGGAAGGCCACGCGGGGGTGCACCGCGCGGCCCCGCGCCATCACTGGTCTGGATCTTCGTGATCGATCTGGGCCAAGCGCTTGTCCGCGGGGGGCGCGTTTGAGGTGGTGGAGCGCTGTCGCCGAAACTGTCGTGTTGTCGGATCGCTGACGACCGGCGTCCCGAAGAAGTTCTTTAAAGACATCCGGGAAGGGTGTCGGATCGGGGCGGTGGTGTTCGTAGCAGGGGTGAGGCCGCCCACAAGGGGAGGCGCCAATGTAAGGGACCGCGATCATGAAGCTGATGACCATGACTCAGGTCAGCATCGATGGAGTGATGCAGGGCAACGGCGCCGCGTCGGACGACCGCAGGAACGGATTCGAGCGCGGCGGATGGGCCCGGGGCAAGGGCGACAACGAGACCCAGGCGTTCATCAAGCAGACCTACCAGCGCGCCGAGGCGTTCCTGTTCGGCCGGCGGACCTACGAGCTGTTCGCCGGCTCATGGGGGACCCTTACGGTCCAGGATGTCCCTGGCTGGGAGTCCGTCATGGAATCGTTGAACACCCGGCCCAAGTACGTGGCGTCGACCACGCTCACCGATCCGGCGTGGTCGGAGACGACTGTCCTGTCCGGAGACGTCGCGGCCGCCGTCCGAGAGCTGAAGGCCAAGCCGGGGGGTGAGCTGCAGGTGCACGGCAGTGGCATCCTGACCCGGTGGCTGCTGGAGAACGATCTGGTCGACGAGATGACTCTGATCACCGTTCCGGTGGTCGTCGGCCAGGGCGCGCGGCTGCTCCCCGGCGCGGGCCCGGATCTTGCGCTCGACCTGGTCGAGTCGCGCGTCGACTCCAAGGGCGTGACGATCCAGGTCTACCGGCCGGCCGGGCCCCCGCAGTATGCGCCAACGGCTTGAAGTCCTGACCACCGAACCACGCTGTCTTGACACCACAGGAGATGATCTTCAGATGCAGTACCTGGCTTCCGTGATCGATGACAAGACCAATCCCGGCAGCACGGACACGCGGCCTGCCATCAGTGCGTTCAACGAACGACTTATCGCCGAGGGCTACTGGGTCTTCGCGGGCGGACTCGCGGACACCAACGCGGCCACTGTCATCGACAACTGGGGTGAGCAGCCGGTGTTCAGCGACGGGCCTTTCGTGGAGTCGAAGGAGTACCTCGCCGGCGTCTGGGTGTGGGAGGCCCCCGATCTGGATGTGGCGCTCAAGCTCGCCACCGAGGCGTCGAAGGTCTGCGATCGGAAGATCGAGGTGCGGCCGTTCCAGTGAGCGGCGTCGAGGGGGCGATCACCCTAATCAGCAACGCTCAGCCCGCGGCCCCTTTCCGCCGTATTCCGGCCGTCCCGAGTAGACGCGCGGCCAGCGCATCAGCGACGGCCCCGCACGCTTCCATGTCGGCATGCTCGGGAGTCTCAAGAACAGCCTGGCCGTTTCGGGGGATCAGCGGTGCTTCCCCCGGGGGAGGTCTCCCCTGTTGCCTGGCGCGCGCGAACGGCACATTTGCGCTAGCCGCGTGTGCGGCGCGGCGCGGCGGCCAGTTTTTGCTGCTGGGACTGCCGATGACGATGTTCTGCCGCGGGTTGCTGCCGGGTGCAGGCGGCTTGGGCCTGGTTCAGCAGCGCGGTGTGATAGTCGTCGCGGCGGCTGCGGTCGCGGCGGGGTCAAGCAGCGCCGCAGCGGGCAGCCGAGTCAGCTGACGCGGCGGTAGCGGATGTGTGTGGTCAGCGGCGAGTGAAGCACCTCGGCCGGCTCGAAGCCAAAGGTTTCAACCCCGTCGAAGATGCGCTCGCCCGAACCGAGCAGGACCGGTGCGATGTCGAGGGTGAGTTCGTCGATCACGCCGGCGATCAACGCCTGCCGGACGGTTGAGGCCCCGCCGGCGATATCCACCCCGTTGCCCCCGGCGGCCTGGCACGCTGCGGAGTAGGCCGCGTCGAAGCCTCCGGTGACGAAATGGAAGGTCGTCCCGCCGTCCATCTGGATCGGGTCATGTCTGTGATGGGTCAGCACGAACACCGGCGCGTGATACGGCGGTTCGGGGCCCCACCACCCGGTCCATTCCTCATCCCAGTCCCCGCGGATCGGGCCGAACATGTTCCGGCCCATCACGTACGCACCCCGCGAGCGCATGAGCCACTGGGTCGCGACCTTGTCGGCATCGTTGGCTCGCGGGTCGCCGAGGTGCCAGCCGTGCAGCTCCCGCCCCCGCTTGCCCAGGGGGTCATCGCGGCTCTGGTCCGGCCCGGCGACAAAGCCGTCCAGTGAGATCGACATGTGGCAGGTGGTGTCCGCCATCATGAGCCCCCAAGTGATTGCGACTTGCAAGCCGACGTCCGGACGGTATCAGGTGATGGCAAACCGCAAGTGCCATACACGGGATGGTGACGCAGAGGTCAGACCCACCGCGCTCGGAATGCGCGATCAACGCCGAGCTAGTCGCGACAGCCCGCGACGCTGGGATCCTGTCCAGGGCCGCATGTATTGCTGGCAGCTCATGTTCGCGACCGAGCGGCAAAGCGCGGTTGGCGGGGCACCGATACGGGCCGCATCGGCCCCCGCGAATACTAGGTGCCCCCCCGGAAGCGGCGAAAGCCGCAATCGGGCTAGCTTCGCTGAAATCGCGATGCCAGGGAAGGGACATCATGACCATTACCCAGCATGGGGTCGAAATCGACGGCGACAAGCTCATGCAGTTCGTGCTCCCAGCCGAGCGGTATGTGCGCGAGTGGCTGAACGCGCAGGCGGCGCTGTGTTCAGTGCTCGACTCGCCGAATATCGTCGATGCGGCCCGGGAAGAAGGCACCGGCTTCGGCTGCCACGAGCACGGGCGCACTGGCTACGACCTTGTCACGATGTTCGACGGCCTGCACGACATGGGTGACCCGGGTGGAGCTGCGCGTCACGTCCGCGGAACACTCAAGCCTGACGGCACCTGGATGATCGCAGAGCCGAACGCAGGCGACGGCGTTGAGGAGAACATCAACCCCGTCGGACGCGCCTACTATGCCTTCTCAACCCTGCTGTGCACGCCCGCCTCGTTCTCGCAGAGCGTCGGGCTCGCGCTCGGCGCGCAAGCCGGCCAGGGACGGATCGGCGAGGTCGTCGGAGCAGGTGGGTTCGGACACTTCCGGCGCGCAGCGGAAACTCCGTTCAACCTGGTCTTCGAGGCCCGCCCGTGATGGCCAGGCCGGTGACCCAAGCCGCGCCGGCCAGTCACAACGGGCTGGAGCTCGCCGCCGCTCAGCGCGAGCAGACCAGGGCACGGTACCCCGACAGCTCCGGCTACACCGAGCGCGACGGGGTGCGGCTCTTCTACGAGGTCTACGGTTCCGGCGAGCCGACCGTGTTCCTGCTTCCGACGTGGTCGATCATCCATTCCCGGCACTGGAAGATGCAGATCCCCTACCTGGCCCGGCACTGCCGCGTGCTCACCTTCGACGGCCGCGGCAACGGCCGCTCCGACCGCCCGGCGGCCGGATACGGGGAAGACGAGTTCGCCGCCGACGCCCTGGCAGTGATGGATGCCACCGCGACCGAGCGCGCGGCGATCGTGTCGCTCTCGGTCGGCGCGCAACGCGGCCTGATCATGGCGGCCGGGCACCCGGACCGGGTGACCGGGGCCGTGTTCATCTGCCCGGCTGTGCCGTTCGCCTCGCCGCTGGAGGACCGCACCCGTTACCCGTGGGATGAGGTGCTGCCCACCGACGAGGGCTGGGCGAAAGACAACCTGCACTACTGGCTGCGGGATTACCGCGGCTTCCTGGAGTTCTTCTTCTCCCAGATGTTCACCGAGCCGCACTCGACCAAGCCGATTGAAGACTGCATCGGCTGGGGCCTGGAGACCACCGCCGAGACGCTTATCGCGACGGAGATCGGCAACGGGCTGGACGAGGAGACCGCCCGCGAGTTGTGCGGCCGAGTCCGCTGCCCGGTGCTGGTGATCCAGGGCACTGCGGACGCGATTACCGGGCCCGGCCGCGGGATCGCGCTCGCCGCCGAGACCGGCGGCGACCTCGTGCTGCTCGAGGGCTCCGGCCATGGCCCGCACGTCCGTGACCCGGTCAAGGTCAACCTGCTGCTGCGCGACTTCGCCGCCCCCCCGGCCGTTCCCCCGCGCTGGGCGCGGGGCAGTGCGCGCCCCAAGCGCGCGCTGTACATCTCCTCGCCGATCGGCCTGGGCCATGCCCAGCGCGATGTGGCGATCGCCGGCGAGCTGCGCAAGCTGCACCCAGGCCTGCAGATCGACTGGCTCGCCCAGCATCCGGTCACCAGGGTCCTGGAAGCGCATGGTGAGCGCGTTCACCCGGCCAGCGCGTACCTGGCCAATGAGTCCGGGCACATCGAGTCCGAGTCGGCCGAGCACGACCTGCACTGCTTCCAGGCCATCCGGCGGATGGACGAGATCCTTCTCGCCAACTTCATGGTCTTCCACGACCTCGCCCGCGAGGAGGACTACGACCTGTGGATCGGCGACGAAGCCTGGGAACTCGACTACTACCTGCACGAGAACCCCGAGCAGAAGACCGCCGCCTACGCCTGGCTCACTGACTTCGTCGGCTGGCTACCGATGCCCGACGGCGGCGAGCGCGAAGCCTTCCTGACCGCCGACTACAACGCCGAGATGATAGAGCACATCGCCCGCTACCCGCGGGTCCGTGACCGCGCCATCTTCGTCGGCGACCCCGACGACATCGTCCCAGACACCTTCGGCCCCGGCCTGCCCCGAATCCGCGACTGGACCGAGCAGCACTATGACTTCGCCGGCTATGTCACCGGCTTCGACCCACGCCAGCTCGCGGATCGTGAGGCACTCGGTTATCGGCAGGACGAGCGCCTGTGCATCGTGACCGTGGGCGGTTCGGGGGTCGGCGGCCAGCTGCTAAGGCGCGTCATCGCCGCGTTTCCCGAGGCGAAAGAGCGAGTGCCCGACCTTCGGATGATCGTGGTCGCCGGTCCTCGGATCGATCCTGACAGCCTGCCGAGCCATGACGGGCTTGAAATCCGGCCGTACGTGCACGAGCTGTACCGTCACCTGGCCGCCTGCGACCTTGCTGTCGTGCAGGGCGGACTAACGACGGCGATGGAACTCACGGCTAGCCGACGCCCATTTTTGTACTTCCCGCTGGGTCATCACTTCGAGCAGAACTATCACGTGCGGCACCGGCTCGACCGCTACAGGGCGGGGCGCTGCATGGACTACACGACTGCAGGGCCTACCGAGATTGCCGACGCGATCGCGTCCGAAATCGGATGTGAAGTCGATTACCGTCCGGTCGCCAACGACGGCGCAACCCAAGCTGCGGCTCTGCTCGCAAACCTCTTGTAACACCGCCTGACCACGCCGCGGCTACTGGACGTCTCCAACTAGCCGCCGCAGGGCGGCGCTGCTGCGATTTCGACCGGGCAGGGCGGAGCAACGATCTCGCGCCTCGGCAGGCGGCAGCCGTGCAGCCGGAACGGCTGCCCGGACGATCGAAGATCAACTTCAGGCCACGTTTGGCCTGTATATATGGAATAGTCCCCCACCGGCGTTACGACTGGCGCATGACGGAACGGCGAGGCAAAGGCGAAGGCAGCATCTACTTCGAACACAGCTCGGCGGCTCGGTGTAGCTAACTCCTGATCGCGGTAACAGCCAAGTCGGCGGCCGCGGCGGCGGTCGTGCGAGCACTCCTCGTGCTGTCGGTCGCTGCGACCGTGGGCGCAAGTGTCCTGTTTGGCAGGTTCCACGGAATCATCGGCGCGGCCGTGTCCGCATGGCCAAGACTGGCCGTGAGGTCGATCACTGGCATGAGGCGGACGCCCGGCGGGGCGGTGCGATCCGCAGACATTCAACGCTGCACGATTAGCTCGCTGGCGCTTGTCTTTCTCCGCGGCCCAGGGCGGCACGCAGAACATTCTCAGCGGCAGCGGTCTCCGCGCAGGCGATGATCGCGCTGGTAAGCGCCCAGTCCAGGTTGCCCAGGCTAATGCAGTCGTAGGCCACCTGGGCGTCGTGCGCCGCTTGCTCTAATTGCTGGGCGGCTTCGGCTAGGTCGATGCTGCTACGGCCAGTTTCCGATATCGACATGGCTGCTCACCCTCTTGTCTCTCGAGCTTCCCCAGCCGGCCCGCGCCATGCAAGGGGAACTGCCCCAGGGAGCGCTTGCTGCCCAAGCCGATGCGGTGTGGCAGCCGTCAATGACGGTGAAGGGCTTTTCGGCACTGGCTGGAATGGTTGACAAGACCGGAACTGGGAAGTGTGAATGCCGCAAACTCACCTGCGGAGGTTTCAATGTCCCGCAACAACGCAAACCACCGGACAGCAAACGTGGCGAGCAGCACGTGGCGCCGCGCGCGCCGGGCGGCGGCCAGGCTGCAGCCTGCTGCCGATCAGGGCACGCCGCTGGTAAGAAAGGCCGCAGCAGCGGCGAAGCGGCAGGCCGACAGGAAGCGTTCATGGGCGGCACCGCATTTCGAGCAGGCCGGGCGGGTCGTGCAAGACAGCATCGCGCCCAAGGTCTCTTCGCTGCTGTCCGCTACTGCCCGGCGCCTAGAGCCCGCAAAGCCGCGGCGGCCGCGCTGGCCCAAGCTCGTCGGCGCCTCAGCCGCCACCGCGGCAGCAAGCGCGGCCACGGCTGTGGTGCGCAGCCATATGAAAGCGGCCGCCGCGACCGCGACCACGCCGGACCAGGCACAGGCCGGCGGGACCGCGCCAGCAACGGGGACCGCAGCTGCCAGGAAGATGAATGACGGACAGCGGAGCACCGGCAGCGACGTAAGCCAGAACAGCGAGGTGCGCACCTCGTAGCTGGATCCGGCCAGCCGATAATGAGCGGATTGCAGGTTTCTCGATCATCGAGTCCGCCAGCATGGAAGCGGCCCTTGAGGTGGCGGCCAGCATCCCACTCGCGGAGATCGGGACCGTCGAAGTTAGGCAGTTCGAGGAGAGCTAGCGGCGGCCGGGCCGATTCTGAGCCCGGCCGGTTCTGGGCGGTCTGGTCACGCGTACCAGATCTCTCAGATCTGCACCGATGGCGGAACGGCGCCGTGCGCGTCGAGCACCGTGCCGAACGGCGGCTCGGCTTGAGGTTGGCCACGTCAGTGGCGCTCCGGGTGCCGTGTTGGCTGGCTACACTCCGGCTATGAAGGCAGCGGTCTGCACCAGGTACGGCCCGCCCGAAGTGGTCGTGATTTCAGAAGTCGAGAAGCCGACTACCAAGGACAACGGAGTGCTCGTCAAGGTCCACGCGACGACGGTGAATCGGACGGACTGCGCCTACCGGGCTGCGAGGCCCTTCTTCATGAGATTCCTCACCGGGCTTATCAGGCCACGGTCGACGGTCCTGGGCACTGAGTTCGCGGGCATTGTCGAGGCGGTCGGCAGCGGCGTCACGACCTTCGACGTCGGCGACAAGGTGTTCGGATACAACGAGGGGCCGTTCGGCGCTCATGCCGAATACATCTCGATTCCTGAGGACGGTTCGGTGGCAACGATGCCGGCCAACGTGACCTATCAGCAGGCCGCTCCTGGTATGGAGGGGGCGCATTACGCCCTCGCGCACGTCAGGGCGGCGAAGATCCACAGCGGCCAGGACATCCTGGTCTATGGCGCGAGCGGCGCGATCGGCTCAGCTGCGGTCCAGCTGTTGAAGAGCATGGGCGCGAACGTGACCGGGGTGTGCGGGACGGACAACGTGGAGCTGGTCCGGGGCTTGGGTGCCGACAGGGTCATCGACTACACGGCCGAGGATTTCACCAAGGACGATCAGAGATACGACGTGGTCCTCGACACGGTCGGCAAGAGCTCCTTCAGCCATTGCAGGCCGCTTCTGAAACCGCGCGGAATTTACATCTCGTCGGAGCTGGGTCGGTTGGCCCAGAATCCGGTGCTGGCGCTGATCGCCCCGTTGCGTGGCGGCAAGAGGGTCATGTTCCCCATCCCGAAGCACGACCAGCTGATGGTCAGGCATTTGAGCAAGATGATCGAGTCCGGAGAGTTCAGGCCGGTGATCGACAGAACGTATCCGCTGGATCAGATCGTCGAGGCCTACAGCTACGTCGAGTCCGGGCAGAAAACCGGCAATGTCGTCATCAGCCTCGAAGGCTCGCGCTGACGGCCTGTCGTCGGCGGTAGACCCCGGGCCCGCTGTCTGCACTTGGACCCACGCTGGGGGCAATATGAGCGCCTCAGTACGGGCAGCAAGTGCGCAACCGTCCCATTGGCCTGAGGCAACTGACCTAATTAGCTACCGTGTTCGATGCGTCAAGAGTGCCGCGCCAAGCCCCCGGGTATGAGGTGCCATCGCCCTCACGACCAATCTGACTGCGCTCGCGCCCCTCGCATCCCCCGCCATGGGTGATGTGGTCACCAGGGGCGGATTTATCGAGAGGCTCCAGCACTGCGGGGTTCAGCCTGATCAGTTCACGATTCGCTGGCAATGGCCGTGCTACGGTCCGCGCCCGATATGCCGTCGAGGCGTGCCTGGTCGGTCCAGGTGCCGAGAATGAGAATTTTTTTCGGGTGCCGGCTTGCTGTCGAGCTCGATGAAGGCACCACCCACGGGCTACGAGCAGGCCGGGGCCCTCGCGCTCTGAGAACCTCCCAAGGACGCCGCCGCCAAGATCGACCGCCCCGCTCACCATGCCGGGGTGATCTCGCTGAAGGGCGGCAGCTACTGCACGCGCGGCCGCAACCGCGGACGGATTCCACCCGCCAACGCAAGGGAATGAACTACATCAACTGGCGGACTAGGGGTTTCACTTCGGAGACCGGCACCGGGTCATCTCCGAGAAACCACCTGCAAGCCGGATTGAACGACGGACGCTCAGCAGTCTGGAACATTCCGGCCGAGATGCGGGACGGTGCTGACCGCTGAGGATTGCCGCCCAGAGGGACCGCTTCCGGAGAGGCGGAGACCCACGTTCCGGGGCGCTTCTGCGCGGCCCCGGGGCACGTCCGTAACCGTGCCGCGGCTCAGCGAGCAGGCGGGGGTCACGCACTTCCGTCTGGCCTTGCTCAACCCGAGCGCCACCCTGACACCCACCTGGAGGCAGCGATGGGCAAGGTTCTGGGTGACGTGCTGGGTTTTGCGGCTGGCGTTGCGATCAGCCCGCCCGCGATCATCGCAATCATCCTCATACTCACCACGCCTCGCGGACGTCTCAACGGACTGCTCTTCGCCGTCGGTTGGATCCTGGGACTCTCGGCACTGGGTGCAGTGATGCTGGCGATCGCTTCCCCCGCAGGTGCCTCCGCCCAACAATCACCCGGCGACCTGGGTTGGAGCTCTCAAGCTCGCCCTGGGAGTGCTGCTCGTCCTCTTCGGCGCCCGGCAGTGGCACCGGCGCCCGGCGGATCCCTCGCAAGCTCAGCTCCCGAAGTGGATGGGCGCGATCGACCGCCTCACGCCGGTCAAGGTCCTCGGACTCGGAATGGCCTTGGCCGCGATCAACCCCAAGAACGCCCCGCTGACCATCGCCGCGGGCGCCGCGATCGGCTCAGCCGCACTGCCGGTCGGGCAGCAGATCGCGTCGCTGGCAATCTTCGTCCTGATCGCCACCCTCGGCCTGCTGGCCCCGCTGGGAGTCTTCCTACTCGGAGGAGAGCGAGCGAAAACCATGCTCGGCAGCTGGAAAGACTGGGCAGCCCAGCACAACGTCGCCGTGATGGCGGCTCTGTTCTTCGTTCTCGGGTTGAAACTCCTCGGAGACGGCATGTCCATCCTCATCTCCTGACAGGCTTACCGCGCGTGGCAGTGTGGTCCGATCACAGACGTGCAACCGAGAACGTCGGCGTCGAGCCCGTCCGCAGTTCCCGTGAGCGGGGCGACGCTGAACAGGAAGAAGCAAAGCGCGGGGCAGACGATGCGCGCTGTCGTCACCGGGTCTGAGCCGCCGCCACTCCGGCAGCACTTTCAGCCGCTCCCACAACGGGCCGGGCGTGAACGCGAGCACCAGGAAAGCGAAAGTGGCCAGGAGGGCGTCCGTCATCAGCGACATGCAGGCGGCCAGTGCGCCGCATTCGTGGTGCCCCATCGCCTGCTTCGCGGTGGGCGGCGTCGGCACGTTCTGCCTCGCGGCGTAACAGTCACCACGCTGTAGCGCGGGCCTTGCCAAGTCTCTGCGACGAGCCGTCCGGCCATGAACGCGACCGGGGCGATCACGTTATGAACGGGCACGTCGTGCGCCCGCCGACCCGGCCACGGCGAAGAGCCTCATCGACCCGATCGCGGCCGATGCCGGACCTTCACCGAGCCCGAGGGGTTCGCGTGGGAGGGCTGCACCCCTCTGAGCCGGGCGGCGCAGCGTACCTGCATCACAGCCGTCACATGGGATCGCCGCGGTTTACCGTCGTGCCCAGCCGTGCGGGTCATGCAATCTACGATTAGGCAGGGATCGACCGCCGGCCGCTTGCATGCTTCCGCACCCCGAGGATCCCTCTGGTTTCAGGGCGGAGAGCCGGCGAACGATCACCCGGCAATCGTCCAACCTATTCCGTTCACGCGGCGAGGGCGGATGATGCAGCGGAATCCCAGGTGGCAGGTCGAGGTGTCGATCGGCTGGGGCATCCGCGCGGCGGGACGGTACCGGCGGCAGTAGCTTGGCGCACACAGGTACGACCCGCCTTTCATGACCTTGCGCGGGATGCGCGCGTCCAGCGGACTGGGTCCGGCGCTGTCCGCCTCCTGGCCGCGGGCCGGGCTGACCGCGGGCGACGGTACGCCGCAGCAGGCTGGCGCGCTGCCCGCGAGGCGCGGGTGGTCGGCATACCAGTCCGAGGTCCATTCCCACACGTTGCCGACCATGTCGTGCAGGCCGTAGCCGTTGGCCGGGAACGCCCCGACCGGGGAGGTCCCGGCATACCCGTCCAGTTGCAGGTTCTGGTGCGGGAACTCGCCCTGCCACGTGTTGGCCATGTGCCGCCCGGCGGGGGTTAGCTCATCACCCCACGCGAACTCGCTTCCCGGCAGGCCGCCGCGGGCCGCGTACTCCCACTCGGCCTCGGTGGGGATCTGCTTGCCCTCCCACGTCGCGTAGGCGAGAGCGTCCGGGCACGCCACGTGCGTCACTGGATGATCAGGCAGGTCCCGCACCGACGTGCCCGGCCCCCCGGGGTGCCCCCAGCACGCCCCCGGCACGTACGACCACCACTGATACGGGTCCGTCAGATCCACCGGCTGCGATGGCGGCGTGAACACCGCAGAAGCCGGTGCCAGCATGGCCGGGTCAGCGCCGGGATACACCGACGGATCCGCGGGCCACTCGGCCGCCGTCTGATACTCCGTAGCCTCCACGAAGGCCCCGAACTCAGCATTGGTCACCGGATGCGAATCGATCCAGAATCCGCCGGCGCTCACCGGATGAGCGGGAGCCTCCTCCGGGTAGTGGTGATCTGAGCCCATGGTGAACTGGCCGCCGGGATTCGGAGCGGCTTGCTGTTGGGGCGGGCGCCGGCGGCGCGCGCTCTGCGGTACATCTCGTCGAGCTGGCCACTGCTGCGAGCTCCGAGGGCCACGTTGAGTATGCCCTGGTCGCAGTAAGTGACAGGCCAACACCTGGCCGCGGCCCGCCCGAGGAGACTGAGCACCGCGACTCGCTGCCCCGGCGAACCGCGCAGGACAAGCCACCGCCAGGGCTGTGGCCGCGCCAGCCAACCCCGGGCAAATATCAAGACGCGTAGCGCGGCAGCGCTCCGCGTAGTTCCTTCGCCATTTCCTGGCCGGCATCTAGATCGCTGATCGGAACGTGCATGTTCACTCCGCGCCGGTTCGGGTCCTGACCAATCATCGCATTCGGTGATGCGGTTGGTGGCTCCCGCCGTGAAGCGCGCCCGTTAGTGCTCGGATGCCGTTAGCAGCGGCGCTTCCGGCCATTCTGGGCGGCGCGGGAATCGGCTCAGGCGCCGCTGCGAGCGGTGAGGGCGAGGAGGGTGTCGACCGCCGTCTGGAGAGGGCGCGTGTCCTGCTGGACCTGGGGCGAGCATCAGGCCGCCCTGTATCGCGGCGAGCAGAGTTATGGCGTAGTCGTCAGCGTCGATGGCGACTGGGAGGTGCCCTGCGGCCTGGAGCCTTCGCAGGGCGTCGCTGATAGCGGCGGACCATTGCTCGAATCCGACGGCGATCCGGGCGCGGGCACGCGGGTCGGTCTCGGCCAGCTGTCCGGCGAGCGAGCCGAGCGGGCAGCCGCCCTTGCCGTCGGTTCTTTTGGCCTGGGCGATTAGGGTGTCGCGCCAGGCCCGGAGACCGCCGGGGCTGCCGAGGTCGGCCCGCCGCTGATTGGCCGCGATGGGGCGGGCCTGGTGCTCGATGACCGCCTGCACGAGGTCGTCCTTGTCCGGGAAGTAGTGGTACAGCTGCGACCCGCTGACCGCCGCCACCGCCTTGACGTCTTCGAGTGTGGTGCCCGCAACACTCCGCTCGTGCATCAGCCGGGCGGCCGCCTCAACGATCCGCGCCCGGGTGCGCTCCCCCTTGCGGGTCAGCTTCGGCTGGTCACGTGCGTCACTGGTCATGAGGAACTCTACCATTTTCTGAGTTTGACAACCCAGTCCGCTGCTTGCCAGAGTGGGTTCGTGCAACCCAGACTGGCGAGCAGAGGGAGGCTTACCGTGATCCTCGTGACCACGGCAGGGAAGGTCGGCTCCGAAACGGTCCGCCTGCTCAGCCAGCAGGACATTCCCGTGCGGGTGCTGGTGCGCGAACCCGCGAAGGCCAAGACCCTGGCCGAGGCGGGCGCAGAGGCCGCCATCGGCGACCTGGACGTCCCGGCGAGCCTCGACGAGGCGATGACAGGCATCAAGACCGTCGTGCTCGTCAGCCCGGCTGTGCCCGCGCAGGAGATGAACGTGATCCGTAGCGCCGCCCGCGCGGGCGCCGGGCACGTCATCAAGGCAACGAGCAAGGCCTCGGCCGATTCACCTATCGCCCGGCGGCGGTGGCAGGCCGAGATCGAGGCGGGCCTGGCCGCGTCCGGAATCTCGCACACGCTTCTGCGGTCCAACGCCTACATGCAGAACGTCCTGACGCTGGCCCCGACGATAGCCCAGGCAAGCAGCTTCGGCTCCGCGGCCGGCAAGGGCCGCACCGGTATGGTCGATGCCCGCGACGTCGCCGCGGTCGCAGCGGAGATCGCCGCCTCCCCCGCCGCTCATGCCGGCAAGACTTACTGGCTCACCGGCCCCGAGCTGATCTCCAACTATGACGTCGCGGGCGTCCTGTCCAGTCTGCTCGGCCGGACGATCAGCTACCGCGAGCTCACGTTCGAGGAGAACAGGGACGCCATGATCCACGCCGGCGTACCCGCGCCGATCGCGGAGATGAACGCCCAGGCATTCAGCCTGACCGCCGAAGGCGACGCCGAGTGGGTCACCGGTGACGTCCCCTCACTCCTCGGACGGCCCGCCCACTCCTTCGAGCAGTTCGCCGCCGACCACGCCACCAACTTCTCCTGAGGCCCGGCAGCGCGCACCTGATGCTGCTGTTAGCAGGTCGGCGGACTGGCGTTCATCTGCCCGGCGAGTCAGGCGATTGTATCCGCGATAGATCCGGCCAGTGTTAGCCGCTCGGTGCTGGTGAGCTCCGAGCGGCACCGGCCCGGCGCGCGGGCAGTGCGTGGTAGCCATCGCGTTGTCGAGAAGCAGTTGAGTGCCCGGGGGTCCCCGTGGGACTGCGGTTGCTTTTAGGCGCGGGTGACCGTCAGTTCATCCTGGCGGGGGCCTGTGCGCGGAGCAGGTCCGCGGCGGCTGGCAATCGCTGGCGAGAGGTGTCGACTAGCAGCGGGGCACCCGGTTCGGCCGTCAGGGTGCCGGGCTGTTGATCGGCGGCGGGCTGGAGCGTGTGGAGGAGCACTTGCACGAATGCGTCCGGCCGGTCGACCTGCAGATAGTGATTGGCGTCCGGGATGAAGTACAAGCGGCTGCCGGGTTTGAGCATCAGGTATTGATCCCACACGTAGCTCGCGACCCGCGGCGGCGCAACCGTGTCGCACAGCCCCCAGATCACGGTTACGGGACCGAATCCTCGCCGAGCGCTGCCAGCCAGCTCTGCTCGTCTTTCGACCGCTCGACCAGATACTGGATCGTCTGGTGCAGGACCTTCGCGCCGTTGTCGTGGGCGAAGGTGGCCGTAAGGGCCTCGACCGCCGGGTCACCAGCTTTGCGCGGCGGCGTGAACAAACTGGCGCCCAGACCTTCGGCCAGCCGCGAAGGAGACAGCCCGGCCGCGATCGGGGGCCCCGACTGCCTGTCGAGGAGCTGCCGCTGCCACGCGGTCAGATTAGACAGCGGCAGGAAGATGTTGCCGTTCGACAAGACCAGGTGCTCCAGACGCGTCGGGGACCGGCCTGCAGCGCACCAGGCAGCATGCACAAGCGCCACGCTGTCACCGCGATCGTGCGCCACGACCACGCCGGCGCCGGCGCCGATCACCTCCGATAGGTAGAACTCGATGAGCTCCGCGTCTCGCGTGAGGCCGTATCCCCAGCCCTGTGGCTTGTCGGAGAACCCGTAGCCAGGGAAGTCCAGCATGCAGACGCGGAACCTTGAGCTCAGCCGGCCAGCGACCTCAAACCAGTCGATGCTACTGGTGGGAAAACCGTGAATAAGCAGCAGCACCGGAGCGCCGGAGTCGCCGATCTCAACGTGGAATATCTCAACCGGAGAGGCGTCTTCCCCGGCCGGCCGCCAGGAGAAATAGCCACCACGGCCTCGCCAATCGTCAGCTCGGGGCACGCTCATAATCCCGACCCCCCTTCAGATGGCTCCGAGGCCCGGCACGGGATTCCCCGATTGGTCCGAACTCCGCCCGGTCCGGGCAGAGCCCCATCGAGCTAGATACCCGATCCCGGGCACGCGAGCGCAACGGCAGCCGCTGTCAGCAGCCCGTAGCCAGAATCAACCCGGTCCCGCGGCCGCGCGCCGCCGGTGTCGGCGCCAAGTCCGAGCCTGGCACCTTCCGCGAACAGCCCGCGCCCGGGAAGGGTGCCGCCGGCTACTGCCTGCACTGGCTGATAGAGTGAGTAGGTAATCATTGCACTAGGCAAGCAAGGTCGGAGCTGAGTGCGCGGAGAAGACAGTCCGGCCGATGCCGGACATCGTCGACGCGGTGCTGACAGCCAGCCGGACCCTGGTGGCAGTGACCGAGCGGTCGCTGGGCACGGTGGCGGAAGACACCACGATCGCCCAGTACCGGGCGCTGGTGGTGCTGGCTTCGCGTGGGCCGCAGCGGATGGTGGACCTGGCCGTGGCGCTGGGCGTCACGCCCTCGACGGCGGGCCGGATGTGCGACCGGCTGCTGCGTAAGGGACTGATCCGCAGGCACCGGGCCCGCGCCGACCGGCGGGAGGTGCTGGTATCGGTGACCGCCGCCGGCAGGCAGGTGGTGGACCAGGCGACAGCTCGGCGGCGGGCCCTGCTGGCCGAGATCCTCGGCAGGCTGCCTGCCGAGCCAGCAGGCGGCAGTCGCGGCCGCACTCCGGGCCTTCGCGGCGGCTGCGGGGGAGATCCCGGACAGCCAGTGGCCCGCCAGGCGCGGCCGGGCCCGGATCGGACCAGTCGGCTCAGGCCAGCGCGGAGGCTGCGGCCGGCGTGCGGGAGCCTGCGTGACGGCGGCAGCGACGAGGCCCGACCGGACCGGCGCCGATGCGGGCGGACACGGCAGCCAGATGGCTGCGCGACTCCCGGGCCGGGCTGTTCGTGATCGCGCTGGTGGTCGGCGTAGGGTCGGGCCTTGGCGCAGTGGTGTTCCGGTACCTGATCTACTTCTTCACCTGGCTGGCCACCGGCCAGACCCAGTTCGGCCAGGCCGGCTACGTCGGCAGCTCCCATCTGCCCTGGCTGGGGCTGGCGTTCTTCGTCGTCATTCCCGGTCATCGGCGGCCTGGTCTACGGGCCGCTGATCTACCGCTACGCGCGCGAGGCGCGCGGGCACGGGGTGCCCGAGGTCATGGTCGCGGTCGCCGAGAACGGCGGCCGGATCCGGTGGCAGGTCAGCGTTGTCAAGGCGCTCGCCTCGGCGCTGTGCATCGGCACCGGTGGCTCGGTCGGCCGGGAAGGGCCGATCGTGCAGATCGGCTCCGCGCTGGCCTCCGGCTTCGGCCAGCTGGTGAAGATGCCGGAGAACCGGATGCGGATCCTGGTCGCCTGCGGTGCCGGCGGTGCCATCGCCGCTACCTTCAACGCCCCGATCACGGGCGTGTTCTTCGGCGTGGAGATCATCCTGCGCGAGTTCTCCATCGACGCGATGTTCACCGTCATGCTGTCAGCGATGATCGCGGACGCGGTCGCGATCCCGATCCTGGGCGACAAGCCGTTCCTACAGGGGTTCCCGGCCGGGATCTCGCTGGTCCACCCAGCCGACTACCTGCTGGTCGCGGTACTGGCCGTGCTCGCCGGGCCTGGTCGGGCTGCTGTTCAAGACGACCGTCTACAAGATGGAAGACCTGTGGGACGCGGCCTGGAAGAACCGGCCGGAGTGGGCCCGTCCCGCGATCGGCGGCGTCGCGCTCGGCCTGATCCTGCTGGCGCTGCCGCAGATGTACGGGGTCGGGTACCCGGTTATGTACAAGGCAGTCGGCAGGCGGCTACGTCCTGTGGTTCCTGCTGATCCTCGCGGCCGGCAAGATCATCGCCTGCAGCACCACGCTCGGCATCGGCGGTTCCGGCGGCGTGTTCGCGCCGTCGCTGTTCGTCGGCGCCACCTCCGGGATGGCGTTCGGCGAGATCGCAGCCACTTCTTCGGGCCGGCCGCCGGGCCAGCCCGCGCTGTACGCGGTCGTCGCGATGGGCGCGGTCTTCACTTCCGCTGCCCGCGCTCCGCTGACCTCGGTGGCCAGCGTCGTGGAGATGACCGGCGACTTCACCCTCACGCTGCCGGTGATGCTCGCCGTCGCCATCGCCACCGCGACCTCACGTGCGCTCAGCTACGGCACCATCTACACCACCAAGCTGCTGCGTCGCGGCCAGGACATCGACCGCGCCGCGCCGTGGCGCGCCTTCGGCGACCTCACGGCCGCCGACGCCATGCGGCCGTTCCCGGTCCCCCTGCCCGTACCCGGCAGCCACGACCACGACGCCGATGGCGGTCCCGCCGGCCAGCCGAGGCTGCCGGGACCTGTTATCTACGCGGGCGAACCTCAGGCCATATACGACAGCGAGTCACTGGCGCAGACCTGCGCCAGCTTCAGGCCTACGGCCGCGACGGTCTGCCGGTGCTGTCCGGGGACGGCCGGCAGATACAGGGCTGGATCACTAATCAGAGCGTCCTGGAGACCGTCGCCGATCAGATCGGCGGCTCCACGCCGCCGCAGGCCAGTACGGCCGGCCAGGCAAATCCCGACTGGCAGCGGGGCCAGTCAGAGCCGCCCGGACCTCTGCACGGCTACGGTGTCCTGGAGGTCTCCATCGGCCCGGACTCCCCCGCAGCCGGGCAGCCGCTGGGCAAACTGAGCTGGCCGCCGGGCAGCATCCCTGTGTCCGTCCTCCGGCGGCGCAGACATCAGGAAGCCGATCCCGATCTGACGCTAACCGAGGGCGATCGCGTCAGCCTGCTGGTCCCGGCAGCTTCAGTCGCGCCGCGGGACCAGGCCGACGGAGGTCACGGCAGCGGCGGCCCGTCGCAGCCGCCGCCACCTCGGCCCGGCGTGCCCGCAGACCACTAGCCGGCAACGTCACCGCACGGCCTCGATCATGCGGTCAGTGTCTGGCTGCGCTGAGTGAGGCGGGACCGGCCGCGCCGTGGTCGACGCCCCGGGTGTCAGGAGATCGTCTGGGTGACTGCCTGCAGCACTTGGTCCGGCTCGGTCCCGGCGGTGTAGTCCCGGTGCACGTCAATCCAGCGGATGGCGCCGGCGTCGTCGGCGATGATGACCGTCGGCATAGGCAGCCCGGTCGTCCCGTCGGCATTGACTTGCGTCGGATCCAGGCCGAGCTGCAGCTGGGCCGCGCGCTCACCCTCGCTCGGCGCGGTCAGGATGTCTAGCCGCCTGGCTAGCTGGTTGCCCGGATCTGAGAGCACGGTGAAGGTCAGCTCCTTGGCCTGCCTGGTCGACAGCGAGCCATCTGGTGTCTGCGGGCTGACAGCGACCAGGCCGATACCGCGCGCGGCCAGGGCGGGCACCAGTTCGGCCTGGTCGGTGCGCAGGGAGATGCTGCAGTAGGGACACCATCCGCCTCGGTAGAACGGGATCACCGCTGGCTTGCCGCCCAGGGTATCGGCGAGCGCGGTCGGCAGGCCGGCCACGTCGAGCAGGTTCCCGTCTGGCAGCAGGCGCCCGGCTGGGCTACGCCGACCAGGTCGCCGGAGGCAGCCAGGTCGGGCTGTTGCCTCTCGCGCGGAAAGTGGACGTCCGGGCCCAAGCGGGCGTGAGCAGCTCGCAGATCTATCACTACTTCGCCGACAAGGAGGAGCTGGTCCGCGCTGTCGTCGACTATCGCGCGCAGGCAGTCGTCGGCGAGCTGCATCAGCCGATGCTGGCCGCGATCGAGGGAATCGACGGCCTGCGAGCGTGGCGCGACATGATCGTCTCGCTCCAGCGTGACGGGGGCTGCCAGGGCGGCTGTCCGCTCGGCTCGCTCGGCAGCGAACTCGCTGAGCTCGACCACGTGGCGCGGCGCGATGTCGCTGCTGGCTTTGGCCGCTGGGAGGCGGCGATCAGGGCCTGCCTGCACGGCATGCGCGATCGCGGCCAGCTCGTCCCGACCGCCGACCCCGACGAGCTCGCCACCGCAATACTCGCAGCGCTGCAGGGCGGACTGATGCTCGCACAGATCGAACGCAACGTCAGGCCGCTGGCCGCGGCACTGGATGTGATGATCTCGCTAGCGGCATCGCTCGTTCCGGCAGCGCAGCCAGACAATCCTGCCTGCTAATGCCCGCCAGCCCGAGGACGGCGCGAAGCCACGCAGGCCCGCCTGGCTTTAGGTGTGACGCCCTTAGGTTGGAGCGGGATCGACGCAGGTGACATGGGCCGGTTGCTGCTCGATAAGGCCAGCGGTCATGCACATCTTCGTAACCAGCGCCAGCGGAGCTAACGGCAACGGCTACGGCGCGCTGCTCTGCCGTTTGGTCCGTGGCTGTTGGTTATCTGTGGTGGCCAGGCCCGGATACGATCAGTGCCAGGTGAGCCGGGAAGCCTGGTCGGCAGCAACTGAGCGCACGGCCCTTCGTGCGCTGCCCCAGGAGGCTTGCCATGTGGTCGCGCGCACCAGCGCAGGAGCGCTGCCGGTGATCCGCAGGCTGCTCCGTAGCTCTGACTGGCGCCGCGAGGTGCTGCGCACCAACTTGTGGCTGGTTCCGGCGGTCGAGGTGATAGCCGCCGTTGTCCTCTTCGCGGTGACGTACGCGCTGGACCGGGCCGCGTTCGCCGGTGATTTCGTGTTGCCGGGCTGGCTGCTGAGCGGGTCGCGGATGCGGCGCGGCAGATCCTCACCGCGATCGCGGCGGCCATCATCACCGTCGTCGGCGTGGTGTTCTCCATCGTCATCGTGGCGCTGACGCTGACATCTACTCAGTTCGGGCCGCGGATGCTGCGCAACTTCATCCGCGACCGCGGCACGCAGGTGACCCTGGGGACGTTCGTGGCGACCTTCGTCTACGCCGTCCTGGCCCTCGGGGCCATCGGCCAGGGCGGCCCGGCATTTGTCCCGCACATCAGCATCACCGTGACGCTGGCGCTGATGGTCGCCGACCTGGCGGTGCTCATCTACTTCCTGCACCACATCACCACCCAGATCCAGCTGCCCCAGGTGATCGCGGGCATCGCCGGCGACCTCGCCGCGGCGATCGAGCTGCAGGCCAGTCACGGCGCAGCGGACTCAGGCAACGCGGCCGCGCGGCTAGTCGCCGGCCTGCACGGACCAGGTGGCGAGGTAGCGGCGCCGCGCAGCGGCTACCTGCAGTACATCCAGCACCGGCTGCTGGTACGGCTGGCCGCCGAGCTCGGCGTGGTGATCCACCTGCGCTACCGGCCCGGCCACTTCCTGGTGCAGGGCAACCCTTACGCCACGGTCTGGCCGGCTGACGCCGCCGGCCAGGTGGCCCGCGAGCTGTCCCGCGCGCACGTCACCGGGCCGTACCGGACCCTGGCCCAGGATGTCTCGTTCGGGGTCGACCAGCTGGTCGAGATCGCGATTCGCGCGCTGTCCCCGGCGGTCAACGACACCTTCACCGCGCTGACCTGCATCGACTGGATCGGTGACAGCCTGTGCAAGGTGACCGGCCGGTGGCACCCTACCCGGGTGTACCGGGACGCCGCCGGGGTTGTCCGGCTGATCACCACCGAGACCACCTACGAGCGGCTGGTCCAGCGGGCGTTCGAGAAGATCCGGCAGGCTGGCCGGGGCATGCCCGCGGTCATGATCCGCCAGCTCGACGCGCTCGCCAAGATCATGGAGCGGGCCGCCGCGCCGGACGACCGCCAGCTGATACTCGACCAGGCCGCGATGATCGAGCGGCTCAGCCTGGCCACGGTAGACGAGGAATCCGACCGGGCTGACATCCAGCGCGCCTACCAGGCCGTGCTCCGCGTCCACGCTGAGCTCTCCCAGGTGACAGCCGAGCCGCTCGCCGGATCATAGGCGGCTCAGGCGCACGCGCGGCTGGAATCGCCAGTCGGCAAGGGCAGAGCCGCGGTTCGCTGCCGTCTGGCCCTGATCGCGGTGACCTGCGAATCGCCTTAATATGCGCTGCCAGCCGACCCGGCGAACTCAAGGATCTGCCGCGACGAGCGCGGGGCCGGTGTTGCGCGGCTTAGTCGGACGGGACCTGATGGCCTCGCCTCGGCGGACGCGGTCCTGCACCGTTGTTGCTACGTCGTGCCGCCGTCCCCGGTGCTGGAATGACTCCGTTCGCCCTCTTGTTCGACCGGGAGCTTCTACGAGCCCTCCGTAGCCCAGGCCGTTGAGCTGCGCGCTGATTACAGCTTGCTCATGCGCCGCACCGAGGTGATATGCCGCCGGTGCGGCGGTCACCTGGGCCATGTCTTCAGCGACGGGCCTGGCACCGACCGGTCAGCGCTATTGCATCAACTCCTGCGCGCTGGCCTTCGAGGCCGCGGCTCCTGCCGGCGGCCAGCCGCACCGGCGACTCGCCCGGACTGGTGGTCACCCACCACGTCGCGCAAGTGAGCCTGGCCTGATGGCGTGCCTGCTCGGCAGTTTCCGGCGCGTGCCTCGGCCTTCTACGCTGTGCCTGTGGAGGGCCTCACATTTTGTTTACCGACATTGAGGGCTCGACGGCGCTGCTGCGGCGAATGATGGCCGGCCGTCTGTCGGCGGCTGAGCGCGCCGACCGTGCTGCCGGCCCGGCTGGCGGCAATCCTGATAGCACGTGCAGACCGCTGCCGTGGTAGCGCCCGTGCCGGCGCTGGACGCGCTGGCGGTCGCGGGCTGGGCACTGGGCCGCTGCGGACCACCCCGCTGGCGAGCTGCCCGCCCGGCTGGCGGCGGCCGACGCGGTCGAGCGAGTCTTGCTGCGCCGAGGCGGCGGCGCGCTGGTTACGGGCGATCGAGTTGGATCGAGTGGTCCGAGGGCGGAAGACCTGACCGACCGCAGATCCGGTACTAGCGCTTTTGTCGTGCTGACTATGGCGGCGAGATTCGTGGTCCCGGCACGGCCGACTCCGCCTGGGTTCGCGACTTCGACTTCGCGGCGCCGAGTGAGTCGCCCAGCGTCCACAGCGCGGCGCCGAGCAGCACGAGGTCCTTGAGCAGGAACTGGCCAGGCAGCACCGACAGCACCGGGAATCCGCCTGCTGCCGTGACTCCTGGCGTGGTGAACAGGAAGCTCAGCGTGCCAAGGAACAGCAGTATGGCGATTGCGCTGCCGAGGGCTGATAGCCGTGGCGAGACGAGCCGTAGCGCGATGAGCACGGCCGCTATGATCTCGACGGTGCCGAGCGCTGCCGCGAGCGAGCGGACGCCGAGGATGTCGTAAAACCAGCTCATGATGGGGCTGTTGGCGATCAGCGGGTGGATGGCCGTTGCTTCGTACGAGGAATATTTCAGCGCGCCGATCCAGGCGATCACGACGACGAGCGCATACCGGACGAAATGTCTGCCGACCAGGGCCGCCGGATGCTCTGCCTTCGGGGCCTCGGCGGTGTCCCGCCGCGGCTCGGCGGTATGCCGACGTGCCTCGGCGGTATGCCGACGGGCTTCGCCGGTATGCCGATGAAGGTGCACCATAGGTGATCCTTTCGGAGATATTCCGTGACTAGGCTCATTAGCACAGTGACCGGCGTTATCGGTTTTTCTTTAGAACGGCAGCGCATATATGCCGTGTTGCTGTCCAACTAGTTAGCTATGCGTTGTTCTAACCATCGCCTCCGCGGTGGCGCCCGAAACTTTTTGTAAGCGCGTTACTCAAATTTCTGTCCCGCAGCCTTGCGCCCTGCCATGCCGGCCGTCGGCCATCTTCAGGCGCGTCGCCGACCGTGCAGGGGCAGCAAGGGTGAACCGCCGTGTCCTAGGTAGTCCACTGGCGCCCCCTTCACGAAACTGGCCGGCCCGGCGGTCGGGCGTGATCACATGGCGGAGCCGCTGATCTTCCAAAACCAGAGGAGATAGCCCCAGGCGGGCTGCTCCTGTAAGTACCAAGCGACGCCGGAAGCTTCCCGCCGGGACCCCAATCGAACTGGCTTCCGGCGCCGAGGGACTCCCTTCCGCGGCAGCACCTTCGACGGCGCAGTTGCCTTGTCGATGCGGTGGCACCCGCCCGACCCGCTGGCCGGAATCATCGACACCGCGGACGCGGAGCTCTTTGCGGCGACGCTACGGCGCACTCGGCAACCACCTCATCGGCACGCGAACCGGCACCTAACAGATCGACAGCTTCGTCGTCCTGCCCGGCGGTCACCTGCTGGCCGCGCAGGGCTCTCCGTTCACCGGACAGGGCCTGGGCCAGATCGGCGCCGAGTTCTCGCCCGCCAACCCATCGGAGCTGTTCGTGAGTAACGCCCACAACGGGGCCCTCCTCGGTACCGTGTCTGCCTACCGCGACAGCTTCCTGGGCCAGCTCACCCGGATCGGATCCTCGTCCTACGCTGACGGGCAGACCGCGGCGCGCTGGGTGGAGATCAGCCACGACGGCAAGTACCTGTTCACCGTCAACACCAGCTCAGGCACGATCTCCAGCTACTCCATCAACCCCGACGGCTCACTGACCCTGATCGGCAGCACAGCCATCACCGGCGGCGGAGCTGACACCGACGCCCTGCTATCCCCCGACGGCAACTACCTGCTGGTCGACGGCTCCCGCATGCACTTCGTATCCGTCTTCGTCGTCAGTGGCGGGAACCTCACGGAGGTGCCCAGCTCACCGACGCCGCTGCCCCGGCGTCACCTCGTCCGCCGGGATCGTCAACATCTAGCATGCACCCGCCGGCGCACCGGCCCCTCCCGAGCGCCACCGGTGCTGTCAGCGGGCCTGGACCTGCTGCCCGACGTCGCTGGCGGGATTAAGCCGGTTCTTACCGGCTGGGTGACTCCGCGAGCGTGGCGGCGGCGGATACACGCAGAAGGAGCAATCGGTCGGCAAGGCGCGCCTTGCATCGCTGCGGGCCCGGCTTCCAGACCGACCGGGACCCGCGCAAGACTTGAGGGACGGCCCGGTGGAGCCTGCTCGCCCGTCCGCCGGCTGGGAGTCGCCGCGGCATATTGACGCAGTGGCGCTTCCCGGACGGCTATGACGACCAGCGGCGCGAGTTGTCGATTGCGAAACGTGAAGCAGTCCGGCTCGGATCTAAAGAGGGATCAGCCAGGGCCGCCGACCCTGCGGGATCCAACAGGAGCGGCAAGCCGTCATCGGCCGCCCGGCTACGTGCCCTCGATCACGAGGTGATCGGCGTCTGACGCCGCCACACCGCCGGCAGATAACGCTGCGATCCGGCGGTTCCTGTCCGCGGTACCAGGCACTCGACCTGCCTGCGCCCGAGCGCGCCCGTCTGGCCTGCGCAAGATCGGCAAACTGATAGGCGACCCGCAGGGCGACGCCCTGGACCGCTGGCTAGCCGAGTGGGCGCGGTCCCGCTGGCTATCGGCAGCGCCTCACGAGGCTGCTCTCGCCCGATCGCTGCTCTCCTGCGGGATCGCGACCCCTCCGCGACGCAGCTTGCTCGCACGGAGCGCACCGGTGCCAGACGGCCCCCGGGCTGGCTGCCGAATGATCACATCATGATCGCGATCTCTTTCCCCCACACGCGAAAACAGCTCCCGCAAAGGGCTCAGCGACCTGCCCCCGACTGACACAACTGTTGTTGCCGTCCGGATCGGCGAGCGCAAGGGATTCGTAACCTCGCCTTACGGTTCTGTGACGCCAGCGGCATGACGGTATCGGTGATGGCGCTGCAGGAGTCCACTGGAGCCGGGGTCCTGGGATCGCAGCAGATCCAACCCCGTGACCCAAGGAGAACTACATGCGCAAGCGCGTGTGCCTCGCAGCGGGCAGCAGCCTGCTGGCGGCAACGATCGGCCTGTTCGGCGCGGCAGCCTCGGCCAGCGCCGGCACAGGCTCACCAGTCGTCGGCTACACCTACGTCAACGACAACACCGCGGGTGCCAATACCGTCGCCGGGTTCGACCGGCACGCCAACGGCTCCCTTACTCCCATCCCTGGCTCTCCGTTCGCCATCGGCGGCGCGGGCCTCGGCGCCGGCCTGGGCTCGCAGGGAGCGATCCAGGCAACCCGGCACGGCAGGTACCTGCTGGCCGTCGACGCGGGCAGCAGCCAGATCTCAGTGCTGCGCGTCGCGGCGGGCGGAGTGCCGGTGCCGGTCGGCCCGCCGGTTTCCTCTGGCGGCGCAGAGCCGGTCAGCATCGCGGTTCACCACGGCCTGGTCTACGTCGCGAACACCGGCACTGGCGGCAGCAACTACACCGGATTCCGCCTCGGCCACCACGGCTCGCTGACACCGATTCCCGGCTCCACGGTCACTGTCCCGGCCGGCTCCGGGCTCGGCGACGTGTTCTTCAACTCAACAGGCACCCGCCTGGTCGGCACCCGGGGGACCAGCTCGATGATCGACAGCTTCGTGGTGCTGCCCAGCGGCCGCCTGTTCACCGCCCCCGGATCCCCCTACACGGGACAGGGCCTGGGCCAGATCGGCGCGGAGTTCAACCCCGTCAGGCCATGGCAGGTGTTCGTCAGCAACGCGCACAACGGCGCCGGCCTGGGCACGGTGTCGGCTTACCGCGACGGCTTCCTCGGTCAGCTTGCCTCGATCGGATCCTCGCCGTATGCCGACGGGCAGACCGCGCCGTGCTGGGTCGAGGTCAGCCATGACGGCAAATACCTGTTCACCGTCAACACCGGCTCCGGCAACATCTCCAGTTACTCCATCAACCGCGACGGCTCGCTGACCCTGATCGGCAGCTTCACGATCACCGGCGGCGGAGCTGACACCGACGCCCGGCTGTCCCCCGACGGCCGGACGCTGTCGGTAACCGGATCGGGCATGCATTTCGTGTCCGTGTTCGCCGTGAACGGCGGCAACCTCACCGAGCTGGCCAGCTCACCAACGCCGCTGCCGGCGGCTCAGCCCCGGTCGGCATCGCTGTCATCGACAGCTAGCCGACAGAACCAGCCAGCCACCGGCCGACGTTCCCGGGCCGCCAAGTCGGGCGGCCCGGGAACTCGCAGGGTGCTAACGGCCCGTCGCGTTCTCCTCCCCGCCCGGCCCGGCGGCCGTCGGCGGCTGCCGGCCCCGGTCGCGGCTCGCGAGGTAGGCTCCGTGTCGTTGCGGCCGGATGGCTGCGGCCATGGGTGCCAGTTCAGTCTGCGCCACGCACTGGGATACCAGGGCATTCCCGGCCGCACCTACAGTACGAGCAGGCCGCGAACGAGCAGTATGCGCATGTTCGGCCGGGCGCTGGATGCCGCGGCCGGCGCGCCGCCATGGCCAGACCGCGCGATGTGGAAGCCCTGATGCCAAGGAGGCCTGCCCGGTGGTGAATGTCACGCCCCGCGAGCACCTCCTGCTGCGTCGGGCCGCCGCCGCTGTCCGTTCGTGGCCTGCAGAGTTCATTGCCGGCGCGCCGGCCGGCGCGATAGGACCAGTCCGATGCCGGACCTGAGCTGCAGGGAGCTCGCTGAGCTGGTGACAGCTCACCTGGATGGCGAGCTCGACTGCGACACTGAACGCCGGTTCGTGGCGCATTTGGGCGGCGGTGAGGGCTGCGGCTGCTATCTTGACCAGTTCCTGGTGACCATCCACGTGCTCGGCGAGCCACCGGGCGACAGCCTGCCCGACGACGTGCACGGCCGGATGCTCTCGATCTACAGGAACTGGCGTCAGTCCTGACCGGCAGTTCCAGGTGATCATGGCCGCCTTGTACGCGGGCACGGTCGGCCGCCGCAGCGCGGCTCCCGCAACGACGGCATGGTAGTCCCAGGCACTCGGTCCGGATGTCTTACGAACCGGTGACGGATGAGCTGCAGCACGCGTGGGCGCGCGTATCCGGCTACCGTGTCCGTTGTGACCTGCAAACGACCGCGCCCGTGCCGGCTGGCCGCAGCATGCCGGCGGCCGGGTTGCTGAGCAACCCCGATCCGCCCGGCCGGATCATGGTCGTAGACGACGATCGGACACTGGCCGATGTCGTCGGGCGGTACCTGATCCTGGACGGCCACCGGGTGGAGTGCGTGCACGACGGGCTGGCGGCGCTACGCCGGATCGAGGAAGAGCCTCCGGACCTGGTGGTGCTGGACCTGATGCTGCCCGGCATCCACGGACTGGAGATCTGCCGGCAGCTGCGGTCGCGGTGGCCGATCCCGGTGGTGATGCTCACGGCGCTGGGCGAGGAAACCGACAAGATCGCCGGCTTCGAGACCGGCGCCGACGACTACATGACCAAGCCGTTCAGCCCGCGAGAGCTGACGCTGCGGGTCCGGTCGGTCCTGCGCCGCGCCCGCGGCGGCGGGCTGCAGGGCGCGCCGTCTCAGGCCGTGATCAGTGACGGCGACCTGGCGGTCGACCTGGGAGCGCACGAGGCCAGCCTTCGCGGCGAGCTGGTCGCGCTCACCTCGCGCGAGTATGACTTGCTGGTCTTCCTGCTGCGTCATCCCCGGCAGGCCTTCACCCGCGAGCAACTGCTCGAGCAGGTGTGGAACTGGTCGTTCGGCGATACCTCGACAGTCACCGTGCACGTGCGGAGGCTGCGGGAGAAGCTGGAAGCCGATCCGGCTCTCCCGCACCGCATCGTCACCGTGTGGGGCGTGGGCTACCGGTACGAGCCGGAGGCAGCGTGATCACTGCAGCCGATCTGTGGACGGTCAGCTACACCGTCGCGGGGATCGCCGCCCTAGCCGCGGCCGCAGGGATGATCGTGCTGCGGCTGCTGGCTGCCCGCTCGGTCGCCACCAGCCTGACGGTGGTCGCGGCGGTGACCGTCGCCGCCACGCTAGCCGCGATCGTAGTCATCTCGCTGGAGATGTTCATCTCCCGCAAGGATCTTGACGTGGTGCTCGCGGTGGTCGCCATCGCCGGCATCGCGGGCTTCGCCGTCGCCCTGCTGCTCGGCCGGCGGGTGTCGGCGGCGAGCCGTCTGCTGCTGGGCGCCGTCCAGGAAGTGGGCACGGGCGGCGGGTACCGCCCGCCGCGAGCCATTCTCCCGGCCGAGCTCGCGGGATTGTCCGCGGCTCTGCAGACCGCCCACGGCCTGCTGGCCGAAGCCCGCGACCGTGAGCGGGCGCTGGAGGCGAGCCGCCGGGAACTCGTCGCGTGGGTCAGCCATGACTTGCGGACGCCGCTGGCGGGCCTGCGTGCCATGGCTGAGGCTCTCGAGGACGGCGTGGTCACCGACTCGCCGACGGTCGGCAGGTACCACACGCAGATCCGCACCGAGACTGACCGGCTCACTCTGATGATCGACGACCTGTTCGAGCTGTCCCGCATCCACGCAGGCGGGCTGCGGCTATCCCGGCAGGTTGTCGGGCTCGGTGACCTGGTGAGCGACGTGCTCACCAGCGCCGATCCCCTGGCCCGGGCAAAAGGTGTCGCGCTGCGCGGCTCGGCCGTTCCCGGCCTGCCGGTATGGGTGGACGCCGCCGCCGTAGGGCGCGCACTGCTCAACCTGGTCGTCAACGCGATCCGGCACACTCCTGCGGACGGCGCCGTCGAGGTGCGCGCGGACCGGGATACCAGCGTTGCGACGGTCCGCGTATCGGACTCCTGCGGCGGGATCCCTGCCGAGCATCTGCCCCGGGTGTTCGACGTCGGCTTCCGCGGCGAGACCGCGCGCACCCCGGCAACCGGGGAGGGCGCGGGGCTCGGCCTCAGCATCGCGCGCGGGATCATCGAAGCGCACCGCGGGCAGATCGGAGTAGGCAACGCAGGAAGCGGCTGCCAGTTCGTCATCCGGCTGCCCGTGGCGGACGGTTCCCTTGTGCCGGACGGACCCCGACAGCGCGATGCAGCAGCACGAACCGCTACGGCCGCCCCGGCCAGCCTGCTTCGGGACTAGGCTGCTTGCGACGAGCCCGGACTCTGGCAACCCCTGTCGTGTACGTTCCCTGGTGGCGTGACCCGAGCCACACGGCCACTTAGGCGCCGTATCGCCGATGCACGTAGAACAGACTGCCAGGTCGAGACGGTGCGGCGAGCGCCCTCCCGCGGACCTGATCGGCCCGTGAAGCGAAGGCCGGATGAGCGATGGCTAGACTGCGCCAGCTTTTACCCCCCGGCAGGCCGTTGGCGTGCATGATCGCGACGGGAGCCGGGCGCATGGCGGGCAGCAGGCTGACGAAGGTCACCATGAGCAGCGGAACTCTAAGGATCGCCGCCATATCCAGGGTCATTCCAGATGCGACGAAGACGACGGGGACGAACAGCCCGTAGCCCCAGGGCGTTGAGCTTGTCTCCGAGCCTGTTAACGTCGACGCCCATCCGTTCGGGTCCAGGTGCGGAACGCGAGCCAGGCGAGCATCCGCCCGGACTCGGACCAGCACGGTCCGCCAGGCTTGGGCCCTCACCCTGCTTGCAGCTGCAGTCGCCTGCGGTTGATCATTCGTCGGCTGTCCGGTCCGCGACGGCGAGCAGCAGCCCCTGGAAGTCCTCACCGCACGGGCCGCAGGCGAGCAGGTGCGCCGCTACTCCGGGGAACTGCCGCTGCACCGCGCCCGGATCGTCGCCAGAGAGTTCGCCATCAAGGAGCAACTCAACGTAGACGTCCAGCACGTCCATGGCTTGGTCGCATCCGACATCGCGGGGATCGGTGCGCAGGAACTGCTCCAGTATCTGCCTGGCCGTCATGCTCACCTCCCCTCCTCGCTATCCAGGTATCCGTTAGCGACGAGGCTGGCCCGCAGCTTACGCCGCGCGTCGAACATCATTTTGTAGACCGCATTGCGGCTCGAGCGCAGTTCCGCCGCGACGGCGTCGAGCGGGACCCCGTCGAGCACGATCGCTGTGAATACCCGCCGCTGCCGGTCGGTCAGCTCGTCCTCGACCGCGAGCCGCAGCGCCGCTATGAGCTCGCGTGACTCTGCCGCGGCGGCGGGGTCGAGCCCGAATCGGTCCGGTAGCCGGTCCCAGTCCTCGGCCTCCATAGGCGCGCTGGGATTGAGCCAGAAATGCCGGGCCAGCTTGCCGGATACCTCGAAGATCACGAACTTGTAAGCCCAGGTCGTAAATCTGCTCTCGCCGCGGAACTGGTCAAGCTTGCCGCTAATCGCCAGCAGGGCGTCCCCAGCGGCCTGATGAGCCAGGTCATCGAGTTCGGGGCCGGTAATCGGCGTCTGCGCGCCGCGGCGGTGCACTTCGTTGCGCGCGATCCGCAGCAGCAGTTGATGCAGCCGGACCGCTGCCTGATCCCTCTCCACACCGGCGGCGCCGAGTGCTCGCAGCCATTGTGCTGACTCGGCATCAAGCTCGCGATCGCGGACGGCTCGGTCGTCCAGGGCGGAGTCGGGCGCGGCATGCCGTCGATCCTAGCGCCGAGTCCAGGTCAGTGCCTGGAGTGTCATGGCCGCATACCGCATCCGGGCTTGAACGCCACCGGGAGTAGGCGGCGCCTTGATGTTAGCTACGATGGCCGAAGACGGCACCCTTAGGTCCGACGTCGGGCGGATGCATCCGTCCGGGTGATCGGTTTTCGGGCATGCGGCGAAATATTCGCTCCCTTGCGGCAGACACCGCGAAGGCGGCACCGGGGGCGGATCGCATTGTGTCGCCTTTTTCCCATAAGCGGCTCGTCTGCGGGCTTGGACCGAGCATGAGCGATCGCTGCGGATCGACGGGCCGGGACGAGGCCCTGGGAGTGCGGTCCAATCGGTGGTGGCGTAGGCGGGTCTAACGGCTGTGGGTGGCTGGCGTGTCCCAGGAGGGGTTATGGGCCTGTTCAAGCGAGCTAACGATCACCAGTGGTCGCAGCTGCATCTGTCGCATTATGCGGATGGCGATCTTTCTGCGCGGGCGCGCCGACGGCTGGAGCGTCATGCCGAGGGCTGCGTCGACTGCGGCCGTGGCATCCGGGCGATGCGGGCGTTGCTGCGGCTGATCCCGGCTATCGAGGGCCGGGAGATCATGCGGGCACCGGCCGGGATCTTCGACCGGGTTCGCTCCGCCGGTTCCGGGGACCCGGGTGGTGAGCGGTGCGCCCGCTGGGGGCACGTGATGTCGCCGGCGGCTGGCCCTCGCGGCGCGGGCGTCCTGGACACCGAGGCGGCCCTGGTTGCCCGGGCCCGGGACGGGGACGTGGACGCGTTCGAGCAGCTGGCTGGCGCGCACGCCGATCGCCTGTTCGCACTGCTGGTGCGGCTGCTGGGCGACCGGGCCGAAGCCGAGGACGTGGCCCAGGAAGTCATGCTGCGGGCCTGGCGCGGCATCGGCCGCTTCCACGGTCAGTCGCTGTTCTATACCTGGCTGTACCGGATAGCGGTCAACGAGGCCAACCGCTCCCTGGACAAGAGCTCCCGCAGGCCGGCCTGCACCTCGATCGAGGCCGACGCGGTCCAGCTGCCGGCCGCCGCCCGGGAGGAGCCATCCCGGCGGCTCGAGCAGGCCGAGCTGCGCGAGGCGCTCAGCCAGGTCCTGGTCCGCCTGCCGCCGGACTACCGGATCGCTGTCGTGCTGCACGACGTCGAGGGCCTGTCGGCCCACCAGGCCGCGGAGGTCGTCGGCTGCGGCCAGGCGGCGTTCAAGAGCCGCCTGCACCAGGCGCGGCTGCGGATCCGGGCCGCCATCGGCGACGACGTCGCTGATCAACGCCGGCAGCTGACCCAAGCATGACCGGGTCAGGCCAGAGTCGCGCTGCGAGCGACGTTTGGGGCGATCACTAGCTGGCCGGCGGCGCCGGCCCCGCCGAGACGGAGCAGCCGTGTGCATGGCCGCCAGGCATTGCGCTTACCAGGAGACCTGCACCTAGCCGCGCGAGCACCGCCCCGGCCAGCAAATCCGCGGCAATCGTTTCCTCGCATAGCCGGTCTACTTCTGTATCAGCTAAATGAGAGAAGGAGGATCAGGCTCATGCTGCGCGCACTTCACCATCCGAATCAGCATCAGCATCAGCATCAGCATCAGCATGGACGACGCGGCCGCGGCGGCAGAGCACCCGGTGGCCGTTGCCGGCCGGCAGGTGCGTCCGATACGGGCTTGTTATCGTCATCGCCTGGATCGGCGCGCTGAAGTACACCTTGTACGAAGCGACGGCAATCCACCCGCTGATCGCCCATAGCCCGCTGATGAGCTGGCTCTACAGCATCCTCAGCGTCCGCGGACTGGCAGCGGCGCTCGGCACCGTGGAGATCATCGCGGCGGTGCTCATCGCGGTCCGGCCGGCCTGGCCGCGGGTCTCGGCGGCTGGCAGCGCGATAGCAGTGCTGCTGTTCCTCAGCACGCTGAGCCTGCTGTTCACCACGCCGGGCGTCACCGCTGCGTCCGGCTTCCCGGTGCTGTCGGTACTGCCCGGCCAGTTCCTGCTAAAGGACCTGGTGCTGCTCGGCGCCTCTCTGTGGACGCTGGGCGACTCACTCGGCGCCGCGAAGCGGAAGGTCAGGCGACGTTAGGTCGCGCTGATAGCCCAGGTCTGAGGCCCGTTTCCCGCGCTGCCCCCTGCCGGGCGGCGCGGGTCGACGGGCCAGCAGGCACCCGCGGCCCTACGGGTCCGAACCGCCCGATAGCACGACGGCTCGACATGCTGGCCGCAGGCGCTGGCACTGCGAGTCCAGGCCGGGGGACGCGATGGCTGCAATCCGCCGGGGCAGGGAATGCTGGCAGGACGTTCGGTGATCCTCAGGAAGCGGATGATATGGCGGCACTGGGCGGCGAGACCCGCCCCGGTAGTGGTGTCATACGCGAGGTGTGCGGCCCGCCGGAGGCTTCGCACCTGCCCCGGCGTGCCACTGCACTGGCTGCTGTCGGACCGACGCCGGTGCCGCAGGAGGCCCCTTTCTGCAGCAGGAGGGCCTTACCAAGGAGAGGCGATGGCCGTCCATAGCTACGACCTGGTGATCGTCGGCGCCGGCAGCGGGAACATGCTGCCGACGCGCGAGTTCGCGGACTGGCGGATCGCGGTGGTCGAATCCGACCGCTTCGGGGGCACCTGCCTGAACCGCGGGTGCATCCCGTCGAAGATGCTGGTACATACCGCGGACGTGGCCCAGGCCGTCCGTCACGCCGGCCGGTTCGGCGTCAGCGCCAAGTGGAGGGGGGCGGACTGGCCGGCCATCCGCAGCCGGATCTTCGGCCGGATCGACCCGCTCCCCGACCAGGCCGTCGCTACCGCCAGTCCGGCGGCATCGACGTATTCCTCGGCCAGGCCCGGTTCACGGGACCCGAGGTCCTCAGCGTCGGCGACGACGAGCTGCGCGCCGACCGGTTCGTGCTGGCCGCAGGCTCACGCCCGGTCATCCCGCCGCTGCACGGCCTGGCCGAGGTTCCCTACCTCACTTCGGACACGGTAATGCGGCTCGACACGCTGCCCAGGTCGATGGTCGTGCTGGGCGGCGGCTACATCGCAGCCGAGATGAGCCACATCTTCGGATCGCTCGGCACCGCGGTAACGATCATCGAGCGCAGCGAACAGCTCCTGGCCCGCCACGACGCTCGATGTCCGGGCGCGCTTCACCGAAGCGTATGCCGGACGCTTCGACGTGCGGCTCGGCGCAACGTCCAGCGAGTGTCGGCAACAGAAAGGGGATCCGCGTGGATCTCGCCACGCCCTCCGGCCCGGAGCAGGCCGAGGGCCGAGGTGCTGCTGGTGGCGACCGGTCGGACACCGAACAGCGACCGGCTCAACGTCGCCGCCGCCGGGATCGAGGTCGACGCGCACGGCCACGTCCGCACCGACGACACCTATGCCACGAACGTGCCCGGGATCTGGGCGCTCGGCGACCTGGCCAACCACTTCCAGCTCAAGCACATGGCCAACGCCGAGGCCCGGCTCGTCCGCTACAACCTGCTGCACCCCCGGCAGCCCCAGAGGGCGGCCTTCACCGTCGTGCCTTCAGCTGTGTTCGCCGATCCTCAAGTCGCCTCCGTTGGCGCGACCGAGCAGGACCTGCAGGCCCAGGGCCGCGACTACACAGCAGCCGCCTGTCCCTACAGCGACACCGCCTACGGCTGGGCGCTGGAGGACACCGGCAGCTTCGTGAAGATCCTCGCTGACCCGGCCACCCGGCTGGTGCTGGGCGCCCACCTGCTGGGCCCCCAGGCGGCGACGCTGATCCAGCCGCTCGTGCAAGCCATGTGCCTCGGCAACACCGTCGACCAGGTGGCCTCGGGCGTCCCGTACATCCATCCGGCGCTCACCGAGGTCGTCGAGCAGGCCCTGCTAGACCTGTGAAGCTCCGCCGACAAGGGCGCCACCAGATGGGTCACTCACCCTGCTAGCCGGCCCCTTAGGGCCAGGGCGATAGCTGACATACAGCAGATGGCGGCCGGCCCCGAGGACCGACCCGGCGGAGGTGAACAGCTCCTGGGCGAGCAACCCCCAGGCCGGGCTGTCGGCTGCAGATCGCTGCGCGGTCTATGCAGGTGAGCTGCGCGAGCTGCGCTGAGCACTGCTCGCGCCTCCTTACCCGTCGCCGCGCACGTCAGGTCCGTTCCGAGCCTAAGTTCTCCCACACCGCCGTCAGGCCGCGGCATGGCGAGCGCCGTCCCCCTTGTCATGCCTGCGCTGGCTGAGCGCCGGGCGCTCCGTGTCGCGGCGGCGCACGTGATGCCGCTGGCGTGTCAGCTCCGTCCGTTCGGCCTGATGCGCCAGCGCCTTTGCTACCAGGCTGGCGATGGCCTCGTTAATCTCCTCGGGGCGCTCGAGGATGACGGCGTGACCAGCACCATGGATTCTGACTAGCTGGGCGTCGCGGACCGCAGAGGCGATCTCATCGGAGCATGCCGGGTCGATGACCCTGTCCTTGTCACCGGTCAGCACCAGCACCGGGACAATGCCGAGCACCTTCAGCGCGTGCCGTTTCTCATGGCCAATCAGGGCGATGCAGAAGTCGGCGGCAACGCCGATCGGAGTGGCTCGGATGATTCGCTCAAGAAAGTCGACGACCTCCGGGCGCACGCCCGAGTCACCGAACGCTATCCACCGTGTCCCTGCAAATGCCAGGTCGCTTACCGACTGACGGCTCCGCTCGACCACGTCGGCGACCCTGCCCTTAGAGGCCCCGCTCATGATCGATGGCAGCGCCCGCCTGAGCGTCGGCCGAAGCGGTGCCGGTAGCCAGCGCACAGTGTCGACCGTCGATGCTGCCGCGGAGATCAGCACCGCGCCGATGACCTTGCTGCCGAACAACTCGGGATGCCGGTCAGCCAGAGCCATTATGGTCATCCCGCCCATCGAATGGCCGACGAGCACCACGGGCATGTCACCGGGTGCCGTGGCCATCACCACGCGGTACAGGTCGGCACCGAGCTGGTCGATACTGACCAGGCCGGGCTCCGACTTGCCGGACCGGCCGTGGCTGCGCTGGTCCCAGAAGACGAGCCTGGCGCCCTGCGCTAGCCCGGCATTCTGGAAACACCAGGCATCCAGGCTGGCAGCGTAGCCGTGACAGAAGATCATTGTCACTGGCGCGTCCACGGGACCGGTGACCTCCACGTGCAGCGGCAGGCCGTCGTCAGCGAACACTGTGAGCGCCTCGCCGCTAATGGCACTGGGCGGCTCGCCGGCAGACGGACCGGACCTGAACCTGACGCGGCCCACTGCGACCTTCTCGGCCAGCACCACGGCGCCGGCGCCAGCCGCCGCCGCGCCCGCAGCAAGTCCGGCTACGGCGCGCATCGCCGCGAATGGCGCGGCCGCACTCCGGACAGTCCTTAGCGTGGCGCTCCAGCCGGTTGCGGGCGCCGGGGGAAAGGTACCCGCTGGCGTAGCCGGGCAAGTGCTGCAGCGACCACTCATGATCATCGGTTCGGCTGAACAGGCCCATGGCTTTGGTCCCTCCTGTCTTAGCTCTCGTAGGTTTGGACCTGAGACCGGCCGAATCGATTGCATGGCCGGCTGCCACCACCACCGCTGATCCGCGAAATCGGATGCCGAGCGACGCCCGGCTGACGAGCTGCCCGACACGCTCCCCCTGATGCGCTTCCTGCCGCTCGCAGAGTCAAGTGAGGCCCGTCAATGTCTCTCAACGGCCTGGGCTGACCTGACCCAGCCGGGCGGCCGATATGGGGACCTCAGTGGGGCCGGGCAGCTGCGCGCGACCGCTCGGCGTCACGCGACGCAGTCGCGAGCGCCCGCTGGTCAGCGCCAGAAGAAGCTCGCCACGGTCCCGGCTGGCGAAAGACCGGCTCTTGCGGCTGACGAGCCGCGCTAGGCGCGCCCGCCCAGGTGATAAGGCGCGCACCGCGGCCGTGCGTGATGAAGCTAACCGTCCACCGGACCAGCACAATGAGGCGGTTTTGCCAGCCCATGAGGAAGCAGAGGTGGATGAACAGCCACGCCACCCAGGCGGGCAGGCCGCTGAGCCGGGCCCGGCGCGTCTGCGCGACCGCCGCCTTCCGCCCGATCGTGGCCAGAGATCCCCTGTCGTGATAGCTGAAGCGGGGTGCTGCGCGCCCGGCCAGACGGAGCCGGATGACTCTCGCCGCGTAGCGTCCTTCCTGCACGGCGGCAGGTGCTGCGCCAGGGATGGGCAGCGTTGCGCCGGTACCGTCGGAGACCCGGACCATGTCACCGACAGCCAACACCTCGGGAAAGCCCGGCAGCGTAAGATCCGGTTCCACGGTGATCCGCCCGGCCTCGTCGAGCGCGGTACCGGATGCCATCGCCAGCATCTGACCCAGAGGGGAGGCGGAAACGCCCGCCGCCCAGATGACGGTGCGCGCGTGCACCTCGCTGATCTGGCCGTCCGTTGTCGCAAGGCGGATCGACCCGTCGGTCACGTCCGCAACAGTGGTGTTCACCATAGGCGTGACGCCCAGCCGCGTCAGCGACTCAGCCGCCTTGCGTGAAAGCCTCGGGTCATAACTGATCAAGACGCGGTCGGCGGCCTCGATCAGCAGGATTTCCGCCTCCCTCGGGTCGACGGAGCGGAACTCGTGCCGCAAGGTGTCCCGGGCAATCTCAGCGATCTGGCCCGCCAGTTCCACGCCAGTTGGGCCGCCACCGACCACTGCGAAAGTCAGCCATGCCTTACGGCGGTCGGGACAGGTCTCGACCTCCGCGGCCTCGAAAGCCGTCAGGATCCGCCGGCGGATCTCCCAGGCGTCCTCTACAGTCTTCAGGCCGGGTGCGTGCGGCGCCCACTCCGCGTGGCCGAAGTAAGAAGGCGCCGCACCGGCGGCAACGATCAGCGAGTCATACGCGAGCCCGGCTAGGTCTGTCTCGCTTCCCTGACCACGCAGCACGATGCGCTTGCCCGGCAGGTCGATCGCCGCCACGTCCGCCAGCACGACGCGCGCGTTTTCCTGGCGGGCGAGGATCCCCCGTAGCGGGTAGGCGATCTCGCCCGGCGACAGCGCTCCGGTAGCAACCTGGTACAGCAGTGGCTGGAACAGATGGAAGTTCCGCCGGTCCACCAGCGTTACGTCCGCGTCGACTCCGCGCAGGCCTCGGACTGCCTGCAAGCCGGCAAAGCCGCCGCCGACAACTACGACGCGATGGCGGCCTCCCGGCCCCTTCCCTGATGCCTGGCGACTACCGAAGCCGTTCTCCTGGCTGCGGACGTACATTCTGCTGCATGATCGCCCGGCGTGGCCCGAGTCCGGCACGTCATGCTGCTCGCCGGCCGGTCCATGCCGCCACCGGACGTCGGGCTGCTGGACCTCTGCTGCTGAACTGGCCCGAGTGCGGGCGTTTACCTGACGCATCGGTTGTCCCTCCCATCGCGGCTATCACAGGATTGGACCCCGAAACCGCCAGATCGATTGGCCGACCGAACGGGCCATCCGAAAGCGCGGACCAAGCTGGCCGGACCGCGGAGCCAACCCTGTGACTGTTCGCGAAGCGCACAGCGCCGACCAGCCCCGATCCTCACCCCGGAGCCACCGCCGCGGCCCGACACCGATCTCAGACCCTCAGCCGGCCGCAGGCTACATGGAGCCCCAGTAGGGTTGCTAGTCGGCACGTCTACTCGATTCCGTGACAGGAAACTGCGAAGCCCTGGTGCAGCGGGGCTTGCGCTCGCGCCTGACGGCGCGAGCGTGATCAGCCTTGACGACCTTCCGGTGGCGTCCTGGGCGAGGCCGGTCCTGACCACGATCCGCCAGCCGCTTGGCCACAAGAGCGACGGCCGCGTTCCGGATGCTGAGTGGCGACATGCCCGCGGTGGCGCAGGAGCCCCATCACATCGGGCTGGCGTCCTCCCCCGGTGATCCGCGATAGCACAGCGGCGCGCGCCTGATGGCGCGGTGTTGGCGCACTCGATCACCAGGTCGAGTGCACTGGCGCGGCGCCGGCTGACCGTTGAAGAGCCTTACGCTGCGGCGGCTGTCCAGGAAGTCGCGGAGACTCCCGGCCGCGGCGGACCTTCTCGGCTTCGGGGTACCGAGCGGGTATATGGGCATGTAGGGGTACCGATGCTGGCGTCCAGCGCAACGGCCATGACTGGCTCCCGGCTGACTGGATCAAACGGCTGACATGAGGCGAACGCCCAGGCCTTGACTGCCCCACGCAGCCCGAGCCGCACCAAAGCTGATGCCAGAAATGTCATCCGATCTGACCATTGTCAACGAGTGACAGCCGCCTGCGGCGTCAGCGTGGCTCGCGCCGGGCGATCCGCACCAACAGCTCACGCGGCCGCAACAGCGCCGCCTGTACTGCCCACCGCCTGCAGTGATGAGTACTTGGCGGTCGCGGCCGCGGCTTGCTGCAGAAGATACGGCCTGGGCATAAACGCTTCCCCTGCATTGACCGGCCTTGGGCCGGCGTACCGTCTCCTGGCCGCTTCTCCGAAGCTTTCAGGTTTATCCCTGCTGGCCGGTGGCGATGCCTGGATCAGGCGCGCGGGGACCCGTTTCCAGTAATCACTGGGCCGAGCTATCGGCTGACCACCGTAGACCTGAGTTTCTCCGGCGAAGATCCAGATGGCAGGTAGCGCTCGCTTCCACTTCCTCCTCGCGCGGTCGGCAAGCCGATCGCGCCGAGGCGCGGCGGCGAAGGAGAACAATCGTGAGTTCGGTTCCGATCGGAGACCACTCTCTGTTGTCCAACTGCCAATCGGCCGCCCTATTGAGCCGGGAGGGGTCGGTCGAGTGGCTGTGTTTCCCGAGGTTCGACAGCCCGTCGGTGTTCGGGCGGCTGCTTGACGACCGCGCGGGACACTGGTCGGTTCGTCCAGTCGGTGAGTTCCGGGCTTCCCGTCGCTACCTCGACGACACGATGGTGCTGGAGACCACGTTCACCACCGCTACTGGCTCGGTCAGGGTCGTCGACGCGCTGGCGATGGGTGGCGGCCAGCGAGGCCACCACCTCGGGGCGGAGGCGCCCAGCCTGCTGATACGCCAGGTGAAGGGAGAGACGGGGCGGGTGGAGCTGGAGACGGAATATGTGCCCCGGACCGAGTACGGCTTGGTCTGGCCGCTGCTGACGCACGTAGGTGGCGGCATCGAGGGCCGCGGCGGGGCCGATATCACGGTCCTTACCTCGCCGAGTAGATCTCGAGATAGGCGCCGGCGTCGGCTCCGGACGGTTCGGCGTCCGGGCCGGCCAGAGCCTGGTATTCGCATTGCAACACGGCAAGCTCGGCGAACCCTCGCCGCGGGTGTGGCGCCAGCGCGCGCTGGCCCGCCGGCTGCGGGACACCATAGCCGCCTGGCGGTCCTGGTCTGAAGATCCACCAGCGCTACCAGGGCCGGTGGCCTGAGCTAGTCCACATCAGCGGCCGGGTCTTGCGCGCCCTTACGTTCTACCCGACTGGTGCCGTGGTCGCGGCGCCGACCACGTCCCTGCCGGAAGTCAGCGGCGGCAGCCGCAACTGGGACTACCGATTCTCCTGGGTCCGTGACTCCTGCCTCGCCATGGACGCCATGTGGGTGGCTGCCTGTCCCGAGGAGGCGGAGAAGTTTTTCCGCTACCTGTCCACTGCTGCGGCGACCTCGCTAGTCCGCGGTGCCGACTTGCAGATCATGTTCGGAGTCCGTGGCAACCGCGACCTGAGCGAGCGGGAGCTGCCCCACCTCGCCGGCTGGCGGGGCAGCTCGCCGGTGCGAGTCGGCAACGGGGCCTGGACCCAGCGCCAGATCGATATCTACGGCGAGCTGCTGTCAGCCCTTTACCGGCTGCGTGACCAGATCAGCGAGCTCAAGCCCGGGACCCGGGACTTTCTCGTGGCAGTGGCCGACACCGCCGCGCGCTGCTGGACCGACAAGGACCAGGGCATCTGGGAGATCCGCGGGCCCGAGCAGGACTTCCTGCACTCCAAGGTCATGTGCTGGGTCGCGCTGGACCGGGCCGTCAAGCTCGCGGGGATGCTCGCCGCGCACGACAAGGTGGAGTCCTGGAAGCAGACCAAGGATCAGATCCACGCGACCGTGCTGCGCGAGGGCTGGAGTGAAAAGGCTGGCGCATTCACGCAATTCTTCGGCTCCGACAACCTCGATGCCTCCGCCCTGATGATGCCGCTCGTCGGGTTCTTGCCCGCCACCGATCCCCGCATGCTCGCCACAATCGAGGCCATCGCAGAGCATCTCACCCACGAACGGGGCCTCGTCTACCGCTACGACACCCGCGGCGGCGGCGGCGAAGGCCAAGAGGGTGCCTTCCTGCTCTGCACGTTCTGGCTGGCGCACGCGTTGGCCCTGGCCGGCCGACCCGGACGGGCACGGCAAGTCTTCGAGCGCGCCATCTTCTATCTCAACGACCTCGGTTTGCTGGCCGAAGAGGTTGACCCAGACACCGGCGAACTGCTCGGCAACTTTCCGCAGGCCTTCAGCCATATCGGTCTGGTCAACGCGGCATCAGCCATCTCCGAAGCCGAATCGGCAGACGCCGCGGCCAGCCGGCCACGCAGCCGCAAGCCGGTGACCGGCGATGTCAGGCGGTCGCGCTGGGCGCGTAGTTGCGCACGTAGCGCACCAGGCCGGTGACGGCGTCGGAAACTAGCTGGCCGATCGCCCCGCTGGGGTAGCGGCAGCGAGCGGAGCAAGCTCGGGCTCACAAGCCGTGCAGCCGCTCCCCTGCGCGGACCGGTACGTTGATGAGGTTGTCTGTCGGAGCGAGCGGGCAGACCCAGCAGTCGTCGTACCTGCAGGACGGGTGGTACAGGAAGTTCAGGTCGATGACCAGGGCATTGCCCGCCACGCCGAGGTCGGCGCCCTTGGCCGTGTCGAGCAAGTAGCGGCCGCCGCCATAGCTGGCAGCCCCGGCCGTCGCGTCCCGGATCGGCATGAACAGGCCGCCGCCGTACTGGCCTAGCCACCACAGGGCCAGGCGGCGGCCGACCGGTGCCGGGAGCATCACCCAGCCTGCCTGGTCGAGGCAGGTGACGCCATCCGCGCCGGTGTCGATCTGCAGCCGCTGCGGACGCCCGACTGGCTCGACGGGCAGCTCCCACCGAAGGTCGCCGCGATAGGGCCAGTAAGGTATCCCAGACTTCCGCATCGGATCCGCCGCCGCCAGCGGACTTTGCGGGTGCGAGGACATCAGCCGGTCCCGCCCGGCCCGCCACAGCGCGTGCCCGGCAGCAGGGTCTGGCTGTTCCCTGACGCGTGCGTACAGCGCGGCGGTCGCTCGCCGCCAGTCGGCGAGTTCCAGCGCAGTTGCCGGGTTCACGACACGGCCGGGGCGCTGACGTCCCAGATCGCCCCGGTATCGTCCCCGCTCAGGTGCGCGATCAGCGCTGCGGCGGACTCCTGCGCCGTGATTAGGGTGCCCTGCGCGAAGTTCTGGTTAAACCATTCGTGCGCAGCGGCTCCGATGCGCTCGGGGTCCTGCCGCCGGATCCAGGCCTGCATCGCAGTGTCCACACCGCCGGGACGGTAAGCGTTAACAGTCACGCCAGTGCCAGGCCAGTTCCGCGGCCAGGTTGACCGAGTGTGCCTCAAGCGCCGCCTTGGTCGCCGCGTACGTATTGAACCGCACCATGGAATCCGGCCGCGCGGCGATCGCGCTCGAGACGTTGACGATGCGTCCCCAGCCGGCATCCAGCATGCCAGGCAAGACAGCGGCAGTCAGCGCAGCGACCGCAACGACGTTCACCTCAAAAGCCCTGCGCACCTCTGACAGCGAGACAGCAGCGGTCGGGCCGAGCGGCTCCACAGTGGCAGCGTTGTTGACCAGGATGTCCACCCTGGCTGTTTCCAGCGCCGCCGCCGCGGCCTGACCGCGCTGCTCCTCATCGCCCAGGTCAGCGGAAATGACGCGGACCCGGTCAGCTCGAGCCCCCCGGGCGGCCAGCATCGCCCGTGTTTGAGCCAGCTCATCCCCAGAACGGGCGATTAGGACCAGGCTCGCGCCCGCGTCGCCCAGCCCGAGCGCGACGGCACGGCCAATGCCACGCCCCGCGCCAGTGACTAGCGCTGTCTTACCACTGAAACCAGCTGCCACCACGGTCTCCCTCATCACTCACAAAACGCCAACGCCGCGCGGCGGCCACTACCTCTGCTAAGCACCTGGGGAAGCTGCTCCGCTTGGTTCAGATCGGCGGGCGCGGTCTCGCAGGATCCTTGCGTCTATTGGCGGCCGTCCCGAGCAGGGTCTTACCTCCTAGTCGCGCAAAAAGCCGAGGAAGCCGAGCGCATGCCAACGCCAGGCTGAGTGAACGTCGGCAAGCTCGATTGCGCGCTCCGTTGCCGGCGCCAGGCCGCCTGTTTCCCCGCGTTCTCGGCCTCGCACCGGCCTGGCGCGGAACGCCGCCGTGGACTCGCCGACTGGCCGTTTCCCTGCTCGACGGCGCGAGGATCTGTATTGCGCGCGGTTGTGGCACGTCCCTGATTTCCGCTGGTGCCGTCATAGAAGCAAGCGGGTGACTCCTGCTTCTTCCATCCCGATCGTCATGCGATCAATTGGGTGCACGCCGAGCCGCAATGCATCCGCGGCCGTCTGGAACCGCCGGGCGCCCCCTCTCGTGCGCATCTCGATCGTCGTTGGGTCCTCACTGCTAGTGGGTCCCGCGAAACGGGCGGGCGTTACAACCCGGCGGCGTTTCTGGACAGTGCCAGGCGGCGGGAACCCACCGGTCGCCGGCCCAGCGGCGGCCTCCAGGTAAGAGCGAGGGACCGGGCGACGCTGATTACGTATGAGAGCGCGCAGTACAGCAGCCACCAGTGGCAGCGCACAGGTTGCCACCCGCAGCGCCAGTCCCGGCAACCGATGGGTAGTTCTGACGCTGCTCGGGATCGCGCAGCTGATGATCGTGCTGGACGTGACGATCGTGAATATTGCCCTGCCGTCCGCCCAGCAGGCGCTGCGCTTCTCCACCGACGACCGGCAGTGGATCATAACGGCCTACTCGCTTAGCTTCGGGAGCCTGCTGCTTCTCGGCGGCAAGCTCGGCGATCTGTTTGGGCGCAAGTTGACGTTCATCGCCGGGCTGCTCGGCTTCGCCATCGCGTCCGCGCTCGGTGGGCTCGCACCATCCTTCGGCGCACTGGTCGCAGCCCGCGCGCTGCAGGGATCATTCGGGGCCCTCCTGGCCCCGTCCGCACTTTCCCTGCTGACCATCACCTTCCACAACTCACCCGACCGGCCCAAAGCGTTCGGCATCTTCAGCGCCATCGCCGCCAGCGGAACCTCAGTAGGGCTGCTGCTCGGCGGCGTCCTGACCCAGACCCTGTCGTGGCGCTGGTGCCTCTACGTCAACTTGCTGTTTTCCATTCCCGCGGCCATCGCGGCAGCGCGCGTGGTGGGCAGCGGCGGAGCGATGCACCCACGCCCCCGGATCGACTTTGCCGGGGTCGCCGCCGCCTCCGGCGGGTTGTTCTTCCTGGTCTACGGCTTCTCCAACGCCGAGACCCACGCCTGGTCAGCCGGACTGACCATCGCCGCCTTCACCGCGAGCGCCGTGCTGCTGGCATCATTCGTGACGATTGAGCACCGCGTCCGGCAGCCGCTGCTGCCTCTGCACATCGTGGCCGACCGCTCCCGCGGCGGCGCCTACGCATCCATGGCGATCGTAGGCGCCGCGCTATTCTCGGTATTCCTGTTCATGACCTTCTACATGCAGCAGACGCTGCACTTCTCGCCGGTCAGAACCGGCCTGGGATTCCTGCCCCTCACCGGTTCAGTCTTCATTGTCGCGCCTCTGGTCCAGACCAAGATCCTGCCCCGCGTCGGCCCCAGGGCCGTCATCGTGGCCGGCATGGCCCTCGGAGTCATCGCGATGATCGTCTTCACCCGGCTGACGCCCGGCGGCAGCTACGTCGCCCAGGTGCTGCCCGGGCTCATCCCTGCAGGCGCCGGAGCGGCCTGTGTCTTCTCCGCCTCGTTCGCCACCGGCACCCTCGGTGTCCAGCCCAGCGACGCGGGCGTCGCTGCCGCCGTCGTCAACACCGCCCAGCAGGTGGGCGGTTCGATCGGCACGGCGCTGCTCAGCACGATCTTCGCCAGCGCGCTCGCCACCGCTCTCACCAGGCCGTCACGCGGGCCTGCTGCAGCCGCCGACGCCACCGTGCACGCATACACCGTCGGCTTTACGGCCGGAGCAGTGATCTTCGCCGCTGGCCTACTGCTCGCGCTGGTCCTGCTTCCATCGAGGCGGGCCGTGCCAGCAAGGGCAACTGCCTCGAGCACAAACCCTCGCAGCGCAATCACCCAGAAGAGGCGAAGCACAGGGGACGGCTGAGACTCGGCTGCGGCTGCGGCTGCGGCTGCGGCTGCGGCTGCGGCTGTAGCTGCATCGGCAGACGGCCCGATCGGCGTTGTCGCGAGCCATATGTCCACCGCCACGAACGGTAGCCGCCTCACAGAGTTGCTAGCCCGGACGGGAATGTCGAAGCAGTTGTCCTTGGGCGCGAGCGGGCAGACCCAGCGGTGGTCGTAACTGCAAGACGGGTGGTACAGGAAGCTGAGGTCGATGACCAAGGGACCGTCGGCCTGCCCGAGGTCGGCGCCTTTGGCCGTGTCGAGCAAACAGAGGCCTCCGCCGTAGCTGGCAACCCCCGCTGTCGCGTCTTTGACCGGCAAGAACAGGCCGCCGCCATACCGGTCAAGCCACCACACCGCCAGCCGCCCGCTGATGGGGGCGGGGGGTAACGCCAGCCGGCCTGGTCGAGGCAGGTCTCGCCATCCGCGCCGGTGTCGATCTTGAGCAGTCGCTCGCCGCTGCCCGAACGTGCCGCCAGACCCGGCTTCCCTCCCCGTGGCCGGCTCGAGGACCTTGACGGTCATCGCTGGCCGTGGCTCCCCACAGCAGACGAATTGACGGCCAGTCCAAGTAAGAACTCCGAACCGGGGTGCGCTAACTGCGAGAAGGCCTGGTGTTAGACGAGCACTCATCCTGGCACCAGGCGAGGCCCGTGAAGGAGAACCGTCATGCCGCTGCTCAGCCCTGGAACCCCGTTTCCTGCCCTAACGCTCACCCTGCCGGGCGGGGCGCCACTGGCCGTCCCGGACACTTTCGCCGGCGAGGTAGGTGTCGTGCTGTTCTTCCGCGGAGCGTGGTGTCCGTACTGCAACGCGCAGCTGCGGGCGTTTCAGCGGGCCAGCGAAAGCCTGGCCGAGGCCGGCGCCGGGGTCGTGGCACTGTCGGTCGACGATGAGGCCGCCACGACCGAGCTGATCGCCAAGCACGGGCTGACCTTCCCGGTCGGACACAGCGCCGACGCCCGCGCCATCGCCGATATGACCGGTGCGTTTGTCAACCCTGATCCGGTCTACCTGCAGTCCACCGGGTTCGTCCTGGACCCAGCCGGCAACGTCGTGGTCAGCGTGTACTCCAGCGGCGCCATCGGCCGGCTCGTCCCCGAGGACGTCATCGGCCTAGTCCGCTACCTGCGCCAGCACTCCGGGGCCTGATCGTGGAAACCGCGGCCGCGGCACCCGACGCCGACATCAGCTTCTATTTCGATCCGGTGTGCCCATTCGCCTGGATAACCAGCAAGTGGGTGCGCGCCGTCGCCGCCCAGCGCCACTATGCCGTGGACTGGCGGTTCATCTCGCTGCGTCTGATTAACGCCGACCTCGACTACGACAGCCAGTTCCCGCCCGGCTATGAGGACGGGCACACCTCCGGCCTGCGGCTGCTGCGCGTCGCCGCCCGGGCTAGGGCAGAGTACGGCCCCGGAGTGGTGGGCCCGCTCTACGAGGCATTCAGCAGCGAGATCTTCGACTCTCCCAGGGCTGCGCAGCTCACCCCCCAGGTGCGGGGCAGCCGCGAGTTCGCCGAACCCCTGCTAACACAGGCGGGCCTGCCGGCCGGACTCGCCGACGCCCTCGACGACGCCAGCTGGGACGCCGGGCTGCTAGCCGAGACCGACCACGCCCTATCGCTGACCGGCCGAGACGTCGGCACTCCCATCATCCAGTTCGAGCCCCCGGAGGGCGTCGCGTTCTTCGGACCGGTCATCAGCCGGCTGCCCGCAAGCGAGGAGGCCGTCCGGCTATGGGACCACGTGGTTGGCCTGGCCGCATTCCCTGGCTTCGCGGAACTCAAGCGGAGCCTGCGGGAACGCCCTCAGCTGCGCAGTTTCGGCGTCGACCCCGGACAGGCCGGAATCCAGGAGGACTGGCGCGCAGGCAGCAGACGCTCCTCCACCTGATTGGCGTCACCAAATGCGGCTAGCCCGGTCACGACATCGATCGCCCTGTTCCTGAAAGCGGCACCGACATCGTGTCCTGGGTCGGATCGGTGGTCGGACAGCTCTAGTTACCCCGAGCGGCTAAACGTACCTGCTGGCTCCTGACGCCGTCGTCGTGGTCGATGGTGGGATAGGCATGCTGTCAGAAGCTGCGAGGGCGTGGGCAGACACAAGGCGACATAGCGGACCACCCCTTCGTGGGCCAGCCTGAAGTCGGTCCAGCGCGCGCTCGCCTGCATCTCGTGGCTCCCGCCCAGCGGGCAGGGTCTCAGAACCCATGGCAGGGATTGGATCGGGAACCACAGGAACCAGCCGGCTGCCGGAGCGGTCCTTCACGAGCTCGGCGTCCTTCACTCCAGATCACCTGGTCAAGCCGCCAGCGGCAGGTCGGCGTCCAGGGCCGTGCCAGCGCCAGCCGGGCTCGTGATGACGATACTCCCGCCAATTGCCTCGACGCGATCCTTCAGACCCATCAGCCCCGAGCCCAGATCAGAGTCGGCACCACCGACACCGTCGTCGGCTACATGCAGGTGCAGAATGTGACCGGCCAGCTCAGCGCCAACGTGGACCACCGACGCGCTGGAGTGCTTCGCCGCGTTGGCGAGCGCTTCGCAGGTCACGTAATAAGCAGCGATCTCGACCGGTTCGGGCAGCCGCCCGACGGCCTCGACGCTGAGTTCGACCGGGATGGCGCTGCGACGTGCCAGGGTCTTCAGCGCCGGGACAAGACCGCCTTCAGACAGGATTGTCGGGTGGATACCGCGCGCGAGCTCGCGCAAGTCGTCCAGCACGCCGGTCAGACCGTCGGCGACGCTGGCCAGCTTGCTGCCGAGATGACCGGACGCGGGCGCGACTTCATCCTGCGCTGCCCGTACCGCTAGAGCGAGGGATACCAGCCGCTGCTGGGCGCCATCGTGCAGGTCCCGTTCAATCTGGCGGCGGGCTTCGTCACCGGCGGCCAGCACACGCGCTCGCGAGGCCGTCAGCTCGGTCAGGCTCTCCACATTGGAGGCCGCCGCTCCCAGCAAGTCCGCGAACGAATCTATGCACCTGCGGGGGCATGCTTTCGGCGCCGATCTCATGGTCGTTCCGGCCAGCAGCAGGCCCCACGCGCGCTCCCGGACCTTGATCGGCAGCACCGCGGCCGACCGGATGCCACAGTCGCGGGCGTCTTCCGCCATCGGCCCGCACGTACTAGCAATGGCCTCCATCCGGGCCCAGCGGCCGGCTTCCGACGCCACCCTAGCGACGCCACGGGACAGCCTCCATCGGCCCCGAGCGGGGAGCAGACACGGTGCTCGGTGCCACGACGCGACCCCGACCAGCTTGCCTGACTCGTACCGCCCCAGGCAGACATAATCTGCTCGCACGAGCCGGCCAGCCTCCTCGACAGCCGCCGCGAACAGCTCCTGCTCCGGTACCGCATGCGCGACCAGTACCGCAACTCGCTGGAAAGCGGCCTCCTCGGCCGCGAGATGGGCCAACTTGCCCGTCAGCTTCGAAACTGCTAGCCCGGCTACCGCGAAGCCAGCAAGCCCGACAACGCCGGGCAGTACGTCGGCATGCATGTGCATGAAAGCAGGCGCGAAGAATAGCGCCTGCCCGACGGCCGTGAGGAACAGGGCCGTTACCGCCGGACGCATGCCTCCGGCGACCGCGATCGTTACAACCAGTACCAGAGCGGAGAACTGGAACCCGGTCCGGAACAACGCTGAGTGCAGCGGCAGCGCCGCCAGCGTCAAAGACAGCGGCCCGGCAACTGCCAGGACCCACGCCGCCGTCCGGACCGCGGGCCCCCACTTTAGCTGCGGCCTGGTCAGGCCGTACGGCAAGCTCACCATATCGAAGCTACCACCACTGATAACTAGGAGTGACGGCTAAGACACGAGGAGTGCGGACCCGGGTCGGCCGTTCGTAGCGAATGCTCGCGCATCGCGCGATTGCCTCCCTGAATGACCTCGCAGGTCGCCTCGCACGTAACGAAACAAAGTTAACGACAGCCCCGATTTCACCAGGGTATCAGCGAGCCGGCTCAGTTTTCGGCCGCCGTGGCAGCATCGCAGCGTTCGGCCGCAGAGACCGACCGCCTGACCAGTGACCTTGACGTCTCGTCGAGGTCGGCGCGCCGACGACGCTGTACGCTGCGACCGGCAATGGCACGTCAGTCGTGGTGTTCTACCGGGGAGCCTGGTGCCCGTACTGCAACATCGCCCTGGCGACCTACCGGGCGCACCTGCTCCCGCAGCTGACCGAACGCGACGTCCGGCTGATCGCCGTCAGCCCTCAGAAGCCAGACGGCTCGTTGAGCATGCAGCAAAAGCACGATCTCGATTTCGCCGTGGTCTCCGACCCCGGCAATGTCGTCGCCCGGCACCTGGGCATCCTTACCCAGCCTTCCGAAGATGCCCGTGCCGCCCAGCTTCAGCTCGGACTCGACCTGACGAGCGTCAACGCGGACGGAACTATCACTCTTCCGATGCCCGCAACCCTGATTCTCGATGGCGGCCACCTCGTCCGGTGGATTGATGTGCACCCCGACTACAGCAGCCGCACCGAGCCCGAGCAGATCCTCCAGGCCCTCGACGAGGCCAGGCTCTGAGGACCTCGCCGTCGGCCGACTCGTAGCACGTGCGAATCACTTGAAGAAATGCGTCCGGGCACGCGAAAGCCGGACGCCGTCTGCGTCAATGTCGACCTTCTCGTTGTAAAAAGCCACCAGACCAGCTAGCGGCGACAACTGGCGAGTGGGAAAGTCGGGCAGGCCGTCTGGGTGCTGGTGGGCACGAGATGACTGAAGTCGACATCTGTGCGATCGAAGTAATAGCGGGTCGGCAGGCCGGTCTCAAACACGAGCACCGGCCTTGCGCTCTCGGCCAGAGTGGTTCCCTCCAGCGAAATGCGCACGTGCCGGTGCGACCGCAGTGCGTCGACGCGGACGTAAGGGTTGCGGGGATGGACGAACACCTGCTCGTCCTCCTCGTACCAGGCATCCAGCGCATCCCAGTCGAAACGGGCGGTGCCGCCCACTCCGTCGATTGCATCATCGCCGAAAATGCGCACCGTGCCAGGGCGGTCCATGCCGCCGGCCGCAGGCCGTGACGACGCGCCGTCCCTTGGCGGAGGCGCTGCGCGTGATGCTCATCCACCAGGAAATGCGGATTGATGTGCTCGACCGGTATGTAGTGCTGCGGATAGAAGGGCCACTCCCAGACGTACCGCGCCCGCGTGCTGTCGAAGATCAACTCGCCCGAGCGTCGCCCGCGCCGTCCGGTGCGCCGCGCCGAACCACTGGCTCGCCACCAGGAGCCTGCGGCTTGTTACTTCACTGCCACAAGTTCGGCCATGCGAATGTTCGGCTGGCCGGCGAGAAGGTCGAGCGCGACCTGGCCTAGGGCCTGGGGAATCTGCCCGGCCAGATGCGCGTCGCGGGCGTCCTCGGTCTCGAAGGTGTCGAAGATGCCGTAGCTGGTGTCGCTGATCTTGAACGCGTACCAGGTCACAGTGCCTTCCTCGGCGAGCGCGAGCGCCCGGCCGGCTTCGAGGAATGCGGCTAGCTCGTCACCCTTGCCGGGCTTGGCGTCGAGCAGCGCAAGGATTCCCAGTCGTACCGTCATCTGCGTGGTCCTGTTCTCTCGGTCTAGTGCGCCCGGCGAGGCAGTCTGTGGTCGTCCGGCCATTCGTCATTGCAGCTCCGGCAACGTTTCCAGTGGCCCGTGCCCTGCCCGCCACAGGGTCAGCGTCACGGAAACGCCGGATCTTACTAGGGACCTGCGGCCATCAGTGCAGGATGGCCAGCGTGACGCGTGCAGGACAGCCCGATTGCACCGCGCGGGAGCCGCCGGCTCCCTGAGGATGCTCGCCGCTGGTTTCGTGAACGCCGAGCCCGTGCCAGATCGGCACCGCTTTTGCCGACTTCTACTGCAACACCCTCTGATGCCGACCTCGACGTAACTCAGCATTGCCGGGTCGCCGAGTCGCTTGGTCACACCCCCAAGCTGCCCACCGCTGCGAGCAGCCCGTCGAAGTCGTCGCCGCATGGCCCACAGGCGCGCAGGTGGGCCGTGACGCCGGGGTAGCGCTGCGCTGCCCGCCCCGGGCCATATCCGGCTACCACGTCCACATAGACGTGCAGCAAATCCATTGCCTCGGCGCATCCCACGTCACGCGGGTCAGTCGACAGGAAGCGCGCCAGCGCTGGCCATCGGTTCATGAGCGCCTCGCAGTGTCATCATCCAAGTACCCGTTAGCGGCAAGAACTGCACGCAACTTACGCCTGGCATCGAACATCGTCTTGTAGATCGCGTTGCGGGTAGAGCCGAGCTCAGCCGCGACGGCGTCCAGCGGCACGCCGTTCAGCACGAGCGCCACGAACACCAGCCGCTGCCGCTGCGTCAGTTCCTCTTCCACTGCGCGGCGCACCGCCTCCGCCAGTTCCCGCCACTCTGCCTGCCGGGCGGGTTCCAGCCCGAACCGGTCCGGCAGCCTCTCCCAGTCCTCGGCGGCCATCGCCGCGCCTGGATGACGCCAGTAATGCCGTCCGACTTTCGCCGATACCTCGAAGATGACGAACTTGTAAGCCCAGGTCGTGAACCTACTCTCGCCCCGGAACTGCCCGAGCTTGGCGATGATGGCCATCAGCGCGTCAGCCGCGGCCTGATGGGCGAGATCATCCATCTCCGGGCCTGCGACGCGCAGCTGCCCGCTGCGTCGGCGAGTCTCGCTCCGGGCGATCCGCACCAGCAGCTCATGCAGCCGGGCCAGCGCCGCCTCCTGTTCCGCGCCACCGGCAGTCAGCCTCGAGACCCACTCAGCCGACTCAGAATCGATCCGGTCCTGGGCGCAGGCCGTTCCCCCGGCCGCCGGGTCAGCTGACACCATGCGGCTCATCATATGAAGTCCCGCTCGGCTACTAACAACTCTGGGCGTTAGCGGGCACCAGGACCGGCGTCTCATTGGCCAGGAGAATCTCCTTCGGTATCAGCGGCACGCGTCTGCTGTGCTCGCTCGGCGCGAGACAGTCAGACCGCCGCACGATGGCCGGGCCGGTGGCTGTCCGGGGATTCGGTGCGGCGCTTTCGAGCCGCCCGTGCGCGTTCCACCTGATGGCCGCCACGGACCAGGTACTGGCCGACCATATCGGCGTGCTCGGCAGCGCGTCACGACGTCACGGTAGCCGGAAGGGCAAGCCCCCGGGTCGCCGCGAAGCCGACCCCCACGCCTATTGCCATAGCAGCGGCGGCCCGGCCGGCCGCTTATTACAGATGTGTGACACCGCAGGCAGAGGAGGTAAGCATGCGTCCGCGGCACGGCGCCTATACGGGTGGTTCGCAGAATCGCTGCGGACTGAGCCTCACCAAAGGAGAAGGGACATGCGGAAACGCATCAGCCTCGCCGTCTGCGGCGGCGTGGCCGCGGCAACCATCGGCGTGTTTGGCGCGGCACCCCTTGCCAGCGCCAGCACTACCTCGCCGGTCGTCGGATACACCTACATCAACGACAACACCGCCGGCGCCAACACCATCGCCGGGTTCGACCGGCACGCTGACGGGTCGCTCAGCCCGATCCCGGGCTCGCCGTTCGCCGCCGGCGGCGCGGGCCTGGGCGCCGGGCTGGCCTCCCAGGGCGCGATCCAGGTGACCAGCGACGGCCGGTACCTGCTGGCCGTCGACGCCGGCAGCAACCAGATCTCCGTGCTGCGGATCACCGCCGGGGGGGTGCCGGTCTTGGTCGGGCAGCCCGTAGCCTCGGGCGGGATCACGCCGGTCAGCGTCGCGGTCTCCCCGTTCGGCCTGGTCTACGTCGCCAATCAGGGCAACGGTGGCAGCGGCTACTCCGGCTTCCGCCTGCACTTCGACGGCAGCCTCACCGCGATCCCCGGCTCGACAGTGACCGTCCCGGACGGCTCCGGTCTGGGCGATGTGTTCTTCAACGCCTTCGGCAACCACCTCATCGGCACCCGCACCGGCACCTCGCAGATCGACAGCTTCGACGTGTTGCCCAGCGGACGTCTCCTCGCCGCCCAGGGCTCCCCCTACACCGGGCAGGGCCTGGGTCAGCTCGGCGCCGAGTTCTCCCCCGCTAACCCTTCGCAGCTGTTCGTCAGCAACGCCCACAACGGCGCCAGCCTCGGTACCGTTTCCGCCTACCGCGACAGCCTCCTCGGCCAGCTCACCCCGATCGGATCCTCGCCGTATGCCGACGGGCAGACCGCGCCGTGCTGGGTGGAGATCAGCCATGACGGCAGATACCTGTTCACCGTCAACACCGGCTCCGGCACCGTCTCCAGCTACTCCATCAACCCCGGCGGCTCGCTCGTCCTGATCGGCAGCTTCGTCATCGCCGGCGGAGGAGCTGACATCGACGCCCGGCTATCCCCCGACGGCCAGTACCTGCTCGTCGACGGCGCCGGCCACAACTTCGTATCCGTATTCGCTGTCAACGGCGGAAACCTCACCGAGCTCCCCAGCTCACCGACACCGCTGCCCGCCGGCGCCTCATCCTCAGGCATTGTGAACACCTAAGATCAGCCGCCGGAGTCCAGTCAGCGATTCCCGGGCCCGTCCAACCGGGCGGGCCCGGGCTTCCCCGTCTATTGCCCGGGCTCAACAACAGCGTCCTCCCCACGGTGGCAGTCCCGGACATGCGTGTACCGCCCCCCGACCCCGGGCCTTCGATGTCTTCCCGCAGATGCCGGCCGACTCCGCTGGCGAGTTTGGTATGTCAGCGCCGGTCGGCCGTGACGCTGCTCTGCGCATCCGGCGACACAACCCCGTTCCCGTCGAACGATGTGTTTGTAAAAACCGCGGTCGCATCGTCTGCGCGCCCGATAGCCCAGCCCAGGCGCTTTGTCACGGTGACCGAGCCGGTCTCGAGGCGACGCTCGGGTCCCGACCTTGATGACTTCCGCGATCAGCACCTGCACAAGACGCCGGTACAGCTCAGCAATGCCCCGGCAGCGCTCGGAGCACTGATCGAGGAGTGGCGTCAGCACTGAGCGTGAAGAGGACGCGCACTACTTGCGCGGCGTTAAACTCCGCTGTCCTGACACTGCTCCATACCTATGAGCCGGGCGAGCCGAGCGCACTGAGGACGTCGGGGCGTAGGCGGAACGGCGGTACGCAGGTGCATTCGTGCGCGACGACCAGCCGCTGGCCGACGCCGGATCATCGCCCCGAACTGCTGGGCTCCCCGTAACGTTCCCGGTCTGACCCAACCCTGTCGCTGCGGGGGACGCCGCCGCTGCCAGCCTGGCGTTGCTGGCCGGTCACCGCATCGACCGCCGTTGCGAGGCCAGGCCGAAAGGCCGGTCGTCGCGGCCCGGATCGTGGGCGCCACACACAGCCGGGTGCCCACGCCAAGCGCGCCCGACATCATCCTTGCCTGGGAAGATAAGGGCGGCGCAGTAGCGCGAGTGCCACGATGAGCTAGAAATTCCGATCCCGCGGACGTCCCGCGCCAGCTTCAGGAGGATGGTCATGCCGGCTATCAGCGCTCATTTCAACGGCAGCGTCAACCTGGCGGACACCGAGACGGTGATGCGCGAGATTGCCGCCCGCATTTCCGCGGGCGTGCGCCGGTTTCCTGATGGCGAGACCGGTGAGGACCGCAGCAACTGGATCTTCTTCCAGCTGCAGCGGTTCACCGGCAACCCGAACTTCGAGGTCGTCCGCGGGGAGGCGGACCCGGAGGCCTACGAGACACCCCTGGTCCGGCTGGCCGCCGGCGTCGACCCCGAGAGGCTGACATGGCCTGACCTCGGGTACGCCGGCGTCTACCTCGAGTCGTATCAGACGTTCGTCCGGTTGCGCGAGCAAGGCGTCATCGCCGCGGGTAGCCGGTTCCAGGTGCAGTACCCCACGCCGCTGGCCTCGATCGGCGCCTATGTCGTGCCAGAGCAGCAGCAGCTGGTGCTGCCGTCGTATGAGGCTGCCATGTTCGCCGATCTCGCCCGGCTTGTGGCCGCGATCCCGCATGAGGACCTGGCCGTCCAGTGGGATGTCGCAGTCGAGTTCGGTGTCATGGTGGGCGGGTTCGGCCCGGCGGCACCGGAGCTGTTCGACGTGATCGTCGCGAACCTCGTCCGGTGCGTCGATCAGGTGCCCGCAGACGTCCCGGCCGGGCTGCATCTGTGCTACGGCGATTATGGACACCAGCATTTTCGTCAGCCCGAGTCGCTGGAACTTCAGGTCAGGGTACTGAACGGGGTCGCGGCCGCATCCGCCAGGCCCGTCAGCTTCGTCTCGTTCACGGTGCCGCAGAACCAGCGCGACGAACCGTACTTCGCGCCGCTGGCCAACCTGGCCGTAGGCCAGGAGATCGAGCTGAATTTCGCGCTGGTGCCCTACCATCCGGCCGACCAGCCCGCTGGCACGACGCAGGAGCAGGCCCGGCTGATCGACGCTGCCCTGCGCGGGGGCGGCGGCGGACGGACCTGGGGCATCTGCACCGAATGCGGCATGGGCCGCGTCGACCGCGACGACGTCCCGGTGCTACTCGACCGGTATCAGGAGATCCTGACCGCAGGCTACTAGCCCCGTCGCTGCGGCACGCCAGGACGCGCTGCGTCGGCGAGGAACGTGCGCGCTCTACCGGCCCCGCCGGTGGCTGCATTCCAGCTCCCCCGCACTCCGGTCTCCGGTTGCGTCCTGGTGAGGGCTGCCCGGTGGCCATCGACGGGAACGTCGCCAGGACTTCACGGTCGTCGGCGCCGAGTAGCCGCCGCCTCTTGCCGCAGCCCATGCGCGTATCTATGGTGGCCTTATCAGACGGACTTCGTCTGATAAGGCCAGGCTGACATCCGGCGGGCCGGCCGCCGAGCCGGCCCGGTCGCCCGGAGCGAGCAGGGAGGACTCTGCGATGACCAGCACCGCGGCCGAAGCCGGGCTCGTTTTCACGGATCCGGCTGCCTACGCCGACGAAGACCGGCTGCACGAGGCGTTGGCGCTCTTGCGCCGCGACGACCCGGTGCACTGGGTCGAGGCGGCCGGATTCGAGCCGTTCTGGGCTGTCACCCGGCACGCCGACATCCTGGACATCGAGCGGAACAACCAGCTGTTCCTCAACGCGCCCAGGCCGCTGCTCGCCACCGCGCAGATGGACGCGCAGGCCAAGCAGCGCGAGGCCGAAGGCACTGCCCTGCGCACTCTTATCCACATGGACGACCCGCAGCACAAGGTCGTGCGAGCCATCGGCGCCGGCTGGTTCCGGCCGCGGGCCATGCGGGCGCTGGAGGAGCGCGTCGCCGAGCTCGCCCGCCGGTATGTGGACCGGATGGCTGAGCTTGGCGGGAAGTGCGACTTCGTTACCCAGGTGGCCGTGCACTTCCCGCTGTACGTGATTCTGTCGCTGCTAGGGCTACCCGAGTCGGACTTCCCGCGGCTGCTCAAGCTCACTCAGGAAATGTTCGGCGGCGGCGACGAGGAACTGCGGCGCGGCGAGACGCCAGAAGAGCTAATGGCAACACTGCTCGACTTCTTTGCCTACTTCCAGGAGCTGACAGCTGCCCGCCGGGCGACTCCGACCGGCGACCTCGCCTCCGAGATCGCCAACGCCCGGGTGGACGGCGAGTACCTCTCAGACTTCGACACTGCCTCGTACTACGTCATCATCGCGACGGCCGGCCACGACACCACCAGCTCCACCATCGCCGGCGGCCTGCACGCCCTGATACATCACCCGGCCGAGCTGGCCCGGCTTCGCGACGATCCGGCCCTGCTGCCGACCGCCGCCGAGGAAATGATCCGCTGGGTCACCCCGGTCAAGGAATTCATGCGCACCGCCGCCGCCGACACCGAGGTCCGCGGAGTGCCCGTCAGGCAAGGCGAGGCGGTACTGCTGTCTTACCCGTCGGCTAACCGGGACGAGGAGATCTTCGACGACCCGTTCCGTTTCGACGTCGGCCGCGACCCCAACCGGCATCTCGCGTTCGGGTTCGGCGTCCACCTCTGCCTCGGCGCCGCCCTCGCCCGGATGGAAACCCGCGCCTTCTTCGCCGAGCTCCTGCCCCGGCTCGAATCCGTCGAGCTGGCCGGCCGACCGGAATGGACGGCCACCACCTTCGTCGGCGGACTCAAGCACCTGCCCATCCGCTACACCCTGAAAGGATGACGCGCCGCCGTGCTGAGCCCGAATGAGGGCGCGTGACAGACTCGATGACGTGGGAACAGACGCGGCGGGACCGGCCGGGCGGGGCCGCCGGCCGACCCCGAGATCGAGCGTCGAGTGATCGCTGCCGCCCTGAGCCTGTACGGCGAGGTCGGCTGGGCAGGATTCACCCTCGACCGGGTCGCCCGCCGCGCGCCGGTCGGCAAAGCAGCCCTCTACCGCCGCTGGCCCACTAAGGAAGATCTCCTCCTGGCCGCCCTCGAGCATCTCGCCGAACCGCCCGAGGATGACGCCGACCCGGCCGACCTGCGCGGCTGCCTCGTCCGCATGGCCGAGCAGGTCATCGACATGTTCGTCGGACCCAAAGCGCTGGTGCTGCCGCGGGTGCTGATCGAGGCGTCGCAGTACCCGTCCCACTTCGACGAGATGGTGCAAAACATCGTCCGGGCCCGGTTCGGCCGCGCCGGCGCCGTCATCCAGGCTGCGATCGACCGCGGGGACCTCCCCGCCGGGACTCCGCCCGACTTGATCATCGATGCCATCATGGGCAGGGTGATCAGCCTGATCGTGCTCACCCCCGGAGCACAGCGGACCGCCATCAACGCCCGGCGCGACTATTACGCTGAATCGATCACCGACTTCGTGCTCGCGGCCGTCGGGCACTCCGCGCTGCGCTCGCCCGCGCGCTGACTGGCCCATCTCCGATCACGACCACGTTCGGTCGCCGGCCAGACCCGAGCCCGACGGTGTTTCCGGGCTGCTCCGCCGACCCGGCCGGCATCGGGGCGCCCAAGAAGCTGGGCGCCGAGCTCGACGCCGCTGCTTTCTCGCGCTGGTGATAACCGGCGGTCATCCCGCCGTCGACTAGCAGCGACGTCCCAGTGATGAACTCCGCCTCGTCGCTGGCGGCAGCCACGCCACGCCAAGGTCCGCCGACGCGAGCTCGCTGACCAGCAGCTATGCGGGCGTGTCGCTACCACGAACATCAGGCCGACCCTGGCCTGCGTGGCCGCGGTCCGCGACGGGCACACCAACGGAAGGAGCTTGAGGATACGTGGCCTGCATCAATTTGGATTCCAGCGCGAACGCGACCGGTGCCAGCAACGAGCACCTCGCGGTGGTTGTCGCCACCCTGATCGCAGCTGGCAGCGGGATGCAGGCCGCATCGCAGGACCAGTAGCCATGGGCAGGGCTATCGGTTGGGTCATCGTCGTAGGCCTTGTGCTCGTGCTGGGCACTCATCCCGGCACCATGGTCGGCCTCGTCCAACACTTGCTCGCGGTCTTGCGCGGTGCCGGAAATGAGCTTTCGTCGTTCGTGAGCAGCCTCTAACAGCCCGGAAACGCCCCCGGAGCAAGCACACACCCTGGAAGGCATCGGCCACTGCCAGCTCGATCATGACAAACCCTGCGACGGCGTCACGTGCCTGCAATAGGCCCTCACGATCTACCAGCGCATCGGAGACCGCCCAGCGTACAGCGCCTCCAGAAAACCCTCCGCCACGGCATCCAGACAGACGGGGCGTCTCGCGGAAGCAAAGCCCACAGCATCTCCACCCACCACGCCGTGAGCGAGCCGGTCGGCCCCACGTCTCATCGACCGGCTCGGGGATATAACAACGCAGCTGGGCCGTGCGCCGGGCGATCAGCACCGCGTCTTTCTCGTCAGTCTTATCGTCGGTGAGATCCTCGGTCCGCCGCGACCACGACGTGACCACCGGCTGCACGCACACGAACGGCATCGACCGGCCAGAGGCCAGCTGACCCAGCACCCGCCACCGGTGCCCGGTCGGCTCGCACGACACCGTCACCCCGGCCCAGCCGTTCGCCGTCGCGCGCGCGGCAGCCCATTCCAGCGCTGACCCAAGTTCCTAGGCCCGGCACCGGAACGTCTTCCGCGCAATGAACCTGGAATCATGATCAGCCACGACGACCATCTGCTTGCCGCCCGCCAGGTCGATCCCGGCGATCGCGTTCGACACCGGCGCCAGCGAACGCAGCCGCCCGAGCCGAGCGGTGCGGTTGCGGTTGCCTCGAGACACGCCACTACCGTTACCCATGAACGTCCTCCTGCTGCGTGGGACACCAAGCCCGAAGCGCATCAGGGGGACGTTCCTACGTCACGAACCGACACGCAGAACGTCTTTCTATGCCGCTGACGGGCCGGTCCTGCCGGTGGCAACCGGCGGCCAGCGCGTCTCCGCGGAAACGCACTCTGGTGCCGCACAGGGTCTACTACATGAGGCTATGCCCATCGGTGAGCAGCGATCCCATCGATGCGCGGATCTGCTCTGCTTGGGCGTTGGTACCGAATCCAAACGCGCCATCCCGCCGACCTCACCGACGTAGGCCGCAAGCAACTCGGCATGCAACCCTGTAGCGGAGCATCATGGTAATCGTCCTCGCCGGGGACGGCGCGAGAGGAGGGCACGGTCGAGACCTCTGCTGCGAACTCTCCCGACCTAACGCAGCAGCCGGAACTGGTCGTCGGCATGCTTGCATCGCCAGGGCCCGCGTCGGAGCTCACGGAAGATCTGCTGCCGGATATCGCTGACCGGCTAGCGGTGCAGCTGCCCTGGGCTCGGTGGAGGGTGGAATTCGTCTCGGACCGGCTGGTCGAACCGCCGACCGTCCTCAGCGAGGTGATCTCGGCGGGCCGCCGGACGCTTCTCGACCGCGGCTGGCAGCTGGCGGTCTGCATTACCGATCTCCCCCTGCAGACCGCGCGGCGGCCCGTGATCGCGCATGCCAGCGCGACGCATGGCGTCGCGGTCCTGTCCATGCCTGCCCTCGGCCCGGTCGCGGTGCGGAAGCGCGCGGTCGAGACGATCGTCCGCCTGGTCGGGCACATGCTGGGCGACACGATGCAGGCAGCGGGCACCGACGAGCCGCCGAGCCCGCGCGCCGACAGGGTCGGCCGGCGCATGCGCGAACTGGGCAGGCGCATTGATCAGGGAGACAATGGCGTCGGCTTTGCCACGCGGGTCGTCACCGGGAACATCTGGCTGTTGCTGGGCATGCTGCGCGCCAACCGCCCGTGGCGGCTCGCGCTGCGGCTGACACGCGCGCTTGTCGCGGCGTTCGCGGCTGGCGTGTTCGCCCTGGTAACGAGCGACATCTGGCAGCTCGCCGAGTACCTTGGGCCGCTTCGGCTGACAATCATTGCTCTCGGCTCGGTGGGCGTCACCAGCGTGACGATCGTGATCGCAACCGGGCTCTGGGAGCGGAGCCCGCACCCGGCCGCCCGCGGGCAGGTCGTCTTGTTCAACATCGTCACTGCGGCCACGGTCGGAATCGGCGTGGCGGTGCTCTACGCCGCCTTGTTCGTCGCCATGCTCGCGGCGGCGCTGCTGCTTGTGCCAGCGGACCTGCTGAGCATCGCGCTGCGCAGCACCGCGGGCGTGGCCGACCAGCTCCGGCTCGCGTGGCTGGCCACCTCGATCGCGACGCTCGGTGGCGCGCTGGGCGCCGCACTGGAGTCCCACGAGAGCGTGCGCGAGGCGGCTTACACGTATCAGCCGGATACCCAGGTCAGCATCGTCGCCGAGCCCCCTGCCCGTCGCCGCGACCACCCCTAGCTCGATTCACGCTGGCGGGAACAACCCGCTTGAAAGCTAGGCAGAGCACGAGGAGACGGCGGAGCACCGCCCGGCTTGACACGCGCCGCGTTACGGTGCTTCTGCCGCCGTTAGCACATTGGATCTTCGTCGAGGGCCAGCCATGGTCTAGGGCCAGGGCCTCAAAGGCACTGCGGGCAAGGCTGCGCTGTCCCGCCGAGGCGTCGGCCCTGCTGCTCTAGCTCAGCCCGGTCGCCGCACAGCTTGCTGTACTCACCGTCGGTGAATGTCCTGGCATTTGCCTGGAGCCGGGTGATGCTCGCGCAGGTTGCTCGGTGAAGTTTCAGATATGCGGCCGACGGCCTCGAGTAAGTGTTGATCACGAAGGCGGCCGGATGCTGGGCGAGCCAGCGCAGGCAACCCGGATCGTCGTGCACGAAGTGCTGCACAGCTAGCCTCCTCCGTCATCGCCACAGTGCCGAAAGCTCACCGGTTTCCTGCCTGCTGACGACGGAGCAGCGGCCGGCCGCGTGTAGTGCGTTCAGTGCCGCTGGAACCGGTCGTCGTGGCGGCCTGGGGTGAGGACGCTGCGGCGTAAACGCCCCGCCTGACCCGGTTCACGCGGCCACGCTCGGCCAGGTAGGCCAGATCGACGCCGACGTTGTCGGAGGTCTCGCCGGGACGGCCCACGTCGGCAAGGCCGGCGATGACATCCTGGATCGACATCTCGGTTCCCGATGCCTCCAAGACCGCCACGATGGCATCGGTGCGGTACCGGGGGGTCGTCTCCGTGCCGTCAGTTGTCTGCCGCCCGTGCGTAAGCGCCCGGGTCAGCGCTAGCTGCTGGGCTTCCAGCCCGGCGATCTTTGCCCCGATACTGGCGTACTGGATCCGGGTCGCGGCGAGCTCGGAGGTTACCTGGTCCAACTCGGACCGCAGCGCATCCTCGTCCATGGACTGCTCCTAGACATCAAACTTGACCGAACTTAACTCTAGGAATTCCTCCGTGTCGCGTCAAGCACGAATCTAGGGCTTGCGGCAGGAAGCCGCGCTCGCGGGCCTGGCTGCGGCGTGATCATGATGGGCCGCGGCGACGCTGCATCACATCGCGACAGAGCTGCTGAAGTCGACCGCCGTAGTTGCGGCGGCAAGCCGGCCAGCGCTGGCCGGCTCGTGCGGTCTGTCGTAGCTCCTTGTTAGGTTCCGTACACGTGCAACTCACAGAAGGCCTGCACTCCGGGAGGACCGCGTGGATAAGGCAGTGTCTGACTCCGTTGAGAAGCAGCTGCGGTCGGCCTTCCCCGACGGGACGTTCACGCGGGTGGATGTTCTGGGGTACGGCGGCGATCCGGACGTGGAGCCTGGGGAGACCGCGGTCCGCGCTTTCGTTGACCGGGCAGGCCGGCCAGCAGGGAGCTGGGAAGACGACGAGATGGTCCTGCAAGCGTTCGAGAAAGCCCACGGCCAGGAAACCAAGAAGCTGCATCACGCCGGCCTGCTGCCGGCTGTCGCATGGGTCCAGTTCATTCCGGACAGCCCGGCCCGGCGGGCCGGGGGTGGCGCTCTGTACGGCTTCCCGAGCATGTTCCTCGGGATGCGGTCTGATGTGGCGGATGAGGCAGCGGGGTTCGCTTCCGTGCGGACCCGGCTGGGGCCTGCCGATCTGGCGACGGTGGACGCTCTGATTACTGCGGGCATCGCGTCCAGCCGCGCGGAGGTCATGCGGTGGGCCATTGGCCGCATACGCGAAAACCCCGCATACGCCCAGCTCCAGGAGCGGGTGCACGAGATCGGCGAACTCAAGGCCCAGTTCTAGCGGCCAGGACAGGCCCGTGATGCCAGACCCAAAGCGTTGCGGCCCCGGCGTGCGCCGGGCGGGCCTCCCAAGGCTGAGCCCGCCGCTGACGCCGGGCCAGCGGCCCCGCTTGCGGGGCCTCCTTCACGCTGCCCGCGCTGCGCTTTCCTGCTACAGGTCCGGGCGCAAGCCGGAGACCACGACGCGGGGCCTTCGCCTAAGACCGTCGTCGTCAATGCCCACCGGATGCTGCACCGAGCGTGGGAAGACACCGAGCGCTGGAAGTGGGTCCATCGCAACGTCGTCAGGGACGGACGCGCACCCGCCGGTGTTCCCGCAAGGCCCGGAAAGTCTGGAACGTCAGCCAGCCGCGCAGCTTCCTGGACAAGGCCCGCGCTGATCGCTTCTATGCGCTCTGGGTCCTGGAAGCAACCTCCGGAATGCGCCGTTGCGGACTCGTTGGCGCGCGGCGCGGGCAGCTGGATCTGGAACGCGGAACGCTCAGCATCGAGACGACTCGCGTCGTGGTCAATGCCAAGTTCATCGAGTCAGACGGAAAGACCCAGAACGCTCAGCGCGTGATGGCTCTCGATCCGTTCACCCTGGAGGTGCGTCGCGTCCTGGTCGACCAGTTCGACGCCGAGCACGCAGACTTCGGGCCTGATTACCAAGATCGCGGGCTGTTTTCTGCTGGGAGGATGGCCGCCGGGCAGGAATCCGCCAGCGCTCTGTGCACACCGGACGAGACTGACCGCGCAGCGCGCACACGCCCGGCCCCCGGACCCGGCGGGCGGCGCTGCACGCGATCGGGGCGATCGCAATCGCCGCGAGCGTCAACGCGCTGGCGCACAGCTACGCGGGCCTGTACGAGCTCGTGGCAAGTTCATTCAGCGGCCGTCCGTCGGGCCGCGGCCTTCGCGCATGCTGCGACGAAGAGTGCGCCAGACGTTAACCACACCGTAGGCACGGCTGCCGCGAGTCAGGCGGAGGTCCCCGGCGTTGGCGGGACCTGGGAGTGGCCAGCGGGGCACTCTGCACAGGCGAAGGGCCAGCTCAGCGATCGGCCCGCAGCCGGACCGTGTTGACCGCCGTCTTCTGCTCGAACCTGGTGTTCGGGCTTCGCCCCTGCGCACGATTGCTTTGGCAAAGCCTGAACGTCATCGCAAACCTCGCGTCCGCCGCGGACCCTGCCAGCACGGCCGCGGTACGCCGCGCCCGGCGGCTCACCGCGGCGGGACGGCCTGCTGCGGTCCGAGTGATGCGCAAGCGCCGGGCTCGCAGGGTGCATGCTGGGCCTGGACTGTCCATGACGAGGCGAGCCGCCGGTAGCACGTGCGGTGACAACGTCTGCGCGCTGGGAATACGCGTGCGTCACTGCCTGTTTTGAGGCAGCGTGACGCCGCAACCGGCAACTTATGAAGACATGCAGTTCTGGTTCGATCCGCTGTGCCCGTGGGCCTGGATCACCTCGCGTTGGATGCTCGAGGTGGAGAAGGTGCGGCCGGTGCGGGTCGACTGGCGGATCATGTCGCTGGCCTACCTGAACCTGATCCAGCACGAGGGCAACGGCCTGAGTCCGGAGTACCTGGAGCGGATGGGCAAGGCGTGGGGCCCGATCCGGGTGGTCGCCGCCGCCGCTGTGGAAGCCGGTCCTGGCATCCTCGGCCCGGTCTACACCGCGATCGGCACGAGACTCCACAACCAGGGCCGCAGAGACGATCCGAAGGTAGTCCCTGAAGCGCTGGCCGAGGTCGGCCTGCCGGCGTCCCTGGCCGGCGCCGCCGACAGCACCGAGTTCGACGATGAGATTAAGAGATCTCATCACGAGGCCTTCGACTTCGTCGGGACAGACGTCGGCACGCCCGTCATCCGTATCCGCGGCAATGCCATCTTCGGCCCGGTCATCACGCCGATCCCGCGCGGCGAAGCGGCCGGCCGGCTTTGGGACGGCGTGGTACTGGTAACCGAGGCAGACGGCTTCTTCGAACTCAAGCGGACCAGGGACCGCAAACCGGCGTTCGACTGACCCGCTGCCCGGTACACCCGGCGCGGCTGCCCGTTCAGGGAAAATAGCGCATTGCCGCCACCATCGCACCTGCCATTCCACTCCGCGCGCCCTGCACCTGCGGGAAGTGCTGCACGGCCGCGTCTGATGACACCTCGCATACCCGGGGAATGCCCCCGGCCGTGGAGGAGCGCAGCGTAAGCCAGCCCGCCCGAATCGTTCGCTGGTCGATGGTCATCTACAACTCAGCGGTGCTCATAGGTCCGGAACGCCTGGCCGACCGAACCTAGCTGATCTCACCAGCCCATGGCCGGATCACTCCGTCCCTGCCGCGCACCCGGCGTGGCACTCCGGCGTCGAGATCGTCGGTCTGGTAGTGCTGGCGGAAGACGCCCTTAGCGGAAACGCCCTTGTCCAGCACCTCGGCTTTGATTTCCTCGGCACCTGCCTGCCACCGCTTGGCGCGTTCGTGGTCGCCGCGCTCGTAGGCGAGGCCGGCGCCGCGGTCTGCCGCCACCCAGCACATCACCTTGGAAGCGGTGAAGTGCCGCGGTTCCCCGCGGACCTCCCAGATCCCCTGGTCGGGCTCCTGCCAGTGCTGGAGCGCGGCGTTGACGAATCCCGCCAGCCCTTCCCACACCGGCGTCACGATCTGGCCGGCACCCCGGCGGAACTGGATGTCCAGCGCGACGAGGATCATGCCCCAGACGTCGTGCTGCTGCTGATTCCAGGCACCGTTGCCGACCCGGACCGGGTGCGCCCCCCGATACCCGGACAGGTGATCGAAAGTCTTCTCGGTTAGGTCGCGTTCCCCTCCGATGCCGTACATGATCTGTAGCTGGAACGGCCGGTTGAGATCATCGTGCGGCTGGTGTACCGGCGTGATCGTTTGATGAGCGAGGCCAGATCACCCGCCGCGTTCACGGACGTGGTTGGCACCGCGGTGCTCGGCACCCGGTTCGCCCTGCAGGAAAATTACGCGGTCGCCGCGGCGTTCCTCGCGCTGGCGGAGCGGCCCGGTCGGCGGCAATCCGTGAGATCGCGCCAGGCATCTTCGGCCGAGAGGTGGAGGTCCCTGAGCCAGCCGAAGACGTCGCACTCGGCGCAGCACGTCAGGCAGCTTGGGCACTGGCCGGTACCCCAGAGCCGCCAGACTGGCCGCGGCCAGCTTCCCGACGGCACGTCGGCCAGGCACGGCCAGAGCTCCGGACCAGGCACGGCCAGAGCTCCGGACCAGGTATGCAACTCTGCGGGATGCCACGGCAGGCTGGTCTTGAGGTGGCCTTGGGCCACTCGGCGGAACCAGCAAGGCAGACCGGGGAGCCACCTGAGAAGTGGCAGCGCCCGCTGCGCAGAATCGTAAACCGTAACAACCGTCGCATCCGGCGCGACCTCGAACCTTCCGGGAATCGTCCAGTAGGCGGACTATTGAGCGGCGCCGCGATGGGGTAGCAACCCAGTTTGGATTACCACGGGTAAAGGATTGCCAGCGCTATGAACGGGCCAACCAAGCCGGTGTTCCTTCTGGTCGGGGAGGACCGCGCAGGGCTTGGCGCATTGCGGCGAGCGCTACAGCGGAGGCTGGGCGCTGACTATCAGATCCTCGCGGAGACCGAGGCGGAACGCGGCCTGTCCGTTCTTCAGGAACTTCGAGAGCGCGGCGAGCAGGTCGCGGTCGTCATCGCTGACCAGCGGATGCAGCGCATGACCATGGAACAGTTCCTCGAACGGGCACACGAGTTGCACCCGCTTGCCCGGCGGGCGCTGCTTGCTGAGGTTTTCGACCACCCCGCCGAGCAGGCGATCTCCCACGCAATGGCGCTCGGGCGCGCCGACATGATCCTGGTCAGGCCATGGGACCCTCCCGACCACTGGCTGTACCCGCGCATCAGCTTCCTGCTCGACAGCTGGGTGCAGGCGACCGAACAGCCAGGCGTCTGCGCAGTGCGTATCGTTGCGCAGCCTGGTGCGCCGTACGCTCACGAACTGCGGGACCGGCTCTACCGCAACGCTATTCCGTTTCAATGGTTGCCGCCGGATACGCGCCAAGGCCGGCAACTGCTCGAACAGGCCGGTCAGGACGGAACACGGCTACCGGTGTGCGTCTACTTCGACGGGCAGGTTCAGGTAGCTCCCACGGTCCGACAGATCGCGGAGGGGCTGGGGCTGCGGTGCCGACCTGACGCTCACCACTACGACGTGACGGTAATCGGCGCCGGCCCGGCTGGCCTGTCGGCGGCGCTATCCAGCGCTTCCGAAGGGCTGCACACTCTTCTGGTAGAGAGTGAGACAGCCGGCGGTCAGGCCGCCACCACCTCAATGATCCGCAACTACCTGGGCTTCCCGGTCGGGGTCAGCGGCAAGGATCTCATGCAGTGGGTACCGGTCCAGGCGATGCAGTTCGGTGCCGAAGTCGTCTTCGGCCGCGCGATCGGACTCGGTACCGACGGTCAGCAGCAGGTGATCACGCTCGCCGGCGGAAGCCAGGTGACCAGCGACGCAGTGGTGATCAGTATCGGCGTGCAGTACCGGCGGCTGAGCGCCCCCGGCGTCGAGGAACTGATCGGCTCCGGGGTCTTCTATGGCGCCTCTCTCTGCGAGGCACCGGCTACTCGCGGCCGGATGGTGTACATCGTCGGCGGCGGCAACTCAGCTGGCCAGGCCGCTGTCCATCTGGCACGGTACGCCGAGCACGTGACCATCGTCGTCCGCGGCAGGTCGCTGGTCGCCACTATGTCTCGCTACCTGATTAGTCAGATCGCGGACTTGCCGAACGTCACCGTCCGCCCCGACACTCAGATCAGCAGGGCCGATGGTGCCGGCCGACTGGAAGAACTGGCGCTCTACAACTCGGCCACGCGCCGCACCGAGAATGTCGAAGCGTCCGCACTGTTCATACTCGCCGGTGCAGAGCCGCGCACCGGCTGGCTGCCTGGCACGCTGGCGCGGGACGAAGATGGCTTCCTGCTCACCGGGCCCGACCTCGCCCCGGCCGGCGGACTGCCCGCCGGATGGACCCTGAGCCGCTCCCCCCTGCCCATGGAAACCAGCGTGCCCGCAGTGTTCGCCGCCGGCGACGTCCGCCACGGATCAATTAAACGAGTCGCCGCGGCCGTCGGCGAAGGCGCCTGCGCTGTGCAGTCAGCCCATCACCACTTCCAGCGACTCGCAGACACCCAACAAGCCGCCCGTCGGACCTGAGTGGCCTCGACTGCTGGCTACCAGCGGCCTTGCTCCGGGATCGGGAGTGTGGCGAGCCGGGCGGCCTCACCGGCTGGCACCCCGAGCAGCCGCAAGATAGCTTCGGCTAGCTGGTCGACGACGTGCTCGTGCATCCGTTCGGGGTGATCCTGACAGAGCCGCAGCAAGCCGATCAGGCCGCCAGCCACGGCGCAGAGGGCGACGTCAGCATCAAGGGCGGCGAAGCAGCCGGCCTTCTGGCCGGCTCGTATGTCCCGCAGCGCACGCGGAGCTAGGCCGGTGTGGGCATCCAGCAAGCTGAGTCCGGAGCCTGTGATGAAGCGCGCCATGCCGGGGTGAGTCCATCCCAGCCTGCCGGAGATCCGGAATGAGATGGCAAAGATCTCGGCAGGGTCGACGACTTCCCCGCAGGCCCGGTCGATCATCTGGCCCCAGCGTTCCAGCACTTCGGCAGAGGCGGTGGCGAACAGTTCGTCTTTGCTCTGGAAGTGGTTGTAGAAGGATCCGAAGCCGATATCGGCGGCCTCGGTGATCTCCTGGATGCTGGCCCGGTCCCCGCGTCCGGCGGCGATGAGCTCCGCGGCTGCGTCGATGAGGGCTTGCCTGGTTCGCGCCTTCCGCCGGTCGAGCCGGCTGGGCCGGGTCGCGTCGGACGGTGCGGCATCCGCCATCAGTGCCTCCTTGACTTCTGGGCATGCTCACGGCACGGGTCACGGCACGGACCTGCAGCGTCGGGCACGGGATCATTCCTGACGACTAGTAACAGAACTGATGGTAACAGGCACTCCGCCCCCTCGCCGGTCACGGCCAGTAACCCTTTCGCCTAGGGCAGCCAATCGGCGGGCAGGGCCGGAGGCGCTGCCCGCCGAGATGGTCCTTGACGATCCGAGAGTCATAACTGATACTAGTCATCAATCTTGATGTATCGATCAACGGACGTGAGCGTGAGGGGGGCCAATGGTCACGCATGACGGCAGGGCCGGCTCGCGGCCGGCCAGGGACAAGTCCAGGATCCGCATCGCGCGCTGCACAGCGAGGACGGGGCCGCGCGCGGTGAGCACCCGGGCCGCTCCCGCGATCCGCTCATCAAAGTCGCCGGGCTGGCCTGCCTGGAGTTCGAGAAGCCGGACCTGCGCGAAGCAGAGAAGTTCGTCACTGACTTCGGGTTCACTGTCGCCGACCGCTCGCCGGAGGCGCTGGTGCTGAGGGGCCGGCTGGCTGCGGCGCCATGCCTGGTCATCCGGCCCGGCCCGCGGCCGCGGTTCACCGGCCCGGTATTCCAGGCGGCCGCGCGCGAAGACCTTGACCGGCTGGCCCGCGGCACTGGCGCGGATGTGGCCGGGTATCGCGGCGGGCACGCGGTTGAACTGCACGACCCGAGCGGCTTCCCGGTGCGCGTCGCCTTCGGCGTTCCCGAGCTGCCCGCGCTGCGCGAGCGTTCCCCGCTGCCGCTGAACTTCGGCCATGAGCCGGCGCGGATCAACGCGGTCCAGCGCCCGGAGCAGCGGCCGGCTGAGATCGAGCGGCTCGGCCACGTGGTGCTGGGCACCAGCCGGTTCCGTGCGGCGCTGGGCTGGTACCTGGACACGCTCGGGCTGATCGTGAGCGACTTCTGCTACCTGGACGGCCAGCGCGGCCGCGGCCCGGTGATGGCCTTCATCCGCTGCGACCAGGGCAGCGTGCCGAGCGATCACCACACCCTGGCGATGCTGCTGCAGCCGCACTCCGGCTACGTGCACTCCGCCTACCAGCTCACCGACCTGGACGAGGTCGCCGCGAGCGGGCAGTACCTGCGCGACCGCGGTTACCGGCACTCATGGGGCATCGGCCGGCACATCCAGGGCAGCCAGATCTTCGACTACTGGCGCGACACCGACCGGCTGATGTTCGAGCACTACGCCGACGGCGACGTGTTCGACTCCTCCGTCCCGCCTGGGTGGGCGCCGCTGTCGGTCAGCGGCCTGGCCCAGTGGGGACCGCGAGCAACCGCCGACTTTACCGGCGCCCGCGACCCGTCCACCCTGGTCGCCGCCATCCGGGCCCTGCGGGAGAAGGGCAACGAGATCGACCTGCCGACCCTGCGCGGCCTGGTGAAGGCAATGAGCTCATGAGCACGCGGCTGGCCCGCACTGCGGACGGCTGGTGGCTCGACACTCCGGCTGGCCTGACCCCGCTGGGCGTCCAGGCGCCCACCACCGGGGCGCTGCTGACGGACAGGGATACCCTCGCTGCCGCCGTCGAGGCGGCACGAGCCGCAGCCGCCGCCGATCCGCGGCTGGCCGTGCCGGCCGATTCGCTTGACCTGCTCAGCCCAATCACCGCGCCCGCGAGGATAGTGGCGCAGGCGGTGAACTACCGGTCCCATGCGATCGAGTCCGGATTCGACCCGGACCGGATCCCGCCGGTCTTCTTCCGCAAGAGCTCGCATTCGCTGACCGGCCCGTCTGGCGACATCATCCGCCCGGACGGCGTCGGGTTCCTCGACTACGAGGTCGAACTCGGCCTGGTCATCGGTACCAGCCTGCCGGTGGGCAGGACGGTAACCGACGCTACGCTGCACGAGTTCGTGGCCGCGCTGATCGTCGCCAATGACGTGAGCGCCCGGCAGATCCAGCTCGTCAAGACGCAGTTCTACGAGGCTAAGTCTTATCCCACCTTCACCCCGGCCGGGCCGTGGCTGGCTCTGGTCGGCGCCGCGGACCTGGCCCGGCTCGGCGCGCTACGGCTCACGCTCAGCGTCAACGGCCAGCTCCGCCAGGACGCGCTGGCCAGTGACATGATCGTCCCGCCAGCCCAGGCGCTGACCGCGCTGTCCAAGTTCCAGCCGCTGGCACCCGGCGATCTGCTCCTGACCGGAACGCCAGGCGGGACCGCGCTGCAGGCTCCGCCGAAGGCCGTGGAGAAGCTTGCCGGACTGCTGCCACCCAGGACAAAGTGGACGATGTTCTTCCGGCGGCAGGCCTCCAACCCCCGCTACCTGCGCGACGGCGACGTGATCACGGCCGGCATCGCCGCCGCCGATCACGAGCTCGACCTCGGCATGCAGCGCACCACCCTCGTGCGGACCACGGCATGACCGCGCCGTCCGGACCGGGATCGACACGCGAGCAGCTCCGGCAAGCCGCCGGCCTGCTGCTTACCGTCCGGGACGGGAGCTAAGCGGTGGACACCGCCACCACCGGAGCACGGCCGGCCGGACCGGTCATTATCGTGGGCGCCGGCCCGGTCGGTACCACGGCGGCGCTGCTGCTGGCCGACGCCGGGATCAGCGTGATCATGCTCGAAAGGTACGCCGAGCCGCATGCACTGCCGCGGGCGGTACACCTGGACGACGAGGTGATCGGGACATTGTTCCGCGCCGGAGTGGGCGCAGAGTTCCTGGCCCGGTCGCGGCCGTGCAGCGGCCTGCGCCTGCTCGATGCCCGGCACCGGGTCATGGCCGAGCTCGGGCGGGCCGTGTCCGGGGCGCACGGCGTGCCACAGGCCAACATGTTCCACCAGCCGGACCTGGAGGAACTGCTGTTCGGCCGGGCAGCCAGGCACCCGCTCATTACCCTGCGCAGGAACGCTGATGTCGTCCGGCTCCACGACCCGGTCGGCGCGATGAGCTCATCGCCGGTCACCGTCATGGCGCGGACCGGGGCCGGCGGCCAGGAGCTTGAGTTCGCGGGCAGCGTCGTGCTGGGCTGCGACGGAGCCGGCAGCACCGTCCGGGACCTGGCCGGGATCACCATGGAGGACCTGGGCTTTACCGAGCGCTGGCTGGTGATCGATATCCGGGTGGCTGGCGGCCTCGATACCTGGGAAGGCGTGGAGCAGGTCTGCGACCCGGCCCGGGCGGCGACCTTCATGCAGGTGACCGGCGACCGGTACCGCTGGGAGTTCCAGCTGCACGACGGCGAGGACGAATCCGCCCTGCTCACCCCGGCCGCGCTCGCCGGGCTGCTGGCGCCATGGACCGGGCGGACGGATCTGGACGGCCTGGAGATCATCCGCAGCGCCAGCTACGTGTTCCGGGCGAGGCTGGCCTCCGGCTTCCGGGCTGGGCGGGTCTTCCTGCTCGGTGACGCCGCCCACCTCACCCCGCCGTTCATCGGCCAGGGCCTGGCGGCCGGGCTGCGCGACGCCGACAACCTGACATGGAAGATCGCGCATGTACTGACCGGCCGGTGCGAGGAGGACCTGCTGGACAGCTATGACGCGGAGCGCCGGCCGCACGCCCGCGCGATGGTGAAAAAGGCTGTCATGATCGGCTGGGCGATGACCGGCGGCCAGGACCGGGCCGCCGCCGTCCGCCGGGTGGCGCTCACTGCCGCCGTGCGCATCCCGCCGGTCCGCGACGCCCTGGCCGCGACCGCAACGCCGCGGCTGAATGCCGGAGCCCTCCAGCCCGGCACCTGGCGGCTGCCAGGCCGGCCCGGTTCGCGGGTCAGGCCAGGCAGCTTGATCCCGAACCCGCTGGTCCTCGTGCCCGGCGCCGCGCCAGTCCGGCTGGACACGCTGCTGGCCGGCCGGATCACCATGCTGACCGCCCGCCAGCCCGAGGCGGCACTGACGGACCTGTGCGACCGCTACGGCATCCAGCTGCTCCGCGTCCGCGCGGCGACAGCACCCGACGAGCCGACCCGCCCAGTTTCACCTGCCGCAGGCCAGCCCGACCCCGCGACGTACAGGTGGATCGAGGTCCGGCTGGCCGGCGGCGAGCTATCCGGGCCGGTGCAGGCGCTGCTCGCCCGACCCGCGCTGTCAATCCTCGTGCGCCCGGACCGCGTGATCGCCGCCGCAGCGGACAGACACCGGCTGCCGGCCGTGCCGTGGCCCATCAGGCCGCACGCGAGAGCACAGCCCGCAGCTATCGCGCCCGCCAGCCATCCCTACCCTGCCGGGCAGGCCGGCAGCTAATCCTCAAGATCTCCATGCCCATCGCCTTCTCGCCCCGGCCGTTCAGCCTATGAAGGAGTGCCGCAGTGCAGCCACCAGCACTTGTCGATGATGAACTTCCGGTACTGATCGTTGGAGGCGGCGGAGCCGGGCTTACCGCCTCGATGCTGCTCGCCCGCCAATGGCCGCAGGCACTGCTCTGCATTAGCCTGCGCAGCCGCGGGCGCGTAATCAGGCGGGTCCGCGGGTGCCCACTGGGATGGCCAGCCGGCCATGGCAAGGACGGGCGCGGGCTTGATCTGCTGCACAGATAAACGGCCTGGCTGGCGGATAAAAGATCCGCTCTTAGCCGCGAAGCGCTTGTTCGGCCGAACGGCTGATTCCACGGCGCCATGGTTAGGTGCGGCTGGTCTCCACGCGGTAGCCCCCGCGTGAAGACCAGCGATCGTGGTCATCACGCCGCGCTGTCCCAGCTGACGAATGCCGCGTGATAAATGTGCGACGCGAACGCAATCGCATGCTCGGCCGGCCAGCTAGACCGCCATACTTGCGCCGCGGTCGGCGTCAGCCGGGCAGGCCGAGGGTCGGCCGGGCCAGCCGAAAGTCATCCGTGCCGTAGAGCTGCCGACCAGGCAGCCAGCCTAGCCAACGGGGAAGATACCAACTTCGCTCGCCGAGCAGGGCCATCGCGGCGGGCACCAGGATGCCGCGCACCACGGTTGCGTCGATCAGCACCGCGACGGCCAGGCCAATGCCGAGCGTCTTGACATCGACGAACGACAATGTGGCGAAGATGGAGAACACTGCCACCATGATGACCGCGGCGCTCGTCACTACTCCGGCGCTGGAAGCCACTCCACTGGTCACCGCATCGGCGGTGCGCATGCCGCGAGTGCACCTCTCGCGGATCCGGCTGAGGATGAAGACGTGGTAGTCCATGCTCAGCCCGAACAGGAAGACGAACATAAACAACGGCACCCATTGGGCGATCGCGCCGTTGCTTGTAAAGCCGAGCAACCCCTGCAGCGAGCCGTCTTGGAAGACCAGCGTGATCACCCCGTACGCGGCCCCGACCGACAGCAGGTTCAGCACTATCGAAACCAGCGGGAGGGCAACGGAGCGGAACGCAATCATCAGCACCAGGAACGCCAGCCCCGCCACCATGGCGAACACGATCGGAGTGCGCGCCCGCAGCGTCGTGCTCCAGTCATAATCGATCGCGGTATTCCCGGTAACCGCGAAGCTGACGCCGCTGACCTTGCCGAGTGTCTGCGGCAGGATCTGGTTCCGCAAGGCGAGAAGGGCATTGCTCGAGATGCTGCTCGACCCGTTGCCTGCTAGCGGCACATCGATGACCAGGCCGCGACCGGAGGCCACCGGCGTCACGATGATCGGGGCCCGGATCGGTCCCACTGCCGAGGCGCGCTGTTCAAGGGCGAGCACTGCCTTTTGAACGGCCGGGCCAGCCAGGTGCTGGCCGGTCACTACCACCTCCGCTGGCGCCGGCCTGCCGGGAAACGCAACGGAGATCTTGTCCAGAGTCTGTGCCACGGCGACGTTACCTGGCAGGTCGACGATGGGATTACCGAGCCGCATTCCAAGTGCGGGCGCGGCCAGCGCCAGCATCGCGATCGCTGCGGCGGCGCCCCACGCGAGGGGATGGCGTACCACCCGCCGGACCAGCGCCGCCCACAGCCGCGAGGGCCGTGCCGCGGTGCGGCGACGGCCAAGGAACGGGATCCGCCCCGGTCGGCCCAGTCGCCCAGCAGCGACAGCAGCCCGGGAAGCACGGTCAGCGAGCCGGCCACAGCCACGCCGACCACCGTGATGGTGCCGAACGCCATGCCGGTAAACAGGATCGATCCCGCTCAGGAACAGACCCGGCCAGCGAGATCATCACGGTCAGCCCGGAGATGACGATCGCCCGGCCAGAAGTAGCCGCTGCAACCCGCAGGGCGTCGGCGGGCGAACGTCCGGCCGCCCGTTCCTCACGCTCGCGGCGAAGGTAGAAGAGCGAGTAGTCGACGCCGACAGCCATGCCGAGTATCAGCACGATCTCAGCGGTGCCGGATCTGATCGGCAGCCACCGGCTGGGAATGGCCAGCAGCGAGATTGTCGCCGCGACGGCACTGCCCGCCAGCACGACGGGAATGCCAGCAGCGATCAGCGCGCCGAATACCACGAGAAGCAAGATAAGCGTGATCGGCACCGAGCTGAACTCCGCCCGCCGGAAGTCGGATGCAAGCAAGGCGTTGCCGGCCGCGCTCGCGCTGGCTCCACCCGCCTCAGCGACGAGCAGGCCCGGGTGCGCCGCCTGCACCCTGGCGACCGCCGCCTGATCGACCGCAACAGTGGAGTTCACCTCGGCGTGCGGTCCAGCGACCAGGAAAGTAACTAGCACGCTGTGCCCGCCGGCCGAAACGAGGCTGCGGCGGCCTGCTGCGCCGGTGGCTGCAGTGCCGACCGGGTTTCCCGTTGTCTTGCCACCAGCCGAGCCGTACCGAGACCGGGCGGCTGATGACCAGGCTCGGCGCACTGACGTCCATTGCCGCGGAGTGCAGCCGGTCAAGCGCGGCAGTCACCTGCTGAACCGCCTGCCGCATCTGCGGGTCATTCGCGAAGGTGAGCTGGCCAGCGCCAGGGCCGCGCGGCTGGATGAGAACGCTCTCAGTCGGCGGCGTCGTCACGTTCAGCTGGTGCAGGACCCGCTCACCCTGCCCTGCCTGGCCAGGGTCAAACTGCGGCAGGCTCTGCGTTCCCAACAGCTGCCCGGCCAGGAAGGCCGCGCCGACTAGGCCGAACCAGCCGATAACAGCGGTCTTTGCGTGCCGTGCGCTCCAGAAGGCGATCCTCTCGATAACGGGCGCACCACCGCGCCGGTCAGATCGCGTCGCAGCCCCCAGTAACCCTGGGCGACGGAGCAGGCGCATCTGGCCTCAGATCGTCGGAGAAGGACGGGGAAGCGCCCGGGCCGGAGCGGAGCGGCTTATCTGACTCAGCGAACCAGACAGTCGCCCAGTTCCCAGACGACCGGTGCACCGTAATCGAACTGGTAGCCCGGATCGTCTCACGAAACATGACTCTGCTCGCCGCCGCAGTCACCTTTCAAACGTGGCCAACTGCACCGGGCACACGAGCTTGCCCTGCTACGCCACGGTCGGTGTGGCCCGGGCGTTGGCATCGTCTATCGACCACGAAAGACGGTCTGGTGATCTCCTGCATGAGTGGAGCGGGCGCCGAGGGCCGACGCCCCTTTTCTACGCGTGCGGCGACGGGGCCGCGCCCATGGCCGCCGGATCGGTCGCAGCACCTCGCGCGTGGGCAGTCAAGCGCGGCCTCAGGCTGTCACGCCGCCAGTCAGGATGGCTCCCATGACCAAAAAGGTACTAGAAGAACATTCGAATTTGTCTACCTACGAGCCCCCTTACGGAATCGAACCGTAGACCTTCTCCTTACCATCCGAAATTTCCTGGGTTCACTGCCTGGTAGCACGTATTGCTGGGCGATCAACAACCGGCGGGCCGGCCTTTATTGCGACTTGCGAACGGCAGGGAAAGCGTTCCGGCTGCGAGCCACCGACCCGAGCGAGCCCATCTCCGCCGAGCGGTAGGAAGATGGTGGCGCGCCAGGCCGTCCAGGTTCGGCCCGCACGGCTCAGCGCCGCGCGGTAGCGCCCAGGACGACGGTCAGATGACGGTCAGATGATCTTGCTGCCTGCCGGGCTGAACCAGAATGCGTTGCTGACCAGGTGTTTCCGATTTCATCGAGAAATTGAACCGGTGCCTCTCTCTGCGCTTCCAGGTGACGGGCGGCGGCAGGAACCGAGGACTTGCCCGACGCTCCTGCCACGCAGAATTCCTCTTCATCCGGTGCCGGACACGGACTTTCGGCGGGGCGGTCGGGTCTGCTCAGTCACATGACCGTTGACTGGCGTGGCTGGGTTGTGCTGCTGGTGTCGTCACCGTGGCGTCCCGCGAAGCCACGGACGCCGGGTGCGGCGGTGCGCTGGCCGCCCCGCCGCCCCGCCATGCTCCCCGTCCTCCCCCTAGGCCCAGGCGCCGGCTGTCTGCCTGGTGGGGGCGTTGAGCCGGTTGAAGACGTTGGTCGTGGCGATTGACAGCAGCAGCGCGGCGAGTTCTTCCTCGTCGTAGTGCCGGGCGGCCTCGTCCCAGATTTCGTCCGGCACCGGCTCCGGGCGGTCGGCCAGCCGGGTGACGGCTTCGGTCAGGGCCAGCGCCGCGCGCTCGGCGTCGGTGAAATATGGCGCCTCCCGCCAGGCGGCTACCGTGGCTAGCCGATCCTCGTTCTCGCCGGCCTTCCTGGCCCCTGCAGCGCCAGCCTGAACGCAGGAGCTGCAGCCGTTGATCTGGCTGGCCCGCAGGTGAATCAGCGCCAGCGTCTCCTCAGGCACGCCTTTGTTGTGAAAACTGGCGGCCAGCGCCTGGATGGCGGGCATAGCCTCCGGGATGATCATGGCCGGATTCTTCATCCGTGCTTGCATGGTGGGTCCTCCATAGTGTCGTCTTCGATCAAGTACGCCGCGAGGCCTCGCGTATCACGCCGTTGGGCTCTCGCCGCTACCTGGTATGACAGGCGCCGACGGAGGAATGTGACCGACGAACGAACCGGGCCTAGCTGCCCGATTACTTCACCGATCCAGACGCTGTTTCCGGAAAGTCGCGCCGACCACCTGACTGTCCGTATCCAGCGAGGCTCAAGCCTGCTCGGGCCCGGACCCGATGTGCCGGATGTCCCGGTCGGCACGGGCGGTCCACAACGCTAACCAGTCATGTTTTCTCGAACCAGTCACGTTCTCTCGCTGTGCTCGGTCATGGGTGTGAGGGCGAAATCGTGAGGGTGACACATGAGCTTTGATGAACGCTCTATGAAGGCGGCGAGGCGCTGAGATGACGGATGGGCAGCCGCGTAGCCGGGGGCAACGCAAGGTCGACACGCTGGCCAAGCTGGCCGTGCCGGCCGCGGACGTCTGGGTTGCGACCGCCGCCGTGGGTGCCGGCGGCCAGGCCAACTCCTATCTGGTGCCGTTGTCGCTGGCCTGGATTGACGAGCGGGTGGTGCTGGCCACCGACGCGGGCTCAGTGACTGCCGGGAACATCACCAGCCAGGGAGGTGCCCGGCTGGGCCTCGGGCCGACCCGCGACGTCGTGATGATCGACGCCGAGCTGGAGCACGTCTACAGCCTGGACGAGGTTCCGGCTGACCTGGCCCGCGGGTACGCGGCGCAGGCGGGCTGGGACCCGCGCGAGTCGGGCGAGTCGATGCGGTTCCTGGTGCTGCGGCCGCTGCGGATCCAGGCCTGGCGCGAGGCCGATGAACTGCCCGGGCGGACACTGATGCGCGGCGGCGCGTGGATTCCATGATCCGGCCGGCGGTCCCGGACGCTGGCTTCGCATCGATCTACCTGCACACGCACGAGAGGATGACCGAGAAAGTGGCCTTGTCCTCCAGGATCGGGTACGTCGAGTACCGCCGGGACGCGCAGGGCGGCTTCACCCTGGCCCGCTTCAAGCAGCTCGGGCACCGTTAGACTTGACAAGCTCTTCCAGCCTGCCGTTTTAGCTGGACACCGTATCGGGATTGTCCAAGGCGTCGGCCGCGGAGCTCATACAGAGAGGACGGGCGCGCCGCCCGTTCAGCGCCCACCATGCGGCTCCGACAATGACGGACGCTGCGCCAGCGACTATGCCTACGGTCCTGACATCGGTCACCGCGAGCAATCCGGCGAAGACCGCCAGCGCCACCCTGGACGCCGCGCCATAGGTAGTCATATGCAAGCTGGTGATCCTGCCTCGCAGGCGCTCAGGCACGGTAGCCAGCAGGATCGTCGTGTCAAGGGCGATGATCACGCCGCTCGCGGTGCGCATGACCGCCAGCAGCGCCGCGCCCCATGCCGGCTGACCCGCCAGGAACATGGCGCCCCACGCGGCACCCTGCAGCACATAAGCCAGCGCGTAGCGCTTGTGCTCCAGGCCGACATGGCGCCGCCCAGCGCCGCGCATGCCGAACGTGTTCTTCTGGACCGTGGTTCCCGGACCGACACCAGCTATACGCCCAGCCGGACCAGTCCATGCCGGCCGCCAGCACCCGGCCACCAGCCTCGGCAGGGGGCGGCCGCGAACTGCTGGTACTCCCGCTCCAGCAGGCCGATCGCATGCGTGCGCTCCGGACTCTCGCCGGCCGGCGCCGCGCAGCCCGAACCGCCAGGCCTTCGGCCAGTCCTCGTCGTAGAAGCCGGCCAGAATCGTGACCCGCTAGTCCCGGTCCAGATTGCGCAGCCGCCTGGCCAGCTGCGCCCTGCCCCGCGTCAGCCGGCGAGCAGAAGACCTCGCGGTCGAACGCGAACACGGCCAGCGCCACGTGAGCCCGCCCGCGTCCGCCGATCGGTGGCCAGCCGGACCACTCGCTCCCGCTCGATCCGGCCTCGCGTCTCGTCCTGCCCGCGGATCATCACCGCACCTTGCCGCTGGCGCTCAGAAAGACGATGTCGAGGTCGCGGACCCGGTCCGGGTCGCCGTCCAGGGCAATACCGGCGATCTTCCCGTCGCTGACGGTGAACGTGAAGACGACCTTCGGCCGGCCACCGGGCGCCCACACGGCCGCCGGAACGCCGTCAGCCAGAGCGAGCCGGGCTCCCTTAGCCCATCCCGCGAAGGTAGCCGCCACCGCGTCGGCACCGCGGATCTCGGCGGCCGCGCCCATCTGCACGGCCGCTGGATCGGCCACGAGCACGGCGCCCGGATCGAGCAGCGCGAGCAGGGCGCCGAAATCCCCGCCCCGGGCGGCAGCCAGGAACGCGGCGACCATTTCCCGTTTCCGGGACCGCGCGGCATCAGATGCCGCGGCCGCTCCCTGCACCCGGCGCCGGGCCCGGCTGGCGAGCTGCCGCGCCGCCACCGGGGAGCGGTCAATGATGGCGCCGACCTCGCCGAACGACACATCGAAGACGTCGTGCAAGACGAGCGCGAGCCGCTCGGCGGGAGTCAGCGTGTCCAGCACCACCATCAGCGCGGCGCCGACCGAATCGGCCAGCAGCGCTTCGTCCTCCGGGCCGGCCTGGCTGGCCGGCCGGAGGCTCGCGTGAAGCTCGGCCGGCTCGGGCGGCAGCGCCCCAGCCAGCTCCTCCCGCCGGGCCCGGCGGGCCTCCAGCATGTTCAGGCAAACCCGGGACACGACCGTCGTGAGCCACCCGGCCGGATTCTCCACTTGCCCGGTGTCGGCACGGCTGACCCGCAGCCACGCCTCCTGCACCGCGTCCTCGGCATCACCGCGCGAGCGGAGCATCCGGTAGGCCAGCGCCGTCAGCCGACCCTGGTGCTCAGCGAATCGCTGCGTCAGCCAGTCGTGCTCGGTCATCTGTCACGTTCCTCCGTCCCGCCTGTCATATCAGTTGACCACCGGGACGGGCCCGATGTGAGAGCCGGACGGTCACTACCTCCGCGCCAGCGGCTACCTCGGGATCGCTCGGACGCCGTAACACAGCGTTAGAGACGGCAACCGCGACTGCCGCCCGCTGAGCTGGCGACCGGCTCGGAGCCTGACCAGTGGCGCTCGCCAGATGCACGCCGAGGCCAAGGTGATACAGCGGCGCGGATCCTGCGGGCGTTTCTGGATGACCGGGACTCGCCTCGACGGCCGAGCGAACCTGGCTGCTAACCGCAGGGAAAGCCCTTGCCTGTTCGGCAAGAGTCTCCGCCGCGTCGAACCGGGTGCCATCGGGAGTCAACCTGTGAGGCTGAGTGCCAACTCTTTACGTCCAGAACGGCGGTCAACTTGACGGTCGGATGATCTTGAGGGGGACGCGAGACTGATCAGAAGCTCCGCCTGAACTGCTGCTTTGTGGAGCCCCCTTACGGAATCGAACCGTAGACCTTCTCCTTACCATGGAGATCTGCGCCTCGGTGGCACCAGCAACGACTTGGGTTTAGACACCGCTCACCTGCAGTTTCGTGGTCTCGGTGGGTCTGGGATCGCCGCGGATTGCCTGGCGGGGGCTATGCGCTCAGTCCTGACCCTCCTGGCCGGCAACAAGCCGCCAGCCTGACCTCCGGGAATCGCGCCGCTCCAGATCGGCAGCCGTAGCCTGTGCCTTGAGGTGACCCGCCTGGGCGGCACCTTCCCGCTCAGCTTCCGAATTCAACTCGGCGCCGATCAGGACCGCCAGGCCGGTCAGGTACAACCAGAAGATCAGAATCACCACGCCCGCGAGCGCGCCGTAGGTCTTGCCGTACGAGCCGAACCTCGCCACGTAGAACGAGAAGCCCACTGAAGCTGCGAGAAAGATGATCGTGCCGACGAAGCCGCCCGGGCTTAGCCATTTCCAGCGCGGGGTTTCCCGGTTCGGGCCGTAGTAGTAATAGAACGCGAACAGAAGGCTGACCAGGACCACGGTGATCACCCAGCGGACGGCCGTCCAGGCGACAACGAAGGCAGTGCCTGAGACGCCGACGTGGCTCTCGAGTCCGGTGCCGATGGACTGGCCGAAGACGATCAGCGCGGACGCGGCTCCGCCGAGGATGACCGTGCCGCCCATGAGCGGGAATGCACGAAGGCGCCGGGGCAGGAACTTCCGGTCGGCCGGCACCTCGTAGGCGACGTCCAGTGCCATCTCGAGAGCTGCCATGCCACCTGAGGCACTCCAGAGCGCGACGACGACTCCGATGATGAGCGCGACGAGAGAGCTTTTCGACGACCTGCTAGCCGCGGTACTGACGGCCTGGGTGAACACCTGTGCCGCGCCCGGCGGCAGCGCGGTAGTCAACCCGCTGACCAGCCTGTGGACAAAGCCGGTGCCCACGTGCAGCAGTCCGGACAGACCGAGCAGTGCGATCAGCGCCGGAAACAGTGCCAAAAACCAGTGATAGGCGAGGCTGCCTGCGGTCATGGTGCACCGGTCCTGCACGAATTTCTTGCCGGTCCGCTTCAGCGTCTGGTTCCAGCCGCGCTTGCCCAACTCCAGCGGCGTATCGGGGCCGCCGGGCAGATGGTCAGGCGGCGGGATGGCGGCCGTGCCGGAAGCGTTCACCGCCGGCGCAGCTTCCTGATGAACGCGGCGGCTAGGGCAAGTCCGGCCGCGGCACCGGCCAGCCCGGCCCAGTACCGCCGTAGCCCGGCTGCAGCATGCCTGGCCCGTGCACCCACATGTACCTTGCTAGTCAACTTCTCGACGGTTTCACCCAGTTCAGCCCTGGTGCGCTCAATGTCTGTCGCGATCGCTTGCTCGGTCGGCGGTTGCTCTGCGCTCTGATTTGCACGATCGCCGACTATGCCGGTCTGACCCGCTGGCGGGGCTGCCTGCTCTTGGCTCATTGCCGTGCCCTCCCGGTGATCGTTTCTGCATCGAGCTTCACGCTTTCGACTGTCTCCGACGGAGTTAGCGGGGTGGCACGGCTAACCTGACGCTTGCCGGCCAGCGCGGCGATGCCCGCGCAGACCAGGAGCGCCCCGCCGACGATCAGGGCGGCCAGCCACGTAGCCAGGACGGTCGCAATCCCCGCTACCGCAGCGGCCAGGAGGCACGCGGCGGCGTACAACGCGATCAGACCACTACCGCCGTACAGGCTGGCGCCCTTCGCGAGCCGGCCGCCCTTTCGCGTCATCTCGGCCTGCGCCAGTCTCATCTCATCCCGGACCAGTCGAGACAGCTGATCGGTGAGCTGATGTATCAATGCGCCCGTAGAGACGTCGCTCGCCGCCGGGGACGTGGTCTGGTCAGTCATGTGCTGGCCTCCTTCAAAGCAGGGCTCACCTGGCTACCCATCGCCGCAGCCATTAATCGCCTAATGCAGGGGCCAGCCCCAGCGTCGCGCAGTCATGTCCGCGGTCAGGCGACTGACCGGGGACTGCTCTCGTATCGCCGGAATACAAGCAGGGCAATGTCGTCCCGTATTCGCTCCCTGCCAGCCATTGCGCCCATGACGGCTGCGAGACGGTATCTGCTGATACGGGCCTTACCACGTTTCTTAGCTTTGATAGCCCGTCATCAAGCGGCTTCTCGCGACGTTCCACGAGGCCATCGGCATAAAGAGCAAGCAATCCGCCTCCCGGGAGGTCGACGCAGACGACGTCGCGCCGCTCCCTCTCGCCAAGCCCGTTGCGTGTTGCGATACCCGGTCCGCCAGTGATGCCCGCGCTCAGTTTTCCCAGCCTGCCTTTGCCTGATTACCTGGCTAGCGAGCTGCGCAGTTTCGTGGTTGATCGCTCGGGTAGTGGCAGCGGGGCGCGCAGCAACCCCTGCGCCACCGGACGTGGCCACCGAGCGTCAGGAGGATGACGTGTGCCCAGCAATCAAAGCCGCCGGCGGCCAGGCCTGATGGCATCGCAGCTAGCCGAGTCCCAAGCCGCTTTGGCTGGGTACTTGCCTGGGGCTTTCCCGGCGAGTGCCAGGTTTGAGGAAGCCGTCAGGTCAGGCCGCCTGGACCTTCCGCTGCCCGGGCGCGGCAGGACGCGCGAGCGCTGGGCAGCCTTTGCCCACCTGGCTGACGAGGACCTTGCGCTCGCCCGCTTGTGCGAGGGACATGCCGACGCCCTAGCCATTCTCGCCGAGCTTGGCGGCGACCAGCCCCGGGGCGGCCGTTGGGGTGTCTGGGCTGCACAGCCCCCCGGGCCCGGCCTGCAAGCGGAGTTGCGCGGGGGGCAATGGCGGCTGGACGGCACCAAGCAATACTGCTCAGGCGCGCATACGTGCTCGAATGCTCTGGTCACGGCGAACGCGCCGGACGGGCAACGGCTGTTCGCCGTCAGCACCGAAACCCTCAAGCCAATACCGGGAACGGGGCCGTCGGTGGGAATGTTGGCCAGCGACACTCTGAACGTCGCTTTCAAAGGTGTCGAAGCCCTGCCGCTCGGCCCGCCGGATGCGTACACCCGCCGTCCTGGCTTCGCCCATGGCGGCGTCGGCGTCGCCGCGTGCTGGTTCGGTGGCGCTCGCGCAATAGCCAGGACGCTGCATTCTGCCGCGAGCGACAATGACCACATCGGGGAACACGCACTGGCTCACCTGGGCGCTATCGACATTGCGCTGATGGCAGCGCGTTCCGCCCTCGACAGTGCCGCCAGCGAGATCGACGCGGACCCGGAGGATCTCACGGATACCGCGCGAGTGCGCGCGCTGCGCGTGCGTGCGCTCGTCGAGTCAACGGCTACCGAAGTCATGAACCGGGTGGGACGAGCCCTGGGGGCCGGGCCGCTTTGCCGAGACGAAGCACATGCACGCAAAGTCGCGGACCTGACGGTCTATCTGCGCCAGCACCATGCTGAGCGCAACCTGGCGGAGTTGGGCGCGCTCGTCGCCGAGGGCAAGCCGACGTGGTAACCGGGCCGCCTGTCAACCGCATAGATGCGCCCGGCACGGGCGAGCAGGTCTGGCAGGCATGGCCGACCCTGGAAGCCTTGCCTGCGGCCGACATCGTTTCGTGGCGGAGCGCCGTGGTAGTCGCAGCTCATCCGGACGACGAGGTGCTGGGCGCCGGCGGAACGATCGCGCTACTGTCCGCAGCAGGGGCTTCCATCCGGCTGGTCGCGGTGACGGACGGGGAAGCGTCGCACCCTGGTGCCAACGGGACGGGAGCGCTGGCCAGACGGCGCAGGGCGGAGACGGCTGCCGCGTTGCACGAACTCGGCGCGCGCGATGTGGAAGTGATCAGGCTAGCGATGCCTGACGCGCAGCTGCCCGCCGTCGAAGAAGACCTCGCAGCAGTACTTACCGAGCTGTGCGGCGGGTTCGACGTCTGTTTCGCCCCCTGGCACGACGATGGCCATGTCGATCATGAAACTGCTGGCCGGGCTGCCCGGCGAGCGCGACCTGATGTGCTGAAATATCCGATCTGGATGTGGCACTGGGCGGTGCCCGCGGACTCGCGCGTGCCCTGGCACCGTGCTTGCCGGGTGCAGTTGCCGGTGGATGTGGCCGATCGCAAACGTGCTGCGATCGCGGCCTTTGCGAGCCAGTTGTCCGAGCGGCCAGGCCAGGCCGAACCGGTGCTGCCGCCTGGCATTGTCGCCCATTTCACCAGGACTGACGAGGTGTTCTTGCGATGACCACGCGCCGGAGTGTCAGTGGCAGTTATTTCGAGGCGCAATACACCCTGTCGCGAGATCCGTGGGGGTTCGAGAGCCGCTGGTACGAGCGGCGCAAGCACGCGATGAGCCTCGCAATGCTGCCAGCCGAACGGTACCGGGCGGCTTTCGAACCTGGCTGCTCAATCGGCGTCCTCACGGCCATGCTCGCCGACCGCTGCGACAGCCTGCTTTCGTGTGACTGCGTCGCCGCCGCAGTGGAGGGCGCGGCTGGGCGCACAACGCAGCTGCCGCACGTCCGCGTCGAGCAACGGACTCTCCCCGATGACTGGCCGTCCGGGGGCTTTGATCTCGTCGTGCTATCGGAGTTGCTCTACTACTTCGATGACGCTGACCTGGCCGTGTTGCTGAAGCAGGCCGCATCAGCTCTCCTGGACGGAGGAACACTGCTGGCCGTTCACTGGCGGCATCCGGTGCCCGAGCACGCGCGTAGCGGCGACGACGCCCACGCCGTGCTAGCGCGGGTGCCCGGCCTTGCCCTGCTGTCCAGGCACGTAGAACCCGACTTCCTGGCCGAGGTGTACCTCCGGGGCCAGGGCGCTCCGGTATCAGTCGCGCAGGCGACCGGGCTGCTGTGATCGAAGCCGTCGGCGTCGTGGTACCGGCGCACAACGAGGAAGCCGACCTCCCGCGCAGCCTGGACGCACTGCGCGCTAGCGCGGAATACCTAGGCGAGGTGCCGGTGTGCGTCTGCGTAGTGGCAGACGCCTGCTCCGATCAGACCGCGAGGTGCGCGCGACAGGCTGGCGTGCGCGTGCTCGAAATCGATGCGGGCTGCGTCGGCGCGGCCCGCGCCGCGGGGATGGCCGCTGTTCTGCGGCAGTTGTCCCCCCGCTTCCCGGCCCGCATCTGGCTGGCCACAACCGACGCCGACACCAGCGTGCCGGTGAATTGGCTGAGCCGTCAGTGTGAATACGCCGAGTCGGGCTGGGACGCCGTCGCGGGAACGGTGATGGTGACCGACTGGACGAACCGGCCAGCACACCTCCCGAGAATCTTCGCAGCGCACTATGCCCACCGGAGCGGGACGCACCCGCATGCTCACGGCGCCAATCTCGGCGTCCGCGGGTCGAGCTACCTCGCGGCGGGCGGATTCCACGCGTTGCGCACCGGCGAAGACCACGACCTGCTCAGCAGCCTGCAGCGGGTGGGCTGCCGGATTATGCGCGCCACCGACATCGCGGTAGCGACATCCGCGCGCCGCAGCGGGCGGGCACCTGATGGTTTCAGCGGGCTGCTGTCCCGACTGGCCACAGAAGCCGGCTCCTGATCAGCGCTATCCGTGTGGTGCGGCTCGCCCTCAGGAGGATCGCCGGACCTTACTGTCACGGTGCCCGCTGCGCGTAATCCTCGCCGTGTTCGCCCGGCCATACCCCGGTGATCTTCCGCGTGCCCTCTGCTGCGCTGCGGTCGACAGCGGCCTTCACCACGGCGAAGATCGCGCCCTGCAGCGCGGCGGCCAGCAGCAATTCGCGCCAGCCCCGTCGCTTGTCAGTGGCCTTGGGCGCCTCATCCTCGCCGCCGATCACCTTCCACACTCTTTTGCAGATTACGCCGGCGAGTATCCCGCCGAGCACGCTGACGAGCACGCTCACCGGTTTGTACAGCAACTTGATCATCGCTTTCTCCGGCACTGGACGGTTAGGCACCTGGCGATAAGCCACGGCGCGAACGACACTTGGCGGCGGATCGATCGGGGGTTCTGGGGGTTCTGGCGCCGCTTGCTCGCTTGCGCTGGCCACGGCTCTTAACTGCGGTTCCGGCGGCCGAGGCAAAGACTTTTTGGCCCACTGCCGCATTTGTTCGAAGGTTGCGGTCATTCCCGGCGCGGTCGGGTCGTCGGCCAGCTCTGGGACGGCACGCATCTGCTCGGCCATTTTGCTGACGACGGCAACGTCGGTGATGTTCCGCAGTGCTGGCCACTCATCGTTTTCCTCAGCGGTCGCGTGGTCTACAACGCTGGCAGCAAAGCCCTCGAAGCTGTAGTTGAACTGATCGGAATCTACGTCCACCATCTCGAGCGCGCGGATGGTCTGCGCAGCCGTTTGCTCTTCCGCGATGCGATCATTGGCGGCGCGGTCGTAGTCGCCCAGCTCGCGCAGAGCTTGCGGGTGGATGGCCTGTTCCTCAGCGGTCTCGTGCACGGCGAGTGTAAGTCGGAGCGCATGAAAAGCGTCCGCTCGCGCTTGCCCGGTAGTCTGTCGAACTCTGCCCAGCAGCGCTTTTACGTGCTCATGCTGCGGCGCAATGATGTCAGCAATATTCTGCGGCAGGGTAGACATCAAGGATCTCCCTTCGGCTTCTGGCGGGTCTGCTACCCGGCACGAGCGGCGCCTAACGGGCGCGGCTCAGCGCGCCCGCTTGGGCTGGCCTCGCCGGTGGCCGAAGCCGTTGCCGACAAAGCCGGCTAGCACGCGGTCGCGAAGCTCGTCGAGTGCGGCTGCCCCGCTGCGCTTGCCGTCACGATCGTTCAGTGACTCTGCGCCGCTAACCGCGGCGGCATGTTTCGTCACTGCCCGTTGGGTTAGGGCGAGAGCTTCCGATCCCAGCCGACAGTACGGAGCACCGGTCATGTCAGACGTTTTCGGCATTCTCCGCGCTGATCACCGCGAGGTGGAGAAGATGCTGGCCGGCGGTGCGCGATCACCTTCCGAACGGCGGGCAGCTCGCTGATCACGCCGTCGACCAGGAAACCGAGGCGAAGCACGTGCTCGCCCGGCTCGACAAGCTGTCTCCCGGCGACGCCGAGTTCGAGGATCTGCTGTCGAGGTACATCCCGGCGGCCCGCGAGCACATCCGTTATGAGGAAGACGCCGTCTGGCCGGCGCTGAGCCAGGTGCTTACCGCAGCGCAGGCCGAGGACCTCGGCAAGAACATCACCGAGGCCAAGAAGATCGCGCCGACTCGGCCGCACCCGCACACTCCGCCGGACCCCGGCGTGCTCAAGACCGCTGGTCCTGCTGCTGCCACGGCCGACAAGGTACGCGACGCGATGGCCGGCCGGGGCGAGAGCTAGGACCTCGAAAACCACGACAATCCAGGAAACGGGCCCTTGCCGGTGGCCCTGGCCGCGTTTACGCGCGGCCAGGGACTGGCATGGCCGGCGAGGAGTAACCACGTCAACTGACCCCGCGGCGAAGCGCCCCGCTGAGGCTGGGAAGCGGACTGAGGCATTCGTCCGCTTCTCCGCAGTCGCCGGCAACAAGGGCTACCGCCCTGTTTTGACCGCGGTCCGGGGGGTATGGGCGATTGCCAATGGCCCCGAGTCGATGGGGTCCTAGCGTGGAAGGGGACAGCTGTGCCACGCGGATCAAGCCCCAAGCGGGAACGACAGTACGAGCACATCAAGGAAAGCGCGAAGCAGCGCGGCGAAAGCCCGAAGCGGGCTACCGAGATCGCGGCCAGGACCGTGAACAAGGAACGTGCCCGGTCTGGCGAGTCGAAGACGGCAAGCAAGACGTCCACCCGAGACATGTCGTCGAGCCGACGGGGCGGGTTGCGTTCGCATTCCGGCGCGGCTGGCCCGACTAAGGAGCAGCTCTACGCCGAGGCCAAGAAGCGGAATATCAAGGGTCGCTCCAGCATGAGCAAGGGCGAGCTGGAACGCGCCCTGGCGCGCTGACGATGGGACGGCAACAGCTCGCTACGCTGTGACGATCCACGTCTGGCCCGCCGTTGGCCAGTTCGCGCTATCCGCTTTCGCCCGCGAGGGCTCCTGAGGAGGCCCTTCCCCGAAGTGGCCACAGGTGGCCTGACAGATGCCACCGATTTCAACTTCGCGACCGCCATGACGCCTCCCTGCACTGACGGTCGCTCTACTGCCCAAGCCCGCGGCACTGCCCAAGCCCGCGGCGATGAACATCCGCCTGACCCGACTTCCGTCGCCAGCTCGTCAGGTTTGCTGCTAGCTGATCCGGGTACGCGTGGCCGATGCGATCTCGTTGTGTCCTCAGGTTGGCACGCCGGTGACCGCAGCGGTGCGCCCCGGCGAGACACCGGAGGAGCGTGAGGACCGGAACCTCATGGATCTACTGCAGGAGCTGAGAGTAGGCACCCGCGGCGTCCAGGTTCTGTTCGGATTCCTGCTAGGTCTGCCCTTCACGGTCTGGTTCAGCCGCCTGGAAGCGCGGCAGCGCTGGCTGTACCTCGCGGTCGCCATGACGTCCAGCATCTCGATCGTCCTGCTCGTGGCACCGGTCGCTTATCACCGGCTGCTCTTCCACCGTCATCAGCTGGGCCGTTTGCTTCAGGTAGCCAATGTCATGGCGATCACTGGCATGGTCACCGTCGCGCTTGCAGTCACCGGGGCTGTCCTGCTGGTGACGAGCTATGTCGAGCCGGGTGTCACGACTCCAGTACTCACGATCATCCTCGGGGGCTTGTTCGCCGGCTTTTGGTTCGCCCTGCCGCTGACCCGCCGCAGGAAAGCCCCGCCTCCGGACAACGACCAAGGCGATCAATGATCGGGCGACGCAAGAAGGTAGCCGGGTCGGCTTCTTCGGCGAGGCAGAGTTTCCCGCCCCATGCCCTGCGCGATTACGCGCTGCTCGCCGACGGCGAGCGCGGCGCTGTCATCGGCCCGCGAGGCGAGATCGCGTGGCTGTGCGCGCCGGGCTGGCACTCGGGATCGGTCTTCTCCTCACTGATCGGAGGGACGGGCGTCTACGCGATCTGCCCTACCGATCGTTTCGTCTGGGGCGGCTTCTACGAGCCGCGGTCGCTGATCTGGCGTAGCCGGTGGGTCACCGATGCCGGCAGCATCACCGAGTGCCGGGAGGCGCTGGCCTTCCCCGGTGAACAGCACCGGCTCGTGTTGCTGCGCCGCGTTGTGGCCGTGAGTGGCCCGGCCAGCGTCCATGTCATGCTGCAGCCCAGGGCCGAATACGACCAGTTGCCACTTCGCGACCTCCAGTCCGACGCGAACGGCATCTGGACTGGCCGCTTGGGCGCGCTGCACCTGCGCTGGTCCGGGGCCGTGACCGACGCACGAGCAGCCGAACTGCCGGGAGGCATCCGGCTCGAGCTCGGCCTGCTCGTCCCGGCCGGCCAGGCAAAGGACCTGGTGCTCGAGCTTTCCGATGAGCCTTTCGGCGATTTGCCACCGCAGCCTGACGCCGTCTGGCGCAGCGACGGAAAGGTGCTGGCACGAGGTCGTGCCCGAGCTTGGCCACCTGACCGCAGGGCGGGACGTCCGCCATGCTTACGCTGTCATGCGCGGCCTCACCAGCTCAGCTGGCGGCATGGTGGCGGCCGTGACTACCAGCCTTCCGGAGCGTGCCGAAGCGGGCCGCAACTACGACTACAGGTACGCCTGGATCAGAGACCAGTGCTACGCCGGCTCCGCCGTCGCCGCAGCGGGCGGCGGCGGCGTGCTAGACCAGGCGGTCCGTTTCGTGACCATGTGCCTGCACGCGGACGGCCCAAGGCTCAAGCCCGCCTATACGACCGACGGCGGCGTGGTTCCCGACCAGCGCCGGCTGAAGCTGCCAGGCTACCCCGGCGGCTTCGATCTTACCGGTAACTGGGTCAACAAGCAGTTCCAGCTCGACGCCTTCGGCGAGGCCCTGCTGCTGTTCGCCGACGCGGCCAGGCTCGATCGTCTCGACACCGACTCAGCCGCTGCCGCTCAGATCGCGGCTGATGCCATTGCACGGCGCTGGCAGGAGCCCGATGCCGGTATCTGGGAGATCGACAACCAGCCGTGGACTCACAGCAGGCTGATCTGTGCTGCCGGCCTTCGTGCTGCCGCTGCGACGTGTGCTCCTGCTTCACTGACGCAACGGTGGCAGAGCCTGGCAGAAACGATCGTGGCGGATACCGCCGCTCATGCCGTCCATCCGTCCGGACGTTGGCAGCGATCCCCCGGCGACAGCGGACTTGACGGTGCACTGCTACTCGCTAGCGTGCGCGGGGCCGTCCCGGCCGACGATCCGCGGACCACGGCCACCTTGCGTGCTTACCTTCGGGAACTGGTCGAGGCAGGGTATGCCTACCGCTTCCGGCACGACGAACGGCCACTCGGCGAAACCGAGGGAGCGTTTCTGCTATGCAGTTTCATCCTGTCGCTGGCGCTGCTCCAGCAAGGGAATCTGATCGAGGCTGTCAGGTTCTTCGAGCGCACCCGAGCAGCCTGCGGCCCGCCGGGCTTGTTTACCGAGGAGTTCGACGTCGCTCAGCGACAGATGCGCGGCAACCTTCCGCAAGCGTTCGTGCACGCTCTGCTGCTCGAGTCGGCGGCTCGCCTCAGCGAGATTCCGGGCTTGCTAACCGGATAGACTCGCGGCCCGCGCCTGCCCGCGATGCAGGCTTGCTGCTGCGACGCAGGCAAGCGCGGCAGCGATGATGGCTTCCGCCAGCAGCGCCCGTCGCAGCCTGGGTTCCGCCGCAGCCAGGATTAGCATCGACGCGGCATGGAGACCGTCCGTGGCAGCCCCAGCCCCGATCAGGTCGGGCACAGGCGCCAGTCCGCAGATCGCTCCCTGCGCCACCTGACGGCCGCCGAGAACGCGCGCGACCACGCGCACTCGCGGGCTGGCCGGGGCCCCGGTTACGGCCGTTATCAGCGGTGCGGGCAGGGCTAGCAGGACAACTCCGTAGCATGCACGAACCGTGCTGACCCACCGCATGTCCGTCAGCAGGTTCGTCGCCGCAGAACCGGGCAGGACGCCAGCTACCAAACGATGCAGGGCCCGGACCTGAGCTGGCCCGGTCATCGCCGCAAGGCAACGGCAACGGCGGCTGCCGCCGCGCCCCCGCCGGCGATCGCGCACAGCGCTCGGTTGCGCGAGAACCAGAACTGTGCGCTGCGGGGGTGCGACCGTTCGTCAAATTCGCCGTGAGCGCCGTGGTCAGTCCCCGGTGGTCCGTCGACCGGCTCCAGCAGATTATCCGGCCGGCCTGGCGCCGCCGGCTCGCTGGTCTGCTGCGAGGAGTAGCCGGTACGCGCCAGGTACCGGTCGAGGAGCGCTGGCGCGAACTTATTCGCGGTAAGCGTCGCGGCTGTGCTCGCCCCAACCCAGTACTCACGCCGGCCGGGATGATCAGCCGCATAGATGACGCCGCGCGCCCCGACCTCGGGCTGGTAGATCGGCGGCACAGGCTGCGGGTGCCGGGGCAGCTTCGACCTGACCCAGGAAAACTGCGGCGTGTTGACCGCGGGCATCTGGACAACCGTTACGCGCACATGCGAGCTCTCGTGGAGAAGCTCGCAGCGAAGCGACGAGGTAAAGCCGTTGATCGCGTGCTTGGCCCCGCAGTATGCCGACTGCAGCGGGATAGAGCGGACGCTCAGCGCCGACCCGACCTGCACGATCGTGCCGTGATCACGCGGCCGCATGCGCGCTAGCGCTGCCATCGTGCCATGCACGAAACCTAGGTAGCTGACCTCTGTCACCCGGCGGAACTCGTCCGGCGTGATCTCGGCGAACGGCGCGAAGACGGAGGTAAACGCGACGTTGATCCAGACATCGATAGGCCCGAGCTCGGCTTCGATGCGGTTTGCTGCCGCCTCGACCTGCCCGTAGTCAGCAACGTCAGCGCAAATGGGCAAGGCCGTTCCGCCTGCCTCCCGGACGTCCGCCGCCGCTCCGTCGAGACCGGCCTGGCCGCGGGCGAGCAGTCCCACCCTGTCCCCCCGCTCCCCGTAGAGCCTCGCGGTGGCGCGGGCGATGCCGGCACTTGCCCCGGTAATTACCACTGTCTGAGTCATCGGCGTGATCTCTCCGCTCTCGTCAACGTTCGCGACAGCTAGCTGCGCGGCTAACGCGCCTGTCTGAAGCGCTCTACGTGCCCCCTTCGCGTGCCTTAAACCAGGCATCTACCGAGCCGGGAAACGGGGCTGAAACAGGCGCTGCCCGAGGCTGCCCTGCAGCTTCCAGGGCTTCTGGCACGCCTGACACCTTCGAGGGCTGGGAAGACTCTGCCGTCGCTCCGGAGAAGCTCGGTGATTACCTGCTTTACCTGAACAAGCTCTAACAGGAATTCGACTACGCCAGCGACCTGATGCCCAGCCTCTACGGCCACTTCGGCCAGGGCTGCGCGCATACGCGGATCCCGTTCGACCTCTATAGCGCTCGGGCGTGGCGCGGTACCGGCAGTTCATGGAGCGTGCCGCTGACCTGGTCGTCAGTTACGGCGGTTCGCTGTCGGGACATGGCCAGGGTCGTGGCGGCGACCACCGGTGGCTGGCTACGGACGGCGGGGCGCTGTCGTGCTGTGGCCTGACACCTTCACTAACTACTTTCATCCGCGCGTCGGCCAGACGGCCGTTCAGGTACTCGAGGACGCCGGCGGCCGATGCCCGGCTGCTGAACCAGGCGGGCGCGGATGTCGAGCGACTGGACGCTGGCTGCTGCGGCCTTGCCGGGAACTTTCGGATTCCAGCGCGGCCACTACGACGTCGGCGTCGCCTGCGCGGAACACGTCATGCTCCGGCTTCGTGAAGCACCGCCGGAGACGGTCGTTCTGGCGGACGGATTCAGCTGCCGCACTCAGATTCAAGAGCTAGACAGACGGCCTGGCGCCACTCAGCCTCGCCGGTACTGCTCGGCGTCGGAGTCACGGAGCGTCATCCCTAGTCCTGGCCGGTCCGGATCCGGTGTCATCGCCCCGCCTTGCGGGCTGAGCGTTCCGTCGAACAGCATCTGCTCGATGCGCTGGTGGTCGTGGAAGTACTCGACGTGCCGCAGGTTGGGCACGCACGCCGCCACATGTGCATGCAGGTTCGGCGCGCAGTGGCCGGAGATCTCCACGTTGCACACTGCGGCAACTGCGGCCGCCTGCAGGAATCCGGTGATACCGCCGCACCGGGTGACGTCCGCCTGGAGGCAGTCGACCGCGTCGGCGTTCAGAAGCCGCGCCGAGTCCGCGAGAGTCCAGCTGTACTCCCCCGCCGCCACGTCCGGCAGCACTTGCCGGCGGATGGCCGCCAGCCCTGCAGTGTCCTGCGAGGACACTGGCTCTTCGAACCATTTCACGTTCCAGTCTGCCAGCGCCGTGCCTACCCGGACCGCCTGTCCGGTCGTGTATCCGCCGTTAGCGTCGACATAGAGCTCGGTATCCGGCCCGATAACTTCACGGGCCAGCGCGACTCGCTGCATGTCCCGGTCCTGCCTGGTCCCCCATGACTCGCCAATCTTGATCTTGGCACGAGGGATGCCAAGGCCGTCTACCCAGTCAGTAAGCTGTTCGCGCAGCCGCTCGTTGTCGTAGCTAGTGAAACCGCCGCTGCCGTAGACAGGTACCGTGTCGCGGGCGCGCCCGATCACTGCTGTCACCGCGCGGTTCAGGATCCTGGCTTTCAGATCCCACAGCGCGATGTCGACGGCCGAGATAGCGGTAGCGGCTATGCCTTCGCGTCCCACGTTTCTGACCGCGCGGCACATCGCCTCGTAACAGCCCGCAACATCCATGGCGTCACGCCCCTGAACAACGCCGGCCAGCATCCCTGTGACGACGGCCTGCGCAGCGGGGCTCGCGTATGTCCAGCCAAGCCCGGCCTGGCCGCCAGCCGCTGCGCGGACGACGACCATTGCCGTCTCGCTCCAGGCGAGCGTTCCGTCAGCTTCGGGCGCGTCAGTTGGTACGACATAACTAGCGGCCTCAATCGAGGTCACCGGGCATTCGCTAGCCATTTCCGGCTCCAATCGATTTCGCTGCCGGGAGGGACCCGTCAGCTGTCCGCCACGGTCTGACCACTCACGCGGGTAGCCGCTCGCGCCAGTAGACGGAGAAAAGCGCGTCGTGGCTCTGCAGGATGGCGTCGTCCTTACTGCGCTCGCGATCCGGAGGCAACAGGTGATCAAGAAGCTGATCGGAACCCATCCCGATGGCGCGGTGGATATCAGTCATATCTACGCCGTAGCCAGATTTGGTGAACGCTTGCCACCACGTCACCGCATGCAGGTAGTTGGTATCGACGAGAGTGCCGTCAACATCGAAGAGCGTGGCGATGCACTCCATCGCTACCTGCCTGACGCGCTTAGCTCCAGCTGGATGAGGCCTTCGGCGGTACTCACTCGCAGTTCCTCGAGTGACTGCGACTGGGAGCGGGCCCGCTCGATCAGGTTGTCTAGCTGCGCAGGGTCAAGTCGCTGGTCGCGCTCGGCCAGCTTGCGCAGCGTGCGCCAGCCGGCTGCTTTCCCTTCCACGCCCAGGCGCAACAATTCGACCTCCTCAAGCAGGCTGAGCGGCGAGCGCGCAACCATGCGGCCATTGAGCTTCAGCCGGGCCGCTTTCTCGCTGAGCCACGCCAGCCCGGCCTTGTACTGGCGAACGGCGACGCCGAGGGCAGTCATCATCTCGACCAACTCAGCCCTGTCCCGCGTCAACTCGCGTGCCAGCCGGGCCAGGACGACGCCGGCTGGCGTCCCTCCCTGCGAGGCTGCCGCGCGCCGGGCCAGCTCAGTGCCAGCTGTCGCCCCGGCAAGGTGATCATTGAGGTAAATGCCTACCAGCCGTGGTGCGGCTGACTCAATGTGCTGGTATTCGTTCACTGCGCGACCTCCTTCGGACTTCCTTGATTTCACTGCCCCGTGTGCGCGGGTCTATCCGGGGCGGAGCTGCTCCGCTCCCAGGCCCCAGGGCGGCGCCGCCGTTGCCGGAACCTGGTGTTGCGTTGCAGTCGAGAGCTGGGCCGGCGCTGGGACAGCCGCGTCAGGCTGCGTCTCGTCGGGCCTCTCCCGGCCTACGACTTCACCCAGATACCGGAGATGAAACCGTGGGTCTGCTGACCGGGCCGAAGGGGGCGTATGACCCAGCCGTGGAGTCCGGCGTCAGCTAGTGCCTCGCGGCTCCCGACGCATACCGAGCCTTCCAACCTCGTCGATGTTCTGGAACGCGTGCTGGACAAAGGCATCGTCGTGGCCGGGGACATTCGCGTGGACCTGCTCGATATCGAGCTGCTGACCATCCGCCTGCGCCTGCTCATCGCGTCGGTTGATCGCGCGAAAGAAATGGGAATCGACTGGTGGGAGCACGATCCCACGCTCTCCTCCGGCGCCAGGGACCTGGCCGCCGAGAACCGGCTGCTGCGCGAGCGCATCGGCGCTCTTGAGGCTGGCCGTTCCAATTCGGCAACTTCTGGAAACGGGCACGCGGGCACAACTCCGGGTCCGGCGCCGCGCCGCAGGAAGCCATCGCAGTGAGTACCGCAGCCGAGGTGAACAAAGACATATCTCCATGGACGGCGAGACTGTCGAGCGCGGCCTGGCCAGCCTGGTGCTGACGATCGTCGAGTTGCTCCGCCAGCTGATGGAGCGACAGGCCATCCGCCGGGTCGACCAGGATGATCTGACCGACGAGCAGATCGAGCGGATCGGGTCGACGCTGATGGCGCTCGACCGACGCATGTCCGAGCTTTGCGACCACTTCGAGGTAGCCCGGGAAGACCTCAACCTCGACCTCGGGCCGCTCGGCCCGCTACTCGGCCGCGACTTATCTCCCGCTCTGCGGAAGGAGCTCGGACCGGTCCAGCGGAGACCCCGAGGAGCTCGGCCCGAGAGCGCACGCAGGATGTTCTAATGATCCGCCCTGGGAGCCGTGGTGTCGTCCCCGGCCGTGGCCAGCAGCGCCAGGAACGGCCCGACCCGGTGTCCTTCCTGGGCGGGGTGCCGGAACAGGCTGTCGCGGTTCACGGTGTACCGGACTCGCCGTCCGGTCCGGGTGCGGGTGATGTAGCCAGCGGCCTCCAGGTCGGCCACGATCGCCTGGGCGGTGCGCTCGGTGATGCCGGCGGCGGCGGCAATGTCCCGGATCCGGGCCGTGGGCTCGCGGGCGATTTCCACGAGCACGTGCCCGTGCCCGGTCAGGAGGGTCCAGCTGCCGCCGTGCTCGTCGGGAGAGCTCACCCTAGGAGTATATCCTCGCGAGAATAAATACGCGATCTATTTCTCACGTGTATATTGACAGGACCTTGGTCTGCGCTAATGATGGAAGTGGGCCCGGTCGGGTCGGAGTGCTGGCAGTGCCACTCATGACATGCACCCAAGGCAGGTGATCTTCTCGGCTCCAAACCAGCGGGCCGCCTCACGCTAGCTATGCAGCCCAAGCCGCGAGGTCCAGCGGCGATGTCACTGCGCGACGGCAGCCGCGCTGACGGTCACAGGAGGTGACCTAGATGCCCGAGGCAGGCTTCGCAGTCGAGGCAGTCAGCGGCGTGCCCGTGGTGGCCACCCCGGAGGAGATTGACATCACCAATGCCGCCGGGCTGCGGACCGCTCTGCTCGAAGCATTCGCGCACGGGCGCGGCACGCTGGTGGTGGACATGTCCGGGACGCAGTTTTGTGATTCGTCCGGGATTAACGTCCTGGTCCGCGCGCACCAGCGCGCCCAGGCCGAGGGCGGCGAACTGCTGCTAGTCCTCACCGCAACTACCGTCCTGCGGGCCTTCCGGATCACCGGCATTGACCGCATCATCCGCAGCTTCTCAAGCCTGGAAAAGGCCCTCGCGCATGCGCCTGCCGCGCGATCTGCACAAAGCACCCCGGCCCTGATTACCTCCGAGCCCAGTCCGCTCCTGTCCCCCGGATAGCCGCGTGTCTTGCCCGGAAGATGCGCACCGCGACGGTACCTGCCAGCTTGATCCGGCTGCCCGGAGTCCGCTAAGCCCGAGACCTTCTGTGCTGCCGCACAGGGCTGCGTACAAGACCACCGCTGTCAGGACGCCGAGCCGCCCCCCCCGAGCACACGGGAATTGACGCCGGCGTTACGGTTAGTTGCATTGCTCCGGACCCTGGCAGCCACACCGCGAAGGACGCAGTGCATGGTCTACCGTTTTGGAGCCCATGGTGACGTTCCGCAGTCGGTGGCGGTCGCTGCGGCGCCGCCTTGGTGAGTCCGGATGCGCGAGGGTGAGATGAGAGCTGCCGATGCGACCGTCAGCGGCTTCCGTCATATGGCATTGTTTTACCGCAGCCGGGATGAGTACCTGCACGCGATCGCGAGTTCCCTGACAGCGAGCCGGTGGAGCGGCACCCCGGTTCTCGTCGCTATCCAGCAGTGCATCGCTGACGCGTTAGACCGCGAGCTGACGGCCGCAGCCGACCAGGTAACCCTGATCGACATGGCTGAGCTAGGCCGTAACCCGGCTCGGATCATTCCGGCGATCCTCACGTTTGTCCGTGAACACCACGACCGCCACGTGTGCTGCATCAGCGAGCCGATCTGGCCCGGCCGCACCGCCGAGGAGATGCAGGAAGCCACCAGACACGAGGCGCTCACCAACATGGCCTTCCGCGACCGTCGAGTGACCATTGTCTGCCCCTATGACATGTCTGGTCTGCCCGAGCCGGTGCTCGCCGACGCCAACTGCACCCACCCGGTCGTCATCAGCGACGGACGAGAAGAGGCCAGTACTACCTTCCTGGGACCGCCCCACCTGCCGGCCAGGTGCGACCGGGCGCTGCCCAGGCCGCCGGCGACCGCTGAATCCCTGAGCTATGCCGACAACTTGCGCATGGTCCGCAAGTTCGTCGCCACTGCGGCGCGCGGCGCAGGTCTCGCGTCTGCGCGCGTCACTGACCTGGTGATCGCCATCAGTGAGCTGGCCGCGAACACCCTGTCGCACACGGCGGGCGGCGGGACGATGCACATCTGGCGATCCGGCGGCGAGATCATATGCCAGATCGAGGACTCTGGCCAGATAGCCGACCTGCTCGCCCGGCACCGCGCCCCGTTGGCCGAGCTTCCCGGTGGCAAGGGCCTGTGGATGGTCAATCAGGTATGCGACCTTGTCCAGGCCAGGACCGGTCCGGCAGGCACGACCACCCGGTTGCACATGCGTCTCAGTTGAGTCGCACGGTGCCGAGGGGGCGGTGAACGCGATCCAGAGCCCTTGCAGAATAGCGATGGTTCTGCATCTGTCGGTCATTGGCCCGCGCGCAGTGGGGAGATCCCCCATCGCGAGCTGAAGGTCTCTTGCGGTTGGAGTGTCCGCAAGCCGTCGCCGGTCTGGAGCGCGTTCGGCGCGCAAGTCATCGGCTCGACCCCGAGCCCCCGGCGCCGGCGTTCTGGATCGGCGAGGCTGTCGCCGGTAAACAGCATCAGGTAGCGGTAGGCCTGATCCATCCACAGCCCTGCACCCGCACCTGATTCGTCATCAGTAAGAGTGACCCATGCCAGGCCGTCGGAATGCCGACCCAGATTCAGGTAGCCAGTATCCAGAACAGCGGAGCCGATGATCTTTCCGGTCCTGAAGTCGTAGCTAGTTCCGTCGACCGGTTCGCTTCGGGCCGGGATGCCCTGGTCATCCAGGATCATCCGGACTGAGGCCGGCGAACTCAGGCGCAGGCCGTTGATCGTGCCGGTTCCGAGCGTGAGATACGGATGGGCGCCGGCGCCGTATGGACACGGCCTGGCACCGGAATTGGTTGCGCTGGTACGTACCGCCAGGCCCGCGGGCCCGAGCTCGTAGTCAATGCGCAGGTCGATGGTGAAGGGCCAGCCCGACTGACCATTCAGGGTGCAGGTGAAGCTCGCGCTGCTGACCTGCTGTTGTGCAATCTCCCAGGTCATCCAGCGCACGAGGCCATGGATCGCGTTGTGTTTGCCGGGCTCGGTCAGCGGCAGCTGGTGGCTAACTCCGTCAAAGGTGTAACGCCCGTCCTTGAGCCGGTTGGGCCAGGGGATCAGATGATGTCCGCGCGCGCCGCTGCAGCGCTCGCCCAGCTCGTAGCCATCGAACAGCGGCCGGCCACCAACCTGATAGGAGCGCAGGCCGGCACCGACCTGGACCACGGTTGCCGATTGCTCAGCGAACGTCAGCACGACCTGGCTACCTGACGGTGCCCTGGCCGGGACCGGAGATGACCGGCTTGCGATAACACTGTCCGTGCCCGTCAGCCTCCTGCGTCAGGCCCGCCTGCTGGCGGGGTCCCCCCGGCTACCCGGTCGCGCCGGGCGTAAACAGGCCCGGTACGGGGCGACGGGCCTGCCGTTTAGGCCAGGAACACGGGGTACTTGCGAGGCAGGCAGCCGTCGGCTGGTCAGGCAACGAAGACGACGCGACAGCAGGAGGGACGGATTATGGGCGCCGAGCCGCTAGAGGGGCTATCGCAGCGGGCACCGCATGGCATCGACCGGATGGTGCGCAACGTCGAGACCGGACGCTTCGAGCGCAGCTTGTCAGCCTTGACCGCGGCGGGCGCGGTAATAACGGCCGCCGAGATTTTCTTCGAGCACGACAGCGCGAGCTTCGGCAACAAGATGATGTGGATTCCCGTGGCTCTGGGGCCTGTCGGCGCCGCCGCGGGCATCGCCGGCTTCTTCAACCGGAGGATGGCCAAGACCGCATTGCCGCTTGCTTCCGCGATCATCGTTGCCAACGGCGTCCAAGGCACCTATCTGCACGCGCGCGGGATAGCGCAGAAGCCAGGCGGCTGGTCCAATGCCCGCTACAACATGGAGATGGGCCCGCCGGTGCTCGCGCCGCTACTGGTCACCATGGTAGGCGGCATGGGCCTGCTCGCCGCGATCTTGCGCCGGGAAAGGTGAGCGCGCCGCCAGGACTGCCGCTAGAAGGCGGTCGTTTCCCTGCATTTGATCCAGTGGACCAGTCCTCGCATTGGGACCCGGTGACGGCTGGCGTGGTGCTGGCCCGGCTAGGCAAGCCGGCTGGTTTCCGATTCTTCGGACTGCGTGAGCAAGCCATCGCAACCGCGCTCTGCGACCTCTTGCTGGGCCAGGTCAGCGAGCCGCGGATCCCTATCGCTCAGCTCATTGACGCACGTCTGGCGGAGCAGGAGACGGACGGCTGGCGTTACCACGACATGCCGGAAGACGGCCAGGCATGGCGCGACTGCCTGAGGTTCCTGGACGATGACGCGCAGACGAAGTTCGGCCGTTCTTTCGCCGACTGCCCCGAAACCAGTCAGCGCGATCTCATCCAAGCCGTGCAGGACACCGGAGCAGCCGACTGGCACGGCCTGAACGCGGCGCACATCTGGAGCCTGTGGACGCGTTATGCCTGCACTGCGTTCTATGCGCAACCGGCAGCGTGGGCGGAGATCGGATTCCCCGGGCCGGCGTATCCGCGCGGCTACAAGAACGCGGGCGTGGACGCGAGAGAGCCTTTCGAGATCCGTGACCTGACTCCGTCCGATGACCCTGTGCGGAGCGCCGACTGATGGACCGGGTTCGCGAGCGGAACGCGTCTGCCTGGCTGATCCCCAACGACGGGACGCGCACCAATCACCGGCAGCGCATTGACATGCGCACATACGCCGACACCGACGAGGTCGACCTAGCTGTTGTCGGCTGCGGCGCCGGCGGATCCACGCTCCTCCAGCGCCTCGCCCGCCGCGGATGGCGCGTCGTCGGGCTGGACGCCGGCCCCTTCTGGGACCCCGACGCCGATTGGGTCAGCGACGAGGCCGGCTCACACCACCTGTACTGGACCGAGCCCCGAGTGATCTCCGGCACCGACCCGATACCGCTCGGTTCCAACAATTCAGGCAGAGGCGTCGGCGGGTCGATGGTGCACTACGCCGGTTACACGCCGCGATTCCACCCGAGCGACTTCGCGACGCTATCCAGCGACGGGGTGGGCGCCGACTGGCCCATCGGTTACGAGGACCTGAAGTCCTACTACCAGAACATCGAGGAAGAACTCCCCGTCGCCGGCGAGCGATGGCCGTGGGGTGATCCGCATTCCTACCCGCAGCGACCGCATCCTGTCGGCGGCAACGGCGAGATCTTCCTGCGCGGCGCCCGGAAGGAGGGAATCACCGCCAAAGTCGGCCCGGTCGCGATCACGAACGGACGGTTCGGAAACCGGCCGCACTGCATCTACCGCGGGTTCTGCCTGCAGGGCTGCAAGGTCAACGCCAAGGCTTCCCCGCTGATCACCCATATCCCGGACGCGCTCGCCCATGGCGCCGAGATCCGCGCCGACTCCATGGTGACCGCGATCCAGTTGGACGAACGCACTGGCCGGGTCTGCGGCGTGCACTACGTGCGGAACGGCCGGCCGCATTTTCAGCGCGCTGCGGCAGTCGCGATCGCCGGCTACTCCATCGAAACGCCCCGGCTGCTGCTGAACTCAGCCTCCAGCCGGTTCCCTGACGGCCTGTGCAATGACTTCGACCAGGTCGGCCGGTATGTCATGGTCCAAGGGGCACCACAGACAGCCGGTCGATTCGAGTCCGAGATCCGGATGTACAAGGCGCCCCCGCCCGAGGTGAGCAGCGAGGAATTCTACGAGACTGACCCGGCCAAGCCGTACCGCAGAGGCTTCTCGATCCAGACCGTGTCACCGCTGCCGATTACCTGGGCTGAGCACGTTGCCGCCCAGGGGCACTGGGGCAAAGCCCTGCGCGAGTACATGAGCGACTACGTGCACTGGGCGTGCCTCGGAGCGCTGTGCGAGTTCCTGCCGCTGCCCGGAAACCGAGTCACCCTCGCCGAGGAGAAAGACCGGCACGGCCTCCCAGTCGCGCGCTTCAGCTATTCGCAATGCGACAACGACAAGCAGCTTATGCAGGCGGCCAGGGAAGTCATGGAACGGATCCTGCGCGCGGCGGGCGCCGACGAGGTCATCACCATCAACCGCTACGCCCACCTGGTCGGCGGTGCCCGGATGGCCGCCGACGAGGAACATGGCGTCGTGGACGGCTTCTGCCGGACCTTCGCGGTACCCAACCTCTACATCACGGACGGCAGCGTGCTGCCGACGCAAGGTAGCGCTAATCCCGCGCTCACGATTATGGCCATCGCCGCCAGGGCGGCGGACCACATGGCGCGCGGATAGGAGACACCCGCCGCGACGCTGGCTAGTTACCTACTGGAGGAACGACATGGCCTCACCAACTGTTGCCGACTACCTGCTGGGCCGCTTGCGCACATGGGACGTCGAGATGGTCTTCGCGTTTCCCGGCGACGGGATCAACGGGATTCTCGCTGCCTGGGGCAGGGCGGGGAACAAGCCGAAGTTCGTGCAGTCCCGGCATGAGGAGATGAGCGCCTTCGAGGCAGTGGGCTATGCCAAGTTCACCGGCCGGGTCGGCGTCTGCATGGCGACGTCCGGCCCCGGTGCTGTCCACCTGCTTAATGGGCTGTACGACGCCAAGCTTGATCACGTCCCAGTGGTGGCGATCGTCGGGCAAACCAGCCGGTCAGCGATGGGCGGCTCCTATCAGCAGGAAGTGGATCTCGTCAGCCTCTACAAGGACGTTGCCAGCGAGTACGTCCAGATGGTCACGGTTCCCGAGCAACTGCCCAACGTGCTTGACCGGGCGATCCGGATCGCGCTGGCCCAGCGGGCGCCGACAGCGGTCATCATCCCCTCCGATGTTCAGGAACTGGAGTACTCGGCACCGACCCATGCGTTCAAGATGGTTCCCTCCAGCACGGGGATGGACTGGCCCACGGCGGTTCCGCATGACGATGCGATCACCCGCGCCGCTGACATCCTGAACTCCGGCAGCAAGGTCGCCATCCTCGCCGGCTCGGGCGCGCGCGGCGCCAGGACCGAGCTCGAGCAGGTAGCTGAGCTGCTGGGCGCCGGCGTCGCCAAGCCGCTGCTCGGCAAGGATGTGCTCTCCGACGAACTGCCCTACGTCACCGGATCGATCGGCCTGCTGGGCACCCGCCCGAGCTACGAGATGATGCAGGAATGTGACACGCTTCTCACCGTCGGCTCCAGCTTTCCTTACACCCAATTCCTGCCAGCCTTTGATCAGGCCCGCGCCGTCCAGATCGATATCGACGGCAAGTACATCGGCATGCGCTACCCGTACGAGGTCAACCTGCTTGGCGACGCCGCTGCCACGCTGAGGGCGCTGATCCCGCATCTGCAGCACAAGGACGACCGGTCGTGGCGTGACCACCTCGAGTCCAGGGTCGCGCGCTGGTGGGAGGTAATGGAGGCCGAAGCTATGGTGGAGGCTGACCCGGTCAATCCCATGCGGCTCTTCCACGAGCTCTCCGCGCGGCTGCCCGGCAACGCCATCATCACCGCCGATTCCGGCTCTTCGGCTAACTGGTACGCACGCCAACTCAAGTTCCGCGGCGAGATGCGCGGATCCCTGTCCGGCAACCTGGCCACCATGGGGCCGGGCGTTCCGTATGGAATCGGCGCCAAGTTCGGGCATCCCGACCGCCCCGTCATCGTGTTCGCTGGTGATGGCGCCATGCAGATGAACGGCATGGCCGAGCTGATCACGATCAAGCACTACTGGCACGAGTGGGAGGATCCCCGGCTGGTTATCGCCGTCTTGCACAATGACGACCTGAACCAGGTCACCTGGGAGATGCGCGCGATGGAAGGCGCACCCAAATTCGCCGAGTCGCAGACGCTCCCGGACGTCGATTACGCGGCCTTCGCGGCAAGCCTTGGCCTGCAGGCGATCACGGTCGCCAAGCCCGACGAGGTCGGGCCGGCCTGGGACCGAGCCCTGGCCGCCGACCGGCCCACCATCCTGGACGTCAGGACCGACCCGGACGTTCCCCCGATCCCGCCGCATGCAACGTTCGAGCAGGCCAAGGACGCGGCCGAGGCACTGCTGAAAGGAGATGAGAACCGGTGGGGCGTGATCAAAGAGGGCATGAAGGCTAAAGTCCAGGAATTCCTGCCGCATAGCCAGGACTAGCGGTACGCCCGGCTGCGAGGAGCCCAGCGAAAGCAAGTCCTGGAATGGGTTGTTTATGAATGTTCGCGAGCACCCCGCCACCATTCGGGCTGTACCGAGCCGAACGCCTGCCGCAAAGGAGTCTCGACCTCACGGACACCGTTCTGGCCGCGCCCGAGACTGGCATTGATTGCCGGGGTGGCTTGCGTAACTGGCAGGCCATTGGGTAGCTCGGCAGCATGCTGCGCGGCGCCGTGACCGGCCGTGGGCGCGATAGCGTCACGCGGGCGCTGCCGGAGCGCCTGCCTGCGCCCTTGCGCCCTGCTTCGTCCGGCCCGGTCCGTTACTGGCAGGACCGCAGCCGGCTGGCGGCTAAGGCCGCCGTCGCCGCAGCGGCGGCGTGGACGCTAGCCAAGTATGCCGCTGGTCAGGCAGACCCTTACTTCGCTCCGCTTGCGGCATTGCTCGGCGTCTACCCGACAGTGGCACGCTCAGTGCGCGAGGTCCTGGCATATGTTGCCGGCTTTGTTCTCGGCGCAGCCCTGGCGATCCCTGTCGCTACCACCCTCGGACCGTCTATCGCCGGAATAGCGGTAGTCGTCCTGGTTGGGATGCTGATCGGCAGCTGGCGGTGGCTGAGAGACCAGAGCGCCCAGGTAACCTTTACCGCCTTGTTTGCGCTGCTGCTCGGCGGCCACCAGCCTGTGCATTACCTCACCCATCGGACAATTGAAGTGGGGATTGGCGTAGTGACCGGGCTTGCGGTCAACGTCCTGGTGTTCGCGCCCTTGCAACTGCGGCCAGCGGAGCACGCGATCCGGCAGTGGGGGGATGACATCGCGGCCGCCCTAAGCGCGCTGGCGGCCGCGGCCGCAAGCGCGCGTTCCGGCGGTCGGTTCTGGGCACGGCACGACCGGCAGCTCACGGCCGCGGCAGAGCAGGCGCGAACGGCGGCAAGGAGCGCGCGGGAGAGCCTGCGGTGGAATCCCCGGGCCGCGGTTAAGCAAGCCGTGCCGAGGCCTGACGGAGAAGTGCTCGATTCCCTCGATGTACTCACCGCCCGGACCCGGGCAATCGCCAGATCCCTGCTGGATAGCCTGGCGGGGGATGACGCAGACCCGATCCCGCCGTCGTTCGGCCAGGACTACGCCGCACTGCTGTGCACGCTTGGCGGGCCAGTCCGTCAGCTCGCCGACCTGCGCTCAGCCCGGCCCCAAGGCGCGCTTACCGAAGCCCGCGGCTGCCAGGAGTACCTTGAGCACCAGGCCCGGCATGCGCCTGGTGGCAGCGAACAAATTCGAGGCGCGCTCAACCTCACCCGGCTGACCTGCGAAATTATCCGGGAGCTCGCCGGAGACCAGGCGGAACCCGGCTGAAACTGCGACGAGTTCCGCAACCGGCCTCACTCTCCTCCTGATCAACCACGAGCCACCCGGCCTGCTTTGAAGAAAGCCTAGGCTTCGGGGACCAGCGGACCCTGCAAGTCGCTCACGAGAGAGGTAGCGACCGGTTATCCGGGAAGCATCCGGTGCCGACCCGAGGCGTGCCCAGGGCATGTTAGGCCTGCGGGTGGGTGGGTAGGGCGCGGGTTCATCCGGACGAAGGGCGCACATCATGGACGGCACCGCCACCGAAACGCAGCCGCGCCCCGCCGGCGAGCGCTCAACCGGGGACCTGGTCAAGCAGCTGTGTGAGCAGGTCTCCGCGCTGGTGCGCGACGAGCTGAAGCTCGCGCAGCGGGAGATGACCCGCAAGGGCAGGCAGGCCGGGGCCGGCATCGGGATGCTGGGCAAGAGCCGGCCGCAGAAGGCCACGCCACTCGTCCCGCAGGAGGCCGTCGGCAACATCAAGACCGACGTGGAAGAGATCAGGGAAAGGACGCGGCGATGACCACCAGCGACCATGGGAGCAGATCGGCGGCAGGGCACGCCGCTGATACAGACCTGACACCGAGCGCAGCGCCGCCACCTGACGCCGCAGCCGGCGAGGACACGACGGAAAACACGCCGCACGCCGGCTCGGCGAACGGGCCGCCGGATGACGTTCGGCAGCTGCGGCAGGAGATTGAGGACACCCGCGGGCAACTCGGTGACACGGTGCAGCAACTGGCCGCGAAGGCGGACGTGACCGGACGCGCGCGGGACAGGGCAGCCCAGCTGACCCTGAAGGTGAAAGGCAAGGCTACCCAGGCCCAGGCGCGCGCCGCGGCCTTGGCCGGGAACGCACGCACCCAGGTCGCTGACAAGACCGCGGCGGCACGGCAGCAGGTGGTGCCGCTCGTCAGTGGCAAAGACCAGCGGCAGGCTCGAGCTACTGCGGTAGGCACGCCGGTGTGGGAGGCCACCCCAGACCCGGTACGGCAGGCGGTCGCCACGGGAGCCAGCACCATCCGGCAGCGCCGAGCGCCGCTGGCCGTAGCTGCGAGCGCGCTGGCCGCGGGCTATCTGGCCGTCAGGTGGTGGAGACGGCGATGATCAGGCTGGTCTACAAGCCGGTCAGCATGCTGGTCAGCGTCGTGGCCGGGGTGCTGGCCGGCGTGATCTTCAAGCGGGTATGGAAGATCGCTGCAGGAGAGGACGAGGCGCCCGCGGCCACCGATGCCCGGCGAAGCTGGCACGAGGTCTTGCTGGCAGCGGCTCTCCAGGGCGCGGTCTTCGCCCTGGTCAAGGCGGCCGTCGAGCGCGGCGCCGCCGAAGGCACCCGTAAGCTCACCGGCGTCTGGCCAGGCGACGAAGTCCAGCCGTACGGCCAGGAGACATGACCATCTTGCTGGTCCGCGCTTCTTCTTAGCTGCCATGTAACTGCCGGAGCGCAGGCGCGGCTGACATCTTCAGGCTGCCTTGCCGACCGCCAGGGCCTGCTCGTACTGGATCGGTGATTTCGCCCCCAGGGCAGAGTGCCGGCGGACGGGGCACTTTCCCGCCGCGCACCGTCACCGCCAGCGCGCCGTAGGCCAGCTGCGCGTCATGATGGTCGCGCAGCGCGAACCCCAGCAGTCGGCGTGAGCCGTCAGAATTGCCGGCTATGGCGTCCGACAATCCGCTGTCGCGGCACTTCGTGGCTCGTCGCGAGACCGGCTGGTGCGCCCGGCGAAGTACCGCCTGGCTTACCGATCGGCGGCAGCCAGGGCGCTACAGGGCACGTCGCCATGAAGCCAGGATTGCCTTGCACGCAGCGTGGACACGCGAGCCGACCGAGTGCGTCTTCCCGCCAGCCGACAGACAATGCCCGAACCCGCACGTCCGCCTCCCCGAGGGCGTCACGATCGGCGAAGTGCGAGATACAGGGCCGAAGTTCACACCAGACGGTCGGCAGGCGCAGCTGATCACCTATCACTGCGCGCTCGGAACCGCAGCGCACGTCAGCGAGCGGCTTCTTTGGTGACGGCGCGCCCGGCGGAATGTGGTCGACCGGGTGTGCGGCCGCAGACGCCTGCCAGGAATGCGGATAGAGATAGCTGATCTCTGCCGTCCGTTGCAACGAGGCCTGGAACGACGTCGTTAGCTGCCTCGTGGTCGTGGCAGGAGATACGGATTCGGCTGCACCCATCGCGCGCTCCAGGTAGATCAGGCTTCCGCCCAGCCCGCGGCCGATATCGCCAGGTGCCCGCGGCGAGCACGTATCCGGCGTGAGCTGGCACTTCCGGCTACCCGGAGATCTGCGTGCCAAACGCCGCATGTGTGACAAGACCTGGCGGTCTCAACCGGTGGTTGCAACGAGCAGTTGTTCGAGTCGCTCGGCTGGTGTATCCCAGTTCAGTGTCATCCGTGGTCGGCCGTTTAGCTGGATGGCGACCTGGTCGAGGTCGTTCTGGGTGTAGCCGGCCAGGCTGGTGCCCTTGGGGAAGTACTGGCGCAGCAGCCCGTTGGTGTTCTCGTTCGAGCCGCCTCGCCCGCCCGCCGACAGCTGTTGCTGCCCGGCGGAGGAGGCGGGCCGGGTCTCCGCGCAAACCCAGCCGTTCAGGTGAGGAGCTTGATCAGAGGAGGACCTTGACGATACGGAACGCGCGCTCCCACTCGCTAGTGTGAACTTCCTTCAGGTCGGAGTCCACGATCTTGAAGATCTCGGCGAGGGCCACGCTGATCCCGCCGAAGAGCGCAGGAAGCCGGGCCGCCGTGTCGTCGGCAAAGGCTAGGTCCAGCGGCGGCCTGGCGGCGACCTCCTCGAGGATGGGCTCGAGTTCGATGTCCTCGTCCATTTTGGCGAACCGGTGCGTCAGTTCTTGTACCCCGGCCGTGATCGGCAGGTCCCACGGCAGGATGACGTCGCGGACGTTCGCCTTTGCCGTGGCCTGGGCGAGGAGGAGCATGTCGTAGATCGCGTCGTTGACGAAGTCGAGGTAGCGCCTGACATCGTCGCGGTCGACGCTGACCTCTCCTGCCGTCCGGAAAAACCGCTCGAACTTGGTGAATCCCATGACCGGCATCGGCGGCTGCCCTCCTACCTGAACGCGTTATCTCAAGTCGCCTACCTGGACTGCATTCTTTGGAACGCCAGCCGGATGGCCATCGCTCCCTCGCCGACGGCCGTTGCGACCCGCTTCGCCGAGCCGCTGCGGACGTCTCCGGCGGCGAATACGCCGGGCTGGCTTGTCTCCAGCGCCGAGGCCTGCGCTCCGGGTCCCGGCCGGCCGGGCATCGGGCCCAGTCCGGACGAAGCCGTGATCATCCAGCTCGACCAGATCGCCGAGCCAGCTAGTGGCCGGCACCATTCCGATAAAGATGAAAAGGGCCTTGGCGTCCAGGACGCGGCGCTGCCCGCTGGAGTCGGTCACCGCGACAGCCTCCAGCACGGAATCGCCGATAAGCTCCTGCACCTGGGTGCCGAGCAGAATGGTGACGTTGCCGGGCCGGCTGATCTGGTCGATGAGGTACCTCGACATCGACACCGATAGGTCCGGCTCCCGGACGACAAGCGTGACGCTGGACGCATACCTGGACAGGAACACCGTCGCCTGGCCGGCCGAGTTACCGCCTCCGACGATGACGATCGGGTCGTCCCGGCACATCATCGCCTCTGCCTGCGATGCCGCGTAGTAAACGCTGGCCTTCTCGAAGTGCTGAAGGCGCGGCACGTCGAGGCGGCGGTACCTGGCGCCGGTGGCGATCACCATCGATGTCCCGGTCATCGGGGTGCCGTCATCGAGCTGCACGGTGAACTGACCGTCGTCCCGGACGACGCTCGCCGCCTCGGCGGGCACTGCGAATCGTGCGCCGAACTTCCTGGCCTGGATCACCGCACGGACGGCAAGCTCGGCGCCTGACAGGCCAGAGGGGAAGCCGAGGTAGTTTTCGATGCGAGAGGACAGCGCGGCCTGGCCGCCGGTCGCCACCCCGTCGAGTACGACCGTTTCCATTCCCTCGGACGCCCCGTACACCGCCGCCGAGAGCCCCGCGGGGCCTGATCCGACGACGAGCAGCTCACAGCTGCCCCGCGGGGGGCTCGGCGCCGGCAGGCCGATCGCGGCGGCCAGCTCGGCATTGCTCGGGTTGCGGAGCAGTCGCTGGCCGTACAAGATCACAATCGGAGTGTCCTCAGGTGGCACGCCTAGCTGGGTGAGCAGTGCCTCGGCGCCCTTGTCCTCTTCAAGGTCGAGCCACTGGGCCGGCAGCCGGTTGCGGGCGGCGAAGTCGCGCAGCCGCCTGGCATCCGCGGAGTACCGGGAGCCCACGATCCGCAGGCCGACGCCGAGGCCGATGAGGATCGAGCGGCGGATGAGGAACGCGCGCAGGATGAGGTCTCCGAAGTCGGGGTCGCTGGCCACCAGCGCTCTGAGCTGGTCGACCGGCACGACGAGGACTTCGCCGGGCTCAACGGCTACGGCACTGTAGAAGGTCGCCTCGCCGGTCAGCAGGCCCAGCTCACCCAGGAAGCGACGGTGGCCATGCACGCTGACGAGGCGCTCGCACGGCGATCCGCGGCCTTCGACGACGGCGGCCTTCCCGGCCAGGATCACGTAGAAGTCGCAGTTCAGATCGCCGGCCTGGATCAAGGTCTCGTCCGCCTCAACCCGGCGGCGCTGGCCTAGCGAAGTCAGCGTGGCCACCTGGCCCTCGGACAGGCGCGGATACGCACCGTACATGTCCTCCGTCTCCGGCGGTGTATCTGCCGCTATGCCTGCTGGCGTCTGTCCGGCGTTCGCCGGTGTCTGTCCGGCGGCGTCCGGGGTCCGAAGGCGGCCAGTGTCAGACATAGGATTCGTCGACGTAGCACCAGCGCCAGTCCTCGCCCGGCTCGAACGACTGGACGATCGGGTGCCCGATGGCGAATGCGTGGCCGCGGGCGTGGCGCATGGGGGACGAGTCACAGCATCCGACGTGGCCGCACGTCAGGCACAGCCGCAAATGCACCCAGCCGGTGCCGAGCTGGAGGCACTCCTCGCAGCCCTCGGTGGTCCGCGGCGCGACCGGACGGACCAGCATGAGGTGGGGATCACGAACGGTTGTCACGGCGCCCTCCGGTAGTACGCGTTGACCCCAGGCTGCCCAGCCCGAGCCCGCCGCACATCATCAGGGCGGTTAGTTTCTGGGTTCGCCGGGGCCGACCACCGCTACCCGACCGTGGGATACCGGCGCCGATCATGTGAGCCACGGTGCGGGAGGCGAGCAGGGTAAGGATGAACGGGGTGAGGAACTGAGGCAGTTCGTCTTGCTACCGCCGGTGGCGCTGGCAGCCCGACGTCCGGATGCAACCGCGCGCAAGCTGACCCGGGCGGAGACGTCCGCTGGCCAGGCGGACACTGAGCGGGCGCGCCGCCGAGCAGCACCTCAAGGTCGACCTCTGGCACACGGGCGTCAGATCAGCCTGACGACCGGCGCGTGCTTGCCTGGTCTATGGCGGCGGCGCGGAGCTGCATGCCCGGCTCGGTGATGTCCAGGCTGCGCAGGATGTCCTCGACCCGGCCGGCCTGCGGGGGAGGCAGGCCTGGCGGCGGAGCGGGCTGGGCCTGGTTCTGCCTTCGGCCGTTGTCGGCTGGCCGACGCGCGGTCACCGGCGAGCCGGCTGAACGCCGGCGCGTTTTACCCGGCGCCAGGCCGGGCATCTGACCGGCCATGCCGTGAAGGAACAACGCCAGGAACGGCGCTGCCTGCGGCAGGGAAACAGGGGACAACGGGGAGCAGGGGAAACAATGAGGGCACTGGTGTACAAAGGCCCGCGCGAGGTGGCGGTCGAAAACGTGCCGGATGCGCGGATCGAGCAGCCAACCGATGTGCTCGTGCGGATTACCAGCACCAACATCTGCGGGTCAGACCTGCACATGTATGAGGGCCGTACCGATCTGAGCCCTGGCATGGTGCTGGGTCATGAGAACCTGGGCGAGGTGGTGGCCGTCGGCGAGGCGGTTGTCCGGACCCGGGTCGGGGACCGGGTCGCTGTGCCGTTCAACATCGGCTGCGGCTTCTGCCGCAACTGCGAAGAGGGGCTGACCGGCTTCTGCCTGACTGTCAACCCCGACCCGAGCATGGCCGGCGCCGCGTACGGCTTTGCCGATATGGGACCGTTCTGGGGTGGCCAGGCAGACCTGCTGCGGGTGCCTTTCGGAGATTTCAACTGTCTGCGGCTGCCCGAGGACGCCGTCGAGAAAGAGAACGACTACGTGATGCTGGCCGACATCTTCCCCACCGGCTGGCACGCGACCCGGCTCGCCGACATGCGGTCAGGCGACTCGGTCGTGGTCTATGGATCGGGTCCGGTAGGGCTGATGGCCGCGTACTCGGCGATGATCCAGGGTGCCAGCAAGGTGATGATCGTTGACCGTCACCCCGACCGGCTGCGGCTGGCCGCAGAGATCGGGGTGATCCCGATCGACGACTCCAAGGGCGACCCTGTCGAGCAGGTCCTTGAGCATACCGGTGGCCGCGGCGCGGACAAGGGCTGTGAGTGCGTCGGGTACCAGGCCCACGACCCGTCCGGGCATGAGCACCCCAACATGACAATGAACAACCTGGTGAAGTCGGTGCGGTTTACCGGCCACATCGGCGTCGTCGGCATTTTCCTGCCTTCCGACCCCGGCGGTCCCGACGAGATGGCCAAGCAGGGCGAGATCGCGTTCGACCAGGGCCTGGCCTGGTTCAAGGGCCAGAAGATCGGCACTGGGCAGGCCAACGTCAAGGCTTACAACCGGCAACTGCGTGACCTGATCCACACCGGCCGTGCCAAGCCATCCTGGATCGTCAGCCACCAGCTGCCGCTGGACCGGGCACCAGAGGCATACCAGCACTTCGACGCCCGCGACAACGGCTGGACCAAAGTCGTCCTCAAGCCCGCCATGAACGGCGCCAGCGCCTAACGACAACCCCACGGCTGCCGGGGCCATGGGCAGAATGGCGCTGGCCCCGGAAGTTGTGGTGCGTTGGTGGCCGCGAAGGATTACGGGCGCCAGGAACGGCGGATCCTCCGACGTCTTGATCGTCACATACACCGTTACGCGCTACTGCTGGCGTTCGTCCAGGATCGCACTGACAAAGCTCTCCTCGCGCTCGGCCTGCTCGCCGAAACTCGAGGCTAATGCAGGTTCTGAGGGGCCCCGGCGCAGGGATCTCTGACCCGGAAAGCCATTCGTGGTCTGCGCGTAGCAGCAGCCCTGGCGGTCCGGTGCTGGGCGGCCGGGCACTGAGCCTCGTCGCGTGACGTGGGCTAGGTGCGGGTAGGGAGCATCACGGCGGTGACATGCGGGCCCGCTGAGGCAGCGTCGCGGGACGGTCATGGCGGGAGCGGAGCCGCTCTCGGTAGATGATGAGGGGCTGCCCCGGCCGCCTCCAGTGCGGGGGAAGGGAGCCCAGTGGCTGCTCCGGGCTCTGGTGCTCGGCGAGAGCATCATGTTCATGGCAATCGGCGTCGCGCTTGCGGTGATCGCCTTCTTCGTGTTCGTGCGCGGCGCATACGACCTGGTCACGGCTCCTGCCCCGGAGCCGTTTGCGGTGGTGGTCACGCGAGCCGTGAACAGCGTGCTGTTCATCGTCGTCGTGCTGGAGCTGCCGCGGACGATCATCGGGAGGCTGGAAGGGGGTGGCCGGGCGCATACTGGGGAACGCCAAGTGCGCGGCTCATAAAGGGGGAAGCTTATGAAAACCGACGCCGAGATTAAAGACGATGTCATCCAAGAGCTGCGGTGGGACCCGCAGATATCCGAGCCTGATGCCATTGGCGTGAGCGTCAAGGACGGAGCGGTGACCCTAACCGGGCGCACCTCGACCTATGCCGAAAGGCTGGCGGCGGCCCGCGCCGCGGAACGCGTATACGGAGTCAAGGCCTTGGCCAACGACCTGACGGTCAGCCTGTCCGGCATACCGCGAGACGACTCCGACATCGCCACCGCGATCGCCCACGTCTTGGACAACAATGTGCAGATCCCCGCCGGCCAGGTCCAGGCCGAGGTGCAAGCCTGCTGGGTCACGCTCCGTGGGCAGGTCGAGTACGATTTCCAGCGCCGCGAAGTCGAGCGGATGGTCCGCAACGTCCGTGACGTGGCCGGCGTAACCGACCTCGTCACTGTCAACCCGCCGGTAACCCCGGAGCGGGTCGAGGAAGCGATCGAGGACACATTCAAGCGGGAGGCGGAGGTGGACGCGCGCCACATCAGGGTGGAGATGTCTGACCACACCGCGAAACTCTACGGACACGTGCACTCCCTGCATGAGGCTAATGCCGCGAAGGCAGCCGCGGCCGCCTCACCGGGGGTCGCCAGTGTGGAAAGCCACCTCTTGATCTCCCCATAGGCGACGAGCTGGCCTCCGGCAGCGACAGTCACGCAGCCTTACCGCAGTTCACACTTCCGCGAATTAGCCAGGCAGCGCACCGCCGTCTAATTGCGTGCCGAGTGTAGAAAGACAGCACTTGAACTAACCTGCGCCCCTGCGGCGCCGGGACGTCTAGCATGCCCGCAGCCGGAACAACCGAAGAATGAACATCAACTCAAACGCAGGGGGTCAATATTCAGTTGCCGACCAGGGGTGAGACTTCACCTGCCGTTGACACCCGGCGCACGCGGCATTTGGCCCGGCCCACGTGGTGGGCCATTCACGAGAACGACTGTGCAGGAGCCGGAGTGTGAAGGCCGGGTATGCCGCCTTGCCACGGAGCGAACCGCGCCGGTGCCGGCACCAGCCCTGGATAGGGCTCGCCGACCATCGGCGCGCCCAGCATCTCGCCCCAGCCATGGTGTCCGGGCTGCACCTGGTAGTAACCATTGCCAGCGTTAGTGCCGCCGTCGACCAGGAGGTTGAGGCCGGTGACGTAGCTCGAGGCGTCCGAAGCGAGGAACAGCAGTGGTCCGATGAGCTCCTCAGCCCGGCCGACGCGTCGCATCGGCGTCCGGCTGGCCACGTACTCGGCAACGCCGAGGCCCTCAAGGCCAGGCGCGGTCATCGGGGTCACGATGAACCCTGGAGAGATGGCATTCACCCGCACGCCGCGGTCGGCCCATTCGCAACCGAGCTGGTAGGTCAGGTTGAGCAGAGCGCCCTTGGCGGCGGTGTAGCCGATGACGCTCAGCTCGTTGGCGCCGCTAGCGAGGATCGAGCAGATGTTGATGATCGATCCCGAACCTGCTGCCAGCATGTGCCGACCGGCATCCCGGGCGAGCATGTAGGCGCCGATCATGTCGACATCGACGATCCGGCGGAATGTCTCCAGGTCGAAGTTCTCCGCCGGCAGGCCGCGCAGGTCGGAGATGCCGGCGTTGTTGACCAGGACGTCGATGCGACCGTGGCTTTCGATTGCCGTCGACACGATCCGGGCTACGTCGTCTTCCCGTGAGACATCAGCGGCTACGGCGGTGGCCTTCACGCCCTTCTGCGCACAGTTATCGGCGACGGCCTGGAGCAGATCGGCGCTCCGAGCCGCGAGGACAAGATCGGCGCCAGCATCAGCAAGTGCAACGGCCATGACCTCTCCTAGGCCATAGCTGGCCCCGGTCAGCACGACCACCTTGCCCCGGATGTCAAACGGGCTCAACATGACGTCACTTTCCTTTCTTGGTGCCTGACTCGGCTCTCGCCGGCGAAACTGCGAGCAAGGTCGCCGTCGGCCATAGCGGCGGCGCGATTGCGCGCGACGTCGATCCAGCCGGGATGAGTGATGATCCAGAACCGGTCGGTCCTGACTGCGTCGACGACCATGTCCGCGACGGCGGCGGGGGCGAGGCCCCGCTCGCCGAGGAGGCGGGCCGAGCTTGCCGCGAATCGCTCGGCGACCGCGCCAGTGGACTCGGGCACATGCGCGGGCCGGTTCCGCTCGGAGCGGACGATGTTGGTGTTGACCGCGCCAGGGCACAGCACGCTCGCGCTGACGCCCGTCCCCGCACACTCCACGCGCAAGGTCTCGGCGATCGCGACCACGCCGAACTTCGCCACGTTGTATGGGCCTATCCCAGGGTTGGCCTGGAGTCCCGCACTGGAGGAAGTGCTGATCACGTGCCCTCGGCCGCAGCGCTTCATGAGCGGCACGAATGCACGGATGCCGTAGACGACACTCCACAAGTCGACGTCGACCACCCAGCGCCACGTCTCGAGCGGGATCTCCTCTACCGGTCCCGCCGCGACGACGCCGGCGTTGTTGTGGAGGACATCCACGGTCCCGAAGTGCTCGACCGCGCGGTCGCGGAGGTGATCGACGGACTCGGCGGATGAGACGTCGGTGACGATGCCCAGCACATCATGCCCGTCGCCGCTCAGTTCGGTGACTGCGCAGTCCAGTGCCGCAGCTTCGATGTCTGCCAGCACGACGCGCATTCCCTCCCGCGCGAACGCCTCTGCAACGGCCCGGCCGATGCCGCTGGCAGCGCCGGTCACGACGGCGACTCCGCCGCTGAGCTGATCCATAGGTGTTGTCCTTTCCTTGGCTACGCGGACGGGGCAGCGCGATCCCAGTCCAGGTACAAGCGAATGCTCTGCACCGTGTCGGCGGCATCGAGGGTGGCGACGAGCGTTCCCCTGGTCTGGGTCCGGCCGCTGCCGAGACTGAACAGCACCGCGACGACAGCGCCGTCGCCTATGACCCGGCTGACCTCGATGCCCCATCGGGGACCGGCGGCGAGGAAACGCTCGATGCCGTCAAGCACGGCATCGAGCCCGTGAACCTCGGCGTGCCCTACGTGAGTCGCGACGACGTCGGCAGACAGGTAGTGACGTGCAGCCGCAGCAGCGTCAGCGTCGAATGCCGCAGCAGCTTCGGTCACCAGGCGCTCATACCAGTCTGCGGCGCCCCGCCAGCGGCCATCGCCGGGCGGCACGATCCCCCGGCTGGCCACCGAGTCGGCCTTGCGGTCCGCCCACTGGAACCATCCGACCTCGTTGACGACCTGGCTTGGTCTTCCAGAGCCAGCCGGGTCGCCGACCAGCCACCACAGGGCAGCCTGCGCGTATTCACCGGTTACCGGACCTACGACGGTGGTCTCAAGGAACGCCGCGGGCGGGTCCACGAGGACGCGCACGAGTTCGTGGCGGTGCGCCGGGATCATCGTCGCGAGCCGGTCCTCCAGCTCGTGCAACATGCCGATGCCATCAATGACGGTGAGTCCGGCCATGGACTCCATGTGGATCGACGGCGCGTAGGTCTCGTCGGCCATCTGGTGCGGGTCGACAGCCCACAGGTCAGCGAAGCGGATAGCGAGCTTCAGGATGTCGGCCCGCTGCCAGCCGGCGTCCGCCCGTCCGCCCGTCACTGCCCGAGCCCCCGGTTACCGAGCACCATCGCGCTGCCGCCTGACCGGGTGCCCAGCAGCGGCGCCCCGACCGGGGTGAAGAGATCAAGCGCCTCCTCCAGCTGCGCCCACTGATGTTCGTCGAGCGTCACCGCGGCCGCCGCTGCGTTCTCCGCGATATGGCGAGGCGATCGTGACCCTGGAATCGGAACGACCGACGCATGCTGGCGCAACAGCCACGCCAGGGCCAGCTGAGCCAGTGGCACGCCCCACTCCCTGGCCAGCGCGCGGACACGTGCGTAGCGATCCGTGTTCACCGCCAGGTTCGGTCCCGACAGCCGCGGCACGTTGCGGCGATAGTCACCCGGAGCCGGCTGTTCCATGTTGCCGGCCAGGAATCCGCTGCCTAGTGGCCCCCAGGCCACGACGCCGATGCCGTGCCGGTCGGCCACGGCGAGCAGATCCGGGTCCGGGCGATGCCACATCGACCACTCCACCTGCACCGCCGCGATCGTGCACACTGCTGCCGCTTCCGCGAGCTGCGCCGCCGATGCATTGGCTACGCCCACGTTCGCCACCAGACCCTCCTGTACCAGCTCGGCGATCGCGCCCACGGTCTCGCCGATCGGCACGACCGGGTCCGGAAAATGCGGCGAAAGCAGGTCAAGGCGCTCAGCGCCGAGCCGCCGCAGGCTTCCGAGCGCGTAGCCACGCACGAGTCCCGGCGACCCGTTCACCGCCAGCTCCCCGAACGCGTATCCGACATCGAAAGCATGACGGCGCGTCCCGGCAGGCGGCCGGAAGCCGAACTTCGTCGCCACCACTATCTCGTCGCGATGCGACGCACTCCATCGCCCGACCAGCCGTTCCCCGTGATACTCCGCCCCGTAGCTGTCCGAGGTATCCACGAGCAACCGGCCGGCACCATCACTGGCCGCAAGCGCCGCCTCCAGCGCCGCTTGGGCCTCCCGGTCGGTGACCGGGCCGTAATATCCCGGGCTCAGCACCAGCGAGCCGAACCCGACTGGCGCCACCACGATCGGGCCGAGCCGCCGGACGGCCGGCTCGGCCGGTCCGCTGCCAGGGCGGCCGGCGTCCGCCACCGCCGTCACTGGTCCGGTCCCGTCAGCGAGGTGACCGCCGTAAAGGCGCCGTCCGGAAGGCCACCGCGATAGACGACAGTGAAGCGGCGCTCGGCGAACAGCCAGCCGGCCTCGCCCTGGAGGTAGCGATCGCGGTAATAGCCGAGCACGATGCCGTTGGCACCAGCGCGGCGATTCACCTCGAACAGCATCCAGGAGCCCGCCGCGCCACCACCCTCCTCGCGGGCGTAGCCGTGGCCCACCACGTGCACAACCGACTCGAAGCTCGCCATCGCGGCCTGCCAGAACGCCACCACCTCATCGCGACCGTGCATTACGCGGTCAGGGCCGAGATCCCAGGTGCACTCCTCCGCCCACGTCGCTCCCCACGCGTCGGCGTCCTTCGCGTTGACGGCGTCGGCGTAGCGGGCAACGATGTCGGCGATGGCGATCCGGTCCTCAGGCTTCACGCTGTTCATCTCCTCCGCTGACCAGTCAGACGACCACCGCTGACCGGCGCCGCCGGCGTAGGCGGCCAAGGCTGCCGCATCATCCATCGCCCGCGCCAGAGGGAACGGGCTCGGCATCCTTCGCCGGGCTTGGCCCGGGCGCGGCGGCCTCAGGCACTGGATCGTCGATGCGCCTGACGGCACGGCCTTCGGCCCGCCGCTGGCGCCAGAGGGCGAACGAGACGGCACCCACGAGCGCCACCCCGTTGAACATCTCGGCAAGCCATTGCACCCCGGTGATGAGCTGCAGACCCTTCACGCCGACGGCCAGCACGTAGATCGCCAGCATGGTGCCCCAGAGGTTGAAGCGACCCGGCTTGATCTGCGTCGAGCCGAGGAATACAGCGGCGAACGCGGGCAACAGGAGACCGGCGCCGAAGGTAAGCGACGGTCCGGTCTGCGATGCGTAGAACACGCCGGCGATGCCCGCCACCGTGGCTGAGGCGATCATGGCGGACCAGGTGTAGCGGCCTACCGCCACGCCCGCCAGGCGGGACGCTTCCGGGTTTCCGCCGATGGCGTACAGGTACCGGCCGGCCGGCGTGTGATCCAGCGCCCACCACACAATCAGGGCCAGGACGAGCAGGTAGAGCACGATGATCTGGAACCCGGCCACGTTCAGCTGCGTCAGGTTCGTCCACGACGTCGCCGTCGGGGGGTTCGGCTGGTTCTGGCCGGACACGATGTCCTGCACCGCCGTGATGATGCTCCCCATTCCGAGGGTCGCGATGAAGGAGTTGACCCGGAGCCGCACGATAACGAAGCCATTGACGATGCCCACCACGACGCAGGCAATCACAGCGACCACGATCGCAGGCCACATGCTCCAGCCGCGGACGGTCTGCAGCCACACGCAGATGATCGTGGAGAGGTTGATCGTCGCGCCGACCGACAGATCGTAGGCACCAGCGGCGATCGGGATGAGGACAGCGATAGCGAGCATTGCTGTCGTCGCCTGCTGAGAGGCGACGGACTGAACGGTAGCCAGGGTCAGGAACAGGTGCGGCGTCCAGATCCCGAACACGACAATGAACAGGGCAAGCAGATACAGCCCGCTGAAGCTGTTGAAGCCAAGGCCGAGCCGCTGAGAGCCGAGGCGAGAGTTCATGAGGCGACGACCTCCTGTTCGCCGAGGGACGCGCGGGAGATGTTGGCGGTCGTGACCGATGAGTTGACGAACTCGGCGGCCACGCGGCCGGCCCGGAGCACTAGCACCCGGTGGCAGAGGGCGACCAGCTCCTCGAGATCGGAGGAGCTGACGACGACCGTGGACCCGGCTGCTGCGGCCGCGAGGAGCTGGCGGTGCAGCTCGCCTTTGGTTCCGACGTCGACACCCTGGGTCGGCTCGTCGAGCAGGAACACCTGCGGGCTGAGCCGGAGCCACTTGGCGAAGAGCACCTTCTGCTGGTTGCCGCCGCTGAAGGTGGCAAGCTGATTGTCGATGGCCCGAGGAGGGCGCACGGCCAGCCGGTCAAACCACTGAAGCGCCTCGGCGCGCTCGGCCTTCCCGCGGAGCACCGGGCCGCTCCGTACCGACCGGAGCCTGCAGATGCTCAGGTTCTCCCGCGCCGACAGGCCCATCATCGCCCCGGTCGTCTTGCGGTCAGGCGGCAGGTAGGCGAGGCCGGCCGCGATGGCGGCGCGCGGGTCGTGCGGCGGCAACGGCCGACCGCCAGCCTCGATAACACCGCCCAGGCGCGGGAGTGCGCCGAAGACCGTGCCCAGCAGGCTCTCGCGTCCAGACCCGGTGATCCCGGCGAAGCCGAGGATCTCGCCGGGACCGGCCCGGAAGGTCACTCCGGCGACGCCGGGACCATGCAGGCCGCGAACGCTCAGGGCGGCCGCGCCGCCGCCGCGGCTTGTCTCGGGACTGGGCAGTTCACCTAGCTCGTCGCCGACCAGCAAGGCGATGAGCCGGCGCTTATCCAGCGACGACACGGGCACAGTCGACACCCGGTGACCATCACGCAGGACGGTGACGTTGTCGGCCACCTGGAAGATCTCGTCCAGCCGGTGGCTGACGTAGAGCACCGCCACGCCGTCGGCCGCGACCCGGCGGACCATGTCCAGCAGGTGGTGCACCTCGTTCTCCGGCAGCGTCGCTGTCGGCTCGTCGAGGACGAGCAGCTTGACCTGGCGGTGATCCTCGCCTTCCAGCGCCCTGGCCAGGGCCACGCCAGTACGCTGCGCCAGCGACAGGGAGCCCAGCGGCGTGCGGGGATCGACGTCCAGGCCGACGCGACTCAGCAGCTCCGACGCCTGGCGTCGCGTCTGGGCCCCCCGGATCGTCCCGAACCTCGACGCGAACCCGCTGTTCAGGTACAAGTTGTCGGTCACGGGCAGCTGCAGTACGAGGCCGAGGTCCTGGTGCACGAATCGGCAGCCCATCTCGTGTGCCGCCGGGGCGGACCCGAAGGGCAGTGGCATCCCGCCGATTTCGACCGTGCCGCCGGGATCGGGACGGTGGTAGCCGGCGAGGATCTTGATGACGGTTGACTTGCCCGAGCCGTTCTCGCCCACGAGTGCGTGCACCTCGCCAGGCTCGATGTCCAGCTGAAAATCTGCGAGGGCCGCTGTCCCCGCGAAGGACTTCGTCAGCCGGCGGATGCGCAGCACGGGGCGCGGCTCCATTACCGCGTCCCGCTCCCGCAGCGGGCTCAGGACCCCACGTGCCAAAGCTTCTCCATTTGCGCCGCGTAGTTGCTGGGCTGGTTGTAGGACTCCGACACGGTGAAGTTCTCGCCCTTGACGAGCAACTGAACGGGCAGCAGGCCCTCGTCGGGTGAATTGGGCATGCCCTCCAGGTGGCGGAGGACGGCGTCCATCGTGGCCCACATGCCGTAGTCGAGCGCGACCGCAGTGAAGGCGGTCATGGTGCCTTGCTTGATGTCGGTCTCGTCGGTGACATCGGCACCCTCACCAATGATCTTCACGTGAAGGTGGGCTGCCGCGAGCGCCGACGGCAGGCCATCCACCCACGGCCCGTCATCGGTGACCAGCCACGTGTCCTGCGGGTTGCGCTGCAGCGCCGACACGATAGCCGCTGTCGATCCGCCACTCGTCACTTCGGCGATCGTCCCCGTGAGCTGAGTGACCGAGCAGCCGGGACAAGAAGCCTGAACGTCGGCGCGGAAGGCCTGGTCGAATGCGCCGAGGATCGGGAAGTCCGGCACCTGAAACTGAAGGATCTTGCCTTTGCCACCGGACTTGGCGATGAAGTAGTCCGCGAGCACCTTCGCGGTGATCTGCACGTTCAGGTCATTGCCGATGCTGGCGATGACGGTCTTGCTGAGCACCTGCGGCCCGACCTGGCCGACGACGATCGGGACGCCGGCCTTCTCGTAGGCCGGCAGCTCCGACTGCCACTCGATCTGCGGGATTCCCGTCAGCCCGACGGCGGCTGGATGCAACTGCAGCGCCTGCTGCAGGCCCGAGATCAGCGTTGCCGGATTCTCCGACTGGTACGGGATCACCTTCAGGGTCCAGCCGACGGCGGCCACCACCGCCTTCATCGCCGTGGACTCCTCGGTGCACTGGGCGACATCGCACTGCAGGAACACGAACGTCTTGCCCTTCGGCGGGGCTGCCTTGAGCGGAGTCGTGATCGGGATGGCAGTGGGCGCGTTCTCGTAGCTGGCCAGGACGTCGGAAGTGGAAGCCACAACACTCGAGTTGCTCGACGCCGTACTGCCGGAACTGGGCGTGCCGCTGCCGCCCGTCGAAGGTGAGTTGGTGCTGCCGCAGGCGGCGAGTACCGCGGCGATAGTAACGATCACGGTGCCGGCCATGACCGGCCGAGCCCACTTGAAGGTCTTCAACATGACGGCAGAGGCTCCTTCTCACTCCCAGCGCGCCAGAGCGGCGGCTGGCTAGGATTTAACTTATTGATCAGTTAGGGCGGCATGGGATCGCGACCATGGGCCGGATCCGGGGGCGGCCGGAGCCGTCGTCAGCAGCGGGTTTTGCCGCCAGCTATCCGGACGCGGGCCGCCACGACATCTGTGTGCTGTCAGGGGGCTGCCCGCGACGGCTGCTGACACTGAGCTGCTTCCGGCCGCCGAACACGACGTGGCTGCCGGCGCGCCGGAGTGCGCGCGGGACGTCACGTGCGCAGCCGCTTCCCTGGGCCCTTGGGTCTTCGATGGCTGGCATGCGCGCCTCCGTCCTCTGAGAACACGCTCAGTGTGACGCAAGCCACTCAAATAATCAACCAGTCAATTTAAACTTCTTGAACTGCTCGTCGCCATGGTCGCCGATCGGTAGCGACCGGCGCCGGGGCCTTGACTCGTATCGAGGACAGATTAAATACTGATCGATTAGATTGTGTAAGCCGAAGCGGTACCGCACGGGCCCCGGGGTGCGGGCAGCCTGATTCCCGGCCAGAGATCGTGTCCGCGCCCGGGCGCAGTGATCGCCGAGGGCTAGGCTCAACCGTCGTAGCGTCGCCCATAGCTGAGCGGCCGGCAGGAGGAGGGGCTCGAAGCGTGCCTAGGTCGAAGGCGCCCAGACTGGGACGGCCGCCGGCGTCGAATGCTGCCGAAACCCGCCAGCGGATCATCGCGACGGCGGCCCAACTGTTCGCGGCCAACGGTTACGGGGTGACGACCAACAAGGACGTGGCCGAGCAGGCAGGCATCACCACGGGCGCCCTGTACTACTACTTCGACTCCAAGCTGGAGATGTACCTCGCCGTTTACGCGGAACTGGCCGCGCGGGTCAACGAGCGGCTCACCGGCGCGATGGAAGCCGAGAGCACGTTCGCCGGCAAGCTGCGGGCCGTCCTCGAGGCCGTCTACCAGATGAACCTCGAGGATCCCTCGATCGCCCGCTTCCTCGGTACGGCCCGTGTCGACCGGCTGCGGCACAAGGAACTGCTGCTGGCCATTCCGAACAGCCCAGGCGAGGGTGCGCAGCTCGTGGGGCCCATGCTGGATGCTGGCATTGAATCTGGCGAGGTCGATGCCGACCGCCGCGACGTCATCGCTGCGGTCATGCGTACGATCTTCGTGGGCTTGACCGACAACTCGGCGCTGTCCGCGGACCCGGCCTACCACCGGCGGGCCATCGACGGCATAGAGTCGCTGTTCGACGGCGACCTTGTCCGCCGGCCGCGGCGGGCGGCGCGCCGCCGGGCCAGCTAGGGTCCTGCAGGGCTTGTCCCGAGGCACGCCGAGAGCGCGTCATGAGGCCGGAGGCGATCCGACTCGGTTGCTGGTGTAGCGGGGTCCGCCGATCCAGACGCAAAGCTGAGGGTCAGCCTCGCGGAGTTCCCCGGCGACCCACCTCCCGTCAGCTCGGAAGCGCCCGACCCGCCCGTCCGTGGCCGTGACTCGCACCAGGCCGTCGTCAGGCTCATAGAGTGCCCCCGTGAAGGGGTGGTGCAGGCCCTCGCTCACTGGCTCCTCCTTACTCGCCGGTCCACTCGGTCAGCTTGCGGTGCAGCCAGCGGACCTTGGACTCCTGGTACTGGCTCAGCAGCACGCCCGAGCGCCGCGTGGTTTCCAGCCCGAGCTGGACATTGGCCATGTTGAACGTGTCCTGGTCGAAGACCTTGCCGAGCGAGGAGAGCCGCGGCTCGGCGCTCCACGGCTCGTCTTCGGCGAGCCAGCGCACCGGGGAAGGCCGCGGGCGCTCCCCACGGAACGGCGAGAGCAGGAACACTTCCATAATGCTGCTGCGGTGATCGTCGCCGTTGGGCCGGAACCGGTACACGATGCGGTTGAACGCGCCCCACGGATGGAAGTTGGGGAACACGGTGTAGTCGATGCTGTCCATCATCTCGGCGTCGGACATGCGGTCCACCCGGTCACCGGCGACCGGGCGCCACCGTTCCCTGGCCAGCCCGGCGGCCACCGCCCGCATGCGCTCACCCGGCTTGAGGGTGATGGGGCTGGGCTCGCCGTCCCGGATGTCGAGCATCGAGCGCAGCATCTCCTCCTCGCTCGGCACCCAGGTCAGGTGCGGGCTGGTGACGCCGCCGGGCGTGATCGCTCGGGCGAAGTTATCCCAGACGTCGACCTGCGTCAGCAGGTCGCCCAGCCACGGCAGGATCTGCGGGTGGGTGCCGGCTACGTGATACGCCTCGCAGAAGGCTTCCTGGGCCACCTTCCAGTTCGCGTGGATGACCTTGGCGATGTGGGCCTCCACATACGCCGAGCCCAGGTCCCAGCAGGCGAAATGGTCGACGATCTCGCCGAGGAAGTCCTCCAGCGAGCCGGCCTCAGGGTCGGGATTAACGAAGACGAACCCAGCCCAGCTGGCTACCCGCACCTGTGGGAGGCCGAGCTCGCGCTCAGGCAGCTGCGGGAAGTCCCAGCCTGCCGGGACGCCGGCCAGCCGCCCGTCGAGTCGCCAGGAGAAGCCATGGAACGGGCACCGGATCTGGCTGTCGCAGTGACCGTCGTAATCTCTTAGCCGCCGACCGCGGTGCAGGCAGGCATTGACGTAGCCGCGGATCGTGCCGTCCGGCTGCCGCACCAGGATGTACGACCGCCCGGCGATGTCGTAGACGACGATGTCGCCTGGCTCGGGCAGGTGCTCTTCGCGGCAGGCGAACTGCCACACCCGCGGCCACAGCCGCTCTTTCTCGAGCTCGTGGTAGGCCCTGGAGGTGTAGCGCTCAACGGGAATGTCCTCGGTGCCAAGGCAGGCGTTGTGCCGCAGGCGGAGGACGGCGGGCACCTCGTGCGTGTCCTCGTCGAGAAGGCGCTGGTACGGGCCCGAGAGCACCGCTGCCTTCTGTTCCGCCTCGTCGGTGCTGGCGATCACGATCACCGCTCCCTCCTGACCGTTCATACTAATTGATCGGGCGATTGTTTAATAGAGACCGATCCTCCGGACTCCCTGAGAGGCTCGGACCGCCGATGCCCCCGCCCCCGTACTGATCGCGCAGGTCCCGCTTGCTGAGCTTGCCCATCGCAGTCCGCGGCAGCTCGGGCACGAACCTGACTGCCCGCGGGCACTTGTAGTGCGTGAGCTGGCTACGGCACCAGGCGACGAGCTCCTCGGCGGCCGGCTCGGGATCAGTCGGCACGACGAGCGCCAGCAGCGCCTCGCCCAGATCGGGCTCGGGCACCCCGATGACGGCTACGTCGGCTACGCCCGGGTGCGCCGCCAGGACCGCCTCGGCCTCTGCCGGGTAGATGTTGACGCCGCCGGAGACCACCAGGTCCGATGCGCGGTCGGTCAGGTACAGATACCCGTCTGCATCAAGCAGGCCGACTTCGCCCATGACGAAGTAGCCGCCGGCCACGAAGCTAGCCGCGGTCTTCTCCGGGTCATGCACGTACCGCGGGCCGCCATCGCGGCAGTTGCGCACGCACACCAGGCCCTCGGCGCCAGCGGGCAGTTCCCGCCCCGCATCGTCGCGGATGGTCACCTCGAACGGCGCCACCGCCCGGCCGACCGAGCCCGGATGCGCCAGCCAGTCCGTTGAATCGATCACGGTGACGGTGCCGATCTCGGTAGCGCCGTACGCTTCGACGATCACCGGGCCGAACCACTCGATCATCGCGCGCTTGACGCTGACGGGGCACGGCGCCCCGGTGTGCGCGACGCGGCGCAGGCTGCTGACGTCGTGACGTGATCTGACCTCCGCAGGCAGCGCCAGCAGCCGGGCAAAGTGCGTCGGCACCATGGTCGAGGTCGCGATCCGGTACTGCTGGATGGCGACCAGTGCCGCCGCTGCGTCAAACCGCGGCAGGACAACCGTAGGCGTGCCTGCGGCCAGGCACCGCAGTCCGTTCAGCGGGCCGGTGTGGTGCAGCGGTCCGGCGACCAGGTGCGGCCCGAGGCCGGCAGCCGGGCTGGCGGCGATGTTCGCCACGTGTTCGCCGATGGTCGCACCGCCAGCGAACATCGGCAGCGGCTGCTCGACTGCCTTCGGCGTGCCCGACGTGCCGGAGGTGTACATCAGCGCCCGCCGGGGCGGCAGCCTGGCAGGCGGCTCGTCCGGCGGAGCCGGCGCGGCGAATTCGGCCAGCGAGTCGACGATCACTGTGCCGGGCGCGCAGGCCTGCCTGGCCGCCGGCGCGGACTGCGAACTGGCGAGGACGAGCCGCGCCGCGCTGTCCCGCAGGATGTGGCTAGCCTCGGCCGGCCGGAGCTGCCAGTTCACCGGGACCGCCGATGCGCCAGCGTAGATGACGGCCAGGTGGGCGATTGCGGCCTGCACGCTGTTCTGAGCCATGATCGCGACGCGCCGGTCCGGACCGAGATCAGCGCGCAGCATCGCGTTGACCGCACGGTTCAGCGCGTTATTGAGGCCTGCCCAGCTCAGGCTCTCGATGCCGTCCGTCAGTGCCCAGCCGCCCGGATCCGCGGCCGCGCGGCCCGCTATCCCTGCGACCATGCTGGCGGATCGATCCACCCGAGCCGGGCGCCCACCGGATATGTCTCATCCTCGGTGGCGATGTGCCGGAGGACTCCGGCGGACGGCGCAGGGATCTCGCTATCCACCTTGTCCGTGCCCACGACGTAGATGGGCTGACCCTCGCTTACCCGTTCGCCGTCGTCAGCGAGCCACTGCACGAAGACGCCCTCGGTCATGGCCATGCCGAGCTTCGGCATGCTGAGCTCGGTCACGGCCCGCCGGGCGTCGGCCAGATCGCTCATGTCGTCACCGGTCCAGCCGCAGTCGGAGCGCTCCCGCCGTGGAGATCTGCCGTCACTGCCTCCTTCATGCCGGGAACGGGGTCGGGTCCCGCCCCGCTCTCGCTCGTCCGCTGCAGCGGCAGCAAAGGTGCACCACGCCCGGTCAGCCGTGAGGTATCCGTCATCTCCCCTGCTCTGCGTTCGCGACTGGCCTGTTCGGCCGCTGCTGCCGGGCAGCACCGGCCCGAACCGACCACGTTTCCAATAATTAATTGCTCAGTTATTTTATACTGCGAGCCGGTGGCGGTCAAGGACCCATGGTGGTCATCGCGGTAGCCAGCGACGCCAGTTCCCGCTCGGTTTCTGTCAGCGCGAGAGCACGGTGCACGCGCTCAGCCCGGGCGCACCGTAGACGTGGGTGAAGGTGACGCGCGGCTCCCCCGGCACCTGACGGCTGCCGGCCTGGCCGCGTAGCTGCAGCACGCACTCATAAACCTGGCGAAGGCCGCTGGCGCCGACGGGCTCGCCGTTGGCCAGGCATCCGCCGTCTGTGTTCACGGGGAGACGACCGCCTATCTCGGTCATCCCGCTGCGAATCAGGTGCTCCTGCTCGCCGTCTTTGCAGAACCCCGTCTCGGCCATGTGCATGATCTCGGCGCCCGACTCGGTGTCCTGGAGCTGAGCTAGATCGACGTCTTCCGGCCCGATTCCGGCCTTCTCGAACGCCTCAGCCGCTGCCTCGGCTGTCGGGCCTGGCGCCCGCTCGGGCGACAGCCAGGGGCTGAACACCTCGAATGATCCGAACCGGCGGGTGCGAAACGATACCGCCCGCAGGTACACCGGCCGGGCTGTGTAGCGCGAGGCCAGGTCGGCGTGACAGAGCACCAGGGCCACGCCGCCCTCGGCTGGGTTGCAGAACATGTACTGCGTCAGCGGGTGGCTGAGCATCGGCGCGGCGGCGATCTCCTCCTCGGTGAGCGGCCGGCGTCGCCAGGCGTTCGGGTTGAGCGCGCCATTACGGAACGCCTTGGCGGCCACCTTTGCCAGGATGTCCGGCGACAGGCCGTGGTCGTGCAAGTAGCGCTGCACTTTCATGGCGAAGAACTGAGTGGTGAGCATCAGCCCGGTCTCGCCGTACCAGTCGCCGAGCCCGCTCAGGGCGGAGCTGGCGTTAAACGCACCACGCGGGTGCTTGTCGAAGCCCACGGCCAGGACCAGATCATGGTCGCCGCTGCGCACTGCACGCTCGGCCATGGTCAGCGCGCTGCCGCCGGTAGCGCAGCCGTTGTAGACGTTGACGAAGGGCAGACCGGTCAGACCAAGGGCGCTGACGAGCGTGTCCGGATTCCCCGCGGCGGCACTGCCGCCGAAGGCACACTGCACGTCCGGCCAGCCGATTCCGGCGTCGGCCAGGGCCTCCCGGATCGCATGCGCGCCCTGGTCCCGGCCAGTCAGGCCGGGATGGCGCCCGAACGGGTGAATTCCGATACCGATGATTGCGACGCCGTCCACCGGGCCTCCCGTCACGCAGGCCGCGAGGCTGGCCCGAAGGCGAAGGTGACAAGCTCGCGGCTGTCAGCATCGTGCCGGAACGGCACGATGACCAGCTCAACCTGGTCGCCGATGTGCAGCTCTCCGGGTTCGGCGACAGTGAGGCGGGACTCGACGAGTACCGCCGCGGCGCCGTCCGCCAAGGCGGCGAGCTCAACGTAGCCGACGCCGTACGGCGCGAACGGCCCGTCACCGGCGTACGGGGGCTTGGGCTCGAATCCCTGGATCGTCCAGCTCCACAGTGTGCCGCGGGTGGCCAGGGCGACCTCACGCATGCTCATCCGTGTGCAGCGCGGGCATGCAGCCTGGAAAGGGAACGTGGTAGTTCCGCAGTCTCGGCACGAGCCGCCGATGAGATGAGGAGCGTCGGGCCAGGTAAACAGGCCCTCGGCAACTGGCGCAGTCGTCACCGGAATCCCTTGGTCATCTGGTCATCAGGCCTTGGCAAGCTCGCGCACGCCCGCCGCGATCTTGGCGGAGTCGACGAGGAACTCCCGCTCTAGCTCGGCGGCATACGGGACCGGCGTGTTCGGCGCGGCGACCCGCATGACCGGCGCGTCCAGCTGGCCGAACAGGTGCTCGTTGATGAGTGAGGCGATCTCGGCGCCGAGACCGCCACGCCGGACGGCCTCGTGCACGACGACCGCCCTGCGGGTCCGGCCGACCGATGCGATGATGGCGTCCTCGTCCATCGGGACAAGCGAGCGCAAGTCGATGACCTCGGCGTCGATGCCCTCGGCCGCGAGTTCTGCGGCCGCTTGCAGGGCGAAGCCCGTCATCCGCCCGTAAGTCACGACGGTGACGTCCGAACCTGGCCGTGCTATCGCCGCCTTGCCGATGGGCACGAAGTGGTCGCCCACCGGCACCTCAGCTGACACCCAGTAGTTCAGCGTGGGCTCGATTGTGATCACTGGGTCGTCGTCGGCGATGGCCGACATAAGCAAGCCCTTGGCGTCGGCCGGGTTGGCGGCCACGACTACCTTGAGCCCAGGGATATGGCACACCCAGGACTCGAGCATCTCCGAATGCTGGGCGCCGAACTGCATGCCCGCTCCGGCCGCAGTGCGGATCGTCAGCGGCACCGCGGTCTGGCCGCCGGACATATAGCGCAGCTTGGCGGCATGACCCGCGATCTGGTCGAGGGCGATGCCGAAGAAGTCCATGAACATGATCTCGGCTACCGGCCGGAACCCGCCGATCGCCGCGCCGATGGCCGCGCCGACGATCGCCTGCTCGGAGATTGGCGTGGCCCGGACCCGAGCCTCGCCGTACTTGCCCGACAGGCCGACGCTGGTGTGGAAGATGCCACCCCCCGCCGGGTCGGACACGTCCTCGCCGAGGAGGAGGACGCTCGGGTCTCTTGCCATCGACAGGTCCAGGGCATCGAGGATGGCCTGCACGGTTGTCATCCGGCGAGTCTCGGCCCCGGTCTCGGCGGCGCGGGTCTCGGCAGCGCGGGTCTCGGTCATGCCTGCACCGCCTCAGCTGCGTACACGTCGGTGAAAAGCTCGGCCGGGTCCGGCGGCGGGCTGTCAAGCGCGAAGCGCATAGCGTCGTCGATGGCGGCGTCCACGTCCGCCTCGATGACGGTGAGGTCAGCGTCTGCGAAGTGGCCCTGGTCGACGAGCCAGTTCCGGTAGCGCACGGCGGGGTCGGCGGCCATGGCTGCCTGCCGCTCCTTGACCGGCATGTACCGCATGTCGTCGCCGAAGATGTGGCCCCAGAACCGGTAGGTCATGGCCTCGATCAGCGTTGGCCCGTCACCGGCTCGGGCTCGGGCGACGGCGGCCTTCGCAGCACCGTAGACGGCCACCGGATCGTTACCGTCGACCGTGTAACCCGGCATCCCGTAGGCGGCCGCGCGGAGCGCGACCTGCGGGACGCTGGTCGCCGCCTCGTAGCGGGTGTGCTCGCCATACCGGTTGTTGTGGCACACGAAGACGACCGGGAGGCGCCAGACGGCGGCCATGTTGAGTGCCTCGTGGAACGCCCCGATGTTCGACGCCCCGTCGCCGAAGTTGACGACCGTGACCTGGTCGGTGCCGCCCAGCAGGCTCGACCAGGCGAGGCCATTGCCGATGGGCAGGCCCGAGCCGACGATCCCAGTCGTGACCATCAGGCCCGTGGCCGGATGAGTCACGTGCATCGGGCCTCCCTTGCCCTTGCAGGTCCCAGTGGCTCGCCCGAGGAACTCGGCAAACAGCTCGCGCATCGGCACGCCTTTGGCTAGATGGTCGTGCAGGCCGCGGTAGGTGGTGACGACGTAGTCGTCGCGGCGGAGCAGCGCGCCTATGCCGGCCGAGATGCACTCCTGGCCTTTAGGTGAGTAGTAGGTGGAGCGCGCCTGGCCGGCCAGAAGCAGCTTGCGGAACTCAGCGTCAGTCCGAGATATCGCCGCGACGATCTCGAACATGCGGCGGAGGGCGGCGGCCTCGGGCACCTCCGCGTCGCAGGTCTTTGACACGGTCCTCCCTCAAGGACGAAGTGGCCTTTGCCGCTGCCGTGACAGGCAGCGTGCTTTGCATTCAAGCACGGCGGACCCCCGGCAGTCTATAATCAATTAAGCGGTTAATATGCGTTGACGCGGGCCGCCGTCGCTGATTAAGTTACGGCTGTCGCGGGTCTGTCGCCGCGGCGTCGAACCCCGGAGGGTCCTCGGCCTGGGCTCGGTCTGCCCGGCGCTCGGCGCGGATACCTCTGGGCGGATACGCAGCCGCGCACTGACCGCGGTCGTGGTCCGCCGCAGCCCGTCCCTATCGCGCTAGCCACCAACGCAGAGGGAGACCATTCATGGCTCACCGTCGCTTCCGATTCGGGGCCAAGGCCACCAAGGCCACGTCAGCGAAGGAGTGGTCGCAGATCGCCCGCCGGGCCGAGGATCTTGGCTACGAATCGCTCCAGATCGACGACCACTTCGGCAGCCAGCTGGCCCCGATCCCGGCGTGCATGGCGGCCGCCGCTGCGACCGACACCTTGACGGTCGGGACGCTCGTGGCCGGCAACGATTTCCGCAATCCGGTCGTCCTGGCTAAGGAAGCGGCCACCATCGACCTACTGTCCGACGGGCGATTCATGCTCGGCATCGGCGCTGGATGGCTGCGCAATGACTATCGCGTCGCCGGCATCGAGCAGGCCGATGGCCGGACCCGGATCGCGCGGCTGGCCGAGGCGGTGCAGATCTGCCGCGGTGCCTGGACGGGCGAGCCGTTCTCCTTCGCCGGCGAGCACTACCGGATCTCCGAGTTCACCGGGTACCCGAAGCCCGTTTCGTCGATGCCGGTCCTGATCGGCGGGGGCGGCAAGGAGATCCTCTCGCTGGCCGCTCGCGAGGCGGACATCGTCGGGGTCAACCCCAAAATCGTTGGCAGGGACATCAACCCCCGTTCCATGGCCACGGCCGCGGCGGAAGCGGTCGACGAGCGCATCGGCTGGATCGAGGCCGCAGCCGGCGGCCGGATGGTCGACATCGAGCTGCAGTTGCAGGTGTTCGTCACTGTGGTCACCGATGACCGGCAGGCCGTGGCAGAAAAGCTGGCTCCGGCCCTGGGGCTGCCGCCCGAAGTGGTCCTAACCGCCCCGTATTTTCAGATCGGCCCGCTCGGGCTCATCGCCGACAACCTCTGCGAACTGCGAGACCGGTGGGGCATCAGCTACATCGCCTTCCAGCAGGATGCCACCGAGTCGGTGGCTCCCGTGGTCGCTCGGCTGGCTGGCACGTAGCCACACACGGTCAGCACCCGTGCGAGTGGCGGGGCTAGCTGCGCATCACAGCGGCCGTGACCTTCAGGTGCCAGCGAGACGGGAGACGACCGGCGCGAAGTCGTGCAGCGCTCGCGCACCAACGGTGACGTAGCTAATGCCGTACCGTTCGCGCCGCGCCTCGAGCCGGTCACATATTTCGTCGACCGACCCCGCGAGGACGTGCGGGTGGTCGTCCAGCGTTTCCGGTGGCACGCCGAGCGCGGCGGACAGCTGCGTGTAGGCTGCCGGCGGTTCTGCTCCGACCATAGTGAAGTAGGCGGCGATCTCGAGTTCGAGCAACTCGTACCGCGCGCCCGCACCCTCGCGGACCCAGCAGGTCTTCCGGTCGGTGGCGTCCGCGGTCGAACTGCCGATACCGTCCGAGCTGATGCGGCCTGAGCGGTTGTCGAAGTTCAGGCTCACGATGTCCGCCCGCTTACCCGCGAGCCGCAAGATGCGCTCGCCGCCGCCGCCGATCATGACTGGCGGGTGCGGGGTCTGTACCGGGGCCGGGACTCCGCGGTAGCCGCTCACCTGAACGTGCGTCCCGTCGATAGCGATCTGCTCGCTGCCGAAGTGAGCCTCGATCAGGTCGATGACCTCCTCGAGACGCTGCAGGCGGATGCCGGGCCGGTCCCAGCGGATACCCATGGCCCGGTATTCCGCTTCGATCCAGCCCGCACCGAGCCCGATCTCCAGGCGCCCGTCGGACAGGAAGTCGAGCGTGGCCAGTTCCTTCGCTAGCACCGCTGGCAAGTGGTAGTCGACGCACAGGACGCGGCAGCCGATCCGGATGCTGTCGGTCGCCTCGGCGGCGACGGCCATGGCCGGTATGGCAGCCAGATCCTGCACCGGGTGGCGCGTCTCCGCTTCAAGCGGCCCCGGCCCGAAGTAGTGATCGGCGAGGTGAAAAGCGGAGTAACCAAGCTGCTCCGCCTCGCGGACCAGGTTGCGCCACTCCTTAGCCGACGTGGCCTGGTAGGCCTGCAGGCCGAACCTGAACGGGTGTGCTCGACTCACGCGACTCCCCTGCTCAACTCGCGCGGCACCCTGTTCGGCTCACGTGCCCGGGCCGCCATCGATCCGTCGCTGTGCCGGCATCGTCCCACAGCGCAAGGCTATGGTCAATTACTAATCGATTAGCTAATATGTTTCTCGACCATCTCGCCGCTGACGACACACCGAGACAAACTGGCAGCTCATCCGGCCCGGGCGCAAGCTCGTCGGCCTAGCGTTGCGTCGCGAAGCGCATGGTCGCTGGGACAAGGCTGCCGCCGCAGATCAGCTGCGGCGGACGACCCGGAGGAGGGCCGGAACATGACTGAGCTAGCGATCCCGACGTGCATCGCAGACATCACTCCCGCGTGGCTGACGGCCGCGCTTGGCACTGCTCCCGCTTGCGTGGTCGACGTCTGCCCCGAGCGGATCGGTGTCGGCGTCGGGATCATGGCCGATGAGTGGCGGATAACCCTCACCTACGACGAGCCTGCCCCCGACCAGCTCGCGTCGGTCGTGGTCAAGCTCGTTTCATCGGCCGACGAGAACCGGGCCCTGGCGAATGAGCGAAACCTCTACGAGTCGGAGGTGCGCTTCTACCGCGAACTGGCAGCCCAGACCAGGACGCCGGTGCCACGGTGCTTCTACGCTCGCAAGGCAGCCGACGCCGCGGACTTCGTCGTCGTGATGGAAGACCTGAGCCAACTGGCGATGGCAGACCAGCTCGACGGCCTGACCTTGGCGCAGGCGAGGCTGGCAGTCGCCGCGCTGGCCGATCTGCACGCCTCGTGGTGGGGGAAGGTGTCAACGCCCGAACTCGACTGGATCCCGAGCATCGTGCACCCCCGCATGAAAATGATGGCGGACCTGTGGCCTCAGTTGTGGCCCGTGTTCGCCCAGCGCTTCGGGGCAGATCTGCCCGAGGGTGGCGAGACGCTCGGCGAAGAGGTCCGGGACCGCTACTGGCCGCTGCTGCAGGAACTGGCCGATGAGCCCTGGACGCTCCTGCACATCGACTACCGCTGCGAGAACCTGATGTTCCACGCCGACGGATCGGGCCTTGTTGTGCTCGACTGGCAGTCGATTGGCCGGGGGCCGGGAAGCTACGACCTGGCGTATCTGCTCGGCGGCAGCCTTGCAGCCGATGTGCGTGCCGCCCACGAGGAGGAGCTGGTCGAGCTCTACCACCGCGAGCTGGTCAAGGCCGGAGTGCAGGACTATCCCCTCGACCGGCTGTGGTCGGCCTACCGGCTGGCTCATCGCGTCGCCGGCACGGCGACCGTTGTGCTCATCGGCGTCGGAACCGACCTCGGCAACGAGCGCGGCGTCGAGCTCGTGCGAACGATGGCCCACCGTCACTTCTCGGCAGCGGTAGACGCGGGGATCCCACACCCCGCCGCACTCGCGCCTGGTTGAGAAAGAGCAGGCTGGTGATCCTCACTAAGTTTCCCGTAGAGCACGTGCTGACGATGATCGCGCGCACGGAGCAAGCAATCCCGGTGCCCGGAACTCCGCAGGGCACGCGAGGCGTCGTCCGGGTGACGGGAGGCGAGTTCGATGGCGCCAGACTCTCGGGCACGATCGTCGATGGCGGGGCGGACTGGTTCATGGCCAGGACCGATGGCAGTCTCCGGCTCGACGTGCGGCTGCTGCTCGCATGCTCGGACGGAGCCAACGTTCTCCTCGCCTACCAGGGCGTCGCCGTGCCGACGGGCGCCAAGGACTACGACATCCGCATCGCCGGACTGTTCGAGGCGCCCGAAGGGCCGCATGGGTGGCTCAACAACGTTCAGGGTGTCGGCCGCGGCGGTCTCGTCAACGGCGGTGTCAGCTACGAGATCTACGCACTCCGGTGAATCAGAGCGGCAGGAGGTTAGGGCGGCATGGCGAGCCAGGCGACGCTACACCCGCCAGTGCAGGTGCACCTGATCTGCGGCGGCAAGTACCACGACTTCGATTACGCCCGGCTCCAGCTGCTCACACATCTCGGAATGCACGAGGAAGCACGGGTGACTGTCAGCGGAGACTACCGGGACGCCGACAGCGGCTTGCTCGATGGCGTCGAGTTCCTGATCACTTACACCTGTGACGTCCGGCCCGGCCTGGCGGAGCAGGAAGCCCTCCGGGACTGGGTCAAAGGCGGCGGGCGCTGGCTGGCCCTGCATGGCACCAATGCCGCGCTGGACCTGACCCCTGACGGAGTAGTCAGCCCGCGCGTCATCCCCGTCCTGGCGGAGACGCTGGGCAGCCAGTTCATCGCCCATCCGCCAATAGCTCCGTACCGGGTCGAGGTGACTGAGCCGGATCACCCGCTGGTTGCCGGCATCACGCCGTTCGACACATCAGACGAGCTGTACCTGTCGGAGTACCACGGCGAACTGGAGGTACTGCTGCATACGCGTTTCGCAGGCGACGCGCGCGGCTTCGCGGAGTCGTCCTGGCCGGAGGAACGCGAGCACCCGGTGCTGTACCTGCGCCATCTCGGCGACGGCACCGTCCTGTACCTGACACTGGGGCACTGCCGGGGCCATCATGACATGCGTCCCGCGGTGGACTGGTGGCCCGCGGTTGACCGCGGGTCGTGGGACCTGCGCGAGTTCCGCTTGCTTCTGGGGCGCGCAGTCGCCTGGGGGCTCGGAAAGGAGTGAACGTGGCAGACAGAACGTGCCGCCTCTCGCCGCGGCACTACACACCGAGCGCCGCTGTGCGGGGCCGCCGACACGGGAAGGGGTAGGGGCGCATGGCAACGCTACTGGCGCACATCCGGGTGCGCCCCGGAGCCGAGAAACGGTTCGAGCAGATCGCTCGGGAACTGCACGACGCGACCCACGCCTGCGAGCGTGACGTCCGCCGGTACGAGTACTGGCGAGGTGCGGAACCAGGGACGTACTACACGCTCGAGTCCTTCGACGAGTTCGCCGGATTCTTCGAGCACGAGGCCAGCCCGCACCACGAGGCGGCCTTGCCTGCTCTGCGCGAGGTGCTGCAGGACATCCGCCTCGAGTGGGTAGACCCGATCGTCGGCGCGTCGCCCCTGAAGCCAACCGACTTGACGCCCCGAGCTGACGCCATCGACCTCGATGAGGCAGAGCGCGATCGTTACGGCGCCAAGGTTCAGGACTGGTGGCGCCCGCTGCGCGCCGCCGACGACGGTGGGCAGCCCGACAGCGCGCACAGTGAGCCAAGGCGAGGGTGAGACGATGACGGCATCGAACAAGCAGCGCAAAGCGATCGTGACCGGCGCCGCGCAGGGGCTGGGTCTAGCCTGTGCTCACGCGCTCGCCAAGGCAGGCGCCAAAGTGGCCGTTTGCGACATCAACCCGGCAATCGAGGGTGTCGCACTCGCCCTGGCAGCTTACGGCGGCACCTGCTGGGCCGCTGTCGCTGACGTGTCCATGCCGGACGACGTTCGCCACTTCGTCGATGGTGCCGCCCAGCACCTCGGCGGCATCGACACAGTGGTCAACAACGCGGGCGTGTGCGTGCCGACCAGCCCGGTCAGCGACCCGTGGGACAAGGCGGTTTCCGACTACGACTGGACTCTTGGCGCCAATCTCCGCAGCGCCTACCTTGTCGGCCGGGCCGCAATCCCGTACCTCATGCGCCAGGGCGGCGACATCGTCAACGTGACCACTGATCATGTCCACACGTGCGGCTGGCCGACGGCTCTGGACCATGCCGATGCGCCGACCTGTCCTTGGGCGGCTGCCCCACGGCCACCCGGCGGCGGCGCGGCCTTCGACATTTACGACGCATCGAAATGGGGGCTCAACGGTCTGACCCAGGCCTGGGCGAAGGCGCTGCGCGCGCACGGAATCCGGGTCAACTCATTCGGCATGGGGGCGACCGACACGCCGATGTACCGCGGCTTTCTCGGCGGCCGGCCTCCTGCGCCTGGCCTGATGGACCCGGCCGAAGTCGCCGCGGTTCTGCTTGACCTTCTCGCCGAAGGCCCGCAGGGGCGCTCCGGCGACAGCATCCAGCTGTGGGTTGGCCATCCCTGTGTGCTGCCGCCGGTGGCCTCTTATATTGCGACTGTCACATGAGTTCGGGCTCGAATCGCCGCGGGGACTATCGGGGGGACAACTGCCAGCGACCGTGGGCGACGCGGCGATATGAAGCCTGCGTCTTCCCAGGTAGAACTGCCTATTGAGCTGTCGCGTAGCTGGTCCGATGATCCGATGACTTCGCAGACGTGGAAAGCGGCGTCCTCACTATGGACGCCCGCGATCCCAGGTTTTCTCGATGTCGCTGGTCGCCGAGGGGCCGGAGATCAGGGTGAGCGGCCAGGCCGGGTCGAGTCGCCGGATCGCGTGGGGAACCGACGCGGCGATCTGGTCGGCGCGCACGAGGCACAGGTGGTAGGCCGGCAGCAGTGTCAGCGCTCTGCGACCCTGGCCCCGGCCGAGGGAGCGGCGCTGGCCGCCCTGCTCGCCCTTACCGAGGGCACCCGCGCGCTGCCCTGCCGAGCCGTCGGAGAGGCCACGCGGGTCGAGTCGCCAAGCCACGCCAACAATCTGTCTCGCCATTAGACAGAAACCCTTGACCGCGGTTCACCGAGCGGCGCGTTCACGTCGATCTCGTCTGTGACGTGAACATGCCGGCGGCGTCGCGCGCGATAGGCCTCCGCTTGGCGACTCACAGTCGGGTAGCCGGGATCGCCCGCGCGATCGTCTCGAAGGTCGATTGATCGGACTGCAGTACCGCCAAGGTTCGGCGCATCAGGTCCACGTCCACTGCGATGGGCCGGAACGTGGTGACATCAGACCTCAGCAGCTGCTCCTGGACGCGGTTCCGAAGCCGACCCGTCGCTTCGGTGAGCAGGCTGCCGGTGAATGTCGCGGTCACCGGCGCCGATGCGCCGACCGCGGTAAGTGCCGCGAGGCAGATCTCGGCTATACGCGCTGCCGCGTGCGTCAGGATGTCGCCGGCGACCTCGTCTCCGGCGGCGTCCGCGGCGAAGACATCGCGCGCAAACTCCCCGACGACCTGCTTGGGGTTGTCCGCCCCGTAGACATGCCGGTCGATCTCTGCGCCTCCAGTCCGCGCCGCTACACGTTCGGTGAGACTGGTGGCCGGCCCGCGACGCTCCAGGTAGGCGATAACGGCCCGCAGTGCGTGGCGGCCGATGTCGAATGCGCCGCCGTCGTCTCCGAGCAGGTACTCATGGGCGCCGGCTCGGGCGACCGACTGGAAGCGACTGCGCGCCGCTACACCCGAGCCGGTCCCGGCGATGATCACCAGCTGATCGCAGTCGTCGTCCGCGGCGAACAAGAGCGGGACGACGTCGTTGGTGAGGCAGGTGCGCCCCGGCGGCCGCGCGGACTCCGGCAGGACCTCAGCCATCAGGCCCGCGAACTCGCCGAGGTACGCATGGGTGCAGGCCGCGCCGACAGCGAACAAGGCATTCTGGACGCCGCCAGACCGGCTCACCACCTTGGCGATCTCAGCCAGCACCGAGCGCCGCGTCCCTGGGGCGGCCCCGACCGCGTTCAGCGCGGGCAGCCACTCCTGCGCCCGGACCTCCTGCTCGTCAGCGACGACCACCCAGGTATGAGACGCGCCGCCTTCCACGAGCAGGGCCTTCAGCTCGGATGTCATCCTCTGTCGCCAGGCAGCTCACCGGATCCCCGCGGGATGAGCGTGGTGGGCACAGTGACCGTCTGGATGGGCCTGCCGGGATCGGCGAGCCGGGCCCGGAACAGGTCGATGGTGGTGCGCCCGATCTCTGCTTCGCCCTGAGCCACGACGGTGAGGCCGGGGCGCAGCAGGTCTGCCAGCGGGAAATCGTCGAACCCGACGAGGGCGGTCGCTGCCGAAATCAGGGCCGAGCAGACGGATGACGGCGATGGTCGTGGAGACGTTGCCGGTCACGATCGCGGTCGCCGGATGCGGGCCGCTGGCCAGCGTCGCCAGCGCGGCGGCGATCCTGGTCGGGCTCGATGGGCCCGGGGTGCACCATGCCGTCGAGCGGGCTGCCCAGCTCGCGCAGGCACTCGCGGAACGCCGCCGCGCGCTCGTGCCCGGTGTAGATCCGCTCGTCGTCGCCGATGTAGCCGATCCGCCGGTGCCCGTGGTCAACGAGATGCCGGAAGGCCTGGCCAATGCCGCCGCGATTGTCGGTCAGCACCGTATCCACCGTGACGCCGGTCGCCGGCCGGTCGAAGGCGACCACCGGCAGGCCAGCGTCGATCTCGGGCTGGAGGTACTGGTGGTTCTCGGCGATCGGCTCGATGATGATCCCGTCCATGCGCCGCCGGCACATGGACATGACGGCCTCGCGCTCGCGCTGCTCGTCATCCTCGGTCGACATGGCCACGATGGTGAGCCCGGCCGCGCGGGCGGCCTCGTCGGCTGCCCCGAGGACCGGGTGAGCGTCGGAGATGTTGCGCACTGCCGCGCCGACGGTGCGCGTGCGGCCGCTGCGCAGCTGGCGGGCGCGCTCGTCGGGCTGATACTCCAGCGACACGATGGCCTGGCGAATTCGCTCGGCCAGCGCCTCCCCGACCGTCGAGTCGCCGTTGACGACGCGCGATACCGTGCGCAGCGCCACGCCCGCCTCTCGCGCGACGTCCACCATCGTGGGCCGGCGCGGCCGCGGCACTGCGCGTTCATTCAACTCACCGGGACCAGGCACTGCACTCCGCTTCTCCTCGATCGTTCACGGGGCTGCTCCGCCTCCTCCGAGACCCTTTTGTTACGAACGAAGCTCTTGACACGCCGCAGCAGGAACCTCACTGTAACACCGAAAGATAACGTTATCCCAGAGTTGCTTCCGGGCAAATACCCACCATGTACGCTTTCGTCCGATTCCAGCCCAGAAAGGGTGACCATGTACAGACGATGTCTTGCTGGGGCTGCCGCCGCAAGCCTGCTGCTCCTGGCGGCGTGCTCGAGTTCGCCGTCCCAGTCCGCGTCCGGGACGTCATCGAAGAAGGTGACGCTGACCTACCTGACCTTCCTCACTCCCGACCTGACGGCGAAGTTCTGGGCTGATGTCCATTGCCGCCGCGGCGAAGTCGGTGCCCGGCGTCACGATCAAGCAGGACGTGGACCCGACCACCGACCGTGACACCTATGCCAAGACGCTGCTGCAGTCCGGCCAGTTCCCCGACCTGCTTGCAGTCGATCACGCCATCGCTGTACACCTCGGCGGGCCTGCTCACGCCGTTCTCCTCGTCCTGGATCAACGCCAACTTCATCCTGCCCAACAACATCAAGGGCAAGGACTACATCCCGCCGACCAACTCGCAGATCATCCCGCTCGTGTACTACAACAAGGCGCTGTTCGCCAAGGCCGGGGCCACTCCGCCGACGACGTGGGCGGAGTTCATGGCCGACTGCGCGAAGCTGAAGGCCCATGGCATCGTGCCGATCGAGCTCGGCGGCCACGACTCCTTCGCCGCGGCGATGCCGCTGACCGGCGCGCTGAGCGCTGACGTCCTCGGCTCGGACCCGAACTGGATCCAGCAGCGCTACGCCGGCACGGTCAAGTTCGCCGACCCGAACGTCGTCGCGGCGGCGACGAAGATGCGCACGCTGGTGACGGACAACTACTTCGAGCCGGACGCGCTGAGCGTCAGCTACGCCCAGTCGATCCTCAACTTCAACGCCGGCAAGGCTGCCATGTACCCGATGGGCAGCTGGTACCTGGGCTCGATCCCGAAGAACGCGTGGAACAACATCGGCGTCTTCCCCTGGCCGACCAACAACGGATCCCTGGTCATTCCCTTCTCGCTCGGCGGCTCGATGGCCGTCAGCTCGAAGACCCCGGACTCTGCGGCCGCGTTCAAGTTCGCCGAGTCATGGTCACTCAACCCTGACAACCTGAAGTCGCTCATCTCGGGCGACGGGGCGTTCCCGATGCTCAAGGGCAAGTCGCTCGCCAGCTACGGCCTGTCGCTGAGCCCGGCGTTCTACAACTCCTACTCCTACGTCACCAACACCAACACCAAGGTCAGCTCCATGAGCTGGGCGACCAACGACAACGCGCTGCCCGGCAACGTGACCAGCGACTTCGATGCGGCCGCGCAGGCGCTGTTCAGCACCTCGAACGTGCTGGGACAGATGCAGACGCTCGACCAGGACTGGGCCAGCGCTACCGCGTCCTCGTGACGGCAGCGCACGGGTAACAGCAGCGCCCGGGTAACCGACCACCTGCCGGGGTGACGCCGAGACGGCGTCACCCCGGCACCGAAGAGAAGCAGGACAGATGAAGCCACTGCGGATCCGCCTCGCCAGGCTGGACACGGGCCTGAGCGCCATCGCCGCGCTGGCCCTGGTGCTCTACCTGATGTTCCTCATCGTGCCGGTCCTGCTGAGCCTGAAGACCAGCTTCACCAACCAGAACATCCTGTTCCCGACCAGCAGCTTCGTCGGGCTCGCCAACTACCGGGCTGCGCTGCACGACAGCCAGCTGCGCGCGAGCATCGAGTTCACCCTGGCCCTGGCCGTCGCCGTCACCATCGTGGCCAACGTCGCCGGCCTGGGCTTCGCGATCCTGCTCGAACCGCACCAGCCTCAGCTACCGGGTACTGCGCACGCTCGCGTTCCTGCCGCAGGTGATCTCCGGGATCATCGTCGGCTTCGTCTGGAGCTGGATGCTGTCCCCGACCGGCCTGGTCAACCACATCCTCACCGGAACCGGCCTGGTCAGCCAGCCGGTCAACTGGCTCGGGACGCCGCAGCTGGCGCAGCTGTCGGCCGGCATCGTGGTGTCCTGGGTGCTGTCCGGCTTCACCACCGTCGTGTACCTGGCCGCGCTGCAGAACATCCCGCGCGAGCTCTACGAGGCCAGCTCGATCGACGGGGCGAGCAGCCGCCAGCAGTTCCGGATGATCACGTTCCGCATGGTGGCGCCGGCCACCACGATCAGCGTCGTCATCTGCCTGATCACCGTCCTCAAGCTGTACGACATCATCACCGCGCTCACCGGCGGCGGTCCTGCCTACGCCACCCGGTCGATCGCCATGTACATCATCAGCGTGGGCTTCTCCAACGACGCGTACGGCTACGCCTCGGCCATCGCCATGGTCTTGCTGGTGCTGACCGCGATCATCGCCCTGTCCGTGACGACCGTGCTGCGCCGCCGGGAGGTTGACCTGTGATCGCCCAGCGCACGGCTGCCCCCCGCGTATCGGAAGGCCCGGCCGCTCCGCGCCATCGGGCTCGGCAGACGTCCCGCGTGCTGCGCCGCCCGGCGCGGCTGGCGCTGGCGCTCCTGGTGATCCTGGCGTTCGTCAGCCCGATCTACCTGACGATCGTCAACGCCTTCAAGACCAACGCCGCCATCGCGAGCAGCCCGCAGTCGCTGCCGATCCACCCGACGCTGCGCAACGTGTCAGCCGCGCTGAGCCAGCCCGGCCACGTGCTGGAGCTTGGCCTGCGCAACTCGCTCATCGTCGTGGTGTGCTCGGTCGCACTGCTGATCCCGCTCGGCTCCGCGTTCAGCTTCTACATCTCGCGCAAGCGCACCAGGATCCGCGCCGCCATCATGGCGGTGTTCGCGGCCGGCCTGATGATTCCGCCGCAGATCACCGTGCTGCCGATCATCAAGATCCTCACGCATGATCGGGCTCGACCACACCTATCCCGGCCTGATCCTGTCCAACCTCGGCGGCGGGTACCTCTCCTTCGCCGTCTTCGTCTACGTCGGCTTCATGCGCTCGATCCCCGCCGAGGTCATCGAGGCGGCCCGCATCGACGGCGCCACCGGCCTGCGGATCTGGTGGAAGATCATCATGCCGCTCGTCCGGCCGGCCACCGCCACGGTCGGCATCTTCCTGTCGCTGTGGATCTGGAACGACTTCCTCAACCCGCTGCTGATCATCGGCCCGATCACAGGCCAGACCGTCACGGTCGGTCTCTACGACTCGGTCAGCAACCAGGTCCAGCCGGACTACGGGCTGCAGTTCGGCTTCATGTTCCTCGCCGCGCTGATCCCGGTCGCCGGCTACCTGCTCGCGCAGAAGCAGTTCCGGGCCGGCCTCACCGCGGGATCGACGAGATGACGGCCCAGGCTGAAGCTGGCGACGATGCAGCCTGCAATCACCCGCCGGCCGGGGTGCCGGACCTGGACGACGTGGCCGGGACCTGGGTCGACGCCGCCGATCTGGCCCATCTGCCCTCGCTGCGCAACCAGTTGGGCCAGGGCCACGTCAATGCCGACCTCAGCTCGCTGTCCTGGCTGGCCGCGCCGCCGTACTCGTTCGGCTACCACACCGGAGTCCTGCGCGTCGACGGGGTGACACTGCCCGCGCAGCGTTTCCGCTGGAAGCCGTGGGGCGTCCAGCGCGAGCATGCGCGCGCCAGCATGACGGTCCGCACGGACACCCGGATGGTGCTCGAGCAGGACCTCCTGCTCTGGCAGATCGACGTCACCAACGACACCGACGGGCCGCTGGACTGCACGCTCTCCCAGGACCTGTTCGCGATGGTCACGCACACCGACACCGGGTGGGGCTGGCTGTACGACGTGCCCTGGACCGCGGGCAACTACCACGACTTCATGACGCTGGAGCGCATCCGGGCCTCGGTCACCAACGGGACGGCCGCTGCCTACCTGCTGGGGCCCGGACTCCGGCGGCTGCGCCTGGGCAAGCCCCGGCTGCCAGGCATCCAGCGCGACGCCGACACCGAGCCGATGTCGCTGGCCTATGAGCTTCCCCGCCATGTCAGCCAGGACACCGTCTACCCGTACCGCGACGCCGCGGCTGCGACCGTGCGGAACATCCGCTGCCGGAACGCCGCCGCCGGCCAGCCGATCCTGGTTGCCTCCGCCGAGATCGACCTGCGCAAGGCCAGCGAGGTAACCCTGGGTACCTTCGAGCTGCGCGCGGGCCAGGTCATCGAGCTCGAACTGCGCGTCGAGGCGCTCGACCAGGGCGGCGTCGTTCTTACCCACGGCAACCACCCGGACTCCCTTCAGCTCGGCGTGGAGGCCGGCCGCCTCTGGTTCGGGATCTCCGGTGAGAAGGAGTACTCCACAAGCGACGTCGTCACCGGGCGCTGGTACGACGTCGCGATCGCGCTGGACAGTGACCGAGTCGCGATGACCGTCGACGGCGACGAGGTCGCCGCTACCAGCCACTGGTCGACCTCGCCCCGGTGGAAATCACTTGCTGAGGATTCGCTGGTCTCCATAGCCGACAACTGCTCGCCTGGCCGCGCCAGTTACGGATTCGACCCCGTTCCCTCCTCGCTTGAGGATTCCGGCGCGGGCGCGCGCGCCACCTGGACGCTCAGCCTCGATGCCGGCCAGACGGTCACGATCGGGGTCGTGTGCGCCTACGGCAGTGACGCACTCGATGTCGCCGCCGCCGCGGCCCGGGCTGCGCAGGACTTCCCCGGCACCCTCACTAGCTCCGAGGTCGGCTACCGCGACCTGTGGCACAGCGCGTTCACCCCCGGCAATCCCCACTTCAGCGGCCACCTGCCCACGCTCAGCGTCGGGGACGCCGACCTTGCGAAGTCGTACTACATGGCCGCGCTCCTGGCGCTCTACATGCGGAACACCCGCATCAGCGCGTCAGAGCCGATCTTCCTGACCGGCGGGCCACGTCTCGGCCCTACGGCCACCTATTTCTGGGACCACGCCGAATGGAGCCGGCTCTACGCCCTGCTCGAGCCAGCCGGGATGCGCTCCTGGCTGCACCGGGCACTGAGCAGCCCCTACGACGCGTCGTTCGGGTTCGACACCAGGAACGGCGGGCCGCTCGGCAATCACTACGCCGCCAACGACTACGCGCTGTACCGGCTCGTCGAGCACTACATCTGCGTTACCGGAGACGTCGCGTTCCTCGACGAGCAGGCCGGATCCCTGACAGTGCTCGCGCACCTCGAGCGCCTCGCTTTCGGCTGGAAGACCAGGCGGACCGCGGCCACCGGCGGCATCCTCGCCGACTTCGGCGCCGACCCGTGGGCCCTGCTCGAATGCGTGCCCAACTACGTCAACGTGGTGGCCTCATTGAATGCCGCCTACGCCGGCATGACGCACTCGTTCGCCGGCCTGCTCAGGACGCTCGGACGCGCTGAAGCAGCCGCAGCCGCCGAGGCCGAAGCGGACACACTGGCCCAGGCCGTCATCGCCATGTCTCTGCCACACGGGCGCTGGCAGATCAGGCATCCCGCCTCCACCGAGTCCATCGGTCACTGCCTGGACTTCGGGCTAGTGGCAGCGCACCTGCACGCCGACCTCAGCGAAGCTCAGCGGTCCGAGGCTGTCCGCTTCGTGTCGGAGAAGCTGCTGGCATCCACCTGGATGCGGGCGCTGGCGCCGGACGACCCGGCGGCGCCGGTCTCGAACCGGCCCGACCACGGCGCCGCGGGAGCGTTCTGCGCCTGGCCGGGCATCACCGCGCACGGCCTTGCCAAGCTCGGCCGGAGTGACCTTGCCGCTCAGCTGCTCAGCGTCGTGCACGAGTCCGCGTCCGGCGGGCTCTGGGGCCAGGCGATGGAAATCGTGACCGAGGACAGCGGCCAGCGGGTGCGCGTTGCCGAGGACGGCGTGTCGAACCGGGACTCCATCGCCGGCGTCGCAACCGCAGAGGCGGTCGTCTCGGGCCTGTTCGGATTCGAGCCGAGCTTCTGCGACCGGCTGGGCGCTCCCCTGCCGGACAGCATCGACGTGCCCGGCCTCGGCTGCCTGTCGAACATCAACATCGGGCAGCGCAGCCCGGCCAGCACACCGGGCGCGGACGCGGCCGGTCACGAGATCCGGCAGTTAGGTGCTGCTTCAGGGAGCGCGGACGATGCACGTTCAGCCAAGGGACATCACGGAGATTCTGACGCCGCATGCATTGAGCCAGTCCGGCCCGCGGATCGTCGCGCTGGACTGCTTCGACGTGCGCTTCCCGACTTCGCTGGAGCACCACGGGTCGGACGCGATGAATCCCGATCCCGACTACTCAGCCGCGTACGCAGTGCTGCGCACAGAATCTGGCGGCCCCGACGGGCACGCGCTCTGCTTCACGATCGGCCGCGGCAACGACGTAGTCGTCGCTGCTATTGAGGCGCTGCGACCGTACGTCGTCGGCCGGGCCGTCGGCGGCATCGTCGGCGATCTTGGCGGATTTAGCGCTGACCTGATCAGCGACAGCCAGCTTCGGTGGCTCGGGCCCGAGAAGGGCGTCATCCACATGGCCATCGGCGCCGTCGTGAACGCCGCCTGGGATCTGGCCGCCAAGCTGGCGGGCAAGCCGTTGTGGCGGCTGCTGGCGGACATGACGCCGGAGCAGATCGTCAGCCTGGTCGACTTCCGCTACATCGAGGATGCACTCACGCCTGAGGAGGCGCTGGGCATTCTCCGGTCCGCCCAGGAGGGCCGCGGCGAGCGGATCGCCGAGCTGCAGCGTGCGGGTTACCCGGCCTACACAACCACCCCCGGCTGGATCGGCTACTCCGACGACCAGCTGATCCACCTGTCCCGGCAGGCCGTCGCCGACGGCTTCAGCCAGATCAAGCTGAAGGTCGGCGCAAGCATCGACAACGACGCGCGGCGGCTGATGCTGGCAAGGGCAGCGGTCGGGCCGGACGTGCGCATTGCCGTGGACGCGAACCAGCGCTGGGACGTCGGACGAGCGATAACGGCGATCAAGGCACTGGCGCCCTACGACCCCTGCTGGGTCGAGGAGCCAACCAGCCCGGACGAGATCCTCGGACTCGCCGCGATCAGGCACGCCGTCATGCCGGTCAAGATTGCAGCCGGCGAGCACGTCGCCAACAGGGTCATCTTCAAGCAACTCCTGCAAGCGCGCGCCCTGGACTTCGTCCAGATCGATGCCTGCCGTGTGGCCGGCGTCAACGAGAACCTGGCCATACTGCTGCTCGCGGCTAAGTTCGGCATCCCGGTGTGTCCGCATGCGGGCGGCGTCGGCCTCTGCGAGATGGTCCAGCACCTGGCGATGTTCGACTTCGTCGCCGTCTCTGCCACGACGACGGACCGCGTCCTGGAGTACGTCGATCACCTGCACGAGCAGTTCACCGACCCGGTACGCATCACCGGCGGCAGATACCTCGCGCCGACCGCGCCGGGATTCTCCGCCACACTCAGCCCCGAGTCGCTGCGCGACTATCAGTTCCCCCACGGCTCCGCGTGGCAGCCGCTCGGCAGCCGCTCGAGCCCCGCGACCTGATCAGCAGCGGTAGGCCGGCCGGTGTTGCGCTTGGCCTGTCGGATCATCCCTATCTGAAGCCTAGCGACCGGCTAGCGCTCGAGATCAACGGACTCGGCCGTGGCGAACAGTGCTTCGTGGCGGGCGCAAGGGCTCTCGGGGGGACGCGCCGGCGTACTGGCGCGGCCGACGGTGGCCAGGATCGCTACGGTCAGCAGGACACCGAGGGCGGCGGTTGCCACGTCGGGGATCATGTATGGGTTACGGAAGCCGGACGCGGACGCTTGCGGCGCTGACGCCACGCCGATCAGCAGTACCGCCCAGGCCGCCCAGCGCTGGCCGGCCCGGTACCTGCGCGCGGCTGTCACGGTGACCGCGGCTGCACCGATCCCGGCCGCGACCAGCCCGACGGCAGGAGCGACGTGTCGGAATGTCGTCAGCACCAGGCTGCAGCGGGTGAGATCCAGGGCCGCGGCGGCGATCAGCATGGCGGCGATCAGCCGCGGACCGGTCGGGGGAACCTGACGGCTTCTTCGAAGTGGACTGGATGACGGCGCGCCGTGCGTCCACGTCTGCCTCGGTCCACATGCCGAAGATCTCCGTCATGAACCGGGCAGCATCGAACTCAGTCATCAGGCATGCCTCCTGCGCAGGGTGCCACGATCGTGCGGCCACTATCGATCTAACACCCCGGACCGGCAGGAGCTGATCGATCTCGCCGACGGCACGCACCTGCGCCGTCTGCAGGATCGCCTAGCATGTGTTAGCGGCGTATCTATCTGTGCACGGATCGATGATCAATGGCAGCGCTTGTTCGTGACGGGCCACCCAGGTCGGCTTTCAGGATCGCTAAGACACTCGGGGCCGTATGCGTCTGCCGCCGTCAGCGAGTGGCCGATGGCGGCAGATGTTGACGGGCGCGGCGCCCCGGCTGGAGCGCCTAGGCGGGGTTGATCGTGATCGTCTCCGGGGTGAACAGGGATGTGCCGACTCTGTCGCTGTCGTACACCTCGACGGTGAAGGTGAAGGTGCCGGCGGTGGTGGGCGTGCCGCTGACCTGGCCGGTCGAGGGGTTGATCGTCAGCCCGGGCGGGAGCGCCCCGGCGTCGATCAGCCAGTTGTAGGGCGGCACGCCGCCGGTGAGCGTGAAGCCGCCCTGGTAGGCCTGGCCGGCCGTCCCGGCCGGGAGGCTGGTGGCGGTGATGACCATCGGCGGGGTGATCTGCCAGACGTAGGGCACGCCGAACGCGGTGTCGCCGGGGATCGTGATCTTGAGTACGAAGGCGTACAGGCCCTGCGTGGTCGGGACGCCGCTGATAGACGCGGTCGAGGTGGCGTTTAGCGTCAGCCCGGGCGGCAGGCTCCCGGACTCCAGCGAGACGTCGGACGCGGCGATCGTGGAGGCGGGCAGGGTGATCAGGTACGGGTGCGGCAGCTCGCCGTTCGTGGTGCCCTGGTCGACCTGATCGAAGGTGGACGGCTCGATGGTGGTCCCCGGCGGCGCCGGCGGCAGCGCCGAGCCGCCCTTGCGGCCGCCGGTGACGCCGAGCAGCGCGGCCCGCGTCGCTCCGGCGTAGATCCCGCCGACCGCGACCGTGGTGGTCGAGCTCTGGCTGAGGGTGCTGATGGTGAAGGTGGCGCTGGTCGCGCCGACGGGCACGGTCACGCTGGCCGGGACGGCGGCCGCGGCGGTGTTGCTGCTGATCAGCTGCACGACCGCGCCGCCCGCGGGCGCGGCGGTGTTCAGCGTCGCCGTGCCGGTGACGCTGCCGCCGCCGGCCACGCTGCCGGCGCTGACGGTGACCGACTGCAGGCCCGGCGCGATCACCGTCACCACGCCGGAGGCGTAGCTGGTGCCGGCGATGCCCGCCGAGATAGTCACCGGGGTGTCGGAGTCGGGGGGCGGCGTAGTGGTGACCGGGAACGTGGCGCTGCTCGCGCCCGCCGGGATGGTCACGCTGGCCGGGACCGTGGCTGCGGTGACGCCGAAGTCGCTGCTGATCTGCAGCGTCACGGTCGTGCCGCCGGCCGGCGACGGGCCGGACAGATCGACCGTACCGGTGGAGCCGGTCGTGCCGTAGACCGTCGCCGGGCTGAACGTCACCGACACCGGCGTCGCCGGCGGGGGCGGCGGGGGCGGCGGGTCGATCTCAAGCTGGCTGGTCAGGGTGACGCCGTCCCAGCTGGCAGTGAACGTGACATCAGTGACCGCGCTGACCTTGCCCGCCGTGACCGGGACGGCGATCAGGTAATCACCAGCAGGAATCTCCGCGGTGGCCGGCACCGGGGCCAGCGACGGGTTGCTGCTGGTGAGGCTGACGACGGCTCCGCCCGCCGGCGCCGGGCCGCTGAGGTCGGGCTCCACCGTGACGGTCCCCCCGCTGACGACCACGTCGGACGGGCCGAACTCAAGGGAAAACAGGTACACCGGCGTGATGGTCAGGCTCACCGACGCCGAGGACGATCCGAGCGTCCCGGTCACCGTCACTGCCGTCGGGGTAGTAACGGCGCCAGCGGTGTAGGAGAAGTCGGCAATGTCTTCTCCCGGCGGGACCGTGATCGAGGCCGGGACGGAAAGAGCGCTGCTGTTGGAGCTGGCCAATGTCACGACCGAACCACCGCTGGGAGCGTCCGCGCTGAGCTCGACACTCATCTGGCCGGTGCTGCCCGCAGCCGGGGTAGTCGTGCCCGGGTTGAGCGACTCGACGGTCACCGAGCCTCCGCCACCACCGCCACCACCACCACCGCCTCCGTGCGCGAAGGCCGGCGCGGAAAAGCCCACACCGAGGGTGAACAGGACTAAGCCGGCCGCCAGGACGGCCGCGAGCCGTTTCTTCATGGTGCATCTCCTACTGAGGCTGTATGCGTCTGCCGCCGTCAGCAGCGTCGCCGACGAACATGATCAGCGAAACGTGATCCACAGGTCTTGCTCTCCGCTACGGGTCGATCGTGATGTTGAACGATTGGCTCGCGGTGTCGTCGAGGCTGTCAGTCACTTCCATCGTGAAAGCGTAGGTGCCCGCCTTGGTGGGCGTACCGGACAAGACGTTGTTGATGAAGGTCCCGGGATTGCCGGAACTGAACGTCAGACCAGGCGGGACCTGCCCAGCCGCGACCGTCCAGGTGTAGGGCGTCTGGCCGCCTATGGCGCCGAAGGCGATGGCGGGATAGGCGGTACCGACCGTGCCAACGCTGCAGCAGGGGCCGGTCCCGCTGATCTGGAGCGGCGGCCTGGGGCTGATGACGATGCTGCCGGACTGGCTGGCCTGTGTGCCGGTGCTGTCGGTCACCTCGATGGTCAGCGGGAAGGTACCCGTGGTTGTGGGCGTGCCGGAGAAGTTGGGTGCCGGCGACAGCGAGAACTTGATGCCGGGCGGGAGCGTGCCGGTGAACGACCAGGTGAACGGCTGCACGCCACCGCTGGCGATCAGGTCATACAGGAACGCAGTCCCGACATCGCCGGTCCCGCAGCACGCCGGGCCGCTGATCACCAGCGGAAGCGGCGGGCCGACCGCGACACTGAAGTTTGCCTGCGCCTTGTCGCGGGCGGAGTCCTCGACCTGGACGGTGAAGGCGAACGTGCCCTGCTGGGTCGGGGTTCCCTGGATCTGCCCAAAGCCCTCGTCGCCGATCGTGCAGCAGGTAATGCCGGGCGGCAGGCTCCCGGCGACGACGGTGAAGGTGTAAGGCGTACCCGAGCCCCCGCTACCCGAGAACACTGCGTTGTAGGCCTGGCCGACGGTGGCTGACGGCAAGTCGCACACACCGTTCACCGTGGTGCAGTTCTCCCCGATGATCGTGATCGGTGTCCCGCCGCCGCCATGTCCGCCGCCACCCCCACCGCCGCCGCCCCCTCCGCCGTGTGCGAAGGCCGGTGCGGAAAAGCCGAGACCTAACGTGAACAGGATGGAGCTGGCCGCCAGGACGGCCGCGAGGCGTTTCTTCATGGCGCGTCTCCCGCGAAGTCATCGGAGGTGCCCGGCCGGAGCGTCCGGCATCCGTCACAACAACCGCGGCATCTGTCCTGCTGACAACAGTCCTGGCGCGCGGCGAACACGGCGCTTCCCGGCGTTGATTGTCTGCCTGCGAAGATGTGAGGTCGATGTGAGCCAGGCCGTGGTTTCACATGGCCCTCACATGATCGGGCGGCTTACTCTGGCCGGTGATGCGCGTTCTGATCGCCGAAGATGATGTCCGGATGGCCGAGTTGCTGCGGCGCGGCCTGCAGGAAGACGGCTACGCGGTCGATGTCGTTGGTGACGGGAACGAGGCGGTGTGGATGGCCGCGGAGAATCAGTACTCCGCCATCGTGCTGGACTGCATGCTCCCCGGGCTGAGCGGCTTCGATGTGTGCCGCCGGCTGCGCGCGGCGTCCTGCTGGGCGCCGGTCATCATGTTGACCGCGCGCACGGCCGCAGAAGACCGGGTCGAGGGCCTGGACGCGGGCGCCGACGACTACGTGTGCAAGCCGTTCAGTTTCGCTGAGCTGTCTGCCCGGATCCGCGCTCAGGTCCGGCGCGGCCAGGGGCGGCGGCCTGCCGTGATCGAGGTCGGGGACCTGCGCCTGGACCCGGCGCAGCGGCGGGCATGGCGGGGCGAGGCGGAAGTGTCCTTGTCCGCGACGGAGTTCGCCCTGCTGGAGCTGTTCATGCGTAACCCTGGCGTGGTCCTGAGCCGGGCCGAGATCCTGGCGCAGGTGTGGGATTTTGCCTTTGAGCCTGCCTCCAACGTGGTTGACCAGTACGTCGGCTACCTGCGCCGGAAGCTGGACCTGCCGTCGGGCGGCACCGACCTCAAGACGCTGCGGGGCGCGGGTTACGCGCTGGCGCGCCAGGACCCGGCCTAGTCCGGTGTCCGTCCGGCTGCGGCTTGCCGTCCTGTTCGCCGCCGGGACGGCCCTGCTGGTCGGCGTCGGGGGCTGGATATTCGCCGCTGAGCAGTACACGGCGCTGCGCAACTCGGCCATCTACGAGCTGTGGATCCGGGCCGATACGGTGCAGCGCAGCCTGATGAAAGGCATGGGCAATGACGCGGAGCGGTGGGGTTTCGCTGGACGTGCCGGGCACCCGCGATGAGATCGCCGCCCTCGGCCGGACCCTCAACGGGCTGCTCGCCCGGCTGGAAGGCCTGCTGAACCGGGAGCGGGGCTTCACCGCCGCCGCCGGCCACGAGCTGCGCTCACCCCTGGCCCGGCTGAAGACCGAACTTGAGCTTGCTGGCCGGCCGGGCCGGTCACGCGGCGGGACGACAACAACGCCTACACGCTGACCACTCTCGGAGCGGCGCTCGGCACGGCTCTGGAGTCCCTCGACGCCTGGGCCAGGGAATGGTCGCGCCAGCTCGCCACCTGACGCGGCACAATCGAACAAGTGCTGCCCTGGGCCGTAAGGTCGCGACGATTCGCACAAACGCTGGGGAGGACTGATGGCGTCCGGAGACTGGATAGCGCTGGCAGCAGCGATCTTCGCAGGCATATCCGGTGCAGTCGCATTCATCGCCTACCGGCTGCAGCAACGCACCCAGGCGAGCAGCGACGAGCAGCAGGTCAACGACCTCATCGAGAAGATGCAACAGGGGCTCGGGAGCCTGGACACCACGCGCACCATGACGATGAAGACCTTCGCCGCCAATAGCGTGGCCCTTACCAGCCTGCACGGCCAGGCGCTCGAGGCCAGGAAGGTAATCGGCCGGGCCGGGATCAAGCCGGACTGGTTCCAGAACATGATCCTCGCCTACGCCTTCAGCCAGAGCTGGGACCTGGCGAGCGCGAACCCCTACTGGGATGACGCGGTCGACACAGCCCTGGCCAGCGGCAACCACCCGGCCTATGTCAGCAGCCTCGTAGCGCGGGCTCAGTTCTACTACAACCGCGGTCAGGAGAAGGACTGGGACCGCGCCCGGGAGGACTTCCGGGCCGCGACAGCGGAGCTACTGAAGGACCCAGACCGGCAGGGACACGACCTCGCTGCGCAGCAGGCGGCAACGCTACTGCTTCAGCAGGCCGGGTTCGAGCTGGACGCTGAGGGCGAGACGACCGCGGTGCCGCTGATAGTCCGGGCCTTCACGGTCGCCAGCTCGATCGGTGCCCGCTGGCGGCAGCGGACCCTGCTCAAGGCTCTGGGCGACCTCGTGCGCGAGCTGCAGCAAGCGATGGGCTTCCCGAGTCTCCTCCAGCACGTGGCCGAGGAACTGTCGCGAGCCAAGCCGGGTCTGAAGGCTTTCCCAGAAGACGCCGCCGCGACGCTGTCAGCAGCACTGACCCCGGTGCCGGCCGATGGGACCCTGTTCGGCGGCGGCGACCAGGCTGCGGACGAGCATCCGCAGTCATGACGCCAGTTGCGCCAGCATCTGGGTCAGCATCGGCGGATCCGCAAGGCCGGCGGCCGTCAGCTGGGTCCGGGCTTTACCCAGCTGGTCGGCGGCCACCATCCGGTCGCCGCGCTGGAAGGACATAGTGCCGAGCCGAAGCCAGACTGAAGCCACGTCCGCGGCTCCGCCGAACTGGGTGGCCACTGCCGCGGCCTGGCTAGCCTGGTTCCCCGCCTCGCCTGCCTGGCCGGCGAGAGCGTACATGTTCGACAAGCCGATCATCGCCTGGATGATGAGCGGCTGGGCGCCCGTCTGCTGCAGCCGGGCCAGGACCTGCTTGCCCACGCTCACGGCGTCCAGTGGCCGCCCGATGGCCAAAAGCGCGTCGGCGACGGTGGACAATGCCGCCGCGCCGGCAATGCCGTCTGGCATCGCCTGGGCGACCTTGGCGTCCTCGGACAGGAGTGACAACGCGTCAGCGGCGTTCCCGCACTGGAAGACTGCGATGGCGAGGTATGCCTGCAACTGCACCTGGGCGGTGGCGTCGGGAAGCCCGGTCGCGGCAGCCAGACCGGTCCGGAACTCATCTGCGGCTGCCGCTGCATATCGCGTGGTAAGCAGCAACTGGCCGGCCGCCAGGTGTGCCTCGGACAGAAGCTGGCCATCCCCGAGTTGACCAGCCTCGCTGAGGCACCCCTGCACGACGCTCTTGGCAGCGTTGAGGTCTCCGGCAGCCGCTTGCAGTCCGGCCGTCTGGATCAGCGCCCGGACCTGGCTTGGTCGGTCTCCGGCTTGGCCGAAGAGGTCCGAAGCCTCGCGCATGGCCGCCAGCGCCTCGCCACCTTGCCCTGCGGACGCCTGCGCGACGGCGAGGGCGACGGTCACCTGCGCGGTGAGGGCGACGCTTCCGCCGGCCCGGGCCTTGTCCTTGGCTTGCCGGAGCGTGGTCAGCGCCTGGCTAGTCTGACCTTGGGCTTGCTGTGCCTCGGCGGCTGCAAGTAATCCTTGGATCTCAGGCGGAACCGGTCCGGAGTCAGCGAACCCAGCCACGACGTCTCCTCTCCTGGTCACAACACTTCCGCGCCCGGTGAGGCTTATCGACCGACGTGCGCGCCGGGCACGGCAGAGAACAAGTGTCCCTCGCCTCGCTCTGTCGGTGTGTTCGCTTTGGCTCCCGCGATCCTGTTTCTGCTAGTCAGCGGCGGGGCCTTCAGCGCGGGCGGCCGCGGCCTGTCGCATCGGCGGGCCGTGGCGAACCGATCGCATCGCCCTTGGCTGGAACGGCAGCGTCTTTGTTCAGGTGTCGCGCGGGGTGGGGCTGCGGTGGGTGGCTTCAGCGAGTCCACGGGAAAGCGAACCTTCAACGTCAGCGAGTATGACGGCGATGGCGTCTATCCCTACGCAGGCGGAGTCGCGCTCGCGCAACCTGAAGGCGTCGAATATTTCAGCCAGGGTCAGCGAGCTGACCATCGGGGCACTGCTGATCCTGGGCCTGTTCACCGGAGCCGTCGCGTTCGCCGGCCTGGCCCTGAACGTCATCTACATGTTCTCGGGAACCTCGGGCGTGAACCCCGCCTACGCCATCGTCGCGGTGTTCCTGATCCTGGCCTGGCGCAACGCCGGCTATCTCGGACTGGATGGGTTCGTGCTGCCGAGGATTCGCGGCATGTCCGGCCGCATCCCACTGCCGGCCTCGCGCCCCGCGATACCAGTCACATCCTCCGCCGCCGAAGTCGTCCGCGCCAGCCCGGTCACCGCGCAGCATGTCCGTGCAGACGGCCTTCACCCACGGCATCGACCTGGCGCTGCTGGTCTCAGCCGGCATCGCCATAGCGGGGGTCGTCCTCACACTCGTCTTCCTGCCCGCGTCGAATACATCTCAGGCAACAACGCACACTCGCGCCGAGAAGGAGCGCGAGATTGCGCCGGCAGGCTGACCCGCCAGGAAGCCTGGCGCCGAGGTGCGCGCATGGATGTGAGCGGCCCGGACCCGTAACCCGTTACCCCGCGCCGAAATGCAAAGCGCTTAACTCGTGACCGCGGGCCTGGCGGGTGAGTGGCCCGGCCGTGGGCGGGGTGCCCGGACTTGTGCGGCGCAGGGCATGCCGTCATCGGCATCCATGACGTCAGGTGAACCAGCGGGCCGACGTCGCGGCGGGATAGGCGCGCCGGCGAGCGGCCGGAGTTCGGGGTCGTTCCTAGGCCGGGGTGCCGCTTGTCGCCTGAGGGCATCGGCGTCGCATGAAAGGCGAAGCGGCGGCAGCTCGGCGCGGCCGGGCTGTCGCGCTTGTCGGCCCTGGCTGCTGGGCGTAACCTTGCTTGTCGGGAAGATCGCGGTGCATATCGCGGGCACCCGGGCATTGCAGGTACGGCTGCTCCAGACCTTGGCGGCATCATGCGCAAGCACGCTGAGGTGGGCAAATGACCGGATCCGCCAGCCAGCCATTCCTGGCCTCGGCAATCAACATGAACTCTTCAAGCGCCCTGCTGCACTGGTCGATATTCCAGGTGACGGTGGCGAACCTGGTTCTGATCGCGGTGATGGTCGTCATCTTCGGCGCCGCGCTGCTGATCCCGTTCCCGCAGGGACGCAGGGAAGAACCCGCCGCAGCTACCGGCGGGGCGACGGATGACGGTGCGCTGGACGGCACTGCCGGAGCGGGCGATCTGGCTGATGACGGCACCGCCGGCATGTGGACGGCCCGGCTTCGGCGGCGAGCTCTTCGGGTGCTGCCGCCGGGCAAGCTGCTGCCCGACAGCCAGCCCGCTTATGTCGCATCCTGGATTTACGTGTTCGGCGTCGGCTCCCTGGCCGCGCTGGGGGTAGCGATCGTGTCCGGGCTCGGCCTCGCCCTGGGCGGCCCGGACTGGTGGCATTACAACCCGCTCGGGCACTTCTTCAACAGCCTGCACGTGTGGAGCGTCGAGCTGTTCATGGCACTGCTGGTCATCCACCTGTGGGGCAAGTTCTGGATGGCCGCCTGGCGGGGCCGCCGCACAATGACATGGATCACCGGCGTCATCGCGTTCGTGCTCTCGGTCGTCGAGTGCTTCACCGGGTACCTGTCCCAGCAGAACTTCGACTCCCAGTGGATCTCCACCAGCGGCAAGGACGCGTTCAACGCCGTCGGGGTCGGCGCGTTCTTCAACGTGATGAACTTCGGCCAGATGCTGATGTGGCACATCGTGCTCCTCCCGATCGTGCTCATCGCCATCGTTGGCGCGCACGTCCTGCTCGTCCGGATGCGCGGCGTGTCGCATCCGATCGACGCGCACGCCGGCGAGGTCACGGGGACCGGGCGGCTCCGGCGGCGGGCCATCGCGGTAGCCGACGCAGCCCCCTGGCGCGGGCCGAACCGGCGCTACGACATCCTCAAGGAGGGCACGATCGCTGCCGTGGTCGTGCTTGCGCTCACCCTGGGCCTGGCCGGGCTGCTGTCCTCCCCGGACATCCCGCCAGTCACCATCGCGACCTGGGCGCGCCTCGCGCCCGCCGACTTCCTGGCCACCGCCGCCAGCGAGCTGAACGGCACCAGCGAGACCGCCACCTACGGTCCCCCCTACAACAACCAGACCGCCAACTCCCAGCGGCTGCTGTTCTCCCCCGCCGCCATCATCGGCGTACGGCAGCCGGTCAACGCCGCGCAGGACTTCGTCATCGGGCCACTGGCCACCCTCGCGACTGCCGACCCGGCCATCGCCGCCCCCCTCGCCGCATATAAGGCCGCCTCCGGCGCCCAGCAGCTGAAGTGGGCCAACGCCTACGCAGCTGCCGTGGTGAAGGTAAAGTTCGTCAACGGCAGCCCGGTCGTCCCCGCCGCGAGTGACGGCCCGGTCCCGGCACTGATGGCCGGCGAGCTGACCCTCGCGCGCAGCGGCGCGCTGGACACCGACCTGCTCTCCCAGCAGCCGTTCTACGGCACCAACTTCACCAAGCCGCTGCTGTTCATCGAAGACGGCGCCTATTTCGTCAACAAGGCGACGGCGCTGGGCCTGTCCGGCAGCCAGTGGGGCGTCATGAACGAGCCCGGCAGCTATCCCGGCCAGCCGTGGCTCTGGCTCTACACGCTGTGGTACCAGGTTCCCGGCTGGACCAACTCCGCCAACATCGACATGATCGCCATCTACATGACCGGCCTGGCCACAATCCTGCTGCTGCTGGTCCCGTTCATCCCCGGCCTGCGCGACATCCCCCGGCTCATCCCCGTGCACCGGCTCATCTGGCGGCACTGGGACAGCCCGCCGCCCGCAGCCGGCACAGCAACCAGCCACGCCAGCACCAGCATCCCCAGCCAATCACGGCCGGACGGATCCACCGCTCCTGATCGATCGGGCCCGCGCTAGCCAGCGGGCAGGTCGAGGCGTGCAGGTGATCAACGGCACAAACCGCGACGAGTGGCGGCTGTTCAGCGGCCGGGAACAGCTGGACGCGGCCAGGCTGTAACCGCAGCGAACTACCGGGCGAGCATCGAATCCACGCTCGGGCGCATGGGCCGACCTATACGCATGAGTTCAACGACCAGAACGCGCACACCCTCCTCCAGAATCAGCGTTCAGGGGCGAGGCATTCGTTCATGCGGGCGAGCCGTGGGCGACTGCTGGCAGCCGCGCGGTGCGGAACAAGCGCGGGCTGGCTACGCGCCGAGCAGGCTTCAGGGGTGCTTGCCCAGGCGCGGCGGCATGACGCGGCACGGTCGGTAACGTGCCGATCGAGGGTGCCGCAGGGACCTGGCATGTCTGCATCGGATAACCGCATGCACGGGAACTCCTGGACAGCACATCGTTGCGGGGTAAGTGATGTGCCACCGAGGTTCGGAGCGGCGCGTCCGGGTCCGGGTATCGTGCAATGAACCTGATCGCTGTGTGCCCGTACTGCGAGGTCTTTCCCAGGACGATTGACCTACACGGCTTGACGGCTTGACACGCCCTAAGCGAAGCCCGCCGCCAAGCTTCTGCTGCGGCCCGGCTCGTTTGCTAACTGTCATCCGGTCACCAGACGGTGCCTGCGATTGCGCCGACTTTGGGCTCCGCGGCCACCAAAATCAGGCCGACTCGAGACCGACGCCGTCGGTCAGGGATGCCTCCGGTCCAGTGCCGAAGGGAGCAGAACGGCCCGCGGCCGCCTGCCCCGCAATGCGGGTGCTTCGCTGCGGCCAGCAGGATCGGAGCTTCGGCGGGCCGCGCTTCGGCTACCTGGAACCTGACACTAACGGTGGTGGCAGGCGCTTAAATCTTCGCGACACTGCCGGTTGAACACCAAGCGCGTGCTCTTGATCGCAGGCGCCAAACTCGCGCGGCGAACCCAGAATGGGCCCGCCGCGAAAACCTAGGTCCTACTTGGCCGCGGAGCCATTCTTCTTGGCCGGAGCGTCGTCCTTGCCGACGGTCAGTGACGAGGTCGCCTTCAGGACATCCTCGGCGAACTTCCGCTGGCTGGCGAGCAGCTGCTCGGCGAAGTCGTAGGCGCTCGCGATGAGCTCCTGCGGCCTGGGCAGCTTGTCGGCGAACGGCATGTTCAGCTCCGGCATCTCCGGCGTGAGCGACTGGATCCTGCTGGTCCAGGCCTGGATCGCCTCAACCACGGCGGTCTGGCTCTTGCGGACCGTGCTCAGGATCTCTGTCTGTAGTTCGCGGCCCATGGTGTGGGTTTCGGTCATGACTCCTCCTCAGGATTATCAATCGTGCTCAGTATATCAGGCAAATGCTTGATATGCCAAGCGACGTACGCGGAGGCGCGGAGTCAGCCGTGAACGCAGTCGCCTGGCGCGTCCGCGGCGGGAGGGTACCGGTCGCTTCCTATTGCATTGGGCCGACGCACGCGATCACAGGCTCGTTCCTGCGCCCACCTGGTCCAGTCCTCCCACCAGGAGCCGCTCGTCCTCGCGGCTGTGGCGCGCCAGCTGGCCGCGTCTGCAGGGTTGCTGTCGGCCGTCTCGTACCATGCCTTCGGGCCTGGCGGGTTGACGATGCCGGCAACATGGCCACCGCTGGACAGGACATACCGGATGTCGCCTCCCAGCAGCCTGGTGGCCCGGTACGACGCGTGCCATGGCACGATGTGGTCGTTAACGGCGCCCACCACGTAAATGTCGTTCTTGACCTCCGACAGAGACAAGTGATGGCCGGCTAGCTCCATCTCGCCTCAGGCCAGCTCGTTGCGCAAGTACAGACAGCGCAGGTAGAACGAGTGCATGGCGGCCGGCAGGCGAGTGCTGTCGCCGTTCCAGGCGAGCAGGTCGAAGGCCGGCGGGTCCTGGCCCATGAGCCAGCCCGAGACGGCGTAGCTGAAGATGAGGTCATTGGCACGCAGGAGGTCGAAGGTGCCGGCCATCTGGCTGCCGTCAAGATAGCCCTTCTCCGCCATCTCGTCTTCCAGACGCGCAACTGTCCGCTCGTCGGTGAAGGCGCCGAGCACGCCGGGCTCGCTATAGTCGAGCATCGTGTTGAGCAGCGTGATCGAGCCGATCCTGTCGTCACCGGTGCCGGCCAGGTAGGCGGCGAGCATGCCCGTCAGGGCGCCGCCGAGGCACAATCCGGTGATGTCGATCTTCGGAGCGCCGGTGATATCTGCGATGACGTCGAGCGCTGTCCGCGGGTCGCTGATGAGGTAGTCGTCCAGGGTCACACCGCACATCGAGGCGTCCGGGTTACGGTAGGAGATGGCGAAGACCGTGCGCTCGCGCTGGACCGCCCACTCGATGAAGCTGCGCCCTGGCGCGAGGTCCATGATGCAGTACTTGTTGATCCATGGCGGGCTGGCCAGCATCGGGACGGCGCGGACCTTAGGCGTCTGTGGCGCATACTGGATCAGCTCCATCAGCTCATTCCGGAACACCACCTTGCCGGGCGTAACCGCGAGATTCTTGCCGACCTTGAACGAGCTCGTGTCGACCTGACGGGGGCGCCCGCCGTTGCGGAGCAGGTCGTCGCGGAAGTTGCCGACACCGGCCGCGAGGCTAGCTCCGCCGGTCTCAAATGCCCGCTTGAGCGCTGCCGGGTTGGTGAGCAGGAAGTTCGTCGGCGCCAGCGCGTCCAGCACGAAGCCGGCTGCCAACCCCGCTTTCGCATCGGCCACGGTATCGCCGGCGCCGACGGCGAGCAGCTCATGCGCCAGCTGGGTAGCGGCCAGGTAGGCCTGCCGCACGGCGAAGAAACCAGGGTTGTCGGTCCACGACCGGTAAGCGAACCGCTTGTTGTCCTGGACGGGAACCGGCGGCTCGGCGACCGCGCCGACCCAGCGCGCGGCGGCGACCGGCCCGATCCTGGCCAGGCTGGTCCAGAACCGAACAATGGCGGCGGCAGAGTCGTCAGGATGCCTCGGCAGCTTGCCATGCAGACTCCATCCTGGTCATATGATCGTCCTCCTGATGATCGGCGGGTGCTGCTGCAGGCAGGCGGCTCACATTCGCTCGAAGATCGCGGCAATGCCCTGGCCGCCGCCGATGCACATGGTGACTAGCGCAAACCGGCCGGATGTCCGCTTCAATTCGTAGAGTGCCTTGACGACGAGGATGGCGCCGGTAGCGCCGAGGGGGTGGCCGAGCGAGATGCCGCTGCCGTTCGGGTTGGTTCGCTCAGGCGGCAGGCCAAGCTCGCGGACGACGGCGAGGGCCTGGGCAGCAAACGCCTCGTTCACCTCGAACACGTCGATCTCGTCGACCTTGAGACCGGCCTTCTCCAGGACCAGCCTGACGGCCGGCACCGGGCCGATGCCCATGATTCTCGGCTCGACGCCGGCGTGGCTGTAGGCGACGAGGCGCCCGAGGGGCGCCAGGCCGTGCCTGCTGGCATAGTCGCCGCTAGCCAGCGTGACTGCGGCTGCCGCGTCGTTGACGCCCGCAGCGTTCCCCGCTGTCACCGTGCCGTCGTCGGCGAAGGCCGGGCGGAGCCGGGCCATATCGTCGGTGGTGGCGTCCGGCCGGATGTGCTCGTCGGCCACCACCGCGACCGTTCCCTTCCTGGTGGGCGCCTGAACGGGCGTGATCTGCTCGGTGAAGTAGCCGGCCTGCGCCGCCGCCGCAGCCCGCCGGTGGCTCTCAGCCGCCAGGGCGTCCTGATCAGCGCGCGAGATCCCGAACTCGCGCGCTACGTTCTCCGCCGTCACGCCCATGTGGCAGCCATCGAACGGATCGGTTAGCGCGCCCACCATGGCATCGATGGTGATGCCATCGCGCATCCGCTGTCCCCAGCGCAGGCCTGGCAGCCAGTACTGAGCACGGCTCATGGATTCGGTGCCGCCAGCTACCGCGGCGTCCGCATCGCCGAGAGAGATGGCCTGCGCGGCCGACACGATCGCCTGCAGTCCGCTGCCGCAGAGCCTGTTGACGGTGAAGGCCGGGGTCGTGACCGGCAGCCCGCCGTTGACGGCGGCGACCCGGCCCAGATACATGTCCCGTGGCTCAGTGTGGATCACGTGGCCGAAGACCGCATGGCCGACATCGGCGGGGTCAACCCCGGCCCTTCGCACCGATTCCCGTACCACCGTCGAGGCAAGGTCACATGGCGGGACTCCCGCGAGGCCGCCGCCGTACTTGCCGATCGCGGTCCGGGTTGCTGACAGCACCACAACGTCGGGCAGATCATTCATGACATTCCCCTCACATGTCCAGGCCGCCGTTGACGGCCCAGATCTGTCCGGTGATGTAGGCGGACTGGTCGGCAGCCAGGAAGCACACGACACGGGCGATCTCGTCAGGGTGGCCGAGTCGGCCGACCGGGATCTGCCCCTTGATCCGCTCGAGCACCTGGTCCGGGATCGAGGCGAGCATGTCCGTGGCGACGAAGCCGGGGGTGACCGTGTTGACGGTCACGCCGACCCCGTCACCGAACGGCCGCTTGTTGCGGTTCAGCTGGAAGATGGCTTCCTTGGCCAGCGACTTCGTCATCCCGAACAGGCCTGACTTCGATGCCGCGTAATTGACCTGGCCGATGTTGCCGGTCTCGCCGATTACTGATGACACGTTGATGATGCGGCCTGTGCCGCGTTCGATCATGTGCTCAAGAGCAGCCTGGCCGATGAAGAAGGCGCCGGACAGGTTGACGGAGATCACCCGTAGCCAGTCCTCGTCCGACATCTTCGAGACGGTCCGGTCTATCGCGATGCCAGCGTTGTTCACCAGGACGTCGAGGCGGCCGTGCTGCTCAATGACGTCGCGCACGACACGCCGGCAGTCATCCGCCGATCCGATGTTGCCTTCGTGCACCGTGAAGCGCTGACCGGGGTAATCGGCCGACAGGGCCGCCTGCCACTTGTCCGCCCGCTCGTGATGCCGCCAGTACCCAGCCGCGACAGATGCGCCTTCACCGGCCAGACGACCGCAGATCGCGGCTCCGATGCCGCCGGTACCGCCGGTGACCAGGGCCACCCGCTGGCTGACCATGCCCGTGCTGTCCTGCTGCGGCAACTGTGTCACGGTCATCGTCAGCTCCCTTCGTCCTGTCCAAGCTCCCTTTGCTGACCCGGTTACGTGGCCGCGATCGGCCGTTGTCGGCCGACGATGTGCTCAGCGTACGTATGAACCAAAAAACTAGCAATATATTTCTAGAAATTTTGGTTAGATTATTGAACGCGGCGTGTCAAGGCCTGCTAGTCGACAGCGCCGGGGTCCCGCTACGTACCAGCGAGGGCTGGCTTAAGCGTGAGGAGGCACGACGTGAGCAGGACGCGGTTCGCTCGCCGTGGTGAGTCGCGGATCGCCTATGAGCTCCGGGGCACGCTGCATTGGCGGCGGCCGTGGCTGGTCCTGATTCAGGGCATTGGTTTCGACCGCCTCGGGTGGGAACCGGTGCTGCCGAAACTGCGGCGGCACTTCCGGCTCGTGCTGGTGGACAACCGCGGAAGCGGGCGTAGCGAGCTGCCCGCAGGTTCGTTCGGCGTCGCCGATATGGCCAATGATGTCCTCGCCGTGCTCGACGGCGCTGGTGTCCGCAGAGGCCACATCGTGGGAGTGAGCCTCGGCGGCATGATGGCTCAGGAACTGGCGGTTGACCACCCCGAGCGGGTCGACGCCCTCGTCCTTGTGTCTACGACACCTGGCTGGCCGTTTGCGTACCCCATGCCAGCCGTCTCCGTGGGCCTGATCGCAGCGACCGGCGTCACAACTCGCGAGGTTGCCCTGCGCCGCCACACGGAGAATGCCCTGTCTGCCTGCACCGTCCAGCACCGGCCAGAAGTCGTCGACCGCCTCGTCGAACTCCAACGCTCCCGCCCCGCCGATCCCAGAGCACGGTCAGCCCAGGCCGCCGCTGGCGCACGCTACGCCGGACGGCTACGGCAATCGCGCATTCAAGCCCGGACGCTGGTGCTGCAGGGCGCCGCCGACACCGTGGTCGACCCGCGCAACGGCAAGTTGCTCGCGGACCGCATCCCGGGCGCCCAACTCGTGATCTTCCCAGAGCTGGGCCACCTGCTCTTCTGGCAGGACCCGGACGGTTTCGCAGACACCGTCACGTCGTTCCTGCTCGCCGCCCCGGGCGAACCGACCCGGCACGACCGGCGCGCGAGCCGAGAGAGGGCAACTTCTGGCCGCGCGCATGCGCGCTCTGGAGCCGACCGTCACCAGGTGTCCTGACTGCGCGCGGCGGGGAGGCCGCCGGAAGCATTGAGTGCCTAATACGTGGCCAGTAAGCTGAGGGGACGCCGAGAGGGTTCGCCTCGCCGCGCATGTGTGCGGTTCACCGGGAAACCGAGGTCTTGGAAGCAGTGCGGATCACAATTGACGGTCGGCAGCAGGCCGACGCCGAAGAGGTGGGTTAGCCGGGCGTCCGGGGCCGGGCGCTCCCGCAGACCGGTGCCAGGGCCGTTCTGCCGGTCGTGGTCCTTCGGTGTCTGCCGCGCTCTCCGGTGCCCGCGATCGGGACAGTGCCTAGCGCGCCGCCCGGCCGATGAGCACCCCGCGAATGCCGACGACGGCCGCGAGATACGGCCAGGTCAGCGCTGCCATTCCCGGCGGCTCGGTGTTGGTGCTCAACTCGGGCAGTTCGTCGGTCAAGTTCGCGGTGTTGCCTGCCAGGAGCGGCGAGCGGCTCATGGGGGGCATTGGCGAGCGGCTCGGCACGCCGGAGGCAGTGCTGCGGATACAGCGGTTTCCGGCGGGCGCAGTCGAAGAGCGGCTTCCCGGCGCCACTCACCGGGCTGTGCTGGCCCGAGTACTGGATCATCTGACCGAAGCCGGGCACGCCGGCGCTGACCTGCTCGGGGCCGGTCACCGAGTGGTTCACGGCGGAGAGCGGTTCACATCCTCGATCCGGGTGGACGATGCAGTTGTCGCCGCGCTGCGCTCGGTCAGCCACTTGGCGCCGCTCCACAATCCGGCGAATCTGGCCGGCATCGAGGCCGTGCGTGCTCTCCGGCCCGAGTTGCCGCAAGTCGCCGTGTTCGACACCGCGTTCCACCAGACGATGCCGCCAGACGCCTTTCGCTACGCAGTGCCCGAGGAGTGGTACACGCTGCACGGCGTGCGCCGTTACGGGTTCCACGGCATCAGCCACCGCTTCGTCAGCGAGCAGGCGGCCGTAATGCTGGGCCGCCGTCGCCGCGAGCTCCGGCTGGTCACCGCGCACCTCGGCAACGGGTGCAGCGCGACCGCCGTGCGCGACGGCATGTCGGTGGATACCACCATGGGGCTCACCCCACTGGAGGGGCTGGTGATGGGGACCCGCTCCGGCGATGTCGATCCGGGCCTTCTCGGCTACCTGGCCGGCCGGACCGGCATGAGCGTCGACGAGCTCACCCGAGCACTGAACGTCGACAGCGGGCTACAGGGACTGTCCGGGGTGGGCAGTGACATGCGCACCGTCGTCGCAGCGGCCGCCGACGGAAACGAGCGGGCTCGGCTCGCGCTCGACGTTTTCGTGCATCGCCTGGCTAAGGCAATCGCCGGGCTGGTGGTCGGGCTTCAGCACCTCGACGCGCTGGTCTTCACCGGTGGTATCGGGGAAAGCAGTGCCGTCGTCCGTAGCCTGGTACTCGATCGCCTGGGCTTCCTCGGCTTGGCTGAGGACGCTGAGGCCAATGCGAGCCATGGCCGGAATACCGGCGGGCGCATCAGCCTCGCCGGCCCAGTTCAGGCGCTCGTCGTGCCGACGGACGAGGAGCTCATGATCGCCCGCGACACCGTCCGTGTAATCACTGGCGGTTGACGACCCTGCCACCCGCGCTAAAGGAGGACTCGTGGCCCGGACCTTGCTGGTCGTGCCCACTGCGGCAGGTGGCGGCCTTGCTAGGACCTGCCTCGGCCTGGTGCGGGCCCTTGACCGGCGAGGCGTGAACGTTGCCTTCGTCAAGCCGGTGGCTCAGCCCCGGCCCGACGGTGGCCCCGACCGCTCAGTCGCGCTGGTCGCGGCCACCACTTCGCTTCGCCCTCCAGACCCGCTCTCCACCGCCCTGCTAGAGCAGCATCTCGGATCCGGCGGACTCGACGCTGTGCTCGAGAGGATCGTGGCCGCCTGGCAGCCAGTCCAGGACCGATCCGATGTGGTAGTCGTCGAGGGGCTCAGCCCAGGTCCGGCCAAGCTGTACGCTAGCGGACTCAACCAGGCGCTGGCCAAGGCGATCGACGCCGACGTCGTGCTTGTCGCCAGCTGGCCGGCGGCTGGCGCGGGGAGCGGCGAGGATCATGCAGGCCGTGCGGCTGGACGCGGGCCAGATCCAGCCGCGGACACCGCCGATGATCTGGCCGAGAAGCTCGCTATTACCGCAAGCGGGTACTGGTCGGGTGAGCACGCGCGGGTGGTCGGCTGCGTCGTCAATGGCGCGCCCGCTTCTGATCCGTCCGCGGCAGCCCAGCTGGGCGAGGCGCTGGCCCAGCGCGGGCTCCGCTCGATCGCGGCGGTGCCGCACCGTCCCGAGCTGACCTGGTTGCGGGTGCGTGACCTCGTCCGCGAGATGAATCCGCGGGTACTCAACGAGGGTGATCTGTCTCGGCGCATCGAAGAAGTAGCAGTGTTCGCCCAGGGCATCCCTGGCGGCCTGCGCGTGCTCACCGAAGGCCGGCTCGTGGTGGTCCCCGGAGACCGCCACGACGTGGTCATGGCTGCTTGCCTCGCCGTGCTCGGCGGAACCCGGCTGACCGCCATGCTCCTTACAGCCGGGATTGAGCCGGACCCGCGCGTATGGGAACTCACCAAGGCTGCACGCGCCACCGGCCTGCCCATACTTGTCGTCGACGACAACAGCTACGAGACCGCGACTCGAGTGCGTGACCTCGACCCTGGATTGCCCGTCGACGACCTGGAGCGAATTGAGGGCGTGATAGACGGCATCGCCGACGCGCTGGACGTCTCCTGGCTGGAGTCGCTGCGCAGTTCGTCCCGGTCCCGCAGGCTCAGCCCCGCCGCCTTTCGCTACCAGCTGGTCGAGCTTGCCCGCGCCGCCGAGGCGACCATAGTGCTGCCCGAAGGCACCGAACCTCGCATCGTGCAGGCCGCTGTCGCGTGCGCGGAACGAGGCATCGCCCGCAGCGTACTGCTCGGTCCCCCGGACCAGGTGGCCGCGCTAGCCCGAGGCCTCGGGCTGCAGCTGCCTGATGGCGTCGCCGTGGTCGATACCCAGGCCGTCGCCGAGCGCTATGTCGCCCCGCTCGCCGAGCTGCGGCGGCACCGCGGGTGGACCGAAGAGATGGCACGCGATCTCCTCGCCGACCCCATTATGGTCGGCACGATGATGCTCAAGCAGGGCGAAGTCGACGGCATGGTCGCGGGCGCGGTCCACACCACCGCGGCCACGGTCCGCCCGGCCCTGCAGATCCTGGGCACCAGGCCAGGTAGCCGCCTGGTGTCGTCCATATTCTTCATGTGCCTGCCCGACGAAGTGGTCGTCTACGGCGATTGCGCCATCAACCCCCGGCCCGACGCCAAGGACCTGGCCGACATCGCCATCCAGAGCGCTGCATCAGCCCGGGCCTTTGGCATCGAGCCCATGGTGGCCATGATCAGCTTCAGCACTGGCACCTCTGGTGTGGGCAGCGATGTCGACAAGGTCGCCGAGGCGACCCGGATCGTGCGCGAACGCGAACCCGATCTGGCCGTCGACGGCCCGTTGCAGTACGACGCCGCCGCCATCATTTCGGTTGGACACAGCAAACGGCCCGGCAGCGCGGTCGCCGGACACGCCAACGTCTTCATCTTCCCGGACCTCGACACGGGCAACACGACCTACAAGGCTGTGCAGCGCAGCGCGCAAGTCGTGAGCGTCGGCCCCATGTTGCAGGGCCTCGCCAAGCCGGTAAACGACCTCAGCCGCGGTGCCCTTGTGGACGACATCATCTACACGCTGGCGCTTACCGCAATCCAGTCGCACGCCGGATAAGTCACTATGGCGTCTCGGCAACCGTTCGCTGCGACACCGCGTTGGAACGTGCCGTCCAGGAACGCATCGCTGACGACTACTGGAGCCCGATACCGAAGCCGACACCGAGCTGAGGCAACGGGCGGAGAACGCTCTCGCCGCAAGCAAGCGCGCGTCAGCGGCACCGACCGAGGTCGCCGCCGAGGCGAGTCGTGACTTCGAAGCTGCCCGGCTCGACCTCGAGGACGCCGACAGGCGCCTTCGAGCTGCCACCGCGGTTCGAACGGCCGCCGACCGCATCGCCGCTGAGCTGGCCGTCGCGACTGCTCGCGGGGCACTGAACGCGCTCCAAGGAGACAGCACAAAGCCGCCCGAACCAGCCGCGCTGACAGTTCTTAAGGCCGCAGAAGCAGAACTCGACGCCGACCTCAACCGCGCCGCCGCGGCCGTGTACGAAGACCTGAGCGCAGAAGTAACGCAGCTGGCAATCGCGTTCGGCATCGCCGAGATAGACAAAATTATCGTCAAGGGCAACGCCACGATGGAGGTGTACAAAGGCGGCGCCGACAAATCCGCCTTCAAGGCGCAGAGTCCCGGTGAACGGTTCCGGTTGCGATATGCCTTGCTCGTCGCGCTCCTGCGGATCGCACAGAAGCACAAGATCGCGGGCCATCCGGGACTGCTGCTACTCGACAGCATCAAGGCCGAGGAGGCGCAGGACGAGGATGCGCGCCAGCTGTTAAGAGGGCTGATCGAGATCGCCCGTGACATTCCGTCGCTGCAGGTGATCGCGACCACCGCCGATGATCAGCTCGCGGGCGAGGTAGCAGGCGTGAGCGCTACGATCACGCCGCTGCCAGCCACGTCGGTGATCTTCTGAACCACAGCGACCTTACTGTCAGCGTCAAGTGCTGTAATGCCGGAGGGAGAAAGGCACGCGGGATGAATGCTGTCGAGCAGGCTCTTGCGAACGCAGCAGCTGACGGCCGCAATCTCATGCTTTCCGAACTGCCTGAGGACGGCGACCTGTTGGCTGCCGTCGCCGAGACCGGCGCAGGTCCGATGGCGCCTGCGCTAGCAACCTCCTTCCGGCAGGCGATGGACGTCGGCGGGACTGACTTCGACCCGCTCCTCAAGGCGTTCGTGCACGGCTTGGGTCAGCAGCCAAGCTATCTGGCGCTCCGCGAAGCCACCGATGAGCTGCTTGCCGCCGCAGGTATAGCTAAGGCCACGGCCCGTGCGCTGCATGACGCGCTGATCCCGATCGGCCAACTTGCCGAGCAGACTCCACAGCTGGCGGCCCTGCGCCTCGAAGTGGCGCTGCGGGTCTGTCTCACCGGTGCGGCACCCCGCTTTGCCGTGCTCGCCCAGCTGACCGACGCGGCCCGCCGTCACAACCAGGCGTTCACGGACCGGCTGCCTGCCTTGATCGGAACTGCGCTCGACTTACTTGCCACCGCAAGCGACCGCGCCGATCTGATAGCCGCGCTTCGAGCCCTCGCTGAGGGTGAAGCCGACGATGCCGCTTTCGAGCTGGCAATGCTCGACCTGCGCGACCCGTTACTGCCGCCGATCCCGCCGCAGCGCAAAGTGCCATTCGCCTCGCACGGGACCACTTCCGCAATGTCAGCGACCACAACGAAGGCCGTGATGACGCGACTGCGTACGCCGCGGCCTGTGACGCGGTAATCGCCTTCGACCAGCGTGACCTCGACGCTCTTCACAGCGCCGCGGAGGCTGCCCGGCAGATAGCGAAACGGCGTGCGCTCCTGCTACTAAGAACACACCAGCGGACCTGGAAGGCACCGCGTCGCGCAGCCGAGACCGCGTGGCTTGCGCTTGCTTGCCGCCTGGAGACGGCAGCAAGCGAACTGGAAGGGGACGAGTTCCTCAACACCTCCGAGGCGATCGACGCAATCCTCAACGTCTACAGGCACGACCGGGCACGTTCGCCACTCGGGCCGGACACGGCAATGCTTGTCCATCCAGCTTTGGAGAATCAGGTCGCGTCCCGTCAGGCAATGATGCGGCAATTCAAAAGAGCGATTGACCTCGACGCCGTCCGAGACGAACCGCTACAGCCACCGGAGGCGGCGGAATTCCTTCAAGCCGCGCAGCGAGCCCGGCCGCGATCAGCCCGAGTATCCCGGCAAAGCGCCGACCCTCAGGAGCCTCCTTATCTGCCGCACCTGAGCACGCTGCTGGATGGCGACCTCGACGCCATCACTCCACACAGCGGTCTGACGCCCGAGCGGCTCCAGCGGCTTGACCGTGCGGCAGCATGTTTGACCTGGAACGGCCTGACGGACGTCGACCCTACCCACCCGGTCCTCGACGAAATCGAGGAGAACGTATTCGGCGCGCTGGAGGATAACCGGTCGTTCCTGATGTCCGCCGGTCAGAACTTCAAGCTGCTGATCCGGATCTCGCTGCGGTTTCTCCTGATGGTCGCCGACGAGCCCGCCGCGTACATGAAGGAACTCAACGCTGGCGACGACGTACCGCTTGAAGCCGAGCTTCAGCGCCAGTACAGCCAAGCACTGAAAATGAGCCCGCTGGCAGGACGAGTTGGTATAGAGCTTCACGACGTAGCCCGCGGACGCGCCGACGTTTACGTGACCTTCGACGAAGCACAAAGATTCATCGTCGAGATCAAGCGCGAGAAAGCCGATGCCTCACGTCAGAGCATAGAAACCGCTTATCTGACACAGACGTTCGAGTATCAGCGCACGAACGTCCCACCCGGCATGCTGCTTGTTCTCGACCTGACAAGCCATAAGCACGGGCTGCTGCACCTCAAGGACACCATCTGGGTGGTTCATCGGGACCCGCCCGGCAACGGTACAAGAAGAAGCGCAGTCGTCGGCGTCGTCGCCGGGAACCGACCGGTACCAAGCGCGATGAAATAGGCATCCAGAAAGACGCCCACCGAGCGGCGGGCCGCAGTCGACTCGCTGATGACCGAGGAGGAGAACAGAGGCGTGGGCAGCCTGCCAATGCTGTGCGATCTGCAGTCGAGATCCACACGATTGCGGCGCATTACGCCACCTGGCGCCGCCGCAGGCGCAGGCGAGCGGTCATGCCGGCTACGGCGACCCGTGCGCTCGGAGGGCGTAAGCCTCGATCGCGCTAAGCCCGTTGAGCCTGCGCGCGAGGAGCTAGCGTACCGCCCAGGGTTGCGGTACTCCTCGTCGCCGGCCAGCGTCCGCCATCCTTCTTTCGAGGACGTCGTGGCCGATCATCACGCGCGGCAGGGCATGCCCGCCCTGCAGGGCGGGCAACGTGCAGTACGCACACGTGCTCGCACCGGGTAACCAGCGCCCGGTGATGCCGACGTGGCGGAGGCGGGTGCTGCACACCCCCCGGATGCGCCCAGGCTATCCCCCCGCTGCTGCGATCGATCCGCGCGATCGCTTCGCGGAGTTCAGCTCAGTGATGTTCCTTGACAAAGGCCAGAGCTGCTTCGGCGATCTCCTGCCAGCCGCTGTCGAAAACCAGCGAGTGGCCGCGGTTCGGGATCTCGCGGATGATGGTGGCCGCGGTGTTGCGCTTCTGCTTCTGGTAGGAGGCATTGGCGATCGCGGATGGCGCGATGTGGTCCCTTTCGCCGGTGATCAGGAGCATCGGGCCGCGCCGCGGGGTCTTCGTGTTGACCTTGATCTCGGTGAAGGGGTTGAAGTTCGCGGTGGCGGCCTGGAAGAGCGGGATCCCGGAGCCGGCCACCAGATACGTCTCATACAGGCGCTTGGCCTCGCTTTCGCTCACCGCGTTAGCGAACGAGTAGCGGAACTGGTCGTAGGTCAGTGCGACGGCCCGCCGGTAGTTGGCCGGGTTGCCGATGACAGGGAGCGCCGACTTGAGCGCGGACAGCGGTAGCGGGAGCACCCCGCGGAACGGCGCGGAGTCGATCGGCACCGAGACTGTGGCCAGTCCCCGCCCGGCCAGCTGCTGGGTGATCAGGCCGCCGAAGGAGTGGCCGATGACCGCCGGAGGCTGGCTGAGGCCGTCGATGGCCTCGGCCATGTGGTCGGTTACCTGCTTGACGCTCTTGCGGGCGAACACCTGCGGGTTCGCGCGGGCCTGGTCGACCGTCTCCGGGTCGTCCGGCCAGCCCGGGGCCAGCGTGGCATAGCCGTTCTCCTCGAAGAACGTACGCCACGGCGACCAGCTGGAGGCCAGCATCCACAGCCCGTGCACGAACACGACCGGTTTGAGGCCCGACGCGTTCGCCTGGGCGATCTCCTGCCGTCTCGCGGGATGTCAGGCTCATCGGTTGCGCTGCCTTTCTCTCAGGATCACTCGGAGCGGCCGGCCCGAGCGGGCCTGATCGGGTCAGGCCCACCTCCTCATCCTGGCCCGGCCCCCGACCTCGATCGATGTCTGGGAGAACACGAGTTTCCTGCCTCGATTGTTCTCGGCAACAACACGGCGCTGCATGGAGGTCGAATAGCGTGCAGTTCGCGAATTAGCAGCAAGCTAAGATTGGTGCGTGGAACATCCCGCGTTCGACCCAGTTGGCGCGCAGGTTGCACTGCTGGGCGCCCGGATGCTCGAGCGAGCCGGCGAACTCGCCGACGAGATGGTGGAGCGGATCCGGGCGGCCGTGCCGGTCTACCGGAGCGACGCGGCGATCACGGTCGCGGAACTGCGCCGCACCTGCCTGGAGAACATCGATTTCATCTTCCGGCCGATGGGTCACGCCCCGGCTCGCACCTCCCCCGAGTCCCGGGACAACGGCCGACGGCGCGCACAGGCGGGAGTTCCGCTGACCTCGGTGATGGAGGCGTACCGCGTCAGCGCCCGGTTCCTGTGGGAACGGCTGGCTGAGCCCGCCGCAGCCGGCGAGGTTGCGCCCGAGGCCGCCCTGCGCGCCGCCTCGGAGATGTGGCTCGTGCTCGACACCTTCACCCAGGAGATGGCCGACGGCTACCGCGAGGAGATTGACTCCCAGACCCTCAGCCGCGAAGCCGAGCGCTCGGCCGTGGTACATGCGCTGCTCGAAGGCCGACTGGACGACGCCAACGTGTGGGAGGCCGCCGACATCCTGCGACTGCCGACACAGGGTCCTTACATGGTCATCGCTGCTCAGGTGCCCGAAGTCGGACGCCATGCGCTCGCGCGCGTCGAGGACGCGCTTCGGTCTCTCGGCGTGGCCTCCGCGTGGCGGCTGCTGCACGACACCGAAATCGGCATCGCGCGGATGCCCGGCGCCCACCCTGGCGTCGAGACCCTCTCCGACGCCCTGGAGGCCGCCGCCAGCAGTCATGTCGGGATCAGCCCGCCCTACCACGATCTGCGCAAGACCGCAGAGGCCCTGAAATTGGCCAGGATCGCCTTGCGAGGGGCCTGCGACGAGCGCAGGGTCACCGTCTTCGACCGGGACCCACTGGCCATCGCGGCGGCCAGCGCCCCGCAAGTCACGCGGACCGTCGCCCGCACTACCCTCGGCCCGCTCGAACAGATGCCGGCACGTGACCGTGCCCTACTGCTCGGCACCTTCGGCGCCTGGCTCGATGCGGACGGCTCCGCCGACCGCGCCGCCGCCGCCCTGTTCTGCCATCCGAACACCGTCCGACACCGCCTGCGCCGACTCCAAGATCAGACCGGCCGCTCACTGTCCCGACCACGCGAGCTAGCCGAGCTGACCCTCGCCTTTGAGATCGACCGCCGGATCACAGACCACGCATATGAGTAACCACACAACCGTGGCCGAGATCCACTCGGTAACGCGTACTCAGGCGCACACTGCGTCGGGCCCCGACCCGCGTGGCACACGGAGCAGACGCAAGCTGGCTCGGTCCGGGCCCGGGCCGCTTGGATGCGGGTGTCGGGCTACGTCAATCAGCAGTATCACCCTGAGTGACGAGGAAGGCCCAAGAGTAAACGCTTGCCGAACCGCCGATCTGGCGCAAGAGGCCGCTGTCGTGCGCAGCCAACTGCGACTTGCAGATCCGGTTGATCTGCGAGCGCATTCGCCGTTGATCACCGGGTGGGAGTCCATGTGTAGGCCACGTCCGAGCTATGGCACCATCGCCAGCACGAGCACGAGCACGAGCACGAGCGCACCATACGGCATAGTCACCCTGCCAAGCTCGACGGTGCCGGTCACACCGCCAAATGAAGCTGCCGCTTCGGAAAGCTCTCGCGCGGGAATTCCACCCCGTCCGCTGTCTGCGCCCGTCCGGGCATCCGGGGGTCTCGGCCGCAGCGCTGTCGTGGATGGCGCTCTGGTTAGTGCTGGGCGAGGAGCGTCCAGGTCCAGACGGCTGTCAAGTAGAGCCAGAGGATAGTCGCGGCCGTGGAGAGGGCGAGCCAGGCGGCGGATTGCCGTGCGTGCCGGTTGAAAACCGCGAGCTGGATGACCAGGCGGCTGGCCCAGAAGATGACCGCGCCGATCAGCAAGAGCCGGGTGACCGGGCCGGGCTGGACCAGCAGGCTGCCGGCAGTCAGCGGCAGCAGCCCCCACAGCACGCAGGCCAGCCCGATGAAATAGCAGTGCACGTAGCTGACCTCGCGGTTGATCGGCGAGGCACCGGCCAGCTCGCGCTGCCAGCCGAGCACTGCGGGCAGCGCGATGTGCAGGACGCCCAAGCCGATGAGGAGCAGCCCGGCGACGGTGAGGTTCAGCACTAGGAGACTCACCGCACGAACACGACCTGCCTGACGAACGGGGTGATGGTCATATGGTTCGTCTCGGTCAGGTCTGTCTCGCCAGCCCTGGCTTGCCAGGTGGCGAGTGGCTGGAAATGCAGCGCGCCGGGGCCATAGACCGCAAAGTTCGCCGCGTCCCGGGAGTGCTCGGTGACAATCAGCCGGCCGCCGGGCCGCAAGGCTCGCTGCAGTGCGGTGAACAGGGCACGCTGCCCGGCCGTGTCGCGAACCTCGTGAGCGGCGAACGTGACGAAGATCGAGTCGAGCGAGCTTGCTGTGAGCGACAAGCCGCCCGCTGTGAAGCGCTGGCTCAGTCTGCGGGCCCGTCGCAGCGATGCGCCAGGGCTGACCGCGATCTCGGCCACGGTGGTCGGCGGACGCCCGATCGCGGCGCGCAGCGCTGGGACTGAGTCGTCGAACCCCGCGTGGACCGCAGCCCACGCCCCGACGTCGGGCAGGCCGGCGGTCAGCCGCTCGTAGACCTTACGGTGGTCGTAGACCCACCACGTCGCAGCAATGGAAGTCACCGTCCAGACGCCACCCGGTACGAACACCGCCCAGAGCAGGTAGCGGATCCAGCCGGGGGCTCCAGCTTCGTCGGCGACCAAGGCCGCCGTCGCGATGGCCAGAGGGCCAAGGTATTTGGGCCAGTTGAATCGAATTACCTTGGTGGTGGTCATGATTGCCCGATCGACACGCGGACGCCGCGCTCCCAGCCGTAGTCGAGGCCGGTGACGTGGAACGCGCTGGCAAGCCTCGGCTCGGCGGCGCCAAACGGGGCCCGCTCGAGGAAGCGGCAGGTCTTGACCTCGACAGCGACCTGGCGCGGCTGCCAGTGCGAACGGCGGCCGCGGATCATCACGATCGAACGGGTCTGCGGCTCGTAGTCGAAAGTCCACGGCAGCGGGCCGGCGAAGCGGCGCGCGTCCCGGTCCGACCGGAACGGCGAGCTGGGCGGCAGTGGAGCTGGCTGGCTGGCCAAACGCGCAACTACGTGCAGGTCGGCCGCGGCGGCCGGGGTTGTGATCCGGACGGCGAGCTGGTCTTCCGTGGGCGCGACCTCGATGTCGGCCAGCCGGTACCGGTAGTGGGTGAGCAGGTTCCCGCCTAGCTTCATCGAACGCTTGTCGGTATCCGAGCGCAGGATGTGCAGCCCGCGCCGCGTCCGGCCGGCCTGGTCGCGGTACTTCACGAAAACGCGGTAGCCGGTGAGCGCGTAGTCGCGCCCGGCCCAGGCCGGCAAGAACGCCGGGCGCAGGTGCCGGGTCTGGACTATGGCAACCACGACGAAGCCCCAGTGTCCGTCGTAGGTATCCAGATCCAGGCCCGGCGGGACCAGCGGCTCGAGGACCTGGGCTGGCAGCGCCCAGGCAATGACCAAGCCGTGGTCGAAGTGGCAGGTCATAGGAATTGGATGACGCTGAAACAGATGTCGTACCCGCATGGCGGCCCTCGGTTATGGATTAGAACGATGACTATGAGAGTGTATACTCTCATAGTCATCGTTGTCGTGCGAGTACGATGAGTCGCATGGACGATGAGGGCCAGCTGACCATTGAGGAACTGGCCAGCCAGGCGGGCACGGCCACCACCACTGTGCGCATGTACCAGTCGAAAGGCCTGCTGCCGCCGCCGGAACGCCGGGGCCGCGTCGGGTATTACGGCCAGGGGCATCTCGCACGCCTAAGGCTGATCGCTCAGCTACAGGAACAGGGCTTCTCGCTGGCGAGCATCAAGCAGCTCACCGACGCCTGGGAAAGCGGCCGAGGCCTGGACGACATCCTTGGACTAGAGGCCCAGGTCGCCGCCGTCTGGGCACCCGAGCCGCCAGCGCGCCTCAAGCTGAGCGAATTCAAGGAACTATTCGCCGGCCAGGCGATCACGCCGCCCACCATCCAGCGCGCAATCCGCATGGGCCTCGTCGGCCTCGACGGCATCTCGGTCACTGTGAAGAGCCCGAAGCTGCTGACGATCGGCCTCGAACTGGTCCGTGCTGGCATCCCCGTTAAGGAGACGATGGATGAGCTGGAAGCCCTCCAGGGCATGGCAGATTCCATCGCCGAGCGATTCACCGCTGTCTTCGAGCGCAACATGTGGGAGCCGTTCGTAGCGGCCGGGCTCCCGGCCGACCAGATCCGACAGCTAACCGAATCGCTGCAGCGGCTCAGCGCACTGGCGGAAGCGGTGGTAAACGCCGTGCTCCGGGACGCCCTACGCCGCAAGGCGGGCGAGTTCCTAGCCCAGCAAGCCCAGCGCATGAACAGCGCCGACGTCCGCGACGAGCTCCGCCCGCTCGCCCGCGCAGCCGGCCTCGACTTCTAGCATCCCCCAGCCACGGACTTCAGTGGGGAGCAGGCGCTCCAGGCTCAGCAATCAGAGCCCACACAGAACGGCATGTCTGCTCGCACGCAGCAAGTCAAACAAATACGGCGATCAGCCACGCCTATTCGGCGTTATGCGCCGCCGGCCAGCTCGGGATCGCGCGAACGCCGTAACACAGCGTTAGAGACGGCGATCGTTGCCAGTCCTGGAAAGAACCCGGCCGTGCCGGGCTCCGTTGGGCCCCGACGGCGATTTGGGCTTCTGGAGGTTCGATGGCGACCAGAATTGAGGCGCATCGCCACGCATGGGAGCCTCGAGAATCGACGCGCCACGATCGTGCCCTCGAAGCCTGCCCGGGCGGCCCTCAGGAGGATCCAGCAGCCGGTAGACATCCTGCCCGGCCGGCAAACTGCGGCCGAAGAAGTCGACTACTGCACGTGCCATCGTCTCCCGCTCATCTAGTTGCTGCTGAACGAGAGCCTGCAAGGTTTCGACGTCTGTCGGCACCCGGCGCCGCGGCTGATGCTGGTTATAGGCCATGATCTTTCGAGAGTGACGCATGGCCTCGTTGGCAACCAGTTGCATGTCCGTCAGCTGCTTCAGGCGCCCGGAGCGAATCTGGGTGAAGCCAATCGCCTGTCTCGGGTCGAGTCCGGCCAACTCGGATAGCGCGACGCGGTCGAAGTTCTGGAGCACAGACACCGGGATGTCGCTGACCCGCAGGATGTCCTTAGCGTTCTCTACAACTGCGGTCAGCCTTCCATGACCGCTCCGGCCCCGGGACCGTCCTCGCCCGCGCAGACGGCCACGAGAAGGACGTAGTCGGAGGGCACGCGCTAGCGTTCGGCGGCGATGGCGGGCGCGTGACACTCGAAGCTCGCGCCCTCTCGCACTTCTTGATCCTCTCGGGTACCGAGATCGGCGAGCGTGTCGTAGCGGAGGGGCCCTTCATCATGAACGAGCAATCGCAGATTGCGGATGCATTCGCTCGCTACCGCAGCGGGGCTATGGGTCGCCTCGCGCCGGCCTAAGCACTATGAACACAACCATAAGGCACGAGATCACTTTGATCGCTGATGATCCGAACGGCTAGCTATCGGATCCCAGATCTCTGCTCGGCGCCCACGCGGAGGCAGCGGATAAGGTGTGGCTTGGCCTGATCGCCGGCATCCTGGAGATCCTGATCGGCTTCTGGGCGTCCCAGCAGGCTTTTCCCCGCAAGGGCCGTGCTGCTGATCTTCTGGGTCGGCTTCCTCGCTTTGTTCCGCGGCGAGCTGCAGGCGCCGCACTGCTAGCCGCCCGACAGCCAGCACAGGCGGCAAGCCCGTCGAGATCCTCAGCATGTTCGGCCAGCAAGGCGAACGCATCCACGTCCGCGCCGCACCACGTCAGAACGCCAACAATGCGTGAACACCGCCGAGTAACCGCATCCTCCACAGATCGGCTGAGCAGCTAACTTGCCGCCGAGCACAGCTTGCCTCATCCCTGTCGATTTAGTACGCGGTCTGCTGGCTGGTTCGTCGTGGCCGAGACGCCGCCCACGGCGGCCGCGTGACCGACGCACTCATCAGGTGAGGCGTTCGCGCCCCAGAGCCGAGGATGGTGACCAGGGAATGTTTCGCGGGGGAGCCATATTTGGGCATTCCTGTGCCGGGGATGGCTGGCACGATAGTGGCGCTGGCGTATCGGCGATAGGAGAGGTTGTAGTGGACGGAACCTCATACCCCGTGAGCTTCTCGGTTGACTACCCCGACCGGGAACTCAACCGCGTGACCAGCTTCTTCCGCCTGTTCACGGTCATCCCCATCGCGATCGTCCTGGGCGCGGTGGCCGGCGACACCTGGCAGTGGAGCAACGGCCACGGGACCACCGGAGCTGCCGCGGGCGCCGGCGGCCTGCTGTTCTTCGGCCCGCTGCTCATGATCTTGTTCCGGCAAAAGTACCCGCGCTGGTGGTTCGACTGGAACCTCGAGCTACAGCGGCTGAGCAGCCGCGTCCTGATCTACCTAGCGCTGATGGATGACAGCTACCCCTCCACCGACGACCACCAGTCGGTCCGCCTCGACTACCCCTACCCCGACGCCGCCAGCGAGCTGAACCGGTGGCTGCCGCTGGTCAAGTGGCTGCTGGCAATCCCGCACTACATCGTGCTGTTCTTCCTGGACATCGGCGCGCTAGTGGCCGTGATCGCGGCGTGGTTTGCGATCCTTCTCACCGGCCGCTATCCCCGTGGCCTGTTCGACTTCGTGGAGGGAGTGGCGCGCTGGCACAACCGCGTCATCGGCTACGCACTGACCCTGGTCACCGACGTATATCCGCCGTTCCGGCTCTCGCCCTGAGCCCCGCATGCACCGCAGACCGCCATATCGCGCAAGCCACAGGTCCGGACGTGCGCAGATTGTCATGCTGACGCCACCCCGCCTGCCGTGTCCCGCGCGAGCGGTCAGGTTAGGCGGACCTCGCTCCCGCGAGTCAGCCGCATCCTCCCATCCCCGTCTCGCGCATCTCGGGGTCACATCAGGGTGGCCGCGCAATCTTGCCGTCCCGCACAAGCCGCGGCTGAGACCGATAGCCGTCCGCTACCGGGCCCGGACCATGAGCTAGCCCACGGGCGAGCATCCTCGGCATGCGGTGGGAAACAGACGTGGCGCCCCGGATCGCGGGTTCACTGGCCATCGCGGAACTCCTCGGTCCGCGCAATCCGCGCTGTCGTTAGCCCTCCGCGCCACGAGTAATGTCGGAACAGCAGCCGCGCCCGGCTTGGCCGACGGCCGGGTCGCCTGCTGAAACGAGCTACTCCCGAGAACGTCGCTCCGGACCCCGGTGACGCAGCCGAGTCAACCGAGGGACAACTGATGGCAGCATGCAAGGAATCGCCGGGCAGGGTCGATTCAGACAGCCAGCTACCAGCTACGCCCGTTTCGGATACTTATCATCCACCCGTTCGTGCTAGCTGCCAGGCGGACACGTCCGGCATGGCGCGGTACAGCATCGCGGCGCACTCCGCCGCTGACGGCCTAATGTGCGCGGGAGCTAGACCATGACGAGCACGATGATCACGTCGGCCGGCCCGTTGTCGCCGGAACTGCTCCGCCGGATGGATGCGTACTGGCGGGCGGCGAACTACGTGTCGGTCGGCCAGCTGTACCTGTACGACAATCCGCTGCTGAAACGGCCGCTGGAGCTGTCGGACGTGAAGCCGCTGGTGGTCGGGCACTGGGGCACGACACCGGGCCAGAACTTCATCTACGTTCACCTGAACAGGGTGATCAAGGAAGTACGACCTGGACATGTTCTACGTCGCCGGGCCCGGGCACGGCGGTCCGGCGCTGGTCGGCAACACCTACCTGGAGGGCACCTACAGCGAGGTCTACCCGGACGTCAGCCAGGACGAGGCCGGCCTGAAGAAGCTGTTCAAGCAGTTCTCGTTCCCCGGCGGCATCTCCAGCCACGTCGCGCCCACGACGCCCGGGTCGATCCACGAGGGCGGCGAGCTGGGATACTCGCTCAGCCACGCCTTCGGGGCCGCGTTCGACAATCCCGGCCTGATCGTCGCCTGCGTCATCGGTGACGGCGAGGCCGAGACGGGCCCGCTGGCCACCTCCTGGCAGTCCAACAAGTTCCTCAACCCGGTCAGCGACGGCGCGGTGCTGCCGATCCTGCACCTGAACGGCTACAAGATCAGCAACCCCACGGTCCTGGCCCGCATCGGGGACGCGGAACTGCGCCAGTTCCTGCGCGGCTGCGGCTGGGAACCGCGCTTCGTGGCAGGGCGACGAGCCGCAGGAGATGCACCAGCTGATGGCCGCCACGCTGGAGCAGGCCATCGAGGACATCCGGCGGATCCAGCGCGACGCACGCGCCGCCGGCGACGCCACCCGGCCGCGCTGGCCGATGATCGTCCTGAAGTCGCCCAAGGGCTGGACCGGACCGAAGGTCGTTGACGGCCTGCAGGTGGAGGGCACGTTCCGGTCCCATCAGGTGCCGCTGCTGGTCGATTCCGAGCATCCTGATCACCTCGCGCAGCTGGAGAGCTGGATGCGCAGCTACCGGCCCGAGGAACTGTTCGACGAGGCCGGCGCGCTCATCGCGGACCTGGCCGAGCTCGCGCCCGAGGGCGACCGGCGGATGGGCGCCAACCCGCACGCCAACGGCGGCATGCTGCTGCGCGACCTGCGCATGCCCGACTTCCGCAGCCACGCGGTGGACGTGCCGTCGCCCGGCGCGGTCAGAAGCCCAGGACACCCTCGTGCTCGGCGAGTTCCTCCGCGACGTGACCAGGCTCAACGAGGACCAGCGGAACTTCCGGATCTTCGGCCCGGACGAGACGCTCTCGAACATGCTGGGCGCGGTCTTCGAGGTCACCAGCCGCCAGTGGGACGCGCGAGGTCGGACAGCGGACGACGAGTTCCTCGCCCCCGCCGGGCGCGTGCTGGACTCGATGCTCAGCGAGCACCAGTGCGAAGGCTGGCTCGAGGGCTACCTGCTGACCGGCCGGCACGGCCTGTTCAACTGCTACGAGGCGTTCATCCACATCGTCGACTCGATGTTCAACCAGCACGCCAAGTGGCTGAAGGTCACCGCGCAGCTGCCCTGGCGGCGGCCGATCGCCTCGCTGAACTACCTGCTCGCCTCGCACGTCTGGCAGCAGGACCACAACGGCTTCACCCACCAGGACCCCGGCTTTCTCGACCACGTCGTCAACAAGAAAGCCGGCGTCGTCCGGGTCTACCTGCCGCCCGACGCGAACTGCCTGCTGTCGGTCTTCGACCACTGCCTGCGCAGCCGGCATTACGTCAACGTCGTCGTCGCCGGGAAACGCGCCATGCCCCAGTGGCTGGACATGGAAGCCGCCGCCGTGCACTGCACCGAGGGCATCGGCATCTGGGACTGGGCCAGCAACGACCAGGGCGGCGAGCCGGACATCGTGATGGCCTGCTGCGGGGACACCCCCACCCTGGAGGTCCTGGCCGCCGTCTCGATCCTCCGCGAGCAGCTGCCCGAGCTGAAGATCCGGGTGGTCAACGTCGTCGACCTGATGAAGCTGCAGCCCGCATCGGAGCACCCGCACGGGCTGAGCGACGCCGACTACGACTCGATCTTCACCACCGGCCAGCACATCATCTTCGCCTTCCACGGCTACCCCTGGCTGATCCACCGGCTCACCTACCGCCGCGCCAACCGCAACCTGCACGTCCGCGGCTACAACGAGGAAGGCACCATCACCACGGCCTTCGACATGCGCGTGCAGAACCGGCTGGACCGGTTCCACCTGGTCCAGGACGCGATCGACCGGCTCCCCCAGCTGGGCGCCACGCGGCAGCTACCTGAAGCAGGCGATGCAGCGACAAGCTCGTCGAGCACAACCGGTACATCGACATCCACGGCCAGGACATGCCCGAGATCCGGAACTGGACCTGGGATCACTCTGGGTGACCGGCGCGGGAAGCCGGTCACACGACAGCGCGTGAACCGGTCCCCGACACGTCGAGGCGCATCTGGATGCTAGCGTCGTGGTACCAAGTAAGCCCGTTTCGGCCGCGCGCCCAGCGCGCGGCCAGAGCGCGGGCTGGATGCCCGGGACCCCGGTAGCAGAGCGTCAGCGACACGATGCATCTCCTGGGAGTTCCAGTGACCCAAACCTTCAGCCCAGCAGATCCCGCGCTGTCTGTGGCGCCGCGTTCGCACCGGTGGGCCGCGCTGGTGGTGCTGTGCGCTTCCGCGCTGATCGTCAATGTCGACAACACCATCCTGAACGTCGCTCTGCCGACGCTCGTGCGGAAGCTGGCCGCCACCTCGAGTGAGTTGCAGTGGATCGTCGACTCCTACGCGATGGTCTTCGCGGGCCTGCTGCTGGTAGGCGGCAGCCTGGCCGACCGGTTCGGGCGCAAGCGGTTCTTCCTGATCGGCCTGACGGTATTTGCCGCCGGGTCGATCGGCGCCGCACTCTCGGGTTCGGTGGACCTGCTGATCGGGTGGCGGGCGGTGATGGGAGCAGGTGCGGCGCTGACGATCCCTCCGTCGCTGTCGATCATCAACGACGTGTTCCGCGACCAGGCGGAGCGGGCGCGCGCGATTGGCGTCTGGGCCGGGACCATCGGGCTCGGCATCGCCATCGGCCCGATTGCCGGCGGCCTGCTGCTCGCCCGGTTCTGGTGGGGCTCGGTCTTTCTTGTCAACGTCCCGATCGTGATCGCCGCCTTCGCTGGTGCCGTGGTGCTGGTAGCCGACTCGAAGAACCCGGCCGCCGGACGGCCCGACCCATGGGGGGCGGTGCTGTCGATCACCGGTCTCGGCCTGCTGCTGTGGGCGATCATCGAAGCTCCGGCCAGGGGCTGGGGCTCGGCGGAGGTGATCGGGGCGGGGCTGGCCAGCCTCGTTGTACTCGCCGGCTTTGTCACCTGGGAGGCTCGCAGCCGGCATCCGATGCTGAACCTGAGGTTCTTCGCTGACCGCCGGTTCTCGGTGGCTGCGGCGGCCGAGGTCCTCGGTGTCTTCGGGCTGCTGGGAGCGCTGTTTGTGCAGACACAGTTCCTGCAGTTCGACCTCAGTTTCTCGCCCCTGCAGGCCGGCCTGCGCATCCTGCCCATGGCCGCGGTGCTGGGCGTGAGCGCGCCGTTGTCGCCCATCCTCGCCCGCTTCATCGGGCTCAAGCTCACCGTCGCCGCTGGGCTGGTGGCGATCGGCGGCGGCCTGTGGCAGATCTCGGCGGTGTCCAGCGCTGCCACGACCTACGGCGACGTGGTGCCTGGCCTGGTGCTGATCGGGCTGGGGCCGGCCTGCTGCTGCCGACGGCGACAAACTCCGTTGTGGGCTCGGTACCTCAGGGCGACTCGGGGATCGGCTCGGCGTCCAATGCCGTGGCTCTGCAGGTCGGCGGCGCGCTCGGCGTCGCCGTGATCGGGAGCCTGCTGTCAACCCGCTACCAGGATCACATGACCACCGCGCTGGCTGGCCGGCACGTGCCAGCCGGTGCGACGCAAGTCATTCTCGGCTCGCTCGGCGGTACCCTCGCCATTGCGGCTCATGCCGGGGCCTCGGGCGGCGCCATGCTGGCGCATGCTGCCCGTGCTGCGTTTATGAGCGGCAACCAGCTAGCCCTGGCCACGGCCGCTGCCATCGCTATCGCCGCCGCCGTGCTCGTGCTCGCCCGCCTGCCCCGGCGAGTTTCCCGGGACTCGCCGGATCCCGATGTGCCAGTGCCAGCAAAAGCGACGCCATGAACAGCCGGGCTTATATCAACCGCAGCACACGTCTGCACCGACCTGGAATGTCTGGATGCCGCTGGTGACCCGGTCGACGATTGCCAACGAGGCGGGTGGTCGGGGCTGCCCGAGACAGGAGTTAATCGCACCGCCTGCCGACGGTTGAACTGCTGACAGGCGCTCGGAGGTGCCTCGGCCCTCGTTGAAGTGCCGTTTGACCTGGTGTAGCGTCGATGCTGACACGACGAGTAGTCCCGTAGCCGTGTTGGACTCTGCTGGGACCATTGGCAGCCTCCGGGAGCGTTGCTCCGGACCCTGGTAGCGCTGGCTTGGCAGATTGATCCACCAGACGCCTGGTTCCGGGCAGGACGACCGCCCACGTTCTTGTCGCCCCGTACGGGCTCGACGCCTCCTCAGCTGCAGGAGCGCCATGACATCGACCGTCTCGACCAAACCAGCATCGTCCGCTTGGGCGATTTTCAACGACCAGTCCTTCTCCTTCGAGACGCTCCGGGCCCTCGGCTACGCCCCCTACGGTGGCGCCGACATCGGCGAAGTCACCAGCACGGCGAGCCGGATCCCCGACGGCGACAAGACCGCCTGGTACTCCGAGTGGCGGGCGCTCGCCGAACGGATTCACGCCGACGCCGATCGCAGCGCCGCCGAAGGTCATCCCGTCAGCGCCCGCGAGTCCTACCTGCGGGCAAGCAACTACTACCGGCTGTGCGAGTTCTACCTGCGCGTCGACCCGTCGAATGACCCCGAAGTCCGCGAAGTGGGCCAGCTCTCCGTCGACAGCTTCGCCCGCGCTGCGCAACTGATGAACCCAGCGCCCCAGCCGGTGCGATTCCCCTACGAGGACACCACGCTGCCCGGATGGTGGATCCCGGCAGATCTCGGCACGGCTCATCCCGCCGGCGGCGACCCCGACGGTCCCCGGCCCACGCTTTTGTTCCACGGTGGCTTCGACAGCACCGAGGAGGAGCTGTACTTCAGCGGCGGCGCGGCCGCCGCCCGACGTGGCTACCACGTGCTCGCCTTTGCCGGCCCCGGACAAGGCAGCGCCCTTCGCGACCAGAAGCTGCTCTTCCGCCCGGACTGGGAAGCCGTGGTCACTCCTGCCGTCGACTGGCTCCTCGCGCGCCCGGACGTGGACCCCGACCGGATTGCGCTCATGGGGATGAGCTTCGGCGGCCTGCTCGCGCCCCGGGCCGCCGCCACCGAGCATCGTGTGGCCGCCCTCATCGCCTACGACGGCCTCTACTCGTTCGCCGACGCGGTGCACCGCATGGTCGGGCCCGAGATCATGAAGCTCATCGGCGACGGCCTCGACACAAGCGACACGAAGGCAAACGCCCTCATCGAGGAGATCATGAGCTCCAGAACCAATACTTTCGGCCCGGCCTTCTCGTGGGGCATGTGGGTCTTCGGAGCAGACAGCATGGCCGCTGTCCTCCGCGCCGTCGCCCCCTACACCCTCGAAGGCTACGCCCCCCTGATCACCTGTCCCACGCTCGTACTCGACGGCGAGAACGACCCCGGGCACGCGTCCCAGCTCTACGAGGCTCTCCGCTGCCAGAAGACCTACCACCTCTTCCCCGCGGCAGAAGGAGGCGGCGAGCACTGCCAAGAAGGGGTGATGTCCAGGCTGCACCAAGTGGTCTTCGACTGGCTTGACACCGTCCTCGCAACGCCAAATACGGCATCGCCCTCCATGCCATGACCGAAGTCATGCTCTCTTCCGTTTCCTCTGCAGCGAAGTCCATCATGGGATCGGGAAGCGCTCACTGCCAGTTCTCCGCGCAGCGCCTGGGCTGCGCCCTCAGACGTCCACGTTGCCGCCAGAGAGTTTCCGTTAAAACGAACTCCGGGCGAGAGGCTGGCTTAAGTTGATTCCATTGCCCTAGGAGAACCCGTGCAGCCAGTCGTGTCTCGCGGATGACCCGCAGTTCTGGTTCGAGACCCTGCGCACCCTGGGGCACGCCGCGTACGGCGGAGCCGACATCGGCGAGGTCCTGACCACTGCGCAGCGCATCGCCGCCGGAGACTACGACAGCTGGCACGACCAGTGGCTGGCTACCGCCGACCGGATCGCCGGCGAGGCGCAGGCAGCAGCTAGCTGCCGGGCACCGGGTCAGTGCCCGGGACGGGCTGCTGCGGGCAAGCAACTACTACCGGGCCGCCGAGTTCTTCCTGCACGGCAATCCGGCTGACCCGCGAATCGGCGACGCCTTCCGCCGCTCCGCCAGGTGCTTCCGGGACGCCGCGGCGCTATTCACTCCCGCCATCGAGCCAGTGGAGATCCCGTACGAGGACACCGTTCTGCACGGCTACTTCTACCGCGCCGCCGGCAGCGCAGGCGACGACACGCCCCGCCCCGTGATGGTCCTGCACAGCGGCTTCGACGGCACCGCGGAGGAACTCCACTACAGCGGCGCCGCCGCAGGCGCTGAGCGCGGCTATCACGTGCTTACCTTCGACGGACCCGGCCAGGGCGCCGCACTGCACCTCGACGGCCTGGTCTTCCGGCCGGACTGGGAAAACGTGGTCACCCCCGTGCTGGACTGGCTGCTGGCCCGCCCTGAGGTCGACCCTGCCCGCGTCGGGTTGCTCGGACTGAGCATGGGCGGCATGCTTGCCCCCCGAGCCGCCGCCTTCGAGCACCGGCTCGCCGCCTGCGTCGCCAACGACGGCGTCTACGAGCTCGGTGCCGCCGTCCTGAGCCACTTCCCCGGCAGCCGGGCCGACGCCGAGACTGCCCTGCGAGCCGGCAGCGCCCCCGACGCCGACGCCGCGATTGAGCACCTCATGGCCGTCAACCCCACGGTCCGCTGGGGCATCACCAACGGCATGTACGTCCTAGGCGCAGCAACCCCCCGCGGCTACTGCGCCGCCTACCTCGACTACACCCTCGCCGATGGCATCGCCGAACAGATCAGCTGCCCGACCCTGGTCTGCGATGCCGAGGCCGACCTGTTCTCGGCCGGGCCAGCCCCAGGTACTGTTCGACCACCTGACCTGCCCCAAGACCCTGCTGCGGTTCACCGACGCCGAGGGAGCGGGCGCCCACTGCCAGTTCGGTGAACAGCGCCTGGCCTGCGCCCGGATCTACGACTGGCTCGACGACACCCTGGCGACTGGCCACTAACCCGCGGTCCCTAATGCCTGATCTCGCCACTGCGAAGACGCGACGTCGCAGTCCCTTGTTGTCCGCCCCGTACCACCGCGGCCGGTGCGCGCCTTCCTATTACCTGCCGAAACGCTGCTCATCGATGCGCAGTTATTGCCAACGCTACGCGGCGTTGTGCGGCCAAAATCCGGCCCGCATAGCCGGAGGGCCAGGCCGACCCCGGTAGGCCGACGACTGTCAAGCCGCAGTTCACGGCCCGCCACGGCAGCAGGCGCGTAACCTGGTGACAGCTGCTCCGGACCCCGGTAGTGGTGCGCCACTCATTTGGCGGCGTGGCCGGGGTCCGTAGGAGGCAGCGTGATGAGTACACCGACTGAGCACGTCACTCGTTCACGATCCTTGATCATGAAATACCCAGGGGGAGCATTCGCCTATCGCCACCCCCGGACCGTTGCCAGCATGGAATTTGTCGTTGGCATATGGCTGCTCATCCTCGGCGTCATTCTGTGCGCCTACGGCTACTGGTGGGGAGCGTCGCTGTTCGTGGCGATGGCGCTGCCCTTCTGGGTCGCCTACCAGGTCCAGCGCGCCGACGCCCAGCATGCGTTCGATGGAAACCCACCGCACGGCCATGCCCAGGACGGGACGGGTGAGAACCCGCAGACGGCAGCGCGGCCACCGGACCAGCGACCGGGGCCGGCCGCGCGACTGCAATCTGCCCGTTGAGCGTATGGTCAGAAGAAGAAGAATCGCGCTGATTACTCAGTACGGTTACTTCAGGGCAATCCTAATGAATGTCGCTCCGGACCTTGGTGACCGAGTCGCGTCACGCGAGGGGCAATCTGATGAGCGCCTATGAGCGGGCCAGCTGCCGGAATGCCCAGGGCATGAGCTTTCCAGCCGCGATGCGGGGCTGCTGCCGGCCGGCATGGCGGATGCGCGTATTCACCGAGATGGCCGCAGGCCAGTGTCTATCGGCGGGGCCGGCCACCGCGGCCGGACGCTGCGGGCCGCTGCCCGAAGCAGGTGGCGCGCGGCGCGCCTGGCCGGGCGGCGCCAGGACGTCGGCACGAGCACCTGGCATGGCCGCAGCCCGCGGCGGGCAGGGCCATCGGCGCGGGGAGGCGGCTGTCACTGGCCGTCCTGGCAGCCATCCCCGCTGGCCGCGTTCCCGCCCGGCGGCCACTCCGGGGCGCGGTCCGGGCTGGATCGAATGCCACGGAAGCCCGATGCCAGCGCGCGAATGCGATGCCGCGGGCGGACGGGCTCGGAGGATGAGCGCGGACGGGGGCTAAGGGATGAGCACTGTTAGGGAGGCCAGCGCCGGTCAGGCTGAGGCCGCCGGACCAGCGCCTGATGCGAAGGATGACCTGAAGTCCCTTCCGGTGCCGGAGGTGGAGAAGCGGCTGGGGTCGTCGGCGGATGGCCTGACGGGGGCTGAGGCGAGCGAGCGGCTGGCCAGGTACGGCCCGAACGAGATCGCGGAGAAGAAAGACAATCCGCTCCTGAAGCTGCTGACCTACTTCTGGGGTCCGATCCCGTGGATGATCGAGGCCGCGGTGATCTTGTCCGGGGTGCTGCGGCACTGGGCGGATTTCTTCATCATCTTGGTGCTGCTGGTGGCCAACGCCGCGGTCGGGTTCTCGGAGGAACACCAGGCCGGGAAGGCCATCGACGCGCTGAAGGCTCAGCTGGCGGTCAAGTGCCGGGTGCGCCGGGACGGAGACTGGGTCACCCCGCCGTCGCGTGAGCTGGTGCCGGGTGACGTGATCCGGCTGCGGACGGGCGACATCGTGCCGGCCGACGCGCGGCTGCTGGACGGCGACCCGGTGCAGGTGGACCAGTCCGCCCTGACCGGAGAGTCGCTGCCAGTCACCGCGGGGCCTGGCGACGCGGTGTACTCCGGGTCGGTGATCAAGCAGGGCGAGATCGGCGCCCTGGTCTACGCCACCGGCACGGGCACCTACTTCGGCAAGACAGCGGAGCTGGTGCAGGACGCCCGCACGGTCAGCCACTTCCAGCGGGCGGTGCTGCAGATCGGGAAGTTCCTGATCCTGCTGGCGGTGGGCCTGGTCGCGGTGATCACCGTGGTGTCGATCGTCCGCGGCAACCCGGTCCTGGACACGCTGCAGTTCGCCCTGGTGCTGACCGTGGCGGCGATCCCGGTGGCGATGCCGACGGTGCTGTCGGTGACGATGGCCGCCGGCGCGCGGCTGCTCGCTAAGAAGCAGGCGATCGTGAGCCGGCTGGTGGCGATCGAGGAACTGGCCGGCGTGGACGTGCTGTGCTCGGACAAGACCGGCACCCTGACCCAGAACAAGCTGACCCTCGGCGACCCCTTCGCCGCGGGCAAGGCCACCGCCGCGCAGGTGATCCTCAGTGCCGCGCTGGCGTCCCGCGCCGACGATGACGACACCATCGACCTGGCCGTCCTGGCCGGCCTGGACAGCGACCAACGCGCTGGCGGGCTACCAGGTCACCCACTTCCAGCCGTTCGACCCGGTGGGAAAGCGCACCGAAGCCGCTGTCACCGGGCCGGACGGCAGCACGTTCAAGGTCACCAAGGGCGCGCCGCAGGTGATCATGGAACTGGCCGGCAACAGCGGGCAGGTCAAAGCCGGCGCGGACAAGGCGGTCAGCGATTTCGCGGCCCGCGGCTTCCGGTCGCTGGGCGTGGCCCGCGCCGACGGCGACGGCCCCTGGCAGTTCCTCGGCGTGCTGCCGCTGTCCGACCCGCCCGCGCGAGGACGCTAAGTCCACCATCGCCACGGCACGGCAGCTCGGCGTGCACGTCAAGATGGTCACCGGGGACCAGGTTGCCATCGCCCAGGAAACCGCGCGGACGCTGGGCATGGGCACCGGCATCCTGGACGCCTCCGGCCTGGGCGACACCAAGCGCGAGGAGACGCCGGCGGCGGCCGAGGCCATCGAGAACGCCGACGGGTTCGCCCAGGTGTTCCCCGAGCACAAGTACCACATCGTCGACGTGCTGCAGAAGCGGGGCCATATCGTCGGCATGACCGGCGACGGGGTGAACGACGCCCCCGCGCTGAAGAAAGCTGACTGCGGCATCGCGGTGTCCGGCGCGACCGACGCGGCCCGCGCGGCAGCGTCGATCGTGCTGATGAAAGCCGGGCCTGTCGGTGATCATCGACGCGGTCAAGGAAAGCCGCCGGATCGTGCAGCGGATGAACAGCTACGCGATCTACCGGATCGCCGAGACGCTGCGGGTCCTGCTGTTCGTCACCCTGGCCATCCTGATCTTCAACTTCTTTCCCGTCACCGCCATCATGATCGTGATCCTGGCGCTGCTCAACGACGGCTCCATCCTGTCCATCGCCTACGACCACGTGCATTACAAGAACCAGCCCGAGGCCTGGAACATGCGCCTGGTCATCGGGATGGCCACCGTCCTGGGCGTGGTCGGCCCCATCGCCGCGTTCGGCCTGTTCTATATCGGGGACGAGGTGTTTCATCTCGGCCATCCGCAGCTGCAGACGCTGATGTACCTGATGCTGTCGGTGGCCGGGTCGATGACGATCTACCTGACCCGCACCCGCGGCCCGTTCTGGTCCATCCGCCCGGCCAGGATCCTGGTCCTGGCCGTCACCGGCGCCGAGCTGATCGCCACCGCGCTGGCGCTGTCGGGGATCCTGGTGCCGCGCCTGGGCTGGAACTGGGTCCTGCTCGTGTGGGGATACGCCATCGTCTGGTTCCTGATCACCGACCGGGTCAAGCTCGCCGCCTACAAGATCCTCGACCCCGCGAAAAACCGGGGCGCCGCGGAAATCCAGGGGTCCGCGCAGGCCCGCCCGCGGCAGTGCCCGGCTCGCCGGTCCCGCCGGACCCCACGCTAAAGGGATGAAGCGGCCCCCCTGCCCTGTCTCCGGCCGCTGACCAGCCAGGCGTGGAGCGAATCCGGACAGCCGAATGCCTGGCAGCCAAGGCCGGCGACGACTTCCGGAACTGGCCACTCATTGCCTGCGCCTGATTGCGGGCAGCTGAGACAAAGGGCCCCGGTCATAGACTGCTGCCCTGCCGCCGCAGAGCAGGTGTTCTGAATACTCGGCTTGCCGGCCACGCAGATGGGGCGTCGCAACCGTCCGCCGGCTTGGTGGCGGTAATCGGATGGCCGGTTGCCGCGGCGTGGGTCTGGTCGCGCGGCGGAGCAGCCGTTGGGGTGACGTCTGGCCGCGGCTGGGAGGCGATCGCGTTGTTATCGCGGCTCGTTGCCATCATCGTTGCGATCCTGATCATTGTCTGGATCGTGTCCAACCCGGCCGCAGCTGGTGACCCCGTGCACGGCTGGATTACTGGCCTCTTTACGTTCTTCCGTCATCTCAGTTAGTCGTAGGGACAGCGTCATTCCTTGCGGTCATCTCCGCCTCCTGCGCTCCAGAGAACCGAAATGCAACATCGCAGAGAACCGCTGACTACCACGAAACGCCGCACCCAACACCAGCCCTGAGACCAGTCGTGCGAGCACCCACCTGGCCATGCGCGCCAAGCGCGCTCTTCTGTCGCGGTGACGGTCGTTCGACCTGGGTTGTTATGCCAGCAGCGGGTGGGGATAGTCGGGTGACCGTTTCTGGAAGGACAGGATCCGCGGGTTCTGGATGACACCGTCGCGGATCTCGATTGCCCGGCGGATGGTGTCGTGCGCGTCCCACGCCCCGGGGCCGGCGAGCACCGGGCGCAGGTGCGGCAGCAGGGCCTGGCTGATCTCCCAGGTGGCGGAGTTCCACAGGTAGGACGGGCTGTGGTCGACGGCGTAGTAGTGGACGTTGTTGCCGACCTCGAGCATCGGCTCGGCGAAGGAAGTGGGGCGCGCCCAGCTGAAGCCCATGCCCTCATCGCACGACACGTCGATGATGAGGCTGCCCGGTGAGAAGGCGACCAGGTCGCCGGCAGTGACGAACATCCACGGTTTGCCGGTGTCCTGCAGCACGCAGTTGACCACGATGTCGTGCTCGGCGAGGAAGGCAGGCAGCGGCACCCGGCCGCCTTCACACAGCGCGTTGTAGCGGCCCAGGTCGGCGGCGTCCTGCTCGAAATTCACGATGCGGGCCGAGTGGATCGGCGAGGCCACCGCGGCGACGTCACGATGGGTCAGCACATCGACGTCGTGCACGCCGTGCGCGTTCAAGGCCGTCACCGCGCCCCGGCCGGCCGCGCCGAAACCGATGACGGCCGCCCGCAGCCGCCGACCGTAGTCGCCTGTGGTCCCGATGAGCTCCAGGGCATGCAGCACCGAGGAGTAACCGGCCAGCTCGTTGTTCTTGTGAAAGACATGCAGGCTGAAGGAGCCGTCCGCCGACCAGTAGTTCATCGCCTCGAAAGCGATCAGCGTAAGCCGCCGGTCGATACTGAGCTGGGTGATCTCCTTGTCCTGCACGCAGTGCGGCCAGCCCCACAGGACCTGCCCCTCCCGCAGCTGCGCGAGATCCGCGGGCTGCGGCTTGGGGAGCAGGATGACATCGCATTCCGCCAGGAGCTCCTCCCGGGCGCGAAACCCGGCGACCCAGGGCGCCAGCTGCGCGTCGGGCACGCCGAACCCCTCACCGTAGCCGCGCTCCAGGTAGACGCGCTCCCGCAGGTCAGCCTCAATCCGCTCGACGTGCCGCGGGTGGACCGCGAGGCGGCGCTCGTTCTCCTTCCGCGACCGCCCTATGACTCCCACGCTGAGCTGATCCACCATGCTCCCTTGCTCAGATCCTTCTCTACCACAGGCCGCCGCCGCAGTACCCCGGCAGCAGCGGCGAATCGAACTCTGCCAAGCTGGCTAGTACGCGCCGTCGGCCCGTGAGTGTTGTCTTCGGCCGGATCACGCAGAATTCGTTGTCCTCGAACTCTGCCAGGAACCGTCCAAAACTTAGCTCCGGTCTGCCCGATGTCGACCCGGGTGCGCGCCGAGGACAGCAGCCGCTCGATCTCCTCACTGAACCGTCCCGGAGTTTCCGGAGGCTCTGATGTTCCCCCGGTTCTCCGGAGTCGGGTTGCCGGATGATCACCATGTAGCAACCCTCGGAGGACGATGTGCCCAGGCGTTACCCGGCCGAGTTCCGGCGGAAAGTTCTGGATCTTGTCGAGGCTGGCCGGCCGGTCGCGCAGGTCGCGCAGGATCTGGACGGAGCTGGTGCGGCAGGCGTCCCCGCCGCGGTGAGGGCGGGTGGCGCGCTTAAAGCTGGAATAGTCCGAAGCAGAACGGTCCTGCGGTGATCATTGCCTGGTCGACATGGACTCCGGCGGCCTTTACCGCGGCCGCGCCCGCCAGTTCCGGGCGGTCGTGCGGCAGGACCTGAGCGCGACCGCTCGGGTTGACGATCACCAGGAACCGTCCGCCGCGAAGATAGACCAGCGGGTATGCGTCGTGCAGGATCTCCAAGCTGCCGCCGGCCCCCAGCTCAGGGTGAGCGCGCCGCAGCGCGATCAGGTCCTTGACGGTGTTCAGGAGCGAGTTCTGGCTGGCACGCTGCCCGGCGACGGTGGGGCGTCGCGGATCCGGATCGACCGGCAAGTAGAGCCTTGCGGCCGGGGCGGCGGAAAACCCCGCGCTGGGGCCCGGGCCCCATTGCATGGGGGTGCGTGACCCGGCCCGGTTGTAGCCGGAAACCATGACGCTGCCTTCAGTGTCCGCGGATCGTCTTTCACCAGCGAGTAGGCCATGTCGACCCGGAACCCGGACACGCCCAGCCTGAGCCAGTGGTCCATGATCGTGCGCAACGCCGCGCGGTTGGCGCGCGGGCCCTCGGCCTCCACGCTCTGCCGCCAGCGCTGATCCGCCTTCTGGCGGGCGTAGCCGAAGTTCAGCGCGGGCTGAAAGTCGAAGAAGTTCGGCAGGTAACCACCCGGGCGGGTGCCGGGAGAGCGGACAAACCCCTCCGGCAGCCGGCCGCCGTCAGGGCCGGGGCCGGGGTCGGCCCAGATGTAGCGGTGATCGCCCGGGTCGTGCGCCGACGCCGCGAACCACGGGTGGGTGTCGGCGGTGTGTGCCGGCACCAGATCCAGCAGGAGCCTGATACCGCGCATGCGGGCCTGATCCGCCAGTTTCGCCAGGTCGTCGTTGTCTCCGTAGCGCGGGTCGACGGTGAAGTAGTCGCCGACGTCGTAACCGGCGTCGCGCATCGGAGAGGCAAAGCACGGGTTAAGCCACACCGCCGTGACCCCGAGCCAGGCCAGGTATTCCAGGTGCTCCGCGATGCCGCGCAAGTCGCCGATCCCGTCGCCGTCAGAGTCGGCGAAGCTCTGCGGATAGATCTGGTACAAGACGGCATCGGTCAGCCAGGTCGGTACGGCCATGCGCGGGTCAGCCTTTCGCAATCGGAGCATGCGCCGTGCTACGGAGCCCGAGCGTCAGCCGCAAGTATTCGGCAGGCGCCTGTCTGGCGGCGTAGCGCACGGAAAGTCTGGTCACTCTTGGTAATGACCACCATGACATCATCATGACCGCCAGGGCGCAGCTCCTGATGGCTGCCGACAGCAGCCCGGCCGACTCGGTTTCTGGACTTGACCTCCGTCCGTCTGGCCAGGGATCCTGAGTCGCGTGCCTGAGGACCTCGCGGAGTTCTCATCGTCGGCGGCGGTTCCGGTGCTCGCCGAGGCCTGCAGGCTAGCTGGACTCTCCAGCGACGGCGCGGAACTCCTCCGGATGGGTGACCGCCACGTCGCCGCCCGGAGTCGCCCCACGGGCCAGCGTGAGAACGCGATCTACCGGCTAGCCAGCGCACCGCTAGTGGTGAGGATTGCGCGGTCGGCCGACCGGCTGGCCCGAGTCGAGAAAGAGTTGTGCCTCGCGAGGTGCCTCGCCGACGGCGGTGTCCCGGCTGTTCGCGTGAAGGAAGACATCGCTCAACCACTGCTAGTAGACGGGCATCCAGTATCGTTCTGGCGCTCCGTTACTGGCGGCAAACCCGAACCTACCCAGGCGGACCTTGCCCGGCTACTTTCAAGCTTTCACTCGCTCCCGGACTGCTCGTGCAACCTCCCCACGTTCGATCCATTCGGCCCGTCGGCGGCGCGGCTCGCCAAGGCGAGCGGCGTCGCGACAGTGGATCTCGAATTCCTGCGTGCTCTCTGGGCCGATCTGGCCGAGCAGTTCGGTGATCTGACGTTTGCCTTGCCTGTAGGCCCGATCCCCGCCCGCCGGCGGGGACGGCACTGCCTGCAGCGAGCTTGGCTCGTTCCGCCAAAGCGACGGCCATTCCGCCTGTCTGGAAGAGAGGGATGTCGCCGGCTGCCTCGCCGGCCGGGCGCCAGCCTTTCGCTTCGCAGGAGTTCTGGACCGGCAGAGATCAGTCACGCCCTGGGTACGCTTGCATGCTAATTTGCAAATTGCGTGCATCATGACCGTAGTAGTTCATCTGTGCCGGTCAGAAGCAGTGGTAGCTGTTGAGGATCACCGCGGGCCGCGGGCGCTGCTGGACTTCGGCGCGGTGTGGCAAGAGCTGGACAGTGGTTGCCGTGCCAGTTTGGCAGGACACGCCACTGACGGTCGCCGCCGCCTCGACCTCAGGACAATAAGCTCTCGCGTGGGGCGTGCGAGGCCGCTGCCGTGCCGGAGCGGCAGCCCGCCGACCACGGAAGGTGCCGATGCCAGGGTTGAAGGACAGGCTGACCGATGCCGGGTACGGCCTGGGCTGGTCGGTTGTCTGTCGCCTGCCCGAATCGTGGGCGCACAGTGCCTTCAGGTTCTTCGCCGACCTGGCGTGGCGGCGCCAGGGCCCTGGGGTGCGGGTGCTCGAGGGCAACCTGCTCCGGGTGATCGGGAACCAGGCGGCAGGCGGCCAGTTGCGGGCGCTGTGCAGGGAGGCGATGCGCTCGTACGCGCGCTACTGGCTCGAGGCTTTCCGGCTGCCGGTGATGCCGGCGGGCCGGCTGGCCGCGGGGATGCGCGACACCGGGCATGTCCGGGCCGCGCTGGAGTACCTGGCGGCCGGGCGGGGAGTGGTCTTCGCCCTGCCGCACATGGGCAACTACGACCTGGCTGGCGCATGGGTTATCGCCCAGGGGGCAGGCTCCATCACCACCGTGGCGGAGCGGCTGAAGCCGGAGTCGGTCTACGACAGGTTCGTCGCGTTCCGCGAGGGCCTCGGCGTGGAGGTGCTGCCGGCCAGCGGGGGCGGCGTGCAGCGCGTTCGGCATCCTGGCGCAGCGGCTGCGGGCAGGCAAGCTTGTCGCCCTGGTCTGTGACCGCGATGTCACCGGCGCGGGCATCGAAGTGGAGTTCTTCGGCGAGAAGGCCCGCATGATGGGCGGCCCGGCCGCGCTCGCCGTGCAGACCGGCGCGGCGCTGATGCCCGTGATCTTGTGGTTTGACGGCGATGACTGGGGCGCGCATGTTCATGAAGAGATCCCGGTGCCTGCCGAAGGAGACACAGAGCAGCAGGCGGCGGCGATGATGCAGGAAGTCGCGCGCCTGTTCGAGGCGGGAATCAGGGCTCATCCGCAGGACTGGCACATGCTGCAGCGCGTCTTCGTCGCCGACCTCGACGCCGAGCGGCTGCAGCGTGCGGCGGGGAGCTAGCCAGCGTCGCGGCAGAGGCAGGGAGGTAGCAGGCACGCCTACTGGGGCCTTCTTGCTTCCAGTCTCGCTACCCACTTAAGCGTCCTGTGCCCGAGTCGTCGCGGCCATGAGCGAGTGTGCCGGCAACGCCGGGTATCGCGCCGCTAGCCGCTGGCAGGATCCGCCCTCGAGCTCCCCGGCCCAGTGGCAGCACGCTGCCCCGCCTGGGGCCCGCGCGGACATCAGTGCTGCCGTGGCGCGGGAGGAATGCCGCGGGCTTCTGGATCTCGACGAGGCCGGGCCGCTGGCGGACCTGGCGGACCTGGCGGGCGACACCTTCTCCTTCGGGTTCAGCGGCGCCAGCGCGGCGATGCGGGCGCTGACCACGCTGGCGACAAAGAACTCCGTGTCCGAGAAGTGGCTGACCACGTAGCCCGGTCTTCCCGTCCGGGGTGATCGCGATGGCGGTGGGCAAGCCTTGATGCCTTGAGCGGTGTTGGTGGCGTCCGGCGCGTTGGCCGCACCGCCTCAGCGAGGCGCTGGGCCAGCACCGCGGTGGCGGGCTGGCGGCGGTGGCACGACCTTCCCGGCGAGGGCGCGGCCTGCTGGGACAACGACCAGCTTCCCGTCGGGGGCGCGGACTGCGAAGGAACCGGCGTCAGCCTCCTCGAGGATCCCCAGGACATCGGCGACCGCCTCGCTATTACCTGGTGCGGGCCGGCGCCAGCGGATCACCACCCGCTGGCCGACATCGGCGCGTGTGAGCCGGACCTCTAGCCGGTAGCGCACCTGGGCAACCTCCTCGCAGGCTGGGCCACGTGCGCCGCCGGGAAGGGGATGGGAGCGATGAGCACGGGCTCGCAGCATGCGGCCTGGGCCGTGCTTGAGGTGCAGTGGTCATCGCGATAGCCCTATTGTGCCCGGGAAACCCACGAATGTTCAGCGCCGCGGTCAGGCTCTGATATCTGGGTCAGGCCATGGTGGCAGTACAGGCCGGTCACAGAACCGGCGACGATGCACTCGTCGGGGTTTGCCTCTTGTCGTTGCTGCTGTTTGGTTTTGCCCATTCGCACCGAACTCTCGCCGGCGACATGCTCTACGACACGAACCCGCCGTCCTACCTGGGTTGTTGCGAAATGGGCTTCAGATAACCGCCGTTCGGCACGGCAGCCCGCTTGATCAGGGCAGCATTCCGCACAGCGCCTGAATGGTTGTTCTGTGCAGGCATCTGACGGGTGCCCGAGCTAGTGGCAGGCAGTGAGCGCACGGACGCTCTGCCCGGCGCGCCGCGTCTTAGCAGACGCAGAACTCGTTACCTTCCGGATCGGCCATCGTCACGTGATGATCAGGGTCCACCCGCAATGTCCTCGCCCGGCCCTGGTCAGCTCGGCGACCTTCGCGGTGACCGCGGCCCAGCGTACCTCCGGGCTGACGCCGGCGGACACCCGTATGTCGATGTGCAGCCGGTTCTTGGCCACCTTAGGCTCGGGCACCCGCGGGATCGACAGCGAAGGGCCGATGCCAGCCGGGTCACGGAGCCACGCACCGTCCTCAGGGCTGGCGTCCGGCTCACCGAGAGCGGTCAGCCACTCCTGGATGCTGGTGTACGGCGGGGGCGGCGGATTGTCCTCGTATCCCAGCGCGAACTTCCAGAACTCCGCGACCCGCGACGGCGTCCGCGCAGTCCAGCGTCAGGCCGATCCGGACGCTCACCGCGCGCTGAGTTGCCGTGCGGCTCCGAGCCCGACCAATGGCGGTCGTCAGATGCTCGCCGAGGCCAAGGTGATATGGCGGTGCGGACCCTGCGGGCGTTCCTGAATGACCGGGACTCACCTGGACGGCCGAGCGAACCCGAGTGCCTGCCACAGGGAGGGCCTTTGACTGTTCAACAGGAGTCTCCGCCGCGTTGAACCGGCGTGCCATCCAGAGTCAATCTGTGAGGCTGAGTGCCAACTCTTAACGTCCAGAACGACGGTCAACTGACGGTCAGATGATCTTGAGGGGTGACGCGGGACTCCTCAGAAGCTCTGCCTGATCTGCTATCTCGTCGAGCCCCCTTACGGAATCGAACCGTAGACCTTCTCCTTACCATGGAGACGCTCTGCCGACTGAGCTAAGGGGGCGTCCGCGACGCTTGAGACTTCCGGGCTCCGGGATCCCAACTGCCGCGACTGGAGAGCATACACGACCTTGCGCCCTCCGGTTCGACCGGTCCGGAACGCTGCGGATGCCCAGATGACCAGGTAACCCGTGCCGGTCAGCGGCATAACACCGGCCCAGCCGGGGCAGAAGCCCAGCGAGGAAGGTTGGCGAGGCTCATCACCCCGATGGTCAGCCGGCCGCGGTAACGCATCGATGAACCTTAGATGGCCATTGCGCGCACCTATGGGGCGACAAGGCCGCAATGCATAATGTGATTGTCACGACGACTGGGATAGATGGCAGCCGGAGGTTCGGCATGCCCAGAGAAGCGAGAAGGCACGGGAGGACGCACACGTGAGGACGTTGATCCTCAGGTCTGCCGCAATAGGTGCGCTCACCGGCTTCGCACTGATCGGCTGCAGCTTGATCAGCGAGCTCCAGGCGGCCGACGCGAGCAGTCAGTCGATCATCAACTCCGCGGCCTGTCCGCTGATGCCGAAGAGCACGGTGCTCTCGGCTGCCACGAAGAACCTGCCCGCCAGCGGACCTAGCCCGGCGCTCGCCAGCTCGTCGGCGTCACCGATAAAGTCCGCCAGCTCCCCGGCGTCGCCGAAGAAATCCGCCAGCTCCTCACCGTCGGCGAGCAAGTCGGCGAGTTCGTCGGCCCGGCCGAGCAGTTCCGCCAGCAACAAGACCAGCAAGTCGGCCTCGCCCAGCACCTCGGCATCGTCGCGCACTTCGGCAAGTGACAGTCCCTCGTCCAGCCCTGCAACGTCGAGCTCTGACCCTGCGTCCTCCTCGCCGTCGGGCTCGGCTACGTCAACGCCGCAGTCCACCACCCCGACCCCCGGCGACAGTTCTAGTACCGGCACCCCCAGCCCGAAGCCGAGCTCGCCTAAGCCGTCTCCGTCTCCGAAACCCAGCTCCTCCAAGCCGAAGCCCAAGCCCGCGACCCCGCAACTGTGCGTCCGGGTCCAGTCCCTGTCGGGGGGCGGAAAAGTCAAGCCGGGGCATAAGGCGGGCTTCGTTATCTGGGTCTGGACCACGAAGGCCACCAGCCGCGCCGTGTCCGTGCACATCAGCTCTGGCGGTGCTCGTTACGTCGGCGCGCCCGCATTCACGGTTTGCCCGGACCCGAGCGGCGCCACGTGCGCGGTCGGGAACCTGCCGGTGGGCCAAGCTGCCGAGCTGCAAGCGGCTGTCCCGGTGCTATCCACGGCGGCCGTCGGCCGGCTGGTTCACATTTCCGCCAAGGCAACAGCGTCAGGCTCACGGTCGTTCACCGGAACGGCATCGGACGTAGTCGTCGCGCGCAACGCTGCGGTCCCTAGCTCCTCTGCGAGCTTGCCACCAGGGACAACCCTTCCGACCATTTCGGGAACGGGGGTTACACCGGCCGATCCCTCCGGCCTCTTCCCCACTATCTCGGCTACTCCGATCCCGAGTGCGAGCTCGCACAGCCCGCAATCCGGCCGGGGACGGGCGGATCTGCACGCTGCAGATGCCTCGGCTACCGTTCCGCTGGACGCACGCCTCATCGGGGGACAGCTTGCCGGGCTCGCCGTGCTAGCCGGTGCGGTGACGATCGCGATCGCCCGGCTGTCGCTCCGGACGCCCAAGCCACCAGAGGACGCGAACGCCGGCGCCGCCAAGTCCTGACACCAGGACTCAGTGCTGCGGCAGCCGTCGGCAACTACCCAGCCTGGATAGCTAGCGACCCGAACGAGTCGGCGATCTCGGTGAGAGCCTGCGTTAGCCAGCCGCGCTTACTTGACGTGGTGCTCGACCAGCGGCCGGATCGACCGCAGCTCGCCTGCCAGTGAGCTTGCGTTGAGCGCGGGTGACGCGAGCAGCCCGAACGTGTCGTTGTCGGCCCAGGCGCATTCAGCCGGATGGCCGCCGACCCCCGGTACGCAAGCCGCCTGACCGCCAAGCGAACCAGGACTGATGACGAACGCGCCCTTCAGCATCCCGGTAAAGCTAGTGATGAAGGACTGCGCCGATCCGGACAGGTTGCCGCCGACGAACAGCAGGATCTTGGCACCCGAACCAGTGCTGTCCTCGTACACGGCATCGACGACGTGGCTGGCCTCGCCATTGCCCTTCGCCACGATGTCAGCCCGGAGCGCCTCCGCGCCCATACCCTTGGCGAGCGCGGGGTTCTGCGCATATGACAGCAGCTTGTCCGGCGTCACGATGACATGCTCGGGTCCGGCGGTTCCGCCGAACGCGCCGGAGACCAGGATCCCGGCAGCCGCGACGCCGCCGACCGCGCCGCCACCAAGGACGGCGAGCAGGACTGGATGGCGGCGCTTGCGCCGGGCGGTTCTGCGGCTGGCAGCCTTGCGGTCGTCGCTCTCACGCTTCTTCGCCGGCGCCGGCCTTACTGGCGGGGCTTCGACCTCAGTCGCGGTCATGGTCGCAGCCGCCCGACGGCCGGTCGGGCGGATCGGGCTCGGCCGCTGGTCCAGTTCTTCGTCCGGGGCGGCCTCGGCGGCCGCCATACCCGCTGCTGCCAGCGCCGCGACGTGGCCGGGCTGCCGCTGCTCGCTGCGGGAACCCATGCGTTCGAACGCGCTGGTCGCTGGTCCGGTCAGAGGGTCCGGTCCGGGGCGGCGAGTAGTCCGCTGCACCTGCGCTGGCGGCACGAGCGACGCCTCGGCGGGATGCGGTGCGACGGGCCACGGTGCAGAGGTCTGCGAGGCATGCCTGGCCATACGTCCGCCGGCCGGCAATCCTGACGGCCGCCGCGCCGGGCTCTGCTCCGGCATGGCCGGGCCGCGGTCCGGCCAGCCTCGGTTGGCGTCCGGCCATCCTCGGCTGTCGTCAGGCCATCCTCGGTCGTCGCCGGACCAAGTCCGGTTCTGGCCCGGCCACGTCCTGCCGGGCTCTTGCCGGGGCGGGCTTACTGGCAGCGCGCCGGTCGGCGCCTCCGCCGCGGGGTATCCGTGCCGCGACCCGGATGTCGGGTCGGCCCCAGTGCGATCAAGCGCAGTGCGATCAGGCGCAGTGCGATCACGCGCAGCGTGCCGGCGGGACAGCATCCCGCTCGCCCGGCCGCCGCGCTCGCTGGCGTCTGCTTGCCTGGGTGCAGCCGGTGCCGGACCAGCAGGCGTGGCCGGTGCGGGAGCGGATGGCCAGGACGCACCGGGTCCCTCGGTGCCGGGCCGAGTGCTAGCGGGCCGGTCAGCGGAAGGCCGCGGCCCTCTAGCAGGCCGTGCGCTAGCGGGCGGACTATCCGCTGGCCGCCTGGAGTTATCTTGGGCCGGCCCTGCTTCGCCCAGGTACTGGATCCAGTCGTAATCGGCGTCAGCGACGGTGTCGCTCGTGCCCGCATCGCGAGACTTGCGACCTGAACGTCCGCGTCGTTGTGGGTCCCTGGTAACCGGCAGTGGTCCGCTCGGGTGGTCGGTCCAGAACGACTCGTCGCCGCGCTCGCTGTCAGTGGCAACACGACCGCCAGGCTGGCTATCTGCCCCGGCTTCGTCGGTGTAGGGCCACCGCAGGTCCTGCTGGTTCTGCGGCCATCCCGAGGAGGTCATAACGGCTGGTGCTCCTGAGACTGTTGCGGCGTCTCTGCCCGATGCTGACTTCGAACATCATGCGTCACAGCCGACCGTTACCGCCACGTTATCAAAAACTCGTGTCGTCACCTGGCGTTATCAAGAATTCACGCTAAGAAATAACCCGCAGGTCAGCGACCGATTCTTATTGCCCCGAAAATTCCAGCACCGAAGGCAAAATTCCAGCAATCAGATCGTCAGACGGGCAAAGCGCGCGATCGCAGCGCGCGCTCAACGATGTCGCGCCGCTCGACCAGCACTCGCACGAGAGCCGCATCGCGCTGCTCCGCGGCGAGGAACTCGTCGACGAGCCGCAGCAGTTCCGGCGACGCCGCCCAGTACGGGAACAACCCGTCCGCGAGCAGTCGCTTGATGTGATCGCCGCGGTTCTCCCAGATATCCGGCAGCACCGCGAAGTATGCGTCGACGTACGGGGCCAGCAGCCGGGCCTGCTCCGGCTGGCCAAAACCGCCGGCGACGGCCATCACGCCCTCGTGGCCGAGCTCGACCGACTGAGTGAGCAGCTGCCAGGCCGCTTCCTTGTGCTCCGCATCCGGGATCGCGGCCCGGCTTGCTGCGGCGTGTCGCCGGCCCGCGTCGGTCGGATCGGCGGCCAGCTCGGCGTCGATCTCCGCGTCCCCGACGCGGCCGGTAACGGCCAGCCGCCGCAGCAATGCCCAGCGCAGCTCGGTGTCGACGGCTAGGCCCGCCACCGCCTCGCTCCCGTCCAGCAGCCCCGACAGGAAGTCCAGCTGCCCCGGCGTGACGGCGGTCCAGGCAGCCAGCTGCGCCCAGGCCAGCTGGTGGTCGCTGCCGGGCTCGGCAGACTTCAGCAGCTTGAGCGCGGCCGTTGCCAGCTTCGACTTGCCTTCGGGCAGCCAGTCCGGGTCGGCGTTGACGGCCATCAGCCTGGACGCGGTCATGTGCAAGATCTGCAGCACCGACACGACCGGCTCGGCGCCCATGCCGCCGGCCAGGATCGTCACGAAGGCCGGAACGGAGAGTTCGGCCCGCTGCACCATGTCCAGCACGGCGCTCCAGCACACGGTCCGGGCGAGTGAGTCGGTGAACGAGCCGGCTGACTCAATAAGAGTGGCCAGCGACCGGTCGTCGAACCTGACAATCGCGTAGGTCAAGTCGTCGTCGTTCAGCAGGATGAGGTCAGGCTGGGCCACGCCGGCCAGTTCGGGCACCGCGGTCCGCGGGCCGGTCACGTCGACCTCGACCCGGTGGGTCCGCACCAGGGCACCCGCGCCGCTGCTCCCGGCTGCCTGCCCGTTAGCGCCACCCGAGCGGTTGTACAGGCCGATCGCGATGCGGTGCGGCCGAAGCGTCGGGTGCTCATCCGGCGCCTCCTGCAGCACCGCGAACTCGCCGAACCTCCCGTCCGCGCGGGCGGTGAACTCGCTGCGCAGCGTGTTCGGCCCGGCCGTCTGCAGCCAGGCCTTCGCCCAGTCGCCGAGGCTCAGCCCAGAGCTGGTCTCCAGCGCGCGCAACAGGTCGGACAGGGTGGCGTTGGCCCAGCCGTGCTCGGCGAAGTAAGCGCGGATTGCCGCGACGAAGTTGTCCCGGCCGACGTATGCCACTAGCTGCTTGAGCACCGACGCGCCCTTGGCGTAGCTGATCCCGTCGAAGTTCGCGATCGCCTCGCTGAGCGTCGCTACATCGGTCGCGATCGGGTGCGTGGTCGGCAGCTGATCCTGCATGTACCCCCACGTTTTGCGGGATCCGGAGAAGGTCGTCCACGCGTCGGTGAACCGGGTGCCCTCCGCGCTCGACAGGGCCGCGCTGAACTCGGCGAACGACTCATTCAGCCACAGGTCGTCCCACCACTTCATGGTCACCAGGTCGCCGAACCACATGTGCGCCATCTCGTGCAGGATCACCGTGGCGCGCAGCTCGTACATCATGTCGGTGACCTTCGACCGGAACAGCAGCCGTTCCGAGAACGTCACGCAGCCGACGTTCTCCATGGCTCCGGCCGAGAACTCCGGTACGAAGGCCTGGTCGTACTTCTCGAACGGGTAGCAGGTCCCGAACAGCTCGGTGTAGTAGTCGAAGCCCTGCCTGGTCAGCGTGAACACGTCGTCGGCCTCGAGGTAGGAGCCCAGCGAAGCCCGGCAGGCGATGCCCAGCGGGATCACCTGCCCGGACGGCGTGGTGTGCATAGCAGTAACGACGTGGTACTCGCCTGCCACTACACAGGTCAGGTAGGTCGAGATCCGCGGTGTCGCCGGGAAGTGCCAGATTGCTGTGCCGTCGCCAGCGTCCTCCGGGTCGGGAGCAGGCTGGTTCGACAGGACAGCCCAGTGCGCGGGCGCGATGACCGTGAAGGCGAACGTCGCCTTCAGGTCCGGCTGCTCGAAGTTCGCGTAGACATTGCGCGCGTCGGCCGGCTCGAAGTTGGTGTAGCAGTAGATCTTCCCGTCGGCGGAGTCGACCGCCCGGTGCATGCCCTTGGAATCGCTCGTGTACGCGCAATCGGCGACGACCCGCAACTCATTGCTCGCGGCGAGGCCCCGCAGCGCGATGCGGCCGTCAGCGCAGGCACCGTCGGGGTCGATCGGAGTGCCGTTCAGGGTGATCTCGTGCACGGTCTCGGCGACCAGGTCGGCGTAAGTGTCCGCGCCGGGCTGCGCGCAGCCGAAAACGATCACCGAGGTCGACCGGAATACCTTGTCACCGCGGGTCAGGTCCAGCTCGACAGCATACGAATCAACCGTGAGGAGCTCGGCGCGGTGGCTCGTCTCAGCGCGGGTGATCTCGGCGGTCTGCATGCTTGCGGTCCCCTAGTCCTAGAGCCGACGCTGGCTGTCTCTCAGCGTATGGCACCAGCCCGGGCAGGCGCCGGCACCCCTCGGCACGCTGCGACGATGACGTTCCGGTGACAAAATCTGCAGCTACTTGCCGTATCAGGCAGTGACAACAGAAGATCCTCAATAGGGACCATGCGGGGAGGCGGCCTTGAACGACACCGTCACATGCCTGGTCCGGGGGCCAGCCAGCCGGTACCCGCGAGGATTCCTGTGGCTCATCCCGGCCTGGCTCGTCATCGTGAGCGCGGCGGTAATGGCCGCGATAAAGAAACTCAACGGCCACGTACCGCTGTGGTTCGGCCTGCCTGAGATCGGCGGTCTCGTGGTTACAGCCATCATCCTGTTCTGCGTGCTGGCAACTATGCGGCAGTACGCATTCCGCGCGGACAGTCACGGCATCGTGCTCGGGGTTAGCACTGCCCGGAAGCGCCCGAAGCTGCGACAGCTGTACCTGCCGTGGCCGGACATCGCGCAAGTGCGCATAGTCAGGCGCCGCTACGGGCTGCTGCTGGAGATCTCCCTCGGCTCGTCCGCTCCGATTGCGCACCGGCAGGGAATCGGCAAGCAGGCCCTTCTCCTGCTCGGCGCGCTGGTGCTGCCGTTCGGCTTCGGCCGTGGCCGGCCCGCCCTGACAATGCCGGTGTCGAATCCGCCCCGGTACCGGGTGAAGATCTGCGGGGTGTCGCCGGCCGAGCTGAAACAAGCGCTGGCCGTGGTACAGCCGGCCGGACCCCCGGTGCGCGTGCTCACGAAGAGGGGTGCGCTGCGCCTCACCCTGCCGCAGGCCCGCCAGCCGTTCAGCCAGCAGCCACGCACGCCAGTTGCCTGATTAGCTACGGGCTGCGGCTGGACCCGGCTGGCTGCCATGTCTTCGCAACCGGTTCCGGGACAGACTGACCCGAGGTAGCCAGCGCTGTTACCGGCCGGCCAGACTAGCCGGGCGGGCGGCTGCCAGCCCAGGACAGCCCCGTTTCCTGATGATTGTGGCTTTTTGAAGGAGCAGCACGATGGCACACGAGGTGAAGGGCGTCGTCGCCCGCGCCAAGGGCGAACCGGTCAGCATCACGACTGTGCTGGTGCCCGACCCGGGTCCGGGAGAAGCGCTGGTCACGGTCCAGGCCTGCGGCGTGTGCCATACCGACCTGCACTATCGCGAGGGCGGCATCGGCGAGGACTTCCCCTACCTGCTGGGGCACGAGGCGGCCGGCGTAGTCGAGGCGGTCGGGCCTGATGTGACCGGTGTGGCGCCTGGCGACTTCGTGATCCTGAACTGGCGCGCGGTCTGCGGCCAGTGCCGGGCCTGCCTCCGCGGCCGCCCCTGGTACTGCTTCGCCACCCACAACGCAAGGCAGAAGATGACGCTGGCCGACGGCACGACGTTGTCGCCCGCGCTCGGCATCGGCGCGTTCGCGGAGAAGACGCTGGTCGCGGCCGGCCAGTGCACCAAGGTCGACCCGGCGATCAAGCCCGAGGTAGCCGGGCTGCTCGGTTGCGGTGTGATGGCGGGCCTCGGTGCCGCGCTGAACACGGCCGGCGTCACCCGCGGCGACTCGGTCGCGGTGATCGGCTGCGGCGGCGTCGGCAACGCCGCGATCCTCGGCTCGGTGCTGGCCGGAGCGCGGAAGGTGATCGCGGTCGACGTCGACGACCGCAAGCTCGACTGGGCCCGCGGCTTCGGCGCGACTGACACGGTGAACTCGCGGTCAGCAGACCCTGTCGAGAAGATCAGGGACCTTACCGAAGGAAACGGCGCCGACGTGGTGATCGAAGCCGTCGGCCGCCCGGAGACTTACCAGCAGGCGTTCTACGCTCGCGACCTGGCCGGGACCGTCGTGCTGGTCGGTGTGCCGACCCCGGAGATGCGGCTGGAGCTGCCGTTGCTCGATGTGTTCGGCCGGGGCGGGTCGCTGAAATCCTCCTGGTATGGCGATTGCCTGCCGAGCCGCGACTTCCCGATGCTCGTCGACCTGCACCTGCAAGGGCGGCTGCCGCTGGAGAGGTTCGTGTCCGAGACCATCGCTCTGGACGCGGTCGAGGAGGCGTTCGCGAAAATGCAACGCGGGGAGGTGCTCCGCTCGGTCGTGGTGCTGTGACGAGCTCGCCTGGCCCGGATCGCGATGTGGTCCGGGCCGCGTACGGTTTCCACCGCGCTGATGCGCTCGTTCGAGAACCGGGCCGACACCGTCGTCGTTGACGAGCCGCTCTATGCCTTCTATCTCGCGAAGGTCCCGGTCGATCATCCCGGCAGCGCGGAGATCATCGCGAGCATGTCCGCTGACTGGCGTGAGGTCCTCGGGCAGCTCGCTGGGGCGCCGCTGCCGGAAGGCAAAACGGTCTACTACCAGAAGCACATGACCCACCACCTGCTGCCGGAGGTTGACCGGTCGGCGCTCGCCGGTCTCAGGCATGCGTTCCTGATCCGTGACCCGCGGCAGCTTCTGGCGTCCTATGCGCGGGTCAGGTCCACGCCGGTGCTGGCCGACCTGGGACTGGCCCAGCAGGCCGAGATCTTCGCGGCCTTCGGAGGGCCGGTGATCGACTCGGCCGACATCCTGCGGAATCCGCGCGCCGCCCTGGAAGCGCTATGCGACGCCCTGGGTCTCGGGTTCTCCGAGGCGATGCTCTCCTGGCCGGCTGGGCCGCGGGATAGCGACGGTGTCTGGGCGCCGTACTGGTATGAGAGCGTGTGGCGGTCGACTGGTTTCGGCCCGTACCGGCCGCCTGCCGACGATGATCTGCCGCCGGAACTGGCTGGCCTGGCTGCGGAATGCCAGCCGTTCTACGAAGAGCTGGCCGCGCATCGCTTGCGGCCGTAGGCGCAGCCGCAGCGCGGTAGGCGCATCGCTTGCGGCCGTAGGCGCACCCGTCGCGCCGGCGCCACGAAACGCGCGGCATCTGCCCGGCAAACCACCCAAAACTGGCGCAGCTGAGAGCTGATTCGCCAGCCGCGCCCACATTTCACGGATTTGGTCGGCCAGAACCACCACAAGACCCGACAGTAAGCCGTACCACAATCCGTGAAATGCTTCTCGCCCCCGGCAGGGGCGGCCGCACCGCGTGAAAATCCGCGCGGGCGCGGGCGGGAGGGCCGGCCGCGTGGTGGCTGATGTGGCTGCGGTGGCGGCGCGGCGGGCGGCAGGATGTGGGCGGGCTGCCCGTGACGCCAGTAGCACAGTGGGATGCCGAGCCCGCTGAAATACCTGTGCGCGCGGGGCCTTGACCTTCGGGTCGCTTGTTGTTGCCTCGAGCACGACGGTCTGTATTCCGGCATCTTGCCTTGACCGGGGCCCCCGCGCAGCCCGCTGGTTATCCCATCGGCACAAGCATAGGGAGCCCGCGGTGAGCAAGCCGCAGGTTATCGACGATGAGGAGCACGAGCGGGGCCTTCGAGCGGGTCGCCGACGGTCGATGTGGCCGAGGCCGCCGGGATGGTGTGCACCCGGCTGCCGCACCCGTCCCGGCCCGGTGCCCGGCAGGCCGCGGTGTGGAAGGTGCCGGCCACGATGAACGCGGTGCAGGCGCTGGCCGGGCAGCTGACGGCCCAGCGGATCGAGAAGGTGACGCTGGAGTCGACCAGCGATTACTGGCGGATCTGGTTTTACGCGCTGGAAGCGGCCGGGCTGCAGGTGCAGCTGGTCAATGCCAGCCAGGCAACCTGCCGCCGACCGACCGGCTGGACGCGATGTGGCTGGCCCGGCTGACCGAGCGGGCTGCTTCGGCCCAGCTTCGTGCCCCGGCCGAGATCCGGGCGCTGCGCACTACACCCGGGCACGCACTCACCTGACTCAGGACCGGACCCGGTGCTGGCAGCGGCTGGATTGTCGGCCACCGCACGCACAGCCAGTCCCCATTCCGTTGTGGGCTGGGTGCTTGCCGGCGGCCGGTGCTGTAGTCGATATCGGTCAGAGGAGCCGGTTCTTCTTCAGGTAAGCGGCCAGCTCGTCGTAAGCGCCGCCCTCGTTGGCGAACAGCGCGACGTTGCGTGCAGCATCGAACCACGGGGTCAGTGACGGGCGCACGTCCCGGATCGCTGACTCCAAGTCCTGCTGGCCGATCATCCTGGGCTCGCCGCGGCGCACCGAGTCGAGTAGCGCCAGCTCAGCAGCCGACTCGCAGATGTGTGCGATGTCCGCCCCGGAATATCCGTCAGTGAGCTTCGCCAGGCGCTCGGGATCTACCCGCTCAACCGGGCGCTCGCGCAGGTGATAGCGGAAGATCGCCGCACGCGCGAGCTGATCTGGCGGCAGTACTAGCAACATCCGGTCGAACCTGCCGGGCCGGCGAAGCGCGCTGTCCACATCCCACGGATGGTTAGTCGCAGCGAGCAGGAAGACGCCCTCATTCCCGCCGGTTACGTCGTCGAGCTCCAGCAGCAGCTGGTTGACCACGGCGCGCATCGGCGTGTGCCGGAGCTGCGTGCGCTTCTGGCCGATGGCGTCCACCTCGTCGAGGAACACCACGCACGGCGCGTTCTGGCGGGCGACCCCGAAGATCTCGTGAATGTTGCGCTCGCTCTGGCCGAGCATGCTGTCAACCACGTCGGCGAAGGAAACCGCCAGAAAGCGCGCGCCCAGCTCGCCGGCGACCGCGCGGGCGATGAAGGTCTTGCCGCATCCGGGCGGCCCGTACATCAGCAAGCCGCCGCGGAGGCTCTTGCCGTAGAGCTTGCGGAGCTCGGGATTGCGCATCGGGGCAAGGAAAGCCGCCTCAAGGCGCTGCTTTACGTCCGTCATCCCTGCTACATCGGCGAGTCGGAGCCCGCCGTGCTCAACGTCGAAGACTGCGGAGCCGGGGTCGCCGCTCCCCTCCGCTGGCGTTACTTCCCCCGCGGCGGCGCCCGCGAGATGCTCGGCAGAGCCATCGGGGGTCACAAACCGCGGCGGCAGCACGTCGGCGAGCTGGTACTCGGCGGCGCTCCAATCGAAGTCCGGCGTTTCGGGAGCGGTGGCCGGGTTGGCCGGCCCGCCTTCGGACAAGGGCTCATGATCGGCTGCGGGACCAGCCGCGCCGGCCGACTCAGCGGCACTAACCGGGTCAGCCGGGGACGGGGATTCTCCGTCAGCCGCGGGCTCCGGCGCGCCGGGATGCGCCCCGGCAGTGCTGGTCGGCGTCCCTGTGATCAGCGCGAGGGCGCCAGCGTTAGCCGGGTCGGCCTGCAGGATGATGCCAACCTCGCGGATGCCTTCCTCTCGCCGCCCGCCCTCAATCAGCAGAGTGGCCAGGTGCAAGCGCAGCTCGACGTCATCTGGCATCGCGTCGATTGCCCTCTTCAGGCTCGCGACCAGCTTCGGGTCGAGCTCCATCCAGTCTCCCTGTCCAATTCATGCCTGATTAGGACCAACAGTACGTTGTCCGGCGCGCAGCCACGGTCACGCCGCCGCGGCCCAGGCAGACGCTTCATGGCGCCAGTGACCACAGATCAGTTCATTCCGGACGCGGAACTGCGCCGGTCCCATGAAGCCGGTCCCATGAAGCCGGTCCCATGAAAAGCCACCGCGCTCCTAGGACGAGCGGCCCGCCAGCGCGCCCCGGGCTGCTCATCGATATGTTCAGGACGTGCTGCAAACCTTCGACGAGCGCAACCGCGACCTGATCGTCAACGTAGGCGGCCGCCTCACCCATCGCGACCAGGCCGCCGTCAGCCCGTTTGATTCCGTGGTGCAGGGCGGCGACGCGGTCTGGGAAGGGCTGCGGCTCTACCGGAGAAGGATCTTCCGGCTAACCGAGCACCTGGCCAGGCTCCGGCGCTCGGCCCAGGCGCTCGCCTTCGAGCAGATTCCGTCCGACGCTGAGATCATCGCCGAGATCCGCCGCACCCTTGCCGCGAACCAGATGACCGACAACGTGCACATCCGCCTGACGCTGACCCGCGGGATCAAGATCACTAGCGGCATGGATCCGCGGCTCAACCAGTCCGGCCCGACGTTGATCGTGCTGCCCGAGCACAAGGCGCCGGTCTACGACGCCGACGGCATCACGCTGATCACCTCAAGCGTCCGCCGCACCAGCCCGGACAGCCTGGATCCCAAGATCCACCACAACAACCTGCTGACCTCGATCCTGGCCAAGATCGAGGCAAACGTGGCCGGGGCGGACGACGCGGTGATGCTGGATCAGCGCGGATTCGTGGCCGAGACCAATGCAACACACGTCTTCCTGAGCGAGCGGCGGCATGCTCGGCACCCCGTCGACGGCCGCCTGCCCGGAGGGCATCACCCGGCAGGCCGTGCTCGACCTGGCGGCCGGCGCCGGGATCAGCTGCGTGGTCGGCGACTACAGCCTCACGCAGCTGTACTCGGCGGACGAGATGTTCGTAACCGGCACGATGGGCGGCCTGACGCCGGTGCTCGCGCTGGACGGCCGGCCGATCGGCGACGGCAAGCCGGGTCCGGTCACCAGCGCAGCTGGCCGAGCTGTTCGCTGAGCTCACCGCATCCTCCGGCACCGAGGTCTGTTGACCGGCGGAGCATAATGAGCGGATGGCACCTCCAGCTGAAGTACCGGCCGTTTCACTGCCGAGTGGTGGCCGGATGCCAGTGGTCGGGTTCGGCACCTGGAGAATGCGTCACGACAACGCCTACCAAGCGGTGCTTGCCGCGTTGTCTGCTGGCTACCGCTCAATCGATACCGCCACGATGTACGCCAACGAAGCCGACGTCGGCCGCGCCATTAAGGACAGCGGGCTGGACCGGTCGGAGATATTCATCACGACCAAGATCCGCCCGTCGGACGCCGGGAAGGCCCGTTCGGTGCTGCGGCACTCATTGTCCGCGCTGGGGACCGAACACCTGGATCTCTGGCTGGTGCACTGGCCACCCTCGCAGCGAGGCGGTAGCCGCCAGTTGTGGAACGAACTGATCGAGATTCAGGCCGAAGGACATGTCACCGACATCGGCGTCAGCAACTACACCCTCCCGGAACTCGACGAACTAACCCGCTCGTCGGGGCAGAACGCCGGCGCTGAACCAGATCGACTGGGGCCCGTCTCGCTACGACGCTGGCGTACTAGCCGGCCACGCGGAGCGCGGGATCGTCGTCGAGGGCTACAGCGGGCTGAAGAACACCGACCTGGACGATCCCGCGCTCGCGAAGATAGCCGCTGCCCACGGCGTGAGCACGGCCCAGGTAGTGCTCCGCTGGCACCTGGAACACGACATCGTCGTGATCCCGAAGTCCGCTCACGCGGACCGAATTATGTCCAATTTTGACTTGTTCGGCTTCGGGCTCACCGTCGACGAGATGGCGACAATCGACAGCATGGGCTCGCGCTAACGCCGCGCGGCCGGATTTCCGCCCGGGCATCAGGCGTTGCCGTGCCCGATCCGGGGATCCGGCAGGGTGCTCCGCAGCGTGAGGATTTGCGTCACGGTAGCCCGGAAGACCGACTGGCTGAGCGTGCCGTTGTTGAAGCCGGTTTGCAACCCGCCCAGGGCCTGCTGACCCTCGGTGACAGTCTGCGCAGCCGACAGGATGAGCTGCATGCCTGCCTGCGCTGCTAGCAGCGAGCGGTTCTGGACCGAGCCAAACGACCGCAGCGCGCCGGCGCCGATCGCGTCGGTGATCGTCACGCCGGGGAAACCCAGCCGGCGCCGCAACTGCCCTTGCACGATGACGGAAGACAGGCCGGCCGGCCTGGAGGAGCCGAGGTTCGGGTACCTCGCCCAGGACACCAGCACCAGCTTGACGCCAGCGGCGATGGCGGCCGCGTAGGGGAACTCGTCGACGTTCTGCAGCGTCGCCTTCGAGAGAGTGATCGTGACCGGCACGTTGTCGGTGTTCTGGCTCGCCGTGGCCGCGCCCAGCCCAGGGAAGTGCTTCGCTGTGGCAGCCACGCCGGTGGCCTGCTGTGCGGTGATGAACTGCGCGCCCAGCGTCGACACGATGCCGGGGTTCATGCTGTAGGAGCGCTGGAACTGATCGTCGAAGTCGCCAGGTGCCCGGAACACGTCGAGCACAGGGGCCAGGTTGACGTTCAGGCCGAAGCTGAGCAGGTTTTGCCCCGCGCCCCGGCCGGCCTGCCTCGCCAGGGTGTTGCGTTGTTTTGCCGTGGGGCGAGATCCGATGAACTTTTCCGAGTTCACCGGCGCGCCGGGCAGCCGCCGGACCTCACCGCCTTCCTGATCCACCATGAGCAGTAGCGGGAAGTTATGTGCCGGGTTCTGCGCCAGGGCATTGTTCGCGACCAGCGTGCTGACAGCGGAGGTGAACTGCGCGCTATTCGCGAAGTTCGAGCTGAAGAAGATGACGCCGCCGACCTGACCGTGCCGGATCTGCTTGAGCAGCGCGGACGGCGGTGTCAGGCCTGAGTAGCTGTAGATGACGCGCTGGCCGGCGAGCTGGGCCGCGGACAGCGTCGCGGCGACAGTGGCTTCCGGACTTTGCGCCGCCGCCGCACTTACCGCGCTGTTGCTCAGGCTGCTGGCGGACACTACCCCGTTCCTGGCCTGATGGGTTTGATCGGTCGCCGATCTCGCGTCGGCGGTGGGCACGGCTCGCGCCGTCTGGCCTGCGTCTGCATTTCCCGCGAAGATCAGAACGAGTGCGACGGCAGCCGAGACGCCGCCGATTCTGTGCCATAGCTGCTTGTGCAAGACGAGGGCTGCCTTTCCGTGAAGCCGGGCGGACCCCGCTCCGCATGCAATTGCCAGCCAGTCGGGTGCTTACACAATGCCACGCCTCGTGCCGCGCGCGCCCGGCGCATGGCTGTAGCGAAGACAGGCTGGCCGATTCGTCAGTCGCGTGGTGCCCTGCCGTCAGGCGGGCAAGCTCTCCCGCAGTTGCAAGAGCTGCGCGAGCTGAGCCTCGAAAGCCGTCTTCGGCAAGGCGCCGTCGCTATACCCTTCCCGGAGCCCTTTAACACATTTCCAGCCGGGCAATGCATCGGTAGCAGTGCACAGCAGCGCGTCCATTCCGGCGCGCCCGGCCAGCATCGTCCGGTTTTCCAGAGTGCCGTAGGCACGCAGCGCTCCCGCACCGAGAGCATCGGTGATGGTGACGCCGGTGAAGCCGAGGCGCCCTTGCAGTTCGCCCTGGATGATGGTCGGCGAAAGCCCGGCCGGGAGCTTGGGGTCGAGCGCCGGGTAGTTCGCCCATGACACCATCGCCAGCCTGACGCCAGCCTGGATCGCGGCTCGGTATGGCATTTCATCGACACTGCGCAGCGTCCGCGCGGACAGGTTGATCCGCACTGGCTTGTTGTCGGTGTTCTGCGACGCGGCTGCCGCGCCCAGTCCCGGAAAATGCTTGACGGTCGCCGCAACGCCGCCGTCCTGCTGCGCGGTGACGAACGCCGCTCCAGCCTGCGACACGACCGTCGGGTTCATGCTGTAGGAGCGCTGGTACTGATCGTCGAAGTCGCCCGGCGAGCGGTAGACGTCGAGTACCGGGGCGAGGTTCACGTTCATGCCGACCGCATGCAAGGCGTCTGCGGCCTGCGCGCCTGCGGCGGCCGCTTCGGTTGCCGGCGTCGCCGACGCGCCGATCTGCGCTTCAGACTGGTCGGGGCCTGCCCACGACAAGCGCCGGACCTGGCCGCCCTCCTGATCGGCCATCAGCAGCAGCGGGTAATCACGGGCCGGGTTCGTTGCGGCGTCGTTAGCCTTGATCAGCCGCGAGATGACGGTCGTTAGCTGAGCCTGGCTTGCGATATTGGCGCCAAAGAAGATGACGCCGCCAACGTCGCCGTGCCGGATCAGGCTGACCAAGCTGGCTGGCGGTGTCAGCCCGGAATAGCTGTAGATGACCCGCTCGCCGGCCATCTGCTCGGGTGTCAACTTGGCGATCTCGGCGGACTGCGCCTTCAGGGCGGTCAGCTGCGCTGCCGTCGGGACTGCGGCAGGGCCCTGGACGGCCTCGGCCGCCTTCGCGGAGGGACTCTCCGACGATGGGGAGGTCTGCGGCGGGATGGCCTGCGCGCCTGACGGCTGGCTGCTGTCTGCAGAACTAGCCGCCGGCCGCGCGGGCGAGTCTGGGCTGGCGTTCGAGACTGAGGAACTGCAGCCCGCCGCTACCGCCAGCGCCGCGGCTGCCACTGCGGATGCGGATGCGCGGCCGACCATGAACCAGGACCGGGGCCGGTGAGTCTGCAAGAAGTAACCTCCGCGGCCACGGGGAGCGGCCGCCCTGGGCTGTAAGTTCTGCGTTATATGACTGAATCAGATTAGTTTCAGTTACAACGAGCTTTTTACGTATCTAGCGGCCGCCGAGGTGGCCGGCCTGCCCGGCCTGCTCCGGGCCGTTACAGAGGCGGCCGCGCCGTGCTCCGGCCGCGCCCCGAACCCGCGCCGATTCCGGGCTGTGCCGTGGCTGCGGGCCGGGCGACTGACGATAGATGATCTTGATGAATGTGACGTGACTGTTCCTATAGCAACTGTTCCTATAGCAACAGCAAACTCACTTTCATGACCGGCTACTGCCGGATGTCGACGCAAGACTGAGGGTACTAACCGGGCAAAGCTCGCAGTTCGTCACGGCAGAGGATGCAGGGAGTCAGGCGCGAGCCCGTGCGGCCGCTGGACCCGCGGAAGGGGCGTCGGCAGTTCGCGTGGACACCGGCGCGGACCATCGCGGAGACTGCTGAAATGGCTCCCGGCGGCGAGCCCAGCGGGCACCACACGGACCCGACCTTCTACCGGTCGCCCCGCGACGCTGCGCGAGCGCCGGCTGAGAAGCTCGCCTACGTCGCCACCTTCGCCCGCCCGGCCGACAAGCCCGACGCCATGGCGGTCGTCGACTTGGACCCGGACTCTGCCAGCTACAGCCAGGTCGTCGGCTTCACCGAGCTGCCCAACGTCGGCGATGAGCTGCACAGCCGGGGCTCTGCTGGTGCGGGTGCCGGCCTAGCCTGCGGCACTGACCGCCAGCTGGGTGAAGCGGGGGAGGGGAACGCCGAGACTCTGCACTCGGTGGCTATGCGCGTTCACCGCCAGCAGCTTCCCGCCCGCGCTGAGGACGAATAGCCACTGGCTGTCCGGCGACCAGACAATGGTCTGGCTGGACGAGTCCTGATTGACCGGCACCGGGACTCTGATGACTGCGCCCGAGCTGAGGTTGATGAGCTCAAGTGCGACCTTGTCGTTGCCGGCCGCCACTGCCACCGCGGCAGCCGAGCCGTCGGGAGCGACTGCTCCCGGCTCGAATGGCCATGGCCAGGCAATCAAGTGCACGGGTGGTCCGGGCACGATGCGGCGGCTGCCGGTCACCGGGTTGATGACGATGTTCCGGCATCTAGAGGAGTGGCAGCTGATACCAAGCCAGCTTCTCGGGCCGACCGCCGCCAGGATCGCGCCGACTCGCCGGAACGTGCCTGGGGTCGCGTCGTACTGGTCGCCGGTTATGACATTCGAAACGAGGACGCCGCCCCGGCCGTCGGACATGGCCGACCGGACCGCCCAGGCCGAGGCCGAGAGGGTGATGTGCACGCCTGGTCAGATGGCCGGCTGCGGTCACCAGCGAGAGCATGCTCGAGCTGTCGCCGACAACCCAATCCTGCGACGGCCTGGGCCCGGGCAGGAGCAGGTCGCCGGAGGCCAGCGCCCCGCTAAGGGGCCGGGCCTGATCGCCAGCCGGTACCAGGTAGCCAGACGTGTTATCCATCGGGCGGATGATCGCGGCACTCTGCCCGATAAGGAAGGACACTGGTCCGCTGCCCTCAAGTGGCGGCAGCGGCGTCCGGACTATCCGGCCGCGCGCGAGCTGGATCGCGACGACTTCGGCCTGATCAAGGCCGAACAGCTCCCAGCCTGCCGTGACGCCAAGTAGCCGATGGCCGACGCTGAGGACGCTGACGGGCGGCAGCAGCCGAGGCGGCGGCAGAGGCGATGGCTCCGGAGCGGGTGCTGGAGCGTGCCGGTGGGATGACCGGCCGACCACTGCCACGACTGCCGCAATCACCAAGCAGACAACCAACAGCCGCGACAGCCAGGCGCGTCCGCGACCGCGCTCACGCCGGCCGCCGAAGTCTACGTATTCGACGCGATCATCCGGTGCGCCATCGCTGCCGTACGGCCGGAATCCCACAGCTCATCATCGCTCCGGGCCGGATGGATTGCACCTCCGCCGGTCACGGCGACCAGAGTGGCTCGCTGATCTCGAAGCCGACCGCCGTTCCCCCAGCTATTGCGGTAACTCACCTCGTGCACCGGCCGTCGTGGCGCCACGCCCCACCGGCCTGTCGGGTAGCCGAACCACACCATGCACGCCATCGTCCAGCCTTTCCCAGTCGGCACACCGAGGATCTCCATCGCCTGGTCGCCGTGGAAGATTCCCAGTACCGAAGTCAGCGCGCTGCCGACACCCTCGGCCCGCGCCGCCAGGATCGGGTCAGTCCGCGTCGGCGGCATCGTCGGCCGCAAGGCTCAGCCGGCCCGACCGGATCAGCCGCTGGCTGGAGGCCCGCAGATGGTGGAGGTAAGCCGGGACTCCAAGCGCGTCTACTTCACCAACTCGCTCTACGGCTCGTGGGGCGACCAGTTCTACCCGGACGGCGTTGGTGCCTGGATGGCGAAGCTCGACGTGGCCGACGGCGGGGCGTCACCTTCGATGAGCGGTTCTTTCTCGAGGGCGCGGCGTTCCGTGGCCGCCGACCGCACCAGATCAGCTGAGCGCGGCGACGCCTCAAGCGACTCCTACTGCTATCCCCCCGATTAGAGCGGAAGCGTTCCCCGGTCAGCGACCCGTTCCACCCGCAGGAGATCGGATCAGTACGCATCGGCGGGATCGTCGGCCGCGAAGCTCACCCCGCCCTGGCCAGCCGCTGGCAGGCGGACCGCAGATGGTCGAAGTCAGCCGCGACTCCAAGCGCGTGTACTTCACCAACTCGCTGTACGGCGCGTGGGACGACCAGTTCTACCCCGACGGCGTCGGCGCCTGGATGGCCAAGCTCGACATAGCCGACGGCGGCGGGATCACGTCCGACGAGCGTTTCTTCCTCGAGGGCGACGCGTTCCGCGGGCGCCGACCGCACCAGATCAGGCTCCAGGGCGGCGACGCGACGAGCGATTCCTACTGCTATCCGCCTGATTAGAGCGGGAACGGGCTCTTGCCGGCCGGCAGCCCAATCCAGCGTCGGGGTATCAGGCCTGGAAACACGTCCTGCCGCCCGCGCGGTGCTGGCGGGATCGGCCGCGACTCAGCGCGTTCCCGCAGTACGCTTCCCTCGCCGGCGACGGGCGCCTGCCGGACATGAGCGGCAGGCGCGGGATGGGGAGGGAACGATGGTCACACGCAACACCGCCTGGCCTGCCGGGACGCCGTGCTGGATCGACCTCGGCGTGGCGGACGTGCCGAAGGCAAAGGCGTTCTACGGCGGCATGTTCGGCTGGCAGATCCTGGACGGGCCGCCGGAGGCCGGCGGCTACTCGATCTGCGAGATCGATGGCGACCCGGTCGCTGGCATCGGCCCGAAAATGGGTCCGGCGGACACGCCGACGTTTTGGATAACGTACCTGGCCAGCGACAACGCCGACGAGACCGCGGCGAAGACCAAGGCGGCCGGCGGCCAGCTCGTGATGGGCCCGATGGACGTCATGGATGTCGGGCGGATGTTCGTCGCAGCTGATCCCGGCGGCGCGATCTTCGGCGTCTGGCAGGCGCGAGCGCACACCGGTGTCCGGCGCGCGAACGAGCCGGGTTCGCTCATCTGGAGCGAGAACATGAGCCGTGACTACGAGGGCAACAAGGCCTTCTACGCCGCCGTGTTCGGCTACAACTACGGTGACATCGGGGCCGAGGGGATGAACTACGCCACGCTTGACCTGGATGGCCGGCCGGTGGGCGGGATCGGCGATATCGGTGCTGACCGGCCGGAGACGCCAGCGAATTGGGGCACCTATTTCGCCGTCGCCGACACCGACGCTGCCGTGGCGCGAGCCACCGAGCTGGGCGGCAGTGTGGTCGCGCCGGCCTGGGACAGTCCCTACGGCCGGATGGCAGTCGTCCGCGATGACCAGGGCGCGGCGTTCGCGTTGATGTCGGTCAGCGCGGAGCAGCAGGGCTGACCGAACTTGGCGCGGCGTTCGCGTTGATGTCAGTCAGCGCGGAGCAGCAGGGCTGACCGAACTTGGCGCGGCGTTCGCGTTGATGTCAGTCAGCGCGGAGCAGCAGGGCTGACCGAACTCGGCGCGGGCCCGCCAGCCGCCTCGTCCCCTGCTGCGCTGGCTCGCGTCGCCTGAAGCGCAGCCGGCTGGGCCGCTGTCTCCTCCCCGGCCGGCAGGTGCGGGTCTGGTGCCAGCCGGCTCGCCGTTTGGTGCGCCGTCTGGAGTGCCCAGCGTCCGCTTGCCAGCAGGCCGAGCCCGAAGATCGCCACGCCGCAGCCGGTCACGATCCACCAGCCAGCGTGACTGGCGGTTGCGAAGTCCAGCCGGAACGAACCGTGCAGCGCTGAGATGGTCGCCGAGCCGATGATCGCGACGCCAAGCGACGAGCCGACCTGCCTGCTGGTGGAGGCGACGCCGGCTGCCACCCCGGCCTGTGACCTCGGCATCCCAGAGACCGTGCTGTTCGTGATCGGTGCGTTTACCATGCCGAAGCCGAGTCCGAACAGCACGTAGCTAGCCAGCAGCGTGACTGTCGCGGTGCCGGAACTGACGTGAGTCAGGATCACTCCCGCTGCGGTGATACCGACTCCGGCGACCAGCAGGGACGGCCGTGTCCCTCGCGCACCGACTAGCCGGCCTGACAGGGGCGAGCAGACCGCAGTCATCGCCGCCATCGGCAGTGTGTATGCGCCCGCCAGCAGCGGCGAGTAGCCGCGCACGTCCTGCAGGTACAGGGTGTTGACCAGGAGGAAGCCGCCCAGGGCTGCGAACGCGCAGATAGCGATGGCAACCGCGCCGGAGAACGGCGCACTGCGGAAGAAGCGGGGATCGATCAGCGGCTCGGGTCGGCGCGGCTCGTAGGCCAGCAGCGCGATGAGCGCTGCCGCGGCGGCGGCGAAACAGCTGAGGATCTTGGCCGACGTCCAGCCCGATCCGGGCCCTTCTATCAGCCCGTAGACCAGCGTCGCCAGCAGCACGATGATCAGCAACTGACCGACGGGGTCGAGCTTTCGCGCGCGCGGTGCCTTGGACTCCGGGACGAACAGGGCAGTCAGCACGAGCGCCGCTATCCCGACCGGGACGTTGACCCAGAAGATGCCGCGCCAGCCGACGGTCTCGACCAGCAAGCCTCCGGTGATCGGTCCCAGCGCCATGCTGAGCCCGACGACTCCGCCCCAGATCCCGATCGCCCTGGCTCGTTCCCGCGGCTCGATGAACGTGTTGGTGATGATCGACATCGCGACGGGATTGAGCATCGAGCCGCCGATGGCTTGCAGCATGCGGAACGCGACGAGCCAGCCAAGGCCAGGCGCGAGGCTGCACAGCAGCGATCCGGCCGTGAACAGCACAAGTCCCGTCTGGAACGTCCGCCGCCTGCCAATCCGGTCGGCAGTCGACCCGGACAGCATCAGCAGGCTGGCCAGCACGAGGGTGTAGGCGTCAATCGTCCACTGCAGACCGGAGACGCCAGCATGCAACTCGCGGCCGATCGATGGCAGCGCGACATTGACGATCGTGACGTCCAGCCCGACGATGAACAGACTCATGCAGCAGATCGCCAGTACGAGCAGACGCCGCGAATGGCTGAGTTCCCCTGCCAGCGGCAGCTGTTCGTCCCGAGTCATCTGTCCAGTATGCCCTGCGAACAGTTGGTCAACGCAAAGTTGACGCCTACGAAGCGTCAACCTATAGTTGACCCATGGCACCTCCGCCCACACTTCAGGAGCTCATCGAGATTGTCCGGCAGGACGCTAGCTCCGACCAGCCTCTCGACCAGCTTGTCGCGGCTGCCGCCGCGGCAGCTCAGCTGGAAGAGACCACTGACGCCCTTCTCGGGCATTTCGTGGACCGCTGCCGACGGGACGGCCGGTCCTGGACAGAGATCAGCGCGGCGCTCGGCGTTACAAAACAGGCCGTGCACAAGCGATTCGCGACGGCCATCGCCACCCACGTGGCCGCCGCGACACCGGCGCCGACGTTCGAGCGGTTCACCGACCGCGCCCGGCACGTGATGGCCGAGTCCAGCAAAGCTGCCGTTTCGCTCGGTGATGATTTCGTCGGCCCTGAGCACGTGCTGCTCGCCCTCTTCACTGAGCCCGATGGCCTGGCCGGCCGGACGCTGGCCGAGATGAACGTGAGCGAAGACACAGTGCGCGCTGCCATCCGCGCCGCTGGCGATCGCACTCCTGATGCCGGAGAATCGCCAGCCGCGTCCGCTGAACCGGCAACCCCGTCCGCAAAGCTGGCCGCGGCAGCACGCTCCGGGACGCGGCCGCCTTTCTCCGGACCGGCCAAGCGCGTGCTGCGGGATGCGCTGGCCGTCGCGCTGGAGTTCGGCCACAACTACATCGGCACCGAGCACTTGCTGCTCGGCCTGTACCGCGATGGCGACAATGTCGCGGCGCAGATTCTCGCGCAAGCCGGCGCTTCCGAGGCGACCGCTCGCGCGCATATCGCGGCAATGCTGCGCGGATACGGCCCAGGCCACTAACTGCCCGCACGCGACGCCCGCAAATGTCGGACCAGGCTGATTCACTGACCTAGTGGCGGTGACTGAACACGATCCGGTGGCGTTTCCGACAGCTGACGCCTGGCGCGCCTGGCTCGCCGATCATCATGCGTCTGCGAGCGGACTCTGGCTGAAGATTGCCAAGAAGGGGGCAGCCGAAGGCACCTTGTCATATGCCCAAGCTCTGGATGAGGCCCTCTGCTTCGGCTGGATCGACGCTCAGACCCGCGGCTTGGACGACGACTACTGGCTCAAGCGCTTCACGCCCCGCAAGCGAGGCAGCCGGTGGTCGAGGATCAACACGCAGAAAGCCGAGGCGCTGATTGCCGCTGGCCGCATGCGACCTGCCGGGCTAGCCGAAGTCGAGAGCGCCAGGGCTGATGGCAGGTGGGTGTCCGCCTATGCCGGCCCGGGCAGCATCACGGTGCCTGACGACCTGACCGCCGCGCTCGCAGCGAACCCCGCAGCGGCCGAGTTCTTCACAACGCTCAACAGCATCAACAGGTACGCGATCCTGTACCGGATCGGCACGGTCAAGCGGCCTGAGACCCGCGCCAGGAAGATCGCGCAGTACGTTCAGATGCTGGCCGAGCACAAGGTTCTGCATCCGTGAGGCCGCTCGTCAGCCGATATCCCGGCGGCGCAGTCCCGCCAGCCCGGCCGCAGTCAGCACCAGCGTGAGCGCTGTCAGCCAGAGCAGCGGTGTGATGCTGAACACTCCGCCAGGCAGCTTCGGCACATGCGTGAACGGCGAGATATCGAGCACTGAGTGCGACAGATTCAGCGCCGGGCCGATCACCCCGATCAGCCCACAGATTCCAAAAGCCGTCCAGGCGGCCGGAACGCTCCACTGCGGCGCCATGCCGATGAACACGGCTCCCGCTGCCGCAACGCATACTGCCGCAGGCCACTGCGCGAGGGCGGCGCCGATCAACCTCGGGAGCTCCGTTCCCGTAGTGGAGCTTGCCAGGCCGTAGCCAAGCCCCATGCCAACCCCGCCGGCCAGCAGCATGATCGCGGTGCCGACGGCTGCGGCAAGCAGGTAGCTGCTCCCCCAGCGCAGCCTGCCGACCGGCGCTGCCAGGACTGGCTCGCCACGGCCGTCAGTTTCGTCCGACCTGAGCCGCAGCATCGCGGACACTGCGTAGGCGGCCGCGACCAAGCCGATCAGGCTTGTGCAAGCGGCTAGGTACGCGCTGGTCAGACCAGACTGTCCGCCGATCCGTGCGAGCGCCTTGTCGACCGCGGCGCTAGAGCCGACAAGCTGTCCTATGCCGTTCGCCACAACGCCGATAGCTAGGCCGCCCGCCAGGAATCCCGCAGCCCACCCGGCAAGAGCACCGCGCTGCAGTCGCCAGGCGAGACCGACCGGACCGGCCAGCATCCGGCTGGCCTCCGCCGGTCCGCTAGCTGGCTGCAGCAGCCCCTCTCCCTGGTCCCGGTGTGCGGCGAGGGCGACGGCAATCGCCGTAAGCGCGAGGGCCGCTGCCGCCGGCAGCGCAAGCACCCACCAGCGGTCCGCCGTAAACGGCCGGACCAGCTCAGCCCAGCCGATCGGGGACAGCCAGGTCAGCCAGCCGAGGCCGTGATCAGTGCCAGAGTCACCGACCGCGCGGAACAGGAAAATGACCCCGAGCACCGTGATGACCAGCCCGCGTGCACCCCGCGCGGTACCGCTCACCTGCGCTGCCAGCGCGCTCAGGGCCGCGAACACCAGGCCGCAGCCGACCTCTGCCAGTGCAAAGGCAGCCGCCCCGACGACCGGCAGGCCACCAGCGGCCAGAACCACGGTACTGAGCAGGAACAGGGCCAGATCGGCCGCCGCGGCCACCAGCAGTGCCGCTGTCAGTGGCGCCTGCCGGCCGACCGCCGCAGAACCAAGGAGCTCGAGCCGGCCGGTCTCTTCGTCCGCGCGGGTATGCCTGATCACCAGAAACATATTCATCAAGCCGGCGCCAAGGGCGGCGTAGGCGAGGTAGCGCCAGGCCGTGATCGCGCCGAGCGAGTCGCCGTGCAGCTGTCCGTAGAGGAAGGACAGTGCTTCGTTGTGGTAGACGCTGGTGGCCAGCCTCACCCTGCTGGATTGCGTCTTGTAGACGGCCTTCAGCCCGTAACCGCCCGAGGCCGCGATGACGGTCAGCGCATAAACCCAGACCGGCAGCATGAAGCGGTCCCGCCGCAAGGCGAATCTGCTGAGCTGACCAGTCCCGGCGAGCGCAACGGCGCGGCCGGCGCCCGGCCGACGGCTTTTCGGCACGGTGGGAGCCGGCGCGGCCGTAGCAGGCGCACTCACGACGGCGTCCCGCTGGTGTGCTGACCAGCCGCGTGCTGACCAGCCGCCGGCCGACCGGCCCCGTCCTGGCCGGCCGGATCGCTGTAATGCTGCAGGAACAGCTCCTCCAGCGTCGGCGGCTGGCTTGTCAGAGTGCGGACCCCGGCGGCGACGAGCAATTTCAGCAGGTCGCCCAACCGGTCCGAATCGACCTCGCAGCGGACCCTGCTGCCGCCGTCCTGCCCGCCGTCGACAACCAGGTGGTGCACGCCCGCCAGCGCGGTCAGGCCAGTGGCCTGTCCAAGCAGCTCGGCGGCCACCGAAGTCCTGGTCAGGTGACGCATATCGGCGAGCGTGCCGGTCTCCACCGTGCGCCCGGCCCTGATGATGGTCACCCGGTCGCAGAGCGCCTCAACCTCGGACAGGATGTGGCTGGAGAGCAGCATCGTGCGGCCGCGCGACCGCTCCTGCTCAGCGCACTCGCGGAACACGGCCTCCATCAGCGGGTCGAGCCCGGACGTCGGCTCGTCCAGGATCAGCAATTCGGCGTCGGACGCCAGCGCCGCGATGAGGGCCACCTTCTGCCGGTTCCCCTTGGAGTATGCCCGCGCCTTCTTGGCCGGATCCAGGTCGAACCGTTCCAGCAACTCGGCCCTGCGCCCGGCGTCCAGCCCTCCGCGCAACCGCCCGAGCAGGTCAATAACCTCGCCGCCGGTCAGCGTGGGCCACAGCGTGACATCGCCGGGCACGTAGGCCAGCCGCCGGTGCAGGTCGACGGCCTCGCGCCAGGGGTCGCCGCCGAGTAGCCGTGCCGTGCCGCCGTCGGCACGCAGCAGGCCGAGCAGGATCCGGATCGTGGTCGTCTTCCCGGCCCCGTTCGGCCCCAGGAAGCCGTGCACTTCCCCGGCAGCCACGGTCAGGTCGAGCCCGTCGAGCGCTGTGGTCTTGCCGAAGGTTTTGCGCAGGCCGCAAACTTCGATAGCGTTCACGAAGCGACACCATACAGCAAATTCATAAAACCCTGAAGATAGGTAACGGGGAAGGTCTGCTCACTCGTGTCCGCCCGGCAACCCAAGACGCCAGCTGATGCCCCGGCCTCCAATGGCGAGCCGCCTCTGTCGGCAACTGTGGCAACCAGCGGCAACGGCATGCGGCCAGCCAGCGGCCAGCGGATCGATCCGGCGTCCAGCCAGCCGGAGCCTGCGCCGTCTGGCAGCAGCCGGGATCCCGCCGCCGTCCGGGGCTTCATCGAGCGCTTCACTGCCCAGCTAGCCCAGGCGGGCTTCCCGCGGACCCCGGCACGCATTTTCGTAGCGCTGCTGACCTCGGACTCCAGCACGCTGACTGCCGCGGAGCTCAGCGAGTTGCTGCAGGCCAGCCCGGCGTCGATCTCTGGTGGTGTGCGCTACCTCGTCCAGGTCGGCCTGATCGTGGCAGAAGGCGAGCCGGGCTCGCGCCGCCAGCACTACTGGATGTCGGACCGCGTCTGGCAGGACATCGTCCGGTTGCGCGACCGGCAGTTCACCCGCTGGGCGGCTGAGCTTCAGGACGGAATACGCATTCTCGGCGCCGACTCGCCCGCGGGCGTCCGGATGGCCGAGACCGTCAGCTACTTCGAATTCATCGGCGCCGAGATGGCGGGGTTGCTCGCCCGCTGGGAGGCGCGTAACAAGGTCGCCGATTCGGGCTTATCCCGGCAAAACCAGTAGGTTTACCCTGCCGGGATTACCAGCAGCGCCAAGTCGTTGGTAAGACTGGTAACCAACAGTAAAACTTGGAGGCTGCGACCCGTGGCGCGTAACCCGGCCGACCTATTCGAGCTGGGCCCAGCTGCGCCCGACGCTGACGGCAATCTCGTCATGCTGTACTACCTGGATGGCTTCATTGACGCTGGCGCAGCGGGGCGGCTGTTCACCACGCACCTGATGACCACGCTTGAGCACGAGCAGGTGGCTCGCTTCGACATCGACTCGCTGCTTGACTACCGGTCCAGACGGCCGGTGATGACGTTCTCCAAGGACCACTGGGACGACTACGACGCACCCGAGCTCGCGGTTTCGTTGCTCCGCGATGCCGAGGGAACGCCGTTCTTGCTGCTGGCTGGGCTTGAGCCAGACCGGGAATGGGAGGCGTTCACCGCCGCCGTCATGCAACTCTCTGCCGACCTGCGGGTACGGCTCGCGGTGGGCTTCCACGGGATCCCGATGGGCGTGCCGCACACCAGGCAGCTCGGCGTCACCGCGCATGCCACTCAGCCTGAACTGATCGAAGGCTACCGGCCGTTGGTCGACAAGCTGCAAGTGCCCGGCAGCGCGGCTGCCCTGCTCGAGTACCGTCTCGGCGCGGGTGGCCGGGCCGCGATTGGCTTCGCCGTGCACGTACCGCACTACCTGGCCCAGGCCGCCTACCCCGCAGCGGCGGTGACGCTGCTGGAGTCGGTGCAGCGCGCCACCGGGCTGGTGCTGCCCGCTGATGCACTACGGGAGTCCGCGCGGCGCACCGACCTGGAGATTGCCCGCCAGGTCGAGGGATCGGCCGAGGTGGCTGAGGTGGTGCAGGCGCTGGAGCAGCAGTACGACGCCTTCACCGCTGACCGCGAAAGCTTGCTCGCAAGTGGCGAGCAGGTGCCGACCGCCGAGGAGCTAGGCGCGCAATTCGAGCAGTTCCTCGCCGAGCAGCAAGGCAGCGATAATCATCCGCGCGGCGACATCCCCGGCGACGCACCCGACGACCGGCCCTGATCTTCCGCCGCCTGACACTGTGCCAGCTAATACGGGCTCAGCTAATACGGCTCAGCCGGCGCTCCCGGTCAGCTGACCTCGCGCAGCCTTCCGGTCCCTACGTCGAAAACGAAGCCGCGAACCGAATCGGTGTGCGGGATGAACCGGCTAGCTTTGATCCGGGCGATCGACTGGCGGACATCCTCATCCAGGTCGGCGAAGGCCTCGGCGGCCCAGGGCGGCCTGATGCCGGTCTCCTTCTCGATCGACGACTTGAAGGCATCGTCGGTGAACGTCAGCATTCCGCAGTCGGTGTGATGGATCAGGATGATCTCCGACGTGCCGAGCAGCCGCTGGCTGATGGCCAGGGACCGGATCTCGTCGTCGGTAATAGCGCCCCCGGCATTGCGGATCACGTGTGCCTCACCTGCCGACAGGCCGAGAATGTCGTACACGTTAAGCCGGGCGTCCATGCACGCGACGATGGCCACGCCCGCCGACGGCGGCAGCGGCAGCGGGCCGCTGAAGGTCTCGGCGTAACGCCGGTTGTTCTCCAGGTACTCGTCGGTCTTTGACATCGCGGCTGATCCTTTCTCGGCGGGCACATCTCCGTACTGAGTTAGTACCCATATCTGCCCTGCGGCCCAGGCTAGATTTAGCTAACCCTAATTCCTAGTGATTAACTAGATAATAGTGAGGGACCGCTGCCGTCCAGGCTGAGTTTTGGCCAGATCCTGGGAGAAACGAGGCACGGCTCTGGGAACGCCGTCGTCGCAGGACTGGCAATGTGCAGTCAGTGCATCGCTATGCGCGAACCGAGCGCCGGGGGACAGCGGGCCAATGAGCCGATCAGCGGTACGGGAAATTCAGGTTTCCGGCATCAGAATGCACCGCGACGAGGTGGTGGTACCCACCCAGATCGGCGACGCGGTGCACGGCATGCTGACCTGCCACGCTGCGCCGCTTGTGGCCGCGTCGGTGCGAGCCAAGGGCCAGACCGCCAGGCACGCCGAACTGCCCCGCTCTGATGATCCGTCGGGTGACTTCGACGCGAAGCTCTTCCTGGCAACCTGCCCGCAGCAGGACGGCACGACGGCCGCGATCGCTGCGGCGGCAGCTCCGGGCGACGCGCTATCAGCGGCCGCCGCGCGCGCGGTAGTCGAAGACTGGGCCGCAGTTTCCCGTAGCCGGACCTTGCTGGTCGCGAGCAGTCCATGGTGCACCGGCGCGATGCACGGAGCGAGCGCTGCCCGGCAGGCGGCATCGGAGTACCGCGGTACCGGCCGCAAAGTGCACGTGCTTGCCCCGGTGGCGATCCCCCCGGAGACGGCCAGCGCGATCGACGAACTCGGTGCGCTCGTCACCGACTCGCTGGCAGAAGTAGATCAAGGCGACGTCGTCGTGTTCCCGGCTCATGGGGTAACTGCAGAAGTGCGCGCGGAGGCCACCCGGCGCGGGGCTGTCATCGTCGATGCCACCTGCCCGCTGGTGGCCGCGGCCCAGACTGCGGCAAGCCGGACCGCCGATCGCGGTCAGCAACTCGTGCTTATCGGCCAGCCTGGTCAGGCATCGACGACAGCAATCACCAGTCACGCGCCGGGGTACGTGACCGTACTCGACACCGCGGCGAAGACGGCCGCAGTACGTGCCGGTGACTCCCGGCACATCTCCTACCTCATGCAGCCCGGTATCACTCTGGAGGCTGGCGCGCCTATCGTTTCGGCGTTGCGCTCGCGGTATCCGTCAGTGCGGCCCGCAATGCCGTCCGACATCTGCTACGCGCCATCTGACCGGGCAGGCACGATCTACTCCGTCGCTCTGGGCAGCGAGGTGATGCTGGTGCTCGGCGACCCGCAAACGGCTGATGCCAAGCAGGTCTGTGGTTTTGCGCGCGACGCGGGAACGCACGTCCAGATGATCTCTGAGGTGACTGACATCAAGCCGGCGATGCTCGCTACGGTCGACACCGTCGGCCTGGCCGAGTCGACCTCCGCGTCGGCCGGGCTGGCAGCTCAGGTCATCAGCGCTCTGTCCGGCCTGGGCCGCCTCAACGTCGCCAGGCGGAGGCTGAGTACCGAGAAGACCCCGGCCCCCGTCTAGACCGCTGCTCGGCAGCACCGGTCCAGCAGCCGCAGCTGACTTATAGGCGGCGGAGGTGCGCTGAGATAGGCTCGTTCGCATGGCGGACAAACCGGACGGCGCACCGGATCCGGCCCGTTCGGCGGCGCCCCGCGGATTCCAGCGCCGTCTCGCGGCGGGCGAATTCACCGTTACCGCTGAGATCGGTCCGCCGCGTGGTGCCGACACTGCGCCGATCGCCAGGACAGCCGCGCAGCTGCGGGACTGGGTCGACGCGGTCAACATCACCGATAACCAGAGTGCTGCTGTGCGGCTGTCCAGCCTGGCCGGCAGCCTGGCCGCGCTCGGCGCCGGGATCGAGCCGATCATGCAGCTCACTTGCCGGGACCGGAACCGGATCGCGCTCCAATCGGAACTGCTGTCCGCCTCTGCGCTCGGCGTGCCTAACGTGCTCATCATGAGCGGAGATCATCCGCGGCACGGCGACCACGCTGACGCCAAGCCAGTATTCGACCTGGACAGCCGGCAACTGCTCCAGGTGGCAACCGCGATGCGCGATCAGGGACGACTGATGTCCGGCGGTGAGCTGAAGCCGCCGCCGTACTGGTTCCTAGGTGCGGTCGAGAACCCGCCCGGCGGCGGTCCCGGACTAGCCGGCCCGGACGCGACCGAGGCAATCGACAAAGCTGTCTACCGGCTGGCCGGCAAGGTCGAGGCCGGCGCGCAGTTTGTTCAGACGCAGTTCGTTTTCGACGTGCCAGCCTTCGCCGCGTGGCTGGCACGAGTTCGTGACCTCGGCCTGGACGAGCGCTGTTACATCCTGGCCGGCGTTGGCCCGGTCCGCTCGCACCGTGCGCTCGCGCACCTGGCCACGCTGCCCGGCGTGAGTATCCCGGAGTCAATCGCCGACCGGCTGGCCGCTGCCAGCGCAGACCGGATCCTGGCCGAAAGCGAGAAGCTCTGCAGCGAGATCATCGCCCGGCTCGCTGAGCTGCCGGGCGTGGCAGGCGTGCACGTGATGGCAATCGGCGCGCAGAAGGCTATCCCGGCGATCCTTGAGCAAGCCGGGCTGCCTGCACGACCACCGGCCTCCTAGTCGGTGAAGGTCGGGTCGGCGCCATGCGGTTTGGCAACCCGGCCCTTCGGCTCCTCCCAGTCCTCTGACCGACCGAACGCGGTGAGGTCGAGCAGGGTGTAAGCGTTGCCGACCTGATCAGTCCCGCGAGCCCAGGTGGAGTACGTATGGAAAATCCGGCTCCCGTCGCGCAGGAAGCAACTGACGCCCGGTACTTCCATCGACTCGGTGACCGGGTCCGCGGCTGCCTTCTCCGGCGACTGGTAGTTGTAGATGGCCGAGTTCACCGCCGGGTCCAGCGTGGCATCGAAGTCGTAGTTGAAGTCACTGCCGTGGGACGAGTACCAGTCCAGCGTCCAGCCGCGAGCTGACTTCGCGGCTGCCAGCTGGGCGTACGGGGCACGGGAAACTCCGGCGAACGAGGTGTCACGCGATTCAAGATGCCGGAGCACGCCTGGCGCCAGCTCGTCGAGCCCGGCCGAGCAGCCGGGGCAGGGCGCCTGCCAGGACGGGTCGAACATGATGTGCTGAATGATCAACTGACTCCGCCCGCCGAACAGGTCGGCAAGACCGACCATGCCAGCTGGCCCGTCGAACAGGTAGTCCTTGTCGATCTCCACCATCGGCAGCCGGCGGCGCTCAGCGTTCAGGGCATCACGCTGGCGGGTAAGTGCCTTCTCCCTGACGAGCAGTTCCTTCCGCGCGGCTAGCCATTGCTCCCGGCTCGTGACGGTTGGCAGGCTCACAATGTCCTCCTGTTGACTCGGCTGGCGCTGATTTACTCAGCAGGATCGTCTTCCGGTACTCAAGCGACGAACGGCATAGCCTCGGATAGACAGCTGTCGCCACCAGATTCTGGCTCCGCTGGCAGATTCCCGGCCCGGCAGATGTCCGTTGCCGAGCCGCTCGTTCGTCGCAAGGACAGACGGGACCTCACGGGAGGAGAAGTGATGCGGTACATGCTGCTGATGTGCGGTGACGAGACGGCACCGGATAGCGCGCCGCACCCTGCAGAGGACGGTAACGAAGCCGAGCCGTGCTGGATGCCGTGGGCGCGCGAGATGCAGGCACGCGGCGTTCTGCTGGTTGGAGGCTCGCAGCTGCAGCCCACCAGCACCGCGACTACGGTCCGGAACAGCGGCGACGAGGTGCTGGTCGCCGACGGACCGTTCGCGGAGACCAAAGAGCAGATCCTCGGCTACGACGTGATCGAGTGCGCCGACCTGGACGAGGCGATCTACGCCGCATCCCGGCACCCCGTGGCCCTGAACGGGGGTGTCGTCGAGGTGCGGCCGGTGCTGGCGAGCGTATGACGCGAGCCCATGACCACGCGCGAGCAGATAACCGCCGCCGAGCGCTTGCCCAGCAGCGGAACTGACGCAGCCCAGGCCGCCGTGGCCGAGGCGTTCCGGCAGGAATGGGGCAAGATCGTCGCCACCCTGATCCGGATGACCGGCAACTGGGATCTGGCCGAGGAGTGCACCCAAGACGCGTTTGCCGCGGCGCTGACCAAGTGGGCGTCCGACGGCGTGCCTGACCGGCCGGGGGCCTGGCTTACGACGACTGCGCGCAACCGGGCCCTGGACCGGCTGCGCCGGAGCAAGACCGAGGCAGTCAAGCTGCAGGAGGTGGCCGTGCTGGCGGTGCCGGAAGAACCGGCCGCGTGGGGCGACAGCGGCGTGCCGGATGACCGGTTGCGGCTCATGTTCACCTGCTGCCACCCGGCCCTGACGCTGGAAGCGCGAGTCGCACTCACCCTGCGCACATTGGCAGGGCTCACCACGGGGGAGATCGCCAGGGCCTTCCTGGTCCCTGAAGGCACCATGGCCAAGCGGTTGACCAGGGCGAAACACAAGATCCGCGATGCGGGCATCCCCTACCGGGTGCCGCCCGCTCATCTGCTGCCCGAGCGCACGACTGGCGTGCTCGCCGTGCTGTATTTGCTGTTCAACGAGGGCTACTCGGCCTCAACCGGAGGGGACCTGCTGCGCCCGGATCTCACCGGCGAGGCGATCCGGCTGGGCCTGCTGCTCGCCGGCCTGATGCCCGACGAGCCCGAGGCGACCGGATTGCTTGCCCTGATGCTGCTCCAGGACGCCCGAAGCGCCGCGCGGCTGGACGCCCAGGGTGACCTCGTCAGCCTCGAGGACCAGGACCGGAGCAAGTGGGACGCGGCCAAGATCACCGAAGGCATCTCTCTGCTGGAGGCAGCGCTTCGGCGCCAGCGGGCTGGCCCGTACCAGATACAGGCAGCCATCGCCGCTTGTCACGCCGAGGCGCCGCGAGCCGAAGACACTGACTGGGCCCAGATCGCAGTGCTCTACTCCGAGCTCGGCAACTTCGTGGCCTCCCCGGTCGTCGAGCTCAACCGGGCCGTCGCGGTCGCGATGGCGTTCGGCCCGGAGGCCGGTCTCGCCCTCGTCGACGACCTTGCCGCCGACGGCGGGCTCGCCACTTATTACCTGTTGCCAGCGACCAGGGCCGACCTGCTCCGGCGGCTGAACCGAGGCCCGGAAGCGGTCGCGAGCTACCAGCAGGCGCTCGAACTAGCCCCGACCGAACCCGAACGGCGCTATCTGGCCAGACGCATCACCGAAATAGCCGGCGAACAGCGCATACTTGGCAGGACCTCACCACTATCTCCTGCCGGAGGCAGCTGTGCTCTTCCCCACCTCACTTGTGGGCAGCTACCCGCAGCCGGACTGGCTGATCGACCGCGGCAAGCTGGCCGGGCGCTTCCCGCCGCGGGTGCGGGCAACGGAACTGTGGCGAGTGAGCCCGGAGTACCTCGAGCAGGCTCAGCTGGATGCAACACTGCTGGCGATCCGGGCGCAGGAGGACGCAGGTCTCGACATCATCACCGACGGCGAGATCCGCCGGGAGAGCTATTCCAACGCATTCGCAACGGTGCTCGACGGCGTCGACGTTGACAACCCGGGCACCGCGCTCGACCGGAGCGGCCATCCGAACCCAGTACCACGCATCACCGGGCCGATCCGCCGCCGCCATCCGGTGAATGTCGATGCAGTGAGATTTCTCCGGGCGCACAGCGACCGGACGATCAAGGTCACCGTGCCCGGCCCGTTCACGATGTCCGAGCAGGCCCAGAACGACTACTACCCGACCAAGCGGGAGGCGGCGTTCGGCTACGCCGAGGCAGTCAACGCCGAGGTCGCTGACCTGTTCGCGGCCGGGGCGGACATCGTGCAGCTGGACGAGCCGTACCTGCAGGCCAGGGCCGAGACCGCGAAGGACTACGGGGTAGCCGTGGTGAACGCTGCGCTGGCCGGCATTACCGGCACCACCGCCCTGCACCTGTGCTTCGGCTACGCGGCCATCATTCATGACCGGCCCTCTGGTTACTCGTTCCTGCCCGAGCTGGCGGCTAGCTCCGCCGACCAGATCTCCATCGAGACCGCCCAGTCTGGCCTGGACTGTGGGGTGCTCGCAGACCTCGCAGGCAAGACGATCATTCTCGGGGTACTGGACCTGAGCACCGCGGAGGTGGAGAAGCCCGAGCAGATCGCGGCCCGGGCCCGCAAGGCGCTGCCGTATGTGCCCGCCTGGCCGGCTCGTGCTGGCTCCCGACTGCGGCATGAAATATCTCCCGCGGGACTCGGCGGACGGCAAGCTGGCGGCCCTCTCGCAAGCGGCCGAGCTTCTCAGAGCCGAGTTCGCTGGCTAGCGGCCTGCCCGTTACCGCTCGTTCCCGCCCTGATTGCCAGCTGGGTACTCGCTGGCCGCCTGACAACGGAATGCAGTACTGTGTAATCACCTGGAGAGATTTGACAGACAGCTTGGCGACCAGGTCAAAAACGCCTAAAGAGTCCGCGCCACAACCGCGTCTCTTCTGGCTAGCTGGGGAGGGCGGGACAAGTGGCAGATGCCGGTGACATCAGGCGGATGCTGGACCAGCGGATTCTGGTTCTGGACGGCGCCTGGGGCACGATGCTGCAGACCGCCGGGCTTGCGGCCAGGGACTACCGCGGCGAGATCTTCGGCGAGCATCCCCACGATGTGGCTGGCGATCCGGATGCGCTGAACCTGACCAGGCCAGACGTGGTGCTCGATATCCACCGCCAGTACCTGGCGGCCGGAGCGGATATCACCACGACCAATACGTTCACCGCGACGAGCATCGGCCAGGCGGACTACGGCCTGCAGGGTTCGGTCACCGACATGAACCTGGCCGGTGCACGGCTGGCCAGGCAGGCAGCAGACGAGGCGGGCGGCAAGCTTGTGGCCGGCTCGGTCGGGCCGCTTAACGTCACGCTGTCGCTGTCGCCGCAGGTCGACGACCCCTCCTACCGGACCGTCAGCTTCGACCAGGTACATGACGCTTATGCCGAGCAGATCAGCGCCCTCGCCGAAGGCGGTGTCGACCTGCTCCTGGTCGAGACGATCTTCGACACGCTGAACGCTAAGGCGGCTATCTCGGCGGCCAGGGACGTGGCCCCGCAGCTGCCGCTGTGGATCTCGGTGACCATCGTTGACCTGTCCGGCCGGACGCTGTCAGGGCAGACCGTCGAAGCGTTCTGGACCTCGGTCGAGCATGCCAAGCCGCTCGTCGTCGGGGTGAACTGCTCGCTCGGGGCCGCAGAGATGCGCCCGCACGTCGAGGAGCTATCCAGGCTGGCCGACACCTACGTCAGCAGCCACCCCAACGCAGGCCTGCCGAACGCGTTCGGCGGGTACGACCAGCAGCCGCACGAGACCGCGGCGCTGCTGCGCACCTACGCCGAGGCAAGCGCGGTCAACATCGTCGGCGGCTGCTGCGGGACGACGCCCGCGCATATCGAGCAGATCGCGGCCGCGGTTGCCGGGCTGCCGCCGCGGGACCTAGCGGCTGCCCGGTCCTCGTCCCGGTTCAGCGGCCTCGAGCCCTTCGAAATCGGGCCGGACACTGGTTTCGTAATGATCGGCGAGCGGACCAACGTGGCGGGGTCGGCCCGGTTCCGCAGGCTCATCGAGGCCGGCAACAACACCTCGGCTGTCGACGTCGCCCTTGAGCAAGTACGCGGCGGCGCGAACCTGCTCGACGTGAACATGGACGCCGATCTGCTCGACGGCGAGCAGGCGATGACCGCGTTCCTCAACTACATCGCGACTGAGCCCGAGGTCGCCCGAATCCCGGTCATGATCGACAGTTCCAGGTGGAGCGTCCTGGAGGCCGGGCTCAAGTGCGTGCAGGGCAAGGGCATCGTGAACTCCATCAGCCTCAAGGAAGGCGAGGAGGAGTTCCTTCAGCACGCCCGCAGGGTCCGCGGCTACGGCGCCGGCGTGGTGGTGATGGCCTTCGATGAGAAGGGCCAGGCGGACACCGTCGAGCGGAAGGTGTCAATCTGCGGACGCGCCTATGACCTGCTGACCCAGCAGGCCGGTTTCGCGCCGGGGGACATTGTCTTCGACCCGAACGTGCTTGCCGTCGCCACTGGCATCGAGGAGCACAACGGTTACGCCAAGGCCTTCATCGACGCGCTGCCGCTTATCAAAGAGCGCTGTCCTGGCGTGCGGATAAGCGGCGGCATCTCGAACCTGTCCTTCTCCTTCCGCGGCAACGATGTCGTCCGCGAGGCCATGCACTCGGCGTTTCTTTTCCACGCGATCAAGGCCGGGCTCGACATGGGCATCGTCAACGCCGGCCAGCTCGTCGTCTACCAGGACATCCCAGCCGGCCTGCTCGAGTTGGTCGAGGACGTGATCTTCGACCGGCGGCCGGACGCGACCGACCGGCTGGTGGCGTTCGCCGATACGGTCAAGGGGTCGGGCACTAAGCGCGAGGTGGACCTGTCCTGGCGTGATGCGCCAGTGGAGAAGCGGCTGGCGCACGCCCTGGTGCACGGCATCGTCGACTTCATCGAAGCCGACACCGAGGAGGCGCGCCAGCTCGCCGACCGGCCGCTTGATGTGATCGAAGGCCCGCTGATGGATGGCATGAAGATCGTCGGCGACCTGTTCGGCTCCGGCAAGATGTTCCTGCCTCAGGTGGTCAAGAGCGCTCGCGCCATGAAGCGGTCGGTCGCTTACCTCGAGCCGTTCATGGAGGCCGAGAAGGAACAGGCGATTGCCGAGGGCCGCGCCGACCCCGGCCAGACGCAGGGCAAGATCGTCCTGGCCACAGTCAAGGGCGATGTGCACGACATCGGCAAGAACATCGTCGGCGTCGTGCTCGGCTGCAACAACTACGACGTGATCGACCTCGGCGTGATGGTGCCAGCCGCGAAGATCCTGGACACCGCCGTCGCCGAGGGCGCTAGCGCGGTCGGGCTGTCGGGCCTGATCACGCCGTCACTCGACCAGATGGTGAGCGTCGCCGAGGAGATGCAGCGCCGCGGCTTGCGCCTGCCGCTGCTCATCGGCGGCGCCACCACCTCCCGGCAGCACACCGCGGTCCGGATCGCGCCAGCCTACGAGCACTCGACCGTGCACGTGCTCGATGCCTCCAGGGTTGTCGGGGTGGTTTCCGATCTGCTTGACCCAGTGCGCTCGGCGCGACTTGACGAGGCGAACCGCGTCGAGCAAGACCGACTGCGGACCGAACACGCGGAGAAGCAGCGGCGCCCGCTGCTGCCGCTGTGGCAGGCGCAGGCCAACCGCGAGAAGGTGAGCTTTGCCGACCTCGCGGTTCCGTCCTTCACCGGCACCACCGTCATCGAGCCGGACCTGCGCAGGCTCCGTGAGCTGATCGACTGGCAGTTCTTCTTCCTGGCCTGGGAGCTGAAAGGCAAGTACCCGGCGATCCTGGACCAGCCTGCCGCCAGGGAACTGTTCGACGACGGCAGCGAGCTGCTGGACGAGATCATCGAGGGCGGGCTGCTGCAGGCTCACGGCGTCTACGGATTCTGGCCCGCTCATGCTGACGGCGACGACGTCGTGGTCACCGAGCCCCGGCTGCCCGGCTTGCGATTCCCGATGCTGCGCCAGCAGATGACACGCACCGACACCCGGCCGAACCGCTGCCTGGCCGACTATGTCGCTCCGGACGCCGATCATGTCGGCGCGTTCGCGGTGTGCGTCACTGGCGCCGAGGAACTCGCCCGCCGCTACGAACGGGAGCAGGACGACTACCGCAGCATCATGGTGAAAGCGCTGGCCGACCGGCTCGCCGAGGCCTGCGCGGAGCACGCGCATCTGGAAGCGCGCCGCTCCTGGTACGAGGCCGACTCGGCGCCAGCGGTCGAGGAACTGCACACAGAGCGGTTCCGCGGCATCAGGCCCGCATTCGGGTACCCGGCCTGCCCGGACCACTCGGAGAAGCAGAAGCTTGTCGACTTGCTCGACGCAAGCCGGATCGGCATCGCGCTCACCGAGTCCTTCGCGATGACCCCGGCGGCCAGCGTCAGCGGGCTGCTGCTCGCCCACCCTTCCGCCCGGTATTTCGCGGTCGGACGGATCGGCCGGGATCAGGTCGAAGACTACGCGGCCCGCAAGGGCGTCACCATCGAGGAAGTCGAGTACTGGCTGCGGCCGAACCTCTCCTACGAGCCTGCGGCCGCCCCTGCCGCCTAACGGCAAAGGTATCCCCGGCCGGCGGCCGGGGATACGTCGTCCGCAGGGCAGAGATGGTCAGGCAGGCGGGGTCAGGCAGGCGGGGTCAGGCAGGCGGGGTCAGCCAGTCGACACCGACCGGGAACAGGTACCGGTCAGCCGCTGCGTTCAGCACGCGGCGTGCCTGGTGGAAGTACTCGGCGTTGTCTCGCAGCGCGATAGCCGAGACGGCGGCGGCGCTGGTAACGACCGGGGCGGCCCTTCCTTGGTCAGCGTGGCTGCTGTCGCCATGACTGAGGCCAGGGCGACTGAGGCCAGGGTGACTGAGGCCAGGGTGACTGACGCCAGCAGGCCTAGTGCTGGCCTGACTCGCGCTGGCATGACTGGCCGCGAGCCTGTACCAGCCGGCGCCGAACCACTCGAACAGCTCGGCTGGCCCGAGGTCCGGGGCCGGCGGGCCAGCCAGACCTGTGGACCTGGCCAGCCGCGCAGGATCGAGCCGGCCAGAGAGCGCACGCTCGATCGCGGCCGGAAACACGCCGCTCAGGAAAAGCGCCAGATCTCCCAGGCGGCGCCACACCGGCGGACGGTCTGGCTCGGGCAGTGCGTCGAGCAGCATCGCGAGCCTGCCGAGATCGAGGTCGTTCCAGCGGCGCCGGCGCAGTCCCTGGGAGGTGCGAGTCACCACAACCCCGCTGGAGGAACGCGCAAACGAGGCCAGCAGTTCGGCCAGGAACAAGCGATGGGCCGGGCTGGCAAGGTACGCGGCGAGTTGCGGCCCGTCGAACACCGGCACCCGCAACCGCGGCGATGTGCGCTCTGGGGCGTACGCGCTGGTCCGCAGGTCGGCGGCAATCCGGTGGATCGCGGCAGCGAAGACAAGAAAGGGCGAAATCAGGGTGAAGCGCTCGGCTGAGTCGGCCGAAGCGAGGTTAAGCAAGCTCGCGGAAACGGCTGGCCGGTCCAGTACGTCCAGCAGCAGTTCGGGAGCCCTGCGCAGAGCGGCCAGCCGGGCCTGCGCGGTAGCCGGCGAGACCTCGTCCGCATGCACCAGCGCGAGCAGGTCAGCATCGGTGAGATGGTTCAGATACGCGGCGCCGACCTGTTCGAGATCATCCATCACTCCATTGTCAGCCAGAATTGCCCGTTTGACACGAACTGCCAGGTCAAGGGCATAGCTCGGTCAGTGAGCCGACACGTAGCCCAGCCCAGCCGGACTCACGACGCTGATCACTGTGCTCATGCCAGTCCGGGCCGGCCAGCAGCACGGCGCGCATCCCGACCCCGCTCGCCCCGGTCAACTCGCGGCCGCCGCCGTCACCGACGTAGAGGCAGCTGGCCGGCTCAGTCTGCAGGTCGGCCGCGACCTTGCGGAACAGCGCAGGGTCGGGCTTGCGCGTTCGTTCGACGCAGGAGAAGACCGGCGCGTCGATCACCGCGGCCAGCGGCAGACGTGACCAGGCATCCGGCAACTCCGACGTGCAATCCGACACCAGTCCGGTCTTCAGGCCGGCCGACCGCAGGACCTGGATCACGCCGAGCGCCTCGGGGCGAAGCGTGAACATCGACTCCTGCACGCTGCGGCGAGTATGGCTGGCCTCGTCGAGCTGCTCGGCTGTCAGCCGCACGCCGAGCCTGCCGGCGAGCACTTGCATGGTCTGCCGAACGTCACCGAGCGCGCCGCTGATCCGTTCCGGGAAGCTGTCGTCCAGTAGCTGAATGAGCGGCGCGACGGGGACTCCCAGCACTGCCGCGAGCTGCGCGGCGTTGCTCGCCCACGCTTCACTCGGGCTGATCGGCGTCAGTGTGCCGTAGAAGTCGAACACCACTGCAGACATGCCGTCAGTCAGCCCAGTCACGGAACCATCCTGGCAAACCAGCTGCGGCATGCGATAGCGGCGCTTCGGCCCGGCGCGTTCCCCTCGCTCATCGCTGTCGCCGGCGCGGCGCGAAGTCGGCGATCTTAACGCTCGCCGCGACTACGATCGAGGCCATGGCGACGGAGCAAGAAGTCCGAGCTCTTCTCGCAGCGGGCGAGGAAGCACTTGCTGATGCCGCGTTCCGGACCGGGGACTTCGGCACCGCGCGGGAGTTGCTGGGGGCAGCGCACGCTGAAGCAATGCTCGGCACCGACGTAGGCGTACAGGCCAGCGCGACCGATTCGATTGGCATGCTGGCTCATTACCAGAACATCACGACGCTCATGAGCGGTTCGCCGGTGAGCCAGGACGACATCGATGCCGAGGAACGGCTGTTCCGCCAGGCCCTGGCCTGCTGGCAGCAGCTGGGTGAGCCTGCCGACAGCGCGCAGTCGCTGTTCGGGCTCGGGCTCGTTTACCAGGTGCTGCACAGCGACTGGACGGCGGCGATGCCGTACTACTGGCAGGCGCTTGGCCTCATCACCAAGCAGCAGGCCGGCGCTCAGCAGGAGGCAGACGGTAAGCAGACCGGCGGGCTGTACCTGCGCTCGGAGGTGCACCGGCACGTCGGCTTCTACTTCCTCGTCGAGGCCGGCCAGCCCGCGGAAGCCGTGCGGCATCTGCAGATCTCGCTTGACCTGCGGGAAGAACTCGGCGACCAGCGACGGATCCCGAGCGGCCTGGTAGCGCTCGGGCAAGCCGAGCTTGAAGCGGGCAGCAGGGAAAGAGCGATCGAGTTGCTGAGACGGGCGGTCGCCGAGTCACGGGCCGCGGGGCTGATACCAGAACGAATCAAGGACGCGGAACATGCGCTTGCAGAGGCAGAGGCAGAGGCAGAGGCAGAGGCAGATGCAGGCACAGACAGCCCCGCGTGACCGTGTCGGGGCCAGCGATCCGGCGGTCAGCGCGGCAGGTAAGCACGCAGGAACGCGCGCGCCCCGCTGGTGGCCATCCGCCTGATCTCATCGTCGGTCAGCGGCAAGGCTCCGAACAGCGACCGGTTGTTCATCTGCCCCATGGTGAGAGCGAAGAGGTGGTTAGCCGCCTCCTCAGGCTCGGGCACCTCGAGCAGGCCGCGCTCGGCCAGCCTCGTCAGCCGCTCGGCAATGGCTGCAGTGATGCCGCGCGGACGCATCTGCACGACCGCGAGCTCAGGAAAATGCCTTGCCTCTGACATCATCAGCCGGATCATCGCAGAGCGGTCCGACGACCGCGCTGCCATCAACGCAGCGTCGCAGGAGAATCCGATGATGTTCTCCTCCAGGGCGTCATCGGGAACGTCAGTCAGGTACTGGTCAATGAGCCGCACCACTACCGCGATCATTGAGTCGTAGGTGTCGCCGATCACCGACAGGAACAGGTTCTCCTTGTCGCCGTAGTGGTTGTAGATCGTTCGCTTGGATACGCCTGCCTCGTCGGCGATCGCGTCGACGCTGGTCCGCGCGAAACCATCGCGCAAGAACAAGCGCAGCGCAGCCTGGACGATCGCCGCCCGCTTGCGCTCGGATGCTCCCACGCGCCCGCCGCGACTCGTCATGCGCGGGACGCCCGGTTTGACCGGCCGCTCCCGCCCGGACCGGGGGTAAGCCCGATGGACCGTCATCCGCTTGCGCCTCCGTCCTTACTCTGTCTCGCCCTGGGCTCTGCCGCGACCAGCGCCAAGTCATGCACTGGCTAGTGTACCTAATTACACTTCCTGGTATACAACTTTGCACTGCACGGTGTAGTTTACTGCGGCATGAGTATCAGTCAGCCGGTCACGGACTCATCTGCCTCGCCTGCCAAGCTCGACAGGTCGCTGATCCGCCTCATCTCGATCTTGCTTCTCGGCGCGATACCGTCGCTGCTCGACACCACGATCGTCAACGTGGCCATCGAGACGATCGGCCGCGATCTGCACGTCACCGTGTCCGCGATCCAGTGGGTGATCACCGGCTACCTGCTGTCGTTCGGCATGGTCATCCCGCTCAGCGGCTGGATGCTGGCCCGCTTCGGCGGTCGCGCCACCTGGCTGTTCGCACTCGTCGTATTCCTGGCCGGCTCGGTGCTCTCCGGCGCGGCGTGGAACATCGGCAGCCTCATCGGATTCCGGGTTCTCCAGGGCATCGGCGGCGGCCTTATGATGCCGGTCCTGACCACCTTGATCACCCAGGCAGCCGGCGGCCGCCAGCTCGGCCGGCTGAATGGCCTCGGTCAGCCTCCCGGTCGCCGTAGTACCGGTGCTAGGCCCGGTGATCAGCGGACTCATCATCAGCAATGCCAGCTGGCGGTGGATCTTCTACGTGAATGTCCCGGTTTGCCTCGCGGCCATCATCCTGGCGTGGCGGGGCCTGCCCGCCGGGCGCCCTCAGCAGGCGGGCGGGGCGGGAACTGCCGCGGCGCGGCTCGACGTCGCCGGGCTAGTGCTGCTCTGCCCTGCACTGGCCGGCTTGCTGTACGGCCTGGCGCAGGTCAGCACCGCTGGCGGCTTCGGTCATCCGCGTGTCATCGTCCCGCTGGCCGCAGGCGCGGCTCTGCTGGCCGGATTCGTCTGGCATGCACTGCGCACCGCCGCCGAGCCGCTGGTGGACCTGCGGCTGTTCCGGTCGCGGAGCTTTGCCGGAGCGAGCATGCTGCTGTTCCTCGCCGGGCTGTCGATCTACGGCGCCATGCTGCTGCTGCCGCTGTACTTCCAGCAGGACCGCGGGTACAGCGCGCTAGCGGCAGGGCTGCTGCTGGTGCCGCAAGGCGTCGGCAGCATCCTGCCCCGCACAATCGTCGGCAGGCTCACCGACAAGATCGGGGCGCGCCCGGTCTCGATCGCCGGCATCGTGCTCGCCGCTGCCGGAACGGTACCGTTCGCGCTCGCGGGCGCGCATACCAGCGAGTGGCTGCTCGGCACCGCCCTGCTAGTCCGCGGCGCCGGGCTCGGCGCGGCGACCATCGCGCTGATGGCCGGCGCGTTCCAGGGCCTGTCGAAGGCGGAGCTGCCGCACGCCAGCAGCACCACGCGGATCATGCAGCAGATCGGCGGCGCGTTCGGCGCGGCCGTCCTGGTGGTCATCCTCACCAGCCAGGCCAGTCATGCGCCCGGCCCGGCCGGGCTGTCCGCCGCTTTCGATCACACCTTCTGGTGGTGCGTCGCCTTCACCGGGCTGGCGCTCCTGCCAGCGCTAATGCTGGCAGGACGCCCGGTCAAGCCGCTCCCGGCGGCGAAGCACGCGCTGGCCGGCGCGCCAGCGGGTGCCAAGTCCGGATGACCTTGGCGAAAGACTCCGCCGGGCCGCGCCGGCTCACCGAGTAAGCGCGCCCGCCGGGACCGGCTCGCAGTGACGGTCAGCGAGCCGGCGCCGGCGCCGGCCGGCTGAAGTGCGCACCTTGAAGTACATCGTCGGGTGCCAGTACGCGTTCATCCGGTGGTAACCGATGCGGGTGCCGGAGTCGGCCGCGCCGAACGTCAGGTCGCCCCAGGCGAATAGCTCGACGTGACCGGAGCCGAAGAAGGCCAGGTCACCACGCTTTGCCTGGGATTTGCGAATCCGGATCAGCCGCCAGTTGCCGAGCATCTCGTATGTCGTGCGCGGCAGCGCTATGCCACGCGCCCGGTAAGCCGCGTAGACCAGGCCTGAGCAGTCAAAGCCGTAAGGGCCGGTACCGCCCCAGAGATAGGGCTTGCCCCTCTGCTTGAGTGCCCAGAACCAGACCGAGAGCCGGATTTTCCTGGCTGATGCTGCAGCCACGGCCGCGGTATCGGCCCGGGCCGGAGCCGAATGAGAAGTGAGTCCGACGGATGCGACGAGCAAAACGAGGACCGCGAGTGCGGTCTGTACCACGCGGCGAACGCGAATTGAAAATTGCCTCGGTGCGCAACGGGTATTGGGTTCGTTCACACGCAACTTTCTAACGGAGGTGCGCCCGGACGACACACAGGCGCCTGACCTCCGGGAATGTACCAGGCTATGCGTGCGTGAATGCACAATAGATCGCACAGATTGACCAGGCAGTGGCGATTCCGGGATAGCTAGCCGACCATTACCAGGGAGATTATTCCGCCCATACAGGCACAATTATCTGGCCGCATTAATGCAGGCATGAGCGATTTATTAGGACAAAGCACCGGCGTGCGGGGCGACTAACGCGCACAACAGCACGAGCGCGGAAAGTTTTTACTCCGGTTGGGCCGTGTTTTCCGATTTCTGGCCATCGGCATAGGCGAGCGCGGCAGCTCCGGAGACCTCAGTCGCCGAGCTCGGCACGACGCCGGGCGACATAATCGGCCAGCTCAGCCCGGATCGCGTCGTCGAGCGGCGGCTGCTCGTACTCGGCCAGCGTCTTCGCGACAATCTCGCCGGCGCGAGCAGTAGCGTCCTTGCCGCCGAGCTTCAGCCAGCGCTCGTAATTCGCCGTGGACGAGAGCAACGGCCGGTAGAAACACTCGCGGAATCTCTCCATGGTGTGCTGCGCGCCAAGGAAGTGCCCGCCGTGCCCGACCTCGGTGTGCGCGCCGAAAGCCAGCGACGCCTCGTCGATTTCCAGCGGCGTGAACTCCACGCGCAGCATCCGCAGCAACTCGATGTCGACGATGAACTTCTCGTAGCACGACACCAGCCCGCCTTCCAGCCAGCCCGCAGCGTGCATGACCCAGTTCGTGCCGGCCAGAAACGTCGGCAGCAGCGTCATCAGCGACTCATAGGCCGCCTGCGCGTCGCAGGTCTGGCTGGAGTTGAGCCCGCCGCCTGTCCTGAACGGCAGGCCGAAGTGCCGCGCCAGCTGCCCGGTGCACAGCAGCCCGATGCCGGATTCCGGCGTGCCGAAGCTAGGCGAGCCGGACTGCATGTCGATATTGGACAGGAACGACCCGAATATTACTGGGCAGCCAGGCCTGATCAGCTGCGCCAGGGCGATCCCCGACAGTGCTTCGGCCAGCTGCTGGACGAGCGCGGCCGGGATCGTGACCGGTGACATCGCACCCATGAGAAGAAACGGGGTTAGTACCACCGGCTGGCCAGCGGCACAGTACTCAAATTGGGCGTCGAGCATCCGGTCGTCCCAGCGCAATGGTGAATTGCAGTTGATCAGCGAGATCGTCGCCGGCACTGCCTCGATCGCGGCGCGGCCGCCGAAGAGAATCTCCGTCATCGCGATGGTGTCCGCGGCATTAGGCCCGGACACCACGTTTCCCATATAGATCTTGTCGGTGATTGTCTGCAACGCAAAGATCATGTCCAGGTGCCGGGAGTCAAGCGGCGCATCGTTCGGCTCGCAGATGACTCCCCCGGCAGAGTCAAGCTGGCTGAACGACTGCGAGAGCATGCATAGCCGGCGGAAATCCTCCATGGTGGCGTCGCGCCGCACGTCGCCCTCGCGCACGAACGGCGAGCCGTAAACCGCGCCGAAGACCATGTCGTCGCCGCCGATGTGCACGTTGTTCGCGGGATTCCGGGCCTGCACGTCGAACTCCCGCGGTGCCAGCGCCACCTGCTCAAGCACGAAGTCCGGGTCCAGGTAGACGACCTCGCCGTCGGTGCGCTGGCCAGCCTTGCGGAACAGCTCGACGGCCTCGGGCTTGGCGAACTGGACGCCGATCTCGGACACTATCCGGCGCCAGCCCTTGTCGAGCACGCCGACCGCGTCCGGCGAGAGGATCTCGTACCTCGGCATCGTGTTGCGGAACATTGCCACCTCGCCAGCGAACTCAGAACGACTGTGCAATCCCAGAACGGCAGTGCTAGCAATCCGACGGCACCAGCCAGGAACGGCCAATGGAACGGCGGCGTCTTGACCAGCGTGACAGGACGAATCTAGGATCACATCGTAGAACAATGTTCCGTACTATGGAACTGCTTGAAATGGCTCAGAAGGCCAGCCACCTGTGCGGGCGGCATCACTGCCAGCGGGATCAGTGCGAGCGAGACAACTGCCGTGACTTCTCCGACCGGGACTCAGGCCGTCGACCGGGCGGCCCAGCTGCTCATCGAGGTTGCCCGGCACCGCGACCCGGTTTCCTTCACCGAGCTGATCGCCGCCAGCGGCCTGGCGAAGAGCACGACGTCGAGGCTGCTGACCGCGCTGGAGCGTAATGGCCTGGTCCGCCGCGACCTGGCCGGCCGCTTCTCGCCCGGCGAGGTGTTCGTTTCGTATGCCTGGCGCGGCGGGGCCGAAGCCGACCTGGTGAGCGTGGCCCAGCCGGTGCTCGCTCAGCTGGGAGAAGAGACCGGCGAGACGGTCAACCTGGGCGTGAGCCGCGACGGCGGGCTGGTTGAGCAGATCGCCCAGGTGGATAGCAAGTACCTGATCGGCGGCACGAACTGGGTTGGCCTCACGGTTCCGTTGCATTGCGCCGCGCTCGGCAAGGTCTTGCTGGCCTTCGGCGCAGCCGACCTGCCCAGGGGCAAGCTCGAGCGGCGCACGGACCGCACCATCACCAGCCGTAACCGCCTTGCCGAAGAAATCACCGGCGTGCGCGAGCGCGGTTACGCAGTGACTATCGAGGAGCTAGAGCCGGGCCTGGTAGCGGTAGCCGCGCCGGTGTTCGCAGACGGCGCCATCGTGGTCGGAGCGCTGTCGGTCTCCGGCCCTGCCAGCCGGCTGATCCCCGGCGTGATTCCCGCTGCCGCACGCTCCTGCATGATTGCGGCCCGTTCACTCTCCGCGCTGCTCGGACATGAGCGACCCGCTCCCGGTAATCCGCATTCCGCCGCCGGAACTGAAGAAGGCGCAACTGAAGAAACCCTCCCAACCGCCAAAGTAGGTGCCTCGTGACCACAGACGAGCTACTTCGCCAGCTCTATGACTTCACTCTCGTCGGCAACGCCCCCGAAGTGCTCAACCTCACCAAGCAGGGCCTGGCGCAAGGCCTCGGTCCGGAGACACTGCTCTACGAGGCGCTGATTCCCTCGCTTGAGGAGGTCGGCGCCCGGTTCGAGCGAGGTGACTTCTTCGTGCCGGAGATGCTGATCGCCGGGAAGGCGATGGCCGGAGCGCTGGAGATCCTGCGGCCGCTGCTGGCCGAGACCGGAGCCCCGGCGATCGGGAAGATCGTTATGGGCACGGTCAAAGGCGACGTGCACGACATCGGCAAGAACCTGGTCAACATCATGTTCGAGGGCGCTGGATTCGAAGTGATCGACCTCGGCGTGCAGGTCGCGCCGGAGAAGTTCCTGGATGCGATCAGAGAGCACCAGCCGGACATCGTGGGCTTCTCCGCCTTCCTGACGACCACGATGCCGATGTTCAAGGCCAACATCAACGCGCTGGAAAAGGCCGGCCTGCGCGACCAGGTGCTCGTGATGGTCGGCGGAGCACCGGTCACCCAGGAGTACGCGAACGTGGTCGGCGCGGACGGGTATGCCTCCGACGCCTCGGCGGCCGTGGTCCGCGCGAAGGAACTCATGCAGGCGCGCCGCGCGGTCGCGTCGGCCTGACCGGGCTCCGGCCACGCGCGATCGCCAGGCAACCCACCGCCCACTAGCGAACGGATCCAGCTGCGATGGAAACAGTTCTGTCGTCCGCCAGCCGCGAGGTGCGGATTGGCGGGGAGAACCCGTTCTGCATCATCGGTGAGCGGATCAACCCGACCGGCCGCAAGGTCTTCCAGGAACAGTTGCGGCGCGGCGATCTAGCCAGGGTCGAGATCGACGTGACTGAGCAGCTAGCCGGCGGCGCGATGGTCCTCGATGTGAACATGGGCGTCCCGCTGTGCGACGAGGCAGAGCTGATGACCCGCGCGATCGGGGTGATCCAGTCGCGCTGCGATCTGCCGCTCTGCCTCGACTCCTCCATCATCGAAGTGCTCGAGGCCGGACTTGCCGTCTACCAGGGCAAGGCGCTTGTCAACTCAGTGACCGCGGAAGATGACCGCCTGGATGCGATCCTGCCGCTGGTCAAACGGCACGGGGCGGCAATCATCGCGCTGCCCAACGACGAGGAGGAGATCCCGGAAGAGCCCGCCAGGCGGCTAGAGCTTGCGCGCAAGATCGTGGATGTGGCCACTGGCAAGTACGGCATCGCGATCGAGGACATCGTGATCGACCCGCTAGCCATGCCGGTCGGCGCTGACACCTCCCTGGTGCTCCGGACGCTGGAGACGATCGAGCTGCTCCGGGACGAGCTGGGAGTGAACATGACGCTCGGCGCGTCTAACGTGTCGTTCGGAATGCCCGACCGCGGCGCGATCGGTGCCGCGTTCCTGCCGATGGCTATTGCCAGCGGCCTCACCAGCGCCATCATGGACGCTAGGTCGGCCCATCTGGTCCAGGCGGTGAAGGCAGCTGACCTGCTGACCAACCGCGACCCGTGGGGTGCGGCATGGATCGCGGCGCACCGGGCCAGGCTGGCAAGTACTGGTCAGGCTAGTACCGGTCAGGCGGGCCCTTCGGCTAGCTCTGCCCCGGAACGACAGTGACCCGCACGACGGCAGAGCCCGAGATCGAGCTGCCCGCGCGCGTCGAGTTGCACTTCCAGCCGGGCGGCTTGCGGGTGCGAGTGCCGCCAGGCGTGACCCTGTTCGATGCGGCCAGCTGGAACGGCATCGCGATCGACTCGACCTGCGGCGGCCACGGCACCTGCAAGAAGTGCAAGGTCCGTGTGCTGGACGGCAACATGCCAGTGTCTCCGCTCGACGCGCGCGCTTTCTCGCCAGAGGAGCTGCGAGGCGGCTGGCGGCTGGCGTGCCGCGCCCTGGCGGACGCTGACGTGCAGGTTGAAGTTCCGCCGCTGGTAACCAGGCCGAAGGCCGCCACAGTCGGCGTCGGCCGTCAGGTCATCCTGCGGCCCGCCGCACAGAAGCGCTACCTGGAGCTGGCCGAGCCATCGCTAGCTGATCAGCAGACCGACATCGAGCGGGTGCTGGCAGCGCTGGACGACCTGGAACTGCGGGTAGATCTCGCCGTGCTGCGCGACCTCGGCCGCAGGCTGCGCTCTGCCGACTTCAAGGTCACCGCGGTCATCGTCGACGACGTGCTCATCGACGTGCAAGCTGGCGACACGACCGGGCAGCTGCTCGGCATCGCCTTCGACCTCGGCACCACAACAGTCGTCGCGACGTTGCTCGACCTCAGTACCGGGACGCCGCTCGCAGTGGCGTCGATGCTGAACAAGCAGCAGCCGTTCGGCGCCGACGTGATCACCCGGATCAGCGCAACGATGCTCGATCCCCGCGCGCTGGGCACGCTGAGCTCGCTCGCCAGGGAAACCCTGGGGGAGCTGGCTGCTGAGGTGTGCGCGGAGGCGCAGGCCGATCCGGCCGATGTTGCCGAGATCGCGATCGCTGGCAACGCCACGATGACGCACATCGCGCTCGGCATCGACCCGGAGCCGCTCGGCGTGGCCCCGTTCATCATGGCCGCGCGGCAGCTGCCGGAAGTGCTCGCGGCCGACCTGGACGTGCCAGGCCCACCCGCGGGCGCGTGCGTTCCTGTTCCCGGCGTTCGGTGCGTACGTGGGCGGCGACATCACCGCTGGGCTTCTCGCCTCCGGCATGAACCGGGATGCTCGCACGCGGTTGTTCATCGACATCGGCACCAACTGCGAGATCGTGCTCGGCAACCGCGACTGGCTGCTCGGCACTGCTGCCCCGGCAGGCCCGGCGTTCGAAGGAGCGGCCATCCGGTGCGGAATGCGTGCAGCGGATGGGGCCATCGAAGGCGTGTCGATCGGCGCCGATGGCCTGACGCTGACCGTGATCGGCGATTGCGAGCCGGCCGGCCTGTGCGGATCCGGGCTCGTCGACGCGGTGGCCGGCCTGGTGAAGGCGGGCTTGCTCGATCGCTCCGGTCGCCTTGTGCCCGACGAGTTCGCGGCCCGGCTTGCGCCGGCCCTGGCGCAGCGGCTGACCATGCTGGGTAAGGAGCGGGTGTTCGTGCTGCACTGGCTCGCTGAGCCAGGCGATGTCTCGGCGTCTGTCTACCTGTCGCAGCGCGATATCCGCGAGTTGCAGTTCGCCAAGGCAGCAATCGCGACAGGCTGGCACGTGCTGCTCGACGAGGCCGGGCTCACCGCCGGCGACGTTCAGCAGGTGCTGCTGGCAGGCTCGTTCGGCAGTTACCTGTCGCCGGCCAGCGCGATCGCCCTGGGCCTGGTACCGAAGCTGCCGGTACTGCGAGTCGTCAGCGCAGGCAACGTGGCAGGCGAGGGTGCCAAGATGGCGCTGCTGTCGGTCCGTGAGCGCGCAGCGGCGGTTGCCCTCCTCGGGGAGGTGAGATATGTCGAGCTCTCCGACCGCGACGGCTTCAACGACGCTTTCGTCGACCAGCTTCAGTTCCCGGACTGATGGCAGCTTGCCCGCCAGTGCCCGTTCCGGCCCTGATAACACGACGCCTGCGCTCGCGGTGATCGCCTGCGGTGCGATCGCCGGCCTGGTGCGTGAGATCGCGGCGCGCCGGGGGTGGCCGGTCGAGGTGCACCCGCTGCCAGCCGTGCTGCACAACCGGCCGGACCGGATCGCGCCGGCAGCCGCCGAGCTGGCCGGATCGCTGCAGGAGCGAGGCCTGCGGGTGGCGCTCGGCTACGCCGATTGCGGGAGTTACGGCGCGCTCGACGAGCTGTGCTCCCGGCTCGGCATTGCCAGGCTCAGCGGTTTGCACTGCTATGACGTACTCGGCGGTGCCAGCCGGGTGCGTGCGCTGCTGGCGCGCGAGCCGGGTACGTACCTGCTGACCGATTTCCTGGTACGCAGCTTCCAGACCACGGTGCTCGGCGGGCTCGGGCTAGACCGGCACCCCGAACTGTGGGCTGACTACTTCGCGCATTACCGCCGGCTGGTCTGGCTCGCGCAGGACCCGACGGAGGCACTGACGGAGCAGGCCGCGCGGATTGCGGAGCTGTTCGGCCTGCCGCTGCGGACGATCGACGTCGGCACTGCCGGCCTGGAGCGGGAGCTAGCGGGCCTGCTGGCGCGGCCTGAGCGGCTAGGCGTGCCAGCGGACCGGGAGGCCATGCGCGGGAGCTGATCCAAGCACGCGCCGGTGTCCGCCAGGCCAGGTCGTCAGCGTGACCGGGCAGCCGCCGGCCCTGGACTGCTCGAGGTAGACGTAGGCGAACCGCGCGCTTGATGTCGCGGTTGCGCCCAGTGCGGCAACTCCCTCAGCCAGCTCTGCCCGCTGCAGGTCGCTCAGGTACTGCCGGAAGATCGAGTGCCAGAGCACTGTCCAGCTACCCGCCGCGAGGTTGAGTCTGGCCACCGTTGCCGACGCCGACTCTGCCTGCAGCTCAGCCGGTACCTGGCGGGCGATTTCGAAGGCGCCGCGAAGACGACTGAGCCGGTCGGCCTGGTCCGGCCAGACATAGGCAGTGAGGGTCAGCCGGCCTTTATCGGTCAGCGGATCGATGGGTGCCAGGTCGCCGCCGGTTCGTTCGACGACCTCGATCTGGCTAGGCGGCAGCGGGTCACCGAGCCACCCATGGCTCAGCACGACGGGTGATTTCGGGTCGCCCTGGCTGCCCGCGGGCCCGGAAACGAAGAAGTGGTCGGCACGCAGGTTCAGGCCGGCGCTCGCACCAACCTCGGCAAGCCTGATGGGCAGGCTGACTGCGGCGGCGACGTGCCGGAGCGCACCGAGCAGCGCGGCCGCGCGTCCTACCTCGTTCGTTTGCGGCGGCCAGTCGAGCCAGGCCCGGACAGTCTCGCCTTGTTCGGCCAGGACGCGCCTGAGCGCTGCCCAGGCCATCGGGCTGCCGGGTTCGCTCTCGGGGCTTCCGCCGCAACTGGGGTAGAAGGCAGCAAGCTCCGGCGCCTGGCCGGACAACGCAAGAGCGTGCACACCGCCGAGCAAGCGCAGGGCGAGCACGCTCGAAAGCCGGTCGTCGAGGTGACCGCGGAGAACCTCGGCTGTCGGCCCGCCCGCGACGAGATCGCCTGCGGCGCGCGTCAGCAGATCGCCGTAGAGCGGGCTGCCGAGTTCCCGGCAGGCGTCCGCTTGCCAGCGCAGCAGCCGGGCAGTCCGGGTCTGCGGCGGCTCGCTCGGCTCCGAACTGTCCACGCCGGTCACTATGACAGGCCAGATTACGGTGCCGCTATTCCGGGTTTCCGACACGCAGCGCGCGTCCTAGTGGTCTGTCAGGCGGGCGACTGGTTGGTGAGGCCGATCCGTCGGAATGTGAGTGCCGACTAGGTGGCGCCCAGGGCCCACCGACCCGGCACCCATGGCCAGGAAGCGGGCACCAGACGGACTGAGGCCCCCCCATGTATGAGATGGAGGGGCCTCAGCTAGGTGCCGCTTCGCCTGCCTGCCGATTGCTCGGCCGACGCTAGCTCACGTCACCTGCACTGCCAGGGGCTGGGCCCAACAGCGTGTCGCGGTTGCCCGCTCTGCGCCGTCCGCGGATTGCTCCGGGGTCGGGACCGTCTTGGCCGTGAACGCATTTCTACGCCTGTCACAAGGCTCAGCGCAAGGGCTTTCCTGAAACAATTCCAAGATTCTTTGATGGAGCCACATGCGCTAGCCGGACACTTTGGCGCCAACTGGATTATCTGGCATTTAAATCTGCGCCGCATCAAGGTCGCGGGGCGGACCCATACAGACAATGCAGAGGGCTAGCTGAATCGTCCGGTGGCGCATGCGCGCAATACGCCGTGAGGCCCCCGCATGTATGAGATGCAGGGGCCTCACGGGGTCTCAGCATGCCGCTGACCTGCCGATTGCTCGACTGATCCGGGCTCTGCCAGACCCGCACCCTGTTAACAGCCCCTACGCGATATCCGGTCCCCCGGACCTCGCGGAGTCTCCCGGGGTTGCCCCCGAGGTGGCCTGCTGTTCAGGTGGTGAGAGAATTTCTACTGCCTGCGGCAGTCTGCGCGCAAGCCGTTGCGAGAATCTTTTCAAGATTCTTTCTGCCGTCCACAGTGGGACGATTGTTATCCCCCGGTAACGCTGCTTATCCACCGGATATCCACAGCTATGCACACACCCGTCTCCCAGGCGTATCCAGCACGTCCGGGTCCTGCCGCCAGCCGTCGCCCTCGGGCGCCCGGTCGTGCGCCGCGCGCCAGGTGGCTGCTTCGCGCACCGGGCGCAAGTGAGTGCGGCCTTCCTCCCGCGCGCGTCGCGCTCCCGGCGCAGGTGAGTGTGACCTTCGGCGCGACCGGAATCGGATCGATCTGCTGCCACGCAGCCGGCGCCGGCTCGGCGAGGCGCACGCTAGCCCACCGCCAAGACAGCACCGGTGCGGCCGTGCAGGCCATCTGGCACTCCGAGGCGTGCCTCGTCTGTCACCTGCTGGCGGCGGCGATGATGCAAGCTGCACATTGCGGCGGGCATCATAGTGCGACGTTTCGCAGTTCGGCTCATATCAAGTGATTTCTTGACTTATTCTTTAACTTTCCTTTGTTTAACCATGAACCGGCGTCGCTATAGGTTCGCGGCAACGTCCCCATCGTGGTGATGACTAGCCTCCAGGCTTGACTACGTAGTTTGCCCAGACTCCAGATGAGTTTGGGCTTTTTTTGAGCCTGGCATCACCACGTACAACCGGCCGAAGGAGACCGATGTTAAGACGCTGGAGCATTCCCCTCACGACGGTAGTCCTCGCTGTCGGCTCGCTGCTCGGGCTGGCAGCCGGCAATGCCTCCGCATCCGCTGTGCACCACCCGTCGACGACGCTTGTGCGGCCAGGCGGCGCGGCAGTGCATGGCTTCAAGCCGGGCGGCGTCATGCTGAGATCACCCGGCGCCAGGCACGCCGTCGAACGGAACGGTCGCTACCAGGCCGAGAGCACGAACTGGTCAGGCTATGCGGTGACCGGATCGAACGGCGCCTTCAAGAGCGTGTCCGCCAGCTGGAAGCAGCCGACGGCGACATGCACGAGCAGCGGCCGACGCAGCAGCGACCAGTACGCCGCGTTCTGGGTTGGCCTCGACGGCTACAGCAGTGACTCAGTGGAGCAGACCGGAACCGACTCTGACTGCGATGGCAGGACGCCGGACTACTACGGCTGGTACGAGATGTATCCGGCGGACCCGGTCTACTACACCAACACCGTCGAGCCCGGCGACTCCATCAGTGCATCGGTGACGTTCTCCGGAACGGACACCTACACCCTCGTACTCAAGGACAACACCCGCGGCTGGACACAGACCCAGACGATCAGCGAGAGCGGGTTCGACAGGTCGTCCGCTGAAGTCATCACCGAAGCGCCGTGCTGCACGGCCAGCGGCGGCATCCTGCCACTCGCCGACTTCGGCACCATCAACTACACGGCATCCAGCGCTAATGGCAGCTCGATGGGTACCCAGAGCCCGACGTCGATCGTCATGATCGACAACAGCGGCCTCGACAAGGACTCGACCAGCTCGATGTCGAGTTCAGGCGCGTTCAGCAACACCTGGATCAGGTCCAGCTGACCTGACGCCGGACAACAGGAAACGGTAACCAACTCGACGCCCCCCGGCGGCCGTCATGATCGTCGTGAAGTTAGCGGGGCTATAGGCCCCCTAAATCAACATCGATCAAGAGGCGAGCCGCCGGGGGGCTCGCCGGCGGCCACCGCAAGCCAGCAGAGCCGCACGCCGACGGCCACCGCAAGCGAGCAGTACTGGACGCCGACCAACCACCGCAAGCGACCTAGCGGCTAACCGCGGCCGCTAGCTTCCTTGATCGCGGCCACCAGCGCCGGGATCACCTCGTTCAGGTCGCCGATCACGGCATATTCGGCGCGCGACATGATCGGTGCGTCCGGGTCGGTGTTAACCGCCACGACGTGCTTCGCCGCCTGGCAGCCCGCCAGGTGCTGGATCGCGCCGCTGATGCCGCAGGCCAGGTAGAGCTCCGGCGCGATCTTCGTGCCTGTCTGCCCGACCTGCTGCCGGTGCGGCCGCCAGCCCTGGCTGGTTACGACCCTGGAGACGCCGACGACACCGCCCAGCAGGCCGGCCAGTTCCTCGAGCGCCGCGAAGCCGTCGGGTCCGCCGACACCACGGCCGCCGCCGATCACGACGCGGGCAGTCGCCAGCGACATCCCGCCGCCCTGGTCCGCTGACAGACTCGCGCAGACGTGCAGATCGGCCGGGTCCAGCGCGGGTGTGAAGGTAACCACCGGCACACCAGTCACACCCGCGGCGCCCGCAGCCACATCGGAGCCCGCCGCCGCATCCTGGTCGGACAGCACAGCGGCCGGGTCAGCACCCGCCTCGCCAGCGGCCGCGTCCGCCGCGACCGTCAGCAATGCGCAGGGCGCCTCCAGGATCGCGTCCTCCAGAAGACTTCCGGCCCAGCGATGGCGGACAAGTTGCCAGCTGTCGTCCCCGATCGAAGCAGCCGCCACGCAGTTCGCCGCGACCGGCAGCCCGGTCAGCGCGCCAAGGTGGGCCAGCACCTCGCTACCGCGGTCCGTTGCGCCCGCGACCACAGCGACCGCCGCGCGCTCCGCGACAAGCTGCTCCAGTGCGCGCGCCCACGCCACCGGGGCGTAGCCACCAAGCTCGTCCGACGAAACCACGCACAACTCACTGGCGCCCCTGCGAGCCAGGTCGGCGGCGACGCCGTCACGGCCAGCGCCAGCGCCAACGCCGACGCCGACGCCGACGCCGAACACTACCGCGGTGAGTGAATCCCCATCGGCCAGCGAGGAAGCAACAACCAGCGCCCGCTGCGACGCGACCGCGATCTCACCAGAGTCCAGCTCGACAAGGCAGAGAACCGTGCCGCTCACGCCACGATCCCGTCCGCGCCCGCCCGGCTGGCCGACGGCAGCAGGCCGATCTCACCGAGTACCCGGATCAGTTCCGGCACCGCGTCGACGCCGCGCCCGAGCACCTGAGCGCGCTGCGCCGAGCCGGCCGGGACCCGCAGCGCCAGCTTGCGAAGCCCGTCCGCCTGCCAGACCGGCTTCAGCACCGTGATCTCGGCTCGCTTCGCCCGCAGCCGCCCCGGCAGCGACGGGTAACGCGGCAGGTTGATGCCCTCCTTCACGCCGACCACGGCGGGCAGCCCGAGCTCGAATTCCTCCTGCCCTCCGCCGTACTCGCGCCACGCGCGCACCAGGTCACCGGCGATCTCCAGCCGCTTGATCCCGGTAACGCACGGCCGTCCGAGCGCATGCGCGAGCCTTATCCCCACCTGATAGCCGCCAGTATCTGCCGCCTCGTTCCCAACCATTATGAGCGGAAACGGGGTATTTCCCAGTTCGCCGACCGCCGCCGCGATCGCAGCCGAGGTGGCAACCGGGCCCCACTCACGGCCGTCAGTTTCCAGCAACACGCCGCGATGCGCGCCGAGCGCCAGCATGTCCCGCAACTGGTCCGCAGCCTCCGGCGGGCCGAGCGTCAGCACGGTGACCGCACCGCCGGACCGTTCGGTGATCTGCACCGCTTCCTCGACAGCGCACTCCTCGTGCGGGCTGACGGTGAAGCCGGACATGCGGGTATCGACGTCCTGCCCGTCGGCAGTCAGCACTACCTTGCCGCCCACCATCGGGACCCGCTTGACGCAAACCAGGATGTCCACGAGCGCTAGCTCCTGACCCGCTCGTTCGCCGGGTCGAACAGCGGTGTCGAGCCCGCCACCGCCACCGTTACCGGGTACTGCTCGCCCATGTACTCCACCAGCAGCGGGGTGCCGGCGACGGCCTGCTCACGCGGCAAGTACGCCAGCAGCAGGTGCCTGCCAACCGATGGGCCAGAGCCCGCGCTCGTGACGTAGGACTGGCGTCCCTTGGCATCGGTGAGCGGCTCGCCAGCCTCCGACAGCACGGGCTCGCCACCGAGCATGTAGCGCAGCTCACCGGAGGCGGAGGCATGATCGTCGACGGTCAGCGTGCACAGGATGGCAGCTGGCGGTGCTTCCCGCTGGTGCAGGTAGGGGGTCTTGCCGACGAAATCCTGCTCCTTGACCTTCGGCCGGGTCATCCCTGCCTCGACCAGGTTGTAACTGGCATCCAGCTCGGCGCCGTAGGCGCGGTAGCACTTCTCCAGGCGCCCGGTCGTGCCGTAGACGCCGATGCCCGCAGGGATCAGCCCGTGCGGTTGCCCTGCTTCGTACACCGTGTCCCACAGCTTGGCGCCTTGCTCGAAGGGCACGTAGAGTTCCCAGCCGAGCTCGCCGACATAGGAGATGCGCGAGGCAAGCACAGTCATCCCGGCGACTTCGACCTCAGCGCAAGTGCCGAACGCGAACCCGGCATTCGACACGTCGCCGCGGGTTACTGACTGCAAGATGTCTCGCGCACGCGGACCCCACAGGCCGAACGTGGCCCAGGCCGAGGTCACGTCGCTGGCCGCAGCCGTTCCGTCGTCCGGCAGGTGATCGCTGATCCACTTCAGGTCAGCCATCCCGGTGGCGCCGCCGGTCACGACCCGGAAGTGCCGCGCGCCAAGGCGCATGATCGTGAGGTCCGCGCGAAAGCCCCCGGCGTCGTCCAGGAACGAGGTGTAGACAACCCTGCCGACCGGGACCTGAAGTTGCGCAACCGCGAGCCGTTGCACTGCCTGAAGGGCTCCGGGCCCGGTCACGTCGAGGACCGCGAACGCGGACAGGTCGAACAGCGCAGCCGCGTCCCGCATGGCCAGGTGCTCGGCGTTGATGATCGGCGACCACCAGCGCGACTCCCATTCGCTGCCGCGGTCCATCAGGCGGTCCGCGTATTTCTCCAGCAATCCCGCGTTCGACTGGTACCAGTGCGGCCGCTCCCAGCCCGCAGTCTCGTAGAACACCGCACCGAGCTCGCGTTCACGCTCGTAGGCCGGGCTGACGCGGACCGGGCGGCCGGACTCCCACTGCTCAGCCGGATGGACGATCCCGTACATCTTGTTGAAGCCCTCACGCGCCCGTGCCGCCACGTGCGCAGTGGTGCGCTGATGCGGATAGAAGCGGGAGATGTCGGCCTCGTGAATGTCGATCTCCGGGGTGACTCCGCTCATCCACTCGGCGACCGCGCGGCCGATGCCAGGACCTTCCTTGATCCAGCTCGCCGCAACCGACCACAGCCCCGGCACCTCCGGCGTCTCCCCCAGCAGCGGGTGCCCGTCCGGCGTCATCGAGATCAGCCCGTTGATGGCGTACCGGACGCCCGCTCGCTCGTCGCCCAGCAGCTCGGGCATCAGTTCAAGCGCTCGCTCAAGCTGGGGGTCGAAGTCGTCGGAAGTGAACGGCATTTCGGTCGGTGAGAGGACGGCCTCTTCGATCGACGGGATGTCGTCGGGCGCGACGATGATTGGCCGGTGCGCATACGAACCGACTTCCATGTCGCCGCCGTGCTGGCGCTCATACATGTTCTCGTCGACGTCCCGGACAATCGGGTAGCTGATCTCGCCCTCAGTGCCGTCGAACAGCGCAATCGGCCCGACGCTGATCATCTGGTGCACGATCGGGGTGAGCGGGATGCGCGCCCCCGCCATCCGGGCAATGCGCGGGCTCCACACTCCGCAGCAGATCGCGACGACGTCCGTAGCGATGTCGCCCGCGCTGGTGCGCACGCCGGCGACCCGCCCGTCGGGCGTCTTGTCGATGCCAAGCACCTCGGCACCGGCGACGACCGTCAGCGCGTCAAGCTGCTGCGCCCGCTCGCGCATCAGCGTTCCTGCGCGCAGCGAGTCGACGACGCCGACAGTGGGGAAGTAAGCGCCTCCGAGTATGACCGAGTCATCCAGGTAGGGCACCAGCTTGCGGACGCCTTCGGGGGTGAGCACCTCGGCCGGGATGCCCCACGATTTGGCCTGTGAGCACCGGCGCCGCAGTTCCTGCATGCGCGCATCGGTCCGGGCGACCTCGATGCCACCGCTTTCGGTGAAGACGCCGAGTTCTTTGTACTGCTCGGTGCTGTCCCTGGTGAGCTCCATCATCATCTTCGAGTACTCGATCGGGAAGATGAAGTTCGAGGCGTGCCCGGTCGAGCCGCCCGGATTCGGCATCGGGCCCTTGTCCACCAGGACGAGCTGAGTCCAGCCGAGCCGGGACAGGTGATAGGCAAGGCTATTGCCGACGATGCCGGCCCCGATGATGACCGCGCTGGCCCGGCCAGGTATCTCAGTCATGCCGCGATCTCACTCATTCTTCCTCGTGGCGGTCAGCTTCTTTGGTTTCGATCTAAGCCGACCGCGGCCCGGCGGGCATGATGCACCGACAGAATCCCCGTTTCAGGAGAATCTGTCAGTGCATCATGAACCCGCGCGGGCGCAGCCGGCCGCTATTACTCGACCGGTATCTCCTTGTTGACCAGGCCGAGGTCGATGCCCTGCCGACGGCGGACGACGCGCGCGGTCACGTAGAGCGCAATCGCCAGGGCGTACATGATCGCCATGAAGTAAAGCGAGTCATGGTTGTTGACGAAGTACAGGTCGTTGGAGAACCACTCGACCAGGTCGAAGACCAGCAGGCCGATGGTCACGACGCCGGCCGCCGGCACGACTGGCACGCCCCAGAGCTTCAGCCGGCTGGCGGGCGAGGCCGCCCACAAATCCGGCTTACGCCACGGCAGGATGACCACGGCGATCGCACTGAACAAGTAGGTCACCGCGATGACCAGCGTCGCGTCCAGTGTGTAGTTCCTGAACGACAGCCAGAACGCGTAGACCGCGCTCAGCCCTGCGGCCGGCAGCAGCATCAGCACCAGCGAGTAGAACGGCACCTTGCGCTTCTCTGAGACCTCCGCGGCGCGGTCGGGAAGTACGCGGTCGAATGCCGCGGCGAAGATCACCCTGGTCGAGGAGAGGAACAGCGTGCCCACCCAGCCGAAGAACCACAGGCTGAGCGCCAGGATGAGGATCACCTGGAACGCGGTGTTATGTACCAGCCAGCCGGCGAACAGGAACGGGTAGGGCCAGATACCGAACTGCGGCGTGAGGTTGTAGTCCAGCGAGTTCAGGTTCTGGTAGAACCCCCAGCCGATCGTCTTGTCGACCACCAGCAGGAAGATGATGGTCAGCAGGACGGTGATCCACAGACCTGAGAACATGCCGGTGAAGACGCGCTTGAAGTCGCTCGCGCCGCGGATCTCGCCGTACAGGGTGGAGCCCCAGTTCGGCCAGAGGATGAAGAACATCATCGCCGGGACCAGCAGCATCGTCGGTCCGCTCAGGCCGACGCCCATGTTGTAGGTGCTGTATCCGGCCTTCTTCGCTGCAGCGTTAGTGGCCGCGTAGGCGTTGTGCACGCCAAAGATCTTCTGCGCCTCGTAGTTGAACGAGTTGACGAACGACTGGTGGCTGTTCACCAGCAGCAGGATGACGACGACCGCGAACGCGATCAGGCCGCCGTAGAAGCACCACTTCTGCATGCGCGCATAGCCGGACATGCCAAGCGAGACCAGGACGCCGGCGATCGCGATCGTGATCAAGCACACCACGAAGATGCCAGTCTTGGTGGCGAACCAGGCCGCGCCGCTCGGATCGCCGAGCGTTGCCCAGAGCGGCTGAAAGAACATAACCGACAGGATGTTGCCGTAGATCGGTGCCCACAGCCACAGGATGAACCACCAGCCGGTTGCGGCCATCACGAAGCCGATGCCGCCGCCCAGGATCCGGGTCTGCCAGACGTAGTCGCCGCCGGCGCGCGGGATCGTGACGATCAGCCCGCTGTACGCGACCACCAGGAACGACACCAGGATCGCCGAGATGATGATCGAGGTAATGAACTGGCCCTGAGGGAACGCCGGGCCAGCGAAGGTGAACTCGTAGATCCCCAGCGTCACGAAGTTTGTCGCCAGGCAGGCATAGATGATCGAATCACGTACCGACCAGCCGCGGACCAGGCCGGTCGCGTTACGCAGGAACAGGGTCGGGGTTCCGCTAACGGATTCTGTCGCCATTTCCGCCTCTCAGTTAGGGGCGGCCAGCGCGACCGACCGCCCGTCGTTGGTCCACGTCCGCCTGGCTCCCGGCCAGTGTCAGCCGTTCACAAGCAGGTACTTGCTGACTTTCGCCTTCTTCTTGTCGAGTTCGAGCACAGCGCCCTGAAGTACGCCGTCGCCGTAGACGCTGCCCGGGTTAATCGCCATCGTCCGCCCGAGCCGCTTGATCGCCCGGCTTTCGTGGATGTGGCCGTGCACCGACAGCATCGGCTGGTGCTTGAGAATCGCTTCGCGGACGGCTTTGGAACCGACGGGCTTCATGACGGCGCCGCCGTGCATGGGCCGCAGATTCTCATCCAGCGCCGGTGCCTCATCGAGCCCGGTGCCGTACGGCGGCGCATGGAAATTGAAAATGGCCCGGCTCATGTCGGGGACCAGCGCGGCAAGCGCCTCGATCTTCGGGGCCAGTTCCTCTTCGGGGGCTTCCCGGTAGGTGTTCCACGGCGTCGGGTTGGTCCAGCCCATGGACACCAGCGAGAAGCCGTCGAGGTCCATCAGCTTGCCTTCGGCGAAACTGACGCACGGCGAGGCTTCGATGACGCTATCGATCTCGAAGATGTCGTCGTTTCCGCCGTTGAGGATGCACGGGATCTGGCCGCCGCGCAATTTGCCGTCGGCCATGTCCAGCCAGCGGTCAAGCGAGCTGATCATCTCCTGTTCGAAGCGCTCGCCGACCGCGGTCTCACTGCCGCCGAGATGTGCCAGCTCGTCGGGGCTGACGATGGCGGGATAGAAGCCGCTGTTGCGGATCCTGGTCATGATGCCGTCAAGCTCGGTCTTGGAATCCAGCCGGAGTGTCTCGCCGCGCAGCGTCACTTCCCAGTAGCCGTTGTGGGTCGTGATCGGCACCATGGCCTTACCGGTGACGTCGCCTCCGAGCACTACCAGGTCAGCCTTGTAGAAGGCTGCCGAGTTAAGGAACTTGCGCCAGCAGACTTCGGACCCGTGGATATCGGTGGCAAAAAAGATCTTCATGTCGCTATCGCGCCTTTGCTGTCTGCCTGTGCAAACGGTGTAGCAGTCCGCGCGACAGCGCGTCAAGATTCACAACCCGGTAATGGCGCAATGGCCTGCGCGAATGTGGAGTCCGTAGCGACCCGTAGTTGCGGCGCGGATAGAGCGCGGCTGGGCGGCGTTACGCGGGGCAGTCTCGGCTGCCAGAGCGAGGCTGCTTAGTGGCCGACTTCCTCGGGAAGCTCATACCAGCGGATGCGATCCCCGACGTTGGCCCGCAACTTCCACTTCATGCCCTTGGGCACCGACTCGGCGACCTCGGCAAGTTGTTTCGCCTGAGCCATCGGATCGTGCGGACTGCTGGCCGGGACGAGCTCGGGCTTCTCTTCGGTCAGCCCCGGGAGCTTGCTCAGGTTCCCGGTGACCGTGCGCCACCAGCCCCAGTCGCCGGCTAGCAGCTGCCCGAACCGCTTGGTGTCGAGGAACGGCTCGCTCCCCCCGTCGGCGGACTCGCGCACCGGCAGCCCGGCAAGCAACTGCACGATGTCCCTGGCGTCCTTCTCGTTCAGCTCCACGATCTGGAGCTTCGACAGCAGCACGTCGATCGCGTCGACGGTGAACGGAAGCCGGTCGTATCCGGGGCGGAAATCGAGCACGTGGCACATGGTCAGCCGGTCCACCATGATGTCGATGGGCCTGCCTGACGGAGCAGTGAAGTACATCTGCCGGTCGCCGTTGAGGTTGTTGAACCTGCGGTCCGGCACGCAGCCGTTGTCTTCGAGGAACGTGGCGGTCGCCTTGCGTCCCTTCGACAGGCAGGCGAAGTCCATGTCCTGGCCCGGCCGCTGCCGCGGCGGCAGGTCCGGAGTAAGCACCCGGACGGCGAGGCCGCCGAGCAGCTTCAGTCCGACCCGGGCCTTGCGCGCCCCGTCAGCCAGGGCAATCGCTTCCGGCAGCGGATCGTTGGCAACGACTTCTGGCGCTTCGCCAGGCTGAACACCCACGGCAGCTCCTGCACGGCGGCGAGGTAATCCGTCATCCGCACAATACAGCGGAGTTATGTCCGAAGCGGCAGGACAAGATCTTGGCTACGCCGGCGGCAGGCCGATTCCGGCTCGCCGGGATTCCTCTGCTTCCTGCGCAGACGTCTGCTCCGCAGAAGCTTCCGGGCCGGCGGCGGTCGCCCCGAGATCAGCGCTCTCGTAACTCTCCTCAGCGGCCGCAGCTCGCGGGACGGGAATCTCATGCACCGAATGTCCGGGGATGGGCTCAAGCTGGCGCCCGCCGTCGACTGCCATGAAGGCCCCGCCAGCTACCTCGGTACGCGGCGGCACGCCGTGATGCTTCCACTTGGGATGCCTGTGCGCATACAAGACAATTGAGATCCAGAACGCCAGCGATGCGGCAATAACGATCGGCATGACCCATAGGCTGACAAGCGATCCTGACATGGCCTCCACCCCCCGGTCCCTCGCCATGTCCTGGTCAAAGCCATACCCCGCACTTGCAATCTCGTACCGCAGGACTCAGCCGTCCCGCTGGGCACGCGTTGCCGTCGGCGGCCTAAGCTAGAAACCTGGCTGCACCAGTCCGGCCTCGTAGGCAGCCACGACCAGCTGGGCTCTGTCCCGGGCGGCTAGCTTGGTCATCGCCCGGCCGGCGTGCGTCTTCACCGTCGACTGGCTGACATACAGCTGACTGGCGATCTCCTCGTTCGACAGGCCAGTGCCGATGAGCCGTACCACCTCGCGCTCCCGTGGCGTCAGTTCCGACAGTCCCGGCACCGGCCGGGGCCTGCGGGACCGGGTACTGAACTCGGCGATCAGCCGGCGCGTCACTGCAGGCGACAGCAGCGCATCGCCGCGCGCCACGACCCTGACCGCCCTGATGAGCTCGGCAGCGTCGGTGTCCTTGAGCAGGAAACCAGCCGCGCCGGCCCGCAGGCCTTCGAAGATGTACTCGTCGAGCTCGAACGTCGTCAGGATGACCACGTGAACCCCGGTCAGTTCCGCCCGGCCCGCGATACGCCTGGTTGCCTCGATGCCGTCCAGCACCGGCATCCGGATATCCATGAGGAGCACGTCCGGCCGCTCGCTCACGGCGAGCCTGACCGCTTCCTCACCGTTCGCCGCCTGGCCGGCAATCTGCATGTCGTCCTCGGCGTCGAGCAGGGCGGCGAACCCGGTCCGGACGAGCTTCTGGTCATCGGCCAGCCCGACCCGGATCACGGCATCCTGCCTTCGCCCGACGGCTGGCCTCCGGCTGGTTCCGGGCTGGTGCCGCCCGGGCCCCCGGCCAGAGTCCCCGAGCTGGGCAGCCACGCGACAACCCGGAATCCGCCGCCCGAACGCCGGCCAGCCGATCAGCCGGCCTCCGAGCGCACGTGCGCGCTCGGTCATTCCGGTGATGCCATTGCCCGGCTGCGCGGCGCCTGGTGACCGGGCGGGCCCTGGATCATCGACCTGGACGAGCACGCCATCATCCTCATAGGAAACGAGCACGTCCGCCGCTGAGCTAGCACTGTGCCGCGCGGCATTAGTCAGCGCCTCCTGGACGATCCGGTAGGCGGCCACATCGACGCTGGCCGGAAGCTGCCGCTGCTCACCGCGAAGGCTCAGCCGGTGCTCAAGACCAGCCTTGCGGGCAGTCAGCAGCAGATCATCGAGCTGCCCAAGGCCGGGGCTGGGAGCCCGCGGCGCCACGTCGTCATCCGAGCGCAGCACGCCCAGTACCGACCGTAGCTCGGTCAGCGCCTGCCCGCTGACGTCGTGAATCGCGGTCAGCGCTTCCCTGGCCCGCTCTGGCTGGCGGTCCATGAGGTGCAGTGCCGTGTTGGCCTGGACATTGATCACCGAGATGTTGTGCGCGACCACGTCGTGCAGGTCCCTGGCGATGCGCATCCGCTCCTCGCCGGCCTGGCGGCGAAGCTGGTCGGCTCGGTTGCGGGCCAGCTCAGCCACGCGCTCACGGCGGAAGCGGACGAACTCTGCGGCCGCCAGCAGCACCAGCAGCCACGCGGCTACTCCCAGCGCGACCGGCAGCGAGGCGTGCCCGTCCCGGCCGATCTGCCAGAGCGGCCAGAAGCTCGCCGCGTAGCCGATGACCAGGGATCCGATGGCGGCCAGGCGGTTGCCCGCGACCACCGCGCTGAAAAACGCGACGATCAGCGCGATCCACACTATTCCGGCATGGCTGATGGCGGCGGCTAGCAAGGTCGCGGCCAGTGACACGGCGAGGACCTCGACGGGGAACCTTCGGCGGAAAACCAGCACCAAACCGGCCACCCCGAGCAGCAGATAGTCGGGCCAGCCCTGGGTGCCCTGCGTGTGCCCCCAGGAAGACCCGTGACCCCAGACGAACGTCGCATGGACAAAGCCGAGCTGCATGGCAGTCACGACCACGGCGATCGTGGTGTCGATCGCCCAGCGGCGTCGTGCATCGTGCCGGCGCGTCCCGGCCTGTGCGGACTCAGTCATGACTAACCCAGACGCTACGTCAGGCGGGTGGCTAATGGCGTCGCCCTGCGGCCGACTTCGCGGCCCGCCGTCTGCTCCCGAGGTCTACCCGGAGACCACTGAAGCGGGCGAATACCGACCTGCAGGCCGATGACAGCGGGTGGCCCTTGCAGGCAGCATGACTAACGCCCGGCGGTCAGCCAACCGGCCAGCCAGCCAGCCGGCCAGCCAGATGGCTACTGTCGGCAGAGACATCAGCTAACCGGGGAGAGCCGATGACGCAGCCGAACCTCATCGTGAACCCGCTCAGCGGCGAACAGATCGTGATCGTGCGCAGCGCCGCGGAGACCGGCGGGCAAGTGCTCGACTGGGAACTCAGGCTGGCCCCTGGCGGCCGCGTGCCGAGCAGTCACGCTCACCCCGAGCAGCGGGAAACCTTCACCGTGCTGGAAGGAACGATGCGCTTCCGGGTCGGGTGGCGCCGCTTCGTCGCGGGTCCCGGGCAACAGGTTGCAGTGCCGCCGGGCGCGGTCCATCATTTCGCCAACGCCGGCCGGGTCACCGCCAGAGTCGCGGTCGAGTCACGGCCGGCACTGCGCATGCAGGAATTGCTCGAGACTGCGGCGGCGCTCGCGCAGGACCAGCACCGCGCAGGTCGGGCGCTACCCCGGCCGCTGGACCTCGCCCTGTTCATGACCGAATTCGAGCACGAAGTCGCGGCACCGTACCTGCCTTCGGGCATGGTCCGGCTAGTCATGGGCGGGCTGGCGCGGGCCGCGCGCACCCGCGGGCTTGACGTCGCGTACCGGCGGCTCCGCGCACGCCAGCCGGGCCGCCCCGACGACCGCGACGCCGGCTGGCAAACCGCCAGCGCCGTGCGGCAAGACTCCGGTACTGTCCGTGCCCACTATTGAGGTCGCCGACCTGGTCAAGCGCTACCGAGGTGCCGAGCGCAACGCGGTGGACGGCATCAGCTTCCAGGTCGCCAGCGGCGAGTTCTGCTGCCTGCTGGGTCCGAACGGCGCAGGGAAGACCACTACGATCGCCATCCTCACCACCACGCTGGAGCCGACCTCGGGCGTCGTCCGGATTGGCGGACGCGATATCGCTGACGACCAGGCGGGAGTGCGCCGCCAGGTCGGCGTAGTGTTCCAGCAGCCCGCACTGGACCAGAACCTGACGGCCGAGGAGAACCTCCGGCTCCACGCGGTGCTGTACGGGATGTACCGGTGGCGGCCGCTGTACCGGATGATGCCGGCGGCATACCGGAGCCAGGTCGCCGAGGTAGCCGACATCCTCGGCATGTCTGACCAGCTTGGCCGGCCAGTCAGGTCACTGTCAGGCGGGCAGCGCCGGCGGCTGGAGATCGTGCGGGCGCTCATGCACCAGCCCGGCGTGCTGTTCCTGGACGAGCCGACAGCGGGCCTGGACCCGCAGAGCAGGAGAAGCCTGTGGGCTTACCTGAGGCAAACCAGGGAACGACTCGGCACCACCGTCCTGCTGACCACGCATTACCTGGAGGAAGCCGAGTCCGCGGACGCCGTGTACGTCATCGTGGCCGGCCGTCGTGGACCGGGGCAGTCCATCGGAACTCAAGCAGCGGCACGGCGGCCACTCGCTTGAGGACGCCTACCTCACCCTGCTCGGCGACGAGCAGGAATGCGACCGGGCATGACGGGGCGGATTGCTCGCGCGGGCGCGGCCGGGCAGGCGGGCGGTGCGCCAGCCGGGGCAAGTGCGCCAGCCGGGGCACGTGCGCCGGCCGGGGCCAGTTCGCGCGTCAAGACCAGCGTGCCGGCTGAGGTCAGCGCAGCGCTCGCGATTGCCCAGCGTGATGTCGTCAAACTGCTCAGGGACAAGCTGCGGCTGGCGGTGAACCTGGCGTTCCCGGTCCTGCTGATCGCGGGTCTTGGCGGCCTGCTGCAGGCAACAGTCGGCAAGGTCACCGGACTGAGCACGATCACGCTGTCGTTCACCGGCGTGCTCGCGGCGAGCCTGTTCCAGTCCGCGGCGGCCGGGATGATCTCGATCGTGGAAGACCGCGAGAATGACTTCTCGCGCGAGCTATTCATCGCACCGGTCTCCCGGCTGACGCTGCTGGCCGGGAAGATCGCCGGAGAAAGTGCGGTCGCGGTCAGCCAGGGCGTGCTGATCGTGGCGTTCGCGGTCGCTTTCGGCGTTCGCATGACCGGATGGCAGTTGCTTGGCCTGGCCGGTACCGGCCTGACATGCTGCCTGCTGGGTGCAGCGTTCGGGCTGGCTACGATCGCGGCCCTGCCGAACCAGCGGTCCGCGATGCAGATCTTCCAGTTCCTGATCATCCCGCAGTACGTGCTCGGCGGCGTCCTGGTGCCGCTGACCGGAGCGCCGCGGCTGCTCGCTGACGTCGCCTGGCTGATGCCCATGCGCTACTGCGTCGAGCTGATGCGCGCCACCTTCTACGCCGGACTGCCCGGCTATCAGCGCGTCGTCACCCTCGGTGCCGGCGTGGACCTGTCAGTCATCGCCGCGCTCACGGTCGCGCTGCTCGCTGCGGGCGGGGCGTTGTTCAGCTACCGGGAACAGGTCAGGTAACCGCCCGGCTGGCCTGCAGCACCCGGCCGAAGGCGCGCAGGTAACTGTCGTCGCCCTGCCGCTCCCGCAGCAGCCAGTACTCCGCGCCCCAGAACAAGTAGGCCCACAGCCCGGATGGTATGTCGCGGCTAAGCCGCATTGCTGAGTTGTAGTTGCCGATGACGTGCTCGGGCAGGCAGCTGAACATGCCCAGGCCCGGCGGGCTCGGCGGCGTCGTTACGGTCTCCCATGGCTCGGCCTGCCCCTCGGCGACCATGAGACGCCGGCCGGAACCGGCAACGTCGCGGCAGTACCGGATGCTCGCCCGCCGTACCCATCGGGCATTGCTGCCAGCGAGGTAGGCGGTCACCGGCCCGAGTCGCGCCAGCCCGTGCCGGGGATAGAAGTCCAGGCCGACGATGTCCGCGAGCCGGGCCGCCACGGCCAGTGAGTCGCCCTGATCCCTGGTCCGCCACTGCTGCTGCAGCCGGACCGGCGAGGATGTCGGCAAGAAGCCGTTCAGCACAACCGGCCGCGTGTCGTCGGCAGCGCGGACCGCAGCGACCTCGGCACCGACGAAGCCCGCCGCCAGCCGCCACGAATGCTCCATGCCGAGCGGGTCGACCGCGTCGTGCTCAACCTGCCATCCGACGATCTGCGGGTGCGCCCGGTATCGCTCCACGATCCGGGTGACGAAGCTGACCGCCGCGTCCAGCAGCGCCTGGTGCGCACGCTCACCGATCAGCTGGCCCTCCGGCAACGGAACAGGCAAGTAATGGGCGGGAACGAAGAACTCGGGGTAACCGAACGCCTTGACCGCGCCGACGCACAGGATCACCTGCTTGCCCGCCTCTGCGGCCGCGTCAAGCTGCCGATCGAGCGCCGCAGTATCGAACTTGCCGGCGCTCGGCTCGATCTGCTCCCAGTAGGCGGCCAGCCGGATCAGCGGGAACGGGTACGCCAGCAATTCGGCGAGCGCGCGCTGCGGATCGAGCCCGAACTCCCGCGCTTGCAGCGGCCGGAAGCTGAGGCCGAGCAGTGTGCTGCCAGCTGGCTCCACGGGCACCTGAGACCACCGGCTGGTCAGCGGCTGGCCCGGCCTGGAGACCCTGAGCTCGGCCAGGACCGGAACCGCCGATACCGCCCGCGCTGCCACGTTCATCGCTGCGCCGTGCCGGCCATTACGCGGCGCCCGACCCGCGCGGCGTCCGGCGTCGTCACCGACGCCTGCGCGGCGATCAGGTCGGCTACCTCGGCCGCCGCCGACGGCCTGGCCAGCGCACCGCTGCCGGCGCGCAGCAGGGCCAGCGCACCCGGGTCGCTGGCCAGCTCGCCGATCACGCGTACCATCGCCCGGACGCCACGCACGACCCGGCCAGCGCCGGCCTGCGTCACCAGATCGCAGTTGCCGTGCTCCTGGCCGGGCAGGTGTGACGTCAGCAGCATCGGCGTCGCGCAGCAGGCAGCCTCCGCGATCATGCCTGGACCAGCTTTCGTGACGACAAGGTCCGCGCAGCGCAGCCAGTCAGCGACGTTCGTGACGAACCCCAGTATGGTCAGGCGCCCCGGGCTGCCGCGCCGGGACGCGCTCAGCCGGCGGCGCAAGTGCTCGTTCCGGCCACAAATCACGACGACGCGCGCGTCCGGGAACGCCCGCACGATCGCCCTGGCCCGGCGCGCCAGGCCGCCGCACCCCTCAGCCCCGCCGGCCAGCAGGACGAGGAAGTCACCGTCGGCAACACCGAGCTGCCGGCGCAGGCCAATGCGGTCGGCGGCGGCAAGCGGTCCGGGCAAAGTTCCGACTGCGGCAGGCAGGCCAACGTCGGTCCACGCGGTGTCAGGCAGCAGGCCAGCGAACCGGGCACCCGCGTGCGCCGTCGGCACCGCGACGTGACGGGAGCCCGGATACCGCCACGACGCGTGCACGCTGACGAGGTCCGTCACCAGCGTGATCAACGGGGTCCGCCGGGCGGCAAGCGCGGCCGGCCGTCCGGTCAGCGGGTGGCACGAGACGATGACGGCCGGCCGCATCGCGGCCACGGCCCGCGTCACCGGCCGGTTAGCGAGAGCGAACACCGTCCGCCAGAGCACAGCCATGGCCGGCGCGGAGTTGGTGAGGTGATAGGCGGCGCCCCAGGCCCACGGCGCCCGGCGGACCACCGGACCGTACAACCGAGCCAGCCAGCGGAGCGGCCGCGCTGCGCCCGGCCCGGCCAGCGGATCGCACAGCACCGGCTGGAACTGCCCCGGGTACCGGGCCGCCAGGGCGCCGATGACCGCCTCGGCAGCCCGCCGGTGCCCGCCGCCAGTGTCGGATACGAGAAACAGCACGGTCCGCGCGGCTTTCCCGGTGGCCTTGCCGGACGGACCCGGCAGGCCCGGCGACGGCAGCGCGACAGCCGGGTCGGCCTGGTGAGCTGGCATGCAGCCATGCTGTCGCAAGACCGCATTCGCGTCGTCATACTTCCGGCCAGTTCTGGTTACGCCAGCAGACGACGCCCGGTTGTCCGGTCACAGCCAGGGCGGCTGCCACGGCGGGTAGCCGGACACCAGCGCGTCGGCCTGCGGCGGGCCCCATGTCCCGGCCGGATACTGGTGCACCGGCGGCGGGTAGGCGATCAGCGGCTCCAGGATCCGCCAGCTTTCCTGCACTGCGTCCTCACGGGCGAACAGCCGGTCGTTGCCCGACAGCGCGTCGTACAGCAACCGTTCGTACGGTGCCGGTGGTTCCCCGAGATCACGCGCGAATGTGCTATCCAGGCGTACCGGGCGCCACGCCCGTTTCTCGTCAAGCCCCGACAATTGCAGCCTGAGGCCGGGATCGGGAGCAATGCGCAGCACGATCTGGTTCGCCTCCACCATGCCGGCGTCGGGCAGGAACCGCAGCCGGGGAGTGTGCCGCAGGATCAGCCGCACCTCGGTGTCGCGGACCGGCAGCTGTTTGCCCGCCCGGATGAAGACTGGCACGTTTGCCCAGCGCCAGCTGTCGATCTCCAGCCGCAGCGCGACAAACGTCTCCGTGCCTGAGCCCGGAGCCACGCCGGGAACCTGCTGGTAGCCGTCGTACTGACCGCGAACGCAATGCTGAGGGTCGGCCGGGAGGACGGACTTGAGCGCCTCAGCCTTCTTATCCCGCAGATCGTCGGCCGACGCCCCGATGGGCGGGTCCATCGCCACCAGCGCCAGGACTTGCAGCAAGTGGTTCTGCACGACGTCGCGCAGCGTCCCGACCTCGTCGTAGAACCGGCCGCGATCATCGGCCCCGAAGTTCTCGGCCATGGTGATCTGAATCGCGTCGACGCTAGTCCGGTCCCACAGATCGGCCATAGCCAGGTTCGCGAACCGCAGATACTCGATCTCGATCACCGGTTCCTTGCCCAGGAAGTGATCTACCAGGAGGATCTGCCGCTCGTCGAGGACCTGGTGAAGGCGGGCATTGAGCTCCCGTGCCGAGGCCAGGTCGTGCCCGAATGGCTTCTCAACCGCTACCCGGGCGTCCCCGAGCAGTCCGCTGGCACCCAGCCGTTCGGCAATCGGAGCGAACAACGACGGCAGCACTTCGAGGTAATACAGCGGTCGCCGCGCCCCCGCCAGCTCTACAGCCAGCGCCTTGTACAGCTGGTCATCGGTCACGTCGCCAGCCAGGTAGGTCAGCCGCCGGGCCAGCCGGGAAAACACCGCCTCATCGACGGTTTCGCCGGAGTCCTCGATTGCCTGGCGCGCCCGCCCGGCCAGTTCCTGCGTGGTCAGCGGGGTCGACGCAACCCCCACCACCGGGCATGTCAGTGCACCGCGCCGCTCCAGGCGGTAGAGCGCCGGGAAGGTCATCCGTCGCGCCAGGTCGCCCGTGATCCCGAAGATGACTAGCACGTCCGCGACCCAGCCGGGCATGGACAGCGTCATAGCCATTCGCAGTCGGTTGAAACTCGCCCCGCTGGCCGCCGCTTTGAGATATCCGGCTGCTACGGCTTGCCGGTGATGAGCTCCGTGGCGATGACGGGTGAGAATTCTCCCGCCTGGGTCCCGGCGCCGACGCCGCAATTGCCATCAGACTCACCGGGTGGCTTGATCCAAAGGGCCATGTCGCCGCGGCTGTCGAGCACTTGCGGAGCCGGGCCAAGCTGCCGGCCCGGGAGATTACACCACAGGCTTGTGTTACCTGGGCTCGTGCCGCCGCAGCCGCTGCGGGGGATGTCGTACGCGACCAGGACCGGAACTTTGCCTTGTCTGGACGCGGCGACGCTGTAGTGCGACACGGCTGCTTTGATGTTCGCGTTCCACGGCCCGAACCACTGCGCTGTCGGCTGGTCCGCGATGCGCTGCCGGATTTCTTGTGTCCTCGGGTCGCCGGGATGGGCCTGAACCCACTGCGCCGCGAGCGCGTGAGGATCGGTGTAGAGCTGGCTCCCCAGCGCGCCCCGGCTCGCACGCGGCAGAGCCCGGCCGACCGCGGCGGCGGCCGGATCAGCCGATCTGCGTGCGTTGCGCTCTCCGTTGCGGCTGGTGTCGATGACGAACCGTTTGGCCATCCCCAGATCCCGGTCTAGTTCACCCGCATAGCGGATCTCCCGGCCGGTTGGATCGTAGTTCGACACATTCAGCGAGAACCCGAAGGCCTGAGCGATATCCGCAGCTCGAAGACGGTCTGCCATCTGGCCGGCCGGCACCCAGTCCGAGTGGCCGGCGTCCAGGTACACCTGGTCGTCGTTCGTCTGCAGAGTCTTGACTCCATACGACAGCATTTGGAGCCGGGCCTGCTGCTGTCCGTTGCCGCTGCAGTTGTTCAGCAGAGCGAGCGCGTCCGGTTCCAGGATCACCACCGCGGGCCGGCCGCCGAGGCCGGCCGCGAACCCGTTGATCCACTTCTCGTATGCCTGCTCCTCGTGTTCGAGCTGACGATTCGGCGACTGCAGCAGCAGATACCCCAGCGGAACAAGCACGAGAAGGACACCCGCCGCGATCATGGTGACCATCCTCCGGCTGACCCCCGGCACCCAAGCCATGGCTGGGAGCATTCCCGGTTTCGTCCAGCACGGTTACCGCGCGCCCGTCAATTCAGGCTGATGATCTTCGGTGGTCGGCTCATTGAGTCAGCGCCAGCTTGGCACCTATCGGAGCCAGTTATGTGCCATCCAACAATCTCTGGCACCATCGTGGCTTGCAAGATGTGCCAAACGTGTGCCATAGTTGTGCCATGGACCTCACGCCGTACGTAGCGAAGCTCAGCGCTGACCTGGCGGTGGCCGCCGAAGCAGGTGGTGACGACGCCCGCGCGCTCGCCGAACGCCTCATCGCGCCGCTCGACTCGTCCGTGCGGCTCACGCTCCTCGAGGCCCTGTCCGCCGCAGCCGACGAGATCACCAGGGACCTCGCGCCCGGTTCGGTAGAGCTGCGACTGCGCGGCCTGGAACCCAGCTTCATCGTCACCCCGCCGCCCGCCGACGATTCCTTCGCCGGCACCGCTCCGTCCGGCCCCGTTGCCCCGCCGCCCGCCGACGATGCGGATGACGGAGCGATGGCGCGGATCAACGTGCGCTTGCCCGAGCAATTGAAATCGCGCATCGAGGAGGCCGCGGCCAAGGAGAAGATCTCCGCCAACGTCTGGCTGGTACGCGCCGCTGCGACCGTGCTGGACAGCACCTCTGCCCAGCGGCCCGTCACGGCGGCCCGCATCGGCGGCCAGCAGTTCACCGGCTGGGTCCGCTAACTCACCCGCCCAGTTCACGCAGCCAGGAAGTCACTTAAGGGGACAGCTATGCCTACATTCGAAACGCCGCAGCCGGTCGCCGCGACCGTCGAACTGTTCGTCGGCCACGTCGAGATCGTCGCCTCGGACCGCACCGACACTGTCGTCGAGGTCCGGCCATCCGATCCGGCCAAGAAGGAGGACGTGCGCGCCGCGCAGGAGACCGAGGTCGACTTCGCGGCCGGCAACCTGACCGTGAAAGCGCCGAGGGGGTGGAGAATGTACGCCCCGCCGGCGGCCTGGCGCACCCCGTCGATCGAGGTGACCATCGAGCTGCCCGCCGGCGCTCCGGCTTCGCGGTACCGCCCATGTCTGCCGCTTCGTGGTCACCGGCGAGCTCGCCCAATGCGAACTCAAGACCTCCGTCGGCGATCTGCAGCTGGAAAAGGCCGGCTTGCTGGAGTTGCAGACCACCGGCGGCAACATCACGGTCGACCAGGTGGTGAACAGGGCGAACATCACCACTGGCACCGGCACGGTGCGCATCCGCGAGATCAACGGCAGCGCAGTCGTCAAGAACTCCAACGGTGACAGCACGATCCGCGACGTGGCCGGCGACCTCCAGGTGAACGCCGCCAACGGCAACATCCTGGTCGAGCGCCCGCGCGGTTCGGTGACCGCGAAGACCGCCAACGGCAACATCCGCATCGGCGATGCATCGCGCGGCATCCTGCGGCTGGAGACGTCGATCGGTGAGCTCGAAGTGGGAATTCACCGGGGCAGCGTCGCGTACCTGGACGTCAACACCAGAACCGGCACTCTGCAGAACCTGATGGACGCAACCGGCGAGCCGGCGCAGAGCGAGGAAGCCGTGCACGTGTACGCACGCAACTCCGTCGGCAACATCATCATCCGGCACGCCACCGCCAGCTAGCGCGCCCTTCGGGTAGTTCAAAAGAATTCGTCGATTTGAAAAGGATGAATGGCATGACTATGCCGCCTGCCGCTATCGCTGTGCGCGGATTGCGTAAATCATTCAAGGACAAGCTCGTGCTCGACAGCATCGACCTGGACATCAAGGAAGGCACGATTTTCTCGCTGCTCGGCCCGAACGGGGCCGGGAAGACGACGACCGTGCGGATCCTGTCCACGTTGAGCAAACCGGACGCAGGCCAGGCCTGGATCGCCGGGAAGGACCTGGCCAGGGAGCCCGACGCGGTTCGTGCCGCGATCGGCGTCACCGGGCAGTTCGCCGCTGTGGACGGTTTGCTCACCGGATTCGAGAACCTGGTGCTGATGGGCGAACTGAACCACCTAGGCAAACGCGAATCCCGGCAGCGCGCCACGGAGCTGCTAGCGAAATTCGATCTGACGGAGGCCGCAGCCAAATCGCTCGCCACCTATTCCGGCGGCATGCGCCGCAGGCTGGATCTGGCCATGACGCTGGTCGGCAAACCCAGGATCATCTTCCTGGACGAGCCGACTGCCGGGCTCGACCCCCGCAGCAGGCGCACCATGTGGCAGATCATCCACGACCTGGTCGACCGGGACGGCGTCACGATCTTCCTCACTACGCAGTACCTGGAGGAGGCCGACCAGCTGGCCGACCGGATCGCCGTGCTGGACCAAGGCTCGCTCGTCGCTGAGGGCACCCCGGCCGAACTGAAGCAGCTGGTTCCCGGCGGCCACGTGAGCCTGCGCTTCTCCAGCACCGCCGAACTCGACCTGGCAGCACGCGCACTCGGCACAGTCGGCCGCGACGAGGAGGAACTGACACTCCAGGTGCCCAGCGATGGCGGCGTCCGGTCCCTGTACTCCCTGCTGGACCGGCTCAACCGGGCGGAACTTGAACCGGCCGAGCTCACCGTTCACACCCCCGACCTGGACGACGTCTTCCTCGCCCTGACCGACCACTCGGCCCGCTCCCCCGCGGCCGACTATGCCCCCGCCGCCTCGATCACGGAAACCGGAGCAGACCGATGACCGCCGCCGCCTACACCCTCTCCGACACCCGCACGCTGCTGAACCGCAACCTGGTGCACGCGCTGCGCTATCCCGCCATGTCGGTGAGCGGCCTGCTGATGCCGCTGATCTTCCTGCTGCTGTTCAACTACGCGTTCGGCAGGACGCTCGGTGCCGGGATCGGCGGGAGCTACATCAACTACCTGACCCCCGGACTGCTGATCATGACAGGCACGTCGAGCATGGTGAGCACGGCAGTGTCGGTGTGCACCGACATGACCGGCGGAATCGTGGATCGCCTCCGGACCATGTCCATCTCACGGTTCGCGGTGCTCGCCGGTCACGTGCTGGGCAACGTGATCCAAACCCTGCTCAGCATCTGCCTGCTCCTCGGCGTCGCGGTGGCCATCGGATTCCGGCCGCATGCGGACCCGCTGCAGTGGCTTGGCGCCATCGGCATCGCCGCGCTGACCGCCTGGGCGATGACGTGGGTGGCCATGGCTCTGGGCCTGTCCGCGAAGGCTCCGGAAGGCGCGAGCAACCTGCCGTTGCCATTCATTCTGCTGCCGTTCCTGAGCAGCGCTTTCGTGCCAGCCGCGTCGATGAGCCCGGGACTACGGCAGTTCGCCGAGTACCAGCCGTTCACGCCGATCACCCAGACTCTGCGCGGCCTGCTGCTGGGCACCCCCATCGGGAGCCAGTGGATCTCCGCGGTGGGCTGGTGCCTGGCCCTGACCGTGGTCGGCTACGTGGCATCACGCAGACTGTTCGACCGGCGCGCCGAACTCTGACCGCCAAGCGAAGATTGCCGACGAGACGCGGTTCACTGCAACCGCGTCTCGTCCGGCCGTCTTCAGTTCACGTGCTGAAGTTCCTCTGGCTCGAAAGCCTCGATGGCGCTGACTTCTATCTCGTCGACGTTCATCGTCCGGGCAACGGCAAGCGCCTCAAGCCGGCGCTTGATCAGCTGCTGCTGGAACGCGTCGTCGCTTTCGGCGGCGGCACGCTGCTCCATGGTTCGCGCATCCGCTGCCCCGTAGCCGCCGCCGAAGCCGGCGGTCACCCTCGCCCAGCGCTGCTCTACCCACTCCCAGAGCTCGGGATTCTCCGCGATGATGCGCCGCCCCAGATAGGTGCCGTAGGCGATATGGCGCCGCTCGTCGCGCTGCGTTAGCTTCAAGCCAGCCGCAAGGCCAGGGAGCTTACCGAGCTTTTGCAACGTCAGATCCCAGCGCCTGTACCCGGCAATCGCCGCGACTCCTTCGACGAGCTGGTTGTAGATCAGGGTCGCGTCCAGTATCGCCCGCGGCGACTGGTCGGTGTCGAGCCTGCGCATTACTTTCGTCAGCCCCCCGTCGAACAGGCCCGGGCGGCGCTGCCCGAGAGTGGCTTGCTGAGCGCGGACCAGATCGTCCAGCGAGGCCGGGTCCAACCCGACGGCGTCGAACCACCTCCGGAACATATCCGTGTGCTTAGCCTCTTCCATCGCGAACATGGACAGGTACATCGTGTCTTCGAGGCGCCCCATGTCAGACATGCATCGCAGCAACGGAACGATGTCGAGTGTCACAGCCTCTTCGCCGACCATGAACCCGCGGGCGGACAGGCCAACGAGCACCCGTTCCTCCTCCGACATCGTCTGCCAGTCGATGGCGTCCTGCGAGAAATCGATGTCGGCCGGGTCCCAGAAGAGCTTCTTGGACTTCTCCCACAGGCGCCACGGCACCGACTCATAGTCGAGGCCACGCGTAGACCGATAACGGGCGATCTGGGTCTCCTGGATCTTGCCGCCAGCCACAGGCTCTGTCACCTTCCGCCTCCTTCAAAGATGACCGGGGGTTAGGCATAGCCAACAGCCCGGGACGTGCCGGGGCAAACTCGATGTCGCTGCACCCGTTGTGCCATCGGTGGCCAGGCGAGTCAACTGCGGGCTCGCGCGCCGGCCGCCTGGCGGACCAGGTGGTCGCGCTCGGCGACGTTCGTCGCCCGGCGGGCGGCCTCGGCGTACGCCGTGGCCGCTGCGCGCAGGTCACCGCCGAGCTCGTGCAGGTGCCCGCGCACGGCGTGCCAGCGGTGCCGCTCGCCGACCACGTCGCGAAGCCGGTCGGTCTCGCGTAGCCCGGCCGCCGGACCGAGGACATGACCGACCGCGACGGCACGGCCGAGCACCGCGGCGGGGTCCTGGCGCACCGGGTCCTCCGTCAGCGCGACGAGGTCGTCGTACCAGGCAAGGATCTGCGGCCAGTCGGTCTCCTCGGCGCTCGCCGCGTCGTCGTGCAAGGCAGCGATCGCGGCCTCGACCTGGTAGCGGCCCGGCCGTCGCCCACCGGTCTGCGTGGCGAGCGCCGACTGCAGGACGCGTACGCCCTCGGCAATCTCGCGCGTGTCCCACAAGCCGCGGTCCTGCCGGTCGAGCGTGACGATCCGGCCCTCGGGGTCGAGCCGCGCTGGCAGCCGAGCGTGGTTCAGCAGCATCAGCGCGAGCAGCCCGCGCGCCTCCGGCTCCTGCGTCGCGAGCGTGAGCTGGCGGGCGAGCCGGATCGCCTGGCCGGCGAGGTCCACCCGGCCCTGATGGCCGGCAGCGTAGACGAGGTAGAGCACCCGCAGCACGACAGCGAGGTCGCCCGGCTGGTCCAGCCCGCGCCCGCGCAAGGTGCGCTTGGCGCGGCTGATCCGCTGCGCCATCGTCGCCTCGGGGACGTAGAAGGCGTCGGCGATCTCCTGCGTGGTGAGTCCGCCGACAGCGCGGAGCGTCAGCGCTACCTGGGAGGCGGGGGCGAGATCAGGGTGGCAGCAGCAGAAGAGCAGGAAGAGAGTGTCGTCACCCTCCTCCGTGGCGGCCGGCCGCGGCTCGGCGTACGTGGTCTCCTCGCGGCGGTGCCTGGCGGCCTCGCTGCGACGCGCGTCGACGAGCCTCCGCATCGCGACCGTGGTCAGCCATGCGCGCGGGTCGCGCGGCGGATGCTCAGGCCAGACGCGCAGCGCTTCCAGCAGCGCCTCCTGGAGCGCGTCCTCGGCGGCGTCGAAGTCCTCGCCCCGGCGGACCATTCCGGCGAGTACCCGCGGGACGAGGGCGCGCAGCGCGCCCTCGTCCAGCCGCCCCGCCAGGTCGTCGATCACGCCGTCAGTCCTCTGACGGCCCGTCGGACATGACCTCCCGGATGTCGATCCACTCGTACAGGGGCTCACCGCCAGGGCCGGGCTCGGAGGAGACGTAGGCTGCAAGCTCGACCGCCCGTTCGCGGGACTCGACGTCGATCATGTACCAGCCCGCGACCAGGTCGCTCGTCTCAGGGAGCGGGCCGTCGGTGGTGACAGGCGCCGCGTCCGGGCCGCCGTACCGCACCCAGGTGCGCGCAGGCGTGAGCGCCTGTGCGTCGACGTACTCGCCGTTCTTCTCGAGCAGCTCACTCACGTGCCTGAGGAAGGCCATGTGCGCCTCCACGTCCTCAGGCGCCCACTGGTCCATCGGGGGAAAGGGATGGTGCGGCTCAGGGCCGCCACGGTAGTGCTTGAGAAGCAGGTATTTCGGCATCATGGCCTCCTGGTGTCGCGGGCCCGCATGTCGGGCCCTTCACCTGGTGAGCGGAGCCGGCTCGCGGTTCTCGACATCGTGCCGCTTTTTTATGAGCGTAGACCTCGCGCGCTAGGCCGCCACGGGCCTGAGGCCGTCCATGAGGAGGTGCAGGAGGTCGGCCAGCGCTCACATCACCGGGCGATGACCTGGAAGCTCGCCAGGCTAGGGTCGGCCGCGTAGGCGATGCGGCCGCCGTCGGCAGCGACCTCGCGCAGCGCCTTGACCGCGTCGGCAGTGATCAGCTCACCAGGCGCAAGCACTGGCACGCCGGGCGGATAGGGCGCGATCAGTTCCGCGCTCACCCGGCCGATCGCTGCCGTGGCCGGCACCGTCTCAGCCGGAGCGAAGAATGCCTCCCGCGGCGCGAGCACGGTTTCCGGCTCGACAGTCCAGGACGCCGCGGCGGACGGGTACCGCGGCTCTCCCCGGTGCCGTTCGATCGCCTCGATCAGCACCTCGGTGAACCTGGCCACTTGCTCCTCGTCGTCGGCAATCGTCGGGATCGGCACCACGGTGTCGCGGTCAGCCATCTCGACCGGCATCCCGGCCGCGATGATGTCGGCCTCCACCTTGTTGCCGTGCGCACCGGTTCCGGCCAGCAGCACAACCAGCTTCGTGGGCTCGACACCTGGCCCGTCGAGTACGTCCAGTCCGGGCACATCACGGAGTCGCTTGCGCGCGGCCGCGACGCCGCGGATCAGCCGGCCGCACAGCCGCTCGCCATCCGCTGCCAGCAGCGCCCGCGCCGCGTCGATGCTCGCCATGATCGACCCGGTCGGGCTGGTAGTGTGCGTCGCCTCGAACGCCCGGTCCAGCCGGGCCGGGTCAAGCCGTTCGGTGCGTGCCAGCACCAGGGCGCCCTGGGTGTAGGCGGGCAACGCCTTGTGCGCGCTGGTAACCATCGCATCGGCGCCAGCCGCGATCGCATGCGGCGGCAGGTCCGGATGGAAGCCGAGGTGCGCGGCCCAGGCCGCGTCCACGATCAGCGGCACCCCGGCAGCGTGCGCCACCTCCGCGTGCCCAGGCAGATCACTGATCGTGCCCACATACGTCGGGTCGCCGAGGAACACCGCGCACGCGTCAGGATGCGCCGCCAGGGCATCGCGCACCGTCGGGACCGCGACACCGGCCGGGCAGCCCCGAGGCAGAGTTGATCTCCGGCCGCACCCAGACCGGCCGCAGCCCGGCGAGCACCAACCCGAGCAGCAGCGACCGGTGCAGCGTCCGGTTAATGATCACCTCCTGGCCCGGCTGGCCAACTGCGAGCGCGAGGGCCTGGTTCCCGTGCGTTGATCCGGCCACCGAGAACCGGCACCAGTCGGCACCCCACAGCCGGGCCGCCCGCCGTTCAGAGTCCACCCGCAGCACGTCGGCATGCTTGATCGTGTCGAGGCCGCCGTAGAACGGCGCATCGCCGGCGATCACGGTACCGACCAGATCCTGACGTTGCTTGTGGCCTGGCACGCTCATCGGCAGCAGATCACCGGCCTCGGCCTGCCGGGTGAAGTCCAGCCAGGCGGCCAGCATCGGAGCGTCAGCGCGGAGCGTTCGCGGGTCTCGGGGGTCGAACGGCAGTTCAGTCACCCGCCTAGTGTGCCGGATTTGCGCCCCTGGTGTTAGCCCGCTGCCAGGCAGCTGACAGTGCATGCCGTCCCCCGGGCCCAGACCATGATCACGAAGACTTGCGGGCCCGGGAGGTACACATGTTGACGGGTTAGCTGGCCGGCGGCCCGCCGCGCACATAGGCCTCCACAATGGTGGCGTCCTGGCCAGGCGCGAACGCCTCGAGCAGCCAGGTCACGCCAGCCTCGGACAAGGTCGCCGCGGCTGCTGTCCGTTCCTCTGCAGGCATCCGGTGCAGGGCAACACGAACCGCAATATCAAGGGAACGGGGTGCTCCCAGGCCCGTCAGGTCTGCCCGCAACTGCTTTACCTGGTCAGCCGGGGGCGGGGCGGGGAGATATCCCGTGTCGGCGAAGATCGGGAAACAGCCTTGCAGCCTCGCGGCTCGAGCTAGCGGCTTGCGGTTCGGCCAGCGGACCGCGGCCCAGATCGGAACCGGGTCCTGGACTGGTCCCGGCAACAGCGGCGGCGAGTCGATTGCATAATGGCGGCCGGCGTGCAATAGCCCGTTCCCGGCAAGAAATTCCTGAATGATCTCCACGGACTCGTCGAGCAGCTCACCGCGCACGCGAGGCGCGGTCTCTTCGCCGAACGCGCTGAACTCCCGCCAGCCGTCGTCGCCGAGGCCGACGCCGACATCCAGGCGGCCGCCACAGAGCTGGTCGAGGGTGGCGATCTGCCTGGCCAGCACCCAGGGGCGCCGCCGGGCGAGCGGGGTGACCATCGCGCCCAGCCTGATCCGGCTGGTCGCCATCGCGATCGCCGCGAGCGTGGTCCACGCCTCGGCCACCGCCATACCGGGCTCGGCGAGCATGTGGTCCCACAGGTAGAAGCCCTCCCAGCCAGCCGCTTCGGCATCGGCGGCCAGGCTGGCGACCCGGCGCGGATCTGCGAGCTCGCTGAACGGAGGAAGGAAGATCCCGTGTTTCACTCCGCGATTATCTCGCGGGCATGTGTGTAGAACTCGACGCTGGCCGGCGCAAGCGGGGTGTTGCCCAGGATCAGGTCCGCTGACTTCTCGGCGATCATCATCGTCGGAGCGTAGATGTTGCCGTTCGTCACGTACGGCATGACCGAAGCGTCCACCACCAGCAGGCCATCCAGGCCGTGCACGCGCATGCTGGCCGGGTCGACCACCGAGGCCGGGCCGGTGCCCATCGCGCAGGTGCAGGACGGGTGCAGCGCGGTCTCTCCATCGCGGCGGACCCAGTCGAGAATCTCCTCGGGTGTCTGCACGTCCGGACCTGGTGATAGCTCGCCGGCGTTGTAGGGATCCATGGCGGGCTGCGACAGGATATTGCGGGCCACGCCGATGGCCTCGACCCATTCGCGCCGGTCCTGCTCGGTGGACAGGTAGTTGAACTGGAGCGCAGGCTTCGCGGCCGGATCGGCCGAGGTAATCCGCACGCTGCCGCGCGCATCGGAGTTCATCGGCCCGATGTGTACCTGGTAACCGTGACCGCCGGCTGGCGCTGACCCGTCGTAGCGGACTGCGACCGGCAGGAAGTGAAACATCAGGTTCGGGTAGGCCGCATCGTCGTTGCTGCGCGCGAACCCGCCGCCCTCGAAGTGATTCGTGGCGCCCGGCCCGCTGCGCAGGAACAGCCAGCGGGCGCCGATGAGCGGACGGTTGCGCCACTTGAGGGCCGGCGCGACCGACACCGGCTGCTTGCAGCCGTACTGGACGTACACCTCGAGATGGTCCTGCAGGTTCTCCCCGACGCCCGGGAGTTCGTGGCGGACCTGGACACCCGCGGGCTCGAGTACGCCCGGAGCGCCGATGCCCGATAGCTGGAGCAACTGGGGGCTGTTGATCGCACCGCCGCACAAGATCACCTCGCCGGCCGCCGCTGTGGCCGCCTTGCCGCCGTGCAGGTAATCAACGCCGGTCGCGCGGGTGCCGTCCAGCCTGATCTTGGTAACCAGAGCCCTGGTGTGCACGGTAAGGTTCGGCCGCGCGAGCACCGGGTGCAGGTAAGCGCGTGCTGCGGACAGGCGGCGGCCGCGGTGCAGGTTGCGATCGAACGCCGCGAAGCCTTCCTGACGGTAACCGTTGACGTCGTCAGTGAGCTGGTAGCCGGCCTGCTGCACGGATTCGAAGAACGCGCGGAACAGCGGGCTGTCGGCGGGCCCGCGCTCCAGGATCAGCGGCCCGTCACCGCCGCGGAACTCGTCGGCGCCGGCCAGGCAGGTTTCCATCCGCTTGAAATACGGCAGGCAGTGCGCATAGTCCCAGTCCGCCATGCCGGGATCGGCGGCCCATCGCTCGTAATCGAGCGGGTTGCCGCGCTGGAAGATCATGCCGTTGATGCTGCTGGAGCCGCCGAGCACTTTCCCCCGAGCGTGGTAAATGCGGCGGCCGTTCATGAACGGCTCAGGCTCGGACTCGTACTGCCAGTCATAGAACCGGCTGCCGATCGGGAACGTCAGCGCGGCCGGCATGTGGATGAAAACGTCCCACTTGTAGTCCGGTCGGCCAGCCTCCAGCACGAGGACGCGGTTCGAAGGGTCCGCGGACAGGCGGCTCGCGAGAGCACAGCCAGCCGACCCGCCGCCGATGATGATGAAGTCGTAGCTCGTCGTCATAGCGCCTGCGCTCACCGCCCGTTTCGTAACCAGCGATGATAACTATTGCCAACTGGCCTCGAGCACCGCAACCGCGACGGCCTGTACCGCTACCGCGGTGCGGCGCGCGGGTGCGCAGTACATTCGCGGAATGCAGTTCGAACCTCGCCTGCGGGCCGGCCTGCACGACGGCAGTATCACGATGGCTTTCCGCCGGTGGCGCCGTGCGCAGGTAGTCGCTGGCCATCAGTACCGCACCGGGCTCGGCATGGTGCTGGCCGAGAGCGTCGACATTGTCGAGCCGTCGGACATAACGCTCGCGCAGGCTCGCGACGCCGGATTCCCCTCTGTCGACGCGCTGGTCAGTGATCTGCGGGGAGATCCGGTGCTGCCGCTGTACCGGATCAGGTTCCGCGCGCTGGCAATGCCCCGATCCGCGTGCCGAACTCGCCGCGACGGCCGCCCTGACCGACGCCGACGCCGCCGCGATTGCCAAGAGACTGGCGCGCATGGACAAGGCAAGCAAGCGGGGGCCGTGGACCAGGGACGTGCTGGAGCTCATTTCGCGTCAGCCAGCCGTGGTGTCGACGACGCTCGCCGCCGGACTCGACTGGGAACGTGCCGACTTCAAGCTGCACGTCCGCCGGCTGAAAGAACTCGGACTGACGATCAGCCTTGACGTGGGCTACCGCATTTCGCCGCGCGGCGCCGCGTATCTGAAGCGGCTGCCTGACCGCGACCGGCTGCAGTGAGACTGACCGGGGGCCGGGCGGGGCGGCGGTGGCTAACTGCCCGTTCCCGCTAGTAGCCGGCCAGCGGATCGACGACGCCGGCTAGCGGCTCCCCGGCGGCGAACCTCGCCACATTCTCCCGGATCCGGACCGCCAGCATCGCCTGGGTCATTTCCACGGTGTCAGCGGTGTGCGGCGTGATGATGCAGCGCGGCTGTGTCCACAGCGGATGGCCGTCCGGCAGTGGTTCGGGGTCGGTGACATCCAGCGCGGCACCGCCGATCTGGCCGCGGTCCAGCGCTGCTACTAGTGCGTCGGTGTCCACGTGCCGCCCGCGGGCGACATTGACCAGCCAGCCGCCCGGTCGCATCGCGGCCAGTTGCGCCGCGCCGATAATCCGCTCCGTCTGCGGGGTCAGCGCGAGCGCAAGGAAGACGACCTTCGCATCGGACAGCGCGTCAGCAAGCATGGCGTCGGGCAGCGTCCGTGCCGCCCCGGGCACTGGATCAGGGCTGCGGCGCACCACGGTCGCCGTCACCCGGAATGGCGCGAGCAGCGCGAGCAGCGCGCGGCTGATACCACCGCCGCCGAGTATGCTCACCGGCTCGTCGTACAGGCTCTGCCCGCCTTCTTCGCCCCAGGACCTCGCCCCGATGCGCTCGGGGAGCGAGCGAAGGCCGGCTAGCGCCAGCATCAGGGCATGCTCGGCGACCGGTTCGGCGTAGCTGCCCTTGGCGCACGTCCATGTTCGGTCCGTATCGAGCAGGCCCGCCGCCAGCACACGTTCGACGCCAGCGGTGGATAGCTGAATCCAGCGGGCCGAGGTCAGCGCAAGTGCCGCGCGCAGGCCCTCAGTGTCCCGCGGCGCCAGCCAGACAAGGGCGTCCGCGGCGGTATCGGCGTCAGCCGGCTCGCCGCCGCCTGCGCGAACGGCATCGACAACAAACCCGCTATGCCCGGGCCCGATGGCAACGCGCGGTGCGGTCACGTCCGATGACACTAGCCCGGCACCGACTCCGTTTCACTGCCGGGGCATGTTCGGTCTGCCAGCCGGCTCAGCGCAGCGTGACGGTGTTAGCCGTGATCAGGCTCGCGGTGTCGCTGACCAGGAAAGCGATCACTGCCGCGACCTGGTCCGGGCTGGCAACGTGAAAGTGCGAAGAGCTCGATTCGACGAAGTCGCGCACCGCGTCGGTCACCCAGCCGGTGTCGGTCACGGGCGGATAGACCATGTTCGCTGTGATGCCGTATGCCGCCAGTTCGAGTGCCGCTGACATGGTGTAGTTGACCTGCGCTGCCTTGGCCGCGCCATAGGAGACCTCGGTGGGAAACCCGAGGTCGCCGCCGGACGTGAGGCCGATGATCCGGCCCCAGGTGGCGCCGCGGGCGATATGACGCCGGGCGAACTCCCCGATCAGCAAAGCTGGGGCCATCGCGTCCACACTGAACTGCTGCCGCCAGGTAGCGGGTGTGACCGGGCGTAGCGAGCGGCCGTGAGTATCGGTGTCGGCCGGGCTGAAGGTGTCCTGGATCCAGCCGGTCGCGTTGTTCACCAGGATGTCCACCGGCCCGAGTTGTCCTTCGGCGGTGTCGAAGAGCATGGCGGGAACGGCGGGATCGGACAGGTCAGCCTCGACCTGCATCGCGCGGCCGCCCGCTGACTGAATCTGCGCCACGACATCGTCGGCAGTCTGGCCGCGGCGGTCGCGATGGGCCTGCGGCGTGCCCGGATCGGGCTCGTCTTCGACCCGCAGGAAAGTGCAGAGCACCGCGCATCCGTCCCGTGCCAGGGCGATCGCCGTAGCGGCACCGATACCGTGATTGGCACCCGTGACGAGCGCGGTATGCGTGGCTGTCATCTGTCCTCCGGTTAGATTGCGGCCGGGGTGGCACGCCCTTCGGCGCGCACCGACCGGGCCGCCAGCAAGTAGTAGACGATGCCGCCGACGATGAGGCCGGCGAACACGCTGAAGTCTGAGCCGATCGGGCCGCCGATGCGCCTGGCAATCGGCCCGACAAACGGCGAGTAGGCATTGAGCCACAGCGCCGCGCACACCATGCCGGCCACTTGCGCGATGACCGCTGGCCAGTGGACGCCACCGTTGCGGTAGTACCGCCCGGACCGCTCGTTCAGCAGCCCGTAGGGGTCGTAGCGGGCGCTCCTGAGCCAGCAATCCACCAGGTAGATCGCGCACCACGGCCCGAGCCACACGATGATGAACAGCACGAAGTCGGCCAGCAGCCGGAAAAAGTCTGCCGAGAACACCGCATAGGCGGCCAGCGCACCGCAGATCACGGTGTCGATCACTACGCAGTGCAGGCGCTTCAGGCCAGGGACGAGGCTCTGCAGCGTGACGCCCGATGAGTAGAGATCCAGGGTGTTAATCGCGAACAGCTGAGCGATGGCGAAGATCAGGTAGGGCCAGACGAACCAGCCTGGGAACCCGGCTACCAGGCCGTTCGGAGTGGTGGCACTCGGCACACCGGTTGCTATTGCCGCGCCGAGAACCTCCAGCAGCGCGGACGCGATAGCTCCGCCGAGCGCGACGGCCAGCACGATCTGCTTCTTGCTCGCGCCGGACGGCAGGTACCGGCTGTAGTCGTTCGCGTTCTCGGTCCAGCCAAGGCCCCCGGCCGAAATGACCAGGGCGAGGACGACGGTCAGCGCGCCCCAGCTTGCGCCGTGCGCGTGCATATGCAGGTTGACTTTCGATGTGGTCAGCGCCGCCATGACGGCGAACAGCACGACGAACGGGATCGCAAGCCACCGCAGCACCTTCACTACCGCCGCATGCCCGAGGAGGGGCAGCACGGCCTGGATAGCGACGGCCAGCACGATGAAGACGATCTTCGCGGCGGTCCCGGCACTGAATCCCGCCTTCGATACCAGCAGGATGGCGGCGAAGACGATCAGCGCAATGCCTTCGATCTCGAATCCGACTTGCGTCACCCAGTTGAAGGTCGACGGCAACCGGTTGCCGTTCGGCCCGAACGGCGCCCGGCTGACCGCGAACGCCGTCGTGCCCGCCTGCGGGCCCTGGATGCTGGCCAGGCCGGTGAGCAGGTAGAAGACATTGCCGATCAGGATGACGACGACGGCCTGGACGAAGGACAGCCGGAACACCACGATGGCAAGTGCGCCATAGACGACATATTCGACGTTCCAGACAGCACCCGCCCACATCCAGAACAGGTTGCCTGGTTTGCCCCAGCGCTCGGCGTGCGGGATGTACTCGATCCCGCGCTGCTCGACGGTGGTAACCGGCGGCCCGCCGCCGCTCGGTGTTGCCGCACTATCCGAACTCGCCACAGGAAGGGGAGATTACTACGTCGCCGAAGTGCCAGGTCAGATCGCCCGGCGCCGTGCTGCGTTCGCCCGGATTTGGTGGCAGGCTTTGCCTCATGGCGCCCGCAACGGCCGAATCCGGACGCACGCCGATAAGCGACGAGGAACTGCAACACGCCCTGATCGGGCCGGTAGTGCCGCACAACGCCAAGATCACGCTGGCCGAGTATGACCCCGCCTGGCCCCGGCTCTATAGCCGGGAGGCCCGCCGCATCCGGTTGGCTCTGGGCAGCTCGGCCATGCTGGTCGAGCATGCCGGCTCGACCTCGGTCCCGGGCCTGGCAGCCAAGCCGATCATCGACATCGTGCTGGCCGTGCCGGATTCGGCCGACGAGGCCGCCTACGTGCCTGCGCTGGAAGCAGCAGGCTACGTACTGTGGTCGCGCGAGCCTGACTGGTTCGAGCACCGGATGTTCAAAGGCCCGGACACCGATATCCACCTGCATGTTTTCACCGCAGGTGCGACCGAGATCGACAGGATGCTGCTGTTCCGTGACTGGCTGCGCGTCAGCGAAACCGACCGGGCCGCCTACCTTGCGGTCAAGCGTGACCTAGCCAAGCGCACCTGGCGGCACGTTCAGCACTACGCCGACGCTAAGTCGCAATCGTCGAGGAGATCCTCGCTCGCGCGGCGGCCGCGACCTGACCCCGAGCGCGGCCTGACATCCACCGTGGCAGATCTGGCGACGCGGTCGGCTAGTTGACCTTGCGCTCAAGGCCTTGCCAGTAGGGCTCACGCAGCTTGAACTTCTGCAGCTTGCCGGTAGCGGTTCTGGGCAACTTCTCGCGCAGCTCGACGGACGTCGGGCATTTAAAATGTGCCAGCCGCGACCGGCAGTGCCCGATCAGCTCGGCCTCGGTCGCGCCGCTTCCAGAGCGGAGCACGACCAGCGCCTTGACGGTCTCGCCCCACTTGGCATCGGGGACCCCGATCACGGCTGCCTCGGCCACCGCGGGATGCTGGTACAGGCAGTCCTCGACCTCTACCGAGCTGACGTTCTCACCGCCGGAGATGATGACGTCCTTCTTCCGGTCCGAGATCACCAGGTACTCGCCGGCTTCCAGATGGCCCTTGTCGCCGGTGTGGAACCAGCCGCCGTCAAGCGCCTTCGCGGTCTCCTCCGGCTGCTCCCAGTACCCGGCGAACACGTGATTGGACCTGGCCAGTACCTCGCCCTCCGGGTCGGTCCGGATCTGCACGCCGACTGCCGGGACGCCGGCGCGCGACTGGAGCCGGGCCCGGTCGGCGGCCGGCCTGCCGTCCCACTCGGCTACCGCGCGATTGATGGTGAGCAGCGGAGCGGTCTCCGTCAGCCCGTAGATCTGGATGAACTCCCAGCCGAGCTCGGCCTCGACTTGCTCGATGGTCTTCGACGGAGGCGGCGCGCCGGCCACTACGATCCGCACGGTGCCGCTGCCGGGAATGGTCCGCCCGGCCGCCCGCCGCTCGGTCGCCGCTGTAAGGATCGCCGCGACCACAGCAGGCGCTCCGCACAGCAGCGTCACGCCGTGCTCCTCGATCCGGCGCAGGATCTCCTCGCCGTCGATCTTGCGGACCACGACCTGCGGAACGCCCATGCCTGTCACCGCATACGGCATGCCCCAGCCGTTGCAGTGGAACATCGGCAGCGTGTGCATGAACACGTCCCGGTCGCTTACGCCGGTGTGCCAGCCGAACGTGGCCGCGTTCAGCCAGCAGTTCCGGTGCGTGAGCTGCACACCCTTGGGCCGGGCTGTGGTGCCGCTGGTGTAGTTGATGCTCGCGGTAGCGTCCTCGTCAGCAGCCCAGCCGGCCGGCTGAGCACCCTCGGCAGCGGCGGCGAAAAGCTCGGCGTCCGCCGCTCCGTCCAGCACGATCTTGTGCTTGACGCTGATGCCCTTCAGGCTTTCCTCCGACTCCGGGTCTACCAGCAGGACCGACGAACCGGAGTGGCCGATGATGTAGCTGATCTCGTCCGCGTTCAGCCGGAAGTTGACCGGGACAAGGATCCGGCCGTAAGCGCTGACGCCGAAGTAGGAGATCAGGAACCGGGCCGCGTTCGGGCTGACGATCGCCACCCGCTCACCGTGGTCAACCCCCATGGCATCCAGCGCCAGCGCCATCCCGCGAGCGCGGCTCTCCAGCTCCCGGTAGGTCAGGCGGCCCAGCGAGCCAGCCGTTCCCGGCTCGTCGAAGACGGCGACTCGCTCCCCGTACACGGCCGCGCCGCGGCTGAGGTAGTCCCCGATAGTGAGCGGCACCTTCATGAACGGCTCCCTAGCCCAGTTACCTGCGACAGACCTTGGTGCCTTCTTATCAGCCGTGGCTCTGCCTGCGCACCATCCCGGTGCGCAGGCGGGCAACTACTACCTCACGAGCATGTTCCTCGTGGCCCGCTCGCCGGATGCACCGAGCCGGATCCGGCGTCGGACCTAGGTGAGCGGGCGGCATCGGCCATGATGGGGCAATGGATCTTCCGGTGATGCCCCCCATCGCTCCGATGCTCGCCAAGTCAGTAAAAGAGATCCCGGACGGACCGCTCAGCTACGAGCCGAAGTGGGACGGCTTCCGCTCGGTAATCTTCCGCGACGGCGCGGAAGTGGAGATCGGCAGCCGCAACGAGCGCCCGATGACCAGGTATTTCCCCGAAGTCGTGGCTGCCGTGCTGGCGAACTTCCCGGATCGGGCCGTGATCGACGGCGAGATCGTCATCCCCGATGCCGACGGCCGCAAGCTGGACTTCGAGGCGCTCCTGCAGCGGATCCATCCGGCCGACAGCCGGGTGCGCCTGCTCGCGAGTCAGACGCCGGCCGCGTTCGTCGCCTTCGACCTGCTCGCGCTGGGCGACGAAGACTGCACGGGCCAGCCGTTCGAGCGGCGCCGTGCCATGCTGACCGAAGCGCTGGCCCCGGCGGAGCCGCCGGTCTACCTGACCCCGGCGACCAGGGACAAGGCCGTAGCGGCCGGCTGGTTCAGCCAGTTCGAGGGGGCCGGCCTGGACGGGGTGGTCGCCAAGCCGCTCGCTGGTCCCTATGAGCCGGACAAGCGGGTCATGTTCAAGATCAAGCATGAGCGGACGGCGGACTGCGTGGTAGCCGGGTACCGCTTGCACAAGAGCGGCTCCGACGCTATCGGCTCGCTGCTGCTCGGGCTCTACGACGACGCCGGGCGGCTGGCCAGCGTCGGTGTCGTCGGCGCGTTCCCGATGGCCAAGCGACGCGACTTGTTCGCCGAAGTCCAGCCGCTGGTCACCAGCTTCGAAGGGCATCCCTGGAACTGGGGCGGCGAGCTCCGGCAAGAGGGCGTCCGGCATCCGCGCGAGGCCGAGGGCAGCCGGTGGAACGCCGGGAAGGATTTGTCCTTCGTGCCGCTGCGGCCCGAGCGGGTCGCTGAGGTCCGCTACGAGCACATGGAAGGCACCAGGTTCCGGCACACCGCGCAGTGGATCAGGTGGCGCGATGATCGCGATCCGCGCTCGTGCGGATTCGGTCAGCTGGAGGAACCAGTGCGCTTCAATCTCGCCGAGATCCTGCCGCGCTAACCGACCAGGCAGCTAGCGCGCTGCTGGGCCGCCAGCAGCCGCTGAGCCAGTGAGGGCAGCCGCTCTAGCGAGGCAGCCTGCGGAAACGCCAGAGCCAGCGCTTCGGCGATCAGGCGGGACCGCTGTACATAGCCAGCCGAGGTGTAGTGGATACCGTCCGGGATAAACCACTGCCGCTGGGCCAGCGCCGCCCAGTTGAAGACCCTCATGTTCGGATAGCGCGAGCAGGCCCGCAGCAGCGCGCGGTTCCATGCCTGCATGTTCTTCTCCGCGTACGGGCCAGTGCCGAGCAGTGACTCCACGTTGACCCACAGCGCCGGCTCGCCGCGGATGACCGACATCATGCGCTCGATCCTGGCCGCGACGCCGACGTTCGAGCCGACTGCCACGTCGGCGGTGTCGTTAGTGCCGAGCGCCAGCACCCAGCAACCGCGATAGCCGTGGCGGACCAGATCCCTCGCCAGCGTGTACGCATTGGGCTCGTTCCGGATCGTCTCCACGATCGAGGTGCCGCCGTCGATCTCGAAGCGGGTGCGCTTGACGCCGACATCGGCGTACTGCGCGTTGATCCGCTGAGCCGGATCGGGCAGGTAGTCCGCCGACACCAGGCCATCGGACGTGGAGTCGCCGAAATGGGCGACCGATGTGCAGGACGTCTTCAGCGGGAACGCGCGGCGCCTGGCCGCGGCCGCGGTAGCTCTCGCGCCACCTGGCCCGGCACCGGGGCTGCCGGCCGCAGGCCCGGCCGGCAACGTGCTTCCGGTTGTCGCGAGAGACGAGCCGGCCGAAGCTGCGGGCATCGCGCCCGCGAGTGCTGCCACCGAAAGCCCGAGCACCCAGCATGCCGCGCTCCACGTCACCCACTCGCGGCGCGACGCATGCCACCCGGTCGGCCCGGAGCTTGGTAACCCAGCGTCCGATGGCACCATGCCTGACCGGTTCCTCCACCAGGCGCCACGACAGCGCCGCAATCACGATGCTGGCGCCGATCTGGAGCGTTGCCCGGAGCGGTGTCTCGGTGCCGTTAGCGGGAGTGGTCAGCACGATGATCGGATAGTGCCAGAGGTAGATGCCGTAAGACCGGACGCCTAGCCACCGCAGCGGCAACCAGCCGAGCAGCGTGCCGAGCCGGCCAGCCGGGGAGACGACGGCGAGCACCACAGCTGCAGTCGCGACTGACAGCAGCACCATTCCGCCTCGGTACAGGAACGGCGAGTACTGACTGGTGCGCCAGATCAATAGCGCGATGACGATCAGCCCGGCACAGCCCAGGCCATCCAGGCGCAACCTTCTTCGCTGGCTGAGCTGTGCTGGCATTTTCCTGCTCGGCAGGGCGATGGCCAGCGCGGCGCCGATCAGCAAGGCGAACGCGCGCGTGTCGGTGCCGTCGTAGACCCGGGTCGGGTCATAGCCGGGGTGGTAGAAAGCGACCATCAGGCCGGCCGAGACCGCGGCGAGCGCGAGCGTGCCGCCGGCCATCCAGCGGGTGCGAGACTCCTGACTCAGACGGCGGGTCACGTAGAGGCCGGCCATGATCAGCCATGGCCACAGCAGGTAGAACTGCTCCTCGACTGCCAGCGACCACAGATGGCCGAGCGGGGTAGGCGGCGCGAACCTGGCGAAGTAGGAGGAGTTCTGCGCAATGAGCCACCAGTTGCTGACGTAGCAGGCGGCAGCCGCGACTGCCCCGCGCAGCGCCGGAAGCTGAGAACGCTGCAGGAGCGCAACCCAGGCAGTGACGAGCGTCAGCATGACGAACAGCGCCGGCAGCAGCCTGCGAGCGCGCCGCTGCCAGAAGCGCAGGAGATTGAGGCTGCCTGTCGTCGCCTGCTGGGCCAGCAGCAGGTCGGTGATGAGATAGCCGCTCAGCGTGAAGAAAATGCCGACGCCGAGTAATCCGCCCTGCGCCCAGCCGAGGTTGACGTGGTACGCAATGACGGCCAGGACCGCCAGCGCGCGGAGCCCGTCCAGGCCAGCCACGTATCGCTGGTTTCCTTCGACAGGCTTTGGCATGGCTCCTCATAGCCGGGGCCGCTTGGCATGGTCATGACTGAGACGCGCCCTGCGGGCAGTTGGTTGGAAAGCGGCGCTATGTCAGTTTCCCGGCTCGCGCGGCATGTTTTCAGCCACTCCAGGCTGGTTTTCGAGCCCAAGCAGCCACTTAGCACCCGATCCTGTCCGCATAGAAGGTATATAACGGCTGATAACGTCGGCCGCGAGGGGCCACTTCGGATGCTAAGTGCGCGGGCGAACGCGCGGAGCCGAGAACCTAACGGACAATAAGGTAGATAACGACGGCCAGCACGAACAGTCCGATGACCAACGGCACTAGTCGCTTGAAAATGGCCCGGCCGGCGACGCTCACGAGGTCAAGCGCCGCGGTGTCGGCCGCAGCCGCTGCACCCGCGGGTGCGCTGCCAGTCCCGACGGTGTTTGCCGGCGCGGCAATCTGCGCTTCCGCGCCTTCCGTCGCGGTGTTCTTCGGCGCCGCTGTGGTTGTCGCGACGGCGTTTGTCGCGATGGTGTTTGCAGTCACACGGCCGGCGGCCACGCTGGCTGATGACGCAGTGTTCCCCGGCGCCGTGACGGCGGCACCGTCGATCGAACCGGCGCTGAGCGTGCCTTCGAGGCACGTGACGAACTGGCCGAGCAGCTTCGCAGACACTTCCTTGATCATGCCGCTGCCGAACTGGGCTATCCGGCCAGCGATCGTCAGATCCGTGCTAACGCTGACCACGGTCGCCTCGCCGACCGACTGAAGTTCAGCAGAGATGACGGCTGTGGCGTTGCCGTTGCCGCGGGCATCCCGACCGCGCGCATCGATCACGGCCCGGTACGCGGTCTCGTCTTTCACGGAGAACTGGGCAGTGCCGGAGTACTCGGCGCTGATCGGACCGACCTTGATCTTGACCTTGCCGCTGTAGACGCCGTCGGTGACACCGGTCAGCTGAGCGCCCGGCATGCATGGCGCGATCAGTTCCAAGTCGGTGAGCACAGCCCAGGCCTGTCCTATCGGCACGCCGACAGTGAACTCGTTGTCCAGTTTCATGACCGTCCTCCGGCGGCGGCCCGGTCCGCTCCGGGAGCCCTGACGATCCTGCTAGATCCGGCACGCGTTGTCGAGGCTGCACTCTTGCCAGACAGCTCTGCCCCCGGTCGAAACCGAGCGCGGTCTCGACCGGAGGCAGAGCTGTGCCCTTCAGACTGTGCCCCTCAAACTCGGGTGGTGTCCCTGCGCATCCGCCAGGCGGCCCCGCCGGCGAAGATGATCAGCCAGGCCAGGACGTTGACCACCCAGGTCCAGTCCACGCCGTTCCCGAGCAGCGGGGTGTGCACCAGCTGGTTGAGTCCGTACAGCGGAGTCCACTTGGCGATGTCCTGCACGACCTGCGCGTACTGGCTGACCGGGATGAACAGACCTCCGGCGAAGGACAGCAGCGCGAGAATCAACCCGATGAGCTGCATGACGTTCTCGGCCGGGAGCAGATAGCCGAGGAACAGGCCGAACGCCGCGAACAGCAGCGAGCCGATCCACACCGAGAAGCCCGACGCGATCCACAAGCCAACCGACATGGACGGCTTATGCGAGACCAGGCCGGCGATGAACACCGCGCCAACCGAGCAGAACCCGAGCACGAGCGCGGTCATGATCTTCATGGCGATGTAGGCGACCGGCGACAACGGCGTCAGCCGCAGCTGCCGGCTCCAGCCCTGGGCGCGCTCGATGGACACCATCGCGCCGCAAAACGTGGTGGAGAGCACGGCACCGTACAAGGCAAGGCTGATCATGACGGCAGCAGATTCGTTGCCATGGCTTCCCGGGCCGGCTGGCAGGCGGTCGTATACCTGGTTCAGCCCGAACACGAGGAAGAACACAACCGGCACGACGATCGCGATAATGACGGTGCGCCGGTTGCGAGTCAGGCGCCGGATTTCCAGCTTCAGCGCGGTGAAGTTGAAACCGCCCAGTGGCGGCACGCGGCGGGAACTCAGGTCCGGTGCGATGGTCGACGGCACGGTGCTCATCAGATTGCTCCTGTGGTTGGAGTGCCGGCGGCTGCGCTTGCAGTGCCGGGAGCGGCGGCGTCGCCGGTAAGCGCGAGGAATGCGTCCTCGATGCCCTGGGCATTGATCTCCAGGTCTTTCGCGACTGTCTGAGTCAGCAGGTACCGGGCAACCGCATCGCTGTCGGTCGAGTGCACCAGCACGGTGTCCCCGCGAATCTCCACGCTGTCAGCGCCGGGGATGCCGGTCAGCAGTGCCTCACTCGCTCCAGGCAGCGTCGCGCGGACCGTCCGTCCTGCTGCCATCGACTTGATCTCGGCTGCCGTGCCGTCAGCAACAATGCTCCCGTGCCGGAGCAGCACGATCCGGTCGGCGTAGGCGTCGGCCTCTTCCAGGTAGTGCGTGGCGAACAAGACGGTCCGCCCCTGTTCGGCGTCCTTGCGAATTGCCGACCAGAAGCTCCGCCGGCCCTCGACATCCATGCCGCTCGTCGGTTCGTCGAGCACGAGCAATTCGGGATCGCAGAGCAGCGCCAGTGCGAACCGCAGCCGTTGCTGCTCGCCGCCCGAGCATTTGCCGACCCGGCGGTCAGCTACCTCGACGATTCCGGCGCTGCTCAGCACCTCGCGAACCGGCTGGCTATGCGCGAAAAGGCTTGCCGTGTACTCGACCGTCTCCCGGACAGTCAGGTCCTTCAGCAGACCACCGGTCTGCATCACGGCCGAAACCAGGCCGCGCGAAATCGCATTGCGGGGATGCATTCCGTACACCGATATGGTCCCGGAACTCGGCTGCGAGAGGCCGAGGATGACGTCGATCGTGGACGTCTTGCCGGCGCCGTTAGGCCCGAGTATCGCCACGATCTCGCCGGACGCGATCTTCAGGTCAACGCCGTTGACCGCGTGCACGTGCCCGAAGTTCTTATGTAGAGCAGTCAGGTCTATGGCCAGCGGCACGGTTCCGCTCGCCGGCCAGATCCCGGGGGCTTGGCTCGCTATTGTCATGTCCCCAGTGTGGCCGATGCCGCCAGGTGCGGCATCCGCCCGCTGTCACGACCTAACCGTGACACCCGTCACGGCCGGGTGGAAACTCGCCGCGCTGCGCTAGCGGCCAGCGGCCAGCACGGTAGCCGAGAAGCCGTCATTGCTGGGGAAGAACGTAAATGGCCTGGCCGCTAGCGTCCGTGCATCCACGGCATAGGCCGATGCAAGCGCTCCAGCGATAATCCCCTCGCTGCCGGGCAGCCACACGGCCCAGAACGCGTCCTCTGTTGAGTAGAGCTTGGTACCGGGCACCAGCCTAACCACGCCAGTGCGAGTGCTGACGATCGCCAGCTGAGACATGCCGTTGCTTGAACCGAGCCTGGCCGTCCTAACGAAGACCGCCATCTCGGTCCCGCCCGGCGAGAACGCCGGGCCACCGCCGGCAACGAAGCCATCGTGCAGCGGGCTGCGAACCACGACCGTGGCCCCGGTCGAGGTGTTGGTGATTCGCAGCGAGTCGACCAGCGCGCGGTCGCGGCTCGGCGGTACCCAGGCGACCAGGCTGTAGCGGGCCTCTGGCGGCGTGTAAACGCCGAAGAGCCCGATACCCACGCCGAGAATCCGCACCTGGCCCGTCGCCGGATTCCAGAGGCCTTCCCTCGCGCCAGGCGGGACGTAATCCTGGTTGCCGCTGGAGTAGACGATGATGCCGCCCGCTGCCACCGTCGGTGCCCAGCCAAAGGTGATCCCGGACATGTGCCAGCCGGCCGGAGCGCTGAGCAAGACCGCCCGGCCGGAACCGTTGGCGGGCAACTCGAGGAGCAGGTGGTTGTTGCGCGCGATGTACAGGTTCCGGCCGTCGGTTGAGGTAAAGACCGCCTCACCTCGTGGCAGGTACCGGATCTTGCCAGTAGCGAGGTCATAGTCCCGGATCGGGGCACGGTCGCGGTTCGCATCGGCCCAGTACAGCTGCCCGGCAGCAAAGACCAGGGGTGCGGACGTGCTGGCGTCGATCCCGGGCCCGGCGCGGACCGCGCCGGTAGCCGGATCACCGACCATCAGCGAGCCGTTGTCAACCCAGGCCAGCTGTACTGCAGGCAGTGCCAGCCTGGACGGCTGCGACCTCGCGGTCACGGCGGGCGGCCGGCCATCGCCCCTGCGGATCGCCGCGCCGTGCCCGCCACCACTAACGGTTATGCCGACTGCCACAGCCGCGACTAGCACCAGGCTGACGGCGACAACCCGCAGCCACCTGTGCCTGCGGCGTCGTCTCGCCTCGGCGAAGAGCACCTCAATGTCAAGGCCGTCCACCTGAAAGGCCGGAGCATCGACGACGGAGCCGCACATCGGTTCTTGATCCGTGCCTAGCATGGAACTACTATGACTAGCACCATGTTGGAAGTCAACCTCGATCGCGCGAACCCGCTGCCCCTGCACGATCAGGTAGCCGCACAGATCCGGCGCGCAATCGCCGAGGGCGAAGCGGGCCCTGGTGACCGCCTGCCACTAGCTAAGGACCTCGCCGCTGTCCTCGGCGTGAATAAGAACACCGTGCTTCGCGCGCTGCACGCGCTGCGCGATGAAGGCCTGCTGGAGTTCCGGCGCGGCCGCGGCATCACCGTCGCGGGCTCGCCGCAGCGCGGAGCCGTGCTGACACAGGTCCGGAATCTGGTCCAGTTCGCCCGGCAGCATGGTTACGCGCGTGACGAGATCATCCAGATGATCAGGGAGCTGCCGCAGGATGCTTGAGGTGGCGACGGCGTCTGTACCGCCGAGACTAGCCACCAAGGCTGCGCAGGAATCCGGGCGGGATGATCACATCGTCCCTGGCCAGGTCATGCACCGAGGACTTGCCGAGCCCGAGCAACGCGGAATCCAGCCCGTTTCTCAAGATATCCAGGACGTTCTCAACGCCTGCCTGCCCGCTTGCCGCCAGGCCCCACAGATACGCGCGCCCGATCATGACCGCCCTGGCGCCGAGGGCGAGTGCCTTAACGACGTCGCTGCCCCGCCGGACACCACCGTCGAGCAGCACTTCCACCTGGCTGCCGACCGCATCGGCCACCGCGGGAAGGGCCCGGATCGTGGCCGGTGTCCCGTCCAGGTTGTTGCCGCCGTGGTTGGACACCGAGATCGCGCGGACCCCGGCATCGACCGCGCGCTTCGCGTCATCGACCCTGGACACTCCCTTGAGCATGAACGCACCGTCCCACTGCTCGCCCAGCCAAGCCACGTCATCCCAGGTCGGTGGCGGGGTCTGCATCCACTCGCCGTACGCGCCGAAGAAGGTCGGCGGCGCACTGCCAGGCAGCGCCATGTTCGGAACTGTCAGCTGCGGCGGCTGCCCTGTCCTGGCGTACCTGGCCAGCCATCGTGGCCTGATCACCGCCTCGGGAGCGTGCCGGACGATCGTGCGCAGGTCCATCCGATCCGGAATCTTCGGGCTGCCCCAGTCACGAGAATGCGTGAACGTCCAGTCCGCGGTGAGGATGAGGCCGACGGCGCCGGCCTGCTTCGCCCTGTCCAGGCGGGCCAGGATCTGATCGCGGCTGCCGCACCAGTAGATCTGGAAGAACGTCTGCGGATTGGCCGCGACGACGTCCTCCACTGGCTTGCTGGCAAACGAACTGAGCCCCATCGCTGTGCCGCGCGCCGCTGCTGCGCGCGCCACGGCGACCTCGCCGTCGGGGTGCACGGCCTGAACCCCGGTCGGCGAGATGATCACGGGCAGCGAGACGGGCTGGCCAAGCACCGTGGTCGCAAGCTCGCGCTGGGCGGGATTACCGGCAACGTGCGGCGCGAAGCCCAGCTCGGTGAAGGCGCGGACGTTGTCCTCCAGGGTCTGGCCGCGTTCGGCGCCTGCCAGCAGCGCGCCGTAGACCGAGGCAGGCAGCTGCTTGCGCGCGCGTCGCTGTGCCTCGGCGACCGACTCGAACCAGGCATTCCCCATGCTTGCTCCTAGTCCTTTCCGTTAGTGCGGTGTCGGCTGAGCCGGAGCGATCGCCAGGAGACAACTGGCTTGACGGGCGCCATGGTCCGTTCCCGCAGGCAGCCTGCCCAGACACCGGCCCCGTAACAGAGTTCATCCGCGATGCGCGCCACCGTGAAGGTGACCGGGTCCAGTTCGGGCTTGCGCTCGGCATACGCGTTGAGCGCCGGGCCGAGGAGCAGCGACGCGGCAGCTGCCCGCCGGCCCCAGCGACTCGCAGCCGACTTACCGCCGGGCCTGGCTAGCGCTAGCACGACGACAGGCGCGCCGAACTGGGTGGCGTACCGGCCGATGCCGAGCCACGTCTGCCGGACAGCGGTCAATATCGCCGCGGGAGTGCCGTCCGCCGGAACGCCGGCGCGGCGAAGGGTCGTTGTCAGGTCAAGCCATTCCGCGGCCAGAGCCGCCGCCGCCGCAGCCGGGCGACGCGCCAGCAGAGCGGCGACGGTCAGGGTAGGCCATGGGTGCAGGACGAGCGGAGCCATGTCCGACGGGTGGCGGCGCGCCAGCGGGGCCGCGGACGTTCCGTAGCGGAACCGGCGCTCCAGTAGGCCAGCCCAGGTCACCGGACCGTCGTGCGGCACTTGCACGGATGGCTCGTACCTGATCCGCCAGCCCGTTTCGTGCAGTCGCCAGATCAGGTCGACATCCTCGCCATAGCGCAGCGCCGGGTCGAACGGGTGGCGGCAGGCGGCGACACTGTCCAGCGCGGTGCGGCGTACCACCAGCGCCGCGGTCGGCACATATCCGACCCGGCCCGCTGGTCGCACCCGGGCCGGAGAAGGGCCGAGGTCCAGACTTCCGCAGGCGGCAGCGTACCTGGCCGCGGGCGAGACCGCAGCGGCCCGGACCGAAGCTGCACTGTGTTGCGCCGTGAGCTTGCCAGCGTCGACGATACGCGGCGCGACCGCTGCCACCAGCGGGTCCGCGAAGTGCGGGATGAGCCTGTCGATCCAGTCGGGCGGCGGCAGGCAGTCGCTATCGAGGAAGGCGATCAAGCCGGTGTCCACCCCGGCCAGCCCGGTGTTGCGCGCGGCCGCCGGGCCACCGCTGGCCGCCCGGCGCCGGACGGCCGCGCCGTGCCGGGCGGCGATCGCCGCGATCTCGTCCGGGTCGCAAGAGCCGTCATCGACCACGACGACGGGGTAGCGGGCGCCGGTCGCGGTCAGGCAACGGTCCAGCATGGCGGCCCGGTCCCGCGCCGGGATGACCACAGTCACGGCCGCCGTGCCGCGACCATCACCGCCGCGGCCTTCTGAGCAGGCCGGAGCCCCATGGCCGGCCAGAGCCGGGTCGGCCAGCACCTGGTCGGCCTGCACCGGGTCTGCCAGCACCGGGTGCGCCAGTCCGGCGTCGGTGAGCCGCCGCGCGAGCAGGCAAGCTGCCGCCGACCGGACCGGGCCAGCCTGCAACTCGGCAAGCGCAGCCGCACCTGCCGGGGTGAGTCGCAGCACTCTGGCGGGCGAGCCGCCGAACAGCGAGCCGTCACTGAGCTGCTTCGTGCCGTCGTCCAGTTCGACCGGGAAGCCGCTCGGCATCGGGGGGATGCTGCTCGCGCCGCCGAAAGCCGGGCCGGCATTCGCGTGGCTGACACCCGCCTCGCCGTCGGCACGAGCCACCACCCGGGGTTTCACAGCGCCAGGCCGCCGTCCACCGCCACCACGGCTCCGGTCATGCCGCTGCTGTCCGGTCCGGCCAGGAACGCCAGCACAGCAGCGATCTCGGCCGGCGCCAGCAGCCGGCCGGCTGGCTGGCTGACCGCGAAGTCTTGCGGGCCGGCAAGTCCGTAAAGGGCGGCGCTGGCCGCCAGGATCGGCGTTTCGGTAGAGCCCGGGCTGACCGCGTTCGCCGTCACGCCAGTGCTGCCGAGCTCGACAGCCAGCGCCCGGATCAGGCCGGCTACCCCGGCCTTGGCGGCGCAGTAAGCCGCGAGCATCGGCAGGCCGCGGGTTGCGGCAGCCGATGCCACCGCGAGGAACCTGCCGCTGCGCGGCTCGCGCTGGCGCAGCAACGCGGGCACCGCTACCCGCGCAAGGTTCAGTACTCCACCCAGGTCAATGTCGATGACGGCCTGCTCCTGGTCCAGCGGGACGTCCCACTGCGGCGCGCCTCCGGCGATGACGCCGGCGCAGCCGATGGCCGCGTCAAGCCCGCCCCACCTGGACTCGGCGGCCGCAACCGCGGCGCCTAGCGCGTCGACGTCGCGGACGTCGGCGACGAACGAGCCGATGCGGTCAGCCTGGCCTGCCATGCTGCCTGCTTCGGCGACGACCGCGCCCAGCTCGGCCTTGGTGGCGAGTCGGTACGGGATGGCGCTGTCATCCTCGGCGCGGTCCACGGCCAGGACCGACCAGCCGTCAGCAGCTAGCGCCCGGACGGTCGCCGCGCCGATGCCTCGGGCCGCTCCGGTGACGAGCGCAACCCGTCCCGTCATTTCGCCCGGATCGATGGCTCGGCAGGGCCTGGCGGCTCTTGGCGGTTTGCGGCGGCCATGCCGTTACCGGGCAGCTGCCTGTGAGAATCCGGCCGGGCTGAATCCCGCCAGCGGGCTCTGGTCACATGCCCGGTCCGGCACGCTGCGCCGGTCTGCCGCGAGCTCCGCGGCGGACGCCGGATCCGCCGGACGCGGCCCGATGGAAACCGGCACCGGCTGCTGACCGCGTGAGCGCGCCGGCCCAGACCGGGGCGCGACGCGGTGGGAGTGATCTCCGGCCGGGCGCGGGGCGGCGGACCTGGCGTCAGCAGCCGCCAGAGCGACTTCGCCGAATCCGCGCACACATTCGGGATCTGGCCCGTCCAGCGGCAGGCCGGTGAAGAACTTGGCTGCCATGCAGCCGCCCTGGCAGGCATCGAAGGCCGAGCAGGAGGTGCAAGCCCCGCCGGACTGCGGGCGGCGCAGGTCGGTGAACAGCTCCGAGTTCCGCCATACCTCAGCGAACCCGCCGGGGTCGCGGACGTTCCCGGCGAGGAATGCGTCGTGGATTGCGAACGGGCAGGCGTAGACGTCACCGACCGGGTCGATGAGGCAGACCACTCGGCCTGCGCCGCACATGTTGAGGCCAGGCAGCCCCTCGCCGTATCCGGCCAGGTGAAAGAACGAGTCCCCGGTCAGCACGTTCTCGCCGCGGCTGACCAGCCAGTCATACAGTTCGCGCTGCTGGCCGGCCGTCGGGTGCAGCTCGTCCCAGACATCCGCGCCCCGGCCGGATGGCCGCAGCCTGGTGATCCGCAGCTGCGCTCCGAAGGAATCCGCGATGGCCTTGAACGCATCGAGCTGAGCTACGTTGTGCCGAGTCATCACGACGGAAATCTTGAAGCCTGCGAACCCGGCATCGGCCAGATTCCGCATGGCGGCGATAGCCATGTCGAACGAGCCCCGGCCGCGGACCGCGTCGTTCACCTCCGCCGTCGCGCCGTCCAGCGAGATCTGCACGTCGATGTAGTCGCTCCCGGCGAGCTTCCTTGCCACCTCGGGAGTAATCCGCAGGCCGTTGGTGGAGAACTTGACGCCCACGTGATGTTCGGTGGCGTAGTCCACCAGTTCCCAGAAGTCGGGCCGGACAGTCGGCTCGCCGCCGCCAATGTTGACGTAGAAGACTTGCATCCGCTCGAGCTCGTCGATGACGCGCTTGCACTCGGCCGTACTCAGCTCACGCGGATCCCGCCTGCCCGAGCTCGACAGACAGTGCACGCATGACAGGTTGCATGCGTAAGTCAGCTCCCAGGTGAGGCAGATCGGCGCGTCCAGGCCGAACTTGAACTGCTCTGTCAACGGCACTGCGGTCACGGTCATGCAGCGGTCCTCCGGCAGATCATCTGGCTTGCCGCCAGGGCGGCCAGCGCTGTTGCGTAGGCGGGCATCTCGTCAGGTCCGATGCCAGCCCGGGCGCAGGCGGCCCTGGCGCTCGGCTGAGTGGCCAGCGACTCCACGACGGTGAGCAGTGCCGGGCTCTTCAGGAAGGACAGCCGCCTGGTGCCGAAGTGATAGAGCAGCGCACCGAAGCGTTCCGGCCGGATCGAGGCCTGGGCATGCAGCCGCCAGGCCGCATCGAGGTCGAACGCCTCGGCGGCGGCGCTGCCGCTCACGACGGTCTGGCTCTTAATAGACACCGCACATGCCGTCGATCGAGATCTCTTCGACCAGGACGTCAGCAGCGACGACCTCGCTGGCTTCGGCGCCGGCGATCTCGTCGGTGACCTCGTCCGCCGGCGGGTCAAGCAGTTCGGTAGCGCTGTCTGACATGACGTTCTCCCTGGTCTGGAATAGTTTCGTCATAGCGTGACGAATAGGGGTAAGGTTAATCGTCATCGGGTGACGAAATCAAGACCAGCAGAGCAACAAACACGCGGGCAGTGAAAGCGGAGCAGCCAGTCAGATGCGAGTTGCCGGCCACGCGCAAGCAGGGCGCCGAGGACGCCCGCCCGGTACCAGCGCGCGCGAACTGGAACTCATCTCGTTGCGCCTGTTCACCGAACACGGCTTCGACGACACCACGGTCGACCGGATCGCAGCAGCCGCCGGGGTGAGCGAACGGACGTTCTTCCGGTATTTCGACTCCAAGGCTGACGCCCTCTGGCACGCCTTCGACGGCGAGGTCCTGGCGTTGCGTGCGGCGCTGCGTGCCGTTCAGGCGGACGTTCCGATGATGGACGCAATCCGGCAGGCGGTGGTCGGAGTCAATAAGTACCGGGCGGAGGACGTGCCCGAGCTCCGCACCCGGATGAACCTGATCGGCTCCGTGCCTGCCCTGCAGGCTAGCGCCGCCCGGCACTATGACGCTTGGGAGCAGACCGTGAGCGAGTTCGCTGCCGCGCGCCTGGGCCTCCCGGCGGACTCGCTCTATCCGCTGGCGATCGGGCGCGCGACGCTCGCGGTCTGCCGGTCCGCCTACGAGCGCTGGGCAGAACGGGCCGACACCGATCTCATCGTGTACCTGGACCGGGCGCTGAGAGCGCTATCCGCGGGCTTTGAGCCGGAACGACTGGCCCAGTGACCGGGCAGCAGCAGACTTCCGGGATGAACCAGGCCGTCAGCCTGGCGGCGCCATCCGCCGCGGACGCCGAGGAGGTCATCGCCGCCGCGCGCGACAGCGCCAAGCTGCATAACAGCTGGGTGTCCGCGCCGGACACGGCCGAGCGTTACGCCGCTTTCCTGGCCCGCGCCGCCCGCGAAGACCAGGGCAGCTACCTGATCCGGCACGCTGAATGCGGCGGACTGGTCGGCTACGTCAACATCAACAACATCGTGCGCGGCGCGCTCTGCTCGGGCCATCTGGGCTATGCGGCGTTCGCGTCGCACGCGGGCCGCGGCCTGATGGCAGCAGGTCTGCACGCGGTCATCGGCGACGCCTTCGCCAACCTCGGCCTGCACCGGCTCGAGGCAAACATCCAGCCGGATAATCTCCGTTCGCTGCGACTAGTCCAGCGGCTGGGCTTGCGGCGGGAGGGCTTCTCGCCCCGGTACCTGCTGGTCGACGGCGAGTGGCGCGATCACGAGCGGTGGGCCGTACTCGCCGAAGACTGGGCTGGCTGAAACACCTCTTCGACGCCGAAACGTAAGATCTGTCGGCCATCCGCCGACGGATCCTTCGTGATCATGAAGAAGCGACGCCATTAGTCCAGCGGCCGCCAGGCGATAGCGTGCGGCTCATGGCCAGCAGACAGCCCGCGGCCAGAGCCTCCGTCCGGCGCAACGCTTTCAGCACACCGAGGTCAGCTAGCGTGCAGATTGGCGGCGTGCCGGGGACTGCCCGTTCCCGCCCGTAAGGTGTTGACCTTGGTAGCTGAACGGAGGCGGCAAAATGACTCACCCGGCGGTATCGGCAGAGAGCAGGCTGGTGCACGCGGGCACGTCGCGCGAGCCGGGTGAGCCGGTCGTGCAGCCGCCGGTGCTGGCCAGCATTCTCGTCTCGGCCGGCCAGCCGGCCCCGGGCGATTACGGTCGCGGCGGCAACCCGACCTGGACCGCGCTGGAGCAGGCGCTCGGCGCTATCGAGGACGCGGAGGCGGTCGTGTTCGCCTCCGGCCAGGCCGCGTCGATGGCGCTGATGCTGGCACTGGCCCGCGGCCGGGGCGCGATCGTGCTGCCGCACGACGGCTATTACAACGCCAGGGCTCTGGCCGGCCGGCTGGTGCCGCACGGCGCGGTGCCAGTGCTGGCAGACCTGCAGGACCTAGCGGCGGTCGAGCGCGCCCTCACCGGGCCGGCCGGCGGCGCGGTGCTGTGGGCCGAGACGCCGACCAATCCGCTGCTGCGGGTCGCAGACCTGGCCGCGCTCGGCCGGCTGGCTGCCGCGGCGGGAGCGCCGATGATCGTCGACAACACCGTTGCGACCGGGTTGCTGCAGCGCCCGCTCGACCTGGGCGCAGTGGCGTCGCTGTGCTCGCTGACCAAGTCCGCGTCCGGGCATTCTGACGTCATACTCGGCGCGGTGCTGACGCGCGACCCGGCGCTAGCCAGTGAACTGCGCGACTGGCGGACGCTCGGCGGCGGGATCGCCGGGCCAGCTGAGAGCTGGCTGGCGATCCGCGGGCTTAAGACGCTGCCGTTGCGGATCGAGCGGCAGTCGGCGACGGCGCTCACGGTCGCCCGTCATCTCGCTGCCCATCCCCGCGTCACCGCCGTGCACTATCCGGGAATCAATCCGGACACGCTGCCCGTTGCCCGCGCCCAGATGCCGCGTGGCTTCGGCCCGCTGCTGTCGTTCGAGCTGGACGGCACCGCCGCGGACGCTGAAGCCGTCGTTGCGGCGGCCCGGCTGATCATCCCGGCCAGCAGCTTCGGTGGCGTCGAGTCAAGCTGGGAACGGCGGAGCAGGTGGCCAGGCGAGACCGCTCCTGACTCGCTCATCAGGCTCTCTGCCGGGATCGAGCCGCCCGGTGACCTGATCGCCGATATCGACCAGGCGCTGGGTGCACCGGACTGGGGCGCAGCGGGGCGGCCCTCACGTCTGGCGGCCGAAAGCGGATCGGGCACGATGGCGACGTGACCGACTACACGGGTTTCGCCCGGTTCTATGACCGGATCATGGGCGACCGGTCCGAGGAAGTCGCCCGGCTGCAGGCCTACGTCAGCAGGCACCTGCCCGGAGCGCGATCACTGCTCGAGCTTGGCTGCGGTACCGGTGCGCTGCTCGCGGGCCTGGCTCCGGGGCTGTCTGTCACGGGCATCGACCGGTCGCCGGACATGCTCGCGATCGCGGCGGACGCAGTGCCCGCGGCGCGGCTAGTGCAAGGAGACATGACCGCGTTCAGCCTGCCCGACCGGTTCGACGTGATCATCTGCATGTTCGACACGCTCAATCACGTGCAGTCGTTCGCCGGCTGGCTGACGCTGTTCAGCTGCGTGCACGAGCACCTGGCCGACGGCGGCCTGTTCATCTTCGACGTAAACACGGCAGGCCGGCTGCTACGACTCGACGATGCCCCGCCGTACCTGGATGAATTTGACGGGAACGTGGTGGTCATGACCGTACGGTCAGCCGCCGACTCGCTGTCGCTCTGGCGGACCAGGATCTTCGAACGGCAGCATGGCGACCTTTACCGGCTGCATGACGAGCGCATTTACGAGCTCGGCGTGCCACTGGTCCAGATCCGCGCGGCGCTGGCCGGCCGGTTCGAACTGCTCGAGGAAGCGAGCCTGGACGGGAGCCCGGTCAGCGACGAGTCAGACCGGATCTTTTTCGTCTACCGGCACCGGCAGGCTAGCAGCGACCCTGCCGCTCTGTGATTGCATTCATCAGCTTGCCGAGGACGGACGAGAACTGGGTCCGTTCCGCAGGCGAAAGATCCGCGAAGATCTCCGACATGGCGTTGATGCGCGGACCCGGCTGCTGCCCTGCTTCGCGGGCGCCCTCGGCCGACAACTCGATCACGGTGGCCCGCCGGTCGGTGGGGTGCCTTCGGCGTACCACGAGCTGCGCGTCCTCCAGCGCATCCACGATCGCCGTCATGTTGCGGGGTGACGTGCCTAGCTGCGTGCCAAGATCCCGCATGATGGCAGGTCCGCCGCAGTGCAGCGCCTGAAGCAGCCGGAGACGTGCGTAATTCAGCCCGCCACAAGTCCGCGATTCCATCCAGCGCAGGAAGCTCGCGGAGAACCGCGCGGTCTGCGCGACGAGCACCGCAGCGCTCTCTGTATCGGTCAGGCCGGCCAGATCCGCCGCGCCGGAGCACTCGGCGTCGCGATCCGGGGCGGCTTGCCCCGTCAGCTGGCGCGCCTCAGCCTCGGGCCCGACCGTGCTCATCCCGACATGGTACTCGGATGCTTCGGTTGACACGATTATCTAGCCAGCTACTATTACCCAGGTGATCGTTCAAAGTTGAATTATCTTAACGGCTCGGTGAATCGAGGGCGAACAGCAATGACCACTCCGAACGGCAACCAGGCCGCCGCCGCGGCGGCCGTCTACGCCGGCCCGGCAAGCTTCCAGCTAGACCCGGCCGCCTCGACCGTCTCGATCACGCACAAGACGATCTGGGGCCTTGTTACAGTACGCGGCTCCTTCTCCGGGCTCAGCGGATCGGCCGAGATCCTGCCGGACGGATCGGGGCGCGGCCGACTCGAGATCGACGCGGCATCGATCGACACAAAGCATGGCAAGCGCGACCAGCACCTGCGGTCGAAGGACTTCTTCAACGCAAGCGAGCACCCGCAGATCGCGGTCGACCTGCCGACGGCCACCAGGCAAGGCGAGGACGGCGTGACGACCACCGGGACGCTGACGGTAGCCGGACAGTCCCGGCCGCTGGCGGTGACGGCGCGGATCACCGAGGCCACCGACCAGGCGATCACGCTCACGGCCGACGCCGAGATTGACCGGACCGACTTCGGCATGCGCTGGAATCAGCTCGGCATGATCACGGGAAAGGCCCACGTCAGCGTCGTCGCCCGGTTCGTCAAGTCGGTTGCCGGCCAGTAGCGGTGCCGGCCGGACGCGAGTCAGCAGGAGCCAGATGAAGCTCCAGATCATCGTCGGCAGCACCCGCCCGACTCGGGCAGCGGACAAGGTCGTGCCGTGGGTCACCGGCCAGGCTGCGCTGCATGAAGCGTTCGAAACGGAGGTGCTCGATCTCCGCGACTGGCCGCTTCCGATGTTCGGCGAGCATGTGGGCAGCATCGGCGACCGCACTGACCCGTCGTACTCCGACCAGACCGTCCGTCAGTGGAACCGGAAGATCGCCGAGGCTGACGCTTACCTTGTGATTACGCCGGAGTACAACCACAGCGTGCCAGGCGAGCTGAAGAACGCGATAGACAGCGTGTTCGTCTCCTTCGCTTTCCGTAACAAGCCGTGGGCAATCGTGGGTTACAGCGGCGGCGTCGGCGGAGCTATCCGGGCAATCGAGCACCTCGTGCAGATCGCGGTGGAGGTCGAGGCCGCGCCGCTGCGCAGCGCGGTGGTTCTGCCCTACGTCGACAAGGCGTTCACCGAGGACGGCGAGCCGACCGACGCCGCAACTGAGATCAGCCTGCAGATCCTGCTCGACGACCTGGCCTGGTGGTCGGCCGCCCTGCGAAACGCTCGTGCCGCGGGGGAACTGCTGCCTGGCAAGATCCGGGCACGCATGGCGGCCGCCGCGGGTCCGGCGGCCGTGCCGGGCCGCTAACCGCGACGCTGCTGCCTGGGCACCGACTCGCGGAACGTGCGGCGGTAGGCGTTCGGAGTGGTGGCGCGCCAGGCTCGGAAGTGATGGCGGAGCGTCGCGGCATTACCGAAACCGGCGCGCTCCGCTATCACGTCCACGATCTCGTCGGTCTCCTCGAGCAACTGCTGGGCGAGCAGGATCCGCTGGCTGGTCAGCCATCGTTGCGGCGTGGTCCCGGTCTCCTGGACGAACCGGCGCGCGAACGTCCTCGGTGACATCGCCGCGAGGCTGGCCAGGTCGTCAACTGTTACCGCCCGGTCCAGGTTGCGCTGCATCCACTCGATGACGTCGCTCAGTGTGTCGCAGTCCGGCTCAGCGACCGGACGCTCGACGTACTGCGCCTGGCCACCGTCCCGGTGCGGCGGCACGACCATCCGGCGGGCGATGGCATTAGCGACCCGGCTGCCCTGCTCCTTGCGCACGATGTACAGGCACGCATCTATGCCGGCCGCGGTTCCCGCGCTGGTAATGACCACGCCGTCGTCGACATACAAAACCGACGGGTCCACCTTGGCCGCCGGGTACATCCGGGCAAGCATCGCCGCATGACGCCAGTGCGTAGTGCAGGCACGGCCATCGAGGAGCCCGGCCGCGCCGAGGATGAAAGCCCCGGTGCAGACGCTCAGCACCTGCGCGTTCCGGTCCGCTGCGCGGCGCAGCGCGGCGAGCAGCGGCTCGGGCCAGTCGCCGCGCGCGCAACGAGCGTCGCTGGTAGCCGGCACCGCGATCAGATCGGCGCTCTCGAGGCGGTCGAGCCCATACGTTGTCGCCAGGCTGAACCCGGCGGTAGACCGCAGTGGACCGTCCTCACCGGCCACGACTGCGAAGTCGTAGCCTGGCAATCCTTCGTCGGTCCGGTCGGTCCCGAATACTTCGCACAGCACGCCGAGCTCGAACGCCTCGAGTCCGTCGAGCACTATGACGGCAACGTCCTTCAGCATGCTTTCTATGATGCCGCATGCTGGCAGGATGTCGCGCTAGGTTGTCCTTACTGCCACTGTCGGCGAGGCTGGCGCTGGGCGACGCTGGATTTATGAGCAAGGCAGCCCGGCACGCCAACCCCGTCCGCCAGATTCTCCGCAAAGTGTCCGCCATCCACTCCGAGTTCGCCTCTGCTCAGCGAAGGCTGGCCGAGATCAGCACCGCTCGTGACCGGTACATGCTGGATCCGGACAGGCCGCCGGACACCTATGCCGAGTTCCTGAACCGGACGGCCGGCGTTCTGCGCCGCGAGCCGTCGGCGCGCGCCCGAACCAGGTCTGGCCGATGATCTTCATGGGTGCCGATCTGCCGGGGCACTAGGCCCCTCAACTCGGCACCCATGCCGCCTTCGACGGCGGCAGCACGTCAGCGAACTCGCGCAGCAAAGCCGTCTTGGAGCGGGCGCCGATCACCTGCTTGACCACTTCGCCGCCGGAGAAGACGCAGATAGTCGGAACGTGCAGCACTCGATAGCGGCTGACGGTTACCGGGTTCTCGTCTGAGTTGATCTTGACTAGGCTGACCCGGCCGGCGTAGTCATCCGCGATCGACTCCAGCACCGGCGCGACCATCCGGCACGGGCCGCACCACTCCGCCCAGAACTCCACGATGACGGGTCTCGCGCAGGCCAGCACGTCGGCCTCGAAGCTGTCATCGGTCACGACCCGTGCGTTACTCACTGACTTCCTCCTCGCTGAATCTGACGGACGGCGTGACCGCCTGGCTACCTTGCCCCGGAACCGGGCAGCTGGAGGGCGGCGCACTGCTCGCCGCTCCCGTGCTCGCAGACGCGGATGAGCTGGCGGAGCCGGCATCGCTGCCGCATGAGCTCCCTGACTTGCTCGTCGATCGCGGTGAGTCGTGCCTGCGCTGCCGTCTGGATCTCGGCTGTCGACTGCGCCTCAGCCGGGCCGAGCAGCTCGGCTATCTCACTGAGCGTGAACCCGAGGCTCCTAGCCCGCCGGATGAAGATCAACCGTGACCGGTCCGCATCGGTGTACTCGCGGTAACCAGAGCCGCGCCGCTCAGGCTGTGACAGCAAGCCGCGGCGTTGATAGAACCGCACCGTCTCGACACCGACGCCCTCAGCGGCGGCCAGCTTCCCGATCGTCATCCCGCTCATGGCTGCACGGTACCGGCCGTACTCAGGTACGGAGTCAAGCTCGTTGCCCGCGGCCATTAGCATCGGCTTGGCCGCCACCGCCTTTCAGGTCACGGGAAGCTTCAGGCGTGCGCGCCATAGGAGCTATGGCATGACCAGGTATGCGCTGCTGATCCGGCCGTCAGCCAATCGCGTCTACGCCGAGGCAGCAGCCAGCCTGACCATGGCCGAGCTGGCAGTTTTCAGCGACTCGGTGCTCGGCGGCGTACTGTCGGCTCCCGAGGTGACCAGGCGGGGCGGCGTGCCCTACCTGGAGTTCGAGGCGTCCGGGCTGCGGCCGGAGGACAGCGCGTTCCTTGCGAACATCTCCTCGCTTTATGCGTTGTTCGAGATCGCCGGCGGACTGCTCAGGCCGGTGGACCTGGCCGGGCTGGACCGCTACGACGACGACCTGATCACCATCCAGAAGTACCCCGGCAAGACCAACGAGCAGTTCACCAAGCTGCTGCTCAACGTGACGCTGATGGCGTCCGCGTTCGCGCCGCAATGCTGAGCCGCAAGCTGACGGTGCTTGATCCGCTGTGCGGGCGGGGCACGACGCTCAACCAGGCGCTGATGTACGGCTACGACGCGGCCGGGATCGACGTGGATCACAGGGACTTCGATGCCTACAGCGCGTTCATCAAGACGTGGCTGACGCGCAAGCGGGTCAAGCACAAGGTCAGCTATGACGGCCCGGTACGGCGCGACGGCAAAGTCGCCGGCCGCCGGCTGCAGATCAGCCTGGCCGCCGTCGAAGGACGAGCAGAAGGCCGGACGCGACGCAGCAACTCGACGTGGTGTGCGCGGACACGCCCGGGCGGCGAATTCTTCCGGCCTGCCACGTCGATCTCGTGGTCGACTGACGCGCCGTACGGCGTGCAGCACGGCAGCAGGTCGGCGGCGAGCGGGCTGGCCCGGCGGCCACAGGACCTGCTGACGGCCGCCGTCCCGGTGTGGGCGACGTTGCTGCGGCCCGGCGGCGCAGTCGGGATCGCCTGGAACACGCTAGTCGCACCGCGCGCCGAGGCCGCTGCCGTCCTGGCATCGGCCGGGCCTCGAGCCGGTCGAGTCGCCGCCGTACCTGCAGCTTCAGGCACCGGGTAGACAGCCGATCGTGCGCGACATCCTGGTCGCACGTAAGCCGACGGCTAGCCAGTCAGGCACTCGTCTCCATCACGAGTCGCGCCCGCGCCGCGAAGTCCGTGAACCCGTGGTTGTCGGTGCCGTCATTGAGCGGTTACTGCTGCGGCGCGGGGTGTGACGGGATACCGGGGCTGCCGACTGCGGGTGCCGCAGCGTCCGGCGGGCCGCCCGTGCTGCTCCAGCTGGGCTGCCCGGATACTGCTGACCCGGATACGGCTGGCCCGGATACGGCTGGCCAGGATGCGGCTGGCCCGGGTAGAACGGCGCCGGGCGAGGCGCCGAGTCCGGGGCGAGCAGCATCCAGACGCACAGCAGGATCAGCGTGGCCGAGGAAAGCGCAGTAGACCCAGAACATCGGCGTCAGGCCGTTGCTGATCGTGAGCCCGAGTCCGGATCGCCTGCGCCTGCGAGATACGCCGAACTGCAGCGGCGACGTCGGCTCGCGAACCTGCACGAGGGCCGAGACGGCCTGCGCCACCATCGGGATGATCGCTCCAGCGGCAAGCGCAGCGCCGAGGCGCATCGGCCGCCAGAACGCGGCAACCGCCACGACGGCGACCAGCAGCACCATCACGGCAACGTCGCCGATGATCACCGGTGTCGGGTTGGCGAACGCATTGCCCTGCCGTCACGGTCTGCGAGGGTGCCGGAGGCCGTCCGCAGCACGAAGCTGTCCCAGGACGGCGCGAACGCGATCGCGGCGCCGATGGCGGCGAGAATGATCACGACAGTCGGGAACGATCTCGTGACCGGCCAGCCTGCCGCGCTGACCACCCCGCTGGCGGCCTGCTCGCCCAGCCGCGGACGGACAGCCCCGACGCCGGCGAAGGCCAGCGCGCCGCCGGCCGTGCAGGCGAGCCAGCCGACGATGCCCAGGATCAGGCCCGCGCCCATCAGGTGAGCCCGCCGGCCATGGGCGTGCCGAGCGTCAGCGAAGAAGAGGCCGAACGTGACGACGCTGACGCCGAGCGCCGAAGAGCGCGCCGGCCTGCCGCCGGACCCCGCTGAGCAGGATGAGGACGGCGCTGACGGCCCACGCCGCGAGATAGATCAGCGTGCGGCACCAGCTCGACGGGCTGCGACGCCAGGCTGGCGCCGGTCGACGTAGTCCGGGAACAGGCCGACGACGCCGAGCACGCACGCCGACGGCAAGCAAGGCTGCCGCGATGCGGGACGTGCCGGCCGTCCGGGCGGGGCTGGCGGGCCGCTCGACTACCTGGCCGTACTGCGGGTCGATATCGCTCACCGCCGACTGCCTGCGCGACAGCTGCGTCGCCGGTGGCTGTGGCCATCGAGTCGACCGCTGCCGGTGATGCCGCCGTTTCCATCGATGCTGAGGTCTGCCGGGGCGCGGTGGCGTCGCTGGCCGGCGCGGTCACGGTGACCGGCCGATCGTGCCGGGCACCTCGATCGAGGCGAACCGCACCAGGCGGCTGTCCAGCCCTCCGGTGTCAGCGGCCACCATTCAAGCGGCTGAGCCTGCGGCGCCGCGGCATGCCAGATCCCGTAGAACTGCGGCCCCTGTCCGATCGCGTAGTTCGCGCCGCGATAGGCGATGCTGACGTTCTCAGGCACGGTCTCGATCCTTCCTGCTCAGGCCACACCTCAGGTGACGTACTGAAGAGCGTATTGGGTCGAGCCTGCAGGTTGCCTGGACGGCGCCTCCGGCATCCTGACGTCTTGCTCAGGGCCGCTGACGCCTGGCCCCTGCTCACGGCTGAGTGCCGGCAGCCGCCGGCCGCTAACCTGCTCGCGATGACTGACGACGAGATTCCCGGCTTCCTGGCCGCGCTGGGCATCCCCGGAATCGTCGACGCGCACGTCCATTTCCTGCCTGACGGCCTCCAGGATGCGGTGTGGCGCTGGTTCGACCGGGCTGACCCCGCCCTGGCCGGTCACCTACCGGTGCACCGGCCGAAGACCGGCTTGCGATCCTGGCCGGGCTAGGTGTCCGGCATCACACCGCGCTGGCGTATGCCCACCGTCCGGGCATGCTGTCGTTCCTCAATGACCACACGCTCGGCCTGGCCGCCGCGGTGCCGGCGGTCATCCCGACGTTCACGATCTATCCCGAGCCGGGCGTGGCGGCGGAGACCGAGCGCTGCCTGGACGGCAGGCGGCCGGGCCGTCAAGGTGCACCTGCAGGTCGGCGGATTCGATGCCACCGACCCGCTGCTGGACGGGGCCTGGGCACTGCTCCAGGACGCGGGCACCCCGATCATCCTGCACGCGGGCGCGGTCGCGGACGGCTCGGGAAACGAGGAATGGTGCGGCCCTGAGCCGGTCCGGCGGCTGCTCGGCCGGTTCCCTGGCCTGCGGCTGGTGATCGCGCATCTCGGCGCGCCAGACCACGACGCGTTCGTCGCGCTGGCCGAGGAGCATGACGGCGTCTGGCTCGACACGGCCATGGTCTTCACCGACCCGCCCTATCTCGGCCCGTCCCCGCTGCACCTGGTGGAGCGGGTAGCGGCACTCGGCGACCGGATCGTCTTCGGGTCCGACTTCCCGACCATCCCGCACCAGTTCGCAGCGCAGGTCAGCGGCCTGGCGGCGCTGGGCACCGGCGACGAGTGGCTCAAGAAGGTGCTCTGGACTAACGGCGTGCGGCTGTTCGGCCTTGCCCCCTAGACGCAGCTCAGGCCCTGCAACGATTCCGGCTACCGGAGCGATAGTCTCAACATGGCGATGAGTTTCCAGCACCCCAGCTACCTTGGCCGGCTCAGCCGGACCACCAAAGCCGCGGATGAGCAAGACGAGACGCCCGAGCCAGTGGCGCTCTATGAGCCGCAAGCCCGGTACTCGAAGCGAGCCTGCTGCTGTCCGGGGGCGCCAACCGTGATCGCGTTGCTCCCGCCGGCGAACGGTCGCCACGACGTCACGGAACTGCTGCTCTGCGGCCATCATTACCGGCAGTCAAAGCGGGCGCTGGTCGCCATGGGAGTGACGCTCACGGACATCAGGGGTTACCCGCTCGCGCCGACGAACTGGCCCGAGGCAGCTGGCGAGCCAGCCTGACTACGTCGCTCAGTAGGCGCGGGCGAAGATCACCCGCTTGCCGTACGCGGACGGCTTGCCGCATCGGACGCAGGTGCCCTGCTCAGGGTCACCCGCCAGCGGGATGCAGCGGGGAGTCGCCGTCGTTTCTGCCTTGATCTCGTCCTCGCAAGCCTGCTCGCCGCAGTGCAGCGCGAGCGCCCAGCCGACAGCTACGGCGGCGGTGAACTCGGGCCACGAATTGACGACGGCAGTGTGCTCGTCGCGGAAGTCAGCGGCTCGGCGCGTCAGCATCGCCTGGAATGAGGCAAGCTCCGCGGTCAGCAGCTCTGGCGCTGCGACGAGCGGGATCGCCTCCTTCACCGCGTCCGGCTGCTGGTAGTTCAGGCGGCGCGACATCAACGCGGCGCCGGCGGCTAGGTCGCGCGGGCCTAGTTCGAGCCGGAGCGGCACGCCGCGCATCTCCCAGTCATTGAACTTGAAACCGGGCGATACCTGCGGCCGGTCGTCGATATGTGTCCGGATACCTGCTTGCTCCAGCCTCCCGGCAAGTTCGGTAGCTGCAAACGACACTGTCTCGGCCTGATCCCCGCGGCCGATCGGCACAATCACCACTTGGTAAGGAGCCAATGCGGGCGGCAGCACAAGGCCCTTGTCGTCACCATGGGTCATGACCACGCCGCCGATCATCCTGGTGCTCATGCCCCAGGAGGTCGTGTGGCACAGTTCGGCCGCGCCGCTCTCGCCGGTGTAGGTGATTCCGAATGCCGCGGCGAAATTCGTTCCCATAAAGTGCGAGGTACCCGCCTGAAGAGCGCGACCGTCCCGCATCATGGCCTCGACAGTGAACGTGCGCTCGGCCCCGGCGAACCGCTCTCCCGGCGTTTTCTCGCCCGGCACGGTGGCCAGAGCGGCGGCTTCCACGGCCACGTCCTGATAGAAACCCAGCGCGAGCATTGTCTCGGCGGTCGCCTCTGCTTCGGTGGCGTGCGCAGTGTGGCCTTCCTGCCAGAGGAACTCGCTCGTGCGCAGGAACATCCGGGGGCGCATCTCCCACCGGAGCACGTTGGCCCACTGGTTCAGCAGCAGCGGCAGATCACGGTGCGAACTGATCCATTTGGCCATCATCTCGCCGATGATCGTTTCCGAGGTCGGCCGGATGACCAGCGGCTCTTCCAGCTCCTTGCCGCCCGCGTGGGTGACCGTGAACAACTCGGGCGCGAATCCTTCGACGTGTTCAGCTTCCCGCTGCATATAACTCTGCGGGATCAATAGCGGGAAGTACGCGTTCTGATGGCCGGTGGCCTTGATCCGCGCGTCCAGGTCGGCCTGCAGCAACTCCCAGATCCGGTACCCGTACGGCCTGATCACCATGCTGCCGCGGACCGGTCCCCGGTCCACCAGTTCGGTTCGGAAGATCACGTCGTTGTACCAGGCCGCGAAGTCCTCGCTCTGCGGGGTAACGCTGCGCTCGTCACGTGCCATGATCTTCAGGTTACCGAGCATGCCAGTAAGCCCGTCCGGTGCTGCCCTGCTCGGGTCCCCCGGCTGGCTCGGGAGCCGAGGCCCCTCGGCTTAGTCTCCCGTTCTGAGCACTGCCGAGAGGGCATCGAGCGCTCCTGGCACCAGCGCACAGATGGACCCGCACTTAAAAGTCCGAGCGGTTGCCCGGGCAGCTGAGCTGCCGGCGGGCTAGTGGCTGAACCCGCGCCCCACGAAAAAAGGAAGGGCGCTCAGTCCCCTCCAGCTTCAATCTATAGCGCACCCCCGGTCTTGCGGCAAGACCCGGGTCATGGCGCACAATCGCTGGCTGGGCCTGTCGCAAGAGCGGACGGGGTCATGAAATAGACGTATTTGTGCTGACGGTTGGACCCGATTGCTGAGCACTGCCGGTCCAGGCGCCTTCCGCGGCCGTTGCAAGCGGCCCAGATCGGAGCTGACGACGTGAACCTACTGTCCTCCAGCGCGTTTGACCTTCCCGAGCGCCTCCGCGCCAAGTCCGACCCGGCGCTGATCGCCAGCGACGAGCTGCACTTCGCAGCCATCGCGGAGAGTCTCGAGCAGTCGATCGCGGACCTGTCCGGCCGCCTCGACGCTGAGCGACAGGCGCCCGCCGGCCTCGGTCAGAAGGCGCTGGACCGGGATCTGGAAATCCACCGGCTGGCCGCCCGCCTGCGGGGACTGCGTCGTTTCGGCCTTGACCTGTGCCTTGGACGAATCGTCGGCGCGGAAGATCCTGAACCCGTATACGTCGGGCGACTTGGCCTGAGGGACAGCGCGGGTCGTCAGCTGCTGATCGACTGGCGTTCCCCAGCGGCTGAGCCGTTCTTCGGAGCGACTCACGCCAACCCGATGGGCCTGTCGAGCCGCCGCAGGTATCGCTGGGCTCGAGGCCGGATCAGTGACTACTGGGACGAGGTGTTCACATCGGACGGGCTGGAAGGGCACGCTGCGCTCGATGACCAGTCCGCCTTTATCGCCAGCCTCGGCAGCAGCCGCTCGGACCGGATGCGAGACGTGCTCGGTACCATCCAGGCCGACCAGGACGCCATCATCCGCGCCGGATCCCGCGGTGCTCTCGTCGTCGATGGCGGTCCGGGTACGGGCAAGACCGTCGTCGCTCTGCACCGCACTGCCTACCTTCTCTACTCCGACCCGCGCCTCAGTCACCGCCGCGGCGGCGTGCTGTTTGTCGGTCCGCACCAGCCCTACCTGGCCTACGTTTCCGACGTACTGCCGAGCCTTGGCGAGGACGGCGTGCAGACCTGTACCCTGCGCGACCTCGTCGCCGAGGGAGCCGCAGCAGGAATCGAGCCCGACGCGGACGTGGCCCGCCTGAAGTCGTCCGCCGACCTGGTGAAGGCAATCGAGCAGGCCGTCGAGTTCTACGAGAGCCCGCCTGCCAACGGCATGACAGTCGAGACGCACTGGTCTGACATCTGGCTGAGCGCCGACGACTGGGCCGAGGCGTTCGAGGCACCGGGTTCCGCTACTCCGCACAACGAGGCCCGCGATCAGATCTTCGACGAACTGGTCGCGATCCTGATGGACAAGCACAACGGCGACGTCCCGGCTGACCTGTTCCGTAAGTCGCTGGCGCAGAACAGGGAACTGCTCACGACCCTTTACCGAGCGTGGCCGCTACTCGAAGCGACTGACCTCGTCGGGGACCTGTGGACGGTACCTGCCTACCTGCGGATGTGCGCTCCGTGGCTGAGCCCCGATGAGCTGAGGCAGCTGCAGCGCCGGGAGGCTCAGGCCTGGACCCTGTCCGACCTGCCACTGCTGGACGCGGCACGGCAACGGCTGGGCGACCCGGATGCATCACGACGTAAGCGCCGGCACGACGCGGCTGTCGCCGCCGAACGGGAACAGATGTCCCGGGTCGTGGACAACCTCATCGAGGCTGCCGACGACGAGTACGGTATCGGCCTGGTGACGATGCTGCGCGGCGCGGACTTCCACGACGCACTGGTCGACCAGGCCGCACTGCCGAGCCCCGACCCCGACCTGCTCGCCGGGCCGTTCGCGCACATTGTCGTAGACGAGGCTCAGGAACTGACCGATGCAGAATGGCAGATGCTGCTGATTCGCTGCCCGTCCAGGAGCTTCACCATCGTGGGCGACCGAGCTCAGGCCAGGCACGGGTTCACTGAGTCGTGGCAGGAACGGCTTGAGCGGATCGGACTCGACCAGATCAGCCTGGCTTCCCTGACCATAAACTACCGGACGCCACAAGAAGTCATGACCGAGGCCGAGCCCGTCATCCGAGCCGTACTCCCGGACGCCAACGTACCGACGTCGATCCGCAGCGGCGGCATTCCAGTCATGCACGGATCTGTTTCGGATCTGGGCTCTATCATCGACAGCTGGCTCGCCGCGCATGACGACGGGATCGCCTGCGTCATCGGTGATGTCACGTTCCAGGCAACGCCCCGGGTCCAGTTGCTGACCCCGGAACTGGCGAAAGGGCTCGAATTCGACCTTGTCGTCATCATCGACCCGGAGACGTTCGGCACCGGCATCGAAGGAGCAGTCGACCGCTATGTTGCGATGACCAGGGCGACCCGGCAACTCGTCATCCTGACGAGTTCCTGACGTGGGCCGCGACGATGCAGACAATGCGCGGACGTTCGCCTCGTCGGCTGTCTCTTGCAGCCGATGGGGCGACGCGCAGGAAGGCGGGATGACTTGAAGTTCGGGCTGTTCTGCAACACCGCGTACTGCTGCGATCCCGATCTGATAGCGGCAGCCGCGAGGCACGCTGAGGAATGCGGTTTCGAGTCCTTCTATACGCCTGAGCACATCGTGCTGTATCCCGGCGCCACGGCGGGCCCGATGACGTTCCCGCCAGATCTGGCAGTCGCTGACCCGCTGGATTGCCTGGCGTACGTCGCGGCAGTGACCAGCGAACTGCTGCTCGGCACCGGTGTCCTGCTGCTGCCATACCATCACCCAGTCGTTCTCGCCAAGCGGCTGGCGACGATCGACGTGCTCTCCCGTGGCCGCATGAGCCTGCTAACGGTCGGCTTGGGGGTACTGCCCGGCGAGGCCGCCGCGGTGGGCGTCGACTTCGGAACCCGTGGCCGGCGAGCTGACGAGGCCATCGACGTACTCCGGCTGCTCTGGGGCGGTGATGCAGCCGGCGTTAGCTTCCAGGGCGAGTTCTTCTCCTTCGACGCCGCGTGCAGCTTCCCCAAACCGTACGGCGGGCGCATGCTGCCCATCCATGTCGGCGGTTCGAGCCTGGCGGCAGCCCGGCGGGCAGGCCGGCGCGGGGACGGCTACTTCCCCGGTGGCAGGCTCACGCTGCAGCAGCGCAACGAGCAGCTCACCCTGATGCGTGCAGAAGCAGCCGCTGCAGGGCGGGATCCGGCGGTACTTGAGTACACCCGCTGGGGCCAGATCGACATGACTGCCGATGACGTCCAGGCCCAGGCGAGCCATGGCGTGACCCGGCTGATCGTTAGCCCGGGCTCAGCCGAGCTAACCGGAATGCGGGCCGAGATCTCTTCATTCGCCAGCCGGATGGGGCTCAGCTGAGACTGTCCTGCGTACCCGAGTGCCTCTGAACGAGGTATCGCGAGCGGCAGATGTGTCCATCCCGGGCCCGAATGATCGTCGTCACAGCAGACAACAAGGACTTTCAGCGTGTACATCGAAGGCATGCCCGCGTCACGAACGGAAGGCACCAGATGAGCAGCAGTGAACCTGCGGGTACCCGCATCCTGGGCAGCCTGCGATCAGCGGACGGCAAGGCCGTAGTGCGCATGAAGGATCGCGTCGACGCCGCCGCCAGCGATGTATGGTCAGCGCTCACCGATCCGTCACGGCTCGCCCGCTGGCTCGGCGACGTCGAGGGCGACCTGCATCTTGGCGGCAAGTTCCGGCGCGCGCTTCTTTGCCAGCGGGTGGGAAGGCACCGGGCGCGTGGAAGGTTGCGAGCCCTCCCGGCGGCTCCTCGTGCTAACCAAGCAACCAGAGGATCCGGACGAGCATGCCATCGAAGTCACGCTGACCGCCGAGGGCGACCACACCATCCTGGTATGGGAGGAACGGGGTATGCCTCTGGCCCATCTTGCCGGCTACGGCGCGGGGATCCAGGTCCATGTCGAGGATCTCACCGCCTACCTGGCAGGACGGGAACGCTGCGACGCAGTCGCGCGGATGGGCGAGCTTTTCCCTGCCTATGAAGACCTGGCTGCGGAATGTTAGCTAGCGAGGGCAGTTCCCGTGTGCAGTTCCCGTGCGACCACTCACATGGGCGTATTCATCTGCCGGTAAGCCGCAGGCGGGAACCTCAGCGCAGAACCAGGAGGTCGAGTCTGTTGGTTCTGGGCTTCGGTCGACTGTCTCCTCGGCGTCCTGCACTGCCCGCCGGAGCAGATCCTTGCCCCGCAAGAATTCCTCCTCGGTGAGGCCGCGCATGTTGGTGTCGGCGGCAAATCCCGAACGGATCAGCACCGGGGCGCCGGGGCGAAGCACCCGGTGGATCTCGCATGCGGCGGTTTCCAGGTCTGGGACGTGGTGGATGACGAGCGAAAGCCATATGCCGTCCGCCGAGTGGTCTGGCGCGCGTCGGCGCAGGATCGAAATGACTGGAGAATCTGGTGGCCGACTGTCGATCCGCGGGCCTGTCGTTCGTCATCCCTGTGGTGCCACGCTCCTGCGGCACGCGAACCTGCAGATGAGGAGTCCCACAATGAAGTACATGCTGCTGATCATCGGTAGCCAGGACGCCGATCGGGCGGCGGTCGAAGAAGATCAGGGCCTCATGGAGGCGTTCATGGCCTACCACAAGGCCGTCCGGGCCGCGGGTGTCATGGTCGACAGCAACGTGCTGGATTCATTCGAGACCGCCACATCCGTCCAGGTGGACAGGGCCGGGGAGCGCATCATCACCGATGGGCCGTTCGCCGAGACGCGCGAGTACCTCGGTGGCTACTACGTCCTGGACCTGCCTGATCTCGACACCGCGATCGACTGGGCCGCACGATGCCCCGGGGCCACGGCGTGGCGGGTCGAGGTGCGCCCGATCCAGGAGTTCGGCCTGTCGTGATGGGCGGGTGGGCGGCCGACTCCGTCGAGGCGGTTTACCGGGAAGAGCGAGGCCGGCTGCTGGCCATGCTCGTACGCCAGTTCGGTGATCTCGACCTCGCAGAGGACGCCGCTTCCGAGGCGATCGAGGCGGCGCTGCAGTGCTGGCCCGTGGACGGGGTGCCGGCGACACCTGTGGCCTGGCTGCTCACCACGGCGCGGCGCAAGGCCGTCGACCGGTTGCGGCGGGACACGGCTTACGCTGCGCGCCTGGCGATCATGCAGGTCGAGGTACAGCATGTTGCTGCAGCATCCGGCCAGGGCGCCGACGATGTCCAGGAGGAGTTCCCCGATGATCGGCTTCGGCTGTTTTTCACCTGCTGCCACCCGGCGTTGCCGGTCGAGGCCCAGACCGCGCTGACGCTGCGATGCCTGGCCGGGCTATCCACCTTCGAGGTGGCGCGCGCGTTTTTGGTGCCCGAGGCCACGATGGCGCAGCGGATCGTACGAGCCAAGCGCAAGATCCGCGACGCGCGGATCGTCTTCCGGGTCCCCGGCAGCGATGAGCTAGCCCGCCGCCTGCCGGGAGTGCTGCGGGTCATCTATCTGATCTTCAGCGAAGGCTACGCAGCCAGCACGGGCGACGAACTGCTGCGAGCCGACCTCACCGACGAAGCCATCCGGCTGGCCCGGATCCTGCACCGGCTGCTGCCCGCCGAACCCGAGGTAAGCGGCCTGCTGGCCTTGCTGTTGCTGGTCGACGCCCGTCGTACGGCCCGCACCGACGCGGACGGAGGGCTGGTGCCGCTCGGAGACCAAGACCGGGGCCTGTGGGACGCCGACCTCATCGCCGAAGGCCGCGGCCTGGTCGTCACGGCCCTGCGCGGGCCCGGCACCGGCCCGTACGCGATACAGGCCGCGATCGCGGCCGTGCACGCCGAAGCGGCCAGCACCGCCACGACAGACTGGCCGCAGATCGTGGCCCTCTACGACGCACTCGCGCACCTCTCACTGTCACCAGTGGTCCAGCTCAACCGGGCGGTGGCGGTGGCGATGCGCGACGGCCTGCAGGCCGGCCTGGCAGCGCTCGACACGCTGCACGAGGAGGCGCTGAGCGGCTACCACCCGCTGCCCGCAGCACGAGCACACCTGCTAAGCAAACTAGGTCGCACCACCGAGGCGGCGGCGGCATACCGGGCCGCGCTCGAACTCGCCAGCAACGGACGAGAGCGTGCCTTCTTGCGCAAGAAGCTCACCGAGCTCTGATGATGATGAACCCGCGACCCGGTACCCCGCGAGGGCGCACCCCTGGCCTTTGCTACATGACAGGACCACAGGCGCGGAGGTCTGCCAGTCCGCGACGGGGACCATGAGTGCAAGGCCTGCAACCCACGCACCGGCCCATGCAGCTGCCTGGAGCCCTCTGCCGAGGAGCCGGCGCAGCCCGGCGACCAGTACGGGGATTGTCAGCAGCAGCCATGCCATCCCTCCCAGCTTGGCCGCAATAATGATCACGCCGGGCTCGCCAACCCAGCATTGAAGAAGATCGCAGCTGGTGGTCACGGGCAGATGCGTGGACAGGATGAAGATGTAGCCAGCTCCCGCAGCTCCCAGGCCCGCCCATAGGATCGACAGGCACCAGACCAGGGCGCCGCGGACTCGCAGCCCCCCGATCACCAGCGAGCGCGCATCGCGGATTGAGGGCCACCTGCGGCCGGGCGGGCAGGTCTCCAGCAGCGTGTCGAGCATCTCCCAGGCCCGCTCCCGCCGGTACCAAACGGGATAAGCGCGCAGGAGCAGGCGGCAGCGCCGCTCCAGTGGGGTCACGCAGGGCTCGCCTTCCGGGCACTGCCCCTTCTTCCGCATCTGAGTCCTCGGCCGATGCACGCGACCCAGAATAAGTAGCTGGCCGACATATAGCAAGTGCGCCAGTCGCACCGGAAAGGACCCGCGAGACGTCGCGCCGAATCTGGGCATGCCGGCCCTAGCATCAAAGGCGTGCGCATCGCAGGAGCATTTCTCGGGGTACTACTTGTCGGCGCCGTGTGGGTGAACGTAGCCATCACCCTCGTCATCCCTCGCGGCCGCATCGGGTTTATCAAGGTCGTCGACCGGCTCGTCGACCGGGTGTACACCGCGAGCGGTCGTTTCGTGCGGCGATGGGACCGGCGTGACGCCCTGCTCGCCAGCCAGCCTGTCGCCACCCTCGGCCTGCTGTTGCTCATCTGGCTGGCCGGCTTTCTGCTCGGCTACGGGCTGTTGCTGTGGCTGCCCGGAGGCAGCTTCCCTGACGCCCTTCGCGAAGCCGGCTCATCGCTGTTCACACTCGGATTCGCGCTGAAGGACGGCACGGAGCCGACTGCCGCCGAGTTCCTCGCGGCTGCCTCCGGACTGATCATCGTTGCCCTGCAGATCGCCTACCTGCCTACCCTGTACGCCGCCTACAACCGCCGCGAAACGGTAGTGACGCTGCTCGGTCCCCGCGCGGGCAGCCCAGCGTGGGGACCGGAGCTGCTCGCGCGGGCCCAGATGGTCCACGGTGTCGAGCAGCTGACCGTCATCTACGACGACTGGGAGCGGTGGTCAGCCGACGTGGCCGAGTCCCATTCCAGCTACCCCTCGCTGCTACGTTTCCGGTCACCTGAGCCGCACAGCTCATGGGTCGTCTCGCAGCTGGCCGTGCTGGACGCCGCCGCTCTGCACCTGGCGGCCTGCCCGGCGAGCGCGCCGTTCACGGCACGCCTGTGCGTGCAGATGGGCTTCACCTGCCTGCGGAAGCTAACCCGCACCCTCCGGATCCCGGTCGACGAGGACCCGCGGCCCGACGGCCCGGTCCAGCTCAGCTGGGAGGAATTCCTGCAGGGCTGGGAACGGATCACGTCCGTCGGGTTCCCGGTAGAGCGGACAGCTGAGGAGGCCTGGCCGCATTTCCGGGGCTGGCGGATCAATTACGAGGCGGCCGCGTACAAGCTGGCGTCGGGCCTCGACGCGGTCCCCGCTCGCTGGTCAGGCCCGCGCCGCCACAGCTGGAGCCCGTTCGAGCCGCGGCGGCTGGCCAACCGCACCCCCGAGCATCCCGAGGGCCAGCCCGCCGCAACAACAGACACCCTGCCGGGATGACGTATGACACTCCGCCAAGCGCTGCGCCCGTGCGGCCTGAGGCTGACCGCCGTATAACCGGGCTTTAAGACGGCGATGTTTCCTTCAGGTCGAGTTGTGACCTGAGGATGTCTTCCATCGCGTCGAAGCTGTCTTGCTGGCCGTCGAACCTGGTCATGTGGTCACGGCCAGCTTTGTCGCGGAACGCCAGCCTCATCGTTAGCGTCGTCACTCCGTCAGTTTCGTGTAGCTGCATGGTCTCGACTGCCTCCGCATCCGGCCAGCCGTCGAACAGCCACGTCTCCACGGTCCGGATCGGCGGCTCGATCTCCAGGTAGGTTCCGCGGAACGAGCACTCGGTTCCGTCGCCTGCCACGAAGACATAGTGGTAGGTCCCTCCGACGCGCAGGTCGATCGAGCACTCCTTCATCTGGTCCGGAGGTGTAGCGCCCCATTTGCTCACATGCTCGGGCTTCGTCAGTACATCGAAGACGAGAGCGATGGGAGCGTCGAACTCCCGTGTAAGGACGACGTCGAGCTCGTTCGGGAATTCGATGCGTGCCGATCCGCGCCTACTGGGTGTCACTGCTGTTCTCCCTCTTCTGCAGCTCTTTGAGATAGTCGTCCATCCGGTCCAGGCGCTCATTCCACATCTGCTCGTACCTGGCCAGCCACTCGTGCAACGGCCGCAGACGCGCGGGCTGCAGGCTGTACAGCCGGTGACGCCCCTGCGCCCGGCACTTCACCAGACCCACCTCGCTGAGCACCCGCAGGTGCTTGGACACCTGAGGCTGGGACAGCGAGAGGTCAGCCACGATCGTGCCGACCGCCTTCTCGCCTGCCATCAGCGTGTCGAGGATCTCGCGACGGCGCACTTCGGCGATCGCGTTGAAGACGTCCGAGGTCGTGGAGGAACGGGCCACGGCTCAAATATATTCTGATATAGGAATGAGTCAAGGCCACTCAGCCGACAGGACCTCGCGGCCCAGCCGCGACGGTGAGAACTGCCGCACGCTTACGGTCAATGCCAGACAGGGTTGAACAGGGCCATGCTGCGCTCATAACCCAGAGAGCACGGGAATCAAATCCCGCCCCCGGGACCACGAAGTAGCAGGTTAGAAGCCTGATCGCCGGAGACGGTGGTCGCTCTGCGCTCGTGGACACACTGACGACCCGTTCGGACAACTCCTAGCCCGCGACGCCGGCACCTGCAGACTCTTCAGCCCGTTGCTCGGCGCGTCGTCTCCCCAGACGAGCCCGATCAGCACTTCCGGCCGCACCGGACGGCAGTCGGGCGCCGCGAGAGCGGCAAGCAGCGCCTGCGGCGATCGCTCGCAACCGGTCTCCCCCGGGTCAGTCGGCGAGGACCGTGCGCAGCCACGACTCGATGCCAGCAATATGGACTGTCGCCCAGGACCGCGCCAGGTCCGCGTCCCTGCCGACGATGGCTCTGTAGATGGCCCTGTGCTCGGCGAGCGTGCGCTCCAGCGCCCTGGGTTCGGTCATACCGCGCCATACCCGGGCCCGTGTCGTAGGCGCTGACATGCTGTCGACCAGCGATGCCAGCACCGCGTTGCGCGAGCGCCAAGGGCAATCTGCCGATGGAACTCCAGGTCAGCGGCGACGAACTCCTCAACCGGCGTAGTCCGCGTCGACGGCTCTCGAGCACCTTGCCGAGCTCGATCCTGTCCTCGTCTGCGACATCCGGATGGCGGCCAGCGCCGTGGCGGCCGGCTCCAGGATGCGGCGGACCTCGAGGAAGTCGAGCACGGTGTCGTCGCGGTGAAAGTCGACGACGAAACTGAGCGCCTCGAGCAGCAGCGAGGGTGCCAGGCTGGTGGCGTAGGTGCCGTCGCCCTGCCGCACGTCCAGCACGTTGATGAGGCTCAGCGCCTTCACTGCCTCGCGCAGCGAGTTGCGCGACAGGCCGAGCTCGGCTGCGAGGTCAGCCTCCCTGGGCAGCTTCTCCCCCGGCCGCACCCGCCCGGAGATGATCATCTGCTTGATCTTGTCGATCGCCTCGTCGGTAAGAGCCACGACCCGCCTCCAGAATCCTTGGTCTTCGCCAGCGATGACGGGCGGGTCCTGCGATCCCGTACACCCGCGCCGCGGTCGACGCGAACACCGCCGTGCGCTCGGCGTCCGACAGGCCGGTCACCAGCGACGCGCGCCAGCTCGCACCACGCTGGCATAGTCGCTGGCCAGCAGGCAAACTGGCCAGTCCGAGCCGAACATGATCCGGCTCGGGCCCGAACGCGCTCAGTATGACATCGGCGTACGGGCACGAAAGCCGCTGGCTGGCGCGCCGGCGTGCTGCCTCGGTCACCAGCCCGGACAGCTTGCACACGGTGTTCGGCTGCGCGGCGAACGCCCTGATCGCGGCCGCCCACGGCTCGACGGCGCCGCTCGCGATCGGCGGTTTCCCGGCGTGATCGAGAACGAACGTCAGACCGGGCACAGCCGCTGCAGCGTAGGTGGCCGCCGCGATCTGATGCGGCCGCACGACCAGGTCGTAGCACAGGCCAGCCGCGGCGACCGCCCGCAGTCCGCGGATGACGTCAGCCCGGCGCAGCCAGTCCGGGTCCGGCTCGGACTGCACCTGGTGCCTGATGCCGACCAGGAAGCATGCCGCCGGGGCCGGACCTGAGCGCTGGCCAGCTCATCGCGCGACGGCCGGCGACGGTCAGGTCAGTCCAGCCGACGACGCCGGCCACCAGCGGGTCGGCGGCTGCCAGCGGCGAGCAGCTCCGGTGTCTCGGCCGCGACCGTCACTGTCTGGACGACGACAGTGGCCGGTGACACCGGCGGCCTGCGCGGCGGGCCGCAGGTCGTCGACTGAGAAGCTGCGGCGGATGGCCGCCATGTCCGGCCGCTGATCCAGTCCTGATCGCGCACGTCCAGGTCCCAGACATGGTGATGCGCGTCGATGATGCTCACAGCTGCCAGACCACCGGCAAGCGCGGCGCCGGCGCCGTCGGCTGAGTAGTCGTGCGACGGTCTCGAGCAGTTCCGCCATTCGGGCCTGCCAGGCGGCGTTGACCGGGATGCTCTGCCAGGCAGCGAGCAGCCGCGCCGTAGTCGGCGCAGTCGATGAGATGGAACAGGTCAGTCCCGCTGCGCCAGATCGTCCAGCTGCCACTCCAGCGGCCCGGATCGCCTCGGTCAGCTCGCCGGGCACCTGCCGCTGCGCCTGCTCGTAGTCCTCGATCCGGTCCGCGCGCACCCGGGTGTGCAGAGCGATCTTCATTGGCTGCCTCCGGGGCCGTCAGCCTGGCCGGCGGCGAGGGCCTCCCACAAGGCCTCGGGAATCTCCAGGCCTGCGAAGGTCGATCGCGTCGGTGATCTCACCCGCGCTGCGGGCGCCGATCAGCACGCTCGCGACCGCCGGATGGCGCAACGGGAATCGCGCCGCGGCCGCGCGCAGCGGCACGCCGAACTGCGCGCACACCGCCTCGATCTCACGGGCCCGGCCGAGCAGCGCGCCGGGGGCCGCCTGGTAGTCATACGCGCGCGCCAGCCTCGGGCGCCGCGAGCACGCCCGAGTTGAACACGCCGCCGGCGACGACCGCGACGCCGCGGTCCAGCGCCGCCGGCAGCAGCGTGTCCGCCGCTGACTGGTCAAGCAGCGTATAGCGGCCCGCGATCAGCACCACGTCAATGTCGGTATCGGTGACAAACCGCGTGAGCATCTCGGCCTGGTTCATGCCGACGCCGATTGCCCGCACGCATCCTTCGGCGCGCAGCTGCTCCAGTGCCGGGTACGCCTCGCGCAGTGCCTGCTCGCCGTGATCGTCAGGATCGTGAATGAGCGCGATGTCGATCGCGGTCCAGGCCGAGCCGGCGCAGGCTGGCCTCCAGGCTCCGCCGGACGCCGTCGGCGCTGAAGTCAAACACCCGGCCGGCCGTGGCCGGTACCGCGAAGCCCTCCGTGTCATGCCCGTAAGCGGCTCCGCGCGGGCTGCAGCAGCCGGCCGACCTTCGTGGAGATCACGTACTCGGGCCGTGGCCGGTGCCGCAGCGCGTCGCCGAGGCGCCGTTCGGACAGGCCCAGGCCGTAGTGCGGCGCGGTGTCAAAGGTCCGGATGCCGCCGTCCCAGGCGGCGTCGATCGCGGCAGCCGCGCGTCCTGATCGTCCACCTCGGTGAACAGGTTGCCGATCGCCGCCCCGCCGAACGATAGCTCGGTGACGCTCAGACCGGCGAGCGGCCGAGCTGGCGCTGCTGCCAGCGGGGCTGCGATCATGATCGCGGCCTGATCCGGAGCCCGGCCATCCCGCCGTCGATGGCCAGCGCCGTGCCGGTCACCGAGGCCGCCGCCGGGCTGGCGAGGTACGCGATGCCGGCCGCGACCTCAGTCGGCGCTGACCAGCCTGCCCATCGGCTGCCGGGCCTCCAGGGCCGCGCGCTCGGCGGCCGGATCATCGGCCTGACCGAGCAGCCGCCCGATCCACGGGGTGTCGGCGGTGCCCGGGTTCACGCAGTTGACCCGGATGCCGTCGTGAATGTGGTCGGCGGCCATCGCCAGCGTCAGCGACAGCACCGCGCCCTTGGTCGCCGAGTACAGCGCGCGCTGCGGCAGGCCGGCGGTGGCCGCGATCGAGCACGTGTTGACGATCGCGGCGTGCGCCGACCTGCGCAGGTACGGCAGCGCGGCCCGGCTGACCCGGACCATGCCGACGACGTTCACGTCGAAGACCTGATGCCACTGCTCGTCGGGGTTGTCGGCGACGGTGCCGATCGCGCCGATGCCGGCGTTGTTCACCAGGATGTCGATGCCGCCGAGCCGCTCGGCCGCGGTAGTCGACGGCGAGCCGCACGGAGGCGTCGTCGGTCACGTCAGCCCGCAGGGCGAGGAACTCCTCGCCCGGATTCAGGTCGAGCACCGCTACCTGTGCGCCCCGGCTGGCCAGCAGCCGGGCGGCGGCCAGCCCGATTCCGGACCCGCCGCCGGTCACGACCGCGGCCAGGCCGCTCAGCTCGCCGGCCATCAGCCTGCTCCTATCTCTCTTCCGCGGTGGACTCGCCGCCGACGATGCGGGCCAGGAACAGCGCGAACAAGATCACGCCGCCGTCGATGGCCTCGATCCAGTAGTTCGACACGTTCGCCAGGTCGAGGATGTCCTGCACGAAGCCGAGCAGGATCACGCCGGAGGCAGCGCCGATCATGTTGCCGCGGCCGCCCTGCAGGCTCACGCCGCCGATCACTGCGGCGGCGAACACTGAGAAGATGATGCCCTCGCCGTAGCCCTGCTGGCCGGTCACCGCCGAGACCCGGCCCGCCTCCATCAGGCCGCCCAGCGCGGCCAGCATGCTGCCCGCCGACGTACACGCCGATCTTGATGCGCTCGACCTTGATGCCGGCCGCGCGCGCGGCAGCGGGATTGCCGCCGACCGCGTAGATCGCGCGCCCGGTGCGGTGATAGCGCAGGAACAGCCCGACCAGCACGAAGATGACGGCCGCGACCACGAACGAGACCGGCACCTGGCCGAAGTAGGCGGCGCCGAGGTACCCGAATGCCCTCGGCAGGTTGAACAGCGACTGCGCCTTGACGATGCCGTTCTGCAGGCCGGCCAGCACGATCGTCATGCCGAGGGTGACGATGAAGCCGTTCAGCCGGCCCTTCACGATCAGCAGGCCGTTGACGAGGCCGACCGCGGCGCCGACCGCGAACAGGACCAGCAGCCCGAGGAACGGGTTGAGCTGAGCGCCGCTGCCATAGGCGACGACCGGCAGGATCAGCCAGGCCGCGACCATCGGCGCCAGGCCGTACGTCCCCTCCAGCGAGAGGTCCATGCCCCCGATCATGAGGATCAGGCTCTCGCCGACGACGACAACGCCAAGCGCCGAGATCTGCTGGCCGATGCCGGCGATGTTCGAGACGGTCAGGAACACCGGGCTCACCATGGCGCCGACCACCAGGAGCAGCACCAGGACGGGCAGCAGCGCCACCTCCCGCAGCACGCTGACGTTCAGGCCGCGCAGCCGGCCCAGGATCGCGGCACCGCTGCTCGGCGGGGCCGATCCCGCACTGCGGGGCGCGGGCGGGCTGGCGGCTCCGGCCGGTCCGTCGGGCGACTGGTTCGAGATCATTGCGCTGCCTCCTCGCCGGTGCCATGAGCCGTGCTGGACATGCCCTCGGTCGCGACGATCAGCTCGATCGCGGTCGAAGGGCGGCTCGGTGAATTCGGTGAAGATCTCGCCCCGGACCAGCACGATGACCCGGTCGCAGATCACGAGGTCGGAGAGCTCGTCGCTGCACAGCAGCACCCCGGCGGCCTTCTCTCTCGCCACGCTCGCCAGCGAGTCCAGCAAGAGCGCCTTCGAGGCGACGTCCACGCCGCGGGTCGGCGTGATCGCCACGATAAGGCCAGGATCGTGCGCGAGCGTCCGTGCCACGGTCACCTTCTGCTGATTGCCGCCGGACAGCTCCTGGACCGGCTGGTTCGGACCGGTGGACACCAGCGATAGTGCCGAGGTAATAGGTGCCGCGGTAGCCGCACGGCGTGCGGGCCGCAGCAGCCCGAGCCCGTCGGCCAGGCGGTCGGTAATGGTCATCGTGACGTTCTCGGCTACGCCGAGGTGCGCGACGAACCCCTCAGCCCTGCGGTCCTCCGGGATGTAGCCAATCCCGGCATGCTGGGCGACATCCCGCCGCCCGGCCTGCACGGCCCGGCCATGGAGCAAAATCCGGCCGCCGTCATGAGGCTCGGCGCCCGCGATCGCCCGGCCGATGGTCGCGACGCCTGCGCTCAGCAGTCCGGTCACGCCGACGACCTCGCCGGGCCTGACCTGCAGTGATACGCCAGAGAGCCGGCCTGCGGGGAGCTCGCGGTGAGGTTCTCGACGGTAAGGACCGCATCGGACTGGGAGGGCCTGGCTGGATCGCCGGCCCGGCCTGGCCGGCCTGGCTGGCCTGCTGACCCGGCTGGCTCCGCTGGCTCAGCGCTGACCTGCGCCGTGCCGACCATCGCGGCGACCAGGTCCTCCTTGCTCAGGCCCGCGACCGGAGCAGTCAGCACGAGTTTCCCGTCGCGGAGCACCGCGACGTCCTGGCAGATCTCGAAGACCTCTTCGAGGTGATGCGAGATGTACAGGACAGCGACGCCGCCGTCGACCAACTGCCGCACCCGCGCGAACAGCCGCCGGACGGCGTCGCGTTCCAGCGCGGCAGTGGGCTCGTCCAGAACCACGCACCTGGCCCCGCGCGTAAGTGCCCGCGCGATCTCCACGATCTGCCGCTGCTCGACGGTGAGGTCCTGGCAGAGCGTCTCGGCGGCGATGTCGTACCCCCAGTCGCGCATGATCTCGCGAGTCCGGGTGCGCATGTCCCGCCAGCTGACGAAGCGTTCGGTGCCGCCGAGGAAGACGTTCTCCGCGACGGAAAGGCCGGGGACGACCATGGAATGCTGGAAGACTGTCGCGATCCACTCGCGCAGCCTGGTGATGTCACCGGCCCGCGGGGCTGGGCCGCCGGCGAACCGCACAGTGCCGGCGTCAGGCTCCACCAGGCCGGACAGAATCGAAACGACCGTCGACTTTCCGGCTCCGTTCCTGCCGACCAGGCCCAGGCACTGCCCGGCACTGATCGACAAGTCAACACCGGACAGCGCCCTTGTGCTGCCGAACCGTTTCTCGATGCCGGTCATCTCGACGAGCGCCGGGCCGATGGGGGTCAATGTCACGTCCGTTTCCTGGAAAGAATTGTGGTCGGCACCCGAGGAGGGTGCCGACCACAGCCGACTAAGACGCGGCGCAGACGCCGCCGTGCGCATTGCCGTACACGTTGCCCCACAGGGCCGAGTCGGAGACCGGGGTAGTCGTGACGCTAGCCGGGCAGGCCATCGACCGGCGTGGCGACCGTGAGCGTGGTCTGCGTCTTTGTCACGAACGGCGCCACGATCGGGTCAGCCAGGTTCGAGTCGCCCTGGTAGGACACATCCTGCAGAGACGGCGCGCCTCCGCCGGGCTGGCCGGCTGCCAGCTTGACGCCCTTGGCCGCGTCGACCGCGTAGGTCAGCGCGTACTGCGCGTACAGGTTGGCGGGCTGGGACTGCGACGCGGACACTGCGTCGCTTGCGATGTCACACATCTCGAACGGCACTCCGTCATCGCTGACCAGCAGCACCGGATGCGCCGACCCGGGGCCGAGGCCCTTGCTCTTCAGCAGCGGGATGATACCGGTGTCGGGGCTCGACCACTGGGAGTAGATCGCCTTCAGCTTCGTGCCGTACGCATTGACAGCATTCTGGGCGTCGGTGACGGCGGTCGCGTCGGTCCAGACTGTCGGATCCTTCAGGATCTTCACGCCAGGGTCATTCGCGGCCATGCAGGCATTAAAGGCGTTCGTGCGGTCCGCGCCATTCGACGATGTCAGGTCGCCCTCGAGATCGAGTACGTAACCCGACTTCACCTTCGAGGAGATGTACGCGCAGGCATCCTGTCCGTACAGCGTGTTCGAGGCGCGCACGACCATGTAGACCTTGCCGACGCCGACGATCGTGTCGACCGACACTAGCTGAACGTGGTGGGCGGCCGCGTAGGTGATCGCCGGACCCAGGCTCGTGGCCGTCTCCGGGTTCACCACGATTGCCTTGGCGCCCTCATTGACAAGGTTCTCGATCTGCTGGTTCTGCAGGCTCGCGTCCGCAGCTGCCAGCAGGGGGCCGAGGATCTTGATGTGCATCTGCTTGGCATACTGCTGCTCGTAATTGATGTAAGCAGCCCAGAACGCCGTGTTGTTGTAGGTCAGGTCGATACCGATGGTGACCGGACCTGACTTCGAGGCCGACGTCCCGCCCGACCCGCCCGACCCGCTTGACCCGCAGGCCGCTACAAGCAGGGCGGCGGTGGCGGCAGCTATGACACCTAGCAAATGGCCTTTAACTCTCATGGTTCTCCTAACGTACCTTCTAGGCTTATGGAACAGCGGGTTCGATTAGTCATATTTCGATGTCCGATCGACCTCCTAGCTGCTGCCATACGGAGCCGTGCGGGAATTCATAGCTGCGTATTGATTCCGGCCGGAGCCTGGCGGAGAAGCCCGGCGCGGCTGGCGCGAGGTACCGTCCGCCGGTGACACGCACCGGGTCAGCGAAGTGCTCGTGCAGATGATCGACGTACTCCAGGACGCGACCCGTCATCGTCGCGGAGACCGCGACGAAGTCGAACATGGCGAGATGCTGGACCATCTCGCACAGCCCGACGCCCCCGGCATGCGGGCAGACGGGGATGCCAAACTTGGCGGCAAGCAGGAGGATGGCCAGATTCTCGTTGACCCCCGCCACCCGGCAAGCGTCGATCTCCAGGAAGTCCAGCGCCCCTACCTGCAGCAGCTGCTTGAAGATCACCCTGTTGGCGACGTGCTCGCCGGCCGCGATCTTGATGGGCGCGATCGCTTTCCTGATCTCGGCGAGCCCGAGAATCTCGTCCGGGCTCGTCGGCTCCTCAACCCAGTACGGGTCCCAGGGCGCCAGCGCCTCGATGGCCGCGATCGCCTGCGCGACATTCCAGCGCTGGTTCGCATCCACGGCGATCCGGATATCGGGCCCGACAGCTTCCCTGGCCAGTGCCAGCCGCCGCGCGTCATCGTTAACGTCGCCGCCGACCTTCAGCTTGATCTGGCCGAATCCATCGCCAGCCGCCTGCCGGCACAGCTGGATCAGCTTCTCATCCGAGTACCCGATCCAGCCCGGCGTCGTGGTGTACGCCGGGTAACCGTCGCGCTCAAGCTCGGCGATCCGCTCATTCCTGCCCTGCCGGGCGGAGCGGAGAATCGCCAGCGCTTCCGCAGGAGTCAGCGCGTCGTCGATATAGCGGAAGTCGACCAGGGCGACAATCTGCTCCGGCGTCATGTCGGCCAGCAGCCGCCACAAAGGCTTGCCCGCCATGTTCGCGGCCAAGTCCCAGGCGGCGTTAATGACCGCCCCGATAGCCATGTGCATGACGCCCTTCTCCGGGCCCAGCCACCGCAGCTGGCTGTCATTGATCAGGCCCGCGCTGAAGCCGCCGAGGTCGCTGGCAATGTCCTCGGCGTACCGACCGACGACGTGTGGCCGCAGGGCCTCGATCGCCGCGACGACAACGTCGTTGCCGCGCCCGATGGTGAAGCAGAGCGCGTGCCCGTCCAGCGCATCGGAGTCCGTGCGCAGGACGGCGTAGGCGGCCGAGTAGTCGGGATCGGGATTCATCGCGTCCGATCCGTCGTGCTCCAGCGAGGTAGGAAAGCGCACGTCGAAGCAGTCGAGCGCGACGATCCGCGGGTCGGACCGACCGGCGGCGGCGCGTGGCGCCGGAATCGTCGCGGAGTCTTCTGGCTGGACCTGCGTCACGGGCGCTCCCTCAAGCAGTACACGTAAACATCCGATCTAGTGATCGGATGTTTACACTGCTGTGCAGCCCGACGCAAGATCTCCCTAGCCTCGAGGTATGCCGCCAGGTATCTGGTCAAGCGACCGAGATGATGGTGCCCAGGCGCCGTTAGCGCAGTACAGCGATGGTGTCGCCCACGTCAAAGATCCTATGAGTGGCCAGAAACACCGATGTAACAATTCAGATACACCCGATGTTTCAGAGTGGGCCGCGGGCTCGTCGTTATCGACCTCGGGACAGGTGAGTCATCGGAGTCGTGGCCGTCATGAACGTCTCCTCTTGGGCGGTGATAAGCGGCGGCAGTTCGGCTCGAAGCCGCCGGGCTTTGACGGAGTCGGGGTCGGCCCGGACGGCAGCCTCTATGCACTCATATGCTGCGCGGTCGTCGTACTCCCACACCGCGACGACACGGCCGTCCTCGGTCTCCCACCGGCCGATCAGCCGGGCACCATGCCGCAGCTGGACAGGGAGCAGGTGCGACCGGAAGAAGTCATGGAACAGCGGAAGATTCTCGCGGACACTCTCGTAGATCCGCATGCGGTAGAACACCTAACCTCCGCGCGCGTCGATAGGGCCGGAGCCTGAAGGCTACTTGACCTCTTCCGTGTCAGTCCTATGCGTCTCGGGCAACCCGCGCGCGCTAACCGCCTGGCCGTGTGGCCAGACCAAAACGATCCCGCGAACGGTACCAATCGACGCCTGCACGGGCGAAATGATTTCCGGCCCTTGACCTGGCGGCCGCGACTGGGAAAATCGCGTGCGAGGAAGTCGGCCGGGCGGACCTGAGCGCGGGTCTATTGAGCCTCATCTGGTCAATGCCAGCCTCGCTCAGCTCGGCGCGAGCGCGAGCGGGCCTCCCAAGGCGGAGCGAAGCGCGGGAAGCGCCGGCGCGGCGGAGCGCAGCGAAGCCGCCTTGATTATTACTAATACTGATTCGGCAATCGACTCCGCCGGCGAACGGTGGCTAAGTTCGGTAGACGTCGCGACGGTGGCCGATGTCGACTACAGTCACGACCCGCGCGGCGTCGTCGATCCGGCAGATGACGCGGTAGGTGCCGCGCCGGGCACTGTATCTGTCGTCCAGCGGCGGAAGCAGGCGCTTGCCGACCCGGTATGGCTGCTCAAGTAGCGGGCCGGTGATGAACTCGAACGCAGCCGTCGCCACGGCCTCCGGCAGCGTTTTGGCCAGCGCCCTCCGAACTGTCGGCGTCGCTCGTAAGGCATAAAGCCGAGCGGGAGGCTCGTCGCTCACTCGCCAGCCCGACGACGGCGGATCGTTTCGGCAAGGTCCTCAGCCGAAACCTTCTCGCCACGAGCGAGCTCCGCGTCAGACTCAGCCAGCCTGCGGAGCGCCTCACCGTCCCGCATGATCGCGAGCGTCTCTTCGAGCTGCTCTAGGTCCTCGATTGCGACAAGCACGGCCGATGGCCGACCATGGATCGTCACAGTGACCCGCTCGTGATGGTCATGTACACGGCCGACGAGCTCGGACAGGTGGGTCTTCACTTCTCCCAGCGGCAGAGTCGTCATGGTCAAAAGTATGACCAAAAATTCATCCGACTGCAACTCCGCAGCTTCTGAAACGATGGGCTGCCCTCCTGGCGAGGGTCCATGCAGCCGCCGGTCGACGCGTCGACACCAGCACCGCTTACAGATTCGTTTACAAGCGCCCATGCAGAAAGCCCGGATCTGATGCTCCGGGCCTCTGACTTGGTAGCGGGGGCGGGATTTGAACCCGCGACCTCTGGGTTATGAGCCCAGCGAGCTACCGAACTGCTCCACCCCGCGTCGCGTGGACTAACTTTATGGGCACCGGACTGCCGCTGGCAAATCAGAGCGCGCCCAGGCGCTCGGTCGCGCCGCCGGCCGGCGGACACCAAAAGTGACCCGGCTCACGCCCTGACGCCGCCAGCGCTCGGCGCAGTCAGCCAGATCTGGTAGTGCGCCAGGTTCGGCGTGGTCGGCAGCTGAGTCAGCTGGTGCGGGTCCTGCTCGTTAACCAGGTCCAGCACTTTAACCGGGCTTCCACCGAACGCCGCGAGCTGACCCGAACTGGGTGCCAGCAGCAGCGGCCGCCGCCCCGCCGCGGATATCGACGAGATCACGCCGTCTACCGCACTCGTCGGCTGGCCTGGCATCCAGGCCGCCGGCACGCCGCACATACCTCTGACGAGCTGCGTGAACGCCGAGCCCGTCGGCCGACCGATGATCACAACAGAGGCATTGGCGGGCAACTGCGCACACAAATCCGCGACCGCGTCGATCTCCCCCGCGCTGGTCCGGGTCGACGCCAGCCCCTGCGCCACTGGCCGGAGGCCACCTGTTTTCCCGCTATGGCTGAGTCCCAGTCCGAATGTCGTGGCCACCGTCGGCACCAGCATGGCGGCCACGCAGAACAAGCCGGCCACCGCGGCGGTCGCCGGCCGCGCGCCCCGGTCACGAGAGCGCCGGGCCAGCCAGGAGGCTGCCCACAACGCGCAGATGATCATGCCCGGGATTGCCGCCACGATGAGCCGCCTGCTGGCCCAGGGCTGATCCGGGTCGATATCGGGCGCCCACAAGCTCACCACCGACATGGCGCAGATGATGGCTAGCGGCAGGCCCCATGCCCGCCAGACTCCAGCCGGGTCGCGCCAGGTTAGCAGAGCCTGAAGGCAACGCCGTGTCAGCAGGGCAATGCCGAACCCGCCGAGCAGCACGGTCGGCAGCCCGATATACCAGATCACCCAGTACAGCGTCTGCTCCGAGTAGACGCGCGTCGGGTCAACCGGCAAGCCCTGCGCCCGCTGCAACGCTTCGATGAAGTGGTATTCAGCAAGCCCTGGACGGCCATGAACAGTCTGCACGTACGGCCGCACCGCGAACCCGATCAGCACCGCGACAACGAGAAACGCGCCCGCTTCCGGCAGCCACCGCCACGGCCGCCGCGCCAGCCTGGCCGGAACCTGGCGGCGCACCCGCGCGAGCCGCGGCAGCTGGACGACGAGCAGGCACATGGCAATCAGCCAGACCGCCACCACTCCGGCGAGCGCCGCGGTCTCCGATACCGAGTCCAGGAACGGCCGGTCCAGCAGGAAGCAGCCAAGCAGGCCGTAGCTGACACCCAGCAATATTCCGACCGGGAACGGGGTCGCCTGCGGCCGGTGACCCATGAAAAGCGCGCAGCAGAACGGGATCAGCACGAGCAGGTACACCAGCGCGTCGAGACTTATCAGCAGGCCGAAGCCGATCGAGAGTCCGGCGAGCAGCGCAAGCATGCGCTGCGGGGTGAACCACGGCGCCCAGCGCGAGGGCGCGACGACCCGGCGCACGTGCGCCAGGCGGCTCGCCCACTTGCTGCCCTCTTCGACCAGCACGGGCAGCACGGCCGTTTCCTCGGACCCGGCCGATGCTGCGATCGCAGATGCGGAATCCGGGCCGACCGGGCTCGACTCGACCGGGCCGACTATCGCGGGCTCTGCGACAGCACTCGCCGAGCCTGCAACCGCTGGCTCTGCGACGGCGCTCGCCGCTGCGGCTTCGGCAGCGAGAGCGGGAGCCGGAGGTCTGCCGACGCCGCTAACCGCGGCAACAGCCCGCCGGACTGCCCCGATCCCGAGACCGCGCAGCGCAACCGAGTCGGCAAGAAGACATAGCCCGCCGAACAGCATGATCTGCAGAGCAGTCTCACTCAGCGTCGTCCGGCCGATGTACTGCTGAGGCAGGCAGAGCCCGAGTACAAGCGCCCCCGCGGGCGCCCACTGCGGGCCGACGAGCCGGGCCACCAGTCCGGCAAACGTGAACGCTGCCAGCCCGCCGAGTACGGGACCGGTCGCGGTCGCCCCGGCGACGCCGTGCGTCCAGAAGCTCCCGGCCAGCAGCAGCGGTAGCCCTGGGGCGGCGGCCGGATAGAGAGAGCCGCCGCTCGCCAGGAAGCCAGCGCTAGTAAACTCCAGGCCCGCATGCGTGCCGCCGAAGGCCTTAGCCAGCTCCGGGATCGGCAAGAAGCCGTGCTGCGCGATCCAGTAGCCCGCCTGCAGGTAAGTGCCGGGATCGCGGAGCACGATGAGCGCCTCTGAGCCCTCAGTCAGCTGCCACGCGGTCAGCGCGGCTACGACCGCGACGGTCGCGAGGAGGCCGAACCAGGTTGCCCACGGAGGTTCGGCCGTCCGGCCGCCGGGAAGCAGCCTCGGCCAGCTAGCCGGGACCACCCGCAGTCCGTTCACTGCGAGCGCGACTGCCAGCGGGACCGAGATGAGCAGCATGGGAACCGGGAGGAAATCGCCTGCCAGCAAGAGCGGCAATCCCGGGATCAGCCACGCCAGGATGAGTATGGCTGGCAAGACGGTGAGCCTGGCCAGGAGTGCGCCTGCGATCTCAGCTGACTGCACTCGGGGTGCTGGAGACTTTGCCCCGGGCGCCGGGGCGGGTGGTCCGGGCGTCTCAGCGCCTGCATCCGCGGCCGCTGGCTTCGCCGGCCGCCAGCGGCTGGCAACCGATGACAGCGCGCGGCCGACTCGCCCCTCCGTCCGGCTGAAGACCCGGCGTATGCCAGCGGGCCCGGCCGCATCCCAGGCCTCATCGCTCGACCTGGCTTGCTGGCTGAGGCCCGGGCCGCTGCCTGGGCTGTCAGGAGGGAGCACGGCTCAACTGTAGAGGTCACCGGCCGCGCTGCCGACCTGCCATCCGGGTCCCTGCTGGATGGCCGCGGGCCTGATGCGGCCTGCTCCGCGGCCTGCTTGCCGAAATACAGCTAACTCTGAGGTTCGGTCGCCTTGTCTGCTAACTCTGCTTCCGCACAGTTAGAGCACGTAGCATGGACGGCAGCCGGGCGGTTGCCGGGCAACCGACCAGCGTCTGATCCCCGAGGAGACTATGCGCCGCCACGACGAGACCGGCGACCGAGCCGGGCGGAAGTCGCGGTCCTCCCTCTCCGGGAAGCGCGGTCCGCGACCCGGGCGGCGCAATACTTCCACGCTGATTCTCGGCGGCCTCGCCGTCCTGATGGCCGTCGTCCTGGTAGGCGGATCGCTAGCCGTCTATGCGAAGTACCGCGCCGTCTGGGACGGTATCAACCGCATCGACGTGGCCGGCGACCTCAATGGGAAGCGGCCTCCGGTGGATCCGCACGCCCTGAATCTCCTGCTCATCGGCTCGGACGCCCGGGCTGGTGTCAACGGCAAGATCGGGGGCGGTAGCGACGGCGCCGTCGGCGGCGCCCGATCGGACACCATAATGGTGGTGCACATCGCGCCGGGGGCGCACCAGGCAGTCGTACTCAGCATCCCGCGCGACTCGGTAGCGCCAATCCTGAACTGCACACGTGAGGGTCGCACTCCCGGGCAGACCGCGGAACCGGCCGGTTACGTCGAGCAGATCAACGCTACCTACAACAATGGCGGGCCGGGCTGCCTGTGGGAAACCGTCGAGCAAACGACGGGCATTCATATCAATGACTTCGTCCAACTCAATTTCCTCGGGTTCGAGAGGGTCATCGACGTCCTGCACGGAGTATGGGTTTGCCTGCCCGCGGCAGTACACGATCCGGTCTCGCACCTGAACCTGAGCGCTGGCAGACACCATATCGACGGTAAGCAGGCGCTGGCTTTCTGGCGCACCCGCGAGGATCTCGGCATGGGCGATGACCCGCAGCGCATTCAGCGGGATCAGTTCCTCATGGCATCTTTGCTGCAGGGCATCGAGCACAGCGGCATGATGAAGAGCCCGACCACCATGCTCAAGGTCGTCGACACGCTGACCAGCCACGGCTACCTCACCACTGACACCGGGCTCACTCAAGGTCGCATGTTCCAGCTCGCCGAAGACCTGCGCGGAATCTCGACCGAGTCCGTCCAGTTCGTCACCGTGCCGTGGACGACGTACACCGGCAACGCTCAGTGGATCGACTCGTCGCAGACACCAAGCACCGGGAACGCCAACTGGATCCAGTGGGTGCAGCCACAGGCCAACGATGTGTTCAGTGCGATCTCGCACGACACCAAGCTGCCCAAGGCCACCAAGACCAAGGTCAAGCCCGTCAGTCCGGCATCAGTGGCGGTCAAGGTGCTCAACGGCACCAGCACCTACGGGCTTGGTGCGAGCACGGCGACCACCCTGACCGGCCGCGGCTTTGACGTGGTCGGGGCGGCCTCGGACGCAGCCAGGGCCGATTACCGCGACACGGTCATCGAATACGGCGGCTCAGCTCAGCTGCCAGCCGCGGTGACCCTGGAAGCTCTGTTCGGTGATGTCAGGCTGCAGCAGGACCCGAGCTTGAAGACCGCGACGCTGCACCTCATCCTCGGCTCGACTTTCACCGGGCTGAAGGCAGCAAGCGGCAACTCCGGCATCTCGAACCTGGCGAAGACCTACGGCGGGATAACCGGCAACGCCAATATCTGCAGCGACAGCAGCGCCTTCGCGGGCCCGGACGGTAACTAGCCAGCGCACAGGAGATCGTGTCCGGCCCGCCGTCACGCAGCCGGCGGCTGCGCTTGCCTGCCAATCTGGTCCGTTGCTGTCCGGCCAGGGTTAAATTCTGCGCGCTGGGCAATGTTCTGTTCAGGAAACGCGCTCAGCGATGTGCCGAGCGGCGCCCGGTGCAGTAGAGGCTGGCACGCCAGCTAACCTGCGGGGAGGCTGACAGGATGCTCCGCCAGGCCGGTGGACGGCGGCACCGCATCCGCTCACTGGTCCTTGGCGGCCTCGCCATCAGCCTCGCTGTCGCTGTCGCTGGCGGAGCGTTAGCCGCTTACGCCGTCTATCACAGAGCCTGGACCGCGGTTAAGCGCGTCAATGTCGTCCCAGACCTCGGTCCCCACCGCCCGCCCGCCGACCCGAACGCGCTCAACCTCCTGCTGATCGGCTCTGACAGCCGGGGCGGGGTGAACAAGAGGTTCGGCGCCGAGGTCGCCGGCCAGCGCTCGGACACCGTCATGGTGGTGCACATCGCGCCTGGCGCGCGCCAGGTCGTGGTGTTGAGCTTCCCGCGAGATTCGGTTGTGCCGATCCTGGCCTGCGACCCCGAAGCAGGCACGCCTGGCCAGCTCGCGCAGCCGCCAGGCTACGTCGAGCAGCTGAACGCCACTTTCGCGAACGGCGGCCCGGGCTGCCTGTGGAAGACCCTCGAACGGACCACCGGCATCCACATCAACGACTTCGTCGAGCTCACCTTTACCGGGTTCGAGCACCTCATCGATGACATCGGAGGCGTCAGCGTTTGCCTGCCGGTGGCGGTCAACGACCCCGACTCAAGGCTGCACCTGAGCGCGGGCCGGCATCATGTCTGGGGTGCGCAGGCCCTGGCCTTCTGGCGCGCACGATATATCGGCGAGGGCTCCGACTTGCAGCGCATTCAGCGTGACCAGTTCCTGATGGCCTCACTCCTGCACGGCATCCAGCACAGCGGGCTCACTCACAGCCCGGCGAAGATCTTCCGGATCATCCAGGACGTGGTCGGTAACGGTTACGTGACCACCGACACCCAGCTGACCCTGGGCAGGCTCATCACGATCGCCGACGAGCTGCGCGGCCTGCCGGACAGAGCGGTCGAGTTCATCGAGATTCCCACGGTCCCCTACTCCGGCGACCCGCTCGCCTGGGTGCAGTGGGCGCAACCGCAAGCGGACTCACTGTTCGCCGCGATCGCTCACGACACCAGGCTGCCGTCAGCCGAACGGCGTAAGCGACACCCCGCCACCGCGGACCTCGCCCGGCGGTACACCGGCATCTCCGGGAACGTTTCGATCTGCTCAGACGGCGCCGCGTTCAGCGGGCCGGATGGCTACAACTGACCCGTCTCCGGACGGCGAAAAGATGACCTGAGCTGGCGGTTAGACCCTCGCCCGGCTGGCAACGAACCGGCGAAGGTGATGAGCCACAACGGGGACCGGAACAGCGACTACGCGCGGGGTCGATCGGGGCGCGCGCCCTCCGAGCGTCCGGCAAGCTTCCCGGCGGGAACGGGCTCGTCCGGCATGCGCATCTTCCGGTGGATCGCGGTCGGCCTGGCCGTCTGCCTGGTCGTCATATCCACAACGGCCTACCTGGCGTTCCGGTCGGTCTGGGACAGCATCAGCCGGGTGTCGGTGGACGGACTCGGCACTGCGCCGCCCGATCCGGCGGGCGGCATGAGCATCCTGCTGATCGGCTCGGACAGCAGATCCGGATCGAACAAGAGGTTCGGTGCGGGCATCACCGGCCAGCGCTCGGACACGATCATCATCCTGCACATCGAGCCTCATCGCGCGGGCGTGATCGCGCTGAGCATCCCGCGGGACTCGGTAGTGCCGGTCCTTTCCTGTCCTCCGGAAGCTGGCGCACCCGGCCAGTCAGCCCAGCCTGGCCAGGTCGAGCAGCTCAATGCCACCTTCGCCGGCGGCGGCCCTGGATGCCTGTGGAAGACCATCGAGCAGACCACTCACTTGCGTCTCGACCATTTCATTGAGCTCAATTTCACTGGCTTCGAGAAGGTCATCGATGACGTCGGCGGGGTGAGCATCTGCCTGCCGTTCGCCGTCGACGATCCTGACAGCAGGCTGCACCTGACCAGCGGCCGGCACCACGTCGACGGGGCCGAGGCGCTCGCGTTCTGGCGCGCTCGCTACATCGGCGAGGGCTCGGACTTGCAGCGCATCCGCAGAGACCAGTACCTGATGGTCTCGCTGCTGCAGGGAGCTGAGCACGCCGGCCTGCCATCCAGCCCGTCGCGTTTCCTGTCGGTCATGACCGATGCCGCCAGTTCGATGACGACCGACTCCGGTCTCAGCCTGCCGATCATGCTCAGGATCGCGGACAGCCTGCGCGGCCTGGCGCCAGGCAAGGTGCAGTTCATCGAACTGCCGACCGAGGAGTACCGCCCTAACCCGAACTGGGTCATGTGGCCACCGAGCGACCCCGGGCTGTTCAGGGCCATCGCGCTGGGCCAGACAGTCCGTCCGGCTGCCAGCGTGTCAGCCAAACTAGGCGCGGCCGCCCGTGGTTCGGATACCCGTGGTTCGAATGCCCGCGACCGTGGCACGTCCGGCCCGCACCAGGCTGACCTGGCCGAGAGCTATGGCGGCATTACCGGCAGGACGAACGTCTGCCACGACGGTGCTGCGTTCACCGGGCCGCTCGGCGGCTCGTGACCGCTGCACGCTACTGGCTAAGGCCGTCCGCGCCTTCCGCAGCGAACGCCTTCTGGGCGGCAGCGAGGCTCTGCGCGCTGCTGAATACCGGGCTGCTGGCGGGCAGGTACACGATCGGCGGCAAGGTGCCGGGCAGCGGCAGCAGCCGCCAGTATTTCAAGCCCTGCGTAGTGCGGGTGGCCATGAACTGCACCGAACCCATGCCCGTCCACGGCGCCGAGCAGCCGATGTAGTAGGCGAGCGAGGTGTTCTCCAGGACGCACGGCGGCCGGACGCCAATCTTCTGCAATTGCGCGGCCTGGGCCTGGAACTGCCGGCTGCTGGTCTGGTATGCCGCCTGCTTCTGCAGGATCACCCGCTGCGACACGATCCCGGCCAGCAGGAACACGCAGGCGACGACCGCGGCCAGCTTGCGCCACCGAGACTCGGTCACCGCCCAGATCATGCCGTCGGCGATGAGGATGGCCATGAGCGCGTAGCTAGGCAGCAGGTAACGCGGCGCTCCGAACGGCACCAGGAATGCGTAAAGCAGGAAGACCCATAGCGCAGTGGCGCCAGCCAGCACCGAAGACGATTTCAGCGCGGGCTTGTGCCAGCCCACCCACAGGCCAAGGATCGCCACCGCGAGGAATGCGAGCCACCACGGCGTCTCGAGCGGCACAGCCCAGCCACTGCAGCCCGGCGGGGTGCAGTACCACGGCCCGTTGAGAGACCTGAGCTGAGTGCCGAGCGCGAAGTACACGTGAAGGCTCGGCGGCTCTTGCCCGGCGAGACTGATCCGGCTGAAGAGGCCGCCAAACCAAAGGTAGGCACCGGCGAGCCACTCCAGGAACCCGATCGCGGTGCCGGCCGCCATCGCGCCCAGCACCTTGAAGTTCCGCCAGCGCCGGACCACGAACAGGGCCAGGATGACCGGGCCCATCAGGAACACTACGTTCTGCGGCCGCATGAGGACGATGAGCAGACTGGCAACCCCGATCAGGGGGAGCGCGACGCGATCGCGCATGGTGCCGTTAACTGCCTGCAGGAAGAGCCCGGTGAGCGCGAGGAGACCGAGCGCGCCCCACCAGTCCGGGTAGATCTGCACCCCGCTGTTCTGGGTGATGGCCAGGCTGGCCAGGACCAGTTCGGCAAGCGCCAGCACCCACACCGGCCGCAGGCCGCGCCAGCAGAGGAACGCCAGGAACAGGCCGGCCGCCGACAGGACCGACATCCAGATCCGGATCACGGTCAGCGACGTTGTGAACAACGTCACCGGCGCGGCCAGCAAACCCATGCCTTGCCCGTGTACCGGCGGCAGGGAGACGCCAGATGCGTGCGCACTGGTTCGGGCGATGTAGGTAATCTCGTCCGCGCCCAATGGCATCCGCAGCAGGGCCGGCGTGAGCTCGGCGACCAGGAACGCCGCGGATACGAGGAACAACCAGAACAGACTGTCCGGGCCAGTTAGATTGCGCTTAGGTTGGCCGGTTAGCGGTGCCTGCGGGCCGCTTACCTTCAGGTCATGCACGAACGACTCCCCTTTGAGGGCTACGGCAGCGCTCTGAAGCCTACCTATGACGCAGGACCGGTAACCGCGTCAGGGCAGTTTGGGACCTGGCAGCTTGGTCAAGTATGGGACAAGGTTAATCACCCGAGTCGCTCTAGACCGTACCGTATACTGGCGACTGCATTTTCGCTGCTCGGAGTACTGGGGCATGCGGAAATCTTTGTTAAGGCGGGTCAACGCTGCCCTAGTTGGCACCAGGATGGCTCGGGGATTGCGTAGCCTTTGCCAGGCGCAATGCAAAACGCGGCTAGTGAATTGAGCGCAGCGAGTGAAACCTACGGTCGGGAACCGATCTGAAATCCCGGAGGAGGCGGCGGTGACAAGACTTGCCACGGAGGTGGCCGAGTCATCGCAACCGAGGTCGTCAGGGATCCTGCCGCGGCCCGGCCAGCGGCTCTTGGCCATCCTCGCGGTCTATCTCATTGGCGCGTTCTTCGTTACCGCCACCATGTGGGTCCATCCGACCGGCCTGCGCCAGGACGGCGACCCGCAGGACGTCAACCAGGCGACCTGGTTCCTCCGGTACACCGCGACCGCCATCGAGCATTTCCGGCTGCCGGCCCTGAGCACCATGGCGATGAATGCCCCGCACGGCGTCAACCTGATGTGGAACACCTCGCTGCTCCTGCCGGGCATCGTCATCACGCCGGTCACAGCGCTGTTCGGACCCCAGGTCGGCCTCACCGCATTGCTGGTCATCGGGTTCGCCGGCTCTGCGGCCAGCATGTACTACGTGCTGCGCCGCTGGCAGGCCAGCCAGCTCGCAGCCGCCCTCGGCGGGGCGCTCTACGGTTTCTCGCCTGCCCTGATCGACTCGGGCATCGGCCACTACTCGCTGGTCCTCGCGATCTTGCCGCCGCTCATCATCGACCGGGTGCTCCGTCTGGTCACCGACCGGGGCACTGCCTGGCGCAACGGCATCTGGCTCGGCCTGCTGGTCGCCGCCCAGCTGTTCGTCAGCGAGGAAGCGCTGGTCGACACCGTCATCGCGGCGGTAATCCTGCTGGTCGTGCTGGCCCTGTGCCGCCCGCGCGAGGTCCTCGAGCCGGATCCGTCCGCTGCTGGTGGGGCTGGCCACCGGCGGCGTGATAGCGCTGGTGCTGTGCGCGCGGGCACTGTGGGTGCAGTTCCACGGCGTCCACGCCGGGTCCGCGGCCGCCACGGTGATCATCAACTACCAGGGTCAGAAGACGAACCTCGGCACGCTGCCGTACGCCTTCATCAACCCGTCGAGCCTGGTACTGCTGCACACTCACGCGACCGGCAACATCGCCAACTACTATCCGCAGCCGCTGCCTGAGTACCTCGCCTACCTGGGCGTGCCGCTGATCATCGTGCTGCTGGCGGCGATCGTCTACTTCTGGAAGAACCTGCCGATCCGGGTCGCCGGCCTCACCATGATCCTGCTGGAGTGGCTGGGGATGGGCGCCACGGCCGATCCGGACGGGCATATTCACGCTGCCGGGATGGCTGCTGCCCTGGGGTGCCGTCCAGCACCTGCCGCTGCTCGGCGGCATGGTGCCGGACCGGCTGTGCATCCTGGCGGACGTTGGCGCCGCCGCGGTGCTGGCCTTCTCCCTGGACCTGGCCCGCAGCGGCAAGGTCGCCCCGTTCTCGAACTGGCGCAACGGAAGCCTGATCGCGACCGTCATCGCGGTGATCGCGCTGCTGTTCATCGTCCCCTCGCCCTACGGGGTCACGTCGACCGGTCACGTTCCGTCCGGCTATACGGCCACGTTCAAGGCGCTGCACCTGCCGGCCGACGCGAGGGTGCTGATCGTGCCCTTCCCGTATGCGGGCACCTCGCAGGTGATGCGCTGGCAGGCTGTCACCGGCGATCCCGCCACCATGATCGGCGGCGACTTCATCGCGCCTGACCAGCCTGGCAAACTCGGCCGGGCCGGCCGGGCAGGCCTGACGCTGACCGCGAAATACATAAACGACCTGTACGACCCCAGCCTGGGAGTCCCTGTCAAGCCGTCACCGGCGCAGATCCAGGCCGACCTGGCCAGCATGAAGCCCAACGCGGTTGTCGCGGCGGTGCCGCCATCAAGCCCCCTTGGCCAGTTCCTGATCGGGATCTTCGGTCAGCCCGATACCCAGATCGGCCGCGTCCTCGGCTGGAAGTTCAAGCCCGGCGCGGGCTACGGCCCGAGTTAGCCGGGACTGACGGCGCCGGACAGGCCGGGTCAGCCGCAGCTGCTTGCCACCACCTTGGCGAATTCACCCAGCCGGCCGAGAATCTCGGCCTCGGTGAGCTCCAGCCGCTCCAGGATCGTGTAGCGGCCCGGCCGCGTCTGCGGCGCGTAGCGAACGGCCGCAGCGAAGTCCTGGTCAGACATGCCCAGGTCGGCCGGCGTTCGCGGCAGCCGGTGCTTGTCCAGGCAGGCGGCGATCTGCCCGGCCTGCTCGACGTCGCCGCGGAGGTAGGTGCAGAACAGCGTGCCTACTCCGGCGAGTTCGCCGTGACTGCCCGTTCCCGGAAAAAGGTCGTTGATCGCGTGCATGATCTCGTGCTCGCCGCCGCTTCCAGGACGGCTTGACCCGGCTACGGCCATCGCCATGCCGGACATGATCAGCGCCTCGGCCAGCACCGTCAGGAACTCGTCTGACCTCGCGTCGCCTGGCTGATGCAGCACGGCCTGAGCGGCCGACCTGGCCATGGCAACGGCGAGGCCGTCGACCTTCTCGCCGAGATCGGCGGCCGCAAGCTCCCAGTCGGCTATCGCAGACAGGTCGGCCAGCACGTCGCCGACCCCCGCTGTGGCCAGCGATCCGGGGGCAGCGCGCACCCGGTCAAGATCGACGATCACGGCAACCGGCATCGCCACGCCGTAAGAGCCCGTACCCGATTCGTGGCGGAGCGTGCTGATCGGAGAGCAGATGCCGTCGTGCGACAGACTCGTGGCCACTGCGACCATGGGGATCCCCCCCATGTGCGCGGCAAACTTCGTGACGTCGATGGTCTGGCCGCCGCCGATCCCGGCGACTGCCTCGTACGACCCGGCGCGCAGCTGTTGGCCGAGGGCCGCGGCCGCAGCGTGGCTGCCATCGGGCACCCGGAAGATCTCAGCGCCGATGATCGTCAGCTGGGCCGCGATGCTGTCCCCCTGACCCGGGCCGACGGCCACGGCCACCCGGCCCTCAGTCGCGATCCGGTGATCGGCGAGCAGCCCGCCGAGGCTCCCGATCGCTCCCCGCCGGACCTCGATCACCAGCGGCGACGGCAGCATCCGGGCCAGCAGCGGCATATATCTCCTTCAGTGAGCGGCACCCGACCCTAGCAGCGCCCGGCGATCTCCCTGGCACGCTGCAGGTCCCGGTGATCATCGACCTCGACCCATTCGACCGTGCCGATCGGTGCGACGGCCACAGCGCCGCCGCGGTCAGCCAGTTCCTGGTAACCATCCTCGTAGTACAGGCTGGGGTCCGCCATCCAGGTGCTTTCAAGCGCATCGGCCAGTTCCCCGGCCGCCGCCGCCTCGATCAGCGTCGCGCCGATGTACTCGCCGTGCGCGTCAGCCGGATCGATCATCTTGCTGATCCGCTTCACCTGGCCGCGGTCGTCGAGTATGACCTTCATCTCTTCGTCAGCGAGCTGCTTGACGTTGTCCAGAGCGAGGATGAGGTCCGCGCCAGGACCGGCGGCCCTGGCGGCCAGCAGCGTCTGCTCGACGCTGACCGGATGGACGGTGTCTCCGTTGACCAGCAGCACGCCCTTGCCGAAGTGCTCGCGGGCAAGCCAGAGCGAGTAGGCGTTATTCCACTCCTCGGCCCGGGCATTGTGGACTAGCTCGATCGCGACACCGTGCCGCCGCTGCAGGGCCGGTACCCGTTCAGCGACCGCGCTCGCCGCGTATCCGACCAGCACGACGACGTCGGTCAGCCCTACCGCGGCGAGGTTCTTGAGGGCGATGTCCAGGATCGTCGCGTCGCCGTCGACGGGTAGCAGCGTCTTCGGCAGGTGGTCGGTATCAGGACGCAGGCGGCGGCTAGCCCCGGCTGCCATCACCAAGCCGATCACGGTTGAGCTCCTCCTGACGCGCGACAGAGCTTGTCACGACCTTCGCGCAGATGAGGAACCCAAAATAGACCGTTAGCGCCAGGTACGCGAACGTCGCGATACCGACCGCCGCGGCCAGGCCCGCGATCAGGAGCCTGCCCTCCCAGCCAAGAGCCGTTCCCCACTCGCGCCGTTCCCCGTCTGGCGGCTGTGCTCTGGTCAGCATCACCGGGCGGCCAGGGAAGGCCAGGTCGGCGTAGTGCAGCAGCAGAGTCGCGATGAGCGCGAAGACCACCGGGCCCGGCACGCCGACACCCAGCCCGGTCGCGGTCAGGTACAGGATCTGGGCGCCGACGAGCAGCGCCGGCACCAGCCAGTCGAGCCGGCCGGTATGCGGGTGCGTCGACCCTGGCGCGGCAAGCAGCAGCATCACCACCGCCGGGACGATCATCAGCGCCCTCGGCAGGCCGTGCAGCCCGAGCAAGCCGAGAGCCGAGATCGCTACCAGCCCCAGCACCGCTGGCGGCAGCGGCAGCAAGTTGCCCCGGACCAAAGAGCCGATGCCGCGGGCGAGCGCTCCGTCATCCCGGAGGCGCAACAGGACCGAGCTGCGGCCGGACGAGCGCTCACCGTCGTTCTCGGTGAGGCCACGGACGGCCCGGCCGGCCAGTCCGTAGCCAATCGAGACGATCGCCCAGTCCATGAGGGCCAGCAACGTGGCCCTGGCCCCCCAGGCTGGCGCGACCACTCCGATGAGCAGGACGCGGCCGCCCAGCGGCATGGTCAGCGCATCGGCGCAGAGGCGGCGGATCGCACCCTCAGGATGCTCACCGAAACCGGGCGTGACCGAGCAGACGCTCATCAGGTTGCGGATCCCTACCAGGCCAAGGACGGCGATGCCGAGCGGCCAGGCGCGGCTCCAGCGCTCGGCAGCAGCACCTTCGGTGAGGCCCGCGTAGACCACGCACTCGGCCAGGCAACTGCCGAGCGCAGTTAGCCAGCCAATACCGGCCGCTGGCGCCCGGACGGCAGGCAGTTGCTGCCCGCCTTTGAGCACGAGGTAGCCGATCCACATCGCGGCGACGCCGCGGACCATATCGGTCCTGCCTCCGGCTGAGAACCAGCCAGCCGCGCATGCAGTCAGCGCCAGCGTGATACCGCAGGCGGTACTGCGGCCGAGGCGCCGCTCGGTTGCCCACGCCAGCACCAGCCGGCCGGCGTCCGCGACAACTCCCTGCTCCCGGAAGGTGACCTCGGGCTGAAGGCCGCCCAGATCGGGAGTGCCTCCCGCCAGCGCCCGGGGCCGGCTGGCCAGGCGCGCGCGTACCGTGGCACCGGCCGCTGGCGCACCTGCCGCCGGGCCTGCGCTCGCTTCAGCCGCTGGCTTCTTCAAGCGAGCGGCGGCCTGATCCTCCGTAGCAGTGGTCCTTGGGTACGCCAGGTAGTCAGCCAGTTACCTAGCGTACAGTCGCCGCCCTGGAACTCCCGGATGGCCACCGGCCCGAGCGTGTTCGCCGACCGGATAGGGTCCGGCCATGCGGACCGTGGCGGTAGTACTGGCAGGAGGGTCGGGCCGGCGGTTCGGCTCGGCCAGGCCGAAGCAAGTGGGCCTGCTGGCCGGCCGGACCCTGGTCGAGCACTGCGTCCGCGCCTTCGATTCGGCTCCTGCCGTGGATGAGGTTCTCGTTGTCGCAGCACCGGACATCGAGGACGAGGTCCAGCGCGGCGTAGCCGCATACCGCAAGGTAACCGGCGTCATCCTGGGCGGGGCCAGCAGGACCGACTCGACCAGGCAGGCCATCAGCTGGCTGCACGGCAGAGCGGCAGCCGGGGACTGGAAAGTGCTGTTCCACGACGCTGCGCGGCCGCTCATCGAGCAGCAGATAATCGCGGATTGCGTCGCCGCGCTCGACGACTGGCAGGCCGTCAGCGTCGTCGTGCCGTCGGCCGACACGATCGTGGAAATCGCCGACGGCGCGATCCGGCGCGTCCTGCCGCGGGACTTGCTGGCACGCTGCCAGACACCGCAGGGGTTCCGGCTGTCGGTCATCAGCCGCGCTTACGAGCTAGCCGACGCGGATCCCGGCTTCGCGGCCGTGCCGGCCACCGACGATTGCGGAGTCGTCCTTCGTTACCTGCCGGACACGCCAGTCGGAGTAGTCGCGGGCAGCGAACGCAATCTGAAGATCACCTATGCCGCGGATCTGGCCGTCGCGCTTACGCTGGCCGGGCGGCCCGAGCCGCCAGCTGACCAATGAAGGCCTAATGCGCGTCAGCCAAGTGGGCTGGTGTGGCTGCCGATCTTGTCAGTTGTTTCCAGCGGTGTGCGCGTGCCGTTCAGGAACAGGCTCAGCATGCTGAACCACGAGATGGTGACGATGTACTTGCGGGTCAGTACCTCGCCGAACCGGTCAAGCATCGCGCTCAGCGTGGTGTCGGTGAGGGTGCCAGTACGCAGCAGCTCGTCGGTCGCGGCGCAGATCAGCACATAATCGGGTGCGATCCCGGAGACGGGCCCGTCGTTCGCGGCAGCGTCCATGTCAGCGTCGGTCAGCCCGGCGTTGGACGCCATGACCTTGTTGGCCTGCCACTCGTAGGGCACGTCGAGGATTGACGCGGCGCGCAGGATGATCATCTCGCGGTGCCTGTCGTCTATGTCGGGAGTGCCGAAGATCGCCCGGACCATATCGATCAGCACCGGGTAGAACTCCTCGGTCCCGGCGAACATCTTCACGACGTTGAGGCTGGTGGCGGGGTCGTAGTCCTCGCCGACCACCGCGCGAATATCGCTGTCAGAGGGCAGCGGCACGGTGACTGACTCCTTGTAGGCGGCCGGTGCACTCATAACGCGGTCCTCCACTCAGTGTCAGGTTGCTTTCACTCAGTGTTACACGCGTGCCGAGGGCGCTGTGAAGAGTGACCCTCCCCCGAAGCGGATGCCTCGCCGTTACTGGGTCAAGTTCTGGCACACGCGCCGAATCTGGACATCACGCGAGGCGGGCGCTGGAGCTGGCGCAGCGTGAAGCGATCCGGGCTGCCAGTACCCGACTGATAAAGGCCTGACCGATCAAGAGCCTTCAGACGGGGCGGGAACGAGGCTGCGCGGGCTGGTCAGGAAACCGGCACCCCAGCAGATGTGCATGGTCACGAGCGCAATCGGCACCCGGCTCGCCGCTTGCGGCGTTAGTTGCCTGGCGGCCCAGCCAGCCACCGCCAGGATTCCCGCCAGGTAGCCGGCCGGGAGCACGAAGCCGATCGTCAGCCAGCCCAGCCACGATCCCGCTGCAAGGCCGCCCAGCCCGGCGATACCTGCCAGCATCCCCGCCGCCAGCAAGGCAACCACCCCCGGCGGGGCGAGGTAGCGGAGGTTTATCGTGCCAGCGTGCTGGCGCGACACCGCACGTCGCCACCTGCCGTAGCGGAAGTACTGGATGGCGAGTTCGGCCACTGTCGCGCGCGGCCGGTACGTCACGCGCATGGCCGGCTGGAACCAGATGAGACCGCCGGCCTGGCGGATCCGGTGGTTGAGCTCCCAGTCCTCGGCGACCTCGAAGTCCTCGTTGTAGCCGCCTGCCTGCTCGATCGCCGACCGCCGGAAGACGCCCATATAGGCGGTGTCAGCAGCTCCGGCCTCGCCGCCGGTGTGGTTCTTGGCCGCTCCGACACCGACCGGTGACGTCATGGCCCAGGCCACTGCCTGCTGGAACGGGGTGACACCCTCGGCGGCCATCATGCCGCCGACGTTGACCGCACCGGTCTCGCGCAGGGTATCGACGGCGGTCTGGATGTAGCCGTCCGGCAGCATGGAATGGCCGTCGACCCGGACGACGATCGGGTGGCTGGAGGCAGCGAGGGCCAGGTTGATCGCCGCAGCGATCTGCCCGCCGGGATTGTCGACGACCCTAATACGCGGATCGGATGCGGCCAGACGGCTCACGACATCCGCGGTCCGGTCACGTGATGGTCCGAGCGCTATCACCAGCTCAAGCTCACCGTCGTACCGCTGGCCCAGGATGCAGCCGACCGACTCGGCGATGTAGCGCTCCTCGTTGCGCACGGGCATCACCACCGAGACCGGGACCGGCAGGCCAGTGAAGAGGTCTCCGGCGGAGGCAGGCGGGGCGCTGGTCGCGTCGGGCAGGCTCATGACGGCTGTCACGGTACCTTCCCGTGCCCCGTTGCGCGAGTCGAGGGCCGGCCGGGTAAAGCGCGCTCCGGCCGGCCCTCGCCCGTGGTTGTGGCGCCCGTGGTTGTGGCGCCCGTGGTTGTGGCGCCCGTGGTTGTGGCGCCCGTTCGCTGCGACCGGGTCAGAGGCCGGAATCCTCCAGCATCTCGGTGACGAGCGCCGCAATCGGTGAGCGCTCTGACCTGACGAGGGTGACGTGCGAGAACAGCGGGTGACCTTTGAGCTTCTCGATCACCGCCACCACTCCGTCGTGGCGGCCGACCCTCAGGTTGTCGCGCTGAGCGATGTCGTGGGTCAGCACCACCCTGGAACCGGCACCGATCCTGGACAGCACGGTCAGCAGCACGCCTCGTTCCAGCGACTGGGCTTCGTCCACGACCACGAAGGAGTCATGCAGCGACCTGCCGCGGATATGAGTGAGCGGCAGCACCTCCAGCATGTCCCGGTCGATCACCTCGTCGATGACGGCCTGGGACGTTACGGCCGACAGCGTGTCGAACACCGCTTGCGCCCACGGGTTCATCTTGTCGGCTTCCGAGCCGGGCAGGTAGCCGAGGTCCTGGCCGCCGACCGCGTACAGCGGCCGGAAGACGACGAGCTTTCGGTGCTGGCGGCGCTCCATGACGGCCTCCAGGCCCGCGCACAAGGCCAGCGCCGACTTGCCGGTGCCTGCCCGGCCGCCAAGTGACACGATGCCGACCTCGCTGTCCAGTAGCAGGTCAAGCGCGATCCGCTGCTCGGCGCTGCGGCCGCGCAGCCCGAACGCCTCCCGGTCGCCGCGGACCAGCTTCACCGACTTGTCAGGCTGCACCCGGCCGAGCGCGCTGCCGGCCCCGCTAACGCCAGACATCAGCACCAGGCCGGTATGGCAGGGCAAGTCTCGTGCGGCAGCTAGCTCGATACGGCCTGTGTCGTACAGCTCGTCGATCTCAGCCGCCGTCACGTCCAGCTCGGCCATTCCCGTCCAGCCGGAGTCCGGCGGCAGCTCCGCCCGGTACTCCTGCGCCGTCAGCCCTACCGCCGCCGCCTTGACCCGCAATGGCAAGTCCTTGCTGACCAGGATCACGCTCTCGCCCTCGGCAGCCAGGCTGCAGGCGACAGAGAGAATCCTGGTGTCGTTGTCACCCAGCCGGAAACCGGCCGGCAGCACCGCAGGGTCGGAGTGGTTGAGCTCGACCCGGACGCTGCCGCCGGAGTCGCCGACCGGCAGGTCGGCGTCCAGACGGCCGTACTCGACTCGAAGGTCATCGAGATAGCGGAGCGCCTGCCTGGCGAAGTAACCGAGCTCAGGGTGATGCCGCTTGGCCTCTAGCTCGGTGATGACGACGACCGGGAGCACCACGCGGTGCTCGGCGAACCTGCCGACAGCCGCCGGGTCCGCCAGCAGGACGCTGGTGTCGAGGACGTAAGTGCGGCGTGGCTGGCTGGAACTGGCGAACTGTGCCTTCCCGGTGGACCCAGCGGAGGCAGGCCGGGCCGGACTGTGCTGGCTCGGACTGGGCTGCGCTGAACCGGGCTGGGCTGAACTGGGCTGGGCAGGCGCGGGCGATGCCGCTGCCTGCGAGGCGGACATTGATCGACGTGCTGAGGAACTGGCCACTCGCTCTCCCCTGGGCGCCAGGCGGGCGCCGCGGTCGGACACAGACGTGTCGGCGGGACCGGGTCCGGCCAGCGAGAGGCCGGGAACCCGGCCCATCGCTCATCTCGCCTGCGCACCAGGACGCGAAGCTCGAAGATCTCAAGGGCCTTCCCGGCGGGCAGCTAGGCACCGCCCGTCAGTTCAGACCGTACCCAAGGGAACCGACAGGCGGAAGTACCGTAACTATCTGTTCATGCCCGGCCTGCGGGCGTAACGATCCGTTCACGCATTTCGGGCCTAGTGGCCTGCCTGCGGTCCGGGCGTAAGTCAGGCGCCGAACCGCCGGTGACGCTCACCATAAGAGCGCAACGCACGGAGGAAGTCGACGCGACGGAAGGCTGGCCAGTAAGCGTCGCAGAAATAGAACTCCGAGTGTGCGCTCTGCCACAGCAGGAACCCGCCGAGGCGCTGCTCCCCCGAAGTTCTGATCACCAGGTCAGGGTCGGGCTGCCCGGCGGTATACAAGTGCTCGGCGATGTGCTCGACATCCAGGACCTCGGCGAGCTCCTCGATCGTCGTGCCCTTCGTCGCGTGCTCCTGCAGCAACGACCGGACTGCATCGGCGATCTCCCGGCGGCCGCCGTAGCCGACCGCCACGTTGACCAGCAGGCCGTCGCGCCCCGCGGTGACCTCGGCCGCATCCTTGAGCACTTGCGCGGTGTCGGCTGGCAGCAGGTCAAGCGCGCCCACTGGCTTGACGTACCAGCCCTGCGCAACCAGCTCCCGGACGGTGTCCTCGATGATGCGCAGAAGCGGCTCGAGCTCAGCCGACTGCCGGCTCAGGTTGTCGGTGGACAGCAGCCACAGCGTGACAACCTCAACCCCGGTCTCCTGGCACCACTCAAGCAGCTCGAAGATCTTGTCAGCGCCCGCCTGATGACCGCTGCTGACGTCGGCGAGCCCCGCCGATCTCGCCCACCTGCGGTTACCGTCGCACATCACTCCGACGTGCCGCGGGATCGCCTGAGGGGCCAGCGTCGCCTCGAGTCTCCGCTCGTAGAGCCGGTAGACGAGATCGCGCACTCCCATCCGGCACCCTTCCTCGCTGTCGCCAGAGCGGCATTGCCGCGCCACCCGGTGACTCACACACTGATTGGACGTCCGCCGGCTCGGTCTGGTTGGCGGAACCGTCCGCTGAAACTCTGTCTGCTGAAACACTGGCCGCTGAAACACTGGCCGTTGCATGCCCGGCTGCTGAAACACTGGCCGCTGAAACACTGGCCGCTGAAACACTGGCCGCTGAAACACTGGCCGCTGAAACACTGGCCGTTGCGTGCCCGGCTGCTGACATCTCCCCGGCCGGGACACTCCCGGTGAAGGCAGCAGCCCCTGCTGCCTTCGGACTGGCTGGCTCTGTCAGCACCGTATCCAAGAATGCCACCAGTTCGGCCGAAGTCAGGACAGCCCGCACCCCGACTCCGCCGTCGCCCCAGGCCTCGATGAACGCCCGCCTGGTCAGGCGCCACCGCCCTGCGCCCCCAGCAGGACGCCGGGCCGGCCAGATCCGCTGGCCGGGCACGGCGTGCGGGCCTAGCGCCTGACCAGACCCGCCCTGGCCCGGATGCTGCACATGAGCGGTGTGCGCATGGTTGTAGCCGATGCCCATGCACTCACCAAGCCACACCGCAGTTGACCGTAGTACGCAGCGCAATTCACCAGTTCCTGGCAGGTCACTGCGATCCCGTGACCGCAGCGTGAAGTACTCGTGATCACCAGGCAAGCCGCCGGGATCCGGTCCGCCGCACGCGCCAGGGAACCGGTCATCCGGGTCAGGCCATGCGGCAGTCTGCTCCGGGTCGGCCCGGGCAGCGGTGACCCGCTCGGCGAGCTCCGAGAAGTGGTAGCCACAGCGCTGGCCGACGGCCGCGAACGGCACCGAGTCCCTGGCCAGTTGCAGGGTGATCTCGTACGGCTTGCCGGCCGAATCGCGACAGGTCACGGCCTGCACGGACAGCACGGAACCATCGACGCAGCGTAGCAGCCCCATAACGGAACGTTAACATCGCTGCGTCCGAAACCTACACCCCCTGGGTGGCTGGTTTCGGCGTGGCGGCTCAGTCCGCCTGGGCGGCGAGTGCTGCGGCGACCCGACGGTGCGCTGCCCAGATCTCCTCGGGCAGGCCGTCGAACTGCGCCAGGTGCGTTTCGCGGTGCGCCATCTCCGTTGTCCACCGGTCGGTGTCAATGCTGAGGATCTTGTCGAGGTCCTCTGGCCGGATATCGACGCCTTCGAGATCGAGTTCGTCTTTTGTCGGGACGATGCCCACCGGCGTCTGCCTGCCGTGGACCTGGCCGTCCTTCAGCCGCAGCAGCCAGAGCAACGGACGCAGGTTCTCTCGGTAGCCAGGCCATAGGAAGTGGCCGTCTTGCGGGTCCCGCTGGAACCAGTTGACGTGAGCGAAGATCGGCTGATCGGCGGCGGCCCCGATGATCTTGAGCCAGTGAGCCGCATAGGCACCTTCGGGATAGGACATGAACGGGCGCATCGACATCGGGTCGTACCGCAGCTGGCCGTCCACGCCCTCGGCCGCGAAGGTCGCCTCGGCTCCGAGTGTGAGCCCATCGTAGACACCCTCGGCAAGATCGGTAATGGCGCGGATCAGCGGCTCGCGATCGCGGGTGCGCCCGCCGAAAATTATCGCGTCGATCGGCACGCCGGTGCGAACGCCGTAATCCGTGGCGATGTTCGGCACATTGGTCAGCGACGTCGTGAAGCGGCTGTTCGGGTGAGCCCAGGGCTTGTCCTGCTCCTCCGCCGTCCGCTCAGAGATGAGCTTGCCGGTCCAGTCCCGCCAGCCGGTTACATCGGCAGGCCGCTGCGGCGTCCTGCCCTCCCACCACACTTCCTGCGTCAGCCCGTTGTAAGCGACGTTGGTGAACAAGACCTTGGTGTCGGGTCCGACGGACCGCAGGGCCGTCGGATTGGTCACCTCGTTGGTGTCCTTGGCAACGCCGAACACTCCGAACTCCGGGTTAATCGCGTAGATCTTCCCGTCGCCCGGGTCGACGCGCAGCCAGGCGATGTCGTCCCCGTAGAACGCGACGTGATACCGGTCACCAAGGCTGTCCGGGGCGAGCATCATGGCCAGGTTGGTCTTGCCGGACGCGCTCGGGAAACCGCCGCAGATATGCCAGGTGCGGCCGGTCTGCTTGTCGGTGATCCCGATCAGCATGAACTGCTCGGCGAGGAATTCCCTGGATGCCCAGCCGTCGTACGCCGCTAGCCGTAGTCCGTGCGCGATCTTGCCCAGCAGCGCGTTGCCGCCATAGGACGAACCGAAATGCAAGATCGTGCGCTCGTCGGCGAACGTAACGAAGTAGCGCTTGTCCCCCGGCGTGCCCTGGCCGAGGTTCTCCAGGTCACCGGTGACATGCACGCCGCGCACGAAGCGGTCGGCCCGGGCCAGGTTGTTCACGTGCTCGACGCCGCAGCGCGCCATGCGGATCATGTGCAGCGCGACGGTCCGGTGATCGGTGAGTTCGACGCCGACCGCGTACGGCTCAAGCGGCGAGCCAGGCGGCGCCATCAGGTACGGGATGACGTACATGGTCTTGCCCGCGGACGCGCCGCGCATGAGGCCCTCGAGCAGCGGGCGCATCTCGCCCGACGGGTGCCAGTTGTTGTAGACGCCCTTGTCCGCTGGGTTCGCGGTGGCCACGATCGTGCGCTCCTCGGAGCGCGCAGTGTCCTTGACGTAACTGCGCGCGTAGTAGCGCCCCTCACCGGCAGGCAATATCTCGCCGGCCGCAAGAGATTCGGTGATGAGCCGGGCGTCGTCGGATGCGCCAATTACCTCGACACGCTCAGCGCCGGTAAGTTCCGCCCAGTGCTGCACGTACTCGCGCACGTACGGGTTCTTCAGGCCAGCATCGTCGAGACTCGTCTCGAGGTCAGCCAGATCCGAGGCCGCATTCAGGTCATACGCCACGACTGGTCCTCCTCAAGGGCATTGCGGGTAGCTCCGCTGCGGGGGGACCCGGAACTACCTAGGGCCGCAAAACCCTGAGAGCCGGGATTGGGGGAGTGTACCCCGGCGTGACCCGATCAATTCTGACTGGTCAGGGCTAATCGTCTCAGCATGAGCAGGCGCCGTTACTTTCTGTAGACGAAGTACCGTCAGGCCGGAACGGCGGACCAGCCTCTGCGCGGCGCACCGTCAGGCCGCGGAGGCTGAAACCAGCCTCGTTTCCGCCCGGGTCCAGATCAATGGCGCGGATGCCTGCGCGGGACGCCTGCGCCCGCCATCGCCGACGCGTCTATTTGCCTGGCCCATCGGCCCTGACCTGCTGAACCTTGCGCAGCGCCGACCTCAGGTCGGCCAGCCAGGTCTCCTCATGCTCACCGACCAGGCGCACGCACCAGGCGAGCGCGTCGCTGCGACTGCGAGCCACGCCGCCATCCACGAGGGTGTCCAGCACCTGCCGCTCGGACTGGCGCAAGCGCGTCATGACCGGCACGGAGAACGTGGTAAACATCACCCTGCGGCCGTTGCATTCGACGCCCCAGGAAACCTTGCGGCCGAACTTGTGCTCAGCCTCGCGCGCGATCTCGATCCGGTGTTCGCGGGTCTCCTCGCGGAACCGGCGGCTGCGACCGTCGGCAGCGGCGGCGACCTCAGCTTCGCTTGCGTCAGCGGCGTTCTCGGTGTCGGCCAGCACGCCGACGACGGTGATCTCCTCGCGATCGACCTTGATTTCCGGCGCCACGGTGAACCAGTCCGCCGGGAGACGGCCGGCGAACCAGCCGCGAAGGGAGTCCTCGGCCGTGCCAGCGCCGGCGGCCGCTCCGGTGTTCTCAGTAGTCATGTAATTATGATTACACCAGCTATCGGCAGGCGCAAGCACCTGTTACTTACATGATCGATGTTGAATTGGTGGTGTTAGAGGCCCACTGGATCAACATCGATCATGGAATGCGGGGCTGGAGGACGGCGCAGACCGCGCTGGTTCAGCCGGCGATGTCAGAGGCAACGGCGGCGGCCAGGCGCGGGTACACCGCGACCGCGCCGGCGAAACCGCCAGTGAATATTGCAGGCACGATCTGAACGTCCTCGCCCGGCTCAGGCGCTTGCAGCATGAGGCCCTTGCCGAGGTAGATCGCGACGTGCGAGATGTACGTCGGTGCCGTCGGGTCGGTGTGGTAGAAGAGCAGGTCACCGGGCACAAGCTCGGACAACGGGACCTGGGGGCCGGTCTGCGCCTGGTTCACGGCGACCCGCGGCATGGTGATGCCCGCCCGGCGCATCGACCACTGCACGAGGCCGGAGCAGTCGAACACGTTGGGTCCGTCGCCGCCCCAGACGTACCGCTTGCCGACCTGGGCGAGTGCCACGGTCAGGAAGGCCCTGGTCTGCGCGACCGTGAGGCCCGGCCCGTCAGTTGCCGTGACGTCGACTGCGCCAGCCGAACCCGGCAATCCGTGCACGGCTGCCTGCCCGACCAGCGGAGCGACCGAGGCGGTTTTGGGCAGCTCCCGCGCAATCTTCCGCATCAGCGTGCTCAGCCTGGCGTGCGGCGCGCTGATCACGATCGCGTTCCCGGCTGGCATGCCGAGCGAGCGGGCCACAGTGTCAGAGACGACCGCGTCGACGCCGCTGATGCCGACGGTGCCGAAGCCGGCGACCGGGATCTGCTCGGTCCGTACGCCATCGACCTGCACGGTCCCGCCGAGCGGAATCTTCTCCTGCTGCCCCATCAGATAGGACACCGCGATGCCGCCGGCTTCCACGTTCTGCCAGAGCATCCTCGACTTGGCCGTCGGCTTCGCCGCGAACTCGCGGAAGGTCGACGGATTCACCCCGAGGATGGCGACGTATCCGCCGTTGACTTTGATCCTCGCGGCGCCGAGCAGGTTCGCTGCTGTCACGCCTGGCAGCGTGCGGATGGCGGAGATAGCCGCAGGCGGCAGCGCGGTCGGCGCGACCACAAGCAAGTCCGGCTGGCGCAACGTACCCAGCGCCCTGACCTGGGGTGCTCCCGGCTCCGCAGCCAGGCTGGCAACCTGCACGGCGGAAGCGGACGAGCCGTCCCGGCCCGGCAGGAAAACCCCCGCTTGCTGAGCGGCAGCAACCTCAGTCTGGCCCGCTGCCTCACGAGCTGCCGTGGCTGCCGCTACCGCGTTGCTGCCGCCGGGCGCCGGCCTCGCGCCGATTGTGCGCAGCACTGCGGCGTAACGGCGCTCGACTGCTGCTGCTCTCGCGGCGGCACTTGCCTCGCCGGTGATCCGCGTGCCTGTGCCGCGTCCGGCCGAACCCGCCAGCTGGCCAGTGCGGCCGGCCGGGCTGGACAGCTCAGGAAGTATGACGGTCAGGGACAGGGACGCCGCGACGCCGACACCGACAGCAGCCCAGAGGCCAGCGCGCAAGCGGCGGGTTCCGTCGCGCACCGGTCACTCCCTCCCTGAGTCGCCTCGCCGGGTCATCGCTGCAAGGATCACTGCCCGCGGCAGCATCGTTGTCCTACGATGCACTCCGAATCCGCATGCGTCTATAGCCCGCGATTCCCGATAATCGCGCAAGGAATTCTCAGGCGTCGGTATGTGTGGCGAACCCTTGGCAAACTTCTACCTGGCCGTTGGTTAACTCGGCCCTAAATTCGGGATGAACTGGACCAGCCTGCTGGCAGCCGGCGAGTCGCGCAGCGCTAGCCGGCACCGAAGCCGAGCGCAGCGCGAAGCTGATCGGGCTCGGTGACCGGTGCCAGGCAGCTGAAGTTCCGGCACACGTAAGCAGCCGGCAGGCCGTCGACCGGACCCTTTCCGGCTAGCAGCGGGATTGGCTCGCTGGTGCCGTCGCCGACAGCAAGGACGGCTCCCGGCGGCGCTGCCATCAACGCGATCCGGTGAAGTTCGGCGCGACGCTCCGTAGCGGGGCCGGTGATGGCGATCTCGACCGGGCCCGACAGCACGGCTTCGGCTGTCGCCAGCCCGGACCCCGCGGCGCGCGGATACCTCTGCACTATGTCTGCCACGCTGGCCAGCGCAGCGATAGCTGCGTCCCGGTGGCGGGCAGAGCCGGTCAATGCCGAGTAGCTCAGCAGTGCGTCCGCCGTCGCGAAGGTGCCGGACGGGCTGGGTCCGTCAGCCACGTCGGCGGGCCGGTAAATCAATTGCTCGCTGTCGTCGGCGGTGTCGTAGAAGCCCCCGGTTCCGGTGCCGAACCGGGTCAGGGCGGTATCCAGTAGCTGACCGGCTATCGGCAGCCAGCGCCCGGCACCGCCGGCACCATCCGGCGCGTCCATGCCGTCGGCCCCGACAGCCCCGGCCAGCGCGATCAGGCCAGCGGCCACGCAGCCGTAGTCCTCCAGCACTCCTGCCGCCGCGGAGGCCCGGCCGTCCCTGGACGTTCGCGCCAGACGGCCAGCGCTGAAGTGCACGGCCGCCAGCAACTCCGCGGCCTTAGCCGCCGCGGTGGTGAGATCAGGCCGGCTGAAAAGAAGTCCGCAGTCGGCCAGCGCGGCGATCGCCAGCCCGTTCCATGCCGCGACTACCTTGTCGTCCCGGCCAGGCCTGGTCCGCTGGGCCCGCGCCACCAGCAAGCGAGCCCGCAGCCGGGCCAGCCGGTCGGGGTCGGCCGGATCCGCGCGCAGCTGCAGGACTGACGAGCCATGCTCGAATGTGCCGTCCTCGGTCACACCGAACACGCCGGCTGCGTATCCGCCGTCGCCCTCCCCGAGCGCCGCAGTGAGCTGGGCAGGTGTCCAGACGTAGAAGGCGCCTTCCCTGCCGTCTGAGTCTGCGTCAAGCGCTGCGGCGAAACCGCCTTCGGCTGTTCGAAGCTCTGCTATCAGCCAGTCACAGGTCTCTTCGGCGACGCGCCTGGCTAGCGGGCTGCCGGTGCGGCGCCACAGGTGCGCGTAGACCCGGGCGAGCAGCGCGTTGTCGTAGAGCATCTTCTCGAAGTGCGGGACGACCCAGCCGGCGTCGACGCTGTACCTGGCGAAGCCCCCGGCCAGCTGGTCGTACATGCCGCCGCGGGCCATCGCGCCAGCCGTCATCTCGGCCATCGTCAGCGCCTGCTGCGCGGTGGACCCGATGACCCGCTCGGAGTGGCGGAGCAGGAACTCCAGCACCATGGACGGCGGGAACTTCGGCGCTCCGCCGAAGCCGCCCCGGGTCGCGTCGAATTCTCGGGCCAAGGTAAATACGGCCGATTCGCAGGAGGCAGCCAGCACGCTCGAGGGATCCGCGGCTGCTGATGCGTCCGCCGCGCCATCCGGGCCGAACAGGTCCGCTGCCTGGCCGTCGGTTGCTGTACCGGCCGGTCCTGAGCTAGCCGGTCCTGGCCTGGCCGGTCCCGAGCTAGCCGGTCCTGAGCTGGCCGGTGCGGGTCCGGCCCGCTCAGCCAGCGCGGCCGCTATCTGACTGGCCTGGGCGCATACCTGGTCCCGGTCTTCCTCCCAGGCCCGGGCGACTCCGAGGACCAGCCGCTCGAATTGAGCGCGGGGAAAATAGGTACCGCAGTAGAACGGCTGCCGGTCGGGCGTCATGAAGACCGTCATCGGCCAGCCGCCCTGGCCCGTCATCGCCTGCGTGGCCGTCATATAAACGCTGTCAACATCCGGCCGCTCTTCCCGGTCCACCTTGATGCAGACCAAGTTCTCATTCATGAGCGCGGCCGTTTGCTCGTTCTCGAACGACTCGTGCGCCATGACGTGGCACCAGTGACACGCTGAGTAGCCAACCGACAGCAGAACTGGCACGCCCCGCTCGGCGGCAGCGGCAAACGCCTCATTACTCCACGGCCACCAGTCGACCGGGTTGCCGGCATGCTGCAGGAGGTATGGACTGGTCGCGCCGCGAAGCCGCTCTGCCATGGTCCCATCCTGCCCCGCGGCCGCCGTCATAGCGCAGGCCGGCCGCGACTTCCCCAGCGCCGAGATCGTCCAGCCACCCGCACTCTCGCCCGCTGCCCGCACCTACAGTCAGGGCCGGCCATCGCTGATTCTGGCCCGAACAACGCTGGTTTGCCGCTGCAGGTACGCTCAACGGTTGCTGCCAATACGCTGCCGGCGCTAGCGGGTGGGCTACTCGCGGGTCATGCTAGTGAAGTCGCTCTCGCCGGCCCGCACACCCGGAGCCCGAAGACGCGGGCGAGGAAAACAGGAGGCTGACCTGAAGTGTCAGTCGCCTCACATAGTGGTAAGGAAATGAGCATCGCGGCGGAAATCGCCCGGTACACTGCCACGGATGCCAACCTTGGGAGCCTGGCCCTCAAGCTCTGACACCGACCGTGGCTAGGCAGCACCGGGCGCGGTTCGAGAGCAGTGAAGCAAACTTTGGAGCACCTATGCGCGTTCTGGTCCTCGGCGGCGACGGCTTTTGCGGCTGGCCCACCTCGCTGTACCTGTCCGATCGTGGCCATGACATCACGGTCGTCGACAACCTCAGCCGCCGGAAGATCGACGTCGATCTAGAAGTCGACTCGCTGACGCCGATCCGGCCGATCGGCCAGCGGCTCGCAGTGTGGAAGGAAATCTCCGGCCGCGATATCGCCTACGTGAACCTGGACCTGGCGACCGAGTACGACAAGCTCGTCGCGCTGCTGCTCGAGCAGCGGCCAGACGCGATCGTGCACTTCGCCGAGCAGCGGGCAGCGCCGTACTCCATGCGGACCGAGGCGACCAAGCGATACACCGTCGACAACAACGTCCGGGGCACGCACAACCTGCTGACCGCACTGGTCTCGACCGGCATCGAAGCGTCACTGGTGCACCTCGGCACGATGGGCGTCTACGGCTACGGCTGGTCCGGCAGCGCGCCGATCCCGGAGGGCTACCTAGCCGTCAAGGTCCCCACGCCGGACGGCGAACTCGAGCGGGAGATCCTGCACCCGGCCAACCCCGGCTCCGTCTACCACCTGACCAAGACGCTGGACCAGCTGCTGTTCTCCTTCTACGCCAAGAACGACGGGCTGCGGATCACCGACCTGCACCAGGGCATTGTGTGGGGCACGCAGACCGACCAGACCGCCCGCGACGAGCGGCTTATCAACCGGTTCGACTACGACGGCGACTACGGCACCGTGCTGAACAGGTTCCTGATGCAGGCCGCGATCGGTCACCCGCTGACGGTGCACGGCACCGGCGGCCAGACCCGGGCCTTCATCCACATCCGCGACACCGTCCGGTGCATCGAGATCGCGATCAACAACCCGCCCGAGGCCGGTGACAAGGTGCTGGTACGCAACCAGGTCACCGAGACCCACCGGCTGCTGGATCTGGCCAAGATGATCGCCGACATGACCGGCAGCGAGATCGCTTACCTGCCTAACCCGCGACTTGAGGCGGACGAGAACGAGCTGATCGTGCGCAACGACCAGTTCCTGGCACTCGGGCTTCAGCCGACCACGTTGTCGGAAGGCCTGCTGGAGGAGATCACCGACATCGCCGGCCGGTACCGGGACCGCGTGGACCCGCACAAGATCATCGCCCGGTCCGTGTGGCGTGCCGGGCATGGAGACGTCCGCGGATCTCATGACCGAGGTCCCGCAGCCGTAACCGCCGGGCCAGCAGCATCCAGGCCGCCGCCGCCGGGCAGAAAGCCCGGCGCGGCGGCTTTTTGCTGGTCGGATTGCTGGTCGGCGCGCCTGGACGGGACAACGCAGGCGGTCAGAGCCCGGCAAGCGGACTGCTACCGTGCGAGTGTGAGCTCACCGCAGCCAGCATCGCCCTCTGCCGCGCGCGGCACCCGGGTCCGCGGCACCCGCCAGTCCGAAGCGCTGGCAACCGTGCTCGACGGCCTGCCGGGATTCTGCAGCGCCCAGCAGATCCATGCTGAGCTGCGGCAACGCGGTGAGCACGTCGGCCTGACGACCGTCTACCGGCATCTGCAGGTGCTGAGCGACAACGGCCAGGTCGACACGATCAGGGATTCCGGCGGCGAGACGCTGTACCGGCGCTGCCGCACCGACTCTCACCACCATCACCTGACCTGCCGCGACTGCGGCCGCAGCGTCGAGGTCGAGGGCAAGGCCGTGGAGCACTGGGCTGAGCAGGTCGCAGCCGACGCGGGGTTTACCGAGATTGGCCACACCGTCGAGCTGTTCGGGCTGTGCCCGGACTGCTCGGCTCGCGGCTGACCGACCAGGCCGCGTTACCTGCCGGGCGCGTCCGACGGTCCGACGTTCTGGCTGAGCCAGTCGCTCAGCGGCTCGGTGCCGATCAGGAAGTCGGCGATCCGCTGCCTCGCAGCCGGGGTCGCCAGCCATGACTCGACCGGCCACTCCTTCCAGGCCACCAGGCCCTTGTGCCGCAGCAGCTCGATCCGAGGGTGATCGGCAGGGTAGCCGCGCGGAGCGCTCTTCAGCGACTCCCGGCCGTGCACCTCTATGTCATGCTTGCGCAGCTCCGCGATGACTTCCTCGAGCGCCGCGCCGGTCCGGTCGGCGGCGACGGCCGCCCGGTACCGCTCCAGCTGATCCGGCTCCATCCCGTACATGCCGCGGCCCGCCGCGAGGCCTGCAGCCGACAGCTGCACGTAGCCCTCACCGACATGCGCGCCGATGGCCGTCTTGTATGGCGACTTGTCCTTGCTGAACCGCAGGTCTCGGTAGGGCCGGTAAATCTTGGTCTCGCCGTGCACCGGCTCGAGCTCGGCCATCAGCTCCGCCATCGGCCCCAGCACGCACGTCTCGTAGATGTCCTTGTGGGCTTGCCAGTACGTCCGGGAGTTGTCGGCCTCCAGCCCGTCGTAGAAGTCGAGGGCCTCCTCCGGCCAGCCAGCAAATGCCATCGTGGCTCCTTCAAACCCCGACCATCACGGGAACGGGCACCTAGCGCCTACCGCCCAGAGCATGCCACTGCCGTGGCTGCCAGTGCACCCGAACCTGACATCCCGGCCGGGCTGGCCGGGCGCACGCCCGGCCAGCCTGCCTGCCGCGCGGCCGGCGCCTGAATCAGATATGACCGAGCACCGGATGCGGCACGTACGGCTCCTCGAGCCTGCTGATCTCCGCCTCGGTCAGCACCAGTTCCTCCGCCGCGAGCGCGTCCTCCAGATGGCCCTGCCTGGTCGCGCCGACGATCGGAGCGGTTACGCCCGGTCGGTGCAACAGCCAGGCCAGGGCGACCTGAGCGGACGGGACGCCGCGCTCGGCGGCAACCTCCGCGCACCGGTCGACGACATCGAAGTCAGCGGCCAGCGTGTAGAGCGAATCCCCGAACGGGTCCGAGCCAGCCCGCACGGTGTGCCGCTCGCCGCTCCTGGTGCGGTTCCCCGCCAGCAGGCCGCGGGCCAGCGGACTCCACGGGATGACGCCGACGCCCTGGTCGATGCACTGCGGGATCATCTCCCGCTCTTCCTCGCGGTAGACCAGGTTGTAGTGGTTCTGCATGGACACGAACCGGGTCCAGCCGCGGGAGTCGGCGGTGTACTGCGCCTTGGCGAACTGCCAGGCGAACATGCTGCTCGCCCCGATGTACCGCGCCTTGCCCGCCCGCACCACGTCATGCAGCGCCTCCATCGTCTCCTCGATCGGCGTGCGGTAGTCGAAGCGGTGGATCTGATACAGGTCGACGTAGTCCGTGCCGAGCCGCCGCAGCGACGCGTCGATTCCAGCCATGATGTGCTTGCGTGACAGGCCCCGGTCGTTCTCGCCCTGGCCCACCGGGCTGTAGACCTTCGTCGCCAGCACGTACTGCTCGCGGTCGAGGAACTTGGGCAGCAGCCGTCCGGTGGCTACCTCGCTCGCGCCGGCGGAATAGACGTCCGCTGTGTCGAAGAAGGTGATGCCGCCCTCGACAGCGGCCTTGACGATCGGCTCGGCCGCGTCCTCGTCAAGCACCCACGGCCGCTCGCTGCCGTTCCCGTAGCTCATCATGCCAAGGCAGACGCGGGATACCCGGACTCCGGTGGCGCCTAGGTTGACGTATTTCAACGTTGCTCTCCGTAGCTCGATGGCAGTTGACGTGCAGGCACAACCATCATCGCGGCGACGCGATTCCGCTGCGCCCCATCGCCTGGCACACCGTCGTCTTGCTCGCGGATGCCGTACCTGGCATACAGGTGACGCAGCGGCCGGGGCGCCCACCAGTTCGCCTGGCCGAGCATCCGCATGACGGCAGGCACCAGCAGCACGCGGACAATGGACGCATCGACGATCAGCGCGACGATCATGCCGACGCCCATGAGCTTGATGAACGTGATGCCGGAGGCGGAAAAGGCGCCGACGACGACCACCAGGAGCAGCGCCGCGCTGGTGATCACGCCGCCCGTGCGCTGCAGTCCGCTGGCGATCGCCTCCGGAGTGTCGCCGGTCACGTCATAGCGCTCGCGGATCCTCGACAGCAGGAAGACCTCGTAGTCCATGGACAGCCCGAAGATGATCGCAAGCATCAGGATCGGCATTGTCGGGTCGATCGTCCCGGTCGGCGCGAACCGCAGCAGGCCAGACAGGTGACCCTCCTGGAAGATCCAGACCACGACCCCGAACGTCGCCGCCAGCGACAGCAGGTTCGCCACGATGGCCTTAACCGGCAGCACCACTGATCCGAACGCAAGGAACAGCAGCACGAAGGTCGCGGCCGCCATCACCAGTGCCATCCACGGCACCGTGGCAGACAAGCTGCTCAGCTCATCCACTAGCTGGGCCGTCTGGCCGCCGACGTGCACGCTGGCGGAGGCAGGTGCGGGCACCCCGCGAACCCGCTGCACGAGCTGTCTCGCCTGCGCGGACAGCGGGTCAGGCCGGTACCGCAGGTCGATCCTGGCGAAGTCGCCTCGTACGCCGGTCACTTGTGCGCCGGTCACGCCCGGCAGGTCCCCGAGCCTGGTGACGTATGCGGTCAGTTCCGCCTGGCGCGTGCGCGAGCCTTCGACAGGCCCGCGGAACTGCACGAGCGACTCGATCGGCGCAGTGACGTTGCCGGGGAAGTCGCGGGTCAGCGCTTGCGTAACCTGCCGGGCCGGAGCACCGGCCGGCAGAGCCCTCGCGTCCGTGCCGCCCCAGCTGATGTGCAGCACCGGAGCGCCGAGCGCCAGAAGGACGACGACGATCACGCCGGCGAACACCAGCGGCCGGCGCATCACGCTGCGGGCCAGCCGGTACCAGCCGCCTGCCGCCGCGGCCTGCCTCGGCTTCAGGACCGATCGGCGGATGCGCAGCGCGTTCACCCGGTGGCCGAGGACCGCCAGCAGAGCCGGCATCACGGTCAGGGCCGCGAGCATGTCGACGAGCACCGTCGCGACGCCGCCGTAGCCCATCGAGCGCAAGAACACCTCGGGGAAGAGCAGCAGGCTGGCCAGCGCCATCGCCACAGTGACGCCCGACACCGCGACCGTGCGGCCGGCCGTGGCCATGGTCCGCGCAACCGCATCCGCGACGCTGGGCTGCCTGAGCAGTTCTTCGCGGAACCTGCCGACCATGAACAGGCCGTAGTCGATCGCCAGCCCGAGGCCCAGGATCGTGGTGATGTTCACCGAGTAGATGGACACCGGCGTCGCCAGCGTCAGCAGGCGCAGCGCAGTCAGCGAGCCGATGATGCCGATACCGCCGATGGCCAGTGGCAAGCTCGCCGCTGCGAGGCTGCCGAAGATGACCAGCAGCAGGATCAGGAGTACCGGCATCGAGATTGCCTCGGCCCGCCCGATGTCGCTGGTCACCTCGTGGTTAATCGCGGCCTCGGTCGGGATCTGGCCGCCAGCGAGGACGGTGAGGCCGGGTGCCGCGAGGTCCCCTTGAATCGCGTCAAAGCTCTTGATCCGGGCCGCGTCGCTACCGCCGGCCAGTTCCAGGACGGCATACGTGACCCGGCGGTTGGTGCTGACGAACTCAGCGGATCCGGTCGTCCAGTAGGTCGCTGCCGACACCACACTCCTCCGCGGCAGCCGTGCCAGGGACCTGATCACAGCCGCCCGGTAGGCGGGCGACCGGACCGTCTGCGTCGTGCTGCTGTACAGCAGCACGACGTCCCCGGCGTCCCTGCCGAAGACCGCAGCAGCGCGATTCGCCTCCTGCTGGCTCTGGCTAGCCGGCGGCGCGAAGCCGCCAGCCGACTGGAGCTTGCCGAAGACGCCAGTTCCCCAGATGGCCGCGCAGACGACGGCTACTGCGGCGACGGCCAGGACCAGCCGTCGACGGCGGAAGATGATTTGTCCCCAGGCCTCGAACATGCCTCACCCCGCGGCTAGACTCGTTAGCGATCATTGCTTTGGTTAACGCCGTTAAGTAATTACGGTGTAAACTTGGCATACGCAGTTAACAGAAGTCAAGCTGACGAGCCAGAGCCGTCGGCATAGGGCCGAACCAGGATTCTGGCGCGCGGCCCGGACGGCGGAAAGGATGGCGATCATGGTTCAGACGCCGAGCAGGCGCGATCGCGTCCGGGCCGCGACGACCCAGGAGATCATTCAGACCGCGCGGCGCTTGCTCGTGCAGCAAGGCCCCGACGCGGTCTCGCTGCGCGCGATCGCGCGCGAGATGGGGATGACGGCGCCTGCGCTGTACCGGTACTTCGGCAGCCACGAAGAGCTGCTTCGGCACGTCGTCGCCGACATCTTCACCGATCTGGCCACGCACGTGAAAGCGGCGATTCACGACGCTGCCGCGGGCATGGAAGGCCTCGACGAGGCCGAGATCATGGTCGTCAAGATGATCGCGGGCTGCCGGGAGTTCCGCGCCTGGACGCTAGAGCACGTGCCGGAATTCAGCATGATCTTCGGCAGCCCGCTGCCAGGTCTCGAGGTCCTGCACGAAATGCACCAGGATCCGACGGTCGACTGCGGCTACCAGTTCGGTCAGGTGTTCCTCGACCTGTTCGGCGAGCTGTACCGGCGGCGGCCGTTCCCGCATCCCGGACGACGAGGACATCGAGCCTGCGCTGCGCGAGCAGCTGGTCAGGTACCGCGAGCTGGTCGGCTCAGAACTGCCGCTCGGCGCGCTGCAGACGTTCCTGCGCTGCTGGGTGCTGCTGTACGGGGCTGTCAGCCTGGAAGTCTTCGGGCACCTGCGGTTCGCGCTCGACGACGCGTCGCCGATGTTCGAGCTGATGCTGGCCGACCTGGCGCCAATGATCGGCCTGGAGTACCCGCTGCCGCAGCGGTCTCGCTGACCCGCCTGAGCGCCCGGTCAGGCGGCAGACGGCCCAGTCAGGCTACGAACGGAACTGCCCCCGAGTCGCTAACCATGGGGCGGCCAGCTGCAGCCCAGTCCTGCATGCCGCCCGCCACGTTGACGGCTTGCCAGCCGGCGCCATTGAGTGCCTGCGTCGCTCTGGCCGACCGGGCGCCGGAGCGGCAGATCACATAGATCTGCTGGTCCTGGGGGACGTCGGCGGTGCGAGCGCCCAGTTGGCCGAGCGGAATGTGGGTGGCGTCCGGCGCGTGGCCCGCAGCCCACTCGTCGTCTTCGCGGACGTCAAGCAGCCACGCCTCCGCTGGCACGCTGGCCGCCGGTACCTCAGGTAGCGCTCCCGCCACGCCCACCACCGCTTCCCGGTCCCTGGATTCTCTGGCCTGTCCGGCCCTCGCTAACCCTAACCGGCGTCCGCCAGTGCCGGGAGCGAGGCGCGCATCAGCGAACGTCGAGGTCAAGGCCGTAGGCCAGCAGGTCGACACCAGGCTCAGGAGAGATGTCACGGTCTGGCAAGCGGGTGAATCCGGCTTCGGAGTAGATCCGATGCGCGATCTTCATCTCTGGCTGGGTGAGCAGCAGCAGATGCCTGACGCCCTGGCTGGTGGCGTGTTCGATCACTGCGGTCACAAGTGCCCTTCCGACGCCTCGTCCGCGAGCCTCGGGCCGGACAGCCAGCGCGCGGATCTCCGCCTCGGCTGGGCCGCGCAGCAGTTCCCCGCCATTCGGCCAGGTCTGCAGCATGACCGTGCCAAGAATCACGTCGTGGTCGGCGGCGACCAGGATCGGGCCGACGCCGTCCGAGCCGAGCTCGCGCAGTCGCGGCGCGTAACGCGAGTCCGGCGACAAGAACCCGTCCGCAAGGTATGCGGTGACCCTGATTTCCCCGATCTCGGTAAACTCGTCCTGATGTGCGTCTCTGATGAGCATTCCGCCATCTTCTCAACTGCGCGATAACGGGCAACCTGCCCCCCGCCCGCAGCACGGTGCGCGGGCCAGTTGTCGGCATCTCTAATCGACTCCCTGTCGGTTTGCCGGGCACATAAAGGACAAACAACCTCGGCAAGCCCGGCAAACCGACAGGGAGTCGACAGCATGGGTCGGGTCGGCTGTCATTACGTCACCGGTGCCGGATTCTCGCCGTCACCCGCCATCAGCAGATAGGCCGGGCGCAGCAGCGTGACCAGGTCCTGGCCGCCGGCGGTAATCAGCGGCGGATCGAGGCTGCGCAGCAGCAAGTCAGCAGGAGCAGGCGTGGCAGGCGGCAGTGCCTGCAGCCGGGCCGCGCTCAGCGGCGTAGACCAGAAGCTGTCGATGCACTCGGCCAGTGGCTTGTCGGCTACATCGCCGGCCAGCCCGCCACCGGACGCCCGCCCGCTGTCACGATGAGCGCCAGCCCCGCGTCGGCTGTCACCGTGCCCGCTTCCGCCGGGCCCGGTCGCTGCCCGCCCGCCGCTCAGCAGCCGCAACGCTGCCAGCAGGTCATCGCGTCCTTTGCCACGCCAGGCGAGCATCGCGAACGGGTCGTCGTCGAACGCCTCGGCCAGCACGTAACAGACCGCGGCGACGTGCTTGCACGGCACCTCCCAGTCCGGGCAGGTGCAGGTCATCTCCAGGTCGCGCTCCGACTTCGGGAACAGCGGCGTGCCGCAGCCGGCGAACACCTCCTCGATCTCGGCCGGCATCTCCCCGGCCAGCAACCGGGCGCGGAAGATAGCGCGCGCGGCGAGCGCCTCCTCGACCCGCCGCCACTGCCGCGTCGTCAGCGGATCGACGGTCAGCCTCACCCGGTACGGCTTGACCCGCGACCCCTGCACGGTGGCAGTCACATGGCCGGTGCCGATATCCAGCTTGAGGACCTGCCCGGATCTCGCGTAATTCCGCCCGCGACTCAGCCTGGTCTGCGGCCCGAATGATTCCAGCACGTCGATGAAGCGGCGCGACCACCACTGCTCGCCGATCGAGCCGCGTTTGCTGCGCGCCTTGATCCCGCCTTCAGCTTTCCGGGGCCGCGATGGCGGGAAGCGCTCGTCCCAGCCGCTCATTGAGACACCGCTTCCGGCGAGAGTTCGATCACCCGGCGCAGGTCGGCAACCGAGAGTTCGGTCAGCCAGCTTTCGCCGGTGCCGACGATCGCCTGCGCGAGCGCCTTCTTCTGCTCGATCATCTGGTCGATCCGTTCCTCGACGGTGCCGACGCAGACGAACTTGCGGACCTGCACGTCGCGGCGCTGCCCGATCCGGAACGCGCGGTCAGTGGCCTGGTCCTCGACCGCAGGATTCCACCATCGGTCCACGTGAATGACATGGTTGGCCGCGGTGAGGTTCAGGCCGGTGCCGCCAGCCTTGAGCGAGAGCAGGAAGATGGCCGGCCCGGCGCCGTCCTGGAAGTCACCGACCAGCGCGTCCCGCCGCTTCTTGGCTGTGCCGCCGTGCAGGAAGTGGACCTCGCAGCCAAGCCGTGCTGCCAGGTACGGCTGCAGCATCGAGCCGAACTCGGCGTACTGGGTGAAGCACAGCGCCTTGTCGCCGGCTTGGACGATCTCGTCGCAGATCTCCTCCAGCCGGGCAAGCTTGCCTGATCTTCCGGCCAGCCGGGAGCCATCGCCTAGCAAGTGCGCCGGGTGGTTGCACACCTGCTTGAGCTTGGCCATCGTGGCGAGCACAAGCCCGCGCCGCTCGATGCCCGGCTCAGCGGCCTCGATCCGCTCCATCATGTCGTCGACGGTCGCCTGATAGAGCGAAGCCTGCTCGGGCGTCAGGTTGCACCAGACCTTCATCTCCAGCTTGTCTGGCAGGTCGGCGATCACGTTCTTGTCGGTCTTCAGCCGGCGCAAGATGAACGGCCCGGTGATCCGCTTCAACTGCTCGGTAGCGGCGGCGTCGGAATTCCGCTCGATCGGGATCGCGAACCGGCGGCGGAACTTCTCAGCCGGCCCGAGCAAGCCGGGACTCGTGAACTCCATGATCGACCACAACTCGGCCAGCCGGTTCTCCACCGGCGTGCCAGTCAGCGCGATCCGGGCCGCGGCCGGGATCGCGCGTACCGCCTGCGCCTGCCGGGTCGCCGAGTTCTTGATGTTCTGTGCCTCGTCGCAGACCACCCGCGCCCACGGCACCCGGGCCAGCGCGGCCCGGTCCCTGGTGGCGACGCCATAGGTAGTAATGACGACATCGGCTGCCGCGACGGCGGCGGCGAGCTCCGGGCCCGCGAGGCGGTCGGCCCCGTGATGCACGTGCACCGTGAGGTCCGGGGTGAACCGGGCCGCCTCATGCTGCCAGTTCCCCACCAGGGACATCGGGCAGATCAGCAACGTCGGCCCGGCCGCGGCTCCGGCGTCCCGCTCGGCTTGCAGCAGCGCAAGTGTCTGCGGCGATTTGCCGAGGCCCATGTCGTCGGCGAGCACCGCGCCAAGGCCGAGCTTCCCCAGGAACGACAGCCACGCGAGGCCGCGCTCTTGGTATGGCCGCAACTCGCCGCGGAACGACGCGGGCGTGCTCATCGGCTCGAGCCGGCGGTCTGCCTGGCCGGACAGCAGGTCGCCGAGCCAGCCGTCGGCATCCACTCCGATCAGCGGCAGCTCGCCGGCAGTCTCGCTCAGCCCTGCGAGCAGCGCATCGCCGGAGTTCATGACTCCGGAGCCGCCGTTCTCCAGGAACCGGAGCGCTGCGTGCAAATGCCGCTCGTCCAGCTCGACCCACTGACCGCGGAGGCGAACCAGCGGCACTTTGAGCCGGGCCAGCTCGGCAAGCTCAGCCCGGCCGAGGGTCTGGTCGCCGATAGCCAGCTCGTACCTGAAGTCCACCAGGTCGGACAGGCTGAACGCCGGCGCGGCGGCCGAGCCCGGCGCGGCGGTCGTCCTGGAGCGCGCGGTGAGCTTCAGGCCGAGCCGCGATCTGCGTACCCAGTCGGGCAGCAGCACGCCGAAGCCGGCAGCGGCGAGCAGCGGCCCGGTCTCCTTCAGGAATCGGAGCGCGGCCCCGGTGTCGAGCTCGACCGACGCAGGCGCGGCACCCTGGAGCTCGTGGTCAAGCTCTGGAAACAGCCGCGAGGCACGGCCCAGCCCGGCGAGCAGGTCATCTTCGGGGTAGCTCAGGCCGGCAGCAGCCCAGCCATCCGCGGTATCGCCAGACCAGATATCCGCAGCAGGGAGCAGCAAGCTCGGATCGTCGGTCGATTGCAGCGCGAAGATCACTCGCCAGGATGCAGCGGCCTGCAGGCTGTTGTCGTCGCCCTTCTCGGCAATCTCGCCCGGGCTGGCACTCTCGTCCGGGCTGGCACTCTCCCCCGGACTGGCCGGCCGGTCCGGCTCGATGAGCCGGAAGCAGGTCCGCGCCGGTCCGGGTGGTTCCTGCGCCGCGTCCTGCCAGGCCCACAGCGCGAAGGCGAGCTGGGCGGCTTTAGCTGCCTCAGCCTTTGTCGTGCTGAGCCGGCCGTCTGCGCCAGTCAGCGCGGCTGCCCAGCGGTCGGTGAGCTCCGCCGCCGGGTTCGCCAGGACCAGCGCGAACCCCGGACTGGCAGCAAGCCGGGCACGCACTGCGGCATCCGCGAGCAGGCCAAGCGCGTCCGCGACGACCGTGTCAGATGGCACGCCGTCCGCGCTGGTCGCACGGCACAGCGGCGGCAGCGCCAGAGTCAGCTCACGTGCGCGCAGCGCATCGGCACCAGCCAGGACCGGCCGCCACCGGGCAACGTGACTGGCGGTTTCGGGGTAGCTGGCGTCCCGCGACTCGTCCAGGCCCGGCAGCACCCGGCCGCGTGCGGTCAGGTCAGCGGCGAGCGAAGCCACCGCGGCAAGGAACCGGGCGCTGCCAGCCAGCACGCCTCGCTCAGACCGGGCACCGGGCTGACCTATCGCGGTGAGCAGTGCGAGCGCAGCGGCGGGATCGAAGCTGACCGCTGGCACCTGCCACGGACGTAGCGCGACCCGGCCCGGCCGCCCGGGATTCGCGGCGGCGCGCGGCGCGTGCCCGTTCCCGATATGTTCTGCCGTCATTTCGGCGTGGTCAGGCGACGCCAGCGGGCCAGCACCGGTAGCGGGCAACCAGAGCGTCAGCTCGGTCTCGGCTGCCTTGCGGACCAGGTCACTGGCAGCATCGCCGAACTCAGCAAGCACATCGCAGAGCAAGTCCGTCGTGGCAGCGAACGGATGCATCGGCCCGAGCCCGCTCTCGGCAGCCAGGCCGGACAGGGCCGAATCCTCGGCCCACAGGCTCAGCTGGCCGTCGGACCAGATTCCGTGGATCGCCAGCATGACCCGTGCTCCCGCAATAGCCGGGACTATCAGCACGAAGCTAGCAATGAAACGGACACGACACGCCGCAAACCCGTGGTGCCGCGCATTTGCGCGAGCCGGTGGTAGGGACTGCGGTCGCTACCGGGTGTCGCTCCCCGGAGCTGAACTGACCGGGCCGGCCTGGACTGGACTGGCCTGGACTGTGCCGGGTTGAACTGTGCCGGGTTGAACTGAGCCGGCCTGCAATAGCTCAGCCTGGGCGGCCTCAAGCCGGGCCGCCTCGTTGATCTTGCGCAAGTGCCTGGCCAGGGACCTGAACACGAAGAACAGGATGATAGCCATCCCGAACACGACGAGGAATCCGAGAGTGCCCGGCTCATCCCAGGCGCTCGTCGGCTTAGCTGCCACCGCAGCGAGCTCCATCACAGGATCACCCTCTCCCGGATCCCGGCGAAGAGGTCGTCTTCGGGCTGTCCGGCATCCACCAATGACCTCGCCAGATGATAGTCCTCAGTCGGCCAGGCGGCGCGCTGGACCTCCGCGGGGACCGCGAACCAGCCGCCGTTCGGGTCAACCTGCGTCGCGTGCGCGATCAGGGCACGGTTGCGGATCTCGAAGTACTCACCGCACTGGATGCGGGTGGTGATCGCGTGCGGAGGTCGCCTCCCGGCCGCGATCTCCTCTTCCTCTTCCTTCGCCCACTCGGCGATCCGGTCCGCGTACGGCGAATCCTTGCCGTTGCGTAGCATCTCCTCGTGCAGCGCCGTGAGCCGCTCACGATGGAAAGTAAGGAAGTAGTAGAGCTTGAGCGGCTGCCACGGCTCGCCGCAGCCCGGATACCGGTCCGGATCGGCCGCGGCCTCGAACGCCTCGACGGCGACCTCATGCGTCTTGATGTGATCCGGATGCGGGTAGCCACCGTTCTCGTCATACGTCAGCATGACGTGCGGCCGGAACTCCCTGATTGCCTCGACCAGCGGGCCGGCGGCCTCGGCTAGCGGGGTCAGCGCGAAACAGCCGTCGGGCAGCGGCGGAAGCGGGTCTCCCTCGGGCAGGCCAGAGTCGGTGAAGCCGAGGAAGCGCTGCTGCACTCCGAGGATCTCGCGGGCTTTCTCCATCTCAGCCCGGCGGATTTCGGGGAGGTTAGCCCGGATGTCCGGCTGCTCCATGGCGGGGTTCAGGATGTCGCCGCGTTCGCCGCCAGTCAGCGTGCAGACGAGTACCTCGACGCCTTCCCGGACGTATCTCGCCGTGGTCGCAGCGCCCTTGCTGGACTCGTCATCCGGATGAGCATGCACAGCCATCAGGCGCATCGGCTGGCGGCACAGCTCGTCGTCGCTAATGGTCAACTTGCTGCCGGCTGCGCCCTGGTCAGGACCCGAAAGCACGCGGAAGTCACCTCAACATCGTCTGGCCGGGAACCGGACTCGCCCGCTGGCTTGTACCGGGTGCTGGCTGCAGCGCGGCCAACACGCTGCAGGGACCTCGCGCTGCCAGGCCGGCGCCGCTAAGACCCCTGATTGTCCAACGCGACTGCCCGCGTGACACATTCCCCCGGTCGGTTGTCAGGCCGCTGACTCGGCCGGAAGCAGCAGATCGGCGAAAACGGCCGCCAGCATCCGGTGACCGGTCGCGTTCGGGTGAAGCCGGTCGGCCGTGAAGAGCTCCGGCCTGGTCGTCACGTCCTTCATGGCCCAGGTGTCCAGGCAGATCGCGCCGGCAGTAACCGCCTGCTCCCGGATGATGTCACTTGCCTGTGACAACCTCCGCCTAGCGATCGCCACATGTTCCGGGGGCAGCGGCACGACGTCGGCGACGTCCGGCAGGGTGCATGTCAGCACAGTGGCGCCGGTCTGCGCCAGAGCGTCAAGAAGCCGCCCGACATGGGCCGCGAATTCACCAGGGCTGAAGTCCGCACTGCGAATGTCGTTCATGCCAACCGTCGCGCTGACGAGGTCCGGGTCCAAGCCGTGCAGTTGCGGCAACTGGCCTGCGATTACCTGGCCGACCGTGGCGCCGTCGGCGGCCAGGTTCGTCAGCGTGCAGTTCACACCGGTGCGCCCGGTAAGCAAAGTCGCCAGCCGCCTCGCCCAGCCCACCCGCCGGCCGTCCGGCCCGAAGTCGCCCCGGCCGGCCGTCAGGCTGTCGCCGAGTGCTACGTAGTGCGACCAATAGCGGGAGGAGGCGTAGAGGTCCATATCGCAGAATAAGCCGTGAGCCAGCCTGCTCAGGCGAGGTCAAGCATGCCTGGCCCCGGCCTGCGGACACCGCTCGCCGGGCCGTGGCCGTCTCCGGCCGGGCTCTGGTCACCCAGGGTTACCGGTCCGCCTTGCCCGCGCCGCGGGACCGCCATCGAAACGACAGCCTGGACGACCACTTACCCGGCCGATGGGTCAGCCACGAAACACCGATGAAGACCGGCAGACTGATCCCGAGCAGCAGCAGGCTCCCGGTAATTGCGCTGGCCAGGAAGCTGCCGCCGACCTTGGCGACGCCGTAGTAGTACAGCACCACTACGGCAATGAGCACCAGGTAGCCGCCGAGCGCGTCAGACAGCACGTGCAGGAGCAGAGCGGGCCAGCCGCGGTCACGCCGTCCTGTCAGCCGCGTGATTGGCTTGCCCGCAGCCGTCCGCCGGCGCTGCGTCACCAGGCCGACCGCCAGGATCACCATGAGGATGAGGTAGCCACCCAGGATGGGATCCAGGTCAGACCGGAGCAGATGCGATGACATCTCAGCCCCCTGCTGCCCGGCGGCTCGTCATGCCCGCAGCAGGAAGTGCCAGCCACGCACGAACAGGTGCCAGCCGAGCCACAGCCACAACGCGAAGAGTGCCCACCGGCCCGGTGGATAGCGCATTATGGCCCGGAATGTCGCGCTGAGCGTAGGCACGCTGCCGCTGATGCCGCTGAGCGCCAGGCCCTCCCAGGCGAATACAGCGCCGATCAGCAGCGCCCACACTAGATAACCAAGAACCGGATGATTGCCCATCCCGACCTCCAGGTCGCGCCGAGGCATGCGCAGAAAAGACCCTATTCCGCAATCCGCCCGGCACACGGGGCAACAGGGCGACGATCTGACTTTGCCAGGTAACGAGGCCATCGGGGGTCAGCGCCACACGCCGAGTCGCGGTCCACTCGCATTATTTGCCCAGATTCGACCTGACTTGTTTAACCTCAGGCATTGACAGGTACCACGTACTTGCAGAGCCTTGTTAGCCTGGTTGATTACCCCCAATGGGCCGGCGCCCAGCGGACCCTTAACTCCGCACCCATCCGAGGAGTACCCGTGACCGAGACTCGCGACGACACCTATACCTGGCTCACGCAGGAGGCGTACGACCGGCTCAAGGCTGAGCTCGACTATCTGTCGGGCCCGGGGCGGATTGAGATCGCGAAGAAGATCGAAGCCGCGCGGGAAGAGGGCGACCTGAAGGAGAACGGCGGATATCACGCCGCCAAGGACGAGCAGGGCATGCGGGAGGCCCGGATCAGGCAACTGACCCAGATCCTGGAGAACTCCCGTGTCGGCGAAGCACCTCGCACCGAAGGCGTGGTCGGCCCCGGCATGACCGTCACCATCAGGTTCGAGGGTGACGAGGATGAAGTGACTTTCCTGCTCGCATCGCGCGAGGAGGTCGGCTCGCCAATCGACGTGTACTCGCCGAAGTCGCCGCTTGGCAGCGCGATCTCCGGCAAGAAGGTAGGCGAGACCGCCACCTACACCCTGCCGAACGGGCGCGCCACCACCGTCGAGATCCTCGAGTCCGTCCCGTACAACGGCGTGTAAGCCGCATAGTCCGTAGCCGAACGCCGGCCTTCCACCATCGTGGAGGCCGGCGTTCGCGACTGAGGCTGACCGTCCGGCACTCACGCTGCCGCGCCGAAGCGCTGCCAGCTACACTCCGTGAACCAATTCCGGTTCGGCCGGCGCCTGGTCCGGGGTCGGCTCGATCCGGCCGCGCAACGGGATCTCCTTGACCAGCAGGGCCAGCAGGAACACTGCCACGGTGGTCGGAATCGTCCACCAGAAGACGCCCGAGATCGCGCTGCTGATGGCGTGGAACGCCGCGTTCTTCACCGCGGCCGGCATGCTGTTGATCGTCGCCGGGTCGAGGTTCGCTGAGCCGCCGAAGCTCTTATGAGCGTGCAGCAACGCCGTCATCTTGTCGGCGAAGCGACGGAAGAAGATGACGCCGAACAGGGACACGCCCAGCGAGCCGCCGATCTGCTGGAAGAAGCTCCGCGAACTGCTCGCTACGCCCATGTCCCGCTGCGCCACGCTGTTCTGCGCGATCAGGGAAGTGATCTGCATGAGGAAGCCCATGCCGACTCCGAGCACCACGAAGTAGAGCGAAGAGGTAAGCCGGCTGGTATCCACGCTCAGGTGCGTCAGCAGGTAGAGGCCGACGGTCATGATCACCGCTCCGATGATCGGCAAGATCTTGTACCGGCCGGTCCTGCTCGTCACCTGCCCGGCGATCAGTGAGGTCGCGGTCGAGCCGAGCATGAGCGGGATGAGCAGCAGGCCACTGCCTGTCGGCGACGCGTGCTGCACCGTCTGCTGGTAGAGCGGCAGGAATGTCAATGCACCCAGCATGGCCATGCCCAGCAGGAGGCTCATCCCGGACGCGAGCGAGAAGTTGCGGGTCCTGAAGACGTGCAGCGGCAGCATCGGCTCAGCTGCCCGGCTCTCGACCACGAAGAAGGCTGCCAGCGCGATCGCTGCGATGACGGCAAGCATGATGATCTCCCAGGATCCCCATGCGTACTGGCTGCCGCCCCAGCTCGTGAGCAGCACGACCGCGGTGGAGAAGACGGCGATCACTCCTGCGCCCAGATAGTCGATCTTGTGCTCGACTCTCCGGCGCGGCAGGTGCAAGGTCGCCCACAGGTAGACCAGTGCCGCGCCGCCGATCGGCATGTTGATGTAGAAGATCCACCGCCACGACCAGTGCTGCGTGATGTAGCCACCGACCAGCGGCCCGGCGATCATGGCCACCATCATCGCGGCCATCATGTAGCCCATGTACTGACCGCGCTCTCGCGGCGAGACCATGTCACCGATGGTGGCGATGGCGCCGACCATCAGGCCGCCCGCGCCGAGGCCCTGCAAGGCGCGGAAGGCGATCAGCTGATCCATCGAGTGCGCCAGCCCGGACAGGGCCGAGCCGATCAGGAATATCACGATTGCGATCATCAGGAACCGCTTGCGGCCGTACATGTCGCCGAGCTTGCCGTAGAACAGCGTAGTGATCGTCGACGCAAGAATGTAGGCGGTGACTACCCAGGCCAGATGGTTCAGGCCGCCAAGGTCACCGACGATCCGCGGCAGCGCAGTGGAGACGACCAGCTGGTCGAGCATCGCGATGATGAGCGTCAGCAGCAGGCCAGGCAGCACGATCAGGATCTCACGCCGCGGGCCGGTCGGCACATCGCTCGCTGCCAGGGCAGCCTGGTTGTCTGTCACGAAAAGGGCTCCTTGCTCCGCACTCGCAATCGTGCGCACCCCTGGAGTCAGCGGCGCTACCAACTTACTTGCCGACCGGCTAGCATCTGGTCAGGGCTACAGGCTAGGCTGGCTACTAACCGGCCGTCAAGTAGGTTACCGTGGCCGGTGAAAGGACTAACACCCGAGGCCATGCCAGATAACGTCGACAGCGCCAACGTCAACGGCGCCAGTGCCCACGGCGAGGGGCATGATCGCGGCCGCGACACCAGGTCGCGCCTGCGTGAGCTGGCCCTGCAGCTGTTCGCCGAGCAGGGTTATGAGAAGACCTCCCTCAGAGAGATCGCTGAGCGGCTCGGCGTCACCAAGGCGGCTCTGTACTACTACTTCAAGTCGAAGGAAGACATCGTCCGCAGCCTCGTCGAGGACTACATGGCCGAGATCGACGAGTTGATCGCGTGGGGCAAGGAGCAGCCGCGCTCGGCCGAGACCAGGGCCACAATCGTCGCCCGGTACCTGGAGATCGTCGCGAACGGGACCGCGGTGTTCAGGCTCCTGCACCAGAACCAGGCTGTGGTGAGCTCGCTGGCGGCTGCCAAAGGGCGCGGCGAGCTATTCCGGGAGCGGATGGATGCACTCGTCGATCTGCTGACCGAGCCAGGCGCCCCGGTCCGCGATCAGGTCAGAGCCGCATCATGCCTGGTCAGCATCAGTTTCTGTGCCATGCACTACCAGGACCGGGTAGCCGACCCGGCCGAATTGCGACAGGCCGTACTGGACACGGCCCTGCAGCTAGCGAACGCCGCTCCCGCGGATGCCTCCGCCTAGCCCGGCTGACAGCTGACCGCTCCACCCGCGGCTGAGCCGGCGCAAGAAGCTCCCTGGCCTGGCTAGCTTCGATCTTGGCTGGCGGCCTCAGCACGGACGAGCGGCAGCACCCGGTGCCGCAGCGGGCTGTCCAGCACTATGACGGTCGAAGTCCGGACCACGCCCTCGAGTCCGACAATCGAGTCGATTACCCGCTGCAAGTCAGCATTGCTACGCGCGACTACCCGGCACAGCATGTCGCCCGCCCCGGTGATGGTGTGGGCTTCGAGAACTTCGGCGATGGCGGCAAGGCGGTCGGCTACCGGGTCGTGCCCGCCCGCTTGCCTGATCTCCAGGGTGATGAAGGCCATGACCCCGTAGCCGATCGCGGCCGGCTCGATGTCCGGGCCATAGCCGGTGATCACGCCACGGGCCTGCATCCTGTCGAGCCGGGCCTGAACGGTCCCCCGCGCGACGCCGAGCCGCCTGGAGGCCTCGAGCACGCCCACCCGCGGCTCCGCCATCAGGAGCCCGATCAGCCGGCCGTCCAGCGCATCAATCATGGCCGAGATCCCCTCGCTACAAACTGTACAAGTATGCTAGTCAGATCTTATTACTGTTAGACAACCTGCCTAGGTCTGCGGAGCGCAGTTGCGCATCCTGACCGGCCGGCACATGCTGCTGACTTCAGCCGGCCGACGAGCAAGGGAGCACCGCGATGACCGCCGAGGCAGGGTACGCACAGTTCCTGGAGACCGACGAGTTCCCGGTTATCGGAATGGATGCCGCGGTCTTTGCCGTTGGCAATGCCCGCCAGGCCGCGCACTTTTACTCGACGGCATTCGGCATGCGGTGCGTCGGTTACCGCGGACCGGAGACCGGGTGCCGGGACGAGACGTCTTATGTCCTGGAGTCCGGCAACGCGAGGTTCGTCGTCCGCGGTCCGGTGCGCGCTGGCACCGAGCTAGGCGCGCACGTAGCCGCGCACGGTGACGGCGTCATCGATCTTGCTATGACCGTGCCTTCGGCGACCGCCGCCTGGCAATACGCAACTGCGCACGGTGCGCGCAGCCTTGCCGAGCCAGCGGTAGCCGAGGACGAGTACGGCAAGGTCGTTCTCGCTGCGGTTGCGACCTACGGTGACACCCGGCACACCTTCGTGGAGCGGAACGACTACGCGGGCCCTTACCTGCCGGGCTACGTGCCGGCCACGCCGCTGACTGCTGAGCCCCCGGGGCCGTTCTTCACCGAGATCGACCACTGCGTCGGCAACGTCGAGCTCGGCCGGATGAATGAGTGGGTCGAGTTCTACCACCGGGTAATGGGCTTCACGAACATGAAGGAGTTCGTTGGCGACGACATCGCTACCGAGTATTCCGCGCTCATGAGCAAGGTCGTCGCTGACGGCAGCCGCAAGGTCAAGTTCCCGATCAACGAGCCGGCAGCCGGGAAGAAGAAGTCACAGATCGACGAGTACCTGGAGTTCTACGGCAGCCCGGGTGTTCAGCACCTGGCACTGGCTACCGACGACATCGTCGGGGCAGTGCACGGCATGAAGGCTGCTGGCGTGCAGTTCCTGGACACGCCGGACAGCTACTACGAAACGCTCGGCGAGTGGGCCGGTGACACCAGGGTGCCGCTCGACGAACTGCACGAGCTGAAGATCCTTGCTGACCGGGACGAGGACGGTTACCTGCTGCAGATCTTCACCAAGCCGGTGCAGGACCGGCCGACTGTCTTCTTTGAGCTGATCGAGCGGCACGGTTCTCAGGGCTTCGGCAAGGGCAACTTCAAGGCCCTCTTCGAGGCCATCGAGCGCGAGCAGGAGCGTCGCGGGAACTTGTGAGACGGCGAAGCCGGCCAGCAGGTTACATGGCGGTTCGCATGGGTCTAACCGCACGGCTATGCACGCGGGTAGCCGATAGGGCATCATGACCGGGTGAATCAGCCACCAGATTCCACCGCGGGACCCGGCCAGCCCGGCAATCAGGGCTACCCCGGATATCCGCAGCCCGGCTATGGCACGCCGGCCAGCCAGGGCTACCCGGCCTACCCTCAGCCCGGCTACGGCACGCCGCCCGGCCAGAGCTACCCGACCTACCCCCAGCCCGGTCCCAGCACGCCGCAGAATCAGGGCTACGCCCAGCCAGGCTACGGTCAGCCGTATCAGCCCTACGGACACCAGCCGGCGGGCAAGGACCCCGCGCTGGCTGAGTGGTGGCGGCGGCTGCTTGCGCGTGTCATCGACGGGCTGATTCTCGCCGTTATCTTCGCGCCGCTGTGGCTACCGGTGTGGCGGACCTTCTTCAACCAGATCTCTGCCATTGCCAACCGCTATCCGCCCGGTACCAAGCTTTCTGCCATCCCAGCCGCCAAGAATGCTCTTGCCCACGCCGAAGGGCACCTGATCGGCAGGCTCTTCGTCATCGGCTTGGTGTTCTACCTGGTGGCGTTCGCCTACGACTGGATCCAGCACGCCGCGTGGGGACAGACCATCGGGAAACGCGCACTTGGTACTAAGGTTATAAAAGCTGACGGCAGCCCCAGGGTCGGCGCCGGACCGGCTTGTGGCCGCGCCGCCATCTATGCGCTCGCACCGCTTGTGCCGGTGGTTGGGTCGCTGTTCGAGCTGCTCAACGAGCTGTGGCTGACCTGGGACCCGCGCAGGCAGTGCCTGCACGATAAAGCCGCGCATACAGTTGTCATCAAGAAGGACTACCAGCTCTCGCGGCCCCAGGCCTGGCGCCTGGTAGCAGGGCAGAGCAGCCTGCGCCGGCGCGCGGCCGCCGCCCTGACACCGGGCGCAGCCTCGCCTCCGCCGGCCGCAAAGGATCACCGGCAGGATGACGCAGCACGACGAGACCGGGACGGGATGGAGCGCCGCCGCCCGAGCTGACGCCCGCTCAGGCACCGCCTCTCCGTCGCCGTACCTGGATGCCGGCGGGTCATGCCGCAGGCATATCTGGCGCCACCCCAGCCTGGCCAGCCGAAGTACGGTACGCCGGCCAGGCCCGCCCGCGTCCTGGCCGTCCGACAGCCCGGCCCAGTACGGCCACGACGCCGGAGCCTCCGGGCTTTCGGCCAGTCCGGTCACCCCCAGCAGGGATACGGGCGCCCCGCCAGCGCGCGAGGTGCGTTCGCGGTTCGCCGCGATCCGGCCATCGCAGCGCCCTGGGAACGGCTGGCCGCGACGGTGATCGACTGGATCATCATCTTCGCCATACCGACCCTGGCCTTCATCTCGCCGCTGGAGCAGATCTCGCGGCAAATGCAGGCCGTCCACGCCCACTACGCAGATCTGTATTCGCCGGACGCACAGGCCGCGATCGATGCGATTCTCCGCGATCCGTCGAATCAGCGGGCCCTGCTGTTCTGGTTCGTCGCCATGTTCGGCATCGCGCTTGCCTACTACTGGGTCCAGCACGCGGCGTGGGGCGCCACGATCGGCAAGCGAGCGCTCGGCACGCGGGTCGTCAAAGCTGCCGACCAGCTCCGCGATCGGAATCCGGGCGGCCGGGATCCGGGCGGTAGCGTTCCTAGTCGGCCCGGCGGTCTTCTGGTTGCTGCCGTTTCCGTTCAACTATCGCCGGCGGGCTGCTCTGGCTGGTCGATACCGGGTTGCCGCTGCTTGACACGCGCGCCCAGTGCCTGCACGACAAGCTCGCCGGGACGATCGTGATCCGGCAGCGCTGGCTGGATCAGCAGGCCCGCTCGACTCGGCCCTGGTAGCTGCAGGCACACGTCCGGGCTGAGCGCAGAGCCCAGGCCGTGCTGCAGCCAGCCCGGCGGGCTCAGCGAGCAGGCGGCTAGCCGAACAGCAGCGTGTAGCCGGCCTTCCGCAGCTGGCTGATCACCGAGTCAGTGTGCTCCGGTCCCCTCGTTTCAAGGTGCAGGCTGACCTCGGCCTCGTCGACCCGCAGATCCGCGGTTACTCGCTCGTGCACGACATCCAGCACGTTTGCGCCCAGTGAGGCCAGTTCCATCAGCAAGGTCGCCAGCGCGCCTGGCCGGTCGGACAGCTTGCACCTGAACGCCAGGAACCGGCCGGCTGCGGACAGCCCGTGCCGAAGCACTTTGGATAGCAGCAGCGGATCGATGTTGCCGCCCGAGAGCACGACCACGACCGGCGGCTCGAACAGCGCCGGATGCTCGAGAATGCCCGCCACTCCGGCGGCGCCCGCGGGCTCAACGACCTGCTTGGCTCGTTCCAGGCAGAGCAGTAGCCCGCGGGACAGGTTTTCCTCGGTCACCGTGACGACACGCACCCGTCCGCCGGTCAGGAGCATGACCGGCAACTCGCCAGGCCGGGCCACTGCTATCCCGTCCGCCATCGTCGCGGCTGGGGTGACGCTGACCGGATGGCCCGCCGCGATCGAACCAGGCATCGGAGCAACTGCCTCGGCCTGGACGCCGATCAGCATGGCGCCAGGCAGCATGGCGCTGGCGGCTACCGCGATGCCGGCGGCGAGCCCGCCGCCGCCGACGGGCACCGCGATCGTGCGCACTTGCGGGCACTGCTCGGCGATCTCGAGTCCGACCGTGCCCTGCCCCGCGATCACGTCCGGGTGGTCAAAGGGATGGATGAAGATCGAGCCGGTCTCATCGGCCAGCTCCCGCGCCCTTGTCAGCGCATCCTCGACTGTGGCGCCATGCAACACGACGTCTGCGCCGTAGGACCGCGTCGCTGCAACCTTGGGCAGCGGCGCGGCGACCGGCATTACCACGGTCGCCTGCGTGCCGAGAGCGGCCGCTGCCAGCGCAACGCCCTGTGCGTGATTGCCGGCGCTGGCCGCCACAACGCCGCGTGCCCGCTCAGCCTCGCTCAGCCGGGCGATCCGCAGGTAAGCGCCGCGAACCTTGAAGGACCCGCCGCGCTGCAGGTTCTCGCACTTGACGAAGACAGGACCGCCGACCATCGCGGACAGCGCGCTCGACTCCAGCAGCGGTGTCTGCCTGACGATCGGCTGCAAGGTGGCACGCGCCGCGACGACGTCGTCAGGCTGCACGGGCAGATCGGCTTGGCGAGCGGCCGGTACCGATGAACTCACGTCTGGATTCTCGCACCTGGCCGCCAGCCGGCGCTCACGGCCGGTCCAGCGCAGCCCAGTAACGGTCGGCAGCGAAGATCAGCGCGGCCGCGCCGACCAGGCCCGCGCTCTGTCCGAGCGCGGCCGGCACCACGGTGACCTGACGGGCAAAACCGAGCCTGGCGTGCGCGCGCAGCGCCTCCTCCAGCGGGTCGAACAGTAGCGGCCCGGCCTGCGATAGCCCGCCGCCAACCGACACAACTTCGAGGTCGCACAGGCAGGTCGCGGACGCGATCGCGATGCCGAGCGCCCGGCCTGCCCGGCGCATTGCCGCCACGCCGATCGGATGCCCGAGTGCACCGTCCGCAGCCAGCTCCTTGGCGGTTGCGTCGCTCTGCTCTGGACGCCAGCCCTCGGTCTGAGCCCAGGCGACGAGCGCGGGCCCGCGCGCGATGGCCTCGGCGCAGCCGCGGCCGCCGCAGCCGCACACCGGCCCGGTGTCGGGATCGACCACCACGTGGCCAATGTGCCCGGCGTTGCCGGACGCGCCTTCGATCAGCCTGCCGTCCAGTACCAGGCCGCCGCCGACACCGGTCGAGACCACCATGCCGAGCACGTTGTCGCGGCCACGCCCAGCGCCCCGCCAGTGCTCTGCGGCCACCAGGCAGATCGCGTCGTTGTGCACCCTGACCGGGATTCCGCCGAGCCGCTCGGCCAGCCTGCTGCGCAGCGGGAAGTCGCGCCACGCCGGGATGTTCAGCGGCGACACCACTCCCGATGGCCACTCCATCGGGCCGCCGCAACCACAGCCGCAGCCGGCTAGATCGGCTGGGCCAAGGCCGTTCAGCACATCGGTGATGAGCGCGTCAAGAGTGCGCCACAACTGCTCAGCGTCCAGTCCCGTCGGAGTCGGAACGACCGACCACGCAAGCACGCGCCCGGCAGGCTCGACCAAGCCCGCGGCCAGCTTCGTCCCGCCGATGTCCACCGCGAGCGCCGGGCGGGAATCCGCCATTCAGGCCTCCCAAGATGCAAGCACGGACTGCCTCGACATAGTGTCGAATGGTGCAGCCTACGACTCGCAAACAGCCAGCATCCGACCAGCCGCCCGCCACGGCCCCGCCGCAAATCGGCACGCTGGGCGAACTACGCGCCAGCGGGCACCAGTTCCGCACGGTCAAGCAAGAACTACGCCAGAACCTGCTCGAGCGCATGCGCACAGGCGAGGACGCGTTCCCCGGCATTATCGGCTTCGGCCATACAGTACTGCCGCACCTGGAGCGCGCCATTATTGCCGGGCACGACGTGATCCTGCTTGGCGAGCGCGGGCAGGGCAAGACGAGGCTGATCCGGACGCTGACTGGCCTGCTCGATGACTGGACGCCGGTAGTTGCCGGCTGCGAGATCAACGACCACCCGTTCGCCCCGGTCTGCGCGCGGTGCCAGCGACTGCTCGCCGAGCAGGGCGACGACCTGGCAGTGACGTGGCGGCCGCGCACCGACCGGTACGGAGAGAAGCTCGCGACACCGGACACCAGCGTGGGCGACCTCATCGGCGACATCGACCCGGTCAAGGTCGCCGAAGGCAGGACTCTCGGCGACCCGGAGACAATCCACTTCGGCCTGCTGCCACGGACCAACCGCGGCATCTTCTGCCTCAACGAGCTGCCTGACCTCGCCGAGCGGATCCAGGTGTCACTGCTGAACGTGCTGGAGGAGCGTGACATCGGAGTGCGCGGCTACGCGCTGCGGCTGCCCCTCGATCTCGTCCTGGTCGCCAGCGCGAACCCAGAGGACTACACGAACCGGGGCCGGATCATCACGCCGCTGAAAGACCGGTTCGGGGCGGAGATCCGCACGCATTACCCGGTCTCGCTGGAGGCCGAGCTGGCCCTGATCGACCAGGAAGCACAGCTCGCCTGGGACGGCGCTGACCCCGGAGCCCTCGTTCCTGTCCACCTGGTCCAGGTGATCGCGCGGTTCACCCGGCTGGTCCGGGCCTCGCCCGCGGTGGATTCCCGGTCGGGCGTCTCCGCGCGGTTCGCGATCTCAGCGGCTGAGGCGGTAGCGGCGTCTGCCGTGCGACGCGCTGCGATCACGGGCGAGGACCAGCCAGTGGCGCGGGTATGTGACCTCCCCTCGGTGATCAGCACGCTGCGCGGGAAGGTCGAGTTCGAGGTCAGCGAGGAGGGCCGCGAGCAGGAGGTTCTTGACCATCTGCTGCGCCGCGCCACCAGCGACACATTCCGTGCGCTGCTCGGCAACGCCGACCTGTCCGGCCTGCTGGCGCGATTCGCGGACGATGGCGCGGTGGAGACGGGCGACCTGGTTCCGGCCGCAGACTTGCTGCGCCGGATCGGCGAGGTGCCCGGCCTGGCCAAGATCATGGAGCGGCTCAGGATGGAAGGCGGTGAGTCGCTTGGCCAGGCCGCCGCAGCGCTCGAGTTCGCGCTCGAAGGCCTGTACCTGATGCGCCGCCTGTCGAAGGACTCGATCGACGGCCGGACGGTATACCGAACGTGAGCGGTTATCGCTACGGTCCTTACGCGGGTGGCCCGGATCCGCTCGAGCCGCCGTATGACGTGCGTGGCGCAGTCGACGCGATGGGCGAGTCAGTGCTGGACGGTACCGATCCGTCCAGCGCGCTCCGCGACCTGCTGCGGCGTGGCATGTCCGGTCACCGCGGGCTCGACGACCTGCTCCGCAGGGTGCGGGAACGCCAGCGTGAGATCCGCAGCCGTGGGCGCCTTGACGGCATTCTCGACCAGGCCCGGGCGCTTCTGGACACAGCAATCGGCCAGGAACGCGCCGAGCTGTTCCCGAACCCGGACGACTCCGCCCGGTTGCGCGAGGCCGAACTGGACTCCCTTCCGTCGGACACCGCCCAGGCGATCAGGCAGCTCGCGGACTACGAATGGCAGTCGGCGGCGGCCCGTGCGACATTCGAGCAGCTGAAGTCGCTGCTCCGCAGCGAAGTACTGGACAGCCAGTTCCGCGGCATGCGGGAGACGCTGACCAACCCCGACCCGGAGGCGTTGCAGCGGGTCAAGGACATGATGGCCGCGCTCAACAACATGCTGGACGCCGACGCGCGCGGGGAGCACACGCAGCAGGACTTCGACGGTTTTATGAGCCGCTTCGGCGACATGTTCCCTGGCGCGCCCGCAAACCTGGAAGAACTGGTGGATGCGCTGGTCCGGCGGATGTCGGCGGCGCAGCGGCTGCTCGACTCGCTAACCGACGAACAGCGGGATGAGCTGGCCGAGCTGATGGCGCAGGCGCTCGAAGACGCAGGCCTCGCGGCCGAGATGGCCAGGCTGTCCGACTCGCTGCGGGCCAGGCGCCCGGACGTGGATCAGGGCGCGCCGCAGCCAGGGATGACGGGTAGCGACCCGCTCGGACTCAGCGACGCGACTACGGCGCTGGCAGAGCTTGCCGACCTTGGTGACCTGGAAGACGCGCTGCGCCAGGACTATCCGGGTGCGCGGCTGGACGATGTCGACGAGGAGGCGATCCGGCGCGCTCTCGGACGGCAAGCGGTAGACGACATGGAAGCGCTGCGCCAGATCGAGCGAGAACTCGAGCAGCAGGGCTATCTGCAGCGCGTCGACGGCAAACTCGAGCTGACACCCAAGGCCGTGCGCAGGCTCGGTCAGACAGCGCTGCGCAAGGTGTTCGCCCAGCTTCCGGACGGCGGGACCGGCGACCACGATCAGCACGATGCCGGGCAGGCCGGAGAGTACACCGGCAGCACGCGGCCGTGGGAGTTCGGCGACGAGCAGGCCATCGATGCCGCTGCGACAGTGCGGAACGCGCTGCTGCGGCAGGCGTCACCGCGGCAGGAGTTCCTGGACGAGCAGTCCATTGGCGGGCGGGCCGCACCGCTCGCTGCCAGCCCGCGGCGGCGGCGGGCCTCGGTCCGGCTCTCGGTCGAGGACTTCGAGGTAGCCGAAACCGACCGCCGCGCGTCCGCGGCCGTCTGCCTGCTGGTCGACCTGTCGTACTCGATGGCGCTGCGCGGCACCTGGGGAGCAGCAAAGCAGACGGCGCTCGCGTTGCATGCACTCGTCCGCACCCAGTACCCGCAGGACGCGATCCAGGTCATCGGGTTCTCCAACTACGCACGGGAGCTCCGGGAAACCGAACTGGCCGGGCTGAGCTGGGACATGGTGCAGGGCACCAACCTGCACCACGCGCTTGTGCTGGCCGGCCGGTTCCTGGACCGGCGACCCGAGCATAACCCGGTGGTGATGGTCATCACCGACGGCGAGCCGACCGCGCATCTGCGCCGGGACGGCCGGTTCTGGTTCGACTGGCCGCCGTCGCCGGAGACGCTGGAGCTCACGCTCGCGGAGGTCGACAAGATGACCAGGCGGCGGGCCACGATGAACGTGTTCATGCTGGCGGACGACGAGCGGCTGTCCGCATTCGTGGACGAGGTAGCCAGGCGCAACGGCGGCCGCGTGTTGCGGGCAATGCCTGACAGCCTGGGCGAGTACGTAGTGACAGACTTCCTCCGGACCAGGCGCCAGTACGCCAGGTAGGCGACACCGCGTGTTAGCGCCGTCGCCGAGCATGGCGCGGGCCTAAGATCAACTGCATGTCGTTCACCGACAAGCTCGTGCTCTGGCTGCACATCGGATTCGCCATCTTCACGATCGGGCCGTTGGCGCTTGCCATCTCGTCTTCGCCCCGCTATATCCGCAAGCGCGATGTAGCGATCCTGCGCTACCTCAGCCGGATCACCGTGATCTTCACGGCCGCGGCCCTGCTGGTCTTCATTTTCGGCGTAGTGCTCGGCCAGCTTGACCATGACTTCGGCCACGCCTGGCTGACCGTTGCCATGACGCTGTTCGTCGTGGCGATCGTGTTGCTCGCGCTCGTCATCCGCGATCAGCGCCGGGCGATTAAGGCGCTTGCGCCCGCCGAGATGCCGGTGGACGCGGCAGCCTCGGACCCCGGTGCCAGCCAAGGCGGCGTCGCCCATGGCGATGCCAGCCACGGACCGGACGGCCCCGCCCAGACAGGCGCTGAGCCGGCCAGCGCCGGGCAGCCCGCCGGCCGAGCCGCCGTGGCCGCGCACATCGCCTCGGTGGAACGCGGCCGTATCGCGGCCATGGGCGGCGTCGTGAACCTGATCTGGCTGGTAATACTCGTCCTGATGGTCTGGCGGCCGTAATCGGCGCGATGCGTTTCTGTCGCCAAATTTTTGCACTCTTTGTAGTTATTTCGCCCCGTCGGGATGGCAACCGGTAGTACCGTGCCGGTCGTAAATCATCGCTGGTAACGCCGTGCTATTCGCATGTCACAGGCGGCCAGCTGCCAAGGAGGAACTGTGGCTTCACAAAGCGTGTCCAGCGGCGGCTCAAAGCGCTCGCTGGTGATCATCCTTGCGGTCATCGCCGTTCTCGCGCTCATCCTGGGGGTCCTCTGGATGTCGGGCTCTGCACCGTCGTTCCTGGATTCGGGCAGCCACGTGAAGAGCGGCGGCCACATTTTCCGCGGAATTGCCGGGCTCGTGGTCGCCATTGTTTGTGGCGCCGGTGCCTGGTGGGCGAACAAGAAGTAACAAATCTCCCGCTGCACCGGCCACGTCGCCGGGGCGTACTCGGAGCCGGCCCTGCCACCCCGGGTACGCCCGCGGCGGGCGATCAGGGACCGGCCAGCCGCGTGCATCAAGTGACGCGTGCATCAAGTGACGCGTGCATCGAGCGCGGCCGACCACCGCGGCGGCTGCGAGCAAGAACGCGGCAGCGTTGACACTCAGCTACCGGTACGCCTAAATTTTTCACTGTTCGGGCATGTAACTGTTGTGCGTGAAGCGCACAGCGCGGATCGCTGCAATGGCGGCCGCGCGACAGCCGGCGAACCAGCCAAAAAGAGGGGGTCCCGGTGACGCTGCTGGACCGATCCATCTGGGTGGGCAAGGCATTCTCATCCGGCTGGCGTGAGCCGGGCGGTGGCGAAGCGGCGGTGATCGAACCCGCCACCGGCAGCGAACTGGCGCGCGTCGGCATCGCGTCGGCTGCGGACATCGCCGTCGCGACTGCGAGCGCGGCCGCGGCACAGCCTGCCTGGGCAGCACTGCCGTATACCCAGCGCGCTGCCATCTTGCGCAAGGCCGGAGAGATCTGGCTGGCAAACGCGGCCGAGATCGAGGACTGGAGCGTGCGGGAGGGCGGCAAGATCCCGCCGGCCGCTCAGTTCGAGACTCATGTGGCGACCGAGGAGATCTTCGAAGCGGCCACGCTGCCATCTCGGCCGTATGGCGAACTGCTGCCGAGCGAGCAGCCGCACCTGAGCTTCGCCGAGCGGGTGCCGGTCGGCGTCGTGGGCGTCATATCGCCTTTCAACTTCCCGCAGATCCTGGCCATCCGGTCAGTGGCGCCCGCGCTCGCGCTCGGCAATGCGGTAGTGCTCAAGCCCGACCCGCGGACCGCGGTGTGCGGCGGAGTGGTCCTAGCGCGCGTATTCGAGGAGGCCGGGCTGCCTGACGGCCTGCTCCATGTGCTTCCTGGCGGCCCGGACGTCGGCCAGGCGCTCATCACCGACCCGAGGACTGGCGTCATTTCCTTCACCGGATCGACGGCGGCGGGCCGCCGCGTGGGCGCCTTGGCGGGCGAGCATCTCAAGCGCGTTCACCTGGAACTCGGCGGCAACTCCGCCCTGATCGTGCTAGCCGATGCCGACCTCGACAGGGCCGCCTCCGCCGGCGCATGGGGCTCGTTCCTGCATCAGGGTCAGATCTGCATGACAACTGGCCGCCACCTGGTACATGAGTCCGTGTACGACGACTACGTCGCCCGGCTCGCCGCCAAGGCTAGCCACTTGCCGGTCGGTGACCCGGCATCGGGACAGGTCGCTGTCGGCCCGATCATCGACGAGCGCCAGCGGGACAAGGTGCACAGCCTGGTGACCGACAGCGTCCAGGCCGGCGCCACACTTGCCGCAGGCGGCAAGTACGAGGGCCTGTTCTACCAGCCCACCGTGCTGAGTGACGTCGCGCCGGCGATGCCCGCGTACGCGAACGAGGTGTTCGGGCCGGTCGCCCCGGTCATCCGCTTCAGCACGGCAGACGAGGTGGCGAAGCTGGCCGCCGACTCTGAGTACGGACTGTCGCTCGGCATCCTGACTCAGGACGTGATGCGCGGCCTCGAGCTCGCCCGGCAGATTCCGACCGGGATCGTTCACATCAACGATCAGACCGTCGACGACGCCCCGAATACCCCGTTCGGCGGCCTCCGCGCGTCCGGTACCGGCGCACGGTTCGGCGGCACTGCCAACCTCGACGCATTCACCGACACGCGCTGGGTGACGATCCGCGGCGACATCGCGCCCTACCCCTTCTGATCGGGACCCCTTCTGATCGGGCTGCCGTGACAACTTGAGAACATGCGAACTCGCACGCAGGTAGGCATCGTCGGAGCCGGTCCGGCAGGCCTGCTGCTCGCGCACCTGCTCGCGCTCCGCGGCATCGACTCTGTGCTGGTCGAGGTTCGCAGCCGGGCGTACTGCGAGGCGCGGCAGCGGGCGGGCGTGCTGGAGGACGGCAGCGTCGCGCTGCTGCGCGAGGCCGGACTTGCCGCCCGGCTGGACCGCCAGGGTATCCAGCACGGTGGCATCTACCTGCAGTTCGACGGCGAGCGGCACCACATCGATTTCCGCGGCCTGACCGGCGGCCGGACCGTCACTGTGTACGCGCAGACCGAGCTGGTCAAAGACCTGATCGCCCGCAGGCTCGCCGACGACGGCGAAGACGCGATCGAGTTCAGCGTCACCGACACCGAGGTCTCCCGCCTCGACACCGAAATGCCGCAGCTCAGCTATACCGATCCCACCGGCGTCCGGCGCGAGGTCGACTGCGACGTCATCGCGGGTTGCGACGGGTTCCACGGCATCTGCCGGCCTTCGATCCCGGCAGGCTTGCTGACCACCTGGCAGCGCGATTACCCGTACGCCTGGCTCGGTATCCTCGCGGACGTGGCACCGTCCACCGATGAGCTGATTTACAGCTACCACCGGAACGGTTTCGCGCTGCATAGCCTGCGCAGCCCGTTCGTCAGCCGCCTTTACCTTCAGGTATCACCGGAGGAGGACATCGCGAACTGGCCGGACGATCGCGTCTGGGCAGAGCTCAGCCGCCGGTTTGAGCTGCCGGGCTGGACCTTGGACAGCGGGCCCGTGCTGGAAAAAAGCATCACGCCAATGCGCAGCTTCGTCAGCGCGCCGATGCGGTACGGCCGGTTGTTCCTGGCCGGCGACGCGGCTCACATCGTGCCGCCGACCGGCGCGAAGGGCCTCAACCTCGCGCTCGCCGACGTGGCCGTGCTCGCGCCAGCACTGGATGCCCTGCTGCACGGTGACGAAAAGCCGGCCGGCGCCTACTCGGCCGCCTGCCTGAGCCGGGTCTGGCGGTCCACGCACTTCTCCTGGTGGATGACGACCATGCTGCACCGCTCGCCGGGAGCCGACGAGATGGAGGCGCAGCTCCAGCTCTCGCAGCTGCGCTACGTGGTCAGCTCGGCAGCGGCGGCCACGTCACTAGCCGAGAACTACACCGGCCTCGCGGTTCTGCCCGCAGCCGGATAAGCCCGACCAGAAAGAGGATGCTGACCTTTATGCGCACCACGCCGCCGTTCCGCGCCGACCACGTCGGCAGCCTGCTCCGCCCGCCACAGCTGCTGGCCGCGCGCGACGATTTCGCAGCCGGCCGGATCGAGGCAGCTCACCTGCGCGCTGTCGAGGACGCGGCGATCGCGGACGCGGTCACCATGCAGTCCGACGTCGGACTGCAGTCGGCCACCGACGGCGAGTTCCGGCGCGCGTCCTGGCACATGGACTTCATCTACCAGCTCGGCGGGATCAGCAAGGCGCCAGGCAACCTGGCGGTTCACTTCCGCAACGCCAGCGGGGAGATCGAATTCACCCCGGCCGCCCTGCACGTCGGCCGGAAGCTCCACCTGAGCCGCACGATCTTCTCCGATGACTTCCGCTACCTCAACTCGGTCGTCAGCGGCGTCACCCCTAAGCTCACCATTCCGTCGCCCAACATGGTGCACTACCGCGGCGGCCCCGCCTCGGTCGATCCCGGCGTCTACCCGGACATGGAGCAGTTCTGGGCCGATCTGTCCGCCGCCTATGCCGACGAGGTGCAGCGCCTCGCCGCGCTCGGCTGCACCTACCTGCAGTTCGACGACACCAGCCTGGCTTACCTGAACGACCCTGCGCAGCGAGCCGAGATCGCCGACCGCGGCGAAGACGCTGAGCACTTGCACCTGCGCTACATCAAGCAGGTCAACGACGCGATCGCCAGGCCCGCGGAGATGAAGGTCACCACGCACATGTGCCGCGGCAATTTCCGCTCGTCGTGGGCGGCCGAGGGCGGTTACGACTTCGTCGCCGAGGCCCTGTTCAGCGAACTCAATGTGGACGGATTCTTCCTCGAGTACGACGATGAGCGATCCGGCGGGTTCGAGCCGCTGCGGTTCGTGCCGAAAGGCAAGATGGTCGTCCTCGGCCTTGTCACCACCAAGCGCGGTGAGCTGGAGAGCCCCGACGCGCTCAAGCGCCGGATCGACGAGGCTGCCCGGTTCGTCCCGCTCGACCAGCTATGCCTGTCACCGCAGTGCGGCTTCTCGTCCACGGTCGAGGGAAACCTTCTCACCCAGGAAGAGCAGCGCGCCAAGCTGCGCCTCGTCGTCCAGACCGCGCACGAGGTCTGGGGCGAAGGCTAACCCGCAACCAAACCCGTCAGGCAGGAAACGAGGTACGACGGCGCCAGCCAGTACGTCGCGCACGGTCAGCGTCTCCGCCCAGCCGCAGCCAGTAACCGACGGGGAAGAGCCGTACGTGGAGCCTGGAGTCCACTAGTCCCCACAAGCCGCGGCGGGCGAACAGCGCGATAACGATCGCGACAAGACCGAGGACGATCAGATACCAGGCGTTGTACGAGGCCAGCGTCTGCTGCAAGACCATATAAACGATCGTGCCGACGATCGGTCCCTCGATCGTGCCAAGCCCGCCAATGATCGTCGCGAACGCCATCTCCGCGGTCCACTGCACGCTGAACACGGCACTCGGCTGCACTTGAAGCTGGCTGATTGCCAGCACCGCGCCGGCCGCGCCGCAGCCGATGCTTGCCACCACGAACACCAGCAGTCTTGCCAGGCCAACCCTGGCGCCGGAACTGCGCGCCGCCACCTCGTCGTCGCGTACTGCGGTAAGCACGAGACCAAGCCGGCCACGCAGCAGCAGGTACATAGTCGCCAGCGCTACTACCGTGACGGCGAGCCCGACCCAGTACGTGTACGCGGTGAGCAGCGACGGGCTCAGCCCGGCCAGGCCGGGCAGCGGCAGGCCGGTCCCGCTGCCGAGCGCGGAGAACCGGGTGATGAACAGCATGATGGTCGCGGCGAGCACCCACGTGGCGATCGAGAAGTACCCGCTGCGCAGGCGTGAGACCAGCCACCACAGCGGCAGTGCCGCCACACCGCAGGCAATCGCCGCGACCGGCAGTGCTGCGAACGGCGACGTTCCGTGGAGCGCGAGGATCAGCACGAAGTAAGCGCCGAGGCCGACAAACGCCTGATGTCCCACCGACACCAGGCCCGCATAGCCCGCCAGCAAGTTCCACATGCTCGCCAGCGTGAGGACGATGAAGCCCTGGACCATGAGGCTGGTGGTCCCCGGGTAGACGATGAACGGGAAGAGGGCGAGCACGACTACGACGATCAGCGCGCCGATCCCGGTCCAGGCAACGTTCCGCTGCGACCGGGTGACCCGGAAGCTCTCGGCCGGGCGGGGGCCGGCCTTGGTCGCCACGCTCACGTCTGTGCCCTCCGGGTGACCAGGCCCTGGGGCCGCAGCACGAGCACCAGCAGGAAGACCAGGTAGCCCGCAAGCAACTCATCGGAAATGTTGATCTGCGCGCCGATCTGCTGGGCAACGCCCAGCACGATGCCGCCAAGCAGGGTGCCCCACAGCGAGCCGAGCCCGCCGATCACCACGGCCACGAACGCGAACAGCAGGATCGTGTCCGTGCCTGCCGTCGGATCGAGGTCGGAGGACATGCCGTAGGCGATGCCGGCCAGTGCGACTGTACCCATCGCGAGCGCAGCGGCGATTCCGAACACATGCCGGTAGTCGGCTCCGGCAAGCTGTACCGCCTCCTGATCGTCTGCGGTCGCGCGGATGAGCCGACCGTAGGAGGACCGCGACAGGAACCACTGCAGCCCCAGCAGCACCGCGACCGCAACAGCGAAGATCAGCACGAGCAGGTACGCGATCTGGATCTGGGAGCCGACGCTGAAGGATCCGGTGACGAGCGTCATGCTGGCGCCGATCCCGCGGCTGTTTGCCGTGAAGAACTGGAGCAGTCCGTTCTCGATCACCACGGACAGGCCGAGTGTGACGATAAGCGTCGTGAGAACGCCGCGATCGAGTGCGCTTTGGATCAGCGTTCGCTGCAGCGCATAGCCGACCACTGCCATCACCGGCACCACGATGACGAACGACCATAGGACGGGGATGTGCGTGACCGTGATGACGCCAACAGCGACGTAGCCGCCGACCACCGCCAGGTCGCCATGCGCCAGGTTCACGACCTTCATCACGCCGAACATGAGCGACAGGCCGCAGGCAAACAGCGCGTACAGCCCGCCGGTCAGCACCCCCTGGATGATGGCGTTCAGCCAGGCCATTAGGGCTCACTCCCTCCGTCAGGCAGGCGGGCTGCGCCCGCCAGTCCGAAGTAAGCGGCCTCGACTTGCTCCGCGGTAACGTCGGCCGGCCGGCCTTCCAGCGTGGTCCGGCCTTCCAGCAGGCAATGGATGTGCGACGCGACCCGCAGGGCCTGACTGACGTCCTGCTCGACCAGAAGTACGGTGAGCCCGGAGGCCAGGATCTGCGGCAGCATGCCGTAGATGCGCTGCACAATTACCGGCGCCAGGCCGAGCGAGAGCTCATCGAGCAGCAGGACTCGGGGGTTAGCGACCAGGGCCCGGCCGATGGCGACCGTCTGCTGCTCGCCGCCGGAAAGCTGAGCCGCCCGCTGATTGCGCCGCTCTCGCATCCAGTCGAAAGTCTCGTAGACCCCATCGATAGTCCACGGACCCTGGCGTGCGTACGTCCTCCCGACCTTGAGGTTCTCCTCGACTGACAGAGATCCGAACAGCCGCCTTCCCTCCGGGACCATGACGATCCCCTGCCTGGCCCGGCGCTCAGGTCGCAGCGTGGTCACGTCCGTCCCGTCGAAGCGCACCCGTCCGGTGGTCGGCTGGTGCAGGCCGGCAATCGTGCGCAGCAGCGTCGACTTGCCCGCGCCGTTCGCGCCGATGATGGCGTAAACCTCACCCGGGTACACCCGCAGCGAGATTGCGTCCAGCGCCCGCAGCTGCCCGTGATGGACGGTCAGATCGGTGACCTCGAGCAGCGGCGTGCCGCCGTCCGACCGCCCGTTGTCCGACCGCCCGTTGTCCGACCGCCCGCCGTTTGCTGCACCGCCGTTTGCTGCACCGCCGTTTGCCGCACCGCCGTTTGCCGCAGTCACGGCTCGCTCCGGCCGGCGTCAGCGGGCGCGGCGGTCATCGATCCGCCCGCCAGCGCGGCGGTGACGTCCGTGCCCAGGAAGACCTCGCGGACCGCGGGCTCGGCTAGCACCACCGACGGCTCACCGTCGCCGACGAACTTCCCGCCAGCCAGGCAAGTCAGCCGGGTCACCAGTGCGGTCAGCGCGCGTACCACGTGCTCGATCCAGATCACCGTGATGCCTGCCGCGTTGACGTCGCGGACGATCTCGACGAGTTGCGCGACCTCCGGATCGGTCAGGCCGCCTGCTACCTCGTCGAGCAGCAACAGCTTGGGCTGCGTCGCCAGGGCGCGGGCGAGTTCCAGCCGCTTGCGGTGCAGCAGACCCAGCCGGTCCGCAGGCACGTTCGCGTGGTCGGACATGCCGCTGCGATCCAGAGCGTCGACCGCCGCCGCGTAGCTGGCCCGGCGCCGAAGCCCGCCGCCCTGCTGCGCAGCGACCAGCAAGTTCTCGAACACCGTCATGTCGCCGAACGGCCGCGGCACCTGGTATGTGCGACCGACACCCATCCTGCACCGCGCTGCCGCGTCTAGCCTGGTGACCGTGCGCCCGGCGAAGCGGATCACGCCCGCGCCCGGCGCCAGGTCACCGGAGATGAGGCCGAACAGGCTGGTCTTGCCAGCACCGTTCGGCCCCACGATCCCGACTAGGTCGCCCGCGCCGACGGAAAACGACAGGTCCTCGGCGATCACGACCTGCCCGAACCGCTTGCTCACGTGCTCGAGTTCGAGCAGGGGACTTGTCATCCGTTACGAGTTGGTCGGAAGCAGGTCGGCGGTGATCTTTGCCTGCGGCAGTAGCGTGTTATCGACCACCTGCATCTCCAGCGGGTACTTGGTGCCCTTCTGCCATTGCACGCCGGCCGGCGGAGTAATCGCGACGCCGGGCGCCGGGCCACCAGAGGAGAAGTTGAGCGGCCCGGCCAGCGCGTTGATGTTCACGTTGTGCAGGGCGTCAGCCACCTCGTTCTTGTCATGCGGGTCGCTGACCGAGGTGAGGGCCGTGTGGGCGACCTCGAACATGCTGTAGTTGCTGATATTGGCGTTCCACTGCGTGCCGGACGCAGCCTCGTACTCGTTCGCCATCTTCTGGCAACTCTCGCCAGTGAACGAGGATGTCCACGGCAGCGTCGGCACCCACCAGGTGTCGGTGGCGACATTAAACACCTCGGACCCCATCGCGTACGCATCGGTCGGGAACAGCAGCACCTTGGCCACCGTGGCCAGCCTGGGCTTGAAGCCTTGCTGGAGCGACTGCTTCCACATGGCGGCGAAGTCCGGCGGCAACGGCACGTTCGTGAAGAAGTCGGCCTTGTCCCCCTTGAACTGGGAGATCATCGAGGAGTAGTTCGTTGTCCCGTCGGCGTATGGCGAGGACATGTCGAGCGTGTAGCCCGCCCCGGTCACGATCGGCGGGAACACTGCGCGGAACGCGTTGCCGTCTGAGTCGTTCGGGAAGGCCGCGGCGACGATCTTGTCGGTGTGGAGCTGGTCGTGAATCCGGTTCCACATCGGGATGAAGCACTTGGCCAGGTGCTCGGCGCCGAGGAAGTACAAGATGACGTACTTGGCTTCCTCTGTAGCGTGCTGCGGGTTCCCCTTCGGGAACAGGTTGAGGTACCAGGACTCCCACGGGCAGTTCGCGCAGATAAGCGGCGTACCAAGCGTCTCGGCCGTGCTAGCGACGGCGTTGACGGTCTCCGGCGTCGAAGACGCGAACAAGAGGTCTACGCCGTCGGTCAGGATTGCCTGGTGCGCAAGGTCGCCGGCCCTCGTGTCGCTGGACTGCGTGTCGTAGGACTTGATAGTGACCGGGTAGGTCTTGCCGCCGATCTTGAAGCCGTTCTTATACGGGGTGGTCTGCTTGATCTTGGAGATCACCCAGTTGTCTGCTGCGCCAAACCCGGCCAGGTCACCAGTCAGCGGGTGGATCCAGCCGATCGTGATGGCCTTTGTGCTGCTGCTTCCGCCGGCGCCCTTGATCGCCGAGCTGCACGCCTGGAGCAGTCCGCCCGTTCCTAAGACGGCTGCGCCTGCGCCGACCGCGCGCAGCAGCCCCCGCCGGCTGATATTTCCGGGCAGAATAAGGCCGCCGGATTGCTCACTCTGATCAACCATCTGTCATCGATCTCCTTGTGAGGTCGTGTCGCAGAGCCGGGACGGCACCTGTGGCAAGCGCGCCGAGGCTGGTCCCGTGGTCCGCCTCGGACCAGTGCTTGCTTGCAGGGCATGCACTGCAGGATGGCGGCTTTAGCAGCAGTGTTCGCTTGGCGTACGGCTATTCGCAATGTAGAAACTAAAGCAGCCTCGCGGATCACTGTCAACGGGTCATAATGACGCGCCAGACGCCGCCGCGCTGGTGCGCCGAACCGAGCGCCATCATCGATACCGGCGGCGATATGCGGGCGGTGTTGTTGCCGAGAACCCCGACTCGTAGGCCGGGCAATGTCAGCAATCTCGTCGTCTTTTCAAGGTTGGCCCGGCACCCTGGCCCCGACCGATCTCTGCAGAAAGGTTGTCACGCACCGAAGATCGTTGACAATATCGCTCGCACTTCGTTAGCCTCTCCGCCGAGTCCACGCTGCCGGGAAGGGAACAGATGAGCGCGACCAACGATGCGCCGGCCGGTCCGCTCCTGGTGGTAAGCGCTCACGCCGGTGACTTCGTCTGGCGCGCCGGGGGTGCCATCGCCCTGGCTTCCGGCAGCGGCGCAGAAGTCACTGTGCTGTGCCTGAGCTACGGCGAGCGCGGCGAGTCGGCGAGCGCCTGGCGCGCGGGCAACCAACTGGCAGCGATCAAGGCAATCCGGCAAGAAGAAGCAAGTCACGCCGCGGAGGTTCTCGGCGCCGCCATCGAGTTCGCCGACGCAGGCGACTATCCGCTGCGCGAGTCCGACGAACTCGTCGACACGATCGTGCGTTGCTACCGCCGGGTGAACCCGTCGGTTGTGCTCACTCACGCGCTCGCTGACCCGTACAATCCGGACCACCCCGCTGCCGCCAGGATGGCCTTGCAGGCACGGGTATTCGCCCAGGCGATTGGCTATGACGCGCCAGGTGAGCCGCTGGGCGCGCCCCCCGTGTTCCTGTTCGAGCCGCACCAGCCCGAGCAATGCGAATTCAAGCCGCAAGTGCTGCTGGACATCACGTCAGTTTTCAGCGTGAAACGCACGGCTATGGAGTGCCTGAAAGCGCAGCAGCACATGTGGGACTACTACACCGACCTCGCTAGGCGGCGCGGCGTCCAGCTCCAGCGCAATGCCGGTCCCAATCTGGGACTTGCGCACTCGACCATGGCCGAGGCCTACATGCGGGTCTATCCGGAAGTGACCGGGATGCTGAAGTGAGGAACGTCGCCCGGGAGGCAGACGGCATTCGCTGCATGATGATGCGCGGCGGGACCTCGAAAGGCCTGTACTTCCTCGCCTCCGATCTGCCGCAGCAGTCTGGCAGGCGAGACGACCTGCTGCTGCGGATCATGGGAAGCGGTCACCCGCTGCAGATCGACGGACTCGGCGGCGCCCACTCCCTGACGTCGAAAGTCGCGGTCGTCTCGGCGTCGCAAGGCGACGACGCAGACATCGATTACCTGTTCCTGCAGCTGGGGGTCGAGCAGGCGACAGTCACGGACCAGCAGAACTGCGGCAACATACTGGCCGGAGTTGGCCCGTTCGCAGTCGAGCGCGGTCTCATCGAGCCTGGTGCCGACTCGACGACGACCCGCATCCGGATGGTGAACTCGGGCAGCGTAGTCACGGCAACGTTTGCAACTCCGGAAGGCGTTCCTGACTACTCAGGCCGGGCCGCGATCGCCGGAGTCCCCGGCACCGCAGCCCCGATCAGTTTGCGATTTGCCGGCACCGCAGGGTCGGCAACGGGCCATTTGCTGCCTACCGGCAATGTCCGCGACGTCATCGGCAACGTCGAGGTGACATGCATCGACAACGGCATGCCGGTAGTCGTCGCCCGAGCCGCCGACCTCGGTATCACCGGGCACGAATCGCACGCCGAGCTGGCTGGCGACGTCGCGCTGGCCAGCCGCATAGACTCGCTGCGGCGCGCGGCGGGCAAGCTGATGGGACTCGGCGACGTCAGTCAGCTGCCCATACCAAAGACAACATTGCTGAGCAGGCCCGGGGACGGCGGCACTATCAGCACCCGCACTTTCATCCCCGTTCGCCCGCACACCGCGATCGGCGTGCTCGGCGCAGTCAGTGCTGCTACCGCCCTGCTCCTCCCCGGCGCAGTCGGGCCGGAACTAGCGGACATGCCCGGTCGCGAGCAGCCGATTGACGTCGAGCACCCGACCGGGCACTTGCTCGTTGACGTCGAGGTGGATACCTCGCGCATGCCACCCCTGGTCCATCGGGCAGGCGTCGTGCGGACCGCGCGCAAGCTTTTCGACGGCATCGTCTACCCGGCCAGCGCGGCAGCCACCGTCGGAGAGGAGCACTGATGGCGCGCTTGCTGCACGAGATAGCCCACCTCGGGCACGCTGAGCTGCTGACCCCGGAGCCGGACCGGAGCCTGTGGTTCTTTACCGAGGTGCTCGGCCTCACCCAGAACGGCACCAGCGGCGACTCGGTTTACTTGCGCACCTGGGATGACTACGAGCACCACAGCGTCAAGCTGACCGCAGCGGCTACCTCGGGCATCCGACGTACCGGGCTGCGCGCGGCGAGCGCGGAGGCGCTCAAGCGCCGGGTCGCCGAGATTGACGCACGCGGCCTCGGGGTGGGCTGGCGAGACGGCGACACCGGGATCGGGCCTACCTACCTGTTTCGCGACCCCGACGGTCACGAATTCGAGCTCTACTGGGAGACCGAGCGATACCAGCCTCCCGCTGAGCTGACGCCGGCCCTGAAGAATCAGGCTCAGGCCTACCCCGCCCGTGGCGTATGCGTACGCCGCCTGGATCACGTGAATTTCCTGGCCGCGCAGAGCGAGCCTAATGGCAGCTTCATCTGCTCTGTGCTCGGCGGACGGGTTACCGAGCAGATCGTGCTCGACAACGGCACCGTGTCCGCCCAGTGGACCCACTTCGCCCAGAAGTCCTACGACCTCGTGTACACCAACGACTGGACTGGCGCTAACGGGCGACTGCATCACATCGCCTTCGCAACAGACACCCGGGAAGATGTGCTCAGGGCCGCCGATATCTGCCTCGACAAGCAGGTCTTCATCGAGACCGGGCCGCACAAGCACGCTATCCAGCAAACATTCTTCCTGTACGTGTACGAGCCCGGCGGGAATCGTATTGAGCTCTGCAACCCTTGCGCGAGGCTGATCTTCGCACCTGACTGGGAGCCGGTCACCTGGACTGAGGCCGAGCGTGCCAAGGGCCAGGCCTGGGGTCTGGCCACGATCGGGTCGTTCCACACTCACGGCACGCCGCCGGTCGAGTGAGGAGCAGACCTGTGCCCGAAGACTCCAGGCTCGCGGTTACCGAAGCCCTCCGCACGGCGATTCTTGCCGGGGAATACGCGCCGAACCAGCGCCTGGTAGAGATCGATCTATGTGAGCGGTTCGGTACTTCGAGGTTCATCCTCCGCACGGCCCTGCAGGACCTAGCAGCGCAGGGCTTGGTCGAGTTCCAGCGCAACCGGGGTGCCCGGGTACGCGAGATATCCCTGGCGGAGGCTGTCGAGATTACCGAGGTACGCATCCTGCTGGAGGGCATGCTGGCGGCTCGGGCCGCAGAGCGAGTCACCAAGTCTGACATCGCCATGCTGCGCGCTCTCGTCAGAGAGATGCGCGCGGCAGTGGCGAGGTCAGAGCTGCTGACCTACAGCGAACTTAATGCCCAGTTGCACGCGGCGATCCGCGACATAGCGGCCCACGAGACCGCGTCCCGCTTGCTCCGCCAGTTGCGCGACCAGACCGTGCGACACCAGTTCTCTCTCGCCCTCGTGCCAGGACGGCCGGCTGTGTCGCTGCCCCAGCACGAGGCCATCGTCGCGGCGATCACCGGGCGGGATCCAGAAGAAGCCGGCCGAGCCATGCACACTCACCTGCAGAGCGTCATCGACGCGTTCCGTGCGCTCTCGATCGCGGCGATGCCGCACTAACCTGGCGGTGACCATGGGGACATCAGCCGCACCGGTGATAGCGGTGCTGGGACTTGGCGAAGCCGGTTCGCTGATCGCCACCGACCTTTCCCTGGCCGGGGCAACCGTCCGTGGTTTCGACCCGGACGTGTCGGCTCCTGATGTCATCCAGGGCTTTTCCAGTGATGCCGACGCTGCTCGCGGAGCGTCGCTCATCCTGTCGCTGACCAGTGCGCACGAGGCGCTTCTGACCTTCGAGCTGGCGCTCGCCGGCATCGAGAACGGAGCAATCTACGCTGACCTCAACACTGGTTCTGCGGGGCTGAAGGCGGCATTGGCGAAGGCCTCGGCGCAGTCAGGCGCTGCTTTCGTCGATGTCGCCCTGATGGCGCCGGTTCCGGGTCTCGGCTTGAGAACGCCGATGCTGGCAAGCGGCCCGGCGGCCGGCGACTACGCTCGCATCCTTCGTCCGCTAGGAGCTACGGTCACGGTGCTTGCCGGTCCGCCCGGCACGGCCGCTGCTCGCAAGCTCGTCCGGAGCGTGTTTTACAAGGGTCTGGCCGCTGCGATAACCGAAGCGCTTGCGGCCGGCCGCGCAGCGGGCTGCGAAGAGTGGCTTCGTGCCGATATCGGGCAAGTCCTCGCGGACGCCTCGGCGGCAACAGTGGACCGCCTTGAGCAAGGCAGCATCCGGCATGCGCGGCGGCGGAGGGACGAGATGATGGCTGCCGGCGACCTGCTCGATGAACTAGGAGTACCGCCTCGAGTCGCGCGGGCAAGTCAGGCCTGGCTAGAGCAGTTGATGACGGAGGCTGACGGCGACGAGCGGGGCGGGAATCAAGGCTAGCTGACGCCCTGCGACCGCAGATCTACCTCGATCTGCCGGGCCGTCTCAAGCAACGCGGGCAGCAGGACAGCCCGCATCGCGGCCAGGCTGACCCGGCTGGCATGCGCGGACAAGTTGACAGCCGCGATCACCGCGTCGCCGGCCCCGTGGATTGGCGCGGCGATCGCGCGCAGGCCTTCCTCCAGCTCCTGATCGACGATCGCGTAGCCCTGCCGGCCAGCTTCGCGGACGATTTCCCGTAGTCGGTCAGGATCAGTAACTGTTCGCGCAGTGAAGGCCTCGAAATCGGCTTCGCTGAGGTACTTCTCGAGGTCGTCCGGGTTCATCCCGGCGAGTATCACCCGGCCCATCGATGTCGCATAGGCCGGGAAGCGGGTGCCAACCGAGATCGCAACTGTCATGATCCGCTTGGTCGGCACTCGCGCGACGTAGACGATGTGATGGCCGTCAAGCACCGAGATCGACGACGACTCTCGCACCTGGGCGACGAGTTCTTCCAGGTGCGGCGACGCTATCTCGGGCATCGCCAGGCCGGACAGGAAGGCATAGCCGAGTTCGAGCACGCGCGGGCGGAGTGAGAACTCTCGCCCGTCGTTGCGCACATAGCCGAGCTTGACAAGGGTGAGCAGGAAACGGCGTGCAGCAGCCCTGGTCAGGCCAGTTTCCCTGGCGACGTCACTCAGGCTAAGCCGCTCCTTGCCGGGACCGAATGCCCTGATGACGGCGAGTCCCCGGTCGAGCGACTGCACGAAGTCGCTGTCGCGGCTGCTCCCGCCGCCAGCCGGCCGGGCGGGGACGCGCTTGCTAGCCTCGTCGCCGGCCATGCTGCTGCCGCCGGCCCGGCTCATCGCATCCGACTGCTGTTCGCCCGTTCCCGGCGTGTTCGCTCTGCGCCCAGAAGTTGTCATTAGAGCGCATGCTAGCGCCCGTCGCGCCAGGCAGGGTCAGACATGGCCGCGGCATTCAGGTGGCTGGCGAGTGCAGCTGTAACCTGATCGGCTGCCGACACAGCGGCGAGGTGGGCTGCGCCGGGAATCACCTCGAGGCGCGCGCGGTCAATCCTGCTCGCGATCACGCCGCCGCACTCCGGCGGCGTCGCTGGATCGTCCGCGCCGGCGATGACCAGCGTCGGCGCGGTGATGCCGGCCAGGTCCGGCCGCAGATCCATAGCCGCGATCCCCTCGCAGCAGCCTGCGTACCCATCGGGATCGGTTCGCTCAAGTCCCGCGCGGAACGCTGCGATGACGCCAGGTTCGGCGGCCGCATAGGCCGGGGTGAACCAGCGATCGAGAACTGCAGCCGAGATCGAAGCGATGCCAGCCGCACGCACTCGCGCAGCACGCTGCCGCCAGTCACCAGCGGGCGGCAGGTACGCGCCGGTGCAGACCAGCCCAAGCGCAGCGATCCGGCCGGGCGCATTAGCCGCAAGCCACATCCCGATCATGCCGCCGAGCGAGATCCCGCAGTAGCCAGCGCGCTCCACGCCCAGCGAGTCCAGCAGCGCGAGGACGCCGGCGCCTAGCTCGGCAATCGTGTACGGGCCAGGCCGGGCGGCGGAGCCGCCATGGCCGGGAAGCTCGAATCGCACCAGTGCGAAGCTCTCCTGCAGAGCTGGCACCTGCCGGTCCCAGACTTCCGCGCTGGTGCCGAGGGAGTTGCCCAGAACCAGTACCGGCGCGCCCGGCCGGCCAAAGACCGGAGCCGCCAGCGCCAGCGGCCCAGCGTCAGGCGGCCCAGCGTCAGGCGGCCCGGCATCAGACATCGAAGAAAACCGTCTCGCCGTCGCCTTGCAACCGGATGTCGAACCTGAACCGGCCGCCGACGGCGTCACCCGGGTCTTGGCCGGCGATCATGGTGGCCCGGCGCGCCGGGTCCGCAATGGATGCCAGCACCGGATCACTGGCATTAGCTTCTGCTTCGTCGCAGAAGTAGATCCTCGTCACGACCCGGTCGAGCAAGCCCCGGGCAAAGACGGACACGTCCAGGTGGGGTGCCTCGGTCCCGCCGCTGGCGCAGGGCAGCGGTCCGGGGCGGAGGGTGACGATGCGGTAGTTCCCGCCAGGGTCCGTCGCCGACCGGCCGAACCCGCGGAAGCCGGCCGGGGCAGGGACCTGCCCGCGCGGATCGTCGGGATGATCGAACCGGCCCTCCGGATCGGCTTGCCAGGTCTCGACCAGTGCGTCCGGGACCGGCTGGCCTGCCCCGTCAAGTACCTGGCCCTCGATCACGATCGAGCCAGCGGTGTCGGCCGGAACCACGAATGGTCCGTCAGGCCACGGCAGGCTGATGGCGAGGAACGGACCCACAGTCTGGGACGGCGTGATGCCCTCGCTCACTTGACCCCCTCGCTCACTTGGCCCCCTCCTTACTTGCCCTGCGTCTCGAACACGGTCGCCGTCCGGCCGCGCAGCACGATGTCCCACCGGTAACCGAGCGCCCAGTCCGGCTGCGTCAGCTCGATGTCGAAGGCGGCGATCAGCCGCTCGCGGGCCCGCGAGTCAGGGATCGAGTTGAAGATCGGGTCCAGCGGGAACAGCGGGTCCGCGGGGAAGTACATCTGGGTGACCAGCCGCTGCGTGAACGCTCGCCCGAACAGCGAGAAGTGGATGTGCGCAGGGCGCCATGCGTTGTAGTGGTTTCGCCACGGGTAAGCGCCCGGCTTGATCGTGACGAACCGGTACCGGCCGAGCGAGTCAGTGACGCTGCGGCCGGCACCGGTGAAGTTCGGATCGAGCGGCGACGGGTGGTCGTCTACGTGATGCGCGTACCGCCCGGACGCATTTGCCTGCCAGATCTCGATAAGCGTGTCCGGGACCGGACGACCGTCAGAATCGAGCACCCGGCCGCTGACGATGATGCGCTCGCCGAGCGGTTCGCCAGTGTGCCCTGCGGTGAGGTCCGCGTCGTCGTCGGTGACCCGTTCCGCGCCGAGCAGCGGCCCGGTGATCTCAGTGAGCCGCTGGGGCATCGGCATCAGCGGCTGGCTCGGTGCGCGCAGCCGGGACGACTGGTAGGCCTGGCTGGCCAGCGGCGGGTGGACGCCCGCCGCCGGCACATATCGCGGCAGCGTGAACTGCGAGGTTCCAGCCAGGCTGGCAGGGCGCTGATCATTACCGGTCATAGCGGGGCTCCTACCCGATCGCGGTCAATCGCCGACTCCGGCTGTGGCAATCGTGACTGGCGGTGCGGCCCCGTCTGCGGCGGGCGGCGTGCTGACCCCAAGCAGTTCGCGCAGCGCCGCGAGCTCTCCTTCGGTCGGCGGAGCGATCTGCGTCAGGTCGGCTGACACCGTCAGGTCCCAGCCCGTCCTGTCCCGGACCGTGGCGACTGAGACGCCAGCATAGATGCCGGTCAGAACCAGCTCGCAAGTGTGCGGATCAGGGCGCAAGATGCCGAGATCAGTGATGACCAGGCGGGGGCCGCCGCCGGTCAGGCCGAGCCGCTCGCGCGCCCCTGGCCCGTCGCCGAACCCGACGGAGGTGACGAAGTCGAGGCGCTCGGCGAACGTCCGGAGCGACTGGCGCAGCACTACCGCGACCTCTTTGCACGCCCCCGCGATTTCCGGCGCGCCGCCGGCGCCGGGCAGCCGGACAGCGGGGTTGTCGTAGCCAGGCCCGATCACGGTGGTGTTGATGTTGCCGTACCGGTCGAGCTGCGCGGCACCGAGGAAACCGATGTCGATGCGTCCTGGCTGCAGCCAGTAGTTGAAGATCTCGGGCACGCTGACGACTGTGTCGGCGGTCTCGGCGAGGATGCCGTCGCCGATCGAGAGCGGAACCTCGCCCGGCTTCGAGCCGATAGTCCCCGACTCGTAGATCAGTACGAGATCCGGCGCGTGAGTGACGCGAGCCAGATTGGCCGCCTCGCTCGGCAGGCCGATGCCGACGAAGCAGGTCATGCCGTTCCGCAGCGACCGCGCCGCAGTCACGGCCATCATCTCGTCAGCGGTGTAACTCAGCATGCGACTGCGCGACCGTAGACGTGCTCGTCCAGCCAGGCGGTGAACCGCTGCCGGTCCCTGGAGATCGCGTCCCAGTCCTGGTAGAAGTCGTTGTCGCGGACCGAGTAGCCGAGCGCATAGGACGGGTGCGCGCCGCCAGGAACGACAGCCACGTAGCTGATAGCCCACGACGGCAGTACCACCGCGCCGGGCCGCGGATCAAGTGAGTCCACGATCTCCTCGACCGTGACGACCGACCGGCTCGAAGCCAGCACGGCCTCTTTCTGTACGCCACTGATGCCCCAGTACTGCACGTTTCCCTGCTTGTCAGCACGTTGGGCATGGATAACGGCAACGTCGGGACGAAGAGCGCTCACCGCGGTGAGGGTTTCGCCGGTGAACGGGCAGACGATGTCGGCGACGCCGGTGGTATGGGCAGGCAAGCTGGTACCGCGATAGCCGCGCAGGATTCCGAACGGCAAGCCGGACGCCCCCGCCGCGAACCTGTTGGCCATCCCGGCGTGGCTATGTTCCTCGAGTTCGAGCGGCTGCGGCCAGGAGTTCTGCACCGCGTCCCGGAAGCGGTGAAGCGACCCGACGCCAGGATTGCCAGCCCAGGAGAAGATCAGCTTGCGTGCGCAGCCTGCGCCGATCATCTGGTCGTAGACGATGTCCGGTGTCATCCTGATCAGCGTCAAGTCGCGCCGCTGCTGGCGGATCACTTCGTGGCCGGCCCCGTGCGGGATCAGGTGCGTGAAGCCCTCCATCGCCACGGTGTCGCCGTCGCGAATGGTCGCCGAGATCGCTTCGGCTAGCGTCACGATCTCTGCCACGTCCGACCCGTCCTTAAGTCCGCTTCACGGTCACGATATCGCAAAAGCCGCTATGTGAACGCGTGTGCGTACTACGTATAGCTGTCGATTGTGGCGGCAGCGACTGCGAAGGCCCGGTTAGCTGCCGGAACGCCGGCGTACACGGCCACCTGGAGCAGGACTTCGGAGATGTCGTCGGGACCGAGGCCATTACGCAGCGCCGCCCGGATGTGCAGCGCCAGTTCCTCGTCACGGCCGAGAGCAGCCAGCATCGCGATCGTGATCATGCTGCGCTCAAGCCGCGACAGGCCGGGCCGGTTCCACAACTCGCCCCAGGCATAACGGGTCACGAAGTCCTGGAACGCCGCGGTGAAGTCGGTAGTTTTGGCCGAGACCCGGTCGACGTAGTCATCGCCGAGCACCTCGCGGCGCGTGCGCATGCCTGTGGCTGCGCGCTCGTCATCGTTCACCGGATGACGCTCCCTTCCTGTTCTGCCTGTGTTTCCTGAGGCGCCCGTGTTCTCTGCAGCACCCGTGTTTTCTGCAGCGACCTGTGTTCTCTGTAGCACCCGTGTTTCCTGGACCGCCAGCGGTTCCGGCAGCGCCAGTTCCGGTAGCGACTGTGTCACCTGAAGCGCCCGGGGTTCCGGTGGCGCCCTTAGATCGGGCAACGCCAATGGCTCCGGTGCTTCGAGCCGCGCGCCTGGCGCGACCGGAATCGTCAGAACCTCCGGCTGGTGCGCCAGCGCCGACCCCGACGCCGTCAACGACTTCCCCATGTGCGGAAAGCGCACGGGCGATGAAGTTCGCTGTCGCCCCGAGATACCCGGCCGGGTCGAGGGCGCCGGCGAGCTCCCTTTCACCGATGCTGGCGGCCTGGAGCGCGGTAGCGGCCTCCGCGTCGCCGATCAGTGCCTCGGCAAGCCCTGTGCCTTGCTCTGCCGCTCGGGCGGCCGCTGCGGCGACCAGGTCGTGCGCGGCGAGCCGGCCGACTGCCGGCGCTAGCTCTGCCGCCACGTGCTCGGCCATCAGCAGGCCGCCGGACGCGTCCAGGTTGGCGCGCATCTTGGCCGCGTCGACCTGCAGCCCGGCGAGCAGCGTGGCCGTCCATGAGGAGGCGGACCCGGTCAGCCGAAGCAGATCCGACAGCGTTTCCCACTCCGCATGCCAGGCTCCGGCCGCTCGCTGGTGCTCCTGCTCCGCGGCAGCGGCAAGGGTCGCCAGCAAACCAGGGGCGCGCCGGGCACAGCCGAGGATCAGCACGGACGCGACCGGATTCCGCTTCTGCGGCATGGCGGAGGACCCGCCCTGGTGCGGATCAGCGGTCCCCTCGGCCAGCTCGGCAACCTCTGTCTGCGCCAGCAGCGTCACATCCCTGGCGATCTTGCCGAGCGTCGCGCACGTGCCGGCGAGCGCGGAAGCGAGCTGCACGATCCGCAGCCGCTCGGTGTGCCAGGGCAGCGCCGGCTCGGCCAGGCCGAGCTCGTCGGCAAGCAACGCGGCGACGACGGGGCCGTCCGCGCCAAGCGATGCCAGCGTGCCGCCCGCGCCGCCGTACTGGATCGCCAGCCGGTGCGCACGCAGCCGGTCGAGCTCGTGCCGGGACTCGTCGATGCCGGCTAGCCAGCCCGCCGCGACCAGGCCGAACGTCACTGGCACGGCTTGCTGCAGCAGTGTGCGGCCAGCCATGATCGTGTGAGCGTGAGCGCGGGCAAGCTCCGCCGCCTTGTCCGCCGCAGTCGCCAGGTCAGCGCTGATAATGGCGATCGCCCGCTTCGCTAGCAGCATGACAGCGGTATCGATGATGTCCTGGCTCGTTGCACCTATGTGCACCGCTGATTTCGCATCGGTCGGCAGGAGCGCGGTCAGCGCACGCACGACGGCAGGCACCGGATTACCGGTCAGTGCCGCCTGCCGTCCGATCTCGGCGACATCGAACTGCTCTGCCCTGGCCGCGGCGGTGACTGCGGTGCCGGTGCCGGCCCCGGTGAGGCCGGCTCGTTCTGCTGCCCTGGCCAGCGCCGCTTCGGCATCAAGCAGAGCCTGCAGCCAGTCCGCGTCGCCCGCGCGGACGCCGCCCCGGCCGAACAGCTCGTCAAACAGGCCTTCCCGGCCGGATCCGCTCACCTGACCAATGATTGCGTGGTGCTGCGCCCCGCGTCAGCCACCCGGCTGACCCGGTATGCAGCGAATGCACGGCCTGGCCCGCGCCATGCACGGGTGGCGGCGCATCGCCGCGTTACCGTAGGTGCCGTGCACGAACTGGCCGACTCCATAGCAGTTCAGTCGAATCAGGCTGCACTGCGGCAGCGCCTGGCCGCCGACGGTTACTTGTTCTTCCGCCGGTTGCTCCGCCCGGCCGATGTCCAGGCCGCCTACGACAGCGTGCGCACCGAGCTGAGCCTAGGCGGCTGGACGGACAGCGCGGGCCGTCCGGTCGGTCCGCAGCGCGCAGTCACGGTCCGGGACGGACTTGCCGATCCGTCGTTCCGGGCTGCGCTGGCTAGCCGCGCATTTAACCGGCTGGCCTACCTGCAGCCAGTTCGCGGCCTGATCCGGCTGATCCTCGGCACCGGCGCGTTCAGCTACCCGGTGAAGGTGCTGCGCGTCGTCTATCCGGAGCCCCCTGTAAAGATCACCCGGCCAAAGCTCACCCAGTCAAAGCTCACCCAGCCGACGGTCCCCAAGGGCCGATACGTCCACCAGGACTTCGCCGTCTCCGGCGTGCAGGACATGCTCACCACCTGGCTGCCGCTTATGGACATCCCTGCGCCGCTCGGCGGTCTCGCCGTGCTGCCGGGCAGCCACCTCGGGCCGCCGCTGCGGCCGCAGCTGCTGCGCGCCGACGAGCCTCGCTGGGCTACCACCGACTACCGGCCTGGCGACGTCCTGCTGTTCCACTGCCTGACCGCGCACGCGGCCCTTCCCAACCACGGTGACCTGCTCCGTCTCTCGGCCGACTTTCGGTGGCAGGCAGCCGACCAATCGGCGCCATCCGAGCTCGTTCTCGGCCCGGCTGCCGTAGGCGGGCGGCGCGCCCGGCACCCCGAGCTGTTCGGCCGGCTGCTTAGCCGCGAGCCCTGGTGGGAGCCGGTGCCGGACGGCCTGATGATGTACTCCCGGCAGCAACTCCTAGCCGCGCCGCTAGCCCCGTCCCGGCTGTTCCAGGTAAACCCCGGCTGGCAGCGCTGGCGACCGCCCCCCGGCGCGGTCCACTAGACCGCGCCTGGCAGACGCCGCGTTCAGGGACAGCTGGCTGAACGGCAAGCTGTGACCGCCGCTAACCCCTGCAGTTTCCGCAGATCGCGAGGAAACCTGCAAGCGATCAGTGACCGTCAAGAGCGGTGCGCAGGTCCTCGATCAGGTCGTCGGCTGACTCGATCCCGACCGACAGCCGGATCAGGTCCGCGGGTACCTCAAGCGCCGAGCCAGCCACCGAGGCATGCGTCATCCTGGCCGGGTGCTCGATCAGCGACTCGACGCCGCCGAGCGACTCGCCGAGCGTGAACAGGCGGGTGCGCCCGCAGATCTCGACCGCTTCCGCAGCACCGCCGCTTGCCCGGAACGACACCATCCCGCCGAACCCGCGCATCTGCTTCGCCGCTGCCTCGTGTCCCGGATGAGCCGGCAGCCCCGGGTAGAAGACCTGGCTGACCCGCGGGTGGCCGGCCAGCATGTCGGCGATGCGCTGGGCGTTCTGGCAATGCCGGTCCATCCGCACGGCGAGGGTCTTGGCACCCCGGAGCGTCAGCCAGGCGTCGAACGGGCCGGGGGCCGACCCAGTCGCGTTCCGGAGGAAATAGAGCTGCTCGCCCAGGTCATGATCGGCATCACGGTCGGAGTCGGCGACCACGACAGCTCCGCCGACGACGTCAGAATGACCGCCGATGTACTTAGTCGTCGAGTGGACCACCACGTCCGCGCCAAGCGTGAGTGGCTGCTGCAGGTAAGGCGAGGCGAACGTGTTGTCCACCACGAGCATCGCGCCGGCGTCGCGGCACAGCTGGGCTAGCACGGCGATGTCCGCGATGCCGAGCAGCGGATTGGTCGGCGTCTCGACCCAGACCAGCCGTACCGCGCGCTCGGCGAGAGCGGCCCGCACAGCCGCCGGATCTGACATCGGCACCGGCCGGTAGCTGATGCCCCACCGGGAGAGCACCTTGTCGAAGAGCCGGAAAGTACCGCCATAGGCGTCGTTGGGAATCAGCACGTGGTCGCCGGGCTGGCACACTGCCCGCACCAGGCAATCGGACGCCGCCATCCCGGACGCGAAGACCAGGCTGCGCGCACCGTCCTCAAGCGCGGCGAGGCATTCCTCGAGTGCACCGCGGGTCGGATTATCGGTGCGCGAGTACTCATATCCTTCAATCCAGCGCGCAGCCGCACCGAGTTCTTTGCCGCGCAGCCCGCCGACGCCGTCCTGTTTATACGTCGATACCTGGTAAATCGGCGGCACAACGGCGCCGGTAGCCGGATCGGGATCCTGGCCGGCGTGTATCGCCAGGGTTTCGAACGCATCGCGGCTCTGCATAAATAGCGCTCCTTTGCGCTGCGTAGCTCTTCAGGTGAGGCGGCCATCGAGGCCTGGTTATTTCAGGCCGGGAACGCGCACTTTCCGCACGCGGCGTTATCCCGCTTCGCCGGACAGGAACGTCAGAACGTCTTGCCTGGTAATGACGCCGGCCGGCTTGCCGTCGACGAGCACCACGGCGGCTCCCGCGACGCCGAGCGCGCGGGCTGCCACGCTGACCGGCTCGCCAGAGCCTACCGACGGCAACGGTGGCGACATCAGCCCGGCTACCTCGTCGTCGGGCGCCGCCTTCCCGGTGACAAGCGCCTCCAGCAGGTCATGCTCCACGATCGAGCCCACCACCTCGGCCGCCATTACCGGCGGCTCGGCGCTCAGCACGGGCAGCTGCGACACGTCGAACTCGCGGAGGCTGGCGATCACGTTGCGAACGGTATCGGTGGGGTGCGCATGCACGAACGCGGGCAGCGCCGAGCCCGCCTTACGCTCCAGCACGTCGCCCACCCGCGGCTCGGTCGTCTCCTCGGTGAGAAAGCCGTAGTCGGCCATCCACTCGTCGTTGAAAATCTTGGCCAGGTATCCGCGGCCGCCGTCGGGCAGCAGCACAACGACCACGTCGTCCGGCCCGGCATCCCTAGCCACGCGGAGCGCGGCCACTACGGCCATGCCGCAGGAACCGCCGGTCAGCAGCGCCTCCTCGCGCGCCAGCCGCCGGGTCATCAGGAACGACTGCGCGTCGCTCACCGCGATGATCTGGTCGCAGATGTTCTTGTCGTAGGTCTCCGGCCAGATGTCCTCGCCGACGCCCTCGACCAGGTACGGACGGCCGGTCCCGCCGGAGTAGACCGAGCCCTCGGGATCGGCGCCGATGATCTTCACCCGGCCACCGGAAATCTCTTTGAGGAACCGGCCTGTACCGGAGATCGTGCCGCCGGTGCCGATCCCGGCGACGAAGTGGGTGATGCGGCCATCGGTCTGTGCCCAGATTTCCGGGCCGGTGGAAAGATAGTGCGACTCCGGATTCTCCGGGTTCGCGTACTGGTTGGGCTTCCAGCCGCCTGGTGTCTCGGCAGCGAGCCGGTCGGAGACCGAGTAATAGGAGTCAGGGTGATCCGGCGAGACCGTGGTCGGACAGATCACGACCTCCGCGCCGTAAGCGCGCAACACGTTGATCTTGTCCTGGCTGACCTTGTCCGGGCAGACGAACAGGCAACGGTAGCCCTTCTCCTGAGCCACGATGGCCAGCCCGATGCCGGTGTTGCCCGAGGTGGGCTCCACGATCGTGCCGCCGGGCTTCAGCGCGCCCGATTTCTCCGCAGCTTCTACCATCCGCAGCGCAATCCGGTCTTTCACCGATCCGCCGGGATTGAAGTACTCCACCTTGGCGAGGACGGTCGGCCCTGCGCCGTCACCCGGCAGGCCGCGGGTCACCTTGCGCAGCCGGAGGAGCGGAGTGTTCCCGACCAGATCGATCAGGGAGTCGTGCACCTGCATTGTGTCGCCGCCTTCTGGGGCAAGAACGTTCCTAAGTAACCGACGCTACCGGACCAGCAGACCAGGCATCCCGACCACCAGGGAAGCTGGGGATGGCGGGGGCGGTTACATAAGCTACTGTTCGGTTAACTAACAGGGTTAACTGCTGGGTCAGCTAGAGAATCTCGCAGGGAGCGATCATGCCCGAGGCAGTCGTCGTCGCCACCGCCCGCTCGCCGATTGGCCGGGCGTTCAAGGGATCACTTACCACTATCCGCCCGGACGATCTCACTGTGCAGATGGTGGCCGCTGCGCTGGCCAAGGTGCCGCAGGTAGATCCGGCGCAGATCAGCGACCTGATCCTGGGCTGCGGCCTGCCTGGCGGCGAGCAGGGCTACAACATGGCGCGCGTCGTCGCCGTCATGCTCGGCTACGACACGCTGCCTGGCACCACGATCACCAGGTACTGCTCGTCCTCGCTGCAGAGCACGCGGATGGCCTTCCACGCGATCAAGGCGGGCGAGGGTGACATCTATATCTCGGCTGGGGTCGAGACCGTCAGCCGGTTCGGCCCCCCCAAGGGCAGCAGCGACGGAGCGCCGGACACCAAGAACCCGGTCTTCGCCGAGGCGCAAGCCAGGGCCGAGGACATGGGCAAGGGCGGATTTAGCTGGCACGACCCGCGTGCGGACGGCAAGATCCCGGACATCTACATCGCCATGGGCCAGACCGCCGAGAACGTGGCTCAGCTGCGCGGGGTTAGCCGCCAGGAGCAGGACGAGTTCGGCGTCCGGTCGCAGAACCTGGCCGAGAAGGCGCTGGCCGACGGCTTCTGGCAGCGGGACATCACGCCGGCCACCTTGCCGGACGGGACGGTCGTGGCCGCCGATGACGGCCCGCGGCCCGGCACCACACTGGAGAAGGTGTCCCAGCTACAGCCGGTCTTCCGGCCGGACGGCACAGTCACAGCCGGCAACTGCTGCCCGCTTAATGACGGTGCCGCCGCCGTGATCGTGATGAGCGACACCAAGGCCGCCGAGCTCGGCATCACCCCGCTGGCCCGGATCGTATCGACCGGCGTCACCGCGCTGTCACCGGAGATCATGGGCCTCGGCCCGGTCGAGGCCTCCCGCCAGGCGCTGAGCAGGGCCGGCATGACCATCGACGACATCGACCTGGTGGAGATCAACGAGGCCTTCGCGGCCCAGGTAATTCCGTCCTACACCGACCTTGGCGTCAGCATCGACAAGCTCAACGTCAACGGCGGGGCCATCGCGGTCGGCCACCCGTTCGGCATGACCGGCGCGCGGATCACATCCACGCTGCTGAACAGCCTCCAGTTCCACGACAAGTCGATGGGCCTGGAGACCATGTGCGTCGGCGGCGGCCAGGGCATGGCGATGATCTTCGAGCGCCTTAGCTAGCACACCGCGTCACGGCACCGGTGCCAGCGCAGGTTGCAGCGCTGGCACCAGGTCCGGCCCGCCAGGTCAGCGCGCGGAGTGCGGGCTGCCGTCGGCAACAACCGCCGCCGGGGATATTGCGCTATGCCCGGAAGGCGGCGCCAGGTGAAACAGGGCATTACGGATTGGTTTCAATCGGGGGTTGTCAGAGCGCGCCAGGTGGTGCACTCTCGACACCAAGGACTCCCTCGCCCTGGAGGTGCGCATTGTCCCTGACCCACTCTCCGGAGATGCATCAGAACCTGCTCGCCCGCATCCCGTCCGTCACCGGACTCCAACTCCGAGAGTGGTTCAGCCGTCTTGAGTCTGGCCCCGCGTTCCTGAGGTGCAGCGAACGCGCGAACTGGCTGTCGGACGAGCACGGGCTGTCGCACGGCTATGCGAGCGCGATCGTGCACGAGTACGAGGTGCAGCGCCGCACCAGGCTCTTCGGCGCCTGACAGCTCAGGTGGACATCAGGCAGGCCACCGGCTTCCTGTCCACCCATCCGCGGGCGGTTCTGGCTACTGCCAGGTCAGACGGACGGCCGCAGCTTTCGCCGGTAGTCGCAGCAGTAGACGATGAGGGCCGTGTGCTGATCAGCACGAGGGAGACGGCTATCAAAGCGAAGAACCTGGCCAAAGACCCGAGAGCGTCGCTTTGCGGGCTGAACGATGGTTTCTTCGGCGAGTGGGTTCAGGCTGATGGCAACGCAGAACTTATTCACCTGCCGGAGGCCATGCCGCTCCTCGAGGACTACTACCGGCGGATCTCTGGCGAGCACCCGGACTGGGCCGAGTACCGCGACGCGATGCGAAGAGATAAGCGCCTGATCATCAGAATTACGGTCGACCGCGCAGGACCGGACGTGAGCGGGTGATGGGGCAGAAACGTAGCTGCTTAGCCGCCTCGTCGTTTCCGGGCGTACTGCGCCGGGGAGTTGAATGCTGCCCGGAATTGGCTGGCGATGTCGCCTGTCAGTCCCTAATCGCAGACAATCCGGCGTGCGTAGCCGCGCGGCTAATTTCAGCTGAACTCGCCGAAGCAATCGGTGCCTGCTGAATGGCTGGTCAGATAACCGGCTGCGTGAACGGGCATTTACCCGCAGGTCAGTAGTACCCCCGGTCGGAGTCGAACCGACACTGGGGACCCTTTTAGGGGGCCGGCCTCTTCCCTTGGGCTACGGGGGCATTGTGATGATACCCCGCACCCATCTTGGACTCTAGATATGCCAATTAGTTAGGGCCGTTTCTCTGCCAATGCCAGGTATCTTTTCTGTGCGATCTTTCGCACCCGTTAGTCGCTGGACACTCCGCGTAACCAATACGCTATTGACATTAACCCTGGGTGATCCCGGCTCGCTTAGGCGGACAGTTCCCTGGCGCGGCTGAAGACGTCATCGAGCATGGTGTCAGTGACCCGGCCGGTGAAGGTGTTCTGCTGGCTCGGGTGATAGCAACCCAGCACGGTCAGGCCGCTCGCAGCAGACACAGCCCCGGCAGACACAGTCCCAGCAGACGCAGCCCCGGCAGACGCAGCCCGCGCAGCAGGGGTCTCGACCCGCACCTCGGCGCCGTGACCGAAGGCCGGCCGTGGCCTCGGCACCGCGTAGCCGTCGGCCGAGAGCTGCGGCCATAGCGCCTGCCAGGCGTAATGCCCGAGGCACACGACGACTCGGAGGCTCTCCCGCAGCAGGCTTAGCTCGGCTGCCAGCCACGGAGCGCAGGCATCGCGTTCGGCTGGCTCCGGCTTGTTGGCCGGCGGCGCGCAGCGCACTGCCGCTGCCATGCGCACGTTGATGAGCCGCTGGCCGTCGTCGGCCCGGACCGACTCGCGCTGTGTGGCGAGGCTGCACCGCCACAGTGAAGCGAACAGCACGTCGCCGCTGCGATCGCCGGTGAAGATCCGGCCAGTCCGGTTGCCTCCGTGGGCGGCCGGCGCCAGCCCCAGAATCAGGATGGAGGCCTGCTCGTCTCCCCAGCCCGGCACCGGGCGACCCCAGTAAGTCTCGCCTGAGAACGAGCGGCGCCTGGTCACGGCTACCTGCTCACGCCAGCGCACCAGGCGGTCACAGGCGCGGCAGACCGACTCGCGGGCAGCGACCTCGGCCAGCGACCCGGCGCTGGCGGCTAGCGCCCGGACCTCCGCCGCATTGCTCGCCACCGGCGTCGCGGCCGTCGCGGGGTCGCCCGGCCAGCCGCTGCCCGGCGGAACGGCGGCCTGCCAGTCAGACGCTGCAGCCTCAACCACGGGCGGCCAGTGACCAGGCGATGCCGTCAAGGATGTCGTGTTCACTGGCGACCAGCTCGGCGAACCCGAACCGCTGCATGATCCGGTCCAGGACGAGCGCACCGGCCCCGATGATGTCCACCCGGCCGGGATGCATGGAGCCGATCTCAGCCCGCTGCTCACGGGTCTCGCCGAGTAGCTGCTCCGTGACCGCGTGCACGACCTGCGCCGAGATCCTCGCGTGATGAGTCCGGGCTGGATCATAGGCGGGCAGGCCGAGCGCGACAGCCGTCACAGTGGTCACCGATCCGGCAAGGCCGACCAGCGTGCGGGCCCGGCTAACGGCTATGGCTGCCTCGACCGATCCGAGCGCGCGGTCGATGTCCGCGATCGCCGCGGCAATCTGCGCCGCGGTCGGCGGATCGGAATGCAGGTGCCGCTCGGTCAGCCGCACGCAGCCGATGTCGACCGAGACGGCGGCCAGGTCAGCTGCCGCTACGAGCCCGTTCCCGCCCAGTACGAATTCGGTCGATCCGCCACCGATGTCGACCACGAGGTAGGGCGGGACCGGGGCTTGGCCGGCAGCGTCACCCGCGGCGGCGAACTCTGCGGTCGCGCCAGCGAAGGATAGCCGGGCCTCTTCACCGCCGCTGATGACTTCGGGCGTGATGCCGAGCGAGGCCTGGACGCCGGCCGAGAAGTCGGCAGCGTTGCTGGCGTCCCTGGTCGCGCTGGTGGCGACCATCCGCACCGCTGCCACGTCCGCCGCGGCGATCTGCTTCGCGTACTCGGCCAGCATGCGCAGCGTGCGGTCGAGCGCTTCGGGGGCAAGCATGCCGGTGGCATCCACCCCTTGTCCGAGCCGGACGATCTCCATCCGCCGCTCGACATCGGTCAGGGTGCCTCGTGCTGCATCGACATCGGCGATGAGCAGCCGGAGCGAGTTAGTCCCGCAGTCGATGGCCGCCACGCGCCTGGTCATCGGTTCGCCCTCCGGTCGCCATCAGTTGCCTGGTCCGCGAGCCGCGCCTCGCTCACGCATCGTCCAGCGTGCCACCACTCCCCGGCCCGGCGCGCTGCCTCTTCACCCAGCGGGTTGACGCCCGGCACCGCGAGTGCGTGCGCGACCAGCGCATGCAGGCACTTCACCCGCTCCGGCATGCCGCCTGCGCTCTGCATGCCGGGCGGCAGCGGCTCCATCCCGGCGGTCGCGGCAGCTTCATCGCGGCGAGCCAGGTAGTCCTCGTGAGCCGCCCGGTAGCTGGCTCGCAGCAGCGGGTCTGACTGCAGGCGCGCAGTCATCTCTCGCATTACGCCAGCGGCCTCCAGGCTGCTCAGCGCGCCGCAAGCCCGCGGACAGGTCAGGTAGAAGAACGTCGGGAACGGAGTGCCGTCGCTCAGCCGGGGCGCAGTCTCTACCACGTCCGGCAGGCCGCACGGGCAGCGGTGCGCAAGCGCCATGACACCGCGGGGCGCCCGGCCGAGCTGCTCGGCGACTACCGCCAGGTCAGCCGCCGCCGGCCGGTCGGCGGGCGCAGCGTTGCCGGCAGAGACACGGCCCCCTGGCTCGGTCACGTGATCACCGAGCCGGGCTTCCGTCTGCTTTCTGCACGGACGCCCAGAGACGTCCGTACCACGGCGAGCCGGCTGGCTTCGCTCCCGTCTTCGCATGCGGCGAGGCCAGCGGGATGACTTCGTAGCAAGTCTGAGCGGGGAAGCACCAGTGCAGGTCGTCCCGTGCTTCCTGCTCGATGACGGCGGGCGTGCCCAGCGCGCGCGCCTGCTGCTGCAGATGCTTGACCTCCTGCGCGAGCCGGGCGTTCGACTCCGCTAGCTGGTCAATCTGGCGCCGGTCGGCGATGTACTCGCGAATCGGGTAGGCCAGAGTCAGCGCTATCGCACAGAGCACGATCACCAGCACGGCTGCCCGGCCGGTGAGCTTCGGGCGAGTGGCCGCGCGCACGCCTGTCTGTCCGGCCGGGCCCGCTGGGCTCACTGATCCTCTGCCGCCTGGCTCTGGGCCGCCGAGCGGGGGAACGCAGCCCGGCCAGGGTAAGCAGCGCCGTCACCGAGCAGCTCCTCGATCCGCAGCAGCTGGTTGTACTTCGCTACCCGCTCCGACCGGCAGGGTGCTCCAGTCTTGATCTGACCGCAGTTCAGCGCCACCGCAAGGTCGGCGATCGTGGTGTCTTCTGTCTCGCCGGACCGGTGACTCATCATCGTGGTGTAGCCGCTGCGGTGGGCCAGGTCGACGGCGCCGAACGTCTCGGTCAGCGTGCCGATCTGGTTGACCTTCACCAGCAGCGAGTTGGCGACCTTCTCCGCGATGCCGCGCCTGATCCGCTCAGGGTTCGTGACGAAGATGTCATCGCCGACGACCTGGACCCGGCCGCCGAGCTCAGCAGTCAGCTGCCGCCAGCCCGCCCAGTCCTCCTCGCCCAGCGGGTCCTCCAGCGAGACGATCGGATAGGCATCCAGCCATTGCGCGTAGATGCCGGTCATCTCCGCCGCGGTCTTGGCGCCGCCCTCGAACACGTACCGGTCGCCATCGAGGAAGTTGCTCGCCGCGGCATCGATCGCTAGCGCCACATCCTGGCCGGGCGTGAGCCCCGCCTTCCCGATCGCGGCCACGATCAGGTCCAGCGCCGCTCGGTTGTGCTCCAGATCGGGGGCGAAGCCGCCCTCGTCGCCCACGCCGGTATTCAGTCCGTGCTGCTTGAGCACGGCCTTGAGCGCGTGGTAGGTCTCGGCGCCCCACTGGACTGCCTGTGAGAAGGTGCTGGCACCCACCGGCGCGATCATGAACTCCTGGATATCCACGTTGGAGTCAGCGTGCGCGCCGCCGTTCAGGATGTTCATGCACGGCACCGGGAGCAGGTGGGCGTTGGGTCCGCCCAGATAACGGAACAGCGGCAGCCCCGACGCCTCCGCTGCGGCCCTGGCCACCGCGAGGCTCACGCCGACGATCGCGTTGGCGCCGAGCCGGGACTTGTCCGGCGTACGATCCAAGTCGATCATGTCCTGATCGATCATGCGCTGGTCGTCGGCGTCGTAACCGAGCAACTCTGGCTGGATCTCGTCGATGACGGCCTGGACGGCCTTGGTCACTCCTTTGCCGCCGTACTCCTCGCCGCCGTCCCGGAGTTCGACGGCCTCGAAGATGCCGGTCGATGCTCCGCTCGGCACTGCTGCGCGACCGAGACTTCCGTCGCTGAGCACCACCTCAACCTCGACCGTCGGATTGCCCCGGGAGTCGAGGATCTGCCTGGCAAAGATGCCTTCGATGGAGGCCACGGTGAAACTCCTGCGGTTGGATCGTTGACGAGGCCGGCTGGGAACGCAGTCGTCAAACTGACGACTATTAGTCGATTCGGAGCCTAGTAGAGCCCGCCGCAGGCAGCGCACTGGGCACGCCGTAGCGGTACCTGCGGACAGCAGCCCCTTGGAGCACGGCAATGGCGCGACTGCGGTGGTACTGGCAACAGGAGTAGTACTACTGCTGCGCCTGGCGGGTTTCGTTCTCCCAGGTGCGTACCCGGTCGGCGTACGCGCCTGCCGCGGCGCGCAGTTCAAGCTCCGGATCCAGGCCTTCCGCCCGTGCCCGGTTGACCAGCGCGAACAGTTCCCGGCCCGTATCGCTCACACCGGGCGTGCCGGGCAGGCAGGTCAGCGAGCTGCTCGGGTGCGCCGGACCGCTCAGCCCTGCGCTGCAGCTGGGCCGACAGCGACACGGCTGGCTGGCTCATCGGCACGCCGTCCAGCGCTGACGGCTGAGCCTGCTGGCCGGACTGGTCCCCGGCCGAGCGCGCTGCAGCGCGCTCGGCTGCCTTGATCGCATCCCAGTTCAGCGTCACCTCGTCGGCCCCGGACACGGTGAGATCGCCGAACACATGCGGATGGCGCCGGGTCAGCTTCGAGATGATCCCGTCGGCCACGTCGTCGATGTCGTAGCCGGTGCCGTCAGTGCGCTCCTGCGCCACCCGCGCATGGAAGACCACCTGCAACAGCACGTCGCCGAGTTCCTCGCATACTGCGGCCGGATCCCCGGACGCGAGGGCGTCGACGGTCTCGTAAGTCTCCTCGAGCAGATAAGGCGCAAGGCTCGCGTGCGTCTGCCGGGCATCCCACGGGCAGTTGAGCCGCAGCGTGTCCATGACCTTGACGAGCTCGAGCAGCCGGGCCCCGTGCGCGCGTGCCGTCGCATCCGGACCCGCGGACGCGGTCACCTGCGGCTCCCGGTTCTCAGCAAGGCGGCTTGATCAGCGCCGGGCTCTTGGTCGGAGACGGAGCAGGTGCCGCGGCCAGGGTCGGCTGCGCCGCCACGACGGAATAGGTGCGGTAGTCCCAGACCCCGTACTGCGGGTTCACGGTGACGCCCAGGTCCTTCGACGCGAGGCACTGCTGGTGCTCTACAGCCGACTCCACCTTGGTCTGCCCGGCCGTGGTCGTGGGCGCTTTCCCGCCGTCGATCCGGCCCTCGAGCCTGGACAGGATCGCGAAATACTGTCCGAGCTGCGGCATCAGGTCTGGCGGCACGGCTCCGCCCGCCGTCACGTACTCCGTCAGCGTCACCTTGTTGGAGGCCGCCTGACTGCTCAGCTGGTTCAGCTGACGTTGCGCCTCCGCTGGCGTGACGTAGATGTTGTTCCGCGAGGCGACCTGGTCATAGACCCGGAACAAGATGAGCCAGGTAAGCACCTGCTGAGTTTCCTGGCCGACCGCTCGCTGCGGCTTGACGCCCTTGGCCTCGTCCGCCTGGTATGCAGCGTTGAGGTTGGCAACCTGCGTGGTCAGCGTGGCGGCCGAGATCCGGTCGTTCCCCGTGATCGCAGCGGCACCCAGCTTCACGGTGCCGCAGGCAGTTACCGCAAGGCCAGCGACAGCCACCGCGGCCGCTGCCCGCAGCCACCGGCGGGACTTGACGATGCTCATCCTTACCCTGTCCTCCCTGGTCAGGCCAGGGTCATCCGCTCTCAGCGCGCCGGATCCGACCCATCGTCAGCCGACGCCTCTTGCCTCAGCCCGGCGAGCACCGACTCGATCAGCTCCTCGCACCAGCTGAGCAGTTCGGTGTCGCGCAGCGGCGGGGCGCCTAGCGAAACCGTCTGCCCGGTCCCGGCTCGCGTGCTGCCTGGCCCGGCGCGGCCCGACCCGCCCGGACCCGGCCCAGCGCCAGCAGACCCGCGCGAACCCGGCACCGCCTTCGGCACCGGCACAAGCATGTTACTGACGGCCGACTTAAGCACTGTCCTTGGGTACAGCCGCTGGACTCTGACTTGCCTCGACTCAGGCAGGACGACCGGCGCGAACCTGATGTAGTTGCCCTGCAGGGTGATGTCCGTCAGCCCGGCCTGCCGCGCGACTGCCCGCAGCCGCGCGACTGCCAGCAGGTTCTCCACCTGGAGCGGGACCGGGCCGTACCGGTCGGCCAGCTCGTCGCGGACCGCGTCGATGTCGTGCACCGAGTCGATCGACGCGATCCGGGTGTAGGCCTCCAGCCGCAGCCGTTCGCCGGATACGTAGTCGTGCGGGATGTGCGCGTCCACCGGCAGCTCGACCCGGACCTCGGCCCGCTCGGCCGGGCCTTCGCCGCGCAGTTCCCTGACAGCCTCGCCGATCATCTTCACGTACAGGTCGAATCCCACAGCTGCGACGTGCCCGGACTGCTCGCCGCCGAGCAGGTTGCCCGCGCCGCGGATCTCCAGGTCCTTCATCGCGATATGCAGGCCGGCGCCGATCCCGGTGTGCTGCTGCAGCGTAGCCAGGCGTTCGTGCGCGGTCTCGGTCAGCGGCTTCTCCGGCGGGTACAGGAAGTAGGCGTACCCGCGTTCCCGCCCCCGCCCGACCCGGCCGCGCAGCTGGTGCAGGTCCGGCAGCCCGTAAGCGTCGGCTCGGTCAACGATCAGCGTGTTCGCGTTCGGGATGTCCAGGCCCGACTCGACAATCGTGGTCGACACCAGCACGTCATACTCACGGTCGATGAACCCGCTCATCACCTTCTCGAGGGTGTGCTCGTTCATCTGGCCGTGGCCGATCCCGATCCTCGCCTCCGGCACCAGCTCAGCCAGCCTGGCGGCCACCTTGTTGATCGAGGACACCCGGTTGTGCACGAAGAACACCTGGCCGTCGCGCAGCAGCTCACGTCGGATGGCAGCCGCGATCTGCTTCTCGTCGTACGGGGTCACCGAGGTCAGCACCGGATGCCGTTCCTCGGGCGGAGTCAGGATCGTGGACATCTCCCTGATCCCGGAGATGCCCATCTCCAGCGTGCGCGGGATCGGCGTGGCCGACATCGCCAGTACGTCGACCTCGGTCCGCAGCTGCTTGAGGTACTCCTTGTGCTCGACTCCGAACCGCTGCTCTTCGTCGACGATCAGCAGCCCCAGGCGGGCGAACCTGACCTCGGGCGACAGCAGCCGGTGCGTGCCGATCACGATGTCGACCTTGCCAGAAGCCAGGCCGTCCAGAGTGTCGGCGACCTCGGCCGCCGACTGGAACCTGGACATCGCCCGGACGGTCACCGGGAATGGGCTGTACCGCTCGCTGAACGTGGCGAAGTGCTGCGCCGACAACAGCGTGGTCGGCACCAGCACGGCCACCTGCTTGCCGTCCTGCACCGCCTTGAAGGCCGCCCGGACCGCGATCTCCGTCTTGCCGTAGCCCACGTCGCCGCAGATCAGCCGGTCCATCGGGACGGCGCGCTCCATGTCGGCCTTGACCTCGTCCACGGCGGCGAGCTGATCGGGTGTCTCCACGTACGGGAACGCGTCTTCCAGTTCCCGCTGCCACGGAGTGTCCGCGCCGAACGCGTGGCCCGGCGATGCCATCCTTGCCTGGTACAGCCGGATCAGGCCGGCCGCGATGTCCTTGACGGCCTTGCGTGCCCGGCCCTTGGCCTTCGCCCAGTCCGCGCCGCCCAGCCGGTGCAGGGTCGGTGCCTCACCGCCGGTGTAGCGGGTGACTTCGTCGAGCTGGTCGGTTGGCAGGTACAGCCGGTCCGGCGGTTGGCCGCGCTTGCTCGGCGCGTACTCGATTACCAGGTAATCCCTGGTCGCGCCTTGGATGGTCCGGCTGGTCATCTCCAGGTACCGGCCCACGCCGTGCTGCTCGTGCACGATGAAGTCACCGGGCGTGAGCTGAAGCGGATCGATGCCGCCCCGGCGGCGGCTCGGCATCCGGTGCGACTGACGCGTCCCCGTCCGCGTGCCGGCCAGATCCATCTCGGCGAGCACGACCAGCCGGGCGGCTGGCCACACGAACCCGGACTCCAGCGACCCGGTCGCAACGTGCGCGAGTCCGGGCTCGGGCGGGTCAGCCAGGTCGCCGTCCCTGGCGCCGAGCCCTTCGCCGCGCAAGAGCTCAGCGAGCCGCCGGGCCGGCCCGTGTCCCTCCGTGACCAGCACGACCTGCATGTTTTCGGACTGCCAGCGACGGATGTCAGCGACGGCCCTGCTGGTGTCGCCGCGGTAGTTAGGTGCGGGCTCTGCCGAAATCAGGAACGCAGCAGCCTCGCCCGCGCCGCCGATCGTTCGTTCGCCGTCGCCGGCGCCGGTGTCGGCGCTACTGCCGGAAGCGCTAGCCGGGTCCGCCGCGGCGAACGGGGTGATCGTCCACCACGGCAACTCCAGCGCTGCTGCCGCCGCCCGCGCCTCGGCGATTGGCCGGATCGCGGCTTCGCCGAGGTCGATCGGCACGTCGCCGCCGGCCGCCGCGTTCACCCACGAGGCCTCGAGGAACTCCTGGCTCGTCCACACCAGGTCGGCGGCGCGAGCGCGGATCCGCTCCGGATCGCAAGCAATGATCTTGCTGCCCTTCGGCAGATAGTCCAGCAGCAAGTCCATCTTGTCGGTGAGCGCCGGGGCCAGTGCTTCCATGCCCTCGACGGTGATGCCCTCGGCCATCTTGCCGAGGATGTCCTGCAGACCAGGCCACTCCCCGGCGAGCTGGCGGGCGCGTGCCCTGACGGCGGGCGTCAGCAGCAGCTCGCGGCACGGCGGCGCCCACAGGCCGTCCTCCGCGGTGGCGAGACTGCGCTGGTCGGCTGCCTTGAAGTAACGGATCTCCTCGACTTCGTCGCCCCAGAACTCGACCCGCAGCGGGTGCTCATCGGTCGGCGGGAAGACATCCAGCAGGCCGCCGCGAACTGCGATCTCGCCGCGACGCTCGACCATATCGACGCGCGCGTAGCCGATCTCGACCAGGTGCGTCACGGTGTCCTCGAGGCTGGCTTCCTGCCCCGCCGCCAGCGTGACGGGGATCAGCTCGCCCAGGCCGCTGACCATCGGCTGCAGCAGGCTGCGCACCGGCGTGGTCACGACCAGAAGCGGGCCAGACCGCGGGTCAGCCGGGTCTGGATGGGCAAGCCTGCGCAGCACGGCCAGACGCTGGCCGGACGTATCCGACCGGGGCGAGAGGCGCTCGTGCGGCAGCGTCTCCCAGGCCGGGAAATAGCCGACGCGGTCCGGGCCGATCAGCGAGCCCACCGCCGCCGCGAGCTCCTCGGCCTCGCGCGCGGTCGCGGTAACGGCGAGAACGAGCATCGGCCGTTCGCGCGGCCGGCTGTGCTGGCTGTGCTGGCTGTGCTGGCTGTGCTGGCTGTGCGAGCGCCGCGACCAGGAGAGGCCGGACCGACGGCGGAGCGATCAGGTCGCCGCCGAGCGCGGGGAGCTCGGCGGCCTGGTCGAGCGCGCGCCGGAGCTCAGGGTCAGCGTTTGTTACCGGAAGAAGACCGGAAAGGCTCATTTCGTCCTAACTTAGGCAGCACGAAAGGCCCGCGCCGAGTTGCAACCAGCCACTGCCCGGAGGGCCAGCGGCCGCGCAATGCACGGCAACGGGATGTGTACAGTCTACGGCTCCGGGTTCTCGCGCGACGCGCCGAGCATCGCGACGGCAATAAAAACAGCTAAGCGTAGTCATAGCGCTACGCTAGGTGCTCATGGCGACCTCAGACATGCCGCCAGGACTCGATGTCGTGACGACCGGCCCTGGCGCCAAAGGCAGGCACCGGGAACGGCCGGTTGCAGTGCGCGGAGCCCGGCCGCTTCGGGCAGATGCTGTCGCGGAACAGTTCACCCGGTTCGCGGCCGAGTACGCGGCCCAGCATCCGGATCGCCCGATCAGCATCCTCCAGGCGGGTTGCACCACGACGGGCTCTGAACTGGACTTGGCAGCGGTCCGCGCGAGCGGGGTCGACCTGGTCGTATCGCAGGTGGACGACGACTGCGCCGCTGCCCGCGCGGTGGCCGAAAGCAGGCCTGAGCTGCGCTCGGCAACGCTGGCCGAGCTCAGGCAGTTGCCGCTGGCACCCCGTTCCCTCGATATCGTGCAGTGCTCCATGTTGCTGCACCGGATCGGGCACGCCGAACTCGTACTTGGCCGGCTCGTCGACGGCGCTGCGCCCTGGCGGGCTACTGCTGCTGCGGACAGCCGACCGTCAGACGGCCGCGGGAATGCTCGATCGCGTGCTGCCTGAGTTCGCGCGGGTCGTGGCGTGGCGCATGGCCAGGCCCGGTGAGCCCGGGCCCTTCCCGGCCCGGTACGAGCCGATCGCGTCCGCGCGCGGTGTCGAAGCGTTCGTCAGCAGGCACGGGCTTGTGATCGCAAATCGCCAGACACGACGCGCCGCGCGCGGGCCCGGCCGCGTCGCCGCGGCGTTCGGGCGCACGGTGGTCGGATGGCTCTCCGGCGGTCACTTCACCAGCGGCCACGACGAGCTGCACTACGTCATCAGGAAGCCAGAGGATCAGTTCGCGCGAGTGCTGTACTAGCAGCACCTCTCCCGCTGGTCACGTGTAACCTCGGGCATGCCCGGTGTGAGCGGGATGGAGGAGAACGTGACCGCTGAAGTGCAGGCCGTGTCCCCGGCCGAGCTCAGCTCCCTGCCGACCTGCACGCTTAGCGCGAGCCAGCTCGGCGACCTTGAGCTGCTGTTGTCCGGCGCGTTCGCGCCGCTGACCGGGTTCATGACGATGACCGATACGGCCGCGGTCGGACAGTCGTGGCAGCTCGCTGATGGCACCCCGTTCCCGGCCGTAGTAACCCTGGACGTCCCTGCGGCTGCGCTGCCTGCCGGAGTGGAGCTGTCGGATCGCCTGTTGCTGGCGGATCCCGAAGGTACGCCGATCGCCGTGCTGACGATCAGCGAGCGAACGGCGCTGCATGCTGACGTAGCGCGGGCCGACGGGCTGCATCCGATGGCGCTGGCCGACCCTTCGCTGGCCGACCCTTCGCCGGCTAACTCCGCCCGGACGACCCTGGTGCGGCTGGCCGGAACGGTGTCGGCGAGCCGGGCCCCTGAGCACGGGCCGTTCCGCCGGCTGATGCTGACTCCGGCGGCAAGCCGGGCGCAACTCGGCGAGGGGCCAGTACTGGCCTTCGCGACCAGATCCCCGCTAACCAGCCGGCAGATCGGTCAGATCAGGCACCTGGCGGGCCAGCTAAAGGCGCAGGTCCTGATCCTGCCGCTGGTCGGCGGCCATGTCGACGTAGTGGGCACGCCGCAAGCGCTGATCCGGGCGGTGCTGGCGGCGATGACGAGCCTGCCGCCCGGAGCGCGGGTCGTGCCGGTGCCGCTGCCGCCGCGGCCGGGACACGCAGGCGGAGGACCTGCGGACGGCCGCGCACGCGAGCTTGCCTTGCGAGCACGGGTCGCTGCGGCCTACGGGGCGACGCATCTGATGGCCGACGGCAACGCTGTCGATGCTGCGGACCTGCCGCCCGGCGCCGACCTGGCTGCCAGCGCGGTCATCCCGATCATCCCGTCCGGCGACTGGGCCTACGACCCGCGCGCGGAAGTGTGGCGACCGCATGCGCTGATCGAGCCCGGAACCGAGCAAGAGGATCTGTCCGCCGACCAGATCGGCGATCTGCTCGATGCCGGCACCGAGATCCCTCCGTGGGTGATGCCGTCGGCCGTCGCACGCGAGCTGCGGCGAGTGCGACGGCCGAGGTCGGAGCGAGGTCTGGTGCTGTTCCTGACCGGGCTGTCCGGCTCGGGCAAGTCGACAGTCGCGAGAGACCTGGCGGACGTACTGACCGAGCGCAGCGACCGGCAGGTTTCGTTGCTCGACGGCGACCTGGTCCGCCAGTTGCTGTCCGCGGGCCTGACCTTCTCGCGCGCGGACCGCGATCTCAACATCGCCCGGATCGGCTTCGTGGCCGCGGAGATCGCGCGGCATGGCGGCATCGCGATCTGCGCGCCGATCGCGCCATTCGCTGCCGCTAGGGCCCAGGTCCGGCAGATGGTGAGCGAGGCCGGCGATTTCTTCCTGATCTATGTGGCGACGCCGGTGGAGGTGTGCGAGGCACGCGACCGGAAGGGGCTCTATGCGAAGGCGCGGGCGGGACTGATCGGGCAGTTCACCGGTGTGTCCGATCCCTATGAGGAGCCCGCCGACGCAGAGCTTGTCATCGACACGTCTACGGTCAGCCGGTCAGAAGCGGTGCAGGCGGTGCTCACCATGCTGACGTCCGGCGGCTGGCTCGCCGCGCAGGCAACGCCGGGACGGTAGCCGCCGGAAACCGGCAGCTACGGCCTGTGCGATGACCCAGGCCGGCCGCCCGCCCGGGCCTAGTCGATGTCCTCAGCCTTGGTGCCCGCGTCGAGCTTCGAGCGGAACCGGGTCATCCGGCCAGACAACGAAGTCGACATCCGGTCACGCAGCCTGGAAAGCAGCGGCAGGCTGACGATTGCGCTGATGATCAGTGCTACCAGGAGCAGCGGAATGCCCCTCATCCCGGCCAGCGCAAGGATGAGGGCGGCGGCCACGAAAATCAGCAGCCGCAGCAGTGTGTAAGTCAGTGTCGCGCGCATGGCAGTACGAGCGTAGTGCACGAAGGCCAGCGTCATTGCTGGGTGTCCGGATGAGGGCGTCCGGAGTACACCCGGCGCTGCGACGCGGTCACTGGACATCGAACCGGATTCTGGGCTTGACTGAAGGTTCAGACGGAATTTTCCGAATCAAGGGATAAAGCTGTCGTTTGTGGCTAAGTTCGCGAGTTTCTGCGACACTTGTGGACTGACCCTCAGGGACCAGGGAGTGAACACGATGGACGGCAACAGTGAGCGTCTGCTCACTCCGGGGGAAGTAGCCGCACTCTTCAGAGTCGACCCTAAGACTGTCACCCGGTGGGCCGCGTCGGGGCGGATTAGCAGCATCCGGACACCCGGCGGCCACCGCCGGTTCAGGGAGACCGAAGTGCGTGACCTGCTCGACGGAAGCCCTGACTCAGCGGAGGCCGGCTGAGTTAGTCCCTGGCCGGGCAGGCTGACTAGCTATTGTCGGGGGCGCTCCGTTGCCTCCTGCGCTGCTGGCCCCCATCAATGCGGCAGACGCGCAGCGTGCAGTCGCTACTACGCTTCGTGGTTCCAGCCGCCCTCAGCGCCGTGGCGCGCCAGGTAGTCGAGAAACTCGCGGCGCAACGCCTCATCGCCATCCCGCCAGCGCTGCCGGCGCGCGGAGTCTTCTTCGGCAGTGATGGCTTGCGCTGCGAGCCGCGCATAGTCGGCGTGGTCGGGGCCGATCTCCACGTAAGCATCGCCGAGAAACCGGTTGGCGGACTCGGTAGCCGCGTACTCGGGCACCAGCAGATTCCCGCTGGCTAGCCGGATCACGAACATCGCATGGACCTCGTTAAATGCCGTAGCGCACGTTGAAGTAGAGCATCACGTCGAGCGCCGTCCTGGTATCGCCGGAGAGCATCTCGACCAGCGCCGGACGCTGGCCGGACGCGATGGCGGCGAACGCGTCGGCGAAGAACTCCCTGCGGCCGAGTGAACTGTCGTTGCGGTGGAACTCGCTGGCGAGATGCGGGAAGCAGCGGTCGTACAAGGCCGCGAAGTCGGCCGCGTCGGACTGCCATGCGCCGCCCGAGCCATCGATGTCGTCGAGTGCGTGCCCGACCTCGTGGCACATCACATCGGGCGTAGGCGACGGACGGGACCCCACTATTATCTTCCGGTCGCCGTACGCCCCGGCACATGCATCCCAGGTCGCCCGGCCCGACGGCAGCGGTACGCCTTTCAGGCCGCCCATGTGATCGAGGTCTGGCACGCCGCCCGGCCCGACGTGAATTGCATCCAGCCCGGCCGCGAGCTTCTCCTTGATCAACTGGGGCAAACCCGCTAGCCGGTTGATGGCAGTGACGATCTCCGGCGCGGGCACCGCGCTCGACACCCACTCCCGGACCAGTACTTGCTCCAGGCAACCGCAGTCGCGCAGGCCGAGATCAGCGCGGCCAGAGCGGGCTTTCGCGTACCAGGGCCGTTCGTCAGAGGCAACGGCCGGCTCGCGCGACGCGCTAGCCATGCTCGCGCCGGCTGAACGTGCCGACCCTGCCGCGCCAGCCGATCGTGCCGCAGCAGTTGGCCGGGCCGTGTTCGCAACGCCGGCCACTGACGCCGGGCCAGGAGTGTCTGGCGCCGCCCTGATGGCGGCCCGAGCGGCGGCGCGGCCTGTCACGGCACGGTGCGCTCCGGGGCGACTCGCAGGCCGCGCGGCCGGCCACGCCGTGGCCGATGCCGCGGTCCGCTTCACGGGCGGCCCTGCCAGCTGGCTCGCAGGTGGCTGTCCGGCTCGACTTGGCCCCGGCGGCGCGGCACCTGACTGACCACTAGCTGCCCGGCCGGCACCGACTTTCGCGCGACGGTCCTTCTGGCCGACGGCCATGCGACCGCGGCCTGGCCACCAGCGGCGACCGCGAAATAACCGAAGCAGCATCCATCAGCCCCACTGTGGGAAATATCACGAACAGTGCTAGACAAGGCACCGTTGCCGCCAGGTTATGCCTCGTTCGTCGCGATGTCAGCCGGATGTAACGGAACGTCACCGCCTGACAACCCCATCGTGCTCGCCGCCCGGCAGCCGACGAGTCGGACAGATCATGCATTTCGTGACCGGGGACCGTGCTTTAGCAGCTAGGCTGCGGGCATGTGGCTGGCTTGTGCTCTTATCATCCTATTTAGCGTCGGCTTCGTGCTGCCGTGCATGCTCGACATCACGATGACGCCGGATTCGGAGTTCACGACCTTCAGCAAAGGCACCTGGCTGGTGATCGCTGGCGCCTTCTGGATCTTCGGCGCCGGTGCCTGGCTGCTGGTCGGCCGCCCTCAGCGTCTCGGCATTCACCGGTCGAACCCGTACCCAGCTGGTGGCTTCGGGCCGTCCGAGGCCCTGCTCCGGCACCCGGCCACCCGAGCGGCTGCCGGTTACGGGGAGCCGCTTGGCCCGGTCGGCCTCATCGAACGGCGGCCGCTTGGCCCGGACGACGACCAGGACTTCCTCGTCGAACTCGCTCGCCGGATTCGCGAGTCGCGCGAGGGCTCGTTAACGCGCCACGCGACGAGCTCCGCGTGCAGCTGACCAGGTCCTGCCGCAACTCCTGCGGCTTCGCTAACCCAGCCTCAGCGGCACGCTCATGAATGGGTCAACGTTGTAGGCCAGGCTGACGCGATGGTACCCGTCAGCAATGTCTGCGCCCGCTTTCTGATCGCACACCAGGACGGGCGACAGCTTCTCCCCGCTGAGCAGCTTGAGCAGGTCACGCCGCACCCCGGGATCTGTGAGGGGAAGCGCAGCCAGGCCGGTCGCACGCAGTATGTCGTTAGCGCGGCGCGAGGTCAGCTTGCCCCTCCTGATGCGATCGACGATCTCGCCCGCGCGTTTCTCGTCGAACTTAAGCGACAGGTAGTTGTGAGCCGCCTCGTAGTCATGTTCTGCCACGTCGTCAAGCCATCTGATCACTGGTTTGCTCATGGATCCTCATAACCCTCCTAACGGTCAGTCGGCTGGCCCGGGCGCCTTCGCATCTGCTGCTGACCCATCGCTCCGGTCAGGTCGCCGGAGCAGCGCTGCGAACTCCTGCCACAGGCCGATCTCCGGCCCGCCGATCAGCTCCCAGGCCCGGGCAATCCCGATCAGGGCACAGACGATAACCAGTGTGGCGATTGTCCGCATCGCGCCGGTGTCAGTCGGCTGCGCTATCACATCCATGCCCTGAATCAGCTGGATCACGAGCGCGGCTGCCAGCCCGAGCAGGAACGTCGCGTCACTGACCGAAGTCCATCGCAGCCTGCGCAACCGGACCAGCGACAGCAGTGACGCCAGGATGAACAGCAGACCCACGATTGCGACGACCACCGCAGTCGGGCCGATCTTCTGCCCTGGGATCAGCGCGAACATCGACACTGCCAGCGCGTTGGCGAACGCCGTGAGTGCCGCCGAAGCCCGTATCCGGTGAACCTGCGTTCCCGCACTCTCCCGGCGTATGCGATCCGCCGACACTGAGATGGCCACGAACAGCAGCCCGATGAGCGCGCCCGCGACGCTAGCGCTCGCGAGGAAGAAGTCACGCAGCGCGTCGGGTATCACGGTGACGATTCTGGCAGGCCGCGAGCAACCGGGTCAGTCTGAGCGCCAGTTCCGGCTCAGCTCATCCCGGCGTAGGAATGCAGGCCAGTGATCCACAGATTGACGCCGACCACGTTGAACATCAGGCAGGTGAACCCGGCCAGGTGGATCCAGGCAGCCCGGCGGCCACGCCAGCCCGCCGTCGCCCGAGCGTGCAGGAACATGGCGTAGACAACCCAGGTGATGAACGACCAGGTCTCTTTCGGGTCCCAGCCCCAGTACCGGCCCCAGGCGTGGTCAGCCCAGATCGCTCCTGCCATGACACCAAACGTCCACACCGGGAACCCGAACAGCACGCTCCGGTAAGAGAGCCGGTCAAGGATGGCCGGCGAAGGCAGATGCTGCCAGATGCCCGCCGACCACGAGGACTGCCCGGCTGCCAGGCGGCGCTGGCTGCGGTCCGTCAGCAGGTACAAGGTGGTTACCACGGCACCGAAGATGAACAGGCCGATCGCGACGATCATCGCCGTCACGTGAATCGCGATCCAGTACGACTGCAGCGCGGGGACCAGCGCGCCCGCTGGCGTGTAAATCCAGGTCAGATCGATGCCGAGCGCGAGCACCACGGGCAACAGCACGAACAGGCCCATGTAATAGGCCCGGTACCAGACCGAGGCGGCTACCAGCACCAGGACAGCCATGCACGTGAAGGCGCCGATGAACTCGTACATGTTGCCCCATGGCACGCGGTGCTCGGCAAGTCCGCGAGTCAGGATGGCGAACACATGCAGGGCGACCCCGGTGCACGTCAGGCCGAATGCGAGCCGCATCCAGAAGCGCGACGGCCAACGGCTGACAGGCTCGTCGCTCGACGGGCCGCCATGAGAGGTGAGGCTGGCGGCGCCCGCAACCGTGAGCACGGCCATCCCGGCAGCCGCTCCGGCCATTGCAGCCCCCGCAGCGGGCGCCCGGCGCGGCGGGGCTCCGTTAGCCGGCGGAACAGCCTCGGCCGGCACTGAAGCACTGCCTGCGCCCGCCGTCACCAGCTCGGGCGTTTCCACCAGTTCAGCCGACGCCGTAACGTCAGCCTTCGCCGGAGTAGCCTCAGCCTCGCCGACGCCGGCCAAGACCCGGTGCCTGGCAAAAGCGAAGTCCGACGCGTAGCACAGCATCGCCAGTGCGTACAGAATCAGCGTGCTGAGCAGCAGCCCGTTGCTGAAGTCAGCCAGGGTCGTGTTGACGGGCATCGGAGCCTCACTCTTCCTCTCGGCCGGTGAGCGTCTCCGCGGTCGCGACTGTCGCGCCCTCGGGAGTCGCCGTCTCGGCGGTTCGGGATACTGCGGGCCGGGGCTTTCCAGTCCGGGACTCGCCGGTCCCGGCTTGATCAGTCGCGGTCGGCGCCGCGACTGGTCGTGCGGCCGGGACGGCGAGCCCGCCACGTTCCCGGTCATCAAAATCATCTGGCCCGTCAACGGTGCCGTCGCCGATCCGGCTGACCTGCACGGACCGGCCGCCGTGCTCGGTGCGCAGCAGCCGGGTCAGCTCCGCGAACTCGGTATCGAAGCCGCCAGCCGCATCCGACCGGGCCAGCCCGCCGAGGCTGACCTCGCTACCTCCGTCAGAACTGGCCACGGCGCGCACGAACACGCGACGCCGGCGAACAAGGAACGACAAGATCAGCCCGGCCAGGGCAGCGATTCCGGAGGCAAGGGCCGGCAACTGGCCCGGGTCGTAGGTAATGGCCAGGCTTACCCACTGCTGATAGCCGAGGTAGGTGATGCTCCCGGCGCCGTCCGGCAGCTTCACCGACTGCCCGGCATTGAGCGGCCGCGGCGCGACAGGCAACTGCTTCAGGCCCTTGGTGTCCAGTGTGTAGACCGACTGGGGCTGGCCGGAGTTCATGCCCAGGTTGCCCTTGAAGGCGACCAGGCTCACCCGCGGGTTGAGCGGGCCGGGAAAGACCGATTCAAGCTGGCCGTTCGCGCCCTCGGCAGCGCTCGGCAGGAACACGCCGGCGAAGCCGAGCTGATAAGGCTGCGCGTCAGGCACCTTGACGACGCCCTCAGAGGTGAGGGTCGTCTGCTGGACCGGGATGAACGGCACCGGGCCATTCCAGCGCACCTTGCCCGTGCCGTCCGTGACCTTGAAGATCGGCGCGTAGCCATGCCCGATCAGGTAGACGCTGACGTTGTCGACGACCAGCGGGTGATTGACCGTGAGCACATAGTGCTTAACCGCGCCGCCGAGTCCGGGGCGGTAGCTCATCGCTGCGTCGTATGCGATCGGCTGATCGAGCTGGGGGCCTGAGGTTACGTATCTGGCCCGGAAGCTCAGCAAGTTGATCGAGAACGGCTGCAGGTCACTGGGGCTCACTAGCCGGCCCGGGCGGAACACGTCCAGATCGGTGGGGGTGTTGGCGAAGCCCTGGCCGACGATCAGCAGCCGGTTGGCCTTGTAGCCGAAGATTCCGCCGAGGCCGACCGAGACCAGCAGCGCGAGCAGCGCGATGTGGAAGAGCAGGTTACCCACCTCGCGCAGGTAGCCCTTCTCAGCCGAGACCCAGCCATCGCCGCGGTGCAGCCGGAACCGCCGGCGGCCAGCAGGCCGGCCGCCGAGTCAAGCGCAGCCGACGGCGCGAGGTCGGTGGTGTAGGTCGCGCTTGCAGGCAGCCTGCCGAGGTTGCTGGGTGCGCGCGGTGGCTTCTGCCGGGCCGACCCGACCAGGCGGAACGTCCGCGGTAGCACGCAGCCGGCCAGCGAGGCGAACAGCAGCAGGTAGATCGCAGCGAACCAGGGTGCCGAGAACACGTTGAACAGTGAGAGCCGGTTCAGGACCGGTGCCAGCGACGGGTGCGACTGGTAGTACTGAGTGACCGCGGCCGGATCGATGCCTTCCTGGGGAAGGACGGACCCCGGCACGCTGGCCAGTGCCAGCATGAACAGCAGGATCAGCGCCGTTCGCATAGAGGTGAGCTGGCGCCAGAACCAGCGCAGCCAGCCGACCGGACCGAGCCGCCCGGCACGCGGACGACCCGCACGCGGACGGCGCTCGCGGCCGCCTGAGCCGGCGCCAGCTTCAGCGCCAGCGGGCCCGGAATCGGCAAGCCCGACCGGGTGCGAAAGATCAGGCCCCGCGGCGCGGATCTCTCCGTCCGCAGACACTCCGGTCATCGCATCACCCTTAGCAGCCGTCATGACTTCAGGCCGGCCACCTTAACCACTAGTTCCTTGAGCTCGGCATACGTGGAGGCGCCGAAGATCCGGGCCGCGATCCGTCCGCTCCGGTCGACGACCAGGGTCGTCGGGATCGCCGCCGGCGGCACAGTGTCGTGGAACTCCAGCGCGATCTCGTCATTGGGATCGTTCAGGCTCGGATAGCTGACGTTGAAATTCTGCATGAACGCGAGCGCGGCATCAGGCTCGTCGCGAATGTCGATGCCGACGAACCGGACGTGGTCCGGCTCCAGCTCGCGAGCCAGCGTGCCGAGGGCCGGGGCTTCGGCGCGGCAGGGGTCGCACCAGGAGCCCCAGAAGTTGACCACGAGCGTGTCGCCCTTGTAGGAGTCCAGGTTCAGCCGCTGACCGGTCAGCGTCGTTCCGGACACGACGGGCAAGTCCGGCCGCTGGCCGACCTGGTAGAAGGTGGATTCGTAACTGTGACCGACGAAGCTCTGGCCGCTGCTCTGCGGAACGTCGGCCGCTATCTGGCCACCATCGCATCCGGCCGCCGCCAGACTGGCGAGCGCGGCCACGGCAGCACCGATCGCAATACGAGCGGGAACGGGCAGCCGGGACACTCGGATGATCTCCTACAGGCAGTAGTACCGGCCCCATTGTGCCGGATTCCGCGCCGGTCGGTTACGGGGGGCCGGCGTTTGCGCTGCTTCTCAGCCGGCTGACAGCCAGCTTTCAGGCACCGGCCACCTGCCGCCGGCCGTCCCCGGAGGGCGCCGCGTAGCTCACCGAGGTCACCTTGCCGTCGGTGAAGGCCAGGCTGGTCACGCTGCCGAGTGCGCATTCGCGGCGCCGCGGGTCGTGCCACATCCGGCGACCCTCGACGGCACGCCTGGTGATCCAGATCGGGAGCTGATGGCTGACGCAGACCGCCTCGTGCCCGTTCGCAGCGATGGCCGCATCGTTGATCGCGGCCAGCATGCGAGCGGCGACCTCGCGGTACGGCTCGCCCCACGACGGCCGGAACGGGTTCCGCAGGTAGATCCAGTGGCGTGGCTGCCGCAGCGCCCCGTCACCTACGCCGAACCGCATTCCCTCGAAGTGATTCCATGGCTCGATCAGCCGGTCGTCAACGGCCGCGGTAAGCGCGAACTCCGCCGCGATCGGCTCCGCCGTCTCAAGCGCGCGCTCCAGCGGTGATGACCGCAGTACGGTCACGTCCCGGCCGGCCAGGTAGTCGGCAGCCTTCTTCGCCATCAGCCGGCCGGCCTCGGATAGCCGGTAGCCCGGCAAGCGGCCGTAGAGTACGCCGTCCGGGTTCTCCACCTCGCCGTGCCTGACGAGATGGACGATTGCCGTCGTATCCGCAGGCAGCCTGCTCTCTGTAGTGCTCATTCCGGGCACAGACTACCTGGGGGATACTTCGGCGGGCGGATCGGCGCCGATAGACTCAGTTGGATGGTTGTCTTGCCGCGGCGGCCTGGCGATGACCGGATCATGGGGGAACAGACTGCGCTCCGGCGGGTTGCGACGCTGGTGGCCCAAGCCACAGCGCCTGAGCAGGTGTTCGCCGCAGTCACCGAGGAGGCCGGGCGGCTGCTGGGCGCCGACCACATAACGATGACCCGGTATGACCCCGACGGCGAGGGAACGATCGTCGCCGCTTGGAGCAGGGCCGGCCCTGCCTCCCCGGTCGGCTCGCGGGTAAGGCTGGTCGGGCGGAACGTGCAGACGCTGATTCTCCAGACCGGCCGGGCTGCGCGGATAGATGACTACCGTGCCGCATCGGGCCCGATCGCGGAGGCAGTGCGCCAGTCCGGGTTCCACGCCGCTGTCGGCGCGCCGGTCTACGTGGACGGCGGGCTGTGGGGCGCCATCATCGTGGGATCCCGGGTGGGGCCGCTGCCGGGCGGGACCGAGGCGAGGCTGGGCGGGTTTACCGAACTGGCCGCCACCGCGATCGCTAACGCGGAGGCCCGGATGGAACTGCGCAGGTTCGCCGAGGAGCAAGCCGCGTTGCGGCGGGTAGCTACATTCGTAGCGCGCGAGGCGTCGTCGGCCGATGTGCTCGCCGCAGTCACCGAGGAAGCCGGGCGCCTGCTGGGTGCGGATCGCGCGACGATGAAGCGGTACGGCCCGGACAGCGCAATAACAGTGGTTGCCAGCTGGAGCAGGGCAGGCGCAGCCGTCTCCGTCGGCGTCCGGGAAGAGCTCGGCGGGCAGGACCTTCACACGCTGGTGTTCCGCACCAGGCGGGCGGCGCGGATCGATGACTACCGTGATGCGTCGGGCCCGGTCGCCAAGGTCGTCCGCGAGCTGGGCCTGCGCGCGGCGGTCGGCGTGCCGGTCAGCGTCGAGGGGCGGCTGTGGGGCGTCATGATCGTGGCGTCGAAAACGGTGCCGCTTCCGGCCGGAACCGAGGCGCGGCTGGCCGGGTTCACGGAACTGGCCGCTACCGCTATCGCCAACGCCGAGGCAAAGGCCGCCCTGGCTGCCTCCCGGGCGCGGATCGTAGCCACCGCTGATGCGACCCGCCGCCGCATCGAGCGCAACTTGCATGATGGAGCCCAGCAGCGCCTGGTCTCCCTTGCCCTGGACCTGCGCGCCGCCGAGGCGGCCTTGGGAGCCCGGACCGGCGGAGTCGCACAGCAGCTGGACGAAGTGGCCGCCGGGCTGGACGGGGTACTAGCCGACCTGCGCGAGATCGCCCGTGGCCTGCACCCGGCCATCCTCGCCGATGGCGGCCTGCGCCCCGCGCTGCGGACGCTGGCGCGCCGATGCCCCGTCCCGGTCCGCCTCGACATCGACGTTGCCGGGCGGCTGCCCGAGCCGGTGGAGATCGCCGCCTACTACGCCGTCGCCGAGGCACTGACCAACGCCGCCAAGCACGCTCGCGCCACCATCGCCGACGTCGAGGTGGTCGAAATCGAGAGCGTCTTGTATGTGCGCGTCCGCGACGACGGCTGTGGCGGCGCGGACTTCAGCGGGTCTGGCCTCGTCGGGCTCAAGGACCGCGCCGAGGCCCTCGGCGGTCACCTCGATCTGCACAGCCCGCCCGGGACGGGCACGACCCTGGAGATCGAGCTTCCCATTCGGGATCCCGACAGCCCGCGGCCGCCAGCTGGAGCTGCCGACCCGGACGAGGATGCTGGCCGGCGCGGCTTTAGCTGATCTCGATGTAGCGCTGCCGGTCGGCCATCACCTCGCGGATAGTACGCAGCCTGGCCTCCTGCGCGGCGATGTCGAGGACGTCGAGAGCTGCCGCCGCTTGCGCGGCCGACGCGACTGCCACTGCCTCGCCCACCAGGGTCCAGTCGAACTGCATCAGCTCATCGAGTCCGACGTGCCGCACCCGGTCCCAGACCTTGTCCTGGTTCAGCAGCGGCAAGCCGCGCACCGCGACCGAAACGTCCTCGATCGACTTCACCAGTCGCTCGGCGCGGCGGATGGGCTCCATCACCTCCGCCGGCGGGAACGGCTGCTCCCGGGTCGACGGTGGCACCCGGTCCGCCCGCCAGGCACTGATCAGGTTCCTGATGGCCGCCGCGGCGGTACCGAGCTCCCGGCCGACTCGCTCGCGGACGAGCAGGTCATCGGAGCGCAGCCTGCCCTTGTCGGTGTAGACATCAGTGGCCAGGAACGCGCGAAGCAGCCCCGACGGGCCGTCGGCCACGCCGGTCAGATCCCCGCGTGCGGCACCGGAGCGTGCGGCGCCGCTGCCACTTGCGGCACGCCGGTCATCGCGCCGCCGTTCCCGGCAAGATCACTGAGGCCGGGAACGCCCGCTGCCATGCCAGCCTGCACCGCGGTAATGCCGATGTTGAACGACTCGCCAACGGCCATGTTGGGGGCCGACACCAGGCCACGCTCGGCCATTTTCAGCGCCACGTAATAGCGGACGGCGTCGAGTTCGGAAAGACCGAAGGCGCGGAGGGAAATGAGCTCGCGCATCCTTTCGTCGCGCGGCCGCATCAGTACCTTGACGTCGTTCAGGGTCACTCCGTAGATGACCAGGAAGTCCTGCAGGTGCCCGCGGACCAGCTCGGTGATGTCGTGGATCTTCTCGTTTACCTGCTCAAGCGGTGTCACCTGGACGAGCTGATTGATGGCCTGCTCGACGACCGGCCCGGCGTAAGCATTCAGCATGTCGGTCGTGAGCGCGTGCCCCTGGTAAGGCATGTGCGTCACCAGCTTGACTGCGTCTTCCTTGGTGTCGATGTGCACGTAGTAGTCGACGTCGTAGACCATCTCGGCGAGTTCCCTGGACAGCGCCACGCCTTGGGCTTTCACCACGCTCTTGGCGCGGGAGATGAACATCGCCTCGTACTGCCAGGGCGACTGGCCGCCGTAGAACGCCTGCTGGAAATTGCCGAGCAGCGGCCGTTGCGGCGTCTCCACGGGGTACTGGCCGGTCTCGTAGACGTTCAAGATCGCGCCGCGTGACTTCAGCACGCAGAAGTGATTGCTCTCGACGGTCAGCAGGCTGCCGTTGACGATGTCGGCGCTCGGGTAATGCCACATCAGGATGCCGGGGCCCATGATCTCAGTGCCGTCGGCAGTGTTCAGCGTGCTGATGACGTTCCGCATGGCCATGACGATTTCCTCCCGTATGATGCCCGGCTGCCCCGCCGCGCATGGCCCATCCTGGCCGAAACCTCGAAGCTTTCGCCAGGTGGCGTACGTGGCTAATACGTGGCAAACCGATCGCGCTCAGCCGCCGAGTCTGGCCTAGCCCCGTTCCCGGTCACGACTTCCAGATCTTGACCGACTTGATCATGAGCTGGCCGGTGCAGTCGCCAGCCTTGGCGGGGAGATACTCGGCCAGATCGGCGAGGAAGTACATCCGCTGACGCGGCACGTACTTGGTGACCGTCAGGACGAGCTTGTTATCCACGTAGTAAGCGAGCCTCGACCTCGTCCAGGACAATGAATAGGTATGCCAGCCCACGGTGAGCTTCGGCGAGTAGACAGCCCGTGAGTGATGCCCGATCACCGGGTGGTAGAAGCTTCCCGTCGTGACAGCCACTCCCCAGCTCTCGACCATGTCGATCTCGGGCGGGAACTGGCCATTGGCAGCGGCGAGCCAGAGCGCGGGCCATAGTCCGCGGCCATGCGGGATGTTTGCTACGACCTGCACGAACCCGTACTCGAACTTGAACCCCGGATAACTGGTGATCATGCCGGAGCGGCAGCCGTATTCTTTCGGCGCCCCGGTCGATGTCGTGCCTGCGGTCGGCTTGCGCCGCGCGTAAAGCCGGACATCGCCGCCGGAAACCTTGACCTGTGACGGCAGGTACCACTCCGCCTCCTCCGGGTTGCCCCAGTTCCGGCAGCCGCCGCCGTAGTTGGCCATCTTCGGGTAGCAGGTGTCCCAGATCTTGGTGTCGAGATGCGTTCCGTGGAAGGTAGCGTTGAAGACCGGCTTGCCCCGGGGCGCAGGCACGGCTCTGCCGGCCGCCGGAGTGGCCCTCGTGAGCGGAGCAGCCAGCGCGGCCGATGTGCCGGGTCCTGGTCCGGCAGACATGCCCAAGCCCGACAGAGCTGCCACTGCCGCAACACCGATGCCGAGAGAAAGCTTGTGCCGCCGGAACATCACTGGCCCCTTCAGTCCGAGTCGCTTGTATCTATTGCCCGGTTTCCTCTGTCTATTGGACGTCACAGCCCAAAGACGACAACGACTCAGCGTAGCCATTGCAGTACGAGCAGTACCGACGATCGCATGAGGCAACGGCGAGTCCGCGGCAGCGTAACAGCAGCGCGGAACGGAGTGGGGCTTAACGGAATAAATCTCTACCAGCTCACCCGTTACGGATATTTGTATTAGCATCAGCAACGGTCAACGCGCGCCAGGCCTTGATAACTGCCAGACGAGGCCTCGCCCGGACCGTCCGCACCTGCGCCGGTATGCAGAGTCATGGGGACGCCTCCCTACAGACGCAGCTAGCGCGACTGTTCTACTGTGTTGTCGCATTGCCCAGCGTCCGACCCGTTTTACGCACCTAGCTCGCCGTCCGGAGAAGGGGGATCTCATGGCCGCTGAAGTCGCCAGCGACACTGTTCCGCGGCAGGCAAAGCCTGCGGGACACGCCGTCGGCGAGCGATCTGAGGACTCCGGCCATGACCGGACCCGGCTGATCGTGACGACGGCCAGCGGATACGCGCCCAAGCCCGCCTTGACCTCAATCGCGCCGGACGCCGGCAGGCGACTTACGCTCTCGATCATCATGGCGGCGTACAACGAAGAGGACACGATCGCCCGGGCGGTCCAGGAAATTCTGACGAGCGAATTCCCGTGCGATATCGAGTTGATCGTCGTGAACGACGGCAGCACCGACCGGACGGCTGACCTGCTCGGCGAGGTGACCGATCCGCGCGTCACGGTCTTTCATCACGATCAGAACCGCGGGAAGGGAGCGGCTCTTCGGTCAGCCGCGGCGCTGGCTTCTGGTAACTACGTGCTGCCCTTCGATGCGGACCTCGAGTACGTGGTCGAGGACGTCATGCGCATGCTAGAGCCTATCGTCAAAGGACGGTGCGAAGTAGTCTACGGCGTCCGCCTGTTCGGGTATAACACCGTTTACCGGTCTTATCGATATGCCATGGGCAACAAGATGCTGACACGCATCGCCAATGTGCTCTTTGATGCGTGCCTGAGCGACTTGCACACGTGCCTCAAGCTGATGCCAACCGACTTGCTGCGCGGCATTGAGCTGAAAGAGAGCGGATTCGGTCTGGACACCGAAATCACCGCATCATTGCTGCGAATCGGCGTCCGCCCTTTTGAGGTTCCGGTCAGCTATTTCGGTCGTTCGCATGCGGAGGGCAAGAAGATTACCTGGCGCGACGCCGTCGCGTGCATCTGGATTCTGCTCCGGGTGCGGCTAAGCCGACGGTCAGCACTGATTGCCGAACAGTACGCCGGCCGCGGGCGCGACGCGCGCATAGTTCCCGGCAGCACGCTGACAGACGAGGTAGATGGCGAATTCATGCACGTGGCGGGCTGATGGCCGGGCGAGGTGCCACAGCCGCGACGGCGCGGCCACCAGTGGTGGCTCTGGTCACCGATGCCATCTATCCATACCACCTCGGGGGCAAGGAACAGCGCTACCACGAATTGGCCGGCTGTCTCGCGGAGACAGCCGAGGTGCATATTTACACAATGAACTGGTGGGCGGGCCCGCGCATCCACCGCGACGGGAACGTCACTTATCACGCGCTCTGCCGCAGGTGGCCGCTATATACAGGCGAGCGCCGGTCGATTGTGCAGGCAGTTTTCTTCGCAATCGGGTGCCTGCGCCTGTTGTGGTGCCGATTCGACGTGCTTGAAGCCGACCATATGCCTTATCTGCAGATCCCGGTTCTCCGGCTGGTGACCTGGGTGCGGCGCAAGCGCCTCGTCGTGACCTGGCATGAGGTCTGGGGACGGCGTTACTGGATGCAGTATCTGGGCTTGCCAGGCGTCGCTGCGTGGCTCATGGAATCGTGCGCCATGCGCCTGCCCGATCACATCATCGCGGCCTCCGAGCAGACTGCGGAACGATTGCGCACGGCTCTGGGCTCGCGAATTCCAGTCACGGTAGCGCCCAACGGTATCGATCTTGATGCTGTCGATTCCGCCGAGCCCCTCGGAGATCAGACCGACCTCGTCGTAGTAGGCCGCCTGTTGTCGCACAAGCGAGTGGACATGCTGCTGGAGTCCGTCGCCATGTTGCACGCTGACGGCTATCCGGTGAGGTGCCGGATCATCGGCGGCGGTCCCGAGCACCTCCCGCTGACAGCTCTGGCTGACACGCTTCGGATCTCTGATGCAGTGGAGTTCTTTCAGGCTGTCCGGGGCCAGGCCGAGCTCTATGGCTTGCTGAAGTCGGCGCGGGTCTTCGTCTTCCCATCGCAGCGGGAAGGGTTCGGCATCGCCGCCCTGGAAGCGATGGCATGTGGTCTGCCGGTAGTGACGACATCCGCACCCGACAACCTCGCCCAGTATCTTGTCGCCAAATCAGCTCGAGGTATCGTCTGCGACCCTTCTCCGCGGGCGATAGCGGACGCAGTCAAGGGTTTGGTCGCCGGCCGTGAGGGAGCCGCTGCCGAAATCAGCTTCGGCGCGGAGCCGTGGCTTGACGACTACAGCTGGGCGGCGGCGGCAGCTAAGGTTTCAGCTGCGCTAGCGCTATGAGCCAATCCAGGTCGCTGACGCCTGGCAGGTCCGTCGTCCACGTCGCGGCGCATTACCCGCCGTCGCTGGGCGGACTGGAGAAGGTCGTCGAGTCGCTGGCAGTCAGGCAGAGCAGGCAGGGCTTGGACGTTGAGGTCCTGACGTCGCGTGCGGGCCAGCCGCGGACCAACGTCGGATCGACCCCGGTTGCCAGGCCGTCAGCTTCGTCCCCGGCCGGGGACAAGCCAGCGCCGGCGTCACCACGCGTCCGGCGGTTCCGGCGCTGGAATGTCGCGCACACCCCGGTGATGCCGGGACTTGCCGTGGCGCTGTTGCGGTTGCCGCGGCGGTCGCTTATTCACCTTCACGTCGCACAGGCATTCGTTCCCGAAGCGGTCTTCGCGGCGCACCTGCTGCGAGGGCACCGGTACGTGGCCCATCTGCACCTCGACGTCGGGCCATCGGGACCGGCCGGATTCCTGCTCAGGATATGGAAGCCGGCGGTGCTGGGCCCGGTCTTGCGCCGCGCAGCCAGCGTGGTGGTATTCAGCGAAGAGCAGCGAGAGACGACCGCCGCGCGGTACCGCATCGACCCGCAGCGAATCGCGGTAATACCTAACGGCGTCGACCTGGGGCGGTTCAGCAGTGGCGAGCGGAGCCTGCACACACCGCCGCGCCTGCTCTTCGTCGGCAGGCTGACCGCGCAGAAGAACGTGCTGTTCCTGCTCCGCGCTCTTGCTGGTGTCTCGGCTGACTTTGAGACCACCTTGGTCGGCGACGGCGAACTCGAGGGCGAGTTGCGTCGCGCCGTCGCGGACCTGAGGCTGCGGAATGTGAGGTTTCACGGCCGCGCCGAGGGAGCCGAACTGATCGAGCTCTATCGCAGTGCCGATGTATTCGTGCTGCCATCTGAGCGCGAGGGCATGCCGCTCGTCCTTCTGGAGGCACTGGCGATGAGCTTGCCTATCGTGGCCAGCGACGTGCCGGGGAATCGTGACGTCGTCGTTCACGGGCAGAACGGTGCCCTCGTGCCGCTCGGCGACCCCGGCCGGCTGCGCGACGCCCTGCTCAGCGTCACCAGCGATCCGGAGCGGTACAAGTGCCTGAGTGCTGAATCGACCCGGCTAGCTGCCAACTACTCCTTCGACGCCATCGAGGCTCACCTGGAGCGTGTCTACGCCGCCGCGCTCAAGAGCTAGTTCGGTCCGCGGTCCCGTCCGCTAGGTTCCGGAATGGGAGACGCCGGCCATGACGCTGCCGGCGCTACCTCCTGGTACAGCCGGAACTGGCTATCGACAAACTTCTCGACATGGAAGTCAAGGACCCTGACGGCTGCGACCCGCGCGGCTACTTCAAGTTTGGCCGCGTCCCAGAGAAAGCTCTCGATGGCCTCAGCCAGCCCGCGATCATCACCGGGCTCGGCAACAGCTCCGGTCACACCAGGCTCGATCAGTTCGGGTATCCCGCCGACGTTCGACCCGATAACAGGTCGGCCACTCGCGAGTGCCTCGACGCCCACGAGCGCAAGAGCCTCGGGAGCGACAGAAGGAATAGCCACCACGGTTGCGTCCCCGTACTCGCGCCAGAGTTGCGCCGGCGTTACCCAGCCGGTGAACTCGACGACGTCGCTCAGACCCAGGTCATGGGCGATCGTTTCGAGTACTTCTCGCTGGCTGCCTTCGCCGACGACCCGCAGCCTGGCCTCGGGATGCCGCTGCGACACGTGCGCGAACGCCTTGAGCAGATACTCCACCCCCTTCACTGCCTCAAGCCGCCCAACGAACAGAACTGTCGGGCGCTGCGTCTGGGGCGCGGACGAGTGCGCTGCCTCGATCGTGCCCGGATACAGGACCCTTACTGGAGTGCGCCGGAAGTCGCCGGCTACGGCCCGCGCCATGAACTGACTCGGCACCGCCACCATTTCGAGCCGCCGCAACGCCAGCAGGTAGGCCGGCCGCTGCAGGTAGCGCAGGTAGCAGTACCGCAACCGGCCGACCGAACGCAGGTCCTCGAGCCGGTAGCTGCCATGCCGGTAGTCGCTGCGCGGAAGCACCCAGGGCAGCAACTTCAGCGTGAACTCCTCCGGGCCGTGCACGGTGAGGATCGCTGGTTTCCGGCCGGCTCCCCACAAGATCGACGGGCTGAACTCGCAGATCGTATGAAAGTGCACAACATCAGGATCGAAGTCGCGGACGATCTCGCGCATCTTCCGGTAGCCCTCGTAGTTCCAGAAATATCGCGCCAGCCGCGCCGGCGCGCCACCGCTCACAGCCGGGACCGTGGCATTGGCAAACATCTGCCGGCCAGCGGAGTTCATATCCGTCGACAGCACGAACACCTCGTGGCCGAGCTGTTGCAGACGGTCGCGTATGATCCGGGCGATCTTTTCCGCGCCGCCGGCCTCATAACCCAAGTCGATGACTTGCAGAACTTTCACTGGTACCTGCATTCTGGCGAGCCGCTGCTGTCCGCAGCGGCGATTATTTGAAAATCTCTGCTCCCCCGTTGTTGTACACCAGGTTTTTGCTGTTCTGGACGAGCGCAATCGGGAAGAGATAATTAACCAGATCGCTGTCGAGGTCGACAGTCGCGTACCGCGTCCTGACCGTCGCGTAGTCCAGCAGCAGCCAGGATTTCCGCTCGATAAGCGTGGGGAACGCCGGGATGACGAACTGCCTGCCGGTGACATCGTACGGAGCGGTGAAGTAGAACCTGGCTGACGGCGCTGAGGCTTCGATGCCCTCCGGCAGTGTGCCCGGCTTGTTCGCCAGCCAGCTGACCGCGGCAAGTTCTTGCGGGTGGACGTAGTAGCTGTTGTAGTACTGGCCGCTGTCATTGAGATTGAGCTGAGGCGGGTAGCCGCCGAGGAGCTGCGGCATAAGTCCAGTCGTCGAGAAGAAGAAGAACAGGCACAGGACCGTCGCCGCCCGGACTTTCCAAACTTCGCCCAGAGGTGAGAAGACCGTCATCGACCCCACCACGAGCATCGGCGCGATCATGATCAGCGCTTCCTGGAACGCGCGGAGCACTCCGTACTCCACCGACAGCTCGGGCAGCACGGTAATAAGACCGAGCATGACGATGCTTCCAATGCTCAGTGCGATAAATTCAGCCCCCAGTTTCCGCCGGAAACCTGCCGTCGCCAGAATGGCCAAAAACCCGACCACGATAAAGAGCTGTTCGTCCTTGGCAGCCCCCTGGCGCACCACTGTGTTCACGGTGTCGACCGGGATGCCGTGATCGGCCAGCAGCCGGCCGGCCTTGGTCAGCGGCAGCGAGGGCAGAGTGACATACGGCGTGGGGTACTGAGCCGCGACCGAAGCCGGCACGAAGAACGCGCCGGAGGAGGCATTCTGCTTGAGGGTTTGCTGCCGGTACTGCTTCAGCAGCACCTGCGGCGGCGGCGCGGACCCGTGGAGCACTCCGTAGAGTACGTCCGCTGAGCGTCCGCCGGAGCTGGAGAACGTCGATTCAATCGCCGACAGCGCTGTCCCGGCTGTTCGGGTGGCCAGGCCGCCCCAGGCCAGGAGGATTGCAGCAGCTGCCGCGATCGAGCCGATGTTGACCGTGTACCCGACCACGCCCCGCGGCGCCCTGCCGCCCGCCTCGCCCCCACGACGGCGCGACTGCCACGGGATCCGCGCGGCCAGACGCGTGGTCGCCCAGCCGACGATCAGGATGCCGAGGAAGATGTACATGGTCGAGTAGTGCGACAACTCGATGCCGAGGGCCGCTATAACGAGCCCGAGACGGCGCTGCCGGGTTGTCCACCAGTAGTTGGTGATCGCGAGAATGCCGGCGGCAACGAACAGGAAGCCGATCTCCTGGCGGTTCTCGTAGGGCATGTCCGTGAAGAACGTGGGGAAGCCGACGAAGTAGATCACGGCCACGATGGAGATCAGTTTCGACCAGTGCCGCCGGGAGATCGCGTAGACCAGTACCGGGCACAGCGCGAACAGAATCTGAAAGAAGAGCTTGAAGATGTCCGGGTCGTAAACGTGGAGCACCCGTGAGATCTCGGTCGGCAGAATCGTGATGCTCAGGCAGGCGTTGTACGTACTGTGCGGGAGACTCGATATGTTCCATCGACCGTGCGCCGACGTCAGCTGGAAGACCAGGTACTCGCCCTGGATGTCGTGACCGGTCACTGACCAGCCCCGTAGCGACGTCATGAGCAGCGCGCTGAGCGAGATCAGATAGATCACGATACTGATCGCGCCCTCGCGCACCCACCGCTGCCAGCGCAGCAGCAGAGCGAAGGTCAGGAGCATGCACGCCAGGCCGGCCAGGGTGAGCTGGTCTCCGGCACCGTTGTTCAGGCGGCCGGCTCCCAGAACTACCAGCGGAACGCACAGCGCCGAGGCGATGATCAGACGCGTTTCCCGCTGGCCGGCAGACGCTATCTGGACGCGCCACCTCACCGGCGCAGGGAACCGCCTGCGAAGCAGGAAGAGCCCGGCGTCCAGCAAATCAGCCATCACGACGACCGGGACGGTGTCGAGAGGCCGGCCGATTCCGATCAAGGGCAGGATGGTGTTGGCGAACAACCCGCCCAGCAGCAGCAGGAGAATCACCACGGCGACGGAGTACCCGGCTCGCTCCCCGGCCGAGGCGCCGCGCCAGAAAGATGACGTGTAGCAGAGGTAGGCAGGGTAACCGAGGATGAACCAGAACCCGATTGCCGGGCCGATGAATGGAAGTCGCCAGCCGCCGAGCGCCAGCACATTGGCGGCAAGCAGCAAGGTTACGCAGGCTGTGAGGGGTAGCCAGTGCCAGGTTCTCGCCGGAGTAGATCGCAGATCCGCCGCCGGGGTCTCGTCGCCGGAACTGGCGGCGCCGCCTGGTCTCTGCCGGGTCGAGGTCATGCCTGACCTGGCGTTGCGGGCCAGGCCGGGCAGGCGGCAGTCCTCGCCCAGCTTGGCTGCTGTACCGGCTCGGGTAGTGGCATCGACGACTCGCTAAGCCTTGACCGTGGCGAGAAAGTCGATGGTTTCGGGATGCCCGGGCAACGAAACGCGGATCCGGCACGGGGAAACCAGGCAGCTGGGGCGGATGACCGTCGATACCGTGCGAGACCGGCCCACCGCGACCGTCTTCACTGACTTGCCAAGAGTCGAGGTCAGTCCGGCCGAGGTCTGAGTGATCAGATACCAGTAATCCTCAGTCCGGCCTTCTTGATTATCGATAACGAAAGAGATCTTCACCGGCTGATACGCAACGACCGCGCTGGGTAGCTTCCAGGCGCCGTTGAAGGACAGCGCGGTGTAGTGAGTCGGCTGCCGGAACACCGAGAGCGCCCACTGGTGGCGGGTCGACGGGATCACGAAGCTGGCCGCGAGTCCGATCACGGCCAACGGCACGACGAACGGCCACCAGCGGCGTCCGGCTGGCTCAGCGTGCACAACCTCAGCGCTCACTGTGTTTGAAACCAGCCGCCGGCTGTGCCTCACCACTGTGGCTCCGTCCTCTCTTGGCCGCTCAAGACCTGGAGCTGCGCGCCAAATTTCGGAGCCGGCTGCTATCGATGTCCGCTACCTAGGCGGCCAGCAGCGTCAAGGCCCGGCGCCAGGATCTGCCTGATCGGGCATATGAGTCTATCCCGGACGCAGGGTCGGGCATGGCCAGGTTGTCAGGTCTCCCTAAAACTGTCCCTTTGCTTCAATCGTGCGCCGAGTCGGCCGGCCCGGAGCCTGATACCGATGAGACTTCTCCGGAAGCGTCCACCTGGCGCCCAGCTCTGCGTCGAACGAGGCAGGGACAAATCGAGCCAGGCCGCTGCACGGGTACGGCGTGAACTCGCCGAAGTAAATATTTCCGTCGATATCGTACAGATCTATACGGATAAACTCAAAACCAGCGCTGAGCGCGGCTGCAGCCGTGAGCATGCGACCCAAGCCCGCGGGCGGCGGCTTAACCGGGGCAACGGGCACCCCGCCGTACTGAACCTCCAGCGGCGACCAGTCCGCGCGGTAGAGCCGACGCTGGTGTGCCGAATACCTTCCGACATCGACTTGGACAGCGGCCACCTCTCCGTCGAAGACGAAGAACTTATAGTCAGGCGGCGGCGCGCCCGGCGTCCCGATGATCTCTTCGGCCAGGAGCAACGGCCGCGCTCTCGAGTATGCCCACTCGCCCAGATCCTCGGCCTCGGCGCGACGATGCCAGGACGCCGTTGCCGCAGTCAATTGTTCGATGTCCGGCCGGCCGTTGCCGAAGTGCACGAGTCCAGTTCGGTGATTCGGCTTAAGGATCCAGTGCTCAGGCAGGCTCACTGTGGCCAGTTCGCGCAGGTCCGTGCCCGCCCACAAGGTGGCCGCCAGATGAAGGCCGGCAACGCTGCGAGCGTGTTCCTTCATGGCGAGCTTGTCGCACGTCCACTCCAGCAACGGGCGCCGGTCGTTCAAAATCCGCCAGTTAACCTTGTCGCTGAAGGTGCCTGGATTCCGGAAATGCGGAAGCCGCTGGTTGCACCAGGCGAAAAGCACCCGACGCCTGACTTCGACCGGGAGTCTGCAGATCGCCGACACGACCACGGCCGGTGCATCCATCCGTGGTCTCCCTGCGGACGATCGGTTACTGCTCTCAGGGTTCGCACCCTACTAGGCCAGCTCCACAAGATCGATGAGTTCCCGGGCGATCTTGTCGGCTGTGTACTGGCGCGCTTGATCAAGCGCGGCGTTGCTCGCCGCCGTCCAGCTGTCCTCGCTCGAATGCAGCCGCACCTGATCCAGGAAGTTGTCGACGGTGTAGAAGATGCTGCCGCGAAGGTCTCGTGCCGCAGTGCGCCACTCCGGCACGAGTACTGGCAGGCCGGCCGCTAGGTAGTCGATATGTTTTGCCGAGAACCCCTCGCACCGCAGCCGATCCTTCGAGGAAGTGATCAATCCGAACTGGTAGTTCTGCAGCAGATCTTCGGAAGCGTAGCCCCGGTAGTTCAGGCCGTATCTGGCGGGCGGCTCGGGTAGACCGTAGACATCCAGGTGAGGGTAAAGCCGGGTGAGTTCGGACAGCAGATCGAGATCAATCCAGTAGCCACCGAGATATCCCATGTACACGATCTTCGGCTGGGCAGCGAAGCGGGCGGGAGTGTTAGTGACCGTGGCGTTGCGATCAAACGTGAATATGTTCGTCGCGTCGTACTCGTAGTACTTCCTTACATACTCTGCGTAGCTGTGCCAGTGGAAAGATAGGTGATCACTCTTCCGGAAGATCTCGACCTCGAAAGCCTTGAGATTGCGGTATCCCCGGTCCGTCAGTTCGCCGCCGAAGTACAGCTCGTCGGCAAGTGGCGTAGCGCAGTTGTAGATCTTCGTGGTGCCAGGCAGGTCGTGAAGCATGATTCCGGCGTCCGCTTGTGACTCGCAGATTACGACGTCAAAGCTGGCTCCCCCAGCCGCAGGCGCAGCGATCCGGTTCGCGACGACGCGAGCCCGGATCCGCATCTGCAGGAGGTAGAGGAGAGCCCTCAGCCAGCCGGCGAATCTGCCGCGAAACCTCTCGATGCTGTGCAACCCAGCGCCGGCGAGATAAACCAGAAGCTTCCCCGGCTGCGGCGAGGGCAGCGCGCGGCCACGGCCGTTGCTCGAAGCCCGGGACAGATGCAAGGTGTCGATGATCGTGACCGCGTGCCCGCGCTCAGTCAGGAGGTCACGGATGAGCAGCGCCTTCTTCGAGTTTGCGAACCCGTCCAGGGTCGCGATGACGGCCACTCGCCGCGAACGTCGGCTCATCTATTCTCCTGTTCCGATACCTGGCGACCGCTGGGCCAAACTGGCCCGCTACGCCGTGTGATCCTGCTCACCGGGCTGCCACGATGGTCCGGCTCGCCTGCCCTCGGCCTGGACGCTAACCGATGCACCGCGGCGGTGCCGAGCCAGGGCCTTGCCTGACGACCGAGCGCTCATCACGGTCGCGATCACGGCGGCCAGCGCCGCGCCCAGCGGCCACGCGGCGGCCAGCGCGGTTAGGCCGCGCGGCGCAAGGATCCATGCTGAGCCGCAGATCCCGGCGGCATAAACCGCGCTGGTGAACACGAGCGCGGCCAGCCGTCCTGACAGCCGGAGAACAGTCCACGCCCAGTTAACGGCCGCAATTGGCAGGACTGCGGCTGCAAGCAGTTCGAGGCTGCCGGCCCCGTTAACGCTGTAACCGGGGCCAAACGCCAGCAGCACCCAGTGCGCGGTCAGTAGTAGCACGATGCCGCCAGGCACGAACAACACAATGGCCAAGCGCCTGCTGCGGCGTCTGATGGCGCGCCAGTCAGCGCCAGCCTGAGAGCCCTCCGCGAGAAAAGCCGACTCCACTGCGTAGACGGCTGCGTACAGCAGCGCTGCCATCTGGAAGGCCACGAAGTAATAGCCCGCCTGCTTCGCGCCGAGGCGGTCCAAGACGATCAGCGGGACCACGACGCTAGGCAGCAGGTTCATGGCGTTGGCGACGTAATTTGCCCCGGAGAACCTCAGCAACGGCCTGAGTGCGTGAAACGGCCGGTCGAGCGAGGGACGCCACCGCAAACTCGTCATGATCAGCACGATGCTTGCCACAGCCGCTGCGGCAAACCCCCCAGCAGACGCGGAGAACAGGCCGAAAGCTCCGGTGCCGGCCAGGGCGAGGCCGAAGAGGATCTTGCTCACGCCGCCGACGGCGCCATCGGTGAGCGCGCAGTATCCGGCTTTGCGTGACGCGATGAATACCGAGTCAGTCAGCAGATTGACTGCGGTAGCGGCAGTCAGGACTACGAATGCGGCGGCCTTAGCCGGGCTGCGCTCGACGAACTCCAGGTGCGGGGCAACGAAAGGCATCAGCAGGACGTATCCGAGTCCTATCGCCAGGGCAGTGCCCGTCACCATCAGGAACGCACCGGTGAGCAGCGGGTTCTTGTCTTCCGCGGTCGGCAGGAAGCGCACCAGAGTCGCGTTCAGCCCGACAAGTGCGAAGTAGCCGATGAGCGTGGTCGCAGAGATGAGCGAGCTGGCCTTACCGACGTCCCCGGCGCTGAACAGCCGAGCCATGACCAGCCAGAATGTAAAGCCCAGTGCCGCCTGGACACCTGAACTCACCATCAGGTAGAGCGAGCTGCGTACTAGGTGATCAGCCCGGAGACGACTCCTGAGCAGACCGGCAGGCCGGACCTGCCGGTCTGCGGAAACCTCAGGTGCCGCTTCCCGGGCCGGCCGCTCCGATGCCCCGTCTTCCGGGAGCCTGCGGGGGACGGCGTGAATGACGGTCGTTGCCGCCTCTGACATCGCAAGCGGCACCTGAGCTGCGATCGCCAGCAACATCTCGAGGCCTGCTTGCTGACGAGCCCGGTGACCGTCCGCCGACGACGAGGCGGCCTGGCCCGCACGATCACTCTCAGTAACTTCGCGAACCACCTCGGAGGTGAGCTCCCTCCGTGAGTGCACCGACATGGCAACGGAGCCGGGATCTCAGAGATGCATTGCCACAGTTCAAGGAGTGTATCAACGACCCGCTGATACGCCTGCTGCCCAATTCTGCTAGCAGAGGCAAGCCGCACGCAGCGCCTCGTCGGTAGCCTGACCGCGGTCTGACCAGGTAAACAGGCGCTCTGTCCGGTCCCGGCCCGCTGCCCCGAGCTCGGAAATGCGCGCAGGGTCGCCGAGCAGGTCGGCGATGGCCCGCCGCAATGCAATCGGATCGCCCGGCGGCACGAGTACCCCGTCCACGCCATCCCGGACCGCGAGTGCTATGCCGCCGATGTCAGACGCGATGACCGGCGTCGCACATGCCAGTGCCTCGATCAGGACCATGCCGAAGCCCTCGGCCTCTGTCGTTGACGGCAGGACCAGAGCCTGCGACTGCTGCAATTCCCGCACGAGGGCCTCGCCGTATTTGACGCCCAGGAACTCGACCCCGGGCTGCGGCCTAGGGTCGCCAGGTCCGATTACCCGCACGCGGACATCGGGCAACTCACGTACCGCCTCGAGCAGCACATCCAGCCCTTTGCGGGGGTCACGGAAGTCACCAACAAATACGATGCCTTGCCTTTCGGCCGGGGCATTGCCGGGAACAAAGCATTCCGTGTCGACACCGGGCATTATGGTCACGCTCTTATCCCGCCAGGCGCGCAGAAAGTGATCGCGGATGAAATCCGAGCTGCAGATAATGCGGGTCGCCCGGTTCAGCGTGCGCGGCAGCAGAAGTGACTCATAGAGCCGGATGGCCCAGTCGGTCGCTAGCCGGTCCTTTCGCATGCTGCCGGCGTGGTAAGTCATGACGACCGGAATCTGACGCGCGGCGAGCACTATCATGTCCGCCATATAGGGCACCGGGGCGTTCGCATTAATCACATCTGGGCGCTCGGTCTTGATGATCTGCTTCAGCATCCGGTACCAACCGAGGTGAACCGGCGTATTGGAGATCACCTTCCAGACCGGCAGGCGATAGACCGTACAGCCGTCCAGATACTCCCGCTGAGGCGCGTGCACCGCTACGTCTCCGCACACAACCGATACTGCCCACCCTATTTTGCTCAGCTCGCGGGCAATGTGGCGGACATAATTTTCCAGCCCGCCGACGCGGGGATAGAAATAGGGCGACACGATAAGCACCTTCAGGCGGGCTGTCTCCTGCCGTACCGGTTCCATTGTCACTGAACCTTCGCTGAACTGCAGCGCGGGCGGCCGACGGCGGCCGGCATCGCCTGCCCGGCCGGAATCACTCGCTACTCGCGACGTAGCAGAACTCATGGCGCTCCCGACCGATGCTCATCACTTCGTCCAGGCGTCTCCGTTTGCCCGCGATGAAGTCTGCCGGCAACCAGAGGCGCATGCCCGCGCCATCCAGAGCCGGCACGCATTCTGCCAGCCTGGCAGGTGCGCATTCGAATATCACCACTGGGTGGTGGCGCCGGAGCAGGCGTTCAGCGCCGCGTAGCACGGCCGCCTCGGCCCCCTCCACATCGATCTTGATCAGGGCAATAGGAAGTTCCGGTGGTATGACGTCGTCCAGCCGGCGAACGTTTACCGTAAGCACCTGCACCGGTTGACCGGTCTCGACGTCAGCTCGGTTCAGCAGGCTGCTGTATGCCGCGGCGTCGGGGAGGAAGCGAAACTCAGCAGTCCCGGAGAAGTCGGCCAGTGCGATCTGCTCGACCCTGGCACGCGGAAAGCGACGGCATAGCTGCCGTGCCAGATTTGGTATCGGCTCGAACGCCCAGTGCTCGCCTTGTGGCGAGAGCCTCAGCAAGTGCCTCAGAATGCCCCCGCAGTGAGCCCCCGCATCAATGCTGTTCCCGCTCGGCGGCAAGACACGCCTGGCGATCTCGACTGTCTGCCGGTCATAGACTCGCGCCTTGGCCTCGTCGACGGGAAGCATCGCGGCCGGCAACAAAGCACGGCACGCGCTGTAGCCACTCCGCGCTGCTCGCTCGAGTCCGGTGCCGCTCACTAGCCGCACAGCTTGCCGCCGCATTCCGGTCATGTTCGCTTGCCCGCTACGGACCCAGCCAGATCCGCCCTGACCCAGCGGAGCAGAGCGGCCGAGATCGCGCAGGCGACAAGAGCCAGCGCTCGCAGCGTTCCTTCGGTCGGCCACCGCGCGAAGTGGGTTGCCTGCAGGCTTAGCGTCGCCGGATGGGTGACCTGATTGGCGGACAGGTAGGCGATTAGTCCGGCCGACATGACCGCGACTGTCTGTGCCACTGCCTGCGCCGCCAACTCCGTCGCGGGGCGTCGCCGCCCGGAGGCCGGCAATACGCGCGTGCCCCGACGACGCTCGAGCCGCAAGTACTCGCTCACGGCAAGTCCGGCGGCGCCGATGACAAACGCGAGCGCACCAGCGGTGTCGGTTCGGAGCCAGCTGAGCGCCGGCCAGTACGGGCGCGCTAGCTGCTGCGGCCGGAAGATGGCCACCAGACATGCGCTCGCCCAGCAGAGACCACCGCTAATGGCCAGCCCGGAGGCCGCTGCCTCGATAATCCCGCGGGTCCGCATCCGGGCCTGCCGGTTATTCTCAGGTCTCACGGCAGCCTCCGCAGGGAGGGCCACCTGCTGCTTACCGCGCATCGAAGTCCAGCGAGACGTCTAGGTCACGTCGGAGACTGCAGATCGGCTGGTCCTCGGCGAACAGCTTCCGGAAGTGCCACCATCCAGTGATGAAGCCGTAGTCCTCGCAGGCCTCCTGCAGCAACTGGAAATAGGCATCGAGCACACTGCGCGGCTCGCGCCGGGCCACAGCATCCCGGAGTCCCTGCGGGTAAAGCAGATGCGGCAGCAAAAGTGCCGCGGGTGCCAGGGCAGGGGCCCAGACGGAAGCGGTCAGCAGGGCAGCGACGGCTGGCGGAAAGGGGAACACCGTGGGCCGCACTTCCGGCCACTTGCAGAACATCACCGCGGAGCCCTGGCCATAGGCACGGCTCCGCCGGAAAGTATCCCGCCACGACGGTTTGAAATGATGAATGACTTCTGCTGCTGGCTCGATAATCAGCCGTCCGTCAGGGAAAGCAATGCTCAGCCGTCTGCATAGATCGTCGTCCTCCGCGCTAAACAGAATTCGCTCGTCGAATCCGCCGACGTCGAGCAATGCCTGACGGAGAACCGACATGTTTGCCGACGGCATGGCCACGACCTCCCGCCGTTGGCGCTGCTCAGCTGGCCGCCACTGCCGTCTGACGTAGAGCCAGAAGCGGTAGCGCACGTTGTTGCCTGACGCTAGATCGAGCTCCTGCGGGAGAAGCGGATTGTGGCGGCCCAGATAGCTGAGAACCAGGCCGGGTCCGGCGTTCGGCAAGATCGGGCCACCCACTCCGATGCTGTCGGAGTCGTAGCTCGCTAGCAAAGCCTCCGCCCAGCGCGGGCAGGGTTCACAGTCGTCATCAAGAAAGGCAATCACGGCCGCAGAAGCCGCGCTGATTCCGGTGTTGCGGGCAGCTGAAATTCCGCGGTTACGGCGATGCCGGATTACCGTCGCCCCGAGAGCGTTAGCCACCTGGCTAGTAGAATCTGTCGATCCGTCGTCCACGACGATGATCTCAAGGACAGGGCGAATGCTCTGGGCGCCGAGTGCGCGCAGGCAACGGCCAACGCCACTGGCTCCGTTGAACGAGCAGATCACAACGCTCAGCCGAGGCGACATCAGCGTCTCCCGTCGCTCGCGCTGATCACCGTCTGGTACAGCTGCATAGTGCGAGTGATGACGGCTCCCAGCTCATCGGCACGCCCGTTGGCCAGCGGCGGCATTCGCTCCGCGGGCGTCGCTGCCAGGAACCGCTCCAGGGTCTCGGCGAGCTGATGAGGAGCGCGCGGCGGGAAGGTCCAGCTAGATCCGGCAAACTGCTCAGCCAAGCCGCCTGCGGTACTCGCCAGCACAGGCACCGGAAAGGAACGCGCCAAGCTGGCAACGCCGCTCTGCTCGATCCGCCGGTAAGGCAGCACCACTACTTCGGCAAGGCTAAACCAGGTCGCGACCTCGCCGACTGGTACGTAGCCGGTCAGCACGAGGCGGTCGCGGACCCCGTTTCGCCGGGCCAGCCCCATCACCCGGGACAAGTGCAGCCTGTCGCGGGCCTCGAAGGCGCGGAACAAGCCGCGCCGGGGCCGCACCGCGCCCGCGACAACGAGCACATAGTCATCGAGCGGTGCACATCCGCCGGCGCGGACGATACCAAGCGCTCGGACGAGGTCGTCGAGTCCCTTGTCCACGTGAATGAACCCGAATGCCAGCATGACTCGTGCGTCGCCGAGGCCGAATCGCAGACGAAGGTCGTCACAGGATGCTGTTACCAGTGGCGGCCGGGCGCTCGGATGAGGAATCACCGTCACTTTGCTCGTCGGCACTCCAAAGCGATCGACAACCGCATTCATGGTCATGTCGGTGTGCACAATTAGCTGATCGCAATGGGATGCGACCCGCCGATAGAGTGCACGCCCCGCGACCGGAAGAAGAGCCGATTCGCGAGTAAACTCATGCAACGTCACGACTATCGGTATCTTCAGGTCCCGTCGAAGCGCCTCAAGCCGCCTCATCAGCGCACCGGTACGCGAACTGAACGCGGCGATCGCGAACTGAACGTGGATAATGTCGGGATTCCATTGCGCAATAGTCGACCGGAGCTTGGCATATTCATGGGGGCCGGCATCGATCGCGCCAAGGACCTCGGGCGGACCGCCTGCCAAGCTCCGCGGGACGACGACACCGATCTCGACCCCCGCTTCCCGCATGGCCGTGGCGAGAGTCCAGGTGTAATTGCCGATACCGTCGTGCGCCGGAGGATACGGACTGACGTACAGGACCTTCAAACCGGCCTCTGTCCCGGTGGTTTGCGCCAGCCTCGCCCGGCGCCGGCGCCGTAGAGCGGCACTCGCAGTCAGTCCCTCTATGTGGCAATAAAACGCGCTATATAACATTCCATGTGCGGCTAGACGGGCTAAGTATGCCACGCCAGCAGGCACCCGGAAGCAGACCCGGGAACGTCCCCTGAGCTAGCCAGCACCTCGGCCTGGCGAGCGCAGGAAGTCATGCCAATCGAGGCAAGCGCCCGATAACTGCCCGGATGGCTGCTAAGGTCCCACCGTATTTAAGCTGCTACGACAGTACCGGAGTCGGGCCAGCCCGCCGCAGCGGCGGAGCATAACGGGCCAAACTTCGGGAAGCCAGTGGTGTCGCCCGTCTCCGGGTGGCAGGCTGCAGACGGAGGCACTCAGGTTGCGCAGGTGGAAGCTGGCTTTCGGCGCCCTTATCGTCGTGGCCATAGCCATCTGGGACATCGGGCTCCCCGGTGAGCACGGGGCATCGACTGGTTCGGTTGCACCACCAACGCCGTCATCGGCCGTAACGGCAAGCCCGCTGGCGCCCGCGGCGATTCCGGGCGTCATTCAGCCCCGGGGCAAGCCAGAGTTTGCCGCGTCCTTCTCCGGCTCCAAGCTGGATACTTCGGTCTGGGACACCTGCTATCCGTGGCTAAGCCAGCGAGGCTGCAAGAACTTCGGGAACGCCGAGGAAAGCGAGTGGTACCTGCCGGCCCAGGATCGGGTATCGGGCGGAGTATTGCACTTGGTGGCGCACCGGGCGGTGACCGAGGGCAAGACGTCGACAGGAGTTCCTGAGCAGTACGACTGCCGGTCTGGCATGATCACCAGCTACCCGGGTTTCAGGTTCGAGTACGGGTATGTCCAGATTGTCGCGCGAATCCCATCGAGCCCTGGATTGTGGCCAGCGCTCTGGCTAGACCCGGCGAACTTCACCTGGCCGCCGGAAATGGACATGGTGGAAAGCTGGGGCGATGGCGTGTACGCCGGCTCCTTCTTCCACCGCAACCGCAAACATAACGACACCAGCCGGGAGATCTACGCGCCGCCGTCGCTGGTCGCAGGCTGGCACACGTTCGCGCTGTCCTGGACGAAGACCCAGATGACGTGGCTAGTCGACGGGAAGCCCACAATGACGGTTCGCAGCCATATCCCGCACGAGAAGATGATCATCATCGCGGACCTCGCCGCCTATAAGCCGATCGGTGGCATCAACCAGTGCGACGGCCAGCTGCTGATCCGCACGGTGGATGTCTGGAAGGCCTAGGCCGCGGCTTTTCCCCGAGAGCATGCAACTAGCTGGCGCTTGGATCAGCGACACTTCTGAGTCAGAAAGGCAGGGTGTCAGGGGATGGGCATCGGAACGACGAAGCTCGCTGAGCTGGCAACTAAGTTCCGGCATGCCCAGCCTGTGCCGCCGAGCGCTCCCGCGGAGCCACTGCTGGAGCGAGTACTGCCAGCGTCCATCCTGCCGCTCACCCGCATCTTGGCCTTTCAGCGGCAGGTTGCCGTACCCCGGCTGAAAGCCATGAGACCAGCCCCGGCGACGAGGCGCACGCCGATGATCTTCATTATTGGCTGTGGCCGGTCAGGTACGACCTTGCTTGGCGGCATGATCGGCGCGCATCCCGGGGTCTCCTACCTATTTGAACCGTACAATGTCTGGGCGGCGATAAGCCCGGTAACGGACGCGTCGCAAGTATTTACCCGCGGCGAGCATCACTGCATCCTCGACGCGAGCAGCGTAACGCCTGAAACTCGGCAGCGATTCCAGCGCCTGATGTCCCGGCCTCCGGGTATTACTTTGGTGGAAAAGAGTCCATTCAACACCTGGCGCATAGGTTATCTGAAGGCGCTGGCTCCGGACGCCAGATTTGTTCACATCGTTCGCGACGGAATAGACGTCGCCCGCTCGGTCGAGAAGTGCGCAAAAGGCGAATTTAAGCTGGCTTTCCGGCCAACGCTGAATCCATGGTGGGGCGTGGCTGACGCCAAATGGCGAGCACTCGTCGCGGACGGGAAGAAGGCCGGTTATTACCCGGCGGATGTCGATCAGCTCCGGTCCGACGCCCAGCGGGGTGCTTACGAGTGGCTCGTTAGTCAACTCGAGGTCAGGGCATGGCGTGACCGGCTGGGCTCATCAATGGTGGAGGTCACCTACCAGGATCTGACTCTCGACCCTGCTGGCACTGTCGCGACGATAGCGGACGCTGTCGGGCTCAGCAGTCCAGACCATTGGCTACGGCAAGTCACCGCCTGGGTCAACCGGCCAGTTAGTTCGCACGGCGACCCGGTGGCGCTGCCAGAGCAGATGCGCGAAGGCTTCAACAGCATTCAGGCCAGTTACGGGTTCCCCGGGCGGGCGGTAGCAGCGACCTAGCCGAGCGCGGCAGCGGCGGCACGGGCAGCGGCCGGCAGCGCATCGGCGATGTGATCAATGGCAGTGTCGTCGTGAGCCGCAGACAGGAACCAGGCTTCGTAGGGCGACGGCGGCAGGTACACGCCCGCGTCGAGCATCGCATGGAAGAAGGCCGCGTACGCCGCGGCCGACTGGCCGCGAGCGGCACCAAAGTCACGGACCGGTTCGTCGACTCCGAGGAAAACCGAGAACAGGCTGCCTGCTTCCTGAAGCCGGAATGGCACGCCAGCCGCGGTGAACGCCTCTCCGGCCAGTTTGGCGACCGCTGCAGCGGCCTGGTCGACCCGGCCGTATACCTCGCCGGTGCACTCACGCAGCGTTGTCAGGCCGGCCGCGGTTGCCAGCGGATTCCCGGACAGCGTGCCCGCCTGATAGACCGGCCCGGACGGTGCCAGCAAGTCCATGATCTCGGCGCGACCGCCGAATGCGGCCGCCGGCAGTCCGCCGCCCATGACCTTGCCGAAGGTCATCAGGTCGCCTGCTACGCCTTCCCGCCCGTACCAGCCCGACCTAGTCACCCGGAAGCCGGTGAGCACCTCGTCCATGATGAGCAGGGCGCCGTGTTCGGTACACAGTCCGGCCAGCAACTCGTTGAAGCCTGAGGCGGGAGGCACGACGCCCATGTTCGCCGGGCACGCTTCGGTGATCACGCAGGCGATCTCGCTGCCTTGCCCTGCGAAGGCCTGCCTGACTGCCTCGGCGTCGTTGTAAGGCAGAACCACGGTGTCGGCGGCAGAGGCACCGGTCACGCCTGGAGAGTCGGGTAGCCCGAACGTAGCCACGCCTGAGCCGGCCGCGACCAGCAGCGCGTCCACGTGACCGTGGTAACAGCCGGCGAACTTAACCACCAGCCGTCGCCCGGTATACCCGCGGGCCAGCCGAAGCGCCGTCATGGTGGCTTCCGTGCCGGAGTTGACCAGCCGCACGCGCTCTACCGGAGCCCTGGCCGCCATCTCGGCAGCCAGCTCCCCTTCGGCTTCCGTCGCCGTGCCGAACGACGTGCCGCGGGCCGCGGCAGCCTGGACGGCAGCAACCACCATCGGGTGCGCGTGGCCAAGAATCATCGGCCCCCAGGAGCACACCAGGTCGACGTAGCGATTGCCGTCGACGTCGGTGAGGTAAGGGCCTTCACCCGATGCCATGAAGACCGGTGTGCCGCCAACCGAGCCGAACGCGCGGACCGGCGAGTTCACTCCGCCGGGCACAATCGCGCTGGCGCGCGCGAACAACTCAGCGGATCGCCTGCGTCCGCCGTCTGAGGTCATTCAGCCAGTCTCCTCGCACACGTCAGCCAGCATCTCCAGCAACGGGACAGCGTCGGGCAGTTGGTAGCTGGCGGGCTCCCGGAGCCATCGGGCCGGCCAGCTGCTGCTGTGACGAGAACTGCCGTCCCGAAATGGGGGCCCGAGCACATAACTATCCCGGCAGTGCCAGCGTAGCTCGCTGATTTCCGCGACTTCTTCCGGCTCGCAGTCCAGGTGGCAGGACCACCACTCGTTCTCATCGGCAGGCGCGCCCCGGGTGCGGACAAAAAAGTGGGCCCGGATCCCGCCGCTGATCGCGACCGGGCCCGGCCGCAGGCCAGCCTGCTCCATTCGCGACAAGGCTGTCATCCCGACTGAGGCCGGTACGTCGAGCACGTCAAATACCCGGCCTGTGACCAAGACCACGCTGGCCTCGGGCACCGTGAGCCACCATCGGGCTACCAGTTCGGAGTCTGTGCTCGCGAGCAGCTGCCAGGCCGGGGAGATCGGATGCGCGCCGGGCGACGGGCAGCCGATCCGGTCACACGAGCATGACCGGCCGACCGGGGATGACCGGCCGACCGGGAAGGACCGGCCGGCTGACGAGGAGCGCTGCATCCGGCCCGGCACGAAGGCGCCAGGGCATACTGGCCAGCCCATGGCGGCGTACTGCATGGCGGCATCAGCCATCCGGCTCGCAGACCTGCGAGTCCGGCCGCGAAGCACAGCTTCGACCAAATGGCTTCTCCCGCCCGAATCCGGAAAACCCGACTGCATCGATGATGCACGGCGCGACGGCAGCCCTGTCGGCCACCCCGCTGCCGAGACCAACCCGATGCACAACGGAGATTGCAAGGTGACTGTTGCGACATTACCCGCAACTTGCACCTCTGCCGTGTGGTCTGACGACGTTTGCCGGACATTGACGAGTCAGTCATAGGCGAGTAGAACCTGTTTCAGTTCGGCCGGTAACGGCGCGACTTACCCAGCCGGGGAGGTGACCGCGCGTGCCAGTGCCGGATCAGCGCGATCGCGAACTGACCAGGAGTACCCTGCAGGACTGGCTGCAAGGACAACTGCCCGCGGCCGGCAATGTGGAAGTCAGCGGCGTCCAGGTGCCTGCCAGCAACGGGTTCTCAGCGGAGACGCTGATGTTCGACGCCACCTGGCACGAACCTGGCGGCGGCAGCCGCACGGAGCGGCTTGTCGCCAAAGTGGCGCCGACTGGGTTCCAGATCTTCCCGGAGCCCAGGTTCGCCGAGCAGTTCAAGCTGCTGCAGATCCTGGCAGGAACCCAGATCCCGGTGCCGGCCGTGCACTGGCACGAGCCGGCTCCGGCGTGCTCGGCGCGCCGTTCTACGTGATGACCAGGGTGGACGGCGATGTCCCCACGGACATGCCGCCGTACCACACCGGCGGATGGCTGACCGAAGTCAGCCCTGCGGAGCGGCAGGCAATCTGGTGGGCGGGCATCACCGTGCTGACTCAGGTGCACGAGCTTGACGTGGGCGCGCTCGGCCTGGAGTTCGTGGACCAGTCCGGATACGGGCCGACCGGGCTCCGGCAGCGGCTCGCCTATTACGAGCATTATCTGGACTGGGCCTACCAGGGGTCGGTCCCGGTTGCGCAGGCAGCGCTTCGCTGGCTGCGGGAGCACCGGCCGGCCGAGACCCGCCCTCCGGTCCTGCTCTGGGGCGACTCCCGGATCGGCAACATCATCTTCTCCGGCGGCCGGGCAGCGGCCGTGCTGGACTGGGAGATGGCTACGCTCGGGCAGCCTGAGGAGGACCTGGCCTGGTTCTTGCTGCTGGACCGGCACCATAGCGAGGGCGTCGGATTCGAGCGACTGCCCGGCTTCCCGGACGCCGCGTCCACCATTGCGAGATACAAGCAGCTCAGCGGTCACTCGCTTAGCGACATGGCTTACTACGAGGTCCTGTCGGCGATGAAATTCGCGGTGGTCATGGCGAGGATAGGACAGTTGTTCATCTACTACGAGCTCGTTCCGCCGGACAACGACTTCCCCTACAACAACACCGCCACCCAGTTGCTCGCGAAGATCCTCAGCTTGCCGCCGCCCGGCGGCGAACTCACCAATCCGCTGGCTTAGCGTCCCGCTACCGCCGCGGCAACCAGGAGACCCCGAATGACGCTGTCGCCGCTCGACGATTATCCGGTGCACCAGATCGCCGAGCCGATCAGGCACACGGCAACATCGGATCGCAACTTCTATGACCGGTACTACTTCAACTGCCACGCCGGCACCGACGAGCTCATGCTGATCGTCGGTGTCGGCCAGTACCCCAACCTGGGCGTCACCGACGCTTTCGCGCTGGCCAGGCACGGCGACGTGCACCGGGTCGTGCGCGCATCGCGCGAGCTTGGCATCGACCGGATGGATACGACGGTCGGCCCGTTCCGGGTCGAGGTGATCGAGGGCCTGCGCAGGCTGCGGGTCGTCCTGGCGCCGAACGAGCACGACCTGGAATTCGACCTGACCTTCACCGGTTCTATCCCGGCTCACGCCGAACCCCGGCACTTTATGCGCGCGCAGCAGCGAGTGATATTCGACTCGGTCCGGCTCGCCCAGACTGGCACCTGGACCGGCCACGTGCGCAGCGGCAACGCTGAGTTCAGTGTCACGCCCGACCGCTGGCGCGGCGCCAGGGACCGTTCCTGGGGAGTGCGGCCGGTTGGCGAAAGCGAGCCGCCAGGCATCCAGGCCCGCAACCCGGCGCAGTTCTACTGGATGTACGCACCCATGCAGTTCGACGAGTTCTCTATCCTTACCATCGTGCAGGAGGACGCGGCCGGCAACAGAATCCTGGAGGAGGCGGTCCGGGTCTGGCCGGAGGCTGCCGGGCGCTCGCCTCAGCAGCTGGGCAGGCCGGAATACCGGCCGCAATTCGCGCCGGGAACCCGCGATGTTCTTCTCGCGTCGATCTTCTTCAGTCCGCCGGACGCTGCGCCGCTGGAGGTGACAGTTCGCCCTGTCCACCCCGTTTCTCTCATGGTGGGAACCGGCTATGGACTCGAGCCTGACTGGAAGCACGGCATGTACCAGGGGCCGGATCTCGTGGTGCAGGGTGTCTGCTACGACCTGGCCAGGCCAGAGGACAAGGCCAGGATGTGGGGCATGGTCGACGCGGTGGCCAGTTTCGAATGCACCGAAGGCGATGTCACGGTGTCCGGCGCGGGCCTGTTCGAATACTGGGCACTCGGTCCGCATGCGCCGACTGGCTTGGATTAACGCTCATCAGCGAGCAGCGGGCCAACTGTTGGTAAGTGAGCGAAGTGTGGCATTCGGTACATCCCGCCGTGCTTAGATAGTGCATCGTGAGCGAGCGCCCCCGCCTGACCGTGCTCGGGACCGGATATCTCGGCATCACCCAGGCAGCATGCATGGCGTCAGAGGGCTTCGAGGTACTCGGACTCGACACGGACGCGGCCAAGATCGAGCGGCTCCAGGCCGGTGCAAGTGCCTATCTACGAGCCTGGTCTCGACACGCTCGTGCGCGACGGCCTGCGGTCGGGCCGGCTGTGCTTTACGACGTCGTACGAGCGGGCGGCAGACTTCGGTGACGTTCATTTCCTGTGCGTGGGAACGCCGCAGCAGCGCGAGGGCTACCGCGCAGACACCTCGCAGCTTGAGTCGTGCGTCACAAGCCTGGCCCCCGGGCTCAGGCGTCCATGCCTGGTGGTCGGGAAATCGACGGTCCCGGTAGGCACAGCAGCCAGGCTCGCTTCGCGGCTGGCCCAGCTCGCGCCGGTGCGGGAAGCCGCCGAGGTGTGCTGGAATCCCGAGTTCTTGCGCGAGGGTCACGGAGTGCAAGACACTCTGCGCCCGGACCGGGTGGTGGTTGGCGTCAGCTCGGCCCGGGCTGAGGCAACACTCCGTCAGGTCTACGCCCCCCAGATCGACGCGGGCGTCAGGTTCTTCGCTACCGACCTGGCCACGGCCGAACTGTCCAAGGTGGCCGCCAACGCCTTCCTCGCCACCAAGATCTCGTTCATCAACGCTGTGGCCGAGGTCTGCGACGCCGCTGATGCCGATGTCACGGTCCTGGCCGACATCCTCGGCAGCGATCCGCGGATCGGCACCGCGTTTTTGCGCCCCGGCCTCGGTTTCGGCGGCGGCTGCCTGCCGAAAGATGTCCGGGCCTTCCAGGCCAGGGCGGCTGAGCTCGGCGCTGGCGACGCACTGAGATTCCTGCACGAGGTGGATGCCATTAATCTTGGCCGCCGGACTGGCATGGTCAACCTGGTGACAGAAGTGCTCGGCGGTTCGGTCGCGGGCCGCGCGGTGTGCGTCCTCGGGGCTGCTTTCAAGCCTGGTTCGGACGACATTCGGGACTCGCCCGCGCTTGACGTGGCGCGGATCCTGCACGGCATGGGTGCGCAGATCACTGTCTACGATCCGGCGGCCATGGAGAACGCACGCGCGGTTTGCCCGGAGTTTGGCTATGCCGATTCGGTGCTCGGCGCTGCCATCGGCGCGGACATCGTGCTGTTGCTGACGGAATGGCCGGAGTTCGCGGCGATCGACCCCGAAGCGCTAAGCACAGTCACGGCCGGCCGCCGACTGATCGACGGACGCTATGCGCTGGACCCCGCCACCTGGCGCGGCGCGGGCTGGAGTTACCGGGCCTGCGGTATCCCGAGCCCGAAGACGACGCATCAGCTCAGCTAGGTTCGCTGGGTCGAGACCCCGGTGTGGCCGGACTCTCCGCTCGCGGCGGAACGTCGAGATACCGCCGCACTGACCGCCGGAAGGCGGCCTCCGCAGCCGCATGACCCTCCAGCCGCCAGTCCTGGGCATAGAGTCCGCCGTTCTGAGCCTCGTCGAACCAGATCAAGCCGAGCAGATGCTGCTGCTTCACCCCGGCGAACAAGCCAGGGATCGCGGCGGCCTGGCCGGCCACCTGGCCGGCTGCGGTTTCAGCAATGAGAACCGGATCAGCGGTGATTTTCCGGATCGCGGCCACGCTCGGGCCGAACACGCTGTAATAGCTCTCACCCGCCTCGGCCACGTATCCGTCGATGCCCGCCCAGGTCACATAGCTCGCACCGGGCCACCACGCGCGGACTGGCAGCACGTCGACGCCGATCACGTTGATGGTCCACAACCACGTGACGTTGTCGGCCCCGATGTCCCTGAAGACCGTCACGATGTGCCGCCAGGCCCTCACGAAAACCTTCGGGCTCGTGTGCGTGAATCCCCAGGAGTACCAGTTGCCGTTCATCTCGTGGCCGAAGCTGACGATTACCGGACCACCGAACTCCTTCACGGCATGGGCAAAGTCCTCGAGATAGCCGTCCTGACTGCCGCCAGCGATCGCGGCGACGGAGGGGCCGGTGGGATCCAGGTCGACCACCATCGTCGCTCCGTTCGCCGCCGCCTTACGGGCGAAGTCGGTCGGGAACGGCTCGCCCCAGTAGGTGTACTCAAGGACGAGGTTCGGCGCGCTTCCGACGGCTCTGCCGAACCGGGCCACCTGGCTGAAGGACTTCGGGACGCTGGGCTCAAACACTCCGAAGTAGGACGCTGGCCTGGCGGGCAACGAGACACGGACCGGCCGGGAATGCGCCGGACTCAGCTGAGCGTCGGGGGCTGTCAGCCGTTGGTAGGCCGGGTTCACGCAACCGGTGAGCGCCAGTGCGAGCACCGTCGTGCCCAGCGTCGTTGCTGCGAGCACGGTGGACGCTCGCCGGACTCGCCACATCAGGCCCTGTCCCCCTTGACCAGTACCCGGAGGACGACGCCCGCGTACATCGTCGCGAACGCCGTGATGAGCCAGAACCGCGACGGTCCTGACTGCCAGATGCGCCAGCCGGCGAGGCCCAGCCACAGCACTGCGGTCGTCGCGTTCCAGCCGATCAGGGCCAGCCAGAGCCGGGCGCACCGGGCTGCTGCCGCCGCCGGTCGGCTGCCACTGCATCGTCCGGCGCCAGATGAAGTCCCACAACGCCAGGACGTGTGACCAGCCGCGGATGATCGCGAGCGGCCACGTCGACGGCCCGAAGTCGCACCGGTGCCAGACTGGGTAAAAGACCATGCCGTTGATCACGGCAGGTCCGAGCAGCAGGTAGTCATGCGGCTGGATCCGCCCGGACAGGAAGATCAGCAAGACAATCGGGACGGCGGGACCGATGAATACCATCGAGGCGGAGTAGAGGTAGTACATGAGGCCGGAGGCGTACATCAGCCGTCCCCGGAACGGCAGCCGCGGCCACCGGCGGAGCGTGGAATAGGTGCCGGAGCACCAGCGGTACTGCTGACGGACGAAGTTGTCGACGGTCGCCGGCGACATCCCGGCTGCAACCGCCACCGGAACGTACTTGACTCGGTAACCGTGAGCGCGCACGTTGAGGCCAGTGTGCTCGTCCTCGGCGTACGGCACCTCCGCGAAACCGCCGTCGGCTTCCAGCGCTCTGCGCCGGTACACAGCGCACGTGCCGCAGCAGACGGAAGCGCCGAAATGATCTCTGGCCGGCTGGATGTTCCGGTAGAACACCTCCTGCACGGCGATACCGGCGCGCTCTACCCAGTTCTGCCTTCTGCTGGTGCGGAAGAACTGCGGAGTCTGGAGGATGCCGAGCTTCTGGTCGGCAAAGTACGGCAGCGTCTCAGCGAGAAAGTCCGGCCGCGGCGTGAAGTCCGCGTCGAGGATCACGATCAGCTCGCCTGCGGTATGTGCGAACGCGTAGCGCATGTTGCCGGCCTTGCGCATCCGGCCGCGGTCCGGCCGCACCAGGTAATCGAACCCGAACCGGTCGGCGAGGAATTCGGTGTCGGGGTCCGCCGCATCGTCGAGTACATAGGGACGCGCCCAGCCGGGGTAAGCGCGAACCAGTTCGGCCACGCAGTTCCAGGTGTTGCGCAGCACCTCCAGGGGCTCACCGCAGACGGGCAGGAAGATGTCCACGTCCGGGAACCGGGCCGGCTGCCACGCATCGACCAGGGCCCGATGGCGCGCGTAGTCGAAATCCCGGCCGGTTGAGTGGACCATGACCGCTATCACGATGTAGATGGCGACGTAGCAGGTGTACGGCGCGAGGAACCACAGTCCGTACTTCAGTTCCAGCGCCACCTGGCTGGCGACGACCGAGGAGCCGCCGATGCCGATCACAAGCGACAGGTAAGCCTTGTGGCGATTGAGGTAGGAGACCTTCTCGCTGTTGTCCGGCGGGGCCGGCAGCACGATCTTGCCGCGATGCCGTCCGGCCGGCCGTCTTCTGGTGCGCGCGGCAGTGCCAGCAGTCGCGGCGGCGGCAGCCGTCGCGGCAGTCGCGGCCGTCACCCGAATGTCCTGGACAGGATCTCGAATTTCCCGCTGCCGAAGTGATCCGACCACTGAAGGACTGCCGCGGCCCGGTACCGGTGCGTGGCCGCGACCTTCGTGAGCAACTGGCACTCGCCGGGATCCGCGCGGCACGGCAGGTCAGCGACGATCAGCGAGAACGCGCCCTCGTCTATCATCGTGCCGATCTGGCGCGGCGTCGCGCTGTCCGGGTCGCGCACGCCCTCGGGTCCCGCCAGTGCACCCAGGTAGTAGTTGATGACGTGACCGTCGGCGTTCGGCGCGAGCATGAGGCCGCTGGCGAATGGCAGAGCCTGCCGGACGGCAGCGGTCAGGCGGGCTGAGTCCGGCCAGAAGGCGAACATGTTGCTGGCCTGACCCACGCCGAGAAGGCCGGCGAAGACCACGGCAGCTAGCCCGATGCGCCAGCCTTTGGCCTCGTTCACCGAATTGGCCCTGGCGAGCGCGACGCCACCGGCCATGGCACCGAACCAGCTGCCGAAGACGACATGTTTGTAGAGCGATGTCAGGGTGTGAATCTGCGCCTGGTGCAGTGGTGCAAGGACGAGGGCGGCCGCCAGGACGAGCAGCGTGAGGCGGGTACGCCGCCCGGCATCCCGCCCGACGGCGATGACGCCGACGATTGCCAGGAAGAACAGGACGCCGGCCCAGTCTGCCGAGTCCGCGAGTATCACCCCTGCCGACACCGCGCCGTCGGCGGCCTGGCGATCGAGCGTGGTGAAGCTTATGCCCTGGATATATGGCTTCCCGCCGAGAACGAAGACGGCGGGAATCAGGATTGCGGCCGAGTAACACGTCAGGCGCGCCGCCCTGGCTGCCGCGTGCCAGACTCCTCCCTGCGCCGTCAGCGCGGCCAGTGCGATCACTACCGGGTTCCACAGCAGGCTCGCGTACTTCACGCCGTCGGCCAGAGCCATCGACAGCGCCGCGCAGGCGAGCAGGACCTCCGCCGCCCTCCCGCCGGACCGGATGGCAAGACTGGTGGCCAGGGCTAGCAGGAAGATCGCCATCGCATCGTAGGTAGCGAACGCTCCGACATCGGCTGTCGGGCCAAGCCCGACGAACAGGGCACATGCGAACAACGCGGCCTGCCGGCTGTGCAGCAGCCGGTTCGCCGTCGTGTACAGAAGCCCGGTAGCGCCGAGCATGAACAGCAGGGACAGAATTCGCGCGCCAGCCAGGCCGGCTACTGAATCTGCCAGCGCGGCTATCGGCGGATAAAGCACCGGCGCGCCGGAGAAGTATGCCGCGAAATTTGGTATTGGCGTCCCGTATTCCCAATGCGTCCATTCCAGGTGACCCGCCCACAGGTACAGCGCCTCGTCACCGAATGCGGTATTCGCCCAGATAAGCCGCAGCGATAGCGCAGCTTGCACCGCGAGTATCGCGGCTAGCAGCCATGGCCCCAAAGGCAGCCGCCGCCAGCGCGGCAGGCCGACCTGGCCTGCCGCGGCTGGCTCTGGCACCCGGCCAGACTCCGGCTCGGTAAGGGTGGCCGTGCGACTGAGCTGGAGCGGTGCTGGCCCGTACTCTGCTCTCAACGGCAACATCCCCGCGACGAGAAACCCGACTAATGCGCCATCACAACAGACTCAGGGCAGACTCGAAGAATGCGCGCGATTAGCTGCTGCCTGAGCACGCAAAGATTGCCGTCTCGGCATTATCGTGGCTACCGAAAATACCGGACAGATTACTTAGAGCCCCCGTGGTCTTGCGCTCCAAATTAGCACCCACGGTTACACGATGCAGCTATCTCGCCATTGAGTCGCGAGTTCTGGGCCTATATAGGTAATGGCGCCGGACTTACCCGAGCCCTGGCTGACGGCGGAGACGGCGGGCAGCACTGCAATGGCGGCAGAGGTGCGCGCCGGCCTGAGGCCGCCAGGCGGTTAACTGAGCTTGCGCGCTACCTCAGCGGCCCAGTAGGTGAGGATGATGTCCGCGCCGGCCCGGCTGATGGCTGTCAGCGTTTCCATGATCGTCCGGTCTCGGTCCAGCCAGCCATTGGCGGCCGCCGCCTCCACCATCGAGTACTCGCCACTGACCTGGTAGGCGGCGACGGGCAAGTGCACCGTGGCAGCCAGCTGGCTGATCACGTCCAGGTACGCCAGCGCGGGCTTGACCATCACGATGTCAGCGCCCTCGTCGACGTCGAGCAGCGCCTCGCGCAGGCCGTCCTTGGCAGCCGCCGGATCCTGCTGGTAAGCGGCACGGTCACCGAACTGCGGCGCGCATTCAGCCGCCTCCCGGAACGGGCCGTAGAACGCCGAGGCGTACTTGACTGAGTAAGCGCAGATCGCCACGTCCGGGTAACCGGCCGAGTCCAGCGCGGCCCGGATCGCCGCGACCTGGCCGTCCATCATGCCGCTTGGCGCCACCACGTGTGCCCCGGCTGCGGCCTGCACGACCGCGATCGACGCGTACCGCTCGAGCGTCGCGTCGTTGTCCACCTCGCCATCGGGGGTCAGCAATCCGCAGTGTCCGTGGTCGGTGTACTCGTCCAGGCACAGGTCGGCCATCAAGACCGTATCCTGCCCGACCTCCGCTACGAGATCGGCCAGGGCAAGCTGCACGATGCCGTCGGGGTCATCGGCAGCCGAGCCGCGCCCGTCCTTGACGGCCGGCACACCGAACAGCATCAGCCCGCCCACCCCTGCAGCTACCGCCTCGGCAGCCGCCTTGCGCAGGGTCTCCCTGGTGTGCTGGACCACGCCTGGCATCGACGAGACCGGCTGTGGCTCGCTGATGCCTTCCTTCACGAACAGTGGCTGCACCAGGCCCGACGGCCGTACCACGACCTGACTCACCAGGCGACGCAGCGGCATCGTCTTGCGGAGTCTCCTGGGCCTGGAAACGGGGTAGTCGGCGGTCAATGCTGCTCCAGTGCTCGCGGCCGGGACGTTAATCTGGCCGGCCGATTTTCTGCCCTGTTTTATCTGGTGCGCTGTCCTACCTGGTGCGCTGTCTTACCTGATACGCCGCCGGGCGCCGCGACGGCGCTCGCTGGGCTTGCGGACCGGCTCGCCTGCCGTGATCGCGGCGTCGCGCAGCGACGCCCCGTGCGTGGCAAGCGCGTCGACCAGCGAGGCGATCGACGCCTTCTCGGCCACCACGTCCACTCGCAGCCCGAACTCGGCGGCTGTCTTGGCGGTCTGCGGGCCGATGACGGCGATCACCGTGACCGCGTGCGGCTTGCCCGCGATTCCGATCAGGTTGCGCACGGTGGATGACGAGGTGAACAGGACCGCATCGAAGCCGCCGCCCTTGATTGCCTCGCGGACTTGCGCTGGCGGCGGCGCCGCCCGCACGGTCCGGTAGGCGGTGACATCCTCCGCCTCCCAGCCGAGCTCGGTGAGCCGGGCCAGCAGTCCCTCGGTCGCGATGTCGGCGCGCGGCAGCAGCACCCGGTTGATCGGGTCGAGGATGTCGTCGTACACGGGCCAGGCATCGGCCAGGCCTTCGGCCGACTGCTCACCGTCTGGTACCAGGTCAGGCACGATGCCGAAGGCACGCAGCGCTTCTGCAGTCTGCTCGCCGACGGCAGCCACCTTCACCCCGGCGAACGCCCTGGCGTCCAGGCCGTACTCCTCGAACTTTTCCCTGATGGCGCGAACCGCGTTGACCGAGGTGAAGCCGACCCACTGGTACCTGCCAGTGACCAGGCCCTTGACAGCACGTTCCATCTGCTGCGGCGTCCGCGGCGGCTCCACCGCGATGGTCGGCACCTGCTCGGGTACCGCCCCGCGAGCCCGCAGCAAGTCACACACCTCGTCGGCCTGTTCCTTCGTCCGCGGCACCAGCACCCGCCAGCCGAACAGCGGCTTGGTCTCGAACCACGACAGGGCTGGCTGAGACGCTACGCCTTCGCCGACTACCGCAACGGCCGGGCCGTGCGCGGTCAGCAGGCTGACCCCGGCGGCTTTGAGATCAGCCGCGATCGTGCCCAGCGTGCCGACCACGGTGTGCTGGTCGGTCGTGGTGCCGTTCCAGGTGATCGAGAAAGGCGTGGTCTCCGCCCAGCCCGCCGCGATCAGCATCTTGCCGAGATCGACCGGGCCGGACTCCGCGCCCAGAATCACCAGAGTGCCATCGCTGACCGATACCCGGCTTACCTCGATCGCGTGGATGATGCGCACGTCGCCGGTCGCGTCGGTAGTCAGCGGGACGCCTGCGTACTCTGGCACCGCGGTTGCCGCGGACACGCCCGGCACGACCTCGAACGGCACCCGCGCTTTGGCGCACGCGGCGGCTTCGGCTGCTGCGTTGCAGAACATGAACGGGTCACCGGCGAACAACCGAACCGCGAGCTGGCCCGATTTGGCTGCCTTGATCAGCAGTTTCGGATCCGCCAGCTGGGCGTCGGAGTCGGCCAGAGTGGCGCCGGACTTCAGCAGATGGCTCAGGCGCTCGCCGACCCACTGCGGCGCGACGACTAGGTCGGCACGCCCGATCAAGGCTGCGGCCCTGACGGTCAGGAGGTTCTCGTCACCAGGCCCGGCGCCGACGAACGCGACCCAGCCGGGTACCTGCGCGTCGGCGGCGTAGCTCACTGCCCGGCCGGTCGTTCTGTCGGCCCGCGGCCTCGGAGTACTCGACTTATCGGGTGCTGACTTGGCTGGCTTGCCGACCTTTCCGGCCGTGGATGTGGGGTTCACTTGTCATCGTCCCCGCTGCTGAGGTGTCCGCCGGACACTGCCATGAAACTTGCCGCGCCTCGGCCCAGCAGATCGGCGGCCACCTGGCGGCCGATCTGCTCAGCTTCCGCCAGGGTGCCGCTCGCGCTGCCGCGAAGCGCCATTCCCCCATCGGCTGCCACGACCACGCCGCGCAGCCGAAGTACATCTGTGCCGGCAGCATATGCGCCGACCGGCGCGCTGCAGCCCGCCTGAAGCGCGCCGAGCAAACTGCGTTCTGCCGTGGTCGCGGCTCGGCTTACCGGGTCATCGATCGAGCCAAGCAGCGCAACGAGATCTTCCCTGACCTCGCTGCACTCAACCGCCAGCGCACCCTGGCCGGCGGCCGGCAGCATCTCATCAGGGTCGAAGACCTGAGAGACCGCATCCAGCCGGCCGATCCTGGCCAGGCCCGCATGGGCCAGCACGACAGCGTTAAGTTCGCCGGTTTCTACCTTCGCCAGCCGGGTCCCGGCGTTGCCGCGCACCGGAACCGGCCGGATATCTGGACGCAGGATGAGCAACTGAGCGGCACGACGCGGCGAGCCGGTGCCCACCGTCGCGCCCGCTGGCAGGTCGGCGAGCTTCGCCCCGTCCCTGGTGGCCAGAGCATCACGCGGGTCGTCCCGGCCGGGAACTGCCGCCAGCGTGATCCCGGCAGCGGGCCCGGTGGGCAAGTCTTTGAGCGAATGCACGGCCAGGTCCACCTCGCCGGCCAGCAGGCTCATCCGCAGTGAGCTGACGAAGACGCCAGTTCCGCCGATCTGCGTCAGCAGTTCGCGGCTCACGTCGCCCGCGGATTCGATGCCGACTAGCTCGACGTCGCGGCCGGTCCGCGCGGTGATCGCACGGCCGACCATCGTCGACTGCACTACTGCCATCGGACTGCGGCGGGTGCCAAGGCGCAGCGCGGCGCGGCTCATCGAACGTCCCCCCGGTCGCTCTCGTCGGTATCGGGCCGTGGCCAGCCCGTCAACTGGACATCGGCCTGCGCGACAGCCTGCACTGTCGCCGGATCGAGATCAAACAAGACGCGCAGCGCGTCCTCGTAGGTGTCGGCGCCAGGAGCGCCTGCCAGCTCCTTCACACGCACGGTCGGGTCGTGCAGCAACTTGTCGGTAACGCGGCGCATCGACTTAGCCACTTCATCCATCACGGCGCCATCCGTCATAGTGCCGGTCATGCCGCCGAGCCGGCCCGCCAGCCTGGCCAGCTCTGCATCCACGACACTGGCAGCCTTAGCCCGCAAGGCCACGACCGTCGGGGAGACTGAGGCCGCGCGACTGGCGGACCGATGGGCGGCCAACTCCTCGGCGATGATGCGGCGGACTTCGGCAACACTGGCCTCGCTCACCGCGCCATCGCCGACCGAGCCGTCGCCGATCCCGAGTGCGGCCTGTCCTTCATCGGCGACCGTCGCCAAGTCGGTCAGCACCACGGCGGGCAAGTCCGCGACGGCCGGCTCAACGTCCCGCGGCATGGCCAGGTCGAGCAGCACGACGGCCGGCCGGCGGGTCTCTGCAGTCCCTGCCCCGCCCTCACTGGTCCCGTGGCCGTCCGGCCGTCGGCTCAGCGCGGTGCGCACCATCTCGGCCGTGATCACGTGATCTGCCGCCCCTGTGCAGGTCACTACGAGGTCAGCGGCCGCGATCAGGTCAGTCAGGCCGGACATGTCTGCCGCCCGGCCGCCCACCGTCGCAGCGAGCCGCTCGGCGCGCTGCCTGGTCCGGTTGGCTACCACGATGCTGGAAGCGCCTGCCCTGGCCACGCTGGCGACAGCAAGCCCGCTCATCGCACCGGCGCCCACGACCAGGACATCCAGCCCGGTGAGCGCCGGTGGCACGGCAGCGGTTGGCCCTGCAACGGTTGGCACTGCAGCGGTTGGCACTGCAGCGGTTGGCACTGCAGCGGTTGGCACTGCAGCGGTTGGCACTGCAGCCGCGGCGCGCTGGTCCGCCCGGCCGGCACCCAAGTGCCTGGCCGCGTTCTGCAGGCCGACGCTGACCAGGCTGGCGCCCGCCTGCCCCACGCTGGTTTCCGACTGCGCGCGCTTACCTGCCCGCAGCGCGAGCGATCCGACAGCCGACAGAGTCGGGCCAAGCGTCCCCGCATCCCTTGCGATGCGCAAGGCTTGCCGTAGCTGGCCCAGAATCTGGCTCTCGCCGATCACCATCGAGTCGAGGCCGCATGCCACTGCCAGCAGATGCTGCAGCGCGCGGTCCTCGTAGTGCACGTACAAGTACTGCGTCAGCTCGGCCTGCGGGACCTGCGCGTGACGGGACAGCAGCTCACAGATGGCGGCCACGGACCCGTGGAACTTCCCGACCTCGGCATAGATCTCTACCCGGTTGCAGGTGCTCAGGACCAGCACACCTGCTACGTCATCTGCCCTGGACACGTCGTGCAGCAGCTTGTCCAGCGCGTCACCGACCAGCGCCACCCGCTCGAGCGTCGCCAGCGGCGCGCCCTTGTGGTTCAGTCCGACGACGAGAACGCTCATGTTCCTACCGCCTGAGCCCCTGTCCTGTAATTGGGTTCCGTTGTCCCGTAATCAGGCTCCGCGTCCCCGGCGAGGGAGCCCGCTGCCGCCAGCCCGGCAGTTACGTCGAGCCTCGCGCCGACGCCAAGTTCCGCGGCGACGTCCAAGCCCAGATCTCGTCCCGGCACGCCGTCGAGCCGCCGCCGGGCTAGCGTCCCCGCCTGGCCGCTGTCCGTTTGCCGCGCGGCCGCTCCACGCCGCTGTGCGTGGAAAGCGAGGATCTGCAATTCGATCGACAGGTCGACCTTACGCACATCGACGCCAGATGGCACGTTGAGCACGACGGGCGCGAAGTTGAGGATGCTCGTGACGCCTGCAGCTACCAGCCGATCACAGACATCCTGGGCAACCGTGGCAGGCGTTGCGATTACTCCGATCGAGACATCAAATCGCGCTATCACGTCCTCGATGTCGGCTGCGCTGCGCACCGTGTGCCGGGCGATGACAGTGCCCACCACCTCCGGATCAGCGTCAACCATGGCAGCGATCCGGAAACCCCTCGTAGCGAAACCGCCGTAGTTGGCGAGGGCGCGGCCGAGGTTACCGGCCCCGACGATGAGAACGGGCCAGTCCTGGGTCAGCCCCAGCTCGCGGGAGACCTGGTAGATCAGGTAGTCCACGTCATAACCGACACCCCGGGTGCCGTATGAGCCCAGGTGGGACAGATCCTTGCGCAGCTTCGCCGAGTTGACTCCGGCCGCTGCCGCCAGTTCCTCGCTGGACACCGTTGCCACGCCGTGGTCGGCCAGCGCGTACAGGGCCCGCAGATAGACCGGCAGCCGCGCGACAGTCGCATCCGGGATTCCATGGTTCGCAGCAGCCGGATCGCCAGCGCGGACTGCCCTGGCGCGGTCTGACCGGCTGACGGGCGAGGGGCGGCGGGACATACGCCGGTCCTCCTGAGGACTCGACATTACAAACACACAGGCCGGGGAACCCGCGCGGAATTTCGATCCCACCGTACGCCCTTGTGAACGTTTGCACAAAGTCGGCCGCCGACACCGGGCTGTCGGCCGCCCTGCTATCCCGGCCGGCCGGCCGGGGTACCGGTCTGCCGTCCTGACCTGCGATGCAAGACTACGACGGCGCCGACGCCGGGGTGCCCGATCAGGCTGACTGGTGCTGCAGCGCTGTCCTGAGCCGGTCCTCGCTGACCCGCCAGAAGTCGTGCTGGACACCGTCGATGAAAGTGACCGGAATCATCTCCGAGTACTGCGCCAGGTCGCCGGCGGACCGGGTGATGTCCCGCTCTTCCCAGCCGACGCCAAGGTCCGCGGCCACCCTGGCGATGACCGACCTGGCATTGTCGCAGAGGTGACAGCCAGGACGGGACAGCAGCGTGATGCGGGCTCCTGACGTGCTCACCGGTACTCCCGCTTGCTGGCGCCGGCCTGGCCCGAGGTCCGGCCGTAGTCACGCAGGAAATCGGGGCGCTCGAAGCCGGATGTGTCATATCCGGGCTCGCCGAACAGATCCGCTACCGACGGGAACTGTGACACCTTCGCCTGCTGCAGGCCAAGCTCGATGATGTTGGTGGCAAGCACCAGCGGCCGGCGGTCCGCATCGAACTGCTTGACGTACGGCTGCTCCAGATGACGCTGGTAGGCCGCGCGGTCACGATAGACCTCGTACAGGATGCGCTGCATGGGCGCGGACGGCACGGCGTGAACGATGAAGACCAGCGTGTCCGGTTCGCGGCTTCGGACCTGGTCCACGACGCGCCCGGTTAGCTGATCAAATTCTTCGACACGGTCTTCAAGCAGCGTGTAGATGGCGATCTGCCCGAAGAGCTGAGCCGAGCCGGAGTCCGTGCCGGCCCTCGCCTGCCCATCCGGCGCCCCGGCCTGCTCGTCCTGCTCGTCCTGCTCGTCCTGCCAGCGGTCGTCGGGCCGCCAGCCGCCGGCCCGGTAGGCCGGATCACGGTCGGCCGTCCCGGAACCGCCGGGTGCGAAATCTCCCGTGGCGAAGTCGCCGGTGGCGAAGTCCCCGGTCGCGAAGTCGCCACTCCCGAGGTCACCACTCCCGAGGTCACCACTCCCGAGGTCGCCCCTCCCGAGGTCGCCCCTCCCGAAGTGCCCTGCAGCCGGATCACTGGCAGAAAAGTCGTCGCGGGCGAAGTCACCGGTCGCGTCGATTCCCGGGTAACCGTCCCCGTGCTGGCCGTCGTCCTCACGAGGCCGCCAGTCATGATTACCGCGGCCCCCGCGGTCGTCTTGCCAGCCGTACCCGTCAGCATCCTGGTGACTGCGTCCGCCCCGGGCGCCGGGTCGGACAGGCTCGTCCGGCCAGTACGGTCCGTTATCGCGATGGCTGCCCCGCTCCGGCCCGTCGTCGTATCCGGAGCCTGGCCCGAGTTGGCTGTATCCGTCGGCCGGCCCGCGACGGCCGAAGCCGTCAGGCTGAGGCCGCCGCGGCGCCCCGGCCGAGCTGGCGCCATGCAGCGCGGACAGCCGCACTCGGCCCGCCCGGTCCGCGGCCATCCAGCCGAGTCCGGCTGCCAGCACGCACAGCACCGCGAACTCGGAGGCGACCGGGAGGTGAATCCCGCCGACGTAACCTGCCAGCTGTGCCAGGCACGGATAGGCCAACGCCAGCGCCGCTGCGCCGCCCATCAGCTCAGCGGGCAGCACCGCATTCCAGCCGGGCTGGCCGGACCGGGCCAGCACCGTCACGACCGCGGCGCCAGCAACCAGCACCGTTAGCGGTCCTATCGCGAACATCAGCACGTAGTCCGGCGGGACCTGGTAGAAGACGGCCGGGTCCGGCCATGCCTTCGTGAAAGTCGCCTGGGCGAGCTGGTCCAGGGACAGGATCACGACGGCCACCAAGGCAATCGCTGCGAGGTACAGGCGCGCGCAGAACCGCACTGGCGCGCTGCGCGCCGCGACCTCTGACATCGCCAGGACCGCTGCCAGCGGCGCGACGACCTGTCCGCCGAGCTCCATGCCTCGGAACATGGCTGCATCGAAGCCAGTCAGATGGCCGAGGACCTGGCAGCCCAGGCTGACGAGCAGCCCGAGCAGCGCTATCGCCCAGGCGATCAGGTCGCCACGAGGCTGGCGGAAACAGCGAGCCAGCAGCACGCCACCACCGACCGCAGCCAGGATGGCGCCCACGCCAGAGACGATCACTGAAATCATTGCTGCCTATCGTGCACGACCCAGGGCAGTGATGCGACCAAAGGCGGACCTGCGGACTGTCCGCCTAGCCGTGAAGCGTCCGGTTGCCCCGCCTCTGACAGCTTAGGTCAGGTTCTGGTAACTGACCGGTGACAGGTAAGCGCCGGATCGGCGGCCGGCTGATGGCGGCTTGATGACCGTCTGGATCATGGCGTGCCGGGCAGCACGCAAGCGCTCCGCCCGCAGGTAGGCTCGGTGTCATGAGCGGTGACTTCAGCCGCGAGGGCGGCACCGGCGCCGTCAGGTCTGGCGCCATCACCAGGCTTACCAGGGTCTGGAAAAGTCCGGAGGTCGTGGCAGGCGAGGCTTCCGCCGCTGCGGCGGATGTCGACCTGATGCCGCCGGTCCCTGACCCCACCGCTGCAGCCTTCTTCGATGTCGACAACACCCTGATGCGCGGGGCCTCGATCTACTACTTCGCGCGCGGCCTGGCGGCCCGCAAGATGTTCGGCCCGCGGGATCTGACCCGGCTCGCCTGGAGCCAGCTCGCCTTCCGGCTGCGCGGCATGGAGAACGCCGACCATATCGACGCGGCCAGGGAGGCGGCACTCGCATTCGTGGCCGGGCTGCGAGTGGACGATATCGTCGCGCTCGGCGAGGAAATCTACGAAGACACCATGGCCGACCGGATCTGGGCAGGTGCGAGGGAACTGACCCAGCAGCACCTGCAGGCCGGGCAACGGGTCTGGCTGGTCACCGCGACACCGGTCGAACTTGCCAGCATCCTTGCCAAGCGGCTCGGGCTCACCGGTGCGCTCGGCACCGTCGCGGAGACCGCGAACGGCCTCTACACCGGCCGGCTGGTGGGCGGCCTGCTGCACGGGCAAGCCAAGGCGGCGGCAATTCAGGCGCTTGCCGAGCGCGAGGGACTTGACCTCTCCCGGTGTAGTGCGTACAGCGATTCGGCCAACGACCTGCCGATGCTGGAGCTTGTCGGGTACCCGAGCGTGGTCAATCCCGATGCGTGCTTGATGCGCGAAGCACGGAGCAGGCACTGGCCGGTGCACGACTTCCGGTCCGGCCGCAAGGCGACGTTCATCGCTATCCCGGTGGCAGGAGCAGGCGCTGTCGTGGGCGGCATGGCCGCGGGTATCGCACTGAGGCGACGGCGAGCGGGCAGCTAGCTGAACGCCGGCCCTCGCTCGATCAGCAATTCGTCGAGCTTCGCCTGAATCGTGTCACGCACCACGTCAGCCAGGTCAGCGACGAGTTCGTCGTCCGGTTCGGCAGCCTGGCCGGACGACGCGAGTTCGCCGGTCTGCACCGGCGCGCAGAACTCGATCACCCAGTTCGACGGCAGCGGCACCGCGCCGAGCGGTCCGAGCCACGGGAACAGCGGGGTCAACGGGAAGTACGGGATGCGCAGAGCCCGCGCGAGCAGCTCCGAGTTGCCGATCATCGGATATATCTCCTCGGCCCCGACAATCGCGCACGGAATCAGCGGCACCTTGGCCTGAAGCGCGGTGCGGGCAAAGCCGCCCCGGCCGAACCGTTGCAGCCGGTATCGCTCGCTGAACGGCTTGCCAATCCCCTTGAAGCCTTCGGGAAACACTCCGACAAGCTCGCCCGCTTCCAGCAGCCGCAGCGCCCCTTCTGGATCCGCCCTGGCGTGACCGCTCCGGCGGGCTAGCGACGCTAGCATCGGCAGGGTGTAGACCAGATCGGCGGTCAGCAGCCGGACGTTCCGGGCGGCTGGGTGCTCGGCGTAGACGCTGGCTTGCACCATGATGGCGTCGAGCGGAACCACCCCGGAATGATTGGCGACGATTAGCGCCGCACCCTCCGCCGGGATGTGCTCCAGGCCGCGGGCCCGCACACGGAACCAGTTGCGGTAGAGCGCGAGCGCGGCCGGCATGAAGACCGCCGAGTTGAGATCGGCGTCGAAGCCGAACTCGTCGACCTCGTAGTCACCTGCCAGCCGGCGCCTGGCAAAGCTCGCCGCGCCGGCCAGCCCTCGCTGCCAGCCCGGCGGGCGAGCATTTGTCCGGCCGTCCGCAGGCAGATTACTTCTTGTTCCTTCGCTGAACTCGGGTCTTGCGCAGCAGCTTGCGGTGCTTCTTCTTGGCCATCCGCTTGCGGCGCTTCTTGATGACGGAACCCACGACACCACCCTCAATTTCTTCCCTGGCTGACGGGCATGCCCACACACATGCTCGCCACAACGGGCGGCCGGGCAACATGCCAACGCCACAGCGTACCTCTGCTGAGCGGGGTTGCCGGGCATAGCCCGGGAACCTCGGCCCAGCTAACAGCTACAGCCGTCCGGCCTGCAGCCGTCGCGGGCTGATCGCAGGCTCACTCTGTGCCTACGTAAGCCTCCCTGAGGTATCCGGTCACGGCCTGCTCGGGGACCCGAAACGAACGGCCGACCCGGATTGCCTCAAGCTCACCGGAGTGAACGAGACGGTATACGGTCATCTTCGAAACACGCATGATCGCAGCCACCTCGGCTACGGTCAGGAACCTGACATCGCTCAGCGGAGTTGCGTCTGCTGCCATTGCTTGCCCTCTTCCGACCGAACTGCTACGCCAAACGAGATCTGGCGCATCAGTCACGCCCGTATCCAGCGTAAGTCCTGTATTCAAAAGGGCAAGCCCGTGCGAGCCCTGCCATTTCGCCGGTCGGAGGTAGCCAGGAACCCCGGCGTTAGATGTGGTTAGCGTCACCGCAGGTCACCCAGCGTGGCCGCACGGTTCTTAGGTCATGATTTGCCAATCCTGCCATTGGCTGGCTGCCCGAACTTTGGCAATGAAACCCCGGACTTTCAGACAGCAAAGGCACTAACCGGCGCCAAGCTCCCGGCCCCGATCTCTTGCCGCCTCGATCGCCGCCAGGATCGCGGCGCGAACGCCGTGACGCTCGAGTTCGCGGATCGCATTAATGGTCGTGCCGCCCGGCGAGGTGACTGCCTCACGCAACAGGACCGGATGCTCGCCTGAGTCCCGCAGCATGGTGGCAGCGCCGAAGACCGCCTGCTTCACCATCTCCAGGGCGGTGTTGCGCGGCATGCCGAGCAGGATGCCAGCGTCAACCATCGCCTCGACGAGGAAGTACACGTAGGCCGGCCCGCTGCCCGACAGCGCGGTCGCGGCGTCCTGCTGGGATTCCGGAATGCGCAGCACCTTCCCGACCGGGCGAAGCAGTTGCTCTGCCCGGCGCAAGTGCTCGTCGGTCGCATGCGGCCCGGCGGAGATGACGCTCATCGCCTCGTCCACCAGCACTGGGGTATTGGACATCACCCGGACCACTGGCACGTCACCGGCGAGTCTGCTGCCGATGAACCCGGTCGTAATGCCAGCCGCCACGGAGATGACCAGCTTGTCCGCGGTGACCACGGACTTGATCTCGTCCAGCAGCCCGCCCATATCCTGCGGCTTGACCGCAATGACCAGCGTCTGCGCCTGATCGGCGGCCTCCTCGGCTGACAGCACCTGGATGCCATAGGCGGCCCGGATCTGGTCGGCCCGCTCGGGGCGGCGGGCAGCGGCCACGATCCCGGCCGGGGCAACGACACCTGCGCGCAGCAGCCCTGAGGCGAGTGCCTCGCCCATCTTGCCGGCGCCCAGTATGGCGATCATGGTCGAAGCCTACCGTCGGGCCGGCCCGCGCCTGCTAATGGCGCGAGCTCAAGGCACGCAGGAAGAACATGAGGTTGGCCGGCCGCTCGGCCAGCCTGCGGACCAGGTAGCCGTACCAGTCGCTGCCGTAGGGGAGGTAGACACGCACCTGAGCGCCGGCCGCGGCGAGCCTGACCTGCTCGGCCGGCCGGATGCCGTACAGCATCTGATACTCGAAGCTGTCGGCGTCCCGCCCGACTACCCCGGCCTTCGTCCCGGCGATCCTGATCAGCCGCGGATCGTGGGTCGCGAGCATCGGGTAGCCATGACCCTCCAGCAAGATCCGCATGCACCCCGCGTAGCTGCGGTCCACCTCGGCCCGGTTCGCCCAGGCAACCGATTCCGGTGCCTGGTAAGCGCCCTTGCACAGCCGGACGCGGGACCCGGTGGCTGCCAGCGCCTGGCAGTCCTCGCCGCTGCGGCGAAGGTAAGACTGGATCACGCAACCGAGATCCGGGAAATCCTCCCGCAGCTCCCTGACCAGCTTCAGGGTTGGCTCGATCCGGTTGTGATCTTCCATGTCGAGCGTGACGGTAGTCCCCGCGTTGCGCGCTGCAGTCGCGATCCTGGCGATGTTCTCAAGCGCCGTCTTCTCGCCGTGCTCGGCAAGCCCGAGCCCGACCGCGGTCGGCTTGACCGAGACCTCGGCCCGGCCGCGGGCGGACAGCCCGGCCTCAGAAAGCCGTCCGAGCAGTTGGACGTACTCCTCGGTGACCCCGGCGGCCTGCTCCGGGTCAGTGGTGTCCTCGCCGAGAAAATCGATGGTGACCAGCCTGCCCCCGGAGATCAGCCGATCGGTGACGGTCAGCGCATCGTAGGCAGTCTCGCCTGCCACGAACCTCGCAACCACATCTCGGGTCAGCGGAGTGGCCATAATCAGGTCGCGGGCCTGCTTGCTCGCAGATAGGGCCAGGAGTGCTTGGCGCAGCACGGCTGATGAACCTCCAGAGAACGGCGGTGTTCGCGGGGGTCAGGCTACTCGCGAGCGCGACCCGTCAGGTCCGCCCGGCGGCGCTTGAGCCCAACCTGGATGTTAGCCCCGACATCGGGTGCTACCAGGACTTCTTGGGCAGCGGCTATCCCGTCAACTTGCAGCGTGGCCGCGACCGGCGTGGTCCGCTTGACAAGAGCCAGCGCGATCGGGCCTAGCTCATAGTGGCGGGCAGCGGAGCCCGCGAAACCTACGCCGGCCCCGTCGAGCAACACCTGATCGCCGTGGACCGGCAGCTTGTTCTCGCTGCCGTCGAGGTGGAGCAGCACCATCCGCCGCGGCGGGTGACCGAGGTTGTGCACCCGCGCGACTGTCTCCTGGCCCCGGTAGCAGCCTTTGTTCAGGTGCACCGCGGTTTCGATCCAGCCCACCTCATGCGGGATCGTCCGGTGATCGGTGTCCAGGCCGAGCCGCGGGCGGCCGGCGGCAATGCGCAGCGCTTCGTGTGCCCACATGCCGGCTAGCGCCGCGCCAGCAGACCGAAGCTCAGCTACCCGGCTGGTGAGCTCCGCGGCCGGCACGATCAGGTCAGTTCCGAATCCGGTGCTAGTCACAATGCCCGGCAATCCTGCCCCGGCCAGCACTGCCGCGGCAGGCGCCTCCGGCCCGTGCAAAGTGAGCACTGCGTACTGAGCCGAGACGTCCTCCGGCTCCACCCTGAGCATGAACCGCATTGAGGTCAGGAAGTCCACCAGCGAGGCGATGGTGCCTGGCTCTACATGGGCCCACACGGCCGAGCCGTCGTCGGTCAGCGTCAGGTGGTGCTCGACATGCCCCTGCGGGCTGAGGATCAGCGCTTCAGCGGTCACGCCCGGCGCTAGCTGTTCGACGTGCGCCGTAGTGAGGCTGTGCAGCCAGCTCAGCCGGTCTGGGCCGGTGATGCGGAGCACGCCGCGATTGGACCTGTCGACTACGCCGAAGCGCCCGGCGAGCGCACGCTGCTCGGCGAAGGGGTCACCGTAGTGTGCTGCCACGCCCGCGTCGAGTCCCTCGGCTGCGACGGCGCCAGGCTCGTCAAGCAGCGGGCTCATCGGCTGGTCGGAATGCAGTTCGCGGAGCCGGCCACGTTTCCTTCCCTCCTATGAGGAAATCGAGATCCTCTGTTAGCAGGCTATGCGCTGCGGTCGGCGACGGCTGTCACGGCTGGCAGTCAGCGCACAGGCCGAACACGGTGAGATGCCCGACATCGGTGAGGAATCCCGCGCGCTCTTCAAGCGCCACCACAAGGGGCGTTACGGTCGCCTGGTCAACCTCGGTCACCCGCTCGCACCTGCGGCAGACCAGGTGCACGTGCTGAGCGTGCTCGGCGAGGTGATAGGTCGGCGCCCCGTGGTGCAGGTGGCTGTGTTTAACCAGGCCAAGCTGCTCGAGCAGCTCGAGCGTCCGGTACACGGTCGAGACGTTGACGCCGCGAGCGGTCTGCCTGACCTCGCCGTAGATTTCTTCCGGCGTTGCGTGCTCCAGCCGCTCGACTGCCTCAAGGACGAGCTGACGCTGAGGGGTGACGCGGTAGCCGCCAGCCCGGAGCGCATCGTCCCACGTCTGCGCCATGACCCAAGTCTAGTAACGCCCGGCCGATAACGTGCTTGCCTGCGATAGGCGCGGTGACGTAGCGTTCGAGCTAACGCAGGAAAGGAGGTGGTCCAACAGTATGCATAGATGTCGGACTTGCGAGGTGGCTGTCCGCTAGCCGCCGCCTGCGTGAAGCGCCCGGTTCGCGGTTCGCCGCGGCAGGCGCATCACCGGCCGCTCCTTAGCCTGCAGCGGGTGCAGGCAACGCCTGGCGCCCGTAACGGCTAGCGCTGTGCTGCATTTCCTGCATCTGGCGGGTAACCGCTGGTGCTGGAATTACGCCAGGGCGGAGGCCGGCGAATTCACGGCAGACACCGAACCCCCGGGCTGACCGGCCCGTCCAGCCGGTCCCCGTCTCGGGCCTGTTCAGTGGTGCTCGCGCACCGCAGCCAGGACCGATGCGAGAGAGGCCCGGGGGCTTTAATCTTCTCCGGCCCGGTCGCTCGCCAGCTGCCCGTGCGCCACGGCGTTCACCTCAGTCGCCACCCTGGCGTCGCATCCGGCCACCTGCCGGCCACCTGCTGGCGCATCGACGCACCCGTTCGAGCCAGGCCGCCGCCCCGACGTCGGCATCGCACCGGCCGGCCGACCACCACCCCGACGCCGGCATCGCGCCACCGGCCGGCCGACCGCCACCCCCGGCGTCGCATCCGGCCACCCCTGACCGCGCATCGGGCCACCTGCTGGCGCACCGACGCACCCGTTCGAGCCAACCCGCCACCCGACGCACGCGACCGCCAGCCCGGCGTCGGGCCAGCGGCCGGCGACCATTCACCCCTAGCTGGCCGACATTAGCCGCAAAACCACCACCATCGACGTCTCAGTTGCTGTCCCGCTCCCACATTTCACGGCCGCGGTACGCCTGGATGCGCGGCTCGTCCCGATATGGGCGTGCCGGAACCGTGAAATGTGAGAGGTCGCGGTCAGGCCGACTCACATTTCATCGATTTTGGCGACTGGCTGGGGTTATTTGAGATGATTTGGGCCGCAAAAATCCGTGAAATGTGAGGGCGGAGCGGGTCAGCCGACCCGCTTCAGCTGCGCCGACACGTGCGACTGCAGGGGCTGCCCCACGGCAGCCATGTCGTAGGCCCAGCCGAGGTCGGTGCCGATCAGGCCATAGAGCCGCTTGCCGGCGGTCACTTCCTTGGCCGTGGCAGTGCGGACAACCGCGTCGGTAGCCATCTCGATCTTCGTCCCGGTGATCTGGCCCAGGTAAATCTCCATGATCCCGGTCGGATGCGCGAGCAGGACCTCGAGCCCGCCGTCCGGCTGCGGCCGCCAGAAACCTGACTCCATTGCGAGTGGCCGGCCAATGGTGCCATCCTCAGCCAGCAACCAGGTGCGGCTGGTGTAGATCAGGAACGGCTTGCCGTTGTGGCTGAAGCTGATCTCCTGGCCGAAGTTGGCGCTCTCGATGGTCGGGTAACCGACGACGCCCGCGCCCTCCCACCGGCCGATCAGGAAGCGTACCGGCTCGAGCGCGGGATGCAGCTCGAACTCAGCTGGCAGCGAGCCCGCCGCCGGACCGTCGGGCTTGTCAGTCTGCACTTTCGCTCCCGTGCTGTGAGTCGGCGACAGGCCGGCGCGTCACCCGGAAGAGCGCCACAACTCCCGCGATCCCGAACGCCGCGACCAGGCCGAAGGCAGCCACCACGATAACGCCGGTCAGCATTGCGGACATGCTGCGGAGTGTAGGCATGCGGCCGGCAGCATGCCCGGTGCCACGCCGGGCTCCGGCTGGCTTCGGCGAGGCGCGAGCCAGTGGGCGCGAAGCTGGCAGCGGCGGACAGCCAGTTCAGCCAACGGTCAGTCCAGCCGCCCGAGTCCGGGCGTATGCCGGGGGCTATCGTGCAGTCCATGGCCGAGCGCACTTTGGTTGTGAAGGTAACGGCTGGGAAAGACGATCCGGAACGGTGCAACCAGGCGCTTACCGTCGCGGCGGCAGCGGTGGCCAGCGGCGTCCCGGTTTCGCTCTGGCTCACCGGCGAGGCGTCCTGGTTTGCCCTGCCGGACGGCTGCCCCGACCTGTCCCTCCCGCATGCCACTCCGCTGCCTGACCTGTTCGCAGCGGTGCTTGGCGGCGGGAGCGTGACGCTGTGCACGCAGTGCGCAGCTCGCCGGGAAATCACCGAAGATGACGTGGTCGAGGGCGTGCGGATTGCCGGGGCTACGACGTTCGTCGCCGAGATCCTGGCTGACGGAGCCCAGGCGCTGGTTTACTGACGGCCTGATCTGCTGAAGATTGGCGCGAGAGTCAGCGCTCGACGGCGGCGAGCCGCTCGGTCCGCAGCCGACCCGCCCATTCCTCGGCGTCCGGGTCGAGCGGGCGCAGTTGCCCGGCTGCCCAGCTCAGCAGCAGGTCAGCCAGGCCTGGATTGCGAGCCAGGGCAGGGCCGTGCAAGTAGGTGCCGAGGACCTTCCCGGCGTAAGCGCCCTCAGTCCCGTCGCCGTTGCCGACTCCGAGGGAGACCTTGGCCAGCGGCCGCGCGCCCGGTCCGATTCTGGTGACGCCCTGATGATTCTCGAAGCCGGTCAGCCGGGGCACGCCAAGCGACGGATCGACCTCGGCGACGATCTCGCCGACCCCGCGCCGCTCGCCGCGTCCGCTGCTGATGTCCAGGATGCCGAGGCCGTCGACCGGCTCGCCTTCCACGCCGCCGAAAGAGTCGCCGATTACCTGGTAGCCAGCACAGACGGCGAATATCACAGCGCCGCCAGCGGCTGCCCTGGCGAGCCCGCCGTCGGCGCGCAGCCGGTCCGCCGCGAGGATCTGCGGCAGATCCTCCCCGCCACCGAGCAGGTAGATGTCGCCCTGGCTCGGCACCGGCTGATCTGAGTTGACCTCAGTCGCTTCGACCTCGATCCCGCGCAGCTGCGCACGGCGGCTGAGAACAAGAAGGTTGCCCCGGTCGCCATAGGTGCTCAGCAGGTCTGGGTACACCCAGACAAGGCGGAGCTTGTGATCGCCGCCGGGTTGCGTGCGCTGCCCGGGCGCCTGAGCGGTCGCAGCCATCTCCTGGTCGCTGGGCGCTGACTGATCGCTGCGCAGTCGCTGGCCGTGCTCGTTTTCACTGGCCAGTTTTTCAGTGGGCAGCTTCGCGTGACCGTTCTCAGACGCGTGCCGCCCGACGGCGCGCGGCGCAGGTTGTTCGCCTGCGGTCGGCTCGTCGCTCGACCAGGGCTGCTGAGGCGGGATGATCAGCGTGTCGGCCAGGTCTCGCGCGGCGGCATGCCGCCCCGGTCGCTCGGTCATCGTGCCCTCTCCTGCATCACTACTCTGCCCGGCCGAGAGTCACCCGGATTTGCTGGAACGCGGTGTAGTTGGCGATCACGTCAAGTTCGCTGCCAGTCACCAAGTCGACGGCGGCATCGATGCCGTCGACCAGTTCGAACGGAACCTGGTCGGCCTCCAGCCGGACGGCGAGGTCAAGACGTCGCTCCCCGGTCAGGTACACGGGCCTGCCGTGCAGCACTCGGTAGTCGACATCCCACAGCCACGAGGTGTCCTTACCGTCTGGCGTCTGCGCGTTCACCGCCAGCAGTACCGGGACAGGGCTCGGCGCCAGCACGTCGAATGCCTCGAGCCAGCCAGCCGGGTTCTTAGCCAGCAGTAGCCGGACGACCCGGCCATGCCGCTCCACCTGGGTGTAGCGGCCAGCCACCGACTTCACCTCGCGCAACCGCGGCAGGGCCTGGTCGACCGATGCCCCGAAGTGAGCGGCCACAGCGAGCGCGACCATCGCGTTGGACCGGTTCGCCCGGCCCGGCAGCGCTAGCTTGAGCTCGCGCATCTGACCCGACTCGTCGATCACGGAGTCCCCGCTCAGTACCCAGCGCGTCGCGGGCCGGGCGAAGCCGCACTCACCGCAGCGCCAGCCCAGCTCGTCGCGGCGCAGGTGCGAGCCGCATTCCGGACAGCACCACGAGTCCTCATGCCACTGCTGGCCTGCCGCCACCCAGGTGACGCGAGGCGCCGCCGACGCGGCCCAGGCGATCAGCGGGTCGTCGGCGTTCGCAATCACCATGCAGTTCTCGGCCTTGGCTAGCGCCTGCCGCCAGCGACGCGCGGTCAGCCAGATCTCCGCGGCCCGGTCCATCTGGTCGCGGCTCAGGTTCAGCAGCACGACAACCCGCGGGTCAGTGGCCTCGATCACGGCCGGCAGATAGCGCTCGTCGGTCTCCAGCACCGCGTACGGGGCATCCGGCGCACGCCCGAGCGCGGACGCCAGGCCAGCCTCCATGTTCGCGCCGAAAGCGTTGCTCGCGACCTCCTGACCGAGCGCGCCAAGTCCGGCCGTGATCAGGCGGGTTGTAGTTGTCTTGCCATTGGTCCCGGTCACCAGCACCACCTGGCGGCCGGCCGCCAGCAGGCGGAGCAGCTCTGGCTCGACCCGCAGGCCGAGTACACCACCGATCACCGAGCCGTCGCCACGGCCGGTGAGCCGGGACACGCGGCCCGCGGCACCGCCGACGGCGGTGGCAACGCGCGCACGCAGCGGGAGCTTGCTCATGTCGGCCGATGCTATCCGGCAACCGAGTCTGGCTCGCGTGCCGCCAGACTGCTCACAAGATCATCCGCACCCACGACGAACCGCCTCGGCCAGGAGAGCACGGCCTCCAGCCAGCCGGTCACTCCCATCTCGCCGGCCGCCTTCCTCAGCTGGCCGCGATGACTCACGCCGATCGCGACCGCGGCCAGGTCTTCGATGAAAGCACCCTGATCGTCCTCGCCGAGCAGCGCCGCCCAGGCCACCAGCCGGTTGCGCGGAACCTCCATTGAGAGCGGATGCCTGCGCAGGCCGCTGACCCGCTGGCCGATCTTGACATCGGACCGGTCGGCCAGATCGGGCAGTGAGTAGTCAAGCGGCGGAGCGGTTGCGAACGGGTCCGGCGGCGGGCCGTCGAGCGGGCACACCCGCTCCAGCTCGTGCAGCCACTGGAGTTGCGGGATCACCCAGGTCGTACCCGGCATCGTTCCCGCACCCTTGCCGCCGTCCAGCATCGCCGCGGCCGAGGCCGCGCAGGCCGAGGCCAGGCCTGCGGGGTCATAGCTCTCCCGGAGCGCCTGGCCGCGCCCCAGCACTGCGCGGTCGATCGCGGTCGCGAGCGCGCACTCGCGCAGTCGCTCGTCCAGGCTGGCCCACCGCTGCCGCAGCGGCACCGGCACCCGCGGCCGCGGCCGGTTGACCAGGTGCGCCAGCACGTAGGCCTCAGACCAGACGCGCAGCCAGGCATCCTGCGGTGACCGGGCGACGAGGTCAGCCGCCCGGATCTCCACGAGCGTGCACGGGCGCTCCGCCGCGCATGCCTGCCCGCAGGCCGCCGACCTGCGTCCGGCCAGCGGTGGCAGCACGGTCTGACCGTCGGCCTGACCCGGCTCCCGGAGGAGCTCGCGGTCACCGCCGTACGGCACCCGGATCCGCATCGGCCGGTCCATCCCGTCGGTGAACACTGCCGCTTCGCCTGGCGGCAGCGACACCACGTGCCGCGACTGATCGTCATCGAGGTTCATGGTCGCGCCGACAAGCTGGCGGTCGTCAGCCGCAGGCAACCGGTGCAGCACCTTCAGCGCCGTGTTCTTCACCGCGTCCGGCACCAGCTTCGCCGGGATCTGCTCGGCAATCACGACACCCTCGCCGTAGGCGCGAATCTCGGCCAGCAGCCCCGCGAATAGCTCGACGGCGTGCGCGCTCGCCCCGTCCCGCCCGGCTCGCAGCAACCGGTGCGCTTCCTCGATCACGATGACGTGGCGCAAGCCGCCGGCAGGGGCAGTCTTCGAGCGCAGCCGCAAGTGCTCGACGATCCTGATGATCAGCGTGCCGATCACGAACGCCTTGTCCTCGTCGTTCGCAACGTCCTCAAGGGCGAGCACCACGTTCCGGTCGAGCAGCGCCGCGACGTCAGCCGGATGACCGCCCTCGAAGAACCGGCCGGCTGATCCGGTGCGCAGCGAGCGCAACCGCACGTCGACGAACCCGCGCATGTCGGCCTGCAACTCCCGGCCGTAACCCACGTCCTCAATCACCGCCAGCGCTGCCGCCTGGAGCCGCGCAAGCGTCGGCACAGCAGGCGGCACGTCCAGGTCAGCCCGGCCGGCCCGGTCAGCGGATCCCAGCCGCAGTCGGTGTAGACCCGCTGCAGCGCCTGCGAAATGATCTGCGGGAACGGCTCGTGAGCGTCAAACGCCGCGAGGAACAGCGCGCGGACCATGTCGATATGAGCCTGCACCGGATAACCGGGCTCAGGTGCCAGCGGATTGACAGACAGCGGAACTGATTCCGGGTCAGCCGGGTTGATCAGCGTGACGCGCCGATTCGCGCCGGCCGCCGCGACTGCATCCGCGCCGGTGCCCGCATCAGCGCCGGTGCCCGCATCAGCGCGGGTACCGGTGTCCGCGCCTGCGTCCGTACCCCTCTCCGGATCCGGAACGGCGGCCGCGTCAGGCGCGGGAGCCGCGAGCCGCGCTGCCATCACCGCGTACTCGGACTTGACCGGCTCGATGGCCAGCCAGCCGATCCCGGCGGCCGTCAGTTGCTCGAGCATGTGCCGCACCGTCTGCGACTTGCCGGCCCCGGTGGCACCGGTTACCAGGGCGTGCCGGTTCAGCGTCGTCAGCGGTACCCGCAACGTCCCGACAGCGCGATCCTGACCGTCCAGGATCTTCCCGAGCTCAATCGACTGTTCTCCTCCGACCTCGCTCGTCACGTCGAAGTAGCCGGGCCGCATGATGCGGACGCCGGGAACCTCGTGACGAGGCAGCCCGGTGAGAGCGGCAAGCGCGCCCGCCGTCGCCGCGAACGGCACCATCGAGGAATCCGCGGGGTCTGCCAGCTTGGTTGCCAGCACATCGGCGAACTCTTGCGCGCCATCGGGGCAACGCAGCCGGTACGGGTGTGCAGTCAGGTCAGCTGACCCGACCAGGACCGGGGCTATCAGCCGCAGGTCCTGCTCGGTGGCCGCTCCGGCCAGGACACGGACGTTCCACAGCCCCGCCTCGCGGAACGCATCGAGCTCGGCGAGCCGCCGCTCCGCCCGGCCGGCCTCGAACCTGGCATGCTCGTCGTCGTACTGGCGCAGTACTGTCAGCTGGTTCCGGAGGCCGGCAGTCTCGCCGTCGAGGAGTTCGGTCGGGTCGGCCACGATGAGCCAGCCGAACGGCCTGCCCATCAGCGTCTCCAATGCCGACTCGAACAACGTCGGCGGAGCCGGCCGGTCGGGCGCCGCGTGTTGCGGGCCGGCCTGTTGCGGCAGCGCGTACAGCCGAAGCGCGTCCTCGGGCATCGGAACCTGCCGGCCAGGACACGGCGCCCAGACCAGCTGATCGAGATCGGCCAGCATGTTGCCCTCGATGGGCACACCGCGCGCGCCCCAGGGGAACAGCAGCTCGACGACCGGCGAATCGACCCGCGCCACGACCGGAGATGCCTTCGCCGCCTCCCTGGTCTGTCCCGCCCCCGCCGCTACCGCGCCAGCTGCCCCCGCACCAGCCGATAGCGCACCAGCCGATAGCGCACCAGCCGGTACCGAACTGGCCGGCTCCGGCGCACCAGAATCATCCGAGCCTGCCTGGCTGACTAGCCGGCCTGGCCTGCCCGGCTGCGGCAGCGGGCCGGCCGTGGTGATCAGCTCAAGCGGGGCTCCGCCGCCACGGGACAGCCAGCCGGCGATGAACGGCCGCCGGTGCCGCGCTGCGTGCAGCGCCGCCGGCAGTACCGAGGCGTAGTCGCTAGCGGCCGTGCCGCCGCTGCCACGGGCGCTGACCGCCAGGACCCGGTACCACAGCGCGCCCGCGCTGCCGCCGATGCCCGCCGTCTCTCCCATGCTGCGTGCTTACCAGGCCAGAAGGGACCGTGCTACCGGATTGCGGGGAATTGTGCAGCGCGCCTGCTGGCGTCAGCCGCCTGGCGATCCATATCTGGCACCGCTCACTACAACTCGACAGTGCCGCTGATGCAGGTAACGGCGTCGCCGCCCACCCAAACTGTGCCGTCGTCGCTGGCAGTAATGCGCACCTGCCCGTTCCGGCCAAGGACGGTGCCCTGGCGGGCCAGGTATGGCGCGGTCGCCCTGCCGGTCGACAGCAGCCATTGCGCCAGCGAGGCGTTCAGGCTGCCCGTGACCGGATCCTCGTCAGTAGCGCCGTTCTTGGGCAGGAACGCGCGCACTTCGAACGCGGCGGGCCCGCCAGGCGGATACGGCCCCGCGACGCCGATGTCGAGGTCGGTCGCGCCCGGCCGCAGCGCTAGCACGGCGTCGGCGCTGGCAAGCAGGACCGCTATCCAGCCCGGCCCGTTGTCCGCCCATTGCAGGTCAACGATCTCGTCACGGCCGATGCGGAGAATCTCGGCGACGCGGCCCGCTAGTGGCTCTTCGACCGGACCGGAACGCAGCAACGGCGGGGCGGCGAATCTGAGCCCGGACGCGTCCTGGCCGATCGTGACCAGCCCGGCGCCGCACTGCTGGATGATCACGCCGGGCGTGCGCGGCGTGCCGACCGCTTCCAGCCAGGCATGGCAGGTGCCGAGCGTCGGATGACCGGCGAACGGCAGCTCCTGACTCGGCGTGAAGATCCGGACGCGGTAGTCGGCCTGGTCGTCGTCAGGCGCGAGCACGAAAGTGGTCTCCGACAGGTTCGTCCAGTTGGCGAACCGCCTCATCACATCGTCGCCGAGCCCGTCAGCCCCGAGCACCACTGCAAGCGGGTTGCCGCCGTTGGGCGTCCCCGCGAAAACATCGACCTGGCGAAACTCCCTCAGCATGGGCTACATACTGTCAGATCAGCCGCTGCCATCATCAGGCCGGAAACGGCGGCAGCGAAGCGTCCTGAAGCCCGCCCGCTCGCGGACTGGCGGCGTCAGGCAACAGCGCGAGCGTCGCTGTCGGCAGCGTCATGATCGCGGGATTCGCGTCGGCGAGCACCACCTGGCGGCCACCCGGCGCCGGGTAGCACAGCAGTACCGCGTTCTGCGGGAGTTGCTGCAGCTCGTGTTGCTCGACCACGGACTCGCGGGATCGCTGCGCGGTCTGCGCAAGTGAGTCGCTGGCGCCGACGGCGCGTGACGTGCTCCATCCCCATGAGGTTCCGGTGCTGATCCCGGCAGTGAGGGAGGTGGAGTCGGAAACCGCCGCCGACGAGCTCACGTCCCTGCTAACCGACCCGGTGAAGTCCGCGAACGGGGCAAGCATCCCGTTCCTGCTCCGCCCGCGGCCGCTGCTGTGGCCGCCGGTCAGGGTGACCGAGTCCGAGTCGGCGATTGACTCCGAGTTGCCGGCCGAACTCGTATAGGACGCCCCGGTGGTGTCCGTGACAGACGCTCCGACGGTGTCGGTCAGCTGGCTGACGACGAACCGGTGTTCGGTGCCGATGTGTTCGGCAGCAAGCCGGGCGTCCTCGGCGTTGCCCAGGCGCATGAAGCCGACGGCAGCGTCGCCGCGGCCGAGCCGTTCGCGCACCTGCGCCGGGATGGTGCGATAGGCCAGCACCAGGCCGGCTCCGGAGAGCTGGGCTGCATCACACAGCCGGTCCAGTACGTCGCCCGGGAGGCGTTCGGCGCCGAGCACGCAGAGCGTTTGCTGCCAGCGCCGGGCGGGTGGCGTCTGGCGCAGAAGCGCAGTGAGGGCGACCGTCAGGTAGGCGGCAATCACTGCATTGCCGGCGGGAGCGGCACCCCGGTCCAGCCAGGCCACCGTCAGGCGGCTCGGCCTATGGCTGGCTAAGTTCGTCGCGAGCGGGCCGAGCACGCTGAGGCGCGACTCCAGCACCCAGGCACGCTCGACGACGAAGTGCTCGGCACCGCGGCCGGCCAGGCTGCCGAGGCTGGCTAGCTGGGCGGGCGTCAGCATGGTCGAGCGCAAGTGATCGGCAGGGCCGCCGATCTGGCCAAGCGCCCGCAACGCGGCAAGCAGTTGTTCAAGCGTCGGCGGGGGTGTGGCCGGCGGCGCGACTGGTGCGGCTGGTGCCGCTGATGCGGCCGCGCCGCTGGCCCGACGGCGGGTGCCGCGCTGACCCGGCCTGCGGCTCCGTCACGGCCAGCGCATGCATGATGCGCAGCAGCAGTGCTCCGTCCCTCGCCACGTCCAAGGCGGCGCCGTGGCCAGTCGCCAGCCCGGGACCGGCGCCGCCGTCCGCCGCACCGGAGTTTGCGGCACCGACTGTCCTGGCCAGCACGTCGGCCATTAGGTCAGCGCTCAGCTGCGTACCGAGTTCCAGTTGCGGCAGGTCGCGGGGCAAGACCCAGACCAGCGGATCGATCCCGGAACGGCGCGCAACCGCCAGCAGGTCCGCCGCCACGCCGCCCTCGGTCAGGTCCACGACTGTGACCTCGCCGCCAGCCGCTAGCCGGGGCGCCGCCAGCATCGTGAGCAGGGCCGACCAGCCGGCCAGCGTCCCGCCCGCGATGTCGACCCGGTGGGTAGCAGTCGGAACCGTCACCGGGTACCACTGCGGCTGGCGATGCAGAGCCGCGGCTTGCTGACGCCACTGCCGGTACTTCACGGCGTACTCCTGCTGGCGGGCCGCGTACTCGCTGCGCTGCACCTCCCTGAACCCGGCCACGCGCAGCTCCTCTGCGCGGACCTGCGCGACGAGCGCGCTACGGCTACGCCACGCCTGCAGGCCGCAAGCAGCCGCCGCCGCAGCCGCCGCCAGCGTCAGCAGCGGTACCAGGCCGCCGGCCAGGTAACCGGCGGTCCAGGCGAAGCCGCCCGCCGCCAGCGTGACGGCCGCAACGGCTCCGGCGAGCCGCACCGGCCGCACCAGCCGCCGGTGCTCGCGACGCTGCGCGGCCAGCCAGTCCGGGCTGACGTGGTCCGGCTCCGGCTCCTGCGGTGGCACTGGCGGCGGGCCGGGAGCTGGTCCGGCCTGGACGTGCTGCCAGCCCAGGTACACCACGTCCTCGCGGATGCCGCCGCGCGGCCTGGCGATCACCGGACCCCGGCTGCCGCGACGGGGACAATCCGGAAGCTCGCGGGTCGCGAAGACTGCCCGCGGACGATCATCGTGGCCGCTGAAGGGCGTGAGTTACCGATCGATGCCTCACTTGGGGCCTCGATCGGCAAGTCATGCCCCTTGGCGGGCGAGATGGCACTGTCGCCGATTGCCAGATCCGCCATGCGCTGGGCCAGAGCGCCGATTACCGGCCCGCTCGCGATCACCACGCCCGCCGCCAGGGCCAGCTCGGCAGACAGCTCAGGGCTGGTCGTGCTCAGCAGCACCGCAGTGCCAGTCACCGGTCCGAGCGCGAGCAGGTCGCGCAACTGATTCACGTCGCCGCGCTCGCAGCCGGTGATCCAGGCCAGGCAGTCACCCCGCAGGCCGAGTTCGCGCAGGCTAGCGAGCGCGGCGACCAGTTCGCTGACGGCCAGTTGCGCGGCGCCGGCCTGTGCAACCGCAGACTGTGCAACCGCAGACTGTGCAACCGCAGAATGGGCAGCCGCAGAGCGGGCAACCGCAGAATGGGCTGCGTCCGGGCGGCAGCCCGATATCAGGACAACGCTGCGGCCGCGGATCGCGCGACCGACCGCGCTGCTGACCGAGCATGCACCGATCTCGGTCGTCAGGCTGATGTCAGTGACCGGAACTGCCAGCCGCCCGGCGAGAAGTCTTACCCGGTCCGCCGCGCGACTGCGTGGCCCCGTCAGGTCCAGCACCACGACGGCTTTGCGCCGCCTCAGCGCCGCGCCCGTGATCGCCAGGCCAAGCTGGCCGAGTTCGGCCGGGTCGCTGCCGGTGAGCAGGACTCCCCTCTCCGCCTGGGCCCAGCTAATAGCAGCGAGCCGCCCCAGGCGATAGTCCACGCCGATCGCGCAGCCATCTGCAGTCACGGTGCGACCTGCGGCCAGCGCCGCAGTGGCCACGCGGCGGCGCACCGTGGCAACCAGTCCTGGCCGCCAGCCCGGGCCGGGCTGCCGGCCGAGCCACAGCGCTACTGCAGCCTCACCGGTCCCTGCCAGCACCATTAGCGGCAGCTGACGCCGCAGCGACCGGACTGATGCCGCGAACGCCCCGGTTGGGTGCAGCAGCCGCTCTGGGTGCACGGCAACAGCTAGCTCTGCGGCCAGCAGCCGGCCAGCCCCGGCAGCCATCGCGTGCGCGACTGCCGGAAGACCGGCCATGGCGAGCCAGCAGGCGCTGCCCAGCGCGGGCAGCAATAACCAGGCCAGCCGCCAGCGGGAGATTCGCCCGGCAATCACGAGCAAGCCCGCTATCAGTAGCACGACCGGCGCGAGCGCGAGCTGACTCGCCACCGCGAGCGCGGCTAGCCCAGCGCCTAACTCACCGCGGCGGAAGCTGTCAGCCGACCGACCGGGGTGCCCGGGAGGGGAGCGTCGCGGCCTCTGCTCCGCTGTGCCGGCCGCCATGATGCGCATAGCGCATCAAGATTCCCAGTCCTCCGCCGCGAGCGCCCAGGAACCTGACAAATTGTCGTTGACTCGGTCCGGCAGCGGCGGCCGCGGAGTCTGAACGACGACCCGGAACATGTCCGGTCGCAGCACCGCGATCGTCAGCGCCACCGGGCGGCCGGTGTCGAGCTCGTCGAACCGGACCGTCACCATAATGGCGGGCTGGCCGGCCGTGAGCCGGAGGCTGCGCGCTACCGATGGCGGCGGTGCCTGCAGTTCGATGTGCAGCGCCGTGGGTGATCCTGGAATGGGTGGTGCCGCAGGGTCGGCGGCGATCGTGCCCAGCTCCTCGCCGACTCCGGTCATCTGCAGCAGGTTCAGCACGGCCGGCAGTCCGGCGGGCTCGCTCGCGTCCGGCCGGCTCGCGATATCGCCGGGAACGTAGGAGGTGCACATCGCGGCAGGCTCGCCGCCCGCGGTCCACAGGAATCTGACAACGCACACTTGCTGTCCCTGCGCTAGCTTCAGGGCCCAGCTGATGTCTTCCGGTGGCAGCCGCCACGTCACTTGCCGGCTCCGGCAGGAGAGCTCCCCGCCCATCGCGTCGACGTAGGATGCCAGGCCGGGCACGCCCTCAAGGCCGATCACGTACTCGGCCGGGCTGGCCCGGTAGAGCTGGCCGTCGGCGAGCCGCCGGACTAGGTGCCTGTTCTCGAGCTCCTCGACGGCCCCGTCGATCTCGGCAACGCTGACGTTGTAGCGCCGGGCCAGTGCCGAATAACGCGGCAGCCGCCAGCCTGGCTCGTGGTGCACCAGCGCTGCGGCTAGGCGGTCCGCTAGGACGCTCACCGCTTGCCCGGCAGGCGGCGGCCCGGCAGGCGTCCGGGCCCCGCGTGAGCCTCGTTCCCGGTATGACGAGTTAACCCGGCCGGGAGCGTCCGTGCTGCGTGCGGGCGCGTGCCCGGGAGATCCGCTCTCGTCATCGTCGGCCGCCATCGACCAACCAGCCTGCGGAGCGCTCATTGCCGTTCACTCGGTGTTACGGCGGGAGAAGGCGACGATCACTCGCCCGAGAATGATGATCACCAGCACGAAGACCAGCAGGATCAGTGCGGCGTCATAAGCGAGAGTCAGGCCTGAGGTGGTCCCGATGTCCCAGTAAGAGAACACTGCGTCGGTGAGGAAACCCACCGGCGAGTGAGTCAGCGAGAGCGTCGGATTCAATTCGCTCCCGCCCGCGGTATACAGCAGCGGCGCGGTCTCGCCGACGGAGATCGCGATGGCAATCAGCAGGCCCGTCACGATGCCCGGCAAGGCAGTCTTGAAGACGATCTTGCGCAGCGTCCAGCTGAGCGGCAGGCCCAGCGCCTCGGCACCCTCCCGGTAACCCGATGGCACCTGACCCAGCGCGGTCTCCGTCGCCTTCGTGATGTACGGGATCGTGATCACCGACAGCACCAGCACCGCGGCCAGCAAGCTGAAGCCCCATCCAAGGCCGATCACGAGCGTGAGGAAACCGACGAGGCCGAGGACAATCGACGGGATCCCGGCGAGCACCTCGTACCCGCCGCGCAGGAAGCCGCGGTGGCGGCCGGTCGCGAACTCGGACAGGTACAGCCCGGTGAGGATGCTGATGGTGCCGCCGACAACCAGCACGCCGACGGTCAGTATCACGGTACCGACAATGTCCTGCTTCAGCCCGCCGGAGGTTGCCGCAGTCGTATTCGTCGTCAGCACGCTCCACTGGAAGTGCGGGATCGCACGGACCACTATCCCGACCGCCAGCCAAATCGCCGGGCCGATCACGACCAGCAGGCCGAGAGCGCATGCGGCCCAGAACACCATGTTGCCGATCTTCCGGCGGACGGGTACCTGCGGCCAGTCCGATGCCGTTCCGCTGGCGTGCTCGCGGGCCGTCGTCATGGCTAGAGTCCCCTTCCGACCGGGAGGGCAGTACCGGAGACGCGCCGGACCATTAGCCGCGCGATCACGTTCGCTGCCAGCGTGATCACCATGAGCATCAGCGCGAGCGCAGCGAACGCGCTGATGTCCATCTTGTCGGTGATCGCAGTGTCGAGGTTCTGCACGATGTTGGCCGCGATCGTGAGCATCGCGCCGTACAAGTTGGTGGGGAGTGCGCCCAGCGCGACCCCGCAGGTCATGGCGACCGCGATGGTTTCGCCAAGCGCCCTGCCGAGGCCTAGCACCACGGCGCCGACTATTCCGGCGCCGACCCACGGCAAGGTCACCCGGCGCGCGGTTTCGGCGTCGGACATGCCGAGGGCGATGGCGCCCTCACGTGGCAGGATTGGCACGCCGCGGATCAGGTCACGCGTTGTGGAGGCGATGATCGGGATGATCATCACGGCGAGGATCAGACCGGAAGTGAGCAGACCCTGGCCGTTACCCGCATCGCTGCCGAGGAACGGCAGGATCTTGATGATCACCGGCGAGATGTGGTGGGCAATGAACGGCCCGAAGGTGAGTGCACCCCACAGGCCGACGAGCACGCTGGGAATGCCAGCGAGCAGCTCGAGAAAGCCGCCCACCAGGCTGGCCACCCGCCTGGGCAGCCGCTCGACAATCGCCAGCGCTGCCCCGATCGATACGGGGATCGCGATGATCAGTGCAATCGCCGAGGTCGCCAGCGTGCCCAGGATTGCCGGCAGCGCCCCGAACTCCTCGCCCGGCAGGTGAGTCAGGCCGTCGCTCGTCACCGCCTTCCCGTACTGAGCCCCGAAGTTCCAGGCAGTTCCGGTAAAGAAGTGCCAGCCGCTGTACCTGAAGGCCGGTATCGACTTGAAGATCAGCGTCACTAGCACGAAAGCCAGCATCAGCACCGGCACCACCGCGCCGCCGAGACCAAGCCAGCGGATGACGCTGCCGTTCCGGATGGTGGCGCGAAGCGCGCCGCCGAGCCGGCGGGGGGGCGGGGTTACCGCCCCCCCGTCCGGCTGCGCGGTAGGTACCGAGGCTGTCATCAGATCAGCTGCTGATCGAGTTGACCAGGGTCGTTGCAGTCGCCTTGGCGGACGACGGCAGCGGCAGGAAGCCGACCGTTGAAAGGTAGGTCGACGAGTTGCCGGTCGTGAGCACCCAGCTCAGGAACTTCTTGACCGCGGTAGCTTCCGCGGCACTCGGCTGGGCCTTCTTCACGATGGCGTACTCGTAGTTGATGATCGGATAGCCGGATGCGCTGTTGATCAGCGACTCCGCGCCGCTCGCCGGCGGGGCCGAGAAGCTGCCCAGCGCACTCGTGATCGTTGCGGTCGTCGGCGCCTGGAAGGTGCCGGACTTGTCCGCCAGTGATGCAGTGCCGAGGCCCGCAGCAGTGGCCTTGGTCAGGTAGCTGATGCCGAGGTAAGCGATGCAGCCCTTAGTGGTACCGCACGCGGTCAGCATGCCACCGCTGCCGGTCTCGGCCAGTGAGCCGGGTGCCGACGGCCAGGTGATGGTGGTCCCGATGTTCGATGACGGCCACGCACTCGGGTCCTGTGCGTTCAGGTACGAGGTGAAGAGGAACGTGCTGCCCGAGCTGTCCGCACGGTGCATCGTCACGATCTTCTCGGCCGGCAGCGACACGCCGGGGTTGAGCTTGGCGATTGCGGGATCGTTCCACATCGTGATCTTGCCGGTGTAGATCTGGGCGAGCACGGTGCCGCTCAGGTCGAGCGGCTTCTTGACGCCGGTGACGTTGTAGTTGACGTCCAGTGCCGCGACCGTCAGCGGGATGTTCATCAGCCCGGGGTACTGGGTCATGTCACTGCTGGACAGGTAGGCGTCCGAGGCCCCGATGTTCACCAGGCCGTTGGCCGCGTCCGCGATGCCGGTACCGGAGCCAGTGGCACCCGAGGTGATGGTGATGCTCGGGTCAGCGGAGTTGTAGGCCGTCTGCCACGAGCCGAACAACGGGAACAGCAGCGTGCTGCCAGTCTCAGAGATCGTCTTGCCGCTCGAGGACGCTGACGTCGACGTGGTGGATGAAGCGGACGGGGTGGGAGAGCTAGAGCCACAGGCTGCCGCCAGCATGGCAAGCGGAATCAAGGCGGCCGCTGTGTACGCCAAGCGGATTTTCTTCGCCACCTAGGAATACTCCTTTGTATCTGCACGCTGACGCGTGCGCTACACGACTCGCACGCGGATGCGTGCGACTGTGGTCCGCTCTAGCGTGTGGTCAGCGCTAGCGCGGCCCTGCGCCCGTACGGCGGGAGTGCTGTCCCGCCGCGCGGGTGGTCTTTGTCAGCCGAAGCGGCCGCCGACGTAGCGAGCGGTTTCATCTTCGGCTGGGTTCTCGAAAAGCTGCCTGGTCTCGCCGTGCTCGACCATCCGGCCCTGGTTGAGAAAGATGGTCATGTCCGCGACTCTGTTGGCCTGGGCCAGGTTGTGCGTCACGATGACGACCGTCAGCTGCGGGACGAGCGTGCGGATGAGGGCTTCGATTGACTCTGTCGCACCCGGGTCGAGCGCCGAGGTCGGCTCGTCCAGCAGGAGCACGTCCGGCCTGATCGCCAGCGCCCGTGCCAGGCAGAGCAACTGCTGCTGCCCGCCCGACAGCCGGAATGGCGAGTCCTTGAGCCGGTCCTTCACGGCGTCCCAGAGCCCGACCTCGGTCAGGCGCTGTTCGGCGACGTTCTTCATCTCCGCCCGGCTTGCCATCTTGTGCGCCCGTACCCCGGCCGTCACGTTGTCCATGATGGACATGGGGAACGGATTCGGTCGCTGGAAAAGCATGCCGACCTTGCGGCGCAGCGACATGAGCTCCAGGCCGTGCCAGATGCTGCGGCCGTCAAGCAGCACCTCTCCGGCGTGCTTGTAGCCGCTGACCTTGTCATTCATGCGGTTGAACGTGCGGAGCAAGGTCGTCTTGCCCGAGCCCGTCGGGCCGATGAGTGCGGTTACCGCGCCACGCGTGACATCGACGGTGATGTTGGACAGAACGGCTCGCTGGCCGAAACTGAGTGTGAGGTCGACGGCGCTGATGGCTACCGGCCCAGTGGAAACCGGATGCTGGCTGACAGTCACTGACTGGCCAGCCGGGCTGATGTTCGTGCCATTCACATCGCCGGACTGAGCTGGATCAGCCTGAGTTGACATTCTTCCGCCTTGCCCCTGACGCTCGGTAGCCGCCGGCCGACTACCTGTCGGCTGGCAGGTCCCTTTTTAGGCGGACAAGGTGAACAAACGTTGAACTAGGGGTTATCAAACAGGCGACATCCGCATGGCGGATAGGGGAACAAGTGGGGCAGCGCGCCCGGGCTCATCCCGGTCGCGCTGCCCCGATACTGCCAAACGGTCGCTGGCTGCGTTGGCTAGACCGCGACCTCAAACTCGCTGATCTCGCCGATCGCCGCGCTCACGCCCAGGTCAGTGCGGATCCCGCCGGGAGCCAGCACGCGCAGCGTCCAGTCGCCCGGCGCCGCGAAGAACCGGAACCCGCCGTCCTCACCGAGCGGCACCTCCGCGACGAAGTCGCCGCCGGAGTTGAGCAGCCGGGCGTACCCCACCGGGACCGGCGCGCCGTCCCTGGTCACCTTGCCCTGCACGATCGCCTGGTTGCCGGCATCCTTTACCGGAGCGCCGCCCGCGGGCGCGCCGCAGCCGGCCGCCGCTGCCTGCCCGGTCACCGCGTTCTGCGTGTCGCCGCTCATCATGCGTCCCCGAGCGCGATCGGGACGCCCACCAGGGAGCCGTACTCGGTCCACGACCCGTCATAGTTCTTGACGTTCGGCTGGCCAAGGAGCTCGTGCATGACGAACCAGGTGTGCGCGGACCGCTCGCCGATCCGGCAGTACGCGATGGTGTCGGTGCCGAAGTCCACCCCGGCCCCGCCGTACAACTCCCGCAGCGCGTCGTCGGACTTGAACGTTCCGTCGTCGTCGGCAGCCTTCGACCACGGCACGTTCTTCGCCGTGGGCACGTGCCCGCCGCGCTGCGCCTGCTCCTGCGGTAGGTGCGCGGGCGCCAGCAGGCGACCGGCGAACTCGTCAGGAGACCGCACGTCGATCAGGTTCTTGCTGCCGATGGCGGCGATGACCTCGTCCCTGAATGCACGGATCGAAGAGTCCTGCTCCTGTGCCTGATAACTGGTCGCAGCACGCTGCGGCACATCGGTGACAAGTTCGCGAGAGTCCAGCTCCCACTTCTTCCTGCCGCCGTCCAGCAGTTTCACGTTCTGGTGGCCGTACAGCTTGAAGTACCAGTATGCGTAGGCGGCGAACCAGTTGTTGTTGCCGCCGTAGAGAATCACGGTGTCGTCGTTGGAGATACCGCGCTCGGAGAGCAGCGCCTCGAAGCCAGCCCGGTCGACGAAGTCACGACGGACCGGATCTTGCAGGTCCTTCTTCCAGTCGATCTTGACGGCCCCGCGGATGTGGCCCTTGTCATAAGCGCTGGTGTCCTCGTCGACCTCGACCAGGACGACGCCGGGGTCGTCGCGGTGCGCTTCGACCCAGTCAGCGTCCACCAGGACGTCGGAACGGCTCATGCTCAGATCCTCTCGTTACGTTCCACCAGGGCCCGACATGACCCCCGGCTGGCTGTGCGGCGGGCCCGCGGCCCGCCGTCGATGCTGTTGTAGCCCGCAGTTGTTGTTCCGGTAGCGGGCGTGATTGCGGTGGCGGTGGCCGTCAGGCCATGGCGGGCCACGTCAGCCTCGGCCCGCGCCGGCCTGGATCGGCCTGGCCCGGCGGATCATCAGGTACATCTCGCACCCCAGGCAGATGCCAAACACGCCGTTCAAGATCGCGGCCACCAGCCCGGCCGCTGCGGCCGCCATGCCAAGCGGCGTGAGGCCCGTGGCGTAGCCGATGATGCCGATGACTGCGATAACGAGGCCGACAGCTTGGGCAAACCTGGGCGGCGCCTCAGCCTCGAGCTCGCGCGGCGGGCCCAGCCTCGGCCTGACTAGCCACTTGTACAGCAGGCCGTACGGTGACTTTCCCAATCCGAGCAGCGCGCCTGCGGCAAACACGACCGCCTGGACCGCGAGTACCCAGACGTTGCCGGTGATCAAGACGGCGGCGAACATCACCATGGTGATCAGAGCACCGAACCGCGGACCGCGCGGGTCTATCTCCATCTCCAGTGCTCCCCTTTGATCTGGGTGGGCTGTACGGTCAACGATCCGCGCATCTGCGGGCTGTGGCTGCCGGCCGTCGCATGCCGCGTTTCAGGGCGGGAACGTAGCCGTCTCGCCTGGCAGAGGCTCGCCCGCGCACCGCGTGCGGTGCAGCCAGCGCATCGGCACGCGCCGGTAAGTCAGTCAGGCCGGACAGATGGCTGTTGCGACGCGGCAGAAGTCAACGGCGCGGCGCTTGGTCAGCACGGTCCGGGGGCTGGGGACCCAGCTCCGGCTCGAGGTCGGTGCAGGCACGTAGGCGATGCTATGCGGGCAGGCTGGTCCTGTCACTATCTTGTATCCCGATCATATATGTGGGAATTATAGTCCTCGGCCGCGCCGATTGCGGCTATCACATCCGGCTTGCGCGGCTGGCCGCTGGCGCGCCTGACGATCGTTCCGTCCCCAGCCAGCACCAGAACGGTCGGCGTGCGCAGCACGTTCAGCTGGCGGACCAGGTCGAGCCGGGACTCTGCGTCGATCTCGACGTGTGCTACCCCCTGAGTCATGCCAGCCACGTCAGAAAGGATCCGGCGAGTGGCCCGGCACGGTGCGCAGAACGCCGAGGAAAACTGCACCAGCGTCGCCCGGTCACCGAGCGGATGCCCGACGTCATCGCCGGTCAGCGCGAGGTCAGCGGTTCCAGCTCCGGCGACCACGGGCTCTGGCACTTCCGCCTTGGTGGCACGCATCCGCCCGTTTGTGCGCTGCCAGGCGACGCCGCCGGCAAGCGCCACCGCGAGTGCGACGAGAAGCGCGACCACTCCGGCTGTCATGGCCCGTTCAGCGCTGCACCGCGCTCTGGCATTCCCGGCTCAGTCGGCCGGGATATTCAGCAGCACCTTGCTGCCGGACGTGATCTGGAAGCTGCGCACGGAATCGGCATTGATCGCCGATGACGCCGCGTACCAAGCCTTCTGGCCGTAACCGCGCCCGTAGTTGCCGGCCACGGTCCACGTTCCGGCGTATACCGAGGTCCCGTCCTTGCCTACCACCCAGAACCGGCAGACCGTGCCTGGCTTGACGCCACTGACCCGGACTCGCATGGCCGTACCCCAGCCGACCGGCTCGTAGTCCACGACAGCAGAGACCTGACCGGCCGCGCCCTTAGCCCACTCCTGCTGCGCTGCCCGCTGGGTCAGTTGCGACGCCGCGGTGGCTCCGCCAGCCGCGATCACCGCCGCTGCGGCGACCGCGGCAACGTTGCGCCACATCCGGGTCTTGCGCTTGGCCGACACTCTCCCGAGCAGCGAGTTCAGCAGCTCATCTGGTGGCTGCACCGGTCCGGGCAACTGAAGCGCAGGCCCGCTGAGCCGCTCAACGTCGTCGGCCGGAACCCGGCTGAGCATGGCCGGAAGGCCAGCCAGGCCGACAAGTTCGTCTCGGCACGACTGACACTGGGCGAGGTGCTCGTCGACCTTGGCCCGCTCGGCCGGATCGATGGCACCCACCACGTAGACACCCAGCAACTGCCGCATCTCGCGGCACTCGGGACCGCTGAAACCGCCGGTGGTCATGGCGCCAGTCCCCTCTCTTCCAGTGCCAGGCGGAGCGCCCGGAGTGCATAAAACGTCCGGGATTTGACCGTCCCGGCCGGCACGCCGAGCGCTGTCGCCGCTTCGGCTACCGATTTACCCTGGTAATACGTCTCTAGCAGAACCCGGCGATGGTCAGGCCGCAAGGCACTAAGGGCGTCCGATACCGCCCAGGACTCCAGTGCTCGTTCCGCGTCGTCGGGCGCTGGCAGCACTTCCAGCGCCGCCTCGCCCACTTCGTGCGGCCGGGCCTTTCGTGACCGATATGAGTCGATTGCCAGGTTCCGGGCTACCGCAAAAAGCCACGGCCTGGCTGGCCGTCCGGCTATCGCCTCCGGATGCTGCCAAGCGCGCAGCAGCGTCTCCTGCACGATGTCCTCTGCGCGCTGGCGGTCGCCGTTCATCAGGTGGACGGCATACCGCAACAGCGGCGCAGCGTGCTCTGCGTAGAGTGCGCGAACTAGATCTTCGTCGGACGGGGTCCGCCGCGACTTGCTAGCGCCAGCGCTTCCGAGGCTTGCCATATCAATTACCACGTAGCGCGCTGCCCGGCGGTTCAAGTCCGTTTTGTCCCCGCCAGCCAGCAGTCAGCCGCCGGCGAATGGCGGCAGCACCTCGATCACGTTTCCGTCGGCCAGCACGACGGAGTCAGCAGCCCGGCGGCCCACCGGATGTCCGTCGACGAGGAACGACGACCGGTCAAGAACGGCGCTGAGCTGTGCTCCGCCGTTGATCTCCAGGGCCGCAGCCAGGGCGGCTGCCAGCGTCTCCGCGGTCAGCTGATGCTCGGCGACGCCAGCGGCGTCCTTCGCTGCCGCCCAGTAGCGCATGGTGACTAGGGCCATGTCAGCTATCCTCGCTCATAGCGGCACCGGACGACGACGACCTGGGTGTACACGCGGGACACGGTAAGGGTTCTCGTACCGGCGCTTTGCGCCGGAGTCCGGAGGTGGCGGCGGTTTGAGCAACGTTCTGCTGCTGACTGACGGGCGCGAACCGCCCGCGGAGATCCTGCCTTCGCTCGGGCTGCTCGGGCACGCAGTACGTGTCGGGCCGGCAGCCGCCGAGCAGGCGACCACCACGCCGGTGCCGGACGCCATCCTGGTTGACGCCCGCCGCGACCTGGTGCATGCCAGGCGAGTGCTGATAACGCTGCGGTCGGCTGCGAATCCGATACCGGTCATCGTCATCGTCACTGATGGCGGCTGGGCCGCCGTATCAGCCGACTGGGGCGCCGACGACCTGCTGCTGCACACTGCTGGCCCCGGCGAGGTGGAGGCCCGGCTGCGGCTCGTGATAGGACGGCGGACCCAGGCCGCGTCGGAACTGCCCGACGAGATCCGCTCCGGGGGCCTGGTCGTGAACGAGACCACCTACGCCGCCCGGATGCACGGCCGGTCGCTCGACCTGACCTTCAAGGAATTCGAGTTGCTGAAGTTCCTCGCCCAGCGGCCTGGCCGGGTGTTCACCAGGGCACAGCTACTCCAGGAGGTCTGGGGCTACGACTATTTCGGCGGCACCCGCACGGTCGACGTGCACGTGCGGCGGTTGCGGGCCAAGCTCGGGGTGGAGAACGAGGCCCTGATCGGCACCGTGCGTAACGTCGGATACCGGTTCGTGCCGGTCAAGGGATCGGCGGCTAATCCGGATCAGGCTGGCCCGGACAGGGCTGACCCGGACAGGGCTGGCCCGGACAGGGCCGGGCCGGGCCATGCCGGGACCGAAAGCGCGGCCAACGGGAGCGACGGCATAGCTGCAGCCCAGAGAGCCCATGCCAGCTCGTAACCCGGCAGGCGACGAGATCCGGGTCAGCAGTCCGTTGCCGCCGGACCAGTCGGCTGCGGTGCTGGACCTGGTGCGGCGCGCCGCGGAGGAGGACGGCGTCAGCCCGCTGTCCGAGCACGTGATGCTGCACCTGCGCTATGGCGGTGACCCGCGGGCTCGCGACGTCGTTCTCTGGCACGATGGCGCGCTGGCAGGCTACGCCCACCTGGACCCGGCCGATCCCGTCGAAGGGTCAGCCGGCGAAATGGTGATCGACCCGGCAATGCGACGGCAGGGCCTCGGGCTCACGCTCAGCCAGGCGCTGTCTGCCGAGGCTGGCGACTCCGAGCTCCGGGTATGGGCGCATGGTGACTTGCCGGCCGCAGTCCGGCTGGCCGCGGTCGCCGGCTTCACCAGGTCCCGCGCCCTGTGGCAGATGCGCATGTCTTTGCAGGACTCGATCGGCAGGCCCCAGCTCGCGGACGCAATCACCGTGCGCACTTTCAAGCCTGGCCAGGACGAGGACGCCTGGGTCAGCCTGAATCACCGGGCCTTCTCACAGCACCCGGAGCAGGGCGCGTGGACAAGGGCTGACCTGGACATGCGCGAGCGTGAGCCGTGGTTCGATCCGGACGGGTTCTTTCTTGCCGAGCAGGACGGCAACCTCGCCGGCTTTCACTGGACCAAGATCCACGGCGGGAACGAGGCCATCGGTGAGGTCTATGTCGTCGGCGTAGACCCGGCTGCGCGCGGGACCGGCCTCGGCCGCGCGCTCACCCTGATCGGCCTGCGCTACCTGCGCAGCCGCGGGCTGGCTCAGGTCATGCTGTACGTCGACGAGACGAACACAGCGGCAATCGGGCTCTACCAGTCCCTCGGCTTCACGCACTGGGACACCGACGTGATGTTCTCCAGGAGCGCTCGGCCGAGCACGGACTGACGCGACCTCGCGGGCACGGTCACGACTCGGGCGTCAGCTGGCCTAGTCCGAGGACCTCGTCAATCTCGTCGTTCGTCAGCGGCCGGTCGGCCATCGCGACCGCGCTGAGCACCTCGGCGTACAACTCGATTTCCTCAAGCGCGACCAGGTCAGGGACCCGGAGGTCGACGTCACCGCGCATACGCCACCTCCGCTGCCGGACGAGTACCGGATAGGCCCGTAACTCCCGTGTAACACAAAGGCTAGTGGCGGCCCTGCCTCGCGCGCATGACCCATCCGGACCATTTCCCGGACCACCCGGCTGGCCCGTCCAGGGCCCGCTGGCTAAACCGGCGGGGCCCACTGCACGGTACGGTGCCGGGCAGCGCGCTGCACGTAATGATCGGCTGTCTCAGCGAATAGCTGACGGTCGGTGTCGGTCAGTTCCCGCACGATCCGGCACGGCACGCCCGCGGCCAGCACGCCAGCGGGCAGTGTGGTACCCGGCGGTACCACCGCTCCGGCCGCCACCAGCGTGCCGGCTCCGACCCGCGCGCGGCCGAGCACGATCGCGCCGATGCCGATCAGCGCGCCGGTCTCGACGTAGGCGCCGTGCACGGTAGCCCGGTGGCCGAGGCTCACGCGATCTTCCAGCGTGACAGGCTCGCCCGCATCGACATGCAGGCAGCACAGATCCTGGATGTTGACGTCGGCGCCCACCACGATCTCGTCTTCGTCAGCCCGGAGCACCGAGCCGTACCACACCGACGCTGCCCGGCCGAGAGTGACCTTCCCGACGACGACGGCACCTGGTGCGACCCAGGCCTCCGGATGGATGACAGGACCGTGGTCGCCCAGCGACCCGATCAAGTTCTGTGCGTGCTCAATATCCTCTGGCTGCACCGGCCTGACCCCTATCGCTAGCAGCCGTTAGCGGCGCCTGGCGGCCGCTGTGGAAGTCATTGTCCTCGATGCCGCCTGGGGGCGGCGCGCCAGTATTAGCACGTCAAACGAGATAAATAGAGACAAAAGATCGTTTCGGTTGCGTTCGGCGCGCAGTAGGGACAGAGTCAACCCGACATCCCCGAATTGTTGTGCCCGCCGGGGCCTGGCCGCGCGCGAAGCTGGCCCGGCCGGCGTGGCATGGCGCAACTACCGCAGTCTCCGTGACCACCCCGTCCCAGGGAAAGGCGGGTCCGGCTTGACTGCCCGGACGACCTGATGGGTGAAACGATGAGCGAGCAGAGCCACCTCTCCGACCTCGGATACGAAGGCCAGTTCGGGCTCGAGCGACGCGGCTACAACCGCCTGCAGGTCGACGAGGCCGTCGCTCAGCTGCGGCTAGAGCTGCGCGCTCACGAAGACGGCCGCCGTGACATGGAAGACCGGCTGTCGCAGGCACTCGACGACGTCGAGCGGATGAAGCTGGAGCTGTCGGCGGCCCGGTCCAACGGCAGGCCGCCGCACGAGGAGATTAGCGAGCGCATCGGCCAGATCCTGAAGCTCGCCGACGACGAGGCCAGGTCGCAGCGGAGCAAGGCCGACGACGAGATCAACACGCTGCGTTCCGACGCCAAGGCCGAGACCGACAAACTGCGCGCCGACGCCAAAGCCGATACCGACAAGAACCGGGCCGAGGCGCAGGAGCAGGCCGAACGCATGCTCAGTGCCGCGCAGGAGCAGGCCGACAGCACGGTGGCAGGCGCGAAGGCCGAAGCCGACAGCACCCGCAAAAGCGCCACCGCCGAAGCGCAGCAGGTCATCGCCGATGCCACCAAGCAGGCCGACACGACGCTCGCCACCGCTAAGAGCCAGGCCAAGCAGCAACTCGACGAGGCGACGGCGCGAGCTACCGCCATTCACGACGGAGCTGAGCGACGGCTGAACCTGCTGATGTCACGGCACACCGAAGCGATCAGGCGCCTGACCGAGATCCGTGACGTGGTCACCTCGCTAGTCGCCGGCGAAGCCGACCGGGGCTCGCTCGAGGACGAGGTGGCCAGGATCGTGGCCGGCACCGCAGGCAGCGAGGCTCAGCCCGGTCGGCCCGCCACCGGCAACGGGCGGCAGACCGGCGGTGCCGAGGGCAGGCATGCAGGCGGCAACGGTCACCCGGACGGACGGCCCGGCTTGTCGACGGCGCAGCGACCCGGTCAGGTCGCACCAGGTCACGCGCCAGCCGGTCAGGGCCTGTCAAGTCACCCCGTGCCAGGTCAAACCCCGTCCGGTCAAACCCCGTCCGGCCAGCCGCCGGCCGGTCAGCCGCCGGCGGCCAGGCTGCTGCCAGCCCCGCCGGTTCGGCCGAGCTCGGCCCTGGCCCGGCGAACAACGTGCCTGGTCGGCCAGCGCAGGCTTCCGCCAGCGGACAGCGCCCGACGGCCCCAGCGGACAACGACGATACGGCCGACGGGCTGAAGGTCATCGGGAACTAGGCACGTACCGCTGGCTGTCCGTCGCCGGGCAGCCCGGACGACCCGGTGATTATCCGAGGTTGTGGCCTGGCTGTTGCCCCTGCAACAGCCAGGCCACGACTATTTACGGGACCAGTTAATCCGGCAGTATGTCGAGCTGGCGCAAGATGACGCCTTCGCGCAGCGCCCACGGGCACAGCTCCAGCGCCGGCAGGCTGAGGAGGTCCATCGCAGCGTCGGCGACTATCGCACCGGCCGCAAGCTGGTGCGCCCGGCCGGCCGATACACCAGGCAGATCGGACCGTTCGGCCACCGTCAGCAGCGGGAGTCGCTCGGCGAGGGCGGTGACGTCGGTGTGCTTGAGCGCGCGTTTCACGTAGAGACCCTCGCTGGACGGTGCCGCGCCCGCTGCCCTGGCCAGCTGACGGAACGTCTTGGATGTCGCCACGGCGTGATTCGGCGGACCGTCACGGAGCAGCATTCCGGCCATATTGGCGATCTCTGCTCGCACGTGCCTGCGCAGCTTTCGCAGGTCGTCAGCCGACGGCGGATCGCCCGGCAGCCAGTCCCTGGTCAGCCGGCCTGCTCCCAGGGGCAGCGAAACGGCCTGGTCCGGCTCCTGGTCGTGCCCGGACGCGATCTCCAGCGACCCGCCGCCAATGTCGAGCAGCAGCAGCCGCCCGGCCGACCAGCCGAACCAGCGGCGGGCAGCGAGGAACGTCAGCCGGGCCTCATCTGTCCCCGGCAGCACCTTGATGCCCACGCCGGTCTCGGCCTCGATCTCGGCCAGCAGCTCGTCGGAGTTGGCCGCGTCCCGGACGGCGGACGTGGCAAACGCCAGCATCTTGTGAACGCCCTTGTCCTCGGCGATCTGCAGCGATTCCCGCACGAAGTCGCGCAGTTGCTGGGCGCACTCATCGCTGAGGCGGTTAGCTGCGTCCATGTTCTCGCCGAGGCGGATCTCGGCTTTGTGAGAGAAAGCCGGCAGCGGGCGGCCACCCTGGTGCGCGTCGACGACCAGCAGGTGAACGGTGTTCGAGCCGACGTCGAGCACGCCAAGTCGCATACTCAAGACGCTACCGGAGACAGTTACCGGGAACATCGCCGCGCCGGTCCGAGCTATTGCAGAGGACAGCGCCCTATTCAGGAGGCGAGTGATGACCGCGGCAAACGAGATCAGAGTGGAGCACAGCCGGAAGCGCGTACGCATCCTGCTGGCCGGGCAGCTAGTGGCCGATACGACAAGTCCGCTGCTGGTCTGGGAGATGCCTTACTACCCGACGTACTACGTCCCGGCTGATGACGTCCGGGCCGAGCTGGTCCCGTACGGCTCAGACGCCCACAAGGTACTGGGCGAGGCCGAGGTCCTGACGGTCAAGGTACCCAGCGGCGCCGCGGCAGTCGGTGCCGCCCGCCGGTACCCGGCCAGCCCGGCCCGGCAGCTGAACCACGCGGTGCGGTTCGAGTGGGAGGCGATGAGCGAGTGGCTAGAGGAGGACGAACCGGTTTACACGCATCCTCGCGACCCGCACACCCGGGTCGACATCCTGGCCAGCTCGCGGCACATCCGGGTGGAAGTTGACGGCGTCACGGTTGCCGACTCGACCAGCCCGCGCATCCTTTTCGAGACCGGGTTGCCGCCGCGCTACTACCTGCCGCTGACCGACGTCCGGACCGACCTGCTCCGGCCGTCAGACACCCAGACCCACTGCCCTTACAAGGGAGCGGCCAGTTACTGGTCGGTCGACACCGGCAAGGAACTGCATCAGGACATCGTGTGGATATACCGCACTCCGCTGCCGGAGAGCCAGAAGGTTGCCGGGCTGGCAGCCTTCTACGACGAGAAGGTCGAGGTGTACATCGACGGCGTGCTTCAGCGCCATCCGCATACCAAGTGGAGCTGACGAGGCTGGGCTAGCCGTCGAGGTCATCTATTCGCGCTGGCGACGGTAGCCGCGCGGCTTGGATCACCCGGGAAGCCGACTCCGCGTCCTCCAGCACCCTCAGCAGGTTGCCGCAGGTGAGCTTACAACAGTCCTGCTCGGACCAGCCTCGGTCGAGCAGCGCCTCGATAAGAGCTGGGTAGCTGGACACATCCTCGAGGCCAGCGGGCAGCGCGTCTATGCCGTCATAGTCGCCGCCGATGCCGATATGGTCGATCCCGGCCACCTCGCGGACGTGCTCGGCGTGCGCGACCACGTCAGCCAGCGTCGCTTGCGGCCGTGGATGCGTGGCGGCCCACTGGACCCTGAGTTTGCTCCGGCTTGACAGGTCACGGTGATCGAGCCCCTGGCGGTCCATTTCCGCCGTGAGGCTGAGGTCCCAGTCACGGCAGCGCTGTGAAACGAAGGCCGGCACGAAAGTGATCATGCAGAGGCCGCCGTTGGCGGCAAGCCTGGCCAGGATCGCGTCCGGCACGTTGCGCGGGTGATTACAGACTGCCAGCGCCGACGAGTGGGAGAAGATCACCGGCGCTTCAGCCGTGTCTAGCGCGTCGCTCATCGTCGTCGGCGCTACATGCGACAGGTCGACGAGCATGCCCAGCCGCTGCATCTCGCGAACGACCTCCCGGCCGAACGCGGTGAGGCCACCCGCGGCCGGCTCGTCTGTCGCTGAGTCCGCCCACGGCAGGTTCAGGTTATGGGTCAGCGTCATGTACCTGACGCCGAGCAAGTACAGCGCCCGCAGGGTGCCCAGCGAATTGGCCATCGAATGCCCGCCCTCCGCTCCGAGGAGGGAGGCGATCCGCCCGGCAGCCATGATCCGCTTGACGTCGGCGGCCGTGAAGGCCAGCTCGAGCGCGCCGGGATAACGCGCGGCAAGCTGCCTGACCAGGTCTATCTGCTCGAGCGTTGTCACTACCGCGGCCTCGCCCTGCAGTTCTGCAGGCACGTAAACGGACCAGAACTGCGCTCCGACCCCGCCCCGAAGCAACCGGGGCAGGTCAGTGTGCGTGAAGTCAAGCGGCGCTGCGATGTCGATGCTGGCCGGATCCGGGACGCCGGCCTCGCGCAGCGCCCAGGCCAGGTCGTTGTGGCCGTCAATCACCGGGAACCGCTCTAGCAGTTCCCGGCCAGCGCCAAGCGGCTCGGGTTTGATGCCGGCGACCGGCTGGGCAGCGGCGGGGATGTCAGTCGTCATTCGCCCAGCGTAAGCGGGCCGGAGTGGCCTGGTCGGGCCAGGGATGCCAGGATTACAGCGTGCACCCGCAGCGTCTCACCCCATGGATCATCGGCACGGTCCTGATCTGCGCCGCGCTCGGCGCCTGGTATGGCCATCACATCGGCGACGGCGGCCCCGGAAACATCGCCCTGATTAGTGCTACGTGCGCGGTACTCGGCTCGTTCCTGCCCGGCGGCGCGACGAGGATCTGGGCAAGGCTGCGCGGCCGCGGCACTGGCAGGCCTCACCGGGGCGCCGCCTGACTGCAGTTATGACAGTGGCCCGGTCCATCGGACTGTTCATCGCGGCGGGTCTTGCCGAGATAGGCGGCGGCTACCTGATGTGGCGGTGGCTCCGGGACGGAGCACCTGTCATCCTCGGCGTGATCGGCGGGATCATCCTGGTGATCTACGGGGTCATCCCGACGCTGCAGCGCAGCCACGATTTCGGCCGCATCTATGCCGCGTACGGCGGGGTATTCGTCGTCGCGTCGCTACTGTGGGGCTGGGGCGTAGACGGTATGCGCCCCGACAGGTGGGACGTTGTCGGCGCGGCAGTCGTCGTCGCCGGAGTCGGCATCATCTACTTCGCGCCGCGCGGCTGACGGATTCCGCCAAGATCATGCACGCTGCGCCCTGCGGCACAGACAAGGAGGGCCATGCCGGCTGACGACCCGGTGCGGGTCATCGAGAAGCTGTTCGCGAGCGAGGGCGCGGCCGACTACCTCGGCGAGCCCGTTACCCAGGCCGCGCACATGCTGCAGGCCGCCGCGCTCGCCGAGCAGGCCGGCGCGACGCCAGCCCTGGTAGCAGCGGCGCTGCTGCACGATGTCGGGCACTTCACCGGCACCGTCACCGGCCGCGACCTGATGCAGGGAACCGACAACCGGCATAGCGACCAGGGTGCCAGCTGGCTAGCCCAGTGGTTCGGCCCGGATGTCACCGAGCCGGTCCGGCTGCATGTTGCCGCTAAGCGCTACTTGTGCGCGGTCGAACCCGGCTACTTCGAGCGCCTGTCGCCTGCCTCCGTTTACACCCTCGGCGTCCAGGGCGGTCCGATGGCGGGCGACGAAGTCGCCGAGTTCGAGGCGAGTCCGTTCGCGGCGGCTGCCTGCCAGGTGCGGCGATGGGACGACGACGCCAAGGACCCGGAGGCGGCTACACCGCCGTTCGAGCACTTCGTGCCGGTGCTGGCAGGGCTGCTGGGCTAGGCGGCGCAGGCCGGCAAGCGCTGCCGGACCGGCCTGATACGGCCGCGGCCGACGGGATTGATGTGCCGAAGGCCACCCCGTTCCCGGCATGAAAGGGTTTCTCATCACCGATACTTGGCACGGCGGCCGTCTGACCGGGCGGTCCCGGAAGGGGGCTCTCATGCCGCGGTACGACCGGGTCGTTGTCAAGCTGAGTGGAGAGGCGCTGGCCGGCGAGGCCGGGTCGGGCGCGGACCCGGCCAGCCTGTCCCGGGTGGCCGACGAGGTGCTGTCGGTCCGGGAACTCGGCGTCGAGGTCGCGGTGGTGGTCGGCGGGGGGAACTTCTTCCGCGGGCGGATGGCCGAGGGATGGGGTATCAGCCGGGCTGAGGCTGACAACATCGGCATGCTCGGCACGATCATGAACTGCCTGATGCTGCGCGGTGCGCTGACAGCGAGAACCGACATCGACATCCGGGTCATGACGGCGGTTCCGATGCAGAGCGTCGCCGAGCCGTTCATCAGGCTGCGGGCCGTCCGGCACCTGGAGCACGGCTCGATCGTGCTGCTCGCGGGCGGGATCGGACAGCCGTACGTCACCACGGACTACCCGGCTGTCCAGCGGGCCCTTGAGCTCGAGGCCAACGCACTGCTGGTGGCCAAGCGCGGCGTGGACGGCGTCTACGACAGCGACCCGAAAGTCAACCCCGCTGCGGTCAGGTACGAGCACCTCACCTATGACGAGGCGCTGGCCGCGGGCGTGCGGGTGATGGACACCAGCGCGTTCGTCCTGGCCAACGAGCAGTCGCTGACGATGCACGTGTTCGACGTAGCCGCCGACGGGGTCATGCGCTCGATCTGTGAGGGCGCTGACCTGGGCACCCGGATCATCGCGAAAGGTTAGGCCAGGGTTCGCGACGGGCGCCTCAGGCGGGCAACTTGAGCGCGAAGCCCCAGTTCAGCAATCGTGCCGCGGCCTGCGCCGCGGCATCGGGGCCGGTCGTCGGGCTGCCGAGCACAACGCCGATCAGCGTTCGGCCGCGGCGAACGGCCTCGAAGAGCAGACAGTGCTTGGCCGCGTCGGTATAGCCGGTCTTGATCCCGTCAGCTCCCGGGTAAGTCCCGACCAGACCATTGGTGTTGTCCCACCAGTAGGCGTGATGGTGGCCCCGGCTCCGGCCGATGTGGTAGAAGCGCTGTCCGACGATCGCGCGGAACGCCGGCAGCTTCATCGCGGCTAGCCCGAGTTTCAGCAGGTCGGCGGGAGTCGAGTAGGTAGAGCGCTCGGTGGGATAGGGCAGGCCGTCCGGGCTGGTGAAGTGCGTGTTCGTCATCCCAAGCTGGGCAGCCATCGCGTTCATCTTCGCCAGGAAGGCCGGCATTCCGGGGCCGTAGGTCGTCGCCAGTACGTACGCAGCGTCACAGCCTGACTGCAGGAGCAGCGCCTCCAGCAATGTCCTGGCCGTGAGGACGTCGCCCGGATGCAGGCCGGCACTTTCCCCCTGGTACTTGGCTACGTAGGCGATCACTGCCCGGGGAATCCGGATTTCACGATTGAGCCCGCCGGCCTCGATAACCAGCAGCGCGGTCATCACCTTGGTGATGCTGCCCATCGGGCGCTCAGTGTTGAGCTGACGGCTCCATAGCAATTGCACGGTTCCGGCGTCAGCCAGGGCACCGCCTGCCGCCGCAACGCGTCGCGGCGAACTCGCAGTCTGGATCGCTGGCATGCCCGGCGAGACTGGAGTGACTGAGGGACTGCTGGCCGGCAGGTCCGAGTGACTGGCCGTGGCCCGCGGCGTGCTGTCGGGGGCGGCGCAGCCTGCCAGCGCAGCGGCCAGGATGGCCGCGACCGCCGCGAACGCGCTCAGCCGCACGGCGTAAGGCACGGCATTAGTGTCTTAACCGGTCGCAATCGCACGGCATGACAGTACTCCCGACGAGGGCGCAGGACATGTTCCGTAATGCTAATTTTGGCTGGCCCAGCGCAGGAGGTCGACGTGAAGGCACTGGTTTTCCGGCACAGCCTTGCCCGCGAGGCGGCCGCAACGATCGGCGGGCGTCTCGACCAGCGCGCGTTCGTGTCGCGGCTGGCGCCGGTGCGCCTCGAGGACGTCGCCGAACTGCCGCTTCCTGCCCCGGACTGGGTTCGGGTTGAAACGACGTTCTCCGGATTGTGCGGTTCCGACGTGAAGCAGATCGTGCTCAACGGCTCCCGCGACAATCCGCTGACAGCGCTCGTCTCGTTCCCGCATGTTCTCGGCCACGAGGTAGTCGGCCGGCGGATGGACACCGGAGAGCGTGTCGTGCTCAACCCGTGGCTGTCATGCGGTCCGCGCGGCACCGAACCGCCGTGCGCGGCGTGCAAGGAAGGCCGTTACCCCTGGTGCCGCAATTTCCGCGCAGGGAACCTGCCAGTATCTATCCATCTGGGTAACTGCGCGGGAGCCGCGGGGGCGCATGCCGAGCGGTTCGCGGCGCACGTCTCGCAGCTGTTTACGATCCCGGCCGATGTGCCGGACGAGGCGGCCGTGCTCGCCGATCCGGTCAGTGTCTCCTTGCGCTCCGTCATGCTCGCCCCGCCGCCGGATGACCAGCCCGTCCTCGTTTACGGCTCGGGCACTCTCGCGTTCGCGGCCATCGCCCTGCTGCGCCACCTTTATCCCGGCACCGAGGTGTGGGCGGCAACGCGGCCAGGACCCAGAGCCGCGCTGGCGGAAAGGTTCGGCGCTCATGCGGTGCTGACATCGTCTCCGGACGAACTCGTCGCTGAGGTGGCCCGGCGGGTAGGAGCGCGTCCGCTCGAACCGTGGAGCAAGCGTGACTGGCTCCAGGACGGGCCTGCCGTCGTCTACGACACGATCGGCTCTACCCAGACCGTCGAGACGTCGCTACGACTGCTCGCCACCGGAGGCACGCTGATCGTGTCCGGCGTCGAGCCGCCGAAGCGCTTCGAGTGGACGCCGTTGTACTTCAAAGAGCTACGGGTTATCGGCTCCAACGGCTTCGGCATCGAGGAGGTCGGCGGCGTTGCCAAGCACGCGATGGAGCATTACTTCGACTTCATCTCAGCCGGATTCGACCTGACGCCGGTGATCACGCACCGCTTCCCGCTCGAGCGGTGGGGCGAGGCGGTGCTCACAGTGAAGAACGCGCGCCGCACCGGAGCAGTCAAAGTCTTGCTGGAGCCTGGTCGCTGACCGACGCTCGCAGATGTGGCGCTGGGTGCAACCTCCAGCGCGCACGGCCCGTCTTACCGGTGACGCCGACCAGTTCGGTGGTGAGGTGGCATGCATCTGGTGAACGCGGAAAAGCCGGCGCAACGAAGCACAGTGCTGTGGTCTGTGGCGGCCACGCCCGGCGATACCGAACCCGGTGGCCAGCGAACCGTCGTATACCTGATGACGATGAAGGGCCGTTTCGTGGCAGACGATGTTTCGGTTCCTGCGGGAGCGCATGCGCCGACTGGCCGGTACTTGTCGATCGTGCTCAATGCGAAGACCTTCGAGTCTCTCGACTTCGGCCTGAGCGCCAGCGCGCCTCCCGTTGCGCCTGGCAGATTCGGCCCGGTGACTTACCTCGGGGATGTCGGTTAACTGACTAGCGTTCTCAATCAGGCAGAGCTAGGCGGGAGGGCACCGAGTGAGCAACGGGCGCGGGCAGGTCGTCAAGGCGATGGCTGTGATCCAGAGGCCGCGCGACGGAGCGCTGCTGGTGTCGGAACACGCGGATCCTGCCAGAGCGCCGTTCCAGCGACCGCTCGGCGGCCACGTTGAGTTCGGCGAATACGCCGAGGACGCATTGCGGCGCGAACTGCTAGAGGAGATCGGCCAGAGTCTTTGCGACCTCCGGCTGCTCGGCGTGCTGGAGAACATGTTCGAATGGGACGGCGCCCGTGCGCACGAAGTCGTGTTCGTGTTTAGCGCCTCGTTCCAGGACGAATCGGCTTACGAGATCGCCGAACAACGCATCCTCGACCACGCTGAGGACGACGGGACCCGCGTTCGCTGGCGGGACGCGGGCGCTGTAGGCCCCCCGCTGTACCCCGCCGGGGTCTTCGACCTCATCTCGACTGGTCAGATGCCAGTATCTTGATGACCTCAAGATCAGGCATCCCGTCGTAGTCATTGTCCTGGGTTACTACTGGGATGCGATGCGCGATGGCCGTGGCCGCGATCCAGCTGTCGTTTATAGGTGCCTTGCGGCCGGCAGCCCTCAGCTTGGATACCAGAAGCGCCCAGGCGTCGGAGACTGCACCGTCCACCGGCAGTGCCTCGAATCGCTGAGCGAGCTGATAGGTCGACAGGCGCCTCGATGCGGCCACTGCATCGTTAGCCTGCAGCACACCCAGGCGCAGTTCACCCAGCGTGATAGCGGAGATGCCCCACTCGAAGCCGTCGACGTGTTCGACCTCAAATCGTTGCGCTTCAAGCCCGACGAAGACAGAAGTATCGGCCAGGGCGCGCCGGGGCGTCACCATGTCAGGTCATCGGTCGTATCTCTCAGGGTCTCGCGTAGCTCTTGGGCGAGTCCGGTGGTGTCCGGGCCGAGAAGCGCGAGCTCACGCATGACCTCGGGAGCCGGCAGCCAGCGCCGGCGCCAGGACAGCGGGACGATTTTCGCGATCGGCCGGTTGTCTCGCAGGACTTCTATCTCCTCGCCCGCCTCGACGCGGCGCAGTATTTCCGCTGTGTGGTTACGGAGGTCGCGGGCTGGTATCGCGCTCATGACACAATTGTAGCGTGTATGCGACGCTCGTAGCAAAGCCAGACCGGTTATCCAGCGTCAGCGCGGACAGGCCTGATACCGGAAAACCTGTCGCTCTCGGTGCGGGAACACCCTTAGGTTCGCAAGCGTGCGAACCCCTCCTGCCGGCCTGGCGCCCGAGCGCCTGGCAGCCGCTCTGGCCGCGGGATGGCGTCTTCAAGCTGCATCGATGGAATACGTTCCGGAGGGCGCGGGAAGCTACCACTGGAAGCTGACCGACGCAGACGGCCGCCCGCACTTCGTCACTGTGGACGATCTCGACGATAAGGACTGGATCGGCAGCACCAGGGAGACGGTCTTCGAGGGACTGCGGCGTGCCCTGACCACGGCAGCTGCGCTGCGCGACAAAGCCGGCCTGGAGTTCGTGGTGGCACCTGTCGCGGCACGCGACGGCGAACTTCTGAACCGCGTCGACGACCGCTATACCGTCTCGGTCTTCCCGTTCCTGGCCGGCCGGTCGTATCCGTTCGGTGCCTACTCAGACGCACTGCTCCGGGACAAGGCGCTGGAAATGATCGCCGCGCTGCACGAGTCCACTGCTGCAGTTGAAGACGGCGCGCCCCGCCATGTGCCCAGCTTCACAGGTCGAGACGACCTGACCGCCTTCTTGCTCAACCCCGAGCGCCTGTGGAACGGCGGACCATACTCGCAAGCCGCGCAGCGGCTCATGTCACCGCGGAGCCCGGATATTGCCCGGCTCGCGACGGGCTTCGACCGCCTCCTCGACTCCACGGCTCCGGCACGGACGCGCCTTGTCATCAGCCACGGCGAGCCGCACCAGGCCAACCTGATGGCGGTCGACGGCCGCCTCGTGCTGATCGACTGGGACACCGTCGCCATGGCGCCGCCCGAGCGCGACGTATCCCAGATCGCCACCGCTGACAACGAGGGCATCGACCGCTACCAGGCGGCCGCCGGCCGCGAACTCGATCCCGCCGTCCTCACCCTCTACCGATTGCGCTGGTACCTGGACGACCTCGCCAGCTCGATCCGCCTGTTCCGCGACTGCCACCCGGACACGGCGGACACCCGGCAGTGGCTAGACGGCCTGGGGCCTTTGCTTGCCGGGCTACCCCGATGGCTGGATCTGGTCGGTTAACCGGTTGCGAGGGCATTGCCCGGGCAAGGTGCGACGGTGGGTCGCGCCGCAGATCTAGACTCTGGGCCATGGATCTCAAGGACGCCACGCTAATGTTCCTGACCGAATCCGCCGGTCATGACAGTGTCGAGCGCATCGCTCAGGCGACCTACGATCGGCTGGCCGACGGGGTCGCTGTCGATCATCGTGTCCTGAGCGACCTTCTCGGCGAGGCCAGCGGCAAGGGCGTACTCCGCGCGATCGCGCGGAAGTACAGTCCTGCGGCGTATGAGGCCATGCTGATGCCGATCTGCCGCGAGATCGACCGGCAGCGTCCGGTACCGCCGCGCAGGCGGCCGGCCGGCGCCGAGCCGGGCTTTGATCCGCTGACCGCGCCCGTCGTCCCATCGTGAGCGCAGATAGTGCACGACTGGTAGAGATCAACGGCCGCCAGGCTGACGAGGAGGCGCTGGCCCTGCTTGATCATGAGGGCTGGGGGCACTTCACCGCGATGCAGGTGCGTAACGGCCGGACCCGCGGTTTCGGCCTGCATCTCACACGGCTGGACAGCGCCCACCGCGAGATCTACGGGAAACCGCTCGACGGGGACCTCGTCCGGGCACGCATCCGGCACGCGCTCGATGGCCGGCCGGACGCGAGCGTCCGGGTGTACGGCTACTGGGCCGGGCTGATCGTCACGGTCCGCGGGCCGCAGGAGATGCCAGGCCGCCCGCATTCAATGACGGCTCAGCATTTCCAGCGCCCGCTTGCGCGGCTTAAGCACGTCGGCAGCTGGGGACATGGCCGGTTTCATGACCTCGCCGCGGCCGCCGGCTTTGACGAGGGCCTGCTGGTCGACGAGACGGGCAGGATCTCCGAGGGCGTCATCACCAACGTCGGGTTCTGGCGTGACGGCTCGGTAATCTGGCCCGACGCGCCCAGGCTCGATGGCATCACGATGCTGGTGCTGCAGCGCGAGCTGAAAGCTCATGGCGTACCGCAGGCCGAGGCGACTGTGCGCGTCCAGGATCTTGCGTCGTACGACGGCATGATTCTGTGCAATTCACGCGGCTGGGCTGCTGTTGGCGGGGTAGATGAGATGCAGATTCGCTGCGATAACGCTTTCACGGACGCGATCTCCGCCGCGTACGACGGATGCCCGAGCGAACTGATCTAGCTCCCATACGACCTTGATGGAAACGCCGGATTGCCACTGGCAGATTGGGCGCTTCGCGGCCGTATTCCGCTCTGTACTCAGCTTACGCAGCTCGCACGTGCAACAATCCTGAACGTGCCAGACCAAAGCGCCTCTGGATCCGACTCGCTGGTGATTCGCTACCCGCTGTGGATAAGGCTGTATTTCTGGGCCTTCCTCGTCGCGGGAGCAGGTACCGCAATAGCGGGCCTAGTGGTAATGATTCTGGAGGAGCCAGGGTGGTCCTATACCAGCCTGATCACCGTGCTCGCCGGGATACTGCTGGTCGTCGCCGGCTGGCTTGGCGTCCGGTCCCGGGTCACGTGCAGCCCGGATGGCGTTGATCTTCGCGCCTTTCACCGGACGCGCTTCGTCGAGGCGACGTCAATCCAGGCTCTCGCAGTCCGGCCGGCGCCGGGCTCACTCGGGCTCGTCTGGGCAGTGATCTCTGTCATCGGCTGGGACGATTCACAGCTGCGCCTCCAGCCCACTCTTCTGGTCGGCCGCGATCAGGAACAACTAGAGCTCCGGCTGTACGCGCTCATCAAGGCCATGTACGCGGCAATCGGGATGACGCTCAATCTCGAGGTCGGCCTGGTCGGCGAGTTAAGCCCAACCGAGCCTGCGGCTCCTGATCACCAAGCACAGGTCCGGCGCATCGTAGGCGGCACCGCGTAACTATTCGGTTGTCTCGGCCCGCGCCCGTACCTACGCTGACCCCGGTGTCAGAAGGCTCCCCGCAGGGTCACCAACGCCCGTATCGAGGCCGCGAACACTGAATCAGCAGGCCACCACGGCCAACTGCGGATGAGTCGGAAAGGAGGAGGCGCGTAATGAGTGAAGCGTTCTACTCGCACGCGAGGCTGTACGACCTGATGTTCCCGGGCGGCGGGCCCGCAGTCGACTTCTACCGGGCCGGCGCCGATCGGCTAGGCGGGCGCGTGCTGGAACTCGGGTGCGGCACCGGGCACAAGCTGATCCCCATCGCGTCCGACGGGCATCCCTGCGTCGGCCTGGACTTCTCGTCAGACATGCTGGCTGAGGCTCAGCGTAAGGCGGACGAGCGTGGTGTAGCGGCGGAATGGATGCAGGGCGACATGCGGGCCTTCGATCTGGGCCGCACATTCGACTTCGTGTTCATCACAGCCAATTCACTGCTGCATCTGCATGAGGCTGAGGATCTGGTGAGCTGCTTCCGGTCGGTTCGAAGACACCTGGCACCTGCAGCTCGGTTCGTCTTCGATGTATTCAACCCGAGCGTGCGCCTACTTGCCGAAGCCGATGGCGTGCGGCGCACCTGGGAGTCGTTGTCGTTCATGGATCCTGACCGTGGCAACGTTAGCGTCGATGTCGCTGAGATCTACGATGCGCCCGCGCAAGTTACACGCGGGACGTGGTACCTCTCGACTAACTCCGAGCCCGACTTCGTCGTCGCACCGCTCGAAATCAGGAGCATCTTCCCGCAGGAGCTGCCGCTGCTCGTCTCGCTCGGCGGCCTTCGGCTCGTAGAGCGCTTCGGCGACTGGTCCGGTCGACCATTTGCCGTGGATACGCCGCTTCAACTCTGCATCTGCGAGTCCGCGTGATTGAAGGCGAGAGCACAGTGGAGCACGCCACCCGCGGCCAGGTTCAGCCGGCGGCTAGGTCGCGCTGATACCAGGTGCCTGGCTTACCGCCAAGGTGTGCCGGATCCGCCGGGCCAGCCGCGACGAACCCGGCCTTTTTGAGCACCTTCTCCGACGCGACGTTCGCCTGGGCGGTGGCCGCTCTGAGCGTGCGCAGCCCGTGCCGCGTCGCCGCCAGCCGGCACAGCTCCCGGACAGTTGCGGTGGCCACGCCGCGGCCGGCGACGTGCTGCGCGAGTCGGTAGCCAAGCTCCGCGGTGCCGTTCTCGATGCTGACGAGGTTGAAGCGGCCCAGGACAGAGCCATCCTCGGCGACAAGCACGTAGTAGGCACTGATGCCAGCCTCCTGCTCGGCCAGCAAGGCGCTGTGGCGGTCGGCGAACTCGTCGAAGAAGGCGTCCCCCCGGTCGGAGATCGAGGCGGCGAAGTAGGCGCGATTGGCTAGCTCGAAGGCGAGGACCGCCGGGGAATGGTCAGCGTGCAGCCGCTGCAGCTCGGGCACTGCGCAACTCTATCCAAGCGACAGGCTGAGGCCGTCCCCGTTTCCTCCCAGGGGCAGGCTCGCCCTGGCGCTCGAGGGTCTCGACCTATGCCGACGCGTCCTTGCCGTCCAGGGGCAAGACGGCCAGCTCGCGGGCCGTGTGACGAGAACGGGATTAAGCGGACAGTCTGTAACCCTTTTGCAAAGCGGGAACCGCGCCGGCCAGCCTCAGCGCATTCTTGTCGAGCCCCAACTGAGGCGATGTTCGAGCATCGCGGACACTGCCGGGGTGCTGATGGTTCAACCGCGAACCATCCTGGACGCAGTGAGGTTAGCCATGGATGATCACCAGCGCGATGACGCGTCCGAGATCACGCCAGCATGGGACAGCGTGCGCCGTATCCGTGAGCCGGTTGCCTGGGCGCTGCTAGCCATCGCGGCGATCATCGTGCTTGTCAGCGCGTGCCAGCTCTTCAACCTCGCCGGGGCCAGCATTCCTGTTGCCGGTCCGGCGATCATCGCTGGTGGTCCCAGCCCGGCGCCCGTCAGTGCCTTCGCGCTCCGCGCGTCGTCTGTCACACCCCAGTTCATCGATGCTGCTGTCCAGGTTATGCCGGTACTGGCGGTAGTCCTCGTGGCGTTCATCGGCGGTCTGACGGGACGTGCCCGCCAGGTGGTGCAGGCCGCGGCCGCGGTACTGGCTCTCGCGTTCGTGCTTGGCCTGATCAGCCTGGTAGGCGCCGCTGGCACTCACATGCGGCCCGGGACCTGGTTCATCCTCGAGGCGGCTGGACTCGCAATCACGGCAGCCGCGCTGATCTTCACCGGCTTTGTGATGAGGTCGCGAGAGCTGCGGTCGCTGGCCCCGCGGCAGAGCTTCTGGGATGAAGACGACGACGACTTCGAAGAAGACGCCTAAGCTGCGGACGGCGCGGTGTTCGGCGGAGTGAATTGCGCCAGGTCGTAGATCCCGAGCGACTGCTCGATCACTGCCACACGCCCGACCATGGCCGCGAAGCCGTCAGTGCCGAACTGATCGGTTTGCAAGTCTGCGAATCGCTCGCCGAGGCCGGCAATCTCCGTCGGCGTCAATAGCGCCCGGAAGGCCGGGTACACAACCGTGTCCTCGCGGGCCTCGTGCGGCTCATACATCCGCACGAACGCGTCCATCGCGCTCGCGACCCGGACTGCCGCCGCCGTCGTCAGCGATCCGCTGCCGCCGCTCTCGGCGAGGATGAGCTGAGTGAGCTCGCGGCCCCGCGCGTGCTGGAGCAGCAAGGTGCTGACAGTCGGTTTCAGCTGATCAGCCTGCATCAGCCGCCGGAAAACGTAGGCCTCCTCGAGTTCCTCGTGAAAAGCCTCGATGTAGTCGTGAATGATTAGCGCAGCGTCATGCGCGTGACCGGCCGCGACGGGCTGCCCCGACGCGTGGCCGGCCGTCAGGTGCCGGTAGATGAGCAGGATGCGGATCAACAGGCCATGCTCTGTCATGAGGTCCTCGCCCGGGGTGGGAATCCGGAGGGCCGCGAGTGAGTCCGGAGCGGCGCGAGAGTCGGTGGCAGGTCCCAGAGCGGATCCGGCGGCGAACCCGCCGCCAGCCGCTGCCAATCCGCCGGCGGTCAGCAGGACAGCCCGTCGGGAAGGTGACCGGCTGGCCGGGCGGCGCGTCATCCGCCCGGCCGGCCGGTCAACGGCTCGCCGGTCGCCCGTATGACGTACCAGAGTCCGCCGTTCAGGTCGATGGCCTGGCCGGTGGCCTGACCCGGCTGAACGTCGCTGGAGTAGGTGTACAGCGGCCAGCCGTCATAGGTGACGACCCGACCGCCGGACGGATCGGGATCAGAACCGAGCAATCGCGCGCGGACACCAGGCCCGGCGACGAGGCGCTCGCCATCCGAAATCTTCACCGGCGGCCAATTCGCTGTGCACAGTTTGGTGCAGGTAACCCGGCGCCGAGCGTCTGGCACGAACATGTAGAGCGCGTAGCCGCCGCCGTTCACCAGCACGGAGCCGAGGCCAGGCAGGCTGCCGACGCGGATTGTGACGGCTTGTCCAGTGGCTGCCACCGGTCGGCCAGCGCCCGGTGACGAGCCGCTGCATCCCGCTGCCGCGCAAGCGGCGGCTGCGAGTCCGGCTGCTACCAGCAGGCCACGTGCCGCAAAACGGCCCAATGTCATGCCCATGATGATGCTTTCGTCGCTTTCGCTCTGAGATGGCTTGCGCGCTGGGTCGATGCCAGCGGTTGCCCTGTTCACGCGACCTGCGAAAAGGGCTGGCTTCCTGCCGGACAACAGATACGTAGGAGCTATGCGACCGGCAGGCGCGTAAAAACCGCTGTATCTATGCCCTGAAGGACGGCGATCATGCCCGCGGTGAGCTAGGCGCCGACATCGGCCAGATAGTGGCGCGCAGTGGCTGGCGAGTTCACCATGGGCTCATGAGACCGAGCCTGCGACACCGTACCGGTCATGCGTTAGTCATCAGCGCCGCCGTTGCCATCCCGCTCGCCGCGACCTGGCCCGCGCTGGCCGTCGGCCTGAGCCACACGACCGCCACCACTGGCTACGCTCAGCTATCTGCTGGTCACGCGAGCCGATCTGGCAGCCGCAGTCATCGCACTCCCATCACCGCCTACGTCGCGAGCCCGGCCAGTGACACGGTCACTGCGATCGCGACCTCCACGAACAAGGTGATTGCACGAATCAAGATCCGTGGCGGGCCGGTAGCCATAGCGATTACCCCGAACGCCAAGTACGCCTATATCGCCGACAGCCTCGGCAACACGGTCTCGGTCCTCAGCACTTCGGCGAACTCGGTGATCAAGACGATCAACGTAGGCAGCGAGCCAGATGGGATCGCGATCACGCCTAGTGGCAGGTTCGCTTACGTGACCAACGGGACAAGCGACAACGTGTCGGTGATCCGCACGGCGACCAACAAGGTCATAAAGACAATCAAGGTCGGCATGCTTCCTGGCCCCGTCGTGATTACGCCGAACGGCCGCACCGTCTACGTCGTGGACACCAACTCAAACACCGTGACCGCCATCGCTGCGGCTACGAAGGCGGTGGTAAAGACGATCAAGGTCGGCATGTACCCGACTGTGGAGGCGGTGACACCGAACAGCCGCAAGGTCTACGTGGTCAACTTCTCCTCAGACTCCGAGAGCGTGATCTCGACCGCCACGAACAAGGTGATCAAGACTATTCACGTCGGCGGCGAGGATGTCGCTATCGCTCCGAACGGGAAGATCGCCTACGTCGACAACTTCATCGCGAACCTGGTGACTCCGGTCCGCGTCGCGAACAACGCCCTGCTCCCTCCGGTAAACGTCGCAGACGGGAAGCGCGGCGCGCAGGATCTGGCGATCACGCCGAACGGCAAGACCCTTTATGTCGGCCTTGACAGCGAGTCGACCACCGGATTGGTCGTGCCGATCCGGACGGCCACCGCCACAAGACGCAAGCCGATCCGCGTCGGCATCGTTCCGGATTGCCTGGCGATCACGCCCAACGGCGCGACGCTATACGTGTCCAGCCAGTTCTCCAGCACGGTGACGGTCATCCGGACGGCGACTAATTCGGTCGTCAAGACCATAAAAGTCGCTTACCAGCCGTCGACTATCGCGATCATGCCGTAAGTCCCCGGGCGCCTGTTTATGACCGAAACGCCCTGGCAACCTGCAACTGTCGCTCGCGACGGCGTACCCGTCGCCGGCACTCTGACTTGACTGCCAGACAGCGAACCAGCGGATCCGGACGGCGCTCAGACCGGCATCCCATGTGCCCTGATCCGCCACGTCGGCGGCGCCCCTCTAAGCCACGACTCGCCCGAGTTTGGAGCTTCGGGCCACATACTCCGCCAGGTCCACGACATCACCCTCGACGGGTACGGCTCGTTGACCACAGGCCCTGCCGGCCCCCGTGGGCAAGACAACGCCTGGCACGACACCGTCGAACAACACGTCCATGACCTCGAGCCAATCGCCCGGGCCGGGCTCATCGACCCGGCGCTGCTGGCCCGCGCCATCACAGCCATCAAGGACAACACCCCGGGCCTGAGCGCGCCTGCGCCCGGGCGCCTGCTGCACGGCGACTTCCATCCCCGGCACGTCTATGCCGACGGCGGCCGCATCACAGGCATCATCGACTGGGGTGACGCAAGCAGCGGCGATCCGCTCTACGACTTCGGCCGGATTCTGCATTCCGGCGTCCTGGCCAACGACCTCAGCTTCGGAATCGAGGCAATGAGGCTAGTGCGACAGACCTACGGCGAGGCTGCCTGGCTCCAGGATGACCCGATGAGACAGCTGCTTACCTACGGCGTGATCTTCACTCTCTCAGCCATGCGCAGCGAATTCGCAGGCGGCGCCCCATGGCCACCATGGTGGCCAGCCCAGGCAACCGGACTTGCGACCATGCTTGACGCGCTCTAAGCGCGGCTGAGACCGGTACGTTTTACCGGTGGTGTCCCCGCCGGCGCTGCCAACGCCCTCGGATTAAGGGCCAAACAGCTTCCAGTGGCCCTCGGAGACCACCTCGACGCTGCCGTCGGTCACTTTGATGGCAGTCTGATCGTCAATCGCGTAGCTTGGCACCGGCATCCCGGCGGCCCACTTTTCTGCGCTCGCCATGGAATTTTCCGGAAATCTCTCGTGATCCAGGTGCGGGAAGATCGCGAAATCGACTACTCCCAGCGCGCTGTCGCTGTCGGCCCGGCTCCAGCTGACGAAGTCCGCCCCGATGCGGGGGGTCATCACCATGCTCCCGCCGCTCAGTCCCACCCAGACGGCACGCAGCGACGGCAGGAGGTCCGCCAGTCCGGACTGGCGCATCCAGTAGCACAGATACGTGGCATCGCCGCCAGTTGCCAGCAGGGCGTCTGCCTCCTGTACCAGGGGGACCCAGTGCTCTTGATCAACGCTGGGCAGCGCGGTGAGCTCGAGCACTCCCAGGGACTTCCAGCCCAGTTCGCACATGGGGGTGGTGGCTCGTCCGGTGATGAACCGCCATGCTGCGCCAGGACCGCCCTCGGGGTGCCCGTATGACGCGGTGGGAATGCAGAGGGCGGTGGACTCGGCGATCGGTTTGCCCAGTAGGTCGACCAGCGCGTTGCGGATGCTTGTGTTCTTGATGCCAGCGGAGGTGAGAAGAAGTCTCATGATGCCTGCTCCTTGCTCATTCTCGCCGCGGTCGCCGACTCCGCCGGGAGCAGGCCGCTCTTGAACACGAACGCGCCGGCGTCTGTCAGCTTGTCGCCCAACGCACACTGCGTCATGACTATCACTCCCGTTTGTCATCCGAGGCCGGTCTCTGGCTGCGCCCTACTCCTGCTACGAACTAGGCTCCGCCTAATCGACACCCGCCCGGCACAATGCGCAACTTCCAGAGCATGCTCGCGATCTCAGCGAAGGACGTCTGGGCACTGGGCGAGAGCAACGGTTACGGGAACTACAACGTGCCGGTGATCCGCCGCTGGAACGGTCGGTCATGGTCGGTACGCGGCCTCTGGTCGACCTACAACACGATCAATTCCGCCGTGGTCCTCGGCGCGAGCAACGTCTGGGTGTTCGGGCCGTTCGGCGCCCGGCATTACAACGGCACGACTTGGAAGGCGTACCACCTCCCGTACTACATCACAACAGCCACGGCGGTCTCGTCCAGCGACATCTGGGCTGTGGGCGCGATGGACCCGACCGGCACCCCGGTACTAGCGCAGTGGTCTGCCGGGACATGGACGACCGTGCCGCTGCCAACGATAGGCTCCGCGCCGCCGGGGCCAGTCCTGAACAGCGTCGCCGTCGCGGACGGCGCCGTATGGGTGGCGGGCTACACCAACGCATCGAGCGGAGCGATCCGGACACTGGTCCTGCGTCGGACTGACGGTACGTGGCGGCGCGTGTCGCCGCCGAACTCCGCCCTGGACGGTATCGGCGACCTCGTCCCGGACGGCATGGGCGGCGTCTGGGTCAGCTCCACGTTCACCCTCGACAATGATGCTGTCGCTCACTTCACTCGCGGCCGGTGGCACATCTCGCACCTGCCGACGGGGGGCGAGACCATCTCGCTCAACGCGCTGGCGCATGTGCCGCACTCCGAAATCGTCTACGTGGCCGGCCCTGGAGTACCCCACGCACCTGGGCCCGGCCGCCCACGGACTGGTCGAGCGTTACTCGGAGTAGCCCGGCCGGACCGCCGGCCTTCGGCTTCTCAGGCGTGGCAGATTGCTCCTTCGCGATGCTGTTGCTGGTCAAATGAAGTGTGGTTGACGGGCAGACGAGCTTGATCAAGATCGCATTGATCGCAGGTAGCGCGTCGTGACCCAGCTCTGAATGAGGCGCCCAGCTGGGCCCGCAGCCCTAGCGAGGGCCGTCGATGGCCTCGAGAAGGCCGTCACCATGAAGCTGACCGTGTCATCGTCATGATGCTCGACGATGAACGCTTCTTCGCCGGATTCCGGATGCCCAGGCAGCGTGCCATAGGCGAAACCTTGGCGCCGGGGCTGATCCACCGTGTACACGACCCGGCACGGCGCGCCGATTCGTGCTAGGCCAACGCCCAAGCCCAGGACGGCAACCGTGCCAGGTCTGGCCGTCGGAGACGAGGCCGACACGGCCAGCCCAGATCTGAGCTGCACTTGCCAGCTTGCAACGGCTTGGCCAGCCCCGGCAAAAAGGTCGTGGCCGCTACCGACTACGACGCGCCGAGTGATGTGTTGATAGCCCGCAGGCAGCTCGGCAGCGGTGGCGCCCACCTCGCTGTAAGTCAAGCTGGCTCCGGCGAGGCGATCACGAGTCGCGGCCGGCAGGCTTGTCAGCTTCATTGCCTGATCATGCACGAGACGTGAGCGCGCGCGTGCGACAACACCGCGTTTGACGGACTCGGCGATACGGCTGCGGTCAGGTTTTGCCGCGCGCCCGGCGCGGACTACGGGCCGGCACCGATCGTGTTCACAGCGCGCACGTCGCAGCGTGAGTGCACGTCCCTGACTGCCGTCGGCAGTCCTCCCGCTCTTACGCGTCCCGCCCTGGAGATTCCAGGGTTTCTGTATGGGCTGACCCTAGGGTTCGTTCAGCTATCGCTTCACCGTGGTTGTATTCACCTGTAGGGCGGAAGCCCAGGCGTTGGTAAAACTCTTGTGGGCCGTCCTGGCCTTCGTGGTAGCCGACCGTCAGCCGGAAGTGTCCGCGCTTCATGGCTTCGCGGCATAGCTCTGCGACCGCGAATCGTCCGTAACCCTTGCCCTGATATTCAGCGCCGATGTTCAGCCGCCACAGGTGACTGTGGAAGATCGGGTTGTCATGGTCAGGGGCAAACGCGGCCATCACAAAGCCGACCAGTTGGTCGCCATCGTAGATAAGCCGAGGCCATGCAATGTCGGGCATCGTGTAGGCGTCTGCGAGCGACCAGGCAACCGGGGCGACGAGGTGTTCTTGATCGCTCCGCAGTTTCAGCCCGCAAGCAGCCCTCACATTTTCCTGGGTTACCGGCTCCAGTCGCGGGCTTGCTGGCACGGTCTCATCCTAAAGTGCGACGCGATCAGTTCCGATCGTCGGCAGCCTCGGCGAGATTGCCTGACGCGGGACCCTATTCATAGGCCTGGCGGTTGCTGATGGTAGCCACCTCGGCCGGTGGCCCCTACGGACACCAGCCCACGCAGCGACCGTCACGATAGACGAGCATCTGATGGATAGTGCCGTTGTTCACGTGAGTGCGTTTGGCCTGGCGTTTGCCCGCCCGGGTGGCGGCGGCCGTGGCGGCCTTAAGCAGCTCGCTCTTGTTCGCGACGTGCCACTGGATGGCACCATGGCGGGTCTGCAGCCGGGCGGCATGAGCGCGGAACGTGAGCCCGTTCTCGCCGTCGGCGTCCAGCAGACTGGTACGGCGTACCAGAAGTGCTCTGCCGGTCTCCCGAACCGGGCGGACTCCGATCCGGAAGGATCCACCATGACGACTGCGGTCACGATCATCGGCGCCGGTCTCGGCGGCCTGACACTGGCCCGTGTCCTGCACGTGCACGGCATCCCCGCGACGATCTACGAGGCGGAGCCCTCGGCGGATGCCCGCACCCAGGGCGGCCAGCTCGACCTGCACGAGTACAACGGGCAGCTAGCCCTCGAAGCGGCCGGCCTTACCGGCCAGTTCCGCTCGATCATCCACGAAGGCGGCGAGGCCACGCGAGTGCTCGACCAGCACGGCACGGTGCTGGTCGACGAGCCCGACGACGGCACCGGCGGCCGTCCCGAGGTGCTCCGCGGCGACCTGCGCCGGATCCTGCTCGACTCCCTGCCCGGCCAGATGATCCAGTGGGGACGGAAGGTCAGCGGTGCCCGGCCGCTGGGCGGCGGCCGGCACGAGCTGACCTTCGCCGACGGGCCGGCGGTAACTACCAGACTTCTCGTCGGCGCCGACGGAGCCTGGTCGACCATCAGGCCGCTGCTGTCCGATGCCAGGCCCGAGTACACGGGCATCTCGTTCATCGAGACCTACCTGCACGACGTCGACGAGCAGCACCCCGCGACCGCCCAGGCAGTGGGCAGCGGTGCCATGTTCGCCGTCGCGCCTGGCCAGGGGATCCTGGTGCACCGCGAGCCCGGCGGCGTCCTGCACGCATACGTGGCACTCTCCAAGTCGCAGCAGTGGTTCGCCGCCTTCGACTCCACCAGCCCCGCCGCCGCGACTGCACGGGTGACTGCGGAGTTCGACGGGTGGCCGGCGGAGCTCACCGCGCTGATCACCGACGGTGATACTGAACCCGTACTCCGCCCGGTCAATGCCCTGCCGATCGGCCACCGGTGGGACCGGGTCGCGGGCGTCACTATCCTCGGCGACGCCGCTCACCTGATGTCACCATTTGCCGGGGAGGGCGCCAACCTCGCCATGTACGACGGCTCCGAACTCGCCACAGCCATCGCTGCCCACCCCGACGACGCCGAAACAGCGCTGGCGGAGTACGAGCAAGCCCTCTTCCCCCGCAGTGCGCAGTTCGCCGCCGAATCCGACCGCAACCACAAGCTCCTTTTCGGCGACGACACCCCCGGCAGCCTGGTCAGACTCCTCACCGGACAAGAACCGGCGGAGTGAGCGCGACGCCCCGCGAGACCGAGTGTTACGGCGCCCGCACGGAGAAGCTGAGGACGCTGCCTGGCTCTACGTCGGCCCTGGCTCCGGGCTGCCGTGCCTGGCTCTGCCGGCACGTTCCCGGAGCACAGGTCACCATATCGGGGTGAGGGCAGCTCACCACGATGGTCGCTAGCCTCACGGGCCAGAGGTGCCCGCCTGCGGTGCGGGACGCAGGTGATGGCTGACATCGCCGGTGAGGTCGACCCGGACCTGTCGCTCAGCGAACCGCCATCCCCGGCCGACCCGCTCGAAACGGTCTCTGTAGCGGCCGGCCGCGACAGGCTGGAGCGCCAGGCCGGGCACTGCCTGCAGCACCGTGAAGTACGCGCGGGACACCGCCGTGCCCGCCTTTTCATCAACCTCGATCGAGATATTGGTAGTCACGTGCTTCGTCCGCGGCGTGCCGTCCTCGTAGACGATCACCATGGACCGGAGCATTGCCTCGATGGCCTCAGGACCGGCTGCGGGCGCGCCGCCGCCGGTGAAGGTGGCATCGGCGAGCAGGGCGCCCACACCGGCGAAGTCGCCGTCGTCCACGAGCTCGGCATAGGTCGTGATCAGGTTCTCGATCGCGCGGTAGCTCGCCGCCGGATCGGGCAGATCGCTGCTGCTAGCGGACACGTTATGTGCCTCCAGGGCTGGGGCGGGCACGGATCGCGCCGGGCGCTACGGGAACCTTCAGGAGCACGGCGGCACGTCTGCCGCGCCTGGCCCGGTCATTCGCGAGCTTGCCGCCATCCGCGACTGATGGCAACAGCGTTTCCTGGTAGTGCTCAGAGGGCGTCCTAGCGCTTAGCGCTAGCTGTAGGCCTGGCAAGCCTCGCAGCGCTAACAAGATCCTCGCCACACAATCTAGACTGGCTGCTCATGCCAGCCGCGTGCGCATTCTGCGGCACTGAGGCGACGCTTCCCCCGTCCAGTCTTGCCTACCAGATGGCCTGTCCGAAGTCCCGCCGCAGTCAGGAGGTTGTGATGGCTTCCCCGAGGTTGTGTCGCGCGAGCAATGGCTTGAGGCCAGGCTGCAGCTGCTGGGACGCGGCGTGCCCGTCATGCACGAACTACATCGACGAACTGTCCGAGGGGCTTCTCGCGCACCTGCGCGACCGCGAAACCGCGTTCGCCCTCGTGTCCAGAGCGCCGCTCGCCAAGATCGAGGCATACCGGACTCAGCGAGGCTGGACTGCGCCTTGGTACTCCTCCTACGGCAGCGATTTCAATTACGACTTCCAGGTCACGCTGGACCAGTCAATTCCGCAGGAGCAGTACAACTACAGGCACGCGCCGAACCTGCTCGACGGCGGGCGGTCGAGCGAGCAGCCGGGTACCAGCTGTTTCCTGCGCGTGGGCAACGAGATCTTCCATACCTATTCGACTTACGGACGAGGCAACGAGTACACCCCAAGCCTCTATACGATGCTCGATCTGACTGCTCTCGGCAGGCAGGAAGCCTGGGAAGAGCCCCAGGGCCGTGCCTCAAAAGTTCACGACACATAGCCGACCTTCAACGACGACCGGCCTGCCGCATTTGTCTGCGGCGACGGCTAAAAGGATGCCAAGCCATCATGCGCGGGTGGCTCCGCGCACGTTCGGGTTAGCAAGAGGCGGCATTGACCACGATGCGGTGCAGCCAGGTCGTGACCGCGGAATCGCCGTCAGTGCCGGCGGCGCCGTCGGTTTGCTCCCGGAGGATGTCTGCGTGTCCGACGTGCCGAGCGGTTTCTTCGATCATGTGGACGTAGATCCACCGTAGTGAGACCTGGCCCATGTCTGGCTCGGGCACTGCATCATCGAGAGCGAATCGTGCTGCTGTTTGTAGCGACTGCTCGCAGGTCTGCTCGTATTCCTTGATCAGCGAGCTGACTGTTTCGTTCTCGGCCAGGTCCCAGCTCTCGTCGCCGCCTCCGACATTGGGACCGATGTCCTCTGGGTTGCGTCCGCCTAGTACTTCCTGAAACCAGCCTCGCTCGACCCCGATCATGTGCTTGATCAGGCCGGCGAGCGTGGTTTTCGACGGCACGCGCCGGCGGCGGGCTTCGTTCTCCGAGATGCCGTCCACCTTGCTGACTAGCACCTGGCGGTGGAAGTCAAGGAAGGCCTCAAGGACCTGACGTTCGCTGCCTGTGCTCTCGGGCTGGTCAGCAGTAGGCGGCGAGGCGGGAGTCGTCATGGTGACACAGTAATCGCGTCGTCAAAGCATCATGTCCCGGCTCACGATCGCCTGGTGCCCGGCACCCTGCGGATGGATGGCACTCAGATGACTGTCATCAGCCGCGACGGAGAACTGCTGCGTACGGTGCCTTGCACCGTCCCGGCAGCAGACCGGCACCGGCTCCGAGGAGCCGCCGCGCAGCCAGCATCCCGGCACCCGCTGCCGGGCCGGTCGTCGAGCAGCGGCGCGTAACCCAGCGCGGCTCCACCGTAGTCGCCACCCAGCGCATCCACGGCGGCATGATCCATGCCCGCAAGATCGTCACCATCACCGCCAGCGACCACAGCTTTCAGCTCGACATCGACGGGAAACCACCGTCACCGTGCGACGTGCCACCAGCCGCCAGATCCACCGTTACAAGGCCTACGCATCCAGAACCCGGCCGGAGGACCGAAAAGAGACGCATCTGCGATGACCAGCTGCCAGCCATGTTTGGTGTCGCTGGTCTGACCACCTCACCGTGGAGCCGAAGACCCCGGCGCGACCGGCACATCGCAGGTGGTCGCCTACCGGGGTCGGGTAGTAGAAGGTTCCCGCTAGTGGCTGCTGAACCTGTTGATGGCTTCCTCGGTGACAGGAGTGAAGAGGTTGACGAGGTTACCGTCGGGATCGCGGAACAGGATGGAGCGATTCCCCCAGGGCATGGTTGTCGGCTCCATCACCCAGTCGCTGACCAAGTTCTTGAGCCGCTCGTATTCCTTGTCCACGTCATCCACGAGGAAGTCGATGATGACGGTCTGGTTGTCGGCCGGGTGGGCTGCATCCTTGAACAGCTGTGCCGTCTGAGCATGCCCGAAGTCGATGTTGGCAGACGGCAGGCGCAGCGACGCGAAAACGGGCGCGGGCCGGACCGCGGACACTCCGGTGACTTGCTCGTAGAAACCGACGACCTTATCAAGGTCGTCCGTGATAATTCGGACAGAGGCGAAATCCACGGCGGTCTCCCTTTCCTCTTATGATATTCTCCAGTAGCGCTACGCTACCGTAGCGTAGCATAGACGTCAACCTGGATGGATCGGCTCCCAATGGCGAAGGCGAACTCCGGCAGATCCCGGCCCTCTCGTGACGGGACGGACGACGAAGCTGCCATCGACCCCCGTGTCCTTGTTTCCCGCGAGCGCGTGTTGACGACCACCCTGGACCTGCTGACGGAGACCGGCTTGGGTGAGCTGACCATCGACGACATATCCCGACGTTCGGGAGTCGCGAAGACAACCATCTACCGGCACTGGGCCAACCGCTCAGCGCTCGTCATTGATGCCTGCTCGCGGATGACCGACAGTCAGGAAGCGCCGCTGGACACCGGTTCGCTCGAAGGCGACCTCCGCGCAATCCTGGCGGACATCGCCGAACTGCTGGGCGCCGCGCGGTGGTCGTCCATCGTGCCCTCGATCGTCGACGCTGCCGAGCATGATCCGGAGTTCGCCGACATCCACAGCAGAATCCAGCACGGGCACGCCGCTCCGCTCAGAGCAGCGCTGGACCGGGCAGCGACGAGAGGGGAGATCCCGTCAGCAGCCGACCGCAACGCCATCGCCGCCGCCCTGCTCGGGCCGCTGTTCTACCGCCGCTGGTACTCACGGGAACAGATCGATGCCGAGTTCGTGGATATGATCATCGGCGGTGCCATCGCGGGCCTGCGCCAGGAACCTCGCAACCCGAAGCCAGAGCGTGCCGCCACCTAGCGCCCGTCTTGAACATCGCAAAGCCCGGCTAGCCCGGGCGTGAGAGGTACCGGCATTAAAACGCCGAGAAACTCGCGCACGGCGCGCTTGGACCGGAGCACGTACATCGCCACATGCTTTCCGTGCTGCGATACGATCTTGAGCTCTGTTTCGCGCTCAGAGCGGCGGACTCGCCAGATGCGCCAAGCCAGCCACCATTCATCGCGAAGCCGACGCAAACGGGACTGGTCACAGCCTTTTGGCAGCTCGAAGCCAACCGGGCGCGTTCGAACCCCACGCACGAGCGCGCGCCATGCGCAGGTCGACCACCGTGTGTCGAGGAACACGACCGTATCTGCTCGCTCGAGCCGAAGATCGAGCGTGGCGTGGTAGTTGCCTTCGGCGATCCAGTCGTCGCCGGCGAGCAGTCTCTCCTGCTTCTCGCGCCACTCGGCCTCGGTCGGCTCGGTCCAACCCGGCAGCCAGAAGTGGAAGTCGAGAACAATGATGGGGAGGCCGGTCTTCGCCGAAAGCGCTCGCGAGAACGTACTCTTCCCCGCCCCGGCCATGCCGGTCACCACGACGCGGCGTCCGACGGAGTTCGCTCGTTGGATGTCGCTCATTCAGACCAACGATCCCAGAAGCAGCTATTCGACACCAGCTCATAATGCCGGATGCCGGGACTCCCGGTTGGAGGCCACGCAAGTACCCGAGGCGGCGATGATCCTATGAACGCGCGTCCGTTCGAAATCGGCCAGGACCTCAGCCAGGGTGCGGCGGCCAATGTCGCCAAGCACCGGATTGTCCGCCGAATACGCCGCAGCCCTCAGCCCGAAATCCATCGCCCAGCCGCGTGCCCGAGACCACGTCGCATCATCCGCTTCTAGCGCGCTGCGGAAGGCATCACGAGAGTCGGCCGAGAGATATGTCCAGGCCACCATCAGATCGCACGCGGGATCGCCCACTGCGAGAAGGCCGAAATCGATCACAGCGCGCAGCTGACGGTCCTCAACCAGCAAGTTGGCCGGATGAAGATCGCCATGCATCCACACCGGCTCACCTGTCCACGGCGGTGCCGCCACAGCCGCTTCCCACACCTCCAGGGCAGGGCCGACACCGCGACTGTCCTGCAGTGCTTCAGCCGCTGCCGTGACGTTGTGAGTGTGAGCGGCGAGCGAGACACCGCGGAACCGATGGACGGGGCCGCCTGCCGAGTCGATTGCCTGCAACGCTGCGACAAACCGGGCCAGGGTCGTTGCCGTCCGGTTCATGTCGGCGACACCTGTGAGGACCGCCAGCTCGCCCGTCAGCCAGGGGCACACTGTCCAATGCCACGGATAGCCCTCGCCAGGCACGCCGTACCCGAGCGGAACAGGGACGGCCAGCGGCAAACATGGGGCCAGTACCGGAAGCCACTGATGCTCGTTCCCGACGTGCTCAGCGCTGACAAGACGACGCGGCAACCGCACTGCCAGATCGGATCCCAGCCGGAAGATCATGTTGTCCCAACCGGAGGACTCCACGGGCATGACAACCAAGCCCGCCCACTGGGGAAACTGCGCCGCCACCAGGCGGCGGACGAGAGGAACATCGACCTGATGTTCGGCGGGAGGTCTGACACCACAAGCCAAGGCAAGGCCGTCCTAACTGATGAAACTCCGTGCACCCCGCGTGCCCTAAGGACCGGCGAATCACGGCCACAGACGGACAGCAGCGGCCACTTAGAGAAATTGGCTACGGCGACTGCCCGGAGACAACTGCGCAGGTCAGCGCAGGCTTCTGAGTGGTACAACGATGTGGTCAGGGGCGGGATCGAACCGCCGACCTTCCGCTTTTCAGGAGGCTTTGCCTATCCAGGCGCGTCCACGGCAGTACTCCTGAACTGCTGTTCGGCCGTCTCAGCTGTCCTAAGCGTCCAGTGTCAGCCGTATCCGTTCAGCACGGATGTTAGCAGTTCGTTAGCAAGATCGCCGCGAGCGATCACCGCAGCTTGAAAACTGAACCGTGAGTCGGTACCAGTCCCTCATGGCTACCGTTGCGGAAATGATGGAATGCTGCGTCCGCATCCGAGTTCCACTACACCAAGTTAGTCACGATTGATGATTTGATGCCGGGCGGCAGCTTCGCCCGTCCGGTCCGCATACGTGGGCCTTTGCCGGGTCTCAATTCAAATCGTGATCGGCGACACCGCCTCAGTGAAGTGCGCGGCGAGCTTGTCCCAAATCAAGATCGTGCCGGCGACCATCTCGGTGAAGAACTCGTTCTCCCAGTCCGCGCCGCTTCCATATGCACTGGTGACGATGCGGACTACGCAAGTGCCGCCCGATGCGGCTTCAATGAGGAACTCCGTTGCGATCGGAGCAACCAGCGAAAGATCCTCGTGCACCTTTGACAGCGGCACACCGATGCTGCCGAACCATTCGACCATTCGCGGCGGCACTTCTTCGATCCGCTCCGCGATTGGCCAGGGTTCTTCGTAGGCGAATCGTACGTTTGGTGTGTAGTCGGTGACCACTCCGGTCGCGGTGAAGTCGCCGAGGTCGAACGACACCTCGCCGCCGATCCGTGGGTCAAGCTGGGTCGGTACCATCCAGGATGAGATGCCATCGGCGGTGGCGATCGCCTCCCATATCTGTTCGGGTGTCGCGGTCACTTCGTAGCTGCGCTCCGCGCGATACTCAACGCGTTCCGGCTGTTTGGGGTTGTTCATCATGACTCCTTCGGACGGGGATAGGACGAGACAGTCAGACGATGCGGTCGCCCGTCATCGTGGTGGTATTTCGCGATCAAGGTGGTAACCGCCGACTGCAACTCGGCCGAGAATGCGGCGCGATCTTTTGGCGAGCCAAACCCAATCACCGTGTCAATGGTTAGTGTTGGCAGTCGCACTCCGACCGTTGCATCGCGTGCGATTGCTCCGACCTCGGACACGGTCCGGGCGTTCACCGCGATCATGTAGGCGGCCGACAGATGGTCGGCAACCCCGTTCGGGTCGATCGCAGCGCTCTGCAACACATCGGGAGAGACAACGAGCTGGCGCGCTGAGCGGCGCACGAACCGTTCGGTGATGCCGCCCCACGCGCGCGTCTCAGCAGGCTCGACCAGCCCATGGGCTTCCAACGTCTTCAAGTGATAGTTCACCTTCTGACGAGTCAACCCGACGGCCGCAGCCACGGTGGTCGCTGATCCAGGCTCTGCCAATGCTTCGAGGATGGAGGCTCGGATTGGATCAAGAGCGGCTTCGACGGCGGCCGGGTCTTCGAGTACATGAATGTCGTCCACAAAGCCGAACCTAAGCCTTGACAATAAAAACTGTCAAGATCTGGTTCGCCCTGGCGCTGATCTGGTGCGCTGCACGACGGCCGACCACCGCACCGGTGCAGGCTTCGCGGCCCCGGCATCCTCCTGATAGGCGCGAAACCGATCCGAGGAAGATCAGGGGCAAGGGTGCCCGGAGGCATCACATGTGACGCGCGAAGCGCGCCTTTGCGCGTGATCTTGCTCGGCTCAATACTCAGGCGCCGGGAGGATCCCAGCGAGGTGCGATCTGCCGGGAGAACGGGATCGTCGCCCGTCATACCAAGCCCCGCAGCCCGACCACGACGGGGAAGGTGGAGCGGTTCCACCAGACCTCTAGCGGTAGGGCGTCAGATCGGCCCGGGGGTAGCGCGTTTGGGTGTCGGCCAAGGTTTGCTCGTCCCAATACGAATCGCCCGGAGCTGGGAAGCCGAACACCGACCGCTCCCGGGGAGAGGTCCGCTCGACGATCTCGAACCAGTCTGACCGCGTCGCGCGCTCGGCCCAGGCGACCCGGCCGGTCCAGCGCGGTGCCCACAGATCGTAGTCGGCGAGGAGCGCAAAGCGGGCTGATCGTTCGCCGGTCATGCGCGACCCACGGTGAAGTACGTCGGACCGAAAAGCGAACAGGGTTCCTGCCGGACCGGTCATCGAGACCTCCTCCTCGGCGAACATCCCCTCGGGGAGGTAGTTCGTGATGTCGTGATGCCCAGGGACCGGCCAGTACGGGACGCTCTGCCCGACCGACAGCGGAACGATCTTGGTAGGGCCGTCCTCATCGCCTACGTCGGACAGGAGGATCCAGCTCAACATCTGCGTGGCCGGCTCGGAGCGCTTGGGCACGACGAGGCTGTGGTTGACGAAGTCGCGGTGGTGGCGCTGGTCGTAGTCGACGGCTCCGGCGTACTTGGCCCACAGGGACGCTTCGTAGAGCCGCAGGTCGGCTGAGCCCAGGAAGCGCTCCGCCAGGTCGAGCAGGTCCGGGTGGAAGGCCAGTCGGTTCAGGGTCCAGGATCGCCACGGTCCGCTGACTTCGCCGGCCCACTGGTCCGTCGCCAACCACGCATGAGCAGCTGGGTCGGCGAAATACACCTCGGGCCGCGGGTAGTGCAGCCACAGAGCTTCCTGGGCCGCGGCCAGCTCGTCAGCCTCGAGGAAACCCTCGAAGAGCAGGTAACCCCGCTCCCGCAGGTCCGCCAAGCAACGGTCGGGCACCCTCATCCCCGCACCCTAGCCGCCCTCGCAGTTCGACCGCACCGGCATTTCGACAGTGCAGCGGTTCAGGGTCACCGCCGAACCCGCCGATTGGGCAGACACCCTCGCCGCGGGCTGCCGACGCTCCTGACCTCGGTAACCCCCGGTTGTCCAACCCGACCCGGGTACCCTGACCGCACGAGATCATCTAGCAGGAGGTGTTACGGATCATCTGACATCGATCCGTAACGCATCAACTGGAGCTCGACAAGCCGCGCCGCACTCATGAGCAAGATGATCAACGCATACAACAAGACGGTCCCGTCAACAAAGGCGCTCCCGCACGCCCGCCTGCACGATCTCCGTCACCTTCACGCGACGACGTTGCTCCTTGCGGGAGTGCCAGTGCATGTCGTGGCAGCTCGTCTTGGCCATGCCGACCCGGCTGTCACGCTTCGGGTCTACTCGCACGTCCTGCGCGAGCATGCTGCCGGGATCGGAGACGTTTTCGCCCAGGCCATCAGTACTTCTGTTAGCAAATCCGTTAGCAAGCCGGCCATCAATACTGAATGAATCAGCGTTTCCGCTTGGTGAGACTGGTGGTCAGGGGCGGGGTCGAACCGCCGACCTTCCGCGTTTCAGGCGTAGCGGAATGCCAGCATTGCCAGGATCGCGCAGCGTGGGTGCGAGGCGAGGTGGGGCCTCTAGCTGAGCATGGCTGTGGCCGTTGCTGTCAGCGTGGCTGTCGGATACGCTCGCGAGCCGACGCCCCGGCATTCCCGTGCGGGCGTGTCTCGGAAAGGTGCTCACTGGTGCCCAGCCTAAGCTTCCCGCCCGGTCAGGCCGTGGGCACGCTCGAATGGCTGGGATCAGACATCGGCGCCGCTCCCGTACTGGCCACCGGCGTGGTGAACGTCCCCGACGGAGCTGAGATCACGCTGGACGTGATGGTCATTGAGTCGGTGCGGAAGACCGCCGCACAAGAGAGGGCCATCCATAGCACGCTCAGTATCCAGCGGCATCTGCCGGACGGTTCCGTGGAGTCAAAGGTCCGGGCGGACTCGGACGAGAGCTGGGAGATAACGGGAAGCAATCAGCCCGCTGATCTCAGCTTCCTGCGCCAGCTACCCGCAGACAGCATCACCGACTTGCACCTGCGCGCGCCGATCGTGGCCGAATCACTCAATGCCGTGACACACCTCGCGCCCGGCCTGCGCAGGCTGTACCTGGCCTGGGCCGACCTCGATGACGATGCGCTCGCGCATGTCAGCAAGCTAGAGGGCCTGATCTACCTGCAGGCCTGGGGCAACAGGTTCACCGACCGCGGTGTGCAGCAGCTCGCAGCGCTCTCCAGCCTCCAAAGCCTGTACCTGGAGGAAGAAACACTCTCAGCGGCCGCATTCGACTTCGCGGTCAGCCTCCCACATCTCTCCCGCCTCGGCGTCCAGGACGTCCCGCTCACCGAGGTCGAGCTAGCCGAACTCAGGCGGCGACTTCCCGGCGTGAACGTTCAATAGCCGGTCGGGGCACGTTCAGATGGCCTGCCGCACTAACGATCGCTTCTGTGTCAGCTCTGGGCAGTTGAACGGTGCGGTGCTGCGGGCTAGGTCATCCCGATTGTTCGTGGCTGGCTTGATAGCTCGGAGCGTGGCGCCGTTGCTGTCAACTTCGCTGTCAGACCTGGCTAAGTGCGTAGCTCGGACCAGCCACCGTCGGACTTGAGTACTTGGCCGGTTATCCACCCGCTCTGACTTGAGCACAGGAAGGCGACCAGTTCCGCGGCATCTTCAGGCTTCCCGACCCGCCCGAGCGGGCTCTGCTCCGCAGCCCATTCCAGCATCTGGTCGTCCATCCATCCGGTGTCATTCGGCCCTGGATCAATGGCATTGACCGTGATGCCTTTGGGCGCCAGCTCGGCAGCGGCCGAGACTGTGATCCACTCGATAGCTCCCTTGCTGGCGGCATAAGCGATGGAGCCTTTCAGCGGTAGCCCGCTCGTGAATGTGACGATGCGGCCCAGTCCCGGCGCCCCCGAGTAACGCCGCGCGAATTCGGCCGCCAGCAGCAGGGTTGCTCTCGGGTTAATCGCCATGTGCCGGTCGAACTCATCCGCTGTCATGGTGAACAGGCCGCCGCCGGGGTCATAGGTATGAACCACTACCAGTGCCGACACCGCGCCCAGGGCTTGCTGCGCCTGGTCGAACAATTCGCTGGCGGCAGAGGCGACGCTCAGGTCAGCGGGCAAGTACACGCCGCGTGTACCACACGCCTCAACGTCGCTGAGCAGCTGTTCCGCCACGCCGAGATCGGCTCCCCACGGGAACGACTCGTCGTACGGGGGCCAGCCCGACATGGCTATGCTCCACCCCGAGCCGGCGAGCTTTCGCACGATCGCGGCGGCGATCCCTTTCAGCCGCGAGACCCCCGTCACGAGCGCGGCCGGATTGGCGGTGACCTCTGAATCAGTCATGAGCGGGCTCCGGCAAGTACGGCATCTGTCTTACTCCAACGACGAGACCCGCAGCCCCAGCCTGGAAGCTACGACTGCCTGGCAGCCAGCCAGGTGTCGTGCAGGTCATCGTAGTCCGGTGAATACCATGGCTGACCCTGGCTACACGCCTGTGACCGTCTTATCGGGCACGCAGCGGGCACGGGGCGGAGCTGGCGCGGCCAGGATCCAGGTCATCACGGCCCCGAGCATCAGCCACGCGGCGCAGATTGCCATCTCTCCGACCCTCAGAACGCCGCGGGTGCCGTATTCCCCGGCAGCCGCCCACTCCGCGGCCTGGATCATAAGCGCCAAGCCCGCCACCCACGAACCAGCCCAGCCAGCTACCCGGAGCCAATTGCGCGGTCGCCAGCCACGGAGGCGGACGAAACCGGCAACCAGCAGTGGACCTGACAGCAGCCCCCATGCCACCTCTGCTATCACGCCCACATCGATAATTACCTGTGGCTCCCCGGGCCATTGAATGTTCGGAGGGATGAGCAAGCCCTCGCCGTAGCCAGGGTGACTGAACGCGACAGTGGCATAGATCGCTCCGCCAGCTCCTATCACCACCCACAGCATCGACAGCAGCCAGGTCCAGCCGCGGATCCGCATGCCCCCGGTGACCAGTGCCCGCGCGTCGCGGAATGAAGGCCATTTCCGGCCCGGCTGACTGGCTTCCAGCAGGGTGCCGAGCATCTCCGCGGCCCGGTCGCGCCGGTACCAGGCGGGATATACGCGCAGCAGCCGGCGGCAGTGCCGCTCCAGCGGGGTCACGCCGGGCTCGCCTCCCCGGCCGGACCGGCTGCGTTGAGGCGGTGGCTGCGGTTCGTCACCAGACGGGCCGCTTCCGCCATGCGCGTAGCCTCGGCCCGCAGCGCGCCGGACCCGGAAGGCGTCAGACCGTAGGAGCGGCGGGCCCGGCCGTTGACGATCGCCTCGCTCACCAACTCCACCAGGCCCTCGGCCGTGAGCCGGTCAAGGGCGGTGTACAGGGTGCCGGTGGCCAGCCTAACCTGGCCGCCCGACAGGTGCTCAGCGCGCTGGATGATTCCATAACTGTGCAGGGGCCCGTCCAGCAAGGACGCCAGGACGAAATAGGTTGGCTCTCTCATCTGGGATCTCGCCTCGGACACCAAGCCACGATAAGTAACTAGTCGACATATAGCAAGGCCGCTAGCTCGGGTCGACTATTCGCGCCCGTCATCCTCGCAGGCGCGAATCCCTGACGAGTGGTTGCCGGGTCTAGGCTCGGCGGAGCCCATCGCATGCGACGCCCGGAGGGCGGCCTGGACGTGGCGGCCGGGAGCGGGACAATCGGGCGCGAGGAAGACGCCTCTCAGGACTGTGGTCCAGCAGCTCGGCTGGCGCGCCTGTGCGCGCGGGGCCTCCAGCCAGAGCGCGGCGCGGAGCGCGCCGCAGCGGAGCGGAGCCGGAGCCGCCTTGACTATTGGCTGCGGCACATTGTGCAGCAGGACGGGAGACCGAAGACGTACCAAGGCTACGAGAGCGTTGCCCGAAGGCACCTGATACCGGGCCGAAAGCGGCTGGCGAAGCTGAGCGCACAGGATGTCCGCGTATTCATCACGCACGTCCGGCAGGAGTGCCAGTGCTGCAAGCACGGCTGGGATTCGGAGCGCGGTGAACCCCGCTGCTGTGCTATCGGCCAGTGCTGCGAATCCAGGCTCTCCGGACACATGGTCCAGTCGATTCACGCTGTACTCAGGAACGCTCTCGAAAGCGCAGTGCGCGAGGAGATCATCGCGCGCAACGTCGCGAAACTGGTCAAGGTGCCTGCCCTCGTTACCGGGTCAATCGCGGGCTGACGGCAGCCGAGGCGAGGCGGGTAATCAGAGAGAGCGGCAGCCACCGCCTGGGTGCGCTGTACGTCCTGGCGCTCTTCCTGGGATTGCGGCGAGGGGAGTTGCTCGGGCTCCGCTGGCAGGATGTCGACCTTGATGACGAGAAACTCGAAGTTGTCCAGACCCTGCAGCGGGTCGGCGGCCAGCTCCGGCTAGTGCCGCCCAAGACGAACGATTCCAGCAGGACGGTGCCACTACCGAGGCCTTGCGTCGAAGCTCTGCGCGAGCACAGACGACGGCAGTTCGCTGAGCGATCTGACGCGTGGCCGGACTGGGAGGACCATAGGCTGGTCTTCCCGTCGCGCCGCGGGACTCCAATGGAGCCAGACAATCTGCGCCGGAGCTGGGAGAAACGCAAGGCGCACGGCAAGCTCGGGGAGGCGATCGGCTGATGCCGTTGCTGTCAGGGTTGCTGTCAATCGGGCATGAATACACGGCGTGCGCAGCGTTTCCGCTGGTAAGAGTGGTGGTCAGGGGCGGGGTCGAACCGCCGACCTTCCGCTTTTCAGGCGGACGCTCATACCAACTGAGCTACCTGACCAAGCCTGGCGCCAAGCCCTCGGCGGGGAGTTCCTGACGCCATACTGAGCGGTCCTGACGGGATTTGAACCCGCGACCTCCACCTTGACAGGGTGGCGAGCACTCCGAGCTGCTCTACAGGACCATGCATTTGTGCCGGGCCAGACCCAGCGTGCCCCCAACGGGATTCGAACCCGTGCCGCCGCCTTGAAAGGGCGGTGTCCTAGGCCGCTAGACGATGGGGGCTCGACGGATTCCGCCGCCTTGCCCGTGGCGCCCGCCGTCGGGGACCACCCCAGCATAGGGGACGAACGGCACCGCCGGCAAAGCGGCCGCCCCAACCCGCCCAGGCGCCTCACGAACCGGCTCCCGCCAGCTTGGCTCCCGCAGCGGAACTTACCCGCTCCGGCTAACCCGGCCCACCCGAGGTGCCGTTTTTGTTGATGAGCTTCTCCGCGATCGAGGTGGGCTCCCCTTCCTCCGGCACCAGCGCCCAGGCCAGTACGTAGGCCAGCGCGCCGAAGCCGCCGAACAGGATCAGCACCGCGACGATCACCCGGATGAGAGTCGCATCAACGCCCAGGTAGTCCGACAGGCCGACGCACACTCCCGCCAGCCAGCGGCCCTCGACCTTGCGTTCCAGCCGCTTGCCGCCGCCGATGCCACCGGGACCGCCCGGTCCGCCAGGACCGCCAGAGCCCTGCCAGGACCGCCCAGTTGCCCGAGCCGCCGGAGCCAGCATCGGGCCGCTGGGCTCCGTTCCCGCCATTTACGTCACTCATGTAAGCCATGATGCCCGAGTCCAGGCCCGCGTACTCCCGCGGCCTGACGCCGCGAATACGCTAGCGGCAAGGCCAGGGTCAGCCCCAGGCCCGCAGAGAGGACCCAGCCATGCCGCGCACCACCGATCCCGCGCCGACCGACCTGCTCCGCATCGACGACGAGCTCGCCGACGAGGAACGGCTGGTCCGCGACACCGTGCGCAAGTTCGCCGCGGACCGATCCTGCCGAACATCGCTGACTGGTTCGAGGCCGGCACCCTGCCCAGGAGCTCTTTCCCGAGATCGGCAAGCTCGGCCTGCTCGGCATGCACCTGCAGGGCTACGGCTGCGCCGGGATGGGCGCGATCGCCTACGGCGTCGCCTGCCGGGAACTGGAGGCGGCCGACTCCGGCCTGCGCAGCCTGGTCTCCGTCCAGGGCTCACTCGCCATGTTCCCGATCTGGAAGTACGGCTCCGACGAGCAGAAGGAAGAATGGCTGCCGCGGATGGCCGCCGGGGAGGCCGCCGGGCTGCTTCGGCCTGACGGAGCCGGATCACGGATCAGATCCCGGCAGCATGAAAACCCATGCGACCAGGAACGGGGCCGACTGGGTTCTCAGTGGCTCCAAAATGTGGATCACTAACGGGGGCATCGCCGATATCGCCGTCGTGTGGGCCAGCCACCGACGACGGCATCCGGGGCTTCCTGGTGCCACGTGGCACCCGCGGCTTCAGCACGCGCGACATCCACAAGAAAATGTCGCTTCGCGCCTCTATTACCTCGGAGCTGTATTTCGACGACGTCAGGCTGCCGGGCAGCGCAGTCCTGCCCGGCGTGACCGGCCTCAAGGGCCCGCTGTCCTGCCTGTCTGAGGCCAGGTACGGCATCCTGTGGGGCGTAACCGGCGCGGCCAGGTCCTGCTTCGAGGCGGCCGCCGAGTACGCCAGGACCCGCGAGCAGTTCGGCCAGAAGATCGGCGGCTTCCAGCTCACCCAGCGCAAGCTCGCCTGGATGCTCGCCGATCTGCAGCGCGCGCAGCTGCTCGCGCTGCACCTGGGCAGGCTCAAGGAGGCCGGGCGGATCACGCCCGGAGCAGGTCAGCCTCGGCAAGATGAGCAACGTCAGGACCGCGATCGACATCGCCCGCGAGGCGCGCACCGTGCTCGGCGCGAACGGCGTGACGCTGGAGTACCCGGTCATCAGGCACGCCAACAACCTGGAGTCCGTGCTTACCTACGAGGGCACCGAGGAGATCCACACGCTCGCCCTCGGCCAGGCGATCACCGGCATCTCGGCCTACCGGTAGACTGCGCCGGACCGTCCGATGGGTGCCTGTTTGAAGGGCCTGTAACCCCGCCACTGGCACCCATGAAGATCATCTTCGTGAGATAGGTATGGTGCACGACTTGTCGCGGTCTGGCGCACACGTTTCCGAACTGAGCGGGCCGGCGAGCAGCAAGGCCCTGGCCGCCTTGCTCGAGTCGGCCGCGGCTGGGTATTTCCCGCCTGCTGACGGCAGCGTCGAGATCCTCGCTCAGCCTTCGGACCGGGATGCCGGGGTCATCTCGCTGACTGCATTTGCCGTCGTCTTCGCCGACACCGATCCCGGCTGGATCGCCGCGCAACTCCCGGCAGACGATCTGGCTGCGCCGCTCAGCGCACGGTTCCTGCATGCGCTTGGCGAGCGCCTTCGCCGGGAAGTCGGCAGCGTCGATATGCTGGCCTGCGCCGGGCCGCTGCCCGGAGCGCCGCCGCTTGAGCTGATGCTGGCTGAAATCGACCCCCCGCAGCCCGGATCAGTGGCAAGCGAGCCGCACGCCCGGATCGCGCGGGCGCTGCGCTACCGGGACGACGTCCGGGCCTGGCAGGCGGCGGGCGGCGTGCTCACACTTGGCCGTGGCGTGGCTGGCCGCTGGGAAGTCGCGATCGAGGTCGACCCGCAGTCCAGGGGCGATGGCCTCGGCGCGTCGGCTCGCCTCCGCGGCCAGGTACCTGGTCCCGGACGGCGCGCCGGTGTGGGCCCAGATCGCGCCGGGCAACGCGGCCAGCGTCCGCGCATTCCTGCGGGCCGGATACCGGCCGGTCGGCGCAGAGGTACTGACTGACGCCCGCCGATAGCCACGCAGCAGACTGCCTCGAACCGGAAGTGATGCCAGGATGAGCAGCATGAGCGACGTTGCGGTGACCGACAATCAGGACGCCTCGCGACTGGAGATCACAGTCGACGGCGAGCTCGCCGAGCTCGTCTACCGCACGCGCGCTGGTCGCCTGATACTCGTGCATACCGAGGTACCCGAGGCACTAGGCGGCCGCGGTCTGGGCGGCGAACTGGTGCGGGCCGCGATTAGCAAGGCCACGGCCGCGGGCATGACTGTCGTGCCGTTGTGCCCGTTCGCCCGGAGCTGGCTCGAGGGGCACCCGGACGAGGCCGCCACGATCCCGATCGACTGGGAAGCTCGCTAGCAATCCTCGCCGATCAGCGCGTCGTGGTACTGGCGTGCGCCGGCCATGATCGCCGCGAGTTCGGTGCGCAGTCCGCGACCCTTGCCCTTGCTCGCCAGGACGCTGGCCCGGCAGCCGGCCACCATGAGTACCCGCGGCAGCGGCGTTAGCCAGCCAGTCAGCGGTCTGCTCGGCTGCACGCCCCGGATCGCGACGTCAGCAACGGCCGGCCGAGCGTGCTCGCGGCCCGGACTGTCTCGCGGCAGCCCGAACCTCCGGCCGGATCGAGCAGCAGCACGGCGTCGGCGAGGTAGGCGCAGGTCCAGGTCCGGTACCGGAAGCTGGCCGACGGCAGCTCATGCAGTATCGCGCCGCGCGAGACGGCGGCGGCGGGCGGGCGTGAGCGGGCCGTCTTCCTGCCGGTATCCAGCGCGGGAAGACCAGGTGCACGCTCAGGCCCGCGTGCAGTGCGGCCAGCGCGGCATAGGTGTCGACGCCGGTCTGGCCGCCGGTCAGCACGGTCAGCCCCGCAGCGGCGCGCACCACGCCCGCGCAGCGCTTGCTCCGCGGCTGCGGATTCGCTGCGGGTGGATTCCTGCCCGTTCCCTGTCATTACGCTAGCTTACCTATCGAGGCGAGACGAGCAGCGTCTGGATGCCGGTGCCGACGTCGCCCGGCGGTGTCCGAGAGCTTCGTCTCAGCCAGGCCAGTACCGGTGCCACCCATCGTGGTCACCGCGTCGAGCAGCAGCCACTCGCCCACCGGGTCGCGCTGCAGGATGACGGTGAGGTCGACGTTGATGAAGATATAGGCTCGCGGGTCCAGTGCCATGCTGACGCCGCTGCCAGAGTCGGCGAGCAGCAGCGTCCGGGACATCGGCGAGAGCTCCTCGCCCGGCAGTAGCGGGATGCGCGGCCGCGCCCAGACCCTGCACGGGCCTGGCTCGTCGAAGTTGCCCGCTTCGAACCGCCACTCGATGTGACGCCAGATAGCCGTCGACGTGCCCGCCGGGGAACCTCGGCGCCGTCGCGCTCGCCGGGACTCGGCGGCGCGCTGCCGTCCCTGGCGATCACCGGCACATCTGGCAGCCTTGGCGATCCGCCAGCCCCGCGCGCTACCAGGACTTCCTGGCCGTCGGACTCCAGGACGGTCTCCAGCAGCGCGACTCGCTTGCCCGGTCGCAGCGTCCGGGTCCGGGCCGTCAGCGGGCCGACCGGGACCGGTCGCAGGATGTCGACGGCCGACCCGGGCCAGCCGCATGTTGTCGTCCGGCTCGTGTCGCTCGAGCTCGCGGGCAGCCAGTGCGGACGGCGGACCGCCGTGCTGGGCATCGGGGCTCCATGGTCCGGCGGTCGCCGTGGTAGCCACGAAGCTGCCAGGACCGGCGGGCTCGAAGAAACTAGTGTGCACGAAGCGGGATGTTACCGGCACGACGTTAATAGCGCGGGCCCGGTCGCGTGCGGGCCTGGTCTCATGGGCGGACTCCGCCAGCCCGGTGGCGTGCGCTCATCGCTCGGATCGCGCCAGGAGCGAGTAGCTGGCTCGTCGGGTAGGGCCGGACTAGGCGGTGGAAGCGGTGCTCCGCTCCGCGTAGGCTCCGGCGACTCGGTACGCTTCGTCCGAAGGCGCCTGCAGTCCACGGCGCCTCGGGGCGTTAGCTCAATGGTAGAGCAGCGGACTTTTAATCCGTGGGTTCTGGGTTCGAGCCCCAGGCGCCCCACCACCTGACCTGTATTAGTTCGGCTGATGCCTGACCTCTGTCTTCCGGTTGATGGCTGACGGTGTTTCGGCTGATGGTTGACAGTTAGTTCGGCTGATCCTTGACGCTCGGTTCATGAGGGAGCTGAGCGTGGCAGAGCAGAGGTATCAGGCTGTCCTGGCGGTGATCGGCGAGGGCGGCGCGGTGAGCGAGGTGGCCGGCCGGTGGGGTGTTTCCCGCCAGTCGGTGCATGCGTGGCTGGCCCGGTATGAGGCGGGTGGCCTGGAGGGGCTGGCGGACCGGTCGCACCGGCCGGCCAGCTGCCCGCATCAGATGAGCCCGGTTGTTGAGGCGCGCGTGCTGGAGCTGCGCCGGGTCCACCGGTCCTGGGGAGCGCGGCGGATCGTGTTCGAGCTGGCGCGGGCCGGGGTGGCGCCGGTGCCGTCGGAGTCGGGGGTGTACCGGGCGCTGGTGCGGGCCGGGCTGATCGAGCCCGGCGGACGGCGGCGGCGGGCCGAGCACTGGCGGCGGTGGGAGCGCGGCGTGCCGAATGAGTTGTGGCAGATGGATGTGGTCGGCGGGTTCCTGCTCGCTGACGGATCTCACGCCAAGGCCCTGACCGGGATCGATGACCATTCGCGGTTCTGCGTCTGCGCGGCGCTGATGGCCCGCGAGCGCACCCGGCCGGTGTGCGAGGCGCTGGCTGCGGCATTAGACCGGTACGGCGTGCCGCAGCAGATCCTCACTGACAACGGCAAGGTGTTCACCGGCCGGTTCGGCCATCCTCCGGTCGAGGTGCTGTTCGACAAGATCTGCCGGGAGAACGGCGTGGATCACCTGCTCACCGCGCCGCGGTCACCCACGACCACCGGGAAGATCGAGCGGTTCCACCGGAGCTTGCGGGCGGAGTTCGATACCCGGCGGGTATTCACGTCGCTGGCCACTGCCCAGCAGGCCCTCGATGAGTGGGTGGCTTACTACAACCAGCAGCGGCCGCACCAGGCGCTGGGCATGGCCACTCCCGCGTCCCGGTTCGCCGCCACGGCCCGGTCCGGTGCCGGCCGCGGCCGATCTCACCGCACTGACCCCCGACCGCAGCGGCGAGGACTGGGTAGCCCGCAAGGTCGGCCCCAACGGCGTGGTGTGCGTGTCCTGGCAGCAGGTCTCGGTCGGCAAGCACCACGCCGGCCAGCGCTGCGACGTGCACGTCGGCCCTGACCTGCTGCAATTCTGGGTCGGCTCCGAACTGCTCAAGACCGTCCAGCGAACCAGCCACGGGGAGGTGCGCAAGAAAAACGCAGCAAGAACCTAACCTGGAAACGACGAGTGTCAAGGATCACCCGGATGACGAACGTCAACCATCAGCCGAAGGCCCACAGCCCCACCACCTGACCTGCAGGTTTACGGCCAGCGCGGGTCCTCGCGGGGGTCAATGCCCGTCAGTGTGCGCGACGTGTGCGCATCAGTCGGATCTGAGTCGCCAGCGGCCACCGCGCGCAGCCGCGGAACCACCCTGGCCATGTCCTCAGCCAGTTGGGCGGCCTGGTCCTCACGGCGGCTGCCTGTAGGCGTCCCCGTGGCGTGCGAGCTTCCATGGCTGTCGGACTGTGCGTGATCTCGCTGAATGAGCTCACGGAAAGCCAGACCTGAGCAACCCACTGGGCGCGACGAGGTGTCCCGCATCACGAACGGCAGTGGGTCCGCAAGCGCATCGTGCGGATGCACATGCATCATCCAAGAGCCGTGAGCCGACCTCGGCGATGGCTGTGAACGAACCCGGCTTGGGCTCATCTGCCGATGGTAAGGGCGAGGAGGGTATTGACCGCAGTTTCGAACGGGCGGGTACTCCGTTGCACCTGGGCGAGTAGAAGCCCTCCTTGGAGTGTGGCGAGCAGAGTAGTGGCGAGGTCGTCCGGGTCGATGTCGGACGGGAGTTTCCCGTCGGCATGAAGGGATCTGAGTCCATCGCCGATGGCGGCTGCCCACTGATCGAACCCTGCCGCAATGAGCGCTCGGGCCTCGGGGTCACTCTCGGCGAGTTGACCAACGAGCGAGCCAAGTGGGCAGCCGCCCTTTGCTTTGGTGCGCTTCGCTGCGGTGATCACCATGTTCCGCCAGGCTTCGACTCCGTTCGCGCTGCCGAGCGCGTGCCGCTGGTGATTGACGATGGTGTCGGCTTGGTAGTCGATGACCGCCTGCACGAGTTCGTTCTTGTCGGGGAAGTAGTGGTACATCTGCGAGCCGCTGACTTCCGCCGCCACCTTGACGTCTTCCAAGGTGGTGCCCGCCACCCCGCGCTCATGGATCAGGGCGGCGGCCTCCTCCACTATTCGCGCCCGGGTGCGTGCTCCCTTGGGGGTGAGCCTCGGCCGGTCACTCGTTTCGTTGACCATGCACCGATGTTAGCAGGATTTTGAGTTTGACAACCCAGTGCCGAACTGTCAGAGTGAGTCGCGCGACCCATTTTGGAGCGAGAGGACGACACGTCACATGACTGACCTAAAGGGCAAGACGGCTCTGGTAACGGGCTCGACGAGCGGGATCGGCAAGGCTACGGCCATCGCCTTGGCCGCCCGCGGCGCTCACGTACAGGTAGTCGGACGCAACGAACAACGAGCCAAAGACGTGGTCGCCGAGATCGAAGACAGCGGAGGCAGCGCAACGTTCAAGCTCACCACGTTGGGCGACCTCGAATCGGCCCGGGAGTTGGTCGAGTGGGCCACTGAGGCCGGCGATGGTCACGTCGACATCCTCATCAACAACGCTGGCGCCGCCTTTCTCGGACCAAGCGATGCAGCAACCGAAGCTGAGTTCGATGAGACCTTTGCACTCAACGTCAAGGTTCCGTTCTTCCTCGTCGCGTCACTGGCGCCAGCCATGGCCGAACGCGGATGGGGTTCGATCGTCAACGTCAGCACGATGGTCGCGAGCTTCGGGCAGGCCGGCATGGCGATGTACGGCGCGAGCCGAGCAGCCCTCGAACTGTTGACGAAGGCCTGGGCCGCCGAATACGGCCCGCGTGGTGTCCGGGTCAACGCTGTTGCGCCCGGCCCGACGCGCACCCGGATGATGGAGGCAGTCCCCGAGGAGATGGTGACTCACTCGCACTTCTCGCACCAGCAGGCCGCGTCGCTGAGCCTGAGGAACTCGCTTCGGCGATCGTCTTCCTCGCCAGTGACGATGCCAGCTTCGTCCACGGCGTCACCCTCGCCGTCGATGGAGGCCGAGTCGCGACGTAACGCCGGTCGGCGGCGACGTTTTGAGAGAACACCGATGTCGCCGCCGATGCTCAGCACGACAACTGGGACGAAATTCGATGCCGTCCTGGTCCGCGAGCGCCGACTCGCAGTGCTCGTCGAACCCGCTACGGGTCTATGGCAACCCGGGAGCACCGGCGGACGCGCCTCGGCAGCAGCCGTCAAGCCTACCTGGGCCCACATAAGACGAAAGGAATTCCCAATGAGCACACTCCCAGGAAAGACGGTGCTGATCACGGGCGCCAACGCCGGGATCGGCAAGGAGGTGGCCCGGCAACTGGCATCACGTCCCGAGATGGCGCGGATCTACCTGGCGTGCCGGAACCGGGATCGGGCGATAGCGGCAAAGGCCGAGCTTGAAGCGGAGACCGGCCGGCGCATCTTCGACATCGTTGTCATGGACGTTGCCGATCTGGGTTCGGTCCGCGCCGGCCTGGCGGCCATCGACGGATCCCTCGACGCGCTGGTCATGAACGCCGGCGTCATTGGCCCGAAGACGATGGACTTGACCGCTGACGGGGTCACCACCGTGTTCGCGACGAACGTCCTTGGCCACGTCGTCCTCCTCGAAGGGCTCCTGGCCGATGACCGGCTTGGCGAGGTTGCGGTCCTCGCCGGAAGTGAAGCAGTCCGCGGAGTTCCGAAGTTGCGGATGAAAGGGCCATCCTTCGTCTCAACCTCAGCCGATGAACTCGCCACCGTCATCGACGGCAGCTACTTCGCCAGCAGAAAAGCTGACTTCAACCTAGCGTTCGGCCAGGCCAAGTACATCGGGGCCCTCTGGATGGCCTACCTGGCCCGCCAACACCCCGACCGCCGATTCATCACCGTGAGCCCCGGGAACACCACCGGCACCCAAGCCCCCAACGACCTTCCCCTACCGATGCGGGTAGCCGCCAAGTACGTCATGCCCACCCTGGGTCTCGCCCACAAACTTGACGTGGGCGCGAGGCGACTGGTCGACGGCGTCACCGACCCGACCCTGTCTAGCGGCGTGTTCTACGCCAGCGCGGCCAACACGCTTAAGGGTCCGTTGGTCAACCAAGCGGACATCTTGCCCGATCTGGCCAACCCGTCGTTTCAGGACCACGCCAACGAGGCCATCCACCGCTTCATCTCCAAATGACGTTTGCGCGATAACGCGCGGACCGTTTTCCACAAACGGCCAGCTTCACGTCGCTTCTCGGTGGTGGCGTCCGCGCCAAAGCGTATCGCCCGATGGACCCGGCGGACCGGCCACGGGCACGGACGCGGACCGGTCCCAAACACAAAGCAGGCCCCGCCCAAACCGGCGGGGCCTGCCTTGCTGCTGGGGGAGTTGCGGTCTAGGTCCCCCGCAGGTCCCCGATGTCAACGCCCAGACGGGCCACACCGTCCCAGTCGCGCGCCTCGCCTATGTAGACGCCCCGGTGGGAGACGCGCAGCCAGGCCCTGTCCCGGCCGGTGCCGGTGGCGGTCAGCTCGACCAGGTCGACGACCCAATGGCCGTCGCTGGAAAGACGGTCCTTACTGGCCGGTCGGCCAGAGCGCTTCGACGCCTGCCACGGCTTCGGCTAGGTCCGCCGCAGCTAGCCGAAGCTCGGCCGGGCTTATCCCCGGCCAGTCGAGCGTCAGCACAAGATCCGGTGCTGGTTCATCTGGGGTGAAGGCAACCCATGCCCGGTAGGTGAATCCGTGGTTCTGGTGCTGTCCGCCGAGCAGTTCGACCGGGTAGCCGTTGACCCGGAGGCTTCGCGGAAGGCTGTCCGAGATCGCGCTTATGCGCTCGATGCCACCCGGCTGCTCAGTTCGGGCGCGGAAGATGATCAGCAGCTCGGCGCCGGTCGTGTAGACGTACAGCGATGGGACCGCGAAGCCGGTCCCATCGCCGCGCCACGTCAGTTCGGGAGTGGCGAGTGCCACGGGTAGCTCGTTCGCCGGCGGCTCATGGCTGGGGTGTCTGATCTGCTGGCTTCGCAGGTTGCTCATGGCCTGGATCGTAGTTATTCGCCCGGGGAGCAAAGCCAGGAGAGGCCGGTTGAGCCGCTGTAGTAGGGGCCGGCCTCTCGATTTATCCCCGTCAGTCCAGACGACGGTGAAAATCCCCCGCGTCCGGTAGTCGTCCTGGGTCTTGATCGACAGGCACGGAGTCGGCCCGGCTACCGACGCGTCTCCTTCCACGCATCCGGAGGCCACCGCGCCGCCTTCGACGGTCTGCCAGTCTTTCAGGTAGGTGTCGTACACCTGAGTAAGCGCTTGCGATGAGCAGGCTGCTGCGTTCACGCAGCTGAACAGCCATGCCCGTCCGTTGAGGTTCTCTGTCTTGTAGTCGAACGTGACGTTTTCGTCGAGGTAGCAGATCCCGCCGCCGCCTTGCGTGCTGGTATCCGGCCTGCGTAAGTTCACAGGCTGGTGTGTCTCGGTGATCTTCTCGGTATGGAGCGGGTTGTTCTTGGTTGGCAGCCGGATCTGGGTGACGCGCACCTTGACAAGATGCGGGTTGCTCGCCGACGCGGTTCCGACTGCGATCAGTCCGACTGCGCTGAGCGACAGAACCGCGGCACCGATGATCACCGCTGGCCTGCGTAACTTGGACACGTTTGGCCCTTTCTGAGCGGATTGGGCTTCTATGCCTGGGAAAGCCGTGGAACCTGACGGCAGGCCGATGCGGTAGCCGAGTCAATGCTCGTTTCTCCGTCAAGGCCCACGGCCGCGACGATAGCCCTAGCCGTGTTACCGCGCGGTTGCCTAGGTGTTACCGGCGACTGGTGAGAAAAACTGAAAAGGTAACAGCTGCATGATCACGAATGTCAGCCAAGTGGGCTGGTGTGGCTGCCGATCTTGTCAGTTGTTTCCAGCGGTGTGCGCGTGCCGTTCAGGAACAGGCTCAGCATGCTGAACCACGAGATGGTGACGATGTACTTGCGGGTCAGTACCTCGCCGAACCGGTCAAGCATCGCGCTCAGCGTGGTGTCGGTGAGGGTGCCAGTACGCAGCAGCTCGTCGGTCGCGGCGCAGATCAGCACATAATCGGGTGCGATCCCGGAGACGGGCCCGTCGTTCGCGGCAGCGTCCATGTCAGCGTCGGTCAGCCCGGCGTTGGACGCCATGACCTTGTTGGCCTGCCACTCGTAGGGCACGTCGAGGATTGACGCGGCGCGCAGGATGATCATCTCGCGGTGCCTGTCGTCTATGTCGGGAGTGCCGAAAATCGCCCGGACCATATTGATCAGCACCGGGTAGAACGCGCCCACTTCGTGGTCTGTGACCTGCGGCGATGTCCGCGCCTGCGCGTTGGCCGTTCACAACGAGCCCCAGAGCGCTTGGCCGACGGTTTCGTGATGGTCGGCGAGTACTTCCCGGATGGTGTAGCGCGCATTGCCGGCCATGACCGGGTTGGTGTCGAGCATCCACGCCACGATCAGGTCCACTGACGGATCGCCGATGCCGGCGGCGCCGAAGTCGATCACGGCAGCGAGACGGCCGTCCCTGGTGACAACGTTGCCGGGCATCATGTCCGCGTGCACGAATGTAGCCGGGCCGTCCCAGGCGGGCAGGTGCGTCGCGTCGTCCCAAATGGCCCTTGCCGTATCGGCGTCGATCTGGCCACGTACCTGCTCGATGGCACCGAGGGTGAACTCATGTTCCGCGGCCAGCGGGCCACCACGGTAGGCGGCCGGACAGTCCGCGAGATCAACCTCCGCCAAGTCGATCCTCCACAAGGCCAGGAGGAACTCGGCCAGGTCACCCGCGAGTAGGCCTGGTGCCGTCAGGAGAGTCAAGGCTTTCGCCGGGTCGACGCGGCAGGCGGATCACTAGATCGTCTCCGAGCCGGTACAGCACACACTCCGTGCCTGCTGAGGTAACCGGGCGTACCGGCAGCGCTGCCCACTGTGGCAACTGTTCTGCTATCAGCTTGGCGGCCAGGTCGGCCGAGATGTCGATCTCACCAGCATGCAACTTTGCTGCTTGCATTCGCTTCCCTTGGACGAGGGCCGGTCTACCACGACGACAGCCCAGGCGGCACGCCAATTTCCGCGGAGACTCGTTCGAACCACCTAACTTCACTTGATATGTGACCGTTCTGCCCGTTCGTTTGATGTGGTCTTGGCGAGTTTGTCACCTGAGCGAAGGGCAGCTTGTCCGGGTGTAAGAGCTGTCCCTGGAGCGATCGGGTGGCTGGCGGTGCCCTGGTAGGACTCCGACCGGGGCGGATAGCCTCGGGTAGAGGGGTTATTCAGGCGACGCCGCGCGGCTTGCCGGGCGCGCTACAGGACCTGCGACCCGTGCGAAGTCACGCCGCCGCGTCCGGCGTCTGCCTGCCATGCGATCTTCAGCGACGGGGGACAATGAGATGGCAGCGACTGACCAGGATAAGGGCGCGGTGATCGTCACTGGCGCCAGCCGGGGTATCGGCGCCGCGATCGCTGAGCGGCTTGCTGGTGATGGCTACGGCGTGGTGGTCAACTACGCGGCCGACACGGACGGAGCCGAGTCGGTGGCGTCGGCCATCCGGGCCAAGGGCGGCCGGGCCGAGGCAGTGCGCGCCGACGTCGCCTCCGAGCAGGACGTAGAGGCGATGTTCGGCCGGGCGCAAGAGCAGATGGGGCCGATCACCGCGCTGGTCAACAACGCCGGTTCCGTCGGCGAGCAGGCGCACATCGACGAGCAGCACGAGGATGCGCTTAACCGGCTGATGCAGGTCAACGTCGTGGGGCCGATGCTGTGCGTCAAGCACGCCGTGCGCGCCATGTCGACGGCGCATGGCGGCCAAGGCGGATCGATCGTGACGATCGCTTCGCTCGCAGCCCAAGCTCCGCCCGGAGACTGGGGCGTGGTCCCGTACGAGGCAACCAAGGGCGCGCTCGTGACATTCGCGCGTGGCCTGTCCAACGAGGTCGCATCCGAGGGCATCCGGTCCAACAGCGTCTCGCCCGGGCCCATCGATACGGCAATGTCGGCTTCGACCCCGGACGTTCTGGACTCCGTCCTACAGCAGAGCCCGCTGGGTAGAATCGGCCGACCCGAAGAGATCGCGAACGCCGTGTCGTGGCTGATCTCGCCGGAGGCGTCGTACGTCACCGGCAGCGACATCACCGTCGCGGGCGGGCTCTGACCGGCCAGGTCCAGGTGCCGGACCATGGCGGACCGCATCATAGATCGCACCACCGGCAGCGGTTATGACGGCGAGGCCTATCGCGGGACTCGATCAAGGGCACGATAAGGTCCTCGGGCGTGAGATCCGCTCCTGATCCTTGGCAGTGTGCGTACGGCGAGAACGCATGGCAGACACCAGCCCGCTTGGTGCACGAGGAGAGCGACGACCCGCTCGCCATCGGCCGCTTCACGCTCCTTGAGGGATCGGCGCCGAGCTACAACAACCTTGTCGAGCTTGACCGGCAGCTGCAGACAGTCACGCACATCGCGGCAGCATTTGACGTCGCGGGACACGGCGTTCCGCGAGTGGCGGTCGGTACCAAACACGGCAACGCTTGCGGGGCGGCTGTGGCGCCCACGCCTGTGGAGGCCGCGCGGCTGATGCTGACCGGGGACACGCGCGCGATCTTCGGCGGCTGCGTGATCCTCGGCTTCGCCGTCGACGAGGAGGTCGCCGATACGCTCCTCAACCATGCCAGCGAGGTACGCAGACTGCTCGATATGGTCGTGGCGGCCGCGTTCACGGACGGGGCGGTTGATTTGCTCGCGCGTAAGCAGGGCAAGTGCCGGGTCCTGGCCAATCCGGCACTGGGTGAGCTCGGCCCCGGATCGCTTGACACTGCGCCGCGGCGGCGGCAGGTGCGGGGCGGCGTGATGGAGCAGCCAAACTACACGTTCACCCTGGATCTAGCCGATCCCGCGGTGCGGCGCTTCGGGACACTCACGCCGGCGCAGGAGCGCGACCTCCTGCTGGCCTGGGCGGTGGGCGCCACCAGCAACTCGAACACGGTCACGCTCGTCCGTGACGGCCAGCTACTCGGTAACGGAGTCGGCCAGCAGGACCGGGTCGGAGCGTGCGCGCTCGCGGTCACCCGCGCTCGCGACGCGGGTCATGACATCGCCGGGGCGGCTGCTTACAGCGACAGCTACTTCCCGTTTCCAGACGCTCCCCGGGTGCTGATTGACGCAGGTGTCGGCGCGATCTTCAGCACCAGCGGCTCAGTCCGCGATGAGATCGTGGTTCAGGCGATGCTCGACGCCGGGGTCGGTGTGGTGCAGCTGCCCGACAGAGACGCCCGCGGGTTCTTCGGACACTGAGCCCGAAGGCCGGGCAAGGGAGATCGCGATCACGGCAAAGCCCGCGGGGTTGTCCCTTCCGCCCGGCTATGCTTCGTTGCTGGCCAGGATTACTTTCCTCAGCGGGGTTGCACTTGACGGTTATCGACGTGGGGCGCCAGCTGCGGCCGGCGGCTCGCCACGATTCGCTGACCAGCGGTCTGCGTGTGCCACCCAGTCCGCCGTCATGACCGCCATCAGCGATCCGCAGGACGGCCCTGCCCCGGTCTCCGCGCAGGTGGCCGGTTCCGGCCAGCGGTTGCCTGTCCTGGCAGGCACGCGCCGTGACCGGTCCATCTCGCCGGCGCTGCAAGGCGTCGCGGCCCTCGCGATCTACCTGCTGGTATGGCTGTCGACCTCGGCCAGGCCGCTCATCCTGCACCGGGGCTGGGCACAGCTCGACCAGAAGAGCATGGACCCGAACTTCTATACGTGGTGCCTGCGGTGGTGGCCGTACGCGATCAGCCGCGGGCTGGACCCGCTATTCACCCATCAGATAGCCGCGCCAGCAGGCCAGACCCTGGGCTGGGTGACCACGGTCCCGCCGCTGGCCCTGCTGGCCGCTCCGCTAACCCTGGCAGCCGGTCCGGTGACCGCCCTCAACTTGCTGACTGCGATCGCGCTTCCGGTCTCCGCCTGGGCCGCGTTCCTGCTTTGCCGGCGGCTGACCGGGAGGTTCTGGGCCTCGCTGGCAGGCGGCGCCGTTTTCGGCTTCTCGGCCTACGAGGTGAACCACGCCAGCGCCGGGCAGCTCAATCTGATATTCAGCCTGCTACTGCCGATTCTGGCTTACCTGATCGTGGTCTGGCGGGATGGCAGCATCACCACTCCCACGTTCGTGATCCTGGCCAGCCTGACCATGGCGCTGCAGTTCTACCTGTTCCTGGAAACTTTCGCGGACATGACCGCGATTCTGGTCATCTCTCTCGTCGTCGGTTTCGCGCTCGCCGGGGCTGATTACCGGCCAGTTGTCGTCCGGCTCGCCAAATTCCTCGGGCTGGCCTACCTGATCGCGCTCGTGCTGGCCCTGCCCTACCTGGCGGTCGCGCTAGCCGGACGGCCACCGAAACTACGGGCGGTGACCGGGCTTGATCTGGCCAGCCTTGTCGTCCCGCGCCCGCAGCGTACCTTCGGCATCGCCTGGCTGGCTCACGCCGCGAGCGGGCCAGTCAACTCGTCGGCGGCGGGCTACGTCGGCATCCCGCTATTGCTGCTGGCCCTGCTGCTCGCGGTCACAAGGTGGTCAAGCAAGATCGTTCGGTTCCTGACCTGCACGCTGGTCCTGATCGTGGTGGCGGCCTTCGGTCCCGACGTCTACCTTGAGGGCAAGCAAGTCGCCCGCTTGCCGTGGGCGGGATTGTGGAACCTGCCGTTCCTGCGCAACGCCTGGGCGTCCCGGCTGATGCTGTTCGCCTTCCTCGCGCTGGCCGTCGCAACGGCACTGTGGCTTGCTGTCCCAGGCAGGCGAACGGCATGGCTCCGCTGGTCGCTCGCCGTGCTCGTGATCGCGTTCATCGCCGCCGATACGCTTCCCCTCGACCTGACAGCGCGCACGACCGTCCCCGGCTTCATCAGCTCGGGCCAGTACCGCAGCCAGCTAGCGCCTGGCGAGATCGTGATCGTAGTGTCCAATGTCGGCAATGCTGGCATGCTCTGGCAGGCTCAGTCTGACTTCTACATGCGCATCTCTGGCGGTTTCATCAACGCTGGGCTCAGCCATCGGACCGACCTGCCGCGGCAGGTGCAGGAGCTCGCGCACGCCACACCGGCCTATGTGGCGCAGTTCGAGAGATTCGTCAAGACCCACCACGTCGGCGCCATCCTGCTCGATGAGCGCAACGAACCGCAGTGGGTGGGCATCTTCCGCCGGGTCGGCCTGGTCGGGCACATCGCGGGCGGCGTTGTCGTCTATCCGACGCTCGACTGCCAGAACTGTCATGCCCTGGATAGCACTCACCCAGGCGCTGGCGGCAAGCGGTAGACCAGTACGCCATCGGCTGCGTAGTCGAATTTGAAGCCCGTTTCCGCAAGGTAACGCTCGACGTCTGCGTAAAACCGCTTGGAAGCCGTCAGCTTCACTGGCCCGGCCCAGCGCCTCGTCCATACCAGCGCCCACCCGACGTTGAGCGCTCGCAGGTCCTGGCGCGCTGCCGCCAGCCCGGCCGGCGTCATCGCGCCACGCCGGCCCGCCGCGACGAGATCGGCATAAAACACATGCTGCCTGATCCCGGCGATGGTGCGCGCGGGCACGCCAGCGGTGTAGGACATGGCCCGCGGATGCCCGTCCTCGGTGGCCAGCACCAGCGGATAGTCGGCGGCGGGAGCACTGCCGTACCGCTCCGGGCCGCGGACGACGTACGGGATGTCGATGACCACCGATCCCGAATGATCGGCAGCGATCGGTGCATCGAGAGCCGGCATCGACGTGGGTACGGTCGTCAGGGTGGCCGGTCCGGCCCACCCCGCTTCCAGCGCAGCGAGTAGCGCGACCACGATGATGGCTGGCCAGGCGAGCTTGCGCAGCCAGTCCACTGCCGCTCCGGCTAGCAGAGCGGCGCCGGCTGAGGCCGAGTAGCGCCCACCGGTCCGCTTCCCGGAATGAGGCCAGGACGGGCAGCCGGATCAGCCAGGTATAAGGCATGAGGAGTGAGACCCGAAGGCCGCGCCAGGTCTGGCTAAGCGGCACATAGTCGTGGCCGCCGACGTACAGAGTTGGCCCGAGAGCCACCGCGGCACAGCCCAGCCAGAGAACCGCGAGCTTCCAGGCGGCCGGCCGCCGCCAGCTGACGATCAGGCCGAGAATCGCCAGCGCGGTCAGCACGACGCCGAACGTGGCGGTCATCTCCACGTCGTTGTGAGCCGAGTAGCCAGCGGCCAGAACCGCCAGGCCGTAGTGGCCGAGCTGTGGCGATGGCGAGAACATGCTGGGGAGCTCAGCCGCGTCCTGAATGTAGTTGCCAGCTGGCGGCAGCTCCGGACCGCCCTTCCCGCCCGCCGCGATCATCGCCAGGAGTTGCGGGCTAGCGACGATAACGCAGGCAATGGCGCCAGCTGCCACCGCTTTGACAGCCTGGAATCCCGGGCTGCGTACCAGCCACGGGATGAGGACCGCCGCCGCGAGAACAGCCACGAGCACAGCCGATTCCTGGTCTACCAGCAACGAGGCCCCGGCAACGACGCCGGTGAGGATGCCGCGGCCGAGGGTGGGGTCGCGTCGTAGCCGGACCGCGGTCTCCAGCGTCAGCGGCAGAAACACACAGCCGAAGGCCGTGTGCATGTGACTCCAGTCCTGCGAGGTCAGCATGGCGGAGAAGCCGAAGAAGGCGCCCGCTGCGATAGCACCTGCCATACTCGGCAGCCAGAGCCGGGCTGCCCGGTACATTGCGTACGCCGCCAGGCCCGGCGCCGCTACGACCAGCAAGTTATAGGCGACCGACGGCCCGAGCAGCAGTGTGACGGGGACCATCAGCAGCCCGAGCAGCGGACTTAGGGTGTCGTAGCCAAGCTGGACGCCGACAGGTGCGGCCAGGTAATTGGTGTACCAGGGGTTATGCAGGTGGATGACCTGCCGCGCCACCCACCACAGGCTCCAGACATCCTGGGACTGGTCAGAGCTCAGCGGAAGCCTGCCGTCCAGGAGCGCGGCGCGCGGCCAGGTAGCAGCGATGCCGGCGGCAAGAAAGATCAGCAGGACGAACGTCTCGCGCGGCCAGTTCCGGGCGGGAGCCTGCCGGTGCGAGCCGGCCTGCCCAGGACTCCGAGGGTCGGCGGCCGGCGGCCGGACCGTGCTCGGCGGGCCAGGAAACGGCACGGCCACGCCGCTCGCATCCTCACTCAACCGAACCCGACCTCTCCTGGCGCCCAGGACCCCTGGGACCTCACCTGGACGGTACACGGGCAGCGACCCGGTTTGCGGTCAGTCAGGCGGGTTTGCCACCGAGCTGACGCGCCCGCAGTCTTGGCCCGGCGGGCCGCGAGACCTGGCAGCTTCACGAGCCTGTGGCTGCAGCAACGGCAGCGAAGGCAGCTAGTGCGAGCAATACGATCCCGGTGAGGCGCCGGACGAGTGAGGCCGGCAGCCGGCAGCGGCCGGCCTGCTACCACGGCAATGGCCGCGACGCTCCACAGTGCCAGCACAGCGCCAAGTCCGACAGCGACCGGCGCGTGGAATCGCGCGGCCAGGCTGGCAGTCAGGATCTGGGTCAGGTCGCCCCACTCGGCCAGGAACACGACCACGAACGTGGTGAGGAAGATACGACGCCAGCCGTCGCGGCCCGGGGCGGCAGGGCTGGCGGAAGGAGTGCCCGCGGAGTCGGTTGCGTTGTCAGCCGCCGGCCCGGAGCTAGCGTGGCCGTCAGCAGCCGGCCTTGCTATGGATCCGATCAGCAACCAAGCCGCAGCCCCGAGGAAGAGCGCTGCCGCCAGCGCCTGGACAGCACGTTGCGGCAGCCAGGCGAACAGGGCGGCGCCGATCGTGACGGCAATGCAGACATGCACGGCGAACGCGCTCGCAGCGCCGGCCCATACCGCTGAAGCGCGCCCGCGGGTGGCCAGCACCATTGAGGCGAACATCGTCTTGTCCGGAAGCTCGCTGATGAAAATGACCGGGTACACGGTCGCAAGAACTGCCAGGCTCATTGCTCTCCGTCCCGGACCGGGGCGGAGGGTGGCTGACCTCCGCACCCGTGCCTCGCAGGCTGGGGCCGGAAGGTCTTGCCATCCGTGCTCGCACGGACCCGGCGACCGGGCGCCATCAGGCGCCGGGTATGGCGATCGGCCGGCGGAGGGCTACTCCCCTTCGTGAGTCACCTTAGCAGGCAAGGACGAACCGGGCAAAGCGGAGATGCCGGGATCTGCCGCCACGCCGAGCACCTTCCCGACGCCGGAAAACGCAAAGGCAGCCTGAGCCGCGCCGCTCACGACCATGTTGATGCGCCTCAGTGAGCCCGGTTCCAGATCTGCCAGCTGCCCCAGCCCAGCCAGCGCATGCCAGCCGACCTCGACTGACTCGGCATCGTTCACCCGCGCGTAGCCGCCGCGCGGGCGGCAGCGAAACAGCAACTCGAGGTACCGTACGACATCCCCGTTCTGGTACGTGACCAGCCCGGACACCGTGACCGCGGCAAGAACCTCGGGAACGGTCACCACACCGGTTTCTTCGAAGATCTCCCTGACCGCCGCATCAGCTGGCTCTTCACCAGGCTCGATGATGCCGCCCGGAAGCGCCCAGGTCTGGCTGTCCGCGCGCCGGCCGAGCAGGACCCGTCCGTCGTCGTCCAGGACAACGCCGGCCGCGGTCGAGAGCCACAGCAGGTCGTGGCCGACGCGAGCGCGCAAGTCGGCAACGAAGTCGGGAGTCGGCATGGCCCGACCCTACCGGGCGGCAGCCGCAAGATCGGCTGCGGGCAACCACGCAAAGCGCGCTACGGCCTGGTGCCGAATGACGGACGACCCGGCGCAGACGGGAGGATCGCGTACGCGTCCTTGACCCAGTCGCACAGAAGCGGCCGGGTCTCGCGAGGATCAATGATCTCCTCGATGCCGAACCGCTCGGCGGTCCTGAAGGGGCTGCGCACCGTGTCCAGCCGCGACCGGATGTCGGCGAGCAGTGCCGCCGGCTCCTGCGCGGACTCAAGTTCGGCCCGATACGCAGCCTCGATGCCGCCCTCGACTGGTAGCGAACCCCAGTCGGCAGACGGCCAGGCCCAGCGGCGGACGAGGCTGTGGCGGTTAACCAGGCCTGCGCCGCCCACGCCGAAGACGCGCCGCACGATGATCTCGGCCGCTGGCACACTGCCCTGATAAACCGCGCTGATCGCCCGGACGCCGTGCCTGATCGTTGCTCGCTGCTCAGCCCGGGTGCCGATCAGCAGGCCCGGCTGGTCGGTGAAGGTCACGACAGGCAAATGGAAGGTAGAGCACAGATCGGCGAGCCGGATCACCGCGTCGGCACCCTCAGCGGTCATGCAGCCGCCGGCAATGTACGGATCGCACGCGACAACGCCGACCGGATGCCCGTCGAGCCGGGCCAGCGCAGTCACGATGGAGCCCCCGTAGCCCTGTACCTCGAAAAGCGAGTCCTCGTCGAGCACCGCACGGAGAATCTCCCGGATCCGGTACGGCTTGCGCCGGTCTCGCGGGACGGCCGATAGCAGTGTCTCGTCCCGGCGCGCCACCGGGTCAGCCGACTCGATCACTGGCGGCAGTGAGTAGGCACTCGGCGGCAGATAGGAAAGGAACCGCCGGATCAGCCCGAAGGCCGCGGCCTCCGATTTAGCGATGAGGTCAACTGCCCCGTTCCCGGCATGAACGTGGTGGCCGCCCAGGGTTTGCTTGTCGACATCCTCGCCGACGCCGCTTTTCACTACCGGCGGGCCCGCCACGAACAGCTGTGCTGTCCCCTCGACCAGGATCGACAAGTGGGCAGCACAGAGCCGGGCCGCGCCGAGTCCCGCCACCGGACCAAGCCCGGCCGCGATAACGGGAACGACGGACAAGTTGTCGACCACGTACTCCCAGCCCGGATTGACCGGGACATAGGTGTGCCCTGTCTGCTCAAGGGATTTGACGCTGCCACCGCCGCCAGTGCCTTCCACCAGCCGGATGATCGGCAGCCGCAGCTGGTTCGCAAGCTGCTCGGCGTAGATCTGCTTGCCCGCGATGGCCGCATCCGCAGCGCCGCCGCGGATCGTGAAGTCGTCGGCGCCGACCACGACCTTCCGGTCGTCGATCCGTCCGGTGCCGGTCACGAAGTTCGCCGCCATGAAGCTTTTCAGCTCACCGGCGGAGTCATACAGCGCTTTGCCGGCCAGTGCGCCGATCTCAGCGAACGAGCCCTCGTCGAGCAGAGCGGCAATCCGCTCGCGGACGGTGAGCCGCCCGGCATCATGCTGCCGACAGACCTTCTCCGGCCCGCCCATCTGCTCGGCTAGCTCCTGCCGCTTGCGCAGCTCATCTAGTTCGGGTTGCCACGTCATGCCGGTACAAACTAACTCACCCGGGCCATGTCAGCTAGGGCTAACCGGGCTCGTACGCGCAACGGCTGCGGGCCGCCTCTCCGGATGGAGAGGCGGCCCGCAGTTACCACTTGTCGGATCTGGCTAGCTGACCTTCACGCTGGAAGTGGTCGCTGAGCCATTGGCGAAACCGGCGGCGTGCGCGGTGACGCGGCAGCTGAGCTTCTTGCCCTTGTCAGCCTTGGTCAGCTTGAGCGACGACTTGGTCGCGTGCTTGATGACCTTGCCGTTGAGCAGCCACTGGTAGGTGAAGCTGACCTTGGAAGCTCCAGGGTCATTCCAGTTGCCTGGATTCACCTTCTCGGTCTTGCCGACCTTGTGCGGACCCGACAGCGACGGCCCCTTGTGCTTGAGCGGCGTAAGTTTCCCGCCGCGCGCGACCTTGGCCGACGCACTCGTGGCGCTGTTGGGCGTGCCGCCGCCGTCGCTGACCGTCACCTTGCAGGACAGCTGCTGGTTGTAGGCCGTTCCCGGGACGGTGAAGGCCTTCCCGCTGCCGATCTGCTTGGTGCCGTTCGCCAGCCACGTGTAGGTTGCCGTCACGCCTGAGGCGAGCGTTCCCTCGTTGCAGGTCTCAGACTTGCCAGCCTGAGGCTTGCTGGAGGAGAGGGTCGGCTTTGCGGCGATCGGGTTCACCGTGTAGGTCAGCGCGCTCGACGTCGAGCCGCTGTAGCCCGAAGTGTTGGTTGGCGTGAAGGTGGCAGTCAGCGGCTCCCCGGCAGGACCGGTGGGCGGCAGCTTGGTCGTTGTCAGTGCCGCAACGCCGCTGTTGTTCACGGCCTGGGAACCGAGCGAGCTGGTCCCGTCGAAGAACTGGACTGACCCCGCCGGGTTCGTCGAGTCACTGGCGACCTCGGTCGCGGTCAGGGTGACGGAAGAACCCTGGTTGACCGGGCTTGCCGGGCTCGCCGTCAACGTGGTCGTGGTCGTCGCCGGTCCGGTTCCGACCAGATAGGACAGCGACCCGGTGGAACCGATGTCGGCGGAGCCGACCGTCGGAGTGAAGATCGCGGTGTAGTCGGTCGTCCCTGTCAGGGGGGTAGTCGTCACCGACGCGGTGCCGCCACTGACCGTCTGTGTGGTGCCAACCTGCGTGGCGCCGTTCCAGAAGCTCACCGTCCCGCCCGAGTCGGTGGTTGGCGCCACGGTAGCGGTCAGCGTGATCGGGGCCGACGTCGTCTCGGTCGCGGGGCTAGCGGTCACCGTGGTCGTGGTGCTCTGGGTCCAGTCCGGGAAGTCAACCGACCAGGTGCTGGTCTTCGTATTGACCGAGATGACGGTCTCGTAGAAGAAGTTGGGATTGACCGGCTGGCCGATCCCGGTAGGCTCCAGTCGGATGTCGTACAGACCCGGATACCCCGAAGTCGTCTGAGTGTTCGGGAACGCCTCGATGTACTGCGAGAACTGCGTGTCGGTGCCGTTGTTCGACTCGACCGGGTTCGCCGTGCCGCTGATCGGCACGGGCGCCGACGTGTTCGGGTACGCCGTTGCCAGGCTCAGTTCCTCGCCCGACCACGTCTGCGGGTTCTGACCCGCGACCGGCGTGTAGGCGAACAGCGCCGCCTTAAAGTCACCGGTCCGTGAGTCGGGAGCCGTCCCGACGGCATAGGCGGCTAGACCGTTCGCGGTGATCGAGCCGCCGGTAACTACCTGTCCCTGCGCGTTGTAGAAGGTGATGGACCCGATCGGCTTGACCGTCTCCTGTGAAATCCATGGCGGAGTCGGACCGCCACCGCCTGCTGCGATGGCAGCGCCTCCACCCGCAACGAGCAATCCCGCGCTCGTTGCCAAGGCGGCAACCCCGGCCGCCAGCAAACCAAACCTGCCGTATTTCACAGCGTTCCCTTCGCTTAGCGATTGGTGGATAGATCAGCCAGTAGTCCGCCGACGGCGGCGCCAGATACCCGCTGCAGCGAGTAGGGCGATAATCAGGACCGCTACCGCCCCGAGACCCGCGGCGACAGGTACGGCGCTTGAGGTGTGGGCAGCATCGGCTGCGTCGACCGAGCCGGCTGTGCCCGAGCCGGTCGAATTGCTCGAATTCGAGCCGTTGGCGCCCGCGGATGGTGCAGCGCTGCCGCTCTGGGCGGCACCGGCCTTGACCGGCTTGGGCATGCCGCTAGCACCGGGCATTCCGGAGAGCGTCTCTTCTGAGACCGCCTTGCCGCTGGTGCAGGACGCGTTGCCGCCCGCTACCAGTCGCCAGGTATTGCCGATGACCTGTATGTCGGCAGCCGCGTAATCGTTGACATCTTCTTCCATGCCTGGCGCACCCATGTAGAGCCGCAACTCGATGAGGTGGTCGAGGAGGGGCGGGAAGGCCTTAGTCATGTAGGACAACGGCTGGTCGATCGGAGTGAACTGCGCCATCGGATGAGCACGGTTGCTGAATGCCGAAGGCGTGGCCATGATCGTGCCGCTCCACGCCCCGGCTGGCGTCTGCTCGCGGGGCTGATAGGCATAGAGCACAGCCCTCGCGCCGTGGCTAAAGTAGATCTTCAGGGCGGGCACGTTGGAGACCACGCGCCAGACGAATGGCTTGGTGTTGATGTTGCCTTCGGTGACCGGCTTGAGGTTCACGCCACACAACGTCAGCCAGCCGACCTGATCCGGGTCGGTGTACGGGAGATGGAAGGCCGCCTTGCTGGTGGCCTCACTCAGTGCGCGGGCCTGACTCGCAGTGCTATGTGCCGGCGCGGCGAGCGCTGCTTGTGCGGGCATCGCTGCTGCCGCGCAGACTGCCGTGGTTGCGATGAGCAGCCGGGCGAGTTTCATGCTGTTCCTCCACTGATCACTGCCGAAGGCTTGGCGGCGGGCGCTTTTGAACTAGCACGCCGACGGCGGCGACGCCGGTACCACAAACCGAAGGGGATCAGCACCACGAGGATCACTACGATCAGCGGGACCCACGGGATTGCCCAGAAGCTGACTTCACCCACGTAGGGCGTAAGCCCCTGGTCGAACTGACCGGTCGGCACGAGCGGCTGGATTTTCACCTTGCCGGTCTCAAGAAATGCCGGGTATACGCCGTTGACGGTCACCTGCGCACCGTCAGATCCTCCGGGCAGCATGGCGGGCACGCTGATGATGCCAAGCCGCGTGCTGGTCGAGCCGACCAGACCGCTGACCGAAACGGCGACCTTGCCGCCAAGCACCTCGTTGCCGGAGTTGACGATGTTGAACGACAAAGTGGCCGGACTTGTCGCTGCCGGGTTCAGCGGGTCGTGATAGGCGATCCGCATATCAGCCACGCTCAGCCGGGGGTGAAGACGTCCGGAGATCCGGAGGATGATGCGGTCGGCGACTTGCTGGACCAGGTGAACCTTCGCGTGATTCTTGCTCTGGATTACCGAGGTGAGGCTCGCGACGATCGCCCCGACATGATCGCCTGGCTGTGCGTTCCTGGGGAAGACCGCCTGCACCGGCACGATGACTTTGCTGCGCGGCGCCAGCTGGATCGTCGGCGAGCCATGCGGCATGCGCAGCTTTACCCACGCGGCAAGCGCGCCATGAGCCTTCCCCCGAGATAGGAAGCCAGTTCCGCCATGCGGCGTGCTCACCGCATTGGTCACGAAGACCGTGATGGTCACCGGGCTCACGCCAAAATTGACTAGCGCGACCTGATCCGACAGGAAGCTGCCAGGGCTAGCGCTCCAAATAAAGTAGGGGCGACCATCGATCTTGCCCTTGGTGGCAGGACCCAGGCCGAAAAACGCCCGCGGGGCCGGCTTCGAGCTCGACGTTGCCGCGTTCGCCGAAGTGACGCCGCCGAAACTGGCGAGGCCGACGAGAAGCCCGACAACGAGCGAGCCAGCCGCCAGGCGCGTGGCTGTGATCCAACCGCGGGCCCGAAAATTGTCCGCACTGGCCAGCGCGGCCACACTGGTGCGCTTCATATATTTGCAGTCCTCCGCCCGTCGGCTCAAAACGACGCCTCTTTTGGATCGAGCCGGACGTTATTGCCGCAGCAGACGCTACCAACTGCATTCACAGCAAAGAACGGCCATTATCTGAACAGCGTGTTAATTAGAGGTATCAATTAACCTAACCCGCTGCTGGTAACCTGCCGATACGGCTGACGGGGCGGGCACTCAGGGTGAGCCCGCCCCGCCAGTCATGAGTCAATCAATTACTGCTAGCGCGTCCTGGCTGGTTGCTAGCCCGCGATCGTGAAGGTGATGGTGCCGGTAAACACGCCAGCCTCGGTTGAGGTCGGGGCGTTCAAGGTCACGGTGCCGTTGATGCCAACGGTTCCGTCCGGCTGTGCGTTGTCGGTAGCGATGACGTGCGCGGCAGTACCGCCCAGGCCAAGGCTGCCAGTGTCGGTCGGCCCGACCGGCGGAGCTGCCGCAGGCTGGTCGGTGACAAGCACGTCGCCAGCCTGGATCGCGTTACCGGAAACGAACACTGGGGTCAGGTTCGTCAGACCGACGTTCTCGCCGCTGATGGTGCTGCCTGGGTTGCTGCCGCCGTCGGACAGGTTGCTCGACAGCGCCGACACGGTCCACGGCTGGTTGCCCGACTGGGTGTCGACAACCGTGATGCCGTTGAAGTTGGTCCCCGGAATGTCGGAGGCGCCGCCAGTGTCCAGCGAGGCCGAGGCGCTGAAGAACGTACCATCCGCGTTCAGTGCCAGGGTTCCCAGGTTCAGCGGGTTGGTCGGCGTGTACGGCGTGGAGATCGAGATGGTACCGGCAGGCACCGTGCCCTCGATCGTCTGAACGTCAGTACACGCGGTGCAGGCAGGCGCCTGCTCGGTGAAGGTCGCCGGCGCAGAGCTAGACGCGCCCTGGGTAGCCGTGCCCGAGAAGGTTGCGACCACAGAGTGCGATCCGGCCGACGAGTAGGTGAAAGTGGTGCTGAACGCGCCACCGGCACCGACAGCCGTCGAAGCAAACGGAGTGGCCGAGCCGTTGTCGAAGAGGCTTACCGTCCCGGAAGTGACCGGTGAACTGGTGGTCGTGTCGGTCACGGTACCGGTGAAGGTAACGGGACCAGCGGGACCGCCGCCACCGGACTCAGCGAGCGTCGTGGACGTGGCGTCCTTCGGCGTGTTCACGACGTAGTTCAGTGTCGCGGACGAGCCGATGTCAGCCGAGCCGATAGCCGGGGTGAAGATCGCCTGGTAAGGCGTCGTTCCGTTCCCGGGCGTGTCCGACACTTGTGCGGTGTTCCCGCCCGTGCCGGTGACCGTCTGGGTGGCACCCACCTGCGTGTTAGTGCTGGTGTTCCAGAAACTCACCGTGCCCACAGCGTCGGCGGCCGGGGTCACCGTCGCGGTCAGCGTGGTCGAGACGGCCGGAGCCGTCTGCGGGGATGGCGGGTTGGCGGTCAGCGCCGTAGTGGTGTTCTGAGTGAAATCTGGGAAGTCCACCGACCACGTGCCAGCGGTGGTGTTGACCGAGATCACCGTGTCGTAGTAAGCGGTCGGCGTGGGCAGCCCGGGCCCGGATAGCTTCATCCGGATGTCGTACAGGCCGACGTAGCCCGTTGTGGTCTGGGTGTTCGGGAACGCCGCGATGTACTGGGTGAACGGGAACTCATCCCCGCCGCTCTGGACCGGGTTGGCCGTCGTACCGATGGCCCCCGGAGCCGAGGTGTTCGGGTAGCTGCTCGCCAGGCTGATTTCCTCGCCCGACCAGGTCCCCGGGTTCTGACCCGCTACCGGCGTGTCCGCGAACAGGGTGGCCTTGGTGTAGCCGGGGGTGGTGAACGGAGCCGATGCGACCGCGTACGCGCCAAACCCACTGTCGGTGAGATTGCCGCCGGTCACCACCTGCCCCTGGGCGTTGTAGAAGGTGATGCCGCCGAGCGGAGCGGGGCTGATCGCTGATTCCCACGGCGGAGTCGGACCGCCTCCGCCAGCGGCGAGGGCAGCACCACCCCCCGCCATGAGTCCGACACCGGCAAGAGTGGCGGCCGAAGCCGCCACTATCGCCAGTGAGCGGATTGTCCTTCTCATTTGGACCCCTTTCGTGATGGGTGACACCGATCCGGGGCTCGGACCCTCCGAGTCCGGACCTTTAAGTGACCTGGGCTAGCGGGGGGTCGGGAGCCGCCGGACACAGCCGACGGCTCCCGGAAGGAACTCAGGTCAGGTCAGCGGGCTGGTCAGGCAGGACTGGGTGGCGGGGTTGCCACCTGCCTCAGCGATCAGCAGCTTGCCTTCGGCGCTCTGGAAGAACGGCGTCGGGCCGCCTGGGTCGCAGAACAGCGCCTGCGCCCAGTTCTGCGTTCCGCCCGGCTGCCACACGGTCGTGGAGATCTGGTCGGTCCACCGGTAGACGATGTTCAGGTTGCGGGTGTCGGTGTAGGTGACCGCGCCGTCAACCGGGGAGCCGGTCAACTGCTCGATCCCTGGGGCCAGGACTTCTGACGCGGTGTTCGGGTAGGCGTCGTTCGGGTTGCGGAAGTAGGCATTCGCAGCGCCCGGGTTAGAGCCGTCCGCAGTGTTGCCGCTCAAGCCAGACCACAGGTTGAGACGGGCGCCGGAGAACGGCTCGATCGCGTCGGCGCTGCAGTTAGGCGAGCAGGTCGTCGAGTTGATCGGGTTGGTGGTAACGGTGGACAGGCTGGTGATGGCGGTCGGGTCGTTCTCCTCGCCGATCGTCGTGCAGTTGCCTGGCGTGAGCGAGGTGCCCGACGGCAGGCCAGCCGCCGCGCCCAGGTCGGCCAGGAAGGTGCTGCGGGTGCCGGAGCCAGGCTGCGGGATAATCGGGATGATCGTGTCCGTGGACACACCCGCAGGCGCAGTCTTGCTAGCCAGCGTGTACAAGCCTGCCCACGTCACGCAGTTCGGCGTGTTGGCCTCGTAGATGTCTGCGAGTTCAACCGCCGACAGGCCCGCGATGGTCCCTGACGGGCAGGCACCGGCCGTGCACGGGGCATTGTTAGTGGTGTCCGCAGCTACCCGGAGGTTCTCGGTGCCCAGGACGAAGTCCTGCAGGCCCTGCCAGCCGTTGGAGACGGCCGTCGCGCCTTCGGCGGTGGTGGGGTTGCTCGACATCCGGGCGAAGTTGATCGACGGGTCAGCCGCCGAGGTGTCCGCCAGCAGTGCGTTGATGCCCGCGCCGCTACCGTTGATCCGCTGCACCGGGTAGGTACCGGCCCGGTACACGGCGGTCGGGTTCAGAGCGCCAGCGGTGGGGTTGGACAGCGACGCCCCGACAGCCCACGAGAAGCGAGCGTTGGAGTCCGCGGTGGCGTCCATGCTGACGAGCTTGAACAGGTTTCCCGCGCCGTTGTAGCCGGGGTCGGCGGAGACGTCACCGTCTGCGCCGAAGTCGACAATGAACTGGAGGGTGTCCGACCCGTCGCCAACGACATCGTTGGCGTTGGGCGCATAGTCAGCCAGGGCGGGCGCTGCACTCACGGCTGCGGAGAGCGCGATGCCTCCGAGCAGCGTGCAGGCAGCCGCCAGGCTGACTGTGACTCGTGTTCGCTTGCGCACGTTGATAGGTCCCTTCTCTCGCGCCAGCGGTACGGCGTATGGCCGCCGACTAAGCGAAGCGGGCCCGGGCCACTATGGACCTCTCTTCATATGAACAATCAGCGAATTGGATCTTAAGTTTGGCGCGTAATCGGCCAGGACCTGCTGGTTCGCAATGGTGTACCGCGAAATGCCGGTCAGCGGCAATAATGAACGGCAAGCGTCATTACGAGCAACGGCAGTCAAACGACGGATAGCGCCGGCGCCTGGATCAACGGCGCCCCGGATCAGCGGCTGTCCTAGATCAAATTGGGCAGCAACTGGAAACTGACTTCCGAGATCACCCACACCAGGCCCAGCAGTGCAGGAGCCGCGACGAGCCAGGTCATCCACGGGCTCCAGCGCGAGCGCACCCAGATGACCCCGAGGGTGGCAAGTACCAGTGCTTGCAACCAGAAGATCAGCGGAATCAGCGCGGTGGTATCAGCGTGCATCGGTCGCTCACTGCTCGGAATCGCGGTGGGCATGCCCGGAGGTGTGGCAACAGTGCTGCCCACGAGGCTCGCGTCCACGTACAGAAACGCGCTCGGCGATCCGAGACTGCGCCAACCGCCGCCGGCCGTTGTGGTCAGCGTCAGCCGGTTCGGCGTGGCCGCGGAATGCGGCGGCAGCGGACCGCCTGAGTAGCGCACATCCAGCACCCGGTACTGAAAGGAACCCTGCCCGGTCGTGACTTCCATGAGGTCGCCCGGCCGGAGCACGTTGAGATGACGGAACGGCCCGCCGAACATTGTCCCCCGACCGTAGATGATGGAGGTTCCGGCCTGGCCGGGCAGCGGAGTGTCAGCCTTGAGGCCGGGACCTTTCTCCAGCAAGCCGGATGTAGTTCCGTCCACCACGACGTCGTCGATTCCGGCTAGCGGTACGTGCAGCAGTGCTACCGGCGCACCTGGCGTGATCTTGCCGCCCAGGGGCGCAACACCCAGAGCTAGCTCATTACGGAACTTCGCGTAGAGCGCGTCCTGAGCCGCGTGCTCTTGAAAACCAGACAACACGAAGGCGTAGAGCAAGAACCAGACTGCCAGAACGGCCAGCGCTGTCAGGAACCACAGGGCGGTGGCTATCCAGAGCGGGAGTTGCGGTCCGGCAACGACCTGAGCCGGCGCCGCACCGAGCAGACGGCGCGAGACCTGCCCGTACCCCGGCCTCTGGACAACCGACGGCGGCGTCTTTGCTGCTATCCCCACTTCTTGCCCTTGACTCGAGTCAGCCAGAAGAAGGCAGCCGCCCCGGCGGCCGCGAGCACTGCAAGGCCGCCGACTGCAGGCAGGACGTACCCCACCACGCCGAAGTTCGCCTCAGGTGTCAGCGCCAGGCGCGTCGGAGACGAGCTACCCGGGCTCGCCGACGTTGTACTCGGCGCGCTGCTGGCACCGGTGGAACTCGTCGCTGAGCTGCCCGAGGCAGTCGTGCCGGAGCTGGCCGAACCCGCCGGGCTGGTGGCACTCGGGCTGGGCGTGGCCGAGCTCTTGGCCTTCTTCGGCGGGATCAGCGCCGGGATGGCCCCCTTCTGCGCCGCGATGGCCGAGGCTACCCGATAGGCGTAACTGGCTTCTGCGCTGAGATGATTGGCCGCAGTCATCGGCAGATATCCCGGCGGAAGCTGGCCCACACCGCCGCCCGGTTTCTGGCCGGTGGTCGCAGCGAACCTGACGAACTTCGCGTAATCCTGTGCGTCAACCTCCTTCTTATTTGACTTCGGCAGGCCCTTGGTAGGCACGTCCGCATAGACGAGCATGGTGCCGGGGTAAGCATCAGCGGCCTTAGTGCTGTCCTTGTTGTACAGCGAGTACGGGAAGTCCCACTCATGGGTCGCCTTGTCCGGCCGCAGGAGTCCGGCCGCAGTGCGGAGCGTCGCCGTCGTCGGCGCCGTGAATGTCATCCCGGCGTCCGAGGTGAATTTCGCCGGGGTGCCCGGCTTCGTATAAGTCAGCAGCGACGCGGTGCCGAGCCCGTAACGTTCGGCATCCGCCAGAGTCGTCAGGCCGATCATGAAGCGGTGGCCGACAGTCTCCTGGCCCTGTGCCGCCAGGTGCAGCGAGGCGGGAATGTTCACGTCACCGGCGCACAGTACCTGGGCCTGGCTCTGGTAGAACTGGATGTCCTCCGCGAGATCGGGCAGGTCAGGGACAGGCGCGGCGATCAGCGGGAGGACCGGTGTCGGGTCGATGCTGTAGCAGAAACCAGGACCGGAGTTGTCGGCCTGCCACGACGGCTGTACGTAGGTACTCAGCAGCGGCCAGTCCAGCCGCGGCAGCGTGATGCCCTTGTATTCGCAGTTGACGATCATTCCCCAGGGGTCCGGGGTCCCGTTCAGCCACCCGCGTGCTGCGGGATTGGCGTTGATATACGAGGTCAGCGCCCAGGTGAGATCCGCGTTCGACGACAGCGCCAGCATGATCGAAGCGGTGTAGATCTGAGAATTCACTTCAGGGATTCCCGGGTTTAGGGCCTGGAACTCCGGGTCATCGGTGATGTTTACCGGGTTGGTAGACACGGTCGGGTGAAAGTAGGTAACTGCCGCCCCGTTCGTAGCTGGTGCCGCCGTGGTGTTGCTCACGCCGCGGACGACGGTCCAGGTCGTGTCGCCTGTCCCGGACACGGCGGTCACGGTCAGTTCCTCGGTGCCGATCGTGACGTTGAAAGGCGGCGCCGGGAACCCGCTACCGCTGGCGACGGTGATCGACGTTTGGGATGCGGTGCTCGCTGCCGTCAGCGTCGTCGCCACCGGGGTCCCGCTGCACTTGTTCCCGGACTCGTCGGCATCCGGAGCCAGTTCCGGGTCACCCGTCGCGACGCTCGCGGTGTAGGACTCAGTCAGCAACTTCGCCAGCAGCCTGGGATCTAGCCGCAGAGTGGTTACCGGCAGGCCAGCAGAGTTGTCGATCACGAAGCTGACTGCGTATCCGGTGGCGGCCACCGGAGCATGCACCACGGGTTCCTGGAACGTCGCGGTGGCCTGATCAGTGACCTGCTGGCTAGAGGCCAGACTCGCCTCGACGCTGCCAGGCGCCCCCGGCGGCAGCGACTCCATCTCAGAGAGCGACGCTGGCTCCGAATTCGGGATGTACTGGACCGTGAAGAGCTTCTTGTTCACGCAGAAGTGCGGCTGCCACTGCAGCATCGCCTGATCCATCAGTTGCGAGCCGTACATCTGGATGACGTGGTTGTTCTGATTGACAATCGAGCAGACGTTTGACGGTGGCGCGAAGGTCAGCGGAACGACGAACTTGTTCCGCCAGTTCGACGCGGCCCACCAGAGCTCACCGGTAACGGCCAGCTGCTGATCTCCTGATCCCCCCGATTCACCGCTCTGGGCGGGAGCACCCGGCGCGAAGAAACCAGTCTGCTCACAGTCGGCTCCTGCCTGCTGCTCCTGTGAGCCGGGCTGGTCAGCCGGCGGCATTGACGCGGCGGCAGGGTCGCAGCTGATACCCATGATCGGCACCGCCACCAGCGAGCAGGACACGGTCTGCGAGCAGCCCAGGTCCAGGTTAGTCTCGTTCGTCCAGACATCAAACTGCGCGGCGCCCTTGCCGCGGGTGTTGGTGACGGCGAACGTCTCGTTGTCCGGCAGGATGCCGACGCCGCCCAGCAGACTCATCTCGTTCGGCGCGCCCGCACAGTCACCCGGCCCGATCGGGTAGTCCCGGCCGCCCGGGGTCGCGTAGTTAAGCCAGTAGTTAGAGATACCGGGGAAGACGAAGCAACCCTTCGGCACCGGGTTAGGCACGCCGACGTTGAGGTTGCGCTGCCCGGCAGCTGTCGCGTAACGATCCAGCCGCCAGGGCGGGAACGCGTCCTGGCCGGTGAATATCCGCTCCTGAGGCGTCGCGGTCCAGCAGTCCTGCGGCTGGATCTGCTGCGCGGCCGGGGCCTTCGGGGACGGGTTGCCATGACATTGCAGCAGCACCATCGGGTATTCCTGGTACTCAGCGCTCGGGCTGTTGGGGTTGGCCCCGATGCCTCCGGTCGGATGCGCGCCGCTCCAGCTGACACCGATTTCCTGCCGGTTGATCAGGTTCTTCGTGACGTTCACCGACACCGTGACAGTGCGCTTGTCGACCACGACGTTCTGCCCGTTGATCAGGTTGACTCGCTCGATCGTCTTAGTCTGCTGGAAGGCACCCGCCGCCTTCCCCGATAGCGCCATCACACCGGGATTCGCGGCGGACGTGCCGGCGTCCTGGCGGCCGAGAGACGTTGCTCCGGCCCCCTGGGCGGCGAAGACGCCCAGCGCAGCGACTGCGATGCTCAGCGCTACCGCTCTCGGCGCCCGGCCGCGGACCGCCGACGCGAGCCTGTTGGCACTCACCACTGCCGTCCTCTCCCGGACATGCCACGGGACACTATTGGCGGAATGATCAGGATCGCGAGCAGGAGCAGGACGACAAGGGCGCCGAGTGCCCAGTCATTCAGGCCGTTGTCCTGACTCGCCGGAAGCTCCGCCGCGACGTTACTAGCTGTGCCGTCTGGGCTGGTGCCGCCCGTATCAGTTGTTCCGGTGCTGCCGGTATCGGTCGAGCTGGTATTGCTCCCGGTGCCAGTGCTGCTGCTCGAGCTGCTGCTGGCAGAGCTGCTCGCGCTCGCACTGCTGGTCGGCGTCGGGGTACCGCCGCTGCCGTTCTTCCTGCCGCTGCCCTTGCCGCCGTTGGCATTGGCATTCAGGACGCCAGTGCACGGGCCCTGGCCGTTCTTGTCGCACGTCGGCGGCTGGGGTGCGACCTGAGCGAGATAGTTGAGGTTAAGATTCTTCCTATCGAAGGTCGGGTTGTGACAGGTGTTGATATTCAGCGCCGCGAGACTTATCTGCGGGGCCGAAGCCTTGATCTTCTCGATCTGCTGGAATCCTGCCTCGACCAGGTTTACCGGAAGCGCCGAATAGCCGATCGGCCCGATGTATTCCTGACCCTGGCAGATCGAGTAGTCCAGGAATGCCGCCAGCGACTGTGCCTTCGCCGGGAATCCCGGGCTGCCAGACTTCGCCATCAGTTCGTCCGTTGCAGACGTCGGAATGATCGAATAGGAATACGAGGACAGCGGATAGGAACGCGGGTCAGGATTGGTGTAGACGTTGTTGAGATTCTCGAGCAAGTAGTCGGATGAGCTCTTGTTCGTATTGATTATCGCTTTGGTCAGCGCCACCGCGTCGTTGTACTCACTGGGCAGGACGTAATAGCCCGCCTGGTTCTCCAGCCCGATGACCGGATATCCGGCCTGCAGCGCGTAAGAGTATTCGTCGTAACCGATAGAGCCCGGAGCCGACGACACGTAGTTCATTACCTGAGCCGAACTGCTCTGCGCGACCTGGCCAATCCCGGACGCCTGCGGCCAGTATTCGGTAGCGCCGGGATGGCCACCGTCGAATGGCACCCAGAACGACGGGAACAGCTGGTTCAAGTACCTGCTGAACTGGTAACTGGTACCCGAGCCTTCAGACTCAACGACGGTCGTAATCGGCATGCTGGGGAGCTTACGACCGTTGTTGTCCGCGGTAATCGCAGGGTCGTCCCAGTTCGTAATATGCTTAGTGAAGATCTCGGCTAGTGTTTTGCCGGACAGCCGCAGGTTGGTAATCCGCTTGCCACTCACCGTAACGTTGTACGGGAATGAAGTCCCGCCAGCCGTGACCGGCAAGTACGCATACGACCGGTGCGAGACATCGTCAGTATCGGTAACTGGGTCAAAGCCTTGGTAACCGATATCGCTGATAGCGAAGTCGAATGTACCCAGCGCGAAGTCCGTCCGGCCTGCCGCCGAGCCATCTCCGGTGAATGTCACCTGGAAGCTATTGATATTCGCGATCCACTGATCGACCGCGTTCTGCGCCCACGTCGAGCCAGAACCAGTGATCGCGGCGTAATTAACAGACGAGCCTGCGGACTGCTGTGCCGCGCTTGCGCTTGCGGCCGACCCGGATACCAATGCCAGCAGGCACGGCACGGCGGTCGCGCCCAATATCATCAGTGCCTTGCGGCGCCGGGACATGATTCCTCCTTCACGACCGGCCAGGTCGTGACCTGGCCAGGATTCGTGCGGTAACAAACAAGATCAAGATGACGGCGAGCAGCACGCTGGCAGCGCCCCACGCACGCAAGATCATCTCGGTGATGCCGCTCTCGTAACCCTGGAAGATAAAGAGCGGCAGGGAGTTCATCGGTCCGACGAACGGATTGCTGTTGAGGTAAGTAGCTTCGCCGGAGCAAATCAGCACCGGGGCGGTCTCGCCGATACCGCGCGCTATGCCGAGGATGAGGGCTGTCGCGAGGCCGGACCGCGCGGTCGGCAGCACCACCCGCCACACCGTGCGCCACCGCGATGCCCCGAGCGCAAGGCTGGCCTCGCGCAGGCCGCCGGGGACTACCCGCAGCACGACCTCCGACGAGCGCGCGATGATCGGCAGCATCATCACCGACAGTGCCATCGCGGCGGCGAAGCCGCTGAACTGCACGTGGAAGCGGACAATGAGGATGGCATAGATGAACAGGCCGGCCAGGATGTCCGGCATGGCGGTCATCGCTTCCACGATGGTGCGCACTACTCGAGCGAACCGTCCGCCCACCTCAGTAATAAAGACAGCAGTGCCGATGCCGAGCGGAAGCGAGACGAGCGTCGCGATCCCGATCTCGATGAGCGTGCCCACGATGGCGTGCAGGGCGCCGCCGTGGGTGAGCGTCGCGGTCTGCTCCGTGTGCGCCATGTCCTTGGTGAAGAAGTTGGCGTGCAGGAAGGCGTGATAGCCGCGGAAGAATGTGTAGATGATCGTGCTGAGGACGGCGCCGAAAACGACGGCCGCTGCGCCGTGGATCATCGCAGCGACCATCCTGTCGGTCACGACCTGCCGCGGGTGCGCCATCGCGCTGACCGCTAGGTAGCACAGCATGAACACGACGTACCAGGAGACGAAGAAGCCCACCGGGCCGCTGAACGGCAGCAACCTGTCATAGGTGACAAAGACCAGGCCGAGCGAGCCGGCCAGGCTGCCCACCAGCGCGAGCCGGTCATCCGCGGTGCGCGCGCCCACCAGCCGCGGCCGCTTCGGCCCGTACGGGTCCGCACCCGGCTGCCCAAGGCCCGCATGCCCAGGGCCCGGTTGAACCTGCCCGGGCTGCAGCCCCGAACTCAGGCTTCGTGCTGCCGGTCTCGGTGTGGGCTCGGACAAGGTGCCGGTCACGACTCAGATCTCCGTACTCGCACCGCTGCGGCTGCGCGTGACGAAGATCGCGGCAACGAAGTTCACTGCCATCGTGATGACGAAAAGCACGAAGCCCGCCGCCAGCAGCGCGGACAACTGGCCGGGCGTTGCCTCATTCCACCGGTCGGCTATCAGCGAGGCGACCGTGATGGTGCCGCTGCGCAGGATGCGGAAATTGATGTCGAAAACCACCGCGATGACAGTCAGGACCGCGATCGTCTCGCCAAGCGCGCGCCCGAGCCCGAGCATCGTCCCGCCGATGATGCCGCCGCGCCCGAACGGGATGACGACGGTGCGGATGACGCCCCACTTGGTCGCGCCGAGTGCCAGCGCCCCTTCCCGCTCGCCGGCCGGTGCCTGCGCGAAGACTCCGCGCATGACCGCGCATGCCATCGGAATGACCATCATTGAGACCACCACGCCCGCGATCGCAACCGAGCCGTAGTAGGTCGAGGCCATCGAAACGACCGCGGCGCGCGGGTCTGCGCCAGCGACCTTGAACAGCGGGAACCAGCCCAGGTAGGTGTTCAGCCACCGGCTGAGCTCTTCAGCGCGGGGCGTCAGGAGGAAGAAGCCCCACAGGCCGTAGATGATGCTCGGGATCGCCGCCATCAGGTCGATCAGCGATACCAGGCCGCTTTTCAGGAACGGCGGCGCGTACTCGGTGATGTACAGAGCCGTCAGCAGCGCCAGCGGAACCGACACCACGATCGCGACCACGGCGACCTCGAACGTGCCGAGCAGCGCGGCAGCCACGCCGATCTGACCGATGAACGGGTCCCAGTTGACTTGCGTGAAGAAATGCAGGCCGTAAGCACGAACGGTCGGAATGAGCTGCAGCAGCAAGAACAGGCCGATCGACCCGCAGATGATCAGCACGAGAGTACCGATGGACCAGGACAGACCGAAGAACACCCGGTCCGAGGGCATCAGCCCGCGGAAGATGCGCCGGGGCGAGGGCCCCGTAGCTTGCCCGCCTGGGCCGCTAATGGCCGCGCTCATCTCCCCCACTCCTGACTGGCCCAGCTGGCTTCATCGGCATTGACGATAGATTAGGGCGGTATCTCGGATACGACACGTGAGTGAACTGGTCGTGAATGCGGGTTAGTTGTTAGCCGAATCGGCCGTGGACGTAGTCGGATGTACGCGGGTCTTTTGGATCGCTGAAGATCTGGCGAGTGTCTCCCGCTTCCACGATGCCGCCCGGCATTCCCGGCTCTGCAAGGAAGAACGCGCACTGCTGCGAGACCCGCGCGGCCTGCTGCATGTTGTGCGTGACGATGACGATGATGACGTCGTGACGGATGTCCGCGATCGTCTGCTCGATCCGCGCCGTCGAGCCGGGGTCCAGGGCGGAGCACGGCTCGTCCATGAGAAGGACATCGGGATTGACCGCGAGCGAGCGAGCGATGCACAGCCGCTGCTGCTGTCCGCCGGAGAGCGCACCGCCCGGCTGGGCCAGCCGGTCCTTCACCTCGTCCCAGAGGCCGGCCCGCTGCAGGCTGCGCTCCAGAAGCTCTGCCCGCTCCGCCCGGCTCGCCCTGGCACCAGTGAGACGCAAGCCTGCCAGCACGTTCTCCGCGATCGACATCGCCGGGAACGGGTTGGGTTTCTGGAACACCATCCCGATCCGGCTCCGGCTCTCGGTGACCCGCACGGCAGGCGCGTAAATGTCCTGCCCGTCGAGCAGAACCTCACCGGCCAGCTGTGCGCCAGGCACGGTCTCGTGCATCCGGTTCAGGATCCGGAGGAAGGTTGACTTGCCGCAGCCAGACGGCCCGATCAGCGCGGTCACGATGCCTGGCGGCATGCTCAGAGAGACGCCTTGCAGGACCAGGCGGGTACCGAACCATGCCCAGATATCGACAGCCTGCAGGCCGGCCCCGCCGAGCACAGCGACGCCCTGCATCGTCTCGGCGGCCGGAGACGACGCAAGCATCGTGGTGTCCGGCGCACCCCAGCCAGGGATGCCGCTGATCTGAGGGAGTTCGAAACCGGCTGGCTGCGGAAGGTTCTGGCCAGCCGGCCCAGACGGCAGCACGTCGCTCATGAACCGGCGTACCTTTCTGCATGCTGCGCGCGTGGCTTCGGGGGTTACGCGCGTCGGAACAGGGCGGCAGTCTCCGGCAGAAGAACGACATCCTCCCCAATGCCCGAACTATAACTGGCATCCGTGGCAAAACGAATACGGGTCAGAGCCGTTCACCGGCTGGTCGCCGAATTGCCCGATTGGTCGAAGCTTTGTTTACCTGTGATTCGCCAATTAGCCGCTGGCCGTTAAGACCGATAGCTAGAAAGCGTCGGCCAGATCACATTCCGGCTCGGCCGCGGCCGGTACCTCAGCCGGCTGGCCCGATCGCCACTCCGCGTACGCCATGGCCAGCAGATTTGGCACCAGATCCGTGGATCGGCGCGCGACCCAAGCTGTCCCCTTAGTGGCCATCCAGGCGAACTGCTCAAGCTTGGTCGGCGGCTGGTTCGTCGGCTCCGCACCGGGTGGCTCGGCAACCGGTATCTCAGTCTGCGCAAGCAGCGCGTGGAACCTTCGGGCGATCAGCCGGTGCCCGCGCTCGCTCGGGTGCAGCCGGTCCACCGCCCACATCCGCGGGTCGTAGGCCTCATCGTCGGTAGCGGCGTCGAAGTGCAGCGTGCCGAACCGCTGGGCTACCTCGTCCATGACGAGGTTCAGTTCGTGCGCACGGCGCGCCAGCGGCCTGGCCAGGACGGTCGGCATGCCTAGCATCCGTCCGGGATCCGGCAGCCGCATCGTCAGCACCTGAGCACCGGAAGCGCGCAAGGCGCCGATCGTGTGCGCGGCGGACGCGGCGATGCGCTCTGTGTCGAAGTTCGGGCGCAACGTGTCGTTGACGCCGGTGACGACACTGGCGACGTCCGGCCGGAGTTGCAGCGCCGCGGGCAGCTGGTCGCGTTCCAGATCGGCCCAAAGAGCCCCGTTCCCGGCGACTATGTGCAGATCCGGCTCAATGAGCCCGTCGGCAAGCAGCGCCGCCCAGCCGCGCCAGCCCCGCTTGCCCTTGCCCCGGCCGGGCTGCTCGCCCGGCTCCGGAGCGAGCCGGACGGGGTCGCCGATGCCGAGCGTTATCGAATCGCCGAGTGCGACGAAGGTCGTCATGCTGCCACCGCTTCCCGGTTCGCAAAACCAGTCGCTTCAAGCACGTCAGCGTAGTGCCCGATGAGCTCATCGCACATCACCGGCCAGGTCCGGCCCAGTACCAGATGCCGGCCGGCCGCGCCCTGCGCTGCCCGCATCTCCGGATCAGCGGCGAGCATCGCTACCGCGTCAGCCAATGCCGCCGCGCTGCCCGGCTCCACCAGGAACCCGGTCAGTCCGTGCCGGACGAGGTCCAGCGGGCCGCCTGCGGCCGGTGCTACCACGGGCAGGCCGCTGGCAGCTGCTTCCTGGAGGGTCTGGCCGAAGGTGTCGTGCGGGCCGCTGTGCACGAACACGTCGAGGCTGGCGTAGATGCGGGCGAGGTCCTCGCCGCCATGCTGGCCAAGAAAAAGGGCCGTCGGAACGGCCCGGCGGATCGCGGCCTCAGCGGGCCCGGTGCCCACAATGACCAGTCGCACCCCTGGCAGGGCGGCTACCTTGGAAAGCAGGTCGACCCGCTTCTCGGTGGCTAGCCGACCGACATAGCCGACGAGAATCTCGCCGCCGGGCGCTAGCTCAGTCCGTAGCTTCTCGCTGCGCTTAGCCGGATCGAACCGGCGGCAATCCACGCCGCGGGCCCAGACTGCGACGCGCTCGATGCCGTGCGCGCGGATCTCGGTCGCCGTCGCGGTGCACGGCGACAGCGTACGGTCGGCTGCGTTGTGGATCCTGCGCAGCCACCACCAGGCGAGCTTCTCTCCGGCTGTCCCGGTGTGGTAGGCGTGGGCGTAGGCCGGCAGATCCGTCGCGTACACCGCGACCATCGGCAGCTGCAGATCGATCGCTGCAGAGCAGGCCCTGGCGCCCAGCACGAACGGCCCGGCCAGGTGCACGAGGTCGGCGTTGTGGGATGCGATCGCGTCCTTCACCCGGGAGCCCGGCAGCCCGACCCGGAAGCCCTTGTAGATAGGGATGCCGACCGACGGTACCCGGACCACGGGAAAGTCGAAGGCCCGGTCCGGGAGCGGCACTCCGCTGGCCGGCTCAGGCGCGATCACCAGTGGTTGATGGCCCCTGGACAGAAGGTGCTCCGCCACGCGCACCGCAGTGTGCGCGACGCCGTTGACTGCGGGCGGAAATGACTCTGTGACATAAGCAATTCGCACGCTCACACCGTCGGTCATCTTCATGCCCGAAACGTACGCCACGCCGTGACGACCTGGCGAACTATAAGTGACATCTCGGTGAGCCAGAGCGCCTCAAGCGAAAAGCCTACTTAATCAATTGTCTTAATCAGATTAATGACGCCGGGAACGGGCAGGTCCCGCACCCGGACTTGGACCGGACGCGGGACCTGCGGCACTGGAACTTTCAGGCGCCTCAGCTAATCGGATGGCGCCTGAAATCGAGCGCGAGCTTGTCCAGGTTCGGCACGCCAAGCCCGGACCCGGGGTTGTAAACCGCCTTCGCGGTGCCGGTGTAGTACAGGTTGGTGTTGTTCGCGCTCGCAGAGTCCAGCGGCGTGAAGGGCGTATAGGAGGGATGCACGGCGAACTGGTAGATCGCCGGGTTCCAGAAGCCGGTCCGATGGCGGAGGAAGGAGTCGATCACCGCGGCCGAGCCGTTCAGCTGCGGCGCCACGAAGCTGGTGCCGCCCCAGCCGGTGTCCAGGGCCGGGTATCCCGCCTGCGGGAACTGGCTGAAGTACTCCTCGTAGCCCGTGTACGGATCGGCGTCGGCGACAATGTCCGGCACCGCCCGTCCGCCCGGACCCGAGAAGGTCCCGGTTTGCACGGCGGGCGGGGTCACCGAGTCGGTTTCCTGATCCCAGGCCGTCCACGTCGTCGGCAGGCACAGATCCGCCCCGGTGTCGGGCGGGCAGGCTACCGCCTTGTTCGTGGCCGGCTGATATTCCTGGCATGCGCCGGTGTCCGTCTGACAGTCGGGATACGACACATAGGGCACATAGCTGTAGTGGTCGATGCCCTTGATCTTGCTCTGATAACCCGGCTGCTTCTCGACGACGCTGTAGCCGCCGCCACCACCGCCGGCGTAATACGGATCATCGACGAACGGCGGCTCGGTCGAGAAGAACGCGCTGTCAGTCTGCGGGAACAAGTAGTAGTACGAGTACAGGTAGTCCCATCCCCAGGTCCGCTGCGCGGCGATGGTGATCGGAATGGCGGGGTCGCCGTCCTCGTCGTAGAGCTGGATCGTGCCGGCTTCGGTCGTGCCGCCGCCCGCCGTTATCCACGGGCTGTCAGCGGGGTTGTCGACCGAGAGCTCGGTATAGGCGACCGGTGAGTCTTCCGTGTCGTCGTACGCGCCCGAGTCACCAGAGGCGTCGAACGCGCTCTGGCCTTGCGCCGCCATCTCCAGGCCGGCCTCGTCGAAGATGCCCCCGTACGTTGTCGCCTCGATCTGGTGAGCGGCGATGGCCTCGTTGAGAATCTCGGACTCGCCCCAGCTGGTGGAGATCGTGGCCGCGATGTTCTGGCTGGCCGCGCCGAACCACGCGTCCGCCGAGCCGTAGTCGGTATTGGGTGCCTGGTAAACCAGGACGTTCGCGTACGGCGCTACCGCACCTGACTGCTCGACGTCGAGGGTTGTCTCGCCGGAGCCGCTGCCGTAGCTGACCTTGCCCGATCCGCCGTCAACGTTGTCAAGCTTGATGCGGTTGGCCTTGGTCCCGATCCTGAGGACCCTGGACCAGAAGTGAGTGGCATCCGAAGGCGTGACGCTTGCGTACGTGATGATGCCGATGGTCTGGCCGCGTCCCCTGGCGCCCTTGGCGTAGAGCGGGTCCAGCCCGTACTGCTTGGCGAAGTTCTCCGGAGTGCGGTTGCCTTCCTGCAGGCCCTTGCGGGTCGAGTGCACTTCCTGGACTGGCGTGTGCACGGCGTTGCTGCTGGCAATCGGGTAGTTAGTCAGGCCGAGGATGGAGTAAACGAAGGCGGCGAGGCTCGCCGGCAGCAGTGGCTTGTCCGTCGTCCCGTGGAAGGTCACCGCGGGACGCGCAGGCTGGGCGCCGCGCGCGGGAACGGCTTTGGTCGTGTACTCGCCCTGGGTGACCGACAGCGCTTTGTTGAACTCCCTGGCAGTCCCGGTGGCACTGACGTCAAGCCGGTCACCGTACGCGGTGGTCTTGATGCCGTACTGCTTCAGGTACTTCTCCAGGGCCGCGACGTGAGCCTTGGTCTGGCCAAACTTGGCGGCAAAATTTCCGGCCGACAGGTAGCCGCCGGGCATGCCAGCCTCGACGTCGGACTCGAGCTCAGCCGACTGGCGCAGCTTGAGCACGAAGGAAACCCGCTCTTTTGTGCCGCCGCTGACCGGAAAGACCGAATGCCCGGTCAGGCCCGCGACGCTAATGTCCTGCGGTACCGCGACCTTCCCTGAGCTTGGGCCGGTGGAGGCGCCCGCAGGCGCTACTGCCGATAGAAACAGCAGCGACCCGGCTGTCCCGACTGCGAGCAGTGACCCGGCGCGCAGCCGCCCCGGCCAGTGTGCAGGCTTCAAAACTTGATCCTCCCGTGTGAGTGCCACAAGGGCACTCTGCCGTCCGGACGGAGGCCGAGCTAGCACTTTTGCGGAATTTGCGGACTACCACTTAACCCGGACTGGGGTAATGCGCGAGTTACGACGCGTCCGCGCGGTATGTGAGGTACGTCACGCTCGCGGGCACTGGCCGAGCGGCCCTCAGTCACTCCGGCGCGGCTACGCCGAACGCCTCCGGTCGCCGGCCTGATATTGCCGGGACGCAGGCCGCGCCCGTCCAGGGCTGCGGCGGTCTCGCGGCGGCGCGCCGGTCGGCCGCGGCCGCGCCTCGCGAGCCGGCGGCGGTGGCGGCACCGGGGTGCCGGTGGTCGCGATCTCCCGGACGACCGGATGACCGGACGTCACGTGATGCCTGGCCGGCTGCTACGCCTGCCGCCGCATGCAGCCGCTGGATCTCGCGGACCTGCTCGTGCAGTGCGAGCGTCACCACCAGCCCGGTGGCGCCGGCCCTCGCGGTGCGGCCAGAGCGATGCAGGTAGTCCTTGTGGTCGTTGGGCGGATCGAAGTGCACTACAAGCTCGATTCCGTCGACGTGGATGCCTCTGGCCGCGACATCGGTGGCAACCAGCACCCGCGGATGACCGGCCATGAACGCGTCCAGCGCCCGCTGCCGCTGGTTCTGGTTCCTGTCTCCATGGATCGCTGCGGCCGGGACACCGGCCCGGTCAAGTTGCCGCGCCAGCCGGTCGGCTCCGTGCTTGGTGCGGACGAAGAAAAGGGTCCGGGCCGGGCGGCTCGCCATCTCGGCCGCCACGGCGACCTTGTCGTCACCGTCGAGCACCAGCAGCGAGTGCTCCGCTGCGCCGCCGGACATGACTTCTGGCGTGACTGCGTGCAGCGCGGGGTCGGCCAGGTAAGACCGAACCAGGCTGTCCACCCCGCGGTCGAGCGTCGCAGAGAACAGGAGGCGCTGGCCGCCAGCCGGTGTTTCATCCAGGATCCGGGTAACGGACGGCAGGAAGCCCAGGTCGGCCATGTGGTCAGCCTCATCGAGCACGGTGATCTTGATATCGGTCAGCCGGCACGCACCGCGCTCCAGCAGGTCGATGAGACGTCCGGGAGTGGCAACCACGATATCGACCCCGCCGGCAAGGCGGCTGATCTGGCGCCCGATGGAAACTCCGCCGTAGACGGTCGTGACGCTGACGCCCATGCTGCGGCCAAGCGGCGTGAGCACGGCAGCAACCTGCTGAGCCAGCTCGCGGGTCGGGACCAGGATGAGGCCGCGGGGTGCCTTCTCCCGTGGGCGGCCAGCTAGCCCGGCGATGCGGCTGAGCATCGGCAGCCCGAACGCAAGCGTCTTGCCAGATCCGGTCTCGGCACGGCCCAGCACGTCCCGGCCAGCCATGGCGTCGGGCAGGGCGCGGGCCTGAATGGCGAACGGTACCGCGATGTCACGCGCGGCGAGGGCTGAGACGAGGCGCGGGTCAAGGCCGAGTTCGGCGAAGCTCGCCACCGGTTGCGGCAACGCGGCAGCAGCCGTTAGTGCCTGCTCGAGCTGGGACTTGGCGTCGTCGGGTCGCTGCGTTCGCTGGCCAGCGTTCGGCCGCTGGCCGCCGCCGGAACGCTGGCCGCTAGTCGGACGCTGACCGCCAGCCGGGTGGCGCCCCGGTTTGGCACGGTAGTGCGCGGGCGCGCGGCGGCGCCCTGAAGTGGTAGGCATTAGCTGCCAGGCTCCAATCGGTAATCCTGGGCCGCGTCATGTCAAGAGTCGACGACAGCGGCGAAACACAGGCTCACCGAGAAGCGGACAGCTCGCATAGCGACCGCGCGAGCTGCACCTGCAAGGCGCACGGGAACTCGCGAGATGATGCAACATGCACCATTGATCGTTAACGTTATCAGTGCTGCAGATGTTCCTGGCACACCCGTCCGGCGGCAGGGATCCGCCGCGGTCAGCGCAGCAGCAGCCGTGCGGCCAGTTCGAGATGCGATGCCACGTCGTTCGCCGATGCCCGCCTGGTCACCCACGCCACCAGGTTCGACAGCCAGACGTCCCCGATTACCCGTGCGATGGCGCGTTCATCCCCGGTCGGCTCACCGTCGTGCATCGCCTTGGTGAGCATCTCCTCCATCAGTCTGGCGACCGTATTGACCTCAGCGGCGGCACTCGGGTCCGCGAACATGAACGCCCTGGTCATCGCTTCGGTCAGCAGCGGCTCCCGCTGCATGGACCGGGTCACCCGGCCGAGCACGTACAGCATCCGCTCGTAGGAGGTGTCGCCCGGCACCGGCGACCGGTCCAGCCGCTCCTGCGCGCGCTCGAACTCCCGGGCGAGGCCGGAGACCAGCAGGTGAATCTTGGACGGGAAATAGCGGTACAGCGTCCCGAGAGCCACGTCAGCTCGCTCGGCGACGGTCCGCATCTGCACAGCGTCGTAACCGCCCTTGGACGCAAGCGCGAGCGTCGCGTCCAGGATCCGCTTGCGCCGCTCGCGCTGCGCCGCCGAACCTAGATCGGGGTCAGCTGCGGCAGGCGTGGCCGGCTGCTCAGCGGTGCCGCTGTTACGTGTTCTCGGCGTTGCCATCGCAGCCTTTCGTCCTTGTCGAGCATGCCAGAAGCGTAGCAACGGGACCAGTTCTGGCCCGGCTCGGAGCGCCTGACCAGCGTGGACGAACGGCCCATGGCTGGGAGCGTCCGCCAGGCCCCTGCGGCACGCTGGCCCGCTATAGCTATAACGTGTTCTAATTTTGTCTGCTAGCGGACGAGGAGGATTAATAGTTGCCGATCGCGAGCACGGACGAGCAGCTTGCGCTCCAGGCCTCGATCCGCGAATGGGCGAAGCGCACAGCCGCAATCGATGTCGTCCGCGGGCTGGAACCGGGCGGCGGCGCCCATCATGATGTCGCCACGACGATGGGTGACGGACCGGGCGCAGAGCGCTGGACTGCCCTGACCGAGCTTGGCGTGCTGGGTATCGGGTCGGCGGCCGCCGCGGGCGGCGCAGGCGGCAGCACTGCCGATCTGGCAGCGGCGCTGGCCCAGCTCACCGAGTCCCTGGTACCCGGCCCGATGCTCCCGACCCTCATCGCCGCTCTCGTGCTGCGCCGCTGCCCAGACCAGCCGTCAGCGCAGGCCGCACTCCGGTCACTGACGACGGGCGAGATCTCTGTTGCCGTTGCGCTGGAAGGCGGATCCGTCGCGGCGGTCTCCGGGCCGGACGGCACGGTCACGCTGACCGGCAAGGCCGGCCCGGTGCTCGGCGGCGGCAGCACGACCCACCTGCTGGTCAGCGGTTCAGCGGGCAGCACCTCTGGTGTCTGCTGCCCGTCAGTCAGGCTGGGATCACGCTGACTGAGCGGGCGCCGGCCGACTTCTCCAGGTCGCTGGCCGACATCGAGCTAGCCGACGTCGTCGCCGGACCCGATCAGCTCCTGCCGGGCATCAGCATCGGGCTCGTCCGCGACCTGGCTGCCGCGCTCTTCGCGGTCGAGGCGGCTGCGGTGGCAGCTTGGTGCGCGCGGACCGCAGCCGAGTACGCAGTGATCCGATACCAGTTCGGGCGGCCCATCGGCTCGTTCCAGGCGATCAAGCACATGTGCGCGACCATGCTCTGCCGGGCTGAGACAGCGGCCGTGCTTGCCTGGGATGCTGCTCGCGCGGCCGACGAGGCGCCTGCCGAATTGCCGATCGTCGCGGCCGCGGCCGCCGCGGTCAACGTCGATGCCGCAGTCGACGTGGCCAAAGACTGTATCCAGGTGCTCGGCGGCATCGGTTTCACCTGGGAGCACGACGCGCATCTTTACCTGCGGCGGGCGCTAGCGTTGCGGCAGTTGCTCGGCGGCAGCGGGCAGTGGAAAGACCAGACTGCGCGGCTCGCTCTATCGGGCATACGCCGCGAGCTGCGGCTGGACGACGCGGAGATCACCGGCGAGCTGGAGGCCGTCCGGGAGCACGCTGCCCGGCTGGCCGCCAGGATCACCGGGCTGACCACCGCAGAGCAACGGCACATGCTGGCGGACTCAGGGCACGCGGCCCCGGCCTGGCCACCGCCGCACGGGCTTGGTGCATCTCCTGGCGCGCTGCTGGTCATCGATCACGAACTCGGCAAGGCCGGCATCAGCCGGCCGGACCTGGTGATCGGCGGGTGGGCGATCCCGGCCATCCTCACGCACGGCACGGCGGGCCAGGCGGACCGGTTCGCCGGGCCGACGCTGCGCGGCGAGCTGACCTGGTGCCAGCTCTTCAGCGAGCCGGAGGCCGGCTCTGACCTGGCCTCGCTGCGTACCAGGGCAGAGCGCTGCGACGGGGGCTGGCTGCTCACCGGCCAGAAGGTCTGGACGTCGCTAGCGCGCGAAGCTGACTGGGCCATCTGCCTGGCCCGCACCGATGCGGCCGCGGCGAAGCACAAGGGACTGACCTACTTCCTCGTGGCCATGGACAGCCCCGGCATCGACATCAGGCCGCTGCGTGAGATGACCGGCCGCCAGATGTTCAACCAGGTGTTCCTCGACCAGGTGTTCGTACCAGACGAGTGCGTCGTCGGCGCTCCCGGCGACGGCTGGCGGGTCGCGCGCACCACGCTCGCGTCCGAGCGAGTCGCGATGGGTGCCGGCTCGTCGGTAGGCGAGGCCGTCGAGCGACTGCTCGAGATAACTGCCGGGAACGGGGCCGCCGCCGACCCGGTAATCCGCCAGCGACTCGGCGGGCTCATCGCGAACGGCATGGCCGTCAGCCTGCTCGACCTCCGCGCAGTCATCGCTCAGCTCCGGGGTGCCGATGCCGGGCCGCTTGCCGCGGTAGCGCAAACTGGTAGGCGTCGCGCACCGGCAGGCGGTCGCGGAAGCCGCGCTGGAACTCACCGGCCCAGCTGGCGCCGCTGCCGACGGTGACGGCAGCGAGTGCCTGCACGAGTTCCTGCTCACCCGCTGCCTGAGCATCGCCGGCGGGACCACCCAGATCCTGCTGTCGCTGGTAGCCGAACGACAGCTCGGCCTGCCCAGGGAGGAGATGCGGTAGTGGACTTCACCCGGAGCGAGGCCGAGATCGAGGTGTCAGAACTGGCCGCTCGGGTCCTGGGCGGCAGCGCGCCGGCCGACGGTGACTTCGACACTGGTCGCTGGCAGCAGCTTGCCCGGGCTGGCCTGCTCGCGCTGGCGCTGCCGGCTGAGCTTGGCGGCGAGGAACTCGGCGTTCAGGCTACCGCCGCCGTGCTGACCGAGGCGGGCAGGCACGCTGCCCGGATTCCGGCGCTGGCAACCCTCGCACTCGGCGTGCTGCCGGTAACGCGCTCGGCGGACGCCGGGCTGAAGCGGCGGCTGCTGGCAGGCGTCTCGACCGGCGACACGGTTCTGACGGCCGCGATCCGCGAGCCGTCGAACCCGATGCCGGCGGTGCCGCGCACGGTCGCGACACTGACCACGGGCGCGACACAGACCAGCGGCGGCGAGCCTGCCACGCTGACCGGGCTGAAGACCGGCGTGCCATACGCAGCAGCGGCCAACTGGATCCTGGTCCCGGCCAGCGTCGGTCCGGCCGGCTGGCCGTCGGCTACCGTCGTCGCGGTCATCGAGCCGGACGCCGACGGTCTGTCCTGCCAGCGCACCCGCAGCTCGTCTGGGCTGCCGGAGTACACGCTGCGGCTGGACAACACGCCAGCGGCGTACCTCCTCGACGGGTGCGACGCAGCGGCGCTGTACCAGCTCGCCGTGGCGGGCGCGTGCGCCGTAGCCGACGGCGCGCTGGCCGCCGCGCTCGAACTCACCACTGAGCACGTCCGCACCAGGGAGCAGTTCGGCCGGCCGCTGGCGACCTTCCAGGCCGTCGCGCTGCAGATCGCTGATGTCTACGCGACCGCGCGAACGCTGCACCTGGCCACCATGTCGGCCTGCTGGCGGCTGGACACCGGCAGGGACGCGGGCCGGGACATCGACGTGGCAGCCTACTGGCTGGCCGAGTACGGGCCGCAGGCCATGCGCACCTGTCACCACTTGCACGGCGGCCTGGGCATGGACATCACCTACCCGCTACCTCAGTACTCGGCGCTGATGACCGACCTGGTCGCGTTCGTCGGCGGCGCGGACGACCGGCTTGACCGCCTGTCTCAGCGAGAACTGGACTGGCAGGAACTGGGCGGAGCTGAGCAGGGCGTACGGGAAGCGGCTGGTGCCTGATGTTCATCGACCTCACCGATGCCCAGCTCACACTGCGTGACGAACTGCGCGCATACTTCACCACGCTGATATCGCCAGCCGAGCGCGAGGCGATGCTCACGCAGCGCCACGGCACGGTGTACCGCGACGTCGTCCGCCGGATGGGCCGGGACGGCTGGCTCGGCGTGGGCTGGCCGGCCGAGTACGGCGGGCACGGCCTCGGCCAGGTGGAACAGCAGATTTTCGTCACCGAGGCTGCGCTGGCAGACGTCCCGTTGCCAGCCGTCACGCTGCAGACTGTCGGGCCCACCCTGATGGTGCACGGCAGCCAGGAGCAAAAGGACTTCTTCCTGCCGCGGATCCTGACCGGCGAACTGCACTTCGCCATCGGCTACACAGAGCCGGACGCGGGCACGGACCTGGCCTCGCTGCGCACCAGGGCCGTCCTCGACGGCGACCATTACCTGGTCAACGGCCAGAAGATCTTCACCACCGGCGGCCACGACGCCGATTACGTCTGGCTCGCCTGCCGTACCGACCCGGCGGCGCCCAAGCACAAGGGCCTGTCCATCCTGATTGTCGACACGACCGACCCCGGCTACTCGTGGACCCCGATCATCACCCACGACGGCGCGCATCATGTGAACGCGACCTATTACTCCGACGTGCGGGTCCCGGTGACGATGCGGGTCGGTGCGGAGAACGCGGGCTGGCGGTTGATCACTGCGCAGCTCAATCACGAACGGGTGATGCTCGGGCCATCCGGGCGGATCGGCGTGCTGCACCGGCGGGTGCGCGACTGGGCGGCGCGGCAGGCCGGGCCAGACGGCCGCCCGCTGCTCGACCAGCCTGATGTCCGGCGCGCGCTCGCCAGGGCCAGCGCGGCCGAGCGGGTCAACGAGCTGCTCAACTGGCAGGTCGCGGTAACCGAGACCGTCGACGTCGCGGATGCCTCGGTCACCAAGGTATTCGGGTCTGAGCAGGTCCAGCAGATCGGCGCCGAGCTGGCCGAGATCGTCAGCAAGCACGGCGACCCAGCCGAGCAGCAGACTGCCGAGCTCACCGGGTGGCTGGATGTGCAGAACAAGCGCAACACCGTCATGACGTTCGGCGGAGGGGTCAACGAAGTGCAGCGTGAGCTGATCGCGATGGCGGGCCTGAAGCTGCCGCGGGTGCCCCGATGACGCAGACCTCGGACCAGCAGACTGCGGCAATCCTCGCCGCCGCGGACAAGGTCCGGGCAGCTGGTCCGAGCTCTCCTCGGCTTGCCAGAGACCCGGTGAACCTCCCGGCGATCAGGAACTGGACCGACGCGATCGGCGACACGAACCCGCTGTACACCGACGCGGAGTTCGCCGCGCTCTCAGCGCACGGTCAGCTAGTGGCACCACCTGCCATGGTCCAGGTCTGGACGATGCCCGGATTGCAGCCGCCGCCGGCCGACGGGACCGGTACCGATCCGCTCGGCCAGATGATGACGGTGCTCGACCAGGCCGGATTCCCCGCGGTCGTGGCGACGAACTGCGCCCAGACTTATCACCGCTACTTGCGGCACGGTGAGCTGCTCAGCCTGCGCGCCGAACTAACCGAGGTCAGCGGACCCAAGCGCACTGCGCTTGGCGAAGGGTGGTTCGTGACCACGAGGAATACCTGGTACTCCGGCGAGGAGCCGGTCGCGGAGATGGAATGGCGGGTGCTCAAGTTCCGGCCACACGCTGTTCAGCACGACCCGCAAGCTGGGCAGCCCGGATCCGGGCTGGCCAGACCCGGGCCGGACGGAACCGGGCCGGCCGCGACTGTCGTTGCTGCCAGCACAGCTGGACCGGCCATGCGACCGCCCGTATCGCCCGACACCGAGTTCTTCTGGGCCGGCACCAGGCCGGCGAGCTCCGCATCCAGCGGTGCGGCGAATGCGGTGCGCTGCGCCACCCGCCCGGCCCCGCCTGTCTCAGCTGCGGAGCTGTCCGCAATCAGGGCTACCAGGTCGCCGAAGGTACCGGCTCGGTCTACAGCTACGTGGTGCACCGGCACCCGCCGGTCCCGGGTAAGCAGCTGCCGATCATCATCGCCCTGGTCGAGCTCACCGAAGGCCCGCGGGTCATGGCCGAGCTGACCGGTGTCGACCCGGACGAGGTGCAGATCGGCATGCCGGTACGCACCAAGTTCATCCGGATCGACGACGAACTGGTACTGCCTGGCTGGCGCCCCGACGAGCGGGCCGCGCCGGGTGCGCTGCCCGAGTGGACCCTGCAGGTCACGCCGACCGTCGTGGTGTCCACCGCGATCGCCACCCGCGACTTCTACCCGGTCCATCACGACCGCGATTTCGCCGAGCGCGGCGGCAGCAAGGACATTTTCCTTAACATCCTCACCACGACAGGCCTGGTTCAGCGATACGTCACCGACTGGGCTGGCCCGCAGGCTCTGGTGCGCGCAGTATCGATCCGGCTCGGGGTGCCCTGCTATGCCGGGGACACGCTGACGTTCGCGGGGAGGGTGACCGACGACACCGGCCCAGACGGCCGCGAGCGGGTGATAGCCGTGACCGGAAGCTGCAGTCTGGGCAACCACGTGACCGGCACGGTCCGGCTCGCCGCCCCGGGGAGCAGGCCATGAGCAGCTCGTCGGCCGGGGCCGCCGCGATTGCCGGGATCGGGGCTACCGAGTTCTCCAAGGACTCCGGGCGCAGCGAGCTGAAGCTGGCGGTCGAAGCGGTACGCGCCGCCCTTGACGACGCCGGGCTGAGGCCGGCCGACGTGGACGGGCTCGTCACCTTCAGCATGGACTCGAACGCCGAGATCGCGGTAGCACGCGAGATCGGGGCCGGCGAACTGACCTTCTTCAGCCTCATTGGCTACGGCGGCGGAGCAGCGTGCGCGACCGTGCACCAGGCTGCGATGGCAGTGGCTACCGGTGCTGCCGACGTGGTCGTTTGCTACCGGGCGCTGAACGAGCGGTCCGGCCGCAGGTTCGGCCAGGTCGCGGTCGGCGCAGTCCAGGCAGCCACCTCAGCCGGGATCGACAACGGCTGGCATTACCCGATGGGACTGGCCACCCCGGCCGCGACTGTCGCGATGGCGGCCCGCCGGTACATGCACACGTTCGGTGCGACCAGCGCGGACTTCGGCACCGTCGCGGTTGCTGACCGCAAGCACGCGGCCACTAATCCGGCGGCCTGGTTCTACCGGCGGCCGATTACGCTGGCTGAGCACCAGGAGTCACGGTGGATCTGTGAGCCACTGCGCTTGCTGGACTGCTGTCAGGAGACTGATGGCGGCGTGGCTGTCGTAGTGACCAGCCTGGACCGTGCCCGTTCCCTGAAAAAATCGCCGGTCGTCATCCGGGCCGCGGCGCAGGGTAGCGGGCCGAACCAGTTCACGATGACGAGCTACTATTCCAGTGACCTGGCCGGCCTGCCGGAGATGGGCGTGGTGGCGCGCCAGCTATGGGCGCAGGCCAGGATAGGGCCGGCCGACATCCGGACAGCGGTGCTGTACGACCACTTCACCCCGTACGTACTGATGCAGCTGGAGGAGCTCGGCTTCTGCCCGCGCGGTGAGGCACGGCACTTCATCGCGGGCGGCGGGATCGAGCTGGGCGGGGTGCTGCCGCTGAATCCGCATGGCGGTCAGCTCGGCGAGGGCTACCTGCACGGCATGAACGGGATCGCTGAGGCGGTCCGGCAGGTGCGCGGCAGTTCGGTCAACCAGGTTCCCGGCGACGGGCCGGTGCTGGTGACGGCAGGTACCGGCGTACCGACGAGCGGGCTGATCCTGGGTCCTGACGGCTGATTCCGCCGCCGGGACGGTCAGCCAGGCTGCCAGGTCGCGCCTGAGCCGGCCGGAGCGCCGATGACCGCCGAGTGAGCGCAGCAGATCTGCGCGACTGAGTCGCTCTGCTGTTCCTGCGTCATGACGGTCGCCGGGTAAGCGCACAGCAACCCGAACGGGTAGTGGCTGCTGATCTCGTTCCACAGGGCCTCGAGCTCGATGGCAGCATCCGGCAGGCGCATATCCCAGAGGACTGCGACCATCTCGCCGAAGACACGCGCCGGACCTTGCTTGCTGGCGGCGGCGGCCAGCACCGGGCTGATGGTTTCCCAGAAAGCTGCCGCATCGGGCTGTCCGTTGACCATGAACCGGCTCATCGTCTCACGCGCGTCTAGCACCACGTAGGAACCGTCAGCCCACGCCCCGGCCACGTCAACGCCTGCCTGGGTGAGCCACCTGTTGATCTCGGACCGGTGCTCGGGCGTCCCCACCAGGACCGCTGACCCGCCGCCGACGATGGCGGACTGCAAGTACCCGCCAACCAGGCCGGCGAGCTCGCTCTCCTGGTAAAAGGCAACTGCGTGGTCGCCAGGACCAACGCTGACCACCTGAGCGTCCTTTCTGTCGCATTCACCGGACGTTATCGCTCTATGCCCAGACGGCTACTGCTTAATCTCCGGGCCAGAAGTACCGGACCCCGTTGTCTCGGCAGCGGCGGCGGCGAGCCGCGCGGCGTCAAGAGCTGCCAGGTAGCCGAAGGTCATGGCCGGCCCGATCGTTGCTCCCGGCCCGGCGTAGCTGCGCCCCATGACCATCGCGCTGGTGTTGCCTGCCGCGTACAGGCCGTCGATGACGCTGCCGTCGGCCCGCAGCACCCGGGCGTGCTCGTCGGTGCGGAGTCCGCCCTTCGTGCCCAGGTCGCCTGGCACGATCTTGATCGCGTAGTAGGGCGGGGTGGCGAGCGGGGCCAGGTTCGGGTTGGGCTTACAGTTCGGATCGCCGTAATAATGGTCGTAAGCGGAGTCGCCGCGGCCGAAGTCGGTGTCCTTGCCGGCCTTCGCGAACTCGTTGAACTTCTGCACGGTCTTCGCCAGCCCGTCGGCTGACACGCCGATCTGGCTGGCCAGGTCGGCGAGCGAGCCGCCCTTGAACACGACGCCGGAGCGGAACCAGCGGCGCGGCAGCGGCTTGCGCGGCGGGATACCGGTGAACACGTACCGGTTCCGGTAGCGCTGATCGGTAATCAGCCAGCACGGGATGTGCGGGTTGTCCTCGGTGTGCTTGCCGTACATGACGTGCACGGCATCGACGTACGGGGCTGCCTCGTTGACGAACCGCTCGCCCGCGGCGTTGACGAAGATGCTGCCCGGCAGGCTGCGCTCCGCCAGGCAGAAGATCGGCCCGCTGGCGAGCGGGATCGACGGCCCCCACCAGGCTTCGTCCATCAGTTCCAGCACACCGCCGGCCGACTCGCCTGCCAGGATGCCGTCACCGGTGTTGCCGGGCGAGCCCACCGTCCACTGCGTCGCGACCGGGTCTCGCTGGTAGCGCTTGCGCATCTCGTCGTTGCGCTCGAACCCGCCAGTCGCCAGCAGCACACCCCGGCGAGCGCGGACCGTTACCTGTGTACCGTCGCCCTTCGTCGCGGTCACCCCGGCGACCCGGCCATCCTCAATCAGCAGGCTCGTCATGGGGGTGCTGAGCCAGACCGGCACTTGCGCCTCGATCAGGCCCTGGCGAAGCCCGGCCGCCAATGCCTGGCCCATGCTGAGCAGCTGACGATGACGCAACCTGCTGATGATCATGCGGCCGGTCACCCTGGCCGTGGTGGTGAGCGCGCGCCGATGGCTGGTGCCCAGGCTCATCCAGCGGTAATTGGCCTGCGTGACCGTGATGTGGGCGGGCGCCGGCAGGTATGGCGGGCGCAAGCTGGCCAGTTCCGGGCCGAGGACGCGGCCGTCGAGCAGTGATGGTTCGATCGACCGGCCGCCGGGGCGGCCGCCGGGTGCTTCAGGGTAGTAGTCGGAGTAGTCAGGCACCCAGTCGAAGCGCAGCGGCGTGCTGGCGAGCACGAAGTCGAGCATCGCCGGCCCGTTCTCGAGATACGCGCGGCGCAGACCGGGCGGCACTGACTCGCCTCCCACGTGCGCTAGGTAGGCGTCTGCCTGCTCGGCCGAGTCGGCTATGCGGGCGTTGCCGAGTACCGAGTTCCCGGGCACCCAGACGCCGCCGCCGGAGCGGGCCGTGGAACCGCCGAAGTATTCCGTCTTCTCGATGACGAGGACGCTAAGGCCGTGCCGGGCGGCGGTGAGCGCCGCAGTCATACCCGCTGCTCCGCTCCCCGCGACCACGAAGTCGAATACCGGCTCGTCGGCTGTCATCTGCTCTCCGCGATCCCGTCCGGCGGCCCAGTACGGCACTTGCCTTGGCGCTAATAGTAGAACACGTTTCAGTTCTGGCCTCCAGGCCGCTCGCGCGACGGCCCCCCAGGGCACACTTCATGCGACTGTGCATCGCATACCAGTGCACACCAGCGCATAACGGCCACGAAAAACGCACACTCGCATGAAGAGTCCGCGCCAGGCGCATGAAATGTCTGCAGCGGCAGCCATCCTGAGGACATGACTGAGGAGAGTTCGCAACCAGGCTGGCGGTTAGCCAGGCATCAGGACCACGGCTGAGCTCAAGGCAGCCGGAAGGAGCGGAGCCGAGATCGGGCAGCTGACCCAGACGGGAGAGCTAGTCCAGGTCCGGTATGGCATCTACGCGCGCGGCGACATGGCCATGACAGTCCTGAACCAGCCTGACGGTGATGAGTTGCTCAGGACAGCGGCTGAGTTATTGGCGGTGGGCCCGGGGGCCGCGGCCAGTCACGAGACCGCCGCCGCGATTCACGGCATAGACCTGCTTGGGCCGAAGGATCGAACAGTGACCCTGACCAGGACGCCGGGGCGCAACCGATCGAGCCGATCGGGCGCGCGCGTCCATTCGGCGGAGCTGCCAGCTCAGCACGTCATGGTGAGCTACGGCATGCTCGTAACGACGGTTGCGAGGACTGTCATTGACCTGGCTAGGAAGCTCGAGTTCCGGGCTGGTGTAGTAACCGCGGACTCGGCTCTGCGCCGCAAGCTTGTCACGACGGCCGACCTCCACGCGGTGCTCTCCGACTGCTCGAGATGGCACGGGACCCGGCGCGCCACCGAGGTCGTGTCTTTCGCCAACGGGCTGAGCGAATCCGTGCTTGAGTCCTTGGCGCGTGTCGTCTTCAAGGATTGCGACCTGCCGCCACCAGAGTTGCAGGTCTGGGTCGGCGAAGCCGAGGTCGTCGGCCGGGTCGACTTCCTGTGGCGGCAGTTTCGGACGGTGGCCGAAGTCGACGGCCGGATGAAGTACGCCGACCCGGCCCGGGCAGTGCAGCAGCTTGACCGGGACAGGCGACTGCGCGACGCCGGATATGAGGTGGTCCACTTCGGCTGGCAGCACATCAACGAGAGCCCTGGTTACGTCAACAGCACCATCAGGAAGGCATTCGAGCGGGGAAGGCGCGCGCCTAGCCCGGCCGCGTAAGGTCAGACGCACCGCATCCTTGCCCGCAGAGGTCGAGCGGACTACCGTCAGGCACGCCCGGAGCAGATGAGGTGAATTCATGCACGCCCGGAGCAGATGAGGTGAATTCATGAAGGTGCCGCTGCGCTATGGCGTCGTGCTGTTCACCAGCGACCGCGGCATCACCCCGGCCAGTGCTGCGCAGGCGGCCGAGTCGGCCGGCTTCGATTGCTTCTACGTTCCCGAGCACACGCACATCCCGGCCCGGCGAGACGCGCCGCATCCGCGGACCCGAACGGCCGAGTTGCCCGATGACCGATACCTGCGCACGCTCGATCCGTGGGTATCGCTCTCCATGGCTGCCGCCGTCACCTCGGTGATCAGGCTTGGCACTGCAGTCGCACTGCCTGCCGAGCACGACCCGATCACGCTCGCCAAGACGATTGCCTCACTCGATCACCTGTCTGGAGGACGCGTCGAACTCGGGGTTGGCTTCGGCTGGAACACCGACGAGCTCGCCGATCACGGCGTCCCGGCCGGCCAGCGGCGAGCTGTGCTGAGCGAGTACCTGGCAGCGATGCAGGCACTGTGGTCGCACGATGAGGCTAGCTACGACGGCGAGTTCGTCAGCTTCGGCGCTTCCTGGGCCTGGCCCAAGCCGGTTCAGCAGCACATCCCGGTTACCGTCGGGGCCAGCGGGACCGAGCGTACCTTCAGCTGGATCGCGAGGTCAGCGGATGGCTGGCTGACCACGCCCGGCGAGCAGGACTTGGATGCCAAAGCGGAGCTGCTGCGCAAGACCTGGCGCGAAGCAGGACGGACGAGCTCACCGAGGATTACCGTGCTGGCCGGGAAACCGGATCCTGAACTGCTCGGGCACTGGCACGAGATCGGCGTCACCGACGTGGCGTTCGGGATGCCGGACCGCACAGCGGACGAGGTTGCCAGCTATCTCGGCCGGCTGGCCAGCAAGCTCGGCCTCTGACTTGGCCTACTCGTAACTGACGCTGACCTCCGGTGTCAGCGCCACCGACTGGCAGGCCAGGATGTAGCCATCGGCGAGGTCGGCATCGTCGAGCACTTCGTTGCTGGCCATGTCCACCTTGCCAGCGGTCAGCTGGCACGCGCATGCTCCGCAGATGCCCTCCCGGCAGGAGAACGGCGGATCTAGCTGGCCATTGATCAGCACGTCGAGCATCCGGGTGCCAGCCGGCCACGGCAGCGACGTCGTCTCGCCGTCCAGGGTCACCTCGAGTGTCGCGGCCACCCCGGCGGCGACAGGCTCAGCCACATCGAACGGGTTGTGCTGCAGTGACAGGAACCGCTCAACCCGGACGCCGCGCGGTGGCACACCGACAGCACTAGCCGCCTCCCGCACAGCCGAGAGGAACGGGTCGGGACCGCTCGCGTAGATCTGGCTAGCGCGAAACGGCCGGATCAGCGGCACGAGCTGCGGGCCAGCCGGCAACCCTTGGAGTACATCGAGCCAGTGCACGACAAGCAGCCGCGATCCAGCACTGGCGGCCAGATCCTTCAGTGCCGAACCGAAGATGACCGACCGCTCATCCCGGTTCGCGTACACGAGCACGACCCGGCCGGTCCCCCCGGCGAGCACAGACTTCAGGATCGACATCACCGGGGTAATGCCGCTCCCGGCTGCCATCAGCAAGTAGTCGTCGTCGAGCGACGTGGGCACGAACATGCCGGCTGGCGGCAGCACGTCCAGCACGGTGCCGGCCTTCACGTTCGCGGCTATCCAGTGCGAGGCATAGCCGCCCGGCGTCTGCTTCACCGTGACGGTCAGCGGATCACCGGTGAGCGGCGAGCTGCACAGCGAGTAACACCGTGCGACAGACCCGTCGCGGTCACTGGGAATCCGGAGCGTCAGGAACTGACCAGGCTGGTACGCGAACCTGCCGGCAAGGTCCGGCGGCACCTCAAAAACCAGCGAGCAAGCCTCCGCTGTCTCCGGGATTACGGCCTGCACCCGGAGCTGATGGAAGGCTCGTGGCGGTCCTGTCAAGGTGGCGCCACCGGCAGCGCGCCGTCGAGCGCCGCGAGCTCAATGCTGCCGCGCATCGCTTCGCAACGCTCGATCAAGGGCGTCTGCTCACCGGCGGTCCTCCGCCGGCTGAATTCGGCGCAGCGGCGCACTGCCGCAGCGTCCCATTGAACGCTGGTGTGCTGACTGCTGAACTTGGCGGCGAGCACGACGGCGCCGCATTCGGCGCACTCCACCGGGCAGTACCGGGACTCCCGCTCGTCTGGCCGCGCCGCCCCGCCGGGGAGCGCCTGCCAGTCGCCGGCCACCCGGACGCCATCGGTCATGCCCGCACCATCGTCATACCGGGTCGGCTTCAGCCACGGCCGGCTGACGGGCTGCCAGGTTCGCCGCTACCTCGGCCTCCCACGCCTCGACGGCGCGTGAGGTGTCGACCTCGAACTCATGCCGGGCGACCATGTCAGCCGGAATCTCGGCAGCGTCGAGGTAGAACTGCTCGTACCAGCGGCGCAGCTGGTAGACCGGGCCATCGTCGGCGCACAGCAGCGGGTTGTCGATCCGGCTCTTGTGCGTCCAGATGTCGACGTCCTGCTGGAACCCGAGCCCCACGAACCTGGCGAACTTTGCCGCCACCTTGTCGGCCTGCTCGGGCGAAAGGCCCGGCAGCTTCTTCACGATGACGCCCCACTGCAGCACGAACTGCTCCGGCGTCACCGGGTAATGGCAGTTGATCAGCACCGCGTCCATCGGCACGCCGTGGTAGTCGTAGCTCAGGTAGTCGATCATGTAAGACGGGCCGTAGTAGGCAGCTTCGGACACCAGACCGATCTCGGTCGCCGGGCCGTTCGACTGACGCGCGTCCGGCTCGTAGTCTGGCCGCGACCTGGTCTTGAGGTACTGCGAGGCGACGTGGCCCTCGAACACGTTCCGGAAGTAGGTCGGGAACGCGAAGTGGATGTAAAAGAAGTGCGCCATGTCCACCACGTTGTCGACGACTTCGCGGCAGTTCGCGTCGACGGTGAGCGAGTCCCAGGTCCAGTTCGACCACTCGCCAGAGTAGGCGCCCTCGATCCGCGGGATCGTGATGTCCGGCGGCGGCAGGTTGCCCTCCGGGTCGTTCCACACGAACAACTGCTGGTTCTGCTCAAGCGTCAGCCAGGACCTGGTGCGTGCGGTCACCGGCACCCGGCGCGAATAAGGGATCTTGACGCACTTGCCGTCGCCGCCCCAGCGCCAGTCGTGAAAGGGGCATGCGATCGCGTCGCCCTTGATCGTTCCCCGGCTCAGGTCACCACCCATGTGCCGGCAGTATCCGTCCAGGACGTGCAGCTCCCCGGACTCGCCGGCGAAGACCACGAGCTTAGTGCCGAACGCTTCGACCGCGTGCGGGTTGCCGTCCCGGAACGGCGCGGCCAGGCCGAGGCAGTGCCAGCCACGGGCGAATCTGGCCGGCGGCGCGCCCGCGTCGATGCTCCGCACTCCGTTCCGGTCGCTCATGACTCCTCCAGCCCAGCCGACCACACGCGCCTGACCGGCAGCTAGACCGTGGCCGCTACCAGAAGACTAGAACATGTTCTAGTCTAGGGGTATTGTCGGTGCGGCCGCCAAGATGGCACGGCAGGAGCGTTGGGAGCCGGATTGACTGAGAACGTCGGGCACCAGGTCGTCGAGGCCGTCCGCGAACTCCTTCCGGTACTCCGCGACCGTGCGCAAGAAGCCGAGGACGGCCGCGTAGTGCCTGCGGAGTCCATCAAGTCTCTGGTGGAAACGGGCTTTTTCCGCCTTCTGCAGCCTGCGAGCTTCGGCGGCATGGAAGCCGATCCGCTGACCTTTTACACCGCAGTCCGTCTCATCGCCAGCGCGTGCGGGTCCACTGGCTGGGTGTCGTCCGTGGTCGGGGTGCACCCGTGGCATGTCGGCTTGTTCCCTCCGCAGGCCCAGCAGGAGGTGTGGGGCAGCGACCAGGCCACCAGGATCTCGTCGTCGTATGCCCCCACCGGGAAGGCTGTCATTGTCGACGGCGGGCACCAGGTCAGTGGCCGGTGGAGCTTCTCGTCCGGCTGCGATCACGCCACCTGGGTCCTGCTCGGCCAGATCGTCTGCGACGAGCAGAACCGGCCGGTCGACTTCCGCACGTTCCTGCTCCCTAACACCGACTACACGATCGAGGACGTCTGGGACACAGTCGGGCTGCGCGGCACCGGCAGCAACGACATCGTCGTCGACAATGTTTTTGTGCCGGCCCACCGGTCGCTCAGCTTCATCGACGTGTCAAAGCTCGTCGTGCCGGGCCAGGAACTCAATCAGGCGCCGCTGTACAAACTGCCGTACGGCTCGGTCTTCCCGTACTCGATCACCACACCGATCATCGGAATGGCGACCGGGGCTTACCAGGCGCACGTCGCCTACACCAGGGAACGTGTCCGGGTCGCGTACATCGGCCAGAAGGCGGCACAGGATCCGTTCGCGCAGGTCCGGGTCGCCGAGGCGGCCGCCGAGATCGATGACGCGTGGGGCGCGCTCGAGCGCAACATGACCGAGCTGATGGGCCATGCGCGAGCGGGCCGCCCGATCCCTATCGAGCTGCGGCTGCGCGTGCGGCGCGACCAGGTCCGTGGTACCGGGCTGTCGATCAAGGCGGTGGACCAGCTGTTCGAGAACTCCGGCGGCCGGGCGCTGAAGACCGGCACGCCGATTCAGCGGTTCTGGCGGGACGCGCACGCCGGCCGGGTACACGCGATCAACGACCCGGAGCGGGCGCTCACGATGTTCGGCGGCGGCGAGTTCGGCCTCCCGGTGCCGGCAGATGCGATGCTCTGAGCGACACTTCGGAGGCAGCTATGCCCGACACTGACGCTCTATCGAACGGCTCCGACGCGGATATCGGCGGGCTGCCGGTGCGGTACTACGACTCCGGTCCGGCGTCCGCTGGGAGCGGGGGCACCGGTCGCGGCGACGCCGGCACCATCGTCCTCTTGCACGGCGGCGGTCCCGGCGCCTCGTCCTGGAGCAACTTCGGCCGGAACATGCCCGTGTTCGCCAAGCGGTTCCGCTCGGTCATGATGGACTTGCCGGGCTACGGAGGGTCGGCCGCCCGCCCGGCCACCGGCCACTTCTTCACCGTGGCCGCAAGCGCGCTGGCTGGCCTGCTAGACGAACTGGGTGTCACCAAGACCCACATTGTCGGCAACTCGCTCGGCGGCGGCACAGCGCTGCGATTCGCGCTGGATTACCCGGACCGGGTCGGCCGGCTAGTGCTGATGGGACCCGGCGGGCTCACGCTCAACGTCCTCGCCCCGGACCCGACCGAAGGCGTCCGGCGGCTGATGGAGTTCGCCGCCCCGCCGGGCCCGAGCAGGGAAAAGATGGCGGCATTCCTCAAGATCATGGTGCACGACCAGCGGCTTGTGACAGACGAGCTGATCGAGGAGCGGTTCGCAGTGGCCAGCCGGCCGGAGGCGATGGCCGGAATGGCCGCGATGGGCGCCTCGTTTTTCGGCGAGCACGCGGAGGACGGCATGCTCTGGCGGGAGGCGCACCGGGTCAAGCACGAGGCACTGCTGATCTGGGGGCGCGAGGACAGGGTCAACCCGCTTGACGGCGCGCTCATCGCGCTCAAGCAACTGAAGCGCGCCCAGCTGCACGTCTTCGGCGGCTGCGGGCACTGGGCCCAGCTCGAGAAGTTCGACGAGTTCAACGACCTGTCGCTGCGGTTCCTGGCTGGCGGTGCGGCATGACCGGTCTGATCAGTTCGCTCGGGTACCTCCGGGTCAGCTCGGCCGACACCGGGGCTTGGCGCGAGTTCGGCACCAGGGTGCTCGGCATGACGGAGGGCCGCGGGCCCGATCCGGATGCGGTGTACCTCCGCATGGACGACTTCCCGGCTCGGCTCGTCATCGTGCCCGGTGAGCTGGACCGGCTAATCGCGACCGGCTGGGAGGTCGCCGACGAGCGCGCGCTGGCCGCCGTGGCGGACAGCCTGGCGTCGGCTGGCGTTCCGGTGAAGCACGGCGACGCGGCCGAGCTCGCGGACCGGCGGGTCGGCCAGTTGCTGCATGCCGAGGATCCGTCCGGCAACGCGCTGGAGATCTTCTGCGGAGCAGCGCTGGATAATAGGCCGGCCATCAGCCCGTACGGAAGCGAGTTTGTCACCGGGGACCAGGGCCTCGGGCACGTCGTACTGCCGGCCTCCGCTGGCGAGGAGACGCTCGCGTTCTATACCGGACTGCTTGGCTTCCGGCTCAGAGACTCGATGCGCATGCCGGGCGAGTTTTTCGGCAAACCGGGCCAGCAAGTCTGGATGCGTTTCCTCGGCTGCTGCCCGCGGCATCACTCGCTGGCGCTGGCCCCGATGGACCCGGCTGCCGGGATCGTGCACCTCATGATCGAGGTTGCCACCCTGGACGACGTGGGCCGCGCACTAGACCGGTGCATCCGCCGCAAGGCAACTGTCAGCTCCACATTGGGCCGGCACGCTAACGACCTGATGGTCTCGTTCTACGTGCAGACACCGGGCGGGTTCGACATCGAGTACGGGACTGGCGGACGCGTGGTGGACGACAGCACCTGGGTCAGCCGGGAGAGCACCGCAGTCAGCTTGTGGGGGCACGTGTTCAGCTCTGGTCCCGCTCACTGAGCCCGGCGCGCGCGGCTGCGGCAGCCGAACGGGAGACTAGGTGCATGGACCTGCCGTCGTTCGAGCCAGACCCGGAGCGATTCCGCCAGGTACTCGGCCATTTCGCCACCGGCGTCACTGTCATCACCGGCATGCACGAGGGCGAGCCTGCCGGATTCGCCTGTCAGGCCTTCACCGCGTTGTCGCTTGACCCGCCGCTGGTGCTGTTCTGTCCCGGCAAGACGTCGGGGACATGGCCGCGCATCGCACGGATCGGCCAGCTTGGCGTGAACATACTGGCTGCGGAGCAGCGCGATCTGGCCCGCAAGTTCGGAGTGACGGCAGCGGACAAGTTCGACGGGGTGGGCTGGACGCCGGCCGGAAACGGCGCACCAATCCTGGACGGAGTGCTGGCCTGGGCCTCGTGCGCGGTCGAGACGGTGCACGAAGCCGGTGATCACTTCATCGTCACTGCGCGGGTTACCGAGTTCGGAGACACCGCGCCGGGCGACCCGGTGCTGTTTTACCGCGGCCGGTTCACGCTCTGCGCGACAGCTGACGCCGACACGCCACCTGAGGTCGTCGACACCCTGCTTGCCTGGCCGCGGTACGCCGACTGGATCTGACCGTGCAGTCGGGCTGCAGGGCAGTCACGCTTACGGGACGTCAGGCTTACGGGACGCCAGGCTTACGGGGCGCCACCCCGGCGTGCCGGGGAGGCCGCGCCCTGGCCCACGTCCCACGCTTCACCGACCCACCGCAGGAAAGTGTCATCAACCTCCGACGGATCGGCGAGCAGGAACCTGTGCCACCAGCACCACGCCTTTGGCGATGACTTCGACGTCGACCTGACCGCGTTCCGTCGCGGCCGTCAGTATCCGGCCGAACATCTCGATCACGGGCTCAGGCCGCGCGCGCAGATGATCCTCGATCGTCGGCGCCATTGGGTCATCGTGGACGCCGCAGCCGAAGCACGGCAACGGGCGCTGCGCAATCGGTGGCCGCGGGCTCTGGCCGGGCGTCGCGGGCAGCGGCAGAATCGACGGCGTGGAAGACAATCCGGGCCAGCCTGAATCCGGTGATGCGTTCGGACGTGCGCTGCTCGACCTCGTGGACGGGGCAGCAGACCCGGTCATTATCGAGCGCGACGACGGATTCGTCTCCCTCGACACCTTCGACTACCTGGCCGGGCTCGGCGAAATTGACATGTGGGCGCTGGACCACACCCATGGACGGGTACTGGATGTCGGTGCGGGGGCCGGAAGGGCGTCGCTCGTACTGCAGGAACACGGCCGTGATGTTGTCGCGCTTGACGTGTCGCCCGGAGCCGCGGAGGCATGCCGTCGCCGCGGCGTGGCCAGCGTTTACGCCGGCTCGGTCGAGGAGGCCGCGGCTGACGGGCTGGCTGCTGGCTTCGACACGGCCCTGCTGCTCGGGAACAACCTCGGGTTGCTTGGCTCGGAGGTGACAGCAGGGCCTTACCTCAATGCGCTGGGCGACCTGCTCCGCCCGGACGGCATCATCGTCGGGACCTGTCTCGACGTGTACCAGACCGACAAGCCGGCGCACCTGGGCTACCACGAGCGGAACCGCCAACGCGGCCGGATGGCTGGCCAGCTCACCCTGCGGGTCCGCTACCAGCAGCTCGCCACCAGCTGGTTCGACTGGCTGGCGATGTCCCCGGCCGAGCTGAGCGCGCTTGCCGAGCGCCGGCTGGCGGATCGCCGAGCTCCGGCCAGGCATCTCGTACGCCGTCGTGCTAGCCCGCGCGTAGGCTGCAGAATCCCGTCAGGGGCTTTCCGCGAGCAGGCTGAGGCCGATGCCGAGCATCCAGACATCTTTGCTGACCGCGGTGCCCGCGTGGGTTGGCCAGACGCTGCCCGGCTCGTGCAGGGCCGGCGTTCGCAGATACATGGTGAGCAGTCCGCCGGCGAATGCGGTGAGGGCGGCCCCGGCGATCTTGTTGTGCACTACCGGCGTGAGCAGCGCAGTGCCGGTGGCGATCTCCGCTACTGACAGCGCCTTCAGGAACGTGGCTGGCGGCACCTTGGCCAGGAACGGGAACGCGCCGGAGGCCATGGCGTGAACACCTTTCGCCTGTTCCTCACTCCCGCTCCACTTGCTGATGCCGGAATGGAGGACGTAGGCACCGGTTGCGGCTCGGGTCGGGATATTACGCACATGCATGAACATGGGACGCTCCTTGTCAGCCTGAGCCCGGCCACGGGCCTGCAGGGCAAACACCAGGATTAACGCCTGCGGGCGCCGCCGACGGCGTCCGGTTCCGGCGCCTTTGCGGGAGCTTCCATCTGGTCCAGGTACGCCTGCGTCTTGCTAATGCGGGCGTCCAGGTCAGCCAGGAACCCTTCGATCCCCTGCCGCTTGGCCTCGACGGTGGCACGCAGGACTCGCTGCAGATCTAGGCTCTCACGAAGCAGCGCCTGCCGTTCATCGCGGCTAGTCCCATCGTCGAAGTAGGCGAGCCTGATCTCGGCCATCCGGTCCTCGCCCCCGAGCACCACGGCGATCTCGTCGAGATTGAGCCCGAGCAACTGCTGAAGCTGGCGGATGCGGGCTACCCGGTCAAGATCATCCTCGGAGTAGCGCCGCAACCCGCCCGGCGTGCTGGCGCACGGGGTGATCAGGCCGAGCTGCTGGTAGTAGCGCAGCGCACGCTGCGAGACGCCCGCCTTCTGCGCGGCCGCGCCGATGCCGAGCAAGTGCTCATCCCGGCTGTCGTCTGCTGAGACCACAGGCGACCCGGCTACCTCGGCCTGACGTGCGCTTCCAGTCATGGTTAACGGCTTTCGCCGACAACTCCCGGCTCTCCGGCCAGCTCCGCGTCCACCGGGTAGGCAACCATCTCACCAGCGAACGCGTCGACCGGCGCTTCGGCATCTACCACGACACTACCGCCGTGGACGTAGCGCTTCCCGCGCAAGGCGGAGGCGATGATCGCGATGAGCGTGGCGATCGCGGCGAACGTGAACGCCAGGTGCAGCCCGCCCGCGAACGGCTCCTCGATCAGGTGCGGAAAGAACGACCGCCCGGTGATGTAGGCGGCTTGCTTGGCCGGGAGCTGCTTGAGTGCGCCGGTCGGCCCGAGCAGTTCCTTGATCGGGTTATAGCCGAGGAACGCCGAGAACAGGCTGCCGATCGGCGGCTCGTTCGCGACCAGGTGCGCTGCGGCCGGATTCACGCCCTGGCTGACCAGGCCCTTGTACAGGTGGGAGGGAAGCCGGGCGGCAAGGCCGAGCGTCACGATCGTGAAGAACAGGCCCATCGAAAGCACGGTGGCCGAGTTCTGGAACGTGTTGAGCATGCCCGCGCCCGCGCCGCGCTGGTCTGGCGGCAGGCTGTTCATCACGCTGGCCTGGTTCGGCGAGAAGAAGAGCCCCATCCCGACCGCGAACACGAAGATCAGCAGCGCGAACCAGATGTAGCTGAAGTCGATCGGCAGCGTCTCCAGCAGAAGGAACGCCACACCCGACACGATCAGCCCGGTCGTGGCGAACAGCCTCGCCCCGTGCCGGTCCGACATCCAGCCTGCCAGCGGGCCGACGATCAGGAAGCCGATGGTCAGCGGAATCATCGAGATACCCGCCCACAGCGGAGTCTGGCTGAAGCTGAAGCCATGCTGCGGCAGCCAGATGCCCTGCAGCCAGATGATCAGCATGAACTGGATGCCGCCCCGGCCCAGCGCACCGAGCAAGCCCGCGATGTTGCCGGCCGTGAACGCCCGGATCCGGAACAGGCTCAGCCGGAACATCGGCGCCGGGACCTTGGTCTCCACCCAGGAGAACAGAACCAGGACCGCGATGCCGCCGAAGATCGCGGTGAGCACGTACGGGTTGGTCCAGCCGGTCGGATGCCCGCCGTAGGGCAGCAGCGAGTAGACGATGCCGGTCAGCACCGAGATCAGGCCGATAGCGAACAGCGCGTTGCCGATCCAGTCGATCTTGGCCGGGATGCGGATCCCGTTGTCCTTCAGCTTCAGGTACGCCCAGACCGTGCCGAACAGGCCGAACGGAACCGACACCAGGAAGACCAGCCGCCACTCGATCGGAGCGAGGACGCCACCAAGCATCAGGCCGAGGAACGAGCCGCCGACGGCCGCGACGCCGTTGATCCCCATCGCCTTGCCGCGTTCGTCCGGCGGGAAAGCGTCAGTGAGGATCGCCGTCGAGTTCGCGAACAGCAGCGCACCGCCGACGCCCTGGAAGACCCGCATGATGATGATCCACAATGCGCCGGGCACGCCGGTCAGGAACGTGACCGACAGCAGGATCGAGAAGACGGTAAACACGGCGAAGCCGAGGTTGTACATCTTGACCCGGCCGTAGATGTCGCCGACCCTTCCGAGGCTGACCACCAGCACGGCTGTGACCAGCAGGAAGCCCATGAACACCCAGAGGAAATACGAGGTGTTCGATGGCACCAGCGGGTTCAGGGCGATCCCCCGGAACAGCGCTGGCAGCGAGATGAGCAGGATCGACTGGTTGATGGTGACCATCAGGATGCCGAGCGTCGTGTTCGACAACGCGATCCATTTGTAGTTCTTGCCCCGGCTGTCCGGGGCGGGGATTGCCTCGAGGGTTTGTTCCTCGACCGCCATGCGTACTCCTCATCCCGCCGCGCTGCTTCGACTGCCAGCCTCAACTCTAACCTTGACGTTAGCGTCATGTTTCAGGTGTCCCGCAGCGCTGGATGAGATCGCAGGCCAGAAGCCTAACGCACAGTGAATTTGTGCGAACGAACACCAGTTATGTACGGTTAGCCTATGGACGGGACCGCGCGGCTGACGGCACTCGTCGAGATCCTCCAGCGCGACGGGCGCCTGGACGTTGCGGAGATGGCGGCGGAGTTCGGGACCGCCGAGATGACGATCCGCCGCGATCTTGACCGGATCGCGGCCATGGGCATGGCGCGGCGGATCCGTGGCGGTGCGATCAGCTTGCTGATGCGCGGCGAGGAGTTGCCGTTCGCCCTTCGGGTACTGGACCGGGCCGAGGCTAAGGGGCGCATTGCGGCCGCGGTGGCCGGCCGGGTTCGCGATGGCGAAGCCATCCTGCTCGACAGCGGCACCACGGCGGTCCTGGTCGGCCGCGCGCTGGCAGGACGGCGGCTGACCGTCATGCCGATGTCGCTGCACGCAGCGTCGGCGCTATCGGCAAGCGAGTCGGTGCGCCTGCTAATGCCAGGCGGCGAGACCCGGGCCGGCGAACTGGCCATGATCGGCCCGCTCGCGCTCGCCTCCATCGGCTCGCTGCGATTCGATACTGCCGTGCTGACCTGCTGCGGCCTCGCTGGCGGGCAGGTGACCACTCACAACCTCGGCGACGCCGAAGTGAAGCAGGCCATGGTGCGGTCGGCCGCGAGGGTGATCGTCGCGGCAGACAGCTCGAAGTTCCGGCAGACGGCCCTCGCGGTAGTGTGCGCGGCCACCGACGTTGACATGGTCATCACCGACACCGGTGCACCGCCCGACGTCGTCGGCTCGCTCCGGGCCGCCGGCCTGGAGGTCGAGTGTGCCTAGCCCAGTCGTAGCGCGACCGCTGCCCGGCGCCGGCAACGCCACCAGCCGCACGCAGCGCGCCGCAACAGTGGCTGTGTTCGTCAGCCACGGAGTGCTGTTCGCCTCCTGGACCGCGCATATCCCGCAGGTCAAGGACCACATCGGCCTGACCGACGGATCGCTCGGGCTGGCGCTGCTTGGCGCTCCGGTCGGTTCGGTAGCAGCGATGCTGATCGTGGCCCGCGTCCTGCCCAAGGTCGGCAGCAAGCGCATGGTGCAGATCAGCCTGCTGGGCTACTGCCTCGCCGGACCGCTGGTCGGACTGGCGAGCTCGCTACCAGCGTTGTTCGCGGCGCTGTTTGCCTGGGGAGCCTTCCAGGGCACGCTCGACGTCTCGATGAACACCCAGGCGGTGACCGTGGAGCGCGCCGCCGGGCGACCGCTGATGTCTGGCTTCCATGCCTGCTGGAGTATCGGCGCCTTCGCCGGCGCCGGCATCGGCGCGATCGGCGTGGCAGCCGGACTATCGCTGACGCGACAGCTGCTCTTGCTTGCAGTGCCGGTCCTGGTGATCACCGGCTGGCTGACCACGCGAATGCTGCCCGACTCCGCGGCGCTGGCCAGCCGGGGCCAGCAACCTCCGGATCACCCGTCCGGTGACATCGCGGCAGCTAGCGACCGGAATCAGGTCAGCGATTTCGCGATGCGCATCTCGCGGCCGGTGCTGATCCTGGGCGCCATCGCGTTCGCGTCAATGCTGTGCGAGGGCGCGAGCGCAGACTGGGCATCGGTCTACCTTCGCGGATCACTACACGTCGGCGCGGCAGCCGCGGGCCTTGGCTACACCGTATTCGCGCTGGCGATGGTCGTCGTCCGGCTGTCCGGTAACCGGCTGCTCGGCAAGTTCGGGCACGAGCGGCTACTCCCGGTGCTGGCCGTGGTGGCCACGGCAGGATTCACAGCCGGGCTGCTCACTGACCGCAGCGTCACCGTCATCGCCGGGTTCGGCTGTCTCGGCATCGGGCTCGCGCTGGTCATCCCGACCGTCAACAGCGCGGCAGGACGGCTACCGGGGATCAGCTCCGGCACCGCAATCGCTATGGTTTCGGCGTGGGGCTGGGCCGGCTTCGTCTTCGGGCCGCCGATCATCGGGCAGCTCGCCTCGGCGACCTCGCTGACGGTGGCACTCGGCGTACTGCCGGTTCTCACCGCGTGCATCGCGGTCGCCACCGCACGGGCGCGCGCACTTCGCGGCAGCTGAGGATCGGAGCACAGCGACAGGCATGACGGCGATTTACCTGGTCAGGCACGGCGAGGCCGACTACGAGGCGATCCAGCGGCGGCGCTGGCCGGGAGAACTGGCCGACCTGGCACCGCTCACCGCTTGCGGCTTTGAGCAGGCCAACGTAGCGGGCGAACAGCTTGCCAACGTCGGCGCGGCCAAGCTGCTCTCGTCGCCATTCACCCGCACCATGCAGACCGCGAGCGCTGTGTCGTGCCGGGTCGGCCTCCCAATCGAGGTCGAGCTGGACTTGCACGAGTGGCTCCCGGACGACACGTTCAGCTGGCACGACCTCGCCGGCGTGCGCTCGCTCGTCGCTGACTTCGACAGCAGCGACGGTGAATGGCCGCCCGGCGAGCGCCGGGTGTGGGAGCCGCTGTCATCGGTGCGCCGGCGCGTCACCACTGCGCTCCGCAGCGCCACGGACAGCGTGGCCGGCCGGGGATCGCTCATCGCTGTCTGCCACGAGATGGTCATTCGCTCGGTCACCGGAGCGGTCAAGACCCGGTACGGGCAGGTCCGCTACATCGACTCAAGCGAGCTGCCCTGACCGGCGTCACCGCCTTGCACTCCAGCCGCGACATAAGGGCCTGCGTGCGATGATCGCCAGGGTGCTCTACGACGAACTCGGGCGCACTTACAGTGCGACCCGGCAGGCAGACCCGCGCATCGCTGCGATCATCGGGGCGGCGCTCGCTGACAATCCGACCGTGATCAACGTCGGAGCGGGAACGGGCTCCTACGAGCCAGTCCAGACCGTCGCGGCGATCGAGCCTAGCCCGGTCATGATCGCTCAGCGTCATCCCGGTTCCGCGCCCGCTATCCAGGCTGTCGCGGAGCACATTCCGCTCCGGGACGGCTGTGCAGACGCCGCGCTGGCGGTGCTGACCATTCATCATTGGACTGACCTGGCAGCCGGTCTCGCCGAGATGCGCAGGGTGGCCAGGCGGCGACTGGTCTTCCTGACCTGGGACCCGGAGGTGATCGGCAAGGCCTTCTGGCTCCTCGCCGAGTACCTACCCGAAGCGCGCGCGGCGGACGCTGCGCTAGCTGTGCCGATGCGACAGCTGACCGGACTTCTTGATGAGCCGGTCGTCAAGCCGGTGCCGGTGCCGTACGACTGCACCGACGGCTTCGCTGCAGCGTTCTGGCGTCGCCCGGAGGCTTACCTGGATGCCACCGTGCAAGCCGGCATGTCGGTATTTGCGAAGACCGATCCAGCTCTGCTTGTGCCTGGCCTTGCCCGCCTTGAAGCGGACCTGGCCTCCGGGCGCTGGCATGAAGAGCACGCTGACTTGCTGGGCCGCGATGAACTCGACCTCGGCTACCGCCTGGTCATCGCAGCGACCCGAAAGTCGTAACCGGCAGGCAGTTAGGTGGGCGGGGGCACAGTCTCTGAGTTGCTGATTGCCGACGCGTGCCTGATGGTCGCAACCAGCAACACCTGGACCGTCTTGTTCTTCAGCCGCTTGCCGCTGAGGATGAACCAGGTCTTCCCGTTAGCGTTCAGCCGCTTCTTCCGCAGGTTAACCCAGCTACCGTTGGCGGACTGGACCTCGAGCCAGACCACATTGCCGGGGCGGGCGTACTGCGTGCTCACCGTGAGCAGGTCCCGTAGCGCCGACGCGCCCGGAGTCAGCACCACGTCGACTTGCGGGGTGACCGTGACCAGGACGCCGGGGCTGTGCACGCCGCCCGGGACTCGCAGCCGGAACACCGCATTCTGGGCCAGCGTCGGACCGGTAACTTCCACGTTTCCGGCGGGATCTGTCTGGCCTGTTCCGGCAACGTGCCAGAACCGGTGGCCGGTAAGCCGTTCGATCAGCGTGACGGTCACGCCCGGAACGCCGGTACCGGACCTGGTGAACTGACCGTCGATGACCGGCGCAGTGCCGCCCGGGACGTTCGCGCTGGCCGCCGAGGCGGACAGGACGGCTGGCCCGGTCGCCGTCGACGGCGACGCAGACGCGCTCGGCGAAGTGCGCGGTGTGGCGGACACGTGCGCGGACGGGCTGGGCTTGGCCCCCTGACTCGGGTGCGCTGACCGGCCCGGCACCGTGCTGGAATGACTCGCGGACGCGCCTATCTGGTGGCCGCGGCCTCGCGATGACCCAGCGTGGTGCTGGTGGTGCGCGTCCGGCACGCCGACAAACCCGAGGAACTGGTGCGCGACGTTCTGGACAGGGGCGGGGAGGACGGCAGCGTACGCGGCCGCGGCCATCCCGCCGCCAATCGCGATGACGCCGGCTGAGGCCCAGCCTGAGTCCCCAGCGGGCAGGCCCGCGGAACAGATGCCGGACAGTCCGCTTCGGCTCGGCGGCCGGGCGGCCAGCCGGGATCGGGATGGTCGCGCCGCTAGCCGGTGCCTGCGTGCCGTGCGCTGGCATGGCGGGAGCCGGGCCGGCGAGCGGACTGACGTTCGCCCGGAACATGGCGAGGGCACTCTGCTCGCCTGCCAGCTCGCCCGGAGCAGGCCCGGCCGTCAGGATGCGGAACAGCTGGTCGACGCCAGGATCGGCGGAGGCAGCGCCGTCAGGGAGATCGGAGCTCATCAGTCCACCTCCTCCAGCGTCCAGCGGGTTTGATCAGGTCCCGCCCGGTCGGCTAGCGCCCGCACGGACGGGTCGGCGGCGAGTGTCTTGAGGCCGCGATGCAGGGCAACCCGGATCGCGCCAGCCGATTTGCCGAGGATCCTGGCGACATCCGGAGTGTCCAGCCCGGCGATCACGCGCAATGCCACCGCCTCGGCCTGGTCCTTGGACAGGCCGGCCAGAAGCGCGACTGCCTGCTGGACGGACATGCCGTCCAGCACCTGGTCCTCGACCAGGTGGCTGTCGGCCAGGATGTCGAGGCCGACGGCGGAGGGATCGACCGGACGCCTTGCCCTGGCCCGTGCTGCGTCGATGGCCCGGTGCCGGCCGATGGTGAACAGCCAGCGCCGGAAGTCCTCTTCGCCGCCGGAGAACCTGTGCAGGTCCCTGACGACCTGGAGCCAGGTCTCGCTCGCCACGTCATCGGGGTCGTCGCAGCCGACGACTCGGAGAAACCGCAACAGCCGGGGCTGGAGAGCTCGCCACAGCTCCAGAAACCCGGCTTCATCACCGTTGCTCGCCCTGGCCAGAGCATCGTCGAGCACATTGATCTGACTCGCCATTGCGGCAGTAAGGGTCGCACACCGGCGGGCAGTTGCGGGACATCTCTGCCAAACCCGCAACTACCCGCCGGTGCCGTACTCCTCCTGGGGCTAGGACGCGCTCGCCGGTGAGATCGTGTCGATGTCGCTAACCGACTTGGCGAAGTTCCTGGTGCCGCGGAAGACGAGCCGGAAGGTCGCAGGCTTCTTGTAGACGTGCACGCGGAAGAAGACGTGGCCGTGTACCCGGGTCAGCTTCGTCTGCGCGATCCGCCAGTGACCCTTGGGGCCGAGGCGCTCGAGCCACACGCGCAGGTGGCGCAGGTTGTAGGTGCCTGCGGTGAGGTGGCCGACGACGGTGGCCGTGGTCTGGTGCGGGTGAGCGACCGGGGTGGTGTTGCTGATCGTCAGCGTGGTGGGGATCTTGTGCACTGCGGGGGCCGCGGTGGAGGCGTTGGCGGCCGCCGTGGCGCCGGTCACTGCGATCGCGGCCGCAGCGGCGACGCCGCCGATGCGGACAGCGAGAGACTGGGGAAGACGCATGGTTCTCCTTCAGATCGGGCCTCGGACGGAGTGAGGCCGACGACAACACCGCCTAAAGCGACAGCGGCACTGCAGGCGTTACTCGTCCGAATGTGACCTGCGTCACAGTCCTGAGCGTGCTGTGATGCTCGCGGAGAGTGCCGGTCCGCTAGATCCGCTCGATGATCGTCGCGGTAGCCATCGCGCCGCCCGCGCACATCGAGATCAGGGCGGTACTGCCGTCCCGGCGTTCCAGCTCGTGCAGCGCCGTCGTGATCAGCCTGGAGCCAGTGCTGCCGACCGGGTGACCCAGTGCGATCGCACCGCCGTTAACGTTGACCCTGGCCGGGTCTGGCTGGTGGACGCTCAGCCAGGACATCACGACGGACGCGAACGCCTCGTTCACCTCGAAAACGTCGATGTCGCCGATCGTCATGCCGCTCCGCTTGAGTACTCGCTCGGTGGCGGCGACAGGCCCGTCCAGGTGGTAGTACGGCTCGTCGCCGATCAGGGCCTGGCTGACGATCCTGGCACGCGGCCGCAGGCCGAGCTCGCGGGCCCTTGCCTCGTCGACGAGAAGCACCGCGGCGGCACCGTCGGAGATCTGCGATGACGTGCCCGCGGTGTGCAAGCCATCCGGCAGCACTGGCTTCAGCGCAGCCAGCGCCGCGAGGCTGGTCTCCCGCAATCCCTGGTCGCGGTCCACGATCCGGCTTTCGCCGGTCGGCTTGCCTTCGCCGTCCAGAACCGGCGCCTTGACCGGGGCGATCTCGCGCTCGAACCGGCCTTCCGCCCACGCCTGCCGGGCTTTCTGCTGCGACCCCAGGCCGAACTCGTCGATCTGCTCCCGGCTGAAGCCGCGCCGCCTGGCGATCCGCTCGGCGGCCTCGAACTGGTTGGGCATGTCGATGGTCCATGAATCCGGCCGCGGCGAGCCGATGCCGGTGCCAATGTTCGCGCCGAGGCCGACCCGGCTCATCGCCTCAACCCCGCAGCCGATGCCGACGTCGATCGCGCCCGCGGCGATCAGCCCCGCGATCAGGTGGACCGCCTGCTGCGCGGACCCGCACTGAGCGTCGAGCGTCAGCGCGCCGGTTTGCTGTGGCAGCCCGGCATGCAGCCAGGCGGTGCGGGTCACGTTCCCGGCTTGCTCGCCGGCCTGGGTCACGCAGCCGCCAGCGATCTGCTCGACAGCCGCCGGCTGCAGGCCAGCCCGCTCCAGCACCGCGGTCTGCACGTGGCCGAGTATCTCCGCCGGGTGCAGCCCGGCGAGCGCTCCGCGCCGCCTGCCGATCGGCGTCCGGACGGCTTCCACGATGACGGCATTACCCACGGCTGCTCCCGACGTTGACGCCTGCAGTCATAGTAGAACGTGTTCTTGAAATTTCGGGAGGCAGGCAGTTCACCGCAGGCGGGCGGCATGCTTGAATCCCACTAGAACGCGTTACAGATCCGGAGGCATGCCATGTCTGAGCAGCAGGTTGCGCCCGGCCTTGACCTGACCGATCCTGACCTGTACGCGCGCCGGGTCCCGCACGAGGAGTTCGCGGCTCTGCGCCGGGCTGAGCCGGTGCACTGGAATCCGCAGCCGTCTGACATGGGCTTCAACGACGACGGCTTCTGGGCGGTCACCCGGCACTCCGATGTCGTTGCCATTTCCAGGGACAGCGACACGTTCTCCAGCTTCGAGAACGGCGCGATCATCCGGTTCCCGAGCGGCAACACCCGCGATCAGGTCGAGTTGCAGCGCGTGATCATGCTCAATACTGACCCGCCGCATCACACCAAGGTCCGCGGCATCGTCTCCAGGGGCTTCACGCCGCGGGCGATTAACGACCTGCGCGAGGTCCTGACGCAGCGGGCAGCCGCGATCGTGGCCGGTGCGCTCGATCACGGCAGCGGGGACTTCGTCACCGACGTGGCCTGCGAGCTGCCGTTGCAGGCCATCGCCGAGCTGATCGGCGTGCCCCAAGAAGATCGCCACAAGCTGTTCACCTGGTCGAACGACATGGTCGGCTACGACGACCCGGACTACAACGGTGACGGTGAGACGGCGGCGGCCGAGGTGCTCGGCTACAGCATGCTGATGGCCGAGGACCGGCGGGCCTGCCCGCGTGAAGACATTGTCACCAAGCTCGTGAACGCTCAAGTAGACGGTGAGGAGCTGACCTCGGACGAGTTCGGCTTCTTCGTGATCTTGCTCGCGGTAGCCGGGAACGAGACCACCCGGAACGCGATCTCACACGGCATGCTCGCGTTCCTGGACAACCCGGCTCAGTGGGAGCTGTTCAAAGCGGAGCGGCCGCGCACCGCCGTGGACGAGATAGTTCGGTGGTCCACTCCGGTCACGGTCTTCCAGCGGACCACGACCAGGGATGTCGAACTGGGCGGCCAGCAGATCAAGGCCGGCCAGCGCGTCGGCTTGTTCTACCGGTCGGCAAACTTCGACGAGGAGGTCTTCGACCACCCCGAGCAGTTCGATGTGCTGCGTGACCCGAACCCGCATGTCGGGTTCGGCGGCACCGGCGCGCACTACTGCCTCGGCGCCAACCTGGCCCGCTTGGAGATCGACCTGATGTTCAACGCAATCGCCGACGCCATGCCGGACATCACCAAGGCCGGTGTCCCGCAGCGGCTGCGCTCCGGCTGGCTCAACGGAGTCAAGCGGCTGCCGGTCAGCTACCGCTGATCCGCGGTGCCCGGCCTCAGTCGGGGGTGTCGGCGACTACCCACATGGAGAAGTACTGCGACCCGCCGCCGTAGGCGTGGCCGAGCGCCACCCTGGCGCCAGGCACCTGGTGCTCGCCCGCTTTGCCCGTCACCTGCATCGCGGACTCGGCGAAGCGGAGCAGCCCGGAAGCGCCGATCGGGTTGGAGCAGAGCACCCCACCGGATGGATTGACCGGGATCCGGCCGCTGATCTCGGTCTCTCCCGCCTCGGTCAGCTTCCAGCCGTCGCCGGCGGCAGCAAAGCCGAGGTTCTCCAGCCACATCGGTTCGAACCAGGAGAACGGCACGTAGATCTCGGCTACGTCGATCTCGTCGATAGGACTGGAGATCCCTGCCCTGGCCCACAGGGCAGCCGCAGCGTCGGCGCCGGCCCGCGGGTTGACGTTGTCCTTGCCAGCGAACATGGTGGGCTCGGTGCGCATCGACGTCGCCCGGATCCAAGCCACCGGCTGGGACGACGCCTCTGCCGCAGCCTGGTCACCGATTACCATCGCGCAGGCGCCATCCGAAGACGGGCAGGTCTCGTCGTAGCGCACCGGGTCCCACAGCATCGGCGAGGCCTGCACCGACTCCAGTGTTATGTCCGGCTGGCGTAGATGGGCGTACGGGTTGAGGGCGCCATTCCGGCGGTCCTTGACCGCCACCAGGGCTCCGACGTGCGTCGGCGCACCGCTGCGCCGGATGTAGGAGCGGATGTGCGGCGCGAAGTACCCGCCGGCGCCGGCCAGCAGCGGCATCGAGAACGGCGGCATGATCGACAACGCCCACATCGCGTTCGATTCGGACTGCTTCTCGAATGCCACCGCCAGCACTCGCTGGTGCAGGCCCGCCTGTACCAGACTCGCGGCCACTACTCCGGTAGCGCCGCCGACTGAGCCGGCCGTGTGCACTCGCAACAGCGGCTTGCCGGTCGCACCCAGCGCATCCGCCAGGTACAGCTCAGGCATCATCACGCCCTCGAACAAGTCGGGCGCCTTCCCGACGACGACAGCATCGACATCGGCCAGCTCCAGCCCGGCGTCGGCGAGCGCACGGTCTACCGCCTCGCGGCACAGCCCGGCAATCGAGACATCCGGGCGCTTGCTGCGGTGCTGGGTCTGCCCGGTGCCGAGCACTGCTGCCCGGTGGCTAGCCCGCCCTTGTTGCCGGTGACTCATCGGGCCTCCATCACGCACACGAGGTTCTGCTGGAGTGCCGGCCCGCTAGTCGCGTGACCAAGCGCGCGACTAGCAGCGCCAGAGCTGATCTGCCGGGCAGCGTGCCCGATGCGGGCCAGGCCAGCCGCGAACATCGGGTTGCCGGCAAGCGCGCCGCCGGACGGGCTGACGCGCACCGAATCAGGCAGCCTGAGCGCATCCCGCAAGATCAGCTCCTGATGCGTGAACGGCGCGTGCAGCTCGGCCACCTCGACGCCGGCCGCCCCGGCCGCGTCACCGGCCGAAGCCGCGGATGCCGAGCTGGTCAGGTCACGGGCGCCGAGCTGGCCCGAGTCGATGCGGTGCTCGAAGCCGCTGATCCAGGCGGGCCGCTCGCACAACTCGCGGGCGCGATCTGCCGACGCGATGATCACCACGGCCGCACCGTCGGTGATCGGCGCGCAGTCGTGCGCGCGCAGCGGATCGGCCACGACTGGCGCGCCAAGCAGCGCGTCAGCCGTGACCTCGCCGGACAGCTGTGCACGCGAGTTCGACATAGCCGCGGCCCGGCTGCGGACCGCTACCTCAGCCATAGCCCGTTCCGTCCAGATGCCTTGGTCGAGGCCGAGCCGAGCCTGCAGCGCCGCTATCGCGACTGAGTCTGGCCACAGCGGTGCCATCAGGTACGGGTCGAGTTGCAGCGCAAGAATCCGGCGCAGGTCGCCGGCCGAGGACTTGCCGAAGCCGTAAGCAAGCGCGATGTCCGCTTCGCCGGTCAGTACCTTCACCCAGGCCTCGTAGAGCGCGAAGGCTCCGTCCATCTCGACGTGCGACTCCATCACGGGCGGGAACGCGCCGATCGCGTCGACCGCTGAGACGAACGAGAACGCACGGCCCGCCAGGTAATCGGACGAGCCTGAGCACCAGAAACCGACGTCGGATTTGGTCAGCCCTGTCTGCTCGAACACCTCGCGGAAGATCGGGACCAGCATCTCCACGCCGTTGGTGGTGCCGTCGGTGCTGCGCACGTTGGGCGCTTCGGCGAAACCGATCACTGCAACATCGCTCATGGCCGGCGTTCCTCACAAGTGACGGGCATAGGAGTCGTATGGCGCATCGGGCTCGCCGGCCGGCTCGAAGTGGCTGATGTTCTCGGCGGTCGTTCCCCACTCCTCAGCCGGCTTCCACACCGCACGGACCCGCATGCCCATCCGTACTTCCGCCGGCTCGCAGCCGAGGATCAGGTGCTGGAACGCGATGTCCGCGCCGTCTAGCAGGACCTGTGCGGCGACGTACGGGGACGGGATGCGCTGTCCCTGGAACGGCACGTTCACCACGCAGAACGTAGTGACGGTGCCGACGTCGGGCAGTTCCACGTCGGTCGTCGTCGGCACGCCGTCGACGGGGCACGCGCCGCGCGGCGGGATGTAGACCTTGCCGCAGACCGGGCACCGCTGGCCGATGACTTTGCCGGCCTGCAGCGCACGCAGGTAGCGGCTCTCCTCCGCCGACGCGGTGTGCTGGTAACGCAACCGGACCGGGGTGGTGATCATCGTGACGGCGTCGCCCGATCCGGCGGGAACGGCGGCGCCCTGGCCATCAGCCGCCGGCGCGCTCGCCTCGTCCGGCGCAGGTTCAAAGCATTCGATGTCCGTGATGTGCCCGGCAGGGCTGGCTGTCCAGCGCGGCCGGACGCGCATGCCAGTACTCATCTGGCCTGGTGAGCCCGCGTCCACCGCGTGGAGCATGCCGGTATCGGCGCCGTCCAGCCTGATCAGCGCCCAGGCGAACGGCCGGTCCACCGGCTGCCCCTCCCGCGGCTCGGGTTGCCACGACCAGGTGAGCACCGTGCCCGCCGGGCCGACCGCTACCAGGCCCGCCGGCGGCTGAAAAGTGACGGGGTCGTACTCGGCCGGCGGGACATGGACGCGTCCGTCGGCGCTGCGGGAGCCGAGAATCGTGCGCTGCGATAGCGCCGTCATGAACTGGCTGAGCACCGGCCCAAGCGACCGGGTGTAGTCGAAACTGATCGTCAGAGGCGCGCTCAGCGGCGCAGCGGGCGGCTCGGTCACGGATCAGAGTGAAACACGTTCTAGGTGCCGCCGCCAAGTGGGTCCCGGCAAGGGCGTGAATTACCGATCGTGGCCCCTGCAGGGGCGCCGATCGGTAAGTGACGCCCTTCGGGTAGCCGCTCAGCGGCCCTGAAAGTCAGGTTTGCGCTTCTCGGTAAACGCCCGCGGGCCTTCCTTGGCGTCATCACTGGCGAAAACAGCCATGCCGATCTTGGTTTCTATCGCGAACGCGTCGTTCTCGGCCATGCCCTCGGTGTCCCGGATCGCCGTCAGGATCGCCTGCACGGCAACCGGGCCGTTCGCCGCGATCAGCTCCGCGATCTCCAGTGCCTTGTGCAGCGCCTGCCCGTCGTCGACGACATAGCCGATCAGCCCGATGCGCAGAGCCTCCTCGGCCGTTATGTGCCGCCCCGTCAGCAGCAGGTCGGCGGCAACCGTATAGGGGATCTGCCGGACCAGCCTGACCGCCGAGCCGCCCAGCGGGAACAGGCCCCAGCGGGCCTCGGAAACACCGAATCTGGCGCTCCGGCCGGCCACCCGGATGTCAGTAGCCTGCAAGATCTCGGTGCCACCGGCAATCGCCGGGCCTTCGACGGCTGCGATCAGCGGCTTCGTCAGGCGGCGGCCCTTGAGCAGCGGCTCGATTACCGACGGGTCGAACGTCCCGGCCCGGAACGACTCACCCGGCGGCGCCGCAGTCATCGCCTTAAGGTCCGCGCCTGCGCAGAACGCCCCGCCCGCGCCGGTCAGGATGCAGACGCGGATCTGCGGGTCACTGTCGACCCGGTCCCAGGCCTCCTTCATGATCGCCATCATCGGGCCGCTCAGCGCATTGCGCGCCTGCGGGCGGTTCATCGTGATGATCAGCACGTGGCCCCGGACTTCGACCAGCGCGTGCGGCTGTTCGCCAGCGCCCGGGCCGGCCGGGCCATCGATCGCGGACGGGCCGGCCGGGGTCGACGTCATCGGGCAGGTCTCCGTTCGCCGCGGCGGACAATTTCCGGCGGTTAGTTGCCCCGAACGATAACACGTTCTAGTTTCTTCCCATGGCGCTGAATATCGCTGACCTTTTCGAGCATGCTGCCGACGCGGTACCTGAGCGCCTGGCCGTCGTGTGCGGCGACGCACAGATCGGCTACCGCGAGCTCGAGGCCCGGAGCAACCAGCTGGCCCACTACCTCGCCGGCGCCGGTGTCGGTCCCGGCGATCACGTCGGCGTGTACGGACGGAACTCGATCGACCTCATCGAGACGATCCTGGCCAGCTACAAGCTGCGGGCGATTCCGGTCAACATCAACTACCGCTACGTCGAGGCCGAGCTCCGCTACCTGTTCTCTGAGGCAGAACTGGTCGGCCTGGTGTACGACCGGCAGTTCAGCGACAAGGTCGCTGCGCTGCTTCCCGATTATCCTGGCATCAAGGCTGTGCTCGCCATCGACGACGGCAGCGGCACGGCACTTCCGTCAGCTGCCACCGATTTCGCGGCAGGGCTAGACGGTCAGTCGTCCGAGCGCGACTTCGCCGAGCGCAGCGCAGACGACATCTACATGCTGTACACCGGCGGCACGACCGGGTACCCGAAAGGCGTGCTCTGGCGGCACGAGGACGTGTGGCGCACGCTCGGCGGCGGCATCGACTTCACGACCGGTGAGCGCCTGCCGAACGAGTGGGAGCAGATCCGTCGCGGTACTGCCGGGCCGGCGGCTGGTCCGGCTCACGACTGCGCCGCTCATTCACGGCAGCGCCCAATGGGGCACCTTGCCCGGCCTGTTCGGCGGGGACACGGTCATCTTCGTGCCGCAGTTCGACCCGCACGCCGTCTGGCGGGCGGTCCAGCGGCATCGGGTCAACGTGCTCATGATCACCGGTGACGCGATGGCCAGGCCGCTGATCGAGGCGTACCAGCAGGAGGAGTACGACGTCACCTCGCTGCTCGCGATCTCCAGCAACGCCGCGCTGTTCTCGCCGGTCGTGAAGGACCAGTACCTCACGCTGCTGCCGAACGTCGTCATCACCGATGCCATCGGCGCGTCCGAGACAGGCTTCACCGGCCTCGGGTACGTGTCGGCGGGCAACAAGAAGGCTGAGGGCCCGACAGTCACGAGGGGGCCGTCGACGATCGTGATCGACGAGCACAACCGGCCGGTCGGTCCCGGCGGCATCGGCCGGATCGCCCGCGGCGGTCACATCCCGCTGGGCTATTACAAGGACCCGGTCAAGACCGCCGCGCTGTTCGCCGAGGTCGACGGCGTCCGCTATGCAGTGCCCGGCGACTTCGCGCGGGTCGAGGACGACGGCTCGATCACGCTGCTCGGCCGCGGAAATACCTGCGTGAACACCGGCGGGGAGAAGGTCTACCCGGAAGAGGTCGAGGGCGCGCTGAAGTCGTTCGACAGCGTCTTCGACGCGCTGGTGATCGGCGTTCCCGACGAGCGCCTCGGACAGCGGGTGGCTGCCGTGGTGCAGCCGCGGGACGGTCACAACATCGACCTCGCGGAGCTTGAGGCGCACCTGCGGACCCAGATCGCCGGATACAAGGTGCCGAGATCGGTGTGGCTGGTCGAGCAGATCAGCAGGACACCTGCCGGGAAGGCCGACTACCGCTGGGCTCGGCGTTACGCCGAAGATCAGCTGGCAGCCGCCGACGGTAACGAGGCTGGCAGATCCGGCGTTCAGTCCGTCTGAGGAGCCACTGGCATGCGAACTGCACTGTGCGACCAGCTGGGTATCGAGCACCCGATCGTCGGCTTCACTCCGTCCGAGCACGTCGCGGCGGCGATCAGCCGGGCTGGCGGCCTCGGCGTGCTCGGCTGTGTCCGGTTCAACGACGCTGCTGAGCTGGACAAGGTGCTGGACTGGATGGACGCCAGCACCGACGGGCGCCCGTACGGCATCGACGTCGTCATGCCAGCCAAGATCCCGGCCGAAGGCGCCGCGATCGATTTGAACCAGCTGATTCCGGCCGGGCACCGCGATTTCGTCGATCAGACCCTGGTCAAGCTCGGCGTGCCGCCGCTGCCCGAAGGCGCGCAGGCCAGTGACGGCGTGCTCGGCTGGCTGCACTCGGTCGCCAGGGCGCAGGTCGAGGTGGCGCTGGCGCACCCGGCGCGGCTGATCGCGAACGCGCTCGGATCCCCGCCGGCCGACATCATCGCAAGCGCGCATGACCGGGGCATGCTGGTCGCGGCGCTGGCCGGGAAGGCCGCCCACGCGCAGTCGCACGTCGCCGCGGGCGTCGACATCGTGGTCGCGCAGGGCTATGAGGCAGGCGGCCACACCGGCGAGATCGCCAGCATGGTGCTGGTGCCCGAGGTCGTCGACGCGGTCGGGGCTGATGTCCCGGTGCTGGCCGCCGGAGGGATCGGCAGCGGACGGCAGATCGCCGCCGCGCTTGCGCTTGGCGCTGCCGGGGTGTGGATGGGCTCGGCCTGGCTGATTACGAGCGAGTACGCGGCGCTATCGCCGCTGCCAGGCCTCCGCGAGGCACTGCTGGCAGCCACGTCGTCGGACACCGTCCGCTCGCGGATCTACAGCGGCAAGCCGGCCCGGCTGCTGAAGAACAGCTGGACCGACGCGTGGCTGGAGCCCAGCGCGCCCGAGCCGCTGCCGATGCCGCTGCAGAACCTGCTCGTCGCGGAGGCCCATCAGCGGCTGATGCGATCCGGGAACCCGGACGTCATCCCGATGCCAGTCGGCCAGATTGTGGGCCGGATGAACGAGGTCAGGCCAGTAGCGGACGTCATCGCCGCGCTTGTGGCCGAGCTGGACGAAGCTGTCACCAGGCTGGACGGCCTGCGGTGAGCCGGCCGCGGCGCGGCCGGCTGCCGGGGGCTGCACGTGCTCGTTTCCGGCACGAAAGGTGTTCGAATCAGTCGCCGACGCGCGGCCGGTCCTTCTTCGGCAGCTTGCTGACTACCGTCTCGTAGGAGGTGTCTATCGCCTCGGTCAGTTCGTCCGGCGGGATCGACCCGGTAATGCTCAGCGAGTTCCAGCCAGACCTGCCGATGTAGCGCATCACCGAGGCATCGGCCGGGTACCGGGCAAGCCACTCGTCTGCCGCCTCGCGCGTCGGGCCGCACTTAAGCCCGATGCCGGCGGCATCGCCCGAGCCGAGGAAAGCGAAGATCTTCCCGCCGACCTTCGCCACCACATCGCCGTCCCATGGCTCGTCCTGCCACGCGCCCGGCTTGGCCAGGCAGTACGCAAGCACCTCTTCCCAGGTCATGAAGCAGTCCTCCGCGCATGCTGACGCCCGAGCGCGTGGCACCCTTGACAGCCGTCCGTCGGGTAGACGATCACGCTGCCGACGCGGTGCGCGACCAGGCCGACTTTGCCGAAGATGCCTGTCCAGCGAGGAATGTAGCGGGCATCCACCAAGATCGCTCCCACATGATCGGCCTTGACGAACTTCTCGAAGCTTGCCGCGGCGGCAGGTGTGCCACGGACCAGTTGCTGTACAGGCACCGGCAGGTCGGTCCGGTGGCTGAATCCTTCGTTCAGGAATCCGCCCGCTATTCGGAAGTAGTAGTCCGATTGCGCCTGCCAGAGCATGCCGGCGTTGCGGACGTTGGACACCACAACCACAATCTCGCCGTTGGAAAGATCATCGCGGTACTGTCCCGAGCTGATGAAGGCCGGGACAGTGCTGTTCCGCGTGACCACGATAGCGGGAGTGTCCGCCGCGACAGTGCCAATGACCAGCAGCGCGAGCGCATACCGGCCCCATGCGGCGCGTCTGGTCGATCTTGCAAGCCCCGTATCTGCGAGCCATAGGGCGACGGCCACCGCGAGAGCAAGGTACGCGAATAGCATCAGGCGTGTCGCGTAAGCGTTCCGCACGATTGGAAGCTGGTAAAGCGCGGCCCACGGCAGCCGGGCGACCGGATGTCCCTCCAGGTAAAGCTCGGGTCCGAGAGATGCCGCCACAATGAGGACCAGCATGACGGACAAGAACCTGACGAGCCGGCTTGACCAGGCGGTGGCGGCCAGCAGCACCGCGAGCACTAGCAGCGGGACCCCGACGTAGCCGCCGTTCGACACCGGATGCGGTCCGGCCGCAGCGCCGGCAAGCCAGCTGATCCCGAAGGTCCGGCCGGCTCGGGGTATCACCAGGCTCGCCAGGTCGAGCGAGACAAGCGCGGGGGGCTTTGGCGGGGTCGTCAGCAAGGCGTACCGGATATAAGGCGCGGCCAGCACTCCAGCGATGACATAACCAAGTCCGGTAAGCCTCGCGAGGGACAGCACCTCCGCTCGGTAGCGCCGTCCGGCCAGCACCCAGCCCGCTCCGAGACAGATGAAGAGGAACGCGGTGAGGTCGGCGAAGATCTCCAGCGAAATATAGAACTGGATCGCCAGCGCCAACGCTGCCAGGATCACGAAGGCACGTGAGCTGATGGCCTTATCGCGCCAGAGCAGCATGAGGTAGGCCAGGATCGGCAGCAGCAGGGTGTAGGTCAGGTTCATCTGCCCGGCACCGTAGTGATTGGTCTCGTACGCCGAGCAGCCGAAGACGGCGCCGGCCGCCAGCGCGGGCCAGAACCTTCCCGTCAGGCGGCGGCAGAGGACGAACGCGGCCCATGCGCCTACCGGTACCGCCGCGATGGCCAGGACGTTGAAAGCGATGACAGGTCCGGCCATTAGTGTCAGCGGCGCGACAAGCAAGCTCAGCGCTGGGACCGTCGCCGTCCAAGCCAGGGCATGGCCGACCGGTGCATCGAGCTGCGTTGAGTACAGCGGGTTGAGCCCGTGCCGCAGCGCATACGGCCACCACCGCAGGCTCCACAAGTAGAAGTTGGGGTCCGGGCTGGTCTGGGCTAGCTGGGATCGCCCGAGGTGCTCGACGAGCGGACGCATCGCGGTCGGCAGCCAGACCGCGAGGTAGATGCCGAGCGCGACGAGGCCCTGAACTGAAGGCCGAAGGACGCGGGCACCCGCCGCCTGCGCGGCCGGTTGTCCTAGATGGCGACCCGTGCGTCCAGGCCCTTGGTCGCCGGGCGCCGCGGTCGAGTTCGTAACCTCGCTGCCACTGCCTTCCGGACCAAGAATCCTGGCCACGTACGTGCTGCCCCCGTCAATCGCGAAATGGAAAGCCATGCCAAAGAAACAAATGTCATCGTCGGCCATCCGGCGTGCCGAATCATGCCCCAGCGAAGCATAGCCGGGCAGGAGCGACAATCCGCTTGTTTCTGGCAGTTCATGACAAGAGTATTACCGCCACCGCTGCGCACCTGACTTGCGGTAACCCAGCTGAGGACCTACGCGGGGCGCGCCTTCAGCGGGCCAGGGCCGACCAGGCGGCAGGCTCGACAACCGTCCGTCGGGTAAACGATCACGTTGCCGACGCGGTGGCCGACCAGGCCGACCCGGCCGAAGATGCGGACCCACGGCGGCTTGTTCTTCGCGTCCAGCAGGATCGCGCCGACATGGTCAGTCTTGACGAACTTCTCGAAATCCGCGACGTAGGCCGGCGTTCCGGCGGCAAGATCCTTGACCACCAGCGGCAGATCGGTTTGGTGACTCAGGCCGGCGTTGATGAACCCGCCGGCTATCCGCATGTAATAGCCCGTGTCAGCCTGCCACAGCATGCCGGCGTTGCCCACGCTAGAGACCACCACGACGATCTCGCCCGGCTTGATTTGCTGCCGGTACGCTCCGGAGCTGATCAACTTCGGCAGCGTGGTGTGCTGCGAGATGGCGATGGTGGGCGTGTCCATGGCGATGAACGCCAGCACGAGCACAGCCAGTGCCACCCGGCCAGGGGACAGTCGCTTGGCCGGGCCGGCCAGCCAGAGCGCGGTACCCACCGCCAGGGCCAGGAAGGCGAACAGCATCAGCCTGGACGGATAGGCATTGCGGAGGAACGGCAGCCCCCACAGGCTGGCCCAGGGCAGTCTGGCGACCGGCCTCCCCGCTACGTAGAGGTCAGGCCCGAACGAGGCCACGATGATGAAGGCGAGCATGCAGGTCAGGAACCGGACCAGCCGGTCCTGCCAGCTGGTCACCGCCAGCAGGAGCGCCAGCACCAGCAGCGGTATGCCGATATAGCCGGCGGCAGAGGTATGGACCGGCTCCCACGCCAGGTGCCTCAGCCAGGGGATACCGAGGGTACGCTGCGGCCGGGGAACCACGAGGCTGACCAGGTCCAGGCCGGTTATCGCCCTCAGCTGCGGCGGTTTGGCGCTGAACGCGTAGGCCAGGTAAGGCAGCGCTGCGACGATCGCGATGGCGTACCCGAGGCCCAGCAGTTTCGCCAGCTGGACGATCCGCCCCCGGCTAGCGCGGCCGATGATGGCGAAGCCGAGCACCAGCGAGACGGCCAGGATCGCCGTCATGTCCGCGAAGGTCTCCAGGAACAGGTAAAACTGCAGTGCCATAGCCAGGCCCGCAAGGATCACCAGGGTCCGGGATCTGATGCTGCCTTGCCACCAGGCCACTACGAGGTAGGCGAGGATCGGCATCAGCAGGCTGTAGACCAGGTTGAGCTGCCCGGCACTGCCGTGATTGACCTCGTAGGCGGAGAAGCCGAATACCGCCCCGCCGACCAGCGAGGCCCAGAACTTCCCGGTCAGCCGCCGGCACAGCATAAACGCCGCCCACGCCGAGCACGGCAGCGCGATCGCAGTGAGGATATTGAAGGCAACGACGGGGCCGGCCGTCAAAGTCAGCGGCGCCGCGAGCAAAGCCAGCGGCGGCACTGTAGTCACCCAGGCCAGCGAATGACCGGCCGGGGCTCCGATCTGGTTCGTGTAGAGCGGATTCAGTCCGTGCCCGATCGCGTATGGCCACCACCGGAGGCTCCACACGTAGAAATTCGGGTCCATGCTCCTCTGGTCGATCTCCGCCCAGTTCAGGTGGTGAATCAGCACCTGGTCGGCGGTAAGGAGCCAGACGAGCAGGTAAATGCCGAGCGCCGCCAGCCCCTGCTGAGCTGGCGACCAGGACCGGGCGGACCGGGCGCCTGCCTGGTCTGCCGCTGGCTTCGCACGTGCTGCGAGCTGGGCGGTCTGGCCGGGCCGTCCGTCGTCGGCCGGACTGATCGCGGTCATGACGTGTTCAACGGCCGTCGGCCCCCGGCCTCGTCATAGACCCGCGCCACGCGGCCCGCCATGGCAAGCATTGTCAACTGCACCCCGTCAGAGAAAGGTGATTATCTGAAGCAACGAAGGATGGCTAGGCGCTGAGGCCTGCCCCGCCAGCGAGATCTGACCAGATCGATCCTGACGGCTTGCCAGCTTATCGATGATGCCACACCAGTCTGGCAGCAGATCCTAGGCCGTTGCTGGCGCTTTCCGTCCGATCTCTGCCGAGTCCAGCAGACGGCACGACGCACAGCCCCTCGTCGGGTATACGATCACGCCCCCAACGGTGTGCCCGACGAAGCCGACCCGGTGAAAGATCCCCACCCACCTCGGCTCGCTGTTGGCGTCTAGCAGAATTGCGCCGACGTGGTCGGTCCTGACGAACTGCTCGAAGTTGGCGACGTCGGCGGGCGTGGCTCTGGCCAGATCCTGAACCGCCTTCGGCAAGTCGGTCCGATGACTGAGACCAGCGTTGATGAACCCGCCGGCGAGCCGCATGTAGAAGTCGGACTGCGCCTGCCAGAGCATCCCGGCGTTGCCGACCTGGGAGACCACCACCACGATCTCGCCGGGCGCGAGCTGGCGACGGTACTGCCCGGCACTGATGAAGACTGGCTCGGTGGTATGCGCCCTTACCTTGATCGGGATGGTGTCCAGGGCGATGAACACGACCACCAGGACGGCGAGTCCCCAGCGTGCCCAGGGCAGCCGCTTCGCCGGGCCAGCCAGCCACAGTGCGACGCCGACCGCGAGGATCAGGTAGGCGAACAGCATGAGACGGAGCGGGTAGGCGTTGCGCACTAGCGGCAAGCGGAAGAGCTCCGCCCAGAACACCTCTGCCCTGCGGCGACCCTCCAGGTAGACCACCGGGCCGACTGAGGCCACCAGGATGAGGCCCAGCATGACGGTCAGGAACCGGACCAGCCTGCTCTGCCAGCACGTCACGGCCAGCAGGATGGCCAGGACGAACAGCGGGATGCCCACATAGCACGCCGCTGAGATGGGGTTCGGCGCGATTGCCAGGTGCCTCAGCCAGTGAATGCCGAAGGTCCGGCCCGGCCTGGGTACCACCAGGCTTGCCAGGTCCATTCCGGTGACCTTCTCCGGCTTCGGCGCCTTGGTTGTCAGCGCGTAGCCGAGATACGGCGCGGCGAGGACGAGTGCGATCACGTAGGCAAGGCCGCAGACCTTGGCCAGCCGGAGTACTGCCGGGCGGCTCTCCCGGCCCGCAAGCGCGAAGCCGACGGCGAGCGAGACGACCAGGAGCGCTGTGATGTCGGCGAAGGTCTCCAGGAACAGGTAGAACTGCAGCGCCATGGCCAGGCCAGCCAGGATCACGAAGGTGCGGGAGGAGATGCGCTCCTCACGCCACAGCAAGACCAGGTAGGCGATGATCGGTACGAGCAGGCTGTAGACCAGGTTGAGCTGGCCGGCGCTGGCGTGATTCATCTGGTAGGCGGAGAAGCCGAAGACGGCCCCGCCAGCAAGCGCGGCCCAGAACTTCCCGGTCAGCCGGCGGCACAGCACAAACGCCGCCCACGCTGACAACGGCAGGGCAACCGCAGCCAGAAGGTTGAACGCGACCACCGGACCAGCGGCCAGGGTCAGCGGCGTGGAAAGCAACGCGAGCGGCGGAACCGTGGTCACCCAGGCCAGCGAATGCCCGGTCGGTGCCGCTATCTGATGCGAATACAGCGGGTCCAGGCCATGCCCGATCGCGTATGGCCACCACCGAAGGCTCCATACGTAGAAATTCGGGTCCATGCTCCTCTGGTCGAGCAGCATCAGCGACGCGTGATGGACGACCGGCCGGAACGCGGTGCCTACCCAGACAATGAGATAGGCCAGGAAGGCGATACCGCCCTGCAGCACAGGGGACTTGAGCCAGTTCCCCGACGTGGACGGCGCACCCGGCGCAGGCTCCTGCTTGTCCGCCACCGTGGCGCCAGCCTGGCCAGATCGTCGATCGTCGGGATCGCTGGTCGCAGTCACGTCGTCGGCGGCAGCGGCGGCACGCGCTGGCCGCGGATCAGTGAATCCGGGCTGGCCGCCGGCCACAGCGCCTCGGCGTCAGCCCCGCCGCCGGCGTGACCGCCGGAGGTGAACCCCCGAGCTTCCCGCACCAGGTATAGCGGCCTTGCCCTGGCCTCGTCATAGATCCGGGCCACGTACTGGCCCACCATGCCAATCACTGTCAACTGCACCCCGCTGAGGAAGGTGATCGCCACCAGCAAGGAAGCATAGCCAGGCTGGAACGACAACCCGGCTAGTTTGAGTGCAATTAGCACGATCCCGTACGCAACCGAGACCGCGGCCATCACCAGCCCAAGGCTCAGCGCGAACCGCAGGGGCGCCGTGGAAAACCCGACGAACCCGTCCAGCGCCAGCCCCACCATCTTCCGGAACGGATACTTGCTCTCTCCCGCTGCCCGCGAGGCGCGGGTATACGGCACCGCGGTCTGCCGGAATCCCACCCACGAGAACATCCCCCGCACATACCGGTTCCGCTCCCGCATCTGCAGGAACGCGTCCAGCGCCTTGCGGTCCACCAGCCGGAAATCGCCGACCTCGACCGGCTGGTCGATCTCGGCCAGGCGCCGCTGAATGCCGTAGAAGATCGTCGCTGTCCTCCGCTTGAAGAGCGTCTCCCCCTCGCGGTGCTCCCGGACGGCATACACAACCTCGTAGCCCTCCTGCCAGCGTGCCGCCATCTGCAAGATCACCTCGGGCGGGTCCTGCAGGTCAGCGTCCATCACGATCACTGCCTGACCGGCCGCGACGTCCATCCCCGCGGTAATGGCGATCTGGTGGCCAAAGTTCCGGGACAACTGCAGCACCTTGAATCGGGGATCCTCCCGGTTCACTGCTGCCATCAGCTCATAGCTGCGATCCCGGCTGCCGTCATCAACCAGCACAACCTCGGCCGGACCGTCGAGCTGGTCCATCACCTCACGCAACCGCTTGACCAGCGCAGGAAACGACTCTTCCTCGTTATAAATAGGGATGACAATTGAGTACTTCACGGCTTCCAACTGAATCTCTCCGCCCATCCCATACCGGCGCCCGCGGTCGCAATCCTGGGAATTTTATGCTAAGTGTGACGGCCACGGGCCGTCCGCCTAGGGCTCGTTGCCGCCACGCGGGACCCGCGCTGGCAGCATGCCAAGAGCCGAGAACTCCCCGACGATACCGTTCTGGTCCAGGCGAGGCCCTAGCCAGCCTAGATCAGCGAGGTGGCGCATCTCACAGTTCGGGGGCTCGGGGCTCGGCTAACCGCCCTGCTGACCCTCTCACCTTAGAACGCGGCAGGCGCCAGCACGCACATATCCTCCGGTGGACACCGGTCCCCAGGGTGTGCCGCCCGCCTGAGCCAGGACCGACGCCGTGTGCCGATGTCCTAGCAGGTCCGGGACCTTTGGCCGGGCACGGGCAAGCTTGTCCGGGTGAGCTTCCTGGACCCGGTCGACCGCGACGGCCTCCTCCAGGCTGGGTTGCGGTGGGAGGCCGCAGGCGTCGCCAGCGAGGTGTTCCCCGCCCTGGACGGCGATGTCACCCTGCTGCGGCCGGGCACCGGCGCGGGCCAGCCCGTCAGGTATGCACCAGAGGCGTGTCGACCAGATGCTCGGCGAGGAACCAGGCCTGCAGCTCGCCGGTGCGGATTACGTCGGAGACGAACAGGTCGTTGGTGCCGTCGTCGCCCATCTTGGCGCTGCGCGCGGCCGCATCGTGGGCGCCCGCGAGAATCATCTCGTGCGCTTCCAGCAGCCGGGAGAGCATGGCCGGGACTTCCTCGGCACCGTTCGGCGGCCGCGGGATGCTGGTGATTTCGGCGACGTGCCGCGGGTCGCCGACGGCAACGCCGCCCAGCGTCTGCACCCGCTCGGCGATCATGTCGATCAGTTCGAGCTGCTCGCCCGCGTGCTTGTCGAGGAGCAAGTGCAGCTGATAGAAGGTCGCGCCGCGCATCAGCCAGTGATGCTTCTTGTACAGCGCGAACAGAATCTGAGAGTCGGCCAGGGTCTGATTGAGAAGCTGGCAGGAGAACATCCGGGTGTCATGGGATAGCGCGATGGGGAACTGCCGGACGGTGCCGAACTTCTGGAGCTCGACGCCCTTCTGGTGCAGCCACGGCTGGCTGGTCATTGTCTGGGTATGACCGTCCGGGCTCGGCGCCGGGCTCGGCACGCGCGTGGCAGATGCGGCCGGGCGCCTGGTACTTGCTGCCGGACGCCGGGACGAGGTCGCCGTGCGCCGTGTAGTAGTCGAGGTGGAACGCTTGGCGGGCAACACATCTCCTCAGTTACAGCGGCAACGCGCTCCAAGCGCGGCCGACGCTACGGGTAGGCGCCAGGCATTACTCGCTCGCTGCCGGCAACCCGCTCTGTCGTCGGCAACCCACTGCGTAACTGTTCACATACGCTGAGTAAGTGCCCGGCGCCACAGGCATGCCCGCGCCGGTCGCCGCGAAACCACTGCGCATCGCACCAGGCAGTGTCAGTCCGGCCGGTGCGACGAAGCAGGCGTACCGCTAGCGGTGCCAGCCGGCCATCTGTCCGGCAAGCCGAACCTGGCAAGCAGGGCGCCGTCATTGAACGAGACGACCCCGGCGATGTGGCCGGACCTGATAGTCAGCACCTGAATCCCGTGGGGCCGCAGTGAGCCGCGGTCGGCGCGCACGTAGCAAGCGAACGCCGGCTGGCCGTTAGCCGCCACGGGCACGAGCGCGAACCGGCCAGGCTCAGTCAGCACCACAGCTGCCATGAACCGCCCGATCGAGTCTCGGCCGGCGAACCAGTAGGGCAGCGGCGGCATCTCAAAGGTGGCATCTTCCCGCAGCAGGTCTGTCAGCGCCGGCACGTCGGCGGATTCGAAAGCGGCCATATAGCGGTCGAGCAACGCGCGATCAGCCGGGTCAGCTGGCTCGCGCAGGTCATCTTCGGCTGGCGACACCTCGGCCAGCCGGGCACGCGCTCGCTGAAGCACGCTGTTGGCAGCCGCCGTCGAGACACCGAGCAGGTCGGCAACCTCCGCCGCGTGCCAGCCGAGGACGTCGCGCAGGATCAGGACCGCGCGCTGACGGGCGGGCAGGTACTGCAGCGCGGCGATTAGCGCCAGCCGCATACTCGCCCGGACGGCAACGATGGAGGCCGGATCCGCTGGCCCGCTGCCAAGCATCGCGTCAGGAAATGGCTGCAGCCAGGGGATGTCAGCACGCGGACCGGGCCGGACCTCGCCCGGGTTGCCGGCTGGCTCGCCTAGCCCCGACGGCAGCGGCCGGCGGCTGCGGGTCTCGAGCGCGCGCAGGCAGCGGTTCGTCGCGATCCGGTACAGCCAGGTACGTAGTGACGACCTGCCTTCGAAGTCACCGTAGGAGCGCCACGCTCGCAGCAGCGTCTCCTGAACCTGATCCTCGGCCTCCTCGACAGATCCGAGCATCCGGTAGCAGTACGCCAGCAGTTCGTTCCGGTACGGATCCGCGAGCGCAACGAAGTCGCCGTTGACCGGCATCGCGGCCTCCTGCGCCTGATCGATGGCTGTCATGTCATCTCCTGCGTCGCACCCTGCATATCTCGCCGTGCCTATCGCGCCCTGTGCTGCCCCGCGGCGGCACACCCGGCCCCGCACAGTCAGATCCGGGCCAGGCCCCGGAATCACCGGTCAGCAGTGAAATATCTGGCCGATGAGTTCTGCGGGCGCCGCGGATCGGTACCCGGTGAACGCGCAAAGCGCGCGCCAGCCCGGCACATCCCGAGGAGACCCGAATGTCAGCGAATCAGCTATCCGGCACGACGGCAATCGTCACCGGCGCCAGCAAAGGCTTTGGCCGGGCTGCAGCCGCTGCCTTTGTCCAGGCCGGCGCGTCCGTCGTCGGCGTTGCCCGCGATCCGGCCCGGCTCGCGGACACACAGACTGAGCTGGGCCCGCGCTTCACCTCGGTGGCGGCCGACGCGGCCGATCCCGTCGTGGCGGGCCAGCTCATCGACAGCTACTCGCCTGGCGTGATCGTCCTTGCGGCAGGGGCTTCGCCGCTGTCACGACCGCTGCACCAGCAAACCTGGCAGTCCTTCAGCCGGAACTGGGAAGTGGACGTGCAACAGGTCTTCCACTGGACCAGGGAGGCGCTGTTGAGGCCGTTGCCGCCCGGCAGCGTCGTGATTGCCTTCTCCAGCGGTGCGGCGGTGGTCGGATCGCCGCTGAGCGGCGGCTACGCCGGCGCGAAGGGCACCATTCGGTTCATGGCGTCCTATGCCGCGGCGGAGTCGGAGCGCGGCGGGCTCGGCATCAGGTTCGTGTCGGTCCTGCCGCAACTGACCCCGGCGACCGATCTCGGCGCGGCCGCCGTCGCGGCTTACGCCGCACGAGAGGGCATGGCCGTGCCCGACTTCCTGGCGACGCGCGGCTACGCGCTGACCACCGAGCAGGCCGGAAAGGCAGTGCTCGAACTTGCCGCCAGCCAGAACTTCCGGCCGGGCGCCTATCTGCTGACGGCGGCCGGGCTCACCGAACTCAACTGACGACTCTCTTCGCGGCCGGCCAAGTGACCGTACCGGTAAGTGCCCGTTTCCAGATATGAGAAAGGAAACGGGCTCGACATCGGCGACTGTTATCTGCAGCTACGGCTGCGCTGGCGCCGGAGTAGCGGCGCTGTCGCGTCGCGGCAGACAGACGGTGATGTCAAGGCCGCCGGTAGGGACCGCGGCGATGTGCACCGTCCCGTTGTGGGCGGCGGCGATGGACGACACCAGGGTGAGGCCGAGACCGAATCCGTCGTGCCGGGTTCGATCGGTCATCCGGGTGAACGGCAGGAGCAGGCGGTCGACCATGTCGGGCGGCACTACGGCTCCGGTGTTGACCACCCGCAGGACGCACGTCGCGTCGTGGGTAGCAGTCGAGATCGTGACGGTACCGCCTGGAACGTTGTAGCGCTCCGCATTATCGAGCAGGTTCGCGACAAGCCGTTCGAGGAGCACTCCGTCGCCGGTCACCGGGGCTTGGTCGAGCGTGGCGGTGGTAGTGATGCCGTTGATCTCGCGGCCGTCGAGTGCGTCCTCGGCGACGGCCGCGAGATCTAGCGGGTCAGTGAGGTTGCGCGCCTGGTCGCCTCGGGCAAGCACTAGCAGTACCTCGATGAGCCGCTCGGAGTGATCGACGGCCTGGCGGATCTCGGCGGCCATCGATGTCAGCTCTTCGCGCGTTGGCTCCGGTCTAGCGAGGACCACGTCCATCGCGGTGCGCATCACGGTCAGCGGCGTGCGAAGCTCGTGGCTGGCATTGGCGATGAACTGCCGCTGGCTGCTGAATGCCTGGTCGAGCCTGGCGAGCATCGCATCGAAGGTTTCGGCGAGCTCACGGAGCTCGTCACGCGGGCCTTGCAGGGCGATCCGCAGGGACAGGTTCTGCTCGCTCGCCTCTCGGGCAGCTGCGGTGAGCCGGTGCACCGGCCGGAGGATCCGGCCGGCGGCGATCCAGCCCGCGGCCGCTGCAAGCAGCGCGGCACCGGCCAGGCCTAGCAGCGAATAGGTCAGCAGGTGGGCCAGTGTCGCACTTCGCTGGGCGGCGAGGCCGGCCTCGACACCGCTGGCATAAATCTCGGCGCACTGGTCCAAGGCACGAGCGCCGCCCCCGTTCTGCGCCGCCACGACGCATTTCCCGATCACCGGCTGGACCGACGCCGGAATCCTAGTGGTTGCGGTGCTTTGCAGGCTGTGCGCGACCAGCAGGTAGGTGACCACAACTAGCGCCGCCCCGCCGAGAGCAAACAGCGACGCATACAGGAACGTCAGGCGAGACCGCGCACTGATGTGCCGTCTCACAACCGGTAGCCAACGCCGACAACGGTCTGGATCAGCGGCGGTTCGCCCAGCTTGCGCCGCAACCTGCCGACCGTCACCGCGACTGTGTTGCTGAACGGGTCGGCGTACGCGTCCCAGACGTGTTCGAGCAGCACTTCGGCGCTCACGGTTGCGCCGCCCGCCCCGGCCAGGCAGTCCAGCACGCCAAACTCCTTGCGGGTCAGGGCAAGCGGGATCCCGGCCCGGCTGGCCCGGTGCCGCGCGCGATCAACCACCAGGTCGCCGTGCTGCACGACCGCGGGCGAACCAGGCCCGCGCCGCCCCAGCGCGCGGATGCGCAGGACCAGTTCATGAAAGGCGAACGGCTTGCCGAGATAGTCATCAGCGCCGAGCTCCAGCCCGTCGACCCGGTCTTCGACGTCAGCGGCCGCCGTCAGCATCAGGATGCGGCTGGGCGAACCGTCGCGCACCAGCACGCGGCAGACCCGGTCGCCGTGCACGGCCGGCAGATCGCGGTCGAGCACGATCACGTCGTAGTCAGTACTCGTGGCGCTATCCAGCGCCGCCTCACCGTCGTAAACCACGTCGACGGCGAACCCGGCGTCGCGCAGGCCCTCACCGATCCGGTTGGCCAGCGCAACGTGATCCTCCACGACCAACACCCGCACCTGCATATTCTGCGCCGGTCCGGATGACATCCCGCTAACAATCGCTGTTCGGCTCCTGTCATCGGCTGCCTGTTAAACCAGAGCAGCCAGGATGCCCCGGATACCCGGAACGGAGCAGCAGATGAATCGGATGGCAGCAAGCCCCGGCAGCACGCGCTTCCCGCGCCTGTACCGGAGCTCGAGCCGGAACCGGTGGTGGCGCCGGCGGGCAGCGGGAAGCGCGGCTGCTATCACCGCCACTGCAGCGCTGGCCCTGCTTGCAGCATGCGGCGGCGGCCCGGCCTCGGTCGGTTCGGGAAACTCCCCGCGTGCGGGAGGGTCAGCGAACTCTCCCTCGGCGGTCACTTATTCCAGCTGCATGCGGTCGCACGGGGTGCCGGATTTCCCCGACCCGCCGAGCAACGGAGCGGTACCTAAGGGTGACGCCCAGCGATTCGGTGTCAGCAACACCGAGTTCCAGGCCGCGCAGACGGCCTGCCGGCACCTGTACCCGGTCTCCAGCGGGTCGATCCAGCAGTGTGAGACGACCGGCTACTGCCCGCAGGTCGTTGTGCAGAATGCGCTGACGATCATGCGGAGGTACGCCAGCTGCCTGCGCTCCGACGGGGTGCCGAACTGGCCCGATCCGACGATCGACTCCGAAGGGCGCCCGTTCTTCGATGTCAGCGGTGCCGGCATCAGCGATCAGTACACACATTCGGCGTTGTTCGCAGCCAAGGACCGCGTCTGCGAGCGACGGGTAGGCGGCTCAGCGGGCGTGCCCGTGCCGCTCGGGTGAGCGAGCGGTACTGCGGTCTGCGGCGGCCTTGGGGCCGGAAGGACGGGGAGATGAGTCATGACTGAAGCGCCCGGCGCAGACGCCACTGCCAGGCCAGGAAGATCGCGCGGCCGCGGTCGCTGGGTGGCGCTGTGCATGGTGGTCGTCGCGGCGGCCGGGGTGACCGGCTGGCGAGCCGAGGTAGATTCTGCTGCTGCGCCGGCGGGGACCGCAGGACCGGGGGCGGCACCCGCCACGCGGCCGGTGGTGCGGGAAGACCTGTCGGCCGTGACACCCGTTGCCGCAACGCTGGGATATGCCGGGTCTTACACCGTGTCCGGACAGGGCGGCGGGACGCTGACCGGCGGACTGCCGTCGCCCGGGCAAGTGATCCGCCAGGGCCGGGTGCTGTACCGCGTCAATGACGGCAGCCCGGTGGTGCTGCTGTACGGCACCACACCAGCCTGGCGGACCATGGCCGAGGGCGTGACAGGCGCGGATGTCACCCAGCTCAACCACGACCTGGTGCGCCTCGGCTACGCCGGTCGCGCGGGCATCTCCGCGGCCGGGTGGGACTACTACTCGGCAGAGACGGCCTACGCGGTGCAGCGGCTGGAAGAACACCTGGGGGTATCCACCCCGGCGGACTGGCTTGGACGCGGTCAGGTGGTATTCCAGCCAACCGCGCTGCGGGTCACCCAGGTGATCGGCAGGCTGGGCAGCCCGGCGGCCGGGCCGCTGCTGCAGGCGACCTCTGACCAGCACGTGGTCCTCATTGCGCTGGACACGTCGCAGGAATCCGAAGTCAGGCTCGGCGACGCCGTGACCGTAACGTTGCCGGACGGGACTGCGACGCCAGGGGTGGTCTCCTCGGTCGGCACGGTGGCGACTGCGTCGACATCAGGGGACGGGACGACGACCACCACGATTCCGGTGCTGGTTCAGCTGACCCAGCCAGCCGCGGCCGGCAGCCTGGACCAGGCGCCGGTGACGGTGAACATCACCACGGCCACCGCACGCAACGTGCTTGCGGTGCCGGTCACGGCGCTACTGGCCCGGTCGCCCGCCGGATACGTGGTGGAGCTCGGTGGCCCTGGAAACTCCCGGCGCTACCTGCCGGTGACTCCCGGGATCTTCGACGACAACTCCGGGCTGGTGCAGGTGACTGGTCCGCTGCGGGCCGGCGAACGGGTCGTCGTGGCGGCGTCATGACGGCCGGCCTGCTGGCAGCTGCTGCCACCACCGCCGCCCGGGTTGCATCGGCGGGCACAATACTGGAGCTGGACCAGGTGACCAAGGTGTATGCAGGGTCACCGCCACTGCGTGCGCTGGACCGGGTGAGCCTGGCGATTGCCGCCGGTGAGCTGGTGGCAGTGGTCGGCCCGTCGGGGTCGGGCAAGTCCACGTTGCTGCACCTGATGGGCACGCTGGACAAGCCGACCAGCGGGAACGTGCGGGTCACCGGCATGGATGTGGCGGCAATGACCGACCGCAAGCTGGCCGGGCTGCGCGCATCCCGGATCGGGTTCGTGTTCCAGCAGTTCTTCCTCGCGGAGCACCGGACGGCGCTCGGCAACGTCGCCGACGGGCTGTTGTACGCCGGCGTGCGCCGCAGCGAGCGGACGCAACTGGCGCTTCAGGCACTCGAACGGGTCGGGCTGGCGCACCGGGCCGGCGCACGGCCCACGCAGTTGTCGGGCGGGGAACGGCAGCGGGTGGCTATCGCCAGGGCCGTCGCGGGCCGCCCGCGGGTGGTCCTGGCTGATGAACCCACCGGCAACCTCGACTCGCGGACCGGCGCCTCGATCCTGCGCTTGCTGGAAGAACTCAACGCCGCCGGCACCACGATCATCGTCATCACGCACGACCAGGAGGTCGCTGCCCGCATGCGCCGACGCGTCGAGATTGTCGACGGGCAGATCGTCGCTGACACCGGTCCGCTCCGTCGCTCCGCAGGCGCGCTGGACGAGCGGTCATGACGAGCGATTCGCGGCGGACAGCCGCCTGGGTCTCGTCGTCTGCTGCTCAGCTGCGGCCTGCTGACCTTGCCGCGCTGGCCAGTATCGGGCTACGGACCCGAAAGCTGCGCGCCGGCCTGTCGGCTCTGGGCATCGCGATCGGGGTGGCGGCCATCGTGGCTGTGCTCGGCCTCTCGCAGTCTTCCGCAGCCGGACTTACTGACGAGATCACCCGTCTGGGGACCAACCTGCTGACCGTAACCAGCGGCCAGACCCTCTCCGGCTCAATCGCACAGCTACCAGCAGTCGCACCTGCCATGATCCGCCGACTGCCGGGCGTGACGAACGTCCAGTACACCGGGACCGTCAGCGGCGCGAACGCCTACCAGTCCCCCTACATCCCGTCAGTGGAAACCAACGCGCTCGCCGTGGCGGCCGCAACGCTGGGCCTGCCCGCCGTGGCCGGCACCTCCGTCGCCCAGGGCAGCTACCTCAACGCCGCCACGAGCCGCCAGCCTGTGGCCGTGCTCGGCGCCGAGGCCGCCCAGCTCCTGGGTATCGACCGGATCTGGCCAGGCGAGCGGATCAGGGTCGGTGCCAGCCCCGCACAGAGCCAGTGGTTCTACGTGACCGGTATCCTCAGGCCGGTCCCGGGTACCTATGCTCCGGAGATCAATTCGGCAGTGCTGGTCGGGTTCCCGGCCGCCGCGCACTATCTCGGCGCAGACCGGAATCCCTCGCAGATTTACGTGCGCACTACCTCGGACAACCAGGCCATCACGACTACCGTGGACAACTTGCTCGCCGCCCAGGCCAACCCGGAAAACCCCGGCTACGTCAGCGTTTCCCAGCCGTCAGCTGCGCTCACCGCCCAGGCTGACGCCAAGAGCGCCCTCGACACTCTGTACCTCGGCCTGGGCGCAGTCGCCCTGCTGGTCGGCGCGATCGGAGTAGCCAACATCATGGTCATCTCTGTCCTCGAACGCCGCTCCGAGATCGGGCTGCGCCGCGCGCTCGGCGCCACCCGCGGCCAGATCCGGGCTCAGTTCCTGGCCGAAGCCACCCTGCTCGCGCTGGCCGGCGGCGTCATCGGGGTCATCGCCGGCGTCGCCGCGACCGCGGTCTACGCCCATGTCAAACGCTGGCCCGTCGTCATTCCCGCCGACGCATGGATGGGCGGCCTTGCCGCGGCTGTCGTCATCGGCGCACTGGCCGGGCTGCTGCCGGCCATCCGAGCCGCCCGGTTGTCACCTACCGAGGCCCTCTGGACCGTCTGATGACGCACCCAGCAGGGTTCGGCAGCGCCACGTCCTCGATACCTACAATGCCGAGCCAGCCCGGGTAGCAGGCCTCGGCAGCTGTCCTCGCGGCGACCCCGCCGGGACGCGAAGGATGCGAGCCGCCCATGATGGCAGCCACCAGTTCCAGTCGCCGAGCAGCGATACCAGCGCCGGTACCAGGAGCGATCTCACGACGGTCGCGTCAAGCAGAATGCCTGCGCCGATCCCCGTGGCGAAGACTTTCAGGAACGTCAGCGGCGCGCTGGCGAGTGCAGCCATCGCGAGGAACAGAATCAGCGCCGCCGACGTGACAAGCCTGCCAGTGCGGCCGACGCCTGTTACGACGGCCTCGTTCGTCGATCCGGTCCGGTCGTATTCCTCGCGCACGCGGGCGAGCAGGAAGACCTCATAATCCATCGACAGCCCGTAGACGAACGCGAAGACGAACAGCGGGATCCAGGCCGTGATCGCGCCGGTGCCCGGAAGTCCCCAGATCGCGGTCGAGCCATGACCGTCTTGCCAGACCAGGACAAGCACGCCGTAGGTCGCGCCGACAGAGATCAGGTTGGCGACCACCGCCTTGGCGGGGAGCACCAGAGACCGGAACGCGCGGGCCAGCACGATGAAGGTGATCACTGCCAGCACAGCGAGCATGGCCGGAAAGGCGCTGTACAAGGCGTGCTTCTGATCGATGATCCCGGCAGCAGTTCCGGCCGTCAGGACGGGCGGGGTAAACCGTGTCACTGCGGCGCGCACCGCCGCCGCGTTCGCCTGGCCGGCCTCGCTGGCTCCTTCGGCGGCTGGCAGAGCGGCTATCACCGCGGTGTGCGCAGCGCGCCAGCTCGGACTGGCCGGAGCGACGACCGCGGCGATGCCCGGCACGCGAGCCACTGCCGCGGCCACTTGACCGGGGCTTGTTCCGGCCGGCACGTAGAGCTCGACTGGAGTGAGCACTCCGGTCGGGATGCCCGCCCGCTCCAGCATGGCCACGCCCTGACGGGCCTGACCCTGCTGGGACAGCGAGTTCACGCTGACGTCGCCGGTCTGCATGCTCAGCGCCGCCGCGCCAAGGACCGCGAGGATTGCGAGGGCAGCCCCGGCGGCCAGCCACCGGTACCTGACGACCAGGCGCGCCCACCAGGTCCAGCCGCGGGCAGGCGAGGCTTCCCGGCGCAGCCGTGGCCAGTCAAGCCGCCGTCCCGCGCCGGCCAGCAACGCGGGCAAGACGGTCAGGCTCGCAAGAACGCTGATGAGCGGGACGAGCATGCCGCCGATCCCGATGCTGCGGATGAACGGCACCGGCAGCACCACGAGTGTGACCAGGCCGAGCGCGACGGTTGCACCGCTGAACACGATGGACCGGCCCGCGGTCGCCATCGCGCTGCGGATCGCCGTCTCGTTGTCCTGTCCGTGCGCGATAGCCTCTCGCCACCGGGTGACCAGCAAGAGCGAGTAGTCGATCGCGACGCCAAGACCGATGAGACCGGCCAGGTACTGAACAACGATGTTGACGGGCGTGAGGTAGGTGAGGGCAAGTATCGCCAGGTACGCGGTCGTGAGCGAGCAGGCCGCGATGATCAGCGGCACCACGGCCAGGAACGAGGCGAATACGAAGCACAGCACAGCCAGCGCCCCGGCTGCGCCGAGCAACACTTCACCGAGAACGCCTGGTCCCTTGGCAGCGCCGCCGGCCGCGGTCAGCGGCCCGATCCCGGTCACCTGCACCTGGGTTCGGGACGGAAGCCGGGATAGCAGATCTTGCCGGAGCTGCAGCAGGGAGATGCTCGGATCCTGCTGCTGGTTGCCGTTGGTCGGCGTGAACACCAGCCCGAACGTAGTGCGGGCGTCAGCCGACACCAGGCCCCGGTCGCCTGTACTGGCGAACGAGGCAACCCGGCTGCCGCCAGGGCCAGCGGCCGCGATGGCGGCAAATGCCGCCCGCAGGTCAGCTCTCACCGTCGGCTGGTAAACGGTGGTGCCGGCCGGGAGGCGGATGACGGGGACGAGCGGATCCTCGCTGCCGCCGCTGTGATACCGCGCGATGATCGCACTCGCCGCGCCGGCGCTAGGCGTGCCGGGAATGTCGAAGCTCTGGCTGAGGCGACTTGTCAGCTGCGAAGAGGCGGCGCCGCCGAGCGCTACCAGGATCAGCCAGATGAGGCCAACGAGCCGCCGGTGCCGCAGCACTGCGGAGGTGAGAGCTTCCATCGGCCGAACTTCCTTCGACTCAGAATCATTCTTCTCCGAATCTTTCTAGCACGAGTCGTTCAGCGCTGTAAAGTGAGTTCATGACCGACCTGTCCGACGCCACCCCGCCGGGTATCCCGCCGAGCGTGGGCTTCACGCTGTCCCAGCTGGGGTTTGCCACATCAAGCCGGTTCGGCCAGATCGTTGGCGAGCTCGGCCTCGAGCCGCGCCATTTCGCTGTGCTCCGGGCCTTGCGCGCCGCAGAAGGACAATCCCAGCAAGCCGTGGCTGATCGGCTGCAGATTCCGCCGAGCACGATGGTGTCCCTCGTCGACCACCTGGAGCGGCAAGGCTGGCTCGAACGTCGACTGGCAGCGGGCGATCGGCGGACCCGCCACCTGCACCTGACCGGGCGCGGTGCCAAGGTGCTCGACGAGGCGACGAGACTCGGTGCGCGATGGGAGCAGCAGATCTGCACTGGGCTGTCTGATACCGAGCGGGACCAGCTGCTGGCCCTGCTGCGCAGGGTCGCCGCCAACATCGGCCTGGGCGAGGACACCCTCCCCGATCGCGGGAGCGGCCACCGGCCCTCGCTGCCATACCGCGAAACGCGTCGCGCTACCGGCAGGTGAACTGAGCGGTTCCACCGAGACCGCTTTGAGCGAGCGGTCGCCGCGGGGGCTGCGATCCTGGAACGGCCGCTCGACACTCCGTACGGGGATCGCCGGGCGATGGTGCGCGACCCTTTCGGCAACGTTTTCCAGATCGCGCACCGGAAGCCGGACGCGTAGGTCATCCGCTGGTCCCCAGGCACTCCTCGTCCGCCCAGGTCGGGATCGAGGTGCGGGACCGTCAGGCCGTCCGGCATGATCGGGGTGACCACAGGAGGGCGGCGGCCACAGATGGGCGACGAGCAGGTTTCGATCCGTACCCGTGACGGCGAGTGCCGCGCGTACGTGTTCACCCCGGCCGGAGCAGGGCGGCATCCAGCCGTGATCTTCTACATGGACGGCCTCGGAATCCGACCGACGATCTTCGAGATGGGCCAGCGGCTGGCTGACCAGGGCTATGTGGTGCTGGTACCTGACCTGTTCTACCGGGCTGGCCCCTACGAGGCGCTGGACGCCGAGAAGGTCTTCGCCTCCGGCGACGTGAGAGCGGCGATCGGTCACCTGTTCGCCTCGACCGACAATCGCCGGGCCGGGGAGGACACTGCGGCATTCCTCGCCTACCTCGACGGCCGCCAGGACGTCGCCGGGACCAAGGTGGGCACGACGGGCTACTGCATGGGCGGCGGGATGTCGCTGACGGCTGCGGGCACGTACCCCGACCGCGTCGCCGCAGCGGCCAGCTTCCACGGCGGCAACCTGGCTACCGACTCCGAGCTCAGCCCCCACCTGCTGGCACCCCGGATCGAGGCCCGCGTCTACGTCGCCGGAGCGGACAACGACAACTCCTACCCACCGGAGATGGCAACCCGGCTCGAGCAGGCACTCAGCGAGGCCGGAGTAGACCACCGCTGCGAAACCTACGCCGAAGCGCTACATGGCTGGACCATGGCCGACTTCCCCGTCTACAACCAGGCCGCCGCCGAACGCCACTGGCACGAACTGGCGGCCCTCTTCGCCGACACGCTGCCGCCGTCTCAGTGAGAATGGTGGCTCTCACCGCGGACGCGCACGGACGGCGTCCAGTCAGTCCTGAGCTGGCTAAAGTGGGCCCACCTCGCGCAGCGCAAGTTCCCAGCTGCCGTCGGCGACTTGTAAACCTGTGTTCGCACCTGCACGTCTTCTTCGAAAGGCAAAGCTGGCGTGGTGTGACATAACGACCGCACCTAGGTGCTTTGACTATGGCGGAGATACGGGCCCGGGGGGGCAATGCTTCAGGCAAGTAACCACGTCCAGGGCGGCTCGATAGCGGCGGCTGGTCAGATCGGGCGCGGCCTGTCGCGATCCGCCCCGCCGAGGCGATCGCGGTTAGCGGCTACGTGCACGCCGGGAACAGCGGCAGCGGCAAGGTCGTCGCCGAATGGGACAGATATCCGTCAGCCCTGAATGAGCAATCGCGCCGAGGACTGCGACGCTCGGATCAATCCGCCCCGCTCATCGGCCGTGAGGCGGAACTGGCCGTGGTCCTGCGGCTGGTAGCCGACGCGTCCGTCCGGCTGGTGAGCATCGTCGGGCGCGGCGGGGTGGGAAAGACGCGACTCGCGCTGGAGGCGGCATGGACTCTCGACGCCGGCCAGCCGGAGTCGGTTGCTGTGGTCTCGCTCGCGTCGGTGCCCGCTCCGCAGCTCGTGGCAGCCGAGATCGCCGACCAGCTTCAGATCATCATCCCGCCTGGCCTGTCGGCGGTCGACGCAGTCGCCCGGCGTCTTCAGTTTGCTCCTCGTACGGTACTGGTGCTCGACAACTTCGAGCACCTGCTCGCTGGCGCCGGCGTGCTCACCGAGTTGCTGGACGCGTGCGACCAGGTGCAACTGATCGTTACGAGCCAGGCGCCGCTCCGGCTCCGGCCCGAGAGGGTAGTGCCGCTGTGGCCCCTGCCGGTTCCAGCCGAGGGCATCGCAGATCTCCGCGAGGTCGCGGCCCAGCCTGCGGTGGCGCTCTACTGCGATCGCGCAAAAGCGGCCAGCAATCAGTTCCGCCTCGAGCCTGCGAACGCGGCGGCAGTGATCTCGCTGTGCCGCGAACTGGAGGGACTACCGCTCGCGATCGAGCTTGCGGCTGCGCGCGCCGCCAGCCTTCCGGCAGCGGAGATCTTGGCGCGCCTGCCGTCGCGGCGCCTGGACGTGCTTCGAGCGGCAAAGGCTGATTCCCCGGCGCGACACCATGACATCAGAGCCGCGATTGGCTGGACGTACAGGTTGCTGCCTGCCGCCGCGCGAGACCTGCTTCAGCGGCTCTCCGTAGCCGGGGCGGCCTTCGAGATCGAGGACGCAGAAGCCCTCGCCGCGACCGAGCCAGCCGACGTTCTCGACGCGCTGTCCTCGCTAGTCGACGTGCACTTGCTCACGCCAGTATCCGGCGGTGGTTACATACGTTTCGAGCTGCCGCCTTCGGTCCGTGACTTCGCCAGCGAGCAACTGAAGGCTTCAGGTGACCTTGCTGCGGTCGAGAACCGGTGGCTCTCGTGGCTGGCTGCGCGCGCCCGCGCCGCGGGCTCGGGCCTGACCGATCCTGAGCCTGACGAGTGGTGGTCCTGGCTCGAAGGCGCACATGACTGTCTGCGCATCGCGCTTCAAGCGTGCCTGGACGCGGAGCGCGCAGCGGACGCTCTCGATCTGCTGACCGGGCTGGCACCGTTCTGGAACGCCCGCGCTTCGCATGCTGCCCACAACGCGCTGCTGGACAAGGCAATCGGGCTGGCGCAGGTCCAGCACATCAGGTCGGGCCAGCTGGCCGAGGCGCTTCTCTGGTCGGGTTTGATGGGACTGCGCGTCCTGCACCCCGCTAAGAAGGCGGACTACATCGGGCGTCTCACCCGAGGCGAGGAACTCGCGCGGTCCCTTAGCGACTCCCCGTACGATCCTGCGTGCGCTGCATTGCCGGATTTCCGTAAGCGCGGTAACCGGTGAGTTCAAGCGGGCGGTGCAAGACCTTGACGAAGGCCTCGAACGTGCACGGCGCCTGGGCGCTCCGGGCTGGATTATCCGGTTTGAACTCATGGCAGCGAGGTTCGCGAATGCAGCGGGCGACGAAGAGCAAGCTCTCCGGCTGAGCCTGTCGGCACTGGCCACCGCCAAGCGCGGCGGCGACACCCGGGCCATGCTCGAAGCCGCCGTGCTGCTCCAGCTCTGGATTCCCGGGTCCTCAGGTGGCGAGCGCTGCGCTGCCGCCGCCAGCTGAACTCATGGCCATGGCCGGCGCTATTCGCCAGACCGCGATACAGACAGTGCTCTTGCCCAGCTTCGCCCTCCAAGCGCTGGCAGCTGGTGACAGTGCCGCGGCAGCGGACTGGTGCGCCCAGGGCCTTGAGCTTTCAGGAGAGGATCCTTCCTCCATTCCGGCGGGCTACTCGCTGCTTGCCTCAGCGCAGATCGCGGCACATGTAGGCGACCTCGAGCTTGCCGCGAGCATCCACGGCCGGCTGCGTGAGGCGCAGGAACAGCTTTACGCCGCCCTGGACCAGGGACATATCTCGGCGTACCAGGCCGTGATCGAGCAGGTCCGGGCAGAACTCGGGATGAGCACGTTCGAGGCCGCCGCGGCAACCGGAGCCGGGCTCGACTGGGTATCGTCCGTGACGAAGGTCAAAGGTTATCTGCGCGAAGTAACGAGGCGTCCGGGCTCGCAGTTGCTGCAAGCTGAAATGACTGCTGTCCCGCCACCAGCCCAGCCGCTCACCCGCCGGCAGCTCGAAGTCGTCAGGCTCCTGTCCGGCGGCTTCACCAACAAAGAGATCGCCGGGCGCCTCGGGATGACCCCCAAGACCGTCATGCACCACACCGTCGCGATCTACCAGCGGATCGGCGTCCGGGGCCGCAGCGAGGCCGTGGCCTGGGCCATCCGGGCCGGCGTGGCGCCGGAAACATCGTGATCTACGGCGTTTCCCTTAGACCCCCGGAACGTCGGCAGAACCTGCGGAGCTAGCCGGTCTTGCCGGCACAAGCCTCGCTCCTCGAGTTATGGCAGTTTGCGGGCGGGCAGCGGTTCAAGGCAATCGGGATAGGAGCAGAGCCGGGGAACGGCACTGCACGCCTTCCCCGGCACTGCGCTTGTCACCGATCTGCCGGCTGCGGACAGCTCATCTGGTCGGCAACTCGGTCACGTTGCTCGAGCCGTAGTTGGCGACCCACATGTTGGTGCCGTCGAACGCGATCGAGGACGGTTCGCTGCCGACGTCGAAGGTGCCCAGCGTCGCCCCGGCCGGGGACAGCTCAGTCACGGTGTCCGAGCCGGAGTTGGCGACCCACATGTTGGTGCCGTCGAACGCGATCGCGTCCGGATTGCCGCCGACGGAGAAGGTGCCCAGCGTCGCCCCGGCCGGGGACAGCTCAGTCACGGTGTCCGAGCCGGAGTTGGCGACCCACATGTTGGTGCCGTCGAACGCGACACCGCTGGGGCCGTTTCCGACTCCGAAAGTCTCGCTCGAGTTGGGCGCGACGACTGCCAGGAGCAACGTGCCAAAGCCGATGTTGCCGTCAGCGTCCTTGATCTGGAAGATCAGTTGATCTCCAGCATTGGTGCTCGTGGGAGTGCCCGAGATGACGCCAGTATTCATATCTAGGGACAGCCCGTCCGGCAACGCCGAAACCTCGAAGGAGAACAGATATGGCGCACCTGCCCCGCCGGTGGCCGTGACCGTCGCAAGGTACGGCTGTCCTTCTGTTGCATTCGGCAGCGACGTGGTCGCCAGCTGAATCGGGCTCTCCACGGTTACCGTGAAGGCCTGCGTCGCGGTCTGCGGCGGGCTGCCGGAGTCGGTTACCTGGACGGTGAACTGGTAGGTACCGTCAGCGGTCGGCGTACCTGACAGGGTGCCCGTTTGATCGATGCCCTGCCCGGGCGGCAGGTTGCCCGAGATAACTGCCGCGTTGAAGGGCGGCACGCCCCCGGACACGATCAGTTCCTGAGCTGTGGCCTGGTTGACGATTTCGGTTTGCAACGCGGCCTGGTTGAAGGCGATAGGCCCTCCGGTGACCGTGATGGATTCGGCCTGGGTGGCCGTGGCCGGAGGGTTCTCTGAGTCGGTTACCGAGACAGTAAAAGCGGAAGTTCCTTCCGCAGACGCCTGCCCGGTGATCTCACCGTCGGGCTGCAGGTTCAGCCCCGGTGGCAGCGATCCTGCCGTAATCGCGTAGGTGTACGGAGCGAGGCCGCCTGCTGCCTGCAGCGATGTGTCGTAGGACTCGCCGACAAGCGCGCCGGGCAGGCCCGCGGGCACGACCATCGGGGTGACCACATACAGCGAGACCTTCTCGGTCGCCGATACGGCCGGAGCCTCGGAGTCGGTGACCTGCACAGTGACGCTGTCCATGCCGGTCACGGTGGTGGTGCCCGATATCACGCCCGTGGACTTAAGTTTCAGCCCGGCAGGAAGGGATCCCGAGGCCAGCGACCACTGGTACGGGGTGATGCCGCCGGCCGCGCTGAGCTTCACCGAGTACGGGACGCCGCTGGCGGCCGTGGGCAGCGTGCTGCCGGTGGTGACGACAAGTCCTGAGACGCCTACCGTGATGGATTCGGAGGCGCTGCCAGTTTGCGCCGTAGCCTCGGAGTCAGTCACTTCCGCGACGAAGGTGAAGTTGCCCCCGGCTGAAGGAGTGCCCGAGATCACGCCGGTGGCGGCGTGGAGCTTGAGCCCGGCAGGCAGCAATCCGTCCGGGAGTGACCAGCTGTAGGGAGCGACACCGCCGGCAGCCGTCAAGGTCGCCGAATACGGCACGCCCGCTGTCGCTGCCGGCAGCGCCATGGCGGTCACCGCCAGCGGAGTCACTGTCACCGTGATGGACTCCAGTGCGCTGGCCGAGACAGGCGAGCTCTCCGAGTCGGTCACCTCGGCGATGAAGTCTGACGTGCCCGCGGGACCCAGCGGCTTGCCGGTGATCTCACCGGTCGAGGCGTGCAGGACCAGCCCGGCCGGCAGTGATGTCCCGTCCGCGAGCGACCAGGAATAGGGCTTAACGCCGCCGGTAGCATCCAGCTTGGCCACATAGGCAGAGCCAGCGGTAGCCGTCAAAGGCGACGACGTCGTTACCAGTAGCGGCGCAGGCGTACTGGCCAGTGCCGGCGCAGCCGTTGCGCTCACGGCCAGCAACGAGCCGCCCGCAAGAGCGACCGCGGCCACCGTTATACGGAGGCGGCCAGCCGACCTAAATGCGCGCAGCCGACGAGATGTGCCCGCCGGCGCCTGCTTTCGAATCATGGCATTCCTGAACACAATGCTCTCCCATCCCCTAGGTCCCGGACGGGATTGTCCAGGTCGGTGGGCGCGAGCACATCGGGCATTTGCCCGGGGTGCTTAGCTGCTGACCGGGCAACGCTCTCCGCGCCAGCTCCCGGCGGACCGACTCAGGATCACCGGACGACAAGCGGCACCGCGGCTACAGCCACCGAAGATCCCCCAGCCGTCGTGTTTCTCGTTGTTAGCTCGTACGGCTAGGAACCCGTCGCTGAGCCACACGAACGTGGAGCTCCGATTCCCGCCGTCATCCGCGAGGTATGATTCTGTCTAGTCAGTCTAGACAGGCTGGGAGGTATCATGAGCTGGCAGGTACAGGAAGCAAAACAGCGCTTCAGCGAACTCATCCGCGCTGCTCATGCCGACGGGCCCCAGATCGTCACCCGCCACGGCGAGCAGATTGCCGTGGTCATCGACATCGCCGACTACCACCAGATGCGAGCCGGGACAACCGAGTTCAAGGACTACCTGCGAGCCGGTCAGGCCTTCGATGACCTGGACCTGAGCCGATCCACCGAGCACCCGCGGAGCCTCGACCTGGCGGCTGAGTCATGACCCTCCTGCTCGACACCAACGTCGTATCCGAACTCAGAAGGCGCCAGCCGGACCGCAACGTCCTTGCCTGGTACGAGACCGTCAGCTCAGCAGACCTCTTCCTCAGCGTCCTCACCATCGGCGAGATCCGCCTCGGCATCGAACGGCTGCGCAGGAAGGACCCGGCCCAGGCCGACATCATCGAGCAATGGGTACGCGGGCTGCACGCTGGCTACCGCAAGCACCTCATCAACGTGGACGTCGCAGCCGCCGAGGAATGGGGCCGCATGAACATCCCTGACCCCCTGCCCGTCATCGACGGCCTGCTCGCCGCCTCAGCCAAGATCCGCGGCTGGACGTTCGTCACCCGCAATGTCAACGACCTGAGAGCCACCGGCGTCTCGCTGCTCAACCCCTTCGAGCCGCAAGCACCAGCCTGACCCGGGGCACGGTTATCGCCCGTGCGCGCCTCCGGCTCATCCGCGAGGACCGCGACGACCACGGCACAACCAGGCCGCAGACTGGGCGTCGGGAACGTCGCTACCTGCAGGCATCGTCCGCTTACTGCGCCCGGCGACCGTGCTAGCGCCACCTCAGGTTCGGGTGTCTGCACGGTGGATGTCTAGTTTGCGCGCGACGAGCATTGAGATGCGGGTGACCGGAGTGGCCGTCATCGGCGGCATTTGCCGTGGTTTCGCAAGGAGCCGTCAACAGCAGGGAACAGCCGGTCTCAGCTGCAGTCCAAAAGAAGGAGCCCCTGACGGCATATGCGCAGGTCAGGGGCTGTTCTTGCTGGTGGTGGCAGGTGTTGGGTTCGAACCAACGTAGGCTGAGCCGACGGTTTTACAGACCGCTCCCTTTGGCCACTCGGGCAACCTGCCGTGCACCGTCTCGCAGAACGGGCACTGTGAAGGATAGCGGAACCGGTCGGCTACTTCAGCACCGCACCACAACGGCGTCCGCGCGGCAGGCCGCGCACGAACAGGCGCGAGCCACGCTCCGGCGATAGCCTGATGAGCGTGGCAGCGGAATCCTCCTTCGACATCGTTTCGAAGATCAACCATCAGGAAGTCGACAACGCGCTGAACCAGACCGTCAAAGAGGTCGGCACTCGGTTCGACTTCCGCGGCGTGGGCGCGTCTATTGCCTGGTCTGGCAAGGAAGCAGTCGAGATTAAGGCGAACAGCGAGGAGCGGGCCAGCGCCGTGCTCGACCTGTTCAAGGACAAGCTGATCAAGCGCCAGGTGTCGCTTAAAGTCCTGGACGCTGACGAGCCCAAGCTGTCCGGCAAGGAGTACCGGCTGCACGTCGGGCTCAAGGAGGGCATCTCCCAGGACGACGCGCGGAAGATCTCCAAGATCATCCGCGACGAAGGCCCGAAAGGCGTACGGGCTCAAGTCCAGGGCGACGAACTGCGCGTCTCGTCGAAGAAGAAGGACGAACTGCAGGAAGTCCAGGCCCTGCTGAAGGGCAAGGACCTGGACATTGCGCTGCAATACGTCAACTACCGGTAGCCAGCCGATCAGCGAGCCTGACCGTTAGCCGCTGACGGGCACTACGTACCAGAGGCCACCGTTCAGATTGAGCTTGTTCCCGTGGGCCTGGCCAGGGCCGGAGTCGCCGATGTAGGTGTAGAGCGGGTGCCCGTTGTAGGTCTCCTGAGTAGTGCCGTCGGCGCGCTTGATCGTGCTGAGCTGCCCCGTCACGCCAGCGCCCGCAGTGAGCGGTCCGCGTACCGGCGGCCAGTAGACCGCGCACGAGCCGTTGCATACCGACTTGGTCGGCGTGTCCGGCGCGAACCAGTACGAGGTCCGGCCCGGCCCGTTGGTCAGCACCGTCATGCCGCCAATGGTGGCCGTCCGCAGCGTCGGCGCTCGCGGAGGCCGGCCCGGCGGCTGCCGCCGGCGCTGCCCGCACCGGCCAGAGCACCGCCGAGCAGCGCGAAGGCTACGACGGCCACGGCCCCGGCGCCCAGGCTGGCTTGCCGCCAGCTCAGACTCGGCAACGCGGCCAGACCGGACCGCAAGCCACCGGACCCGGCACCGCCAGACGGGGCAGCGGCGGACTCGGCGCGGTCGGCGACTTCGCGACGGCCGCATAAAGCGCAAGCACCACGAACGCGGCCACCTCGATGATCGCCGGCGACGATGCCTGCGGTCGTCCGCACCTCACGGAATCCGAATAGCCCGAATTGCACGGTCAGCAAGTACCCGCCGAGCGTGCTCAGCGCCAGCACTGCCCCTGCCGCGGCGACCAGCCTGCTCCGCATAACCAGTACCAGCGCACCGACCAGAAAGACCGCGATGACCTGGAACAGGAACAACGGGCCGATTGTCGGGATCGTCTGGTAGCCAGTCAGGTACAGGTCCAGGTGAATGGCGGCAGTGGCCAACAGCAGGCCTGTGCCGGCGACCCGGAGTAGCAGCCACGGCCCTGCGAGCATCCGGTGCCCGGTCATGTTCCTCACCTCGTCGATGACTGTGCTCATGACCCTTACCACGGCAAGACGCCGTTATAAGTTCACCAAGCGTGCGCCCGCCAGCCCGAATTGACCTGCCCCGACGTAGCAGCATCAGAAACGTTCTGCCCAGCATGGCGGGCCGGCCAGCGTCAGCGCCGCTGGCCGTGCTGGGATTAGACGGTGCCGGGATTAGCCCCGTGCCGGGATTAGTGAGGCCGGCGCTGACACGCTGGCCGGCTGCCACCGAAGGAGACGTCAATGACCGCCGTCCCGCCGCTTCGTGAGCGCAAGGCGTGGCAGGCTCTGGAGCGCCATCACGCCGAGATCGGCCAGCGTCACCTGCGCGAGCTGTTCGCGGCCGACCCCCGGCGCGGCGAGCGGCTGACAACCGAGGCCGAGGGCATCTACCTCGACTACTCGAAGAACCGCGTCACCGACGAGACCATGCGGCTACTCGTCGAACTGGCCGAGGAGTCCGGCTGTGCCGCAGCGCCGGGACGCGATGTTCGCCGGCGAGCACATCAACGTCTCCGAGGATCGCGCGGTGCTGCACGTCGCGCTGCGGATGCCCGAGACGGCGTCGCTCGTCGTCGACGGCACCGGACGTCGTGGCCGAGGTGCACGCGGTGCTGCGCAGAATGCGGGCGTTCGCCGAGAAGATCCGCTCCGGTGAGTGGAAGGGCTACACCGGCAAGCGCATCCGCAACGTCATCAACGTCGGCATCGGCGGATCGGACCTCGGGCCGGTGATGGCGTACGAAGCGCTGCGGCACTACTCCGACCGCGATATGACGTTCCGGTTCGTGTCGAACGTCGACTCCACCGACTTTGTCGAGGCAACCAGGGACCTTGAGCCGGACGAGACGCTGTTCATCATCTCCTCCAAAACATTCGGCACGCTGGAGACGCTGACCAACGCGCAGTCGGCACGCGACTGGGTGGTCGGTGAGCTGGGCAGCGAGGACGCGGTCGCCAGGCACTTCGTGGCGGTGTCGACCAACGCCGAGAAGGTCGCTGCATTCGGCATCGACACCGACAACATGTTCGGCTTCTGGGACTGGGTCGGCGGCCGCTACTCGATGGACTCCGCCATCGGACTGTCCACCATGATCGCGATCGGCCCGGACAACTTCGGCGAGATGCTGGCCGGTTTCCACGCGATGGACGAGCACTTCCGCACGGCTCCGCTAGCGCAGAACCTGCCGGTCCTCATGGGCTTGCTGTGCGTGTGGTACGGCGACTTCTTCGGTGCCCAGACCGTTGGCGTGATGCCCTACGACCAGTACCTGAAGCGGTTCCCCGCCTACCTGCAGCAGCTCACCATGGAGTCCAACGGCAAGCACGTCACGCTCACCGGTGAGCGGGTTGACTACCAGACCGGGGCGGTGTTCTGGGGCGAGCCGGGCACTAACGGGCAGCACTCGTTCTATCAGCTCATTCATCAGGGAACGAAGCTGATCCCGGTTGATCTCATCGGTTTCGCTAAGTCGCTTAACCCGCTCAGGAACCACCACGACATCCTGTCGTCCAACGTGTTCGCGCAAGCTCAGGCACTGGCCTTCGGCAAGACCGAGGAACAGGTGCGCGCCGAGGGCACCGCCGAGCACGTCGTACCGCACCGGGTGATGGAGGGCAACCGGCCGACCAACGTGCTGCTCACCGAGGTGCTCACGCCCCGCCTGCTGGGCTCGCTCGTCGCGCTGTACGAGCACAGCGTGTTTACCCAGGGCGCGATCTGGCAGATCGATTCCTTCGACCAGTGGGGCGTCGAACTGGGTAAGGCGCTAGCCAACCAGATCGCACCCGAGCTGGAGTCCGCGACCGAGCCCGAGCTGAAGCACGACTCCTCGACAAATGCCCTGATCCGCCGCTACCGGACGCTCAAGTCCAGGCCGTAATGCAACTGACAATGGAAGGCTAACCACGATGCCTACAGATAAACCGATGCAGGTCGGCATGATCGGACTCGGCCGGATGGGCGCGAATCTGGTGCGCCGGCTGATGCGCGACGGCCACCGCTGCGTTGCCTATGACCGCACCACCGCCGTGGTAAGGCTGCTGGAAGGAGAGGGCGCCGAGGGTGCGGCGAGCCTTGACGAGTTCGTCAGCAAGCTGTAAGCAACCGCGGGTGATCTGGGTCATGGTGCCCGCAGCTGTCGTGCAACCGACGCTGGAAGGCCTCAAGCCGCTGCTGGCCAAGGGCGACATCGTCATCGACGGCGGCAACTCCTACTACCGCGACGACATCGAGCGCGCCAAGGAACTGAAGGCCACCGGAATCCACTACGTGGACTGCGGGACTAGCGGCGGCGTGTGGGGGCTGGAGCGCGGCTACTGCCTGATGATCGGCGGCGAGAACGGGACAGTGCAGCACCTCGACCCGATCTTCAAGACCATCGCGCCGGGCGAGGGCAGCGCCGAGCCGACCCCAGGCCGCAGCCTTGCCGACAGCACCGCGCCGCACGGCTACCTGCACTGCGGCCCGAACGGGGCCGGTCACTTCGTCAAGATGGTGCACAACGGCATCGAGTACGGCATGATGGCCGCGATCGGCGAGGGCCTGTCGATCATCAAGCACGCCGATGCCGGCCTGCACCAGCAGGAGTCCGACGCGGAGACCGCCCCGCTGCGTGACCCGGAGGCGTACCAGTATCAGATCGACGTCGGCGAAGTGGCCGAGGTCTGGCGCCGCGGCTCGGTGATCAGCTCGTGGCTCATCGACCTGATCTCCGCGGCGTTCGCCCAATCCCCCAACCTGGACGATTTCGAAGGCCGGGTGTCCGACTCCGGCGAGGGCCGGTGGACCGTCACGGCCGCGATCGAGGAGGGCGTCCCTGCGTCCGTCATCACCGCGTCGCTGTATGAGCGATTCGAGTCCCGCGGCCTCGGTGACTTTACCGACAAGGTCCTGTCCGCGATGCGATCTGAGTTCGGCGGACACAAGGAGAAGAAGGCCTGAGCGAGTGAAGCACGAACTGGATGTCTCACCCGACGCTGGGACCGTCGCCGCCAAGGCCGCAAGCTACGTCGCGAGGCTGGCCCGCGCGGCAGTGGCGGACCACGGCCAGTTCACTTTCGCAGTCAGCGGCGGGCACACGCCATGGGCGATGTTCGCCGAGCTCCGGAACGAGGACGTGCCCTGGGCCGAGGTCGCGTTGTTCCAGGTGGACGAGCGAGTCGCGCCCGATGGCGACCCGGACCGGAACCTGACCCACTTGCGGGAGAGCATCGGCGATGCTCCGGCCCGGGTGCACCCGATGGCCGTCACCGACCCCGACCTGGCGGCGGCCGCCGCAGCATACGCGACGGTCTTGCCGGAGCGATTCGATCTGGTGCACCTGGGGCTTGGCCCGGACGGCCACACCGCGTCGCTGGTGCCCGCAGACCCGGTGCTGCAGGTCGCCGATGCGCTGGTCGCGGTGACGCAGCCCTACCAGGGCCACCGTCGCATGACGCTGACCTACCCTGGGCTGGCCAGGGCGGACCAGCTGCTGTGGCTGGTTACAGGCGCTGACAAGCGTGACGCGCTGGGTAAACTGCTGGCCGGCGACGAGTCGATACCGGCCGGCCGGGTGGTGGCCACCAGCTCGCTGATCATGGCTGACGAGGCAGCGGCCTGAGATCCCGCGGTCCGCGACGACCCGCCGCCGCCCCCCGGCAACCGCTCAGGCGGCGGGCCCGCAGTCGCCGGACTGAAGTCGCCGGACTGGCGGCACCCCCCGATAGCGAGGACCTCATGACAGTCACCACCAGCAAGGCGCCAGTGCACGGCTCGGTCCGGCGCCCGGACGATCACGTCATCGTGCTCTTCGGCGCCACCGGCGACCTGGCCAAGCGAAAGCTGCTGCCTGGCCTGTTCCACCTTGCGGCTGCCAATCTGCTGCCACGCAAGTACCGCATCATCGGCTCATCGCCCGAGAAGTTCGCGATCAGCACCGACGAGTTCCGGGAGCACGCCCGGCAAGCGGCGGAAGATTTCTGCATCACCAAGCCCGGGCGTGAGATCGACTGCTGGACCGAGTTTCAGAAACACCTCTCCTTCGCGCCGGCTGACCAGGACGACTACACGCCCCTCAAGGACGAGGTGGAGCGGGCCGAGAAGGAGATCGGCGGTTCGGTCCGCCGGCTGTTCCACCTCGCCGTGCCGCCGGCCGCCTTCGCCTCGGTAGTCGGCATGCTCGGCGATGCTGGCCTGGCAGGCGACCGGTCCCGGGTGGTCATCGAGAAGCCGTTCGGCACCGACCTGAAGTCGGCGATCAAGCTCAGCGATGCCGTGCACGCGGTCTTCGACGAGTCACAGATCTTCCGGATCGACCACTTCCTGGGCAAGGAGTCGGTAGACAACATCCTGGCGTTCCGGTTCGCGAACGGCCTGTTCGAGCCGGTGTGGAACCGCTCGCACATCGCGTACGTGCAGATCGATGTGCCGGAGACGCTCTCGATCGAGGGCCGGGCTGACTTCTACGACAAGACCGGGGCCTACCGCGACATGGTCGTCACGCACCTGTTCCAGGTGCTCGGCTTCATCGCGATGGAGCCGCCGACCTCCCTCACGGCTCAGCAACTACGCAGCGAGAAGCTGAAGGTCTATGAGGCGCTTAAGCCAATCGACCTGCGGCACGTGGTGCGCGGCCAGTACGAGGGCTACCGGAGCGAGACGGGCGTCGCCCCGGACTCCGACACCGAGACGATGGTCGCGCTGAAAGCCGAGGTCGACAACTGGCGATGGCATGGCGTGCCGTTCTATCTGCGATCTGGCAAGAGCATGGGCGCCGGGCGACAGGTGATCACGCTTGGCTTCCACGAGCCGCCACTGCGGATGTTCAAGACGCACCGCAAGGACGTGCCGGACGGGCGGCGGAACGAGATCATCATCGACTTCGCCGACCCGGGCTCCATCACCGCCAAGTTCCTGGCCAAGGAGCCGGGCGCAGAGATGACGCTCGGCAGCGAGAAGATGATCTTCAAGTACGCCGACTCGTTCGCGGCAGCGAACGCGCTCGAAGGCTACGAACGGCTCATCCTCGACGCCATGCTCGGCGATCAGGCCCTGTTCACCAGTTCGGACGGCATCCTGCGGCTGTGGGAGATCTCTGAACCATTGCTCGAGAACCCGCCGCCGGTCCGGCCGTATGCTCGCGGCTCGTTCGGCCCGGACTCGGTGACCAAGCTCATCGAGCCGTTCCGCTGGCACTTGCCGAACTCCGGCTGACCCGGTGGACCCTACTTGCCCGATGGTCCGTACCTGCCGATAGTCCCTATCTGGAGGTTGAGCTCATGACGCTCGGGTACAACAGGCCGCTCTACCTGATGGCCTTCGATCACCGCGGCTCGTTCGAGCACGATCTGTTCGGGGCCGCCGAGCCGGTCTCAGCAGACGTGCGCGCAGGCATTATCAAGGTCAAGGAGATCATCTTCGACGCCCACTCCCAGGCACTCGCCGCAGGCGCTCCGGCTGAGGCATCCGGGGTGCTCGTGGATGAAGAGTTCGGAGCTGGCGTCGCCCGTCGAGCCAAGGCCCAAGGCGTGCCGCTGGCTATGCCCGTCGAGAAGTCGGGTCAGGATGAGTTCGAGTTCCAGTACGGCGAGGACTTCGGGGCGCATATCGAGTCCTTCGATCCGACCTTCACCAAAGTGCTGGTCCGCTACAACCCGGCCGGAGATGCCGGGCTCAACCAGCGCCAGACCGCACGCCTGTCCCGGCTCAGCGCCTGGCTGCGGGAGCGGGACCGCAAGTTCCTGTTCGAGTTGCTAGTGCCGGCCACCACGGCGCAGCTCGAGATGTTCGACGGGCATCAGCGCGACTACGACCGGAAGCTTCGGCCGCGGCTAGTGGTAGAGACCCTCGCGGCTCTGCAGGCGGGCGGGGTCGAGCCGGATATCTGGAAGATCGAAGGCCTCGACAGCGCCGCAGACTGCGAGGCCGTAGTGGCTCAGGCACGGGCAGGCGGGCGGACCGGCGTTCAGTGCATCGTGCTCGGGCGGGGCGCCGACGAGCCTCAGGTGCTCGAGTGGGTCAGGATCGGCGCGTCAGTGGACGGCTTCGACGGATTCGCGGTCGGCCGGACGCTGTGGGAAGAGGCGCTGAAGGACTTCCTGGCCGGCAAGGCGTCCAGGCAGGAAGCGATGGACCGCATCGCGCGCCGGTACCGTGACGTCATCGACGCCTACCGCGGCGCTGATTCCAACGCGAAAGACGGAGGCACCCGGTGACCTCGCCTGCCATCAAGCTGCTGCTCGCCGACGTCGACGGCACGCTGGTCACGCAGGACAAAGTCCTGACCGACAGGGCGATCAGCGCGGTGCGCAAACTGCACGATGCGGGGATCGTGTTCGCGATCACTAGCGGCCGGCCGCCGCGCGGCATGGCGATGCTGATCGAGCCGCTAGACATCCAGACGCCGATCGCGGCGTTCAACGGCGGGCTCGTCGTGGATCGCGACATGAACGTCCTCGAGCAGCGGGTGCTGCCCGAGCATCTGGTGGTTCCGGTCACGGACACGATGTCGTCGTTCAGCCTGGACGTCTGGGTGTACCGCGGCGCCGACTGGTACGTGCCGAAGCCGGATGGCCCGCACGTGGCGCGGGAAGCCTGGACCGTAAAGTTCGAGCCCAAGATCATGACGGACGGCGTCAACGGGCTGACCGACGGCGTCGCCAAGCTGGTAGGTGTCAGCGACGATACCGACGCGGTAGAGAGGGCGACCTCGGCGGCGCGCGAGAAGTTCGGCGATCACGTGACGGCCGCCCAGTCGCAGCCGTACTACCTGGACGTCACTCATCCGAAAGCTAACAAGGGTGAGGTGGCGAAGTACCTCGCCGCCAAGTACGACCTGCAGCCGGAGGAGATCGCGACGATCGGGGACATGCCCAACGACGTGCTGATGTTCGCCCACTCAGGTCTCAGCATCGCGATGGGCCAGTCCAGTGCGCAAGTCAAGCGAGCAGCGCGCCGGGTAACTACCGCGAACGACGCGGAAGGCTTCGCCAACGCGGTCGAGAAGTTCATCCTCCACGACGGGAATTAGCTAGCGAAATCCGGAGGGGCGCCGCCAGCGTCGATACTTTGACTGCTTCGGCCCGGGTCGCGTTATCCCAGGTCAGAGGCTCGTGCGGTCAGAGGCTCGTGCGGTCCTCCCAGTGGTGATGCCATCCGCGCGGACGAAGAACGCTGGCCAGCAGCTCTCCGGAGCCGACGAGTTCGGGCAGCTAATCCACACGTGATTGCTGGCCGCGGCTGCCGTCATGGCGGCAGGCATGGTAATGCCAGGGAAGGTGAAGGTCGCGGCGCGATTAAGCGACCGGTAGCGCGTCCCGATTCGCGCACCGATGGCCGCGGTCCGCTCGCGCGAGGCGTTCGCGGCGTGGAACGAGTGGAACATGAGCTGGACGCCGCGGCTGGCGTACTGCCGGTAAAGCTCGGGGAAGCGGTAGTCGTAGCAGATAAGTGCGCCGCACCGGAGGCTGTTGTGCGGCTTGTTCTCGCCGCTGAGCTGGTGCGCTGATCCCAGCACGAGCCAGCTGCCGAGGTCGCGAGCGTGCTCGGCGATCTCGTCAGTCGCCTGCCGCAGCGCAGCCCAGTCGAAGCCGTCGAAGGTCTCGGAGTCGATGCCGGCGTAGCCGGACAGCCCACCCTCGGGGAAGTGGGCAACCCGCGCGCCCGCTGCGGCTGGCGTGCGTCATCTGGCGCTTGATCTGGGCAGCGTTTCCCGCGATGTCAGCGCTGACGCTGAACTGGCAGGTCGCCACCGTAAGCCGGGCCACCTGCACATGATGCCTGGTACTGGCAGACCGGCACGACCCAGTATTGACTCCGCCGATTCTGGCCGGCGCAGAATCCGCATAGTAGGGAGCAGCATCGCGACCGCTGAGGAGTCTCTATTGGCATGAAGCCTGATCCGCTCGACAACGCGGCGGCGCTCAGCCTGCCGGGACTGTTCCCGCCAGGCCGGGAGCCGGGCGGGACCTCGGTCCGGGCTGACGAGGCTACGGTCGCAGTCGGCGCGCTGTATCAGTCAACAGCCGTCGGCCTGATCCGGCTGGCCTACGTGATCCTCGGCGACCGGCAGGCGGCGGAAGACGTCGTTCAGGATGCGTTCTGCAATCTGTTCAATCGCTGGGACCGTCTGTCGCATCTGGATGGCGCGGAGTATTACGTCCGGGTGTCGGTGCTCAACGCCTGCCGGTCGGTCATGCGGCGCCGGCTGGTACGCAGCCGTCGAGTGCTCTACGAGCTCCCCGCGCCGTCAGTCGAGGCTGCCGTTCTTGGCCGTGAGGAACGGGCCGAACTGATCCGCGCGGTCGACCGGCTGCCAAGGCGTCAGCGGGAAACACTCATCCTCAGTTATTACCTCGACCTGCCGGACGACGAGATCGCCACCTTGATGGGCGTCGGCATGAGTTCCGTGAGGTCCGCTAGGCACCGGGCGCTTGAGACCCTCGCCAGGCACCTGAAGGAGATGCCGTGACGCAACTTGAGGACCAGCTCAGAAGGGCCTTCCGGGCGAAGGCCGGCGAGATCACGCAGCCTCCGCCGCCGCTCGAGCTGCAGCCACGACCCGCGCTCGATCCTGCCGCTCGCAGGGGCAGCGGCAGGGTAGGAACACCGCTGCCGCGGAAGTGGATCGTTCCGCTGGCCGCCGCGGTCGCCGTCCTCGCGGTAGTCGCCGCCGCCCTAGCCGTCGGTCGTGCGGTGCCGACCCATCGGACGCCGCCGACGGTACCGATTCAGAAGAGCGTCCCGCGGTACTACGTCGCGCTGATCAGCAGAGGGCTTCCCTCGCCGCAATCCTGGCCGATAGCTGTGGCTACGGTCCGGTCAACGGCGACCGGCGCGATGCTCGCCCGGATTAGCCCGCCCAGACCGTACGTCAGCTTCGACGCCGTGAGCGGAGCGGCTGACGACCGTACTTTCGTGCTGCTGGCGCGCGGCAGCACCCCGCGCTCGGACGTGGCCCCGGAGCGCTTCTTCCTCCTGCACATCAACCCAGCCGCGACGTCGGCTTCCGGGCGGGTACAACTGACCGCTCTGCCCCAAAGTGACATCCCGGGCGGCAGCCAGGTGACGACGATGGCGCTCTCGCCCGACGGAACCTCGCTGGCCGCAAATATCGATGAGAGCGACTTCGCAGCCCCGGCCACGCTGAACGTATACGACCTGGATACCGGGACGACGAAGGTCTGGGTCAGGAAGCTTTGCAGCGCCTGCGGCCAGACCCCTATCACAGCTGCATTTCCAACGCCTTATCCGCCTGTCCCTGTCTTCTTGTCCTGGACAGCGGCCGGGAACTCACTCGCCTTCGTTCCCAACGTCTACTTTCCCCAACTGCGTCTTCTTGACCTCACAGCGTCTGGCAACAACGTCCAGCCGAACAGCGAGGCGTTTGCCATTCACGGCGTGCCCGTATCGGAATGGCAGGACGCCTACATGACACCAGACGCCAGCACCATCTTCGTCACCTACCAGCAGAGCAAGGGCCATACGACCTGGAGCGGGTTGCTGCGCTTCTCTGTCCGCACCGGCAAGCTGACCACGATCAATAAGGTGACGCAGGTTTTCGAGGGACATTCCACCGGAGCCGGAAGCGACCTCATCCTCTGGAGCAACTACAACGGGAGCCAGACCATCGTCACGGGAGCACGGCAGGGGCGGGTCTTCACCAGCGGCCAGTTCCCGTTCTCCGCTGGACCGGACCTTACGGCCGGGATCTACCGCGGCGACCGCTACACGCCGATCCCATGGCCAGCGGACGTGACTGACGCGGCCTGGTAAGCACTCACGTCGCGACTGCAGCCTGCTGCTTGAGAGCGCTACACAATGAGGGACAGCTCATGAGACTGGACAAGAAAGCTCTTGCCGCCATAGGCGTCACCCGCTCCCGGCTGGCGCCGGTGACCGCGGCAGCAGCCGTGGTCACCCTGCTAGCAGCGTGCGGTGGTTCACCCGTGCAGGCGACGGGCCAGCCTGCAGTTGCGGCAGCCCGGATCGAGCTGACTGTGCCGCCGTACTACGTCGCTCTCATCGGCTCGCATCCGGCCTATCAGGAGGCTCCTCCGCCCGCGGACGTCGCCGTCGTGCGAGCCACGACCACGGGCGCTGTGCTCGCTCGCGTCAGCCCGCCGGGGCAATACACGTTCGCCGCCGTGACCGGGGCGGCCGATGATCGCACCTTCGTGCTCTTCGCCGTAGGACCGACCAGCGCAGACACCTTGCAGTACGGGACCTACCGCCAGCGCCTGTTCCTCCTGCATATCAATCCGGCCGCATCGACACCATCGGCTCGCGCGCGTCTCACACCGCTGCCAGAAACCGATACCCCCGGCGGACAGGAGCGACAGCTACTCGCGATGGCCTTGTCACCCGACGGAGAGTCGCTGGCCGCGATCTTCTTTCGGCGCATACCCGCGTTCCCCTATGTCACCGGTGATCTAGTCGTCTTCAACCTCGACGCCGGCACGCAGCGGACGTGGACCAGGAACGTTTGCGATCACGCCACATGTGCCGACAACGAGATCGGAGATGGATTCCCGCTCATCGAGTCTCCGAGCAGGGTGCAGATCTCGTGGACATCGGACAGCCGGTCTCTGTTGTTCATCGCGGGGGAGACCGGCTCACAGGTCCGGCTTCTCGATGTTGACGCGCCTGGTCAGGACTTGACGACCGACAGTCACCCGCTTCCCATCAAAGGCGGGGTCATCCTATGGAGCGACGCAGTAATTACTCCGAACGGCAAGACGGTGTTGATCGAGCGCAACTCCGGTGCGGCGACCCTGATATCCCATCTCTCGCGCTTCTCGGCCGCGACGGGCAGAGCGAGTGTCGTAAACCAAGTGGTGACGTTCACCGAAGGCAGCACGACCGGCGCCGGACCCGACGACGTCCTCTGGACGAACTACAATGGCAGCAAAATGATCGTCCTGGGCGGACAACCCGGACCCAAGACGGGTGGCTTCAACGGCCGCGTCTTCACCCCGACTCCGGTTGGCCAGACAGCCGGGGTCTACAGCGGGACCCATTACTCTCCGCTGCCATGGCCTGCCAACGTGGTCGATGCCGCCTGGTAGGCCGACTAGGACGCTTCGGCCCGGACTTTGATGCCAGTCAGCGTGGCGGTCATGTTGGCCTGATGCTCAGCCAGGCGGCGGCGCAGGATGCGGTGCTCCTTGTCGGGCATCTGCCGGATCACGTCGCTGATCCCGGACTCGCCCGGACCGATCTGCATCCACTGGCGGATCAGCGTGCCTGATCCCGCCGGCTCGAGCGTGAACCGCCAGCGCGCGGCCGGAACGTCGGGATCGCCGACTGCCCAGCCGAACACCCTCTCGGGCTCGAATTCGCACACCGTGGAGACTGTCTCCCAGGTGCCGGCCGACTCGTGATAGTTACGGCCGCGGAAGCGGGCGCCGAGCGACGGGGCGGCCGCATCGTCGAGCCACTGCCCGCCCTGGAACTCCGAGCTGAACTCCGCCGGGACCTGGATATCGCAGACCAGCGGCCAGACGACCGCAGGCAGCGCGTCGATCAAAAGCTCAGCCTCGGTAGTCGGGCAATCGGCGTAGCGTAGCTCGGCATGTTCCACGGTTGGATGGTACGCCGGGCATAACGAGGGAGTCAGCCTCATGCAGGTAGGTATCGCGGCCCGGGTGTCCGGACCGCAGGATGCGAATTTCGTGCGTGAGGCTGAGCGGCTCGGCGCGGCCTCGGTCTGGGTTGCTGAAGCGTGGGGCCAGGACGCCCTGACGCCGCTCGCCTACCTAGCCGGGCGGACCGAGCACATCGCTCTCGGAACGGCGATCGCCCAGCTGGGCGCCCGCACCCCGGCAATGCTGGCAATGTCGGCCATGTCTCTGCAGCTGCTGTCCGGCGGCCGGTTCCGGCTCGGCATCGGCACCAGCGGACCACAGGTGATGGAGGGCTGGCACGGAGTCCGCTTTGATGCCCCGCTTGCAGTCACTCGCGACACCATCGAGATTGTCAGGTCCGTCGCCGCCGGCGAACGGCTGAGCTATCAGGGCCGCGCGTATCAGCTGCCACTGCCCGGCGGCCGGGGGCGCGCCATCCGCTCCATGCTGCCGCCCGGCCAAGTGCCCATCTACGTCGCCTCGCTTGGGCCGCGGAACCTGGAACTGACCGGCGAACTCGCCGACGGGTGGATCGGCAATACATTCATGCCCGAGCACGCCGAGGTGTTCCTGGACCCGCTGCGGGCAGGCGCGGCCAGAGCGGGCCGGTCACTGGCTGATCTTGACCTGGTCATCCCGGTCGGCGTGGAGATCACTGATGACGTCGAGGCTGCGGCGAAGCGGCACGCGCGGGGATACGCGTTCACGATCGGCGCGATGGGCTCGAAGGACGAGAACTTCTACAACGCGGCGTTCACCCGGCAAGGCTTCGGCGACGACGTGGCAGCCGTCCAGGAACTGTGGCTCGCCGGGAGGCGGGAGGAGGCAGCCGACCGGGTTCCGCTAGAACTCGGCACCGGCACCAACCTGATCGGCACGCCGGAGATGATCACCGAGCGGCTGCGGCTCTACCGCGATACCGGCGTCACCACCCTGCAGCTCAAGCTGAGCGGGGATCCGACTACGCAACTGGACACCATCGCCCAGATGGTCGAGCTAGCCAGACCAAGCGTGGCCGACCAGTGATCTGTACTAGAATAACGTTATAGCCGCAGGCAGAGGGTCTCTCCGGGATTAAGTCAAGGGGGCGGGTGCCGGCGGCTGCGGGTCTGCTAACAGAAATCACGCATAGATGAACGCCGTCACCGCGTCTGGAAGCCGGCCTCGGCGCGTGAAGGAGGCCGGGAGACTGTGACCAAACAGGTCCAGCAGCTTGACGGTGTCATCATCAGGTTCGCCGGAGACTCAGGCGACGGCATGCAGCTTGCCGGAGACCGGTTCACGCAAGAGACCGCCAGCTTCGGCAACGACTTGTCCACGCTGCCGAACTTCCCGGCCGAGATCAGGGCGCCGGCTGGCACTCTGCCAGGCGTGTCGAGTTTCCAGCTCCACTTCGCTGACCACGACATCCTGACCCCTGGCGACGCACCGGATGTGCTGGTCGCGATGAACCCGGCAGCTCTGAAGGCCAATCTGGATGACGTCCCGCGCGGCGCCGACATCATCGCCAACACCGACGAATTCACTAAGCGCAACCTGGCGAAGGTTGGCTACGACGCTAATCCGCTCGAGGACGGCTCGCTCGATGCCTACCAGGTGCACGCCATCCCGCTGACGTCAGTGACAGTTAAAGCGCTCGAGGCCTTTGACATCACCCGCAAGGACGCCGAGCGAGCGAAGAACATGTTCGCGCTGGGATTGCTGTCCTGGCTCTACAACCGGCCAGTCGACGGCACGTTGCGGTACTTGAGCACTCGGTTCGCGTCCCGGCCGGAGATCCTGGCCGCCAACAAGGCAGCCTTCCAGGCCGGCTGGAACTACGGCGAGACCACCGAGGCGTTCTCGGTTCAGTACGAGGTCAAGCCTGCTCCGCTGAAGCCCGGCAAGTACCGCAACATCACCGGCAACGCGGCATTGGCCTACGGGCTGGTGGCCGCATCCCGCCGGTCCGGCCTGCCGCTCTTCCTCGGCTCGTACCCGATCACGCCCGCCTCGGACATCCTGCACGAGCTGTCCAAGCTGAAGCGGTTCGGCGTGCGCACCATGCAGGCAGAGGACGAGATCGGCGGCGTCGGCGCGGCGCTCGGCGCGTCGTTCGGCGGGGGCCTCGGCGTGACGACGACGTCCGGGCCTGGCATGTGCCTGAAGGCAGAGACGATCGGCCTGGCAGCGTCGGTCGAGTTGCCGCTGATCATCTGCGACATCCAGCGCGCCGGGCCGTCCACCGGAATGCCGACCAAGACCGAGCAGGCTGACCTGCTGATGGCGCTCTTCGGCCGCAACGGCGAGTCGCCGGTCGCCGTGGTCGCGCCGGCCACCCCGGCTGACTGCTTCGACACCGCGCTGGAGGCGGTCCGGATCGCGGTCAAGTACCGCACCCCGGTGATCATCTTGTCCGACGGCTACCTGGCCAACGGATCGGAGCCCTGGCTCATCCCGGCCGTCGACAGCCTGCCGAAGCTTCGCGACGAGTTCAAATTTGCGAGCGGGAACGTGGCAGTTGACGGAACTGCCGGCCCGCCCTTCCTGCCGTTCCAGCGCGATCCCAAGACGCTCGCGCGGCCGTGGGCCGTGCCCGGCACGCCGGGACTCGAGCACCGGATCGGCGGTATCGAGAAGGCCGACGTCACCGGAACGATTTCCTATGACCCGGATAACCACGACAAGATGGTGCGGCTCCGGCAAGCCAAGATCGACGGCATAGCCGCCGATGTCGCACCGGTCACGGTGGACGATCCTGACGGTGCCGCGAAGGTGCTCGTGCTTGGCTGGGGCTCGACTTACGGCTCGATCGGCGCAGCCGTCCGCCGTGTCCGGATCGGTGGCAGCTCGGTGGCCCAGGCGCACTTGCGGCACCTGTCACCGTTCCCGGCCAACCTCGGCGAGGTGCTGCGGTCCTACGAGAAGGTGCTGGTCCCGGAGATCAATCTCGGCCAGCTCGCGCTGCTGCTGCGCGGCCGCTACCTGACCGACGTGGTCTCCTACAACCGGGTCCGCGGCCTGCCATTCCGTGCAGCTGAGCTGGCCGACGTCATCCAGGATGTGATCGCCAATGTCTGACACTCCGGCAAACGGCGGCCCAGTCAACCGCGCCGCAGCAGAATTCCCGGAGCCGACCCACCGGTTCGGCTCGCTGACCCTTGTCCCTAAGGCCGATGAGAAGCTGGCCACCAAGGACTTCAAGTCCGACCAGGAAGTCCGCTGGTGCCCGGGCTGCGGCGACTACGCGATCCTGGCCGCGTTCCAGTCCTTCCTCCCCGAGCTCGAGATCCCGCGGGAGAACCTCGCGATCGTCTCCGGCATCGGCTGCTCGTCGCGGCTGCCCTACTACGTCAACAGCTACGGCATGCACTCGATCCACGGCCGTGCCCCGGCGATTGCATCCGGACTCGCATCGTCGCGGCCGGACCTGTCGGTCTGGGTGATCACCGGAGACGGCGACGCGCTGTCCATCGGTGGTAACCACCTGATCCACGCGCTGCGCCGGAACGTGAATATCAAGATCCTGCTGTTCAACAACCGGATCTACGGCCTGACCAAGGGTCAGTATTCACCGACGTCCGAACAGGGCAAGGTCACGAAGTCGACGCCGTTCGGCTCGCTCGACACGCCGTTCAACCCGGTGTCGCTCGCGATCGGCGCGGAGGCCGGCTTCGTCGCCAGGACCATCGACTCCGACCGCAAGCACCTGACCAGCGTGCTGCGCGCGGCGGCGGACCATAAGGGCACCGCGTTCGTCGAGATCTACCAGAACTGCCCGATCTACAACGACGACGCGTTCGCCCCGGTGACCGAGCCCGGCGAGCGGGACCAACGGGTTATCCGGCTCGAGCACGGTGAGCCCGTCCGGTTCGGTACCGACGGCACCCAGGCCCTGCGGTTCAACCGCTACGGCCGGCTGGAGACGGTCGCCGTCGCGGATAGCGACCCGGACTCGCTGCTCGTGCACAATGCCGCAGAGCCCGACCCGTCCTACGCGTTCGCGCTATCCAGGCTAGACAGTTCCGACTTCGCGCATACGCCGATCGGCGTCTTCAGGAAGGTCGAGCGGCCCAGCTATGACGAGCTGATGTCGGCCCAGATCGACACCGCCAGGCAGCAGCAGGGCGATGGTGACCTCGCCGACCTGCTGGCCGGCTCGACACCTGGCAGGTCGGCTAGCCATGCCCGGCCCAGCCCAGAGCCGGTCCGCCGTACGGGTGGACCGCTCCGGGCCGGTAACGACGATCATCCTGAACCGCCCCGAAGTCCGGAACGCGGTTGACGGCCCTACTGCCGCGGCGCTGACCGAGGCTCTCACCGACTTCGACGCCGACGCCGACGCCGCCGTTGCGGTTCTGTTCGGCCAGGGCGGCACATTCTGCTCGGGTGCGGACTTGAAGGCCATCGGCAGTCCGCGCGGCAACCGGACCGAGCCGGACGGGCAAGGCCCGATGGGCCCGTCCAGGTTGCGCCTGTCCAAGCCGGTAATCGCGGCCGTCGCCGGGCACGCGGTAGCCGGAGGGCTGGAGCTTGCGCTGTGGTGCGACCTGCGGGTCGCTGAGGAGGACGCGATCTTCGGCGTGTTCTGCCGGCGCTGGGGAGTGCCGCTAGTCGACGGCGGAACCGTCCGGCTGCCGCAGATCATCGGGCTCGGCCGTGCCCTCGACCTGATCCTTACCGGCAGGGCTGTGCCCGCCGCGGAGGCTTACCAGATGGGACTGGTCTCGAGGATGGTAAAGCGTGGCGAGGCTCGCGAGGAAGCGGAGCGGCTCGCGCTTCAGATCGCCGCGTTCCCGCAGGTCTGCATGCGAAGTGACCGGGCCTCGGCCCTTGAGTCGATGTCGCTCGGTTTCGGCGACGCCATGGCGAACGAGTTCGCCCACGGTATGGCGACGATGGCTGATCCTGGCGTGGTCGAGGGCGTGTCGCGATTCCGGGGCGGAGCCGGCCGCGGTGGCGCGCCCGCCTGACTGCCGCGGCTAGCTGGCGGTGGATACCCAGGAGCTGGAACGGGCTTACCGGGCCGAGGCAACCCGGCTGCGGGCAATGCTCGCGCGTCGGCTTGGTGACGTGGGCCTTGCCGAAGAACTTGTGCAGGACGCATTCGTCGAGGCACTCGAGCACTGGCAGACCGAGGGCGTCCCGCCGAATCCGGGTGGCTGGCTCGCCACGACTGCCTGGCGCAAGGCCCTGGACCGGCAGCGCCGGGTCAAGGCCGGGCAGGAGAAACTTGCCTTGCTGGCTGTCACGCACGACAGGTCCGGCCTGGCAACGGCGGCTCTGGCCGATCCGGAGTCCGAGGCCGACGACTTGCTCAGCCTCGTGTTCGCGTGCTGCCACCCTGCACTTCCGGCCGATTCGCAAGTCGCGCTGACCCTGCGAGCCGTGTGCGGTCTAACGACCGGGGAGATAGCTGCCTCGTTTCTGGTATCGGAACAGACGATGGGACAACGGTTGTCGCGGGCGCGACGGACCCTGCGGGAGAAGAGCATCGCCATCCGCGTCCCCGACCCAGATCAGCTCGGCGTCCGGCTGACGGCCGTGCTCGCGGTGGTGTACCTCGTTTTCAACGAGGGCTATCTGGCCTCGGCCGGCCGCACTCCGGCCCGGCGTGACCTGGCGGCGCAGGCGGTGTCGCTGGCTCGGCTACTGCACCGGCTGATGCCACGCGAACCGGAAGTCCTGGGCCTGCTCTCGCTGCTATTGCTGCATGAGTCGCGGGCGGCCGCCCGGTTCGACGGCTGGGGACGGCTGATCCGCCTGGCCGACCAGGACCGGTCCCGGTGGGATCACGAACTGGCAGCCGAGGCAACCGGCCTGCTGGACCGGGCTATCGGCTTGCGCCAGCCCGGGCCGTACCAGGTCCAGGCCGCGATCGCCGCGCTGCATTCGGCGGCGGCGGACTATCAGCAGACCGACTGGCAGCAGATCCGGCTGCTGTACGACAGCTTGCTGGTCATGACGCCGTCGCCAGTCGTCCAGCTCAACCGCGCGGTCGCGACGAGGTTCGCGGTCGGCCCGGAGACTGCGCTCGCCGAGGTCGAGCCGCTTGCTGCCGAACTGGACGGCTACCGGCTCTTCCACGCGGTCCGCGGGGAGTTGCTGACCGCAATCGGCCGGACCGCGGACGCGAGGGCAGCCAACGAGCGAGCGCTCGCGCTGGCCGAGAACCCGGCCGAGCGCGAGCTCATCGCCCGCCGCCTGGATAGCTGACGGTCAGAACACGACCACCGGCCGTACCTCCATCGTCACCAGCCCGCGGTCAACACCCGGCCAGCCCTTCGCGATCTCTACTGCCTCGTCGATAGTTTCGGCCTCCAGCACTGAGTAGCCGCCGAGGACCTCCTTGGACTCCATGAACGGGCCGTCGGTGACGGCGCTCGCCCTCACGGTCCTGGCAGTCTCCGGCCCCTGCAGCTGGGCGCCTGCGTCGGCCAGCGCCCCCGAGGCCGCATTCTTCTCGTACCAGGCCATGATCTCCGAGCTCCAGGCCTCGTAGTCCTCGGGAGTCAGCTGGCCAGCTGCCTCGGTGTTCAGGATGAGCATTACGTACTTCATCTCGCATACCTCCGGTAGATGTTGAGGCGCCGCTGAGGCGGCCTCTACTAGTGCCACGAACGAGTCAGCCAGGGTTTCGACATCGGCCCGCAAGTTTTTCCGCACTCACGGCGGACTACCCAGTCAACGTGACTGCGCACGCTCTCGCCGGTAATACCCGGCGCTGCTGCGCCAACCGGTCAACGGTCCCGGGCGTCTTTGCATTGTCGAGGATCGGGGATTGCCTTGGGACGGAATCGGCACGCTGTAGTACGCAGGGCTGCGACGGCGGCAATCGCGATCGCATTAATTGCTGGTTGCGGAATCGCTGGCCTGCCGGCCGCCGTCGCCGCGCCTCGGGGCGCCACCGGACCCGCCGCGGTCAGCCGCATCTGCACGTCTGCCAAGCGGCCGAAACTCGCCGCCCGGATATCGCGCGGCATTACTGCTGCCCTGCGCGGCCGCACGGACTCTGTCGTCGGCCTGGCCGCCTCCGATGCGACCGCGGGCCTCAGCTGCGGCTTCCATGAGAAGCTGCATTTCTACGCGGCCAGCGTCATCAAGGTGACGATTATCAGCGCGCTGCTGCTGAAGGTGCACGGCCCTCGCGGACTGACCAGAGCCCAGCGTAACCTCGCCTACCTGATGATCACCCAGTCCGACAACAACGCGGCCACGGATCTGTGGAATGACGTCGGGATGACCGACATGCAGAGATTCCTCAACAAGGCCGGCATGCGGCACACGATCCTCAGCCAGGCCTGGGGTCTTACCCTGATCACCGCGCAAGATGAGCTGACGCTTCTGCACCTGCTGACTAGCCCTGGCAAGGTGCTCGGCAAGAACTCGCGCAGTTACGTTCTGTCGCTGATGGCCAAGGTCGTTCCTGCCGAGCGGTGGGGCGTGCCAGCCGGGGCACCGCCGGGTGTGACGGTGCACGTCAAGAACGGCTGGCTGCCGTATCCGAACGCGAAGGACTGGAACATCAACAGCATCGGGGCTTTCACCGGCAATCACATCGCCTATCAGATCGTGGTACTGACCGCGCCGCCGGCCGGAGGTGGCCAGAGCGAGAGCTACGGCATTGAGACCGTGCAGGCCGCCGCTCAAGTGATCAATCGCGAGCTGGCCGGGCGCAGCGCTTCTCGGACTGCGCCGGCACGCCTGCCCGATCGCGGCGCCCTGGCAGAGCCGGGCGGCTGATCTCGGCCCCCCGCGTCCGTGCAAGCCTCCCCCAATCGGGTCCGCGGGCGGAGCCGGGCAGCTGATCGCGCCGATGGGTTCATGATCGATGTTGAATTGGCGGGGCTATGGGCCCTCAAAATCAACATCGATCATGGACGTTGGCCCCTGGGTGCGAGATCTGGGGCCGCCGATTCGCCTGGCCTGCCGTCGCCGGCCGATAATGCAGCGTGCCATCTGTTGCTGAGCGGCTCGCGGAGTTTCCTGACTGGCGGTTCGCGCCGAACATCGGCGGGCATCCGGCCTCCTACGAGCTGGAGAACGAAGCGGTAGACCGGGCCGGGCACGTGCTGACCGCGATGCGGGCCATCGCTCCGTGGGCGGGCCGCACAATCATCGATCTCGGCTGCGGGACTGGCTACTGGCTGCGGCGTTACGCCCGGGAGGCGGCGCGGGTCGTCGGGATCGAGCCCGACCCGGCATTGCGCGCGGTCGCCGCACAGACGGCGGCGGAGTTCGGTGGAACTGAGGTGCTCGCCGGGTCCGCCGAGCACTTTCCGCTGCCGGATGCGAGCGCGGACGTTGTGCACGCGCGGTTCGCTTATTTCTTTCCGCCCGGGACCGATGCCGGGCTGACAGAGGTGCTGCGCGTGCTGCGACCCGGCGGCTATCTGGTGGCGGTCGACAACGACTACCGGTGGGGCGAGTTCGCGCTGCTGCTCGCTGCGGCGGCGGTCCGGCCCCCGCAGCAGACCGCCGCCGCCGTTGACACCTGGTGGCTCGACCGAGGCGCAGCCAGGCACGAGGTCCGGTCAGAGCTGCGCTTCGCCAGTCACGCAGACCTCGCCGCCGTGCTGCACATCGAGTTCCCGGCCGAAGTGGCGGCCGCTTGGCTCCGCCGCCACCCGGCAGCCACCGGGCTTAGCTATGGCTACGTGCTGTTCTCCGTGCGCAACTGAACTCGCGCCGGACTGACGCCGCACAGGTCGAGCGCACGGCTGGCTTCCACTGCACTGACCTGCGTGGGGCTGGCCTGCGTGGTGCTGGCCTGCGTGGGGCTGGCCTGTACTGGAGCCGCCTCCGCTGAGCTGGCCAGCTTCGGGCTGGACCGCGCGGATGTTCTGGTGACCGTGAGGACGCCCGCGCAGACCAGTACCGCGCCGCCGACCTGGATCACTGTCGGCCGTTCGCTGAGCACTACGTCCGCGAGCACCATGGACGCAGCAGGCTGCAGGAGCAGCACCAGCGACGAGATCGCGGCGGGCAGCCGGGGCAATGCCGAGGTGATGAGCAACCAGCCGACTGTCTGGCTGAGCAGCGCGAGAATGAGCAGCCAGCCAAACGACGGCCACGGGATGTCCAGTTGCAGCCCGCCGGTGACCAGGCCAATGACGACGGCACCGGCCGTGGCCCCGACAGTCGCATCTGCCAGCTGCCCGGCCACGTGCGGCGCCTGACCAGAAGTGTTGCGCAGCACCAGCAGGAAGCAGGCGTATGCGGCCGACGTGCCGACGCCGAAGCTGATTCCGGCGAGCGGACGGACTCCGGCCGCGTGCCCGCCCAGCATTCCGGAAACAAGCACGATGCCAGCCAGCACAACCGGCAGCATGATCAGGAAACGGCGGTCCGGCCGCTCCCGCAGCACGACCCAGGCGAAGGCGGCTACAAACAGAACTTGAAGGTTGCCGAGCACGGTGGCCACCCCCGCGCCCACATCGCTGATCGCGTGGTTCCACAGCACCAGGTCGACAGCGAGGAACAGGCCGGCCAGCACCGCATAGGCCCGGCTGGCGAGCGGACGAGGCCCGAGGCGCCGCTGCTCAAGCATCGCGACGGGTATCAGGACGGGCAGCGCGAGTGCGCAGCGGAAGAACGCGGTGGTAACCGGACCGACATGCGCCAGCGTGACCAGGATCGCCGAGGAAGAGATGCACGCCGCGCCGAGCATCGCCGTCAGCATCGGCCTGCCGGCCGCTCGGCCGGTAGTGCCGGTTCCGGTAGTGCCGGTTCCGGTAGTGCCGGTTCCGGTAGTGCCGGCCTTGGCATTGGCGGTCATGACCGTTCTGCCGTACGGTGCTGACATGAGCACAACCCTACGGGTCGCTGGCGACAGGAGTCAAAGTCATTTTGATGCTGACCAGCTGGAAGCAATGACGGGCTGTGTTGAGCTCATCAATACCGGCAGGTCGGAAGGCGAAGGGCTGGTCAAGGTCGCTGACCTGCAAGAGATGGCAGACCGGTACGCGTTCGCCGGTACCCGCGGCAAGGCGGCCGACCTGGCCAGAGTGCGGGATTACCGGGCACGGCTGGACGCGATCGTGACGAACTGCGAGACGGGCGACGAGGCCGCGGCCATCGATCAGATCAACGACCTGCTATCGCAAACCGGAGCCAGCCCGCAGATCGTCGCGCACGACGGCCGTGGCCCGCACCTGCACGTGTCGAGGCCAACCGCGCCGCTGGCCGATCGGATGGCCGCGCACTTCGCGATGGGGCTTGCCTGGCTGGTGGTAGCGGGCGAAGCGGGCCGGATCCGCAGCTGCGAGTCGCCAGCTTGCCGCGAAGTGTTCGTGGACTTCTCTAAGAACCGGTCACGCCGTTACTGCGACAGCCGGACCTGCGGCAACCGGTTGCACGTCGCGGCTTACCGGGCGCGGAAGCAGAACCCGGCCGCCACCGCGACCGGCTAGACCGGGCTGGGCGGATGCTGACCGCCGGTACGGAAGATGGTTTGCGCTGGCTTGGCCACTACCGACAGCGGCCGAGCAACGTCCTCCAGCGACTTGCCCTCGGCACTGACGCCGAGGAACGCCGCGACCAGGCCGCCCAGAATCATCGCCCCGGCGCCGATCAGGTAGCCCCAGTACAGCGCATTCGGATCCTTGCCAGTGCCGATGAGGTGACCGTACAGGTGGGTGCCGAGGAATCCGAAGCACTGCGCGATCGCGAAGAACACTGCGATCGCTTTGGCGCGGACCTCCAGCGGGAACACTTCGCTCACGGTCAGGTAGCCCGCGCTGGCACCGGCCGACGCGAAGAAGAAGATCACGACCCAGCACAGCGTCTGCGTAGTCGCGGTCAGCAGGCCGGCCTTGAACAACTGCGCGCTGATGACTAGCAGTATCCCGGCGATCAGGTAGGTGCTCGAGATCATCTTCCGGCGGCCGATCGTGTCGAACAGCCGGCCGAGGGCCAGCGGCCCGGCCAGATTGCCCACCGCGAAGGCCAGGAAGTAATACCCGGTGTGCTTCGGGCTGACGTTGAAGAAGAACTCCAGTACCAGGCCGTAGGTAAAGAAGATCGAGTTGTACAAGAACGACTGAGTGATCATCAACGACGCGCCGAGCACTGAGCGGCCGGGATAGTGCACGAACAGCACCCGCAGCAACGCGAGGTAGCCGATCTGCGTGGTCGGCACGATGTCGATCGCCCGGTCGTCGGCGACCGGCGGCAACTGACCTTGAGTTGCCTCGACGTCTCGCTCGATCTCAGCGATTGAGGCCTCGGCTGCCTGTTCCCTCCCATGCATGACTTGCCAGCGCGGGCTCTCCGGCAGGTTGCGCCGCACGTAGATGATCACCAGAGCCAGCACCGGCCCGACGACGTAGGCCACCCGCCAGCTGTCGCCAGGCGCGAGATTGTTCAGCAGGAGAAGCGTCACGATCGTACCGATGACCGCGCCGGCCCAGTACGTGCCGTTGACGGCCAGGTCAACCCGGCCTCGATACTTGGCCGGGATCATCTCGTCGATCGCTGAGTTGATGGCCGAGTACTCGCCGCCGATGCCCATGCCGGCGACGACGCGGGTCGCGTACAGGAAGATGAACCAATGGCCGCCCACCGGGGTGGCCGCGGTGAGCCCGCTGCCGATCAGGTAGACGGCGAGCGTCACCATGAACAGGTTCCGCCGTCCGAGCTTGTCGGACAGCCGCCCGAAGAACAGCGCGCCGATGACTTCGCCGATGAGGTACCAGGTGGCGATGTCAGCGGCCGAGCTAGCGGTCAGCCCGAGCGATGTCTTGAGCGTCAGATCGGGGCTGACGTTGCTGGCGATCGTGATCTCTAGCCCGTCGAGGATCCAGGCCACGCCGAGGGCTACCACAAGCCTGGTATGGAAGCGCGACCACGGGAGCCGGTCGATCCGAGCCGGGATCAGGCTGCGAATACTCGCACCGCTTGTGGTATCAGTCGCCATTGCCGCCTCCAGCCAAGTAGGAGCGTCCCCTACCCGGCTCGAGGCCAAAAATTCGGCGGTCCAGCATCATCCGCCATGATCAGTGAGACCTATGCACGCTCCCACGCGCATAGGTCTCCAGGATCACGAAAGGCGGCCAGGATCAGCTGTCAGCGCTGATTGGCCCGGCCGGACCGCTCGCTCGCACGACCCCGATCGGGCAGGACACGCCGGTGCCGTGGTCGGGGCAGTAACCGTAAGGGTTCTTCGCGTCGCTGAGGTACTGCTGGTGATAGTCCTCGGCGAAGTAGAACTCTCCGGCCGGCACGATCTGCGTGCTGATCTCGCCGTAGCCCGCCTCGGTCAGCCGCTTCTGGTAGGCCGCCCGCGACGCCTCGGCCTCGGCCTGCTGCTCCGGCGACTGATAGAAGATCGCGGACCGGTACTGAGTACCGACGTCATTGCCCTGGCGCATCCCCTGCGTCGGGTCGTGTGACTCCCAGAAGACCTTCAGCAACTCGCTGTAGCTGATCTTCGCCGGATCGAACACCACCCGCACCGCCTCGGCATGCCCGGTACGGCCGCTGCAGACTTCCTCGTATGTCGGGTTCGCGGTGAAACCGCCCTCGTATCCGACGGCAGTAGAGACGACGCCCGGCGTCTGCCAGAAGTCCTTCTCAGCGCCCCAGAAGCAGCCAAGAGCGAACTCTGCGACCTGCGTACCCGTCGGGTAGGGCGGCCGCAGGGACGTGCCAAGCACCTCGTGCAGGTCCGGCACTGGCATCGTGGTGTCGCGGCCGGGCAGCGCGTCCTGCGCCGTCGGCATCTGCGACTTGCGGAAACCGAAGATACTCACGGATCCTCCTTTGGGTCCGGCAGGCACAACCACCGGCGGCGGCGCGCTGTTCCCGTCTCGACATCAGGCCGGGAACGGGCAAGTGCCGGTCAGCCGGTTGAGTCGCTAACCGCCGTTCAGGTTAAGCAACTGACTGGCTGCTGGCGGTTTCGGCACCGGCGCCGAATTCCACCGCGAGTACGTTACGACCCGGTACGGGCTGCCGGAGCTGACGGACTGGAGCGGATAGTGCTGCCCGCTGGAACTGACGGCCACAGTGGCGCCGTCGCTGGCTCGCAGCAGCCAGGCCGCCTCACCGTGCACTGTTGTGCTCCCGGCAGAGGTCAGCTTCGCTGCCTGGCCGGACGGCAGTGCCCGGCCGGACGTCAGCGGTGCCAGCAGATTCTGCAGGCTGAGATCTCCGGTCAGTTCGGTGGCCTCGGCCTGGGTGAACTCAAGCCATTTACCGCAAGACGTGGCGCAGGCCGCCGCCGGTACCTTCATCTCTCGCAGGAAACCCGGCGTCGCGTGGATGTAGATCTTGCCGCTCGCCGCGACGACCTGAATCGGGGTGCCGTGCTGCCGGACGGTTCCGGCTAGATCGCCGTTCCTGGCCACATTCAGATTCACGCTGACCAGCACGCCGTCCCTCGACAGCTGACCTGAGACATGGACACTGCTAGCGCTCCGAACTGAACTCTGCGCCGCGCTGAGCAGGCTCGCGGCGCTAGGCTCCCTGGCCGCCCCGGCTACCGCACCGCTGGTGCCGCCGCTGCCACTGGCGTCGCAGCCGAGCAGGGCGAGCGCTGCGCACCCGGCCAGGCTGATGCTGAAAACTCTGGCAGGCACGCCCATACCCGCTGCCCCTTGATCCCCCGATGGCGCAAACCAGGCCGTTCCCGGCATTATTTGCTCCTGCGTGCTGACGATCCGCCCGTTCAGCCGCGGCAGTGCGCCTTGCCTGGTCCCTGCCTACCCCGTCCGTTCGGCGACGAACTCGCAGAGCGCCTCGAATGCCGCTCGAGCAGGGACGTCAGGCAGGCCGAGGATCAGCTCCCTGGCCCGCTCTGTCCATTGCCTCGTGTCGGCCCTGGCCATTTCCATCGCCGGATGCTCGCGGAGCAGGCTGAGCGCTTCGGCGTGCAGCACCGGGTCGGTCAGCTCAGGCATGCTCAGCAGCTCGACCAGCCTGGCGTCCGCAGGGCCGGCTGACCGCAGCGCGTAGAGCATGGGCAGCGTGCTCACGCCTTCCCTGAGATCGGTGCCCGGCGTCTTGCCCGACTGAGCAGACTCGCTAGCAACGTCGAGGATGTCGTCGGAGAGCTGGAAGGCCACGCCAAGGGCGGCGCACGCGGGCGTGATCCTATCGATGACGCTCGCCGGCGCGCCGGAGAACATGGCACCGAAACGCCCCGCCGTGGCTATCAGCGACGCGGTCTTCTCGGTGACTACGCCAAGATAATGGTCGAGCGGATCCTCGCCTGGCTGGCAGCCGACGGTCTCGGCGATCTGACCGCTGACCAGTCGCGCGAACGTCTCCGCCTGGATCCTGATCGCTTCGCTGCCGAGATCAGCCAGGATCTCGGAGGCCCTGGCGAACAGGAAGTCGCCGGTCAGGATCGCGACCGTGTTGTCCCAGCGGGAGTTGGCGCTGGGGCTGCCACGCCGTACGTCGGCCTCGTCCATAACGTCATCGTGGTAGAGCGTGGCGAGGTGGGTCAGCTCGACAGCGACTGCGGCGGGCACGACGCGCGGGTCCCTTGGATCGCCAAACTGCCCTGCCAGCAGCACAAGAGTTGGCCGGAAACGCTTGCCGCCCGCCTCCATCAGGTGCTCGGCAGCCTCGGTGAGCACGGCCTGCTGAGCCTTCGCAGCGCTGCGCAGGCCATCCTCGACGCGGGCGAGGCCGTCCACGACATCGGATGCCAGCGCTGCGTCAGTAAGTTCCATCGGAACAGCGGCAATCACGTGGGTCCCCTCATGGGCCTGCCGGGACCGCTGGCAGGCCTGTCATAGCTGAGGTTATCCTCAAGCCTTCCCCAAGATATGCGGATGGCCGGGTCGGCAGTTGCCGACCACCGCACTTCTCCGGACCGGCTCATCGGAATCGGCTCAGCAGCGTAAAGCATATCGGCGCCGTTCACACCGGCAGCTACCGATACGCGTCCCGGGCTCAGGGCGCTGGCGGCGCGTCGCTCATCTCGGTACCCGGCCGGTAAGCCTTTATCAGCGACGCGCGAAGCGCGGCCGCGGTGTATCTGCCGGTGACTTGGACACAGGCGGCAGCTGCCATCCGGCCGGCTGCCTCTGGCGAGTCCAGCAGGTACCTGATCGACGCCGCTAGCTGATCAGGGCGCCGCGGGGCGGCAAGCAGCCCGGTCTCGCCCGGTGTGATCAGGTCACACACGGCATTCACGTCCGATGCGACTACCGGAACCCCGCAGATCATGGCTTCCACGATCGCGGTAGGCAGGCCCTCATACAGGCTCGGCAGCGCGAACACGTCGAAGGCGGGGAGGATCTCCAGCACGTCGGTCCGTTCCCCGGCGAGCAAGATGCGCGGCCCGGTATGGCGGGAAGCCATCCGCGCCATCCGGTCCGCTAGCTCACCGCCGCCGACCCACACGCCGACCGCGCCAGGCCGGTCCAGCATCGCCATCGCGGCCAGGAAATCCTCTGGCGCCTTCTGCCTGCTCAGCCTGCCAACAACACCCACTACCGGGGTAACCAGGTCGGTAAGCCCGAGCAGGGCACGCGCACGGCTGCGGGCGGGCGCTGACCGCGCACTCATCGTGGCGTCCGCAACGGCAGGCCCGTCGACGACAACGCCGATCGGCTCGATGCGCGAAGGCGGGGCAAGCCGGCGCCGCGCCGCCTCGGCGGCTACCGCGGCCCCCGTGCACAGCACGACATCGGTGCCGCGGCCGAGGAGGCGCTCGGTGCCAAGGTAGGCGTTCCGGCGTAGGGCCGGCTGGAACTCGTGAAACGGGAAGCCGTGATAGGTGTGAACGATCCTCGGCACGCTGGCGCGACGCGCCGCCACCCGGCCGACGACGCCTGCCTTCGAAGTGTGTGTATGCACCACATCGAACTGCCGCCGGGTGAACAAGGCAGTGAGCCGGGCGGTCGCAGCCAGGTCGGAGCGTGGATCGACCGGCCTGCGCAGCGCCGGCTCGATGATGACCTCGATCCCGGCCGCACGAGCGCGATCGGTCAGCGCGTCACCACTGCCGGTGATGATCGTGGTCTGGAACTCCGCCGGGTCCATGGCTACCGCTCCGTGCACCGCAAGCGCGCCGGCTCCGCCTTCTAGCCTGGTGATGACTATTGCGACTCGAGTCGGCGCGACGCCGGGCGCGGCGGCTGCGGCTGGCCGGCTGGTCTGGACAGAGCGAACGGACATGGTGGTATGACGATACCCACGAGCGCCGGCCCGGCGATGCAGCCGGCTACCGCTCCGGGTCTGCCTGAGCTGGCCGGCTCCCGTGCACTGGCCGGCTCCGCCGCGGCCGGCGCGCCGCAAGCCGCTCGTACAAATCGTCAACCTGCCCGGCAATCGCAGCGATGCCGTAGCGGTCGAAGACCTTGGCGTCCGGGGTTCTCGGCCGGGGACCGGACTCGACTTCCTTGCGGATCTCCGCTCTGAGGGCCGCCGCCGTTCCCTCGACGCGCCGGGCCGACTCGGTATGAATGTCATCGAGTGCCGGGCACGCTGTGTAGAGCACCGGCAACCCGTTAGCAAGCGCTTCGAGTACCGACAGCCCGAATGTCTCCTGCTCTGACGCGCTGACGTAGAGGTCGAACGCCGACAGCATGGCCCGGGTGTCGGCCTGGTAGCCGCCGAAGATCACCTGATCGGTCACGCCGAGCTGCTCTGCCACCAGGCGTAGCCGCGCCTCGTCATCGCCGCGGCCAATGACCAGGATCTTGCAGTCCTGGCCCAGCATCGGCTGGGCAGCCTTGATCATCAGGTCGACCCGCTTCATGGAGTCGAGCCGGCCAAGCGCTCCGATCACGTAGGTGTCCGGCGCGATGCCGAACTGAGGGCGGACGCGCGCGCGGGCGTCAGTGTCGAAGGCGAGCTGATCGACATCCAGTCCGTTAGGAATGACGGTGATCTTCCGGGCCGGTACTCCCCACCGGACCAGCCGCTCCCTCACGATGCCGGATACCGCGATCGTGGCGTCGGAGAAGAGTTCCGAGGTCAGATAGAGACCGCGCACTCCGGGAGTCATCTTTCGCCGCTCGATATGCGTTTCGCCGATTGAGTGCTCGGTAGTGAGGACAACCGGGGTTCCGGCAAGCCGGGCAGCCGGCCGGGCATAGATCTGCGAGCGATACAGATGCGTGTGCACGATGTCGTAGCAACCCGACCTGATGATGCGCCGTAGCCGCAGCAGGGCAGACACTTCAGTGTTCCTGGTCATGCCGAGATCACGGACCGTGACGCCGGCGTTGCGGATCATCTCCGCGACCGGTCCGGCGTTGTAAAGGGTGACCACGTCGGCGTCGTGCCGGGTGCGCTGCACCAGCATGGCGAGCTGCAACTCGGCGCCGCCCACTTCGAGACCGGTGATCACGTGCAATACCTTCATGCGTGCCTTCCGCGATAGGCGATATAGCCCCGATAGAGGCGCCGCTTGGCGGTCATTCGTGCCGCGGTGTCTTTGGGCCCCGCGTATATCCGGGGCAGCGCCAGGTAACCGAGAGCATGCCGCGGCGCCTCGACCGCGCAGGCGTAGGAATAGCCCGCCTCGTGCACTGCCTGCCGAGCCGCCGCGTCCATGACGCCGTAGGGGTAGGCGAAGCCTGCCACCTCACCGCCGAGCAACTCCGTCAGCTCGGCCCTGCTCTGGGATACTTGCCGGGCCAGCTCAGCCGGCTCCAGCCCAGCCAGCCGTACGTGGCTGGCACTGTGGGAGCCGATCTCGAGACCCGTGCTGGCCAGCTCATTAACTCCCGCCGCGGACAGCAGCGGCCAGTCTGTCCCTTCGTCCCAGTCGTTACGGCCGCCCAGCCGATCGGAGATTACGAAGACAGTTGCCCCGAAGCCGTGGCGATGCAGTACCGGCAGCGCGTTATCCAGCACGCTGGCATACCCGTCGTCGAAGGTGATGCCGACCAAGCCGCGTGGCCGGCCTGCGCGCATCGCCTCGATCAGCGCGCCGATGCTTACGCCCCGCAGGCCACGTTCCGCAAGCCAGGACATCTGCTCAGCGAACCGTTCTGGCGGCACGGACAGCATGTTCGGGTCAGCCGGTACGCGCGCGACGGCGTGGTACATCAAGATCAGCGGAACGTCACGCAGGCCTAGCCGCGCCGCGGCGGGCTGCACCGCCGGAGCTGCGGTCACCGAGCGCCGCCCAGCACCGCGATTATCGTCTTTGCCGTCGTCCGAGCGAGGATAACCACGTCCTGCCAGGGCGACCAGTACTCGATGTACTGGTTGTCGAGCCGGACGCGGTCCTCCAGCGACGTATCGCCGTGGAGCCCGGAGGCCTGGGCCAAGCCGGTGAGCCCGGCCCGCATCCGGTCCCGGTCGCGGTATCCGGGAATCGCGGCACCGAACCGCTCGGCGAAGTACGGCCGCTCGGGCCGGGGCCCGACCAGCGACATCTGCCCGCGCAGCACGTTCACTAGCTGTGGCAGCTCGTCCAGATGCGAGACCCGAAGCCACCGGGCGAAGCCCGTGCACGACTCAAGCGGCACCGACCAGGAGGTGTCGGAGTTGCTGTGGTCGGCAAGCGTCCGCAGCTTCAGTACCTGCGCCGCACGTCCGGCTCCCGTGACGCGAAGCTGACGGAAGATGACCGGCCCGCCGGAGGAGACTTTGATGATCGCGGCGAGTCCGAGTACCAGCGGGCCGAGCAGGCAAAGCAGCATGGCCGCCACGATGACGTCGACGCCGCGCTTGACGACCAGCCAGGCGCGTGGTGGCTGGCGGAGCGGGATGACCGGGATCCCGCAGATCTCGTCCAGGCAGGCCCGCGGGACGGCCATGCCGAGCTCGTGCAGGTCAGGAACAACGACGATGTCGGCGCCCTGCAGCCGGGCGCCCCGCAACGCCGGCACCAGCTCGCGGTCCTCGCGGCCGCCGGGGCAGACGATGACCCGCCGGATGCCGAGCCCCGACACGAGCCGCGGCACGTCGCGAGGCGCGCCCAGCACCGGCAGTGGCAGCTCGCCAGCCGGTTGCGGTGGGGCGGCGAAACCGAAGGCCCGGAGTCCCAGCTCCGGATGTTCGCGCAGCAACCGGGCGACGAGTCCTGCGGTCTCGCCGGAACCGACCAGCAGCGCTGGCTCAGCCAGGAGGCCACGCCGGCGCGCGGCGCGGACGAACGCGTAGGTGAGCGCGCGGCCAAGCAGCAAGCAGCAAGCAGACCAGACGGCCAGCCGCCAGGCGTGGCCGGCGGTCAGCCACGGGAGCAGCGCGGCGGCCGGGCCCGCGGCTGCGGCCAGGATGCGGCCGGCCTCATCGGACAACCGCAGGCAGATCCGCAACCGCATCAGTCCGGCGGCCGCCAGCAGCACCAGCACCGCGACGGCATAGCCCACCGATGCCACACTGACGTGCCCAGCCGCAGCTACCGCGACTGCGAGCGCAACCAGGTCAGCCGCCGGAACCGCGGCGGACGACCGAGGCAGCCGGCCGGACCGCCATGCCGGGCGGACTGCCGGGCGGGCAGGCGGGCCGGCCAGCCGCACTTGCTCGGGCCTGGTCATCGGGCGCCGACCGCCGGCTGGCCTTGCATAGCCGCGAGCGAGTGCGCGACGGTGCGCGCGGCGTGGTCGGCGCCGAACACGAAACGCATGACCGGACCGAACGCCGGTGCTACCGCTGGGCCGATGAAGTACAGGCCCGGCACTGAGGACTGATAATGGCGGTCGACGACCGGGGAATCGGCCAGCGTGCGCAGGCCGGGGCGCAGCAGGTCGCTGAGGAATGTCAGCCTGCTCACGTCGCTTCGGTAGCCGGTCGCAGCGATGACGTGATCTGCGCTTAGCTCGGCTGCGCCGTCTGGTCCGTCGAACCGGAGCCGGACACCGGTCCCCGCTGCGTCGGCGCCGGTCAGTGTGTGGCCGAGCAGCACCGGGAGCTGGCCCTCGACCCGCTCCCGCAACCAGCACGCGCCGGCCGGGCCGAGCGCGCTCGCCGCCCGCTGGACACGAGTGCCAGCCGGAAACCGCCGGAAGAGGCCAGGGTGATCGGAGTAGAACCAAGTGCCCCAGCCCGAACCGAGGCCAGCTTCAGGCTCCCGGAGCCGCTGCAGGAGCGGCCGGGCCGGCGGAAGCGGCTGGCCGTTCCAGGCCAGCGCCGGCTTGCGCGCTACGACCGTGACATCCGCGCCGCTCTCATGCAACAGCGCCGCCGACTCCAGCGCCGACTGACCGCGGCCGAGCACGATGACCCGCTGGCCGGCGAACGAGCTCAGATCCGGGTGCGCCGAGCTGTGCGAGCTGACTGACGCTGGCAGGTCGGCGAGAAGCTGAGGCGTCCGGGCGAAATGCTCGACCCCGGCCGCTACCACGACGCGGGTCGCCTGCAACTGGTCGCCGTCGGCAAGGCTGACCACGTAGTGCCCGTCCTTCGGGACCACCTCGGTGACCAGGGTCTGTCGCAATCCGGGCACGAGTTCCTGCTGAAACCACAGGCCGTATGCCACGAACGTGTCCAGCGCAACCGGCAATCCGTAACTGCGGTACGGGCGGCGGGCAGTCGCGCAGAAGGCCTCCAGCGTGTGCTTGCCATCCGGACTCGACAGGTTTGATGCGAATCCCTGAGATTTCAGGAACATGCCCTTGGGCATTGCCGCCCGCCACAAGTTCATCGGGATGCCGATGTGGGCGTAGGAGATGCCCGCCGCGCCCAGGTGCGCAGCGAGCGAGAGCCCGTACGGCCCCGCCCCGATGACGGCGACGTCAACGGCGTCACTCATGCCCGTACCCTTTCCTTGCTCTCCAGCGTGTCGAGCTGCTCTGGCTTTGTCTGCGCAGGCTGCAGCCGGGCTCTGGCCGCCCGGCCCGCCCGGTAGCGAGCTGGGCCGCAGCTGGCTTGGCTGGCGGGTGCACGCCCGCGCGAAGCACGGGCAAACGGCCGGCTGAACCGCGCGGGTGCCCATGTACAGGCACATGAGCCCGAACGGCAGCAAGTCGTCACGCGCGAACCAGGCCGTCTCCTCGATCCCGCGCAACGATGCGGCCCACGCCCGGAGGCCCAGCTCGCCACTGCGCCAGTAGCTGGCGGCCGCTATCGGGTCGTAGTTCTCGACCAGGAGCCGGCGCGCAGCAACCTGCTCGCCGGCCGGCACTTCCTGACCGGTCAGGTCCAGGTATTGCGCGATGGCAACGTCGACGCCGGCAGTGTCCTCGAAAAGCCGGAACTGGGCGCCGAGGCGCGGGTTGAAGTCCAGCACCTTGAACTGACCGTCCCTGGCGTCCCAACGGACGTCGATATCCACGATGCCGCGGTAGCCGATGGCCGCGAGCAGCCCGCTGACCTGTCCGCGAAGGCGATGATTGACAGCCGAACGGCCGAGACTGGTCAGTCCGGCACGGGCCGGGTAGGAGCGCTCCTTGATCCCGGTGAAGGCGGGCCTGCAGGCCGAACTGCTGTCGCAGTATCCGTGAAAGAACCAGTCGGAATGTGTGCTGGCCGGAATGAACTCCTGCAACATCAAGCGGGCGCCTGCGTGAGCGCAGGCGTGCCAGATGCTGCTCAGCGCCGAGGTGTCGGCGATGACGGTTGTGCTGTGCAGCCCGCCGTGGCTATGCCACGGCTCGGCTAGTTTGGCTACCAGCGGATATCCGGTGTCAGCGGCGAACTGCATGGCCGATGCCTTCGAGTCGGCCATGAAGACGCGCGGCGTCGGGACGTCGAACTCGCGGCAGAGCAGGTGGAGCGAGTACTTGCCAGCCAGCCGCCTCGGCAGGTCTGGCGGCGGATGCGGGAAGAGAAACTCAGACCGCAGTGCGTCGCCATGCTCGGCCAGGAAGATCGCGCCCGCATCGTCGGTAGGAATCAGCACAGCCGGCTCGCCGATCACGGCTGCCAGCGCCAGCAGCCCGTCGGTGAGCCTGGCCGGGTCCGTCGCGTCCGGATTCCAGAAGTAACGACCGTGCAGGTACCGCGAGTTGGCCGCGGGAGCGAGCAGACCTTCGTGTACGCCGTACACTGGCACGCCTAGCCGGCCAAGGCTACGAATGACGCCAAGGCCGCCGTGATGCATCACGTTGCGGTCGAGCTTGAGCACTACGGCCGGGGTGCTGGTTTGTGCCGCTGCCAGTTCGGCGCCGCGCTTGCTCACGGTCAGCGGGCCAGTCGGCTGCAGGTATGGGGGCCACGGCACCTCATAGCGCGCTGAACGTGATCAATCACCCGATCTCCCAGTACAAGCGACGTTGAATCAGCTAGCGGTACCTATAGGACGCGCGCCTCGCTCGCCCCGTTTACCGTAGTTGGCCTACAGTTACCTGCTCGTTAACCACAGGAACCGCACTTTCGGTACGACCGGGCAACGAAGACCATTCAGCATGCTTAGCAGAACAAAACCGACTCTGCGGCAAGTTGACTCTGCTGCTGCTGATTCGTAGCGTTTCGCAGAAGTCTGCGGCTAGCGGACGAACAGGTGGCTGGCAGCGTGACTGGCCAGGCTGATCAGTGGCTCCGGAATGATGCCGAGGATGACGGTGGCAGCCGCTCCGATGGCTACGGCCAGGCCGGTATACGCGCTCGGGCGTACCACGACGGGGCCTTCGGTAGCTGGCTCGCTGAAAAACATCAGCACGATCACCCGGACGTACGGGAAGGCGAGGATCGCGCTGCTGATGACGCCGATGATCACTAGTGGCAGCGCACCACCCTGGATGGCAGCCTGGAATACGTAGAACTTGCCCACGAAGCCGCTGGTCAGCGGGATACCGGCGAAGGCGATCAGGAACAGCGCGAAAACGCCAGCGACGAGTGGCGAGCGCTTGCCGAGCCCGGCCCAGCTCGACATGTGGGCCGCTTCCCCGGCCCGGTCCCGTACGAGCGTGACGATCGCGAACGCCCCGATCGTGGCGAAGCCATACGCAGCCAGGTAGAACAGGCTGCCCGACAGCCCGGCCGTGTTGGCGGCGATGACGCCGGTGAGGATATAGCCGGCCTGCGCGATCGAGGAGTACGCCAGCAGGCGCTTGACGTCAGTCTGGGTAATCGCGATTACCGATCCGACCAGCATCGTGACAATCGCGACAGCCCACATGGCGGGACGCCAGTCCCAGGTCAGCTGGCCGAAGGCGACGTAGAACACGCGCAGCAGGGCACCGAATGCCGACACTAGCGTGCACGAGGCCATCAGCGCCGTGATCGGCGTCGGGGAGCCCTGGTACACGTCCGGCTTCCAGGCCTGGAACGGCACCGCCCCGATCTTGAACAGCAGGCCGACGCCGAGCAGCGCCATGCCGGCGTAGAGCAGCGTCGATGAAGCGAGTCCGGTCTGCGCGGCAGTTGCGATCGCCGACAGCCGGACCGAGCCCGCGTACCCGTACAGCATCGCGATACCGAACAGGAAGATCGCCGACGAGAACGCACCCAGCAGGAAATACTTCATGGCGGCTTCCTGCGATAGCAGCCGGCGGCGCCGAGCCAGGCCACAGAGCAGGTACAGCGGCAGCGACAGAACTTCCAGCGCGATGAACATGGTCAGCAGGTCGTTAGCCGCCGGGAACAGCAGCATGCCGCCGATGGCGAACAGCGTCAGCGGATACACCTCTGTATGTGACAGCCCGGACAGCAAGCCCTCACGCTCTTCGGCACTGCCAGGCACCGCGGCAGCCTGCGGGGTAAAGGCACTGACCTCATGTGACGACTCGGCGATCAGCAGGACGCTGACGAACGCCAGGATCAGGATTGTGGCCTGGATGAACAGCGTCGGCCGGTCCACCCCTACGGTCGCGATCGCGGCCACTGCCCCGGTCCGGCCGCCCGCGAAGATCGAACTCTTCGCCGCCAGTACCACGGTCAGCACGAATGCCCCAGCCAGGCTGCCGAGCGTCAGCGCGACCTGCATCGGCCGCCGGAGATCGCGCGGGGCGAACGCCTCGACGAGGACGCCGGCCAGCGCCGCCGCGAAGACCAGCAGCATCGGCGAGAGCAGGCTCCACTCGAAGTGCGGGGTGGCGATTATCGGTGTCGTCGCCGCGACGCTCAGGGTCACGCCGAGCTCCCTTGCTTGCGTAGTGTCTTGCGGCCGTGACCGTGCTCGTGGTGGACAAAGCTCGTGGTCCCGGCAGTGCCGGTCGTACGAGCTGGGCCAGCCGGCGCGGTGGCGGGGTGCGGCGGAACCGGGTCGCGGCTATGCACGCCCACCAGCGTGCTGTGCACGGCCGGGTTGATGATGTCCAGTACCGGCTTGGGATAGACGCCGAGCACGACGATCAGCGCTATGAGCGGCCCGACCGCCCATAGCTCGCGCGCCTTGAGGTCCGGCATGTTCGCCACTTCCGCCCGAACCGGCCCGGTCATTGTCCGCTGGTACATCCACAGGATGTAGATCGCGGCCAGGATGATGCCGGCCGTAGCCAGGATCGCCGCTGCCTCGTACCTGGTGAACGTACCGACTAGGACCAGGAACTCGCTGACGAAGGTCGACAGGCCGGGCAGCGCCAGGCCGGCCAGGCCAGCGACCAGGAACAGCCCGGCCAGCATCGGCGCCACCTTCTGCACGCCGCCGTAGTCGGCGATGAGGTGCGACTTGCGCCTGCTCACCATGAACCCGGCCAGCAGGAACAACGCGCCAGTGGCAAAGCCATGGTTCACCATGTATAGCGTCGCGCCGGTCTGTCCCTGGCTGGTCATCGCGAAGATACCGAGCGTGATCAGGCCCATGTGCGAGACAGAGGTATAGGCGATCAGGCGTTTGATGTCGGCCTGGCCGATCGCGACGATAGCGCCGTACAAGATCCCGATCACCGCCAGCACGATCACCAGCGGCGTGAAGAAGTGTGCTGCGGACGGGAACAAGTCCAGGCAGTACCGGATCATGCCAAACGTGCCGACCTTGTCCAGCACGCCGACCAGCAGCACGGCCGCGCCTGGCTGCGCCGATGTGGCAGCGTCCGGCAGCCAGGTATGGAACGGCCACAGCGGTGCCTTGATGGCGAAAGCGATGAAGAAGCCCAGGAACAGCCACTTCTGCGTGCCAGGGCTCAGAGTCAGATGGCTGAGCTGGGTGAACAGGAACGTGCCCTGGTGGCCACCCTGAGTCGAGTAGACATACAGCGCGATCACGGCGACCAGCATCAGCAAGCCGCCCAGCAAGCTGTACAGGAGGAATTTCACCGCGGCGTACTGCCGCTGGCCCACTCCGAAGCTGCCGATCATGAAGTACATCGGCACCAGCATGGCCTCGAAGAACACGTAGAACAGGAAGACGTCGGTGGCCGCAAAGACGCCGATAATCATCGTCTCGAGTACCAGCATCATCGCGAAATACGACTTCGCGCTGCGCGCTCGAGGTGCCTTGGCGCCGGACGCCGCCGGGCTGTCGCCTGTGCTGGCGGCAGCGATCGTGCTGAGGTCCTCGACGTCATTCCAGGAGGCCAGGACGACGACCGGCATCAGCACGGTTGACATGAGGATCAGTACCAGCGCGATACCGTCCACGCCGACGGCGTAGTGCACGCCAAACTGCGGGATCCACTGGTACACCTGCTGGAACTGGAAGCGTGGGCCGCCGGCCTTGAACTTCACCGCGATCACGATCGACACGGCAAGCGTGATGAGCGAGAAAACCAGGGCAATCCGCTTGACCAGCAGGTCCCGCGCACGCCGGTCGGCCGGGCTACCCGGTGCCGACCTGCCTGGCGTGAGCGCGATAGCGATGGCGCCCACCAGCGGGATCGCGCCCGCTACCGTCAGCCAGGGGAATGTGCTCATCAGTTTGGCAGCCTCACAGTTCCTACAGCCGCACCAGCAGGAACGTGCCGATCAGCAGCACGGCTCCGACCAGCATGGACAACGCGTAAGAGCGAACGAATCCCGTCTGCAGCTTGCGCATCCGACCCGACGACCCGCCGAACGCGGCCGCGACGGTATTGACCAGGCCATCCACGCCACGGTTATCGAAGTACACCGACAGCCGGGTCAGCCACTGGCCGGGGCGCATGAGCAGGCCTTCGTTGATGGCGTCACCGTAGAGGTCCTTGCGCGCCGCGACCGTCACCAAGCTGCCGGCCGGCGCCGTCACCGGCACCTCCCGCCGCCCGTACAGCACCCAGGCGGTGACGACGCCGATGACGACGAGCACGAGGGTCCCGACGCCGGCCTTGGTCCAGATCCCGTGCAGCACCGGGGGCACGCCGGTCACCGGGCCGAGGAAGTTCATCAGCCGGTTGGCGAGGATGAGGAAGCCGCCGGCGGCCACCGAGCCGATCGCCAGCACGATCATCGGACCGGTCATCACCGGAGGGGCTTCGTGCGGGTGCACTTTATCGTCCCACCGGCGCTCCCCGAAAAAGGTCATCAGCATGACCCTGGTCATGTAGAACGCGGTGATCCCGGCACCGAGCAGGGCCGCGGTGCCGAGCAGGGCGCCGGACGTCCCGCCCTGGGCGAACGCGGCGTCGATGATCGGGTCCTTGGTGAAGAAGCCGGAGAACGGCGGTACGCCAATGATCGCCAGGTAGCCCAGCGTGAATGTGACGAACGTGATCGGCATAGCAGCGGCGAGGCCGCCGAAGCGGCGCATGTCGACCTCGTCGTTCATCTCGTGCTTGATGGAGCCGGCTCCGAGGAAGAGCCCCGCCTTGAAGAACCCGTGCGCCACCAGGTGCGCGATCGCGAACACGTACCCCGCCGGGCCGAGACCCGCGGCCAGCATCATGTAGCCGATCTGGCTCATCGTCGAGCCGGCCAGCGCCTTCTTGATGTCGTCCTTGGCACAGCCGATGATGGCGCCCCAGAGGAGCGTGACCGCGCCGACAATCGCGACCGCGATCCGCGCGCCCGACGACAGGTCGAATATCGGCGCGGACCTGACGATCAGGTAAACGCCCGCGGTGACCATGGTCGCTGCGTGGATGAGCGCCGACACTGGCGTCGGGCCCTCCATCGCGTCCAGTAGCCAGGACTGCAGCGGGACCTGCGCGGACTTGCCGCAGGCACCGAGGAGGAGCAGCAGCCCGATAGCGAGCACCACGCCGTGACTGGCCGAATGCACCGCACCGAAGACACCGGTGAACGTGACCGAACCAAACTGGGCGAACATCAGCATGATCGCTAGCGACAGGCCCGCGTCGCCGACGCGGTTCGCGATGAACGCCTTCTTGGCCGCGGTGGCCGCGGCCGGCTTGTACTGCCAGAACCCGATGAGCAGGTACGAGGCGAGACCGACGCCTTCCCAGCCGGCGTACAGGCCGAGGTAGTTGTTGGCCAGTACCAGCAGCAGCATGGCGGCGAGGAACAGGTTCATGTAGCCGAAGAACCGGCGGCGCTCCGGGTCGTGCGACATGTAGCCGACCGCGAAGATGTGAATCAGCGAGCCCACGCCGGTTATCAGCAGAGCGAAGCAGATCGACAACTGATCGAGGCGCAGACCCATCGGGACCTGGAACCGGCCCACGTTGATGAACTGGTACAACACCAGATCGCGCGATCGCTGCGCTGCCGGATACCCGAGCATCTGCACAAACGCCGCGACAGCGTAGGCGAATGCCAGCAGCGGCATAGCGACCCCGACCAGGTGACCCCAGCTGTTGGTTCGCTTGCCGCCAAGCAGCAGCAGGGCAGCGCCGGCCAGCGGGAAGGCGAGCAACAACCCCGCAGCGTCCTGGATTCCGGTGGCGTGCAGGCTCGCGATGGCCGCGACATGCGGCACGAGCGCAGCGTGGACTGAGCCGGTCATGGCTCCCTTTCGTCAGTACTTCATCAGGTTCGCGTCGTCCACCGACGCAGACCTGCGGGCTCGGAAGATGGAGGTCAGGATCGCCAGCCCGACGACCACCTCGGCGGCCGCCACCACCATCACGAAGAATGCGATCACCTGGCCGTCGAGCTGGCCGTGCATCCGCGCGAACGCCACGAACGCCAGGTTGGCGGCATTGAGCATGAGCTCGACGCACATGAACACCACGATGGCGTTGCGTCGGACCAGCACACCGACAGCGCCGATGACAAACAAGATCACTGACAGCGCGATGAAGTGAGCCGGGCTAACCACTACTGCTCACCCGCTTCCTGCCCGCCCGCGGAGGCGGGCCCAGCAACAGAGGCTTCGGACGACGGTCCGGCGAGCGAGCCCGCGGTCTGTTGCGGCGAGGAGGGCGCGGCGCCGCCGCCGGGCAGTTCCCGTGCCGCCTCGCCGGAGCGTCCGGAGAGCACCGGGCTGACCGATAGCTCGGACTGGCTTCCGTCAGGCAGCAGCGCCGGCATGTCAGCGGCATTGTGCTGGGCGTAGGTACCAGGACCCGGCAGCGGCGTCGGCCGGCCGCTGGCGATCCGGCGGGCGGCAAGCTCGCGCTGCGTCGGCTTCGGCGTCGTGCGTTCCCGGTGTGCCAGCACCATCGCGCCGATGGCCGCGATGATCAGCAGGGCGCTGGTGATCTCGAACGGGTACAGGTACTTGGTGAAGATGAGGTTCGCCAGCGTAGTCACGTTGCCGTTGCCAAACTTGGCGCTATTCGGCGCAGCCGGGCCGATCTCGGCGTGCCCGATGACGAGGCTGAGCAGCACAAGCAGGGCGATGCCGGACAGCGCGGCCCACATCCGCTGGCCGCGGATCGTTTCGATGATCGAGTCGGCCGCGGTGATGCCAACGATCATGAGCACGAACAGGAACAGCATGAGCACGGCGCCGGTGTAGACGATGATCTGCACGAACGCCAGGAAGGGCGCTCCGAGCATGATGTACAGCCCGGCCAGCGAGAGCATCACGACCGCAAGCAGCACGGCGCAGTGCACTGCCCGCCGTGCCAGCACCATCGCGATCGCGGCGGCTACCGAAACGATCGCCAGGATCCAGTAGGCGACCAGCCTGGTCGTCTCGGCCGCGGAGCCGGCCAGGATGAGCGCGTGAGTTCCGGTCACTGCACGTCTCCCTGGCCCGCCGGGCCGCCCTGACCTTGCACCGGCCAGTCCTGCACCGGCCCCTCTTCGACCGGGTTGCGGTCGCCGGAGTCAGCTTGGCTGGCGGCAAGCATCGCGCCCAGCCGGTAGTAGTCCTCTTCGTCCTGACCGAGGAGCATCGGATGCGGCGGCGCCTCCATCCCCGGCTGCAGCGGTGCGACCAGCTGTTCCTTGGTCCAGATCAGGCTTTCCCGGCTGTCATCGGCGAGCTCGTAGTCGTTGGTCATGGTCAGCGCCCTCGTCGGGCAGGCCTCGATGCACAGGCCGCAGAGGATGCAGCGCAGGTAGTTGATCTGGTAGACACGGCCGTACCGCTCACCCGGCGAGTAGCGCTCCTCCGCGGTGTTGTCGGCACCTTCCACGTAGATGGCGTCGGCCGGGCAGGCCCAGGCGCACAGCTCGCATCCGATGCACTTCTCCAGCCCGTCCGGCCACCGGTTGAGCTGATGGCGGCCGTGGAACCTGGGCGCGGTCGGCCGCTTCACTTCCGGGTACTCAACGGTGTCGACCTTCCGGAACATCTGCCGGAACGTGACGCCGAACCCCTTGACGGAGTCGAAGAACTCAGGCACCCGTGACCTCCTTCGTGCCGCCATCCCCGGTGGCACTGTCATCGCCGGCTACCCCGGCCAGCACCGGGTCGCCGCCCGAGCCGCCCAGCCCGATGCCGTGATAGTGCGGAAGGTCCATGGGCGGCGTCGGGAACGCCGGGGCCGCCGGGCGCTCTGCCTCGCCATCAGCGAGTTCTTCCTCGGCCTCTGCCGCCAGCCGCTCAGCCCGCTGGCTGCTGGACTCCGCGCGCCACAGTAGCGCCAGCAGGATGACGATGATCGCGCCGCCGATGATGTAGACCGCGGGGCTGCCGCCCTGCTGCCGGTAGACCCGGGCGGTCGCGACCACCAGGGTCCAGGTCAGCGCCGCCGGGATCAGCACCTTCCAGCCGAGACGCATTAGCTGGTCATAGCGGATCCGCGGCAGCGATGAGCGCAGCCAGAAGAAACAGAACACGAAGATGACGACCTTGGCCAGGAACCAGAGCACCGGCCACCAGCCGCTGTTCGCGCCTGACCACACCGACAACGGCCACGGAGCCCGCCAGCCGCCGAGGAAGAGCGTGGTCGCAAGCGCCGAGACAGTGATCACGTTCACGTACTCGGCGAGCTGGATCATGGCGAACTTCAGCGAGGAGTACTCCGTGTGGTAACCGCCGACGAGTTCGCCCTCGCCCTCGGGCAGGTCGAACGGCAGCCGGTTAGTCTCGCCCACCATGGTGATCAGGTAGATCAGGAAGGACGGCAGCAGCAGGACCGCGTACCAGGACGGCCAGTGCCAGATGTAACCGAAGAAGTGGAACGAGGCGCCGTTGATCTGCTTCGCCACGATCTGCGACGTGGACAGCGAGCCGGCATAGAGGAACACCGGCACGAAGGCCAGGCTCATCGCGATCTCGTAACTGATGACCTGAGCGGACGACCGCAGGCCGCCGAGGAGAGAGTACGGCGACTGAGCCGACCACCCGGCCAGCACGATGCCGTAGACGCCCAGCGAGCTCATCGCGATCACGAGCAGGACAGCGACAGGCAGGTCAGTCAGCTGCAGCGGGGTCCGGTGGCCCGCGATCGAGACGATCGGGCCCCACGGGATGATCGCGAAGCTGATGAATGCCGGGATGACTGACAAGGCGGGCGCGATCACGAACAGCAGCCGGTCGACTTTGCGCGGAACGATGTCTTCCATCAGCGCCAGCTTGATGCCGTCCATCAGCGACTGCAGCAGGCCGAACTTACCTGCCCGGTTCGGGCCAGGCCGCTGCTGCATCCGGCCGATGACGCGCCGCTCCGCCCAGATCGCGAACAGCGTGCCGAGCAGCAGGAACAGGAAGACGACCAGCACCTTGAGTATGACGATCCACCACGCGTCATGCCCGAAGCTGCTCAGCGTCGGAACGTTGCTGACCGGCGTCGAGGACGCTAGCCCAGTCATCCGGCGCTCCTCAGTGTGACGACACTCCCGTGACCAGCGCGCAGGTCACGGCGAACTGCGCTGCCGGCCGAGTTCAGCCGGCAGCCAGACGACCCGGTCAGGCATATCAGCGATCTCCACGGGAACAGTAATGGCGCCGTAGCCAGTCGCCACGGTTACCTTGCCGCCGTCGGTGGTGCCGGCCCCGGCCGCGGTCGCGGCCGACATGCGCGCCACAGCGGCGCGCGCGGTGCCCGCCAGATTCGGCTCGCCGTCCTGCATCCGGCCGACGTCGAGGAGATTATGCCAGGTGGCCAGAAGCGCCCCCGATTGGCCTGCACGCTCTAGCCCGGCCCGGCTCGGCTGAATGGCTAGCGCCTGCGAGCCGGCCGCGGGCGTCGGGCTCGGTGACAGGGCAACTGACTGCGTGAGGATCGTCAGTTCGCGCCGGACCGCGGCAGCGTCCGGCAGACCCAGGTGCACGTCCATCTCGTCGGCCAGCGCGGCAAGGACTTGCAGATCGGTCCTGATCGACGGCACCGCGAGTGCCGCGGTGAAGGAGCCCGCACGGCCCTCCCAGTTGACGAAGGTCCCCGGCTTCTCCGCGACAGCAGCGACCGGGAAGACCACGTCGGCTCGGTCCGTGACCGCGCTGACGCGAAGCTCCAGGCTCACGATGAACTCGGCGGCCTCGATCGCGGCCAGCGCCGCGTCCGGGTCGGGCAGGTCGTACGGGTCCACGCCGCCGATCAGCAGCGCCCCGATCTCACCCGCAGCGGCGGCGGCAAGAATCTCGCTGGTGCTGCGGCCGGGGTCGCGAGGCAGCGAACCGGTACCCCAGACCCTGGCAACCTCGGCGGTGACCTCCGCGCTGCCGATACGCCTGCCACCCGGCAGCAGGTTCGGCAGGGCGCCTGCCTCGATCGCACCTCGCTCGCCAGCTCGCCGGGGAACCCAGGCCAGCGTCGCCCCGGTCTCGCTGGCCAGGCGCCCGGCCGCGGTCAGGGCGCCGGGCACCTCAGCCAGCCGCTCGCCGACCATGATGACGGCGCCGTCCTGCCGCAGTGCCGCGCTGACGTGCTCGGGCAGCGCAGTCAGCGCGGCCGTCTCGTCACCCGGCACCGTCGGCAGCAAGGTGCCGGAGAGCCTAGCCAGACCGTTGCTGGCGAGGGCGGCGACGGAGTACACCGACATGCCGCCGCCGCGCACGGCCTTGCGCAGCCGGAGGAACACGATCGGACACTCGTCCTCGGGCTCAAAACCGGCTAGCAGGACGGCGGGCGCGTGCTGCAGTTCGTCGTAGCTGAGGTACATCCGGCCAGCAACGTGATCAGCCAGGAACTGCAGCTCCTCGGCCGAATGCGGCCTGGCGCGCATGTCCACGTCGTTGGTGGCCAGGGCCAGCCGGGCGAACTTGGCGTAGCCGTAGGCGTCCTCGACCGTCAGCCGCCCTCCGGGCAGCACGCCGGCCCGGCCGCGGGCGGCCAGCAACCCGCGGGCGGCGGCTGCCAGTGCCTCCGCCCAGGAAGCGGGCTCCAGCACGCCAGCCGCGTTGCGCACCAGCGGAGACACGAGCCGGTCTGGCTGCGTCGCGTAGGTGAAGGCCCAGCGTCCCTTGTCGCAATTCCACTCTTCGTTGACAGCGGGATCGTTGCCGGCCAGCCGCCGGGTGACCGCGCCGCGGCGGTGGTCCGTGCGCTGGCGGCAGCCGGCCGCGCAGTGCTCGCACACGCTTGGCGTGGACACCAGGTCGAACGGGCGGGAGCGGAACCGGTAGGACGCACCGGTCAGCGCGCCGACCGGGCAGATCTGCACGGTGTTACCCGAGAAGTAAGAGTCGAACGGGACGCCGTCAGCCACGGCGACCTGCTCCTGCGGACCGCGGTCGACCAGCTCGATCAGCGGGTCGCCCGCGATCTCGTCGGCGAACCGGGTGCAGCGCGCGCACTGAATGCACCGCTCGCGGTCGAGCAGCACCTGGGCCGACAGCGCGACAGGCTTAGGGAAAGTCCGCTTGACCCCGTCGAACCTGGTCTCGCCCTGCCCGGTGGACATCGCCTGGTTCTGCAGCGGGCACTCGCCGCCCTTGTCGCACATCGGGCAGTCGAGCGGATGGTTGACCAGCAGCATCTCCATCATGCCGCGCTGCGCCTTCTCCGCTACTGGCGACGTCAGCTGAGTCCGCACGACCATGCCGTCGGTCACTGTCGTGGTACAGGACGCAGGAGGCTTCGGCTGGCCCTCCACCTGCACGAGGCACTGGCGGCAGGCCCCGATGGGGGCCAGCAGCGGGTGGTCACAGAAGCGCGGGATCTGGATGCCGAGCTGCTCAGCGGCCCGGATGACCAGGGTCCCCTTGGGTACGGTGATCTCGAAGCCGTCGATGGTGACGCGGACCCCGTCGGTCACTGGCTGGACTGTCATCGGGCCGACTCCAAGGCAAAGAGTGTCGATGCGGCGGGATCGAACGGGCAGCCGCCGAGCCGCAGGTGCTCGATGTACTCATCCCGGAAGTACTTGATCGAGGACGCGACCGGCGCCTGGATCGAATCGCCGAGCGCGCAGAACGCCCGGCCGGTGATGTTGTCGCAGATATCGAGCAGCTTGTCCAGGTCGGTTTCGCTGCCCTCACCGCGCTCCAGCCGGTCCAGCAGCTGGACGACCCACCAGCTGCCTTCCCGGCACGGCGTGCACTTGCCGCATGACTCGTGCCGGTAGAACTCGCACCAGCGGAGCGCGACGCGGACCGGGCAAGTGGTCTCGTCAAACAGCTGGATCGAACGGGTGCCGAGCATCGACCCGGCCGCCGCTACCGACTCGTAGTCCAGCGGCACGTCCAGGTGCTGCTCGGTGAACAGCGGCGTGGACGACCCGCCAGGCGTCCAGAATTTCAGCCGGTTACCGTTCCTGATGCCGCCCGCGAGATCGAGCAGTTCGCGCAGCGTGGTGCCGAGCGGCGCCTCGTACTGACCGGGCGTTGTCACATGGCCAGACAGCGAGAAGAGCCCGAAACCCTTCGACTTCTCGGTTCCGAAGCGGGTGAATTCGGCCGCGCCGTACTGCAGAATGTACGGCACCGTAGCGATCGACTCGACGTTGTTGACGACCGTCGGGCAGGCGTACAGGCCTGCTACGGCTGGAAACGGCGGCTTGAGGCGTGGCTGCCCCCGGAAACCTTCGAGTGAGTCGAGCAGTGCCGTTTCCTCGCCGCAGATGTAAGCACCCGCGCCGGCATGGACGACGATGTCGAGGTCGAGCCCGGAGCCGAGGATGTTCCTGCCGAGATAGCCCGCTTCATACGCCTCAGCGACAGCCAGCTGCAGCCGCCTGACCACGTGCAGCACCTCGCCGCGCACGTAGATGAACGCGAGCTGGGCCCGGATCGCGTAACAGGCGATGATCATGCCTTCGATCAGTGCCTGCGGATTGTTCAGCAGAGTCGGCATGTCCTTGCAGGCGCCTGGCTCGGACTCGTCAGCATTGACCACCAGATAGTGCGGCTTCCCGTCGCCCTGCGGGATGAAGCCCCACTTGACGCCAGTGGGAAAGCCGGCCCCGCCGCGACCGCGGAGCGCCGAATCCTTGAGCGTCTGGATGACCTCGTCAGGTGCCATCGCCAGGGCCTTGGGCAGCGCCTGGTAGCCGCCGTCACGCCGGTAGCCAGCCAGCCGGAAAGAATCGGGCTCGTCCCAGCGCGCGCTGAGCTCCGGGATCAGGATCGTGGTCACTGCTGTCCTTCCGCCGGGCTGCTGCTGTTGGCCGCACTGGCGCCGTCGGGACGCCAGCCCTGCTGCTTGGCGATTCGCAGGCCGGCCAGCGTGGGCTCGCCAGCGGTGCGCCCCTCGGCGCCCTGGTCGTCGGGGAAACCGGCCAGGATCTTCGAGGCCTGCTTCCAGGTGCACAGCCGAGGCGCGCCACGAGTCGGCTTCACGTCAGCGCCGGTCCGCAGATCGTCGACGAGATCGCGCGCGGACTGCGGCGTCATGTTGTCGAAGAACTCCCAGTTGACCATGACGACTGGCGCGTAATCGCAGGCCGCATTGCACTCGACGTGCTCGACGCTGACTCTGCCGTCCGGGGTCGGCTCGTCCACGTCGACGCCGAGGTGGTCTTTCAGGTCCGCGAGGATCGCGTCGCCGCCCATCACAGCGCAGAGCGCGGTGGTGCAGACGCCGACGTGATACTCGCCGACCGGCTTGCGCTTATACATCGTGTAGAACGACGTCACGCCAGTCACATCGGCTTCGGTGAGACCGAGTTGCCCGGCGCAGAATTCGATGCCGTCCTGCGACACGTAGCCCTCTTCTGACTGCACCAGGTGGAGCAACGGCAGCAAAGCCGAGCGTGCCCTCGGGTACCGGCCGATGATCTCGGCAGCCTGCGGCGCAAGCCGGGCGCGTGCCTCCTCGCTCAGCGCCATTACCTGTCCACGCCTCCCATCACGGGATCGATGCTGGCGACCGCGGCGATGACGTCGGCAATCATGCTGCCCTCGCACATCACCGAGACCGACTGCAAGTTCGTAAACGACGGATCCCTGAAGTGCACCCGGTAAGGCCGCGTGCCGCCGTCGCTGATCGCATGGCAGCCAAGCTCGCCGCGCGGCGACTCCACTGCCTCGTACGCCTGGCCGGGCGGCACCCGGAAGCCTTCGGTGACGAGCTTGAAGTGGTGGATCAGGGCCTCCATCGACTGGCTCATGATGTGCGCGATGTGATCCGGCGAGTTGCCCATCCCGTCCGGGCCAAGTGCCAGCTTCGCTGGCCAGCCGATCTTGGCGTCCTCGATCATCACGGGCTGGCCGGTCGTCTCGGTCAGCCGGTCGACACACTGCCCGATGATCCGCAGCGACTGGTCCATCTCGTCCATCCGGACCAGGTAGCGGCCGAAGGCATCGCCGGTCTGCTGCACCGGAACGTCGAACTCGTAGTTCTCGTAGCCGCAGTATGGCTGGCTCTTGCGCAAGTCCCAGGGGAGGCCTGCGGAACGCAGGATCGGCCCGGTAACGCCGAGCGCCATGCAGCCTGTCACATCCAGATAGGCGACGCCCTTGGTCCTGGCGAGGAAAGCCGGGGCGGCGTCGAACAGAGCGCGGATCTCGCCAAGCAGGCCGGGCAGGATCCGCACGTACTCGCGCAGCCGCTCCAGCGCCCCGGCCGGCAGGTCCATCGAGACCCCGCCGGGCCGGATAAACGCGTGGTTCATCCGCAGGCCCGTGATGAGCTCCAGCAGGTCGAGCGTCTTCTCCCGCTCGCGCATGCCGTAGATGAACACCGTCGTCGCGCCGAGTTCCAGGCCCATCGTCCCGATGGCAGTCAGGTGCGAGCCGATGCGGTTGAGCTCCATCATCAGCACCCGGATGATGCTGGCTCGCTCGGGGATTTCCGACTCGATGCCGAGTAGCTTCTCCACAGCGAGGCAGTAGGCAGTCTCGTTGAACAGCGGAGACAGGTAATCCATCCGGGTACAGAACGTGACGCCCTGAGTCCAGCTGCGGAACTCCATGTTCTTCTCGATGCCGGTGTGCAGGTAGCCGATGACTGGCCGCAGCTCAGTAACGGTCTCCCCGTCCAGAGTCACCACCAGCCGCAGCACGCCGTGCGTGGACGGGTGCTGCGGACCCATGTTGACGACCATCCGCTCATCGGATGAGCGGTCATCGGCCGCGGCACCAGCCACGACCTCGTCCCAGTCCTGACCGCTGACGTGGTAGACACGGCCCTCGTCGTAGCCGTCGTCCGTGCCCTCGTCGTAGACGTCCTGGTCGTAGGGGTTGCGCGTGTGATCAGCCGGAGCGGTCATTCGTACGCCCTCCGCTCGTCGGGCGGCGGTATGGTCGCGCCGCGGTACTCCACCGGGATGCCGCCGAGCGGATAGTCCTTCCGCTGCGGATGCCCGCGCCAGTCATCCGGCATCTCGATCCTGGTCAGCGCGGGATGGCCGTCGAAGATCAAGCCGAAGAAGTCCCAGGTCTCCCGCTCGTGAAAATCGCAGGTGGGATAGACGCCCACCAGCGAGGGCACGTGCGGATCGGCATCGGGCGCGGTGACTTCGACGCGCAGCCGCCGGTTGTGCGTGATTGACAGCAAGTGGTACACAGCGCGCAGTTCTTCGTCGGCAGCGGCGGGGTAATGCACCCCGGACACGCCCAGGCACATCTCGAAGGCCAGCGCCGGGTCGTCGCGGAGCCGGGACGCTACCGCGAGCAGCTGGTCGCGGCGCACGTACAGGGTGAGCTCGCCACTGGCGACGATGACTTGCTCGACAGCCTCGCCGAAACTGACCCCGATCGTCGCGAGCGAGGCTGCCAGCGTGTCGGTCAGCTCATCGAAGTAGGAGCCGTACGGGCGCGGGCTCGCTAGCCGCGGGGCGCGGCGGACCTGCAGGCCGCCGTAACCAGACGTGTCGCCGGTGTCCGACACCCCGAACATTCCGGTCCGCTTAACTTGCTCGGCCAGCCGTTCCCGGCCCGCCGCCGCGGCCGGATCGGGAACGGCGGTGCTACCGGGAGCGATATCGCCAGGCTTCGGCTCGTCCGGCCCGGTCATGGCATGCCGCCTTGCTGCCCGGCGCCGCCATGGCCAGCAATCTCATGGCCAGCACTGCCATGGCCAGCCCAGTCGTGGCCAGCACTGTCGTGGCCAGCAATCTCATGACCAGCGCCGGCGGAGGAACTACTTATCGGCAGGTTTGTCCCGGATGTCAGCGGCAGCCTCCGGAGCCGGATCTCCTCAAGCTCGGTGACCTCGCGCTCCCGGTTGACGCCGAGCTTCATGTTCTGGATCCGGTCGTGCAGCTTGACGATGGAGTCCAGCAGCATCTCTGGCCGCGGCGGGCAGCCGGGCAGGTAGATGTCGACTGGCACGATGTGATCGACGCCCTGCACGATGGCGTAATTGTTGAACATGCCGCCGCTGGACGCGCAGACGCCCATCGAGATGACCCATTTCGGTTCCGACATCTGGTCGTAGATCTGCCGGAGCACCGGCGCCATCTTCTGGCTGACCCGCCCGGCCACGATCATCAGGTCTGCCTGGCGCGGCGTGTTGGACGCCCGTTCCATGCCGAACCTGGCCAGGTCGTGGCGCGGACCGCCGGTAGCCATCAACTCGATAGCGCAGCAGGCCAGCCCGAAGGTGGCGGGCCAGACCGAGCTCTTACGGGCGTAGCCCGCGACCTTCTCGACCGTCGTCAGCAGCACGCCCGACGGCAGCTTTTCCTCAATTCCCATGGCTAATCCCACTCCAGCCCGCCGCGCCGCCAGACGTAGGCGTACGCGACGAGGACCGTGGCGATGAACGTGACCATCTCCACCAGACCGAATACGCCGAGCTTGTCGAAGTAGACAGCCCACGGGTACAGGAAGATGATCTCGATATCAAAGACGATGAACAGCATCGCCGTCAGGTAGTACTTGACCGGGAATCTGATGCCCACCGGCTGCTTGGTCGGCTCGATGCCGCACTCGTAAGCCTCGAGCTTGGCCCTGTTCCACCGCTTCGGGCCGGCCACAGAGCCAGCGAGCAGCGAGAAGACGGCGAACACCGCGGCGAGTACGGCCAGCGCCAGGATCGGCACATACAAGCTCATTGCCCAGTCACCCCCTTCATCGAAGATTGCACTGTCTCAGCGGGCATTTCTCGCTTAGTCGGCATCGCCGGTTAAGCCGCGGGCGTCATCTTAGACACCGCGTTCAGCAGCCGATCCACGGCATCACCACCACGGGTCTCGGTCAGGTTGCCAAGCAGCTTCATCGTGAAGCGCATCACTGCCGGGCGCTTCACTCCGTGCTTGGTGCAGAACTGCATGATCGACGGCTTGCCGATCAGCTCGACGAAGATCCGGCCAAGTGTGTAGTAGCCGCCGTAGGCGTCCTTGAGCTGCTGCGGGTAGGTCTGCAGCACTCGCTCGCGGCTGGCCGCTGCCGGCCGTGCCAGCGCCTGCGTGATGACTCTGGCGGCGATCTCGCCTGCCTCCAGCGCGTAGGCGATGCCTTCGCCGTTGAACGGGTTCACCATCCCGCCGGCATCGCCGGCCAGGAGCAAGCCCCTGGTGTAGTGCGGCGTCCGGTTGAATCCCATCGGCAGGGCGGCGCCGCGAACTGGCTGGGTCCGGTTCTCCTCGGTAAAACCCCACTCGGCGGGCATCGCGGCCAGCCACTTGCGGAGCAGGTCCCGGTAGTCGATCTCGCCGAAGCCAGTAGAGGTGTTCAGGAGCCCGAGACCGACGTTAGAGGTACCGTCCCCCATGCCGAAGATCCAGCCATAACCGGGCAGCAGGGAGGTGCCGTCCCACAGGTCTAGCCAAGCCTCGAGGTAGTCGTCGTTATGCCGCGGCGAGGTGTAATAGGTCCGCACCGCCACACCCAGTGGTCGGTCAGTGCGCTTGTGCAGGCCCATCGAGATTGACAACCGGGATGAGTTCCCGTCCGCCGCCACGACCAGCCTGCCACGGAACTTACGGCCGTCCTTAGTCGTCACTCCGGCGATCCGGCCAGTCCGGTCGTCAAGTATCGGGCCGGTGACGTTGGCCCCCTCGATCAGGCGTGCTCCCGCCTTCTGCGCATGCCGGGCCAGGATCTGGTCGAAGTCGGTCCTGGTGCGGACGAGACCGTAACCGGGATAGCTGGACAGCTCTGGCCAGTCCAGCTCGATCCGGCCGCCACCGCCGATGATGCGCAGGCCCTTGTTGCGCAACCATCCGTCGTTCTCCGCGATCGGGACACCCATCCCGGTCAGTGCCTTTACCGCGCGCGGGGTAAGGCCGTCGCCGCAGACTTTCTCCCGCGGGAAGTTCGTCTTCTCCAGCACGAGCACGTCAAGGCCCGACGCCGCCAGGTAATAGGAAACCGCCGAGCCAGCCGGGCCGGCGCCGACAACTATGACGTCGGCAGTGTCGGCGTCGTCAGCCCCGAGGGGGCTAGCCGACACCGTGCTAGCCGAGACCGTGCTAGCCAACACAGGGCCAGCTGACAGGGGGCCAGCCGACGCAGGGTTGGCTGACGCAGGGCTCCTAGCCGCCCGCGGGGCGCTTGCCGCCGAATCAGCCGGCCCGCTGCCGGCCGCAGCCGTGTCACCGCGCTCCGCGCTGACTAGCTCGTGCTGAGGGGCCAAGTCTGGCGGGTCGGCGGGGGGTACTTGCTCGGTCACGAACCCGTCCTGATCTGTCTTGTGAACCTCTTCACAAGAGTTCGCCTCGCAGTCTAGTCCTGGCTGGGCGCCGGCCACCGCCCGCCCCGCGCCCACGGCCGTACCCAGATCGGCGGGCCAGTTCGCCCCGCTCGGCGAGGGGGCGATGGCAGTGGTGCGGGACTGCGCGTTCCCGGCTGTAGGTCCTATCCTTACCCTCGCGGGCCTGCCCTTGAGCACCAGGCCGGAGGTGTCACGCCGGATACCCGGTACTGACTAGCCGGAGCGCCTCGCCTCGTGCAGCGCGACGACACCGAGGCTGAGGTTCCGCCAGCTCACCTGGGACCAGCCGGCCCCGGCGATCTTGCCCGCCAGTTCGTGCTGTGGCGGCCACGCCTTGATCGACTCGGCCAGGTAGTCGTAGGCCTCCGCGTTCGCCGACAGCCGCCTGGCGATGGCGGGCAACGCCGATGTCAGGTAACGCTCGTACAACGCGTTGAGCCGGCGTACCGGCAGCCAGGCTGAACTCGCAGATCACCAGCCGTCCTCCGGGGCTGGTGACCCGCAGCAGCTCGGCGAGTGCCTGGCCGGTGTCGGCCACGTTGCGCAGGCCGAAAGAGATGGTGACGACGTCGAAGGTCCGGTCCGCGAACGGCAGCGCCAGCGCATCGCCGGCGACGAAGCGCAGCCCGGTAGCGGGCTTGCGCGCACCTACCGAGAGCATCCCGAGAGAGAAATCACAGGCGATGCAGCGCGCGCCGGACGCGGTGAAGGCGCGCGACGAGGTACCAGTCCCGGCTGCCAGGTCGAGGACGAGCTGACCAGCGCCCGCCCCGACTGCCCGCGCAACGACCCGGCGCCAGCGGCGGTCCATGCCCAGGGAGAGGGCATCGTTCAGCAGGTCATAGCGGTTGGCAACGTTGTCGAACATGGCAGAGACCTCGGCAGGCCTCTTATCGAGCTGGGCGCGGGTCATGTCCCAAGCCTGGCATACGCGACCACAAGCTCAGGTCGCTGGCTCATTTCATGATCACGAAGCAGCTTCACCGGCAGTGACGGATTTCTCACATTCAGGCGAGCGGCGCCGTTTGTCAGTTGTCGGTGATCATCGCGGCGCCGACAGTAGCGCTGGTCGCCTCGTCGATGAGGATCAGGCCGCCGGTCAGCCGGTTCCGCGAGTACGGGTCGCAGAAGAGCGGCTGCGTTACTCGCAGGGTGACCCTGCCGATCTCGTTCAGGGCAAGCTGCGTCGCCGACTCGTCCCGGTGCAAGGTGTTGACGTCCAGGCGGTACTGAAGGTCGCGCACGATGCCCTTGACGGTCCGGGTGGTGTGCTTGACCATCAGCCGGCTGCCCGGAGTCAGCATCCGCGCATCCGTCATCCAGCAGACCATGGCCTCGATGTCCTGGGTCGCGTCCGGCTGGTTGTGCGGCCGGCAGAACATGTCGCCACGCGAAACGTCGAGGTCGTCGGACAGCAGCAGCGTCACCGACATAGGCGCGAACGCCTCTGGCACCGGGCCGTTCGCGGTGTCGATCTGGCGGATGGTGGTGGTGAGACCGGACGGCAGGTGCAGTACCTCGTCGCCCGGCTTGAGCACCCCGCCCGCGACCTGGCCCGCGTAGCCGCGGTAGTCATGCAGTTCCGGGTCGGTGGCCTGGTGCGGCCGGATGACGTACTGCACAGGGAACCTGACGTCGATCAGGTTGCGGTCGGAGGCGATGTGCAAGTGCTCCAGGTGATGCAGCAGCGACTGGCCGTCGTACCACGGCATGTTGACCGACCGCTGGACGACGTTATCCCCGTGCAGCGCGGAGATCGGGATGAAGCTGAGGTCACCGATCTCCAGCTTGGCCGCGAACGCGGTGAACTCCTCGACGATCTGCTCGAAGACCGTCGGGGAGTAGTCGACGAGGTCCATCTTGTTGACTGCCAGCACCAGGTGCGGGACCCGGAGCAAGGTAGCCAGGAAGGCATGCCTGCGGCTCTGCTCAGTGAGTCCGTTCCGCGCGTCGACGAGCACGATCGCCAGGTCGGCCGTCGATGCGCCGGTGACCATGTTCCGGGTGTACTGGATGTGGCCCGGGGTGTCGGCGATGATGAACTTCCGCCGCGGCGTCGCGAAATAGCGGTAAGCGACGTCGATCGTAATGCCCTGCTCGCGCTCGGCCCGCAGCCCGTCGGTCAGCAGCGCGAGGTTCGTGTACTCCTCGCCGCGCTCCTTGCTGGTGCGCTCTACCGCGGCGAGCTGGTCTTCGAAGATCGCCTTAGAGTCGAACAGCAGCCGCCCGATCAGCGTGCTCTTGCCGTCGTCGACAGAACCGGCCGTGGCCAGCCGCAAGATATCCATGTGCCGGGGCTCCTCGGCCGGAACGCCGAGACCTGAGTACAGCGCGGTCATCAGAAGTAGCCCTCTCGCTTCCGGTCCTCCATCGCGGCCTCACTGGCGCGGTCATCCGCCCGCGTCTGGCCGCGCTCGGTAATCCTGGTGGCAGCAATCTCGGTGATCACGTCCGCAACGGTCGCCGCGGTTGACTCGACCGCGCCGGTGCACGTCATGTCGCCGACGGTCCGGTACCGGACCCGTGCCTCGTAGACCGGCTCGTCCTCGGCGCTGGTGACGAACTCACTGTCCGCGAGCAGGATGCCGTCGCGCTCGAAAACTGACCTGGTGTGCGCGAAGTAGATCGACGGGATCTCCAGCTGCTCCCTGGCGATGTAGTGCCAGATGTCGAGCTCCGTCCAGTTGGACAGCGGGAACACCCGGATGTGCTCGCCGCGCCGGATGCGGGTGTTGTAAACGTTCCACAGCTCGGGTCGCTGGTTCTTCGGATCCCACTGGCCGAATTCATCGCGGAAGGAAAACACCCGCTCCTTGGCCCGCGCTTTCTCCTCGTCCCGGCGGGCGCCACCGAAGACGGCGTCGAACCTGTTGTCCGCAATGGCATCAAGCAGCGTGGTGGTCTGCAGCCGGTTGCGGCTGGCCCACCTGCCGGTCTCCTCGACGACCCTGCCCGCGTCGATGGAATCCTGCACGGATGCGATGATGAGCCGGGCGCCCAGCTCAGCAACCCTGCGATCGCGGAATTCCAGCACCTCGCCGAAGTTGTGGCCGGTGTCGACGTGCATGACCGGGAACGGGATCCGGGCCGGCCAGAACGCCCGCTCGGCGAGCGCGAGCATCACGATCGAGTCCTTGCCACCGGAGAACAGCAGTACCGGCCGCTCGAACTCGGCGGCGACCTCGCGCATCACGTGAATCGACTCGGCCTCGAGCACATCGAGCTGAGACAACAGGTAGTCGGTGCGGGGTGGCGGCATCAGAACGACTCCGAGGTCACTGGGTAACGGTTCGGCCTGGCTCGGCTAGGCCGGCTGGCTGGACGGTTCGCGAACGGGCAATCGCGCCCAGCAGCGTTGCTGCCAGCCCGATCGGACAAATCAGGATATCAGGCACTGACGGATTTGCCTGGTTGTACCGCAGGTCCGAGCCGTCGATGCGAGAGGCGTGCAACCCGGCGGCTCTCGCGACAGCAACCGGAGCGGCCGAGTCCCATTCGAACTGCCCGCCGCTGTGCACGTAGGCGTCCGCGTGGCCCTCGATCACCGCGGCGGCCTTCGCCCCGGCCGATCCCATCGGCACCAGCACCGCATCAAGGCTCGCAGCCAGGTCGGTCACGAACTCTGGCGGCCGCGAGCGGCTGACCAGCAGGCGCAGCGGCATCCCGGATCCGCCGAGGGGCGCCTCGTCCGCGCCCGGCGGGTGCCTTCGCGGCGTGTTCGCGGTGCTCAAGACGGTGTCCTGGGCCGGAAGCGCGACAGCACCGGCGGTGAGCCCACCGTCTGCCCAGAGCGCTACGTGCACTGCCCAGTCGGTGCGCCCCGGCTCGCCGTACTCCCTGGTCCCGTCGAGCGGATCGACGATCCAGACCCGTTCTGCCGACAAGCGAGCCAGGTCGTCTGCGCCTTCTTCGGACAGCACCGCGTCGCCCGGCCTTAGCCTGGCCAGTTCGCGGGTAAGGAACTCGTGCGACAGCCGGTCGCCGGCATCTCGAAGAGCCCTGGCGTCGCCACCCTCGGCGCGCAGCGCAAGCAGCCGACGGCCCGCCTCGCTAGCCAGCATCGCAGCGAGTTCGTCGTCAGAAACCGTCAAGAAGGCTCCACAGGGGTCAGCGGGCCATCGGCCCGCTCCGGCCAGAGGCCAGCCTACGGCCTCCGCCAAGTGACGCTGCCAGGGATGCGTAAAGCGGCCTTCGCCAGGCCCCGCGCCGATGAATCGCGGCGCGGCTAGTGAAACTTGTTCTGTGCGGCCGTGAGGCCCTCGGTGAGCAGCACCTCTGCTGCGTCGGCTGACCGGCCGAGAATCTCCGGCAGTTCCTCACGTTCGGCTGACGAGAAATTCCGCAGCACGAAATCGGCTGGATCCATTCTGCCGGGCGGCCTGCCGATGCCGATCCGGAGCCGGTGGTAATCCCGGCTACCGAGGGCGGCGGTGATTGACCGCAGCCCGTTGTGCCCGTTGTCGCCGCCACCCAGCTTGAGCCGGACCGATCCGTACGGGAGGTCAAGCTCGTCGTGCACGACTAGCACCCGGTCAGCGGGCAGCTTGAAGAACGTGCGCAGCGCCGCTACCGGACCGCCGGAAACGTTCATGAAGCGTTGCGGCTTCGCCAGCACAACCGGGACACCCGCGAGCTGGCCGGTCGCAGTGACAGCCCGGGATCTGTCCCGCCGGAACGAGGCACCGATCCGGGACGCGAGCTCATCCGCGCACATGAAGCCGACATTGTGGCGGTTGCCGGCATAGCCGGGTCCTGGGTTGCCAAGCCCGGCAATCAGCCAGCGATCATCAGCCATCGTTGTCGTCCTGGGTGCCGGTCGCGCCAGCGACAGCTCCCGGCTGGCCCGCTGCGGGCTAAGCCGGGAGCGCCAGCGGTCAACCTCAGCCGGATTCCTCGGCTGCAGCAGTCTCTGCGGCCGGCGCGGCCTGCGGCACCGCGGCCGGCGCCTCGGCTGCGGGCGCCTCGCCCTCGCCAAGCTCGGCCTCGATCTGCGCAGCCGTCGGTGCCGCGATGACGTGCAGCACCAGCACATCCGGCTCGATGGCCAGGGTTACGCCGGCTGGCAGCCTCAGGGCGCTGGCATGCACCGCGTCGCCGACCGCCATGCCTTCGACGCTGATCTCGATGGCCGGCGGGATGTTCGTAGCCTCCGCCTCGACGGAGATCTGCACCAGCTGCTGGTCCAGCAGGCCGTCAGGACCGATCTCGCCGACGATGGCAACCGGGATTTCGACGGTGACCTTCTCGCCGTGGCGAACCACCAGCAGGTCCACGTGCTCGACATTGCCCTTGATCGGGTCCCGCTGAACGGCCTTGGGCAACGCTAGCTGCGCGCCGCCCGGCAGGCCTTCGAGCCTGATCAGGACGTTGGCGGTGCGCAGTGCGAGCAGGACCTCGTGGCCTGGCAGCGTCAGGTGCCGCGGCTCGGCGTTGTGCCCGTAGAGCACGGCAGGAACCCGGCCTGCGGCCCTGGTCCGGCGGGATGGCCCCTTGCCGAACTCCGTCCGCGGCTCGGCGTCAATACGTACCTCGGGCACGGTGGCACTCCTCGGGATGACAGGAAATTCCCCGGCAGTCTACCCCCTGCAGGCTGGCGCCTAGCTCTGGCCGTCGAACAGGCTCGTTACCGAGCCATCGCTGAACACCTCGTTGATGGCCCTGGCGATGAGCGGCGCGATGGACAGCACAGTCAGCTTGTCGAACCGCTTCTCGTTCAGGATCGGCAGCGTGTTGGTGACGATCACCTCGCTGACCCGGGAGTTCTTGAGCATGTCCACCGCATTTCCGGACAGCACACCGTGTGTCGCGGTGACGATTACCTGCGTGGCACCCTGCTCAAACAGCGTGTCCGTGGCTTTGACGACTGTATGACCGGTGTCGATCATGTCGTCGACGACGATGCAGGTCCGCCCGGCGACCTGTCCGACGACCTCGAGCACCCGTGCCTGGTTGGCTACATCCGGGTCGCGGCGCTTGTGGATGATCGCCAGCGGGCAGGCGAGACGGTCGGTCCAGCGTTCGCAAACCCGGACCCGGCCAGCGTCCGGTGCGACGACCGTCACCTGCGAGACGTCCAGCTTGTCCTCGAGGTAGGAAGCCAGGATCGGCAGCGCGAACAGGTGGTCGACCGGCCCGTCGAAGAAGCCCTGAATCTGTGCGGTGTGCAGGTCGACGGCCATCAGCCGGTCTGCTCCCGCGGTCAGGAAGAGGTCGGCCATCAGCCGGGCCGAGATCGGCTCCCGGCCGCGGCTCTTCTTATCCTGCCGGGCGTATCCGAAGAACGGGGCAACGACCGTGATCCGCTTCGCGGACGCGCGCTTGAGCGCGTCCACCATGATCAGCTGCTCCATGATCCACTGGTTGATCGGCGCTGTGTGGCTTTGCAGCACGAATGCGTCGCTGCCGCGGACCGACTCAAGGAAGCGGACGAAGATCTCGCCGTTAGCGAAGTCGTAGGCAGTGGTGGGGGTGGGGTCGATACCGAGACAGGCCGCGATCTCCTGGCCGAGCTCGGGGTAGCCGCGACCGGAAAAAAGCATCATCTTCCGCTCGGGGGTGGCGGTCATGCCGGTCACTTACGTCAACTCTCCTTGTGTTGCCACGTGCGTGAGCTTGCGGTCGTAGGCGATTGCGCCGCCGGGCCGCGTTTCCTTGCCTGCTGGTCACCGCCTTCGGGCGTGAGGTGAACGAACGGCCCAACGACGGCGCCCGGCTCGATCACGATGCCCTCGCATACTGCCTGCAGCACTGTCGCGCCGGCCCCCACGGTCGTGTCGCGCAGCAGGCAGCCTGGTCCGACATTCGCGCCGGCTCCGACTACAGTGCGGCCCTCGAGCTGGCTAGCCTGCGAGATCGCCGCGCCCGGCTCTATCCGCACGTCGACGTCGATCCACGTGCTCGCCGGGTCCACGATGGTCACGCCGGCCGCCATCCAGTGCGCGAGCAGCCGCTCGTTGAGTACGCGCCGGGCTCTGGCCAGCTGAGCCTGATCGTTGACACCCTGGATCTCGTCGAAATCGACGCAGAACGCACTTCCGACGAGGTGACCGTCCGCCCGCAGGATGGCGGGCACCTCGGTCAGGTACTCCTCGCCGGTGGCCCTCGCGGGCGGAATCCGCTTGACGGCGTCCGCGAGCAGCTCCCCGTCGAATGCGAACATGCCCGAGCTGATCTCGGTCAGCGCTCGCTGCTCCGGCGTCGCATCGGCTTCCTCGACGATGCCGGTCACCTGGCCGTCCTCGTTACGCAGGATCCGGCCGTAGCCTGCGGGATCTGGGGCCTGCGCGGTGAGCACGGTCACCGCGGCGGCCGCTGCCTCATGCTCGGCGACGAGGTTGACGAGCGTCTCGCTGCGGAGCATCGGAGTGTCGGAGAACAGCACGATCACCGTGCCGTGGATCACCCCCGCCGACTCGACTACGGTGCGCACGGCGTGCCCGGTTCCCCAGGCGCCGGTGCGTTCCTGGGCGAACAGAGTTGCTTCCGGCCAGTGCTCGCGGGTGTACCGGGCCACCTGGCCGCCAAGGTCGCTGACCACCACGATCAACCGCTCAGGCCGCAAGTCGCGGGCCGCGGCCAGCACGTGGCCCAGCATCGGCCGGCCGCATACCTCGTTGAGCATCTTCGGGGTGGCGGTGCGCATCCGGGTGCCCTCACCCGCCGCCAGGACGATGACGGCGGCCGGACCGTGTGCAGTCACTCGGCTCGGCTCCTCTGTGTCGCTCTCGAACTGGTCACTGAGGTCTGTCTCGACTGATCGCGCTGACGGCGAGCGTGCTCGACCTGATCGCCGGACGCCCGGCCGGCGTCTGCCGCTCTCGGATTGCCGGTCTCCTGTTATGAGTGTGCCCGCACAGGCTAGCCGTGCCGCCTGGGACGGCAGCGCAGTCAAGACGCCCTCCCGACACGCGCAGGATACCGGCCTGTTACCTACCTTCGGCCAGCCTGGGTGCCTGATCGAACCCGTTGCGGCGCTTTCTCACGATCGTGCCACACTGAGCATCCCGGAGCCGGTCGCATGCGGTAGAGGGGCGCGGCGGCTTGTCGACTGGAGCGGCGGCTTGTCGACTGGAAATGCGCCAATCCCGTAGGCTGACGTTGCCTTAGACCGTCCCGCGTCGTCTAATCTGGCAGGACATCCGGTTTTGGTCCGGACAATTGAGGTTCAAATCCTCACGCGGGAGCATAGTCCGCTAATCAAACATGGCGTCTTGGCTGGCGCCGGAGGGCGGCGGAGGCCATCGCCGCTGATGCCCAGCCTTCAAGCTGCCTGTCCGCTCGTCACGCATGCCGTCTGCTTCGGCGGGTAGCTGCCTACTGCTAGCCGTTCCTGATTCAGGGCGATGCCGGAAGAAATTTCCCGGCAGTAGTGTGCAACTTACGGTCACGTAGGTTACGGTTACGTAAGCGTATTCTGCAGCAGCCCCTGCCCACGGCTATGCAGACCGGCCATCCCGCAACTGACGGCCAAGTGCCAGGCGAGGATCCACATGACCAGCGTCATCGACTCCACTGCGACCGGCACAGCTACGGCAGTAGCTGCCGGCACCACTGCCACTAACACCAATGCGACTGCGACGGGCACGACCACGGACTCCGCCACCGAGAGCTCCGCCGCCGCGGCAGGCACCACGACCACGGGCACTACTGCAGCAAGCACTACCACGACGGCCGCCGACACCGCTGGATCGGAAATCTCCGGCGTCAGGGCACCGCTCAATGATCTGCAAGACGAGCCTCAGAGCACGATGTCGAAGGTCCTGGTCGGGGTCTTCGTCGCCGTTCCGATGCTCGCGCTGATCGCGGCGATCCCGCTGGCCTGGGGCTGGGGCCTCGGCTGGCACGACGTCGTCCTTGCGGTGGCGTTCTACTACATCTCCGGCCTCGGCATCGCCATGGGCTTCCACCGCTACTTCACTCATTTCTCGTTCAAGGCCAAGCCCGCCATGCGGATCGCGCTCGCGATCGCTGGGTCGCTTGCCGTCGAGGGCCCAGTGATCAACTGGGTGGCCGACCACAGGCGGCACCACAAGTACAGCGACCGGGAGGGCGACCCGCATTCGCCGTGGCGGTTCGGCGACGACTGGAAGGCACTCGCCAAAGGCCTTGTCTGGGCGCACGTCGGCTGGCTGTTCGACGCCAATCGCACGTCGAAGGAGAAGTTCTGCCCCGACCTGATGGCGGACAAGAAGATCGCCCGGGTCTCGGCCCTCTTCCCGGTACTGGTCGCCATCTCGATGCTCGCCCCGGCACTTATCGGCGGACTCTGGGCCTGGTCGTGGTGGGGCGCCGTTACCGCATTCTTCTGGGCCACGCTGGTCCGGATTGCCTTCCTGCACCACGTGACCTGGTCCATCAACTCGATCTGCCACACCTTCGGCAAGGAGGAGTTCGAGGTCAGGGACAAGTCGCGGAACGTCAACTGGCTGGCCGTGCTGTCCTTCGGCGAGTCGTGGCACAACCTGCATCACTCCGACCCCACCTGCGCGAGGCACGGCGCCCTGCGCGGTCAGATCGACACCGCGGCGCGGGTGATCTGGTTCTGCGAGAAGTTCGGCTGGGTCTACGACGTCCGGTGGCCAGACGAGGTCAGGCTGAGCACGAAGAAGACCGGCACCAGGCGGCTCGGCTCGATGACCCGCCGGGCCACGGCCAAGCCGATTGGTCGGACGGCGGCCTGACCGACCATGATGGAGTCGTGACAAATCAGACGGCTCCGAACAGTCGCAAGCGCATGACCGGAAAACAGCGGCGCGAGCAGCTCCTCGATGTTGGCAGGCGGCTGTTTGCCGAGCGCGGCCTGGACGGCACCTCCATTGAGGAGATTGCCGCCCAGGCCGGCGTTTCCAAGCCGGTCGTCTACGAGCATTTCGGCGGCAAGGAGGGGCTGTACGCAGTCGTCGTCGACCGCGAAGTCGAGCGCTTCCTGACCATGGCCACCAGGCTCCTCGACGGCGAGGACACTATGGCCAAGTTCGAGATCGCGGCGGTCCATTTGCTGCGCTACATCCAGGAGAACTCCGACGGATTCCGCATCCTGGTCCGCGACTCCAACCCAACCTCAGGCTCAGGCACCTTCGCCAGCCTGATCAGTGACATTGCCAGCCAGGTCGAGTACATCCTCGGCGACGTGCTGAAGACGAGGGGCTACGACCCGAAGCTCGCCCCGGTCTACGCCCAGATGCTCGTCGGCATGGTGACGTCGGCTGGCCAGTGGTGGCTGGACGCCCGCAAGCCCGAGCTCGAGGAGATGGCCGCTCATCTGGTGAACCTTGCCTGGAACGGGATGCGTGAACTTGACCACAAGCCTCGACTGTCAGCCGAGGCGGTCGAGCTGCTTCGCCAGGGCAAGTAGCTAGACCGGAACGGGCACTTAGGCGCGCGTCGCAACCACGAACACCCTGCGGAACGGCAGCACAGTGCCGTAGCGCGCAGCCGGGTAATACTGCCGGACTCGCTTGGAGTACTCGGCCAGGAACTCGTCAGCGTCAGCAGCGTCGAGCGCTGCCAGGACCGGGCGCAGCCCAGTGCCCTTGTACCAGTCCGTCACCGGGTCGCCGCCCTGGAGCACGTGCAGGTAGGTGGTCTCCCATGCGTCGACGGCCAGGCCCAGGCCGGCCAGCAAGTCGAGGTACTGCGCCGGATCGCCGGCCTGGCGGTTCAGCTCGACCGCGGCCAGCTGATCCCGCCAGCGAGCCGAAGTTGCGAGCTCACGCAGCACGGCATGGTTCGGCTGGTCAAAGTTCCCCGGCAACTGGAAAGCGAGCCAGCCGGCCGGGGCAAGGAAGTCCGCCCAGCGGGGCAGCAGTTGCATGTGGTTCGGCACCCATTGCAGCAGAGCGTTCGAGACGATCACGTCCACCGGCCGGTCAGCCTGCCAGTCGTTGACGTCACCGACCATGAAGCTCAGCCGTCCGCTGCGCGTGGCGTCTCCGTAATCGGCCTGTCGCGCCGCTGCGATCATCTCGGCCGATGAGTCGATGCCAAGTACGCCGGCCTGGGGCCAGCGGACTGCCAGCGACGCCGTCAGCTGCCCAGGCCCGCAGCCAAGATCCACCACGTAAGCGGGCGCGGCAGCACCAATGCGTCCGGTCAAGTCATAGAACGGACGCGACCGCTCGTCGGCGAAGTGCAGGTACTGCGCGGGATCCCACATAGAGCTCGCTCCAGTTATCTTGATATCGAGATAAATTCTGCTCTCTGTTTTTACTCCCGTGGAAGTCTCGATGTCAAGAGATATGCTCGTGGCATGGCATCTGCCAGTCAGCCAGCGCACACGGGCCAGTCAGCCGGTACCGGCTCCCCAACTGGCACCGGCCGGTCAGTCGGCACGGGCCGGTCAGCCGGCACCGGCCGGTCGGCCGGCACCGGTCAGCCAGTCGGCACCGGTCAGAGAGGTGGCGATGAGGTCGACGAGATCGTCGCGCGCTGGCTGGCCGAGCGGCCCGACCTGGACGTAACCCCGCTGCAGGTGCTCAGCCGCGTATCCCGCCTCGCACGGCACCTGGACCGGGCGAGGCGACTGGCCTTCGCCGCGCACGGCCTGGAGACGTGGGAGTTCGACGTGCTCACCGCGCTACGCCGGCAGGGTCCTCCGTACCAGCTCAGCCCAGGCGCTCTGGTGCGGGCGACGCTCGTCACGTCCGGCACTATGACTAACCGCATCGACCGGCTCGAGGCAGCCGGACTGGTCAGCAGGCGCCGCGACCCGCAAGACAAACGTGGCGTGCTTGTCCAGCTCACCGGAGACGGGATGCGGACAGTTGACGCCGCGTTCGCTGCTCTGCTAGCGGGCGAGAAAGCGCTGCTTACCGGGCTCGATGCGGATCAGCAGGAGCAGCTAGCCGGGTTGCTGCGGATCCTGCTGGTCCCGTTCGATGCCGGAGAATCAGCCGTCGGCTGATTCCCAACGGAAACGCCAACTTAGCATCCGATCTAGCCCCTCCACGCTAACCTTATGTGATGTTATACCCGGTTTGCGCCGACACTAACGGATGCTAAGTGGGTCGGGAGTGGCGGACAGGCGGCAGCGGACAGGCGAGCGCGGACAGGCGGCAGCGGGCAGCCGGCAGCGGATAGCCAGACAGCGTCAGCCGCCGAGTTCTTCGGCGACGACCAGCCACCGTTCCTCAAGACCGTTTCGCTCCGCCTCCACTGCGCGCAACTGCTCGCCCAGCTCGATCAGCCTGGCATAGTCGCTGGCGCTTTCCGCCAGGTCCGCGTGCAGGCGCGCTTCGCTATCGGTCAGCCTGGCGATCTGCCGTTCCAGCCTGGTCAGCTCCTTCTGGCTGACTCGTTGCTGCGCGGCGGACGGCCGGTCGGCAGATCGGCTCGGCGCACTGCCACCGTCCGTCTGGCTGGCCGGAGCTGCGCCGGCTCGGCCTGCGGCCGGCTCGATCTGGGCCGACTCGACCTGGGCCGCCTGCGGCAATTGCCCGTTCCCGTGCTTCTAGGTATTCCTCGATACCGCCGGGGAGGAATGCCAGCTGGCTGTCGGCGAGCGCAAGCACGTGATCAGTAACGCGCTCCAGGAAGTACCGGTCGTGACTGACCGCTACGACGGATCCAGGCCAGCCATCCAGCAAGTCCTCTAGCTCGGTCAGCGTCTCGATATCCAGGTCGTTGGTCGGCTCGTCGAGCAGCAGCACGTTCGGCTCGGCGAGCAGGATCAGCAACAGCTGCAGGCGACGGCGCTCACCGCCAGACAGTTCACCTACCCGCGTCCACTGCCGCTCGCCGCGCAGGCCCAGGCGCTCCAGTAGCTGACTGGCCGAAAGTTCGCGCTTGCCGATGACCGCGGAGCCGCGGACCAGCTCCGCCGCCTCAAGCACTCGCAGGTCCGGATCCACGGCCGGAGGTTCCTGGGTCAGGTAACCGAGCTGGACAGTACTTCCCCTGATCACCTGGCCGGTGGTGGTGACCGGGCCTGCCTCCGGTACCGGCAGATCTCCCGACAGCAGCCTGAGCAGCGTCGTCTTGCCTGTGCCGTTGACGCCGACGATGCCGACCCGGTCGCCGGGGCCGAGCTGCCAGCTGACATCGCTGAGCAGGGGCCGGTCGCCTGCGGTCACAGAAACGTCCTCGAGCCCGAGGACCGTCTTTCCCAGCCGAGTCGTGGCCAGCCGGGCCAGTTCGACGCTGTCCCTGGCTGGCGGCTCGTCTGCGATCAGCGCCGTGGCGGCATCGATCCGGAACCTCGGCTTACTCGTCCTGGCCGGCGGCCCGCGACGGAGCCAGGCGAGCTCCTTGCGCATCAGGTTGCGCCGGCGCTGGTCGATAGCGGCGGCTAGCCGGGCGCGTTCGGCCTTGGCAAGCACGTACGCGGAGTAGCCGCCGTCATAGGCGTGCACCTGGCCGTCGGCTAGCTCCCAGGTCTCCTCGGTCACCGCGTCGAGGAACCAGCGGTCGTGGGTGACGATCACATAGCTGGTCTCGTACTGCTTCAGGTAACCCGCAAGCCAGTTGATCGCCTCGATGTCGAGGTGGTTAGTCGGCTCGTCCAGCAGCAGCAGGTCGTAGCTGCGGCGCAGGAGCGCGGCCAGCGCCGTCCGGCGGCGCTCACCGCCCGACAGCTGACGGACATCGGCTGCCAAGTCGATGCCGCCGAGCAGGGCCTCGACGACGGCCCGGCTGCGCGGATCGGCGGCCCATTCATGCTCGGCCAGGCCGCCCAGCACTAGCTCGTTCACCGAGCCTGTCAGCTGCTCTGCCTGCGGCAGGTATCCGATGGTGATATCGCGAGCCTTAGTAGCCCGCCCAGAGTCCAGGTTCGCCGTCCCGGCGAGCGCGGCGAGCAGTGTTGTCTTGCCGGCTCGTTGCGGCCGACGACGCCGATGCGCTGTCCGGCCGAGACTCCCAGCGAGACGCGATCGAGCAGGACGCGCTCGTGGTAGGCCTTTGCCGCGAGCTCCAGGTTGACCAGGTTCATAAGCGATGCCGGTTGTGAGGATGGCTGGCGTTGTCAGGATGGCTGGCGGTCGCGGACGACGACCGCACCGGGTGCCGGCCCTGCTCGCGCTCGCGACGGCGCGGCACACTCCGGCCCCGGTCAGCGCGACTGCCAGATCACGCGCGTGCGCGGCATCGCTGGCCAGGAACGCGCATGTCGGACCCGAGCCGGACACGATCGCGCCGAGCGCTCCGTGCTCGCGTCCGGCTGTAAGTGTCCGCCGCAACTCCGGCTGCAACGACAGCGCGGCAGGCTGCAGGTCGTTGGACAGCAGCGGCCCGACTCTCGCCGGATCGCCGGACCGCAGAGCTGTCATCAGCGGGTTGCTCAGCGCTGGCTCGGCCGGCTCGGCCCGTCACCCGCTGCCGCGCGCGCCGCCCTGAGGCGGTCGCACGTGGCGTAGACCTGTGTCGTGGACAGGCCCTCGTGCCCGAACGCGAGCGCCCAGTGATAATTGCCGGCCGCCAGTGCAGGGGTCAGCTGCTCACCCCGCCCCCGACCAACCGCAGTGCCGCCCAGCAGCGCGAACGGGACGTCACTGCCCAGCCCGGCGCCGAGCTCGGCGAGGTCACGCGGCGACAGCCCGGTCTGCCACAGCTCGTTGCAGGCCAGCAGTGTTGCAGCAGCATCCGCGCTGCCGCCGGCCAGGCCCGCCGCGACCGGGATCCGCTTCCTGATGCGGATCTCCACGGCCGAGCCGCGCAGCCCCGCGGCCTGCACTAGCGCGCTGGCTGCCTTCCAGGCGAGATTCGACCGGTCGCGCGGGACCGCGGCCGCGTCTTCTCCGTGCACCGAGAGCGAGGTCTTCTCGGCTGGCAGCACGCTGACCTCATCGAATAGCGAGACAGCGTGGAAGACCGTCACGAGCGGGTGATAGCCGTCGGCGCGCGGCGTGCCCACGGCGAGCTGAAGGTTGACTTTCGCAGGCACCCGGACAGTGACTGGCGCGGGAGCCGGCCTGGTTGCTGAGATCACGACTTGCTGATCGTATCCGGACCGGGTGATCCAGCGGCAGCAGCGGCTATGCGCGCGAATTCGGCGATGCCCAGCGCTTCGCCGCGCAGCGCCGGGTCAACGCCCGCCGACCGCAGCACGGCCTCGGCCGCCCCGGGCGAGCCCGCCCACGCCGCCAATGCGGCCCGCAATGTCTTTCTACGCTGCGAGAACGCTGCGTCGATCACGGCGAACGTCTCCGAGCGCGGTGCCGTACCGCGCACCGAGGCAGCATCCGCATCGGTGCGGCGCGCCATCGAAACGAGCCCGGAGTCCACTCGCGGAACCGGCCAGAACACCGAGCGGCCGACCGAACCAGCCCGGCGTGCAGTAGCGAACCAGGCAAGCTTCGCCGACGGCACCCCGTACGTCCTGCTACCCGGCGGCGCGCACATCCGGTCGGCGACCTCCACCTGCACCATCACCAGCCCGCGCGCGAGGGACGGTACGGTCGCCAGCAAGTGCAGGACCACCGGGACCGACGCGTTGTATGGCAGATTCGCGACCAGCACTGTTGGCGGCTCGCCTGGCAGCCCAGCGCCTGGCAGCGCAGTCACTCTGGCTGCGTCAGCTGTCACCACGTCGAGTCGCCCGGCTAGCTGAGGCGCCCGGTTAGCCACCGTTACCGGCAGCTCGGCGGCCAATGCGGGGTCGAGCTCGACCGCGATCACCCGGCGCGCGGCAGCCAGCAGCGGCAGCGTGAGCGATCCGAACCCCGGCCCGACTTCGAGCACGACATCGTCCGGACTCAGGTCAGCCAGCGCAGCGATCCGGCTGACGGTACCCCCGTCGACGACGAAGTTCTGGCCAAGCCGTTTCGACGGCTGGATGCCGAGCCGGGCAGCCAGTTCCCTGATCTCGGTCGGCCCGAGCAGCTGGGCCGCCGGCAACGGCGTCAGGTTGGCCAAGGCCCGAAGACCCGTTCGCCGTTGGCCTCGATTACCGCGCACAGCTTGGCGACGTCCATCTGCTTGGCCGCGGCGAGCGCGCGTATGGTGTGCGCAACCTGCGCGGGCGCGTTGGACTTGCCCCGGTTGGGCGACGGCGTCAGGAACGGCGCGTCGGTCTCGGCCAGGATCAGCTCGGCCGGCGCGACCGCGGCAGCCTCGCGCAGGGCGGCCGCGTTCCCGAACGTGACGGTCCCGGCGAAGCTCAGCAAGTAACCCGCAGCTACGCAGCGTTCCGCCAGCTCGGCGTCGCCGGAGTAGCAATGAAAGATCACCTGGTCTGGCGCGCCGTCCGCGTCGAGAATGGCCAGCACGTCTTCGTGGGCGTCCCGGTCATGGATCATCAGCGGCTTGCCTGCTTGCTTGGCGATCTCGATGTGCGCCCGGAACCAGTCTCGCTGCACCTGCGGCGGCGCGTTGTCCCGGTAGTAATCCAGCCCGGTCTCGCCGACGGCACGGACCTGCGGCAGGCTGGCCAGCCTGGCAATCTCGGCCAGCACCGCGGCTCGTTCCGCAGCCGTTGCGGCGGCGGCTGCCGTTTCGTTCGGATGAACCGCCACTGCTGCATATACCGCCGGAAACGAAGCCGCACAGTCCGCAGACCACTGCGACGACGCAGCGTCCACGCCAACGGTGATCACCCGATTGACGCCAGCCGCCGCTGCCTGCGCGAGCGTGTCGGCGACTGTCATCTCGATCATGTCGAGGTGACAGTGACTGTCGAACGCCGGGGCCGGGAGCGGCTCTGGAGCCGGCGCCTGCGGCCTGCCGACGCCAGAGCCCGGCCCGAATCTATCGCTGCCCTGGGTCATTCGCGATCGCGCCGGGTCACTTGGCCTCCAGCCGCGCTAGCTCCTCAGTGATCACCGAGGAATCCAGCTTGGTGAAGAGCGGGGCGGGCACCCCCAGCGGAGTTCCCGGCTTGATGGGCATCGACTCCCAGCGCGCCGCGGTCCGGTAATCCCCGGTGATTACCGGGTAAGGCACCCCGCCGTCCTCGCTGACCTCGTCGATTCGCGGCATCCCTGACCACTCGCCAGTCCCGCCGAGCATCTCGAAGACCTTCTGCGACGACCGCGGCAGGAACGGGGTGAGCAGCGTCTTGCCGTCGTCAACAAGCTGCAGCGCGACATGCAGGATGGTGCGCATCCGGTCCGGATCTGACTCGCGCAACTTCCACGGTGCCTGGTCGGACAGGTACTTGTTGGCTTCGGCCAGCGTGCGCATGGCCTCAGTGCTCGCTGCCTTGAACCGGCAGCGCCGCAGCGTGTCGCCGACGCTGCTGAACGCCGCCTTGGACCGGTCGAGTAGCGCCCGGTCAGCCTCGGTGAGCTCGCCAGGTTCCGGGATATGGCCAATGTTGCGCGCGGCAAACGAGACCGTGCGGTTCACCAGATTGCCCCAGTTCGCCACCAGCTCGTCGTTGTTGCGCCGGACGAACTCGCTCCAGGTGAAGTCGGTGTCCTGACTCTCCGGGCCAGCCACCGCGACGTAGTAGCGCAGCGCGTCAACGTCGTAACGGGCGAGGAAATCGCGTACGTAGATGACAACCGAGCGCGACGAGGAGAACTTTTTGCCTTCCATGGTCAGGAACTCGCTGGACACCACATCGGCCGGGAGATTGAGCTCGCCGAGTGAGCCGGGCGTGCCGTCTTTCGCGCCCTTACCGTTGTAACCGAGCAGCATGGCCGGCCAGATCTCGGCATGGAAGACGATGTTGTCCTTGCCCATGAAGTAGTACGCGTCGGCGTCCGGAGACTGCCACCAGGCTCGCCAGGCATCCGGATCCCCGCTGCGCCTGGCCCATTCGATCGACGCCGACAGATATCCGATGACCGCGTCGAACCAGACGTAGATCCGCTTGTCAGTCTTGTCGCGCCAGCCATCCAGCGGGATCGGCACGCCCCAGTCCAGATCCCTGGTGATGGCCCGCGGCTGCAGATCATCAAGGAGGTTGAGAGCGAACTTCAGCACGTTCGGCCGCCACTGACCGCTCTTGCTCTGCAGCCAGCTGCCCAGAATGTCGGCGAACGCCGGCAGGTCGAGGAAGAACTGCTCGGTCTCCACGAAGACCGGCGTCTCACCGTTGATCTTCGAGCGAGGGTTGATCAGGTCGGCCGGATCCAGCTGGTTGCCGCAGTTGTCGCACTGGTCGCCACGAGCGCCATCGAAACCGCAGATCGGGCAGGTGCCCTCGATATAACGATCCGGAAGGGTCCGCCCGGTTGACGGCGACACCGCACCGAGTGCCTTGCGCGGAAAGATGTAGCCGTTGTTGTACAGGCCGAGGAACATCTCCTGGACGATCGCGTAGTGGTTGCGGGTCGTCGTCCGGGTGAACAGGTCATAGGACATGTCCAGCCCGGCCAGATCCTCGGCAATGACACGGTTGTATCGGTCAGCAAGTTCCCGCGCGGTCACTCCCTCGGCGTCGGCCTGGACCTGGATCGGCGTGCCGTGCTCGTCGGTGCCGCTGACCATCAGCACCGGGCTGCCGCACATTCGCTGGTACCGCGAGAACATGTCGCAGGGCAGGCCGAAGCCAGATACGTGGCCGATGTGCCTGGGGCCGTTAGCGTACGGCCACGCCGGAGCGCTCAGAATGTGACGGCTGGTCATAACTCTCCAGCCTAGTGGCGAGCCCCCGGCCATTCGGCGTCAGCCAGCGGCCGTCCCCAGCGGGGACCTGTCGCCCACCAGCCACAAGTGGCCGAACGGGTCAACGAAGCCACCTTGCCGGTGAACGCCCCACGGTGCCTGGTGATCACGGATCTGGTCGACAGTGCCGTCGGCTCCAGCCGCTACTGCGCGCTCGATGAAGCCGTCCGGGTCATCGACGAATACCTCAACCCGGACCGTTCGCGACCCGAGGGCGGCCGGGGTGTCCCAGCCGTTGTTCTCCGGTTCCCCGAGGAAGAACGGGGCACCGCCAACGGACAGCCCCACGACGCTGCCAAGGTTCCATAGCTCGGTTGCCCCGAGCGCCTTCGCGTACCAGCGCGCCGCCGCCGAGGCGTCGGGCACGGCGAGCATCACGGAGATCAGCGGCGGACGACCGTCTGCAGACATCGGCCATCTCCTCAAGCGAACCGTGCTGGAGCCTGACAACGCCTCACACCGGAAGCCTGCCAGAGAAACCGAAGGTAGTTGCCGCCAGCCAGCAGCTCTCAGGCGCGGGCGAGCGCATGCAGGAACCTTTCATGCGACCGTCATGCGACCGTCGGTCACAGACCAGGGCATAACGGACGAGAAACGACACGGTCGCATGAAATGTCCGCGCGGTCCCATGAAATGCCCGCGCCGTCCATGAAGTGCTGCGGGCGCGCACCACGAGACCGGGCCGTAGGCGCTAGCCCTCAGTGCTGGCCTTCAGTGCTGGCCCTCAGCGCTGCCTGCGACGACCGCCGCGTAGAGCTCGCGCTTACGCAGGCCGAATTCGGATGCAACGGCGGTGATCGCGTCCTTGCGGCTAAGTCCGTTGTCCACCCGGCGCTCGACTTCGGCAATCGCGTCCTCCGACGTGGCTGGCCCGCGCTGCTCGGGTGCGCCTGCCACCACCAGCGTCACCTCACCTAGGACGCCATCGCTGAGTTGCCCGGCGAGTTGGCCCAGCGTGCCGCGGAGCACTTCCTCGTGAGTCTTGGTCAGTTCCCGGCATACCGCCGCTAGGCGGTCGGGCCCGAACGCGGCGGCTAGCTCCGCGAGGGTACTGGCCACCCGGCGGGGTGACTCGAAGAACACCAGCGTCCGGGGCTCGGTGGCGAGCGCCTCGAACCGCCTCACCCGCTCGCCCGCGCGGCGCGGCGGGAAGCCCTCGAAGGCGAACCGGTCAGACGGCAGTCCGGAGACGACCAATGCGGTCGTGACCGCGGACGGGCCCGGCAGCACCGTCACGCGTATCCCGGCCTGGGCGGCGGCCGCGATCAGCCGGTAACCAGGGTCGCTGACTCCCGGCAGCCCCGCGTCGGTGATCAGCAGGACGTCCTGCCCCGCGGTGAGCTCGGCGAGCAGGCGCGGCACACGACTAGCTTCTACGTCGTCGTAGTAAGAAATAAGCCGGCCAGCTGGCCGGACACCCAGGGCAGCGGCAAGCCTGCGCAGCCGCCTGGTGTCCTCGGCTGCGATCACGGCGGCGTCACCGAGGGCCTGAGCGAGCCTTGGCGACGCATCGGCAGGCTGGCCGATTGGCGCGGCTGCCACCGTGAGGACACCCGGCTGGCGGTCCGCTTCGCCAACCCCGCTGGCTCGATCCATGTCGCCGCCCAGGCTAGCCCTTCTGGCCTTTACGATGGCTGTCGATGAATGCGTACCAGACGATGCAAGCTGCTGACGCCGACCAGGGCTCGCTGCTTGCTCGTGCCAGCAGCCGGGGCAGCGCGCTCATAGTCGGCAGCGCCTTCTGGGGCTGGGCCGGGCCGGTGCTCATCATGATCTTCGGCGGCTTCCTGCGGTTCTACCGGTTGAGCAAGCCTGACGCAGTCGTCTTCGACGAGACCTACTACGTACCTGACGCGAACTCGATCCTGCATCACGGCGTAGAGCTTCAGCACTACAGCTATGTGAACAACCTGCTCGTGCGCGGCGACCCGGACATCCTGCTGAAGATGCACGGCCAGTTCCAGGGGGAGCTCGTCGCTCACCCGCCGTTGGGCAAGATCATGATGGCGGTGGGCCAGTGGACGTTCGGCCTGACGCCGTTCGGCTGGCGGTTTGTGGTCGCGCTGATCGGCACGGCGGCGATCCTGATGACTGCCCGGATCACGCGCCGGATGACCCGCTCGACCATGCTCGGCTGCGTCGCCGGCTTGCTGGTCGCGCTGGACGGCCTCGAACTGGTCCTGAGCCGTACCGCCATACTCGACATCTTCGTGATGTTCTGGGTGCTCGCCGCATTCGGCCTGCTGGTGATCGACCGGGACAGGACGATCGCGAGGCTCCAGGACGCTGCAGCTTCGGCCGGGCCGCAGGACATTGCCGGGCCGAAGCTCGGAGTCCGGTGGCTGCGAGTCGCGGCCGGGCTCTGTCTAGGCGCGGCCTGCGCGAGTAAGTGGACCGGGATCTACTTCCTGTTCGCTTTCGCCGGGCTTGCGATTGCCTGGGACATGGGCGCCCGGCGAGCCGCAGGCTATCCGAACTGGCTGGCAGGCGGCCTGCGCAGCGACCTGAAGTGGCTGCCTGCCTGGTTCCTGGCGGTTCCCGCAGCTATCTACACGGCGTCCTGGAGCGGCTGGTTCGCCACCAGCGACGGGTGGGACCGCAACTGGGCCGCGTCGGTAGGAAACCACACCCCGGTCTGGTCCACGCTTGACTCCTGGTACCACTACAACCAGTGGATGCTGCAGTTCGGGCTCAGCCTGCATTCGTTCCAGTCGTACAAGTCCAACCCGCTGGGCTGGCTATTGCTGCAGCGGCCCATCTCGTTCTACTGGTCGGAGACCAACGGCTGCGGCGGCAAGTGCGCCTCGGAGGTACTGGCTATCGGTACACCGGTGCTGTGGTGGGGCGGCACGCTCGCGCTGCTCTTCTGCCTCGGCTGGTGGCTAACCGGGCTCGTCGGCGATCTCGTGTTCGACCGCCCGGCGCGACGCGACTGGCGAGCGGGCGCGGTCTTGCTCGGTGTCGCGACCGGCTGGCTGCCGTGGATCTGGTTCTACCTGCACGACAACCGCACCGAGTTCTTCTACTACGCGATCGCCTTTGAGCCATTCATGGTGATCGCGATCACGTTGTGTCTCGGCCTCATCCTCGGACCCGCCAGGGCGGCACCTGGCAGGCGAGCCCTCGGTTCGATCGGGGTAGGTGGCTACCTGCTCGTGGTGCTGCTGGACCTGGCTTACCTCTATCCGGTCCTGACAGCGCAGGTCATTCCCTACTCATCCTGGCTAGCCAGGATGTGGTTCCGCACTCCGGGCGGCTTCGACTGGATCTGAGCCGGATCGGCCCGCCCACTGGATCCCGCCGCCCGGGCAGCCTGTCGGAGGGGCACTGCAGGAGCCAGGTGCCGGCTCTTCGATAGTAATTATTTGACCTGGTTGGCAGGGCATCGTCCTATTCTGTAACGCTCCGCAGCCGCTCTGTTACCCAGATCACGCATCTAGTCGGACTCGGGCTGCGTCATAGGAGTGTCGGTTCACCAAGGGAAGCGGAGCGCCAGTGACGCAACTTGACAGTCTCAAGCAGGTAGAGCAGTTGCCCGATCGCGGCGAGCGATTCGAGCGCGACGTGGTCCCGTGCATGGGCCAGCTCTACCCCGCCGCGCTTCGCATGACCAAGAACCCGAGCGACGCCGAAGATCTGGTGCAGGAGACCGTCGCCAAGGCCTATGCGGCCTTTCACCAGTTCACGCCGGGCACCAACCTGCGAGCGTGGCTGCAGCGGATCCTGTCGAATACGTTCATCAACGGCTACCGGAAGAAGCGCCGCGAGCCGGTTCAGGATCTTGGTGTGGACTTCCAGGAGGACTGGCAGACCGGCAACGATCCGCTGATGCCGCCGGCCAGGTCAGCTGAGGCCGAGGCGATCGAACACCTTGCCAGCTCAGAGATCCTGCAGGCGCTGCGGGAGCTGCCCGCCGAGTTCCGGGTCGCGATCTACCTGGCCGACATCGAGGGCTACCCGTACCGGGAGATAGCCGAGATGATGGACACGCCAATCGGAACCGTTATGTCCCGGCTGCATCGCGGCCGGGCGAAGCTGCGGCAGCGGCTGCTGAATTACGCGCCGCGAGATGCCGAGCTTGCCAAAGCGTCGTGATTCGAGGGTTATTACTCGCCTCGCCACACGGGCGGTCGCTTTTCCGCGAATGCCAGCGCACCCTCCCTGGCGTCCGCCGAAGTGAACACCGGGGTGATGATCTCGGCCTGCCGCCGGAATGCCTCAGCGGCAGGCCAGTCCGCCGATTCGTTGATCACGCGCTTGGTCGCCGTCAGCGCGAGCGGGCCGCCGCGAGCAATCCGCGCCGCGAACTCCTTCGCTGCGGCCAGCGCCTGGCCGGCCGGGACGATCAGGTTGACCAGGCCAGCCTGGTAAAGCCGGGACGCCGGGAAATGCTCGCCGGTGAGCGCGATTTCCATGGCCAGGTGATAAGGGATGCGCTTGGGCAGCCGGAGCAGGCCGCCAGCACCCGCGACCAGCCCCCTCCTGACCTCGGGCAGGCCGAACTTGGCTTCCTCGCCGGCCACCACCAGGTCGCAGGCGAGGGCGAGCTCGAATCCGCCAGCCAGCGCGTAGCCTTCGACTGCCGCGATGATCGGCTTGGCCGGCGGCCGCTCGACGATGCCGCCGAAGCCGCGGTCCGCAAAGCTTGGCGAATCGCCGGACAGGAATCCCTTGAGGTCCATTCCGGCGCTGAAGGTGCCGCCCGCCCCGGTCAGGATCAGTACCTGGACGTCCTTGTTCGCGTCGGACTCGTCCAGGGCCGCGGCGATGCCGCGGGCTACGGCGCCGTTGACCGCATTCCTGGCCTCGGGCCGGTTGATGGTGATGACGGCAAGGCCGTCCTGGACCTCGGTCAGGACTTCTTCCGGCATGGTTCCGCGAGTTCCTTACGTTAGGGCGGTCCGGGTGGACGGGTCGGTCCGGATGGGCGGGTCGGTCCGGGTAGACGGGTTAATCCGGATGGGCGGGTCGGTCCGGTGGACGGGTTGATCCGGATGGGCGGGTCGGTCCGGGTAGACGGGCCGGGCCCGGTAGCCGGTCGGCCCCGGCGGCCGGCTGGGGTTACTTCGGCTGGAACCGGATGCCGCCGTCAAAGCGGATGACTTCGGCGTTCATGTAGTCATTCTCAATCAGCGACCGGACGAGGTGGGCGAACTCCGCGGCCGTGCCCATCCGCTTGGGGAAGACCACCGGAGCGGCGAGCTTGGCCTTGAACTCCTCGCTTGCCGCACCACTGCCGTAGATGGGCGTGTCGATGATTCCCGGGCAAATCGTATTCACCCGGACCCCGATCGCAGCCAGGTCCCTCGCGGCCGGGACCGTCATGCCGATGATGCCGCCCTTGGAGGCTGAATAGGCCAGCTGGCCGGTCTGGCCTTCCAGTCCAGCAATCGAGGCGGTGTTGATCACCACGCCGCGAGCTCCGTCGGTGTCGGCCGGCTCAGTCTTGGCGACTGCTGCTGCCCCGATGCTCATCAGGTTGAAGGTGCCGATGAGATTGACATCGATGACCTTGCCGAAAGCCGCCCGGTCGTGCGGCTCGCCGTCGCGGCCCACTGTCCGCTGGGCCCAGCCGATACCGGCGCAGCTGATGACGAAACGCAGCGGCGCGCCCGCCGACGCGGCTGCCGCCACCGCCGCCCGGACGGACTCGGCGTCGCTGACGTCAGTCTGCGCGAAGATCCCGCCGACCTCGTCGGCCAGCGCCTTTCCGCGCTCGGAGTTCAGGTCGGCGACGACGACCTTACTGCCGGCCGCAGCGAGCTCGCGGACTGTCGCCTCGCCGAGGCCGCTGGCCCCTCCGGACACGATTGCAGCGGTGCCGTTAAGTTTCATGGCCGGAGCATACTTCGCCTCGTCCCAGGAGTACCGAACGGGGTTCGGTGCGCCGCCGGGCGATGTCGCCTGCGGGCGGCTGCCCCGCTTCCTCGCAGGCCGGCTGCTCGCCTGCCCCGACCAGCACCCTCCCGCTCCCCCCGACCTCTGCCCGGATACTCCCGCATCCCGCCACCGACCTCCAGTCCGGATACTCCCGCCCACCGCCGGTCCAGGCATCGAACTACTGGATATCTAAATGTCAGTACCGTGCCGTAGCGTGAGCGGCAAGCAGCACACCACGGCTGCCGGCCCGGTGGTTCGGCAGCCCGGCAGTGCCCGCTCGCAGGGGAGGACAGCAGTGGCGGCAGTAGCAACAGGGTCGAAGCAGCGCGGGAACCCTTGGGTGATTCTGATAGTCGTGTCACTGGGGTTCTTCATGACCCTGCTCGACCTGACGATCGTCAATATCGCGATCCCCAACATGATCTCGAAGCTGCACGCCTCACTCGACGACATCCTGTGGGTGATCAACGCCTACGCGCTGGTACTGGCAGTTCTGCTCATCACGTGCGGGCGGCTGGGCGATCTGTTCGGCCAGCGCAGGTTGTTCTTTGCCGGGGTTGCCCTGTTCACGCTCGCGTCGGCGGCCTGCGGCGTGGCTCAGTCGCCGGGCTTCCTTATCGGGTTCCGGGCTGTGCAGGGTCTGGGTGCCGCCATGCTGATGCCGCAGACGCTGGCGATCCTCACGATGGTGTTTCCTCCCGAGCGCCGCGGAGCGGCGTTCGGCGTCTGGGGCGCGGTGGCCGGCGTGGCGACGATCGCTGGCCCCACTCTGGGCGGGCTGCTCGTCACCGCATTCGACTGGCGATACATCTTCTACATCAACGTGCCGATCGGCGCCGCAGTTCTGGTGCTGACCGTGTTCCTCATCCCGGACCTGCGCACCGGCCGCAGGCACAGCTTCGACGTCTCCGGCGTCGTGCTTGCCAGCCTGTCGTTGCTCGCGATCTGCTACGCGCTCGTCGAGGGCCAGAAGTACAACTGGGGCACGATCAAGTCGTTCATCTCGATTCCGCTGTTGCTCGGGGTTGGCTTCGTGCTGCTCGGTCTGTTCCTGTACCTCCAGGCAAGGCGCCAGGACAGTGAGCCGCTCGTGCCGTTCTCCCTGTTCAGGGACCGAAACTATGCGCTGATGAACGTGGTCGCTGGCTTCATCGCGATCGGCATGCTCGGGATTTTCTTGCCGTTTTCTATCTATCTGCAGTCGGTCCTGGGCTTCTCGGCGCTGAAGGCGGGGCTGACGATGGCGCCGGCGTCGCTGGTCGCAATGTTCGTGGCGCCGGTGGCCGGGAGGATGTCCGACCGGATCGGCGGCAAGTACATCCTGATGATCGGGCTGCTGCTGTTTGCCGGGGGCATGGGAGCTATCGCGTTTATCGCGCAGGCCAACTCGGCGTGGTATGACTTCCTGGCGCCGCAGTTCGTCGCCGGTATCGGCATCGGCTGCACGTTCGCGCCGATGACGACGGTCGCCATGCGCAACGTCAACCCGATGATGGCCGGGGCTGCCTCGGGAGTCTTCAACACCACCCGTCAGGTAGGCACCGTCATCGGCACCGCTGGCGTAGGAGCGCTGCTCCAGAACCGCCTGATCGCGGGATTCACTGCTCAGGTCCAGCAGCGCGGCGCAGCATTGCCCGCGGCTGCCCGCGACAAGCTGGTCTCCGGCTTCCAGTCTGCTGCCAAGGGTGGCCTCGAGGTGGGCTCCGGGGCGCGGACCACCGGGCTCCCCGGCCAGATTTTCACCCACGGATTCGTTGAGGCGATGCGGCCGACGATTCTGGTCCCGATCCTGTTCCTGTTCGCGGCGGCGATCAGTTGCATCCTGATCAAGCCGCAGCCTGCAGCCGTGGACAGCAGCGGTCAGGTCTCGGGAGTCGCCGAGCCGAGCACAACCGCGGCAGGGTGACGACAGCTGCGGAGGCAGGCACCCGAACCGGATGCCGCGGCGCACCTACCGCTCCCGTGCGGTGGCTGCCAGCACTTCCAGTGTCGGCACGTCCCCGGCGCAGCGCGCCAAAGAATGCGACCGGGAACGCCGGAATGTGGCGGTGGGCTCGCGGGACCTCGGCCAGGGAACGCCGCACGGCTGGCCCGGCTACCGGCTGGCACCGGCTACCGGCTGGCACGGCTACCGGCTGGCCCGGCTACCGGCTGGCCCGGCTACCGGCTACCGGCTGGCCCGGCTACCGGCTGGCACGGCTACCGGCTGGCTCAGTGCGCGGCCAGGAGCTGAGAGCTCCAGTCCTCGCCGTCGGGCGAACTAGCCGCTCCGGGGTCAAACGGGAACCGGTCGGCGAAGGCTGGCCGAAGATCCGTCAGCCAGACCGCGGCCGGGTCGTACTCCGCGAAGAACGGGCGCCCCACCAGTGCGGGATCCCGTGACTGGATCATGTGGAGGGCGAAAGCCTTCTGGCCGGCAATCTCGACGACGCCGTCGACGCAGACCTTGCCCGGGGTGGCCGACATCGACGGGCCCCGGACCGTCCGGCACAGGCCGGAGACAGAACTGTAGGCATCCCGGAAGATCTCCGAGGCACGCGCCAGCGGCACGGCGAAGTAGCCCTGTGGTCCGGTATCCCGCTCGACGAACATGTAATACGGGACCATGCCGAGCCGTAGCTGCGAGCGCCACATCTGTGACCAGCATGCGGCGTCGTCATTGATGCTCCTGATCAACGGCGCTTGAGTACGGATCACCGCGCCAGCCGAACGGATCCGCCAGATTGCCTTAGCGACCAGCCCCGGCTCAAGTTCGCGCGGGTGCGAGAAATGCGCCATCAGCGCGAGGGTCTTCCCTGCCGCACTCACTTCCTCGAACAACCGCAGCGTGTCGTCGGCGTCGGGGTCCGTCACGAACCGCTGCGGCCAGTAAGACAGCGACTTGGTGCCGATCCGGATCGACTCGATGTGCTCGAGGCCAGGGCCCAGTAGCGGCTCAATGTACCTGCGCAGCACCGCGGCACCCATGATCATCGGATCGCCGCCGGTGATGAGGACGCTCGTTACCTCCCGGTGAGATCGCAGATACTCGATGACGCGGCACATGTCGTCGGTCGCGATCTTGAGGTCAGGCTCGCCGACGAACTGAGCCCATCGGAAGCAGTACGTGCAGTACGCGTGGCACGTTTGGCCCTGTTTGGGAAAGACGAGAACGGTCTCGGGATATTTGTGCTGTACGCCGGGAAGCGGCTCGTCGGCCAGGGCAGGCGTATTGAGCGCAAGCTGGCCCGCCGGATGCGGATTCAGCCGCATCCGGACAGCGTGCGCCGCAGCCTGGATCTCCTGGTCGGGCGCGCCACGTTCGAGCATGCTGGCGATCGGCGCCAGGATCTCCGCCGGAAGCATGTCAGACTGCGGGAAGACGAGCCGGTAGATGGGATCGTCAGGAGCTGCCGACCAGTCGATTAGCGACTCAAGCACGTAGTCGTTCGTGCGAAAGGGCAGCACAGTCGCCACAGCCCGGACGGCTAGTCGCTCGTCATAGCTAAGACCGGCCCTGGATGTTAGCTGATCCAAGTGTTTAGCACTGTATGCGCGGAATCTACGGCCTTGCGCGGGTACAACCGGCAAAATTTCCTGAACGCTCATGCAACTCCCTCCGGCCGCCACTGACCGCGGCGGCCTGGCTGTTCGCATGATCTCCCCGTGTCATGCCACCCGTCAGGCGTGCTGGTACTCGTTGTGCCCGGTCCCGTCAACTCAGACGCGATCGGGGGCTGCGACGTTACCCTCGTGCCAGCTAAAGAAGTAACGATTAAGAAACGCTCAGGGGTCGCTCAGGGTTGCCTGATAGACCACTCATCTTTCCCATCGCTGCCCTCTTCCCTGCGGGTCCCACGCCAGGGTGCCGGTCTACCCGCAGACATTAGCCCGAAACGCACCATCTGTCGTCAGCCGTGCGGACAATGGCGGCTGAACTGCTGTTGTGCGCGGCATCCGCCCGGATGAGCCCTGGCAATGAGAAGCTAGGCGGCATGCAGGACACCGGGGGAGTGGCGCGCTGAGCCGGCCGGCGGAGACTTCTGCCGCCGGCGCCCAGCCAGGCGGCGGTGGGCAGCCAAACAGCGGCGCGCGTCCGAACGGCGGCGCTCATCCGAACGGCACGGGGCGGTCGGCGAACGCCGATCGGGTAGCCGGCTCGGACGAGTCAGCCAGCGAGGAGTTGGCACCCGCACAGCTTCATCCCAGGATGATCGCCGTCGACGCGATGGGCGGCGACCACGCGCCGGAGGCGATCGTGGCGGGGGCCGTTGCGGCGAGCCGCGACCTCGGCATCCGCATTGCCCTGACCGGACGGCCGGCACTGATCCGGCCGCTGCTAGCCAAGGCCGGGCCGGCTCCGAACGTCTACATCGAAGCGGCCGAAGAATCCATCGCCATGAGCGAGGGTGCGCTGGCGAGCTGGCGGCGACCCCGGTCGAGCATCGCGGTGGCCTGTCAGCTAGTCCGGCGCGGCCAGGCAGGCGCAGTGATGTCAGCCGGGTCAACGGCGGCCATCGTGGCGACTGCGCAGATACGGTTGCGCCCGCTGCCCGGAGTCAGCAGGCCTGCGCTGGCGGTTGAATTGCCAACACGGCCCCACCCAACCGTGCTCATCGATGCGGGCGCGATCGCCGACCCTAAGCCAGAGATGCTTGTCCAGTTCGCCCAGCTTGGCGTGGCCTATGCCCAGATCGCCTATGGCATCGCCGACCCGCGGGTGGGGCTACTCACGATCGGCGCGGAACCTGGCAAGGGCAACAAGCTCGCCCGGCGCGGTTACGAGCTGCTGAACAGCGACTCCCCGCACGGCGGCATGCCGATCAGCTTCGCCGGCAATGTGGAGGGCGACGACTTGCTGGCAGGTGAGGTCGACGTTGTCGTCACCGACGGATTCACCGGCAACGTGGCGCTGAAGACGCTGGAAGGCACGGCCAGTTACTCCGCAGCGCAGTTCAGCGCGGCGATCAGGAGCTCTGCTGCCGCCCGGATGGGTGCGGTCTTCCAGCGCCGGGCTTTGCGTCAGGTGGCCGAGCGGTTCGACTCCGAAACCTACGGCGGTGCTGCGCTGCTGGGCCTGGAGGCCACGATCGTGATCGCGCACGGCGCAGTGACCGCCCGCGGCGCCGCGGCGGCATGCAGCCTGGCCTCCGAGCTGACCAGACGGCACATCACCGAGCGCATCAGGGAGCGCCTGGGCCCGAGTCGCGCTGGTCACTTCCTGCGCCGTCCCTGATCCAGCCCGGGCCCCGGATATCCACTGGACGGACCGGTAGGCTGGCCAGATGGCAGATCCGGAGGCGGCACTCGCAGCGCTAGTGCAGCATGCACTGGCCGGCGAGTTCGGCGCAGAGTATGCGACCGCCGATCCGCTCATCCGGCCGTCTGCGTTCGCGGATTTCCAGGCCAATGCCGCCATGTCGCTGTCCAAGCGGCTCGGCCGCAGCCCGCGGGACATCGCCGGTCCGGTGGCCGACCGGCTCAACGCCGCACCGGCGGTCGCTCAGGCTGAGGTAAGCGGGCCTGGCTTCATCAACATCACGCTGGCCGATGAGTGGATCGCCGGGCAGTCCACTGAGCAGCTGGCTGACCCGAGGCTCGGTGTGCCGCTGGCCAAGCCCGTGCAGCGGGTCGTGGTCGACTACTCAGGCCCGAACGTGGCTAAGGAACTGCACGCGGGGCACCTGCGGCCGACGGTCGTCGGCGACGCGATCGTCCGGGTGCTGGAGTTTCTCGGCCACCACGTCATCCGGGCCGCCCACCTCGGCGACTGGGGCACGCCATTCGGCCAGCTGATCGAGCACGCGATCGACATTGGCGACCAAGCCACTTACGACCAGCTGGCATCGGGCGAATTCACGGCGTTCTACCAGGCGGCCCGGGCGAAGTTCGACAGCGATCCGGTGTTTGCAGACCGCTCCCGCAAGCGGGTCGTCCAGTTGCAAGCGGGCGAGCCGGACACGATGCGGCTATGGCAGCTTCTCGTCGATGACTCGATGGAGTACCTGCGCAAGATCTACGCCCGGCTGAACATCACGCTGACCGACGCGGACATGGCGCCTGAGAGTTTCTACAACTCGATGCTTGATGATGTCTGCGACGAACTGGAACGGCGTGGCCTCGCGGTCATAAGCGACGGCGCGCTGTGCGCGTTTCCGCCCGGTTTCACTGGCCGGGACGGCAAACCGGTTCCGCTCATGCTGCGCAAGAGCGACGGCGGCTACGGCTATGACAGCACCGACGCCGCAGCGATCAGGTACCGGCTGACCGAGCTCGGCGTGACCCGGATCATTTACGTTGTCGGCTCCGAGCAGAGCCAGCACCTGCAGATGATCTTCGAGCTTGCCCGGCAGGCTGGCTGGCTAGTGCCACCCGCGACTGCTGAGCACGCCGTCATCGGGCTGATGACCGGGCCTGGCGGCCAGCGGTTGCGGACCAGGTCAGGCGAGCAGGTCAAGCTGGCGGACGTGATGGACGAGGCCGTCGAGCGGGCAGCCACGGTAATCGCGGACCGGTACTCCGACCCGGTTCAGCGGAGCCAGATCGCCGAAGCCGTCGGGATCGGCGCGCTGAAATACGGTGACCTGTCGGTTGCCAGGGATTCGGGCTACGTGCTGGACTTCGACCGCCTTCTCGCACTGACCGGCAACACCGGCCCCTACCTGCAGTACGCCGCCGCGCGCATCAGGTCGATCTTCGCCAGGGCCGGACTTGATCCGGCCGAGGCGACAGGTCCCATCATCCTGGCGACCAGCGCGGAGCGCGCGCTGGCGCTGCGGCTCCTGGGTCTCGGCCGGGCAGTCGACGACGCGGCTGCCGCCGCCGAGCCACACAAGCTGGCGGGCTTCGTGTTCGACGCGGCAAGCGCCTTCACAGCGTTCTACGAGCAATGCCCGGTACTCGCCGCAGAGGGCGAGACACGGCAGAGCAGGCTGGCGCTCAGCGCGCTAAGCCTGCGGGTCCTCGACACTGGCCTGCGGCTACTGGGAATCCCGGTACCTGAGCGGATGTAATTCCCCGTTCCCAGAATTGAAGGAATTTGCCTCTAGTTCCCAGGAAGCTCACAGGTATCAACCCCCCAATACCCATGATCGACAGTCAGGCTGGCTCCCATGGACAATCTCAACCTCGACCCGGCTGAGCCGGGCGCGGTACCTGCTGCCCCGCGCCGGTTCGGCCGGACGAAGCGCATCGCTGCCACGGTCGCGGCCAGCGTCGCGCTCCTCGGCAGTGGCGCGGCGATCGGGATAGCGCTCACCGGCGGCGCGTCTGCCTCGACCGGCGGATCGGCGGCGACTGGCTCGGCGGCTGCGGGGAATCCGGCAGCGACGGCTGCCAAGTGCGCGAAGGTCGCGGCCAAGCTCCGCGAAACCAACCACGCGGCCCTCGCGATGCGCCTGCACGCCTTTTGCACCAACCCACTGGTGCGCCTCGCGCTGGTCGGGGGCGAATACGGTCAGGTGACCTTCCAGGGCAAGACAAGCCCGAAGACAGCCACGTTCGAGCGCGGCACCGTCGAGTCGGTGAGTAGCTCGGCGATGACGGTCAAGGCACCGGACGGCACCACCTGGACCTGGGACCTTCTCTCGAGCACCATCATCCGTGCGGCTGGCCAGGGAAAGGCGCAAGCCCAGCCCGCCACCGGAGACCGGGTGCTGGTTGTCGGGCTGATGACCAGCGGAGTCAGGGACGCCAGGCTGATCCGCATCGGCCAGACGGGTTAACGGTCACCGAAGCCGCGCCCGCGCCGGCGCCCGAATGCGTGACGGCACTGGGGCATGCCCGCCACACAGCGGCGGTCGGGCGGCACCGGGCCGCAGTCCAGTGCCGCCGGGTCGGCCAGGGCGCACGCTCCGAGGGCTGACCGACCTAGCCTGAGTTGACCGGGCTGCCCGGATTTTCCCGGTAACCTCGTGAATCCGCAGCCAGGGCGCGGCGAGCCGCGACCGCGGCAGTCGGAGCACGAGCCAGGCGTTAAGCCGAGGACGTCATGACAGAGAACGACCGGATTCCCCAGGTGCTCGTCGTCGATGACGAGCCGAATATCCGTGAGCTCGTGCAGGTTGCGCTGAAGTTCCACGGGTGCGCCGTAACGACCGCCGCCGGCGGCCGGGAAGCGCTCCGGCAGGCCGACACGACCAGGCCTGACCTCATCGTCCTCGACGTCATGATGCCGGACATGGACGGCTTCGAGGTATGCCGGCGGCTTCGGGCCGCGGGGAACGAGGTACCGGTTATCTTCCTGACCGCGCGCGACACCTCGTCAGATACTGTCACCGGCCTGGTAATCGGCGGCGACGACTACGTCACCAAGCCGTTCTCGGTCGAGGCCCTGGTCGCCCGGGTACGCGCCGTGCTCAGGCGAACGTCCAGAAACACTGCCGGAGACCAGCCCGGCCGGACCGGCGGGCCGCTCAGGGTGGCCGACCTTGAACTGGACGAAGACCGCTGGACAGTGCAGCGCGCCGGAGTTCTGGTGGACTTGTCGCCGACCGAGTTCCGGCTGCTGGCGTACCTGATGCGGCATCAGGGCCGGGTGCTGACCCGCGCGCAGCTACTCGAGAGCGTCTGGGGCTGGGACTACTCCGGCGAGTCCCAGATCGTCGAGACATATGTCAGCTACCTGCGCCGCAAGCTCGACCCGCTCGGGCCTCCGCTCATCCACACCCAGCGAGGCGTCGGCTACAGCCTCCGGGCGGAGCGGCAGGAACTTCAGAGCGGTCCGGCCTAGCGAGTGCGCCGCGAAGCCGCCGCTCACGCAGCACACTAGCTAGAGCACCGCCGTAACTGACAGGATCCGCAGATGACAGGGCCCCATCGATGAGTCGAACCCGGAGGCTGTCGCTGCGAGCCCGGATACTCGTGATGCTCATCGGCGTTACCACGGTGTTGCTGCTTGTCATGGGCACGGTGAGCACGTACCTGCTAGCCCGGCGGGTGGATGCGCAGACGACCGCCACCAGCGCCCATCTCACTGAGGCCGCCGCCGTCCTGGCCAGTAACCCGCAGTCGGCAGCTGGCCCGAACTACCCGGGCCTCGCCGTTATCGAAGTCCCGTTGCGGGGGGCACGATTCGGCGTCAGACAGATCAACTCGGGAACGCACAGTAAGAGGCTTGCCGATGTGATCACGGCGCAGCTGCCCGGCTCAGACCTGACGGAGGCGAGGAATCTCGCGGCGGCCGGCCACCTGGAGCAGGCGGGGCAGCTTCTCCGGGCTGGCGGCTGCCAGCAGTTCCCCTACCTCGCCGCCGTCGCCTGCCAGCCGATCGAGCTGCAGAACATGCTGATGGTTGCCCGCGTCGTGACTGCCAAGCAGGCTGGCGCTCCAACGGCCCGCCCGGTGGCTGTGCTGTTCGTCGGCGAACCGGCGACGAACGGTCCTGGCGCGGTCCGCGGGTTCATCATCGCCGAGCTGACCACCGGCGCCGCACTGATTGCCCTGCTGGCGCTCGCTGGTGAGTGGCTGATCGGTCGCGGCCTCACCCCGCTGGACGAGATGACCAGGACCGCCAACGAGATAACTCAGCGCGGCGACCTGACAGCACGAATGCCAGACGCCGACGACCAGACCGAGGTTGGCCGGCTCGGCACGTCGATCAACACCATGCTGGACCGGATCCAGCAGGCATTCGGTTCCCGGTTGCGATCGGAGCAGAAGGTCCGCGAGTTCGCCGCCGACGCCTCACACGAGCTGCGCACTCCGCTGACCACGATCCGCGGATACGCCGAGCTGTACCGGCAAGGTGCGCTCGGACCCGATCAGCTGCCGAACGCGATGCGCCGGATCGAGCAGGAAGCCGAGCGGATGAGTTCGCTCGTTGCCGAATTGCTTGAACTGGCCCGCCTGGACCGTACCTCGTCCCTCGACCTCACCGAGACTGACCTGGCAGGCGTGGTCAGGGACGCGGTGGCGGACGCGATCGCGGTGGAGCCCCGCCGGCCGGTTCACGCCGAGGCGCCGCCGCGGCTGGTCGCGGTCGTGGACGAGCCGAGGATCCGGCAGGTCCTGGCCAACCTGCTCGGCAACGTGCGCGCGCACACCCCGGTCACGACGCCAGTTGCGGTCCGGCTGGGCGCGATCACCGGCGGCGTGCTCATCGAAGTCGCGGACGGCGGTGCCGGCATGTCCACGCAGGACGCGATCCGGGCCTTCGACCGGTTCCACCGGGCGACCGACCGGCCCGGTGCTTTCGGCACGGCCGCAGCCGACGTCGACGCCTCCGATGAAAATCAGGACCAGGCCGGAAACGAGGACGACCGGGCCAGCGCTCCCCAAGCCGACGCGGCTCCGCGGTGGCTCGGAGGCGGAGCGCGCGGGGCAGCAGCCCGGCCGGGCGCGGTTAACGGGGCCAGTGCCAACGGCAGCGGTTTCAACGGGAGCGGTTTCAACGGGAGCGGTTTCAACGGGGCCAACGGAGCTGTTCACGGGGCCGGCGAGAACGGGGCTGGAGTGAACGGCGCCAGCCTGAACGGGGCCGGCGTGAACGGCGCCAGCCTGAACGGCGCCAGCGTGAACGGCGCCAGCAGTGAACGGCAGCAGCGTGAACGGCGCCAGCGCTATGGCGGTCAACGGCGCCAGCCACAACGCCGCCTCGGCCAGCCAAAGCCAGTCCCGTGCGTCGGGCAGCTACGGGCGCGCAGAACGGACCAGCGGCAGCGGCCTTGGCTTGTCGATCGTCCAAGCGATCGCCAGCGCGCACGGCGGCCGCGCGACGCTGGAATCACTCCCCGGTCAGGGCACCAAGGTGCGGGTCTGGCTGCCAGTCAGGATCGTCCCGTAGCGCCCTCCGCCTCGCCGAACGGCGCGGCCACAGCCTCATCTGGCCCGGCCACAGCGCTCTCGGTCCCGGCCGCAGCCCTGTCCGCCCCGGCCGACTCGCCTGCATCGTTCTCCCCGACCGGCAGCGACGGCAAGTGCTCGACCATGTAGTACACGGCTAGCACACCGAAGATGATCAGCGCCGCCACCGGCCAGAAGAGCGCGACGAGCGTGCCGGCGACGTAGCCTGCGTTCCCGATCGTGAACCGGAACGTCGACAGCCGCGGCCGGTGTATCCGCCGCCGCGCGCCGAGTTGGTCCTGGTGGGCTGCGAGGTAGATCCACAAGGTCGCGTAGCCGATCGAGATCACGATCATGACCAAGCCGTAGGTCACCGCGGCCACGCTGGCCTGCCCGTGACCCTCGCCGCTGCCGGTCAGGTGGTCGGCTACCAGCGCAGTGGGAAACGGGATGGCAATGATGCCCATCAGCAGGAACAGGTTGAGCACCAGCACCGGCCTGTCCACCTTGCTCACCTGCGCCAGCATCGTGTGGTGGTTGAGCCACATGATCCCGATAGTCAGAAAGCTGACCACGTAAGCCAGGTAAGCAGGCCAGTACTGGGCAAGACCGTCGGGGCCGTCAACGGACAGGCGGGCCGGCGGCGCGGTCTTGTCGGCGATCGGCAGCAGGTTGAAGACCAGGACGGTAATAGCAACGGCGAAGACGCCGTCGCTAAACGACTCAGCCCGCCGCGAGTCCACTCACGCCTGGTCTTCGGCTCCGGAAGCGGAATCAGCTGGCCCGACCGCTGCCGGGACAGCCAGGGAGCGGACCAGTAGCTGCGCCACGTCCACCACCTGCAGCGTCTCCGGCGCCTCGCCTGAGCTCTTCTTCGCCTCGACAGCGTCGCCGAGCATGACCAGGCAGTACGGGCAGCCCGTAGAGATCGTGTCCGGGTTCGTACCCAGTGCCTCGTCGATCCGCTCGGTGTTGATCCGCTTGCCGATCCGCTCTTCCATCCACATCCGGGCACCGCCGGCGCCGCAGCAGAATCCGCGCTCCTTGCACCGGTGCATTTCCTGCGCCTGCACGCCAGGCACCTGTTCCATGATCTCCCGCGGCGGCGTGAATATCCGGTTGTGCCGGCCGAGGAAGCAGGGGTCGTGGTAGGTGACCTTCTCTTCGATGGGAGTGACCGGCTTGATCTTGCCATCGGCGACCAGTTGCGCCAGGAGCTGAGTGTGGTGGATCACTTCGTAGTTGCCGCCCAGCTGCGGGTACTCGCGGGCAATCGTGTTGAAACAGTGCGGGCAGCTGGCAACGATCTTGCGGACGCCAGCCTCGTTGAGCGTCTCGATGTTCTGCTGGGCCAGCATGCTGAACACGAACTCGTTGCCGATCCGCCGGGCGGGGTCGCCGGTGCAAGTCTCTGCCGGGCCGAGCACTGCAAAGTTAACCCCGGCGGTGTGCAGCAACTGCGCGATGGCCTTCGTGGTCTTCTTCGCCCGGTCTTCCAGCGCGCCGGCGCAGCCTACCCAGAACAGGTACTCCACGTCGTCTCCGATCGCGCCGTCGACCACCGGCACCTCGAAGTCGAGCTCGCCTATCCAGTCCGTCCGCTTGTTCCCGCCCATCCCCCACGGATCGCCCTTGTTTTCCAGGTTCCGCAGCATCGTGCCGGCTTCGACCGGGAACGCAGACTCCACCAGCACCTGATACCGGCGCATCCCGGTGATGTGGTCAAGGTGCTCGATATCGACCGGGCACTCCTCGACGCATGCACCGCAGTTGGTGCAGGACCACAACTCGTCCGGGTGGATGACGCCGCGGGCATCCTCGTCGCCCACAATCGGGCGCGCTGCCTCGGCCTTGACCGCATCCGGGAGCGCTTCGCGGGCTTCGTCGGAGCCAGCAAGCAGGTAAGGCGCCTTGGCGAAAGCGTGGTCGCGCAGCTCCAGGATGATCATCTTTGGCGACAGCGGCTTGCCGGTCGCCCACGCCGGGCACTGCGACTGGCACCGGCCGCACTCGGTGCAGGTCGCCAGGTCGAGCATGCCCTTCCAGCTAAGGTCCTCGATCTTGCCGATGCCGAAGACGTCTTCGTCCGGGTCAGCTTCTTCGAAATCCAGCACCTTGCCGTTCGACCGCATCGGCTCCAGCGGGCCGAGGCCGTTCGGCCGGCGGGAGAACAACACGTTGATCGGCGCTATCGCGATGTGCAGGTGCTTGGAATAGGTAACGAACACGCCAAAAGCCATGATGACGGCGAGCTGGAGCAGGATGAACGTGGTCTCGATGCCTTTGTTCGCCGCGCCGGCCGGGTGCAGCCAGTGGCCCACTATCTCGGAGGCGAACGCGCCCTTCGGGTACGGGAAGTCACCGGTGTTGATCTGCGCGCCCCGGTAGATCAGCAAGGTAGCGATCACCAGGAAGATGCCAAGGAGCACGAGCCAGGCGGCACCGGTATGCGACCCCGAGAACCGGGACTTGCGTCCCTCGCGTTTCGGGTTCGTGGTGAGCCGGATGATGGCAAAGGTGATGATCCCGGCGAGCACCGCGACAGCGAACAAGTCCTCTACGAAGCCCACCCAGGCCCACGTCCCGATCAGCACGATCGCGAAGTGCTTGCTGAACAGCGCTCCGTACGCCTCGATGATCGTGAGCAGCAGCACGATGAAGCCCCAGAAGGTCAGCGCGTGCGCGATCCCCGGAACCGACCACTTGAGCAGCTTCCGCTGCCCTATTACCTCGGTCACCTGGGTCTCGGTCTGGCGAGCCGGATGCTGACGCAATGCCTCGGTCCGCTCCGGCGCCGGCTGCCCGGTACGACCGAGCCGGTAGAGCCAGAAGAAGCGGTGTCCGGCAATCGCGGCCGCGACGACCGTCAGGGCCAGTCCGATGATGATCCGCAGCGCCAAGGCAACCTCCAGGTTTGCAATGGGTGACAGCGTAACGCCCGCGGACTCGGGCACCTATGCCCAGAGCGCCCGTACCACCCAGGTGGCGAATCGCGGTTCTCGGCCGACTGTCCGTGGCTGATAGCGGCACCCGCTAGCCTGAATCGGACGTCGGCGCATAGGTGGCCGCCCGGTCGGCCTGGACGTCGGCCTCTCAGGCAGGACCTCGGCCTGTTGGCCGAGCCTAGATCACGCTGAGTAATCGGCAGAGATCCCGGAGCGAGCGGACATGATGGACGAGCAGGCCAGGCAGGGAACGCCGTCCCGGCCAGCTTCGGCACAGTCCGACCCGCGCGGGTCCGGCACCACCGTTCGCCGCTGGGCAGCACTCGGCGGTTCAGCTGGCGGCCTGGTGGTCGCCAGCCTGCTGGCAGACGGCCTGGCATTCGGAGCGAAGCAGGCCTGCCGCACCGGCGCCTGGAATTTCGGCGTCGCCCAGTACCAGGCGCACTGTTATACCGACATCTACCCGCTGTATTACGACGAGGGACTCAGCGCCGGCAAGATCCCCTACCTTGATCACCACGTCGAGTATCCGGTGATCATCGGCGCGGTGATGCAGGGAGCGGCCTGGGTCGTCAGGTCGGCCACCAACCCGTACGTCCGGGGCCTGCAGTTCTTCGACGTTACCGTCGCGGTGCTGGCGCTCTTCCTGGTAGCCGGAGTGCTCGCCACGGCCTACTGTGCCGGACCCCGGCATCGGTGGACGGCCCTGCTCGTGGCGTTCTCGCCCGCGTTGATCCTCTCCGCCTTCATCAACTGGGACCTCATCGCGATGGGCCTGATGATGATGGCCCTTGCCGCCTGGGCCGCGCGCCGGCCCGTCCTGGCCGGAGTGCTGCTGGGTCTGGCTATCGCGACAAAGTTCTATCCCGTTGTCGTGCTGTGGCCGCTATTCCTGCTGTGCCTTCGGGCCGGGCGAATGCGGGCGTTCTGGGTGACAGCGAGTTCTGCGGCGGTGGCCTGGCTGGTCGTGAACCTGCCGGTAGCCATCATCGCGCCGCGCGGCTGGGAGACGTTCTACGTCTTCAGCAGCGAGCGGGGCGCGGACTGGGGATGCATCTACTTCTACTTCCAGCACATGCACTGGCCTGGCCTCGGCACCTCCTCCGTTCCGGCGCTGAACTTGATGTCAGGCGGTGCATTTGCGGTGGCATGCGCTGCGATCGCAGTGCTGGCCCTGGCTGCCCCCCGGCGGCCGCGTCTTGCCCAGCTGATCTTCCTGACCACCGCCGCGTTCCTGCTGACAAACAAAGTCTGGTCGCCGCAGTACGTGGTGTGGCTCGTCCCGTTGGTCGTGCTCGCCCGGCCGAAGATCGGTGGCTACCTGGTCTGGCAAGCCGCCGAAGTCGGTTATTTCTACGCGATCTGGGCTTACCTCATTAACGTGATCGAGGGCGAGCGATACCCAGGCGCGATCAGCAGCGGGTTGTACTTCAGTGCGGTGCTGGCCCGGTTCGGTACCGTCTTGCTGCTATCCGGCCTGGTTGTCTGGGAAGCCCTGCGGCCCGAGAGGGACGTTGTGCGGGCCGGGGACGCCGACGACCCTGGAGGAGGCGTGCTTGCCGGCGCGCCCGACAGATTGGTGCTCCGCGGCGGCCTTCGGAGGCTGGCCGCCAGCCCTCAGCCAGCACAGTGATCAGGCCCAGGTCAGGCACAGTCGCACGGGCCGGCCAGGCGCTCCTCCCCCTGCGTGACGAAGCGGGCCGGAGCTAGCCCGCCCACATGCCGGAGAGATACAGCATTCCGAGCACGACGGCGATCGGCGCGCTGACGGCGAGGTAGGCGTACCGGATCGCCGGCCACCGCTCGCCGAGCCTGGCGAGGGCGATCCAGACCGGGAAGAGCAGGAGCAGCGTCCTCGGAGCGGTCTCGTACCAGGTCGACGTGCCGAGCGCGATCACAGCCAGCCCGCAATAGACCGCTTCCGGCCAGCGCTGCCAGCAGGCGAAAGCCACCGTGGTCACCAGCATCACGGCCATCACGCCGAGCTCTAGCTGGAACTCGAAAGCTGTGCTTGCACTGAACGCGTGCCGGAATGCTGCCCACCAGGTGGTCCTGAGAGCTTGGGCAGGGGTGTTCAGGTGCAGGTTCCAGCCGGTACGCAGGGCCTCAGACCACGCCAGCCAGCTGCCGGTATAGATACGCAGGTAGATCTCGTACACCAACGGGCCGGCCAGGGCGGTACATGCGATGGCCGCGGTTGCCAGCCGATTCCGGGCCGGCTCGCGCGGCAAGCCCTCGCTGACAGCAAGATCTGCCTGGTATCTGCCGGTGAGCGCCATCACGACCAGAGCCGGGATCAGGAACAGCGCGTCCGGGCGGACTAGGCCAGACAGGCCTGCCAGCAGCGCCGCCCGCCACCACCGGCCCCGGCTTGCAGCGTGCCAGGCGGGGACGGCGAATGCCAGGAACAGTGCCTCGGCGTAGCCGACCATCAGGAAGATCGCTGCGGGTGCAGTGACGAGGTAGAGCACGGCGCGCCGCTCGCCGGCGAGCCTGGCCAGCGAGACGACGGCGAAGCAGCCCGCCACCGCGGAGACAGTCAGCTCGGCCAGGACCCAGTTGCGGACGATGAGATGGGCGGCACTGAGCACGAGCGGGTAGCCAGGGAAGAAGGCGACGTTGTTCGCGATCGAATGCGCTCCGAAATACCCGTACTCCCCGATATTCCGGAGCAGCGAGGCATCCCAGTGCTCAACGGCTCCAGTCAGCGGGGCATGGGCACTGGAGCTGCGGAAAGCCCAGGCCGATGCCCATACCAGCACCAGCAGCGCGAGATGGGCCGCAGCCCAGATTCCGAGTGCCGCGCGATCTTCCGGGCTGAGCGCGGATAGCCGGGTACTACGTCCAGAGGGGGTAGCCGGACGGCCGGGCAGCGGCGTGCCTGGCCGGTAAACGGCAGCCGCGTCGGAACCGGCGTCGTGCTGCAGCATCAGTCCCCCTGACTGCGAAGGTCCACCTGCACCTTACGTTGCCGGCGGCGGAATATCCTGCGACGCGGCACAGTTCACAAGGCATGGTCAGCAAAGTTGAGCAGGTTAGGCTCAACTCAGTTGCCAACCCGATAGCTGCATGGCAGACTTGAGCCGTCGGGACTCAATCTTCCAGTACTAGACAAACCCAAGGACAGAACACATGGCACGTGCGGTAGGCATCGACCTGGGGACGACCAACTCCGTCGTCGCCGTCCTCGAGGGCGGGGAGCCCTCGGTCATCGCCAACGCTGAGGGCTCGCGGACCACGCCGTCCGTAGTCGCTTTCGCGAAGAATGGCGAAGTGCTCGTCGGCGAGGTCGCGAAGCGGCAGGCCGTGACCAACGTTGACCGGACGATTCGCTCGGTCAAGCGCCAGATGGGCACTGACTGGACGGTGTCGATCGACGGCAAGAAGTTCACGGCGCAGCAGATCAGCGCCTTCATTCTGCAGAAGCTCAAGCGGGACGCTGAGGCGTACCTGGGTGAGACCATCGCCGACGCGGTTATCACCGTGCCTGCGTACTTCAGCGACGCCCAGCGGCAAGCTACCAAGGAGGCCGGCCAGATCGCGGGCCTGAACGTCCTGCGCATCATCAACGAGCCGACGTCCGCTGCGCTGGCGTACCACCTGGAGAAGGACAACGAGGCCACGATCCTCGTGTTCGACCTCGGTGGCGGCACCTTCGACGTCTCGCTGCTGGAGGTCGGCGAGGGTGTTGTCGAAGTTAAGGCAACCAGCGGCGACAACCACCTCGGCGGTGACGACTGGGACCAGCGGATCGTCGACTGGCTGGTCAAGGACTTCAAGAACAGCTATGGCGTCGACCTGTCCAAGGACAAGATGGCGCTGCAGCGGCTGCGGGAGACCGCGGAGAAGGCCAAGATCGAGCTGTCGAGCTCCACTGAGTCGCAGATCAACCTGCCTTACATCACTCACTCCGAGCAGGGCCCGCTGCACCTGGACACAAAGCTGACCAGGGCCGAGTTCCAGAAGATGACCTCGGACCTGCTCGACCGGTGCAAGTCGCCGTTCCAGCAGGTGATCAAGGACGCGGGGATCAAGCTCAGCGAGATCCACCATGTCGTGCTCGTCGGCGGCTCCACCCGGATGCCGGCCGTCGTCGACCTGGTCAAGGACCTGACCGGCGGCAAGGAGCCGAACAAGGGCGTCAACCCTGACGAGGTCGTGGCAGTCGGCGCGTGCCTGCAGGCTGGCGTGCTCAAGGGCGAGGTCAAGGACGTCCTGTTGCTCGACGTGACGCCGCTGTCGCTCGGCATCGAGACCAAGGGCGGCATCTTCACCAAGCTCATCGAGCGGAACACCACCATTCCGACCAAGCGCTCGGAGATCTTCACGACCGCTGACGACAACCAGCCGTCGGTGCAGATCCAGGTCTTCCAGGGCGAGCGCGAGATCGCCGCGTACAACAAGAAGCTCGGCATGTTCGAGCTGGCCGGACTCGCTCCGGCGCCGCGCGGCATCCCGCAGATCGAGGTCACCTTCGACATCGACGCCAACGGCATCGTGAACGTGTCGGCCAAGGACCTTGGCACTGGCAAGCAGCAGTCCGTGACCATCTCGGGCGGCTCTGCGCTGGCCAAGGACGACATCGAGCGGATGATGGCCGACGCGGAGAAGTACGCCGAGGAGGACCGGCAGCGGCGTGAGGAGGCCGAGGTTCGCAACCGCGCGGAGTCTCTGGCCTACACCACGGAGAAGTTCCTCTCGGAGAACGCTGACAAGGTCCCGGACGACGTCAAGTCCGAGGTCGAGTCTGCGATCGCCGACCTGAAGAAGGCGCTCGAAGGCACCGACACCGAGGCCATTAAGACGGCCAGCGAGCACGCTGCTCAGGTGAGCCAGAAGATGGGGACCGCCATCTACGCCCAGTCGCAGGCTGCCAGCGCGCCGGACGGCGAGACGGGCGGCGAGGCCGGAGGCCAGGACGACGACGTCGTCGAGGCCGAGATTGTCGACGACGACAAGCCGGCCAATGAGGAGGGCGGCGCCGCCTGATGAGGCCTGAGGACGAGAGCCAGGGCCCGGTTATCCGCGATCGCAGGCGGATAGATCCGGCCACTGGCCAGGTACGAGATACCGGCGAGTCTGGCCCGCAACGCGGGTCGGCTCCGGCCGGGGGGCAGCCAAAGCCCGGAAGGCATTCGGTGTCCAGGCCGAGCGGCATGACCGCCAGCTCGGGAGCGAGCCAGCAGGCTCCGGCTTCCGGCAGCGGCGCTGCGGGCTCCGACCAGGCACCGGACGAGCGGCCCGGCACCGATGACGGTACCGCCGCGGCACCAAAAGCCGCGGATGCTGGTATCGCACAGGCGATGGCAAAGCTGGCCGAGCGCACGGCTGACTTGCAGCGGCTGCAGGCGGAATACGCCAACTACCGCAAGCGAGTAGAGCGCGACCGGCTGGCCGTGCGGGAGCAAGCACTGGCGAACGTGCTGAACGAGCTTCTGCCGGTGCTTGACGATATCGGCCGCGCCAGGGAGCACGGCGAGCTGACTGGCGGTTTCAAGTCAGTCGGCGAGTCGCTGGAAGGCATCGTGTTCAAGCTGGGCCTCACGCCCTTCGGGGAGAGCGGTGATCCGTTCGACCCAACGCTGCACGAGGCACTGCTCCACTCCTATTCAGCCGAGGTCACCGAACCGACAGCGGTACAGATCCTGCAGCCCGGCTACAAGGTCGGCGAACGGATCATCCGCCCGGCGCGGGTGGCCGTAGCCGAGCCGGGCAACGATGCGCCCGAGGAGGCCGGGACCGACGAGACCGGGTCCGGTGCTGCCGAGGGTGATGAGACAAGCGACGGTGGCGACACCAGCGCGGGTGATGGGACCGGCGAACGGTGATATCGGGGCCGGGCGGCCCGCGGGAGCCGGCCGCCCGGCCCCGATATCTAAATAGATCCCGAGAGAGGCCCGTTGAGCACCAAGGATTACCTGGAGAAGGACTATTACAAGACCCTTGGGGTAGCCAAGGGCGCTACTGCTGACGAGATCAAGAAGTCGTACCGGAAGCTTGCCCGCAAGTACCATCCGGATGCCAACGAAGGCGACCCGAAGGCCGAGGCACGCTTCAAGGAGATCTCCGAGGCCTACAACGTCCTGTCGGATGACAAGCGGCGCCAGGAGTACGACGAGGCTCGCTCCCTCTTCGGCAGCGGGGTCCGGATGCCAGGATCCGGATCGGCGGGCGGTAACTACAACTTCGACTTGGGCGACTTGTTCGGCAATGCGGCTGGCAATGCCGGCGGCCGGCTTGGCGACCTGCTCGGCGGCGTGTTCGGTAACCGGACCGGCGCCCCGCCCACCTCGCAGACCAGGCCACGGCGCGGCGCGGACGTCGAGACTGAGACGTCGCTGTCGTTCAGGGACGCGATCAACGGGACGACAGTCTCGCTGCGGCTCACCGGTGAAGGGCCGTGCAAGGTGTGCAAGGGAACCGGAGCTAAGGCAGGTACCGTGCCCAGGGTCTGCCCGACCTGTGAAGGTACCGGGCAGGGCAGCCGCAACCTCGGCAGCTTCGCCTTCTCCGAGCCGTGCAAGACCTGCCGTGGTCGCGGCCTTGTGGTCGACGACCCGTGCCAGGAATGCTCCGGCAGCGGACGGGCGATGAGCACACGCACCATCCAGGCCAGGATCCCCGCGGGCGTTGCGGACGGTCAGCGGATAAAGCTCGCCGGCAAGGGCGCGCCGGGCGAGCGCGGCGGGCCGCCAGGTGACCTTTACGTTCGCGTGCATGTCCAGCCGCACCCGCACGGAACGTTCGGACGGTCAGGCTCCAACCTGACCATCACGGTGCCGGTGACGTTCGCGGAAGCAACGCTCGGTGCCGAGATCAAGGTGCCGTCGCATGGCGGCATGCCCGTCAGCATCCGGATCCCGGCCGGTACACCGAACGGCCGGACCTTCCGGGCCCGCGGCAAGGGTGTCCGGCGCAAGGACGGTACGACCGGCGACATGCTCGTCACCGTGAACGTTCAGGTGCCGCAGGACCTGAACGACAAGGCGCGGGACGCGCTCGAAACGTTCCGCGACGCGACCTCCGGCCCAGATCCGCGGGCCGAGCTGCTGAAGAACGCAAATGGATAGCCATGCCGGGCGCTGGAAGGAGATGACATGACGAGCGAATTTGAGCTTTCCGATGACACGCCTGTCTACGTCATCTCCGTCGCTGCTCAGCTATCCGGGCTGCACCCGCAGACACTGCGCGCATACGACCGGCTGGGCCTGGTCTCGCCGGGGCGGGCCGCCGGGCGGGGCCGTCGTTACTCGCTGCGCGACATCCTGATCCTGCGCGAGGTGCAGCGACTGTCCCAGGAGGAAGGCATCAACCTGTCCGGGATCAAGCGAATCCTGGAGCTCGAGCTGGCCGAGCGACGGAGCAGGCAGCTGCTCGCGGAGATGCACGCCGAGCTGGGCCAGCTGCGGGCCGAGCTCGAGTCCACCCGCTCGGTCGCAGCCAGGCTCGCGACACTCGTCCGGAGCAGGTCTGACGGGGCTGCGCTCGTCCCGGTGCATCACACTGGCGCGGCGCACCCGCCGACGACTCACGGCTTTGGCACTGACTCCGGGCGCGCCCAGGCCGCTGCTGCCGACATGACCCCGACCGCTGCCCGGAATACGACGGACCACGCCTGATTAAGGCGCTCAGGCGGATGCCGCGCCGCCCCCGGAAACTGCGGCACGCACCAAGCATCATGAGGAGACGACAACTGTGGATGAGAAGCTGACCAGGAAGAGTCAGGAGGCTCTGTCCGAGGCAGTGCAGATGGCGGCATCGGCCGGCAACCCGGCGGTAGATGGTTTGCACGTACTCGCCGCCCTGGTCCAGCAGGACGGGGGCACTGCCTCGCCGCTGCTTCGCGCGGTCGGCGCTGACCCTGCCGACGTGCTGAAGAAGGCGCGCGAACAGATCGGCCGCCTGCCGCGCGCGGCCGGCGCGACGGTCGCCGCACCGGAGACCTCGCGACAGCTACTCGCTGCCCTGGCCACGGCCGGGAAGCTAGCGCGTGAGATGTCGGACGAATACGTCTCGACCGAGCACCTGCTCGTGGGCCTGGCCACCGATGGCGGCCAGGCAGCCACCATCCTGCGGGACGCTGGCGCCGGGCCTAAGCAGCTCACCGACGCCTTCGAGCAGGTTCGCGGACACGCGCGGGTGACGTCGCAGGACCCGGAAGGCACCTATCAGGCGCTGGAGAAATACGGCATCGACCTGACCCAGAGCGCACGTGACGGCAAGCTCGACCCGGTCATCGGCCGGGATGCAGAGATCCGGCGCGTGATCCAGGTCCTGTCGCGGCGCACAAAAAACAACCCGGTCCTGATCGGCGAGCCTGGTGTCGGCAAGACTGCCGTCGTCGAGGGCCTCGCTCAGCGCGTCGTGGCTGGTGACGTACCCGAGTCGCTGCGTGGTAAGCGCGTCGTCGCGCTCGACCTCGGTGCGATGGTCGCGGGCGCCAAGTACCGCGGCGAGTTCGAGGAGCGCCTCAAGGCAGTCCTGAATGAGATCAAGCAAAGCGATGGCCAGGTCATCACGTTCATCGACGAGCTGCACACAGTCGTCGGGGCCGGCGCGGCAGAAGGCGCGATGGACGCCGGCAACATGCTCAAGCCCATGCTCGCCCGCGGTGAGCTGCGGATGGTAGGTGCGACGACGCTGGACGAGTACCGGCAGCGCATCGAGAAGGACCCGGCGCTAGAACGACGGTTCCAGCAGGTCCTGATCGGCGAGCCGTCGGCAGAGGACACCATCGCGATCCTGCGCGGGCTAAAGGGCCGGTATGAGGCGCACCACCAGGTGCAGATCTCAGACGCAGCGCTGGTAGCTGCGGCGACGCTGTCCGAACGCTACATCACCGCTCGCTTCCTGCCTGACAAGGCGATCGACCTGATCGACGAGGCCGCATCGCGGCTGCGCATGGAGATCGACTCGCGTCCGGTCGAGATCGACGAACTGCAGCGCAGCGTCGACCGGATGAAGATGGAAGAGATGGCGCTGGCCAGGGAGAACGACCCGGCCAGCCGCGAACGGCTGGAGCGGCTTCGCGCTGACCTAGCCGACCGGCAGGAGCAGCTGACCGCGCTCGTCGCCCGCTGGGAGCGGGAGAAGTCGAGCCTCAACAAGGTCGGCGAGCTGAAGAAGCAGCTCGACGACCTCAAGGGCCAGGCCGAGCGGGCGCAGCGGGATGCTGACTTCGAGACTGCCTCCAGGCTGATGTACGGCGAGATCCCGCAGCTGGAACGGCAGATCGCCGAGGCATCTGCGACGGCAAGTGAGGAAGACACCGAGGCGGGGATTGGCAATGACGGCCCGCCGATGGTGAAGGAAGAGGTCGGCCCTGACGACGTGGCGGACGTGGTCTCGTCCTGGACTGGCATCCCAGCGGGCCGGCTGATGGAGGGCGAGACCGGCAAACTGCTGCGCATGGAGGACGAGCTTGGTCGCCGGCTAGTTGGCCAGCGGGCTGCCGTGCAGGCAGTGTCCGACGCCGTCCGCAGGTCCAGGGCGGGCATCTCCGATCCGGACCGGCCGTCCGGCTCCTTCCTGTTCCTCGGCCCGACCGGCGTCGGCAAGACCGAACTCGCCAAGGCGCTCGCCGAGTTCCTGTTTGACGACGAGCGGGCGATCATCCGGATCGACATGAGCGAGTACTCCGAGCGTCACTCGGTCGCCAGGCTGGTCGGAGCGCCGCCCGGTTACGTCGGCTACGAAGAGGGCGGCCAGCTCACCGAGGCCGTCCGGCGCCGGCCCTACTGCGTGGTGCTGCTGGATGAAGTAGAGAAGGCGCATCCGGAAGTGTTCGACATCCTGCTACAGGTGCTCGACGACGGGCGTCTCACTGACGGCCAGGGCCGGACTGTCGACTTCCGCAACACTATCCTCATCCTCACCTCCAACCTCGGATCTCAGTACATCGCCGACCCGAGCCTGGACGAGTCCGCCACCAGGGACAAGGTCATGACGCTGGTGCGTGCCACGTTCAAGCCCGAGTTTCTCAACCGCCTGGACGACGTGATCGTGTTCGACGCCCTGTCCACCGAGGAACTGACCGAGATCGTCGAGCTGCAGGTCGAGCGGCTGGCTCGCCGCCTGTCCGGGCGGCGTCTGACACTCGAGGTAACTCCGGCGGCCAGGGAATGGCTGGCACTTACCGGATTCGACCCCGTCTACGGCGCGCGCCCGCTCCGGCGCCTGATTCAGTCGGCGATCGGGGACAAGCTAGCCCGCGGTCTGATCTCGGGCGAGATCACCGATGGGGACGGGGTAGTGGTTGACCTCGACGACAGCGCTGATGCGCTGACCGTCAGCTCAGCCCGGATGACGGAAGCCGCTAGGTAAGACCGGGAGGCTGCCGGGGGTCGAAGTCGTAGAGCCGGCCGGTCGCCTTCTCGTAGAACCGGTTGAATAGGTGTGGCATGACGAGTTCGCGCAGCCGCGCGCTCACCGGGCCTGCGGTTTTGGCATCCCGGTTGCTGGTCTCCATCTTGGCCAGCTTGCCGGTCCTGGAGTGCCGGTCACGGTCGAAGGCAACAAGCGCCTGCGGTACCGAGCCTGCTGCGATCCCGGCGAGGTGCCGCGTGCTCCGCGAGCATCTGGAATACCTCAGGGACACCGGTCATGCTCTTCCCGGCGACCCCAGGGTGGTCGCCGCCGCCATGGGCGGGATGCTGTCGATGCTCGCCTACGCCTTGCTCCCCGCCGACCACGGCGCCCCTTCCGGCCGCGAACCTGGCTACCCGGAGACTCAGATCCTCGATGCCGTCAGCACTCTGCTGCTGTACGGTCTGACCGGCCGTGCCGAGCGTAAGGCAGGCGGCACCGGCTGGCCGGCCGCTTAAGCGTCGTCGAGCATCGCGTCGTAGTCATCCTCGGGCAGTCCGAGGTCATTGCGGATGCGGTAGCGAAGCCTGAGCAGCAGACGAAGTTCAGATTCGTCGCTCTCGCCCTGCTGGCCGCGATCACCGGCGAGGCAGAGTTCAACTCCGGCAGTGGCCCAGTCCAGCGCGCTTGCAAGGTCCGCACGCTCGACCAGCAATTCGGCCACCAGGTCGCAGGTGCGCGGGTCAGCAGGTCCTTCGGCCTTTACCTGGCTAATCAGCGCCTGCGCCTCCAGGTTCCGTCCGAGCTCAAACAGCGCCCTCGCGAGTGGTATCCGCGGATCGGCGAAAACCGGACCGCCGTCGGCCATCGCCCGACGGAACCCAGCTACCGCCTCAGCCGGCTGATCCGCCAGCAGCCATTGCTCCCCGGCGCGCAAAAACGCCTCAGCTCGCGGCATTCCGGCCGTCTCGGTACCGGTCATCGCCAGCATGGTCATCTCGCGAGCTGCCGTTACATGATCGCCGCTTGCAGCAGCGTCGTATTCGATTGAGTCGAACTGCTCACGACTCAGCGCTGCCACATAAATCAAGGTATCCGGGAAACAGCCAATCTGGTCGCCACTACCGTACGCAGTAATGGCTTTGTGACAATTTCTCCGGCATTCAGGAACGTCAGTGCCGGGACCGCTCGAGCGCGTCCCAGAACCCACGCCGCAGTGCGTGCCTGACCTCGTCGTGCAGAAGCGAATCGATCGGCAGCGCGGACCCCTGAAGCAGGCGCGCCTCCAGATCTGAAGGCATCCGTGGCTTGCGGGCTAGCACGGCCTCGAGCCACAACGCGGGCGCGTCTCTCGCCACTGCTTCGCCGAATCCGAAGCCCTCGGCGTGCGCGGACTGAACGGCATCGCCGACTGACAGCCCTGCTGACGGCGCAGCGGGCGGACCGCCGTAAGAGCCGCGACCGTAGGCGGCGCTCGGCGGTCCGGCGAACTGAGGTGGCTGCAGCGGGCCACCGCCATACGGAGCCGAGCCTTCTCCGGAATAGTGCACTCCGTTGCTGACCGGGAGCTGGCGCTCAGGCGCAAGCGGGCGCTGAGACTCCACCGGCGCCATTCCGTTCGACTGCACCGCATGCTGGGCGCCAGGGTTGCTGACATGGCGGGGCGGCTGCACAGACGCGGGCAAGCCCTGGCTTGCTAGCTGCTGGCCGCCGGGCCCAGGCGACTGCGGTGGCTGCCCGGGCTGGACTCCGCCCTGTCCTGTTCCGGGACCAGCTGGTCGCGCAGGCTGGGCCTGCATCGGCTGGGCCTGCATGGGCTGGGCCTGCATCGGCTGGCCCGGCATGGACTGGCCCTGCATGGACTGGCCCTGCATCGCTGGCCGGACTGGCCCTGCATCGGCTGGCCCGGCATGGACTGGCCCTGCATCGGCTGGGCCTGCGGCATGGACGCGCTTTGCGGCTGCTGTCCGCCGAACTGGCCGATTGCCTGCTGCGGCATGCCATTTTGCTGCATACCGTTCTGATGGGCACCAGCATGTGGCTGCGAGCCGCCGCCATACCCGACCGTCAGCGAGCTTGCGTCCTGCCCGCCACCCGGGCGAGTTCCGGTCTGGGCGCCGTACTGCGAACCCTGACCGCCATTTCCTGGCAGGCCGTTCGCTGGCAGGCCGTTCGCTGCAAGCCATTCGACTGCAAGCCAGGCTGCCCGGCGCCTTGGCCATTGACACCAGGCAGGCCGCCCAGCGCTCCGGGTGGCATCGCCGCAGCCAGCCCGTTGTCGGGCTGTCCGGCCGGCATACTGCCCCGGGGCGGCGTAGCCGGGCCGGTGGCGAGTCCGGCACTGCCCAGGCCGTTCTGTCCCGGAGTGCCCGGCTGCGCGGAACCGGGGACGACGCCCATCGGAACACTGCCGGGCAGCGAGCCACCCCGGCCGTCGTCCGCGAGGCTGTGCTGACCGAACCCGCCGGAGGCCTGGCCGCCCTGATTCCGCGAAGACTCCGCAGCCGGATAGCCGGCCGCGCGGAAGCCCTGGTCGCTGCCAGTGGCCAGTAGCTCGCGGCCACCTTCGGAATGCTGATACTGCTGCGCGGTTACCGGCTGCTGAACCGGATGGTCCTGGCTCTGCTGTTCCCGGTGCCCGCTCAGGCTCGCGAGCTGAGGCTGCGCTGCTCCCTCGTAGAGGGTCGGGAGCGGCGAGGGGTACAGCCGGTGGACCGGGGCCTCAATAGCCGGATGCTGTTCGCCGGCGCCGCTTCCGTCAGCGGCCAGCTCACGGTACCCGCTGGCGGCCAGCTGCGGCTCGGCGCCCGAGATGAGGTCGACGTAGGGACGCAGGTGGCCAGGCGAGACCTCGATGAGGTCGTCGCACTCCTGCGTGAGCGCGCGCGACGCGGCCCAGTCCCCGTCGGTCGCGATGGTCAGCAGGATCGCGCGGATCCCGAGGTCCTGGACCTCGGCGATCACGGGCGCCAGATCTTCCTCGGCGCTGACGATGACCACGTCGCTAATCGCGTGGTTCCGGGCAAGGGCGCTGAGATCCTTACGAATCTCGGCCTCGACGCCTTCCTTGCGGTTAGGCCGGATCTTCACCAAGCGCAGTTTGACACCGGGCATGTCAGCAAGCGTGTCGTGCTCGCCGGAGCGGTTCCCGTCCGCCGAGGTGTCGTACCAGTAACAGCGCAGCAGCGGCAGTCCAGTCCGATCCCTGGACATGCCGCCAAGCAGCTTCAGAAGGCCCGCGTAATCCCAGGATACCGAGTCACGATTGCGAGTGCCATGAACCGCGAGTGCGCCGTCAGCCAGCACGTAGCTCGCGTCCACGAACAGCGCGCAGCGATCCAACGCGACACCGCCCTTCCCTTGCGCGTGACGTTACCAGCGCAGGCCAGCGGCCGTGACAGATAGCGCAGATCAGGGTGTATCCGCCAGGCCAGGTCCTGCGGTCAGTTCAGCCAATTTACTTACTTCGGCGGCCGCCCACAGGACCGTTGGGCCGCCGCCCGCACAGGCCCCATCGGGCCGCCGCCCGCAGAAGCTACCAGGCGCCGGCCACTGCTCCGCCCGTCTTGCCCGGTAGGCTCGGCAGCCGTGACCGATCGAGACGACTTGCTCGCCATGATCAAGCAGCTCGCAGTGGTACGTGGCGAAGTGATCTTGTCCTCGGGACAGCGCGCGGACTGGTATATCGACCTCCGGCGGGTGCTGCTTGACGGCCGGGCTGCACCCATCGCGGGCCGGGTCATGCTGGACACGACTGCCGGACTGTCGTATGACGCGGTCGGCGGCCTGACCCTCGGCGCCGACCCGGTCGCGACCGCCATGCTGCACGCTGCCGCAGCACGCGGCGGCAAGCTCGACGCGTTCGTGGTGCGCAAGACCGAGAAAGCGCACGGCTTGCAGCGCAGGATCGAAGGTGCGGACGTCGCAGGCCGGCGTGTCCTCGCGGTCGAGGACACGTCTACCACCGGAGCCTCGGTGCTCACAGCGGTGGACGCGCTGCAGGAGGCCGGCGCGGAGGTCGTCGGAGTGGCTGTCGTGGTCGAGCGCGGTGCACGACAGAAGATCGCGGAGCGCGGGCTGCCCTATCTTCCTGCCTACGAGCTAGCCGATCTCGGCCTGGCCTGACCTGGCTGTGCTCTCCCGGGCGTGCTGGACCGTTAGTGCTGCGAGAAGGCGTGCAGCGCAATGGCTCCGACGACAAGAAGCGCTAAAACCGCGACCGACAGTGCGACGAAGCCGGCGTAGTGGCGGCGGTCGGCTGGGTCCGCATCATGGTGTCCCATGTCTGCAGAGTAGACCCGGCAGGGCCGCTGGCTCGGTAATGCTGCACAACTGGGCCGGCGGGCTTGGGCCGGCCAGCGGCCTCCGCGATACTGAAGCCGTTGGTCTATGTCAGTGATTAAGCCCCACTCCGCACGAGAGGACTCCGTGCCATGCCGATCGCGACGCCCGAGGTCTACGCGCACATGCTCGACCGGGCCAAGGAGCAAGGCTTTGCCTACCCGGCTATCAACGTGACCTCTAGCCAGACGCTCAACGCCGCACTCCGCGGCTTCGCCGAGGCCGAGAGCGACGGCATCGTCCAGATCTCCACCGGTGGTGCCGAGTACCTGTCCGGTGCCGGCGTCAAGGACATGGTGACCGGGGCGGCCGCGCTAGCGCATTTCGCCGAGACCGTCGCGGCGAAGTACCCGGTCAACATCGCCCTGCATACCGACCACTGCCCGAAGGACAAGCTCGACGGGTACATGCGCCCGCTGCTCCAGATCTCCGCCGAGCGCGTCGCCCGCGGCCAGGAGCCGCTGTTCCAGTCGCATATGTGGGATGGCTCGGCCGTGCCGCTGCCGGAAAACCTGCAGATCGCCGCCGAGCTGCTGGAGAAGTGCGCGGCCGCACACGTGATCATGGAGATGGAGATCGGCGTGGTCGGCGGCGAAGAGGACGGCGTGGTCGGCGAGATCAACGAGAAGCTCTACAGCACGCCGGAGGACGCGATTGCGACCGCGGAAGCGGTGGGTCTCGGCGAGCGCGGCCGGTACATCCTGGCCGCGACGTTCGGCAACGTGCACGGCGTCTACAAGCCTGGCCACGTCAAGCTCCGGCCGGCGATCCTGAAGGAGATCCAGGAGGCCGTCGGCGCCAAGTACGGCAAGGAGAAGCCGTTCTACCTGGTGTTCCACGGCGGCTCAGGGTCCGACCTAGCCGACATCAGGGAAGCCATCGGCTACGGTGTCGTCAAGATGAACGTGGACACCGACACCCAGTACGCGTTCACCAGGCCAGTCGCCGGGCACATGTTCACCAACTACGACGGTGTGCTCAAGGTCGACGACGAGGTCGGCCGCAAGAAGGACTACGACCCGCGGACCTGGGGCAAGGCCGCAGAGGCGGGCATGGCCGACAGAGTCGTGCATGCCTGCGAGGACCTGATGTCCGCAGGCAAGCGGATGTCGTGAGCGGGGTCATCGGATGATGCGAGAGAACCTGCTGGGCGGCACGCCCGAAACTTTGCTGCCAGCGAACCCGGAGGCCGACGCGGCACTAGCCGCCGCCAGCGACCCGGCCGAAGTGGCGGCCCGCTTCCCGAGCTACTGCGCGGCCTGGGCTGCGCTGGCCGAGCGCGCGATGGCGGCCGGCGATCCGGTCTCTGCTTACGCGTTCGCCCGGACCGGTTATCACCGCGGCCTCGACCAGTTGCGGCGCGCCGGCTGGCGCGGGCACGGACCTGTTCCGTGGCAGCATGAGCCGAACCAGGGCTTCCTGCGAGCACTGAACATGCTGGGCGTGGCCGCGGGCGCCATCGGTGAGGACGACGAGGCGGTTCGCTGCCGGGAGTTCCTGGCAGACGCGAGCCCGGCCGCTGCGGCGGCGCTGGAGGCCTGACCGCTTCCGCTGGCGCCGGAATCCCCGGCCGCCGCGGTGCGCGGATCACGTCGGGCGGAGACTGGTCCGGTAACATCTGAATGCAAGAGCCCCTTCCGCGCTTGCATTCTGTCTGCAATGACGTCGGCTGGGGTTTTCGTTCTGTTACGGGAAGGACCTGTGACATGCCCGCCATCGTGATCGTCGGTGCGCAATGGGGCGATGAAGGCAAGGGCAAGGCCACCGACCTGCTCGGCGACCGGGTCGACTACGTCGTCCGCTACCAGGGCGGCAACAACGCCGGTCACACCGTTGTGATCGGCGACGAGCGCTACGCCCTGCATCTGCTGCCGTCCGGCGCGCTGTCTGAGCACGCAACGTCGGTCATCGGCAATGGCGTAGTGGTCAATCCGGAAGTGCTGATCAGCGAGATCGACGGCCTGGTGGAGCGTGGCGTCTGGCAGGACCGGCTGCTGATCTCGGCAGACGCGCACCTGATCATGCCGCATCACGTGGCGCTCGATAAGGTCACCGAGCGCTACCTCGGCAACGCGCGGATTGGCACCACCGGACGCGGTATCGGGCCGGCCTACGCCGACAAGGCTGCCAGGGTCGGGATCCGGGTCCAGGACCTGTTCGACACCGGCATCCTGCGGCAGAAGCTAGATCTCGCGCTCCGGGAAAAGAACCAGGTGCTCACGAAGGTCTACAACCGCCGCGGCATCGACGCCGAAGCTGTTACGGAGCAGTACCTCCGCTACGCCGAACGGCTCGGCCGTTACGTGGCCGACACCGGTCTCGTGCTCAACAACGCGCTCGACGAAGGCCGCGTCGTGCTGCTGGAAGGCGCACAGGCGACGCTGCTCGACGTCGACCACGGCACCTACCCGTTCGTCACCTCCTCGTCGCCGACGGCGGGCGGCGCGTGCGCCGGATCTGGCATCGGGCCAACCCGCATCGGCAAGGTGCTGGGCATTCTGAAGGCCTACACCACCAGGGTCGGCTCCGGGCCGTTCCCCACCGAGCTGACCGATGCCCAGGGCGAATGGCTGCGCAAGGCCGGCGGCGAGTACGGCACGACCACAGGCCGGCCACGCCGGACGGGCTGGCTCGATACTGTCATCGCCAGGTACGCCACCCGGGTGAACGGCCTGACCGACTACTTCATCACCAAGCTCGACGTCCTGTCCGGGCTCGAGAGGATTCCCGTCTGCGTCGCCTACGACGTGCACGGCAAGCGGCACGACGAGATACCGATGACGCAGACCGACTTCCACCACGCTCAGCCGGTCTATGAGTACCTGGACGGCTGGTGGGAGGACATCAGCGACGCGCGCGAGTTCGCCGACCTGCCGAAGAACGCGCAAGCTTACGTTCGCGCGGCCGAGGACCTGATCGGCGCGCCGGTCAGCGCGGTCGGTGTCGGCCCGCGCCGCGATCAGACCGTCCAGTTGCGCGAGATTCTCAGCCGCGTCACTGTGCCGGGAGGTGCCGTCAGCACGGGCGGTAGGCTCAGCGCCGTGCGGGTACTCGTCATCGGCTCGGGCGGCCGCGAGCACGCGCTCGCCCGGGCGCTGTCCAGGGACCCAGCGGTCACCGGACTGCATGCCGCGCCGGGTAACCCCGGCATCGGCCAGCTGGCCGACCTGCACAGCGTCGCCCCGGCCGACCCGGGGCAGGTCGTCGCGCTGGCCAAGCAGACCGCACCCGACCTCGTGGTCATCGGCCCGGAAGCGCCGCTGGTAGCCGGAGTCGCCGAAGCGCTGCGCGCGGCCGGCTACCGGTGCTTCGGCCCGGACCAGGCTGCGGCCATGATCGAGGGCTCCAAGTCGTTCGCCAAGCAGATCATGATCAGCGGCAGGCGTACCCACCGCCGCCGCCAGAACCTGTACGACGATGGCAGCGGCACAGGCAGCTCTCGACGAATTCGGGCCGCCGTATGTCGTCAAGGCCGACGGTCTGGCCGCGGGCAAGGGCGTCGTCGTCACTGCCGACCGCGGAGCGGCCCTGGAGCATGCGGCTGCCTGCGGAACCGTGGTGATCGAGGAGTTCCTGGACGGCCCGGAGGTGTCGGTCTTCGCGATCGCCGACGGTGCCACAGCCGTCACGTTGCTACCGGCCCAGGACTATAAGCGGGCATACGACGGAAACGGCGGTCCCAACACCGGCGGCATGGGTGCCTGCGCGCCGTTGGCCTGGGCACCTCCGGACCTGGCAGACGAGACACTCACCACCGTCGTGCAGCCGACGCTGGCCGAACTGGCTCGGCGCGGCACTCCCTACAGCGGCCTGCTGTACGCGGGCCTGTGCCTGACCTCGCGCGGTATCCGGGTGGTCGAGTTCAACGCCCGCTTCGGCGACCCGGAGGCCCAGGTCGTGCTCGACCGGCTTGACACACCGCTCGGCGGGCTGCTGGCAGCCGCCGCGGCCGGCGACCTGACCGGCGCAGGCAAGCTGACCTGGCTCGGCGGCGCGGCCGTGACGGTCGTGATAGCCGCGGAAGGGTATCCAGGTGCCCCGGTCGGCGGCGACGAGATCGATGGCATTGACGAGGCAGCCCTCGTTCCCGGAAGTTATGTCCTTCATGCCGGGACGGCGCAGGACAGCTCGGGGCGACTCGTCGCGAGCGGCGGCAGGGTCCTCAATGTCGTGGCATCCGGCGCTGACCAAGCCGCAGCGAGGGCGAGCGCGTACCAGGCGGCCGCCCGGATCCGGATGCGCGGCGGCTGGTACCGCAGCGATATCGCGGCCGAGCCGGCGCCCGGCACCCGCGCCGGGACATGACAGCGAGCCCGCCGCGCACAGGACGGCCCGGCGGAGGCGGACCCCGCCCGCTTCGCCGAACGGCGCCCGCTGATCGCGGGGACGGCCAAGGCGGCGCAGAGCCCGCCAGAGGTGATGCGGCAGGATAGGAGGGTGATCGAGCGTTACACGCTGCCGGAGATGGGCTACGTCTGGAGCGAGGCCCACAAGTACGAGCTGTGGTGCCAGATCGAGACGCTCGTGCTGGCAGCGCACGCGCGAGCCGGGACCGTGCCGGAGGACGTGGTCGCCCCGGTAGCCGCCGCCCCGCCACCGACGCCGGAGGCTGTAGCCGCGCTGGAGGCCGTGACCGGCCACGACGTGATCGCGTTCCTGTCCGCCTGGGCCAACAACACCACGCCCCGCGAGGCGGCCGCCTACGTGCATTACGGCATGACGTCGTCGGATCTGCTCGACACTGCGCTGGCGGTCCAGCTGGCGGAGTCCACCGACCTGCTGACCGCGCGGTGCGACAAGCTTCTGCACGTGCTGCGTGAGCATGCCCTCGCGCACCGCACGACGCTGCGAGTGGGCCGGACGCACGGCATTCACGCCGAGCCCGACGTCTGGGGACACCGGGTCGCCGACTTTGCCTTCGCCATCCAGCGGTGCCGGGACCGGCTGATACGGGCCCGTCAGTCGGTCGCGGTCGGCAAGCTGTCCGGCCCGGTCGGCACCTACTCCAACATCGACCCGGCGATCGAGGCCGAAGTGCTCGGTGAGCTGGGCTTGCGCCCGGCAGACGTGGCCACCCAGGTGGTGATCAGGGACGGCATCGCGGAGTGGGTAAGCGTGCTCGCCCTCGTCGCCTCGGTCTGCGACGCGATCGCGATCGAGATCCGGCACGGCCAGCGCACCGAGGTATCCGAGCTGGCCGAGCCGTTCGGCGCCGGGCCAGAAGGGCTCCTCGTCGATGCCGCACAAGCGGAATCCGGTCAAGGCGGAGCGGATCAGCGGCCTGGCGCGGATCGTCAGGGCTCAGGTGGTCCCGGTGATGGAAGGCATCGCGCTGTGGCACGAGCGGGATATCTCACATTCCTCGACTGAGCGGATCGCCTTGCCGGACGCCGCGATCGCCACCGACTACCTGCTCGAGCAGACCACGACGCTGATGGAGGGCCTGGTCGTCGACGCCGCCCGGATGCTGGCAAACCTCGAGTCAAGCCATGGCCTCATCTACACCTCAGCCGTGCTGCTGGAGCTAGTGGCGGCCGGAATGTCGCGGGAGGACGCCTACGCCTTGGTGCAGGCCGCGGCGATGGAGACCTGGCAGTCGGGAGTCCCGTTCCGGGAAACACTGCGCAAGCACGCCGCGGCGCGCGGCCAGGAACTCGACGAGGCACAGCTGGATGAGGTGTCCAGCCCGGAGCACTACGTGCGCCGCCTTGGCGGGGTCTTCGACCGGCTGGAACGGCTCGCGTGACAGCGGACAGCCCGGCCGGCGGAGCGGAGCCGGGCCTGCGGCACGTCTACTCGGGAAAGGTCAGGGAGCTCTACCAGACCGAGGACGGCGTGCTGCTGCTAGTCGCCACCGACCGGATCTCTGCTTTTGACTACGTGCTGACCACGCCCATCCCTGACAAGGGCAAAATTCTTACCCGGCTTTCCGCCTGGTGGTTCGAGCGGCTGGCCGACATCGTGCCGAACCATCTGGTTACTGCGCCCATCCCGGCGGAGTTTGCCGGGCGGACCTTGGCCTGCATGCCGCTGACGATGGTGCCGGTCGAATGCGTAGCCAGGGGTTACCTGAGCGGCACCGGCCTGGCCGATTACCGGCAGGACGGCACGGTCGCGGGCGTCCGCTTGCCGGCTGGCCTGACTGACGGATCGAGGCTTCCCGAGCCAATCTTTGACCCGGATACCAAAGCGCCGCAGGGCCAGCATGACGAGAATTTGACCAAAGCCGAACTCGACCTGCTCGTCGGCTCAGACGTCGCTGCCGAGCTGGAGCGGATCACGCTCGCGGTCTACCAGCGGGGCGCCGACCTAGCCGCGGAAGGCGGGATCATCGCGGCGGATACCAAGATCGAACTCGGCTTCGACCAGGCCGGGACCCTGCGACTGGCCGACGAGGTGCTGACGCCGGACTCGTCAAGGTTCTGGCCGGCCGATGCGTGGCAGCCGGGCCGCAGTCAGGTTTCTTTTGACAAGCAGTTCGTCCGGGATTGGCTCACGTCCCCGGCGTCCGGATGGGACCGGCGTGGCCCAGAACCGCCGCCGCCATTGCCTTACCACATCGTCGAGCAAACCCGGCAGATGTATGTGGCGGCGTTCGAGCGTATCACCGGTATGCAGTGGCGCTAAGAGCAGTATCCCCTGGTCATAACGTTGTGAAGTCGCTCGGGTACGTTACGTAACACTTCCATCATGGTCTGGGGGGCTCGGTGGCGGTGGAATACTTGACGTCACGACAAGCGGGCGGCCTGGTTCAGGGTTGGCCGCAGTCTGCATGGGCAGAGGGGCCGGGCAGCGCGCCGGCTATCGGCAGGATGCGGCTAACTGACGGGAGTTCCATCACGATGACGAGCGGCCCAGACACCCGCTATATCGTCCGGGGCGGTAACCCGCTTCAAGGCACAGTCTTCGTTCAGGGCGCCAAGAACGCCGCGCTGAAGATGATCGCGGCGTCGCTGCTAGCGGAGAAGGGCCGCACGGTCCTCCGGAACGTCCCGGTGATCGAGGACGTCCGGCGGGCCGTCGAACTTGCCCAGGCCGTGGGTGCCGTGGTGAAGTTCCACGAGGCTGAGCGGACCCTTGTCGTCGACGCCTCCGAGCTGACCAGCTCGGTGCTTCCCGCCGAGATCGCCGGGCGGTTCCGCGCCTCAGTGCTGTTCGTGCCCGCGCTGTTGCACCGGCTCGGCGAGGCGACGATCGAGGGCGATGTCGGCGGCTGCAACCTGGGCAGGCGCAGCCTGGACTTCCACTACCGGGGGTTCGCCCGGCTCGGGGCCATCGTGGACGAGGACGAGACCGCGATCCACATCAAGGCCGAGCGGCTGCGCGGCGCCCATCTGTACCTGGACACGCCTTCGCATACCGGTACCGAGAACCTGATCATGGCGGCGTCGATGGCGCCTGGCACCACGATCATCGACAACACCGCGCTCGAGCCCGAGGTGCTCGACGTCATCGCGTTCCTGACCAAGATGGGCGCGCGCATCACCGGTGGCGGCACCGGCTTCGTGACCGTCGAGGGCGTCGATGAGCTGACGGCTGTCGAGCACACGGTCATGGCTGACCGGATCGACGCGGGCGTCTTCGCGATGGCGGCGGCCATCACCGGCGGCGAGGTCAGCCTGGTTGGCGCATCGCTCGAGAATTTCGGCGTCGCGCGCTGGAAGCTTGAGCAGATGGGCGTGGAATTCGCTACGCACGGCGCGATCGTGCAGGTCAGGCGGGACCGCCAGCTACGGCCGATCAACGTGATCACGGACACCTATCCTGGCTTCGCCACCGACCTGCAGTCGCCGATCATGGCGCTCAGCTGCCTGGCAGACGGCACCAGCTACATCCGGGAGACCATCTTCGACGGCCGCTACATGCTGGCTGAGGAACTCAACAAGATGGGCGCCAAGGTCGAGGTTGCCGGGAACGCCGTCCTCGTGCACGGGCCGACGCCGCTCCACGGCTGCGAAGTCATCGCACACGATCTGCGGTCCGGCGTCGCGCTGATCCTGGCCGGCCTCGCTGCCGACGGCGAGACAGTCGTCGCACCTGGTTACCTGATCGATCGCGGGCACGCCTCGGTGGCCTCCAGGCTGGCGACGCTGGGCGCGGACGTCACCTGCGAGGTCGTCGGCTAGCGCCAGCCCCGAACTCAGTTAGCCGGCTCGGCGGATCAGGCGCCGGGCCAGGTCACCAGCTGCCCTTGCCATCTGCGACCGGTTTGCCGTCTTCCCGCTGGCGCAACCGTGAGTTAGTAATAGGTAGGGAGCACTTCGGCGCTGCTGCCGGGGCCGGGACGGGGTTGCCAGAGTGGCTGGAGGCGTGAGACGGGGCGCACCGGGCGAGGGCCTGCCCTCGCGCCCGGAGGTTACTGTCGGCCTGATCGGCCCGCACGCCCTGCTGGAGCGGATTGTGCTGGCCGCCGGGCTGCCCGAAAGCCCCGGCCGCTCTAACGGCAGCCTCCGCATGACCGCGGACGGCGCCGACGACGACAGCTTGCAGTGTCGCCTGCTGACGGCCGCCTACGCCGACGAGCAAGAGGCGCCGGACAAAGCGCGCAGGCTCGGCACCGCCGACGCCTGCCTGTTCGCGAGTCCAGCGCCGCTGGAGTACGCGCGGCGGGCGGGCGTCCTGCACAAGCCGGCGCTCCACATCCACCTCGCCGACGGCCCGCTGATCTCGGCGCTGGCACGGGCGACTCAGACGGGCTATGACCCGGCCCGAGCGAGCTTCGACACCTTCAGCCGGCTTGAGGCGATGCATGCACTGGCGGAGCTCGGGGTACCCGCACGCCGGCTGCACGTACGCGAGGAGATCGCGACGCCCGCGGCCATGGCGTCTTACCACTGCCGGCTCTGGCAACTCGGCCAGACGTCGGCCGCCGTAACCTGCCTTGATGAGGTGGCGCGCCGACTGACGGCCAGCCGGGTACCGGTCATCACGGTGCAACCCACTGACCACGCGATCGCTTCCGCACTCCGGACGGCGATCTTGCTGGCCGAGCGGCACGCGCTTATCGCGGCGCAGCTCGCAGTCGCGATGGTTGAGGTGCCGGAATTGCGCGACCGGGCTGGCCGGCGCGCATCAAGGCAGGCCAGGGAGGAGCTCCGGCTCGCCGTGCACGGCTTCCTGGTCCGCGAAGCCAGGCTGATCGAGGCCACCGTCAGCCCGGTAAGCGAGCACGGGTTCGTGATGATTGCCACCCGCGGCTCCCTGGCACCCGCCACCGCCGACGACGGAGAGCTGCAGTTCCAGGCAACTGCGGCGCAGACGCTCGGCGTCAGCCTCGATGTCGGCATTGGCATCGGACGCACCGAAAGCGAGGCTGAGGAGGCCGCGCGGAATCGGCTGACGCCCGGCCCGTCGGCAGGCGCAGGACGGCAGCCCCGCATGCAGGCACGGGCGCTGCTCGCCACTGCGGCTGATCCCGAGGGCGACGTAGCGCCCGGCAAGTCGCTGCGTGCCGGGCTAGCCACGGAGCCGGTAACCACGGGGCCGGCAACCACGGGGCCGGCAACCACGGGGCCGGCGACTACTGCGCCGGCGATTACGGGGCTACCTATGACGCAGGCGAGGCGCGCTGGCAGGCCGGCCACAGCGCGTGCGGGCGCGGCGCCAGACAGCCTCAGCCGGCTGCGCAGCCTGGAGACGCTGACCAAGCTGGCCCAGAAGCTTGCGGCCGGCGACGCGCCTGTCGTCGACGCCGAGCTCACCGGCCGGCTGCTGTCCGTTACCCCTCGGACGGCCCGCCGCCAGCTGCGCGCGATGGCCGACCAGGGACTCGCGCTGCCGCTGCCGCCACGACGCAACCGCCACCCTGGCAGGCCTCGGCAGGCCTACCGGCTGGTTGTGGAGGAACTCAGCGGGGAGCCCGTCCCGCCAGCCAGCACGGCCCGCTAGCCAGCCCGTCCCGCAGTCAGCACGGCCCGCTAGCTGGACCAGTTGCTGATCACGTCCCGGCCGAACCTTGCCATCTCCTCCCGCTGCGGCGAGAACTGCAGCAGCATGAGACCCACGCCAGCCTGTTCGTATGCGCGCAGCCGCTGGACGATCTGATCGGGAGTCCCGATCAACCCGCTGCGCAAGCCGCGGTTCGAGACGCTGTACTCCTCGAGCGAGACTTGCGACTCCAGCTGAGATCCCTCGATGAAGTCCCGGTAGGACGCATACGTCTCTGGTGACGAGCGGACATCCAGCACGCGATCCAGCTCCGCCTGTGCCTCCGCCTCGGTGTCACGGCAGATCACGTAGCCGGACACGCCGAACGTGAGTGGCGGGCCGCCGGCCGCGGCCCGCTGGGTGCTGAGGTCTTTGACCTTGGCCGCAATCACCTCAGGCGCATCGCCGTGCATCACGTAGGCGTCTGCCTGGGCAGCGATGACGTCCTTCGCTTTCGGCGACTCGCCGCCCATGTAGACCGGAGGCAGCCGGGACGGCTTTGGTTCCAGCACGGTCCCCGCCAGCTGGTACAGCGGGCCGGAATGGGTCACCGATTCGTCGCGCAGCAGCCTGCCGACGACCTCAAGCCATTCCGCGGTCCGCGCGTACCGGGCGTCATGCACGTCGAACGGGGCGCCGTACTGGGCCGCCTCGTCCTTCCACCAGGACGACACCACGTTCAGCGAAATCCGGCCCGGCGCGATCACGTCGAGCGTGGACAGTGCCTTAGCCGTGAGCGCCGGGGAATGGTAATTCGGCCGGACCGCCAGCATGAGCTCGAGGCTGCTGGTCACAGCCGCGACGGCGGGGGCGAGGCTCCAGCAGTCCAGTGACGGCGCACGGTGGCCTTTGATGTCGTTGAGGTTCAGCTCGGCGATCAGCGACAGGTCGAAGCCAAGCTGCTCGCTCTCTGCGGCCAGATCCCGGATATACGGCCAGGAAACCGGCATGCCCTCGTCCGCCACGTTGCGCAGCCAGCCGCCGAAGATCGGCATCCAGTACCCGAATCGCATCAGACCTCCGTCACACCCATTCGTTACCCGTCAGGCAGGGACAGCCATTAGCTTGCCTCGGCCAGCAGCCGACCGAGATAGCTAGCCACCGCCGGGAGCGCTGGGCGCCCGGCGAGCGCCTCGATCTCGGCGTTGTAGTTCGTCGTGGTGTTGATGTCGTAGGTGACGAGCCGTCCGTCGGCGGTCTCGATGAACTCAAAGCCGGCAATGCCGATCCCGTGCGCGACCGCGAACTCCAGATAGCGGCCGACAACCGGGTGCTCGAAACCAGCCCGCAACGCGAACAGGCTCGGTTCGACCTCCGCCTGGCCGGCCGGGCTGACCGCGCACGCATCCGCCGGGCAGAGCTGGAACCCGCCGCGCGCGGTATCGGCGGTGATCGCGTAGATGAACTCGGCGCCGACGATTTCTACCCTGGTGATCCTCGGCTGCGCGGGCACGAGGTACTCCTGCAGCAGGGTGATCCCGTCGGCCGGCGGCTCGTACTGCGGCCCGGCGAGGTAGGAGTCGAAGTCGGCGTGACTCGCGAACGCCCGGACGCCGAGGCCCTTCCCGCCCTGGTTGGGCTTGACTATGAAGGGAACGGGCAATTTCCTGGCAGCCGCCGCCAGCTCCGCGCGGCCGGCCACGGCAACTGTCCGCGGCACATCGAATCCGGCAGCCCGCAGCGACACGAGTTGCTCGACCTTACTCATCTCCAGGTCGAGCACGCGGCGGCCATTGATCACGCGGCGGCCGCTCGCCTCCAGCCAGGCCAGGACTCCCCTGGTCTGGTCCTTGGCGAACGGGTGGTTCCGGGTGTGCGAGGACGCGCTCATCCTGGACCAGAAGACGCCAGCGGGTGGCTCGGCATCCAGCTCCACTACAGCCTCGCCGAGCAGCCATTGTTCGTGCGGTACGCCAGCCTCGTCAAAGGCAGTCGCCAGCGGCGCGTACCAGTCCGGGTTCTCGTGAATGACGTAGAGCTTGCTCACAGTGTCGGCTTCCTCATAGAGCCAGCTTCATCCCTTCGTGCGAGGCGACGAACCCGAGCCGCAGGTAGAACCGATGCGCGTCCAGCCGGGTCTTGTCACTCGTCAGCTGCACGAGCGCGCAGCCGCGCCGCCGCGCCTCGTCGATCGCCCAGCCGATCATCGCGGTGCCGAGGCCGCTGCCCTGGCTACTCTCCGCAACCCGGACGGCCTCGATCTGGGCACGCAGCGCGCCGCGCCTGGCGAGCCCCGGAAGGAACGACAACTGCATGGTGCCGACGATCTCGCCAGCCGCCTCGGCGACTACCAGGATGTGGGCCGGATCGGCGTCGATCGCCTCGAAGGCCGCGGTATAGGCAGCCAGATCGGCAGCATCCCGCACCCCGTCACGGGTGGCGCCTAGCTGGTCAGCCGCAATCAGCTCCACGATGGCCGTCAGGTCGTCCGCGGTAGCCTCTCGCAACACGACCGCGCCGTTGCCTCTGGTCACAACTGGCAGGGATCCCATACGCCTAGTTTGTCGCATAGCAGAAACGTGACCGAACCGGGCAGGACTTGGTCAGCGTGGAGTCTCACGCCACGGTCAGGCCCGGCACGGTCAGGCCCGGTGCGGGTAGCCGGCCGCGACGGCCAGGAACGCGTCGTTGGCCTCGGCGTCCGCGATCGTTACCCGCACGCCGTCAGGCAGGTACGGCCGGACGATCACGCCGGCCGCGTCGCAGGCGTCGCTGAACTGCGCCGAGTCCTCGCCAAGGGGCAACCAGACGAAGTTGGCCTCGGTCGGCGGGACGGTCCAGCCCTGGCCGAGCAACTCGTCGCGGACCCGGTCGCGTTCCTTGACCACTTGCTCGACACGCTCCAGCAGTTCTGGCTCCGCAGCCAGGGAGGCGATAGCGGCGGCCTGGGCCAGCGAGTTGACCGTGAACGGGAGCATCGTCTTGCGCACCGCCTGCGCGACCGGCTCGTGCCCGACTAGGTAGCCGACGCGCAGACCGGCCAGTCCGTAAGCCTTGGAGAATGTCCGCAGCACGGCGACATTCGGCCGGCTGGCGTACAGGCTCAGCCCGTCTGGAACCTCCGGGTCCCTGACGTACTGGACGTACGCCTCATCGAGTACGACCAGACAGTCCGCAGGCACCTGATCGAGGAACGTAGTGAGCTCGCCCCGCTTCACTGCCGTTCCGGTCGGATTGTTGGGCGTGCAGACGAAGATCAGACGAGTCCGGTCGGTGATCGCCGCAGCCATTGCCGGCAGATCGTGGCCGAAATCCGAGAGCGGGACCGGAACCGAGGTCGCGTTGGCCAGGTCGGACAGGTACGGGTACGCCTCGAATGATCGCCAGGCGTAAATGACCTCGGCAGCGGGCTCGCCGACCGCCTCCAGCAGTTGCTGCGCGATACCGACGGAGCCGCAGCCGACTGCGACGTGCTCGGCCGGCACGGCGAAGCGCGCGGCGATCGCCTCGGTCAGCGCGGTCGCAGTGTTGTCGGGGTAGCGGTTGACGTGCCGGGCAGCGTCGGCGATCACCGCCGCGACTGACGGCAGCGGATCATACGGCGACTCGTTCGAGGACAGCTTGAACGTCCTGCCGCCGGAAGCTGCGGGCGATTTGCCCGGCTTGTATCCGGCGAACTGGTCCAGTACCTGCCGGAACCGTGGTGACTGGTCGGACACCGTTGTCCTCCTGAACTGCTCGGCACTCAACGCAATCAGGGTAACGGGCGATCACCGCCGGTGCGGCGCGGCCGCTGCGCCGGCGTCCTGAGCATCGGCGGATACAGCAACTCGGCGCTGCCGCGCCGGTATACCTGAGCTGGCCGGCCGCCGCCTGAAGACGTCACCGCGCCGGTCTCGACCAGGAACTCGCGGGCGCCGGTGACCTTGCGGTGGAAGTTGCGCGGGTCGAGGCGCACGCCCCAGACGATCTCGTACACCCGGCGCAGCTCGCCGACGGTGAATTCGTCCTGGCAGAACGCCGCGGCCAGAGCGGTGTATTCGAGCTTGGACCGGGCGCGCTCGACTCCGTCGGACAGTATCCGCTCGTGGTCGAAGGCCATCTGGGTCAGCGCGCTGACCGGCTGCCAGCTCATCTGCGGCGTATCGGGCGCGGGCAGATCCGGCGCCAGGCCGAGATAGGCCACCGATACCGCCCGTCTCGTCGGGTCACGGTCCGGGTAACCATAGGTTTGCAACTGCTCGAGATGCACGGCATCGCCCGGAAGCCCGGCGCGCTCGCCGAGCACCCTAGCCGCCGCGGCCGGCAGGTCTTCGTCCAGCCGGATGAACCCGCCGGGCAAGGCTTGCATCCCGGCGTAAGGCTCAGAATCCCGGCGCCAGGCGAGCGTGGCGAGCTGGTCGCCCCGCACCGTCAAGATGACCAGGTCAACGCTGACGCCGATTCTAGGCACGGTCACAGTGGCACGGTAGCGCCGTGGCGGCGGGAAAAGGCGGTTGCCGAGCGATCGGCTCGGTAAGTTCGCCTGCTGGTGCCGGCGCGCTCGGCCGGCGCTGGTGAGCCTGATTCGTCCACGTTAGAATTACCGGGTGAACCGACTTGGGGAGCTTGAGCGCGCCATAATGGACGTGCTTTGGGAGGCCGCTGACCCGCTGAGCGTGCGCGAGGTGAGCGGTCTGCTCACCGATCGCGACCTAGCTCACACGACCGTGATGACGGTGCTCGACCGGCTTGCGAAGAAGGGTTTCGCCCGCCGGGAGCGCAACGGACGTGCATGGCACTACCGGGCCGCAGAAAGCCGGGAAGCATACGTGACCGAGCTCATGCTGAGTGCGCTGGACCAGACCGGCGACCGGCAGGCTGCGCTGGCAAGATTCGCCCGCAGCGTGTCCGGCACCGAGGCCCAGACGCTGCTGCGGGCCCTGGGAGCGCTCGGCGGGGCTGCCCGGGGGTGACGCAGTGTCGGCCACCGTCGTTATTCTCGCTGCCGTCGCGATCGGCTGCGTTCCGGCAGCAAGCAGTCTCGCCTCCGCGGCGTGGCCGCGGCGATCGCCAGCAGCCGCGATCTTGCTCTGGCAGGCGCTGGGCCTGGGCTGGGGTCTGGCCGCCATCGGCGCCCTCATCGGCTTCGGGGCCACCCCCCGGGGCGCGGTAGCCACCGGCGTTCTGCAGCAACTGGCCAGCATCGCCAGGGCCGGCAGTCCGCTCCCGGTAGCCGACCTGGCTGGCGTGGTCCGGATGTTGTGCCTCGTCGCCGGCGTCGTCTTGCTGGGCGTGCTGTGCTGGATCTTGCTAGCGGCGTCAGCCTCGGTCGTGCGCGCCCGGCAGCGCCAGCGCGAACTGCTCAGCCTGCTGGCGCGCGGCGACCCTAAAGTTCCCGGTGCCCTGGTCGTCGATCATCCGGCCGCGACTGCGTACTGCCTGCCCGGCCTGCGGTCAGCCATCGTTATCAGCGCCGGGACGCTTGACCTCCTCGACGCGGACGAGCTCGCGGCGGTTCTCGCGCACGAACGGGCGCACCTGCGCGAGCGGCACGACCTCGTACTGCTGCCGTTCCTCGCTCTGCTTCGTGCCTTCCGCTGGGCTGAGGTCGCGCGGCAGGCCTACCGTGCGGTCGGACTGCTCATCGAGATGCATGCCGACGACCGCGCGCTGCGGCAGCGCCCCGCCAGGGAGCTCGCGACCGCTCTGCTGCGGGTCGGGGCCGCTGGCGGCGGCCAGGTGCCGTCAGGCGCGCTGGGAGCCGCGCACCGGGCGGAGGAGTGTGAGGTGGCGGCCAGAGTCATCAGGCTGCTTCGGCCGGCTCCCGCTTTGAGCAATGCGGCACTCGCAGCAATCATCACGGTTTCGGCAGCGATCGTGGCGGTGCCGGTGGCACTGCTAGTCGTTCCGCTACGCTGACACGGCAAGCGGCCGGGCCCCAATCCGGGGTCCGGCCGCTGCCATCCCCGGCGCGCCCAGCACGAGGAGGCAGATCATGCCCGAAATCAACCGGTCGCTGAGTCCTGAGGTTCTGGCCTACCTGCAGTCTCAGCGGCTTGGCCGGCTCGCCACAGTCGACAGCCACGGCTCGCCCCAGAACAATCCGGTGGGCTTCCGCTACAACGCCGAGCTAGGGACTATCGACATCGGCGGCCGCAACATGGGCGCCAGCCGTAAGTTCGCGAACCTGGCCGGCAACCCCAAGGTGGCGTTCGTTGTCGACGACATCGCCTCGGTGCAGCCCTGGCGAGTGCGCTGCGTGGAGATTCGCGGTCATGCCGAAGCGCTAAGGGAACAGGCCGGACAGCCGCAAGGATTCTCCGCGGAGATCATCCGCATCCACCCGGACCGGGTTATCAGCTTCGGCCTCGACGCCTAGCAGCGGCTCGGGTCAGTCGGCGATCCGGATCCGCAGCCGGCGGAACCCGCGGCCCTTGTTCTCGATCTTGGCGACTTCGATCCTGCCGATGTGCTTAGTGCTGGCGACGTGCGTGCCGCCGTCGGCCTGCTGGTCTAGCCCGACGATGTCGACGATGCGCACATCCGCGACATCTTCCGGAACGAGATTCGTGGCAGTCCTGATAATGTCTGGCAGCTCGAACGCCTCGGCGCGCGGCAGGACCCGGACGTCGATCCGCCGGTCCGCGCCGATCTCGGCGTTACAGGCGGCCTCGACCGCGTCACGGAATCCGTCCGGAAGCTCAGGCAGGTCGAAGTCCATCCTGGCGGTGAGCGGCTCCATGTTGCCGCCTGTCACCAGCGACCCGTAATCGCGGAACACCACCCCGCAGAGCACGTGCAGGCCGGAATGGGTGCGCATCAGCGCGGTGCGGCGCTCGTCTGCGACGGCACCGCGGACCGCGGTCCCTGGCGGCGGTACCGGGTCACCGTCAGCCGGGATCAGGTAGAGGTCGTCGCCCTTCCTGGCGCCAGCGATCCGGGTCTGCACGCCACCCCACAGCAGCACGCCCTCGTCCGGCGGCTGACCTCCGCCGCCCGGATAGAACGCCGACCGGTCCAGGACGATGCCCTCGTCACCGGCATTCAGCACGACGGCGTCCCACTCGCGCAGTGTCTGATCAGTGAGCTCGAGCCGGTGCGTGCGCCAATCAGATTCCGCCATGGTTGTATCCAATCACCAGGGGCCGTACGGACCCTGATGGTGGTTCTGTTTCATGGATTTGATCTTCGGCCGCACATCGACCAGGTAGATCGCCGCTGCTACGAAGGCAACGATGGGGAAGATGCTGATCAGCGTCAGATAGCCGACTGCTCCCGCGATGCCGATCACGAAGGCGACGCCGAGAATTATCAGCCAGATCGGCTTGGTCTGCTTCCCGGCCGCCGGGAAAGCAACCTTCGGACGCCGCAGCGCGTCTCCGAACGCCCAGGCCTCGATCACGAACGCGCCTAGCAGCAGCACCCAGAAAAACAAGTTGACGATTGACAACGCCGTCGGATCCACAAAGGGCATGGCGATACGCTACCTGGTCCCGGCGGGGGGCGGGAACTGGTGAATCGTGCCGCCCTCACCAGGCTTCTGATCGACCTGCTGAGCCGGATCGCCCAGGTAATCCTCGTCCTCGTCCTCGTCCCCTCGTCGTCGTCCGGATCGCCGTCGTCGTCGGCCTCGGGGAAGGCCGCGAGCGCCAGCCGGCGCGGCAGGCCCGCCAGCGCCGCCGGACTCAGGTTCTCCGGCCAAGTGAGCGCGGCCTCGTCCGGGGCGAGCCCAGTCTGGTCATCATCGAGTTCCGCCGCTTCCGCCCGGGCCATGGCGGTCTCCTTGCGGAAGGACTCGTAGACCTCGATCAGCATTTGCTTCTGCCGCTCGGTCAGCTCAGGATCGGTCAGCACAGCGTCCCGGACAACCGAGCCCGGACCCCTGTCCTCGAGGAACCCAGCCTGGACATACAGCGCCTCAGCTGAGATGCGCAGGCCCTTGGCAATCTGCTGGAGAATATCGGCGCTCGGCCGCCGCAGGCCGCGCTCTATCTGGCTGAGGTAAGGGTTGGAGATGCCCGCCGACTGCGCTAGCTGGCGCAGCGAGATCTTGGCCTGCTCACGCTGCTCCCTGATGTAGGCGCCGATGGCGCTTACGTTCACCGGGCTCATGCCGTCAGTCTTGCACTGTGGTGCTTGCAATTGCAAACGATGCGGCTAGCACTTACCGATCCCGGCCGCGCAGTGGTAATCGGCCTTCTGCTGGGTAGCGACATCTGATGATCGCTGGCGGGCCGGAATTGGCCGGATCGTTGCAAGCGTTACATAACAGGCAGGTGGAAGTCGCGGCGATGAGCCGCGTCTGGCCTCGTCGACGAAGCAAAGGAGACCCCCATGCGCTGGCCTACCGGCCGTCGCGCCGCGGCGCGGCCCGGCCAGGCGCTGCCGCCCCGCAGGCCGGGCAGCAAGGGCGGCTGGTCGTCATCGCGGGGGTCTCTGCAGCACTGCTGGTGGCTGCGGCAGGCGCCGCGTCCGCGGGGGTGTTCACCGGCCGGGGCCAGGCGGCCGTTAGCAGCGCAGAACGCGGACAATCGCTGGCCAGTGCCCGATCCGGCAGTGCCCGATCCGACAGTGCCCGATCTGGCGGAGCCGGCCCGGTGTCGCCGGAACGCAGACTGCGGACCGCACATCGTGCACGTCAGTGGCGCACATCGGTGACTCCACTTCGGTCGGCATGGTGTCCCCGCAAGTGCTACCCGACTCAGGGCAGCGACTTGCCGCGCAGTACCACGCCGTCGGAGTTCACCGCGTCTTGGTCAATGCGTCCGGTGGCCGGTCGATCGTCGAGCAGCTGCCTGGCCAGCTCAACGGGTATCGCGTCGCAACCGGCTGGTACCAGGCGGGCTACCGCGGCTGCTGGGTCTTCGCGCTCGGTACCAATGACACCGCGAACGTGTCCGTGGGCTCACCAGTGGGGATAGCAGCCCGGATCCGGGAAATGATGTCGGCCGCACATGGCGAGCCGGTCATGTGGGTCAACACCGAGACCAACCTCACCAGCGGCCCGTGGTCGCAGGCCAACATGCAGCTGTGGAACAACGCGCTCGTCGCGGCCTGCGCGGCCAACCCCAACATGCGGATCTTCAACTGGGCAGCGATGGTTCAGCCGGGCTGGCACCTCGATGACGGCATCCATTACACCCCGGCGGGTTACGCCATTCGGGCGCACGCCATTGCGCGGGCCCTTGCCAGAGCATTCCCGGCCAGCAAGCACCGCAGCAGCTGCGTAGTGAGTTAGGCAGCGCGCGTAAACGGCCGATTTCCCGGTACATCTTTTGTCAATAACAATACGTAGTCAATAGACTACTCGGGGTAGTTCACCCGGCGCTGGAGTCGCAACGCCAGGGGGGAACATGCCGAAGCCAGTTGGCTCGGACCAGCGATACATGCCAGGCCTCGACGGGCTTCGCGCCATCGCGGTGCTGGCTGTCATCGCCTTCCACGAGCAGTTCAGCTGGGCACCAGGCGGGCTCCTCGGCGTCGCGCTGTTCTTCACACTGAGCGGCTATCTCATCACCGATCTGTTGCTGAGCCGGTGGCTGGCCACCGGACGGGCGCACCTGGCCAACTTCTGGGTGCGCCGAGCCCGCCGGTTGTTGCCCGCACTGTTCGTCATGCTGGCGATCGTGACGGCGTGGGTAACGCTGCTGGACCGGGTGCGGCTTGCAGATCTGCGCGGCGCCGTCGCTGCTGCCGCAACCTACTCCAGCAACTGGTACCTGATAGTGCAGGGACAGTCGTATTTCTCCAGGTTCGCCCCGCCGCAGCCGCTTGACCATCTCTGGTCGCTTGCCGTCGAGGAGCAGTTCTACCTCATCTGGCCCTGGCTGCTTCTTGCCGGGATGTACTTCATCCGGCGACGGCGCACCGCCAGCGCGATCCGCTGGCTTGCACTTCCGACGCTAGCGCTGGCCGCCGGATCTGCCGTCCTCATGTGGGTCCTGTATCACCCGGCTGTCGATCCCACCAGGGTGTACGAGGGTACTGACACCAGGGCCTGCGGGCTGCTGATCGGCGCCGCGCTCGCAATGGTGTGGTCCAGCCGGACCGCGGGGCAGGCGCGCCGGACAGTCGCCCGCGTGCTGGACGTGCCTGCCGTGCTCGGGCTGGCCGTAATCGCGGTCATGATCTGGCGGGTTGGCCAGTACTCGACATTCCTTTACCACGGCGGCCTGGTCGTTCTTGGCTTCGCCACGGCGGCTGTGCTAGCCGCGTCTGCCTGTCCGGGCAGCCTGGTCGGCGCGGCGCTCAGCTGGCGTCCGCTGCGCTGGATCGGTGTCCGGTCCTACGGCATTTACCTATGGCACTATCCGGTCATCGTGCTGACCACGCCCGCAAACAGCGGGGAGGACCTGCCCAGGGCCGTGTGGCAGATCGCCGCCAGCGTCGCCATCGCCGCACTGTCCTGGAAGTTCGTCGAAGAGCCAGTGCGTCACGGCGCTATCGAGCGGGCGTGGCGCCGGCTTCGCAACCGCGATCTCGCCGGGCTCGGCGTGCCGAAGCTCGCCGCAGCCTCCGGCGCGACCGGCATAGTACTGGTAGCTTGCGCGGGACTCGGGGGCATGGTTGCAGTCCCCGCCGCGTCGAGCGCAGCCGCGCTCGGAACCGGGGCACTGTCTGATTCGACCAGCTCCGTCAGCCATGTGAGCGGGAAGTCGCCGCGTCCGTCGGCTAGTACGAGCGGCGAGCCGGGGCAGAATCTGCCGTTGCGGACATCCTGCACCTCAGTGGCGCATATCGGCGATTCCACGTCGGAAGGCATGATCTCGGCCGACTATTTGCCGGAGCGACGGATGCGGCTGGCAGCCCAGTATGAGGACGTCGGGGTCCAGAGCGTCTACACGAACATCACCGGTGCCCGCTCGGTTGTGGAAGTGCTGCCCGGGACCACGAACGGGCAGCAGGCTGCCGCCAGCCTCATCAGGCAGGGCTTCGATGGCTGCTGGGTACTAGCCCTCGGCACCAACGACACCGCGGACGTGGCGGTCGGCTCCAATGTCGATCTAGCCGCGCGGATCAGTGAGATGATGCGGGTCACCCGGGGCGAGCCGGTCATGTGGGTGAATGTGATCTCGCTGCTCCGCAACGGCCCGTATTCCGAGGCCAACATGCAGAAGTGGAATTCAGCCCTGATGGGGGCTTGCGCTCACTACCCGAACATGCGCGTGTTCAACTGGGCCGCGCTGCCACAGCGGAGCTGGTTCATCAATGACGGCATCCACTACACCTCTGCCGGTTACGCGAAGCGCGCGCAGTTCATTGCCGACGGGCTGGCCGAGGCCTTCCCGCTAGCCGGGAAGAGTCCGACCTGCCTGGTCGGCCTGCCCAGCTCGATTACCTCGCCCTCTCCCAGCCCGTCCCCGTCGAGCTCAGCGCCGTCAGGCCCCTCGCCAAGCGCCACGGCAGGCAGTAGCGCACCGCCAGCCAATCCAGCGGCCAAGGTGTCGTCCTGATCTAGCCCGCCTCAAGGTGCCCGCCGGTTAGCTGCACTGCCTTGATCTCACCGACCACCTGTCCGCCCCCGTACACCGGGCTCGTCGCAAGCGCCGTCAGCGCATCGGGGTCCGCGCCGGGCTCAGCGTGCCCGCCCAGCTCCCGCAAGAGAGCCACGGTGACCGGGACCCGGCCACGTGCCGCGCCGTCCTCGGTTTTGAAGGCCCCCGCTCTGCCGTCGGCCAGCGCGAACCCTTCGACGCCCTCAGCGCCCGACTTCAACAGCAAGCCAGGTATCGCCCTCATCAGCGAACGTTCCGGCCGGGTCGTGCCGGACGTCCACTCCGGATAGGCGCGCATCGCGTCGGCGACGGCCCGCTCCGCGGTTCCAGGCTCGGCCAGTACCATCGCGCGGAACGCTCGTGCCAGCCCGGTCACCGAGATAGACATCAGCGGCGCGCCGCAGCCGTCCACGCCGATCGCCGCGACCGGCTCGCCGGCCAGCCTGCTGATAGCGGTTCTTATCTCTTGCTGTAGCGGGTGCTCAGGGTCGCGGTAGCTCTCGGTCGGCCAGCCGGCCGCCACGCACGTCGCCAGCATCGCTGCGTGCTTGCCGCTGCAGTTCATGTGGATCCGGTCGGGCCTGTCCCCGGCCGCGATCATCGCCCGGTTCGCCTGCTCGTCCAGCGGGTAGTCCGGCGGGCACTGCAAGGCGTCTTCGGTCAGGCCCGCCGACGCCAGGATCGCCCGGACGCCGGCGACATGAAAGTCTTCGCCCGAGTGGCTGGCCGCGGCGAGCGCCAGCAGTTCGCCTTCGAGCTTGAGGCCGCAGCGCAGCATCGTCGCGGCCTGGAACGGCTTATTCGACGAGCGCGGGAACATCGGTACATCCGCCGTGCCGGCAGCCAGCAGGACCGTGCCGTCAGCAGCGAGCGCCGCGATCGCTCCACGGTGACGCGACTCGACGACGCCCGACCTGATGACTTCGGCCAGCACCGGATTGTCAGCGATGATCAGGCACCCCCAGCATTACCCGCGCCGTCGCAGCCGTCATGGCCGGGCGCTGCACTAGCGCGGCCGCCGCAGCAGCCCGCTCGACCAATTCGGCGTTGCCCGCGACCGGGCGGCCGCGCGCGAACGTGACCGTGTCCTCCATGCCCACGCGCAGGTGGCCGCCTGCCGCGAGCGCCGCGAACAGGACCGGCAGCGACGTGCGTCCGATCCCTGTCGCTGACCAGGTAGCATCCGGCGGCAGCGCTTCCACAGCGTGCACCAGCGTCGCCGCATCCCCCGGCATTCCGCCAGGAACGCCCATTACCAGGTCGCAGTGCACGTGGCCGCCGGCCGGCGGACCGAACTCGGCAAGCAGCCGGTGCATCGCGGCGATGTGCCCGAAGTCGAAGAGCTCGAACTCCGGCACTACGCCGAGCGCGCGGGTCTTGGCGTAGAGCTCGGTCATGAATCCCCACGGGTTCATAAACACGTCGTCGCCGAAGTTGACCGTGCCGCAGGTCAGTGAACAGGCATCCGGCCCCGCATCCAGCACTGCCAGCCGCCGTTCGAAACTGTCAGTGACCGCCCCGCCGGTCGACAGCTGCACGATCAGGTCGGTGGACTCGCGCAGCGCGCGGACAGTCTCGGTCAGCCTGCCAATGTCCAGCGTCGGCTTCGCCTCGGCATCCCTGATGTGCACGTGGATCACGGCAGCACCCGCTGCCTGGCACTGCTTGGCAGTGGCAACCAGTTCCTCGAGCGTGACGGGCAGCGCGGGAACTGCGGACTTCTCCGACTCAGCGCCGGTCGGGGCGACGGTAATCAGGGTGGCCTGGCCACCGGGAGCAGGCTTGCCGCTGACTGCCATAGGTGGTGCCACCAGCCCTTCTACGCCGTTGGATGCGGGCTACCGCAGTCTAATCGGCCTCGTTCCCGGCCAGCTAAGTGGTCGCGACGGCCACCGACGGGACACGCGCCAGCCGGCCGCCCACGTCATGACACAATCTCCACTCGTGCGAGCCGTCGTCCAGCGAGCCAGCCAGGCCAGCGTTACCGCCGGCGGCGAGGTGGTCGGGCGGCTGACAGCACCGGGCCTGGTGGTGCTGGTGGGCGTCACGCATAGTGACACCCCGGCCACCGCGGCTGCGCTCGCCAGCAAGGTGTACTACCTGCGGATACTGGCCGGCGAGAAGTCGTGCGCCGATCTGGCTGCGCCGCTGCTAGTGATCAGCCAGTTCACGCTCTACGCCGATACCGCCAAGGGACGGCGGCCGAGCTGGAGTGCGGCTGCGCCGGGACCGGTGGCGGAGCCGCTGGTGATCGCGTTCGCCGAGGCACTGCGCGGCCTCGGAGCCAGTGTCGAATCCGGCGTGTTCGGCGCCCAGATGGAGGTTGAACTGGTCAACGACGGCCCGGTCACGCTGATACTGGAGGCTTAGGCTCCCTTGAGGTGCTTGCGGGCGAACTCCAGCGATTCGGCAAGGTCGGCCTGCCGGTCGGCGACGGTCGGCACCCGGTGCGTGCTGACCTCGAGCACCACGTAGCCGGAGTAGCCAGTCCGGCTAAGCCAGCTCAGCAATTCCGCGCACGGCTGGTTGCCTCGGCCAGGTACCAGGTGCTCGTCCGGAAGTCCCGGCTTGCTGCCATCACCAAGGTGAACGTGCGCCAGGCGCTCGCCGAGTTGCTCGGCCATCGCGAGCACGTCGGAATCCGACACCGAGGCATGCGAGACGTCAAGCGTGACCGCTGCCGAGTCCATCTCCACCGGATTCCAGTGCGGAGCGTAGGCGGCTATCTCCGTCTCGCCGCGCAGCAACGGATAGAGGTTCTCCACCGCGAAGGCCACGTCTCCGTCCGCCGACATCGAGGCGATACCGGACTGGAAGTCTTTCGCGTACTCGCGCTGCCACCGGAACGGCGGATGCACGACGACCACCCGGGCGCCGAGCGTCGCCGCGAGGTCACGCGATCTCTCCAGCTTGGTCCACGGGTCGCGGCCCCAGACGCGTTGCGTCACCAGCAGGTTAGGGGCGTGCACGGCCACTACCGGGACGGCGTGGTAGTCCGAGAGCTTGCGCAGCACGGCGGCGTCCTGGCTGACCGGGTCAGCGGTCACCATGATCTCGATACCGTCGTAGCCGAGCCGGGCAGCCGTCTCGAACGCATCCGGCGTCCGCTCCGGGAAAACGGAGGCAGTCGACAGCGCGACCTTGATCGCTGTCACAGCCTTGACCTGCGCACTTGCTTCTCCTCTGCCCGCATGAGACCGCACTCCGCCTGCGAGTGCGTCGGGGCGATACCTACGGCGCCAAGCCCTGCCGCCGCGCGTCGGCGTCCTGCCCGGCTCACGGCGCCATCCCGCGATGACGTCAGCCCCCTCATCCAGCTTATGCCGGCCGCCACCCAGGCCTGCCGCGGCGCGGCCGGGGCGAGCTCTGCACGGGCTATCCGCCGCATCGGCGGGCCGAACACCGATTGTCAGCGGCACCCGGTACCTTCCCGCTATGGCAAGATCAGCAACCGCGCTGTTCGAGTGCTCAGCCTGCGGCTGGCGAAGCGCCAAGTGGGCCGGCCGGTGCGGCGAGTGCGGCGAGTGGGGCTCGGTCACCGAGGGACGCAACGAAGAGCCTGGCCGGGCCACCTCGCGCGCCCAGTTGCGGGCGGTCCAGCCGTCCACCGCGGCAGTTCCGATCGGCCAGGTCGACGCCGCAGCAGCCAGGGCCTGGCCGACCGGCATGGGCGAGCTGGACCGGGTACTCGGCGGTGGCCTGGTACCGGGTGCCGTTGTGCTGCTGGCCGGTGAGCCAGGGGTGGGGAAGTCGACGCTTCTGCTGGAAGCCGGAGCGCTGGCGGCGGCAGCGGGCCGTGTGTTGTACGTGACTGGCGAGGAATCGGCGGCACAGGTCCGGCTGCGGGCGGACCGTATCGGTGCTGTCTCCGACTCGCTGTACCTGGCAGCGGAGACCGACTTCGCCGCGCTGCTCGGACATGTGCAGGCAGTTGATCCCGCGTTGCTCATCGTCGACTCGGTGCAGACGATCAGCGCGGCCGGGGTGGACGGGGTGCCCGGCGGCGTTACCCAGGTGCGGGAAATCACCGCCGCGCTCACCGCCCTCGCCAAGCAGCGCACCCTGACCACCGTGCTTGTCGGGCACGTCACCAAGGACGGCTCGGTGGCCGGGCCGCGCACCCTGGAGCATCTGGTCGACGTGGTGCTGCATTTCGACGGTGACTCACGCGGCCAGTTGCGGATGGTGCGTGCGCTGAAGAACAGGTTCGGCCCGACCGACGAGTTCGGCTGCTTCGAGCTAGGCGAGACAGGACTGGTCGGATTGCCTGACCCGAGCGGGCTGTTCCTTTCGCAGCGGCACGACCCGGTGCCCGGCACCTGCGTCACCGTGACGCTCGAAGGCCGGCGGCCGCTGCTAGCCGAGGTGCAGACACTGGTGGGTCCCGTCGTCGACGACTTGCCGCCGCGGCGCGTGGTGTCCGGCCTGGACTCGGCCCGGGTGGGCATGATGCTCGCGGTCTTGCAGCGGCGCGCGCGACTGGCGATCGGTCGCCGGGACGTGTACGCCGCGACAGTGGGCGGGGTTCGGCTGACGGAGCCGTCGGTGGACCTGGCGATCGGGCTCGCGGTCGCAAGCGCGCTCGCGGACGTCAGCGTGCCAGCCGACCTGGTCGCCATCGGCGAGATCGGGCTGGCCGGGGAGATCCGGCGGGTAACCGGCATCCGGCGGCGGCTGGCCGAGGCGGAACGGATGGGGTTCCGGCGGGCGATAGTCCCGGCCGGCTCGGATCTGCTGCCGCCCGCCGAGCCACCTGCTCCGCACCTTCGCGTCGTCGACGGTTCCGGCACCGGACAGGGTTCCGGCACCGGACAACTGGAGGTCAGCGAGGTGACCGACATCCGGGCCGCGATCACGGCGGCGCTTGGCCTGCGCTAGCCCGGCAATGGACATGCGGCGGCGATGGATAGGCCGGGCCGCCGGGGGAAGCTGGCACGAGGTTGACGGGCAGTCGAGGCCATGCGCCGTCGCTAGACTGCCCGTGACAACGAGGTCGTGAGGCAGGTGCTTGCCGTGAGCAACGGGCGAGACGAGCGCCGCCGCGCTGCGCTCGCCGTGGTAGCGCCGGGGACGCCGTTGCGCGATGGGCTAGAGCGAATCGTGCACGGCAGCACGGGCGCGCTCATCGTGCTGGGATTCGACCCGATCGTCGAGGGAATCTGCTCGGGCGGCTTCGAGCTGACTGCTCGATTCTCGGCAACCCGGCTGCGTGAGCTGGCCAAGATGGATGGCGCCATCGTTCTGGATCAGGCATGCACCCAGATCCTGAGGGCGGCCGTCCAGCTCGTCCCGGATCCCCGCCTGCCAACCGAGGAGTCTGGCACGCGGCACCGCACGGCCGAGCGAGTGGCCAGGCAGACGGGACTCCCGGTCATCGCCGTCAGCAAGTCGATGCGGACGGTTGCGGTGTTCACTCGCGGCGAGCGCTACGTGCTCGAGGACTCGGCCGCTCTCCTTGCGCGAGCCCATCAGGCCCTTGCCACCCTCGAACGGTACAAGCGCCGCCTTGACGACGCTGCCGGCGCACTGACGGTGCTGGAAATCGAGGACCGGGCGACGATCGGCGATATCGCTCGGGTGGCTCAGCGCCTCGAAATGGCCGGCCGGGTAACCGAAGAGATAGCCGGATACCTTGTCGAACTCGGAACTGACGCTGGCCTGCTCGGGCTGCAGCTTGAGGAGCTGACCGCCGGCATGCGGCGTGAGCGGGAGTTGCTGGTGCGCGACTACGGTCGGGCAGAGCACCCGCCACCGCCCGCTCACAGCGGCACAGGGACTCACGACTGCACAGGGACTCACGACTGCACAGGGCCGGTTGAGTCGGCTCACGCTGGTGACCGCGCACTGGCCAGGCTGAGCGCGGACGAACTCATCGACCTGCCGGCAGTGGCGGCGGCCATCGGGCTCAGCGCTGGCAACGGACTAGACCAGCACGTCAGCGCGCTGGGTTACCGCGTGCTCGGCCAGATACCGCGGTTGCCGCAGGCCGCAGCAGAGGCGCTGGTCGCGGAGTTCGGCAGTCTGCAGAAGCTGCTGTCGGCGAGCGCGCAAGACTTGCGCCGAGTACCGGCGGTCGACGCTGCCCTGGCCGGGAGCCTGCGCGAAGGTCTGTCGAGGATCGCCGAGTCGGCGCTACTTGAGCGCTACTCGTGAGCCAGCCCGGTGCCCGTGCTGGCGGCCCGTGCCAGGATCGGGCGCCGATGATCTCACGCCACGCAGCCGCCGTACTTGACTGGTACGCCGGCCACGCCAGGGACCTGCCGTGGCGGCACGCCGACGTAACCCCGTGGTCGGTGATGGTCAGCGAGTTCATGCTCCAGCAGACCCCGGTCAGCCGGGTGCTCCCGGCACACGCGGCCTGGCTGGACCGGTGGCCACGGCCAGCCGCCCTGGCGGACGCCAGCGCGGCGGACGCCGTCCGCCAGTGGGACCGGCTCGGGTACCCGCGCCGAGCCGTCCGGCTGCACGCCTCAGCGCAACTCATCGTCAGCCGGCACGGCGGCGCCGTACCGGCTGACGTTCCGGACCTCCGGGCGCTGCCAGGCGTGGGTTCCTATACAGCGGCCGCGATCGCAAGCTTCGCCTTCAGCCGACGGCACGCAGTGCTGGACACTAATGTGCGGCGGGTTCTGGCCAGGCTGATCAGCGGCCAGGGCTTGCCGCCAGTGACCCCGACCGTTGCCGAAGTTAGGCTCGCCGAATCGCTACTGCCGGCTGACGGCCGGCAGGCAGCGCGGTGGTCAGTTGGCGTGATGGAACTGGGCGCGCTGGTCTGCACCTCGACGCGGCCGCGGTGCCCTGACTGCCCGCTGGCCGGCGAGTGCGCCTGGCTGCGGCTCGGCCGCCCCGCGGCGGCGGTGCGCCGCGGGCAGGCCGCTTATCACGGGAGCGACCGGCAGTGCCGCGGCCAGTTGCTTGCAGTGCTCCGCGCGAGCGCGCCGGACCCGTCCCGGCAAGCATGCTGACGACCGCCTGGCATGACACAGCGCAGCGAACGCGTGCGCTCGCTGCGCTGGTCAATGACGGCCTCGTGGTCCGCTGCCACGACGGGTCGCTGGCCCTGCCAGGCGACAACCCGTCAGCTGCTAACCGGAGTCCGGGCGACTAGTCGGACGCCGTCGCTGTAGCGCCGCTAGCGCCGCTCGCGCCGGCCTTGGTCTCCACCTCGACCGGCGGAGCGTCAGGCACCTCGGCTGGCTTGTTGATGCCGTTGAAGAGGAACTTGGCGTCCTCGCCTGTGCCCTCCGCGTCGACGATCACGATCTGACCGGCCTTCAGCTCGCCGAAGAGGATCTTCTCCGACAGGTGATCCTCGATCTCCCGCTGGATCGTCCGCCGGAGCGGCCGGGCGCCGAGGACCGGGTCGTAGCCCTTCTCCGACAGCAGCTTCTTGGCCGCCGGCCGGATCTCGATGCCCATGTCGCGGTCGCGCAGGCGCTCGTCCACCTTGGTGACCATGAGATCGACGATCTCGAAGATCTCCTCCTGGCTCAGCTGGTGGAAGACGATGATGTCGTCAACGCGGTTGAGGAACTCAGGCCGGAAGTGCTGCTTGAGCTCCTCACCGACCTTGTTCTTCATCCGGTCGTACGAGCCCTTCGACTCGCTTGCCGCGCCGAAACCGACCGTGACGCCCTTGGAGATGTCCCGGGTGCCGAGGTTGGTCGTCATGATGATGACGGTGTTCTTGAAGTCGACCACGCGGCCCTGGGCGTCGGTCAGCCGACCGTCTTCCAGGATCTGCAGCAGCGAGTTGAAGATGTCGCCGTGCGCCTTCTCGATCTCGTCGAACAGCACCACCGAGAACGGCTTGCGCCGGACCTTCTCGGTCAGCTGCCCGCCCTCCTCGTAGCCGACATAGCCGGGCGGGGAGCCGAACAGCCGCGAGACGGTGTGCTTCTCCATGTACTCACTCATATCCAGCTGAATGAGTGCGTCCTCGTCGCCGAACAGGAACTCGGCCAGCGTCCTGGACAGCTCGGTCTTGCCGACGCCCGACGGCCCGGCGAAGATGAACGAGCCACCTGGCCGCTTGGGGTCCTTCAGGCCCGGCCCTGGTCCGCCTGATCGCCTGCGACAGCGCCTTGATGGCGTCGTTCTGGCCGATGACCCGGCGGTGCAGCTCGGCCTCCATCCGGAGCAGCCGCTGCGACTCTTCCTCGGTGAGCTTGAACACCGGGATCCCGGTGGCAGTGGCGAGAACCTCAGCGATGAGCTCCTCGTTCACCTCGGCCGGGGTGTCCATGTCACCGGCCTTCCACTCCTTCTCCCGCGCGTCCTTCTTGTCGATCAGCTGCTTCTCGGTGTCACGCAGCGAGGCGGCCTTCTCGAAGTCCTGGGAGTCGATCGCCGACTCCTTCTCGCGCCTGACATCGGCGATGCGCTCGTCGAAGTCACGCAGGTCCGGTGGCGCAGTCATCCGGCGGATGCGCATCCGCGAGCCGGCCTCGTCGATCAGGTCGATGGCCTTGTCCGGCAGGAACCGGTCGCTAATGTACCGATCTGCGAGTTGCGCCGCCGCCACCAGCGCGTCATCGGTGATGGTCACCCGGTGGTGTGCCTCGTACCGGTCGCGCAGGCCCTTAAGGATCTCGATGGTGTGCGAGATCGTCGGCTCGGCCACCTGGATCGGCTGGAACCGCCGCTCAAGCGCCGCGTCCTTCTCCAGGTGCTTGCGATACTCATCCAGCGTGCTCGCGCCGATGGTCTGCAGCTCACCACGGGCCAGCATCGGCTTCAGGATCGACGCCGCGTCGATGGCACCCTCGGCAGCACCCGCCCCGACCAGCGTGTGGATCTCGTCGATGAACAGAATGATGTCGCCGCGGGTCCGGATCTCCTTGAGGACCTTCTTCAGCCGCTCCTCGAAATCACCGCGATACCGCGAACCAGCAACCAGCGCGCCAAGGTCCAGCGTGTAGAGCTGCTTCTCCTTCAGCGTCTCCGGGACCTCGCCCTTGACGATCTTCTGCGCCAGGCCCTCGACGACGGCCGTCTTCCCGACGCCTGGCTCGCCGACCAGGACGGGGTTGTTCTTGGTCCGGCGGGAGAGCACCTGCATCACTCGCTCGATTTCCTTGTCCCGGCCGATAACCGGGTCAAGTTTGCCTTCGCGAGCGGCAGCAGTCAGATTACGGCCGAACTGGTCAAGGACGAGCGAGGTCGACGGCGCGCTCTCGGATGGCGCACCGGCGGCTGCGGGCTCCTTGCCCTGGTAGCCGTGAAGCAGCTGGATCACCTGCTGGCGGACGCGGTTGAGATCCGCGCCGAGCCGGACCAGGACCTGGGCTGCAACGCCCTCGCCCTCCCGGATCAGGCCCGAGCAGGATGTGCTCAGTGCCGATGTAGTTGTGGCCAAGCTGCAGGGCCTCGCGCAAGGAGAGCTCGAGGACCTTCTTGGCCCGAGGCGTGAACGGGATATGCCCGGAGGGTGCCTGCTGGCCCTGGCCAATGATCTCTTCAACCTGCTGCCGAACGGCTTCCAGGCTTATCCCGAGCGATTCGAGAGCCTTGGCGGCTACTCCTTCGCCCTCGTGGATAAGGCCAAGCAGGATGTGCTCAGTGCCGATGTAGTTGTGGTTGAGCATCCTGGCCTCTTCCTGTGCCAGGACAACAACCCGCCGCGCCCGGTCGGTAAACCTCTCGAACATCTCGTCGCTCCTCACAGAGCGGTCGGTGAGGCACCCGATCTGCCCCGTCCCTTCCGCATGTTAGCCCGTGCGCCGGGCGACGCCATGACGTGCGACATGCCGCACTACTCAAAACGTTCCCCGCCAGTAGGGCGTTCATCCCATTCAACCTGGGCTGAAGAGGCAGTGTTCCCAGCTACGCCCGCAGCGAAAGCAATTCTTCGCCGCTACGCCAGCAGCGAACGCGGCCACTCTGCGCGCCATAACCTGCGCCGGGGACCTGCAGCTGCCCCTTCGCCGGCCGCGCGCTGGCCAAACGGGGACTTGGAAGGGCGTGAGCTGCCGATCGATGCCCCTCTTCGAGCCACGATCGGCAACTCATGCCCCTTGTGCCGCGGAAGCCAGGCCGCGTGTGTTCGCTACCGCGGTCGTCTCAGTAAGAGACACCCCTCAGCAAACTGACACTGCAGCGCGCTGGCCTGACGGCGTCCGCGACCTCGGGCTGGCCGGATCATCGCAAAACGGGTGTTTTCCCGGCCCGGATTGACGACCTCGGCATGCATCCGGATTGACGACCTCGGCATGCATGCCGGGCATCGGGACCTGAACCCGGCAAGGACCGCGGGCCGGGCACTACGCCGCGGGCCGGGCACTACGCCGCGAGCCGGGCACGTCACCGCGAGCCCGGGCCGGTCCGCCCTGGGCGAGCAGGTGCCAGCGGCCGGCCAGACCACCGCTCACCGGGCAGGCAAGCGCCTACCGGGCTGGACGGAGGTAGGCCGGCCAAGGCTCTCCGCGACGCGGCCCGGGCACAGCCGGACAACCGCCCGGGCACGCGGCCAAGATCGGCTGGGAACTGTCAAGGCGCGGAGTCACGAGTCCGCCTGGCGCGCGGCCTCAGCCAGCGACTTGGCCACGGACCCCCGCGGCCGGGCATCGAGCCGGAGCTGTGCCCTGGGGTCGAATGACACCTGGCCGGCTTGGTCACGCTGCGTCGCGGCGACTGGATCGGCCCGGAAACCATGAAGGCCCCCGCATGAGGTGTCATACGGGGGTCTTCACAGGAACGGGGATGCACTGTCAGTCACAGCGCTACCAGGGGTTGCAAGGTGCACCTCGCTAGTTGCTCTTTCCGGGCGTCTCCGGCGGCTAATCCGAATCGGCGGACTGCTAGTCATGCTCGCCAGTCAAACAACGGTGAGCGCACCCGGAAATGGGCACCCAAGCTGTTAGTGAGTGGCCTCGTATTCCTGAATGATCGACGCCGGAATGCGACCACGCTCGCTGACCTTCTCGCCGCGCTCGCGGGCCCACTGCCTTATCTCTGAACTGCGCTCACGGCCTGGACCGGTGCGGGCCTTACGACGACGTGCCCCGACGCTGATGCGCCTGGAGTGCTCGATGTAGCCGTTAAAGATGTCGTGGAGTTCCTTAGCGTGCGCGGAGCAGACATCGATCTCGTAGGCACTGCTGTCAACCGAGAACGAAACCGTCTCGTTGCCTTCGATCTCACCATCGTGAGGTAGATCACAAACCACCGTCACCACGGTCTTCTGAACCATCAGGCTGCCTTTCACTGAAGTCCTTTTAGGAAACACAAGATATACCACAACTGACGTGCTGACAATTCGAGATAGCCCTTTAGGCAGCTGCGCGGTATCGCATTGCGTGAACAATGCGGCTGCCGGATGTAACGCAGTGTAATCAGCAGCCACCTGCACCTAAGCACTCTCCGGTGAGGGCCGCAGCCGCCGCGATCGCCTTCCGGCTTAACTATCTTGCTTGTGATCGGGTTCGGGCGCCGAAATATCCTCTGGATCGGCGCGGTCAGCGCGCCCTCGGCCCATCTCGTGCCGCACGAAGGCAGCAATCGCGATGATCACCACGGCTGCGACCAGAAACGGCGGCGTAAGTACACTCAGGTCCGCCATCAGGCTGATACTCCCTCCGCCGACCACGATGGTCAGCCCATCGGCAGGAGGCTGGCCAGCGCAGATCTGGCTTGAGCCAGACGCGACCAGCTCGACGCTGAGGCTGGCTAGCCGCCGGCAACTGCCCCGGGATGGGCAGGCCCGACCTAATGATTTTGCCGCAATAGGACGACCGCCTCGCGCCCAGGGCCTCCAGGCACGCGCGGCGCCTGCCCACTGCCAGCTAATGATAGTCCCCGTCAGCTGCGATTACCTGAGGCCTATCGCCGCGCTGAAGTTCCGGCTTGGGCCCGGTCAACGCGACAATTGTGGTCACGCACAAAGCCGGCCCGGCAGGTCTAATTCCGGGCGCTCGCCGCTGCACCTCCGCGAGCACCGTCAGTACGACGTCGCGAGCACCGCCCGCAGGTCTCGAGCTGCCGCTGGCCGGGCGGGGCTCCAGCCCCAGCCGGCCGCTGCTACGGCCACCGATCAGGCTGAGCCGCCGGACACCAGCACTGAGCGGGCCGCGCGGAGGCCCGGTCGTCGCCGGCCGTTACATTCGCAGCAGCATCCGCGTGTTGCCGAGCGTGTTGGGCTTCACCCGGTCAAGATCGAGGAACTCCGCGACGCCCTCGTCATACGAGCGAAGCAGCTCGGCATAGACCTCAGGAGTCGTCGCCTGACCCGTCGATCTCGGCAAAGCCGTGCCGGCGGAAGAACTCCACCGCGAAAGTGAGCACGAATACCCGGCTCACACCTAGTTCACGCGCGGTGTCCAGGAGTGCGAGGACTATCTGATTTCCGACGCCGCGGCCTTGATGACCGTCGGCGACCGCGAGCGTACGGATCTCCGCCAGATCTTCCCACATCACGTGCAGTGCGCCGCAGCCGACAATTTCGCCGTCCGCAGAACTAGCAACCCAGAACTCCTGAACGTCCTCGAACAGCGCCACCGTCGGCTTATCCAGCAGCCGTCCGGATTGGCATTTGCGTCGACCAGCGCCGGATCGCCCGCACATCACCCGTCCTGGCGCGCCTGACCGCATAGTCCATCCGGGGTGCCGCCTCCGTCGCCGCCAGGCGCTGTGAGGTGTGTTCAGGGAGAATCGGGGGTTGTCCCTCCAGATGTCAGCATCCCAAAAGAAGGCCGCAGCTGGCAAAACGATGCCGAACTGAGCGTTACCGCATCAGTACGTAATGATGCGAATCGCGACCCAGCCGGTTATCGGGCGCAATCACACGCAGATCACAGCTGCCAGGCAACTCTAGGACACGCCGTCTGACCTGCGATGACACGCCTAAGGCAGCGCCCACGGCAGGCCCGGCGGACTATGTACGAGTGACGGCGCGAGTTGCCGCAGGCCATTAGCGAGATGCGCAGCAGGATCGGCCAGGTCAGAATCTTTCTTGTTTCGCCCGTGACAACGACGGTCTCGGTTAATGTCCATCGCTGATACCCGTTGCAGGCCGCCTGACGCCGGGTGACCCATGCGGCGACCCGCCGAGTTCCTGATCGCCCGTCCGGCGATCGGGGAGCCGGGGACCCAGTCACATCCCCGGGGTGAATCGGCAGGCTGAGGACGCGCGCTCGGTCCGCAGCCAGCCGTAGGGCTCCTCCAGCCCGAACCCGTCAGCTAACCCGGTAGGCGGCCTAGGAGAGGAGACAGTGCGTGAAGCGCATGCCGCTAGGCAGGCATGTACCACGGCATTCCGCTCTTCATTGGGCCATCAGCCACGCGCTGCCGGCGCGTGCGCTGGCCGGTGTGCACGCTCTGGCCGGACCAGTCGTCTGCGGCCTGCGCTGGCGGTGTTCCCAGCCACGCAGCGGGCGCCGTTCCGGCCGGCCCGGCGGCCACCGGGCCTCGATGCCACCCTTGCCGAGGCGAACGCGCTGTCTGAGCAGATCGACGCAGCTCAGCCAGCAGTACGACGCGCTCAAGATCCAGCTCGCCCAGGCACAGGCCGCGGCGGCGATCGCCCGCGAGAACGCCAAGCGGGACGAGCAGATTCTGGGCCAGGACCAGACCTCGCATCGGCGCGATCGCCGTCGAGAACTACATGACCGGCGGCATCAACCCCGCTCTCCAGCTGCTGCAGGCCTCCTCGCCGCAGGGCCTGCTGAACCGGGCCTCGATCATGACCCAGATCGAGCAGGAGAACGGCGTCAAGGTCAGCCTGGTGGCGGCCGCCGAGACAGCCGCTCAGCGCGCCAGGCGGCCGCCGCGCAGGAGCAGCAGCAGGCCAAGACACTGGCTGCGACGATGGCGGCCAAGGTAGCCGTGATCCAGAAGAAGGAGAACTTCTTCAACGGCGAGGCCTTCCAGCAAGCCGAGGCCATCTTCCAGCGGACCGGCAAGTACCCGATCACGCCGTCCCAGATCGCCGGCGACTCGCTGGGGTCCAGGCACTGAAGATCGCGCTGTCTGGCGATCGGCGACCCGTACGTCTGGGGCGCTGCCGGGCCGCAGCGCGTTCGACTGCTCCGGCCTGGTCGTCTGGGCCTACGCGCAGCTCGGCGTCAGCCTGATGCACTTCACCGGTGATCAGTGGAACGAGATCGAGCACGTCTCCCGGAGCGAGCTGCAAGCCGGGCGACCTGATGTTCTTCTACGGCATCGACCACGTCGGCTTCTACGTCGGAAACAACCTGATGCGTCGATGCGCCCACCTTCGGGCAGGACGTCCAGGTCCAGGCGGTTCCGTGGGCAGTCCTACGACGGCGGCGGCCCAGTCATCGCCTAGCCGCTCGAGCCAGCTGCGCACGCTGGACCCCCTGACGCTGCCCGGCCGGATCCCCCCTCTGGCCGGGCAGCTTTGTTCCGGCCGGACTGGTGTGCTGGCGACGCAGTTGAGGCCGGCTCAGTCAGGTGGGCTTCACGAGCGGGAACAGCACCGTCTCGCGAATCGAGGCGCCGGTCAGCATGATGAGCATCCGGTCGATGCCCATCCCCATGCCGCCGCTCGGCGGCATCCCGTACTCAAGCGCGCGCAGGAAGTCCTCGTCGAGCTGCATGGCCTCGGGGTCACCGCCAGCCGCCAGCAGCGACTGAGCCGTCAGCCGCGCCCGCTCCTCGACCGGATCGACGAGCTCCGAGTACGCGGTCGCGATCTCGGTGCCGAACGCCACCAGGTCCCATTTCTCGGCCAGCCGCGGGTCATCTCGGTGCTGCCGGGTCAGCGGCGACGACCTCGACCGGGAAAGTCACGGTAGAAGGTCGGCTCCACGGTCCTGGCTTCGACCAGGTGCTCGTACAGCTCCAGCAGGACCTGCGCGCGGGTCCCAGTTCGGCTGCAGCTCGATCTGGTGCTCGGCGGCCAGGTCGCGCAGCGCCTTCTCGGCCGTGTCGGGCGTGATCTCCTCGCCGACGGCCTCCGACAGCGCGCCGTGCACGGTGGCCTGCCGCCAGGTCCCGCTGATGTCGACCTCGGTGCCATCCGGCCTGCGAGCGACCTGGCTGCCGTGCGCCGCCACCGCCGCCGCCTGCAGCAGCTCCCTGGTCAGCGTCTGCATGGTGTTGTAGTCGCCGTAGGCCTCGTAGGCCTCGAGCATCGTGAACTCGGGGTTGTGCGTGGCGTCGGCGCCCTCGTTGCGGAAGATGCGGCCGATCTCGTAGACCCGCTCGATGCCGCCGACCACCAGTCGCTTCAGGTACAGCTCCAGCGCGATGCGCAGGTACAGGTCCAGGTCGAAGGCGTTGATGTGGGTCGTGAACGGCCGGGCGTTCGCACCGCCGTGCAGCGTCTGCAGCACCGGCGTCTCGGCCTCGAGGTAGCCGCGGGCGTGCAGTTCCTCGCGGACCGACCGGACGACGGCCGCGCGCATCTCGGCCATCTGCCGGGCCGCCGGGTTGGTCAGCAGGTCCAGGTAGCGCTGGCGAACCCGGGACTCCGCGTCGGTCAGTCCCTTGTGCTTGTCCGGCAGCGGCCGCAGCGCCTTGGCCGTGATCGCGAACGAGTCGGCCAGGACCGACAGCTCACCGCGACGGGACGAGATCACCTCGCCGGTGACGCCGACGTGATCGCCGAGGTCGACATCGGCCTTCCACGCGGCAAGAGCCTGCTCGCCCACCCGGTCCAGCGAGACCATCACCTGAATCTCGCCGGTGCCGTCCCGGATGGTTGCGAAGCAGAGCTTGCCGCTGTTGCGGTGAGAGCATGACCCGGCCCGGCGACGCCGACGATCTTGCCGGTGGCGGAATCGGCGGGCAGGCCGCCGAACTCGCGCGCGGACCTGCGCGATCGTGTGCGTGCGCGGATAACCGACCGGGTAAGGGTCGATGCCCGCCGCCCGCAGCCGGCTCGGCCTTATGCAGCCGCACCTGCATCTGCTCGGGCAGATCGCGCACTGACTGAGCGGCGCTCGCAGCCTGGTCTCGATCTGTCATCTGCCTGAGGTTACCGGTGAGCGCGTCAGCTGGTTGCCGCAGTACTGCTGCCCGCGCGCAGTGCGCTGGCACCGCGGTCCGCCGGGCCGCGGTCGCCGCCCCGGTCCGGGTGTTCCGCTCGTAAGTGAGGCGCAGCCCGATCAGTGTCAGCCACGGCTCGTAGGCGTCGATCACCGCGACCTCGTCGATGACCAGCGGCGCCAGGCCGCCGGTCGCGATGATCGTGACCGAGTCCGGGTCAGTCGGCGCCAGCTCAGCCGCCATCCGGGTCGCGATGCCCTCGATCTGGCCGGCGAACCCGAAGATGATTCCGGACTGCAGCGCCTCGACCGTACTCTTGCCGATCACCCGGCTTGGCCTGGCCAGCTCCACCTTCAGCAGCTGCGCCGCCCGCCGGGACAGCGCATCGACCGAGATCTCGATGCCGGGCGCCAGCGCGCCGCCGACGAACTCGCCTCGCTCACTCACCGCGTCGAAGTTCGTCGACGTGCCGAAGTCGACCACGATCGCCGGGCCGCCGTACAGGTGCACCGCCGCCACCGCGTTCATGATCCGGTCGCTGCCGACCTCCTTGGGGTTGTCGTACCGCAGCGGCACCCCGGTCTTCACGCCCGGCTCCACGATGACGGCAGGAACGTCGCCGTAGTAGCGGCGGCACATCTCCCGCAGCTCGTGCAGCACCGACGGCACCGTGGAGCACAGCGCGATGCCGCTCACATCCGGCTCGGCGCAGCAGAGTGCTTTGCCGCAGCAGTCCCTGCAGCAGCACCGCCAGCTCGTCCGCAGTGCGCACCGGGTCAGTGGAGATACGCCAGTGCTCCACGACGTCCGGACCGTCGAACATGCCGAGCACCGTGTTGGTGTTGCCGACGTCAATGGTCAGTAGCATCTCGCTCCCGATCGCTAGCCGGCCTGAACCAGGTCGAGGCCGATATCGAGGGCGGGCGCCGAATGAGTCAGCGCTCCGACCGCAAGGTAGTCCACGCCAGTCTCCGCGACCGCGCGGGCGCTGGCCAGTGTCAGCCCGCCGCTGGCCTCAAGCAGCGCCCGGCCGCCGGTCAGGCGCACTGCCTCGGCCATGTCGGGCACCGTGAAGTTGTCCAGCAGGATCAGGTCGGCACCAGCCGCGAGCGCCTCGGCCACCTGCTCGAGCGTGTCGCATTCGACCTCGAGCGGCAGCCCGGGCGCCTGCGCGCGGACCGCCGCGAACGCCTGCGGCCACCGATCCGGCGGCTGCCACGTGGTTGTCCTTGATCAGCGCGGCGTCCGACAGTGACATCCGGTGATTGACCCGCCGCCGCAGCGCACCGCGTACTTCTCCAGCGCCCGCAGTCCGGGCGTGGTCTTGCGGGTGTCGCGGATCGCGGCCGGGTCCCGGCGATCGCATCCACCCATCGGCGAGTGAGCGTTGCGACCCCGGACAGATGACACAGCAGGTTCAGCGCGGTCCGCTCGGCGGTCAGGATCGGCCCGATCGACCCCGGTAACGCGCAGCACCGGCTGGCCGGCCGCCACCCGGTCGCCATCTGCCGCCAGCTCAGTGACGTCAGCTCCGCACACCGGCACCTGCGGACACCAGCGCGAACACCACGGCAGCGACCGGCAGCCCGGCCACCACCCCAGCGGACCTGGCGACCAGGTCGCCGCGGCCGGTCGCGCCGGCCGGGACGGTCGCGGCCGTCGTCACGTCGGTGCCGCCCGCCAGGTCCTCCGCCAGCGCCGCGGCGACAAAGGCAGCAACCGCGGCCGGGTCGAGCCCGACGGTCGCAGTCTGCTTGCCAGCGGATGTTCAGGCCGGGAACGGGCGCAACAGGGCCGGGCACTCCATGCGAGTCAGTCATCGAGCACCGGCTCAAATTCCTCGCTCAGCCCCGCTGAGCGCAGTGAGCAGACCAGGTGGCCACGCCAGGCCTCGCTCGTCTCGGCGAAGTCTTCCCGCCAGTGACTGCCGCGCGTTTCCTGCCGCGCCAGCGCGGCGCTGAACCAGCGCGGTCGCGACGAGATGCAGGTTCGTAGCCTGCCAGGCGGCGGCGTCAGGCTTGTCGCACTCCTGGCGGCCGAGATCGGACAGGCCGGCAGCTGCCTCGGCCAAGCCCGTTCCCGACCTGAGACACGCCGGCGCTCGCGGACATCAGCTGCTGCAGCGGTCGGACAATCGACGCGTCGACGAGTCCCGCAGGCCGGTCGTCACGGGCCGGTTCGCCGGACGCCGGCAATCCGCGGGCCAGCGCGGCCGCGATCCGCTCGGCGAAGACGAGGCCCTCCAGTAGTGAGTTGGAGGCCAGCCGGTTCGCGCCGTGCACGCCAGTGCAGGCCGCTTCGCCGCACGCGTACAGCCCCGGCACGCTGGTCCGGCCATGCAGGTCGGTCCGGACTCCGCCGCTGGCGTAGTGCGCCGCCGGCACGACCGGGATCAGCTCGGTCACCGGGTCGATGCCGTGCTCCAGGCAACTGGCGAGGATGGTCGGGAACCGCTGCTGCCAGGCGGCCTCGCCCAGGTCCCGGCCGTCCAGGTACACGTGATCGGTGTCCGTTGTCGATCATCTCGCGCATGATCGCCTTCGCGACGACGTCGCGCGGCGCGAGGTCGGCCAGCGGATGCTGGCCCGGCCATGAACCGGCGGCCCGCCGCGTTCACCAGGACCGCGCCCTCGCCTCGAACGGCCTCGGAGATCAGCGGCTGGCGGCCGCGCGAGTCCGGGCCGAGCCAGAGCACCGTCGGGTGGAACTGGACGAACTCGAGGTCGGCGACCTGGCGCCGGCGCGCAGCGCCAGCGCGACGCCGTCGCCAGTGGACACCGGCGGGTTCGTGGTCGCCAGGTAGACCTGCCCGAAGCCGCCAGTCGCGAGCACCACTGCGCGGGCATGCACGGCACCGACGCCGTCGGTCTGGCCCTCGCCGAGCACGTGCAGCGTAATGCCGGCCGCCCGGCCGTCAGCGGTGAGCAGCAGGTCGAGGGCCAGCGCGTGCTCGATGACCTCAAGCTCAGCGCTCGCCCCGGCCTCGGCGAGCGCCGCCAGCAACGCGCGCGAGATCTCCGCACCGGTGGCGTCGCCGCCGGCATGCGCGATCCGGCGGCGCAGATGACCGCCTTCCCTGGTCAGCGAAAGCGGTCCGGACGGCTCGCGGTCGAACTCCGCGCCGAGCGCGATCAGCCGGCGCACCGCAGCGGGGCCATCGGTCACGAGCGCGCGGACAGCGCGCACGTCGCAGATGCCAGCGCCCGCAGTCAGCGTGTCCGTCAGATGCTGCTCGGGCGAGTCGCCGGGGCCAAGCGCCGCCGCCACGCCGCCCTGAGCCCAGCGGGTCGAGCCGTCATCGAGCACCGACTTGGTCAGCCAGCAGGATGCGCGCGTCCGGCAGTCGCGCGACGGATCGCCAGCACAGTCGTCACCCCGGCGACGCCAGAGCCGACGACGACCACATCGGTGTCCTTGCGCCAGCCTGGTGGCGGCGCGAGCAGACGACGGCTGATCACGCCGGACCGCTGCCGACTTCGATGCTGACGTTGTCGATCAGCCTGGTCGTACCCGACCTTGGCGGCGACCAGCAACGTAGCGGGACCGTGATAGCCGGGCTCGACCTCGGCGAATGAGCGGGGATCGACGAGGACGAGGTAGTCGAGTTCGACCGGCGGGGCTGCGGATGCCGCGGCGTCGAGCACCGAGCGCGCGGCGGCCAGTGCTGCGGCGGCGCCGTGCGCGGCCAGTGCGCACGCGGCCGCCAGTGCTTCCGACAGCGCCAGCGCGGAGGTCCGCTCCGCCGCCGACAGATAGTTGTTACGGCTGGACGCAGCCAGGCCGTCCGGATCGCGGTACAGCGGAGCGGACTCGATCTGCACGCCGAGATCCAGGTCCGTCACCATCTGCCGGATCAGGGCCAGCTGCTGCGCGTCCTTAGCACCGAACACGGCCACCTGCGGGCGCGTCAGCTGGAAAAGCTTGAGCACGACAGTCAGCACCCCGTCGAAGAAACCCGGCCGCGACTTACCCTCCAGCACCCGGCCGAGCGGTCCCGGATTCACGGTGACCATTGGCTCCGCCGGGTACATCTGCGCTCGGTCCGGGCTGAAGACCGCACTAACGCCTTCCTCGGCGCAGAGGCCGAGGTCATGGTCGAGTGAGCGCGGGTACCGCTCGAAATCCTCGCTCGGCCCGAACTGAAGCGGGTTCACGAAGATCGACACCAGCACACTGCCGCCTGACCCGGCCAGCTCGCGTGCCCGCCGCAACGGCGAGCGGTGGCCGTCATGCAGCGCGCCCATGGTGGGTACCAGCACGACCGGCTCCGGCAGTGCGGCCCGCGCGGCCTCCAGGCCCTTCCGCGTCCTGATCAGCATCGGCACCGGTGGCGGAGTCTTGTCTGGCGCCAGGGCCGGCTGCACGGCGGTCATGTGCGTGCCTCGGCCAGGACGTCCAGCAGCCGTTGCGCGTCCGGTGCGCTGAGCATCCCGCTGGCCAGCGCCCTCGACGCGGTCAGCCTGGCCAGGGCGAGATAGGCCGGCAGCGCCTCGGGCGCGTCGGAACGCAGCGCCTCGACGTGACCGGCGACGGTCTCGGCGTCGCCGCGTGCTACCGGCCCGGTCAGGCCGGCGTCACCGAACCGCAGCGCGTTGTCCAGAGCGGCGGACAGCAGCGGCCCGAGCATCCGCGCGGGCTGCGCAACTCCCGCCTTAGTCAGCAAATCCTCGGCTTGCACCACTTGGGTCACTAGGTGATTGGCGGCGCCGGCCAGGGCAGCGTGGTACAAGCCGCGGTCTGCCTCGGCGATGAAGACCGGCTCGCCGCCCATCTCCATCACCAGGACCTCCGCGGCCGGCCGCAGCACCGTCGGTGCGGTGACGCCGAAGCAGATGCCGGCCAGCCTGTCAGCGTCGTCAGCCCGTCCGGTGAACGTCATCACCGGGTGCAGCGCGAGCGGCAGGGCGCCGAGGCCGACAGCCGGCTCGAGCACAGCCAGGCCGTGCCGGCCGCTGGTATGCGCCAGCATCCGCCCGGCCAGTGGTGCGCCGGTCGCGGCCAGGCCTCGTACCAGTCCAGCAAGGGCATCGTCGGGCACGGTGAGCAGCACCAGGTCCGCCGCAGCGATAACGTCAGCCGGCTGGAGCACCGGCGTGCCGGGCAGGTAGCGGTCGACCCGCTCCCTGGACGCCGCAGACACAGCGGACGCGGCGACTATCTTGTGCCCGGCCCGACGCAGGGCGACGGCCAGCGCGGTTCCGACCCGGCCAGCTCCGATCACGCCGATATCGAGCCGTGCCGGATGCTCGTCCCGGCCGGGCTGGCTCGCGTGCCTGCGGCTGGATCAGAACTCATAGCTCGTCCACCGGCCGGGCCGCACCGGCCCGACGCTGCTCATCACGGGCTCTTCACAGCCCTGGTTGGGTACCCCTGAGCGAGCATCCTCTCGGATCTGGCTCGGCTAGCGGCAGCCGGGGCTATACCTGACCCCAGTCGAGGCCAGCACGCTCCAGCCGGCCCAGTCCAGGCCAGCACAGTCAGGAGTGCCATTGCCAGGTGTCCCGTTGCGTCGAGTCGTCGTCGGAGTCATCCGGCGGCTTGGGCGCTCGGCAGCACCGTTCCAGGTAGACCGCCGCGGCGATCAGCGCGATGGCCGCGGCGACGGTCGCTCCGGCGACCCTGGCGTCGCGCGCTGGAATCGACTTGTCTAGCGAACCGAGCACGAAGATGAGATAGCCGCCGGCCAGTCCGCCGATGGCTGACGCGGCGACCGAGCTCGCTTTCGCGAGCGCCACGAGTCTCGCCACGCCGATCGGAGCTATCGGTTTCGTGGCTTCCCGACGCCCGGCCAGTCTGTTGCGGACATACCTTCCGACGAAGGTCTCGGCGATGGCCAGGGCCGCTAGCGCCGGAATGGCCGTAACTGGCAGCAGCGGCAGGTTCTCGAAGGTCGCGCGGACTGCTAGCCACGCGACGATGGCGCAGACAGCGAAGACTGCGGCCAGAGTGCCGGGGCGGGTCAGTTGCATGACGCGCCCGCCTCTGGAATCGCAGTGCTCGCCGCCGGCTGATCAAGCACGGCCCGGCCCGGCAGCTTCAGCCGCAAGTCTGGGCGCCGCCGGACGCCGGTGGCGGGCGTAGCCGCCAGCAGCCCGGCGACCGGGCCCCGGCCGGGGAGCACCGATTGCGGATCCAGCTCAAGCCACGGGACGATCACGAACGCGCGCTCGTGCGCTCGCGGATGCGGAAGCGTCAGGGCCGGATCGGCGCTGATCTGCTGGCCATAGGCGACGATATCCACGTCCAGTGTCCGCGGGCCCCACCGCTGCGTCCTGAGCCGGCCCGCTGCGGCCTCAGCAGCCGCGCACCGGGCGAGGAGGTCGCGCGCCGGAAGCGAGCTTTCGGCCAGCAGCACTGCGTTGAGGTAGTCCGCCTGATCGACGCCACCGACCGGGTCAGTCTCGTAGACGCTGGAGACTGCAAAGAGATCCAGACCGTCGCGGCCGAGGACGTCTAGGCCGAGCTGCAGGTTGGCCAGCCTGTCGCCCAGGTTGCTGCCCAGCGAGAGCACGACGATGCTCTTGCCGCCACCGGCATGGCGCCGGCTCACGTCAGCTCCCGGCGGATCGTGACCGAGATATCGGCGACGTCCTGCCCGACCGGCGCCTGCGGCTTATGGACGGTGACCTCTGCCGCTTGCACCGGGCTCGCTGCCAGGCACTCGGCAGCCAGCCGGTCCGCTAGCGTCTCGATCAAGTCCACGGGTTCCCCCGCCACGACCGCGGCCAGCCGGTCGGCCAGAAGGCCATAATCTGCGGTCAGGCTCAGGTCGTCGGTTGCGGCCGCGGGCGCGGTGTCGAGCCACAGGACGGCGTCGACGACGAAGTCCTGCCCGGCCGCGCGCTCATGCGCCAGGACTCCGTGGTAACCGCGAACCCGGAGGCCAGTGATAGAGATCCGGTCCAGCATCAGTCCGCGCCTGCTCCCAATCTCCCGCCGCTTCTGATTTCCGGCCAGCCCCTAACTTCCGGCCAGCCCCTGACTTCCGGCCAGCCCCTGACTTCCGGCTAGCACCGTCTCCTGTCGCCAGCGCGTCGCCACCCGCACCGCGTCGACATTGCCGGGCACAGCGTGCACTCGAACGCACCAGGCACCTGCCGCGACCGCGAGCGCCGTCAGCGCGACCGTCGCGTCGTCACTGTGCATGAACGGCCGCGGATGCCCGTCCGGGTTAGCCAGCAACTTGCCGAGGAACCCCTTGCGGGACGCGGCGACCAGCACCGGGAACGGTTCGGCGTAGCCAGGCTGCCGGGCGATCTGGTCGAGGCCGGCCAGCAGCTTCCAGTTGTGCTCGGGCAGCTTAGCGAAGCCAAGTCCGGGATCGAGTATCACGTGGTCAGCGCTCACGCCTGCGGCGATGATGGCGGCCAGCCGGTGCGCGAGTTCCTCGCGCACCTCTGCGACGACATCGCTGTACACCGCGGGCCCGTACATGTCCGAGCTATGGCCCCGCCAGTGCACGACGACGTACGGAACGCCAGCCGCGGCCACGACCGCCGGCATGTCCGGATCCGCCAGCCCGCCGCTTACGTCGTTGACCATCCGCGCTCCGGCTGCCAGCGCCTTGCTCGCCACCTCAGCACGCATGGTGTCGATGCTGACGTAACTACCTGCGTCTGCCAGTGCCGAGACAACCGGCAGCACCCGGCTGAGCTCATCCTGCACGGGCACTCGCTGGGCACCAGGCCGGGTAGATTCGCCGCCTACGTCGATAATGTCGGCGCCCTGACTGGCAAGTTCAAGACCGTGCGCGATGGCCTTGTCCGGATCCAGCCAGCTGCCGCCATCGGAGAACGAGTCCGGCGTGACATTGACGACGCCCATGACCAGGCAGCGCTGTCCGGCGGGCGGGACCGGCAGGACCGGGTGAGCCGAGGCAGTCCCCGGATCTCCGGCCCGCCACTCGTCCGGGCGGTGCGCCTCCGCTGTCATAGCTGCCAATCTACGTGTACCGCAACGACGCGAGTCCGGCGGAATCCCGCATCGATCAAGCCCGTGCAAAACGGATTCGGCTTCGGCATGCGCCAGCGCGCAGGTCGGGGCGATGGTCTAAATGAGCCGAAACGACCGAACGTGCGGTGCTACGAGTGGTCTTAGCGCGCGGCCGAACTGCGCTGGACTGCGGCTTGCAGTCGGCGCTTGAGCCGAACCAAGCCGAGTTTCCTGCCGATCCTGCGGATCTCGATGGTTGGCCAGACGAGGAATGCCTCGGCCTCGAGCGCAGCGAACCCGATGCGCGGCGCGTCCCTGGTGCTCGGGAACACCAGGAATCGCGGCACCCACTCGGGGCTGAACTTAGCGTTGAACTTATAAAGTGACTCGATCTGGAACCATCGCGACAAGAACAGCAGGAATCCCCGCCAGGCCCGGGTCACCGGCCCGGCACCGATGCGCTCGCCCCGTTCAAGCGCGGCACGGAATACCGCGAAATTCAGCGAGATCCGCTTCACCCCGAGATCCGAAGCGGCCCTGATCGCCTCGACGATGAGGAAGTCGTTCAGGCCAGGGGCCGCCGACCTGTCGCGGCGCATCAGGTCGAGTGACAAGCCATCGCTGCCCCACGGGACGAAGTGCAGGAGGGCGCGGAGAACGCCGTCTTGCTTCGCAGTCGCGATGACGCAGCCGCCATCGTCGTGAGCGCCGACGCGGCCAAGTGCCATCGAGAACCCGCGTTCGGTCGGGCTGCCGCGCCAGCTATCTGCCTGCCGGTTCATCCTGGCGATCTCGTTGGGCGAAATGTCCTCGACCCGGCGGATCTCGGCCACGTAGCCCTGCTTGCAGACCCTGGTCACCATCTGCCGGACGTTGCGCATGGTGCGGCCCTGCAGCGTGAAGTCCGCGACGCTGACGACGGCCTCATCGCCAAGCTCCAGCGCTGTCAGGTTGCCTTCCCGGCACCAGATCTCAGCACCAAGCTCGCTGCAGCCAACGACCGCAGGGACCCAGGCATGCCTAGCCGCTTCATCCAGGAACGTGTGCATTGCGCCGGGCCAGGCCTCCGGATCACCGATCGGGTCACCGCTCGCGAGCATGACACCGGACAGGACGCGGTAACCGATACAGGACTTGCCGGTCGGGGACCAGACGATGCTCTTGTCATCGCGCAGCGCGAAATACCCCAGTGAGTCCTGATCGCCGTGGCGGTCGAGCAGTTCCCTGATACGCAGTGCGTCCGCAGGCCGCAACCGGCCCGGTGGCTCAGCCGGGCGAAGGAACAGGAACAACGCCACAAGCAGCGTGAACAGCCCGAGACCGCCAGTCAGGAAACCAAAGTGGTCTTGCCGGAGTTCGCTGCTGAACTGCACAGGACCGGATAGTCCGGCCATGTTCATCACGACGGAGTAGACCCGGTCCCGCATCGTGTAACCAGCCGTGATGCCGCCCTGCACCGTGATGAAAAGCAGACCGATCACGATGTCGGCGACCACCAAGCCACACAGCACCCACAGCGCGCGCCACCGCGAGCGCCGGTCACCGATGGCGTAGAACTGGCGCCGGTAGCAGAACAGCGCCACCAGCAATGCTGCTGAGAAAACCGCGGGCAGCGGATGCAACTGCGGCAACGGCACCTGAAACCGGATCGTGTGGATGACGATGCCGATCCCGGCGTGGATGACCAGACCGGCGGCTAGCAGCGCCATGACGGCAGCCCAGGCCCGCCGCTTGCGGCGGCGCAGGCCGTGCGACAGCATCAGCAGCAGCAGCCCGATGATGACGTCCGATGTCCGGGTCAGGCTGACCAGAGTGCCAGGGGCCAGGTCAGATAGCCCGCGAAGGCGCCGGTCGTAAAAGCTCGGCAGCAGCCCTTCGATGATGTAGCCGACGCCGATGACGAGAGTAATCAGCCCGGCGACTAGTGGCACCCAGCGAAGCTGCTGGCGCAGGTCGGTGCCGCGGACGACCGATGGCTCCGCCCGTTCGCCGCCGGTTTCGGGCTCTGCCGGCCGTGGCCCGATGTGCTCTGTCATCTCGGACATGAAGGTCAGGCCCCGGCTCACGGGGCATCAGCGTAGTCTTCGCCATCTCCAACCGGGGGCAAACCCCGGCATTGGCCTTAGACCTGGTCAGCGGCGGTCCGCTAGCAGGCTCATTGCCTCAGCCCGCGTGCTCTCCGAGTTGAGGAAACTTCCACGTACCGCGGAAGTCACTGTCTTAGCGCCTGGCTTACGTACCCCGCGCATAGACATGCACAAGTGCTCAGCTTCAATAATGACGATAACTCCGCGCGGCTCGAGATTAGCCATCAGCGCGTCGGCTATCTGACTAGTCATCCGCTCTTGTACTTGCGGTCGCCTGGCGTACAAGTCCACGAGCCTCGCAAGCTTGGACAGACCGGTGATCTGGCCTTTCTCGTTGGGGATGTAGCCAACGTGCGCACGGCCGAAGAACGGCACCAGATGGTGCTCACAGGTCGAATACAACTCGATGTCGCGCACGAGCACCATCTCTTCGTGATCGGCGTCGAACACGGTCGTCAGCACTTCTTCCGGCTTCATGCGCAAACCAGAAAATTGCTCACTCAGTGCGCGCGCGACCCGCGCCGGCGTATCCCTCAGCCCGTCACGAGCCGGATCCTCGCCGACCGCTAGGAGTATCTCGGTGACCGCGCGCTCGATCCGCTGAAGATCGAAGCCGCCGTCGCTCAATGGCCCTCGCCGTCTGGCGAACCGTTCTCCGCCGGCCGGTCAGATCCGGACTGGTTACCGCCCAGCGGGTTACCCCCGCTCAGTGGATTGCCACCACCCAGCGGACTGGCACCACCGAGCGGACTGGCACCACCGAGCGGACTGGCACCACCGAGCGGCGATCCGAAGGTAGTGGCTGGCGGTGGCGGCGCAGCGGGCAGCCCGGCGGCCGACGCCTGGCCGTTACCAAGCGACTGGGTCATGGTCCCGTCTGAGGCGGCAGTGAGCGCTAGCTCCTTCGGCGTCAGCACGGGCGGCTTCTCCGATGGCAGCCGCTTGCCGTAGCCGGTGTAGGAGCCCCGGGTCGGCCGCTTGTGCACCGGCGAGAAGATCTCCAGTACCTGGTTGCGCGACAACGTCTCGTGCTCGAGCAGCTGAAGCACCAGGTGGTCCAGCACATCGCGGTACTGGACCAGGATCTCCCAGGCCTCGTCGTGCGAGGACTCGATCAGTCGGCGGACCTCATCGTCGATCGCCGACGCGATCTCCTCGGAGTAATCCCGCGCGTGCGACATCTCCCGGCCCAGGAACGGCTCGCCATCGCCGGTTCCGAACTTGCGCGCACCAAGACGCTCGCTCATGCCGTACTCCACGATCATGGCGCGAGCGATCGACGATGCCTTCTCGATGTCGTTGGCGGCGCCAGTCGTCGGCTCGTGGAAGACGAGTTCCTCAGCAGTCCGGCCGCCGAGCAGCATAGCCAGCTGGTCCATCATCTCGGCGCGGCTGACCAGGAACTTGTCCTCCGCCGGCGCGGCCGCGGTGTAGCCGAGCGCACGGCCACGCGGAATGATGGTGATTTTGTGCACCGGATCCGCATTCGGCAGCGCGTGCCCGACCAGGGCGTGCCCACCCTCGTGGTAGGCGATGATCTTGCGTTCCTTCTCCGACAGCAGCACGCTCTTCCGCTTCGGGCCGGCCGTAACCCGGTCGATGGCCTCCTCGAGCGAGGCCATCTGGATCTGCGTCTGGTTGGCCCGCGCCGTCAGCAGCGCGCCCTCGTTGATCACGTTGGCCAGGTCAGCGCCGGTGAAGCCAGGCGTCCGGCGGGCGATCATATCGAGGTCCACGTCTGGCCCGAATGGCTTGCCGCGGGCGTGCACCCGCAGGATGCCCTTCCGGCCGGCCAGGTCAGGCTGTGCGACCACGATCTGCCGGTCGAACCGGCCCGGACGCAGCAGCGCCGGGTCCAGGATGTCTGGCCGGTTCGTCGCGGCGATCACGATGACGCCGCCCTTGGTGTCGAAGCCGTCCAGCTCGACGAGCAGCTGGTTCAGCGTCTGCTCACGCTCGTCGTGCCCGCCGCCGAAACCGGCTCCGCGGTGCCGTCCGACGGCGTCGATCTCGTCCACGAACACGATGGCCGGCGCGTTGGCCTTGGCCTGCTCGAACAAGTCGCGAACCCGGGAGGCGCCGACGCCGACGAACATCTCGACGAAGTCCGAACCGGAGATGGAGTAGAACGGCACGCCCGCCTCGCCGGCCACAGCTCGCGCCAGCAGCGTCTTACCTGTTCCGGGCGGCCCGTAGAGCAGCACGCCCTTCGGGATCTTGGCGCCGATGGCCTGGAACTTGCCGGGGCTCTGCAGGAACTCCTTGATCTCCTGGAGTTCCTCGATCGCCTCATCGGCGCCGGCCACGTCCGCGAACGTCGTCTTAGGCGTGTCCTTGGTGATGAGCTTGGCCTTGGACTTGCCGAAGTTCATCACCCGCGAGCCGCCGCCCTGCATCTGGTTCAGGAACACCATGAAGAGCAGGAAGATGATCAAGAACGGCAAATAGCTGAAGATCAGCGTCCAGAACGAGCTGCTCTTGGGCACCTTGACGGTGTAGACGCCCTTCGGCAGCTTGCCGCTCTGGACCTCCTTCTGGAGGGTGTTGGCGAGCTGCGTGCCCTGGCCGCCGACCCACGACGACTCCCAGTTCTGAGTGCCGAGGCTGCCTGTCGTCGTCAGCTGGATCGTCTGGTCAACGTCAGTCAGCGTGACCGACTTCACCTGGCCTGACTCGATCGCCGCGATCGCCTGCGAGGTTTGGACCAGCTTGTACTCGGGTCCGGTATTGACCAGCTTGTACAGGATCACAAGGATGATGGCGACAAAGAGGATGGCGAGCACCCAGCCGCGGAAAATGCGCTTCAGATCCATCGATGAACGGCCCACAGGTCCGGCCGGTCCCTCCTGACGAGCCTCGTGCCTCGCCGTCCCGGCGAAGCTACCTTGCTATCCAGCGCGAATACGCGGCTGTTTCTTCCCGCGCTCGGCACACGAATACTCGACGGTACACCGCGCTAGCCGTGGCCGACACGCGGTAGGCCGCACAGGGGCAATGGCGGCCGTGTTACGCCTCTTACCCACGTTAACGAAATTCATCGCCAGGTCGGTTCCCGCTCGCAGGTAGCGCTGCGATCAGCCTGCCGACGGGCGGTATACGTGCTCGGCCAGCGTTCCGATGAAGGGCAGGTTCCGGTACTTCTCAGCATAATCGAGCCCGTAACCCACGACGAATTTGTCGTCGATGTCGAATCCGGTGTAAGCCACGTCGACGTTCATCCGCGCTGCTGCCGGCTTGCGGAGCAGCACGCAGACGGCCACCGAAGCCGGCTCGCGGGAGCGAAGGTTGCCGATCAGCCAGGACAGCGTCAGCCCGGAATCGATGATGTCCTCTACGACCAGCACATGACGGCCGCTGATGTCGGCATCCAGGTCTTTGAGGATCCGCACCACGCCTGAAGATTTCGTGCCCGACCCGTAGGACGAGATTGCCATCCAGTCCATCTGGGCTGGCAGGTGCATAGCGCGCGCCAGATCGGCCATCACCATCACGGCGCCCTTAAGCACCCCGACCAGCAGAAGTTCGCGATCAGCATAGTCGGCGTCGATTTGGGTGGCGAGCTCACCGATGCGCTGCTGCAGTTGCTCCTGGCTGATCAGGACCTCTTTAAGGTCCTGCCCCATGTCATTCGCGTCCACCTGAGTCCTCCGATCGCGCCGCCGCCGGACCCCCGGCTGTGTGATCCCGGGTCGCGACCCCCGGACCCCCGGTTGTGTCATCCCGGGTCCCGGCCCCCGGACCCCCGGTTGTGGTGAATAGCAGCTTCCCATACCGCCGCTGGCACCTGACCCCGCCAGGCAGGTCGGCCCAGCGCTGTCCGTGCCACCCGGTGACTAGCTGATCCAAGCTGGTCATATGGCGCTGGGACAAGGCACCGGCCGGGCACCCGGCCGCCAGCGCCGCGCTACGGAGCAACCGCTGCCGGATCGCCAGCGGCAGCCCGGCGAGCGCGTCCGCCCGCCATCCGCTGACCTGCGCCTCCGCCAGGCCGCCGAGCTGGCCGGCTTCTGCCGCGGCGAGCCGATCCAGGACATCGGCATCGGCGCGGAGCAGGGTGGCTGTTCTGGCCAGTGCCTCTGCCACGCCGGGCCCGAGGGCTTCCTCGAGGGCCGGCATCAGCCGTCTCAGGCGCGACCGGGTGAATGCCGGATCGGCGTTCTGGGGGTCATCCCAGACCTGCAGGCCCTGGGCTGCGCAGGCCGCCACGGTCTGCGAGCGTCGAAGGCCGAGCAAAGGCCGCCGATAGCGGCCAGAAACCGGAGCCATCCCGGCTAGCGACCGCGGGCCAGAACCGCGACTTAGGCCCAGCAGCACCGTCTCGGCCTGGTCGTCGAGCGTATGTCCCAGCAATAGCCACGAATCCGTGAGCTCAGCCGCCTGGTCGAGCGCGGCGTAACGGGCCGATCGGGCGGCCGCCTCCGGGCCCCGGTAGGCCGGATCCTCTGGCCGGGCTACCGTCACCGCGACCGAGAGCACAGGACGCAGGCCTAGGCCGTCAAGAACGGCGGCAACGCGCCCCGCCTGGTCGGTCGAACCCGGCTGCAAGCCGTGATCGACGGTGATGCCGCCCGCCAGCAGTCCTGCCTTCGGTGCCTCGAACGCGAGAGCAGCGGCCAGCGCCAGCGAATCCGCACCACCCGAACAGGCCACCAGGACGGCTGTCCCTGGCTCGAGGTCAGCAAGGCCGGCCCGGACCGCGTGCCGGACCGCAGCAACGGCCGGGTGCGGGCCCACCGGCCCCCTCAGTCCGCTGTTGTGGTTGAGTCTGCCGGGCCTGATTCTGCAGCGTCTGGGTCTGCTGAGCCCGATCCTGCTGGGCCTGAAATCGCAGTGCTTGATTCTGCTGGGCTGGCGCCGTCTACCCGAGCCAGCCAGGCCTGCGGATTCTGCAGCTCGTCCTTGGTCGGCAAGGTATCAGGTGAGGTCCATACCTTGTTGAACGTCGCCATCCCGGCCTCGTCGACCACCGTCTTGACGAACCGCGAGCCCTGCTCGTACTGCTTCATCTTCAGGTCGATCCCGAGCACTCGCCGGATCGCCTGTTCGATCCGCCCGGCCGATCCGCGGCGTGCGCTGAACTTAGCCCTGATCTCGGCCACCGACGGGACTACCGCGGGTCCCACGGCGTCCATGACGTAGTCGCCGTGGCCCTCCACCAGCGTCATCACGCACGTCATCCGGTCCAGGATTGCCCGCTGACGCGGGCTCTGGATCGCCTCGATGAGGCTCTCTCCCTCGCCACCACGCACCGCGCCGGCGACTGCGTCAGCCGCTGCCCGGATCCGCTCCAGGATCGACGCCGGGTCAAGGTCGGAGGCAAGCAGAAACTCTGACATCTGCTCCTGCACGTACGGGCGCAGCCAGGGCACCGAAGTGAACTGGGTCCGGTGCGTCTCCTCGTGCAGGCACACCCACCGGCGGAAGTCATGCGGGTTGACGTCAAGCTCTCGCTCGACCATCACGATGTTGGGAGCGACCAGCGTCAGCCGCCCGGCCGGCGCGTCACCGCCGGGCGCGTCCGGGTCCGGCGGAAGGAACAGCTCATACTGGCCCAGAACCCTGCTGGCCAGGTAGGCCAGGATCAGGCCGGCCTGCATGCCGGTCACCCGTGAGCCCACCGCGGTGATCACCGAGCCGGCCTGCGGCGCGGCACCGCTCTCCGCCATCCGCTGCACGAGCGGGTCGAGTACTACGCGGAAGCCGTCCACGTTGCCCCGGATCCAGCCTGGCCGGTCGACGACAGCAACCTTGCCGTCGTCCGCGGCACCTGGCAATCCGGTCAGTTCGCGGACCGGCTCGGCGACGGAATCAGCCAGCTGCCGGAGCTCGGCTACTACTTTCCTAGCCTCGGCAATGCTGACCTGCGGGCCCGGCCGGACCCAGCGGACCCCCGTGGAGGTAGCGACCTGCCAGTCGATCATCTGAGTGCTGCTCACCCCTCCACCGTACGTGGCGCCGGACGCATTCCGCCCGACCGGCCCGTTTAGCCGGCACCGTCAGTCGGCTGGTGCGGAGATCGTCAGCTACCGGCACCCGCAGCCGGCCAGCGTGCTCGCGAGGTCAACCATCGACGTAGCTGCAGTAACCAGGTTGGCCGGAGGTATCTTGTCGGCCATCACAGCGAAGGCAATCAGCTGACCGTTCCGGGCGTAGGCGGTTCCGGCGAGCGCCGCGACCGTGCTCAGGTTCCCGGTCTTGGCCCGCACGACGCCGAAGCCATCCCGTCCGCCAAGGCCGAACACGCTGCTGCCTGGCGTCAGCGTGCCGGAGAAACCCTCGACAGGCAGGCCGGTGAGAACGGGCCGCAGCGCTGGGTGACTGGCCGCGAGCTTGATCAGCTGGACCAGCACTGCCGGGGCGACGCTGTCGTCTGGCGACAGCCCGCTGCCATCGACGAGGCTGAGTTCGCCAGTGACGCCAAGCCTGTGCAGCACGGCCGTGACCGCGCGGGCGGCACCGCTGAACGAGGCCGGCTTGCCGGTGGCTAGCGCGACGTGACGGGCCAGGTTCTCCGCGATGACGTTGTTGCTCTCCTCGAGCATCCACTGCACGATCTCAGCCAGCGGCGGCGACTCCACGCTGGCGATGGTGCTGGCATCAGCAGGCGCGGTTACGCGCGCCGCCGTTCCACGGACCGTGATCCCGTCGGCGGTCAGGAAGCCGGCGAAAGAGGCAGCTGCGAGTGCCGCCGGATCCGCCGCCCTGGGCCCGCTGGATGCCTCGTTGTCGGCCGGTGTCCCGGACCGGGTTACCCGTCCCTGGTCGGCCTCAAGCGGCGTAATTACCGACACGTTGCCGGTAGTCACATAGCTCTGCGGCCAGCCCGGAGCGAGTCCGGGGCCGGAGTACAGCGAGATGTCATAGCCCAGCCGGGCACTGTGCACGCCTCGTGCCCGCAATGCGGTCGCGGTCTGCCTGGCCAGCTCGGAAAGCGTGGCAGGCTGCGGATAGTCCGACGCCGGCGGCGCGCCAGCCGCGAGCGTCGGGTCGCCGCCGCCCACCAGGACGATCGACGAGGCACCCGGCCGGGCCACGACGGTGGTGGTGAATCTGGCCGACGGTCCGAGTACCTGGAGCGCGGCAACGGCCGTCGCCAGCTTGTTGGTCGACGCCGGCGCGAACCCGGCCGCCGGGTCGCGCGCGTACAGCACCCGGCCGGTCGCCAAGTCGGTGACCAGCACGCCAAGTTGCGGGCCGAATACCGCCGAGCTGACCATCGGCCCGATGGCCCGCGTCACGCCCGCCGCCGTCGCGCCCGCGCCCTGACCGGCCACGCCGGTCGCCGCACCTAGTACCAGGTCAGGCGCGGCCAGGCGGCGAGCCGAGATACCCGGTTGCTGCCATAGCGCAAGGCGGTCGGGAAGCAGCCTGCTGACAACCACGCCAGCGACGATCGTGAAGGCGCACAACACCGCGATCGCAGCTGCGGCAGTGCTACTCGGCCCGCCGAACAACCGACGCAACAATCGGTCCCTCCGCACGATGCGCTGTCCCCCGCGTTTGGTTCCTGGTGCGTGATGTGCTACCCCCGGTAGGGACTGGCGAATTGCTACCGGGTAGACATCAGCCAGGCAATCCGAGTTCTTATCAAGGTGCCGGGGGTGCGAGCGTGGAATTTGAAGTAACCATCGAGATCCCCAAGGGGCAGCGTAACAAGTACGAGATGGACCACAAGACAGGTCGTATCAGGCTAGACCGGATGTTGTTCACTTCAACCCGCTATCCGGCAGATTATGGCTTCATTGAGGACACGCTTGCCGACGATGGCGACCCGCTCGACGCACTCGTGCTCCTGGACGAACCCACCTTCCCCGGTTGCCAGATCCTCTGCCGCGCCATCGGCATGTTCCGCATGCGCGATGAGAAAGGCGCAGATGACAAGGTGCTCTGCGTTCCGGCGACCGACCCCCGGATGGCCCACCTGCGGGACATCACCGACGTCCCGGACTTCGACCAGCTCGAGATCCAGCACTTTTTCGAGGTGTACAAGGCGCTGGAACCAGGCAAGGAAGTCGAAGCTGCCACCTGGACCGGCGTAGCGGCGGCCGAGGCTGAGATCGTGGCCTGCCGGCACCGGCTGGCCACGAGCCCTGACCAGCATCACCCGACTACACCCGGATGACGACAACCGGGAATGGGCACCACACAGTTGTCGGCCCTAAGGAGAGGTCATGGCTCACACTGATGACGTACTCAGTGAGACGCCGCTGTTTGAGGCACTCAGCGACGTGGACGCCACGGCGCTGCGAGCAGGCATCATCGATGTCCAGCTCGACCGAGGTGAGCGCTTGTTCTCCGAGGGAGACTCCGGCGACAAGCTGTACATCATCTTGTCCGGCAAGATCAAGCTCACGAAAGCCGCGCCCGACGGCCGGGAGAATCTGCTCAGCGTGCACGGCCCCGGCGAGATGTTCGGCGAGCTCTCGCTCTTCGACCCGATCCCGCGGACGTCCAGCGCAACGGCACTGACGAACGCGCGGCTGGCCGGCCTGGCTCACGATGACCTGCGGACCTGGCTGAGCTCGCGCCCCGAGGTCGCGATGCACCTGCTGCAGGCGCTGGCACAGCGGCTGCGCCGCATCAATGACGTCAAGGCCGACCTCGTCTTTACCGACGTGCCCGGCAGGGTCGCCAAAGCCCTGCTCGACCTAGCCGAGCGGTTCGGCGTTCAGACGCCCGAGGGTGTGCAGGTCAACCATGACCTCACCCAGGAGGAGCTGGCTCAGCTCGTTGGCGCGTCGAGAGAGACGGTCAACAAGGCGCTCGCCGATTTCACCGCTCGCGGCTGGATTCAGCTGGCAGCCAAGTCCGTCCTCATCACCGACCATGACCGCCTGCGCAAGCGAGCCAGATAGCCCTGCGCAAGCGAGCCAGGTAGCACTGCGCAAGCGCGCCAGGCAGTGCCTGGCCACGGCGAAACGAGCACGCGTCACCAGCTCACTTCGGCCGGCAACTCGCCCGCGGCGCGCAAGTATTGCAGCTGGGCCCGGACTGAGGACTCAGCGAAGCGCCACAGTCCTCGGTCGACGTCGGCGTACACCCGCGCGACAATCTCGGCCGGGGTGCGATCGCCTGCCGTGACTGCGGCACGGACCTCCTCAAGTCGCTCGGCCCGGTGAGTCAGGTAGAAATCCAGCACGGTGGCCGGGTCGGCGAGCAGGGGCCCGTGACCGGGGAGCAACGCCGACAGGCCGGTCTCCTCGGTGAGCGCGCGCAGCCGTCGCAACGAGTCCAGGTAGTCGCCAAGGCTGCCGTCATCAGAGATCACCGCCGTGCCGCGGCCTAGCACCGTGTCGCCGGTGAGGACGACATTGTCCGCAGGTACCTGCAGGCATACCGAGTCATCGGTATGCCCTGGAGTCGCGATGACCCGCAACTCGCAACCGCAGCTATCGAGCACGTCGCCCGCGGTGAGGCCGTCGCTGCGCAGCCGGTGCACTGGGTCGACCGCTCGCACGGGCGCACCGGTCAGCTCGGCCAGCCTCGGCGCGCCTGCCGAATGATCGGGGTGCCGGTGGGTGAGAACGATATCGGTGACTCGCTGGCCTCGGTCAGCGACGACCGAACGGATCCGCTGCAGGTGATTCTCGTCAGCCGGGCCCGGATCGATCACGATGACCGTGGCCGCGCCAGGCTCTGCGACCAGCCAGGTGTTCGTTCCGTCGAGAGTCATCAGCGACGGGTTGGGCGCCAGAAGGCACCGGACACGCGCGGTACCCGAGCCGTCGATTCCGGCTCTGGCCTGAATTGGTGCGTCCGATGTCACGCTGGTCCGCCCTGTCCGATCGAGTATTCGCTGAGGCCCGGCACGGTCAGCCAGACAGCGCCTTCGCGCTCCTGGACCTCCGGGATTATGGGCGCGACCTGCCGTGGCCCGGTCAGCACCGTGTCCAGGTCACCGCAGTCGGTTAGCTCCGACAGCGTCACGGCGGTAGGCGGGAACAACCTGATCTCGCCTCGTTTCCCGGCCGCTACGGCGTCGCCAGGTGCTACCCATGCGACCTCGGAAGCCTCACCGCCGACATCCCTGGTGCGCTGCCCGGCGGGCAGTGCGGCGGTGAAGAACCGGGTGTCGAACCTGCGCGGTTCGATGATCGGGGTAATCCACCGCGACCACGGGCGCAGCAGGTCGGCGCGCAGCATGAGGGCACGGCGAGCGAGCAGTTCCGCAAGCGATACCGAGTGGTCGAGGAGCGCGCGCCGATCGGCCTCCCACTCGTCACTGGTGGTGTCGGCCACGACAGAGTCGGCTGAATCGCCTGCCAGCAGAACGCCTGACTCCTCGAAGGTCTCCCGCACTGCGGCGCAGACCAGCGCCCTGGCCAGCGACGGCGGCGCGTCGAAGACCCGGCCCCACTCGGCGGCATCAGGTCCTATCCAGCCGACTTGCTCGTCGGCGTCGCGCGGGTCGACCGAGCCGCCGGGAAACACGTAGGCCCCCGGCGCGAACGCCATGGTGGGCTTGCGCCGGAGCATGTAGACCTCGAGCCCGGCCGGGCACTGCCGCAGCAGCATCACCGTGGCCGCGTCGCGCGGGACGGCCGGCGCCTGATTGCCGGCCAGGATGTCACGCGCAGCCTCGGCAAGCTCGCCGGGCAGCCGGATGGAGGCAGCCTGCACCGAATCTTCCGCCAACGTCTGTCTCCTGCCCGGCGCGCCTAGTCCTCGACTTCGACGATGAGCTCGATCTCCACCGGGGCATCGAGCGGCAGCGCGGCCATTCCTACCGCGCTGCGGGCATGCCTGCCCGCGTCGCCGAAAACCTCCAGCAACAGCTCGCTTGCGCCGTTCACCACCTGAGGCTGGCCGGTGAAGTCCGGCGAGCTGGCCACGAAGCCGGTCAGCTTGACGATGCGCTTGATCGACGACACGCCGCCGGCCACTGACGCCGCCGCGGCGAGGGCGTTGAGTGCGCACGTCCGGGCAAGTGCGGCGGCCTCGGCAGCTCCGACTTCGGCGCCGACCTTCCCGGTCGAGATGAGCTGACCGTCGACCATGGGTAGCTGCCCGGAGGTGTAGACCATAGTGCCGGACCTGACCGCTGGCACGTAGGCCGCCAGCGGTGTGACGACCGGCGGCAACGTCAGCCCGAGAGCCTCCAGCCGCTGTTGCGGTCCGGACACGGCACCTGCGCCAGAATCGGTTGAGCCCGGCTCGGTCATTCCTTGACCCGCTTGAGGTAAGCCACGAGCTGGTCCGGATTCGGGCCCGGCACGACTGCCACGAGTTCCCAGCCGTCGTCGCCCCAGCCATCCAGGATCTGCTTCGTTGCATGCACCAGCAACGGCACGGTCGCGTACTCCCACTTGGCCATAGCCGAACCTTACAGGGCAGGCAGCCGGCACTGTCTACGTCGGTCGCCAGCCTGCGCTATGACACAACCTGCGCTACGCCACCCCGCGCTATGCCTCCGGCGCCGATGCGTCGTCCTCGCCTGCGGCCGATGCGGTGCTGGCGGCAGAAGCGGAGCTGGCAGCGGCGGACGGGCCGCCGTCGCGGCTGGCCGGGTGGTGCACGGTGCCGATCTCGCCCTTCTCGGCCGGCGACAGTTCGGGAATCTCCGGGACCTCGGGAATGTCCAGTGGCACGTCCGCTGCGCTCCCGAGCGCCAGGTCCGGACCTTTGTCGATCGCGGCCGGCCGCTCCTCCCCGGCGATCTCTGCGTCGCTGAAGTCTCCCAATGACGCCGACTCGGACTCTGGCCTGGCGGGGCCGCTGGATGACGGCGTGAACTTGTCGAAGAAGCGGAGCAGCTCGACCGGAATCGGCATCACCAGCGTGCTGTTGCGCTCACCCGCCACTTCCACGACGGTCTGCAGCAGCCGCAGCTGCAGCGCAGCCGGATCACGGGCCATCACGTTAGCGGCGGCAGCCAGCCGCTTCGAAGCCTGGAACTCGCCATCGGCCGTGATGATCCGCGCCCGCCGTTCCCGCTCCGCTTCAGCCTGCCGCGACATCGAGCGCTTCATACCCTCCGGCAGTGACACGTCCTTGATCTCGACGCTTTCCACCTTGACGCCCCAGGGGACCTCGGTCCCCTCGTCGATGATCGCGGCCAGCCGCCGGTTGACAGTGTCCCGCTCGGCTAGCAGCTCGTCCATTTCCGACTGGCCGATGATCGACCGCAGTGAGGTCTGTGCCCGCTGCGATATCGCGTTCTGATAGTTGAACACGTTGATCGAGGCCTTGATCGGGTCGACGACACGGAAGTAAACCACCGCATCCACCCGGACGCTGACATTGTCCCTGGTGATGCCTTCCTGAGCAGGCACGCCCATCGCAATGATCTGCTTGTTGACCTTGACCAGCTTGTCGCCGATCGGCCGGATGAGAGTCAGGCCGGGTCCTCGCACGCCCGGCAGCACCCTCCCGAACCGGAAAATGATTCCGTCCTCGTATTGCTGCACGGTCTTGATAGCGCGAGCTCCAGTAATAACCGCGGCTAGAACTATGACAACGACGATGGCGATCAGCGCATCCATGTGCGGACACCTCTTCCCGTGGGTCCGCGGATCAGCGAACCCTCGGTATCCAGCGTAGTGAGATTCTGCCCCAGGCCAACAGTGCGGAGATAACGGACATGTCACGCGATCCGGAATCTCCCGCCCCGCAGGGGCACCTGCGCTCGTTCCTCCCCGGCCCCAGATAACCTCCAATCGTGGCTACGCGGGACACCGACTGGGACGGCGTACGGCTGCACGTTGTCACGGGCAAGGGCGGCACGGGCAAGACGACGGTGGCTGGCGCGCTCGCGCTGGCTCTCGCCGCCGACGGCCGCCGGGTGCTGCTGATGGAGGTCGAGGGCCGGCAGGGCATAGCGCAGCTGTTCGACGTGCCGCCGCTGCCGTACGAGGAACGGCGGATCGCCGTCGGGCCGGGTACCGGCTCCCACCCAGGCGGCGACGTGTTCGCGCTGGTAGCCGACCCGGAATCGGCCCTCATCGAATACCTGCAGATGTTCTACAGCCTCCGGCACGCCGGCAGTGCGCTGGCGAGGCTCGGCGTCATGGATTTCGCCACGACGATCGCGCCTGGCCTCCGCGACGTGCTGCTCACCGGTAAGGCTGCGGAAGCCGTCCGGCGCAAGGACGGCAGCCGGGGACGCAGCTACGACGCGGTTGTGATGGATGCTCCGCCCACCGGCCGGATCGGCCGCTTCCTCAACGTGAGCGCCGAGGTCTCGGACCTCGCGCGGGTCGGCCCGATCCGGGGTCACGCCGATACCGTGCAGCAGGTAATCCGCTCGCCGGAAACCGTCGTGCATTTCGTCACAGTGCTCGAGGAGATGCCGGTGCAGGAAACACTCGACGGCATCGCCGAATTGCGCGAGCTTGGCGGCATCAGGCCCGGTGCCATCATCGTCAACATGACCAGACCGCTTGCACTGCCGCCAGGCCAGGTCAAGAAGGCGGCGGCCGGCAAGCTCGACCTATCCCAGCTGGCTACCGGCCTGAAGTCGGCCGGCCTGGACGACAGCCACGGCCTGGCTAGCGCACTGGCCGCCGAACTGGCCGAGCAGGCCAGGACGACTCTCGGCCAAGAGGAACAACAGCAGCGGCTGGACACCGCGCGCCAGCCTTGTTACCGGCTGCCCTGGATAAGCGGTGGCATCGACCTGGCCGGGCTGTACCGGCTGGCGATTGCGTTGCGCGAGCAGAAGGCGGCCTGATGACCGGACGACCGCCGCCCCGGCTCGACGTCGACCGGCTGATCGACGACCGCCGGACCCGCATCATTGTCTGCTGCGGCTCCGGCGGAGTGGGAAAGACGACTATCGCGGCCGCTCTCGGGCTACGCGCTGCCGAGCGCGGCAGGCATGTGGTGGTGCTCACCGTGGATCCGGCCCGCCGCCTCGCACAGTCCATGGGACTAACCTCACTGGACAACACTCCAAGACCGGTGCGCGGCATCAAAACCTCCGACCATCAGGCCGGGAACGGGGTCGAATCGGCCGGCAGCCTGCACGCCATGATGCTGGATATGAAGCGAACCTTCGACGAGATCGTCGAGGCTCACGCAGATCCAGACCGCGCCGCCCAGATCCTCGCGAACCCGTTCTACCAGTCGCTGTCATCCAGCTTCGCCGGCACGCAGGAGTACATGGCGATGGAGAAGCTCGGCCAGCTGCGGCGTGCCGACGAATGGGACCTGATCGTGGTGGACACTCCGCCGAGCCGGTCGGCACTGGACTTCCTGGACGCGCCGCAGCGTCTCGCCAGGTTCCTCGACGGACGTCTGCTGCGGCTGCTGACCGCGCCGGCCAAGGTCGGCGGCCGGGCTTATCTTCGCGCACTCAATGCCGGGTTCGGCGTCGTGACCGGAGTGCTGACGAAGATTCTCGGCACCCAGGTGCTCCGGGACGTTCAGACTTTCGTCAGCGCGCTGGACACGATGTTCGGCGGGTTCAGGGAACGAGCCGATTACACTTACCAGTTGCTGCGCGCCCCTGGCACGGCCTTCCTCGTGGTGGCTGCTCCGGAAGAAGACGCCCTGCGGGAGGCGTCCTACTTCGTCGAGCGGCTGGATACCGAGCGCATGCCGCTGGCCGGGCTGATTCTCAATCGGGTGCAGCAAGTCCCCGCCGCGCACCTGTCGGCTGCCAGGAGCCTGGCAGCTGCTGAGGTCCTGGCGGGCGCCACCGCTGGCAGCACGGGATCTGGCCACGACGCATCCGGCCACGGGGCCGCTAACCACGGGGCTGCTGGCCACGACGCGGCAATGCACGGCGGGTCAGGCGACCACGCGGCGGCCCGGCAACTGACGATTGCCGCCCTGCAGTTGCATGCCGACCGGATGACGCAGGCAGCATCCGAGCGGAGGATCGCTGGCGGATTCGCCGCCGCGCACCCGCTCGTTCCGATGGCCGCGATACCGGCGCAGCCCGAGGACGTACACGACCTCGAAGGCTTGCGTCGCATCGGCGAGTCATTTGCCTCTAGCTAGCCAGTGAGCCCGATTCTGACTGCCTGACATACCGCATCCAGTCGCAGAGGCATGCCACGCGCCATAGGGATCGCAACAAGCCACAGCGTATGAGTACCTGTTGAAGCTGTCTTTACATGAGGCTGCGCGGGCGGGGACGTGCCGAGTCGAGGCAGCCGTTTACCGCCGTGTGGCTGCGTCACCCTGGTCCGGCGCCGGGCCGCTTCGCGCGCGTTCCGGCCTGAAGGTCTTAGCTTGCGACGAGCTCATCCCCGGTGCGCTCGTAGCGGTTGCGCGCGTTCTCCAGCAGGTCGCGCCAGGACGTGACGTCCGGCAGGCGACGCAGCAGTGCGCGGCGCTCACGTTCGGTCATTCCGCCCCAGACGCCGAACTCGATCCGGTTGTCCAGGGCATCGGCCAGGCACTCTGTCCTGACCGGGCAGCCGCGGCAGATCAGCTTGGCCCGGTTCTGCGCCGCGCCCTGGACGAATAGCTCGTCCGGGTCAGTTCCCTTGCACGCGGCACGCGCAGTCCAGTCCGTGATCCACATGTGGTCCAGCTCCTCTGATCGTCACGCCCGCGGGGGTGATCACGCCCGGGTGGCGTTCAGTTGCGGTCCGGAGCCGACTCGGGGCGACAGGCTCCGGCGAGTGATGGTCGCGGAAGAGTAACTTACGGAAGTCCGGCGCGCAGCGCTAGCCCCCAGCCGGCCCATATTGAATAGTCCGGTTGGGCTATGGAGGTCAGTGTGGCTACTGGCTACACTGCGCCACTCCGCGGGATCGCTGTGAAGTTAACGAAGCGACTACTCGCTGCGACCTGGTAGTGACACGGAGCTTACGTCACTACATCGGTTGAGGCTGGCGATGTCGTTGGGAGTGCAGTGTCCGGACCGAGCCTATGTTGGCTGGAGTTGCAGGAGGGCCAGTGGTTGCAGGTGAGTCCGGCCGGCTGGGTCTGTGATTTGTCGGGGGGTGGAGATTAGCGCGGAGCCGGGGCGCCGCCGGCTCGTCTTGTGGCTGGCGGTTGCTAATGGAGCGTAGCCTGGGCGGGTGCAAACCGCGTTGCGCCGCGCCGGCGCGTTGGTAGGCGGAACGATTCCCCGCCTCGTGCTGATGACGCTTGTGGCTGCGTTGCTGCTCGCTGCTGCCGCCCTCCCGGTCGTCGGGATCACTGGCATTGCAGTCCGCGATGCCGCCAATACCTTCGACACGCTGCAGGTCGGCAAGCTCGGCGCAGCGCCGACCAGGTCCGTCCTTTACGACAGCGAAGGCAAGCCCCTCGCGTTCTTCTACCCGTACGACGTGTACCGGGTGCCGGTCACTTTCAGCCACATCGCGCCGGTGATGCGCGAGGCGATCGTAGCGATAGAGGATGACACCTTCTACACACAGGGCGCGCTCGACCCGCGCGGCACGTTGCGAGCCCTGGTCAGCACCGGAAGCGGCTCGCAGCTCCAGGGCGCCTCGACGATCGCCCAGCAGTACGTGAAGAACGTCAAGGTGCTGCAAGCCGGCAACAATCTGCTGGCGGCAGACCAGGCACGCGCGCCCGACCTGCAGCGCAAGATCCAGCAACTGCGACTCGCCGCGGCTGTCGAGCACGAGCTGACCCCCGACGAGCTACTGACGTCGTACCTCAACGTTGCCTACTTCGACAACCACTCGTACGGCATCCAGGTCGCTGCGCAGACCTACTTCAGCAGGAACGCGTCGCAGCTGACCTTGCCCGAGGCCGCCCTGCTGGCTGGCATCGTGCAGTCCCCGACTGCGTACGACCCGTTCGCGTACCCTGCCGCAGCCCTGCAACGGCGGGCCCAAGTGCTCACGCGGATGTGGCAACTGCACTACGTTCCGAAGGCCAGTAGCACTGGCTGCCGAGAAAGCGCCGCTCGGCCTGAAGCCGTCATCCGAACCGCTGAGCGTTGGCTGCGATAGCCCGTCCGTGGCCAAGTCCGCATTCTTCTGCGACTACGTCAAGCATGTGCTGAAGCTCGACTACCCAACGGTCTGGTCCGACATCCAGAACTCTGGCGGGCTGGCCATCCACACCACGCTGAACATGAGGGACCAGCTGGCGGCCGACCGTGCCGTCAACTACGTCCAGCCGCCGAACAACTCGACAGTTAACCCGAACCGCAACGCCGATACCGAGGTGCTGCTCCAGCCGGGCACCGGGGACGTGCGAGCGATAGCCGTCAACCGCACATACGGCCTCGACACTGCCGCCGGCCAGGACGAGATCGACTACGCGGTGAACGCGCAGTACGGCGGTGACCCCAACGGCGTGCAGACCGGTTCGTCGTCAAAGCTCTTCACGCTGATAACCGCCCTGAAGCAGGGCCTTCCGTTCGGCCACACGATCAAGGTCAAGGCACCCGCCACCGTGGGCCCGTTCCCGACCTGCTACGGGCAGACCGATCCGGCTGCGCAGTACCAGAACGCCGAGGGCCCGACGAGCGGCACAGAGGTGTGGCAGATGGCTGAGGCCACCGCGCTGTCCATCAACTTGTACTTCGTCAACCTTGAGCAGCAGGTCGGCCTGTGCAACGTCGTCAAGACCGCGGTCGACATGGGCATGACAAGGGCCGACGGCACCTCGCTGATGAAGTACGACCACGCGCTCGGCAAGAACGGCCTGCCAGCCTTCGACTTCTCGAGCTTCACGCTCGGCTCGGTCGGCGTTTCGCCGATGAGCATGGCTGCTGCCTACGCGTCGGTGGCCGCGCGCGGCATGTACTGCAGCCCGCAGGCGATCACGAAGATCGAGAATATCGCGACCCACCAGCAGCTTGCGGTTCACCCCGACAGCTGCCACCGGGACATGTCCAAGGGTGTCGCGGACGCCGCTAACTACATCCTGCAGGGCACACTGACCCAGCAAGGTGCAACCGCCGCCGGGCGCGGCATTCCTGGCCACACTGCGGCTGCCAAGACCGGCACTGCCAACAGCGGCTACTTCGCTGCGTTTGCGGGCTACACCCCGAGGCTTGCCGCTTACGTGTCGGTGTTCAACCCGAGGAACCCGATCAAGTACCCGATGGTCGGGTCGGCCTCCTGCTTCGACGACCTGACCGGCCTGAGCTGCCCCGGCCAGATGTACGGTGACAACGCACCGGGTGCCACGTGGGAGTACACGTTCCTGCGGGCGGCCCTGGGACCGGACGTCAGTTTCGTCTACCCGCCGAGCTCTTACTTCAGCGAGGGCAACGGCTGGGGAGCTCCGAGGACGATCGGTCCGAAGAAGCCCAAGGGTGGCGGCCCCGGTAAGGGCGGCGGCCCCGGTAAGGGCGGCGGGCCTGGGCCCGGCGGCGGCGGACCGCCGCCTACGCCCCCGCCAACCCACTGAGCCCGGGACTCAGCCGGCCGCCAGTCTGCTCTTGACCATGGCCGCCACCCTGCTGCCATCTGCCCGGCCGGCGACCTGCGGTGCCACGACCTTCATCACCTGGCCCATCCCGCCCGGCCCTGACGCGCCCGTCTCGGTGATAGCGGCAGCCACCAGGGCGGCGAGTTCGTCGTCGCTGAGCTGCGCGGGCAGGTAACTCAGCCAGCACCTCTTCCTCGGCCCGCTCGTCGGCGGCCTTGTCGTCGCGTCCGGCATCGGCAAACGCGGCGGCGGCCTCGCGGCGGCGCTTGGCCTCCCTGGTGAGGATCTTGGTTATCTGCTCGTCTGTGAGGTCATGGGCTGCCGCGCCGGAGACTTCCTCGGTACTGATGGCAGTCAAGGCCATCCGGATGGTTCGGGTCCGGGTTTCGTCCCTGGCCTTCATCGCGGTGGTGAGGTCGGTTCTCAGCTGGTCCTTCAGAGTAGGCATGGGACTATCCTGCCGTGCCCCGCGAGGTGCGCGGCCGGTGCAGTCCGGCGGGCATGGCACCATGTGTGCATGCGAGCGCGAACCCTCCTCAAGGCTGGTCTCCTCGTCGGCGCCGCGGGCTTCGGCTACGCGTCCGTGATCGAGAGGAACTGGTTCGTTCTGCGCCAGTACGACGTTCCGGTGCTGCCGGCTGGCTCGGCGCCTCTTCGCATCCTGCACATTTCCGACGCTCATCTCACCCCGGGTCGCCACCGCCTGCTCTCCTGGCTGAGGTCCCTCGACGCGCTCGAGCCTGACCTGGTGGTGAACACCGGCGACTCGATCGCCCACCAGCAGGCGGTCCAGCCGTTCCTGACCGCGCTCGGCCCGCTCCTGGACCGGCCCGGCGTGTTCGTCTTCGGCTCCAATGACCTGTACTCGCCCAGGATCAAGAACCCGCTGCGGTACCTCCGCGGACCTAGCTTCGGTGATCACGACCGGGATGCCCCCGACCTGCCCTGGCGTGAACTTGGCGAGAGCATGGAAAGCGCCGGCTGGTTCGATGCGAACAACAGGCGGGGCCGGATCAAGGTCGGCGACCACGATATTGAAGTGGCCGGAATACACGACTCCCACATCCGGCTGGACCGGTACGACGAAGTCGCCGGAGCCACAGACCCGGCAGCTGACCTGCGCCTCGGGGTCATGCACTCGCCGGAGCCGACCCGTCTCGACCAGTTCGCGGCCGACGGCTTCGACCTGCTACTGGCCGGGCACACGCACGGCGGCCAGGTCTGCGTGCCCGGCTACGGGGCGCTGGTCACCAATTGCGGCATCAGCTCTGACATGGTCAGCGGCCTGCACCGCTATCCTGCCGCTCGTACGGCAGCCACGCCGTGGTTGCACGTATCTGCCGGTCTCGGGACTGCTCCGAGTTCCCCGGTTCGCTTCTCTTGCCGCCCAGAGGCTACGCTGCTCACGCTGGTAGCCGGGATCAGCTAGACTTCTCGGGCGGTCAGCGGGGTGTAGCGCAGCTTGGCAGCGCGCTTCGTTCGGGACGAAGAGGCCGCCGGTTCAAATCCGGCCACCCCGACCCAGGTCAGAGGCCATCTCCTTCAGCTGGAGATGGCCTTTTCCTTGCCCGTACAGCAGCGAAATACAGCAACGGCTACGAGCCGAGTTGCTTGCCGAGCCGTTTCCCAAGCTGATAGTGCGTCGGTCGCCTCGCCTCCCCAGCAATCAACTCACTGGCTCGTCCGAGACTAGGGACGAGCGATTGGCGATCAGCCAGCCAAGCTCCTGTCCCAGTGATGCCTCGTCGCCGCGTTCGCGGAAACTCGACCAGGGCTCGACTCCAGCTGAGCCAAGGACCTGGAGCCTGGAGATCTCCCGCGCGATCAGCCGTTCCAGCGCGTCGAGCGTTGATGAGGCAGCCACTCCATACGCCTGGCACAGCATATTGACCCGAACACGCAGGTCGCAGCCCTCGGCCAGACCGGCCGCTTGCATCATGTCCGGGCCACGCAGCGGCACGGCGTTCCACGCCAGCTGCGCCACGTCATCCAGCGCTTCGCCGGGCTCGGCGAAGTCCCAGTCGATGAACCCTGTAAGGTTCTCGCCGCGCCACACCGAGTTCCACGGGCCGAGGTCACCGTGGCGAACAATCTGTCCCGGTTGCCAGGTCGCATCAGGAACGATCCAGCCCGCCTTCGCGGGCGGGACAAAATCGGCGACCGCGTCGTGATACTCCCGCAGCCAGCGCGCCAGCTGCCACAGGCCATCGCCTGATACCAGCACCGTTGGCCACGGCCGCATGGCCACCTCTCCGGGCACAAGTGTCAGAACCTCGCGACCCTGCTCGTCGATTCCACGCGGCCGAGGCGCACCACGGAACCCGGCCCGTTCAAGATGCTCAAGCAGCGCATGCACCGCCGATGTCCACACTCCGGTCGGCCTGGCGAATGGTCTCGCCGATCCGCGCGACTGTCGTGACCGCGCCCGTGGCCTGCTCCCCGTCCTCAATCACGACTGACGACCATAGCCGATCTGTACAGCAGAGAAGTACAGCAACGACCCCGCATTGCCGGTGTCATTCCCGACCACATCAACCTGTCTTGCAGCGATGAACCCGGAGGGCCCAGGCGATCAGCCACGACCCGGCGCACGAACTCGGGCGGAACGATCCGGTTCTTGGTACACAGCACGAACCGGGTCGGCACCGGCGGCCATGCATCCAGCGGCCAGGGGGCGTGACCGGGAGAGGCAGGTCGTCGTCTCTTGCCGGAAGGCACCAGCATGCCAAGCGGCTTAACCAGCCGGGACGACACCGTGATGAAGTGGGGCCCGAACAGCGCGGAAGCCGAGGTCAGAGGCCCGCTCCTCGTCATGAGGAGCGGGCCTCTTCGCCGGATCAGGAGGACAAGTTAATGCTGTCCTGATATAGGGCAGCCATCGCACCCGCAACCCATCCGCTTCCCCAGTTGTGCGCCATCTCGGTCGGGGCTTCTTCGTCGTACTGCATGCCCGCGTTGGTTAGCTCGGGGGCGTAGGTGTTATAGACATCCCACTCGAAGTAGTAGTACCCGCCTATCCAGATGCGCTTGTGCGCGGTGAATGGCGCCGCGTAGGTGTCGACAAAGCTCTGCGAGAGCTCGTAGTTGGCCAGGAAGTTTGCGTTCGTGCCGTAGCCGGTCGCCTCGCTGGTCCCGAGCGCGTTGTAGCTGGTCGAGTCCGGGAAGTCCCACGTCGCCGCCAGGGTATAGACGCTGGGGTGCTTCAGGATCAGGTCCTGCGCGCCGACTCCGGACTTCGAGAAGCCGATCAGCCAGACCTGCTCCTTGCCGGTAGTCGCTAGATTCGCCTTGATCCACGGCACGAGCTGGTTCGTCATGAACGTCTCCATCTGCTCCGTCGGGTCGGTAGCGCTGTTGGCGTACCACGGATCGATGGCGAACGATGGCTCGATGATCGTGAGGTTGTACTGGTTCTGGGCGTTCAGCGACTCTAGCGTCGACATGGCGTCGCCGTAGGTAGTGCCTTCTCCCGGTTCGACCGGCAGCGCAATCAGGAAGTTGTGTGCCACGCCCGGGGCTGGATTCGTCGGATTCAGTACCCGGAGCGGCTCGGTCGCGCCGCCGCTCACGATCGAGGACGTCATGTTGTATGTGGCGACGCCGTTGGCATCGGTGGACACGTAACTCACGGTGAGCGGCCCGATGGCCTGGCAGGTGACGGTCACGCTGGTGACGTTCGCCGAGCCGACAGTGCCCGACGCGTTCGCCGCGGTGCACGCCTGGCCCGACGGGCTCGACGCCACGGTCACGCTGTAAGGCGCGCCGCCTGCCAGCGCGGTCGCGAAGGTGAACGACCCGTTCGCCGAAACGCTCAGGTTGTCACCGCCGTTGTCCTGCAACACCACCGTGCCCGACAGCCCCGACACCGTGCCGCCGACCGTGTAAGTCGGCGTCGAGCCACCCGACCCCGACCCGAACCCGGAAGTGCCGGCCGGAGCAGCACCAGAACCGCCAGCCCACCCGCCAGCATGCGCCGCGCCGTTAGTCATCAGCCCCGGCGCGCCGCCGGTAAACGTGCTGTCAGTGGCCGAGATCACCACCGTCCCGTTCACCGCAACCGACAGGGCGCTGCCCGCAGCCTGCAAGCTCAGCACCGCGCCCGACCCCAGCGGCGACGTGCTGTACGAACTGCCCAGCTGAGACCACCCGCCGTTATTACGCAAGAACAGCATGATCTCCGGACTGCCGTTGTTCCAGAAATAGATCGCAACGTAAGCGTTCAGGCCCGAACTCTGCGCCCGCACCGACGGGCCGACCCACTGAGTCGCGGTCAGCTGCGTCGAGGTCAGCATCACCTGCGAGTACTGGTCCGACGTGAAACTGTTAGCCGACCACATGTCCCCCGAGTTACCCGACGACCCACCCACCGCCTGGTCAGAAGACAGCGTCAGCCCGCCATCAGCCGTCGCCGTCCAGTTCGCCCCCAGACTCCCGTTAGCCCGCGCGAAATTATCCGACGCGCCCGACGGCCCGGCGTTCTTGCAGGTGACGGTCACGCTGGTGACGTTCGCCGAGCCGACAGTGCCCGACGCGTTCGCCGCGGTGCACGCCTGGCCCGACGGGCTCGACGCCACGGTCACGCTGTAAGGCGCGCCGCCTGCCAGCGCGGTCGCGAAGGTGAACGACCCGTTCGCCGAAACGCTCAGGTTGTCACCGCCGTTGTCCTGCAACACCACCGTGCCCGACAGCCCCGACACCGTGCCGCCGACCGTGTAAGTCGGCGTCGAGCCACCCGACCCCGACCCGAACCCGGAAGTGCCGGCCGGAGCAGCACCAGAACCGCCAGCCCACCCGCCAGCATGCGCCGCGCCGTTAGTCATCAGCCCCGGCGCGCCGCCGGTAAACGTGCTGTCAGTGGCCGAGATCACCACCGTCCCGTTCACCGCAACCGACAGGGCGCTGCCCGCAGCCTGCAAGCTCAGCACCGCGCCCGACCCCAGCGGCGACGTGCTGTACGAACTGCCCAGCTGAGACCACCCGCCGTTATTACGCAAGAACAGCATGATCTCCGGACTGCCGTTGTTCCAGAAATAGATCGCAACGTAAGCGTTCAGGCCCGAACTCTGCGCCCGCACCGACGGGCCGACCCACTGAGTCGCGGTCAGCTGCGTCGAGGTCAGCATCACCTGCGAGTACTGGTCCGACGTGAAACTGTTAGCCGACCACATGTCCCCCGAGTTACCCGACGACCCACCCACCGCCTGGTCAGAAGACAGCGTCAGCCCGCCATCAGCCGTCGCCGTCCAGTTCGCCCCCAGACTCCCGTTAGCCCGCGCGAAATTATCCGACGCGCCCGACGGCCCGGCGTTCTTGCAGGTGACGGTCACGCTGGTGACGTTCGCCGAGCCGACAGTGCCCGACGCGTTCGCCGCGGTGCACGCCTGGCCCGACGGGCTCGACGCCACGGTCACGCTGTAAGGCGCGCCGCCTGCCAGCGCGGTCGCGAAGGTGAACGACCCGTTCGCCGAAACGCTCAGGTTGTCACCGCCGTTGTCCTGCAACACCACCGTGCCCGACAGCCCCGACACCGTGCCGCCGACCGTGTAAGTCGGCGTCGAGCCACCCGACCCCGACCCGAACCCGGAAGTGCCGGCCGGAGCAGCACCAGAACCGCCAGCCCACCCGCCAGCATGCGCCGCGCCGTTAGTCATCAGCCCCGGCGCGCCGCCGGTAAACGTGCTGTCAGTGGCCGAGATCACCACCGTCCCGTTCACCGCAACCGACAGGGCGCTGCCCGCAGCCTGCAAGCTCAGCACCGCGCCCGACCCCAGCGGCGACGTGCTGTACGAACTGCCCAGCTGAGACCACCCGCCGTTATTACGCAAGAACAGCATGATCTCCGGACTGCCGTTGTTCCAGAAATAGATCGCAACGTAAGCGTTCAGGCCCGAACTCTGCGCCCGCACCGACGGGCCGACCCACTGAGTCGCGGTCAGCTGCGTCGAGGTCAGCATCACCTGCGAGTACTGGTCCGACGTGAAACTGTTAGCCGACCACATGTCCCCCGAGTTACCCGACGACCCACCCACCGCCTGGTCAGAAGACAGCGTCAGCCCGCCATCAGCCGTCGCCGTCCAGTTCGCCCCCAGACTCCCGTTAGCCCGCGCGAAATTATCCGACGCGCCCGACGCTGCCCAAGCCTTCTGAGGGCCTGTGATTAGCAATCCGACAAGGAGGACTAGACCTGCCAGTATGTAAAGTCTTGTACGTTTTGTCTCTTTTGAGAGATACATCATCTTCCCCACCCGGTTCAAGCCCAAATCAGACAATATATTTACATTTAACGTTATTCTGGCGGCGCGGCCTAACAGATTTGGGCTCACCGCAGGTGACATTGCGTAGCATCGCATTAGATATGGCGCAAAATCTGCCGTTAGCACTTGCTCGCAGGCGCCGACTCCCGGTGGCTGACGCCGCTCGGCCACGCGAAAAAGCCACTCCCCGCCCCTCCTGCCGTGCCGAGCGCACCACTCAGTGGCACTTTAGACTTTGACGCGCATCTATCGACATAGGTTGTCCTAACACGCGGGAAGAATCCAGCCACCGACGACGAGACCGTCCAATGTCTCAGCGATCTGTGCACCCGATGTCAAACGGGCCAGACCCATTAGAAATCCTGGGAGCCCTGCCGGCGCCCGGGCGCAAGGCGATCGCCTGCAGCCGGGCGGCGGGCAGGCTAGGTCCCCAATCCGAAGCCGGAACTAGATGTTCGGTCGCCGCGTGCTCCCGCCTAGCCTCGGAACAAGGCAAACGCCGCGCCCTGCGGGTCGACGAGCACCGCGAAGCGGCCCGTGCCCGGGATGTCAGCCGGACCGGCCACCACGCTGGCGCCTAGGTCTATCGCTTTCTTCACGTCGGCGTCGACATCCGCAGCGCCGAAATAGACGAGCCAGTTGTCAGGCACCTCGGCAGGCATGTCGGGTCGCCTGGGCATGATCCCGCCAATGGTGCGGCCGCTAACTTGAGCCTCGGGGTAGTCGTCGCCGCCGCCCCAGCCCCAGCCGAATACCGCGGAGTAGAACGCCTTCGACCTGGCGACGTCGGAACTGGTCAGCTCGCTCCAGGTGAACGCGCCCGGCTCGTTGACCAGCTGTGCGCCAAGATGCTCGCCCGGCTGCCAGGCCGCGATGAAAGCGCCAGTGGTGTCGGCGAAAATCGCCATCCGGCCCGCGGTCATAACGTCCATCGGGGCAAAGATGACCTGGCCGCCAGCCGCTTCAGCCTTCCTGGCGACCTCGTCGACGTCGTCCACGTTGATGTACGTAGTCCACCGCGGCGGACCCGGGTCCTGTGCGGGTGAGATCGCCGCTACTTGCTTACCGTCCTTTGTGACGATCGTGTAGTGGCCAGCCTCCTCACCCATATCCTGGCCTTCCCAGCCGAACAGCTCGGAATAGAAGCGCACGCCAGCGCTCGGGTCGGGCGTCCCGATGTCCACCCAGGACGGAACGCCGTGTTCGTACCGTGTCACCTCAGGCATTGCCAAACCCCTCCCATCGACGGAAAACTTTGGCCGCACTGGAGCCACAGCGACCGCCTGCAACCGTAGCGGCTGCCACTGACAATCGAACTGGCACCTTGTATCTGGAATGGATGCCGGGCTGAGATGCAGCCGGTAGCGCGGGAGGACGCAGTCAGTAACGCCTTACGCCGGATCCGCGAATCAACGTCTGTGGACGGAGATGACCTAGTCGACCCGAGCCTGCCATCGGAGCCTTCGCAGAGCCCCGACCTGAGCGCGAGCGAGAAGGTGGCGATGGCCGCCTCGGCTGTCGCATGGCTCGAAGTCATGCTTGAGGGCCTCAGGAACGGAGCACGTACCTGGGCCGACTGGGATGAATCCCTGGAAGACATGCCGGACCGTACCGAGGTCGCGATCAGCCGGTGCGAAGCAGAACTTGCCAGAGCACGCGAGGATCTGCGCGCACTGTCCCGGCCTGGTCAGGCGGACGCTACGCCGAGCGCCGAGTTACAGCAGGCGCAATAGCAATCCCGGCAGTCACGAGGCTTGCCGGGGCGACGTAGAAGGTGTCGTGTCAAATTTGACTAGTCGTGTTTTACTACTGTAGTGAATCCGACTCGCTTGTTCATTCTCGGCGCGCTGGCCAAGCGCGGCCCGATGTATGGCCACCAGCTGCGGCGTGACGCTCGTGTCGACCGGACTGAAATGTGGTCCGAAGTCCAGCCCGGCTCGCTGTATAGCGCTTTGCACCGGCTGGCAGCCGAAGGCCTGATCGAGGCCCTGCGGACCGAGCAAGACGGTCAGTTCCCGGCGCGCACCGTGTACGGCATTACTGCGGAGGGTCACCGCGAGCTGCGGGTGCTCCGCGCTGAGGCGCTGCAGGAGATCAGGCTTCAACCTGACCCCGTGGATCTTGCCCTGGCGATGAGCGGTGACCTCGGCGAAGACACTCTGCGGGGTTATATCGAAGACCGGATACGGGTGCTCTCAGCGCAAGCGAGCCAGCTAGAGCATCAGCGTGAGCGCACTTGGCCGGACCAGACGGTCGCGGACGACCTGGTGGTGGAGCACGCCCGCCTGCGGGTGCATGCCGAGATCAGCTGGCACCAGCTGGTGCTGGACCGGCTGGGGAAGCTGACGGCGGATAGCGACCAGCGCGAGTCCCGGGCGTGAGCATCCGGCCGCTGCGCTACCTGGGTGATCCTCTGCTGAGGACCGCAAGCGACCCAGTCGTGCACTTCGACGACGCCCTGGCGGTACTCATCGAAGACTTGCTCGACAGCGTCCAGGAGCCGGGGCGTGCCGGTCTTGCTGCTAACCAGATCGGCTCTGGCCTGGCCGCCTTCGCCTACAACGTAGACGGTCAGCTCGGCTATCTGATCAATCCGCGGATCATCGAGCGCAACGGAGACGACTACGGGCCAGAAGGCTGCTTGTCGATTCCCGGCGTCAGCGCGTTGCGGCTTCGATCTGCGTCGGTGACGGCCACCGGGGTCAACCTCCGGCAGGGGCAGGTCATCGTGACCGGCACCGGAGAGCTCGCCCGGGCGCTCGAGCACGAGACCGACCACCTGCACGGTGAGCTCTTCATCGATCGCCTCAGCGACGCCGAGCGACGCCGCGTCATGCAACAGATCCGCGCCAGCCAGGTCACCAGCCAGCCCTGCACTGCCGGCGGACCGGAGTAGCTGTCCGGCCGAGTGCCCGGCCGGCATAAAAGCTGGTGCCCGGCGCACGCGCCTGACGGCACAATGGCGCGGTGGACGCCCCCGTTGAACAGCCGCTCGCCGGCGGCAACACGTCAGGCCCGGTGATCCTTGCTGGCGGCACGATCCGGAAGCTCCCCGGGCCGTGGACGCCCGCGGTCGAGTCATTGCTCCGTCACCTGGAGGCGGCCGGGTTTGACGGTGCACCGCGGACGCTGGGACGAGACGAGCGCGGCAGGCACGTCCTGGAGTACCTGCCCGGCGAGCTCGCGGCGGACCTGCCTCCCCTCGACCTGGACGGGCTGCATCGCGTCGGCGGCATCATCAGGGAACTGCACGACGCCTCCGCTAGCTTCAGGCCACCACCCGGCGCTCGCTGGCAGGTCGTCATCCCGCCCGATCGTGAGGACCTCATCTGCCATCACGACCTGGCGCCCTGGAACCTTGTGCTCGGGCCGGAGCGGTGGGCCTTCATTGACTGGGATGGCGCTGCCCCGGGCTCCCGGCTGTGGGACCTGGCTTACGCCGTGACCGGATTCGTGCCAATGGCAAGCGGCGGCGATCCGGCCGCTGACCAGCCCCGGCTACGCGCGCTAGTCGACGGCTACGGCCTGACCTCCGGTCAGCGCACCCAACTCCCGCCACTTATGGCCGCCCACACCGAAGGCATGTTCAACCTGCTGCAACGCGGCGCGCAGACGGGCACGCAGCCATGGGCCCGGCTGCACGCAGACGGTCACGGGGATTACTGGGGACCGGCCGCCGAGTACATCAGGAGCCATCTCCGCGAATGGGCTCATGCTCTGCGTGACTGACGCTGCGCTCAGCTGCCGGGGAGCCAGCGGCTACGAAAGCGCTTTTGCGGTAACGGAGCTCCCGGAGCGGGAATCCGTGACTGTCATCGACCTTGACGCCGTCATCGAGCCGGAACCCGGCAGCCTCGTAGAACCGCCTGGCACGGACGTTTGTGTCGAGCACCCAGAGCGTGACCTCGTCGTAACCGAGTCCTGCCAGGTGCGTCAGCGCCGCAGCCATCAGCTCACGCCCCAGGCCTTTGCCCCAGGCGTCAGGTGCCAGATAGATCGCCATGACCTCGCCGACATTGCCGGTCTCCGCGCCGTCGTCACGCGAGCGGCCCACATTGGCGAAGCCGGCCAGGACACCGTCATCGTCAGCCACGACGAGGCAGCCACCGCGGGACCCGTCAGCCGTTTGAAGCGACTGGACCCAGCGCGGAAGTCGACTGGTCGAATCTAGCCCGTCCAGGTACTCCTGCGGCATCAGGCCGCGGTAACCGCCCTGCCAGCCCAGGACGTGAATTTCTGCGATCCGCCCGGCATCCTCGACGCGAGCAGCCCTGACACTCACAGCAGGATCATCGTGCTGGCTGACGGCAGCGGGCAAGCCAGTTACACCGGAGCTCACCGAGCCGGCGCAGCCGCCTGTGAAGCCGCGCTTGCAGCCAGCGCGGGCGCTAGCAACTCGGCAATCTGGGCAGCATTGAGCGCCGCACCCTTGCGCAGATTGTCGCCGACCACGAACAGATCCAGGGCCTGCGGATTGTCCATGCTCTGCCGGACCCGTCCGACAAGCGTCGGATCCAGGCCAGCGACATCGGCCGGAGTCGGGTACTCGCCGCGGGCCGGGTCGTCGACTAGCACCACGCCAGGCGACTCGCGCAGCACCTGCTGCGCCTCCTCCCGGCTGACCTCGCGGTCAAATGTCACGTGCAGCGCCAGCGAGTGCCCGGTGATCACCGGCACGCGGACACAGGTGGCGCTGACCTTGAGGTCCGGCATAGCGAGAATTTTGCGAGTCTCGTTACGGATCTTCATTTCCTCCGACGACCAGCCCTCGTCCCGGAGCGAGCCGGCCCAGGGCACGACGTTGAGCGCTAGCGGAGCGCCGAACGGTCCGCCGTCCGGAATCACTGCCCGCACGTCCCCGGCGCACTGGCCGACCGTGCGACTCCCGGCAACCTTGGCCAGCTGGTCATACAGCGCATCGGTGCCAGCCTGGCCCGCCCCCGAGGCCGCCTGGTACGACGCGGCGATCAGTTCACGCAGGCCGAAGGCGCGGTGCAGTGCAGCCACCGCGACGATCAGCGAGAGCGTGGTGCAATTGGGTACGGAGATGATGCCGCGAGGCCGGTCGAACGCCGCATCCGGATTGACTTCCGGCACCACAAGCGGCACCTGCGGATCCATCCGGAACGCGCCCGACTTGTCGATCACCACGACACCGCGCTCAGCAGCCACCGGCGCCCATTCCGCCGACACCTCGTCCGGGACGTCGAACATAGCCAGATCGACCCCGTCGAAGACCTCAGGCGCGAGCGCGAGCACCTCGACATCCTCGCCGCGAACCGGCAGCTTGCGACCTGCTGAGCGGGCCGAGGCGACCAGCCGTACCTCGCCCCAGATGTCAGCGCGCTCGGACACGATCGCTCGCATGACGCTGCCGACCGCTCCGGTCGCCCCGACGATCGCAAGCACGGGACGCCCGCCCGTCGCGGTCATCGGCCGGTCCCGCCGTAGACAACGGCCTTCTCGCCGCCGTCGCCGAGATCAAAGGCCTCGTGCGCGGCCGTCACTGCCATGTCCACATCGTTCTGGTCCACGACTACCGAGATCCTGATCTCCGACGTCGAGATCATCTCGATGTTCACGCCCGCCTCGGCCAGCGCACCAAAGAAGGTCGCGCTGACGCCGGGGTGCGACCGCATGCCGGCTCCGATCACCGAGACCTTGCCGATCCGGTCGTCGTACAGCAGCGAGTCGAAGCCGACCTCGGCTTGCAGCTGGCCGAGCTTGGTCATTGCCGCATGCCCGTCGTCTCTCGGCAGCGTGAAAGAGATATCCGTCCGGCCAGTCGCCGCGGCTGAGATGTTCTGGACGATCATGTCGATGTTGATGCCGGTCTCAGCGATCGCCCGGAAGATCCGTGCTGCTTCCCCGACCTTGTCTGGCACCCCGACAACCGTGATCTTCGCCTCGCCGCGGTCTTGCGCCACGCCGGAGATGATCGCCTGCTCCATCGCCTCGCCTTCCCTGGTCGCCCCTGCGTCAGCGACCCAGGTGCCTTCCCTGTTGCTGAATGAGGAGCGCACGTGAATGGGGATCTGGTACCTGCGGGCGTACTCGACGCACCGCAGCATCAGGACTTTCGCGCCGCACGCCGCCATTTCCAGCATCTCCTCATAGGAGATGCGCGGAATCTGCTGCGCCGTCCGCACGATCCTCGGGTCGGCGGTGAAGATGCCGTCCACGTCAGTGAAGATCTCGCAGTAATCAGCACCGAGCGCAGCAGCCAGCGCGACCGCCGTCGTGTCGGAAGCTCCGCGGCCAAGCGTGGTGATGTCCTTTGTGGTCTGCGAGACACCCTGGAAACCGGCCACGATCGGGATAGCGCCATCGTCGAGTGCTGTCTGGATCCGGCCCGGCGTGATGTCGATGATCCTGGCCTTACCGTGCGTCGAATCGGTGATGACGCCCGCCTGGGATCCGGTAAACGACCGGCCCTCCAGGCCCAGGTTCGCGATCGCCATCGCCAGCAGCGCCATCGAGATCCGCTCGCCGGCCGTTAGCAGCATGTCCAGCTCGCGACCCGGCGGCGCCGGGCTAACCTGATTCGCCAGGTCCCTGAGCTCGTCGGTGGAGTCACCCATGGCCGACACCACGACTACGACGCTGTTCCCGGCCTTCCGGGTCGCGACGATGCGCTGCGCGACTCGCTTGATGCCGTCCGCATCAGCAACCGACGAACCACCGTATTTCTGCACGACCAAGGCCACGGCTGCGCGCGCTCCTCCGTATCGGCGTACGGCTAGGTCCGGCCGGACCCGACCGCCGGGACCGGCTCGTTTCTGGCCGGACCCTGAGTCTACCGAGGCGGCGGCCTGCTACCGCGCGGCCGGTTCCTCCGCGACGTCCAGCCTGGCGTGCGCGACCACCGAGTGCAGCGCTCGCAGCGCCGCGCCGCCGTGTGTGCCCCAGTGGTTCACGTAGGAGAACTGCCACCACCAGAGCGCTTCGGCTACTCGTCCTGCCTCGTAGTGCTTGAGCCCGTGGACGAGGTCCGCGGCCACTGCCGCAAGATCATCAGAGAGCCGGAACGGGGTAGCCTGGGTATCGGCGAAAGGGTCGAAAATCTCGGCATAATCGTCAAACCCGGCAAGGCGAGCCGCTAGGCCGGTACGCAGCGTGTCCAGGTCAAGCTCCGGATCCGCGCCGACGTCCGGCTCCCAGTTACTCGGCAGGATGACGTCCTTGCTCGCGCCGAGCTGGGCACCGGCCAGCATTACCTGCGCAATCTCGAGCAAGAGCAGCGGCACGGTCTCCTCCGCGCCCTCTCCCTGAGCCACTGCGGCGAGGCCGTCGAGGAAGTCGCGCGCGTTCCCGGCGATCCGGTCGGCCAGCGGCCGCCAGTCTGCGGCCGGCTGGTCCGGGGCGAGATCGGCAGCCTCAGCCTCGCCATCAGCGGACGCGACAGGCTGGCCGGCTGGCCACTGCGGTGAGTCAGACATCTAGCAGCCTCCGTCCCTCGAACGCCCGGCCCAGAGTTACCTCGTCGGCGTACTCAAGCTCGCCACCGACCGGCAGACCGCTCGCGGGCCTGGTGACACGCAGCTCGAGCGGCTTGATCATCCGCGCCAGATAGGTCGCGGTCGCCTCGCCTTCCAGATTCGGATCAGTCGCCAGGATGATCTCCGTGACGGCACCGTCAGCAAGCCTTGCCATCAGCTCTCTGATCCGGAGGTCGTCTGGCCCGACGCCGTCGATCGGGCTGATCGCTCCGCCCAGTACGTGATACCGGCCGCGGAACTCCCGGATTTTCTCGATCGCGGCGACGTCCTTCGGCTCCTCGACGACGCAGATCACCGACAGATCCCGGCGCCCGTCCTTGCAGATGCGGCACTCGTCGTCCTCGGCCACGTTGAAGCACACCCGGCAGAACTTGACCCGCTCGGTGACTTCCACCAGCACGGCCGCGAGCCGCTTGAGATCCACCGGATCAGCGGACAGCAGGTAAAAGGCGATTCGCTGCGCGCCCTTCGGGCCGACACCGGGTAGCTGGCCGAGTTCGTCGATCAGGTCCTGGACAACGCCTTCGTACACCTCGCGCCTGCCTAGCTCTCGCTGGCAGGCGGGTCTTCAGCGGACGGCTCAGTACCGGGTGACTCCTGGCCAGGCTGCTGCGTGCCAGACGGGCCGGATGCAGTCGTGCCGAGGAAGCCGGGCAGCCCCGTCAGGTCTGGCAATCCGTCCTGGCCAGTCCCGCCGCCCTGGCCAGCGCCGCCGAAGCCAGCCGCGAACGGCGCCATCGTCTCTTGCTGCAAGTCGTCAACCGCCCGGCAGGCATCCCGGTAAGCCGCCAGCACCAGGTCGGAGATGGTTTGCGCGGTATCTTGCGGGTCGGCGGCGTCGATGGCCGCCGGATCAATCGAGATATCTACCAGCTCGCCCTGGCCGTTGACAGTGGCGCGGACAAGGCCGCCGCCAGCGGTCCCCTCGATCTCGGCCTCGGCGAGCTCTTGCTGCGCGTTCATGAGCTGACTCTGCATGGCCGCGGCCGCGGCGAGGAGTTGCTGCATATCGAGCTGGCCACCCGGCTCCACGCGACCTCCCAAGTCCGATTGGCTGGACACCCCGAGCCTACGGCTTCCGCCTCCGCGCGGCACGTTGCGGCCGGCCCGAGGATCAGGATCCGTCCAGCTCCTGGATTACCCGGCCGCCGAGCTCACGCTCGATAAGGCCGGTACCGGTAAGCATGTCCGGTGCAGGGAGGTCGGAGGGTTCCGGCTCGCCGTCTGCGCCTGAGAATCGCTGGTCTCGCGGACTGTCGCGGCTGTCGCCGGCAGGCGCCTGGCGCGGCCGGCTTCCCGCACGGGACTGGGTCGCGCCGTTGGCGCCGGGCTGCCTGCCGCGGCTTCGTTGATATGACGGCGGCGACGAGGACGTCGATGCGCCCGCCGCTAGATCCGGACGGGAACCGCCAGCCGGCCCGCTGGAATCTGACCCGCCGCGACCTGACCCACCGGCAGCTGACTCACCGGCAGCTGACTCACCGGGTGCCTGCCTGCTCCCGCCAGCTATCCCTCCGCCAGCCTGCGCCCCGCCAGTCTGTCCTCCACCAGCAAGACCCCTGCCGGCCAGCCCCCCGCCGGCCAGCACAGTTGTCTTTATCTGCGGAGACTTCCCGAACATGGCAGCCAGCACCTGGCTCAGGTCCTGGTCATAGCCTCCAGTCTGGAAACCGTGAGCGAAGCCGGCCTGGGCGAACGCGAGTGTCAGAACGCCGTCGGCATACGACTCCACGCTGGCGTTGCTCAGCTGGATCCAGGCCACCTTCCGCTTGCCCTGTACCGCCGCCAGGATGTCTGGCCAGCGGGCCCGGATGGCGTCAGCATCGGCCGGCAGACCAGACGGGTGCGCGCTTTCGGCGGCTGCCGGTGCTGCCTGGCGGGGAGTTGGCGGCTGGGTTGCTGGGGTTGTCTCCGGCCGGTCTGCCGCGGTCCGGTCTGGTGCAGTCCGGTCTGCAGCGGCACTGCGTGGCGCGGGCCGGTCTGCAGCGGCACTGCGTGGCGCGGCCCGGTCTGGCTCGGCCCGGACGGGCGCGGCCCGGACGGGCGCGGCCTGCTGCGAAGAGCCGAGCATGCGCTCGAGCCGGTCGATCCGCTCCGCTAGCCCGGCGTTGTCGGCGCTGCCGGCTGGCAGCAGCACCTGGGCGCACATCAGCTCAAGGAGCAGCCGGGGCGAGGTTGCGCCCCGCATCTCCAGCAGTCCGGCGCTGATGATCTCGGCGGCCTTCGTGAGACCGGCCTGGCCGAACGCGGCCGCCTGGCCGCTCATCTGTTCGAGCCTGTCGGCCGGCGCGTCGATCAGGCCGGTGGACGCCGCATCCGGCACCGCCGAGAGCACGATGAGGTCGCGCAGCCGGTCGAGCAGGTCGGCGGCGAACCGGCGGGTGTCATGACCGGCCTCGACCACGTGGTCGATGGCGTGGAACACAGCCGCGCCGTCACCGGCAGAGAAGGCGCCGACGACCTCGTCGAGCAGCCGGTCGTCGGTGTAGCCGAGCAGTGCGATAGCCCGGTCGTAACGCAGGCCGCCGGAGTCCGAGCCGGCTATCAGCTGGTCAAGCACGGATAGTGCGTCTCGGACCGAGCCAGCCCCGGCCCGGACCACGATCGGCAGCACCGACGGTTCGTATGGCACCTCTTCGGCGGCCAGGATCTGCTCGAGATGCTCGCGCAGCACGGCGGGCGGGACCAGCCGGAACGGATAGTGGTGCGTCCGCGACCGGATGGTTGCGATGACCTTCTCCGGCTCGGTGGTGGCGAAGACGAACTTCAGGTGCGGCGGCGGCTCCTCGACCAGCTTGAGCAGCGCGTTGAAGCCTTCCCTGGTCACCATGTGCGCTTCGTCGATGATGTAGATCTTGAAGCGGCCGGAGACTGGCGCGTAAAAGGCGCGTTCCCGCAGGTCTCTCGCGTCATCGACGCCGCCGTGTGACGCGGCGTCGATTTCGATCACGTCGATGCTGCCCGGACCCGCGGGGGCCAGGGCAACGCACGAGGCGCAGACCCCGCAGGGATCGGGTGTCGGCCCCTGCTCGCAGTTGAGTGAGCGGGCCAGGATCCGGGCGCTGGACGTCTTGCCGCAGCCGCGCGGCCCGCTGAACAGGTAGGCATGGTGCACGCGGCCGCTTCGCAGCGCCTGGCGGAGCGGCTCGGTGACGTGGTCCTGGCCCTTGACCTCGGCAAACGTGGCCGGCCGGTACCTCCGGTAGAGCGCGAGCGGCGCAGCGGCAAGGTCGGCTTCGGAACTGTGTGCGTTCGGACTGGCCGGCTGCGGGCTGCCTGGCTGGCCCGTCACGCCAGCGCCGGGCCGTTGGGCGTCGCCTGTCATGACCTCATTCTCGCCGGGATTCCGTCGCCAGGACGGCAAAAAGGGACCCCCCGCACACCCGACAGAGCCCGCGTACCCTTGCTGCCTTCCGGCCCTGGGGGGGTTGGCGGGATGAACGCCGTGCGGGGGGTCTGGTTGTCAGTCTAGTCACCGTCTCCGGGTCCCTCGCCCCACTGGGTCATGATCACGTAAACTCTGTCGGCTACTAGCCGACGGATCTTACGTCTCGATCTAGCAGGCTCGATTAGTCCGCGATCCGGTATCCCACTCCCGGCGTGGTCGAGATGACCGGCGGATCGCCGAGCTTGCGGCGCAAGCGGCCGATCGTCACGGTAACCGTGTTCGTAAACGGGTCGGCGTACTCATCCCAGACCTGCTCCAGCAGATCCTCGGCACGCAGGTACGCCGGACTGGCCCGGAGCAGCGCCTCTAGCACGCCGAACTCCTTCACTGACAAGTCCAGCTGCCGCCCGTCCCGGCTGGTGACGTGTCGCAACGGGTCGAGCTCGATCCCCTGGGCGCGCAGTACCCGGCCCCGGGCGGCCGGCTGGCGGCGGGCCAGGGCGCGGATCCGCAGTACCAGTTCGGGGAAGTGGAACGGCTTTGCCAGGTAGTCGTCTGCGCCCTGGCTCAACCCGGTGACCCGGTCACCGGGCGTTCCCGCCGCGGTGAGCATCAGCACCATGACCCGGTCGTCTTTGTCGGTGATCATCTGGCAAAGAGCATCGCCGTGAATGCCGGGCAGGTCGCGATCGAGCACGACCACGTCGTAGGCGTTGACGTCGAGCTTTGCCGCAGCCGTCAGGCCGTCATGAGCGGCGTCGACGGCCATGCCCTGATCGCGCAGGCCTTCGACCAGCACATCGGCAAGCGACCGGGAATCCTCGACCACCAGGACCCTCATCCCGGTACTCCCGCAAGGTCAGCCGGGATCGGCTCGCTGGCACGCGGCAGCTCGATCGTAACCCGCAGACCGCCACCCGGCCTGGCCCGGAGGGTCAGCTTGCCGCCATGTGCTGCGACGATGGCCGCCACGATAGAAAGTCCGAGTCCTGAGCCCCGCTCTGACCCTGTCCGGTCCGCGCCGAGCCGCGTGAATGGCTGCGCCAGCTGGTCAACCTGCGCTTGATCAAGCATCGACCCGCCGTTCTCGATGACGATGCGCGCCGTGCCCGGGCCCGCCCAGGTCCCGACTGTGATCCAGCCAGCCCGCTGGTTGTGCACGATCGCGTTGTCGACGAGGTTGTCGACCATGCGACGCAGCAGCGCCTGGCTCCCCGCCACGGTTACGCCCGAGGTGCCGGCCTCATGCAGGCGGAGGCCAGCCCCGGCAATCGCAGGGGCCCTGGCTGCGAAGGCGGCAGCTACCGCGTCGTCAAGGACCAGGATCTCGCTTGCCGGCAGCGCGCCGTGCTGCGCCCGCGCCAGCACGAGCAGGCCCTCGAGCAGCTCGTCGATGCGGCTCAGCTCACCGCGCAGCCGGGCAGCCAGCGCGACGGTCTGGGCTGGCGGCGGGTCTGGCTTGGCCATGGCCACATCTAGCGACGCGCGCATAGTCGCCAGTGGCGTGCGCAGCTCGTGAGAAGCGTTGGCGACGAAGCGACGCTGAGCCGCGAAGGCTGCCTCCAGCCGCTCAAGCAGGCCGTCGAACGTATCAGCCAGGTCTTTCAGCTCGTCGCGCGGGCCGTGGAAGGAGAGCCGTTCATGGAGGCTGTCCTCAGAGATCCGGCGTGCCGTCGCGGTGATCGTGCGCAACGGACGGAGCGCGTGCCCAGCCATCAGCCAGCCCAGGAGGGCCGAGACGGCCGCCATGACGGCGAGGGCAATCAGGGATCCGACGAGGAGCTGATGGGTCAGCGAGGAAGGCTGGCTCCGCTGTGCGGCTGCCAGCTGGTCTTGTAGCTGGCGGATCCTGTTGTCGGCATGCGCTAGGGCCGACTGGCCTGCGGGTGAGTTCTGACCGCCAGCGCCAACCGCACTCAGGCTCACCGCAGTGCCGGTCGACCGGACCCGTACCACGCCGCTGGCGATCGCCAGGAGAACCGCGCCGGACATCAGGAAGAGTGCGCCGTACCACAGCGTCATCCGGGACCGCACGGTCCGGCGCAGCCCGAAGGACCGCCCTGACCCGCCCGGCAGTCGCATGCTCACCTGTCCTCTCGCGCGGCGGTTGTCCGCTCGTCCCAGGATGACGCGCCGGACCTAACGGCGAAATAACAACGACGGTTCGGCCCGTGTTATCGCCGCTGCCATACAACCAGGTCACTGGACTGCCACGAGAAGGGCACGAATGTGGACGCAACGATCGAGGTGGCCGGCCTGCGCAAGCGGTACGGGTCAGCCATAGCGCTAGACGGGATGTCGTTCACCGTCCAGCCGGGCCAGGTGACCGGGTTTGTCGGACCCAACGGGGCCGGCAAGTCCACCACCATGCGCGTCATTCTCGGCTTGGACGCGCCCGACGAGGGGCAGGCGCTGGTGGGCGGACGGCCCTACGCGAGCCTGCCGCATCCGCTCCGGTATCTAGGCTCGCTGCTCGACGCGTCAGCGCTGCAGCCCAGCAGGTCAGCGCGGAATCACCTGCGCTGGCTGGCATGCTCGCAGGGCCTGCCTGCGGCGCGGGTCGCAGAGGTGATCCAGCAAGCCGGCCTGCAGGACGTCGCCCGGCGGAAAGCTGGCGGCTTCTCGCTCGGCATGCGGCAGCGCCTCGGCCTGGCAGCGGCGATGCTGGGCGATCCGCTGATCCTGATGCTGGACGAGCCGTTCAACGGCCTGGATCCGGAGGGCATCGTGTGGATGCGCGGGTTCTTGCGGGCCCTGGCCCGGCAGGGCAGGGCGGTGCTGGTCTCGAGCCATCTGATGAGCGAACTCGAGGACACCGCCGACCATCTGGTGGTGGTCGGCCGCGGCAGGGTCGTCGCCGACACCGGCGTCGCGGCGCTGCTGGCGGCGGCTGCCGGCGGCCGGGTCACGCTGCGGACGACAGCGGCACCGGAGGCGGCGAGCGTGCTCGACCACGCGGGGGCCACGGTCACCGCCTCCGGCCGGGACGTACTCACGATTTCCGGCATGCCGGCTGCGGGCGTGGTCACGCTGCTCACCCGCAGCGGGGTGCCGTTCTCGGAGGTGTCCGCCCAGCGGGTGACGCTGGAGCAGGCATACCTGGAGCTGACCAGCGACGCGGTCGAGTTCCGCGCTGAGCCGGCTTCCGCGCCAAGCGAAGTTCCCTGGGTAACGCCATGACCAGCGGAAGCATCACCGGGCAGCGCCCCGGTACCAGCCACCGGGTTCGGGACAACGGCGCTGCCTTCCGCCACGTTATCCGGGCCGAGTGGATCAAGTTCTCCAGCGTCCGCGGCTGGGTGATCGGCATGATCGTCGCGGCGCTGCTCACCTTGCTGTTCGGCGTGTTTCTGGCCGGGAACGCGAGCATCGGCTGCGGTCCCACGCTGAGCGGCGCCGCCTGCCTGCCCAAGATCCCGATCGGGCCGGGCGGCGAGGCAGTCACCGACAGCTTCTACTTCGCCAGACAGCCGCTGTCCGGCAACGGCAGCCTCACTGTCCGCGTCACCTCGCTCACCACCCTGATCGCCAGCGGCGGCGGCCAGCCGGGTCCGGTCGGCCACGGCCCGCGGAACCCGCTTGCGAACGCGCGTAAGGGCACGGTGCCGTGGGCCAAGGCCGGGATCATCATCACCGCGAGCACCAGGCAAGGCTCCGCTTACGCCGCGATCATGGTCACCGGAAGCCACGGTGTCCGGATGCAGTACAACTACATCCACGACACCCCTGGCCTGTCTGGCCCCGTCAGCCCGGCCTCGCCGCGCTGGCTGCGGCTGACCCGCAACGGCGATGTGATTTCCGGCTACGACTCCGCCGACGGCAAACACTTCGACCTCGTCGGCACGGCGACGCTGACGGGGCTGCCGGGCACCGTGAAGGCAGGCCCGTTCGCTACCTCGCCCATCTATAACAAGGTGCAGCCGTTCTTCGGCGGGGCGAGCGTCCAGTCCGGCCCGAGCCAGACCACCGCCGTCATGGACGACATCACGAAACACGGGCAGTGGCTGGCGCGAAGGTGGATCGGAGACAACATCGGCGGGCACGGCAACTCGCCCGGCACCGGCCTCGGCTACTTCCGCCAGTCCGGCGGCGCCATAACGATCAGCGGCTCTGGCGACATAGCGCCGGTCGTGCCGGGACCGGGATCGTTCTATCCGACGACCACTATCGAGCAGCCTCTCTCGACCATTTTCATCGGGCTGATCGCGATCGTCGTGGTGGCCGCGATGTTCTTCACTGCCGAGTACCGGCGCGGCCTGATCCGCACGACGCTGGCAGCGACGCCGCGCCGGGGCCGCGTGCTGGCCGCCAAGGCCGTCGTCGTTGCCTGTGCCGCCTTCGTCGTAGGGCTCGTCGCGGCAGTGATCGCGGTGCCCATCGGCGTCTCCAGAATGCGCGCCCAGGGCCAGTTCGTTTTGCCGGTGTCGATGCTCACCGAGGTCCGGGTACTGGTCGGTACCGCGGCCATGGTCGCGGTCGCGGCAGTGCTGGCAGTGGCTGTCGGCGCGATCCTGCGCCGCAGCGCTGCCGCTGTCACGACCGGAATCGTAGTCATCGTGCTGCCATTCCTGCTGTCGGTGGCGGTACTGCCCACGAACGCCGCGAACTGGTTGCTTCGGCTGACTCCGGCGGCGGCATTCGCCATCGAGCAGAGCATTCCGAACTACCCGCAGGTCAATAGCATCGCCTCGCCGGCTGGCGGAACCTACCCGCTGCCGCCCTGGGCCGGCTTCGGCGTGCTCTGCGTGTATGCGGCCGTGGCGCTGGGCCTGGCGACGTTCCTGCTCCGCAGGAGGGACGCATGACCGCGACTACGGATGCGCTGCGGGCCGAATGGCTGAAGCTGCGCACGGTTTCCAGTCCGGCGTGGCTGGTGGCCGGGATCATCGTGCTCACGGTGGCAGTCAGCGCTGCGGTGTCAGCAGCCAACCGCTGCCCGGCGGGCACGTACTGCCAGGTCGATACCACAAAGCTCAGCCTGACCGGGATTCAGTTCGGCCAGGCCATCGTGGCCATCCTGGCGGTACTGCCGGTGTGCAACGAGTACAGCACCGGGATGATCCGGGTGACCCTGGCGGCGATGCCCCGGCGGCCCGTGGTACTCACCGCAAAGGCGGCCATCATTGGCGGACTCGCCCTTGTCGCTGGCGTGGCGGCGACACTGGGATGCTTGCTGGCTGGCCGGCTCATCCTTCCGGGCCGGGGGTTTGACGCGGCGCAGGGTTTCCGCGCCCTGTCGCTTGCCGACAGCTCTACGCTGCGAGCGGTCGCCGGGTCGGTGCTCTATCTAGCGCTTGTCGCCCTGCTCAGCAGCGGCATCGCCGCCGTGGTCCGGGATTCGGCTGTCACCGTCGGCGTTGTTCTCGGGGCGCTCTACCTCTTCCCCATCATCGCGGCGTTCGTCGGCAATCCGGTCTGGCACCGGCGCATTGAGCGCTACAGCCCGATGGCAGGCCTGAATATCCAGGCCACTACCGGGCTGAGAGACCTTGCCATCGGCCCGTGGGCTGGCCTTGGCGTGCTAGGGATCTGGGCGGTGGCCGCGTTGCTAGCCGGCGGACTGGCGCTGGCCAGACGCGACGCATGACCGAGCGTGACGGACGGCTAGAAACCCGCAGGTGCCCGGGTCAGTTCCAGGCCCGACGGCCGTCCCAGGACCGGTTACGCGTAACATTGCGATATGGCCGATGTCCGGGACTGCGATCAGTGCGGTACCCGGTTCACGCCTCGCCGGGAGCACGCCCGGTTCTGCTCGGCACGCTGCCGCGTTGCCTGGAACCGTGCCGACCGGGCGCACCACGCGGCCGACGAGAGCGCACTGGCCTGGGCGATTGGGGCGATGGCAGAGACGGTCGCGCGACTTCCCCGGGTGGCCGGGCTGGACCGGCCCAGGGCTTTCGCGGTCATCAGCGAGGCAGTGTGGTGGGTCACTATCGTCGATGCCAACCTGGTGCGCTATCACCCAGACGTGTACGACGACGAGCTCGCCGGCCGGAGCGCAGGCGAGCGCGCGCTCATCGAAGAGACCCTGGGCGGCTTGCGCTTCGTGCGCAATCAGGTCGGCAACGACATCGATCGAGCTCACTTCATTGAGCCGGGCACCGCCGCGGCGGACAGCGGGCGTGCACAGGACTGGCTCTGGACGCGTCTGCCGGAGCCGACCTGCGAGTCGCGGTCACCGCGCGGCCTGGCGTGGGAGATGGAGCGGTACCGGGCTTACGAGTCGCGCCTAGCCGGGCGAGCGGTGGTAAAGACATTTAGCTCCGCGGCCTCGTTTCTTAAAGTAGTCGCCGCAGGCATAACCCCGCCTGCAGACGTCCGCGCCCTGGATTAGCTACCGGCCGGCCGTCGGGCCCGGGGCTGGAAGCCGAAGGATGCGCGTGAAGATCAGCCCGATGTCAGCGCATGACCTGCGCGATCTCAGCCGCCTGTGCGATCAGGAACTTACCCTCGACCGGTCCGCTGGCATGATTCCCCGGATTGTGACGCGGCGGCCGCATCTGGGCCTGGTCGCTAGACACGGTTCGGCGATGGCGGGCGCGTGCATCGCATCCGTGGCTGAGAGTGACGACGGAACGGCAGAAGGATTCATAGATCTCCTCGTCGTCGACCGGGCTGAGCAGCGGCGAGGCATTGCCCGGCAGCTGGGCGCTGAGATGGAACGGGCACTGGCCGGACGCGGCTGCCAGCAGGTGACTCTGGCTGGCCACGGCCCCTACTATGCCTGGCCAGGAGTTGATATCCACTACACGGCGGCGGTGTGCTTCGCCGAGGACAGCGGCTATCAGCGGCACGGCTGCGAGGTCAACATGGACGTCGACCTGACGAACGTGCCGCTCGACACCGATGCAGACGAGACCCGGCTCGCAGCTGAAGGCATCCAGGTACGCCGGGCCAGTGCCGACGACGACGGCCCGATGCAACAGTCGCTGAGCTCCACCTGGCAGGCGGGCTGGGTTGCCGAGATCACCGCGATCTTGCGCAGCAGGGAGGCCGGGCTTTATGTGGCTGTGACTGGCGGGACCGGATTGGCCTGATCTAGCCGGCCGGGCATCCGAGTGCAGCCGCGATCAGGTCAGCCGATTCGTCGACGGTACGTCCGTCCGTGTCGATCTGTATCCCCTCGAGTGCACCGGCCTCTGCCGCCGCCCGGTCAGCCACGCCGGCCAGGAACACAGCCGACTGCCCGCGCAGCGGGTCGCCCGGTTCCGGCCAGCTTCCGCCGTCGCGGCGGGACATCACCCGCCGGGTGAGCTCTGCCCGGCCGGCGTTAAGGCGGCACAGCGTGACGGTCGCGGCGGGCAGCGCCTCACGGTAGATCTTGAAGTCCGCGTCGCTGGCGACCGCGCCAGTCACGATGAGGTGCCGGGCTCCGGCGGCGTGATAGTTCTGCCATATCGCGGCGAGGTTCGCTGCCCTGAGCCGGTGCTGACACCGATCGCCGGGCGTGACCGGGGTCAGGAAGCCGAGCTGACCGAGGTCGACGTAGCCGGCCATGACCCCTGCGTTCAGGTACCTCATATACAGCTGGAAGCCGATCGTGGACTTGCCGACACCGGTCGGGCCGCAGATCAGCACGATCTCTCCGGGAGCTTTTGCGGCGCTGCGGAGGTAGGCCGGCAGGCTAGGCCCGGTTGGCTGACTGCTTGCTGTGTCCGGATGTCCGCGGTCCGCGATGATGAGACCGGGCCAGTCGCGGCAGCTTTCTCTCACGCGTGCGGCCACCCGCGAGGGCGCCACCGCGGTGGTCTCGACAACCACATCCGCGAACGTGCTGGCGTCCATCGCGTCAGCCTCGGCGAGACTCTCGGTCAGCAGGTCCTCGAGATCGTCGCCGGGCCTGCGCCGCGAAATGAAACGGTGCGTGAGTTCATCCCGGCCAGCACGCAGCCGGCAGACGGTCACGGCCGCGTGCGGAATCAGGTCGCGGTACACGCCGAGGACGGGATCGACGACACCGTTTACGATCATGCACCGGGCTCCTGCAGCCTGGTAGTTGGGAACGATGGCGCCGAGGTTCTGCGCTTTCAGGCGCTCCCGGCCGGGGTCGGACGGCGGCGCCGGATAACACATGCACAGCTGATCCGTGTCGGCAAAGGCGACCTGAGCGCCGGCCTCTGTCAGCTCGGTGAACAGCTGCCAGGACACGGTCGACTTGCCTATACCGGCCGGGCCGCAAAGCCACAGCATCGCGAGCAGAGGCGCGGCCGGCAGCATGGCCGGCAGTCTCGCTAGGGAGGCGGCAGGCGGTCAACTGCATTTAGCCCCGCGGCCGTGCAGCCGGTCGGATCTACCTTGCCGCTGCCTGCAGGGCTGGAGTCTCCTCGATCAGGCTGTCGAAGCCCGATGGCGGCCGGCCCAGGAGATCGGGTACGTCGCTCGTCGATCTGTCGTACCTGTTCTGCCTGTGCAGCCGGGCCATCGTGGCGATGTGATCACGCACGTGCGGAGGGAGGCCCAATGGTTTGAGCTCCTGGTCCTGCCACTGATCGAAAGGCTCGTCTTCGTAGCTGACTGGTCGATGGAGGACGTCGGAGTATTCCGCCGCGATCGCCGTCATGTCCCGCGGTGCGGCGCCGGTCAGCTCGTACACATGACCGACGTGCCGGGCCGGGTCGTCGGTCAGAACGCGGGCCACCACGTCGGCCACGTCGCGGGCCGCAACCGGCGAGGTGCGTGCGTCACCGAACGGAAGCTTGATCGTGCCGTCACGCCTGATCGAGGCGGCCGCGAGGTTGTCGAAGAGCGGGTTCTCCATGAACACCGTGGGACGGATGTGCGTCACCGGGAGGCCTGACCAGTTGAGCACGTGCTCGGCCAGCCAGTGCAGCCGCTGCTGCCCGGATTCGGTGGTGCTGGTCAGCGTCATCTGAGAGACGGTCATCTGCGACATATTCACCAGCAGCTCCACCAAGCGATTGTCCAGCGCGGCTGCCGCCACAGTGGCCGTGGCCTGCAGGTAGTCAGGAGACACGCTCATGCCGAAATAGAGCCGTCGGCAGCCCTTGAGAGCGTTCACGACATCCGAGCCTCTGGTGAGGTCACCGACTACTACTTCGACGCCAGCCATGGCTCGCAGTGGTGCGGCACGGTCGTCATCATGGTGGACGAGGGCACGAACCGGAACCTGCCGGGCGCTCAGCTGGTCGACAACCCTTCGCCCGATGCCACCAACGCCGCCGCCGACCCCAGTCACCAGGATCGGGTGAGATTCAGCCATGGCGTCTCCTCCTGCTTGCACGGGAGGCCTGGACCGGGAGGCGGCCACCAGCAGGGGCCGCCCAGCCGACGGACCTCCAGGCGGACAGACGCAGCACTCAGCAGGCAGCCTAGCCGACGCAAATGCTGAAGTTGTTACTTGACTGTTCGTAGCGCTCTGGCGCATACTCAAGCACATGCTTAACCAAGTGGCCGATCTGGACCGCGTCTTTCACGCGCTGTCCGACCCTGGACGCAGGCTCATGCTTGACCGGCTCAGCGAGGGTCCGGCGTCAGTCAGCGAGCTCGGCAAGCCGCTCGCCATGTCGCTAGCCGCCGTGGTTCAGCATGTGCAGGTTCTCGAGGAAAGCGGGCTAGTCCTGTCGCAGAAGCTGGGCCGGATCCGTACCTGCCGTCTCAATCCCGCGACGTTGCGGTCTGCCGAGCACTGGATCTCGGAGCGTCGCACTCTCATCGAGCGGCGCCTTGACCGGCTCGGAGACTACCTGGCCGAGACTGCCGGCTCGCCTGATACCGGACCTGCCGCCCCGACACCGCCACCTAACCCAACCCCGTAGCGCAAAGGAACACTGATGACCCAGTCGACCGTCATTCACGACACGTTCGCGATCGAGCGCACCTACCCGGCAACTACGTCCAGGGTGTTCGGCGCATTCGCCTCGGCGGAGGCCAGGAACGCCTGGGGCGATACCGGCGACCTAGCGTCAGCCGACGGAGCGGCGGCGGAGACCGAGTTCGACTTCCGGATCGGCGGCCGCGAGCTCTTCGGCTTCAAGTACCAGGGCACCACCTACCGGTACGACGGCCGCTACTACGACATCGTGCCTGATCAGCGAATCATCTACAGCTACGAGATGTACGCCGACGACGTCCGCATCTCAGTCTCAGTCGCGACGATCGAATTCGCCAAGACCGACGCGGGCACGGTGCTGACGTGGACCGAGCAAGGTGCCTACCTGGACGGCGTTGACGGGGCCGACGCGCCGCAACTGCGCGCGGAGGGCACCGCCGAGATGCTCGACGGCCTCGAGAAGTATCTGGCATCGCAGCAGGCAAGCTGACGCCAGTCCGGCATGGCACTGACAGTCCGAAGTGGAAGGAGTGAATGATGCGGAAAGTCGTAGTCCGGGTGTTTGACTACTCGCTCGATGGCGTGATCAGCGAGGAGGGCACCGAGTTCTTCGAGTACTGCCGGGATCTCCCCGATGACCCCGATCAGGTCGCGCGCACGCTCAGTTTCTTCGAGCGCGCAGACATGCACATCATGGGCCGGGTCCACTATCACGGTATGGCGCAGTACTTTCCGACCGCCGTTGACCATCCCTATGCCGCAGTCCTGAACGCCGCGCCCAAGATCGTGTTCACAAGCACTCTGCAGACAGCTGACTATCCCAACACAACAGTCAACAGCGGAGACCTGGCTGAGGAGATAGCAAAGCTCAAGGAAGGCGGCGACGGTGACATCGTTGCCCACGGCGGCATCAGATTCTGGCAGTCGCTCATGCGGCTCGACCTAGTGGACGAGTACCGCGTGACGCTCTTTCCCTGCCTGGCCGCCAAGGGCCAGCGGCTGTTCGATGAGGCGGAGAAGCTGCGCCAGCTTGAGCTTGTGTCGAGCACCGCGTTCGGCAACGGGACCCTCGAGCTGGCATACCGTCCGCGCGGCTGACCTGAGCTGGCTGGCCAGCTCTGTGGCGGGGGCCTGTCCGGCTGGCACTGGTCAGCCGGACAGGGGTCAGCCAGACCCGGTCAGCCAGACAGGGCCTCGGTCACCAGTGCCTGCCACGTCCGGGTGCCGACGACGCCGTTGACCGCGAAGTGCGGAACCTCCGCCGACATTGCCTTCTGGAATGCGCGGACGGCAGCCTCGGTCCGACCGCCGTACACGCCGTCCACAGTCAGCGTGTGACCGTTCTTGTTGTTCCGGAAGTTGATCTGCTCCTGCACCGCGCGCACTGCCGCGCCGTGACTACCCCGCTTGACGGTCACGACCAGCCGCCTCCACGTCCGGGCATTGACGACGCCGCTAGCCGCGAGCTTGCGGGAACGCTGGAACGCCACGACGGCTGCCTTGGTCCTTGCGCCGAAATGCCCGTCGACCGCCAGCCGTGCGCCGTGTGCCTTCAGCAGGTACTGCAACGACCGGACGGTCACGCGCGGCCACAGGCTGTTGCGGCCCTGCTTCAGTACCGGCCACGGTTGCAACTGCTCGGCCGCGGTTGACGCTGTGCCAGCCGATACTGTGCGAGCCGATGCTGTGCCGGCGGCGGCTGTGCCGGCCGATACTGTGCCGGCGGATGCTATGCCGGCCGATACTGGGGCTGCCGATGCCGCGACAGCCGATGCTGTGACACCGGCGGCGATTGCCGCAGCTGCGAGCGCTGCCAGCAAGCGTTGACGAGCGAGCATTCGATCACCTCGGGGGAACCTAGCGGCCCGCTTGTCAGGCCTTGCGGTACTGCTAGGGCAGCCTGGTGAAGACACGATGCAGTTGCGATGGAGGCGCGATGGAGATCGCCTGGCCGCTCAAGTCGGCCGTTGATCGGCTCGAAGCGACCGCGGAGGTGCGTGCCGTTGCCGATGCCTGACCTCGGCATGTTTCAGAACTTCCTGGCCGGCGCCTCCGTCGACGCAGCGGTATTCGCGCTCCGTCCCGATTACCGGGTCCTGCTGCTCGCCGTCGACGGGATCGTCCCGGGCCCGAGTGACCAGTCAAGCGAAGCCCTGCTCCTGAAGGCGGAGACAACGGCCCGCGCCATGCTGGGTGACGTTCCCGCGGAGGAGCTGCCGCATGTGGCGGCGTGGCGGGAGGCTTACCGCGCCTTCGGGGCCAAGCCCCAGCGGACGCGTAACAGTCTGGAAGCGCTGGTGCGCCGCGCGGTGTCCGGCCTTCCCCGGGTGAACCGGCTCACTGACATTTACAACGCGCTCTCGGTGCTGCACCAGATCCCGCTGGGCGGAGAGGATCTGAACCGCTACATCGGTCCTCCCCGGCTGATCCGCGCGACCGGCCACGAGCCTTTCGACACGGTCGCCGAGGGCATCGCGGTGGTAGAGCGCCCCGAACCTGGTGAGGTGGCCTGGTGCGATGAGGCCGGCGTGACTTGCCGCCGCTGGAACTGGCGCCAGGGACAGCGCACTCAGCTCCGCGAGGACACTGCGGCGGCATTGTTCATCTTCGACGCGCTCGACCCGATGACCGACGAGGCTCTGCACGCCGCAGCCGACGACCTGGTCGCTCAGCTGACCCGGCTGGGTCTCGATGTACAAGCTGACATGCGGCTGATTGCGATGCCAACCTCCTAGACTTCTAGCTGCATAGCCGGGACGCTGTCCTCGGCCGGGCGCCGCGGCAGGTCGCGCAGGTGCCGCATGGGAGTCAGCAGGAACGTGAGACCGGACGCGGCGATCAGGGCAGTGAGTATCCATAGCGCAGCCCTGACCCCCAGCGCGGTGGCGAGGACTCCGGCGAGCAGCGCGCCAACGGGCATCATCGCGAACCCAACGGCCCAGGTCCCCGAGATGACCCGGCCGAATATGTCCGGCGAGACGTAAGCCTGCATGAAGCTGTCGACGATCACGTTCCCGATGACGACGACAGAACCGACGCACACCAGCGCTACGCAGGCGAACGCGAGCCGCGGTCCCTTGTCCGCGAGCGGGAGCAGCAGCGCGAAGCACAGGCCGCTCGGGACGGCGAAGATCATGGTCCGCGCTGTGCCGAACCGTCGTCCCAGCGGCCGGGCGACGAGCGCGCCGAGGACGCCACCGACGCCGAGGCTGGCCAAGACGAGCCCGGCCGCGCCCGAGGACAGCCCGAGGGTGCGGACCAGGAAGACAACCATGAGCGCGTCGACACCGGTGAGCGCCAGGTTGCCGAGCGACGAGAACGCCGTCATCGCGCGCACGTAGGGATCCCGCCAGGCGAAACGGAGACCGTCGAGCACGCCCCCGGCGGCCGGGTCGTCAGACCGGCGATCCCGCGGTGGCTGCATGGCGGCCAGGCAGCAGAACGAGACGACGAAACTCACCGCGTCGGCCAGCAGCCCGGTCACGGGACCGGCCGCCTGGGCGAGCAGCCCGCCGACCCCTGGCCCGCCGATCTGGGCGACCTCGCGGCTGCCCAGCAGCTTGGCGTTCGCCTCGGTAAGGTCCGCCTCGTCAACGACCCCCGGGAGCAGGACCTGGTACGCGCTGTTAAAGAACACTGACGCCGCGCCGGCGATCAGCACGACCGCGATGAGCTGCGCCACGGTCAGCACCCCGCACCAGGCCGCGACCGGGACACTCGCGTACACCGCCACCGAGACCGCATCACTGGCCAGCATGACGCGCCGGAGCGGTAGCCGGTCGACCCACGCTCCGGCCGGAACGCCGATGATGACCCAGGGCAGCCAGACCATCGCGGTCAGCAGCGTGACGATGAACGTGCTGGTATGCAGGGTATCGATGGCCACCAGCGGCACTGCGAAGACGGCGACGGAATTGCCGACCTCGCTGAGGCTCTCCCCGGTCCAGAACAGGCGGAAATTCCGCTGCCGCAACAGCCCGGCCCGCCGGCCGGTCATCGCCGGGGGCTGACGCCGGTGAAGAAGAACAGGCAGGCGGCACGCGCGTCAGGCGGCCACGCCCGAACGGCCGCGCTCTGCACAGTCGTAGGCAACGGCTCGATATTGGACATGAACTGCCTCGCTGACATCCCCACTCGGCCTAACCCGAGCCTCGAATGAGACTAAAGATCAGACTAGGCAGGGCGGCGAGCCGACGACTCAACTGACACGGGGCAACGTCTTACCTGGTCATGGCGGCGGAGGATAAGAGATTCGAACTCTTGAGGGGTTGCCCCCAACACGCTTTCCAAGCGTGCGCCCTAGGCCACTAGGCGAATCCTCCGCCCGACAGCTTATCGACACTCGGCGCGTGCGCACGCCAGCTACCCGGGTCAGCTCGCCCGTTCGAGAACGGGCAGCACGTGCTGAGCTACTTTAAACTCGCCCTGTGGTCTTCAAGCAGGTCGGGAACGAACGTCCCTACCCCGACCATGCCCGGACCGGGCGCGAATGGGCCGAGATACCGCCCCGGCCCGTTCGGCTGGACCAGCTCATCACCACGAAGAACGTGCTCGATCTGCACACCGTGCTGGCGACCGACTCCACTTTCTACGGCGACTTGTTCCCGCATGTCATCAGCTGGCACGGGGAGTTGTACCTGGAAGACGGCCTGCACCGCGCACTGCGGGCAGCGCTGCAGCAGCGGTCGGTGCTGCACGTCCGGGTACTGGAGCTGGACTAGGGAAGCGAGGCCAGTCAGAGCTGGCCGGGCAGGGCCTCGCCTGACCGCAGCCGCTTTCTTGCAGGGGCTATCCGAGGTTGATTTAATGTCGCGAGTGGCCACCCCCCGCAGCACCACCGGATGAGCACGACCCTGGCGGCGATCCGCCCGGTCGGCCGCTCAGGCGTGACGATCCCCCCGGTAGCGCTCGGCTGCGGCAATTTCGGTGGAGTGGGCTCGGCGCCGGAGTTCTTCGGCCAGGGGCTGCATCAGGACGAGGCGCTCAGGCTGATGGACGCGGCCTGGGAATTCGGCATCACCCATTTCGACACGGCCGACGCCTATGGCGGCGGCCGCAGCGAGCTGGCGATCGGCCGCTGGATCGCCTCGCGCGGGGTGACACCGCTGCTCACCACCAAGACCTTCAACCCGATGCTGGCCGGCGCTGACAGCGGCCTGTCGCCCGAGCGGATCGCCCGCCAGCTTCGCGCCAGCCTGGACCGCCTGGGCGTCGACCACGTCGACCTTTACCTGGCGCACGAATTCGACCCGCACGTGCCGGTGACGGACTCACTGGCGGCACTCGAGCACGCGCTCGACCAGGGCATGATCCGGGCTTACGGAGTCAGCAACTTCAGCGCGGCACAGCTGGCCGGTTCGCTTGCGGCGGCGCAGCCGCAGGCGATCCAGAACAGCTACTCGCTACTTGCCCGCGACGACGAGGCGGAACTGCTGCCGCTGTGCGCGCGCTCTGACGTCGCCTACCTGGCCTTCAGCCCGCTGGCGGGAGGCTGGCTGACCGGCAAATACCGCCGTAACACCCCGTTCCCGGCTGGCTCGCGGATGACCCAGCGCCCCGAGCCCTACAGCGACTACGTTAGCGGCCGGACCTTCGATGCGCTTGACCGGCTGGAACAGATCGCCGCCGGGCGCGGTACCTCCCTGGCCGGTCTGGCACTGGGCTGGCTGCTGGCCGACGAGCGGGTTACCCAGATTGTCATCGGTTCCGGTCGGCCCGAGCACCTGGCGCCAGTGACCGAAGCGCTGGAATTTCCCGTGATCGATGAGGAGCGGACCGCCATCGACAGGGCGCTGTCGTGACCGGCGAGGCGCCGATTCCGCTGGCAGCCATCGAGGCCGCCAGGGCACGGATTGCCGGCGCGGCCATCAGGACTCCCCTGGTCCGCCTGCACATCGAGGATGCCCCGGCCGAGATCTACCTCAAGCTCGAGACGCTACAGCCGATCAATTCCTTCAAGATACGCGGCGCCATGAACGCGGTGCTGCTGGCCTCCGAACGGGAACGGTCTGCCGGGCTGGTAACGGCCAGCGCCGGGAACATGGCCCAGGGCGTCGCCTGGGCGGCCCGGATGCTCGGCCTCCCGGCCACTATCGTGGTGCCGCAGACGGCGCCCGAGGCGAAGCTCGCGGCGATCGCGCGGCTTGGCGGCCGTGTCCTCAAGGTGCCGTACGACGACTGGTGGAACATCATCGTCACCAGCCATGTGGACGGCGTCGACGGCCTGTTCGTGCACCCGGTCCAGGATCCTGGCGTAATGGCCGGCAACGGGACGATCGGGCTGGAAATCCTGGAGGACCTGCCCGACCCCGATGCCGTGGTGATCCCGTTCGGCGGGGGCGGACTGACGGTCGGGGTAGCCAGCGCGATCAAGGCCCTGCGGCCGCAGACCCAGATCATCACTGCCGAGCCGGAAGGCGGCGCCGCCATGGCAGCCGCCGTTGCCGCCGGCCACCCGGCCGACGTCGAGTTCCACGCCTCGTTCGTCGACGGCGCCGGCAGCCGGCGCGTGCTGGACAGTATGTGGCCCGTCGCGGCGGCCCTGGTTGACAAGGCTCTGTCGATCGCGGTCGACGACGTCGCCGGCGCGGTGCGGGTGATCGCCGAGCGCTGCCGGGTGATCGCCGAGGGGGCAGGGGCACTGGCCCCGGCCGCTGCCCTCACCGGCCAGGCCGGACCGGGAAAGGTCGTGTGCGTCGTCTCCGGCGGCAATATCAACCTGACCAAGCTGGCCGGGATCCTGACTGCAGCCTGACGGCCCGAAGACCGCGCGTCTCCCGCAGCGATGGTTCGACGGGGTCCGGCATGCACTGTTCGCGTCGTTTTAAACCGTTATAGGTACGAAACTGCCAACCGAATCGTTAAATTACCCTCCTTGCACTTGAGTACGGGTCAATGCTTTGATCGGCCTACAAATTTGCCGCTGGCAGGGCAAATTGGGTGATCGCAGTGCCGCGGCGTGCGGGTCGGCCGGTTGCGCGCCCGCTTGTAAACCCGTCGTCACTTGCCCGGGCTGGCCACCAGGGTCGTAGCGACTGCAGAGAGAAGCAGCATTCGTCCTTGGGAAGGGGAGCCATATCCATGAGAGCACGCGGAATCATGGCCGCGACAGCGCTCAGTGCGCTAGCGCTGGCAGCGGCTGGTTGCGGGAGCAGTAGCGGGGGATCGAATGCCGGCGCCGCGAAATCATGCGTCGCCACGATCGGCTTCGAAGGGCCGATTACCGGCCCGGTAGCCAGCCTGGGCGGCGAGCAGCTGCACTTCGCTCAGCTCGCGCTGTCGATGGACAATGCCGCCAACAAGACGAAGATCTCCCTGGTCCAGGGTGACACCCAGTTGCAGCCGGCGCAGGCGACGACGGTCACCCAGCAGTTCACCTCCAACTCGAAGATCGTTGCGGTGGTCGGGCCGGCCGGAAGCCAGGAAGTCGAGGCAGTCGGGCCGCTGATGGCCAGGGCCGGGCTAGCGTTCATCTCCGGCTCGGCCACCGCCGTGGCGCTGACGACCGGCAGCTATCCCACCTTCTTCCGGGTCGTGTCCAAGGACAGCGTCCAGGGACCGGAAGACGCCAACTACATCGTCAACACCCTGCACCCGAAGTCGCTGATGATCGTGGATGACGAGGAGGCCTACTCGACCGGGCTTGTCAGCGCGATGATGCCGGTCTTTAAGGCGGCCGGCATCGCCGTGGACCACGAGTCAGTCCCGCAGAGCCTGACCGACTTCTCCTCGCTAGTGGCCAAGGTGACCGCCAGCGACTCAGTGGTCGTGCTGCCCTGGCAGATCGCGGCCAATGCGCAGCAGTTCGGCCGGGACCTGGCCCAGCAGCACAAGACGGCCGTGATCTTCGGCACTGACGGCCTGTTCTCGCCCGGGACCTTCACCATCAGCGGGTCTTACGTGTCGTCGTTCGGCCCGGACATCACCGCCATCCCGGCGGATGCTTCCATTGCCGCGGCGGCCAAGGCCAAGTACGGCACCTTCGGTACCTTCGGCCCGCCGGTGTTTGCAGCGACGCACGTGATCGACGAGGCTATTGCGTCGGTCTGCAAGGCCGGGCAGACGCCGAGCCGGAGCAACGTGCTGGCTGCGATCAAGAAGACCGACGAGCCGACGTCGATCCTCGGTCAGCCGATCCGCTTCGACTCCCACGGCGACCTGGTGAACGGCAAGTTCTTCCTGTTCAAGATCAATTCGACAGGGGCCTACCAGCTGATTCCGAACTAATCAGCGCAGTTTCGTTGATGATCTGGCGGCGGGGCGGCGCAACAGCCGACCCGCCGTCGGTCACCTGAGACCCGGCAGGAACCTCGCGAATGGCATTCTTCTTCCAGGAACTGGTGAACGGGATCACCGCCGGCGCTCTTTATGCCCTGGTGGCGCTCGGTTTCTCGATGGTTTACGGCGTGCTGAAGCTGCTCAACTTCGCGCACGGGGACTTGTATATGGTCGGCGCGTTCATCGGCTACTTCCTGATCCAGTGGTTCGGCGGGCCGAGCGCGCTGACGATCCCGGTTCCGCTGCTGCTGGTGATCATGTTCGTCACGGCCGCGGTCGTAGTGGGCTTCCTGGGGGTCGCGCTGGAGCGGTTCGCCTACCGGCCGCTGCGGAACGCCCCGCGGATAGCGCCGCTGATTACCGCGATCGGGATCTCGTTCTTCCTGGAGAACTCAGCGCTGCTGCTGTTCGGCTCGCAGTACCGGATCTACAACACCCCGGAGTTCATCTCATTCTCATCCGGCATCCAGATCGGCTCGGTCAGTATCGACGCAGTCCAGATCATGGTCCTGTTGCTGGGCATCGCGCTGATGATCGGCTTGCGAGTGATTGTCAGCCAGACCAGGTTCGGCAAGCAGATGCGGGCAGTCGCCACCGACCGCGAAGCCGCAGAGATGCTGGGAATCAACGTGAATCTCACCATCGCGGCCACGTTCTTCCTCGGCTCGGCGCTGGCCGGGGTGGCGGGCGTGATGGCCGGGCTGCTGTTCAATCAGGTGACCAATACCATCGGCTTCCTGGCCGGGCTCAAGGCCTTCACCGCGGCCGTCGTCGGCGGGATCGGCTCTATCCCGGGAGCCATGCTCGGCGGGCTGCTCATCGGCATCGCGGAATCGTTCATCACCGGGTACATCTCCGCGAAATACAGCAACCTGCTGGTATTCGCAGTTCTGATCGTCGTGATGCTGGCGCGGCCGACCGGGCTGCTCGGCCGCGCCCAGCTGCAGAAAGTGTGAGGCCGTCATGACCGCCGAGTCATCGACACCGCCCGGCTCCGGGCCGCGGGTCGGGGCCGACGAATGGGTTGCCAGGCACGAGCAGCGGCGTGAATACCTGCCGTCGTTCCTGGGCCGCTTGCAGCGGCAGTTCGAGCAAGTGGGGTGGTGGCCGCGGCTGGCGGTCGCGGGCCTGGCGGGCCTGGCCTTGCCGCTGGTCGGCCTGGGCGGATTCCAGCTTCAGGTGGGCATCGATGCGCTGGTCATCGCGCTGCTCGCGGTTGGCCTCAATATCGTCGTCGGCTGGGCCGGACTGCTTGACCTCGGCTACATCGCATTCTTCGGCGTCGGCGCGTACGGGTTCGCGCTGCTTTCCTCGGCAAGGTTCGGCATCCACTTGTGGGCCATCGCGTCCGTACCGATCGTCATGATCGGCTCGGCCGCCCTCGGACTGCTTGTCGCGGCCCCGAGCCGGCGACTCATCGGCGACTACCTCGCCATCGTGACGCTGTTCCTGGGCGAGGCGTTCGTCGAGTTCACCAACAACGTGGCGCCTGGTGTCTTCGGCGGCGCCAACGGCATCGTCGGCATCGACACGATCCGCGCGTTCGGTTTGCAGATCACGAGCAACAGCGCGTACTACTACCTGCTGGTGATCGTGCTGGTCACCACTATGGCCGTACTCCGGCTGCTCGAAACCTCGCGGACCGGGCGGGCCTGGCGAGCGGTCCGCGAGGATCCGCTGGCCGCGGCAGCGATGACGATCCCGGTGACCTGGCTGAAGCTGATGGCGTTCGCCTTCGGCGCCATGGTCGCCGCGCTGGCCGGTTCCATCTACGCCGCGCAGCAGATCAGTGTGTTCCCGACCGACTTCGTCACGCCGATCCTCATCCTGATTTACGCGGGCCTGATCCTGGGCGGGTCTGGCAGCATCGCGGGAGCGGCGGTCGGAGCGCTGGTTGTCATGATCATCTATGACGGCGTGCTGCGCAGCCCGGCCGACTCGGGGTACCTGTTCTACGGCCTGATCCTGCTGACGCTGATCGCCCGGCTGAGACCGTGGCGGCGGCTGGCCGGGGTGCTGGCGGCGACCGTGGCCTTCGGGTTCGCGGCACACGCCGTGGCCGGAGCGATCTCGGCCAGCGCGGTGGCCGGCAGCCCCGGCTCGGCCGGGTGGGTCGGCTCCGCGCTGCGCGACTGGGTGATCGTCCCGGCCAACTCGACCGTTGCCGGGAACTTCGGCTTCGTGCTGCTGGTCTGCATGCTGGTTGCGCTAGTCCAGGTGCCCGCGCACTGGCGGACGGTACTGCTGGTCCCGACCCTGTACCTGGCGTCCTTCGTATGGGAAACCCGGCTGGTCACCCAGCCGTCGATCACGCGGCAGCTCATGATCGGCGCGATCCTGATCGTTATGATGAACGCCCGGCCGCAGGGGCTGCTCGGCACCAGACGAGTCGAGGTGGTCACGTGACCCCGGAGCCCCCGGTGCTGAGCCTGGGTCAGTTGTCCCTCGCCTTCGGCGGGCTGCGGGCCATCTCGGACCTGGACCTGCAGGTCGGCAACAGGGAAATCGTCAGCCTGATCGGGCCGAACGGCGCCGGAAAGACCACGGTCTTCAACGTCGTGACCGGGGTCTACCAGCCGAGCTCGGGCGACGTCCAGTTCGCCGGCCAGTCGATCGCGGGGCAGGCCCCGCACAACATCGCCCGGCTGGGGATCGCCCGCACCTTCCAGAGCCTGCGGCTGTTCCTCAACATGTCCGTGATCGACAACGTGCTCGCCGCCACCTACGGCAGCACTAAGGCGGCGCCCTGGGAGTCGATACTCCGGCTGCCGCGGGCCAGGCGCGAAGAGCGTGAGGTGCGGGAAAGAGCCGCGGAAGTACTGTCCTTCTTCGGCCAGCGGCTGGCCGGCTACCGCTGGGAGCAGCCGGCGTACTCGCTGTCGTATGCGAACCGGCGTCGACTGGAAATCGCCCGAGCGCTGGCCACCCAGCCCAGGCTGCTGCTGCTAGATGAGCCCGCTGCCGGCATGAATCCGGCGGAGACCCACGAGGTCACCGAGCTGATCGGGCGGCTGCGCGACGAGCGCGGCGTTTCGATCCTGGTGATCGAGCACGACATGCACGTGGTCGAAGGCTGCTCGGACCGGGTCATCGCGCTCGACCACGGAGTGAAGATCGCCGAAGGCGACTTTGACCAGGTCGCTAGCGACCCGGCTGTCGTCGAGGCGTACCTGGGCCGCGACCCGGAAGCGCTGACGGAGCCTGAATGAGCGACCCGCTGCTGAGCCTGGAGAACGTCACGACCTACTACGGTCAGATGCGGATCCTCGAGGGCATCTCGCTGCATGTGAACGAGGGCGAGCTAGTCTGCCTGCTCGGCGGTAACGCGTCGGGCAAGTCCACGACCCTCAAGACAGTGCTGGGCATTGTCCGGCCGCGCTCGGGCCGGGTGCTGCTGGGCGGTCGTGACGTCACCGGCTGGCCGGTGCCGCAGCGCATCGCCAGCGGGCTGGCCATCGTGCCGGAGAACCGCCGCCTTTTCGGCGACATGACGGTCCGGGAGAACCTGGAGCTCGGCGCGGTGCTGCGCCGGGGCCAGAACCTTGACGCTGACTTCGACCGCTTGCACGCGCTGTTCCCGCGCCTGCTGGAGCGCCGGGGCCAGCTCGCGGGCACCCTGTCAGGCGGCGAGCAGCAGATGGTCGCAGTCGGGCGCGCGCTGATGTCGCACCCCCGGCTGCTGCTCATGGACGAGCCGTCGATGGGCCTGTCGCCTGCGCTCGTCCAGCAGAACTTCCGGATCATCAAGGACATTCATCAGTCCGGGGTCGCAGTGCTGATGGTCGAGCAGAACGCCGCCATGGCGCTGTCGATCGCCGACCGCGGCTATGTCCTGTCGACCGGTGAGATCGCGCTCGAGGGACCAGCTGCCGAGCTGCTGGCCAGCGAGGACCTGAAGCGAGCCTATCTAGGCCGCTAGAGGCCTGTTGACCTTCGGTAGGTGTCCGCTTAGTTTGCTCTTTAATGACCAGATCCCTGGGCGCCCCGGCGGCGCCAGACGCAATCGCCAGCCACGATCTCGATGTCCAGGCAGCCACCATGGCTGCAGCGCGAGGGCGCTTCAGCTCGCTCGGAAGCGGATTTGTCTTTCTCGACGCCCCCGGCGGCACCCAGACTCCGGACGAGGTCGCGGCCGCGGTCGCGAAGGTATACGGCGAGGCGAGCGGTAACACCGGCGCCCCGTATGCCACGAGCAGACGGATCGAGGAGATCGTCGACGAAGCCCGGACGGCCACCGCCCGCTTCCTCGGCTGCGATGCCGATGAGGTGATCTTCGGCGCCAACATGACCTCGCTTAACTTCACCCTGTCCCGGACACTCGGCCGGCAGCTGTCGGCCGGCGACGAGATCGTGGTCACCCGGCTTGACCACGACGCGAACGTCGCGCCGTGGCTGGAACTGGCGGCCGATCGGGGTCTGCAGGTACGGCACGCCGACGTGCACGCCGACACCACCCTCGACCTAGCTGACCTGGAGCGACTGCTCGGGCCGCGGACCAAGGTCGTGGCGTTCCCGTGGGCCGCGAACTCGACCGGGACGATCGTAGATGCCCGCGCGGTCTGCGATCTGGCGCACCAGGCCGGCGCCCTGGCCTGGGTAGACGCCGTCCAGTACGCCGCGCACGAGCCAATGGATGTCGCCACGATCGGCGCCGACGTGGTCACCTGCTCGGCGTACAAATTCTGCGGCCCGCACCTGGGCCTGGCGTTCGGGCGCCGCGAACTGCTGGAGTCGTGGCGGCCATACAAGGCCAGGCCGGTGTCACTCGAGCCGGTCGGGCACCGGTTCGAGACTGGCACGCAACCCTACGAACTGCTCGGCGGCCTGCTCGCTGCGTTCGCCTACCTCGACAGCCTGGGCGGGATGGCGGAGCTCGCGGCCTGGGAGCGGCGCCTCGGTGAGCGGCTGCTGGCCGGCCTGCCGGCCAGCGCGAGAACCTACGGCCTGCCCACGATGGCAGGCCGGGTGCCGACGTTCCTGTTCAATTTCCCCGGTGTTGCCTCATCGGAGCTGAGCGAGGAACTGGCTGGCCAGGGATTCGGCGTCTGGAGTCACGGCAACTACTACGCTCTCGGCCTGTACGACAAGATCGGCTGGGGCGAGGCCCTGCGGGTCGGGCTGGCTCACTACAACACGCTCGACGAGATCGACCGGTTCAACGAGGCGCTGGGCGCCCTGGTCGCTGCCCGCGGCCCGGCCGCGCTGCACGCCTCCGGACAACCGGCATGAAGCCCGGCGCGGTTGTCCGCGAGACCGACACTCCGGCCGAGCGCAGTGCCAGCGGCGTGTCTACCCGGATCCTGCTCGACACCGGGCCCGGCCTGGCCGGCTTGATGAGGCAACTGGTGGATATCCCGGCCGGTACTCAGCTGGACGGGACAGCCTCGGCCGCTGGCGAGCTCTGGTACGTGATCGGCGGAACCGGGGCGCTCCACATCGTCGACCACGCGGAGATCCCGCTCGGCGCGGACCAGGGCGCCTGGATCCCGGCCGGTGCCCGGTACCGCATGCAAGCCGGCCGGAATGCCGGGCTGCGCATAGACACCGTTGCCCTGCCCGCCGACACCAGCGACCCCGCCGCGGGCCGCGAGCCGGCGGCCGATCCGGGCGGGCCGCTGACTCGCGCACTGCTCGACTGCGACGTCGAAGTGACCGGCGACCGGGAATTCCGCGTGCTGTTCGGACCGGGCCGCGGCTGCTCGGCAGCCACCCAGTTCGTCGGCCACATCCCGCCCGGCCGGGCGCCTGACCACAGCCATCCCTATGACGAGATCGTCCTCATCATGCAAGGAGAAGGCACGGCCCATATCGGCGGAGCCGACTATCCGCTCAGCCAGGGCACCTATCTGCACCTTCCGCCGGGATTGGTGCACTGCCTGGAAAACACCGGTACTGGCCTGATGCGGGTGCTGGGCGTGTTCCACCCTGCCGACAGCCCTGCCGCGAAACTCTGATCCGGGACCCGAACCCGCGGTTACCACCAGCGGCGCGCGCGTCGACACGGGCGAGTTACATCGTCGCGGACCAGTGGCGGTGGAGGTGGGATTTGAACCCACGGAAGGGTTGCCCCTTCACACGCTTTCGAGGACTGCGCATGACCGTCCAACACGAGTCGCTAGCGTCCCTGACCTGCGCCGACACGCCGATCGTGTTCACCCGCGAACGACGGCGGACCGAAGTGAATGAGACCAGAACTGAGCCCGCCGTGCTCCGTGCCGCTAGGCGTCTGGCGGGCGGGTCCAGGAACGAGCCCGTCCGCCATCTTCGCTCTGGCTGCGGGCTTCGGCGGCCGCAAGCTCGGCTCGCGAGGAGATGCCAAGTTTGCGGAATATGCTCGTCAGGTGGGTTGTGACGGTGCGCCGCGAGATGAACATCCGGTCTGCGATCTGCGGATTGGATAGTCCGTCGCTCACAGCGCTGGCGACTCGGATTTCGGTTGGGGTCAGGCTGTCCCAGCCACTGGTCGGCCTGCGCCGGGCACCGCGGCCGCGGCTGGCGTACGCGACGGCTTCCGTCACCCCGGCCCGAGCGCCGTCGGCTTTCGCGCGGGCGTAGGCATCCGCGCCCAATGACTGCTGGCACACCGCACGGACGTGCTCCAGCAGCAGAGCGTGGGCCGGCAGGTCGGCCATGCCTATATCCCCGGCGAGCCGGGAGACGGCCCCGGCCAGACGAGCCGCCAGCAGATGGCCGCCAGCGTCGACGCTGACCGCAGCCATGACCGCAAGGCAGGTCCACATCGTGAGCCTGCCGAACGGGTCATCGGGGGCAGCGCCCAAAGCCTGATGCGCAGTGTCCTCGGCAAAGCCAACGTTCGCCCTGGGCCTGGGCGACCAGCGCCCGGACCGCGAGTGGCAGTGCCGGGCAAGTTCTGGCCGGGTCATTCGCGCCGAGAAACTCGTCCAGCGTCCGTTGCGCCTGCTCGAGCTGACCGGCCCGCAGCTGCGACCAGGCCAGGGTGGAGACCGGCAGCCCGGCGAGGCCGACCGGCCCCTGGTAGGTCAGCTCGGCGCGGAATCCAAGGATCGCTCCGTCCCAGTCGCCGCGGCAGAAGGCGGCCCAGCCCCGAGCCCAGTGCACGTAATACAGTGTTGCGGCGCCTAGTTCGCCGGTGATCTCGTCAAGCTCGGCGCACGCCTCGCCGACTCGCTCGGCCGCGCCGACGATCGCGAGGCAGTGCACCATGCAGACCAGGCAGAGCGAGCGGAAGAACGCCTCCCCGCACGCCCGCAGCAGCGGCAGCGCCTCCTCTAGGTAAGGCATGGCGTCCGCCGGATTGCCGTCCAGCGCGGACAGCACCCCAAGTTCGACCACTGCCGTTCCCTCAGTGCGTACGTCTCCGCACTTCCGGCTGATCTCGATAGCGCGGCGCACTGCCACTCGCGCGGTCGGCCGGTCAGCCGGCGAGTTGATCGCCGCCCGGCCGATCAGCGCGAGCGCGTAGGCTTGCGCGGACTCATCGCCGAGTTCGCCGGCGAGGGCTGCTGCCTCGATGAGATACCTGCGGCCGGAATCTGGCTCGGCCAATGGCGCGGCGATGAATCCGAGGCTGGTGAGCGCCTGGACAATGCCTGGCTTATCGTCCAGCTCACGCAACATCGCCAGACTTTGCGCGCCGGCCTCCGCCGCAGTGGGGAAGTCAAATGCCAGACCGGCTACCTCCGCCAGCCCGCCAAGAGCCCTGGCTCGCAATGCAAGGTCACTGGCCGGGCTGGCGCTGATGGCGGTGCGCAGCCACTGCTGTGCCTCGGCCAGCCTTGTGCTTACCGACCAGTACGCGACCAGCAATGTCGCAAGCTGGACCAACCTCTCGTCCTTGTGTTCCGCAGCCCACTCCAGCGCCTGCCGGAGATTTGGATACTCCGCCCGCAGTCGCTCCCGGTACTGGTCATCCCGTTCACCTGGACGGCGACGAGCGTAGCTGAGGTAGAACTCGAAGTGCTGCCCGCGCGCGCGGCCGTCTGCTTCGGCCTCGGTCAACCGCAGGGCCGCGTACTCTCTGACGCTCTCCAGCATCCGGAAGCGTCCATCCGTCCCCTCCCCGCCGACCAGGATCAGCGATTTATCGGCGAGCTGGGACACCAGGCCGAGAACGTGGCGCGCATCGATGTCGCTATCGCCGCCGATGAACTCGGCCGCTTCCAGGGTGAAGCCGCCCGCGCAAACCGACAGGCGCTGCAGGACCTGGCGCTCGGGCGGCAGCAGCAGTTCGTAGCTCCAGGCGATGGAAGCAGACAACGTCCGCTGCCGAGGCGCGGCAGTCCTCGCGCCACCGCCCAGCAGCCCGAGCTGGTCGCGCAGCCCGTCGGCGATCTGCGTCGCCGTGAGCACGCGCGCCCGCGCTGCAGCCAGCTCGATCGCCAGCGGTATGCCATCAAGCTGTGCGCATATGCCAGCCACCGCTGGCGCATTAGAGTCCGTCAGTTCGAAACCCGGCTGGGAGCGCCCGGCCCGCTCCAGGAATAGCTGTACCGCGTCATATCCGGCAATGCCGCTCACCTTGGCGGGAACGCCAGCAGACGGGAACGAGAGCGAAGGCACCCGCCAGGTAACTTCTCCAGGCACGCCGAGGGGCTCCCGGCTGGTCGCCAGAATCGTCAGATTAGGGCAGCCGCGCAGCAGGCACTCAGCGGCCTCTGCACAGCCGCGGATCAGGTGCTCGCAGTTGTCCAGCACGACCAGCAGGTCCCTGGCCCCGATCGCGGCTGCCACGCTCGCTGGCTCGGCAAACGAGCCGTGCCGCCGCACCGGAAGGACAGCGGCAACCCATTCGGCGACCTGGGCGGGATCGCTCAGCCCGGCCATCTCTACCAGCCACACGCCTTCTGCGCGGCTCGCAGCCAGACCGGCCGCCGCCTCCAGCGCCAGCCGTGTCTTACCGCATCCCGCCGATCCGGTCAGCGTGATCAGGCGCGAGCCAGCCAACAGCGCGCGGACCTGGACCAGCTCGGCGGCCCTGCCCACGAAGCTGGTCAGCTGCACAGGGAGGTTGCCTGCGACGGGCATGGCTCCCAGTCTTACCTCACGTCTCTCTCTTCGGACGACATCTGCCCGCGGGCATGGCCTCACGTAGGCGACCGCCGTTCCCTGCCTACGACACCAGGCCGCCGGAATCCAGCAACTGCACGATGTTCCCAGCTGTCACCGGCGGCAGCGTCGTACTGATACCAGAACTCGCAAAGGAGAGCCGTGATCATCCGCAGCCCGCACCCGCCGGTGCCACTCTCAGGCCTAAGGCTTACCGAGTTCATCCTCGCTCACGCCGCCGAGGCCGACCGCAAGCCTGCCATCATCGACGGAGCTACAGGGCGGGCGATCAGTTACCACGACCTGGCCACCGACATCACCTCCGCGGCATCCGGGCTGGCGCGCCACGGCGTCAGGCGCGGCGATGTGATCGCCCTGGTCAGCCCGAACTGCCCTGAATTCGCCATAGCGTTCCACGCCGCCGTCCTAGCGGGCGGCGCGGTCAGCCCGGTCAATCCGCTAGCTCCGGCCGTCGAGATGACCCACCAGCTTACGCACTCGGGCGCCCAGCGGATGATCGTCGCCGGCCCGGTATTCGAGGAGACCTGGCGAACTGCCGCTGCGTCAGCAGGGATCGATCCCGGCTCGGTCTTCGTGTTCGGCGAAGCGGCCGGAGCGCTGCCGTTCGCCTCGCTGCTGGACGCGCAGGATACTGTTCCCGCCGATCCCGCATGCAGCCCTGATGACCTGGCCTACCTACCGTATTCCAGCGGTACCACCGGGCTGCCCAAGGGCGTGATGCTCACCCATCGCAATCTTGTCGCCAACCTCTGCCAGATCCGCGCCGTGCACCAGGTCCGCGGGACCGACATCCTTCTCGCCGCACTGCCGTGGTTTCACATCTTCGGCCTGCAGGGCTGCCTGAACCTCGGGCTGCGGGAACGGGCGACGATTGTGACAATGCCCCGGTTTGAGCCGCGCGAGCTTTCTACGGCTCGTGCAGCGCCACAAGGTCACCCGCGCCTGCGTCGTTCCGCCGATCGTGCTGGCCCTAGCCCGGCATGCGGCCGCCGATGAGCACGACACCTCTAGCCTGCGGCTGATCACTTCCGGCGCCGCCCCGCTCGGCGCCGACCTCGCCCGCGCGTGCGCGAAGCACCTGGGCTGCAAGGTCAACCAGGCCTACGGCATGACCGAATTCGGCATGAGCCACGCGATGCCCGATGACGCCGAGGACAGCCTTGGCTGCTTCGGCCCGGCGCTGCCGGGCATCGAGTGCCAGGTCATCGACCCCGCCACCGGCTTGGACGTGCCCTCCGGCACTGCCGGAGAGCTGCTGGTACGCAGTCCGGCAAGCATGCGCGGCTACCTGAACAACCGCGAGGCGACCGAAGCCACCGTCGACGTCGGCGGCTTCGTGCACACCGGGGACATCGTGGTTACAGACGACGCAGGGCGATTTCGCATCGTGGGCAGGCGCAAGGAGATCATCAAGTACAAGGGCCATCAGGTCGCACCGGCGGCGCTGGAGGCAATCCTGCTCCGCCATCCCGCCGTCTCCGACGCCGCGGTCGTCGGCTGCCCGGACGACGAGGCCGGCGAGTTGCCCAAGGCCTTTGTGGTCGCGCGTCAGCCGGTGACTGCCGACGAACTGATGGCATTCGTGGCCAAGCAAGCCGCACCGCACGAGAAAGTCCGGCGGCTGGAGTTCATCGATGAGATCCCGAAGTCCCCGTCCGGCAAGATCCTGCGCCGTGTGCTGTCCGACCGCGAGCATGCAGCCGCGACCCCGGCCGGGACACCCCGATGAGCGATCCGCGTCCCGGCCAGCCACTTTCCGGTGCCTTCGCCGTCGTCACCGGCGCAAGCCGCGGCCTCGGACGGCTTCTCAGCCGGGCGCTGGCCGAGTCTGGTGCATCCGTAGGCCTGATCGCGAGATCCCGGGGCGAGCTCATCGCCGCAGTCGGGGAGATCACGCAGGCCGGCGGCCGCGCGGTAGCCGCAAGCGCCGATCTCAGCCGGCCAGGCGATGCTCAGCGCGCCATCGGCGACCTCCGCGATCAGCTTGGGCCCATCGACCTGCTCGTCAACAATGCCGGGGTCGCCGGGCCAGCCCGGCAGCACATGGGATCTCCGCCCTGACGCGTGGTGGGAGACGATCGAGGTCAACCTAGGCAGCGCGTACTTGTGCACGCGTGCCGTGCTACCCGAAATGATCGCCCGAAGACGCGGCCGGATCGTGAACATCACCAGCAACGCCGGCGTGCAGCGATGGCCGCAGATGTCTGCATACGCCGTGTCGAAGGCCGCGATCATCAAGCTTACCGAGAACGTCGCAGCCGAAGCCCGCACTAACGGCGTCCGCGTCTTCAGCGTCGACCCCGGTTTGCTTCCGATCGGCCTCACCACGAACGCGATCGCAGGGACCGCCGCACCCGGTTCCGGCGAAGCGCGACGCGACGCCTGGCTGCGCCACCAGCTCGCCGTCGGCCACGGTGCCGATCCCGTCTGGCCAACCCGGCTGCTCATCCGGATCGCGGCGGGGGAGGCCGACTCGCTGTCTGGCTGTCACCTATCGGTTCATGATGACCTCGATCAGATGCTCGCCCTGGCCACGCACACGCCGCAGACGGACATCTACAGGCTCCGCCGGACCGAGCCCGCCCCGGCGGGCTAGGGTTTGCTGCCCCGCGGGTCCTGCCCGCCGGCAGTTGAGGTTCACACGATCGGAGGGCGTGCGCATCCTCGTTCAGCCGGTGCACCGCGCCTGTGACCAGGCAGAAGACATGCGGACCGCCCGCGCAGATGGCCGCTGGCAGCTCACAACCGAGACCACAAAATGAGACCAGTGCCAAATCAAGACATGCTTTCGCGGCGGCTATGAGCGGTGTTCTCGCAGGTCAATGGCGGTGGAGGTGGGATTTGAACCCACGGATGAGTTGCCCCTTCACACGCTTTCGAGGCGTGCGCCCTCGGCCACTAGGCGACTCCACCGCAGCCGAGCCTACCGGAGACGAACCAGGCGCGGGCCGCGGGTCAGCTAGCGGCGCTCTTCGAAAAATCCGCGTAGCAGCGCCGCGCACTCACCGGCAAGCACACCGGTCACAACCTCTACTGGCGGCCCGAGGCGCGGGTCGTGCAGCACGTCCCAGACCGAACCTGCCGCGCCCGCACGGGCATCGTCGGCCCCGTAAACCAGTCGAGCTGCGCGTCCCGCCAGCAGCGCACCGGCGCACATCGTGCAGGGCTCAAGCGTCACGACGAGAGTGCAGCCATCCAGCCGCCAGTTCCCGCGGGAAACGCCCGCAGCACGCATCGCCACTATTTCTGCGTGCGCGGTAGGGTCAGCCGATGCCTCACGCCGATTCCGGCCGCGGCCGATGACCGTGCCTCCCTCGTCGAGGACGACGGCGCCCACCGGCACATCAGTCCCGGCCGCCTGCGCCTCTGCTATGGCCTGCCGCATGGCGGCCTCGAAGCTGGCCAGGTAGCCGGTCATCGGGCAGGCTGGCTGTCAGGCGCCAATAGCGGAGTCCAGCGCACGCTCGAGTGCCTGACCAAATCCGACTCGCCGCGCAAGACTGGCCAGGACCTCATCAGGAAACAAGTCCAGGTCGCCGGAGAGAGCGCCGAGTTCCATCTCGTCAACGCCCAGGTCAGCGAAGATCGACATGTCACCGACCGGGAGTACCTGATCGAGGTCTTCATCTTCGGGAACGGGGATATCAAGGTAGTCGAGCACCTGCCGCGCCAGCGGCCAGTCCACCGACGCGGTGACGTCAGACAGGAAGACGGAGACGTTATTGCCAAGTACTCGCAACGCCACGAAAAAGTCGTCGCCAACGGCGACCAGACCAATTGCTCCGCCGATGCCCGGCTGCTGGCGCAATGCCAGTATTAGGCCATCCAGGTTCTCGGTCAGTGCCGTCGGCAGGACCTCGGCCTCCCAGACGTCATCTTCCCGGTAGATGACGACTGCGAAGTCGCTTGGGCTTACATCGGTCATCGGCACTCCGCTAGCTGGAATCTAGAAGGGAAATGGTGTCAGACTCTCCGGCCCCGCGTGCACCGATCGCACTCCTGGCCGGTCGGACGGATCCGCCGGACGTCCAGCGACCAGGCCTGCCGGACCGGCCAGGGCTAGCCTGGCCCGGCACCGCGCGCCGGCAACTTGATACCCGGCCGAATCCCGTATGGTTGCCTGGGGTTAGTGGTCATTGGTCGGCAAATTGGGCTGAGCTATGCTGATGTCACTGACTTATCGAACGGCTTGCTTACTCGCGGTAGCGACCTGCTGCGGCATCTGCAGGGAGGTGATCACGTGTTGCGGAAGGTCATCACATGGGCAATCGTTATTTTCATCGTGTATTACCTGGCCACTGACCCCTCCGGTGCCGCACATACCCTCCAGAGCGCCTTTAATGGCCTCAAGTCTGCGGGCAACTCAATGTCACGCTTCGTGAACAAGCTGTAGAGATGCGCCAGGCGTCTAACTCGAACTCCGGATCGCCGGCCGCGATCAACAAGTACCTGCTGCCCAGGGAGGTGCAGGTCGCGACCGTGCGGCAGCACCCGGCAGTGCTGATTCCGGCCAGCGGGCTCACTCTCATCGGGCTGCTTCTCGCCGGGGTACTCGCCGCGACGGTGATACACGGTATCCCTGCCGTGGTCATGTGGGTCGCGTGGCTAGTGCTGCTGCTGCGGCTCATCTGGAAAGTAATGAACTGGTCAGTGGACTATTTCGTGGTGACCACTGAACGGCTCCTGCTCACCCGGGGCTTTCTCACCCGGCGCGTCAACATGATGCCGTTGACCAAAGTCACCGACATGAGCTTCAAGAGGTCCTTCGCGGGCCGGCTGCTCGGGTACGGCGAGTTCATCGTCGAGTCGGCCGGGCAGGATCAGGCCCTGCGAAACGTCGAATTTATTCCGTACCCTGAGCAGCTTTACCTGCTCATTTGTGGGATGCTCTTTCCGTCGAGCGCAGAGGACATGGAGGATCGGGAGCCCCAGGATCCTTGGGGCGGACCGGTCGGCGGCGAGCCCCTGTCGCCGGGCCCTGATGATGATCCGGTGGGCCGGCAGCCGCGGCCGCCAGCCCTCGCGGACGAACTCTGATCCCAAGCGCTCTGCCCCTTCCCCGGGGTTCGTGCGGCCGGATGACAGTCCGCTGACGTCCGGCCGCACGAGCTTGTCCGGGCACTGGCAGCGGCCGCCCAAGTCAGATAGCGGCGACAGCTCAGATGGTGACCAGGATGATGCCCAGCGCGGCGAGCAGCAGGCCGCCAAGCTGCACAGGGCGGAGCCGCTCAGCTAGCACGAACCTCGCGAGCAGGACCGTTACGCCTGGGTACAACGCAGTGAGAACCACTGCCAGACCGAAGAGGCCTGCTCGTGTCGCCAGTACGTAACAGACGTTGGCGCTGGCATCGAGTAGGCCCGAACCGAAGGTCGCTAGTAGCAACCTGGCGCCGCCCGCGGCGATGACCGGGGCCGTCCGGGTGGCCGCGGCTGCTGCCACGATGATCACGAACCCGGTCAGCCGCGCGGCGACGACCGGCCAGAGCGCGCCTGAGTGGCCGGCGTTTTTCAGGAAGATGAAGAAGAACCCGAAGGTTGCGCCGGCGGTAAGGCCATACCCGATGGCACGCACATGGAGGCCACGGCCGGCCAGACGATCTACCAAGCCCGCCAGTGCCGGGTTGTGGTCAGCGGGCGTGCCTGTGGCACTCACCAGCACGATGGCGGCCAGGCAGATCAGAGCGCCGGCGTAGACGGAGATGCTCGCCCGCTCGCCCTCGCTCAGCGAGACCGCAACGGGTAGCACCGTCGCCGCCAGCGCCGAGGTGGGCGCGACAATCGACATGGGGCCTTCGGCCAGGCCTGCATAGAAGACGATCACGCCGATGCCGCCGACCGCCCCGGCCGCCAGTCCCCAGGCCAGGCCCGGCCAGCGCAGCGGCTCATCTGACGCCACCGCGGCGATCAGGACGATCAGCAGTCCGGCGAATGCAGAGGCAGGCAGGATCGACAGTGCCCGGGCTCGCCTCGTGGCCACACCGCCCAGGAAATCGGCGCTGCCGTAAAGCAGCGCCGCGGCGAGGGCGAAGACGGTAACCACAGGTTCACCGGAATTGTCGCTGCCATCGCGCTCTGCAGCATAGCGGCGCCGGCGGACAACGCACGGTAGTCAACGACCTGTCGCGTCGCGTGATAGTCGTTCCACCGTCCGGTAACGCACTCGCGGTATATGCTTCGGCGTTAATGACCGGTCCGCGCGTCCGGGCTGGGTGCAGTCTAAGCTCCTGCAGGCGTGCGGTGACCCGGGAACTAGCCGTGGCGACTCCGCGTGAGCGGTAACGATCGGGAATGCGCGTGCGGACCAGCTCGGGTGATGGCGCAGCCCAATCGGCGCCGATGGCTAGCGTCACCGCCGGTCGCCACCATCGCGATGCGGCAGGTATTGCCCGCGGCGCGGCGGTTATCGCGAGCCTGACGATTCTGGCCCGGATCCTCGGTCTGGTCCGCACTGTCGTCTTCTCCCAGGCGGTCGGGGCGACGTGCCTGGGCACGGCCTACGTCACTGCGAATCAGGTACCCAACCTCGTCTACGAGCTGGTCCTGGGTGGCGCGCTGACCAGCGCAATGGTCCCGGTGCTTGCTCGGTCAGCTGAGCGAGCCGGGACTGATCCGGCCGAGAAGGCCAGGGTCAGCCAGATCTCCTCCGCGCTGCTGACCTGGACCGTCATCATCCTGGTCCCGCTCACAATCCTGATAGCGGCGCTTGCCGGACCGATCGCGACGCTGCTTAACCCGGTCAATCCGAACTCACAGTGCGGACACGCCGAGCTAGTCGCTACGACCGCCACCATGCTGCGGGTATTCGCCCCGCAGGCCATCCTGTACGGGTTGTCGGTCGTGTTGTTCGGCCTGCTTCAGGCCTACCGGCGGTTCGCCGGGTATGCCCTGGCTCCCGCCGTCTCCAGCCTTGTCCTCATCGCCTCCTACCTCGCCTTCGCCCGGCTGGCGAGAGGACTGCCGCTGGGCAGTTTGCCGCTGTCGGACGAGCTCTTGCTGTCCGCCGGCACCACGGCGGGGATCGCCATGCTGGTGGTTGTCGGCTTGATCCCGACATGGCGCTTGCACCTAAGGCTGCGGCCGGGGCTGCGGTTCCCGCCAGGCGTCGCGCGCCGCGCAGGCGGCCTGGCGATGGTTGGCGTGATTGAGCTCATCGTCAACGACATCTCTAGCGTGGTGGTCATTGCTCTCGCGAACGGGCGCGGGCCTACCGGCGCGCTGGTGATTTACAACTACGGCTTCCAGGTGTTCAGCACGCTCAACGCGGTGCTGGCACTGTCGATCACGGTCAGCGCATTTCCGGTTCTGGCGTCCCGCGACGGGCCTGCGTTCAACCGCACCTGCGCGGGATCCACACGAGCTGTCGTCCTGGCGGCGTGCCTGGGCACGGCTGTCGTCGCGGCCGTCAGCATTCCGGCCGCCCACGTCCTCGCGAAGCAGCCGGGTCAGGTGTCACAGCTGGTCCTGACCTTCCTGATGTTCGCTCCGGGCCTGGCCGGCATCGGCGTGGTCGCGAATCTGGCCAGAGTCATGCTGGCGATCGGCCGGCTCAAGGTCGCCGCACTGGCCGTGGGCGGTAGCTGGGTGCTGGTCATTGTGGCGGAGGTCGTGCTGGCCGAGATCGTGCCGTCCCGCCTGGTAGTGCCCGCGCTCGCGCTCAGCACAGCAATCGGCCAGACGGCGGCAGCGGTCCCGCTGGTAATCGCTACGCGTCGCATCCGCGGCAAGACGGCAGTGGAGGGCATCGGCCGGGCCACGCTCTCGGGCCTGGTGGCCGCCATCGCGGGCACGGCCGTTGGCGTAGCGGTCGGCGTCGGTCTGCCGGCCGATCACAAACTGCTCGCCGCCCTCGCCGCCGTTCTGGCAGCGGGCTGCGCAGTAATCACCTTCACGGCTGTCGCTTTCGTCTTGAACCGCGGGGACACAGCCGTGGCTCTGGCGCGAGTCCGTCAGCTCACCGCACGGCTGGCACCGCGCCTGGCTCCGCCGTCCGCACATCGGGCGGAGGGGACGGAGGCGGTGGATACCACAGCGGCAACCGATGGCGCGGCTGCTGGCAGTCCCGCAGCAGTCGGTACAGCCACCGACGGCGATGACGGTGCCGTTACCTATCGCAGCTACGCGATGGCAGCGCTGGCCGAGCTCGGCTACCCGGTGGCGATATCGCCGCCTGACGATGACTACGGTGTTGTCGAGATCAAGAGGGGCCGCCGGGTAGCGGTTGTCCTCCGGCATTACGGCCGGCCGCTGACCTTTGCCATGATCACTCAAGTCCTTGACTCTGCCCGGCTTTCGGGCTTTCCCACGCTGCTTGTCGTCGACCAGCCGGTGACCTTGGCGGCCGCCGAGCTGGCGGCGGACGCCGGTGGTTTCGAAACCGTGCACTGGACTGGCGAGGCCGACAACGATGAGCTGCTGCGGGGGCTGACGAGTCTCGCCGTCGCGCGGCACGGCCGGTAACGGAAGAGAGAGCCCGATGGGCGCGCGGACTATCACGCGGACCTGGCCGCACCGATAACCGAGCGGGTACTGAAGGTGGAGCGATGACGATCATGGACGCGGATGTGGTGGTCGTCGGGGCCGGCTCGGTGGGCAGCATGGCGACCTGGCAGCTGGCCGAGCGCGGTTTCCGGGTGATTGCCGTGGACAGGTTCACGGTCCCCGGACCGTTCTCGGCGTACGCGGGCGAGTCACGGGTCTTCCGGATGGTTTATGCCGAGGGCGGCCATTACACGCCGCTGCTGCAGCGTGCTCGTGACCTGTGGCGCGAGCTTGAGGCGGCCAGCGGGAACGAACTGCTGACGATCACCGGCGTGGTGACGGTGATGGATCACGATCATCCCGACCATGCGGCCCTGCTACGAGCGGGCCGGGAACGTGGCCTGAGCTTTGAGGTGGTAGCGGGGGCGGAGGCTCGGCGGCGGCTGCCCGACCACCTGATCCGCGACGGTGACGTGGCCCTGTTCGATCCCGAAGGCGGCTTCGTGCGCAGCGAACGCGCGGTGTTCTCGGCCGTATCGCGGGCCCGCCGCCGCGGAGCGTCGTTCCTGGGTGACCGGCAGGTCCGAGTGCTGGAGCGAGATGGCGACCGGTGGCTGGTCCGCACGGACCAGGAAGACGTGCGCGCACCCCGTGTGCTGATAGCCACCGGAACTGGCGCGGGCCCGCTCTGCGCGGCGTTGGGTACCCACCTGGCGGTGCTGCCGCAGGTATTGACCTGGTTCCCGATCGTCGATCGCGATCTGGTCAGCCGCGGCGGGCAGCAGGTCTTCATCCGCCGGTCGCACGATGCTCAGTTCTACGGTTTCCCCAGCAGCGACGGCTGGACCATGAAGGTCGCCGCCAGTATCTACCTCGACGAGGTTGCCTCGATGGCCCGTCCCATCACCTGGGATCCGCGTCATCTGGACACCGTGCAGTCCTGGGTGAGCACGTACCTGCCGGCCCTGGCGCCCCGGCCCGTCCGGGCTGTGGTCTGCGCCGACGGGTACACGGTCGACGAGACCGCGCTGCTCGGGATCGTGCCGGGCATGGACGGGGTTGTCGTGGCCGCCGGCTTCTCCGGGCACGGGTTCAAGATGGCGTCGTCGCTCGGGGCCGTCGCCGCTGACCTCATCGCGGACGGATCGACCCGCACGGACATCAGCTTCCTGGACCCCGCGCGCTTCCTGTCCGCCGGAGCAACCATCGACACGCTTCCCCTGACGGCTGCGCCCGGCCCAGAAGGCGAGGACCGATGACCGATCCAGTGCGATACACAGTCGCGGACCTGGCGGCTCAGCCGGGCTCCCAGGTCCGCGGCTACAGCAGGGTCAGCCTCGGGACGACCACGGTCGCCCTGCCGATCGCGATCACGCACGGGACTGAACCCGGTCCCGTGCTGGCGGTCACCGCCGGGATCCATGGCGGCGAATACGTCCCCATGGTCGCCGTCCGCCAGTTCATCCGCGACCTGGACCCGACCCGGATGCGAGGTACAGTCGTCGCCTGTCTGCAGTCCAGCCCCGTCGCTTTCGAGCAGCGATCGGCGTTCGTCAACCCGCTCGACGGCCAGAACCTCAACCGATCGTTCCCCGGCGATCCGCGCGGCGGCCCTACCACACGACTCGCCGCCTGGCTCTGGGAGAACCTGCTGGCCCGCGCTGACTACTACGTCGACTGTCACTGCGGTGACCTGCCAGAGACCCTTGACTCGTTCGCCGGAGTCGCCGCCGGACCAGATGGCATGGTCAGCGAACTGGCCCGCGCCGTGGCCGACTGCTTCGACGTCGCCCGGCTCATCGTCGACCGCACCGAGGGATCCACGATCTTCCAGGCCGCGCTCGCCGGGGTCTCCGCGGCCCTGGTGGAGGTGGGCGGCCAGGGCCGCTGGACCCAGGCCGAAGCCGATGTGCAGCGCCAGGGCCTGCTGCGGGTCGCGGCGCTGGCAGGCATCGTCGACGGGGACAGTCACCACCGTCCGAGTCTGCCCTTGTTCGAGGACGCGGCCGACGTGCTCAGCGACCGTCACGGCCTCTGGTTCCCCGAGGTCGAGGTCGGGACGGCCGTCGACCAGGGCACTCGCCTGGGCCGGCTGGAGGACGCGCTCGGAGACACAGTCCGGGAGGTCATGGCTCCTGCTGCCGGCGTCCTGACCTACGGGCTGGCCAGCCTGGCCGCCGTGCCCGGCGACCTGCTGGCATCCATCGCCCGCCCGCTGGCCGACGGCTAAACCCTCGGCACACCACCGACGAGCCTCGATTAGGCCGAGACCGCCGCCGTGGTCGGGACCGCCGCGATGCCCGCCAGGCCGCAGCAGAACGTCGGTCGCCAGCACAGGCGACGGCGGCGAGTGAGGAGTTGCCGGTGATCACCAGCGCGAGCGATCATTAACTGCGGTCGGCTGGCATACTGCTGGGCGCACCGGCCCGCTCTGGTGAGTGAGGATGACGTGACTGTCTACGCCTACAAGATGCAACACCAGGGGAGGTTCGTGACCCGCACGATGTCTGAACCCTGGTATGACCTGACGGCCGACACTGAGGATGAGCTACACGCATTCGCCGCCGAGCTCGGTATCCCCCGCCAGGGGTTCCAGCCAGGCCCGCTGGTCGGGGTGCAGCAGGTGTCGGTCTCCTGGCACTACACCGTCACCGCCGCCGAGCGTGACCGCGCCATAGCACTGGGAGCGCAAGCGATCACGCCGGCGGAACTCACCGGGATCGAACAGCAGCGGGCGGCCATGCTCGGAGTCATCTACCCGACCTAGATTTAGCGCTGTCGTTGTGCCGCCATCGTGCGCCTGCCCGGCGGGTTCCGCGTAGGACACAAACTGTAAGAGTGACCCGCCGAGACCGACCATGGGCGCACAATGCCTTATGGCTCGGTTCACTGCCTGGCAGCTACGCATGCTCCTCGCCATGATCGCGCTGGCGATCCTGGTGGTCGCCGCTCGGTACATCGTGTTCCCCGGCCCCCAGTGCTTGGCCGGGACGCACGCGGCAGCGCACTGCGCGCTGGCGCCGTCCGGACGCATCCTGGGCTTCTAGCCAGCAGAGCAGGCCTTCGGGCTCCACCTCTAGCCAGATGGTTGCCATGTCGGCACCGTAAGCTCGGCAGCCTTACCGGGCGCTTATCCAGGCGATACCGGGACAGGCTTAGCCGCCGATCGGTAGCCGGTCGGCCGGGTCGTCTGAGAGTCCCCAGCCGTCCGAGAACGGCATGCGGCCTACCGCGCGGGGGCTGGATTCGGCGTCGCAGGCTCTTGCCAGCGCCCTGCGGCGAAGCGGTCCGATCCGCCACCACCACGGCTCAGGCTGCCAGCGCATCGCATCGACCCAGGACTCGTCAGTCATCACTGCGAGTAGAGCACATGGCGTTATCGGCTGCCAGGTCTGCTGCCGATCTCGGTCCCTGGTGTGTGCGGCGGCTTGTGCCAGACCGACCGGCAGCCGTCCGTCCGGCAGGAGACGCGAAGATGCCCGCTGCCCGGCTTGCCGGTCGCACACGGGCACGGCAGCCATGACACAGTGATGGTGCCGGGTCGCCAGTTGTGGTCCTTGGCGCAGCGGGTTGGATAGCACCACCAGTCAGGCTCTATTCAGCTGTCACTGGCTGGCTCGTCATCGACAGGCCAGAGTTTCTTGATGTTGTCTTTGTACACGCCGTAGAGGAAGGGTCCTGGCTTTCGGCACGCCTGAATGATGCGGTTGCGGTTCTCGACGAAGTAGGCCGCCTGGTCGGCGAAGTTAAGGCTGGCGTTCACGAGGCAGAACACACGGACCCGGCCTTCCTCCAGGGCCACGCGCTCAGCCGGACGTCGCCGGATCCGGTTGTCCTTGCACAGCACCACCAGGCCCCACTCGGCGGCTAACGCAATCCATTCAACGTCTGCAACGCCCCGACTCTGCTCCTCGCCGTAGAGATCGGCAAGAGTGTGCACAGTCAGGCCCGCAGCGCGCAGCGTCTCAGCGATCGTCAGGCGGCCCAGGCTCCGGTCAATCAGGAACTCAAGCGGCTCGCGGGCGGGTTGCCGCGCGGATGACCGCTTCGACTTCACCGGCTCTCACCCCGAACTCGGCCGCTATCGCCACCGAGCCTTCGCCGGCCCAGAAAGCGTCGAGGATGTCTTCGACCCGGACCTTGGCCTCCTGGAGAACCGGCTGACCGAAGGCGAAACGCGGATCGATGATGACGTCGGCGCCCTCGTAAGCCTTGAGCGTCAGGCGCACTGCGTAACGGTCGCCAGGGCGCCAGCTGACGAATTTGAGATAACTATCGATCACTTCCCGGATCAGCAGCTGGCCGTCTCTGGCCCTTTCCCATTGCGGATCACCATCAGTGCTGAGGTCGGCGAGCAGGTGTACGCCGTCTGTCGCCACCTTCTTAGTAGCGAGCACGTACTCATCGCCAGTGACACGTCTCAGCCGCTCGACCGCTGAAGTGAGCTCTCCCAGGCTCAGGCCCAGGTCGCGGAAGCCACGAAGCATATGAGCCTCGACCGCCCCGATGAAGGCCAGGGAAGCCGCCCTGGGCGTTGCAGGGACGCAGCGATGCACCAGCGGCGCCCCGGCGGCCCTGCGAGTAGTCCAATCCCGCAGAGTCGACCGCGGTATCCCAAGGTGACGCGCTCCCTCTTCAAGAGTGAAGAGCGGGGCGTTGAACCGGCGGTCGTTGGCGGTCCCCATTGGCTTCCCTCCGGACCTCACGTTCGCCACCATAGTCATCAGATAACTGGCCTACCCGCTTTGTGCCGCCTTTTACACGCCGATAAATGTCACAACAATGACGCGCAGCCCGGCTAAGCCGTTGGCATCGAGTCGGGTAACGCCTGCGCAAGCCCGCGGCAAGAGCACCCCGGACTACCTTCCGGCGTATGGCCACCATCTACACCGACTGCTCAGCCGAGGACATTGCTAAACCTTGCCGGGCATGATCGCCGCGCCGCCGCCGTCCGGATTTCACGTCAACTTTGGCGACTTGCCGACCTGGCTCGGCGTCCTCCCCGCATCAGTCGCCGCGTTCTTCGTATACCGGCAACTCCGGGCCCAGCAGGAGCAGTTGCGGATACAGCAACAGGAGATCACGCGGCAACTCGCCGCGATCGAGCGGCAGCAAGCTGATGACATCGACGTCGCCCACGGGTCGGCGATCCTGTCGGTCACGCAAGTCGGCAAAATCTCAAACTCGCGATGCTGGTTGGTGGACATCCTCAATAGCTCGCGCAGGCCGATCCGGAACGTAGTTGCGAGGATCGAACCCAACCCTGGCGATCCACCAGCGCCCGCTGACCGTTGGGCTATAGGCCTCGCCAACAGCCCTGGCGGCTTGGCGCCTGGCGCCACCGTCGAAGTCCTCCGGAAGGATCTTCAGGCCAGCTTTGCGTTCAAGGCGCCGACGAAGCAACACCCGGATGCCCGGATAACCGTGCGTTTCACTGACGAATGCCGGACTGGAGTGGCAGATCGACAAAAACCTCCACCTCAGCCGGCTAGCTGACCGCGGCCGCCGCGATCGCCGCGTACATTCCTCGCCGCACGAGCGGCGCCCCCACACCGTGAGTGCTGCCGTGCGCGCGTCCAGTGCCTGGGCTAGCGCTGACCGAGACACAAGGCCCGGTCCCCTAGGTTTGTTGCTGTGACAGATCTAAAGCGCCTGGCGGCGGCAGCCCTCAAGGACGGCTGGGCATCTGGATCGGGCGAGATCGAGTCGATCCGGCAGCGGGCGGCATCCCTGGGCTGGGCGGAGGTTGCCCCTCGGCGGGGTGATCCAACCGTCTCTGTGCTGCGCCCGGCAGCTGCCGAGGTTGCCCGCCCTAACTCACTGAGCTCGGTATATGGGCTCGGGCAGCAGCCGCTGCACACCGATGGCGCTCATCTGAGTGAACCGCCGGACATCGTTGTGCTCATCGCCAGCGGGCCAAGCACGACTACGACGCGAATCTGGTCGACCGGCCACGAATGGCCGCGGCTCGGCGCGCCAAACGCGTCCCTCTGGAACGGCATGTTTCTCGTCCGGAATGGCCGCGATAGCTTCTACGCGCCCGCCCTCTCCCCGCCGCCCCCGGAGCTGCGCTATCGGTATGACCCAGGCTGCATGACGCCGTGCGACGCCCGTGCGCGCGAGGTTGTCAGGTATTTCGACGAGCAACTCGACAGCGTCACAACGCACGAATGGACTGCGGCCGGTCAGCTCCTCATCATCGATAACCGCCAGACCCTGCACGCTCGCTCCGCAGTCGCGGTCGGCGACCTTCAGCGAGAGCTGACGCGCATCGCATTCCGGACCAAGGCAGTCCAATGATCCGGCCCTACGACTACGAGGCGCTATGGGCTAAGGCAAAGGTCTTTCTGAACCGGGCAATGGACCCAGGCCCGGAACGGGCATTCGACGAGCAGGCCCTGTGGGCGTCAGCCGCGCTTGAGCTACTCGGAAAGGCGGCACTCGCCAGGCAGTCGCCGCTACTGATCGCCGAGCCCAGCGAAGACGGCGCCAATCTGCTCATCGCGACTGGCCTCATTGAGGGCACGGCACGATTCACCGCCGTCAGCGCATCCACGATCTTCAAGCGATGCCAGAGGGCCTTTCGCCCCTTCAATGCTGACGCCGCGCTGAAGTTCGCGAACGCCCGGAACGAATACCTGCACGGCTCGTCAATCGGGTTCATGACGCTGCCGCCGGACGCATGGTGGCCGCAGTACTGGGCGCTGGCCGCTGTTCTCGTCGCAGCCCTGGACCGCGAGATGCGAGACCTGGTCGGAGGGGACCGAAGTTGGGTGGTCGAGGACTACCTCCGGCAAAACACCAAGAACCTCGAGGACCGTGCCGACACCCTGCTCACCCGTGCCAGGCAGCGCCTGGCCCAGTACCGGGCCGGCACACTGCCAGCCAAGATCCAGATGGAGTGGCAGACAAGTCCGGGCCTGGGGATCGCGCTCGGTTACCAGCAGCCAGCGACATGCCCGGCATGCGGTGAAGTAGGAACGCTGGAAGGCGACGACGCCACCGACACCGACTTCGAGGTTGGCCGTGACGATGACGGCGAGCCGATGGCCTGGGCAACGATCCACGTGCCATCCGAGTACTTCATCTGCCCGACCTGCCGCCTCGTTCTGGACGGATACGAGCTGATCGATCACGTTGGCCTGCCAGACACCTTCGATGTCATCGACGACAACCCGGAATGGCCCGAGCCCGATTACGGCAACGACTAATCACTATTGCGACTATCCGACCTGGGACCGACGGCTGCTTCTTGAACCGTCTCACGTGAGACACGTACCGTGTGAGACATGCGGCGGGAGGAGGCCGAGGAGTTGCTGATCGAGTGGGTCACCGTCACGCGCGACCGCGACACACGCGTGTGCGCCGCTGTGGCAGCTGGGGTCACCAAGTACCGGGTCAGCCAGCTGACCGGTGTCGGCCGGTCTACGATCGACCGGATTCTGGCCGCCCATGCGCCCGGAGGGCCCGACAATGGCCCAGCAGGAGGAGGAAATGATCACTGAGACGACTGCAGCCACAACGGCCGAACGGCGTTGTGGCTGGTCATCGAAGAGCGGAGGCTCGGGGATTTGAACCCCGGATGGGCGCGAACCCAAACCGCATTAGCAGTGCGGCGCCATAGACCGGACTAGGCGAAGCCTCCTGGTAGCCCTGTCGGGCCGGGCCCTAGGCTACCGGTACTGGCCAACGCTCAGCAAAACCCGGTGACGCTAGCTGGCCAGCACGGCCGTCAGGTCGCTTCGATAATCTCATACTCGCCATGCGCGTAAGCGTCTCGCATCCGCGTCTTGGCGAACTTCCCGACGCTCGTCTTAGGTACCTCTGCGATAAATGACCAGCGCTCCGGCAGCTGCCACCGCGGGACACGATCGGCCAGGAACGCCCGCAGTTCCGCCGCTGTAGCTGTGCACCCCTCGGCCAGGACCACCGCAGCAAGCGGACGCTCGCCCCACTTCTCGTCCTCGACGCCGATCACGGCTGCCTCGGCTACCGCGGGGTGGCCCATCAGGATGTTCTCCAGCTCCATCGACGAGATCCACTCGCCCCCGGACTTGATGACGTCCTTCGCCCGGTCGGTCAGCGTCACGTAGCCGAGCGGGTCGATGGTGCCGACGTCGCCGGTCCGGAGCCAGCCGTCGCGGAACTTGGCCGGGTCGTCGTCCTTGTAATACGCGCCGGTGACCCACGGCCCGCGCACCTCGATCTCACCGACCGCCTCGCCGTCACACGGCAGCATCACGCCGCCTTCGCCGACGAGCCGATGCTCGACCTGGCATATCAGCCGGCTGGCGGTGTCCCGGTACCGCCAGGCCTCTTCCTCGGGGACGCCAGCGGGCGGATGCGCGACACTGCCGAGCGGCGACGTCTCGGTCATCCCCCAGGCCTGCAGGATCCGGACACCCAGTTCCTTCTCGTATGCCTCCTGCAGCGAGTGCGGCACGGCGGAGCCGCCGCACGGCACCAGCCGCAGTGAAGAGAGATCGCCGCCGTTCGCGCGGACATACTGAAGCAGCCCGTTCCAGATCGTCGGGACCGCGCCGGCAACCGTCGGCCGCTCTGCCTCGATCAGAGCGACTAGCGGTTCGGGCTGGAGGAACCGGTCGGGCATGATCAGCGACGCGCCGGCCAGCATTGCCGCGTACGGCAACCCCCAGGCGTTGGCGTGGAACATCGGCACGACCGGGAGCACCCGGTCGGCGTCCGAGAGCCCGAAAACCCCGCCCATGCACACGGCCATCGAATGCAGGTGCATGGAGCGGTGGCTGTACACCACGCCCTTCGGGTGGCCGGTCGTGCCGCTCGTGTAGCACATCGCCGCGGCCGACCGCTCATCCAATTCCGGCCAGTCAAAGGTGTCAGGCTGCTCTGCGAGCAACGCCTCATAGGAGTGCACCGGCCGGCCAGCCGCGGCCAGCTCAGCAGGGATTACGAACTCGGGCCCGTTCCCGCCGGAAGTAACGACGACATGCCGGATCGCCGGTGCGTGCGGCAGCACCTGTGCCAGCAGCGGCACCAGCGTGGGATCGACGATCACGACGTCGTCCCCAGCGTGGTCAGCAATGTAGCCGATGACCTGAGGATCGAGCCGCAGGTTCAGGGTATGCAGGACCGCCCCCATCGACGGGACGGCGAGGTAGGCCTCGAGGTGCTCGGCGTTGTTCCACATCAACGTTGCGACTCGCTGATCGCCGGTGACGCCAAGCGCTCGGAGGGCATTTGCGAGCTTTGCGACCCGCAGTCCGGTTGCCCCGTACGTCTGGCGGCGGCTGCCCGAACTCGTCAGGCTGACGACTTCGGCGTCTGCATAAGCGGTGGTGCCGTGTCGCATGATCGCTGTAATGGTCAGCGGAACGTCCATCATCGTGCTGCGCACGGCTAGCCTCCTGCAAGAAAAAGCGCCCCGACGCCGCTGGCGGCGGCTAGTCGGTATCTGCCCTGACGTGAGTAAGCTCACGGTATCGGCAAACGTCAGCGCTGTCAGCAGCACACTTTTGCGCTCAATCTGGCTGAAGTTCAACGTCGATGCGCAGCTTGGCGACCGCGCGGGAAACAGTGCTCTTGACGGTGCCGAGGCTGACGCCGAGTACCTCGGCCACCTCTGCCTCGGTCATGTCCTCGTAGTAGCGCAACATGACGGCAGCGCGCATCCGCTGCGGCAGCCGGTCGATCGCCTGCTGCAGCGAGTCTTGCAGGTCGCTGCTGACCGGGTAGTCAGCCACCGCCTGATCCGGAACCTCGTCGGTGGGGAACTCTTCCAGCCGGCGGCGGCGCCACCAGGAGATCTGGGTGTTGACCATGGCGCGGCGGACATAGCTGTCGAGGGCACCACGGTCGGAGATCCTGTTCCGGGCCAGGTAGGTCTTGGCGAGCGCTGACTGAACAAGATCTTCGGCATCGGCGAGGTTTCCGGTCAGCAGATGCGCCGTACGCAACAGCCCGCGGCCGCGCGTCCGGACGTACTCACGAAACGCATGATCATCGATCCGGCGGGCGGCGGGCGGCGCCTCGTCCGGCTCGACGGCCCTCGCCGAAGGGACACTCGGCCGGCCCGCCGCGATCTGGCCACGGTCCGCGCGCATGACGCTGTCAGTGTCGGCACGCAGCTCGGCGACGCGCCCTGCCCCGGCCGCGTCGGCGTATGTGCCACTAAGACGGTGATCGCCCCCCACGCTCACATGCCAACCGTACCCAGGCCCTTTTGACTACCGTCAGTTACCCCAGGTTAACGGCGAGTCTCGCACGGTGGTGGTCGCACGCAGAACGGAGCGCGTCCGCAATCTGGCCAGCCGGTGCCATATCCGCTACTCCGGCTTGGAAAGATCAGCAAACCGCTTGACGGCGGACCTGACCGGTACGCATCGTCGTGAAGTTGGCCGATCGTGGGTGAACCCGGCGGAGCCGGTTGGAGGCGGTGCAGATGCGCGGCGTGACCGCAGACCTTGCCTGCTGTGACCGGTGTGCCAGCCTGACTCGGGGCAGCATTGGCGCCGCCGCCGCCGATCTGGCCGACGAGTCAGCCACCGCCGCGACCGTGGCGCGGCGCCGGCTGCTCAAGACGGCCGTCTTCCGGCCGCAGGCGGAGAGCCCGGATGCCGGTTTCGCGAACGCCGTTCAGCTGCCGCGAACGGTCTCGGGGACCATCCTGGACGTCAGTCCGCACGTGCTGATCCTCGGCGAAGGCGGTCGCGAGCAGCGGTTCACTCTCACGGCCGACGCAGTTGCCTGGCGCGGCGCTCAGTTAGAACCTGCGGCGCTGCTCCAAGATGATCACGCGACCGTCCGGCTGAGCCCGTTCGGCCGCAACGTGGCCGACCGCATCTGGGCCAACATCGGGCGGGTAACCGGCATCATCACCGAGCGCGCGGGCAATCAGTTGCTGGTCGACGAGGGCGCCACGCGCCCGCCGCAGATAATCACGCTCCAGCCAGGCGCGCTTGGCCGGATCCAAGTCAGATTCCCGACGCTCGAGCCCGGCTACCTGCTCGACATCATCGGCATGAGGCATGGCGGCGAGCTCATCGGCATGATCCCCGCCACCTCACAGCCGGCCTACCCGGCGCAGCGGCTGCCAGCACCGCCGTTGGTCAACGGACACGTTCCGGCCGCCATCACCGGATCGGCGACCTGGCATGAGCCGCGAGAGGAGCCACCCGGCATTCTCGGTGTCTCCTACCCTGCGCTCGACCCGGAGACGGGGTGCGCGGAGGACCTGGCCGGCGTCGCGCGCCAGGGTTACTCGCGAATGCCCTTCCTGGCGATCGGCAGCGTGCTACGGGTGCGCAACGACTGCACGGGAGCTAGCTGCCTGCTGCCGGTGACCGGCTGCACGCCCATCGGCCGGCTGTTTAATGACCGATGCGTGACCTGTGGCACGTCGCCCCGCGGACGGGTCGCTGACCTGACGCAGGCCAGCTTCATCGCACTCGGTGGCGACCTGGAGCGAGGCTGCTTCAACGCCACCATCACGATCGGCGAATGAATGACCGTGCTGCATGCCATTCGCGAGGTCCAGATCCCGCTGCTCGCCACGATGCTGATCCTCGGATGCGCCACCAAATTGCTGCGGATGTCGCGGGCTGGCGCCGCCGACGATCGCGTCGGGCCCACGGCCCTGTTTCCGATGCACTTGCGCCGGCCGGTGGCAATCGCGGCATGCGCGGCAGAGGGCGGACTGGGGATCGGCTTGATCGTGACGGCAGGCCCGTTCGGCCAGCACACTGCTGCGAACTGCATCCGGATCGGCTGCTGCCTGTTGTTCCTTATCGCTATCAGTGCGCTAATCGAGCTCAGGCAAGCCCGGCCAGATGTCGGCTGCGGCTGCTTCGGCGACTTCAGCACGGCACCGGTCAGCGGCCGGACGCTGGCCAGGTCTGCCTTGTTCGCAATCGCGGCCCTGGTCACTTGCGGCCTCGGTCCGATCTCCCTGCCCCGAACTGCTGCTGGCGGCGCCGGCCTGCTGGCCATTCTGGCCGCCGAAATGCTGCTGATCGCGGCGCTGTCGCCGGAAGTCGGCGAGGGCTTCGTCCGGCTCGGCTACTCCGAACCATGCGAGCTGCGGAACGTGCCGGCCGGACGGACGTTCGCGGTGCTGCGGCGCAGCAAGTACTGGCGGCGCTATGCCAAGCTGATCACCTCAGACGTCCCCGTCGACGTGTGGCGCGAGCTGTGCTGGCGCTACATCGTCTATCCGGCCCGCTACGCCGACCGGCCGACTGAGGTCGTGTTCGCCGTTTTCCTGCAGCACCGGCGGCCGGTCGTGCACGTCGCCCTGGTGGACTCCAGCACCGGCGTCCCGTTCGAGTCGCCGACCGGCAAACGCGGATCGCGCTTGCCCGGCCGGGCCTCCCTGCGGCGTGTTGCAAGCCACCTGTCGCCTGCGTTCACGACCGCCAGGACCCAGGCGGCAGAGGCCGATATGCCATTCTCTAGCGATCTCTAGGCTGAATCCTAGACAGGGCAAGATTTTGTCATAGCTGAAGCCGCGCGCGCTCCGTCAGCGCGCTCCGTCCGTAGCCTCGATCGCCCGGGCCGCCTCAGGCGGGCTGCGTTCGCAGGAACCGGCCGAAATGCGGGACCGTGAAGGCGATCAGGCCACGTTCTGAGCTGTAGATGAGGCCCTTCTTGATCAGGTTGTCCCTGGCCGGCGACACGCTGGAGGGCTTGCGGCCTAGCTCATCGGCGACCTGAGCTGTCGGCACCGGATCGTCGCCGAGCATCGCCATCGCGCGCATGTACTCCCGCTCAGCGGGCGTGGCGCGCTCGTACCGGCTGCCGAAAAAGCCGATCGCCAGCTCGCTCGCGGCGACCGGGCTGGCCACGCTGACGTCGTGCGCGGTGACCGGGCTCGCGGCGGCGACGTCCCAGGTCACCTTCCCGTAAGCCTGCACGAAGTACGGGTAGCCGTCCGCAGCCGCGTAGAGCGCGTCCAGCGCTTCTGGCTCGAAATCCGCGCCCTCCCGCCGGGCCGGCGCCAGCAACGCGACGTCAGCCGAATCCCGGTCCAGCCGGTCGATCGCCACGTACCGGAAGAGCCGCTCCGAGTAGCTCTTACTCGCCGACAGCACGGACGGCAGGTGCGGAAGCCCGGCTCCGACGACAATCAACGGTCCGTTGCTCTGCGACAGTTCATGGCAGGCGGCGCACAGCGCCGAGATATCCGCCGGCGGGACGTCCTGCATCTCATCGACGAAGAGCGCAATCCCGACGCCCAGGTCAGCCGCGACCGATGCGGCATCGGCGAAAAGCTCGGTCAGGTCGACTTCAAGATCGCCTGAGTCAGCCCGCCCGCGGACAACCGGGGCGTCGATGCCGAGCTGGGTAACGATCGAGCCCTTGGCCGCCTTAACGTCCCGGGCGGCGAATGCCTTGAGAACCCCGAGAAAGTGGTCGATCCGGTCCGGCGCCCGGTGCCGCGGCGCAAGTTCGCGGACCGCCATATGCAGCGCCCCGGCTACCGGCCGCCGGATTGACTGGTCCGGCCTGGCCTCAAGCTTGCCGGTGCCCCATAGCCGCTGCATCGCCATAGACCGGAACGAGTTCAGCAGCACCGTCTTGCCGACGCCCCGCAGCCCGGTCAGCACCATGCTGCGTTCCGGCCGGCCGCGCGCAACCCGCTCGAGCACCACCTCGAACTGGCCGATCTCGCGGTCACGGCCGGCCAGTTCGGGCGGCCGCTGGCCAGCACCGGGCGCGTACGGGTTCCGCACAGGGTCCATGCACAGGAGAGTATGAGCAGATCTAGCGCATTCCTTAGATTGGCGTAGAAACCGCTACCGGCGTGTCGCGAGCCGCCAGTTCCGCGAACCTTCCGGGTGCGGTGGCCCGAAACCAGACAGCCCGCCGGGCGCCGCTGCGAACGGGGCCATTAGTTCGCTGCGCTCGCCCGACGGGCGACGCTCCGCGCCTACGGGTGCGGCCACGACGCGGTGCTCCCGTAACACGGCCGCCAGCACTTGCTGGTTCAAATCCAAAGCCAAAAACCTCTCAGGAAACGTGCACTTGCCGACCGCTGCCTTAGCCATTCGCGGTCTTCTGGCCCGGGCCGTGCTGATTCAGCCTGGCCAGGTAGTCGTTATAAGCGGCGAGGTGCTCGTCGTCATCAACGCCACCCCGGCTGCCGCTGGCAAGCTGGCCGGCCGCTGCCCCTGTCGGGGTGCCGATGCCAGCACCCGATCCCGCAGGCTGATGCGATGCGACCAGCGTGGCGAGGTTCGCCTGCCTGGCCCGCTCGAAGAAACCGTGCCCGCTGACAGCTGCGCGCTCGTCCCTGCTCCACATCAAGAACACGAGCATCATCAGCACGAACATGATCCCGTCGCCGCCGATCCACATCACCGCGCCGCCCAGGTGCAGGTCATTGACCGGTGACGGGGCCCAGGCCGGCCGCGGCCCTGACGGAACCCCGGGCGAGCTGGCGCTGCCATAGCTGAGAGCCAGGCCGGTGAAGGTGTCCACGGGCATCAGCAGCACCAGGACGAAGAACCGGATCGGGTACGACAGCCGCCACTTGATGGGCTCGCGGCCGAGCAGCGGCAGGAAGAACAGGTAGCCAATGATCACGAACAGCGCGTGCTCGGCATTATGGGCTGTCTGATTGCGCTCGAAGTAGTTGGCCAGGCCGGACAGGTGGGCAGCGAGCACGCCGAGCGCATAGGCGACCGCGCCGAACACCGGCCAGGTGAGGAAACTTGCCACGGGCGACCGCAGCACCCGCTTGACCCAGGTGTGCAGCGGATTCCGGCTGGCGTGCAGCAGCAGCGTCAGCGGCTGGCCCGCGATGAGCAGCGGCGGCACAACCATCAGCAACATCAGGTGCTGGATCATGTGGTCGTAGAAGAGCAGGTCGTCGTAACTGCCGATGCCGCTCTGGGTCGCCACGACCAGGACCAGCATGCCGCCAAGGAACGCCGCTGTCCGCCAGGCAGGCCATGGCCGGGCCGGGTGGCGCCTGGCTACCCTGACGACCCCCCACAGGTACAGGCCAACTGAGAGAGCGACCAGTGCGGTCACGATCGGCGCGAACTGCCACTGCGTCAGCACCGCTGCCAGACCGAACCGCGGAAGCATGCTGTCTCCTTTCCATCGGTGAGCCTACTCACGAACCGGCCCTGTGCTCCTTCAGGTGCTCTCGCCGCTATCGTTATCGGCGGAGGGTTCGCCTAGTGGCCGAGGGCGACGGTCTTGAAAATCGTTGTGGCGTGCAAGCGTCACCGTGGGTTCGAATCCCACACCCTCCGCTCTGTGATGTCGCAAGACATCGAGGACACCCCGAACCCACGTCAGGGTTCGGGGTTGTTGCGTTTGCGGGGTGTGGGTCCGGGCGGGCGGCCGGTGGGCTGGTAGTTGCGGGCGGGGTCGAGGGTGAGCTGGCGCAGGAGTTCGCCGGTGGCGGCGTCGATGATGCGGATGTCCAGGTCGCGGATGAGCAGCAGGACGCGGGTTCGGGCGTGGGTCCGGCCGACGCCGATGTGGTAGAGCCGTCCGGCGTGGCGGAGGGTGACGGTGCCGGTGTCGTTCGATGATGTCGGCGCGGACCCGGTGGTGGGTGTCGGTGGTGCGGTCGCCGGGGACGGCTTTGGGCCGGGCGGTGCAGGCGACGGCGGGGGTGGCCCGGTGCTCGAGCGAGCGGTGCGGCCGCTTGTTGTTGTAAAGGTCGGTGAACTGGTCGAGCTGGGCCTGCAGTTCGGTGAGGGTGGCGGCGGCCGGGCGGGCGGCCAGCCATTTCTGCAGGGTCTGCTGGAACCGTTCGACCTTGCCCTGGGTCTGGGGGTGGTTCGGGCGGCCGTTTTTCTGGGTGACGCCCAGGGCTCGCAGCTCGGTTTCCAGGCCGTTGCGGCCGCCCCGGCCGCCGGCCAGCCGGGTGGTATAGACCAGGCCGTTGTCAGGGAGGGTGGAGGCCGGGATGCCGTGCCGCTGGCAGGCGGCGCGGAAGGTGGCCAGGGTGACCTGCCCGGTGGTGACCGGGTGCGCGGTCACCGACAGGGCATACCGGGAGTGGTCATCGAGCCAGGACACGATCTCGGTCTCGGTGCCGTCAGCCAGGTGGTGGTGGATGAAGTCGGACTGCCACCGTTCGTTGGGCAGCTCGGCGGCGAACCGGAGGTAAGACGACTTCGGCCGTTTGCCCGGTTCGGGGGTGACTAACCCCTGCCGGGTCAGGTACCGGCTGATCGTCGCCGCCGACACGGTGACCTGGTGATGGTGGCGCAGGTGCCAGGCGATGGTGTGCGGCCCGGCGTCCAGGCCCTGCCCGGCCAGATCCTTCCGCAAGGCAACGATCAGCTCCACGGTCTGGTCGGCGATCGCCGACGGTGAGGTCCTCGGCCGCCGCGACCGCGGCTCGAACGCCGCCTCGCCCTCAGCCTCATACCGGGCCAGCAGCGTGTAGACCCACGACCGGGCAACCCCGTAGGCACGGGCGACCTCGCCGACCGGCCGCTTCTCGACAATGACAGCAGTAATGACAAGCCGGGCTTTCGACATCCCGGCACGCTGCGGCCGGGTTGTCCTCGATGTCCTGAGACACGCCGGCGCCGACCAGGATCAGCAGCTAACTAAAGTGTCCTCGATGACTTGCGACACCCGTCCTCGATGTCCTGAAACTAGACACCACACCCTCCGCTCCAGCTGACCCCAGATGTGCATCTCAGGCCTGGCGCCGGCAGACTAGGCACCATGAGCGAGCAGAGTAACGGAGAAGTTCACGACAGCCCGCGGATCGTGGTCGTCGGCCCGGACGGAGTGGCGACAGAAGCCGAGCAGAACGAGGCATCGCGCGAGCGGTCGGTCGTCGAGATGATCGAACAGCCGGCCAAGGTCATGCGGGTCGGCAACATGATCCGGCAGCTGCTCGAAGAAGTCAGGGCGGCTCCGCTGGACGAGAAGAGCCGGGCCAGGCTGAAGGCGATCCACGCGAGCTCGATCAAGGAGCTTGAGGATGGCCTGGCCCCGGAACTGGTTGATGAGCTGGAACGGCTGTCGCTACCGTTCGCCGAAGACGAAATCCCCAGCGAGTCGGAGCTGCGGATTGCGCAAGCCCAGCTCGTCGGCTGGCTTGAGGGGCTGTTCCATGGGATCCAGACCACGCTATTCGCTCAGCAGATGGCCGCCAGGGCGCAGCTCGAGCAGATGCGCCGGGCCCTGCCGCCAGGGATGATGCCAGCCCAGGCCGAAGGTGACGACGTGGCGCAGCGCGGCGGCCGAGAGTCCGGGCCGTACCTGTAGCCCGCACGCGCGAACGCGACGGACTGCCGGTGGGCTGACCGGCAGATCCTTCGTGATCAAGGCTTAGACCTGGCCTGACCTGATTCTGGCTAGCCAGTCGGCCGCTTCGATGAACTCTTCGTCCGATTTATCGTCCTGATGCGCAGCACGTCCTGGCAGAGCCAGCGTCGCTTGCGGGTAGCTGCCAAGGAAGCGCACCGTGCTGCAGACCCGGCGCAGCCCCATCATGGCCTCGCCAACTCTGGCCTGCGCGACGTGCCCCTCGCAGTCGATGAAGAAGCAGTACCTGCCGATGCCGTCGCCGGTAGGCCTGGACTCGATCCTGGTCAGGTTGACGCCGCGGAAAGCGAACTGGCCGAGTATGTCCATGAGCGCACCAGGGTGATCGTCCATCAGGAAAGCGACCACCGACGTCTTGTCGGATCCGCTCGGTACGGGCAGCTGGCCAGGCAGCCGGACCGCGACAAACCGGGTGACTGCATCGTCCCGGTCGTGCACTCCGGTGGCCAGCGCTACCAAGCCATACAGCTCGGCGGCGAATACCCCGGCGAGGGCCGCGTCCAGCGCACCCTCTTGCACTTGCCGGGCTGCGTCAGAGTTCGACGCGGCTGGCAGCCAGTCAGCATCTGGCAGGTTGGCCGCCAGCCAATTGCGGCATTGCGGCTGGGCCACCGGATGTCCGCCAACTCGCCGGATGCCGGCCAGGCTGGTTCCCGGCCTGGCGAGCAGGGCGAACTCGACCGGGATCAGAACCTCCGCGCAGATCGCCAGCTCGGCGCCGACCGCCAGCTCGTCCAGCGTGGCTGTGACAGCGCCCTCGACCGAGCTCTCGATCGGCACAACGCCGCGCTGCGCCCGGCCGCTGCGGACCGCATCAAGCGTGGCCTGGATCGAGCCGCACGCCAGTGCGTCTGGTTCGGCGCCGCCAAGGACCCGGACCGCAGCCTCGGTGAAGGTGCCACGCGGACCCAGGTAGGAGTACCGGTAACTCACCCGGCTCATCCCATCCTGCGATCGCCGGAAAGCTTTACTGGTTGGTGGTGGCGCAGCCGGCCGAGAGCAGGCTCCCTGACTAGCAGCGCGCGGCCGACGTCAGCGAGCTGACGCAGCCGGTGCAACTGGCTCCGCCAGTCCTTGCCGGTCGCCCGGTGTGACAACGGCACCTCCACCTCCGTGACTCGCATGCCCTTGCGCAACAGGTCGATCGTCATGCCGGTCTCGGCGCCCCAGCCCGGCGCCAGCGGCAGTGCCGCGCTGAACGCTGCCCTGGTCAGGCATCGCTGCCCGTTCAGTGGCTGGGCAGGCCGCCAGCCTGTCGCGCGTTCGATCCCCGCGCCCGCAGTCCGGATGACGATCCCGAAGCCGCCATTGCGAACCCTCGGGGTGAAGACAGCAATAGTCATGTCCGCTGTACCGGCCCGGACCGGATCGGCGAGCGGCCCAGCCTGAGTCGCGCTATCAGCCAGGTCGGCGTCAAGCAAGAGCAGATGGCGGCCCCCCGCAGCAGGAACGCCCGCCGCGCTGGCCTCGATCAGCCGGACCGCCTCGGCGCCAGTCTCCAGCGCAGCGGCCTTCCCGCGGTTGCGCGCATGCCGGACGACGTGAGCGCCCGCCGCGGCTGCTAGGGCGGCCGTGTCGTCAGTTGATCCGTCATCGACGACCACGACAACGTCCGCGCCGCTAACCTTGCTGGCCGCGCGCACCGTTGCGGCGATCCGGTCGGCTTCGTTCTTCGCGGGAATGATGACAGCGAGGTCGCCTGGCGGCATGGCTGTGATCTTAGTGCGGGCCGCCTAGCCGCCAGACTCATGCCCGCAGCGCGGGCAGTGGCCGGCTACTGACCGGTGACCGCAGCCGGGTCGTCCAGCACCGTGAACACCGTCTCCAGCCCGGTTACCTGGAGCACCTTCCTGGTGGCAGATCCCGGACCGGCGAGCTGAAGTTCGCCACCTCGCTCGCGGGCCTGCCGGTGAGCGGCCAGCAGCACGTTAATGCCGGTCGAGTCGCAGAACTCAACGCCAGACATGTCGACGATCAGCCGCGCCGGGCTCCGGCTCAGAGCGGTCATGAGCTCCGCCTGCAACCTGGGCGCGGTGTACAAGTCGATCTCGCCGACGACAGAGACAACGACGTGATCACCTTGCGACCTGGTCGTGACCTTTAGCTCCACCTGCCGCACACTACCGGTCCGCAGCGAAGCCGGCTAGATGGGCATATCCAGTCGGCCAGTTAAGACCGATTTGCGAAGAAGATTCGACGGTATATAACAGAAATAAGCTAATATTTGGCAACGTCCCCGCACTCCGGAGCGCTAGCCCTTCACCGGCCGGGAGTCGCGCTTGGCGATTGCGGGGGGCTGCGCCGTAACGTAATCGCGCCAGCACGTAGCGTGGATGCATGATCCGCACTGTGCTCGTGATCATCGGCGCCATAGTGATCGTCCTCGTCGCCGCGACCGTCGTCCGGACGCTGTTCTGGCTGGCACTGATCGCGGTGATAATTGCGTTCATTGGCATGTCGCTCGGCTTCTTGCGGATTGGCCGCCGGTCGTCGAGGCGCTCACGCGGTCGCTATTAAGCCTGGCGCTACTAAGACTGGCGTTAGCTAGCTCGCCGACACCAGGTCGCCGCGGTTGCGCTGGGCATGGCCGACCATGAGGACCGGCCCGGCGGTGGCAGGCTGATCCGCCATCCGGGCCGCCGGCTCGCGGCTGACGGGGCAGGTCATGCAGCGCGGTCCGCCGCGCAGACTGCCGAGCTCGCTGCCGGGGACCCGGATCACCGAGATGCCAGCGCTCTCCAGCCGGTCGTTGGTGTCAGAGTTCCGCTCGTGGCTCACAACTAGCCGGCAGCTGATGGCGAGCACGTTGCTGGCGTCGTCGCCCTGACCTGACTGGCCCCAGACAGGGTCCAGCCCGGAGTCGATCATTTTGACGCGGTCGATTCCCATGGCTTGTGCCGCGGCCTGCAGGAACGGTTGCGCCCTCGACACTCTCAGCCTCTCGTCCTGCTGCGTGATGGTGTGCGCTGTCAGCGCGTAGGCGACGCCAGGGTGCATCAGCACCGCGCCGCTGTCCACCACTGCGCACAGTGTGTCCAGGCGGGCGGCACAGTCGTGGTGGCGAAGCGGAATCGCGAGGACGGTATGGGCGAGGCCGGCGGCGAGCAACTGCCGGGCAAGCCGCTCTGCTCCAGCCGGCGCGGTCTGATGGCTTACCCCGATGGCCACCACGCCGGGTGTTAGCTGCAGCACGTCACCACCGTCGAGCGGCTCGAGATCGCCCTGATATATCCACTTGGTTCCGGTGAATCTCGGGTGGTGCCGGTACACCACGCTCACCAGGTCGGTCTCCCGCCGCCGGTCCTGCGCCGCCAGGCTCGCGACCGCCAGCCGGTCGCCGACCCAGAAGCTCGAGTCCTTCGTGAACACCAGGTTCGGCAGCGGATCGAGGACAAAGTCATGCCGGTCGAGCAGCTCGAACACCACGCCACGGCCGATCTTGAGCTCATCCGGCGTCAGGCCGGCAATCAGCACCTCTGCCAGCTGTTCTGGATCCAGGTCATCCAGGTGGGCACGCAGCTGGCCGCGCAACTCGTCGCCCAGCCCGGCGTCAGCGACCGCCAGCCGGATAGCCTCGTCCCTCGCTGACGAGTATTCCAGCGTGTCCTGCAGCAGCTCGGTGAGATAAAGGACCTCAGCGCCCTGGTCGCGCAAGACCTGGCAAAGGACGTCGTGTTCTTCTCTGGCTTTGCTGACCCAGGGCTGGGCCCGGAGGAGCAAGCCGCCAGCGTGCCGGGGGTTAATCCGCTGCAGCTCAGCACCTGGCCTGTGCATGAGCACGGTCCTCAGCTGCCCGATCTCGCTGTCCGCGCCGTGCGTCGTTGTCACGACCAGTTCCCCCGCTCTGAGTCCGCTTGGGGAGGTATTACCGGCCAGGCATGCGGTTACGCCTGCCGGTTCCGCGAACCATGGCCGGGTCCGCCGGCAGACGCAGGCAGCGACTCGTCGGCCTGAGCCGCCACCACAGCCCAGACCGTCAGCCCGGTTGCGTCGTTCCTGACGCCCCAGCTCCTCGCCAGGTATTCGACAATGCCCAGGCCGCGGCCACCCAGCGAAGAGACCGTCGGCTGCGCCATCGTCGGCCTGGTCGTGGCTCCCCCGTCACTCACCGCTACCTCAATGGCGTTTTCGTCCAGCGCCCAGGCCAAGAGCAAATTCGAGCCTGGCAGTGGCCTGGCGTGCAGGACGGCATTGCTGAGCAGTTCACTCACGACCAGGACAGCGTCGCCAACAACGCCGCCGAAGATACCGGCCGCAGTGAGTTCCGCGGCAAGCCGCCGGCGTGCTACTCCGACGCTCGCCGGGGCCCACGGCAGGAGTACGGTGCCCGCTATTCTCACCTCCTGCACCGCGTCCGGAACATGCGACGCGCGGCACTGTATTGCCGCGGAGATGCCCAGCGTCCGCCGACCGGAAACCGCCGCGCGTCACCTGCAGACCGCGCCGAACCGGTGCCAGCCAGCGAGGTACTCGCGCCTATCCGGCGCCGTCAGCAGGCTGATCATGAAGCGACTCGGCTGCCAGCACGCGGACCAGGCCGCCTAGGCCAGCTGACAGGCCAGCCCGCTCGTCCGATGACAGCGCGGTCAGGATCCGCGCCTGACGCGATTGCCACGCTTGCCAGAGCCGGCCGGCCACCTCCCGACCCTCTGACGTCAGGTAGAGCCTGACGTAGCGCTGATTGCCCTCGTCACGGCCCCGGCGGATCCAGCCTTTCCGCTCCAGGCCGGCCGCCAGCCTGCTTACTGTGCTCTTGTCCAGCGCGAGCAGCGCCGCCAGCTCACCCTGGGCGATGCCGCGAGCCGACACGAGCTCGATCAGCGCGCGCGCCTCAGAAGCTGAGACGGCAGGCACGCCGTCCGCGCCAGCCGTGCCCGGCCGCGCGTCCGCGCTCATTGTGGTGAGCGCAGGGGATAGCATTCGGAGCAACTGAGCCAGTAGGTGCTCGAGCTCGGCGCCGCCGGACGACTCGTTGGCCATGCAACAGTTGTATCGCACAACTGGACTAATGGTACAGTCTCGGCGTGAAGGCAGCCCCGCGCAACCCGGAGTCCCCCAGGAGTGCCGCGTGAGCGACCCGAAGGTGCCGTTGCCGACCCTGCTGTCGGGCGACGACGATCCGGGCGCGGGACGTCTTACCGGACCGGGCCAGCTGCTGACCGACGTGGCGGTCCTGTCACCTGACCTCGCGAGCGAGCCACTCGGCACTTATGCGCTCCGGCATGGCCTTCGGCCAAGCGCCGAGCGGCCGCTTGTCTTCACCTACCTGGCCGAACTCTGGCGCCGGCGGCATTTCATCCTGGCTTTCGCCACCGCGCGCAACATTGCGATGTACACCGAAGCAAAGCTCGGTCAGATCTGGCAGGTACTGACGCCGTTGCTCAACGCCGGCGTCTATTTCCTGATCTTCGGGCTGCTAGTACCCATCAACCGCGGCATCCCGAACTACCTGGCCTTCCTGGTGACCGGCGTGTTCGTGTTCAACTTCACGCAGCGGTGCTTCATATCGACGTCCTCGGTGGTCACCGAGAGCCTGCCGCTGATCCGGGCGCTGCAGTTCCCGCGCGCGGCGCTCCCGCTCGCCTACGTGATGATCGAGCTAGAGCAGATGGCGCTGGCGATGGCGGTCCTGGTGGTGATAGTGCTGGCCACCGGCGAGCCGGTCACCTGGTACTGGCTGCTAGTTATCCCGGCGCTGCTGCTGCAGACGATCTTTAATATCGGGATCGGGCTCTTCGCCGCGCGACTTGGCGCTCAGGTCAACGACTTCAGCCAGCTACTGCCATTCCTGATGCGCACCTGGCTCTATCTCTCCGGCGTGCTGTTCAGCATCCAGAATCTCGGCCTGATCAAGAATTCCTTCCTCGCGAGCCACCAGTGGGTGGTGCCGGTGCTGGAGGTGAACCCAGCCGCGGTGTACATCACCCTGGTTCGCAATTCGATCATGGCGAGCCAGCGGCTAAGCGCTCCGGGCAGCAGCCCGTTCAACTCAGCCAAGTGTTCCATCTGGCAAAACGCCGTTCGGCACGGCGACTCCCTGCCGGCCAGCCAGCAATATGACAGCGCGTCCTGCTCGGCTTCAGCTCACGTCACGATCATGCACTTCTGGTATTACGGCATCGGCTGGGCGGCGCTTGCCCTGGTGCTGGGCTTCTTCTTCTTCTGGCGCGCGGAGACGAGGTACGGCCGTGGCTGAGCCAATGGTCGTCGTCGACGACCTGCACATCGTGTACAAGGTGTATGGCTCGGGCGGTGATCGAGGGAGCGCTGCCACCGTCCTGCTGCGCGCGCTCGGCCGCAAAACCCGCGGCAACATCCGCCAGGTACATGCCATCCGGGGCATCTCGTTCATCGCCTACCGCGGCGACGCCATCGGAATCATCGGCCGCAACGGATCAGGCAAGTCCACCTTGCTGCGTGCGATCGCGGGCTTGCTGCCGCCCGAGTCCGGGAACGTCTACACCACCGGCGGCGCTTCGCTGCTCGGCGTGAATGCCGCGCTGCTCGACGATCTCACCGGGGAGCGCAACGTAGTGCTCGGCTGCCTCGCGATGGGCATGACTAAGCAGGAAGCCAAGGCCAAGTACGAGAGCGTCGTCGAGTTTTCCGGTGTCGGCGATTTCATCAACCTGCCGATGAAGACTTACTCGTCCGGCATGGGATCCCGGTTGCGGTTCGCGATCGCCGCCGCCAAGCATCACGAGGTGCTGCTCATTGACGAGGCGCTGGCTACCGGCGACGCCGAGTTCCGGGTGCGGAGTCATAACCGGATCAATGAGCTCCGGGACGCCGCCGGTACCGTCTTCCTGGTCGCGCACAACCTGGAAGAAGTCGAGCTGACCTGCAACAGGGTGATCTGGATGGACCGCGGCCAGATAGTGATGCACGGTGATGACGTCATCGGCATCGTCGATAAGTACATCGACGCATCCGGCGGGATACCTGTCGAACGAGATCCGGTTACCAGGCGGCGGCTGCACCGGCCGGTCGGAGGCGAGAGCTAGCTAGCCGTCAGCTGGCTGCCCGGTGCTAGCGGCCCGCAGCCGGAGCCGCATCACGGTGCCGCCGCCCTCGTGGCTGTGAGCAGCGATCTCGCCATCCTGTGCCTTGGCGAGTTGCCGCACGATGTAAAGGCCGAGCCCGATGCCGCCGAACCTGCGCCGGTCCCCTGTCTCCCCCTGCACGAACCGCTCGAAGACCCGCTCGCGGTCCGCGGGCGGGATACCGACGCCCTGGTCTGCCACCTCCACCACGATCGACTCTCCGTCCGGCCGGGCGCGCACGGTGACCGCGCCGCCTTCGGGCGAGTACTTAAACGCGTTCTCCAGCAACTGACCGATGATGATGTCGGTGGCCATCGGATCGCCGTTAGCGGGCGGTAGCTCGCCAGCCACCTCGATTCCGAGGGTGTGCTGCTCAGACAGTGGCTGGAAGGCAATCACGGCACCGTGCAAGAGCGCGGCCAGATCGAACGGGCCATTGCTCACCTGAAGCTGATCGGCCCCGGCTCGCGAGCCGAGTAGCAACTGCTCGACCAGCCTGGCCAGCGAGCCGGCCCGCTCAGCGATCGTCTGCACCGCGGCACGGCGGTCCGCGTCGGCGAGCTTGTCCCAGCGGCTGGCGAGGGTGCTGGCGAAACCCTGGACCACGGTGATCGGCGTCCGCAACTCGTGACTGGTGGTTGCCAGGAACAGATCCTTCGCCTCCTCTAGCTCCTTGGCTGCGGTGATATCCCGGAAATCGAGGACCTTCTCGCCGCGGCCGCTCAGTCCGGTGCAGAGCAAGTCGATCCAGCGACCGTTGGCGAGCTTATGGGTGAGCTTCTCGCCTGGCGCCGGGAGCGGGAATGGCGGATGCCTGCCTGTGGCCAGGTCCGGGGACAGGCCGGTGAGCCGGTGCGCGGCCGGGTTCCATTGCCGGACCAGGCCATCAGAGTCCAGCACCGCGATGCCGTCGGCGCTAGCGTCAATCACCGCACGCTCGTGCGCACGCTGCCTGACGACCTCTTCGAAGGCGGTCACATTAGACAATGCGACGCTGGCATGCCCTGCCAGCAGCTCAAGCAGCTCCAGCTCGACGTGGCCGACCTTGCGCCCGCTGTACAGCGCGTACAGCGCACCGAACGGACGGCCCGCGACGTGCGACAGGCTGAGGGTGATCGTATGCAGGCCCGGCAGCGCGGCCCAGATCAGATCGTCGAAGCCGCCGGAGTCGCTGGTAGCCATCAGCACTGTCTTGCCCGACCGCATGAGCTGGCCGACCATGCTGCTCTGCAGGTCAGCCGTCCGGCCGCGCAGGTCCGCGGGCAAGCCGTCCAGGCTAACAAGACGCAGCCGGTCCTGCTCGATCAGCACGAAACCGCCTGCGTCGGCCCTGGTGAGCTCGCGAAGGCTGGCCGCGATGCGGTCGAGCACCGCCTCGAGCTCCAGCTGGGCGTTCATGTCGGCAACAACGTCACCGAGACGGCGAACGACCCTGGCCCGCTCGGCCATGTAGTGCCTGACCGGCTCGTCGTCGCGGCTGCGGTGGCAGATGCAGACCCAGCCGGTCAGCTCGTCAGCGCTGTCCACCATCCTGCTCGCGTCGATCCGCAAGTCGACCATAGAGCCGTCCTTGCAGGTCCGCCGCGTAGCGAAGGAAACCTGGCCACCGCTAGCCACCCGCTCGAGCACGGCATTGTGCTCGGCCCGCAGTTCCTCCGGCACGAACGGTGGCTCCAGGCCGACCACCTCGGCCGCAGTCCAGCCGAACAGTTTCTCTGCGGCCGGATTCCAGACTGTCACGCGACGGTCGGCGCCGATCGCGATGATCGCATCAGCCGCGCACTCGATCACGGCGCGAGCGGTGCCGTCAATCCGGTCCCGGTCGCGCTGCGGCACCGCGAGCTTCCAAGCCACTGCCTCATGGTGCCAGTTGAGCCAGGCGCAAGGCGGTGAACTGCGCAAACTCACAGGTAGCGCAGCCGGGCGCGGCTCGCGTACGGTGCTGGCACGATAGACCTGGAACCGACAAGGAGTACTGCACGTCCAATGGCCATGACGCCACCGGCGCACGACGCGCTGACACGGTCAGGTTCGGGGCGGCTGCTAGCGCGCTGCGCAGTCGTCGGCGCAGGCGTGCTGCTCGCCGCGGCATGCGGCAGCACTACGGTGCCTGGCAGTGGCGGGTCCGCTGTGCCAGCAACCAGCGCACCGGCAGCCAGCAGCGGCGGGCCAGCTACAACCGCCGCGGCAAAAATCTCGCTGGAGGTGAGCTTCAGCGGATCGCCGACCACCGCACCGGCCCACTACACGCTGCGCTGCGATCCTGACGGCGGAACAGTCGCCGATCCGGCCGGCGCCTGCGCCAAGCTGATGAGAGGGGCCAGCCTGTTCGCGCCGCTGCCCGCTCATGTGGCCTGCCCGATGATCATGGCAAATGCGGGCCGGGCGACGGTGACCGGAAGCTATCTCGGCCGGCCGGTGCGCGAGACCATTGTCGACGGTGGCTGTGATCTGGGTCGCTGGGCCAAGCTCAGGCACGTTTTCAGCTAACCGGCCCGTCAGCTAGCCAGCACAGCTACTTCAGCAATCGCGATAGCCGCCGGTCAGCCAGTGGCTTGCCGCCGGTCTGGCAGGTAGGGCAATACTGCAAGGCCGAGTCGGCGAACGAAACTTCACGGACGGTGTCGCCGCACACCGGGCATGGCTGGCCAGTTCTGCCGTGTACTCGCAGGCCGGCTTTTTCTCCTTCTTCAAATCGCTCGCGGCGAGCCCGTCAGAGCGCCCGATGGCTTCGCGGAGCGTGCCGATGATCACGGCATGCAGGTCAGCGACCTCTTCCGGGCTGAGGCTGGACGCCAGCCGGAACGGGGACATCTTGGCTGCATGCAGGACCTCGTCGGAGTAGGCATTGCCGATCCCGGCGATGAGCTTCTGGTCCCGCAGCACGCCCTTGATCTGCGTCCTGCGGCCAGCCAGCAGGCCGGATAGCACATCGGCTGTGAACGCCGGATCCAGTGGTTCGGGACCGAGCGAGGCGACACCCGGGATCTGTTCGATATCGGTGACGAGATAGACGGCCAGCCGCTTCCTGGTCCCGGCCTCGGTCAGGTCGAAGCCAGCTCCGTCTGTGAAGCGGACCCGGAATGCCAGCGGGCCCTTCCCGGGCCTGGCTGGCGCAGCCGGCAGCTCGTCTCGCCAGCGCAGCCAGCCGGCCCTCGCCAAGTGCGTAACCAGGTGCAGGGCAGCCCCGTCACCTGCCTGCGTGCAGGTTAGGTCGAGGAACTTTCCGCGTCGCGAGACGCCCGCGACCCGAGCCCCGTGCAGCGCGGACAGCGGCGGGTCATACGTCTTGAGCACTGAGAACTCGGCCACGTCGGCGCGGTCGATCTCGCGACCGACAGCGCGCTCGCGCAGGTCGGCGGCGAGCGCCTCGACTTCGGGCAGTTCCGGCACGTTGTCGATTCTGCCTGATGTGCTCAGCTGGCAGGACCAATGCAGCCACTCGCCATGATCTCGATCACACTCCGGCAACCGCAGTCAGCACGGAACGAGCCCAGCCCAGTGCCAGAGATAGCAATGCGATCCCGGTGACAAGGGCGGCGCTCGCGGCCTAAGCTTCGGCCAGCTAACCGACTGCGCAGCCGGGACGCACGCGGCCTCAAGCCCGTTTTCAGGGCACCTGCGTGGGGAGTGGGCGAGGAGGGATTTGAACCCTCACGTCCTCTCGGACACACGGACCTGAACCGTGCGCGTCTGCCGTTCCGCCACCCGCCCCGGGAGCAGCAGTCAGGTTAGCACGTCCGCAAGCTATCCCACATCGCCGATACGATCGGATACGGCAGGGAGAGGAGGGCGCCACGGTGGGAGTTCTGCAGCGCTTTGAGCACAGGCTCGAGGGAATGGTAGAAGGTGCCTTCGCGCGGGCGTTCAAGTCTGAGTTGCAACCGGTCGAGGTAGCTAGCGCGATTCAGCGGGAAATGGACGACCGCGCCGCCATCGTGGCCCAGGGCCGGACCCTGGTGCCAAACGACTTCGTGGTCGAGGTCGCCGAGGATGACTACGCACGGCTCGACGTCTACGCCGACAGTCTCGGCATCGAGCTCGCCACGCTCGCTCGCGAGTACGCCAAGGAGCAGGGCTATTCCTTCGTCGGCCCGGTCCGGATGCGGTTCGAGGGCGTCCGGGACCTGACCACCGGCACCTTCCGGATACTCTCCGGCGTGATCCGTGGCACAACAGTCGAAGATGGCGAGATCCGCCGTCCGGTAAGTGACCTCCCGCAGCCTGCAGGCGGTTTCCGCGGCAACCCGCGGTTGCTGGTCTCCGGCCCCGAGCCCGGCCCCGATGGCAGCACTCAGCGGACGTTCGAGATCGCAACGCCACTGATAATCCTGGGCCGGGGCACCGATTGCGACCTCCGCCTAGTGGATCCGGGGGTGTCCCGGCACCACGCCGAGATCCGGGTCGAGGACGGCGAGGTCGTCCTCGTCGACCTTGGCTCGACGAACGGGACTTTCGTCAACGGCCAGCCAGTACGCCGAGTTCTGCTCAGCGACGGCACGCAGGTCACCCTCGGCCGGACCACCCTGGTCTTCCGCCGGGACAGCATCTACTGAACGGGAACTGACGGGAACCGCCGCGAAACTCGCCGCCACGCCAGCCAAGGACTCATGACCCGATGAACGCGCTCGAGCTCACACTCGTCAGGATCGGGTTCCTCGCTGTCCTTTGGCTCTTCGTCATCGCGGCCGTGGGCGTGGTCAGGACTGACATGTTCGGGCCGGCTCAGCCGGCGGCGATCAGCCGGCCGCCAGGCGGCGGCGGCGCGCCCGCCGAAACCCAAGCCCAAGCCGGTGCGGCCGGGCAGATCGATGCCGCAGCAGCTGCTGGTGACCGCTGGCGCGCTCGCAGGCACCAGCCTCGGGCTCAGCGATGAGCAGATCACCATCGGCCGAGCCGATGATGCCACGCTGGTCCTCAGCGACGACTACGCTTCCACCCGACATGCCCGACTCTTCCCGCAAGATGGTCAGTGGCTGGTTGAGGACCTCGGCTCGACCAACGGCACTTACCTGGACCGGCAGAAGGTGACCCGGCCGACTCCGGTGCCCATTGGCGTCCCGATCCGCATCGGCAAGACCGTTCTGGAGCTGCGCAGATGACCCTGGCACTGCATTACGCGCTCCGCTCAGACGTGGGGCTGCTCCGTGAGGGCAACGAGGACTCCGCGTACGCCGGCCCGCGACTACTGGCGATAGCCGACGGCATGGGTGGCCATGCGGCCGGCGAAGTTGCCAGCGCCGTGGCGATCTCGGCCATCGCGCCGCTTGACCGGCAGAACCTCATCAGCGACGACGACATGCTGAACGCGCTGGCGGATGCGGTGGCCTCAGCACGCGCCACGCTACATGACATGAGCGCTTCCGACCCGGCCGTCGAAGGCATGGGGACCACGCTGACCGCCATGTTGTGGGCCGGAGCCCGGGTCGCGGTCTGCCACATCGGTGACTCGCGCGCCTACCTGCTCCGCGATGGCGATCTGTACCAGATCACCCGCGATCACACGCTCATCCAGTCACTCGTCGACGAGGGCCGGCTTAGCCCGGCAGCGGCAGCCAATCATCCCCAGCGGTCCCTGATCATGCGGGCGCTGCAGGGCAGCACTGACGCTGATCCCGACCTGGCTATGCACGACGCCATGCTGGCCGACAGGTACCTGCTCTGCTCGGACGGCCTCACCGACGTCGTCGCGGACGAGGCGGTCCACCACATACTGAGCACTGTTCCGGACGCCGAGGACGCGGTGAACCAGCTGATCGCGCTCGCGATACGGAACGGCGGACCGGACAACATCACGTGCGTCGTCGCAGACGTGGTGGACACCGCTGTCGGCCCGGTGCCGCCGAGTACAGACGCCAGGCTGGCCGGAGCGGCAGCAGGCGGCGATGTCAGCACCTTGCTGCGAGCGGCCATCAACAATGGCCCGGGCGCCGTGGACGCGGATGTTCAGTCGGCACCGCCGAGCGCGAACCTGAACGGGCACCGCGGCCGGGGCAGCACGAAGACGGCTGTGGACCCCTCGGCGGATGACGGCTTCGAAGAGCCCCGGCGGCGGTGGCCGGTGGTGACCTCGATCCTGGTCGTGCTGGTGGTGCTGATCGCCGCAGGTCTTTACTTCGGTTACCGCAACATCCAGGACAACTACTACCTGGCGGCTGACGGATCACACGTCAGCATCTACCGCGGGATCAGCCAGAAGATCGCGTTCCTGAGCCTGTCCAGTGTCTACAAGACGACCGACGTCCTCACCGGTGACGTGCCTACCGACCTGAGCCTGCCGACGACGCCGACCACGCTAGCTAAGACGCAGGCAACGCTGGCGCAGATCACCAAGGATCACTACTGCGACGTGGTGAGCCAGCAGATCACCGCGTGGGAATCGCAGTCTGCCGAGAAGCAGGCGGCTGCCAGCGCGGCAAAGGCCAAACGGGTCAAGGACAAGAAGATCAAGATCCCGTCCGTGGCGATGCCGCCGAAGCCCGCGCTGCCGTCCTACTGTCCGGAGACCGGGTGAGCTTCCCGGCGGACATCGAGCAGCCAGTCCCCATGCCGCGCAGCCGGCGCGGGGCTGAACTGCTCATGCTCGGCTTCGCGCTGGCCGTAGTGCTGTTCGCCTACGTCGCCGTCGGTTTCGGCCTGAAGGGCACACTGCCGCCTGGACTGCCTACCCTGGTTCTCATCTTCGCCGCGATCATGCTGGCAGCGCACTTCGCGGTCCGGCGCTTCGCGCCATACGCGGACCCGTTGCTGCTGCCACTGGCCGGTCTGCTCAACGGCCTCGGCCTGGTAATGATCTACCGGCTCGCCGAGTCCGGTCGCAACGGCAATCCTGGCCTCAAGGTGACCGATATGTCGGCCTCGGCTACCTCTACCCAGCTGCTGTTTACTGCCGTCGGAATCCTTGCGATGGTCGCAGTCCTGGTGCTGATCTCCGAGGCGCGGGTGCTCCAGCGGTATACCTACACGCTGGGTGCGGTCGGCCTGGTGCTGCTGGCGATACCGGCGCTGCTGCCAGCCAGCCACAGCGTTGTTAACGGCGCCAAAGTCTGGATCATCCTGGGCGGTGGCCTGTCGGTCGAGCCAGGCGAGTTCGCCCGCCTCGCTCTCGCGGTGTTTTTCGCCGGCTACCTGGTCACAAAGCGAGACGCACTGGCGCTGGCAGGTCGCCGGGTCCTGGGCATCGACCTGCCCCGCGCGCGGGATCTCGGCCCGGTGCTGCTGGCCTGGGCAGCCAGCCTGCTCATCCTGGTCTTCGAGACTGACATCGGCACCTCAGCGCTGTTCTTCGGCATGTTCATCGTGATGCTCTATATCGCCACCCAGCGCACATCCTGGCTCATGCTCGGGGTGCTGCTGTTCCTGGCCGGCTCCTGGCTGACGGCACTGATGTTCAACCACGTGATGGAACGCTTCACTATCTGGCTGCACCCGTTCCAGGGCAGCAATCCCACCGGCATCGCATTCCAGCCGGTCCAGGCCCTGGAGGGGATGGCGTTCGGCGGGCTGTTCGGCACTGGCCTCGGCCAGGGTCAGCCTTACCACACCCCGCTGGTGCAGAGTGACTTCATCTTCTCCGCGTTCGGCGAGGAGCTCGGGCTTGTCGGCGTCATGGCCCTGCTGCTCGTCTTCGGCCTGCTCGTGCAGCGCGGCCTGCGCGCTGCCCTGGCGGTCAAAGACCCGTTCTCGAAGCTGCTGGTGGGCGGCCTGTCGTTTGTGCTCGCGCTGCAAGTGTTCGTGATCGTCGGGGGAGTGAGCGGCCTCATCCCGCTGACGGGGGTAACTACCCCGTTTCTGTCTCAAGGAGGATCTTCGCTCGTCGCCAGCTGGATACTCGTAGGCGTCCTGATCAGGGTCAGTAACTCGGCCCGCAAGCCCGCCCCGCAACCGATCCAGGACGAGGGCATGACCCAGGTGGTGCGGGCCGCATGAACCGCGCGCTGCTGAGGATCTCGCTGGCCTGCCTGGCCATGTTCGTCTTGCTGCTACTCAACATCAACTACGTGCAGGCATTCGAGGCCAGCAAGCTAGCCGGCAAGCCCGGCAACGTCCGAGTGTTCGACCAGCAGTTCACCTACCAGCGGGGCGCGATCATCGCGGCTGGTGACCCTAAAGAGACGACGATCGCCGAGTCCCGGCTGATCAAGGGAACCGACGTCTACCAGCGCTATTACCCTGCGGGCAAGGTGTACGCGCCGGTCACGGGGTACGACACGATCTATAGCAAGTCGGGCATAGAGCAAGCGGAGAACGGCCTGCTGGCGGGGACCAGCCCGCAGCTGGCCGTGCACAATCTCACGGCGCTGCTGACCGGTAAGCAGAAGCAGGGCGCCACTGTCGATCTGACTGTCAGTCCGGCTGCTCAGACCGCGGCTTACAACGCGCTGACCAGCGACGGCGGGCACGCGGCTGCTGTGGTGGCCATCCAGCCGAGCACCGGGGCAATCCTCGCGCTGGCCTCCTATCCGACGTTCAACCCGAATGTGCTGACGACCTTCGATGGCAACACCCTGAACAAGGTCGATCAGCGGCTGCTGACCGAGCGTTCCCAGCCGCTGCTGAACCGGGCGATCCAGGAGACGTATCCGCCGGGTTCGTCATTCAAGATCGTGACAAGCTCAGCAGCGTTCTCTACCGGGCTGGTCAAGAGTACGAGCACGCTGGTGAACGCGCCGGAGCCGCTGCGCCTGCCCAACGGCAACAACCTGATCAACGACGGCGGCGAGCTCTGCGGAGACGGCCACCCGCCGGTCATCCAGGCGTTCTATATGTCCTGTAATACGGCGTTTGGCGCACTTGGCATCAAGCTGACCGGCAAGGTCTTGCGCCAGTACTCGAGTCGCTATGGCATGAACCAGCCGCTATCCATTCCGCTGCCGGTCGTGCCGAGCGTAGTGCCGGAAGGTGCGGGCGTGACCGACCCGTCGCTTACCGCCTTCACGGCGATCGGGCAGTATGACGACGAGGTGACACCGCTTCAGGAGGCCATGCTCGCGGCGGCGGTGGCCAACCACGGCACGCTCATGTACCCGTACCTGGTCCAGCAAGTTCTCGGCCCCGGACTGGCTGTGATCCAGCGCACGAACAGCAGGGTGCTGAGCCAGCCGGTCTCGTCAACCGTGGCGTCCGATTTGCAGTCCATGATGTACCAGGTCACCCACAACCCGGGCGGCACCGCGTTCGCCACCGCAGGTCCGCAGGCAACAGGGGGGATCAACATCGACGGCAAGACGGGCACGGCGCAGAACGGCCTGCGCAACGGTAACCTCGATGACGCCGTATTTACTTGCTTCGTCCCGGGCTCCGGCGGGCAGCCCTCGCCGATCGCAGTCGGTGTCATCGTGCAGGGCGGCGGGTTCGGAGCAGATGCGGCCGCGCCCATCGCCGTTAAGGTCATCAAGGCATACCTGGGTGCGCATTCATGATCAACCGAACTGAAGGCGGCCGCAGGAGATCCCGTGCGTGGTCGCAGAGCAACGCACCGGGCAGGGACAGTGGCTGGTGCTCCGGGCTGACACGGTGGTCGCAGCCCCCGATAAGCAGGACGGTAACGTAAGTGCGCGACATGACTCAGCCTCGGCTGCTCGGCGGCCGCTACGAGCTCGACGGCATCGTCGGGCGCGGCGGCATGGCCGAGGTCTTCAGGGCCCGCGACATCCGTCTCGACCGAATTGTCGGGGTCAAAACGCTCCGTGATGACCTCGCACGGGACCAGACTTTCCAGGCCCGCTTCCGCCGCGAGGCGCAGTCCGCGGCCTCACTGAACCACCCGTCGATCGTCGCGGTGTACGACACCGGCGAGGATATGGCCGGTAGCACTCCGGTTCCGTACATCGTGATGGAGTTTGTCGACGGCCGGACGCTGCGCGATCTGCTCAGGGACGACCGGAGGCTGCTGCCTGAGCGGGCCGCGGAGATCACCGACGGGGTGCTGCGCGCACTCGATTACAGCCACCGCAACGGCATCGTCCACCGGGACATCAAGCCCGGCAACGTGATGCTGACCAGGTCCGGCGACGTCAAAGTGATGGACTTCGGCATCGCGAGGGCAGTGTCGGACTCGCAGCTGACGATGACGCAGACCGCTCAGGTCATCGGGACGGCCCAGTACCTGTCGCCCGAGCAGGCCAGGGGCGAGCGGGTGGACGCGCGCAGCGACCTGTACTCGACTGGCTGCCTGCTCTACGAGTTGCTGACAGGGCGGCCGCCCTTCACCGGGGACTCGCCGGTGGCCATCGCCTACCAGCACGTCAAGGAGGACCCGGTGCCACCCTCCCAGGTGGATCCCGAGGTCCCCGCCTGGGCTGACGCGATCGTCCTCAAGGCTATGCAGAAGGACCCCGCCGACCGGTACCAGTCGGCCGGGGAGATGCGCAACGACATCCAGCGCGCGCTGTCCGGCGCCCCGGTGGCCGCGCCGATGCTCGGCGCGGCGTATGCCGGGGCCCGCCGGCCCTCTGGTGCGCCCACCCAGGTGGCCGGCCGCACCGCGGCAATCCCGCCATATCTTTACGGGCCAGAAGACGGAGGTCAGGGCGGCCCGCCACAGCGGCAGCGGCGCGCCTGGCCCTGGGTAGTGCTGGCTGTCGTCGTCGTGGTGCTGATCGCGGCGATCGCGCTGATCAAGTTCATCAACGGCGGCTCTAACGGGGTCGCGGTGCCGAACGTGGCCGGCGACTCGGTGGCGGCGGCCAGGACGGCTATCACCGGCGCCGGCCTCAAGGTCGGGGGAGTGACCGAAAAGCCGAATCCCATCGTCACCAAGGGCCTGGTCATCTCGACCAGCCCTGCCTACGGGGCGACCGAGCCAAAGGGCACGCAGATCATCATCATCCAATCCACCGGGCCGTCGATTAAGACTAAGAATGTGCCCACCGTGACCGGCGAGACCAGGGGCGCCGCGGAGAGCAAGCTCACGGCGGCCGGATTCAAGGTGCAGGTAAACACGACGACGGCCGCTGGATACGCGCCCAATACGGTGGTGAACCAGTCGCCGCCCGGCGGCACCGCGGCCAAGCAGGGCAGCACAGTGACGATCAGCGTGACTGCCAGGCAACTGAGGGTGCCAAATGTCATCGGGAAGACAGGCCAGGCCGCGCAGACTGAGCTGCAATCCCCGCCGTACGGCTACATGGTCACAATCACGCCAGCCGCCGGACCTGGCGCAGTCGGTACGGTCTTCGCCACCGCCCCAGGCGTCGGCAGCCCGCTAGGACCGGGGTCGGCCATCACGATCTACGTGGTTGAGTCGGCTAGCACCAGCCCGTCGGTCACCCCGAGTACGTCCCCGTCTACCTCGCCGAGTACATCGCCATCACCGTCGAACAGCACGGCACAGTTCGGCCAGGGCGAGCCCGGTACCGGCAAAGGAACTGGCCAGGGAGGGTAGCGGTGCGCCCACGGCCGCAGACCAACTACGCTTACGGCGATGGGTGCGCTAGGGTCGGCGTGCCGACTCGCTGGCCTGCCGTCGGCGTACCTTAAGCAGTTACCTTTCCAGGAGTCGACCGTGCCGAAGTCCCGCGTCAGAAGCAAGGCGGTATACACCCCTCCGCCCCGGTCCGCGAAGGCTAAGGTCAGCCCGCCCTGGCTGGTGCCGGTAATGCTGGGCTGCCTGATCATCGGCCTGGTCTGGATCGTGGTCTTCTACGTCAGCCAGCAGGAGTGGCCGGTCGGCGCGATCGGCGCGTGGAACCTGGTGGTCGGCTTCGCCTTCCTCGTCTCGGGCGTGGTGCTGTCGACAAAGTGGCGCTGAGCCCTCCGCTGTCTGCTTAAACAGCGCTAGCTGCCTAGAACAGGCGGCCCTGGTAGAAGGTGAACGTGTCCAGCAGCATGTGATTCCTGACCAGAACTATGGCGATGAACGCCGCCACCACGACGATGGTCGCGCCAACCTGGATAGCGGTCCGGTTGCTCCGCGGCGCGTAGGCATAGGCGGCGGTGAGGAGCCCCCCGGCGATCAGCCCGCCGACGTGCGCCTGCCAGGCGATCTGAGCAACGGAGAAGCTGAAGGCGAGGTTGATGACGATCAGCAGCACCACCGGGCGGACGTCGGCCTGCATCCGCCTGGCGAGCACGAACCACGCGCCGAACAGTCCGAAGATCGCCCCTGAGGCGCCGGCCGCCAGTTCGAAGGGCACCAGGCAGTAGATCAGGATCGAGCCACCGATGCCGCTAATCAGGTAGACAGTCAGGAAACGGGCATGCCCCAGCACGCGTTCCACTGCCGGGCCGACGACGAACAGCGCCCACATATTGAACGCGATATCAAGGAAGCCGAGGTAACCGACGCCGGGCGGCGGGATGAACGCGCTGGTGATCAGCCGGTACCACTGGCCGGCACCCACGCCGACTACTGGCCCGTTCAATGTGATCTTGCCAAGGCCGATCATGGCCCAGTCGTAGCCGAGCTGCGAATGGGCCAGCTCGATCAGGTAGAACACGACGTTCAGGCCGAGGAGCGTCCAGGTGACCTTGGCGTTGGCCGTGACGGCACCGCCGAAGCGGCCAGCCGCCGTGCGCACGGTGCTGTTGCCTGACTTGATGCAGTCGACACACTGGTGACCGACGGCAGCAGGCCGCAAGCAGTCGGGGCAAGCGGCCCTGCCGCAGCGGACACAGGATACGTATGTCGGCCTGCCCGGATGGCGATAGCACACCGGCGGCGCGGCCTGACCCTGGTCCGGCGGAGCCTGACCCTGGTCCGGGGGGATGGCCATGACTGAATCCAGCCTATTCGCTCTCGTCGCGCCCGATCTCGACAGACTCCAGCACCACGTCGCTGGCGGGTCGATCCCCGCGGCTCGTCTGCACCCGGCTGATCTCGTCGACGACGTTGCTGCCGTCGATGACCTCGCCGAAGATCGTGTGCTTGCCGTTCAGCCACGGCGTCGGGGCCGTGGTGATGAAGAACTGCGAGCCATTGGTACCGGGGCCGGCGTTCGCCATCGCCAGCAGATAGGGCCGGTCAAAAGCCAGGTCCGGGTGGAACTCGTCGGCGAATTTGTAGCCGGGGCCACCGGTTCCGGTGCCGAGCGGGTCGCCGCCCTGGATCATGAAATCCGGGATGACCCGGTGGAAGATCGTTCCGTCGTATAGCCGTGCCTGAGCAGTCTTCCGGGTCACCGGGTTCGTCCATTCCCTCGTGCCCTCGGCAAGCTCGACGAAGTTTCGCACCGTTTTCGGTGCATGATCCGGAAATAGCCGGACAACCACTGGCCCCCGGTTCGTCCGCAGCGTCGCGGTCAGCGTATTGCTCATACCGGAATCCTGCCACGCCACGGCTGTGCTCTAGCCACCCTGGCCCGGCGTGCGCCGTCAAGGGTCGTGATTGACCAGGCCCGCCAGGGGAAGGGGTCGCCCTGGAGAGAACTTCCAGGAGGTCTTTGTGTCTGTTCTGACCAAGAAGCAACCTGCCGACGCGCTTCGCTGGCAGGCCGTCCAGGCGGTCCGCGACGCCGGTCCGCTGGCCAAGGCTGTGCCACTGGCACAACTGGCTACCCTGCAAGCGCAGCAGGCAGCCCAGCAAGCTGTTCCGCTAGCTCGCACAGCTGGCACGTCCGTCCAGCAGGGCGTCGACGACGCAGTGGCGTGGGCCACACCCAAGGTGGATGCTGCCCGGTCCTGGGCCGCACCACAGCTTGAGCAGTCCGCCCGGACGATCAGCGACAACCTCGCGCCGATGATCTCCGGCGCGCTGATGGCGGCAGCGCACAAGATCGAAGTTCCGAAACAGAAGTCTGGGCAGCGCCGCCGGCTGCTGGCCGGCTCGATTCTTGTCGCCGCTGCGGCGGGCCTGGCAGCGGCCCTGGTCATGCGGCTGCGCCAGCAACCCGAGGGCTTCTCGGGCGCGAGCGCCGAGAGTTCCCCCGCCGAGCCGGGACCCGATAGTGCCCGCATGGAGGCGGGAACGGGCTTGGGTTTCGAGACTGACGACGGTCCCGACCCGGATATGAACGGCCACTCGACGATCACCTGATAGCCCGCCGTCCCAGGCCTGGCCGTGACACATGTCATGGCCAGGTCAGGATCCGGGGCGCATGACGCCTGCCGGTTCGTTACCTAGCCTGGCATCATGATGCTGCTGGCAGCTGCCGACCAAGAGACCGGCTCGTTGCATTCTGGTGGCCGCAGGATCTCGATCAGCCTCTTCGTAGCCGTCCTACTGCTGTCTCCCGCATTCCGGATCGTCCTGCACGGACCGCAGACCGGCCTGCAGTGGTTTCAGGTCACCGGCGCGCTCGCGCTGACCGCTATCGTCATCTGGCGGTTCATGTCTGCACCTGTGGCGGACCGGCGCACCCAGTGGCTCAGTGTGCTGTCCATCACGTCGCTGGCACTCGCGCTGTTCATCGCGGGCGGCCCGAACTGGCTCGCGATCGTTGCCGTATCCGCCGCGGTCTGCGCCCGGTTCAGCCGCACGCCCGCGCTGGTCATCGCCATAGCGCTGGTCTTCTCACTCACTGGTCTGATCCTGGCCGCCGTCCATCACTACGAGTCGGGCAACGTCGTCGCCGTCCTGCTGATCGCACCGCTGTCGGCACTCTTTGCCTACAGCGCGGCGGGGCGCGCGGAGACGCTCAGCAGGCTGCGGCGAACCCGGGCGGAACTGGCCAGGGCTGCCGTCGCGGAGGAGCGGCTGCGGATCGCCCGGGATTTGCACGACCTACTCGGCCACTCGCTCTCGCTGATCACGCTCAAGGCGGAGCTGGCCGGACGCGTCCTGTCCTCAGACCCGGATCGGGCCGCGAAGGAGATCAGCGAGCTCGAGTCGGTAGCCCGGCAGTCACTGGCGGACGTGCGCGGAGCGGTAGCCGGCTTCCGGCAGCCTGATCTGGCCGGGGAACTCGTGGCCGCGCGCCAGCTTCTGGACGCCGCCGGTATCGCCGCCAAGATCAGCTCTGCGGAGACCGCTGGATTGCCCAAGGAAGTGGACTCCGTGCTTGCCTGGGCCGTCCGGGAGGGTGCCACGAACGTCGTCAGGCACTCGACAGCCACTCAGGTCTCGATCACAGTGACCGTCGAGCTGGCCGCAGCCGTCGCGGAGGTCCGCGACAACGGCCAGGCGACGCCGGACGATGGCGGGCCGCTGCGCGCTGCCAATGCGGTCCCGGCGGCACTAACTGCGGGGCCGGACGGGCGCGCCGCGCTGACCCTGCCGCGTCCGTCCTTTACCGGCTCGGGACTTGCCGGGCTGACAGAGCGCGTCCGCAGCCTGGGTGGCGAGATCGCGGCCGGCGCGGTCAGCGGGCATGGCTTCCTGCTCCGGGTAGCCATCCCGATCGTCGCGCAGGCGTGACAATGGGCAAGTGACCGTGCGGATCATGATTGCCGAGGATCAGACGATGGTCCGCCAGGCGCTGGTAGCGCTGCTCGAGCTCGAACCTGATATCCAGGTGGTCGCCGAGGCTGCGGACGGCGATGAAGCACTCGCGATGGCGAGAAAGCACCATCCAGACGTTGCCGTCCTGGACATCGAGATGCCCGGCCCGAACGGCATCGAGGTAGCCAGCCAGCTCGGCCGATCCGGATTCACTGGCCAGGTCATCATCGTGACGACCTTTGACCGGCCCGGTTATCTGCGCGCCGCGATGACAGCCGGAGCCAGCGGCTTCTTGCTCAAGGACGCTCCGGCCGCTGACCTCGCTGCCGCCATCCGGCGGGTTGCCGCCGGTGAACGCGTTGTCGATCCGTCCCTGGCAGCAGCAGCGCTCGCTCAGGGAGATTCCCCGCTGACCGACCGGGAGACGGACGTCCTGGCCGCCGCGTCCAGCCACGATGCCGTTGCCGACATTGCTGCCCGGCTGCACCTGTCATCAGGCACCGTGCGCAATCACCTGTCGGCCTCGATCCAGAAACTAGGTGCCCGGAACAGAGCCGAGGCGGTCGAGATCGCGCAGCGGAAAGGCTGGCTGTAATCCGGTGCTGCTGGACAGCGTGGTGCGCACATCAGCAGCGGTGGCTGCCACTCCGGGCCGCCTCGCCAAGATCGACCAGATCGCCGGACTACTGCGGAACGTCCCGGCCGACGAAATCGCCGTGGCGGTCTCCTTCCTGTCCGGCGACCTTACTCAGCGCCAGATCGGTGTCGGCTACGCAGCCCTGACCGACCTGCTGGGCGGTTACGGGCAGCGGGACCAGGCTGCGCCGGCTTTGCCGCCGCCGCCTGAATCGGCGGAGCTCACCCTGGGCGAGACTGACGCGGCGCTGGGCCAGATCGGCGCGCTCGCCGGTCAGGGCTCGCAAGCCGAGCGGCGGCGGCTGCTGGCAGGCCTGCTCGGCCGGGCCACCGACGCTGAGCGCCAGTTCCTGGTCGCTCTGCTGGGCGGGGACTTGCGGCAAGGCGCCCTCGACGGAGTGATGACGGACGCGATCGCCAGGGCAGCGGGCGTTCCCGCCGTAGAAGTCCGACGCGCCCATCAGCTGAGCGGCTCACTTTCCGCTGCGGCGGCTACCGCCCTCGGCGGCACCGACTCTGCGGCCGCATCCGGCGCCCTGCGGGCGGTGGGCCTGCAGGTCGGGCGGCCGATCCGGCCGATGCTGGCCGCATCGGCACCGTCGGTTGCCGCAGCACTCGAGAGGATCACCCCGGCCGCGGTGGAGTGGAAGGTGGACGGCATCCGGGTGCAGTTGCACCGGCTCGGATCGGAGGTCCGGGTATTCACCCGGACCCTGGACGACATCACGCCTCGGGTGCCTGACCTGGTCCAGGCGGCATTGGCGCTCAACGTCACCGCGGCCGTACTGGACGGCGAGGCTGTCGCGCTGCGTCCGGATGGCCGGCCGCTGCCGTTCCAGGTCACCTCAGCTCGCGCTGCCAGTCAACCGGACGCGGGCAGTCAACCGGACGCGGGCAGTCAACCGGACACGGGCGGGCAGCCTGGCCCGGTGCCGCTGGCGCTGTTCCTGTTCGACCTGCTGCACCTGGACGGAACCGATCTGCTGGAACAGCCGGCTGCGGAGCGCTACGCCAGACTGGCCGCAGTAGCTCCGGCCGAGCTGGTCATCCCGCGGCTGGTCACTGCTGACGTCGCGGCCGCCGAGCTGTTCTTCGCCACCGCCATCGAGAGCGGGCACGAGGGCGTGGTGATCAAGTCCCTCGACGCCCCGTACGGCGCGGGCCGCCGCGGCAGCGAATGGATCAAGGTCAAGCCGAGGCATACGCTCGATCTGGTGGTCCTGGCGGCTGAGTGGGGCCACGGCAGGCGCCAGGGCTGGCTGTCTAACCTGCACCTGGGCGCCCGCGACCCGGTGACCGGCGGGACCGTGATGCTCGGCAAGACATTCAAGGGGCTGACCGATGCGCTGCTCACCTGGCAGACGGAGCGTCTGCTCGAGCTAGCTGATCCGCCGCAGGACAGGATCGAGAGGTCCAGGCACGGCGTCGTCCGCGTCAAGCCTGAGCTGGTGGTGGAGATAGCGTTCGACGGTGTTCAGGCGAGCACCAGGTATCCCGGTGGCGTGACGCTCAGATTCGCCCGGGTGCTGCGCTACCGGCCGGACAAAAGCCCCGCTGAGGCGGACACCATCGACGCCGTGCGCGCGCTATGGTCGGGCGACGACCTGGATGCCGAGACCTGACCCGAAGGGATTGCAGCAAGTGCGAACGGTGTGGCTTGATGACGACGGCGCCTGGCGGACGACCCTGCGCGGGCGCCAGGTGCTCGCCGACGCCAGGATCAACAAGGGCACCGCCTTCACCGACGCGGAGCGGGCCGCGCTCGGCCTCATCGGCCTGATCCCGGCTGGGCACCTGACGCTCGACCAGCAAGCGGCCCGTATCTACGCGCAGTTCCTCCGGCAGGCGTCCGACCTCGCCCGCAACGTGCTTCTCAACGAACTGCAGGACCGGAACGAAGTGCTGTATTACCGGGTGCTGGCCGATCACCTCAGCGAGATGCTGCCGGTGATCTACACGCCGACGGTCGGGCAGGCGATCGAGCATTACAGCCACGAGTACCGGCGGCCGCGGGGTGTGTACCTGTCGGTCGACGAACCCGAGCTGATCGAGCAGTCACTGCGCGCGTTCGGCCGGCCGGAAGACGACATCGATCTGATCGTGGCCACCGACGCCGGCGCGATTCTGGGTATCGGCGACTGGGGCGTTGGCGGCATGAGCATTGCCGTCGGAAAGCTGGCCGTGTACACGGCCGCGGCCGGCATCGACCCTGGCCGTGCACTTCCGGTCATGCTGGATGTCGGCACCGACCGGCAGACGCTTCTGGACGATCCCATGTACATCGGCAACCGGCATCCCCGTGTCCCGGCTGATGAGTACGACGCGTTCCTGGCTGAATTCGTCGCCGCGGTCCGCAAGGTCTTCCCGCGAGCCTTGCTGCACTGGGAGGACATGGGTACCGCCAATGCGCGCCGGCTGCTGAGCCAGTACCGCGACGAATTGCCCAGCTTCAACGACGACATCCAGGGCACCGGCGCCGTCAACCTCGCCGCCGTGCTCGCAGCGGTCAAGGTCACCGGGACTGAGCTGGCCAGCCATCGCATCGTCATCTTCGGTGCCGGTTCGGCTGGCACCGGGATCGCTGACCAGCTGACGGCTGAACTGACGGCCGGCGGCTTGTCCGGGCCCCAGGCCAGAGCACGCTTCTGGGCCGTCGACCGGCACGGTCTGGTCGTGGCCGGTGCTGACTGGCCCACAACTGATCAGCGTAGATACGGCCGGGATCCTGCCGAGGTAGCAGACTGGCAGCGCGATGAGGTACTCGGCGGTATCCCGCTCGCCGAGGTGGTGCGCCGAGTACACCCGACAGTGCTGATCGGGACCTCGGCCCGCGGCGGTGCGTTCACCGAGCAGATCGTCAAGGACATGGCCGCGCACGCCGACCGGCCGGTGATCATGCCGATGTCCAACCCGACTGAGCTGGCCGAGGCCCGGGCCGCCGACCTGATCGAGTGGACCGGCGGGCGTGCCCTGGTCGCTACCGGCAGTCCGTTCCCGCCGGTCGATTATGCCGGCACCAGTTACGTCATCGGCCAGGCGAACAACGCGCTGGTGTTCCCTGGCCTCGGCCTCGGCGCCATCGCTGCGGCCGCGTCCAGGATCACCGACGGCATGCTCAGCGCTGCAGCTCATGCCGTGGCGGGCTTGGTCGACGCCGGCTCGCCGGGCGTACCTCTGCTACCCGAGATGGCGGCATTGCGCGACACCTCCCTGACGGTCGCCGTCGCGGTTGCCCAAGCGGCCGCTGCTGACGGCGTGGCCGGCCGCGAGCTAGCCAGTGACCTGCCAGCCCAGGTCCGGGCCCTGATGTGGCAGCCGGTGTACCGGCCCGTCCGGCCCGCCTAACCGGAATGCCAGGTCCGCCTCAAGGTTGGGCTCGGCCGTCACCGGTACAACAGGAAGCGGGTCCAGCGCGAGCCACCGGAGGGCACAGTCGTGATCGGTCTCGCGGTCGTCGTCATCCTGGCCGGCTTGGTACTCACCTGGGTGGCTGTCGCAGGCTGGAGGGGCCGGCTGTCACGCGGCCGGCCGGTCGGAGTCCGGGCCAGCCAGTAACAAGACGCCAGCCTGACCGGCTCAGTCTGTACCCTGCGCTCGTGCACACAGTCGCCCCGCAGACCCGCTCGCGCTCCCGACCTGGCTGACCTCGGCCACGTAGTGACGGGGAGCTATAGCCTCGGGTCGACCGGCTCGCTCTCCAGCGCCAGCACGCCGAACACGCACTCGTGCACGCGGTACAGCGGCTCGTCGGCGACGAACCGCTCCAGCGCCTCGATGCCGAGCGCGAACTCGCGCAGCGCGAGCGAGCGCTTGTGGCCGACGTTGCGTGACCGCAGCCGGGACAGGTTCCGCTCGGCGGTGTACTCGGGCCCGTAGATGATCCGCAGGTACTCCGGCCCGCGGCACTTGATGCCGGGCTGCACCAGGCCGTGCGGACCGCGGTGCATCACGCCGGCGGGCTTGACCACCATGCCCTCGCCGCCGTCCGTCGGTCAGCTCCGCCACCAGGCGACGGCTGCCGCCTCACTGGCCGGGTCGCCGAGCCGCACGGTGACCGTCCGCGGTGCGCCGGAAGGTCGCAGGATCGCGGTCACAGAGCCTGCCGAGCAGCTCAAGGTGCCAGCGAGTGCGGACGCAGCGCATGGACCGCGCGCTCGCCGGCCAGGATCTGGAATGGCGCCAGCCTCAGGTCGTCGACGGAGCTGACGGGCCAGCAGTAACGCCGGTAAGCGTCCGCGAACAAGGCCGGCCTGAGCCCGCCGCTCAGTCAGGCCGCCGAGCAGGTCCGCGGCGTCCACGCCCGCGAGCCACGGCGCTCTGAGTGAGCTCGACGCCGGCCTCGAGCGCGGCTCTGGCTGCCGCTGCCACCGGCGCGTACTGGCTGCGCAGGAGCTCGCCTGCCTTGGCCGACCAGGGCAGCAGCTCGCAGTCGAGCACCAGCCAGTCGGTCTGCGAGCTCCGTCCACAGACCCGCCGCGCTGACCGCGCGAGTTACCCGAGCTAGCAATTCGGCTTCAGTCGCCGGGTCGCTGAAGAAGGGCCGTCCGGTGCGGGTGAATATCGCCCCGGCGGCCGCCGTGCCGAACCGCCGCTCCGCGGCCGCGGTCGTCCCTGCAGGCCACGACCACTGCCCGCGAACCCATGTGCTTTTCCTCGCACACCACCTCGGCGACCCCGGCCGAACGGTACGCGGCCAGCGCCTCGGCCGGGTGCTCGAGCAGGCCCGGCTCGCTCGTCGTCGGCGGTCGGCGACATGGTCGGCGGCAGGTAGACAAGCCAGCGCGGGTCGACGGCGAACCTGCTCATCACCTCGAGCGCGGCGGCCGAGTTCTCCTCGCCGGATGGTCACCGAGCCACCGGTCAGCCGAGTCTGGACGATACGCTTGCCGAGCACGTCGTCGATGCTCAGCTCGGTGCGGCCCGTCCGCTCGGCTGGCGCGGGCGACGAGACCGGCTGCGACGGCGGCGCACCCAGCGGCCTGGCCGGCTCGTAGTACACCGGCTCCGCGCGGCCACGCTGACAAGCTCCCGTTCCGGGTACCGAAGCGCGGTCAGCTTGCCGCCGAAGACGCAGCCGGTATCGATGCAGATCGTGCCGTTGACCCAGGTCGCCTCTGGCACTGGCGTGTGCCCGTAGACCACCAGTCGCCGAGCCCCGGTAGTCCTCGGCCCACGGATACCGGACCGGCAGCCCGTATTCGTCGGTCTCACCGGTCGTGTCGCCGTAAAGCGCAAACGCCCGGACTGCCGCAGACGCCCGGCCGTGCATAGCCTCGGGCAGCCCGGCATGCGCGACGACAAGCTTTCCGTCGTCCAGCACGACGTGCCCGAGCAGCTTGTCCATGAACGACGCCGCCTGGTCAGTGAAGCCGTCCGGGCATCCGCGCGAGCTGGGCAAGGCTCTCGGCCAGACCGTGACTGCGCGTCACGTCGCGGCCGCGCAACGCCCGGACGAGCTTGGCCTCGTGATTGCCGGCCACCGACAAGGCGCTACCTGCCGCCGTCATGCCCATGACCAGTCTGAGCACTTCGGGAGTCTGCGGGCCGCGGTCCACCAGATCACCGACGAAGACCGCGGTTCGCCCGGCGGGGTGACTGGCGCTGTCGCCGTCCGCGGCTACCTGGTAGCCGAGCTTGCCGAGCAGCAGCGTCAGCTCGGCGTAGCAACCGTGGACGTCGCCGATGATGTCGAACGGCCCGTGCAGCGACCGCATGTCGTTCCACAGCGGCTCGCGCTACCACCGTGGCGCTGGCGATCTCGGTCTCGCCGGACAGCACGTAAACCCGGTGGAAGCCCTCCCGCCGCAGGCCGCGCAGGCTCGCGGCGCAGCTGGGTGTGCTGCTGGCGAGCACGTGCGCGCCGAACGACCGGTCCGGCCCTGGCCGCGTTACGCGCCGCGCAGACCTGCTCAGGAACGTCCAGCACGATTGCGACCGACAGCACATGGTGCTCGCGGGCGAGCGCCACCAGTGAGCGCCGCGCCTCAGGCTGGACGCTAGTGGCGTCGATCACCGTCAGCCGGCCGGCTGCCAGCCGCTTGCCGGCGATGAAGTGCAGCACGTCGAACGCGTCCCTGGTGGCGGACTGGTCGTTCTCGTCGTCGCTGACCAGGCCGCGGCAGAAATCTGACGAGATAACCTCGGTGGCGGCGAAGTGCTGGCGAGCGAACGTCGACTTGCCAGACCCGGATATGCCGACGAGCGTCACCTGGCACAGGTCGGGGATCTTAAGCACATGGTCGGGCGTCACCGGCTGAACACCGCCAGCTGACGTAGGGCAGCCAACCGTGGCGTCCTCTGATCCCACGCCGGCCAGGGTTACGTCATAGCCGTGCCTGGCGGCGACAGCGGTGGCCCAGTCCCCGAATTGCGCCCTGGTCCACTCGAACCGGTGGTCAGCATGCCGGAAGGCACCGGCCGGCAAGCCGTCGAACAGCACGTTGTACTCGGCGTTCGGCGTGGTGATGACGATCAGTCGCGGCCGGGCGAAGCCGAAAAGCGACTGCTCGAATGTCTCGAGCCGGGGCGGGTCGAGATGCTCGATCACCTCGACCACTGCAGCGGCATCGAAGTCGCGCAGCCGGCCGTCGGTATAGGTCAGCGAGCCGTGCAGAAGCTCGACCCTGGCGCGTGCCCGCGGCGACAGCTCGTCCAGGTGCAGGCGCCTAGCCGCCATCTCGAGTGCGTGGTACGACACATCCATGCCGGTGACCTGCCGCAGGTGGCCGAGCTTGAGCAGCGCCGCGATGAGCTTCCCTGATCCGCAGCCAAGGTCAAGCACCCGCTCGGCACCGGATGCGGCTATCGCAGCCACGACGGCGGCGATCCGCTGATCGTGCAGGCCGATCTGCCGCTCCGCGGCTTCCTCGGCTGCGTCACTGGCCGCATCGTCGACGTCCGGGTCGGCGCCTTCCTCAGCGGTCAGCCGGCGCAGCGCGTCGGTGGTCAGCCGGCGGTCATGTCGCAGGTAACGCCGCGTAATGAGGTCGCGGTCCGGATGCCCGGCAAGCCACTCGCCACCGCGCCGGAGCAGCTTGTCGACCTCGTCAGAACCGACCCAGTAATGCTTGTCGTCGTCGAGCACCGGCAGGAGCACGTACAGGTGCTCGAGGGCCTCGCGGAGGGTCAGCGTGCCGGTCAGCGTCACCGCGAGGTACTGGCTCTCGCCCCAGTCGGGGAAGTACTCGTCCAGCACGATCGGCTCGGCGGCGATGTCGTAACCGAGCGGCCCGAACAGCCGCCGCAGCATCTCGGCGCCGCCGCGGCAGGGAAGTACCGGCAGCCCGATCTCCAGCGGCACCGGCGTCGATGCCAGAGCAGGCCGTTCCTTACTCCGGCCGGAGAGGGCGGTCGCGAACAGGCGCCCGAGCGCCACCGACATGAACGAGGAGGCGACGTATGGCCTGTCGGTGATATAGCGCGCCAGGCTGAACTGGGCCCGCTCGGACCGTCCGCGCCGGACCAGCCCGACGGGATCGATGTCGAGCACGACCGCGGCCTGGCACCAGGCTGCGTCAGCAACCGGGAAGATCACGTGCGCGGTACCGACGCTCAGCTCGGCGGTGTGGTGCCCGGCCGGATTCTTGTGCAGGAGGTACCCGAGGTCTGTCGCGGGTGCATGCGAGGTCGCGATCGTCAAGATCAACGCTTCACCCCGGTCCGCATACCGCGCTCTAGCTGCCGTGCGTCGCAGCTGTCAGCCGGAACGGTAGCCGGCGGCCGGCCGCTCGGGCGCGTGATTATTCCGTCAGGCTGTCCTGAGCATCGCGCTGACTGTCGCGATCGCCGCTGCCCGCACTGCCGACATCCCTGCCGCCTTCGTCAGCCAGCCCTGCGACAGGACGGCGACGAGCATCTCGTGACCACCGTGGTCGACGACGCCGATGCTGTTGACCACGAACCGGCGCTGGTCCTGCTGCCAGCCGTCGCTGACGGCGTACCTGGTGCCCTGGCTGCCGGCGGCCGGCACGCCCCAGTGCCGGGTGGCGGCCACCTTACCCATCAGACGTAGTTCAAAGCTGCGGCAGTCTGCGGGCAGGGCGGAGTGATCTGTAGCCAGGTCGGCGAGCAGCTGCAACTGATCTGCGACCGTCGTGCTGCTCAGAGCCCACGTGCCGGCCATTCCGGGGATGGTATGCCGGAGCCTGAGCGCCCGGTTGGCCTCCGCAAGTCCGTTACCACGGCCGATCGCCTGCCAGAGCCTGGCCGCGGCGGCGCCGCTGCCCGTGTCGATCATCTGAGCTGCTAGCGCGGCCTCCGGCCGGCTGATCGCCGTTTCGGCTCGCTGATGCCTGTACAGCAGGGCTGCCAGGATGTCCGCTCTGGCGATGCCTGCGGCGTGGTAGTGCTCGCTGGCGTGATAGACGGCTTCGGCGCCGGAAGCGGTATCGATCACACCGACGGACAACTGGCCGGTGCCAGCGTGCAGTGTGGCCGGCAGCGCGGCGGCCAGCCGCTCGCTGAGCACTCCCGATCGGTGTACGCGCCGCGTTCCGGTCGCCCAGCTGGCTGCTCCCGTCAAGGTGCCGCAGGCTTGAACGTGCGGTTCTTCACCAGACCCGATCGTGTCCGTCCCCGAAGACGCAGCCACCTGCCGGCCGGTGCCAGCGCGAGCGCCAGATTTGGCAGCGACGACAGAGAGCCCGACGACGAAGGCTGCCATGGCCATAAACATCACAACGAACGCCAGGCGTTCCGATATGCGCAGGCTCCCGGCATGCGCTGGCCCACGCCTCACCTGAATCTCCGGTGCACAGCTTCCCCCGCCTGCCCGTCTAGCCCCGCCCGCCGTCTAACCCAGCCCGGCCGCCGCGCACCCGCTGGCGCTGCGCATGGCGTTGTCGGGTGGGTTTAGCACAGACCTGTACGGACGGACCTTTATTGCTTAAATTCCCCCGCTATTTTCAAGCTATTGACCGCAATGACAATATCAGCGGTCCGAAATTGATTCGGAGCACCTCAGGGGCGGAGTTCTTAAAACGTTATGAGCTCGCCAACAGTCGCCTGTGAATAATTGTCAGGGCATTAGCATGTCCGCGGCTCATTTACCAGGCTCCGCCTGTCTGTCCCGGTAAGGACGGGACAGTCTCAGAGCGCCCGGTGCCGCGCCCTGGCAGTTGCCGGACGGGCAGGGCTGGCCGGGCCGCTCTGCCTGCGCTCAACGTCGACGTGCGAGATAGCCATATACGCGACCGCAATCAGGATCGGCACCGTGAGAATCATGGCGACGTTGCCACGGCCCCAGTCCAGACCACCGAGCCGGTGAGGTACGCCAAGCCAGTCGGCTATTGAGGCGCCGAGCGGCCGGGTGATCGTGTAGGCGAACCAGAACGCAAGCACGGAGTTCATGCCCAGCTTCCAGTGGGCGACCAGCGGAATGGCGATCACGACCAGGAACAGCAACGCCGAGCCGAAGTACCCGATCTTCAGCGTGACTGCGGTCAGGTCGCCAAGCGCGGTACCGAGGGCGAATGTGGCTATGACCGTGGCCCAGTAAAAGGCTTCGCGCCGCACGGTCGTGATGCTGTGAATCGACAGCGTGCCCTCGGTGCGGTACCAGGCCACGAAGATGATCGCGAGAATGACCGCGTAAAGCAGTGTCGTGACCGTGTACGGCAGGCCGACCACCACGTGCAAGCCATCTGCCGCCATCGTGCCGGTCACGCTCACCGCGACCACGGCGAGCCAGTAGATCCAAGTGCGATACCGGCGAGTGCGGAACTGCAGGATCAGAGCGCCGGCGAGCAATACCAGGCCGAACGCGCCATCCACCAGCGTGCCGTAACGCGAGTACCCGTAATCGGACAGCGCTTCACCCATGCCGGTAGAAGCAATCTTCGCGATCCAGAACGCGACGGTGATCTGCGGCACCTTGGTGGCGAGGACCCACTCTCGCCGCACGCTCAGGCGGCCAGCCAACTCTCCACCGGTCATGGCCGTCAGGATGCCATATTCCCTGTAGTGGCCCGGCCTGCCTTTACTAGATCTTTCCGGGTCCGAGTGCGCGAGCCGCCAGGCTACCCTTGGCACGTGTCTTCGCCCGCCGAGGCCGGCCTGCGGCCGCCGCGCTCAGTTGCCGCCGCCGTGGACCGGGTCAGGCAGGCGGACAGCATCTGGTGGCTCGTCCTGGTAGCAGCCGCCTTCACCGTGGCGCAGCTCGCGCTTGTGGTCCCGAGGCTCGGGCTCAGCTGGGACGAGACTGTCTATATCAGCCAGGTCAGCAGCCATGCCCCGGCCGCGTTCTTCGACCCGGCCCGGGCGCGCGGGATCCCGCTCCTGGTCGCGCCTGTCACTCTGGTCACCTCGTCGGTCCTGGCGCTGCGGATCTACCTGGCGGTCGCCTCCGGCATCGCCTTGTTCCTGGCCTTGCTGAGCTGGCGACCGCTAAGGCCGGCCTGGCAGCTCGCTCTAGCCGGAGTGATGTTCGGCGGCCTCTGGACGACCCTGTATTACGGCCCGCAGGCCATGCCCGACCTGTGGGTGGCATTCAGCTCCCTGGCCGCCGTCGGGTTGTTCCTGCAAGCCGCCGGGCCCGGCGCCGGCACCAGCATCGGCGCCGGCACCAGCATCGGCGCCCCGGCCGAAGTCAGCTCACCCGCAGCAAGGCCGATCCGCTGGCGGGCGCTCACCGGGATGGCTGCATGCGTCGCGATCGCCGCGCTGGTCCGGCCAGGGGATGCCCTGTACCTGGCCGCTGCACTCGGTATCGCGGTCATCGTGGTCCGGCAGTGGCGGCGATGGCAGCTGCTCGCGGCTGTCGTCATCGGCTTCGCAGCCGGGGCGGCCGACTGGGTCATCGAGGCCTATGTTCGCTTCGGCAGCGCACTGAACCGGCTGCACGAGGCGGGTGCCGAGCAGGGCGGCTTCGGCTTCCATTTCGCCATCTGGGACGAGCTGCGCTCGGTCAGCGGCCCGACGCTGTGCCGGCCGTGCACGGTGGGCCTCCGCTACCCGGAGCTGAGCCTGTGGTGGCTCGCCCTGCCGGTACTGGTCATCCTCGGCGGTTACGCCGCCTACCGCGCCGGACGGCTGGCCTCTTCGGTACTCGCGGCCGCGTGCGGGCTGAGCCTGGCCTTCCAGTACCTGTTCCTCATCAACTACGCCGCGCCCCGGTTCTTGCTGCCTGCTTACGCACTGGCCGCGATCCCGGTCGCTGACGCCATCGCCGGGCTACTCACCGGCATCCAGCGCGACCTTCGGGGACCGGCCGCGTTGCTCGTCGCCGTCGTGCTCGGCGTCCAGCTGCTGATCCAGGCGACCGTGCTCGAGCACCAGGTCGCGGAGAAGGTCAGCTTCTTCGGCGATTACAACCGCATCGCCGGTGACCTGCGCTCCCTCGGCATCCGGCCGCCCTGCCTGGTCAAGGGCGTCCAGGACATCCCGGTCGCGTTCTACGCTGGCTGCGCTTCGGCGCCTGGGTTCGCTGCCGGCCAGAAGGTCACAGAGCCGGTAGCAGTACTCGTGTCGCCCGGCCAGCCGCCGCCCGCCTACGCTCGCAACTGGACCCTGCACGAGCTGCCGGGCATCCAGTCGAAGCTACTGAAGGTGAACGCATATGTTGCGCCACGCGGGCAGGCCGGGCAATGATCCGCCTGGCTGGTCGCCGCTACCGGTAGCCGCAGGCCCACGCGTCCGCTACCACCTCGCGCAGGCCGTGCTCCGGCCGCCAGCCGAGGTCACGGGCGATGCGATCGGATGACGCGACCAGAACCGCCGGGTCGCCCGGCCTCCTGCCAGTGATCTTGATGGGGATGTCGATCCCGGTTACCTCCCGGCAGGCCGCCAGCACCGCCAGATTGGAGTAGCCAGTACCAGACCCGAGGTTATAGATCTTGTGCTCAGCCGGGCTGCAGGCGGCCAGCGCGAGGAGGTGCGCGGCAGCGAGGTCGCCGACGTGAATGTAGTCCCGGACACAGCTTCCGTCAGCAGTCGGATAGTCGTCGCCGTAGATGCTGACTGGCCCCGAATGGTCTCGCGCGATCGTGAGGATGTTCGGGATCAGGTGCGTCTCGACCGTGTGCCGCTCACCGAGCCAGCGGCCGGCTGCGTCCCGGACGGCACCCGCCACGTTGAAATAACGCAGGCTGGCGGCGGCGAACCCGTGCAGCCGGGCGTATTCGGTCAGCGCGGTGTCAACGGCGAGCTTCGACGCGCCGTACGGGTTGGTGGGCCTCGGCGGGGCGGTTTCGCCGATCGGCACCGTCTCCGGCTCGCCATAGACCGCGGCCGTCGAGGAGAACACGATGGTCGCGACCCCGGCCGCGCGCATGCCGTCAAGGAGCGCAAGTGTGCCGCCGAGGTTGTCGCTCCAGTACAAGGCGGGGTCCGCTACCGATTCGCCCACCAGTGACTTGGCGGCGAAGTGGAGCACCGCGTCGATCCCGCCTGCCAGCACCGCCGCAGCCTCGCCGCGCAGGTCACCCTGAACGAAACGGGCACCTGGCGGAACCGCGTCGGGATGCCCGGTCGACAGGTCGTCCAGCACGGTCACCTCGTGTCCGGCCGCGACAAGCTGAGCGGCAACCACACTGCCGATATAGCCCGCACCGCCGGTGACAAGCAGCTTCACGTGTCCTCCCGTTCGACAGCCACCCGCAGAGGATAACCGGACCCGGGCGTTCCAAGTAGTAAGCTCAGCCTTATCAGTGTAGCCTTAGTTTATGCGTGAGGGACTGGACGTCAACGAGGTCGCCGGCACCCTGCGAGTCGCCCTCGGGTTGCTGGCCCGCCGGATCCGCCAGCTCAAGGCGGAAGGCGAGATCACGCTGCCGGAGAGTTCCGCACTAGCCCGGCTGGACCGGGGCGGCCCGGCCACCCCGAGCGAGCTCGCCCGGCAGGAGCAGATCAGCCCGCAGTCCATGGGCGCCACCCTCGCCGGGCTGGAGGCGCGCGGCCTGGTCGGGCGACGGTCCGACCCGGCCGACGGCAGGCGTGCGGTCATCTCGATCACCGCGCAGGGACAGCAAATGCTCAACGACCGCCGGAACGAACGGACGCTACGGCTCGCCCAGGCCCTGTCAGCCGGATTCACTGACGCGGAGGTTGACCAGCTGATGGCAGTCGTCCCGCTGCTCGAGCGACTGGCCCAGACCATCTGATGGCGGGACGCAGCCATGACGTGACACAGGCGCAGCCGGCCAGCACGGGAGACGACCGCTACCGATGGGTTGCGCTGGCCAACACGACCGCGTCGGTCTTCATGTCTGCCCTGGACGGCTCGATCGTCATCATCGCGTTGCCGGCCATCTTCCGCGGCATCCACCTGGACCCGCTGGCCGCGGGCAACATCTTCTACCTGCTGTGGATGATCATGGGATACCGCCTTGTGCAGGCGGTCCTCGTGGTCACGCTCGGCCGCCTCGGCGACATGTTCGGCCGGGTCAGGATCTACAACGCCGGCTTCGCGGTATTCACCGCTGCTTCGATCCTGCTGTCCTTCGACCCGTTCACGGCCCGCGGCGCGGCTCTGTGGCTGATCGGCTGGCGAGTGCTGCAAGCTATCGGCGGCTCCATGCTGACGGCGAACTCGGCCGCGATCCTGACCGACGCCTTCCCGCCAGACCGGCGCGGCTTCGCGCTGGGCATAAACCAGGTGGCGGCGATCGCCGGCCAGTTCGTCGGGCTCGTCGCCGGCGGCTTGCTCGCGGCACTCGACTGGCGCGCAGTGTTCTGGATCAACGTGCCCGTCGGCATCTACGGCACAGCCTGGGCGTACTTCAAGCTCCGGGAGACCAGCCAGCGGCACCGCGGCCGGATCGACTGGTGGGGCAACGTGACGTTCGCGCTCGGCCTGGGCGCCGTCCTGGTGGCGCTCACCATCGGGATCCAGCCGTACGGCGGCCACACGATGGGCTGGACCAGCCCAGTGGTGATTGCATTGCTGGCCGGCGGCATCCTGCTGCTGGCCACGTTTGCCCTGGTCGAGACCAGGGTCGCGGAACCTATGTTCCAGCTCAGCCTGTTCAAGATCAGGGCCTTCACTGCCGGGAACGTGGCCGGCCTGGCCGTAGCAATTGCGCGAGGGGGACTGCAGTTCACGCTGATCATCTGGCTGCAGGGAATCTGGCTGCCGTTGCATGGCTACAACTTCAGCGATACGCCGCTCTGGGCTGGCATCTTCCTGCTGCCGCTGACCGCGGGCATCCTGATCTCCGGGCCTATCTCAGGTGCGCTCTCCGACCGGTTCGGCGCTCGCGGTTTCGCGACTGCCGGGATGGTCATCTTCGGTGCCAGTTTCATCGGCCTGATCGTCATGCCCGTGATCTTCCCGTACTGGATATTCGCCGTGCTGACCTTCGCGAACGGCGTGGGCGGCGGCATGTTCGCGGCACCGAACTCAGCCTCGATCATGAGCAGCGTGCCCGCCCGGCACCGCGGCGCCGCATCCGGGATGCGCGCGACCTACCAGAACTCCGGCACGGCCCTGTCGATTGGCGTGTTCTTCTCGCTGATGATCGCCGGCCTGGCCGCTAGCCTGCCGCACACCCTGACCCGCGGCCTGGAACAGCACGGCGTCCCGTATTCGGTCGCCCGGCAGATAGCCAGCCTGCCGCCAGTGTCTTCATTGTTCGCCGCCGTCCTCGGCGTGAATCCGGTACAGCACCTGTTGTCCGCGGCCGGCGCGCTGTCCGCGCTGCCCCAGTCCAGCCGGCAGATCCTGACCGGACGCGAGTTCTTCCCGCGGCTCATCTCGGGACCGTTCCACCAGGGCCTGGTGATTGCGCTCAGCGTCTCGGCCGTCCTGGCCGCCGTAGCCGCCGTCGCGTCGCTGCTGCGCGGCGGTCGCTACGTGCACACCGATTCATCCGAAACCGACAAGTCAACCGGAGATGCAGTGACCGACACCCTTCCCGCCATCGCGCCGGGTCGCACCGCCCTGCTCGTCATGGACTACCAGCCCAGCGTGCTGGATCGCTTCCCCCGCGCTGACGAGCTGCTGACGCAGGCTGCCGCGACGATCGCGCGAGCACGCGACCGTGGCGTCCAGATCGGCTTTGTCCGGGTCGCGTTCGAGGATGCGGACTACGACGCGATCCCGGTGTCCAGCATGCTGTGGAGCCGGGTCACATCGGCACGGAACGACTACCATGCAGACTCGCCGGCGACTGCCATCCACGAGCGGCTATCACCGCAGCGCTGACGACATCGTCGTCCGCAAGACGCGGGTTGGCGCGTTCTCGACCACCGATCTGGACAAGCAGCTGCGCGACCGGGGCATCGACACGCTGCTGCTCGCCGGACTCAGCACCAGCGGGGTGATGTTGTCCACCGTCCGGGACGCGCATGACCGCGACTACCAGGTCTTCGTCGTCGCTGATCTGACGGCCGACCCGGACCCGGACGTCCACGAGTTCCTGACCGGGAGGATCTTCCCCCGCCAGGCTCGTGTGATCACGGCCGCGGACCTGGACACGATGCTGGCGCCCGAAGGCCAGCTCACCTCTTAGCCGGCGCTCCAGCTGTCCACCTCGGCCCGGCTGGGCGGATTAGCTCCCGGCCGGGCGCAGGTGATTCCGGCCACGCGGCTAGCGTCGCTGATGACGTCCGCCAGCATGACCGCGTCGCTGAGCGCTGTCAGGCGGCCGGGCTCGAGCAGGTCCCGCCGGGCCAGCGTGTCGAGCAGACCGCTGGTGAATGCGTCACCGGCGCCGACGGTGTCCGAGACCGTAGCCGGGAATGCCGGCCGACGGACCGGCGCCTGTCCTGCTGTCCATCCAGTCGCGCCGTCAGCTCCCGTCGTGATGACGACGAGCCTCGCACCCAGGTCCAGCCATGTACCGGCGACAGCTCCGACGTCCGCTGCCTGCCCGTACAGCCACTGCACGTCAGCCGAGCTGGCCTTGACCACATGCGCGAGGCTGACAGACTCCTCCACCTGCCGTCGCGCGACTGCGGCGTCGAGCTGCAGTGAGGGCCTTACGTTCGGGTCGTAGCTGACGAGCACCGATCCGCGGCGTCGCAGCCTGCGCATTGCGGCAACGATGGCAGCGTCGCCGGGAGGCAGCCAGGACGCCAGCGAGCCGAAGTGCACGGCGCCGGCTGTGCCTGGCAGAAACGCGAGCTCGTCCGGCGACCAGTGAAAGTCAGAGCCCAGCGAGAATTCGTACGTCGCCTGCCCGCCGGCAAGCTCCACCAGCGCGATCGTGCTCGGCTCGGGGGCCGCCACAACGTACCGGAGGTCGACCCCGGAGCGTTCGAGATGCCGCCGCAGCACGGTCCCGAACGGATCCGCAGACAGGCGGCCGGCGAACGCGGTGCGCTGACCAAGCCTGGCTAGGCCGACGGCTACGTTCAGCGGACTGCCGCCAGGCCTGGCGATCGCCGACCCGTCCGCGACAGGGGCGGTGAGGTCGATGAGTGCCTCACCAATCACCACGAAGGTCAGCCGGTCATCGCCGTGCACAGCCAGACCGTACCGGACGGCGGCAGCCCGGTGAACCGGCGCTGCGCGGCACGCTCCGCTGGTGACCGCGTTATTCAGGCGACGCCGGGATCCCGGCGCAGTAGTGTCGCCCGGTGCCAGACTTCGTGAAGCGCCGCGGTCAGCCTGAGCCCGGATCGATCCCGGCAGCGCTGGACATCTTCAGGAACGAGGTGCGGTTCTACCGGGAGATCGCACCCGTCGCCGGGGTCAGGGTCCCGGCCTGCCACCGGGCCGAGGCAGGCGACGATGGCACCCTGCTCGTTCTGGAAGACCTGTCCGGCTGGCAGGCGGGTGCCGACCCAGTCCCCGCTGCGCGGCTGTTGTGGCAGCTGCACGAGCGGTGGTCCGGGCTCGCTTCTGCGCGCTGGCCATGGCTGCGCCCTGTCGGCGCGGCAGCCGACTTGGTGGCGGAGCTGTACGACCGCACCTGGCCCGCGCTGGCCGGCCGCGCAGACATTCCGCCGCAGGTTGCCGAGATGGGCAGGCGGCTGGTCGGACAGGTCTGCGCCAGCGAGCAGGCAATCAACGGTGCCGGGCCGATCACGCTCGCGCACGGCGACGCTTCGGCCGCCAACATGCGGACCAGCGCGGACGGCGAGATTGTGCTATTGGACTGGGAGGACGTGTCCGCCGCACCGGGCATCTGCGATCTGGCCTGGTTGCTGCTGTCGTCAGTCCAGCCAGCAAGATGGGACGAGGTGATCGCGGCCTATGGCACGCAGGCTGGCCTCGCCGCCGTCTTTCCCGCGATCACAGTTCAGGGCCTTCTCAGCTTGTCGGGGCACCCGGACTGTTCCGCGGAGGCTGCCGCCTGGGTCGAGCGCCTTAATTGCGCGGCCGGCTACCTGCAGTTACATTAACCGCTATCCGCACATACAACCCAGCTGACGGCACCTGCGCAAGGTCGTCCGAGTCACCCCCAGTCCAGGGCGCAGGTCTCCGCAGCCCGCACTTCTCCATCACGCGCCGCGAGGCGGTGTTGACGGCCATCGTGTGCGCGAACACCCGCTCGACGCCAAGGTCGATGAAGCCCATGTCGATCAGGGCGCGCGAGCCCTCTGTGGCGTAACCCTTGTTCCAAGCCGGCCGGCGCAGCCGGTAACCCAGGTCGGCGTTAGTGATGTCGCCGTCGCGGTCAGGCCGGAAGTGAAACCAGCCGAGGAACTCCCCGGTCGCGACCGACTCGGCCGCCCAGGTGCCGAGCCTGTCGAGTCGCTCGTACACGCCGAGATGGAACGGGATCAGCTCGTCCCGGATTACCTCGCGAGGCGTGGGCCTGCCGCCGGTGACATAACGCATCACCTCTGGGTCGTTGTTCAGGTTAAACAGGTTGTCTACGTCATCCTCGGTGAACTGGCGCAGGGCGATCCTCGGCGTGTCCAGGATGACGGGCATCCCACCAGTATCCCGGTGCATAGAGACGGCTGGGGCTGACGAGGCTACGACCGACTGGACTGGTTTTCGGACCGGGCGCAGAGCGCCTCAAGTCTCTCCAGGGTCTTGGCCATGCTCTCGGCCCAGACGTTGCCGTTGTCCATCGGGGCGCGTCCCTCTTCCGGCACTCGCGAGCAGTCGTAGATCTCCGTCACCACCGTTGCATCCGGGCCGTCGGGGGTCAGGTGATAACTCCAACGGTGCCCCCACCGCGAGAGTTCTCCACTGTCCGAGGCAGCGGCAGGATGCCCGCGGCCAGCTTCGGGTTCCCACCCGATCCGCCGGTCCTGCTCGTATTCGACCACGTGATTGTTCATCTCGTAATCGCCCAGATGAGCGAAGTACATCTTCATCACGAAGACGTCGCCGACTCCGGAAATCACCGTGGTGGAGACGGCGCCCCGCAGGCTCCCGGAACCGTCCAGCTCCAGATGCCGCGCCGGATCCGCGAGGACCTGGAAGACGTCATGCGCCGGAGCACAGATCCGCCGGGATACCGCAACAGGCGGGCACTCGTTGTCATTCATGGTCAGCCCTTCCGCTGCGGTTATCGGCTTCTCGCATGGACGACGAACAGTCCTGGCCAAGATGGACGCGCCGTCGCTGGCAAAGCGATCGCTGCGTGCCTGAAGCGGGTAGGTCTAGATTCCCGCTGGGGACCTGTCGATTTCCTGGCTCGCCGTTCGTCTTACTGCGTGACCATCTGGTAGAGACGAGGAGGACGCGATGAAGTACATCATGCTGATCTTTCAAGGCACCGCGCTCGAGCGGCAGGCCGCGCTGCCGGAGGACGAGCAGAAGCAGGTCTATGCCGACTACCAAGGGATCAATGAGACGCCGGGCGTCACACCTGGGCTGCCGATGGGTCTGGCCGAAAATGCGACGACCGTTCGGGTCGAAGGCGGCAAGACCCTGACGACCGACGGGCCGTTCGTCGGCATGAAGGAGGCCGTTGGCGGCTGGTTCATCCTCGAGGCCGACGACCTCGACGCGGCAATCGAGGTGGCCGCCCGCGTCCCTGCCGCACGCTACGGCGGCGCCGTCGAGATCCGACCTTCGGAAGTGTATTGGTAAAGACTCTCGATCAGGTCTTCCGCGAGGAGTGGGGCCGCGTCCTGGCCTCCTTGATCGGCTTCCTCGGCGACTTTGACCTCGCCGAGGAAGCCGCGCAGGAGGCGTTCGCCATTGCCGCCGACCGGTGGCCAACCGACGGTATGCCCAGCAACCCGCGCGCCTGGCTGATGACGACGGCTCGGAACCGAGCGACGGATCGCCTCCGTCGCGACCGTGCCCTCACGTCGAAGTTCGGTCTGCTCGTCGCCGACGATCGCGCCGAGGTGCCGATGAACATTACGACGTTTCCCGACGAGCGCCTGGAACTCATCTTCACCTGCTGTCACCCAGCGCTCGCAGTCGAAGCGCAGGTTGCGCTCACCTTGCGCACCCTGGGCGGCCTCACCACGGACGAGATCGCCCGTGCCTTCCTGGTACCGGAGCGCACGATGGCGCAGCGGCTGGTGCGGGCCAAGCGCAAGATCAAGGCGGCGGGGATCCCGTTTCGCGTGCCACCGGTTCACCTGCTGCGCGAGCGTCTCGACGCCGTCCTCGCCGTCGTCTACCTGATCTACAACGAGGGCTACGGCGGCCGCGACGAGCTCGCGGCGGAGGCGATCTGGCTGGGTCGCGCGCTTGCCGAATTGCTTCCCGATGACTCCGAGGTTCACGGGCTTCTCGCGCTGATGCTCCTGCACGATTCCCGACGCGAGACGCGGTTTACCGACGGCGAGCTCGTGCTTCTTGGCGAGCAGGACCGCTCCCAGTGGAACACCAAGCAGATCGCCTATGGCCGCGCCGAGCTCGACTGCGCGATCGCGCTTGGTGGCCGCGGACCTTATGTTCTGCAGGCCGCCGTCGCTTCGTTGCACGCCGAGATGCCGTGCGACTGGGCGCAGATCGCGGCACTCTACGGCGAACTCACCCGCCTGACCCGCTCGCCCGTCGTAGAGCTCAACCGAGCCATCGCAATCGCCGAGACCGAAGGCCCCGAGGCCGGCCTGCGCATAGTCGACCAGCTCGGTCTTGACGACTTCCGTTACCTGCACTCCACCAGGGCCGAACTCCTGCGTCGTCTCGGCCGCACTGACGAGGCACTTGACGCCTATCGCCGTGCGAGACAACTCACCGACGACGGCGCAGAACGGCGCTTCCTCGAACGTCGGCTCGCAGAACTCGCAGGCCCGGCAGAATCGGCTTAGGCCGCAACCGAGCTGACGGACATCACCGCCTGGCTCGGCGGTCTATGGCGCCGCGGTCAGTCGTCGATGGCCTGATAGGCGGCCGTCCAGAAGTCGAAGAGGATCGGCAGCCCGGGCGGCGCGGGCGCCCGCTGGATCATGAGGATTGTCGTCATGTCCTCGGCAGGGTCGTTGTACCAGCCGGTGCCATATATGCCGGGCCATCCGTAGCTGCCGACCGAGGCCGGCGGAGGGTACGAGACTGGCCACGGCCCGAGGTGCGCGCGCCGGGTGCGGACCGACATCCCGAAACCCCAGCCGATGTCGTCAAAGTACCCTGGCTGGAATCCGGAAACTGCCTTTTGCGCGGGCGTCAGGTGGTCGCTCGTCATCAGCGTCACCGACGGCCGCGAGAGCACCCGCTCGCCGCGGTGGGTACCGCCTGCGAGCAGAGCCGAGGCGAAGGCGAGGAAATCGGCGGCCGTCGAGACAAGGCCGCCGCCCCCTGATTCGAACACCGGCGGCCGGCTCCAGTACCCGTCGGGGCCATCCTCGACTACGACCTCGCCGGTGGCGTCGTCGCGCTGGTACGCGGTCGCCAGCCGAGCTATGTTCGGGCCGCCCACGCTAAAGGCAGTGTCCTTCATCCCGAGAGGCTCGCAGATCCGCTCGCGCAGGGCGTCCGCGAACGTCATGCCTGTGGCGCGGGCGATGAGCACGCCCGTCACGTCGGCGGCGGTGTGGTACATCCAGCGTTCGCCAGGCTGGTAGACGAGCGGCAGCGTGCCAAGCTGGCGTATCCACTCGTCCGGCGGCTGCCCGGGCTCGTCGCCCTGGAGCGCATTCAGCGCGTCGGCGATCGGGACCGTTCCCGGTTCGGCCACTACGATGCCGGTGCCGAAGGCGAAGGTGAGCAGATCCCGCAGCGTTATCGGGCGTTTCGCTGGAACCGTCTCTTCGAGCGGGCCGTCCGGATCGGCGAGCACGGTCATCTCCGCCAGTTCCGGAAGGAACTCGTCGACCGGATCGTCGAGGCGGAGCGTGCAGTCCTCGACGAGTGTCATCGCGCAGGCAGCGACGACCGGCTTGGTCATCGACCCGATCCGGCAGATCGTGTCGGCCGCCATCGGCGTCCCCAAGCCCGCGCCCTCGAAGGTGAGATTGCCCGTTGCCGCGATGTGTACCTCGCCGTAGCGGGCCACGACAGCGACGGCACCAGGCACGTCACCTGCGTCGACGTGACGCTCCAGCACGTCGCGCACGCGGGCCAGCCGCTTAGTTGAGAAACCGCCAGCGCTCACTCTCTCCTCCAGGTCTTGTCCTGTCTGGTCGCTGCCCCGCAATGGTCACCGCGCGACTGACGACTGCTCGCGCCTGTTATCGGTGCCGGGCTGGCTCTCACTTCCGCTACGAAGGGGCCACCGCCGAATCGACACCCGCCCGCCACGAAGTTAGGAGAACTCCGGCGGCCCCGCCTGATGACTGCTCCCGCAGAAACCGGTCATGTAGCTGCAATCGCCGATCCCTATACGGTGATAGGCGAATTTCATTACGAGATCTTGCCCGATAACGCTATTGCTAACAGATGCACCTGACGGCCAGTATGTCGAGTGCGACGGCGGCCGGGCCCCGAGCTGGCCCTTCGTGTACCAGGACTGGCCGACCTCCCACGGCAGCGCGCTTCGAGCGGCGGGGTCATGGCAGGGGGACGTATCAGAAGGGGAACCATGTCTGCCTCTCGAACTAGAAGCTGGCGCAGGCGTGCCTACATGGCCGTAGCTGCACTGGCCGCCGCGGTCGCCGCATCAGTGCCGGCCGCCGCGAATGCCATTACAGCTCAGCCCGCGCATCCGACCAGCTCTCCGGGTGCGCTCGCCCAGGTGAGCCCGGCGCCGAAGCTGCCGGGCGGAGCACGCGTTGTCGGGGCCGTCGCCGCCTCGGCGCGGGTGTCGGCCGCGGTGGCGATGCGCCTGCCGGATGCGTCGGCGGTGACGGCCTTCATCGACGGGACCGCGAACCCGCGCTCCCGCCAGTACCACCGCTACCTATCCAAGGGACAGTTCAGCAGCCGGTTCGGCCCCTCCGAGGCAGCTGTCACGACGGTGGAGCGCCAGCTCCGCGCCGACGGCCTGAGGGTGACCGGGGTGTCCGCGAACCGCCTGCTGGTGAACTTCACCGGCTCGGCCGCCCAGGTGAGGGATGAGTTCCACACTAGTCTGGAGCGCGTCCGCCTCGCCGACGGCACGATGGGCCAGGCGACCACCTCGGCTGTCCGGCTGCCGTCCTCGATCGCCGGTTCGGTCCAGGCAGTTGTCGGGCTTGACCAGCTGATGCATGAGAGCGCCGGCGCCCTCCGCCCGATCAAGGCACTCGAGCATGGCAAGACCCGCGCGCCCGCCGTCACGCCGAGCGTCTCTGGCGGCCCGGCGGCGTGCAGCGACGCGCAAGCCTTGCAGGCCACGGGCGCACTGACCGACCAGCAGCTGGCGTCCGCCTACGGGCTTGACCCCCTCTACGCCGCGGGTGACCTCGGCGCCGGTCAGACGATCGACATCTACGAGCTCGAGCCATACCTGACCTCCGACGTCGCCGTGTTCGACCAGTGCTACTTCGGCGCCGACCACACCAGCCAGATCACCGACACGCTGGTGGACGGCGGCCCGGGCACTGGCCTGGGCTCGGGTGAGGCAGCGCTCGACATCGACAACGTGTCCGCCCTGGCTCCGGCCGCGAAGATCCACGTCTTCAGCGCCCCGAATAACAACGGCGACATTGGCGAACTGGACAACTGGAACGCGATCGCGATGGCTGACGACGCCCGTCAGGTGTCGAGCAGCTGGGGACTGTGCGAGACCGCCGAGCAAGTGGGCATGCCCGGCATGCTGCAGGTCGAGAACGAGATCTTCGAGCAGACCGCCGCGCAGGGGCAGACGATCTACGCCTCCGCCGGTGACGACGGATCGGACGACTGCGCCTCGCACGCCTCGACCCCGGTCGCTACCGACCTATCGCTCGATGACCCGGCCAGCCAGCCGTATGTCACCTCGGTCGGCGGCACCACGATCACCGACGCCACCGAGCCACCATCGGAGACAGTCTGGAATAACGGCAACGCTGGCGGGGGCGGCGGCGGGGGCATCTCCGAGGCCTGGGCCATGCCGCCGTGGCAGACCGCTACCGCGGTAGCCCAGACCTCGTCCGACGAGGCCTGCAGTAACGACCCGTCGGGCACGGCGGATAACTTCCACCTGCAGGGCCTCGCCACCACGCTGCCGGGCGGAACGGAGTGCCGTGAGGCACCCGACGTGAGCGCGCTGGCCGACCCGCAGACCGGCTATACGATCGTGTACGACGGCAGCTGGTTCCAGATCGGCGGCACGTCGGCGTCCACGCCACTGTGGGCGGCGCTGACCGCGGAGATGAATGCCTCAAACGTGTGCAGCAGCGTGCCAGGCGGTCTGGGCCTGGGCTTCGCGACCCCGCTGTTCTACCAGGTGGCGTCCAGTTCGGCGGCGAACTATGCGGCTGCCTTCAGCAACGTGACCATCGGCAACAACGACAACCTGGGCGTCGGCGGAGCCGACGACTGGCAGGCAGGTCCCGGCTATAACCTGGCCAGCGGTCTCGGCACGCCACGCGTGACCGACGTCAGCGGCGCGCCCGGCCTGGATGCCCAGTTGTGTGCCGCGGCGGCAGGGACCGGAACGCCGGCGCCGCCGCAGGTGTCCTCGCTCAGCTCGCAGTCCGGGCAGGTGGCTGGCGGCGGCACGCTGACCATCAGCGGCACCGGCTTTGGCTCCACGCCGGGCAGCGTCTTCTTCGGCAATGTCGATGCGACGGTGGTCAGTGGGGGATGGACGGCGACGGCAATCACGGTTGACGTTCCCGGTTACCAGGCGCCTGCGGGCAACCCGGCGGGCTCGGCCGGCCGAGCCATCGTCACAGTGGTAACGACGGGGCACCAGTCCAGCGCACCATCGGCACACTCGGTGTACGAGTACACCGCGAACTCCAGCGGGGCGCCGGTCGTGGACTACGTCAGCACCCCGGACGGCCTGACCGCGGGCGGCAACACCGTGGACATCGTCGGATCCGGCTTCACCGGCGCCACCGCGGTGGACTTCGGTGATGTCCCGGCGACCAACCTGAACGTTCTGCCCGGCTCCGGAGGCAACGAGCTGAGCGTGACGGTTCCGGCCAGCGACGGCAAGTGTGCTGTCAGCGCGTCGCAGGGCGTCTGCGCGGTCCAGGTGACAGTGACCACGCCGGCGGGTACGAGCTCAGGTCCTGTTCCGCTGCCGGCCTATCAGGGCCCGCTCGAGTACGGCCCGAACGGCGCGTTCTTCGCACCTGCGGGCTCCGAGGGCACCCCGCAGCCGGATGAGTACGACTACACCGCCGAGCCGACGATCACCTCGGTCAGCCCGGCATACGCCAGCGAGAACGGGACCACCAGCGAGGTGATCACCGGTACCGGCTTCAACCTGCTTACCTTCGACTGGGCGAACGTCGGAACGGCGGGCGTTGGAGCCAACCAGGACTTCGACATCCTGGGAATCACCCCGACCACGCTCACCATCGGAATCCCCGCGTCCGGGGCCACCGTTGAGCCGGTGTCGACTCCGATCTCGGTGCAGGACTCCGGTATCCCGCTGCCGTCGACCGGCGACCTGTCGTCGTTCGACTATGCCGGCACGCCGGTTCTGACCGCCATCTCCAAGCACGTGGCGGCACAGGCCGATCCCGGCAACCTGACGATCACCGGTCAGGGCCTGAGCGACGTGACCAGCGTCGTGGTGCAGCTGCAGGGTCCGCTCGACTTCCTGTCGTCGACGTCAACGGCGATATCGGACCAGAGCGACACCTCGCTGACGGTCGCGATCCCGCAGGGCTTCGCGGCCCCGGCGGACGTGCTCGTCTGCAGTGTGACCGGGTGCAGCGCGCCCAATCCTGCGGCGGACACGTTGACGCTGGCCTACCCGGGCCAGCCGGTCATCAGCTCGCTCGGACCGGCCACCGGACCGGCACACGGCGCGAACCTGGTGGATATCAACGGCGCGCTCGACTCCGAGGTCACCGCAGTCCACTTCGGCTCGCAGCTGGCCACGGTCGTGTCCGAGCCTTCTCTGACGGCCAGCGGAACCATCCTCGTGGTGGCACCGCCGGGCACCGCCGGCAAGAAGGTGCCGGTCACGATCAGCACGCTCGGCGGAACGCTCACTGGCACGCCGACAAGCGCGGCCGTTAACTACACCTACACCATGAGCTCGCCGACCGCGCCTCGCAAAGTGAGCGCCAAGGCGGGCGCCCGGAGTGCGACCGTCAGCTGGAAGGCTCCCAGCGACAATGGCGGCAGCTCGGTGACCGGGTACGTGATCACGCTCACTGCCGCGCACCACAAGACGGTGACCGTCAGGGTCTCCGCGAAAGTCGGCAAGGTGACCATCAAGCACCTGGCCACGGTTACCTGGACCGTCGAGGTGCAGGCCGTCAACAAGCGCGGGCGCGGTCTGCCCGCGGCCACGACGGTGCGGCCAAGGAGTTAGCGCAAAAGGAAAGGCAAGGTATCTGCCCCTGTCCGGGCAGTCGATGGGCCGGCCGTGGTCGGCCCCTCGGCTTTCCCGGGATCGGCGCCCTGTGCGGAGCCCTGATCGGAGCATTCGCCGCGCTCGCGCGTAGCCGCCCCAGCCGGCGCTTCCGGATGACATGAATCCGGCACATCGCAGTGCCTTCGGTGGACAGCCATCGACGACCAAGCGCTCAGACGGACGCCAACGCTGGCGCCGACGCCTGCGGAGGGCGAATGCGGGTGGTTCCTTGATCCGCGCGACATAGCATCGGCGCCATGGCGACGCGGCTTGTTCAGATTGCGATGAATGCTCAGGATGACTCCGCGCCGGGCCGGTTCTGGGCGGAGGCGCTCGGCTGGAGTGTTGCCAGTGAGGAACCGGGCGTGACCAACATCGAACCCGTGGGCTTCGCCTATCCCGACCCCGTGGCCGTCTGCATCGACGTCCTTGCCGTCCCGGAACCTAAGACGGTAAAGAACCGCGTGCACATCGACCTCGCCACCACCTCTGCCGTCCATCATGCGGACCTGGTAGCCCGCCTGCAGGATCTCGGCGCGACGCCTGCCGACGTGGGCCAGGGCGACGTCCCGTGGACGGTCCTCGCCGACGCGGAGGACAACGAGTTCGGCGTCCTCACCCCGCGCTGACCTGCGTCTCCGTCAGCGGCGACATCCAGCACGATAGTCGGCACCGTACCTTTGCCCTGGGACCCTCGCCCTTACAACCTGATTTCCGAGGGTGTGCGCCCGGCGACGATCGCGCGTGCTGACCGGCGGCGGTCCCGTGAGGTTTTTCTGGCAGAGTGTCGATCCCGAGCGAGGCGTTCGTAGCAAAGGTGAGAGGCGGCCGGAGGGGCCGCCGGGGTAAGGAGTCATGGGATGACGCGGTACCTGATCTCGTTCGATGCCCACGCGATGGACCACATCCCCGACGAGGACGGGCCTGCGGTGGCCAGGGCCTCGCACGCCGTCTGCCAGGAGGCCATCAACGCCGGCGTGTGGGTTTTCGGCGGCGGGCTGCAAGATCAGAAGGCGAGCGTCGTTGCCACCGAAGGGACAGTCACCGACGGCCCGTACCCGGAGGCCGTCGGCGGGTTCTGTGTCGTCGACGTGGCCTCACATGAGGAGGCGCTGGAGTGGGCCGCCAAGACCGCCGTCGCCTGCCGCTGCGCGCAAGAAGTCCGGGAGATCATGCCCGACCCCGAACTCGACGCGATGCTCCGCCAGGCCGATAGCCGACAGTGAGGTCGACGATGTCCGATAGAACCCTGGCGCAAGACTTGCTTGGCCGCGGCCTGAGCACGCGGGTCTGGAGGTGCGTCACGGTTGATTTGATGCGGGTCAGGCGTCACTGAGTGTGTGCTCGACCCAGACATTGGGCTCTACGTAGACAGCATGATCGTGTTCCACATCGCAGTGCACGGGGACCAGCGCCTCTGGCACGATCACGTCGCCGGTACGGTCGAAGGGCAGTCCGGTCCATTCCCGCCACTCCGCGAGCGAGCCAGGCATGACCATAGATGCCGGCGCCACCTGCCTGATCCGCCCGCCCGCTCGTACGTGTACTCGCAGCCACGGGTCGGTCGGCAAGCCGTCAGCTCGTACCATCGTGATGTATTCGGTCATCGGCAGAGCCGGATACTGGTGCTTGCCGTTTGGCCGCACGGGGGCCACCAGACGGGTTAGCCCGGCGTCCCGGGCAGCGTCACGGAGTGCGGCTAGCATCCGGTGAGACAGGCCGCTACCCCGGTATTGCTGCCCGATCGCGATTTCGACGGCGGAGGCGGTGTCTGGCGTCCGGCCAGTCAGCCGGTCGCTGAATGCCCATATCATCGCCCGGTCGAGGCCGCGGTCTGGCAGGGCGCCTCGGCCCGGCATATCAGAAGTGAACGCCATCGCCCGGCCGGTGGCGGCGACCGCGCCGCTCGCATCCGTCGCCGCCACGCACAAGTGCGGAAACGCATCCGCGACTTGCCCGAAGAAGGCGTTCATCACCGGATCAGCTTGCATGAATTCCGGCCAGTTCGGATCGACCTCGTACACGCGGTCAAGCAGATCGGGCCGCTCGCTCAGGCGATTAATAATCATGTCGGTCTTTACTCCCACTCGCATGTCCCGCGCGATCTTGCAGAAGGCCAATGGGCGGGTCCCGGCAAAGATGCCCGACGAGGCTACACCGTATTCGGGCGTCTCCTACTCGCCCCCGTCCTCCTCGTAGCCGCCAAACCAGGTGAGTGGACTCCGCTCCGTCGCGAGCGGTTCGGCCGAGTTCGATGCCGAAGGCTTGGAGACGATCGTGGCTGGGGGTGTCGATCGACGCGAGTGCGTTCGTGGAGAAGATGAGCGGCAGCAATCCGGCTGCCGGTGAGCAGAGGAGCTTAGATGGCGCTGTACCTGATCGCCTTCAATGACGAGTGGACGCCCGACCTCACGTTGGAGGAGTTGGGCGAGCGGGGCACGGCGGGCAGGGCCGTTATCAAAGAGATGACGGCCGCCGGTGCCTTCGTTTTCAGCGGTGGCGGTCTGGACGCGTCGACCGTCGTGTGCAGCGTCGACGCGATCAGCGGCTCGCCCGTCTTCACCGACGGCCCGTTCGCCGAGACCAAGGAGCACCTCGGCGGGTTCACGGTCGTCGACGTGCCCGGCGATGCCGAGGCGCGGTACTGGGCCGGCCGGATCGCGGTCGCGGTCGGCTGGCCGCAGGAGGTGCACCGCTTCCCGCACTGACACGCAATCCGCGGCCTTGTCTTGATACTCAGCACCCTCGCCGACGGGTTTGTGCACGGCTTGGTGCACGCCTTCTAGCTGCACCTGCGCTGCGCCGGTGAGCCGTCTTCAGGGCCTATTGACAAAGATATATTTTACGTAAAGACTCATTTTCGTCATGAGAGACGTCGTCTACCTCGACCAGATCGAGCAGGCCGAGGCCCTGCTTAAGCCGCAGCGGATCGAAGTGCTGCGGCGGCTCGCCGAGCCCCGGTCATGCACCGAGGTGGCGGTCGAGCTCGACCAGACCCCGCAGCGGGTCTACTACCACGTGAAGCGCCTGCTCGGGGCCAGCCTGGTACGCCAGGTGGCCGAGCGCCGGGTGCGCGGGATCCACGAGGGGATCTACCAGGCGGCCGGCCGGTCCTACTGGCTGTCCCCGCGCCTGGTCGGCCGGATCGGGCTGCGCCAGACCCGCGATCGGCTCAGCCTGGGCTACCTGCTGGACCTGCTTGAGGACGTGCAGGCGGACATCGCCGCGCTCGACTTCACCCGGCCGGACCTGCCCTCGATCGGCGTGTCCGGGGACATCCGGGTACGCCCGGAGGAGCGCGCGGCATTCCTCGACGATTTGCAGCGGACGCTGCAGGACCTATTCACCCGCTACGGCGGTTCCGAGGGCGACGCGTTCCGTCTGGCCGTCGCCTGCTATCCGAAGGGAGATCCCGGTGATCGAGCCTGACCTGCGCCTGCGCGCAGTCGTTCCCGCCCCGCCCAAGACCGTGTACGAGGCGCTGACCGACCCGGCCGCGCTGCGTGTCTGGCTGGCCGAGCACGCCGACGTGGAGTTGCCCGGCAAGTACGAGTTCTGGGGCCGCTACACGCCGGACGGCGCCGAGCCGCACCAGCGCGTCCTGCACGTAGACGAGCGCACCATCCGGTTCGCCTGGACCGTCGACGGAGTCGAGACTACGGTGCAGTTCGAGCTGGCCGAGGACGATGGCGGCACGCTGGTCACGCTGAGCCAGGACGACCTGCCGAGCTTCCAAGACGTGCTGGCCGACACGGCCGGTGCCCGTGGAGCGCTGCAGACGTTCTGGTCCCTGGCGATCGCAAACCTTGCCGACTACCTGTCCGGTCGTGGGCTGACCCCGAAGTGCGACTTCACGTCGGCCAAGTTGCATGCTTCAGTCGTGATCGACGCGGCACCGGACAAGGTGTTCGACTCGATGACCCAGCCGGAGCAGCTCAGCAAGTGGTTCGGTGCCAACGTGGACATCGAGCCCTATGTGGGCGGCCGCTTCGCGATGGGCGGCTTCGACCTGGACCCAGGGGGTGTCAAGTTCGTCGAGTTCGAGCCGGGCCGCAAGGCGACGCTGCGGTTCGCCGACGGTCTCATCGCCAGCTGGGAGCTCGACGGGTCCGACGGCAAGACCCGGCTCACCTCGGTACAGAGCGGCTTCGACCCCGCCAACCCGCCGTACCCGGGCTGGGCCGGCTGGCTGGCCGGGGTCTCCGAGTTGCGGCGCTATCACGAGCTGCCCCGCTGGCGCTCGATCTGGCGCCAGATCGAGGTCGCTGGCGTACCTGACAGGATGTTCAGCATCGATCGGTAAGAAAGGCGCCCGGTTCTCCAAGGCTGCATAGCGGCACCTACCGATCGCTGCGCCGACGCGGTCGAGCTCGCCGCGGGGGACAGGCCTGTTTCACCCCCAGACAGCGGACGAAAGCTCAGTCGTCAGAACGCGGTGCTTGCCAGCCAGCCATCGACCACGGCGCTGTCCCCGTAAACGGTCACTGCCGGACCGGAAACCGGCCTTCGCCGCATCAGCACGAGCAGCAAGCTGGCGGCCGGGCCGGTAATGGCGGCATCGCCCTTGCCATGACCTGGCTCAACGGTCAGACCGCCCGCGTCGTGCCGGATCATCCACTCGCCGCGGCCACCAAGGCCGTCATCGGTTGCATGTACGTGCAGGCCAGCACCGGCGGGCAGCGCCATGCTCCGCTCGTCGGCGTTGCCGAGAATCCCGCTGGTTAGAAGCATCAGCCATTCGTCGATGGCATCGGCAGCTACCTCCGCGTGAATGACGGGCTCGGGCTGGGCGCCCGCAGCGAGCTGGGCGTCGGCTCGGTGCACCAGCGTCTCGTGCGCCATCCGGCGTAGCCAGAAACCGGCAGGTACCGGCCCGGTGAACGACCAGACGAGATCACTGCCCGCTTCCCGAACAGCGTCGACGATCCGCGCCGCGCCGGCACGCAGCCACGCGCGCTGCTCGGCGCGATCATCCGGCAGCTTGCCGTCTGGTACCTCACGGAACGGAATGAACGCGTCAGACCTCGTCCGCGTGATCTCGGCCGCCCACCGGTGCGCCCTGCCAACGTGCGTAACAAGCTGACGCAGTGTCCACTCCGGGCAGGTGGGGAGCGGCAGGCTCTGATCATGCTCAGCCAAGATCTCCGCCAGCCCTGCTGTGCTTGCCTCGATCTCGGCCACGTACCGGTCGGCAGTGAGCTGCGGCATGGCGTTCCTTCCTGGTGTGGCCTGCGGCGGCTAGCCTAGCCACGCCCTGACTGTAAGCCTGCCCCTGCTTGCAAAAGTCCATCGCTACAAGGCCTAAGCGACCCAGAAGCCCCGGAGGCGGGAGGACTACCGGCCCAGGAAGGTGGTCCTCCCGTTGTGAGAAGTCCGCTCAGGGCGCTGCCGCGCCGAAGACCAGGACGCCCGGTTCAGCCGCGGTCGTGGAGGGTCACCTGGTAGCCGTCGGGGTCCGCGAACGTGAAAGTGCGGCCGAACGGCCCGTCGACGGGCGCTGAGATGATCGTCGTGCCCGCGGCGGCGAGGGCGTCGTGGATGTCCTGCGCGTCGGGGGCGTGCAGCCACAGCGCCATTCCCTGCCCCGGCTGCGCGATCGCATCCAGGTCGACGCCCGCGACGACGTCGCGGACGGCGAACGCGATCGGCTTGGTGTCGAACACGACGGCGTGCGGCGGTCCTGCGTCGGAGCGCTTCAGCCCCAGGTACTGCTCGTAGAAAGCGGCGGAACGATCCAGGTCGCGCACCTGCAGTGAAATGAAGTCGGGTCCGGTGACGGCCACGATTCCTGCCTCCTCATCGTATGTCAGTCTTCTGACACACCTCAATGTATGTCAGACTACTGACATGAGTCAAGGCGAACCCGGAATCGAGCTGGACACATCGCTGGGGTACATGCTGAAGGCGGCCGCGAGCGCCCTGCACTCTGCCCTGGAGGCCGTGCTGAGGCCGCTGGGCATGACGATCACCCACTACGCCTGCCTGGAACTGCTTGCCCAGCGACCGGGCCTGTCCAACTCCGAGCTTGCCCGCGGCGCCTTCGTCACCCGGCAGTCGATGAATGTGCTCCTGCAGGCCCTCGAACGCCAGGGACTCGTTGTCCGCCCGGCACAGGCACCCGTCGGCAGGGCCCTGCCGACCGAGCTGACCGCCCGCGGGCGCCGCCAGCTCAAGATGGCCAGCGCCGCGGTTCGCCGCGTCGAGCAAGACATGCTGGCCAACCTGGATGCCAGCGAACAAGATCAGATGCGGCGCCTGCTCACTGCATGCATCGCCTCACTGACTGAACCTCACCCGGAACACTCCGGGCGGCGAGCACCGTCAGCGGTCCTCCAGGACAGCAGCCGTTATGACTGCAGGGGCTCCAGCAGCGCCGCCACTTCCCCAGCGACCCTGGTCAGTTCCTCGCCAGGATCGAGCCGGATCACGGCGGCAGCCGACCATCCGTCCGGCACGCCGGACTGACGCAGAAACACGGCCAGGCGAACATGCCCTCGTGGGTTGCGGTCAGCCGCAACTCGCGCTCCTGCGACTCATACGCCCGCTCGCCCTGCCATCCGCTCCAGTCGGCCGCCAGCTTCCGGAAGAACCCCGCCAGCTCCTCGAGTCCACATCCGAGAACCGAAGTCCTGTCCGTCTGCGCTGTCCCGTATCCCATCTTGCTCAGGCCTACTTCCATCAGGACTACGACCTGGATGCGCCAACCGCGGTCAGTCGTCGATCGCCTGGTAGGCGGCCGTGAAGAAGTCGAGGAAAACCGGCGACGTAGGCCGCCCGGCTCCGCCCTGGTTCATGAGGATCGCCGTCATGTCCTCGGCAGGGTCGTTGTACCAGATGATGCCGTATCCCCCGTTCCATCCGTAGCTCCCGGCCGAAGGTCCGAGGTGCGTGCGCCGGGTGCGGACCGCCATCCCGAAACCCCAGCCGAAATCGTCAAAGTACCCCGGCGTGAACCCGGACACCGCCTTCTGCGCAGGCGTCAGCTGGTCGCTGGTCATCAGCGTCACCGACGGCCGCGACAGCACCCGCTCGCCGTGGTGGGCACCGCCGGCCAGCAGCGCCGAGGCGAAGGCGAGGTAATCGCTGATGGTCGAGACGAGCCCGCCGCCGCAGTCTTCGAACGCCGGCGGCCGGCTCCAGTACCCGCCGGGGCCGTCTTCGACGGCGATCTCGCCGTGGAACTCTTCGGCCAGGTAGACGGTCGCCAGCCGGCTGATGCTCTCGCGGCCGACGCTGAAGCCCGTGTCCTTCATCCCGAGCGGCCCGCAGATCCGCTCGCGCAGGGCTTCCCCGAACGACATGCCGGTTGCGCGGGCGATGAGCACGCCGGTCACGTTGGCGGCGGTGTTGTACATCCACCGCTCGCCCGGCTGGTAAACCAGCGGAAGCGCGCCGAGCCGGCGAATCCACTCATCCGGCGGCATCGCAGTCTCGCAACTACTGGCTGGCCCCTGGTCGGGCGCCTCGCTCCGGAGCGCGTTCAGCGCGTCAGCGATCGGGACCGATCCCGGCTCGGCGGGGACCATGCCGGTGCCGAGGGTGAAGGTGAGCAGATCCCGCAGCGTTACCGGGCGGTTCGCCGGGACGGTCTCCTCCAGCGGCCCGTCCGGATCGGCGAGCACCCTCATGTCCGCCAGTTCCGGAAGGAACTCATCAACCGGATCGTCGAGGCGCAGCGTGCAGTCCTCGACGAGCGTCATCGCGCAGGCGGCAACGATCGGCTTTGTCGTCGAGGCGATGCGGCAGATCGTGTCGGCTGCCATCGGCGTCCCTGAGCCCGCGCCCTCGAAGGCCAGAGTGCCCGCCGCCTCGATGTGGACCTCGCCGTGGCGGGCAACGGCGGCCACCGCACCCGGGGCAAAGCCGGAATCGACGTAACGCTCCAGCACCTCTTGCACCCGGGCCAGCCGTTTCGGCGAGAAACCACCAGCAGCCACTCTCTTCATGCCTCCTTCTGCACCACGCTGACCCGGCCGCAGCCATCAGCGCACGCTGACCCAATGCAGCTAGACGATGGAGTTGCGGTACTCATCGCCCCGGCCGTGCATAAAGCTGACGAGATCTCCCGGCCAGCCGAGGCTACGCCGCTGGCGTTAGGGGCGGCAACGTCGCTCGTCATCGCCCTGGCGCTCTGCGGGCGCTCCACCTCGACCCCGCCACGGCACCGGCGTTAACTAGAACTGACCCCGGAACCCCCGGCGCCCTGCCACGTCTCCCGGCTGGTTACTGCCATGTATGCAACGAGGCCGACAACGACGATCGCGAGGCAGAGGCTGACTGGCCAGCGGCCCAGCCCGAGCCCGCCAGCGCTGCGCCCCGCTGCCATCCAGCTGCCGACTCCTCCGCCCAGCGGATAGGTCAGCACGAATGCCAGCCAGAACGCCAGGACCGGGTTCAGGCCGAACCGCCACCAGGCAACCGCAACAATGGCCGTCAGCGCGGCAACCACGACCAGCTCGCCCCGCAAGTAAGTGAACCCGAACTCTGCCGACGCGTGGCCGACGGACTGGCTAAGCGCGAACCCTGACCCGACCGCGGCCCAGTAGAACAACTCCTGCCGCCGGGTGCAGACGCTGCCGGGCGACAGCGTCTCCCCGCTCGCACGCCAGACCACAAGAATGACGAGCAGCACGACCAGCCAGAACACCGCCACGACGACGAAGGGCAAGCCTGCCCTATGCAGGCCGTTGGCTGCTTCCTTGCCGGCCACGCTGGCCACACCGAACGCCAGCCAGAAAACCCAGGCGCGATAACGGCGGACGCTGAACTGCAGGACCAGCACAGCCACCAGTACCGCGCCAAGGACGCCGGTGACCGCCACGAGACCGAAACGACCGTACAGGTAGTCCGGCCACCACTCGCTGGTCCCGGTGATGAGCGCCTTGGTGACCCAGAAAACGGCGGTCAGCTCCGGAACTTTCCTCGTGGCGATCCGCGCCGAAGTACCGGGCAGCAGCCTCTGCTGGAACTGGCCGCCCATCATGGCGCAAAGGTTGCCATACACCCCCGGTCCTTGTCCGCCAGAGAACCTGAGCCAGAACTCGGGCAAGCTGCCAACCTCGTGCAACTGCGCTCGCGTGTGGGCGGCCATCAGGATCTGCCCAGTGCCGGCCACCAAGCTCAGCCGGGCACGGCCGAGTACCTGGTGGAGCTAAGGGGACTCGAACCCCTGACCCCCTGCTTGCAAAGCAGGTGCTCTTCCAGCTGAGCTATAGCCCCAAGAAACCGCAGGTCAGAAGGCCTTTGCGCAAGCCAGGCGCGTGCAGCCTGTCCGAATCGGCGATGGCGTCGCGACCCGATCAGCTGAGTCGGTGAAAGACCTCCTGCTTGGCAGATGCTATCGCGCCCAGAGAGGCTCCCGTCCTTGCGTGGCCGCATCAGGGCTGGCCCGGAGAACGATGCGGGCTGACCCTGATCCGCGCGCGACACCCGCATGGTGATCTGGCAGAGGCAGACATCGAGCCTCTGCTGAGCTATCGCCCTGAGCGACGGCGCTCCAGCGGTACTTGCGGCGGAATGCTAATGCTGGCCGGGTCTGCGTGAGCCGTTTCGGCCGGCTGAACCCGGCCGGAATCGCCGTTCTCACTCGCAGCCAGCGCCGGCCTGCCAGCACCCGCACCCGCGGACACGATGTCCGGCAGGTCAGCCACGCTGTCGAGGATGTGGGTAGCGCCCGCTGACTGCAACCGCTGGACGGCATGCGGTCCGGTCAGAACACCGGCCACCACGCTTGCGCCGGACCGGCGGCCGGCTTCCACACCGGCCCCGGTGCTGTGGATAACCGCCACTTCGCCCACCGAGCCGGTTCCGCTTCGCAGCACTGCCGTCAGCACCAGGTCGGGCGCGGGGAAGGCCCTGGCCACATCGTCGGCGCTCAGCGCCAGGTCGATGTGGCCGCGCAGTCCGGCCGCGTCCAGCACCAGGTCGTGGACCCGCCGCGGCAAGGTCGTCAGAACCGCCACCTGGACTCCGGCCGCGCGCAGATCGTCGAGCACCTGGACCGCGCCAGGCACGAGGTCCGTCCTGACCCGGCCGACCGCGTCAGCCAGCGCCCGGTCAAAAGCCAGCTGAGCTGCCTGGGCGCGAGCCTCGTTGTCAGGAAACAGCAGCCGGAGCACGTCGGCAGCGGACCGGCCGCGGGCCTGATGGACCTGCGACATCCGCCGCGCAAAGGCGCTCGTCCCGCTCACGACGCCTTGGGTTGCGATGGCCTCGGCGAAGGACCGCTCGATCAGGCCCTCGTCAGTGACCAGCGTGCCGATCAGGCCGCAGCAGGCCAGCGTGATGCCCGGCTTGTGAGTCATGCCGTTCATGCGCAAGACCGACGGCCAGATCAGTCGTCAGCGGTCGTAGCCTCGGTCCACAGGTCGAGCTCAGCACGGTCCGCCTTGACCTTCCGCCACACGGCGAATGCGCTGAGTCCGAGCACGACGAGCAGCAGCAGCTTCTTCACGGTGCTTGATCCTTCCGGTTCCGGCTTCCGGGGAAGGCGGCCTCTGGTTTACGGGTCCCATGAGATTCATGCAGCCTAGCAAGCCTCTGGGTCAGCGTGGCCGGTCCACGCGCGTCTCGTCCCACACCGGACCGGCCGACTCGTAGACCGCACCGTCGCCGCCAAAGACCAGGTACCGGTCGAAAGACTTCGCAAACCATCGATCATGAGTAACGGCGACTACGGTGCCGGAGTAGTACTCCAGTCCATCTTGCAATGCCTCCGCGCTGGCCAGGTCCAGATTGTCGGTCGGCTCGTCCAGTAGCAGCAGCGTTGACCCAGCCAGCTCGAGCAGCAGGATCTGCAGGCGCGCCTGCTGACCGCCGGACAGCGAAGCGAACGGCTGCCGTGCGCAGCTAGTCAGCTCATAGCGTGACAATGCCGCCATCGCCTCGTTGATGAGCAGCGCATGCTCGGTCATCAAGATCTCCAGCGGGGCCCGGTCGGCCAGCTCCGGCCGCGCATGAGTCTGGGCGAACATCCCCGGTACCACCCTGGCGCCGAGCCTGGCGACTCCCTCGTGCGCCACTGAGGCATCGCCAGCGAGCAAGCGGAGGAAGTGTGATTTTCCTGAGCCGTTGGAGCCAAGCACCGCGACCCGCTCGCCGTACCAGACCTCCAGATCGAACGGCCGCATCAGGCCGGTGAGCTCCAGCCCTTCGCAGATCACCGCGCGCTTGCCGGTGCGGCCTCCGCGCAGCCGCATGCGCACGTTCTGTTCTTTCGGCGCTAGCTCGGGCGGTCCCTCCTCCTCGAACTTACGGAGCCTGGTCACAGCAGCCTGGTACCTCGAGGCCATATCCGAGTTGTAAGCGGCCTTCTGCTTGTACATCAGCATCAGCTGACGCAGCTTCTCATGCTCCTCGTCCCAGCGCCGCCGCAGCTCGTCCAGCCGCTCGTTGCGCTGACGCCGGGCATCCGCGTAGCCGGCGAACCCGCCGCCGTGCACCCAGACATGCCGGTCCTCGACCGTGATGATCCGCTGAGCACAGGCAGCGAGCAGCTCACGGTCATGGCTGACGAGCAGCACTGTCTTGGGCGTTGCAGCCAGCTGTTCCTCTAGCCAGACCTTGCCGGGCACATCCAGGTAGTTGTCCGGTTCGTCGAGGAGCAGAACTTCGTCCTTGCCGCGAAGCAGGGACTCCAGAACCAGCCGCTTCTGCTCGCCACCAGACAGCGTGGCCACCTCGCGCCACTGGCAACGGTCGTAGCCGACTCCGAGCGCGGCAATGCAGCAGGCGTCGAAGTGCACCTCTGCCTCGTAGCCGCCGGCGTCGCCCCACTCCGTCAGCGCCGTCGCGTAGCGCATCTGGGTCGGCTCGTCGTCCCGCTCCATCATTGCCAGCTCAGCGGCGTCCAGGCGCTGAGCAGCGGCGCGGACTCGGGGCGACGCGATCGACAGCAGCAGGTCCCGCACCGTGCTGGAGTCCCGGATCCCGCCGACGAACTGGCGCATCACACCCAGGCCACCGCTGGAGCTCACCGTGCCGGATTGCGGCGCCAGATCTCCGGAGACAAGGCGCACAAGGGTGGTCTTGCCTGCCCCGTTGGGCCCTACCAAGGCCGCCACGATGCCGTCGCCGACGCGGAATGACACGTCGTCAAGCAGCACACGGCCGTCAGGCAGCGCGTGGCTCAGGTGTGCCGCCTCCACGTGGCCCATTAGCGTCTCCAGTTCCATCTACAGGTGGGTATGGCAGACAATAACTGCATGGACCCCCAGGGTTTCAACGTGAATTCCAGGCTCCGCGCCTCGGACGCTGACCGGGACACGGCTGCGGCCGTGATTAACAACGCGCTCGCCGAGGGCCGCCTGACCACTGATGAACACTCAGACCGGCTGGATGCCATCTACGCCGCGAAGACCCATGCCGAGCTAGTGCCGGTGCTCGAGGACCTGCCGGGGCAGGGCCAGCGGGCCGCGATGATGCCGTCGGCAGCTGCGTCAGCGGACCTCGTACCGTCGAGACGGCACGGGCGCATCATCTCGATCTTCGCGGGGGCTAGCCGCAAGGGCACCTGGCACCCGGAGCCGGTCATCGACATGCTGACCGTGTTCGGCGGCGCAGAACTGGACTTCCGGGACGCGATACTGCCGGGCAAAGAGGTCGTTCTCAGGGCCACGACCGTCCTTGGCGGAGTGTCGGTGATCGTCCCGCCGGAGATGCGAGTGGTCGACAACGGCATCGCGATCCTCGGCGGCCGGGAGGTCGCCGGCAATCCGGCCGAAGCGCTGGGCCCGGATGCGCCAGTGCTGCGCGTCGAAGGCGCGTGCGTACTCGGCGGCATGGACGTCAAGCGCAAGCAACGCAAGGTGCCGAAAGCGCTGAAGCGCGGCAAGGGCATCAACATCAGCCTTGAGTCTGGCTCGATCCCCGCGATCCGGATCCGCCCCGCTGACCGCGAGGATTAGGGCCGACCGCGTCGACGGCGCGGATCTCAGGGCGGCGACGCACCGGATCCGCCAGCGCGGCGGCTAGCTGGTCGATCGCCTGCAGGGAGTGCCCGCTTACCACGGCGTCGCAGTACGGCCAAGCTGCGGCCATGCCGCCAGCCAGCGGCTGGTAGGCAGAGCTCTTGGTTCGCGGGTTCATCCAGACAATCCGGAACGCGACCAGCGACAGCCGCTGCATTTCCCGGCGGACTACCTCCGGATCGCCGGTGTCCCAGCCGTCGGAGATGATCAGCACGACAGCCCCGCGGGCCATGCCGCGCCGGCCGTAACGGTCATTGAATTGCTTCAGCGCAGCCCCGATCTGGGTACCGCCGTGCCAGTCCGGGGCCGCGCGTGCAGCCCGCTCCAGCGCCACTGCCGGTGATGACCGGGCTAGAGCGGCCGTCAGCCGGGTCAGCCGGGTCGCGAAGCTGAACACTTCGGCGTCGGCTCCGCCCGCTGCGCAGTACAGCAACTGGATTAGCGCCCTGGCATAGGGCTCCATCGAGCCGGAGATATCGCAGAGCACGACGAGTCGTCGCGGCCGCTTCGCGGGGACCTGGCCGATGAGCCTGAAGGCATGGCCGCCGGTGCGCCTGGCATGCCGTAGCGTCGCGCGCATGTCGGTCCGGCTGCCCCCGGGCCGCGGCCTGCGCCGTCTGGAGCGGCGGCTCGGGACGGCCAGCGTGATCTGCCGCATAGCCGCTGCAAGCTCGGCCAGCTCGGCATCCGACAGCTCGCCGAAGTCGGTTCCTGCCAGCCGTTCCACCGGGCTGCCCAGATAAGGCCGCTCTATCTCACGGGCGTCATCGGAGTTCTCGCTCTGGCCATCGCCATCATGGCTGGAGATGACCGTTTCTGCGTGCATGCGTGCGGCCATCGCCGCTTCGGCGATATGGGCTGGCTGCGGCTGAGAGCCGAGTCCGGGCACCCTGGCCAGGTTGGTCAGCTCGCCAGCCCCGTCCAGCGAGCCGAACACATCGCTAAACACCAGCCGCAGCGTGTTCGCCTGATCTTTCGATGACACAAGCGTCGCCAGCGCGCAGTTGAAGAGCTCTTGCCTGCTCACGGGCCGGACAAGTGTCACAGCGGCAGCGAATCGCTCGGTGCGGCCGGGCCCGACCGGAAGGCCGGCGCGCCGCAGCGCGCCGCCAAAGCGCGCTGCCACCTCAGCCAGGTCGCCGGCACCGGAGCCGGCGGCTGGAGCAGCCTCGGCGGGCCCGTCAGCCATCGCCGGAACCGTGGCCAACCACGGCCGCGACGTCCGCCGCACGCGCGGCCTGCATGTCCTCGGCGTACTTAAGGACGGTTCCCATAGTCTGGCGTGCTGCGTTCGCGTCAAGCTGCGTGGCGCCCAGCACCTGCAGCGCATTGGCCCAGCTGATCGCCTCGGCGACACCGGGCGGCTTAGCAAGGTCGAGGCCGCGCAGCCGGCCCACCGCAGCGGCGACCTGAGCCGCCAGCCGCTCGCTGGCAGCGGGAACCCGGCGCCTGATGATCGCAGCGACCCGGTCAGCATCGGGGTAGTCAATCCAGTGGTACAGGCAGCGCCGCTTCAGCGCGTCATGCAGATCCCTGGTGCGGTTCGAGGTCAGCACGACGACCGGCGGATAAGCGGCTCGCCGGGTACCGAGCTCGGGAATCGTGACCGCGGACTCGGCGAGCAGCTCGAACAGGAATGCCTCGAACTCGTCGTCGCCGCGGTCGACCTCGTCGATCAGCAGCACCGCCGGCCGCGGGCCGGGATGATCAAGAGCGGCCAGCAGCGGGCGCTCTAGCAGGTAGTCGTCGCTGAACAGGTCCGCCTCGCGCGGCGCCTCGCCCCTGGCCTCGGCCAGCCGGATCGCCAGCAGCTGACGCGGGTAGTTCCACTCGTACAGCGCCTCTGCCGAGGTCAGGCCCTCATAGCACTGCAGCCTGATCAGCGGGGTGTCCAGGACAGCGGCAAGCGCCTTGGCGGCCTCGGTTTTGCCGACGCCCGGCTCACCTTCCAGCAGGATCGGCTGGCCCATCCGGGCAGCCAGGAACAACGCCGTGCCGAGCGGCTCATCGGCCAGATAGCTCACGCCATCCAGTTCGGCCAGCAGCGTCGGCACGTCAGGCAGTTGCTCGGCAAGATCGCTCATTTCACCATTATCTATGAGAAATCGGCACCGCCGGGGACGGCGCCGCGGACATCCCCACCATCGCACTTCATGATCGATGTGGATCTACTGTCGCTACAACAACACCAATTCAACATTGATCAAGGACCACTGTTTGTTCTAGCGGTCAAGCCGCCGGGAAGATTCCCGGCTCAGCCAAGCGCCAGGTCCGGCCGCAACGGGCGGCCCTGAATCGCCCGCCACACGGTCGCCGGTGTCAGCGGCATGTCGGCGTGCTCGACACCGAACGGGGCAAGCGCGTCGACGACCGAGTTCACCACCGCGGGTGGCGACCCGACGGTGGCCGACTCGCCGATGCCCTTGGCCCCGATCGGATGGTGCGGCGACGGCGTCACGGTCGCGCCCAGCTCGGGCGACGGGCACTCCAGCGCGGTCGGCAGGAGGTAGTCCATGAACGATCCGCCCAGGCAGTTGCCCGCCTCGTCGAAGACGATCGCCTGCATCAGTGCCATGCCGATGCCGTCGGCCAGGCCGCGGTGCACCTGGCCCTCGACGATCATCGGATTGATCCGCACGCCGCAGTCGTCTACCGCGATAAACCGCCGTACCTTGACCTCGCCGGTCGCCGGGTCGACATCAGTGACACAGATATATGCCCCGAACGGGAAGGTCAGGTTCGGCGGGTTGTACACAGCGGAGGCGTCCAGATGCCCCTCCACCCCGGGGGGCAACTCGAGCGCGGAGTGCGCGGCCATCGCGATCTCGGCAATTCCCGCGCCCCGCTCCGGATCGCCGCGCACTCGCCACTTGCCGTCCAGCCATTCCAGGTCGTCCGGGGACAGCTCCAGCATCGCCGCGGCCACCAGCCTGGCGCGGTCGCGCACTTTCCGCGCGGCCAGCACAGCGGCCGCTCCGGACACTGGCGTGGACCGGGACCCGTAGGTACCGAGGCCGAACGGCGTCCGGTCGGTGTCACCGTGCACGACCTCGACGTCGTCCGGCGTGAGCCCTAGCTCATGCGCGACGATCTGGGCGAACGTTGTCTCGTGGCCCTGCCCCTGGGTCTGCACCGAGACCCCGAGCACGACCTTGCCTGTCGGGTGAACCCGCAGGTCAGCGCCATCGGCCATGCCCAGGCCGAGGATGTCCATGTGCGCACGCGGTCCGGCGCCGACGCCCTCAGTGAAGAAGCTGATGCCGATGCCCATGTACTCGCCGCGGGCACGCCGTTCCGCCTGCTCACGCCTCAGCTCGTCGTAACCCGCAATGTCCATGGCCAGCGCCAGCGCCCGGAGGTAGTCGCCGGAGTCGTACTGCCAGCCTGTCGGGCAGGTGTACGGAAACTGCTCGGGTCGCAGCAGGTTGCGCCGCCGCAACTCAGCCGGATCCATGCCGAGCCTGCGCGCCAGCATGTCGACCAGGCGTTCGACCAGGTAGACGGCCTCGGTGATGCGGAACGAGCACGAGTATGCGACGCCGCCTGGTGCCTTGTTGGTGTAGACGCCGGTCACCTCGCAGAACGCGGCCTGCAGGTCATAGGAGCCGGTGAAGATGTGAAAGAAGCCGGCCGGGTATTTGGTTGGCTGCGCGGTCGCGTTGAAGGCGCCGTGGTCGGCCAGTACCCGTGCGCGCAGTCCGAGAATGCGGCCGTCCGCGGTCGCCGCGATCTCACCGTGCATGTGGTAGTCGCGAGCGAAGGTCGTTGACATGAGGTTCTCCGACCTGTCCTCGACCCACTTCACCGGCCGCCCGGTGATCATCGCCGCAGCGATCGCGCACAGGTAGCCGGGATAGACCGGCACCTTGCTGCCGAAGCCGCCACCGAGGTCCGGCGACACGACCCGGATCTTGTGCTCAGGCAGACCTGTGATCAGCGCGTACAAGGTGCGGTGCGCGTGCGGGGCCTGCGATGTAGACCACAAGGTCAGGCGTCCGTCCACCGCATCGGAGGCGGCAACGATTCCGCACGTCTCCAGCGGAGCAGGATGGGAACGGGGATAGATCATGTCGCAGCCCACCGTCACGTCCGCGGCCGCGAACACCGCATCAGTGGCGGCCTTGTCACCGGCGGTCCAGTCGAAGATGTGGTTGTCGGTCCGGTTCTCAAGATCGTCCCTAACCAGCGGCGCGTCCGCATCGAGCGCCGTCAGGGCGTCGATGACCGGCGGCAGCGGCTCATAATCGACGACGATCAACTCGAGCGCATCGCGCGCCGCGTAGCGGTCCTGCGCGACGACGAACGCGACTTCCTGGCCCTGGAACCGGACTTTGTCGGTCGCGAGCACGGCCTGCACGTCAGCCGACAGCGTGGGCATCCAGGCAAGGCCGCGCTCGGCCAGGTCAGCGCCCGTGAGCACGGCCTCGACCTTCGGGTGCGCCAGGGCCGCGGTGGCATCGACCGAGACGATGCGGGCGTGCGCCAGCGGGCTGCGCAGGATTGCCCCGTGAAGCATGCCAGGCAGCCTGATGTCGTCCACGAACGTGCCCTGGCCCCGGACGAACCGCGCGTCTTCCTTCCGCGGGATTGCCCCGTACGGCCCGGCCTCGTGCGCTTCTATCTTGTGATCTGTCACTTGCCGCCGCCGTTCTTCGCAGCCCACAGCACCGCCCGGACGATGTTTTCGTAGCCAGTGCAGCGGCAGATCTGACCGGAGATCGCCTCCCGCACCTCCGCCGCGGACGGATCCGGGTTCCGGTCCAGCAGCCAGCGTGCTGTGAGCATCATGCCGGGCGTGCAGAAGCCGCACTGCAGGCCGTGGCATTCGGCGAAACCCTGCTGGACCGGATCGAGGCCGCCGTCGCTGCCCAGGCCCTCGACCGTCAGGACCCGGCGGCCATCCGCCATAACCGCCAGGACGGTGCATGATTTCACCGGCGTGTCGTCCAGCCAGACCACGCATGCCCCGCAGTTAGAGGTGTCGCAGCCCCAGTGCGAGCCGGTCAGCCCGAGTTCGTCGCGCAGCAGGTGAATAAGGAGCAGCCGGGGCTCGACGTCGCTGGTGTACTCGCTGCCGTTGACAGTCAGCGTGACCTTCATGACGCCTGCCCGCGGGCGCGGGTCACGGCAAGCCGGAGCGCCCTGGTGGTGAGCTCATGAGCAAGGTGGCGCTTGTAGTCCGCGGGGCCGCGCTGATCGCTGACGGGCCGGCAGTTCTCGGCCGCTATCTCGCCAGCCCTGGCCAGCGTCTCCTCGGTCGCGATCTTGCCGCACAGGTATTCCTCGGCCTCGGCGGCGGCGAAGTGGGTGGCGCCGACAGCAGTCAGGCCGATGCCTGCGTCTGCGATGACGTCGCCGGTCAGCCAGACCGCAGCTCCCACCGCGGTCACCGGCCAGTCTCCGGCCCGCCGGGACACCTTCATGTAACTGCTGCCACCGCCCGCCCTGATCGGCAGCGTGATCTCGGTAAGCAGCTCGGCCGGGCCGACGACCGTCTCATACGGGCCAGTGTGGAACTCCCGCGCGGACACCTCCCGGCTGCCGTCCGGGCCCCGGATGACCATCGTGCCTTTCATCGCCGCGAAGGCGGCCGACAGGTCCTCGGACGGGTCAGCCTGGCAGAGCGAGCCGCCCACGGTACCCCAGTTCCGCACGATCGGGTCGGCGATCACGCGCTCCGCGTCGTGCAGGATCGCGAAGTGCTCGCCGATGATTTGCGCGTCTAGCAACTGCGCATGCCGGGTAAGCGTGCCGATTCGCAGCTGCGCCCCGGTTAGGTTGATATAGCAGAGGTCGGTGATCCCGTTGATGTCTATCAGCACCTCAGGCTGTGCCAGCCGCAGCTTCATCATGGGTATCAGGCTGTGCCCGCCGGCCAGGACTCGCGCTGCGCTGCCGTACCTGGCCAGCATTGTGAGGGCGTGCTCGACGCTGGCGGCCTTCTCGTACTCGACCTGCGCGGGGACTTGCACCGCATCGCCCTCCCTACGGATGAGTGTGTCATGACGCTCACCCAGCTCAACGCGTTCGTTCTCGTCGCCAGGCTCGGCTCGGTGACCGCCGCGGCCAGCGCCCTCGGGGTGAGCGAGCCGGCCGTGTCGCAGGCGCTGACCGCGCTGCGCCAGCACCTGGGCGACCAGCTGATCACCCGCGGCCCAGCAGGCATGACGCTGACGCCTGGTGGCTCCAGGCTGCTGGCCACCGCGTCGCAGATCGTCGTGCTCGGTGCGGAAGCACATGCGGCCGTCCGGGCCGCGCGCGGCGCGCCGGAACAATTGCGCGTGGTCGCTACCTCTACCTTCGCCGAATTCGTGGCGGGCCCGCTCATCGAAGCCTTCACCCGCCGGTTCCCCGGCCCGGTCGAGGTTTCGACGGGTGTCGCGGTCTCCGGCGAGCAGGCAGTGCTGGTCGCCAACCGCCTCGCCGACGTGGCTTTCGGGCCCGGCGTCTCAGCCGAGCAGACGATGCCGGTGGTGAGCGAACCCATTTTCAAGTACCGCCTGGTCGTGGTGACTGCCGGGCACTCGCGCCTGCGCGGGCCGCCGCGGCAGTGGCGCTGGCTGGTGGATCCGGCCGGTGCCGACCCGAACAGCGAGACCGGCCGGCTGCTAGCGCAACTGGCCGTCCCGGAAAGAAATATCGGCATGTTCCCCAGCCAGACGGCGGCCTGGGCCGCAGCTGCCGATGGGGCTGGCGCGGCTCCGGCGATCGAGCACCTGGTTTCGCAGCAGCTGCGCCGCGGTGAGCTGTCCCTGGTCGAGATATCAGGACTCCCGGCAGAGGCATGCTGGTATGCGACGTTGCTCGAACGGGACCATCGGAGCACGGCCGCCAGCGCACTGCGCCGATTCCTCGGCACGCCCGAGGCCATGCAGCTGATGCGGTCCCCGTCGGCCGGAGTCCCGCCATCGCGGTTCAGGCCGCCGGTGTACGTCACCATATGGAGTTAAAGTCTCCTATTAACTCCATATGTGCAGCCGACTAGCTGTGTACTTAAGCGAGAGCTTATTGGGCCGTTGCCTTGGCATCCGAGAGGGTGCACGATGCAATCTCACGTCACCTGCTCGTTGCTGGGAGTTCTGAATGCGGATTGAGTCCGACGGCAAGAGCAAAGGCAATCCCCGACTGTATGAGCTCATCGAGCACGCGCCGAAGACCGGCAAAAGCCCCACCGTCTGGGCTTGGCCTGAGCTGATCGACTATCTGAAGATCGCCGGCCAGCCGGTCTCAGGTCCGTGGCCGCCGCACCAGGAGCCAAGACCCGACCCCGACTACGAGACCGGGCCGGTGGCTGTCGCTGACCCGGCATCCGCGGCGCACGAGCATCAGGAACCACAGCCGGGCTGAGTCGCACCTGCGGCCCCGGAAAGCCAGCACCGCAGAAGAGCAGCACCGCCGGAGACCAGCACAGTCATAAGACCGGAGGAAACGTATGTACCCGTCGCGGTTCCGATATGAGGCGCCGCATTCCATCGGCGAGGCGATCGGGTTGCTAGCCGACGGCGGCGATTACGCCAAAGTGCTGGCCGGCGGTCAGAGCCTCGTCCCGCTGATGAAGCTCAGGTTCGCCTCGCCCGAACTGATCGTGGACATCAACAACCTGCCCGGCCTGAGCTACCACCGCGCGGACCCGGACGGCACGCTGCGGATCGGCGCGCTATGCCGCCATGCCGACCTCGAACGCTCGCAGCTGCTGGCCACTACCCAGCCGACGATGGCTGCTGCAGCGCCGCTGATCGCCGACCCGATCGTGCGCAACCGGGGCACCCTAGTCGGCTCGCTGTGCCACGCCGACCCGCAAGGCGACTGGGCATCGGTGGTGCTGTCGCTCGGCGGCTCGCTAGTAGCGCAGGGCCCGGCCGGCCGCCGGTCGATTCCGATGGCAGAGTTCGTTACCGGCCCGTTCCAGAACGTGCTGGCTCCCGACGAGATCGCCGTGGAGGCTGTCATCCCGCCTGCCCAGGGCCTACGCGCCGGCGGCTACCTCAAGCTGGAGCGGCGCGTCGGTGACTTCGCCACAGTCGGCGTCGCGGTCGCGGTCGAGACCACGGGCAATGTCGTCCGGCGAGCCGGGATCGCGCTGACCGGTGTCGGCGGTTCGACGATCGCCGCAACCGAGGCAGCCGCGGCGCTGACCGGGCAGTCGCTGACTGCGGAGTCAATCAGCGCAGCGGCCGGGCTAGCCGCGCGGGCGGCGCGGCCGCGCACCGATCACCGGGGTAGCGCCGAATATAAGCGACACATGGTGGAGACGTTCGTCGAGCGCATTCTCTCCAGATGCAGCGCCGAGCCGGCGGAAAGGGCGGCCTGATCATGACGATGGTCTACGCGGATCGCGGCGATGAGACCGCGGCCGAGGTGCCGCTTCGGCGGATCAAGTTCACCGTGAACGGCGAGAAGAAAATTGCTGAGGTCGAGCCGCGGCTGCTGCTGGCCCACCTGATCCGGCAGGGACTCAGGCTGACCGGTACTCACACCGGCTGCGATACGACGAACTGCGGAGCCTGCACCGTTCTTGTCGACGGTCAGGCAGTCAAGTCGTGCACGATGCTGGCTGTCCAGGCCGACGGCCACGAGATCCAGACCGTCGAGGGGCTGGCGACGGCGAGCGAACTGCACCCGCTGCAGGAGGGCTTCAAGGAGGAGCACGGTCTGCAATGCGGCTTCTGCACGCCGGGAATGATGATGGCGGCCAAGGCCCTGCTCGACCGCAATGCGGACCCAACCGAGGAAGAGGTTCGCTGGGCGCTGTCGGGAAACCTCTGCCGCTGCACCGGCTATCAGAACATCGTCAAGTCGGTGCTGTGGGCCGCCGAGAAGCTTCGCGCGCAGGCGGATTGAAGGGGACGGGACCGAGGACATGTCGCAGGCAGTAGACGAAATCAAGATCGGCGGCATCGGCGCGAGCCGCAAGCGGGTCGAGGACAACCGGTTCATCCGCGGTAAGGGCAACTACACCGACGACATCGTGCTGCCCGACATGCTGCACATGGAGATCCTGCGCAGCCCGCTCGCGCATGCCCGGATCAAATCGATCGACGCGAGCAAGGCCTGGGATATCCCGGGCGTGCACCTGGTGCTCACCGGCGAGATGATGGCCACCCGCAACCTGGCCTGGATGCCGACGCTGTCCTACGACACGCAAGCAGTGCTGGCCACCGACAAGGTGCGATTCCAGGGCCAGGAGGTCGCCTGCGTCATCGCCGACGACCCGTACATCGCCAAGGACGCGTGCGAAGCGATCGTCGTGGACTACGAGCCGCTGCCGGTCATCGTGAACCCGGCCCAGGCGGTGGCCGAGGGTGCCCCGCTCATCCGCGACGACAAGGAGAACCAGCCGGACAACGTCATCTACGACTGGGAGGTCGGCGACCGGGACGGCACCGACCGGGCGTTCGCGGCCGCCGATGTCGTGTCCAAGCTCGAACTGCACTACCCGCGGTCACACCCGTCCCCGATCGAGTGCTGCGGCTCGATCGCGGACTTCAACCGCGCGACTTCCAAGCTGACCGTTTACATGACCACGCAGGCTCCGCACATCATCCGGGCGGCGGTCGCGATGGTGGCCGAGCTGCCCGAGCACATGATCCGGATCATCTCGCCGGACATCGGCGGCGGATTCGGCAACAAGGTGCCGGTCTATCCGGGCTATGTCTGCTCGATCCTGGCCTCGATCCTGCTCGAACGGCCAGTCAAGTGGATCGAGGACAAGTCGGGAAACCTGATCTCGACGGGGTTCGCGCGGGACGTGTACCTGAAGGGCGAGATGGCGCTGCGCCGGGACGGCAAGATCCTGGCCGTCCGGATGCACACCGACGCTGACCATGGCGCGTTCTTCTCGGACGCTCAGCCCAGCAAGTTCAAGATCGGCCTGATGCACTCGGCTTTCGCCGCCTACGACATCCCGGTAGCCCATCTGACGGCGCGCGGCACCTACAGCAACAAGGCGCCCGGAGGAGTGGCGTACCGGTGCTCGTTCCGGGTCACCGAGGCGATGTTCTTCCAGGAACGGATGATGCAGGCCGCTGCCGACGACCTCGGCCTGGACCAGGCAGACTTCCGGCGGATGAACTTCGTGCCGGACGAGGCATTCCCGCACCGGACTCCGTTCGGTTTCCTGACGGACTCCGGGCAGTACGCCAAGTGCCTGGACGTCGGGCTAACGGCAATCGACTACCAGAACTTCCGGCAGCAACAGGCTGAGGCACACTCCCGCGGGCGGCTGCTCGGGCTCGGCATCTCCACGATGACCGAGCCGCTCGGCGCCGGGAACAGCCGGGAGTACGACATCCTCGGCATCAAGATGTTCGACTCGGCCGAGCTCAAAGTGCACATGACCGGGAAGGCGATCGTCAGGACCGGCGCCCGTGGCCAGGGCCAGGGGCACGAGACGACGTGGGCCCAGATCGTCGCGCACGAGCTCGGGATCCCGGCTGAGGACGTCGTCGTGGAGGAAGGCGACACCGACACCGCCCCGTTCGGGATGGGCACCTATGCGTCCCGCAGCACTCCGGTAGCCGGCGCGGCGGTAGCGATGGTGTCCCGCAAGATCCGGGCCAAGGCCCGGAAGCTGGCCGCGCACCTCCTCGAGGTATCGGAGGAGGACATCGAGTGGGAGCTCGGCCGGTTTTACGTCCGCAGTGCTCGGGATCGAGGGGTCACGATCCAGGAGTGCGCGATCGCCGCGTATGCCAACATGCCCGACGGCATGGAGCCAGGCCTGGACGCCACCGCCTACTACGATCCGCCGAACCTGACCTGGCCGTTCGCCGTATACATCGTGACCGTCGAGGTCGACCCGCAGACCGGCGTGTGGGACGTGCTCAACCTGGTGGCGGTCGACGACTGCGGCGTCCGGATCAACCCGATGATCGTCGAAGGCCAGATCATGGGCGGCCTGACTGAGGCCTACGCAATGTCCAATATGCAGTTCATCACCTTCGACGCCGACGGCAACTGCGTAGGCGCGAACTATATGGACTACCTGCTGCCGACCGCCTGGGAAACACCAGGCTTCGAGCTGCATAGCGAGGTCGTCACGCCATGCCCGCACCACCCGATCGGGGCCAAGGGGATCGGCGAGTGCGCGGCGGTCGGCGGGCCGGCCGCGTTCGTCAACGCGGTGCTGGACGCCATCAAGGACACCGGCGTCCGCAACATCGACATGCCGCTGCTGCCGGACCGGGTCTGGGAAGCCCTCACCTACCGCCGGGACATCTCCGGCGCACCTCCAGTGCGCTCGGACGACTAACGGGGCTGGCGATGAACGGCTGGGAAGTCATGGAGCACGCCGCCGAGCTAGCGCGGCGAGGCGAGGCGTTCGCGCTGGCGACGGTCGTCTGGCGGCAGGGGCCGTCGTCGAGTCAGCAGGGCTCGCGGGCGATCATCACCGCTGACGGCGAACTGCACGGCTGGATTGGCGGTGCTTGCGCGGAGCCTGCCGTGATCCGCGCTGCCGCGCACGTGATCGCCACCGGGAGCGCCGAACTGCTGCTGCTTGGCAACGCGGACCAGTTCGGCGGCGCGGTGCCAGAAGGAGTTGCCGTCATCCCGATCTCCTGCCAGAGCGAGGGCGCGCTGGAGGTCTACATCGAGCCGGTCGTGCCCGTTCCCCACCTGGTCGTGGTTGGCCGGTCGCCGATGGCGCAGACGCTCGCCGACCTGGCGCGGGCCCTGGGCTGGCACGCCGAGCTGATCGACGGCCCTGACTTCACCGCATCCGGAGTCAGCGAGCAATCGCTCGTCGTCGTCGCCACTCAGGGCCACGACGACGAGCGCGTGCTGGAGCGCGCGGTGGCTGCCCGGCCTGCCTACCTCGGCCTGGTCGGCTCGCGCAAGCGGGGCGTCGGGGTACTTGGTTACCTGGCTGATCGCGGTGTGCCGGAAGCCGAGCTGGACCGGGTCCGGGTGCCGGCCGGCCTCGATCTCGGCAGCACCACGCATCCGGAAATCGCGGTCGCGATCCTGGCCGAGCTCGTGCAGCTGCGCGCGTCCGGGGCGCTGGCCGGCGGCACTGCTCTTCCCCGAAGCACCCAAAGTCTGCCTGGAACGGCTGTCGACCCGGTGTGCGGCATGACTGTCGAGTGCCGGGCCGCGCACCCTGTCCCTGGACCATGGGGGCGCGACCTATTACTTCTGCTGCACCGGATGCCGCCAGGCGTTCGAGAAAGATCCCGCCGCTTACACCGTGGCTGCCGCGGCTGAGATGAAGGGCGTAGCTGACATGAAGGGCGAGGCCCGATGCTGATCAGGAACGACTTCGAAGTCGCTGAGCCGGTCGAGAAGGTATGGCAGTTCTTCGGCAACATTCCGCAGGTCGCCACCTGCCTGCCCGGCGCGGAGCTGACCGAGGACCTGGGCGGTGAGAAATACAAGGGCAAAGTTGCGATCCGCATGGGACCGGTGCGGCTGCAGTTCACCGGCACTGCTGAGATCACCGAGCGGGACGAGGCAGCCAGGCGCATCGTCGTGCAGGCCGCTGGCGCGGATGAGAGAGGCCGCGGTCAGGCGAGCATGCTCGTGACCGCGACACTGTCGAAGTCCGGTCGCGGCACACGGGTGGACGTCAGCCAGGACCTGCAGCTTTCCGGCGCGGCCGCGCAGTACGGCCGCGGGATGATCACTGACGTCAGCTCCGTGCTGATGCACGATTTCTCGGCCAACATGCAGGACAAGATCAGCCGGCTCGACCGGGGCGAGTCCGCTGAGCAGATCGCTGCTGCCACCGCAAGTCCGGCCAGCGGCTTCGCCCTGGGCTTGCGCGCCGCGCGGATGGCACTCGCCCGGGTCTTCCGCCGGTTCTTCCTGCCCTACCAGCCAGCGTCGCACTAAGCGCCCGGCTTCGGCCGGGAGCAACGAGGAGGACCGCGATGGTCTTGTGGTGGATCGGCAATGCAGTGCTGTTGCTGGTAGTCCTGCCCGTCGTCATCTACTTGCTGAACCGGGTGCTGGCCGCGGTCGAGCGAATCAGGCACGCGACCGACGACATCCTGTCCGGCGGCGTGGCCCTGGTCGGTGAGCTGGCTCCGGTGCCGAGCGCACTAGCCACCACCGACGCCACGGTGAAGGAAATATCGGTCGGCGCGGTCCGCTACGCGGGATCTGTTGCCAAGCTTCTCGGTTAGCCCGGCTTCCGGCCAGGAGAAAGGAGAACGGTCATGCCAGCAGCTGCCTGGGTGACTTTGATCATCGCGGCGCTGATCATTGCGATTGCCGCTGTCGGACTGCTGCGGGTGATCTTTCACCTCAGGGCTATCCGCGTGACACTCGTCGCGACCACTGGCGGGGTCCAGGCGGTCGCGCAGTTGACCAGCACCGTGCCGGACCGGCTGACGTCGGTGAACGCGAGCCTGAAGCCCGTCAGGGACTTCTGCGAGACGGTCTGATCAGGCATGGCCGCTCGCGTTAGCAAGCTGGGATACCTCGCCGGCGGGGCCGGGCACTTCAGCAGCTTCGGCTGGGTGCTCGGCTATGTCATCGGCATCGTGATCGTGCTCGTCGTGGTCGCGCTCGTGGTGCCGATCCTGCGGCTGGCCTATTCCATCGGCAAGGAAGCGCCGAAGATCAACGACGCGCTCAGCGATGCCGTGCACAACACGGCGCCGCTTGGGGCCCTGCGCACGACCATCGAGCACGCGACCATCATCATCGGCGGGCTGCAGCGCGGCCGTGCCAGGCTCGGAGGCTAGCGATGCACGCACCGGCGATCGCCGCGGCGATGAACTCTTCAGAGCACACGGCGTGGGTGGTCGCGATCATCCTTGGCTTCGTCGTTGTACTCGCGGTAGCCGCGCTGCTGAGCCTGCTGATCTACTTCGTCAAGATCATCGACCGGCGCGTGGTCGAGGTGCGCGACACGCTGACGGCTGCAGCGGCGAACACGGCCGACGCGGCGCTGATCCCGCAAGTCGCTGACGGCGTCGAGGCAGTCCTGGCCGAAGGGCTGCAGCACCATCTGTTTCTTGGCCGCGTGCTCGGAAAGGTGAAGTCATGACCACGCTGGTCGTCCTGACCGTCGTCGACATCGTGCTGCTAATCGCCGGGCTCGCGGTCTACCTGTACTGGGTGGGCACGCTGCTGACCAGGATCGCCGGCAACCTGGAGGAGTGCGCCAGCCTCGTCGCCACCATCGTCGGCCACGCCAGGCAGATCGGGCCCGGCGTCGAGCACATCAATCAGACCGGCGGAGTAGTGGCCGGCGCGCTGCCGCTGCTCTACGGGATGGCCGAGGAGATCGTCGACGACGTCACGCCACGGCCAGCTGAGCCTGAGATGCGCGAGGTTGCCCGGCCCGCTTCAGGGACCCGCAGGTCCCGGCTGCACGACGCAGTGGGGTACGCGCCCCGGTCCTGAATCGATATCGCTCGTCGCGGCGTCGCCCGGCTCCTAGCAGTACACCTGGCCGCCGCCGTCCTACCGGTGGCCGGACTGGTCCGGGCCGCGGCGCGAGACCGGGCCGGTGGTCGGCGCCGAGTACTCGCCGATCCAGTGGTCTTCCCAGGAGTTGTCGTACTGCTGGTCGTTACAGCTCGGATGGTAGATCGCCGTCAGCTCACGCACGATCTGCTCGCGATGCGCACTCGTGCCGCCTGGTACCACATAGGTACAGATGTAGACCTTCCACTTCGAGCCGGCCCGGCGGATCCAGCAGGCGGAGCGGGGATGCTGGAACGGGAACCGTTCGGCTGACAGGTCATCGCAGTGGCCAACGTAACTGACTGCGTACCGGTCCGGCCTCGTTTCCGGGTCGGGTTTGTAGAGGATGGCGTAGACCGCGGCTGCTGCCGGCGGTGTCCAGCCACCGAGCAGCCGCGGACCCTCGAACGGGTAGCCCGCCAGCGAGCCGAGGCGGATCATCGGAAGTCGGTTTCCTCCTCGGTCTCGCTGACTACCTCGGTCCTTACCACAGGAGCCGGCGGCAGGCCAGCAGTCGCAGCGGCCGCCAGGAACTGCTCGGTCGCTCGCCCGACGGCGTCCTCCTCAGTGTCGGCTTCGACCACGAGCTGAGCGCCGTACCTGGTGGTGCCTATGCCCGTGGCGATGCCGTCGCTGGCAGCGATCGCGTCCGCCAGCTCGACGATTTCCTCGCGGCTAAGGACCTTGTCACCTTCGGCCTCGATTCCGACACTCCACCTCATGCCGTCTCCACCTCGCGCCGGTCTGCGCTCGTCAACTCAGGGCCGGCAACATCTGGGCTAGCTCCTCCAGGCTGGCCAGGTCATGACCGGACAGCAGCAGGTCGATATGCGGAGCCGCCACCATCATGCCCAGTGTGCTCGGCCGGAAATGCGGATCGTCGCCCTTATGCGGGTTCAGCCAGACGATCCGGTAACAAAGCCGGGACAGCCGCTCCATCGCGGCGGCAAGCTGGCCGGGGTCTCCGCGGTCGAGGCCGTCGGAGCAGATGACAACCACTCCGCCGCGGCACAAGCCACCGCGGCCCCAGCGGCGCACGAAAGTCTCCAGTGACTGGCCGATCCTGGTGCCGCCGTCCCAGTCCACAACGGCTGCGGCCGCCTGCTCGAGAGCGTCGTCTGGCCGCCGGCGGGTCAGCGCCTTGGTAATCCGGGTAAGCCTGGTCCCGAAACAGAAGACTTCTACCTTCGCCGTCGCTTGCCTGGCAGTGTGCGCGAACTGGAGCAGATGGCGCGAGTAGTCGGCCATCGAGCCAGAGACGTCGAGGATCAGGATCAGCGGACGCAACCGCGTCTTGCGCTGCCGGAAGTACAGGCCGGCAAGCTCACCGTGCATGCGCATACCGGTCCTGATCGTCTTGCGGAGATCCGGCGAGCGGCCCTTCGCCGCGGTTGCGGTGCGCCGCGTCCGGCGCCGAGGCGGCGTGAGCCGGATCCTGGCCATGATCCGGCGCAGCGCGGCAAGCTCGGCCGGCGTGCAAGCGCCGAACGACCGGTGCTTCAAGGCGTCGGCATCTGAGGCCATCCAGCCGAGCAGCGGCTGCTCTTCGTCCTGCTCCGGGCCGGGCTCGGTGCCAGGCATGACCATTGCGGCCTCGACTTCGGCCGCGGCGGCCGCTCGCAGTGTCAGTAGTGCGGCAGCGGGAGCGCTGGCGGCCAGGAAGTAGCGGCGGAACACTTCGTCGTACACCGGTATGTCGTCGCGCCTGCTGACCAGGGTCGTGCGCCCCGCCCAGTAGAGATCGACCAGGTCGGCCGGATCGAGTGGTTGCATTGCCGAAAAGTAGGTCAGCACGTCACCCGTGCCGACGGTGAGCCCCGCGGTGCGTAGTTCCCGCGCGAAGCCGACCAGCACCGGGGCGAACGGCGAATCTTCAGCCACCGGCGGTGATCTCTGCCAGGTTCTCCCTGACCAGGTCCAGATCGTCCCGGTCCTTGATGACCGCCCCGAGCGTGTCGGCCGCGGACTGCGTGGTCAGGTCGGTCTCGCCGAGAAAGTCCAGGGTCCGCACCCAGTCGATGGTTTCCGCTACGCCCGGCGGCTTGGCCAGGTCGAGCTCGCGCAGCCGGTGCACCGCCCGGACAACCTTGCGGGTCAGCTCCTGCGCGGCACCCGGCTCACGCACCAGCACGATCTCGATCTCACGCTCGGCGGACGGGTAACCGATCCAGTGGTACAGACAGCGGCGCCGGAGCGCGTCGTGGAGCTCCCTGGTCCGGTTCGAGGTGAGGATCACCGCGGGCGCAGACTCTGCCTTGATAGTGCCGATCTCGGGGATGCTGATCTGGAAGTCCGACAGCACCTCGAGCAGGAACGCCTCGAACTCGTCGTCGGCGCGGTCGATCTCGTCGATCAGCAGAACCGCCTGGTCACCGGCCCGGACGGCTTCCAGCAGCGGCCGCTCGAGCAGGAACTTGGGCCCGAACAGCCGGTCGACTGCCTGCTCGTCCGCTGCCTGACGATCTGACAGCGCGCGGATCTGCAGCATCTGGCGGGCGTAGTCCCACTCGTACAGAGCCTGGTTGGTGTCGATGCCCTCGTAGCACTGAAGCCTGATCAGCCTCTTGCTGAAGATCGCGGCCAGTACCTTCGCGACCTCGGTCTTGCCGACACCAACCTCGCCCTCAATCAGCACCGGCCGGTGCAGCGACAGCGACACCAGGAGGGCCGTGGCCAGGCCGCGATCGGCGAGGTAGCCGCCCTGCCGCAGGCGCTCGGTCAGCTCGCCGACCGTTCCCGGATACTCCACCGAGCGAATCTCCTCGCCGTCAGTGGCCAGGCTCAATGACTGTCAGCCGAGGTGACTGTCAGCAGAGCCAAGAACAAGGTCACCAATGCTGCCGCCGGAACGGTTCAGCTTGCCTTCCCGCTCCAGCCTGGCCCGCCATGCGGTGGTCAGGTCTTGGTCCCCGGCAGCGAAGTCGTCAAACCCGACTCCGGCATCGGCCATCCGCTTGCAGGACTTCTTCTCACCGCTCTCGTCATCGAGATCGGCCGTGGTCTGCCCCTGGCTGCGCCATACCGCGCGAAGCACGTCCCGCGCGTCCCCGGGCTCTGCGCTCATCTCGGACATCCCTTCAGCCCAGCAGTGTTCGCTCGACTCTAACCCGGTGAATATCCCGGCAGCGACGCCGGATTAAGCGATCTCTTAATCCGGTAGTCAGGCTGGCCCGCGCGTCGCCCGAGGTGGAGCTCCACCGTTCGGCATGATGGCGCTTATGCAATTGTCGGTGGCTGCGAGCACAATGACGACCGTGCCGGACGTTACCTTCCGCAGCGACATGACCGTCGAGCTCATCAAGCACTCGGCGTCCGATGCCGACGTGATCTGGGCCGCCAGGGTCTCCACCAAGGGCGAGCAGTCACTTGCCGACGTCGACGCTGACCCAGAGCGCTCAGCCGGGCTGATCAACTTCCTGATGCGCGACAGGCACGGCACCCCGTTTGAGCACTCGACGATGACGTTCTACGTCAGCGCGCCGATCTTCGTGTTCCGGGAGTTCATGCGGCACCGCACGTTCAGCTACAACGAGGAGAGCGGCCGGTATCGGACCCTCGAGCCGGTGTTCTACCTGCCCGGAGCGGACCGGAAGCTCGTGCAGTCCGGCAAGCCGGGTGCCTACGTCTTCACGGAAGGTTCGGCTGAGCAGCATGCACTGGTGACCGAGTCAGTGCAAGGCGCCTGCCGCCAGTCCTACCGGACGTACCTGGAGATGCTCGAGGCGGGCGTCGCCCGCGAGGTTGCCCGCACCGTGCTTCCGGTCGGGCTGTACTCCTCGATGTATGCCACCTGCAACGCACGCGCGCTGATGAACTTCCTGTCGCTGCGGGTGAAGCACAGCGGAGCGACGTTCCCATCGTTTCCGCAGCGTGAAATAGAGATGGTGGCCGAGCAGATGGAAACGCTGTGGGCGCGGCTGATGCCGCTGACGCACGCGGCGTTCGAGCGGAACGGCCGCGTCTGCCCCTAAACCCGGTAATGACCGGCTCGCGGCGCCATCCGGCCGGCGGGTCCTCGCCGGTGCGTCCGTCCGCTGACTCCCTGATCAGATCGGCGTGCCCGGTGTGACGGCCATATTCCTCGATCATGTCGCACACCAGCCGGCGGAGGCTGGCATGGGCGCCATCGGCCGGGGACGCGTGGACGAGCTGGTCGAGCCCGCCGTCTGCCAGGGCCGCGCCGAGCGGCTCCCCTGTCAGCTTGGTGCCGAATCGTAGGACCAAACCCGGACGTTCTACCTCCGGGTCGGGTCCTGCTGGGAGCGAATCAGAGCACGCGGCTGGTGCACGGCAGGTAAGCGCCCTGAGCCGGGAGAACGACTTTGAAGCGGTAGCCGTAGCTCTTGGCCGCGTGAATGTTGAAGGCTCCGTTCCGGCCGACCCTGACCGTCTTGTCAAGATGCCAGGTTTTCGTGCCCGATGCACGGTAGTACAGGCGGAGCCTCAGGCCTCGCAGCGACGAGAACGATATCTGCCCGAACAGATCGGTGACAGTGCCGTAGGTCCGGCTTCCCGACGATGTGCGTTGAATGTGTACGGACACGAAGCGGGTGCGGTCAGTGATGGTACTTGTGGTTGCGCTAGTACTCGTGAGGGTGTCCGCAGCTGGCTGCACCCGGGCCTGCCAGCTGCTGGTGCCCAAGTGGATACCAACCGGGCTTTTGAACTGCCCGAGCGCATTCGCTTGCACACCAGAGTCCTTGTGCCAGCTCTTAGATCCCATAGGCCGGTAATAAAACTCGACCGACCCGTAAGCCAGACCGACCCAGGAGCTGCCGTTCCAGCGTTCTACCGTGCCCGTCGCGTACAAGCCCTTGCGGAGAGCGGCGTGCGCCTCCTCCTTTCGCGGCAGGTGGAAGCCTACGACCTCGGTTTTGGAGACGCCGTAGATCCAGTTGTAGTTGGCGCTGGCGTAGTCCGGAATCCAATCCGCCCAGTAGTCGTCGTTGAGCGATGTGTCAACGATCCAGTCGCTTGTCTCAGTGATCGGCTCGCTCAGGCTGAAGGTACCGTCGGCACCGGTCGTCGTCGTATACGTGACGTTGCTCTGGGTCGAGGTGTACGGCTCCATCGTCAGCGTGAGGGGAGTGCCGCCCTGGAACGGCTCCCAGCTCCCGCCGACCTGCACTTGCAAGGTGCCAGAGAAGACGACCGGTGTCCCGGCTGAGACGGACTTGGGAACCGGGTTGATCAGCAGCCTGCTGGAAAGGTGGGCAGCGTCGAGCAAGATGCCGTATCCGGGCGTGCTGTAACTGGGAGCCAAGCCGGTGTCACCTGCGAATGCGGCCCTGACGTAACCGCCGCTCGGCAGCGGCGTGCTAACCGTGAACTGTCCGTTGGTGGCGGTAGTCCCGGTCTGCACGGTTGTCCATTCACCCTCGCCAGGTAGCTCGATCTGGATTTGAATTGGCTCGTTCGCAACTGGCGTGAGGCTTTTGCCCTCCAGCAACTCTCCGGTAAACGTCACCGGCTGCTGGTAGGTCACCGTAGTCACCGAACTGGCAAAGTCGTCGATGAACGTAGGCTGCGCCGTCGAGGCGGATGCGGCGACGGTGAGAAAGCCCAATGTGACGGCCGACATGGCGACAGCTGCGAGCGTCCGGATCATGTATGACCTTCACGGATGCGACAGGATCGAAAATGGCTATGCCCGGATGCTACAGATGATTCCCGACTGCCGTAAGACGCCTGCAGGCGATGCTAACGGAGCGCGGTCTTAGCCGCTCATACGCCGAGCTAGGCTGCGGCGGTATGAGCGAAGGCGAGTTGCTGATCGGGGATGGCGTCACTGAGGGCATCGTGCGGATCGGGGACACGGTACGGCGCCCGCTGCGGCCGTTTAGCCTGACCATCCAGGCGTACCTGGCCCACTTGCGCGACGCCGGGTTCACTGGCGCTCCGCTTCCGCTCGGCGTCGACGAGGAGGGGCGTGAGGTGCTGTCTTTCGTCGCCGGTGACGTGCCCCGCAACCCGTTGCCACCGGAGACGGCGGGCGACGACGTGCTCGTCGCCCTGGCCCGGCTGATCCGTGAGCTGCACGAGGCGTCGGCCGGGTGGGTGCCACCGCCCGACGCTGTCTGGGGCGGGACGCCGGCCAACGCGGGACGGATCAGCAGGCAGGGCGAGCTGGTCAGCCACCGCGACTACTACCCCGGCAACGTGGTCTTCCGCGACGGACTGCCTGTCGCGCTGATCGACTTCGACCTGGCCATGCCGACCACCCGGCTTTATGACGTCGCCAATGCGTTGTGGTACTGGGCGCCGTTCCGAGACCCGCGGGACCGTGCGCCCGCATTCGCGGCCGCCGACATCCCGCACCGTGTCGGGGTGTTCGCGGACGCCTACGGCATGACGCCACGGATGCGGACCGAACTTGCGCCGTTCGCGGTCGATCTGGCGCGCCGCTATCACGAGGATTCTCGCGTCTCGGCCGAGCTGGACCCGGTATTCCGCAAGCTTTGGGAAGACGGCGCCAAGGACGAGCTGCCGCGTGCGGAGGCGTGGCTACGCGAGGCAGCCCCTGCGATCACCGCTCGTCTGACCCAGCCGGGTTAGCTTTCATGACCCGACGGTGGATGGCGTTAGTAGCGCCCGAGGTGACCGTAGGCTGGCCCGGTGGCGCAGCGCGACTGGGTCGAATGGCACCGAGACTATGACGATCCAGGTTCCCTGCTCTCGCGGCGGCCCGCTCACCAGATTTCTTGTTTGCCTACTAGCCGGGCATACCGGCGATAACCTGCTGGCCGGCCTTGAACAAGCCAATAGCTGACTGAGTGAGAGTGAGGAAGCCTGGCAGGCTGACGATCTGCCCGTTGACCAGCGCACCGGCCTTGCCGAAACAATCCACCAGCGGATGCGCGCCGCCCGGGCCTAGCGACAAGACGTTGCACCCGGCCTCAAGGTCGCTGGCGTCGCCGGTCGCGCTGGCGGTATACAGAGTGCGCTCCAGTTGGCCGGTGTGCGTATCCAGTTCCACGATCCGGCCCTCGGCTTCGTGGCCGTGCGAGCCGAGAGTCACCTGCGAAGTGACAACGGTCTGGCCATCCGGGGTGACAAGGACCGTGGGAACGGTGTTGAAGTCTGGTTGCTGGGCGTCCGATGAGGCGACGGGCTCGCTGGCGGCCAGCAGGTCTGTGGCGGGTGCGGCGGACAGTGGCAGCACCCGATAGGGCCTGGACCCGCGGGTAATGGGCCGATAGATGATCCGGTCCCCTCTTTGAATCAGGGGAACCCACTCGAACGCCAGCGATCTGGCGCTCACCCAGGAGAGATTGTCCACCTCACCGATGCCGCCGTGCGTAGACCAGCTGCCTGTGACCGCACCAGTGGTCAGGTTCAGCACCTGGATACCAGTACGCGCGCAGCGGGTCGTGCCGCAGTCCCAATTCGACGCGATCGCGAGCCTGGTGCCATCGGGTGATAGGTCAATGTCCTCTGGCGAGCTTATGAATGCGTCGGACGGAACATGAAAAGGCAGCTGCGTAACATGGACGGCGCCGCTGTCGCTGACCTGCAGCCGGAACATCCTGGTGGCGTAACCAAACGAACCTTCGGCGTTATCGGGGAACGGAAATGGTGCCGACAGGAGCACGAAGGTCCGGCCGTTGCGGGCGGCTGTGATGTCCGGCAGGGAGAGCGCGGAGATGTGGCCGTCCTTGAAATACACGGTCGGCAGGCTCACCTGGGCAACCCTGGCGCCGGTCGCTGAGTTGTACACGGCCACGAAGGTCTTGAGGCCGTGGTCAGATGTCCCGGTGACAGTCGCGTAATACGGCGGGATAGCGTTGCGGCGCGCCAGTGCCGACGCCGTAGGCGCCGTCCCTCTGCCGGACTGGCTTAGCACGCCGAGCCCGATGGCGACCGCGACTACCGCCACGGTGGCAACGACGGGCGCAAGCAGCCGGGAACGCCGTGCCCAGGCCAAGTACAGCCGCCCTGGTGCCGCGGCCCTGCTGCGCCTGGCCGGGCTACCGAGCGGGCGGATAGTCTCTGGCTGCGCTACCTCGGCGAGCTGGCGGAGCTCCTGCGTGAGCCGGTCTTCCAGTGCTGTCATCGCTCTTCCTCCCCTATCTCAGCGGCGAGCCTGGCAAGCCCGCGGCTCAGGCACGCGCGGGCGTTGCCCGCGCTGATCCCCAGCGTCGCGGCGATCTCGGTCACGCTCAGGTCGGCGTAATACCGGAGCACCAGCACCTCACGCTGACGGCGCGGCAGCTTCCGCAGTGCTGCGGCCAGCTGAAACCGGTCGGCGTTGACAGAGGCGGTGTCAGGGGCAGCCGCGTCCGCGCGGACCGCCAGCCGCGGCGCGTGCCGGCGGGCCACCGCGGACCGTCGGTGCACCGACCGGCAGCCGTTCAGGACCGCTGAGCGGGCGTAGGCCAGCGCCCGTTCCGGCTCGCGGACACGGGGCCAACCGGCGTGCAGCCGCTCGAAACAGTCCTGCACGACGTCCTCGGCGGTCGCCAGGTCACCGACCATCACGAGAGCGAGCCGGACCAGCTCGAGGTGGTGGCGGCGGAACAAGTCAGCGACGGTCGCCGGGGCGTGGTCCTGGCGTGGCCTGCTGACGCCGCTGTCGCGTGAGAGTGTGCCGTCCGGCGGCACGCTGTCGTCTAGCCCGAGGGGCACATCCATTGGGGGGCTCACAGATAAGAGACGCTCAGCGTAGCTGGAATGCTGTCCGCCTTGCCGCGCCTCACTAGTTACTCGCGGCCAGACGGCAAGGGGTTGTCCTCCGCGCAATATGGCCTACGAGCTGGGTGGGCCTGAGAGGACTTGAACCTCTGACCTCTTCCTTATCAGGGAAGCGCTCTAACCGTCTGAGCTACAGGCCCGCGCGCGTGCCGACATGAGCGGTATCTCGCACGCCGGGCTAGGTTACCGCAAGCTGGGACCAGCCGCTCAGTCGGATTCCTTTAGCGTTACCTCAATGCCACCGGTCAGATTCGTCACCACGTTGTACAGGGCTGCGCCGATGGTGGCCAGGGCCGTGAACAGGATCGCGTTGATGGTGCACACCAGCGCCGTGTACTCCAGGATGGTCGACGCACGGAACCAGCTCGTGAGGGTGCTTCCCGGGTGTTCCTTGTTGTAAGTGATCAGGCCCCAGGTCTGCTCGATCTTGGTGAAGACGCCGATCTTGGAAAGCGAGAAGTAGATCACCGCGACCGCGACGAACAGGACCACCCAGCCGACCAGGGACATCAGGAAGCTGAACTTCATGACCGACATGGGCTCGATCCGCTCAAGGCTGAGCAACGCCCTCCGGGTCGGCTGCCCGGGCTGCGGCGGCCTGCTAGCCGACTGCGCCTGCAGCGGCCGGCGGCCAGCCGGCGACGGCGGGCGGCGGACTGGCGGGGCCTTCGGCTTGGCGGGCTTCGGCTTGGCGGGCTTCGGCTTGGTCAGGCCAGAGAATGAAGAACCGACTTTAGAAGCCAGATTCCGGGCGCCGGTGGCTGCTCCGGTAACGGCCGCCATAGCCTGGGTCTGGGCCGACCCCGGAGCGCCGGTCACGGAGCTGGTGTTGGGGTAGAACGACGGTGTCGGCTGAGTGCTGCTGCCGGGCGGGCGCGGCGCGGCCGAAGGTGCGCGGACACCGGATGACACCTGCCAGCCCGAGTCAGGCGCCCCGTTTGCCTGACCCGCCGGGATAGCGGCAGAGTCAGCAGACGGCACAGACTCAGGCGTCAGAGTGCTGTCAGAACCATTAGCGGGCGCCGTGTCCCCTGAATCATCGCCAGGCACACGTGATGGCGCCTCCACCCGGTTGTCCACCCCGTCCTCCTCCGCACCGTCCATTGACACGAGGTTATCCCCAGCCAGGCCGGTCTGATCCGCTCAAGCCGGAAGCTCTCCTACAGCTCCTTATGACGTTCAACTCATCCACATCGTTGCAACTTGCGGTTCTGTGACCGATGCAGCTTTCCGCGCGAAGCCGCGCATCCCCCGGAACTACCTCAATTCTTGAGCTACTTCCCGGCACGATACACGCTCCGGCAACTTAGCTACCAGGCAATACGCCGGCCCGGCAGCTGCGGCGAGGAAAAACGACGGCAAAGAGCTACTCAGAGTCCGAATCGTCGGCCTCGCCGCCAGCCTCGTCCACCGGGCCGGTAGTCGGGCCGGTAACACCGTCGGCAGTGTCATCCGGGCTGTCGCTCTCGTCCTCTGCCACGACTGCCTCTGGCGCAGTCGCCTCGGCGTTCCTGGCGATCGCGACGAGGCTCTGACCCTCGCCGAGATTGACCAGCCGGACGCCCATGGTCTGCCTGCCAGAGATCTTGATCTCCGCGGCAGCCGTCCGGATGACCCCGCCTGCCGAGGTAATCGCGAAGACCTCGTCCTCCGGATGGACCATGAGCGCGCCGATCAGCTCACCCCTGGCTTCGACAATCCGGGCGGTCACGACTCCGAGGCCACCCCTGCCCTGGACCGGGTACTGGTCAGCCGGAGTCCGCTTCGCATAGCCGCCGCCGGTGGCGACGAGCACATCGGCACCCTCGCCCACCACATGCATCCCGAGGAGCTCGTCACCCTCGGTGAACCGCATGCCGATGACGCCTGAGGTCGCGCGGCCCATCGGGCGGAGTGCCTCGTCCGAGGCCCTGAACCTGATGGCCTGAGCGTGCTTGCTCACCAGTATCAGGTCCTGGTCGGCGGACACTAGCCGGGCAGCGATGACTTCGTCGTCCTCGCGAAGGTTGATCGCGATGAGCCCGCCGGACCGCGGTGAGTCGAAGTCGGTCAGCCGGGACTTCTTCACCAGCCCGGAGGACGTCGCCAGCACGAGGTACGGCGCCACGGTGTAGTCCCGCAGTGCCAGTACCTCGGCGATGTGCTCGTCCGGCTGGAAGGCGAGCAGGTTGGCCACATGCTGGCCGCGCGCGTCCCTGGCTGCGTCCGGCAGTTCGTACGCCTTCGCCCGGTAGACCCGGCCCTTGTTCGTGAAGAACAGGATCCAGTGATGGGTGGTCGTGACGAAGAAATGGTCAACGATGTCGTCGGTACGCAGCTGCGCACCACGGACGCCCTTGCCGCCGCGCCGCTGGGCCCGGTACAGGTCGGTCTTGGTGCGCTTGGCGTAGCCGCCGCGGGTGATCGTGACGACGACGTCCTCTTCGGCGATCAGGTCCTCCATGGACATGTCGCCGTCGTAAGCGATGATTTCGGTCCGGCGGTCGTCACCGTACTTCTCGGTGATCTCGGCAAGCTCGGTGCTCACCACCTGCCGCTGGCGGTCGGGCGAGGCCAGAATCGCTTCGTGCTCGGCGATCTCCGCCAGCAGTTGCTCGTGCTCGTCGATGAGCGCCTGGCGCTCGAGCCCGGCAAGCCGGCGCAGCTGCAGGTCGAGGATGGCAGTGGCCTGCACCTCGTCGATCTCAAGCAGCTCCATCAGGCCCTGCCGCGCGGTGTTCGCCGACTCGCTGGCCCTGATGAGCGCAATCACCGCGTCGATCTGGTCGATCGCCTTGAGCAGGGCGCTGACGATATGCACGCGGTCCTGCGCCTTGCGCAGCAGGAACCGAGTCCGGCGGACGATCACCTCGATCTGGTGATTAACCCAGTGCCGGATCATCTGGTCCAGACGCAGCGTGCGAGGCACGCCATCAACAAGCGCCACCATGTTCGCGCCGAAGGTGTCCTGCAGTTGCGTGTGCTTGTACAGGTTGTTCAGCACGACCTTGGCTACGGCGTCGCGCTTGAGGATGATCACGATCCGCCGGCCGGTTCGCGCGCTGCTCTCGTCATGGATGCTGGCGATGCCGGTGATCCGGCCGTCGTTTGCCAGCTCGGCGATCTTCAAGATCAGGCTGTCCGGGTTCACCTGGAAGGGCAGCTCGGTGACAACCAGGAGGGTCCGGCCCCTGCTGTCCTCCTCGACCTCGACCACCGCACGCATCGTGATCGAGCCGCGGCCGGTGCGATAGGCGTCCTGGATGCCGCGCCGGCCTACGATTTGCGCCGCAGTCGGGAAGTCGGGGCCCTTGATGTGCTCGAGCAGTGCCGCCAGCAACTCCTCGTCGCTGGCCTCGAAGTTCTGCAGGCACCACTGCGCGCCGGCTGCCACCTCGCGCAGATTATGCGGCGGGATTTTGGTGGCCATCGCCACCGCGATCCCTTCCGAGCCGTTGACCAGAAGATTAGGGAAACGGGCTGGTAGCACGACCGGTTCTGCGGAGCGCCCGTCATAGTTCGGGCGGAAGTCAACAGTGTCCTTGTCGATGTCCCGCAGCATCTCCATTGCCAGCGGGGCAAGACGGCACTCGGTGTAGCGCATGGCGGCAGGCGGGTCGTCACCTGGCGAGCCGAAGTTACCCTGCCCGTCGATCAGCGGCATTCGCATGGCCCAGTCCTGAGCCATGCGGACGAGAGTGTCGTAGATAGCCGAGTCGCCGTGCGGGTGGTAGTTGCCCATCACGTCGCCGATGATCCGCGCGCACTTGTTGTAACCGCGCTCCGGCCGGTACATGCCGTCGTACATCGCATACAGGATGCGGATGTGCACCGGCTTCAGGCCGTCCCGGACGTCCGGCAGAGCGCGCCCGACGATTACTGACATCGCATAGTCGAGGAAGCTGCGCTGCATCTCGACCTGGATGTCAACGGGCTCGATACGGCCCCGGCCCTCCGACGGCGCGTCGGGTGTGGTGACGTCAGGCACTGACTGCTTTCCTTCCCCTCAAACTGCTGCGCTGGCTGACTGCGGCCGGCTCCGGACTGCGCGCTCCCCGTCTAGATGTCGAGGAACTTAACGTCCTTCGCGTTGCGCTGGATGAACGAGCGGCGTGCCTCGACGTCCTCGCCCATGAGCACGCTGAACATCTCGTCTGCCTGCGCCGCGTCGTCCACAGTGACCTGCTTCAGCACGCGCCTGGCCGGGTCCATGGTCGTGTCCCACAACTCGGCCGCGTTCATCTCACCGAGGCCCTTGTACCGCTGAACGCCGTCGCGCTGAACCTTCCGGCCCTCTCCGGCGCCGATCTCGATCATGCCGTCACGCTCGCGGTCGGAGTAGGCATAGCCGGGAGGCACGTTGCGGCCCTCCCACTTGATCTTGTACAGCGGCGGCTGCGCCAGGTAGACGTGCCCGGCCTCAATCAACGGCTTCATGAACCGGAACAGCAGCGTAAGAAGCAACGTCGTGATGTGCTGACCGTCGACGTCAGCGTCCGCCATCAGGATGATGTGGTTGTAACGCAGCTTGGCGATGTCAAACTCTTCGTGGATCCCGGTGCCGAGCGCCGTGATCATCGACTGGACTTCAGTGTTCTTCAGCACCCGGTCGATCCGCGCCTTCTCGACGTTAAGGATCTTGCCCCGGATCGGCAGGATGGCCTGGAACTTCGAGTCGCGGCCGCCCTTGGCCGAACCGCCCGCCGAATCGCCTTCCACGACGTAGATCTCGCAGATCGTCGGGTCACCGGACTGACAGTCCGCCAGCTTGCCGGGCAGTCCTGAGCCGCCCATCGCGCTCTTGCGGGTCAGGTCCCTGGCCTGGCGTGCCGCGACCCTGGCCCGGGCGGCCTGGATCGCCTTCATGATGATGCCCTTGGCCTCGCCAGGGTTGCGCTCGAACCAGTCCTTGAGCTGGTCGTTGCAGATCCGCTGGACGAACGACCTGGCAATCGTGTTGCCCAGCTTCTGCTTGGTCTGTCCCTCGAACTGCGGCTCGGACAGCTTGACGTGGATGATCGCGGTGAGGCCCTCGCGGATATCCTCGCCCTGCAGGTTGTCGTCCTTCTCGCGCAGGTAGTTCTGGTCCCTCGCGTACTTGTTGACGACCGACGTCAGCGCCGCGCGGAAGCCCTCTTCGTGCGTGCCACCCTCAGCTGTGTTGATGGTGTTGGCGAAGGTGTGCACGGACTCGGAGTAGGACTGAGTCCACTGCATCGCGACCTCGGCCGAGATGCCTTCGCTCTCGTCGCCGAACTCGATCACCGAGGCGTGCACCGGGTCCTTGGTGGCGTTCAGGTAACGGACGAAGTCCGCCAGGCCGCCGTCGTAGCGGAAGCTGGCAACGTGCGGCTCGCCGTTGATGTGCTCGGGACGCTCGTCGGTCAGCGTGATCGACAGGCCGCGATTCAGGAAGGCCATTTCCTGCAGCCGGCGTGACAACGTCTCGAACGACCACTCCGTCGTCTCGAAAATGTCGCCATCGGGCCAGAACGTGATGATTGTCCCGGTCTTCTCCGTCGATTCACCGCGAAGCAACGGCGCCGTAGGGACGCTGTACTCGTAAGACTGGCGCCAGACGTAGCCGTCCTTCCATACCTCGACCTCTAGCCGCTTCGACAGGGCATTGACGACTGAGACGCCGACGCCGTGCAGGCCGCCAGAGACCGCATACGCCTGGCTATCGAACTTCCCGCCGGCGTGCAGCGTGGTGAGCACCACTTCCAGCGCCGGGCGCTGCTCGATGGGGTGCATGTCAACCGGGATGCCACGGCCGTTGTCTGCACACCGGACGCCGCCGTCGGCGAGTAGCGTGACTTCGATCGTGTCGGCGAAGCCTGCGAGCGCCTCGTCCACAGCGTTGTCCACGACCTCCTGCACCAAGTGGTGCAAACCGCGCTCGCCGGTCGATCCGATGTACATTCCCGGCCGCTTGCGGACGGCTTCCAGGCCCTCCAGGACCGTGATCGAACGTGCGTCATAGGACAAAGCTGAAGCTCCTCTGAACAGGCAAACATCTAGTGCCGACGCGGTTTTCCCCCACCAGGCGTCAGTCCCTAGTGCGCTTGTTCATTTTACCTGTACAGAGCGTCAGCCTCAGCCGTACGTGTCACGCGGGCCGCGGCCCCCGCGGACCCGCCACTGACCAGGCTGTCTGGTGCCCGTCACGGGCCCGACGACCCGCACCCGGAGCACGGTTCCGTCGCCCAGTTCGGCGTTGAGCCGCTTGACGAGCTGGGCGGCTAGCAGCCGCAGCTGGGTGGCCCACGCAGTGGAGTCCGCAGCGACCGTCAGCACGCCCTCGTCGAGCGTCTGGGGGGTCGTGTGCCCAGCCAGATCGCTGCCGACTATCTCCGCCCAGCGGCCGAAGACAGAACCGGTCGCCGCAGCCAGCGTCCACCCCTCAGCATCGAGGAGGCCACTGATCGTCGCTGCCAGCGGCTGCGGATCGCTCTGTGGCGGCTGGGCCGGGAAACCTGGCCGCGCCGCCCGGCGGCGCGGGCTCACTGCACCGCGGGGGCGGGATCCTGGCTGGGAGCCGGGACTAGCGCCAGAGCCGGAGCCGGCCACGGTGTGCCGGGACGGGCCACCGCTTCTTGCCGCGGCGCGTGCAGCAGCCAGCGCGGCCCTGGCCAGGCTGACCGGATCGCTGTTGTCCGGCCCGGTGTTGTCCGGCCCGGTGTTTTTCAGGCACAGCGTCGTTGTCAGGCACCGCTGACCGTTCCTTCCGCCACCCGGAACCTGGCGCCAGTCAGCGCGGCCGGCACGTCCTGCAGGACCGCGACCGTCACCAGCACCTGCTCAGCGTCGGCAACCAGCTCGGCAAGCCGTTCCCGGCGCTCACTGTCGAGTTCGGCGAAGACATCATCGAGCATCAGCACCGGGTCCTCGCCGCCAGCGCGCAGCAGCTGGTAGGCGGCAAGCCGCAGGGCCAGGGCCATCGACCAGGACTCGCCGTGGCTGGCGTACCCGCGCGCCGGCAGCCCGCCGATGCTGATCTCCAGCTCGTCCCGGTGCGGACCGACCAGGCAGACAGCCCGCTCCAGCTCAGCCCGGCGCCGCAGGGCTAGCGCCTCTCGCAGGATTCCGGCCAGCTTCTCGGCATCCGGCCCTGGATCGGCACCCAGGCCGTCCGGGCCATCCCCACCAGACTGCCCATCCCCACCAGACTGCCCATCCCCACCGGACTGCCCATCCCTCCCGGACTGCGCGGCAATCCGGTAGTGCAGGTCAGTGTCTCGCTCGGTTCCGGACACCGCGCTATAGCTGGCGGCCACCAGGCCCCCCAGCTGCTCGACTAGGCGCAGGCGGCCCGCGGTGAGCTGCGCGCCCGCAGTGATCAGATGATCGTCCCAGACCTCGAGCGTGCCCGGTGGCACGGCGCCGCTCGCCCTAGCCGACTTCAGCAGTGCCGTCCGTTGCCGCAGGACTCGCTCATAGTCCGCCCGGACGGCCGCATACCGGGGCCGCAATGCCACCAGCAAGTCGTCAAGGTAACGGCGGCGCTGATCCGGATCGCCCTTGACGATCGTGATGTCCTCAGGGGCGAACAGGACGCACCGGAGCGCGCCGAGCGCATCCCGCGGCCGCGCAGGCGCTTTGTTCAGCCGGACCCGGTTAGCCCTGCCGGGGTTGATCTCGATCTCCAGCAAGCTGTCACGACCCGCCGCGGAGATCACCGCGCGCAAGATGGCGCGGTCAGCACCCCGCCGTATCAGCGGTGCGTCAGTCGCCACCCGATGGCTGCCGAACGTGGCCAGGTAGCCCGCGGCCTCGACCAGATTCGTCTTGCCCTGGCCGTTGGAGCCCACGAACGTGGTGATGCCGGGCTCAAGCGCCAGCTCCGCCTCGGCATAGCTGCGGAAGTCGGTGAGCGACAGCCTGCGCAAGTGCACGAACGCCTCAGTTCGTCATGATCCGGGAGACTTGTGCACGCCAGAGCGTGCATAAGTCTCAGTGATCATAGAAGCGTCAGGCGCCGAGCCGGATCGGCATCAGCAGGTACCGGAACTCCGGATTGCCGTCAGGGCCGGGCTTCCCGGTGAGCAGCGCCGGCTTGCCCGGCTCGGTGAACGAGATGCGCACGGTGTCGGAGTCGATCGCGGCAAGCCCGTCGAGCAGGTACTGCGGGTTGAAGGCAATCGACAGGTCATCGCCGGAGAAGTCCGCTTCGATGATTTCCTCGGCCTGTGCCTCGTCACCAGTGCCGGCCTCCAGCACCAGCTGACCCGAGCTGAAGGAGAGCCGGACCGGCGTGTTCCGCTCGGCGACCAGGGCGACCCGCTTGACCGACTCTGCCAGCAAGCTGACGGGCAGTTCGGCCGCGGAGTTGACCGACTTCGGCAGCAACGACTGATAGCGCGGGAATTCGCCGCTCAGCAGCCGGGTCGTAGTCCGCCGCCCGGCGCCTTCGAACCCGATCATGCCGTCGCCCTGGCCCGACTCATTGCCGGGCAGCGCCAGCGCGATCGAGACCTGAGCGCTGCTGGTGAGCGAGCGAGCGGTGTCGGCGAGCGCCTTGGCGGGTACCAGCATCGCCGCGGCCAGGTCGGGCCGGGCCGGATTCCAGCGCAGTTCGCGGATCGCGAGTCGGTACCGGTCAGTCGACACCAGCGTCAGCGTGTCGCCTTCGATCTCGATCCGGACGCCGGTGAGCGCCGGCAGCGTGTCGTCCCGGCCCGCTGCGGTTGCCGACTGGCTGACGGCAGTAGCGAACGCGTCACTGCCGATGGTGCCAGCAGCGGGCGGCATCTCCGGCAGCGCCGGGTACTCGTCCTCCGGCATGGTGAGGAGAGTGAACGTGGCGCTCCCGCAGGTGAGCACCGCGCGCCCGTCCTCGGCAGTGATGTGTACGGGCTTAGCCGGCAGGCTGCGGCTGATCTCGGCAAGCAGCCGGCCGGACACCAGCGCGCTGCCAGCTTCCTCGGTGCTGACCGGCACCGTCGCCTGCGCGGACACGTCGTAGTCGAAGCTCGACAGCACGAGTTCGTCGCCAGCCTGCATGCGGATGCCGGCCAGGACCGGAACGGTGGGTCGAGCGGGCAGGGCGCGGGCTGTCCAGGCGACTGCCTCGGCGAGTACGTCGCGCTCAAGGACGATCTTCACCTGTCGCCCTCCTTATCTGGTCGGTATGTCTTCGGATCTGGTCCGGAAGCCAGCGGGGTGAAGCGCCTGAGCGGATCTGCGCACCGGGTCAGGCCAGAACGCTTGCCTACTTTGATTTTTATCTGTCTGCGTATACAAAACTGGTAGTCGTCATAGGGACGGTGGATCCCGGGGATAACTACGGTCTGCCCAGCTAGACCGCGATGCGGGTGTGCACACGGGCTGTGGCTGACTGGGGCAGACCGGCGGGCACGGCTGTGGGCTGGAAGCTGGCGGTGTGACGTAACCTGCGCGTTACCCTCCGGACGTTTGGAGTTTTCCTCCGGCTGTCCCAAGGTGATCCACAGCTTTATCCACAGCCTGTGTGCGTACATTGCGTGCAGCGCGAATTTTGCGCAAGCAACCGGACATACCGGGTGGTAAAGCCCGGGCTTAGGCGTTGACCTGCGATGCATCGCAGTCAGTAGCTGGGTCTGGCGCATTGTGCTTCCTGCCGCGGCGCTCACCCGGATAGCGCTTGCTGCTTGATCCGGTTCGTGAGCTCAGTCACCTGGTTGTAGATCGCCCGGCGCTCGGCCATCAGCGAGCGGATCTTTCGCTCGGCGTGCATGACGGTGGTGTGGTCGCGGCCGCCGAACTGCTGGCCGATCTTCGGCAGTGACATGTCGGTGAGCTCGCGGCACAGGTACATGGCGATCTGCCGGGCGGTGACCAGGACACGCGAACGGGATGTGCCGCACAGGTCGTCGATCGAAAGCCCGAAGTAAGACGCCGTCTGGCCCATGATCGTGGCCGCAGTGATGTCCGGGCCGTGGGTCTCCACGATCAGGTCCTTGAGCACGAACTCGGCCAGCTGCAAGTCGACCGACTGGCGGTTGAGACTGGCGAACGCCGTGACCCGGATCAGCGCACCTTCGAGTTCGCGGATGTTGGTGGAGATCCGCGAGGCGATGTATTCCAGTGCCTCGGGCGGCGCGTTCAGCCGGTCCTGGACGGCCTTCTTACGCAAGATCGCGATCCGCGTTTCGAGCTCCGGTGGCTGGACGTCGGTCTGCAGCCCCCACTCGAACCGGCTGCGGAGCCGGTCCTCCAGCGTGACGAGGCGCTTGGGCGCGCGGTCTGAGGAGATCACGATCTGCTTGCTGGCATTGTGCAACGTGTTGAAGGTGTGGAAGAACTCCTCCTGGGTTCCTTCCTTGTTCTCCAGGAACTGGATGTCGTCCACGAGCAGCACGTCGACATCCCGGTAACGACGGCGGAAGCCATCCTGCTTGCCGTCCCGGATCATGTTGATGAAGTCGTTGGTGAACTCTTCCGAGCTCACGTACCTGACCTTCAGGCCCTGATAGAGATTCTGCGCGTAATGCCCGATCGCGTGCAGCAGGTGGGTTTTGCCAAGGCCTGAGTCGCCATAGACGAATAGCGGGTTATACGCCTTGGCCGGAGCCTCAGCGACGGCGACGGCAGCCGCATGGGCGAACCGGTTGCTCGAGCCGATGACGAATGTCTCGAACGTGTACTTCGGGTTCAGCCTGGCCTGGCCAGGTGCGGGCGGCTGCCCGGCCGGGCGCTGCGTGCCGTGGGGGCGCTGCAGTGGCAGCGCCTGATGACCTGGCCGCATGCTGCCGTTGCCAATGCTGCCGTCATGCGGCGGAGCCAGGGTCGACTGGTGCAGCTCCTGGCTGGCGAGATCGTGACCGGCCATGTCGTGGCCGGTCAGGCTGGCATCCGTACGGTCGGAGACCATCGGTCCGATCTGGGCAGGGAACGCGGTAAGTCCCCCTCGCAGCCCCGCCCCCGGCGGGTCGAGATCGAGCGGTCCCGAGGTGCCGTTGGTGTAGTGACCGTCCCCTAGCAGGTCGCGGTCGCTCGGCCCGGCGTCTCCGGGTCCGATCCGGTCGGCAGGCAGGCTGAGGTCGGCAGTCGCGCTTGGGTCGACCGTGACGGCCAGCTGGATGCTGCGAGCGAGTTCCCTCGACAGCGCGTTGGTAATCAGTGCGCGCAGCCGTGTCTCAAGCTGTTCCTTGACGAACTCGTTGGGCGCCGCGATCAGCGCGGTGTTCTCCACGAGCCCGAGTGGCCTAGTCAGCTGCAGCCAGGCGCGCTGATGTGGCTCTATCTGCATGTCGGCCAGGTCGGCCAGCGAGCGGGCCCACACCTCCCCGAGGTCGTCATCGCTCATCGGCCGGTCACCCGAGCCCCCCACATGTGATCAACAGGTTTTTCCACAGCATGTGCACGTTGCAGTACCAATGGTTCCGGCAGTGTCCCAGGCCGCCAATGCCTGCCCGAAAGCGGCTTCTGGTGTGGAGACCCACCGGGCAGCCTGCGCTATCCACAGCCTAGGGCTGTCGTTCACGGTCCGTCGGGAAACTCCGACAGTCGGCTGACACGAGTCTGCAGGCAGGCGGGTTTGACCGGCCACTGGGCGGCGCGTAACTTGTACAAGTCCGGCTTACCCCGGTGCAGCTGAATCGCGGCCTGATACAGGTGGGGCCAGTTTCATGGATGAGTTCACGGCCAACGGGTTGTTGACAGTGACAGATGCCAATCGTTGCCGGCGCTCGCAGCTGCCGCCTGTGCCCCGTTTTGATGAGTGACTGTCGTAGCCAAGATCTGCCGCACCTGGAGTTCCAATGAGTAAGCGCACATTTCAGCCGAACAACCGCCGCCGGGCGAAGACTCATGGGTTCCGTCTGCGCATGCGGACCCGGGCCGGGCGAGCGATCCTGTCCGCCAGGCGCCGGAAGGGCCGCGAGCGCGTCAGCGTCTGACGCTGGCGGTCAGCGGCGGTGACGCCATGCTCCCGGCGACCGCGCGGATGCGCCGTAGTTCCGACTTCGCCTCTGCTGTCAAAGGCGGAAGCAGGGCGGGACGGCCATTGGTTTCAGGGCACTTGCTCGTCCAGCGCGATAGTCAGGAGCCAGCGCACGTCGGCTTCGTAGTAAGCAAGGCGGTCGGTTCGGCTGTGGTTCGTAACAAAGTCCGAAGGCGGTTGCGGCACCTCGCCCGTGGGTACCTGGGTGCGCTGCCGGGAGGTAGCCTTCTTATAGTGCGCGCTGCGCCGCGCGCGGCCACGGCCTGCCAGGCGGATCTCGCCGCCGACCTCGACCTGGTAATCGGAGCACTGCTTCGGCGGCAAGGTGGGGTGGTGAGCCAGTGAGCCGCAGATCTGGGCGGGTTGCCCGTGAGCTGTCGCCTGCTGGCTGGCTGCTCGTGGAGCTGTTGACCGTGTACCGCCGGTTCATCAGCCCGCTGCTGGGGCCGCGGTGCAGGTTCTACCCGTCGTGCAGTGCATATGCACTCGAGGCCGTGCGGCTACACGGTGCACTGCGGGGCTCATGGCTGGCGGTGCGTCGGCTGAGCCGCTGCCACCCGTTCCATGCCGGCGGACTTGATCCCGTCCCCGGCTCGCCAGGGTCGCAGGACTCCGCTGGAACGGGCCCGGAAGGTTATGAGCTCGGAGATCAGAGCTCGCAAGTCATGAGCAGAGTACAAGGGAGCTAACAGGGTGAATCCACTGAATTACCTCTACGAGGCAGTCGGATGGGTCTTCACGCACATCTATAACGGCTTGAAGCCTGTTTTCGGCGCCAGCAGCGGATGGACCTGGGCTCTTTCTATCGTGATCCTGGTCGTTCTGATGCGGCTGATCATGGTGCCGCTGTTCATCAAGCAGATGCACACCACCAGGGCGATGTCGTCACTCCAGCCGCAGATGGCTGCGCTGCGGAAGAAGTACAAGAACGACAAGCAGACGCTCAATCAAGAGACGATGAAGCTGTACCAGGAGGCGGGCGTTAACCCGCTGATGGGCTGTCTGCCAGTCGTTCTCCAGCTGCCACTGTTCTTCTCGCTGTTCAGCGTGCTGCGAGCAATCGCTGAGTACACAGGCGGAACGCCGAAGTACGGCCTGCCTATCGCGATGGTGCATGCGGGCAAGCAGGCGAAGATTCTCGGCGCTTCGATCGCCGACAAGGTGCTGTTCACCCACGGCGCGAACGTTCCGCTGCACGCCAAGCTGGTCATCATCGCCGCGGTCCTGGTCAGCATGACGACGACCTACCTGACCATCCGGCAGAGCATGAAGCGGGGCATGATGCCTGCGGCTACGCCGGATAACCCGATGGCGTCATCGCAGAAGTACATGACCTACATCATGCCGTTCTTCGCGCTGACGGGTCTGTACTGGCCGTTTGGCCTGGTGCTGTACTGGGTCACCACGAACGTCTGGACCCTCGGCCAGCAGTGGCTGCTGGGCAGGCGCTACCCGTACACGCCGCCGGCCGCGGCGACCGCGGGCGGTTCGGCGCCAGCCGCTACTGCCAAGCCGGCGGCGGGCAGCGCGGCTAGGTCGCTGATCGCAGGGGCTGGCAAGTCAGCTTCCAGCCGCGGCCAGCAGGGTGGGTCGCAGCAGAACGGAAGCCGGCCGAGCCGCGCGACCGCTAACGGTGCAAGCACCAACGGCAGCGCGCAGAGTGGCGCGACGGCAGGAAGCATGCTCAAGCGCTTGGGCAAGCGTTCGGAACCCGAGCCAGAGCCTGAGTTGCCCGACGTTAAGCTCGTGAGGCACCAGACGCAACGGCAGTCACGCAGCAAACGGTCGGGCAAGCGCTGATTCGGACTCGGGCCCGGCGGGACGGCTCATGCTGCCTCACGCGACGATGCGGGCAGGGATCGGGATCGAGAAGGAGCCTGGCATGAGCCAGCAGGACGATGTCGCGGCGCAGCATGCTGGTCAGCATGACGGCGATGGCGGCAATGAGGAGTTCGACCAGACCGGTGCTGTCCAGACGGTGAACTCAACCGCAGACGAGGCCGACGGGGATGGCGACGTGGAGGACGGCTATCGCGCAGACGATGGTGCGCTGGACGACGAGGCTGACGATTCTGACCTCGCGGACGACGCCGCGGGTGATGAGGTCGCGGACGACGGCGACGATCTGCCTGACGGCGCCGAGGAGGGCTCGGCAAACGGGGCCCGCGGCCGCTCGGTAGCGGACCTTGAGCTTGAGGGCGAGATCGCAGCTGACTACGTCGAGGGTCTGCTCGACGTCGCCGATATGGACGGCGACATTGACATGGACGTGGAAGGTGATCGCGCTGTCGTCTCTGTGGTCGGCGCGACGCTGGACGAACTCGTCGGCAGGCGCGGTGAGGTGCTCGAAGCGCTCCAGGAACTGACCCGGCTCGCAGTGCATCAGCAGACCGGCTACCGTACGCGCTTGATGCTTGACGTGGGTGGCTACCGGCAGCGGCGCCGTGCCGAGCTCGCCGAGGCCGGGCTGGATGCCGCAGAAGAGGTCCGGCGGACGGGCCAGCCGAAAAAGCTGTGGCCGATGAATCCGTTCGAGCGGAAGATCGTCCATGACGCGGTGGCGGCGGCCGGCTTGCGGAGCGAGTCAGAGGGCGAGGAGCCCGATCGGCGCGTGGTAGTGCTGCCGGTTGGATAGTGCCCGGCACTTTGAGCTGGGCGGTGGAGGCACGCGGATGCACGACGGAGTGAATCCTGCGGTACCGGAGTCATTGTCGGCGGGGGCCTCGGAGGAGATCTTCGGCGAAGCTCTTCCGCAGGCCGAAAAGTACGCGGAGCTGCTAGCTGGCACTGGCGTGCAGCGGGGCCTGATCGGACCGGCTGAGGCCGACCGGATCTGGGAGCGGCACCTGCTGAACTGTGCGGCGGTAGCTCATCTGCTGCCGGCGCGGTGCTCGATGGTGGACCTGGGTTCTGGTGCAGGACTTCCTGGCATCGTGCTCGCCATGCTCCTGCCGCAGGTACGCGTCACGCTGCTGGAGCCGCTCGCGCGGCGGGTGGATTTCCTGAACGAGGCGATCGCCGAGCTTGGCCTAGCCAACACTGAGGTGGTGCGGGCTCGCGCCGAAGACCTTGCGGGCCAGGTGTCGGCGGATGTTGTGACGGCGCGAGCCGTGGCACCGTTGGACAAACTCGCCGGCCTTGCTCTGGGCCTGCTCCGCCCCGGTGGACGAGTACTGGCGATCAAGGGCTCGACGGCTGAGGCCGAGCTTGCGAAGGCACGGCCAGTTTTGGCTCGGCTTGGGGTAACTGATGCCCGCGTGGTCCGGGCGGCTAGCCCTGGTGGTGAGGCAACTGCCACTGTGGTGACGTTCACGGCACCCGAGCACCGGAATGCGGCAACGCCCGGTATCCGGGCCTCAGGTCACGGGGCGAGCCGCGGGCCAACTCGCGGTGGGCGGCCTGGTCTCCCCGCTGGTCCGGCCGGAACCCGCAAGGGGCGCCCGAACAGTCGGCGCGGCGGCGGATAGCCATCAGGGCTTGGTCGTGATCCGCTAGTGGCAGCAGGGCATGCGGATGTCGGTTAGTGCGGCATAGATGTCGGCCGGACACGACTGAATGGGAGTCGCTGGGCGATGAATAACTCGGTGCCAGGTCTGGGCTGGCCTGAGGAACCTTCGCGTGGTCCGGAGCCGGCAGAGAGTACAGCCCGACAGGCGCCTTCCGAAGCACCTGTGCTGCAGCCATTTGCCGGGAAGGTGGCTTTCAGCCCAGTAGCCGGTGTCCTGCCCGGCCGGTATGCGCGGCGAGCGGCGCGGGTTGGCATCGGATGGCCGGACGGCGGCGCGGAACGGACGCCTCAGGGCGATAGTGCGCATGCCGCAGACCAGGCGGGCGAGCCTGGCCTAGGCTCTGGGTCCGCGGCCACAGCAAACCGGCCCGAAGATGAGCCGCCCCCGGCTCGGGTTCGCAATGCGCTGGCGGCAGTTTCACGTGAAACTGAGACGGTAGATGCCTCGGCGGCAGAACGCGGATATCAGGAGAGCTTGCCAGCTGCGGGCGAGCGGACGGACAAGGGTGAGGATCAGGTGTCGATTCACGAGGCTTCGGCCGACACGCCGATCGCTCGGGCGGCTCAGGCGGCGGTCGTAGCGCGTTCGGGCGGCGATATCTGGCCGAGGCCGCAAGCGTGCCGGGTCATCACGATCGCGAACCAGAAGGGCGGCGTTGGCAAGACTACGAGCGCCGTGAACATGGCAGCGAGCCTGGCGATGCATGGCGCGCGCGTCCTGGTGATCGACCTTGACCCACAGGGCAATGCCTCGACTGCGCTCGACGTCGACCACCACTCCGGTGTCCCGTCGGTTTACAACGTGCTGGTGGACGGACAGTCACTGTCTTCGGTCGTCCGCCCCGTGGCTGGTTATTCGCACCTGTACTGCGCTCCGGCCGCTATCGATCTGGCGGGCGCTGAGATCGAGCTAGTGCCGCTCGTGGCGCGGGAGTCGAGGCTAGCCAGAGCTCTCGGTTCGTACGACGCGGCGAACCTGGATTACATCTTCATCGACTGCCCGCCGTCGCTGGGATTGCTGACAGTGAATGCTCTGGTGGCAGCACCTGAGGTGCTCATCCCGATCCAGTGCGAGTACTACGCGCTTGAGGGCCTGGAGCAGCTTTTGCGCACTGTCGAGCTGGTGCGCAGTCACCTGAACCCGTCGCTGTCGATCACGACGATCTTGCTAACCATGTATGACGGCCGCACCAGGCTGGCAGCGCAGGTGGCGGACGAGGTAAGAGATCACTTCGGCGCGGTGGTGCTGGGCTCGGTAATCCCGCGCAGCGTGCGGGTTTCGGAAGCTCCGAGCTACGGGCAGTCGGTCATGACCTACGATCCCGGCTCGACCGGGGCTCTGGCCTACCTGGAAGCCGCCAGAGAACTCGCCCGACGCAACGTCCAGCAGCCGACCGCCTAGCAGCGCGGCGACTGGGCACAGGTCCGGCGGAGAGGCTGTCCGATCCAAGCGCCCAGCCGGGCCGCGGGCGGTCGCCGCGGCCCTGAGTAGTCCAAGCGGCAGACGACATCTGAGAAACCCCCTCAGACCTGTGGTTATCACTTCGCGGCGTTACGCCGCGGTGGGTGGCGCGTGGCTGTGCAGGGTCTTGCTCCCGTCGGGGCTGACGGCGGTTGTGGTGCCGTCGGGGTGCAGGGTGAAGACCCAGCCCCAGCGGTGGATGGCGGTGAGGTGGTGGAACCGGCACAGCAGGACCAGATTCGTGAGGGTGTGTTGTCCGCCGTCTTTGCGGGGGGTGATGTGGTGCACGTCGCAGGCGGCGGCGGGGGTGTCGCAGCCGGGGAACCGGCAGTGCCGGTCCCGTTTCCGCACGGCGCGGCGCAGGTGGCGGGGGATGGTGTCGAATGCTGAGGCGATGTCCAGCGGCAGGCTCACTCCGGAGGAGGGGATCTGCCCGGTGGCCCGGGCGCGCAGCCACGCGGCCCGGCCGGACGGGCCGGACAGCAGCGCGACCGCCCCGGCGATGACGTGCTCCCAGGGTGCTTCGGCCGCCTGACGGGCGGCGGCCTGCTCGACTTGGTGCCGCCAGTGCGGGTTGCCGGGGTCGTTGAACCGGGCGGGCAGGCCGTGGTCGTTGACCGGCCCGCCGGCCGCCGTGCCGTCGCCGCCGTCGTCGGCGGCGGTGCCGGGCAGGTCGTGCGGGTTGCCGTGCCGGGTGGCCTGGTCGTAGTCGGCCATGCCGGTGATGACGGGCTGGATCATCGCGTCGCAGGCCGCGCCGGGTCCGGCGGGTGATCCGGTGCCGCCGTTGATGAGGTCCTGGAGGGTGATGTCGAGTTCGAGGCGGACGGGCCGCCCGGCTTGCTGGGGCAGCATGCCGTCGGCGCCGATCAGCCGCAGCATGGCTTCTTCGAGGGCGTCGTGCTGCCGCTGGCCCGGGGTGCGGGTGTCTTCGGCCCCGTACGGGCGGGACAGCGACCCGAGCACGGTTTCTAGCGCGGTGGTGCACCGGGCCGACAGGTCGGCTTCGAGCCGGCCCGCGCCGCCGAACGTGCGGGCCAGCCGCAGCCCCCGGTCCTTGAACCCGTCCCCGTCGCCGTCATCGTCGGGCCGGGCGTGCTCGCGGCGGATGTCTTCGGCAATCCCGGCCAGGTCGGGCAGCGACGCGCCCGCGGCCGCGGCGGCGAGCAGTTCCTGATCGGCCTGGTCGCGGACCTGGTCGGGGAGGGGTTTGGTCCAGTCCATGATCTGCTGCGCCCACGACACCGACACCGAGGCGCCGGCCAGGGCGTCGGCCACGGCGGGGTGGGCGGCCAGCCGGTGCATCCAGGAGACTTTGGTGGCGGCGGCTTTGCGGGTGGCAGCGGTCTGCCAGGTCAGCCACACCCGCGGGGACCGGTGCCCGTCGCCGGCCACCCCGCCGCCCGGAACAGAGAACGCCGCCAGCACCCGCGCATGCGCCGCGGCCTGCCGGGACTCGGCCACTGCGAGTGCCCGCAGGCAGTCGGCCTGCTGGCCCTCGTTCCATTCGGCGGGGTTGGCGTGCGCCAGGTACTCGGTAACCGCCGACAGTAACTCCAGGGCCTGGGCCGGGCCCGCGATCTCCCCGAGCCGGCGACCGTGATCGTGCCAGACGGGCCGGTGCCGGGCGTACCAATGCAGTCGACTGAGCCCACGCCGACCGTAGCCGAGCCAGTGCCAAGCCAGACCGGGCCGGGCGAGACCGGGCCGGGTGCACCCGAGCTGGCCAAGTTGATGTCGCCTGATGAGCCGACCGAGCGCACGGCCGTCGGCTCGTCGCCGTCAGCTGGCCGCGTGAACGCGCCGGCGGACAAACCCGAGCAGGCTGACACGCTGCCGGCCCGTGCCGTGCGACCGGACTTGCGCCCGCTACGCCCCGATCCGGCCGCGCCAGTCGCGCAGGTGACCGCCGCGGAGGTGACAGACGGGAAGGTGGCGGAACCGTCGCCTTGGGCCTGAGCAAGCGCGTCCGCGTCGGCAGGGGCGTCGCGGGGAACACCTGGGATGTCCCACCCTGGATCAGTCATCGCTCGCCCTCCCTCCGCGTCAGTCCTGGTCACCAGTGATCCGCTTTCAACACGGATGTTATCGCTAGGTACCGACATTTCTAGGACCTCTGTTCGATTCGTCGCTGACCGCATGTTCGGCGACGTTGCGGTCGCGCGACTGCAGCTAGGCCGCATCGGTGACTTGCGCCGCCCGCCATCGGCGACTGTCACCGCCGCTGGCTATGCTGGCCGCGACCGGCCTGGAGATTGTGTGGGCAGCTAGTCGGGTTGCTGGCAGTATGGGCACGGGCGATGTCGCGCCGCCATCGCAGCCGCAAGTGTGCCGCCGCCAGGGCGGCCAGATGGCGAGGAGAGTCAGGATGCCGCAACCAAAGCGCGGACTCGGAAAGGGCTTGGGAGCACTGATCCCGACGGGTCCGCCTGCTTCGGTGTCGGCGACAGGCGCAGCTGACCAGTGGCCACCGCCGGATGATGGCGACACGCCAGCCGAGATCTCCGGTGCTTACCTCGAAGAGCTCGCCGTGAACGCGATCACGGCGAACCCTCGGCAGCCCCGCCAGGCATTCGATGAGGATTCGCTAGCCGAGCTCGCTGCCTCGATCGAGGCCGTCGGGCTGCTACAGCCCGTGGTGGTGCGGCGCTTGCCGTCCGGGCGATACGAGCTGATCATGGGCGAGCGGCGCTGGCGGGCCTGCCAGCTTGCCGGCATCGACGTGATCCCGGCAATTGTGCGCGAGACCTCAGACGACGACATGCTCCGCGAAGCCCTCATGGAGAACCTTCACCGTGAGCAGCTGAACCCGCTCGAAGAGGCCGCGGCTTATCAACAGCTCCTGGACGACTTCTCGGCGACGCATGAGGAGCTAGCGCGTCGTATCGGCCGGTCGCGGCCGCATATTTCCAACACGATCCGGCTTCTGCACCTGCCGCCGGCGGTGCAGAAGCGCGTTGCGGCCGGTGTACTGAGCGCTGGCCATGCCCGCGCGCTTCTTGGCGTCGAGGATCCGGTCGCCCAGGAGCAGCTGGCGCACCGGATCGTCGCGGAAGGCCTGTCGGTTCGGGCCACCGAGGAGATCGTTGCGCTCGGGGCTGAGCCTGCGAAGGGTCCGCGTACACCGGGAGCGAAGGCTCCCGTCGCTCCAGGCCTGAAGGACTTGGCTGACCGGCTGTCCGATGTCTTCGAGACGCGCGTGCGAGTAGAACTCGGCCAGCGTAAGGGCAAGATCGTGGTCGAGTTCGCCTCGCTCGACGATCTAGAGCGCATTATCCGGAGCATGTCTCCGGGCCTGGCTCCGGCACACCGCGCAAACCACGGCTAGCGCGGCCGGCCAGAATCTCCCGCTTAGGCGCATGCCTGCGCGGGCGCAACCCCGGCAGCCATTGGCCCAGCTCCGGGTCGCCCGCTCGACGACGGGGACCCGCGCCCTGCCCCGGTCGGCTAGGCCCTGCCCCGGTCGGCTAGGCCGGCCCCGGTGCGCCAAAACCAGCTACGCGGCCGCTAACGGCCAGTCAGCCGGTGCAGGCTCCGGTCGCCCGACGAGGCCCAGTTAGGCTTCGGTGCCGTGGCGAACATAACGGGCAAGAGCTTCGGCAGCGACAATCATGCCGGCGTACATCCGGCAGTCATGGCAGCGATCGCCGCGGCAAACGAGGGCGACGTCCTGGCGTACGGGGACGACGACGTCACTCGGGCCGCTATCGCGGAGCTGTGCGAGCTAGCCGGAGCCCATAGTGCATATCTCGTCTTCACCGGCACGGCGGCCAACATCCTGGGCCTGAGCCTGATGGTGCGCCCGTACGAGGCGGCGATCTGCGCCGAGTCGTCGCACCTGAACGTCGACGAGTGCGGCGCGGCGGAGCGCGTGCTGGGGTGCAAACTCCTATCGATACCGACTCCGGACGGCAAGCTCACGCCGAGCCTGATCGCGACCAGACTGACCGGCAGCGGCGATGAGCACCGCGCGCAACCGCGCGTGATCGAAATCGCCCAGGCGACCGAACTCGGCACCTGCTACTCGCTGGACGAGTTGCGTGAACTGCGAACGTTCGCGCAGCAGCAAGGCCTGCTGACACTCATCGACGGTGCCCGGATCGCCAACGCTGTGGCGTACCTGGGTTGCTCACTCGCCGACATCGCCGCCTGTGCCGACGTCCTGACTTTCGGAGGCTCAAAGAACGGAGCCCTGGGGGTGGAAGCCGTTCTGGTGATGACCGACTGGCTTGCCGACGGGGTGCAGTACCTGCGCAAGCAGCAGATGCAGCTGTCGTCCAAGATGCGATATCTCGGAGCTCAGGTATCGGCGCTACTTAAGGACGGACTCTGGCTCGCGAACGCCAGTCACGCCAACGCGATGGCAAGCCGTCTCGCTAGCGCGCTGACCGACCTGCCGGGCATCCGCCTGGCCTACCCGGTCCAGGCGAACGGCGTGTTCACCGAGGTTGACCGGCTGACGGGGCTGCAGTTCCAGAAGGACCTCAACATCCAGATGTGGTCCGAGAGCGACAACGGCAGCTGCGTGGTGCGCTGGATGACGGCCTTCGACACATCGGCCGCGGACGTCGACCGGCTGGCTGTAGCCGTCGAAGCGAGCATCGTTTCACGTGAAACCTGAGGCCGTCCGAGCGACAGACGCGCGATAATCATCTCTCCGCGCCAAGTATCCGACGAGTAACCAGATGCCCAAGAAGCCCGCCGCAGCGAGGTTGTCCGGTGACTGGTGGGTACGATGAGCGGGGGCACGGGAGCAGCTCAGGCAGCTGCCCGGCCACAGGTCATCAGTCACGGCCTCGTCATGGCCTTCCGACCGGCAGGGGTAGCAGGTGTCGCGCCGACTAGCGAGCATCACGCTGGACAATCTCGACGACTTGCCGACGAAATGCCGTCGCTGCGTTTTCTGGGAGCTTGACCCGGTCAGCCAGGCCCGCGCTATCGAAGTCGGCGATCCGGCGCTGGAAAAAGAAGCCTGGATTTCTTCGGTTCTGCTGGAATGGGGCAGCTGCGGCAAGATCGTGTATGTGGACGGAGTCCCGGCCGGCTACCTGACCTACGCGCCGCCCAGCTACGCGCCGCGGTCCGTGGCCTTCCCGACTAGTCCTGTCAGCGCCGACGCTGTGCTGCTGATGACCGCGCACGTGATGGCGGAATTCGCCGGCGGCGGCCTTGGCCGCATGCTTGTACAAGGGCTGGCGAAGGATCTCACGAGGCGCGGGATCAAAGCGATCGAGGCGTTCGGCGACAACAAGTGGACGCAGCCTTCATGCGTCGTTCCCGTCGACTTCCTGCTGTCGGTCGGCTTTAAGACTGTCCGCCCGCATCCGAGGTATCCGCGGCTGCGCCTGGAACTAAAGACGGCGCTGTCCTGGCGTGAGGACGTCGAAGTCGCGCTGGAACGACTGCTCGGGTCCATGCAGCCCGAGCGCTCACTACGCCTCGCCTGAGAGCAGCCCCGAAATCACCGTGTAACGCGTGGCCTCGTCGGAGGACTGTGCATTCGCATGCCTGAATCGCCAGGCACGGCAATGCCAGTCTCTTTGGGAGGAACGCATGCACGGAACCGGGCGCCCGTCCCGGTGGTCTCAGCCCGAGGCCCAGGCAGGTGGCGGCCAGTTCGACGGCGCACCGCAGCGCTCGGGGCAGCCGCACTCGGCGCTGCACTCTTTGCCGCGCTGGCCAGCCCGGCGCTGGCCGCCAGCGCGCAGGCCGCACACCGGCATTTCGGCTTCGGCGGGAACGAGCGCGCCGTGCTCGTCCAGTCCGACAACATTGCCGGAAACGAGGTCATCGCCTATCACCGATCTCCGTCCGGCGCGCCGAACGAAGCCGGCGCCTATCCGAGTTCGTCGCGCTTTACCGGCGCTGGCAGCGTGACCGGGACGCCGGAGACGCACGATAAGGCGCCGGCAGCCAGTAATCCGCCCGGATGACGATCAGTCATAGCAACGTGCTGTCACCAAGGTTGTCGTCCAGTCTGACATAGGTCATGCTGGACTACATGTCTTACATCGACATCCTGATCCTCCGGCACCTGTCCAAGCGCCCGGCGCACGGCTACGAGTTGCGGAAGCGAGTAGAGGCCGTCACAGGCTTCGTGCTGCACAACAACTCGCTCTACCCCGCGCTGCGCCGCTTCGAGGAGGCCGGCGCCGTGGTCAAGACGTCACACCCCGGGCAGGGCCGACCCGCCAAGCTGGTCTACGAACTCACCGATGTCGGTCAGGAACTGCTGCACGACATGCTGGCTGACCTGCCTGCCGAGCAGGCTGGCGATGACACTGAGTTCCTGGCCAGGCTCGGCCAGTTCGAGTTCCTCACGCCCGCCGAGCGGCTCATCGTCCTGGATGCCAGGGACACGGCATTGGCTGAGCGGCTCGGCCGGCTAGCTGGCCTGCAGGCCCGGTCGCGCGGTGAGACCTGGAGCGGCCTCGTCACCGCAGAGCTCATCGCAAGGACTGACCAGGACCGGGCATGGCTGGCCAGGCTGCGAGAGCTGGCGAGGCGGAGCGAGCCGGCTGGAGACGCCGGAGAGGCAGCAGACAGCTCCGAGCCTGCCGAGCCTGCCGAAGACCAGCCGCCCGCGGCAAGGCGCGCTAGCGGCGCCCACAGCGCGCATGGTGGCACATGACCACAGTTGAGGCCGCGCGGCCAGCCAGCCGCCTAGGCCCGGTGGTGCAGTATGCCCTGCTGGCTGGCCCGCTGCTGTCAATGCTGGACTCGAGCGTCGTCAACGTCGCGGTAGAGCCGATCGCCAGGCAACTGCACGCCAGTCTCCCGGTCGCGCAATGGACCGTCAGCGGCTACCTGCTCGCGCTCGGGACCGGTCTCGCCGCGACCGCATACCTGGCCCGGCGGCTCGGCACCATAGCGCTGTACCGGGGCAGTATCGCCGCGTTCACTGCGTCCTCAGCGGCTTGCGCCTTCGCCCCGACAATGCAGGTGCTGCTGCTGACCAGGGCGATCCAAGGGCTAGTCGCAGCACCGCTGGTGCCGATGGCGATGAGCATGCTGTTCGGCAAGGGCGAATCGGCGCGGTCCATGCCGGCAACCGCCGGAATGCTGCTGTTCCTCGGGCCCGCACTCGGGCCCAGCGTGGGTGGCGCGCTGATCGCGGCTGGTGGCTGGCGTGGCATCTTCCTGATCAACCTGCCGACTGGCCTCGCCGCCGCGTTCGCCGTGCGCAAGATCCCGCCCGGTCTCGCACCCGGCGCAGGCGAGCGGATCCGCCTTGATGTTCCCGGCCTCGTGCTACTCGCCGCTGGCATGATGCTGCTCTTGCTCGGCATCACCGATGCAGGTACCGATGGCTGGGGAGCGCCGGCGAGCTGGCTGACCATGCTCGCCGGCGCGGGCGCACTGGCCTGTTATGCGGCCTGGGCCCGGAAAGCCGAACAGCCCGTGCTGAACCTCGGGCTGGCTCGTAGCCGCGGCGGGATTGTGGCGCTGACGCTGTGCGCAACGGCCTCGATTGTGACCTTCTCGGTGATCTTCCTGCTGCCAGTATTCGTGCAGTCAGTACAGGGTCACAGCGCACTAGCTGCCGGTGTCGCCATGCTGCCGCAAGGCATAGTCACCGGCTTGTCGACGATCCTTGGCCAGCGGGCGCTGAGTCGTGTCACCGTGCGCACCACGGTGCTGACCGGATTTGCGCTCCTCACCGTGGCAAGCCTGGGCCTAGAGAAGATCGGAGCGCTAACGCCTCTGCCGGTCATCTCAGCCCTGCTGGCAGGACGTGCCGTCGCAATAGGCCTGGTGATCTCGCCGCTGCTGGCAATGCTGACGAGCTCGGTCGGACCAGCTGAGATGGGTGATGCAAGCACCCTGTTCAGCATCTGGCAACGGATCGCAGGTTCGCTCGGCGTGGGCCTCATCGCCGCGGTCTTCACTAGCCAGTCGGCGGCGCACGGCCCAGTTCAGGGCCTGCATGCCACCGGAATCGTGATTACCGGCATCGCCGCGGCCGGATTGCTTGCCGCGCCGCTAATCCCGGCGGCGCGCGCCGCCGGGATTACGGCCGATAAGTCGCCTGGATCAGATGAAGTCGGCGAGGTCGCGCAGCAGCGCTGACTTCGGCCGCGCGCCAACGATCTCCTTGACGACCTGCCCGTCCTTGAAGACGCTCATCGTCGGGATATTCATGATCCCGTAGCGCTGGGTGACGACTGGGTTCTTGTCGACGTTGAGCTTCACGATGTCGATCTTCTCGCCATGCTCAGACGCGATCTCCTCCAGCACGGGGGCGACCTGGCGGCACGGCCCGCACCATTCGGCCCAGTAGTCAACGATGACCGGCTTGGTAGCGTTCAGTACCTCGGCCTCGAAGGTCGCGTCGGTCACTTCCTTGGTTGCGCCCACTTCCGGGACTTCCCTTCCTCTGTTCGATGCTGCCCTGCCAAGGTGGCAGGCAGCTTGCGTCGGCCGACTGCGTAGCTGATTACGCCGCTACGTGCCGGCTCTTGCTCATCCGTGGTGCTCGGCCAGCCACCGCTCTGCGTCCATGGCGGCTGAGCAGCCCGTACCCGCCGCGGTCACGGCCTGGCGGTACGTCCGGTCGACGACATCGCCGGCCGCGAAGACACCCTCGATGACGGTGCGCGTCGTCGGATGCTCGACCCGCAGGTAACCGTCAGCGTCGGTAGGAAGCTGACCGGCGAACAGCGCGCTGCGCGGGTCGTGCCCGATGGCCACGAACATCCCGGTCACCTCGAGCGTGCTCAAAGCGCCGGTTTTGACGTTCCGTAGCTGAAGTCCGGTCACGCGGCCGTCGCCGAGCACTTCGGTGACCTCGCTGTCCCAGGCGAACCGGATCTTCGGGTTGCCCATCGCGCGGTCCTGCATGATCTTCGATGCGCGGAGCGTGTCCCGCCGGTGCACCACCGTCACGCTGCGGGCAAACCTGGTGAGGAACGTGGCCTCCTCCATCGCGGTATCACCGCCGCCGATGACGGCGATGTCCTGCTCGCGGAAGAAGAAGCCGTCACAGGTAGCGCACCACGACACGCCGTGACCGGACAGGCCTTTCTCGCCCTGCACACCGAGCTCGCGGTATCCAGAGCCAGTCGCGACGATCACTGTCCTGGCCAGGTAGGTATCCTCGCCGGCCTTGATGACCTTGGGGGTGGCTCGCAGGTCCACTTCGGTGACGTCCTCGGCGCGCAGCTCGGCGCCGAAGCGCTCCGCCTGCTTGCGAAGCTGGTCCATCAGGTCCGGTCCGAGCACGCCGTCCGGGAAGCCGGGAAAGTTCTCGACGTCCGTGGTGTTCATCAAAGCCCCGCCAGACGTCACCGAACCCTCGAACACCAGGGGGCTCAGCCTCGCCCGGGCGGCGTACAACGCTGCCGTATAACCAGCTGGCCCGGAGCCGATAACGACCACGTCGCGAACGTCACTCACTTCTGTCCTGCCCCTCTCGAGTGCACCGGCATAACCACCAGCCGGTCCTGGAGATTCCCCGGCAGGATGTGCCTAAAGGCGAGCGACTCTAACATGATCCAGCACGTGGGTGTCGGTCGCCGAGCAAGCTTCACCGACGGCCCAGACCTCGGCATCCTTCGGCGGCGAAGTGGACCGGGCCCAGCTAGGAACGGCCACGATGATCGTTGCGCGCGTGCCCTCGAACTTGGCCCGCTCCACCAGGAGCACGACCTGCCCGGAGCTGACGACGTGGTCGATGCATCCGGATAGCTGGGAGCCAGCCTGCGCAGATCCGTGGATGGCGCCGAGCGCTCCGGCGGGATTTGCCGAGCTGGTCGGTACTGACAGGCCGCTGTTAGTGGCGCTCGATGCGGGGGCCGCGCGGACCCCCTCGATTTTGGCCTCGCGTACGGCAGCCGCGGCTTGTTCAGTGAGCGTGGAAGAGCGGAAGTTGGTGTCGGATGTAACCATCCGGATGCTGTTCTCCGTCCCGGCCTGCCGGTAGCTGACCTGGGGCCCCACGGACGCCTGTGACACGACCGGCGATGGCACGCTGGCTCCGGCTCCGGAACTGGTTGCCGCGGGCCCCCCGGCGCCCGCGTGTGCGGCTATTTCGTAGCCGCTGACGCCGACGACCAGGATCGCGGCCGCTGTGGCCACTACCCGGGTGGCGGGGACTGGCAGTCGCCAGGACTGCCCTCCGCGCCTCGGTCCGCCAGAGCCAGGCCGGCCTGGCCTGAGCCTGCCGGACCGGGCGGGCAACTCGCCACGGCCGGCCTCGGTCGCGGGCTCGGCGGCCACGCGCTGCGCCGACTCGGCGGCCAGGGCACTGTCGATCCGGGCGGACAGGTTCTGGGGCATCTTCGGGAACGAAACGCTTGAGAGGAGGGCGGGAACTCCAGCCAGCTGTTCGCTAACCCGCGTGCATTGCGTGCACGAGGTCAGATGGCGGCCAATTCTCGCGGCCTTGCGCCGCCTGAGGTCGTCGGTGCCGAGCCTGGCGAGCTCGTCCACGGTGGCATGGCGATTCATGGCGCGTCGTCACCCCCCTCCTGCGCAGGTTGGACGCGCTGGCTAGCCGTCCGGTTCCCGGTGTCCTGGCTTGGTACCAAACCGGGCCGCAGATGCGCGAGTCTGGGCAGAAGACGTGCCCGGCCGCGCGCCGCGCGGCTCTTCACTGTTCCCTCGGACACGCCCAGTACCTCCGCCGCATCCGAGATCGAGTAGCCGAGCATATCGACCAGCACCAGCGCGGCCCGCTGGTCAGGGACCAGCTGGCGCAGCGCCGCCATGACATCCATCGCGGTGTCCGTGGTGCCCGACGGATCGGACAGCGGCTGACCGCCGGCCACCGCAAGCGCATCGAGCGCCTCGTCGTCCTGACCCGCCGTAGTCGGCCGCGCCGCGCGGCGGCGCATCCGGTCAAGCGCCGCATTTACCACAATCCGGTGCAGCCAGGTTGTGACGGCAGAATCACCACGGAAGCTAGCAGCCCGCCGGAAAGCCGCGATCATCGCGTCTTGCAGCGCGTCCGCAGCTTCCTCGGGATCGCCCAGAGTACGTATTGCCACCGCCCACAGCCGGTCCCGATGCCGTGCGAACAACTGGCCAAACGCGTCTGTGTCGCCATCCACGTGGCGCTGTAGCAGCACGGCGTCTGGCGTGACCTCCTCGTCACGCGGCTGCGAACGCCGCACGTCACCGGGCTGGCGCGGCTCGGGCAAGGAGAAACGGCCGGACGCCTGATCGGATTCCGTTGCTCCTCCCCCCGCCGTCGGCCCGCGCGCTGTGATGGTCGCCAGCCTGTGCCCCGCAACACACGTAGCGGTGATCTGCGCTCACGGCGCTCACCATAGCGCCATGATTCACCGGGAAGGGAACGGGCTGAGCCGGGTCGGGCAGGCCCTCATCGCCCATGATAGTGAGTCCCCAGCAGGCGCCTAAACGCCCGTCCCGCCGCCTAGCACTCAGCTAGTGCCGCTAATGACAACCTTGAAGATCTGCGCCTCGAACTTGCCTTGCTGACCAGCCAGGGGCGGCAGCCTGGTGAACCAGATCACCAGATACTGGCCCGAAACCGGATGCTGAATTCTGAACGTATAGCTGCCGGCGACCTTGCTGGGTCCGGCCGCAATCGGCATCGAGTACAGGTTGGCGCCGCTCCGGACATCGGAGTTGCCCACCCTGAGCTGGGCGATCGCGCCGGCTGTGGCGCCGAACTGAACCGTAACCGAGCTGACTTTCGCTGGCTTGCCCAGGTTCAGGATGAAGCCAGTTCCTGCCTTGAGTCTGCCGAATCGCGCGCTGTCGTAGTACTGAGTGCTCCAGCCCTGCGGATTGCCGTCCAGTACGTTGGCCGCCTGGTTCGAGTTCTCGTCGCCAGTATCGCCCGGGTTGAGCGCGTCGAACCCTAGAGCCGACGTGGGTGTAATGATGTCCGGGCCGGCCGACGAGTTCGCTGACGGACTGTTCGAACTGTGGTGGGCGGCGTTCGTCGGCGACTTGCTGAGCAAATGTACGGCGGCGGCGCTCGCGCCAGCGACGGCAACGAGAACGAGCAAGCTGACAGCGATCACCCGCCTGGTTTTACGCTGCCCGCCAGACCCGGAGTGGTCGTAAGAGCGGTAGCCCGGCTGGGTCTGCGAGGGCTCGGTGCGCCCGCTGGGGGTCCGCTGTGCCGTGGTGCGCTGCTGGCTGTTTCGTTGCGCTGGCCAGCTGTCGGCATCACGGCGCGAGTCGCGCTGCGCGACAGCGGCTGGAGGCACCTGTACTGGCGGGATGGCGGCAGCCAGGGCGGCGGCTAGCTCCGCGGGCGCGGTGAACGGCTCGTGGCCGTCCTTGCCAGGCAGGGCGAGCGCGCGGCCGGCCAGGTCGTCGAGAACGCTCGGCACACCCGCCCGGACCTGGCGCGGCCGCCGCGGCTGACCTTCTGACTCCGGTGCAGGTGGCAGGTCGGGGTAGTCCTGACCCGGCCAGAGCCCGGTCAGCGCGGAGTAAAGCAGTTGCCCGAGCCCGCGGGTATCGGCAAGTTCTGGATCATCCGACGTCACCCCGCCCAGCGCCGCGTCAATACCGAGGCCGGTGACTTTGACGCCGCCGCCGGCTGTCCAGCGGACGCAGTCGGGCCGCAGGCACAAGTGCGCCAGTCCCGCCGCGTGCGCGCCGGCCAGCGCCGCCGCCGCCTCTGCCACGATCCGGGCTCCAGCGGCTGGTTCCATCGGTCCGGCCGTCACCAGGTCGGCGAGGGTGTCACCGAACGGCCATTCCAGCACGATATAGGCGTTGTCCCAGGTGTCTTCGACGTCGAATACCTGCGTCAGCCGGGTGTCGGTAAGGCGGCTCGAAGCCCGGGCCGCCGTCACAGCCTGCTCCAGGCGCGGGAATCCGGCAGCGAACGTGATCACCCTGACCGGCCGGGCGAGTATCTCGTCGATAGCCTTCCAGGCAGACCAGCCAACGGCTGCGGCGAGCCGGTCTTCGAGCCGGTACCGGCCGCCGAGCCTGACGCCCGGTTCTGACGTGAACGTGCTCATGATCGCGGTTCAAAGGCTCGCCGGCCTTCGAACCTCCCCTCGCGGGCGTAGGTCGTCGACGGTCTTCGACAGGACATGTTGCTCACCATGCTAGGCCGCATGGGCGCCAACGGGCAGTCGTGTCTCCAGCCGGCAGCAAACCGTTACCCTCAGGAGACGTCACCGGCCCAGCCTGGCCAGGACCGTCCGGGTTAGGCCGGTCAGCTCCTCGATTCGCAGTGCCCGGGCGAAAAGCAGGTACATGCCTGCCGCAAGGCCACCACCGATGAACACGACGACAAGCGCGTTCTGGGTCACCAGCCCGACCAGGATGGCGAGCAGCGCGGCCGGCAGCGCAGCGGCGTGCATGCGTACAAGCGAGCGGCCGATCCGGAACCCGTCCAGCCCGCGCAGCCGCGTGGCGAGGATCCGCCAGGCAATCAGCGTCCCGGCGATATTCGCCAGGCCGAACCCGGCGGCGAGTCCCGCCACCAGGACTGACCTGAACATGCTGAGCACGATCAGGTTCGCCGCGATGTTCACGATCATGGTGACCAGGCCGATCAGCGCCGGGGTCTTGCTGTCGTGCACGGAGTAGAACACCCGCAGCTGGAGCTGGAAGATCATGTAGGGCACCAGGCCCAGGCAGAAGATGGCGAACACTATGCCTGTCTCCCGCGCTGCGCCGAGACCGAAGCTGTGCCGGCCGAACAAGAGCTCGCCTAGCTTAGGACCGAGCGCGGCCAGTACCAGCGAGCACGGCACCACGATGGCAGCGGCCAGCCGGAGCCCGGTCGAAAAGTCCTGCCGGACGAGCCCGAACCGGCGCTGCGAGGCGTGGAAACTCATCCGCGGCAGCATCGCGGTGATGACCGAGATGCCGACGACCGCATAGGGCAGCTGGAACAGCAGCCAGGCGAAGTTGTACTCGTTGATGCCAGTTCCGTTAGTTGTGTCGCCGGCAAGCTTCGTGGTGACCCAGAATGCGACCTGCGTCGCGGCGATGTAGCCGAACATCCATCCGCCCATCCGGGCGATCTCGGCGACCTCAGCGCGCCGGAAGTCCAGCTGGGGACGCCAGCGGAAGCCGACTCGCCGCAAAGCCGGCACCAGTGCCACGGTCTGGGCGACGATGCCCAGTGTCGTGCCGATGCCGAGCAGTGCGATACCGCTGCCGTGGATCGGCGGGTTCCCGTGCTGACCATCCACAGCGACGTACAGGCTGAGGATCCCGATCACAACGACGTTGTTGACGATCGGTGTCCACATCGGTGCCGCGAAGCTGCCCCGCGAGTTGAGAATCGCGCCGATCAGCGAGCTCACGCCGTAGAAGAAGATCTGCGGGATGAAGAAGAAGGCGAGGATCTCGGTGAGATGCAGGGTGTGAGCGTGGATCCCGCTGCCGCTGTAGAGACGCACGATCGGGACGGCAGCCAGCGTGGCGACGAAGGTGATGCCGGCCAGCGCGAACGTGATCAGGGTGAACATCCGCTGGTCGTAGCTCTCGCCGCGGTCTGAGTTCCGCCTGCCTGCAGCCACGATCAACGGCACGATGACGCTGGTCAGGATGCCGCCAAGGGCCAGGTTGTAGACCACGTTGGGCAGCGTGTTGGACAAGTTGTAGGCGGAGGCGACACCCATGGAGCCCAGCGCGGAAGCCTGAACCAGGGTGCGGACGAACCCGGTAAGGCGGGAGCCCAGGGTACCCACGGCCATGACGCTGCTGGAGCTGACAATCGAGGCCGGGCTGCCGCCGGAAGCAGCGCGTGACGTCGGCGGCTGGTCCCCTGGCCCGCCCGGTCCGGCTGGACGTGTCCCTGGCGACCGCGTTCCTGGCAAACGCGAGCCGCCCGGTGGCGCTTGTCCTGGCAGGGGCCGGCCTGGCTGGGGAGCGCGGTAGCCGTCAGGCTGATAAGGCGGCGCCTGAGTTGTGCCCGGCTCGTTGAAGCCTGGCTCCTCGTAGACCGGCGGGCGCCCGTCCGGTACCTGATATGGCGGTGCCTGAGATGGCGGGGCCTGAGATGGCGGGGCCTGCGATGGAGGGGCCTGATACGCCTGGGGCTGGTAGCCGGACGGCTCGTAAGCCCGGGTCTGGCCGTAGCCCGGAGTGCCATACTGCCGCGTGTCGTAGGCCCCGCTGTCATAACCACTGGCGTCGTAGCCAGCCGCGTCGTAGCCCTGCGGGTCGTTACCGGGCGGCTGATACCCCGACGGAACTACCCTGCGGGGCTGCGTGCGGGGTGGCGGCTCGCCCGCGATCCGGCGTCGCATACCCGGCGGTTGCGCACCCGGCGGCCGGAAGTCGGGCCCGGCACGCGTCTCGTCATCAGGCCGGGCATGGCGAGCACGCCGCCCGCTGCCCTGCCGCGCTCTGCCCGGCTGCGCCCGGCCCGATGGGTCGCTCCAGCCAGGCGGGGCCTCTGCCGCGCGGTCGTAGGCGACTGCTGGCGGACCTGCCCCGTTCCCTTGCTGGTGGTCTCGATTTTCAGACCGGAACGCGCGGTCACCGTCATCAGCCCAGTCGTCAGCCCGGTCGCGTCTGGCGTTGTCACCCCAGTCCACGTCGGACAGGTCGATGTGCCACCCGGTGTCGTCGAACAGCGGACCGGTGTAGTCCTGGCCCGCGCTCCAGCCCGGCACCGCCGGCCGGACGTCCCAGCCCCGGCCGCCAGAGTCCGGGTACGAGTCACCCTCTGGCACCCCGGTGGTCATCAGCCTCCTAGCGTCACGGTCCGGGTGCACCGGCTGTACCCAACTCGGTGCGTTCAGCCATGACGGTATCCGGTTCCGCGGGCTCCGCGCTCTGATCATCGCTCTGATCTGCGGCGGGACCAAGCCCCCCCGGCTGACCGGCAGCACTAGCCGGGCGGCTGCGGCGGACCGCACGGAACGCATACGCGATCAGGAAGATGCCGATCGCGGCCGCGCCGATGATCGCGCCGAGCACGCCTACCTGGGTCGCCTCGATGGTCATCGATTCACTCTGGTCAGGCGCCAGTGGCAGGCCGGCACTGTTCGCCAGACTCAGGGTGACGCTGGTGGAGCCCACTTCGGCCGCCTGCACGTGCAACTTGACGGTATACGCCGTGTGCTTCGCGATCACGATCGGTCCGCTCGGAGATGTGGTGATCTTGATTCCGGTCGCATCGCTGTACCGCAGCTGCAGCTTGACCTTGACCGCGTAGCCGAGCCCGTTGTCGATCGACACCGGCACGCTGCCCTTGAGCCCGCCTAGAGTGACCCGCGGCTCGGCAAGGATCCGCACCTCTGCTTCTTGCTGCGCGATCGAGTTCCTGACCGTACGGAGCATGGCCAGGGCGTTGGCCCTCGACTTACCCCGCCAGGCCGAGGACTCTACGGTGGCGACTGCCAGCGCGAGAAAGTCGGCTTGATTTGCCGCGATGCTCTGCAGCTGCTGGATCTTGCTGTCCACGACGTTGAGCTTGCGCAGCTCGTGCTTGCCGATCCGGGCCGGAGCGATGGCCAGCGAGGAGCTCGCCACCTGCGGGATGTGCTTGACCGCAGTCAGCGAGGTCAGGCTGGCCGGACTTAGCCATGAAGCTGACGCGGTCTCGGCAAGCAGGTCATAGGTGAGCCCGGACGCCGGGTCGAAGCGCCGCGGCGGGGCGACGATGACGGGCGAGCCGTTATCTTGCTGAGCGGCGAGCGCGGTCAGCGCCAGGAAGTCCTGGGCGCCAGCGAACGTCGAGCCCTCGGTGCCGCTGCTGGCCAGCAGCTGGGTCAGCGCCTGGTCCGCGAACAGGACGTTCATGTCGCCGCCGACGCCATTCGTGACCCGCACTACCGTGGACTCACCGGCCTCCGCCGGCCGCGCCGCGCTGCTCAGCAGCAGCGTACTGATGCCGGCCTTGGGGGCCAGGTACTCCACTGTCGAATAGTCAGCTCCGTCGGCCGGCCAGGCGACGCCAGCGGCCTGACTTACGGCTCCGTAGGCTCGGTTGGTACTCACCAGCGACCCGATGTTCCGGAGCAGGATCTTCTGGCTGACCTGCTGACCGAGCTGGAAGGACCGCTGCACGTCCTGTTGCAGGCCGTCGCTCACCAGTGCCGCTATGTCCGGGTCGCCGTACGGGGTCACGAACACCGGCTCGGCTGAGGTGACCTGCCGCAGTTCGGCGAGCCAGTTCCGGGCGGCAGCGGCCCACCGGGGCTGCGCGCTGCCGCAAGTAGCAAGCGCCTTCACGTTTGCCAGCAAGGCGGGGTCGATCGCCCAGGTGACGCCGTCGTAACTGGACAAGCTCTGGACTGACTGTGACCGGACAGCACGGTCGTCTCCGGTCCGCGCGGACCTGGCCGCGACCGAGAGTGCGTCTGCGGTGCCCGCTGAATCCGCGCCAGCCCCGACCAGCTGGCCGAGCCGCCCGGCGCTGCCGAGGCTCGCGGCCAGCGCCGGTGCCGCCGGGCTGAGGCAAATGTTCTGCCAAGGCTGATCTAGCAGTGGCTTGTCGATCAACGGCAGGACCCAGGAGATCTTCGTCCGTGCCGGGATGGAAGAAGCGTACGGACCTTTCCTGGCCGGTACGTACGGCAGGAACGTGGTCGTAGCGGCAAGCGGTAGCTGAAGCTGTGCAGAACTGGCCTGGACGGTCAGCGGGTATACGCCGAACCTGGTCATGCCGATCGAGCTGGCTTTCACCTGAATGGACCAGCGGCGGGTACTGCCCGCCGTCAGCGGGCCAGAGTAAGTCAAGGCCCCGTGTGGCAACGGCGTATCGGCCAGCTGGTCCTGCCCGGCACTGCCGGGCTCCAGTTCAGCCGGATCGGTGACCGCCGTGCTCGACCCGAGCAGCTGAACTGACACGCCGCTGAGCTGCTGCTTCGTGTTGTTCGTGACCGTCCCGGTCACCTTGATCGTCGCGCCGGGCGATGCTTGCTGTGGGGTCAGGCTGGTGATCGCGATCGTTGCCTGGCTCGGTACGAACCGCTTGCCAGGCGCCGCACTTGCCGGAGTCTGGCTGGCGAGCAAGGCTGCTGGCAGGCCGATTGCAGCCAGCGCGATCGATGCAGCCAGGGCGCGCCCTGCCCGTCGTGCCATCGCCCACCCGCCTGTTGCCGTGCCGGGCATGCCACCGCTCGCTGTCATCAGCCGGGCGTCCGGAAGCACGCGAGATCCGTGCAGCGGTGACATGTCCAGAATGTTATTGCGGCCGACCGGGTGCCCGAGGCGTCACCGCGGCGAATGCTCGGTCCCCGTGCGCTGGGCAGTATTGTGCGACTCATCCTCCGGGCTTCCGCTTTCCCGTTTCCGACAGGCTACGCGCAGGACTTACTCTCAATGTCCGTGCCAGATCCAGATATGCCGAACAAGCACCGGCTGCAGGCTGCGGCCGCGCTGCTTGCTGCGGTCTCGCCGCTCGCCGACGAGCTCGGCGGCTTGTTCGCTGCGGCCGGCCACGAACTTTCCCTGGTCGGCGGCCCCGTCCGGGACGCGTTCCTGCGGCGCACATCCGGCGATCTCGACCTGACCACGGACGCCGCACCGGAGCGGATTCTCGAGATCACCCGCGACTGGGCCGATCAGGTGTGGACGATCGGGATTGAATTCGGCACCGTGGGGTTGCGCAAAGGCAGATCGATTTTCGAGATCACGACCTACCGGGCTGACAGCTATGACCGGGCGTCCCGCAAGCCAGTGGTGTCATACGGGCGGTCGTTGGAGGACGATCTGTCCCGGCGCGACTTCACCGTCAATGCGATGGCGGCCCGGCTGCCTGGCTATCAGCTGGTCGACCCGTTCGGCGGCGTGGCCGACTTGCGGCGCGGGCTGCTGCGGACGCCGGGTACGCCGGAAGCCTCGTTCAACGACGATCCGCTGCGAATCATGCGGGCGGCACGGTTCACTGCCCAGCTCGGTTTCACTGTGGTGCCCGAAGTTCGGGAGGCTATGACCGAGCTGGCCGGGCTGCTCGCCCCGCCTAAGGTCTCGGCCGAACGGATCGAGATCGAGCTGACGAAACTGCTGCTGTCACCGCTGCCCGGCGGCCCGGCGGCCGGCATCGCGCTGCTCGTCGACACCGGAGTGGCCGACCAGGTGCTGCCCGAGGTCTCCGCGCTGCGGCTGGAGGCGGATGAGCACTTCCGGCACAAGGACGTGTACCAGCACTCGCTGACGGTGCTTACCCAGGCAATCGAGCTGGAAGGCAGGTACGACCTGCAGCCGGACATCGTGCTGCGGCTGGCGGCGCTGCTGCACGACATCGGGAAACCGCGGACCCGGTCCAAGCTCCCGGACGGGCGGGTCGCGTTTCACCACCACGAGGTCGTCGGGGCCAAGATGGCCCGCAAGCGGCTGGCAGCGCTGCGATACCGGAAGGACATCGTCGCGGACGTGAGCCGCCTGGTGGAGCTGCACCTGCGGTTCCATGGCTATGGCGGCGGCGAGTGGACCGACTCGGCCGTGCGGCGATACGTCACCGACGCCGGGCCGCTACTGACCCGGCTGCATGCCCTGACCAGGGCAGACAGCACGACCAGGAACAAGGCCAAGGCGCTCCGGCTAGCCCGGGCATACGACGGTCTGGAGGCGCGGATCGGCGAGCTTGCCGAGCAGGAAAGGCTGGACAATCTCCGGCCGGACCTGGACGGCAACGAGATCATGGCGATTCTGGGCATCCCGCCGGGACCGTTGGTCGGCCGGGCTTACAAGCACTTGCTTGAGCTGCGGATCGAGGAGGGGCCGGTTAGCCGGGACCGGGCCGTTCAGGAACTTCTGACCTGGGCCGTGTCTGAAGGGATTGAGCCGCCGACGCCCGGCCCGGCAGAGTGACGGCCAGTAAGCCAGTAGACCACCGCCACCAGGGCGTACCCGGCGGCGATCACCCCGATGATGACCGGGGAATGCCCGCTGAGAGGCATGAAGGGCGCACTGATCAGTGCACCGACTGCGAATGTGATGTTGAACATCATGTCGTAGTAGGAGAAGGCGCGCCCGCGGTAGTTGTCGGGCAACTGCTCTTGCAGGATCGTCGTCGCGCTGATGGCGATACCCTGCCCGGCCAGGCCGAGACAGAAGCCCATCACGATGTAGCCGGCCTGGCTGAAGGTCGCACCGAGCAAGCCGGTCGCCGAGGCGGTGGCGGCCAGCATGACCGTGATGTAAGCCGACTTAGTCAGTCGCCGGGTGACCGGCGGAGTGACGAGCGCCGCGCAGAAGTAGCCCACCGCGACGGCTGCGACAAGGTAGCCGTAGTGCGTCTCGGCCACGGCAGGCTTGGCCCCGTGGTAGAAGAAATTCCGGTACAGCAGGATCGACATCAGGAACAAGATGCCGTAGAAGAACCGGTTACCGCCGGTGGCGGCGAGGGCGGTCACGGGGCCGCGCCGCCTCACGATGTAGCTGACGCCTTTCGCCAGGCCCACCGCGACAAGCCTCAGTTCAGTCAGCACCCGGCCGGCTCTTTCCTGCCCGGGCTCTCGCGCCGGACCTAGCGAGTCCCGGCGCATAGTCCTGGCGACCAGGCTTGCGGCCACGTAGCACACGCCCGCGACAAGCAGGGTGATCGCCGCGCCCGCCTCGGTGTCGCCAGTCGCCGCGTTCACGCCGAGTCCGAGTATCCCGCCGACCGCGGCCAGGGTTCCGCCGACGGTCGGTGACACCGAGTTCCCCATCACGAGCTTGTCCCCGGCGACTACATGCGGGAGCGCAGCCGACAACGAGGACAGGAAGAACCTGTTCACGCCTAGCACCAGCAGCACTGATATATAGAGCGGGACTCCCAGGCTCCCGGCCGCCATCAGTCCTGCGGTCAGCACGACAAAGACCGATCTGAGCAGGGCTGAGTAGGTCAGGATCTGGCGCCGTGACCAGCGGTCGATGAATACCCCCGCGAACGGGCCGATCAGCGAGTAAGGCCCGTAGAGGACCGCGAACGCGGCCGCTCCTCGCGCGGGATTAGGGAACGTGGCGGCGTTGAAGAACACGTACGTGCCGAGGCCGGCGGTAAAAATGCCGTCACCGGTCTGAGAGATCATCCGGGTGGACAGCAGCCGCCGAAAGTCGCGCTCGGCCCACACGACGCGCAAGTCGCGAAGGAACGAGCCGTTACCCGCCCTTCGCCGGCCGGGCGCTTGAGGCGGTGGCTCCTGCGCTGACGCTGGCGCTGCCGGATGCGGCTCCTGCCACGACACCCAGCCAGCCTATTGGTGCACGCAGTCGCGGACTAGTGCGCCACCCGGTACGGGCAAGCCAGGCCGAACCGCGAGCAGGCGGGCGGCCGCGCAGGGGGGCACCGCGCGTTCCCGGCGTGAAAGGTGTTGACCTTATCCCTCAGATGCCAGCGCAGGCCCCGGCTTAAGGGCCGGGGCCTGCGCGTCGGAGTGAGGGGTTAGCGGTCGAGTTCGCCGCGGATGAACTTGTCGACCGCATCCCTTGCGACGTCGTCGCTGTACTGCTCGGGCGGCGACTTCATGAAGTAGGAGGAAGCCGACAGGACCGGCCCGGCGATGCCGCGGTCCTTGGCGATCTTGGCGGCCCTGACGGCGTCGATGATGACGCCAGCCGAGTTCGGCGAGTCCCAGACCTCGAGCTTGTATTCCAGGTTCAGCGGGGTGTCCCCGAAGGAGCGGCCCTCCAGCCGGACGTAGGCCCACTTCCGGTCGTCCAGCCACGGCACGTGGTCGGACGGCCCGATGTGGACGTCGGCCTTGGCCATCTCATGGGGGATCTGCGAGGTCACCGACTGTGTCTTGGAGATCTTCTTGGACTGCAGGCGCTTGCGCTCCAGCATGTTCATGAAGTCCATGTTCCCGCCGAAGTTGAGCTGGTAGGTGCGCAGCAGCTCGACTCCGCGGTCCTCGAACAGCTTCGCCAGCACGCGGTGGGTAATGGTCGCGCCGACCTGGGACTTGATGTCGTCGCCGACGATCGGCAGCCCGGCCTCGGTGAACTTCGCCGCCCACTCCGGGTCCGATGCGATGAAGACCGGCAGTGCGTTGACGAACGCCACGCGCGCATCGATGGCGCACTGGGCGTAGAACTTGTCCGCTTGATCAGAACCCACCGGCAGGTAGGAAACGAGCACGTCCGCCCGGCAGTCGCGGAGCACCTGGGCCACGTCGACAGGCTGCTCGTCCGATTCGGTGATGATCTCCTGGTAATACTCGCCAAGTCCGTCCATCGTCGGGCCGCGCTGCACGGTGATGCCGGTCGGCGGCACGTCGCAGATCTTGATGGTGTTGTTCTCGCTGGCCACGATGGCCTCGGCGATGTCCCGGCCGACCTTCTTGGCATCGACGTCGAACGCGGCGACGAACTCGATGTCGCGGACGTGATACGGGCCGAACTGGACGTGCATCAGGCCCGGTACCCGGCTCGCCGGGTCGGCGTCCTTGTAGTACTCAACACCCTGAACGAGAGAACTGGCGCAGTTCCCGACGCCCACGATGGCTACCCGTACCGAACCCATGAGGATTGCTCCTTATCTTTGCCGCGCAGCGACGATCGCTCGCCGGTCCTTAGGCGACGGTTGTCGCTCCGCCGCTCTGTGTATTTCCCCCGGCAGAGCCGCCGGGGTTGCCCTGGGCCGGACCGCCGGGCTGGGAACCCGACTGCCGCTCCGAGGCGATCAGCTCATTCAGCCAGCGGACTTCGCGCTCCACTGACTCCAGGCCATGCCGCTGCAACTCCAGCGTGTAACTGTCGACCCGCTCGCGGGTCCTGGTCGCCGCAGCGCGGAACCCCTCGAGCCGCTCTTCGAGCTTGCTGCGGCGGCCCTCGAGTATTCGCATCCTGATCTCAGCCTGAGTCAGGCCGAAGAAGGCGAAGTGCACGCCGAAGCCGTCGTCCTCCCAGGACGCCGGGCCGGACTGCCCGAGCAGGTCGTTGAGCCGCTCCTTGCCGTCAGCGGTCAGCCGGTAGACGATCTTGGAGCGGCGCGTGCGGTCGGTCGGCCTGCCGGAATCGGGCGCGGAATCCTCGGTGATCAGACCCTTGCTGAGCATGTCCTTCAGCGCCGGGTAGAGGGACCCGTAACCAAATGCGCGGAAGGCGCCGAGCAGCGAGCTGAGCCGCTTGCGCAGCTCATATCCGTGCATCGGGGTCTCATGCAGGATGCCGAGGATTGCGAGCTCGAGTACGCCAGTTCGCTGGTTACTCATACCCGCTCGCACCTCACATTCCGCCTACGGCTAACATCTTCGACGCTGCCTGATCCGCAAAACTGTCAACTCGATGTATCGAGTTGATACATCGATACGATATGCGGTGCCGGGTTCCGCCGCAAGTCCGGGCTGCCCGCTGGCCGCAGCCCTCGCTCGCCGGCAGCCGTCAGCTGGACTTGGCGGCAAAGCGATGACCAGTCAAGTCTCCTGTCGTGAGCAGTTCCGTCGTAACCTGTCGGGCATGAGGCGTTCGGTCGTTGACTACGGGCTCGCCCGTCGGGCCACGATTGCCTCGGTGCTGTCCGGCCGCACGACCGTTACCGATGTCTGCGATGCGCATCCCTACCTGTTGCGCGCTGCCAAGTTCCATGGCGAGGCGACTGATACCACCTGCCCGATCTGCCGGAAAACGAAGCTGACGCACGTCACCTACGTCTATGGCGACGAGCTGGGGCGCTACGAAGGCCGGGTGAAACGTGGCCCAGAACTGGACGAAATGGCCGCGGAATATGCAGAGTTCCAGGTCTACGTAGTCGAGGTCTGCCAGAGTTGTGCCTGGAACCACCTCGCGTCGTCCTATGTTCTGGGCACTGGAGAGCCGACTCCCCGGCGCAGTCGGCGGGCCAGGGCTAGCGAATAAGCGGTTGGGTTGATCAGGTCCCGATTCCTGGCTGCGGGCACGGTGGACGGCGAGCGTGACGCAATACGTGCCGGGATGGTAGGTACTGCCAGGTAGCGTGTCTTGCCTGGCGAACTGTTGCAAGCATGCGACCGGTCCTAACCCCCGACCAGCGAGGACGCGTGAGTAATCCAGACTTGCCTGGGTCGTACTGGCAGGATCAGGACGATTCCGGTTATGGCGCGGGCTGGCGCACCGGCCTGCCGCCTCGCGGGGAGCCGGCGTGGGACGACGGCAGTGGTTTCTGGCGCGACGACCGTAGCTCCAGCCGCCCCGAGCGCGACAGCCGCCGCTATCAAGCTGCCCGGAATCCGGACAGCCCGCGGTCGGCCCGCGGTTCGCGCCGGGCCAGTGCGGCAGGTGGTAACGCGGCCGGAGACCGGGCCGAGGGTGGCCGGTTCAGCCAGAGCGCAGACGATCTCCGGAGCAAGCTGGGCATGCGCAGCCGCTCCGCGACCGACCGCGACGCTGACCGCGGGCGGGCCCCTCGGGGCGAGGCCGGGGGCAACGGCTTCGGGCGTGGCGCGGCTGCCCGCAATGGCGCAAGCGGGAACGGTGCTGCCAGCAACGGGAGCAGAAGCAACGGCAGCGGCCCGGGCATGCGCCGTCCGGGCGGACCGGCAGACGACGACTTGTGGGCCGAGCCTGGCGCGCGCCGGGCCGGATCCCGCGCCCGCGGGAACCGTTCCCGCAGCGGCGACGCCGGGTCGCGTCGCGGTCTGCGCGCAGTTGCCCGCGGCGGTGATTATGGCCCTGGTGATTACGGGCCGGGTGATTACGGGCCGGGTGACTATGGTCATGACGACCGACCCCCGGTCGGCCGCACGGCGGTGCGCGAGCCCGCGGACGACTTCTGGGGCGAGCCGGACCGGACCGCTCGCGGGCTGCGATCCAAGATCGCGGAGCGGCCGTTCACTCGCGGCGGCGGCAACGGGAGCGGTGGCGGCAGCCGGGGCGGAGGACACGGCGGAGGCCGCCCACCCGGCGGAGCACCTCGCAGCCGTGGCGAGCGGTTCAAGAACTGGCTGCTCTACGGGCGCTGGTGGCGGCACTGGACGTGGAAGAAGGCGCTGGCTGTGGCCGGTGCCGGGATAGCCGCCTGCGTCCTGCTCGGCATCGCCGGCTTTTTCATCCTCTACGAGATGACGCCGATCCCCACCGCAAACGAAGAGACCGCCGACTGGCAGTCGTCGACGGTGTACTTCGCCAACGGCAAGCAGATGGGCACATTCGACAACAACGTCAACGGGGTGATCGTCGACCGGATGCTGCTGACTCCGGCGCAGATGCCCACGGTGATGACGCACGCGATGGCGGCGGCGGAAGACCGCCATTTCTACTCCGAAGGCGGTGTGTCACTCACCGGCCTGATGCGCGCTGCGTACGAGGACGTTAGCGGGAACGGCAACCTGCAGGGTGGCTCGACGATCACCATGCAATACGCGAAGAACTACTACTCGGGCGTTGACACTGGCCGGAACGTGAGCACGAAGCTCAAGGAGATCTTCATTGCGATGAAGCTCGGCCACGACCGGTCCAAGCAATGGGTCATGACCAACTACCTCAACACCGTGCCGTTCGGTGCGACGATCGACGGTCTCGGGGCGGCTGCAGAGAGTTACTTCGATATCAACCTGACCCAGCCCCACACGACGCTGACCATCGCGCAGGCCGCAATGCTGGCCGCCATGCCGAACAATCCGTCGTTCTTCAGCAGCGGGCTGGACGGGTCAGATCCCGCTGGGCTGGCGGCGCTGAAGGGCCGGTTCAGCTATGTCATCGCCAACATGGTCAGGGATGGCAACATCACCCCGGCGCAGGCCGCCCAGGCGACGTTCCCGAAGCTGACCCCGCCGCCCGCCGGGAACGGCCAGACCGGGTACACCGGCTACCTGATGAACATGGTGCTGCAGCAACTCGAAGCGCCATTCGCGGACGGCGGCTACGGGCTTACCCAGCCCGAGGTCGACACCGGCGGTTACAAGATCAGGACGACCTTCAGCATGGCTATGGTCAAGGCGCTGGCCCGTGCGGTCAATGCGGAGAAGCAGCAGATGAAGACGCTCGCTGCGGAGGAGGGAGCGACTTCGTTCCGGAACTATGACCGGATCGGCGCGGTGCTGGAGAACTCCAAGACCGGCGCGATCGTGGCCATCTACGGGGGGCCCGGTTACCTGTCGAACCAGAAGCGGTGCGACGCTGTCGATTGCGACATCAACAACGCCGAGTCCGCTCAGCCGGTCGGCTCGTCCTTCAAGCCGTACGTGCTGGCGAGCGCTGTCAACCAGAACATGAACGTTTTCAGCAGCAAGCTCAACGGCTACTCGCCGATCTGGATCCCGCTTAATTCGCCGGGCGGGACCGCGGCGACAGAGTTGATGCTCTCACCGACGAGTCCGCCGCGCGGATGCTCGGCGCAGGCGAGCGTTTGCTTCGCGTCCAACGGCACTGACTACTTCAAGTTCGATGAGACAGATGAAAACTCCGGGCGGCCGCTTCCGGTCAACGTGGCTGCGGCTATCTCGTCCGACCCGGCCTTCGAGGACCTCGCGCATCGTGACGGCATCAACAACGTCATCAACATGGCCCGGCTGCTCGGCGTCGGGCAGAACGCGTTCGTGGCGCCGTGCGGTGCCTCGAATGGCGGTGACACGGTGGCTCAGACGATCGCGGTGTGCAACGACATGACAGGCCGTGGCTACAAAGTCGGCAAAACCTGGTACCCGGGCCACGGGCTTTTCAGCAACTTCAGCCCGGACAGCACGGACAAAGGCGGGGAATCGGCCGGAACTCGCGGGTCCCCGGCTATCGCCCTTGGCGAGAACCCGCTGACGCCGATCGAGCAGGCCACCACCTTCGCCACGCTGGCAGATGACGGCGTGTACTCACACTCCGACCGTGATCAAGTCGGTGCAGCAAAGCGGCATCACGGTAGCGTCGCACCTCCATAAGGTCCAGGCGCTCAGCCCGCCGGCTGCGGCCGATGTCGACTGGGCGCTCTCGTTCGACAACAACATGGGTGGCGGCACGGCCGACGTGAACGTGCCGTTCCGCCGCGGTGATGTGATCGCTAAGACGGGAACGCTGGGTAGCGGAGCTGCCGCGTCGGAAGCCTGGTTCATCGGAGCGACTCCGGACCAGTACGCGCTGTCGGTGGCGCTGTTCACCAACGATCCTGGTACCCAGAACCTGGACAACCTGCCGAGCGTCGGCGGGACGCCGGGCTCGCAGGGCGGCGGCTCGCCGGCCAGCACCTGGAATGAGTTCATGGCGTCCAATCTCAACAACATGGCCACCATCCCGCTGAGCACGTTCGCGCAAGACCAGGGCGCACCGTTCGTGCCCTGGATCCAGGTGCACGCGAAGAAGGCCAAGCCGAACAAGCCGATCTGCAAGCCGGGCGGCCACACCCAGGCATGTACCTGCCCGCAAGGCGCGCCATGGTGCGCGCACCCGAACCCGTCGCAGTCCTGCCAGCCGGCTTTCGGGATCGGCCAGTGCGGCACCTCACCGTCTCCTACTCCGACCTGCCAGGGATTCGGTCAGTCGTGTAGCTCGCCGTCTCCCACTCCGAGCGTGACGCCTTCGGTGTCTGTTTCGGCCACGTGCACGCCAAGCCCCGGTTCGCCGTGCGGCTTCACCGCGCGCACGACAAGCTACGTTCGCAGTTCGCCAGGCTCAGGCAGTTCGCCCGGATCAGCAGCGAGCATCGTGCTTGCCGCCGAAGCCACCGCCGACCGGCTGGCGGCCTCCCGGCTGGCCGCTGCCCTCGGCCTGGTCGCCTAGCGGTCGGCTCGCGCATTGAAGGCGCCTGGCAACCCGGCCGGGCGCAGCTGCCTAGCTGACTTTCGCCCGGAGCCAGCTAACGTCGACGGCGGGATCCGGGGTCTCGCAGATAGCGGTTGCGCCGGCAGCCCGGACCACCTCGACAAGCAATGCCGGGTCGATGGTGCCTGACTCAAGGCCGGCATGGCGGTCCCTGCCAGAGCCGAACTCGTCGCGCGAGTTGTTGCAGTGCACCAGGTCGATCCGGCCGGTGATCGCGGTGATCCGCTGCACGACGGTCGACAGGTCCTCGCCGGATGCGAACGCGTGGCAGGTGTCCAGGCAGAATCCGACCTCACCGCCGCCGTCAGCTGCGGTCGCCACGGCCTCCCACAACCTGGCTATGCCATCCAGGCCGCGCGCCATCGCGCCGTCACCGCCGGCGGTGTTCTCGATGAGCATCGGCAGCGGCCGTTCGATCCGCTCGATCGCCTTGCGCCAGCTGTCGTAGCCTTCCTCAGCATCGACGCCGGCGGTGACGTGCCCACCGTGGACGATCAGGCCCTTGGCGCCGATGGATGCAGCGGCCGCCAATTGCTGCTCGAGCAGCTTGCGGCTGGGAATCCTGATCCGGTTGTTCGGCGAAGCCACGTTGATGACATAAGGCGAGTGCACATAGGCGTCAACGCCAGCCGCCGCGAATGCCGCCCGGACTTCGGCGGGCTCACCAGGAAAGACTGGCGCCTTCCAGCCTTGCGGATCACCGAGGAAAAACTGAACAGCGTCCGAGCCGATCGCCGTGGCCTCGGCTAGCGGGTCACCATCGTGCAGATGGGCACCAATCCGAATCATCAGGCGAGCGTATCGGGAGCAACCGACAGCCGGGCGGCCCAGGCGCTCGCGATGCCCGGCGCCTCAGCCGAATCCGCCGTGCGCGATACCGAGGCCTCCGCCGACTCCGGCGGCGATGATCCCGGCCATGATGAAAACGCGTTGCTCCCTGGTCGCTGACATCAGCTGGGACGTCATGCCGACGCCGAACGCGATGATGCCAACGACCGTCGCTGCGAGGTGGGCTCTGACTACGAGGCCGAGCGCGAAGGCGGCGATACCGGCCACGAACGTGAAGGCAGTGGCAGCGTTCAGCACCGGGTGCCGCTGGCCGTCTGTGTTCAGGGTGAGCGGCAACCCGCGAGTCTCCGTTTGAGTGCTCGTGGCCTCGGGCATCGGGCTACTCCCAACGATGGGTGGAAATCGCCTGCAGGGGTCTGCTGCCTTCCAGTGTGTTCCCGTCGGCGCCAGAAAGGAACATGAAACGCGGGCAGCACAGGTAACGCAGCCGGAGCGGCCGGAACTGTGCTGCCCGGCTGGTAAGCTAGCGCAGCTGTGATGAGGCCGCCCCGCGGTCGGTTCGCAGCTCCTCCTGTCACGGAGATACCGTGACCGCCGTAGTCCAAAGGAGGCATGTCAGAGCCATGCGCCAGTACGAGATGATGATCATTCTCGATCCCTCGCTGGAAGAGCGCACCGTGCAGCCGTCCCTCGACCAGTTCCTGACCGTCGTTACCTCGGCTGGGGGAACTGTCGACAAAGTGGACGTCTGGGGCCGCCGTCGGCTGGCCTACGAGATCGACAAGAAGTCCGAGGGCATCTACACCGTCATCGAGCTCAAGGCCGAGCCTGACACCGTCAAGGAACTCGACCGCCAGCTCAACCTGAACGAGGCGGTTCTGCGGACCAAGATCATGCGGCCTGACCTGCACTGAGTTCAGGTCAAGTCCAGTCCACCAGCACAAGCTCGACCTAACCCGACCCGAGCGAGCGGGAGAACCCCGATGGCAGCAGGCGACACGAACATCACCATCATCGGCAACCTCGTCAATGACCCGGAGCTCCGGTACACCCCGACCGGCCAGGCGGTCGCTACCTTCCGGGTGGCGTCGACACCGAGATTCATGGACAGGACCACAAATGAGTGGAAAGACGGCGATTCGCTGTTCCTGTCCTGCAACGTGTGGCGACAGGCCGCAGAGAACGTAGCGGAAAGCCTCCAGCGGGGCATGCGCGTGATCGTGTCCGGCCGGCTGAAGCAGCGGTCCTACGAGACGAAGGAAGGCGAGAAGCGCACCGTCTACGAGATCGAGGTAGACGAGGTAGGCCCGTCGCTGCGTAACGCCTCCGCCAAGGTCAACCGGTCGACAAGGTCGGGCGGCGGCGGCAGCGGCTTCGGCGGCGGAGGCCAGAGCGGCCAGAGCGGCCAGGGCGGGTATGGTGGAAACGCCGGGCGCGCCAATGATGACCCGTGGGCTGCCGACCCGGCCGACAACGGCTTCTCCGACGAGCCCCCGTTCTAGCGGAGCCGATCCAGAGTTAACGCGAGTTAGACAGAAGAAACCGACCATCCCCGCGACAAGCGGGGCTCTGCCAACCTTCCCGGCCGACGGCCGGGACAGCGAAGGAGCACCACGATGGCCAAGCCACCGATCCGCAAGCCAAAGAAGAAGGTCTGCCATTTCTGCCAGGAAAAGGCGACCAGGGTGGACTACAAGGACACCGGGCTGCTGCGGAAGTTCATCTCCGACCGCGGCAAGATCCGTGCGCGGCGGGTATCCGGTAACTGCACGCAGCACCAGCGCGACGTCGCCACGGCGATCAAGAACGCACGCGAGATGGCTCTGCTGCCCTATACGAGCACGGCTCGCTAGGCCGGGGAGGACACCGAAGCCATGAGCGGCAAGCCAATGAAGTTGATCCTGACTCAGGAAGTGACCGGCCTCGGCGCACCCGGCGACGTCATCGAGGTCAAGGCCGGCGACGGCCGGAATTACCTCGTGCCGCGCAGCCTGGCGATGCCGTGGACCCGCGGCTCGGAGAAGCAGATCGAACTCATCAAGCGCGCGCGCGCTGCGCGCGAGATCCGCAGTTTCGATGACGCCAGGGAAGCAGCCAGCCGGCTGGGCAGCCTCAGGGTGCGGCTGCAGACTCGGGCCGGCAGTGGCGGCCGCCTGTTCGGCTCGGTCTCCACGGCGGACATCGCCGAGGCGGTCAGGAACGCGGGCGGTCCCGAACTCGACAAGCGCAAGATCGAGGTCAAGAACCCCATCAAGACCATCGGATCGCATCAGGTCGCAGTCCGGCTGCACCCCGAAGTCAGCGCCAGGCTCGACATCGAGGTCACGGCAAGCTGACTCCGGCCAGCGGTTGACCCAGGGACTCCACGCCGGGCCGGGTGCTAGCGAGTAACTCGTCATGCACCGCTAGGCCGGCTTGGCGATAATCTCCTCGGCGATCCAGTGCGCGACGTTCTCGGGATACGGGGCCGGTAGCCCGAGGACGATGTGCTGGAAGCCGGCGCCGGTTGCCGCTGCGATGGCGTCCCGGGTGCTACCGGGCTGGTCGTAGGACACCTGCAGGAACATTGACCGGGTAATCGCCGCCGGGTCGCGGCCGATCTCGGCGCAGAAGCCGTCGAGGAGCGCGCTGCGGCTGGCCGCGTCGCCGATGTCGCCGCCGGGCATGTTCCACAGGTCGGCATGCTCGGCGACCACCCGTAGCGTCGCGGTCGAGCGTCCTCCGATGAGTATCGGCGGGTGAGGACGCTGGACTGGCTTCGGATTGCAGAACGCTCCGGTCAGCTGGTGGTAGGAGCCGTCGAAGTCGAACGGCCCGGCTTCGGTCCACAGGCGCCGGATGATCGTGCATGCTTCTGCGAGGCTCCCGACTGCATAGGCAGAGTCGTGGAACGGGAGGCCGTGAGCTTCGTACTCACGCCGGGCCAGTGGGTGTCCCGGCCGCGAGCCCGCGCCGATGCCGAATTCAAGCCGCCCGCCGGACACGATGTCAACGGTCGAAGCGATCTTGGCAAGCATCGCTGGCGGCCGGAATCGGTTGCTCGTCACTAGCAGCCCGAGACGCAGCCGCTGCGTTTGCGCGGCTAGCGCCGAGAGCAGCGTCCAGCCTTCGAAGATCGGCCCGTCCGGGTCACCGCCGATCGGCATGAGGTGATCGAACAGCCAGGCATGCTCGATCAGCGGGATCGTGTCCGCCTCTCGCCACACCCGCAGAACTTCGCCGTAGGTCACCTGCATCGGGGCTGTCATGATCCCGAACCGCGCGCCTGTCGCGATAGACATGGAGCCGTCAGTCCTTCCGTCGTGGTCCGGAGGTGCCGGCGTTGTGGCACCATGAAAAGCGGAACATCGCTCCGCTCACTATACGGAGCAGCGTTCCGCTTTGCAACGGGCTACGAGAGGAACCGGCACGGTGCCCGACATCGACGGATCAGCAGATCCGACGTCCGCAAGAAAGCGAGCCGACGCCCGGCGCAACGAACAGACCCTGCTCGACGCCGCGGCCGCCGTATTCGTCGGTTCTGGTGTGGCGGCGCCGGTGCGCGAGATCGCGGCAGCGGCCGGAGTCGGGATGGGCACGATCTACCGCCACTTCCCGACCCGGGCAGACCTCGTCATTGCCGTCTACCGCCACCAGGTCGAGGCATGCGCGCAAGCCGGACCAGCCCTGCTGGCAAGCACCAGCACGCCGTTCGAGGCGCTGACACGGTGGGTTAATCTCTTCGTCGACTTCCTGGTCACCAAGCACGGGCTTGCCACGGCGCTGCAGTCCGACAAGGCACGCTTCGAGACTCTGCATGCCTACTTTCTCGACCGCCTCGTGCCCGTCTGCGCTCAGCTGATCGACGCCGCTACCGCGGCAGAGGAGATCGGCCCGGATGCGGACGCCTACGGGCTCATGCGCGCCATCGGCAGCCTGTGCGCTGGTGTCGACGGCACCTGCGGCTATGACGCACGTCGCATGGTCGGGCTGCTTGTCGCCGGGCTACGCCAGTCGGGTCCGTCCGGCAATAGCTAGCCAGTCGCGCTCCGGTCTAGCTACGCCGCTGGCTCCCTTAGGCTGATGCGAATATCTCATGATCAATCCAGCCTGAAGGGAACCGCAGCCAGTGTCCGCTAGCCGGGACGTCGTGATCATCGGAGGCGGTCACAACGGCCTGGTGGCTGCCGCCTACCTGGCACGGGCCGGGCTGTCAGTACTGGTCTGCGAGCGCCGCGACGTCGTTGGCGGCGCGGCGGTCAGCGAGCACCCGTTCGGGCCCGGCTACACCGTTACCTCGCTCTCCTATGTCGTCTCGCTGCTGCCGCAGGACCTGGTGGCCGACCTAGACCTGGTCAGGCATGGCTACCACGTGTACCCGCAAGGCCCGTACTTCGCGCCACGCGCCGACGGCCGCTACCTCAGGCTGCCGCATGAACCGGGCGATCGGCGGGCCGAGATCGCTAAGTTCTCCGCGCACGACGCTGCGCGCTATGACGCCTACGAGGCGCACATGGCCGGAATCGGAGCGATCCTCGGCCCGATGCTCACCCAGATCCCGCCCCGGCTCGGCTCGCGGCGCCCGGCGGACCTTCTCCGCCAGGGTCTGCTGCTCAGGCACTTGCGCAAGGTCGATACCAGGGCGGCAGTTGACATCACCCGGCTGCTGACCGGCAGTATCGCCGACCTCCTGGATGAGTATTTCGAGAGCGACGCGCTGCGCGGGCTGCTCTCAGTCTCCGGGGTCATCGGGACCTGGGCCGGGCCGCGGTCGGCAGGCAGCGCGTACGTGACACTGCACCATCACCTCGGCGACGCTGGCGGTCAGGCCGGCGCATGGGGGTTCCCGCGAGGCGGGATGGGCGGGGTGACGGCTGCTCTTGCGGCTGCGGCCCGGTCGTTCGGGGCCGAGATACGCACCGGCACTGCCGTCGCCGCGATCAATACAGCCGGCGGGCGGACAACCGGCGTGACGCTCGCCAGCGGGGAGCAGGTCGACGCGCCGACCGTCATCACGACAGCGCACCCGCGGATCTCGTTCCTCAACTTGCTCGACCCCGCCGAGCTGCCGGCTGACTTCGTCGCTGACATCCGCGGCTGGCACTCCCGCAGCGGCACGGTGAAGATAAACCTGGCGGTGGACCGGCTGCCGGTCTTCGCGAGTCATCCGGATTACGACCCGCAGGTGCATGGCGGCACCATCGTGCTCGCCGAGAGCCTCGATGACCTCGAGATGGCCTACCAGGACGCGGTTGCCGGCACGCCATCACGGCTGCCATTCGCCGACGTCTGCATCCCGAGCGTATTCGACGACAGCCTGGCGCCGGCCGGGCAGCACATCGTGTCGATGTTCACTCAGTGGGTGCCGCATAGCTACGCCGACCAGACGGACGACGAAGCGCTCAGCGCGTACGCCGACCGGGTGATTGCCAGGATGGAGGCGGTCGCGCCAGGCTTCGCGAATACCGTCCTGCACCGGCAGGTGATCGGCCCGCAGCTGATGCAGCAGGAGTACGGCCTCGTTGGCGGCAACATCTTCCACGGTGAGCTGACCCTCGGCCAGATGTTCCACGCCCGGCCAGCGGCAGGGTACGCGGATCTGCGCACTCCGGTGGACGGCTTGTACCAGGCCGGCTCGTCGACGCACGGCGGTGGCGGTGTTACTGGCATTCCGGGCAGGAACGTAGTGCATCAGGTACTTGCCGACCGCAGGGCCGCGCGCTGGCGCCGGGTGAATCGGGCTAGCCGAGCCTGAACAGGCCCGTTCCCCGTAGTTAAGGGTGTTATGACGGCGAGTACCGGGCCAGCCGCGCGGCCAGCTCGGGATCGGCGGCGGTAATCATCGCCCATGCGCCGGCCAGTTGCGCCGCGATCTGCTGATCGCCCGCGTCGTCACCCGCGCTCAGGGCGGCGGCGAGCTCGTCGACTGTCCTGGCTACCTCGGCCGCTATGTCTCCCGCCGAAAGCTGGTGCGATCCCCCATTCGAACACATAGTCGAACTGTAGCTGCGCGCGGGCTCGCTCGCATGCCAAATCGGCGGATCTGCTGGCTGCCCCGGCCAGGCTCGGCGAAGCTCCGGCATGACGTTGGACGTCAAATTCCTAGTGTGGATAACTTGCCGTTTCCGGGTGCGTTCTTACCGGGTCAAAAAATCTTGTATGCACACCCTGGGCAGAACGTTCTCGCAGGCTGCGATGCCAATCGGCGGGTATTCGCAGCTGTTTCCACAACCGTGTCCCCAGGCTGCGCACAGCGCGTGCGGCGTGTCTGCACAGCCTGTCCACAGGCCTGTGCACACGACGACTCGACGACTCGCGCGAGACGCTGAAAACTGTCGGAGTCGTTCGATAGAACAGGCTTGGGATCTCGTGGTGGCTGATGCGGAATTGGCAGCTGTTGCGCATGCCCGAAGGCGCGGCAAATGGCGCTCTCTGTTACGGAGGGCGTGCATCAGCGCGTTTGGACGAGCACGGGCTGCTTGGACGGGGATGGCTGGCATAGCTGGCCTGGGAGGGGAGTGGTGCCGGTGAGCGTTGCGGAGATCGTGCCCAGGGGCGACGGGTTCGAGCGAACGCCGCCGCACGACCTCGCGGCCGAGCAGTGCGTGCTCGGCGGCATGATGCTGTCCAAGGACGCGATCGCCGACGTGCTCGACGTGATCAAGGCACATGACTACTACCGGCCCGCCCACCAGATCATTCACGACGTCGTTCTGGACCTGTACGGACGCGGCGAGCCTGCTGATGCGGTGACCGTCGCGGCCGAGCTGACCCGCAACGGCGACATCGGCCGGATGGGCGGGGCGCCCTATCTGCACACGCTGATCGCGTCCGTGCCGACGGCGGCGAATGCGGGCTATTACGCGCGGATTGTCCGCGAGCGAGCCATCCTCCGGCGGCTGGTCGAGGTGGGCACCCGGATCGTGCAGCTCGGCTACGCCGGTGACGGTGATGCTGATGACCTCGTCGACCGGGCCGAGGCCGAGGTGTACGGCGTGACCGACCGGCGGGTGAGCGAGGATTACCTGCCGCTGGCTGCGATCATGCCGGGCGCCCTGGACGAGATCGAGGCAATCGGCAGCCGGGGCGCGACGCTGGCAGGTGTCCCGACCGGCTTTGCCGACCTGGACGCGCTGACCAACGGCCTGCATCCGGGCCAGATGATCGTCATCGCGGCCCGCCCGGCGATGGGAAAGTCGGCGCTGGCGCTCGACATCGCCAGGGCGGCGTCGGTGCAGTCTGGTCTCACCGCCGTCTTGTTCAGCCTGGAGATGAGCCGGAACGAGATCACGATGCGGCTTCTGTCGGCGGAGGCGCGGGTGCCGCTTCAGGCCATGCGCACCGGTCAGCTGGGGGAAGACGACTGGACCCGGCTGGCGCGACGGATGAGCGAGGTCGTCGACGCGCCGCTGTATATCGATGACTCGCCGAACATGTCGATGATGGAGATCAGGTCCAAGTGCCGGCGGCTGAAGCAGCGCAACGACCTCAGGCTCGTTGTCATCGATTACCTGCAGCTGATGAGCTCACCGAAGCGCGTCGAGAACCGCCAGCAGGAAGTATCTGAGCTGTCCCGGTCGCTGAAGTTGCTGGCTAAGGAGCTGAACGTGCCGGTCGTCGCGCTGGCTCAGCTCAACCGCGGTCCGGAGATGCGAACCGACAAGCGCCCGTTGCTCGCAGATCTACGGGAATCTGGCTGCCTGACGGCAAGTACCCGCGTCATGCGCGCGGACACTAACGAAGAGGTGAGCCTGGGTCACCTTCTGGCCTCGCGTGCACGTGACATCCCGGTCTGGGCACTCGACGAGCGGCTCAGGTACGTCAAGGCGACGATGAGCCACGTTTTCCCGACCGGGCACAAGGAGGTCTTTGCGCTGCGCCTGAGTTCGGGCCGGGAGATCGAAGCGACCGGCAACCACCGGTTCCTGACAATCGACGGCTGGATGCCGCTGGCCGAGCTTGGTATCGGTTCCCGCATTGCGGTGCCCAGGCTCGCCCCGGCTCCGCTGGTGCCTGCCCAATGGCCTGACGATCGTGTCGTGTTGCTGGCGCACCTGCTGGGCGACGGTTCATTCGTTAAGCGCCAGCCGATCCGGTATGCCAGCGTCGATGAAGCTAACCTCGGGGCCGTCACCCAGGCGGCGAAGCATTTCGGTGTCGTCGCCGTCAGGGATGACTATCCCCAAGCGCGAGTTGTGACGCTGCGGCTCCGCGCGCCGTACCGCCTGGCTCGGGGACTCCGCAACCCGATCGCGAGCTGGCTGGATGAGCTGGGGCTGTTCGGTCTGCGCTCGCACGAGAAGTTCGTGCCGTCAGGCGTCTTCCAACTGCGCAACGACCAGGTCGCGCTCTTCCTCCGGCATCTGTGGGCGACCGACGGATCAGTCACGATTACCCGCAACGGACGGGGTGGACGCATCTACTACGGCTCGACGAGCCGTCGGCTTCTAGATGACGTGGCGAGCCTGCTGCGTCGGTTCGGCATCAACGCGCGCATCCGTAACGTCTCGGCTGGTCCGCACCGTCCGCAGTTCACGCTAGATATCTCCGGCCGGGACGATCAGCTTTCCTTCCTAACCAAGATCGGCGTCCACGGGGCACGCGCTGCGGCTTGCGAAGAGCTTCAGACGATCGTTGAAGGCTGTCACGGAAACACGAACGTAGCCACGATTCCTGCTGAGGTCTGGCAGCGCGTGCGCCGTGCTCTGGCCGATCAGGGACTGTCGCACAGACAGCTCGCTGCCGCGATCGGAACGCAGTTTTGTGGCAGTACGTTGTGGAAGCACTCGCCGAGCCGCGGCAGGCTAGCCCTTGTGGCCGAGGTTCTTGACGATGCGGAACTCGAGCTGCTCGCTGCCAATGACGTCTTGTGGGACGAGATCGTCTCGGTGGAGCCGATCGGAGTCCAGGACGTCTACGACGCGACTGTAACCGGACTGCACAACTTCGTAGCCAACGGAATAGCGGTCCACAACAGCATCGAGCAGGATGCTGACGTCGTGATCTTGCTGCACCGCGAGGACGCTTACGAACGTGAGTCGCCGCGGGCTGGCGAAGCGGATCTGATCGTCGCTAAGCACCGAAATGGCCCGACGACCACGGTGACCGTCGCGTTCCAGGGTCACTACAGCCGGTTCGTCGATATGGCACCGATCTAGCCGCGCGGTGCTTTCTTCTTCCTGGGCGAGCAACCTGCGGCCGACGTAGGTCACCGAGGCCAGCCCCTCCTCTTGCCTGCTCGGCTTGCCTGTCCGACGGCCGAGGCGTGGCCGGATTCGGAGCTCAGCAGGGTCAGTAACCTACTTCGGCAGGTCGAGCGCGGCTATAAGTGCCTCAAGGGCGCTTGTCTCCGTGGCGATGGCGTACGGCTTCGGTGGCCCGTTCCAGTGGAAGCCGAACCAGCGATAGTGCACGTGGGAAATAGTTACATTTGTTGTGTCGTGCGCGTCGATGGAGCTCGCCTGTGTTTTGAAGAAAGTGTTGTACTGCGTCGTTTTCGCGATTACTGCTAGCACCTTAAGGTCGCGGACGAATATGCCCTTGAAAGCAGCGCCGTCGCCAGTTGCGCAGCTTGTGCCAGTCGCCGGGCATGATGAGTCGGCCTCGATGAGCACGCCTTGCCCGCCGTTCTTGGTAACAAGCTTGTTGCTTGCCGCGTTGTGGGCCGAGTTGAGCACGGCGTGGGCGATCTTCTCAGCCACTCTCAGCAGTGCCTTGTCCTTGGTCGCGGTGTACAGCTGGGCCAGTGCAGCCAAGATCACGCCCTGGTTGTAGGTGAAAGTGTCCGGAGTGCTTTTGCCGTCCGAGCACGCTCTGCCGTTGTACGCGGACCTAGTGATGCCGTCGGTCACTAGACCGGCGGGCACGGTGTAGCTCTTCTTATCAAACGTGAACCTCCTCCCGTTGCTAATCATCCCGACCTTTTGGAACCATGCCCACTCGTCCAGAGCCCAGGTCTTGAACGTCGTGATGTGGGTGGTGTTGTACAGCCAGGCGGTCAGCTCGAGGAACAGTTCATTTGCGATCGCGTTCTTCGCACCGTGCGAGGTGATATCGCTGCTCCGGCGCCACCAGACGCCTCCGCCGCAGGTGTTGTCCCAGCCGCCCTTGTGGATATAGGCGGCGAGGTTCTCGGCGGTAGTCAGGTACTTGAGGTTGCCCATGAGGTCATAAGCCTGCAGCCAGGCCAGTCCCCACCAGGCTGTGTCGTCGTCATAGTGGTCCTCGAATCCAATGTAATTCCCGCCCTTTAGCGCGAAAGCGGCGGCGATTACGGATTCATAACTTTTATCGCCAGTGGTCTGCATGTAGGTCACCAGCGTCGACTGCGCCACTCCGGCCTGCCACCACGAGGGGCCGATTAGCCCGCCTCCGCCGCTGTCACCTCCTCGCACGAGCGTTGCCATGCCCTGCTGCACCGGGGCCGGGATCGCGGCTGCCACCTGGCCTGTGACCCGCGCCGATATGGACGCAGAGGCCGCCGGAGCGCCGGATAATGTGATCGGGGCGAGCGCCAGCGTGGGAACTGTGACCGCGGCAGCCAGCGCACCCCAGCGCCTCTTCCCCGCGCTGGAATTCCGCCTCCACGCCGCCATCCCCATCAGGTACTTCCACACGGCGAAGTAGCGCCTCACGCTGATGGTTGCTACCTGTAAGGTCTGACGCAGCCTGTGCCTGGGCATCCGCACCTCCGTTTACGGCGCCGGAATGTCAACCGGCTAGGTCTCGGCCAGGACGTTGACGTAATTTGCGGCAGTTTGCAACCGCAAGTGAGAGCGCCCATATCATCCCCCAATGGGCTCGACAGGTCCATAGGGAACATCAGCGGCAGCGCGATTGCGGCTACTACGTCAGTGCGTTGTCGGTGGAGACGACGACAGCCTCCACGCCCGGCCAGCAGTCCAGTGGTGGGGTGCTTTGTCGCGAAGGATCAACCACGTCGTGCTGCTGCGTTAACCTCACGACCGCGTCGGCGCCTGCGCGGATCAGCGCGCGGGCACGTAGCGGGGTCGTCGGCCGGTTGCGCTGGCCATCTTCGACGCGATCGACAACGGGGAGGAGGAGATCTTCCCCGACCCCGCCTCAGCGCCTATGGCTGACAGTCGGCGCGACAGCGCGGGTCAGGCGATCGGCCCGCCAGCACCACGACCTCATCGGCATCTCTATCAACTCGCCGTCATCCGCCCTGGCCAGCAGTGCCGCGCGGGCCCGGGCGAGGCCCGCATCCCGGTCGGCACGGCCAGCGGTGAGGACCTGGCTGGCCGTGCCGAGCCAGTCCAGTGTGTCGGCCACGGAGATGACCCGGCTGAACCCGAACGACGCGACCTGCGGCGGCCCGAAATCGGCCCCTTCGGGCAGAACGACCGAGTGCTGCCGCGACAGCCGTTCGCGTACCTCGTCGAGGTTGCGTGGCTCCCTCGGCGAGCGAATCACGTCAAGATTCGCCACCCAGTCCTCGGCCCTGTCCCGGCTAGTCCACACCACCCCAAGGCGGCCCCCGTCCTTAAGCACCCTGGCGATCTCGGGAACGGCTCTGCCGGGGTCAAACCAGTGCCAGGCGGTCGACACCAGAACCGCGTCGGCGTCGCCATCTGGCAACGGGATCTCTTCAGCGCTTCCGGAAAGCACTCGCACGCCAGGCGATCGTGCGGCGAGCACGTCCCGCATCCGCCAGTCGGGTTCGACGGCGACGACGTGCTCTGCCCGGCCCTCCAGCGCGCGGGTGAACAGCCCCGTCCCGGCGGCGAGGTCCACCGCGATACGACAGCCAGGAGGCACCAGCCAGTCCACTGCTTCCGGCGCCGGGCCGGGTCGCACCCGGTCGTAGCTAGTGGCGACGCTCCCGAACGATGTGGCTCGCTGGTCGTTATCAGTCATAACGGGATTATCGTCATGCGGCCGCCTCTACCTCAACCGAGGCACTAACCGCCAGCAAGCGGCCGACGCAGCCGGGCAGGCTGCGAGGGCGACGCTCGCGCTGATCGCCGGCCGCGACGCCCTCAGCTGATGCGAGCGCTGGCTAAGGCGCCCGTGCCGACTGCGTCCTGAACCGACGCGAAACCTGCCTCGCGGGCTCGGCGGGCGAGGCCGCGATGCACGCGGCGCGGCCACGCGGGCCCGCCGTAGATAAATCCGGTATAGCCCTCAAGCAGCGTGGCACCAGCCCGAATCCGCTCCCAGGCGTCGTCCGGCGTGTCAATCCCTCCTGCCGCAACGATCATCAGGCGGTCGCCGAGCCGAGCCCGCAGCCTCCGCAGCACGTGAACCGCTTGCGGCCGTAGCGGCGGCCCGGACAGTCCGCCGCCACCGGCTGCTGCGATCACAGCCGCCGGGCTGGTCAGATGATCCCTGCTGACCGTCGTGTTAGTTGCAATGATCCCGGCAAGACCCAACTCGAGCGCCAGGTCGGCGACTGCGTCGAGGTCCTCGTCCGCGAGGTCGGGCGCGATCTTCACCAGCAGGGGAACGTCGCCGCTGCCGGCCGATCGCGAGGCGTCCTGTACCGCCACTATCAGCGCATGAAGTTCACTGACGGCCTGCAGATCGCGGAGGCCCGGCGTGTTGGGTGAGCTGACATTGATGACCAGATAGTCGGCGACAGGAGCGAGCAGCCGGGCGCTTTGCGCGTAGTCGGCGGCTGCCGCAGACTGCCGCGTGACCCTCGTCTTGCCGATGTTGGCTCCGACCACCACCCCGCAGGCGGACCCCGGCCTTCGCCGCAGCCGTGCGGCGGCTGCCGCCGCGCCGTGGTTGTTGAAACCCATCCGGTTGATCAGCGCACGGTCGGCGGGCAGCCGGAACAAGCGTGGCTGAGGGTTACCTGGCTGAGGCTCCGCGGTCACGGTGCCGACCTCGACGAACGCGAATCCCAGAGCACCGAGGGCGGCTACGCCGACGGCGTCCTTGTCGAAGCCCGCGGCCAACCCCAGCGGGCCCGGCAACTCCCTGCCGAACGCGCGGACCCGAAGCACCGGATCGCGCGGTGCCAGCCAGCGCTGCAGCAGCCACGCGCAACCAGGCACCGCGGCGAGGCAGCAGATCAGGGTGAACCCGAGCCGGTGCGCCGCCTCGGCGGGCATTCGCCGGAACACGACAGTAAACATCAGCTTGTACATGGCGCTCCTCCCTATCATCCGCGTCTGCCAGCAGAGCCGGCAGCGCGACCGTGGTTCTGCGGCGGGCGCGGCGACCGATCGCACTATGCGCCCGCCCGACCTAATCGATTGAGAGAAATCCGAGGCTGAATGCCTTCGTCTGGGTAGACCCCCCGAGCGAAGCGCTGGGCCGCCGCGAGCAGAAGGGGCTGCTGATGGGCCGGTCTCTCAGATTGCGCCGAGTTGCGTCGTTCCTCGGCTGCGTCGCCGCGAGCGCGATCATCGCGCCGCCGGCTCTCGCCCTGACTCACTCGCGCGGACCGGCGAGGACTCCTTCGTGGACCGTGTATCACGATGGTCCAGCGGGCCGCGCAGTCGCGGCCGCAGTGGGTTCGGTGGATACCTCGGTCAGGGCGTGGACGTCGCCGACGCTGGACGGGCAGTTGTACGGTGAGCCGCTGGCGTTCGATGGCCGGGTCTACGTAGCGACCGAGAATGACGTCGTCTACGCACTTTCGGCGGCGACCGGCGCAATAGCCTGGTCGGCCCGGCTGGGCACCCCGGTGACGGCCGGGACCCATCTGCTGTGCTCGGACATCATCCCGAACGTCGGCATTACCGGCACGCCGGTCATTGACCAGGCCCGCCGCGAGATCTTCGTCGTGGCCGATCAACTGGTGAACGGGCAGCCGGCTCACATGCTGACCGGGCTGAATACCTCCTCGGGTCAGGTCGAGCTCTCGCAGGACGTCGACCCGCCCGGCCAGCCCCCGGCGAACATCCTGCAGCGCACGGGGCTGACGATCGATGACGGGCACGTCTATTTCGGCTACGGCGGGAACGCCGAGATGTGCGGCTTCTACCGGGGCAGGGTTGTCTCGGTCCCCGAGTCAGGCGGGACACCGCAGTTCTTCACCGTCGCCGCGTCACCCGGCGATGACCGGGGAGCGGTCTGGATGGGCGGCGCGGCACCCGCAGTCGGCCCCAACGGTGACCTATGGGTGGCCACGGGTCCCGGAACGGTGTACTCAGCGAAGCACCCCTTCGACGATAGTGACGCCGTGCTTGAACTCTCCCCGTCCTTGAAGCTGGTGCAGTATTTCGCGCCGGCTGACTGGGCGGTCAATGACTCTGATGACCTGGACATGTCCGTCGAGCCGGTGCTACTGCCCGACGGCCAGGTCGTCCTAACCGGCAAGAACACGATCGTGTTCCTGCTCAATGGCAAGCACCTGGGCGGCATCGGCAAGCAGCAGGCCAAGCTCGGCCCGGTCTGCACCACCAACATCGACGGCGGCAGCGCCGACGCCGGGATGACCGTGTACCTGCCCTGTCTCAACGGCATCGTCGCCGTCACAGCTACCAGATCTCCGCCGGCGCTGCGCCTGAAATGGAACTCCAGCACCGGCGGTGGGCCCCCGATCGTGGCCGGCCACCTGGTCTGGACGATCACGCAGTCCGGGCACCTGTATGGTCTCGATCCCGCCACCGGCAAGATACGGCAGCAGGCAGTCATCGGCACGCCCGCTAACCACTTCCCGACGCCGGGTATCGGCGACGGTCTGCTACTCGCGCCCAGCGCACAGAACGTGATCGCGTTCCGGACATCGACCGCTGGCGCGCGGGTTACAAGCTCGGCGGCTCTGCCCCGCTCCCGGCATGGACCGGCTACCGGTGCGCCGGTGATCGCCGGGATTACCGTCGCCTGCGTCGCCGCGGCCGGCGCACTCGGCTGGCTCGCCTGGCTGGCCCGCAAGCGGCGCCGAACCTGAGACGCCGGACATGCGGAGTGGCGCAGCGTGGCCGGGCAAAGTTTGCGCTTTGAGTGGCCAGGGCAGGGGTAGACGCGCATGAGCCCGCGGGGAACGCTGAGTTGACAGCACGCCAGAACGGGGACTGGCTATGAGACTCGTCGTGGATTTCACCCGGTGCGAGGGGTTCGGGCAGTGCGCCTTCCTTGCGCCGGATATCTTCCGGATGCGTGGTGCCGAGGCGCTCTGGGATAACCCGGAGCCCGACGACGCCCAGCGTGAGCGCGTCCTGCGGGCAGCTGCGGCGTGTCCGGTTCAGGCAATCCGGGTTGACCGGATCGATGCCACCGCCGGCCCCGCAGCCATGGTGTCGCGGTCTGCGGCGGCCGCCGCAAGAGCAAAGCAGACCCCGTCGCGGCCGGTACCGCCGCAGCGGGCGGGCGAGCCTGCAGGAGCGGGCTGGCGGGCTGCCACGGTCGAGGCTTTCCGCCGCAGCGGCCATATCGTCATCGTGGGCGCCTCGCTCGCTGGCCTGGCCGCTGCTGCATTCCTGCGGCGGGAGGGTTTCGCCGGGTCGGTGACGCTGATCGGGGACGAGCCGGATCGCCCTTACGACCGCCCGCCACTGAGCAAGCAGGTCCTGGACGGGTGGATACCGCCCGGCCATATCGGCCTGCCGCTCGGCGAGGAAGTCGACGCGGAGTGGCGGCTCGGGGTTCCTGCTACCGGGCTGGACGGGCAGGGCAAGCGGGTGCTGCTTGGCGACGGGAGCAGCGTCGAGTTTGACCGGCTGCTAATCGCTACCGGGACGCGCGCGCGCCCGTGGCACAACGAGGCAGAGGCTGCCCTCGACGGCGTGTTCACGCTGCGTAGCCGCGAGGACGCGGTGGCGCTACAGCAGCGACTGGCCGGCCGGCCCCGCCGGGTGCTGGTGATCGGGGCCGGGTTCACCGGCTCGGAGATCGCCTCGGCATGCCGTGACCAGGGCTTGGCCGTCACGGTTGCCGAGCGTGGGTCAGCGCCGCTGGTAGGCGCACTTGGCGGAGTGGTTGGCGGGGTCGCAGCCGCCTTGCACCGCGAGCACGATGTTGACCTGCACTGCGGCGTTACGGTCACCTCCCTGGAGGGTGACAGCAACGGACGGTTGCGCCGGGCTGAGCTATCTGACGGCACCACCATCGAGACCGACGTGGCGGTCGTTGCCCTTGGCGCGATCCGCAACACCGAATGGCTGGCCGACTCGGGACTGGCAGTTGGCATCTGGGGGGTTGCCTGCGACGCCGGCTGCCGCGCGATCGATGTCAACGCCGTGACCACCGAGGATGTTTTCGTCGCCGGGGACATCGCACGCTTCCCGCACCCGCTGTTTGGCTACCAGTTCGTCGCGCTTGAGCACTGGGGCAACGCGGTCACCCAGGCCGAGGTCGCCGCACACAACATGATCAGTTCCCCGGCGGACTTCTGGCCGCACCTGGCGACTCCGGTGTTCTGGTCGCAGCAGTTCGGCACGAACATCAAGTCGGTCGGTGTGCCGACCTTCGCTGATCAGGTGGTCGTTGCCCAGGGGTCGGTGCCCGATCGCCGGTTCGTCGCCGCCTACGGCTACCGCGGCCGCATGACCGCGGCCGTCTCCTTCGATCACGGCATCTGGCTGGACTTCTACCAGAAAATGATCGAAGAGGCCGCGCCGTTCCCTCCCCAGTACACGGCCGTCGACGAGCCGTCCTACAGGCAGCCGCTGCCTGCCCAGATCGACCCGCAAGAAAGATTCCATGCCACCGTCGCGGTAACAGGTCACGATCCCAGCGAGCGCCGCGCCGAGATCATCGACGTCGGCTGACCCAGGCGGGTGCAGCCGTCATCGAAAGCAGGTCAGCGGGAGGAAGCGTCATGGCACAGCCCAGCATCTACCAGCAAGTGCTCGATCCTGCGAACCGTGCCAACCCCTACCCCCTCTATGCCGAGCTGCGCAAGACCCCAGTGACGCGGGAGGAGGACGGCACCTACGTCGTCAGCACGTACAACGAGGTCTTCGCGCTGATGCACGACCCCAGGGTCAGCTCCGATCCTCGCAGCCACCCCGGAATGGCAAGCACGGCAGCCGGACCGGACCAGGAGCAGCCCGGACTTCCGCTGGCCTTTATCAGCCGCGACCCGCCCGACCATGACCGGCTCCGGGAGCTAGCGATGCGTCCGTTCGGGCCGCCCTGCACACCAGGGCGAATCGACGGCATGCGGCCCTGGCTCGCCGAGATCTCCGCCGGCCTGATCGACAAGTTCGCCGGCAAGAACCGCGCTGACATCGTCGAAGACTTTGCCTACCCGGTACCGGTCACCGCGATCTGCCAGATCCTCGGAGTCCCTCTGGAGGATCAGCCGCGCTTCCACCAGTGGGCTGACGCGATCATCGCGACAATTGACCCCAGCACCGGAACATACGAGGAACGAGGTCGGCAGAAAGCTCAGGTCCAGGCGGAGCTCGGCCAGTACTTCAGTCAGCTTGTCGACTCGCGTGCCGGCAAGCCCGGCGATGACCTGATATCGGGGCTGCTCGCCGACCACGGCCCGGGCGGACCGATGTCGCGTGGCGATCTGCTGGCCACCGCCAACCTGCTGCTGGTAGCCGGCCACGAGACCACCGTCAACCTCATCACCAACGGCATGCTGACGCTGCTGCGGCACCCCGGCGTAATCGACCAGCTCAATCATCGAACCCGACCTCGTCATCACGCTCGTCGAGGAGCTGTTGCGCTATGAACCGCCAGTCCAGATGCGGACCAACCGCTCTACCGTGGCTGACATCGACATTGGCGGGACCACCATCCCGAAAGGCTCACCGCTAGCGCTGATGCTGGCCGCCGGCAACCGCGATCCCAGCCGCTTTGCTGACCCCGACCGCTTCGACCCCGGCCGAGCCGACAACGCGCACCTGGGATTCTTCGGCGGCATCCATTACTGCTTCGGCGCGCCGCTCGCCCGGACCGAGGGGCAGGTGGCGCTGCAAGAACTCGCCCGCAGGCTGGTCAATCCCCGGCTTGTCGCCGACCCGCCACCGTACCGGCCGAACCCCGAACTGCGCGGCCCTCGTCACCTGCTCGTCGAATATGACGCGGTGCTCCCGGCGCATCAGGAAGCGAGCAAGGCCGCGTCTTTGGGGTAGTTCGGCTGCAGCAGCGCTCACGCCCGTCTGCCATTGACACCGGCGCGTGAGCGATCATTGCCCGATGGACCTCGAGCTCTACCGTGGCGAGCTGGCAGCGTACTGCTACCGGATGCTCGGCTCGTTCCAGGAGGCCGAGGATCTAGTGCAGGAGACAATGCTGCGAGCATGGAAAGCCCGGGATCGCTACGATCCCGCCCGCGCTTCGCTGCGGACCTGGCTATACCGGATCGCGACCAACGTATGCCTTACCGCGCTGGAAGGCCGCTCGCGACGGCCATTGCCATCCGGGCTGGGCGCGCCCAGCACCGACCCTGAAGCGGCGCTGACTCCGGCGGTTGAGATTCCCTGGCTGCAGCCGTTTCCTGATGGTCGTTTCGATATTGGGGTGCGGTCTGACCTGCGGCTCGCACTAGTGGCCGCGATGCAGGCGCTGCCACCCCGGCAGCGGGCTGTCCTCGTGCTCCGCGAGGTACTGGAGTTCAGCGCAGCCGAGGTCGCCGAGCAGCTCGGCACCACGATCGCGGCGGTCAACAGCGCTTTGCAGCGGGCCCGTGCCGCACTCGCGGACGTTGGCGACGCGGCGGAGATTGCGGAGCCGAATGACCCTGACGCCCGGGCAGCCATCCAGCGATACGTGCAGGCCTTCGAGTCTGCCGACGTGCAGGGCCTGGTACGGCTCCTGGCTGACGACGCTGTCCTGGAGATGCCGCCGGTGCCGCTGTGGTACCTGGGCAGCCGGGACTATGGCCTGTTCATGCGCCGGGTGTTCGAGATGAGGGGAACTGGCTGGGGTGTGCGTCAGCTCTCCGCTAACGGACAGCCGGCGTTCGCCGCGTACGCGCCGGACCCTGCTGGCGGGCTCCTGCTTCACACACTCCAGGTCTTGACCGTCCGCCGGGGGCGGATCGCCCGCAATGTGGTGTTCGCCGATCCTGCCGTATTCGAAGCTTTCGAACTCCCGGAACGCATTTCCTAGGCGACTTTCCGCAGCTGCGATGAGCCGCGCCGGTGCCGCCGGTATGTACGGGTGAGCATCGACACCGTGGAGGTCATCGTGAGCATCATCGTTATCGAATTCGTCACCCTGGACGGCATCGTGTCCGACCCCGACGGGTCCGGCGGTACGCCAGCGGGCGGATGGGCGTTCCGGCACGGCCCCCAGGAAGTCGCCGGAGACAAGTTCCGGCTCGGCAGCACACTCGACGACGGGGTCCTGCTGCTGGGACGCGCTACCTGGCAACTTTTCTCCGGGTTGTGGCCAGGACGCGACGACCCGTTCGCCGTGCGGATGAACGCCGTACCGAAGCTCGTCGTGAGCCGCACTCTGGGCGACTCTTCCGGCTGGGCGAACTCTGCGATCATCGACGGCGAGATGGTCGACACCGTCCGGCGTGAGCAGCGGGATGTCATCGTCGCCGGAAGCCTGAGCGTCGTGCACGAGCTGGCGGCCGCCGACCTCGTTGACGAGTACCGGCTGCTCACCTTTCCCACGGTTGTCGGCACCGGGGAGCGACTATTCCGGGCCGGCGGACCGCCCGCCCAGCTGGAGTGCCTGTCAGCCGAGCAGACCGGATCGGCCGTTCTGACGCGGTACGTGCGGCCGCGGCGAGCTGGGTGAAGGCCTGGATGGCGTACACTGTCCGAGGTTCGCCTGCGCTCGTAGCTCAACGGATAGAGCATCTGACTACGGATCAGAAGGTTGGGGGTTCGAGTCCCTCCGAGCGCGCCAGCCCCCCGAGCGCCCGAGCTCACGGCCGTCGATTGCCTGCTTGGCTGGCTGCTGCCGGGGAAGGTCACTGCGTGCCGAACTATAAGATGCACAAGTGACCAGCAGACAGGCGCAGGCGCAGCACCTCGCTGACCTGGCCAGATTGCGTCAGGTTCGCGACCGGATCGACCGGGAATACGCGCAGCCGCTGGACGTCGAGGCCCTCGCCCGGGGCGCGCATATGTCCGCAGGACACCTCAGCCGCCAGTTCAAGATCGCCTTCGGCGAGTCGCCGTACAGCTACCTGATGACGCGGCGGATCGAGCGCGCCATGGCGCTGCTGCGCTACGGCGACCTCAGTGTGACCGAGGTCTGTTTCGCGGTGGGTTGCTCGTCACTGGGCACGTTCAGTACCCGATTCAGTGAACTGGTCGGCATGCCGCCCAGCGCCTACCGCCGCGAGGCGGCTCGCGCCACGGCGGGCATGCCGCCGTGCCTTGCCAAACAGGTGACCAGACCAGTCAGGAATCGAGAAGCATCCGTCCCCGAGCCGCAACTAGCCTGATCGCCATGGACATCACCATTCACGCGAGTTTTCTCCCGCACACTGACCCGGATGCCTCCCTGGCCTTCTATCGCGACACCCTCGGCTTCGAGGTCCGCACCGACGTCGGACAGGGCACGATGCGCTGGATCACGGTTGGCCCTCCAGGCCAGCCCAGCACTTCCATTCTGCTGGCGCCGCCGGTCACCGACCCCGGTACCACTGATGACGAGCGCCGCGTTATTACCGAGATGATGGCCAAGGGCACATACGGCTGGATCCTCCTGGCCACCAAGGACCTCGATGGCACCTTCGAGCGGCTGCAGGCCAGCGACGCCGAGGTCGTCCAGGAGCCGACCGACCAGCCGTATGGCATTCGCGACTGTGCCTTCCGCGATCCCGCGGGCAACCTGGTCCGGATTCAGGAACTGCGCTGACGCGGCTCTGCTCGGTATGCCCGGCAGGTGCCGGACATTGAGACGAAACTGATTCAGGACCGGTGAGCATGGCCCCGAGGACGGAAACGGAGTCGCCAGCGTTGCATGGCGCGGACAGTCACGACCTGATCCGCGTGCACGGCGCGCGCGAGAACAACCTGAAGGACGTCAGCGTCGAGATCCCTAAGCGCCGCCTGACGGTGTTCACTGGCGTTTCCGGCTCGGGCAAGAGCTCTCTGGTATTCGACACGATCGCCGCGGAGTCGCAGCGGCTGATCAACGAGACCTACAGCGCCTTCGTGCAAGGCTTCATGCCAACGCTAGCGCGTCCCGAGGTTGACGTACTCGAAGGACTGACGACCGCGATCATCGTCGATCAGCAACGGATGGGCGGAGATGGCCGCTCCACGGTCGGCACCGCCACCGATGCCAACGCGATGCTGCGTATCCTCTTCAGCCGGCTCGGGCAGCCGTATATCGGCTCGCCCAACGCGTTCTCCTTCAACGTCCCCACGGTCCGGGCGAGCGGTGCGATCACCGTCGAGCGCGGGGATCGCAAGGCCGAGCGAAAGACCTTCACTCGCCTCGGCGGCATGTGCCCGCGCTGCGAAGGCCTCGGCACCGTTTCCGATATCGACCTCGCCCAGCTTTTCGACGACTCCAAGTCGCTCGCCGAGGGCGCGATCACGGTCCCCGGCTACACGACAGGCGGCTGGAACTTCCGGCTCTACAGCGCGTCAGGCTTCGTTGACCCGGACAAGCCGATCCGCAACTACACCAAGAAAGAGATGCACGACTTCCTCCGCCACGAGCCGGTCAGGATGAAGATCGCGGGCATCAACATGACCTACGAGGGGCTGATCCTGCGGGTGCAGAAGTCGCTCCTCGCCAAGGAAAAGGAGGCGATGCAGCCGCACATCCGGGCGTTCGTGGAGCGGGCGGTCACATTTGCCGCGTGCCCTGAGTGCGGCGGGACCCGGCTCAGCGAGCCAGCTCGTTCCTCGCGGATTAAGGGCATCAACATCGCCGAAGCCTGCGCGATGCAGATCAGCGACCTGGCGGTCTGGGTCGATGGCCTCGACGAACCATCCGTAACGCCGCTGCTCACCGCGCTCAAGCAGACCCTTGACTCGTTCGTGGAGATTGGCCTCGGCTACCTCAGCCTCGACCGTTCGTCCGGCACGCTCTCGGGCGGTGAGGCACAGCGCACCAAGATGATCCGTCAGCTCGGGTCCTCGCTCACCGACGTCACCTACGTCTTCGACGAGCCGACGATAGGCCTGCATCCGCACGACATCCAGCGGATGAACGACCTGCTGCTCCGGCTGCGCGACAAGGGCAACACTGTGCTGGTCGTCGAGCACAAGCCGGAGGTGATCGCGATCGCCGACCATGTGGTCGACCTCGGCCCGCGGGCCGGTACTGAGGGCGGCGAAGTGGTGTTCGAGGGCACCGTCGACGGACTCCGGGCCAGCGGCACGCTTACCGGGCAGCACATCGACGACCACGCCCGCCCGAAACCATCGGTGCGGAGGCCGTCGGGGGCGCTAGAGGTGCGCGGCGCTTGCACTCACAACCTGCAGGACGTCGACGTTGACATCCCGCTCGGGCTCCTAGTGGTCGTCACTGGCGTGGCAGGCTCGGGAAAGAGTTCGCTAATCGACGGCTCGGTCGCCGGACGCGACGGGGTCGTGTCGATCGACCAGACCCCGATCCGTGGTTCACGGCGGAGCAACCCGGCAACGTATACCGGGCTGCTGGACCCGATCCGCAATGCGTTCGCCAAGGCTAACGGCGTGAAGGCAGCGCTGTTCAGCGCTAATTCCGAGGGTGCCTGCCCAACCTGCAACGGCGCTGGCGTCATCTACACCGACCTGGCGATGATGGCTGGCGTAGCCACGACGTGCGTGGACTGCGAAGGTAAGCGGTTCGAGGCGTCGGTGCTGGATTATCACCTCGGCGGCAAGGACATCAGCGAGGTGCTCGCGATGTCAGTGAACGAAGCGGAGGAGTTCTTCGGCGGCGGCGACGCGCGTACGCCGGCCGCACACGCCATCCTCGGTCGCCTCGCCGACGTCGGTCTCGGCTACCTCGGCATCGGGCAGCCGCTCACTACCCTGTCCGGCGGTGAGCGGCAGCGGCTGAAGCTTGCCACGCACATGGCCGACAAGGGCGGCATCTACGTCCTCGACGAACCGACCACCGGACTCCACCTTGCGGACGTCGAGCAGTTGCTCGGCCTGCTTGACCGGCTCGTCGACTCGGGCAAGTCGGTCATCGTCATCGAGCATCACCAGGCGGTGATGGCGCACGCCGACTGGATCATCGACCTTGGACCGGGCGCCGGCCACGACGGCGGCCGGATCGTCTTCGAGGGCACGCCGGCCGACCTCGTCACGGCCCGCTCCACCACCACGGGCGAGCACCTCGCCGCCTACGTCGGCAGCTAGCGCCTGACCGACGGGGAAGCGTAGTAAGGGAAAGAGTCGGCAGCCGCCGCTGAGAATGAATTGCGTCATGTGCCTGCCTCCTCATCGTCCGGGTCGAACATCTTGTCGACCGTCAGGTCGAAGAACCGCGCGATCGTGAACGCCAGCGGCAGCGACGGCAGGTAACGGCCGTTCTCGATAGAGATCACTGTCTGGCGCGAAACGCCCAGCGCTGCGGCCAGCTCTGCCTGGGACAAACCCCGCTGAGCCCGCTGCTCCCGAACCCGGTTCCGCATGATGTAAAGGTAGCTTTACCTACCTCGCGATGTCAAGCAACCTTTACCTACGCAAGCGGGCCGCCGCTCATACCATGCCCTATCGGGCAATCTTCGGGACGCCCGGAGCACTAACTCGGCATCGAGATATCCCGAAACCGACCGTTGATTTGTTGCCGGCGGTGGGGATACCGTCTAGTCGGCATGTAGTTAACCCACGCGCAACATTCGGTCACAGCAAGGAGGACCGTATGACAGCTACCACCGCGGATCCAGTCTCCGGTCAACGGGGATTTGGCTCTCCTCGCTGATTCACCGGCAGCTGGATCAGCTATCCGAACACCGGTCCCAGGGTTTTGTACCTGACCATCACGGTCTTGGCCACGATCACGCTGTACTACGAGCTGTACGTAGGCGGCTCGGTCTCGACCCTGATCCTGAGCAACCTCGGCATGACCTTCAAGTTCTACGTGGCGACGGTCGCGTTCGGTAACCTGATCGGCGCCTTCGGCTCGCTGTTCGCCGGGCTGACCGACCGATACGGACGCGCGAACCTCGTCGTGTTCGGGCTGTTGTTCTCGGGCGTCTTCGTGACGTTCATATTGCCCGCCGCCACCAACAAGTGGGCGTTCACGATCGAAAGCTTCGTCGTCGGCGCTGTGGAAGGCGTCTGCCTGGTCGCCACGCCAGCGCTGATCCGAGACTTCTCCCCGCAAGTCGGCCGTGCGACGGCTATGGGTTTCTGGACTAGCGGCCCGGTACTCGGCAGCCTGATCGTCGCGATCGTCGGCTCCATCACGATCCCGACCGTCGTTACTGACCCACGGTTCTGGACCCACGAGTTCTACATCGGCGGCACCGTGGGCCTGGTGGTCTTCCTGATCGCCCTGCTCTTCCTGCGGGAATTGTCACCCGGGCTTCGCGACCAGCTCATGGTATCCATGCGTGACCGGGCCCTGATCGAGATGCGCGCCAAGGGCCTCGATATCGAAGCCGCAATGAAGAATCACTGGCGGCAACTGCTCAAGGCCGACATCATCATCTCTGCGCTTGCGGTGTCGATCATGCTGCTGATCTACTACGCACTGGTCGGTTTCCTGGTCATCTTCGCGACCACGATCTTCGGCTTCACGCTGAAGGAAGCCAACAACCTCGGTTACTGGTGCTGGGCCTTCAACGCAGGCGCGGTGATCCTGGTAGGTATGTCCTCCGACCGACTTCGCGTCAGGAAGCCGTTCATGGTGCTCGGCGGCGTCGGAGCCGCGGTCATGCTCGTGCTCTTCCTGCTGCAGTCGAAGACCGGGGCACACCCGAGCTTCGGCAGCATCGCCGCGATCCTGGCGATCATGCTGTTCTTCCTGGGCGTCGCTTACACGCCATGGATGGCCAGCTTTACTGAGACGGTCGAGCACAGGAACCCGGCGGCGGTTGCCACCGGGCTGGCGATCTGGGGCTGGATCATCCGGGTCGTTGTCTTCGCCTCGTCCCTGCTGCTCCTGGTCGTGATCAACTCGGTCACCCCGCTGGTCAACTACGGGGGCACGGTCGCGGGGTACGCGGCTCAGTACCCGTCTCTGATCTGGGCAGGTTCGCACGCCGACTGTCGTGGCGGACGCGACGCAGTACGCCGCTCCGCTGACGTTCGCGGCGACGCACCCCACCATCGTGGCAACCGCTAAGGCGGACGCGACGCAGATCGCCAACGCGACGAGGTTGGCGCCTGAGCTGGCAGTGATCCAGGCACACCCCGCGCTGTTCGCCCAGGCGGCGAAGTACACGGCGAAGACCAGGTCCCGCCGGCATTGGCCGCCCAGCTGGTTGCTGCAGCGGGCGGTGGCAGCAAGGGCCTGGCCATGCTCGGCACGATCGATGCCAACCAGGCCGCGATCCAGGGCGTCATCGCTGCTGCGCCGCAGCTCGCGACGCTGCAGCCCTACACGGCTCAGCTGACCGCGCTGTCGAAGGTACCGCCTTCGGTCATCGCGGCTGTATCGGCTCCCGGGGTTGCGGCCGAGCTGGCAGCACTGCAGAAGGTGCCGCCGTCTGTCGACAAGTACATGGCGGCGCACGCCGCCGATGTCTCGTCGGCCGCGGCTAAGTCCCCAGGGCAGTGGCGGACCTGGTACTGGATCTGCTTCGGCGGGATCGTTGTCTTCCTGCTGTCGATTCCGCTGCTGCGCGGTCGCTGGCGGCCGCGTGACGCCAAGCGTGATGAGGAGGAGCACGAGGCAATGGTGCAGGCCGAGCTTGCGAAGCTGGGCGCTAGCGCCTGATCCGCTGGGTTAGCAAAGCAAGAACGCCAAGCCGGCGGGCCGCGACGAAGCGGCCCGCCGGTTTTGCATGTGCCGTCAAGTCCGCTGCTCCCACTCCGCAGGCGGCCCGATCGTGGCGGCGTCAGCACCGAACCTGGCCACGTAGCCACGGTGCACGGTGCGCCACCGGTCGTCCTGACTCCATGGCGCTTTCGCCTCGTCCAGTTCGTAGCCGAGCAGGTCAAGACAGACGTGCCAGCCGGCCCCGTCCCTGGCAGCGCGACCCAGCTCGGCAAACGAGGCGGTGAACGTTAGGAGCGTCCCGCTGCCAGCGGCTGCCAGCTCGAAGCGCAGCCGCTCGTCACCCCATATCAGCTCCAGCACAGCCGGCGGTTCGAAGACCAGCATCGTTCCGTCAAACGGTGGCGCTTGCATTTCCCTGAATGCGAACCTGAGCTTGCTGCCGGCAGCCAGGTCACCTTCGACGGTCGTCGGGAACCACGCGGCAAGGTGCCCCGGCTCCGTCAGCGCGCGCCAGACCTTTGCTGGCGGGTGCCGCAAGTGACGCACGAACCGGAGAGCTACCTCGCCCGGGCCGCGCTCCAGTACGCCGAACTCTGCCGGATCGCCGGGGCGTTCGGTGCCTGCCGCGTCAGGTCGGGTCATCGGTCACTCCTTGTGCCTTGCCGGTCTCGCCCGGCATTGAGTCGAGGTGGGCGGACAAGCGGTCCAGGCGCCCGGCCCACAGCCGGCGATACGGCTCCAGCCAAGCGCCCATCTCTGCAAGCGGCGCTGCGTCGACGCTGTAGAGCCGCCACTGCGCGTCGGTGCGCGAGCTGACCAGCCCGGCCTCACGCAGCACTCGCAGATGCCGTGACACGGCGGGCTGGCTGATGTCCAGCCCCGCAACGAGCTCTCCGACGGAGAGCTCGCCAGCCAGCAATAGGTCCAGGATGCGGCGCCGGGTTGGCTCCGCTACGACCTCGAATGTGCTCGTCATATGACTGGAAGCATATATAAGGGAACGCGCATATGTCTTGCTGGATGAGTTGGCCAGGACCGGGCCTGCCGGTGCCAGGTGCGCTAATACCGCTGGTGCATCAGCTCACGCACAGTCCCGAGCGTCTCCGCAGCGATCACGGAGGCCTTCTGATTGCCGGCCGCGAGCACGCTGCGCAGGTAACCGGGATCGGCAGCAAGTGCCTCGCGCCGAGCGCGCAGTCCGGCGAACCGGTCGTTGACCGCTTCGATCGCCGCGCGCTTGAGCGCGGCCGCCCCGCCGTCGCCGATCTCCGCCGCCACGGTCTCTGGCGTCGTGTCCCGGCACAGCGCGGTCAGCAACACCAGGTTGGAGACCTCAGGCCGCCGGTCTGGGTCGTAGGCGATGTGTCGCTGTGAGTCGGTCTTCGCTCTCGAGAGCAGTCGCGCGGTCTCGTCTGCCGTCGCACGCAGCGGCACCGAGTTGTTGCGGCTCTTGCTCATTTTCTGGCCGTCCGTCCCGAGGAGCAGCGGAGCGGCGCTCAGCAATCCCTCAGGCTCAGGAAAGTACGGTGCGCCGGGACAGTAACGCTCGTTGAACCGCCGGGCAATGGTCCTGGTCAGCTCGATGTGCGGCAGCTGGTCCTTGCCCACGGGCACCAGGTTGGCCCGGCAGAACAAGATGTCGGCAGCCTGATGGACGGGATAGCTGAACATTAGTCCGGATACCGCCGGCGAGCCGGCTGCCGCGATCTCGTCCTTGACCGTGGGATTGCGGCCGATCTCGGCGATGCTCACCAGGCTGAGAAACGGCAGCAGAAGCTGGTTCAGTGGCTCGACCTGGCTGTGCGCGAAGATGGTGGCCCGGTGCGGATCGATACCCACGGCCAGGTAATCCGCGAGCAGGCCGATGACGATGTCGGGCAGGTCGGCCTCGGCGTTCCGGTCAGTGATGGCCTGGTAATCGGCAATCAGCACGAGCAGCTCGACGCCCGCATCCTGCAGCCGGACCCGGTTCTGCTGCGAGCCGAAGTAGTGCCCGAGATGGAGCGCGCCCGTCGGCCGGTCGCCTGTGAGCATCCGGAACGACCGCGGGTCTTGCAAAATGGCTTGCTCGAGCACGGCACTGCGATCCTGGCTGGCAAGCACCGATGAACTGACTGGCGTGCATGGCAATGACCTCCTGGGATTAACTGGCCCGCCGGAGATCGCGCCCGTGACATGCGAGACGGCGCCACCCAGCGGGCGCGCCGTCGGAAATGCAGAGGACTGGCGGCCGCTAAAGCGGCCACCACCAGCAGGATCGCTGAAGTCGTTGCATGGTCACAGGATAGCCGAGCTGGGGCCGCCACGGCGAAGCTCGTCATGCGCGGACCAGGTCGCCGGCGGTCAGCTGGCTGCCTGGCAGCAAAAGCTCCTCAGCGGCTGGCCGCCGGCCGGTCAGGATCCACCGGCATAGCGCTGCGAGCTGGTAGCTGATCAACGGCGGTACCGCATCGCCGATATGCCGGTACATGTTGGCCAGTGTTCCGGTGAACTGGTAGTCCCGCGGGAAGCCCTGAAGCAACGACATCTCCCGCACTGTGCACAGCCGGTCCTGCTCAGGGTGGGCGTACCGGCCATTGCCGACGTGACTGCATTCACGCTTGATGGTGACGGCGGGCCGGTCCCACCACAGCCGGCCGTAGACGTCGGGATGACTGCCCAGATCGCCGCTGGCCGCCCGGCTGGCCATGGCGGGAGTCAGCAACCTGCTCGTATCGCGGCTGGCGCGCAGGTCAGCCCAGCTGCCGCCATCGTGCGGCATCGCGGACAGCCGCTGCCGGTTCCGGTCTGACCGGAACGCGGGAGCGACGTGCAGCGGATCGGACGGATGTGGCTGGCCAGCAGCCACCGGCGGCAAATCCCAGATCGCCCGCCGGACGTGCGTCGCTTTTGGGTCGACGCGCCAGCCGCGCCACAGGTCCGCCAGGCCGCGGAGCGGCAGTGGCCCGCGGACGGCAACGACGATGGCACGTTCGCGCCGCTGCGGAAGTCCGAACTCGGTCAGGAAGTGCGTCGCCGCTGACACCTGGTAGCCGAGGCCGGCAAGCCGGTCCTTGAGGTCGCGCAGATGCCCGCCGAACCGCCCGGTCACCAGTTCCCTGGCGTTCTCGATCAAGACGATTTCCGGCCGTAGCAGCGCGGCATAGTCGCCGACCCTGCCGACTAGTCCATTCCGCCGATCATCGCGCAGATGATTGCTAGCCACCGTGCGAGAGAAGCCGGTACACGGCGGGCACGCAGTGAGCACGACCGGATGCTGCTGGCGGAGGCCCATAGCGTGGCAGACCTCGGACGGGTCTGCATCAGACAGGTCGGTGTCGACCGGCGTCAGGCCGATGTTGACGGCAGTAACTGGCGTTGCAGCCGAGTGAGCCGGGGGCGGCGCTTGGCTTGCCCAGCTGTGCATCTGCCGCGCCGATGAGCGTGAACCCGGTGTGGCGGCTGAATCCGCAGCTCATCCCGCCTGCACCGGAGAACAGGTCGACCACGGTAAACGGCTTCGTCAACGACTACCTCCAGGTCGAAACACTAGGAGGTTTCGCGGCAATGTGCCCGGCACCAGGCCGGCGCTGTGTTAGCGAGCTGTACGGGCTAGCGAGCTGTGCGGCCGTTCTCGTCAAAGATCAGGTTCAGCAGCCAGCCGACGATGCCGACGATGATGGCACCCCAGAAGGCCGGCCAGAAGCCGGTGATATGGAACGGCAGGCTGAGCTTTCCGGCAACCCAGCTGCAGAGCCAGAGCAACAGACCGTTGACGACCAACCCGATCAAACCGAGCGTCAGTACGTAGAACAGGCAGCCGATGGTCTTGACGATCGGCTTCAGTACCGCATTGACGACGCCGAAGATCAGCGCAACGACGATCAGCGTGCCGGCCTTCGACAGATTGCTGGCGCTGGTCAGCTCGATGCCGGCGATCAGCAGGTGCGCGACGCCGAGCGCGGCGGCGGGGATCAGGATGCGCAACAGGAGCTTCATCCCGTCATCCTGCCATGTTTCGCTAAAGCGCATAATCTTCTCTCCGCAACCTCACCACGATAATAGTGAAGATGTTCGGATATAGGCCTGGCACCTGGGACGACACAGCGAGCGGTAGTAGACAGCCGGCGGCTGCACTGCCACCATCATTTCCGGGGATCTGGATGCCGCGGCTTACCCGGCCGCGGCTCGCTCGGGGGAGCGGGGATGGGCTTCGCGTGGCGGCCGGACAACGGGGGCGAGTCGTCTGGCCAGTTGTACCGATATGAGAGCGGCACCAGTCGCCGTTATTACCGCAGCGCTGTCGTATGGGCTGGCTTCAGGGGCCCGGCAGGCCGCCATGCACAAAACCACGGCGACCGTTCCCGGCTGGATGACAGCGGTCCCAGTGATGGTCGCGGCGGGCGGGGCGCTCACGCGGCCCGGCTGACGAACGTGCCGCGGCGTCCGAGCGGGTGGTCCGGACCCGGACGCTGGCGCCGCTGGGCGTGACCTACCAGCGAAAATGCACGAAGATCCGGCCGAAGTTCTTGGAGTCCTTCTCGACCCGGTGGTAGAGCGCCTTCACGTCTTTCTGCTCCAGGAACCGCAGTACGTGCTTCTTTAGCTGGCCCGACCCCTTGCCGGGGATGATCTCGACCAGCGGAGCCCTGGTCCGGACGGCCTCATCGATGACAGCCCGGAGGGCGCGGTCGATGTCCTGGCCGCGGTTATAGATGTCGTGCAGATCGAGTTTGAGTTTCATTCGGCGTCTCCGGGTCCGCTACCCCAGGCTACCGGCTGCCGGGGAAGGTGCCGAGAGAGCGACAGCGGACCCGGAGACGGCCCGTGCGTCAGGATTGCCGTGCGTCAGGATTGCCGTGCGTCAGGATTGCCGTGCGTCAGGGCGTCGGGATCAGAACCTTGTCGACGATGTAGATCTCGCCGTTGGTGGTATGGATGTTGCCGCAGGTGACTCGCGCGCCGTTGATCTTGTAATCAAGCCCCGATTTGACGGGGTGAACTGGCAGGCCGGCGAGTGTTGTCAGCGGCTTGGCGGCAGCCAGTTCGGCAGGAGATACCCGGCCTTTCACTGCGTGGTACTCGAGAAGCTTGCCTAGGTCGGCCTTGTTAAGCATCAGTGTCTTGAGGTTTCCGCTGCCGAGCGCGTTGAACGCCGAGTTGTCCGGCGCAACGAAGGTCACCGCGGCCGCGGAGTTGAGCACGCTGGCGAGGCCGGCCGTGTCGATGGCGTGGGTCAGCTCGGTGAGCTGCGGGTTGTGCGAGATCGCGGTAGCGGTCGGTACCGTCGCCATCGCGCTCACGCTGCCCATGCCAGAGGCCGGCAGCTTAGCGCAGTCGGCGCCCACCGTCCCGGCGCTACTTGGCGTCGGCGATGCGGCCGCCTGGCTGTGGCTGCTCGCCGGCTTCGTGCTGGTGACGGCCTTGTGGTCGGCACCACCGATTGCGGCTGAGGTGCCCCCCGAACTGCAGGCGGCGCCAGCGATGCCGATGCCGATCACTACAGCAGACACCCCGAGAACTGCCGATCTCATGAGATCATCTCCCGATCGGAGCACGTTTGGTGATCATGTGAGTACGTTGTGTCATCACACCATGCGGTCCGCGCGGGGGTGCAGCCGGTTTGGCCGTTCTTACCTGCTCGTGAACCTGAGCCGGCCGGACCTGGAGCCAAAGCTGCCGGTTCCTAACAGTCTGTAGCCAGATGTGTTCACGCCGTAGGCACGGGTACGAAGGGGGTGCGCCTAATGGCAGCCCGGTAGGAAGCTGCCGCAACACGACTTGACGGCGGCCCGGATCGGGGGAACCAGATGAGCAGCATGCCTGAGCGGGATGCGGCCGGCCAGGACCAGCACGAAGGGATGCCTCCGGGCACCATCCCCGGGCAGCCTGCAGCTGGGCCGGCTGGTGGTCAGCCGCCCGGTGGACAGCCGATCGGCGGACAGTGGAACAGTCAGCAGGGCGTATGGGGTGACCAGCCAGGCTCGATGACCCCGGTCTACCAGGCAGAGACCCGCGTGACCTGGCGCCGCATCTTCCAGTACTGGATCGACGCCTTCTTCGTCTCGGTCATTCCCTATCTCGTCTCGATACCCTTCGACCGCAGCGGCAGCACGGTCATGCACATCCTCGGCGGAGTGGTGTACGTCGTCTTGTTCGTGCTGATCGGCCTCTGGTACTGGGTCATCAGGCCGCATTCGCATGGCGGCCAGACCTTCGCGATGAAGTGGTTCGGCTTGCGCGTCATCAGCAAGGATGGCGGGCCGGCGACGATCACCCAGCTATTCGTCCGCTGGATTAGCCTGCTGCTCGACTCCGCGCCGTGGATGTGGCCGATCACGGGGCTGCTCGGACTCATCGTGATGCTCTGCTCGCGGTACCGCCAGCGGATCGGGGACCACTTCGCGCGGACGCTGGTGATCAGGACCGCTAGCCACCGGTACGGCGACGGTGGCAGTCCTGGCGAGCATGTTCAGCCCGGAACGGTGCAGCCGGAGTCGGTTGAGTCACGGGCTGGCAGCCGGTAACGCCTGACCCCGTCCTCGCCGGTCTGGCTGATCGCCGCGCCCTGCGCTGCCAGCAGGTCCAGGTGGTACACGGTCTCGCAGACTGCGAGCATCTGGTTCATGAGGTCGAGGTCGCCGAGTTTGCGCTGGCGTGACGTCCAGGCAATCGACTGCGCTACCTCATAGCCAGTTCGCTCGCCCCCGGACAGCACGTCTGCCATGATCCGCAATCGCTCGGCGTGATGTTCGGTGAGTTCGTCGATCCGCTCGTGCGTGCTTGGCGATACCGGGCCGTGGGCTGGGAGAAGCCGCATGTCCGGCAGTCTCCGCACCACGTTCAGCGACTGGAGGTACTCGCGCAGCGGCTCAGCCGACGGCGCTTCCTGGAATCCGATCGACGGAGTGATGTGCGGCAGCACGTGATCGCCGGCGAATAGCAGTCCGGCTTCGGCATCAGCGAAGACCACGTGGCCGCGGGTGTGACCAGGTGTCTCGACCGCCGTCAGGGTCCGGGTGCCGAGCTCGAAGGTCTGCTGCCCGCAGATCCACTCATCGGGAGCCTCGTAGCCAAGTGCCGCCCCAACGGTGGCTCCCGGCCGCAGCGCAGGATGTCCAGGGGATAGCTCGCTGAAGCCCTGCCCGCCGAAGCCCTGACCGTCGGCTTGCTGCCCGCCGGCAAGGCTGCCCGAGGTGATCTCGGTCAGGCTGTCGGCGACAGGCGCTGCCCCTGCGGCGCGCAAGATCGCGAGCTGAGCCCGGAGCGGCCGGAACTCGCCTGAGAGAAGCCCGTCAATCGAGGGCTTCTCGCCTTCGCCGAGCGCGATCGGGGTGCCGAATAGCCGCCTGACCTCCACTGCCTGCGTGTAGTGATCGCGGTGCATGTGCGTGACCAGGAACCGCCGGACGTCTGGCAACCCGGCACCGATGGAAGCGAGGGAGCGCTCCAGTTGCGCGAGCGCGTTGGCTAGAGCCCAGCCCGAATCGATCAGCACCAGCCCGGCGTCGGCCTCGATGACGTACACGTTGACTGCCCGCAGGCCGTCGGACGGCAGCGGCAGCGGAATCCGGTACACCCCCGGCGCCACGGGATACGTGCCTTCCTCGATCCACGCGTGCCGATCTGCCAAGGTCAGAGCCCTTTCATCGTCCACGTGCCGACGCCATCACGGTCAGTCTCCGCTGCCAGGTCTTGAGACTGGAGATACCGCAGGTGGGAGAGAACCTCGCCGACCGCTGCCTGGCGCTGGAAGGAGGCCAGCTCGGACCATGGCCGCGACCACGTCACCCCGGTCGCGATCTGCCATGCCGAGAGCCCGTCGGAGCCCGCACCGGCCAGGATGTCCTGCGCTTCGGCCAGCCGCTCGGCATGGTGCTGCGTCAGGTAATCGAGGCGTGAGTCCAGGTCGGTGAACCGGTACTCGTGCGCAGGCAGCACCTCACGCGGCTGGATGCCGCGGAGCGAGTCAAGCGAGGCCAGGTAGTCCTTGAGCGGGTTCGAGGTCATATCATACGACGACACGTTAGGCGTGATCCGCGGCAGGATGTGATCACCGGTCAGCAGCAGGTCATGGGTTTCGTCGTGGAAGCACAGATGACCAGGCGTGTGGCCGGGCGTCCAGACGGTGCGCAGCACCAGGCCGGGCACGTCAATCAGCTGGTCGTGCTCGAACAGCCGGTCGGCCCGGACCATCGGCTCCACCTGGGCGACGTGCTGCCTGCTCGCCACGAGTTCGTCCAGGTGGCTACCGGGCGCGCCGCACCAGCGAAGGTAGCCGGTCATGTTGTCGCGCATCATCATGTTGCTGCCGCGCAACTCGAGGAAGGCATCCTCGGCCGGGTGCATACCCACCCAGGCGCCAGTCAGCTCGCGAACCTTGCCGGACTGACCATGATGATCGGCATGCACGTGCGTGACGAGCACGGCCGTGACTGCGCTGAGAGGGATTTCGCACTCGCCCATTCCGGCCGTCAGGGCTTGCCAGCTGTCCGGATGATTCCAGCCAGGATCGATCATGACGAAGCCGGCGTCGTGCTCGATCAGATAGGTCAGCACATACCGGAGCGGGTTGTCGATGATCGGCACCGGCACCGACCACACGCCGCTGGTGACCTTCTCGACGGGCGGGAACTCGGCCCGCCGCCATGCCTCACGCTGTCGCGTGCCGGTTACCTGCATCGGCGTTCAGAATCCCTTCGGGCCCGGCTAGTCCGCGCGCGGTTGACATGCGATCTGGCACCGTGCTTCGCTCAGAGCCAGGCAAGAAAGTATAACTGATTTCAGTTTTTCGGCCTGGGTCGCTGGTGTTCGCGACCGGGTAGCCGACCAACGAGAGGTAACGCCGATGAGCGACGACTTCCGCGCCAGGGCGCGGGCCTGGCTTGCTGCCAACGCGCCGCGCCGGGCATCCGGTGATGACGAGGCCGAAGCGGAGAGCAGGGGCCAGGCAGCTGTCATCGCCGAGCAGAAGGCATTTCAGGCCAAGCTCCACGCCGCCGGTTTCGCCGGGATTACCTGGCCGAAAGAGTACGGCGGCCAGGGCCTGACCAGCGCCGAGCAGATCATCTGGAGCCAGGAGGCGCGCGACTACGACCTGCCGACGGGCGTCTTCTTCATCGGCCTGTCCATGCCAGGCAACACGCTGATGGAGCTAGGCACGGAAGCGCAGAAACTGCGCTACCTGCCGAAGATGCTGAGTGGCGAGGAGATCTGGTGCCAGCTCTTCTCAGAGCCGGGCGCCGGTTCAGACGTGGCTAGCCTGCAGACCAGCGCGGTGCGCGACGGTGACGAGTGGGTGCTGGGCGGCCAGAAGGTATGGACCTCGGGTGCCCAGTACAGCGACTTCGGCGCGATCCTGGCGAGGACCGATCCCACCAAGCCCAAGCACAGTGGCATCAGCATGTTCATCGTCGACATGCATGCACCCGGGGTCACGGTCCGGCCGCTGAAGGTCGCGACCGGGCATTCGCCGTTCAATGAGGTGTTCTTCGACAACGTGCGGATTCCCGCTGACGCGCTGATCGGCGAGGAGAACAAGGGCTGGGACGCGGCTGTGGTCATGCTGCGGCACGAGCGGATCGCGATCGGAACAATGGGCTCGTCCCGCAGCAACCCGCTGGCCTTCGACTCGCTGCGCGACCTGGCGGCCGGCCTTGGCCGTACCGCCGATCAGGGCGTCCGGCGTGACCTGGCGGAACTGTACGCCAGGGGCCGGGCGGTCCAGCTGTTCGCATTGTTGCTGCGAGAGGAGACGCAGGCCGGACGAATGCCCGGCGCTCGCGGATCGGTTGCCAAGCTGGCCGGCTCCGACCTAGGCCGGTTTGCCGGGAACGTCGCAGCCAGCGTGCTCGGCGACCAGATCGCCGGATTCGACGCTGACGAGCTGGCGGCGGTCACTACCTCGATCATCGCGGCGCCCGGAAGCGCCATCGCGGGCGGCACGAGCGATATTCAGCGCAACATCATCGGCGAGCGTGTCCTCGGCCTGGCCAAGGACCCCGGCGTGGACCGGGCTACCCCGTTCAACCAGCTGCGCGTGGGCACGCAGCGCCAGCAGTAAGGGCTGACAGATGACACTGATCCTGACCGACGAAGAGCTCGCGCTCGCTGACTCAGTGCGGAAGTTCGTCGCCGACCGGAGCCCGCTGACGTCGCTGCGGCAGCTGATTGCCTCCGGTGAGCCGTTCGACCCTGCCGTCTGGAAGCAGATGACGGCGCAGCTTGGCCTGGCCGGGCTGACCATACCCGAGTCGTACGGCGGAGCCGGGGCCGGTTACTCCGCGCTGTCGGTCGCGCTGACCGAGCTCGGCGCCGGCCTGGTGGCCTCGCCGTTGCTCGGTTGCGTGCTCGCGGCCGAGGTGCTGCTGCGGCTCAGTGACGAGACGGCGAGGAACGAACTGCTGCCGAGGATCGCAGGAGGCGAGCTGATCGCGACGCTCGCGGTCGCCAGCAGCGCTGGCGGCCACGTGACCGCGTCCGGGCCTAGCGGCACGGTCCTCACCGGCTCGGTGTCCCCGGTGCTGAACGGGGCCGAGGCAGACGTGCTGCTGGTCCCGGCTGACAGCGCTGACGGCACGGTCATCTACCTGGTTGACGGCGGCGCTGACGGACTCTCCCGGACCCGGCTTACCGCAGTAGATCACAGCCGCTCGCTGGCCAGGATCACGCTGGCGGGCACGCCGGGCCGAGCCCTCGCTGGCGAAGCTGCCGCGGCGCTGGCCGCCGCTGCCGATCTGGCCAACCTGGCACTCGCTGCCGAGTCGGCCGGAGCGATGAAGGCCTGCCTCGATATGACAAGCGCATATGCGCGGATCCGGGTGGCCTTCGGCCAGCCGATCGGGGCCTTCCAGGCAGTCAAGCACCGGCTCGCGGACATGGAGGAGGCTTGGGAACTAGGCAACGCAGCGCTTCGGGACGCTGCGCGGGCCGGCGACGGGAAGCCCGAGCGGTTCTCGGTCGCTGCCGGGGTAGCCAGGGTGCTGCTGGCCACCGCGTACGCCGACGCGGCCGTCGACACCGTGCAGTTGCACGGCGGAATCGGCTTCACCTGGGAGCACGACGCTCATCTGTATTACAAGAACGGGCTGTCGAACAAGGTGCTGCTGGGCGGTCCGGGCGATCAGCTCGACCGGCTGGCCGATTCCCTCGGTATCTAACGCCCGAGACCCGGCCGCCGGACCTGGGTGCCGGGACCTAGCGGAAACGTGCGGTCCCGGCACAGCCAAAAGCAGAACGGATTCCAGAAAGCGGGTCAGCAGCAGTGCCACAGGCAGGGCCAGCCATTCCGTCGACTGCCGCCCAACACGGCAGGCACGACAGGATCCTGGCTGCTGCCACTGCGATTCTCGCGGCTGGCGGCGAGGACGCGCTGCAGATGAAGGACCTATCGCAGCGCGCCGGGGTGTCGCTGGCCACGCTGTACCGGTACTTCCCGGCCAAGGACCACGTACTGCTGGCCATCTTGCTCAGCAGGTACTCGGCGGCACTGGCTCAGGTGAGCGCCGAGGCCGCGGCCGGAGCTACCCCGCGCGAGCGAGTGACTAATCACCTGCTGCGCGAGTTTCGCGCCGCGCAGCGTGAGCCGCGTCTGACCGCAGCACTGAGCCGGGTCATCAGCGAGACCAGCCGGAGCTACAGCGAGATCCTGGAACGGGTCGAGCACCTGCACCTGCAGACGCTCGAGTATGTCGCTGGAGCCGGCTGGCCCATCAGCGCGGAGCAGCACCAGTTGCTGCCGGTCGTGCAGTCAATCTTCGGGGCCGCGACTCGACGCTGGCTGGCGGGCGTCTCTTCGCCTGCCCAGGCCCGGTTTGAGATCAGGGTCGGCGGCCGGCTGCTCGACCTGGCTGATGCCGTCGTCGCTGAGGAGTCGCTGCAGGCCGTACCGGCAGGCTAGGTTAGCCCGCATGCCAGTAGACGCAGTGACTATTGACGCTGGCGCGATCGACGTCATCGCCGCGCGGTTTGCCGCTCGGGGCGGGCAGCCAGGGCTTGCCTATGGGGTCGTCGCCGGCGGTGAACTAGTTCATTCCGGCGGCTGCGGCGAGCGCTGGACCGAGGGCCCGGTACCAGACGCCGGCACCGTATTCCGGATCGCGTCGATGACGAAGAGCTTCACCGCCACCATGGTGCTGCTTCTGCGCGACCGCGGCGCGCTCCGGCTCACCGACGCGGCAGCGGGCTACCTCCCGGAACTGCGGGGCGTCCGGCTGGTCTCGCCCGACTGCCCGCCGATCACGATCAGGCACCTGCTCACGATGACCGCTGGCTTCCCCACCGATGACCCGTGGGGTGACCGGCAGCAGGGGCTGGAGCCGCGCGCGTTCGAGCACCTGCTAGCCAATGGCGATGTCCGGTGCGCCTGGGCTCCGGGCACCGTCTTCGAGTACTCCAACCTGGGCTACGCCATACTCGGCCGGATCATCGAGACGGTGACAGGCGAGTCCTACGCCCGCGCTATCACCAGGCACGTCCTCGCGCCGCTTCGGATGAACCAGACCGGATTCGAGGCGTCGGACTTCGACCCGGCGGTGCTGGCCCGTGGCTACCGCCAGGACTCCGGAAGCTGGCGGGAGCTCGCGCCCGACGGCTACGGAGCCTTCGCTCCGATGGGCGGCATCTTCAGCAGTGTCGCCGACCTGGCGCGCTGGGTCGCCGGGTTCGCCGCTGCGTTCCCGCCGCGCGGGCCCGCCCCGGCTGATCCGGCAGATCCGGTCCACCTGATTGACCTGGCCCACCCGCTGAACCGGGCGTCGCGACGCGAGATGCAGCTCGGTCAGGCGGCGATCACGGGTGGCGGCGACGGCATTGTGCTGAGGCAGTCCGGACCGCTGTCGATCAGCTACGGGTTCGGCTTGTTCGCCGAAGACGACGCAACATTCGGCACGATCATCCAGCACAGCGGCGGGTACCCCGGTTACGGCAGCCAGATGCGCTGGCATCCGGCTACCGGAATCGGCACGATCGTGCTGGCGAACGGCACCTACGCCAGCGCCGGAACGCTGGCCGCCGAACTACTTGCCGCTGCCGTCGGCGCGGAGGCCGAGGCGGCCGAAGACCGAGGCGAGATCCGCCTGCACGGTCCGGTGCCGGGGCCCGGCGGTCCGTGGCCGGAGACTCTGGCGGCGCGTGCAAGCATCGACGCGCTGTTGCAGAACTGGGACGATGCGGCCGCGAACGCCATCTTCTCGCCCAACATCGACCTGGACCGGCCGCTCGCGCAGCGACGGGCCGATGTCGCCCGGCTTCGGGACCGGATCGGGCCGTTCCGCGCCGACCCGGGCAGGCCAGCGGAGTGCGACTCGCCCGCACATTGCCGGTGGTGGCTGACGGGCGATAACGGCACCGTGGCGGTGCAGATCAAGCTGGCGCCGCTGCAGCAGCCGCTGGTGCAGCAGCTCATCGTCCCGGTACCTCCGTCAGCTGGCTCAGCTCTGCACGAGGTGCTGGCGCTGCTCATCGGCTCACTTGCCAGCAGTGCGGCTGACTGGCCGGCCGGGCTCGATACTGCGGCCGAGCTCGACACCGACGAGGCTCTGCGACGCTTGCGGCTCGCGGCGGCCTGGGCTGGGCCGTGTGAGCTCGACTGCTATCTGGCCGGGAACGGCAGCACAACCGCGACTGTCTTGCTCACCGGCGAAGCTGGAAACGTGGAACTGGTGGCCGAGACTGGCGAGTCCGGTCGCGCGCTGACCAGGCTGACGGTCTTGCTTCGCACCTGACCCGACCACTGTCGCCGGTCAGCCAGCGGCCGGCTCCAGGATGACGACCGGGATCTGCCGAGTCGTTCTCGTTTCGTACTCGGCGAAGCCCGGGAAGTCCGCCTTCTGAGCGGCCCAGATGGGCTCGCGCTCCGCGCTGTCAGCAACCCTGGCGCTCAGGTCCAGTGTCTGCGTGCCGATCTCGGCCCGGACAGCCGGGTTCGCGACCAGATTGTGATACCAGTCGGGATTGGTTGGTGCACCCGCCTTGGAGGCGAACACCGCATAGTTCTCGCCGACCCGGCGGTACATCATCGGGTGCACCCGTTCACGCCCGGTCTTCGCGCCGACGGTGTGGAGCAACAGTATGGGCGCGCCTTCGAAATTCCCGCCGACCTTGCCTTGGTGGGCGCGGAACTCAGCGATGATCCTGGCATTCCAGTCGTTCGGCTCAGACATACTTCACTCCTGCGGCTGGGGTCCGTCGGTGTGCGGTAGTTCAAGATGCGGCGCGCGAGCCGGCCGCCTGTCCGCGAACCTCAAGCTGATCGAGCAGTTCCTGGGTCGCGGCGGCTATTTTCGCCACGGCGTGGTCGAAGGCCTGGGCGTTGTGACTGGCCGGCGCGCGGAATCCGCTGATCTTGCGGACGTACTGCAGCGCGGCGGCGCGGACGTCGGCATCGGTCACGTGCTCGGTGTAGGGCTCACGAAGGGTCTTTATGCTGCGGCACATAGCTGTAAACGCTACGCCACGAACGGCGGTGCAGGGCGCGGCGGGGCAATGACGCCGGCCTTGCTCCAGCGACGATCCGTCAAGATCAGCCGGCTACCGTCCGGCCTTGGCCATGCGATGCATCATCGCGATCCGGGATCGGATCTGCTCGGCACTTGCCTGCGCCAGTTGCGGGCCGCCGCAGCTACGCCGGAGGTCTGCATGGATCGCGGCATGCGGTTGTCCGGTGCGGTGATGCCAGGCGGCGACGAGGCCATTCAGCTCCTTGCGCAGGGCGGACAGAACCTCGCGCGCTGTCGGTGTCTTGGCGCTGGCGGGCTCCGGGCCGGCAGTCCCCGGCTGCGCCTGGATCCCGGACTTTCCCGGCTGCCTGCGCACAGTAGCCTTCCTGTTCCGCAGGAGCAGCGTGACCTGGTCGGGTTCGAGCAGCCCGGGCAGGCCAAGGAAGTCCTCCTCCTCGGCCGTGACACCGAACTCGTTCCCGTCGTACAGCACCCGGTCGAAGTGCGCGGAGGCCTCCAGCGCCTGGAACGGGCCGCGGTCGAGATCATCGGCTGTGACGCGCTCTCGCAGTGAGTCCTGGGCTTCGGCAAGTTCGCGCTCGTCCGGTTCGCGATCGCCGGGCTGGTGAAGGACATGATCGCGCTCGACTTCCAGTTCAGCCGCGTAGCCGAGCAGCGACGGGATGGACGGCAGGAACACCGATGCGGTCTCACCGCGCCGCCGGGCGCGCACGAACCGGCCGACAGCCTGGGCGAAGAACAGCGCCGTTCCCACGCTCGTGGCGTAGACGCCGACGGCTAGTCGCGGAATGTCGACGCCTTCCGACACCATCCGTACCGCTACCATCCAGCGATCAGCCGACGTGGCGAACCGGGCGATCTTCTTGCTCGCAGCCGGATCGTCAGACAGCACGACGACGGGCCGAGTACCGGTAATGCCGCGCAGCAGCGCCGCGTAGGCGTGGGCGTCGGCGTGGTCGCTGGCGATGACCAGGCCAGCCGCGTCCGGCATGCCGTGCCGCACCTCGGTGAGCCGCCGGTCAGCTGCCTCCAGGACACGCATGATCCACGCGCCGCCCGGGTCCAGCGCGGTGCGCCAGGCATGTGCTAGCTGATCGGGAGTCATCGGCGCCCCGAGCGTTCCGGCTAGCTCGTCACCGGCTCTGGTCCGCCAGCGCATCTCACCTGAGTAGGCGAGGAAGATGACCGGGCGCACGACGCCGTCGGCTAGCGCTGGGCCGTACCCGTAGACGTAGTCGGAGGCACTGCGCAGGCTGCCGTCAGCACCGCGCTGGTAGGTGACGAACGGAATCGGGTTCGTGTCGCTGCGAAACGGGGTGCCGGTCAGCGCCAGTCTGCGTCCGGCCGGCACGAACGCCGACCGGACGGCCTCACCCCAGGACAACGCATCGCCGGCGTGGTGGAGCTCATCGAAGACGACCAGCGTCCGCCTGCTCAGCGTCCGCTGCCGGTGGAGTGCCGGATGTGCGGCCACCTGAGCATAGGTGACCGCCACGCCGGTGAAGTCCGCGGCCACCTGGCCCGCCGAGTTGCTGAACTCCGGATCGACGGCGATTCCGATCCGGTGTGCCGCCTGCGACCACTGGTGCTTCAGGTGCTCGGTAGGAGTGACCACGGTGATCGCGCTGATCTCGCGGCGAGCAAGCAGTTCTGCGGCGACCGTCAGCGCGAAGGTTGTCTTTCCCGCGCCCGGTGTCGCGACGAGCAGGAAGTCACGTTGCGCGGCCCGGAAGTACGACCGGTACGCGTCCTTCTGCCAGCTGCGGAGCGCAAGCAGCAGGTCCGGTCGCCTGGCCTGACTGTCCGGGAACTCGTGCGCGCTGGCGGCGGATGCGGGAATCGTCACAGGAGCGAGAGGCTACCAGCGGTAGCCGCGAGCCACCGGCAGCGGCACGGCGTCAGTTGCAGCGCAAAGTCACGCGTCTGTGAATTTAGCGCGATGGGCAATCCAGCCCGGATTGATGCGGCATACCCTGGGCTCCTATGGCTCTCGATGCCCAGGCGATTGCAGCTTCTGCCGGACGGCCGGCGCAGACGCTCACCCGGCGCGATGTGGCACATGCGCTATTGCGTACCCGAGCTGCTGAAGCGGGTTCGGCGCTGCCCGACATCCGCCGACAGCTGATCGCCGCGGGCAATCCGCTGTCCGCCGCGTTCTGGGACGGGACCGCGGTCACGTTAAGGAAGATCGCTGACAACTCGGCAACCGTCGGCGACGTGCAGATCTGGCTTGAAGCGACTGGTACCGAGCCGGCTCCGATCCTCGGCATGCTTGTCTGGGACGACCTGGGTGAGCGGGGCGAACTGCAAACTGAGATCTACGACCTGCTGGTCGCGCATCTGGAAGAGCAGCTTGCGGCGGGGCAGATCGACCCCGACGCGCTAGCCGCCGGGGACGCTGCCGCGCTGCGCGCGCATCGCCGCCGCCAGGAGGAGTGGATGATGGCACCCCTCCCGGACGGGCGGGTGCCGATGTGGACCGCCCTCGACGAGTCTGATGACGAGTTCCTGGCTGAGTGGGCAGAAGCCGAAGCTGACGCACTGGCAGAACTGCGTGACAACCTAAGCGAGCTGCCCGGACGGCCCGTTCCGGAAATGGAGCTGCACGCGGCGACGACCCGGCTGCGTACGTTGCTGCGTCAGCCGGAGCCATCCTGGCCGCGTGATCTGCTCGCTGCCTGCGGCGGACTCGGCGAGGCGGACCTGCCGGAGAAGGACACTGAGCTATGGCTGCGGGTAGCCGCCGGAATTGTCGCGCCCGCGGACGAGTTGCGCGAAAATCACGACGGGGCCGCCGACCTGGGTCCTGAGGACCTGACCGATGACGAGGAAGCCATGGTTGCACTGTGCACGCTAGACCACTATGACTGGCTCGCAGTCAGCACAGCGCTCGCCCGCGGCGGTCCCGGAACTCCAGCGTCCGCCGATGACCTGGCACGTTTTGTCGGCGAGTACGACCCGGACTACGTCGACGATCAAGCGGACGCCGCAGCCGGCATGTTCCTGCATGTCGTCGGCCTGTGGCAGGTCCTCGGCGCTGTTGACGACGACAACGCGCTGACGGAGCTTGGCTACTGGGGCATTCCGGATGCCGTCCAGCGGGCCTGGGAACCCGGAGAACAGTAGCCAGAGAGCCGAAGGCCGGTAATGCTATGGACGTAGCAGCCTAATCCGGTGACCGGCGGTCGTCCCGCTGGAGCGAGGAGCCTAGCCGATGACCGCGTGGGAATACGGGTACATCTATGTGGTCCATACCGTCGGTCCTGCACCTGCGGTATGCGTCGTCATCGACAGCTCCAAGCCGCGGGTGCTCGACGGTTGCCACGGCCTGCTGCGCGCGGCGAACATCCTCGGTGCGGCTGGCTGGATCGTCAGCGGTCACGGCGAGAAGGCTGCATGCTCACCGTGGATCAACGAGATGGTCAGCCCGATCGAAGGTGCGATTAAAGGTGACAGCATGATGTGCTACTTCATGCGGCGCCCAGCCGAAAGCAGTACCGCGGGCGCGCAGTAACGCGCCTTAGCGGATGCCGCGAGAATTCGGGCCGCGAACTTCGGTATCGCGCGGCAGCGGGACGTCGCGAGCTGCGGCGCGCTCCTTGCTTTCCCAGTCCTCGATAGTGCGGAGCACGGCTTCGGTGTAGATCTTCAGGTGCTGCCGGTACACCTCGCTGAACGTGCGAAGGTAGGCCAGCTCAGCGTGGACTGCGCGCCGCTCCTGGTCGCCTTGCGGCGGCAGGCTCTCGTTGTCCATCGCGGCCACAGCGGCTTCCCGCGCCCGGCTGCGGGCTTCGGTGAGGAGCATGTCGGCATGCTGCTGTGCCTGGACCATTATCTCGTCACGGCGCACTCTGGCTTCCTCGGTTAGCCGGCCGCTGTACGCCTGCGCATCGGCTACATAACGGTCGGCGGTGCGCTGCGCACTGGAGAGTATCCGCACCGCGTGGATGTGGGCGTCGTCCTTTCCGAACAGGACGGCGTCGTTGCCGTTGCTGGTGCCGAGAATCCTGCGGCGCAGGCGCTGGACCTCCTGCCAGAGTGAGGACCGCTCGTTGATCAGCCGGACCATCTCGGCCTGGACCTGCGCGAGAAAGGCGCGGACCGGCTCTTCCTCGTAACCGTGGCGGGCCCAGCGAGTCAGCGGAAAGCTGACCGTATCCAGCTGATCGGGAGTCAGCCGGTGTTGCTCGTTGTACCAGGCGTCAGTTGTCATGGCTCACTCCAGCCAAAGTCTTCGACGTGTATCTGATCGGCCGGCATCCCCGCCGCGGCGAGCCGTGCGGCCGTGTCCTGAACCATCTCGGTCGGTCCGGCCAGGTAGGCGTCGTGGCCTGACCAGTTGGCGGCGCCGAGCACGACGTCTGTCAGCGTTCCAGCGAGGCCGGATGACGGGCCGCCGGAAATGACCGGCACGACCGTCAGCCACGAATGCTCAGCTGCGAGTTTCTCCAAGCTAGGCAGGTCATAGAGGCCGTCGGCGGCCCGTGCACCGAAGAAGAGACGGACGGCGGGCGACCGCGGCTGGCCGGTTAGCTGCTCGATCATGGCCTTGAGCGGAGCCAGGCCAGTACTCCCGGCGACCATCAGGATCTCCCGGCCCGAAGCCGGGTCCAGTCGCAGCGTACCGACGGGCGGTCCGATCCGGAGCTCGGCGCCGTCAGCAGTGTGCGCGGTCAGTGCCATGCTGACGGCCCCGCCATCGATCAGGCGGACGTGGAATTCCACGGTGCCGTCCGCGCGCGGCGCATTCGCCATCGAGTAGTACCGCCACAGTCTTGGGCGAGCCGGCGATTCGACCGCCACCGACTGCCCTGGCAGGTAGTCGAGCCGGGGCTCTGGCCGTACTGTCAGCACCGAGATGTCGAACGCCCTGCGCTCCCGGCCGACTACCAGGCCCGTCCAGTAGGCAGGGTTGTGTTTCTCGTCCTCGCGCGCCGCGGCGATCATCACGCTTGCGATCAGCTCGTACGCCGCCTTCCAGTCAGCCTCCAGCTCGCTATCCCAGGCTTCGCCGCAGAAATGGGCGAAGGTGGCAAGGAGGCTGGCGCCCACCGCATCGTAGTGCTCGGCGAGCGCGCCGAACTTGCGATGGTCACGGCCGAGATCGCGAGCGAACGTCGTGAGCGCGTCGAGATCTTCGACGCTGGAGACGATGCTCACCAGTGCTGCAACCAGATGTCTGCGCTGAGCCTGCATGGATACCGGGAACATGTCACGGGTTTCAGGGTGCTTGAGGAACAGGTCTGAGTAAAAGTGCAGGGGCACCTCGTCGCCATGCATGGCTACGCGGGCGAAGCTGATCTTGAGCCGGGCGATATCCACGCCGAGCGCCTCTTTCCGGGGTACGCGCCGGTTCCCTGGTTACGCGGGATCCGCCTAGCGATTCAGCACGTCGTCCCGGACGCTTTCGGCAACTGCGCCGGCCGTGATGATGTCGCCCTCGCTGAGGCCGGCCTCGCGCAGCGTGTCAGCCAGGTACTCAAGGACGCGATCGAAGTGCGCATCGGCTAGACCACGCAGGTGCTGATGTGCCGTACGGAGATCGCGGCCGGCGTAAGCATGCGGACCGCCGAAGGCCATTGCCAGGAACTCGGCCAGCATGCGGGCCTGCCGCTCCATATCGACGCCTGCGAAGTACGGCGACAGCAACGAGTCAGCCAGCACCTTCTTGTAAAACGCGCCCGTGACCGACCGCAGTTCGTGCCGGTCGCCGCCGAGCAGGTCATACAAACCCGGGCGGGCGTTCATGAGCATCCTCGCGGACGTGCCGGGAGTTTGCTTGTCGCATAAATCGGAGTTTTGTTACGGTCCATGGACCCAGACCGTAGTGCGACGGGTATTACTGCAGGCTTGCTCAGGTGTTTCCCGACAAACCAGATCCCGGCGATCGGGCTGACGGTAAAGCGCGGCGCCCAATCATGCCGGTTTCATGCCGGTACCGGCTGGCTCACCGCCGCGGTCTCTGGCAGGATCGCCAACCCGGAGGTCATCCACTGCCGCTAGCCCGAACGACGGCAGCCTCCCCGTCCTGCGCGCTGGCCTGGCCGTCGGCGCCCGCGGATGCGGACCGCCGATTGCGGATCGCAGGGACGACGAACGAGGCCAGGAACGCCACCAGGGTCAGGGCCGCTGCGACTTCGAATGCCCTGGAGTATCCGTCGTTGAGGGCGGCGCCTATCGCGGCGGAGTGCTGGGCACCGGCGCCGGCCGCATCGGCTTGCGCGCTCGCCGGGCCAGTCAGCATGGCGTGCGTGCGGTCGGTGGCGATGGTCGCCAGGACGGCGAGTCCGAGCGAGCCGCCGATCTGGCGTGAGGTATTAAGCACGCCGGACGCGAGGCCCGCCTCCGAGAACGAAATCCCCGCGGTAGCGGCAGCGGCGAGCGGTGTGAACAGCAGCCCGAGAGCCAGCGCAATAATGCAGCCGGGTCCGAACACGTGCTGCCAGTACGAAGCGGCCGGCGCGATACGCGACAGCCAGGCGAAGCCCACCGTCGCCAGGACCGTGCCTGCCAGTAGCAGCGGCCGGCCCCCTAGACGCGGCATGAGCCGGGAACTGACCTGTGCCCCGATGATGATGGTCAAGGCCATCGGCAGGAACGCCATGCCCGCGCGCAGGGCGCTGTAGCCGAGGACATTCTGAAGGTAGAGCGACAGGAAGTACCACATCGCGAAGAACGCCGCCCCGACCAGGAACATCACTATGTTCGCGCCGGTAACCGAGCGGGAGCGGAACAGACCGAACGGGACCAGCGGCGTGCGGGCGAACCGTAGCTCAATGACCGCGAATACCGCGAGCAGTGCGGCCGCTGCGGCCAGCAGGATGAGGGTCTGCGCCGATCCCCACGCGTGAGTCTCCGTCCCGACGATCGCATAAATCAGCGCTCCGAGGCCAAGCGTCACCGCGACCGCGCCGGCGACGTCGAGGCGCGGCGCCGGGCCGCCGCGATCGGAGGAGCGCGACTCAGTGAGCCAGAGCAATCCGGCGATAATCCCGGCCACGCCGATCGGGATGTTCACGAACAGGACCCACCGCCAGGACAGCGTCGAGGTCAGCACACCGCCGAGGATCGACCCGGCGGCGCCGCCGGCCCCGGCGACCGCGCTCCAGATCCCGAGTGCCCAGGCCCTCCGCTGCGGCGCGAACGTGGTAACGATGATGGTCAAGGTGGCCGGCGAAAGCAGGGCGCCGCCGACGCCCTGCGCCGCCCGGGCGGTCGTGAGCCAGGCCGAGTCTTGTGCCACGCCGCCCGCCAGACTAGCGAGCGTGAAGAGTCCGAGGCCGAACAGGAATACCCGGCGGCGGCCGAAAAGGTCGGCGGCCCGCCCGCCGAGCAGCAAGAACCCCGCGAACGTCAGCACGTAGGCATTGACCACCCATTGCAGGCCAGATGGCGTGTAGTGCAAGTCACGGCCAATGGACGGCAGCGCCACGTTCACGATCGAGACATCGAGCACGACCATGAACTGGGCCACGCACGCGATCGCCAGGATGACGCCGTCGGGGACATGCCGGGTACGGCTAAAATTCGACATGACACATGTCTATCATGATTAACGGCTACCGCGCCACCCGGCTAGACTCGCGTCATGCACGCCGACGCTATCGGCTCGGGTCGCGAGCCGATGCCGCCCGGCCCGCTGACGTTCCAGGCCAGCACTTGGTACCTGCTGGCAATGGCGGGATCGCGGGCTCGTCACCTCTGGGCGGACATGCTCGCGCAGCTGCATATGAGTCCCAGCCAGTTCAAGGTGCTCGAGGCCCTGGCCGAATCCGGTCCGCTGGGCCAGCACCAACTGGCCGATCTCATTGCCATTGACCCCCGGAACGCCGTTCCGCTGATCGACAGTCTCGCGGAGCGCGGGCTCCTCGCCCGGGACGTCGATCCCGCCGACAGGCGGCGGCGGGTGCTGACGCTCACCGCCCGCGGACAGAAACTCGCCGCCGAACTCGCCTCGGTCGCTGTCGAGATCGAGGATGACTTCCTCAGCCCGCTCACTGCCGCCGAGCAAGGGTCGCTGCGCCAGATGCTGCTGTCCTTGCTGCGGGCCGGTTGCTAGCGCCGCACCGTCAGGTACAACGACATGGAGGAACATCGCATTGACCGAGCACCGGTGGGACGAGTCCTATACCGGCGAAGAGCCAGCGCCGTGGGACATCGGCCGTCCGCAGACCGCCTTCGTTTTGCTGGCCGAAAACGGCAGGCTCTCGGGCCAGGTGCTCGATGCCGGCTGCGGCACCGGTGAGCACGTCCTGCTCGCCGCTGCGAACGGCGCTGTCGATCCGCTGGGCATTGATGTGTCGCCGACGGCGATCTCGCGAGCGCGGGCTAAAGCCGCGGAGCGAGGCCTCGCGGCCCGGTTTGAGGTGGGTGACGCGCTGCAGCTCGGCAGGTTCGAGGCAAGCGTCGACACGATCATTGACAGCGGCCTGTTCCACATTTTCAGCGACGAGGACCGCACCCGTTACGTAGCGAGCCTGTCTGCTGCAGCGCGCCCGGATGGCTACCTCTACCTGATGTGCTTCAGCGATCGCCAGCCCGGCGAGGACGGCCCGCGCCGGGTACGCGAGGACGAGATCAGGGCGGCCTTCAGCGACGGCTGGTCCGTCGAGTCGATCACACCCGACAAGTTCACGGTCGGCAGCCACTTCGCCGGCGGTGCCGTCGAGGCCTGGCTGGCAGTGATCCGCAGGCTCTGACGAAAGCCATCGTGTGGCGCTGGTCAGGAACAGAGCGGCCGGTGAGGGCCGGGGATCACGCTCTATTCGATGAGGAAGTAAGCCCACGGACTGTCCGCGGCCAGGTTGGCGTGGTCGGATCTGGCGGGCAGGAATTCGCCCCGGACCCGGTACGGCACACCGATGGAGCCGCCGCGGAGGCTGAGCTTCAGCAGCACGGTGCTGGACTTGGACAGCTCTCCGCATCCCGTGGTAGCCGCGTTCCAGGCCCCGGCGTAGTAGATCTCCACCTCGAACTCGACGCACTGGCCGCGCTGATTCGGCGCGACCGTCACCTTGGAGTCCAGCGTCTTGTTCTTGGCGAACAGGTAGTAGAGGTGTCCACGGTGGTGCTCGGTGCCGTAGTTGCCGGTGACATGCTGGGAGACCGACGCGCGGACATGGACTGTTTTGGACACCGATCGTGCGGCATATTTTGCGTCGCCGGCGAATTCGACGGTGAAGGTCGTGTTATGCGGGGCCCGGTAGCTGACGTTGAGCTCACCCTTGCCGTTAACGCGTGCCCGCCGAAGCAGGACGGTCTTGTTCCCGGACAGGTCATGGGCGTAAATCGCGATGGTCCGGACCGAGTAAGTCGTGCCGAGGTGCGCAGTCAGTTTGATCTTCGGCTCGTAGTTGAAGGTCGTGTGGCCGGTACTCAGTGTCAGTGATGGAACCAGCTTGTTGACCGTCACTGTCTGCGCAGCGCTCGCGGCCGCGACGCTCTGCGAGCCCGCATAGCTGGCTGTATAGGTAAAGGTGCCCGCACTGGGCGGGGTGTCGGCGAGGGAGAACGTCCCGCCAGTCCCGGTCGTGACCGAGAAGGCCTGAATTTCCGCGCTGCCCTGCTCGGTCCGGGTGATGCTCACTGCGGTCCCCGCCGGGGGAGCGCCCGTGCTGAGGCTCAGCGTGCCGGTGATGGGCACGCTCTTGCCGAGGTACACCGATGACGGCGCGGACAGCGTGAGGGTGGACTGGGTCACCAGGGGCTGGTCAATGACCTGCAGGTAGTACTGGTACGGGTTGTCACCAACGCCGGTGTTGTACTCGATGACCCCGTACACGGCCGAGCCGAGCCAGGCCACGCTGCCCGCCTTGAGGACCGAGCCGTCATACACCGAGTTCAGGGTGAGCGCGTTCGCTGCCGTGGTCGAGCCGGCCGCATAGGTGTACAGATCTGGCCCGGACAGATCAGTGCCCGTGCCGCTGATCGTGGCCGTACCGATTGCAACGTTGCCGCTGGCATCGATGGCCACCGCGTTCGTGCCAGTTCCGTCCGGACCACCGTCGGCCAGGTACGAGCCTGCCGGGCTCAGGCTGGCGGTGCTGTAGACCTCAGCCGCGTCCCCCGAGCAGGCGATAACGACGTCAGCGCCGCCAGCGGTGACGGCCATAGAGCTGACGAAACCGCAGCCCTCCGGCGCTGCGGCCGGCGCCAGCGTCGTGACCGAGCTCCCGGCCGTATCGAAAGTCGCGACCTGACCCGCGCTGTCGTCGGGCTGCCCGGCCACCAGCACGCCGCTGTCAGACGGGTCGGCAGCGAGCTCTGGAGCTGAATACCAGGCACCCATAGACGGCACAGCCGCGAAGGCCGGAGCAGTGGCCGACGTGTCCACGTTACCGATCGCGCCGGAGGCCCCGGCGGCGCTGTCGTTGTAGCTGATCCACACCAGTCCGCTCTGCACGGCGACATACTCCGGCTGGTCACCCGACGGCAGCGAGTACGTCGCGGTGATCTGCAGGGAACTGGTGCTGATCGCGACCACCTCGCCCGAGCTGTCGAGCGCCGCGTACAGCGTGCTGCCATCTGCGGACAGCGCCATGCCGTTCGCGTCGGTGGTGCCCGCGACCGTGGTGACATCGTTCCCTGACAAGTCGGTGACCACGATGCCGCCATATCCGCCCTGGCTGAAGAACAGGTGGCTATCCGCGGTGTCGGCCACCATCTGCTGGAAGCCGGAAATCGCCAGCAACGTGCCCCCGCTATCTGCGAGCGCACCGACGGCCGGCAGCACGGTGGCCAGGCCAACTCCGGCAACGATCGCAGCACCTAGCGGCCGTTTGAGCCTCCGCATAGGGGTCCCCCGTCAAGCACTGCTATGTGATTCGATCGAAAGAAATCCTCAGAAAAGTAGCAGCAGGGGGTGGCAATCGTCGAGGCCGTGAGCAGCGCCGCAGAAGTCGGATGGCAGCTGAAACCAGCACCTGACTCGCTGATCGTGTACTGCCACGGGTGTTTTCGCCGGCCTGGCTGTGAACGCGGCCGGCGAGGCGGGCGGCCTGGTTCAGCTCGGCCGACAGCTACTCCTGGCGGTGGAGGCCATTGTCCAGTGCCGAGCCCTCGGCGGCGCGTCCTAGCTGGTGGCCTTTAGCCGTTGCGGCCGGACAGCTGGTCGCCGTTCGCCTTAATCGGATCGCATGAGTCGCTCATGAGGCGTGCGATAGGGGCGGTGGCGGTTCGAGTGGAATCGGCGGTGGCTGTGGCTGACCGAACGCTGCCTCGGCCGCTGACATAGCGCCGTAGTCGGTCGCAAGGTTGGCGTAAATCGAGTAGATCAGTGTGATGAAGATGCCGAGCTTGACCCACAGCGCGGGCGTGAAGAAGAACAGGCAGCAGATCAGCGGGAAGTTGATAAGCCAATAGATCGCGCCCCACATATGGACCTTGTACTGGGTGCGCGGGTTGGTGGACAAGTCTTTGAAGAGTAGGCGCATCCAGCTGTGCCGGACGCGCACCGTCGCGTGCAGCCGGGCGATGTCGGCGCGCAATAGTCGAACCTCGGCGATCAAGGACTCGGTCTCAGTCATGGCACCAGTATCAGCGCGGTCACGCCGCCCGATCCGCCCAATGTGAGCACCTATTCCCATGTCTTCCCATCGTCGTGTACTCCGGCCGCGCCGGGATCCATACTGTGACCGGCAATCAGGGCGGCATTCCATGGGGCCCTGGGGTCGCCTACGACGAGGTGGCCACGAGACGATGCGGCTTCCGGTGCCGACACCTGGCCGCGTCCGCCGCTGAGGGTGCCGTTTGGCACTGGGCAGTCAGCGCCGCCGCTGCTTCCGAAGGCAGACCGGTGCCGGTGGAGGTTCACATGTGAGACAACTCGGGCGGCGCCCGTCGGCGCCTTGGACATGGTCGACTGCCTGGCGGCTACGAGGAATTGGTGGCAGCGAGGTAGGCCGCGTTCAGGCGCTCGCGAACGCTCGGTGATCGCACTGGGAATTCGGAGCCAAGGTGCGAGCGGCGAAGCTCGTCCATGAACTCTTGCCAGAGCACGGGGCCGCCTTGTTCGAGCAACTCGGCGCGAACGCGCAGCGCGCGGCTCGTGGGCCGGTGGCGAAGTCCCCAGCTGCCGAGCTGCGCGAACACGGGTACAAGCTGGATCGCGGGTTCGGTCAGGCTGTAGCGCGCCCGCTGGCCGGCCCGCGTGTCCTCACGTGTGAGCAATCCCAACTCGACGAACCGCTTAAGTCGGTCGGCGAGAATATTTGAGGCGATCCCCTCTTCTGAGCCGGCCTGCAGCTCCCGGAAATAGCGGCGGTCTCCGAAGACGATGTCGCGGAGGACGAGCATGCTCCAGCGATCGCCGAACACCTCGATGGTCGCGTTGATCGGGCACCCCGACCGCGGCTCATGCGCTTCGCCCATACTGCTTGCAGTTTACTACCGCCAGGTACTACGGTCTCGACAACCGGTTGCAAACCACAAGCGGAAGGGAGCCACCCGTGCTGAGGCAGGTCGCGGAGGGTGTGCTGATCCACGAGAGCGAGTTCTGCCAGAGCAAGGCCGTTGTCGTGCAGGGCGGGGCTGGCGTGTTGCTCATCGACCCCGGGGTGCACGACCGCGAAATGGCCGCCCTCGTGAAGGACCTTCGCGAGTTGGGCCAGCCCGTTGTGGCAGGGTTTTCTACGCACCCGCATTGGGATCACCTGCTCTGGCACGCCGGGCTGGGCGCGGCGCCTCGTTACGGCACGGCCCGCTGCGCGGCCGCTATCCGAGATGAGCTGTCGGACGCGGGTTGGAAGGCTCGCATCGCCAAGTGGATACCGCCGGACATCGCCGAGCAAATATCGTGGGAGCTGTTTGGCCTCATTACCGGCCTGCCCGCTGAAACTGCGCGGATTCCCTGGGATGGCCCGCAAGTCCGGATTGTTGAGCATCAAGCGCATGCCCCGGGCCATGCGGCGCTGCTGATCGAGGAACGCGGCGTTCTCGTCGCCGGCGACATGCTTTCTGATGTCTTGATTCCGATGCTCGACCTGGACGACACCGCGGATCCGATCGAGGACTACCTCGCCGCGCTGCGGCTGCTCGAGGGCGCAGCGGACGACGTCGATGTCCTCGTCCCCGGCCACGGGTCCGTCGGCGGAGCTGATCAGGTACACGCCCGGATCGACCAGGACCGGGCGTACGTGCACGCCTTGCGTGACGCCGACGTTCCCGGCGACCCGCGGCTCGGCCCATCGGCGTACGGCAAGGATTTCCTGCCTGGCGTGCACGCACGACAGCTCCAGGGCCTCGCTCGAAGAAGCCAGCGCGACGGGACGCCCGGCTAGCGATCGGCGGCCGCTCTCGTCGGGCGCATCCGAACGGCTGCAATTGCGGCGGGTCAGGGAGCGCGAGGTCCGACGCGTGGTGCATGCGTCCCTCCGGTCCGCTAGGGATCGGCCAGGCTCCAGCCATGCTGCCGGCCTGTGGGGAACGAGGCCAGAAGCTCACCGAGCCGCTCGCCCGGTACCGTTCCTCTGTCGGGCAGGTCGCAGTGTGCCTGCGCCGCTGAGTGGGCCGACGGGATAACGAGGAGGTCACCGCGACCAGAGAAACAGGCCGCAGGTTCATCGCGTCGAATAAGCGGGCCCGGCGTGACTACACGATTCTTAAGACTTATGAGGCCGGGATAGTCCTGGCCGGCAACGAGGTGAAGTCCCTGCGCGCCGGCCACGCGTCGCTGGCCGGAGCGTTCGTTCAGGAGCACGACGGCGAGCTCATGCTCCACGGCCTGCACATCCCCGAGCACGCGTACGGCCGCCACGGCACCCGCGCCCTCGACCAGCCTCGGCGCACCCGCAAGCTGCTCATGCACCGCAGAGAGATCGACAAGATCATCGGTGGGCTTGGCGACGCCGGCGTGAGCCTCGTGCCGCTGTCGCTGTACTTCCAGGACGGCTGGGCGAAGGTGGAGATCGCCCTGGCGCGCGGCCGACGGTCCTTCGACAAGCGGCAGGCAATGGCCCACCGGGACGCTGACCGGGAGATTGCCCGCGAGCTCAGCGATCGGCTACGTGGGCGGCGGCGACGGGCCCGCGGGTCGAGTTGAGAGGCCGGGAGGACGGCCAACCGCCCGGACGGCGAGGGCAACGCATCGCCGATGCGCCAAGGCAGTCTGCTTCGGAAGAGCTCCTGGGCCCCGGCGTATGTGACCCGGTCTTCCCTTCGCCCCGAGATGGCCGCGGAATAGTGCTGGTGGATAAGGCGACCAGTCGCTGCGCCCGCTCAGCAACACCGACTGATCGCGCTAGGACCTGACGAGGCAAGTGTCCCTGCTCGGCCTCAACAGCTCCGCGATCTACGCCGGTGCCGCGATTGGGGGACTCGTAGGCGGCCTGGTACTACCAGCCGGCATCGCCCTTGTCCCCGCCATCGCCGCCGGGCTCGCAGCCTGCGCCATCATCTGTATCGCGGTGCAGCATCACGTCGCCCCAGCGACCTCCCCCAGAAATGCGATCTGGGACAGACCTCTGAGACAAACGGCCGGCCGCTAGACGTTCCCACGGCCAGGATCGAGGACGCCGGCGTCAAGATGGCCCGCTAACCGGGCCGCCCTCGACGCCGGCCTGCTGATGAGCGGCCTGAAGCCAGGGGACGGACGGCTGGGCGCGGCCTGGACACTCAGGAGCACAGGCTTCTCTGGCATCGCCACGCGCGCCGGCCGCGGCTTCATTGCCATCGGCAACGGGCCTCAAGACACCGGCACCGACGTCAATATCGGCTAAGTTCCCTGCGCCATCAGCCGCCCGCGCGGCTGCCTATCTTGGCGCCGGGTGTGTGCCGCGGCGCTCAGACCACGGTCCCGCTGAGTCGGCAGCACGCGGGTCCGGGGGGTACGGAACAATTGACGAAATTCTCGTCATCGAGGAGTGATCATGGCCGACGTAGACCACTACCGGATAGCCGAGCAACTGGTCGGAGAGTCGGTTCAGGGCGCCGGCACTATGTCCGGCAGGGAGGTTTCGAAGGCCCAGGTGCACGCCACGCTTGCCATGGTGGAGGTCTTGCGCGGTATCTCCGCCGAACTAGCTGTGATCCGCCAGGCGGCTCAGGTCATTTCTGCCGGCACGCCGCCCGGTCCCTAACAGCCAAGGCTTGGGCCATTCCGGATCTCGATGCCTGCCATTGCTGGCGGATGGTTCGTGCTTTGGCTTGTACCCGATCGACCGGCAGCCGTCGGTTCTCCGGGGTGCAAAACCGGCACTAGTTGGCGAGCAAACCTTTGCCGCTGGTCGGCTTGGTGTGTTGCGGCCGGGATATGTGCAACAGCTATGGCTGGACCAGGTCCTACGGGGACGGGCAACTGGCGAAGTTGCCCGCAGCGGAGGGCAGCCGCCGCATCGCCGACGTGACCGGGGCCGCTGTGGCACTCATCGGCTAGCGACACCAGCGCCGGGACGGCCGCCCTTGTCAGCTCTCGTGCCTGCCGGGCGGCCCCTTTTAGCCCACGCCCTTCGTGACGGCCAGCCGGGCTCCCGAACCGGCTGGCCGTCACGGATAGCGGGGTCCAGCCCGGGTCAGGCCAGGCCCTCATCCGATCCGCTGCCGAACGACCGGGCGCGGCGCCGGGCACGGTAAATGATCGCGGCAGGCGCGCACACGAGGAGCAGTTCCAGGACCGCCGGCAGCGTCGGCAGACCCTCATACCCCCAGTAGCCCGCGGACGGCCACCGGTAGTTGATGTAGTGGAGCAGCAGTGTTACGAGCACCGGATAGGCGATCACCGCGAACAGCACCGCCAGCCGCTTGCCCATAGGCGAGCTCAGCCAGGCGGCTAGCAGCAGGATGAGCACCACTGCTGCGCCCGCCTTCGTGACGGGAAATGGGTCCATCTTCGTGAAGACCAACACCCCTCCGGGCCCCCAAGTCCACCCGTCTCCGGGCAGCAGAGCCAACGCCCGGGAGGGCGGCCGAGCGGCGACGATCGCGGGCAGGAAGGCGGCAGTCAGTGCCGCTGCCGCCACCGCGGCGACTGCCAGCAGCGCCCAGTGCCGGCGCCGGAGCAGTTCCCTTCCCCGGCGCGGGCCAGGTGAGGCCAGCAGCGCCACGATCTGGGCCACCGGAAGCACGAGCAGGAACAGCTCGCGCAGCAGGACCGACCCGGTCAGGATGCCCAGGCCCGGGTACGGTCCCTGGACGTGGATGATGGCAGCGAGGTACAAGACCGTTGCCGCCGCGGCGGATCGGCGCAGGCCCAGCAGCGCCAGCAGCACGACAAGTCCCTGACCCGACAGCACCAGCCACGGGATCGCGCTGGCCTGCCCGTAGTAGACGCTGAGGGCACTCCAGCCAAGCGAGGGTGCCCCGAGGCCAAAGCTTCCCGATGGCGGGCTGCCCTGCAGCAGGCTCGTGACCAGTTGGACCAGGTAGACCAGGCATACCGTGGCCAGGACGAGCGCGGGTCCAGCCACGCTGAACATCGCCAGCGCGTCCCGCCACCCGTCCCGGTCCGACAGCGCGCGTCCCGGCCGCAGCCGGATGCGCACGGCGCCGAGTAGCAGGTCGGCGGTCTCCGGCACGCCCGGCTTGTCACGGTCTTCGTCGGCTCCGGCCATCAGCACGCCGAGCATCTCCTCGCCGTGCACGGCGCGGTGGTCGGCCGGGAACCAGCCGAGCAGGCGGCGGTAACGGGCCTCCAGGCCGGCGGCCGCCATCAGCTGCCCGCCAGGCTCAGCCGCTGAAAGCTGACCGCCGGGCCTAGCCGCTGAGTCGCGACGGCCACGTTGGCGCGCAGCCGGGCAGTCTCGGCGGCGAGCCGCGCGCGGCCCGCGGGCGTCAGCCGGTAGTACCGGCGCAGCCGGGTATCGACGACCTCCTCGCGGTCGACTTCCAGCAGCCGGTCCGTACTCAGCCGGTCCAGGGCGGCGTACAGGGTGCCGGCCCGCAGGCGCACGCGGCCGTCGGAGATCTGGGTGACGTCGGTCATGATGCCGTAGCCGTGCTGCGGCCCGGCGGCCAGGGACGTGAGGATCAGGAACGTTGGCTCCTGCATCTGCCTGCTACTCATGCCATGGTTATATACCGACCATCGGCTGATACACAAGCGGGCAGCGGCAGACACCGAGCCTGGCGCAGAGGAGCAACTACCAGCAACAGCCAGCACACCGGCGGAGAAACGCTGCACCAGACCCGCCAAGCGGCCTACGCAACAGTCCACTAATCGCGCCTCCGTGGATGCGGCAGCCTGCCGCACGGCCAGGAACGCGACACCACCGGGCGGCGGGCCGGGCTAGGTGATGGCTTCCGGGCCGGGCGATCACGACCTAGGCCCAGGAGTTCTTCAGGAATGTGGGAGGACTGGCCGCCGGGCTGCGGGCTTGTCGTGGTGCCCTGGACCGCGCAGGCCGTCCGGCCCCGGCTCTCGAGGAGAAGTAGATGCTGTTCCATCGTCATCGTCGCCGCCTGCGCCCTGCTCCACCTCGGCGCCGGGCACACCCACCACCGCTGCCGCAAGGCGCACGGCCTGCGGCCAACCTGCACTGGTCGTTTGACCGTGGCCCGTACGCCAGCGTCCGGCAGCGCAGCGGGTTCGGCACAAGGTCTGAGTCCACATCCCACAACGTCGCCGCATCGAAAGGCTAGGCAGGCCGCTGTTGCCACGACCTCGCCTAGCCCTTGCCGCATCTGCCCGGCTAGCCGTGGGCCGCTGGCGACCGGGCTGGCCGGTCAGCGTCCCCGCGCCGCCGGTGCCCTTAGCTGTAGGACTGCGTCTCGTCGAAGGTGAACGTGATAGTGAAGGCGCAGTCACCAGTGGCGATGTAGTGCAAGGGCCCCACGTTGCCGTTAGCGGCAGAGATTGTGTCAGGCCCGTTCACCTGACTGCTGTTAGCAGCCCCCCAGGTTATTGACCCGAGCCCTTTCGCGCCAGCGTCGGAGATTAGGACGCTCTGAGGATTTGAGTCCGAGCAGGTGCCTGCGCTCACAGTGATCGCGACAGGTGTCAGCACTATCCCGTCCGGTATGGACGTCTGAGCGTCGCCTCCGGCGCAACCACCTGACGGACACGGGATTGTCCAGGTGAACTCGGGCGCCGCGTTAGTCCCGTTGGCACCGTTGGTGCCGTTCTGGCCTGCTGGTCCCTGCGGCCCCATGATGCTGGAGCCGGTATCGGACCAGGTGTTCCCTGGGGGACCAGCCTTTCCTGCTCCTGCTCCTGATCCAGCCGAGGCGATGGACCCTGCGACGCAGGTGTAAACCTCGCCGTTGGCCAGGTCGACGTCGGTGTCACCAAGGTTGCATGGGCTGGCGGGCACGCCGGCGCTGGTGACCAGGCTGGTGCCGTTGGTGCCGTTGGTTCCGTTCTGGCCTGCCGGCCCGGTCTGGTTCCAGGTCAATGCCGTCGTGCCCTTCGGGCAGCTCGTGCCCGCGTCCTGCAGCACCAGCGCATGCGAGCCGTTCACCGCGGCGGTGGTGTAGCAGCCGGTGATCACACCGGTGGCATTCTCCGGACCCGGGCTCGCCGCTAGCGCGCTTGCCCCCCCGCCGACCAGCAGCGCAGCAGCCGCCACCCCGCCGATCATCAGTCCGATGCGTTTGTTCATATAGCCCGCCACTCCGATCCAAAGAAATCGGCCCGCCGCAAGACTGCCCGACGAGGTCCGCTCGATGGGGCATTGTCCGGCCCGCAGACCCCTGGGCGCATCGGGCAAATGCCCGGGGTCGGCCGCCGCTCTGACGCATCACCAGGCCCATCACCTCCCCGCTGGGCTCACATCCGCGCAGGTCGGCCGTGGGCGGAGCGGGGATCAGGCGTCCGGAATCGGACCCTAAGCCGAGAATTAGAGCGCCTGGCTAGCCGCACCGGGCCGGGCGCTTACTCGCACTGTGGCGGGGTAGCTGAGCGCGGTCGCAGCCCGGGGTTGGCTTCGGTGCCCCTGCAGGGGGCATTGCGCCGGACGCCGGAGGGGCGCCCTGGGCTGCGGCATTAGCTCATCGACCTGAGCAAGCAGGCGGCCGCTGCTCACCTGGACGAGTGGACGGCAGCAGCGCTGCGCGCACCGGCTCGCCCACGGAGGCATGGCGCGCCGGCTCGCCCGCGACGAGGCGCTCGTGTTCGGCGACCACGAGGGACGGTTCCGGCACCCGCAGCGGTTTACGCGCACGTTCAAGGCCGAGGTAGAGCGCTGCCGCAAAGCGGTCGGCGACGAAGCGCCGCCGGAGATCCGGCTGCACGATCGGAGGCACGCTCACGCCACGCCTGCTGCTGGCTGCCGGCGTGCCGGTGAAGGTCGTCAGCGAGCGGCTCGGCCACGCGAACGCGGGGCGGTTGTGGAGCGAATTACAAGCCGCTCGACCCCGGCGAAACTGTGTGTCCGAGGGGGGACTTGAACCCCCATGCCCTTTTGGGGCACTAGCACCTCAAGCTAGCGCGTCTGCCTATTCCGCCACCCGGACGTGGGCTCAGCTCACAAGCTAAGCCGGCCTCACGATAGCAAATCAGGGCACCTTCCGGCGACGGAGCACGGCAGCGAAGCCATCCCCGGCCTGCAGCGGGGGACACAAGGTGCAACGATGGCCAGATGACCGACAACGCCGCCGATGGCACGCGGGGGACCGCCGCCCAGGATGAGGTCGCTGCCCTCACGAGCGACCTGATCAGGATCGACACCAGCAATCCAGGTGACCACTCTGGCCCCGGAGAACGGGCCGCGGCCGAGCATGTCGCCGCTCTGCTCGCTGAAGTCGGGCTAGAGCCGAAGATCTTCGAGTCCCACGACAAGCGGGCCAGTGTGGTCGCCAGAGTCGAGGGCACGGATTCCTCGCGAGAAGCGCTGCTGATCCACGGTCACCTGGATGTCGTGCCCGCTGATGCGGCCGACTGGCGAGTCGACCCGTTCTCCGGCGAGATTGCCGAGGGCTGCGTCTGGGGCCGCGGCGCGGTCGATATGAAGAACATGGACGCCATGATCCTGGCCGTGCTCCGGCAGCGCCTGCGCGAAGGGCGCCGCCCGCCGCGCGACGTTGTCCTCGCATTCCTGGCAGACGAAGAAGCCGGAGGCAGCTGGGGCGCCCGCTGGCTGGTCGACAATCACGCGGATGAATTCGAGGGCGTGACCGAGGCAATCGGTGAGGTTGGCGGGTTCAGCGTCACCATCGGCGGCAAGCGTCTGTACCTGCTCCAGACTGCGGAAAAGGGCATTGCCTGGATGCGGCTGACTGCTCACGGCCGGGCGGGTCACGGCTCGATGATCAACTCCGACAATGCCGTCACTGAGCTTGCCGAGGCGGTCGCGAGAGTCGGCCGCCACGAGTGGCCGGTCAGGGCGACCGAGGCAGCGTTCGCCTTCGCCAGGCATGCCAGCAATGCGCTCGGGGTCCCCTTCGATCCCGAGGACCCGGCCGCGGTGCTAGCCAAGCTCGGCCCGATCGCCAAGATGGTCGGCGCCACGCTGACCAACACTGCCAACCCGACGATGCTCTCTGCCGGATACAAGGTCAACGTGATCCCGCAGGTCGCAGCCGCCCAGCTCGACGGCCGGTTCCTGCCCGGCTATGAAGACGAGTTCTTCCGCGAGGTCGACGCCCTGATCGGCCCCGGAGTCCGCCGCGAACAGGTGCACCATGACATCGCGGTGGAGACCAGCTTCGACGGTGACCTGGTGACGGCGATGGCGCAAGCGCTGGCAGCCGAAGATCCGGATGGCGAGATGGTGCCGTACTGCCTGTCTGGCGGCACCGACGCAAAGTCGTTTGCCAGGCTAGGTATCCGGTGCTTCGGATTCGCCCCGCTCCGCCTTCCGCCGGAACTCGACTTCGCCGGCATGTTCCACGGCGTGGACGAGCGCGTCCCAGTCAGCGCTCTCCAATTCGGCGTTCGCGTGCTCGACAACTTCCTGGACCTTTGTTAGCCAGCCGTCTGGTATGCGGCGGTTACCGCGCCTACCCGTCAGTGATGGGCGAGTCCGGACCCGGCGTGTCGTATCGCTTATCGGCGGCATGCACGTTGTGTAGTGCTAGCGTTACTGATTGTGGGGAAACGATAGCTCTCATGGCGTAGGCCATTGCCGCTCGGTGATCCGCAGCCCCGTGTCCTCCCAGGTCACGTGGTGCGGCGAGGCTGATCGTCAATGCAGCTGAAACCAGTCGAGCCTGGCCACGGGAGGTTACTGTCAGTGAGCGAGCAAATGCGCAGAGCGCAGGCTAGCGAACCGCAGCACCGGACGAGCGCAGGCAGCCAATCAATCGCAGTACCTAAGGAAGACGAGGAAGTGTCATGAACGGAACCAATGCCCTTGCTGGCAAGGAGGCTACGGACGCCACTGGCCTCAGCTGCGACGTGCTATCAGAGGTGGTGCCAGCCGCCGGTGAGGGCTTGGCAGGCCGAACGCTGCTCTCCAGGGCGTCTTCCTTTCTGAACATCGCTCCCGTTCGCCGCCGGCCGCAGGCCCAGCCCTCGGCACGGGATGGCGTCTGGTTCAACACGGCACAGCCACCGGATGACCCGGAGACGTCGTGGCCATCCACTGTGCTGAATCCGTTTACCGCTGACTGCGACGAGCCGGTCGTGCATGCCGGACTGCCGGCCGCAGAGATGACCGAGTTGCCCGAAAGCGACGGAGGTTACGGCTGCGCCAACAGCGCGGCCGACCCGGACGGCAACCGCGGGCTGATTGCCAGGCGGCGCCACGGCAGGCACGCTGCGCCACCCGCCGGGATCGGAAGCCGGCTAGCTAGGAAACTCGCCGCCAACCGCTGACGGCGCGAGGCCACTTCCCCGGACCCGACCAGGAGGGGAATCGGCTACGAGTTCGTTCTCCGCCACGCCTGGCTCCCGGGCAGTCCGTAACTCAGCTGAGTCCGGGCTTGCCTGATGATCATCCGACGCAGCGTTGCCTTCCGGCTTCCGTCGGGGTACAGGCGCATCCTGGACAGTTCCCAGTTGCCATACTCGGCGTGATCGGTCAGTATGCGACGTGCCGCGTCTCGCGAGGTGCCGCGCGGCAGATAGAGCACCAGATACGAGTACTCCGCCATCAACTCATTGTGCTCGCTAGGCGGGATGGTTCAATCACCTTGAGGGAATCAGCCGCGAAGGCTCAGGGAACATGCTGGCGCCTGCTGCCGGTTAACGTCTTGAGAGGAAACGGGGAGTACTCAACCCAGGAGTTCGCACAGCGGATGCCGTATGCCTTGCAGGAAAGGCCGGAGCGCCCGGTTGCAGCCGGCCTACGTGCGGTAACCTCCTGGGGCATTTGCTGGACATAGAGGGTGGGAGACGTGGCAGCAGGGACCGAGCAAACCGCCGGCCGTGGCACAGCGGGGGCCAACGGCGGTAACAAGCTGGTCATCGTTGAGTCGCCGCGGAAGGCGCGGACGATCGCCGGCTTTCTCGGCAAGGGCTACACGGTTGAGTCCAGCATTGGCCATATACGCGATATGCCTGATAAGGCCGCCGAGATTCCGATGAAGTATCGCGGCGAGGCCTGGGCACGCCTCGGCGTCGATGTCGACCATGACTTCGAGCCGCTCTACGTCGTCAACTCGGACAAAAAGCAGCAGGTCTCCAAGCTCAAGCAACTGCTGAAGAACGCCGACGAACTGCTGCTCGCGACAGATGAGGACCGCGAGGGCGAGGCCATCGCCTGGCATCTGATGGAGGAACTCAAGCCGCGGGTGCCGGCGAAGCGAATGGTGTTCCACGAGATCACGCCGGAGGCGATCGCCCAGGCGGTCGCATCGCCGCGGGACGTCGACCAGGGTCTGGTTGAGGCTTACCAGACCCGGCGCGTGCTGGACCGGCTCTATGGCTACGAGCTGTCGCCAGTCCTATGGAAGAAGGTCATGCCGCAGCTGTCGGCTGGCCGTGTCCAGTCTGTTGCTGTCCGGCTGGTGGTGGATCGGGAACGCGAGCGGATCGCGTTCCGGCCCGCCCAGTACTGGGACCTGGAGGCCGAGTTCGCCAAGGCAGCCGCTGAGGCCGAGCCCGAGGCTGCCGGCGATGTGACGTCGTTCACCGCGACGCTGGCCTCGGTCGACGGCCGCCGGATCGCCCAGGGCCGTGATTTCAGCTCCGTTGGCGAACTGCGCGGCGCTGACGAAGCTAAGGACGCCCAGGGCCGGCTCCTGCATCTGGACGGCGCCGCCGCCGCGGCACTGCGGGACCGGCTTGCGGGCGGGTCATTCAGCGTGAAGTCGGTCGAGCGCAAGCCGTACCGGCGGTCGCCGTACGCGCCGTTCCGTACCACGACGCTGCAACAAGAGGCATCGAGAAAGCTGGGCTACTCGGCCAAGTACACGATGCAGACGGCCCAGCGGCTGTACGAGAACGGCCACATTACTTATATGCGGACCGACTCTGTCACGCTCTCGCAAACCGCGCTCAACGCCGCCAGGGCTCAAGCCAGGCAACTGTATGGCGCCGAATATGTTCCGGACGCGCCGCGCGTTTACGACAGCAAGGTCAAGAGCGCTCAGGAGGCGCACGAAGCAATCCGACCGGCCGGCGATGAGTTCAAGACGCCGGCCCAGTCCGGGCTGTCCGGCGACGAACTGCGGCTGTATGACCTGGTATGGAAGCGCACCGTCGCGTCGCAGATGAAGGACGCCACCGGCGAGTCGGTCTCGGTGCGCGTGCTCGGCCGGACCGACGCCAGCGAACCGATACTGGTCGGCGCGTCCGGCCAGCAGGCGCTGGCCAACGGGGCTGACAGCGTGCTAGGCCGGGAAGCCGAGTTCGGCGCGTCTGGCAAGGTGATCAGTTTCCACGGCTTCCTGAAGGCCTACGTCGAGGGGTCAGACGACCCGGACGCCGAGCTTGACGACAACCAGCGCCGGCTGCCGCCGCTGGCGGAGCTCGAGCCGTTGCGCGCGCTGGGCCTGCAGTCGGCCGAGCACGCGACCCGGCCGCCGGCCAGGTTCACCGAGGCGACGCTGATCAAAGAGCTTGAGGACCGGGCTATCGGCAGGCCGTCGACGTATGCGTCGATCATCGGCACGATTCTGGACCGCGGCTACGTATTCAAGAAGGGCTCGGCACTCGTCCCGTCGTTCGTAGCTTTTGCGGTGGTAACGCTGCTGGAGCGGCATTTCGCGCACCTGGTGGACTACGAGTTCACGGCCAAGATGGAAGACGCTCTCGACGACATCGCCAACGGCCAGGCCGAGCGTGTGCCGTGGCTGCGCCGGTTCTACTTCGGCGCTGATGGCGAAGAGGGCCTGAAAGAGATGGTCAGCGACCTGAGCGAGATCGACGCTCGTGATGTCAGCTCGTTCCCGCTGGCAGGCACCGACATCGTGGTCCGGGTCGGCCGTTACGGCCCGTACCTGGAGCGCGACAGCCAGCGGGTGAACGTGCCCGACGGCACAGCGCCGGACGAGCTGACCCCCGAATACGCCGAGGAACTGCTCAACCGGCCAAGCGGGGACAAGATCCTCGGATCCGACCCGGAGACTGGCAAGACGATCGTCGCGAAGGCTGGCCGGTTCGGCCCGTACGTCACCGAGGTGCTAGACGAGGATGCGCCTGCCACGGTGAAGCCGCGTACTGCGTCACTGCTGAAGTCGATGGACCTGGACAGCGTCACGCTCGACGAAGCGCTGCGGCTGCTCACCCTGCCGCGCACGCTCGGCGAACTGGACGGAGAGCCGGTCACCGTGCAGAACGGCCGCTACGGCCCGTACGTGAAGAGAGGCGCCGAGAGCCGGTCGCTTGAGTCCGAGGATCAGATGTTCACCGTCACCCTGGACGAAGCGAAGGCGCTGCTCGACCAGCCCAAACCGCGCGGCCGGGCGGCGCGTGCCGCTGCCGCGCCGCCGCTGAAGGAGCTTGGCGAGGATCCGGCCAGCGCGAAGCCGATCGTCCTACGTGAAGGCCGGTTCGGCCCGTATGTGACCGACGGCGAGACCAATGCTTCGCTCCGCAAGGGCGACACGATCGAGTCGATCACACCGCAGCGCGCCGTCGAGTTGCTGGCCGAGCGGCGGGCCGCCGCCCCGCCTGCTAAGCGGAAGCCTGCCGCCAGGTCAGCCGGGTCAGCTCGGCCCGGCAAGACGAGCACCGCCAGGACGAGCACCGCCAGGACGAGCACCGCGAAGGCGGGGGCTGCTAAGACCGGCACAGCTAAGACCGGCACAGCAAGACCGGCACAGCAAAGGGAGCCGCCAAGACCAGCGCCGCCATAACCAGCGCCGCCAAGACCAGCAGAGCCGCCAAGAAGCCAGCGGCCGGGGATGAGCAAGAGAGCTGAGCTGTGCGTCTGGCCAGCAGCTGCGAGCTGGCAAGCTGACCGCGGCGTAGTGCATCCCGGTCAGCTGGGCTTGTCGCCACTGACGGAAGGCGGTGTGCTCTCCAGTGCCCGTTTCCGTCCGGAATGTGATTGCCGGGCCGGTGAGCTTTACACTGTAAGCAACCACCTCCCGGCTCGACCTATACCCTGGCGCAGTGAACTTTAGATCCCCTTGGGCTGACCGTGGCGCGGGCGTGCTGTCGATCACCCCGTTTCGCCGGCTCTGGGTGGCGCTCACCCTGGCGAGCCTGGGGGATTGGCTAAGTCTCCTAGCGTTGTCTGCGCTAGCTGCGCAGATCGGGGGGACAAGCGGTGGCGCGTACGCAGTTAGCGGAGTCTGGCTGACCTCGCTGCTCCCCGCACTGGTGCTCGGGCCGGTGGCTGGCGCAGTGGCCGACAAATTCGACCGTCGGCTGAACATGATTATCGGGGACGTGCTCAGGGCTGCGCTTTACATCACTATCCCCATCAACATGTCGGTGGGCTTTGCTAATCAGCTGACCTGGATCTACGTGGTTCAGTTCCTGGCCTCGGGCGCGTCGCTGTTCTGGGCACCGGCCAAGGATGCGTCAGTACCGAACCTGGTGCCGCGGGACAAGCTGGAGCAGGCCAATCAGCTCAGCCTGTTCGCCACGTATGGCACTGCGCCCATCGCCGGACTGCTGTTCTCGCTGCTGGCGGTTCTCAGCACTGCGCTCGGGCACATCTCGCCCTACTTCTCGACTAACCAGCTCAACCTGTCGCTGTACTTCCGTACTGCCATGTACGTGGTATCCGCTCTGACCGTCTATTCGCTGAAGGAATTGCGCCGCAGCCCTACCGACAAGATCTCCTCGCCCTCGGTGCTCAGGTCGATCTGGGACGGCTGGCAATTCCTCCGGCAGAGCCAGGTGGTGCGCGGCATCATCCTCGGCATGACCGGTGCCTTCGCCGCCGGAGGCGCAATAGTCGGGCTCGGGCCGTCCTACATCAGGGACATTCTGCGAGGTGACAGCGTGGGCTGGGGTGCTGCGTTCGCGGCGCTCTTCTTCGGGCTGGCCCTCGGCATGTTCCTTGGCCTCCGCGTGCTGCGCGGCTTCTCCAGGCACCGGCTATTCGGCGTGTCCATCATGTTCGCGGCGATTCCGCTAGCCTTCATCGCGCTGATACCCAACCTCGTCCTGACCGTCACGCTTACGGTCGCGCTCGGCGCCTGCGCCGGCGTCGCCTACGTGACTGGCTACACGATCATCGGCCTCGAGGTCGACGACCAGACTCGCGGCCGTACGTTCGCATTCCTGCAGTCTGCGATCCGGGTCATTCTGTTCGCCGTCATCGCGATCGCGCCGACACTCGCGGGCGCGATCAACGCGCTGGTACGCGCGATGGGCAGTTCCAGCCTGCGCGTCGCTGGCGTCGACTACCGTAGCGTCGGTTACAACGTGGTGCTACTGCTGGCAGCAGCCGTCGCGGTCGCGCTGGGCCGGATGTCCTACCGGCAGATGGATGACCGCGGCGGCGTGCCGCTGCTGGCTGACCTGGGCTCGCTGTTCCGGCCGGACAGGGAGGAAAGCGTGAACAGTCATCGCAAAGGGCGCCGCAGGGTGTCATCACAGCCTCAGCTGACCGCGCCGCTCGCACAGAACGTGGACCCGGAGGCAAAGCGGTACCCTGGCGTCTTCCTGGCGCTTGAGGGCGGCGAGGGCGCGGGCAAATCTACCCAGGCGAGACTGCTCGCGATCTGGCTCCGTGACCAGGGCTATGACGTCGTGACAACACATGAGCCAGGCGCGACGAAGATCGGCCTCCGGTTGCGGGCGCTCCTGCTCGACACGGCACACACTGGTCTCGCCCCGCGGGCAGAGGCGCTGATGTACGCCGCGGACCGGGCCGAGCATGTTCAGGATGTGATCCGCCCGGCGCTGGAGCGCGGAGCTGTCGTCGTCACCGACCGGTACGTGGACTCCTCGCTGGCCTACCAGGGAGCCGGACGCCAGCTGCCGGTATCCGAGATCGCCTCCCTCAACCGGTGGGCGACCGGCGGCCTGACCCCGGACCTGACGATCCTGCTCGACCTGCCGACGGTGACCGGGCTGAGCCGTCGGCTGAGCTCGGCGGACCGGCTTGAGTCCGAACCGATCGAGTTCCACGATCGGGTCAGATCCGGATTCCAGTCGCTGGCCGCGGCCGAGCCGGGGCGCTATCTGGTGCTGGACGCGAACCGGCCGGAGGCCGATATCAGCCGGGACATCCAGGTGCGCGTCCGCGAACTGCTGCCCGACCCGATCCCGTTCTCGGCAGAGGACAACACCGGCTCGTTCCCGGCGGTTCGCGAGTGAGCGATCCGGCCCCGGTGTTCCGCGAGCTGATCGGTCAGGAGACGGTGATCGACCAGTTGCAGCGGGCCGTTGAGGCTGCCGCTGGGCAGGCTCACACTGGGCGGGCCCGCACTGGGCAGGCTCGCGGCGTGACGGCTCCCGCGGTGCAGCCTTTCTCCGGGCGCGGCCCTGGCGGGATGACACACGCCTGGCTGTTCACCGGGCCGCCGGGATCGGGCAGGTCGCTCGCCGCGCGCGCGTTTGCTGCCGCGCTGCTGTGCGACCGTCATGGTTGCGGAGACTGCCCGTCCTGCCGGCAGGTGGCCGCTGGTACCCATGCTGACCTGTTGCTGGTCCGGCCCGACGGGCTTTCCTATGGCGTCCGTCAGACCAGGGACCTGGTACTCAAGGCCGCCGCCGCGCCGGTGACCGGGCGGTGGCGGATCGTGCTGTTCGAGGATGCTGACCGGTCGACTGAGCAGGCTGCGAATGCGCTCCTCAAGGCGATAGAGGAACCCGCAGTCCGGACGGTGTGGCTGCTGTGCGCCCCGTACGCTGACGACCTGCCGACGACGATCAGGTCCCGGTGCCGCCTTGTGACGCTGGCAACGCCGCGCACGTCCGCTGTCACCGAGGTGCTCGCGCGGGAGGGCGTACCGGCTGAGCGTGCCAGGGCCGCGGCGCTAGCTGCCCAGGGACACATCGGCCGGGCGAGGCGGCTCGCCACCGACGAGGAAGCCGCGCGCAGGCGTGCCGAGGTACTGCGTGTCCCGGGTCATGTCGGCAATCTCGGCCAGGCGCTCAAGGCAGCCGCTGCGCTCGTCAAAGCGGCGGACGCGGAAGCCGCCGCGACAACCGAGGAACTCGACGAGCCCGAGCGAGACGCGTTGCGCCGGGCATTCGGGGAGGGCTCGACAGGCAAAGGCGTGGCGACCGCCCTGCGTGGCGGGGCCGGTGCGCTGCGCGATCTGGAAGACCGGCAGAAGTCACGGGCGACCAGGCTGAAGCGCGACTCGCTGGACCGCGCGCTGCTGGACCTCGCCGGGTACTACCGGGACTTGCTCGCGGTTCAGCTCGGCGCGTCAGTTGAGCTGGCGAATGAACCGCGGGATGCCGAACTGCGACAGCTGGCTGTCGCATCGGGCCCGGCCGACACAGTTCGGCGGATCGAGGCGATCATGCGCTGCCGGCAGCGGCTAGCGGCCAACGCGGCTCCGTTGCTCGCCGTCGAGGAGCTCACGCTCGCACTAGCGCCGACCTAACCGGTCAGCGCCGCGGTCGTGCCCGCCGCTTAGGTGCACAGACCGGAAAATCGGGGACCTTAGCTGGGCGTGCGGCAGCGCCGGCGGAGCCGGCTCATGGCCCGCCGGTGAGTGGCCGTAGTTATGCGGCCGGGGTGATGGTGACGGTGTATCCGAGTGCCTGGAGCTGGCGGATGTGGTTGCGGGCGTTCTTGTTTTTGTCGATCTTGTTCTGGTAGTGGTCGGGGCCGAGGTCGGCGAAGCGGGCGCGGGGGTCGTGCAGCAGGTGCCAGATGATGACCAGGATGGACCGGGCGACGGCGACCTGGGCTTTGGCTTTCCCGCGGCGGCGGGCGATGCGGTGGTAGCGCTCGCCGAGGAAGGTGGCGGTGCCGGCCGCGCCGATGGCGGCCTGGCCGAGGTAGCCGCGCAGGTAGGTGTTTCCCTGGCCCTTGGCCTGCCGGCTGCGGGAGCCGGACTGGATGGCGCGCGGGCATAGGCCGGCCCGGGACACCAGGTGCGCGGCATCGGGGAACCGGGACATATCCAGGCCGGTTTCGGCGATGATCGCGGCGGCCAGGCCGGCGCTGATGCCGGGGATCTCATCGAGGCGGGCGGCCGCGGGCGCCACCGGCGCGTCGGCGGGGGTGCCGGCGCCGGGGCCGGTGGTGCCGTCGGCGTCGATGCCCCAGGCGGCGCGGATCATGGTGAGCTGCTCGCTGATCAGGATGTTCAGCCGGGTGATCCGGGTGTCGATGAAGTCGATCTGGTCGAGCAGCATCTGCGCGAGCTCGCCGTGGTGGTCGGTGAACATGCCGGTCAGCGCCTGCACCAGGGCGTCGTGCCTGGCGCGCATCCGGCCGCGGGCCAGGGCGGCCAGCACCTGCGGGTCGCGCTCGCCGGCGATCAGCGCGGCGATCATGTCCCGGGCCGAGACGGTGGTCAGCGTGGACGCCACCGCCGACACCTTGATCAGCGCGTCCTCGAGCAGCTTCTCCAGCCGCTGCCAGCACCGGGTCCGGTCCTGAGTCAGGTGAGTGCGTGCCCGGGTGTAGTGCCGCAGCGCCCGGATCTCGGCCGGCGGCACGAAGCTGGGCCGAAGCAGCCCGTTCTCGGTCAGCCGGGCCAGCCACATCGCGTCCAGCCGGTCGGTCTTGGGCCGGCCGGGCAGGTTCCTGGCCTGGCTGGCATTGACCAGCTGCACCTGCAGCCCGGCCGCTTCCAGCGCGTAAAACCAGATCCGCCAGTAATCGCTGGTCGACTCCAGCGTCACCTTCTCGATCCGCTGGGCCGTCAGCTGCCCGGCCAGCGCCTGCACCGCGTTCATCGTGGCCGGCACCTCCCAGACCGCGGCCTGCCGGGCACCGGGCCGGGACGGGTGCGGCAGCCGGGTGCACACCATCCCGGCGGCCTTGGCCACATCGACCGCGGCGACCCGCTCGAAGGCCCGCTCGTGCTCCTCATCGTCGATAACCTGCGGCTTGCTCACCGCGGCCTCCCTATGCTTGTGCCGATGGGATAACCAGCGGGCTGCCCGGGGGCCCCGGTCAAGGCAAGATGCCGGAATACAGACCGTCGTGCTCGAGGCAACAACAAGCGACCCGAAGGTCAAGGCCCCGGCGCCAGGCATTTCAGCGGGCTCGCATCCCACTGTGCAACGGCGTCACGGGCAGCCCGCCCACATCCTGCCGCCCGCCGCGCCGCCACCGCAGCCACATCAGCCACCACGCGGCCGGCCCCCCCGCCCGCGCCCGCCCGCATTTTCACGCGGTGCGGCCGCCCCTGCCGGGGGCGAGAAGGCATTTCATGCGAGTGTCCACCGCATATCAGGCTATAACCGGCACCAGAGCTGCACGATCGCATGAAACGTGGCTGCGCTCCCATGAAAAGCGGGGCGGTCGCATGGTTCTGCTAGGAGACGGCTGCCGTTATCAGGCCGTAATGTGATGCCGTGGGCATGATGATGGCAGTGAGCTTTCAGCGGAACGGGCGGCTCTATTACCTGGATCCCGGGCCTTATCAGCCGACTGTGGGAAGCAAGGTGCTGGTCCCCACCGACGCAGGCCCGGAGGTCGCTGAGTGCATCTGGGCGCCTCAGTGGGTGGACGACGACATTACCGGCCTGCCGGTGTGCGCCGGACTAGCCGATGACGAGGATCTGAGCCGGGACGAGACCAACCGGGCACGCCGGGCGGAGGCGCGGGTCGCTACCCGCAGGCTCGTCCGGGAGCACGAGCTCCCGATGAAGATCATTGGCATCGATTACCTCGAGAAGTCCAACGTCTTCACGGTGTACTTCAGCGCGCCGCACCGGGTGGACTTCCGGGGACTGGTCAAGGATCTGGCTGCCCGGCTGCGAGCCAGGGTCGAGCTGCGCCAGATCGGGCCGCGGGATGAGGCCAGGCTCCAAGGCGGGATCGGGCCGTGCGGCCGGGATTTGTGCTGTGCCACGTTCCTGAAGGATTTCGAACCCGTCTCCGTCCGGATGGCCAAGGACCAGGACCTGCCGGTTAATCCGCTGCGCATCGCGGGCGCGTGCGGCCGCCTGATGTGCTGCTTGAAGTATGAGCACCCGCTCTACCAGGACTTTCATGCTTCTGCGCCGAAGCAGGGCGAGCTTGTGGAGACGCCGGAAGGCCCCGGCACCGTGGTCGGCCACAACGTTCCGGCTGACCAGGTCATCGTCAAGCTGGCTGAAGACGGCAGACGGACGGCCTGCCCCAAAGCCAGCGTCTGCGGGTCAAGGAAGGCATACGAGGCTATGCATGGCAGTGCACGTGAACGGGCAGCGGACCGGTAGACTCCTGAGGCTGCCTGGCTTCCGGGCAAGCGCCGCCTTAGCTCAGTCGGCAGAGCGATTCACTCGTAATGAATAGGTCGTCGGTTCGATTCCGACAGGCGGCTCCACCTGACCAGCGGAAACGCCGCGATCGCGTTAATGATCATGGCTCCTCGTAGCAGTTTTCGTAGCAGTTTCTCCGAACAGGGCCTGCCCGAGCCTGGCCGCCGCGTCCTGGGCAAGCAGGGACGAGACGTGCGTGTAGCCACGGGTGACCCGGATATCTGAGTGGCCGAGCATTTCCTGAACCACGGCGCTGCCCGCGGGCCACGAGCTGGCCAGCTTTTTCGGCGTCAGCCGCATGACCGTGCAGACCGCGATCAGGACCCTGCGGGACGAGGGCTTCGTCCGCAGCCTTGCTGGGAGCGGCGTTTACGTCCGGGAGCAGGCCAGCCTGCCCGGTCCGGAAGATGCCGAGCATCCCCTCGCCGGAACTGCCGCGTTCCTGTTCGAGATGGGCCAGCTGAAGAACCAGCCGCGCTCCGGCTGGCAGCTGCTAGGCATCCAGAGACCCGAGAGCGTTGCCGAGCACTCGTTCCGGACCGCGACCGTCGGGATCACGCTGGCCGCGATCGCCGGTGCCGACATCGGCCGCACCGCGGCCCTGTCGGTGTTGCACGACGCTCATGAGACCCGGATCGGAGACGTGCCCGCAGTCGGCCGGGCCTACGTCACCACCGCAACTCCCGAGGCCGTCACCGCGCACCAGACAGCGGGCATGCCCGCCGACGCCAGCAAGGCCCTCCAGGAACTGGTCGCGGAGTACGAGGACAACCAGACACCCGAAGCGCACCTGGCGCACGACGCCGACAAGATCGAGATGCTGATCCAGGCGATCGAGTACGAGGCCCTGGGTGCCGACACCACTCAATGGCAGGAGAACGCTCTTGCTGCGCTGCGCACCGACGCAGGCGCCGAACTGGCCCGCGCGGTTACCTCATCCAGCCCGCAATGGTGGGCAGCGTTCAACGCGTCCTACTCCGAGCTCCGGGCGAGTACCCGTGCCCACAAGCAGCTCAGGAAACCTGTCGAGTAGACGCGACCGGGTGACAACCGGCTTTTTGTTTGCAGACCCCGTGTTCGGGTGACTTCGTGTCTCGTCTAGCTAGTCGCTGAGGGAGCGGGCAGGGGTGGGGGACTGGTCGCCGGGCCCGGCTGCGCCGCGGGACGGCTTGCGGGCGCGAGTGAAGGCGGCGCCGTGGCTGGCGGTGATGCAGCCGTCGGCCTGCAACTGCTCCAGGGCCGCGAACAGCCTGGTGCGGAACTCGGCGGCCAGTTGCGGGCCGAGGGAGTACACGTGGCCGCGGAACCCGTGTGACATCACGAAGTCCCAGTAATGCTGCGGGTCGCGGAAGTCGAAGGAGCGCTGGACCGTGCGCTGCTCAACGTCGGTGAAGCCGACCGCCGCGCAGATCTCCGGCAGCGCGCGCGGCGGATCGGTGGACAGCTCCGGGGCGGTCTCCTCACTGGAGCGTCGTTTTCTCTCCTCGCTGGCTCGCTCGTCAACGTCCCGTACCAGTTCGTCGAAGTCCCAGCGGCTATCCGGCTTCCCCGGTCCCGGCGTGGAGAACGCCAGCAGGCCGCCAGGGCGGAGCACCCGGTGGGCCTCGGCGATGGCCCGCTCGGGGTAGTGCATGATGTGGAACGCGAACCCGCACGTCACCACGTCGAAGGAGGCATCGGGGAAGGCGAGGCGGTGCGCGTCCATGCCGCAGATCTTGATCTGCGGCAGATCTCCGCGGTCGCGGGCCAGGGCGGCGCGCATGTTCGGCGCGTTGTCGACGGCGACGACCAGCCCCCGCGGCCCCACCGCCCGCGCGGCCGGCAGCGTGATCGCCCCGCGCCCGGCCGCGACATCGAGCACCCGCTGCCCCGGCCGCAGGCCGCACCAGCCGGCCAGCTCGCGGCCGAAGGTCGCGAAGAACGGCAGGTGCCGGTCGTACTCCCCGGCCACTTCGTCGAAGAGGCGCCGCACGTCCGCTGTATCGGTCACGGGTCAGTATGCTCGCGTCCGGCCAGCGCGCACTCAACGGGTTTTGTCGGCGCTCGGCGCCGGCTAGCTAGCCCGTGCGGATTTCGAGGAGCTGGCGTGCTTCTGGTGCTCGGGTTGCGTCTCGTTTGCTCCTCGATAGCGTGATGCAGGTCACGGCTGCCGGCTTCATTGCTGTGCTGCCGCTGGGAGGGGCCGGTCAGTCAGCCTGGCCGAGGTGCCTGCGAAGGTCCGTGTGTCTCGACTCGATCGAGCGAGAGCCCAGCGCCTCATCTCCGGAGTGAGGTTGCGCCCGCCGCGATTAGCTTGCTCATGGCTGCAGTTCCGCCAGTCTCGGCTGCCACAAGCAGGACATACTCAAGTCCCACCGAGCGCAGACGCAGCCATGCTGCTATCGGCATAGTAGCCACCACTTCGCCGTCAATGTCTTCGGTTGCAAGCTCCACGTCGGTTTTCGCGGCCTCGGCCGTCGGGCCGAGAACGACGGCGCGGAGGCCGCGTGACCAGCGGACGGCGGCGAGGTGGCGGGTAACGCGGGCGTATTCGTTCCAGAGTGCGCGGTCAGAACGGTCGCCGGTCTGGTAGTAGTCAGCGAGGATCTGGAACGGGGTCCGGCTTCCGGTGCGGCTGGTCTTGAGGTCGCCGCCTGTCATCTCCTCAGCGGGTGTCCAGTCGCCGCCCTTGGCCAGGTATGCGCCTGCGGCGGTGGCGGAGACGTTGGGATCGATCCTCACGGCATGCATCTGGTCAGGGGCGCGCAGCCCGTGGTCGCGGCAGCTGACAGTTAGGCGGGAGTGGATATGGGCGTGCACCGCGGCGATCGCGGCGGCGTCCAGGTCCTGGTCGTGAATCAGCAGGACGTGGTAGTGGGGGTGCCAGCCGTTCTCATCGCCCCAGGTGAACTCCAGCGCGATGATGTGCCCCGCGATGCCAAAGCGTCGCCTGAGCCGCTGCCAGGCCGCTCCGGCGGTGACGTGCTTCCATGCGGTGCGCTCGGCATTGACGAGCTTTGAGAGCGGGTCGTCGAGGTCGTGCGGGACGGTGATGGTGACGAGGCTCGCGGCCCCGCCTTTGGCGTCCCAGGCTTGGAGCGCTTCGCGTAGCTCGGCGGCGCGGCGGTGGTGGATCTTGGCGGAGCAGACGGGGCACAGCCACACGTTGCCGCAGGTTTCCAGGCCGCAGTAGTAGGCGCTGCCGTCTTTGATGCGGATCTCGACCCGGTCGCCGACGGGGGCGGCGCCGCAGTTGCGCTGCCGCTGCGGTGTGTCAGGGTCGGCTGCCGCCAGTGCCCGCAGGTTCATCCTCGCGCCGCGGCGCCATCCGGCCGGATCGTCGCAGGCCACCAGCGGGTGGTTCGTAACTTTGCGTCTGTACCGAGACAGTGCGTTCGCGGGAGCGGCAGGAGAAGCACGGGAAGGGAAAGAAGATGATCGGCGGCCTACTGCGCTTCGCGCCCGGCCGCCTCGGGGCGCGCACAGTTCGCGCGCCCGCGTGCCGCGTGATCGGTCGATGGGTCGGGTCGTGGTTGCCATGCATGCCTCGCAGGTCGAGCTGGACATGAGGCCCGCACAGAGGAGCGGGTCCCGCTGACCGTCATCGGCCGGGGTGGCAACCGGCGGCGCGCAGTGGCGCATGCGTCAGCCGTTACTGGCTGAATGGCGAAGAGATGGGGCAGGCCGATCTGGCCTGCTGGTGTTAAAGAACGATGGCTGGCGTCAGGTGCCGGACTGCGCGGCTGAGGGTATGGCCGTGCCCCTCGCCGTCAAGGAGCTTCGCCCGCTACGCGGCGCCTTCGGCGTCCTTGACCGCGAGCCTCCGGCACGGCATCGGCAGATGGAGCGGCAGGCAAGAGGGCCTGCCTCAGTGTGCGCCGCGCAGCCCTTCACAGCGCGGCTCAGATCTTCGTAGCAGTTTTCGTAGCAGTTCCAGGTGACGCAACGCAGTTCCGGGAGCGTTAGAACACCGCCCTAGCTGCGCAGAAGCACTGAGCAGAACAGGCCGGTACCTGGCGCGGAACCACTCGTAGTGAATAGGTCATCGGTTCGATTCCGATAGGCGGCTCGACCCGACAACCTCGAGGTCAACCTCGCTGACCTGGGGTTCTTCGGAGCAGGAAGTGCGGCGGATAGAAGTCGGGCACCGCGCCAGCTGCACCTTTGCCAATAACTTTGTAAATGCGCTTACCGTCCAGCCATGCCTAGCACGCCAACCTCGCCAGCTGGCCAAATTCGGCTCCGCGGGAACCGTTACTGGATCTACGTAGCTCGAGGGCGCGATCCCATCACCAAGCGTTACCGGTACGCCACTAGCAAGTGCTGCGGGGTTGGGCAGGAAGGCGTAGCGATGACCGGCACACGACACCGGTGTTGTCGATGGCGAGCCAGATGCGGCACGGGTGCCTGCCCGGCGGCGGTCACAGGGTCCACAAGGCCTGGGTCGGGGATAGCCGGGCGGCGCGGATGGCGGGCAGCAGCCCGGCAAGTGCGCCGATGAGCAGGGCCGCCCCGAGGCCGCCAGCCCAAGCCTCGGCTGGGATCACGATGGCCCAGCCCTTGACATGCGCGTAGACGGCGGTGGAGATGACGCCGAGAATGACCCCGACAGCGCCGCCGGCCAGGGCCAGCATCATCGCCTCCGACAGGAACTGGATCCTGATCTGGCCCTTGGTGGCGCCCAGAGCCCTGCGCAGCCCGATCTCCTGGCGGCGTTCCAGGACCGAGATGACCATGATGTTCGCTACCCCGACCGCGCCGACCAGCAGCGCAACCGCGCCCAGCCCCAGGAGCAGCGCGTCGAACGCGCCGGCGGCGTCAGCCTGCGCGGTCAGCGCGGTCGAGGGCTGGGACACATTGACCTGGCTCGGGTTCTCCGGGTCGGCCTGCGCTCCCAGCAGGCCGTCCACGGTGTCAACGGCTGCCGGGGTGTTCCCGGTGCGGACGTAGATCTCTGAGGGGTGACCGTCATAGCCGAGGTAATGCTCGGCGGCAGGGAAGCCGATCAGCACCGAGCTGTCGATCTCGGGGGCCAGCACGGCCGGCTTGAGGATGCCCGTCACGTAGAACCAGATGCCGCCTACCCAGATCCGCATCCCAGGCCAGACCCGGTCGAAACCGAGCCGCTGCGCGGCTGCCGCGCCGAGCACCGCGGCCGGCTCGCGGGCGGTTGCGGCGTTGAGGTAACTGCCCTCGGCGACCGATGTGCCCGCCACGGCGGGCAACCCCAGGCTGGATGCGGCGACCGTCAGCGCGTTGGTGTTGACCGGGGGAATGTACGGGCTGCGGTAAGCGTGGGCGCTGGTGATGTCCCCGGTGTCCTGCACGGCCGTGACACTGGGCAGCTGGCCGATCATGCCGGGGGCGGCCAGTGGGAGCTCGGCGGGGCCGCCGACCAAGCTCTGCCCGTTGGTGACGGTCAGCAGGTTGGTGCCCAGCTGGCTGATCTCGGCCAGCAGCCCGGCCTGGGAGGAGCTGGCCAGCCCCAGCACTGCCACGATGGCTCCGACTCCGATCGCGATGCCCAGCGCCGATAGTGACGCCCGCAGCCTGCGGGTTCGCAGCCCCACGCTGGCCAGGGTGGCCAGATCCCCCAGGCGCAGCCGGGCCGATGGCGGTGCGCCCGGCCGCTGGGTTGTGGTGGTCATGATGGCTCTCCCTGTGCGGGCATGGGGACGGGTCTGGTGTCGGCGGCGATGTGGCCGTCGAGCATTTCGACGCGGCGCCGCATCCGGCCGGCGATCGCATGGTCGTGGGTGATCACGATGATCGTCGTGCCGGCGGCGTTCAGTTCTTCCAGCAGGGCCAGCAGCGACGCGCCGGTAGCCGAGTCCAGGTTCCCTGTCGGCTCGTCGGCCAGCACCACGGGCGGCCGGCCCGCGATCGCCCGCGCCACCGCTACCCGCTGCCGCTCCCCGCCCGATAGCTGGGTCGGCCGGGCCGCGGCCTTGTGCGCCAGCCCGACCCGGGCCAGCGCCGCGGCAGCGGCCTGCCGCCGCCGGACTCGGGAGACTCCGGCGTACAGGAGCCCGTCGGCCACGTTGTCCAGTACCTTCTGGTGCTCGGCCAGGAAGAACTGCTGGAACACGAACCCGATCCGCGACGCCCGCAGCGCCGACAGATCCCGGTCGGTCATCGCGGCAACATCGATCCCGGTCACCCGCACCGTCCCGGCGCCTGGACGGTCCAAGGTCCCCATCAGGTGCAGCAGCGTGCTCTTGCCTGATCCCGACGGGCCGACCACTGCGACTAGTTCCCCCGCCCGTACTGCCAGGCTCACCTCGTCCAGCGCCCGCACCGGCGGTGACCCCGGGTACACCTTGCTTACCTGGTCCAGCTCAAGCACCGGCAGGAGAAGCCGGGCCGGGGCCGTTCCGGCGGCGGGAACCGCTTCGCTGCCGGCGCTCATACCGACGGCACCACGACTTGCTCGCCGGGGGTCAGCGCCCCGGTCACCTGCACCAGCCCGGCGGCGTCATCGAAGATACCGACCGTAACCGGCACCAGTCGGCGGGTGTTACTCGCCCCGGCCACCTCGACGGCGTATCCGCCCGAGGGCTGGGCCAGGAGCGCCCCAACCGGGACCACCAGCACGCCGGAGACGGTGGCGGTGGTGATGTTCACCGTCACCGGCGCTTGATCCAGGCTCCCCGCCGCCGACGGGTCAGTCAGCGTGACCGTCACCGGGATCGTCGCGTCGCCGCCCGAACCGGACACTGCCGCGCTACCGGCCGACCCGGACGGCACCGACGCCACGGCGCCCACCGACGACACCCTGCCCGGCGTGCTGGACCCGTCCGGCAGCGCGATGGTCACCGCGTCCCCGGCCCTGACCTCGCCCTGCTGGGAGGCGTCCAGGGCGATCGTCACCACATGCCGGGTCGAGGTCGCGGTCAGCACCGGCCCGGACGCCGGCCCGCCCAGGCTGCCGGTCACCGTGGCGACCCGCAGCACGCCCGGCTCGAACGCAAACGACCCCAGCGACAGCGACCCCGGCGGGTCTGAGGTGCCCAGCGCTGCCTGCAGCTTCTGCACGCCGGCCTGGGTCGCCGAGGAGAAGTAATCCCAGCCCGCCGCGCTGAGCTGTGAACTCGAGGCATCCCCCAGCGCCACCAGGTCATGGTTCAGCTGAGACACATCGGTACCCGTTGCGCCCAGATCCAGCGTCCGCCACCCGGGGACGCTGCCATACAGCAGCACCACCGGTGACCCGTTATCGGTCTTGTACAGCACCTGGCCCTGCTTCATCACCTGGCCCGGCGACGGCAGCCACGTCAGCGTCCCGCTGTGACCCAGCACCGTGTACGACCCGGCATACCCCAGCGTCGCGTTCACCGGCGTCTGCGAGGACAGGTTCTGCCGGGTCACCGGCTGAGTCGCCGGCGCAACCAGTCCTCCGTTCCCGGCCGGGGTGCCGGAAGAAAAGGCACCCGCAGACCACGCGACCGCCAGCGTGCCCGCCGCCACAACCACCAGGCCCGCCGCGAGCACCCAGCGGACGCGGACAGGTCGCGGAGCCGTCTCAGCCTCCCCGGCCGCCGGGACATCCCTGTGCCCGGCCGCATCCCGGCCTCGGGAAACCGCCTCCCTCATCACAAGCCACCTCCCGCTCCGTTGCGGAGCGCCGACTGGCAGGTTTGCCAGGCAGCCTGGAACTGCGGCGAGCCACGGTCGAAGCCGACAATGTGCAGGAAGATTCCGTCACTGCCAAAGGTTGGGTCCGGGAAGGTGGGATATCCATGCGAGCGCATGCACGCGGAGACCTTTAGCAGCCGATTAAGGGCCTGCCGCTGCTGCTGAGGCGACAGGTTCCCGACCGGGCTCAGGGAGGCACACGCCTTTTCTGCCGTTCGATACTGCGGGCTAACCTGCCCGTTAGTCCCGCCGGTTACAGCCGGGCTGAGGCCGAAGCCGCCGTTTGGCAGAGGGTCGGGGAAGTTGGGCACGCCGTGTGCGCGCATGCACTGCGCGTAAGCGACTGCCTTGTTATAGGTACTGGATCCGCCTGCAGTGGCGGAGGTACCCGGATCGGATGAGGCACCTGACCTGGGTAACGTGGCTGAGCCGCGCGAGTTCGCTGAGCCGCCGCACGCTGCCGTCAGCAGGGCGATGCCGGCCACGGCGGCCAGTAGTCCTGTGCGCGGCGCGCATATTTGCCGGAGTCTGCGGCGGCCGCCTGTATTGCCGTTCATCTTGGGTTCCTCTCGTGATGTCGCTGCCCAGGCGGGGCGCCGAATCGGCTCGTGCGGTGGCTGCCCGGGATCATCGTGAAGTTTTGGCGGTTCGGGCCTTGGTTCAGGCCGGGGTCAGCTGACTTCCGGCGCCTGCTTTAGGGCACGACCTTCCCGGCCTCGGTTAGCGGGACCTGGCGGAATCCGGCGGGAATGGGCACGGTGAGCTTGTCCAGGTTCTGCGCGGTCGGCTTGAGCCAGGTGATGTCCGCTGTCCGCTGGAGGACTGCATTGATGAGGGCCAAGCGGACAACCACGCGTTCGGGCAGGTACGTGCCAGGGCTGACCCAGATGGTCTCGGAGATCGGGCTGCCGGGGCGGCTGACCAGCTCGACGGCGTTGGTCCCGTCGATGCGCTGCCGGCCAGCCTCGGTCAGGGCTCCGCAGGAGATCGCGGCGCGCAGGGCGCTGGCCACAGTCGACGGCTGCGAACTGGCCGGGAGCCCTGGGTCAGGCAGTTGCGGCTGGAACAGCCATGAGAGGGCAGAGACCGCCGCCGCGCAGCCGCGCGAGCCAGATACCAGCGGTACCGGCTCAGCCCGGCTGCCCGGTCCGGCCTGGCGTGCCCATGTCCGTGCCTCGTAGTTGACGAAAGTGTAGGCAGACGCGGCGCGGAAGCCCTGGTCGAAGATCGGATGCCCGGACGGCAAGGACGTGACCGAGCGCCACTGGGCACCGTAGGACAACTCCTTGGTGGTGGTCATGCCGCCGGGTGTTGCCGCACTGCCGGTACTGGTGACCGTCAGCTGTGCGATCGCGCCTGGTTCGGCTGCGCCTAGCGCCCTGTCAAGCCGCTTCACCACGTACGCGGTGTCGACAGCCTGCCCCCCCGTGCGGTTATCTCCCGGACCAGGCACCGCGACCACCGCCAGGGCGACCCCGGCGGCGGTCAGCACCGCAGCCCCCCCGGCCACCAAGGGCAGATTCAGCCGCCGACGGCGCTGTCGCGCGACCTGGCCCGTCAGTCCGCCGGGCGCCCGCAGATCAGCATCCTCTGCCTGCAACGGCCCGGAACTGGCCAGCAGTGCCTCTTTGCCCGCCGGGAGATCGAGCATCTTCCCGACCGCCACGGCGGCGGCCTCCCAGGCCTCGGACAGCCTGGCATCCAGCTCTGCGTTGCCTCCATCGCCGTGACCGCGCCTGCGCCGCAACCTCCACCTCATCGCGAGTCCCTCCCTGCTAGCCCGAGCCGTTTCGCGAGGTTCCGCCTGGCGTAATACCGGCTCTGCTTCACCGCGTCCGTGGACAGCCCGAGGACGTCGGCGATCTCCGCGTCACCGAACCCGGCCAGCGTCCACGTCATGACGTCCTGCTGCTTCGGTGGGAGTCCTCTCAGGTGGGCCATCACCTCCCGCTGCTCCTCCCGTAGCTCCGCGTCGAGCGCGGCGGATAGCGGGTCGGGCCGGTCGGGAACCAGGTCGATCGGACCCTCCCGGCGCAGCGCCTCGCATCGGGCGAGCGCCTCGTTCTGGGCAACCCGGTACAGCCACGCCCGCGGGTTGCCGAGCGTGGGCCACCTGGTCAGCGCCTTCTCGAACGCCGTCTGGACGACGTCGGCCGCCGCGTGGATGTCCAGGCCGGTCCTGGTCGTCACGAAAACAACGAGCCGTGGCATCTCCCGCTCGTAGAAGGTGCCGATTTCGGCCGGATCCACGCGCTTCAGCTCCTCTCCAACTACTGACGAGCGCGTGCCGTCACCGAGCAGCACCCTGGTCTCCCGCCACCGGCTCCGTCCCTTCCTGCCCCCGTGCCCATGCGGCGGCACCATATAGAGGCCCGGGCGGCCCGGCAGGTAACGCCCGCCGGGCAACTAATCTCCTACGGCCGCCCGGCGCAGCTGTGGCCGGCGACAGTTAGCAAGCCGCGCAGCAGACCGCGATGCTCGCGGCGTAGTCCGTGCAGGTTGTCGGCGATGCGGCCAAGGCACGGCGCCGGTGCCCAGTACCTCGCATGGACCGGGTCTTCTCCGGCGAGCGGATCTGGCTCGCCGGCATGTGGTGCTACGCGGCCGGCATCCTCAACCCAGCCATCCCGGCCGCGGCGTCGACTCCTCGGCCCTGTCCGGCCTTAACCTGACCTGCGATGACAGCAACGCTGCATCTGCCAGGACGATCGAGAATGTCAATGGAGTGCTTGAAGATGTATGCCAGACGGAACTCGGGCTGACGCGCCGCTACTGGATCACGCTGCGAGCCACGGGGGTTCAGCCTCCGGAACCGTGCATGTAGGACGTGCATGGACCCGGCAGTCGCGCTCGGACGGCCGATCCGGCAGCACACGGACACCCGGTCGGCCTACCAGGACCTATCCGCGCAGTCCTCAGCGTTTTAAAGCCCCGGCCCGCCGTGCTGCTCGGCATATGCACTCCCCGCGACCTCCGCGACAGGCCGCCATCACTGATGGGCTGCAACGCGGCCGCACAGAGTGACCGGATATGGCGCGGTGCCTCCTGATGAGTGGCGGGCTGCTGGCGTGTCTTTCCGGCCTCGCGGCTGCGCGCATCGGCGGCTGCGTTGGCTTGCGGGTTGTCGTGCGTCGGCCGTGCGCGGATTGATCTCAGGCGGGGATCCACGGCCCGGCCTCGTGCGCCCGCCAGCGTAGTATCTCGCCGCGGCTGACTGGTCCGCGTGGCACCCATGGGGCGGGCAGCTCGCCGGCGGCTGCCAGGTCACGCTGTACGGGCTTGTTGACGGACAGTGTGTCCGCTGCCAGCTCGCATCGGGTGGCGTCCGGGTCGAGCCCGAACAGCTCGGCCGCGTTCAGGCCGAGCACCTGCGTCTTCACTGCATCGGTCAGCTCGGGGTAGCCGTAGCGGTCCTGGTACTCATCCGAGATTCTGAACGCGCGGAATGCCATGATCTGGGTCTGCGGCGGGCCGTACCAGACGCTGTCGGTCCCCCACAGCAGCCGGCCGGTGCCCAGCCGCTTAAGCAGCTTGCCGATGGCATGCGCGGCCTGATCGGGCTTGGTGAGCAGATCCCGCCACAGCGCCGCGACGTCGGCCCAGACGTTGCTGTTCGGCGGCACCTGGTAGTCGTCGAGGGCTTTGATCAGAGAGTCCACGCCAACGGGGTCCAGCGGATTGTAGGGTCCCTCGACGTGGTTGGGGGTGAAGGCCGCGTGGTACACGACGAACTGCATATCCGGGAACTGGCGGGAGACGGCGACCATGTCGCGCGGCTGGTTCCAGCTGTCGTCGGTAAACAGATAGGGCAGCGGCAGTCCCTTGTGCCCGCAGAGGATCTTGACGCCCAGATCGTTCGCGTGCTGCACGATGGGCAGGCCGATAGCAGGGTCGTCCAGGTCAAAGCCGCGGCCGCCTGGCCCCCAGGCCGTATACACCTTGAAGGTGGAGACCCTGCCGGTTTCGGCGTTGCGCGTCATCTCCTCCAGCGAGGCGCCAAGCGGCCCGAAGTTAGGCGCCAGCACGTTCTGCAGCAGCAGCCGGGACGAACCGCCCCGAGTCAGCGCGTCCGCCATCTGCAGGGTGCCCTCCGCGTCGGAGAACGGGATCACGTCGGTAGACGCGCCGGTGCTGGGCAGGTCGGACAGCAAGGCCATCGTCGTATCGCTGGCCAGGAACATGTCGTGCAGGTACGCGCTGCGGTCCAGGCAGGTCAGCCGGTTCGACGCGGTGCAATCCGCCGGCACCATCTCCATGACCAGCTTGAGGGTGTCTGGCGCGGTCGTCCGCCACGGCAGGCTCGGCATGAGGTGATGGGTATGTACATCGAAGATGAACTCGCCGCGGCTGCCGAGCGCATGCTCGCAGCCCCGCAGATCCTCCGGCGGCGGCGTACGGTAACTGCCGCCGGAGCGGTTGCCCTGCCCAGAGCAGGCGGCCATGCTTACCGTGCCGAGCAGCGCGGCCATGCCGCCAGCGGTCTGCAGGAATTGCCTGCGGTCGATGCCTAACCTGTCGGCTGCCGCCGCAGCCCGCTGCAGCACCGCCTCGGCCAGCCGGACGTCACCAGGACCGGCTGCCGCAGGCAGGAACTCTCCGTTCGAGACCGGCCCGAGGACTACCGGAAGCTGTACACGGTCATCGTCACGAGACATCCAGGTCACCACCTCCGTCAATCATCCGCCCTCAATTCGCGCAGCGGTACCGGGCTCAAGCGATCAACGCACACCGCACACACGGTCACTCCCGGCACACGACCCAGCTCGACCCGGTGCGCAATGGCGGCGGCAAACCGCCGGGAACGATCGGCGACCTCGTCTGCGACGCCGAGGCGGCCGGATTCCAGCCCGCCGATTCGGCTAGTGCGGGACTGGACCCGGCACGGGCTGCTGGACTGCACGACGCGCTCTTATGCCTCGAGGGGATGGTGGTATTCGCCCGAGCCAGCGCGCTGGACAGTTACCCGGAAAGCCCTGATCGAGAGGCGCGTTAACATATAGGGGACACGACATATCGTGTTGGTGTAGGCCCGGGCGTCGACGAACTCCGGGCCAGCGAGGTGAGCGTGATGACTGGTTGGCATGCGGAACGGACGCCTGGCAGGTCGGCCAGGGCCGTGATCGTCGTGACGCTGCTCGCATTGCTGCTGCTGACAGCTGTGCCGGTGGCGCTGCTGGCCGCAGTGATCATGATGATCCTGGGACACGTCGTCGGCGGGCTCGCGCTGCTGGGTGGCTCGGTGCTCGCCGCTGTCATGGCTGTCGCGCTCGCGGGCATGACCGGGAGGCGGCAGCTGCGCAAGCTGCTGTCCAAGGCCAGTTTCAACGTCGTGCAGCCGGACCACAGGCTGTACACCGGGGACATCGCAGAGCCGGATGGCAGCGGCTACTCCGACGTCGTGCAGCTGGACCGCAGCGAGTATTCCGACGTTCGCTTACCGGACCTTCCCGCTCGCCCGGGAAGCAGGTAGTCGTTGTGCCGGCCTGGGCGGGGCACATGAGGTTCCCGGTCGGCGCGATGCTGGCGGTGTGCTGCGCGGCGGCTCTGGCGGGCTGCGGGTCTGGCAGCGGCCCGGATGCACTGACCGCACCCACACAGGTCGTCCGCACCCCGGCCGGGACGGTCGCATACCGAGCATCTCCTGTACCACCGCCAGGGCGATGCCTTCGTCCAGGCGATGGTGGCGGCCGAGTGCCGCATGGTGGTGCCGGCGTGCGGGATGCCTGGCCTGAGCCAGGATGGCTGACCATTCGCGCAGATCCGCTGAAGGGTCGATGGGGCGGCCGTCCTCGCAGACGAACACCACGCCGTGGTCGCGCACCTGGCCCACGACGCCGACAAGATCGAGATGCTGATCCAGGCGATCGAGTACCAGGCCCTAGGCGCCGACACCAGCCAACGGCAAGACAACGCCCTCGCCGCGCTGCGCACCGACGCAGGCGCCGAACTAGCCCGCGCCGTCACCTCATCCAGCCCGCAATGGTGGGCAGCGTTCAACGCCTCATACTCCGAACTCCGGGCCAGCACTCGTGCACACAAACAGCTCAGGAAACCTGCCGAGTGACGCCACGCCCTTGCCGCGAGTGGCGGTTAGGTGGCGTGCAGGACGAAGAACAGGAAGCCCAGGAAACGCCGCCTGTCCGCGATGTTGTCGGGGAGTAGCTCGCGAGAGGTGTCAGGAGCTACCGGTGGCTCGCTGATCACGGCTATCCGGAAGCCAGCTGCGGTGAAGGCGTCGCTCATCGCATGCAGCGGCCGGTGCCAGAAACTCAGCAGAGCGGTCTGGCCGCCCATGGTCCACTCCTCGGTCCAGTTGCACGTTTCGAAATAGTGGAATTCGCGGCCCTCCTCACGGTGCATGAGGGTAATCGCGAAGGGATGGTCGAGGGACGCGATGAGCCGTCCGCCGGGCTTGAGTACGCGCCGCAGCTCGGCTAGCGCTGGACCCCAGTCCTGCAAGTAGTGCAGTACCAGGGAGGCGGTCACGTCGTCGAATGTGTCGTCAGGAAAGGGCAGCGGGCTGCCCAGCTCAGCCACCCGCAGGTCGGCGTCGTCGCCGAGCCGCCGCCGGGCCAGCTCAACCATCCCGGCGCTTGTATCGAAGCCGGTTACGATGGCGCCCCGGTCACGCAGCGCCGCCATCAGAGGACCATCGCCGCAGCCAGCATCGAGGATCCGCCGCCCGGCCACGTCCCCGGCGAGGTCCAGGATCGCGGGGCGGTTGTAGTAGGCACCGAGGAGACTGGTTTCGTTTTCGGCCGAATAGGCCTCGGCGAAGCTGTCGTAGTCGTTGAGCCTCATCGGATCTGCAGATAGCGCGGACGGCGAGACGAACCTTGTGGAGATCTTTCCGGGGGGATTGTGGTCGTTTGGCATGCGGTCCATGCTGGCATGCGCCGTTGCGAGCGACCATCGGATCTGGATGCGTTCTGCGGCTACAGCTCAACTCGGCAACCGCTGACCGACCGATGCCATAATCGATTGCACCGCTGATTCGCCGTCTTTCTCGGCCGCGGCCAGCAAGACGCACTGCGGGTCCCTGACCCCGATTCCCGTCCGCTATGTGTCCGTGGACACCGCAACACGTCGCCGCGCAAGGGCCGGGCAATCAGGCCACCGAGGCCGCTGCGGGTCCGCCTGAACGTCGCGCGCCCAGTCCTGCAGTTGCTCCCCACGCGATCCGTCCCTACGCTCGCACGCTGCGTCACCCAAGCGCTAAAGGCAGCCACGCCCATGACGGCACGCGCCTGGTCTAGGCCTAATCCGAGTAAGTCATTCGACAGCATCGCACGGTCGTCTCGGCCGAAGAACGCACCCTCGCAGACCGGGCCAGCTGGCCGCCGGCCCGGCCAACGGCGCCTGAGTAGCGCGGCGGTCAGGTGCCGGCCAATCGCGGGGCCTGAAGAGACTTCCGCACCTCAGCGAACAACCGGGCTGTCACGGGGTCCATCCAGTAGACGCCGCCGTCACCGTAACGGAAGAGCGGGTTGAAGCCCGCCTCCGCGCAATGCCGGGCAGGCCACGCGACGATTCCGGCCACGCCGTGCTTGCCATTGGGGATATCGAGCTTGGCGGCGATCTCATCGCCCGTCATCGCCACGCCCGGATTGTCAATCAGCAACGAGAACAGCGCCTGGGCATTGGGGCTGAACCGCCGCCAGGCAGCGTAGGCACTCAAGGAGTCGCCGCCCATTATCCCCCAGTCCCGCAGCTCCTTGCCGGTCGTGCCGGTCTGACCCTCCCGGCCCTCCCTGAGCACGGTGCCGACCGCGACGTAGAACTCGCCGAGAAACTTGTCCGGGATCTCGAATGTCACCTGCACCATGTCAGGCCTCGTCTCGATCCTCGTCCTGCGCCGGATCCGGCGACTCCGCCACATCATCCGCAGAATCCTCCTGGAATCGTCGGAGCGCAGCACCGACCCGAATGTAGAGCTCTCCGAGCAGCTCTTCAGGTACGTCGACAGTTACCTTTGCCAAGACAAACACCTCATTCGTGCCTTTTGAGACGGAGTGGAGGCCTTCTGGAGCCTAATTAGATATCTCAAGCTATCTAAATGTAAGCCGCGCTTCGATCGATCGTCAAGTGCCAGATGGGGTACTGGCTGAGCTATAGGCCAGTTCGGGCGTGCCGCTGTAGCGGGGCAGGCGCACCCGGCGGGACCAGCCGGTACTTGGCAGTGGCCCACTCGTAATACATGGGTCATCGGTTCGATTCCGATAAGGCGGCTCCAGGCCATAGGCACCGGACGCAGAGGTGCTGCGCAGTCAGTGCCGCAGCTCGGCCTGGCTGACCAGCAGGGCGGCAGACCGCTAATTTGACCTTGACCCTGGGGGAAGCCGCACAGTCTGGGGAGCCGGGCGTCGGCCCGGCACGAGGGAGCCGTCCGTGGACCTGATGAGCATCGGTGAGTTCGCCAGCCTGTCCCGCCTGTCGGCGAAGGCGCTGCGCCTGTATGACGAGCTGGGACTGCTGCCGCCCGCCCAGGTCGATCCGGACTCTGGTTACCGCTGGTATGCCGCGGGTCAGCTGGACAACGCCCGGCTGGTCGCGTCGCTGCGCCAGATCGGAGTGCCGCTGGCGCAGATCCAGCTGATCCTCAGCCTGGAGCCGGAAGCCGCTGCCGCGCAAGTCAGCGCCTACTGGTCAGGGACTGAAGCCGATCATGCTGCCCGCCGGGACCTGGCCGGCTACCTCGTTGACCGCCTGACCGGAAAGAGGAACGTCATGTACGAGGTCAAGGTCCGCGATATCCCCGCCCGCAGCCTGCTCTGCCTGCTGCGGCACGCCAGCAATCAGCAGGAAGTCTGGGACCTGGGCAAGGAGGTCATCGGCATGCTCAAGGCCCAGCCGGTGCCGGTGTCCCGGATCGAAGGAGCCGCCGGGGCCGCGTTCCTGGTCTACTACGGGGAGGTGAACCAGGACAGCGACGGCCCGGTGGAGTTCTGCTGGCCGGTGCCGCAGGACCTGGCCGGCCAGCTCGCCGCCAGTTTCCCCGCACTCACCCTGCGTACCGAGCCGGCGCACCAGGAGGCCTACGTTCACCTGGACCAGGACGCGACGGAGCCGCAGTGGCAAGCCGCCGGGGACTCGGCCTTGGCCTGGGCGGCCGAGCAGCAGCGCCAGCCCAGTGACCTGGGCCTGCGCGTTACCCTTCTGACGACCACCGCGCCAGTGACCGACGCCAGCAAGCGCGGCGGCAGCGACTTGGCCCTCCCGCTGCGCGACCGGGCCGGCGCCGCATGATACGCGGGGCAGCTCGCCGGGACGACGCTGACGGTCAGCGGCGGTACGTGCGCGCTGACGGCGATCCGGACACGGAGGGGTACTTCGATGCGAGTGGTTGACATCGTGATCGGCGTGGGCTGGGTCATCTTCTGGGTGGGCTGGTTCGCCGCATCCGCCGGGGCCAAGCGGGGACAGCGGGGACGGGGCAACTGGGCGCGCTTCGCGGGCGTCCGGGTGGTGCTCATCCTGGTCGTCGTGCTCCTAGTCCGGCTGCGGGTGCTGAAGGGGCATGGCGTCGGATACGTCAGAGACCCGGTCCTGTGGGGCGTCGGCCTCGCCATCTGGGTCCTCGGCCTGGGACTGGCCGTCTGGGCGCGGATCTACCTCGGCCGGAACTGGGGAATGCCGACGTCCACGAAGGAAGACCCCGAGCTGGTCACATCCGGCCCGTACCGGACGATCCGGCACCCGATTTACACCGGCATCCTGCTGGCGATTATCGGCTCGGCGATCGCCGTCAGCGTCTGGTGGCTGATCGCCGTGGCACTGATCGGCGGGTACTTCATCTACAGCGCCTTCGTGGAGGAGCGCAATATGACCAGGCTCTTCCCGAGTGCCTATCCGGAGTACAAGCAGTCCACGAAAATGCTGATCCCCTTGATCTTCTGAGGACGCGCGGCGCCTCTCCGGGCGGGCCTAGCCGGGAGAGCGTTGCGGGTCTCCGGGACGCTGCCGGTCTTGTGCAGATCCTTTCGGGCCGGTTCACGTGAGCGTGACGGGATCGCCGCGGCGGACCAGGCCGCTGGTGATCACGTCTGCGTAGACCCCAACATTTACGTGGTGGTGCTGTGCGGCAGTGCGCAGGATGCCGGAGTCCTTCGGCAGGTCTCCTTGCGGCAACGTGGTCATGACGCAGCGGCAACAGGGTCCGGTGATCCGCAGGCAGGCGTGGTCTCCGATGGAGACGGTGTGGCCGATCCAGTCATCCTCTGCGAACTTCTGCTCATCTGGGCCGGTCGAGACGACGATGTTCGGCCGGAACCGTCGCACTTCGAAGCGCCCCGGCGGATACAGCGCGCGCAGGCGGTCAATGGTGGCGGTGGTGAGCAGGTGCATGACGGCGACGTCGAAAAACGTTCCGGCCGGCAGGTCGAAGTCGGTCACCTTGTCCCGGAACTCCAGGCCGTCCACATCCGGCCAGTACTCTTCGGCCGTCGCGCCGGAAGACTCGCCGGCCTGTAGCGCCTCCGCGAACGTGACCTTGCGGCCGAATGCTTCGGAAAGGACCTTCGGCAAGTCGGCCTGGCCGCTGGTTACCGATGTCCCGTCGGGAAGGGTCAGGCGGACGGCGGGCAGCGGGCATCCCGGTTGCGGTTGCTCCACGTAGGCTGCGCGGAAGTCGAGGAAGTTGCCCCATTTGCTCGGATTCTTTGCGCCGGCGATCTTCCCTGTCGTCGCGTCAACAACCGCGAACTGACGATCCCCCAGCAGGCCGCGCGGGGTGACCTCGGCGGCATTCAGTTCCTCACCCAGCATCGACTTCACTGGATAGCGCCACAGCGCGGCGACAGATCCGCCCCCGGCTTCGGCCGGATGCGGCGACTTGGCTTGAATGACGGGCCCCCAAACCGGATGTGGAAAGCTAGGAATCGGGCCTAAACACCCGCTTGATATCACGCGAGCGGCAGCCGGCCGTCGATACCTGTGACTCAGCGTAGGCAGTCAATCACGACACGCTCACACGAGGCCGCACAGGATCCGCGCCAAGGTATTTCCGAGCTTCCGTAGCTGGTCTGCTGTGTCACTCGTAGGGCAGCGAGGCCAGGCCGGCCGCCGTGGCCTGGCTGGCCAGGCGGTCCCGGACTGCGCGGCGGGCCCGGTGCAAATAGCCGGCATCCTGATACAGGCGGTAGTACCAGTTGGCTGCCAGCAGAGCGGCTTCTAGCTCGAAGGCGAGCTGTCCCGGCTCGGTGCTGCCGCTCAGTTCGCCCGCCGCCCGGGCGTTGTCGGCTGCGTGCTCGAGAGTGTCCATCCACTGGGCCTGGCAGTCGGCGATCCGGTCGCGGACGGGCCCGGGGGCCTTGGCGTCGAATTCGGCCATCGCCGAGGCGAAGAAGCATCCGCCGGGGAACACGCCGCGCTCAATGTAGGACAGGAATGACTCGCACAGCGCGTGCAGCCGGCGTAGGCCCGTGCCTGCGCCCAGGGCCGGCTGGATGACTTCCCGCACGTAACGTTGCCGGGCTTCCTCGACGGTGGCCAGCTGGAGGTCCTGCTTGGATCCGAAGTGGGCGAACAGCCCGCTCTTGCTCATCGACAGCTCGCCGGCGAGCCGGCCGATACTCAGCCCGTCGAGGCCGTCCACGGAGGCCACGTCGGCGGCGGTCGCCAGGATTGCCTGCCTGGTCCTGGCCCCGTGGCTGGTCTTCGCCGGCATGCGCCTATCGTAGCACGAACGATCGTGCTACTTTGAGGTCGTCGGCATCCGGCCGGCGGTCCGGAGGAAGGGACACGGCTATGCCGTTCGTCAACGTCAAGGTCATCGAGGGAGTCTTCTCCAATGACCAGAAGCAGGACATGGTGCGCAGGCTGACCGACGCCATGGTCGAGATCGAGGGCGAGAACATGCGTCCGGTCACCTGGGTGGTCGTCGAGGAAGTCAAGAGCGGCGACTGGGGCATCGCCGGCAATCCGCTGACCACCGCGGACGTGAAGGCCCTCGCCGTCGGCCAGCCTGTCGGCTAGCCATCACCGGGTCCACCGCGCCTGACCATGTATGACGTGATCGTGGTCGGCGCTCGCTGCGCTGGCGCGCCGCTGGCCATGCTGCTGGCGCGCGCCGGGCACAAGGTAGCCCTGGCCGACCGCGCGTCGTTCCCCAGCGACACCATGTCCACGCATTTCCTGTGGCAGTGCGGCGCCGCCCGGCTGAACGCCTGGGGACTGCTCGGACGGCTGCAGGCACGCGGCTGCGCACCGATCCGCCAGATCACCTTCGACACCGGGCCGGTGCAGGTGACCGGTATCGGCCCGGTCATCGACGGTGTCGCAGAAACCTACTGCCCGCGGCGGACCGTACTCGACGCGCTGCTGGCCGAGGCCGCCGCCGAGTCCGGCGCGGAGCTAGTCGACGGCTTCGTGGTGTCTGACCTGCTGTGGTCCGATGGCAGTGTTGCAGGCGTGCGCGGCCACACCTCGGGCTCGCCCGCGCAGTCGTCGCTGCCAGCCAGGCTCGTTGTCGGCGCCGACGGCCTGCACTCAACCGTCGCACGAAAGGCTGGCGCACGCGCATACCGGAGCCGTCCGCCGCTCACCGCGGTGTACTACTCCTACTGGAGCGGCATTAGCCATCTCGGCGCGTCCTTCCACGCCCGGCCCGGCCGGCTGATCCTGACCTGGCCGACCAACGACGACCTGACGTGCATCTACGTCGCCTGGCCCCATGAGGAGTTCCGTCAGGTACGCGCGGACGTCGAACGCAGCTTCCGCACCGCGCTGAAGCTCGTTCCCGGATTGCATGAGGCCGTCGAGTCCGGACGACGGGACCAGCGCTTCGCCGGGACCGGCGACCTGCCCAACCTCTACCGGGAATCTGCAGGACCGGGATGGGCACTCGCCGGCGACGCCGGCCACCACAAAGACCCCTGCACCGGCTTGGGGATCTCCGACGCTTTCCTCGCCGCCGACCTGCTGGCCGAAGCCATCCACGACGGGCTCACCGGACGCCAGCCCATGGACGGCGCACTGGCCCGTTATCAGCACCGCCGGGACCTGCTCACCTGCAACGGCTTCGAACTCACCCTGGCCACGGCGAGGCTCGCGCCGCTCACGGCCCGCCACCAGGCCCTCTACGAGGCAGCCGCCGAACAACCCGACCTGGCCAGCCAGATCTTCGGCGTCCTCGGCGGGTCCATCCCCATCGCGGACGTCTACTCCGACACACATATCCAGACCGCGCTAACGCCGCGCTGATCGTCACCAGGCCAGCGCGACACGGGTCGGGACGGAGCGGCAATGACGAGGCCGGGCGACGGCTTTCCCCTGCGGGCGATAGTGGACGACGGCTGGGGCCGCAAGGCGGTCGACTTCGCGACCAGTGTGATCTTGTCCGGCAAGATCATCGGCGCCGATCAGGAGGACGGCGCAGTTGCGGGCAATATCCCTATGCTGGCCGCATGATCGGACGACTGCATCATGTCGTGCTGGACTGCCCTGATCCCGCTGCCTTGGCAGCTTTCTACTCGCGGTTGCTCGGGCAGCCGATCACCTACCAAAGCGACGACTGGGTGGTCGTCGCCACCAATGACGCGTCGTCAGGCCTGGCCTTCCAGCTCGCTCCGGACCACCGGCCGCCGACATGGCCTGATCCCGCTGTGCCCCAGCAGTTCCATTTGGATGTCATGGTCGAAGACGTGGCCTCAGCCAGGCCCCGTGTACTGGACCTGGGAGCGAGGAAACTCGACGGAGAGAATGTCTACGCGGACCCGGCCGGTCACCCGTTCTGCCTCATCCCCCGGCCACGCTGGGCACCACCGATTCCCGCAGACAGCTAATTTCCGGCACGCTGCGCCGTGCTAGCCGAGGCCAGCGCCGCCCGGACAGAGATTGGATGGCAAAGTGGGTGACAGACGCAGCGTCACGAAGGAGCCCAGATGGCGAGGGTCAGCATCCGGTACATCGTGCACGACGTCGACGCGGCGATCGCCTTCTATCGCGATCACCTCGGCTTCACTGAGGTGATGCATCCAGCTCCCGCCTTCGCCATGATGTCGCTCGGCGATCTGCGGCTGGTGCTCAGCGCAGCGGGCGGCGGGCCGGGCGGCGGGCAGGCAATGCCCGACGGAACCGTTCCGGAGCCTGGGGGGTGGAACCGCTTCTCGCTCGAGGTGGGCGATCTCGATGCCACCGTGGCTGACTTGCGCGCGCAGGGCGTGCGATTTCGCAACGAGATCGTTAACGGCGTCGGTGGTCGGCAGATCCTGGTCCAAGACCCCTCGGGCAACCTGGTTGAGCTGTTCGAGCCAGTACTGCCCGAGGCCCGGCTGACAGACGGGGCCTGAACGGAGCGCCATATCGAGGCGATCAGCTGACCACCAACGCCGGCCACACCAGGCGAGGGCTGCATGTCGCGACCGACCACATCGAGCAACCGCGGCTCGGCGTCTCCGGCGCGCCTGCGCAGCAGGCCGTCGTGGCGGCGGCCGCTGACAAGGGTGCAGGCCCACGTTTCTGCCGCTGATCTGGCAGCACTGGACGTATCTGCTGGCGGTAGACCGTGGTAGGGCTTGCCGTAGATCAGTTGGCCAGCGTTTGACCATCCGCCGCGCCAGCGGCTTCGAGCGCGTCATCGACTAGGTGCGTGGCGTCCAGCGGGACAGTGACGGTGCGCGTCCGCAAGGAGATCGAGGAGCGCGGAGCGATCTCGTGTTACTGGGACTACGCGCCGTCATTCGGGAACGGCCCGTTCCGAAACGTCACCTGCCTGTCAGTGAACGACGCCGCGCAACATGGCCTGCCGCACGACCGCCCAGCCCGGCAACCGCATCGGCGACATCTCCGCGGGGCGAAGACCACTTCACGCATACGCATGGACCCCGACGACTGGACCGTCCGATCCGCCGACGGCAGCCGGGCTTCACACACCGAGCACACGCTCGCCATCACGCCGGACGGTCCGCTGGTATTGACCGCATGAACGGTGCGCTGCCCTTCGGTCCGCGGAGCATTCCGGTGCTTCAGCTGGAAATGAGGATCACGGAAAGGTGTACCTTGAGCGGGATCATTCCGGCTAAAGGGGGTCGCCGTGTCCGGTGCGCGACCCTCGCTCCGTGGCCGGCTGAGTCTCAGGTACCTCGGGCCGGAGGCACGATGCCCCGGGGCCGTTCGCGGGCATCTCACTGGGCACGAGGCTCGACTGGACGCCTCCGGGCAATATGACCTGCCGGGCTGGATCGCACCGGGGCGGCTTGCCGACGGCGTGTTGCACCCGGTGTGTCACGCGCTGCCGTACCTGAGAGGGATGGCCCGCCGAGCGCCGCAGCTGCTGCGGGCAGGAGCGGTCATGGCTGCGGCGGGGACGGTTCTCCTGGTTTGCGGGTGCAGCTCGGGGGCGGGAAGCTCGCCGACCCAGCATTCTGCCGGCCCGACTGCCAGCGCGGCTGTAGCTGGCTGCCGGAACCAGTACGCGTCGGCCTGCTTTACCCCGCAGCAGTTGCGGGTCGCCTACGGTTTCCAGCCGCTGCTGGACCGGGGTACCGACGGCCGCGGCCAGACTGTGGTGCTGATGGAGTTTGCCAGCACTCCGCCGCAGCCGCCGAGTCCGCTGGTCACCGATATCCGCAGGGACCTCGCGCTATTTGATGCCGTGTTCGGCCTGCCCGCCGCGCCGGTGCAGGTGGACACCAGCCTGGCGAGGTCGGCCTGGCCGTGGCTGGCGGGCCCCGAGGAGGTCGAGGACGCCGAGATCGTGCACGCGATCGCCCCGGACGCCGCCATCCGCGTGGTCCTGATCCCGCAATGGACCGGTCCCGGAAGCTGGATCGCGGCGGTGGACGGCGTGCTGCGGCTGGCCCTGTCGCAGGGGTCAGTTGTCTCGCTCAGCGCCATCCTCGGGGAGGAGTGCTTTACCCCAGCCGAAGCGGCCAGCCTGAACTCGGCGCTCCAGGCAGACCAGGAACACCACGTAACAGTGGTCGCCTCCTCCGGAGATTTCGGCGCGGCCAGCACCCAGTGCGCAGATTTCGGCATCCCGACCTCGGTCAGGGAGGTGGGGCTTCCGGCATCCGACCCGCTCGTGCTCGCGGCCGGCGGTACCACCCTGGATGCGGACCGCGCCACCGGCGTCTATCGCAGCGAGACTGTGTGGCGCACCCCGCCCGGGACGGCAAGCCCGCAGACCTCCGGCGGCGGGTTCAGTCACGTGTTCGCGCGGCCCGCCTACCAAGATGGTGTTGCCGGGATCGGGGCGGACCGTGGCGTGCCCGACGTGGCCTCCGACGCCGCTGGCCCCACCGGCATGACGCTGGCCGTCACCGCCGGGGGCAAGGACTACTTCTACCCCGGCGCCGGGACCAGCGCGGCCACGCCGCTGTGGGCGGCGCTGATCGCCCTGGCCGACCAGTACGCCGGCCGCCACCTGGGCTTCGTCAACCCTGCTATTTACCGCATCGGCCGCGGTCCCAGCTATCACCAGGCCTTCCACGACATCACCACGGGAAACAGCACGGTGATGTTTGGCCAGGCGACGATGACCGGATACCGAGCCGGGCCTGGCTGGGACCCGGTCACCGGCTGGGGAAGCCCCGACGCGCAGGTGCTCATCCCCCTGCTCGCTAGGAGCTAAGCGCTTCCCGCACCCTTGAGAGGAACCCAGCCTGCTCAGAGCTGCTGGTGATCTTCATGCGCTCGAACTTGCCGCTGAGCTTGACATCGACATAAAGGTCGCCGGCATCTTCGTGGAAATGAAGGAATGCCTGGGACCCCTTCGAGAAGGAGCCGCGCTTCCGCTCCCTCAGCTGGGGCAGTTCGCGCAACTCCGCCAGCAGTGCGTCGAGGCGATCAAGGTCTTCCTGCGTCGCGTGCCGCACGGGTCGAGCATGACGTTCAGGACCTGGCAAGCGCAAGAACTGGCCGGTCGAGCTCCGGTCTGGCCGCCATAATCGCAAGGGTATTTACCGCGGATATGTCCACCGATAGGCTCTAGCCGGACATTCGTGCCGCCGAGACAATCACCATTCCGGCTGGAGCTGCCGTGACCCGACTCTGGTCCGCGCTCGCTGCGATCTGCGTGCTGGCAGTCTCGGCTCTCGCGGGCGCGATGGCGCCTGCTGCGCTGGCCATCGCGCGACCAAGCAACGCCCCGGTTACTCAGGACAACATCACCATTTACCAGGTCAACGGCGGCGGCACCGGCAGCTCCAGCCCGCTGTCCGTCGGCCTGACCGCGCCGACGGACATCACGGCAGTGTCCGCGGACCTGATCCCGGTGGCCGGCGGCTCCACTATCGACGCCGGGAACCTGTCGTTCGTCACTGGCAGCGGCAGCCTGACCGGCGGCACCTGGGAGACCGCCGCAACAGTGGTTGCGCCGCCTGGTGCATACACGGTCAGCCTGTCGGCCGCTGACTCCGGCGGTGATTCATTTAGTGGCTTCGCCGCAGGTACGGTCTCCTACCTGATCCAGCCGCTTATCACCATCAGTGCTGACCGCAGCACAGTGGACTTCGATCACCAGACAGTGACTTTCTCCGGCACAGTCACCGGGACCTGGCCGGACGGCTCGACCGGGCCGCTAGCTGACCAGACCTTGCAGATAGGTGAGGAAGCACCCGACACGAGCGGGCCGGCGAAGATAGAGACCCTCGCTGACGGCAGCTACCAGTACGCCATGCAGTTCGTTCCGTCGTATCAGACGGTGGATGTAGAGGCCGACGTGCTGGGAACTGCGACGGTGGCCGACACGTCCTCCTACGAATATCCGATCACGGTCCTTCCTGATGCTCTCCAGGTGACAGCCAGCCCGGCAGCTGTCACGGTCTCTAGCGGCGGCCAGGTCACTGTCACCGGGACGGCCTCGTACCAGCCCCAGGGCCAGACCGCATACGTGCCTGCGCACGGTGTCGCCGTGGAGGTGGAGCTGGCCGGCCAGACCGGAAACCCAGTTGCCTCGGGCACAACCGGATCTGATAGCTCCTATTCGCTGACCTTCACCCCGACCGCCAGCGGCACCTACGACGTGTATGCGGGTGATATTCCTGAGGGCACGGCGGCTTACCCGGACGCGCAGTATTTCAGTGGCGGATCCGCTCCGGTAGCGGTCACGATCCGGAACCCTGTCACATTCACGTCCTGGCAGGCGTCTATCGACGGTTCTGACCAGCTGACGGCGTCGGTCTGCGTCAACCCGGCTGCGGCCGCGACTGCGGCGCCAATCACAGTGCAATACGCCAGCACCGTCAGCGGCCCGTGGTCGTCGCTCGGCTCGCTCTCACCGACTTCGGCGGGTCCGGATTGCGACCTGGCCGAAGCGCCGGGCATCTCGATGACCGCGGTCCTGCCGGTGCCAGTGGCGGCGGGGTACTACCGGGTCAGCTTTCCCGGCACCGCCAGCCTCCTGCCCGGCACCAGCTCCGCTGTGTACCTGCAAAACTCGGTGACACTGGCCGACTGGCATGCCACAGTCAGCGCACTCGCGGTGCTGTCCGCATCGGTATGCGTCATCCCTGGTGCAGCTGCCAGCCAGGGGCTGACGGTGCAGTACGCAACTGCCGTCAAGGGTCCCTGGCAGCCTCTCGGCGCTATGAAGCCGTCCGCCACCGACACCACGTGTAACGATGCCGGGCGGGACGGGGTGGTGCTCACCGCCTCGCTCCCCGTGCGGCTCGCCGGTGCCTACTACCGGGTCAGCTTCGCCGGAAACTCGACGATGCTGCCCGCAGTGAGCTCCGCGGTGCTGGCGGCCCGGATCGTGACCCGGATCACCAACCTGACCGTGCACCCCGGCAAGGTGCACCGTGGCGGGAAGCTGACTGTCAGCGGCCGGCTATGGCAGTACCTGCGGACCTGGAAGGCTTACAGCGGGCGGCGCGTGGAGATCATTTTCGAGTTCGCGCACAAGCACAAGTGGTATTACATCGTGCGGCCGAAGACGAACTCCTCAGGGTGGTTCAAGGCCACGTTCGTCGACCCTGGCAGCGCCCATTGGGCGGCGCAATATATCGGCGACGCAACGCATTACGCCTCAGCTACGAAGGTGATCTACGTAGCCGTCACCTGAGCGGCTTGCTGGGCAAGTAGGTCGCTACGACGAGTGAGCGCAGATGCGTAGCTTCAGCAGCCGCCGGGCGGGCCGGGCACGCCAGGCCCCCGGGCAGGCTGATCCACCATCCCGCCAGGGCCGGTTCGCACTTCGCCGCCAAGGTGAACCACGTACCAGCGGCCACGCCAGGAGATAAGCGAAGCGATGCCGAAAGACCTCTCCTGACCGGCCACCCGGTACACCACCCGTGCGCCGGCGACATGCCAGTAACCGACGCCGTTGTAGCAGACGCCGGGGTCAATCCAGCCTGCCTGCTGCTCCGGCACGATGACCCGGACCAGCCTCGCGTGCCGGAACGACCCCCCGATGACCTGATGGGCGGCCAGCACGTCCTCCCGGAACTCGGTTACCAGCCGGCTTTGCCAATCGGCAGCAGGGTCCGCGATCGCCTTCACTTGCTCGTAGGCGACCACCGGAAAGAAAGCCGGCATCGCGAGAGCCGGACGCCCCGAGACGACGCCCGCCCATAGGTCAGTCATTTCCGCCTGAAAGACCGTGCTGTTCGCGGGCGGACGCGCGCGGGTCTGATGCTGGCTGGCTTCGACACCCGGCACCGCCAGCACGACCGGCCACGGCGCAGCGGCCACCTGCGACGGCGATGCGGATACCGAGACAGGGGCAGACGCCGACGCCGCGGCGGCGCGACCGGACGCTGAACCACCCGATGCACCCGGAGAGGCCCCCGAGCCGTCAGAAGACGCCGGCCCGCTGCAGCCAGCCGTCAGCGCAACCACAGTGGCTGCGGCCGCCGTGGCAAGCAGCCGCGCCCGCACTGCCCGCGAAAGCCGCCTCATGCCCAGAATGTTAGGCCGGGCCTGTACGGCGACCGGCTTCCGGTCCGCTACCAGCGGTCAGGGAATCAGCGCGATCTTGCCGGCGACGTGACCGCCCATGCTGAAGCCATGCGCGTCGGCAACGTCCTCGAGCGGGAACGACCGAGCGACCAGCACTCGCAGTCGCTCCTGCCCGGTCAGCGCCGCAAGCTGCAGCCGAGCCGCCTCGCGGATTTCGGTGCCAGGGTCGGCGCCGGGTGCACCTCCGAGCACTTTGATGCCTAGCTCCAGCCCGCGTCGCGGCGCGGCGATCGTCGCGATCCGCTGACGGTCGGCGACGAATGCCAGCGAGACGTCTACGGCCTCGTCCGTGCCGACCAGGTCAAGCGCGGCCGTCACGCCATTCGGCGCCGCGGCCGTCACCCGGTCGGCCAGGCCATCACCGTAGCTAACGGGGATCGCGCCGAACTCCCGGAGCAGGTCGTGCCGCGCCGGGCTCGCTGTGCCGATAACAGTGGCGCCGCGCGCCACTGCCAGCTGAATCGCCATCAGGCCCACACCGCCTGCGGCGCCGTGCACGAGGACGGTGTCTCCGCCGCCCACTGCGGTGGCCGCAAGAGCATGCCACGCCGTGGCGCCAGCCAGCATCAGCCCGCTTGCTTCCGCCCAGCCCAGGTTCCCGGGTTTCGGCACCAGTGACTGAGCCGGGACGACAAGCTCGGCTGCATATCCGCCAGCGACCCGGAAGGCGATGACCTCGTCGCCCGCGGCCACCGGGCCGGCCGGCCCGACCGCGTCCGGCCCGACGTCGATGACCTCGCCCGCGGCCTCTAGGCCAAGCCGAAGCGGCAGCCGGCCGGGATCGCTGCCGAACGAGCCGCTGTAGATCTTGTAATCGACCGGGTTCACACCGCAGGCCCGGACCTTGATCCGGGCTTCGCCCGGGCCGGGCGCCGCCACCGGCTCCTCGGTAACGGCGAGCACCTCCGGACCGCCGTAGGCGGTCGCGACCACGACACGTGACATGTGCACGCGCAACGCCGCCGCCTCATCCGGCATTCCCTTCCTCACGAGGCCTACGGCGGGAACGAGGATGTTCCGCTAGCGGAACGCCGCCCGCACGGCGAGACTGCTACGCAGAACCGCGATAGCCCGACGGATTGCAGTCCGGAAGGAGAGCTGTGCCGATGCGAGCGACGCCCGACTGGCAGCCCGTTGCTGCGACTGCGACTAGCAAGGAGAACGGCCGAGCGTGAACTCCGAAGAACGGCGCCAGTTCGTCCGTGACCATCGCACCTGCGTCTTCGGCTACACCAGGAAGTCCCACGGGCCGGCGATGACCGTCGTCTACTACGTCATGGATGGCGACGACATGCTGGTCTCGACCATGGCGGAACGAAGCAAGGCCAAGGTAGTCGCTCGCGACGGGCGAGTCAGCTTGTGCGTGCTTGACGAAAACTGGCCGGTGACCTACCTGCAGGTCTATGGCAATGCCCGGGTCGAAACCGATCCCGGCCAGGCTGCTGACATCCTCACCAGAGTCGTCGGCCTGATGGCAGGCGAGGAAGTTCCGGCAAGCCGGCGACCGCAGATTGCCGAACTGGCCAGACAGGAGCAACGAGTCGTCATCCGGGTCCGGCCGTACGCGACATTCGAGACGCCGCCCCGGCACGTGCACAAGATGAGCGACATCGATACTCTGACGCACTTCACCAGCACCTCACTGCCCTGGTGATGCACCCGGGAAATCTGCACGCGTCGGTCGTCGGCCGTCTCCGGGCGGCAGGCTGCGTCTTTGCCGAAGATGAGGCCGACCTGCTTGTCGCAGCTGCCCGGACGCCCGGCGAGCTCGACGACATGGTGCAGCGCCGCGCGTCCGGGGTCCCGCTGGAGGTCGTGGTGGGCTGGGCCGAGTTCTGCGGATTGCGCATCGCCGTCGCACCCGGCGTCTTCGTCCCGCGGCGCCGCAGCGAATTCCTGGTTGGCGAGGCGATCGCCACCGCCCGGATTTCGGCATCCGCCGGTCCGTGGCTGGTCGTGGACCTGTGCTGTGGCTCGGGTGCGATCGGCGTTGCGGTGGCCGCCGGGCTGAGCACACTCGGTCAGGTCGAGCTGCACGCCGCGGACATCGAGCCAGCCGCTGCGGCGTGCGCCCGTGATAACGTCGCCGCCGTCGGCGGGACGGTCTACCAGGGCGACCTGTTCGACCCGCTGCCAGAGACGCTGCGCGGCCGCGTCGGCGTCCTTGTCGTCAATGCACCGTACGTGCCGACCAGTGAGATCGCCCTGATGCCGGCCGAGGCCCGGGTGCACGAGCCGCGCACCGCGCTCGACGGCGGCGCAGACGGGGTAGCGGTCCATCGCCGCGTCGCCGCAGCGGCACCGGACTGGCTGGCACCCGGTGGCAGCCTGCTCATTGAGACAAGCGACCGCCAGGCACCGCTGACGGCAGCGGCAATGACAGCCGCCGGCCTGACTGCGGTGATCAGCGCCGACGACGAACTGGACGCGACCGCCGTCATCGGCACCCGCTAACCTCGCGGTCCTGGCACCGGGGCCAGTCTCGTTCGCAAGCCCCGGCTCCGGCTTCCAGAGCGACGGCGCGCTAATCGCGCGACGCGTCCACCGCCTGCCGCAACTCTCCGAACGCCGCCGCGAGGCGAGGCGCGGTCCAACTGGCGTTCAGCCCGCTGGGGTTCGGCAACACCCACACCCGGGATCCGCCGGGCAGCTCAGGCTGCGGCCCTACCGTGGCTCGTGGCTGGCCGAACGCCGCCCGGTAGGCAGTGACGCCGAGCACCGCTAGCCAGGAGACGCCAAGTCCGGCCGCCATCGCGGCGAGCCCAGCACCGCCCGCCCGAAGCTCCTCGATGTCGAGTTCGTCAGCTCGTGCGGTGGCGCGCGCCACCACATTCGTGATGCCCAGGCCTACGTCCAGCAGCAGGTGCTGCTCAGCGGGCTGAAGCTGGCGCTCAGTAAAGCCGGACCGGTGCAGGGCCGGCCAGAACCGGTTACCCGGCCGGGCGAAGTGGTAGCCCGTCGCGGCCGAGTACAAGCTCGGGTTAATCCCGGCAAACAGCACCCGAAGGCCCGGCGCGACCAGGTCGGGAATCGACCGCCCGCGAGCGGCGGCAATGTCGGCCGGACTCGGGCGAGCCTGCGGGCTGGCGGCAGTGGTCACGGACACCAGGCTACGGGCGCCGATGGCAGACAATGGAGTAGTGATCACCGTCGAGGACGACGCATTTGAGCAGATGGTCGGCAAAGCGCTCGACTCGCTTCCGGAGGAGTTCGCCGAGCGGATGAAGAACGTCGCGGTCCTCGTCGAGCACGGGCCGGGCCCGCGCGGTCTGCTGGGCCTCTACCAGGGCATCCCGCTGACGAGTCGGGGTACCGGCTACGCCGGCGTGCTCCCCGACCGGATCACGATCTACCAGCAGGCGATCTGCGCGATCTGCAGCACCGAGGCCGAGGTTGTCGAGCAGGTACGCCGGACGGTCATCCACGAAGTGGGGCACTACTTCGGCATCTCCGACCAGAGGCTGCGCGAGCTTGGCTGGTGACTGGCCTGCGTGATCAGCGCAGCACGCCCTTCGGGCTGCTCCGGTGGCCTAGAGGAGCTGGATTCCGCCGAACACGAGCGCCACGACGGCTCCGGCCAGCCAGGTCCCCGACCAGAAACCGGCCGGAATCCTGGTCATGCCGCGCAGCTTGCCCGCATCCCCGGCGTTCTTGCCGCGGATCCGGATGATCTGCACGCTCGACACCAGCAAGAACCACGTGACGATGTACGCCGTGACGACCTGGACCTCAAGCGTCGCGAAGCCTGCGACCAGGAATACCGCGATGAGCGCCAGGAGCACGGACACGATGCCGAAGCTCCTCCGCAGGGTCACGATGATCGCGATTAGCGCCGCCAGGCCGGCCCACAGCACCGCGACTATGTAGCCGAGCCTGATCAGTTCCGCTGCGCCGACGCCGAACGCGCTAGGCCCCAGGTAGCCGGCGAACGTGATCGCAACGCTGCCTGCCTTGCCGCCCGCGCTCCCGGAGTGATAGGTGACGCCCCGGGCGTCGAGCTTGAACTCGATTCCGTCAATCTTCCGGCCGACTGCCGAGGCCATTGTCGCGTGCGCGCCCTCGTGCGCCATCACCGTGATGTGCCGGGTCAGCGGCCATACCCACGGAACGAATGCCGCGGCCGCCGCGACAAGGGCGAGCAGCACAGATAGCGGCGCGGACAGGTGTCCCTGGATCTGACCAATGCGCTGCAAAGACGCCGCAAGCGCCGATGCCGTCATCGGGCCTCCCGCACCCTGGGTTCCGCCAGCCGGACCGCGGCGACCGGTTTGTCACAAGCATGCGGGACAGATACCTATCACGAAAAGAGAAAAGATCACGAAACAGCGGGGAAACGGGCAATTGTCAGACGCCGAGACTTCCCTTGGCCGCGGCCTCGAAGACCCGGAACGGCAGCAGTCGCTTGGCTATCAGACCGGCTCGCTCCCCGGCTTTGCCGACAGACACCCGGCGCGGTGCACGGCTAGCGTCGAGCACGCGCTGGACCGTCAACGCCACGCTTTCGGCCGGCGCACCTGCTGCTTCGTCCCGCTCCATCGCACTTACTGCCTTCGTCATCGCCGTCGCGTACGCGGCATCGCCGTCCCTGCCATCGGCGCGCTGCCGGCTTGCCGTGAAGTCGGTGGCAATGTTGCCCGGCTGCACGAGCGTGACCTGGATACCGAACGGGGCTACCTCATATGCGAGTGACTCGGCGAATCCCTCGAGCGCGAACTTGCTCGCGCTGTAGTACGCCTGGAACGGTATGCCGATGACACCGCCGATCGAACTGAGCAGCACGAGGCGTCCGCGCTGCTGCTCGCGCATCTGCGGCAGCACCGCCTGGACCACCCTGACACAGCCCCAGAAGTTGGTCTCGAACTGCGCCTTCGCCTGGGCAATGCTGGTGTACTCGGCAGCGCCGGCGATTCCCCAGCCAGCCGCTGCGACGAGCGCGTCGATCCTGCCGTAACGCTCGATCACGCCAGCGACGCCGGCCTGCACCGCCGCATCCTGGTCGACGTCCATCACCAGGCCAGTCCACGCCGCGGCAGCTGGACCGGAACCTCCGGTGCCGCGCCTGCTCGCTCCGGTAACCGCCCAGCCGGCCGCAGCGAGCCGGTCGGCGCAGGCTTTGCCGATCCCGGCAGATGCCCCGGTGACTAGCGCGACCTGTCGTCCGTCTGCCATCGCGGTCCTGATCCTTTCCATGCGAGCCGCGTGTGCGGCCAGTGCTGTCAGTAGTGCTGGCTACAGTCAGTCTCCATGACAGCGCTGCCTGGTGTTCTTGATGTGCTCAATGAGGATCAGCGCAGGGCGGCGACCCATCAGGGTAGCCCGCTACTGATTCTTGCCGGGGCTGGCACCGGGAAGACCGGCACGCTGGTGGCCCGCGCGGCATGGCTGCGGGAGCAGGGCATCCAGCCGAGCCGGATCCTGCTGCTTACCTTTACCCGCCGTGCCGCGGATGACATGCTCGCCAGGGCGCAGCCGCCGGACAGTAACGCTGCCGACCGGATCTGCGGCGGCACTTTCCATGCGGTCGCGCATCGGATCATCAGAGCCCACGCCGAGGCTTTCGCACTGCCGCCGGAGTTTAGTGTCATCGACCCGGCGGACAGCTCGGACGTGATGGACACGTTGCGCGACGACCATGGGCTGGTGGGTACGAGCTCCGGCCGCCGCTCGCCGCGCGCAGCCACCTGTGCCGAGATCTACTCCCGTTGTGTCAGCACCGGCACCCAGCTCGCCGACGCCGTCGCTCAGGGCTATCCGTGGTGCGTGCCGTTCACCGAGCAACTCGCCGGTCTGTTCACTGACTTCGTCGCTTACAAGCGGCGGCACGGCCTGGTGGACTTCGACGACCTGCTGCTGCTGTGGCGGGCCGCACTGGCGGACGCGGCAGCAGGCCCGGTCCTGCGCGGCCTGTTCGACGCGGTGCTGATCGACGAGTACCAGGACGTGAACGCGGTCCAGGCGGACATCGTCAGGCTGCTGCAACCGGACGGCTCCGGTCTTACTTGCGTGGGCGACGACGCGCAGGCAATCTACGCGTTCCGCGGCGCCGACCCGGCTCATCTGCGTGCGCTCGCGAGCGCTTACGCCGATCTCGCCGTCATCCGGCTGTCGCGCAACTACCGGTCTCGCCACGCGGTTCTCAGCCTTGCGAATACGATCCGGCCGCAGTACCAGGGGCTTGAGCTAGCGTTGACAGCCGAGCGCGGCGAGGGTCACCGGCCGCTGCTGGTGCGCTGCCATGACGAGGCAACTCAGGCGCGCGAAATCTGCGCCCGGATACTTGCCGACTACGAGGCAGGCGTGCAGTTCCAGCAGCAGGCAGTTCTGGTGCGGTCCGCCCACCACAGTGACCTGCTGGAGATCGAACTGTCCGCGCGCGGCATCCCGTATGTGAAATACGGCGGTCTGCGGTTCACTGAGGCAGCCCACGTCAAGGACTTCATCGCCGCTGCCAGGGTCGTCGCCAATCCGGCAGATGACCTGGCCTGGTTCCGGCTGCTCCGGCTGCACGAGGGCGTCGGCCCGGTACTCGCGCGGCGGGTGATCGAGGCGCTTTTGATCGCAGAGCCGCAGCCGTTCGCCCGCTGGCCCGAGGCCGAGGCCATCCTTCCGCAGCGTTGCGCCGCAGCTGTCGGGGCAACTGTCGCTCAGCTCACCCGGGCAGCCGAGCACGAGCGGACCGCGGACCGGGCGGCATCAGTCCTGGCCGCGCTGCATGATCCGCTCGCGGCACGGTACGCCGACGCTGCGGTGCGGTTCGCCGACCTGGAACGGCTAGCCGATGCGGCAGCGGACAGCCCGTCGCTGCATGACGCGCTGGTTCAGCTGGCGCTGGATCCGCCAGTGTCCGCCTCCGACCTTGCCGGGAAGCCTCGCCTGGACGACGACTACCTGGTGATCTCCACCGTGCACTCGGCGAAGGGGCTGGAATGGCCGATCGTCCACCTGCCGCAGCTGGTCGATGGCGCGGTGCCTAGCGACATGGCGCTGACCGCCCCAGCCGGTCTCGAGGAGGAGCAGCGCTTGTTCTACGTGGCGGTCACCCGGGCCCGCGACCGCCTGTACCTGTACGCGCCGCTGCGGATGCACCATCACCGGATGGCCCGCGACGACCGGCATAGCTACGGGCAGCTCACCAGGTTCCTGACTGGTGCCGCGCTGGCGCAGTGCGAGCAAACCCAGGCCGTCGCGCCGCGTCCTGCGCTGGTGCCCATCGCGCCGCTGGCGGCGAGCGTGGACCGCGCGCTTCAGTCCCTGTGGGGACCTGGCTGACGCCTCCTGCCGCGAGAGTTCCGGGGTCGCCCCCGGCAGACTCAGCGGGGTAGCGGCTCGGGTACGGGCCCGGCCCGGGTAATGTCGGTGGTCGATCTTCGCCAAGTACCGGAGGACAGCGGTGACCAATCCGACCCTGCAGATCATCATCGCCAGCACGCGGCCGGGCCGGGTCGGCCCGTCGGTTGCGGCCTGGTTCCGGGACCGGGCGGTCAAGACCGGCAGTTTCGAAGTGGAGCTGATCGACCTCGCAGAGGTCAACCTGCCCATGTTCGACGAGCCCAAGCATCCCCGTTTCGGGGAATACGTGCACCAGCACACCAAAGACTGGAGCTCGACGATCCAGCGCGGTGACGCTTATGTTTTCGTAATTCCCGAGTACAACTACGGGTTCAATGCGGCAATCAAGAATGCCATCGACTACCTGAATTCCGAGTGGCAGTACAAGCCACTGGGATTTGTCAGCTACGGCGGGGTCGCGGCCGGCACGAGGGCAGTGCAGATGCTCAAGCAGGTCGTTTCTGCGCTGAAGATGGTGCCGATGGGCGACGCCGTGCATATCCCGTTCGTGCAGCAATTCCTGGACTCCGAGCGGGTGCTGCAGCCGAACCAGATCATGGAGGACGCTGCGTCCGCCTTGCTCGCCGAGCTGGCCCGCTGGACCGGCCCGATGCAGCAGATCCGCAGCTAGACCCCAGCGTCGGGGCGTATTGGAGGGTAGCGGCGGGCGTTGTCGTCCAGCTTCGCGTTGGCAGCGGCGGCCAGATCGACCTTCAGTACATCGGCCAGCAAGATCAGGTACAGCAGCACGTCCGACATTTCCTCGGCCGCCCTGCTCCGCAGCGGCTCGGATTCGGCGAGTTTGGCCGCCTCGCCGGCGGGCAGCCATTGGAACAACTCGGCGAGTTCGCCGACCTCGCCGACCAGCGCTAGCAGTACTGACTTCGGATCGTGATAACGGCTCCAGTCCCGGTCAGCGGTGAACTGGCGCACGCGGCCCCGGAGCAACTCAAGGTCAGACACTGCGTCAGCATGACACGGGCCAGCAAGTCGTGGGCCAGCATGACACGGCCGTCACCTCGCGACTAACTGGCCACCCGGCAAATGCGAGATGATCTCTCCCAGGGTGGAATGCCACCGGCTGAAGGACAGTTGGAGGATTGCTGTATGAATTCTCACGGGCACATCTCGCAGCTGATCGGGGCAAGCGCGCTAGCCGTGCTGACCTTGACCCTTGCCGCCTGCGGCGGCAGCAGCCCGAGCTCGGCAGGTTCGTCAGCCCCGGCGCACACGTCGGCCCCGGCCACGTCCCCAGCAGCATCGGCAACCACGTCCTCGGCCGGCAGCGGCAACAACGCCGCCGCAGCAGCTGCGATCACCACGAACTGGGAAGCGTTCTTCAATGCCAAGACCCCCGACAGCAAGCGCGTGATGCTGCTGCAGGACGGGCCGGATTTCGCCTCGGTGATCAAGAGTCAGTCAGGTTCTGGCCTAGCGTCCCTGGCCACCGCTAAGGTCACAAAAGTCACCGTAAATTCGCCTACCCAGGCGACGGTGGGCTACGAGATCCTTGTGAGCGGCACTCCTGAGCTGAAGAACCAGACGGGAACGGCGGTTTACGAGGACGGGACCTGGAAGGTGGGCTTGACGAGCTTCTGCGGGTTGCTGACCATCGAGAATGCCGGCAAGACGACAGGCCTGCCTGCCGCCTGCAAGTCAGCCACGTAGCCAGTGGTCAGCCCCGTCGGCGTCTCAGAGGGCAAGGCGGCGAGTGCCATCCGCGGCGGCCGCTCGCTTGCGCTCGCCGTGCTGTGCGTCGTCCTGTTCCTGACGTTCCTCGACAACACAGTCGTCAGCGTCGCGCTCGGAAATGTGCAAACCCAGTTGCACGCCGGGGTGTCGGCCCTGCAGTGGGTAGTCGGTGCGTACGCCCTGACGTTCGCCGGCGCGATGCTCGGCTTTGGCATGGTCGGCGACGAGTTCGGCCGTAAGCGGGTCATGGTGATCGGGATCGTGATCTTCTGCGCGGGCTCGATCCTGTCCGCCGAGGCGCCGAACGTCGGCGTGCTGATCGCCGGGCGGGCCGTCATGGGCTTCGGAGCGGCGGCTAGCGAGCCAGGCACTCTGTCGATGATCCGGCATATCTACACCGACGAGCGCATCAGGGCCAGGGCACTGGGCGTCTGGACGGCCGTGTCAGGCGTTGCCCTGGCCATGGGTCCGGTGATCGGTGGCTCCCTGATCGGCGAGTTCGGGACCTGGCGCGCGATCTTCTGGTTCAACCTGATCGTCGGTGCGCTTGGCCTGATAGGCGTGATTGCGGTCCTGCCGGAGAACTCCGACCCCGCTGCGCACCGGGTTGACAGTGCCGGGACGGCGTTCGGAGTCCTCGCACTGTCCGCGCTGGCATTCGCGGTGATCCTGGCCGAGAACTCCGGCTTCGGATCAGCCCGCGTGATCGCCTTGCTCTGCGTGAGCTTCCTGGCGTCATCGCGTTCTTCTGGTGGGAGAGCAAAGCTGCCCATCCACTGCTGGATCTGCGGTTCCTCAGGGTGCCGCGATTCGCGGTGGCGAACGTCGTCGCATTCTGCGCTTACTTCGCCACGTTCGCGGTCTTCTTCTTCACAGCGCTGTACCTCGAGGAAGTCGTCGGCGACACCGGCTACCAGATCGCTCAGGTGTTCCTGCCGATGATGGTGCTGATGGCGGTAGCCGCGCTGCTGGCCGGCCGCTGGACGATCACGGCCGGCCCGCGGTGGTCGATCTTCACCGGGTGCCTGCTGTTCGCCCTGGGCCTGTTGCTGACCTCGTTCACGATCAGCCCGCACCCCAGCTACCTGGCACTCGCCGCAGCGTTGTCGGTCACGGGCATCGGCATCGGCAGCACGGTCGTGCCCGCGACGTCGTCCGCCCTGTCCGCTGTGCCTCCTGAGCGCTCGGGTATGGCCGCCTCCGCGACCAACACGAGCCGGGAGATAGGCGCGGTGACTGGCGTGGCGGTGCTCGGGGCGCTCGTGTCGGCCCGGCTATCAGCTGACATCGCGGCCCGGCTCCAGGCCCTCGGCTTGCCGAAGAGCATCCAGCAGTTTGTCATCAACGGTGTCGAGACCGGGCTGGAGCCATCGAGCGGGCATGGCGCCGGTGCGAGCGGAGCGGCTGGCGCTGGCCAGCCAAAGCTAGTCCAGGAGGTCATCCAGGCGGCGTACAGCGCATTCGAGTCGGGGCTGCATGCGGCGCTGTACCTCGCTGCCGCACTCGTCCTGGCCGCCGGGATATTCAGCTTCTTCTGGCTTAACCGCAAGCCAGCTGGCGATCCAGAGGACGTGACAGCGAAGGTGAGCACCGCGGCCTGACCGGCTGCATCCTGCGACGTAAGGCGGGGTTTCGCGGTCACGTCGTGAGTACGGCACAGTTAGCGCTATGACTGGCAGCCCGCTGACTGGCAGCCCGAGCCTGGTCGCCGACTGCGTATGTGGCTACTCGGCGCGGTTGCAGGCCGTCATCGGTGCCGGGCACCACGTCGCCTCGCCACTGGCGCGCCTGGCTGCTGCTGGCCTTGGCCGCGCCCGCCAGTTCCGGGACGGATCGCGACAGGCTGACCGAGGTGCTTGGCTGCGATGCGGACACCGCTGCGCGAGCGGCGGCTGAGCTGCTGGCTCAACCGCATCCGGTGGTTGCCAGTGCGGCCGCGCTGTGGACGAGCAGCGGAGCCGAGTTCGGGGCCGGATTCGAGCGCTGGCGCGCCGGGCTGCCACCCCAGGTCACTACCGGGGAACTGCCCGGCCAGGCCGGGCTGGACGCAGTGGGTACGCGAGCACACGTTCGGCCTGATCGACCAGTTCCCGATTCAGGACGGCAGCCTGGACCTGGTTTTCGCGTCCGCCCTGGCCACCAAGGTGTCCTGGCGGGTCCCGTTTGAGCTAGCCCCGGCGGGCGGCCTCGGCAGCGCCAGCCTGTGGGCGAGGCAGCTCAGCCAGGTGCTGCGCACGCCGCCCGGTGGCGGGCACGCGCAGTACATCGCGGTCACGCCAGATGCGGGTGACGTGATCGTGCACGTTGCCAGCGCCGTTGGCGGTTTGCTTGTCGTCTCGGTCGCCGCAGGCTCGGACGTGCCGGCTGGCACGGTGCTGTCGGCGGCTCATCAGATTGGCATCAGGCACGCGACGGGGTCCCGCGTCGACCGCCGAGACCTCGCTGAGATTCCGGTCGGCGAGGGACCGCTGTGGCTGGCGCGTGAGGTGACGGCTGCCGCCGACAGCTGCATTGCGCTGCTGCCAGCATGGTCGGCGACGTCACAGCACGATCTGAGCGACGCGTCGCTGGGCTTTCCTGCGGCTAAGAACGCGATCGCGGCTGTGGCTGGCCCGTGGCAGGCCCGGCAGTCGGCGATGGCCCGGTATACACGGACTGGTTTCACGGCCGCGGCCGCCACCGCGATGGCGGTTACGCTGACGATGCGGCCGCGGGCCACCAGGCGCGAGGTCCAGTTGCGCTTCGGGCACCCGTACGCGGTAGTCGCCCTCACCACAGACCCGGGCGGCGGAACATCCGGGCTCTGGCGGGGGCTGCCGGTCTTCTCGGCCTGGATCAGCAACCCCGAGGACGCTTCCGACACGAACAGCGCCACGCCGGGTTGAGATCCTGCGCTAAGTTGCGGCCATGCACAGCGTGGACCGGACTACCGAAATGATGATCAGGTCCGTGCTCGCCTACGCGGAGAACCGGCTGCGGCTTGATCCGGTGCCGTTGGATTCCGGCTCGCGCGATCCTGCCGAACTGGACGTCGCACTCTCCGGGCTGCTCAGCGAGGAGGGGCATAACCCCGATCAGGTGCTCGGTGTGTACGCCTCGATGCTCGCGCCCGCCGTCATCTCAGCGGACAGCCCCCGTTTCCTCGGCTTCATCCCGGCTGCGCCGACCAAGGCGTCGCTGCTGTTCGACATGCTCATTTCCTGCGCGTCGATCCAGGGCATCTCCTGGCTGGAGGCCGCTGGCGCGATCCATGCCGAGAACCAGGTGCTCAGGCTGATCGCAGACCGGGCGGGACTGCCTGACGGGGCGGGCGGCTGCTTCGTGTCCGGCGGCTCGGCGGCGAACTTGTCGGCGCTTGCCGTCGCACGTGAAGTCGCCAAGCGGAAGTCCGCCGTGCCTGGCAGGCGGTGGCGCGTGATTGTCGGTTCAGACACGCACTCGTCTGTCGGCAACACGCTCCGGCTGCTGGAAATGGACGCGCTCGTCGTGGCGACCGCCGATCACCGGCTGACCGGCGATGCGGTTAGCGCCGCGATCGAAGCGGACGGCGATCCCGAGTCGCTGGCTGCCGTGGTTGCCACGGCTGGTACCACCAACGCCGGCATCATCGATGACATTGCCGGGCTTGCGGACGTGGCGCGCGCGTACGACCTGTGGTTGCACGTGGATGGCGCTTACGGCGGCGCCGGCCTGTTCGCGCCGAGCGTCCGGCCCGCTTATGCCGGGATCGAGTACGCAGACTCGTTCGTGGTCGATCCGCACAAGTGGCTGTTCGCACCGTTCGACTGCGCGGCGCTGCTCTACCGCGAGCCGGCCCTGGCCCGTTCCGTCCATAAGCAAGATGCGGGCTACCTCGACGTCATCCACGAGCAGCCAGCCGAGTGGAATCCGACTGACTACGCTTACCACCTCACCCGGCGGGCCAGGGGCCTGCCGCTGTGGTTCTCGCTTTGCGTGCACGGCGTGCGCGAGTACAGCGCGGCAATCGAGTCGGCTATCGACCTAGCCCAGCAGGCTGCCGCGGAGATCGCCGCGCGGGACTACCTGGAACTCATCCGCGAGCCCGAGCTGTCGGTCGTGCTGTTCCGGCGGATCGGCTGGCAGGCCAGCGACTACGCGGCGTGGGCGGACAAGCTCCTCGATGATCAGGTAGCTTTCGCGCCGCCGACTCTGTGGGATGGCGAGACCGTGGCGAGGCTGGCGTTCCTGCACCCGCAGACGCAGATGTACCTGGTCAAGGAGATTCTGGACCGGATGGCGGGACCGGGCTAGCAGCGCGGCAACCCCTCTGTTGGCGCTGCCAGCCCGGTCACCTGGGACGGCCGCGGTCAGCAGGAGCGGAGCACCTTAGCCACTTTGAAGCCGGAGACGTTGTTGCCGTTGACGCTGGTGCCCATGTCGCTGGAAAAGGTGTAAAGGCGCTTGCCACGGTAGGTGACCTGGAGCCGGTGATGCCTGCCGAATGAGGCAGTGCCCAGGCAGTTAGCACCCTTGGGCCTGGTCTTGCCGGCTGGCATCACCAGCCGCGGCCAGACAGCGAGGCACCCGGATGCTGCGGTGCAAGAGCCGTGCGAAAGGTAGTACAGAGCGGCACCGTGCACGGTTACCAGGATCCTGCCGAAATGCGGACGGGTCCGCTCTTTGACCACGGTTGCTGATTTCCCGGCAGCCGGGTGTGCTGCTGCCGCCGGCTGTGCTGATGCGGGAATCGCACTGGTGACGGCTGCAACGGTCAGACTTCCGCCGGCCAGGGCCAGCGTGGCGCCAGCTGTCACGATCAGCCGGCCTGGGCCCGTTCGGGCGCGGTTGACGAGTGTTCGCATACTGCGTACCGCCTTAGTGTCAGCCCGGGCCAGGCACCGGGCCTGCCCGGCATGCCTTGGCCCCGACAGCAGAACGGCTGCGCCGTGCTCGTGGTTCAATCCGTCGTAAGCTCGCCTGCACGGCATTGGCAACAGAAGGAGGCAGGCATCAGCGGACAGCCTCAGGGCACGTCAGTAGGTTTGCCGGCGCACGTCGACGTCGCGCTGCGTTCGATCGGCCAGCCGAACGCGCTGGCTCGTCAGTTCGACTTCTGGGACGCCAGCTACGAATGGCGGCGCTTGTTCAGCGAGCTGTTCGGGACATTCCTGCTCGTCACCGTGGCCGTGGGCGGCGGGATGGTGAACGCCAGGTTCGGCGGGGACGCGGTGCCCGGCCCGGCACGCGTCGTCGGCCCGGGCCTGATGGTGATGGCAATCATCTTGTTCATGGGCGCGGTGTCGGGAGCACACCTGAATCCGGTGGTCAGCGCGGCTTTCGCGCTGCGCGGCGACTTCCCCTGGCGCCGCGTGCCGCTCTACATCGTGGCGCAGGTAGCTGGCGCAGTGCTGGCGACGTTGGTGCTGATCGCCCTGATCGGCAAGCAGGGCAGTGCGGGGCTCGACCTTGCCAGGCCCCGGCATCTCGACGTGGACCGCGCTGGCCTGGGAGGCGCTGCTGACAACCGGTCTGGTCAGCGTCGTGCTCGGCACCGCGTCGGGGGCCCAGCAGCTCGGCGCGGTCGCTGCTTTCGGCGTCGGCGGCTACATCGCGCTCGCCGGCCTGTTCGGTGCGCCGGTCAGCGGAGCTTCGATGAACCCAGTCCGGTCGCTCGGGCCGGCCCTGGTCCTCGGCGACTGGACGTCTTGGTGGGCTTACCTGCTGGGACCGGCCGTCGGTGCGCTCGTCGCGGTGGGCATCGCCCAGATCCTGCGCGGGCCGGGTGGCGGGCGGTCTGGTAGCAGGGCAGCTCAGGGCACACTCGGCACGCTGTGGCTGCCGACCCGGATCGGGGAGCCGCAGCACGTGCCTGAGCGGCCGGCTGCTGGCAAGCCAGCCGCTGCCGGGCCGGCCTCCGACGGCCCCGCACCTGCGGCCAGCGGCAGTACCGATGACGACAAGACCTGACCCGACTGGCAGCACGCGCTTCCTGGTGGGCGGGCAGCTCAGCCTGACCGGCGGCTAGCGCAACTGATGCAGGTGGCGGCGGTCGGCCGGGCGGCCAGTCGGGCCGCTGCGATCGGCTGGCCGCACTGCTCACACCGGCCGAACTGGCCGGCTTCGAGGCGTCCGATGGCTGCATCCACCGCTGCTAGCTTGCGGCTGGCCTGGTCGAGCAGGGCGGCAACATGCTGGCGCTCGAAGGCGATCGTGGCGCCTTCAGGGTCGTGTTCGTCGTCGGCATTAGCCTGTCCGGCGGCCTCTACGATTGCCCTGAAGTCTCGCTGCAGGGCCGCGAGCCGGTCCAGCGCTTCCTGGCGCTCCGTCCTCAGCAACGCGCCCAGGTCACCGTTAGCCGCCATGCCTCCTGCTTACCACTAGCGGCAGGCCGGTCCGGCAGCCCCGGGCTCGATGTGCGCTGACTGGCGAAATGAGGCAGGCTTACAGCCATGGCAGCTGACACCCTCACCTTGATGGCCGTGCATGCTCATCCCGACGACGAGGCATCGAGCACCGGCGGCATCCTCGCCCTCTACTCCGACCAGGGCGTCCGGACAGTAGTCGTGACCTGCACGAATGGCGAGTTCGGCGATGCGCCCGGCCAGGTTAAGCCAGGACAGGACGGGCACGACGAGCAAGCCGTGGCCGAGTTGAGGCTGGCTGAGCTGCGGCAGTCCTGCAAGATCCTCGGCGTCAGCAACCTGGAGCTCCTGGGCTACCACGATTCAGGCATGCCGGACTGGGAGTACAAGGACCGCCCGGACGCGTTCTGGAACGTGCCGCTGGACGTCGTGGCTGCACGGATCAGCGGCCTGATCGAGATCTACCGGCCGCAGGTCGTCGTCTCCTACGACGACAAGGGCCTGTACCAGCACCCCGACCACGTCCACGCAGCCAGGGCGGCCCGGTCGGCCGCGGAGCAGTCCGGTATCCCGGCGAAGTTTTACCAGACGGCGATGCGTGGCAGCGACTGGCGCAAGATGTGGGAGGCGCTGCGGGAGCTCGGCGTCGAGGTGCCAGACGAGCGCGAGTTCACCGACGAGCAGCGCAGACAGGCAGAGGAGGCGGAGCGGCGGATCACCACCACAGTGGACATCCGGCCGGTGCTCGAGCGCAAGCGCGAGGCCCTCTTCGCCCACGCCAGTCAGATCGAGGAATCCTGGTTCAGCAAGTTGCCGCCGGAGATCGCTGCGCAGACCTTCGGGCGCGAGAGCTTCGTCCGGGTCACCGACACGACCGGGGCTGCGGTGCCGGAAGACGACCTGTTCGCCGGCCTGCACTAGCCGGGCCGCCCGCCCGGCGCAGCGGTATACCGGCGCCGCGCGTGACCCTGCCTTTACCTAGTCGATACCGGCGCCTGCGGTGACGTGGCAGTAGCACGACGAACCATACGGCACGATTGATCCGTGCTCGCGCTACTAGTCCGCTTGCTCGGCCCGCACCACCGGAAGCACATCGCCATCCTGCTGGCCTCAGCCGCAGGTTGCGTGCTGGCTGGTGCCGGTGCGTTCGCGGCTACTCAGCAGCTGCCGTTCAGCATGGGCTTGTACTGGGCGGTCACCACTGCGACGACCGTCGGGTACGGAGACGTCACCCCGCACAACGCGGCAGGCCGGGTAATCGCGTCTCTCGTTATGCTCACCACGATCCCGCTGCTGGCCGCGGTGTTCGCGCTCGCGAGCGGTGACGTGGCAGCGGCTGGAATTCGGAGGATCCTGGGTATGCGCAGCCACTTCCCTGAGGGCCGTTACCGGCTGGTGATCGGTATGGACGATGCCGTGCCAGCGATCCTGGCTGAGCTGGTCGCAGCCGGCATCCCGGTCGTGCTGGTCGCCGATACCGACCCGGTGAGCGTCCCGCCCGACGTCCATCTGGTGCGTGGCGACCCGACCGACGAGACCGTCCTGAAGTCAGCCAAGCCGGAAGGGGCGGAGCAGGCACTGATTACCGGTCAATCCGACGGCGACGTGCTCGTCAGCGCGGTGCTGATTCGCAAGCTGGCGCCGCACCTGGAGACGGCCGCTCTGGTCAGCTCCCCGGCAGTGCGGGAAGCCCTCACCGACCTAGGCGTCGGTCAGGTCATCTCGGCTCACGCACTGATCGCGTCTACGCTGGCTAAGAGCCTGGAAGCGCCGCATGCCGGTGAGATGCTCGCGCAACTGGTCGGATCCGACCATCACCGGCTGAGCGAGGTCGAGGCTGACGCGACTGCGGTCGGCCGGACACTCAGCGCTGTCAGGGACAAGCGCGATGATCTCGTGCTCGGCCTGGTGCAGAACGGCAAGTTCACTCTCGGGGTCGGGGACGACCCGGTGGTTCAGGCGGGCGACCGGCTGCTGCTCGCCGTCGCGGAGCAGGAAAAGCGTCCGGCGCGCCACCGTGAGCCCGAGAGCGTGAGTTAGCGGCAGCCTGTGCGCGTCCACCGGGCTGCGGTCACACTGGATTGGTGAGCGATCGCGTCAGGACCGGGGTTCGGGTCGATGGCGTAGTTCAGGGAGTTGGCTTCCGGCCGTTCGTCTACTCGCTCGCCACTCGCCTCGGCCTCGGCGGACATGTGGGCAATGACGTCGATGGCGTGTTTGCCGAAGTCGAGGGCAGCCCCGAAGCCGTCGCTAAGTTCCTGGCCCTGCTCGAGCAGCAGGCGCCTCCGCTAGCCAGGATTGAGCGCGTCGCCGTGACCGGGCTTGCCGTGACCGGATCCGCTGACTTCGTCATCGCGCCGAGCCAGGCCGACGGCCAGCGCCGCACACTGATCGCCGCGGACAATGCGACGTGCTCCGACTGCCTGCGCGAGCTCGCGGATCCGGCGGACCGCAGGTTCCGTTACCCGTTCATCAACTGCACCAACTGCGGCCCGCGCTTCACCATCGTGCGTGACGTGCCTTACGACCGGCCGCTGACCACAATGAGCGGCTTCGCGATGTGCGCACAGTGTGCAGTCGAGTATCACGACCCGGCCAACCGCCGCTTCCACGCCCAGCCGATATGCTGCCCGGCCTGCGGTCCGCGCCTCTCTCTGGTAGCGGCAGACAGGACGAAGCTGCCTGGCAGCGATCCCGTCCTGGCGGCCGCCGAGCTGCTGCTCAACGGCCAGATCGTCGCCGTCAAGGGCCTCGGGGGATATCACCTCAGTATTGACGCCGGGAACGCGACCGCGGCAGCCGCGCTTCGCGCCCGTAAGCATCGCGAGGACAAGCCGTTCGCGCTGATGGTGCCCGACCTGGCGACTGCACGCCTGCTCTGCGTGGTGGACGAGACCGCGGAGCGGCTACTGGTCAGCGCCAGGCGGCCGATCGTGCTGCTCCCGCGGCTGCCTGCCGCTGACGAATACGTCGCGCCAGCTGTCGCCCCGGGTAACCGGCAGCTCGGGCTGATGTTGCCATACACACCGCTGCACCATCTCCTGCTCGCGGCGATCGCCAAGCCCATCGTGGCTACCAGCGGCAATGTCTCCGACGAGCCGATCGCATTCCGGGACGGTGAGGCGCTGGACCGGTTGGGCAGTATCACCGACGCGTTCCTGCTCCACGACCGGCCGATTCACATCAGGACCGACGACTCGGTGGTGCGCGCGCTCGGCGGCCGCGAGTCGGTAGTCCGCCGTTCCCGTGGCTATGTTCCTGGACCAGTAACGGTCAAGTTCGGATTCCGCCGGCCGGTGCTGGCCTGCGGCGCGGAATTGAAGAACACATTCTGCCTGGCCAAAGAGAACCGGGCGTTCGTTTCCCAGCACATCGGCGACCTGGAGAATGCCGAGACGCTGCGCTCCTTCGCCGAGGGCATCGAGCACTTCCGGCGGCTCTTCGACGTGCAGCCGCAGCTGGTGGCGCATGACCTGCATCCCGACTACCTGTCGACCAAATACGCGGCGGACCTGGCTGGCGTCGAACTGCTGGGCGTGCAGCACCATCACGCGCACATCGCCGCCTGTCTGGCCGATAATGGCGAAGCCGGACCGGTCATCGGCGTGGCATTCGACGGGACCGGTTACGGCACCGACGGGACCATCTGGGGCGGCGAGTTTTTGATAGCGGATCTCGCCGGATTCCGGCGAGCAGGGTCGCTGGACCCGGTTGCGATGCCGGGCGGGGCCGCGGCCATCAGGCAGCCCTGGCGGATGGCGGCCGCTTACCTGGCGGCCTGCTATCCGGGCGGGCCGCCCGCCGGTCTCTCGGTCCTGCAGCGCAACGAACGGCACTGGGCGGCCGTCCTCACGATGGCGGACCGCGAGATCAACTCGCCGCCGACGTCGAGTGCGGGCCGGCTATTCGACGCGGTTGCCGCGTTGATAGGCGTCCGGGACGCGGTCAATTATGAGGGCCAGGCTGCGATCGAACTGGAACAGCTCGCCGATGTATCCGAGCGCGCAAGTTACCCTGCAGCGATTGCCAGCCGGGACGGTCGGCTGAGCGTGCGCGGCAGTGACCTGGTCGGGGCAGCGGCGGAAGACCTGATAGCCGGCGTCGCCCCGCCGCTGATCGCAGCGCGGTTCCACAATGCCGTCTCGGAGGTAATCGTGGCTATGTGCAGGCGGTTGCGTGACCAGACCGGGCTCGCAGCTGTCGCGCTGTCTGGCGGGGTGTTCCAGAACCTCCTGCTTACCGGCAGGGTAGTGACCGGGCTCGAGGAATCCGGCTTCCGGGTGCTGCTGCACAGCCGGGTGCCGTGTAACGACGGCGGGATCAGCCTGGGGCAGGCAGCTGTGGCCGGGGCCCGCGACCAGGGCTGACGGGCATCACTGCGACGGGGGCGTGCTGCGCCATCGCAGCCAGTCGTACCAGCGCTGGAGCCCTTCCCCGGTCGTGGCAGACAGTTGCAGCAGCATGGCGGCCGGTGCCGCCCGGCGCAGGTCCGAGGAGTATTGCCGGACGTCGAAGTCGACGTATGGCAGCAAGTCGGTCTTGTTGAGCAGGACCAGGTCAGCCTGGCGGAACATGTGCGGATACTTCAGCGGTTTGTCGGCGCCTTCGGTCACCGAAGCCAGTACGACCTTGGCCGCCTCACCGAGGTCGAAGAGGGCCGGGCAGACGAGGTTGCCGACGTTCTCGATGACGACGATGGAACCGCCCGGCGGATCAAGGCTACGCAGGCCGCTGCCGACCATCTCCGCATCCAGGTGACAGCCGGCTCCCGTGTTGATCTGGACCACGGGGCTGCCGGCTGCCTGGATGCGGTGAGCGTCAAGCGCCGTTTCCTGGTCGCCTTCGATCACCGAGATCGGCATTTTCCCGGCCAGCTCTTTCGTCGTTCGCTCGAGCAGCGTCGTCTTGCCCGAGCCCGGTGAGCTCATCAGGTTCACAGCAAGGATGCGGCGGTCATGCAGCCACTGCCGGTTGGCTGCGGCGAAGTCGTCGTTCTTGGCGAGCACCTTCTGCTGAAGCTGGATGGTCCGGCCTGCCGGCGGCGATTCCGGGTGCACATGGCCCGCTTCATGGTCGGCGTGCGCGTGCTGCAACGACGTGATCCGGGCATCGGACGAGCACCCGCATGTTCCGCACATGCCTAGGCCACCTGCACTGACGTGATCTTCAGATGCTGCCCTGCCAGCACGGTCACTTCAGCACTCCCGCACGGGCAGATGACGATCGGTCCTTCTGGTTCGAAGTCGCTGTCGCAGATCCGGCAATGACAAACCGCGGGCGCCTCCGAGATCTCCAGCTTGGCCCCTTCCAGGCTGGTTCCTTCGGTGACCAGGTCAAAGCAGAACCGCACGGAGTCCGCTACGACGCCGGACAGCGCGCCGATCTCGAGTTTGACGCTAATGACCCGCTGACCTGGCAGGCGGTCGCTGACTGCGTCGACCAGGCTCTCGGTGACGGCCAGTTCGTGCACTGTCGTTGTCTTTCTCGATGAGGTCAGCAGATCCGTGGCAGCGGATCGCCGACCAGGAGGTCGACGATCCTGGTCCCGCCAAATGCGGTCTTGAGCTGGACAATGCCGGGCGGCCCCTCGGTAACCGTGCCGATCGCAGCTGCGTCTGTACCCAGTGGATGCGCCCGCAATGCCGCCAGTGCACGGCCGGCATCCTCGGGGCTGACGACTGCGACCAGCCGTCCCTCGCAGGCCACGTACATGGGGTCGATGCCGAGCAACTCGGACGCCCCGCGCACCTGCGAACGGACCGGGATCTCGTCTTCGGTGACCACCACGCCGACGCTGGCCGCAGCAGCGATCTCGTTGAGGATCGTGGCAACGCCACCCCTGGTGGCGTCGCGCAGCGCCCGGACTCCGGGTGCGGCCGCCAGCACGTCGGCGACCAAGCCGTTCAGCGGTGCGGTGTCTGAGCTGATGTCAGCCTCGATGTCGAGTTCACCACGAGCGAGCATGATGGTGACGCCGTGATCTCCGATCGGGCCGGAGACGAGGATGACGTCGCCTGGCCGCGCCCGGGCTACGCCGAGGTCATTGTCACGCTCGATCACGCCGAGACCGGCCGTGTTGATGTAGCAGCCGTCGGCTTTTCCCTTCTCCACCACCTTCGTATCGCCGGTCACCACCTGGACTCCGGCTCTCGCGGCGGCAGCCTGCATGGACGCGGCGATCCTGACCAGGTCGGCGACCGGGAATCCTTCCTCGAGGATGAAGCCGGCCGACAGGTACAGCGGTACCGCGCCGGCCATCGACAGGTCGTTGACCGTGCCGTTCACGGCGAGATCGCCGATGTCGCCACCGGGAAAGAACAGCGGCTTGACCACATAGGAGTCAGTCGTCATCGCCACTCGGACGCCGTTGACCGCCAGCCTGGCCGCATCTTCAAGCGGCTCGAGCAGCGGGTTGCGGAACGTGTCAAGGAACACCGCCTCGACGAGTGTCTGCGTCGCCTTGCCGCCGGCCCCGTGCGACATGGTGATGCGGTCTTCCTTGACCCGCGGGCGGGCGCGGCGGGCCCGGTCAATGCGTTCCAGAACGAGTTCCTCGCGGACCGTGCCCGGCGACGGCTGCGGCGAACCATGATGCTCGAACCGCGTCGCCTCGCGCTCGCTCAGCAGGTGCCCGTATTGTGCTTGCTCGGACCGGGCTTGCTCCTCGTGCTCGCGCAGGGCCTCCTCGACCCAGCCGGCGGTGGCCGGGCTGTCGTGTGGCGCGGTCATGAAGTACTCGCTTCCCGGACGCGCTGGCGTGTCAGGCGGCCGTAGTTGTAGTACGCAGCGCAGGCGCCTTCCGGGGAGACCATGCAAGTGCCGATCGGCGTCTCCGGCGTGCACGCCGTGCCGAATACCTTGCACTCCCAGGGCTTGAGCACGCCCTTGAGCACCTCGCCGCACTGGCACGCCTTCGGGTCAGCGACCCGCACGCCGGGAACGGGGAACAGGGTCTCGGCATCGAACCGCGCGAACTCTTCCCGGACTTTCAGTGCCGAGTGGGAGATGAACCCGAGACCACGCCACTCGAAGTACGGGCGCAGTTCCATGGTCTGCCCGATCGCGCGGAGCGCGACTGGGTTCCCGTCCCAGGGGACCACCCTCGAGTACTGGTTCTCGATCGTCGCTTCTCCGCTGGCCAGTTGCAGCATCAGCAGGTAGATCGACTGCAGGATGTCGAGCGGCTCGAAGCCGGCCACGACGACGGGCTTGCCGTAATCGCGGGCGATGAATTCATACGGCCTGCAGCCGATCACTGTCGACACGTGACCGGGCCCGATGAAGCCGTCGAGTCTCAGGTCGGGCGAGTCGAGGATGGCCTTGATGGCGGGAATTATCGTGACGTGATTGCAGAAGATCGAGAAGTTCGTCAAGCCCTCGGCGGCGGCGCGCAGAACCGTCATCGCGGTGGACGGAGCTGTCGTCTCGAACCCGATAGCCATGAACACAACACGCTTGGCGGGGTTCTGCCGGGCAATCTTGAGTGAGTCCAGCGGCGAGTACACCATCCGGATGTCGGTGCCGCGCGCCTTGGCATCGAAGAACGAGCCGTTGCTGCCCGGCACTCGCATCATGTCCCCGAACGAGGTCATGATCACGTCGGGCTCACTGGCGAGTGCCATCGCGTCGTCGACCCGGCCCATCGGGATCACGCAGACCGGGCAACCGGGGCCGTGCACCAGAGTCACCTGCTCGGGCAGGTAATCCTCAAGGCCGTGCTTGTAGATCGTGTGGGTGTGCCCGCCGCACACCTCCATCAGTTTGTACTGCCGACCGGGCTCGCAGAGCGCGGCGATCCTGGCCGCGAGGGCATGCGCCTTGTCGGCGTCCCGGAACTCATCGACGAATTTCATCGCTGCTCCTGCCTACTCGATCCGGGACTCGGCAAGGGCGGCGAGCTCATCTTCGTATGCCTGGCCGATGCCTTCCAGGAACTGAAGGGCCGCGGCAGCTTCGGCCTCGTCGATCTTCGACAGCGCGAACCCGACATGGATGAGCACCCAGTCACCCGGCTCGACTTTCTCATCCGCCAGGAGGCCGATATTGATGACGCGCCTGACGCCGCTCACGTCCACCTTGGCGAGATCTGGCTGGTCAGGCAGGAACTCGATCACCTCACCTGGAATTCCGAGGCACATGAGCCCACTCCTTAGTGGTTAGCTGGTGATCATCGGATTCAGCCGCAGTCGCAATGAGGTCCAGCACTACCTGAACCGCCTCGTCAACCGCAGCCGCCACCGGCTCGCTGAGCCCGATGCCGTAGTCGACGCTGGCGGGCTCGCAGCCGACGATGAGAATCTGCCGCGCCTGTACGCCGAGCATTCTGAGCATGCTGACGACGACGTCAGGCTGCATGCCGTGCGCATTGAACAGCGGGCTGGTCGCCAGCGCGTCGTCATCTGCGCCGTCCGGGGAGGCCGGCTCGCTGGCCAGATCAGGCTCGATCAGGTAGATCGTGCCTGGTATGCCGCCGCGCGCGGTGGTGTCAATCAGGATCGCGGAGCTGTAGCCAGCCAGATCGTAGGCCAGGTGCATACCTCTGATCCCGTAGTCGGCTACCCGGACCCAGCCGGGCAGCCGGCTTGCGAGCAGGCCGGCCACCTCGACGCCGAAGCCGTCGTCGCCGAGGAAGATGTTGCCCACCCCCGCGACCAGCAGCTGGCCGGTCATGGTACTGCCTCCCTCGCCGAGCCGCCCGGCCCGATGCTCGCGCCGAGGGCGTCCTGACAGAGCTCCCAGAGGATGTTGTACATCGTGGTCTGGGCTTCCTGGATGCGGTGCACGGAGGTGGAAGGCGCGACGAATAGGTAGTCGATGCTGTCCAGCTCGGACATCTTGCCGCCGGAGTAGCCGGCGATGCCGACTGTCAGCATGCCGCGCCTGCTTGCCTCGTCAAATGCGCGCAACAGGTTCTCGGAATTGCCGCTGGTCGACAGGCCCACGGCAATGTCACTCTTGCCGCCGAACGCTGCGACCTGCCTGGCAAAGACGACGTCGACGCCGATGTCGTTGCTGAGCGCGGTCAGCACGGACGCGTCGCTGGCCAGGCTGAGCGCGGGCAACGGCCTGGCCGGCCCGCCCGGGTAGAGGAAGAGCGTGGCCAGTTGCTGCGCGTCGGTTGCGCTGCCGCCGTTACCGAAGGCCAGCAACCGGCCACCAGCAGCGAACCGGCGGGCCATCTCCCGTGCGCAGGCCAGCAACCGGGCGCCGTCCGCGTCTCGCACCGTCCGGCGCAGGCTTGCAATCTCCGCCACCTTGGCAACCGTCGACTGCTGGACCTGCTCGAGCACGGCGGAGACATCAGTCGTGCCGGAGTAGAGGAATGGGTAGAGCGACTCGATCGAGCCGGCTCCAGGCGCCGCGGGCGCCTTGCCGTTCCCCGAGACCTGCGTCATGCCGGCACCACTGCTATCGCTTCCTTGGCGTGCACCAGGATCGTGTCGCCGACCGTGGCGGCGACCAGGGCAATGCTGACCTCCTCGATGCCCTGGCCGGTGTCCACGAGCGCGAGTCCGTCACGGAGCAGGCGGACGACTGTGACCACGACTGCCGTATCAGAGCAGGTGATGCATACCTCGCCTGTGCAGTCCGGAACGTTGTACCCGGGCCTCGTCATGCCGCCAGTCATGCGACCACCGCCGGTGCCAGTACGCCTGGCTGTTCGAAGAACACGTGTACTAGTTCCCACAGCACGTGGTAGGCAGTCACCTGGAGTTCCTTGACGACGCGCGGATCCGGTGACCGGGTGACGAGCAGATGGTCGACGGCTGGGCAAGCGGCGATGGCACCGCCGTCCCCGCCTGCCAGCGCGATCGTCAGCATTCCCAGTTCGCGGGCGGTGAGCAGGCCGGCTAGGACACTGGCGCAGTTTCCGTCGGCAGTGATGCCCAGCGCGATGTCGGCGGCCGTCGCCAGGTAGCGCAGCTGGTGACTGAAGATCGCAGCCATCCCGCTGCGGGCGGCGATTCCGGTCACGGTTGCCACGTCGGAGGTCAGCGAGACAGCGGGCAGCGCGCGCTTCCCGACGATGACAGGATGCACGAACTCGACGGCCACGTGCTGCGCGTCGGTGCTCGCCCCGCCGGTGCCGAAGACGATGAGCTTGCCCCCCTGATGGAACCTGACTGCCATCTGGTGGCAGGCCGCCGCGACAGCCGCGGCCTGCCCGGCGAATTCTGCCGCCGGCTGCTCTCTGCGGTCGAACAGGATGCTGACCCGGGGGTCCTGCGGCGTCGTCACTCCGCTGGCTCCGGAGCGGCAGCCTTGCGCAGGTCGAGCTCGATCTCAACATCGACTTGATCGGATACCTTGAGCGCGCCCAGGAAGCCGGAGTAAGGCTTGATGCCAAAGTCCGTCTGCCGCACGGTTGTGGCGCCTCGGTAGCGGCCGGGCCCGGTCTCGCTCACCTGCAGTTGCTGCTGCCTGGAGCGGCCCGCCAGGCTGAGTGTCCCGGCGATCGAACCGCTCGTGCCGTCCGGCCCGATCTCGAAGGACGTCGCGCTGAACGTCAGCTCCGGATAACGGTCAGCGGACAGGACCTTACGGGCGGTGACTGCGATCTCGCGCTTGTCGCGGTCAGTCAGCGGACGGATACCGCCCGAGCCGGACTGCACGACCAGCGCGCCCAAATCGACCTTGACCTCCAGGCTCACCGGGGCCAGGTCCGCAGCCAGCACGATGTCGCCACTCCACCGGGAGGCCTCGATGGTCAGGTCGTGGCCCGCTTGAGCAGCTATTCCGTCGCGGTGGGTCCGTAAGGTTATCCGGCCTGTCTCAGGGCCGAAGTCGTGCCGTCCGGACTGCATCGGCATATCTGAACGGTAGGACACAAGTGGGGGGACGTCCAGTGGTCCGCGCAGACAGCTATGACCATTCCTGGCAATTGGCTGCAGGACTTACCCGGATCACCGGAAGTCAGTCAGTAAGCATGGGTCACGGGAGCGGAACCTTGCCGAACACTTCCTGGATCCGGCGAAGATCCCGCATCCGGGGCTCGGTGGCGCCGCCTACCCAGCGGCTGACTGTCTTTACCGAAACGCCCAGCTGCCGGGCGGCGGCTTCCTGCGTGAGCCCTTCCCGCCGCAATGCGCTGGACATCCACTCCGCGAACGTCGCCGGCGCGGCCCTGGCAGCGGCGGAGTCGCTGCCGCCAGCCGGACCTGTCGCCGCACGAGCCGGGTTCACCGCCGCCCGGCCGCCGGGGGCCGGCCGGACAGGCGTGGCCGGCCCGCCACTGGGTGACGACCCGGCCGTACCCGGCAGCGCGTAGCTGACCGGCGGGCCGGGCGCGACTGGTGACGGGATCGCGGTGTCTGAGTGAAGCACGTCGACCTCGACGTGCTCGGGAAAGATGCGGAATGCAACCTGGATCGACCCGGTCGGGCCGGCGGCGTCCAGCAGCGCCCGGAAGACCGTCGCGCCGACCTCGCGCGTGCCTTCTTCGGTCAGCGGCGACTCGGCCAGGCACCGGCGCACGAAGTCCCTGATGTCAGGGATGGACGACGGCCGCGCCGGGAACACCTGGGACAGCACGACGACAGGAACTACCTCGATCGGGGTCCCCGCGGGTCCATAGCTGGGCTCCGCCACCACTCCGTCTCCCTCTGGCCGCCACCCCTTGGTGCGGCACCTGGGGTTGGGACCAATCTACGTGGTAAGCGCGGGGACGGCCAGCCCGGACGCGGCAGCTGGGGCGCGGCGGCAGGCGCTTCAGCTGGCATTGCGACCTGCCGGATCTGGTAGCAAAGGTGTCTTCGCAGACTGCGGTCGTTGGCCAGATTTGGCCCCACCCTTGTCCGTGTCGGTGGACATTTCTGTCCAGTGAACTGACTCTTTAGTCTTGTCGACGGAAAGTCGCAGGTCTAGCATTGCGACCGTCCGGCACAGCACCGAAGGTGAGGTGCGTTGTGACCCATTGCGTCCGCGCCCCGTCGCTTGCTGCCCTGCCGTTTGCTGCGCCGTCGTATGGTGCACAGGCGCTCTCCGCGTGCCCTCCGTCGTCTTTCACCTCGCTGTTACGCTCGCGCGCAGGGGGAATCCGCAGGGGCCGCGGATCGGGTTGCCGGCGGCGGGGGAAGCTCTCGCTCGCTGCTGCTTGTACAGCCGGCGGTCGCCGTGACCGCACCCTCCGGGCTCAGCCCGGCCAGCATCTAGCCGTCCCAAGAGCTGAGGAGATGGCCTCGTCATGACTGCTGATACACAGACCGACTCATCGTCAGCCGGCACCCCGCAGGCTGACGCCAGCGAGCCAGTGGTTCACATCTTGTGGATGAACGGCGGTCTCGGCTGCGACGGGGACTCCGTCGCGCTGACTGCGGCCACTCAGCCGAGCATCGAGGAGATCGCACTCGGCGCGCTGCCCGGACTCCCCAAGGTTGCCGTGCACTGGCCGCTGATCGATTTCGAGTGCGGCCCGGAGACCGGCGCCGACAACTTCATCGAGTGGTGGCACAAGGCCGATCGCGGTGAACTCGATCCGTTCGTCCTGGTGGTCGAAGGCTCGATCCCCAACGAGGCGATCAAGCCTGAGGGCTACTGGTGCGGTTTCGGCAACAACCCGGCGACCGGGCAGCCGATGACCACGAACGAGTGGCTGGACCGGCTGGCACCGAAGGCCACCGGAATCCTTGCCGTCGGCACCTGCGCGACTTATGGCGGCATCCACGCGATGGCTGGCAACCCGACCGGCGCCATGGGAGTGCCTGACTACCTCGGCTGGGACTGGCGGTCGAAGGCGGGGCTGCCGATCGTCTGCGTGCCAGGGTGCCCGATCCATCCGGACAACCTGTCAGAGACCATTCTCTATCTGCTCTACCAGCTGGCTGGTGCGGCGCCGATGATCCCGCTGGACGAAGCGCTGCGCCCGACCTGGCTGTTCGGCGCCACCGTCCACGAGGGCTGCGATCGGGCGGGCTATTACGAGCAGGGTGACTTCGCCAGCGAGTACGGCTCGCCGAAGTGCCTGGTCAAGCTTGGCTGCTGGGGTCCGGTCGTCAAGTGCAACGTGCCCAAGCGCGGCTGGATCAACGGCGTAGGCGGTTGCCCGAACGTCGGGGGCATCTGCATTGCCTGCACCATGCCTGGCTTCCCGGACAAGTTCATGCCGTTCATGGACGAACCGCCAGGTGCGCGGGTGTCAACGGCCGCGAGCAGCTTGTACGGAACGGTGATCCGGGCGCTGCGCGGCTTCACCGCCAGGACGGCCGACGAAGAGCCCAAGTGGCGCAAGAAGGGCGACGAGCTCCTGACTGGTTACAAGCAGACCTGGTGACTCACGACGCACCGCGTCGCCAGGCGGCATGCCTGGCTCGCGGCTCCGCACGCGGAAGAAGGAACTGGATATGACTGCGGTAGAGGACAGCACAGGCGTCGTCGAGATGGCCTGGGACCCGATCACCAGAATCGTCGGCAGCCTGGGTATCTACACGAAGATCGACTTCGCCCAGAAGAAGGTGGTCGAGTGCCACAGCACGTCGTCCATCTTCCGCGGCTACAGCATCTTCATGAAGGGCAAGGACCCCAGGGACGCGCACTTCATCACGAGCCGCATCTGCGGCATCTGCGGCGACAACCACGCCACGTGCTCGGTCTACAACCAGAACATGGCCTACGGCGTCCGGCCGCCGCACCTGGGCGAGTGGATCATTAACCTCGGCGAGGCTGCCGAGTACATGTTCGACCACAACATCTTCCAGGAGAACCTGGTCGGCGTTGACTTCTGCGCGCGGATGGTCGGCGAGACCAACCCCGGCGTTCTCGAGCTGGCCAACCGGACTGAGGCGCCGCACGCCGCGGAGCACGGATATAAGTACATCGGCGACATCATGCGATCACTGAACCCGCTTGAGGGCGAGTTCTACCGCGAGGCGCTGCAGGTGTCCCGCTCCACCAGGGAGATGTTCTGCCTGATGGAGGGCCTGGACGTCCATCCCTCCACGCTCTATCCGGGTGGCGTCGGCACTACGCCGACGGTGCAGCTGTTCACCGATTACCTGACCCGGCTGATGCGTTACGTGGAGTTCATGAAGCGCGTCGTTCCGATGCACGACGACCTGTTCGACTTCTTCTACATGGCGCTGCCCGGCTACGAGGAAGTCGGTCGCCGCCGCGCCGACCTGGTCTGCTGGGGAAGCCTGAACGACCCCGAGCATTGTGACTTCCGGTACGACCACATGACCGACTGGGGCCGGAAGATGTTCGTCAGCCCGGGCGTGATCAGGGACGGGCAGTTGCTTACCAACGACCTGGTCGAAATCAACCTCGGCATCCGGATCCTGCTCGGCAGTTCCTTCTACGAGGACTGGGAAGACCAGGAGATGTTCGTGACCCGCGACCCCCTCGGCAACCCGGTTGACCGCAGGCACCCGTGGAACCAGCACACGATCCCGCGGCCGGCCAAGCGGAATTTCGACGACAAGTACAGCTGGGTCATGTCCCCGCGCTGGTTCGACGGCGAGAACCATCTGGCCGCCGACACCGGCGGGGGCCCGATCGCCAGACTGTGGGCCACTGCGCTCGGCGGCTTGGTCGACTTCGGCTACGTAAAGTCGACCGGGCACAGCGTGGTGATCAACCTGCCGCGCACCGTCACCAGGCCCGAGGTGACGTTCGAGTGGAAGATCCCGACCGACTCCAGCGGCGCGCCACTGTCGAACGCGATCGAAAGAGACCGGGCCCGCACCTATTTCCAGGCTTACGCTGCCGCCTGTGCGCTCCACTTCATGGAGAAGGCACTTGCTGAGCTGCGCGCCGGGCACACCAAGACCTGGGAGCCGTTCAACGTGCCGGACGAAGCGAACAGCTGCGGCTTCACCGAGGCCGTACGCGGCGTCCTGTCGCACCACATGGTCATCCGCGGCGGCAAGATCGCCAACTATCACCCGTACCCGCCCACGCCGTGGAACGCCAGCGTCCGTGACAGCTTCGGCACGCCGGGCCCCTACGAGGACGCCGTGCAGAACACGCCGATCTTCGAGGAGAACCCGCCGGAGAAGTTCAAGGGCATCGACATCATGCGCGCGGTGCGAAGCTTCGACCCGTGCCTGCCTTGCGGCGTGCACATGTACCTGGGCAACGGCAAGACGCTTCAGAAGGTGCACTCGCCGATGGCTGCCGTCCTGTCCACCTGATAGGCCTGGACTGGCCCCGGGCTCTCGCCCGCGGGCCAGTCCTGTTCGCTGGCAGACGGAGGCGAGGCGTATGACGGGCGTGCAGGCAGTCAGCGCACGGGTGGAGGAGCTGCTCAGCGCGCTGAGTTCGGGCCGCTTCGGCGCCGCGGCGCCTGCTGCGGAGGAGCTGGTCGGGCTGCTCGTTGGCTTGTACGGCGACGGCTTGGCGCAGATCGTCACGGTGCTGCGCGAGCAGGGCCCGGCCGGAACCGGGATGATCACGAAGCTGGCCGACGATCCGCTGGTGGAGAGCCTGCTGCTACTGCATGGCCTGCATCCGCTGGACGTCGACGCCAGGATTCAGCGCGCACTCGACCGGGTCAGGCCATACCTGGGCTCGCATGCTGGCGGTGTGCAGTACCTCGGCGTCACCGACGGCGTGGCCAGCCTCCGGCTCGAAGGCAGCTGTCACGGTTGCCCGTCCTCGACCGTCACGGTTGAGCTGGCCATCACGACGGCGGTGCGCGACGCGGCACCGGAGGTGGCAGAGGTAGTGGTGGAAGGCATGACGGCCGCACCAGCGCCTGCCCTTCTGCAGATCGGCAAGCGGCCGCCCGACGACCATCTCCAGACCGGAAACGGCGGGTCCTGGGTACCGCTGCCGAATATCGGGCCGCCAAGTTCCCGGCCGGTCAGCGCGTCTGCCGACGGCCTCGCCGTCGTCGTCTGCGCGGTTCGCGGCTCGCTCTACGCTTACCGCGACGCATGCGCGCAGTGCGGCGGGTCGCTAGCGGACGGCGCTCTGGAGCGCGAGATTCTCAGTTGCGCGCGCTGCGGCGCACGCTACAACGCCCGGCTCGCCGGGCAGGGGCTGGACGAGACCGGACTGCACCTGGAGCCGCTGCCGCTCCTGGCCGACAGCCAGGGCGTGCGGGTTGCGGTGCCGGCCGCGGCGGCGTCGTGACCGGCCAGGCTGGCCCGACCGGCCTGGCAGCACTGCGCCGCTTCGTCCGGCCACCGGACGGCGAGCCCCACGCTCCGCCGGAGCGGGACGTGCAGATCGCCAGGGACGCCGAGCGCTGCGATCTGTGCGCGACCGAGATTCCGGCCGGACACGGCCACGTGGCTGACCTGGAAGCGGCTTCGCTGCTGTGCGCGTGCCGGGCTTGCTATCTGCTGTTCACCCAGCGCAATGCCGGCCGTGGCAGATACCAGACGGTGCCTGACAGATACCTGCAGGATCCGGGCCGGGTGATGACCCCGGTGCAGTGGGATCAGCTGGAGGTGCCGGTCGGCCTGGCATTCTTTCTGCGCACGTCGCGCGACTCCGGCGCCCTGAGTGGCTTCTACCCGAGTCCGGCAGGTGTCACCGAGTGCCAGCTTGACCTGCAGTTGTGGCAGCAGCTTGCGGCTGACTACCCGCTGCTGTCGGCTGCCGCCGACGATGTCGAGGCTATTCTCATCAGCAGGTCAGACGACGGCGTCGAATACTTCCTCGTTCCCGTCGATGTTTGTTATGAACTGGCCGGGCGGATGCGCCTCCAGTGGCACGGCTTCGACGGAGGCGCCGAGGCCAGGCAGAGCATCACCGCTTTCCTCGCGACCGCGCGCGACCGCGCCCGGCCATACCGCCCGGACGGCCAGGATGCCTGAGCTTGTCTTCGACTGCACTGGGGCGCGGGCGGACAAGTACGCGGTCGTACCGTCGATGTTCGTCACGCTGCGGATCAGCGAGACGAGCGGCGAGCGGGTCGAGGCGATCGCGCTGCGCTGCCAGTTCCGGATCGAGCCCGCCCGTCGCCGTTACTCCGACGAGGAGGCCGAACGGCTGAACGACCTGTTCGGCGAGACGCAGCGGTGGGCGGACACGCTCAAGCCACTGCAGTTCACCAATGTCTCGGTCATGGTGCCCGGCTTCACCGGCAGCACGGAAATAGCCGTTCCGGTACCGCTGACCTACGACATGGAGATCGGCGCGACCCGCTACTTCGCCGGGCTTGACGGCGGCGAGATCCCGCTGTTGCTGCTTTTCAGCGGCAGCGTGTTCGGTACCGCGAACAACCGGATGTCGGTCACTCAGGTGCCGTGGAGCAAGGAGGCGAGCTTCCGGCTGCCGGTCAGCGTGTGGCGGGAGGCCATCGACGCGCACTTCCCGAACTCAGCCTGGATCAGGATGAGCACTGCCACCTTCGACGACTTGCTCCGGTTCAAGTCTGCCAGGGGACTGGTGACCTGGGAGGCGACCATCGTGCAGCTGCTGGCTGAGGCGACCGATCGGGCCGCTGTCGATCCGGCTGCCGCTGATCGATCCGGGGGCCAGGAATGAGCAGGGCAGCCGAGCACCTCGGGCACGCTCTCAAGGTCGCGGACGCCATCCTCTACGAGGGCTACCTGCTATACCCCTACCACCAGGCGGCGCAGAAGAACCGGGTCCGGTTCCAGTTCGGCGTGCTGATGCCGCGCGGCTATGACCTCGTCGACCCGACCGAAGGCAGTTCCTGCCAGACCGAGTGCCTGGTGGAGTGCCCGGACGATGCGCAGGTACAGATCATCGTCCGGTTCTTGCACCTGCAGCGGCGTACCGCCGAGCCAGTGCCCCCTGAGACAGTGCTGGCCGAGTACACCTCCTTCGAGGAGGCGGCCGAGCGCGAGCAGCGCGTCACGGTGGAGGTTTCGGATCTGCTGGCCGCCGATTCTGGCTGCGAGTTTCACATCTCGGCAGGCCAGGCCGCACAGCCGGTTACCGACGATGGGGGGAAGGTAGCCGGATCCCTGGTGCGGCAGTGGGCCGCCCTCGACGGGATGATCAGGCTGCACGCTGAGCGGGTGGGCGGCCCGTTCCAGGCGCTCCGGCTGCGGGTGCAGCTGGAAAACATCACGACGCCGCCGGCTGTGCTGCGCAACCGGGACGACGGCCTGCGGCACGCGCTGATCGCCGCGCACTCGCTGATCTGCGTGCCCGGCGGCAGGTTCCTGTCGATGACCGATCCGCCCGAGTGGGCGGCAGCAGAGATCGCGGCATGCCAGAACACTGGCAGCTGGCCGGTGCTGCGCCGGCCCTGCCGACTGCACCGAGCTGATGCTGTCCTCGCCGCTCATTCTCTACGACCACCCCGAGGTAGCCGCCGAGAGCGCCGGTGACCTGTTCGACGCGACCGAGATCGACGAGATCCTCACGCTGCGGACGCTGACGCTCACCGACGCGGAGAAGCGACTGGCCCGGGCCACCGACAGCCGGGCGGCGGAGTTGCTAGACCGGCTCGAGGACATGCCGCCGGAACTGTTCGAGCGGATGCACGGCGCGATCAGGTACCTGCGGTCCGGTGCGGCCCAGGGCACCCCGGACGCGGCAGACCCGCACGTCACCGGCCGGCCATCGGTCCCGTGGTGGGATCCGGGATCGGACGCGTCGGTGTCGCCGGAAACCGACCACATAATGATCGACGGCATCCCGGTGGCGAGGAACTCCCGGGTGCTGATGCGGCCCGGCAGCCGCCGGGCCGACGCGCAGGACCTCTTCCTCGCTGGCCGGGAGGCGACCGTCGAGGCCGTTCTGTACGACGTCGACGGGCAGGTGCACCTTGCGCTTACACCAGTCGACGACCCGGCGGCCGACTTGCACCGCAGCCACGGCAGGTTCCTTTACTTCGCACCGGACGAAGTAGAACCGATCCTGGTGCCAGAGAAGCCGGAGGGAGGGAGACGATGATCACCAAGCTGATCAAGGCGGTACTGCTGGCAGCGCTGATTGCCGCGATCGTGCAATCGGTGCCGGACATCAAGCGGTACCTGGAACTACGCGATATGTGACCGCCACCGTCGGCCGGCCGCTGGCTGGCCGTCAAGCCTTCAGAAACCCAGAGGCAGGGCAGGACTATGGAGACTCTCATTGGTTTCGTGGCCGGCTATATCGCCGGCTGCAAGGACGGGCCGGACGGCGTCAAGCGGCTGCGCTCCTCCGCGGCGGACATCCTGAACTCCGGCGAGGTCAAGCGACTGGCTGGTGAGGCGATGAGTTTCGCCGAGGTGCTAGTACGCGAGACGCTGGCAGGCCGGGGAGCGTCCGGCCGTGGTCTGGGCAGTCTGTCCGGGGCGGTCGGATCTGTGACGGACACGCTGGTGCACCGCGCCAGCGCCGTCGGCAAGGGTCACAGGGCTGCCTGATCGTCGCTGGCTGCGCCGGACTGCGGAGTTTTGGCGGCTTTGGCCGGAAGCGAGTAACGTCATCTGACCATGCCCGTGCTCCGGACTTAGGATGATGTTGTCGTGGACGGAAAGCTCATCCTCATCGACGGCTCCCCGGCTCCGCTTGACGAAGTCACGATCAAGGGCGCTCTCGCGGACGGCAAGCTGCTCTGGCTCGATTTCAAGCCGGCCGATCCGGACGGCATCGCATTGCTGCGCGACGACTTCAAGCTGCATCCGGTGGCGATCGAAGCTGTCTCTGAGTTCGGCCAGCGACCCAGGGTGGAGGACTTCGGTAACGTCGTCTACCTGGTCAGCTACGGGGCTGCCGGGCAGGGCAAGGACGACATCACCGACGACCTCACTGAGGTCCACATCTTCATCGCCCAGGACTACGTCATCACGATCAGGAATGATCACTGTCACGCGCTCGACAGCCTGTGGGACCGGCTGGGCGGGCCGGGCGGCCTCCCTGTCGGCACCGGCAGGCCGGTGCGCTTGATCCTTGTCCACCACATCCTGGATAGCCTGATCGACAGCTTCTTCCCCAGGCTGTCGGAATTCGACGATCGCATCGACGAGTTGCAGCAGGAGATCTTCGCCAGGCCCAGCAACGATCAGCTTGCCGAGCTCTTCAACATGCAGCGATGGCTGGTAAACGTACGAAAGCAGGTCGCGCCGCAGCGTGACATGATGGCGTCGCTCGTGGCGGGCATGGTGGATATGCCAGGGATGACTCCCGAGGGCGAGCCTTACCTGCGTGATCTGTACGACCATACGATCCGGATCAGCGACCAGATCGACAGCTACCGGGACCTGCTGAGCAATGCCATGTCCGCTTACCTCTCGATGGTGTCCAACAACCTCAACGAGGTGATGAAGCAGCTCGCGATCATCGCCACGATCTTCCTGCCGCTGTCGTTCCTGACTGGATTCTTCGGCCAGAACTTCGCCTGGCTGGTCAGCAATCTGGGCGGCTGGCCGACGTTCGTGATCGTCGGACTCGGCACCGAAGTGATCGCCGTAGCGGCGCTGTACTGGCTATTCCGGCGCCGGGGCTGGATCGGCTCGGCGAAGCCCTAGTCTGGCGGCATGGTGACGAATACGGCCGGGAAGGCACCGGCCCGCGCGCGCAAGTCAGAGACCCGTCTGGGGCTGGTACGGCGGGCGCGTCAGATTAACCGGATCCTGGCAGAGACCTACCCGGATGCGCATTGCGAGCTCGATTTCAAGAACCCGTTCCAGTTGCTGATCGCCACTGTGCTATCCGCGCAGACCACGGACGTCCGGGTCAACCTGACCACCCCGGAGCTGTTCGCGAAGTACCCGACGCCCGAGGATCTCGCGGCGGCCGATCCCGAGCATCTCGAGGCGATCCTCAAGCCCACCGGATTTTTCCGGGCCAAGACCAAGTCGGTGCTCGGCCTGTCGGCCGCCATCCGGGACTCCTTCGGCGGTGAAGTGCCACGTCGGCTCGACGACCTGGTCACGTTGCCGGGCGTCGGGCGTAAGACGGCGAACGTCGTGCTCGGCAACGCGTTCGGGATCCCTGGCATCACTGTGGACACGCACTTCGCGCGCCTGTCCCGCCGGTTCGGCTGGACCAGCCAGGATGACCCCGTCAAGATCGAGCAAGAGGTCGGCGGGCTGTTCCCGAAGCCGGAGTGGACGATGCTGTCGCATCGGCTGATCTGGCATGGCCGCAGAGTCTGCCACGCACGCAAGCCCGCCTGCGGCGCATGTCCGGTGGCTGCCCTCTGCCCGTCCTACGGCACCGGCCCGACGGATGAGGCCACGGCGATCAAGCTGGTCAAGAGCGGGCCGTTTTCTTGATCGCTGACAGCCAGAGTCAGGCCGCGGCCGGCCCTGCGGACGACACGCCTGCGTGGCTAGCCAGGCTGACTGCAGCGGCTGCGCACATGGCGGTCCCGGCGGAGCTGCGGCCGGACGGCCGCGGCCGCGCTGCCGCCGTGCTGATCCTGTTCGGGGACGGCAAGGCCGGTCCTGACCTGCTGCTCATCGAGCGCTCGGCGGGCCTGCGCAAGCACCCTGGCCAGCCTGCCTTTCCCGGCGGCGCCGTCGACGAGTCAGATGACGGTCCGGTCCAGGCAGCTCTGCGGGAGGCGGCCGAGGAGACCGGGGTCGACCCTGCCGGAGTGCGCGTGCTTGCCGTCATGCCTGAGTTCTATATCTGGCGCAGCGATTTCCGCGTGACCCCGGTGATCGGCTGGTGGCACACACCGGTGCCGGTGGCGCCCGGCGATCCGGCGGAAATCGCGGCCGCGACCAGGGTGCCGATAGCGGAGCTGGCGAGCCCGGCGAACCGGCTGATGATCGAGTACCCGAACGGGCAGGGTGGCCCCGCATTCCGGGCCGAGGGCCTGCTCATCTGGGGTTTCACTGCGATGCTGCTAGATCGCGTGCTCGCACTTGGCGGCTGGGAGCAGCCATGGGACTCGACCCGGCTGACAAGCCTCCCGGCGCGGGAGCGACCGGTCGGCTGGCCCCCGCTAGGCGGATGAGGTCTCGGGCGAGCTACACCAGCCGCACCGCTGCCGGCCTGGCTATAAGTTGTTCAAGTGCCCGGTGACATACTCGACCTCGTCCTGCTAGCGCTGATCGCTGCGTTTGCCGTGGCCGGGTACCGGCAGGGCTTCATCATCGGCGTGCTGTCGCTGGCCGGGTTCGTGTTCGGTGTCGCGGGCGGAGCGTTCATCGCCCCCGGAATTGCCCGGGCGTTTGCCAAGAGCCTGCAGTGGCAGGCCTTCATAGCGATCCTGGTGGTGTTCGCTGCGGCCGTCGTCGGCATGCTTATCGCGTCGTGGCTCGGCGTGGCTGTCCGGTCACGGCTGACCGGTCGCCCGGCGACGTTTGCCGATTCGCTCGGCGGCGCCGCCGTCAATATCGTCGCTGTCTTGGTTGTCGCCTGGCTGATCGGCTCCTTCCTGGTGAACGCCCAGTTCCCGGCCATCGCCAGGCAGGTCAACAACTCAGCCCTGCTGCGCACGGTAGACGCTGTCATGCCGCGCGGCGCATTGTACCTGCCGGTCTTTCCCGGCCTCCGCAGCTTGCTGTCGAACGGCCTGTACTCCCAGGTCTTCAGCGCCATCGGGGCGGAGGACAGCCTGAGCCTCGCAGCGCCCAACGCGGGCGTGCTGAAATCGCCGGGGCTGGCCAGGGACGAGCAGAGCATCGTCAAGATCCAGGGCATCGCGCCGTCGTGCTCGCAGGCGATCGAAGGTTCCGGCTTCGTGATCTCCCCGCAGCACGTCCTGACCAACGCGCACGTGGTCGCCGGGGTTACCAATGGGCCGTATGTCCAGCCGCCCGACACTGACCAGAAGCTGCCCGCGCACGTAGTGCTCTACGACCCGGAGCGCGACCTTGCCGTGCTCTACGTCCCTGGCCTGTCGGCGCCGCCGCTGAAGCTGGCGGGGCACGCCTCGAACGGCACCAGCGCCATCGTGGCGGGCTACCCGCTAGATCAGGGGTTCACTGCCGTGCCGGCCAGGATCGGCTTCAGCATCAAGGCTTCCGGGCCGAACATTTATGCCAGTCAGGTAGTCGACCGGGAGATCTACCCGATCAAGGCGGCGATCCGGTCCGGCAATTCCGGCGGTCCGCTGCTGGCGCGCGACGGCCGCGTGTACGGCGTGGTGTTCGCTGCTTCTACGGCCTACACCGACATCGGGTATGCCCTGACGTCGGGCGAGGTGGCCAGCGACGCTGCCGCAGGCAGCCAGGACTACCACGACGTGTCTACCGAGCACTGCCAGGTCGGCTAGCTCCGGTCCGCTGCATCCGGGACGCGCAGCCTGAGACGGAGGCTGTCCGGGTCAAGCCCGCCGGCGCCGCGCAGTTCGATGCGCCCGGCGAGTTCGGCGCAGGACAGCCGCAAGCCCGCCACATCGATGCCGTGCGGGCCGGGTGCGGGGTAGCCGGCCAGCCGGTCAGCACCGCGCCGCAGCAGGGTCATCGACCCGCGAGCATTGCCGCGCAGCGCGTGCGTCAGGCCGACTGCGATCTGAGCCAGGCCCTGCCATAGATCGCGCTCGGCTGGCGGGGCAGCCTTCCAGGCCGCCTCGAGCACCTCGTGCGCGTGGAACGGCCGGCCAGCGTCGATCAGCTCCTGGGCGAGGGCCAGCGCCTCCGCTGGCGGCCTGGGCCGGTCGTCGGCCTGTGGCTGGCCGGCTGCGCCCCAGGGCAGCGGGCGGCCCAGGGCATCACGTGGCCGGGCGTTCCGAGGCCGGCCGGCCTCATCCCGATCCCGGCTGCCATCCCGATCTTGCGTGGCTGCCACCAGCTAGCGCTCAGGTTCGGGATCAGCCAGCCAGGATCGCAGCTCGAGATCGAACCGGTCGGCTGCCTCCTCGTGCGGGAAGTGGCCGGTCCCGTCGAGCAGCCGCCACCGGTACGGTGCCTCGACGTAGACGCCTGAGCCGCGGGCTGCGCTTGGCAGTACGCACGGGTCTAGCGCCCCGTGCAGGTGCAAGGTCGGCGCCTGGACCGGTGAGCGCATCATGCGGGTGTAGGCGATCCCGTCCGGCCGGAACCTGGACCGGAGATACCACCTGTGGTACTCGAGGGCGGAGTGGGCAACGGACGGCACGGACATCGCGTCCTCGTACCGGCGTTCCGTCTCCTCATCCGGCCAGCCTGGCCCTGACCAGGCGGACAGCAGCCGCCCGACCCGGCTAGCCCCGTCCTTGAGCAGGCGTCGTTCGGGCAGCATCGGCAACTGAAAGCCGAGCGCGTAGCCCATGCTTTTGGCCTGGGCGAAGGGCGCGGACAGCACAGCGGAGCGCAGCCGCAGCGGGTGCGGCATGGAGACGATCGCGAGCCGCCGGACAACCTTCGGGTGGTAGGCCGCCATAGTCCAGGCAATCAGCCCGCCCCAGTCATGCCCGACCACCACGGCGTTTGCTTCTCCCAGCGCACGGACCATTCCGGCCGCGTCGGAAGCCGCGGTGACCAGGTCGTACCCGCGCGGCGGCTTGTCGCTGCCGCCGTAACCCCGCAGGTCGGGCGCCGCCACCCGGAAACCAGCCTGACTGAGCGACTCGAGCTGGCGCCGCCAGGTCCACCAGAACTCCGGGAACCCGTGCAGCAGCAGCACGAGCGGTCCGTCGCCGCTTTCCGCGACGTGAAACCGGGTCCCGTTCGCACTCACCGAGCGGTGCGTCCATGGCCCGCTCAGGTAAATGGAAGCGTTGCCGCGCGTGGTCATGATTAGCCCTTGGCTGAGACCTTGGTTGCGCCGGCAGGCTTGCCTCGGTGCAGCAGCGACATTCCGTCAGCCAGGCTGCGCCTGGTCTTGCTCATGCCGCCGAGCTTGCGCACCATGCGCAGCGCAATCAGAGCCGCGATGCCGATGAGCAGCAGGCAGGTTCCGGCGACGATGAGGAACGCGGCCCACAGCCAGATGTGCAGTGCGTTCAGGCCGAAGGCGAAGGCGAAGCAGAGCAGCATCAGCACCAGGCAGACGGCGAACAGCGCGACGACGCCGAGTCCGGCGCCGATGCCAAGGCGCTTGGCGTCTGCTTTCAGTTCAAGCTTGGCAAGGTCGAGCTCGTACCTGACCAGTTGTGAGATGTCCCTGGCCGCCACCGAGACTAGATCGCCGATGGACTGATCAGCCACGCCGGTAGCCGCGCGCCGGACCGCGGGATCGGCCATGGGTACCTCCCTCTCTGCACGCTGTCAACTCAAAGTCTTGCTTATACCCAATGGCAACAGGAGCCGGCATCCGGTATTTGGCAATAGCCTTGCGGCACAGGCATCCGAAAGTGATGGTTTCCGGCGCTTCCAGAGGCTCAGTCGGCAATCCGCCGGCTCACTGGTGACCGATCGTTACGGGGAGTGGCCGCTCGACCCGGACAGCAAACGGCGCCCCCGGCAAGGGGCGCCGTCGCACGGACACGTTCGACCGGGTTACCAAGCGTGCACCTTCACTGCCGTGGTAGGCAGACGATGGCCTGCGCCTCTAGTCGCTATGGCGCTCCTGCATCCACTATTCGCCTGCCACGGCACGCCTCCCGCGGCTGGTCGCGCGTGGGTACCCGGCTTACGTGTACGGGCCATCGGCCCGTATTTCCTTTGTACTGCCCGGCAGCAGCTTTGAAAAGCCTGCAGCGTGATGGATTCGTTATCTCAATCGATCGACGTGGTTGCATGCCCGCAACGGGAGTGCCGGGAGAGCAGTCAGCACACAAGTTTTACGAAATACCGCATTAGTCCGTTTCTTCGGTCATGCGACGCCTGCCTGCCGTCGGGACGGCCGACCCCGCGCGCGCCGGCCCGCGAGCCTGGTGCGCCCGATCTGCCAGCAGCTTTTCTATCGCCGTCAAGGTTTGCAAAGAAAGCTGTCGCAGTTGTCCCGGTGCTCTCGACGTATGTGCCCCAAGTCCGGCAGCATAGGGGAAGCAGCAGAACCCTTTGCACTTCGGCATGACCGGCTGGTAACTTGCCCGGATTGCAACTAGGCTTTCTTGGGTAACGGACCCGGCTCTGCCCCCCCGGAGCCGGACCGTATGGCGACCCCCGTTCTCCCCCCCGACGGGGGTCGCCCCATTTTCGCAATCAGCCAGCGGTTCTGACTCCCTCGGCACAGCTGTCAGGACGCAACTGGGCGGTCGGTGCGCGCTGAGTTCTGCTCTGGCGCGGGGGCGCTCGCCAGAAGGCAGCGCAAGAGGACGACCGCATCGTGCTTAGCCAGCGGATGGTTGCCATTCCCGCATTTGGGTGACTGAATGCACGCCGGGCAGCCGGCCGCGCATTCACAACTGGCAATTGCTTCGGCTGTCGCCGACAGCCAGGCCTGAGCTGCCGCGAAACCACGTTCGGCAAACCCGGCACCGCCGGCCTGGCCGTCGTAGACAAAGACAGTCAGCTTGCCGGTTGCCGCGTGCAGGTCGGCTGACACGCCACCGACGTCCCACCGATCGCACGCCGCCACCAGCGGCAGCAGGCCGATCGAGGCATGCTCGGCCGCGTGCGCTGCTCCGGGCAGGTCAATCCCTAGCGAGGCAAGCTCGGCGCGCTGGGCTTGGCCGATGGTCCACCAGACGGCCCTGGTCGGCAGCCTGCGCTCCGGAAGGGTCAGTATGTCCTCGCCGATGACCAGCCCGGTTTCCGCGCTCCGCCGGGCGTAAGACACCACCTGCCGGGTGACGAGGACATCGCCGAAACAAACCGCGGCCGGACCCCAGTCGGCCCGCTCAAGCTCCCTCGTTACCTCGATGGTGGTGATTTCTCTGGCCGTGGTGGCGTATCCGGGATCACAAAGCTCCACCAGCGCGACGCGGTCCTCCAGATCGAGTTTGCTGACCAGGTACGTCTCGCCCTGGTGGCTGTAGACCGCGCCGGAGTGCGCCATGAAGTGCGCGGACGGCTCGTCCACCGTGCCGACCAGCCGGCCGGTGGCAAGCTCCACGATGCGTACCGGCCAGTCTCCTGTGCCGCGCAGCCCGGTCCGCGTGGCCAGCCCCTGCCGGGTACAGAACCAGCGACCGCCACGAGCGCGAAGCAGGCCGCCCGCCGTCAGCTGCCCGGCCAGTGACGCCGCGGCTGGGCCGAAGGCGGCGAGGTCATGTGAGCCAAGCGGGAGCTCTGCAGCAGCGGCGCACAAGTGCGGTGCGAGCACGTAGGGGTTGTCCGGATCCAGCACCGTCGCCTCGACAGGTGCGCTGAGAAGAGCCTGCGGATGGTGGACCAGATAAGTGTCAAGCGGGTCGTCGCGAGCGATCAGCACCGCGACGGCATCGCGGCCGTCCCGCCCGGCACGGCCGGCTTGCTGCCAGAGCGCCGCTCTGGTCCCCGGCCACCCGGCCATCAGCACCGCGTCCAGGCCTGGCACGTTAACGCCGAGTTCGAGTGCGCTGGTCGCGGCAAGCCCGGTGATCTCGCCTGCCCGTAGCGCATCCTCCAGCGCTCGCCGCTCCTGCGGCAGGTAGCCAGATCGATACGCCGCTACCCGGCCGGCCAGGTCGGGCGCCCCTGCCTCGGTCAGGTGGTGGCGCGCTGCTTGCGCCACTGCCTCAGCGCCGCGCCTGGACCGGACGAATGCCAGTGCCGCCACGTCGCTGCGGACCAGCTCAGCAAGCAGCTGGGCAGCCTCCGAGGTGGCGGCGCGGCGGACAGGGGCACCCGCCTCACCCCTGGCACCGGTCAGCGGCGGTTCCCAGAGCGCGAACGTCAGCGGGGCACGTGGCGAGCCGTCCGCACTGACAGCTGCCACCGCCCGGCCGGTGAGTTGCGCGCCGCACCGAGCCGGCTCGCTGATCGTGGCGGACGCCAGAATGAAGACCGGCTCGGCAGCGCTGTGGTGGTAGGTGATGCGGCGCAGCCGGCGCAAGACGTGCGCGACGTGCGAGCCGAACACGCCGCGGTAGGTATGACATTCGTCGACGACAACGTAGCGAAGCCGCCGGAAGAAGCCGTTCCACCTCGCGTGACCCGGCAGCAAGGACTGATGCAGCATGTCGGGCGTCGTCAGCAGGTAGTTGGCCTGGGATCGCGCGCGTGTCCGCTCGGCCCACGGCGTGTCGCCGTCGACCACCGCCGCCCTGACGCCGCGCAGCCCCAGCGATCCCACGAGCTTGGCCTGGTCTGCGGCGAGTGCCCTCGTCGGTGCGATGTAGAGGGCGGTGCCGCCCGCCAAGATCCCGGCTAGCGCGGGCAGCAGGTAACCGAGCGACTTCCCCGATGCCGTGCCTGTCGAGACTATTGCGCTGTGGCCGCTCGCAGCCAGGTCCGCGACCTGCGCCTGATGCCGCCAGGGAGCGAGTACCCCGCGTGCAGCCAGAGCGGCGATAATTTCTGGCGGCACCCAGGCCGGCCAGTTAGCGTGCTCGCCCGGGCTTCCAGCCAGCTTCGTCAGGTAGGTCAGCCTGCCAGCCTGAGCGCCAGCCTGCAGCACTGCGACCGCGCCCGCCGTCGCAGACCGCGGGATAGTGACGGAGTCGGACGGAGGCACCGGAGGCATCAGATCCCAGTCTCTCGCACGGCGCAAGGTGCCCGCGACGGCGATCTGGTATAGGAATAGCGGTAGGGCGTGGTTGAATGCGCGGCAGGGCATGCCCTGGGCGGCGCCTCACCGGCCCGCCAAGGCGGGTGCTGGGGGCCGACCCTGACCTAAGCCGGGACCCGGACGGGCCCGGCCTGGCAGGACAGGCCAGGCTTGACAGGACAGTCATAACTGGACGGGCGCGGCCGCCACCGCTGACATTGACCGCCGTAAGGCGCTGGAGGATATGTGGACCTGAAGCTGGACCACCACAGTAAGGATGGGATCGAGATCGTCGATGTTGAAGGCGAGATCGACGTCTACACCGCTCCGCGCTTGCGTGAATTGCTGATCGAGCTGGTAAACAGCCGTTTCTACCAGCTCGTAGTGAACATGGAGAAGGTCGAGTTCCTGGACTCTACCGGCCTCGGTGTGCTAGTCGGCGGGCTGAAGCGGGTGCGTGCTCACGATGGGTCACTGGATCTGGTCTGCACCCAGGAGCGGATCCTGAAGATTTTCCGGATCACGGGACTCACGAAGGTGTTCGGCATTCACGACACCGTCGACGAGGCGATCGCGGCGCGCCGAGCGGAGAAGTAGCAGACCGGACACAACGGCTTCAGCATCGGACCGGACGAACTACAGATGGCAACTGTCGAGCTGAGCTTCACCGCGCTGCCGGCGCATGTCCGGACGGCGAGACTGGTCGCGACTGCGGTAGCGAGGCGCAGCGGCGTTGACGAATCGCTGCTCGACGAAGTCCGGCTGGCAGTCGGGGAGGCCTGCTCCCGTGCCGTCGAGGGCCACCAGCTGTACTGCCCGGCAGAGCCGGTGCGGCTCTGCCTCACCGACCTGGCCGGGCGGTTCGAAGTTGAGGTCACCGACACCTGTGCGCCGGGCGTACGCCGATCCGGCGGCCCTGGCGGACCCGGAGCGGTCGGCGACCCGCCAGGGAGCGGGCCGGTCACGGCGCAAGCGGGCGTTCCCGCCGGTCTTGGTATCGCGGTCATCGAGGGTCTCGCCGACGAAGTGCAGATCAGTGAGACAGCAGCCGGTACCAGTATCAGGATGAGCTGGCCGTCGGCCGGTGCAACCCGGTAGCAGGAGCTATCTGGCAGCAGGAAGAGCTATCTGGCAGCAGGACGTGCCGGGAGCCTGACCGGTGCCTAGCCTATGTTTCTGTCCGAGTACTGTTGCATCACGAAGCTGTCGCGACCTCGCACGTAGCTGCACCCGATTTACCATCCAGTTACCAGGATGCGTAGACTCCCCGCACGCCACGCGTAAGGTTTGGCCTGCCGTCTTGCGGCAGGCATGGCCGGCCCGTTGCGTACTAAGCCACCGAGACGGTGCCCGCGCGCATGGGCTCGGCACTAGCTTGAATCCCCTGTCAAGGAGGACGGATGTTGCACTACCTCGCCCAAGGGGGAGGCTCAGCCACGGTAGCCGGGTCGAATCTGACTTGGGTAGTCGTGGTGGCTGTCATTGCGGCATTGGCGCTGGTCGTCGCGTTTTGGCTGAGGCGTGATGTGCTGGCGGCGAGTCCGGGTAGCCCGAAAATGCAGGAGATCGCCCTCGCCGTCCAGGAGGGCGCCGCAGCCTACCTGCGCCGCCAGTTCAAGACGCTCGGCGTGTTCGTGGTGATCATCTTCTTTGTGCTCCTAGTGCTGCCTGCCACCAGCGAGTCTGTGCGCTGGGGCAGATCAGGCTTCTTCCTGGTCGGGGCGCTGTTCTCGGCCTTCGTTGGGTTCACCGGAATGTCGTTGGCGGTGCGCGGCAACGTCCGGGTCGCGGCAGCTGCCAAGGAGTCCGGCGAGCGACCGGCGATGCGCATCGCGTTCCGCACCGGCGGGGTGGTCGGCCTGCTGACTGTCGGCCTCGGCCTGCTCGGCGCCGCTGTGGTCGTGCTGCTCTACAAGGGCAACGCGTCCGGCGTGCTGGAGGGCTTCGGCTTCGGCGCCGCGTTGCTGGCCATGTTCATGCGGGTCGGCGGTGGCATCTTCACGAAGGCGGCCGACGTTGGGGCGGACCTGGTCGGCAAGGTCGAGAAGGGCATCCCCGAGGACGACCCGCGCAACGCCGCGACGATTGCCGACAATGTTGGCGACAACGTCGGGGACTGCGCCGGAATGGCGGCCGACCTGTTCGAGTCCTACTCGGTGATGCTGGTCGCGGCCCTGATCCTGGGCAAGGTGGCATTCGGGTCTGCCGGCTTGGTCTTCCCGCTGATCGTGCCGATGATCGGCGTGATCACCGCGATGTTCGGCATCTTCCTGGTCGCCCCCCGCAAGCGGGACCGCAGCGGCATGACGGCGATCAACCGGGGATTCTTTGCCTCCGCGCTCATCTCACTCGTGCTGGTCGTGATCGCGGCGTTCGTCTATTTGCCGAGCAAGTTCAGCGCGCTGAAGGGCGTGACGGACTCGAGCGATCTTGCACCACAGCGGTGATCCGCGGGTCCTGGCTATCGGCGCGGTCGTGGTCGGCCTCGTCCTGGCCAGCGCGATCCAGCTGCTGACTGGCTACTTCACCGAGACGAACCGGAAGCCGGTCATGGAGATCGCCCGGAGCTCGACGACCGGCCCGGCCACGGTCATCCTCTCCGGTATCTCGGTCGGCCTGGAATCGGCCGTGTACTCGGCGCTGCTGATCGGCGGCGCCGTCTACTGCGCGTTCCTGCTGGGCACCGGCAATGCCACGGTCGCGCTGTTCGCGGTCGCGCTGGCTGGCACCGGGCTGCTGACCACCGTCGGCGTCATCGTCTCGATGGACACCTTCGGCCCGGTATCCGACAACGCCCAGGGCATCGCCGAGATGTCCGGTGAGGTTGAAGGTGAGGCCGCGCAGGTGCTGACCCGCCTGGACGCTGTGGGCAACACCACAAAGGCGATCACCAAGGGCATCGCGATAGCGACCGCCGTCCTGGCAGCGACTGCGCTGTTCGGCGCGTTCCGCACTCAGGTGACGGCCGAGCTGAGCCTGAAGCACCTGGGCGGGTTCAACCTGGGCATCGACTCGCCCAACGACCTCTTCGGCCTGATCATCGGTGCTTCGGTGGTGTTCTTCTTCTCCGGGCTGCTGATCATGGCAGTCGGCCGGGCGGCCGGCCGGGTGGTCGTGGAAGTCCGGGAGCAGTTCCGCAACCACCCCGGCATCATGGACTTCACCGAGAAGCCGGAGTACGGCCGGGTGGTCGACATCTGCACCAGGGACTCGCTGCGTGAGCTGGCAACGCCTGGCTTGCTGGCGGTACTGATGCCGATCACGGTGGGATTTGCCTTCGGCTACGCTCCGCTCGGCTCCTACCTGGCGGGCGCGATCGCAGCTGGCGCCTTGATGGCGGTATTCCTTGCGAACTCCGGCGGCGCCTGGGACAACGCCAAGAAGCTGGTCGAGGACGGTCACTACGGCGGGAAGGGCTCGGAAGCGCACGCAGCTACCGTCATCGGCGACACCGTGGGCGACCCGTTCAAGGACACTGCTGGCCCGGCCATCAACCCGCTGATCAAGGTGATGAACCTGGTATCGCTGCTGATCGCGACCAGCGTCGTCGAGTACAGCGGCAACTTGGGCCTGAGGGCCGCCGTGGCCATCGTGGCGATCGCGATCGTGACAACCGCGATCATCATCTCCAAGCGCCGGTCGACGGCCATCTCCGGCAGCGGTAGCGAGGAGGCGAAGACCCCGGCCGATCAGGTGCATGCCTGACGGCGGGTAGCAGGACGTCGGGGCGGGTGCCGAAGCGGCACCCGCCCCGCTCTATGTCTGCGCTGCCCAGTGCCCGACGATGGATGCCATGCAGCACAGGCACAGGCTGATCGTGATGCGGCATGCGAAGGCGGGGGAGCTGCCGGGCGGGCCGGACTTCGAGCGGGCCCTGCGGCCACGGGGACGGCGCGACAGCGCCGCAGCCGGGCAGTGGCTGGCCACCCGCGGCTTCCGGCCGGACGCCGTGATCTGCTCGGCGGCGAGGCGTACCCGGCAGACCTGGCAGTGCCTGGCGGCGGCGCTGGGCGGCGACCCTGAGTTCACCGCTGAGCAGCGGCTGTACCAGGCCGAGAGCGACGACGTACTGGAGATCGTCTGGCAGACTCCGCGGGACGTCGGGACGCTGCTCTACATCGGCCACAATCCCGCGGCGACCGAGCTTGCCAGCAAGCTGACCGGGACCGAGATCGGCCTGCCGACCGCGGCGATTGCGGTCATCGGGCTGTCGGGCGGCTGGGCGGACCTGGCTCCCGGCAAGCGGCGAGCTGCTGGCGTCCTGGTCTCCCAGGGCGGGCGACTAGTCCGCCGGCGGGCGCAGGATCTGACCGTCGGCCGCCAGTACCGGATCGTCGGCATCGGCTGCATCGACGTCTTCGCGGGAGATCCCGAGCAGGTACAGGATGGCGTCCAGGTGCGGCAGGCTGAGTGAGGTGTCGGCCGCATCGCGTACGGCCGGCTTGGCATTGAAGGCGATCCCGAGCCCGGCCGCGGAGATCATGTCGAGGTCGTTGGCGCCGTCGCCGACCGCTACGGTCTGGCTGAGCGGCACGCCGGCATCCGCGGCGAAGCGCCGGAGCGCACGCTCCTTGCCCGGCCGGTCGATGAGCGGCCCGAGGAGGCGGCCGGTGAGCTTCCCGGCTGCGATCTCCAGGGTGTTGGCTTCGGCGAAGTCCAGGCCAAGCTCCACCGTCAGCCAGTCAGTGAACTGGGTGAACCCGCCGCTCACCACGCCGCACCGGTAACCGAGCCGCTTAAGCGTCCTGATCAGCGTGCGCGCTCCGGGCATGAGCTGCGCGTTAGCCAGTACCTCGTCGATGACTGCTGCGTCCAGCCCGGCAAGCAGCGCGACCCGTTCGTGCAAGGCTTGCGTGAAATCGAGGTCGCCTCGCATCGCCGCGGCAGTAATTGCCCGCACCTCGGCATCGTGACCGGCTCTGGCAGCGAGCAGCTCGATTGCCTCGTCCCGCAGCAGCGTGGAGTCGACATCCATCACCACCAGCCGCATCGCACGTCTGTGCAGGCCGCCTGGCTGCACGGCGACGTCGGCGCCAAGGTCGAGCGACTCGCGGGCCAGCGCAGTCCGCAGCTCGGCCGGGTCGGCTCCGGATACCTCGAATTCGATGCAGGTGACGGGCTTGCTTGCGAGCCGCCCGATCCGGTCGATGTTCGCTCCATGGGCGGCGATCCGGCCCGCGATCGAGGCCACCGCCGATGGCAGCAGGGGTTGCCCGATCAGGGTGACATGCAGCCGGCCAGGTAGCCGGTGGGCGGGTTCGCCGGAACCCATGGTGATCTCGACGTCCATCCCCATGTCTGCGGCGAACGAGGTGATCTGCTGATGGACGGCAGTCAGGTCGGGGTACGTCTGCCCGGCCAGCAGAACGCCAAGCACGAGTCGTCCGCGGATCACGACCTGCTCGACGTCGATCACGGTGAGGTCGTGCGCCGAGAGCGTGGCAAACAGCCGGGACGTGACCCCAGGCCGGTCACGGCCGGTAAGAGTGACCAGCAACGTGATCTGCGGACCGGACATTGTGCTGGCAACGCTATCGACTTCCGTCATCACGACATCGGCCGGGTCCAGGCCTCTTCGCTAGCTATCGAACAGGACTCCTAAAAATGTCGGTGCCTGGCGGTAATGTGCTGTCTGAAGGAAGGAATTGCTAGCTGGATGGATGGTTGGAAAGGAGGCGTCGATGACCGATCCGGGCTGGGACATTCCCGGTGTCTCGCGGGGCGCCTCTGCTGGCGCCGACGCGTCGGCGATGTCTGAACCGATCTCGTCAGAAGGAATCTCGTCTGCAGCGGTCCCGTCTGAAGGCGGCACGTCGCGGCGTCGCGGCAAGTCCGGTCGCGGGGCGCGAGCTGGCAGTGTGTCGGCGTCCTCAGGTTTGTCGGCCGGTGCGTTCACGCGGCCAGCTGACGGCGACACGCCTTTGGCGGGGCGCTCGGTCGGATCACCGGCCAACACCAACTCCGCCGGCACCGGCGAGATCGCGAGTCCGGCGCAGGCCCTGGAGCTGCTGTCGGCGGTCACCGATTACCTGGCCCGGGCGAACCCGGCGGAGTGGGCTGAAGGCGAGCAGGCGGATTGCCTGCGGGCTTTAGCGGTGGCCGAGTCGCGGCAGGCCGCCGCGCATGCGCGGGTTCTTGCCGCGTTCGCTGTTCCGGGCGGCGGGGTAGCCGGGGACGGTCATCGGTCCCCGCGGATGTGGCTGACCTGGCAGACCCACGCCACCCGCAAAGCCGCCGCCACCAAAGTCTCCTGGATGCACCGCCTGACCGCCCACCCCGCCGTAGCCAGCGCGCTCGGTGACGCGGGGGTGTCGGTGTCGTGGGCGCAGCAGATCATGGACTGGACCAAACCCCTCCCCGACCAGGTCCGCGACCAGGCGGACGCTGAGCTGCTCGCCGCCGCGCAGGCCGGCGCGTCGCTGCCCGACCTGGCGCAGATCGCGGAGGAGATCCGGCGGGAGCACGCCCGGCCCGACCCCGACGACGACGGGGACGGGTTTAAGGACCGGGAGCTGCGGCTGGCCGCGACGTTCGGCGGGGCGGGCCGGCTGGAAGCGGACTTGTCGGCCCGGTGCACCAGCGCCCTGGACACGGTGCTCGGGTCGCTGTCCCGCCCGGCCGGCCCCGAGGACACCCGGACCCTGGGCCAGCGGCAGCACGACGCCCTCGAAGAAGCGATGCTGCGGCTGATCGGCGCCGACGGCATGCTGCCCCAGCAAGCCGGACGGCCCATCCGCCTCGAACTCGACATCACCCTCGACCAGCTCGCCAGCGGCAGCGCCGGCTCGGCGGCCGGGCCCGGATCGGCGTGCGACGCGATGATCCAGCCCGTCATCACCGGCATGGCCGACTACGGCCTGCCGGCCCGGTTCAACGACCCCGACCACCCGCAGTGGCGGCAGCAAGTCCAGGAAGCCGCCGCCCGCACCGCCGCGGAAGCCCCGTGGCAGGACGTCATCGCCCAGGCAGTCGCACTGCTGTCCGGCCCGTCCGGCCGGGCCGCGTGGCTGCGCGCCCGCGCCACCGGGCAGATCCCGTCGTCGGGGGTCAGCCTGCCGCTGGATGTTGCCTCGGCATTCGACACCATCCCGCGACACCTGCGCCGCGCGGTGCGGAAAAGGGACCGGCACTGCCGGTTCCCCGGCTGCGACATGCCCGCCGCCGGGTGCGAGGTGCATCACATCACCCCGCGCAAAGACGGCGGACAGCACACGCTACGGAATCTGGTCCTGCTGTGCCGGTTCCATCACCTGATCGCCATCCACCGCTGGGGCTGGGTCTTCACCCTCCACCCCGACGGCACCACAACCGCCGTCAGCCCCGACGGCAGCAAGACCCTCCACTCCCACCCGCCACCCGTCCAGGCCGCATGAACGATGACCGCGGCCAGAGCTGGCCGCGATGACAGCTGATCTGCCAGGTACCCTCATTCGTACGCCCTTAGTCAGTTGACCGATATACCGGATGACGGTATAACGGGACCGTGAGTTGCACTAGCTCGCTCGCCGTTCTGGCCAGCTCTTTTGGTATCCGTCTATGACGCCCGCATCAGTAACTGGTCGCAGGCGCATCCGGCAGGTCGCCGCTATCGCTCTGGTTGTCGTCTGCATTGCCGTCCTCGTATTCTCGGTCTGGTATCGCGAGACATACTGGGTCTTCCCAGGTCAGAGCGCATCACAGCGCCTGCACTGGTGCGGTCGCGACTACGAGGCGGCGCCAGGGCCAGCAACCACCTGGCGCGAGGTCTCAACGCAAGAGCCGTGGCCGGTCCACGCCGTCGGCCTCTTCCCGCCTCTCGGCTTCAGCAAAGAGACACTCTTCGCGAGCATCAACCCTGCGATCGCAAGGACGCCGGGCAGCGTAACTTCCTGCACGACCGTGATCTACGTCCGCCTTGGCCCCAACAGGTACCAGCCTTACACTCTGCTCGGCGGCCCTTAGCTGGTGAGCCGTTGAGGCAACAGCGGCGCGTCCGGCACCGTTCCTGGACTGCAAGGCGCCCTCCGAGCCAGGAGCTGAGGCCGAGACGAGCTGCACAACCTTGACTGAGCGGAGTCACGGAAAGCCGGGATCGGAACGACGGGCAGGATCGACGGGACTCATGATGCCTACAGCGTTGCCGTCCGGATCCTCGACGATGGCATAGCGGGCCCCCCAGACGGCGTCGTAGGGCTGCTGCTGCCCTCGGTAGCCAGCTCCGGTTAGGTCGGAGTAGATGGCATCGACGCGCTCTCTGCTAGCGACCTTGAAGCCGACCACCACGCTGGCACCGGTCTTCCATCCCTTATCCCAGTGGCGAGCGAACTCGGTGCTGTCGAAATCGAGATCCACAGCGCCCGGATCTTCAGCAGATCGATGGTGGGTCTGGAAGGTGGCGTCAGTGTCCGGGATCGTTAGCCCCAGCCGGCGGTAGAACGCCACGGCGGCTTCCATGTCTGAGACGACGAGACTGACCTGGTCGAGAATTGGCGGATCCGTCATGCCGCGTGTTCTCCTTTCTGAGCCGCCGACTGGCAGGCCCATGCAAGTCGCCAGCCCGGGCGTACAGCGGTCCAGGCTGCCACACTGGCGTGGCAAGCATGGTCGCCTAGCGGCGCTCGGTGCTGACCCGCGGCAGAGGCTGGTGCCGTCAGGGCAGCAGGAGATGCACGTCGCCGAACTCGTGCCACCGGAAGCCGCTCTCGGCGGCGGCCTGGTAGGAGCGGCGCAGCATCGCATCGCTGGCAAAGGCGGCCAGCATCCACAAGTGCGTGGACTGAGGCTCGTGCAAGCCGGTCAGCAGGCCGTCGACGACCGCCACGCCGCTTTCCCTGGTAACGACGTGCGAGGTCCAGCCTGCCGCGGCGCTGACGGCGTCCTGGTGGCCCGGCACGCCGTAGCAAGAGTCGCCGTAGCACGGGCCGCCGTAGCACGGCCGGCTGACGAATCTGGCGGCGCTGGCCGGTCCGATTCTCGGCACCGCGCTTTCCAGCACGGCGCTTTCCAGCGCCCGGACGACCGTGGTGCCGGCGGCGATCACCCTGCCGCCGGCTCGCCTGGTCAGGTTGACCAGCCTGGCCGTAGCCGCGGGGACGTCGAAGGACTCCGGGTAGGGATCCTCGCCGCCTTCCAGCGACGAGACTCCGGTGTGCAGCGTGACCGGAGCTATCGTGATCCCGCGGCTCACCAGCCTGGTCACGATCTCGGCCGTGAACGGGCGGCTTGCGCTCGGCATCTCTGCGCTGCCCGGCCAGGTCGCGAAGATTGTCTGGTACGCCTCGATCGGCCACTCTGTCGGCACATAGGAGTACCGGATCGGCCGGCCATACCGGAGCAGGTACGGGATGACCGCGGTGGAAAGCCGGGCCCGCCACAGGCGCGCGCTGAACCGGCGATCCAGTCTGAGCACGGCACCGCCGGGCAGGTCAATCCGGTCGCCGTCGCTGCCGCCACGAAACGGGACGGAAGTCCCGCCGCTTCCAGAGCGCAGTTCGACCAGCCAGTCGCCCTCGGGCATCCCGGTGGAGAAGTGCACAGTCATGGCGCCCGCCCCGGTTGCCGCCAGTAGTGGCACGGCGGCCGGCAGCGTCGCGGAGTTGTTCACGACCAGCAGGTCGCCCGGTAGCAGCAAGTCAGGCAACTCGGGGAAGGCGTGCTGGTCCAGCTCACCTGACGCGCTGCGGCTGACGAGCATCCGGACGTCGTCCCTGGTCGTTCCCCTAGCCTCGGGTGGCTCGTGCGCCTCAAGCTCCGGCCTCAGGTTGAACGGGACGACACCGGTATCAGTCGGCCCCACTCCGAAGTCAGGAGGACTTGCGAGGTCAGGGGCGACGGTCATGACGCGACTCCGTCCCGAGTCGCCCCGGCGGGCATAAGCTCGGCCGCCCGGTACCGGCCGCTTGGCATCCGCTCGCCGATCAGCCGGAGGAAGCCGGGAGTGACCGACTCAGGCAACGGCCGGTCGGAGATGTCCTCGCCTGGGTAAGCCTGCTGGTGCATCTGCGTGCGCAGGTCACCAGGGTCAACCCACCAGACCCGGACCGCGGCTTCCTCTGCTGCGAGTACGTGCGAGGCCTGCTCGAGAGCCGCTTTGGCGGCACCGTAGCCGCCCCATCCGGCGTAGGCCTCGACCGCGGCGTCTGAGGTGATGTTCAGCACGGCCCCGCCGCGGCTTCGGAGTCCCGGCAGGAGCAGCTGCGTCAGGGCAACCGGAGCGATGACATTGACCTCGAACGAGGCACGCAGGTCAGCGACCGGGTAATCGGCCAGTGCAGGCAGCGGGCTGGCGCCGAGCGTACCGGCGTTGTTGATCAGGAGGCTGGCGCCGCCGACCGCAGCCGCCGCGTCGGCAACCGCCGCACGGTGGTCAGGGTCGGTGATATCGCCTGCCAGCGCTAGGACGGCGCGCGCCGGCAAGTCATGCACGGCCCGCAGTTCTGCCGCGGTGGCCTCGAGGGCCCGGCAGTCGCGGGAATCGATGATCAGCTGGTAGCCAGCCCCCGCCAGGGCTCCAGCCAGCGCCCGGCCCAGACCGCGGGAGGCTCCGGTGATGACCGCCACAGGTGATGTGTTCATGCCAGCGACGCTAGGCGGGCGCCCGGCAGGGCACATCGGGCTGCGGCCGGACGGTGGCTACGACCTTGGTCCTAGGACCTGCGGCCGATCCGCAACGCTGGTCGCGCCGGTACCGTCGTGGCTATGGGCAAGTCTCAGCTTCCGGCCGGCGACCAGCCAGGCGCGGCCGGGCAGGATGAGATCTTCGAGCGCGTCAGCCAGGTGGTGCTGGCCGTGGCCAGCCAGCTCTCGGTCCGGGACGTGCTGCAGATGATCGTGCGCTCGGCCCGGTCACTGGCCGGCGCCAGGTACGCGGCGCTCGGCGTGCCAGGTGAAGCCGGGACGTTCGCGGAGTTCGTCGTGGACGGACTGACTGCGCGCGAGCAGGCGGCTATCGGTCCGCTACCCCGCCAGCACGGGATGCTCGCGGTCATGCTCAGTGAGGGCAAGCCGCTCCGCCTTGCCGACATCCGCGCGGATCCGCGGTTCTGGGGCTGGCCCGATGCCCATCCCGAGCTCACCGACGTTCTCGGCGTCCCGATCTCCGAGGGCGGTCAGATTCTCGGGTTCATCTTCGCCGCCTGCAAGACCGAGCCTGGTGGGTTCACTGACCGGGACGAGCGGCTGGTCAGCCTGTTCGCCGCGCATGCGGCGATCGCGCTGACGAATGCCAGGCTCTACGAGCAGGGGCGCGAGCTATCGGTGCTTCAGGAACGTGCCAGGCTCGCCAGGGACCTGCACGATGCCGTGTCGCAGAAGCTGTTCAGCGTCCGGGCGAAGGCCAGAGCGTCGGCGATCCTGGTGCGGCGGGATCCGGCGCGCGCAATCGAGGAGATCGACAGCATCGCGGCGCTAGCCGGCGAGGCGCACGCCGAACTGCGTGCGGTCATCGACGGCCTTGCCCCGCCTGAGCTTGCCGCTGGCGGCCTTGCTGGCTCGGTGCGCGGTTACGCGACGATGGCCGGGCGCACCTACGGGACCGACGTGATCGTCCGCGTCGACGAGTTGCCCGACCTAGACCCGGCGCGGCAGACCGCGGTCTACCGGATAGCCCAGGAAGCGATCGGCAATGCGCTCCGGCATTCAGGCGGCGCTGTTTCGGTCTGCCTAAGCCGTCGCCAGCGCAACGTCATTCTTGAGGTGAGCGACGCTGGCCGCGGCTTCGACGTCAGTGCCCCGCAGCAGGGTCTCGGTCTCGCCTCGATGCGCGAGCGGGCCGGCTCGGTCGGCGGCACGCTCAAAATCACATCCACACCGGGAACGGGCACAAAGGTCCGGCTGACGGTCCCTGCGGCCGCGGCGTACCGGCAGGATCGCCAGACCGTGCGCGGCCCGGCATGACCGCAAGCGCGCCGATCACCGTGCTGATCGCTGATGACCACCCGGTGGTCCGTCAGGGACTTGCGGTGCTGCTCGAAGTGCAAGACGACATCACACTCGTCGGTCAGGCGAGCACCGGACCGGAAGCAGTGCGACTGACCCGGCAGCATTCTCCGGACGTGCTGCTCCTCGACCTCAAACTGCCGGAGCTCGACGGATTGGCCGTGCTTTCGGAACTGCAGGCCGAGCAGGTGAGTACCCGGGTGCTGGTGCTGACCAGCGCGGCCGGGCCGGGCACTCCCGGCCTCGCGCTGCAGGCGGGCGCGGCCGGATTCCTTTACAAGGACGTGGACCCCGACGCGCTGGTGCGGGCTATCCGCTCCGTGCATGACGGTCACACGGTGCTGGCGCCTGAAGCTGCCGGCCTGGTGACTGCGCGGCCCGCCGGTGATGCGCGCGGCATCGGCGCACTGACCGGACGGGAACGGGACGTGCTCGAACTGCTGGCTGCCGGGCGCTCGAACCGCGAGATAGCAAGGACGCTGCACGTCTCGGAGAAGACCGTCAAGACCCACGTCAGCGCCGTGCTCGCCAAGCTGGGCGTAGCCGACCGGACGCAGGCTGCTCTGCTCGCCGTGCGCCATCAGGGCTGACTAAAGCCCGCGGGCCGGGTCTGGGCTGCAGCGCTGGTGCCATGCCGTAAGTTCAAACTGAGATGGTGGCGCTCGAAGGGAACCGGATGGCGGCTGAAGTATTGCGGCTGCGCGGGGTCGGGGTCAGATATGACAGGTCGATGCTGCTGCGGGACGTCAACTGGACGGCGCGAAGCGACGAGAGCTGGGTAATCATCGGGCCGAACGGGGCCGGGAAGACGACGCTGCTGCAGGTGGCCGCGACGTTGCTGGCGCCGACTCACGGGAGCGTGGAGATCCTCGGCGAGCCGCTGGCTGACGCCGACATCGCCGATCTCCGTACCCGGATCGGGATGTCCAGCTCGGTTATCGCAGATCAGGTGCCGATGCAGGAGAAGGTCATCGACCTGGTGCTGACCGCGTCCTACGGCATACTCGGCCGCAACGCGGAAGACTACGACTCCTTCGACGTGACCAGGGCGGTCGAGCTGCTGGACGCGCTTGGCTGTGCGCACCTGATCCGGCGGCGCTTCAGCTCGTTGTCCGAGGGCGAGCGCAAGCGCGTTCAGATCGCCAGGTCACTGATGGCCGACCCGGAGCTGCTGCTACTCGATGAGCCTGCGGCAGGGCTGGACCTTGGCGGCCGCGAGGACCTCCTGCAACGCATCGCAGCGCTGCTGCGAGACCCGAGGTCGCCGATGATGGTGCTGGTCACCCACCACGTGGAGGAAGTCCCTGAGGGCTTCACGCACGCCATGCTGATGCGCAAGGGCGCCGTCCTGGCGGCCGGGCCGCTGGCCGAGGTATTCACCGAGCGGAACCTGTCGCGGTGCTTCGGCGTACCGTTGCAGGTCGAGCGCCGCGCAGCCCGCTGGTCAGCGCGAGCTGTGCCGTTGCCCTGACGCGGTTGGCAGAGCCCCCGGCAGCCGGCGGCCGCGGGCTGTGGGGCTGCTCACACCGGGCCGTCGCATGCCACCTCCGCTCTGCTCGCTCGCTTACGATCAAGGTCATGCGAGGACGTCGTGGGCCCGGCTGAAGCGCTCGCGATCTTCGGCGCGGGCGTCGCGGCCGGCGGCGTCAACGCCGTGGTCGGATCCGGATCGCTGATCACCTTCCCTACGCTGCTTGCCTTCGGCTTCGCACCGGTGGTCGCCAACGTCTCGAACAACGTGGGCCTGGTTTCAGGCAACATCAGCGGTGCGGTCGGTTACCGCCGGGAGTTGTCTGGCCAGCGAAACAGGCTGATCCGGCTGGGCGTCATTGCCGCGGCAGGTTCGCTTGGCGGAGCTGCGGCCCTGCTCGCGCTACCGTCGAGTTCGTTCAAGCTGATCGTGCCGGTGCTGATCCTGATCGCGTGCCTGCTGGTGCTGATCCAGCCGTGGCTGAGCCGGCGGGTCAATGCCCGGCGCAAGCGGCTGGCGGAGCAGGACGGCGCCGTCGTGACCGACCGAGAGCCGATCAGCCCGGTGCTCGCGGCCGGAGTCTTCGGATCGGCCGCTTATGGCGGCTATTTCGGCGCAGCACAGGGAGTGCTCGTCATCGGCTTGCTCGGCACGTTCCTGGACGAGAGCATCCAGCGCGTCAACGGCGCTAAGAACGTCCTGGTCGCGATCGTGAACGGCACTGCCGCCGTCGTTTACATCATCTTCGCGCACGTCGCCTGGCTCGCCGTGCTGCTGATCGCGGTTGGCTCCACGCTCGGCGGCTTCCTCGGCGCCAAGTTCGGCCGTAAGCTGCCGCCGCAAGCGCTGCGGATCTTTGTCGTCCTCATCGGTGTCATCTCGGCGGTGAAGCTCATCTTCTTCTGACCGTCGCTTGGTCAGTAGCGCCTGTGGTCAGTGGCGCCCGTGGTCAGCAGCGGCCGTGGTCAGCAGCGACCGTGGTCAGCTACCACCCTCATCTGCGGCGGCCATGGCGGGCTCGGCCGCATCCTGCCGGGCCGCGTGCTCCCGGCCTAGCAGTCCCGCCCCGGCCACGATCGCGACGGTGAACAGCGTGGCGACCGCGAACGCGATCCGCAGCGAGGAGATGTCCGCGACTCCGCCCATGACGCTCGGTGCAGCCATGCCCGCGCCATAGCTCACAGTGGCGACGCCGGCGACGCCGATCGCCGGGCTCGGACCAGAGCGGCCGGCTGCGGCAAAGACCAGGGGCACCACGACCGACACGCCGAGACCGATCAGGACGAAACCGATCAGTGCCGCGACCGGTGCCGGACTGATCGCCACGAGCAGGCATCCGAGGGTGCCGAGCACGCCGCAAGCGCGCACGCTGAATGTCGGACCGACTCGGCGGACGACCGCGTCGCCGCAGAGCCGTCCGGCCGCCATCGACCCGGCGAACGCGCCGGTCGCGATCGCCGCCTGCTGCCTGGCTGGAGTGCAAGTCCCAGTGCATGAACACAGCCGACCAGTCGTTCGCCGCGAACTCCACGAAGATCGACGCGAAGCCGAGCAGTCCGATGAGCAACAGCGTGCCTCGTGGCCAGGCAAACCACGGAACGTCGATCTCGGCCGCCGCGCCTTCCGGTGCGTGCCCGGCGAACCAGAGCGACGCGATGCCGCCCGCTGCGGCTGCAGCGGCCGCCACCACCGCGAACTGGATCACCGGGTCGAGGTGCGCGCGAGCGGACAGCGAACCGATCAGCGCGCCTGCCAGGACGCCGAGGCTCCACATCCCGTGCAGGCCGGACATGATCGACTTGCCGATCCGCTGCTCCGCCTCGACAGCCTGGGCGTTCATCGCGTTGTCGTTGATGCCGATGAGCGCGCCGAAGATCAGCATCATCCCGACGAGCGCCAGCAAGTCAGGGGCGACAGCCGGCAGTATCAGGACGGCGCTGGAGGCGATGATCAGCACCCGGGTCGTCGCCTTCGGGCCGTAGCGATGGACGAACTGGGCCGCGAACGGCATGCAAGACAACGCGCCAATGCTGACCATAAGGCCGACCGGGCGAGCGTTCCGCTGGTCAGATGCAGCCGCTGGGCAATCCACGGCAGCCGGGATGCGAACGTGCCGAACACCACTCCGTTGACGAAGAACGTGACGGCGACGGCCCGGCGTTCCGCGGATGCCAAGATCTCTCCAGAGCTGACGCATCGGGCTGGCTGACTGCTGGGCTGGCCAGCCAGGCCAGCGTACCGGCCGGCCTGGTGCGGGCAGGACAGCCGCCGGCGGCGGCGAACCCCGTGAGGGAGCCCCGGTGAAAGCTCTAAGTAACCGGCATGTCATCCTCTGTAGCGGGGGACCCATCAGATGAATCCGGGGGGGACCGGTCATCGGGCTCGCCCTGGCGGGATATCTGTCTCGCCAGGGCGAGCGTCCTCGGACTGTGGTCCAGGCGCCGGTTACGGTACTTCGGGTTACCGGGCCTCGGGTTAGCGGGCTTTGGATTGCAGGCTTCCGGTCAACGGCGCGCCGCGCGTCCGGCCGCTACGGCCTCTGCCATCCCGCGGTTGGCCAGCAGGTCCGCCCGCTCGTTGCCCGGATCGCCAGCGTGGCCCTTGACCCACAGCCACTGCACGTCGTGTTTGCCCGCGGCACTGTCCAGCCGGCGCCACAGGTCTTCGTTCTTTACTGGTTGCTTGCTGGCGGTCTTCCAGCCGTTGCGCTTCCAGCCCGCGAGCCAGCCGGTGATCCCGTTCCGGAGATAGCTGCTATCGGTATGCAGTCGTACAGTGGATTTCCTGGTCAGCTCCTCCAGTGCCTTGATCGCCGCCATCAGCTCCATGCGGTTGTTAGTCGTCGGCGCCGCCTCGCCGCCCCAGAGTTCCTTGGTGCGGCCGCCATGCGTCAGCACGGCGCCCCAGCCGCCAGGGCCAGGGTTTCCGCTGCAAGCGCCATCGGTGTAGATCTCAACCACGCTGCGCGCCGCACTGGCCGGCCGGTCTGCAGTTGTCATGCCACAAGAACGTACCGGGAAGCCTGACCTAGCCGTGCCGGGAAGCGCAGTTATGGCTGATGGCTGTGCTGGTGCTGGGTCGGCGGCACGTCCAGCGCCGCGTTCCGGTCGAAAAATCCCCATGGCTTAAGCCAGAACGACGTCCGGTCGACCGGCATGACGGGCCAGTCTTCCGGCCTGGTGACGTGATGCAGGCCGAACACGTGCCAGAGCACGATGTCGGTGTCCTCGATCGGCCGGTCTCCGGCGGTCCAGGCCGGCAGTCCGTAGTCGGCGGCGCTGAGGTTCGGGAACTCACCGCAGGGCCATCGCTCGGCGGGCGCGTACGGCGTCACCCACAGGGTGTGCCCGATAACTTCTGCGCGTTGGAACGCTGGCGACGACTCGTCTATCAGGGCCGGGAAACTGCCGCCAGGGATCAGCTTGTAAGCGGGCCTGCCGCCGGCGGCGTTGAGCGACCGCGTCGATGCGACCTTCCAGCTTCGCTGTGTTTCCCAGCTGTAGTCTTGGCGGCCATCGGATTCGGTCCGCAGCGGCGTCTCCTGCGTGACCATTGCCAGTCCGTGGGGGTTGGCGCCGGTCACAGGCAGCGCCACGGACTCGACGGCAGACACGGTGTTCGGCACGCCGTCCACGTCGAGGTCCAGCCGGGCGACGATGAAATGCTGGTGATACGGGGCGTAAGTACGCTGATCGACGACCGTCCCGGTAGCGGGCGGCAGGCCAGGCGGGAACGACGAGGTGACCATGATGCCCGTCGCCCGTACCTCGCACTCGATGTTCCCGTCCTGGTAGAAGCGCCAGTAAACGAGATACTCGTAGTTCGCGACCGTCACGTGGAAAGAGATGACCAGCCGCCGGGCGCGGCGGACCTCGGCACCTGTTCGCTCATCCACGTGCTTCCACAAGATCCCGTCGTCCTCCTCGTGGATGCAGACAGCGTTGCGGATGGTGCGCGGCTGGCCGCGGGAATCGTGCACGACTGCGTCGAGGTAGCTGATCTCGCCAAGGCAGTCGCAGCCAAGCTCCAGCGAGGTGGTCATGAAGCCGAGGCCCCACTCGCCGATGTCGAACGCGGTCCGCCGGTAGTGATCGGTCGTAGCGTCCCGGTACGGCACGATCATTTCGGCGAAGGACATGCGATGCGCGATCGGCCGCAGTCGCCCAGCGTCGTTGAAGCCGATCGTGTGCAGGACGAGGCCCTCACGCGGATTGAAGCCGAGCCGGAGCTCCCAGTTCTGCCACCGCAGCAGTCGCCCGTGCAGGCTGAACGAAGCGCCGTCCGGCTGGCTCACCTGCAACGGTTTCACGTCGCGCAGCGGCATCGGAATCAGGCCCGGCCGGTACTCACCCATCACCTCGGGCATTCCGTGGCTGCCCGCGGCGCTTTGATCGTCTTCCAGCTCGAGCAGCTCCATCCGGTTGAGGTCGACGACCGGATGCAAGCCGGTGACGTGATGCGCGTACGGGTTGCCATCCGCGCTGCCGCGCACCCACACGTCGGCCCAGCCGATCCGGCGGCCCTTATGCCGCTCGGGCACCAGCGCCGCGCCGTAGGCCCAGACATCGGTGAGCACCAGGCTGATATCGGTGATGCCGCGGCGCGCCAGCGCGCTGATCAGGGCTGAATTCTCGCGCAGCATCTCATCGCACTCGTGCCACTCGTCGACGGTCATGTTCGGCTGCACGCCGGGCAGGTGCTGCCAGTGCGAGATCCCGCCGTCCGGCAGCGTCACGAGCGCTCGGTAGGCCTGTTCGTCCTCGGTGTTCCAGCAGACAACCTCGGCCGTCCGGACGATGTCGTGCGGGCGGCCGTTGAAGTCCTCCTTGGCTGGCTCGCGGAGCTCGATCGAGCCGAAACGCCAGCTCTGGCCGACGCCTTTCTGCTCGAATAACGCGGCAGCAACGCGGCTGATCTCCGCCGCCGATAGCGGATCGAGCGGATGCGGTTGCGGAACCGGCTGATCAGTCATGTGGCCTCCGATGCTTAACGCCATTGTCCGTCGCGCTCGGGGCCGTGCGCGGCTGCCGTGCCGGAAACGCTGAGGCCGGGACCAGCCCGGCCCCGGCCTCAGCAGGTAATCACGCCGCTCGTGCGTCAGGGCCGGTGCCCGCGGTGGACCTGCCCCGCCTGCAGGGCGAAGTTGGCCAGCGGCAGGCCGCTGTAATCCTCAGTCGGAAGCCAGAAGTAGCCGGGGCCTCCCCACTTGCTGACTCGTTCCGGGCTACCCCCGCCGACGGGCTGCGGGCCGGAGGTGGCAATCTGCCTGCCGGTCGCCTCACTGCGGACGGACTCGGTCAGGTAGGCGTATCCGTCGGTGTCGCTGAACACGAAAACGAACCGGTACCAGCCGTCCTTCGTGACCACCGGGGTGCCTTCACATGACCCCGGTGAGTTGTGGCCGAAGCTGACGACGTAGCCCAGGGCGTCGGAGGCAGTTTCCTGCGCGCACGCGGTGATGATGTTGTCGATGCCGTACTTGCCGGCGCTGGTGTTGATCTCGACGTCGTCGTCTACCAGGGATCCAGCAGGCCCGCCGGTACCGGGCGAGAGGTAGAGGTCGTCGGTTACCGTGAAGCCAGTCTTCGGGAAGACATTGTCAACGCCCATGGCCTTGCCGGTGCCGAACAGCGCGTACGGGCCCGAGCAGGTCTCGCCCGGGTTGGACGTGGCAGTCGTGCCAGGGCAGCCGCCGCCCTGGTTGGCGTCTCCCGTGCCGGACACGACCGCCATGGAGTCTCCGGTTAGCGCCCGGGTACCGGGCGCGTAGTTGCCGTATCCGCCGTTGGAGAACTTGGAGGACACGCGGTCGATCGTGCCGTAGTCGTTCGGCGCGCCGTCGCACGGCGCATTGCCCTTGCCAGCCGGGCAGAACGGCGTCGTATTGCTGCTGAACTCCTGCACGAATGGCTGCACTTGATAACGAGCAGCCTGTGCTGCGCGCGGCCGGGCAAGCGCAGCCGGGCGGGCGTGATCCGGCGCAGAGCCGTGCTGGGCCGCATGGCCAGCGGCTGTGGCCGCGCTTGATGTTCCGCCGCTCATTGCCACTGCCAGCAGCGCAGCAGAAATCGCCGCAACCGCGGACGTGCCCGCGAGCCGTACCCCCGAATGACTGGTGACCAATCTCAACGCAAACTCCTTACGCCGCTGACGTCGCCCGGCCCGCGCTTTAGCGGGTCGTTACTTCTGCTCACGAAATTCGACGCCTGAGTGCGCTTAGTGGTTCACATCTCATCCGAAAAAAAGTTTAATCTCTTCCGTTAGCTTCCTGCTGCTTCTGGTCTCCCATAGGGCCGAGCAGAGCGCTCATTGCTCGCGGAGCCGCGTCAGGTGATCCCGGATGACGTCCTCCAGCTGGCCGTAGAACTCCACGATCAGCCGGAGTTCGTCGTCCGTGTACTGATCAGCCAGCCGCTGCCAGGCCCCCATCATCGGACCGAAGACTGGCGCGACCGTGGCGAAGGCGCGCTGCGCTTCCAGGTGAATGACAACGCGTCGCCGGTCCTGTGCGTCCCGCCCGCGCCGGACGAACCCGGCTTGCTCCAGCCGATCGATGACGCCCGTGATCGAGGCCGTTGTCAGCCCGGTCGCCTTCGCCAGCTCGCCGGCTGTCAGCTGGCCGCTGAAGCTGAGGATATTGAGGCAGTTGAGATCGGTCGGGTTGATGCCGATCCGGTCCGCGGCTGCCTGGGTCATCAGCACCATGAGCGATCCGGTCTGCCTGATGGCGCCGGCGAACGTCTTGGCAAGGCTGGCCCGCTCCGGGGTCCAGGTGCCCGACTCGAGCCCCTCGGCCCACGGCACTTCCCAGTGCTCCTCGCGTTCCGGCATTCCTCAGCTCCCTGATTATTAAGCTACCTAGACATTAGCAAGCTAAGACACTAGGTTAGCTACGTAACTACAGCGACCTTCCACAGCGGAGAATCCGATGTCAACAGATCCTCAGATCCTGGCACCGCGCGGCGCCGCAGGCGACCCGCCCGACCCGCGGCGATGGCTTACGCTAGCCGTGCTGCTGCTGGCGGCGTTCATGAACCTGCTCGACATCTCGATCGTCAATATCGCGATCCCGTCCATCCAGCGGAACCTGCACGCCAGTTACGCCGATGTGCAGTGGGCGCTGGCCGGATACACGCTGGCGTACGCGCTGGTGCTGATTACCGGCGGCCGGCTGGGCGACACGTTCGGCCGCAAGCGGCTGTTCCTGATCGGTGTCATCGGGTTCACGGTGATGTCGGCGCTGTGCGGAGCCGCGCAGACGCCGGGCATGCTGATCGCCTGCCGCGTCGCCCAGGGGGCGATGGGCGCCATCATGATCCCGCAGGTCCTGTCGATGATCCAGGTAATCTTCCCGGCAGCCGAGCGGATCAAGGCGCTCGCCGCGTTCGGCGTGACAGCCGGCCTCGGCACGGTCAGCGGACCACTGCTCGGCGGCTTGCTGACGCAGCACAATCTGTTCGGGCTCGATTGGCGGCCGATCTTCCTGATCAACGTCCCGGTCGGCATCCTTGCGGTCGCGGCGTCAGCCATGCTGGTAGACGAGTCGACGGCGCCGCGCCGGCCGCGCCTTGACCCTGGCGGCGTGGCGCTCATCTCGGCCGCGCTTCTCCTGCTGCTGTATCCGCTGGTCGAGGGACGCCAGCTGGGCTGGCCGGTCTGGACGTTCGTTTCGATGGCCGCGGCAGTTCCCGTGGTTGCCGCCTTTATCGCCTACGAGCGGGCCAAGGACCGGCGGGACGGTTCGCCACTGGTCCAGCTGAGCCTGTTCGGCAAGCGCTCGTTCGCAGTCGGGATAGCGATCGCCGTGACGTTCTTTCTCGGCGTCACCTCGTTCGCGTTGATCCTGACGTTGTTCTTGCAGGTCGGGCTTGGCTTCGATCCGCTGCACGCGGGCCTGACCTTCCTGCCGTTCTCCGGCGGCGTGCTGGTCGCCTCGGGCGCGGCCGCTCGCCTCGCGCCTAGGTTCGGGCGCGGTGTGACGATGATCGGTGCGCTGGTCATGGCAGTGGGCATGGGCGGCCTGATCGCGACCGTGCACCATTACGGCGGCGCGGTGACAACACCGGACATGGCGCCGGCCCTGGTCGTGGCAGGCCTCGGCATGGGAACCGTGCTGGCGCCGCTGGCTGACATCCTGCTGGACGGCGTCCGGGCACAGGACGCAGGCTCGGCGTCCGGTCTCTTCAACACCAGCCTTCAGCTCGGCGCTTCGGTGGGCGTCGCGGTGATCGGAATCATTTTCTTCGGCTTGCTCGGCAGCCAGTCGGCGCCAGCGTCAGCGGCGGTCGCCCCGCAGCTTCGCTCGGGCCTGGCGGCCGCGAGCGTGCCTGCACCGGTGGCCGCCTCGATCGAGGCTCGCTTCGGCGGCTGCCTGCACGCCCGGCTAGTCGCCACCGACCCGACGGTCACGCCTGCAGCATGCCAGCTTCCGGGCCACCAGTCGCTGCCGGGCCAGGTACGGACGGTGCTCGCGGACGCCGGTACCACCGCTGTCCGGCATGACTTCGCGGCGGCACTGGAGCGGACGTTGTGGTTCCAGGTGGCTGTGTTCCTGGCGAGCTTCCTGTTGATGACGGTGCTGCCGCGCGGAGCCGGACGACGCGATGCCGGCAACACCCAGACGGGGGCGCTGGCTGATCGGCCGGCCGCCGAGGGAGTCGTCATCGGCTGACCGCAGTGCCGTGCCGTCGCGAGGAACGGCCGGACCGACCGACGAAGGAGATTGTGATGCGACTTGCCCTACTTGGAGCCAGCGGCAGGATCGGCCAGCATGTGCTTGCCAGGGCGCTTCAGTCTGGTCATGAGGTGACGGCGCTCGCGCGCGATCCGCAGTCACTGACGGCGGCCGCCAGGCTGACGGTGCTGACCGGCGACGCTACCGACTCAGCCGTTGTCGCCGAACTCATGACGGGCGCGGACGCGGTGCTGTCTGCGCTCGGGCCGCGCGGCGCGAAGAGCCCGGCACTGATGGCCAGCGCCGGGCGGAACATCGTCGCCGGCATGAGCAAAGCAGGCGTCCGGCGGCTGGTCTGCGTATCCGCCTCGGGCGCGTTCATCCAGCACGACCCCGACAGCGGGGCGCTGGTGAAGATGATCTTGCCCAGGGTACTGGCCAAGCCCTTTGCCGACGTTCGCGAGATGGAAGCAGCAATCTCCGCCAGCGACCTCGACTGGACGCTCGTGCGCGCGACCCGGCTCGTCAGCACCGGGCTGACCGGACAGTACCGGGTCCGGCCGGAGTATCCGCCCAAGGGCGGCTGGAAGATTTCCAGGGCAGACGTCGCGGACTTCATGGCCGCGGTGCTGGCCGATGAAAGCTGGGTTCGCGGCTGTCCGGCGCTGGCGTACTGACCCGTTGTCCGCCGCCAGCCGTCAGGACGTCAGCAATCGGGCGGCCTGACGGGCCCAAAGAGTCTTCGCGATCATGCGCTGCTGCCAACCTGGGCGGCAATCAGGTCGCAGTACCAGGCGAAGGACGATTTGGGCGTGCGCCGCTGCGTCTCGAAGTCGACATGCACCAGGCCGAACCGCTGGTGGTAACCCTCCGCCCACTCGAAGTTGTCCATCAGCGTCCAGGCCAGATAGCCGCGAACGTCGACGCCGGCCGCGATCGCGTCGGCTACTGCGCGGACGTGGCCGTCCAGGTAGCTGATCCGTGGCTGGTCGTCGATCCTTCCCAGCTCGTCGGGCTGGTCGGCGACCGAGCAGCCGTTCTCGGTGATGTACACCGGGGGCAGACGGTCGCCATAGCGACTGGCTAGCGTCACCAGAATCTCGGTGAGTCCGGCCGGGATGACTGGCCAGCCGAACTCTGTGACGGGGTAGCCGGGGATCGGCAGAATCTCGAACGGCAGCGGGGACTCCTGCGGCGAGGTCTGCGACGGGGCTGCGATCCGGGTCGGGCTGTAGTAATTGACGCCGAGTGCGTCGACGGGCACGGAGATGATCGCGAGGTCACCGTCGCGCACGCAATCGGGGCCATCCGGGGCCACCCCGAACGCCGACAGCGCCGCCGGGTAGCTGCCGAGTAGCACCGGGTCGGTGAACATCCTGTTGTGCAGCGCGTCGTACGCAGTGGTCGCGGCTATGTCCGCCGGGCTATCTGACGCGGGCCAGGCGGGCGAGTAGTTATTGGTGACGGCGACTTCCCCGGCTCCTGCCGCTCGCAGCGCTGCGGTGGCCAGGCCGTGTCCGAGCAACTGGTGATGCGCGGTAGCAAGCGCATCCAGCAGCAGTGCCTTGCCAGGAGCGTGGATACCGAGCGCATACCCGTAAGCCGTCACGACGAACGGCTCGTTGAGCGTGATCCACATCGGGATGCGGTCGGCTAGCCGCTCGGCGGCGATGGCAGCGTACTCGGCAAACCGGTACGCGGTATCCCGTGCCATCCAGCCGCCGGCGTCCTCTAGCGGCTGCGGCAGGTCCCAGTGGTAGAGCGTCGCCATCGGGCTGATGCCGTCGGCCAGCAGCGCATCGGTGAGCCGGTCGTAGAAGTCAAGTCCGGGCGCGTTGACTGCGCCCGATCCGGCCGGCTGGATTCGCGGCCAGGCCAGCGAGAACCGGTACGTTCCGATGCCCAGCCTGGCCATCAGCTCGACGTCTTCCGGCCACCGGTGGTAATGGTCTGCGGCAACGTCTCCGGTCTGCCCGTCGCGGATGACACCGGGCTGACGGCAGAACGTGTCCCAGATCGACTCGCCCCGCCCGTCCTCCGCGACCGCACCCTCAATCTGGTAGGCCGCGGTCGCGACTCCCCAGGTAAAGCCGAGCGGAAACGCCGGAATCTCAAGATCGCTCACGGTCCCGATCGTAGCCCGGCGCTGCCAGCACGCCTGGAGAGAGTACCGTCAGGCAAATGAAGAAGGTTATTGAGCTGCTGCTCTGCTTCCTGCACCCGATCGCGGTCGTGCTGATCTGGATCGACTTGCTCACCCGTAGGAACATCGGCACTGTGGCCAAGCTGACCTGGGCTATCTTCTGCCTGATCCCGCTGGTGCCGTTCATCTACGTGCTCACTGGCGGCGACCTGTGGTGAGCGAAGACGCGGCGGGCATCGCATCACAGAAGGCCGGCACCGCGCAGCGAAGCTGACGGCGGATTCCCCTCCGCTACTGCGTGGCGAGGGAGATCGCCTCGTCGACTTCGCCGTGCCGGGCCGCGAGTTCGGCTGCGTACTTCTCCCGGTCGATCTTCTCGGCGAGCTCCTCGTCTGCGCGCATCAGCACGTCCAGGTCGCTGGCGGCGGCATCGATGACACCAAGGTCGACGTAGGCATGCTGCACCTTGGGGCCCCACAGCCCGATGTCCTTCACGCATGGCACGATCCGGGAGAACAGCAGCGTGCGGAACGCCTGCTGGACCGGCGACTGATCGGTGAACGCGACGCACTCCTCGACGTCGAAGCCCATCCGCTCCCACACCTCGCGCGCGGTGAACCTGTTGCGCATCAGATAGCAGCCCTCGACGACGAACTCCTCCCGGTCCGCTAGCTCGGCCGAGGTCAGCTCCTTGTAGTAATCCCGCAGCGCTAGCCTGCCGAATGCGACGTGCCGTGCCTCGTCCTGCATCACGTACGCCAGCAACTGGGTGACCAGCGGGTTGTTAGACAGGTCCCGGTGAACGCCGAATGCCGCTAGCGCCAGGCCCTCGATCAGCACCTGCATACCGAGGTACGGCATGTCCCAGCGGGAGTCGGACAGGGCGTCGGACAGCAGCTGAGCCAGGTCGGGGTTCACCGGGTAGTAGAGCCCGATCTTCTCCCGCATGAACCGCGCGTACAGCTCGACGTGCCGTGCCTCGTCCATGGCCTGGGTGGCGGCGTAGAACTTGGAGTCCATGTCCGGCACCGACTGCACGATGCGGGCGGCAACCGTCAGCGCACCCTGCTCGCCGTGCAGGAACTGACTGAACAGCCACGCCGACAGATGATGATCGAGCTCGTCGCGCTCTTTCTGGTTCAGGATGTCCCACTGCCGCGAGCCGTAGATCGGGTTCAGGTCCTCGGTCTGCTCCATGACGTTGGACGGATTGACCGGAATCGACCAGTCGATGCGCTTCGAGGCGTCCCACTGCTTGTCTTTGCCGCGCTGGTACAAGTCCAGCAGCCGGTCGCGTCCCTCGTCGTACTCCCAGTTGAAACGGGCCGATCCAGCGGCCGGGATGTCCCAGGTGCCCGGCTCGACCGGGGTGGTGTAGTGCTCGTACGTGCTCACGGCGGCCTCCCCGGAGTTAACGGCAGTAACTAGCGACATTACTCGCCAGTACGGGATTGCTCTAGTGCCAGCCGCTCCCGTCGTGGTAGGCAGCGAGCATGGATTTCGACATCCCCGCGGACCTGGTCGCCTACCTGGCCGAACTGGACGAGTTCATCGAGGCGGAGATCCGGCCGCTGGAGCGCGAGAACGACAACATCCGCTTCTTCGACTACCGGCGTGAGGACGCGCGGACTGACTGGGACCGGGGCGGCCTGCCGAACCGGGAGTGGGAGGCGCTGCTAGCCGAGGCTAAGCGCCGCGCGGACGCGGCCGGTCACTACCGGTACGCGGTCCCGGCCGAAGTATGGCGGGCGCGACGGCACCAATCTCGGCATGGCCGTTATCCGTGAGCACCTGGCGGCCAAGGGCCTCGGACTGCACTGTGACCTGCAGAACGAGCACATGATCGTCGGCAATAACGTCGGCCTGCTGCTGATGCTCGAGTACGGCAGCCCGCAGCAGCAAGCCGAATGGGTAGACAAGCTGGCGGCCGCCCAGGCCGGCTTCGCGTTCGGCATCACCGAACCGGCCCATGGCTCCGACGCCACCTTCATGGAAACCACCGCGGCGCGCGACGGCGACGACTGGCTCATCACCGGCGAGAAGACCTGGAACACCGGCGTGCACGCCGCGTCGCACGACCTGATCTTCGCGCGCACCAGCGGCAAGGCAGGCGACGCTGACGGCATCACGGCGTTCCTGACTCCGGTCGGAGCGCCTGGCTTCAGCGTGGATGAGTACCTGTGGACATTCAACATGCCCACCGATCACGCCCACATCACCCTTGCTGATGTCCGGGTACCGGCCAGCGCGATCTTCGGCGGCGAAGGCCGCGGATTGCAGGTCGTACAGCACTTCTTCAACGAGAACCGGATCAGGCAGGCTGCGTCCAGCCTGGGCGCGGCGCAATACTGCATCAACGAGTCGGTCGCCTATGCGCTGGAGCGCAAGCCGTTCGGCAAGTCGCTGGCGAGCAACCAGGCCATCCAGTTCCCGCTGGTCGAGTTGCAGACCCAGTGCGAGATGCTGCGCGCGCTCATCCACAAGACCGCCTGGCTGATGGACCGCGACGGCCCGTTCGCCGCTTCCGACAAGGTCTCGATGTGCAACTACTGGGCGAACCGGCTCTGCTGCGAAGCAGCCGATCGCGCCATGCAGGTGCACGGCGGGCTCGGGTACTCGCGGCACAAGCCGTTCGAGCACATCTACCGCCATCACCGCAGGTACCGGATCACCGAAGGCGCCGAGGAGATCCAGATGCGCCGGGTGGCCGGATACATGTTCGGCTTCATGCGCCAGCGTGCACCCAAGGGAGTGGCCGAGACCTGATGCCCCAACTTCCCGATCAGCACTGGGTTCCGGACGGAAACGGGGCAGCCTCCGGCAGCGGACTTCCGGACGGGAACGAGCTGGCCCGGCCACTCCGGCACTGGCTCGGGCCCGTCACTGTCGAGGGGCTGACCAGGCTCTCCGGCGGCGCGTCGAAACAGACGTGGTCCTTCGACGCGATCGGTCCGGACGGGACACGGACGCCGTTGATCCTGCGCCGGGATCCGCCTGGCAGGCCTGGCGAGCCCGGCGCACTGCACCGGGAGGCCGCGGCCCTCAGTATCGCGCACGACGCCGGGCTGCCGGTGCCGGAGCTGCTGTTCAGTTTCCGCGACGGGATCCCCGGCCTGGATACGGCCGGCATGATCATGCGCCGCGTCGACGGCGAGACGATCGCGCGCCCGATCCTGCGCGACGACGAATATGCGTCAGCCCGGCGGGTGCTGGTCAGCCAGCTCGGCGGATTTGCCGCGCGCCTGCACTCGGCGGACGTGCCGAGTCACTTCCCGCGGCCAGATCCGCTGGCGATCCTGCGCGAGCAGCTGGACGCATTCGGGCGGCCGAGCGAGGTGTTCGAGCTGGCCATCACCGAGCTGTCTGCCAGCCAGCCGCCTCGCCGGGAACCGGTGCTAGTCCATGGCGACTTCCGGCTCGGCAACCTGATCGTCGGGCCGGAGGGGCTGCGTGCCGTACTGGACTGGGAGCTCACGCACGCCGGCGACCCCGGTGAGGATCTCGGCTGGCTGTGCGTCAAGGCATGGCGGTTCGGTGCCGGGCCTCCGGTGGCCGGCCTCGGCAGCCGGGAAGAGCTACTGGCCGCCTATACCGGCGCGGGCGGCGCTGACATTAGCCTCGACGAGCTGCGCTGGTGGGAGGTCCTCGGCACGCTGCGGTGGGGCGTCATCTGCCTGACACAGGCGGCCGTGCACCTGTCCGGCGCCTACCGGTCGGTCGAGCTGGCCGCGATCGGCCGCCGGGTCTGTGAACAGGAATGGGATTTGCTGCAGTTGCTGCAGCCGGAGGCGGCGGCACAAGCGGCCGGGCGGCGCCCGCGACCGACTGGCGGAGCGGTGGCAGCGCCTGCCCCGCATGGCCGCCCGACTGCGAGCGAACTGCTGGAGGCGGTTCGTGAGTACCTGCTGGGCAGCGTGCTGCCTGGCACTAACGGCCAGCTTGCGTTCCATGCCAGGGTCGCTGCGAACGCGCTGGCGATGGTGGCACGGGAACTGGAGCTCGGCCCGCCCGCGGCCGGAGGCGGACTCGCCGACCAGGTAGCCGCGCGGCTCGCTGTGGCGAACCCCGGATACTTCGGGGAGCCCTAGCGGGCCGGCCTTACTCGTGCATCGGCTGCTCGTGGTCGGCATGGCCGGCCGGCTCGAGCTGGAACGTCGAGTGATCTACGTCGAAATGCCCGCGCAGGCATTCCTGCAGCCTGTCCAGCATGATCGCGCTCTCCCCGCGCTCGATGACGGCTGGGTCGACTACCACGTGCGCGGAGAACACCGGCAGCCCTGAGGTGATCGTCCAGACATGGAGCTCGTGCACCTCACGAATACCGGGAACGGCGGCAAGGTGCTGGCGGATCTCGACCAGGTCGATGCCCTCCGGGCTGGTCTCGAGGAGGATGTCCACAGCCTCCCGGAGCAATCGCCAGGTGCGCGGCAGGATCAGCACGCCGACGGCCAGCGAGGCGATCGGGTCTGCCAGCAGGTATCCGGTCGCGCTGATGATGATCCCGGTCACGATCACCGCGGCAGCACCCAGCGTGTCGGCAGCTACCTCAAGGAACGCGCTGCGGACGTTCAGGCTCTCGGCCTGGCCATGCCGCAGTACCAGCAGCGAGCAGGCGTTGGCCGCGAGCGCGCCCAGGCCGAAGGCGATCAGCAGCCCTGAACTGACCGCGGGCGGCGATGGCAGCCGCCGGATCGCCTCGGTGACGATCAGCGCGGTCATGGCGAGGAGCAGCAGCGAGTTCGCCATCGCGGCGAGGATCTCGGCCCGCGCGTAGCCGAAAGTTCGCCGGTCGGTGGCCGGCCGGGCGGCGAACCAGGCGGCCAGCAGCGACAACCCGATGCCGCCCGCGTCGGCGGCCATGTGTGCCGCGTCGGCGAACAGCACCAGCGCGCCGGTAATCGCCCCGCCGATGACTTCGGCTATCGCGATACCGAGGCTGATTAGCAGCACGACGGTGAGAGCGCGGCGATAGCGGCCGGTCACTGTCTGTCTGACGTGCGAATGCGCATGGTAACCGCCGGTGCCCGGCACCGGACGCTCCCTGCCGTGATCTCGCCTCTGATCGCGGCCGGGTGGCTGCGGCTTGGTCATCGGCCTGGTTCGTCCCCGGAGCTGGGTTCGGGCGCGCCTGGCTCACCGGGAGCAAGCAACTCGTAGGCGGGGTTGATCATGACGGGCTTCCCGTCCCGGATGCCTACCTGGCCGCGCAGTCGCACCTTGGAGCCCGGCCGCAGTCCCGGAATGTTCGAGCGGCCGTAGAACAAGGCGGTGAGCTGCCCGGTGGAGTCTTCGACGTCGCAGGCCAGGACCGTGTTGTGCTCGACAGGGCGGATCTCGACGGTGTGTACCCGGCCTTCGGTCAGTGCCCGGCCGGGCCGCTTCAGCGAACCGATCGGCGTCACCCCGAATCTCGGAACCGGGTGGTCGTACTCGCCGCCGTAGGCCGGAGCGGTGAGATCAGCACCGATCGGCTCCTCCGCCGCTGCTCGCTCACGCCGGCTGCGGGGCTGGCCGTCTGCAGTCACGCCTGCCTTGCCGGCCTGCTCTGCCTGGCCGGCTTGCTCTGCCTGGCCGGCCTGCTCGGGCTGCTGGCCTGGCAGGGCGGCGGGCTGCGGCACGGTCGCGGTGCCGTCGCCGCCGGGCTTTCCGGCCTGCCCGCGCCGGGTCAGGCTCTCCACCCTGCTGCGCACGTCGAAGGGCACGATCGTAGCGGCGGCGTGCGGTATCCGGCTGATCACGGCGGCCATCTTGTCTGCGGTCCGGTCGTGCAGCAGGCGGCCGACGATCGGAGCGTAACTGCGCCGCGGCAGGATCGCGGTAACGCCTACACCCGGCAGCACCGCCTCCGCGCTGACCAGGGTGGCGGCCGCGTTGGCGAGGCGACGGTCGGGGCAGTCGACGAAGTCCAGCGGCATGGCCGGGTTAGCCCGCACCCAGTCCTGTCTCAGCTTGTCCGCCTGGATGTTGTCGATGACGAAATGCACGGCGCGCAGCGAGGTGGGCCGCAGGCTGCGCGCGTACCGCAGGCCAGCGATGGTGGCCAGGTCGAAGTCGTCGATGAAGACGAAGACGCTGCGGCGGGAGTAGGTGGGCGGCTCCGGCGGCTTGCCCCGGCTGCCGATGCCCTCCAGCACGGTCGCTTCCATCCGGTACTGGCGGTTCAGGAAGATCAGGGCCGGCACGCCGAAGATGAACAGCACCACGACCAGCCAGGCGCCCTCGGTGAACTTCACGGTCACGAAGATCAGCACCACGACCAGCGAGGTAACGCCGGCTGAGAAGTTGATGACGAGCTTGTAGCGCCAGCCTCGTTCCCGCATCCGGTGGTGGTACTTGGCCATCCCGAAGCCGGCCATGGTGAACGCGGTGAACACGCCCAGGGCGTAGAACGGCACGAGGTTGTTGACGTTCGACCCCACTACCGCCAGCAGCGTGATGGACACGATGGCCAGGACGATGATGCCGTTGGAGAACACCAGCCGGTGGCCGCGCTTGGTCAGCCAGCGTGGCAGGAACGCGTCCTCCGCCACGAAGTTGGCCAGGAACGGGAAGCCATTGAAGCTGGTGTTGCCGCCGGTGTACAAGATCAGCGCGGTTGCCGCCTGGACTAGCACCCACATGCCCGTTCCCGCCCAGGAATGGCCGAACACCACGTGGGCTTCCTGGGACAGCACGGTCGGGAAGCCGATCTTGTAGGGCGTCGCGTGGGTGACGTGCGCCAGCCAGGAAATGCCGGCCACCAGCGTGCCGAGGATGCAGCCCTCGATGACCAGCACGCGGCGGGCGTTCACGCCTTCCGGCGGCTTGAACGCGCTGACCGCGTTCGAGACTGCCTCGATGCCGGTGAGGGACGAACCGCCGTTGGCGAATGCCCGGGCCAGCACGAAGATCATCGCGAACGTGATCAGGCTGCTGTGGTTCTCCGCGGCTCCCGCCCCCCAGATGGCGGCGTGCGGCGGGATGGGCACGTGCGGCAGCGAGCCGAAGATCTCCCGGCCGAGGCCGACGCCGATCATGATGATGACGGCGGTGGAGAACAGGTACGTCGGGACCGCGAATGCCTTGCCCGCCTCGCGGATGCCGCGCAGGTTGCCGTACAGCATCAGCAGGATTACGAAGATGGAGATCAGCGTGATGATCGTGGTGTTGTTGATCGGGCTGTTCGGGAACGCCGAGGCGACTGCCGCGGTGCCGGCCGCGACCTGCACCGCTACGGTCACCACGTAGTCGACCAGCAGCGCGACGGCCGCGATCTGAGCTACCCGGGGCCCGAAGTTGTCCCGCGCGACGACATAAGAGCCGCCGGCCCGGGTGTAGATCGTGACGACCTCGCGGTAAGAAAGCACCACCAGGACCATCACGAAGAGGACGACGCCCGTCAGCGGCAGGATCAGCGTGAAGGCCGCAGCCGCCAGCCCGCCCCTGAGCAACTCGATCAGGATTTCCTCGGTGCCGTAGGCCGAGGAGGAGATGCCATCTGGCGACAGCACGCCAAGCGCCAGCCGCTTGGACAGTCGTTGCTCGCCGAGCTGCTCGTTGATGAGCGGCTTGCCGAGCAGCTGGCGCTTGAGGGTATAGCCAAGGCCCTCAGCCAGGTCGCCCTGCTGCCGGAGCGAGCCGACGGCTCGTCGCATGGCCACGCTGCAGCGCCCCTCCCGGTCCGATAGCACCTGACGTGGCCTTCATACCATTCCAGTGACGTGTGGCGGGAGACCGGGCGGTGCCGCGACCAAGAGTAGCTGGCTGTCCGAGTTGTCCGTCAGCTTGACATCTGCGCGTTCCGGCGGGCATGCTCAAAGTGCTCTGTAATACGGACACCTTGTTCGGTGAGGCGTCTTCACGGACATAGGCCACTGATCCCACCCGTCGAGAGACGCTCCGGATCAGGACACCTCTCCCCGGAGTAAGGGGTGAGGCCAGGTGGCTGCGCGAGCCTTTTGGCGCGCTACGCCGTGAAGTGCCAAAGCTCTAACGAGGGGGTGCCTGGCCGTGGCGGGCGGATCCTGCCCGGCGTTCGCTGTCCTCGTGAGGTGCCTGGCTACGGGCGTGCCCGCCATCCGGCGGGCGGCTGCAGTCGGCGCGGTGCTGCCGCGGCAGGAGGGAGGCGAGCAATGGACTCTGATAGTCCGGGCCGAAAACGGCCCCTCGCCGCTAATCCTGCCTGCCCCGGGCACGCTCGCGTAATCTCGGCTGTCTGCTGGAGCCTGCCAGCTTAAGGCTCCCGCACCCGGTTGTGCGTGCCCCCTGACCCCGCCGCGGCGACGGCGGTGAAGGGGTGATTTGCCGTGACCTCAGCAACGTCGGACCTGCGCGGTCCGGCAGCCGAGCACTCCGCACGCGCGGCTGCACTCGACTCAGCGCACGTCGGCGACATCCGCGGCGCGCTGGGCACGATTGCCGTTGACGACATCGCGGCACGCAAGTCAGCCAGCGCGAAGCTTAAGACCCTGCTCGCGATCGTCGGGCCAGGCTTGATCGTGATGGTCGGAGACAACGACGCAGGCGCGTTCTCCACCTACGGTCAGGCTGGCCAGAACTACGGCACGCACCTGCTCTGGACGTTCGTGCTGCTGATCCCGATCCTGTATGTGAACCAGGAGATGGTGCTCAGGCTTGGCGCGGTGTCCGGCGTCGGGCACGCCCGGCTGATCCTGGAGCGGTTCGGCAGGTTCTGGGGCGCCTTCAGCGTGATCGACTTGTTCCTCCTCAACGCGCTGACCATCATCACCGAGTTCATCGGGATCACGCTGGCGGCCGGTTACCTCGGCGTACCCAGGATCGTTGCGGTGCTGCTGGCCGCGCTGGTCATCGTCGCCTCCGCCATGACAGGCAGCTTCCGCAGGTTCGAGCGGATCGCGATTGCCTTCTGTGCTGGGTCGCTGCTGCTGATTCCGCTGTATGTGCTGTCGCATCCGGCCGTGGGGCAGGTCGCCACCGGATTCGTGCTGCCGGCCATACCCGGCGGAAGCGGGCAGCTTGGCACGGTCATGCTGCTGATCATCGGGATTGTCGGCACGACCGTGGCGCCATGGCAACTGTTCTTCCAGCAGTCCTATGTCATCGACAAGCGCATCACTCCGCGCTTCATCCCGTACGAGAAGGCTGATCTAGTCATCGGCATCGCCATCGTCATCGTCGGCGGAGCGGCGCTGATGGGCGCGACCGCGGCGGCTTTCGCCGGGACGGCCGGGGCAGGCCACTACACCGACGCGGCGGGGCTTGCCGCCGGGCTCGCGGCATCGGCGGGGAAGGCGGCGGGCGCGCTGTTTGCTGTGGCGTTGCTGGACGCGTCCATGATCGGCGCGTTCGCGGTCTCGCTCTCCACTGCTTACGCGCTCGGCGACGTGCTCGGCCTCAAGCACTCGCTGCACCGCGGCATCCGGCAGGCCAAGGGCTTCTACGTCATGTACGCGGCGCTGATCGCCGGTGCCGCGACGATCGTGCTTATTCCTGGCTCTCCGCTTGGCCTGTTCACCGAGGGGGTCCAGGTTCTGGCGGGCGTGCTGCTGCCGAGCGCCACGGTCTTCCTGCTGCTGCTGTGCAATGACAAGGCGGTACTGGGCCCGTGGGTAAACGGCCGGTTCACCAACGCCTTCACCGGCGCGGTCATTGCCCTGCTGGTGATGCTGTCGCTGATCCTGGTCACGTCGGTGACGTTCCCGCACATCAGCTCACACCAGATCCTGATGATCATGATCGCGTTCGCCGGCCTTGCGCTGGTCGTCGTTGCCGTCATCGTCATGCGCGGTCGCGGCCCGGCCGCCGCGCAGACCGCGCCCGCCGGCGGGGCTGAGCCGGACCGGCTAACCCGGCCGGACGGCATGAGCAAGGAGAACTGGCGGATGCCGGCCCTGACCATGCTCGCGCCGGCGCAGATGTCGGCTGGCCGCCGCCTCGGCCTGGCCGGGATGTGGCTCTACCTGGCGATTGCGATGGGCGCCGTGGTGTTCCGCATCGTCGAAGTGGCGATGGGTCACTGATACCGGCCGGGGCTAGCGCACCGCTCCGGTTACCAGCCAGCGCGATGTCCGGCTGCGCAGTGTCAGGGTGGCGAACCTGGCGAGCATCCAGGCGGCGTACGCGAGCCACAGTGCGACCAGGCCCGCGCCGGCCCCGACCACGATCGCCGCTGCGGCGCCGAAGACGGCGAGCGTGACCAGCCCGGCAAGCGCCAGGTAGTCCTGGTCGCCGGCGCCGATCAGCACTCCGTCGAGCACGAACACCACGCCGGCCGCCGGCTGCTGCACGATGATCACGAGCAGCACGGCAAGCAGCAGGCTACGTACTGCGGGCGTGACGCCGAACAGGCCGGGGATGGCCGGCCTGAGCACGAGCAGGAGAAGTGAGAAGATCACGCCGTAGACGGCACCCCAGCCGATCATCCGCCGGGTGGCGGCCCTGGCGCCCGCTACGTCGCCGGCCCCGAGATACCGGCCTGTGATCGCCTGCGCGGCGATGGCGATCGCGTCAAGTGCGTAGACGAACAGGCTCCAGACCCGCATGGCGACCTGGCTCGCGGCGATTGCGGCGTCCGACTGCCGGGCCGCGATGGCGGTCATCAAGATCAGTACCGCTTGCAGTGCGAGCGTGCGCAGCACCAGCGCGGCCCCTGCGACAGCGGCGGTCGTGATGCCCCGGCGATCAGGCCGCAGGCTGATGCCCGCCCGGCGGGCGCCGCGGCCGACGACTGCGAGATAGGCGGCGCCAGAGCCGGTCTGGGCCACGAGCGTGCCCCAGGCCGAGCCGGCGATCCCCCAGTGCAAGCCAAGTACGAAGGTCGCGTTGAGCGCGATGTTGACGGCATTCGCGACGACGGCGACCAGCAGCGGCGTTCTGGTGTCCTGGAGCCCGCGCAGCACGCCGGTGCCGGCCAGCACGGCGAGCATGGCCGGTGCCCCGAGCAGGCTGATCCGCAGGTAGGTGACCGCCTCGTGGCTGACTGCCGGGGTGCCGCCGAACGCTACGACGATCCGCGTGGCAAGCGGCCAGCCGATCGCGAGAACCACGACGCCGATGGCTGCCGCCAGCCACAGGCCATCGATGCCGTGCCGGATCGCGGCGTCGCGGCGGCCAGCGCCCAGCTGACGGGAAACAGCGGCAGTGGTGCCGTAGGCCAGGAAGATCGCTACGCCGACAAGCGTGGCCAGCACCTGACTGGCGATGCCGAGGCCGCCAAGCGGGACGGTGCCGAGCCGGCCAACGATGGCAGAGTCAGCCAGCAGGAACAGCGGCTCGGCAACGAGCGCGCCGAACGCCGGAACGGCAAGCCGCAGAATCTCCGCGTCTTGCGGGCTGCGGAGCCCTGCGACCAGCCGCTTAGCCAACCACACCCCTGGCATGCAAGTCCGCGACGTCGGCTGCGGTCAGACCGAGACCGGCCAGTACCGAGTCGGTGTCCTGGCCCGGCCTGGGCGGCGGTACCGGCTCGGGGGCGGCCGTTCGCCCGAATCTAGGTGCCGGGGCTGGCTGAGTGACCCCGCCGATCTCGACGAACGCGCTTCTGGCCGTCGCGTGCGGGTGCCCGGGTGCTTCGGTCATGGTCAGGACTGGCGCTACGCAAGCGTCGGTGCCAGCGAATACCTGCTCCCACTCGGCCCTGGTGCGGGACGCGAAGGCGGCGGCGAACCGCTGTCGCAGGACCGGCCAGCCATCGCGGTCGTGCTGTTGCGGCAAGCCGGCATCGGTGAGTCCGAGCCCCTGCAGCAGCGCGGCGTAGAACTGCGGCTCTAGCGCGCCGACGGCTACGTACTGTCCGTCAGCGGTGGCATAGGTGTCGTAGAACGGCGCTCCGCCGTCCAGCAGGTTGGTGCCGCGCTTGTCCTGCCAGGTACCGGAGGCGAGCATGCCGTAGACAAACGAGGTGAGCAGCGCCGACCCGTCCACCATGGCGGCGTCCACAACCTGCCCCCGGCCACTGCGAGCGCGCTCGACCAGGGCGGCGAGGATGCCGAGCGCCAGCAGCATGCCGCCGCCGCCGAAGTCACCGAGCAAGTTCACCGGGGGCACCGGGGACTCCCCGGCCCGGCCGACCATGCTGAGCGCACCGGAGATCGCGATGTAGTCGATGTCGTGGCCGGCAGTCGGCGCGAGCGGACCGTCCTGGCCCCATCCCGTCATCCGGGCGAAGACAAGGCCGGGATTGCGCTCCGCGCACACCTGCGGGCCGAAGCCGAGTCGCTCGGCTACGCCGGGCCGGAAACCTTCCACCAGCACGTCGGCAGCGTCGGTTAGCCGGAGCAGTACGTCGATGGCTGCCGGGTCCTTGAGATTCAAGCCGATCGAGCGGCGACCGCGGCTGAGCGGATCGCTGGGCTGTCGCGCCTGCGGGCCGCATCGCTCGGCCCGGTCGACGCGGAGCACGTCGGCGCCGAGATCAGCCAGGATCATGCAGCCGAAGGGGGCCGGAGCCAGGCTGGCAATCTCGATTACCCGTACGCCGTGCAGTGGGCCCATCGCTCACGTCCTCCGATGTCGCAGCGCTGACTGCGGACTTTTGTCCGCGTCACCGGTCTAGCGATGCTAGCCAGCGGCTAGTGCGGCGGGCTAGTCAGCATCAGCGCGAGTGTCGGGCAGGCAGCGACCGCGCGACGCGCCAGCGGTTGCAGTCGCAGCGGCACGGGGCCGGACGCGACGATCGGATAGCCCCAGGGATCGGCGGAAATCAGTTCGGGCAGCAGCTCGATGCAAAGCCCGTGCGCGTCGCAGGCAATCGGGTTCACCCGGAGCTGCGGCCGGCCGGGTGGCGGCTCGCGGCTGCTTCCGCCGTCAGCATGCGGGCTCACTGCGGCGACCGGTACGGGATCGCCAGGACCGGTGGCCCGCCAGCCCGCGCGCACGGCCCTGCCGACAAGTGCGCCTGCACGTCGGCTGCGAACACGGTGAGTGCGCTGCGGACCAGGCCTGCCGCGCCGTCGGGCAGATGGCAAGCTCCCCGGCCGGCCACGAGGCCTGCCAGCTGCTGTACCCAGCCGATGATGTCCGGGCCAGGCTGACCGAACGCCAGCCAGTTCAGCGCCTCGGCCAGGGCTGGCAGGCCGTTGCGGCACGGGCCGCATTGTCCTGCGCTCTGCGCGGCAAGGAAGCTGGCCACCCTGGCGGTCTCGGCCAGCCCGCATGCTGCCTCAGGCAGCACTGCCAGCACGCCAGGGCCGAGCGAGGCTCCGGCGGCTCGCATGCCCTCGTCACTGACCGGAACCGTCAGCGCGGCAGGCAGCGGCAGCCAGGTGCCGAAGTAGCCGCCGGTGAGCACAGCTTGCGCGGGCTCGACCAGGCCGCAGCGGTGCAGCACCTCACCAAGCGGAATGCCGAGCGGAATCTCCCGCACGCCCGGCCGCCGGACCGCTCCGGTCACGGTCACCAGGGCTGACCCGGGCGAGCCGGTCGTCCCCGCCGCGGCGAACCACTGACTGCCGAACCGGGCGATGAGCGCGATGTGAGCGAGCGTCTCGACGTTCAGCACCAGCGTCGGCCGCCGGTGCGCGCCGCGCTCCGCTGGCCGCGGCGGGATGAACGTCGGCAGCGGCGCATTGCCGTTCAGGGCGCTGATCAGCGCGCTCTCCTGACCAGCCAGGTAGCCGTCGGCAGTCGCGCGAATCTCGACGGCCACCGGGTCCAGGCCGGCCCTGGCTCGTTCGGCCAGCGCTTGCGCCAGTGACCGGTCAGTCGCGCTGGCCCGGTTGCCGACGCAAAGATACGCGCGGCTGGCGCCGACCGCGGCGGCGCACAGCGCGATCCCGTCGAGCACGAGGTGCGGCGCGCGACTGAGCAGGATGCCGTCCTTGCTGCTGGCGGGCTCGGACTCCGAGCCGTTGGCGACCACGACACTGCCCGCGGTGCGGCCAGTTCGAGAGTGCACGCTGGCCTCGGCGACGGCACGCATCTTGCGGCCAGCCGGGAAGGCGCCACCGCCACGGCCGGTCAGGCCGGAGCGTTCCACCTCCGCGATCAGCATGCCGGGCTGGCCGGAGGGCAGCGGTCCGTAATAGCCGGTGTGCTCGGCAAGTGAGAGCGGCTCATCGCGGACGATCAGCCGGAGATCTGCCGGGCCGGGTGCCGGGCGCCCCGCGCCCGGCACCGCAAAGCCGCGCACTGTCACCGGCTGATCCGGTGATCTGGCCCAGCCGCTCCCGCGGGCGGTCCAGTGCGCGTGCCTGACCTGGCGGTCCAGCCGGGGGATAGCGGACCGGCCCGCAGCCAGGCTCCGCCGGCGATCAGCGTCGCAAGGATTAGCGCAACGGCCGCGGCACTCGCTACCGGGCGAGCGGGCCAGGCCAGGGCCAGCCGCCAGAAAGTCAGCCCGGCAACGACGAGAACGCAGCAGGCGGTCAGCACGAGCACCCACCGGACCGGTGTGTCCGTGCCAGTCCCGAGCCCGTGCAGCACTGCGACTGGCCAGCAAAGGTAGGCAGTCCAGTGCACCAGGCGCCAGCTCAGCAGGCCCATCCTGGTGCGCAACAGGCTCGTGATGATGAGAGCGAGCATCAGGTCGAGCGCGATGGCGCCGAGGCCGACCCAGATCGGCCGGTAGGACGAAATGAACGGCACGAACGCATCTTGGATCGGGATGGACACGAAGCTGTCCAGCACCGTCGTCAGTACGTGAGCGACGGTGAATCCGAGCGCCAGGAGCGAGAGGTTGCGATGCAGGCCCAGGGTCACGAACCGGGGCCACGCCGGCCGCTGGAAGCGCACCGAGGACAGCAGACCCAGCGCCATGCTTGCGGTCAGCAGGACCATGGCGACCAGGCCCGTCGCGCGGGTTGCATACCAGAGCGGTGTCGACGAGGTGACGATGATCGCATCGAGCTGGCCGGTGCCGGTCATGCTGCATCGTCGGGTTCGTCGCGCGGCCAGCCGGCCGTCGTCTCGACGGTCCCGTCATGCCGGACCAGCCGGGCCGGCAGGCCGATGTCGTGCAGCCAGTCCAGCGCCGCGGCTCCGCGGACGATGGCAGCGGTACTCGCCGTGTTCGCGTCGGTGCACGTCCCGGCGGCGACGCTGACCGTACGCCAGCACGATCTGGCAGGCTCGCCGGTGGACGGATCGATGATGTGATGGACCTGGCGGCCGCCCGCCGTCCAGGTCCGCACAGTGGTACTGGACGTCGCCAGACCGCCGGAACTGATCGTTACGGTCTGGCCGGCCGCCCAGCTCGGTGCGGCGTGGTCGTCGGTGACCCGGACTTGCCAGCCGTCCGGTGGCGCCTCGCCGCCGACTGCCACGTCACCGCCGAGACTGACCAGGACACCGCAACCAACGCGGTCGGCTATCTGTTGCGCGCATTTGTCGGCCGCCCGCGCTTTGGCTGTCGCGCCCAGATCGAGCTGCGCGCCGTGCTCAAGCCAGACTCGGCGCCCCCCGCTGTCTAGCCGTACCCGGGCCCAGCCAGGGACAGGGCCGACTGGACCGACCGGGCCGGCCAGCGGAGGCGACTGCGCCCCGGCCTTGCGCACATCTGCGAAGTCGCGGTCGTAACCGAGGCTGGCCAGAGCGCGCGCACAGGTCGGATCGACGTCACCGCCAGTCAGTTTCGCTGCGCGCAGAGCGGCGGCCAGCAAGTCGGCGAACACGGCGCTGATCGCTACCGGCTTGCCCCCGGCCGCGTTCAGCCTGGACAGTTCGGAGTCCGGCCGGAAGCGGCTGCAGGCGAGGTCGACCTCCGCGAGCACGCGGTCGGCAACGGCACGAGCCTGGCCGATCGCGCGGGGGCTGGTGACGAGGAGGACTGCAGTGGTGCCGAAAACTGCGAACGAGTCCCTGGTTATCTCGCTCGTCGTCACCACGCACCGGCTGTCATGACGCGCCAGACGTTACCTGGCCGGAGCCCGCTGCCGGAGCTGGCGGCTGGGCCGGGATGATGATGGTGCCCTGGTTGTCCCGGTGTTCCGCGGGGCCGCTGCTGGCAGCTGCATGGTGACCGAGTGCAAACGTGAGCAGGCCAGCGATCACGACTCCGGCCGCGCCAGTCCGCCAGCTCAACGCGGTGATCTTGGCCATGCCGGCGTCCCGGTCGTGCGCAGCGGCGCGGATGTCGTGCTGCGGCATGACGTTCTTCGTCCCTCCTGTCCCGCGAAGCAGAGCCGCGGGACGGCGTTGCGGCCGCCCGGCAGCGGACCCGCTAGCAAGTGCCCGGTTCTGCTAGCAAGTCTAAAGTCGCGGCCTCGTCCTAAGAATCGTTGAAGTGCGCCTCAGGGTTCACTCAGCCGCCGAGGCTGTCCGCAGCTACCTGCCAGCCTGGTCGCAGGCCGTGTACCTTCGGAATATGCACGGGTACACGCAGGACAAAGAGTCCTACCTGAAGCGGCTGCGCAGGATCGAGGGCCAGATCCGCGGCCTGCAACGCATGGTCGACGACGACGCCTACTGCATCGACGTGCTTACCCAGATTTCCGCGGCCACCCGGGCGCTCCAGGCGGTCGCGATCGGCCTGCTGGAAGACCACCTCGGGCACTGCGTGACCCAGGCGATTGAGCAAGGCGGCCCGGAAGCGCAGCTGAAGGTCAAGGAAGCGGCCGACGCGGTCTCGCGGCTCGTCAGGTCCTGACGATTCGCCTGGAATGCGGCACGCCTTCGCCCGCGCGGCGGCGCCGGCGGTTGCCTAGCCGGGCTGCTCGCCGAACCGCGGGCCGTCAGAGCCGGTGATCCGGCCGAATGCCTGGAGATTGGCCACGCTCTCGCCGCGTTTCAGCCGCCAGGCGTACTCCTTCTTGATCGCCGACGCGAATCCGATCATCAGCGCCTGGTCGAAGGTTTCGTCGGCATAACTGAGCACGCAGCCAAGCAGCCTGTCGATCTCGTCCGGGCTGATCGCATCCAGGGGCAGCCTGCCGACAAGGTAGACATCGCCGACCGGATCGAGCGCGAAGTGCACCCCGTACATCCGGGCGCACCGCTCGAGCAGGAAGCGGTAGAACTCCGCGTGGTTCTCATCCGGCTGCCGGCAGAAGAACGCCTCGACCAGCAGGCTATGCGTACCGGCGATGAGCCAGGTCATGGTCTTCAGCTTGTGCTGTCCGGGCAGCGATACCAGATAGCTGCCGGGCTGGGGCGACTCGTAGCTCACGTCGAGTGACCCGAGCGCGGCTCGCAGCGAAGAGTCGTAGTCAGCCGGGCTCACGCGTCGACCGCGGCGGCTGCCTCGGCGGTCACGGTCGCGTACAGCTGCAGAAGCGCGTCGACCGTAGCGGACCAGCCGAACCGGGATGCGTGCTCGCGGGCGCCGCGCGCGAGCCGGGCCAGACCGGCCGGCGCGCTGATCAAGTCCCGCACGGCTCTGGCGTAATGGCCAGGATCGCGGGAGTCAACCAGCACCCCGGAGTACCCGTGCCGGACTGCGATCCGCAGCCCGCCGACCGCCGCAGCCACCACAGGCGTGCCGCACGCCTGAGCTTCCATCGCGACCAGGCCGAAGGACTCCGAGTACGACGGCACCATGACCAGCGTGGCCGCGCGGTACCACCGGGCAAGCTCGGGCTGCGGGCACGGCGGCTCCAGCCGCACCAGGCCAGCCAAGCCGAGCCGGCCAGCCAGCTGTTCGAGGCCGTCCGGGTCCTGCCGGCCAGCGCCGCTCGGGCCGCCAACGAAGGCGACGGTCAGCTTGCTCCGCAGTCCGGGATCGTCCGCGACCAGCTTGGCCGCGGCATGCAGGACCACATCAGGCGCCTTGAGCGGCTGCACGCGGCCGGCGAAGACCAGTACGACGCCATCCTCAGGCAAGCCGAGCTGCCGGCGCGCCAGCAACTGGGAGCCAGGCCGGAACACCGACAGGTCCACGCCCGGATTGATAGTGATGACCCTGGCCGGGTCGGCGGCGTAGTGGCCGATGAGCTGCTGAGCCTCGTCGTCGGTGTTGGCGACGAGCCGATCGGCGCTGGCCACTACCTCAGCCTCGCCACGGAGCCGGATCTCTGGCTCGGCATTGTCTCCGGCCGCCAGCGCAGCGTTCTTGACCTTGCCGAGGGTGTGCATCGACTGGATGAGCGGGACGCCCCACCGCTCCTTGGCTACCGCGCCGACCTGGCCGGATAGCCAGTAGTGACCGTGCACTAGGTCGTAGCGGCCTGGTGCGTGTGCCGCTTCGGTTCGGAGCAGCTCGAAGGTGAACTGGCAGAGCTGCCCTGGCAGATCGGATTTATCCAGATCCTCGAACGGGCCTGCGGCCAGATGACGTACCAGCACGCCCGGGGCCAGCTCGGCCACCTGGGGCTGGTCGCGGGAGACCGCCCTGGTGAAGATGTCGACCTCGACGCCTCGGTCGGCGAGCCGCTTGGCGACCTCCACGACGTAAACGTTCAGTCCGCCCGCGTCACCGGTTCCCGGCTGCTCGAGCGGAGACGTGTGGACGCTGACGGTCGCGATCCGCCGGGGATAGCGTCGCGGCACAGACTCTCACCTCCGGATCACGTCAACTCCGCAGGCGCCGATCCGATTCCCGCTAGTTAAGCCGAGCAGTGCCGTGAAGGTCCGGCCGATTTCACCCCGTTCCCGGCTAGTTTTCTAGGGTTTTAATCACACTCCTGCTCAGCGGCGAATCCCGCGAAAACGGCCGGGCTAGGATTTCTGGCATGAGCACGCTCATCTTGATCAGGCATGGCGAGAGCGAGTGGAACGACAAAGGGCTGTTCACCGGGTGGGTGGATGCCCGCCTGTCGGAACGGGGCCGGGCCGAGGCGGCGCGTGCCGGGCAGCAGCTGACCGGAGCCGGGCTGCGGCCGGACACGGTGCATACCTCGGTGCTGAGCCGGGCTATCGAGACTGCCAACATCACCCTGGACGTCGCAGACCTGAGCTGGCTGCCGGTGCGCCGGTCGTGGCGGCTGAACGAGCGGCACTACGGCGCGCTGCAGGGCAAGGACAAGGCGGCGACGCGGCAGCAGTACGGCGACGAGCAGTTCATGCTGTGGCGCAGGTCATATGACGTGCCACCACCGCCGCTGGCCGATGACGACCCGTTGTCGCAGGTGAGCGACCCGCGCTATGCCCTGCTGCCACCCGAGCTGCGACCCAGGACGGAATGCCTGCGCGACGTCGTACTGCGGATGATGCCGTACTGGTACGACGGCATCGTCCCTGACCTGGCCGTCGGCCAGATCACGCTCGTCGTGGCGCACGGTAACTCGCTGCGGGCACTGGTCAAGCACCTGGACGGGATTAGCGATGCCGACATTGCCGAGCTCAACATCCCGACCGGCCTGCCGCTGGTGTACGAGCTTGACGACCAGTTCCGACCGGTGCAGCCAGGCGGGCGCTACCTGGACCCGGACGCAGCGGCTCATGCCGCTGAGGCCGTCCGCGCTCAGGGGCGGTGAGCTGGCCTGCGGCTCCAACGGGCGGCGGAGACCTGCGTGCCGCGATCACTCCGCGGCGCAGTGCCGCGCATTGAGGACGGAATTGCCAGCCTTCGTTAATGACCCGTTCATCTCAGTGGTGCATAGCAGGCACAATCGACATGGACGCTGGCTGTCAGGCTCGTGAACACTTTGCGAATAGCCGCAGCCGGGCGGACTGGGCAGTGGGCGCGACGAGGTCGCACGCTTAACATCAGAGCGTGGAGATGGGGGTGCAAGTAGTCATGTCTTCGGACATGCCAGACCCAGGCCTACTCCAGGAGAGCAAGCTGCCTGCGGGCGTCAGCTCGGTGCTCGCGGTGCTCCTGTCATCTGCGGTGGTACTAGACAGCGACGACCGGGTGCTCAGTTCGAGCGCGGCAGCGCGTGAATTCGGCCTCGTCGACGGCGAGCGGCTAGTGGTCGGCGAGCTACTCGCCCTGGCCCGCCAGGTTCGCCGGGAGGGCATGCCGCGCGAGGGCGAGATCGACATCATGACCACCCGGTTCAACGGGCGGGCGACGAGCTTTGCCGTCCGGGTGGCTCCGCTGGGACCGGCGGTCGGCGATGGCGGCCTGATCCTGCTCCTCGCCGAGGACCAGACCGAGAGTCGGCGGGTCGACGAGGTACGCCGTGACTTCGTGGCCAACATCAGTCACGAGCTGAAGACCCCGGTTGGCGCCCTGGCGTTGCTGGCCGAGACGGTCGAGGAGGCTGCCGACGACCCCGAGGCAGTGCTCCGGTTCGCCGGGCGGATGCGCCAGGAAGCATCGCGGCTGACTGACTTGGTACAGGACCTGATCATGCTGTCGCGGATTCAGGCGGCTGAGCCGGTACCGGATCCGAGCCCGGTCGTGCTCGACGATGTCGTGGCCGAGGCGGTGGACCGGTGCCGGATGCGCGCGACCGCGCGCGGCATCTCACTGGAAGTCACCGGGGATCGCGGCGCTTCCATCCTCGGTGATGAAGATCTGCTGGTAACCGCGCTGCGGAACCTGCTCGAAAATGCCGTTGCCTACAGCCCGGACAAGACCCGGGTGGTCATCACGGTGCGGACCGCATCCAGCTGGATGGCCGAGGTCAGCGTGACCGACCAGGGCATCGGCATCCCGGAGCGGGACCGCGAGCGGATCTTTGAGCGGTTCTACCGGGTCGACCCGGCACGATCGCGGGCGACCGGGGGGACCGGACTGGGCCTGGCCATCGTGAAGCACGTCACGGCAGCGCACGGGGGCAACGTCACGGTAATGAGCCAGGAAGGCCAAGGCTCCACTTTCACGCTCCGGCTTCCGCTCCGCCCTAGGCGCGGACTGCCTGTCGGTGATAAGGAACAACCAGCAGCGCGAACGGACCACCGGGCCGCGCGATCTGTCAGGGAGGCAGTTAAGTGACTCGGGTGCTCGTTGTCGAGGACGAGGAATCCTTCAGCGACGCGCTGTCGTACATGCTCCGCAAGGAAGGCTTCGAGGTCGCCGTCTGCCCCACCGGTCCGGACGCTATCGAGACGTTCGATCGCACTGGCGCCGACCTGGTGCTGCTGGATCTCATGCTGCCCGGCCTGCCGGGCAGCGAGGTCTGCAGGACCCTGCGCGAGCGGTCCAACGTGCCGGTGATCATGCTGACGGCCAAGGACAGCGAGATCGACAAGGTGGTCGGGCTTGAGCTTGGCGCCGACGACTACGTGACGAAGCCGTTCTCCTCCCGTGAGCTCGTCGCCAGGATGCGCGCTGTGCTGCGCCGGCGAGGTGACGTGGACGAGCCGATCAGCTCGATCATGGAGTCCGGCCCGGTACGAATGGACGTGGACCGGCACGTGGTGACCGTTCGCAGCGAGCAGGTACAGCTCCCGCTGAAGGAGTTCGAGCTGCTTGAGGTGCTGCTCCGGAACGCAGGCCGGGTACTCACGCGGATGCAGCTGATCGACCGGGTCTGGGGCGCGGACTACGTCGGGGATACCAAGACGCTCGACGTGCACGTGAAGCGGCTGCGGGCCAAGATCGAAACCGAACCGACCAGTCCCCGGCATATCGTGACGGTGCGCGGGCTTGGCTACAAGTTCGAGCCGGTCGGCTGACGGCACGACGCGCGGGTTAGCCCGGCCCTAGCCAAGGGCCGGCGCCGCGGGACGCCTCGCCCGGCGGGAGTCTGGCATGGGGATCACTCGGCCGGGTCTGCGTGACCAGCTCGGCTATCGGCCGCGGGTCGACCCGGATGCTGGTGATTCCGAGTGGCTCGAGCAGAGCCAGCAGGGCAGCCGGGGCTAGCCGTATCCAGTGCTGCGACGGACCCAGCGTCATGAGAATGGACGCTTCCGAGGTGAATGCCAGGCCGACGGGTTCACCAGAACTGAGCTGGCCGGTTTGCAGGCATGCAGTCCCCGCCCTGCCTTCTCGCACAGGGACAAGATAGAGATGCTTCACCGGAGCGCTCCTCACAGACCGATATCCCGCGACATCAAGTCGGTATTCGTCTCCCGGCGGACCAGCAGACGCGAGGCGCCGTCCCGGACCGCGACCACTGGCGGTCGTCCGACCATGTTGTAGTTGGAGGCCATCGAGTGGTTGTAGGCGCCGGTGCCCGCCACGGCGATGAGATCGCCAGGCCGGATGTCCGCCGGGAGCGGCACGTCGGCCGCGAGCACATCCCCCGCCTCGCAGTGCCGCCCTGCTACCGTCGCGGGCTGGGGGCGAGCCGAGGTGGCAGTGCAGGCCGGCCAGCTCGAGCTCGGGATGGCCGAGCACCCGGTGCGCTGCCTCTGCAGCGGCACCTGAGCCCAGCGAGAAGCCGAACTTCTGATCCTCCACCCCTGTCGCCACCGCCCGGTGGGCATGGGCGTCGACACCGGGTGTGACGCGGATCAGGACCCGCTGCCGCGCAGGTGCCTCCGCCGCGAGCCTGGCGATCTCCGAGGCGGCGTCGATCACGATACGCCCGACGCCGTAGCCGAACGCCGCATGCAGATCTGCCGGCGTCTTCGCGTTCCCGTGCAGGATGACCCGGCCAGGCGGAAAGCTGACCGCGCTGGCGACCGCCAGCTCTCCAGCCGAGCAGACGTCCAGCGACAGCCCCTCCTGCCGGACCCAGCTGGCCATCGCGCGGCACAGGAACGCCTTGCTCGCATACGCGACCTCCGCATCGGGGAACGCCGTGGCGTAGGCGCGGCACCGGGATCGGACGTCTGCCTCGTCGAGGATGTAGGCGGGCGTGCCGTAGGCCGCCGCCAGCGAGCTCAGGCGCACCCCGCCGACGCAGACCTCACCGTCAGGCTCGAGACGAGCCGTGCGTGGCCAGACGTCTTCGTCCAGCGCTGGCGGGCTGGTTACACCTCGCGCAGCCGTCGCAGCGTCACCTCGTCCGCAGCCGGCTGGTCCGGCCCGCTCAGCCCTTCGACCTCGTGCAATACGAGGGCTGCGAGCCGGACGCGGACGATCGCCTGCACGGAGATCGGCCGGGGTGAGGAAGCACCGTCAGCCGGCCAGTCCGTCGCGCGAACGCGCTCCGAGACCGCCTGTCTATGCTCACCTTGCGTCACAGCAGCAGAATCTAGTCACACCGACGGCGGTGTCTCCGGTTACTAACACACCCCTAGCGGCAACGGGCCGAACGCAAACGGAATCTTGTCAGCGCTGCGGGTCCGGCCGGCCGCGCTTACGAGTTCGATGCCTTCGGCGTAGCGGAAGCATCCGGCGTCGTGCTCGGCGAAACCGAGGTTCCTGGCGTGACGGTGACCGTGGGAGCGGGCGTGATTGCGCTCTGCTGTGGCGGCGCGTACGTCTGGTAGTGCGAGGCACGCGGCATGACCGGGACAACAAGCGTGACGAGCCCGGCCTTCTGGAAGGTCAGCTGCAACTTGATCGACGAACCGCCGGTGAGGGCCCGGGTCAGGCCGGTGAGCACGAGCTGAGGCTTCGGGCCGGACAGGAACACGGGGTGCCCGTCGACGACAGGCACGCCGCCACTAGGCAGCGACACCGACGTAGCACTCCCTGGCGCGGAGATCGCCTGCAGCCGGTCCGGTGCACCGTCGTTCACGATGGCCAGGAACAGGCTGGCTGACTGGCCCGCGTGCAGGCTCGACCCGAGCGGCGCGCCGAGCACGAAGACGTTCCTGATCGAGATGTCTCCGACGACGGTGCCGGCCGTGTCCGTGGGGTAGTGAAACTCCACCGTCGGCGCATTGTTGCCCGCCTCGCAGCCGGCCAGGACCGGAATCAGCACCGCGGCCGCCCCGAGCGCCAGCCGACGCACCAGCGTGCTTCTCCAGCCGCTCCGGATCACGGCATACTCCCCTCGTCCTGAGGATGTCCGACAGACGTCGGAAAGCGTAGCCACCTGGCGATGTGACGCTCTGGCCGGCCCGTCCGTTTCGGCACTGCCCGGATCCGGCGGCCGAGCCGGGTTAGCCGGTGAGCGCTTCCAGGACCTGCGCCGGGCTGTCGCTCGCGCTGAGATTCTTGGCGTACGACACGATCTGATGCGGCCCGCTGACCATAACGGCCGTCAATCCCCTGACCGAGTAGTAATGCGCGAGCACGTGCTGGTTGTCGAGCGCCACGGACGTGGCGGTCCGCAGGCTCGCAGCCAGCCCGGAATGCAAGCGCGTGACCTCGGCCTTCGTCTCCGGAGTACCGACCAGGTAAGTTGTCACGCCCTGACTGGCCGCGATGCCAGCCAGCCCGGCGACCGCGATGCCGCACCGGCAAGCGGCCGGCACCAGCACCAGCATGGTCTGGTCCAGGCTCCGAAGCCGGATCGTGCGACCATCAGCGGTGAGCTGCAGGGCGCCGGACGGCAGCGGTTTTCTGGTGTGCACCACCCTTGCGGCCGGCCGAAGCGAGGCCGGACTGCTGGCCGTCGAGCTCCTCGAGGACGAGCTGCTGGGGGCGGGGCCGCTGGCGGCCGGAGCGCTCGGGGCAGAGTTGCCGGGGGCGCGGCTGCCGGTGTGCCGGTTGATGCCCGCGCTGGGAGCCGGCGCCCGGCCCAGGTCCTGATCAGAGGTCGCGGTGAAAACCGTGAGCAGAGTGCCCGCGATGAGGGCCAGGATCAGGCAGCAGGCCAGCAGCGGCAGCACGATGCCGTCCCTGGCGATCTTGCGGTGCAGTCGGTGGTGACGCTGGCGCCGCCGCTCCGCCCGCCGTTCCCGGTAGTAGGCCTGCACGTCACGGTCAAGTTCCCGCGCATCGTCGGGAATCTCGATGTCGACCGGTGGCAGGCCAGTGTCGTCCCGTTCCGGTTCGCCGCCTGAGTTCACGCTTACCTCTCGACAGGAGCGAACGTCTCCTTTCAGTATGGGCCAGTGACGGCTGTCACAGCACCGCGTGCCCTGAGGTAGTACCTCCGCTGGGGCCCGATCGGCCCCGGGATGCCGCCCGAATCTGGCGCATGCAATTTTGCACACCGACAACTGCGCCATTGACCTGCACCTTTGCCGTCAACGACGGAGAATCGCCGACGCCGAACGTGGTAAGATGGGGTTCTGCGGAAGGGGTACATGCCACATGTCATTCAAGGTCGGCGACACCGTCGTCTACCCCCACCATGGGGCTGCTCGGATCGAGGAAATCGAAATCCGTGTGATCAAGGGTGAGGATAGAACCTACCTAGTGCTGAAGGTCGACAAGGGCGACCTGACTGTGCGTGTTCCCGCGGACAACGCTGAGCTAGTAGGCGTTCGCGACGTCGTCGGGCAGGAGGGACTGGAGCGCGTATTCGAGGTACTGCGCGCCCCCTACACCGAGGAGCCGACCAACTGGTCCCGGCGGTACAAGGCCAACCTGGAGAAGCTCGCTTCCGGGGATGTCAACAAGGTCGCTGAAGTAGTCCGCGACCTGTGGCGCCGGGATCGCGAGCGCGGCCTGTCGGCTGGCGAGAAGCGGATGCTGGCGAAGGCCAGGCAGATCCTGGTCAGTGAGCTGGCGCTTGCCGAGAAGACTAACGAGGACAAGGCCGAGGCCCTGCTGGACGAGATTCTCGCGTCCTGACGGTTGTGCCCGACTTGCTGCCGCGGGTCGGCATCGGAGTTGACGTTCACCCGGTCGGCGCGGGCAGGCCGTTGTATCTTGCTGGCTTGCTGTGGCCCGGTGAGGACGGCCTGACCGGGCATTCTGACGGAGACGTGGCGGCGCATGCCGCCTGCAGCGCGCTGCTCTCCGCCGCCGGGATCGGCGACCTTGGCAGCCAGTTCGGCACCGACCGGCCGGAGTGGGCGGGCGCCCCGGGCGCCGCGCTCCTGCAGGAAACCGCCAGGCTGGCGGCTGCCGCCGGATATCAGATCGGAAACGTGGCAGTCCAGGTCATCTGCAACCGCCCGCGGATCTCGGTTCGGCGAGCTGAGGCGGAGCAAGCGCTCTCGGCCGCCCTCGGCGGCGCAGCCGTCAGCCTGTCTGCCACCACGAGCGACGGGCTGGGTCTGACCGGTCGCGGCGAAGGCATCGCCGCGATCGCTACTGCTCTCGTCGCCCGGCGGGACTAGAGCGCGGCGCTTGAGCTAGAAACCCGGCCGGGCGAGACAGCCGGGCTGGCGCGGTCAGGTCGGCGACTCGGTCGGCGACTCTGGCGGCGATGGCGAACTCCACATGCGGTGGAACACCGGCATGTCCGGGTCGTCCGCCTGGTCCCGATCCGGCTCAGCTGCCGCGTCCGGCTGGGCTGCCGCGTCCGGCTGGGCTGCCGCGTCCGGCTGGTCTGCCCCGTCCGGCTGGTCTGCCCCGTCCGGCTCAGCCTGGTCGCCTTGTTCTGCGGCTTGCCTGGCCAGCGGCACTTGGTCCGCTAGAGCGGCCTGGTCGCCGTCGTCATCACTCTGCCCGGCCGGCTCGGCCCAGTGAGCCTGCTCGTCCTCCGAGAGCTGCGCGTACTGGGTTGACGGCTGGAACGGAGCCGAGGATCCGGGCGTCGCCTCGTCGCTGCTCGGGTCGTCCGGCCCGGCGTCAGCGTCCACTGCCAGGTCCGCCGCCGACAGGCGGGGACCGCTGCTGACTGCCCCTGGCCCCGCTGTGGGCGTCGGCGTCGGCACCCGGTCCCGGGCGGGCAAGTCCAGGCCCGGCACAGTCGCTGTGGCGCTTGTCAGCTGCGGGTTCGTCAGCTGCGGGTTCGTCTGGCGGCCGCGGGATGCGCCCAGCCTGCGCAACCGGGCGTGCCGGAGCATCGTCAGCAACAGCGCGAACGCCAGGAAGACCAAGACCCACGGCAGCACCGCGGCGGCAATCGCGGCTACATGGTCAGGTAGTTTGCGGCCAGCCGCATGCAGCGCGTCGGCACCTGCTGCCGCGGCAAGGACGGCCAGCAAGGTCACCCACGCGAAGAGCTTGCTCGGCAGGTCGGCGCCACGCAGCGCGAGAACGGCGGCAAGAACGATCACCAGCATCGCATCGATCAGCAGCGGGTAGCCGCGCGCTAGCCGCGGAGCTATCCCTGCTTGCAACGCCAGGGCGTGAATGCCGGGATACGACAGAATGAACGTCGCCGCCGCGAGCGCGGCGAGGCCAAGGCCGACAGCCGCGAGGGCCAGTATCCGCAGGGCCTGCGGCGCCCGCTCCGGCTGAGCAGTGCCCGGAAGGCGCTCGCTGCTGGTGGTATCCGCGCTCATCGGCTGCCCAGTCCTTCCTCCGCGATGTCGTCTGACCGCGTTCCCCTTATAGTCAGGATTGGGTGGTGCTGCAAGCAAGCAAGCGGCAAGCCGGGCGTTTGGCGCGTCGCGGCCCGCCGGGGTAATTCCCCCGCGAACCCGCCCAGTGCGTCGTCCGCAGGGTGACGAGCCGGTCAGAAGGGGACGAAATGCCGTACTACCGGATGACGGGGGAGGTTCCGCGGAAGCGCCACATCCGGTTCCGTGACGCGGCCGGCCACCTCTATGCCGAGGAGCTGATGGGGGAGGAAGGCTTCGTATCCGACTCGTCATTGCTGTACCACCGGCATCCACCGACGGCGATCGTCAAGAGCGAGGGGTTGCGGGATGCTGCGGCGGAGGCAGCGGTCAGGCCGAATTATCCGCTGCTGCCGCGCCATTACCGGACGCAGGACATGCAAGCAGGCGGCGACCTGGTGCTCGGCCGTCGGCTGATGATGGCCAACGACGACGTACGCATCTCTTTCGCTGCCGCAGACGCGGCTTCCGACCTGTACCGGAACTCATCCGGAGACGAGGCTGTCTATCTGCGCTCAGGCTCGGCCACCTTCGACTCGGTGTACGGCAGCATCGAGGCGGGCGCGGGCGACTACGTCATAGTGCCGCGCGGGACCATCCACCGCTGGCGGCCGGGCTCCTGCTGGCGTGCACGCGCTGGTGGTGGAGGCGCGCGGGCATATCCGTCCGCCGCGACGGTACCTGTCGCAGTACGGTCAGTTCCTCGAGCATTCGCCGTACTGTGAGCGCGACCTGCGCGGCCCGGCTGGCCCGCTGCTGGCCGAGGGCGAGGATGTGCCCGTCATCGTGCGCAACTCCAGCGGGCTGACCAGGCTTACCTACGCCTACCACCCGTTCGACGTCGTGGGCTGGGACGGTTACCTCTATCCGTATGCGTTCAACATCGCTGATTTCGAGCCGATCGTGAAGCGCACGCACGCGCCCCCGCCGGTTCACCAGACGTTCGAGGGACCGAACTTCGTTATCTGCTCGTTCTGCCCGCGACCGCTGGACTTTGACCCCGAGGCGGTGCCGATCCCGTACAACCATCACAACGTCGACTCCGACGAGATGATGTACTACGTGGCCGGGGACTACTCAGCGCGCAAAGGCTCGGGCGTCGGGCTCGGCTCGATCACCCTGCATCCGTCCGGGTTCACTCACGGGCCGCAGCCTGGTGCGGTCGAGGCGGTCATCAGCGGCCTGGCTGAGGGCAAGACCTCGACCGATGAGACTGCCGTCATGATCGACACGTTCCGGCCGCTGTTGCTGGCTGACTCGGCTGGCGTCGCCGAGGATCCTGAGTACGCGTGGAGCTGGGCCGCTGCCGCCCGCAGCAGCGCCGCGCCACACCAGGCCGACAGCCCTGACCCCGGCGCGAGCGTCGACCGGGGCCCCGCTTTCTGACCCGATGGAGCTGGAGCGGCGGTCCGATGCCGGCGGCATCACGGGCGGCGTCACAGCATGATCTTGCCGCCAGCGACGTCGAGCGTTGCTCCGGTAATCCAGCCGGACGCATCCGAGGCGAGGAACAGAGCAGCCGCAGCGACGTCGTCTGGCTGGCCGAGCCGGCCGAGCGGGAAGCTGGCGCCGAGCTCGGAGCGCTGGGCCTGCGACATCCAGGCGCGCATCCTGTCGTTCTCGGTTGCCGACGGGGCTAGGCAGTTGACCCGGATGCCGTGCGGGGCGAGCTCGCCGGCCAGGTGCCTGCCGAACGCGATCACGCCCGCCTTCGCCGCCGCGTAGCCGGCAGCGGACCTAGCGGCTTGCCGGGCCGCCGCGGACGACATCAGGATGATCGCGCCGCTGGAACGCTCCGTCATCGCGGGGAGCACGGCGCGCACCGTGTAGAACACCGAGTTCAAGTCTGTCTCGATGATGTCCCGCCAATGTTCGGGTGATTCCTGCGCCGTTGGCACCGGCATGCCGTTGCCGCCAGCGAACGCTGCCAGGATGTCGGGCGCCCCTAGCTCGCCGACGACGGTTGCCGCCATGCGGACAAGATCGGCCGGCGTCGTGCAGTCGGCAGCAATCCAGATTGCCCGCCCGCCACGCTGGGCGATGCCAGTAGTGACCGCGGCCAAAGCCGCCTCGTCACGGCCTACTGCCGCGACGGACACGCCGTTGGCGGCGAGTGCTGCCGCGGTGGCCGCTCCGATGCCGCGCGATCCGCCGGTGACGATGGCGACCTTCCCGGCCAGGTCTGGCGTAGCTGCCATAGCGGGCTGGCGCTGTGCCTGTGCCCGTCAGTGCTGTTGCGTCGTTCATCTGTGGTTCGTCACCCGTCCTTGCGTGCTCGCCGGTCGCGGATCACATCCGGGGCCGGCGGCGGGAGCTCAGCGAAACCGTCGAGCAAAAGGTTAGACTACTAAGAGTTCGATATCAAATATTAGCCTGCCTGCCGCCTCACCGCAGGCAGGCCAGGCAAGCCGCCCCCGCGGGCCGACGTAACCTGGACTGATGGCAGCCGAGCCGCGCAGCCCCCGATGGCCGCTCTGAGACGCCAGGCGCTCCGCCGATGGGCGGTCGTGGCAGCCGGGGTAGCGGTTCTGTGCGCGCTCCCGGCGGTGATAGCTGCCCTTCCGGTGCGTGCTTCCGCGCTGTCCGCGGCCCAGCTTCGCGCGCGCATCGCGGCGTCGGCAGAGGTGTCCTACCAGGGCTACGCGCAAAGCTATGTCGACCTGGGCTTGCCCAGCCTGCCCGACCTGGGCAACGTCATCTCGCTCCTGGATGGCAACACCAACCAGTACGTCTGGTACCGCTCGCCCGGAAGGTGGCGTGCTGATCAGCTCACCGCAGCGGGAGAGAACGACATCTACCAGACCAGTCGTGGCACCTATCAGTGGAACTACACCAACAACCAGCTCATCAGGATCACCGGCGCGCAGCCGGTGCGCCTGCCGCAGGCACCGGACCTGCTTCCGCCGGATCTGGCCCGCAGGCTGGTCGGCTTCGCCAGCAGGGCGACCAGATTCACCCGGCTGCCGACGCAGCGGATCGCGGGGGTTGACGCGGCCGGATTGCGCCTGGTGCCGGTGGACTCCGCGTCGACCATCAGCGCAGTCGAGATCTGGGCTGATCCGCGGACCGGCCTGCCGGTGGAGGTCAAGGTGTTCGGCCAGGGCGTGACAGCTCCGGTGCTGGTGAGCCGATTCCTTGACGTCAAACTGGCCACGCCAGCCCCGGCGGCGCTCACGCCGCAGCCCGGTCCTGGCATCGACCTCAGCACGACCACGCTGCCGGATGCGACCGGAGTGCTGAACGGCTTCGGCCCGCCGCTACCCGGCCAGCCTCGGCTGGATACACCGCGTTGCGAATCCCTCCGGCCTATGCCGACGTGGCCGCGTACGGAGCGGGATTCTCGCGATTTGCCGTGGTGCCGTTGCCCGCGCGCATCGGCTGCGGCCGTCTTGTCGGCGGCGAGCGCGGTCGGCGTCACTATTACGATCGCCAATGGCACTGCGGTCGTGGTCGAGACACCGCTGATCACCATGCTGCTGGTCCGCGCGCCGACCGGGCCGGTGTACCTGCTGACCGGTGCGGTAACCGCGAGCCGGCTTGAGTACGCCGCCGCCAGCCTGCTGGAGTCGCAGTGATCGCCACCACCGGCCTGACCAAGCGCTTCGGCCCGGTACTTGCCGTCGACCACGTGGACCTGCACGTGCGCGAGGGCGACCGGTATGGCTTCCTCGGCCCGAACGGGTCAGGCAAGACGACCGTCGTGCGCATGCTCCTCGGCCTGGTCTACGCCACCAGCGGCACGATCGAAGTGCTGGGCGCGTCCGTCCCGCGCGCATATCTCCACGGTGCTGCCGCAGATCGGCGCGCTGATCGAGGCTCCGTCCGCATACGGGCACCTGTCCGGGCGCGCCAACCTGACGGTGGTCGACGCGTCGGGTCCGCGAGTGCGCGGCGGTCGCAGGAGTCGCAAGCGACGGATCGGCGACGCGCTGGACCGGGTCGGGCTCGGCGGCGTCGACGACCGAGCGGTGCGCAAGTACTCGCTCGGCATGCGCCAGCGTCTCGGGCTGGCGGCCGCGCTGCTGCGGTCGCCCGCGGCTGCTCGTGCTCGACGAGCCGACCAACGGCCTGGACCCGCAGGGCATCCGGGAGATCCGCGACCTGCTCGCGGAACTCAACTCGGCCGGCACGACCATCTTCCTGTCCAGCCATCAGCTGGCCGAGGTCGAGCAGCTATGCAGCCAGGGTCGGCGTGATCGACCGCGGCAAGCTGGTCTTGCAGGACGACCTGTCGCGTGCTCCGCGGACCAACCGGCCGGGTACTCGTGCGCAGCCCCGACGCAGCGCAAGTCGCGGCCGTCCTTGACGGCCAGGGTTGTGCATCGCGACGAAGACCGGCTGGTCATCGCTGAGGCCGACGTCGCGCAGGTGAACGCGAAACTCGTGACCGCTGGCCTCCGAGTCACCGAGATCGGCCCGGAACGCCGCTCGCTCGAGGACCTCGTGCTATCGGTGACCGGGTCTGGCTCGGACCGGTTCGGCCGGGCGTCGGCCGCAGTGCCCGGGGTTACCGGCTCGGAGCCGGTGACCCCGGACGGCAACGCGAGGCCGCGTGACGCCGAGGCCGAAGGGAGCAGCCAGTGATCGGCGTGGAACTGGTGAAGCTGGCCCGCCGGCCGCGTAGCTGGGTCGCGATCGCGCTGCTCTGCCTGCTTCCGATCCTGGTTGCGGTATTCGTCGCCGTCACGCACGTGGCTCCGCCGCCTGGCCAGGGTCCAGCGCTGTTGTCAGCGGTCCTGTCCAACGGCTCGCTGTTCCCGGCCGCTGCGCTCGCGATCGTGCTGCCGATCTTCCTGCCGATATCCGTCGCCGTGGTTGCCGGGGACGCGATCGCAGGCGAGGCTAGCGCAGGCATGCTGAGGTACCTCCTGGCGCAGGCCAGTGGGGCGGACCCGGTTGCTCGTTGCGAAGCTGACCGCGCTCATCGTCTACGTGCTGGTCGCGGTCCTTGCCGTCGCGGTCACTTCCTACCTGACTGGAATTGTGCTGTTTGGCGATAAACCTGTCGCGCTCAGCTCAAGCGGCATAACCGCGCAGGGCGTCATTGCCAACTCGATCTCCGGCACCGGCCTCACGCCGGCTGACGTACTCCTGCGGACCGCCGGAGCGGTCGCCTTCATCGCGGTCTCAATGCTCGGGGTCGGCGCCATCGCGCTGTTCCTGTCGACGCTGACCGATTCCTCGCTGGCCGCGGCGCTCGGCGCCATGGCCGCGCTGATCACCAGCGGCGTTCTGGTGGCGCTCAACGCGGCCGCCTCGATCAGCCCGTATCTCCCGACCGAGTACTGGCTGGCCTGGCTCGACTTCTTCCGCCAGCCGATTCTGTGGCGCGACATCGACCGCGGCTTCGCGATACAGGCTGTCTACGTGGTGGTGTTCCTCGGCGCCGCGTGGGCGAACTTCGCCAGCAAGGACGTCACCAGCTGACGCTGCCTGGTCATCCGCAGTCGGCCGCAGTCGGCGGTCGCAGCGGCGCGGTGCTCAGCGCTTGCAGCACGATCGCGGTGACATCGGGGTTGGTCGGCAGCTGCGAGTGGCTGATGCTCACCGCCGGGCACACCGACTGGACCGGCACGTCGATCGCCCCGGCTAGCCGGGCCGAATCAGGCGGCGTCACGACCTGATCGTCAGTTGTCCACAGTGACAGCCAGTGCGGCAGCCCGGCCGGGCTTGCCCGCATCAAGGCTCGCGAGCAGCTGAGCTGCCCGGGTTTAGCTGCTGGCAAGCGACCGGGCAGGCGCCGGGCACGAATGCCTGGGCCGCCGCTGCCAGTGACGTGCCGTGGAAGGGTGAGCCGAGCGTGATGATCCGGCGGGCCCGGTCGAAGCCGTCATAGCGCCTGGCCCAGATGAGCGCGGCGACGCCGCCGGCCGAGTAGCCGATAACGTCCACTGACCGTGCACCGTCCGCCATGGCGCTGTTGACGGCCGAGTTGAGAACCGCTGCGTCGGTAATCAGGCTGCCAGTACCGGTGCCGGGCAAGCTGCACGACGATCGCAGTCCGGCCGGTTGCCCGGATCTGGTTTGCCAGCACATCCAGCGAGCTGGTGCTGCCGCCGTAGCCCGGCACCAGCAGCACCGGCCCCGGCCGGTTTTGCGCCGGTCCGGCCTGCTGCTCCGACGCCGCTGCACTGCCGGGCTCACCGGTGCCGCGGGAGTGCCCCACACCGGCCACCACCCCGAGGGCCGCAGCAACCAGGACGATAACCGCCAGTCCGGCGCCCAGCGCGCGACGCCGGCCCGACATGCCCGACAGTCGCATCGCCAGGCTGCTTCGCCGCATGCGCTGGCCCGGCCCGCTCATGCCCCCAACCGTACGGGACGCCGCTGGAGGCGGGTTCCAGCGCGGGCACAGGACGCACCGGCATGCGCGCATCCCGTAACCTTGGGGAGTGACGCTTCGCCTCTACGACACCGCTACGCGCGCGGTGCGCGAGTTCACTCCGCTTCAGCCGGGGAAGGCCTCGCTGTACCTGTGTGGCGCAACCGTGCAGGCGCCACCGCATATCGGGCATATCAGGTCAGGCGTCGATTTCGACATCCTGGTCAGGTGGCTGCGTGCCTCCCATTACCAGGTCACCTACTGCCGCAATGTCACCGATATCGATGACAAGATCCTGCAGGTCGCCATGCAGGAGGAAGTGCCCTGGTGGGCAGTGGCAGACCGGAATCAGCGGGCCTTCAGCCGGGCGTATGACGCGCTCGGCTGCCTGCCGCCAGACGTTGAGCCACGCGCTACCGGCCACGTTCCCGAGATGATCGTGCTGATGCAGCGCCTGATCGACTGCGGGCACGCTTACCCGTCCGGCGGCGATGTCTTCTTCGATGTCGGCTCCCTGCCGGGCTACGGCTCGCTGTCCGGCCAGCGGCTTGAGCAGATGCGGCCCGCCGGCGACACTGAGGACGCCGGCGCCAAGCGTGACCCGCGTGACTTCGCGCTCTGGAAGCGCGCTAAGCCGGGTGAGCCGACCTGGCCGACGCCCTGGGGCCCCGGCCGGCCCGGCTGGCACCTGGAGTGCTCGGCCATGTCCACCAAGTACCTCGGCGCCAGTTTTGACATCCACGGTGGCGGGCTCGACCTGCTTTTCCCGCACCACGAGAACGAGCAGGCTCAGTCCCATGCCGTCGGCGACGGCTTCGCGCGGTACTGGCTGCACAACGGCCTCGTCCGCATCAGCGGCGAGAAGATGAGCAAGTCGCTCGGCAATTCACTGCTGATCGACGAGATGATCACGACGGTCCGGCCTGTCGAGCTGCGCTACTACCTGGGCCAGGCGCACTACCGGTCGCCCATTGACTACTCACCGGCAGCGCTGGGCGAGGCCTCCACGGCCTACCGCCGGATCGAGGGCTTCGTGATCAGGGCCGCGGAGTTGCTGGGCGGCGAGGCCGGCGCAGCTGACATCACCTCGCTTCCCGCCGCGTTCACCGCGGCGATGGACGACGACCTGGGCGTTCCGCAAGCGCTGGCGATCGTGCACGACAGCGTCAGGGACGGAAACGCGGCATTGTCGGCCGGCGACGCGGGCGGGACCGCCAAGCGCGCCGGTGAAGTCAGGGCGATGCTGTCGGTACTCGGACTCGATCCGCTCGCGGCCCCGTGGGCTGCCGCGCAGTCTGGCGGCGATCTGCGCCCTGTAGTGGATGCGCTCGTCGGGGTTGCGCTTGCGCAGCGGGAAGCAGCCAGGGCACGCAAGGACTTCGCTGCTGCAGACTCGATCCGGGATCAACTCGTGGAGGCTGGCGTGCTGGTCGAAGACACCCCGCGCGGGCCGCGCTGGGAGTTGCGCAGATGACGGGGCAGCCCGCAGGAGGCCGTTCAGCCGGACGGCGCTCAGGAGCAGGCCGTGCTACTGGCGGTGGGGGCAAGACCAAGACTGGCAAGCCCCGGCCGGGGACCGGCGGGTACGGCAAGCGAAAGCTGGAAGGCAAGGGGCCGACGCCGGCTGCCGAGATGCGGCCAGGCCATCCGGCCCAGCGGCGGGCCGCCGCGCAAGCGAAGCCGGCTGGCCGGACCGGCACCACCCCCGCCAGGAAGAAGGCGGCCGGCGACGGCCGGCCTGGTGCCGGGCGAGGTGCCGAGACGCGGGACCGCGGCGCCGGCAGCTCGGGACCCGAGCTGGTGGCCGGGCGGAATCCGGTGCTGGAGGCGTTGCGCGCGCGCGTTCCGGCGACGGCCCTGCATGTCGGTCCGCGGCTGGATAGCGATGAGCGGATCGGCCAGGCCGTCATGCTCGCCGCTGACGCCGGCATTCCGGTCGTCGAGGCTGGCCGGGCTGAGCTGGACCGGATCACCGGCGGCGCGATCCACCAGGGACTCGCACTGCGGATCAAGCGGTACAGCTACGCCGATCCTGCCGACCTCGTCGACGGGGCCGCAGCCAGCGGAGCCCTCCCGCTGATCGTGGCGCTTGATGGCGTGACCGATCCGCGCAACCTGGGCGCGGTGGCAAGGTCTGTCGCGGCGTTCGGAGGGCACGGCATCCTGGTGCCAGCCCGGCGTTCGGCGGGTGTCACCGCGGGTTCGTGGAAGGCCTCAGCCGGGACGCTGGCCACCGTCCGGGTGGCCCAGACTGCCAACCTCGCCAGAGCGCTGGCGAGTTATCAGGCTGCGGGCCTGTTCGTGGCCGGCCTGGACGCCGACGGCCAGGAGGACATCGGCGCGCTTGAGCTAGCCGACTCACCGCTGGTGCTGGTGGTCGGTTCGGAAGGCAACGGCTTGTCGCGGTTGGTATCGGAGCGGTGCGACGTGCTGGCCAAGATCCCCATCAGCGGGCCTGCCGAATCGCTGAATGCAGGCATCGCGGCCAGCATCGCTCTGTATGCCGTGTCCCGCCAGCGCAAGGTGCCGGGATAGCTACCGCGCATAGGGTGGGTTGCGGAGGTGGTGCGTCATGCAGCCTCGCGAGCCATCCCCGGCGGTTAGTCCCGAGGCAGCTGAAGCCGCACGGGCCCAGCTTGCCAGCGAGCTCCGGCTTCGCAGCCTGGCGCTGAGCCGCTCGGTGCAAGAAGCATTTGCCGCCGTGCCGAGACACGTGTTCGTGCCCGAAGTCTCTCCGGCGGTCGCCTACCGGGACGAGGCTTTCGTCATCAAGTGCGGGCCGGACGGGCTGCCGGTGAGCTCGTCATCGCAGCCGGCCATGATGGCGATCATGCTGGGCCAGCTGGGCCTGCAGCCTGGCCACCGCGTGCTCGAAATCGGAACTGGCAGCGGGTATAACGCAGCGGTCATGGCCGCAGTAGTCGGCCCGAGGGGCAACGTCGTCAGCGTTGACATCGACCCTGAGCTCGTCGGCAGGGCGCGGGCGAGTCTTGCCGCAGCAGGCTATGGGCACGTCACGGTGATATGCGCGGACGGCGGTTTCGCTGTGCCTGACCACGGACCGTTCGACCGGGTCATCGTCACCGCTGGCGCTTGGGACATCGCGCCTGCGTGGCTCGATCAGGTCAGCGCGCGCGGCCTGCTGGTTCTGCCGCTATCGGTGCGGGGGATCCAGCTTTCGGTGGCGCTGCGTCGTGACGGCGGTGGTGGCTGGCGGAGCACCTCCGCATGGCGGTGCGGCTTCGTGCGGATGCTGGGCGCGTTCGCCGGGCCTGAGACGGTAATCCGGATGCCTGAGCCGACCGGCCTCGTTGCCCAGATTTCGGACGGTCGCGCGGTCAACCCGCATGCGCTGCAGGCAGCGCTGGCCGGTCAGCCGTCTGCTGAGCAGGTCCTGCCGCCACTTGGAGGGCTGGCCGAACTCGCCGACTTGGATCTCTGGCTGGCCGTAACCGCGGTCGGGCTGGATCGAGTCACTGTGCTGGGCGCGGGCCACTGGTTCCCGCTCGCCCCGCTGCTGCCGGCCGGGTTCCTGGTCAGCCATGCCGCGGATACCAGCCGGCTAGGTGCAGCTGTGCTGCTGCCCGGCGCGGCTTGACGAGGGCTCCGAGCACGGCCGGGACTCCGATGCGCGGGCTTCCGATGCGCGGGCTTCTGATGCGCGGGCTTCCGATGCGCGGGCTTCCGATGCGCGGGCTTCCGGTGCGCGAGCCTCCGGGCACGTCAGGGACTCTGCTCGCGGGGGACCCCGGCCCGGACCGGCCGTCCGCGGTTTCGGGCCTGACGGGCCAGCGCTCGCCGGCTACCTTGCCGGGCTGGCCCGCCGGTGGGCTGAGCTCGGGCGCCCCGATGCGCAGGGCCTCGAACTCATCGTGCGGCCGGCCAGCCGGGCGATCGCGGAGACGCCCTCAGCGGGACGGCTCATCCTGCACCGGCCGAGCGTCTCGATCGAGCTGGGCTGGCCCGCCTAACTGGTGGTCTCCTGGCTGATCCGCCTAGCTAGCCCGGCCGGACTGCTCACCGATCTCATGCAACAGCGGCGCCGGACCCACGATCAGCGGATCAGGCTGTCCGACGAGTTCGTCGTTTCTGCCGTCGTAGTCGACCCGCCGCAGCACGTGTCGCATCGCCTCAAGCCGTGCGCGCCGTTTGTCGTTGCTCTTGACCACCGTCCACGGCGAGTCCGCCAGGTCGGTGAAGAAGAACATGGCTTCTTTGGCCTCGGTGTACTCGTCCCACTTGTCCAGCGAGGCGACGTCAATCGGGCTGAGCTTCCAGCGCTTCACCGGATCGAGCTGGCGGTTGACGAAGCGCCTCAGCTGCTCCGCCCGCGATACCGAGAACCAGAACTTGATCAGCGTGATGCCGTCTCTGGCGAGCATCCGCTCGAACTCGGGGGCTTCGCGAAGGAACTCCAGGCTCTCCTCCGGGCTGCAGAACCCCATGACCCGCTCGACGCCCGCCCGGTTGTACCAGGACCGATCGAAGAGCACAACCTCCCCGGCTGCGGGCAAGTGAGTGATGTAACGCTGCAGGTACCACTCGCCCTGCTCGCGGTCGGTCGGCTTCTCCAGGGCCACGATCCGGGCGCCGCGGGGGTTCAGGTTCTCGGTGAAGCGCTTGATAGTGCCGCCCTTGCCGGCCGCGTCCCGGCCTTCGAACACGACGACCAGGCGGCCTCCGGCGGTCTTGATGTGCCGTTGCAGCTTGAGGAGCTCGATCTGCAGCTGGCCCTTCTCTTTGTCGTACTTCTTCCGGGACAGGCGGTCGGCATACGGAAAATCCTGGCGCCAGGTCTCCGCGATCTTGCCGTCCCGGTGAACCAGGGCCGCACCGTTCTTGCTCTGCCTGATGCGCAAGCCGAGCTGCGCCGCCAGATCATCGAGCAGTTCGCCGATCTGCATGTCCTCGCGGCGGCCAGCCGTGGCGGGAGCTGTGGCCGGCCGGGTGACCAGCGTCGTCACTGCTGTGCGTGCCAGGCGGGCTCGGGCGTCCTTCACTGCAGCGGTCGCCTTGCCGGAGGCGTCGCGGATTTTGGCGGCGAGCGGGCTGGTGCTGGCCTTGCCGGAGGCGTCGCGGATTTTGGCGGCGAGCGGGCTGGTGCTGGCCTTGCCGGAGGCGTCGCGGATTTTGGCGGCGAGCGGGCTGGTGCTGGCCTTGCCGGACAGGTCCCGGATCCGGCTGGTCATCTGGCTGGCTTGCTGGCCGGCCCGCTGCGTGGCGTTACTCTCCGCGTACCGGGCCTTGGCCTGCTCGTAAACTCCGCTCGCCTTGTCCCTCACCTTTGCGACAACACTCACCACTACCCCCGTCCCCGCGATCGCCGCCGCTGCGGCGCGGCAGCCGCTATGAACGTCACGGCGTAGATACCCTCGCCCAGGGGCCGCACACTTTACCCCGCTGGCCCGGCGCTTGCCGGGCGGGCCGGGAGGGCGGCCCGGCTGCGGGCGCAGTTCTGCGAGGGGGTTTCTGGTGACCGGGTGGCCGGTGCGGCGAGCCGGTCATCGAGGCCAATCCGAGATCAATTTCGGCCAACCAACCGTTAGGCTGAAACGTCTTGAAATCCGGACAAGTCTTTTATGGAGTCCCGCTGTGCTTCCGCCGTGCTCGCGGTTACTGCCAGGCGCGACGTACTAACGAGGGGTAACGATGAGGCATTCAGTTCGGCGCTGGCTGTTCTGCACGGGAGCGGCAGCGGCTGTCGGAGTTGCGGCATGCGCTCAGCTCGGCACGGCCAACGCAGCCAGTGTCACCACGGCTGCGCGCCAGGCTACAGCGGCGCATCAAGCCGCCGCGGCAACCTACGTGCCGCCGAAACAGAACTTCAATTTCGGCGCCCGCGGCGCAGCTGTCAAAAGCGTGCAGCGGCGGCTCAACCAGTTGCACTATTACGCCGGCAAAGCCGACGGGGAGTACGGCCAGGACACGGCTGAAGCGGTCTGGGCGTTCAAGGAGGCCCAGGGCCTCCCGCTGAACGCTGCGACGAACACGCTGGTCACCTACAAGTTCCGGCGGGACCTGATCCACCCGCGGATGCCGAAGGTGCTGGTCCCGAAGGGCGGCGGCAACCGGATCGAGATCAACCAGAACGACGAGCTGCTGGTCTTGTACCGCGACAATAAGGTCCGGCTGATCCTGCACGTCTCCTCGGGCGGCGGATACACCTATCCCTGCCCCGGCGATCCGTCGGCGACTTGCGGCCCGGCAATCACCCCGGACGGCAACTATAAGGCGCTGTCGTTCGCGCCGGGCTGGGTCAAGGTTCCGCTCGGGACCATGTTCAACCCGGTGTTCTTTATCGGCACCGCGTACGCGATCCATGGCGACATACCGGTGCCGTGGTACCCGGCCTCGCACGGTTGCGTCCGCATCTGGATGGACGCGGCGAACTGGTTCCACAACGACGTCACCATCGGTGGACGGCACGCCACCCGCATCTACATCCGCGGTACAGCTCCCTACTACCTTTAGCCCGGTCCCGCCACTACCACAGGGCCTGGTAGCAACACGGTAAGCCCCGAATCCGGCAATCTGCCCGTCCCGGCCCGACCGGGACGGGCAGATTCAGTCTCGGGCGGGCTATAAGCTACGCCGCAGCAGGAAATGCCCCGAGATCGGAGTGAGCTATGATGCGTCGGGTCTGTTTCGTCGCGCTGGCGGCGACTGCGGCCGCTGGCCTGGCGGCTTGCGGAAGCACTGCGGCCCCGAGCGCGAGCGGCACTGCGAACGCGCCGGCAGCTGCAGCTACCGTGCCATCCAGCCGGTGCTCTACCAGAAGGGCGCGCTGACCGTCGCCACCGACAAGCCGGCCTACCCGCCCTGGTTCGAGAACAACAACCCGGCGAACGGCAAGGGCTACGAGAGCGCGGTGGCCTATGCCATCGCGAAGGAGCTGGGCTTCAAGGCTGGACAGGTGCACTGGGCCTATGAGCCGTTCGACGCCTCCTACGCGCCGGGGCCGAAGAAATTCGACTTCGACGTCAATGAGATCTCTTACACCGCCCAGCGGGCGACGGCTGTCTCCTTCTCCGACAGCTACTACGACGTGCAGCAGGCACTGGTCGCGCTCAAGGGCTCGCCGATTGCGACCAAGCACTCGCCCGCCCAGCTGAAGACCTACGTCTACGGCGACCAGATCGGCACGACCAGCCTCGGCTTCATCACCAGCGGCATCCAGCCCACGGCTCAACCGAAGGTGTTCTCGACGCTGAACGACGTCAAGCAGGCCCTGCAAACGGACCAGATCGCGGCCTTCGTGACCGACACCCCCACCGCCCAGTACATCTCGGCCGACGAGATCCCGGGGTCGGTGATGGTGGCGCAGTTCCCGAGCACCGGCGAGCATTACGGTCTGCTGTTCAGCAAGGGGGATCCGTTGGTTGGCTGTGTCAACAAGGCGATTGCCAAGCTCAAGGCCAACGGGACGCTGGCCGCACTGCAGAAGCAGTACCTGCAGATCTACCTGACCGTGCCGACTATCAAGCCGTAGCCGCGACGCGTCCGTACCTCAGCGATGACCGACTACACACCTGACGGCGGCTCAGGCTGGTCCGGAAACGGGAGCCAGAAGCCGGTCAGCATGCTGTCGTCGGGGGTGAGCGCGGGCACCCCGGGCCCTGGATTCCAGCCAGCGGGCCGCGGCCCGAAGCTGTTCTCGGGCGGTGGCCGGCGGGCAACGGCGATCTCGACGCTGAGCACCTTGATCGTCCTCGCGGCGCTGGTGGCGATCTTTCTGGCCGCGCCTGGCAGCAGCCAGGTCAGGCACACGTTCTTCGACGGTCACGACATGTGGCAGTCCTTCATCGGCGATCCGCAGAAGGGCTACTACTCAGTCGGCGAAGCCATCTGGCTTAACATCCGCATGTTCCTGGCCGCTGAGGTGCTGATCCTGCTGCTCGCGCTGGTGATCGCCCTGGTCAGGCAATCCACCTCTGCGGTGCTCTTCCCGCTCCGGGTCCTGGCCATGATCTACGTGGACTTCTTCCGCGGTGTGCCGCTGCTGCTGGTGGTCTACGCGATCGGGTTCGGCCTTCCGGCGCTCCGGCTGTCCTTTGTGTCCAGTCAGTCCTACGCGGTCTACGGAGTGGTAGCGCTCACGTTGTCCTATTCGGCATATGTCAGCGAGGTCTACCGAGCCGGCTTGAACTCGGTACACCAGAGCCAGGTGGCTGCGGCACGGTCGCTCGGGCTAACACAGGCCACGGCTCTGCGATACGTGATCCTGCCGCAGGCGTTCCGCAACATCATCCCGCCCCTGCTGAACGACTTCATCAGCTTGCAGAAGGACACCGCGCTGGTCGGCGTACTCGGTGCCATCGAGGCCAATCAGGCGGCGCAGATCTACGGCAGCACCGTCTTCAACTACTCGAGCCTGACCGTGGCGGCGATCTTGTTCCTGATTCTGACGATTCCGCTGGCCCGGTTCACCGACCGGCTCATCGACCGGGACCGGCGGCGCCGGCTGGCCGGAGCTGTCCGATGACCTCGGCAGGGCCAGCCGCGCCAGGATCGGCTGCGCTCGGGCCGGCCGAGCCGGCCATCGCGCTCGAGGACGTGTACAAGTCGTTCGGGCCGAATCAGGTGCTCAGCGGGATCAACCTTTCGGTTGCCGCGCACCAGGTTATCTGCCTGATCGGTGCCTCTGGCTCGGGCAAGTCCACGTTGCTGCGATGCGTGAACCTGCTCGAGCCGATCGATTCGGGGCGGATCGTGCTGCTCGGCCATGACGTCACCGGGTCGGTAGTGGACGCTAACGCGGTGCGCCGGCGAGTCGGCATCGTGTTCCAGTCCTACAACCTGTTCCCGCACATGACCGTCCTGCGGAACGTGACGCTGGCGCCCATGAAGGCGCTCCGGATGCCGAGGGCGCAGGCTGAAGAGGCCGCCGCCGAGCTGCTGTCCAGGTTCGGGCTGGCGGACAAGCGGTCGGAGTATCCGGACCGGCTGTCCGGCGGCCAGCAGCAACGGGTCGCGATCGTCCGGGCCCTTGCCATGCAGCCCCAGGTCATGCTGCTGGACGAGGTGACCAGCGCGCTCGATCCGGAACTCGTCGCCGAGGTCCTCGACGTGATCAGGGAGCTGGCTGAGGGCGGGATGACCATGCTCATCGCGACGCACGAGATGGGTTTCGCCAGGGACATCGCCAGCCAGGTCTGCTTCCTCGAAGAGGGAGGCATCATCGAGCAGGCACCCCCTGCCGAGCTGTTCACCAACCCCCAAGACGACCGGACTCGCCGCTTCTTGCGCCGGATCGTCGACGCCGGCCGGATGTAACACCGAGTCGCCCGCAAATCTGATTGCTGCGTGTCTGCCCGCGGCCCCGCTGACACGCTATGGTGCTGTCGGAATAGCGGTAAACGGCGGGACAACAGCCGGTTAGCTCGTGGAGGCATCATGGCGCGCAGGCTGAATGGCTCGTCCCGGCTATTGCGGCCCGCCGCGGCATTGACGGCCGTTGCGGCGGTCGCCGTGTCGCTCGCCCCGGCCGGTTTGGCCTCGGCCAGCCGTGCGTCGGCATGTGGCGGCACCGGGACCGTCAGTACTCTCGACGGGAGCCTTTCGGATGGGGCAACCTACGAGATCCAGTGCCCAGCCGGAGACTGGAACGGCACGCTGTTCCTCTACAGCCACGGATATGTAACCCCTGGCTCAGCCAACCCCGCCCAAGATGTCGGTGATCCGGTCACCGGCGGATGGCTACTCAGCCACGGCTACGCGCTGGCCGGGTCGTCCTACGCCACTACCGGCTGGGCCATCCAGCAGGCACTCCCGGACCAGATCAGCACGCTGAAGGCGTTCCGGCAAAGCTACGGGCGGCCGCGCCAGACCATTGCCTGGGGTCACTCGCTCGGCGGCATTATTACAGCGGGCCTGATCCAGCGGTATCCGCGCATGTTCACCGCCGCGCTGCCGATGTGCGGCGTGCTTTCCGGCGGTGTCGCCACCTGGAATACCGCGCTGGACTCCGCCTTCGCCTTCCAGCAACTGCTGGCTAATGGCACTGGCCTGCAAGTGGTAAACATCGGCAACCCGGCGGCGAATCTCGGTATTGCAGAGCAGGCAGCGGGGAAGGCGCAGACAACGCTGGCCGGCCAGGCCCGGATCGCACTCGCTGCGGCGCTCGGCGACACGCCCGGCTGGTTCACGCCGCTGTCGGCTGAGCCTGCCAAGACCGACTACGCCGCGCAGGAGGCGAATCAGTACCTCTGGGATAGCCAGGTCGACTTCCCGTTCGTTTTTGACTTCCGGGCCAATCTGGAACAGGACGCGGGCGGGAACCCGTCGTGGACCACCGGCGTCGACTTCGCCAGCCAGTTGCGCAAGTCGGCCGACTACCGCGAGGTCGTGGCCTTGTACAAGGCGGCTGGGTTGAGCCTGCGCACCGACCTCAAGACGTTGAACGGAGCAGCACGGATCAGCGCCGACCCCGCGGCCGTGGCCTACCTGGCCCGCAACATCAGCTTTAACGGCCGCATCTCAGTGCCGGTGCTGACGCTGCACACGACCGGCGATGGCCTGGTCGTGCCCGAGAACGAGCAGGCATACGCGGCGGCAGTGCGCTCAGCCGGGGACTCCCGGATGCTGCGGCAGGTGTTCGTCAGCCGCGCCGGCCACTGTGCATTCACCCCGGCCGAGACGATCGCGGCGGTGCAGGTGCTGCTCGCCAGGGTCAGTACGGGCCACTGGAACAGGACGGCACTCCTGGCCGCCAGCATGAACGCAGCGGCGACCGCCCTCGGACCGCAGTACAACATCTTTACTGCCCAGAACGGAACCTGCCCGGTTGGCTCACCGGACGACGGCGTCTGCGCGACCGCTCCGGCGTACGTGAAGTACCAGCCCGCCAGGTACCTGCGCCCGTTCGACCTTGGCAGGCTGCGTCACCGGCGCTGACTATGCCGCTCGCGGCGGCCGGCCCAGCCTGAATCAGCTGGCAGCCGTGCCGTCCAACCTGCTGTCGTCAGTACCGCGAAAACGCTGAGCGGTAAATCGGTCCTTCTCGGGTACGTACCGGTCGGCGCGGTGCCGTGGCAGTTCGCGGATGAGCCAGGCGCTCAGGTCGGCCTGGTCACGGTGCGGCGCGCCGGCCAGCTGGTGGCGGTTAACGTGGCCGGCTTGCCATGACGATTCGTGTCGTAACATCGGGCGGATGGGAGACCCGCGATGACAGCGGCAGCCACACGCGGCACGCGCAGGCCTAGGCCCGCGCGCCGCCGCACGCGGCGGTTCGTCATCTGGATCGTGATCATCGTCGTGCTGCTGGTGGTACTCGACTTCGCTGCCAGGGCCGCGGCAGAGAGCGTGATGGCAAGCAAGATCCAGAAGCAGGGCCTGCAGCACAAGCCGAGTGTGACAATCGACGGCTTCCCGTTCCTAACTCAGGTCGCGAGCCGGGACTTCCAGCAGGTCAACCTCTCCGCAGTCGATCAGACCGAGGGCCCGGTGACCATCACCACCATCCATGCGACGGCGCACAACATCAAGCTCAACTCGTACGCGTTCTCAAGCGGCACGATTGGCTCGCTGTCCGGCACCGCGGTGATCAGTTTCGCGTCGCTTGGCAATACGCTGACCCGCGAGGTCGGCCCGCTCGGATCGCTGCTGAAAGGCGCCGGGCTAAACCTCACTGCGGCTGGGCGAAACGAGGTCAAAGCGTCGCTGAACCTGGTCGTCACTTCCGGTTCGGCCACCTGGCGGGTCGCCAAGATGAGCGGCAACCGGCTGAACATCCGCCTGGTGAGCAGCAGCGGCTTGCCGTCTTCGCTGCTCGGCTCGATTCAGGACATCACTTTGCAGATTCCGAAGCTGCCGCTCGGGCTCACCATCGACGGCGTCCAGGTCACTTCGGCTGGTGTTGTCGGGCGAGTGAGCGGCAGCAATGTGCCGTTCGGCAGCTGACGTCCGGCGGTTTTGATCTGTCGCTAGCTGGCCCGTCGGGTTAGCTGCCCCCTCCGGGCTAGCGCACCGTCACCTTGACGCCGGCCGAACTGCAGTAGAAATGTGTCGCATTACCCGGGTAATAGACGGACCAGTTGGCAGTGAAGGTGTCCCGGAAGGTGGCGCTGAACTTGCCGGCGGAGTTGGTGGTGACCTTGACGATCGAGTACGAGTTCTTCGCGCCCGGCTTCCGGTAGACGATCTGCACCACCTGGCGGGCATAAGGACCCCACCGCTTGGTGTCCTGGAGCAGCTGTCCGCTGATCGTGACGTTGCTGCCCTTGGCTACTCGTCGCGCCGGTACCTTCAGCGAGGCGATCTGCGTCAGGTACTTCCAGGCCAGTACGGGCCCGCTCACCGAGCCCAGCAAGTTCTCCCCGGCCTGCGGGGCAAAGGACGCGCGGTAGTAGGCCCTGGCCAGCTTCACGTTGAAGCTGCCGGCATAAGCAGCTTCAACGGTCGCGATCCCGCAACTGCTCGTCGCCGGCGAAATGAGAGTGGTGATCCTGCCGAGCCGGTGCCACGGACCGGTCTTGCCGGCCGAGTACTGGATGGTGACGGTGCCGCTGAAACTGCCGATCGTGCCCGCAGGGAGGCTGGCGATTCCGACACACCCACTGACGCTGACCACCTTCGAGGCCAACACGCTCGCGGAGAACTGGGTGAGGGAGGTCTGCCGGTCAACCGTTATCTGGCCGGTCTCGGCTTCCGCCGGTGCCAGATAAGGGAAGCTGCCTGATTCCTGGTACTGCGGGCTGTTGAAGTACACCAGTACCGGGCCGGTCTGAGCCGCGGTAAACGTGGCGGTAAAACTCCCGTCCGCGGCCGTGACCGGAGTCGACAACTGCGGATAACCGGGAGCCTCGACGACCACTGGCATGCCGCCAAGACCCTCCCAGGTAGTCCCGGGCTCGTAGGTCAGCTGCCCGGAGACGCTCACCTGCTGGCCGGAGCTCGTCTGCGTGGTGCTGACACTTGCAGTGAGCTGAGTCGGTGTGGTCACCGCTGTGACGGTCACCAGAGCGGAACTGGCGGAGGCGAGGGTATTTCCTGAGACGCTGGCGGTGAAGGTATCGGCGTAGTTGACTGACGTGCTGAAGTTGCCCGCAGAGTCAGTCTGGGCGGCCTCCGGCTTGCCCTCTGAGTTCGTGACGAGTACCTGCTGCCCGGCTACCGGGCCGGTCGCGCCATCTGGCCACTGTCCCGTGACTGTGCCGGACAATGTCGTGCTCGGGCTGGAGTAGCCGAGCTGCGCCGGGCTCGCGGTGAGCGACACAGCCGGCTGGATTACGTAGTGGAGCGTGCCGGCGGGCTGCCCCGTCACCGAGTCGCCGCCGGCGTCCGTAGCGTCGATGGTGATCGAATAAGTGCCGAGCAGCAGCTGGCTGGTGGTGATCGCGTTACTCAGCGTCCAGGTGCTGGATGCTGAACCGGACGCTGTGCTGCTCGAGGTCATGGTGAAGGCTGTCTCCGGCAGGTCGAGCACATCGGTGCCGCTGGCCGTGATGATGTGCGCGGTAAAGCCTGTGACAGCTGTTGCCGCGGTAAAGCTGATGCTGAGCTGGCCGACGCTGGTCGGCGGGCTGGACGCGCTTGCGCTGATCGGTCCGGACGCGTGCGCCGGGGTACCGGCCACTAGCAGCACGGCTGCCGCGCTCAGCGCGCCGAGTGCGCATACGGCGAGGGTTCGGCGCGACACCAGCAACTCCCTCCGCAGTAGTAGGCGACGGCACCCGGCGGCCGGCGGCTAACCGGCGGCTAGCAGCGCGCGGGTCGCCCGCGCAGACAGCGAGTGCGCCCCGAGGCCGTGACGCATGTTGGGTGTCGTCCCCGAAGCCGCCACGTAGATGATTCGCGAGGTGGTTTGCAGATGGCCTGAGTTGCCCGCATAGCCGAGTGCCCAGTGGCCGCTCACCGGATCGGCGAAGCTAATGCGGAATTTCCCTGCGCTGGACGTATGCACCTTCCGGTACCAGTACCACGTCGTACTGCCGGACGGCTCGACGTAGATCGTGACCAGGGCGCTGCCCAGGCTCTTCCAGCCGCGAGTTTTCTGCTGCAGCTGACCGCTGACCCGGATCCGGCCATGGCCGGACACAGCGCGAGGCGTGATGCTGAAGCTGCTGAACCTGGTCGGCACCGTCGCTGCGTACGCCGTCGTGCTGACCGAGCGCTGGTAAAGCAACTGGCCGGTGAAATCGACCCGGTAGTGGCCGGCCAGCGCGGGTGAGCTCGTCACGCCGCCGAATCCGGCGCCGCCGCGGCAACTCGGGCCCTTTCCGCCAGTCAGGGATCCGAGGGTCCGCCACGGCCCGCCAGCCGTCCGTGAGTACTGCAAGTACAAGTCGGCGTCCGCAGGTGAGCTGAGGTCGCTGAAAGAGGAGACGGCGGACCCGAGGCCGAGGCAGCCGGAGGCGGTCACCTGGCCTGCCGGGTTGTAGGCGACATGCAGGTTGGTCGTCCTGGTAGGCAGGACGACGGTGAGTGTAGCGGAGTTGGGCAATCCCAGCTGCGAGTTGCTGGTCGTCAGATACTGACTCGGCGCCGGGTTCGCAGCCCAAGTCGTAGTCGGCTGAGCGGGAAGGACGAGCGAGAAGTTTCCGCTACCGTCCGTCGTGGCCGCGATCGCCGGAACGCTGTGGCCGGAGTAATAGTCCGTTCCGGTGACATCGATGGTGGAGTCGGCCAGCGGAAGCCAGATGCCATCCGACTCCTGCAGCGCGGTGCCGGAGAGGGTGACCGGGGCCCCAAAATCGGCCACTGACTTGCTGAGCGCGACGGTGACTTGCACCGGATCGACGTCACCAGTCAGTTCCAGGCCCGGAGATGAGGCTTGTGCAGTGGTGGGGCTGCTGCTGACCGAAGCGATGAACGATGCCGCCAGCCCCGTGCCGCTGGCCAGGTCCGGCGTGCCGGGCGGGGTGACCGAGTAATTCCCGTTCGGGTCAGTGGTCGCTGACCAGGATCCGCCGTCCGAGTCAGTGATCGACACTGGCTGGCCGGCGACGGGTTCTTGCAGACCTTCCGGCGAGTAAGCCGTCACCTGTCCGGTGAATGTGACCGATTGCTGCGAGTAGCTGAGGGTGCTAGTGCTGGCGGCAATCGTCACTGCCGGGTACAAGCCGAAAAAGTACGGGTCCGGGGCGCTGATTCCGGTGACGCTATCCCCGCCCGCGTCGGTGCCGTCCGCTGTCACCTGATAAGTGCCAAGGCTGAGCTGAGACTCAGTGATCGGCGTCTGTACCGTCCACGTACCGATCGAAGCGCTGCCGGACGTCAGGCTGAGATCGCTGAAGGGGATAGTCAGCTCGGTAGCCGTGCCGGAAGCGATGTACACGGTGAGGCTGGTCACCGCAGTCGGCGCCTCCACCTGAATGCTGAGCAGTCCGGGCTCGCCGGGCGGGCTGGAAACCGAGTCGATGATTATCGGACTCGAAGTCGCCTCGGCCGCCACCGGGACTACGGCAACGACGGCTGCGGCCGCGCCGGCGACCGCAAGCATGGCGGCAGCGGCAGCGGCGCGAGGCCTACGGCAAATCACGGCAAAACTCCAGAGCGGGGGCTTCTGCGGGCAGTATCGGAATATCACGTTCCCGTCGGCCGGCGCCACAGGAACCTCGTTCGTTAACGGGCAGGTAACTCGTTTGTTAACAGCCGGTCCCGCGCAGGTCCGACGGGTTGCTCCGGCGGACCCAGGCTGGGCGAGACCGATATCGCCGTGCTCTGCGGCACCACAGGAACCCGAAAGCCGGCTTAACTAGTTGGCGACGGCACGGCCAGATCAGATTAGCCGACCATTTACCCGTCAATGCTGTCTCGCTGGCCTTAATGTTGTCATTCCTAAGCAGTAACGGTTGCCGGGGCGGTTCTGGGTGCAAATCAACGCGGAGACGGACGTGGACGGCCTGGCACCGGCTCCGGTGGCAGGACCGTTGCTGGTCGCGGACGACTGGCCGGTGCGATCGGGCGCAGTCCCGCCGCTCGCTGACAGGTTCAGTACCAGGCCGGAGACCGGTCCGGACCTCAAGATGGCACTCGAGCGCAGCGCGGCGATCGCGCTCACGCCGCGCGCCCGGCGGCTCGGGGGCGGATCGGCCCATGACTGGCTGCGGTGCACCGGCAAGACGCAGCTGGCTGTGTTCCACGCTGAGACCGCGTGGCGAAGCCGTTCGATCGACTTGCTGGTCTGGATTGACGCGAGCAGCACTGCATCCATGCTCTCTGGATACGTCGCGGCCGCCAGGGCCGTGACCGGGATCCGGACGCCAGGTACCGCAGAATCGGTAGCGGCCAGCTTCCTTGGCTGGCTTAGCGAGACGGACCGGCGCTGGCTGGTGGTGCTGGACGACGCTCCGGATACATCGGTCCTGCAGGGCCTGTGGCCTGCCGGGCCCGCCGGCCAGGTGCTGCTGACAACGCCGAACAACCAGGTGACGGCCGGCCTTCGGGACGTGCTGACGCTAGAGATCGGGCCGTTCAGCCCGCGCGAAGCGATGAGTTATCTGGTCGGCCGGCTGTCGTCCGACCCTGACCAGCGTCGCGGCGCCATCGACCTGATCGAGGACCTGGACTGCCAGCCGATCGCGCTGGCTCAGGCGACGGCGACGATCGGCAGCTCGTGGATGACGAGCGGCGACTACCGGGAGCAGTTCTACCTGCGGTCGTCAATCTTCAACTCACCGGACGCGGCGCCGCTCCCGGCGGCCGGGGTGACCTGGACGCTCTGCGTCGATCACGCCGACCAGCTGATGCCGGGCGGGTCGGCGCAATCGTGCCTGGCCGTGGCTGCGATGCTTGACGGGCACGGCGTTCCGGCCTCGGTTTTCGCAGCCCCGGCCGCTTGCAGCTACATCACTGGCAGTTCGGCTGCAACGCCACAGGCGATGGAGCGTGCCAGAATGGCCCTGGTCGTGCTAGACCAGTCTGGCTTGATCAGCCTTGACCGCAGCGTCGATCCGTTCATCGTGCGGATGAACCCGGTCTTGCAGCGGGCGGTCAGGGCGGCCATGTCCCCGGAAATGCTGGACCAGGCGGGCCGGGCGGCCGCCGCGGCGCTGCTGGAGACGTGGCCGTCGCCAGAGTCAGATCCGTTGCTTGGCCAGAGCCTGCGCGGCAGTGCCAACTCGCTGCGCCGTGCGACCGGTGGCCTGCTGTGGGCAGGTGGCTGCCATCCGCTGCTGCTGCGGGCAGGGCAGAGCCTCGATGACGCATCCATGGCCGGCCCGTCGGTGGATTACTGGACCGAGCTGACGGCTATCGGCGACCAGGTGTTCGGTCCCGGGCATCCCGAGTCGATGGTCAGCGTGGAACACCTGGCGGCCGCGTACGTCGCGGCGGGCCGGGTAGGCGAAGCCGTGTCCTGGTACCAGCGGGTTACTGCGGAGTGGGGCAAGGCATACGGCCCTGACCATCCGCGTACCCTTGCGGCGAGAGTCAGGCTCGGGCGAGTGCTGGTAACCGCCGGCCTGTTCGACGAGGCGATCGCCGTGCTGACGGCGGCGCTGACCGATTCCGAGCGGGCCTACGGGCCCGGCCACCCGGAGTGCGCGATCATCAGGGATGAGGTCGCGGCCGGGTACCGCGCCGCGGGAGAGCTGAACGAGGCGATCCGGCTGTACCGGCTCATCCTCGGCGAGCGTGAGCGAGGGCTAGGCGCGCAGCACCCCGAAACGATGGCGACCCGGCAGCTGCTAGCCGAGGCCTACCTCGCCGACGGTCGGGTCAAGGAGGCGTTCTCTCAGTACAAGAAGGTGGTCGGGGATCGTCAGCGGAGCCAGGGAGCCGATCACCCGGACAGCTTGCGCGCTCGCGGAGCGCTCGCGGGTGCTTACCACCAGGCTGGCCGGATGGCGCTCGCAGTGCAGATGTGCGAGCAGGTCCATTCCGGATTCGAGCGCGTGCTGGGCAGCGATCATGCCGACACGATCGCGTCGGCACTGAGCCTGGGCCGCGTTTATTACTCCGTCGGGCGGCTCAGCGATGCTCGCAGGCTGCTGGAGGAGGCCGTGACCAACGGCGAGCGCGCGCTGGCTCCGGCCGACCCGGTCACTAAGAACGCACGAGAGAGTCTGGCCGCCATCGTGGGTGAATGAGGCACGCCAGGCTGCCTGACGGAAAGCTATCCGAGGTCCGCGCTGGCGCGGGCAGTTTCTTAACTGCCGTAAAAAGTACTTATTGCGACCATTATCATACGATAATTTTCACATTTCAGATAGGGTGACTGCCCATGACTGATCCGCGGATTCTGTCGTTCCGGCCGTCTGCGAGCGAGTTCGCCTGGACATTCGGCGGAGCGCCGCCTGTGGCTCGGGTTATGCCGGGCACGATCCTGGAATTGTGGACCGAGGACTGCTTCGCAGGGCGGGTTCGCGGGCCGGATGATCTGGTGTCGCGGGTGTGTGAGTTCCCGTACCTGAATCCGCAGACCGGCCCGTTCTACCTGGAAGGCGCCGAGCCCGGTGACACTGTCGCTATCCACTTCGTCTCCGTCGAGCCTGCACGCGACTGGGCGGCATCGACGACCGTGCCGCTCTTCGGCGCGCTGACGTCTACGCATCTGACTGCTACCCTGCAGGACCCGCTGGCGGAGCTGGTGTGGATCTGGGAGCTGGATCGCGAGGCGCGGCTGTGCAGGTTCACCGCACGGGATAGCGATCTGACCGCCGACCTGCCTATGGACCCGATGCACGGCACTGTCGGTGTCGCTCCGGCGAACCTGGAAGTCCGCTCGGCGCTGGTGCCGGACGCTTTCGGCGGCAACTTGGACACGCCGGAAATGCGCGCTGGCGTGACCTGCTATCTGGGTGTCAACGTGCCTGGCGCATTGCTTTCGATCGGTGACGGGCACGCGCGCCAGGGTGAAGGCGAGACCTGCGGCGTCGCCGTCGAATGCGCGATGAACACGGTCATCGTTGTCGAACTGCTGAAGGGCGTCGCTACGCCATGGCCGCGGCTGGAGTCGGACACGCACATCATGTCTGCCGGATCCGCCCGGCCGCTGGAGGATGCGTTCCGGGTAGCGCAGCCGGACCTGGTGCACTGGGTGGCCGGGCACACCGGACTGTCAGTGCTGGATGCCTACCAGTTCGTCAGCCAGGCCGTCGAGGCGCCGCTGGCCAACGTCGTCGACACGAACTACACGTCGGTCGCGAAGCTACGCAAGGACTGGCTGCCTGGCGCGTCCGGCAAGCCCGTCATGGGCGGCATGCATGATCAGCTGCGGGAGGTGGCCCGCAGCTGGCGCTAGCGGGCAGCTTCTGACAGCGCGGTGCGCCGCTGGCGCGCGCTATCAGCGGTCTTGAACGGGCCGGATCCCGGCGACGTGACGGCGGGCAAGCTCGCGGTAGATCTCCGGGTTCGTATCGACCCACTCCTTGGCGCTGCCGCTGACCTCGCGCGCGATCCGTGCCGGAGTGCCGACCGCCAGCATGCCATCGGGCACGGTCATGCCGGGCGGGACGACAGCGCCAGCGGCGACAAGGGCGCGGCTGCCAATGACCGCCCCGTCCAGAACTGTCGAGCCATTGCCGATCAGCGCCTCTGCGCCGATGACCGCGCCGTGCACGACGCACAAATGGCCGACAGTTGCGCCTTCGCCTATCTCCGTCACCGGGTCCTCGCCGCCGTGCAGCACTGAGCCGTCCTGGATGTTCGCGCCGCGCCGCACGATGATCGGACCGAAGTCGGCCCGCAGCACAGCCCCGTACCAGATGGAGGCCTCATCCTCGATCCGGACGTCCCCGACAAGCGTCGCGGTCGGAGCGATCCAGGCGGTGGGGCTGACGGCAGGCTCGCGGCCTTCGAATGCGAACAGAGGCATCCGGCAATAATTGCATCTGTCGGCGATGCCCGGCTTGGCCAGTAGCCTGTTCAGCGGATGTCCGCCGATGAACTGAGGGTTCCATGATTGATCCGGGCGGCCCCTCCGGCCCGCAACCTGCCCAGGCCGGACCGGGTGAGCGGGAGGTTAGCTGGCTTCGCCCGTCGCCGTTGCTGCTGCGAGCCCGGCGGATCGAGGTCGCTGCCGTGACCGTGCCAGCCGCCATCGCCGGCGGGCTGGCGGGCCAGCTTGTCTCGGCCGTGGCGGGCGCCGGTATCGCCGCCGCGCTCGTGCTCGCCGGACTGCTCGCGGAGCGGTTCCTGGCCCGCCGGGTCGCATCGTGGGGGTACGCCGAGCGTAAGGACGACCTGATGGTCCGGCACGGCGTGCTGGTCCGCCGGCTGTCGGTCATCCCCTACGGCCGGATGCAGTTCATCGATGTCACCGCCGGACCGCTCGAGCGCACCCTCGGCCTGGCGACGCTGCGCATGCACACCGCTGCGGCCGCCAGCGATGCGCGCATCCCCGGCCTGGACGCCGCGGCCGCCGCGGCGCTGCGCGATCAGCTCGCAGCACTGGGCGAGGCGCAGGCAGCGGGGCTATGACCGCGCCCGTCCCGGCCGTGCCCCCAGCAAACGGGCCGCCAGCGGAGGGTCCGCTGCCAGACAGTGCAGTCCAGGGACAGCCACCACCGCTGGCGCGTGATGCGAGCTGGCACCGGCTGCACCCGCTCTCGCCGTTCGTCCGGGCTGGCCGCCGGCTGATGAGCCTGATCGTGGTGCTGATCGGCATCTCCGTTCTCAACCAGCACCAGGATCGCGGCGACCTGGTAGGCGATGTCCTCGTGATCGTGGCCGCGCTCGTCGGCGGATTTGTCAGCTGGCTTGTGACGCGCTGGCAGATCGCTGACGGCGTGCTCCGCGTCGACACCGGGTTGCTGCGGCGGGACTCGCGCCGTTTTCCTCTGTCGCAGGTCCAGGCCATCGACGTGGTGCAGAGCGGGCTGGCGCGGCTCCTTGGACTGGCCGAACTGCAGCTGCGCGTCGCCGGCGGCGACTCGGCGCGAGGTGGCCGGCTTGCCTGCCTGCGGCTCGCCGACGCTGAGCAATTGCGCAGGCAGTTGCTCGCGCTTGCCGCCATCTCGAGCAGCGGCCCTGGCGCTCCGGCGGCCGGGGGCGCCGGGGTAGCAGATCCGGCCGGTGTCATGGCTGCGCGGACGCTCTTCCGGGTCCGCACTCGCCGTCTGCCGGTCGCGATCCTGCTGACCAGGGCGGGAGCCACAGCGCTCATAGTGTCCCTGGCCGCCTGGCTAACCGTGCAGGTCAGCGGGTCAGCAGCGGTGATTACCCCGTTCCTGCCCGTCGTACTTGGTGTCGTGGCGGCGCTGTGGCGCCAGTTCAATAGCGAGTACGGAACCACGGTCTGGATGGCCCAGGACGGCATCCGGCTGCGGTCCGGCCTCATTCAGACCACGGCCGAAACCATCAGGCCAGGCCGGATCCAGGCAGTCCGGCTGGTCGAGCCGCTGGTCTGGCGGGCCTTCGGCTGGTGCCGCCTAGAGGTCGACGTGGCCGGCGCGCGGCAGCGCGGGGAGGACCGGTCGGAGGGTCAGCGGCTGCGCGCATTCATGCCAGTCGGCTCGAAGGCCGAGGCCGATCTGCTGCTCGCCGCAACTGCTGGCCGGCCCGCCGCTGCCGTCTCTGCCTGCACCGCCGCGGGTCCGGTGGAAGGCGCCGCTCAGCTACCACTTCCTGAGCTGGGGCGAGAACGAGCGGTACGTCGTGGCCGCCCGTGGCCGGCTCTGCCGGGAGACCACCTGGGTTCCGCTGGAGAAGGTGCAGAGCATCCGCTGGGTGCAGGGCCCGCTCCAGCGCAAGCTTGGCCTCGCGACCGTGCACCTGGACGTGGCTGGCAAGCGGGTCAGCGCGAAGATCGAGGACCGGGACGGCGCGGAGGCCCTGCAGATCCTGGGCGCGCTGCCGGACCTCGCCAGGGCGGCGCGGTCACGCGCGTCGGCTAGGACCGCAAACACGATCACGTTGCTGAGGTAGTGACCAGTGCTGTAGTCGAAAGTGCCGCCGCACGTGATGAGCCTGAGCTGGGCGTCGGGAACGGGGCCGTAGACGTCCGCGGTCGGGAACTTCTTCTTCAGGAACGTGCGGACTGCGGTGACCTTGAATACCGCCAGAGTGCCATGACTTCGGCGGACGTAGATCAGGTTGCCAGGCCTTAGCTCACGCAGCCGGAAGAAGACGCCTGGCCCGAGGTAGGAGTCGATGTGGCCGGCGATCACCGCTGCCCCGGTCGCGCCCGGCCGCGGGCTGCCGGTGTACCAGCCGGCGACTGCCGTGCTCGACGGCACCTGTAGCGTTCCCGGCGCGGGTCAGTCCGAGCCGGATGAGCCGGGTCTCGACGCCGATCGCCGGGATCTCCAGCGCACGTCGGCGGAGGGACAGGAGCTGACGTCGCTTGCGTCGCGGCGGCCCACTTGCCTCGCGGCACTGGCACCAGCGGCGGCGTTCCCGGCTGGCGTCGCGGGACGTCCGGTGTGGCTGGCCCAGGCCAGCCCGGCTGCAGCCCCGCACACCATGACGACGCCGACGAGGGCGGCCGCCGCCGCCCACGGCCGGCGAATGAGCCGGGTACGCGAGGCGTGGCGGCCGTACCTCATCTGAGTGCCTCCGCTGCGGGCGGCGGCGCGTTCCCGGCAGGCTGGCTAGCGGGCATGCAGGGCGGGCCGGCGCCGCCGCATCACCAGTGCCATCCCGACGGCTACCGACAGCAGGCCGGCCAGGCCGACCGCGGCCCACGGCAGCAGCGCCGCACCGGGCCGTGCGGCTGTCCCGCCGAATCCGGTCTGCGGTGCGCCTGCCGGGTCGACCTTGCTGCCCTGGGCGTCCGTCAGTACGTCGATCACGAGCTTCCCGTGGCTGTCCAGGACGACCAGGGTGTACAGGGAGCCGGCTGCCAGGCCGACGGTATCGGTGGTCCTCTCGCTGCTCCCGGCTACGCGGACCGTCCAGGTGCCAGGTTGAACCGCGCGGTAGCCAGTGACGGTGGCGAACTTCAGGTGCCTGGCGACCGCGGTGTGACCGACCCGTACGGTCACGACCTGCTGATTCAGGGAGGCCTGAATGACCCGGACCAGTGCCTTGCCCGGTGGTGTCGTCAGCCGGTCAGCGATGATCTGCAACCGCAGACCCGGATACGGGCCCATGCCCGCGACGGTGTACGCGTGCCCCGCAAGCACGTCAACCGCCGTCGACAGAACCGGTTTCGAGGTTGCCGAGGCACCTGCCGCGCGCATCGCGACGGTGTATTCGCCCGCGGCTACCTGCTCGAACGATGAGACCGTGCCATAGCTCACGTGATGGAGCACGGTCTCCGCGCTCGAATTGCCGAAGGAGTACAGGTAGACGTCGACAGCGGGAGCGTTGGGCGACAGGTGGGCGAGCCTTATCCAGCCGACTCCGGTCGATGCCGACGCCGGTGACATCGCGACCGCGAGCGGTCCGAGAGTGAGTCCGACGGCGGCTATCGTTACGGCAACGGCTGTCTTGGCCAGCCTTGTCAGGCGAGATGCTGTTCTCATTCCGGGTCCATTTCAGGGGCAGGGATCGGGCCGGTGCCCGGCGCGAGCGCGCGTCACGGCGCCGCTCCGGCGCCGAGCAGCCCGGTAGGGCTGGGGGCAGTGAACTTGATCTGGACTTCCGTCGTCCGGCCCAGATGACGCAGGGAGACGAGCGGGAGCAATGGGGGCCGCTGCGCTCGCAGGAACGAGAGCAGCTGGCCGACGTAGGCGGCGGAGGGGGCGGCAACCGTCAGCTGGCGTAGCGGCACGCCCGCCGCGGCATCCGGTCCGGCGTCGCTGATGCTCACGATCCGCACCGAAAATCTGTGCGTCAGAGCGCTGAGCGTGATCAGCAGGCGGGAGTCGACCTGGCCCGCCGCGAGGGCAGCTCTTGCCCGGGCCGGCATACGGAGGTTCGTGTTGCCGGCCAGTTCGAGGCCGGCGAACTTACGTGCCCGCACGTCTGACCGGACCGCAGCAAGGTAGGCGGCAGCGGTTCCGACGGCGGTGCTGCGGACCTGAACCAGATCAGCCCCGCTGCCGAAACTGGCAATGACCACCGGCGCGTACACCGTGGCGAGCTGGGAGCCAAGCTGACTGCGCACCGCCATCGTCGAGACCACAAGACCCGAGCCGAACGGATCCGCCGACGTCGTGGTGACCGGCGACAGGTCAGCGGCCGGGAACCCGCGCTGTTGCAGCGCCGCGCACATCAGCGGGTCGCACGCGACGATGACCCCGTGACTGACCTGACTAGTAACCCAGGCGGCGGCTTGTTGCCTGCTGGCGCTCGCCGCCGCCAACGCGGCCGAGTCGGCTGCTGGTGTGCTGGCGGTCACTGACTTGGCTGTTGCCGACGTGTGAGGGACTGGGTTGGCTTTGCCCGGCATCCTAAGGTCGGACGGCCGTGATGCAGCCGCGCTGTGCCCACCCTGGCCAACGGAAATGACCACCGCTATCGCACCGAGAATGGCGATCGCCGGGACGGCTACTGCCAGACGGTAACTCGTGTGCTGCGGTCGGCCATCCGGCCGCGGCGATATGAGATGGCGCCGCACCCAGAGCCGGAGTGTCGTCGCGATGACGGTCAGCCACGACGGCACCGGCTGTGGACGGCTCGCCTCGCTCACACCAGGTCACCAACCCCCAGACCGCATTGGAAGACGACGCAAGGCGGTCTTAACTGGCCCAGTTCACCACATCACGGCCTGTAGCCACAGCGGAACACAGATTAATGCAATGAAATCTATGCAATGAAATTTCATGGCTGCGTTGATCCGGCCGGCCTAATCGCGCAGCTTGCGCAGGATCGCGGCCAGGGTGGCCCGGTCGGCCGGGGTCAGCAGATCGAAGACCCGTTCCGACTCGCTGCCGCGGGCCTCCCGGATGCCGAGCAGTACCTGCATGCCGTGCTCGGTCAGCTGGACGAGCGTGGCCCTGCGGTCGTCCGGATCGGGCAGGCGCCCGACCAGGTTGCGCGCCTGTAGCGCATCGATGACCTCGGTGGTGGACCGCGGCGCGATCTGCAGCCGATCCGACAGCTCCGACAGCCGCATGACGCCGTGCCGGCGCAGCACCCGCAGGGCGCGGAACTGGGCCGGAGTGATGTCCCAGGGGGCCAGGGTTTCCTGGGAGGTTTCCCGCAGCTGGCGCGCGACCGCCCAGAAGGCGTCCGACAGTGACTCATCGCCGCCGGAATCGGCCCGGGAGTCCGGATCGCGCTCCTCAACCACCGGAATAGCTTACCAGGCTTTTCTGTTGTAGCCTCATATTGAGGTAACCTCAGGAAATAACCGTGACCGGGCAGCCGCTTCGAGCCGCGCAGGCTCGGCCGGCAGCAAGCCCCCGGCAGAACAGCAAGTCCCCGGCAGAACGGAGAAGCATTTGGCGTCGCCAGAAATGCGTGAAATCAGGAGAGCAGGCCGCGGCGGCGGACCGCGGACGGTCACCGCCGCTGAGAAAGCGCAGGCCCGCGAGGTGTCGCTGCGCCGCATTGGCCGGCTCTTCGCCCCTTACCGCTGGCAACTGGGCATTGTCACCGTCATCATCGCCGCCTCCTCCGTGGCCGGGCTGGCCTCCCCGTTTCTGCTCCGGGCGGTCATCGACAACGCCCTGCCAGAGCGCAACGTGCGGCTGCTCGCCTGGCTAGTGACCGGCATGGTGGGCGTAGCTGCCGTCACCTCGGCTTTCGGGGTGATCCAGACCTGGATCAGTACCAAGGTCGGCCAGCAGGTGATGCACGGGCTGCGCACCAGCGTCTTCGGTCACCTGCAACAGCAATCGATCGCGTTCTTTACCAAGACCAGGACCGGCGAGGTCCAGTCCCGCATCACCAACGACATTGGCGGCATGGAATCGGTCGTGACGTCGACGGCGACCTCGATCGCTTCGAACCTCACCACGGCCGTCGCAACTTCGGCTGCCATGGTCGCGTTGTCCTGGCGGCTGTCGCTCATCTCGCTGGTCGTCATGCCGCCCTCGATCTACCTGTCCCGCAAGGTGGCGCGAATGCGCCGGGCGATCACGACGCAGCAGCAGCGGGAGCTGGCCGACCTTAACGTGACCGTTGAGGAGGGCCTGTCGATCAACGGCATTCAGCTGGCCAAGACGATGGGTACCGGGCCGGCGCTGGTCCGCCGCTTTACCGCCTCCTCGGCCCGGCTGATCGACCTGGAGCTGCAGTCCCAGCTGGCCGGGCGCTGGCGGATGGCCTCGCTCAGCCTTATCTTCGCCGCGATCCCCGCGGTCATCTACCTCGCGGCCGGCTTGCCCGTCACCGCGGGCGTGATGACGATCGGCACGCTGATCGCGTTCACGACGCTGCAGAACGGGCTGTTCCGGCCGCTGACCGGCCTGCTCAGTACTGGCGTCTCGGTAGTCAGCTCGCTGGCGCTGTTCGCCCGGATCTTCGAGTACCTCGACCTGCCGGTCGAGATCAGCGACCCGGTGCACCCTGTCGAGATAGACCCGGCCGACATCGCCGGCCATGTGACCTTTTCCGGCGTTAGCTTCCGGTACGCCGGTGCCGATCGTGATGCCCTGACCGGCATCGACCTGGACGTTCCGGCGGGCAGTGCGGTCGCGCTGGTCGGTGAGACCGGCTCCGGCAAGACCACCCTGGCCTCGCTGATCTCCCGCCTCTATGACCCGGCTGCCGGGAGTGTCCGCATCGACGGCATCGACGTCCGCGATCTGCGGCTCACCGACCTCGCCTCGATCGTGGGCGTGGTGAGCCAGGAGACTTACCTCCTGCACGCGACGGTACGGGAGAACCTCCGCTACGCGCGGCCAGAGGCGAGCGACGCCGAGATCGAGGACGCTGCCCGGGCCGCCCAGATCCACGAGCTGATAGCCAGCCTGCCCGACGGCTACGACACCATGGTCGGGTCGCGCGGGCACCGGTTCTCCGGTGGCGAGAAACAGCGCATCGCCATCGCCCGGACGCTGCTGCGCGACCCGCGCGTGCTGGTCCTGGACGAGGCCACTAGCGCGCTGGACACCGAGACCGAGCGCGCGGTCCAGCAGGCCTTCGACCGCCTCGCTCGCGGGCGCACGACGATTACCATCGCGCACCGGCTATCGACTGTGCGCAATGCCGATCAGATAGTGGTCCTCGACCATGGCCGCGTCATCGAGGCGGGCACGCATGCCAGCCTGATGGCGGGTAACGGCCGCTACGCGGTGCTAGCAGCCTGAGCAGAAAGCCTGGCCCGGCATCGGTCACCCGCCAGCCGAGCCGGGCCCAGACCTGACTGGTCAGCGGCCAGCGGCGCACCTCAGTGCCTGGTTCGGCTACGATGCACCGAGTCCCCGCCGGTGTAGCTCAGTTGGCAGAGCAGCCGTCTTGTAAACGGCAGGTCAGCGGTTCGAATCCGCTCACCGGCTCCACTCAGTATGTATTAGTTCGGCTGATGCCTGACCTCTGTCTTCCGGTTGATGGCTGACGGTGTTTCGGCTGATGGTTGACAGTTAGTTCGGCTGATCCTTGACGCTCGGTTCATGAGGGAGCTGAGCGTGGCAGAGCAGAGGTATCAGGCTGTCCTGGCGGTGATCGGCGAGGGCGGCGCGGTGAGCGAGGTGGCCGGCCGGTGGGGTGTTTCCCGCCAGTCGGTGCATGCGTGGCTGGCCCGGTATGAGGCGGGTGGCCTGGAGGGGCTGGCGGACCGGTCGCACCGGCCGGCCAGCTGCCCGCATCAGATGAGCCCGGTTGTTGAGGCGCGCGTGCTGGAGCTGCGCCGGGTCCACCGGTCCTGGGGAGCGCGGCGGATCGTGTTCGAGCTGGCGCGGGCCGGGGTGGCGCCGGTGCCGTCGGAGTCGGGGGTGTACCGGGCGCTGGTGCGGGCCGGGCTGATCGAGCCCGGCGGACGGCGGCGGCGGGCCGAGCACTGGCGGCGGTGGGAGCGCGGCGTGCCGAATGAGTTGTGGCAGATGGATGTGGTCGGCGGGTTCCTGCTCGCTGACGGATCTCACGCCAAGGCCCTGACCGGGATCGATGACCATTCGCGGTTCTGCGTCTGCGCGGCGCTGATGGCCCGCGAGCGCACCCGGCCGGTGTGCGAGGCGCTGGCTGCGGCATTAGACCGGTACGGCGTGCCGCAGCAGATCCTCACTGACAACGGCAAGGTGTTCACCGGCCGGTTCGGCCATCCTCCGGTCGAGGTGCTGTTCGACAAGATCTGCCGGGAGAACGGCGTGGATCACCTGCTCACCGCGCCGCGGTCACCCACGACCACCGGGAAGATCGAGCGGTTCCACCGGAGCTTGCGGGCGGAGTTCGATACCCGGCGGGTATTCACGTCGCTGGCCACTGCCCAGCAGGCCCTCGATGAGTGGGTGGCTTACTACAACCAGCAGCGGCCGCACCAGGCGCTGGGCATGGCCACTCCCGCGTCCCGGTTCGCCGCCACGGCCCGGTCCGGTGCCGGCCTGCTGGCCGATCTCACCGCACTGACCCCCGACCGCAGCGGCGAGGACTGGGTAGCCCGCAATTCAAGATGTTTACGTTTCCGGGTGTGTCGCGCGTTGTCCGGCCGGCGAGGTGTGGCGTCCTGGTGACCGGCGCCTGCCCGCCGTCGTTGCTGACCGATCGGAGCGCGCTTCTGGGCGTGACTTCTTGCCCGTTGATCACGGGGCGGGCAGGGGCGCCGCCGAGGATGGCGTGTCCTGTTGAGAACCCGGTGACCGGCGGCCATGGCCGGATCCCTGTTAGTGAATGTCTGGTACTGCCCTTCCTCAGCGGCGCGGGGTGCCGTGACCGACTGCCCTTTCGGAGAGGAAGCTCGCATGGAGCAGCTGACGCTGGGGATCGACGTGGCCTGCCGGGCCGCGCATCAGGCCAGTCTGGCCGATGAGGCTGGCCGATTCACCTGGAGCGGCCGCAGGTTCCGCACCACCGCGGAGGAGCTGGAGGAGCTGTGGGCCGCGATCCCGGCGCCGGCCGTGCTGACCGTTGTCATGGAGCCGACCCGCAACGCCTGGGTGCCACTGGCGGCGTGGTTCCGCCGGCGCGGCGCGCGGGTCATCCTGGTCCCGCCTGAGCAGTCAGCTGACCTGCGCGATTATTACTCCAAGCACGCCAAGTCCGATCGTCTGGACTCCCGCATGCTGGCCCGGCTGCCGCTCCTGCACCCTGAGGGCCTGCGCCCGGCTGAGGGGCTGGGACCCGCCGATCCGCTGCGCCGCGCCACCAAGCTGCGAGCCAGCTTGGTCAAGCGCCGCAATACCCTGCTGGCCAGGCTGGACAGCTACCTGGAACTACTCGGCCCGGCCTGGCACGCTGCGTTCAGCGGCGACCTGGCCACCAACACCGCGCTGCGCTTCCTGGCCGCCGGCTACGCCGACCCGCACGTGGCCCGGCGGCTCGGTCAGGCCCGGCTGACCAGGTTCATCTGGCGCTACTCGCACGGCCACTGGGGCGAGGAGCTCGCCGCCCGGCTACTAGCGGCCGCGGCCGACACCCTGGCGCTGTGGGCCGGCGAACTCGATTACACCGAGCTGGCCGCCGACATCGCCGCCGAAGCCCGCCTCGCGCTGGCGCTCACCGGCGAGATCCGCGACCTAGAGCAGAAGATCGCTGCCCTGCTGCACCAGGCCGACCCCGCCGCCATCATGACGTCAGTCCCCGGCGTCGGCATCATCAACGGAGCCCAGATCCTGGCCCGCCTCGGTGACCCCGCCCGGTTCCGATCGCTGGCCGGAGCCCGCTCCTTCACCGGCCTGGTCCCCTCGCTAACCTCCTCCGGCCTCAACAGCCGCCACGGGCCGCCCACCAAATCGGGAGACGCCCCACTGCGCGAGGCCCTGTTCATGGCCGCCGACACCGCCCGCCGCACCGACCCGGTCCTGGCCGCCCGCTACTACCGGCTCATGGTTCACCAGGGCAAGCATCACAACTCCGCGCTGTGCCATATCAGCACCACCCTGGTCACAAAGATCATCGCCTGCTGGCGCGCCGGCGCTCACTACCAGATCCGCGACCTCGACGGCACTCCGCTCACCCCAGCCCAGGGCCGTGCCATCATCGCCGCGCGCTACCGCGTCCGCGACGACATCCGCGCCCAGCGCCGCACAAGCCACACCAAGACAGGGGCGAGCCGGCGACACCAGGAGTCGCCAGGCGCTCCGACACCGGCCCGCCCACCCGACACGCTACGCGCCGAACTGCTTGACACCGCTTA
>CAWHQU010000007.1:0-5441 GCA_963831615.1 uncultured Actinomycetota bacterium | reverse complement strand
TGCCGTTCGGCATAATCCTCATCGGCCAGGATCACGGCCGCTGCGGCGTCGTTGACGCCCGAAGCGTTGCCCGCAGTGACCGTGCCTTCCTTGGCGAAGGCGGGCTTCAGCCTGGCCAGGTCAGCTAGGGTCACGCCAGGCCGGATGTGCTCGTCGGTGTCGACGGTCGTGGTGCCCTTCCGGCCGGGGACCTGGACCGGCGTGATCTGCTCGGTGAAGTATCCCGCCGCGGCCGCGGCGGCCGCGCGCCGGTGGCTCTCGACAGCCAGGCCATCCTGCTCTTCACGCGAGACGTGATAATCCTCCGCCACGTTCTCCGCCGTGATAGCCATGTGGCAGCCGTCGAACGGGTCGGTCAGCGCGCCGACCATGGCGTCGACGACGGTGCCGTCTCCCATCCGCTGGCCCCAGCGCATGCCGGGCAGCCAGTACTGCGCGCGGCTCATGGACTCGACGCCGCCGGCCACGGCGACGTCGCAGTCGCCGAGCTTGATCGCCTGGGCCGCGGACACGATCGCCTGCAGCCCGCTGCCGCACAGCCGGTTAACGGTGAAGGCGGGGGTCTCGACCGGGAGGCCGCCGTTGACCGCCGCGACCCGGCTGAGGTACATGTCGCGGGGCTCGGTGTGGATCACGTGCCCGAAGACCGCGTGACCGACATCATCCGGCTTTACGCCCGCTCGCTTTACCGCCTCACGGACCACGGTCGCCGCGAGATCGCAGGGCGGGACGGCCGCGAGGCCTCCTCCGTATTTGCCGATCGCGGTCCGGGTGGCGGACAACACCAGTACGTTCCTGTCCTGTTCCATGATCATTTTCCTCACATGTCCAGTCCGCCGTTGACGGCCCAGATCTGCCCGGTGATGTAGGCGGACGCGTCGGCTGCCAGGAAGGCGACCACCCGCGCGATCTCTTCCGGCGCGCCGAGGCGGCCGACCGGGATCTGAGACCCGGATCCGGTCCAGTACCTTGTCCGGGATGGTGGCCATCATGTCGGTGGCGATGTAGCCGGGCGTGACCGCGTTGACGGTCAGTCCGATCCCGTCTCCGACCGGGCGCCCCGCCCGGCTGAGCTGGAAGAGGGTCTCCCTGGCCAGCAACTTGGTCAGGCCGAACAGGCCGGACTTGGAGGCGGCGTAGTTGACCTGGCCGATGTTGCCGGTCTCGCCGATGACCGAGGACACGTTGATGATCCGGCCGGTACCGCGCTGGATCATGTGCTCGACCGCGGCCTGGGCCATGAAGAAGGCGCCGGACAAGTTGACCGCGATGACCTTCTGCCAGTCCTCGTCGGTCATCTTGGCCACGGTCCGGTCGATGGTGATACCGGCGTTGTTGACCAGGATGTCGACCCGGCCGTGCTGCTCTTCCACCTCGTGCAGCACCCGGCGGCAGTCATCGGCATTGCCGATGTTGCCCTCGTGAATGGTGACCCGCAGGTCTGGATGCTCCGCGCTAACGTCGGCCAGGAACTTCTCCGCGGCCTCGTGGTCGTGCCAAGCCGGCCGCGACGTGCGCGCCCTGGTCGGCCAGCTCATGGCAGATGGCGGCGCCGATGCCGCGGGTGCCGCCGGTGACAAACGCCACCCGCCCCTCGACTAGCCCTGGCCGGGTCCTTCGGAGTTGCTGGTGGCTGTCCAGTGAGGTTGTCATTGCGTGTTTCCTGTCTCCGGCGCGCCTGCGGATTCTGAATCGTCCTGCGTGGTGGCCTGCTGTAGCGTGGCCAGCACGGATGGGTCGCGAAGGGTAGTGGCGTCGCCGGGATTACGCCCCTCCGCGATATCGCGCAGCAGCCTGCGCATGATCTTGCCGCGACCTGGTCTTGGGCACGTCCTCGGCCCAGATGATCCGCTTGGGCCGGGCGAGCTTGCCGATGTGCTCGGCCACGTGCTGACGCAGCGCGTCCTTGAGCGCGGGCTCGGCGGACACGCCGGCGCACAGCGTGACGTAAGCCACGACCGACTGGCCGGTGAGCTCGTCGCTGACCGCGACGACCGCGGCTTCGGCCACTGCCGGGTGCGCGACGAGTGCCGACTCGATCTCGGCGGTGGACAACCGGTGGCCGGAGACGTTGATGACGTCGTCGATCCGCCCGGTGATCCAGAAGTAGCCGTCCTCGTCCCGGCGGGCGCCGTCGCCCACGAAGTAGACACCAGGGCCGAACCGGGTGAAGTAGGTCGATACGAACCGGTCGGGATCGGCGTAGAGGGTGCGGAGCATGCTGGGCCACGGCTGGGTCAGCACCAGCACGCCGCTGCCGCGAGCGATCTCGTCGCCCGCGTTATCGAACAGGGCAGCGGACACTCCAGGCAGCGCACGGGCGACCGAGCCTGGCTTGGTATTGGTCAGGCCGGGCAGCGGCGAGATCATGATGCAACCGGTCTCGGTCTGCCACCAGGTGTCGACAATCGGACAGCGTTCGGCGCCGATGACCGTGTGGTACCACAGCCAGGCCTTGGGGTTGATCGGCTCGCCCACGGATCCGAGCAGCCGCAGCGAGGAAAGGTCATGCTTGGCGGGGTACTCGGCGCCCCATTTCATGCAGGCGCGGATGGCGGTCGGCGCGGTGTAGAAGACCGAGACGCGGTACCGCTCGATGATGTCCCACCAGATGTCCTTGTCCGGGTAGTCGGGTGCGCCTTCGAACATCACCGACGTGCAGCCGTTGGCCATCGGGCCGTACACGACGTAAGAGTGGCCGGTGATCCAGCCGACGTCGGCGGTGCACCAGAAGACGTCACGCTCCGGGTCCAGGTCGAACACCATGGCGGTGGTGGTGGCGACACCGGTCAGGTACCCGCCGGTGGTATGCACGATGCCCTTCGGCTTGGCCGTGGAGCCGGATGAGTACAGCAGGAACAGCGGGTGCTCCGCCTCCATCGGCTCGGCCGGGCAGTGGGGGTCAGCGTCGGCCAGCAGCTCGTGGTACCACACGTCACGGCCAGGCCGCATGGGGGACGGCGAGCCCGCGGAGCGGACGACGACGACGGTCTCAAGTGTGGCCAGGTCGTCGACGGCAGCGTCTACGGCCATCTTGACCGGGGCGGTCTTGCCCTTGCGACGGGCGCCGTCGGCGGTGATCAGCGCCTTCGCAGCCGACACCTCGAGTCGCTCCCGCACCGCGGACGGGGCGAAGCCGCCGAAGATCACGTTGTGCGGGGCGCCGATCCTGGCGCACGCCAACATCGCCACCACGACCTCGGGGATCATCGGGAGGTAGATCCCGACCACGTCCCCCTTGCTGACGCCGCGGGCCTTCAGCCCGTTCGCCAGCCGCTGGACATCGGCGAGCAACTCCGCATAGGTCAGGTCACGCTGCTCACCCTCCTCACCGTGCCAGTGGAAGGCCACCCGGTCGCCATGGCCGGCCTGAACGTGCCGGTCGAGGCAGTTGTAGGACACGTTGAGCGTGCCGTCGGCGAACCATCGGTAGAACGGCGGGTTGCTGTCGTCGAGCACCTCAGCGAACGGGGTATCCCAATCCAGCCGCTGCCGGGCCTGGCCGGCCCACCAGGCTTGCGGGTCGGCCGCTGCCTGTTCATACACCGCGGGGTCCACGATCTCGCTCTGGGCTGCGAACTCGAACGACGGCGGGAAGTCCCTGGTCCGGAGCAGCAGTTCAAGACGTTCTTCTGCCTGGGTGGCGCCTGGTGTGGGCACAGCGGCCTCCTCGGCGCTAGGTTCCTGACGTTAGATCACGATTTGTGAACAGGCATGTGCTCTTGGTCCTCGGCTTTAGGGCCTTACGTCCCTTGCCGTCGCCGATGACGCCCAGCGCCCCGTAGGTGGCATCCACCAGCCGGACGGCGGTCTACACGATCCGCCTGAGCGTGGACTCCAGGTCCAGGCCGGAGCCGATGGCCACGGCCGCCTCGATCAGGCCGCGCATCCGGTCCCTGTTCGCCATCACGGCTTGCAGCCGTACCTGCAGTTCGGCGAGGAGATCGTCAAGCTGCAGATGCGGAAGAAACTCCGGGCGGTTCCCAGCATCCGGTTCCACCAGCAGATCCCTCCCGCTGGCGATGCATCGTAAGACTAATCCGCCGGCCGCAGGCGGCGGAGGCCAGTGCCAGGTCGGAAAATCACATTTATGCCGAACGGACCGTGGTGGCAGCACCCGGCCAAGCGAGTAGTGGCCGCCGGGTCCATCCAGCCGCCGCAATCCGGGACCTTGGTCCTTACCGCATGCGCGCGGACTGCCTAGAGTTGACCTGGGAGTCAGCCCCGTCCCATCTGAGCATCGGGGCTCGCGAACGTCGGGAGTTGCGGTGACAGATCCGGTGGGCGGCCCTGGACCAGGCGACGAAGCCAGGAAGCCGATCGCGGTGTTCCTCCTGGATGACCACGAGATCGTCCGCCGTGGTGTCCGGGACCTGCTGGAGGCCGAGCCTGACATCACGGTGGTCGGCGAGGCCGGCACCGCCTCCTCGGCGCTGGCCCGGATCCCCGCGCTCAAGCCGGACGTGGCCGTGCTGGACGTCCGCCTGCCGGACGGGGACGGGGTCTCGGTGTGCCGGGAGATCCGGTCCCGGATGCCCGAGGTCGCGTGCCTCATGCTGACCTCGTTCGGCGACGACGAGGCGCTGTTCGACGCGATCATGGCGGGCGCGGCGGGCTATGTGCTCAAGCAGATCCGCGGCACCGACCTGGTCGGCGCGGTGCGCACGGTGGCCTCCGGCCAGTCGATGCTGGACCCGCGGGCGGCCAGCCAGCTGATGGCCAGGCTGCGGGATCAGTCGGCTAAGCGAGATCCGCTGGCCGGCCTGTCCGCCCAGGAGCGCAAGATCCTGGAGCTGATCGGGGAGGGGCTGACCAACCGGCAGATCGGCGAGCGGATGTTCCTGGCCGAGAAGACGGTGAAGAACTACGTGTCCGCCCTGTTCGCCAAGCTGGGCATGGAGCGCCGCACCCAGGCCGCCGCCTACGCGGTCCGGGTGTTCGACGAGCAGCACGAGGGCGACCGCGGAGGTCCCGGGGAGTAGGGACTTTGTTCCCTGGGCCGGCCAAGGCATCCACGGCATCCTGTAGCGTATGTACTCCAACGGCTCGTCTCTGCAGCACCTATCCCAGGGTGAATGCCTCCGTCTGATGGCATTGGTGCCGGTCGGCCGGATCATCTATACCCGGCAGGCGCTGCCCGCCGTGGAGCTAGTGAACTTCGCACTCGATCACGGCGACATCATCATCAGGACCGATCGCAGCGGCAAGCTGGCCGCCGCGACTGCCGGGGCTGTAGTCGCATTCGAGGCCGACAGCCTGGACCCGTCCAGCCAGGTCGGCTGGAGTGTTACCGTCATCGGTCACTCGCACGAGGTTACCGACGCCGACGAGATCAGCCGGCTGGAACAGATCGGCCTCAGCTCATGGGCTCCCGGGGAGCACGAGCACTTCATCCGCATCTCGCCGGGCATCCTCAGCGGCCGGCAACTCTGTGCCCTGAC
>CAWHQU010000006.1:0-78302 GCA_963831615.1 uncultured Actinomycetota bacterium | reverse complement strand
CCACGTATTGCTGACAAGCAGGGCACGGTGCTGCGGGCCGAGGGTGCGAAGCAAAGCGCGATCCTGAAGGCCGAGGGCCAGGCGCAGGCGATCACGTCGGTATTCCAGTCGATCCACAAGAATGACCCGGATCCGAAGCTGCTCGCCTATCAGTACCTGCAGACCTTGCCGCAGATTGCCCAGGGGCCGGGCAACACCATGTGGATGATTCCGAGCGAGCTGACCAGCGCTCTGAAGGCGTTGAGCAGTGCGTTCGACGGCGGCAGTGCGGCGGCCGATACGCCGGGCTCGGCACCTTTCGCGCAGGCCGGCGGAGTGAACGGCCTGGTCCGACGCTGTCGGCCGGAGCCGAGCACAGTGCCGCGGACGCCGCTCTGGCCGAGGTCGTCCGCAATGAGGCCGCGTTGGCAGGGAACGCGGTTCCCGAACTGTCTGAGGCTGCGCGAGCGGCGGCTATGGATGCCGTCCCTGAACCGATGGCGCTACCTGACGTTCCGCTGCCCGAGGCTCTGCTGCGCACGGAATTGGTTCCCGAAGGCCGGCTACCCGAAGTCGGAGTGACGGATCCTGCCGTACTGGAGACCCTCGATGGCCTGAAGTCGGTCGACGTCGGCAAGGTCCATGAGGACCCGACCGGCGCCAACGGTGCTGCGGCGGGTCCGGCCTAGGGCGGCGGGTCGCGTCGCCTCGCCGGTGGGCAGTCGGCTAGAGCTTCACGGCCAGGCCGAGCGTCAGCAGTGCGCCGTAAGCGAGTTCCAGGCGTCCGGTCTGCCCGAGAGCGACGATCAGGCTGCGGCCGGTGGCGCCGTCGCGGACTTGCCGGATCGGGCCGAGCGCGAGCGGCAGGGCTGCCAGCGCCAGCAGACTGAGCGGGCGGGTCGGCGCCAGCGCAAGCGCGACGCAGAACGGCGCGAGGATGCACCCGGTGTACAGCACCCTGGTCCGCTGATCACCGAGGACGACGGCCAGGGTGCGCTTGCCCGTTTCGCTATCGGTGGGGATGTCTCGCAGGTCGTTGATCACCAGCAGGGCGCAGGCGAGCAAGCCGATCGCGGCGGCCGCGGCCCAGGGCAGCCAGCTCACCGACCGCATCTGAACGTAAGCCGTGCCCGCCACCGCCGCGAGGCCGAAGAACACGAAGACCGATAGCTCGCCGAGCGCACGGTAGCCGTAGGGCCGGCTGCCGCCGGTGTAGAACCATGCCGCCGCGACCGCGGCGGCGCCGAGGAGCAGCAACCACCAGGAACTGACCGCGGCCAGCACCAGGCCGGCCGTGCAGGCGACCGCGAAGCAGGCGATCGCGGCAGCCAGCACGTGGTTTGGCTTGACCAGGCGGGAGCCGACCAGCCGGACCGGGCCAACGCGCACCTCGTCGGTGCCGCGGATGCCGTCGCTGTAGTCGTTGGCGTAATTCACGCCGACCTGCAGGGCGAGGGCCACCAGCAGGGCGAGCGCAGCCCGCCAGAGGGAGAACTTGCCGTAGCCGAAGGCAACGCCGGACCCGACGACGACTGGCACCACGGCAGCGGGCAGGGTCCGCGGTCGGGCGCCGGCAACCCAGGTGCGCAGATCGGCCACTGATCGTCAGTCCTTTGCCATGTCTAGGGATGACATAGGGTAGCCCGCCGCTCCGCCAGGGCCGCCCGTCGCCCGGTCGCGGGAGGCTGGCCGGGCTGGCTAACGCCTGGTCAGATCTGGGCTGGGCCGGGTCAATCTAACGGCAGTACGCGCTGCGCCGCGGCGTAGAGCTCGCCTGCTTCTTCCCAGCTGAGCGGGCCGACGACCCTGGTCCTCTTCCGGCTGCGGAAGTACCGGCCGACGGATCTTCCGGCGAAGACGTCGACGCCGCGAAGGGTCGCCACCGCCCACGGCACCATCGGACCGTAAATCACCATGGCCGGGCGCACCGTGATCTGTCTGCCGAGCTCGTTAGTGAGCAGCCGGCCGGCCTGGGCAGCTTCCCAGCGCGCGTGCGAGAGCCGTTCCTTCTGGCTGAATGGCCCGTGATACAGCACCGGCCCGGCGGCCGAGTCGCTGGCGACCGTCCGCACCGGCAGACGGCGGTCCCAGCGCTCTGAGTCCAGCGCGAACACGCCGCCGGGCCCGATGACAAGGTGGTCAATGACCGAGTCGGTGCCGGGGATGCCGCGCGCGTGCACCGCCAGGTAACCGGAAACCCGGACCAGGAACAGCCGTCGCCTCGTGCGCCGCTGGGCGGACGAGACCCGTACCGCTGCAGGGATCAGCGACATGGTCTTGGACTGGTAGATCGTGTCGATGATCGCAACGATCGCGGCGAACGTCACGCCAAGCCGCCAGCCCTGCCAGAACATCACTGGCAGGAAGACGACAACTGAGATGACGGCCCGGCGGATCCAATAGGGCAGGCGCGGATCAGCGGCAAGCCCGGCCATCAGAGCGCGCGAAGGAACAGGAAAGTTCTGTGGTCCCTCGACCGGGGCCGCTGGCCCAGTCGGAGTCGGCTCAGGCCCGGTCTCCCGGTCCATGTGTCACAGAGTAACGGAGCGCTCACAGAGCGGCTACTGTAGCCCGGCGCGCCGGGCTGCCGCGCCGCCAGCGCCTCGGGCAGATGCGTGAAGTGCCAGTTCAGTGGGGTTATGCCAAGCGTTGGCGCAGTCGGTGCGGTCCGCTACTGTTCGATACCGTGACCCAACTTCACGACCTCACAGTGACCGAGCAAGCCGCCGCTATCCAGGCCGGGGAGGTCTCCTCCACCGAGATCACCGAGCATTACCTCGACCGCATCGAGCGGCTCAACGAGCAAGTCGGCGCCTTCTACACGGTGACCGGCGAGCTGGCCCGCGAGCAAGCCGCCGCGGCGGACAAGGCAGTGTCCGCGAGCCGCAAGGACGGCGCTGAGCTGCCGCCGCTGACCGGGGTGCCGATCCCGATCAAGGACCTGAACATGGTCGCCGGCGTCAGGCTGACCTACGGGAGCGCGCTGCTCGCGGACAACGTCGCGACAGAGGACGACTACGTGGTCGAGCACCTTCGCTCGGCCGGCATCGTGATCACTGGTAAGACGGCTACTCCCGAGTTCGGCCTGCCGTGCTACACCGAGACCAAGATCGGGCCGCCCGCGCGCACGCCATGGGATCTGAGCAGGTCGGCCGGAGGGTCCAGTGGCGGCGCCGCGGCGGCCGTGGCGTCGGGCCTGGCTCCAGCTGCCCAGGGCAGCGATGGCGGCGGCTCGATCAGGATCCCGGCAAGCGTCTGCGGCCTGTTCGGGATCAAGCCCACTCGCGGCCGGATCTCGCAAGGGCCGATGATGCCCGACCTGACCGGGTTGTCGACTGATGGCCCGCTGGCCCGGACCGTGGCCGACGCCGCCCTGCTGCTCGACGCGATGACGGGCAATCATCCTGGTGACATGTACACGCTGCCGCCGTTGCCGGCCGGCGAGTCGTTCCTCGGCTACGCCGGCCGCGAGCCCGGCAGGCTCCGGATCGCGCGGTCGCTGCGGACGGTTGTGCCAGGTGCCGAGGTGCATCCGGACTGCGTGGCTGCTTACGAGGACGCCAGCGCCCTGCTCTCTTCGCTCGGGCACGAGGTAGAGGAGCTAGACCTGCCCTTCAGCGAGGAGGCTGTGCCCTCGTTCCTCGCGCTGTGGTTCGCGATGGCGACGCTGGCCCCGATCCCGCCCGAGCACGAGAACGCGTTGCTGCCGCTGACTCGTTACCTGCGCGGCAAAGGCATGGAGCTGTCCGCAGCGGACCTGCTGACGCACCAGGCGATCCTGCAGAGCGCCATCCGTCCGGCGATGACGGCGCTGAACGCCTACGATGCGATCCTGACCCCGACGCTGGCGCTGCCGCCGCGGCCGGTCGGCTGGTTCGACGAGGTCGAGCCGGCCGAGAACTTCATCCGGCAGACCGTGTTCACGCCGTGGACCGCGCTGTACAACTTGTCGGGTCAGCCCGCGGTGAGCGTCCCGTTGCACTGGAGTGCCGACGGGCTGCCGATCGGCATCATGCTGGCCGGCCGGATGGGTGACGAGGCGACGCTGATTTCGCTGTCTGCTCAGCTCGAGGCCGCCAGGCCGTGGCGCGACAAGCATCCGCCACTTTGGTGACCCTCGCCTCCGGGACGCCTGCCAATCGCGAGGGCGTTGCGGGCCGGTAACTCCGCCGCAGCCGGGCGTAGTGCGTAAGGTCGACGTCATGACGTCGGCTCGTGATGTCACGGCCGGACTGACAGCCCGGGCGCGGGCCGCGGCTGTGCTAGCCGCGATTGGCGCGCTGTTGCTCCCGGCTGTGATGCTCGCGGCGTGCTCAAGTGCCACCAGCCCGCAGGACGTGGCCCAGAGCTATCTGACTGACTGGGCCCGCCGGGACTGGGCGGGCATGCGCGGCTTGGTCGCAAGTCCTCCGGCGGGCTTCGCGGCAGCGAATGCGGCGGCACTCACCGACCTAGACGCCAGGCAGGCCAGCTACCAGGCTGGCCGGCTGACCGTTACTGGCAGCACTGCGCGCGAGCCGGTGACCGAGCACATGCCTGTTGCGGGTGTCGGGACGATCGCGATCAAGACCAGCCTCCGCCTCACTGACGCATCGGGAAGCTGGCTGGTGGACTGGTCGCCATCCACCATCGCGCCTGCGCTGACCAAGGCGGGCGACAAGCTATCGCTGCAGGTGATGTGGCCGCCGCGAGCACAGATACTAGGCGCTGGCGGCGTCTCGCTGACCGTCCAGGCGCCGATGGTGACGGTCGGCGTCGAGGGTCAGCGGATCAAGAAACCAACGGTGGTGCGGGCAGCCCTGCTGGCGGCCGGCGCCACTAAGCAAGCCGTCGACTCGGCGCTCACCGGCGCGAAGTCCGAGCCGACCTGGTTCGAGCCGGTGTTCACCATCAGCTGGAAGCGGTACCAGCAGCTCAGGCCGGCCATCTACCCGATTCCGGGAACCGTGTTCCAGACCATCCATGAGCGGACACCGATGACGCCCGGCCTGGCCTACGTCGTCGGATCGGTCGGGTCAGTGACCGCTCAGCAGCTGCAGCAGCTCGGTGCTCCGTACACCGCACAGAGCATCGTCGGTCAGACGGGCCTTGAGCTCGCTGACCAGAAACAGCTGGCGGGCCAGCCGGGCGCAACTGTCAGCGCGGTAACCGCGGCCGGCGACTACATAGCGAAGGTGGCTGCTATCCCTGGCGGGCCAGGCCCGCCGGTGCAGACCAGCATCGACCCGGTGGTCCAGCGTGCCGCCGAGACGGCACTGGCCGGTGTCCGCAAGGATGCTGCGCTCGTCGCCGTCAACGCTGGCACCGGACAGGTCCTCGCGTCGGTGAGCGTACCGGGATCTGGCGGATTCAACCTCGCACTGGACGGCTCGTTCCCGCCCGGATCGTCGTTCAAGGTGCTCACGTCGACGGCGCTGATCGAGCATGGGCTCCGACCGTCGTCGCCGGCGACCTGCCCGTCGCAGCTGACCGTCGACGGCGAGGTATTCCACAACGCGGAGGGCACCGCGCCGGTCAGCAATCTGCTGCACGCCTTCGCCGAGTCGTGCAACACCGCCTTCATCGGCCTTGCTACGTCGCACCTCAGGGCTGCGGATTTCACCAGGACGGCCGTCTTGTACCGGCTCGGCATCACGCCCCGGCTCGGCCTGCCAGCCTTCGGCGGCTCGGTGCCGGCACCGGCTGGCGAGGCCGACCTGGCCGCGACGACGATCGGACAGGGCCAGGTCCTGGTGTCGCCGCTGGATATGGCCATGATTGCGGCGGCAGTCGATACCGGCCAGGTGCGTGCTGCGCGGCTGGTCGCTGGCGCAGGTGATGACAGCGTCTCGCCGAGGCCGTTGCCAGCTCCGGTCGTGACCGACCTGCACGAAATGATGGCGCAGGTCGTCGCGACCGGAACCGCCTCCGGCAAGGGACTGCCGGCCGGCACCTATGCGAAGACCGGGACCGCGCAGTACGGCCACGGCAACCCGCTACCGACGGATGCGTGGCTGATCGGTTTCAACAACCAGGTGTACGCCAGCGACATCGCGTTCGCGATGGTCACGGTCGACGGCGGCGAGGGTGGCCCTACTGACGGGCCGGTTGTCGCCAGGTTCCTCGATTTGCTACACCGCTCCGGAGCCTGAACAGGCCATCACATAACATTCCGTGTGCTGGCGATCACTGTTAGTGATCACGTTGGAATGCGCGGGGGGATCCGCGGCTGTCGACTGGGAGATTCAGCCATGACGGCAGATTTCAGGCGCCTGGGGAAACGCGGCGCATACCGGCTCGGGCAGTTGCGAGCGCAGGGCATCCCGAGCCAGCGGGCGCCTGTCCCGTTTCAGCCCCGGTTCGCCCGGCACTACCGCCGGCGGCCACGATGGGCCCGGGTGCTCGTCCTGGCGGCCGGATTCCTGCTGATCGCCGGAGGCGCCGCGGCCGGCTGGTGGTTCCTGCGGTTAGTGCCGTCGCCTCACGCGACTACGGCGCGGCCGCGAAGCCGGTCTCCTTACGTCTCCGGACTGGCCGGGAACGCGTTCGCCGCGGTTTGAATCTGGGCGACGTACTCCCGCCAGGTGTTTTCGCCGAACGCAGCCTGATCCGGGCCGCCTGTTCCGTCGATGAGTTCCCGGATGATGTCAGCGTGGCCAGCATGCTGAGCTGTCTCAGCGACCATGCGGATGAGCAGGACGCCCAGCGTCGTATCCCGCCGGTCCTCCGGCCAGTGCGGCACTGAGCCGGGTGCGTCCAGGTCGAGTGACGAGATAACGCCGTCGGCATGGGCGCAGGCACGCGAGTAAAGGCCGGTGACGTACTCGCTGGACTCACCGGGCGTCGCCCACATGTCGGCGCCCTGCCAGATCGAACCGTCCTCGACCCATGGCATGCTCTCCTCCGCCGGGTAGCCGAACGATTCACCGAGGTAGGCGTACTCAAGCCCGGCGAGGTGCTTTACCAGGCCGAGCAGGTTCGTGCCGGTCGCCGTCATCGGGCGGCGACGCTCGTATTCGGTCAGGCCCTCAAGCTTCGACAACAGGACCACACGGCTGGCTTTGAGATTGTGGTGCAACTCGTCTTTCAGGTCGGACATATTCACGCTCCAGCCAGTTCAGCGGCCACCGCCGCGCGCAGCAGGGCCAGGCTGCCGATGGCGTCGGTGCTGTCGACGAACTGGTCGACGGCACCGATGAGCGGAAGCGCGCGTATCCGCTCGTCGGTGATCTGCTGTCGGAGCGCGCGAACGAACCGGTCTGCCACTACGACCCGGTACGGCCGGTCATAGTAGGTCGGGCGGACCGCCGGGTCGACGGGCGGAGTTACCGCGATGACGTTGTGCAGCCGGCCGGCCGCCTCGTACGCGGCGGACAGATTGCGCTCCCGGTCCGGCCAGTTCGTCGCTGTCAGTGCAGCGGTCAGCACGGGTGCCAGGTCACCGGCCGCGGCAGTCCGGGCGAAGGCGCTGCCGAGCCACTTGCTGTACGGCGGGTAGCGCCGCTGCATCACCAGGACCAGCCGCATCAGATCGCGCGCCAGCCGCGCAGTGATCAGCGCAGAGCCCAGCTCATCGCCGGCTTCGGCGCACCGGCCCGGAAAGGCTTCCTCTTGGCCGATGCGCTGCCACTGACACGCCATGACGTACAGCCAGATGTCGTGCGGGTACCAGGCGAGCGCGGCGCGCGCAGCGGTAAGCGCGCCGCCCGTGACTGGCCGGTCTCCGTCGCAGGCCAGGCCGTCGTGGAACACCGCACCGCCGGTGACCTCAGCCAGCGCTTGCGACGGTACCGAAAGCCAGTCGAGGAGGCTGATCTGCGCCGCAGGGTCGAAGCCGAGCGCGTCGGTCAGCCAGGAGCGCAACCCGGCGACCGTGACCCAGTGCGCGCGTGCCTGCATCCCCTCATCCACTGAGGCTGGAAAGGAAACCGGGTAGCCGCGGAACTCCGCTGGCAGTCTCCGCGCGAGGAGTTCGCTCACCCGCCCTGCCTCCCCGACGGCTTCATCGGCGAGGAAGATCTGGAGCCGAGGCCCCCAGTTGTGGTCCGTGGATCGCGGCGAGTCGAACCCCAGCACCTCAGAGCCCCACCCGATGAGCGCCGCCGAATGCGCTAGTCCGGGACACTCCGCGTCGAGCACTGGGCGGACGGCCTCGGTGTAGAACAGCCTCGCCAGCTCCAGGCCGGGAATGAATGTCGGTGCCACTCAGGGATCGTGACCTGTCCGGCCGACTTGCAGCAACCCGGTTCGACTTGCAGCGACCCGGTTTCGTGACCTGTCCGGGCGACTTGCAGCAACCCGGTTTTGCGACCCTGCGGGACGGCTGCATCCTGCTCAGCCTCGCCGCGCGACCGCCCCCGGGCCGACATTTCATCGATTTTGTCGGCCGGATGGGACGGTTTGTCCTGGTTCTCGCCGCAAAACTCCGTGAAATGTCGGTCGCGTGACCGCGACCAACTCACATTTCACGGTTCCCATACGTCCATATCGGGGCGAAGCGTCTACCCAAGCGAGCCGCAGCCGTGAAATGTGGGGGAGCGGATGTGCCGGACGGCGGTTTGGGCTGGCCTCCGGCGCGAATCATGGAGGTGTGACCGACCCAGAGCTGGTACTGCGCGCCCGGAATGCCGGGATCGTTACCGATTATGACGACTGGCAGGGCAACCGCGTTGAGGTACCGGCCGACACATTGGCAGCGATCCTGGACGTGCTCGATCAGCCAGCGCGGGATGAGCGTGCGGGCGCGACAGCGGCCGCGGCAGCGGAGCCGGCCGCGCAGCGGCCGCGGCAGCGGAGCCGGCCGCGGCAGCGGAACCGGCCGTGGCAGCGGAACCAGTACCGGAACCAGTCGGCAGCGAACCGTACCCGGTGATGCCGGTCGCCCGGCAATGGGGATTCACCATCCAGCTGTACTCCGTCCGGTCGCGCGACTCCTGGGGCCACGGCGACCTGCACGACCTGGCAGAGCTAGCCCGGTGGAGCGCGACCGAGCTCGGGGCCGGTTTCGTCCTGGTCAATCCGCTGCACGCGGCCGAACCGTTGCCGCCGGTGAGCGGGTCCCCGTACCTGCCGATGACGCGGCTGTTCACTAGCCCGCTGTACCTGCGCGTGGAGGACATTCCCGAGTACGCAGCGCTGACCGCGGCGGACAAGTCCGCGATCGACAGACTCGCCGCGCCGCTGCGATCGGCCAACAGCACGCCCGAGCTCATCGACCGCGACGCCGTCTGGTCGGCGAAACGGCGCGCACTCGAGCTGATCAGCAAGGTTCCGCTGACCGGGTTCCGGCAAGCCGCTTATGACACGTTCAGAGCGCAGCGCGGTCGCAGTCTCCGGCATTGGTCTGCCTGGTGCGCGCTTGCCGAGCGGTACGGCGGCGACTGGCGGAACTGGCCGCCCGAACTCGCCAGCCCGCGTCTGGCACTGGACATCGTCGCCGCTGATCACGAACTCGCCCTGGCAGCGGAGTTCCACGCCTGGCTGCAGTGGCATGCCGATCAGCAGCTTGCCGCGACCGAGCAGGCAGCGAAGGCAGCGGGCATGGCACACGGCATCATCCACGACCTGGCCGTCGGCGTGCATCCAGGCGGCGCTGACGCCTGGGCCACGCAGGATCTGCTGGTGGCGGGTTTCAGCGTCGGCGCTCCGCCGGACGGGTTCAACCAGCTCGGCCAGGACTGGGCGCAGCCGCCCTGGCATCCGGGCCGGCTGGCCGCTGCCAACTACCAGCCGCTTGCCGACCTGTTCGAGGCGACCCTGCGCAACGCCGGCGGCATCCGCGTCGACCACGTGATGGGGCTGATGCGGCTGTGGTGGATACCGGCCGGCCAGCCGCCCGACCGCGGGGCGTACGTCCGCTACGACCACGAGGCTTCGGTCGGCGCTTTGGTCCGTACCGCCTGGCACGCGGAAGCCGTGGCGATCGGCGAGGATCTCGGCACGATCGAGGAGTGGGTCAGCGGCTACCTGGCGCGCCGCGGCATTCTGGGCACGATGATGCTCTGGTTCGCGCGCCGCGACGACGGCACTCCGCTGCCTCCCGCCCGCTGGCGCCGGGCCTGCATGGCCACGGTCGGCACGCACGATGTACCACCGGTATCGGGGTTCGTCACTGGCGAGCAAGTGAGTGTCCGGGCCGACCTCGGTTTGCTAAAAGCATCACCCGAGCGGGAACGCGCTGAATCGGCGGCAATGCTAGCCCGCTGGCAGGCGGCACTTGAGGCTGAAGGGCTGCTGCCACATGGTCAGCAGCCCGGCTCCGCGCAGTTCACCGTGGCGCTCTACGGCTACCTGCGCAAGACGCCAGCCGTGCTGCTCGGCGTCTCGCTGGCCGACGCGGTCGGCGACCGCCGTACGCAGAACATCCCCGGCACCAGCAAGCAGTACCCGAACTGGCAGATCCCGCTCTGTGACGACCAGGGCAAGCCGGTGCTACTAGAGGAATTGCCTGGCATCAGGCTGCTGCGTGAGGTGTGCGCGGCAGCCGGCGCAGCCGAGCCGGGTGCGCCCGGCAGCGGCTAGCCCGACTGGGGTTGCCCGGCCGGCGGCTAGCCTGACCGGGCTGACCAGACTGAGCCAGCTCGACTGGGCCAGATCGACCGGACCAGCCCGACCGGCCAGCTCGAGCGGCCTAGCCCGAGCGGGCTAGCTCGACCGGGCGTCGCGCTGCCGGCACACCAGCGAACGCGAGACGTCGTCTCTGCGCTCGACAAGCAGCCGTCGCAACGCTGGCGCGGGGTTCGCGCTGGCAATGTAGTCGTCCGTGGCCGCGATGCCCTGCTGGCTGACGACGCTCTCCGGATAGCCGACCTCGGCAAAGAACTGCGCCATATCGCTGGCACCGTCCCGCCACATCCCGGCCAGTGCGGCGTAGTACTTCTCCGCATACGGCGCCAGCAGCTCGTCGGCGTCGGGATCGGCGAAGCCGCGAAGCACGGCCCGGAACGCGGCGTTGGTCAGGCTGCCGTCGGTGACCCTGGCCCAGGCTTCGGCCTTCGCCTGCGGAGTGGGGATCGCGGCCAGACAGCCTTGCGCGTGCCGGTCACCCGCGTCGGTCCCGTCGCTGCCGAGTTCGGCCTCGACCCGCGCCCGGCCCGCTAGCCCGCGGCTGACCAGCCGGTGCAGAAGTCGCCAGCGCAGGTCAGTGTCGACTGCCAGGCCGTCGGCCGAGGCGGAGCCAGCCAGCAAGCCCGCGAGCAGGTCAAGGCTGGCCGGGGTAATCGCGACGCCCGCGAGTGCCTTCGCGTAAGCGAGCTGGTGGTCGGAGCCGGGCGCGGCAGCGAGCAGCCAGGCCCGTAGCGCCTCGTCGAATTGCGCGAGACCCTCGTCCCGCCAGTCCGGGTCGCCGTACCGCCTGATCGCCATGCTGGCCTGACCAAGGACCCGTTCCAGCACCGCGACCTGCTTGATCGACGGCGCGCCGGACAGCACCAGGGCCAGGAAGTCACGCGCGCGCATCTCGGCGTCCCTGGTCATGTCCCAAGCCGCCGACCAGCACAGCGCCGCGGCGAGCTGGTCGGTCAGTCCGCCGATGCCGGTGGTGAGGGTAGCAAGCGAGTGGTCGTCGAGCCGGATCTTGGCGTAGGTCAGGTCGTCGTCGTTGATCAGGATCAGGTCCGGCCGGCTGTGCCCCACGAGGTCAGCCACGTCGGTGACGGCTCCGGCGACGTCTAGCTCCACGCGGTGCCGCCGGACGAGTACGCGCTGATCCTCGCCTGTCAGGTCGTAGAGCCCGATGGCCAGCCGGTGCGGGCGCAGTTCCGGGTGCTGCGCCGGTGCTTCCTGCAGCACGCCGAACGCGGTGAACCGGCCGCCGGAGTCCAGCTGGTAGGACGGCCGCAGCGTGTTCAGGCCAGCCGTCTCCAGCCAGGACTTCGACCACTGGGTCAGGTCCCGGCCGGAGGACTGCTCCAGGGCGTCCAGCAGGTCGGTGAGAGTGGCATTGGCCCAGGCGTGCTTGGCGAAGTAGGCGCGCACGCCGGCCAGAAAGTTGTCCCTGCCGACAAAGGCGACCAGTTGCTTCAGTACCGCGGCGCCCTTGGCATAGGTGATGCCGTCGAAGTTCACCTCGACCGCTTCGATGTCCGGGATATCCGCCGCGACCGGATGCGTGGACGGCAGCTGGTCCTGCCGGTAGGCCCAGACCTTCCAGACTCCCGCGAAGGTGGTCCAGGCGTCAGTCCACCTGGTCGCGTCGGTCAGCGCGACCGCGGACGCCCACGACGCGAACGACTCGTTCAGCCACAGGTCGTCCCACCACTTCATGGTGACCAGGTCGCCGAACCACATGTGCGCCATCTCATGCAGGATCGTGTCGGCTCTGTCCTCGCGCCGGGTGTCAGTGACCCTCGACCGGAAGACGTAGTCGTCCAGGAAGGTGACGCACCCGGCGTTCTCCATCGCGCCGGCCTTGTATTCGGGCACGAAGAGCTGGTCGTACTTGCCGAACGGGTAGCGCACGCCGAAGGCGCTCTGGAAGTAGTCGAAACCACGCCTGGTGATGTCCAGGATTTCGTCCGCGTCCAGGTACTGCGCCAGCGACTGACGGCAGTAGACGCCGAGCGGGATGCCGTCGTGCTTCGCTCTGACTTCGGCGTAGGGACCGGCCGCGATCGCGGTGATGTAGGTGGACATGACCGGGCCGGCGGGGAAGTGCCACCGCGTGAAGCCCGGCCCGGCCGGCTCGGCGATCACGTCTGGCGCGGCATTGGAGATCACTTTCCAGCCGTCCGGAGCGATCACGGTGAACTCGAAGCTGGCCTTCAGGTCGGGCTGGTCGAAGCAGGCATAGACCCGGTGGGTGTCGAAGGTCTCCAGGTCGGTGTACAGGTAGACGCTGCCGTCAGCCGGGTCGGTGAAGCGGTGCAGCCCCTCGCCCGTGCGCGAGTAGGCGCAGTTCGCGACGACGCGGAGTTCGTTGCGTGCCGCCAGGCCGCTCAGAGCGATGCGGTCGCCGGCGAACCCAGCGAGGTCTACTTCATCGCCGTTGAGAGTGATCCGCGTCACGGAGGCAGCCGTAAGCTCCAGGAAGGTCGCGGCGCCAGGCCGGGCGCAGCTGAAGCTGACGGCGGCGATCGACTCGAAGGTCGCCTCGTCGCCGCTGAGGTCCAGTTGCACCTGATAGGACTCGACTGCGATCAGTTCCGCCCTATCCCGCGCTTCGTCGCGCGTGAGGTTGCTCGCCACTGCTCGTTCCCCTTGGTTACGTTGTGGTTTGCTCCAGTGCCGCAGACCACATGCATGCTGATGCCTGCGGCCGGAATGTGCAACGCGCTTTCTCGGTTGCCGCAGGAAAGCTGATCCCGCACCAAGGAGCAACGATGACCGAGCAGGAGCCTACCCAGCTGGATTTCTGGTTTGACCCGCTGTGCCCATGGGCCTGGATCACCAGCCGATGGGTCCTGGAGGTCGAGAAGGTTCGTCCGGTTCAGGCGCGCTGGCACGTGATGAGCCTGGCTGTCCTCAACGAGGACAAGGAGGGCATGGACGAGCGCTACAAGGAACTGATGAAGAAGGCGTGGGGGCCGGTGCGGGTCTGCATTGCCGCCGAGCAGAAGTTCGGCCCGGAGGTGCTCTTGCCGCTGTACACCGCGCTCGGTACCCGGTTCCACAACGACAAGCAGGAGCGCGACCGGGCAACGGTTGAGGCCGCGCTGGCCGATGCGGGACTGCCGGCTGACCTGGCAGACGCGGCGGAGTCGACTGAGTATGACGAGGCGGTCCGCGCGTCGCACAAGGACGGCATGGACCGCGTTGGCTACGAGGTCGGCACGCCAGTCATCTCGGTCAACGGCAACTCGTTCTTCGGACCGGTCATCACACCTATTCCCCGTGGCGAGGACGCCGCGCGGCTGTGGGACGGCGTGCTGATGGCCACCGAGTTCGACGGCTTCTTCGAGCTCAAGCGCTCCCGGACCAGGGATCCGATCTTCGACTAGCCAGGTCTGGTCAGGCTGCTTGCACCACCTGGATCTGCCAGGAGCAGGCCGATATGACCATCAGGTAGTGCTGGTGACTGCTTGGCGTGAGCCACACAGAGCCGTGGCCGCTGGCTGCGAATTCGTCGGCGGCAGTGTTGATGGTGTCCTGGGTTGCCATGTTGGCGCGCAGCAGCATGAACTCAGCGTCGGCCTGCGCGGCGGCGGCTTTGGCGGCGCACCGGTAGGTCCACCGCAGCTGCCATCGTTGCCTGGCTTTGACGGTGAAGTGCGCGGTCGTGCCGTTACCGTGGCCGGAGAAGGCGGCAACGACTCGGTAGCCCTGGTGACCTGCGGTGCCTTCTCCGCCGCCTTTCAGCGGGCGTAGCGCCGCGGAGTCAGCCCTCTGCTGTCCGTTAAATGCGGATGGCGCTTGCCTCGGCGCGCTAACTGTTGCTACCAGCACGATCGAGCCGATGACCAGGCCTAGACCGGCGGCCCAGGCAATGACCGTGATGAACAGTCGGAGCGCCTGGCGGGTCAGCCGGCGGAGCCAGCCGGACACGCCTAAGTGGTCAGCCGAGCGCCTCCTGAGGAGGCTGACTGGTGCGGCATGCTGCGGTGGGCGTGCCGGCAAACACAATGCGTCTGAGTCGCGATACGTCATCGGAGGGGGGTCCCGAGTGTGGCAAGGCTTCAGCGTCACTGAAGGTGATTGAGTTTTTCGGTTACAGCCAGAGAGCGTTGTATCACGAAATGAAGTGGCAGCCGACTCATATGGATGTTTTGGCTGGTAAGGCGGCGCAAGGTGGGAGCGCGTCAGCTGAACCGCCGGTGCTGTGCGTGATGACGGCGAGCCCGGCCGGTCCGCCGGCCTTGAGCCGGGGCGTCTTGGCCTGGCCGGCGGGCCAGGCATGACGGCGTGCCAGACTTGCGCTGTGCGCGTATACCTAGGATCAGATCACGCCGGGTTTGAGCTCAAAGGCCGCCTGGTGGAATGGCTCAAGCAGGCCGGTCACGAGCCGGTCGACTGCGGGCCGTCGAGTTATCAGCCTGACGACGACTATCCGGTTTACGTCATGCGGGCGGCAAGCTCGGCCGTCGGCGATCCCGGCAGCCTTGGCATCGTGATCGGCGGATCGGGAAACGGTGAGCAGATCGCCTCGAACAAGATCCGTGGCGTCCGGGCTGCGCTCGCCTGGAGCGACGAGACGGCCCGGCTAGCCCGGCTGCATAACAACGCCAACGTGCTCAGCCTTGGCGCCCGGGAATACGCGATAGAGGATGCGCTCAGGTTCGCGCAGATCTTCGTGCAGACCGCGTTCTCGGAGGAGCCACGGCACGTCCGGAGGCTGGACATGATCGCCGCGTACGAGCAGACAGGCGAGTTGCCGGCCGAGCCCTGATTGCTCGTCAGCGCTGGTCGTAAGGCTCGCGCGGGGTCGGCCGTCGTGGGCTACGGCCGCGCTTGCCGCCTGCCCGGCGGTCCGGGCTGCCGGTTTGCAGCTGTGCTCGCTGAGCCTGGCCTGGTTGATTCTGGGCTGACTGATTCTGGGCTGACTGATTCTGGGCTGGCGGATCCTGGGTCGGCGCACTCTGGCCTGGCTGGCCGCCGTTGGCGCCGAGATCAGCTGCTCCGGCCGGGCTTTTGCCGTTCGCCACGGCAGTCTTTACTGACCGGCTGCCGGCGATTGCCGCCTCTTCCCGCTCCGCCGCCTCCTCGTCGGCCCGCTGAGGCTGTGACACATCCCTCGCACGCATTGCCGAATCGAGTGAGATTTTCATTCCGGCCATCAAGCACACTCGCCCTTGCAATTGCTCCCTGTTTACCTCCCTAGTGTGCAGCCTGCGGGCGCATTTCCGCGCCCGGCTGCGGACCGGTAGTGTGCCCGCAAGATGGTTGAGAAGGTCCGCCGCCAGTTCTCGGCCGCGCTCAGGTCGGCTGCGGCACGGCAACGCGCAATAATCAGGCGCCAGTTCATCACACGCAACCGGCGGATGGCGCTCGGCCTCGCGATCGTGGTCGTCGGGATCGGCGTCGGTGTCGTCCGCGCTCCGGGCGAGTGGATCTCGCCCGGCGTGATGATCCTGCCCATCCTGGCCGGCGGATTGCTGCTATGGCCCCGCGCGCTGCGGATCCTGTTCGTGATCGTGGCGGCGATGCTCGCGTACGACTGGCTGTACGGCAAGAAGGCCGGCCTAGGGATAATGGCCACGATCGTTCTCACCGCCGCGTTCGCTGCCGTACTTGCGCGAACTCGGGCCAAGCTGGGCATGCAGGGCCTGCGCGGTGATCAGATGCTTATTGAGTTGCGCGATCGGCTGCGTGCCCAGAGCAGGATGCCGGAGCTTCCGGATAGCTGGCGAGCCGTATCCGTGCTGCGGCCAGCAGGCGGCTCGTCGTTCGGCGGCGACTTCCTCGTTTCGGCCTGCGACGGCAAGGTTCTCGACGTGGCGCTGATCGATGTTGCTGGCAAGGGCATTGATGCGGGCACGAGGGCACTCATGCTGTCCGGCGCGTTCGGCGGCCTGCTCGGGTCGGTGCCGCACGCGGATTACCTGCCGGCCTGCAATGCCTATCTGCAACGCGGCGGGCCGCCCGAGGGTTTCGTGACAGCCGTCCACCTGACCCTCGACCTCGTCACCGGTGACTTCCAGATCTCGTCCGCCGGACATCCGCCGGCCGCGCACTTCGAAGCCGGCAACGGCCGCTGGCGGCTGACCCACGCCCGCGGCATCGTCCTCGGTGTCGTGCCCGATCTGCGTAGTGTCCCTGATCGCGGCAACCTGCGACCGGGCGACGCGCTGATGCTTTACACCGATGGCCTCGTCGACGCGCCGGGCCGGGACATCGACGCTGGCATCGACCGCCTCCTGGGTGCGGCCGACCGGCTTGTCACCAGCGGTTTCAGCGAGGGCGCTGCGCGGCTCGTGCAGACAATGCAGGGCGGTGGCCCGAATACCGACGACTGCGCGCTCGCGCTGATCTGGCGGTCCTGACTCTGCTAGCGCGGGCGGCCGTCAACGCTAGCGCGGGGCCATCACTTCGCTGTCGCTGATCAGCCTGATCGCGTATTCGACCAGCGTCACGAGGACGTCACGGCTGGATGATCGGTGGCGGGCATCGCACAACACGATAGGAACGTCCGGGTTCAGGTCGAGTGCCGTCCGCACCGCTTCTGGCTGAAAGCGCTTCGCGCCGTCAAAGCAGTTCACCGCGACCACGAACGGGAGGCCGCGTCGCTCGAAGTAATCGACCGAAGGGAAGCTGTCGGCAAGGCGGCGGGTGTCCGCCATCACCACGGCACCCAGCGCGCCGAGCGCGAGCTCGTCCCACATGAACCAGAACCGGTGCTGGCCAGGCGTGCCGAACAGGTATACCACCAGGTCATCGCGGACTGTGATCCGGCCGAAGTCCATGGCAACGGTCGTGGTGGTCTTCTGCTCGACACCGTCGAGCGCGTCGACTAGCACGCTCGGCTCGCTCAGGATCTCCTCGGTCCTGAGGGGCTTGATCTCACTTACGGAGCTGACCAGCGTGGTCTTGCCCGCGCCGAAACCGCCGGCGATGAGGATCTTGATCGACACCGGGGTAGCGGCGTCGAGGTCCAGGTCAGAGCCTGCGGAGGGCATCAGCGACATCCTTGAGAACTTGCGGGTCGGTCAGGCGCGTACGCGCCGGCGGGCGAATGGTTACCAGGCCGCGTTCTCGCATATCCGACAGCAGGATACGGACAACGCCGAGCGGCAGATCGAGGTCGGAGGCCAGGTCGGCGACCGGCTTTGGCTGGCGGCATTGCCGCATCACCTCTAGGTATTCGGGTTCGAGCAGCACGTCATCGATCGAGTTCAGGTCGTTCGACGCCACCAGCGCGAGCAGGTCGAAGCTCTCGCCAGTCGGACGGGTGCGCCCGCCAGTCAGCGCATACGGCCGGACGACGGGACCTGCGTCACGGTCGAGCCACTGATTGTCGCGCACCACCGGTCACACCGCTTCAGCAGTGCTCGCAGGCGGGCGTGCGTTCACCGCCATGTGCTCGCCAACCCGCCGGACCAGCACCGCCATTTCGTAGGCGATGTGACCGGCTGCGTCCGCATCCGCCGCGGCCAGCACGGCCAGGCAGCTGCCTTCACCAGCGGCGGTGACGAACAGGAACGCCGACTCCATCTCGACGATGGTCTGGCGGGGTTGCCCGCCGCCGAAGTGCTGGCCGACGCCCCTTGCCAGGCTCTGGAAGCCAGAAGCGACGGCCGACAGATGTTCGGCGTCCTCTCGGCTCAGTCCAGCCGATGCACCGATGGCTAGTCCGTCCCTGGACAAGATGACGGCTTTGTCGATCTGCGCGACCCGCGACACCAGATCATCGAGTAGCCAGTCCAGTGCCCCGGTACGGCTCATATCGGCCTCCCCTTTGCCGTCGTTCTGCTGATTGCTTATTCGCCGCTCTGCTCGTCAGCGCTGTCAACTGGCTCCGGGTCTGCCGATCCGGTCCTCGGGTCCTGCGGGTTAAACGCCTGACCCGATGGTGACTTGCGTGGTGTGAAAACCGAGTCGTTCGTCTCGGCCGCCTCGGACCTGCCGAGCTGCCAGCCTCGCTGGAGTGCGCTCATGGTGTTCCTGGCGGCCTCAGGTGAGGCCGGCGGCGGGCTGGCAGGCACGTTAAACGGAACCCGGCCGGGACCGCGAGCGCCAAACCTGGCGGCTTCGATGCCCGTGGTTCCGGTACCTGCGGGGCCTGACCCGCCAGCCGGTGTCTCGGGAGTGCCAGATCCGTCGGGCGACGGCGAGTTGCGCAGCTGCGGGGCGAGGTGCGCCTGCCGGATTCGTACTGGCAATCCGAGTTTGGCAACCTCGTCCTTGCTGACCATGGGATCGGCGTCGTCGCTGACCGGGGCAAGGATCAGCGGGTCAGTGCTGGCTGGAGCAGGGCCGGGAGTGCCGCCACCGGGACTGCCGGCGGCGGAGCCGCCTGCGGCGAGGAGGTCAGCGCCCGGCGTGCCCCGGCCGGTGAGCGAGAAGCCGCGGGCGAAGTAGTCCGGCCCCGACCCGGCGTCCTCTCCGCTACCCCAGGGCGCGTCGGTCCCGGCGGTCGTTCTGCCAAAGCCGGCACCGGCGAACCGGTCCCTGACGGTCGTCGTCTCGCTGGCGAAGCTGCCCGACGGGGAACTGCTGGCGGTGAATCTCTCGGCCGGGGAATTGTCAGCGGCTGATGTGCCAGCGAGTTCGTTACCAGCTACGCCAAGCCCGTGATCGGCCGCGACATTACCAAGCGCGCCATTACCGGTGACGCTATTACCGCCGACGCTAATGTCGGTGAACCCAATGCCGGGCAGGCCATTGGCGGGGGGGCCGGTGAGCGCGAAGCCATTGCCTGACTCGGCCGCTGACTGCACCAGCGCATGCCTGCCGGAGAAGCCCTCGGCCAGCGCCATTTCGGTCTGGGCAGCCACAAGTGCCGGATCGCGCTCGAAGGCGTCCTCGTCCACGACCAGCGCGGTCGGGATCAGCACGATCGCGGTCGTACCGCCGTAGACGGAGGGACGCAAGGTGATCTTGATGTCGTGCCGCTGCGCAAGCTGGCCGGCGATGAACAGGCCGAGCCGGTCACTACCGGACAGGTCGAACTGCGGCGGGTTGGCGAGGTTGGTGTTGATCTCCTCCAGCCGGGCCGCAGAGATGCCGAGGCCGCGGTCCTCGATCTCGACTGCAAAGCCCCGGCCGACGATGTCACCCTGGATCCGCACCGGCGTGTTCGGCGGCGAGAACACCGTGGCGTTCTCTGCCAGTTCAGCGATCAGGTGGATGACGTCGGCTACCGCGTGGCCGGCGACGGCGGCGTTGGTCCGGCACAGTACCCGGATCCTGGTGTAGTCCTCGACCTCGGCGACCGCTGCACGCAGCACGTCGACGAGCGGAACTGGCTGCCGCCAGCCGCGGGCGGGCGCTTCACCGGACAGGATGATCAGACCTTCGGCGTGGCGCCGCATGCGGGTCGTGAGGTGGTCGATACGGAACAGGTCCTCAAGCTCGTCCGGCTCGGTTGCACGCCGTTCCATGCCGTCCAGCAACGTCAGCTGCCGGTGCAGCAGCGACTGGCTGCGGCCGGCAAGGTTCCGGAACACGTCGCTGATGCCCCGTCGCAGCCGGGATTCGTCGATAGCGGCCTGCACGGCTGTCTGCTGCACCACGCCGAAGGCATTGCGCACTTGCTCGATCTCGTTAGTGGTCGAGGCCTCGGCCGGCGCGTACTCTGCCGGGTCCACTTGCTCACCGGATCGCAGTCGGTCAATGACGTCCGGCAGCTGCTCGTGTGCCAGCGTGAGCGCCGACTCACGGAGTTCGCGGAGCTGGCGGACCAGCCCGCGACCGATGATCAGGGACAGCAAGATCGACGCGATAGTGCCGAGCAGGCCGAGGCCCGCAGCCAGGACGAGTTCCAGGACGACGGTGTTCGCGTCGTGGTCGACCTGCTGCTGCAGCACGACAGACGAATCTGTCAGTGCCTTCCCTAGCGCGAGGGAATAGTCGACGAAGATCATCTTGGAGCTGGCCAGCCGGGCCGGTGCGGGGCCGTGGTGCCAGGGAGTGTTGATGACCGCGGACTCCACGGCGCCCATTGCGTTACTGGTCGCCGCGGGCACGTTCGTGGCGAGCATTTCGCTGTATTGCGGAGCGAGTTCCGGCACTGCAGCGTTGATGAGGCTCTGCCGCTGGCTGGCCAGCGCGGCGAACGTCAGCCGGTCGGCGTTCGGGAACTTGCCCTGCGCCATGTCGGCCGACAGCAGGTCCCATTCTTCCTGGGTGGCCTGCGATGCCCGGTCGAGGTTGATCACCGCCAGCGCCTGGGTGACCACCGGCACGCTGGTCAGCTGATCCGCCGCCTCGTCGATGACCGGGTAACCGGCATCAATGACCGCGTCGTAGTCAGCCAGGGCATCTCGCATGGGGATCGCGTTGTCGGAGACGTCGCCGCGGATGAAGGCCAGGTTCTTGCTGGTCTTGAGCAAGTTGGCGATCGCTGCTTGCTCCTGCGCAGCCGCGAGGCTGGTGACATCGGGAGCCTGCAGCGCGAGAGTCATCGCTCGCAGGGCCGACGCCGTAGTGCTTTCCTGGTTGCCGAGCTTGGATGCCACCTGCGTGTTGGTCGGGTTCGCCAGGCTGAGCAAGGCGAGAGCGCGCTCGGCGGCGACTTGCTGCTGGAAGGCAGTGACCGGGTCGGCGACTTCGTTTCTGAGTGACTTCGCGTGCTGCTGGGTCACTGCGCTGCCGAGGGTGATGCTGGCGACAAACCCGTAGAGCGCGAGCAGGCACAGCACGGGCACGGCAATTAGAACGCCGACCCTCAGTCGGATGGACCGGTGACGCAATCCCATGGCTGAGGCCCTAGTGTGAGAAGTATCGCGATCTTGCCCGCTCGCAAAACTGCTGGCAGACGATATCGGAGCGTAACATCCGAATGCTCTGCCCCGAGATGAAACCGGATGACCAATTCGAATTCTGGGCACCGTTGCGCTAAGCATCCTGCTTATCCGCTTTCCGTAGCGGACCCGGAAGTGTTGTGTCGTCCGATGCGTTACTGCCGTTCCGTCCGAAGCAGTAGTTGCGCGACCGGTGAGCCGGGCGCTGAGGTTCGCTAGAATCCGCGTGTTTGCAGCGGCGCTCGGGGGCGGGTGACGGCTGCAAGGCCGGGCGCGGCGCGGGCCGAACGGCCGACGGGGGAGTGACGGGGGATCGGGCATGACGCTGGCTGATAACCGGGCGGATGTCGTCGTAGTCGGCGGGGGATTAGCTGGGATCAGCGCCGCGATAGAACTGGCGGAAGCCGGCCTGCGCGTCACGCTGCTCGAGGCGAGACCGTGGCTGGGCGGTGCGACATGCTCGTTCGCCAGGCGTGGCCTGACGATCGACAACGGGCAGCACGCGTTCTTGCGGGGCTTCGAGGCGTACCTGGACCTGCTGGCGAAGCTAGGCGTCCTCGGCGCAGTGACGAGCCAGGACCGGCTCGAGCTCACCGTGCTCGGCGGAGCTTCGCCGCAGACGGTGCGCAGGTCGGGATTGCCGGCGCCGCTGCACCTGGCGAGCGCGCTAGCCGGTTACCGGCTGCTCACGCCGGCCGAACGGGTCAAGGCGGCCGCCGCCGCGGTCGCATTGCAGTGGACTGCCCGCCGAGGACCCGGCGACGAGGACGTGAGTTTCGGGGACTGGCTGGAGGCCCGCGGGCAGGCCGGGAACGCCCGGCGGATGCTGTGGGATCTGCTGTCGTTCGGCGCCCTTGGCCTGCCGTCCGCCGAGGCCGACCTGGGCCTGGCCGCCGCCGCGATGAGAACAATGCTCAGCGGCCGCCCGAACGCCGATCTCGGTGTCCCCGCCGTTCCGCTGAGCAGGCTGCATGCCGCCCCGGCGATCGCGTTGCTCAGTCGCCTCGGCTCCCGGGTACTGCTCGGCGTGCGGGCAGCCGGGTATCAGCTGAGCCGCGATGGCGGATTCGACATCGTGATCGCTCCGGCCACACCGGCCGCCAGTGCCGTCGGCGCGAGCAGCGGCTCACTCGCTGGCAGCGGCCGACCAGGCGTGATCCGCTCAGCCGCGCTCGTGCTGGCCGTGCCAGCCTGGGAAGCCACCCTGATCGCTCCGCCCGAACTGGCAGCCGAGGCGGCACGCTGGGCCCGGCTCGAGCCGTCACCCGTGGTCAGCGTGCACGTGGTGTACGGCAGCCCGGTCACTTCGCTCCCGTTTGCCGCCGTGGTTGACTCCCCGGTGCGCTGGGTGATCGACAAGACCGGCCCGGCCGGACTGCGCAGCGGCCAGTACCTCGCGGCGTCGGTGCCGGACGCCGGGAGCTTCGTCGATTTGCCTGGCCTCCCGGCTCAGGGCCGAGCTGCTGCCCGAGCTGGAACGGCTGTTCCCGGCCGCGACTGACGCCGAGGTCGAGGATTTCTTTATTACCAGGGAACGGCGCGCTTTGATCCGGCAGATTCCCGGCTCGGAGCAGTTGCGGGCGAGTCAGCCCGGCCTGCGTGGGCTGGCACTGGCAGGCGCGTGGACCGATACCGGATGGCCGGACACGATGGAGGGCGCCGTTCGCAGCGGCCTGCGCGCGGCCTGGAAGGTACTGCGCGAACTGGCCGGGGGTGGTCTCGCTGGTTACGGGCCTGCTGGATACCTGCCCGCTGCCAAGACCAATGGCCAGTCCGGCGACGACGCTGATGCCCAGCACGGCGGCCCCGCGAGCCTTGCGCCCGCCCGATGACCGGGACTGGACCGGAGCCGGGCTTTGGACCGCGGGCGGCGGCCGGAATCGTGACTCAGCGAGCCACCCGGATCCTGCTGGCCCGCCAGGACAGCGCAGGCAGGTGGACTGGTCGCTCCGCAGGTGACGTCACCCTGGACGCTGAAGCCGTGCTGGTCCGGGAGTTCCTCGGCGTCTCCAGGCCAGAACTGACCAGGGCCGCCGCTCAGCAGATCAGGTCGATGCAGGAGCCGGACGGTAGCTGGATCGGTGGCCCTGAGCCAGGCCGATCAGGAGACCTGGCCGCTTCCGTGCTCGCCTATCTCGCGCTGCGGTTCGCTGGTGACTCGCCGGATGCCTACCACCTCGCAGTTGCCGCAGCCTGGATCAGGGACGCGGGCGGGCTCGCGGCCGCTGGCCTTGTGACCAGAAGCTGGCTGGCCGCGTTCGGGCTTGCCGGGTGGGATGACGTGCCCGTTCCCGCGCCTGAATTCATTTACCTGCCAGCCAGGTACACCCCCGGTGACGGCGACTGGGCCGGCCTGAGCCGTCAGGCAGTGGTGTCGCTGACGGTGATCGGGACGCTGCGGCCGGTTCGGGCGCTGCGGGTCGACCTGAGCGAGCTGCGCGCCGGCGGATATGCGGGTGCGGGCGTGCCGCATGCTACGCGGGCGGGCAGCGCGCGGGCGGACTTTGCGCAGGCGGACACTGCGCGGACGAACACTGCGCGGGCAGGCTGGCCGCCGATCGTCCCGGCGACCGTGGCGCAGCGGGCCGCGCTGCGCCGATGCGGGCAGTGGCTCATCAGCTGGCAGCAGCGGACCGGCCTGCCGATGGGGCGCCCGGCCGTACTGCGCGCTGTCACTCGCGGCGCTGCGGCTGCTCGGCTATCCGCTCCGGCACCCGGTGATGTCCGGTGGCCTCGCCTGGTTTGACTCGGTCACCGCGCGGCCGCGACAGCTGCCCCGGCTGGCGACCGCGCCAGCTGTCGGTGAGCGCAGCAGAAGCGGAGACGGGGCTGGCAGCGCGGGTGCGGCTGGCAGTGCGGGTGCGGCTGGCGGTGCGGACCGGGCTGTCAGTGCGGACGGGCCGGCTAGCGCGGGTGGCGCGGCCGGGCAGGGCCGGCTCGCCGCCATGCGACAGCCGCCGGTTCGGGAGACTGCCCTCGCCGTGCTGGCCCTCGCCGACGCCGGCTTGCCCGGCCGATCACCCGGCACTCATCGCTGCGGGCATCTGGCTGCTGGCACAGCGGATCAGCGGTCCGGCCGAAGCAGCCGCGCAGTATTCAGCTGCGGCCCGGTCCGGCTGGTCGTTCAACCCAGACGGCTATCCGGTCGAGGCCGACACCGCCGAGGTGTTGCTGGCGTTGAGCCGGATCGACCTGCCCTGCATTGCCGGGCCGCCTGCCATCGCCGCTACGATCCGCTGGCTGGGCAGCCTGCAGCGGCGTGATGGCAGCTGGGGACGTTCGGCGCGGACCACCGCGCTCGTCGTGCAGGCGCTCGCGACTCACTCCGCGCCTGACGGCAAGGTGATCCGGCGTGGTGCGGTGTGGCTGGTCCGGGCGCAACTGGACGACGGATCCTGGCCGGGCCGGTACGGCGCCGCGGATCTGCAGGCCACCACGGATGCGGTGGCCGCATTGCTGGTGGCCGGCGTGGTCCCCGGCAAGCCGGTGATCAGGAGCGCGGTCGACTGGCTGTTGTCCCGGCGGAATCCGGATGGCGGCTGGCACTCCGGTCAGATGCTCCCGGCCGGGGAGGTCCGGTCAGGTCCGCTGCCGCAGCCCAGCTCGGACGCGGCGGCAACGGCGCGCGCCGTGCTCGCCCTGCTCGCGGCCGGCGGCGGGCAGGTCGGGGATGCCGCTACCCCGGATGGGGCTGGCGCAGTTGCCGCCAGCACGGGGGCCGCCACGCGCGGGCCGCCAGCTCGGGCGCCGCGCGCGCCGGTACCGCCAGCGCGGGTGCCCTAGGCGCCGGCGCTGCCGCTGCAGGTGCCGACTGGCTGATGCGTGCGCAGCGGACGGATGGTGGCTGGAGCGAGCGCGCCGACCCGGCCGGCAGGCCAGCGGGCCGGAACTCGGCCCGTCGCCGCGGGCCCCTGCTGCCTGGCATGTTGCTGCCGCTCGGTGCGCTGGGTCAGTACGCGGCCGCTCCGGGCGTCATTCTCAGTGCCAGCCCGAGCGCTGATTCCGGGCTCGGTCCTGACCCCCCCCGGGCTCGGCCCTGACCCCGGGCTCGGCCCTGATTCCGGGCTCGGCCCTGATTCCGGCGTTAGTGCCAGCCCGGTTACTCCGGCTGATGCCGGTTCCAGTACTGGTTTCGGGCCTGGTACCGCGACCGGAGCCGGGGTCGGCGCTGGAGTTCCGCTCGGCGGGTGATCTGCGCCAGCCGCACGCGTCGGTAACCGGCCGACTGCATCCTGCGACCTCACAGAACACCTTCAGGGTCCGTTCAGCAAGCTCCTCCATCATCGTTATCGCCGCAGATCAAATGGCTTGCTGCGGACCGCTATTCAGCGGCTTAAGTGTGCGGGCAAACCGATAGCAGGTCCGCGAGAGCCAGTCGGCTGCAAGGAGTGCGGATGTTTTTTACCTACCTGGGGCGTGAGCTGCGACGCCGAGCTCGGCAAGCCAGCATCATCGCCATCGGCCTGGCGCTAGGCATAGGTCTGGTCATCACCGTGACGGCGCTGTCTAGCGGAGTGAAGAACGCCCAGGGCGAGGTCCTTCACTCGCTCTACGGCCAGGACACCGATATCACTGTCACAAAGGCCCCGACGTTCGGCAGCTTCTCCGCTGGCGGCGGTACCCGGTTCCGCTTTGGCGGCACTGGTTCAGGCACCCGGCCTAAGGCCGGCACGAAGGTCACCATTGACAACCTGACAAGCATCGGCCTTAGTACGCTCAGCGGGGCAGACGTGACGTCGGCGGCCAAGCTGAAGAATGTAGCCGCCGCGGCAGGCGGCCTGACACTGACCGACACCAAGGACAGCATCACCATCCCCAGCTCCAGCTCCAGCGGTGGCGGCGGCTTTGGCGGTGGCGGTGGCGGCGGCGGTTTCGGCAACTTCCACCCGCCAACCACGATGACCGTTGACGGCGTCGACGTGAGCGGCAACGCGGCCGCGCTCGGCCCGTTGAGCTCAGCCAAGCTCGCGTCGGGCCGAACCCTCGCGGCCAGCGACTCGAGCTCCGACGTGGTGCTGCTGGACTCTAACTACGCCACCAGCAACAAACTGAAGGTCGGTTCCGCCGTCACGATCGCCAAGACCAGTTTCAAGGTGGTCGGCCTGGTCAGCCAGGCGGCTAGCAGCAACCCGCCGGACGCCTTCATCCCGCTCGCCCGTGCACAGGCTCTCGCCACCTCGGCCGGGAAGAGCATGAAGGGCGATGTCAACACGATCTACGTGGCGGCCGACAGCGCACAGAACATCACCCCTGTGTCCAAGGAGCTGTCCGCGCTGCTGCCCAAGACGACCGTGACCAACCAGAATGATCTCGCGAAGCAGCTCACCGGATCGGTGGCCAGCGCTTCCAGCCTCGCCAACAACCTCGGCCGGTGGCTCGCGATCGCGGTGCTGGCGGCGGCGTTCCTGCTGGCCAGCCTGCTGACCGCAGCAGCGGTGTCGCGCCGGGTGCGCGAGTTCGGGACCCTGAAGGCACTCGGCTGGAACAGCCGCCGCGTTGTCGGCCAGGTGGTCGGCGAAGCGATCACCATCGGCATCATCGGCGGTGCCGTCGGAGTCGGCCTCGGCTTCCTCGGCTCGGCTCTGGTCGGGCACTTCTCGTCATCGCTGACCGCATCGCTCGGAACGAACACCGGTAGCGCGACGCCAGGCGGCGCCAGGTTCTTCGGTGGCGGCGGCGGTGGCTTTGGTGGTGGTGGTGGCGGCGGCTTTGGTGGTGGTGGTGGCGGCCGGGCCAACAGCTTCCGCTCGGCTCTTGCGAACACCTCGCCGACCGTCCACGTGCACCTGACCCCGACGATCAGTGGTGGCACGATCGCCGCCGCGGTCGTGCTGGCAATCGCCGGCGGCCTGATCGCGGGCGGGTTCGGCGGCTGGCGGGCGGCCCGGCTCCGCCCGGCGGCGGCTCTCGCGAGGGTCGAATGAGCGCCCTGCCGGGGCCCGGCCGATCGAGCCTGGCCCAGCTCAGTACCGGTGGATCCGCGGCCATCCAGGGAGACTCGTCATGTACAAGCTGACCGACCTTAAGAAGGACTACCAGAAGGGCCGTGGCGTGGTGCACGCCCTGCAGGGTGTGGACCTCACCATCGACGACGGCGAATGGCTCGCCATTCAAGGCCCGACCGGGCATGGCAAGTCGACGCTGTTGCAAATGCTCGGCGGCCTGGACCGCCCGACATCGGGAAGCATCCTGTTCGGTGACCCGGTCAGTGGCGGCGACCTGGCCCAACTAAGGGAGACCCAGGTCACCAAGGTGCGTGCCGAGTCGATCGGGTTCATCTTCCAGACGTTCAACCTGATCCCGACGCTAACGGCCCAGGAGAACGTGGAAGTGGCCCTGGTGCCGCTGCACGTTCCCGCGGCGGAGCGGCGTCGGCGGGCCGCGGCCGCGCTGGCTGACGTGGGTCTAGCCGACCGGGCCAGGCACCTGCCTTCGGAGCTGTCCGGCGGCCAGCAGCAGCGGGTCGCCATCGCCAGGGCGTTGGTCAAGGAGCCCAAGGTGCTGCTTGCCGACGAGCCGACCGGGAACCTGGACGAAGGCACCCGGGACGAGATCATCGGCCTGCTCGAGAATATGTGGCGCGACCACCACCTGACCCTTGTGCTCGTCACGCACGACAGCACGGTGGCGCGGCGAGCGCAGCGCCTCGGCATCATGAAGAACGGGAAGTTGTCCATCAAGCAGGACACCAGGAAGCAGGCGGCGGGCACGCCTGGAGCCGGCCTGCAGGCGGGCTCACTTGGCTAGGTAGCCAAGTGGTCTGACGAGCCGGTACGAGCCGGGGCTCGGCAGACCGACCGGCCCGCAGCCAGGTAGAGGGGTCGACCTGGCTGCGGGCCGGTGCCGCATGTCATGCGGATCCGTGAGCGTCATCACGAAGACATTCAGGCGTGACAGGCCCGAACGTTTGCGTCCTGTGCACTAAGCCGGTCGGGAATACGGAATCGCCAGCTCGCACCAGACGACCTTGCCGGCGCCTGCCCGCCTGGCACCCCAGCGCTGAGCTAGCTGGCTCACCACTTGCAGGCCGCGGCCGCGTTCGTCGGAGTCGTCCGGGTGCCGCAACCTCGGCAGTGCAGCTGATTCGTCCATTACCTCGCAGACCAGGCCACCCTCGAGTACCAGGCGGAGGCCGATCTTGCCCTGCGCGTAACGGACGGCGTTGGTAACGAGTTCAGAGACCAGCAACTCGGTGGTCGGCACCAGGTCGGTCAGGCCCCAGCGCCGCAGCGGCCGGCGGATGAGCGACCGGGCCTTGCTGGCCGAGGTCAGCTCGGATGGCAGCGTCCAGCTCACGACGTGATCGGACGGGATCCGGCGCAGCCGGGCCACCAGCAACGCGATGTCGTCACGATGCTCGTCGGCATAGACGCCCGCCAGGGTGGCCTTGCACAAGTCCTCGAGCGGCTCGTCGGCTGAACCCGGCCCGAAGATATCCCGCAGCCGCTTCAGGCCCTCGTCGATGTCCCTGGTCCGTTTCTCTACCAGCCCGTCGGTGTACAGCACGAGCAAGCTGCCGTCGGCGATGTCGAGCACACGGCTCTGGATCAGGCCGGTGCCGACTCCGAGCGGCGGCGCCGGCAGCACATCCAGCAGTTCGTTGGTGCCGTCAGGCTGGACGAGCAGCGGCGGCAAGTGGCCGGCAGAGGCGACCTCGCACGTCCCCGCCACTGCGTCGTAGATCGCGTACACGCACGTCGCGAAGTGCGGCTCGCGCACACCGAGTTCCTGCATCAGCTCATTCAGCTGCTGCAGTGTCTCTGCAGGCGGCAGCTCGAGCATCGCCAGCGTGTGAATCGCAGTGCGCAGCCGTCCCATGGTCACTGCGGCGCGCACGCCGTGGCCGGCGACGTCGCCGACTACGAGCGCTACTCGCGCTCCTGGCAGCGCAATCGACTCATACCAGTCGCCGCCGACTTCGATCAGCTTGCTTCCGGGCAGGTACCGGTGCCGCACCTCGACTGACGACGGCGCAGAAAGCCCGGTCGGCAGCATGCTGCGCTGCAGAGTCAGCGCGGTAGCTCGTTCCCTGCTGTATCGGTGGGCATTGTCCATGAAGATCGCGGCACGGGCAGCGAACTCCATCCCGATCTCGATGTCGTAGGCATCGAACCGCCGGAACCCGACGCGGCGCACGCAGACGAAGAAGCCGAGCATCACGTCTCTGGCGATCAGCGGCAGCAGCAGCATCGAGACGCCGGCCAGCAGATCGGCTACCGGGCGCCGGATCCAGGCCGCCGCCATCGCGTCGGCGCTTTCGCGGCCGACGACCTCGCAGACCGGCCGGCCGGAGTCCATGCACCTGGTGTACGGCGTGCCGGGCGGGTAACGCAGGATCTCGCCGGTGGGGAACGCGGCGTCCCAGGCAGCGTCACCATCGTCGTGCGCCACGGCGAGCCGGCGGACTATTTGCGTGCCGTCGAGTGACTCGGACGGGAACTCGTCCTCGCCGACCAGGCTCTCCAGAACTACCAGGCCGGCGGCGTTGGAAAAGTGCGGCACAATGATGTTGATCAGCTCGGGTGCCATCTGGTCGATGTCCAGCGCGCCGCCGATCCGCTTCACCGCGCCGTCCACCATCAGGTGCCGCATGACCGCCGGGTCGAGAAAACGCTCCTGTACGGGCGGCGCGATCCGCATGATCACTTGGGCAGCCAGCTCAGGGTCGGTCGACCTGATCGGCTGGACGGTGATCACCGCGTCGGTGGTCGCGCCGTTGGCGGTGCGGAACGCCAGAACGGTCGTGCCCTCACGGTTGGAGCACGCGCCATCGATTAGTGACTGCAAGACACCCGCGGCCGGTCCGTCGGGCAGTGCCAGCAGAGTACCGAGCTCGGTGCCGATCAGCGCGCTTGGCTCAGCGGACAGCACCTCGCCGGCACCGCGGTCATGCTGGCGGATCCGGCCCGTCTTGTCGATCCCGAGCATGAGCGTCCGGGTCGAGGTGTTGGCCAGCACCGCTGAGACCTCTGCCGCGACTGCGGATGCCACCGAAGCGCTCCTTTCCGGCAGAGCAGCGGGTGCCTGGTGCCCTCACTATGGAGCAGCTTCCCATTATGGAGCAGCTTCGTGCCTATTGCGAAAGAACGGCCGTTAGCTGGCCCGATAATGGCGCTCAGGATTCCCTTGCTGGTTCGCCGTGACCCGCATTCGCGCGACCGCGCCCCCAGTAAGCCTTCGGTGACATCTGGTCCTGCGGCAGCCCGCGGGACGCCAGCCGTTCGCGCATCGCCAGCACGACAGACGCCTCGCCTAGCAGGTAAGCGTGCCCGCGGCCGGGCGGGAGCTCGACTTCGGCGGCCTCGGCCGCCAGCAGTGAAATCGCCGGGTCGCCGGCTGGCCGCTCGAGCCGGTGCAACCAGCTGACCCTGGTCCGCGGCGCGGCCGCGACCTCCTGCTCGTCGGCAACCTCCGGGATCTCAAGCACCAGCGTCGCCTCGGCGTCCCCGGGCAGCGACTCCGTCATCGCCAGGATCGCCGGCATAGCGGCCTCGTCCCCCATGAACAGATGCCAGTCGGCCTCCGGGTTCGGGAATACCTTGCCGCGCGGGCCGATGCCCTCGACACGGTCGCCGGGCTTCGCCGACCGCACCCAATGCTCGCCAGGACCGTCGCCGTGCAGGACGATGTCGAGAGTCAGCAGCTGCTCCGCCGGGTCGAGGTACCGGATCGTGTAACGCCGCCGCACCGGCCGGCGGCCGTCAGCCGCCACCAGCAGCATCACGTCCTGACCGGGGGCGTAGCTGAATCCGTCCAGCTCCGCGGCGGTCAGCTCCAGGCGCTGCATGTGCGGCGTGAGCTGCTTCGAAGCTGCCACTTCGAAATGCAGTTTCCTGGTCTCCGCGAGCGGGCCGGTCAGCTCGGCGAACGGGTCCTCGAGGCCAGCTACTACGGTCTGCGGCACGGCATCGGTCATCGGATCAGGAGCCTTCCTTGGCGGTCAGGAGCCGGAGGTTAAGGGTATGCGAGCAAGCTGAGCCCCGCTTGAGTCTGGTATCGCCCCGCGATTGAGGTCAGAATGGGGGCGATCGATGGCGATCGACGGGGACCGTGGGTCTGGGGGCAAGATGGGCGAGCAGGCAGGCGCCCTGGCGCGGGTTCCCGACGACCTCGGACTGCCGGTAGCGCTGCGGCCGGTGATCAGGCGCGTCGTGTCACTCGTCCCGTCGCTGACCGAAACTGTCGCCGCTTGCGCACCAGGCCTGCTCGTCGGCGCTACCGACTGGTGCACGCATCCGGCCGACCTCGCGGTGACCAGGATCGGCGGCACCAAGAACCCGGACATCGCCAGGATCGTGGCGCTGCAGCCTGACGTGGTGCTCGCTAACGAGGAGGAGAACAGGCTGCCAGACCTCGACGCGCTTCGCTCGGCAGGCCAGGCCGTCTGGGTCACCAGGATTCGCGACCTGCCTGAGGCGCTGACGTCGCTGCGGCGGATGATCACTGTGGCTTGCAAGCAGTCGAAGCCGGCCTGGCTGGATGCCGCGCAGCAGGCATGGCAGCATCCGCCCTCCGTCGACGGCACGGGCGCGGCGCTGACCTTGGCCGCGGTGGTCCCGATCTGGCGTCGCCCGTGGATGGTACTCGGCCGGGACACCTTCGCCGGTGACCTGCTGGCCCGGCTCGGCGTCCGGAATCTGTATGCCAGTCACCAGGACCGGTACCCGAGAATTGACATCGCCGAGCTGCGAGGAGCCGGAGCGGACCTGGTCGTGCTGCCTGACGAGCCGTACCGGTTCACCGCGTCCGACGGTCCGGAAATGTTCCCTGGCAGCCGGACAGCACTGGTCAGCGGGCGGCACCTGACCTGGTACGGGCCATCGCTCACCGATGCCCCGGCTGTCCTGCGGCGCCAGCTTGCCGCGGCCAGAGTACGGTCCGGGGTGCTTCGCTAGAAATGACGACGCCCCCGAGAGCGAATGCTCACGAGGGCGTGCCGCGCCGGTGCGAGGTCGCCTCTCGGCGAGTGGCTCATCGCGGCTCCAGCCGGACGGTATTCCGCGATGGCGGTAGTTGCGGCCCGGGGGACACAACACACCGACGTGAGCTAGAACCCATCCTGGGGTAGCGGTATTCCCGCCGGACGGGAGTGACTCCAGAGAACTTCTTGCCGGAACGTGGCACTCCCGGCTCGATCGTTTTCGCGACGATAATGAGGACCAAGCGCGAAACCCCAGAGGCCGGCAGGCAGGTCGGAATGATACGTGACGAGGCGCTCATCGGCTGCATCGGGAAGCTCACCATCGCCACCCGCGGCCAGGCGGGGCCAGGCGAGGTTCTGGTCAGCGTCCGGGGCGGCTCGGAAGCGCTCATTGCCTGGTCACCAGAGCCGCTGCCGAGGGGCGCCACGGTCCTGGTCATCGAATCCCGGGGGCATCGCGCAGTCGATGTCAGCCCGTGGACCGACCCGCTCGAGGAATTCCGGCAAGACGGGATCGAGTAGCCCGGGGACAGGAACATACTGGAACAAGCCGGTACTGTCGCCGGCACGGGGTCAAAACTGGAGATGAGACCAATGTTTGGTTACCGGGTGCCTGCACCGGACGAGGCGATGCTGATCTCGGGTGGCCGCTCTCGAAAGGGCGGTGCGCCCTTCAAGGTCGTGGTCGGGCACGGGACGTTCGTGACGCCGTTGTTCCGGAAGACCCGCTACCTGACCCTGTCCATGTGCGAGTCCGAGGTGTCCGAGACCTGCGTCACGAAGCAAGGCATCTCGCTGAATGTCAGGGCCGTGATCGCGTTCAAGGTCGGCAACGACGACGAGAGCATCATCAATGCCGGGCAGCGGTTCCTGTCCGACCAGGACCAGATGTCGACTCTGACCGGGCGGATCTTCGCAGGCCACCTGCGATCGATCATTGGCTCGATGACGGTCGAGGAGATTGTCACCGAGCGCCAGAAGCTGGCTACCGAGGTACTCGACGGCTCGAAGGCGGAGATGGCCAAGATCGGCCTTACCGTGGACTCCCTCCAGATCCAGTCCATCGACGACATGAACAGCGGTTATATCGACGCGATGGCGGCCCCGCACAACGCGGCGATCCAGCGCCAGGCTCAGATCGCTCAGGCGCAGGCCAACCAGGCGTCCGCCGAGGCGCAGCAGGAGTCGCAGCGCAAGCAGGCCGAGTACCAGCGGCAGACCATGGTCGTGCAAGCGCAGTACAAGGCTGAAGTGGACAAGGCACAGGCGGAGGCCGCCCAGGCGGGGCCGCTGGCGCAGGCCCAGGCGACGATGGGCGTGCTGTCGGCACAGACCGAGCTGGCTCACCGGCAAGCCGAGCTGCGCCAGCGCCAGCTGGTCGCGGAGGTGATCAAGCCCGCTGAGGCCGAGGCGGAGAAGGTCAAGGTGCTGGCCGAGGCCGACGCCGCGAGGGTCCGGCTGCAGGCAGCGGCAGCGGCGTCGAACAACCGCATCGCGCTGGACCGGATGCTGATCGAGCAGCTGCCGATGATCGTCAAGGAAGCTGCCGCCGGGCTGGCCGGCGCGAACGTCAGCGTGCTCAACGGAGCCGACGGGCTCAGCGAGATAGCTGCGGGCCTGGTGAGTCAGGGCCTGACGATCCTGGAGTCGGTGAAGAAGGGTTTGTCTAACCCGGTCGGCAACGAGGTCACGCTGTTCGACCCGGAGCAGAACGGCTCCGAGCCGGCCGCTTTGCCCGACGGATCGGCGAAAGCCGCGCAGTAGGCGGGCCGCAGGATCGGCGGCTGCCGACTCCCTGTTGGTTTGCCGGACGCAAAGCTCGCATAGCGGGCGCCGGATGCCGGGAAACCGACAGGGAGTCGCGAACCCGGCGGCGATCACAGCGGTGTGGCGCCTGCGAGTAATAGATTGCAGCATGGTCGCGCGAGTGCTCCGCCCGGAAGGCAAAGGTTTCCTCTTCCTTGACTCACATCCGGCGGGCTGCGCGCGGACCGTCGAGGAGATGGTGGCGGAAGTGGCCGCGCCCGCCACTGCTTCCGCGGCCGGCCGGGAGGGGCGCGGCCCGGCTGCACTGGTGATCGGCTGCAGCGGCGGCTACGGGCTGGCCACCGCGGCAGCCGGGCTCTTCGGTCATGCCGCCGTGACGATCGGGGTCTGCTACGAGCGCCCGGCGACCGCGCGTCGCTCGGCATCGGCCGGCTGGTACCGGACCGCCGCCCTGGCAAGGCTGGCGTCCGCGGCAGGCCACTCGTTCGAGGCGATCAACGGGGACTGCTTCGACCCGGCGTTCCGGGGCGAGGTACTCGACCGCGTCGCCGCCACTCTCGGCCCGCTGGACATACTCATCTACAGCGTCGCGGCACCGCGGCGAACCGACCCGCGGACCGGAACGGTCTATCACGCCGCGGTGAAGCCGATCGGTGCCGCCTACACGGCGAGGAACGTGGCATTCCAGGACGGAGTCGTCCTGCGCGAGGTGACGCTGGAGCCCGCGACCGACGAGGAGGCCGAGGCCACCGTCAAGGTCATGGGCGGCGAGGACTGGGCGGACTGGGTGGCGGACCTGGCCGCGCGCGGGCTGCTGGCACCGGGTTTCCAGACGGTCGCGCTGACCTACGTGGGCTCCGTGCTGACCGCGCCGATCTACCGCCAGGGCACGATCGGCCGGGCCAAAGATCACCTCGAAGCCACCGCCGGACAGCTGACCACCGGCCCGCTGGCCGGGGTCGGCGGTACCGGCCTGACCTCGGTCAACTGCGCTGCTGTAACGATGTCCTCGCTGGCAATCCCCGGCATCTCGCTCTACCTGAGCCTGCTCCGCGCCGTCGCAGGTGACACTGCCGAGTCCGCGATGCGCCAGTCGGTCCGGCTCTGGGACTACCTGACCGGCCTGCCGGCCGCCGAAACTGACAGCAGCGGCCGGCTCCGGCTCGATGACTGGGAAATGGCCGCGGATGTCCAGGCAGCGCTGCATGACCGGTGGGACGCCAGCAACGAGGAGCTGACCGGCGGGCTGGCCGACACGCAGTGGTTCAGGACGCAGTTCTGGCGGCTGTACGGCTTCGGGGTGAGCGGGATCGACTACAGCCGGCCGGTTGAGGTCGACCTGCCTTGGCCCGACCCGCCGGCCGGGAGCGCTCAGCCGGCTCAGCCGGAGCAGGCAGGTTGACGTACGCATGCTCACGCACCAGGTCAGCGTGGACCCGGCACGGAGCGTCGTTGTCAAGCGCTTCATCCGGGCTGACCGCAGCGAGCCAGAACGCGAATGGCGGGCACTGACGCTGCTGGCCGAGCACGCGCCCGGTCTCGCGCCGCAGCCGATCCTGGCCAACCTCGCGGGTGATCCGCCCGTCATCGAGATGTCCCTGCTGCCGGGCGAGCCACTGGGCGGACAGCCGCTGACCGCAGAGCAGCAGTCAGCGCTGGTCCGCGCGGTCGGGCAGCTGTGGCAATCGGTCCCGGTGAGCCGCGTGATCCCGCTGCCGGGCGAAGCAGGAAACGAAGCTCAGCTCGTCACTGCGGTCCGGCAGCTGGTAGCGAAGACACATGACCCGGGTGACGACCCGGTCATCCGGGCGGCCTATTCGGCCGGGCTCAGCTGGCTGTCCTGGGCCGTTGACGAGAGCGTGCGCCTGGCGGGCCACGGGGAAGGCTCGCCAGGGCTGTCGCCGGTATTCGGCCAGGGCGATTCCAATCTCGCCAATTTTCTCTGGGACGGCCAGCGGGTCCGGATTGTCGACTTCGAGGATTCCGGGCTGAGCGAGCGGGCATTCGAGCTCGCGACTCTGATCGAGCACCTGTCGGCGTGGAGCGACAGCGCTCTCGACGCCGAGTCCTTCGTGCCCGCGTTCGACCTGACCGGCGCTGAGCGCTCCCGGCTGGCCGACGGCCGCCGCCTGGCCGCGCTGTTCTGGTTCCTGCACCTACGGCCGGGCGGCGACGCCAGCGCCCGCAACCCTCCAGGCACCTTCCGTCGTCAGGCAGAGCGGCTGCTCACGCTGCTCTGATCAGCCGCCACTGCCCTGCTGCACCGGCGTCACCGTCATGATCTTGGCGCTGCCGTCGCAGGCAGTCGTGCCGAATGCGATGTGCACCGCGGTTTTCTCCTTCGGCGGGACAACGGCAAGCGAGCTCACTTTGACCGGTTTGCAAGTCCCGGCCGGATAGTTCGCCGAGTCGCCGATCTGCAGCAGTGAGCTGGCGACGCCGTTGGGCGGCAGCGTCACCGGCATGCGCGGCGCTGCCGGGTTCTCGCTGGCTGGCTGGCCGACGCTGGCCCCCGCCGTACCTGTGGCCTGCGTGACCTTGGGATAGCCGTCAAGCGTGCACGGAGCGGTGCCGGTGTTCTTGAACACAATCGCGACCTGCAGGCCCTTGGCGTAACCCTGCGGCGTTGCCGCCGAGGCACTCAGATTCTGCGTCGCGCAGTTCGCGGCGGCTGCGGAGGTCGCGGGCGACGGGGTCGCCGTCGGTGCCACTGACTGACTCGCCGCGGCCTTGGCAGTGACGGTCACGGTGTGCGCCGGCTGGGCGGCCGGCGCGGCGCTGGAGCACGCGCAGGTCGCGGCACCTATGGCGGCCAGGGTGGCGATCAGGAACGGCTTCATTCTTCGCGGATCCCTTCAGGTCGAGCGGCCCCGCCGTGGGAGATGTCCGGAAAATGCAGTGTGCTCGGCGTCGGCGTCCCGGCTACAGTTGCTGGCGTGAAGATCGGCTACCTGCGCACCCGTCGAGTGCGCACTGTCGCGGCCACGCGAGCTACCAGCTCGCCGGTTGCCGCTGCCTGATTCTTCCCATCCGCTGGCGACCGCGAACGGCTCGCCGGCGCTCGTGATCAGTCCGCCTGCTCAGTGGCTTCGCCGGCAGCTTGATTCCCGGCGCCATGACACGAGAGGCGCACTTGCCATGAACACCACCGAAACTGTCTCAGAGTTCACCGAGTTCTTCCGAAGTCGCGGGCACCGGCAGCTGCAGGGCAGCACGCTAGTGCCGCAGTCAGGCGATCCCGTCCTGTTCACCTCCGCTGGCATGCACCCGCTGACGCCGTTCCTGGCGGGTGAGCCGCATCCGCTCGGGCGGCGGCTGACGGGCATCCAGCGCTGCCTGCGGACGACCGACCTCGAGGAAGTCGGCGATACGACGCACCTCACCGTGTTCCAGATGCTGGGCTCCTGGTCGCTCGGCGACTATGGCGGCCCGCAGAGCCTGCGCTGGGGCATGGAGCTGATCTGCGATCAATTCGGCCTGAAGCCAGAGCTATTGCACGCAACCGTCTTCGGCGGCGACGACCACCTCGGGCCGGACACCGAGGCGCTGGAGACCTGGGGTGAGCTCGGGCTCCCGGTCGAGCTGCAGTGCGGAGGCGAACCGGGCACAGCCGGGCCAACCACAGGGGAGAACTGGTGGTCTAACGGGCCGACCGGGCCGTGCGGGCCAGACTCGGAGATCTTCGTGTGGACCGGCGACGGGCCGCCGTCTGGCCGGCCGAGCACTGACCCGCGGTGGATGGAGCTGTGGAATCACGTCACGATGCGCTACTACCGGCACGAGGACGGCAGCCTCTCACCGTTGCCCCAGCAGGTCGTCGACACCGGCATGGGACTGGAACGGCTGCTGATGGTCTCCCAGCGGGTCGGCTCGGTGTTCGAAACCGACTTGTTCGCGCCATGGCTCACCGCGCTGACGGGTATGTGGCGACCTGGCGAGCGCTCGCTGCGCATCCTGAGCGACCATCTGCGGTCGTCGATCGTGGTGATCGCCGACGGCGTCCGGCCGTCTAACACCGGCCGCGGCTACGTGCTGCGCCGGCTCGTCAGACGTTCCCTGACGGAACTGTGGAGCCGGAACGGAGGCGACCGGCCGGAACTGCGCAGCGGCGGCGACAACTCGCTGACCCTCGGTGACCTGCCGCTAGACCTGGTGACAGATACCAGTGAGCGGCTCGCAGTCGCGGTGGAGCCGTCCGGAGTGCAGGACGTGCTGCTGTCCGAGGAGCGCAAGTTCCGCGAGCTAGTGCGGCGCGGGCGCTCGGTGCTGTCCCGGCTCTACCCGTCCGGGCAACTGACCGACAGCGACTACGAGTTCCTGCACGAGACGCACGGCCTGCCGCGCGAACTGGTGACGGAGTTGGTGACGGGGGAGGGCTGGTGACGGGGCAGGGCTGGTGACCGGGCCGGCCTGGTGACCGGGCAGGCCTGGTGACCGGGTTGGCGGGCTAGTGTTCCCGGCGGGCTACAGTTCCCGGCCGCTGGTGCTGTCCACGTGACCGGGGATCTCGCCGTCGTGCCGGTCACCCGTCGACATCGTTCCGGTCGGCTCGAACATCAGGATCGAGCCGCCGGGCGAGGACGGCTTGTGCTCGGTTCCCTTCGGCACCACGAACACGTCGCCCTGGTGCAGGCTGACCACCTGCTCGGCACCCTCGACGCGCAGCGCGATGTCGAACTGGCCGTCGAGCACCAGGAAGAACTCGTCAGTCTGCTCGTGCACGTGCCAGACGTGCTCGCCCTTGGCATGGGCAACGCGCACGTCGTAGTCGTTCATCCGGGCGACGATGCGCGGGCTGTAGATCTCGTCGAAGGAGCGGAGTGCCGCTGGCAAGTTGACTGGCTGAGCGTCCATTCCTCCAAAGTTTCATGATCCTTGAACCCGCGCACGTCATCGCGTGCACAACTCTCAAGGACCATGGACAGTGACCGGACCTAGCGCGTCGAGGCCATCACGTCGTCGGCGTATCTGCGCAGGCTGTCCAGCTTGGCCTGGAGCGGCTCGGTGTCCGGGCCGGTGTGGTAGGGCCAGCGGAAACCGACAATCACCTCCGTAACGCCCTGGTCTTCCAGCCGCTTGATGCCGTCTGGCGAATAGGCCTCAGCCGAGATCACGTGCACCTCGAATGGCTGGTCCGCGGTTCCGTACTCAGCCCGCAGCGCCCGCAACCGATCGAGCAGTCCGGGCAGGTCAGCTGGCTTGCCCCCGCCATGCAGCCAGCCATCGCCTGAGGCTGCGGCCCGCCGCAGCGCCGCCTCGCCGTGGCCGCCGATGAGCACTGGCACCGGCGCACTCGGGACCGGCGCGAGCTTAATCGGCGGGATGTCGTAGATCTCGCCGCGGAACTCGAAATACCCGCCCGCCGACAGGCCGCGGAGGATCGCAAGCGACTCGTCCATCCGCTGCCCGCGGCGCTGCCACGGCACGCCGAGCACCTCGTAGTCCTCGCGCCACGGACTGGAACCGACGCCGAGAACCAGGCGGTTGCCGGTCAGTACGGCGGTAGAGGTGACCTGCTTCGCGACCAGCACCGGGTGGCGGACCGGAAGCTTGAGCACGAACGTGATGAACCGCAGGCGCTCGGTGACAGCCGCCAGGAAAGGAATGAGCGAGAACGGCTCCAGGAACGGCTTGTCCTCGAGGAACTCGCGGGTGCCGTCCGGGTTGAACGGGTAGACGCTGTCGGATTGCGCCGGGTAGCAGATGCTGTCCGGGATCACCATCGAGTCGTATCCGGCGTCTTCCGCGGCGGTGGCCAGCGGGCCGTAGAAGAGCGGGTCGGTCATCGATTCGGCGTAGCAGAAGCGCATGTAACCTCCGGGCAGGCACGGGTTGACCGCTTGGAGTAGAACATGTTCTTGTTTGCAGTTGAAAGTCAATCAGATCTGAAAGCTGGATGACATGGACCTAGTCGCGCTGGAAGAGATCCGCCAGCTGAAGTACCGCTACTTGCGCTGCGTGGACCTCAAGCTGTGGGACGAGATCGAGGACGTGTTCACCGCGGATGCCAGCGCCGACTACGGGACGCACGCGGCCGGCCGGCCGCTGAACCTGCGCGGCCGCGACGGGATCGTGAGTTACCTGCGGGACAGTCTGGGGCCGGAGATCATCACTGTTCACCGGTGCGGGCAGCCAGAGATCAAGATCGAAGGCGACAAGGCAACGGGAACGTGGTCGTTCGAGGACACTGTCATCGCCACCAAGCACCGTGTCCTGATCAAGGGGGCCGCGTTCTACGAAGACACCTATGAACGCGGCGCGGATGGCAAGTGGCGGATATCGCACACCGGTTACCAGCGGATCTACGAGACCATGAACTCGCTTGACGACAGCCCGTCGCTGCGCTTCACCGACAACATGTGGGCGCAGGCCTAGGCTGTCGGGCAGGTCATTGACGGTTTCTAGAACGTGTTCTAGGTTTGGTCGAGCCGGTTCTGATGCCGGGTCGCCAGCGCCGCCGACCCGGACCCAGCCGACCCGCCTGATCCGGGAAAGGTCGCCGTGCTCACCCAGTCGTTCGCTGAGGCGGTAGCCGAGGCCGAGAAAATCATCGCCACCGCGCCGCACATCCGCACCCCCCAGGACCTGGCCGAAGGGTATGACTACCTGGCCGGCAGCATTCAGGCGTCGCTGCACCTGGCCTGGGCCTACCAGCGCGACTTCCCGTACTTCGTCCAGTCAACCGGGCCGTACACCAAGATGGGGCTGGACAATCCCGACACCCTGTACCTGCACTCGTACCTGCGCGACGACGCCGAGTACGTCGTCACCGGGCGGCGCGGGACCACGACTGACCTGAGCTTCCAGGTGCTTAACGGTGACTACTCGCCCGCCGAGGTGCCGGACAGCCTGACTGCGTTCGACGACCGGAGCCTGCAGATTGCCGGTGATGGCTCGTTCGAGCTGCGCTTCGGCCCTCCGAGACCGGATGCGAAGGCGGCGCCGGCCAACTACGTCACGCTCCCGCCAGGCTCGGCGATGCTCGCGGTCCGCGAGGTCTACAGCGACTGGGCGAACGAGCGGCGCGGCACCCTGCGGATTCAGCGCGCCGACAAGATCGGTGCCGCGCCGGAACCGCCTGACGAGGCCCTGCTCGCCAAGCGCTACCGCGTTGCGGGCAAGATCCTGCTGTCCCGGCTGCGCACGTTCCTGGCCTTTCCTGAGTGGTTTTACCTCAAGGAGCCGGTCAACACCATGACGCCGCCGCGCCGGACGCCGGGCGGTCTGGCGACCCAGTTCTCCTCGGCCGGTCACTTCGATCTCAGTCCTGACCAGGCGATGATCGTGACCGTGCCCGCGGCTGGCCGGGACGTCGCTCCCTACCAGGGCATTCAGCTGGGCAGCGAGTGGTATATCTCGCTCGATTACATCAACCACCAGACCAGCCTCACCGCTGACCAGGCGCGCGCCGATCCGGACGGCATGCTGCGGTTCGTGATCACCGAGCGCGACCCGGGCCTCGCGAACTGGCTCGAGCTCACCGGACGGACCCGCGGGTACGTGCAGATCCGCTGGCAGCGGCTGACCAGAGACCTTACCGAGGTCGACGGGCCGGCGGTCGACGTAGTGGAGTTCGACCGGCTCCCGGAGCTGTTGCCCTGGCACCTGCAGGCGCAGATCAGTGCCGGGGAGTACAGGGAACGCATCGCGGCGCGGCAGGCGGCGGTCGCGGACCGCATGGTGGGCTGATGACGGCTCACCGCGCAAAGAAAGCGTCGCCGGCCACCGGAAATCTTCGTGATCATGCTCGGGAGCTGTGATGTACCTGCAGGACAAAGTGCTCGTCGTGTCCGGGGTCGGCCCTGATCTCGGCCGTCAGATCGCAGTTCGCGGCGCGGCAGCGGGCGCCGATGTGGTACTCGCCGCGCGGACTGCAGCCAGGCTCGAGGAAGTCGCTGCAGAGATCAAGGAACTCGGCCGCCGGGCTCTCGTCGTGCCCACCGACATGACGGTCGAGGAAGACGCGCAGCGGCTCGCCGCTACCGCGGTCGACGAATTCGGCCGGGTCGATGCGCTCGTGCACAACGCGCTGGTGATGCCGCCCATCGCCGATCTCGGCAAGGTCGACCTGGCCGCTGTGCAGGCTGGCTTCAGCAACAACGTGATCTCCGCGCTGCGGATGACCAGGCTGTTCATCCCGGCGCTGGCCGCCAGCCAGGGCGCCGTCGTGATCGTCAACTCGATGGTGGTCAGGTTCTCCCAGCGCACCATGGGCCCGTACAAGATGACAAAGTCCGCGCTGCTTGCGATGGCGCAGAGCCTGGCCACCGAGCTCGGCCCGCAGGGCATCCGGGTCAACTCCGTCGCGCCCGGCCATATCTGGGGCGAGTCGCTGAAGTGGTACTTCAACTACCTGGCCAAGAAGCGCGGCGTCGATGCCGATGAGATCTACCAGGAAACGGCGGCGAACATCGACCTTGGCCGCCTGCCGGAGCCGGACGAGATCGCCGATGCCGTGCTTTTCCTCGCCTCGCCGCTGGCACGCGCGATTACCGGCCAGTGCCTCGACGTCAACTGCGGCGAGTACCACCACTGACAGCGCCGATGCCGAGCACCCAGGACAGTGCTGGCCGGGACGGGGCTGGCGTGCACGGGGCTGGCCGGGACAGGGTCGGGACGGTCGCGGACCTGCAGGAGTCCGCGTCCCGGCTGACCGGGCTGACCGACTTCGGAGACGACGACTACACCGACGGCCTCGCGGTGATCCTGGAGTCGTATGCCAGGGACGCTGACCTCACCCAGTTTGGCCAGAAGGTAGCCCGGGTCGGGCTCCGCAGCGCGCTGGCCGCCCGGCTGATCGCCAACGCGGCCTGGGCAGCGCACCCGGAACACGCCGACGTCACCATCGACCGGCCGGTCTTCGTGACCGGGCTGCCGAGAAGCGGGACCACGGCCCTGCACCGGCTGCTCGCTGCCGATCCGGCTCACCAGGGACTGGAACTGTGGCTGGCCGAGCTTCCGCAGCCGCGCCCGCCGCGGGAAACCTGGGCCGCTGATCCGGGCTTCCAGCACATCCAGGCCGGCTACCAGCAGCATCACATCGAGCATCCCGAGTTCATGGGCGTGCATTACATCGCCGCCGACACGGTCGAGGAGTGCTGGCAGCTGCTGCGCCAGACGTTGCGCGCGGTGTCCTATGAGTGCCTGGCGCACTTGCCGACGTATTCGGCCTGGCTGGCGCAGCAGGACTGGACCGGGCCGTTCGGCAGGCACCGGCGCAACCTGCAGCTGATCGGGCTGAACGACACCGGCCGCCGGTGGGTGCTGAAGAACCCGAGCCATCTGTTCGCGCTTGACGCGATCATGGCGGTCTACCCGGACGCGCTCGTTGTCCAGACTCACCGAGAGCCGCGCACGGTCATCGGATCCATGTGCTCACTCGCCGCGCAGGCCACCGACGGCTGGTCGAGCACGTTCCGCGGCGCGGTCATCGGCGCTGACCAGCTCGAGCTGTGGGCCCGCGGGCTAGCGGAGTTCAGGGCCGCGAGGGCGAAGTACAGTCCGGCGCAGTTCCTGGATGTCGACTACGACGGCTTCACCGCAGACCCGGTCGGCACCGTCGAGTCGGTGTACGAGCATTTCGGCCTGGACTACAGCGATGCCGCGGCAGCCGCGATCCGCGATCTGCACGCGGAGGCAGCCGGCAACGCGGGCAGGCCAGCGCACCGGTACTCACTGGCGGACTTCGGGCTCACCGCCGGGCAGGTGGACGAGCGGTTCGGCGGCGACACCCGCGGCTAGGCGTCAGCCGATGCCGTACGCGTCGTAGATCGTCTGTACCGTGCTGTCGCCATGAGCGCTGACCACTGTCGAGCGCAATGACACGTTGCCGGATTCAGCTTCGCGGAACGTCAGGGTCCAGCTACGGCCGCGTCGCTCTAGCCTGACCGCCTGCCAGGACCGGCCACCGTTGAACGAGACCTGCATTGTGACTTCGCGCCAGGCGTGTCCGTTATTCGGGACACCGGACGGCCCGACGACGGACACGCCGATCGTGGTCCGGCCTCCCGGCGCCGCCTGGTTTTCCAGACTGAGGCCGCCGACGCGGTACTGCGTGTAGCTAAGTTGCGGCCGTACCCACGGCTGGAGGACGGAGGCGTAGAAGCGCCAGCGGACGGTCACCTGCGGCGACAAGAGCAGGGCACTGTGCCAGAGACGCCGGGTAGCGTCAATCGCGAGCGTGTACCAGCCCGAGTGGTGAACCACATGCCGGAAGAACGGCTCATTCAGGTTGCTCAGGTGCAGCCGGGCCAGGGTCCGCCGGTGCCATGTGAGGCTCATCAGTGCTCGAGCGTCGGGATCGGCCACCCCGCCCGCGGGATCGGCAAACACGGGGCTCAGCGCGTCCGTGATGGCGAAACTATCCTCTCCGGGAACCGGGAGATCGACCGGCGGGGAATAGTCGGGTCCCCAGGCCGCGCCGTAGAAGGTGGAGTCATAGCTGCGCCCGGGCGCATACGTCTGCGTCAGCGTGTCCCCGATCGAGCCCGCGCCCGGCGGGTTCGGAATGAAGGTAGGACGCCAGGTGCCGGGGCTGAAGTACTCGGTTGTGACCGACGGATCGAACACCGGCGGGCTGAGATCGGGATTGGTCTGGGTGGCGCCGCATGCCGCGCCACCCGGCGAGAATTCGAAATAGCCCGCGTTGCCTCGCCAGGGCCGCACCGCGCCCGCCGTCACCCGCAAGCTGACCTTCGCCAGGCTCGCCGTGCTAAAGCTGGCCACGGGCTTGGCCGGCAGCCCGGCGAACGATCCGCCCAGGTTGTACTGAGTGCCGCCCGCTGAGGTGGCCAACGCCTGATAGACGAACCTGAGCGTCTTCGACCGGTACGGCACGATGTACAGCGGGGGCGGGGCCTGCACAGCGTCGGTCAGCTCCTGAAGCACTCCGAAGGACTCGGGTCCGGTGTTGACGCACACGTTGCCCATGACACTGGTCAGCTGCACGCCATTCAGCGACACCTGCACCGGCACGCCCTGCCTCGCGCTGAGCGTCAGCGTCGTGTTGTGCCGGAGATTGACGTTGCGCGCGATCAGCGTGTTAGCGATGTCGTTGCCGCCGGTGTCAAGGGTCGGCACCTCGACGGCAATGGCGTATCGCCCGACACCCAGGTAGTTGGCGCCGGAGACGAGGCCGCCTTGCACGCGGTTCAGCCCGTAGCCGTCGTAATTACCGGTCACGATCTGTTCGGGGCGGCCGTTCTGGTCGATCCCGTGAATAGTCAGTCTCACGATCCTGGCATCGGATCGTCCGCTCGCAGCCGTAGCTGAGCCGGCCAGCAGGGCCGTGCTCAGAACGGCTGCCACCGGCAACGAAAGCACACTAACGCTGCGGCGCATAGCTGGCGGTCCCCTCTAACTGGCTGACGCTTGCTGCCCGGAACCCCGTGCCCCACGGGGTTGGAGCAATGATTCCAGCGCGCGGGGCTGCCGGCTAGAGGTGATCGGCTGCGGCCGCCTAGTCCCTCCGGCCAACCACACCGAGGAACGCGTCAAAGCCGTGGCTGGCCTCCTGCGGCCGCCAGTCCGTCACGTGCGCGAGCCCGGGCGGGACTAGCGAGAAGCCGGTGAGCAGCGCGCTGACCTGACCGGGGTCGCGCATGAACAGGCGGGCGCTGGCATGGTCGTACACGTTCCGCGCATCGGCGGTCCGCGCTGCTTCCCGGGGCGGCGCGCCATCCATGGTCGAATGCGAGAGGACGAGGTAGCTGCCTGGCGCCATCGCGTCACGAAATGCCGAGACGATACCGGCCGGGTCAGCGTCGTCCGGCACGAAGTGCAAGATGGCGACCAGCAGCACGCACACCGGCAGGCTGAAATCGATGAGTTCACGCACCTGCGGGCTGGCAAGGATTCGCGCCGGGTCGCGAACGTCACCCGCGACGACTGCTGTGCGCAGGTCACTGCCGAGCAGCGCGCGAGCGTGGCTGAGAACCACGGGATCGTTGTCCACGTACACGGTCTTCGCATCTGGCGCGACCGCCTGAGCGACTTCGTGCACGTTCTCTTGCGTCGGCAGCCCGGCGCCGACATCGAGGAACTGCTTCACGCCCTGGCTGACGACGAACCGGACCGCCCGGCCGAGGAACTGCCTGTTCTGCCTCGCGTTGAGCGCCGCACCGGGAGCCATCTCGATCAGCTGGCTGACGGCGTTCCGGTCGCTGGCGTAATTCTCCTTGCCGCCCAGCATGAAGTCGTACATGCGCGCCACGTTCGGCACGGCCGAGTTAAGCGCGGGGGACTCAGGGGGAGCCTCAGCCATTACCGGGCGACCTCGACTTCGGCCGCCTCGGAGACAGGCTGCTTGTACCAGCGATCTGGAGTGTCCTCGATGAATGCGATCAGGCCGTCCCGGCCCAGCAAGCGGCGCTCGATCCGAGACACCAGCATCTCGGCACCAGTTGCGAGCCGGATCCGGTCGCCTGCCTGAACGTCGGTTGCTGGCACAGTTGCCCACGATTGAGTTGCCCGCGATTCCGTCACAATGCAATCTTGCCAGGCCGGAATGCCGCCGTTGCCGGGGTATCGGTTCATTGGGTTACAGGCCGGCCGGCCCGTGCCCGTTTCCCTAAAGAAGTGAGGGACAGACGCGCTCTTACCAGCCGCCGTCATTCGCGCAGTCTGAGGCGACCACGTTGATGGCGGTGTTCAGCTGGCTACCGGCCTGACTGAAGGCTACCGATTGCGGATGCCCGGCGAGCGCCTCGGAACGCCGCCACGCTTGCTGCAGCGTCACCAGGTGGGTGCTGAGATTGGGATCGGCTCCGGTCCTGGCATTCATCAGCGCAAAGTTGAGTTCCGAGATGCCGTGAGGATAAGGGGTCCGCCAGGCATCGAAAGCCTGGCATGCCTGGGCAATCCCGGTGGACCGGGCCGGCATCGTCCACTTAACGGGCAGCCCCAGGATCGCGATCGCCGCCAGGGCGATGATCGCGCAGGAGATGGCTCTGACGACCGCGTGCACGGGCCGGCTGGAGGATGTCCTGGCGGGGGTGTGCACTGGTTGCGGGAGCGGCCAGGCCGGGATGTCGGCGGTGACCGCGGTCAGGTCGCCCCAGGTGCGCGAGTCGAGCGTCTGGCCCACCCGCTGGTCAAGCTCTTCCTCGCTCAGGCGGCCTTGCACGAATGCGGTCTTGAGTATGTCGAGCACGCGGTCGCGATCACTGTCAGAGGCTCTCAGCAGGGCTCGGCCCCTCCGGGCGTTACCAATCCGCTCTTCCGCCGTCACCGCCGCCCCCCTTCCGGTACGCAGCGTGCCGAGCGCACCGGGGTTGCCGTCTGCTGGCTGCAGGTTCCAGGTTATGACTGACCTGCCCTCCGTGTCTCCTGCGGGTTCGCAGCGGACTGCCTCGCGAACCCGCGCGGCGCTTAGCCTAGGGCCATGAGCCATGACGCGGAGCGCTCCGCCGCAAGCTCACCGGCTGCGGGGTTTGGAGCCCAGCTGCGCTCGATCACGAAGATCGCTGTCCTGGATGTCGCCGGGCCGTTAGCCGCCTATGCCGCGCTGCGCTCGGCTGGCCTGAGCGCCGTGTCGGCGCTGATCCTGAGCGGCGTGTTCCCGGCGATCGGCGTGGCGCTTGGCGCCGTTCAGCGCCGGCGACTGGATGTGATCGGCGCCCTGGTACTGGCCGGAATCGTAGTAGGCACCCTGGTCGGGCTTGCCAGCCACAACGCCAGGCTGGTGCTGATGGAAGGGTCGGTGCCCACGGCTACCTTCGGGCTGGCGTGCCTGGTTTCCCTGCTGGCCGCCCGGCCGCTGATGTTCGGGTTTGCGCAGGAATTCGTCGGCCCGGATTCGGTCAAGGGCCGCGAGATGGCCTCGTTGTGGCGTTATCCGGAGTTCCGCCACGTATTCCGGGTCATCACCGCAGTCTGGGGCATCGGCTTTCTCGTCGAAGCCGCAGGACGGGCTGTCATCGTCGAGAACACCTCGACCGGGACGGCGCTGGTCAGCTCGAAAGTGACGCCGCTTCTCGCGGCTGCTGTCCTGATCGCGTGGACCGGCGCCTACGGTGCGCACAAGCGGCGCAAGAGCGAGCCGGCGGCTGCCCCGAGCACGGCACCCGCAGGCTCGCCGGAAGCAGACGGCTGACTGCTCGCTACCGGCCCGGGTTGGGCGAGATCGCGGCATTCGTGAATGTTGATATAGATCCGCGGTAGCGCGCCTGCCTCGTTGGTACGGTGAGGTAGTGGAGTCGTCAGCGGGCGGGTTCGAGACCGTGCGGCCCGACGATTTCCTGTTGCGGCTGGCCGCCACTGACGAAGCGCAGGCATATAAGAAGCTAGCGATATCCGAGCTCGGGATACAGGGCGGCGACACCGTCCTGGATCTTGGCTGCGGCCCGGGGGCCGACCTGCCTGGCATGGCGGCCGCGGTCGGCCGCGCTGGCCGGGTGATCGGCATGGACATTGACGCAGCTGCCATCGCGATGGCAGCAGGCCGTACGCACGGACTACGCCAGGTCATCCTGTCCCGCTGTGACGCTCACCAGCTTGGGGTCGCTGATGCTGTCGTCGACCGCGCGTACGCAGACCGGATCGGGCAGCATCTGGCCGACCCGCTTGGCGTGCTCCGCGAGGTCAAACGTGTGCTGCAGCCCGGCGGCACGGCCGTGCTCGCGGAGCCAGACTGGGACACGCTCGTGATCGACTACCCGGACCTGGCGATCGCGCGCGCTTACGCCCGGTTCGTCGCCGACCGGGTGGTGCGGAACGGCTGTATCGGGCGTCAGCTGCCAGCGCTCGCAAGCCGCGCCGGGCTGATCGTTCGCAAGATCATCCCGATGACCAGCGTCTCCCGTGACGCCACGGCTGCGGACAAGATCCTCGGGCTGCAGCGCGTCACTGAGCGCGCCGCGTCGGCCGGCTACTTCACCCCCGAGCAGGCCAGGCAGTGGCTCGGCCACCTCGCTAAGGGACCGTTCTTTGCGTCGATGACGCTGTTCGTCGTCGTCGCGACGAACTGACGGGCCGCCCGGCAAGGACGCAGCGGCCCGCTCGCCGATGACAGCGGTGCCATGTGCTCAAAGGACAAACCCTCACATAGCCCGTTCCGGTTACTATCGCCGTGGATTACGGGCAGGGCAGGTGGGCATGATCACCGCATGGCCGCGTGCGGGCGGGCATGCAAACTGGTAGCGCTAACAGCTTTCGTTGTCGCTGCAGTGCTCGCGGTCGGCGGCTGTAGCGCCAAGCAGGACCCCGGGCAGCATCGTCCCCAGAACGCTGCGGCGTACTGGGACAGATCCAGGCTGCTGGGCGCGGTGCCGTTCGTCCGCGGGCCGCACGTGCTGGCGCCGGGGCAGCTCGGTAACTCGCACATCGCCGGGCTGGGGGCTGGGCTGCGCGTCGGAGCGCTGTTCGTGCGGGCGGCTGGCGGCAACCACTTCTGCACAGCAAGTGTCGTCGATAGCCCCGGAAAGAACTTGCTGATCACGGCTGCGCACTGCATCCATGGCGGTAACGGCGGCACTGGATACCGAAGCGACATCGTGTTCATCCCCGAGTACCGCGATGGCGTGAAGCCATTCGGCGTCTGGACGCCGGCAAAGCTGCTCGTGGCACCGGAGTGGGCTGACTCATCCGATCCGGACTACGACGTTGGCTTCGTAGTGCTCAAGCCCCACGACCACGAGAACATCCAGGAGATACTCGGCGCGAACCGGCTCGGCACTGACCTGGATTCCCGGCAGCTGGTCCACGTGACCGGTTACCCGGCCAGCTCAGACGCTCCCATCACGTGCGTCAACTGGGCGTCCCCTGTTAGCAGCACCCAGCTGCAGTTCGCGTGCCCTGGCTACACCGGCGGCACGAGCGGCAGCCCGTGGGTGATCAGGTTCAGCTCGGAGTCGCACACCGGAACGATCATCGGGGTGATCGGCGGCTACCAGGAAGGCGGGGAGACGCCGTACGTCTCCTACAGCGATCGCATCGGCCCGGCTATTGAACGGCTTTACCGTGAGGCCAAGGTCGCGAGCATCCGGGCCTGACGGTCACAAGGGCATCCGAACAGCGACCTCAGGCGACTTGCAATGGGCAAAGCTCGGCCAGCCTGCTGACTGTCGCCCAGTTGCGGGCCGTTCCGGCCAGCGCGGCCGAGGTCGGTCCGCCTGCCCTGGCGAGTGCACGGCGCAGTTCGCTGGGCGGGTACCCGTCCGGGGTGTGCAGGTAGACCGTGCGGCCTAGCAGCTGTGCCTCGTCCCGGCTTCCTTCCGCCTGTACTCGCCGCTCGGCATCGGCCACCCAGGCCGATAGGCCGGGTCCGGGGACATCGGGCAGGAACACCGCATGCAACAGCCTGGGATTCGTCTCGCCCGGATACGGATTGTCGGCCAGGCAGCGGGCAAGTTCCTCGCCGGAGAGCACCACTGCGCGGGCCCGGACGCCGATGCCGTCGGCGATAGCTCGCTCGAGGTCAGCGGCCAGCGCGAAAGTGTCGGTTTGGGTTGCTGTCCCGCTGTCTGCGGGCTCTGGAAGCCGGGGGGTGAACAGCACGTTCCCGCTCTGAATGTAGGTTGTCACATCGGTGTGGCCGATGGCAGTCACTAGCTGCTGGAGTTCGGCCATTGCGACCCTCTTGCTGCCGAGGTTGTTGACCCCGCGCAGCAGCACGACGTGAGTCGGCACGCCAGCATCATGTCAAAGCACAGGCCTCCTGGATAGTTTCCTGAACAGCTGCATGGGGGTCGGCAGGCGGGCTGGGTATGCGTATAGCCCTGAGTGACCGTTAGGAGCGGCAAATTCCGGATCGATTGGGCCCGAGTGGCGGCCGTTTGCGTCGGTCGCTACGCCAAACAGTGGCGTGATCAGGAGCGAAGCTCATCTCGGGATGGGTATCTGATGTTAAGCGGGCAGCCAGGCGAGGGTGCCCGGCGCGATGCGGCGTCAGGCCATGGCGGTTCGAACCATTAAGGGAGGAACTATGTGGACATGGGTCCTGATTGCCATCCTTGTCGCCGCTGGCCTCGTTTTCCTCACCTCGAACAGGTCGAAGAACCAGGCGAACGAACCTGAAAGCACGCAAGAGACGGCACAGAGCACCGAGGAGATCGACGGCGACGACGGCCAGTACCGTGCAAGCGGCGCCGTCTTGCGACCCCTGCCGGATACTGAAACGGGGCAGTCGGATCTTTCCTCGCATACGGCACTGACTAGCCGACCCCGGCCCAGGCGGTCGGCCGTACGTGCAGCTGCTGGAAGACCAGGAGCATCAGCGCGTTCTCGGTCAGTGGAGGGATATCCAGGCTGAGTTCGTGGATGAGCCGAGACAAGCGGTCAGGGACGGCGATGCCCTTGTCGCCGAGCTCACCGAGCGCCTTGCGCAGACGTTTGCAAGCGAACGGGAGCAACTGGAGTCACAGTGGGCCGGCGGCGACGACGTGTCCACTGAGGACCTGCGGCGGAGCCTGCGCCGATACCGCACCCTCTTCGATCAGCCGTATGCGCAACTGCTGGAAAACCATGAGAAGCAGCGCATTCTCGGTCAGTGGAAGGACATCCAGGCTGAGTTCGTGGATGAGCCAAGACAAGCGGTCAAGGACGGCGATGCCCTTGTCGCTGAGCTCATGCAGCGCCTGGCCCAGACGTTCGCGAGCGAACGCGAGCAACTCGAGTCACAGTGGGCCGGCGGCGACGACGTGTCCACCGAGGACCTGCGGCAGAGCCTGCGCCGGTACCGCTCCTTCTTCGATCGGCTACTCGCCGCGTAGCGGTTTGCACGCGAGCCTGACCAGGACGGGCTCAACCGCCGGCCGAAGCCGTGAACCGATCTTGAGTCACCGAGGCTGACTGCCATGACTCGCCGCGGGCGGCTCGTATGCGCACGACGACTCGCGCCGCTAGCAGGCAGAATTGGATCATCGACCCTGAGCCCCCGGCCTGCGCCGTCGGATCGCTTACAGCCGGCGTACTACAAGGTCATCGAAAGAATCCGCGAGGCGGTGTCGGAACGGGACACAGGTATTCGTAGCAGGGGTGAGCGGCCGCCCGCGAGGGACGTCCCGAACCACAGGAGATGATCCGAGATGCAATACCTGTTTTCCGTGATCGACGATACGGCCGGCCTCGCCACCCCGGACGAGGAGGCGGCCGTCGACGCATTCAACGACCGGCTTCAGGCGGAGGGTCGCTGGGTCTTTGCAGGTGGCCTCGCTTCGCCCAGTTCGGCCACCGTGATCGACAACCGGGACGGGGCTGCCCTGGTCACCGACGGACCGTTCGTGGAGTCGAAGGAGTATCTCGCGGGCTTCTGGATTATCGAGGCCGCCGACCTCGACGTCGCGCTCAAGCTCGCCACCGAGGGGTCGAAGGCCTGCAACCGGAAGGTCGAGGTGCGGCCGTTCCTGTGACCAAGGCCGATGCGCGGGAGGCGATCACCCAGGCACACCACGAGGAGTGGGCGCGCCTGGTCGCCTCCCTGACCAGGCGTTTCGGCGACCTCGATATCGCGGAGGAGGCCGCGGCCGAGGCGTTCGCTACCGCCGTCGGGCGGTGGCCGGCCGATGGCGTACCCCCCAACCCCGGCGCCTGGCTAACTACCACCGCCAATCGCAAGGCCATCGACCGGATCCGGCGCGAGAACAAACGCGGCGACAAGCAGAAGGACGCTCAGCTGTTGTACGACGACGACCCGCCCGACCCGCCTGACGCCATCGACGACGTGCGGCTCCGGCTGATCTTCACCTGCTGCCACCCGGCGCTCGCGATGGAGACCCGCGTGGCCCTGACGCTTCGCATGGTCGGCGGTCTGACCGTGCCTGAGATCGCCCGTGCCTTCCTGGTGCAGGAGACCACCATGGAGAAGCGGATCACCCGCGCGAAGGCCAAGATCAAGGCGGCACGGATCCCGTATCGGATGCCGTCCGCGGAGGATCTCGCGGCCCGCGTTTCCGGCGTACTCGCCGTACTATTCCTCGTCTTCAACGAGGGCTACCTGGCGAGCGGCCCCGGCACCGATCCCGTGCGTCACGACCTGACTGCCGAGGCCATCCGGCTCACTCGCCTGATCCGTGCCATCATGCCGGACGACGGAGAGGTGGCCGGGCTGCTGGCGCTGATGCTCCTCATCGAGGCGCGCCGCACCGCGCGCATCTCGGCGAGCGGCGAACTGGTCACCCTCGACGAGCAGGACCGCGGCGCCTGGGACGAAGCGCTGATCGCCGAGGGTCACCGGCTCGTCCGCGAGCGCCTAGCCGCCCGGGTCGCTCCGGGTCGCTACCAGATCCTCGCGGCGATCAACGCCGTGCACACCTCCGCCCGCGAGGCACGCGACACCGACTGGTCGCAGGTCGTCGCCCTCTACGACCAGCTCGTCCGCCTCGATCCCTCGCCGGTCATCGCCCTCAACCGGGCCATCGCCGTCGCCGAGCTTGACGGTCCGGAGGTGGCACTGGCGGCCGTAGACCGTCTCGAGGACAAGTTGGCCAGCTATCACCCCTACCATGCGACCCGCGCTGACCTGCTGCGCCGGCTGGGCCGCAGTCAGAAGTCGCGCGCGGCGTACGACCAAGCCATCGAGCTTGCGGGCAACACCGCGGAGACCGCCGCCCTCACTCGCCGCCGCGACCAGCTGGGGTAGTGCGGACCCGGTCCGAACACCGCGCCGCCGGACTGGGTTCTGGGATGGACTAATATCTTGGTTTCCACTACATTGGTGCTGTGGCGAGCAAGCCGATGACCGCACAGGCGTTGTTCGTGCTCACCGCGCTGGCTGATGACGCTGCCACGGCCCGGGCAGGACCGCCCGTAGTGCTGTATCCCCACGGCATGGCTGCTTAGGAAGGACACAGACATGCCGTTCCAGCGTCCGCCCTGCCCGCAGTCCGTCCGGGCCAGCGCACTGGCCGCCGTCGTCCTCGTGCTCGCCGTTGCCGGCTGCAGCAACATCACTCCGCTAGGACCGAGCCCGGCGCAAGTGAGCCTGCCACCGGCACGCGATCTGGGGTCGCCGATCACCATGCAAATCATGCGCGGCCAGCCCCCCACTCCAATCGGCCGGTGCCCGGCCGGCTCAGTTGCGCTTTTCGGGCTGGAGCCCAACGTGCGGCGGGCCGCGGTAGCTTCGGCACGCTCCGTGCAGGCAGGCACCGGGGGCACGGCCACCCCTGCCCCTTGGCCCACGCCACCGACCACGCCTCTCGCGCCGCCTGCGGGCGTAGCGTGCTACCGTCCGGTCGGAACTCCGGTAACGGTCACTTCCGCAGCGGTCTCCCCAGTCACCACCAACCGGAACCAGCCGGGACCCGCCTGGTCCGTATTTGTGGTCGCCTTTCCCGCCGCCGATGTGCCGGCGCTGACAGCGCTCATCCGGCAGGCCTACGCCGCTGGCGATGCCATCGGCATGAGCGTCGCCGGGAAGCTCTGGCAGGCTCCGCAGACACGACGCAAGTTCATCGCACTGCGGGCGGAACAGATCAACCTGCTCAGCAGGACTCAAGCCGTCCAGCTTTACCGCCTGCTGGTCCCTTCTGGCTGAGGTCGGCTGCTCTGGCTGAGGTCGGCTGCCGATCGCCGCTGCGCTGGGATACTCCTCGCGCATGCAAGCAGCAGGGCGAGCATCCGGCGTCAGGCATGCAACGGGCGAGCCGAGGCAGCATGGCAGCTTCCTGATCTTGGATAAGCCCTAATCTGTGCCTCGACTAATATCCTGGCCTCCATTATATTGAGCGCATGGCTGACGGGACCATGACCGGACAGGCGTTCTTCGTGCTTACGGCGTTGGCCAATGGACCGCGGCATGGTTACGGCATCGTGGGTGAGGTTGCCGAGCTGTCGCAGGGCCGGGTCCGGCTGAAGATTGGCAGCCTGTACGGGGTTCTGGACCGGCTCGCTGGCGCGGGGCTGATCGAGCCGGACCGGGAAGAAGCACGCGACGGGCGGCTGCGCCGCTATTACCGGCTGACCCGGGACGGGCGGGATGCCCTGGCTGAGGAGGCCGAGCTTCGTGCGGCCACCGCCCGGGTGGTGCGGGCGAGACTGGGCCGGCCGGCCCGGAGGCGGCCGGATGAGCGGCCAGCTGAGCCTGGAGCAGCGTTACCGGCGGGTGCTGCGCCTGTTGCCTCGCTACTACCGGGACCGGTGGGAAGAGGACATGGTCGCCGCGTTCCTGGATGGCTGGCTGACCGGCGACCCCTATACAGACGAGTGCGTCCTCGAGTTCTGCAAGCCGGCGTGGCAGGAGGTCGCCAGCGTGGTCCTGCTGGCCGCCCGGCTGTACCTGGGCGGCGCAGGCGCTCCGAGCCGCTATTTGGCCTGGGGTCAGGCCGTGCGGGCCGCGGTGCTGGCCCTTCTGATGGTCCACGCGGTGCGTGGGCTGGACGGGCTCCGGCTTGTGTTCCTGGCCCGGGGCCCCCACCCGCTCGGCATCGTCCCCGCGCCGCCCGCGGCCATGGCACCGTTGCCGGGAATTGCCTGGCCGGCCGCGGTGTGGTACCTGGCGGGCTACGCCTGGATCGTGATCTTTGTAGCGCTGATCCTGGGGCATTACCGCGCCGCCCGAGTTCTCGCCGTCATTGCTGCCGGACTCGACCTGGTGTGGCTGGCGCAGGGACAGCTCACCGGTGCCCTGCTGTCGCCCTACGGATCGTGGGCCTTCTGGATCCTGCACGACCTAGTCCCGATCCTGGCCATGGCCGCGTTCCATCAGGACGCCCCGCCGGTCCCAAGGTGGCCCTGGCTGCTGGCGCTGCCCGCCAACTACCTCCTGGTGGCGGTGCCGGAGCTGGCCGCCATGGCGACCGGTCACCAGGCCTGGGTGCCGGACCTGCCCGGACTGTCGTGCATCCTGGTCGCCGTCCTATGCCTGGCGCACGCGCCAAAGGCTCTATCCGGCCGGGCAGGCACAGGCGTGTGGTCACTGACCGTAGTGCTGCTCGCCGCCGTCGCCGCGACATACCGGATCGCCTCGCTCGGCGACTACCTGCAAGGCCACTACCTGCAAGATCCCCACCTGATCACTGTTGGCCTGGCGGAACTGCTCATCCTGGTCGCTGCCGTCGCGCTGATTGCCCCGGACGCCGCCCGTGCCCAGACAGCCATGCCCGTACCGCCGCCGTACCTGCAGCCAGGATGAAGCTGTGATGACCTGTCAAGGGGGACGTATGACGCGACAATCTGGCAGGCGTCCGGCCCGTACCGGGATCGCCCTCGCAGCCATTTCGCTCATCGTTGCCAGCTGCAGCCAGGCACTTCCGCTAGGCCAGGCGCCAGCTACCCAGCACCATCTGAGGTCGGCGATCGTGCTGCAGATCGTGGTCAGCCAGCCCTCATCCCCGGCAGGTAGCTGCCCGGCAGGTTCCGCCAGGCTCCCGCGGGTCGCCGAGGAGTTCCCCGGCAGCGGCCAGTGCTACCGACCGCTCGGCAAACCGCTAGCGATCACATCCGCGGCCGTCAGGTATTTGCAGCAGCCCGCCGCGAACCAGCAGCCTGCCAACTACGGACTCGCGATCACTGTCCCCGCAGCCGACAGGACGGCCCTGACAGCGATCACGATAAAGGCCTATCGCTCCCGGGACTCGATCGCCACGATCGTCGCAGGCAAGACCTGGAGCGTGGCCTATGTGGAAGCCCCGTTCACAGGCCGGTTCGAAATCCCGGCCCAAGGCGCGGATCAGGCCCTCCAGCTCCAGCGCGCACTGATCCCGTCCGCCTGACCGCCGCCTGTTGCCCGCATTACGTCCATGCACTCAGAGGCTTAGCACGGACCGAGCCTCTGAGCTGGGGTTTCGGGTTAGAGCGGGGCGAAGGGAATCAATCCTTACCACCAGCTCGGAAGGTGTGCTGGGCTGCCAGACTGGGGTGATGCTCTCCGCCGACGACACTGTGCGGGGTGCGCTACTGCGCCGGGGCTTGGCGCTGGAGTACCTGACGCTGGCGTGGAACGTGGTCGGGATAGTGGTGCTGGGGATCGCGGCAGTGACTGCGCGGTCGGTTGCCCTGGCGGGTTTCGGCCTTGACTCCCTGATCGAGATCGGCGCGTCCACGGTGGTGATCTGGGAGCTCTCGGGTACCGGCCCAGATCGCCAGCGTCGGGGTCTCCGGCTGATCGGCTATGCGTTCGCGGCCCTGGCTGTCTACCTTCTGGCGCAGTCTACGGTGGTGCTGGCGGCTGGATATCGTCCGCGGCATTCCGTGCTCGGGATCATCTGGACGGCCCTCACCGCCGTAGCGATGTTCGCTCTCGCCACGGGCAAATCGCGGACCGGCCGGGCGCTCGGAAATCCCGTCCTGCGAACTGAGGGCCGGGTCACGATGATTGACGGGATTCTCGCCGCGGCCGTGCTGCTCGGCCTGGCGCTGAACGCCGGATTCGGCTGGTGGTGGGCTGATCCGGCCGCGGGCTACGTGCTCGTCTACTACGCGGTCCGCGAGGTCCGGGAGATCTTCCAGCACACTCTGAATGAGCAGGCCTAAGTCCGGTCTGCATCGCAAGCAGCGACCGTGCCAGGGGATAGCCGGAGCGGTCGCGGCGGCCTGACCCATTCGCGGAACATGTTGCATCCGGTACCTGGGTACAGGTTTATGGTTGGTCGGTGGCAACAGGTGGACTACGGTGGATATCCGATTTGTGCACGCTGCCGAGCGCCGAGCGGCCCCTGCGAGCTGCCGAGTTCGATAGCCTTTTCGCGTCCGCAGCCTCAGGACTCGACCGCCTTGACGCGACCCACGCCCGCCTGCATCTGCGGGCCGAGAACGACCTGGAGGCACGAGTACGCGATCTGGTCAGCCGGGAATCAGCCTGCTGCTCGTTCTTTACCTTTGAGGTGTCTGCGTCGCGCGCGGACGTGACACTGGACGTGCGCGTGGATGCTGCGCATGCGTCCGTTCTCGATGCGCTCGTCCGCCGATACCAGGAAAGGACCCCCGGCCGATGACCGGCCGGCTTCGTTCCGGAGAGCTGGCAGACGCGGCGGGGGTGAACCTGCAGACCCTGCGCTACTACGAGCGCCGCGGCCTCCTGGCGCAGCCGCAGCGCAGCCCGGGCGGACACCGCATGTATCCGCCGGAAAGCCTGACCATCCTGCGCGTCATCAAGACAGCGCAACGGCTCGGCTTCACCCTGGACGAGGTCGCCGAGCTGCTGGATCTGAGCAGTCACCGCCACGGCCGCCGCGACGACGCGGGCCTCCATGCCCGCGCTGCCGTCAAGCTCGCGGAGATCGAATCGCGCATCACCGATCTGCGCGCGATCGCGACCACGCTGCGCACCGCGATCGAGGCGGGCTGTGACGACTTGATCGCCTGCGCGGGCAGCGACTGCTGCCCGATCCCCTTTGCCGATCTGGACCAAGGAATCAAGCAGTGAAGCTCACTAATGTCAGCCGGCGACTGGCGGCCACCGCGGTATCAGCCATGGCCGCTCTGGCATGCCTCGGGTGCTGCCGCTGATCGGGATCGGCGTCTTCGGAGGCGCGGGAGGACTGGCAGCCAAGCTGTGCAACATCCCCACGTGGCCGCGGTACTTATGGGGGAGTAGCCGCCGGCATCACGAAGTCCGGGATTGGGGCCAAGCGCGCCAGGCCTCGAGGGCGCGCTTACGCCACGGCCCCTGATGCTGGTCATGCTCGCCCCAGGGCTGAGGGTCTGCCAGGACCGCAACGCGGCTCGCGATGACGACGAGAGGCTCGACTTCGACTACTCGCCGCTTGAAGCCCAACTCGACCGCGAAGTCGGCGACATCGGCTGGTGGTTCGACACCTCAGCTCTTACATCCGAGGAGACAGCGCGGCAGATCCTCGATGGGGCACCCAAGCGCGCCGTTGTGAAGTAGCGGAGCCAGCATCGGGCGGCGGAGCAGAGGTCCGGGAAGCACGCCGAAGCGCTCTGCGAGTTCGCGGAGTTCGGGGTCTGGGTGCGGCGGCGAGGTCGATGAGGTGGCGGGATCTTCGCTTCGGGGAGAGGCCGCTGGTGTCGAGATCACGCGCGAGGTCGACGGCGTGCCCGGCGTCGCCTAGTTCGACTGCGACGGACACGGCGTGGACGCCCACGGCGTGGACGCCCACGTTGGCAGCACCGAACTCGGTGCCATATGCGTCGGTGCCGATTTCGGTTCTGCTCGGCGATTTTTCCGGCCTCGGCTAGGCGCTGGTAGGCGATGAGGCGTATGAGTGGCAGACGCGCCGATGGAAGCAGGTCGTGCCGCTGAACTGGGGCTTCGGGTTGGAGCGAGCGACGGGAATCGAACCCTCATGACCAGCTTCGAAGGTGTACCGCAACGTGATCGCATGCTCGCTGACCTGCGGATTGTTGTGGCCGCCAAGAGCTGTGAGACGCCGTTGGTGACACGTTAATGGCACGCCTTGGAGCCGCCGTGGTCTGCGGCGGCTCGCCGCATGTGGATGTGCCCGTCCTCGAACCAGTGCGGCGGATTCGCGGGGCTGAATTCAAGGAACGGGTACCCGGCCTTCTCCGCGACGCGGCAGGACGCTGGGTTGTCATCGTTATGAACGAGCATGATCTGCAGCAGGCTTGTCCCGGCGAACGTGTCAAAGATCCAGTCGGTCACCGCGCTGACCGCCGCCGGAGCTACGCCGCGGCCGCGCGCTGCCACCGCGGTCCAGTAGCCGATCTCGGCGGTATCGCGCTCGCCGATCCGGCCGGTCTCGTCGCGATTTTTCAGTCCGACATTCCCCGCCAGGACACAGCCGCCGACTTCGTCCGTCTCAAGTACGGCGAAGCACAGCCGGTCACCGTCGTGCCAGCCACGGTCCTGGCTCACTAGCCACCGGGCTGCGTCGCGCTCGCCCATAGGCCCGGTCCGCTCCGCCCCGCCGCGCAGCACGGTCCTAAACGGGCATTCGTCCGGTGTAGACCACATGCCACCCATGAGGTATTCGCGGCTCATCTCGGCTGTTAGTGGCGGAATGTCCGCCGCTCGCCAGGGCCGCAGGATCAGCGCTGGCTGGCGGCTCACCGCTGGCACGCGCAGCTCTGGGAACCGCTGCCCGTCTGTCATGCCGGGAATAATGCTGGACCATCGGCATCGCGCTCAACACGTTTTCGCCTGGGTTGAGGCGAGCACATCCGCCCAGGTGACCGGTGCCGGCCCTTGTCCGCGAATGGCCGTGGTTTACCTCTCGATCGGGCGCGCTACGGGCACGGTCAGATGGGCGAATTAAGAGGCAGACTCGGCGACGGCGAATTAGCCGCGGTGAAGTCCGGGTGACGCCTTGGTTATGAACATTATGTCAGACTGCTATGTCACAGTATGGGCATGACGTTGACGACTCGGATGCTCACGCCGGACACCTGGGACGACTTCGCTGCGCTCGTCGAGGCTAACAACGGCGTCTGGGGTGGTTGCTGGTGCATTGGATTCCACCCGGAGGGGGTCGGCCACGGGCGCGAAGGAAACCGTGAGCTGAAGCGTCGGCATGTGACGCGCGGAACGGTCCACCAGGTGCTCGTCTACGACGGTGAGCGCTGCGTCGGCTGGTGCCAGTTCGGACCGCCCGCCGAGGTGGCCACCATCAACAACCCCAAGGCGTACGAAAAGGGTCTAGCCGAGCTGCCGGACTGGCGGATCGGCTGCATCTTCACCAACGCGAAGGACCGCGGCAGGGGCGTCGCTGCCGCTGCGGTCGCGGCGGCACTCGGCGAGATCAAACGGGCCGGCGGCGGCGTCGTAGAGGCCTATCCGGAGCAGACCGAGGAGCGGCCTCCGCAGCGTGGCGCCTATCTGCATACAGGACCCGAGGAGTTGTATGCGCGATACGGCTTCACACGGGTACGGAAGATCGCGAAGTGGCGATGGGTCATGCGCACCAAGATCTGATCCCGCAGCTAGCTACCGTTCTCGCACGGAGATGCAATGCGGCTGCGGTCGTAGTACCAATGGCATCCCGGGGCTCAGCCGGTTGGCCGCGGTGGCCGACCTGCTCGCCACTACTGATCGGTTTCCTCGTCTGATAGCCGCCGCAGGGAAGGCTAGCTGACCAGCACGGCTGTCGCCGCTGGCCCGGGGGGGGCATCTGACTGTGGGTTGCCGCAGGTGACTGCTGTGGCTCACTGCGTGTGGCACGTATGTGGCACGAGGTTTCGTACTGGCATCAGGCGGAATCAGAACATGACTGCGGATGCCGTGCTCACCCACGACGGCCTAGTGGCGGTGCTCGATTCGGAAGGGATGCCTGCTGATCGGTACGTGATCGGCCGTAACCGCAAGCTGCAGGATCAGCTGTTCGTGGCGGACAAGTGGAGTGATCGCTGGGTCGTCTACTACAGCGAGCGCGGCGGCAGAAGTTCGCGTTGATCTCGGGCTAACCTACGGTGCCGCTGATGGCACTATGAGCCGTGGAACTGTCCGTGCACGGCATGACTGATGCGGACTTGGTGCGCGAGGCGCTGGCAGGCGCGCGGGAGCCGATCGGCGAGCTGCTGCGGCGTCACTGGGATACGGCCGTCGTCCTCGCGTCCCGCGTCCTGGGCTCAGCTGACCTGGGCCGGGACGCCGCCCAGGAAGCAGCCGTCGCGGCGATGACAGATCTAGCTCGGTTGCGCTCTCCGGATCGGTTCGGCGCCTGGTTTTGCGGCATCGCCCTCAATGTCTCGCGCCGCTGGGTGCGGCAGCTCCGCTACGAGGTCCAGGGCGCCAACCTGGAGCTGGCTTCAGCGGATCCGGGTCCCGACGAAGCCGCGGAGACCGCCGACATCGTTGCCCGCGTCCGCGCGGCCATCGCGGGACTGGCCGATGGCCAGCGTGATGCGGTCTGGCTGTTCTACCTGCAGGGCCTCAGTCACCGTGAAGTAGCCACCGAGCTCGGCATTTCCGCGGGCGCCGTCAAGGCCCGGCTCCATCAGGCACGAGGTGCGCTCGCACTGGCGCTCGCCGGAATATCCGATCAGCAGGAGGGAAGACCGATGGCCGCCACAAATGAGATCCACTGGCCGGAAGTGCTCGTCGCGGAGATCCGCAGGGGCCAGGGCGAGGACACCTCGCAGCGCAAGCATGTCATGATCCTGCAGGAACGTGACGGCGACCGCACGCTGCCGATCTGGATAGGGCCGGCCGAAGCCGAAGCGATGGCTCTGGTCCTTGAATCTGTCGAGTACCCGCGGCCCTTTACTGCCAAGCTGGCGGCCAGCCTTGTCGAAGCGGCGGGTGCGCGCATCGAGGACGTCCGGATTACTCGTCTGATCGACGGCGTGTACTACGCAACGGTGCGCGTCGACGGCGCGGGTGGCCTTCACGAAGTCGACGCACGTCCCAGCGACGCGGTGAACCTGGCCCTGGCGGACGGTCGTCCCATCCGGATAGATGCGGCCCTCTTCGAACTTGAATCGCCGGGCAAGTATGCGGAAAAGCTGTGCACATTCCCGGTAGCGACCGCTGAGATCGCGGCCGAGATACGGCAGCGGCAGCGGAGCTGGTCCAAGCCTTAAGTGCGCCGACGGGATTCGGGTGTGAACAGCTGGTGGCAGGTCGGCTCGCTGTGCCGCGGTGTTTGTTGTCAACGTTGCTAGCAGGCGGCAGAACCTGGATCTGGTGTTGTGCCAGATCCGGATCGCCTGGGCCCTCGGGGGATTGGTCCGTGAGATCCGCCCGGCTCGACCGGGGAGCCATCAAGATCGCAGAATGAAGTGTGAGTGGCGCCTATATGGCACGGAACGGCCTGGCAAGGCCTGACGCATGTAGCCAAGGGAGACGGATCACGCCGCTGAGCTGGGTTTTGTGTTGGAGCGGGCGATGGGAATCGAACCCTCATGACCAGCTTGGAAGATCGGGAGAGCGTTTGACGGCTGACCGGGGCGGGCGTAGCTGCCGGTACTCGCTGTGAACTGACCGTGGGCCGCCGTTGCTGACCGCTGTGGCTCGCTGCGTGTGGCACGTATGTGGCACGGCGTCAAGTGGCGCCTCGGTACGACCAGGGCCAGGCGAACGGTGTCTCGGTGCTCATCCGGCATTCTGCGATGCACCAGACTCGGCAAAGGGGATGACAACATCGCAGATATGCGCGTCGGCGGCGGCGAACAGGGGTTCTACACCGGGGGTGTAGACCTCTCTCGGCGGCCCGATCTGCTCGTGGCCCGCGACTGAGACCCAGCGTGCCAGCTGGTCGTAGACGGACAAGATCGCTGGAACCTCAAAATGGACCTTCGTGACCTGGATGAATGCTTCATGATGCGCGGGTTCGACCCGCCAGGCCAGCTCTGCCGGATCATCGGGTAGGTGAGTGACTGGTACGCACACCTCGACCGGTCCGTCGCTGTCTGCTGAGACCAGGCCGTGGAAGATGACAAAACGCTGGCCCGCGACACCGCCGCAGCGACTGGCGTATGCCACTAGGCGGCCGGTCGCTTCCTGCGTCCAGATCAGCTGACCGAGATAGACATGACGCTGCTCGGTCAGCACTAGCTGTTCAGGCACGTATCGCTCCTGCACTGGGAGCTGGCCGCTTGGCGGATCCGAGGCGGCCACGCCTGGCCTCAAGGTCGCGGCGATCTGCCGCTGTGCGGCAAACCGCCGTTCCTGCGAAGCCCAATATGACTCGATCAGATCCGCGGCTTCGGGTCCGGCCGCGGCCACTACCCGCGCGACCTCCTGCAGAGGCATATCCAGGCTGCGCAGCAAGACGATCAGACGCGCGGTGAACAGCTGGCTCTCGTCATACCCCCGATAGCCGTTGCGCCCATCGACAGCTGCAGGCAGCAGCAACCCCAGCTGGTCGTACAGGCGCAGCGCCTTGATCGACAGCTGCGAGCGGCGAGAGAACTCCCCTGTCGTCATCCGCTCGATCTGGCCTGTCATTCACACTGTCTACCGCACCGGGAAGGCGACATCAAAGACCACATCGTTCCCGCCGGCTGCATAGAAGTCGGTCCAGTACGTCTCGCGTGGAGCCGCCGCGATGTCCAGGCCGTTGCTGCCCATCCACTGCTCAATCGCCACGTACACGTCGCCGATACGACCCGACTGCACCACGCTCTTCGTCACCCGGCTGTATGCCTCCCGGTGCGCTGGAACGACGCGGCTGGCAGTGTCAGCAGGCGCCGGGACTCCTGCCCGCAACGGGGTGCAGCACTCGACGGCGGTCTCGCCCTCGTTCGGGTTTCCTTCGTAGATCACGATGAACACGGGCTCGTGGGGAAGGTGGTCGCGCTCCAGATAAGGCTGGTCGGTTGTCCCGGCTGCCGCACCGCCGGCAGCCTTGAGCACCCGGGACATCGCCCCAGGCAGCCAGCTTTCTAGGGCGGCCTGGTGCACCATTCGCTGCTCGGTGATCACCACTTGCTCAGGCACGTCACGTACCAGAACATCCATCTCCCGTAGCACCTTTCGCTAGCTATGACGTCTCGACGATCCGCCCTGCCCCAAGGGCCGAGTCAAGGACCCGCCGAAAGTTTGGTTCTGACGGGTCGCCTTCCCGGCGATTTGCGGACGCGATCGGGCTCGATCACAGGCAACTGTTTCCGCCGGTTCCGATCTGGAGCCCGGAGATTTCGTCTGCGAGGTCCGGCAAGGAGCTGCGGCGAAGGTCGCCATGAATCGCCAACTGAGTAGCGATCGACCTGCCGTGTGCACGAACCTAGCCTTGTGGCGATCCGGGCCGACGCCGCTCATCAAACATCGCTCTGAGCTGGGGAATCGGATTGGAGCGGGCGAAGGGAATCGAACCCTCATGACCAGCTTGGAAGGCTGGGGCTCTACCATTGAGCTACGCCCGCATAGCGAACTTGCCGCCCCCGTAGCGTACCGGGTTCCGGGCGATAGCGTTGCCGCCGCAACCGCGATCGGGGCCAGCCGCTCACAGAGTGCGCTAAGCGATCGGCGGAAGAGGCTGGGCCGGCCCGAGGACTGTGCGGAACAGGTCGCCCTTCTCGGCGACCCGGTCAACGACCGTCCTAATGGTGAACTTGTCCGGGCGCAGCGTCGGATCATCGAGCTCGTCCCAGGAGATCGGCGCGGACACTGGCGCCCCCGGCGCAGCCCGCGGGCTATACGGCGCCACGAGTGTTTTGTTGCTGACGTTCTGCGTGTAGTCGAGTCGGGCAAGACCGTGCCGCTCGCTAACGTCCCATTTCCAGCTGATCAGCTCAGGTACGACGGCACCGACCGATTTCGACAGCGTTTCCACCCATAGCCTTGTGTCTTGAAAACTGAGCCCGTCCTCGACCGGGATCCAGATCTGAATGCCTCGCCGGCCAGTGACTTTGGGTTGCGCCCTGACCCCGAGGTGATCCAGGGCGGTCCGGTGCAGCCTGGCCAGGACCAGGATGTCGTCCCAGGACGTGCCCGACCCGGGGTCGATGTCGATGAGCGCGTAGGTCGGGTTGTCCTGGCTGGCGGCCCGCGAAGTCCAGGCGTGCCATTCGAGGGCTCCGTAGTTGGCGGCCCAGATCAGCGCCGCAGGCTCGTCGATGACCAGGTAAGTGCTGGTCCTGTCGCGTTTAGCCGCGGGGTTGTCCCAGCGCGGCAGCCAGTCCGGTGCGTGTTCGGGGAGTTGCTTGTTCCAGAACCCGGCTTTATCCGCCCCGCCGGGGAAGCGGTTCATGTTCAGCGGACGGCCCGCGAGGTAGGGCAGGATGACCGGCGCGATCTGAGCGGCGTACCGGATGAGCTCACGCTTGGTGACGGCGGTCTCGCGCGGGCGTGCCGGGAAGAGTTCCTTGTCGAGGTTGGTCAGCCGGAGTTTGCGTCCGAAGACCTCCCAGGTCCCCTCCGCGCGTATGTCGTCCAGTGCGGCGAGTTCTTCGTCCTTCGGGCCGGGAACGGGCCTTGGCCGCAACTCGATTTCCGCCTCCGCGGCCGGAAGGTCGGAACGCCAGATCCGGTCCGGATCAGCCTTTACTTCCTCGTTGGTGCGGCCAGTGAGCACGGATTTTGGGTAGTCCTCGGCATCCCAGCCGCTCACGGCGTAGTCGTCGTTCTTGTGCAGCAGCAGCCACTGGCTGGAGTCTTCACCGCGGTTGCCGTCGCGACGGTTGCGGTCGCGCTGGATCAGGATCAGGCGGCCCTTCAGCTTCTGGCCGCTGACGTCCGCGTGCAGTTCGCCGGCGGCAACAGCGGCCACCGGGTCATCAGTCTCGTGCGGCTCCCAGGTCCCGGTGTCCCACACGATGACGTCTCCGCCGCCGTACTCGCCGGACGGGATGACGCCCTCGAAATAGATGTACTCCATCGGGTGATCTTCGACATGGACGGCCAGGCGCTTTGCCTTAGGGTCGAGCGTCGGCCCGTTAGGCACGGCCCAGCTGGCTAGCACGCCGTTCATCTCGAAGCGCAGGTCGTAGTGACGGCGGCGGGCCCGGTGGCGTTGGACGACGAACCTGAGCGGGCGGTCGCCTTCGGCTTCAGTCTGCTCGTCGCCGGCGGGCTCAGGCGTGCGGGAGAAGTCGCGCTTGGCGTGATAGGGAGCTAGCTTGTCGGCGGCCTTGGCTGCAGGCTTCGCGGCGGTCGGCTTGCGGGCGGTCGGCTTGCGGGCGGTCGCCTTGCGGGCGGTCGCGTTCCCTTCTGCGCCTGCACGTCCCGGTCCCATATCGCCGATGTTCCCACGACTGCACTGGCTAGCCCAGTGCGCTCTGGGCACGGCTTGCGAGCTGGTCGCGACGGTCCAGATCAGTGTGATCGACAACACGCGGTTGCCAGGGCCGGAGCGACAAGATGCCAGACCACGTGGGTCTCAGGGAACCCGTGCAGCATCAGTACCGGCGGCCCGTGCCCGCCGATCGCATAGTTCATCTCGACCCCGTCGACCCGGGCGCGCCGGGTCGTGAAGTCGCTCAGCAGCGGCACGGTCATGGCACTGTCTCCTCCGGGTCTGGCGAGCGAGCCGGCAGCCAGCGAGAAGACACTCTCAGTAGATCAGGCCGTCGCTGCTATCAGCTGAGCGACCCCGGCCCTGAAGTCCCCAATCGTGGCCTCGCCCCGGAGGATGCGCTTGTTCGGTCGTGCGACCAGATTCTGAGCGCGAGCAACCCTGACGGCTCGTACTGGACGCGCTCGGGAACGCTGTTCTGCTGCGCCTCGGCCACGAACGCATCGACTGCCGCGCCGATGCCCAGTTCTGCCGGGGTTTCCGTTGGCGGGCGCGGCCGAGTTGGACGACCCGTCCTTGCCCGGCTCGCCCGCAGTCGGCATTGCCCGTGGTTACTCCGGGCGAGTTGCCCGCTGAGGGTTCCCGCCGATCATGCCCTGTGCTTCACCCGCAAGGCGTGGGAGGTGTTCGTCCAGGCTGTCATGGACGGGGTCCACGACCTTGAGCCGAAAGCACCGACCCGGAGGGTTCGCCGGCCCGCGAGCCCGGAGTCGCGCGTCAGCAACATGCTCGACCACGCGCAGATCCTCCGCAATAAGCGGGAGGAGATCGGGCAGTCCACCCACTTCCGGGTTTAGCGACACACCGGCAGCACGTTAGGATGCCCAGGTGACCAGCGCCCGAGCAGTGGCCCCCGGATTTTCCTGGCCAGGTGCCGTCAGCTTCGCTACCTGCTCGACAAGATCAGGACGGTGTTCGAGACGACCCGCGTGGGTCACAGCGTGAGCAGGATCTGGGGAACCTGGAAAGTTAGTGATCCAGGATTCCACAGGTCATAGGCACGGGATGTAGCGCAGCTTGGTTAGCGCGCCTGCTTTGGGAGCAGGAGGCCGCGGGTTCGAATCCCGCCATCCCGACTGATCAGAGACATTATTCGAAATTATTTGCTATGATTTTCTGCCCCCGTGGCAGGAGGACGCTCGACGCCTAATGTAGGCCGACGTGGCCTGGTGGGTCTTCTGCGTTGGCTCGGGAGCCAAAATGCCGGGCGCCTGGCAGAGCTAGAGCAGGGTTGGAAGCGGAGGAGCGATGAGCGGCGGCTGCTCAGAGAGGACCGGCGTAAGGCCCTGAGCAGTGGCAACTGACAGGCGGGCTGACGAAAGGGGCTCAGAGCAAAGCCGCCGCGCGCAAGCAGCGCGAAGCATACGTGCGCGGCGCCAGGCTGATGCGCTGCTGCCGGCGGCGCACCTTGACGCCGGTTGGCTTCTGTACCCGCGGCAGGTCGGCCCATGGACGTGTAGTATCACTATTGATACTATGCAGGAGTGAGCAAGACAGCGAAGATCATCGACCAGATGCGGCGCTCACAGCAGAACGTCCGTTTCGATGACCTGGCCAAGGTCTGCGCCGACTATTTCGGCGAACCCCGGCAGGACGGCACCTCGCACAAGGTCTACAGGACGCCATGGCAAGGCGATCCCCGCGTGAACATCCAGCGCGGCAAGGACGGCAATGCCAAGGCTTACCAGGTGCGGCAGGTGCTCGACGCAATCGCCAGGATAGAAGCCGAGAACAACGAGGAGGGCGACGACGATGCCTGATGCAACCCACTACACCTACCGAGTCGCCTGGTCCGCAGAGGACGGCGAGCATGTCGCCACCGTCGCGGAGTTCCCGTCGCTGTCCTGGCTCGCGCCCACCCCGGTTGAGGCGCTCGCGGGGCTCGCGGATGTCGTGCGTGACGTGCTCACCGACCTGGCTGCATCTGGCGAGCAGATTCCAGAGCCGTTGTCGGAACGCACCTATTCGGGCCGCTTCGTGGTGCGCGTTCCGGCAGAGGTTCACCGCCGTCTTGCGCGCGAAGCTGCCGAACAGCATGTGAGCCTCAACCGGCTTGTCTCGGATCGGCTTGCTCGCGCCTAACCATTGTGATCGCCGGTGAACGACCTTGCCGCCCCTCGCCGGGGGGCGCTTTGGCTAGCCCGGAACAGATCGTCTGCACAGAGCCGTGCTCCGCGACCTCTCCGTACACTGGCCGCTCACAGTCGGCGTTCGGCGCTGCTCGGCTCACCGATGTCGCATGCGGTCGGGGCAGAAGCGGATGTTCAGCGGTCCACGGCGTCGCTCTCACTGCGGATAATGCCAGGCGCCGACCACAAGCCTGGGTACTGGCGAACATCTAGGTCGGCCACGCGCGTCAGCGCCCGCGTCGCGGTCGCGCGCTGGGTGGGCTCGGCCGCGAGGCCGCGCCATTGCCCGAGATTGTCACCGGCAGGCCATACGCTTTGGCTGCGCTCACATGTACGGATGGTCACCCATGCTGGATTATGACGAGGTCAGCTGGCTGCGCGGGCACAGCCCGGCGTGGCGGTTGCTGCGCGCCGACAATGCGCCGCTCATCCTGAGCTTCCTGCAGCGAGTTTTCGTCGAGGGTAGTGTCCGTTCCATCGCCGCCACTGAGTTGGCGAGCGTGCTGGACGACGAGCTGTATGCCCTCAACGAACGTCTCGCTCACGAGGGCCAGCCGCGCTTTCCCAAGTCTGCGAAGGCGTACCTAGACGACTGGGCCTCTGCCGAGTCCGGCTGGCTGCGGAAGTTCTACCCGGACGACAGTGACGAGCCCCACTTCGACGCCACCCCGGCCGTCGAGAAGGCGCTGCAGTGGGTGCAGGCGCTCGGTGAGCGGTCCTTCGTCGGGACCGAGTCGCGCCTCAACACGGTCTTCCTTCTGCTGCGTCAGATCGTGCATGGCACGGACGCCGATCCAGATTCTCGCGTTGCGCAGCTTCTCAGCCAGCGTCGGGCCATCGACGAAGAGATCGCCCGGGTCCAGGCAGGCGACTTCGAGCTGCTCGATGCCAGCGCCGTGCGTGACCGCTACCAGCAGCTGTCCGCCACCGCGCGAGAGCTGCTCGCGGACTTCCGAGAGGTGGAAGAAAACTTCCGGCGGCTTGACCGCCAGCTTCGCGAGAAGATTGCCGGCTGGTATGGCGGCAAGGGTGAGCTGCTGGACGACGTCCTCGGCAGCCGGGAGTCGATTTCCGGCTCCGACGAGGGCCGGAGCTTCCAGGCGTTCTACGACTTCCTGTTGTCGCAGTCCCGGCAGGAGGAGCTGACGACATTGCTGGACGCCGTGCACCGGCTCGAAGCCGTCAGCCGCGTCGACTTGCGGCTGCGTCACATTCACTATGACTGGCTCGATGCCGCCGGGCAGACCCAGGCGACGGTTCGGCAGCTGTCGGAGCAGCTACGCAGGTTCCTCGACGACCAGGTGTGGTTCGAGAACCGCCGGGTGGTGGATGTACTGCGCAGCATAGAAGGACGCGCGCTGGCGCTGCGGGAGGAGAGCGGTGTTCCCGTGACCACAGAGATCGACGGCAGCTCGCCCGTCATCCGGCTGCCTATGGAGCGCCCGCTGTACAGCCCTGTGCGCAGGGTACGCATTGACAGCGATGCGGTCACCGACGCAGACGAAGAGACCGACCCTGCCGTGCTGTTCGACCAGGTTTACGTCGATCGCGAAGCGCTGCGCGATGGCGTGCGGCACGCACTGAGGCATGTGGCGCAGGTTGGGCTCACGGACCTGGTTGCGGACCGCCCCCTTGAGCGTGGCCTGGCCGAGCTGGTCGCGTACTTGTCACTCCAGGACGATGCCTTCCGCGTGGTATTCGACGACGCGCATCCAGAGCAGGTGAGCTGGGAGGATCCGGACGGACTGTCCCGGCAGGCGACGCTGCCGCGGGTGACCTTTGCCCGCGTGGGAGAGACGGCATGACGACTCCAGCCACGACGCCGGATCTGTCGGTGGCCGTCACGCACCTGATGAAGGGTGTTATCTACCGCGACACCCACGAGCTGGCCTGGCAGCACCTGCTCCAGCTCCAGCCGCAGGTGCAGGATTTTGTGGCGGTGCTCGGCCTGCACGTCGTCGTTGATGAAGCCGAGGGCTATGCGTTCTGCCGGCAGCGTCCCGACGATGCTGAGGCGGACGCTGCATCCCCGATACCGCGGCTGATCCCGCGCCGGTCGCTGTCGTTCCACGTCAGCCTGCTACTGGCGCTGCTGCGCAAGAAGCTCGCCGAGTTCGACGCTCAGGGCGGAGATACCCGGCTGATGCTGAGCAGGGAGCAGGTCCGGGAGATGGTGCGGGTCTTCCTCCCGCCGACCAGCAACGAGGCACGACTGGCCGACCAGATCGACGCCAACGTGGCCAAGGTTGTCGAGCTCGGGTACCTGCGACCAGTGAAGGGCATCGATCAGGTGTACGAAGTGCGACGGATCCTGAAGGCGTTCGTAGACGGCCAGTGGCTGGCCGACTTCGACGCCCGGCTAGCGCAGTACGCGGACACGCTCGCCGGGACGGCAAGCGCTCCGGGCACTGAGGAGAGCCACGAGTGAGCGCAGCGGCTGAAATCGGTGAATCGGCTGAGCCGCAGACCCTCAGCGGCTTCCGGCTCTCGCGCCTGGAACTGTACAACTGGGGGACCTTCGACGAGCGCGTGTGGTCGCTGGCCGCGAACGCACGCAACTGCCTGCTGACGGGGGACATCGGGTCTGGCAAATCCACGATCGTCGATGCCATCACGACGCTGCTGCTGCCGGCGAACCGCATCGCCTACAACAAGGCTGCCGGCGCGGACACCCGCGAGCGAAGCCTCCGCTCCTACGTGCTGGGCTATTACAAATCGGAACGCAACGAGCTGACCGGAAACTCCAGGCCCGTCGCGCTGCGCGACCGCGGTAGGCACTCGGTCATCCTCGCCGTGTTCAGCAACGCCGGGTACGACGCCGCGGTAACCCTCGCCCAGGTGTTCTGGCTCCGGGACGGCGCGTCGGGACAGCCAGAGAGGTTGTATGTGACGGCCGACCGGCCGCTGTCAGTGGCCGGCGATTTCGGCGGATTCGGCCCTGAGATCTCCGCGCTCCGCAGGCGGCTGCGCGCTGACGGGGCGGTCGTGCACGACAGCTTCCCCGATTACGGCAAGGACTTCCGTCGCCGTCTGGGCATCGAGTCCGAGCAGGCGATGGAGCTCTTTCACCAGACAGTGTCAATGAAGTCGGTCGGCAACCTCACGGACTTCGTCCGCGATCACATGCTGGAGCCGTTCGACGCAGCGGCGTGGACCCGCGAGATCATCGAGCACTTCGACAACCTCACCAAGGCGCACGAGGCGGTGCAGCGGGCGCAGGCCCAGCTCGCAATGCTGACGCCTCTGCTAGCCGACTGCGACCGCCACGACCGGATCGATGGAGAAATCGCTGCGCTTGCGGCCCAGCGCGCGGCTCTCCGTTACTATTTCGCCGATCTGAAGGCGCGGCTGCTGGCGGATCAGCTCACGATGCTGTCGACCCTGCTGGCCCAGCTCGGTGCTCGGCGCGTCGGCCTGGAGAGCCGACTCGCCGACCGTCGGCAGCGCGAGAGCAGCCTGCAGGTCGAGCTGGCCGGGCACGGCGGCAACCGCCTGGCTGAGATCGCCCGGCAGATCGCGGCGGACGAGGGAACGAAAGCCGTGCGGACGCGCAAGTGGGCAGAGTTCGGACAGTTGCTCCGGCGAGCAGATCTCGACCAGGTCGAAACACCGGAGCAGTTCGCCGCCCGGCACGGCGAGATCATCTCAGCAAGGGAGCAGACACGGCAGGATCATGCGGACTGCCAGAACAGGCTTACCGAGACCGGCGTCGAGGCGAAGCAGTGCCAGGACGAGGCCGCTGTGGTCAACGCCGAGCTGCGCAGTCTGCATGAGCGCAAGACCAATATCCCTAAACAGCAGCTCGACCTGCGTGCCCTGCTCTGTCGCGAGCTGCGGCTGGCCGAAGACGCCTTGCCGTTCGCCGGCGAGCTGATCGCGGTGCGGCCGGAGGAGTCCGACTGGGAAGGTGCGGCCGAGCGGCTCCTCCGCAGCTTCGCCTTGTCGGTCCTGGTGCCTGACCGGCACTACCAGGCAGTGTCGGACTGGGTCAACGACCATCACCTGCGCGGTCGCATCGTCTACTACCGCGTCCCGGAGCCGGCTGCCGCCGGTCGGGGACTGCCTCCGATTTCGATGCCCGGCGACCGGACTCTCGCGGCGAAGTTGGAGGTCAGGGACACACCGTTCGCGCCGTGGCTGGAGCGGGAGATGGCTCGTCGCGGCGACGTCGAGTGCGTCGAAACGATGGCTGACTTCCGCCGGGCGCCGCGCGCCATCACCCGGGCCGGGCAGATCAAGCTGGCCGGCGAGCGGCACGAGAAGGACGATCGCACGCGGATCGACGACCGCAGCACGTACGTGCTCGGCTGGTCGAACGAACGCAAGATCGACGCTCTCCTTACCCGCGCGGCCACCGTGGCGGCCCGCCTTACTGCGATCAACGCGGAGAAGGACGAGCGCCAGCAGGCGTTCGACGCCGTCATCGACCGTGGCCAGGTGCTCGCCCAGCTCGCGCTGACCGGCGAGTTCGCGGAGGTCGACTGGCAGTCCGTCGTCAACCGGATCGAGGAGCTGAAGGCGGAGAAGCGAGCACTGGAGGCGGCATCCACCGAGCTCTCGCGGCTGTCCGCCGAGCTGGAATCGGTCCGGGCGGAGATTGGCTGCCTTGAGAGCGACAGGAGCGCGATCGATACCGAGGCCGGTGGCGTCGAGAACCAGGTCAGGTCCGCACGGAGCGCTCTGGACACAGCGAACGCTGTGCTGGCGGCACCGGAGTGTGCGACCGCCCGCAGTCAGTTCGCGGCGATCGAGGAACTGCTGAGCGTACCGGTGCTGACCGAGCATCGCCCCACTGCCCCGGAGGCATGCGACCGAGCAGAACCTGTGGTGACCGTGCATATCACTGAGCTGATCGAGCGGCGGTCAGCTAGGCGGACGGCTATCGGCGGTCAGATCGTCAAGGCGATGGGCGAGTTCCGGCGCCAGCATCCGATAGAAACGGCTGAGCTTGACGACTCGGTCGCGTCTGCGTCTGGCTACCGCGACATGTGCCAGCGGTTGACCGACGACGACCTACCACGTTTCCAAGATCAATTCAAAATTTACCTGAACCAGAACACCATTCAGGAGATCGCGCAGTTCCAGGCCCAGCTCAATAAGCATGCCGAGGCGATCAAGGACCGGATCAGCACGATCAACGACTCGCTCGTCGGGGTCGACTACAACCCGGGCCGGTACATCCGGCTGGAGGCGCAGCTTGCCGACGAGCCGGTGATCAGGGAGTTCCGCGCCGAGCTACGGACGTGCACGGATGACGCGCTGTCTCCTGATGCCAGCGACCAGTACTCGGAGCAGAAGTTTCTGCAGGTCAAGAGCATCATTGAGCGGTTCATCGGCCGCGAGGGCCGGACTGAGGCGGACCGCAGGTGGACCAGATACGTGACCGACGTGCGCAACTGGTACAGGTTCTCGGCCTCGGAGAGGTGGCGCGCCGACGACGCTGAGCATGAGCACTACGCTGACTCGGCCGGCAAGTCGGGCGGCCAGAAGGAGAAGCTCGCCTACACGATCCTCGCTGCTTCGCTCGCGTACCAGTTCAAGCTGGAGTGGGGGGCAGTCAAGTCGCGGACGTTCCGGTTCGCGGTGATCGACGAGGCGTTCGGCCGCGGGTCGGACGAGTCCACCCGGTTCGCGCTCGAACTGTTCCGCCGCCTTGGCCTGCAGCTCCTGATCGTCACCCCGCTTCAGAAGATCCATGTGATCGAGCCGCATGTCCAGGCAGTCGGGTTCGTCGACAACCCGAACGGCCAGTCATCCCGGCTGCAGACGCTGACGATCGAGGAGTACCGGCAGCGCCGCGAGTCCCACCGGCTCAGCCAGCAGATCGCGGTCGCGCTGGCGGACTGACGTGGCGACGCTAATTGCACCACCCTGGACCCGGCCAGCCGAGGTGCGTGCCAAGCTCGGCCGGAAGTGGCAGTCCGGCGTGCTGCTGGCGGCATTCTGCGGCGGCCAGCCGTTCGAGCCGCTGAGCGTGCCGATTCGCGGACCGGCTCCGGGCGAGATCGCCGAGCGCCTCGGTGCCGTCCAGGAGTGGGTGGCGGACTGGCAGCGTGCCGAGCGAGGCCCGATCCGCGTCGAATACCGACAGATAGGCGGCCGCTTGGTGGGATCGAACCTCATCCCGTGCCGGGCCTGGCTGGACAGTTACGACCAGGTGTGGAAGCTCCTCGGCGTGGTCGGCGACGTGCGCCGGCTGACGGAGTTGACCGAGGCAACGGGGGCAGCATGCCCGAGGCTGGTGCCGTGGGTCCGGCAGCATCCGATGCGGACGCTCAGGGTCGCAGACCGGTGGCAGCGGTTGCTGGCCACGGTGCAGTGGATCGATGAACGCCAGCTCCCTGGAATGTATGTGCGCCAGGTGGACGTGCCCGGCGTAGATACGAAGTTCATCGAGCACAATCGTGGCATCCTGACTGAGCTACTGGACGTCCAGCTGCCTTCGGAGAGAGTGGACGTTGGCGCGGGTGACTTCGAGCGGCGATACGGATTCCAGCGGAAGCCTGCGTATGTCCGGTTCCGCGTGGACGACGGCGGTGGCTGGTGCGAACTGACCGTGCGCGCCGAGGATTTCGCGGCGCCGCCCTCTGGGGTCACCAGGGCTTATGTTCTCGAGAACGAGATTACCTATCTCGCCTCTCCATGCCCTCCCGGGGCGATGCTCGTCCTGGGCGGTGGCTATGCCGTGCCAGTGCTTGAGTCCCTTCAGTGGCTCGGCGCACTGGACCTCGTCTACTGGGGTGACATCGACACACATGGATTCGTAATCCTGGACCGGATGCGTCAGCGGTTTCCCCGTGTCCGGTCCATGCTCATGGACCGGACGACCCTGCTCGCGCACCTGGACCAGTGGGTGACCGAGCCAAATCCGGCTACGTCGAGCCTGGAGTTCCTCGACGGTGCCGAGGCAGCGCTGTACGCGGATCTCGTGGCCGATCGGCTCGGCCGATCGGTGCGCCTGGAACAGGAACGGATCGGCTTCGGCTTCATCGTGAGCGCAATGCTGGATGGCGCGGGAGCGTGAGCTCGTTTGCCCACGTTCTGGTCCGGCCGCACGGCGATGCCTTCCCGAAGCGGCGGCGGAGTTGCATTAGCACGGAGCGTATGGGCGCGCCTTCGCTTATGACGTGGGAGCCAAGGTGGGAGCCAACATGCACAGACACTGAGCCACGTCAGGCGACGCGCAGCGTGCGTCGTCCCAGGTGAACGCCACGCCGGGCGACACCAGGCTATGTTCAGCGTCCGGATGAAGCTGATTTGGGAGCAGGAGGCCGCGGGTTCGAATCCCGCCATCCCGACTGATCACAAGATTATTTCGAATGTACTGCCAATCTTGTGGATTCATCTGCTGCAGGCAGTGCACGCCGCCTGATGCTGGCGACAATGGCCGGGCAGCGGTGTACGTTGGCACCCGGCTCTGAAAGCTCGAACCTGCGCTCAATTCATAACGACAGCCAATTTGAACCAGCGGCACACACCTGCCGTGGGCCTTGGTCCCGACCCCTAGGCCGTCATGAAGTGGATCAGGTCATGGTGATTGCGCATTCACTCACATGCCGATGTGAGCGAGTGCCGGCATCGCATTCTTATGCAGAGGCCAGCATTTCCATTCGTGATCAGCAATGCCGTGAGAGGTACGTGGCTGGGCGCTGGTACCCCACCCTCGGGTGGGCCAGATCGCCGAATCTGGACGCCTGATTTCTGAGCGGTGGACGGCGATGTCAACGGCGCATATTGCCTCGTTCTGGCGTGGCCTCTGGATGTCGCCGATGCGGCAATGGCACAGGCGTTCCGTGAGTCACTTGCTCTCCTTTAGTCGTGATGGCGAAGCTAGCTCATAGGCTGGTCGCCTTCGTCGCGGCCCCGTCCCGACGCCGCCGGTACCGGCACGCCCCGCAGCTCGCCGGTGTCCCGGCCAGAGCTGGGTACTAGCCCTACCCCGGGCCTGCGGGGTAGGGCTAGGTCAATTGCAGTCTGGCCAGGCTCGAGACCTTCCCAGTTCTGGTAGGGCTGACGGATCGGGGCTGCTTGACGTCGCGGTCATCGGGGTAGCCAAGCACGGCTGGGCCTGGTCTGGCCAAGACGACATTGTCGTCGTGGGCAGTCGATGAACGATCAGGCATCGCCCGCGCGGGTGGTTATTGTCGGCGGCGGCTTCGGTGGGCTTTTCGCCGCTCGCGCGTCGCGCGGCGGTCGGTTGTCGATCACCCTGGTTGACCGCGATGACACGCACCTGTTCCAGCCGCTGCTCTACCAATGCGCGACGGGGATCTTGTCTGCAGGGCAGATCAGCGCGCCGCTGCGCCGGCTGTTCAGGAAGCGCCGCGACCTGGAGTGCTTGACGGCAGAGGCGATCGACGTGGATGCGGTCGCGCGGCATCTGATATGCGTGCGGCCGCTGGGGAAGCGGTTCGAGGTCCCATACGACCACCTGATCGTCGCGGCCGGGACGCGGCAGTCGTACTTCGGCCATGACGAGTTTGCCGCGTGGGCGCCGGGCATGAAGACGCTCTCTGACGCGCTAACGATCAGGCGGCAGGTATACGGGGCGTTCGAGATGGCGAGAGCATCGACGACCCGGCCGAACAGCGCCGCTGGCTCACCTTCGCCCTTGTCGGCGCGGGACCTACCGGCGTCGAGCTCGCTGGCCAGATCCGCGAGCTGGCCACCAAAACTCTGCGCAGTGAATACCGCCGGGTGCAGCCGGAGGACGCCAGGGTCTTGCTGTTCGGTGGCGGCTCCGCTCCGCTGGCCGCATTCGGCGGTGAACTGTCCCGCAGAGCGGCCAGCGAACTGCGGTCGCTGGGCGTGGAGCTGCACATGGGCTCGAGAGCGACCAGCGTCGACGGGGACGGGGTCGTTGTCCGCGATGAGGACGGCAGTCAGCAGCGGTACGACGCTCGCGCCGTGCTGTGGACCGCCGGAGTCGAAGCCTCCCCGATCGCCGACGCGCTGGCAAAGGCCACCGGCGCGCAACGCGACCGGGCCGGCCGGATCCTCGTGCAAGACGACCTAACGATCAAGGGTCACCCGGAGATCTCGGTCATCGGGGACATGATGCGCCTGCGCGAGCTGCCCGGCGTCGCGGAAGCCGCCATGCAGGCCGGGCGGTATGCCGGTCGGCGGGTCAAAAGCCTGGTCAAGGGAAAAGAGCGAGCAAAACCATTCAAGTACCATGATCTCGGATTGGCGGCCTACGTCTCCCGCGGCCACGCCGTCGTCTCGGCCGGACCGGTAAGGGCTGTCCGGCTTCCCTGGCTGGGTGGTCCGGCTGTTCATCCACATCGCGTTCCTAACTGGCTAGCGCAACCGGGTCGGAGCGCCTCACCTGGTGGCTCGCATTCACCCTCGACATCAGGCGCGAACGTGCGTTCACCACCCGTGCGACTGGCTACGTGCTGGACCAATACCAGTCCATGGGCGGCGCGACAGGCAAAACCGCGACAGGCACCCAGGAGGCGGCCCCGGTGCCGCCAAGGCCGCCCGCACCACGGCCCGCGCCTCCCAACCCCACGGCCCGCGCCTCCCAACCCCGCCGCCCGCCGCCCCGGCACCTGAGCAGCGACGGCCCGGCGGTCTGCACGCGGTCGGCTGCCCGGCAGGACGGCTCTGGCGCGACGGCCGCAGGCAGTGGTCGTAGCGCAGCGTGATTACCGGATCG
>CAWHQU010000005.1:0-580371 GCA_963831615.1 uncultured Actinomycetota bacterium | reverse complement strand
CCAGTAGGTCGATTGCGTTCAGATCGGCGGCTCAGTGTGCCGGTCCGTGCCTCGGCTGGACCTCGCTCTGCAGCTAGCTGGAGCGCTCGGTCCGGGCCAAAGGCGGATGATCATAGTCCCGACCTGGTTCTGGCGGTCGCCCTCGCCGCGAAATGTGTGCGCTGGGCGCGCCATTGCAGGTCCCGGGGCAGGAGGCCGGTCGGTGTCACTGACAGTGTGATGTGCTGGCAGCATCTCGGTTGTGGTGTCGCCGGGATGACTTAGGCCAGTGCGGGTGCGGGGTCCCAAGGCCGTCGATCGCTTGCTCGGACGCCGAGCTGCGCGCCGCCGAAGCCGAGCGCGGCGCCGCTTACTCGTCCGGCGTTGATCGGTATGTGGGGTCAGCCAGGGGCAGTAGATACGCCGAGAGAGATCCGCACGGGAGACAGCAGAGGAACCCTCTGCGTTATTTGGTCCGGAATGACTATGCCGGGCGGCGATCACGGGCAGGAGTCTCAGATGAGAGGGACAGCCAGTCTGGCCTTAGCGATTGCCGTCGGCTGCATGGTCGCCGGATGCGGCGCCGAGAGCACTGGCCGGTATACGGCCGGCAAGGCCTGAGCATTTCCCGGCCGAAGGCGGGTGCCGGCCAGCAGGGCCAGCTCGGCAAGGAGAGAACTACATGATCTTGACAGCCATCCATACAGAGGCAGGATCCTTCCACGTGCACCAGACCGGCTGCCCCGACATCGCCAGGTCGCGAGCCCAGCACCCGGATCGCGACGTCCGAGAGCTAGGCGAGGTGGCCAGCCAGGCCGACGCAATCGACGCGTTGTTGGGCGACGCGGCCAGTAATCACGTGGGCAGGGAGCGGAGCAGGTGCTGGCGAGCTGCGCGGCCGAGACGCACTTCATCTGGTGCACCCGAGGGTTGCCCAGGTGACCAGGGAGAGCCCTCGCGTGCGCCGCCTTCCGGCGGCCTCGCTCATCGGAGCAGCCGTCGGCACGCTCCTCGCCCCCGGCGCGGGCAGGCACAGGATTCCCGCTGCGGAATAAGCGAGACGAGGACCTCGAGCCCATCGGCTAATCCAACACCAGCAGCAGCATCCGAGCGGTGCCGATGCACTGCCGGTACGGCATCGGTTCGTGCCCGCCACGCGTCAGGATCCGGGGAAATCCACGCCAGCGCCATCACCAGCGCCGCCACGGTCACGGCCCGCGCGGCGCGTCGTTCCGCCTCAAGGACCGTCGGGCGTCGATGACACGAAGACGCGCAGGACTTGATCGCCAGCTGCCATCAAGGGCGTCGACGAACCAGACCGGGCCCGCCTGGATGCTGGCTGCCTTCCAGCGCGGGCTGAGTTCGCCGCCGGAGATGCCGCGAGCGCTGTACGCCCCGCACTTCAGCAGTTCCGAGCCCGGCGCGGCGCGTGGTGTGGTCGCGCTTGCTACCGAGTTGCCGGTGCGCCCGCCGGCCGTCGGCTGCAGCACGAACGGCACCGCGATCGCGATGGCGGCCACCGCGGCCGCGCCGCCGGCGCCGACCCGCCGCAGGGTGCAGACGCCGCCACTGCCACACTCCGGCGAGCAGATTCCGCGGCGGGTCCCTGGTCGCAGCCTGCATCGTTGCCCACACCGGCTGCCGGGTGTGAGGCGGCTTGTAACGTGACTGGCATGGCTGGTGCAGCGGGCATGGTCGACTGGCGCGGCATGGAGCTCCGCGCGCCTGAGATTGCCCGGCTGGGCACGGCCCGGTTGAGCGCTGCGCGTGTGGCGATGCTGGGCACGTTGCGCCAGGACGGATCGCCGCGCATCAGCCCCATCGAGCCCTACATCGTGAACGGCCGCCTGCTAGTAGGCGCGATGAGGTGGTCGGCCAAGGCAGCAGACCTGCGCCGGGACCCACGGTACGTGCTGCACAGCATCGTGACCGGCCCTGACAGCGGTGAAGGGGAGCTCAAGCTGCACGGAATCGCCGCCGAAGCCGACTCCGGGCTTCGCGGGGACGCGGCGGAGGCATGGTGGTCGGCGGAGCGGCCGGACAACGCGATCGTGTACGTGCTGCGCGTCGGGCAGGCGCTATTCGTCGCATGGGACATTGAGCGCGGCATGATGGCCGTCCATCGATGGTCCCCGCGAGACGGCTACAGCCATACCACGCGCACCTACCCCTAGCGCGGTCGCCAAGCCCGGCCACGCACAGCGCTAATCGACGAGGGGATCACCGTCGCGGACGACCCCGACGGTGCCGAGCGCGAGGTGTGAGCCGACCGACGCTGATCGGCAAATGTATCATCGCCAAAAGCTTGGACGAGTTGGGCCTTTCCCAAGCGTTAGGCCTTGATCATCTAACCGTCCTGGCCGTCGCGAGGCTAGGTTGCATCTGGGGGACGATCACGAAAACTAGTGCCGGCGGCGGCGAGAACGTCCCGTTATCCCGGCCAGAATCAGCAGGATGATGCCCACGACAATCGCGATGTATCCGCGGAAGTGATGGTGGCCCAGCCCATGGAGGGCATGACCGGGCAAGAACGAGGGCAGTGAGTGGATGGGCTCTACCAGGTAGATGATGCCCACGACCACGGCCAGGATGCCGAGCACCACAAGCACGAGCCTGACCAACCACGACATCTCAGGCCTCCTTCTGCGGGCAGCGCAATCCTAGGCCGTCTGCCATAGGCCGGGGGGCAGTTCGGCCGACAGTGTGCCGCATGATCGCGAGCCAGATCCACCTGCGCCGCCGCTCAGTCTCATTCATCCACGTACACCAGCGTCGATAATTCGCGCAGTTGACATTCGCCCTACCGCGCGGGCGGGCCGCCCAGCCGGTTGTCTGATTCTGCTCAAGCGCCCGACCATTTGCACGCCATCTGTGATGGCCTCGTCACGAGCTGCTGCTGTCTCGTTCATGGGGCGACAACAGGGGAAGGGCAGCAGCGGCGGCGTCCTTCTCGAGTCGGCGCCAGGGGCGGCCTGCCGCTCGACCAATCGCCGTCAGCTCCCGGTGAAGATCCGTCAGCCCCGCCGAGTCAACGGCGTGTGCCGTCCAGCCGAGCTTGCGAGCCGCGGCCAGCATCGCCTCCCGGTAGAGCACCCCTTCAGCGGCATGCATCCAGGCATGTGACTTGAGCACCTGCGCCGTGCTGGCTGGCACCGAGACTGCCTTCACGACGACCGCGACGGCCGTTACCTCGCCGGCCGGCAGGCTGGCCTCCGCAGCCTGCAGTGCGGCTACTCCGCCCGCCTCGGCGGCTTGTTCTGTCCGCCTAATCAGCTCGTCAGCTTGTGTCACGGTCAGGTCCGCGGCCGCGTGGTAGGCAGCCCGTTCCACCTCAGGCGGTATCAGCCGCACGTTCCAGCGGCCAGCAAAGTCGGGCCGATGCCGCGTGCCAACCAGCGCGATGATCACCGCGGAGCCCGTCCTGGTCGATACGCCGAGGACAACTTTGAGGTCACCCATAACTCCATGATGCTGGAGGAAGCGCCACCTGAGGGACTCACGCTCGATGGATTACCGATTGGCACCAGAGGTGACGTCAGCGCCGGTCCTCCGCGACAGCGGCCCGCCAGTTTGCCTGGGACGGCCTGTGTCAGCGGTGGCGATGGGGTTGGCGCACCTGGATATGTTTGGGCTGGCGCCCGCACCTCTGCAAGACCAGGACGTAGCGCGCCAGAACGACCTCATATACGTGCCTGATCCGGTAATCCAAAGGCAGTCCGCAGGCGCGCAGAGCGGCGGATCGGCGCGCGGTTATTAAGAGCTCAACGCACCGTCGGCAACGCCGACCAGGCGGGCGGCCAGGCCGTATGTTTATGCATCGCCCGCGCCGGGCGTGAATGCCCGCTAGTAACTCCTCGAAGCGCGTCGGTGCTGGATGTGAAGACGTCCTCCTGATGCGGTTGTCGGGCTTGGTATCCGAGCGCATCGAGGAGGACGTCCGTGAGTGACCGTACCGGCTTGTCCCGGGGGGATCGCAACCGCAACGCGCGGCTGGCGCGGCTCAGGGTGCTGCTGCCGGCCGATCATGCGATCGTGGGGATTGACCTGGCGGATGTGAAGCAGGCTGCGGTGGTGACCGACCATGACTCGCGGGTGCTGGCCCGCAGGAGGGTGTCGGCGCGGGCGTGGGAGCTCGGCGGGCTGCTGGACTGGGCGGTCGCGCGTGCGAAGGCCGCTGGGTTCGGCTCGGTGACGGTGGCGTGCGAGCCGGCCGGGCACCGGTGGCGGGTGGTGGATCAGCTGTGCGCGGAGCGGGGCCTGGCGCTGGTGTGTGCGTGCAGCCGCTGCTGGTGTACCGGGCCCGTGAGGGCAAGGACCTGACCTTCGATAAGTCGGACCCGAAAGACGCGGTCATCATCGCGCGGCTGGCCGCTGGCCTGCACTGTTATGAGCCGGAGCGGGCGGATGCGGTGTGGGCGAGGCTGCGGCATCTGGGTGCCCGCCGGCTGCAGCTGACTGCCGATGCGACCGCGGCGGTGACCCAGGTCCGGGACCTGCTGGAATGCGCGTGGCCGGCCGTGCTGGACGGCGTCAGGGTCGCCGTTCCGGTCTGCTACCTGGTGCGCGGCGGTGGCGGTGGCGCTGGAGCGGTGCGCCGGTGACCTGGCCCGGGTGCGCCGGCTGGGCCCGGCCCGGTTCGAGGCTGCGGTGCGCCGCGAGCTGCCCCGGTGGGACGCGACCCGGCCGTGCCTGCGGATCGTCCGTGCCGTGTTCGCCGCTCTTGCCGATCAGGCCGGGGTGATCGCGCACCGGCCCGGCGCGCTGGAGCGCGCGGGCCTGGTGATGGCCGACTGGCAGGACACCAGGGCGCGGCTGGCCCGGGCCGAGTCCCGCATGACCGGTGTGCTGGACGAGCTGGGCCTGACCGGCCTGGTCACCAGCATCGCCGGGCTCACCGCCGTCGGCGCGGCGGCGATCCTGGCCGAGACCGGCGACCCGAACCGGTTCGCCACGCCGCGGTCACTGGTCAAGCACGCCGGGCTGTGCCCGCGCGACAACGCCTCCGGCGGCTATCAGGGCAAGACATCGATCTCCGGCCGCGGCCGGCCCGGCCTGCGGGTAGCGGCGTGGCGGGCGGTGTGGGCGGCGCTGCCGAACAACGCAGTCATGGCCGCCAAGTTCACCCATCTGACCACCCGCGATGACAACCGGCTCGCCCGCCAGCAGGCCCGCACCGCCTGCGCCGCCGCGCTGCTGCGCTGGATCCACGTGGTCATCACCCGGCAGGTCCGCTGGGATCCGCTGATCGCCGCAGGATGCACGCCGCCACTGCGGACAGCAGCGTGAACGCCCGCTGACGCTGCACCGCTGCGGCGGTCAATGACCCGGGCGGGGCGAGCCCGAACGTCCCTCGAGGCACGACCTCGCGCAAAGCATGGGCAGCCCCGCCCGCCTGCTCCATCAGCTCGATTCACACTGTCGGGAACAACCCGATTGAAAGCTAGGCAGAGCACGAGCAGGCGGCGGAGCACCCGCCCGACTTGACACACGCCGCGTTACGGTGCTTCTGCCGCGAACCGCGGTCTGCGTTTCGGCTGAATTCGGCCGTGGCTGTGTGGTCGGCACGGCTGCGTCGGCGGGCACCGTTATGGTGGGGGCATGACCGTGCATCCAGTTGCCGCGGACCCTGGTGGTCCGTATCAGGTGATCCAACTTGGAGGCCAGGAGGCGGCGATCGTGCCCGTTGCCGACTTGCGGCGGTTGCAGGCTGTCGAGCGCCTCGCATCGGCTGAGGTCGTCGAGGCAGCGGAGATTGAGAGTACGCTCGCGGCGCATCGTGAGTGGGTCGCGGCCGGTCGGCCCGGCGCCGTGTCGCACGAGCTAGCGATGGCGGAGTTGCTCGCCGGGTCGTGAGAATCGAGCTGCAGTAGCCGCCTTAGCCGTCGATCCATTGCCGCATGCGGGCTTCCACGCGGGGGAGTATCACCGTCTGCGCGTCGGTAGTTACCGGGTGGTCTACATCGTGGAGGTAGACCTCAATCACGGTCAGCCGGGTCGACCGCGTGAGTACCTGACGGTTAGAGGGCCAGCCCGACCCGGAACCTGCGTCTCGAAGTGGCCTGCGCGTGGGAGCCAAAGTGGGCCAACATACGCAGACACGGAGCGGTATGAGGCTACGTCTAGCCACCATTCCTGCAGGTTGACGCCACGTCGGGCAGCGCCCGGCCACGTCCAGCGTCCGGATGGAGCTGATTTGGGAGCAGGAGGCCGCGGGTTCGAATCCCGCCATCCCAACTGGTAGCAGCTTTTTTCCGAATCTAGGATCTATCGCTCTGAAACAATTCCGCGGGCCATTTGTTCCTGGCTGGGCGTTGGCTGACGTTCCGGTGCCGGGCCTGGGATCTTGGCTCGGCGCTGGAGTGGGCGGCCGGGCGCGCTGCCGCACATGGATGGGCGGGGGTGACGGTGTCGTGCGAGCCGACCGGGCACCGGTGGCGGGTGCTGGGGCAGCTGGCCGCGGACCGGTCGATGCCGTTCGTGTGCATGCAGCCGCTGGTGACCTCGTGGTCGCGGCGGACCGAGGACCTGACGTCCGACAAGACCGATGACAAGGACGCGGTGCTGATCGCCCGGCTCACCGCCCAGCTGCGGTGTTACGTTCCCGAGCCGGCCAAAAGCTTGGCGCAGAACGTCTCACGTTGATGTGCGCGCAGTCAGTCTCAGCGGTGGCGACGCATAAACATTCGTTTGGCCGTGTCCATGTCCGGTCGTGATGGGCCGATCAGTGCGGAAGTGAGGGCTCGTCGGGAGTGGATTCCTCCGGGAAGGATTCCTCGGCGAGGTGGTGCAGGACTCGTTCGTTGAGGGCGGCGAAGGTGTCGAGCTCGGCGGGGGTGAACAGGTCGATGAAATACCGGCGCACGTTGTGCACGTGCTGTGGTGCTGCGTCCTCAATGGCGCGGCGTCCGGCGGGCAGAAGGCGAACTATGGCGCTGCGACCATCGGCGGGGTTGGATCCGCGGGCAACCAGGCCCCGTTCTTGCATGCGCCGGATCTGGTGGGAGAAGCCGGCTCTTCTCCCACTGCACGAGGGCACCTAGGTCCTGTGCGGTCATCTGGCCCGTGGGGTGCTCCGAGAGCACTGCCAGGATCTCGTAGTCGGCCTGTGACAGCCCTGAGTCCCGGAGCAGGTGCTGGTTCAGGGACGCGTTGAGCTGGTGGCGCGCGTGCATGAAGGCTCGCCAGGCGCGGTCTTCGCGGGGGTTGAGCCAGTCCGGTTCTGTCGGCATGCCCCATGCTATCTCTTCGTTGACGCATCAACCAATGAGTAGTATGGTTGATGCATCAACCAATTTCTTGGCGCAGAAGAGAGCAATCATGACCACCACCGCGAGCCTGAGTTTCGCAGCCCTGACCATCGACTCCGCCGATCCCGCCGCCCTGGCGGAGTTCTGGGGGAAGGCTCTCGGCCGCCCGGTCAGCCCCGGCGCCGTCACCGGAGACACGGCTATCGACGTCACCGGCCCCGACAGCGGCCCCCGGATGATCCTCCACAATCCCCCCGAGCCCGGGACGGCCAAGAACAGCATCCACCCGGTCCTGATCACCGACCATTACGACGAGGAGATCGAGCGGCTGACCTCCCTGGGCGCCAGGCCGCTCAACGAGATTAAGCTCCCGCCCGCGGCGCTTCCGGCCGGCGTGGCAGCGATCCGCCAGACCACGTTCGCCGACCCCGAGGGCAACGAATTCGATCTGGTGGTATGGCAGACCGAGTAGCAGCCGGCGCCCAGGCACTAACTGCGGCCCATCGATGATCTCGGATCGGCGGCCACCTTCGCCGGTGACCGCCGGTCCTAGACCATCAAAACTTGCCGGAGGAAGGTGCTACGCGGCCATGAGCCATGAGCGGACGTTCGCGCGGGAACATCGATGCACGGCCAGCGCCGGATGAGGATGTCGGCCGACTTGTACGAGTGAGACCTTGTACGACGGAAGCGCGATCTGGCCTCGGGCCGCTGGCTCGGCCGGCGGTACCTGGGCGCCGTCAGCTGGCGGGCTCGCCGTTGCTGTGATCGTGGGCAGGGGCCGCGGCCTCGAAGGCCAGCGCGCAGGAGTTGATGCAATAGCGCTTGCCGGTCGGTGCCGGCCCGTCGCTGAAGACATGGCCCAGGTGGCCGCCGCACCGGCGGCATATCACCTCGGTGCGGCGCATGAGCAAGCTGTAATCAGCGCGCAGCTCAACGGCCCGGGCTACGGCCGGCTCGTAGAAGCTCGGCCAGCCCGTTCCGGATTCGAACTTGGCGTCCGAGCGGAACAGCACAGTCCCGCAGCCCGCGCAGCAATAGCTGCCGTCCTGCTTCGCATGGACGTATTCACCGGTGAAGGCGGGCTCTGTGCGGCCCCGGCGCAGCACGTCGTACTGCTGGCGAGTCAGTTCCTGCCGCCACTGCTCATCGGGCTTGCTTACCTCGGTCGCTGCAGTGGCCCTTGCGGCCTTCGTTCGGCGCATCGGTGGCCTCCTTGCCTGCGGCTTCCTGAATGCCGGACTTCCCGCCGGCCGACTCGGCTTCCGCATCGTCTTGCCTGGCTAGGCCGTCGAGGCGCGACCAGCCAACCGACTCCGGCATTACCTCATCGAACAAGCGGACGAACGGAGTCATTCCAGCACCGGGGACGGCAGCACGACGCAGCGAGGCCTGTGCCGGACCGGTTCCGCCGAGGCGAGGGCCATCAGGTCCCGTCCGACTAAACTGCGCACCACCGGCGCCGCCCTCGGCGCGGCATGAGCGGATGTGCTGGCGCTGTGTCCGGGAGAGTCGGGAAGCGACATAGCTGATTCCCGCGGACCTACTGCCGCTTGAAGAGTGCCGGCTATCAGGACTGGCTGTCGTGCGGCCGGCGCGGTTTCTGGCTGGTGACAATCCTGCGTTTGCGCAAAGACTCGAGCCATTCCTGCCCGCTGAGCAGTCGCGTGGTCTTGCCCGACCTGACCTCGCCGGCTGCGGTAACTGCCATCGCGACGCTGGCGGCGGTCATATCATCAGGTGCCTCATATACAACGACCAGGTCATACTCGCCAAACGGAAAGCCCGCCACCACGATCGTGGCTCCCAGCTCCTCCAGGGCCGGGCGGATCAGTTCCACCGGGTCTTGCGGCTTCTTGAGCTGATCCGCCATTGACTTGGCGGTATAGGAGGCCTGGTACATGAAAAGCGGCATCGAGTTTCCCCTTGGCGGGAACAAGCGAACAGACCATCAAGATCACCAGCCAGTCCCATGACTCGCGCCGGCTTCTGCCGACCGGTGCACGACAACGGACTGAAGACCACTGCGGTCAAAGATCGTAGACCCCGTCCAGTCGGGCACACCGGCCTCCGCCTCGTCGACCAGCCCTTTTCCTCAAACGTACCAGGGCCTAGAACCGGCTAGCTGGCTGGACTCCAGCCGATGCTGCTGCCGGGAGGAGTGTCCACGGTCGGTGGCATGAGCGCGCACTCCCGCGGCCGGGCGACCGTGGATAACTATGCGACCTGACTCGCCCAGGCAGGCCTGGCCGTTGAAGCTGAAAGGCCGGTCGCGCGCGCAGATAGCCGCCGTTATCTTGAGCCTGAATCTGAGTGTCCTCGCTGAAACGCCACAGGTGTTTTGTGTGCGCTTTTTGTCGGACGAGGGCTTCGTTGTCGGCGATCAGCACCCGGATCTCGCCGGCCGGACCGCCTGGGCGGCCCAGGTCGCCGCTCACCGGCGGCGGTCCTGCGCGACCCTGTTGCCCGCGACGCCCGCGTGGCTGGGGGGAACAACCGCGCCGGCCATGGTTGTTGGCTAGTGTTAGTTGCAGTTGAAGTTTCGTGCACGTGTGAGAGCGCCCGCGAAATTCTGACGGCGGGCGCCGAGAGGCATACGGATTCCAGCCTCGAGAAGGCAGGCGGCCGCCGCAACCGGGAACACGTCCGTGGATCCCGGAGGTCGTATAGCAGGAGAAAGCAACATGGCTCAGGGCACTGTGAAGTGGTTTAACGCCGACAAGGGCTACGGTTTCATCGCCCCGGACGACGGCACCGCCGACGTCTTCGTTCACCACTCCGCCATCCAGACTGACGGTTTCCGCAGTCTTGCGGAGAACCAGCGGGTCGAGTTCACTGCTGGCCAGGGCGCCAAGGGCCCGCAGGCCGAGCAGGTCACCCCGATCTAACCAGTCGGGCTCACACGGCTCCGAGAGTCGTTAAGCGCATAGAGCCCGTCATGCTGACGGCTGCTGCCCGTCCTGCTTGACTTGGTGTTAGTCGAGCAAGGCTGGCAGTTGGCCGAGGGCTGAGCAGGTGCGGCTGGCGCCATGTGCGGCCAGCTCAACTGAATGTGGCCATCCACAATCTGCATGCTGACATAGCCCCTGGGTGGGGCCCGTTGGCATGCGGAGCAGGCACCTTGCTATCCCGCTGGGTCCTGCGCAAGCGATGCCAGCAAGGGCCTAGGGCGGGCTCACGTAGCCGGCGAGCGTGGAGCCGCCGTGACCGGCGTCGGCCTGTACCTGGTCGGTCCCGGTCTCGGCGACGGAGAAGCCGGTCCTGTCCCCGTCTCCGTTCACCACGTCCGGGCCCCGCTGGCCGGGCGGGTCGGCTGTGACGATCGCCACGTGCACGGCTGATGGGTGTGCCCCGAGGGTGAGGCCGTAGACCGCCACGTCTCCGGGCGCAGCCAGATATCTGCTCGTCGCCGGGTGCCACTGGCCGTGGGCGAGTGCCCAGTAGTAGAAGCTGATGGCGGCGCCGTTGATCTGTCCCGGGCCGTAGCCGTAGGTGACGTGCACTCCGGCGTTCTGCCAGGCCCAGGCAGCGAAGTCGGCGCACCACTCCTCGGCGCTCTCGCCGCTCGGGCAGTCCGCGGCGCCGGCGTCCCAGTAGGCGCTGAACTTGTTGCAGTAGGAGCTGGGGGGATCGGTGCTGTATCCGACCTGGCTGTTGGCGATGGCCACGATGCGCTGGCGCGTGCTCAGGCCGGCCAGGGCGGCCTGGCCCGGCAGCGGGAATGAGTCCGTGTTCCCGAGCACCCCGTGCAGGGCCGCCACCAAGATGATCACGACCACGCCCGCCCCGACGATGAACCCGAGCCGGCGAAGTGGCCGCTGGCGCGACCTGACCGCGCTCGCCTTAAGCATCTTGGAGCTGGAAGAGAGCTCCGCCGCTAGAGACGGCCGCCGCGGCCTGCGCAGCGAGGACGCCGAACCCAGCCCGTCGGCTGATCCGAGACCGGAGATCAGTAGCGGCTTGTCCCGCCATTCCTGCAGTCATCGGGCCGATCTCTGTTCCAGCTGCCGGGGCGTCAGGTCGCCCGGCGGCGGACCAGCCAGACGGTCACGGCGGTGAGCAGCACTGACAGCGCGAGCAGCCAGCCGCCCTCGATCCACTGGAATGCCCAGAACCGGCTGGCCGGCTGATAGCTGATCCACTGCGTGAACCCGTGCTGGTTGAGGTACTGGACTGAGCCGAGGGCCTGCGGGACCCCGCCCTTCCCGGCCACCTGGGAGGGTGCCCTCTGGAGGAACTGGCTGGCCACGGACTGGCTGACCGGCTGGCCGCCCCTGGTCCACGACCGGCTGAGCATCTGAGCGGAGGCGGGCGGAAAGTTGTTCTTGATGACCAGCGGCGTCAGGTAGTGCGGGCGCAGATACATGCCGGCCGCGATGGAGAGCCCAGCATAGATGGCCAGCGTGGCGGCAATCGCCGGGACGACCCGGCGGATGAGCATCCCGGCCAGGGCGCCGATCGCGAAGGCGGCCAGCGTCCAGGCGGCGAACGTGACCCCGCGCAGGTCGAACAGGCCGCTGGCCAGCGGGGACGACTGGCTAAGGCCCGGGTTCTGGTTGCCCGCGGCGAAGTAGGGCTGGTAGTACCAGGACAGCAGCACGCTGAAGACACCGGCAGCGGCGGCCACCATGACCGCGAGCAGCACCAGCTTGGCGAGGGTCCAGCGCCACCGCCCGAAGCCCTGGGTCCAGGCGTACCGGAACGTGCCGGTCTCCAGCTCCCGGCCCAGCACGGGCGCACCGGCGAACGCCCCGATCAGCACCGGCACTGCCTGCATGGCCCAGCCAGGGGCCAGAAAGCCGTCCATGCCGTTGAACCTGCTGACAAGGTCACCGCAGGCAAAGGAGCTGGCCGGGTGGCAGGCGGTCGCGGCAGCGTGGGCGTGGTGTAGCCCCAGCCCGGCTCTCCACACCCACGCCGCCAGCACGCCCAGGAACGCGGCCACGCCGGCCAGCGCCATGTGGTGCTGGCGCCAGGTGACCCAGGCCATCCGCCGCCACGGCACCGGCCGCAGGCTGGCGTCGTGCTCTGGGCGGGCGTGCTCCGTCAGTGCGGTCATCTCGTTACCTCCGACGGTTCGGCGTGCCTACCGCGGGCCGGGCCGGGCAGCGCCGCGGCGCCGGGCTCGCGCAGATAGGCCAGGGCAAGTTCTTCCAAGCTGACCGGATGGGCCTCCCAGCCGGGCGGCGCCGGGTCGGCCGTTCCGCTGGTTCTGACCAGCAGGTGGGCCTGGGTTCCGCCGCGCCGGGCATGCACCACACACAGCCGTTGGGAATGCCGGTCGGCCTCTGCGGCCGGGCCGGTCAGCACGCAATGGCTGGCGAGCAGGTCGTCAGTCTCGCCAGCCACCTGGACCCGGCCGTGCGACATGAGGATGAGGTAGTCGGCCATCCGCTCGAGCTCGGCCAGCACGTGCGAGGACAGCAGGACCGAGACGCCGTCGTCGGCCGCCGCAGTCAGCACGGTGGCCATGAAGTCGTGCCGGGCCAGCGGGTCGAGCATCGCCACCGGCTCATCCAGCACCAGCAGCCGCGGCCGCCGGGCCAGCGCCAAGGTCAGCGCCAGCTGGGCCTGCTGGCCGCCAGACAGCTTGCCGGCCTTGCGCTTGAGCGGGATGCCGAGCTCCCCCAGTCGCCGCCCGGCGGACGTTCGATCGAAGCTGCGGTTGAGACTGCGGGTCAGGTGCAGCAGGTGCTCGGCGGACAGGTTCTTGTAGAGCGGCATGTCCTGGGCGACGAAAGCGATCCCGTCGAGTGCGCCCGGCGACCCCGGCGCCAGGCCGCCGAGCACGGTGACCTCACCGGCGGTCGGCTTCGCCAGGCCGGCCGCTAGGTTTAGCAGCGTGGTCTTGCCGGCGCCGTTGGGGCCGACCAGCGCGGCCACGTGCCCCGCGGGGATCGCCAACGAGCACTCGCGCAGCGCCCAGTTGCTGCCGTACCGCTTGCCCAGGCCGCTGGTCTCGATGACGTTCATGCGACGCCCTCCGTTTTGTCGTCTGCCGCGCCGCCTCGGGTGCGCGACCCGCTGCGGCGCTCATAGAAATCCCGCAGCGCGCTGGTGAACAGCGCCACGATCCCGTCCTCGTCCAGCCCGGCCCTGTCCGCGGTGGTCAGCCAGCCGAGCAGGGCCTTGCTCAGCTCGGTCAGCTCCGGGAGCGCGATCTGGCTCAGCGTGGCCTGGACGAATGTGCCCTGCCCGGGCCGCCCGACGGTGAGGCCCTTGGTCTCCAGCTCCTTGTAGGCCTTCAGCACGGTGTTCGGGTTGATGGCCAGCGTGGCCACCACGTCCCGGACCTTGGGCAGCTGGTCGCCGGGCGTGAGGTAGCCGAGCCGCAGCGCGTGCTCGACCTGGTGCACGAGCTGCAAGTAGGTCGGCACTCCAGCGCCGGCGTCGAGCCGGAACTCGATCGGTGACGCCGGCCCGCGCGCGTCCGCCGCCGGCGCGCTGCCGTCGCCGCCGCCCCCGCCGGGCGAGGACGCACCAGATTGCCCACCCGCCGAGCTGATCCCTTTATCTATGGTCACAGGACAAGGATACAGACGGCGATGTCCAAGTCAAATCAATCCGGGTACTCGCGACGCGACCTCGCTGGACTTGTCCGGACCCAAGATCCGGAACACGCAGCGTCAATCCCCGTTCCGGACTCCGCCGCTGCCCACCTCGACGCAGTCCCATAGACGAAGCCGAGCGAACCTCCGATGGCGCCGCCGCGATCTACCGGCAGATTGTCGACTCAGGCGACCCTGAATGGGCCGCGAACGGTCCCTGGATCCCCACGGCTCAGGCTGGCTGGATAGGTGCTTGTTGGTGCTGAGGATTCGGCCTTCGCGGCCAAGTCAGGGACTTAGAAGAAGATATATCTTGTCATCCATACGGACGAGATATATCTTGATTATGTCAGGCAACCGCCGCATGCAGGAGTCACGATGCCGGCCAGAGCTGCTCGCCCGGGAAGTAGGTAGTCGTTGTGCCGGCCTGGGCGGGGCACATGAGGTTCCCGGTCGGCGCGATGCTGGCGGTGTGCTGCGCGGCGGCTCTGGCGGGCTGCGGGTCTGGCAGCGGCCCGGATGCACTGACCGCACCCACACAGGTCGTCCGCACCCCGGCCGGGACGGTCGCCTACCGCGAGCTGGGCAGCGGGCCCGCGCTGCTGCTCATCGTGGGAGCGGGCGCATCCATGGACTTCTGGCCGCCGAGTTTCGTCGACGCGCTGGCCGCCCGCCACACAGTTGTCGTCTTCGACAACGCCGGGATCGGCCGGACCTCTGCGGTCTCGGCGCCGGCCTCGCTGAGCGTCGCAGCCATGGCCGGCCAGACAAGCGCCCTGATCTCCGCGCTTCGGCTGCACCGCCCGGCCGTGCTCGGATGGTCCATGGGAGGCATGATCGCGCAGGATCTGGCTGCCATCCATCCGGCCCAGGTCAGCCGGCTGATCCTGGCCGCTACCACAGCAGGGACCGGGAAGGCACTGCCCCTGCCGTCCTCCACTGCCGCCGTGTTCTCCCTGAGCCCCGCCAAGCAAGCGGCCGTGCTCTTCCCGGCGAATCAGGCCGCCGCAGCCAGGGCTTACCTCAACGCCATCCAGCAGTACCCGGGCTCCTACGGGCCATCCGCGGCCACCTCCCGCAGCCAGGTCCTCGCAGTTCAGCGATGGCTGGCAGGACAGGACCCAGCGGCCGGCTGGCAGCAGACATCCGGGTGCCCACGCTGGTCGCCGGCGGAACCCGGGATCAGTTCATGCCGGTGGCCAACGACCGGCTCCTAGCCAGCAGCGTGCCCGGCGCGAAGCTGCTTCTGTTCGACGATGCCGGGCACGCCTTCTGGGCCCAGGACGCAGCGAGCTTCATCCGAGCCGTCGACACCTTTACCGGCTGAACACCCGCCAGCTCAGGCGTGCATCAAACCCGGCGAGCTCCAATACCGTCCCCCAGTCGTGACGACGCAGAACGAGGCGTTCTGTGCAGTCCGATCGCACCAGACGCTCACTCGATGCGCGTGTCGGCGACAGAGCGGCACATGGTCGGCGTTCGGCATCTGATGAGCGCCGATGGTGCGGGGTGGCGGGCAGCCACAATCGACAGCCGTTGCTCAGCGCCGCGACTAATCATGCGTATCACCGGATGACCATGCGCTGAGCCGACGACCGCTATTCGGCAGAGTCGCGCGTTAGGCGGTCCGCACAGGACGCCCTCGGAACGTCGCGATCCCGGCTGCATCGGGGACATCCTTCGGAAGTCGATGAGGGCGGCGCTTCCAGGGATCGGGGAGTTGCCGTTCCTTCCGCTGATGCAGAGGCAGAAACTCACGTTCGAGAGCGGGAGGGGGCCAATGTGCACAGTCACTGACCCACTCTGGGGAGCCAGAGTGGGAGCCAACGTCGACAGTCAGTGAGCGATCGTGAGCGACGTCAGGCAACGCTAAGCAGTCAGAGTCACCTGCCTGGGATGGTTCGCAGAGGGCTGACAATATATTTGAAGAATAGCTGTCGGGATGGCGGGATTCGAACCCGCGGCCTCCTGCTCCCAAATCAGCTCCATTCGCGTGCTGGACGTGGCCCGATGCTGCCCGAAGTGGCGTCAACTTGCAGGGACGGTGGCTAGACGTAGCCTGACATGGCTACATGTCTGTGCATGTTGGCTCCCACTTTGGCTCCCACCTTTGCCTTGGCCGGAGATCCCCGGACATTGCCGAAGATCCCCGGACATTGCTTCAAGGCGGTCGGGGAAGAAGGTCTGATAGCCGGATGGCCTTGCGTCGCGACTGTTCGGTCACCAGCGATACCGCGGGCGCCCCGCAGACCGACCGCAGCGGTGATCATCTGAGACGACCGAGCGCTGGCCTCGAGCTTTAGTTGGCGGCATTGCTCCGCTGGTAGCCTGCGGGAGTATGAGCGCTCAGCCGGTACACGAGCTTGATCCCGACGACCCGGTCGAAATCTTGCGTGTACTGCCCGCACGGTTTCATGACCAATTCCTACGGGAGTACTACGGGGCGGCCGCGGGGGCGGCCCGTCAGGTAGGCGGATACCGGCAGCTGCACGACGTGCTGCGGCTGTGGCGGCTGACCGCGACCGCTCATTCCGATCCCGGGTTCGCCCGACGGCTAGCTGCAATGCGCGAAGCGGTGCGGACCGGCAGCCTGGAAGGATCAGTTCCTATCGAGGATGCCATCCCCGGCTGGTCTGGCGGACGTGAGCTATAAGGTCCGATTCGAAGGCGCCCCCTGGTCCAACTCAACGGCTTACGTTCTGCCGCGTTCGATGCACTCGTGGAGCGCGTTGTTGACCTAGTCGATGAGCCGTGGGACGCGTCCGTGATGCCGCCCGGCGATGATCCTGCATTCCGGATGACGGTCTTCGACGCCGGGAACGGACTGCTGAGCTTCTACGCCGATGACATAGCGGAGATCATCAGGATCTTCGATATCACCTGGATCGGCTGACGTCCGCAGACACGGCTCGTGGAGTCTTCCGACGCACTCGAAACGGTCCACAGCCTGTCACCGATGACGGACTTTGACATCGGCAGATCTGGATGTTCGGAAGGTGTCAGGGAGTCCGCGTTCTCTACCACGTACCACGCCTGAAGGCGGTCCGCGAATGCGTCGGATCCGCATCGAAAAGGATCAAAGCCGAGGTTGTTCTCGATCTCGTTCCACAGGTACTCGCTGAAGCTTGCTCGGCTGTCACGGCGCGCCAGCCCGATTAGCGTCGGCCCGATCGTTCGTTGAAGCGTTCCTTGAGCAGCTCGGGCTTGCAGCCGCGACCGCAGCGGAGGCATCAACGGAGGCGGCGCAGAGGTCCATGCGCTAGCGATCGCTTGCCGATGCTTCTGCGCACAACACGGATCGCTGGCCTCCCTGACAGCGGCCGCCGCTGATGGGGAGAGCTCCCCTTGCCTGGAGGAGAGGGGGTTGTGAGCATTCGTGCTAGCCGACCGTACACGTGATGACGGGCTGTCGATGTACGGGGTGGGAGTGGCGATGAGAATCGCATTGAGGCGGACCGTTCTTGTGTCCGCCGGCCTGGCGAGCGTCATGTTAGTGATCTGCGGCCCGGCCCGGCCCGGCCCGGCCGGGACGGCCAGGACGGGGCCATCGGCGCCGGCAGCGGCGCGCACCGCGGCGGGTGGTGCGCTGGGCAATTACCGGATCAGCGGGGTCGAGGACGCGATCGGGTGCCTGACGGCGCACCGGTGCGTGTGGCGGTCGGCTACCACGGCGGCAAAGCACCCGGCCAGGTCGTCACGGTAGTCAGCGGGAAGCAGGTACGGGGTGACCACAGTGCGGTCGGCGTCGAAACTGTTCGCGGTCAGTTGCCCGAACCGGTTCGGGTGCTGGGCCATCGGGTCGCCGCGCATCGGCCGGCGTAACTATGTACTGGTGAAGATCAGCGCGGCGGGCGGCGTGATCAGGGTGGTTACGGTGAGGGTGCAAGGAGGGTTGTCGCTGGGCTCGATGTCGTGCACCAGCATGACCTCCTGTGAGATCTTCGGCATCACCACTGATGCCTACGGCCTGAACCAGTGGTACCTCGCATGGTGGACCGGCAGCAAACTCAGCCACCGCTACGTCGTGGGGCAAGCCAATTACGCTAACGACTCGCCTGGAGGCATCTCGTGCTGGCAGGCGACTTGTGTTGCCGTCGGCGCGTCGTATTGCGCTGGAAGCACCTGTGGGTGGCTGGACACCATCGTGACCACGAACCACGGCACGCCGGGACCTGTCGACACGCTGAGCAGCGGGACAGGAGCCTTTGAAGCGCCTGCTCAGCGATGCCAAGGCGCTGCAGACTGGCCGACGTCGCCTGCGTGAGCTCCTCCACCTGCTACGCGATCCAATTCTCGTACCCGCCCGGATACCACCCGCCCGTCACCTACGCTGTCCTCACGCTCCAGGACGGCGTCCCAGTGAACACGCAGGACGAACCTGCCGGCGCGCTCGCGATCGAATGCGCTGGCACCACGTGCTGGGCGGCAGGCGGGTCCGCATGCGTGATGATTAAGAACGGCGTGCCGGCCAGCACGCCGGTGACCGACCCAACCGTCAGTGTCCGGTCCATCGCCAGGCGCGGCAACGGCTTCGCCGCAGTCGGCGCAGCGGTTAGCGGCGGACCCCTGGTATCGGAGATCGTGACCAACTAGCCGACCCGCCCGGCGATTCCTGCGGCAGGGCGTACTCGCGCGATGATCGGTCCGCACAGATGTCTCCAGACCCGCGCTCTGGTCGGAACGCAGATTCGAGTCTTTGAATCTGATCACCCAGGTGCACAGTCAGCTAGCCACGCCAACCGGCATTAGGCGCGCGTTCCGTCGCCCGCCGTGAAGAAGCTGCAAGATTAGCATTACATTCGAAATATCTTAATGATCAGCCGGGATGGCGGGATCGAACCCGCGGGCCTCCTGAGCCGTAAGGGGTCGACGATGCGGTCGAGGTGTTCGCACGACGCAGCCCGCTGATGCGACTGCCTCAACCCTCGCCGCTGCGGCACTCCGGCTGTCGACCATTGTCTCGGTGTCCTTCCATATGCTCTCGCTGACCGTGTGCCCGCAGTGGCGGGCGACGAGGTACAGAATGCAGCGCCAGCCGTCGGTGTCGGCCAGCCAGGGAACGGCTGTGTCCCCCCAGTACAGCGTCGCGTTCAGTTCCGCGCGGAAGTACTAGAAGGTCCACGCGGCGACGGCTGGCCAGTTGCGAGTTAGAGCATCTCCAGCGGCTGGGGGTGCAGCGGCGGCGGGAACTCGGCGTCCAGGGCGACGAAGTCGTCGTGATCTAGTACGACCTCGAGCGCAGCTGCATTCTCGTCGACGTGCTGAGGCGTGCCTGCTCGCGGGATCGCGCAGATATTGTCCTGTCGCAGCACCCAGGCCAGTGCCACCTGGGCCGGGGTGGCATTGTGCCGGGCCGCCACGTCGCGCAGGACGGTGTCGCCCAGTAGGCGTCCCTGCTCGACTGGCGAGTACGCCATGACTGGGATGCCTGCCTCACGGCAGAGCAGCAGCAACTCCCATTCCGGCGCCCGCCGGCTCAGGTTGTAGAGCACCTGGTCGGTCTGGACGTCCTGGCCACCAGACAAGGACATCAGCTCTTCCATGTCGCCCGCGTCGAAATTGCTGACGCCCCAGTTTCTGATCTGCCCGGCGGCCTGGAGGCCCAGGAACGCATCTATCGTCTCGGCGAGCGGCGTCGGCCCGCGCCAGTGCAGCAGATACAGGTCGAGCCGGTCAGTGTTCAGGCGCCGCAGGCTTCCGTGGCAGGCCCGCACCGTGCCCTCCCGGGTCGCGTGGTGCGGCAGCACCTTACTGGCCAGGAAGGCCTCGTCGCGCCTGCCGGCAATGGCCGCACCAACCAGCAGTTCAGTGTCTCCGTCTGCGTACATTTCCGCCGTGTCGATCAGCGACATGCCAATATCGAGACCGCGACGCAGCGCCGCGATCTCCGACTTCCGGTGAGCCCGGTTCTCGCCGAGATGCCAGGTCCCCTGCCCGAGGACAGGGATCCGATCGCCGGAGGGCAGCGCGATGGTCTGCATGACCGCCACTATCGCCGCCGAACGCGGCCCGGCACATCGTCAGGCTGCGCAGTCCTCAGCGTTCCGGCATCCGGTGTCGATGGTGACCTGCCCATACTGGGCAGGGTGATTCCAGCCGCTTCGTCCATCTGGATGCCGGGCGCAGCGAGGTCACGGATTCTCGCCACTGCGGATAGGCGCTTCACCGGCGCAGTCATCCCTGTTGGCGCCCCGTCCGCCATCTGAGCTGGCCGACCGGATCCGCCGCGCCACCACCGCGACGTAAAGTTCGCTTCAGGACGCGGCACGTCTCCCCGGGCCAGGCTAACCGGCTCCGGATTGGCCGGGCGCCTCATGCGCCCAGCATCGCGCGCAGCTGCTGGGCGTTGACCTGCGCGTAGTCGAGATAGCAATTGTTGAACAGGACGTCAGTCACGTCGGCGTGGGCCGCCACGCAGCGGATCCTGGCCGCCCAGTCGGCTCGGCAAGCTCGTCTTCGGGGTACAGATACCCGTACCGCTCGTGGATGTCTTTGCTGGTCCACTTCTGCGAATGGCCGTGCATGCGGATCACGGCCAGCTCTGCCGTAGCGGCGAGCACCGGAGGGATCGAGCCCGGGTAACCCTGCGGCATGTCCACGCACACATACGGCAGGTCATGGTCGGACAAGAACTTCAGCGTTTCCTCCTGGTTATCGGGAGTCATCCAGGTGCGGTTGCGGAACTCGATGCACACCCGATCCGGAGCCGCCCGCCGGGCGCAGGACACGATGTATTCCTTACTGGCCCAGGAGATAGGGAACCAGCGCGGGAACTGCAGCAAGATCGCGCCCAGCTTCCGGCCTGGCGCAGCGGCTCCAGTGCGGACAGAAACCGGCCCCACGCCCGATCGCCCACTTCCGGGTCCAGCTGCCGCAGATACGCCGGGTCCATGCCGGCTCGCTGCGCGGCCAGGCGCAGGTCAGCAGGGAGCGCGGCTATCCGGGTCGGATGCTGGGTGAACAGTCTGAAGGCCTTGATGTTGAAGGTGAACCTCGGCGGGGTGCGGGCCGCCCAGGAGGCGGCGGTCCGTTCGGCGGCAGCGCGTAATAGGTCCCGTCGACCTCCACCAGCGGGAACCGGGCCGCGTAGAACTGCAGCCGCCTGGCGGGGGTGTTCGCCTCTGGCGGGTACCACCCGGACTCGATCAGCGTACGGTCGGTCCACGACGCGGTGCCCACCGGATCTCGCCCATCCTCGAAGCGTAAGAACCAGTCAGCCAGGACGTCGATGGTTACCGCGCGGTTGTCTAGCGTCCAGCGCCGCCGCGACGCGGAGAGTTGCGTCGACCTTTGTCGTACGCAGCAAGAAGTCCGTCGGCTAGCGCAGGAGCGCGGGTGCGTAGCGGCACAGAGAACTAAAGTCGGGCAACAGGCCCTTTACGGTGTCCTAGCGTGCCCGCCGGTGACAAGGCTGAACCGATGGACCGAAGATCGTCCGCGCTTATTTCGGTGAGCTCATCCTGGTTCGATGCGATCCGCCGAGCGGTTCGGGAGAGGTCAGGAGGTTTTGGACGTGGGGCGGCGGAGCAGGGTTCGGAGCACGGCGAACATCAGCAGGCGCATGAGCACCTCACGTCTCTCCCATCTCTAGGACGACCCGAGACCGTTTGCCACGGTACCTGGAGGGCGCAGGGCAACCAGGCCGGCCTAGCCCGTTGCCTGGGCCCCAGGGGATGGGGTGCGGATCGTCACCGCCCTGGAGGAGACATGACCGAAGCCGCGCATGGGGCGCCTCGGGCCAGGCTTCTGAACGGGCTGATGCTGATGGCGGCCGTGGTATCGGCGATCAGCGGTGGGCTGTACGGCTACGACACGGGCATCATCTCCGGGGCGCTGCTGCAGATATCCAAGGAGTTCCATACCGGACCCGGCATGGAAGAGATCATCGCGGCCGGGATTCTGCTGGGTGCCGTGATCGGAGCCCTCGCCTGCAGCGTGCTGTCCGAGCGCATCGGTCGGCACCGGACGATCCTGCTGATCGCCACGGTGTTCATCCTCGGCAGTACCGCGAGCTCGCGCGCCCCCACCGCAGTCACCCTGGCCCTGGCCCGGGTGCTGCTCGGCTTCGCCGTCGGCGGCGCTACCCAGACCGTGCCCATGTACATCGCTGAGCTGGCGCCCGCCGCGATCCGCGGCCGACTGGTGCTCTGCTTCCAGCTAGCCATTGGCGTCGGCATCGTGGCCGCGACACTCGTGGGCGCGAGCAGGTCCGTGTCGTGGCGGGTGGAGATCGGCGCAGCCGCGGTACCGGCGCTGGTGCTGCTGCTCCTGGAGCTACGCCTGCCCGAGAGCCCGCGGTGGCTGGTCGAACACGGCCGCCGGGACAAGGCGGAGAAAGTGCTCAAGGACGTGCGGCCCCACGGCTACGACATCTTCCCCGAGCTAGGCGAGATCACCGATCTGGAGGTGTGCAAACAGCAGACCAGCCAGCGCAACCAGGGCTGGAGCGGGCTGCGGCAGCGCTGGGTGCGCCCGGCATTGCTGGTCGGCTGCGGCATCGCGGCCTTCACTCAGCTGTCCGGCATCGAGATGATCATCTACTATGCCCCGACGATCCTGACCCGCAACGGCTTCTCCACAGCGGCCGCACTACAGGTCAGCGTGGGGCTCGGCGTGACCTACCTGGTGATGATGGTGGTCGGCCTGTCGATCGTCGACAAGGTCGGGCGCCGCCGGCTGACCCTGGTGATGGTGCCCGGCGCGGCGGTTAGCCTGTTCGTGCTCGGCGCCTTGTTCGTCACCGGCAACGACCGCCGCGACGACGTGCCGTTCATCGTCGCCTGCCTGCTGGTCTTCATGTTCTTCAATGCCGGCGGGCTCCAGCTGATGGGCTGGCTGACCGGCTCGGAAATCTACCCGCTGGCGATCCGCTCCGCCGGCACGGCCGTGCAGTCGGCCACGCTGTGGAGCACGAACCTGCTGATCACGCTGACCCTGCTGACGTTGATGATCGCCCTCGGTGTGGGCCAGGTGTTCTGGCTCTACGGGCTGTTCAACGTCGCGGCGTGGCTGTTCGTATGGCGGCGGATGCCCGAGCTCACCGGGCACAGCCTCGAAGACATCGAGAAGCATCTGCGGGAGGGGCGCTTCCGCCCCCGCGACTTCGCAAACCTCCGACCACGAACCGCGCGGCAAAGCGGGGGTCTGAACCGCCTGCGGAGCTTCATCACCGTGGGCGCCGGTCGGGGCCGTGGCTGACCCAGCAGAGCGGGCGGCCCGGCTACGGACCGGTCTTCAGCTCACCTCTTGCGCACCCGAGCGGCATCACTCGCTCGGATGCTGCAAGCCGATGTGCCCGCTACCGCCTGCTCCGCTGCGGGGTGGCCAGGCCCAGTCCTTCCGCGACGCGCGCACCGAGGTCGGGGTCCACGTTGGCCCAGTATTCGTTGACGCGGCAGCGCCGCGTGGCCGTCTCCTCCCGGCCAGTTGGGCCGTCCACGGCTCGCGCGAGATCAAGCCTGGGGGACTACCAGGCTGAGCGATGTGGCCAGCGCCGGAATCGTGATGGCCTTACTCAGAACGGAAGTTCCGTCGGCACCGGAGGGAAAGAGCCTGCATGAGTACCGCCAGGCCGCGGGCGGTGATTCGGGAAGAGCTCCGGCTCGTTGAGGAAGACCTGTCACAGGTCAGGCGGACGGCAGCCAGCTTGCGGGAGCGTATCGGCGAGCGAGCGGACGAGCCTACCGACCCGGCGGAACGGGCCACGTTGATCGAGAACGCGGAGGAGCAGGAAGCCTTGATCGAGGGCCTCGAAGCCAGGCGAAGCAAGCTGCAGGCCGAACTCAGCGGCCGGTTACCACCCGCTGCATCGCCGTCGGCGACCGCGGGGCACGTACGCTCGCCGAGGCATGGAACGGCACCCGCTGGCGGACGCTCAACACGCGAAGTCCCGCTGGCGCCGTGTCCAGCAGCCTGACCTCGGTGTCCTGCACGGCCGCCACGCAATGCATGGCCGTTGGCGGCTATGCCGTACCCAGCCGTGAGATTTCCCCAGGCCCCGAGCGGACACTTGCCGTGCCGAGGCGTGGAACGGCACCCGCTAGCGGGTCCTGCCGATCCCGAACGAGCCTGGAGCAGCAGGAGGGAAGGAAAGCACGCTTCAATCAGTGTCGTGTACCGGCGATTTCCGCTGCATGGCCGTCGGCCGATCCAGTCAGGACCAGGGGTTCGCCGGGTACCCCAGCTTCGCTGAGGCGTGGAACGGCACCAGCTGGCGGCTCGTCAACACCGCGAACCCTCCCACCGGAGCGAGGTAGTTGAACGGGGTGTGCACGGCCGCCGACCGCTGCATGGCCGTCGGGAACTCCACGAACGCCCCAAGTGGCTTCGGCACCGGCCCGTTCGCCGAAACGTGGAACGGGACCAAATGGCAGGTGCTGGAGGTCCTCGGTCCCAGCCAGCTCGCTCGCAGTCAGCCGCGGCCTGGCTGGGGTCTCGTGCCCGCTGGCCTCCCGCTGCGTAGCCGTCGCGGCTTCTTCACCCACCCCAGCGTGAACTCGAGGAGTAGCACCCTGGCCGAGGCATGGAACGGCTCAGGTGGCACGAGATGCGACCCCTCAACCCCTGACACGTCCCCTCGCTCCCTCAACCAGACCACTGCTGAACGGACGCCGCTACCGTCACCTGCAGGAATCAACACCGGCCGGACGCGACGTCCGTTCGCGGCTGCCTGGCGCCCGTAAATATGCGGTAGCTAATTCACTCTGCCGGCTGCGCTCTTGGTCACGAGTGAACATTTGTAAATGCATAAGCATGCATGCCGGCAACGCGCTCTATTCGGCTACTTGTTGACTTGCGGTAGGACGGGATGCCTGGCCAGGCTGGGTCCAGGCATCCGGTCCGTCGCTCTCAATTCGGCTGCCCGCGCTGGTCGTGTGGCTCTCATTTGGCCTGCGCGGGCCGCGTGCCGTCATGGGCCGGGAGAGGCTCAAGAGGGGATACCGGGCCTGGGGCGTCTGCCGAACTGGTCGGTAGCGGCAGCAGCGTGGCGGGCAGCGGCCTCCTCGTCATCGACGAGGTGCAGCGCGCGCCCGATCTGTTCCTTGCCATCAAGCACGAAGTCGACACCGATCCCCGACCCGGCCGCTTCCTGCTCACCGGATCGGCCCGGCTCACCGGCCTACGCGACATCCCGACCTGCTGCCCGGCCGGTCGGAAACCATCGAGCTCTATCCCCCTGTCCCAGGGCGACATAGTCAGCCCGTAAGGCTCTACCACTACCGCGACCGAGACCACTACGAGGTACACGCAGTGCTCGAAGCACCGCCAGGCGAAGTCATCGCCTGCGAGGTCAAAGTGCTTCGCGCTCCGCGCGGCGGCTGGATAGATGCCGGTACAGCAACGGCAGCACCCGCAGATCCTTCGGACGACCTGCGGACTCCTTAGACCGGATCACATCAACGAGGTCGGCGACAACGACCTCCACCTCCCCACGCGCACGCGATGGGCGTTGACCGCAAGCTGGGCGTAGCCGCCGGCAAAGCCGGACGGATGGAAGGAGATGTCGAACTCGCCGTCCGCGCAGACCAGATTCCACACCTCAGCTGCCGCCAGCGAGGTGGCATCGTGGCTGAACGGCAGCCCGTCGGGCACCGCCTCAGTCCGGATCCGCGCGCCCAGGTCAGTGAGGGCTCGCGACAGCCGGGCCAGATTCTCCTGGCTCGCGTCCGGGGTGAAGTCGATGTCTCTGGTCGCTGGTATCGGCGCCTGCTGGGCGATAGCCGCGAAAGCGCCGATGATGACGTAGCGGACCTGGTGCCGGTTTAACGCAGCCACTATGGCTGCCGGATTCAGGCTCGGTTCGCCGGCACCGTCCTGGCCGCTCAAGCCGCGCCCTCCACGGGCACTGCGCCGCGCCAGGCCTCGATCTGCCGGTCGCGATGATGCCGCTCGGCGTCGGAGCGCCCAGCTTCCAGGCCGGCCAGGATCTCGTCATGCGGATCGTATGCAGCCAGGTGCAAGCGGAGGTCGAATCCGGCCGCGCGCAACAGCCGAAGCAGCGTAGCCAGCGTGGGCTGCCGCTGATCACGCTCATAAGCAGAGATCATTGTGACCGGAACCCCCGCCCGCTCGGCCAGTTCGCGCTGGCTCATGTCGGCCTTCAGCCGGGCCAGCTGCAACAGCGCGGACGATGGCGAAGGCAGTCCCTCAGCGTCATCCGGGTGACTCATAACACAATCGTATTACCCGGCAGGCAGTGGGCGACCTTACCGCGCCGCAACCGAGGATGCCCCGGTCAGCGCATGGCTCAAGACTTGGGAAGGAGGCTGGCGCTTGGTGTCGGAGCGATCCGCCGGGGGTCTGGGAATCCGGGGCTCGTGTATCCAGGGGCGCGGCCGGCCAGTGCTGCGGCGAGCACGCCAGTGGCCGCGTCGTGGTAGTCGTGTACCTCCGCGGTTTCCTTGCCGGGATAGGGGGCGGAGAATGCGCCCGGCGTACTGGACTAGGCGCCCTTTCCACCTGACAGGGGCGGCGAGGAACAGGGTGTCGAGGACCGGGCAGTCGAAGCCCTCCCCGGCGCATGGCCCCGTCGCAACCACCAGCAACGGAGGCCCGCTGCATACCCTCTGCAAGTTGCCGGCTTCGTCTTCTTCGTCACGCTGTCTAGTGTCGCGGTCACCACCGCACCTCTCCCGCCAGCCCCCGGACGAGCAGCCAGATCGCCAGCGCCGTCACGTTCACGCCTATCGGGATGTCATAGCGTGCTGGGCCGCCGACATGTAGCCAGTCAGGCAGGTGAGAACCAGCAGCCCGGCAAGAGCGCCCAGCGTGGTTCCTGTCTGTGCGCACCGCCTGGGGTTAGAGCGGCCCGACAGCGGGCTTGGGACATTTTCGGGCAGCGTGGTGAATACCTGCGTACTTTGACGCTATCGCGGAGCGTGGCAAATGGTTTCTGTGGAGGGGATATGAGCGGAAAACAGCTGGTTCGACCTAGGCGTCGGCTCCGCGGAGGCCTGATCGCGGGCTCAGCGGCCATCGTGTTCGGCAGCTGGCTGGCCTGCACCGGCGCGACAGCCACCGGGGCTCCGGTGAGACTGCTCAGCGATGCGCGCGCGCCGGCATCGCCGGACTGGCCGGCATTTCTGAACGGGCCGCTGCATTCGTCCTATGCGCCAGCGCAGATGGCGATCACGCCAGCGAGCGCGGGGCAGGTAGCGGAACTGTGGCATCACGCGCCGGGCCGTACTTACCTGGCCAGCCCGACCGTCGCTGACGGGGCGGTGTTCATCGGCGCTGACGGCGGCTGGTTCTACAAGCTCGGGCTGACCACCGGCACGGTGCTCGCCAAAAGGTTCCTCGGCTTCCAGCGCCACAAGACCTGCGGAGCGTTCGGCACCGTGGATACGGCCAGCGTGACAACCGACCCTGGCGACCATCAGCCGACCGTTTACATCGCGGGCGCCGACGGCTACCTGTACGCGCTGAACGCCTCGAACCTGCAGGTGAAGTGGAAGTCGGTCATCGCCATCCCGTCGACCAAGGTCAGCAACTACTTCGACTGGTCATCCCCGACCGTGGCGAACGGCAGGATCTACATTGGCGTCGCGTCCAACTGCGACGAGCCGCTGGTCCATGCCGGGCTGATCAGCTACAACCTGGCGACAGGCAAGAAACTCGCCGAGTTCTACACAACGCCGAAGGGACATGTTGGCGGATCGATCTGGTCGAGCGTCGCGGTCGCGCGCAACGGCGACGTGTTCGCCACCACCGGCAACGGTCCGGAAGATCACCAGCGGCTTGGCTACTCCGAGTCGATCCTGAAGTTCAGCCCGAGGCTCAGGCTGCTCGCCCAGTTCCAGGTGCCGTCATCGCAGGTGACTTATGACGCTGACTTTGGCGCCTCGCCGGTGCTGTTCGGTCGCTACGTCGGCGCCTGCGACAAGAACGGCATCTTCTACGCGGTGACGCAGTCGACTATGGCCCTGGCCTGGGAGAAACAGGTAAGCGGCCCGTCCGGCCCGGTGACCGGGTGCATCGCCGCCGCGGCGTATAACGGGCATCAGCTATTCATCGGCGGGCTGTCGGTCGTCATCCGCGGCCGGTCTTACCGCGGCTCGATCCAGGAGCGCGACCCGGGCAACGGCAGGCTGCTGTGGGAGACCGGGCTGCCCGACGGCGTCATCGGCAGCCCCAGCCTGGACGGCGGCGGAGTACTCGCGGTCGGCACCTACGACATCTCCTCGGCTCCATGCGCGACCTATCTTGTCGGCGCCTCGGACGGCAGAATCCTGCGCAAGCTAGTCACCGGCATGGACTTCAGCCAGAGCGTCTTCGCCGACGCCATGCTGTTCACTGCGAATGTCAACGGCGTGTATGGCTGGTACGTCAAACACTAGGACACTGCGCCCTAACGGGCCCGCACGGATGGAACTCAGGTTCGACGACCAAAGGTCTGGAGCCAACGTGCGCAGGATTGAGCGAGTGGGCGACAGCGCAAGGCCTTTGCTAATAGGATGTAAATTCGAAAACTTGCTTCTACCAGTCTAGATTGGGCGGGATTCGAGCCTGCGGCCTCCTGGTCCAATCAGCTTCATTCGGTCGCCGGACGTGGTCTGGTGTCGCCCGATGTCGCGTTCACCTGCGACAACGCTGGCCAGACGTCGCCAGACATGGCTCCGCATCTGTGCATGTTGGCTCCCACTATCGCTCCCACCATCAGGGCATACGCAGCACAGATTCCAGGGGTCTTCGAGTCGGCCGGAACTGAAGGTGCCGCAGGCTTCCCGGTTTCGTACACGTGCATCCAGCCCGGAGACTTCGCCGTCTTCGACCTGCCCGCAACGTTCATCCCTCCCGGACGGCCACCGCCGCCGAATGCATAGCTGGCGGGCGTCTTGAACCTCAACCTCGTGGCTCAGGGGTTGTTGGGTTGCGGGCGACCGTAGTCAGGGCGGCCACCGGCGTCCGTTTGCCGCTCGCCAGATGCGACGGACCCTATTGGCTGTAGCTATTTTCAGGCAGGACTAGCCACGCTGCGCGCCCTCGTCATAGCACGCGGCTGAGACCGTCATACCGCTTGGCCGGGCGGGTCGCCCTTACAACCCGCGGTCGGCAACCCACAGTCGCGGCTTGGATGCGCGAAACGAGGACCCAAGTGCGGCGAGAGAGCGGACGTTTGCTACGCGTTAGATGCTGGCGCTATCGAGCCAAGCAGCGCCGACGCCATGGCGATCATTGGCAGGTACGCCATCTTGAACGTCATTCGACCAGACCCTCCGGCACTGGCTCATCCTGCCGGCCTAATATCGATGACGGCTTGCTAGTACGGCCAGCCGCAACTGGCGTTGTGAGCTACTGGCGCCGGTTGAAACGCCTGTTGCGGAGCCAGGAAAAGAGGAATACTCGGGCCACCAACATGATCCCGCCGATCCCGAGTACCCAGAGGATGGCGGCGTGCGTGCCAACGAGCGAGTCGACCAGCAAGAAGCGCAGGGCGAACAGGGCAATCAGGACCCCTATCCACGCGGTTCCACCCCGCATTCCCATGCCGTAGCGTCCACCACGCCCGCCATATCGGTAGACCCGGTTATTCGGTCCCCCGGCATTGGATCCGCTGTTGCCCGGTCGACGGCCGCCGGAGGCTTGGCCACTTGGAACAGTGACGCCCAGGCTTCTCTGCATCTGGGCGAACTGGCGGATGTTGTCGCGGTGTTCCCTTGCGTACTGGCGAGGATTGATCCCCTGCGCCTGCAAGTCCTCGGCTGAGGTACCGAAGATCTGGGCGAAGTTGGCGCGAATCCATTCCTGGCGGTCTTGCTGGCCGCCACCGCCCTGAATGCTCGCATTGCCGTCTGCCGGGTTTGGGCCGAAATCAGAGTCTCCCACACACCAACTGTACGAGGGCGGCCTAAGAGCCGGTCGGACATCTCTCACCCCGACCCGTCGACGCAGGGTCCCGCAATTCGGCCGAATGTCAACGGCCAGGTTGTAGTCCCCGCTGGTGGCCAGCTGAAAGTCCCCGCTCCTCGGGGGTAGTTCAGCAGCTCGGGGGCCAGGCGGCGCATCGCGGCGAGCTTCAGCCGCCGGAGCCCGGCGGTGAGATCGGGCGCCAGCGGCGGCGGTGCGGTGGTCATGCCGGGTCACCGCCGAACTTGTAGTCACTCAGCGGCCGGACCGGAACCGACGGCAGGGTCAGCACCAGTGCCTGCCCGGCCGGGCGGGGCTGCGGCGCGGCGCCGGCCGCGGCCAGGATCGAGCGAACGTCACCGGCCCGCCACCGCCGGAACTCCACCGCCCGCTGCAGGGCCTCCAGCAGCGCCGTCTCCCCGTGAGCGGCCTGCAGGGTCAGGATCTCGCCGATCTCCCGGGGCAAGTTCGCGACGCCGGCTCCGGCGGCACCGGTCAGGAACGCCGCCGCAGCGTCGCCGAGGGCGAGGAACCGCTTCTCCTGCTCGGTCCTGGGCCGCGGCGCGCGCCGCGGCTTGTCCGGCCGGGCCGACCCGTAGTGCTCGTCGGCGATGCTGGCCTCGCCGGGCGCGACCAGGGCATGCTCGGCGGCAATCTCGCCGGTGAACGGCTCGAGCACCCGGATTCTGGTGCCGTGCACGGTGATCAGCACCATGGCGCCGATGAGCCGGCTGGGCACCGAGTAGCGGGCCGAGGCGAACCGGACGCACGACAGCTTGTCCACCTTGCGGCTGGCCGGCCGGGCGCCGGTCTCGGGCCGCAGCGACGGCAGAGCGCCCAGCAGCTCCCCTTTCCTGCTCCAGCCGCTGCGCCGGGACGGCGCAGATCTCCGAATGCACCGCCGCGTTGACCTCGGCGCACCACGCAGCGGCCGCCGTGTTCGCGGCGGGCAGGTCGGTCACGCTGGGCTCCGCCGGCACGACGAGGTCGCGCTTGGCATAGCCGACCAGGTTCTCCACGATGCCCTTGGACTCCGGGTCGGCCGCCTCGCAGTAGTCGGGCCGGAACCCGTAATGCGTGGCGAACCGCACGTAGTCCGGAGCCGGGACCACGACATTGGCGACCACGCCAGCTTTCAGGCAGCCCATCCGGTCGGCCAGCACCGTCTTGGGCACCCCGCCCAGCACCTCAAAACACTCGGCCAGCAATCCCAGCGTGGTGGCGGCTTTCTCATCGGCGGCGAACCGCACGAACCGCACCCGCGACCAGGCCAGCACCGCGCAGAACACGTGCAGCCCGCCCTGTGAGCCCCAGTCGATGACCAGCGTGTCACCCGGCGTCCACACTGCCGGGCGGCGGCCGCGATGATGACCCCGCCGCCACTGCACCTTCGCCTCGGCGACCAGGCGGCGGAAGTTCCGCGCCGACCCGCTATACCCGGCGGCGCGGGCGGCCGGCAACAGCCGCTTCGCGCTAATACGGCCTGGCTCTTGCCCACCCGATCGGCGACTAAGCCGCGGACGTCCTCATAGTTATGGCCCCGCTCCCTGCGCGGCCGAGCCCCGCCGCCACCGTCATGACGCTCCACGACCCGGCGGACCGTCTTGTGCGTCGTGCCGCACATCGCGGCAGCGGCCCGGTAGCTGCCCACCTCCCGGTAAGCGGCCAGTACGTCCATCCGTTCCCTCGCGTTCTTCAATAGAAGCCCCTGTGCGGTGATCGGTGATCTGGTTGGCACCGACACCGTCACCGCACAGGGCCGCTCACCCTGGACACGACACGCGAGGAACGGGGACTTCTAACTGGCCAAGAACGGGGACCTAAACCTGGCCACCACTGGGGACTTTTTCATGGCCACAGACAGCCGAACCAGGTCTTTGAGGTAGCCAGCTCGCCGGCAAGGAGGCGCCCTGACACCGACCGCTGACGGAACGCGCTTGCTCCGGTTAGCACGTCAGGTGGTGAGTGGTCACGAGGTTGACGAATCCGGTCAGCCTTACATCACCTCCGCCGGGTGATGTGCGGCTGACCGGCAGAACGTACTGTGTTTTGGCAGCGCGCACCCTGGCGTCTCGCCGACACGGCCGCGTCGCGTTGCTCACGCGGGGGCACCAAAGTCGCGCCGACGAGGCTAACGGGGGCTCACAAAATGGGATGGATCCTCGGGATCATCTACTTCGTGCTTCTGGTCACGCTTGGCGTCCTGTCACTGCGGAAGGGCCACTGGATCATGTTCATCGTGGGCCTGTTTATTCCGCTCTTCTGGCTCATCGGTGCGCTACTGCCACGACGCGTGGCCCGAATGTGAAGGTCAGATGCACGAGGCTAACGAAGGCGAGCTAATCGCCGCCCAAACTGGCTGTGCCGAGACCCTCGCTGAGCGCTGACCCCTCGTAATCTGACATTCGCACATCGGCAGAGTCGCGCATTGGGCAGCACGCCCTCGGAACGTCGCGATCCCAGTTGCGGCGGGGACATCGTTCGGCAGCCGAGGGCGACACTGAGGTTGCCCCGGCTTGACGGACAGGGTTGATGGCTTGGTCAGGCTACGTTGCTGTTCTGGTTGTGGTGGCTGGCTTCGAACTCGGCGGGTGTCTTATAGCCGAGGCTGCTGTGCAGGCGGGTGCCGTTGTACCAGCCGATGTACTCGGTGACGGCGCGGCGGGCGCCAGCCAACAGTGCCCGCAACCATAGGAAGTCTCCAATGACTCCGACCCCTCACCGATGCGCTGGCAGTCTGAGATCACGGCCCGACAACGCTCGCTCATGCCGAAAATAGTGCGTTGGCCCAGGCGCATGGTTATGCCGACGCGCATTCTTTTGTGTCGTCACCCGGCTCTGGGTGGGCACCGTCTGTCCGCAGCCCGGAGCAACGTTCCGCCACGACGCTGCCACCGGCGAGGCCGAGCGCCATGCCGAGCAGCGGGGCCCACAAGAGCATCAACATGTGCGCCTCAGTGCTTGGGGCGGGGGATTGGCGGTGGAGCACCACCATGGTGCCGAAGATGAGAATGGTGATCAGCAGCGCGGCCACGCCGCCGGTCAGCGCGCCGGCCGTCAGGCCCTGGCGCAGACGATCGCCCATGAGCGCCTCCCTGCCATCCTGCCCAGGGGTGCGCCATGCCGCCGCCGCGCCTGCCGCGGTGGGCGCGGCGAGCACCGTCACGGCGACGATGAGGGTAAGCCAGGGGCTGCCCGTCCGCGCCGCCGCGTACCAGGTAAGGCCACCGACGGCGCCGGCGCCGGCGCCGAAAGCCAGGGTGGGTGGGGCGATCCTCGCGCCCCGCGCCGTTACAGCGAAGATCCCGGCCGCGTAGGCGGTGATCAGCTCACTAGTCCCCCCGACGAAGAACAAGATCAACACGGCGACGCCGAAGCCGAGGGCTAGAAGAACCTTAACCTCGGCTTCGGCCGTGTGCCCCTGGCCACGAAGCCACAACCGAGTAGCGACCACGAGGATCACGGTCAGCGACGTGACAATCGCCCCCATCAGCGCCCCGCCGGTCGCTAGGTCCTCGCCGAGGGTCTGGGCCAGGCGGGCAAGGACGAGCACCAGGACGCAGATCGCTGCGCAGCCGCCCACCCGTACTACTCGCGCGGCCGGGCTGTCGCTAGCCGGGCCGAAAGCACCGCGCCGCCGGGCTACCCACGGCAGCGCGGCCAGCATGACCACCGTCGTGATCGCCAGCGACCTGAAGTCCCCGGTGGTGTTCGGATCGACGTATATCCCAGTGCCCAAACTCAGTTGGGGCACCGAAACGGACCTGAAGCCTGGAGCGACCCCAGCACCCCGCCAGACAAGCGACACCATCTCGGACGCGCCCACCGCCGTCGCCGCCACGCCAAGCCAGTATCCGATCCGGCGGACGATGCCGGCCTGCCTGGTCACGGTCCACACCCCGCCAGCCACCCAGGAAAGCCGCTGGTGGGCCGGCACCTCGTCTGCCTCAGCCCACACCGCCTCCGCCCACTCGCGCCGCTCGGTCGGCACGATCCGGACTGAGCATCGCGCCAAGCCGGTGATGGCTCGGTCCAGCATGTCCATCACGTCCCCTCTGGCGCGATCTGGTCGACGGTCCGCCTCGGCTTTCCGGCGGTCTTTGCGAGGGTGGCCACCTCAGCGAGGGCCGCGCCACCTCGGGCGAGCCCATCGCTGGTCAGCCGGTAGAGGTGCCGGCGGGGACGGCCTGCTGGCTGCTCGTCCTCCCAGCAAGCTTCGAGCCATCCGCGGTCCGCCAGGCGGATCAGGATCGGGTATAGCGTGCCCGACTTGAACCCCGTGTCCCGTGCGATGTCGTAGCCGTGGCGCCACATCAGAGGGTCGGCGCAGAGCAGCGTCAGGACCGACAGCGCCTGTGGGGAGAGCTTACGATCGCGTACCACGATGCGAAATCTATCTAGGTAGAGGTAACGCGTCAAGCCGGAGCAAGTGCCGGCCTGGAAGCGCGCCGAACGCCATCAGCCGCCTCGTTGCCGAGGGTCTATCCGCGCGGACGAGAGCCAGACGGTCGCCTCACCCACCGCCCGCTCGGTGAGCATGGCACGCGGCGCTTCTGCTCGCTCTTGGAAGCACCGCCGAACATCCGATCTGTCACCTGGCGGCATGGCTTCTTCGCGACGCGCAAACCCGACCCGGTCGGCGTGATGAGCGTCGCAAAGCCCTTGCTCGTGGGGTGGCGCTCCTTTGGGTTCGACCACTAAGCAGTTGGCCGGCACGGCCGGAGCACGGGCGTGCTGTTGCGGCGCTCGAGGAGCGGCTAGCTCGCCAGCATGCTGAGGTCGAATCGTTTAAGGCCGCATTCACGGTCGGCGAGCCGGCGCTGTGGTGCAGTACTTCGCGCTCGTGCTCGAACGCAGTAACTATCCTGAAGGTTTCCCGCAAGCCTTCAAGCTGGCCTACGTACCGGAATCGCGACAGCTCGTCATCCAGTACCGGCTTCCGGGGTTCGATGCGGTGCCGGATGCTGCCGAGTACAAGTACATCAGAATCGGGGACAAGATCACTCGGAAGGCATGTCCGGTGCGGGAGCGCCAGGACCGCTATAAGAGGGCTGTGGCAGCCGTCACGGTCCGCACGCTGCACGAGGTTTCGAGTCCGATCGATCCGAGATCGCCGAGACTGTCGTCTTTAACGGTCATGTCCGACACCGTCAATGAAGCGACTGGCAAACAGGAGTACCCATGCTTGGTCACATTGATGACTACCCGGGCGTCGTTCATGGATCGCGATTTCGCTCGTATAGATCATTTGGCCTGCCTGCTTGACCTGTCCGCGAGCGTTTCAAAGAACCCGGCGGAGTTGGCACCAGTTCGGCCGGTTCTGGAGTTCGACATGGTTGACCCGCGGTTCGTGGAGGAAGCCGACGTCTTGTCTGGCCTAGACCAGAGGCCCAACCTGATGGAGCTTAAGCCCGGCGAATTCGAATCCCTGATCACGAACCTCTTTGCCAAGATGGGCCTGGAAACCCGGCAGACCCAGCCGTCGTGAGATGGCGGCGTCGACTGTGTAGCATTCGACAACCGGCCGGTCTTCGGCGGCAAAGTCGTCATCCAAGCCAAGCGCTATAAGAACACGGTGCCGGTGAGCGCGGTCCGTGACCTCTTCGGGAGCGTTCACAACGAAGAGCCCCGCAGCGACTCGGGATCACCCCACTGAGACGAGCCCAACAAAACCTGATTCACCGGCGCTTGACCTTTTGCGTAGTCGACCGCGGAACAGGTCTGTGACCGCTCCTGCTCATGAACAGATGCGGTCGATCTGAGCGCTTAGGTTGGCGGCAGGCGTGCCATCAGGGCACGGATCCGGGTGTATCGCTCGTCTGCGGCGTCCTTGCTCAGGCGCTGCTGATCGATCAGCGCCCGCATGCCGCCTTGTCGGTCGAATAGCTCGCGTGTGATCGCTGCGCCCCGGGCCGTGACTCCGCGGCCGAATGCCGCGGCTTTGACTCCGTTTGCGAAGCAGATCTCTAGGCAGCGCCAGACGTCGATGATGTCCGTGGGCTTCATCCGGACGCTGGTTGCGAAGGCCTTGAGGGTTAGCGCGCTGACTTCATCGGGGAAGAGCAGTTTTACGCTCAGCATGTCGCCGTTGAGACGGCGCAAATCCAGCGCGAGCTCGATAGGAGCGCGCGCGAGGGCTATGTGGAGACCGGGGACCTCGGTTGTCACGAGGTCGGTGCCTACTCGCACGTTCTGCCGCGGCCGGCTCGTGTATGCAGGCATCAGGCATCGGTGGGCTCATCGAGCCGAGCGCGCGATGCGGCGGGTCGACTCACGATCCGGCACCAGCGTCCTTCTCGGTGAAATTCGTCTGCCGGCCCTGGCTGATTGGCGTGGTCAGGAGGCAGGCATCAAACCCGATCGCCGAGCGCCATAACAAGAATTTCTTCGGAAGTTAGGGCCCTACCTGCGGCATACTCAGCCTCGAACGCCTCGGCACCCATGGCGGAGCGGAGGCGCTGGCAGTCGAGATCGCGCAAGCCGCCTTCAAGAGGCTCGACAGTTTCGCCCAGTGCGGTGAGGATCTCATCAGCGGCGCCGTGGAACTGGGCGGACCGGCGCGTTCCGCCGCTGCCGGCCATTGCAAGACCGAGCAGCGCGTAAGCGGTGCTCGCTTTCATTCGAACGCGCCTGGCCAGGTCGAGCGATTCGGCGAACAGAACCTCGGCAGCGCGGGGCGAGGCGCTGAGGTACTCAGCCAGGCCGAGGTTGAAGGTCTCGTACACCACGCCGTAGTGGTCGCTCAGCAATCGGGCGATGTCGAGTGACTCGATCAAGTGTCTGCGGGCTATTTCGAGATTACCCATTGACAGCTCGGCGTACCCGAGGTTGCCAAGCATGGTCCCCACCTCACGGCGGTCACCAACCTGGCGGTAGAGCAGCACGGACTCGGCAGCATCGCGCGTCGCACCGTCGTGATCGCCCCCGACGTCCAGGGCGAACGCCCGGGCGGCTAGCAGACGGGCGGTGAGATGGGGCTCCTTAAGCCGGCGCGCCAGCCTCAGGCCCAGCTCAATGAGCGGCAGCGCGGTGTCCTGCCGTCCTCGGCGCAGCAGGACGAAGGACTGCACCGACAGCACGTCAGCAACTAGGTAGCTGTCCGCTGCGGGCTTGGCGATGGCCAGAGCCTCATCACAGTATTTCTCCGCGGACGCGTAGCCGCCCGTCTGCTCCAGAAGGTAAGCGGCTGTAGCCAGGCCTCTGGCGCGGCCGAGCGTCGGTGCCTGGGCAGCCGGTACATCGAGTAGCGCTCGGAGCGCCTCGACTCCTTCCATGGCGTGGCCACGCGCCTTCCAGAAGGTCCGCAACGATGCAACGAGGCTGATGCCAGGGTCCGGGTCTGCCTGGTTCAGGCCATAGCCGATCGCGGCCCGCAGATTGTCCAGTTCCAGATCGAGACGGTCTAGCCACTCGACCTGATCATGTAGCACGAGTTGCGGAGCCGCCGCTTCCGCGAAAGCCAGGTAGTGGTTGAAATGGGCAATCTGAGCCTCGCGCGTCGCGGTCGGTTTCTGGGCTTCGAGTTGCCGTGTCGCGTACTGCCGGACAGTTTCCAATAGCCGGTAGCGGACGGGGCCGGCGACGGTGTCGTCGAACTGGACGAGGTTCTTGTCGACCAAGGCTCCCAGGTGCCCGATGACCTCCTCCAGGTGTACGTCATCGCCAGCCGTGACAGCCTCGGCGGCGCTTAGATCGAACCCCCCGGCGAACACCGACAGACGGGCGAGTACATGGCGCTCCGCGTCGTTCAGCAGTTCCCAGGACCAGTCGACCATGTCAAGCAGCGTCTGGTGGCGCGGGAGGGCCGCGCGCGAGCCTCCGGTCAGAATGGAGAAGCGTCGGTCAAGCCGTGTGTCCAACTCCGTCGCCGACATTACGCGCAGGCGTGCGGCTCCCAACTCGATGGCCAGGGGAATGCCGTCGAGCAGTCGGCAGATGCGGCCGACAACCGAAGCGTTCTGCTTGTCCCAGATGAGCTGCGCTCCGTGCTGACTGGCGCGGTCAATGAAGAGCCTAACTGCCTCGCTGTTGCGGATCGCGTCCAGATCGTCGTCGTCGGCTGGCGTCTCAAGAGACGGGACCCGGTGGATGCGCTCACCGTCGATGTCGAGCGGCTGACGGCTCGTCGCGAGCAGCGCAATGTTTGGGCAATTCCGCAATAGGGCGTCCGCGAGCTTGGCGCACGCGTCGATGACGTGCTCGCAGTTGTCCAGTATTACGAGCAGTCTCCGTCGGCCGATTGCTTCGACGAGCGTCTCGATGGGCGGGCGGCTTGGGTCCTGAAGTATGCCGAGTACGTTTGCAACAGTGACTGCGACGAGACCCGAGTCCTGAAGCGGGGCGAGATCCGCAAACCACACTCCGTCGCCTGAGCCATCCAAGAGCCCGGCCGCAGCCTCGAGCCCGAGGCGGGTCTTGCCCGAACCGCCGGAGCCGGTAAGCGTTACGAGACGAGTGGTGCTGATCAAGCGGCGCACTTCGGCGAGTTCAGCCTCGCGGCCGATGAAGCTCGATGCCTGCGCCGGAAGGTTGTTCTGCAGCCTCGGGTTGTCGAGAGACCTGAGCGGCGGGAAGGCCGCCGGAAGGCCGCTGGCCTCGATCTGGAAGATCTGCTCCGGCCGGCCGAGGTCCTTCAGACGGTGGAGACCGAGGTCCTTGAGGGAGGCGCCGGTCGGCATCGAGTCGCGGACTAGGGCGGCAGTCGCGGACGAGAGAACGATCTGACCTCCGTGCGCGACTGCCGCAACACGAGCAGCGCGGTGAACTTCGAGACCGACGAAGCCGACAGCCGTCTTTGTTACTTCGCCAGAATGAATACCCATGCGGACGAGGACTCTTTCGGCAGACGGCCACAGGTGCGAAATGAGCGCCCGCTGCATCTCAATCGCTGCAGCTACGGAGGCGCTCGGCGAGGAGAACACAGCGAAGAACGCGTCGCCCTGAGTGTCAACCTCCTTGCCGTCGTGCGCGGCGAGGACGGTCCGGATTAGCCCATGATGATCAGCGAGGACCTCCGCATAGGCATTTCGCAGGCGCTGCAGCATCGAAGTGGATCCCTCGATGTCAGTGAAGAGAAAGGTGAGCGTCTGCGTGGCCAACAGGCTAGCGGCTTCCATCTGAGGTTGACGCTGAGTGTCTCGAACGCAAGGTCACCGGCCTCCTAAGCGCGCGACGGACGCAACATGCGTTCGTCGCGCCTGCCGGACCGTCGCCCGACGCAACCCACGGTAAGGCGGCCACCAAGCTTATGCCAGGCCCCGCGGCACCGGTTCATCTCGGCTGGAAGCGAATAGCCCTACATGCCCGAACATTCCATATGCTGCTTTAACGCGCCGCTCGCTGATCAGGCCAGCCTTTGAACGATTTAGCTCGCGCCGGACTGTGGTCAGCGGGGCGCCCAGTTTCACCGACAGTTCGGTGATGCTGTACTCGGTCTCAGGGGTGCAGAACGAGCAGCGTCAGAGCTCAGCCTGTGGCTGGGATCGATGAATCGGCATGAGAGCGGGCGCCTCAGCACGCATAGATGGAAGACATCACCCATTTAAGGGAAGGTCAAGGTCTGCGGGGATGCGTCTGGCTCATGGCAGTCACTCGCTCGGGAGCCGGGCACTCAACCGCGATCCGCCGGGGACCCGGCAACTCCGGCCGCTGCTGCCATGCCGCGCCATAGGGGCGACGCCTGGCGATCGCTGCACTGACTACGAAGGATCGCGAACCGCTGCGAGTTCCGGCGGAAAGTTCTGGATCTTGTCGAGGCTGGCCGGCCGGTCGCGCACGACCTGGATATCAGCGCGCAGTGCATCTATAGCTGGCCCAGGCAGCAGCTGATTGACCGCGGTCAGCTGCCGGGGATGACTAGCACCGATCACGCCGAGCTGGTGGCGGCGCGGAAGCGGATCGCCGAGCTGGAGAACGGGTCTACTGCGCGGTCGTGCTGGACACCTTCGCCCGCAGGGTCGTCGGCTCGTCGATCGACAGCTCCCAGACCGCCGCGCTGGTCACCAGCGCACTGGATATGGCCATCCGCAACCGGGCCGCCCGGCCCGGACTGCTGATCCGCTCCGATCACGGGGTGCAGTACACCTCATGGGCGTTCACCGACCGGGCTCGCGCCACCGGGCTGCTGCCCTCGATGGGCTCGATCGGCGACTGCTACGACTGCGAGCATCTTGGTATCGCTGCCGCGGCGGTCTGACCCTTGCTTACGACCGGCCCCGAGGGTGCCTTGGCGTTGACGTGTCGACCGTCGCGGCAGCGATGCGCCAGGCCGCTGGCCAGGCGGGCAGTGACCTGATAGGAGCCTGATCCGACCAGGGTCTCATCGCAGTCCTGTCCGCCCGCCCGACCAGCGGGTACACCGAAGGATCTGCGAAGGAGACCCCCGGCCCATGTCCAGCATGCAGCTGCGACGCGGCGATGTCATCGTCGGCGTCGACACCCACAAGGACGAGCACGTCGCCGTCCTGCTTGACGGCCTCGAAGGCCGGCTCGCCGAGCTGTTCATCCCGGCGAGCCTGGCCGGGTTCGAGCACCTGCTCACCTGCAGCCTGAGTCACATCGGGGAGAACGGCCGGCTGGTCGCCTTCGGCGTCGAGGGCACCGGCTCCTACGGGATCGGGCTGGCAAGGTTCCTGCGCAACCACGGTCATGCCGTTCGCGAGGTGGCCCGGCCGCCACGGCGAGGCGAGCGGCGTATGTCAGGTAAGAGTGACGCCATCGACGCCGAGCACGCAGCGCGCCAGGTCCTGGCCGGTATCGATATGCCCGTCCCAAAGGCCGCTGACGGACAGATCGAGGCGATCCGGTTGATCAAGATCGCACGCGACAGCGCGGTCAAGGCCCGCTCGACCACGATGATCACCCTCAAAGCCACCCTGGTGACCGCGAATGCGGAGCTGCGCGCGGGGCTGGAGCCCCTCAGCGACTATAGGCTCATCGAAGTCGCAGCCGCGCTCGAGCCCACTGCGGCACCCGCCGATCCCGACGCGGCGATGCAGCACACGCTCGGCTCGCTCGCCCGCCGATGGCTGGTGCTGCACGAGGAAGTGAAGGACCACAGTCGGCAGCTCAAGCGGCTGACCAGACAGGTCGCCCCGCAGCTGGTCGAGGCCGTCGGCGTCGGCTACGACATCGCCGCCGAGATGCTGACCACGGCCGGCGACAACGGATCCCGGATCAAGTCCGAGGCAGCCTTCGCCAAGATGTGCGGCGCCTGCCCGATCCCCGCGGGATCAGGAAAGACTAATGGCCGTCACCGGCTCTACCGCGGCGGGAACCGGCAGGCCAACGCGGCGCTCTACCGAGCGTCATCGTGCGGATGCGCTGGCACCAGCCCACCATCGAATACGTCACCAGACGCACGAAGGAAGGCCTGTCCAAGCGCGAGATCATCCGCTGCCTCAAGCGCTACCTGGCTCGCCAGATCTACCACCTGCTGCCCGCCACGACCGCCGCAGCCACCCACGTTCCGCAGAGCCCGAAACTAGTTGCCTGATCGACTTGCGATCTATAGGAGCATCAACGCGATGATCGAGTCGTTCTGGGGCCGCATGCAGACCGAACTGCTCAATCGCCGCAAGTGGCGGACCCGCCTGGAACTGGCCAACGCGATCTTCGAATACCTCGAGATCTTCCACGACCGCCAGCGACGGCACTCCGCGCTCGGAATGGTCACCCCAATCGAATGCGAACTGCGCCACAGCAAGACCGAACCCGTAGCATGAGCCCACAGTCCAGCAACCCGACTCCGGGAAACCCAGGGCACATCATCTCCGGACTCGCCGGGGCGGTTCAGCCGGCGTGAGGAACTCGGCGCCCTTCCCCCTCCACGCCTGGTAACGGGCCTGGATATCGGCGACTCGCAAGTTCAGGAAGATCGAGGTCGCGTCACCGGGCTGGTAGTCGACCTCCGAGACGCCTGGGTTGTTGGAGTGGGCGGCCGCCCAGGTTCCCGATCGGCGGCTCGGCGCGCGACGGAGCTCTCCGCGGCTTGGCTTGACGATTCGGTTAGATCGCAGATATATTCGAGTTATGCGAAGTGCCGCGCCAGCGTTGCTGCCGATCTTCCGGTCGAGACTGCAAGCTGACATCCTGGCCGCACTGCTGCTTGACGCTGAGGAAGAACGCAGCCTGACAGACCTTGCGCGGCGGTTTCACGCGCCTCTCAGTACTGTCCACGGCGAGGTGAAGCGCCTGACCGACGCAGGGCTGTTGCGTCGTCGTAGCGTTGGGAGGTCGGCGCTGGTCCGGGCCAATATGCAGAACCGCCTCGTCGAGCCGCTCACCGAGCTGCTGTTGCTCTCGTGGGGGCCGATGCAGGTCGTGGCCGACGAATTCGCGGCGCTGCCGCAGGCGGAGCGCGTTATGATTTTTGGTTCCTGGGCTGCCCGGTATCTCGGACGGACCGGCCCTGCGCCGCATGATCTGGACGTGCTCGTCGTCGGACAGCCGAGCCGAGAGTCGGTCTATGATGCTGCTGACCGCGCCCAGCAGCGATTGGGGTTGCCAGTTAACCCGGTGATCCGGGCTGTGGACACGTGGCGCAAGGCCGACGATGCTCTCGTTCGGCAGATTCAGTCCAGTCCGTTCGTGCCGGTCCTGGAGCCCGACGACGCGGCCGCTGAGAAAGCGGCGGACAGCCGATGAGCAGATGGCCGCGAGGCGAGGCTGACGTTGAGGAACTCCTCCGGCGCGGCGAGCTGGAGCACATAGTAGGTGCCGCGGCCGACGGCAATCCGCTGCTCGCTCAGGCGGAAAGAACTGCGGCGACTGCGGCTGGGCTGATCGCAACTGATGCCCACAGCGCCTATGTCCTGGCCTACGACGCCACCCGCTTTGCCTGCGTCTCTCTGCTAGCGCAGCAGGGCATGCGCGCCACGACCAGCGGGGGCCACTATGCCGTGGAGCGCGCCGTACGAGCGCAGTTCGGTCCTGGTTTCCGGCCCTTCGGCGACCTGAGGCGACGGCGTAACGAGTTGGAGTACCCGCGACTGCCGGCCGACACCGCCAGCGCGGACGAAGCCACGCAGGCCATCGAGGTTGCGCGACAGTTGATTACCGCGGCGAAGGTGCTACTCGGCCAGCTGTCACTGTTCGCCCGGCAGTGACGGATGCCGACGGCGGCGATCTGCGACGTCTGACCAGGCCGACGTGGGAGCCAAGGCGGGAGGGCGGATTCCAGCGATCGTCGCAACACGGCGACTGATGCTGCTGGATGCTATCCGGTTAACCATTCTTGTTCGCTTGGCGTCGCCTGAATGTGCCCTGACGTAGCTGAGTGCTGGTGCATATTGGCTCCCACATTCAGGTCATCGAGATTGAGTTCTATTCAGCCAGCCAACCTGGTCAAACAGCCGCAGGCGCGAGGTGTCGTGACTGGGAATGCTCAGATGGGCAACCCGGCGCTCGCAAGGCGTCGCGCACGTTTTGGGGCTGCGAGAACAGCTCACCTGCGCGGGCCCCCGGATCCGGAATCCGGCATGGCTGAACGTCTCGGCGCCGAAAATGCGAAAGGGGATGATGAACTTATGTCGCCGCATGGGCCACCGGAGGAGCCGCCCGACGTCGGCCCGTCGAGCCGCCAGGATCAGCAGGCGCTGACGGTGCAGAGCCGGGAAGACACCGACATAGCCTGGGGCGAGCAGCCTGAGCCAGACGCGAACGACAGGTTGTATCGTGATCGTCCGCCGCACTGGGACTCCGAGTGAAGCGCCGGCAGCCATTTGGTCTTCGTCCTGCTCCCGGTCTTCGCGCAGTTGACTCGCGCGGCTCGGGAGGCCGCCGTGGCTGCTGCCAGATCCAGGACTGTACCTTGCCCGCAGTCCCAACGGTGCGTCCGCCAGCCGTGTTTATGGCCCGGTGACGAACGGCAGATGGCGTTGCTTGGCGTCGGTGTAGGTTCCGGCTGCGGTGCAGTGGCCTGCCGACGGGCACGACACTGCGAAGACACCGTTTTGACCGGCGCGGTGCCTGTTCAGGACCAGCACGCCGGGCACTGGCTCCGGCCCGGTCCAGCGGCCGTTCGTCTCGCTGGCCACGAACGGCTGCCTCCGCGTTCGCCTTCCCGGCGCCGGGAGGTAGTTGCCGCCTGCGCCGCAGTTGCCCGCCGACCCGCACGACAGCGACGTGATCTGAACGTCCGTGCCGCTGCCGGGCAGTGCCTCGGGCGTGCCCCAGACGCCGTTCGTCTGGCTTACCACGAACGCAAATTGGTCGTTCGTAGCGTTGGCACGGTACCCGGCCGCGGCGCAGCTGCCCGCCGACGGGCACGACACTGAGAGCACCGGCGCCTGGTGGGGCCATGTCACCGAGGTGCTCCAGACGCCGTTCACCGCTGTCACCGCGAACGTCCCAGGGAAGTCGGACCCGACCGCGGCGCAGTAGCCATCGCGCGCGCACGACACCGACGTGACCCCGGCATCCGCGCCGGTGCCGGGCACCGGCTCCGGCGTGCCCCAAACGCCGTTTACCTCGCTGACCACCTCCGGTCCGCCCGCCACGCAGTTACCCGCCGACCAGCACGACAGCGCTTTCACCCCGCCCATGCCCGGCAGCGTCTGCGCGGCGCGCCAGTCGCCCCTCACCTGGCTGGCGACGAACACGCCGAGGAAATTGACACCAGCCACGACGCACCGGCGCGCCGCCGGGCACGACACCGAGACGAGGAACGCCTTATGGAAACGCACCTTCGTGCCAGGCACTTCCAGCGGCGCCTGCCACCGGCCCTTCTTGAAGGTCGCTACGAACGGCTGAAGATGCGCGTAGCGGTCGGCGTAACTCCCGCCCGCCACGCAGTACCCGCCCGGCGCGCAGGACACCGTGGTAACCGATGCGTCGGTGCCCAGCGCTGCAATGCCGGGCACCTCTTCCGCCTTGCCCCACCGGCCATTCCGCTCAACCACCACGAACGGATGACTGTGCCCGATGCCGTCGTAGTAGCCGCCGGCGGCGCAGTTGTTCACCGCCCAGCACGACACCGAGGTGACACGGACATCCTGGCCGGAGCCGCTGCTGCCGCTGATCCCCGGGCTGCCGCGCAGCCCCTCCGCCCTGCCCCAGCTAACCCTCGGCGCCCCGGCCGCACCGGCCCGCGCTGCCCCGGCCCCAGGCAGCAGCCCCGCACACACCGCCGCGACCGCAGTCGCCGCGACGACCATAATGCGCCGCCGCGCCGGTCCGGCCGCCAGCCGCCGGCTCTCCTCACCGGGTAGCGTTCTGCCCCGGATCATCTTCATCGGCGCTCCTCGAGGGCAAGGCCGCATCCGCACTACGGCATCCCGCGTGCAAACAGCCGGCACCAACGCTGCCAGTCCCGTACACCTAACGACAGGGGAAGCCTCCCCAGACAGGGCCTACGGTCCGGCCCTCCGGCAAAAGCGCGTCTCATCCGACCAGCGGCGGCCGAGACGCGGACACAGGCCGCGCGAGCCGGCGATCACAGCCGCGGCTGTGATCGGTGCCGACCTCGTGTTCTGATGGCGAGGAAGAGATCGGGCGCGCTGCACCTCGTCGATGACGAGGAGGCGGCTGTGGCGGACGAAGAGGGCCGAATCTGCCAGCGCGGCCGCACGGGCCGGTGTCTCCTCGAGAAAGCGCAACCGTGAGCCGGGGGAAGTCTGCCATAACCAGCCGGGCAAGGGTGCTCTTGCCGGTCTGCCGCGCACCGTTGATGACGACGACGCGGCGCGCCTTGAGCGCGTTGGCAGCCAGCAAGGCGTCGACGGCCGGTCATCCAGTTCTGTTCAGTGCGCCTGCTGACTAAGCCTGCCACGTATACGCAGCCCGCGGGGTTCAACGTGCTGGTTCGCATCACAGACAGGCCGTGGAGGACACGCGGCCCAGTGCCCAGGCGGCAGGTCATGGCAAGCCGTGGCTAGGCGACCTGCAGCCGTTCTGCATCGGCCACTGCTCAGCGCAGACCGCGCCGTCAGGCGTCGGAGCGGTACTCAAAGTCAGTGGTGAAGGCAGCGTGACGTCGTCCTCTCACCTCCCAGCGCAGCGCCGGATCGGTTGATCGCAGCACGTTGCCGTGAAGCTCAGTACCGGGGTGATCGAAGCCCGGGATGCCGCACCGGACGTCGCCTGGATCGGAGGCGTCGCCCTCGGCCTCGACCGTCAGATAGCCCACGACGCCGATGCGCTTGCGGGCCGCGACGTGCTCAAGGGAGATGCGGGCGGGGCGCACGACGTGGACCTCGCCGATAGCTTGACCGTACAGCCGGGCGACTGTTCCGCCGGCCCGGCCGAGGAGGATGTCGGCGATCGCGGCCCGTTGGCGGTCATCGCCGCTGTCGTCGACGTAGAGCACGACTTCCCAGGGAGTGCTCGGCTGCACGGCGTCGAGGAAGCGGATAGACATCACGGCTCGCAGGTTGGACAGGTCGACACCGTCGGCGTGGCCGTCGTGGATGTGCCATGACAAGGCGCCGAAGCACTCCCCGAAGCTGGAAGGCCCGCCAGGGCGGCCCCCGACGCTGCGACACGGGCAGATCGCCTCGCAGTTGCATGCCTCAAAGTAGGAGCCCTGTACCCGCCAGTCCGACACCGGGCACGACCCTGGCACGGCCATCACCCACCGCCCATCCCGCCGGTGCCGGCCGCGTGATGCAAGCCGGGCGCCAGGCCCGGCTCGAAGACCACCGCTATCGCCAGGATAAGCGCGGCGACACCCAGGGCGCGGCTGAAGCGGGGACCCCAAGCCCAGGTCTTCTCGACAAGAACGGCACCGGCAAGGACCACCATGGCGATGAGGTTCATCAACCCGAAGGCCACGAGCACGGCCATGAGGGCCCAGCAGCAGGCCAGGCAGAATGCGCCATGGCAGAACCCTGCCCGCAGGTCGCGAGTTCGCCCTCGGTAGGCGCCGAGCTTGAGCACGAACCCGAGCGGCGAGCGGCAGCTGGCCAGACAGCGGTCCTTCACCGGCGTGAGCTGGTAGAACCCGCAGGCCGCGAAGACAGCCACCGCCAGCGCGGTCGCGGCGGTCCGGTGATCTCCCACCAGCCGGCCAGCCAGCCACGCCAGCCCGTACGCAGGGAGAGCGGCCAGCGTCCACACCACCAGGTAGCCGGAGGCGAACGCTCCCAGCCGCAAGCCGCGGTCGCGGCCGAAGGCGCGGGTGTAGAGTGATGCGAACGGCGCCGCCGACGGCAGCATCATAGCGGCCATCATCAGCGCCCAGACGGCCACGAACCAACCCACACCCAAGCCCATGGTCCCGGGCATCGAACCCATATCGCGCGCCACGACCACCACCCCGACCCATGCGCCCGCCGCCGCGACAAGCAAAAGCGAGGCCGGGAGCGTGAGCCGCCGCAAACTGGGCGCCGCGGAGTTCATGCGGCCCGAGAGTACCGAGCCCGGCGGCCGTTCTTGCGCCCAGGCGACAGCCCGCAGGTTCCCACCCTCAACGTCCGCCACCGACTTCCACCGTCGCGTCGGTGATCTTGCGGATCATCTCCTGCTTCTGCATCGGCGGGAAGAACCCCTCGATGAGCTTCACCGTCGCTATCGGCATCCCGATTTCTCCGTCCACCATGAACTCCGGACAACCGGATCGTCTCGCGGCACCGTGTGAAGCCCCGTGTGATCGCAGACCACAATCAGCCAGAACAGCGACAGCACCCAGATCACTCAGATCGGAGGGCGCTTCTTCCATTGATCGGCATACAGCCGATATCTATGCAGAACGGCGAGTCGGCGCGCGGCTGGCAAGCCCTTGGCGCGGTGGCAGTCACGTTACCCAGGCCCGGCGGGTGGCCGGCGACCAACCTGGATCACCTGATCCTCCAGCTCGATCCAGACCGACCGCCGAGCCAGGGGTGACCTCCGGTCATTGTGCGCATGCGGTTCATTTGCCGCTCTACGGTGCGGCGCCTTGCCGGGCCAGGGTGCAGAGCCTAGAGTCCGTGTTCCGGTGGGCGCATTTTGCGCTCGCCGCCGGGAGGTGCGGTCGCTGTGTCAGCATCCCAAATCCTCGAGGTTGGGCGCCGTCTGCTGGCACCGACCAGGCGGCCAGTGCCAGTGTTCCCCGAACCTGAGCCGGTTCTCGTGCACGGGCCGGCGCGTGTCGCCGCCGTCTGCAACCAGAAGGGCGGCGTCGGGAAGACCACGACGACCATCAACCTCGGCGCGGCGCTAGCCGAGCACGGCCGCCGTGTCCTGCTGGTCGACTTCGACCCGCAGGGAGCGCTTTCAGTCGGCCTCGGGATAGAACCGCACGAGCTGGACGCGACCGTCTACAACCTGCTGATGGAACGCCGCCTGACTGCGCATGACGTGATCATCAGGACTCAGGTCGAGGGCATGGACCTGATGCCGAGCAACATCGACCTGGCCGGCGCCGAGCTCCAGCTCGTGCACGAGGTCGCCCGCGAATTCGCGCTAAGCCGGGTGCTCCAGCCGGTGATTCCTGACTACGACGTCATCCTGATCGACTGCCAGCCGTCGCTTGGTCTGCTGACCGTCAATGCTCTCGCCTGCGCCGACGGCGTGCTGGTTCCGTTGGAGTGCGAGTATTTCGCGCTTCGCGGAGTGGCGCTGCTGATGGAGACCATCGACAAGGTGTCCTCGCGGCTGAGCCCTAAGCTTGCTATCGACGGGCTGCTCGCGACCATGTACGACTCCCGCACGCTGCACACCAGGGAAGTGCTAGCCGGGGTGGTCCAGGGGTTCGGTGACCTGGTCTTCCAGACCGTCATCAGCCGGACGGTGCGCTTCCCTGACTCTACGGTGGCTGGAGAGCCGATAACCAGGTTCGATCCTGCGTGCAACGGCGCTCACTCATACCGTGAGCTGGCCAAAGAGGTACTAGATAGGTGGCGTCAGCGTCAGGACGTTCTCGCGGTTAGCGCCAGGTAAGCCCGCCAGGAGTCGCAGAACTGCTACGTGCGGGCTCCCCTGCGCAGTTATGACCAAACCTAGCTGGGAGCCAAAGTGGGAGGCGCTCAGAGGTCGGGCCCGGAAGTCGTGACTGCCGAAGCTGAGGCCGAGCCATCCGGAGCGCTAGCAGGCAGCGCCCCGCGCAGGTGCTAAGGCTCAGGAGACGGCGGCCTTCACCAGGTCGACGACCTTCTTCTCGACCACGTCGGACCACTTCTGCAACGCGTACGAGACCGGCCACAGGTCCCCGTCATCGAGATCGGCGGCCTCTTCGAAGCCCAGGGTCGCGTACCGGTACTTGAACTTCCCCGCGTCCTTGAAGAACACGACGACCTTGCCGTCGGCGTTCGCATAGGCCGGCATGCCGTACCAGGTCTTCGGCGACAGATCAGGGGCGACAGCAGTGATGGTCACATGCACGCGCTCAGCGAGCGCACGATCCTCCGGAGCCATCTTCGCGATACTGTCGAGTACCGCCTGCAGCCCGTCGGCCTTCTTGGCGCCCTGCTTGCCCTCCGCGCGCAGCTCGGCGGCGCGCGCCTTCATCGCGGCACGCTCCTCCGAGGTGAAGCCGTCGGAGTCGGTGATGGAATTCTTCGCGGGCATTCTCGGGCTCCTCTTTCGCCGTCGCAAGGCTCGGCATGATGCCGGCTAAGTGGCAAGGCTATGCGCGGCGACATCGTGGCGCTTCTCGATTCCTGATTGGATCGGGAGCCGGGCGAGGCGTATCAGCAGCGGCGCGTGCACCCTGGGACACGGATCTGCCGCGCTCAGGTTAGTCGGGCTGCTGGATTCGGGCGAGTGGTATGGGCTGGCATGCCAGGATGACCGAGCTGGTGAGATCCGGCCCGCCGCGGCTCTCATGAGGGCGGAGCGGCGGTGCCCAGGACGCAGGTGAGGGTGCGGGTGAGCCAGGCAGCCGCGGCTTCGGGAGAGTCGGGGGCGCTGTCATGGCGAGCGGCGACGTAGAGATCGGGGCGGACCAGCAGGACGCCGCCGTCGGAGATCTCGCGCAGCTCAGCCCAGGTGCCGTAAGGGTCTTCGATGGGCTCGCGGGGGCCGATCGAGACTCCGGTAATCGGCAGGCCGGTCCGGCCGGTGAAGGCGGCTGCGGCGTCGAGCCAGGCCTGTCCGCCGATTCCGGTCCAGACGCTGAAAGCGCCGTGGCCCGCCAGGTCCAGCGTCGAGACGCGATGGCCGGCGCGCGTCACCCAGGCGTGCGGGAGCTTGGCGCCGGGCCATGTCGTGGGCTGAGCGTAAAGCTCGGGGTCGCGGGTGAAGCCCGGCATGGCGGTGCCGTCCGGTATGACGGCCGACGAGGCGTAGCGGTGGTTGTGCTCCACCCCATGCGCGTCGAACTCGTAGGCCTTGTAGGCGATGGCCTCGCGGAGGTTCTGGCGGATCTTCTCGCCCTCCGGGCCGGGGGCTACGCGGAGGGCCAGCTGCTGGTTGAGCTTGTCGACGTCCGAGGTGTCGTCGACGTCCAGGGCCGCGATGATGCGCCCGGTGTCCGCGATGCTCTGGTTGGCCCTCTCGACGATCTGGCGAGCCACCGGAGCCCGCTCGGCGTTGTAAGACTCCAGTAGTGACGACGCCGCCCAACCCTGGATGACGGCGTGCAGCTTCCAGGCAAGGTTGTAAGAGTCCTGAATGGAGGTGTTCGACCCCAGGCCGTTGGTCGGCGGGTGCCGGTGGACGGCATCGCCGACGCAGAACACCCGGCCGCTGGCGAGCGTGGTCGCGAAATGGTGATTCACCGTCCAGGGGAGCCGAGAGGTAACGCGCATCTCGAAGTCGTCGGTTCCGACTAGCTGCACGGCCAGCTCGCGCGCGAACTCGTCGGTAATCTCAGGCGGCCCGGCCGCAGCCTCGTAGCCCCACATCAGCATCCACTCATGCCACGGCTTGATCATCCGCAGTACGCCGAGCCCGACGCCTTCCTTCTCGGCGCCCGGCTGCAACATCCAGTACAGGACGGACGGGCGGTGCGCCACGAAGCGGCTCAAGTCGGCCTCGAAAATGATGTGCAGCGCGCCCCCGACGGCGCCGGGGCCCTCGAAAGGCAGCCCGAGATCGGCCGCTACAGCGCTGCGAGCCCCGTCCGCCCCGACGAGATACTTCGACCGGATCGCGTAGACCGTGCCAGTCAGCCGGTCCTTGACCTGGGTGGTCACGCCGGACTCGTCCTGCACATGCGAGAGATACTCGGTGTCGAAGCGCACTTTAGCGCCGCGGGCCTGGGCAGCCTGCATCATCACCGGCTCGGTGATGGTCTGCGGCGCGTCCAGCATGGTGCACGGACTCTGCAGCTCATAGTCGGCGTGCCGACGGGTATCGGTGCCCCAGGACGGGATCCGGCCTAGCTCATCGCCGACCAGGCTGGTGCAGAAGGTCGTATTGCCCATGTACTCCCAGGGCGTGGCCTCGCGCATCAGCCGCTGCTCCAGGCCCATGTCCCGCAGGGTCTCCATGGTGCGCTGGTTGGTGATGTGCGCTCGGGGAGTGTCCGATAGCTGCCCGTACTTGGTCACTACGAGAGTCCGGGTGCCGTAGGTGGCCAGGAAGAGAGCGGCTCCGGCGCCACCTGGCCCGGAGCCGACAATGAGGACGTCGGTGTCCACCGCAGGTCCGTCGTCGGCCACGATGCTCTCCCCTGGCTAGGTCAGATTCTGATGTCGGGATTAGGGCAGCGTTACGTGCGCCAACTGTGCCTGTCAAGACGCAGGTACCTTGACGCTCTGGCCCCGGGCCGGTTTACACCGGCTCGTATCTGAGCAGTGTGACGTCCGCCCCGGGCACGTCGGAGAACACCGGCCGCACCCGCATGCCGACCTCGATGTGCTCGGGCTGCGACGTTGACCAGCTCGCTGGTGAGCCGGGGGCCCTCGTCCAGCTCGATGACGGCGAGGAGCTGCGGCAGCGCGTCGGCCCAGGGCGGCGCGGTCGGCTAGCGGGCGACGGTGAACGTGTACAGCGTGCCCATGCCGGAAATCTCGCGCCATTCGAGGTCGTCGGCGAGCGTGCCGGGCGCCAGGATGCGCGGGTAGAAGACCCAGCGGTCGGCTGACGGCGAGTACTGGATGCGGACCTTGTGCTCGCGCAGCGCGTCCCAGTACGGCCGGGAGACCGGGGTCGGGACTCGGGCAGCGGCTTGTCCATCGGCGCTCTCCCTCGTCTCGGCCCATCGTCAGTCGCCCTGCAGGACGAGGCCGACCTGCTCGCTCATGATGCCGCCGTTGCCGGCGACGAACGCGCGTGTTGCAGTCGGCGACCTGGTTCTGGCCCGACGCGGCCCTGGATCTGCCGGGCAGCGTCGCAGACGTGCGACATTCCGCCGGCCATCCCGGTCTGGCCGAAGGACAGCTGGCCGCCGTGGGTGTTGCAACGGGAAGTCGCCCCGGAAGGTCAGGTCGTGGGAGTTGACGAAGTCGGCGCCCTTGCCCTTGCGCGCAGAAGCCGGCGTCCTCCAGCGTCATCAGCACCGTGATGGTGTAGCAGTCGTAGACCGACACCATGTCGACCTCGTCCGGTCGTGATCCCGGCCATCTCGAACGCCTGCCGCGGCGGCGTCGGCGATCGGTGTGCGGACGCAGGTCGGCCGGCGTAGGTCGGCGTCTTGAACGCGAGCCGCTCGCCGAAGCCCTTGATCCAGACCGGCCGGTGCCGGCCGCGGCGGGCGAGGTCCGCGTTGGCGACCACGATGGCGGCGCCGCCGTGCGCACGGCATCACGATCTCGAGCAGGTGCAGCGGATCGGCGACCATCGGGCTGGCCAGCACGTCGTCGATGGTGATCGGCTTGCCGTAGAAGACCGCGTCGGGTGTGCGCGCAGGCGTTGGTGCGCTGGTCGGCGGCGATCTTGGCCAGCGCCCGCGGGTCATACCCGAACTCGGCGGCGTAGCGCCGCGCGATCATCGCGTACGGCGCGTTCTGCGCCAGGTTGCCGTACGGGATCTCGAACTCCGCCTGCGGCGAGCCGTAGAGGTCGCTGGACGCCCCGAAGTAGCCGCCCGGGCGTGCAGCGGCGCCGACCGGTGGCTGCGGCACCGGCGAGGACGGCACCGTGCACAGCACCACGTCGCGCGATGCCGAGCTCGACGGCTGCGGCCGCCCGCCAGATCATGCCGGCCGAGGTGGCGCCGCCCAGGTCGACGTGCTCGCCGAAGTTGACCGGGATGCCGAGGTACTCCGACGACGGTCGCCGGAGCGAACATCGCCGACTCGCTGGATGCCGCTGGTGACCAGGCCGTCGACCATCGTCCGGCGGTCAGCCCGGCGTCATCGAGCGCCTGCTTCGGCGAGCAGCGCCCACTGCTCGATGGCTGAACCGCGGCTCGCCGGTTGCGGCTTGCGCTCGCGGCTTGAGCTCGGCGATCCCGACGATGGCGGCCTCGCCGCGCAGTCCCATCGCGCTCACTCGCCCTCGCGACCGGGTCGGGCAGGGCGACCGTGGCGCGTGCCGGGCATCAGGACCTCGCCCTCGCCCTTTTCCTCGTGGATGTCGAGGTCGACAAGGCGCCTGGCCGTCGTGCGTCACGCTTGCCGGTGACGGTGCCGGCGAAACGCAGTTCCTCGCCAGGGAACGCGCTCGCGCGGTTCTGCAGCGCGAATCCGGACCAGGCGGCCGCCGGGACCGATCCAGTCGGTGACTGCCTTGGCCATCAGCGCGGCCTGCAGCGGGCCGTGGACCAGGATGTCCGGGTAGCCCTCGACGTCGACGGCCCAGGTCCGGTCGTAGTGGATGCGGTGCCCGTTGTAGGTCGCGGCGCTGAAGAAGAACATCTGCGCCTGGTGCACGGTCTCGACAGTTGGCGCGGGATCACGTCGCCGACGTTGACGTCCTCGAAGTACAGCTGGTCTGCCATCGTCGGTCGGCTCCTCAGCCGGGCGATCATCGAGCATGGTGCTTCTGGCCACCAGCCGCCGTCCTGGTTGTGGTAGGTCGGTCGCCGAGGTCACCAGGACGAACGCGCCGGAGCGGCCGTGCTTTTCTCGGTGATGTCGGCGAGCGTGCGCCGGAGGTGAGCACGTCGCCGGCGTAGACCGGCTGGTAGAACGTAGGTCTCCTCGCCGCCTGCCATCCGCCGCTCGGGCAGCGGCAGCGGGAGATCCCGCCGCCGCCCGGGATGCCGTCCGGCCGCAGCGCGGTCGAGGACGGTCACGCCGAGCAGTCACCTGGCTGCAGGAACATCGGCGGCATCACGACGTCGCGGTAGCCGTGCGCGCGGGCGCCGTCGTCGTCGAAGTACAGCGGGTTGCGGTCGCCGACCGCGGCGGCCCAGCGCTGGAACTCCTTCTTGTAGACCGTGCCCGATCGCTCGCTCGGACGCCTGGCCGATCACGCGCGCGCGCCTCCGGGCTGACCAGCGAGTCTGGCATCCTGCCTCCTTCAGTTGGAAGTGCGGTGTCTTCAATATATTGAAAGTAGTTCGCCAGGGCGAGCGTCAAGCTAGGCCAGCTGCGCGTCGCTGACCAGGCCGCGGCGCGACCAGGTCGTCGTACTGCTCGTCGGAGTAGCCGAGCAGCGTCCTTGTACACGTACTCGTTGTCCTCGCCGAAGCCGGGCAGCGGCCGGCCCCAGGCGAGGTCGAAGCCGCCGGCCCGCCACGGGTGGCCCGGATAGCGATAGCTGCCGACCGACGGGTGGCTCACGGGTCTGGAACCAGTGCCGCTCGGCCAGGTGCGGGTCGGCCAGCAGCCGGGTCTCCGACATCACTTCGCCGGCCGGCACGCCGCGCGGCCTGCAGCGGCGCGACGACCTCGGCCGGCGGTCCGTGCCGGCGGTCCAACGCCGCGATGCGCTCGCGCCTTGAGCCCGGCGGCGTTGCGCGCGCGCTGCCGCGGTGCGGCCCGCGGCCAGCCAGTCGGCGGACCCGTCACCGTCTCGAGCGCCGCCCAGTCGCGGTCGTCGCGGATGGAGATCGCGACCCACCGTCGTCCTCGGCAGTCGGGCAGGACGTCCTGCAGCATGTACGGGATCGGAGTTGCCGATCGCACTGCGGGTATGCGGTGGTTCATCTGGTAGTCGAGGAAGTACTCCCCGATCTCCTGCATCACGTTCTCCGCCTGCGCGAACTCGATCAGCTGGCCAAGCCCGGTCCGCTCCCGGTCCCACAGCGCGGCCAGCACGGCGAAGGCGAGCCCGGCCGGGCGCCGCCTCGTCCATGTGGTAGTTCTCGCCCGCAGTGTCGGGTCGTCCGCCCTCGTAGCCGTCCATGGCCGCGATGCCGACCAGCGAGTTGAAGTTCGGGCCGTACCCGAGGTAGTCGCTCATCGGCCCGGTCAGCCCGAGCGGCGGCATCCGCGCGACGATCAGGCGCGGGTTGACGGTCGAGCAGCGTGCTCGTAGCCCGAGCCCAGCTTCGGCAGCACGGACGTTGGAGTTGTTCTCGACGAACACGTCGCTGACGCTCGATCAGCCGCAGGAACGGCCTCGTGGCCCTCGGGCTCCTCCGAGGTACATGCAGACGGCTGAGCTTGTTCCGGGCGTGCCAGTTGAAGATGCGCGCTGCGGTCGTAGGGCGCTCGCCCGGATCGCCGGCCAGGGAACACGCGGAGCGCGTAGCTCGCGGCCGGCGACGCTGCGCCGTCGCCTTCGCCGACACCTGCCGGGCCGATCCGGTCGTACGCCCTCCGGCCGGATGACCTCCGCGCCCAGGTCGCCGAGCAGCGCAGTGCGCGCCCGGCCCGGACCAGACGACGGTCAGGTCGACGACCCGGATGCCCTCGAGTGGATACGACACGACCGCCTCCTACGATGACGCCCTGAGCGCGCAACAGCCGCAGGTCCGTCGCCGATGCCGACCTGCTTCGAGCACGTCGGCTGTGTCGGCGCCGAGCAGCGGAGCGGGCGACCGCAGCTGCCAGCCGCGATCGCATCCGCCACGGCGGCCCGAGATACTCCAGCGTCCCGGCCACCGGGTGGGTCGGCCGGGACGAACAGCCGCGCCCGCGGAAGTGCTCGCTCGCCGTGCAGCTCGCCGACGTCGAGGAAAGCGGTCAGCGGGATGCGCATGGCCTCGCCGAGCTCCATGATCTCGAGCTTCGGCCGGGCCGCGAACCATGCCTGCACCCGGTCGATGAACGCGTCGAACTCCGGTCCGGCGCCAGGTCGAACCGGCTCCGGTAAGCCTGCCGGAACTCCTCGTCGTCTCCGCGCGACCAGGTCGACGAGCCGGTCCCAGAACGCCGGCGTTGGTGATGTAGAGCATGACGAAGCCGTCCTGGCAGCGGTAGGCCCGGTGAACGTCGCTGCGCCGCGGTGCGCGCTGCGGACGCCCCGCGGCGCGTTCATGCCCGAGTACGCGGCCGTCAGCAGGTAGGAGGCGCGCCGGTCCGCACCGGCCAGCAGCGTCTCCATGCCCGACACGTCGATCACCGGCCGCGGCCGTGCCCGCCGCCGCGGGCCGAACAGCCCGCCCAGGCTCGCCTCGGCCGCCATCCGGCCGATCGTGTAGTGCTCCAGCAGGCCCGGCTTGCGGTGCGGCGGGCGGCCGGCGCGCCCGGTCGCGTTCATCGGGCCGCCCATCGCCTGCAGGACGAGGCCGGTCGCCTCGTAATCCCGGTACGGGCCGTCCTGCCCGAACGCGGAGATCCTGGTGACCACCGCGGACGGGTTGCGCTGCGCTGCAGCTCGCGCAGGGCCGATGCCGAGCCGCTCCAGCGTGCCGGGCCGGAACGACTCGACGACCAGGTCGGCCGTCGCTGCCAGGCGCAGCAGCAGGTCGCGGCCAGTCGGGGCGGCGAGGTTCAGCGTGACCGACCGCTTGTTGATGTTGAGGTGCAGGAACAGCGCGCTGGCCTCGGCGTTCGGGACGTCACCAGGGAACGGGCCCCAGCGGCGGGTCAGGCTGCCCTCGCCCGGTTTCTCGACCTTGATGACGTCCGCGCCGAAGTCGCCGAAGAACTTGGTGGCGAACTCGCCGGCCACCCAGCGGGAGAGGTCGAGGACACGGAGGCCGCTGAAGCACCTGCGACTGCTGGCTCGTCTCGGTCTCGACTAGCTGTCATAACCGCCTGCCCGGGGCCCTGCCTCGCTCAGCCGGCCAGGCCGAGGGCCTGCTCGATGCGGCGGATCTGGACATCCCACGATCCGCCGAGCAGCTCGGTGACCTTTGCCCGTTCCGACCACAGATGCAGGTCGGTCTCCCGCAGGTAGCCCATGCCGCCGTGCAGCTGGTGCGCGTCGAGCGTAGTCCGCTTGTAGGCCTCGTTGCACTTCAGCTTCGCGATCGCGACCTCGCGCTCGGCCAGATCGCCGCGACCGACCCACCACGCCGCCTGGTAGGCACGCCAGGCGTGCGCCGTCGATGGCGATCCGCATGTTGGCGATGTGGTGCTGGGCGGCCTGGAAGCTCGCGATCGGCCGGCCGAATTGATGGCGGACCTTGATGTAGCTCGACCGTCCGGTCGAGCACGGCTTCGCGCGCCGCCGGTCATCTCCATGCACTGCAGCGCCGTGATCGCGTTGCTGACCCAGCGCAGATCCTGCTCACTGATGCCGCCGTCGGCCCCGAGCACGTGCGTCGGTGTGCTGACGCGCACATTGTCGAACTCGACGCCGGCACTGGATGTCGCGGCTGAACGTGCGCTGCCGTTCGCAGTGCACGCCCGGCTGGTCGCTCGTCACGAGGAACGCCAGGAACCGCTCCGGCTCGCCGTCGGCGGTCCGCGCGGTTACCAGCAGCGCGTCCGCCACGTCAGCGTTGGCGACGAAGCTGAGCCTGCCCGACACGCTCCAGCCGCCGTCGCGCCGCACTGCAGTCAGCCGCGGCCGGACGTCGCTGCCATCGCCGGCGTCGGCGACGGCGACGCTGCCGCGGGTGCGTCCGGCCGCGAGCGCGGGCAGCCAGTGCTGCTGCTGTTCTGGTGTCGCGAGCCGCCGGATGGCCAGCCCGAGCGCCAGCGTGGAGTAGACGATCGTCGGGCAAAGCACGCGCCCGGCCTCGCGGAAGACCAGGCCGAGCTCGAACAGGCTGTGCCTCGGCAGCCGCCGCATCCTGCTCAGGCACCGCGAGCCCGAAGACCCCGATCGCGGTCAGCGCGTCCCAGAGTTCCTTGACCTCCGTCAGGGAGTCAGAGGCCTGGAGCTTGCGGACGAGCTCGGGCGTGCACTCGCGCGTCAGCAAGTGCCGGACCGTCTCGGCCAGATCCGCCTGCTCCTGAGTCAGTGAGACTCTCATGCGGCCTTCTTCCTTTCCGGTCAGGAGCTCGCGGCGGCCCGGCTCGCGCCGCGGCCGTAACTCGGCATCGCGTAGCCGCGCTGGGCGATGACGTCGCGGAGCACCTCGTTGGTGCCACCGCCGAAGCGCAGCAGCGGCGCCGTCCGGTACAGCCGCTCCATCGCCCCGTCGCCCGGCGCCTCGCTGTCCCGCCAGTCGAGCTGGCCGTAAGGGCCGAGGATCTGCGTGCCGAAGTCGGCGATCTTCTGCCGTAGCTCGCTGGTATAGATCTTCTCCGCGGTCACCGTCACCGTCGGGATGACGCCGTTCTCGATCTGCGAGGAGGCCTCCAGCCCGTACAGTCTGGCGCACCTCGACGTCGGCGTGCAGCTCGGCGAGCCGCTGCCGGACCTCCGGCCGGTCCGCGAGCCGGACGCCGCCGACCGTCTGCTGCGTGCACACCCGGATCAGGTCGTCGACCTCGGCGCGCAGGTCGCCGGCGTTGGTCAGCGCGCCGCGTTCCAGGTCGAGCGCGCCGGTGATGTACTGCCACCCTTTGTTGACCTCGCCGATCAGGTTGCCGCGCGGGACCCGGACGTCGGTGAAGAACGTCTGGTTCGTGCGAAAGTCAGCCCAGGTGATCAGCGGCCGGATCTCGATGCCCGGCGTGCTGATAGGCACCATGATCACCGAGATGCCGTGGTGCTTAGGCGCGGCCGGATCGGTGCGGACGCAGAGCCACTCGTGCGACGCCTGATGCGCCAGGCTGTTCCAGATCTTCGAGCCGTTGATGACCCACTCGTCGCCGTCGAGTTCGGCCCGCGTCTGCAGGCTCGCCAGGTCGGTGCCGGCGTCCGGCTCTGAGTACCCGACTGCGACCGTGATCTCGCCCCTGGCGATGCCGGGCAGGAACTCCTCCTTGTTCTGCTGCGTCCCGTACCGCATGATCATGGGCGCGACGGAGGTAACGGTCAGGTCGGGGCCCGGCACGTTCGCATAGTTGAACTCGTCGATGAGGATGTGCTGCTCGGTCGCGCTGCGGCCGAGCCCGCCGTACTCGACCGGCCAGTTCAGCCCGTACCAGCCCTTCTCTCCGACCTTGCGGCGGAAGGCGGCAAACTCCTGCCCCCGTCGCTCGGCACCGACATGGAGCAGTTCTTCCCGCAGCGCCGCAGTGACGTTCTCGGCGAGGAAGGCCCGCACCTCGTCGCGCCATTCCCGCTGCGCCTGCGTCAACTCGAAGTCCATCACTGCTCCTCGCGTTCGCCACCGCGAGCCCGGCCCGGACGTCACCGGATCGGCAGCTGCCTGGTGGCCCGAGCGGTGCCGGCGCACTTCTTCAACCTATTGAATAAGGACGCTAGGTCAGACTTTCGGCGGTGTCAAGGTCTGGGCAAGACCGCGCGAGCTGGATAGTATTGAGCAGTCTTTCTGCTGCTTGCAGGCACCTGCTGAGTGCACGAGCCAGACACTGGGCCGCGTGCTTGCCGGACGCAGACGTCTTCGATATGTTGAATGAGCGGGAAACCTCAACTCGTCGGCTGTGCTGGACGCACTCGGCTCGGCCCCTCAGTGCGCGTTACTCCATTTAAGTCACTTATGGCAGTGACGATTGACGGAGTTCCACTGACCACCGGGGCTCCGGCCACAGTCATGATTACCAGGGGGCGGGAAGTCCGATGACCTCGAGAGGACCGGCCGAGGAATCGCCGGAGGCGATTGACTCCGAGGATCTGCGTCAGGAGGTCGAGCGCCTCGGCCGAATACTGCGCGCGGCCCGTGGCGACAAGTACTCGCTGGAATCGCTCGCCGCACGATCCGGGGTTAGCGCGGGTTTGCTGAGCCAGATCGAGCGGGGGATCGGCAACCCATCGTTCCAGACACTGCTGCGCATTACCGGCGCTCTGAACCTGCCGATTAGCGAGCTTTTCGGTGGCGGTCAGCAGGAGCGCACGCAGCAAAACTACATCGTGCGCCCCGACGAGCGGCGTCGGCTTACCTGGCCGAAGGAGCGGCTCACCTGGGAGATCCTCACGCCGCCCGGCACGCGCGAGTTCACCGTGATGCGCGGGCTAATCCCGCCGAGGTTTTATGAGACCGAGTTCAGCCGGCCTGAGTACTACCGCGGGATGTACTGCGACCATCTACTCGAGGGGCACGTCATTGTGCAGATCGAGGAAACAGTCTTCGACGTCAACCCGGGCGACGCCTACACGGTCCGGAGCGGACAGTTGCAATGGCTGCGTAACGACCACGACGTGCCCGCGGTGATGCTAACCGTGCTCAGTCCTGGGGCCTGGTGAAAACGAAGCCCTGGTATCCAGCCGCGGCGACGTCACGGGACCGCTGGCAATACACATCGAAGCCGCCGATGTAGACCATGAATACCCTGGGCTTGCCCGGGATGTTCGCGCCGAGGTACCAGGAGTCGGCCTTCTTGTACAAAGTGGCGTCCGCGGCAGCCTCGACCTCGCGGCCCCACGAATCCTCCCAGTCCGTCGTCGTTGCTACCCGTTGATAGCCATGCGCTGTCGCGTGCGCTAGCAGGTCGCAGAGCCACTCGACCTGAAACTCCGCACCCATGATCATCTGTGCCAGGACTGACGGGCTGCCGGGACCGTGGATCATGAAAAGGTTGGGGAAGCCGGCGACCGAGTAGCCAAGGTAATTCGTCGGGCCGTGCTGCCATTTGTCGCGCAGATCGACCCCGCCGACCCCGGTGATGTTCATACGCGTCATCGAGCCGGTCATGGCGTCGAAGCCGGTCGCATAGATGAGCATGTCGAGCTCATACTCCGCGGCAGTGGTCCGCAGGCCGGTCGGAGTGATCTCCTGAATTGGATTGGCGCGGACATCGACCAGCCTGACGTTCTCGCGGTTGAAAGTCTCGTAATACCCCGAGTCCAGGCAGAGTCGTTTGGTGCCAAGCGGGTGTGTCCTCGGGCACAGCAGTTCCGCGACCTCAGGGTCGTGAACGGTCTCGCGGATCTTCCGGCGGACGAACTCGGCGACTACCTCGTTCGCGGCCAGGCTCGTCCGGATATCGATGAACGTCGCCAGGAAGCGGAAGCCGTTGCGCGATTGCCAGGCCTCGTTCAGGATGCGCTCGCGTTCCTCCGGGGTGACGTCGAACACCGACCGGTATTGCTGGCCGAGCAAGATGGCTGCGGTCTTCGTGCTCTTCATCATCTCCCGGTATTTGCGATAGTTCGTCTTGTAGTCGAGCTCGTACTCAGGGTCGAGCGGGCGGTTCCGGCTCGGGATGGAGAAGTTGGCCGTGCGCTGGAAGACAGTCAGTTGCTTCGCCTGCTGCGCGACGACTGGGATCGCCTGAATGCCTGACGAGCCGGTGCCGATAATGCCCACTCGCTGCCCGGTGAAATCGACGCCCTCTTTCGGCCATTTCGATGTGTGATGCCACTGGCCGCGGAAGGTTTCGGCGCCGGGGAAGTCCGGGTAGTTCGTGGCATTCAGGCTGCCGGTCGCGGCGACCACGAAGCGAGCTGCCACGTGCTCGCCGCGGTCGGTCAACAGGTGCCACTTGTTCTCCTGTTCGTCGAAGCGCAGCTGTGTCACTGTCGTGTCGAACTGGATCTGCTCGCGGATGCCGAAGCGGTCGGCGACATGGTTGGCGTAGTTCTCCAGGTCCCGCTGCGGCGAGAAGTGCTCGGGCCACTGCCATTCCTGCTGTAGTTCGTCATCGAAGGAGTACGAGTAGACCATGCTCTCGAGGTCGACCCGAGCTCCCGGATAGCGGTTCCAGTACCAGGTCCCGCCCGGGCCGCTGCCGGTCTCGTATCCCTTCAGCCGCAGCCCGAGGCGGCGGAACCGGTACAGCGCATACAGGCCGCCGAAGCCAGCCCCGACGACCACGATGTCGAACTCCTCTGTCGGAGTCCCGGCGGTCCCTGCCTGGACGCCGCTGACGCGTGTCGGGGTCTGCGTGGTGACCTGCTGCGTTTCCTTGGTGAAGGGCACGGGCTCACTCCCTCGCTTGCGGACTTCCTAAGCAGGATGAGTCGTAACAAGACAGGGTGTCAATCAACTGGACGCTACGGTGATACGTTCGCGAATGCGCGGGCCAGCGCTGCCGTGCGGTCATCGACCATGCGGGTCGCGACGGCCGTTCCCGCACCGGCGCCGGAGGCACCGTGGAATGTGCCGGGGTAGTGATGCAGCTCCGTCGGCACGCCCGCCTGCATCAGCCGCTGGGCGTACTCGATGCCCTCGTCGCGGAGCGGGTCGAACTCGCAGGTGACCACGTAGGCAGGCGGCAGGCCGCTGAGGTCCGTGGCGCGCGCCGGCGCGGCGTACGGCGATGTCGGCCCGGTGTGCTCAGGCCCGAGGTACGCCTTCCAGCTCAGGAGTGCATTCGGGTGGTTCCACAGTGGCGTGTCGGTGAACTCGCGCATGGACGGCGTGCTCAGCCGGTCGTCAACCTCCGGGATGTCCAGCACCTGGAAGCACAGTCCGGGGCCGCCCCGGTCCCGGGCCAGCAGTGTGACCGCGGCGGCGAGCCCGCCGCCGGCGCTCACGCCGCCGATCGCCAGGCGGTCAGGGTGGATGCCGAGCTCGTCCGCGTGCTTGGCCGTCCAGATGAGCCCGGCATAGCAGTCCTCGACCGCCGCGGGGAACGGATGCTCCGGCGCGAGCCGGTACTCCACCGAGACGACGACCGCACCCAGCGTGTCCGCGATGTGGGCCGGTGCCTCCATGTCACTGCTGACGTTGCCGAGGACGAACCCGCCGCCGTGGATCCAGTACAGGCCGGGTGCTGAGGCCGCCAGCTTCCGCGGGGCGAAGATGCAGACCTCGATGTCAGGGTCGCCGGGCGGCCCCGGTACGACACGCCTGGTGATCTCCAGCGACTCGGGCGCGACGAACGGGGGCAGCTGCGCGCGGGCCGCCGCCATCAGCTCGCGGGCGGCTGGAATGTCCGTGATGTCGAGCCGTGGGATCACCGCGACGACGGGCAGCAGCTCGGGGTCGTACCGGTAGCTCACAGGTAACCTCCAGTTCCGGCGGCAGTCAGAGTCTGCCGGCGCCAAGGCCGCTCGCGCCATGCAATGATTAGACGTTGCGTCCACTGACTAGTCAACGTAAGGAGCGGACCGGCGGCGCCGGTACTGGATGAGATGCCCGAGACCACTGCGCGGGCGGCTGCCGAGCCAGCCGCGATGGCGGAAGGCGACGAAAGGCCGCCTCCTCGCGGGCGTATGCGCGTCGCCCAGCGCGAGTTCACCAGGAACCGGCTTGTGGACGCCGCTGTGTCCGTGTTCGCGGAGCGCGGCTACGCCCGGACGACAATCGACGAGATCGCCGAACGGGCGGGTGCCACCCGGGCAACTTTCTATCTGCATTTCAAGGCCAAGAGCGACTTGCTGCTCGACCTGATGGACCGGGGGGCAGGCCACTTCCACGGTGTCTACCGTGACCTCAGCCCGATCGCGCATGCTCCCACCTATGAGAGCGTTCGCAGGTGGCTTGCCACTGCAATGCACGAGTGGAAGGCGATCGCGGACCTCGCCCGGCCTGTACACGAGGCCGCGATCCTCGAGCCGGAGGTCCACGAGATCCTCGTCCGGCGAAATAACGAGCAAATCGCCGAGCTAGCTGACGCGCTCCGTGCCGGGGCCACGGCGCTCAAGCCGCGGGACGCCCAGGTGTACGCCAGCATCCTGCTGGCTCCGCTGAGCTACTACTTCCAGCTCTACCTGGCCGGCGAGCGGTTCGACCAGCGCCGGGTGCTGGACGCAATGGCGGCCTCGTGGATGGCCGTGATCGGGCAGGCGCAGTCCGAGTAGGCCCGGGCGCTGAAGTAACCGGGCAACGTCCGCGCAAACCGCGGCGATGATCCGGTCAGGCCGGAAGGAACTCGCGCAGCGCGTTCAGGGTCTCGCCGGGGGCCTCTTCGGGGACGAGATGGCCGGCCGGAACCGCGAGCCCGCGCAGGTCGGGCGCGTACGCCTGCCAGACGTCGAGCACATCGTAGTGGCGTCCGACAAAGCCGAACTCACCCCACAGCACCAGCGTGGGGCAATCGAGTGTCTGCCCGGCTTCGGCTGTCGCAGCATCGTGCTCGAGGTCGATGGAGGGAGCGGCCCGGTAGTCCGCGCAGGCGGCCGCGATTGCGGCGGGGTCGGAGAAGCAGCGGATGTATTCGGCGAGCGCATCCGGGTCGATCTCAGAGCCCTGCGGCTGTTCGGCCATGATCATGACAGAGCGCAGGAAGAGCTCGGGGTCGTCACCGATGAGCCGCTCGGGGACGCCGAGGCCTAGCGGCAGGAAGAACCAGTGCCAGTAGGCGCTGGCTGTGGCCTGGTCGACGTTCCTGAGCAGGTGGAGAGTGGGCACGATGTCCAGCACGGCCAGCCTGTTGACTTGCCGTGGCGCGTCCAGCGCCAGGCGGTGGCTCACCCGGCCCCCGCGGTCGTGGCCGACCAGGTCGAACCGGTCGAATCCGAGGCTGGCCATCAGCCGGAGCTGGTCACGGGCCATGGCGCGCTTGGAGTAGGCCTCGTTGCCGGGGTCGGGCGCCGGCTTGCCGCTGTCGCCGTATCCCCGCAGGTCAGGCAGCACAACCGTGTGATCGGTTGCCAGCGCCGGAGCGACCAGATGCCAGACCACGTGCGTCTCAGGGAACCCGTGCAGCATCAGCACCGGCGGCCCGTGCCCGCCGATCGCATAGTTGATCTCGACCCCGTCGACCTGGGCGCGCCGGGTGGTGAAGTCGCTCAGCAGCGGCACGGTCATGGCACTGTCTCCTTCGGGTCTGGCGAGCGAGCAGACAGTCAGCAAGAAGACACTCTCAGTAGATCAGGCCGTCGCTGCTATCAGGTGAGCGACCCCAGTCCTGTTCCTGCCGGCAGCCGGGTTCTTGGCAGGACACGGTCAGGTGGCCAAGGGTGCTGTTCTGCCGGACCGGCTCACAGTCGCACGGAGTCCAGGACACGCTGGAGTGATGGTTTAGTTCTGGAACATTGACCGCCCCGACGTGCGCTATGACGCGGGACCTCAGTCCGCTTGGCCAGGTACCTCGTATGTATGCGCGGCGTCTTTGGCCAGAACCAGAGTGTTGCGGAGCTGCTGCTGGGTGAGCAGCTCATGCGTTTCCACGCTCTTGAAGGCGCCCGTCTTCTTGATCACGGTCTCCCACGCCTCGGCGCTGACCGTGTCGGGAAGATCCACGATGAGCACTCCGTCGCACTAGGCCCATTTCAGGCCTACCACAGCCGCAGCCGGGCTGCGAAAGGACTACAGGACCAGGCTAAGCGGACAACGTCCCAGGGATCGCTGCGAGCGGACCGCGCGTACGGTCAACCCGTGTACCCACGGTCACCGGGCATGGGCTGCACTGTGACGCCCGCGGCGGTGAGGAACTGACGGATCTGGGAGGCGTGCTCAACGACGTGCAGCGGCATGCTGCCGACAATCACCGCGAACAGCATGCCGTGGTATCGATGGGCGCTAGGAAGTGGCCGGGCGGCCATTTCCTCGGTGAGGCCGTCAAGGGTCTGGCGGACACGGCCGCGGCACCAGTCGACGTACCCGAGAAGCTCGGGCTTAGTGAACCTGCGGTTGGGGAAGCCGAAAGTGTTGTCGTCGAACGGTTGCGGCGGTGCCCACGGCTCGAACTCTCCAGCCAGGTCATAGTCGAGCGTATTCAGCGCGTGGTAGCCGAGGAACCAGGGAGCCGAGCCGTGCAATCCCCCGTGCGGCGTCGGGCCAGTAGGCGCCTCGTCCGGCCACAAGTCCGTCTGCCACAGGTGGTCGGGGCAGTCGGTCAGCGCCGCATCCATCAGCCGCAGCGCTTGTTCGAAGTTATGAGCCATGCTCTGCACAAACGCGTTCGACACGATGCCGGTATAGCGCATATCAGGCGGATCAGGCACTCACATGCGCGCACGCTCTTGCCGCGAGTCGCGTGCCGTAGCGCGGGTCACAGTGGGGTGAGGATCATGAGTATTTCATCGCGGTCGTCATCTGGGGCAAGCCGGAGTGCGCCGGGCCAACGGCCAGTCACTGTCCAGCCGAGCCTGGCGTAGAAGTGCTCCAGGCCGGTCCCGCCGCGCACGGCGAGGCGAAGTTGCTCCAAGCCCATCTCTGATCGCGCGACCTGCCTCGCGTGCACCATCAGGGCGCTTCCGATCCCCTGGCCGCGTGAAGAAGGAAGGCTCTGGAGATGGCTGACGGTGCCCCAATGAGCGATGACCGGGCTCGGACTGCGGTGGATATGCACCCAGCCAGCCAGGCAATCGCCGGTCCGCGCGATGAGGAGCCGGCTGCATTCAGCGCTGAGGCCAGCGAAGAGCTTGTCAGCGACCGGTGCGACGTGGGTGTTATCGACAGGAAGAAATGGGAACCCGACCGCCCCTCCGGCGTTACTAACCAGGATCCAGCAATCGATGAGCTCCCGTCTCAGGCCAGGGGTGACCTGCTCGGGGCTGGTTATCTGGCTCATCACCGGATCAATACGCTCGCCCACCCAGGAAGTCTGCCTGGCGGCGGGCGGAATCCCTCCGGCGCCCGGGCTTGGCTGGAGCATCTTGGCTCGGATCTGAACGGTGGCCGTGGCGACGGCGACGATGGCACCGTCGGCGCCCAGGAGCTCTCCGGCCAGGAAACCGACGTCGCGGCCGCGTCGTACCACGTGCCCTCGTCCTATGAGCCGGCCTGGCCGGGCCGGGCGCAGAAACTGGACATGCAGGTCTGTAGTCGGAGCGAAATCACCGGGCTCAAGGCCGGCCACCAGCGCAGGTCCCAGAGTGTCGTCTAGCATCGCAGCGAGGAAGCCGCCCTGGATGAACCCAGCAGGGTTCACGAACGCCTCGGCGGCCGTGAAAGCGACCTCGATCGTTCCCTCCTGCGGACTGACCGATACCAGTTCCCAGCCAAGCGTCACCGCCGCCGCTGGAAGCGGCGCCCTGCCCTCAACTGCGTCCCAGAACGGGCCCTCGCGTTTCACGGCCAACATCTTGACAGGTCGTGCCGACAGCAAGCCCCGCGCAAGCGAGCCCGACGCGCTCTCCTGCCGGTATCTGATGCGACCGGTACACCTGGATTCCCGAGGCTGGCTAGCGCCGCAGCAAGTTGCTGATAGCGGGAACGACTTTGGTCGTGATGCTGAAGTGGCCCAGGTCATCGAAGCTGACAGACCCCGGACCGTCCGCCAGACAGTCATCAGTGAATCCTTCAAGGCCCTGGGCGAACATGAACTCGAACGCAGCTGTCGCTTCCCTCATCCAGCCGGGATCCCGGAACAGTTCGAGATCCGACAGGGCTAAGCCTGCCGCCATCCCGTCTCCGCGCATCTTGCTGCCGTCCTCGCCGGCCGGTCTATGCCGACGATGCGGAGTCCGGCATCCCTGGCCTGCGGTGCAAGGTGAGCGGGCTCGGCCCTGCTGCCGGGGCCACCGTGGCACCACAGCACGGCGGTACCCGGCCGAGAACCGTAGTCGGCGAATCCCACTGTGCGGCTGTCAGCAAGCCGGATCGTCCCGTCTTCCACGTCCTTAGTCGCCGCCCTGCGCCCAGAACGCACAGTGATGGTCGGCGGCAAAACTGGTCTCCGGCTGTGGCTCCGGCGGGGTCAGCGACAGCATCTGCTGATCCGTGGTGGTAAAGCGTTGCCATGGCGCCGCGTCGTGTGCCGACGGCACGCCGTCCTTGGCGAAACTTGTCCACTCTGCCCGCATCGCCGTGGCCAGCTGCTGCTGTTGCGCCGACAGGGTGCCGTGGGAGGTGGCCGGCAGACCGAACAGGTACTGCAACTCGAAGCTGTGCGCGGCACCGTAGGGGAAGCCGGGAGTTGGGTAGGCGGCCGGCGCGTTTTCGTCGTTGAACTCGTAGGCATAGGTCGGCGTATATTTCGCCAGATCCTGGTCGAGCAGCAGTGTCGGGCAGGCGAAAATCCCGTCGGTGCCCACTGCGCTCATGCGCCAGCGGCGGATTCGGGTAAGCGCTGAGCGGGTACTCGGTCGCGATGATCGCTGCCAGTTGCCGCGAGACGTGCAGCGTGGACTTGATGGTCGCCTGGTAGTTGGCCGCCGTAACCGGCTGACCCTCGAAGGTCGCCAGGGCCACGAACAACCGCCACTCGTCATGGTTAGACCCGTCGATCACCGGGACGCGGCTGAAGTCCCCGCTGGCAAGTGCTTGCTTAAGCGGCTGGGTGAGCACCATGCCGTCGATGTCGGCGCTGGCTCCCGACTGGTCCTGGTCAGCCAAAATCGTGGCGACTGACAGACTGCGCAGGCACTTGGCGGTTTGGCTGGCGCAGCCGGCCTTCGCCGCGAACGCACGACCCTGCGCTTCGGCGCTGGCGAGTGACAGCGGGTACTCGGCGTAGCCGCCGCTTTCGGCGATCGCCTTGGCGAACAGCCCGCGCGCGGTGGGCGAGATCAGCTGCAGCAGCACACTCTGGCCGCCAGCCGACTCACCGAAGATCGTCACGTTCGCCGGGTTGCCGCCGAACACGCGGATGTTGTGCCTGACCCAGCGCAGTGCCGCTTGCTGGTCCATCAGGCCGTAGTCGCCCGCCGGGCCGCCCGGTCGGCTTGCTAGCGCGGGATGAGCGAGGAACCCGAGCGCGCCAAGCCGGTAGTTGATGGTGACCACGATGACGCCGTCGGCTACTAGCGCACTCGGGTTGTAATCGTCGCTTTCGCCGCCGACAAAGCCGCCTCCGTGTATCCAGACCATGACGGGCAGGTCGCTGCTGCGCTGTCCGGCAGGCTTGAAGACGTTCAGGTAGAGGCAGTTCTCGGACATGCTCGCTCGGCCGAACACCCCTGCTGGCTGCGGGCAATGCGGCGCGAACACGGTAGCCGCGCGGATTCCGTGCCAGCGTGCTGGCGGCTGCGGCGGCCGCCAGCGCAACGGGCCCACCGGAGGCGCGGCGTACGGGATCCCGAGGTACTCATCGATGCTGCCTGCAGCCTTGCCCCGAATCTGACCGCCGGCGATGCGGACGACCAGGGCCGCGTGCCGGCTGGTCGGCGTGGGAGCGGATGCCTGGCCCGAACAAGCGGCGATGGCCGCAGCAAACGCAGTCGCCGTCAGGACGCCGAGTGCCCGGCGAGCCAGGTCCCGCCGGCCACCCCGGCCGCGCGCGAGACGACGGCGGGCTGTGGCATAGCAGCGGGCCCGGCGTTCCGGCATGGTTTGCTCCCGCGCTAGTCGATCCGGTTGGTGCCCTCATTCTGGCGGTCAGGCAGGTGAGTGGAAAGGCGGTGACAGCGACTCGGGGGAGCGCTGATCGCCGAGGTCGGCAGTCAGTCGGCGTTGCCGTATGAGCCGACCACCGTCCCGTTGACCGGTGCCGGCCCGTCGGTGCAGCGCTCCTTGATGGCCGATACGAACTCGCCGAACGCGGGGAGCGCGGTCAGCGGGTTGTGATCGTTGTCGAGCACCGCTACGTGCATGAAGCTGACTCCGTCATCGAGCCGGATGGCAACGTAGCGGAGCCCCTCGGGCAGCTGCTCGGCGAGCTGGGCGAACACGGCCTTGATCAGCTTCTCGTTCTCGTCGGCGGACCCGGGACGGGTGGTGTAGCGGACGACGGTGGCATGGCTGCTCATAATGCGTTCCCCTGTTAGCGGATCGATCGGATTTGGTTGTTGCGAGCGTCATGGGTGAGCTCGGCCAGGCCGAGTTCTTCCAGCAGTGGCGGGAGGTACATGCCGAACCGGCCGCGGTATCCGTTGCGCAGTCCGTACCAGCCGCCGACCGGATTGTCCGGCGACCGTCCCCACGCCTCGACCGTGCCCTCAGCCGCCGGTTTCTTCTCATCGGCCGCGCCGAGGGGAACCCAGCCGTCCTGCTCGCACAGCCACGCGTGCAGGTCCTCGATCGCCCGCAAGTGGTACTTGAGGGTGGTGGAGCCGACCTGGCAGACCAGCGCGGGCGGGCTGGCCTGCGGATCTTTGTACATCGAATACTCGGATGTGCCCGGCGGGGTCTTCAGCAGCCACGGATCCTCTTTGGTGCCAGCAGCCATCAGCGGTCTCCTCTGGTGATTGCTGCCGCAAAGTGCGGCAGGAGGGTTTGCCATCCGATCCGGTTGCGGTCCCGCCAGACATCCGCCCCGGTGCCCAGGCGTTCCCAGCCCCGGTGCTCGATCTCGACCCGGGTATCGCCCGGGCCGCGGGCGACGAACCGGATATCGACATCGGTGGCCGCGCTGCGGTCCCGGCCCAGGTGCCACAGGTACGCCAGCCGCTTCGGGGGATCCCAGACGGTCACGACGCCCCAGTCGTGCTCGACCCCCTCGGCTGTCCGTTCGTAGATCCGGCCGCCGACGCCGCTTTCCAGCACGATGGCCAGGTCCCGGTCGCCGGTGACCGTGTGATCCGGCGGCCACCACGTCCCGATCCGCGACGTCCACATGGCGAACGCGTGCTCGGCCGGGCAGGCCACGTCGAAGGTGATGCGCAGCGGCGAGGTCACCGCCGGGCGCCCGGATCGGAGTTCTCGGCCAGCAGCCTGAACCGGACTGCGGCCTCCCCCCACACGCGCTCGAGATAGGCCTGCACCGCCCGCATCCCTTCCTCCTGCAGGTGGTAGATGCGGCGGGTGCCATGTGCTTGCTCGGCCACCATCCCGGCATCCTTCAGCAACCGCAGATGCCGCGACACGGCCGGGCGGCTGATCGGCAGCGCCGCCGCGATCTCGTGCACGGGCTTGTCGCCGCCGCTCAGCAGGCGCAGGATCTCGCGCCGGTTCGGGTCCCCCAGCGCTTCAAACGGATCCCCGCCAGCCTCCGCGTGCGGCATCGGCATCAGCGGCCCGTCTCGACCCGGCGCTTGAGCTCCTCGCAGCACCGCATCGACTCCGCCCGCCTTCGGTAACAGTCAAGTTACCGTAACGCGCAAGTTACCGATGTGCAAGCGAGGGTGAGACAAGCCGCCTGGCTTCTCGCGACGAAGCGGCAACGCTCGGCGACTATGAGCTGGAGGGTACAGAGGTTGAGGGACTGGCGGCCCGCCGGGACGCAGGGGAGTTAACTGAAGCACGTCTCGCTCGGCGGACTTGACTGGTGGGGAGCTGACCGTCAGTTCCGCTGGTCTTAGGCTTTCCGGCTCGCGGCAATTGCCTAACCGCGGGTTGCGGCCATAGCGGCGAGGGCCTTCGACTTGGTGGTGTAGTCGCCAACGGCGGTGCAAGAGCCGCCGCGCAGGCAGGTGACGGCGAAGAGGGTCACGGCCTCCGCTGCTCGGCGCGCTCCGTGGGGCGGGGGGCTGACCTGGACGGCGCGGGCCCATTTGCCGCGCGACTGGGTGAACGCCATGGCAAGCTGGCCGCCCTGAGCGTCGGTGTACTGGCCGACGGCAATGCACTCCGAGGAAGTGCAGCTGACGCCGTTGAGGAACGCGCTCTGGCCGTTGCCCGTTGCGGCACCCACAGGCAGAGCGGTTAGGTGTACGCCGTGCTGCCAGCGGCCGCCCGATTCCCGGACCGCCAGAGCGGCATTCAGGCCCGAGAGCGTGATATAGCTGCCTACCGCGACGCAGGAGCCGGGCGACACGCAACTAACCGACTCCAGCTCGGCCAAGGGTTCTACCTTTACCTTCGGCAGACTAATCTCGGTAGCTCGGGCCCAGTGGCCCTTCGTCTCGGCAACCGCGAGCGCCTCGCCCTGGTTGCCCTTGGTGGTGTATGTTCCGACGGCCTCGCAGTTCCCAGCCTTCGGGCAGCTCACGGCGATCAGGTGAGCATCGGGGTTAGCGACGGCATCCGACGGCAGCCGAATCGCGGCTGCGCGGCTCCAGTGGCCACCCGACTCGGCCACTACCATCGGCTCACCGTTGCCCGCCGCGTCGGTGTAACCGCCGACGGCCACGCACGTTCCGCGGCCTGCGCAGCTCACTCCCGTGAGATAACCGACCGGCTGCTTGATTGCTCCCTTCGGCCACCTCGGTGAGAAAGCGGTGGCCCACTTATGTCCGAAGCCGGTGGCGATGAAGCCGCCCAGGCCCGCTGCTGTCCGGTAGCTGCCGACGGCCACGCATGACGTCTTTGCCGGGCATGCGACGGGCGCGCCAGTCGCTGACTGGTCCACGCCAGACAGAGCATTCGCCGGTAGCCGGAGGGTGGCAACCGCCTTCCACCTCCCGGCCGACTCGGCCGCGATCATGGGCAGGGTGCTGTGCGAGGCCGAATAATAGGTACCGCCGGCAACACACGACGTGGCGCTGGCGCATGCGACGCCGCCGAGGATGCCGTAGCTCCCGCCTGACGGGCTGGGCACGACATTCGCGTGCCAGCGCGCGGGCGCGCCGCTCGCTGCCGGGACCGACAGTCCGAAGACGGCTGTCAGGGCCGCGGCCGCAGTAAGTGCCCTTAAGAGTCCACGAGTGCGCATGCCCGTATCTTGGCAGAGTATTGCGGAAGGAGTCAGGTCTCATGCGCAGGCAGGCGTGCCGGTCATTGCAGGTGCCGGTGCTCGCTTGGCGGGTGAGTCCCTGGTGTTATCAGGGCGGATTCGTAGGCGAGAACCACGGTCTGGACACGATCGCGCAGCCCGAGTTTGGCGAGTATCCGGCCGACATGAACCTTGACGGTGCCCTCGGACAGGTGCAGGTTCGCGGCGATTTCGCTGTTGGACATGCCGGTGGCGATGAGGGAGAAGACGTCCAGTTCGCGGCCGGTGAGGGCCCGGCGGATCTGGTCGGCGCCCTGGCCGCGCGGTTGTCCGTGGGGCTGTGCGGTGAACTGGCGGATAAGGCGCTTCGTCGCGCCCGGCGCGAGTACGGCGTCGCCGGATGCGATGGTGCGGATAGCCGCGACTAGGTCGTCGGGCTGCGTGTCTTTGAGCAGGAAGCCGCTGGCACCTGCGCGCAGCCCGGCGTAGACGTAGTCGTCCAGGTCGAACGTGGTCAGGATGAGCACCTTGGACGGCAGCCCGGCGGCGGCGATGTCGCGGGTCGCCTCGATGCCGTCGCGGCCGGGCATCCGGACGTCCATGAGCACGACATCGGGGCGCAGCGCGGATGCCATGGATACCGCCGTCGTCCCGTCGCTGGCCTCGCCGGTCACCTCGATGTCAGGCTCGGCGTCGAGGATCAGGCGGAAGCCCTTCCTGATCAGGGCGTGGTCGTCGGCCAGCAGCACGGTGATCATGATGTCGGCCGCCGGATCGAGGTACGAGCCGGGCGGTGACCCGCCAGCCGCGCGTATCACGCGGGCCGAAATCGAGGTCGCCGCCGAACGCGCTGATCCGTTCCCGCATCCCGGTCAGGCCGCCGCCCGCGGCGCCGGGCAGGGCGCCGCGCCCGGCGCCGTCGTCCTCGACGTCCACCTGTACCTCGGCGGGTGTGAGCTGCAACCGGACGGCTGCGCTTGCGCCTGGACCGGCATGTTTCATGGTGTTCGTCAGGGCCTCCTGCACGAGCCGGAAGACCGCAAGCTGGATACCGGGCGGCAGGTCGGAGCTTGTGCCGCTGCGCTCGTAGTGCACAGGCAGGCCGGCCGCCCGGACCCGGCCGAGCAGATCGTCCAGGTCGGCCAGGCCAGGCAGCGGCTGCCGCGGTTCCTGCCCGGCATCGGTTCTGAGCACGCCGAGCAGGCCGGCGGGTCTCGGCGAGCGCCTGCCGGGCAGTGCCGACACGTCACGGATCGCATCGGCCGCCTCGCTCGGGCGCGCGGCTGACGGCGCGGAGAGCGCCGTCGGAAAGCGCCACGATCACCGTGAGGTGGTGGGCGACGCTGTCGTGCATCTCGCGGGCAATGCGGGCCCGTTCCTCCGCCGCGGCCAGCGCGCTGCTCTGGTCCCGTTCGCGCTCGAGCCGCCGGGCCCGGTCGCGCAGCGCGGCGAGGTAAGCCCGGCGGGTACCCACGTACAGGCCCACGACCGCGACGGCGGCCGCGAATCCGGCGGCGTCAGAGACCGCGACCGCCCAGTGATGGGTGCCGTCCTGGGCGACCACCAGCAGCGTCACACCGGCCACGAGCACCGCCGCGGCCAGCGCCTGGACCCGGCGCATCGTGGCGGCGACGGTATACAGGCTGATCGCCAGCGCCACCGGGAACAGCGCGCCCCGGTCCGGCCACTGCGCCAGGACGGCAGCGGCCAGCAGCGTCCACACGAACACCGGACCGGGCCACACCCGGCGCAGCGGCAGCGCTGCGGCCGTCACGACCGCGACGATCACGCCCGCGGCCAGCGACAGGTGGCTGGCATGCCCCGCCTGGCCGAACGAGAAGTGCGCCAGGGACGCCGCGCCCGCGGCGACGGCGCATCCGGCGTCAAAAGCCCACGATCGCAGCGGCCGGGTTCGCGGGTTCTCGGCCGGCTTCCAGAAGGACACACCTCCATCCTCCTCCCAGTTCACGCGCCCGCAGGCCGGTCGCTCCTGAGCGGAGACGCCGGCCCGCGGAGAAGGTGTCCAGTCACCGGCCATAAGCCGCTGCGTCCTTAACCAGGTGTTCCGGCATCGTTACCTCGCGCCGGGACACTGCCGCGGCTGGCCGGCTGGGCAGCCGCCTGCCACGTTCGGGCCGCCAGCAGCAGCATCGCTACCGCAAACGGAAGCATGAGCACGCACCACGAGAACGGGCCCTGCGGATGAGACCTGCTGGGCGAGCTCCAGGCCGATCACGAACAGGACTGCCAGCCAGCGCGGCACACTCCGGCTTCGCCACAGGGCAAACCCCATCAGGAGCGGCGCGGCGAAGATGCCGACGAAGTAAAGGCCGGAGAACACGTGCTCGAACCCGGAGTTGAAAGACGTCACCAGGAACCGTGCAGCCGCGTCCCTGGTCACGTGCGCTGTCGCGGCCGCGGCCAGGTTGACACCGACCAGGACGTTGACGAGAGCCCCGCAGAAGGCGCCGAGCCCCCCGAGCAGCGCAGCGACGGTGGCGACGATTGATCCGCGTCCTCTGACCAGCGTGGCGATCGCCGCATACGAGACCGCCAGCGCGCCCAGCGCGAGCAGCGAGAGCGAGCCTGAGACGTAAAGCTGGGCCGGGTGCATCGCCGCGATGGGCAGCACTTTCAGCGCGTCGGCTGTGGTCGAAAGGATCTGGTCGGTGCCTTTGGGGTTAAGGGCCTCCGCGCTGACGTACAGTACGGCGGCAAGGGGCAGGAACAGGGCCAGCACTCGCTGACGTATCCGGGCAGCGCTATCCATTGACTTCTCCAGCCAGGTAGGAGCCGATCATCTCGGCAAGGGCAAGCCGCATGTAGTCGCTCAACGCGAGCGGCACCTACGCGGTCTTAGCGCGGTGGCAGCGAATCGCTTGCCGTCCGCATCCGCATCCGCACCACCGAGGCGGATTTCGCGACGTCCACCAGTAGTCACCGACAGCCATAACGGTACGAGCCCCGGCACCCCTGAGGCATCTGCCCTGAGGCCACACTTTCCCGGCCGCCTACGCCGCGAGGCATACGCAGGCCAAACGTTCCTGCAGGCCGAAGCCCGTCGGTGAGAGTATCGTCACGCAGGCACAAGGGCAGGAGGAGTGGATCCGTGATGAGGCGTCTGATCAGGCCATTTGAGTACCGGCACCTCCATGCCGTCGGTGGCGTGCGCCTTGCCGCTGGCGGCTTTCAGCTCGGCGTCGGCCTCGTTCTGGTCGCTCTCGGACGTCAAGCGAGCACTGACCGGGAGCGGCGCAAATGTTACGGGTGGGCAGCGTGGTTCCTGGGGATGGCGGCCTTGCAGTTGCTGGGCGGCTCCATGGACATGACGGTCGCCAGTTCCCTGAAAGAACGAGTTCCGGCGCTACCCGAGACCAAGGAGTTCTGAGATGCGCGAGCTGATAGCGCGCGTATTCGACTATTCGCTCGACGGCCTGATAGCCACCGAGGGTACCGAGTTCTTCCAGTTCTGCCGCGACCTGCCGGACGATCCCGCGGAAGACACCAGAGGGCGCGAGTTTTATGCGGGCGCGGACGTGCACATTATGGGCCGTGTTGCCTACCAGAGCATGGCCAGCTACTTCCCAACCGCCATCGACGATCCCAACGCCGACCCGCTCAACGCCGCACGCAAAGTGGTGTTCTCCCGCACGCTCGAAATCGCCGACTGGGCCGACACCACTATCGCCCGCGGCGATCTGGGCCAGGAGGTCGACACGCTTCGCCGAGGCGGCGACGGCTACATCGTCGTCCACGGCGGCATCAGCTTCTGGCGTTCGCTCGCGCGGCTCGACCTGATCGACGAGTACAGCGTGACCGTGGTTCCCTACCTGGCGGGCGAGGGCCCGCGGCTGTTCGAGGACACCGGCAAGTCACGTTCGCTCGACCTGCTATCCAGCACCGCTTTCAGCAACGGACTCCACCTCGAGTACCGGCGGCACCGCTGATCATGTGTCCGACTCAGGCGCGATCAGGGTGCGTGCGACACTCACGCGGCCGTTGCGGATCGTGAGGATGTCTAGCCCGCGAGCGATCGGCTTGCCGGGCGGCCCGAACCGCCACGCCAGCGCAGCGGTGTCGGTGCCAACGTACGGTGGGCCGTCCTCTTCGAAGACGTAGCCTGCCACCAAGCCATCGAGGAGGTTCTGAGCCTGGTCGGTCAGCGCTTGCCACCCCGCAAATTCTCCCTCTGGATCGATGAACGTCACGTCTTCTGTGTAGGTCTTCTCGATCGCCGCCCACCGGCGGTCAGGGTTCCGCTCGGAAAAGACCTCGTGCAGGTTGCTGTGAAGCAATTCCGTCGCTTCTGCCACTGGATCCTTCCTCTCTACCGTCAGGCCCAGGCATCTTTACCGTCAGGCCAAGGCACTAGACTTACATGATATGTCACGTAACGGCGAGAGCGGCGGGGCGCCGGCTGACGGCTGGCTTGAGGGGGAGCAGCAGCGGGCCTGGCTGGCCTATATCCGGGTGCAGCTGCGCCTGTCGTACGAGATGAACCGCCAGCTGCTCGCGGACAGCGGCGTGTCACTGCCGGACTACGACGTACTGACGGCACTGAGCGTCGCCGACGGGGGCCGGATGCAGATCACGGTGCTTGCCGCCCAGATCGGGTGGGAGCGCAGCCGGGTGTCCCATCACGTGCGGCGGATGAGCGACAGGGGCCTGGTGTCAGTCGGGCTGTCCGCCGCTGACAGACGCGTGACCGAGGTGACGCTGACCAGCCGCGGGCGGCGGGCCCTGGATGAGGCGGCGCCCGGCCACGTTGACCTTGTGCGGCGCCTCTTCTTCGGCGGGCTGCCGGCCGCCCTGGTAGGGCCGCTAGCCCAGGCGCTCGAAAGTGTCTACGCCAACATCATCAGGCAGGGCTCGCTGCCGGCGCCGGTCGACTGGCACCCAGCGGAAGACTGACGAGGCTCGTCCTGCCGCTCTAGGAGCCTTCGCCTGCCGGGCCAGCGCTGACGGTCACAAGCCGCCAGGAAAGTCCTCCAGCGGCCGCACCTCGACCGTGGCGGTGCGGGCGAGCGGATGCGCGGCGGCTACCTCGATGGCCGTATCCAGGTCTGCGCATTCGATCACGTCGTAGCCGCCGATCTGCTCCTTGGTCTCTGCGAAAGGCCCGTCGGAGACGAGAAGCTCGTCAGCGCGGACACGGACGATTCTGGCCTCTGTGGCATAGCTGAGAGCGCTGCCGTGAAGCCGTATCCCCCGGCCGGTCATCTCGTCCACCCACGACGTGATGGCCGTCAGCATGGCCGCTTCCTCGTCGGCTGCGTTCTCAGCGGTCGTCGCCTCGGCGAAGTCGTCATCCCAGAACATCAGCATGTACTTCATAGGTCCTCCATCATCTCGCGTAGTCCGTCACCACGACGAACGGGAGGGATCATCATGGACACGGCCACCGCCCCGGCCAATGAGTTCCCGGCTGCCGGGGCTGCGCGCGCCCTGTGGCGCACCTGCATCGGGCACTTGCGGCGGTGTACGTGCGGGATCGGCCCCCTGGCCTTCTAGGCTGGCCTCATGCTAGGAAGGCGGCAGAAGGAAGCGGCGGCGGAGCTGGCGCAATGGTGGGACGGGATTCGGCAAGCTGGTGTCGGCTCCCATGTAGTCCTGCTCGTCGGCCCTGAGGGCTGGGGACGGTCCACCGTCCTTGACCAGTTGCCGGCCATCATCAGCAAAACTGATGCCCCGATCTGCCCGGTGGTGCGCATCAACGGCCGGTCGCTGCCGGGCGGGCACGGACCGCAGGCTCTCGCTTTGCGGGACGGCCTGCTCGCAGCCGAAGTGCGGCGGCAGGCAGCCGCGATGCTGTGCCGCAGCCGATTGCGCGGCGCCCCGCGTCTGGGCATGGGCAGCCTGCTGCTATCCGGGATCGCCGGGACGATGTCGCTTCTACTGGCCAGCCTGGCCGCAGCTGCCCGGGGCAACCCGGCAGACGACGCCCCAGATGGTGAGGACAACATTGCCGCCCGCGCTGCCCAGGTCGTGGCAGCAGTGTCCGGGTCGGCGCCGACTCTGGTGATCATTGACGACGCTGATTACCTTGAACTGAGCCTCGCCGTCACTGTGATCGAGAACCTGATCGAGCAGGACGACAGCCGGGTCCTCGTGGTTGCTGCGGTGGACCTGGGCAGCGACGTCGCGGCCGCCCTCGCCTCTCGCGCCCGGTACGGCCCGACCGCCGGCAAAGTTCACCGGGCCGACGCCGACCCCCGGATGGGATACCAGTCCCGCGCTGAACTTGCGGTCGAGCTGAGCCCGCATTTGACAACTGCGCAGGCCCAGCGGCTCGCCCGGCAAAGCCGAACGTTCGCAGAGATCTTCGCAGCCGCTCGATCGCAGCCGTTGCCGTAAGCCATTCATGGTGCCCGAAAGTCATGTATAGCGGGTAAACCGTGGCTTCACCTGATGCGTCCCAGTAGGTGCTGCGATCATCGTGCGCAGGCTGATAGGGGTAGGGGCTAACTGACACCCGTGATACCTGACGATGGCTCCCCGAGGCGGGGGCTCAAGCGGTCGGGTTCGCGGGGTGCAAGGAAATTTTCCGCTGGACGGCTAGTCAGGCGCCTAAGGCTGAGTTTGCAACGGCGCCGGGATGGCCGGGGAGGGAGTCGCGTGGCGTCTGCAACGCAGAGCCCGGGTCATATCTCGCGACTGCCAGCATTCTGGATTCGGCGGAGTGTCACCCTGCTGCTGTCGCCTGTAGGGCTGCTTTTAATATCAGTCACCCGCTTGATGATTGTGGCCGATTATAACGCCACCACGGCGACGACTATTGCATCGTCGGGTGGCTATGTTAACACAATCCTTGGCACCGTCGTTCCGCTGGTTCCGCTGTTTCTACCTTACCTAGCTATCGTATTGCTTATCTTTAGGCGGTTCATCCTCGGCTTCATGGCATTCGGGGCTGCCTTACTGATCTCGCCGACGCGCCTAGCGCCGCTTACGGCATTTAACCGGCTCACAGCGGACTGGGACAATACCGTCGCCCTCGTCAAGAACAACCTGGCCCTTTCAATCGCCGTGCTCGTGGTTATTATAATTGTCGATTTAATCGCTTTCAGGCACACCTTTGGCCGACTGAGCCTATTGGCATTCGCTCTCACGCTGATATCTGTAGCATTCTTGCTGCCATACATTCTCTATGTATATCCGATACCCAGGACAGGAAATTATTATGCGGAGTTCATGAGGCAACCGTGGCTCTCCGCTGAGCGAATCGAGGTCAGCTCCGGGATCTCGGTTGTTGGTTACACCCTGGCTGAGGACGACAACTGGACAACTTTCCTGAACGCATCCACGAGGCGGGTGGAGTACTTTCGCACGAGCGCCGTACTTAGCCGTCAGGTATGCCAGGTCAGCTCAGATCTCTTGGCCGCCCCGCAGTCGCCGCTTGTGCCACTGCTCCACACGAAGCCGGCCAAACTTCCATCGTGTTGGCCCCCCACTTCTAAGCAGGCAGCAGCCGGGCAACAGGAACGGTCGGAAACTAGCGCCCACCGGGTTTCTATATCCAGCAGACGTTTCACTAATCTCACGTCACTGCCACCGCTCAACGTCTGCGGATCTGGTGACCTTATCGTGACGCTCAGTGTAGAGCTACACGGAGCTCCGGCTGGTTTTCGCGTCAGACTTGACGGCACCGCTGATTTGCCTCCGGGAGCAGTGCGATTCGATCCGCTTGGCGCCCATGACTCATTTTCGTTCACATTCGAAGCGCCTGCCGGCCCCGTCTCGAGCAAGACCATAACCGTTCAGTGGCGCTCACCCTATGGATTCGAGAGTCATCTGGAGCGGGCATCGGTTGATGCTCGTTACGCAGATGGCTCTGACAGTTGTTAAGCGCGTCCCGGTTGCCGTCAGCATGCTAGCCGCGGCTGCGGCACGCCCCCAGGCACTCATTGCCCCCGCATCCCGGTCCGGCAAGTCGGCCCCGCACCATGGCGAAATTGCGCCGTCGCGCCGGAACGCCGGTTCGCGCGGTTCCGGCACAGGGAAGCGGGTCGTCACCGCCTGACGATCTAAGCTTCCGGCTCGCGCCTCGGGGTAGGGCGGGAGCACGAGAACGAACGGCACCAAGGAACTGCGATGACGGATAAGAGAGATTCGCCAGGCGTTGACGTGCAAAGCCTGCCTGATAGCGCACTCATGCTCTATGAGGCGATAGCGACGCTTGAATTCAGCGGGCAGCGAGCGAACTTCCGCAATATCGCCAGCGCAACCAGTATCGCCCCATCGTCGCTGGAAGAGGAGCTGGCTGAGATGACCAGGCGCGGACTGATCCGGATCGCGGATGAGGGCTCCGGCGACGGGCCTGTCTACGTGCCATCGCAGCGTGGCTGGAGCGTCGCTCCCGAGCAAGCCGAGGGTCACAAGATGTCCTCATAGGGCAGACCTGTCTGTTGTCGCGGTCAGCTAGCCGTCGGTTCCGGTGGGCCGTCATGGTGCCGGCTGGCGGCAGCAGCACTCGGCTTCCGCAGCGTCTTCGAGGCAGGGGTAGATGGCCAGGATGCGGTCGACGCCGAGGATGGCCAGCGTTCGCGTCACCTCGGGCATTTCGCCAATGGGCTGAACCGCTCCGTCAGGGCTGGCGTGCGGGCAAGGCAAGGCACCCCTCCCTGCCGTGCCTGCCCGCACAGGTTGAGCGTGCCAGTCGCGCGGAGGTCTGAAATACGCCTGAGGCGAAGTAACAGCCGCGATCCCGGTACGAAAAACGAAGCTTCGGATGGTTTCGTGCTCGCTTCGTTCTGAACAGGCAGATATATCGGGCGGATAGATCACGTTTTGCCGGGAACCTTAGCCGCGTGCCAGGGACCAGATCAACAGAGACGACTGCCGTGCGCACGACGGAATACGAGTTCTCCAGTGCCGACGCAATCGAACAGTTCCTCGTCGAGGCCTACGGCACGTCCATGCGCATCCGCGGGGACGATGACCGGCATATGCTGCGGCACCGGCGGGCGGACGCCGGGGCATTCGCTGTCGAGAGCGCCTACCAGTCGGCCGATCTTGAATTCGAAGTGGAGCCTCTGAACAAGATCGTCGTGACCCGCACTTCGACCGGCCGACTCGATCGGGTCAGCAACGGCGCTCACCGGCGTTACGACGTCGGTGACCTTTTCCTGATGAGCGAACCCGACCGCCCCTATACGGCGCGCTGGATGCCCGGCGAACTCCAGAACTGCGTCATTGACCCGGTCCTGCTGACCAGGGTCGCGGCGTCAGCGCCGGCTGGGCGGGCCGAACCGGTCCGCTTCACCAGCCTCGACCCGAAATCGCCCGCGGCCGGCGCGAGCTGGTGGGCCGCCCGGTCATATGTCGCCAGCATGCTCGCCAACCCGGACGGCGCCCCGCCGCTGCTCATCGCCAGCGCCACGCAGCTACTGGCGACCGCGACCTTGGTGACCTTCCCGAACACCGCTGTCAGCGAGCCGACCATGGAAGACCGGCACGACGCGCACCCGGCCACGCTCCGCCGCGCGATGGCCTACATCGACGAGCACGCCCACACTGACGTGACCGTCGCCGACATCGCCGCCGCGTGTCATGTCACCGTCCGTGCTGTCCAGCTGGCTTTCCGCCGGCATGTCGACATCACTCCGATGGAGTACCTGCGCCGCGTTCGTCTCGAGCGAGCTCACCGTGACCTCCAGGCCGCGGACCCAGCCAGCCATACCGTGACCGCCATCGCGTACCGATGGGGTTTCCTCAGTTCAAGCCGGTTCGCCGCACATTACCGGCGGGTTTACGGGGTCTCCCCCAGTCGTACTCTCAGGCGGGACTAGAGAGCTGTGGATCTTGGTCACAGGTGTCCGACCCGGCGCGACTTGGTCAGCGAGCCGGCGCGGCAGGTCGCGGCCTGAGCAGGTGTCGTCAGGGAGCAGCGTGCTCGGCGGCAAGCACCTCGCCGGCTACGCGCTCACCTGACCGCAGGGCGCCTTCCATCAGGCCCGCCCACTGACCGGCGGTGTGCTCACCGGCGAAATGGATGCGACCAGCCGGAGCGGCCAGGATGCCGGCGTCGCCGGGCGCTGCAGTCACCGTGTCGGCCGTGTATGACTCACCCGCCCAAGGGTCGTCATTCCAGGTGGTGAGGACTGCCCGGGCTGAGTCGGTGTCCAGCTCCGGGCGCAGCGCGGCGGCTTGCGCTGCCCAGGTGGCCGGTCCGTGAGCGACAGCCAGGGCGGACAGGCCCTGCCGGGTCCCGGCGAACGCGTGCAAGATTGGCTGGACCTGCCCGTTCACATCAGCGGCGGTCCAGGTCCAGAACCGGCCGGGCACGCTCTGCACCGCAGACGTCGGAGCCGGCGTGTTCAGCGGCATATGGAGCTTGGCGTTGTGCGCGAGCCCACTGCGCTGCCAGGCCGCCCGTTGACGGCCGGGAACAGTCGGCACGATGGGCAACTGGCGCAGTACCGCCATCGGCACGGCGAGGACCGCGGCGTCCCCGGTCACAGTTCCGCCCGCAGTGCTCACATCCACGCCGCGCTGGTTCTGCTGTACAGCTCGGACCGGGCTCGCCAGCCGCACCGCGGAGCCGAGCCGCTCGGCCAGGCCCTTCGCCACCTGCTGGTTGCCGCCTGCTACCCGCCAGCTTGGCCGCCAGCCGAACCCGGCGGTCGCGTCCTGCGCGACCGCGGCAGACAGCTGGTCGGCGCTGGCGCCTGACGTTGTCTCCATCCGGGCCAGGTACGCCGCGAGGGCGGCGGTGTCGCCCGCCCAGCCAGCGGCTACATCGTCAAGAGAGGCGGACCCGGAGGCCGCGGCCGCCGCCGCAGCCATCCAGGCAGCACACTCGCTTACCCCCGCCGCACTGACCGGGCCGCCACCGCGCGGCTCACGCTCGTAGTAGGACATCACCGTGTCCGCGAGTTCAAGTCCGAGCTCGGCCAGCACCTCGCGCAACATGTCGTAGCCGTCGAGCACGAACTCCGCGCCTCGCTCGATCACCGTCCGCGGATCTCCAGGGATGAGTTCCTGCGACCAGACCCGGCCGCCCACCCGGTCGCGCGCCTCCAGCACCACAACCTCGCAACCACGCTGGGTGAGCTGCCAGGCCGCCATCAGCCCGGCGAAACCCGCGCCGACCACGATGACTCGCAACGTCGGCCTCCGGCTTTGATCCCGACTACAGGTTCCTCAGCGTAAAGACACGGGCGTGTGCCGGGATCAGCGCACGGCGTTTACCGCCAGCACTGCCAGCGCGACCGCCATGAACAGCGAGTACGCGCCGAGCGATCGGCCCCGGTCTCCGTGGCGCAACTGCCGGGACAGAACCCAGCCGAAGGCCGCCGCCTCGAGCGCGCCGCCAGCAACGCCCGCGGCGGGCGCAAACAGGCCGGCGATGACCGCGCCGCTGCCAGCGAGATGGATAGCGCCGAGCAGCGAGACAGCCCACAGGTTGCGGCCTTCCAGCACGCCGAGACGGGTGAGCTGGTCGAGCCGCACAAGTCCTGACCGGTAACGGGCCAGGTCGGCCACCGCCGACGGCACGGACTCACACAGCAGCAGTACGGTCAGCGCGATAGCCAGCGCGAGCATCCGGGCTCCCTCAGTTGAGCGGAGCGCACAACCGTAGACGTAGCTCCGCGCCGGCGTGAGCCTAGCGCGATCGTCCGCGCATATCAGCAACGCAAGTCAGGGCAACGTCCACAGTTTCATCCCGAAGCTGCCGAACGGTGCCCCGGCTGCCAGGGTGTGGCCATCGGGGGCTAGCAGCGGCAGGCTGGTGTTGCCGTAGCCGGTGTCGACGTTGCGGCTGAAGGCGGCGACGCGGGTAACCGATCGCGGGTTCGTCACGTTCCAGACGAAGACGTAGTCCCGTATTGGCAGCGCCGAGGTTTGCGCGGTTGGAGTGGCGATCGGCTGTGACGGCATGCTGGTGCTCGCGACGCCGGTGAGCGTTCGCCCGTCAGAAGTGAACGCCAGCGTGTAAAGAGCGCTGGAGCAGCCACATGGATCTGCCGCCAGCTGTGCTGCTGGCAGTGTCTGCATCATCGCGGCGAGGGCGGGACGGCCTGAAGCGGCCAGGCCGAACAAGCTGACGGTGCCGCCATAGCTGATGGCAGCGAGCAGGTTGCCGAGCGGCGAGAATGCCAGGGCGTCGATGAAACCCGACCGGCTCGGCATCGTCGCGATACGGGTGGCGCGTGCCGGGTTGGCCACGTTCCACAGGGCGACCTGATCGCTGCCGGCGGTGGCGGCCAGCAGGCGGCCGTCAGGTGAGAAGGCAATGTCGCCTTGGTAGAAGGGGTCGGGTGCCTGGCATGGCTGGCCGCAGGCGGCCGGGGCCGGCGGCGCTACCGGGTCGGCCAGCGTACTCACCAGCAGCGGCCTGACCGGGTTGGTGATGTTCCACAAGTAGAGCCGGTCGGTGTAGGCCACGGCCAGAATGTGGCCGTCCGGGGAGAACGCATCTCCCCACAGCAGGCTGCTGTCACCGGACTTGAGCGTCGTTATCCTGGCTGGCTTCCGGGGGTTGGCGACGTTCCACAGGGCCGGCTGATCGCGGTAAGAGTCGGTCACGACCGTGCGCCCGTCGGGGGAGAGCGTCGTGGGGGCTCCGCCCTCGAAACTGGCCAGCTTGCCAGGCCGGGCTGGGCTGGACACGTTCCACAAGGTGTCAAGGCCATCCGAGGACCCTGAGGTGGCCGTGACCAGGATGCGCTGGTCGGGAGAGAAAGCCATGGCATCCACACCGCCTTCGATGCCGATGTGCCAGTGGCTGTCCTTCCAGTTCTGAGCATTGACGAACAAGCCGAACGGCACTGCGATCAACGCGATCGGGACAACGGCCGCGGCTGATATCAGCGCGGCACGGCGCAAGCGTTTCATCGCAAGACCTTCCATGCGGTAGGCAGGGTCCAGATGGGTGCTGAGCGCGCTGCCAGCCAGGTTGAGCACAGTCCGCGCGCCCGCGCGGTGCTGATCAAGCACATCGAGCAGTTCGTCGCCATATCGCTGCCGCCAGCGGCGCGGGTGGCAGCCGATCAGGGCGCGGGATAGCCGGGAGGCCAGCGTTCGTGTCATCTCGGCGCTCAGGCAGTCGCAGTCCGCTGGCGGCCGATCCGCACGATCCGCTGCATGCTGGCAAGCTGCTGGGCTAGCACTTCCTGGCCCGCGGCGGTGATCTCGTAGGGTCGCCGGCGCTCGTCCGTCGCGAGCGGACGCACCCAGCCGCGGCGCTCAAGCCGGGACAGTGCGCCGTACAGGGTGCCAGGCTCCATCTGCACATCGCTGAACCCGGCGATGTCGGTCATGATGGCGTACCCGTGCTTCGGCCCGTCAGCGAGGCTGGTCAGGATGAGCAGCGAAGGGTCTGCGAACCGGCCCAGCTCGTCGAACCTGCCGTGCATGCGCATCACTCCCGCTACTAAGTACCACGTACTACGTGGTACTTAGTAGCGCACGAGCCTATCTGCTGTCAACCCGGGAGCTGATCCGCCGCGCCCAGGTCCCCGCCTGGAGGACACACTCGGCAGCGGCGGACCGCCAGGTCATCCAGCACCTCGCCGCGCATGCCGCCCCGGCACTCTGGCGCTGCTCGGCTGCATCGCGTCTGCGATCTCGAAAATAATCCCGTCCCACTCGGTCTTGTCCCCGGCGATAGAGCCGTCCGGAATGGGCCGGGTGAGGCGCTCCCACACGCGATCCGGGTCCCTTACGTAACTATGCGCTATCTCGTCAGCACGTAACGTCATGTATCAGATTCTGGTTCGTTGACCACCGGTCCGCAGGCGATGTTGACTAACGTCCCGATTCTGACAGTGATCGCCTAGCCAGAGGCAGCAGTCAGCGACGGGGCCGACTCCGGCACCAGGGATGCGTGCCCGGTGGCCGACTCGAACGCGCGAGCTACTGCCAGCAGATCCCAGTCGCCTCGGCGCCTGCCAACCAGCTGCAGCCCCACCGGCCGTCCATCCGCGGTAAATCCCGCAGGCACGCTGATCGCCGGCAGCCCCGTCGCGGAAATGAGGTAACAGGACGCCATCCAGTCGAGGTAGGTGTCCAGCGGACGACCGTTGATCTCGTGCACCCAGTCGAGGCTCACATCGAACGGTGCGACCTGACTCACCGGGCAAGCAAGGACGTCCACATCGGCGAAGAACGAGCTGATCCGCTCCGCTAGCCCGGCGCGCAGCACGGTCGCCCGGCTCAGGTCGCCCGTAGTAAGTTCCAGGCCGCGCTGGATGTTCCAGGTGACGTTCGGGCCGATCTGGTCCGGAGCCGCGGTCAGCAAGTCATGCCGGAAAGTGGCGAACGCGAACGCCCGGAACGTACGGAACAACTCGTCCGCGCCAGACAGGTCCGGGGTCGCGTCGGTGACCGTGCCGCCAAGTCCGGCCAGGATCTCCCGGGCAGGAGCCAGTACCTCGAGCACCTCCGGCTCGAACGGCAATCCGAGATCGGCGCTCCAGGCGATCCGCAGCCCGTCCAGATCCCGGTCCAGCAGCGCGGCGATCTGTACCGGGTCCGCGATAGCAGGCGGCAGCTGATCCAGCGCCAGCGGCACCCGCGCATCGGGCCCGGCAAGCACGCACAGCAGCAGCGCAGCATCGCCGACCGTGCGCCCCATGGGCCCGGCCACGCTGAACTGGTCAGCGACATCGGCAAGCGGCCAGTTGGGCACGCGGCCCGGGCTCGGCCGGAGCCCGACGACGTTGCAAAAGCTGGCCGGGTTCCGCAGCGACCCGCCCAGGTCGGTCCCATCGGCCAGGGTGATGAAGCGGGCCGCCAGCGCCGCCGCCGCGCCGCCGCTGCTGCCGCCTGCGCTACGACCCAGGTGATAAGGGTTGCGGGTGGCGCCGAAGACCGGGTTGACGGTGTGCGAGCCCGCGCCGAACTCGGGCACGTTAGTTTTGCCCAGGCTGATCGCGCCCGCTTGCGCCATCCGCTGCACGACGAGTGCGTCGCGGTCCGGGATGTTCGTTGCGAACAGCGGAGAACCGTAGGTAGTCAGGACCCCAGCTGTCTCAGCCAGGTCCTTGTGCGCCACCGGCAGGCCATGCAGCAGGCCGACCGGGTTGCCGCGCGCGATCGCTTCGTCAGCGTCCGCCGCCCGGCCCATGGCCGCCTCGAACGTGCGAGTAACGACGGCGTTGATGGCCGGGTCGAACGCCTCGATCCGGGCGATGTGCGCCGCCGCGACCTCTCGCGCCGATACCTCCCGTCGGCGCAGCATCCCGGCAAGCGCAATCGCGTCCTGCATGCACAGGTCAGTCACGCAGCAACCGTAGTCAGCCGGCCCGGCTGCCGCGACCCTGGCTGAGCAATCCGCGTGAAGTGCCCGTTTCCTTGCTACTTGTAGGTGAACTTCGCGCTACTGGTGCCGTGGCCCGCGTTCGCGAAGTAGCTCTCGATCGTGTCGACGGTCACCGGTACCTTCGCACCCGCCTTCCCCTTGGGTGAGGTAGCGGTCAGCGTGATCGTCGAGCCGCAGTCGAGCAGCGCGATGGCCGGGTGAACGACTTGGCTGTCGACCTTGCCGAAGAACACGTCGAGCGCGCAGCCGAGGTTCTGGCCGCCGATCGTCACCTTCGTGCCGCCCGCGGCCGGGCCGGAAGCCGGCGACACCGAGGTCGACCCGCGGGTTGCCGGGCGGATAGAGGTACAGCTGGTCTGCGGGCCGGTCGGGCTGCAGCCGGTGACCGTGCAGAGCTGGACGTCTACGAGCGCCGGGTTCTGCTGCAACGGTCTGCGTGCTCAGGCGCCGGTGCTGCCGTGACGGTGAACGTGTACTGGGTGCCGACCGAGAACGGCGACTCGGTGTCGGTGAACTCGATCGGGGCGATCAGCTGGCCGGCGAATCCCTCGGCCGCTGATCGGGATCGGGGTCCCGCCGGTGTCCGGAGCGCCGTAGGTGCCGTCCAGGTTCGGTGCTGTTCGACCGTGTTCACGACCGCGGTGACCTCCGGTATGCCCGCGTACGTGACGGTCGCCGGCGCCGACTGCCCGCCAAGCGTCTTGACGCTGAACGGGACGGCGACCGGGCCGGTCCGTGAATGGTCCGGCGGCGCGGTGATCTGCATCTCGGTTCCGGTCAGGAACACGTAGTTGGTGTCCATCGAGGACTCCGGCGGCGGGTCGCCGAAGTCGGCCCAGTCGATCGTCAGCGGGTCGAGCCCGCTGCCGTGGACGGTGATCACCGTGCCGCCCTTCTCGCTCGCCAGGTTCGCTGCCCCGCCGGTCGAGGTCGAGACCGAGGTGATCGTCGGCGCCGGCACGTAGTCGTACTCGGTCGGCGCCTGCGCGATCTCGCAGCCGCAGCCCGGCGGAGCCACCAGCACGCCCAGCGAGTTGACCGTGACCGGTCCCTCGGCGGGCGGCAGGATCTGCCCGGCCGCGCTTCCCGTGCCGAGTTGCCGTGACCTGCACCTGGACCTGGCAGATGTCGTTGGCCGCGTTCTCGCCGGCGTAGACGCCGGTGGTGGGCAGCGGCGCGCAGGTGGTGCCGCGGGGAGTACGGCGGGCGGGGTCGCGGTGATCCGGTTCGGGCTGTTCACCGTGAAGGTCGCGGCGCCGGCGCCGCCGAAGGTGACCGAGGTCGCGCCGGTGAAGCCGGAGCCCAGGATCGTCACCGGGCCCGGCGTCGGCTCCGGACCCGCCGTACGGGATCACGCCGGTGACGCTGGGGACGGCGTTGCCGGACCTGGTGTCCACGTACTCGAAGGTCGAGTGCCGGGCCGGGCATGCTCGACTCGACCGTCGGTCAGCGTCACGATCACGTCGGCCGGCCCGGCGCCGTCCTGCGGCGCGGGCGCGAGCGGCGGGCGGGCGTCGCGCGCGGGCGGCAGGGTCGCGGATAGGTCGGTCGCGCTGCGGACGGTGAAGTCGGCTCGCCGGGATCTGGCGCGCGCGCCGACCTCGATCGCCGCGACATCCGGCGACCCGCCGGACTCGAATCCCGTCCCGGTGATCGTGATGCTGCTCCCCGCCGCCGATGCTGCCGGACGGCGGGCTGACGCCGGTGACGACCGGCCGGCTCGCCTGGCCCGCCGAGGCTGCACAGGTAGTAGGCGAGCCCGGCGGTGCCACCGGGGCCGGTCAGCCGCGGCGAGCCGAGCCCGACGCCAGGTCGTAGCCGGTCGTCGCCGGGAACACCAGGCCGTTGTCGAGGCCGTAGATGTCGTTGTTGCCGGTCGTGATGTCGTTGAACGACGCCGCGTAGGCGCCCGGGTTCGACGCCACCGCGTACAGCAGCGGGCTGGCGAAGCCGACGCCGCTGCGCGTGGCCGGATGCGCGGCGCACGTCGGCGAGGCGTTGACCAGCGCCAGCATGGCGGCCCAGATCGGCGTCGACGGACGAGGTGCCGCCGATCGTGCTCCAGCCGCCGAAGGCCGCCTGCGTAGACCGTGATCGCGCCGGTGAACTCGTCGGCCTGCGCCGACACGTCGGGCACCAGCCGGCACGGCGTCGCCGAAGTCGCGCCCGGCACGGTCGCCTGGCAGAAGTCCGGCGGATAGCCGAACTCGTCTTCTCGACCTGGTTCGGCGTTGGTGTAGTCGGCGCTGCCCGGCAGCGCGATCCCCGGAACCGTCGCCGCCTGCTGCCAGGCCGGCATCGTCCCACGACTGCGAGATCCCGCCGCCGCCCCGCCACCGTCGGCGCCGTCGTTCCAGACGTGCTCGGCCGGCGGCTGGGTGGCCGCGTCGTCGATCGTCGTGCCGCCGACCGACACGACATAGGGCTGGCTGCCCGGGTCATCGACCGAGACGCGGGTTCTGGCCCGGCGGCCGGAGTCGAGGTCTCGAACGTGTTGCAGTCGTCGGAGCCGTTGTCCCCGGCGGCGGCGAACACCGTCTGCCCCTGCGCGGCGGCCTGCTCGAACAGCAGGTTCTCCGCCTGCTGGAGGCCGGGCTGGCCGGCCTGGATGGCCTGCTCGCACAGCCCCCAGCTCGTGCTCACGACCTGGTCGGTGTCGGCGTCGACGATCGCCGCGTACTCGTCGACCGGGTCGTAGATCGGTGCCGTCGGTGCCCGGGCTCGCGCCTTCGTAGACGTCGATGGTCGCGCCGGGCGCGATCGCCGAGACGTCCTCGACGTCGAGGTATCGCCTCGCCGCTGCCCGGCCCGGCCGGCTGGCCGCCGTCGACCGAGTACACGTGCAGGCGCGTGAGCATCTGCGCGGCCGCCGTGGCGCCGAAGTAGCACGTGTCGAACGTCTTGACGTCCGAGCGCAGGAACGGCTCGAGCTCGTAGATCGCGATGTGCTGGCCCGCGCCGAAATCGCCGCTGCCGTAGAGGCCGAACGCGCCGTAGGCGTGGGCGATCTGATCGTCGGTCAGTCCACCGAACTGGTGCGGCAGCCGCGTCGCGGCCGTGCAGGCCTTCGGTGAGCCGGCCGGATAGCTGAAGTTCGCCGTCGCGGCCGCGCGGATCTTGCCCCGGTCCGAGGCGGGCGCGCGCACGATCCCGGCCGGCTGCTCCTGCACCAGGTCGTCCAGGCCGAGCACCGCGGCGACCGAGCCCGCGATCGTGGCCGGCAGCGGGACGGCCGAAGTCGTCGCGCGCCCGGTGAAGCCGTCGCGCAGCCGGTAGCTCTCCAGCCCGGTGTGGAAGGCAGCCTCGACCTGCGCGGCGGTTCCGCTGAACCGCATCAGCAGGCCATCGCTCGATAGGCCGCTGACCCGCAGGCCGTCGGCCGTCAGCCCGAGTGCGCGCACCGATCGCCGACCGCCGACGGGCCGAACCGGCTCGCGAAGGCGCCGGCCGGCAGGTACTGGCGGAACAACGGCGAGTTCTTGTTGGTCACGTCCGCGATGAACCGGGCGAGCGCGGCGTTGTCACGGGGCTTCAGCACCACTCGGCCGAGATCTCGGCCGACGGCTGCACGGCGCCGACGCTTGGCACCGGCCGGAACGCGGGGAGCCGCCTCGATGGCCCGCGTTCCGTGCGGGACCGCTTGGCTGGCCGGAGATGCCACGGATGCCGCGGATGCCGCGGACGCCGCTGATGCCGCGGACGCCGCCGAGGCCGTCGAGGCCGGCAGTGCCGCCAGTCCGGCGAGCGACAGGATGAGCGCGCCGATCAGCGGCGTCGCGCGCGGTCCGCTCCGCCGCTGACGGCCGGGACTGCCGGGACTGCCGTCATCCGCGGGCTCGTCATGGCACACCTGACCGCTGAACCTGGCGCTGCCCATAGCAACCTACCTTCAGCGCCACGCGGCGCGGAATCCCCATCAGCCGTGAGCGATGTCAGGCATGTCATCGCAATGCTCATAAGGTTCCACACGAACGACCTCGAAGGAAACGGAAACTAGGGCTGTCTCAGCGTTTGCCGGCGCGCGGTCTGCGCAATGGTCAAGGCCACGTAATGCCTATTCGCGGATTGGGCAAAGCCAAGGGCAGGGTTACCCTCAGGAGCATGGCGGAGTTCGAGTACTTCTGCACTCAGAGCGCGCACAACCCCGAATCCCTGACGGTCCACATGAACAAGATGGCCCGCGATGGCTGGGAGCTGCTGACCGTTGACTTCGCCCACAGGGGCGAAACCGGGTTCCACACCTTCTTCTGGAAGCGGCCGCTGCGCCGGCCCGCATCTAGCGCTGACGTCAGGTGATTCCCCGCGGCCGGCCGCACGAAATCCGGGGGGAACGTGCCCGGCCCGCAGGCATGACAGGCAGGCGGGTTGCGCCCGTAACCGGGAAGCTCTCTGAAGCCAGTCCTGATAGTGCGTGGGTGCCAGGTGCGCGTCCGGGCCCGGGATGAGTGCGTCACTTCCCTGGCAAGCAGCAGGCACGCGGTGGTTCGCCGAGAGCGCAATGCGCTGGCGTCAGGTGGCTACCAGCGCCATGGAGAGGATCGTTTCCTGGACTACGTCGATGTGGGCGCTCGGCTCTAGCAGCGCGCTGAGGTCGGCGGTGAAGTCTGCCTGGTCCTGCTGGCTATAGCTGAGGAACGTGGCGCGCGTGCGCTCGACTCCGAGGACCGCCTGTACGGGAAGCCGCAAGGCCCTGGTGTGCAGCACCTCGATCGTTTCGCCGAACAGGTCAGTCTCCTGCAGCATCGTGACCCAGGCTGGCTGGACGGCTGATCTGACGATCCGGCGGCTGTATCTCGTCCACAACTCCCGCAGCCGTGTCCGCAGCGGCTCGGGATAGCGCTCTTCGGTGCTCAGCAGCGCCAGCCAGCCGTCGGGCCGCAGCAGCCGGGCGGCCTTGGCCAGGCCGATGGCGGGATCGACCCAGTGGAAGGCGGTGGCCGCGACGATGAGATCAACGTGACCGCTGCCGGGGAAGTCTTCAAACGAAGTCACCTGGAACCGCGTCGTCGGGTCCGCCACGTTGGACCTGGCAGCCTCGATCATCGCCGGGCTGATGTCGATGGCGGTCAGGTTGAAGGCCCGCCCGGCAAGGTCCGCGGTGAGCTGACCGGTGCCGCAGCCGATCTCGAGCACCGCGGCACCCGGGCCGATCCCGGCCTGAGTGCACACTGCATCGACGATCTCGGCGGGATAGCCCTGGCGGGTGGCGTCATACAGCCCGGCGACCTCGTCGAACAGGCACCGTAACTCCTCACGTCGCTTGCGCTGCTGCTCAGTCTCGGCGGTCACCATCACAGTCTCCTAACACATCGCGACCTACCAGCGCACAACCTTCCGTGCCCTCGCAGTGTCTAAGGCGGCATGCCCTTGGATCAGTGCGGCGCGTGACTTGTGATTTAGCCCCTTTTATTCCGCACGCGGCCGACTTAGCATCCGATCCTGCCCCTCAGCTAGACCATTATCAACACTTATGACGGATTTATGAAGACGCTTTCGGATGCTAAGACATCTCAAAGCTGTAGCTGGCTGTCGCTACGGATAAACCGAAGACATCTTCGAGTTACGCTCAGCATCTGACCTGAGCATCCTGGCCTGCCTGACTTGCGAGTAATCGCTATGAAGGCTCCTGATCCGCTGTCGGTCGCGTGTAAAGAGCCTTGCGGACGAGCTTCATCTCGGTCCTGACGGCCGCGCTGGCGATCTGAACCCGGCTGTTGAACGACCGCAACTGTGCGAGTGAGGACGACCGCGCTTGCTCCGCGGTCAGCTTGACCCGTGCATCGATAGCCTGCATTAGCGCCTCGGCTCGAGGGGCGACCGCAGCCGGGAACGGGAATCGAGCCAGGCCCTTATCCAGCGCTTCCGCCAATGTCACCTGCGCCATCAGGGCCGATTCGGCCGCGGCGAGATCGTGCCGCTCGTTGGCGGTATAGGCGGCCACGTCGGCATTCAGCTGCTGAATGGCCGGAGTCGTGATCTTCGTGTACTGACCGGCCAGCTGCTGCTCGGTTGTACAGTCCAGGCCGGTTACCACCAGACTGGGCACGGGCGCGCAATCGCCGGCAGCCAGCAAGGCTTTACGACGCGCGCCAACTCCCGTGGCGTAGATGAGCCCCGCGACCACCAAGATGGTGGCCAGGAGGGAGACGGCGGCGAGCATGAAGCCGACCGCATTCGTCGGCTCCTGCCTCCGCCTGGCGTACGTCTCGCTCATCGAATCCCTCTCCTAGCGATGCGGAAGCACTGTCTATTCGCTGCTGGGAGTGTTGTTGAACATGTCGATTCCCTTGAAGATCTCCTCGTTAATGAGGAACACCATCCCGAACACGAAGAGCGCGAAAATCGGCGTGATTGTCAGGACTACGAGCCAGTTCCGGCCTTCCCTTTGACGAGCGGCGATCCAGCGCTTTACCGGCGGCAGCCGGAGAGTCAGCAGAAAGATGCTGCACGCTGAATACTGGTAGAAGCGCTGGTGAAAGATAATGTCACCGTCACCAGCACCGCCAACTTGGATGCCTGGTTGGAATCCGAACAGCGTCAGAAGGTGAATGGCGAGCAGGCCCCAGATGACATAGATGAGCCGGTGCAGCAGCTTCCAGTACCGGCCCAGTTTGCGCTGCGCCCACTTGTTGCCCGTGATCAGGAGCGGGATAACCAGCATCACCATGATGAGTCCCACCAGCGTGAAAGTGTGCTCGGTGAGCTTGGCGAAGAAGCCGCCCGAGAAAGTATCAGTGAGACCGGCGGCGATCGCGTCGCCGATACCGCAGCACGCCATCATGATTCCGTACCAGCGCCGCAGCGGGAAGAACCAGCGCTGCCCAGTGAGCGTCATCAGGGGACTGATGAGGAGGCACAGGAACAGGCAGAGCTCAGCCCCGGTCCCCAGCACGTCGTCCACCGCCACCGAGAAGGTGTTGGTGTTTAACGTGAAGAGCGCGGGCAGACAGAAGAACAGCGGAACGAGGGCAGGGCCGCCCAGCAGGACTAGGGCGACCGCCTTGCGCTTGATCCGCGAGCCGCCGAACTTGAATTCCACCTCCATCCATTCGTCGACCCGCTTAGCCCGCCGTGGCTGGTAGCCGTAGCTATCCGCCGACCGCTCGTAGTCGTCCGCCCCCTCCTTTTGCCCGGTCCATCTATCTATGGCATCGCGAGGGTACACGTCGGGTTCGTAGTCCCTGGTAGCAGCCATCTCGCCGCTTCTCCTTCCTTAGGACTGACGTCGTTCCCCGTTGTTTGCCTGCTGCGGGCCCTTCGCCGGCACGCCATCTAGTCGTGGTGGACCTCGAGCGCCTTGTGCGGCTTTTTATGGTGACGCCCCTTCGGTGTCACGGCGTGGTGCGTCGCAGCAGCCTGCCCAGCCAAAAACTGCTGGTCGGTTGGGCCCTCAGTCGACTGGCCTTGTCCTTGTTCTCTGAAGACGAAGAACTTCAAGCCGTGTACCCCGATCTCCGCGGCACCGGTGCCGACGGCGAACAAGCACAGCGCCGCAGTAGCGGCCGTGGCGATGCGCATGGCCTGCTGCTGCCTGCCTGGCTTCTGCGGCTTCCTGGCTGGCACTGCCGCAGGCTTGGCTGGCACTGCCGCGGCTTGGCTGGCACTGTCACAGGCTTGGCTGGCACTGTCACAGGTTTCGCCGGACCGGCAGGCCTGGCCTTGGGCCTGGCAGGCTTGGTGTCCGGCAGAGCGGGACTCGTGCCGCGGCGGAGCGCTCGCCGGGAGTGCCGGAGCTGTCGCCGGCATCGCGGGAGTAGCCAGGGTTTCGGTAACGTACGCGGCCACCCGGCCCAGCTCGCCGGACATCGAGTCGAGCCGGGCCTGCCGGCCGGCGGCGTCTCGCTCGGCGGCCTCGCGAATCTCAGCGGCCTGGCCAGTCGCGCGCCGGGTTATCGCGATGGCCTCGCGTTCTGCCGCCTCGCGGATCGCGGCGGCCTCGCGTTCCGCCGTCTCGCGCGCGATGGCGGCCTGGCCGGCCGCCTGCTGGGTTATCGCGGCGGCTTCGCGTTCCGCGACCTCGCGGATCGCGGCTGCATAGTCCTGCGCCTCTTCTGCGATCTGGACTGCCCGGCCTTCGGCCAGAGCGATAACCTGCCCTGCCGTCCCAAGCGAATCCCTGCCCGGGAAGTGGCCGTTCGGCAACCGCCCGGTCGCGGGTCCTCGGACAGGCCCCGGCGGGCCAGCTTCCCGACGGTGGTCGGTGGCCTGCTGCCAGCCAGGGCTGGTGTGGCGCAAGTAACCGGCGTGGTCGCGGCGTGAGGGAAGGAGAGGCCGGCGGTTGCCGCCGTCGTAACCGTCGTCCGGCAGCTGAACCCGAGGCACCGGCGCCGACGGATGATCAGGATGCATGGCGGGCGGCGGTCCCCAGTCTTGCCAGTTCTCCCATTCCTGCCAGGCGTGTCCTTTGGGGTCGATCCACAATTCGGATGTGTTCGCAGGCGCATAAACGGACGCTAGCGACGGCTCAATTTCAGACCTCCGGTGCTTCGGCACCACGCGGCCTCCGACAGTAAGCGCACCAAGGCCAGCATCTGGTCTCGGCGCGAGGCTGGAGTTCGAGCTAACTCCCCGCCTGCCACAAGCTAGATCATCCAGATAGCTTCCGCACAGGGACGAGAATCTCCCAGGGGACGAGAACCCCTTGGGGGGGCTAGCTAGCCGGGCCCGCGCTGCCATGGATGGGCGCGGAGCAGGCCGATGGTTACCAGCCGCCGCCTGAGCCGCCGGAACTACTTCCGGAACTCGAAGATGCCCCCGGGCGGAGCCTAGCGCCGGATGGAGTTGCCGCCCACCACAGACCGCCCGAGGCATTGACGTCGTTGCCGGTGACCTGACGTGCCGCCGTGTCGCCCGCGTAGGTGTACAGCGGATGGCCGTCATAGGTTGCCTGTGTCTGGCCGTCGGCCCGCTTGATCGTCCCGAAGCCGTGTGGCAGCACTGCGCCAGCCGCGGCAACAGCCGTCCCTGTAACTGGCGGCCAGTACGTGGCGCACGATCCGTTGCAGTTCGACTGCGTCGCGGTGTCCTTGGCGAACCAGTACAGCGTGCGCCCATCGGCGCTGGCGAGCACCGTTCCCTTGCTCGTGAAACCCCTGGGGGACCACCCAAATCGCGAACTTCCGGCACCGAGCCAAGAAATCGTGAAGTCAGCTTTATAAATCCGAAGGTTTGTACAAAAAATTGCGGAGATCCGCGCACCAGCGCCCGTTGATCACGTGCCGGTAACAGAGCGGTTTACTCAATAACTTGAACTAGCCATTATTAGCGGCTCGCCCGGCGTAGACTCCCCTACCGCACTGACCCCACTAGTTTGGAGATACGGGAATACTAGGCTAACGATGGCCGCGCCCCCCGCTCGCGTCACCGTCCGTGTAGCCGTGCAGTCGTCCCGCCGGCTGCTCCGCGACACCTTGTCCGCATGCCTGGCCATCCGGCCGGACGTTAGTGTGGTGGGCAAGGTAGCGAGGGCGGGCGAACTACTTGCCCTCTGCCAGCTGCGCCAGCCAGATGTGGTGATCCTTGACGCTGGCCCTAAGCTCGCCGAGATCGCCCCGTTGGTGAGCGATTTGATGCGCGGCTTCCCCGATCTCAACATCATCGTGAGTTACCGGAACGCATCCGAGCAGGACCTGGCCGCCGTGTGCCGCGCTGGCGTTACCTCGCTCGTGCCCGAGTCGCATGGCCTCGCGGCCCTGATCGCACTGCTGCGGCCGAGCAAGGCGCGGCATGCCCGGAAAACTCCCGGCAGCCTGACCGACCGGGAAGTTGAGATCGTGGTGCTGACAGCTTCCGGGCACAGCGTTGGTGAGATGGCGGCGCTGCTCAGGATCAGCCCTCTCACGGTCGAGAATCTCAAGCGCCGCGTTTTCGCCAAGCTTGATGTCAGCAGCAGCGCACACGCCGTGTCCAGGGCAGCCTCGCTCGGGATGCTGGAACGCGGTGCCAAGCCGGCTCCCAGAAGGCGGCCGAATGACAGCGGGGATTTCCCGACGCTGACAGTGGTGGCTGGCCAGGACGGCTTCGCCGTCGATCAGATTGCCGCCGTCCTGATGGCGAGCCAGCTGCCGTTCGTGCTGATCCGGACGCACGGACCGGTGGCCGAGACGCACTGGGCGCGCTGGCATCGGGGCCCGATCGTGGCCGCCCTGGTCGATCCCGGACAACAGAACTGGGATCTAGTCGCGGAACTCGGTATTCCGGCGATCCTGGTCCACAGCAAGCCGGTTGACCCGCCGGAACTCGCCGAAGCGCTGGCGTCGGGAGCCACCGCGCTCATCCCGGCCGACAGAATCGAGGACCACTTCCTCTCGGTGTTGCGGATGGTGGGTCAGGGCTACCTTGTAGTCGGCTCGACGCCGATGCGGCCGCTGATCGGCGCAGTGCGCGCCCGCTGGGAGGACGGCGGTGCCGGCAGGCTGGAACTGCCCGAGCTGACGGCACGAGAGAGCGACATCCTCCGCTGCCTCGCGCAGGGATACTCGATCCGGCAGACGGCCCGAGTGCTAGGGATCGCCCCGAAGACGGTCGAGAACGTCCAGACCCGGCTGTTCCGCAAGCTTGGCGTGCGCAACAGATCCGGGGCGTTCGCCGTCGCAGATGCGTTCGGCCTGCTGCCTGCGAGCGCGCCGGCCCCTCCTCGGGACCCCAGGGGTCACTCGTCCCCCAAGGGGTATTCGTCGGTGCCGCGAAACGACCGGGTGTCTTAGCTTTGTCGGCGGCGAGGTAACGATCCGCGGCCGCGAATGTCCCGCCATGGCCTCCGGCGTGCACGTCGAACAGGAGTACCAGGATGACCTACATCATCACGCAGTCCTGCGTCGATCTACTGGATAGGACGTGTATTGGCGAGTGCCCGGTCGACTGCATCTACGAGGGCCAGCGCATGCTCTACATCCACCCCGACGAGTGCGTGGACTGCGGGGCATGCGAGCCGGTCTGCCCGGTCGGGGCGATCTTCTTTGAAAACGACCTTCCAGCCGAATTGACGGACTACTACAGGGTCAACGTCGAGTTCTTCACCCATCTTGGCTCGCCAGGCGGCGCGGCTAGCTTGGGCAAGATCCATTCTGATCACCCCATGGTGGCAACGCTCCCGCTACAGCCGGCAACGTACTGACGCGTCAAGGTGCGCTGGGCGCGGTGCGGCCGGCGGGCGAAGTCGTTCTTCCGAACGAGGAATGGTAGAGCAGGGCGCAGCCGCTCCCGTGTGCGAGTCGAGCAATTGGGCGAGGTCAGGCCGACAGGACGCGGCCGTGCCGCCGCGATCCTGGCGGTGCCCGTGCTCAGCCTGCTGATCCCCGCGCTCGCCACCGCCATTGCGAGTGCCGGTGGTCACAGTCAGCTGACCAGCATTGCAGCCGGCATTGCGGGCGTGCCTGGCGGCGGGCTGACCTGAACGCGGCCGAGGCGTGGCTGGCCGAAATCGGCGGCCCCGATCCGGGCGGACGGCGCTGAGGCTCCCAGCGCGTACTTAACTTAAGGCCGGGAACGAGGTGGAGATGGCCAGCGGTGATAATCAGGGACGCAGCCATGAGTGACGCACGTGCCCGTGCGACTGCCGGATTGCCGGACGCGATCGCGCAGGTCGTCGCCAGGGTCGATGACATGCTTGCACCCCACGACCAGGCGCTCCAGCGGAATTACCCTGGTGAGCCGGCCAGCCGCCAGCCGGTGCACACCGCGTACGCGCCCGCTGACCGGTTCCATCCGGACCTCGCCGCTGACTGGGGGCGGCAGGCCTTGCAAGCGCTCGCTGACTGCGCGCCATCACCAGCCGAGTTCGGCGCAGCGACGGGCCTGCCGGACGACATCGCCGCCATCGTGCACGAACGCGTCGTAGCGAAGTTGTCGAGCGAGCCGGTCGAAGACCTGCGGCTGGATTTCGAGGATGGTTACCGGCCAGCGGCAGTTTCCACCACGGGCGACGATGATGCCGCCGAGGATGCCGATGCAAGGACGGCAGCCAGGAATCTTTCCGCTGCGGCCGCGGCCGGCTCCGCGCCGCCGTTTACCGGGATCCGCTGCAAGAGCCTCGAGGCCGCTACCAGACTGCGGGCCATCCGCACGATCACCATCTTCCTGGGGGAGTTGCTGGCGCACGGACCCGCGCCCGCGGGATTCGCACTGACGTTGCCCAAAGTCAGCTCGCCCGATCAAGTCCGGGCAATGGCCCTGCTGTGCGAGAGCCTGGAGCAGGCGTTCGGGCTGCCCGGCGGCGGCCTCGTCTTCGAGATCCAGGCCGAAACGCCGCAACTCATCCTTGGCGCCGATGGCGGCGCAACCGTCGCGCGCTGTGTCCACGCGGGCGGCGAGCGGCTCGTCGGCATCCATTACGGAACCTACGACTATGCGGCAGCGCTAGGCATCGCCGGGGAGTTCCAGCGCCTTGACCACCCGGCCGCCGATCATGCCCGGCAGGTTATGCAGGTGGCGGCAGCGGGAACGAGAGTCCGGCTCTCCGACGGCTCGTATAACGTCTTGCCGGCCGGGTCCCGCGCCGACGTGGTGGCAGCGTGGCGGCAGCATTCGCACCTGGTCCGGCGGAGCCTGGAGCGCGGCTTCTACCAGGGCTGGGACCTGCATCCAGCACAGCTGGTAAGCCGGTACGCGGCAACCTACGGCTTCTTCGTCGCCGGCGTCGACCGCGCCTGCGACCGGCTCCGCTCGTACACCGGGTCGGCTGCCAGCAGCACACTCGAGGAACCGGCCACCGCGCGGGCTCTCGCCGGGTTCTTGCTCCGCGGCCTTGACTGCGGCGCGCTCAGCGAGGCAGACATCCGCGAACGCCGCGGCCCGGACCGGGCGGCGCTGAGCGCACTGCGGCAAGCCCGCCGGGCACGGTAGCGCAGCTCCACGCAGAGAAGCAGCACGCGGCCGCAGCGCGGCGTCCTTCCCGCCAGTCGCGCATCGGAGTAATGTCCGCTACGCACCATGTCTGCGCGATGTTTTGTCGACAGAGAGGGCGCTCCCGTGGCGGGTTCAGGTGGGTCGGGAATTTTGCGAGGCAGCGCGGCGCCGTCGGTGGCTTCGGTCGAGCATCGCGGCATCGAGCACATACCGAATTCGGAGCGCTGGGGACGGCCCAGCGGGCTGTTCTGGATGTGGGCGGGCGCGGTCTGGAACGTCGAGTTCGTCGTCTACGGTGCGCTGGCGGTGGTGGTATTCGGGCTGTCGTTCGCCCAGGCCGTCGTCGTTATCCTGATCGGCAACCTGTTCTACGTGCTGACCGGACTGGCGAGCCTGCAGGGACCGCAGGCCGGTACCACAGCGTTCGGGGTGAGCCGGGCTTCATTCGGCCCGAACGGAAACCGGCTGCCGTCTCTCTTCAACTGGATCACCCAGGTCGGGTTCGAGATCGAGGGCATCGCCCTCGTCGTGTTCGCGGCCATCTTGCTGAGTTCCAAGGCCGGGTTCACCGCCGGCGTGCCGGCGAAAGTGATCTTCATCATCCTTGCCGTAGCGATCCAGGCGGTCTTGCCGCTGCTCGGGCACGCCGCGGTGCTGCGGGTGCTGCGCTGGCTGGCGATTCCCTTCGTGATCCTGTTCGCTGTGCTGGCCGCGCTTGCCGCTGGCAAGGTCAACCTGCATGTACCCGCGCACGGGGCGAGCTGGGGAGCGCTGACCATCTTCCTCGCCCTGGTGATCTCGGCTGGCGGGCTGGGCTGGACCGAGAACGCCAACGACTACTCCCGGTACTTGCCGTCGGACTCCAGCAAGGTCCGTATCGTCGCATCCGTCGCACTCGGCGGCGCGATTCCGTCAGTATTGCTCGAGATCCTGGGTGCCGCCATCGCCACCGGAGTGCCGGGCGCCACCACAGTCAACGGCTTGATCGCCGGGTTCCCGAGCTGGTTCATCTGGCCGTACCTGATCTTCGCGATCGTTCAGCTGTTTGTGATCAACACAGTGGACCTGTACTCGTCCGGCGTGACGCTGCAGAGCCTGATTCCGGGGCTGCGGCGGCTTCAGTGCGTCGCGATCGACACCGTCATCGCCGGCAGCCTGGCCGCGTACGCGGTCTTCTCGTCGCACTTCTTCACTCTGCTGACGGACTTCCTGCTGTTCATCATCCTGTGGCTGGGTCCGTGGTGCGCCATCTACCTGGTCGACAGCTGGCTCCGGCGGAACCGCTACGACCACGACGGCTTGCTGAACGAGCGAGGGGGCCGGTACTTCCGCAACGGCGGCGTGCACTGGCCAGCCATCATCGCTCAGGTACTCGGCATGGTCTGCGCAGCGTTCTGGCTGAATGCCTACTCGCCGTTTGTCGGCTACTTTGCCAGCCGGAACGGCGGGCCGTTCGGCTCGGACTTCAGCGTGTTCATCGGGCTGTTTGTCGGCGGCATCGTGTACTACCTGCTGGCGCGCACCTCGGTCCGGGCCGAGGGTGAGGCCAGCGCGGACGTCGCCGCGGCCGCTGCTAGTTAGCCAGGCGTCACGCTGGTCAGCGCGAACTTGTCCACGTCGACCAGGCCTCGGTCGGTGATCCTGAGTTCAGGGATCACCGACAGGCCGAGGAAGCTCAGGTGCATGAACGGTGCGCCGATGGTCACGCCGAGCTCGGCCGCCGCGATGTGCTCAAGGTGCTCGACAGCTGCTGCCACCGCTGCCGCGGGCTGGTCACTCATCAGCCCGGCGATCGGGAGCGGCACCTCGGCGATGACCTTCCCGTCGAGCACCGCCACCTGGCCACCGCCGAGTTCGGCAAGCCGGGCGACGGCTACCGCCATCTCGGCCGGTCCCGCGGCGCCGATCTCGCCCACGACCATGCAGTTGTGCGCGTCGTGCGCCACGGTGGAGGCAATAGCGCCGCGAGTCAGCCCGAAGCCGCGCACGTAGCCGAGGCCGATCCGGCCGGTGCCCAGATGCCGCTCTGCCACCCCGATCCTGCGCCACGGCGGCTGCCGGATCACCCACATCCAGCACAAGGTGCCTGGTGGTCAGCGTGTCGGGCTCGATGCCGATGACCCTGGCCCGGCCTCCCGCCGGTGGCTCGAGCGTGAAGGCCGCAGCATCCGGCATCGTTGCCAGGTGAACCGAGTCGCGCATCCAGTCCGGTGCGGGCACCTTCGGCACGACGCCCGGCAGGACGAGTCCCTGCTCGGCCACTAGCTGGCCCGCTTGATACACGCGCTGCGGTCGCAGCTCATCCAGCGAGTCGAAGCAGAGCACGTCCGCCTGGTAGCCAGGTGCGAGCCAGCCGAGATGCTGGAAGTTGTGGTACTGCGCCGGGTTGGCGGTGGCCAGCACCAGCGCATCCTCGATCCGGAGCGCCGCAGGCCACCGCGAGCCGGACGCAGTCGTTGACGTGCCCGTCGGCCAGGATGGTGTCTGGCTCCCGGTCGTCGGTGCAGAGCGCGATCCGCTCGGTGCCGTGGCGCAGCACCGTCGGGATCAGATCCGCCAGGTTCTTGCTGGCCGAGCCTTGCCGAACGAAGATCCACATTCCCTTGCGGCGCTTCTCCTCGGCCTCGTCGAGCCGGGTGCACTCGTGGTCGGACTCGATCCCGGCGGCCAGGTAGGCGTCGAGCGCGCGTCCGGACAGTCCCGGCGCATGCCCGTCGACGCGCCGGTCACCGGCTGCGGCGATCTTGGCGAGAAGCTCGGCGTCCCCGGCGACCACGCCGGGGTAGTTCATCACCTCGGCGACGCCGATCGCGCCGTGATTCCAGGAGCAGCTCGCGCACCTGCGCTGCCTGGACCTCAGCGCCCGGGCTCTCGAACGGCGAGGCGGGGACGCAACTCGATGCGCAGATGCCGAACGTGAACGGCAGCACTGACGCCGCTCGGCCAGCGCCGCCACGCCGCGGACACCGAAGACGTTCGCGAGCTCGTGCGGATCGGCGGCGACCGCCGTCGTCCCCGTCGGCAGCACCGCGCGGACGAACTCATCGACCCAGAGGCTGGTCGACTCCAGGTGCATGTGGGCGTCGATGAAGCCGGGCGTGAGCGCTGCGCCGGACGACGTCACGACCTCGCGGGCGTCGCGCGGACCCCAGCCGGCGATCATGCCGTCGGCGATGGCAAGGTCTTCCCGCAACCACTCCCTGGTGCCGGGCACGAAAATGCTGCCCCCTGTCAGCAGCAGGTCGGCTGGCTCGTCGCCGCGCGCCACGGCAAGAAGATGCGGCGTTCCCCTGCGTGGCGGCATGGTCACCTCCGCTTCCCGGCCAGGCAGTGCCCTGGCGCTGGTGTTTACGGCAGTGCTCGGCTACTGGCCAGAGTGTACGACGGCCGCCACTGGTCGTCAGGCTTGCGGCAAGCCCGCCATCGCGACACTCTGTCGGAATGGGCGATGACCGGCTGACCTGGTTCAACCAGCTGCCACCACGGGCGGCGCAGCAGGCCTTGCTTGAGTGCTGCTCCGCAGGCCGGTGGGCTGAGCTGATGGCAGCGGCCCGGCCTTACTCATCAGCGGCGGACGCCATCCGGCAGTCCGGCGCAATCGTTGCTGCGCTGGCTGTCACGGATCTGGCCGACGCGCTGGCCGGCCATCCGCGGATCGGGGAGCGGCCTGGCGATGGCGCAGGCGACGGCGGCAGCCGGGCTGCCGGCTGGTCCGCGCGGGAACAGTCCGGGGTTGACGCCGACGACCGGGCCACGGTGGAGGCACTCGCCGAAGCGAACCTGGAGTACGAGCAGCGGTTCGGGCATATCTACCTTGTGTGTGCTTCTGGCCGGACTGGGATAGAACTGCTCGAGGTGGTTCGCGGCAGGCTGCAGAACGAGTCCGCGGACGAATGGCAGGTCGTGCGGACCGAGTTGCAGAAGATCAATGCGCTCCGCCTGCAGCGGCTCATGGCGGGCTCACCGTGAGTGCGATCTCCACTCATGTGCTGGATATCGCCGCTGGCTGCCCCGCGGCCGGGATGCGAGTCCGGCTGGAGCGGGTCGCAACAGCCGGGCAGGACGGACATGCCGGGCATGAGGAGATAGCCGCGGCCGTCACCGACGCGGACGGCCGGATCGCCAGCCTGGGCCCGGACGTGGTACTCGCCGGTACCTACCGGCTCGTCTTCGACACCGGCGGTTATCTTGCCCGGCAGCCTGACGCCATCAAGACAGGCTCCGGCAGGACCCGTACCGACGGCACTGGCGATACTGGCACTGGCGATACTGGCGCCGCCGATGCGCCCTTCTTTCCCGAAGTCACAGTCACGTTCGCGGTCGGGGACGGACGCGAGCACTACCACGTTCCCCTCCTGATGAGTCCCTTCGGGTACTCCACCTATCGAGGGAGCTGACGTGGCCTACCTCCTGAACGCTCATCAGTACGGCAAAGCGGAGACCAGACTGGTCCGCATCTACCGGGATGCTGACCAGCACCGGATTCGCGATCTCAACGTGTCGACGTCGCTGCGCGGCGACTTTGCCGCCGCCTACCTGGACGGCGATCAGGCAAATGTGCTGCCAACCGACAGCCAGAAGAACAGCGCGTACGCGTTCGCGCTCGAGCGCGGCGTGACTGACATCGAGACCTACGCGCTCGCGCTGGCCAGGCATTTCACCGATGACATCGAACCGGTGCACACCGCGCGCGTCGAGGTCGACGAGTACGAGTGGGAGCGGGTGCGGCTCACCGGCGGCGAGCATCCGCACGCCTTCGTCCGGGCCAGCCCGGAGACCAGGACCACGTCGGTGACGGTCGAGGGTCGCGGGCCAGCGCAGCGTGCCTGGGTTCTGTCCGGGTTGCGCGACCTGGTGCTGCTGAAGTCGACGGGATCGGAATTCGCCGGCTTCCTGCGCGACCGGTACACGACGCTGGCCGAGACAGACGACCGGGTGCTGGCCACATCGCTGACCGCGCGCTGGCGTCACCTGAACCCGGAGGGCGCCTTCGATGCGCTGAACGTGAGCATCCGGCAGGTGCTGATCGAGCAGTTCGCCACCGTGCATAGCCGAGCGCTCCAGCAGAGCCTGTGGGAAATGGGCAAGGCCGTGCTCGCAGCCCATGACCAGATCGCGGAGATCCGGCTGTCCGCACCGAACAAGCATCATTTCCTGGTCGACCTGAGCCCGTTCGGGCTGGACAACCGCGGGGAAGTGTTCCACGCGGACGACCGGCCCTACGGCCTGATCCAGTGCGCGGTGCAGCGAGACGACGCGCCGCCCGCCGGCCCGGCCTGGGATGCGCCTGGTTCGTTCGCCGGATAACCACATCAACGAAAGACGCAGGCACGGCGCAGCGTCGCGCCAAGGAGGACGCAGGCGTGGAGTTCATTCAGCCCGGCAGCTGGGCCGATGCACTCGCCATCCAGGCGGAACAGCCGGCGGCGGTGCCACTGGCTGGCGGTACCGACCTGATGGTCGAGGTCAACTTCGGTACCCGGCGCCCGCCTGCACTGGTCGACATGACCAGAATCAGCGAGCTCCGGCAGTTCGAGATCGACGGCAACCAGGTACGGCTTGGCGCTGGCGTCACCTATAGCCAGCTGATCACCGAGCTGCGCGACAAGCTGCCCGGCCTCGCACTGGCGGCCAGGACAGTCGGATCTCCGCAGATCCGCAACCGGGCTACGGTCGGCGGCAACCTGGGCACCGCGTCCCCAGCCGGCGATGCGCACCCGCCGCTGCTGGCGGCTGGCGCCGAGGTTGAGATCGCTTCTGTGCAGGGAACGCGCACTGTTCGCGTCGATGAATTCTTCACCGGTCCGAAGCGAAACGCGCTGGAACCAGGCGAGCTGATCGCAGCCGTCCGCATCCCGCTGCCAACCGGTCCGGAGCAATTCAGCAAGATCGGCACACGCAACGCGATGGTGATCGCGGTTGCGGCGTTCAGCCTGGCGCTGCGCCCGGACCGGCAGGAGATCGGCACCGGCATCGGCTCCGCCGGCCCCACGCCGCGGCGTGCCCCGCAGGCAGAGCAGTTCCTGGCCGCCGCTCTGTCCGAAGCAGGCCTGTGGGAGTCCAGGGCGCCGGTGCCAGAGACGGTAGCGGACGAGTTCGGCAGCCTGGTTGCGGCTGCCGCCGAGCCCATCGACGACGTGCGGGGGACCGCTGCGTACCGGCGCCATTGCCTGTCAGTGATGGCGCGCCGGACTCTGGCGTGGGCCTGGCGGGACTATCAGCAGAAGGGAGCGTAAAGAACAGTGCGAGTGACCGCGACCATCAACGGCCAGGTAAGGCAGGCCGATGATGTCTGGGAAGGCGAGAGCCTGCTCTACGTGCTGCGCGAGCGGCTCGGCCTGCCGGGCTCGAAGAATGCCTGCGAGCAAGGCGAATGCGGATCCTGCACGGTATACCTCGACGGCGTGCCGGTGTGCGCCTGCCTGGTAGCAGCCGGGCAGGCTGCCGGACGGAACATCGTCACCGTCGAAGGGCTGGCGTCCGGCGATGACCTGCACCCGCTGCAGCGAGCTTTCTTGCGAACTGGCGCTGTGCAGTGCGGCTTCTGTACACCCGGCCTGATCGTCGCGGCCCACGATCTGCTCAGCCGGATACCCCAGCCGAGCGACCTGCAGATTCGTGAGGCGCTCGCAGGCAACCTGTGCCGGTGCACCGGGTATGAAGCAATCCTGGCCGCGGTCCGCCTGGCGGCGCGTCAGATGAGCGGAGAAAGCGAGTGAGCACGCCTGCAACTCCGGTCACGCTGGTGCTTGAGGGCTGTTCGGTCGTCACCATCGACGGCCAGGGCAGCGAATACGCCCGCGGTCATGTTGTCGTCACCGGCAACGTGATCACCGCGGTCGGCCCCGGCAATCCGCCGCCAGGCAGTGCCGCAAACAGCAGTGCCACCATCAGGCGCATCGACGCTAGCGGCTGCCTCGCCACTCCGGGGCTGGTCAACACTCACCATCACCTCTATCAGTGGGGCACCAGGGGGATGGCGGCCGACGCGACGCTGTTCGAGTGGCTGACCCAGCTGTACCCGGTCTGGGCCCGGATGGACGCCGGCATCGTCCGGCCGCTGGCGACCGCCGCGCTGGCCTGGCTTGCGAAGTCCGGCTGCTCGACCACCATGGATCACCATTACGTGTTCCCGAGATCGGGTGGCGACGTCCTCGGCGCGACCGTGGCCGCTGCACGGCAGGTCGGCCTCCGGTTTCACCCGACGCGCGGTTCCATGGATCTCGGTGCGAGCTCAGGCGGCCTGCCACCCGACGATGTGGTGGAGGACCGCGACGCCATCCTGGCCGCCAGCAAGGCCGCCATCGAGGAATTCCACGACGCTGCGCCACAGTCGATGCTGCGCATCGGGCTAGCGCCGTGCTCCCCGTTCTCGGTAACCGGCGAGCTTCTGGCCCAGTCAGCCGAACTGGCGCGCCAAGCCGGGGTGCGGTTGCATACCCACCTGGCCGAGACCGCAGACGAGAGCCGGTACTGCGCTGAGCGCTTCGGCTGCACGCCGGTCGAGTACCTCGACTCCCTCGGCTGGCTGGGTGATGACGTCTGGCTCGCGCACGGCGTGCACCTCGACGACGCGGCCATCGGCAGGCTCGCCGCAACCGGCACCGGAGTCGCGCATTGCCCCTCGTCCAACGGACGGCTGGGCGCAGGCATCTGCCGGGCTCACGACCTGCTCGCTGCCGGGGTGCGCGTCGGCCTCGGCGTCGACGGCGCCGCCTCCAGCGAGGAAAGCTCGCTGATCGGAGAAGTCCGCCAGGCCACGCTGACCGCGAGGGCAGCTGGCGGACCGCAAGCCATGTCGGTCCGTCAGGCACTGGAACTGGCAACGATGGGCGGCGCGCGGCTGCTCGGACGGGACGCCGAGATCGGCTCGCTGGAGGCCGGCAAGCTCGCGGATATCGCACTGTGGCGACTGGACACGCTGCCGCACGCGGGCATCGCCGACCCGGTGGCAGCGCTGGTGCTCGGCGCCCGCCCTCCGCTGGAGCTGCTGCTGGTCAACGGAGAGACAATCGTCGACCGGAATGAGCTGGTCACCGTCGATGAGCGGCAAGTAACCGCGGACTCGCGGCGTGCGGCCGCCGTGCTTACCGGCGGGGGCCAGCCGTGAAGGCCCCTGACCGGGTCGCGGCGCCGCCGGCCGGCGGCATCGGGGACAGCGCGGCCAGGCCGGACGGGACGCTCAAGGTCACCGGCCAGTTCGCCTACGGCAGCGACCTGTGGATGGACGGCATGCTGTGGGGCGCAACGCTGCGCAGCCCGCATCCGTCCGCCCGCATCAAGTCGGTCAGAATCGGCGCGGCGCTCGCCACCGCCGGGGTACACGCCGTACTCACCTGCGACGATGTGCCGGGCACCAACCGGTACGGCCTCGAGCACGCCGACCAGCCGGTACTCGCCGAGGCCGTGGTCCGTTACCAGGGTGAGCCAGTTGCTGTCGTTGCCGCAGATCATCCGGAGATCGCCCGGCAGGCCGCGAGCAAGATCGCAGTCGACTACGAGGTACTCGAGCCGGTCACCGACGCGACCGATGCGATGGCGCCGGATGCGCCGCGCGTCCATCCGGACGGAAACCTGGTCCGTCACCTCAAGCTACGGAAGGGCCTGGCAGAACCGGTTGCCGCGGTCGTCGTTGCCGGCGACTACCGGGTCGGAATGCAAGACCAGGCGTTCCTCGGGCCAGAGGCCGGGCTCGCGGTTCCCGACGGCGCTGGCGGCGTCGACCTTTATGTCGCGACTCAGTGGCTGCACGTCGATCAGCGGCAGGTCTGCGTTGCGCTGGGCCTGCCACCGGAGAAGGTCAGGCTGACGCTAGCGGGTGTCGGAGGCGCCTTCGGCGGTCGCGAGGACCTGTCCATGCACGTGCACGCGTGCCTCCTGGCGCTGCATACCGGCAAGCCGGTGAAGATGAGCTACAACCGCGAGGAGTCGTTCTTCGGCCACGTTCACCGGCATCCGGCGACCATGCGCTACGAGCACGGGGCGGCGCCCGACGGCCGGCTGATCTACGTGAAGGCGAGAATCATTCTCGACGGCGGCGCGTACGCCTCCACCACGTCCGGCCGTCGTCGGGAACGCCGGCACCATGGGCATCGGCCCGTACGTCGTGCCCAACGTGCATGTCGATGCCTACGGCGTGTACACCAACAACCCGCCGTGCGGCGCGATGCGCGGCTTCGGCTCGGTGCAGACCGCGTTCGCTACGAAGCACAGATGGACAAGCTGGCAGCTGCCCTCGGCATGGACCCGGTCGAGCTGCGGTGCATGAACGGGATGAGCCTGGGCGCGCAGGCACCAACCGGTCAGATCGATCGACAGTCCCGCGCCGGTCGCTGAGCTGCTCCGGCTGGTGCAGCGCCGGCCGATGCCCCAGTCCCAGGCACTGCTGTTCCGGCAGACAGAGCCGGCCATTCCAGGCAGTCAGCCCGAACTGCTCGACCTGCCTGGCGGAGCGGCGAACACCACGCACGGCGAGGGCGTCAAGCGCGGTGTCGGCTACGCGGTGGCCTACAAGAACGTGGGCTTCTCCGAGGGCTTCGACGACTACTCAATCGCCACGGGTCCGGCTGGAAGTCTCCGGCGGCGAGCCGACCGTCACCGTGCACACTGCCGCGGCCGAGGTCGGGCAGGGCCTGGTCACGATCGAGCAGCAGATCTGCCGCACCGAGCTGGCCGTGCAGCACGTCGTGAGCAGCCCGAAGGACACCTCCGTCGGTTCGGGCGGATCCACCTCCGCGTCCCGCCAGACCTACGTCACCGGCGGTGCGGTCCAGGCTGCCTGCCGCGTGGTCCGTGACCGTCTGTTCGCGCTGGCCGAGCAGCGGCTCGGCCATACCGTGGCAGACCTGCGGCTCGCCGACGGGAACATCGTCTCGGCCAGCGACGACACGTGATCTCGATCGCCGACCTGCTCGGCAGCCAGGTGATCGAGGAGACCGTGCAGTGGCGGCACCGGCCGACATACCCCCTCGACCCGGAGACCGGCCAGGGTTTTGCGCACGTTCAGTACGCGTTCGCTGCACATCGCGCGGTGGTCGACGTGGACACTGAACTCGGCCTCGTCAAGGTCGTCGAGCTTGCCTGCGCGCAAGACGTCGGCAAGGCGCTTAACCCGGACGCGGTGCTCGGTCAGATCCACGGCGGCAGCGCCCAGGGCCTTGGCCTCGCGATAATGGAGGAGATCCAGCTCGCGTACGGTCTGATCCGCAATCCGTCGTTTACCGACTACCTGATCCCCACGATCCTGGACATCCCGCCGATGCCCGTCGACGTGCTGGAGTACGCCGACCCTCATGCTCCGTACGGGGTGCGGGGAGTCGGCGAGCCGCCGACGATCTCGTCGGGCCCGGCGATCGCTGCAGCCATCCGTGCGGCCACCGGACTCGATCTTGCCCGCTTCCCGATCAGGCCCGAGCACCTGACCGGCACCGGGTGACAGACATGGCCGCGGCGAGTTTGCCCGATCTGCTGCTTGCTGGTCCGGCGGTGACGGCGCACGGCCTCGTTCCCGCCCTTATCGCGGTCACCGGCGGCAAGGTCAGCGGGGTGCACGACCTTAGCGAACGGATCGCGTTTCCTGGCGTGCCGGTGCACCGGCTGGCCGGCGACGAAGTGCTGCTGCCCGGTCTGGTGGACACGCATGTGCATGTCAACGAGCCGGGGCGAACGCACTGGGAGGGGTTCGCGACTGCCACGAAGGCTGCCGCGGCCGGCGGCGTGACCACGATCGCGGACATGCCGCTGAACAGCCTGCCGCCGACGACCGACGCGATCGCGCTCGAGACGAAGCGGGCGGCAGCGAGCGGGCAGTGCTGGGTCGACGTCGCGTTCTGGGGCGGCGCCGTGCCGGGTAACGAGCCCGATCGCGCCGGCCTGCACCGGGCCGGCGTGCGCGGTTTCAAGTGCTTCCTGGCCGATTCGGGCGTGCCGGAGTTCCCGCCGCTGGACCGGGCCGGGCTGCGCCAGGCGGCAGCCCAGCTCGCCGACCTTGGCAGCCTGCTGCTCGTCCACGCGGAGGACCCGGCCTGCCTTGGTGAAGTTGGCGGGGCGGACTATGCGGCGTTCCTGCAGTCCCGGCCGTCTCGGGCGGAGACGTCCGCCATCGAGGCGGTGATCGAGGCGGTCCGTGACACCGGCGTCCGTGCCCACGTCCTGCACGTGTCCAGCGCAGATGCGATCGAGTTGCTAGCCGCGGCGCGCGCCGACGGGCTTGCGGTCACGAGCGAGACGTGCCCGCACTATCTGGCGCTCGCGGCCGAGGACGTGCCTGCCGGGGCGACCGAGTTCAAGTGCTGCCCGCCGGTCCGGGAACGGGCTAACGCTGACCGGCTCTGGGCAGGCCTGCTGGCCGGCGCCATCGACTGCGTTGTGTCTGACCACTCGCCCTGCCCGCCGGAGGCGAAGCTCCGCGAGGCCGGCGATTTCGCCAGGGCGTGGGGCGGCATCGCATCGCTGCAACTCAGCCTTCCCGTCGTGTGGACTTACGGCAGGGACCGGGGAGTGAGCCTGGATGCTCTGGCCTGCTGGATGGCGGCCGGCCCGGCGCAGCTCGCGGGCCTGGTCAGCAAAGGCCGCATCGCCGTCGGGTGTGACGCTGACCTGGTCGCGTTCGCGCCCGACGCAAGCTTCGTCGTCGAGCCCGGCATGCTGGAACAGCGGCACAAGCTGACGCCGTATGCCGGCCAGCGGCTGACCGGCATGGTGCGACGGACCTGGCTGCGCGGACGCGAGATATTCGGGCCAGGCTGCGCAGCGGCGGCCGGGCCGACGGGAGAGTTGCTGTGAGTAGCGATGTCGTCGGCCGCCCTGATTTCGCCCGGCTCCCCGACCTTGCGTCGCGCCGGCTCGGCGGGAGCGTCAGGTACGCCACCGACGAGCTATTCGCTGCTAAGGAAAACCTGATCAAGCCCGAGCCGCCAGTGTTCGAAGCGGGGGAGTTCGGGGCCCTGGGCAAGATCTACGACGGGTGGGAGAGCCGCCGCCGCCGCGAGCCGGGTAACGATCATGTGATCATCAGGCTCGGCGTGCCCGGCATCGTGCACGGCGTCGCTGTTGACACGTCGTTCTTCCGCGGCAACTATCCGCCGCAGGTGTCCGTCGAGGCGGTCAGTGTGGATGGCTACCCGTCAGCGGCCGAGCTGAGCGAGCTCGGCTGGCTGCCGCTCGTCGAGCGGGTGGCTGCGACTGGTGATGCCGTTCAGTGGTATCCGGCCGGGGCGCCGCGGCACTGCACGCATGTGCGGCTGTCGATCTACCCCGACGGCGGCGTGGCGCGGTGCCGGGTGCACGGCCAGCCGCTGCCCGATCCGCGATTCCTGACCGGCACGATTGACCTCGCCGCGATCGAGAACGGCGGCCAGCTCATCGACTGCTCGAACGCTTTCTACTCCTCAGCCTGGAACCTGGTCATGCCCGGCCGCCCGGTGAGCATGGCCGACGGCTGGGAGAACTCCCGGCGCCGCGACGGCGGTTTCGACTACGCGACGTTCAATCTCGCTGCGGCTGGCGTGGTGCGGCAGATCGAGATCGACACCTCGTATTTCGTCGGGAACGCGCCGGGATCTGCGCGGCTGCTTGCCGCCGCGCCGCAGCCGCCGGACGCCACGAGCCGGCCGGACGCTGTGAGTGCCCTCCAATGGGACGAGTTGCTCCCGCGGGTCGCACTTCAGCCCGACACACGCCATAGGTTCCTCGTCGAGCCGGCCGGCCTGGTGACGCACGTCCGGCTCGAGGTGTTCCCGGACGGCGGCCTCGCCCGGCTGCGGGTGCTGGGCGAGATCACGCCGGACGCACTGGCCCGGATGCGCGAGCGTTTCCTGGCAGCGTGCTCTGGTGCGAACCGACCGTAGCTGGCATGATCGGCGCAAATACTCTCCCTTGACCCAGGAGTGACAATGGCTGACGCCGGCCTCAGGCGCGACGCTGTTGGTTTGCGTGAGGTGCTGTTCCAGAGCATCACCGACATGGCACCGGGCGCCGCGATCGCAGCGTCCATTCCCGCTGGCGTCGCATTCGCTGGCGGCGCCCTTCCGCTCGCCGTTGTCTTCGCCCTGATCGCGTGCCTCTTCTCAGCCTGGAGCATCGGCCAGCTCGCGCGCGAGCTGCCGTCATCCGGCTCGATGGCAACCTACGCGGCCAGGGGGCTGCACCCCGCCGTCGGCTTTCTCGCCGCCTGGGCTTACGCAATGGTGGGCTGGCTGATTCCGCCGCTGGTACTGCTGCAACTCGGCTTCACGACCGCTGGCACACTGCACTCGGAGATATCCGGCTACCCGGTGAACCTGTGGTGGCCGTGGGCGATCCTCGGGCTGCTGATCATCTTCGCGGTCGGCTACTTCGGCGTCAGGACGTCGGCGAGGCTGGGCACGATTCTCGGCGTGTTCGAGATAGCCATCTTCCTCATCATGGGCGTGCTTCTGGTGGCCCATGCGGGCAGCCACAACACGCTATCTGTGTTCACCACCAAGTACACGCCTCCTGGCTTCCACGGCCTGTCCGGCGTCGTCGCTGGCTCGGTCTTCAGCATCCTCGCCTTCGGCGGGTTCGAAGGCGCCGCGCCGCTCGCTGAGGAAGCTCGCAACCCGGGCCGCACCGTCCAGCTGGCGGTGCTGCTCGCCACCCTCCTGATTGGCGCGCTGTACGTGTTCACCACGTACGCCGCTGACGTCGCCTTCGGGCCGTCCGGCTTCGCCAGTTTCACCACAGGCACCGGAAGCGCCTCGTGGGTCGGCTTGGCCCGGTCGTTCTACGGCCTGTTCTGGATCCTGGTGTTCCTCGCGATCGTCAACTCCACGCTGGCCAACTCGAACGCCGGAGTGAACGTGTCCAGCCGGACCGCGTTCGCCATGGGCCGGATCAAGGCCTTCCCGTCGCTGCTCGGCGTGGTCAATGCGAGGCACCGGTCGCCAGTGAACGCGATCGTGCTCGGCACCGTGATCTCGCTGGCGGCGATGCTCGGCCTTGGCCTTCACTACGGCCCGACGGAAGCCTTCGCGATGGTGGGAACCGCGCTGGTGATCCTGATCGTCGCGGTTTACCTCGTGATGAACGCCGCGTGCATCGGCTTCTTCGCTCGCAGCCGGGATCATCGCTTCAATTACGTGTCGCACCTCGTGGTTCCGGTGCTCGGCATCGCGGCCTTCGTGCCAGCGTGGTGCGCCGGCGCTGGCATCAAGATCGCGGGGGTCAGCTGGATCAGCCCGTTGCCGCCACCGCTTTCCTACATGGGCCCCGCGGTGGCCGCCTGGATGGTCATCGGCGTGCTCTACCTCGTCTATCTGTATGCGCGAGATCCGCAGCGGGTGGTTGACGTTGGCCTGATCCACATCGACGAGGTGCCAGCTGAGGCGGCGGCCGTACAAGGGTGACGCGGCGGCCCGCTGCCGGGCTGCTGGCCAGCTCGCAGATTGCAGACGACCTGCCTGGTTTATGACAAGCTGTGCGCATGCTGGCAGGACAAGAAGCAGCCGCTGCACGGCGCCGGCTTGCGCGACGCGGCGCGGGTCCTGGTGCGCGCCCGGAGCCCGCTAAGGCTATGGGCACGGACCTGCTTCCGCAGATCGAGCACATCGTGATCCTGATGATGGAGAACCATTCCTACGACAACTATTTAGGAATGCTCGACGGCCGGGGCGACGGGCTGCCGCGTGACGAGCAAGGCGCGCCGTCGTCGACGAACCTGGCAGCGGACGGCACCGCGATCGCGATGCGGCACTTCGCGGGAACCCGGCAGAAGGGCGGCGTGCCGACCCAGACCTGGAATGCTACCCATATCGCGTGGAACGAAGGCAAGTGCGACGGCTTCGTCAGGAGCATCGAGCAAACCTTGCCCGGCCTCGATGCCTCGGTGCCCATGACGTACTGGGACGAGAAAGACCTGCCGTTCTACTACGGACTGGCGAAGACCTTCCCGCTCGCCACCCGCTGGTTCTCGTCCTGCCTTGGTCCCACGTTCCCGAACAGGCGATTCCTCATCTCCGGCACTGCACACGGGCTGATCGACGACCTGCCGTTCGGCATGGCCGACTACCCCGCCTCCGGCACCATCTTTGACCTGCTCACTGCCCACGGCATCAGCTGGGTGAACTACCACCACATCTCGCCGGTAAAGATCAACTGGCGACTGCTGTCACGCTCGTCCGGGCTCAACTTCCTGCGCGTACTCGGCGCGGTCGTCGCAGCGATCTTCCCGCAGCTGAAGCCCGCCCTGGAAAGCAAGCTGCAGACAACCGCGGGGCTGTACCCGCTGGGTTTGCTGCGATCGCTGAACCATCTGCGCCCGATCGGGCAGTTCTGGCAGGCTGCCAGAGCCGGAAAGCTGCCGGCGGTCACGATCGTCGACCCCGACTTCGGTAGCTGCTCCGAGGAGAACCCGCAAGACATTCAGGTCGGCGAGGGGTTTGCAGCGAAGGTGATCAACGCCGTGATGGCCGGCCGCGGCTGGCCGAAGACCCTGCTGATCTGGCTGTACGACGAGCATGGCGGCTACTTCGATCACGTCGATCCGCCGCCTGCGGTGGAGCCTGACGACGTCCCCGGTCACAGCATCCTGGAGCGTAACCCGGTCCTGAAGTTCCTGCTGTCGTTCACCAGCTATGCCAAGGAGATCCAGGCGTGCGACGACGGGCCGACCACCTATAACCGGCTCGGCTTCAGGGTGCCGGCGGTGATCGTATCTCCCTATGCGAAGCCAGAATGCGTGACTGACACCGTCCACGACCACACCTCAGTCCTCAAGCTCATCGAGCGGAAATGGAACCTTCCACCCCTGACCAGGCGCGATGCCGCTGCTGTCGATCCGCTTGATGTCCTGGACTTCGACAATCCGCCTGCTTTCCTGACGCCGCCGGCACTTCCGCGCCCGGCGAGAGAATGGCATGGACAATAGCCACAGTTAGTGCTGTCATTCGTGTTATACCTGATGCGGTTGATATTGGCATTAGGGCCTGAGGGAGGTCCCGGATGGCTGGGGACGACGGGGTTCAGGGCGGAACGGCGTCTAGCGAGCCGGTCAACGGCGCGGCTGTGCCGGCCGGTCAGGCGCAGCCGGTCGCAGGTCTTGCGCAAGCGGTCGCGGGTCAGGCGCAGCCGGCCGACGACAAGGCAGCGGCTCCGCCAGGTCTCGGGCTGAAACCGGCAGTACTGGCGCTGTACGCGGGCTGGACCATGGCGGTGCTGTACGGGACGATCAACGGCACTGGCGCGAACCGTCTGTCCGAGTTGCCAACCGTCAACGAACTAGCACCAGATCAGCGGCGGGAGCTGGAGAAGACCCGCCTGCGTCACCTGCTGACGGATCTTCTGTCAGCCAATTTCCCCGGCCTTGCCACGCTGGACGCGGTCCCGGTGGGCGACGACGAAGATGCTGGCGCAGCGCAGCAGGAGTCGCCGCGCGAGACGCGGAAGAACACGCTGCTCGTGCTGAATCTCCAGATCCTGACAGCGCTCACTGACACGCAGCCCGAGATACAGCTGGCCTACGAGCTGGGCCGCTCACTGCGGGACACGGCCAATCCGCCGAATGGCACACCCAAAGGCCTCGCCGTCCAGCTATCCCACAGCCGCATCGCGAAGCTCCAGGAATGGCTGGCAACCCTTGCTCCCGAGTTCCCGCAACTGACGGCTGCGGTGGTAGCCGCGTCGCTGGGCCGCTGGAGTGATCTGGCCGCGGTGACCGTTGTCGAAGACGAGCCAGCCGGGGCGAGGGTCAGACGGCTCTTCCGGCCACGGCTGCCGCGAAGCGACAAGCGCGAGACGATCGCGGAGCAGATGGTCAGCTACCTGCTCCAGCAGGGCGATGTCTGGCTCATGCTGCTCATCGGCGAGCTGGAGACCTCGGGGCTGCTGACTCCGGAGGGCTACGTTACGGCAGGCGAGTCGGCGCTTCGCCGCACTGGCGCGATCGTTCGCAGCATCATCCGGCACTACTGGTTCGGGCTGCTGTGTGTTCTTGCTGCCCTTTTCGGCGCGCTCTTCCTGGCATCGCGTTATCTCGAAGGCGGGGGCAAGGTCTGGACCTCGATCGCCGCGATCGTCGGTGCCTGCGGGGTATCGGCGCAGACGATCGCATCGACAGCGTCACGGCTCGTCTCCGAAGCCGAGCGCCCCGTGTTCGCCATGGCTGAGGAAGACGCTCTGGCGTGGGCGATCACGACCCCGCCGCCGCTCGACCTCACCTTCACCGGCGTTCGTCATCTGCGCCGGGCTGGCGTTGCGCCGACAGCGAGCCTCAGCCGCTTCTGACCAGCGGCGGTCAGAGCTGGCCTCAGCCGAGCAATTCGGCGAAGCGACTGCGGACAGTTGCCGCGGTCTGGTCCGCCGGTGCGTCCCAGATCTCCTGGTTGAAGATCTCGACTTCTGCGTACCCGGTGTAGCCAGCGGCCAGGACCTGCGCGGTAATCGCCCTGAAGTCGATGAAGCCGTCGCCGAGGTGGCCGCGGCCAAGCAGCGTGTCCTGCGGCAGCGGCAGCGTCCAGTCGCACAGCTGGTAGCTGACGATCCGGCCGGCGGCGCGGTCGATGTCTGCAGCGAGCTGCGAGTCCCACCACACGTGGTAGGTGTCCACCACCACGCCGACCGTGTCAGCAGGAAATTGCAGTGCCAGGTCGACGGCCTCGCCCAGCCGGGAGATAACGCACCGGTCCGCGCAGAACATCGGGTGCAGCGGCTCGATACCGAGCCTGACACCAGCTTGCTGCGCGACCGGGACCAGATCAGCGACCCCGTCCGCGATCATCCGCCGGGCCAGGGCGACGTCGCGGCTGCCGGGCACGAGTCCGCCGGAAACCAGGATCAGCGCGTCGGCTCCCAGCTCCGCTGCCTCCGTTACCGCTGCCCGGTTGTCTGCCGCGGCGGCGGCGCGCGCCCGCGGGTCGGAGTGGGTGAAGAAACCGCCGCGGCAGAGGCTCGACACGTGCAAGCCGGCCGCCCGGACAGCAGCCGCTGTCTTCGCCGCGCCGAGCTCTGCTACCTGCTCTCGCCACAGCCCGATCCCGCGGATCTCGTGCCGGGCACAGAGCGCGACCGCGTCGGTGGCAGACAGGTTGCGCACCGTGGCCTGATTGAGCGAGAGCCGGCCGAGGCCGATCACGGAGTCACCCCGGCCAGGTACGCGCTCATCCGGCTCACCGCCACCTCGGGATCCAGCAGCGCCCGGCACTGCGCGGCTAGCTCGAAGACCCGGATCAGGTGCGCTGCCGACCGCCGCTCCTGCAGGCCCGCCAGCATGGCGAACTGCGGCTGCAGGCCATTCAGCCAGGCCAGGAACGCAACGCCGACCTTGTAGTCGTACGTCGGGTCTTCGAAGATGACGCGGCTGAGTGCGACCGTCGGATCCATCGCGGCGTCGAAGCCCGCAAGGTCCCCGGCATCGAGCGCGTGCAGGGCAGCCGCGGCTGGTGCGGCGACCGCGGCGAAAGCGCCCAGGAGTGCATCGCTGTGCCCGCGGGCATCGCCCTTGATCAGCTCGGCGTAGTTGAAGTCGTCGCCGGTGTAGAGGCGGACTCCGGGCGGCAGTCGTCGCCGTAGCGCTACCTCGCTCCCCGCGTCGAGTACCGAGAGCTTGATGCCGCCAATCTGGCCCTCGGCTCGCTCGATGAGCTCGATGACGGTGTCAGCAGCTACCCCGAAGTCCTCGTTTCCCCAATATCCCTTAAGAGCGGGGTCGAACGCCTCGCCGAGCCAGTGCAGGAGCACTGGCTCGTCCGCGAGTTTCAGCAGCTGTCCGTAGACCTGCAAGTAGTCCTCGGCGGAGCGCGTGCTGGCAGCGAGGGCCCGGCTTGCCATCAGGATGACCTGCGATCCCGATGACTCCACCATCTCGATCTGATCCGCGTAAGCCCGGACGATCGTGGCCAGCCGGTGCTGCCCGGCAGGCAGCTGGTCGGTGCCGGCCCCGCTGGCGATGACCGCGCCGAGTTCCGCGGCACGGCTGGCGGAGCGGCGGATGAGCTCGCGAGCTTGCTCGAAGCTGAGCCCGGTGCCCCGTTGCGCGGTGTCCATCGCCTCGGCGAGCCCGAATCCGTGCGCCCAGAGATGCTCGCGGAAACGCATCGTCGAGTCCCAGTCGATGCTGCCGTCGGGGAACGCCGCCACGTGCGCGGCGGCGTAGACACTCCGCTGCACCGGCGGCAGGTAGGAGGGCTCCCAGCCAGGATCGGGGACCGTCAGCGGGCGCGCGCGGCCTGGCAGGGTGATCTGGGCCGGCATCTCAGCTCGTTAGCGGGGGAACGGGCACCCGGCGGCCCTCAGCCGACGACAGCAACGCAAGCTCGGCGAGCTGGACGCCCTTGGCGCCTTCGGCAAGGTCCCACGGGAACGGCTTGCCCTCGGCCACTGCCGCGAGGAACAGCTCCCATTGCGTCTTGAAGCCGTTGTCGAACACCTGGTTGTCCGGGACGTCGGTCCATTGCACGAGGTAGTCGATCGGGTCGGGCAGGTCCGGGTTCCACACTGGCATCGGCGTCGATACGCGGTGCTGCACAGCGCAGTTGCGCAGCCCGGCGACCGCGCTGCCGTGCGTGCCGTCGACCTGAAGCTCGACCAGTTCCCTGCGGTTCACCCGCACCGCCCAGGAAGAATTGACCGATGCGAGCGCGCCGGATTCGAACTCGAGCATGGCGTACGCAGCGTCGTCCGCCGTGACGTCGTAGGGCGTCTTCGACTCGTCCCACCGTTGCGGAACGTGCGTCACATGCCTGGCGTACACCGCGGTGATCGGCCCGAGCAAGTCCTCGAGCAGGTACTGCCAGTGCGGGAACATGTCGAGCACGATCCCGCCGCCATCCTCTTTGCGGTAGTTCCAGGACGGGCGCTGCGAAGGGATCACGTCGCCCTCGAAGACCCAGTAGCCGAACTCGAGCCGGGCCGACAGGATGCGGCCGAAGAAGCCAGCTTTGACGAGCCGCCTGAGCTTGATCATGCCGGGCAGGAACAGCTTGTCCTGCACGACGCCGTTGGTGATGCCCGCTTCGCGGGCCGCTGCGGCCAGCCGGAGCGCGCCGTGTAGTGAGCTCGCGACGGGCTTCTCGGTGTAGACGTGCTTGCCAGCGGCGATTGCCCTGGCCAGGCTCGGCTCCCTGGCGCTGGTGACCTGCGTATCGAAGTACACCTCGATGCCCGGATCGCTGAGCACTTCGTCGAGGTTCGTCGACCAGCGCTCGAGGCCGTGCCGTTCGGCTATCGCCCGGAGTCGTTCCTCGCTCCGCCCGACCAGGATCGGTTCCGGGTAGATGGCAGTGCCGTCAGCAAGTACCAGGCCGCCCTGCTCGCGGATACTGAGCAGGGAGCGGACCAGATGCTGCCGGTAACCCATCCGGCCGGTGACCCCGTTCATGGCAACGTTGACGATCTTGCGTGTCATATATCGCCCTTCGGCGGCGAGCGTCGATGTACCGATTTTGGAAAGCCCTTTCCCACACTAAGCTGGCGTCAGGAAGCCGGTCAAGATCTGCAAGCCGGCGGGGAGAGCCAACGTGACGGATGCGGGACCGGCGGTACCTCGGAGCGCCAGCCAGGGCGGTGGCGCGGATGCCACTGCGGCCGCAGCCGGGGCAGAGGCCGGGGCACAGGCCAGGGCAGAGGCCGGGGCAGAGGCCGGGACAGAGGCCGGAGGCAGGCTCGCCGAAGCCGCAGCTAGTCGCACCGGGGTGACCCTGCAGGATGTCGCCGACCGGGCCGGGGTTTCACTGACGACGGCATCGCGAGTACTCAGCGACGGGCCGCGCCGCGTCGGCAGGCAGCTGGTCCACCGGGTCAACCAGGCCGTCGACGAGCTCGGCTACACGGCGAATCTGCAGGCGCGTGCGGTGGCCACCGGCCAGAGCAACATGGTCGGAGTCGTCGTGCACGACATCTCTGACCCGTACTTCTCGTCGATCGCGGCCGGGCTCATCGAGGTCGCCGAGCGGCAGCGACTGCTGGTCTGCCTGTCCAGTACGGCGGCGGGCGAGGCTGGTGAGCGGCAGTACGTCGCGCTGATGCGATCGCAGCGCGCCCGCGCTGTCATCGTGATCGGAAGCAGAACCGACGACCAGGCGCGGCTCGCGGAACTGCGCAACGAGATCCGGGCATTCGGCCGCTCGGGCGGGCGGGCCGTGTGCATCGGGCAGGACCTGCTCGGGGTGGACACGATCCTTCCGGAGAACGCGGCTGGTGCCGAGGCCCTCGGCAGGGCGCTGGTGGTGCAAGGCCACCGCAGGTTCGCGGTGCTGGCCGGACCGCGCGGCCTGCTCACTGCTCGCGACCGGCTGACCGGGTTTCTCGGCGGCCTTGCTGGCCTGGTCGGTCAGCGTCGACCCGCGCTACATCGTGCACGGGGCGTTCAGCCGCGACGGCGGCTACGAAGCCATGAGCGCGATACTTGCGCTCGGCCGGCCGCTTCCGGACTGTGTCTTCGCGGCCACTGATGTCATGGCTGTCGGCGCGCTCGCGCGGCTCCGGGCCGAGGGCGTCCGGGTCCCGGACGACATTGGCCTGGCCGGCTTCGACGACCTTCCGACTCTCCGCGACGTCTATCCGCCGCTGACCACGGTGCGCCTGCCGCTGGCCCAGATGGGGGAGATGGCGGCTCGCCTCGTCTTCACCGAGCCGAGCGCGGACCGGCCCCGCGTCGTTCCGGTTCCGGGCGAGGTCATCCTGCGGGACAGCACAATGCGGCCGCCGCCGCCGCCCCGCTGACCGCTGCATTGCGGTCCTTTCTCGCCGTGCGAACCCCGCGGCGCTGAGGCCGCCGGGCGTGGGTGGCTAGTTGGTGGGCCTAGCGCGCCACTGATGCGGCACCCATGAGGGTCATCGGGTTGGCGGCCTTGCCGTGCTCGTCTCGCGCCCGGTCGTTTGCGGGCGTGGGTGGCTAGTTGGTGGGCCTAGCGCGCCACTGATCCGGCACCCATGAGGGTCATCGGGTTGGCGGCCTTGCCGTGCTCGCCTCGCGCCCGGTCGTTTGCGGGCGTGGGTGGCTAGTTGGTGGGCCTAGCGCGCCACTGATCCGGCACCCATGAGGGTCATCGGGTTGGCGGCCTTGCCGTGCTCGCCTCGCGCCCGGTCGCTTGCGGGCGTCGGTGGCTAGTTGATTGGCCTAGCGCGTCACTGATGCGGCATTCATGAAGATCAACTCGTCGGCGCGACCCGGCCCGGCGGCCTGACCGGCACGGCATTTACGACCCTGCGGGCTCTTGCGTGAACTACCGACGTCAGGTACGTTGCGGCTCAATTGGGAAAGCACTTTCCCAATTAAAACGATCGCGCAATCATGGTCATGCAGCCACGATCACGCGGTGCGTGCGCCTGCCGGGCAGGTGTCCGGGGCGAACGCGATGCCACGGCAACAGATGCGGAGTGTCGGATGGGCGCTGTCGAGCAGGCCTGGCAGGAATCCGTTTTCACGGACGGGCATTTTCACCGGTCCGCCGGTGGCGGGACCATGCCCGTGCGCGACAAGGCCTCCGGCGAGATCTTCGCGGTCGCTGGCCTGGCTTCCGAGGCTGACGTCGATGCCGCGGTGGCGACAGCCAGGACAGCCCAGGCCGGGTGGCGCGAGCGGACGTACTCCGACCGGGCCGCGGTGCTACGCGGAGCTGCGGCCGCCCTTTCCGAGCAGGCTAAGGAGTTCCGCGATCTGATCATCCGGGAGACCGGATGCATCGGCGGCAAGGCCGATTACGAGATCGGGACGGCCACCAGCGAGCTGATGGAAGCGGCCGGGCTGGCATCGCACGCTACCGGCGAAGTGCTCCCGTCCAGTCACGCGGGCCGGTTCTCGCTCTCCGAGCGCGTTCCGGTCGGTCTGGTCGGCGCGATCACCCCGTGGAACTTCCCGCTCGTGCTCGGCATGCGGGTGATCGCGCCGGCGCTGGCACTGGGCAACGCGGTCGTGCTCAAGCCGTCACCCGAAACTCCGGTAAGCGGCGGCCTCGCCATCGCGGCGCTCTTCGAGGCCGCTGGTCTTCCGGCCGGCCTGTTCCAGGTGCTGCCAGGCGACATCGAGGTCGGGCACCGGCTGGTCACGCACCCGGATATCACGATGATCCACTTCACCGGATCGACGAGGGTCGGACGGCAGATCGCGAAGGCTGCCGGCAGCCTGCTGAAGAAGGTCTCGCTCGAGCTCGGCGGCAACAACGCGCTGATCGTGCTCGACGACGCCGACCTCGAGCAGGCGACGATGATCGGCGCCTGGTCGAGCTTCCACTACCAGGGCCAGACCTGCATTACGGCGGGACGGCACATCGTCCAGCGGGGGATCGCTGACGCCTATGCCAGCGGCCTCGCCGCCCGCGCGGACGCGATCACGGTCGGGAACACCTTTACGCAAGACGTCGGCCTCGGCCCCATGATCAATTCGACTCAGCTGGAGCGGGCGGCCCAGATGCTGGCTGATGCCGTTGCCGACGGGGCGCGGATCGTGGCCGGCGGCACCACAGACGGGCCGTTCTTCCGGCCGACAGTTGTTCGTGACGTGAGCCCTTCGTCGCGGTTGTGGACCGAGGAGATCTTCGCGCCAATCGCGCCAATCATCGAAGTCGACGACGACGATGCAGCGGTCGCGGTAGCGAACGACACAGAGTACGGCCTGGTGAACTCGGTGCTGACCGGTGATCCCTACCGCGGCATCCGGCTCGCAAGGCGGCTGCGCGCCGGCATGGTGCACGTCAACGACGCAACCCCGCAGGACGAGGCGCTCGCTCCGTTTGGCGGCATCGGGCAGTCAGGGCTCGGCGGCCGGTCCGGCGGTGAAGCGAACATCGAGGAATTCACCGAGCGGCGCTGGCTCACCGTCACCGAAGGACCTGCCCACTATCCCTATTGAGATCGGCCCGCAGTGAGATCACCCCATTTCAACGGCGCCTATGTTGTTGGCGCCCGCACTGATATCAGCTGTGTCCCTCTTGCCCTGGGCAGCGCAGCACCGGACAATTCTGGCAGCCCTCCCCGACGGGGCGGCCGTCATAAGGAGCAGTCATGAGCGAAGCGGCGTCAGTGCCGTTCACTGAAACTAAGGCGCCCGAGTCGCCTGAGCGGTTGCACCGCGGCGCGCTCGGGCTTGTCGACATCGCCGCCTCGACGATGGCCAATATCGGACCTGCCTACAGCTTCTTCTTCGGGTTCGGCCTGATCGTCCTCACTGCCGGGATTGCGGCGCCGCTGACGATTATCGCAGCCGGAATCGCCGTGGCCCTGCTGGGCAACACACTGTCCCAGTTCTCCCGCGCGCATCCATCGACCGGGGGTTTCATCACCTTCGTCGGCAAGACTTTCGGCGGCACGTCCGCGGTCACGACGGCGCTGCTGTGCGGGGCCGGCTACATCATCGCGATCTCGTCGGTGCTGGCCGTGTCGGGCTGGTTTCTGGAATTCACGCTGAACTACTACTTCGGCTGGAACGTGCCGTGGATCATCTGGTCGGTGCTACTGACCGGCGGGGCCGTGCTGATGATGCTGCGCGGCGTAGGCGTGTCGACCAAGCTGGCCGGGTTCTTCTTCGGCTTCGAGCTCGTGGTTCTGGTCGTGGTGTCGGTGATCTCGCTGGTCAAGAACGGCTCCCACCTGTCCGGCGCGCCGTTCGACCCGCACAACATCACCGGCGGCTTCAGCGGCCTGGCCGCGGGCTTCCCGCTGGCGGTGTACTTGTTCATCGGCTGGGAAAACTCGGCCGCACTGGCCGAGGAAACCGGCAACCCGCGGCGGAACGTGCCGCGGGCCGTCTTCCTGTCCGTGGCGCTCATGCTGGTCAGCTACCTGCTCTTCGCTTACGCGACCGTGTCGGGCTTCCTGGACAACGGCGCCAAGCTGGGCGCCGCGCCCATCCCCTTCATCACTGTCGCGCATTCCTCGCTGGCCGCGCTGGCCGTCTTCGCCTACCTGGCCGGCCTGACCTCGACCATGGGCGTGCTGATCGCCGCGGTCAACTCCCAGGCGCGGCTGATCTTCAACGCCGGCCGCGAGGGCCTGCTCCCGCGTTTCATCGGCCGCGTCTCGCCCGGCCGCCAGGTGCCGCGCAACGCCATCTTCACCTTCGTCGGCATCGCCTCCGTGATCATCATCATCTGGGCGATCGGCCACCTGATCGGCGGTCACGCCAACAGCGGCAGCATGAACGGTCTCACTTTCTTCGACGAGTCCGGCACCATGGGCACGATCCTGATTCTGGTGGTCTACTTCCTGTCCAACCTCGCCCTGCCGTTCTATTACCGCCGGTACCGGCCGCAGGAGTTCAACATCCTCAAGCACGCGATACTGCCGGTCCTGGGCATGATCGTGATCGCCATCCCGGTCTACTACCTGTGCAAGCCGCCGCAGCCGGCTCCCTATGACTGGTTCCCGTACGCGGCCCTGGCGGTCATCGTGCTGTCGGTCGCCTACGCCGTCATCCTGACCAGGCGCGACCCTGGTCTCGGCGAGCGAGTCGGCTCCATCGTCGCCGACGAGTAGCCGGCAACTGGCCGGCCCTGGCGCCGGCCGGTAGCCCGAAGTGCCCGTTTCCAAGAAGATCTCGGAGATCCGTGATGACAGAGGCAGCCGTGCGGCCCGCCGACTCGGCCGGCGTCACGCTAGTCCACCCGCTCGACCCGGTGAGCGCGGCGGAGTACCTGGCCGGGCGGCAGATCATGGTGGCGGCCGGTCTGTTGCCTGAGTCGGCGCGGTTCGCCTACTACGGGCTCGACGAGCCGCACAAGCACGACGTGCTGTCCCGGTCGGGTGGCCAGGCACCCGACCGGCGGTTGCGAGCCTTCCTCATCGACGTGGCGACTGGCGAGTCAACCGACGTAGTGGTCTCGCTCACGCGCGAGGCGGTGGTCAGCTCACGGGTGCTTGACCCCCGCACCGACGGCCAGATGCCGATCATCGGCGAGGACTTCGCTGTCGCCGAGGAGTTCGTGCGGGCAGATCCGCAGTGGCGTGCCGCCATGGCCAAGCGAGGCCTGACTGACGTCACCAAGATCCGGACCTGCCCGCTGACCGCCGGGTCGTTCGGTCACCCGGACGAAGACGGGCGGCGGATGGTGCGCGTACTGGCTTTCGTCCAGGCTGACCCGCAGGACTACGCGTGGTCCTATCCTGTCGACGGTGTCGCAGCCTATTTCGACCTCGTCGAGCGGAAGGTATTCAAGATCGTCGACGAGTTCATGCTGCCGCTACCGCCGGAATCGGGTAACTATGACGACCCGGCCGTACGTGGCCCGTTGCGCACCGACCTGCGCCCGATCCAGATCACCCAGCCGGACGGCCCCAGTTTCACGCTGGACGGCAACAAGCTGACCTGGCAGAACTGGTCGATGCGGATCGGCTTCGACGGTCGCGAAGGGCTGACCCTGCATCAGATCAGCATTACTGACGACGGCCGTGAGCGGCCGGTGATCTACCGGGCCTCGATCCCGGAGATGGTGGTGCCCTACGGGGATCCCAGGTTCCGGTACTGGCAGACCTATTTCGACACGGGGGAGTACCTGGTCGGCAAGTGGGTGAACTCGCTCGAGCTCGGCTGCGACTGCCTGGGGGAGATCAGCTACCTGGACGCCACGATCACCGACGACTTCGGTGAGCCGAAGGTGATCCGCAACGCCATCTGCGTCCACGAAGAGGACCACGGGATCCTGTGGAAGCATTTCGACATCTTCAACGGCTCGAGCCAGTCCCGGCGCCAGCGCCGCCTGGTCATTTCCTTCTTCACCACGGTCGGCAATTACGACTACGGCTTCTACTGGTACTTCTACCTCGACGGCACCATCGAGTGCGAGATCAAGCTGACCGGAACGCTGTTCACTGCGGGCTATCCGGGAGGGGACTACCCGTACTCTGCCGAGGTCGCGCCAGGCCTCGGCGCGCCGGTGCACCAGCACCTGTTCAGCGCGCGGCTTGACATGTCCGTGGACGGGCAGCCGAACGCGGTCGACGAGATCGACGTGAGCGGCGTCCCGGTCGGGCCAGACAACCCGTACGGCAACGCGATAGCGCAGCACGTCACCAGGCTGCGGACCGAGTCGGAGGCGACGCGACGCGTCGATACGTCCCGCGGACGCACCTGGCGGGTGGTCAGTACCGAGCAGGTCAACCGCTTCGGCAGGCCAACCGGCTATACATTGTGGCCCGAGGCAGCACCGGTACTGCTCGCAGATCCGGGGTCCTCGGTCGCGCGCCGGGCGGGTTTCGCGACCAGCCATCTGTGGGTGACGCAGTACGACCCGGCGCAGCGGTACCCGGCAGGCGACTTCGTGAACCAGCATCCGGGCGGGGCGGGACTGCCGTCCTTCATCTCCGGCGACCGGAACATCGACGGTGCTGACATCGTGCTGTGGCACACGTTCGGGCCGACGCATTTCCCGCGACCGGAGGAGTGGCCGGTCATGCCGGTGGCGCGGTGCGGGTTCACGCTCAAGCCCAGCGGCTTCTTCGGCCGGAATCCGACGCTGGACGTGCCATCACCGGGCGGGCACTGCTGACGGGGCTCTCGAGCTACTGGCCGACGCGGCCGTCGATGCGCTCGCGGAGCAGGTCGGCGTGCCCGTTGTGGCGGGCGTACTCCTCGATCATGTGAACGAGCAGCTCGCGCAGTGAGACCGGCTCGCCTTGCGAGTCATGACCCACGAAGCCGAGGTCGTGGCCACGGGTGAACTGATCAGCAAACGCGATCTCCTCATGCCAGGCCGTCAGCGCGTCCTCGACGACTGCCGGGTCGGCGGCCGCCCCGTTGAAGTCGCCATCAGGGTCGGCCTGGGTCTGGTAGAGCGAGGCCGCGTGTGTCCCTGCGAAGCGGGTGCGGAACCAGCGGCGCTCCACCTCGGCCATGTGCCGGATCAGCCCGAGCAAGGACATCGTGGACGGCTCGACGGCGCGGCGGGCGAGTTGACCGGCGTCGAGGCCGGCGCATTTCAGTTCCAGCGTCAGCCGCTGTCCGCGCAGGAACTCGGTCAGCGTCACCCGCTCATCGCCTAGTCGCGGGCCGCCATCGCGCGGGTCGGCAGCCGGGTCGACGAACAGGTCTGCGCGGTGCTTCGGGGTAGTCACGCCGACTGAGATTACCGGAGCGCTCGCGGCAGGCTCCGCCGGGCCGCGGCCGCCGGGCGGGCGCTGAGACGCCGCGACAGACGTTGCCTCGTACTGCGGCGGTTGCCTTAGCGCCGGGGGGCGGCTGCGACGGCGCTCGTAAACCAAACCGAGTTTTCCTATAGTTGTTATCGAAAATTTACCGGATGCCTCTTGAACTAACCCACTATTCAGATAGGAATAGGGAACCTATTCCAAGGAAGTCCGGTCTGCGGTGTTGATCCCGCCGGCAGGCTTCGACTACGCGCAGGAGGACGTGTGCGCAAGCTCATGAGCCTGGTAGCCATCGCCGCCGTCTCGGCCACGGTGACGGCGATCGCGGCGGCCCCGGCCCTAGCCGACCCGCCCACCAGTCACGGCAAGACGATCGTGCCGCGGAACTATGACGTCGTCGGCGTTGGCTCTGACACCGATGACTACTTGCTCGACCAGCTGGCAGCTGACTACGACGGGGCGCACAAGAAGGTGCACAACAAGAACCACCCGTGGATCTACAGCTGGGATGCTGTGCCGTCGAAGAACCCGGCGGACCTGACCAGCACCATTGTGACCAAGCAGGGCTGTAAGAAGATTGCGCGGCCGGATGGATCCGGGCTTGGCCTGACCGCGTTTGAGAACAACGTCAAGACAAAGGGCCACGACTGCATCGACTTCGCCAGGGAGGCCAGCTACCGGTCCGGCGACCCGCTGAACAAGGGGGCGAACGGCGACCTGTACGTGCGCCTTGCCGAGGACGCGGAGAGCTACGCTGTCGACTCCACTACCGACGCGCCAGCGAACCTCACTCCGGCCCAGCTGACCGCAATCTTCAACTGCACGGACACGAACTGGAGCCAGGTCGGCGGCACTAGCGCACCCATCGACGTGGTCCTGCCGGCGTCCACTACCGGCGTGACCAAGTTCTGGCTTAAGGCGCTCGGCATCGCGTCGTTCCCGACCTGCGCGACCGTCGTGCAGCAGAACGAAGGGACCGCAGCTGTCTTCACCAGTGCGACGACCGGTCCCGAAGCGATCGTCCCCTACTCGGTCGGCAAGTACATCGCGCAGGTCCACCACGACCCCAAGTGCGGGAAGAAGCCGACCAAGAGCCAGGACGCGTTCGGCTGTAACGAGCACGGGACGCTGAAGCTCGGCGCACTGAATCTGGGCACCGGTGGCATTCAGCAGGCGACCGTCGGCAGCGGCACCAAGACCAAGATCAACGTCAACCTGGGCGAGACGTTCCTGCGGCCGCTCTACGACGTGGTCTGGTACTCCGTCAAGTCCGCCAACGGCGATCACATCCCGAACCGGCTCGAGCCATTCTTCGCGTCGGCTACCTCGAAAGTGAAGGGCTGGTTCTGCGCCAACAAGGAAGCGCAGCAGGCCATCGTCAACTACGGCTTCCTCACCACGAAGCTGTGCGGTTTCGGCGCCTGATCAATCCCGCTCAAGCTCCGGCCCTGACGGCGCCTGTCAATCGCAGACAGGCGCCGTCAGCTGGAGCAGGCCTGGCGATCGCGATGAAACAACATCCAGAAGAACTTAAGGAATGCAGATGCGTAACAAGGTGACACGGGCAGCCGGGCTCGCTGGCCTGGCCGCTGCCGTGCTGACCGGGGCGGGCGCGCTGGCCGTAGCTGCCGGCGGGGCCACGCCGGCCCTGGCAGGTATTGAAGACACCGGCGGTACGGCCAGCATTACGGTCAGCCACTCGACCGTGAACGGGCTCGCCAGAGCCGGAATCGTGGTGCTGCCTGAGGCGCCGGGCGGCGCTTCAGTTTCCCGTACCGGCCGCGAGATCGTCACGTTGCAAGTGTCGGGCGGCGACGGCAACTTCGTTGGCACGGCCGGCAGCGTCGACCTGGCTGGCGGGCTGGTGTTCACCGACGGCGCTACCCGCCTGTCGGTCGCCGTTACCAAGCTGGTGTTCAACTACAGCACCGGGACAATCGGCGGGGTTGCCGGCACTCGCAGCGTCACGCTCGTCAGCGTGGGCGGCGCGCTGTCGGGATCATCCAGCGCGGGCCCGCCGGCCACGCAGACGTTCACTGCGAGCGCCCTGCTCGTCACGAAGGCCGGCGCACGCTACCTGAACACCCAGCTGCACACGAAGTACTTCAAGCAGGGTCAGCAGATCGGCTCGTTCGCCACGACGTACGAGACGACCACTAGCTGACTCGGTCACACCCGCACGTCACGGCAGCGTCGCTGCGCAGCCACGCAGCGACGCTGTCTGATGTGCGCGACGCGTGACAGCCGCCACTGGTCACGGCCGCAAACGCGTGACAGCCGCCACCCGTCACAGTCGCTATCACGTGACAGCTGATTGCCGACCGCGCGACATTCTGATAAATAGCTAGAAAAACGAGTTGAAGACTATGGATTCGCCCGACGGGAACATGGCCGCGTCCCGCGCGGCCCTAGCGCGCGAGGGAGGGATGTCGCCATGGCTGTCGCAGTTAGCTCGGCAGCGGCGGCACCGGCCAGCGATGACGTTCCCCGGACGATCGTGTCCAGGGGCTCGCGCGGTGACCTGATCTTCCGCGGCGTCTTGCGCGCCGCCGGGCTGTCCAGCTTTCTCATCACCGCGATGATCCTGGTCTTCCTGGTCTACCGCGGCTTGTGGGCGCTCAGGGCGGACGGGCTGAGCTTCTTCACCAAGCAGAACTGGGTGTTCGTCGGTAACCAGTTCGGCATCGGCGGCATGCTGCCGGACACGATCATCATCGCCGTGATCGCGTCGGCGATCGCGATCCCGGTCGCGCTGACGGCGGCGATCTTCATCGCTGAGTACGCGCCCGGCCGGCTCCGCCGCTTTCTCATCGCTGTGATCGACCTGATGGCCGCGATCCCGAGCATCATCTACGCGGTCTGGGGCCGGGCATTCCTGATGCCGCGGGTCATCGGCGTGATGGGGTGGCTATCGCACCACATCTCGTGGTTCCCGCCGTTCCGCATCACCGTCGCGCAAAGCGCGTCGACGTTCGTCGGTTCGCCGGCCATCGCCGGCATGGTGGTGTCGCTGATGGCGATCCCGATCATCACCTCGCTGTCCCGCGAGGTGTTCTCCCAGGCACCGAGCGCAGAGCGGGAAGCTGCCTACGCGCTCGGCTCGACGCGGTGGGGCATGATCAGGACAGTCGTGCTCCCGTTCGGCCGCGGCGGAGCCATCGGCGCCGCCATGCTTGGCATCGGCCGGGCGCTCGGCGAGACCATCGCCGTGCTGCTGATCATCAGCCCGACCCCGACACTCAACTGGCACATCCTGCAAAGCGGCGGCAACTCGATCGCTGCCCTGATCGCAGGGGCCTGGAACTACGCGACCTATGACCAGCTGTCCGCCTTGATGGCGGCTGGTCTCGCGCTGTTTGCCATCACGCTGATCGTGAACTCGTTCGCCGCGATCATCATCAACCGGTCGCGGTCGGGCGCCGCGACCGCGGACTGACGGCGGCGATCCGGATATGCCAGGAAACGGGCTATTGACCGGCAATGACAGCCGCCAGCCGCTGGAGCTTCAGAACTCCGGCGGCGAAGAGACCTATCTGCAGATCCGCCGGGTCAGCGCGGAGGACGTGCTGGCCGTAGCCGGCCCGGCCGTCGCCTCGCTGTGCCTGACCTGGGTGCTGTATGAGCAGGTCCTGCCATTCACCGGCGCGTTCGGTTTCTGGCTTAGCTGGTATCTGCTCTTCCTGCTGATGTACCTGGCCGTGGCCGGGCTGATCTGGCAGCGGCTGGTCGTCCGGGACAAGATCATGGCGGTGCTGTTCGGCAGCGGCGGGATCTTCGCCTGTGTCGTTGTCTTTGAGCAGATCGGCTACAGCGCGGTCAAGGGCTTGCCGGCGGTCAGGCACCTGAACTTCTGGACCACCACGATGGCATTCGGCGGGCCGCTCAGCCCGCTGACTCAGGGCGGCGTCCTGCATGCCGCGGTCGGCTCGCTCGAGCAGATCGGGCTGGCGACGGCCGCGTCCGTGCCGCTCGGGATCGCGGCGGCGCTGTTCCTCACCGAGGTGGGCGGAAGGCTCGAAAGACCGGTCCGGACGATCGTCAACGCGATGACCGCGTTGCCGTCGATCGTGGCGGGGCTGCTCATCTACGCCCTGGCAGTGCTGACGTTCGGCTTGCCCGAGTGCGGCTTCGCGGCCGCGCTGGCAGTCGCGATCGTGATGCTGCCGACGGTGATCCGGGCGGCCGAGGTAGTCCTGCGAGTAGTGCCAGGGACGCTGCGCGAGGCGTCCTTCGCGCTCGGTGCCAGCCAGTGGCGCACGGTGTGGACGGTGATCCTGCCGACGGCGCGCTCGGGCCTGACGACCACCATCGTGCTGGCCATGGCACGCGGCATCGGGGAGACCGCCCCGGTCCTGCTGACCGCCGGGTTCACCAACGAGATGAACGCCGACCCGTTCCACGGCTGGCAGGCGACCCTGCCGACGTTCATCATCACCAGCATTCTCGACTTCGGCCAGTACCCGAACTACGTCGCGCGTGGTCTCGGCGCAGGGCTCGCGCTGATGCTCCTCGTGCTTGCCCTGTTCACGATCGCGCGGCTGCTCGGCGGCAAGGCTCCCGGTGAGCTGTCGAAACGGCAGCAACGACGACTCTCAGCTGTCCAGATAGAGGAACCTGATGCGAACTAAGGCGACAACCGCCGGGCGGTGCCGTCGCGGCGCGGCGCTTGCTGGCGCGATCTTCGCGGTCTCGGGAGTGCTGCTGCTGCCGTGGGCCGCGCAGGCATCGGCGGCGTCCGCTGGCGCCTCGACGCTGGCGGGCTCACCGTCGCCCTCAGCGAGCACGTCAGTGACAACGTCGGTCAGCGCCTCGGGAAGCACGTCACCCAGCTCGTCCCCGAGCGCCTCCACGAAACCGAGTACCTCGCCGAGCCCCAGCCCGACCCCGCAGCCGGGGTCTGGCAAGACGAGGCCGCCAGTCGCGCCACGAGGCGGCGTGGTGGTCGAGGGAGCGCGGATGTGGAACCCGGCCCGGAAGCAGTTGTTCCCGTCCCACAGCTACGTCACGGTGAGCCAGGCCAGCCACCTGACCAATCAGGTGGTCGAGGTGCGCTGGCAGGGCTTCACGCCGAGCAGCGAGGAGCTTTATTCACCGGACAGCACCGACTACCCGGTCATGGTCGCGGAGTGCCAGGGCACGCATCCGACCAAGTGGAGTCAGTGCTTCGGGGCTGACAACGGCGGCGTGGCCGGCACGTTCAGCGCCTACGGCCCGATGAATACCACGTACGCCACGACCAGCCGTAACGGGACCGGCCAAGCGCCGATCCAGCTACTCACCGCGCAAGAGGACGAGCAGCTCGGGTGCAAGGCCAGCAAGCCGTGCTCGCTGGTGATCGTCCCGTCCCAGGGCGGCAACATCTTCGACACGCCAATCCGGTGCAGCGACCACAGCCAGGACACCGACCAGACGGACATCGGCTCAATCGCGTTCAGCAGTCAGTACGGACAGTGCTCCTGGCGAGACCGCATCATCGTGCCGCTCGACTTCTCGCGGACGCCGACAGACTGCCCGGTGCGCAGCCCCGACTTCAGCGTGATCGGCTCGCCGATGGCGGAGCGCGCCATGGTCGGCTGGCAGTCGGCGCTGTGCGCGAGCAGCGATCCGCTCTACATCCAGTACGACTCGGCCCAGAGCGAGCCGCTGGCCAGGGAGGACTTCCTGAGCGGGCTGGACGACGTGGCGCTGACCACGCTGCCCGCCTCGGGCAAGGGAAAGCACCCCTATACCTACGCGCCGATCGCGATCTCGTCGGTCGCCATCGCCTACTGGGTCGACAATCCGCGGACCGGCCAGCCGCTGGCAAATCTCCGGCTTGACCCGAGGCTCGTGCTCAAGTTGCTGACCCAGTCCTACGACTTCGACAACGAAGGCTGCGGCAGCGGCAGGCGGGTCAAGGGCATCGGCTGTGACAATTCCGTCGACAAGGACCCGATCAGCTTGTTCGCCGATCCCGAGTTCAGGAAGCTCAATCCGCACGTGGCCAGTGTCGGTGACGGGTACCAGATACCGACCGTGCTTGGCGGCGAGAGCGACATGACCTATGAGCTCACCCGGTGGATCGCTGCTGACAGCGGGGCCAAGTCATTCGCCGACGGCACCTTCGATCCCTGGGGCGAGCACGTCAACACCGACTACCTGAACATGCAACTGCCGACGAACTCGCTCAACTCGATGGACCCCTATCCGCCCGTCGCGCACCGGTACAGCCCGCAGTACCCGCTCAGCGCGGTGGCTTCGTACCAGGTCGACAACTGGTATCCGGCGACCAACTGGGTCGCGGACGCGCAGGGCAACTACGACAAGCTCAGCCCGGAGACGCCCGGCGACCGGGGCCTGTTCGCGATCCTGGACGAAGCTGACGCAGCGGCGTTCCAGCTGCCGGTGGCGGCGGTAGAGAATCCGGCCGGACAGTACGTCAAGCCGACCGATGCCACCATGAGCGCGGCGCTGAGCGAGCTGCGCGACACCGGCCGCAACCACGTCACCCAGCAGGTGAGCGCGCACGGAAAGGTCAAGAACGCCTACCCGCTGACGATGGTGATCTACGCGCTGGTCCCGACGGGCGGGATCTCCAAGACGAAGGCCGAGAAGATCGCGCAGTTCCTCGACTTCGTGGCGGCCAGCGGGCAGCGGCAGGGTGAACTGCCCGGCCAGCTGGCACCCGGCTACCTGCCGCTCACCGCCAGCATGCGCGCGCAGACCATGAAAGCCGCGCAACGAGGTCCTCGGCCAGAGCGGGGACAGCAAGCACCGCGCCGCGGCGGCGAGCTCCGGCCCGAGCGCCGCCGCCACCGCCAGCCCGGCGCCGACCGGCCAGGTCCGCCACCGCATCGGCCTCGGGCTGGTCAGCGACCCGGCTACCGCCGGGATGGCCAGGTACGCACTGCCTGTCCTGCTGATCGGAGGCGTGCTGCTGGTGGTGGCCGGCTCATCGGCCCTGATTGCCGGCCGGGGCAGCGCCGCGGCGCTGACGCGGCTGCGCGGATCGGCGCTGGCCCGGCGACTGGCGGCGCAGCGGGGGAAGAAGCCGTGAGGACAGGGATGCGACGGAGGCTGGTAGTTGCAGCGGCAGCGACGTTCGCGTCGCTGGCGTCACTGTCGCCTGCCATGGCCAGCAGCGGCCAGCAGTACGTAGCGATCAGCGGCTCCGGCTCATCCTGGAGTTCGGTGGCGTTGATGCAGTGGGCGCAGACCCTGCGCGCTGACGGCATCGTGGTGAATTTCAACCCGGACGGCTCCGCTGCCGGGCGCGCGGACTACATGGACCAGCAGGTGGACTTCGCCGCCTCCGATCCGCCGTTCCGCAACGGCAGCGACCCGTTCGACTCCAGCGGTGCCGAGCACCCGCAGATCGGCTATTCCTACGTCCCCGACACCGCCGGCGGCACCGCCTTCATGTATCACCTGGAGGTGGGCGGCAAGCTCATCACCAACCTGAGGCTGTCCGGTGAGACGATCATGAAGATCTTCACCGGGCAGATTACGAACTGGGACAACCCGGAGATCACCAAGGACTACGGCGCCCAGCTGCCGAGCCTGCGGATCATCCCGGTGATCCGCGCCGACGGATCAGGCGCTACCTACTTCTTCACCCGCTGGATGGCCCATGAGTTCCCGGCCCAGTGGAACGCGTTCTGCCTCCAGGTCAGCCACGGCCGGGTCAAGCCGCCCTGCGGGCAGACGGAGTTCTACCCGCAGTTCCCCGGCTCGGTGGCGCAGAACGGATCGAACAACGTCGCCACCTACATCACCGCCAGCTACGGCCAGGGGGCGATCGGCTATGACGAGTACGCCTACGCGCTCAACTCGCACTATCCGGTCGTCGAGATGCTCAACCCGGCTGGTTACTACGTGCTGCCCACCGCTTCCAACGTGGCGGTCGCGCTGACCCAGGCGCAGATCAACGAAGACGCCGGCAGCGTCAACTACTTGCAGCAGAACCTGGACGACGTCTACACGTTCAAGGACCCGCGGTCCTATCCGCTGTCCAGCTACAGCTACCTGATCGTGCCGCGGACCGGGACGAAGATCCCGGCTAACTTCTCCCCGGCAGACGGCACGACGCTCAGTACCTATATCAACTACTTCCTCTGCGCAGGCCAGCAGTACTCGGCCGAGCTTGGTTACTCACCCCTTCCGCTCAACCTGGTGGAAGGCGGGCTGGCTCAGTCCGGCATGATCCCCGGTCACGTGCCGGAGCCGAGCCTGTCGAGCGGCTGTGACAACCCGACACTCAAGGACGGCAAGCTGGTCGTGCTTGAGGACGCGCCGCAGCCCTCGCCGTGCGCCAAAGCGGGGGAGCCGCTCGACTGCACCGTGGTGCACGGCAAGGCGGTGTCAGGCGCGGGCGCGCAGGTGAGCGTCAGCCCGTCGGCCGGCGCGACCGCTGCCGTAAGCGCGCCGGCCTCCGCCGCCGGGGCGGCCGGGACCTCCGGTGCCGACCCGCCCGAAGGGCCCGTCACCGGCGAGGTGGTCAACGTCGCCTCGACCAGCGGCAACAGCACCGTGCTCGGCACACTGACCGCGGTCGAGATCCTCATCGTGGTTGCCGTACCGCCCGCGCTGTATGCGCTGCTGCGCCGGCGACGCCGGGTGCCCAGGTGACCGTGCTCGCCGCCCAGTCGGTGCCGGCCACGGGCGAAGGAACCGGCCCGTCGCGTGGCGCGCTGGCCGCCCGCTGCGCCGGTACCAGCCTTCTCCTGCTGGCTGTATTCATCGGCGGTTTCCTCGGCTACCTGTTCGGAGCCTCGCGCGTCCAGGAGGCCGCAGCCCAGAGCAGGCTGTACTCGACATTCGCCACCGAGCTCGGCCAGGATCTGGGCCCGCTCGGCCCGACTGGCCCCGGACGGCCGGTAGCGATCCTCGACATACCAAGCATCGGCCTGCGCAACGTCATCATCGTGGAGGGAACGGCCGCTGCCCAGCTCGATGTTGGCCCTGGCCATCTCCGCAATACGCCACTGCCCGGCCAGCTGGGGATGTCAGTGGTGTACGGCAGGCGGGCTACCTTCGGCGCACCATTCGCCCGGCTTGGTGAACTCCGTCCGGGTGCGGAGATCATGACGTACACCCAGCAGGGCCGGGCGGTCTACAAGGTGGCCACGATCGGAGACAGTCAGCACCCTGTCACCGACACCAACCTGAACCGCCTGGTGCTCCTCACGTCGAGCTCGGCCGCGATTCCGGCCTACTACCTGGAGATAGACGCGGACCTGACAACTTCCGCTCGGGGCGGGCCGGTACAGATGCCTGCGATCGGGCCGGCCGAGCAGGCGATGGCCGGCGACAGCGGGGCGCTTGTGCTGACCATGCTGTGGGGCCTCGCGCTAGTGCTGACCAGTATCGGCGGTGCGCTCGCCGCCGCCCGCTGGTCCGGCTGGCCTGTGTACCTAGTCATCGCGCCCGCCGTCCTCGCGATCCTGTGGAACCTGTACGAGAACCTGGCCGGCCTGCTGCCGAACCTCTACTAACTGCCGAACCTCTACTAATAGGCCGGAGTCCTGTCGTGACTGACACCGCATTCACTGGCACCGCTTTCACCGGCACTGGCCCGGTCAGCGGAGACCCTGCTGTCATCGGTGCGAGCGAGCCGGAGCCAGGGCTGGTCGGGCTCGACGCCCGCAAGGTATCGGCCTGGTTCAGCGGCCACAAGGTACTCGACCGGGTGTCGCTCCGGATGGAGGCCGGCCGGGTTACCGCGCTGATCGGGCCGTCCGGCTGTGGCAAGTCCACGTTTCTCCGGATACTTAACCGGATGCACGAGATGGTGAAGGGAGCGCAGCTGGCCGGCCAGGTCATCCTTGGTGACCAGGACATCTACCACCCGGCGGTCAGGCCAGCCGTGGTGCGCCGCCGGATCGGGATGGTGTTCCAGAAGCCCAATCCGTTCCCCGCCATGTCCATCTACGACAACGTTGCCAGCGGGCTGAAGCTGTCTGGCATCAAGGTGCCCGACACCGACAGCCTGGTCGAGACGAGCCTGCGCCGGGCTGGCCTGTGGGGCGAGGTACACCGGCGGCTCAAGGCCCCGGGCGGCGCGCTGTCCGGTGGGCAGCAGCAGCGCTTGTGCATCGCCAGGGCGCTGGCCGTCTCGCCGGACGTGCTGCTCATGGACGAGCCGTGCTCGGCTCTCGACCCGACCTCGACCAGGCGGATCGAGGAGACGATCGGCGAACTTGAGAACCAGGTGACGATCGTGATCGTGACGCACAACATGCAGCAGGCGCAGCGCGTCTCCGATAACTGCGCGTTCTTCCTGGCTGCGGAGAACACACCCGGCGGGATTGTGGAATCCGGGCCGACACGCCAGTTGTTCGACAGCCCGGTCGATCCGCGGACCGCCGATTACGTCCATGGCCGGTTCGGCTAGCCGGACCTGGTGACCGGCCGCTGGAAATACCGTCAGCCGGAATACGGCCTGCGGTGCCTCGCCTGGCGGTCGTCGTCGGGATCGGTGCTCCGGGTGAGTGTGCCGTTGCCGTCGACGCCAGGCATCGGCAGCAGAACGCCGGATGGATCCTGGGCCAGTGGATCGGGCGTCCTGGCGTAGTCGCCGCTGTACTGGCTGTCCGGGTGGTACTCGCGAAGCTCGCCGTACTGGCCGTCGGGACGGTACTCGGGTTGCTCGCCGTGCTGGCCGTCCTGGTACTCGCCCGCATCCTGCTGGTCCGCAAAGGCCTGCGTTGCGACGAGCGCCGCCAGCGTCCCGGGAAGCTTGCGCAACGGGCCGGCTCGCCGGGCTCCCTTGACCGCGAACGCGAACGCTGGCGTCAGGGCCCGGTCGAAGTGAGCCGTCGCGTAGCGCAGGAAGGGCTCGGGCTCGGCCCCGGACACGTCGGCGATGTTCGCCGCTAGCAGTCCTGTGCAGCCATCGGCGATCCGCGCGGCCGAGCACCTCGTCCACTGGAATACCGGGCTGCGTTGCAGGCTGCCGTCCGGGTGAACGTGCCTCATCAGGGCGAACGCATAGGACCGGGAGAACAAATGCGACAGCGGAACGTAGTACGAGTGGTACAGCGTGCCTGCCTGCACTAGCTCCTGCTCCCGGTCCAGCCAGAGAGCGAGGTCCCTGACGTTCAGGTCCGGGCCGAGCTCGCCGAGGGCTGCCACGGCTCCGTCGATGGCCGCCCGGGATCGCAGGCTGGCATCGCTGAGATAAGAGCCGTCCCGGCCCGCGGGCCGGTAGTTGGCGGCAGAGAGGTCAGCGATCGCATCGCCGGAATGCAGGCAGTACAGCCCGACGATTGCGGTCTCGATCGATCCCCGCGCCAGCAGTGCCGCGTCCTCGGCCCGCCGCTCGGCGACTGCGGTCCGGGTGACCTGCTGCAAGTACAGCAGCCGGAGGAGCGCGAGTTGCGCACCGTCCATGCCTGTCGCGTTGTCGCCCGGCCACTGCTTGCAGGTGATCAGCCTGACCGCCGCGCGGCGGGCGCGGCCGCGTCGTAGCAGGTCCGGGTAGGGCAGCGCGCCCCGGACGTACTTCCGCATGACGTCGCGCGCGCTGTTCATGTCACCCAGGATGCCGGGCGGGTCAGAGTGCTTCATCCCTCACTCACGTCTGCGCCACGGCGAGCGCTTAACGGGCCGGAGCGATCCAATCTATCGATTGGCCCGCCGGTTGCAGTCCGGCTACCCGGCCGGAAGCGCTGTGGCGGTCACTCGCCGGACGCGTTCGCGGTCGGCGATCGAGTCGATCTCGACGATCTTGCCATCGGCCACCGTAAAGCCGATCACCGTGACCGGGCGGTCACGCCGGGTGATAATAACCCCAGCCGCTCCGTTCACCACGGCCGGGATCAGCCGGACGGCAGGCAGGCCGCTCGCCAGGCCGCTGAGCGCTTGCCGGGCAACGACCTCGGCGCCCTGGATCTCCCTGGTGCCTCCGGCTCGCGTGCCGAGGTCAATGCGTAGCACCACGCCGGGATCGAGCACCCTGACCAGCGCATCAAAGTCGCCGCTGCGGGCAGCGGCAAAGAAGGCGTCGACCACCTGACGCTGCCGCCCCAGATCGGGCTCGGGCGCCGGCAGGTCGGCGCCGGAGACCCGGCGCCGCGCCCGGCTGGCGAGTTGCCTGGCAGCAACCGGAGTCCGGCCGACGACCGGGGCAATCTCCTCGAACGGCAGCCCGAACATGTCGTGCAGGACGAACGCCAGCCGCTCGGCAGGCGTCAGCGCATCGAGCACGACAAGCAGCGCGAGGCCGACCGAGTCGGCCAGCAGCGCCTCATCCTCCGGTTGTGCATCTGTGACCAGGCTGACGACCGGGTCGGGAAGGCGCAGCTCGAGCGACTCCTCGCGCCTGACAGTGCGCGAGCGCAGCATGTTGAGGCAGACCCTGGCGACGATCGTGGTCAGCCAGCCGCCCAGGTTTGCTACCTCGTCCGCGCCCGCCCGGCTCATCCGCAGCCAGGTGTCCTGAACGGCATCCTCGGCGTCGTCGAGCGAACCGAGCATGCGGTAGGCGACCGCCCGCAGGTGCGTCCTATGCTCCTCGAACCGGTCTGCCAGCCAGTCACTCTCGGGCGCGTCCGGCGCACCGCGGCCCGGCAGCTTCCCGCTCTCGCTCATCTGGTCACTCCCTCACGTTCCGGGCGTCATCAAGCCTGACACCCAGCACGCGGCGAATGTGACGGGATGCCGCCCGAAGTGCAGCACGCGCCTTCGGCCGGCGTCCGGCTGGAGTGAATTAGTGCCCGGCCGGGCAGTTGAACAGCGGGGTATCCGCCGCAGAGCCTGGCGGACCGATGATCGCGCCTGCCGCCGGGGGAGAACGCAGCTGAGCACGCCCGCCGAAGCCGTCGCGATGCTGCGCAGCCGTGCCTACCTGCGGCTGCTCCTGGTGGCAGCGATCATCGGCGTGCCCGTGTCGGCCCTGGCCTGGGGGTTCCTCGCCTTGGTCGGCAAGGCAAACAGGAGCGGGAACGGCCACCAGGCGGGCACCGGGCGCTGGCGTGTTCCTCGCTGCCCTGGCGACGCTGAGTTTCGGCGCCGTACTCGGTCCTGAGGCACCGCTGCTCGCACTGGGTGGCGGCGTGGCAGCCTGGGCGGTCAGCCACGCCCGCGGCGACGGGGCGGACCGGGCGAAGGTCGTCATCGCCGCGGCCGGCAGCTTCGCGGCCATCAGCACGCTGCTCGGTTCGCCCCTCTCCGGTGCGTTCCTGCTGATGGAAGCTGCCGGGCTCGGCGGCGCGACGATGGAGCTTGTGCTCGTCCCCGGCCTGCTGGCGTCGGGCGTTGGCGCGCTCGTTTTCACCGGCCTTGGCCGCTGGAGCGGACTCGGCACGTTCTCGCTAGGGATCGGCAGCCTGCCGCAGTTCACCAGGCCCAGCCTGGCCGAGATCGCCCTCGCGCTTCCGGTCGGGCTGGCGGCCGCGGCAGCGACGCTGGCGATTCGCGGGCTCGCGCTGCTGGGCCGGGACATCACCGCGCGACGCCGGCTGACGGTGACGCCAGCCGCAGGGTTGCTGGTAGCCGGAGCCGCCGTCCTGTTCAGCCAGGTGACCGGCAAATCGGTGGCTTACGTGCTGTTCTCCGGCCAGACGCAGCTCGGGCCGTTCGTCGCCCAGCGGGCCACCTTCGGGCTCGGCATACTCGCGCTGCTGCTGCTCTGCAAGGCGGCCGCGTACGCCATCTCGCTGGGCAGCTACCGCGGCGGGCCGATCTTCCCCGCGGCGGCGGTGACTGCCTACATCGCGGTCGGCTGGCTTGACCGCTCAGCCGCCTGATCTGCCTTCTCCGGGAACACAGCGCCGTGCTGCCGGACCGCTGCGCGGCGCCAGGACACCTCGAACAGCGCTCCGCCCAGCTCAGAATCTCCGATCTGCCACTGACCATCGGTGGAGGAGACAATCGAGTTGGCGATCGCCAGGCCCAGGCCGGCGCTGCCGCCCTGGGCCGTTGACCGGTGAAACCTGTCGAAGAGCCGGGTCCGCAGCTCCGGGGAGATGCCGTGCCCGCTGTCCTCGACGCTCATCGTCACCCTGCTGCCGCGGTGCCCGACGCTGATCCGGACAGTCCCGCCTCCGCCAGCGTACCGGCATGCGTTGTCCAGCAGCACGCCGGTCAGCCGGTCAATCCACTCGGGCGGCGCGCTGATCCAGGCTGGCGCCGATCGGCTGGTCACCACCTCGATATCCAGCTCCCTGGTGGCGCCGAGGGCGCGGAACCGCTCTGCGCACTGGGCGGCGATGGTCGCGAGATCAAGCGGCTCATCACCCGGTGGCGGCGGCGCGGAGTCAAACCGGGCCAGCCAGAGGAGGTCTTCGACGATCTTCCTGAGGCGATCGCTTTCACCTTCGATGCGGGTCAGCGCGGCCCGGTACTCGGCCAGCTGCCGCGGCGAGCTTAGCGCGATGCTGGTCTCCGCGCTGATCACGCTGAGCGGCGTGCGCAGTTCGTGCGACGCGTCCGCGGTGAACTCGAGCTGGCGCCGGCGTGATTGCTCCACCGGGCGAAGTGCGCGCAACCCGATGGTGAGCGCGCCGGCGAACATGGCGAGCAGCAGGACCGGAGCAACGATGGCCTCGCCATCTCGCAGCAGCGCGGTCAGGTGGTCCACGCTCTGCAGACTCTGGCCAGCGATCAGCTGGACACCGTTCTCCGACCCCCCGATGAGCCGGAACGGGCCGCCAGCCAGCTGAACGCTGTCCTCCCGGCCAGGCCGCAGGCGCAGGCTGGCTGGTAGCGCTGGCGCGCCAGAGCCGGCGTGCGCGACCGGGCCGGATCGCCCGACTCGCCATAGATAGACGGGGCTGGCGTCGATGTCGTCCTCTTCGTCGTCGGCCGCCTGGAGGCCGACCTCGCCGACGTCAGACAGGCGCTCGGTCAGCCTGGCGTCGACCGACTCAGTCAGCCGGGCCGTGACCGCCTTATCCAGTACCGTGACGCAAGCGGCGTAGACGATGCCGACGAGCAGGCTGGCCGCCAGCGCGACCTTCGCCGCGTGAGTGACCTCCGGCGGCACAGCGCCGCGGAGCGCGCATCGGCTACCGCTCCACGAGGCGGTAGCCGACGCCGCGAACGGTCTCGATCCGGACCATCCCGCCGGCCAGCTTGGCCCGCAACCGGGCCAGGTGGACGTCGATCGTGTTCGACCCCATCGCGTCGGACTCGTCGTCCCAGACGTTGACCGCGATGGACCGGCGCGGCACGACCGCGGGCGACCTGCGCACGAGCAGCTCCAGAATGCCGAACTCGGTAGCCGTCAGCACCGGCTGCTAGTCGCCGACCCGTACCTGCCGGGTGGCAGGGTCGAAGCGCAGGTCGCCGACAGCAAGCTCGGGCTGCTGGACGGCCAGCGGCCGCCGATGCAGGGCCCGCATGCGCGCCAGCAGCTCGTCGAAGTCGAACGGCTTGACCAGGTAGTCGTCGGCGCCCTCGTCGAGTCCGGTGACCCGGTCGGCGTGCGCGTCACGTGCCGTCAGCATCAGCACCGGGACGTCGGCTGTTTGTTACGCCGCATCCAGCGCACCACGTCCAGTCCGGACATGCCGGGCATCCGCCAGTCGAGTAGCACCAGCTCGTAGCTCGTAGCTGCGCAGGAACCTGACCGCGTCCTCGCCGTCGCGCACCGCGTCGACCACGTAATCGTGTTCTCGCAAGCCGCGAGCAAGCACGTCGCGCAGCCCGTTGTCGTCCTCCGCGACGAGTACTCGCATGATCCCTCCCCAGCCTGCGTGCTAGCCTGCGCAACCGCCGCCACAGCGGCCGCGGCATCAGGCGCATGACGATGGCGACCGGGCCGAGCGACCGCGGCACCCAGATGAGGCCTGCCCGGCCGGCAAGCCCGGCGGCGACGGCCGCGCCGACCTGCGCCGGGGTCGTGGCCAGCGGCGCCGGCTCCATCCCCGCGGTCATCCGGCCGATGACGAACCCCGGCCTGACCAGGAGCACGCGCACGCCGGAACCGTGCAGTGAATCGGCCAGTCCGCGGGCGAACGCGTCGAGGCCGGCCTTGGCCGCGCCGTACACGAAATTCGCCTTGCGCGGCCTGACCGCCGCCACCGACGAGAGTATCACGACAGTGCCGTGCCCGGCCGCGCGCATCCGGGCGGTGAGCGCGAGCAGCGCGGTCACGTGGCTGGTGAAATTGGTCTCGATCAGCGTGCGCGGCTTCGTCAGGGGCCGCGTCCAGCGGTCCTGCGGGCGTGAGCACGCCGGCCGCGGAGATCACCAGGTCGACCGGGCCGTCCGCGGAACGCGGCCGCGGCCAGGGCCTGCCCGTCCCCGGCGTCGTGTAGCGTCTACTAAGGGAGAACTGCCGTAGCGCAGGGCAGTGCGGCGGCGGCGGCGGCGCATCCGCTCGGCAGTCCCGGCCCGCGAGTAGCACCTCCGCGTCCGGGTTCAGGTCGCAGCGCGCCGAGTATGGCCAGCCCGATCTCACTGGTGCCGCCGATCAGCAGCACGCGGCGGGCCCATCCGGCGGCTCGGCTGGCAGTGGCGCTCTGGCTGCGGCCTTTGAGGACGGGTTCTCAGCACAGGCTGAGCCTACGGCCAAGATCTGACTGAAGGAGGCCGCGGGGGCCGGCCGCGATGGGCATTACAGCCCCACCGTGAACATCGGTCAGCCACGTCAGTTCGCAGCAGATCATCATCGGATCCCGGGCGATCAGGTCCTCGACCGGCCGGCCGTCGGCAAGGCCGGTCAGCCGGTCGAACCGGAACAGCGCGGCGGCCAGCGGCACCGCGCTGGCCAGGTGCCAGCCGCGCATCCAGGCATCGGGCTCCGACAGAGCCCAGAGCACATAGCTGGCCATCATCACGAGCGCAGCAACTCGCTGCCCGTCGCGCAGCAGTCCAGGACCGGTACCAGCGCATCACCGGCCGGTGTGCGGCCGCCCTGGCCCCGAGCACAGACAGCTCGGTGTACCGCTTGCCGATCGCCACCATCAGCGCGCCGAGACTGCACACGGTCAGGAACCACGCCGGACGGCGGCACATGCGTGGCCACTGCCCCGCCGATGGCGCGCAGGACGAATCCCAGCGCCACGACCAGGAGTTCCGCCCCCGGCACGTGCTTCAGGCCGAGGCTGTAGAGCAGCGACATCGTGACGTAAGCGCCGATAACGCCCGCGAGCCGCGGCTCGCCGATTGCCAGGCTAGCCAGCAGGGCGACGATCAGCAGGCATATCGCGAGTGCGACGGCCGCCCGCCGGGGCAGCCGGCCAGATGCGATCGGCCGCAGCCGTTTCGTCGGGATGTAGCCGGTCGCGCTCGGCGTCCATAACGTCGTTGAGCAGATAGACAGCTGAGGATGCGGCCGTGAAGGCGGCGAACGCCACCAGCGCGTAGCCGAAGCCGTCAGCCCGGCCGAGTGTGGCGCCGGCCAGCGGTGCGGCGAACACCAGCAGGTTCTTCGGCCACTGCCGCGGTCGGGTCGCCTGAATCGCGGCCACGGCCAGCCCGGCCAGGGCCAGCGGCCAGGGAACCGACCGGGACGGGGTTTCCGGCGACTGGCTGCTGCCGGTCTCCGGAGTGCGGGTTGTCATTTGGCGTAGACCGCGGTGAAGTCGCGGCTCGACGGCGAGTAATACCGATCGGGCGGCTGGACCTGATCGGGCAGCAAGTTGACCGGCCTTGGGTTCGCCGACTCGTCGTGCAGGTAGTACATGAAGGACATCCAGTCCGGGTTGATGTCCAGTTGCATGGCGTTGACCGCGCCAGCGTGCTGCAGCAACTCGGCTAGTTCCCGCACGTCGAGAGCCGGGCCGTAGACGAAGATCACCCGGCCGTCACTGGTGATTCCGATGCCCGATCGCCAGACGTAATAGCCGCCGCCAAGTGTCGCGCCCCAGCTCGTCTCGACGTTGTAGTCAACCGAGGACGGCACTCGCCCGTTCGACACGATCAGGTGCAGGTTCTGCCGGACGCCCGCTACGTCCGGGGTCATGCGGACCGTCCGGCCCCAGATCCCGATCGCGATGTGCCCATCCCGGTAGTAAACCACGGAGGCTACTCCGCGCGTCAGCGTTCCCGTCCTTGTCGCCGTTGAGGTAGAAGCCGCCACCCGAGGAACTCGATCTTGAAGCCGCTGTTGAAGGTCGCGAGCAGGCCGCGGCGCGTGCCGGGCGGGATATCGTCAGCCGCGTGCCAGTTGCCGGGGCCGGGGTCCTCGGCGCCCGGCCGGAGCTCGAACCGCAGCAGGTTCTGGTTCATCGACACGATGCCCGCCACGTAGGACGAGTAGACCCTGCTGGGCCGCAGGTAGGTGCCGTAGATGGCGGGGTCGCCATTGACGGCGCCGAGCACCCGCCAGTGCGCCCTCGCCTGGCAACGGCTGGCCGGCCATGGAGGTCAGCGTGGCAGGCGGCGGGTAGAGCTGGGCCGGCGTCCGGCTGCCGTGACTGGCGCGCGGATCTGGCGCGACCGCTGCGCTCGGCCCGGTCAGCGCGAACGACGGTTTGCCGCCAACCTTGGGCGGCTGGTAGGTGAGCCACTCGCCGAAGGTGACGACCGCCCCGAGATAGTGGTCACGAGCCCACTCGGCCAGTCGCTCAGAGAACGTTCCGCCACCTGGCATGGTCAGCGCGTGCCCGACGGACCATGCTTACCGGGACCAGGACGACGATGATCGCGACGGAAAGCACGCGCGACCACAGGCGCTGCGGCCAGTGCGGTGCCCAGTTGCGCCGCGCCCGGTCCGAACTGCGCTTGCGGTTACGCCGCCCGCCCGGCGGGGAGCTAGCAGAGCCAGGCATGGCGCGGTGCGATCCCGCCGTGATCGGTCTTGGCACCCGGCGACCCCCATCGCGCTTCGTGCCGCCGGGGCGCTTTTGCCGCCGCAGCGTGTCCGGCGACAGGTCTACCCCCGGAACATGAAGACCTCATGACGCCGCCGTCTCGGCTTGGCAGCATGCCGGGAGCTGGGCTCGGCCGCTGGAGTGTGCCTTGTGCAGCGCCAGTTTAGGCCGCAAGCAATGACCTGATCGCGGTTAAGCCGCTTCCGCGTCGACTTCCGCCAGGATTTCCCGCTGCCTGGCTCGCGCCGCGGCACGTTCGGCGGGTGCCACGACCAGACGCAGCTCCGCTCTCCGGCGCCGCCGGCTCAGTACCGAGCCAGCCTCCGCGGGACTGACCAGGCCAGCCGCCGTCCTGGCAGTCAGCACCATCCGGGCGCGGCGCACGAACGCGCTGCTGAGTAGCAGGTAAAGCACGGCGACGATGGTGAAGTTCACTGCCACCTTCAGCTCGATGGGCGGTCCCGGCGCGTCGAATAGCAGGTGCATCCCGACCGCTGCAATGAGGCAGGCCGTCGCCGGCAGGAGGCCGCGGGCTGGGGTGCTCAGCCGATCGCCGTACCGGAAGTCCTGGTAGCCGGCCTTGTCGCCCTGGCCTGTCAGCCGGCTGCGGCGAAGGTAGCGGATCAGGTACCCGAGGCCCGCGCCGGCCACGGCCGTCATGGTCCAGTGTGAGCCGAGGCCGGTCGTACCTACCCGCAGGAGCGCGGAGCCTAGTACAGCGTTGTCCGGGCTGGTTCCGCCGGACAGCACGATCGAGTTGAGCCCGTAGGTGACGTTTTCCGCTGCCTGAAAGCCGAGGCCGGTGATCGCCCCGAAGATCAGCCCGTCAAGCGGTCCGCTGATCATCAGCGGTGCGGCAAGCGCCACCATCGCGACGCCGCATAGCTTAAGCGCTTCCTCGTTCAGCGGCGCCGACAGCGAGGCCGACCAGTTGGACGCGAATCTGACGCCTGCGCCCTTTGCCCATAGGCCGGTCAGGCCCTCGTTAGCCAGCAATGCGCAGCCCGCAGCGGCCGTAGCGCCCCAGACCAGCGCAGCGGCCGACCATCTCCGTGCGGGCGCATGGACCGGCCGCAGCCGCCGGAGGATGACGAAGCCGGCCAGGACAAATGGCAGTTCAAGCGCCGCGGCTAGCACAGCTGCGTCCGGGAACACCGCAATGAACCGGACGAACTCCCAGACCAGTACCACAGCGCCGAACACGCAGAGCAACACGGCGCAGGCGTGCACCATCGTTATGCTGCCCCGGACGGTCACCGCTCTGCCCGCTCAGCTGCCCGTTCGGCAGGGAACCGCAGCGTCCCGATGAACTGCCTGGTCGCTTGCGCCGCGACCGGGCTTGCGCTCTGCGGGCCGATGACGACCAGCTGGATCGCGTAGTTGCCCGATGGCCCGACGAACACCGTGACAGCGCCGGCAGTGCGCATGCTGGTCAGTTTTGCGGTGCGGCCGCGCCGGCCCTGGCTGCTGGTGACAGGCATCGGGAGGCCGAGCCTGACCCCAGGGTGGCTGATGCGCAAGATCTGCCGCAGCCCGGTCCATATCCCGGCCACCCGGTAGGGGTGGATCAGTGACAGATAGCTGATCGACACGGTGACAGCACCCCGCGCCAGCACATAGTCCTGTCGCGGATCGGTTTGCGCTGGCCGCATGATCCAGTCCGGCCCGACTCTGAGGCTGGCCGAGTCAGGCCCGCTCGGCCCGATCCGGAGGGGAGTGCCTGCCGCGACGTTCTGCCGGTCGGCGACGAGGCTGTCGAGCAGCGGCCAGCCGGCGGTCAGCACCACCATGACGGTGACCACGATGAGCAGGCCGCGGAGCCTGGTTCGCGGCGAGGCTGTGCCCGGCGCCTGGCCGGGCTGGTCAGCGGCCATGCAGCAGCTCCGCCAGCGTGGCCGGGCCGGGCCTGAGGATTGCGACCGCCAGTGCCGCGGCCGCCACCACTACGACCGTCAGCGTGACCAGGCGCAGCCTGCGCGCAGAAGAGATGACGCTGGTGGCGCGGCACGGCCGCCCAGATCGGCATGGTCAGCGCCAGCACGATCAGCGCCGGCGACCGGGCTCGAGCTTGAGCATGGCCGCGCCGATCGCCGCGAACGCGATCGCCGTCCGGGTCCAGGCGAGCCGCGTCCGGTCGGCCGGGTCGGCGATGCCGGGGTCGTCTGGCTCTGTCTTCACTCGGCTGCGTCTGGGCTGCTTAACCACTGTCGCTCCTTAACCACGGGGGCTACCGGGTTACCGAGAGCAGCACGACAGCGGCTGCCAGTGCCGCTACGCCTGCGATGGTGGCGGACAGCAGGCGCGGCAGGATGGACCGCGGCAGCGGCTCGCCGCGTCGCATCGCGGTCTGGTTTCGTTTCATCTCCCAGTACGCGGCGACCGCGATCACGGCTCCGAGCACGATCAGCGGGACGCCGACGATGTGGCGGCCGTACCGGCACGCCGGGGAACGGCGGCAGCAGCTGGACAATGCCGAGGCCGGCCGCGATCAATGCCAGCGCGGTCCGGTTCCAGGCCAGGAAGGTCCGCTCATTCGCCAGCGTGAAACGCGGGTCCGGCTCGGATTCGGCCGGCGGACCGGTCTGGCGCCGGCTCGGGCAGGCGCCCGGCGTTCGTCATGGCTCAGCACGCCGTCTGCAGCCCGGCAGCCTAGGCGACCGGGTCGTGCCAGGTCTCGCCGTCGGGCACGAGCGCGTCCGCCTGCGCTGGCCCCCAGCTGGCACGGGCGTAAGGCTGCACCGGGCACGACGTCACCGAGGACTGGCTGGACGACTCGCCAGGCGGCTTCGACGGTGTCCTGCCGGGCGAACAGGTACCGGTCACCGCTCAGCGCCGCGCCGATCAGCCGGTCATACGGTCGCATCATCTGATCTGCCGCCTGACCTGAGTAGGCAGAGCTCACGCAGCTGCGGGGCAAGGTCAGGACCGGGCCGCTTGCCTACCACAGTCACGCCGACCTGATCGTCGGGATAGATCCGCACCCGCAGCTGGTTGGCGCCTGCATCGGTACCCAGGCCGAAGACGTCGTGCGGCGGCCGGCGGAACCGGAACACCACTTCGGTGGCGGTCACCGGCAGGCACTTGCCGGCCCGGATCAGGATCGGGACGTCGGCCCAGCGCCAGGACTGCGCGGTCAGCCGGATGGCCGCATAGGTCTCGGTCGTGCTGCCCGGCGCGACGCCCGGCACGTCCAGGTAGCCCTCGTACTGGCCGCGAACGGTGGTCTGCGGGCTCAGCGGCTCAAGCGCGCCGATGATCTGCGACTTGACGTCGCGCCAGTAAGCCAGGCCGTTGCCGTCTGGCGGTTCGGCGAGCACGGTTGCCAGCACCTGGAGCATGTGGTTCTGCAGCACGTCCCGGATAGCGCCGGTCTTGTCGTAGAAGCTGCCGCGGTCGGCGACGTCGAACGCCTCCGCCATCGTGATCTGGATGCTGGCGACGTGCTCACGGCTGAGCAGCGGCTCGACGATGGAGTTCGCGAAGCGGACGAAAAGCAGGTTCTCTACCGGCTCCAGCCCGAGCCAGTGGTCGACCCGGTAAATGGACTCCTCCGGGAAGTACTTGTGCATTGTCTCGTTGAGCGCGATCGCGCTGGCCAGGTCGGTGCCGAACGGCTTCTCCACCATGACGCTGGCGTTCGCAGCCCGGCCTGCGCCGGCGATCCCCTCGGCGATCCGCCCGAACAGCGACGGTGGCACCTCAAGGTAGAACAGTGCGTTCTGGCCGTCGCCCATCGCCGCCGACATCGCCTGATAGGTGGCCGGATCATCAAGATCACCGTCGACGTAGCGGAGCAGGCTGAGCATCCGGGTCGCTGCCGGGCTGACCGGATCCATGTTGTTCAGCTTCAGCGAGGAGACCGCGTAGTCGCGGAACTGCTCCAGTCCCCAGCCGCTCTTCGCCACCCCGACGACCGGCACGTTAAGTACCCCGCGGTCAACCAGTCCGACCAGCGCCGGGAACGTCTCGAGCTTGGCCAGGTCCCCGGTCGCCCCGAAGATCACTAGCGCGTCTACTTGGTGCGTCGGCATTGAGCTGCTCCCTCCGGCTCACTGCTCCAGGGAAAAGCGTCGCACGTTAGGCTCGCGTCCGATGATCGTGGTAGTGGCCGGCGTGGCCGGAAGCGGCAAGACCACCGTCGGCCAGCTGCTGGCCAGGCGGCTGGGCTGGCTATTCGCCGATGGTGATTCCTTCCACCCGGCTGCCAACATCGCCAAGATGCGGGCCGGGCTGCCGCTGACCGACGCCGACCGGCAGCCCTGGCTGGCTGCGATCGGGTCCTGGATGGATGACATTATCGCCAGCGGCCAGTCGGCTGTGCTGGCCTGCTCCGCGCTCAAGCGCCGGTACCGGGACGAACTGATCGGCGGCCGGGACCACGCGGTGATGGTGTTCCTCACCATCACGCAGGAACAAGATGAGGCCCGGCTGCACGCCCGGCAAGGTCATTTCTTCCACGAGCCGCTCACTGGCCAGCCAGTTCGCCGCTCTTGAGCCGCCCGATCCGGCCGAGCCGCGGGTGTACCCGATCGCGGCCACCGATGGTCCGCCCGGCCAGCTCGTAACCGAGATCATCAGGAAGCTGCGGCTCCAGCCTGGCTCAGCCGACCTTCCTGCGGACGTGCCAGAATCGGCTGGTGCAGGCCTAGCGGAGCGGGAGCCGGCACGGCGGATCCGGATGAGCGAGTCACAAGCGCAGACTGCGGCGGCGGTCGCGTACCGTGCTGCTGGTGGCCGCGGCGACGGTCGTCTATTACGTGATCCCGGTGCCGGGCACGATGCGGCGAGGGCTCCTGGGCGGTGCTGTTCTTCGCTCGGAGCCGGCGTGCTCGGCGTGCTGATTCTGGCTGGCCATCCGCAGGCTGCTGCGCGCTGGCGAGGATGCCAGGATCCGCGGCCTGATCCTGCTGCTGACGCTGACAGTGCTGTTCTTCTCCTGGTCTGACGCGTCCGTGGCCAAGCTGCCCGGTCAGTTCGCTCAGCTGCACGACAAGACCGACGCGCTGTATTTCAACGTCAGCACGCTGGCGACCGTCGGCTTTGGTGACGTGCACCCGGTCGGTCAGCTGGCCCGCGCGGCCGTCACGCTGCAGATCGTCTTCAACCTGGTCTTCCTTGGCGCGGCCGTCAGCATGATCACCGGCTTCTTCCGGACCGGGCGGGCCAGATTCACGCGTCAAGACACGGGCCAGGGCAACCAGACACGCGGCAACCAGGCACGGGGCAGGCAGCACGGGGCAGGCTGGCACGGGGCAGGCTGGCACGGGGCAGCCGCACGGGGCAACCGACACGGGGCTAGCTGGCCCATGTCCAGCACTCGCGCTGCGCTTAACCGGTCGGCGAGCCTAGGACGCTGGGCGCAGCACGCACCGGAAGCCGAGATGACAGGCTGAGGTGCCGGCCGCCTCGCCCTGGCGGGCGGCCGGCCGGTAGCGGAGGCAGTAGCTCGGCGCGCACAGGTGCGAGCCGCCCTTGATGACCTGGCGCGGGATGCCTCGCGGCGGGAACGCGCCGGCCAGCTAGGCGGTCACCCGCGGGTGGCGCGGCAGGCCGCAGGGCCGGTCGGCCTGGCTGCGGAGCTGCCAGGCGACCCGGAGCGATCGGGCCAGTGCCGCGGCTGGAAGTAGTCCGCGGTCCATTCCCAGACGTTCCCGGTCATGTCATAGAGCCCGTAGCCGTTCGCCGGGAAGCTGGCCACCGGCGAGGTGCCCTCGTACCCGTCCAGCACCAGGTTCTGCCAGGGGAACTCGCCATGCCAGGTGTTGGCAAGCAGCTGGCCGCCCGGCGCGAAGTCGTCGCCCCAGACGTAGACCGCGCCGTCCAGTCCGCCGCGTGCCGCGTACTCCCATTCGGCCTCGGTCGGCAGCTCCTTGCCTGCCCAGTCCGCGTACGCCTGCGCGTCGGCGTAAGCGACGTGCGTCACCGGGTGCTTGTCACGCCTGACCACGTCGCTGCCCGGCCCTTCCGGGTGCCGCCAGCAGACGCGCCGGGCACGTAGCGCCACCAGTTGCCGAGCTCGCGCAAGTCGACCGGCCCGGCCGTCATCCGGAACACCAGCGAGCCGGGGATCAGCAGGTCCGGGTCTGCGCCCGGATCGAGCAGCGTGCCAGCGCGCCTGCTCCGCCACCGTCACATAGCCGGTCTGCCTGACGAAGCGGCGGAACTCGGCGATCGTGACCGGCCGCGTGTCCATCCAGAACCCGGCCACGGCGGCCGTCGTGCACAGGTTGTTCCTCCGGATAGAAGTCGGCCGATCCCATCTGGAACTGACCCGCCCGGTACCCAGGTCATCCCGGCCGTCGGGCACCTGCCGGAGCGCCCCGGTCGCTGCGTCGCTCGTTCATCCTCTGAGCTGCCCCCTCAACTTCGGCCGGGTAGTTGCTGTGTTGCGGGCGGGTGATACCCAGGCGCCTGGCGCCGTGCAACCGCGTCATCGCGTGCATCTGGTTCACCCGTGGCGGGTGAGACGGCGATCGCGGCACGGGGGAAGGCTGGCGGCTATGAGGGTCACCGGCGGATCGGCTGCCAGCGACGATCAGCCGCGATGCTGACGCAGGCGGTCGGCCTGGCGCTGCTTGCCGCGCTGTCACCGACCGCCGTGCTGGTCTCGCGCGGTGCTGCTTGGCTACGCCAACCCGCACCGGACCGTGCTGATCTACGTGGCTGGCGCCATCGTCATGACGGTGATCATCGCGGCGATCGTCTTCGTCGTACTGCGTGCCGGGCACCTGCAGCGGCCGCAAGAGCGCCACCCGAGGTATGGCCTGCGGCTCGGCCTCGGCCTGGCGATGCTGCTAGCTGGCGGTTACCTGCGGCGACGCGGGCCGAAGCGGCCAGATCCGGGGAAGCGGGACAAGGGAATCATCTCCAGGCTGCTCACCCGGCCGGGCGGCACGGTGGCATTCATCATCGGCCTCATCGTCTACACGCCGTCGCTGACATTCATCGCTGCGGTGCAGGTGGTGGCGACGGCAAGGTCGAGCCTTATCGGCAGCGTCCTGGCGATCGCGCTGGTCATCGTGATCACCGTGATGTTCGCCTGGCTGCCGTTCCTGTTGTACCTGCTCGCCCCCGGACCAGACGGGCCGGATGCTGCGCAGCTTCGACGGCTGGCTGCGATCGCATGGCTACGTGCTGACGGTCGCCGGGCTGGCGATCGCCGGCCTGCTGCTGACGCTCAATGGCATTCTGGGGGTAACCGGCGTCGTGTCCTAGCCGACGGCCATCACACTCCGTGGGTGATCCCGATCTGGGCACTGAGACTGCCGACTTCCTCGGCAAAGCTTGACATAACGGGTCGCTCTGATTGGTGCGCCAGCCGCGTGGGTATGCCGAGTACGGGGCTTTGAGCTGCAGTTTCACCGCAACGGGTGAGCGCGGGGTGGTCGTTCCGGTCGATCGGATCGGGAGCTTACCGGCCCGTCGCGCTACGGCTGGGTTGCGGGCAATTCTCTCGGGGGTGCGATGACGAGCATGGTGAGCGGTCCCGCGCTGTCCGTCGCGCAGCTCAGTGCCGAGCTGCTCGAGGACAAGCTGCGTGTGCCGCTACCCGGGCTCGCTGTCCTGCCGCGCCGTCGGGTTCGTGACCTTATCGACGTTGCCGTGACCCATCGGGTCACGCTGGTGACGGGGCCACCAGGCTCCGGCAAGACCGTGGCAGCCGCGCAGTGGGCCGCGGCGAAGCCGGCCAGCCAGCGGCTGGCCTGGGTGACCCTAGACGCCTCCGATCGCGAGCCAGGCCGGTTCTGGCGATACGTGACCGCTGCCCTGTCCGGCGCCGGCGCGCTGAGCGCCAGCAAACCGGCTGCCGTTCCCGGCATCTCCGGGTCGTCGTCTGGTGTCAGCCGGCCCCGCCCGGCATCGCCGCAGCGGAGATTCCGCAGTGGATGGCCGCCGTGGTGAGGCACGCCGCCGAGCCGGTAGTTCTCGTCCTTGACGACGTGCATGTGCTGGCCGGCAGCGAGGCGCTGGCTGGCCTGGACGAACTGATCAGGCACGAGCCCGCCGGTCTGCGGTTGCTGCTTGCCGGGCGGTCGGCGCCCGGCCTGGCGCTGTCCCGGCTGCGGCTGGCTGGCGAGCTCGCCGACATCGGCGCAGCCGAGCTCGCCTGTACGCCCACGGAGACCGCGGCTTATTTCGAGATGCTCGGCACGCCGCTGAGCCTGCCCGAATGCGACCAGGTATTCCGGCGCACCGAAGGCTGGCTGGCCGGCCTGCGGCTAACCGCGCTCGGCGCGGAACCGGCCGACTACCTGCATGACGAGCTGCTCGACCAGCTATCGGCTGAGGTCAGGACCTTCATGCTGCGCACGTGCCTGACCCCGACGGTGCCCGCGGACCTGGCCCGCGACCTGGCAGGTGAGGCCGGTGCCGCACGCATGCTCGAGCAGCTGAGCCGCGACTGCGGCCTGGTGCAGCCGGTATCGCCCGACTCCGCCGAATACCGCTACCACCCCATGCTCCGGGATGTGCTATTCGCTGACCTTTGCCGGGAACTGCCGGATGAAGTCCCCGTGCTGCAGGGCCGGGTCGCTCGCTGGCACGCCGACTCCGGTGACGTGCTCGCGGCCATCCAGGCAGCGGCCGGGGCCGGCGACTGGGAGTTTGGTCTGCAACTGCTGAGGGAGGCCGGGCCTGCGGTTCTGCTGTCGCCTGCCGGACCAGCGCTGGAGGCTGCGCTGGCCTCGGTGCCCGCAAGCAGGATGGTGGCCGATGGCGTGCTCGCTATCGCGCTGGCCGCGGCCCGCCTTTGGCAAGGTGATGCCGATGGCGCGCTGCCGCACCTGGAAGCAGCCGAAAGCACCCTGGCCGGGAACGCTGCGGAGGATGCCGCCTGCGACGCGGGATCGAAGCCGGGCGAGGCGGACATCTGGGTCGCCGCGCTGCGAGTCCTGCATAAGGCCGCAGTCAGCGCGCCGGGGCCTGGCTGGCTGGACCGGGAATGGGCCATCGCGAGCCGGTCGCACGCCGACCCGCGCGGCGCTCCCGAGCACCGCGCGCTCGGCGTGCTCTGGCTCGCTCTGGGCCTGGCCGCACTGCGCGAATTTGACAGCCACCTTGCCCGGTCGGCGCTGTTGCATGCCAGTTCGCAGCTGTCCGCTGGCGGCCTGATGGCCCTCCGGGAACGTGGCCGTGCCTTCGAGGCGCTTGCCTGCGCGCTGTACGGCGACCTGGCCGCTGCGGCCAGACTGGCCGCCACCGTTACCGACGGGCCGCACGGCCGAGACGACGATCTGCGCCCGGTGCTCGCACTCGCCGGAGCGGCGGTCAGCCTGGCCCGTGACGAACCGGACGCAGCCGGCACGCTCCTTGACCAGGCGGACCTTGCGGCCATGGCCCCGCGACCTGCCGGAGAGCCCTCGATTGCCGTTCTCAGCGGGTTCTTGCGGGCCCGGCTGGCGGTCGCCGAAAGCAATCTGGCTGGCGCTCGCGGGCTGGTGCGCTGGCTGACCGATGCGGTCGCCGGGGCAGTGCAGGCCGGATATGACCTCGGCGGGCCGGGGCAGGCGGTCCGCGGGTACGGCGCAGCCGCGGTGATCGCGGTGCTCGACGCCGAGATCAGCCTGGCGGCAGGGGAGCCGGAACGGGCCAGGGCCACGCTTGCTGAGCTGGTGACGAGGCGGCCTGCCGGACGTGCCCGGCCTGGGGCGGCGGGGTCGGGCGGGCCGTTCGGCCCGGTAGCCGCGGTTGCAGAGCCGGAGGCAGCCGTCTGCGAGGCGAAGCTGCTGATCGCCGACTCTGACGACAAGGGCGCGATCGAACAGGTCACGCCCCTCATTACCGGCGCTGCCGGGGCGTGCCCGGTGACCGACCGGATCGCGGCTCTGCTGACCGCTGTCGTCGCGCACCGGCGGCTGAACCAGTCAGGTGAGGCTGCCGAGCTGCTGTCGCTGGCCCTGGCGCTTGCTGAGCCGGAAGAGGCTTGCGGTCCGTTCGTTGCTGCCGGACCGCCGGTCCGGTCCGCTCTGACTGTCCTGGTCTCACCGTCCAGCCGCGGCGCCGGGTTCGCCAGCCGGATCCTGGACAGGTTCGACGGGCGGCTGTCACGACCCGCGGGAAGCCACCCCACCGCACTGCTCACCGACAGCGAGCTCGCCGTGCTGCGATTCCTGCCGTCGCACATGACCAACCAGGAGATCGCCGAGGCGCTGTTCCTGTCGATCAACACCATCAAGACGCACCTCAGCTCGGTGTACCGGAAGCTGGGTGTCGCCAACCGGCGGCAGGCCATCGCTCAAGGGCGCCGGCTGGACCTGCTGTTACCTGGCATCGGATTCTGCGCAGGCAGCGCCTACGGGGTTCGGGGGACGCCGCCCCGGAACCCACCGTAAAAATGGGCTCCGCCCGAACCGGTCCGGGCGGAGCCACACTTCACTTGCCTCCGGCACTGCCGGGTGAACCGCGGCTCACTCCCGGCGGCCAGCTTGTCACCGCGTGCCTGTGGCCAGCTTCCCCCTCCTGACCGATCGTGCGCCTTCCGCTTCGTCTGCACCGCTCACCTTGGACGCCTTACGCAGGCTGAAGGCGAGGCCGCCCAGCACCAGGCCGTAGAACATCAGCCAGGCCGCGACGATCGTCAGCAGCAGCACAAGCGTGAGCGCCGGCCAGACCAGCATGATGATCCCGGCTGCGCAGCTGACCACGCCGAGCACCGCACGCAGCGTACGACTCGGTGTGTGGCCAGAGATCGCGGCGCCAATGTCGGCGATGCCGTGCGCGATGAAGAACACGCCCGCCACGAACGAGACCAGGAACAGGCTGAGCGCATGGTGCCTCAGCAGGTAGATCCCGGCGAGCAGGGCGAGCAATCCGATGGCGATGTAGCCCGCCCGCATGCCCCCGCTGTAGTCGCTAGCCGTGAACCCCTCGAACAGCTTGACGACTCCGGCGACGAGCACGGCGGCGCCGATGAGGATCGCGACGAGGTTCAGTGATGCTGCTGGCCAGACCAGCAGCATGATGCCCAGCGCCACTAGGCCGAGGCCGCACAGCAGCACCCCTGGCCAGGCCCGGCCGGCTGCCGCTGCGATCATCCGGCCAGCACCGAGGCCGGGCGCCGCGCCCGCTTCGGCTTCCATCTCGCGCTCGCCCTGCCGGCCGTATTGCTGCGGAACCGTCGCCTGCGGTGCTGAGGTGCGCGTTTTCAGGCTGCCACCCTCAACGTTCTCGCCTGCGGTAGCCCCTGCCGGCTGGGTGCCCGCGTCGCCGCGGAAGTCATGACCGGCCTCCTGGCCGGGCCCGCTGGCACTTGCACCTGTTTCGCCCCGGCCCATGTCGCCGGAGCCGGTGTTCCCCTGGCCCATGTCGGCTGGCGGGCCGCTTGCCGACGGCCCGGACCCGCCTGGCTGACCCGGCTGGTTCGCCGGGCCGCTGCGCGGTTCGGTCATTCTTGCCTCCTGGAGAACTAGACGTCCGGTTCATGCCTGGTCGCCGCGTTGACGCGGAAATCGGAGGCACACCGACTACAACCGCGAGTACTCCTACGTGGCCATCATGCGGCCGCTGAGTTCCCGTGATCATCACCCGTGGCGGGTGAACGATGGCGCCCCTGGCCTAGACTTGGCGCGCAATAGCCCGTGAGTGACAGCACAGTCCGGCCCGCGCGTGAGCGCCCTGCCAGCGGAATTGACCTCTTTCCAGGAAGCGACCCCAGGTGAAGACCGACGTCGAAGAGCTGAGCCCGACCAGGGTCAAGCTGACCATCGAAGTTCCGTTCGAGGAGCTCAAGCCGAGCCTCGACAAGGCCTACCGGGAGGTGGCGAAGCAGGTCAGGATTCCCGGCTTCCGGCCGGGGCGGGTGCCGCCCGGGTCATCGACGCGCGCATCGGTCGCACAGCTGTCCTCGAGCAGGCCGTCAACGATGCAGTGCCGCAGCTCTACAACAAGGCCATGGCCGAGCGCGAAGTGGTGCCGCTCGGGCAGGCCGAGATCGAGATCACCAGGCTGGACGACGGCAAGGAGCTGGCGTTCACGGCGGAGGTCGACGTGCGGCCGAGTTTCGAGCTGCCGGACCTGGAGCAGCTGTCGGTAACCGTCGACAACGCCGAGGTCGACCCTGACCAGGTGGAGGAGTATCTTCGGCGCGCTGCGCGAGCGCTTCGCGTCGCTCAAGACCGTGGATCGCCCGGTGCAGACCGGTGACTTCGTCTCCATCGACCTGGCCGCGACCATCGACGGCGAGGCAGTCGACGACGCCCAGGCCACCGGTGTCTCCTACGAGGTAGGCACCGAATCCATGCTGGACGGCCTGGACGAAGCGCTGGCCGGGATGTCGGCCGGGGAGTCCAGGACGTTCACTGCCGAGCTGGCTGGCGGCACGCAGGCGGGCAAAACGGCCGACGTGCTGGTGACCGTCAACTCCGTCAAGGTCAAGGAGCTGCCGGAGCTGGACGACGAATTCGCTCAGTCGGCCAGCGAGTTCGACACCGTCGGCGAGCTGCGCGCAGCGACCCGGAAGCAGCTGGAGGCGATGCGCCGGCAGGGCCAGGCAGGCCAGGCCAGGGAACGGCTGCTTGACGAGCTGATCGAGCAGCTCGACATTCCGCTGCCTGAGCGGATCGTCCGGGCTGAGATCGACGCGCGCCGTCAGTCGCTGCGCGACCAGCTGGAGCGCGCAGGCCTGAGCATGAAGAGCTACCTGGAGTCGGCCGACACGACGCAGGCCAAGCTCGACGAGGACTTCGAGACCGACGCCCGGCGTTCGGTGAAGGCCGGCTTCATCCTGGACAAGATCGCCTCGCAAGAGGAGCTGAGCGTCACGAACGAGCAGCTGGGCGAGTACGTCACTGAGCAGGCCTACCGGATGGGCGTCGCGCCGGACCGGCTGGCCCAGCAGCTCACCGACAACGGCCAGCTGCCTGCCGTCGTCGCCGACGTGCTCCGCGGAAACGCCCTGACAGTGCTGGCCGAGCGCGCTCGGGTGATCGACGAGGCAGGCCGGCCGGTATACGTCACAGCACAGACCGAAGCTGCTGGCGACGAGGACGAGGACGAGGCCGGGGACGCTGATCTCGACGAGGCTGGTGCCGGTGATTCTGGCGCCGAGGATTCTGACGAGGACTGAGCCTCCGACCAGAGCGGAAACGCTCTTCCGAAGGCGCCCGCTAGCTGCGGGAAATGGCTTTCCGGCGTGCGCCTTAAGCGAACACCGGCCCTCGGCGCGCAAGCCCGTCTCGCGGCCGGGTTATGGTCGCAGTCAACGACAGGCGCGATCAACTACAGCGAGGAGAGCACACGTGACCACGCCTCCTGATGACCGGCAGCAGATCGCCAGCGAGTGAGGTGCTTGCCCGGGCCAACGACCCCACGCCTCAGCCGCTGAGCGAGATGCTGTTCCAGCGCCTGCTGCGGCACCGGATCATCTTCCTTGGCCAGCAAGTCGACGACGAGCTGGCGAACCGCATCTGCGCGGAGCTGATCCTGCTGGCTGCTGAGGACTCGAAGCGAGATATCAGCCTCTATATCAACTCACCCGGCGGATCGGTTTACGCCGGAATGGCAATTTATGACGTGATGCAGTACGTGCCGAATGACGTCGCTACCTACGCGATGGGGATGGCCGCGTCGATGGGCCAGTTCCTGCTGTGCGCAGGCGCTCACGGCAAGCGCTACGCGATGCCGCACGCGGCGATCCTGATGCACCAGCCGCACGGCGGCATCGGCGGCACGGCCACCGACATCCGGATCCAGGCGGAGCAGAGCCTGTTCCTCAAGCGAGTGCTCGCCGAGCGCATCGCTGGCCACACGGGCCGGCCGGTCGAGCAGATCGAGGAGGACTCCGACCGGGACCGCTGGTTCACCGCGGAGGAGGCTCGCGACTACGGGATCGTCGACCACGTGGTCAGAAACGCCACTGAGGTGCCGTCGATCGGCCCGGTGTCATGAGCGCGCCTGAGGTTATGTACAGCTCGGGGATCGCTTTGAGTACCGGCCAGGGAGGACCAGAAGTGAGCGCTGGACGCGGACACGGAACCGCCGGTTACGGCAGCGTCAGGTATCCGGGAGCGCGGCAAGCCGAGTCCAGGTACGTCCTGCCGTCGTTCGTCGAGCGGACGTCTTACGGCGTGAAGGAGATGAACCCGTACAACAAGCTGTTCGAAGAGCGGATCATCTTCCTCGGCGTGCAGATCGACGACGCGTCCGCTAACGACGTGATGGCGCAGCTCATCACTCTCGAGTCGATCGATCCGAACCGGGACATTCTCATCTACATCAACTCGCCAGGCGGGTCGATGACGTCGATGATGGCGATCTACGACACCATGCAGTACATCCAGCCCGAGATTCACACCTACTGCCTGGGCCAGGCGGCTTCCGCGGCCGCAGTGCTGCTGGCGGCCGGGAGCAAGGGCAAGCGGTTCGCGCTGCCCAACTCACGGATCCTGATCCATCAGCCGGCTGTCGAAAGCGGCTACGGCCAGTCCAGTGACCTGGAGATCCAGGCCCGGGAGATCCTGCGGATGCGCGCATCGATGGAGAACATCCTGGCTAAGCACACCGGCCAGGATGAAGACCGGGTCCGCCGGGACATCGAGCGGGACAAGTTCTTCACCGCCGCGGAGGCCAAGGAGTACGGCATGGTCGATGAAGTTCTGACGATGCTTAAGCGCAAGAGCGAGGTAGGGTCGTCGTAAGTCATTCTGATGACTGACTCGCCGGGCGGCGAGCATCAGGAGATTGGCGCGCCGGCGCGGTGTCCCTTCCGCCACACCCAGGGTCGCCGAGGCGGTACCGTCTAGGTTCTACGCACGTTGGCTACGAGAACGTTGACTCTAAGTACACGGACTAGCGGTACGCAGCGGGTTAGCAGAGAGTTTGCTTAGGACACAGTTAGTGGCACAAGGTCCGACGCGTCTGATGGCACGATTGACTGGCCCGGCCAGCACCGACTGGCCGACCAGCAGGGCAGAGGGAGTAACTAGGTGGCACGCATCGGTGATGGCGGTGATCTGCTCAAGTGCTCGTTCTGCGGGAAAAGCCAGAAGCAGGTTAAAAAGCTCATTGCCGGACCTGGCGTCTACATCTGCGACGAGTGCATAGACCTGTGCAACGAGATCATCGAGGAAGAGCTAGCAGAGCCAGCTGAGCTCAAGTGGGACAGCCTGCCGAAGCCGCGGGAGATCTACGAATTTCTCGACTCTTACGTCATCGGGCAGGAGAAGGCGAAGAAGGGCCTGTCGGTCGCCGTCTACAACCACTACAAGCGGATCCAGTCCGGCGGTGAGCGGTCCGGATCGGGCGAGGATGGCGTCGAGCTCGCCAAGTCCAACATCCTGCTGCTCGGACCGACCGGATCCGGCAAGACGCTGCTCGCCCAGACGCTGGCCCGGCTGCTCAATGTCCCGTTCGCCATCGCCGACGCCACGGCGCTGACCGAGGCCGGCTACGTCGGTGAGGACGTCGAGAACATCCTGCTCAAGCTGATCCAGGCCGCTGACTATGACGTCAAGAAGGCCGAGACCGGGATCATCTACATCGACGAGATCGACAAGATCGCCCGTAAGAGCGAGAACCCGTCGATCACCCGGGACGTGTCGGGTGAGGGCGTGCAGCAAGCGCTGCTGAAGATCCTCGAGGGCACCACCGCCTCGGTGCCCCCGCAGGGCGGCCGCAAGCACCCGCATCAGGAGTTCATCCAGATCGACACCACGAACGTGCTGTTCATCTGCGGTGGTGCTTTTGCCGGGCTTGAGAAGATCATCGAGCAGCGGGTCGGCAAGAGCGGCATGGGCTTCGGCGCCGTGCTCCGGGTCAAGACCGACAAGACCGAATCCGACCGGTTCGCCGACGTTATGCCCGAGGACCTGCTGAAGTTCGGCATGATCCCCGAGTTCGTTGGCCGGCTGCCGGTCATCACCAGCGTGCACAACCTCGACAGGGAAGCGCTCATCAGGATCCTGACCGAGCCGCGGAACGCCCTCGTCAGGCAGTACCGCCGGCTGTTCGAGCTCGACGGCGTTGACCTGGAGTTCACCGAAGACGCCCTGGAAGCCGTCGCCGACCAGGCCATCCTGCGCGGGACCGGGGCACGGGGGCTGCGGGCGATCCTCGAAGAGGTCCTGCTCTCGGTCATGTACGAGGTACCGAGCCGCAAGGACGTCGAGAAGGTCGTAATCAGCGCCGAGGTGGTGCTGGAGAACGTGAACCCGACTCTGGTGCCGCGGGACGTTGCCCGCCGCACGCCGCGCGAGAAGTCCGCGTAGCCGCTCACGCCTGGCGGCTGCCGAGGCAGCCCCGTCCCTCCCACTAGACTCTGCTGACGTGACGACTGGAACGGAAGCGGCGCAGCTACCCGCACAGTACAACCCGGGCGAGGTCGAGACGCGTCGGTATGAGGCGTGGGTAGATGCCGGGTATTTCCAGGCGCATGCCGATTCCGCTGCCCCGCCGTTCACGATCGTTATCCCGCCGCCGAATGTCACCGGTTCGCTGCACGTCGGGCATGCACTAGATCACACGCTGATCGACGCGCTGGTGCGCCGGCGCCGGATGCAGGGCTACAACACCCTCTGGCTGCCTGGCATGGATCACGCCGGAATTGCGACTCAGAACGTGGTCGAACGCGAACTCGCCAGGGACGGGCTATCCCGGCACGACCTCGGCCGGGAGGCGTTCGTCGACCGGGTGTGGCAATGGAAGGCAGAGTCTGGCGGCCGCATCCTGGGGCAGATGCGACGGCTCGGAGACAGCGTCGACTGGAGCCGGGAACGGTTTACCATGGACGCCGGCCTGTCCCGTGCGGTCCAGACGATGTTCAAGCGGCTGTACACCGACGGGCTGATCTACCGGGCCGAGCGCATCATCAACTGGTGCCCGCGCTGCCTGACGGCGCTGTCCGACATCGAAGTCGAGCACTCCGACGACGAGGGCGAGCTGGTCTCGATTCGCTACGGCGACGGTGACGACCAGGTCGTGGTCGCGACCACCCGGGTAGAGACCATGCTGGGCGACACCGGCGTGGCGGTCCACCCCGATGATGCGAGGTACGCGCACCTCGTCGGCCTGGCAGATCGAGCTGCCCCTGACTGGCCGCCGCATCCCGATCGTGGCCGACCCGCACGTAGATCCGGAGTTCGGCACCGGCGCGGTCAAGGTGACTCCCGCGCATGACCCGGACGACTTCGAGATCGGCCGGCGGCACGACCTGCCGAGTCTGGTGATCATGGACGAGCGCGGCGTGATCACGGCCGGCGGCCCGTTCCAGGACCTGGACCGGTTCGAGGCGCGGCCAGCGGTCCTCGCCGCGTTGCGTGCCGAGGGCCGGGTCGTTGCCGAGCGCCGCCCTTACCTGCACGCGGTCGGGCACTGCTCACGCTGTGGCACCACGGTCGAGCCCCGGCTCTCGCTGCAATGGTTCGTGAAAGTCGGACCGCTGGCCAAGGCCGCGGGCGATGCCGTCAGGGACGGCCGGGTCAGGATCTACCCGGACGAGATGGCCGCACGCTACTTCGACTGGGTTGACGACATGCACGACTGGTGCATCAGCCGCCAGTTGTGGTGGGGCCACCGGATCCCGATCTGGTACGGGCCGGACGGCGAGGTGCTCTGCGTCGGCCCGGACGACCGGGCCCCCGAGGGCGACGGCTGGCGGCAGGACCCGGACGTGCTGGACACCTGGTTCTCCTCGGGGCTGTGGCCGTTCTCCACCCTTGGCTGGCCGGACGACACCCCGGATCTGCGCGCCTTTTATCCCACCAGCGTGCTGGTCACTGGCTACGACATCCTGTTCTTCTGGGTAGCCCGGATGATGCTGTTCGGCCTGTACGCGATGGGCGACCAGAAGCCTGCCGACGCAGTGCCGTTCCGCCAGGTGGCCCTGCACGGCCTGGTCCGGGACCAGTACGGCAAGAAGATGTCCAAGACGCGCGGGAACACGGTCGACCCGCTCGACTGGATCGACCGGTTCGGCGCTGACGCCACGCGCTTCACGCTGGCCCGTGGGGCGACTCCGGGCGGCGACGTAGCGGTGAGCGAAGACTGGGTCGCCGGCGCCCGCAACTTCTGCAACAAGCTGTGGAACGCCGTCCGGTTCGCTCAGCTCAACGGAGTGGGCGGAGATCCCGGCGGGGACGATGCGGGCCTGCCGCCTGTCGCCAGCCTGACGACCGTGGACCGGTGGATCCTGTCCCGCCTGGCCGCGGTCACTGCCGAGGTCGATGCGCTGTTCGAGGAGTTCGAATTCGCCAAGGCCTGCGATGCGCTCTATCACTTCGCCTGGGATGAAGTCTGCGACTGGTACCTCGAGCTCGCTAAGCCAGTGCTGGCCGGCACCGGGTCCGGCGAGCAGGCGGCACAGGCTACCCGCCGCGTGCTCGGCGAAGTGCTCGACCGGCTGCTGCGGCTTATCCATCCGCTGCTGCCGTTCGTCACCGAGGAACTGTGGACTGCGCTGACCGGCCGCGACTCCGTCGTCATTGCGCGCTGGCCGGGCCAGGTGGCCGCCGGGGTCACCGACCAGCTCCCGGCGCTGCCGGCCGACCCCGCCGCAGAGGCCGAGATCTCCGCGCTGATGCGGCTGGTGACCGAGGTGCGCAGGTTCAGGTCTGACCAGGGCCTGCGGCCGGGCCAGCAGGTGCCGGCCCGGCTTACCGGCATCGCCAGTACCTCCCTGGCCGATCATGAAACCAGGATCCGCGCGCTGCTGCGGCTGACCGAGCCCGGCCCGGCCTTCTCCCCGACAGCGACGCTGCACGCCGAGGACGTGACCATCGATCTCGATACATTGGCCGGCCTCGACGTCGAGGCGGAGCGCAAGCGGCTAGCCAAGGACCTGGCAGCAGCCCAGGCGGAGATCGACGGCGTGGAGCGCAAGCTTGCGAACGCATCCTTTGTGGAGCGAGCCCCGGCTGACGTAGTCGCCAAGAACCGGGCGCGGCTCGCAGCTGCGCAGCAGGACGTCGCGAGGCTAGCCGAGCGCATCGCCGCTCTGCCGGCAGGCGCCACCGCGACGGCCGGCGCCACTGCGACAGCTGCACCTGCCGCTGGTAGCTCAGGCGATTCCGATGTCAGGCCGGCCTGATCGCGGCATGAAAGGCCAATACGCCGACCGGCTGCGCGAGATCGAGAAGCAGATCTTCGCGCGGCGCCCCGAGCATTCCGTCGATCCGTCGCTCGAGCGGATCAAATCACTGGTGACGCTGCTCGGCGACCCGCAGCGCGCTTACCCGGTCATCCACGTCACCGGCACGAACGGCAAGACCTCCACGGCCCGGATGATCGAGACGCTGCTGAGGGCACGCGGCCTGCGGACCGGCCTGTTCACTAGCCCGCACCTGTCCTACGTCGGAGAGCGGATCTGCGTCGACGGGCAGCCGCTGGATGCTGAGCGGTTCGTCGAGGCCTACGACGAGCTCAAGCCCTATCTGGATGTGGTCGACGCCACCCACGAGGTGCCGCTGTCGTTCTTCGAGGTGCTCACCGGCATGGCTTTCTCGGTGTTCGCCGACGCCCCGGTCGACGTCTGCGTGCTGGAAGTTGGCATGGGGGGCACCTGGGACAACACGAACGTCGCCGACGGCGCTGTCGCGGTAGTGACACCGATCTCTCTCGATCACGTGCGCTACCTCGGCAGCACGGTGGCCGAGATTGCCGCGGACAAGTCCGGCATTATCAAGCCCGGTGCGATCGCGGTGCTGGCGGTGCAGCCGCCAGCTGCGGCCGAGGTCCTGCTACGCCGGGTTGCCGACGTCGGCGCGACGGTGGCGAGGGAAGGGCTGGAGTTCGGCGTGGTCGGCCGGGAACTGGCCGTCGGCGGCCAGCAGCTGGAGATCCGCGGGCTACTCGGCGACTACCCGGACCTCTACCTGCCGCTGTTCGGCGCGCACCAGGCGGGCAACCTGGCTTGCGCGATGGCCGCCGTTGAGGCGTTCGCGCGTACGCCAGCCGACTCGGAGCGGGGTGACGGCGAGCCTGCGGCTCTCGGTCCGGACATCGTCCGGCGGGCAGTAGCGACGATGACATCTCCTGGCCGGCTGGAGGTGATCCGGCGCAGCCCGGTTGTCTTGGTGGACGCCGCGCACAATCCCGGCGGGATGGCCGCTTCGGTCGCCGCGCTGACAGAAGCTTTCAGCTTCACCGACTTGATCGCGATCATCGCGATCGCCGAGGACAAGGACGTCGCCGGCATCCTGGACGAACTGGAGCCGGTCGCCGCTCACCTGGTGGTCACCGCGAACTCCTCGGCCCGCTCGATGGCACCGGCGGCGCTGGCCGAGGTAGCCGCTGCAGTTTTCGGACCAGACCGGGTCACCGTCGCGGACCGGCTGGATGACGCGATCGAACTGGGGGTCGCCCTCGCCGACGAGGCCGACGCCGCTGCCGAAGGCGGACCGGGGAAAGCGGGCGTGCTTATCACGGGTTCGGTGATTACCGCAGGCGATGCGCGCGTCCTGCTTTCTGACCGGGCGGGGAACGGGCACGAGCGAGGCGACTCAGGCCCCGCACAACCCGGCTGGACAGGTGAATTCGAGTGAAGCGGCTGTGTGCGACCGTGCTGATCATGGAAGCGATCGTTGTCGCCCTGGCAATTCCGGTGGCGGTGCAGATCGACCACCTTTCGCCGCATGCGGCGGGGCTGACCGGCGGTATCGCGGCGGTCGCTGCCGTGGTCTTCGCCGCGCTCGCGCGCCGCTCGCTCGCGGCCACTTTGGTAGGCGGCAGCCTGGTGCAGGTGTTTGCCATCGCCTCCGGCTCAGTGGTGCCTGTTATGTATTTCCTCGGCGGCATTTTCGCGGCATTGTGGGCCGTCGGAATCTGGCTCGGTTATCGGGTAGAGCACGCCACAGGTAACTGATTGCCAAAGCGCAGACCAACCGCGCTGCCCGGCCGTAACGGGGTCAGAACTGGCCTGTAGGCTTCGAAGTGGTGGCTGCGTCGCGCACCTTTAGCGTTACTTTGCGCTAGCAGCCTGTCACTGATGGCGGCAATCGCAGGCAATACTTCATCCGGTTTCCTGTCGTTGGCACTATCGGCTGCGGCGGCGCGTTGGATCGAGCGAACAGATCGTCCCTCGCGGGCCGGCGCAGGCCCGGTAGACGGCCCGACGGGCATTCGGAACCTGTTGGCTGCTGCTGGCGGTGACGGGTGCGCGACGGGACCGCCCGGCTGGCGCGAACGGCAGCGTCGGCAGTGCGCAGTACGGGACAATGCAGGCAGGATCTGGCTGGAAGGTGCTTGTTCTCCATGAGCAACGCGATGGCGTTTCTGGGCCGTGACATGGCTGTCGACCTCGGCACTGCGAACACCCTGGTGTATGTCCGCGGCCGCGGGATCGTCCTGAACGAACCGTCAGTCGTCGCGCTCAATACCAACACCGGCCAGATCGTCGCTGTCGGGGTCGAAGCTAAACGGATGATCGGCCGGACGCCGGGAAACATCATCGCAGTGCGGCCGCTGAAGGACGGGGTCATCGCGGACTTCGACGTCACCGAGCGGATGCTGCGCTACTTCATCCAGAAAGTGCACAGGCGCAGTCACCTCGCCAAGCCGCGCATCGTTGTGGCGGTGCCGAGTGGCATCACCGGCGTCGAGCAGAGCGCGGTGAAAGAAGCCGGTCACCAGGCGGGCGCACGCCGGGTCTACATCATCGAAGAGCCCATGGCAGCGGCGATCGGCGCAGGCCTGCCAGTGAACGAGCCGACCGGGAACATGGTCGTCGACATCGGCGGCGGCACTACCGAGGTGGCGGTCATCTCGCTGGGCGGGATTGTCACGTCACAGTCGATCCGGGTCGGCGGCGACGAACTCGACCAGGCAATCATCAACTTCGGCAAGAAGGAGTACTCGCTTATGCTCGGCGAGCGCACCGCCGAGGAAATCAAGATCTCGCTAGGCTCGGCGTACCCGTCCAATGACGAGCCGAATGCCGAGATCCGTGGCCGGGACCTGGTCAGCGGCTTGCCGAAGACGATCGTGATCTCCGCCGAGGAAATCCGGCGAGCGATCGAGGAACCGCTGTCGGTGATCATCGACGCGGTCAAGACCACGCTCGACAAATGCCCTCCCGAGTTGGCTGGCGACGTCATGGACCGGGGCATTGCCCTTACCGGCGGCGGCGCACTGCTGCGCGGGCTTGACGAGCGGCTGCGCGAGGAAACCGGGATGCCGATACACCTCACCGACAACCCGCTTGACTCCGTCGCGCTCGGCACCGGCAAATGCGTGGAGGACTTCGACACACTGCAGCAAGTGCTCGTGCCCGAGGCCAGGCGCTAGCCGGGAAACGGGGGTCGCGGCCCCCACCTAGCAGCAGATATAGGTGACGGGCGCAGGCGAGGTGATCGAAGTGCGGGACTCACGGCGGACCCGCGTGGTTCTCGTCGTGCTGCTGGTGGCTGCTCTCTCGCTCATCACACTGGACTATTCGGATGGCTCGAATTCCGGGTTGCGAGCCGTCCGCAGCGTCAGCGGTGCTGTGTTCGGCGGGATTGAGCACGCGGCCGGCTCGGTGGCGCGGTTCTTCTCCAGCGGGAGCTCGTCGGGCAGCCAGGTGAAGAACCTGCAGGAGCAACTAGTCAAGCTGCGCGCGGAGCTGAGTGGCGCGCAGCTGAGCAAGTCCGACCTCAAGCAGCTGCGCAAGCTGCTGATGCTGGCCGGCGCCGCGCAGTACCGGGTTGTCGCGGCCAGTGTCATTGCGGTCGGCACCGGTTACCAGCAGACCGTCACGATCGATGTCGGCAGCAGCAACGGCATCACGCCGGACGAGACGGTGCTGAACGGGGACGGCCTGGTCGGTGAAGTCACGTCGGTCACCTCGACTACCGCGACGGTGCTGCTTGCGGACTCACCTGCTGAGGTGGTCGGTGCCGCGGTCCAGCCGAGCGGTCAGCTCGGCTCGGTTACCGGCCCGGGCCAGACTTCCGCCGGCGACGGGCTGATGCGCTTGCAGATGCTGAGCTCGTCAGCGCAGCTAAAGCCCGGTGACGAGTTGGTGACCTCGGCGTCCGAGCACGACCGGCCGTTCGTGCCGGGCGTGCCAATCGGCGTGATCACCAAGCTGGTGAACGAGAACGGCGCGCTGACCGAGGCTGCCGAAGTCCGCCCGTTCGTGGATTACACCGCGCTCGGGATTGTGGCAGTGGTTATCGCGCCGCCCGCGCATAACCCGCGGTTTTCGGCGCTGCCTCCGCTGCCGCACCCGGGGCCGACTGTCACCGTGACGGTTACCGCCAAGCCGGGAACGGGACGCCCCGGATCGTCGCCTACGCCCCGGCCGGGCGGCTGACGTGCGCAAAGCCTGCCTTATTCCGGTGCTCGTCCTCGTCTCGCTCGTTTTGCAGCTGACCGTGCTGAACGGGCTGCGGCTGCCCGGCGGCGGCGTTCCCGACCTTGTCCTCGTCCTGGTCGCTGGGCTTGCCGTTGCCGAAGGCCCGCTGTCGGGCATGATCATCGGCTTCGCGGCCGGCTTGTGCCTGGATCTCGCGCCGCCGGGCAGCTTGCTCATCGGTCAGTACGCATTGGTCTTCTGCCTGGCTGGCTGGGCGGCCGGCCGGCTGGGCCGCGCTGCGGGGAAGTCGCCGCTGCGCTGCGTGGTGCTGATGGCAATCGTGGTGGCCGCGGCGGAGGTCGCCTCGGCCGGGATCGGGCTCATGCTCGAACCCGCGGACGTCACCACAGCGGCGGTCCGGGTGGTACTGCCGTCGTCGATCGGTTACGACCTGGTGCTGTGCCCGTTCGTGCTCTACCTGGTCGTCGTCGTCGGCACCGTACTGGCGCATGGGCTGGCTGCAGGCGCGGCGGCGGTCGGCCTGCCTGGCCTGACGTCCCGGTCAAAGCGCGCGAATGAACCCCGCTCGCTGCAGCCGAGGCTCAGCCGCGCGGCCGCCAGGACCGGTGACGCCTGGCTGAGCGGCGCAGGCGGCTTGCACCACGCGCGGCCGCCATCCGCCAGAACACGCGCCCGGCTGCGTCCGGCGAACGGTGTCGCAGGCTCGGCGTCCGGCCTGGCGCGTCAGGCTGGCCGTCACCCTGGCGCCGCGTCACCCAGCCTGAAGCTGGCCGGCGGCCGGCGCGGTGACGGTGCGATCGGCAACCTTGTCGGCAGCGGCTCGTTCGGAAATAGCGCTTCGGGGCCGCGCCGGCAGCCCGGTCGCCATCCGGGCATGCTGGCCGGCGCGGGCCGGCAGTTCCGCCCGCGAGCCGGTCAGCCCGGCGGCTCGGCCATGCGGCAGCACGGCATGATCACGGCGTCACCGCCGGCGACTCGCAGTAGCACCCCGATCAGGTTCAGCGCACATCGCGGCGACGGAACTGTCGGCCGGCCTGCAGGCTCGGCTCCGCTCGGACTGACTGGCCGCCGCGTGCCAGCAACTCCGAAACTGCGGCCGGGCACCGGCCGCTCGGCGCTGACAACACGCAGCGTGCCTCGCGTCGTGCCGAAGATGCAGTTCCGTACTGCGCGTCCCGCCACCGTTCGGCGCCAGGCCGCGGCGCCGCGGTTTCGCCGCGGGAATTCCAGCTTGCGGCAATCAGGGACAGTGTCCGGGGGTGTGCTGAGCCGGGGTAGCGTCGCCGCGGTGCGTCGCCGCGGTACCCCGCCCCGGCTGCGGCTAGCCTCCGGCCGGCGTGCTTCGGGCCCGCCCGGAATTGGCATGCTGGGCGGCTCGGGTCGCAGCCCGATGCGGCGGCCGCGGCTCGGGATGGGCAAACGGCCCCGCTTCGGCTACGGCAGGCGGTCGCTGCTGTCGTTCCTGACAGGCCGGCAGGTCGGCGGAAGCTGGCTGGCACGCAAGCGGGCAGGGAGCCGGTCGGGTGTCTGGCTCATCGGCAAGCGGACGGGAGGCACGGGTTGATTCCGGCAGCGAAGCGCCGGCTAGTGAGCATCACGCTGATCGCGGTGGCACTGCTGAGCGTGCTTGGCGTGCGGCTGTACAACCTGCAGATCCGCGGCCACTCCAGTTATGTGGCGCTGGCGAGTCAGGATCTGTTCCGTTCCGTCGTCACCCCTGCTGTCCGTGGCGAGATCCTTGACGACACCGGACAGGTTATGGTCGGCCGTCAGTCTGAGCTGGTCGTGGCAGTGAACATGGCAACTCTCGGGCAGCAATCCGATGGCGGCGCAGCGGAGCTTGCACGGCTGGCCCGATTGCTGAAGATCAGCGACAAGACGCTGCGGGAGCGGGTGCGCATCTGCACGGCTGGCGTGCAGCAGCCATGCTGGCAGGGCTCGCCCTACCAGCCGATCCCGGTGGCGCAGAACGTGCCGCAGCCGGTGGCGTTGCAACTGCTGGAGGATAAGAGCGCGTTTCCCGGCGTGTCAGCCGACATCCAGCCGGTCACCGACTACAGCCAGCCGCTGGCGACAGACGCCGCAGGTGTGGTCGGTTATCTGCAGCCCATTACGGCGCAGGAACTGAAGGCGCTGAAGGAGCCGGTCACCGGATTCACCGGGGACGACCTGGTGGGCCAGGCTGGCCTGGAGGCACAGTACGACGGGGCGCTGCGCGGGACGACCGGTATCGACGAGGTGGCGACCAACGCCGCTGGGCAGGTGACGTCCACTATCAAGGACATCAAGCCGGTGCCCGGCGACGACCTTGTCACCAGCATCAACGGCCAGTTGCAGATCGCCGTCGAGAACATCCTGGCCAACTCCGTCCAGCAGGCACACGCCGAGAACCCCGGCGCCACGTCCGGCGCAGCGGTCGTGATGTCCACCACCGGCCGGGTCCTGGCGATGGCCAGTTATCCGACCTATAACCCGAGCGTGTGGGCCAACGGGATCTCGGAGAAGGAGTTCAAGCGGTTGTTCGGCACCGCCGACGGCGAGCCGATCCTGGAGCGTGCCACCCAGGGCGAGTACCCGCCGGGTTCGACGTTCAAGGTCACGACGCTGACTGCTGGAATCAGGGATGGTGACTCGCTCTACGGCAGCTACGACTGCCCGGCAGCGACTACGGTTGGCGGGCACACCTTTAAGAACGACTCCGGCAATGAGGGCCAGATGTCGCTGCACCAGGCGCTCGTGGTGTCCTGCGACACGGTCTTCTACAACATGGGTTACCAGATCTGGCAGCACGATGACCGCAAGGCCAATACCGTGACCAGCCCGAAGGCGCCTGTGCAGTTCGAGCAGAAGATCGAGCTGGACTGGGGATTCGGCAAGGACACCGGAGTAGACCTGCCGCAAGAGAGCACCGGCACCATCCCGACCAGGGAGTGGCTGTACTACTACTGGAAGGACAACGCGCACACGGGCCAGAACTGGTGCAAGTACGGCCGCGAGAACGGCAGCTACCTCCAGCAGATCGAGTGGGACGACTGCCGGTACGGAAACATCTGGCTGCCCGGCCAGGCGATCATTGCCTCGATCGGCCAGGGGTACATCGCGGTCACGCCGCTCCAGCTGGCCAGCGCTTACGCGGCTCTAGCCAATGGCGGCACCTTGTACAGCCCGCGGATCGGCGAGGAAGTGGTTAGCCCGAGCGGGAAGGTCGTCGAGAAGATCACCCCACCGGTGGCCCGGCACCTGCCAGCTAGCAGGTCCACGCTTGCTTATATCCGCAGCGCGCTGCAGGGAGTGGTGACCTCCGGTACCGCGGCAGGCACCTTCGGCGGATTCCCGCTGAAGCAGGTGTGCGTGGCAGGCAAGACCGGAACTGCGCAGGTGTTCGGCAAGAACTCCACGTCGGTGTTCGCGTCATTCGCGCCCTGCAACAACCCCAAGTACGTCGTCGTCATGATGATTCCTGACTCTGGTTATGGCGCCGATGTGTCAGGTCCTGGCGTCCGGCAGATCTGGGACGCGATCTACGGGCTGCAGGGCGCGAAGGCTTCGCTGCCGGGTGGCAAGCTGCCGGCGCTCCCGCACCTCACCACCGCCGGCCGGATCGTGCAGACGACGCCGACGGTGAGCCCGACGCCGCGCAGCAGTCCGAAGTCCGGGCCGCCGGTGCCGGCGGGGCTGCCGTTTGTCCAACTGCCAGCCGATACCGCTGTGGGCGGTAAGGCACGGCGCGTTAGGTCAGGAGGGCCATCAGGATGAGCTCCTGGCGCGGTTCTCCCGATCTGGGCAGCCGGCGGCCGACTCCGCCGATACCCGGATCGGCTGCCTATCGCGACCTCCCGCCGGTCCGGCTGTCTGGCGGCTCCGCCAGGCGAGCCGGGTTCCGGCAGGGCCCCGGCTTCGGGCGCGGCCGCCGCAACGGGCCTCTCCGCTTGCTAGGCAAGATCTTCGGGGCCGGCTCCCCGCTGCGGCATCTGGATTGGATCCTGCTCGTGGCAGTGCTGGCGCTGTGCACCCTCGGCACGCTGCTGGTCTGGTCAGCGACCGCGACGAATGGGCTGAACACCTCAGACCCGTACCTGTCCAAGAACATTCTGAACATTGCTATCGGGCTGGTACTGATGGCCGGCGTCAGCATGCTCGATTACCGGCAGTTGCGGCAGTACGCGCCGATCGTGCTCGCCGCCTCCTGTCTCGGCCTGGTATTCGTGTTGCTGCCCCTCGGCAGCCTTACCGCACCGGTGAACGGTTCAAAGTCCTGGATTTCGCTCGGCGGCGGGTTCCAGATCGAGCCGTCGGAGTACGCCAAGCTCTCCATCATCCTGGTCGCCGCAATGATCCTCGGAGACCTCTCGCGACGTGAGACACGGCCCAGGGTGCGTGTGCTAGCGATCATGCTAGCCATTTGCGTGGTGCCGCTGCTGCTTGTACTCGCCGAGCCTGACCTCGGCGTCGTGATGGTGATGCTCGCGATAATGATCGGAATGATCGCGCTATCGGGCATCCGGCTGCGGTGGCTGGTCGCGCTCCTCGCGATCGCGGCGGCTGGCGCCTTCGGAGTTGTCAAGCTGAACCTGCTCAAGGCTTACCAGCTGAGCAGGCTTACCTCGTTCTTGCATCCGTCGGCAGATCCGAGCGGGACCGGCTACAGCGCCTATCAGTCCAAGGTCGCCATCGGCTCCGGAGGACTGACCGGGCAGGGCTTGTTCCACGGCCAGTTGGTGGCCGGCGGGTTCGTGCCAGAGCAGCACACCGACTTCATCTTCGCGGTGGCCGGCGAGGAGATCGGCTACGTCGGCTGCCTGGTGATCATCGGATTGCTCGCCGTCGTCCTGCTGTGCGCGATCAGGATCGCGGCACGGGCCGACGACCAGTTCGGGACGCTGGTCGCAGGCGGCATTGCGGTCTGGTTCGCGGTCCAGGCTTTCATCAACATCGGCATGACGATCGGCATCATGCCGGTGACCGGAGTGCCGCTGCCGTTCGTCTCCTACGGTGGCTCTGCCATTTTCGCGGACATGATCGCCATCGGCGCGCTCCAGACCGTGCACAGGCACCGCTCGGTCTTCAGCTAGACCGCTGGCCGCACGGCTGCTCTGGCGTGGCCCGAGGTCGACTACCAGGCAGACAGCGATGACCTTGGCCGCATACTGCCGGCGGGCCGCGTTGACATGCCGCAAATCGGCGAAGCGGCCGTGGTTGGCCATTGCGCTGAGCCTGGCTAATGCCCGCAGTCGTGTATCCCGCCAACCCACCTCGCGGAGGCCGCTTTCACCCTGTCCTTCGCAGCCTTGCTCAGCATGGCCATAGGTCCTTGCTCCTGAGCTTGCGACGTCGAGGATTGGCAAAGTTTTCGGTCAGAGATGGGTAATGCTCCTGGAAGTCCGTGGTCAGGGGGTAGGTGAAGCTCTGCCGGGCCGGAGGCAGCGGTCGTGTGCGGGGGTCTTGAGCTGCCCAGCGGCGGGACGCAGCGGGCCGTGATGATGGGGGCGGGCGGAGAATTGCGGATCACATGCCTGGGTCATGCCGGGCTGCATGTCGAGACGAGCTACGGGACGATCTTGTGTGACCCGTGGGTGAACCCGGCGTACTTCGCGTCGTGGTGCGTGTTCCCTGATAACACCGGCCTGGACTGGGACCGTTTCGGTCAGGTGGACTACTTGTACGTGTCGCACCTTCACAAGGATCATTTTGATCCCGAGCTGCTGAGGGAGCACGTGTCTCGCCGGGCCACGGTGCTGCTGCCGGATTTCCCGGTGCCGGACCTGCGGAAGGCGCTGGAGCGACTGGGGTTCTCGGACTTCGTGGTGCTGCGCAGCGGCGAGGTGGTCGAGCGGGGTGGCCTGCGGCTGATGGGGCAGGCGCTGCAGTCCCCGGCGGACGGGCCGCTAGGGGATTCGCTGCTGGCCGTCGATGACGGGACGGCCCGGATGCTGAACCAGAACGACGCCCGGCCAACCGTGCTGGACGCGCTGCGGTCGTTCGGCCCTTACGACGTGCACCTGCTGCAGTTCTCGGGGGCCATCTGGTGGCCGTGGACTTATGAGCTGCCTGAAGCCGCGAAGCGATCGTTCGGCGCAGTGAAGCGGGCCAACGGCATGGACCGCGCGGCTCGCTACGTCACCGAGATCGGGGCCCGGCACGTGGTGCCCTTCGCAGGGCCGCCTTGCTTCCTCGATGAGGACCTGTTCGGTCTGAACGACCTAACGGGGGATCCGGCCAACACCTTTCCGGACCAGATGGTGTTCCTGGACTACCTACGCGAGCGGGGCATCGAGGGCGGCCAGCTGATGACGCCAGGCGCGGTGCTCGACGTCGGCCCTGGCCACTGCGAGGTCAGCTGGCCAGCTGGCTTCGAGCAGGCCGTCGAGCCGTTCACCGACAAGGCGCGGTACCTGAGCGGCTACGCCGCCAGGATGCGGGACAAGATCGCGACGGGCAAGCGCTGCTGGCCGGCCGGAGGGATCGACGTGCTCGCCGAACTGAAGGCGTGGTTCGAGCCCCTGCTCGAGCTGGCCGATCACATCCGGCCCGGCGTGGGCGGCCCGGTGTTGCTCGACACAGGCGACGGGCAGCCAATTGTGATCGACTTCCCGGCCGGCCAGGTCCGCGCGTTCGCTGGTGAGACCTGTCGCTACGAGTTCAGGATTGGCCGGCCGCTGGTCGAGCGGCTGATCGCCGACCACCAGACTGACTGGGTCAACAGCCTGTTCCTGAGCATGCGGTTCCGGGCCCGCCGGATCGGCCCCTATAACGAGTACGTGTACACGTTCTTCAAGTGCCTGTCAGCGGAGCGGCTGATGTACGCCGAAGGCTGGTATGCCAGCAGGAGCCACGATGAGGAGGAGATTCAGCTGGGTGACTGGATCACCCAGCGCCGCTGCCCGCACATGGGCGGCGACCTCAGCCGCTTCGGCCAGACGACCGGCTCGATCCTGACCTGCACGATGCACGGCTGGCAGTTCGACCTGGCGACTGGCCAGTGCCTGACCTCTGACGACGAATCGCACCGCATCAGCAGCCGCCCCGCCCCCACCCGCGCACCCGCCAAGCGGCCGGGCCCGGCACGAATCAAGCGCGCGCCCGCGCTGCCCGCGCTCCGCCCGCTGGATCCGGCTCGAGCCGCCGGCGATCGCAGCAGCGCACTATCCGCCGCGACGGACCTGCCCTCTGCATCGCGGCCGACTAAGCGGGCCGCAGCGACGCGAGCTCGCCACCAGGTCCGGCCGCCGCGAAGCGACTAAAGTGCCTGCCTGGCCGGCATCGCGGCCGTAGTCCGGCGGTCCATCATCAGGCGGCTGACGGTCTCCACTCCGGGATCACGCGCCAGCCCCGCAAGCTGGAAGGAGACGTCCGCGTCGGTGGAGTTCGCCGCGGTCGGCGCGCTCCAGACCGAGCACAGGCACCGGTCGTTGTTCGACTGAGTCGAACGAGGCCCTCGATGTAGCCGGAGATGCATGTCTAGACTCGCGTCAGCGGCTGCCGAGTAAATGGCGGGCCCCGATGATGGAGATGCTGTGCCACTAACCGACGCGACGGGCAAGGCCAAGGCGCTGTATGAGGCGAGGCGCACCAGGCAGGCCATCGAGCCGTTTACCGACGCCGACCCCGACCTCGGTATGGCCGACGGATACGTGATCGCACAGCAGCTCACCAGCATGCTGGTATCGGACGGCGATGAGGTCATCGGGTACAAGGTGGGCCTCACGTCTAAGCCGATGCAGCAGATGATCGGAGTCGACTCACCGGATCACGGTCCGGTGCTCGGCTCGACGGTGTACGCCGATGGCGACGCGGTTTCGCTGAGCCGCTTCATCCAGCCGAAGATCGAGGCCGAGATTGCCTTCGTACTTGGCGCCGGACTTCGGGGTCCGGGGGTGACCCTGGACCAGGCGCGGCAGGCGGTTGCCGCGATGGTCGCTGCAGTGGAGATCGTCGACTCGCGGTTCGCCGACTGGCGGATCAGGCTCGCCGACACGGTTGCCGATCTGGCGTCCAACGGCGCTGTCGCGGTGTCGAGCAGGCGGGTACCGCTAGGCGACCTTGACCCGCGGCTCATCGGCATGGTGCTGACCAGGTCCGGTGAGCTTGTCGATACCGGCGCTGGCGCGGCTGCGCTCGGTGACCCGCTTGCCGTCGTTGCCTGGCTCGCCAACACTCTGGGTGAGATGGGTGCGGGCCTGGAGGCTGGTCAGCTGGTGATGACCGGAGCGTTGCACGCTGCGGTGCCGATGCACGCGGGCGACGTGTTCCGGGCGGAGTTTGACCGGCTCGGGCCGTTGACCGTTCGGGTGGTGGAATGAGGAACGCTGGCACGGTTACCGCTGACCGGCTCGCCAGTGTCGGGATGGCCAGTGCCGGGATCGGCTGGCGCTAAGCGGGTACCGCGCCCGGCAGCGGATGCGCAACTGGCTGGCGTGACGCTGGTCCGGTTGAGGCTGCCTCGCACACGCCGGGCGCTGGCCGCGAGGTCGCTCTGGCCAGCGGCCGTGACGACCAGCCGGGCTTGGACGATTAGGCACAATGGCCGTCGTTACGCAGTTTTTGACTCAGGCAGCGAACTGCAGGTAACCGACGCCCGCTGCCCGCATAATGGCGGGCCGCTGGTGAACGGCGTGGTTCGGAACGGCACCGTCAGCTGCCCCTGGCACTGGTACTGCTTCGACCTGCGTACCGGAGAATGCCGGACTGCCGCGGGCTACCAGCTGCGCATGTACCCGGTGCTGAAGCGGGACGGGCGCCTGTTCGCCGAGCTGCCAGGCGAAACCGCTCCGCGCGCCTGGCTGCGCCTGCGGAGGAAGCCGTGGCCGGGTCGCAAATCAGCTGGCAAGGCTGGGACGTGACCTGAGATACGCCACACCCTGATGGTTTGCCGGGTTCATAAGCGGCAAATCGCTCGGCATAAGCCGGGAAACCCGCAGGGTGTGGCCGTTACCGGGGTGCCCGCCTACCGGGTGTTGCTGTGCTGGGCAGGCGGAAGGGTTGCTGCTGACTGACCGGACCCGTCGGCTGAGTCACCGGCCCCGTCGGCCGGGACCGCGCCGCGGCTGCTGACCCTGCGGCGCGTCGTGACGACGAGCCAGCCGAGGCCGGCTGCCACCAGGATGATGCCAAGCGTCCAGCCCAGTGCGGTGGTGCCGACGCCGACATATTTCAGGCCAGATGCGAGGATCACGAAGGTGATCACCGGCCGGATGAACTTATCTGGCGCGCTGGACGAGAGCAGCGAGCCGATGAGCACGGCCGGCACGCTGCCGATGACGATGGAGATCGTCACGCCGAATTCGACGTGCCCGAACGCGAGCGCACCGAGTGCGGCCGCCAGCGTCAGCGGCACGGCCTGGGTCAGGTCAGTGCCGACCAGTCGCCCGGCGCTGATCATCGGGTAGAGGAACAGCAGCAGGACGATCATCAGCGAGCCAGATCCGACTGAGGTAAGCCCGACGATGACGCCGCCGACCATGCCGATCACGACTGTCGGCAGTGGCCGTACCACCAGGTCACGCAGCACGGTTGTGCGCTCTTTGCCGCCGCGGGCGTCCATCACGTAGCGGATTACCATGGCTGCCGCCCCGGTCAGCAGTGCGGCGCCGAGTGCCTGCTCGACGTGCGTCGGCGCGGCCGAACCGCTGCCGCCGAGCACGTGCAGCAGGTAAGCGCCCAGGAAGGCCAGCGGCACCGACCCGAGGGCCAGCCAGCCGACAAGGCGGTAGTTAACCGTCCCCTTGCGCATGTGCACGACCGCGCCGACCGGCCGCATGAGCACGGCGGCGACAAGGTCGCTGGAGATGGCCGCCGGCGCTTTGACCCCGAATAGCAGGATCAGCATCGGCGTCATCAGCGCCCCGCCGCCAGCCCCTGTCATGCCGACCAGGAGGCCGACAACCGCGCTGCCGAGCACGATGTAGGGGTCGATGTGCACCTGCGTACCTCCGGTGGCCGAGTGTGGAGATTGCCCGTTCCGGTATGAATGAGGGGTTTAGCTCTTCGGGTTTCGGGTTCTCCGACAATACCCGCCGGATCGGAAGGTATTGCTCTGTTACGGCAGTAAGTTCCGGGCGCCGGCGCACCGGACGACGTGGCCACCGGCTGGCGTCGGTACCCTGTAACCGTGCCTGTGCAGTCGGTGTACCCCCTGCTCGAGCCGCTGCTCCCGCTGGTGCGCAAGCCCATCCAGTACGCAGGCGGCGAGCTGAACTCTGTCGTCAAGGACTGGGACAGCTGCGACGTCCGCTGGGCGCTCATGTATCCGGACGCGTACGAGGTCGGGTTGCCGAACCAGGGCCTGCAGATCCTCTACGAGGTGCTCAACGAGCTGGAAGGGGTGCTGGCCGAGCGCACCTACAGCGTTTGGCAGGACCTCGAGGCGCTGATGCGCGAGCGCGCGGTGCCGCAATTCACGGTCGATGCTCACCGGCCGGTGCGGGCGTTTGACCTGCTCGGGGTTAGCTTCGCGACCGAGCTCGGGTACACCAACTTGCTCACGGCGCTGGACCTTGCGCAGATCCCGCTGGCCGCGGTGGACCGGGGCGAGGACGATCCGGTCGTGCTCGCGGGCGGACATGCGGCGTTTAACCCCGAGCCGATCGCCGAGTTCATCGACGGAGCCGTGCTCGGGGACGGCGAGGAGGCCGTCCGGGCGATCACCGGCCTGGTCCGGTCCTGGAAGGCGGCCGGGCGGCCGGGCGGTCGAGATGGCCTGCTGCTGCAGCTCGCCAGCCGCGGCGGGGTCTACGTGCCAAAGTTCTACGACGTGTCGTACCGGCCGGACGGGGCCATCAGCTCCGTGCAGCCGAACCGGCCGGGTGTGCCGCGCTCGGTCGCCAAGCACACCGTGACCGACCTGGACGCGTGGCCGTACCCGGCCAAGCCGCTGGTGCCGCTCGCGGAGACCGTGCACGAGCGGTTCAGCGTGGAGATCTTCCGTGGCTGCACCAGGGGCTGCCGGTTCTGCCAGGCCGGCATGATTACCCGGCCGGTGCGGGAGCGGTCGATCACTACGATCGGCGCCATGGTCGAGGCCGGGCTGGCGTCGAGTGGTTTCAGCGAAGTGGGGCTGCTGTCCCTGTCGAGCGCGGACCACAGTGAGATCAACGAGATCGCTGTCGACCTGGCTGACCGGTACGAGGGCACGAACACCGGTCTGTCGCTGCCCTCTACCAGGGTGGATGCGTTCAACGTGACGCTTGCCAACGAACTCAGCCGGAACGGGCGGCGGTCCGGGCTGACGTTCGCTCCGGAGGGCGGGTCAGACCGGATCCGCAAGGTGATCAACAAAATGGTCACCGAGGATGACCTGATCAAGACGGTGACCACCGCATACGCCAGCGGCTGGCGGCAGGTGAAGCTGTACTTCATGTGCGGCCTGCCGACCGAGACGGACGAGGACGTGCTGGCCATCGCGGCGCTGGCACAACGGGTGATCCAGGCGGGCCGGGCAGCAACCGGACGTAACGACATCCGGTGCACCGTGTCGATCGGCGGGTTCGTGCCGAAGCCGCATACCCCGTTCCAGTGGGCGGCGCAGTGCGACCACGAGTTGGTCGACATGCGGCTCAAGGCGCTCGGAGCGGCGATGCGCGCCGACCGGCGGTACGCGAAGGCGATCGGATTCCGCTACCACGACGGTAAGCCGTCGATTGTCGAGGGCTTGCTGTCTCGTGGTGACCGGCGGGTGGCCAAGGTCATCCGGGCAGTCTGGGAGGACGGCGGCCGGTTTGACGGCTGGAGCGAGACATTCTCGTTCGAGCGCTGGGAGAAGAACGCGGCGGTAGCGCTGGCTGCTGAGCCAGTCGATCTGGCCTGGTACACGACGCGGGAACGGGGCTACGACGAGATCCTGCCCTGGGATCACCTGGACGCCGGGCTGGAGCGGGACTGGCTGTGGCAGGACTGGCTAGCCTCGATCGACCCGGCCGGCGCTGGTGAGGTCGACGACTGCCGCTGGACCCCGTGTTTTGAATGCGGGGTTTGCCCGGCGATGGGTACGGAGATCGAGGCGGGGCCGACCGGGAAGCGTTTGCTGCCGCTGACTGTTGTAGCTGGCGGGTCTTCAGAGGTCAGCGGATTGTCCGGGGCCGGGGGGCAGGAAGCGGCCGGCATGTTGGCCGAGTCTGGGGGGTTCGTGGTGGCCGGCGGCTCGGCAGCAGGTACGCCAGGCGGGCGAGACTAGCCATGGCGCGTCGCCAGCAGCCGCGGCCGACCGGGCCGGCGCCGCTGCCAGCCGTCCAGCGGCTCACGGTCAGATACGCTAAGCGTGGCAGGATGCGGTTCGCGAGTCACAGGGATATAGCGCGTGCAGTGGAACGGGGAGTCCGGCGCGCCAGGTTGCCGGTCGCGCACTCGGCTGGCTTCTCGCCGCATCCGAAGATTTCCTACGCTGGCGGGGCTCCGACCGGAGCCGCCAGCGAGGCCGAGTTTCTTGAGATCTCCCTCACGGCGGAGCTTGATCCGGGCGTCGTCCGGGACCGGCTGGACGCCGCCCTGCCGGAGGGGATCGATGTGATTGAGGTCGCCGACCTGGCCGCCGTACCGGCGCCCCGGCTCGAGGCCTCGGAATGGCAAGTCGTGCTGCCAGGGGTCGCGCCCCATGACGCGGTCTTTGCAGTCGAGGCGTTCCTCGCCGCTGAACATGCGGAGGTGGAGCGTCTCACCAGCAACGGAGTCCGCCGGCTCGACACCAGAGCCGGGGTGGTATCGCTAGAGCTAGACCGGCGTGCCATCGCGGACGCGCCGACCAGATGTGCGATACTTCGAATGGTTGTTCGGCATTTGACACCTGCCGTGCGACCCGAAGACATCCTGGTTGCGTTCCGCCACATGTCGGCCCTGGAGCCTGCGTCGCCTGCAGTGGTGACGCGGCTGGCTCAGGGGCCGCTGGGCATTGATGCTGCCGCCGCGAGCGCCAGCGCACCAGGTTCCGGTGGCCCGGCTAACCAGCCGGGCGAGCGGGGACCGGTCGCGCCGGCCGGCCTTGACGGGGTCGTTGCCCCGCAGGCTCGCACCATGGCGGAGGCGCCCCGGCCAGACGGACGGGACGCCGCACTGGGACAGGTATTGGCAACGTGCCTGGTAGCGAGTGACGCCAGTACGGCGGTTACCGCTCCAGCCAGCGCGTACGAACAGCTCCCGCGTGGCGCGGAGCGGCCCGGTGAGGCCGGCTGCGCCCGGGAGCCTGACGGGAGAGATCGCCCGAATGCTCGAGATCGAGCGACAGAACAGAGAGTCAGCTGATGGCGCGACCGGATCCGGCGGTTCTGCTGGTATTTCCGCGTCGGCCGCAGATAACGATGGCCAGGCCGGCGCTCCGGTCCGGCGGACCCGCCGTGCGGTAACGCGGCCGGCCGGGCCGCCTGCGGAGGCCTCGCATGCGGCGGCTTCGGCCGGAACGCCCGCAGCCAGCGGCAACTCCGCTGGGGATGCCGGGAACCCCGGCAGGGACAGCGCTAGTGCGGGCGGTACCGGTGCAGGCAGTACCGATGCGGGCAGTGCCGATGCGGGCAGTGCCGGTGCAGGCAGTGCCGGTGCAGGCAGTTCGGCGCGGAAGCGGCCATCTCGGTCGCGGTCCGGCGGAGCGAGCGCAGTGCAGTCCGCTGACGGCCAGCCTGGCGAGTCCGTATCCGGCACGGGTGAGCTCATCTCAGGTGAGCCCGTCGCTGGCGAGTCCGGCTCCGGCGACCGGGCGCCAGCCCGCCGCAGCCGCTCCGCCCGGAGCCGGGCGGCGCAGGCTGAGGCGGCCAGCCCGGACGCCAGCCAGACAGGCACGGCGGCGCAGGACGCAGGCCAGCCGAGCGGGGCGGAGTCAGCTCACGCTGAGCCGGGCCGCCATGTACCAGCCCGGCGTCAGTCAGCTTCGCGTAAGTCCGGCCAGCCTCCGGCCGGCCAGGCCGCGTCTGACCAGGGCGTGTCTGACCAGAGCGCGTCTGACCAGGGCGTGTCTGACCGGACCGCGTCTGACCAGGGCGTGTCTGACCGGAGCGCGTCTGACCAGGGCGTGTCTGACCGCAGCGCGTCTGCCGGCAGAGGCTCCGGCGCGGCGGGGTCATCATCGGCGGCTTCGGTGCCGCCAGCCCCGGTGACGTTCCAGCCGCCGCTCGTGATCTTCCAGGCGCCGGAGATCCCGGTCACCCGCGCAACCCCGACTCATCAGCCACCCCGTCCGGAGCCCGCGCCCGCCTTCACCGCTGGCAACGGCGCGGAGGCCGACAGCGAGGACGGCGGCGAGGGCCGGGAGGACGGCGCTCAAGGTAGCGGCAGGCGCCGCCGACGTGGCGGTCGCGGCCGCGGCAAGGCTGGCGCTGAGGGCGACGCTGCGATCGCAGCTGCCGGCGAAGACCAGGCAGAGCCGCACGAGGCCGACGCTGACGCCGATGAGCACGACGGCGAGGGCGGCTCCAGCACGTCCGCAACCGGAAAGCGCCGTCGCCGGCGGCGTCGCAGCGGAGCAGGCAGTGACGTCGCAGACAGCGAAGCTCCGGCAGCGGCCACAGCCGACGATCCGCCCAACACTGTCGTGCACGTCCGCCCGCCCCGCGAAAAGGCCGAAGTCAGCGATGTCAGGGCCATCAAGGGGTCGACGCGGCTGGAGGCCAAGCGCCAGCGCCGCCGCGAGGGCCGCGAATCCGGCCGCCGCCGGCCGCCGATCATTACCGAGTCTGAGTTCCTGGCCCGCCGTGAGGCAGTCGAGCGGGTCATGGTCGTGAGGCAGAACGGCGACCGGACCCAGATCGCCGTCCTCGAGGACGGTGTCCTGGTCGAGCACTACGTGGACAAGGCCAGCCACCAGTCTTACGTCGGCAACGTCTACCTCGGCAAGGTGCAGAACGTCCTGCCCTCGATGGAGGCCGCGTTCGTCGACATCGGCAAGGGACGCAACGCCGTCCTGTACGCCGGCGAGGTCAATTTCGACGCCAGCGGGCTTGAAGGCGAATCGAAGCGGATCGAGTCCGCGCTGAAATCAGGTCAGTCGATCCTGGTGCAGGTCACCAAGGACCCGATCGGTCACAAGGGCGCCCGGCTGACCAGCCAGGTCAGCCTGCCCGGCCGGTACCTGGTCTACGTGCCCGGTGCCAGCATGACCGGGATCAGCCGCAAGCTGCCCGACACCGAGCGCAGCCGGCTGAAGCAGATACTCAAGCATGTGATGCCGGAGCACGCCGGCGTGATCGTCAGGACCGCAGCTGAGGGTGCCTCCGAAGAGGAACTGTCCCGTGACGTGGCCAGGCTCGCCGCTCAGTGGGATGCCATCGAGAAGAAGGCCAAGACGGCAAGCGCGCCTGACCTGCTTTACAGCGAGCCGGACCTGACATTGCGCGTGGTCAGGGACATTTTCAATGAGGACTTCACCAACCTGATCATTGCGAGCGAGACTGAGTGGGACCTAGTGGACGAGTACGTCCGCTACGTGGCCCCGCACCTTGCCGACCGGATGCAGCGCTGGGACGGCGACAAGGACGTGTTCGGTTCCTACCGGATCGACGAGCAGCTTGCCAAAGCACTGGAGCGGAAGGTCTGGCTGCCGAGCGGTGGCTCGCTGGTTATCGATCACACCGAGGCCATGACGGTCATCGACGTGAACACTGGCAAGTTCACCGGCCAGGGCGGCAACCTGGAGCAGACCGTCACCAGGAACAACCTGGAGGCGGCCGAGGAAATTGTCCGTCAGCTTCGGCTTCGCGACCTCGGCGGGATCATCGTCATCGACTTCATCGACATGGTCCTGGAGAGCAACCGCGAGCTCGTGCTGCGCAGGCTCCTTGAGTGCCTGGCGAGGGACCGGACGAAACACCAGGTCGCGGAGGTCACCTCGCTCGGCCTGGTGCAGATGACCCGCAAGCGGGTCGGCTCGGGCTTGCTGGAAGCGTTCTCGGTGCCTTGTGAGCACTGCAACGGCCGCGGCGTGATCATTTCTCTCGAACCGGTGGATCACTCCCACGCCCGCGACTCGGGCCGGGATGGCGGTTCCGGCAAAGACAGCAATTCATCCAGGAACGGGCACCACCGCGACAGCGGTAGCCACGATTCAGGCGGAGGCAGGGGCGGCCACGGCCGTAGCAGAGCAGGCGGCACGCGCGAGGCGAGCGGCTCATCTGGGGCTGCTGCCGACGCCAAGCCCGGCGCGGAGACAGCTTCGCCGACGCCAGCCACGGTGGCCAGCGGGACTGCGAGAAGCCGTGGCCCACGTGCCCGGGCCGGCCGGCCGGGCCGCCAGCCCCGATCGAGGTCGGCGGCGCACCGGCCGAGGCACCGGCCGCTGCCAACGGGGCTGCCGGCCCGCTGGCCGACGGTGGCGCGACCGACCGTGCCGCGACCGATGCCCCCGCAACCGATGGTGCCGCGACCGACAGAGCCTCGACCGACAGAGCCGCGACCGAGGGCGCCGTGGCCGACGGGGCGCTGACCGACAGCGAACTAACTGCCACTTCCCTCGCTGACAGCGCTGTGGCTGACAGTTCGGGCGCGTCGGCGGATGACGGTGACGTCCAAGTCCGCGCTCCGCGGCGGTCCAGGTCCGGCCGCGTCGGTGCCACGGAGGATTCCGGCAGCCAGGGGGTCGGCACCTTGCAGGACGCCGGCGAGGACGGGGAGTCGGCGAACGACTGACTGCCCGGCTGGTCTGATATGCTGCTTGGTCGGCGCATGTGACAGGATCACGCGGCTACGCGGCCCGATGGACCGGCAGCGCAATGTCAGGCAAGCCCGTTTCCGGTTATGGAAGCTCGCGCGGGCTCGCATAAAGGAGAGAACTCTCGGTGTACGCGATCGTGCGCTGCGGTGGCAGGCAAGAGAAGGCGTCCGTTGGCGACGTCCTGACTATCGACAAGCTGTCTGGCGAGGTCGGGGAGAGCATCACGCTGCCTGCTTTGCTGGTGGTCGACGACGGACGGGTGATCAGCGACCCCACGGAACTTGGCGGTTATCAGGTCACTGCTGAGATCGTGGGCGCCGCGGCCGGTCCCAAGATCAACATGATTCATTACAAGAACAAGACCGGCTACCGCCGCCGCCTGGGTCACCGGCAGAAGTACACCCAGGTCAGCGTGACAGGCATCGGCGCCGTCAAGGCTGGCGCCGGCTCGAGGAAGAAAGGCTGAGCCGAGATGGCACACAAGAAGGGCGCGTCGTCGAGCCGGAACGGCCGGGACTCCAACGCGCAGCGGCTCGGCGTGAAGCGGTTCGGCGGCCAGGTCGTGGGCGCTGGCGAGATCATCGTCCGCCAGCATGGCACCCACTTCCACCCCGGCCCCGGAGTCGGCCGCGGCGGGGATGACACTCTGTTCGCCTTGGTTGACGGCAAGGTGCAGTTTGGCAGGCGCCGCGGCCGCCGCGCCGTCAGCGTGCTGCCGGTCGAGACACTGGCAGCAAGCTAGCTCCGGCTGTCGCACCGCGCAGTAGAGCTTTAGGAGGGCGGACCGGCTAGGTCCGCCCTCTTGCGTTCGCAGGAGGGGTTCCGGTGGCGGAGTTCGCTGATCAGGCCGATGTCCGGGTGCAGGCCGGGCACGGCGGCAACGGCTGTGCCTCAGTTCACCGGGAGAAGTTCAAGCCGCTCGGCGGCCCGAACGGCGGCAACGGCGGCCGCGGCGGCGATGTCATCATCGAAGTCGACCCCGGCATTGCGACCCTGCTCGACTTCCACCGCAGGCCAGTTCGCCGGGCCGGTAACGGCAAGCCAGGGCTCGGCGACAACCGTAACGGGGCCGATGGCGCCGATCTGGTGATCAAGGTGCCGGACGGGACCGTGATCAAGACTGCGGACGGTGCGGAACTGGCCGACCTGACCGGCGCCGGGACCCGGTACATCGCAGCAGCGGGCGGGCGTGGTGGCCTGGGCAACGCAGCGCTGGCCTCGACGAAGCGGAAGGCACCCGGCTTCGCGTTGCGCGGTGAGCCCGGCCTGGAGCTGGATCTGGTGTTCGAGCTCAAGACGATCGCAGACGCGGGCCTGGTCGGATTCCCGAATGCCGGCAAGTCGTCACTGATCTCGGCTATGTCGGCAGCCCGGCCGAAGATCGCGGACTACCCGTTCACCACGCTGACGCCGAACCTCGGCGTCGTCGAGGCTGGCGCAATCCAGTTCGTCGTCGCTGACGTGCCGGGCCTTATCCCCGGCGCCAGCAGCGGCAAGGGCCTCGGACTTGACTTCCTGCGCCACATCGAACGGTGCACGGTGCTGGTGCACGTGCTGGACTGCGCGACGGAGGAACCAGGTCGGGATCCGCTTAGCGACCTGGATGCCCTTGAGAATGAGCTGACTGCCTACGAAGAACTCACCGGTGCCGCAATGGCGGACAAGCCGCGGATCGTCGCACTCAACAAGATCGATATTCCTGCCGCCAGGGAGCTCGCTGACCTGGTCGAGCCGGAGCTGCTGGCTCGCGGCCTGACCGTGCACCGGGTATCGGCGGCAACCACCGAGGGCCTGCGTGACCTCGCCTTCACCATGGCCGCCGTCATCGCTGCAGCACGCGCGGCCGCGCCGCTTGCCGAGCCCACCCGGCTCGTGCTACGGCCCGAGCCCGCGGCGGGACCGGATTTCGCACTCGTGGCGACTGGCCAGAACAGCTTCCGCGTCATCGGAGAGAGGCCCCGCCGGTGGATCCTGCAGACCGACTTCTCTAACGACGAGGCGGTCGGCTACCTTGCCGACCGGCTGGCGAAGCTGGGCATCGAGCAGGCGCTCGCGGCGGCAGGAGCAATGCCAGGTGCCGAGGTGCTCATCGGCGAGGAAGACAACTCAGTGGTCTTCGACTGGGATCCGGGCGTTCCGGCAGAAGGCGCCACACTCGGCCCGCGCGGAACCGATGCGCGCCTGGGCTAGCGCAGTCTTGGCTGGCAGTGATTGTTTGGCCGCGGTGAGACCGGCATACAGCGTCCGGATTTCCAGCAGTTCCGGGAAATAAAAAAAAGCGCTACGGTCTTATAGCGCTTACGAGTGGAAAGATTTCCGCAATTAAATAGCCCTTTCTTCTATGGTAAACAATAGGGAGCATGGTTGTCAAACGCGGAACTGGATCGCGAGCAAGACTACATATCCCTGCTCTACACGCGGCTGGATGATCTAAGGGCGCGGGCCGACCGGCGGCTCGCCGGGGTGCTGCGGCAGACCGGCGGCACGCATCAGGCGAGGGTGGAGCGCGAGACGTTCAGCACGATGTACCTCCACCAACTCGCCCAGTTCGACGCTGCTGAGAACGGACTGTGCTTCGGCCGGCTCGAATTCGCTGACGGCGAGCTCCGCTATATCGGCCGGATCGGGATCCACTCCGACACTGACGACTATCAGCAGTTGCTGATGGACTGGCGCGCCGACGCGGCCCGGCCGTTCTACCTGGCGACTGCTGCGTCACCCGGCGACGTACGGGTGCGCAGGCATGTCAAGACCAGCGGCCGTAAGGTCACCGACCTGGACGACGAGGTACTCGACCTTGCCGCTGCCGACCCGTCCCGGCGCGAGGGCCTGACCGGCGAGTCCGCGCTGCTCGCTGCGCTTAACCGGAGCCGCACCGGCTCGATGGCCGACATCGTCGAGACCATCCAGGCCGAGCAAGACGTCATCATCAGGGCGCCAATGTCCGGCGCGCTGGTCGTGCAGGGCGGACCCGGCACTGGCAAGACCGCAGTCGCTTTGCACCGGGCCGCTTATTTGCTCTACACCTATCGGCGCCAGCTGGAGAAACGCGGCGTGCTGGTCGTCGGGCCGAATGCCACATTCCTGCGCTATATCGGCCAGGTGCTGCCATCCCTCGGCGAGACGAGCGTGCTGCTGTCCACTCTGGGTGACCTTTTTCCCGGTATTAGCGCCACCGGCCCGGAAGCTGCTGAGGTGGCAGCGATCAAGGGCCGGATAGCTATGGCTAGGGTGGTCGCGGCCTCCGTCCGCGACCGCCAGCACGTGCCGGCTGAGCCACTCGAAATCAGGGCAGACGTCGCTAGCATTCGGCTGGCCACCGCCGCAGGGCGGGAGCAAGCCGCGCCGGAGATCGGAGCCGGTGCAGGCCGGCTGCGACTGACACCGCGGGCGATTTCCAATGCACGCGACCGCGCCCGGCGTTCCCGGCGGCCGCACAACCAGGCGCGGTCAGTCTTCGCCAGGGAGATCATCAACGCTCTCACCCGTCAGCTGGCCACGCGGATCGGCACCGACGTCCGGACCGGCGAAGGCCTGATGGACTCCGACGACCTCGATGACCTGCGCCAGGAATTGCGGGCCGATCCCGCCGTCCGTGCCGCCATCGCCGAGCTCTGGCCGACGCTGACACCGCAGCAGCTGGTAAGCGACCTGCTCGCTGACCCGGCCAGGCTGGCGTCGGCAGCCCCGCGGATGCCGAAGGCGGACCGGGATGCGCTGTACCGGGAGGCCGGCACGGCATGGACGCCCGCTGACGTCCCGCTCCTGGACGAGGCCGCCGAACTGCTCGGCGAGGACGACCGGGCAGCCAGGACAGCGCAGGCGAGGCGCCGTCGCCGGGAAGAGGCCTACGCCCAGGGAGTGCTCGACATCATCGGACGCGGGGCCGAGCACGACCCGGAGACCCTGATGGGCGCCGACCTCGTCGACGCCGGCCGGCTGGCCGCCCGGTTCGAGGAGGACCAGAACCTGACCGCGGTGGAGCGGGCAGCAGCCGACCGGACCTGGGTTTTCGGGCACGTCATCGTCGACGAGGCTCAGGAACTATCGCCGATGGCCTGGCGGATGCTCATGCGGCGCTGCCCGGCCAGGTCGCTGACCATCGTGGGCGACGTGGCCCAGACCGGCGATCTGGCAGGGGTGCCCACCTGGAGCGCGGCGCTCGAACCGTATCTGGGCGACCGGTGGCGGCTGGCCCCGCTGACGGTTAACTACCGGACTCCCGCGGAGGTGATGGCAGTCGCGGCCGACGTGCTGGCTGCTATCGATCCGGCAGATGCAGCCGCCGCGGTCCGTCCGCGAGTCCGGCTACCAGCCCTGGCATCTGCTGGCCGCCCCGGACGAGCTTGCTACCGCAGTCGCTCAGGCCGCGATCCGGCTGGCAGAGCAAGCCGGTGACGGCAAGCTCGCGGTGATCGTGCCGGCCGCCCTCGCCGGCGAACTGGGCGCGGCTGTCAGCGCGGCGCTGCCAGCCACGGCCATCGGCGCCGATCCGGACCTCGCTAGCCCGGTCGTGGTACTCACGGTGAAGCAGGCCAAGGGGCTGGAGTTCGACTGCGTGCTGATCGCGGACCCGGCCCGGTTGCTGGCCGAGTCGCCGCGCGGACTGAATGACCTGTACGTCGCGCTGACGCGGGCAACTCAGCAGGTCGGCGTCGTGCATCCGGGGCAGTTGCCGGACGTGCTCGGGCGCCTGCGGCCGGCGCTGAGCCCGGCCGGGCCTCGAGCTTCAGCAGTCCCGTCCCCAGGGCTACTCGTCGTCGTCGCGGCGGTCGTTGCCGGACATCCGGTTGAACAGCTTCGACCCCATGTCGGCGGCGCCGTTGGCCATGCCACGGACCGCTCCGATCAGCGGGTCGGCGCTGCGGTTCCAGGAGTCCTGGTAGGACTTCGCCGCGGAGCGGAACTCATCGCCGACCGATGCATCGCGGTCGTCGTCGCGGCGCGGGTAGTTGCCGGCCAGGATGTCCGGGTACTCGCCCTCGTCAGCCCAGCGGTCTAGCTCTGCGAACCTGACCACCGCGAACGGGTGCGTCTGCCCTTGCAGCTGCAGAAGCTTCAGCAGGCTCTCGCGCACGTCCGGGACCGCGTCGTACTCACGCGCCTGCTTGTGGAACTCGTCGCTGCTGAACTCGGCCAGGCGGCGACCGCCGGCCAGCTTCATCAGCGACCGGCGGGCGGCGTCGACGTCCTGGGTCGCCAGCAGGCCGGCCCGGTCGCAGGACATCTCGGCCTTGCGGTGCCACTCCTCCAGGCCCCAGATCACGCCCTTCAGGCCGATCCAGGCGAACGGCACCAGCGCCAGCCGCTGCGCCAGCAAGATGAGGTTGTACAACATGGTGTTGTAGACCGCGTGTCCGGATAGCACATGACCGAGCTCATGCCCGATGACGAAGCGGATCTCCTCCGGGTCCATCAGCTCGACGATGCCGCTGTTCAGCACGATGAACGGCTTGTCCATGCCCAGCGCCATCGCGTTGACCAGCGGGGTCTGGGTGATGAAGAGCTCGGGCACCCGCGGCAGGTCCAGAATGTAGCAGCCGTCCAGCATTGCCTGGTAGAGGTCGGGGAACTGGTCCGGCGATGCCCGGACAGAGCTGGCCAGGAAATTCAGGCGCATCGCCCGGTCGTTGAACAGGCCGGCGAGGTTCTTCAGAATGGTGTCGAAGCCGGTCAGCTTGCGCAGCGCCACGAGCGCTGACCGGTCGGCGGGGTGCTCGTAAGCACGAGAGCTAATACCCGGCAGGCGGATCCGTGAGCGGTCAGGCACAGTGGTCATAGCAGCATCGTAGGCGCAGCGCGCGAGAGGTTAGGTCACATGTCCGTAGCAGATTCGCCGGCGATGTTCGAGCCCGACGCGGAGTCGATGCCCGCCGAGCAGCTCACGGGCCTGCAGCTAGAGCGGTTGCGCGCGCTGGTCGACCGCCTGCTCGCCCTCGGCGGCGTGCAGGGCATGCGGCTGAAGGAAGCCGGAGTGGCAGCCGGGGCTGACGTAAACTTTGCCACCTTGTCGCGACTGCCTGCCACGAGCAAGACAGATCTGTGGGACTCCTACCCGTTCGGGCTGCTCGCGGTGCCGCGCGAGGAAGTCGTTGCGGTGCACGGATCGAGCGGCACCGGCGGCCGGCCGACGCTGGTCGCTTATACGCGTGACGACCTGAAGCTCTGGGCAAGGATGTGCGCTCGTGCCCTTGCCGCGGCTGGCGCCAGCCCGGCCAGCATCGTGCACAACGCTTACGGCTACGGCCTGTTCACTGGCGGACTCGGCATTCACCAGGGTGCCATCGAGTTGGGCGCCACGGTCGTTCCCGTATCCGGGGGGATGACCTCGCGGCAGGTCACCCTGATCAGGGACCTGAAGCCGGACATCCTCACCTGCACGCCGTCGTACGCGATCCGGCTCGGCGAGGCGCTGGCGGAGGCCGGGGCCGGACCTGGCCATGGCCTGTCGCTGACTGCAGGAATTTTCGGGGCCGAGCCGTGGACGGAGGAACTGCGGGTCCGGCTCGAGGACCTGCTCGGACTCCGCGCCCTGGACATCTACGGCCTGTCCGAGATCATCGGGCCGGGAGTGGCGTCCGAGTGCGTCGTCGCCGCCGACGGGCTGCACGTGAACGAGGATCACTTCCTGGTCGAGGCGCTCGACCCGGTCACTGGCGATCCGGTGTCCGACGGTCAGCCGGGCGAGCTGACGTTCACGACGCTGACGAAGCAGGCTTTGCCGCTGCTGCGGTACCGGACCGGTGACATCGCGTCCCTGCGCCGCGGCACCTGTTTGTGCGGCCGCACACTGGTGAAGATGAGCAAGATCGCTGGCCGCAAGGACGACATGCTGGTGATCCGGGGTGTCAACGTGTATCCCAGCGAAATCGAGCGCGTGCTGCTCGCCGAGGGCGCGTTGTCGTCCGATTACCTGCTGGTGGTGGACGAGCGCTCGCCGCAGCCCCGGCTGGTCGCTGTCTGCGAGGCGGGAACGGCGTGGTCAGGGCCAGGCCCGGAGTCAGGCATGATCGAGTCGAGGCTCAAGGACGCGCTCGGCCTCTCGGTCGCCGTCCAGCTGGTGCCTCCGCGGTCGGTGCCGCGGACCGAGGTCGGCAAGGCCGTCCGGGTCGTCCGCTGGCGCACCGGCGACGACCCGCCTGTGCCCGGAATCGAGTAGTTCGTTCCCTAATCGAGACCGCGCCTCGTCACATTTCACGGGTTTTTGCTGCAGGAATCGGTACAAACTGCCCCACGAGACCGACAAAATCGATGAAATGTGGGGTGAGGGGTCGCCAGGGCGGGCTAGTCGCGCCCGCCGAAAATCCGCAAAAAGAACAGGAAGACGTTCAGTCCGTCGAGGAAGATCGACGCTGCGATGAGCGGCGCTGACTGCTGATCCTGGGTCCGCCGCAGCCGCTGGAAATCGAACGTGGTCAGCCCTGCGAAGATGACCAGGCCGAGGATCGCGTAGATCAGGTCGCCGTGCGGGATCTTCACGAAGATCAGGATGATGGCGAAGACGATCAACCCGAGCAGCGCGAAGAACGAGATGCGGCCGATCATGGACAAATCTCGCCTGGTCGCGTAGCCATACGCGCCGAAGCCGGCCATGAACAAGGCCGTTGCCCCGGCGGCCTGCCAGACTGCCTGCGGGCTTGTCACCGTGTAGTACGCCACCACCGGGCCCATGGCGAGGCCCAGCAACAGCCCCATCAGCAAGAGCAGCGTCACGCTGGCCGCATCGGAGGCACGCCGGGCAAAGTTCAGCGCGATCAGGCACCCGAATCCGGCGATGAACCAGACAATCGACCAGCCCGCCGACAAGTCCCGGCCCGCATAACAGCCCAGCGCGAAGGCACCTGCGGTCAGCGCGACCAGCCACATGACGTGACTGAACACGGTTCTTGTCTGGTCCCTTGCCGCCGTGGCATAACTAGCCGAGTAGTCGCTCACGCAGGGCTCCCAAGCAACTCGGACCGGCGGCCTGGCAGAACAGGTAGCGCCGGTCGCCGGAATTTGGTCTTATATGTACCCGCAAACCGTACCGATCATGACGGCGGCTGTAAGGCGCCTCCATTCTCCGTGATGTGCTGAGCGTGTGCAGTTCTCGACGAGAGAGGACCTCTAAATGACGCAGGGCGGCGCCACCGAGCACTGGACGGCAGCGGACGTGGGGGATCAGACCGGACGGATCGCCGTCATCACCGGCGCGACCTCTGGCCTCGGGCTGGAGACCGCCAGGGTGCTCGCCCAGCACGGCGCGACCGTAGTCCTGACCGGGCGGGACCAGGCCAGGGCCGCTGCGGCCGCGGACGTGATCCGGGCGTCGCAGCCGTCAGCTTCAGTTGAGACCGCCGAGCTGGACCTGGCTTCGCTGGAGTCTGTCCGCACGGCCGGGGCCGACCTGACCGCGAGATTCCCCAAGCTGGATTTGCTCATCAACAACGCAGGTGTGATGTTTCCGCCGTACTCCCTCACCAAAGACGGCTTCGAGTTGCAGTTCGGCACTAACCACCTTGGCCATTTCGCGCTGACCGGGTTGCTGATCAACTCGCTGCTGGCCCAGCCGGGCTCGCGGGTCGTGACGGTGAGCAGCAACGGGCACCGGGCGGGCCGGATGAACTTCGCTGACTTGCAATCCTCCAGGCATTACCACAAGGCCACTGCGTACGGCCGGTCCAAGCTGGCCAACCTGATGTTCACCTACGAGTTGCAGCGCCGGCTCGCCGCGGCGCGGGCACAGACGATCGCGCTGGCTGCGCATCCCGGCACCGCTCGGACGGAACTCACCAGACACATGTCCGGTCTGGCGCAGCGGGCAATGAGCCCGCAGCTCGGGATGCTGAACTCCTGGTGGGTGCAGGACGGCACGATGGGCGCGCTGCCCACGTTGCGGGCGGCGACTGACCCCGAAGCGATCGGCGGCACGTACTACGGCCCCGACGGGCCGTTCCAGCTCACCGGATACCCGGTCGTTGTCACTTCCACCGTCCGGTCGCACAGCCGGGAGGCTCAACGGCGGCTGTGGGTGGAATCTGAGCAACTCACCGGCATTACCTATCCGGTCTGACGGCGGGCGTTGCTACCGTGCCTGGAAAGATCATCGATCTGCCGGATGCGATATAACCGCTGGTACGGATAGAAAGGGGAGGGGAAACGGGGCCGCCTGGGCACCCGTACCCCTGACTGCCAATGACTGACGGCCAACGCGCCGAGCCTGGTGTGTCCCGGTCGCTCGGCACCGGCAAGCGAATCGGCATCATGGGCGGCACGTTCGACCCCATCCACCATGGCCACCTGGTCGCGGCGAGCGAGGTCGGGCATTTCTACAGCCTGGACGAGGTCATCTTCGTACCGACCGGCCAGCCATGGCAGAAGGGCGACCGGAAAGTCTCGCCAACCGAGGACCGGTACCTGATGACGGTGATCGCGACAGCGTCCAACCCGCGGTTCTCGGTCAGCAGGGTCGACATTGACCGGCCAGGGGAGACCTACACCATCGACACCCTGCGCGACCTGCGAGCGGAGCGCGGGCCGGACGCGGAGTTCTTCTTCATCACCGGAGCGGACGCGCTCGCGAAGATGATCTCCTGGCGCGACGCGGGCGAGCTGTTCGAGATGGCGCACTTCGTCGGCTGCACCCGGCCCGGCCACCAGCTGTCGATGTCGGACCTGCCCCACGGCCGGGTCAGCCTGGTGGAGATCCCGGCCCTGTCGATTTCGTCGACCGAATGCCGCGAGCGCGTGCGGGCGGGTCATCCGATCTGGTACCTGGTCCCGGACGGCATCGTGCAGTACATCTCGAAACGCGGCTTGTACCGAGACTAGGCTTCTGCCAGCGGGAGCACGGGCTGGTCGCGTGCGCTGATCTGGCTGAGAGGTCGCCGTGCGGCTAGACGCGGTGGGCAAGCGGTACGGGCGGCGGCAGCCGTGGATCGTCCGCAACGTTAGCCAGGAAATTGCCGCTGGCCGGCTGATCAGGCTCGAAGGCCCGAACGGCAGTGGCAAATCCACGCTGCTCAAGATGATGGCCGGGGTATCGACGCCGTCTGCGGGCAGAGTGACCGGGCGGCCGCACACTGGTTACGTCCCGGAGCGGTTCCCGGCCGCGCTCGGCTTCGGCGCACGCGAGTACCTGCAGCACATGGCCAGGATCCACGGCCTGTCCTCGGCCGACGCGGGCACTGCGGTCGGCGAGTGGCTCGAGCGCCTCGGCGCGACAGAATACGCGCGAACGCCACTGCGAACGCTGTCGAAAGGGATGTGCCAGAAGGTCGCGATCGCGCAGGCGTTGCTAGCCAGGCCAGGCCTGCTGGTCCTGGATGAGGCCTGGACCGGGCTGGATCAGGCGGCCCGCGGTGCCCTCGATGCCGCTGTCGCGGAACGGCTGGCAGCAGGCGGGACTGTGCTGTTCGTGGATCATGACACCGCCCGGCTGGCAGGCCGGGTGGATGAACGCTGGCAGCTGGCTGGCGGCACGGTGACGGCAGTGGCAGGCGGGGCCAGGGCGGCTGGGGGAGCCAAGGCGGCTGGGGCACCGGCCCAGGCGACTGTGATCATCGAGCTCGCGGGCGTGGAAGCAGTGTCGCTGCCGAAGCTGGCGCAGCTCGACGGCGTGCTCGCGGTGTCCGGCGGCGCTGGTTACGACCGCGATCCCGCCCCGGAGCCCCGTCTGGTCACAGTCACTATCCGGCGGGCGGAGTCAGATGCCGTCCTGCGAGAGCTGCTGACCTGGGACGGCGTCCACGTGGCCGGGTTGCGGCCTGCGCTGGACAAATCGGCGCAGCGATCGGCCCCGGCTTCCCGCGGAGAGCGGTGACCGATGATCGCTCTGCTCAGGTACCAGGCTGTGAACTTGTTCCGGTCGCACCGCTGGATCCTGCCGCTGATCTGCTACGTACTGCTGATCTCGGTGGGCGGCGTGGGCTCTGGCAGCCAGGATGTGCCCGCGTACATGCGCGCCCAGACCCTCGCCGACGGGCTGGACTGGAGCGCGGCCATCCTGGTGCCCGTCGTTGCGCTGCTGACCAGGTCGATGCTGACTGCCGAGCCCGCCGCCGCGCGCGCCTGCCTATCGGCCGCCACCAGCCCAGCGCGGGCCCAGCTGGCCGCACTGCTGGTCGCCGTTGCTGCTGGCACGGTCCTGGCCCCGATCGGCGCCTGCTACGTGCTGGTGACGGCCGGGCACAAGACCGCGCTTCTCGTGCCGCTCGCCGGCGGCCTCGGCAAGGCGCTGACCTGCATTCTTGTCGGTTCAGCCGTCGGAACGCTGGTCAATCCGCCGCTGATCAGGCACCAGGCGGTCGCGCTGCTCAGCACGATTGCCGCCATCGTGGTGGCGTGGGTGTCCAGCATCTCGCCGGCGAACGCGGCGCTGCACGGCAACGGCGCCACGATTCAGTCCTCGGCGTGGCCGGCTGGCGTGCCAATACTTGTCGCATTCGCGCTGGTAGTGGTGTCTTGGGGAGTTTCCTGCTGGCTCGCTGGCCACCGGGGCGGTTAACCGGGCAGCCGGGAAGCAGAAGATGGCAGCGAATTACGCGCGCCCGTTCCCCTCGTTAAAGTATTAAAACCGGTGAAACACCACCTCGGCGGTCTCCCAGGTTGTCACTGGTCCCAGATATTCTTGGTCGTAGCCTGAGTCCCGGGAAGTTGCCAGTCGTGAAGTTGTGGGGGCAAGGGCAAGCCAAGGAGGATTGCCAGCACACGTGACTGCCACTCAGAGGGCCGTCGAGCTCGTGGAGATCGCGGCCGCAGCCGCGGCTGACAAGCTCGCTTCAGACATCATTGCCTACGACGTCAGTGAGCAGCTCGTGATCACTGACGCCTTCCTGCTCTGCTCAGCCGCCAACGACCGTCAGGTCAGGGCGATCGTCGACGAGATCGAGGACCGGCTGCGCAAGGCTGGCGCCAGGCCAGCCCGCCGTGAGGGGGAGCGGGAAGCGCGCTGGGTGCTGCTGGACTACATCGATATCGTGATCCACGTTCAGCACGCGGAGGAGCGGGTCTACTACTCGCTCGAGCGGCTCTGGAAGGACTGCCCGGTCATCCCGCTGCCGGAGCCGGTGGGAGCCGCTGGCCAGAACGGCAGTCGTCCGGCCGATCGGGGCTGAGGCTTGGCCGCAGCAGAGGATGCCGTCCCGCTGAGCACCAGGCCGGATGGCGATGACAAAGAGCTGGTTACGCTCGTTGTCTGGCGGCATGGCCTGACCACCTACAACCTCGAGCGCCGGTTCCAGGGGCAGACTGACGTCCCGCTCAATGACGTCGGCCGTGCGCAGGCGGCGGAGGCTGCTCGCTATCTGGCCGCGATGCGGCCGACAGCGATCTTTTCCTCGGACCTGAGCCGGGCCTCGTCCACGGCCGACGCGCTGGCGCGGCTGACCGGGCTGCCCGTGCTGCTCGACAAGGACCTCCGGGAACGGTCCGGCGGATCCTGGGAGGGCCTGACCGCGGCTGAGATCGCCGAGCGCTACCCGCTGGAGCGACTGACCTGGTCCCCGCCGGACGGCGAGACAGCTGCCGCGGTAGCCGACCGTGCGTCGGCCGCGCTGGAGCGGATCGCGGACGGCATGGCGGGCGGTTCGCTGGCGGTTGTTGTCGGGCATGGCGCCGCGCTGGGGTTGTCGATCGCGCGGCTGCTCGGCGTTCCGTCGGAGCCGCGGGTGCTCGGCCCGTTCGGCAACTGCCACTGGTCAGTGATGTCGCGGCGGGGCACCAGGTGGCGGCTGCTTGAGCACAATGTCGGCGTACTGCCCGAGCCTGTGCCGGACAGCGGCCAGGACTAGCGGGCTTACCAGTACTCGAACAAAACTTCGAGCGGAGCTCTCCGGCAGGGCTACGCCAGCGGAGCTCTTCGGTGCGCCGGCCAGTGAACCACCGTCAATCCAGACGAGTTCCTTAGTATGGTCTGAGGGATGCCAACCCGCGCCGCTACTTGACGATCACTCGTCATCGTTTGCCCAGATAGGGGTTACGGCTCACGTGGAGATCTATATCGATCCACAACTGTCGCCTCGACAGAAGCGGCTGGCGCGAGTCATCTCAGAGCTTGGCGGGTACTGGCCGCCCATCTCCGCCGTGGCTCGCACTCTGGAAGAGCTAGGTGAGTTTGCAGAGGCTTACAGCCAATTCAACCTGGGCTCATCGGATCAGAACATTGCAGAAGAGCTTGCTGACCTGTGGATTATTACTGCTTGCATAGCTAACCAGTTCTGCATCAGTGTTCCTGACGACGGCGCCGCCTTTCGCAAATCACAAATGTCGCTCGACGAGGATATGACTGACCTCTTCGCGCAGGCGGGGCAAATTGCACGAGCCGTAAATTACTATGACGGCCCGAAGCCGCCGCGATCGCTGCACAACTGGATTCCGCTCGCAAAGGTCATCAGGCGATTTCATGGCAGCCTGTACTCTATCGCCGAAAAATATAAAATCGACCTAGATTTGACTATAGACCAAAAGCTGGCCATTAGCAGGACGCGTGATAAAGGCAGGTTCGCCGATTCCTTTGATCCCAGCGTCGCTTCCTCGCTTGCGCGCTTTGAGCCGATTACCAGGAATACTAAGTGCACTTTCGCGCCGGTCGCGCACCTATGGGGGAGTCCCGACTGGATCGAAGCCCTATCGCTGCGCGAGAACGTACGGCTTATTGTTCCGCACCTTGTGCGTTTTACTAAATGCGCGCAGCCAGAGGGAATTGACGGATTTATTATCGACTTCTCCGAACCGAGCACCACATTCAATATTCCAGCCCTCGCACGGAACTTCCGGGAGCTGCTGCATGAACTCGCTGACCAAGACCCAACGGTGAACAGATCCTTCCGCGGGACGGTTGACAAGGTCGGCTGGCAGTTCACTTTCAACGGTACACGGCTCTTCATCTCTGTCTTCTCGCCGCTGTACCTACCTACGCACTCGCGCCACTCCCCAAGCGATACGTTCGTTATGCTCCAGCCCGAGACCTCTTTTGACCACTATTCGGTCGGCAGCGCGTACCCGCAGTCACCGGACATCAAGCAGCGTATTCGCAGCGCTTTTGATGATAACGGTATCTGGTATCCGCATGAGTTGATCGATACCCGGATGGAAGCGCAACTGTACCTGCTTCCCCGGCAGGAGGGCGACTCGGAGACGGAATGGTGGTCCTAGTCTGGGCGCTGCGGTCCTAGTCTAGGCGCTATAGGCTGTTCCAGGTCTACCTAGTCAGCTCGGTCGTACTACTTTCAGCGTTACGCTGGCTTTCTTTCGTCCGCTGAGCCGGGATAGGTTCGCCCGGCACGAGGGGATACGCACGAGCGTCAATTGCGCGATAAATACCGCGCAGCGACCTGAACAAATCACCGTCCCGATCGTCAAACAGCAGCGCGCCATGGCGTATCTGGTGGTTGGTGTTAGCGTCCGTTGTAAGAATAGGCAGGACGATGTATCGTCTGTCGACTATTATAAAGTGCGCCTTCATCACGTGTACCGGGGTAATGCGAAGACTGCAGCTCTCGTAGTGATTCACTTGTATCTGAGCAATGCGATCTAGGTATTCGCTAAAATATGGGTCCAGATTGAAGGGAACAATCTGACCCGCAAACTGCTCCGGCACTTGAACGATTCTCCGGTGGAACATCTCGTGACTGTGCTGATGGTGCTCTACTTGAGCGATAATTGCTTGGTAGAATTCTTTTCTGGCCTCTACCCGCTCCGGCGAGCCCAGTTGATAGTCCTCGTAAGGCTCCCACATGTCTACGAACGTCAAGCTGTCTTTGGCTGCTCTGATTAGGGCGGTAGCGCGCGCATAGGACTCGCCTGATTCTCCATCCTCGACATACTCAACGCTAAGGCCGGTTCTCAGGAGAAGCTTTGCTATCTTTGCCTCAATAGAGTCCATGGATAGCTCGTTGGTGCGCAGGACCTTGACGGAGATTGCGAGAAGCAGGGCCAGCAGGAAGATCACGCCGATCAGCGCGAACAGTACGGGATTGTGCTTATTGAGATAGTCAGTGAGCAGTATCGTAGTGAGTACGCCCATGATGAACGTACATGCCGGCAAGAAGATCTCGCGTGACAGGAGCCTTTGCAATTTTGTCCTAATGGTTCGGCCTTTATTGGCTGATCATGCTACTACAACCCCGGATCGGGATGGCGTTGCGTCGGCTTTCGCCCATTCGTGGCTTCGCTCGCCCTCGGCCCGGGTTGTGGCGCAGAGCGCTGTGAACCGGGACATCCGGCGAGCTGGACCGGCGTAGAGAGGCGCTAAGAGCGCGGGCACCTGCCGCTGGTCGCACTTCCCAGCCGTGGCTCTAGCTGCAAATTTGATCGCCCGACGTCGCCCGTCAAGGCCGAATATTGCTCCTCGCTTGCGCAGCCGGGTCCTTGATCCTGCGGTAGCGGCCAGGCTCGCCGGGGTAGGAGCGCGGGCATGCCCGCTGACGCCAACTTTGACTTCTCCGATTCCGTCGTCCTGGTCACGGGAGGCGGAAGCGGGATCGGCTTGGCGATCGCACAGGCCTTCCTTGCCGCCGGCGCGAACGTGATTGTGACCGGGCGACGTCGCGAGCCGCTCGACGAGTTTGCTGCCAAGAATCCCGGCCATGCGTTCGCGCTGCCCGCCGACGTTTCCGTCAAAGCCGAGGTCGACCACGTCGTCACTGAAACGATCTCGCGATTCGATCGACTCGACATCGTCGTGAGTAACGCGGCCGTGTTCGTCCCGGGCGACCTCACCGAGCTCAGCGACAAGGACTGGACGACCATGCGCGCCGTCAACATCGACGGGTTCTTCCATCTTGCCAAGGCGACTCTGCCTCACCTGCAACGCAGTGGAGGAACGCTCGTTGCCGTGTCCAGCGTGTCAGGACTGGCGGGCGACTGGGGACAGGCAGGCTACAACGCGACTAAGGCTGCGGTCTCCAACTTCGTACGCTCGCTGGCTCTGGACTGGGGCGAGCGGGGCGTGCGCATCAACGCGGTTGCGCCCGCGCTGACCGACACCGACCCGGTACGTGCAGTAACCGGAGACCCCCGGCTCCTCGCCCAGTTCGAGAACCGGGTCGCACTAGGCCGAATGGCGCAGCCGGCCGACATCGCGCCAGCCGTCCTTTTTCTTGCCAGCGATGCGGCGGCCTACATCACCGGCGTCATCCTCCCAGTAGACGGCGGCACCTCGGCGTCGACAGGCCAACCGCACCTGCAATGACCCGACAGGACGCCCAGGGTTCTTGTGCGCCAGTACATGGGGGACGGAGAATCCACCTCAGCCTGCAATGGCGGCCAAGCCCGCGGTCGCTGCATCATGCGGAGGTTACCGATGTCTTCTGCGGCCGGAAGCAGGCCGGATCACGGGCCGAGTCGGGTTGCCGCCGCAGCTGACGGGCATCAGCTGCGCGCGGGTTTCTGGAGTCGCCGCCGGCGACTGCTATGGTCGGCGCCGCCCGGTGTGCTGGCCGTGGCGGCTGCCGTCCTGGCGACGCTGGCGGCCAGCTATCAGCCGCTGGGGCCTGGCGGGTCAGGCGGCGGCAGCTTCCCCGGGCTGCCCACCGGCGAGGGCTTGCGCTGGCTTCCCGGTTCCGGGCAGGCGCTGTATGTGCCGCCGCAGCGCGGGACATTTGCCCCGTCGTGACGAACCCGCCTTCCCGCCAGCCCGGGTCGCCAGGCACGTTCTGCGGCAGTCGCTAGCAACTAACACGGACGTCATCGCCCAGGCGGACCCAATGCATCTCCCCGTCGACTCGCCCGAACTGCGCGCGGCACCCTGTTGTGCAGAACGCCGATTCGCCGCGCCGTGTGGACAACGTTGCCCACGACAAAAGAGCGCGTTGCGAAGCGGAATCTGCGATCCTGCGGTGGCAGCTTGGTGCGGGTCCAGAGAGGGAGCGCTGTCATGCCACGGCAGATCATCGCGACGGTGAATGCGCCGGCTTCGCCGCTGTACAGCCAGGGCGTCAAGGCCGGACCGCACGTGCTGGTCTCGGGGATGGCCGGGATCGACCCGAGTACCGGCAGCCTTGCCGGAGACACGATCCAGGATCAGACACGGCAGGCGCTGACGAATTGCGAGGCCATTCTGCGGGCCGGCGGTGCCAGCCTGGACGACGTGATCGAGGTGGGAGTGCTGCTCACCAACCCTGCTGACTTCGCCGGACTGAACGAGGAATACGCCCGATGGTTCCCGTCCGAGCCGCCGGCCCGGTACGTCGCCAGGCTCGGCGTCGAACTGCCGGGAGTGCTGGTCTCGATCCGGATGGCAGCATTCATCACCTGACACGCCAGCCACACCTGCATGCGCGCCTGCCTAGGGCTCACCGTACGCGGTCACGCCACGAACCGGACACGGCTTCCGCCGGTCAGGGGGAATCGCCGGCCATCCGCATCTGGCGCGCACAGTGTGGGTCGTGCGTCGCCGCTACAGCGCTGCCGATTATTGCGTCGATGCGCGTTCGTGGAGCGGCGTGCCTTGTCGCTCCAGGGGGCCAGTACTTTTCGATATCATCGGCCTGAGCTGCATAGATAGGCAGTGGCTCTTAGATCAGTTGTCTGTAATGAAAGAGGTCACCACTAGCGGCTCGGAACATGCGGACCAGGCATCTGGCCTGCGTATTCGCGTGTTCGCCTCAATGACAAACCGGTCGCTCAGACGCACGAAACGAGAAAGCCGCGTAGCGGCTGTTCGAATTCATTACGTTGACCTGGTCGTGGAGCTAAGGGGATTCGAACCCCTGACCTTCTGCATGCCATGCAGACGCGCTACCAGCTGCGCCATAGCCCCTTGGTGCGACGCTTCCGTCGCGAGTGGACCCAGACAGCATACTGGCTTACGAACTCCGATACGTACCGCCTGGCCTGACTTGGCCCAGTGACCCCAACCTGGCAGGCTCTGAAGGCGCTGTGCGAGCCTCGATGATTCGCGTGCGTGGTGACGCATCAATTCGACAGGCCGCCGCTGAGGCGGCCTTCTTGTTTTGAGGGTCGGCGCCTAGATCGCCACAGAGCATGCGGCGATCTAGGCGCGAGACGACAGACACGGGTTCTCGCACTGGGTGCTGGAGCGTGCGCTCGGCGCCCTACGGGGTCGTTAGCTTCTTTGCCTGGCTCGGCCAGCAGCTCGAGAATGGTGACCCCGTACCGGCCGGCTGACGGGGTTTGATGACCTACCTGCCTGGGAGGCTCAGGAGTGGCGTGGCTCAAGACGATGCATGCGGAGCTGATCGCGGAGATCGGCTCGCCTGAAGCGTTCGCCAGCTCGGCCAGCGGGTGGCTGGATGGCGTGCTCAGAGAGGTCTTCCCGCGCCTGCGAGAAGGCCTTCAGGATCGGCCGGTGATCAAGGCCCCGCCAGTCGCGAGGCAAGATACAGCCCAGCCATGGGGCGATCCTGGTCACGTGCTGGGCCGCCTGAGGATCCACCGCGAGCATCCCGCATTCAAGGGTCGCGAGGCGCTGTATTCCGGTCGGGCCTGGCAGCGCGCGCTGACGGGCCTTGCCGATCACCCCTGGACAGTTTCCCTTGAGATCAGAGAGCTTGATGATCGAGGGTTTCCGGCGCACAAGGGATGGACTGGGATCGAGGTGACTCGGGACTACTACGCCCCTACGTGGGTGACATTCTCGTTCTCCGCGCCGGCGGCGGATACAGGCTGGCCTGATTCGCCGCAGCTCCAGGATCAGTGGGCTGACTTCGTCCGGCGGGAAGCTGAACGGGTGAGTGCATGCGCGGGCAAGATGACCGACGACGTCGGTGGCGGTCAGACAGCGCTGCAACGGGCCACGCACAACATGTCGGCGAAGATCGAGGACTCGCGGAGTGTGCTGCGAGGGTATTCATGGGTCACGATCGTCGCTCCCGAGCTCGCGGCCCGGCTCGGCGGTGCTGAGCAGCTGGCAGCCACTGGCGCGTTCTATCAGGTGTCGTCCTTGCCGAACGGCGGGCTGTGGCTGCGGGCGACGCCCACGATCAACGAGTTCACCGACGAGAAGGTGCGTGCGGTGTTTGAGGCCCTGTCACCGGTTCTGCTGACGGGCGAGGCCAAGTTCCTTGCGCCGAGCGAGTCCTACCGGATCGTCATGGGCGTCGATGCGGCCGCATACCAGCCGGGTGTCGCCAGATGACGAGCCGGACTAACGCTGCCAGGAGGAGAAGGAGAACCGGAAAATGGGCGCGTCCGGATGGGTCTACGAGGTCGACTATCAGCCCGATCTTGCCGATGCCCTCGAGCGGCTTCGCCGGAAGGTCTTCGACGATGGCGCATATGTATCGCCTGTCACAGCGGGGCTGCCGCCGCCTGCCTCGCTTGACGATCTTATGAGCGAGCCGTACTGGGAGTTCCTTGGCGAATCGGGCACCCACTCGGTTCTCGATATTGCGGCTGGACTGGAGCCGGCCGACAGCTCCGATCAGGGCTTCGGGACCATCAGGCCGCTGACCGAGGCGGAGACGCTGGCACTGTTCGGCGCGGACCGGCCCGAGCACGCTGATTATGAGGCAGTCGGCGAGGCGGATTTGTTCGCCTATATCGATGCGGGCCGGTATACAGGCAGAGCCGCCATCCTGTGGGACGCCGGCGTGCCCGGCAGCATCGTGTTCTGGGGCTATTCCGGAGACTAGGTGCGCCTCCGTCGGCCAGACCGGCCCTGTGGGCCGGTTGCTGGCGTCGCTTGACTTAAAGCGCTTGAGGTTTGCTTGGCTGGTCGCATGGCAGTTCTCACTATCCAGGATGTATCCAGGCGCTGTGGCCTCAGCGAACCAACACTGCGCTACTACGAGCAGGTCGGGCTCATAGGCCCGGTTGAGCGCGACGAAAGCAGCGGGCACCGTCGCTACCGCGAGGACGACCTCGATACCTTGCAGGCGCTGGCCTGCCTGCGCGCCATGGGCGTGGGCATCGAAGACATGCGCACCTACCAGGCGAACCGCGCGCGTGGCCACGACGCAGCAGGTGAACAGCGCGATCTGTTGCTGCGTCACGCTGAGCGGATCGAAGCCCAGATCGCGACGCTGCACATTCACCTTGACTACCTCCGCGCGAAGGCGGCGCTCTGGGATGCCCGCGCCCACGGCGATCCTGACGCGGAGGCCGAAGCGAACTTGCGGGTGCAGGACATGTATCCCCGGCTGGAAGAGGTGGTGCTGCGATGAATCCCGTTCTGGTGACTGGCGGGTCCGGCTATCTGGGCACGCAGCTGATCGCCGCGCTACTGCGGGAGGGGCGCCCGGTGCGGGCGACGGTCCGGTCCCCGGAGCGCGAGAGCGATGTGCGTGCCGCGATGCGGCGGGGCGATGCAGATGACAGCGGGCTGGAGGTCGTCACCGCCGAGTTGACTGCCGACGACGGATGGGCTTCCGCGGCGGCCGGCTGCGAGGAGGTCCACCACGTCGCAATGCCAATGATTCAGTCCGATAATCCCGATGAGGTGATCGTTCCCGCCCGTGACGGGACGCTGCGAGTCCTGCGGGCCGCGCGTGACGCTGGCGCTCGGCGCGTAGTGCTGACCTCGTCGTTCGCGGCGGTCGGTTACACGCCGAAGCCGGGTGGCGAGTACACCGAGGCCGACTGGACCGACCCCGACATGCCCGGTCTTCCGCCGTACCCGCGGTCCAAGACGATCGCCGAGCGAGCCGCCTGGGACTTCATCGAACATGAAGGTGGCGAAACGGAGCTCGTCGTGGTCAATCCCACGTTCATCCTCGGCCCGACACTGACGACGCAAGCTCGTTCGTCGCTGCAGCTGACCAAGGCGATGCTGGACGGGACAATGCCCGTCGTGCGACGCCAGCGCTTCGGCGTCGCTGACGTGCGTGACATAGCCGATCTGCATATCCGCGCGATGGCCGTGCCCGATGCGGCTGGCAAGCGCTACCTGGCCTTGGCCGACGGGCCGACGATCAGCTTCCTGCAGATGGCCCGGATCCTGCGCGAGCGCCTCGGCCCGCTGGCCGAGCGAGTGCCCACGCAAGAGGTACCAGGACCGGATGTGCCCGCGCTGATCATCCACAACGACCGCGCCAAGCAAGAGCTCGGATGGCGGCCGCGCCCAGCCGAGACGACGATCGTTGAAACCGCTGAGAGCTTGCGCGACCTAGACCTGCTGGGGGTCTAGCAGTTGCGGGGCCGTCATGGGAGCGGAGCGGCCGGAAGCCGGCGCGGACCTCCTCTGCGAACAGCTGCGGCTGCTCCCAGGCGGCGAAGTGGCCGCCCTTGTCGACCTTGTTGTAGTAGATCAGGTTCGGGTACGCCTGCTCTGCCCAGCTACGCGGCGGCGTGTAGAGGTCGTCGGGGAAAGCGCTGACGGCGGCCGGAACGGTGACGTTCTTGATGTCGAAGAAGCCGACCTTGTTCTCCCAGTAGAGCCGGGACGAGGAGACTCCGGTGTTCGTCAGCCAGTACAGCGTGACGTTGTCGAGGACATCGTTGCGGGTGAGGCCGCCGGGCTGCCCGGCGAAGGCGCGGGCGATGAGCTGGTAGCTCCACTGGTCGTGGTTGATCATCCAGGCTGCCAGGCCGACGGGCGAGTCCGCGATTCCGTAGATAGTCTGCGGCTGAGTGCCCATCTCGATGGCGTATCCGGTGCCCGTCGTATAGAAGCCACTCAGGCGCTCGTACTGTTGCTCCTCCTCTGCCGACAGGCCTTCTGGCTTCGCCCCAGTCGGGAGCACGTTGAGCGTCCTGGAGACCTGAGGCGGGACAGCCCCGGCCATATTGGTGTGCATGCCGAGCAGTTCAGGCGGCGCCTGCACGGCCATGAAGTCCGTCACGATCGCGCCCCAGTCTCCGCCCTGGGCAACGAACTGTGAGTAGCCCAGACGTCTCATAAGATCCACCCAGGCGCTGGCAATGCGCTCGGGACCCCAGCCGGTGTCGGCCGGCTTGCCGGAGTAGCCGTAGCCAGGCATGGACGGGATTACGAGGTGGAACGCGTCGGCCTCGCGTCCGCCGTGAGCTGTCGGGTTGGTGAGCGGATCGACGACCTTAAGGAGTTCTATCACCGAGCCTGGCCATCCATGGGTGATGATGAGCGGCAGTGCGTTCACGTGCGGTGACCGCACGTGGATGAAGTGAATGTCGAGCCCGTCGATCTCGGTCATGAACTGGGGCAAGGCGTTGAGCTTCGCTTCACACTGGCGCCAGTCGTAGTCGGCTGCCCAGTAGCGTGCCAGTTCCTGAATTGTCGCCAGCTGCACACCCTGAGAGTGATCGGCTACGGGTTCCTTCTCGGGCCAGCGCGTCGCCAAGATCCGCTGGCGAAGCTCGTTAAGGTCCTGCTCGGAGGTTTCGATCGTGAATGGCCGGATTAGCGAGTTCTCAGTCATGGCTGACATACGGATCTCCTCGCCTTCGACGTGACGACACTGCCGGAGCGGATTCCGGTCGCCGGACTACACCCAACCGTCACGACTACGGCCTTGCCAAGCCTCACCCGGACCGGGTGATTGGGCCTAGCGCCCAGGTTGCGGAAAGCATCAGATGTCGCAACCGGCAGACCTGCAGACGGACCGAGGTTCGCCATCTCCCCGATGGGTAACACCGTTCCATCGCGGGCGCTTAACAACACTGTCCACTGGTATTGGCTGCCTCTAGTGTCACGAAGCCCAGGCTGACGCGCATGAAACGCATCCTTGTTCCTTGCATGACGGCTGCCTTGCTCCTTGCCGTGGTGAGCTGCACCGGGTCGGCGAGTTCTAACCACTCGGCCGACGGCCCGGCCGCCTTCCTTGCGAAGGACAAATCAGAGATCGCCTTCATTCAGTGGCGGGCCACGGACCATGGTCACGTGCAAGGCACGCTCGCGGCCGACAACATCGGCGGTGCGGCACCCTCAGCGTCACTGTCGATGAACAGCGTGCCGTTCACGGGCACCGTCCATGGCACCTCGGTCAATCTGACCTTCGCTCACGACCTGTTCCTGCAAAGCCACGCCAGCGGAAGGCTCGCGGGCAGCAGCTTGACGCTGGCAGTCCCGTATGCCGACGGAACAGTCCACAAAGCGACGTTCACTGAGGCTCAGCCCTTCCCGCTACAACAAGGCTGTCGCGGAACTCCGCGCCAGCGCTCGGCAAGAGAACATGCAGGCCGCGCAATCGGATAGCCATCCGTCCGCGAACAGCAGGGCCGTCCAGCACAACACGCAGATGGACCTGGCCTCGCTCTACCAAGCCTCCAGCCTCGCGCCGCAGGCAAAGCTCACCCGCGACGTGGACAGCTTCGCCCGCGACACTGCGACAGCACGATCTCGCCTGGCGACTGAGAAGCAGGATGCCTCCGGCGACAACCGCTACTGCGCCGCCACCCTGACCGTCGTCGGTGACTCCCGCGGAGTGAATGGCACGCTTTTGTCGGTAGTCGGCGCTCGTGAGTCCCTGACCGCGGACATCGATGCGATCCGGCTGGACATCCGCACAGCGGACACCGACCTGCGCCGCCTGAGCAGGGCCGGACTGACCGGCGCCGACGGCGGCTCCGGCGCTGATCGCGAACGCCACGGCCAGCATGGCCAAGGCGACCGCGAACGCAAATTCCTACATTGATCAGAGCAACGCCATCAACAACCAGGCTCGCGCCCTCGCCAACCGGATGGCGACCGGCAAGTGCTCCGGACCGGGGCAAGCTCCGCTCGCGGCGCCGGTTGCCCGCATCAAGTAGACGTTGCGGTTACCGGCAGCTTGTCGGCTCCGCAGGCCCGCGCTAGCGGATGGGCTCGATCAGCCAGCTGTTCTACGGAACGGCGGTGAAGAACTCATAAGCGATGCCATCGGGATCGCGGATGTAGACGCCACGTCCGCCGCCGAGGTGATTGATCTGGTAGTCCGTCAGCCGTGGTGCCGAGCCGTACTCCAGGCCGCCTGTCACGGCAAGCCCGAACGCCCGGTCGAACGTGCCGTCGTCGACAAGGAAGGCGTAGTGGCCTGGCCTGGCGCCGAGCCGGTCGTCGAAGTCGAATGTCAGGTCGTCGTTGACCTGCACTGGCGCAAATGGGCCAGATTGCTCGCTGACCTGAAGCCCGAGCAGGTCCGCGAGGAAGCGGGCGCCTCGCTGCTTGTCTCCGACGGGCACGATCGTGTGATTAAGGATGACGGCCATCTGTGATCTCCTTGGCTGTGATCTCCCTGGCTGGCGGGGTGACGGACTGCGCTGCGAGGCGGTGCAGGTAGACCGCGAACCGGCGGGCGTCAGCCCGTGGCCAGCTTGCAGTCAGCTCCAGGAACGTCTGTTCTTGCCATGCCCGCGCGGCCGCGAGCACCGATTGGCCGGCGGGTGTCATCCGCAGCTCGGTTCGGCGGGCGTCGGCCGTCGAAGTGGCCTTCGTGACCAGGCCAGCCTCGACAGCCGCGGCAAGCATCCGGCTCGCGTTCGACCGGTCGAGGCCGATCTCAGCGGCGACGTCACTGATCGCGGCTGCTTTGCCGAGATCTGACTCGCCAGCCGGTTCCGACCGTTCGCTAGACAGCGCCGCCGCGATGGCCTCCAGGATCAGCACGTGGCCGACATGCTCAGCATCGCCTGCACCGTCTCGCGCTGCTCCGGCCGCCCAGCGCCGGGACCAGAACCGGATGATCCGAAACAGGGCAGGACCACCCTGCCAGAGCTCGGCCTCACCCGGAATTTGTGTGCGCATCGCATAGATAATACATGCGATCCGCACGTATGTCGTCGCTGATGCGTTCCGCTCGTCGGCCTTCTACGACAGCATCGCGTTCAACGAGCTCCGGGACAGCGTCACACCCTAGCCGGACTGGTCATAACCAAAGCCCAGCCGGTCAGCCGGAGTCACTCGGGTTCGGCTAGCTGATCAAGCGCGGCGATCGAGGCCCGGGAGAGGCGGAGTCCTGCGACCGCGATGTTCTCATCTAGGTGCGCCGGGCTGGCGGTACCGGGGATCAGCAGCGTCTGATCGTAGTGAGCGAGCAGCCAGGCGAGCGCGACCTGCGCTGGCGTAACGCCCATGCTCGCGGCGATCGCTGCGACCGCGGCGTTGTCCGTCGCCTTCGGCCGGTTCGGGAAGGCGGAGCCGAGCGGGAAGAATGGTACCCAGGCGATGCCGTGCTCGCGGCACAGCGCAAGCGCGGGTTCAGCCGACCGGTCCAGGCACGCTGTAGGAGTTCTGCACGCACGCGATGCCGGCCGGCAACGCCTGGCGGAGCTGATCGACGGAGACATTGGACAGACCGATGGCGCCGATCTTGCCAGCGTCGCGCAGGGCGGACAGTTCGGCGAGCTGATCGTCGAGGCTGACTCGCTGCGTCGCCGTCCGCGATCAGTCCGGGCGCGGCGTCCAGGCGACGCAGGTTGACCACGTCGATGTGCGCGACGCCGAGCGTCTCGAGGTTGGCCTCGATCTGCTCACGAAGTTGTTCCGGTCGCTGACCCGAGACCAGGCCGCCCGCTGGCGTCCCTGGCTGCTCCCGCTTTGCTGACCAGCACGAGGTCGTCGGGGTAAGGAGCCAGCGCGTCCCGGATCAGCTCGTTACACGAGGTGTAGAACTGCGCGGTATCAATGTGATTGACGCCGTCCTGGACCGCCTGGCGCAGGATGGCGATAGCGGGGTCCCGCTCCGCGTGCTCGAGCTGCATTGCCCCGAAGCCGATCCGGGCGACGGTGCGTCCGCCCAGTTTCGCGGTGCTGGCGGAACCAGGTGCGGGGGAGCCCGTGCCGTCGCTCGGTTGTCGTCATCGCGGATCCCTGGTCGGCCTGATCATAGCGGAGGAACCTCCGAATAGTCCGCTGCGCATGCCCCATTTGGGGCTGTCGGCATGTCAGGCTGATGCAGAAACGGGCCGTTGGGCCAGCGCCGCGCTGGCTAAAACGTGGCCATCGGGCTCCGGGCTTTGGGCAGGAGCCTCCGCCACCTAAATAGGCCGAACACGCCCACGCCCACGCCCACCAGGGAGGCAATCCACAATGAGGTGTGCGGAGGATACGCGACATTAAGATTAGCCTCGTAGAGCGCCGGCACTGGCACCCCAGGAAGCATGCCGTTGACGCCACCCTGATAGGTCACGCCGGTTGCTACCACGCTCCCGCTGCTTTCGAAAGCTGCCTCGCCACGAACAGCTACGACCGCAACTCAATCTGACCGGAATGAAATCGCCATGCATGCCCTCGCCCAGAGCCGCTCTCACGCTGCTAACGCCATACAACGCCGAGACGACGATCGCGAACATCGACAAGATCAGCAGCAGCCAGCGGCCTCCCGCGGTATTCCGATACCTGCTGTACATCGGTCCTTGGACCTCGCAGTGAGCTTCCGCTGCCCGACCATGATGAACGCTTTAGCCTGATGAACTGCGATTAGTCTGAGCGAGGATCCCAGGCGTCGTCCACTGAAACCATGAAGTATGCGACCGCGGTTTGGGATCAGTATCACGGCGGCCCGCCGGTCTACTTCGCGACTCTCACTCACCCTGGCAGCGCGGCTCGAACGAGAACATGAACGGGCCACTGCGCGACTCCAAGGGCACCGACCTCAGCGCCCACACGCCGCAGCACCTGCTCGCCGTCGAAAATGAGCTCAATAACCGGCCCAGGCATGTCCTCGGTGACCGCGCGCCGGCCGACCTCTTCGCCGCAGTGGCGTCCACGACCGTGGACGTAGCGCGTTACGGAATCACGCGTCAAATTGAGTCTGGACGACTGATAGCAGAACCAACTACGATATCCGCAACTAATTCCTCTGCAATCAGCTAGCTGATGGCACGTTTTCAGTGGCGCCTGGTCCACACCCGAGGAGGGGATAGGTGTGGACTCCGGTAGCTACGACGGAGGAACGCCCGAGATCCCCGGTGGCATCACCGGGGATCTCGGGCGAGTTTTTAGCCGCGCGGACTGGCGATGAGCCCGGCGGGGTCGGGCCCCGGATCGCGGCCGCAGCTGTGGCCGCGATCATCAACGAGATCCTCGACGTCGAGCCCGGCCCGGATCGCGACCGCGCCGTTGCCGCCGCGGCGAGGTTCATCGACGCCGGTATCGCCGCGCTCTGATTGTCGTGACGCTGTCGCAGCCGGGAGGTGCGAAGAGGGCTTGCCGAGACGGCCCCGTTCCCCGCCGTAAGAACTTCACCGCGGGGAACGGGACGTGGGGGCTCAGCCGGACGCAACCAGTTGCTTGTGCCAGGGCGTTGTGGTGAACGGCTGGTACCAGAAGTACACGTCGCCGGGCTTGGTGTTGATCGCGGTGATGATGGTCGACTTTCCGGTCACTGAGATTGCCGGGTTCGCATAAGACGCGTGCTTACCCTGCCGATGCGACCGTTTCCGGAGTCCACGTCGAGAAGCCTGCCTCCTCCCACCAGAACGCAAGCTTTCCCTTCTGGCTGGCTGAGGTGATCACGAAGTAGGAAATCGGGAAGGCCACCGACAGGCCGGTCCACGCGATCAGGGGACGTGAGTAGTGGTTGCTGCCCGGCGCGGCGACCGTCTGTTCGGTCCATCCGCTGCTCCCGATCGATTGTGTCCAGGCGTCGACCCCGCCGAGGCTATTCGCAGCAGCGATCACGATCTCGTTGTGGCTCGCGGCGTTGCTCGCGGCAAGCGATCCACCCGAGAAGCTGCCTGACGGCCCGGGAGTGGCAACCGTCTCCTGGTGCCAGCCGGTCGTATCCAGCCGCTCCCACCAGAAATACAGGGTGCCTCCGCTGGTCGCGGTGATGAGGCCGAGGTAGTTCGAGATGAGGCTGTCGTAGCAGATGATGATCGACGAGGCGCCGAACGTGCCGAAGCCGGCCGTCAGAGGGGTCCAGTTGCTGTGGCCCGGTGCGAGTTCGAAGGACAACAGCTTGCCGCTGGTGCTGCTCGCGCTAATCAGAGCTATCCCGGCGTCGCCGGCGGTGATTGACGGGTTCTGGAACTTCCCGCCGGAGGCTTTGGCTACTTGCTTGCGCTTCCAGGTGGTGGTGTTCACGTGCTCGGTGTACGCGATCAGGTCGCTGGCCTTATCCAGCGTGGCGATGACCACGGCGCTGCCGGTCCAGGCGATGGCCGGCCGTAGGCCTGCTTGCGGCTGGCGCCGGCCACCAGTTGCTTGTGCCATTTCGTCGTGCCGGCCTTCTGCCAGAAGTAGTACAGGTCACCGTGACTGTCGGTAGCGGCAATCGCGAGCCGCGAGCCGGTAAACGCGATCCTGCTGAACGTGTACTTGTACTTGGCTGCCAGCGCAGTTCGCGCAACTTGCGCTGCCTGAGCGGCGCTCTGTGCGTGGCTGGCCGACCTGGCGGGTCGCTGAGCAGCCTCCGCCGCCGGGCCCGCTGCCCAGACTGTCAGCCCGAGCCCCAGCGCGCACAACCCCGCCGAGCCGCTCCGGAAGACGCGTCCCGTTTTCATCTGTCGATCCCCACCTCTCGGCACCTGCCGTCTACGGTCTGCCTTGGCCGAACTCGGACCAAGCCCCTTCGTGAGGGAGGCGTTCCATTCCGTGCCGGGGTGTTCCAGTGCGGGCTCTTCCTTGCGCTGGCGGCGACTCCGGGCTCAGCCGGGCCAGTAAGAGCAGCGTTTGCCAGTGTGCACGCGCTCGCGCAGGTGATCGCCGATGTCGGGGTCGGCTTCGGTGATGCGGGTTAGTGCGCGCCTGATTGCCTTACCGACAGCGACCCGAGCTCGTTCGCTCTCGTCCGGAAACAGCCGGGAACGCCCGCCGAGGCCCGCGGCAGTCGCGAGCTGAGCGACGACCCACTCGCGCTCGGCCCTGAGGCTGACGGCTTGATCTGCCGGGCTGCCGCCCGCTTCCAGTTCGTCGAGCTCGGCGTCCAGTTGCTTGAGGCGGCTGCGGTAGGCGCGGACGGCGTGCGGATCCAGCGCCGGCTGCCCGACTCCGCTGTCACCGCCGAGCGAGGCTAGTCCGGAGACTAGCTCGGACGCGGGAATCTCCCGGCGGGGATTGGCGATCAGCACCGCGAGGTGGAGCATCCCGGTGCTGTCCTCGACCAGGACGCCGCGGTCGCCCAGCGTGAGCTGCCAGCGCCGGCCGACGCGTTTGCAGGTCGCCACTTCGAGGCTGCCAGTGACGTCGACGCGGGCGCCCGGAACAGCCAAGCCCAGCGCTCCGGCCTCGATCGCGGCAGCGTCGAGCTCCCGCTGGGCGTCGTCAGCATCCGGGTGCCGGCCACGCAGCCGGTACGCTGCCGCGAGCCGCTGGCGGCAGGTCACCACAGCCGGCCAGTGGCCGAGTGCAAGGTTGTGCCGGATGCCGGCCGCAAGTGATCGATACCCCTGTCCAGTTCGCCGACGGTGAGCGAGGCCACGCCAAGGGCCTGGTGTGTCGAGCCAAAGCAACTGACTCCAGGGCCGCCGATCATCGGCAGCTCGGCGTAGCGAAGAAGGAGCTCGTACGCTGCGGCGGCGACCTCGGCGTTAGCGAGCAGATGGGCCGTCTCCACGACACCGTTCATCGTCACGAGCCAGCTGCTGGACCGTGGCAGGTCAGCCAGGTTGCTGCCGCAAAGTGATGCCAGGCAACTGGCCGCCGTCAGCCGGTCGCCGCTCTGCGCTGCGGCGACAGCGAGAGCGACGACAGTCGAGTTGTCCACCGCGCTCAGTGCTTGGGAGTAGACGCGATCCGACAGCATCGGCATCAGCTCTCCGAGCCGGCCCTGATACCAGCGGATCGTCACCAGCTGGCCGCCAGGCCACCACTCGGCGTCGATGTCACCTGCCGTTGCGCCGTTCTTGGCACAGATAGCGACGAGGGACTCGGCATCGTCGAGATGACCAGCGCGGATCGCGAGCATGACGTCGATGGCACTGACAATGAATCCGACCGCCGGGTGGTCGCCGTCGCTCAGCTCGTGCCGAAGCTCGCCGAGCAGCCGCGCAGCATGGGGATCCGCAGCGCAGTAGGCGTCAACCGTCTGCCACATCAATCCCATCAGCCGATCGCTGCGGCGCCCGGTCCTGAAGCTCGTCTTGACCAGCTCGAGGGCGAGCTCGCGACGCAACGCGAGATCGTCCGGGCCGAGCACGCAATGGTGGACAAGACTGAGTACGTCGGCAAGTGCCACCGGATCTGAGGTCGCTCTGGCGTCGCCGAGCAGGGCAAGAATCCTGTCGTGCTCCCCCAGGCGGTAATCGGCTTCGGCCGCGAGCCTCGCCCGGACGCGTAGCGCGAGCACGGAGGAATCGTCGAGCATCGCCAGCGCGTGCTGCAGCCGCGCCTCCAGCATGGCGGCGCCCGTCATTGTCCGGCGTTCGCTGACCCACAGACCCGCCAGGCCGAGGGCAGCGATGGCAATGGCTTCGGCGTCGCCGACCCGTTCGGCTAACTGGTAGGCACGTTCGAAACTCTGACGGCTTGCCACCAAGTCGCCGTCGTTGTTCAGTGAGCGGTCTCCGGCTGTTAGGGCGGCATTCAGTTCAGTTTTCGAGACTGCTGGCAGGATCCGGTCGGCGGGCCGTCGTGTCCCGCTTGGCCGCCCCGGTCATTAGCGCTTAGCCGCCCCTGTCATAGCACAAATGTATTCGCATGCCCTTCCTGACGTCGAGGTTTGCCAGGCGGCTACTGCGGTCGCATCAGCCGCTTCGGTAGCCGTAGGGGATTACTCCGGCGACGCCGTAGGTATGAGCTGGCGTGCGGAAGATGAAGCGAACCGTCCGCGTCACGGGGTTGAACCAGAACAGGGAGCTCGGGCCACCAACGCCGAGACTCGATTGCAGCAGCAACCGGCCGTCGAAGACGGTTGCGATGCTGTCGCTATAGCCTGCCGGGCCGGGCACCGAGAGCAGCGATCGTTGCGGCTGCCCGGCTAGCAATGCGGCGGGCTGCGGTGCCGCGGTGCGCCAGCGCGGTTTGCGAGCGTTTGTCCGCAGGCGACGGGCTGAGTCGCCGCTGGTGCGTTGACCTGATTGGGCAGCTCGAACCGAGAGACCACAGTCCCGGTGGCGAGGCTTATCTGCTCGAGCACATTAGGCGCCCCAGGCACGCCTGAGCCTACGACCTGCACCAGGATCCGCTGGCGGTCGCCGGACCAGTCGATGAGACTCAACGTTGGCCAGGCGGCCTTCGCGGGCGCCCGGTAGAAGACGTACTTGCGACCCGCCGGACTGACGAGGTAGAAGATCGTCTTGGCCAGCGCGGGCCTCGGCGCTCGTGGCAACGTCGCAGCCGTGTACTCGACGACCGACCATCCCGGGCCCGCCTGGCGCCAGGGAACCTTGGCCACGGACGCGACTAGCTTCGCAGCGGTTTGACCCAGCCATGCCGGGGGAGCCGCGGCAGCCACAGTGCCGGCCACGGCGAGCGCGGCCACGCAGAGAGCGACGGGACGTGCTGCAGTCCGCCAGCGCCTCCGGACTCGGACCATGGACGTAGTCTCCATGATCGATGTGAGTTTTGGGGTGCTAGAGCCCCGCAAATCAACAACGATCATGAAGCCCTGCGCGGCGAGCGCGGGAGTGAGCGTCGCTCAACGGGGTGGAGCGCGGGTGCCGGGCGGCACTGGGGGGATGGAGCCGCCCGGCACGCAGTGCCGAGCGTCACTCCGGCGGCAGTTCCTTGTACACGTAGCTGACGTTGATGCCGCGGCGCGCCCGGATGTACCGCGGGATGTAGTACAGCAGCGCGCCGGCCACGATCAGCCCGCCGAACCATGCCGGGATCCACCAGAAGTTGGCGGTGTTCCCGTTCATGACCAGCGCCGGGTACTGCGTCGAGACGACCGCCAGCGCGACGAAGATGATGATCGACAGCGACGCGACGATCCACAGCACCGGGACGCCGAGGAACTTCACGTTGGCCGGCGAGGCCCGGTACAGCTCAGGGCGGCGAATCGGCAGCGCGATCGCTGCGACTCCGACGATCACCACGCCGAGGCATCCGGCCAGCACGATCAGCCCGAGCACGAGCTGGAAGACGTTCGAGTAAACGCTCCAGATCGTGAGCGCGGCGATGATCACATTCACCACGAGGATCGCGGTGACGGGGGAGTGGGTGCGCTCGTTCACGTCCGCGAGCTTCTCCGGCATCAGCCGGTCGAACGACCAGGCGAAGAACGACCGGATGGGCATGAACGTGTTGGCGATCATCGACGGCAGCGCCCAGAACAGGAAGCAGCCGAGGATGATCACGGTGATGACCGGGACGTTGACCGACAGCGCGGCGAGGAACGGGTAGAACGGCCCGGACGGGATCGCGTACGCCTTGTTCGGCGACACGTTGACCGCGTACATGAAGTTGTAGCCAGCCACGTGGAAGAGCAGCAGCGCGCCGATGATCAGCAGCACCACGTCGAAGATCAGTGCGCCGAACATGATCGACAGCTGGCGGCGGCGGTTCGACGCGCTCTTCAGCTCGCCGGACATGTAGACCGACCAGAAGTTCCACATCATGAAGCCCTGGATGGAGAACAGCGTCGGCAGCGTCGCGCTCCAGTTGGTCAGGTGCGGAGCGGCGTGCGCGGCGCCCGCGGACGCGATCACCTTCTGGACCGTCCCGCCGCCGAAGCTGTGGTTCAGCGTGTTGAAGTTCGAGTCGAAACCATGCCGGCTGGCCACCGCGAGAACGATGAACGCGACGATCATGCCGAACATGCCGATCAGGAACGCGCCGTTCTGCCAGCGGAACGTCGACTTGGTGCCGCGGATCAGGATGTAGGTCTGCAGCGCCACCATAACCAGGGCGCCCGCGACGATCCATGCCTTGTTGGTCTCGAACGAGCTGCCCCAGCTGATCAGCGTGTGATTGTGGGCCAGGCTGCCGCCGGCGACCAGCGCCGGTCCGAGCGCGAAGATCGAGAAGAACTTGGCGAAGTAGGCAGCGCCGAGCAGGCCGCCCATGATCATGCACAGGTTCGAGATCAGCGCGAGCGGCGGGCTGAGAATCCGGCTCACCCACACGTAGTCACCGCCGACACGCGGCATGCTCGCGCCCAGCAGCGCGAACATGATCAGCACCGGGATGTTGATGATCAGCGTGAGGACCAGGACCCCGACGGGATCGGCGCCGGGAAAGGCGACGAGCGTGAAGAAGATCGACCAGGCCAGGGTCGAGCCGATCGGCGCGGAAATGACCGCGTTGAAGATCGTCGCGTCGACCGCCGAAGCGGAGCGCACAAGCCCGGTGCTGTTACGAACGAACAGCCGGCCTTCGGATCGGTCCGCTGTGGTCATGAGCCCTCCAGATCGCCCATGCCTCTGCAGGTCTCCCCGTTGACCCTCATCCTGAGGCTGGCTAAAGTCGAACATAATCGGTAACAACTGTCAATCATTCTCACATAAACGATCACCCTCGATCCCAGGAACGAACAGTCCTGGGAATGAGCAGCCAAAGGAGCACGGTTGCTGGCGGTCGAACGGCGCGTCAAGGTCCTGGAACGGATCGCGGCGGACCAGGCGGTCGAGGTGAGCAGCCTCGCCCGTGAGTTCGGCGTCTCCGAGATGACCATCCGCCGCGACCTGCGCCGCCTGGACCGGGACGGGTTTGTGCGCCGGACCTACGGCGGAGCCACCACGAGGGTCGTCCGCTCGGCAGGCGCGTTCGAGGTAACCCAGAGCGCGCGGATGCTCCATCATGCGCAGGAGAAACGCCGGATCGCGATGCGCGCGGCCGAGCTGACCGCCGATGCGCGGGTGATGTTCGTCGGGGTCGGCTCCACGGTCGAGCAGTTCGCCCGGCTTGCCGCGCCCCGCGACGGCCTGCTGGTGATCACGCAGTCGCTGGTCGTCGCCAGCCTGCTGGGCACCCGGCGGGTCAGCGTGATCATGGCCGGCGGGATGGTGCGTCAGGATGAGCTCAGCTGCGTCGGCCCGGCGGCGGTGGAATGCGTGCAGCGATACAACACCGACGTCGCCGTGATCGGCGCGGCAGGGGTATCTGCGCGCCGGGGCATCACCGATCTCGACGACTCCGAAGCCGGAGTCATCCGCGCGGCGCTCGAGAAGACCGAGCGGATCATCGTGCTGGCTGACGGATCCAAGTTCGGCGATGTCGCGCTGAGCACGGTCGTGCCGATCAGGCGAGTGTCGGCGATCATCACCGATCCGAGTGCGGACCCCGTCGAGGTCGACCGGATTAGCCGCGAGGGTGTCGAGGTGATCCTGGTTGAGGCGGGCGTTCCCGTTCCGATGCGAGACGGTGGCGCGGCGGAGCCAGACGATGCGCCGCTGGCCGTCGCGACATGACCGCACTGCTCCGCGACCTGTTCGGGGTCAGCAAGCCGATCATCGCGATGCTGCACCTGCCGGCCCTGCCGGGCCGGCCGCGGCACGACCCGCAGGCGGGCCTGCAGCCGATCATCGACGCCGTCGCCCGGGACCTCGCCGCCCTCCAGGACGCGGGGGTGGACGGACTGCTGTTCTGCAACGAGGCGGACCTGCCCTACCAGATCGGCGTCGGGCCGGAGGCGGTCGCGGCGATGGCCGCCGTCATCGGAGCGGTCCGCGGCGAGATATCCCGGCCGTTCGGGGTGAACCTGGTGTGGGATCCGGTCGCGAGCCTCGCGGTCGCGCGCGCCACCGGGGCGAGCTTCGTCCGCGAGGTCTTCACCGGCGTCTACGAGAGTGACCTCGGGATCATGCGGCCGGACTTCGGCGCGATCGCCGCCTACCGGGCCGGCATCGGCGCGGAGTCGGTTGCGCTGCTGGCCAACATCACGCCGGAGTTCGCCAGCTCGGCCGGCCAGCGAAGCATCGCCCAGCGCGCGCGAAGCGCGGCCTTCCTGGGCGTCGACGCGCTGCTGATCAGCGGTGCCATCACCGGCGAGCCCACGGATCTCGGGCAGCTGCGCGAGGCAAAGGCCGCGGCAGCGAGATGTCCCGGTTCTGGCTAACACCGGCGTGACCGCCGAAACCGTGCAGCGATGTCCTGGCCGTTGCCGACGGTGCGATCGTGGGAACGGGCCTTAAGGCAGACGGCATCACCTGGAACCCGGTAGACCCGGCACGCGCGGCGGAGTTCATGACGGCGGCGCGGCGTGCCCGAGAGAGCGGGTGAGTGCGTAGTGGCGATGAACGTCTAGTGGCGATGAACGTCTAGTGGCGGTGCTTATCTAGTGACGGTGCTTATCTAGTGGCCAGGGACACGCTGCTCTACTTCGTCAGCGACGTGCACGGCTCGAGCCTGTGCTTCCGGAAGTTCGTCAACGCCACGCAGGTCTACAAGCCGAACGTGCTCGTGCTCGGCGGGGACGTCGCGGGCAAGGCGATCCAGTCGATCGTCCGCGGCCCCGAACGGCCGGTGGCAGTGCACGTTCGTCGGGAAGCACTACGAGCTGAGCGACGGCTCGGAGCTCGCCGAGCTGGAGCGGCTGATCGCCGATCACGGCTATTACCCGTACCGGGCCGAGCCGGGCGAGCTCGAGGCCATGGAAGCGGACGGAACGCTCGATGACCTGTTCCTCCGGCTGATGCGCGAGCGGCTGGCGGAGTGGCTCGACATCGCGGACACCAGGCTCCGGCCGAAAGGCGTTTCGCTCTACCTGATGCTCGGCAACGACGATCCGCCGGAGCTCGCCGAGATGCTGGACCAGGCGCCATGGGGCGTCCACGCCGAGGGCAAGGTGGTCCAGCTGGACGACGAGCACGAGATGATCAGCTGGGGTTACGCGAACACCACGCCCTGGCACACCTACCGCGAGCAGAACGAGGAGCAGCTTGCTGCCGCCTACGCGGAGATGGCGGACAAACTCGAACACCCTGAGCGCGCGGTGTTCAACCTGCACCCGCCGCCGTACGACACACAACTCGACGAGGCGCCCGCACTCGACGGCAACCTCCGGGTGCAGGCCAGTCTCGGCCAGGTGCAGTACAAGGCGGTCGGCAGCACCGCGGTACGCGAGATCGAGGCCGAGCGCCAGCCGCTGGTCGGCCTGCACGGCCACATCCACGAGTCATCCGGCATCCGCCGCCTGGGCAAGCGCAAGAGCCTGATCCTGAACCCCGGCAGCGACTACTCGACTGGCGCGCTCAACGGCGCACTGGTCAGCCTGGCCAAGGACCGGGCTGACGCGCAGCTGGTTCGCGGTTAGCGAGCGGGCACGATGAGCACCCAGTCCGCGTCGGCGACAGACAGTCCTGCGCGCGGCGCGGACGTGCTGATCGCCGTCGACGTCGGCACGTCGGGCGCGCGGGCCTCGGCGTTCGACGTCTCCGGGGCGCCGTTGCGCGGAGGTCCGGCGTTCCTACCCGACGTTCCTGCCCGCGGAGGGCTGGGCCGAGCAGGACGCCCGGCGATGGCAGTCGGCCGCGCTGTCCGCGCTCGGCGGGCTGGTGCGATCGCTGGGTCCGCGCACCAGGTCCGCGCGGTCGCCGTCACCGGGCAGTGTCCGAGCGTCGTTCCGCTGGACCGCGCGTGACCGGCCGCTGCGCGCCGGCATCATCTACCGCGACAACCGGGCCACCGCAGAAGCCGACTGGATGCGCGAGCAGTTCGGCGACCGCCGAGCTGCACGAGCTGACCGGTCACGTGCCCGCCGCCTTCCACGTCGCGGCGAAGATCCTCTGGCTTCGGGCGCATGAGCCCGGCGTATTCGCGGCGACCCGGCGCTTCGTCCAGCCGACCGACTACGTCGCGCTCGCGCTGACCGGCGAGCGCGACGACCGACTGGTCGATGGCCGCCGCGACCGCCTTGCTGGATCTGCGGGCTCGCCGCTGGGCGGCCGGGCTTGCTCGCCGGCCTGGGCCTGGACGCCGGCCTCGTTCCCTGCCGTCGTACCGTCCTGGAGCATCGCTGGAGAGATCCGCCCGGCAGCTCGCGCGTCGTCTCGGCCTGCCGCCGGGCGTGCCAGTCGTGGCCGGCGCCGGGGACAGCATCGCCTGCGCGCTCGGTGCCGGGGTGACCGCGCCCGGGCCGGTCAGCGAGATGGCCGGCAGCTCAAGCTGTTTCAACTCGGTCGTCGCCGAGCCGCTGCCGGATCAGGACGTCACGCACTATCCCGAGCATCGTGGGCCGTACCGGCTACGTCACCGAGGTCGGGATCAACACCACCGGAGAGGCCCTGGACTGGCTGGCTCAGCTGTTCTACACCGGCTCGGCGCGGGCGCCGCGGCAAACCGACTACGCGAGGATCGAGCAGGCCGCAGCGGCGTCGGCGCCGGGCGCGCACGGCCTCGTGTTCGTGCCGGTTCTCGGCGACGGCGAGCGGGACGACCCTGCCCTGCGCGGCGCTGTCACCGGACTGTCCCTCCGCCACGATCGCGGCGCCGTGGCGCGTGCCGCGATGGAGGGGATCGCGTTCGGCGTGCGCTCGCGGCTGGAAACCCTGGGCCGGACATCGCAGCCGGCCACCGAGCTCCGGGTGTCCGGCGGCGGCGCGGGCATGGCGGTATGGAATCAGATCAAGGCAGACGTCACCGGCATCCCGGTGGTTCGGGTGGCAGGTGACTCGACGGCCGCGGGTGCTGCCTTGCTCGCGGGAATCGGCGCCGGGATCTACCGTGACGCGGCCGAGGCTGTGTCAGCGGGCTACCGGCCGGCCGGGCGCGCCGAGCCCGATCCGGCTCACCGGGCGCTGTATGACGAGCTGTACGAGCGGTACCGCACTCTGCTCGGATCGGCCGTCATCCGGCCAGAGCCGAAGGAGGGCTAGACATGCGGGCGCGCCTAGGCATCAACAACTGTTTCGCGGTCAAGCGATGGCCGCAGCCAGACGACTGGGCTCAGATCGTCCGGGGCGAGTTCGGTCTTGAGGTCGTGGAACTGTCGCTCGACCTGGTCGAGGACATCGGTGACGCAGCGGCGCGCGAGCAGACGGCCGGCCACATCGCGGCGGCGCTCGACCGGTATGGGCTCCGGGCCGAGACTGTGTTCACCGGCCTGGCCGCGTACTCGCGCAACCTGCTCATGCACCCCGATGCGGCGCGGCGGTCGGCAGCCGCGGACTGGTACGGCAACGCCATCGACTTCGCGGCCCGGGTCGGGGCGCGCGGGGTCGGCGGACATGTCGGTGCGATGAGCGTTCCGGACTGGTCGGACGACGCCCGCCGGGCCGAGCGCTGGGCCGGTCTGCGACGGTCGCTGACGGAGCTCTCGGGCGCCGCCCGGTCTGCGGGGCTGGAGTACCTGCTGGTGGAGAACCTCGCCAGCCACCGGGAGCCATCGACTATTGCGAGCATCGAGACGCTGCTCACGGGTGGTGACCCGGCGCATGTGCCGGTCCGGCTGTGCCTCGATGTGGGACACCAGTGCGTCCCCGGCACTACCGGGCCTGACCGCGACCCGTATGCGTGGCTGGCGCGATTCGGCGGAGGCGGGCAGCTCGCCGAGGTCCAGCTGCAGCAGTCCGATGGCATCGCTGACCGGCACTGGCCGTTCACGGCTGAGCGGAACGCGGCCGGCCGTATTGATCCGGGCCGGGTCCTGGACACACTGGCCGAGGCCGGCGCCGACGATGTGCTGCTCGTGCTCGAGGTCATCCCGGCCTTCGAGCAGGACGACGAGCAGGTGCTTGCCGACCTGCGCGCGTCGGCTGAACTCTGGACGGCGGCCCTGACCGAGCGAGGGATGCGATGACCAGCGGCTTTGTGCACGGCAACGGGATCGATCTGCACTACCGCATCACCGGCGATGGTCCGCAGACAGTGGTACTGATCAACGGCGTCGGTGACGACCTGGACGGCTGGGCGAACCAGGCGGACGACTTCGCCGCCGCAGGCCTGCGGGTGGTCAGCTTCGACAACCGGGGCGTCGGCAAGTCGAGCCAGCCGCCGGGCCCGTACACCAGCGGGGAGATGGCCGCCGACGTGAAAGTCCTCGTTTCCTCTCTGGGGCTGCCACGGTTCCACCTCGCGGGCGTGTCGATGGGCGGTGCCATCGCGCAGGAATACGCGGTGGCACACGGTGCCGACCTGCTGTCGCTTGTGCTCGCGAACACCTTCGCCGCCGCTGATCCGTTCACCAGCGCGGCATTCGACACGTGGGCGATGGTCGCGGAGATCGCGGGAATGCCGGTCATGATGCGTCAGCAGGCGCCATGGATCTTCAGCCCGGAGTTCTACGAGCAGCAGCCTGGCCGGGTGGCCGAGCTGATCGCGGCGGCCGAGACAAGCACGCAGCCGGCCGGGCCGTTCGCGGCGCAGATGGCGGCGCTCACCGGGCACAACTGCGCCGACCGAGTGGGTGCGATCGTGGTGCCGACCCTGGTCCTCGTCGCGCGCGACGACATCATCATCAGGCCGGAGCTGTCCCGGCGGCTGTTCGATGCGCTGGGTCCGGGCCTTGGCACGTGGAGCGTCGTCCCTGGCGGTCACGCCGCGTTCTGGGAGAACCCCGGTCCGTGGAATCAGGCAGTTATCGAGTTCATCCGCCGCAACAGCGGGTCCTGACCAGCAGATCAACAGAAAGGCCGATGCTGACCATGTCGCTCGAGGAGAGATTCGGCACCGTCAAGCCAGTGATCGCGATGGTGCATTTTCCCGGCTTGCCGGGGCGGCCACGCCATGACCGCGCTGCCGGGCGGGCTCGCCTGCTTGACGTGGTCGGGCGAGACCTGGAGGTGCTGCAGGAGGCCGGCGTCGACGCAGTTTTGTTCTGCAACGAGGCTGACATTCCGTATCAGCTCGCGGTAGGCCCGGAGATCCCGGCCGCGATGGCGGCCGTGATCGGCGAATTGCGCCCGGCTATCCGGGTCCCGTTCGGAGTCAACATCCTGTGGGACGCGCGAGCCAGCCTGGCGGTCGCCCGTGCGACCGGGGCGGTATTCATCCGTGAGGTGCTGACTGGCGTTTATGAGAGCGATATCGGCATCATTGCGCCGTCCCTCGGCGACCTGGCCAGCTATCGCGAGGCGATCGGCGCCGCGGACGTCGCGTTGTTCGGCAACATCACGCCTGAGTTCAGCTCGACGCTCGGAACCCGCACCGTGGCGGAGCGCGCCCGAAGCGCCAGCTTCCTCGGCCTGGACGCGATCCTGATCAGCGGCCCGGAGGCAGGCGTCCCGTTCGTGATGAGCGATCTGCAGGCGGCGAAGGACGCGGCCCCGCAGACGCCGGTGCTAGCCAATACCGGGGTGACAGCCGAGCGCCTGGCGGAAACCCTGGCAGTCGCCGATGGCGTGATCGTGGGAACCAGCCTGAAGGTCGACGGCGTCACCTGGAACCCCGTCGATCCGGCCCGGGCCCGCAAGTTCGTCGATACAGCGCGCGAGGTGCGCGCTGGCGGGTGATGGCGGGCGGCGGGGCGACCGGCGGGGCGACCGGCGGGGGCCGACCGGCGGGGGCGACCGGCATTTCATCTCTCGTATCCGCGACAGAGGATAGTTTGTACTGCTTCGTGCGGCACGGATCCGTGACAGGCCGGCTGCGGCAGCAAGGTGATACGGTCGACAATCGACCTCAGCAGACGTAAGGAGCGATCGTGGCGCAGAACGCCGGGACGGGAATAACCCGCTGGGGGATTATCGGTACCGCCAACATCGCAAGAGGCCAGTTCCTGCCGGGGCTGCGGGAGGCCGGTGACGGCCGGGCGGTGCTCGTCGGCAGCCGGGACGCGGAGCGTGCCCGCAGTTTCGCTGCTGAGCACGGCGTCGACCGCGGGGTGGCCGGATATGCCAGCGTCATCGAATCGGATGAGGTCGATGCCGTCTACGTGGCGGTACCTAACACGCTGCACTCGGAGTGGACGATCCAGGCACTGCAGGCGGGCAAAGCGGTCCTGTGTGAGAAGCCGCTGAGCGTCGGGTCGGCTCAGACTGCTGCGGTACTTGAGGCGGCCGCCGCGATCCCGGGCGCCTTGCTGTGGGAAGCATTCGTGTTCCCGTTCCAGGCCCAGCATCAGCGGCTGATGCAGCTGGTGGCTGATGGCGCTATCGGCGACCCGGCAGAGATTGTCAGCTCGTTCCACTTCCGGGTGTCAAACCCGGCCAACATCCGGCTCTCGGCCGAGCTCGGCGGGGGAGCGCTCGCGGACGTCGGCTGCTACCCGATACGGCTGGCGTTTGAGGTGTTCGGAGCGTCAGGCGGCTTCGGGAGCGGGCCCGATGGTGGTTTCGGCAGCGCCGCCTGCGTTGGTACTGCCATCCGGGACAGCCAGGTCGAGGTGGAGGCCGCCGCGATCGTCAGCTGGGCCGCCCGGCGCCTGTTGCTGACGTGCGGTTTCCGCCGTAGCTATGACACTTTCACGCGGGTCCTCGGCGCTCAGGGCCAGCTGCAGCTGACCAACCCGTTCCACCCCGTCCCCGCGGACACGCTCACGGTGCACAGGCAAGGCAGCGAGCCTGTTGCCGAGCATCCGACGACAGACGCGCACTCGTTCACAGCAGCGCTCCGGCATATCCACGCAGTGGTGCAGGGCAGGGAAGCGCCGCGGCTGACCGCGGCCGGCTCCGCCCTCGCGAACGCCCGGATGCTCGAGACCGTGCAGCATGCCTGCGGGGCGGGGCACTGATGACGGGACTGACGGTAGTGATCGGGTCATTCCTGGAGGAAGACCAGGTGGCGCGTATCTCTGCTGCGCAGCCGTCCGCCACCGTGATCTACGAACCGCAGTTGCTTCCGGTGCCGCGGTACCCGTGCGATCACACCGGGCCGCGCCGGGACCTGTCGCAGACCGAACTCGACCGCTGGCGGGAACTGGCCGCCAGTGCCGACGTCTTCTTCGACTTCGACTGGCTTGATCCGGGATCGCTCCCGCAACGCGCGCCCGGCCTGCGCTGGATCCAGGCCACGAGCGCGGGGATCGGCGGGTTCATGCAGCGGACCGGACTTGACGGCAGCGGCTTGACGGTCACGACCGCCGCCGGGATCCATGCGGTGCCGCTCGCGGAGTTCGCTCTGACCGGCGCGCTGCATTTCGTCAAAGGCATCCCGGAGTTGCGCAACCGGCAGGAGGCCAGGCACTGGCAGCGCTACACGACCCGGCAGCTGGCCGGCCAGCGCGTGCTGGTCGTCGGGCTCGGCGGGATCGGCCGTAAGGTCGCGCAGTCGTTCGCGGCGCTCGGAGTCGAAGTCTGGGGTCTTGGCCGCGACGGGAAGGAGTACCAGATCCCGGCGCTGAGCCGGGTTATCTACCGGGACGGCCTAGATGAAGCACTGCCCGGCATCGACGTGCTCGTGCTTGCCTGCCCGCTGACCGCGCAGACCGAGGGCATGATCGGCGCCCGGCAGATCGGCCTCCTGAAGCCAGACGCCGTAGTCGTCAACATCGCTCGCGGCCCGCTGATCGACCAGGCAGCCCTGACAGCTGCGCTAGGCAACGGCAGGATCGCCGGCGCGTGCCTGGATGTGTTCGCGGTCGAGCCGCTGCCGCCCGATGACCCGCTGTGGGGCATGGACAATGTCATCCTGTCGCCGCACTCGGCTTCGACGGTGGTGACCGAGAACGCTGCGCTCACCGATCTGTTCATCGACAACCTGGGCAGGTTCTGCTCCGGAGCGCCGCTGCGCAACCTGTACGACCCCGCGCGCGGCTACTAGATCTGCCTAGCCGGAACGCCTTGCGGCCAAGCCGTCCGGACGGGCCGCCGAAACGGGCATTTGCCAGTTTCCGGCCGTCTGATCGCGATATCGCATCATCTATTGACACTGCTGCGCGGGCAGGGCTGTAATGAGTCACGGTCGGTTGTCGACATTCGACCTTAGGGATCAGTCCGCCGCTTGCGGCCTTTCCAGGTCGGCGAGGCCGCGTCCGCGCGTCACCTCCTTGGGGCGCGCACTGAGCCCCTGAGCGAGAGGACATAAGCATGGCGAAACGGATTAATGCACTCCCGCGTACCAACTCCCGGCTGCGCCCTCGCCTGATGCGCCGCAGTGCTGCTGCCCTTGGCGTGACCGCTTGCCTCGCAATCGCCGCGTGCGCGGGGTCCGGGTCGGGGTCGGGCAACACCAGCGGTACCGGGGCCAGTTCGGCCGGCGGCGTCGTCACGTTCGCTGAGTCGGCCGGCTACGCGCCAACCTGGATCCTGCCGTTCTACTCCGGCGCCTTCTTCACCATTCAGGAGCAGGGCTGGTTCGAGAGCCTGATGTGGCCGCCGCTATACAACCAGGGCAATGGTCAGAGCCCGACGGTCAACTACGCGCAGAGCCTCGGCAATCCGCCGGTCTACTCCGACAACGGCACCGTCGTAACGCTGACAATCAAGCACTGGAAGTGGTCGGACGGCACGCCGGTGACGACTCGCGACCTGATGTTCTGGCTGAACATTCTCAAGGCCAACAAGACGCAGTGGGCGGACTACACCCCCAAGCAGTTCCCCGACAACGTGACCTCCATCAAGGTCGTCAGTCCGTACGAACTGCAGATGAAGCTGGACAAGCCCTACGGCCCGAGTTTCTTCACCGGCAACGAGTTGTCGCAGATCACCCCGATCCCGCAGCACGTCTGGGACCGCACCAGCGCGACCGGCAAGGTCGGCAACTACGACGAAACGCCCGCTGGCGCACGCGCGGTCCTGAGCTACCTTGAGAGCCAGTCCAAGGACCTCAAGACCTACGCCACCAACCCGCTGTGGCAGACCGTCGATGGCCCCTTCAAGCTCAGTGGCTACACCCTCAGCGGCAAGGTGACCTTCGTGCCGAACAAGAACTACAGCGGCCCGGCCAAGCCGAAGATCTCCCAGTTCGTCGAGGTTCCGTTCACCAGCCAGGACGCCGAGTACGACGCGTTGCGGGCCGGGGACCTGAGCGTCGGCTACCTGCCTCCGAACGACTACTCCACCGTCTCGGCCATCCAGCAGGAGGGCTACAACGTCGCTCCGTGGGAGGTCTACGGCTTCAACTCGATCTTCATCAACTTCAACAACCCCACGCTCGGCCCCGCCTTCCGGCAGCTCTATGTCCGCCAGGCTCTGCAGTATCTGCTCGACCAGCAGCTTCAGATCTCGAAAGTGTTTTCCGGTTATGCCCAGCCTGACTACGGCATGGTCGTCAACGGCCCGACGTCTGAAGAACAGGCCGAGCCAGACGCCTACCCGTACAACCCGGCGAAGGCCAAGGCCTTGCTGGCCGCGCACGGCTGGGACGTGAAGCCGGGCGGGACGACGACCTGCGTCCGTCCAGGTACTGGAGCCAGCGAATGCGGCGCCGGAATCAAGGCCGGCTTCCCGCTGACCATCAACCTGCTGATCTACAGCGGCGCACTCCAGCAGGAGATCGCCATGACCTCCTACAAGACGGTTGCCGCCACAGTCGGCATCGACATCAAGCTGGTGAACAACGTCAACGTGTTCGCCGCCGCGCCCGCTTGCACGGCCAGCCAGTCGGACTGCAGCTGGCAGCTCGCCGACTGGGGTGGTGGCGTCTACACTCCGCCGAACGGCTATCCGGTCGAGGCCGGCTACACCGACTGCGGCGGCAACAACAACCACGAGAACTACTGCGACCCGGCTCAGGACGTGCTCGACTCGACTGCCGCGGCGGGCGGCGCAACCCAGGCTGATTACAACAACTGGGAGCGTTTCGTGTCCGAGCAGCTGCCGATGATCTGGCAGCCGAACGCCGACTTCGAGGTGCTCGCGGTCAAGAAGAATCTGTCCGGCCCGATTCCGGCCAACACGACGCTGTCGGTGTTCCCGGAGAGCTGGTACTTCACGAAGTGACGGCAAGCCCGGATCCAGAAACACTGACCGGCTACGCCAGTAGCTGGGCCGTCCGCGCCGGCGACACGATCGAGTTCATGGTCAGCGCGGGCGTGCCCAGCTACGAGGCGGAGGTGGTGAGGGTCACCGGGCGGGGCCCGCTGCCGGACGACGAGTTGCCACCGCTCAGCTTCGAGCGGGTACGGGCCGAGATCAACGGTTCCTATGCGGGCGCCGTCTGCCAGACGGTGTCCGGGTCCTTCGGAGCCACCAGCGAAATCGAGCCGTCGCTGTCCGGCAGCGGCTCGCTGTACGCCTGGATCTACCCGACGCTGCCCGCGGCTGGACGCTGGCAGGCCATCGTGACCTGGCAGGGGGCAGACGGAGAGCCAGCGCTGTCGCTCGGCCTCACCGCCGACGGCCGTCTGGCATTGCGCTACCGGACCGCAGCACGCCCGCCGTCCCGGAACAATCCGTTTCCGGACGGCGAACTCGTCGCTGACGAACCTGTGGCCGCGCGGCAGTGGCAGTACGTGGCCGCCAGCTCGGACCCGGCGACCGGCCGGCTGGTGCTGCTGCATCAGCCGGCCGGCCTGGCCGGCCAGAGCGCCGCCATCAGCGCCGAGCTGGCCAGTGACCCGCTCGGCACCCGCGGCTACGTCGCGGCACTGCGGCCGGCCCCGCTGACGACCGAAGTGACCTCGGTGATCGATGGGAGCTATAACGGCAAGGTCGACGGCCCGGGAGCAGTCGCCGCATGCCCTGGACGCCGACGGCCTAGCCGCCCTCGCCGGACAGGACGACTCGCCAGGACGACTGCGGGACCTTGCCCTGGTCAACTCGCCCGCCCGGCCCGCCACCGGCCGCAACTGGACCGGTCAGGCTCTGGACTGGCGGGTGCGGCCGGATGAGTACGGCGCGGTCTGGTACCACGATGACGATCTCGCCGATGCAGGCTGGCCGCCGGCCTTTACCTGGCGAGTGCCTGCTGACCTGCGCAGCGGCATGTACGCGGTGCGACTGACGGCGGGCGAGTACGAGGACGTGATCCCGTTCTGCGTGCGACCTGCGGCTGGCGCGCGCACCGCCCCGCTCGCCGTCCTCATCCCGACGTTCACTTACACCATCTACTCCAACTTCCATCATCCGGCGCGGGCGGTGTCCGGCGGAACGCCAGACGAGTCCGCTAATGCCTACCTAGGTGAGCACCGGGAACTCGGCTTGTCGCTGTACTGCAAGCACCGGGACGGCTCCGGCGTCTGCTTCGTCTCCTCCCGCAGACCCATGATCGACTCGCGGCCCTGGCACCGCATCGTGACCAGAGGCAACGCCGGGCGCGAAGTCAGCGGCGATCTGTACCTGATCGACTGGCTGGAGCACGAGGGCATCGCATACGACACGATCACCGACGATGACCTGCATGCCGAGGGCGCTCAGCTGCTGCGGCCGTACGCCGGCATCATCACGGGCGGCCATCCGGAGTACACCAGCGAAGAAATGCTGGACGCACTTGCCGACTACCTCGGCGACGGCGGCAACCTTGCCTATCTGGGCGGTAACGGCTTCTACTGGGTCACTACGGTGCGGTCCGCCCCACCTTCTTGAGGTCCGTCGGGGCCGGTCCGGCTCGCGCACCTGGACCGGTGAGCCCGGCGAAGGCCATCACTCCAGCGGTGAGCCAGGCGGCCACTGGGTCGACCGCGGGCGCGCGCCGCAGAAGCTCGTGGGCGTGGGCTTCTGCGCCCAGGGCGGCGGACCGGCCGCGGGCTACGAGCGCACGCCTGACAGCGCCGACCCGCGAGCCGCGTTCATCTTCGACGGCATCGCAGCTGACGAGGTAATCGGCGACTTCGGGCTCAAGCTTGGCGGCGCAGCCGGCGACGAGCTTGACCGCGCTGACGACGCGCTCGGCACCCCGCCAGGCACGCTGATCGTGGCGAGTTCACGCGGGCGGCATGACGACTCCTACCAGCGCGCAGTCGAGGAGGTCGAGGAGATGACTGCCAAGGCCGGAGGCACGCACTCGCGGGAGGTCCGGGCCGATATGACATACCTGGAAACGCCCGGTGGCGGGTCAGTGTTCAGCGTCGGCTCGATCGCCTGGAGCGCGAGCCTGCGCCATAACGACTATGCCAACAACGTCGCTACGATCACCGGGAATGTCCTGGCCGAGTTCGTCCGCCGTCGCGGCGAGTGCAGACCATGACCCGGTATCTGCTCTACCGCTTGCTGCACTCCCTGGTGGTGGTCGTCGGTGTCACGATCATCGTCTTCCTGCTGCTGCACCATCTGCCGGGCGGCCCGGCGCGGGCCATCCTGGGCGCCAAGGCGACGCCAATCACCATCGCCGCGTTCAACAAGGAGTACGGACTGGACAACCCGCTGCCGGTGCAGTACCTGAACTACGTCGGCCAGCTGCTGCACGGCAACCTGGGCTACTCCTACAAGCTCAACATCAGCGTCGATTCGCTGCTGTCGCTTGACCTGCCGAAGACCTTGTTCCTGGTCGGTATCTCGTTCCTGATTGCTGTCGTCATCGCGGTGCCGATCGGCATCGCGCAGGCGATCCGGCGCAACCGGATGCTCGATCACGGCCTGACCGGCGTGTCGTTCCTGCTCTACTCGATGCCCACGTTCTGGCTGGCGCTGCTGCTGATCGACATCCTGTCGGCCCGCTTGCGGATCTTCCCGCCGGAGGCCCCGCAGGGCACCACTCTCAGCGAGGTGGTCACCGATCCGGGCGCCCTGGTGCTGCCGGTACTGACCCTGGTGCTGATCAATTTCGCGCTGTTCAGCCGGTACATGCGCGCGTCGGCTATCGAGAGTCTCGCTCAGGACTACATCAAGGTCGCCCGGTCCAAGGGACTGCCAGAGCACAAGGTCCTGTGGAGTCACGTACTGCGCAACTCGCTGCTGCCGATCGTGACGCTGCTCGGCCTGTCCCTGCCCTGGCTGTTCACCGCAGGGCTGGTGATCGAGCAGATCTTCAACTACCCGGGCACCGGACTGCTGTTCTTCACCTCGGCGCAGAGCCAGGACTACCCGGTGGAACTGGGGATCACGATCGTGATCGCGGTGACCACCGTGGCCGGCAACCTGCTCGCTGATATCGCCTACGCCGTGCTCGACCCGCGCATCCGGTACAGCTAGGAGCAGTTGATGAGCATGTTCTCGCGCCCGGAGACTGGCGCCGTCACGGCTGTAGTGGTTGCCGAATCCGCTCCGGACGGCGGCGCGGTCCAGGCCCGCAGGCGCAGCCGCATCAGCACCCTCGGCATCATCGGCCTGTCCATCATCGTGGCCTCGTGCTTGTTCTGCTTCGTCGGCCCGCTGCTGTACCACACGAACCAGGTCGCATCCAACCTGGCCGCGTCGAACCTGCATCCGGGCAAGGGCCATCCGCTGGGAACCGACGACAACGGCTTTGACATTCTCGGCCGGCTCATGATCGGCGGCCAGAGCTCGCTCGAAATCGGTGCTGCCGTGGCCGTGCTCGCCACTACCGTGGGTGTTGCCTGGGGTGCCATCGCAGGGTTTGCCGGCGGCATCGTGGACGGGATCATGATGCGCATCGTCGACGTGATTCTGGCCGTGCCGGCGCTGTTCCTGTTGCTGATCCTGGCCACCAGCGTGGCGCCCAGCCCGCTCGAACTCATCGTGGTGCTGTCCTTCCTTGCCTGGCAGGTGCCGTCCCGGCTGGTCCGCGGCGAGAGCCTGACGCTGCGGACGCGCGAGTTCGTCCAGGCCGTGCAGGTGATGGGAGGCGGGTCGGCCAGGGCCGTCATCCGGCACATCATCCCGAACACGATCTCGACGATCGTGGTGAACGCGACGTTCCAGGTGGCCGACGCCATCCTGATCCTGGCTGTGCTCAGCTACCTGGGTTTCGGCCTCCCGCCGCCGGCTGCGACCTGGGGCGGCATGCTCTCGAACGGCTCGAGCTACATCTTCGCCGGGTACTGGTGGCAGATCTACCCGGTCGGAGTGCTCATCGTCATCGTCGTCATCGCCTTCAACTTCCTCGGCGACGCGCTGCGCGACCTGCTGGATGTCAGGCTCCGGTGAACCAACCGACTGAGATGGAGGAGCACCCCAGGTGAGCGTGCTGGAGATAAGAGATTTGCACGCCGAGATCCGGCTGCGCGGCGCTACCGTGCGCGCAGTCGACGGCGTCAGTCTTGAGGTCGCCGAGGGCGAGACGCTCGGCCTGGTCGGTGAGTCTGGCTGCGGCAAGACGATGCTCGGTAACTCGATCATCCGGCTGCTTCCGCCCGGCGGGCTGATCACCGCGGGCCAGGTGCTGCTCGGCGGCCGCGACCTGGTGGGGCTGTCCAGCGCCGACATTCGCAAGGTGCGCGGCGGCGAGATCGGCATGGTCTTCCAGGACCCGATGACCTCGCTCGATCCGACGATGCCGATCGGCCGGCAGATTGCCGAAAGCGTCCAGCAGCACAAGGGCGTCAGCCGCAAGGAAGGCCTGGAGCGCGCGGCGGAGGTGCTGGCACTCGTGGGCATGCCGCGGCCTGCCGAGCGCATCGGAGATTATCCGCACCAGCTGTCCGGCGGCCTGCGCCAGCGCGTGATGATTGCGATGGCGCTGGCTAACGAGCCGAAGCTGCTGATCGCGGACGAGCCGACCACCGCGCTTGACGTGACGATCCAGGCACAGATCCTGGACCTGATCGACAGCCTCAGGCAGCGGCTGCGCATGGCCGTCATCCTCATCACGCACGACCTCGGCGTCATCGCCGAGCGGGCGGACAACACCTATGTCATGTATGCCGGCCGCATCGTGGAGCACGCGAGTACCGCCGGGCTGTTCAGCAGCATGCGGCATCCCTACACCGAAGCACTGCTGGCCTCAATTCCGAAGGTCGATCAGGACGCCAGGCATCCGCTGTACTCCATCCCCGGCCTGCCGCCCGAGCTGACCGGCACGCTCACAGGCTGCCGGTTCGCGCCGCGATGCCGGTACGCCCAGCCCGACTGCCGGGAGTCGGACCCGGCGCTGGCCGGGCCGGAGACCGCGCACGAGTTCGCCTGCTTCCATCCGACAACGACCAGCTCGGCGGACCTCGCCGCGGTAGACGAACTGGGGCGGGCCGAGGCCGCAGCAGGCGGACCGGACGCCGGAGGCGGTGCCTCCCGTCGTCACGGTCAGCCCAGCCGGAACTGCCGGATTCCGGCGCGGCCGTGCCGCGCTGCTGCAGCTTGCCGGCGTCGTTCAAGGAGTTCGCGGTGACATCCGGGGTGCTTCAGCGCCGCACCGGCTCAGTCAAGGCAGTAACCGACGTCAGCATCGAGATCCGGCCGGGCGAGACGTTCGGCCTGGTGGGGGAGTCAGGCTGCGGCAAGACCACGATCGGCCGGATGATGGTCGCGCTGGAGCGCCCGACCGCCGGGCAGCGTCGTGTTCGACGGCCACGACCTCGGCGCTCTCAGCAGCAAGCAGATTCGCAAGCTGCGCAGCGACCTGCAGCTCGTCTTCCAGGATCCGTATGCATCCCTCGACCCGCGAATGCGGGTCGGCACGATCCTGCGAGAACCGCTGGCGATCCAGGGCATCGGTACCCGCAGCGAGCAGTACAAGCGCACCGAGGAGCTGCTCGACGAGGTCGGCCTCAGCCGGAGCGCACTTGACCGCTTCCCGCATGAGTTCTCGGGCGGCCAGCGGCAGCGGATCGGGCTGGCGCGGGCGCTGGCGCTGAACCCGCGGCTCATCGTCGCGGACGAGCCGGTGTCAGCGCTCGACGTCTCGATCCGCTCGCAGATCCTCAACCTGATGAAGCGCCTGCAGGCCGACCACGCGCTGACCTACCTGATCATCTCCCATGACCTGTCGGTCGTGCGCTACATGGCCGACCGGATCGGCGTGATGTACCTCGGGCGGCTGGTGGAGATCGGGACGGTCGCCGACGTCTACGAGCGGCCGGCCCATCCCTACACAGCCGGCCTGCTGGCCTCGATCCCGGTGCCCAACCCGCAGAGCACGCGGACGGCCGGAGGTATCAAGGGCGAGCTGCCCTCGGCGATCGACCCGCCGTCCGGCTGCGTCTTCCGCACCCGCTGCCCGCTGGCGCAGCAGATCTGCGCCGACGAGCGGCCGCCTGCTCTCTCATTCGGTGGCGAGCATCAGGCCGCTTGCCACTTCCCGCTGCAATCACCCGTCGCGACGCCGGTGCTGGACCCGGCGGCGCCAAGCCGAGGAGACGCATGAACGTCAGCTACGACTTTTCCGGTGAGGTCGCGGTCATCACCGGTGCGGCGCGCGGAGTCGGGCGCACCATGGTCGGCGCGTTCGTCGCCGCCGGATGCCGGGTGATAGCGGCCGACCGGGACAGCGCTGGCGTCAAGGAAACGTGCGAGCCCTATGGTGACGCGGTCCGGGCGGTCACCGCCGATGTCAGCACTGAGGAAGGCGCCGACGCGATCGTGGGCGCCGCCGCCGGGGAGTTCGGCTCCCTCAGTTTCTGCGTCAATAACGCCGCCGTCGCGCCGCACACCAGCCTGCTCGAGGAGACCGCGCGAGTCTGGGACACGGTTTACGCGGTCAACTGTCGCGGGACCTTTCTGATGACTCAGCGCGCCGCACGGGCCATGATCGACCAGGGCCGTGGTGGCCGGATCATCAACTTCTCGTCCGGCGTGTCGAGCCGAGGCTCCGCGGGCGCAGCCGCCTACGCCAGCAGCCGGGCGGCGACCGAGAGTTTCACCAGGGTCGCGGCGATCGAGCTCGCGCCATACGACATCCTGGTCAACTGCGTCAGCCCGGGGCTGATCGATACGCAGCCGAAGCCGCTTCCGCCGGTGATGGCCGACAGCCTGGCCCGGCGCATCCCGCAATTGCCGCTGGCCAGGCCGGGCGAGCCGGCGGAGGTCGCGAATCTCGTGCTCTGGCTCTGCTCGACCGGATCGAGCTACGTCACCGGCAGCATCTGCCATGTCGACGGCGGGACTGGCGTCGGCAGCCGTGCCGGGGCGGCGATCATCGACGATGACGTGCGTTACGACTGGGTGACAGGCCGCCAGCGCGGGTAGCGCATCCGGACGCCTGCGCTCACTCGCTGTCCGGCACGAGACTGTCCGGGAATCCGGTCAGGTAGTGGACACGCAGTTCAGCGCGCAGGCGGGACAGGTCGCCGTGAGCGACCGCATCGGCGATGCCGGCGTGCAACTGGACCGTGTCCGTCATCTGGATGTTCTGCCGCTCAAGCTCGGCTCGCATGACCGCGCCCATCTGGCTGTTCAGCATGCTCCACAGGTCCTTCAGCCGCCGCCGGCCGGAGACATCGATGAGCACCTCGTGGAACTGCGTGTCGCTGGCGGCCAGGGCATCGAGATCGTTGAGCCGCGCGGCCAGCGACATGTGCTCGAGCGCGACGCGCAGTGCCTTGGAGAGTTCCTTTCGCTGCGGACGGATACCGCTCCGCACGCTGGCATCCTCGAGCACGTACCGGGCGTAACAGATGTCCTCGGCGTCGGTAGCGGACATCCGGGTCACGACGCTGTACCTGCGGGGGACTATCTCGATAAGGCCTTCGGCCTGCAGGCTCCGCATCGCGTCCCTGATGGTTCCCCGGCTCACCACGAACTCTGCGGCCAGGTTGGCTTCCACCAGCCGCGAGCCGGCGGCCAGCTCGTTGTTGAGGATGCGCTGGCGCAGCGCGCGGGTAACCGCCTCCGGCAGCGACACATGCTCAAGGATGGCTTGGTACCTCCTTTCTCCGCGCTGCCTGCCGGCCGTCGCTGCGAGAGGACGCCATCGCCGGCCTCAAAGCACGGCCGACGGCGCAGGCCCGGGTCGCGTAGCGGCTGACCGCGCCGCGGCCGCGTCGATCCGCGCCACCAGCGGTCCGCTCCAGAAGCTGGCGACCAGGAGGCGCGCCGCGTCTGACATAGTGTGTCCTACTCGTGCTGATTGTCGACGGTCAACGACGACTATCACGCCGCCTGGCCGCCTGGTCAAGTCCTCTGACGTGTGATGTTGGAGCTACCGGTCTGCGTAGTTATTGACTGACGACGCCGGTTCGTTCAGTATAGACATTGTTGTCGACAATCGACTAAAGACTGATCGGGCATCTCCGGCGAGCACCGAGCGCGCCTCAGGCCAACCGAGAGGAAGAGTCCCACCAGCATGAGCACTAAAGAGCTTCGGGTCGCCGTTGTCGGAGCAGGTCGCTGGTCCGAGCGAGCCCACGTTCCCGGATGGCAGCGCGATCCACGCGTGGAGGTGGCCGCGGTCGTGGACGTGGATGCCGAGGCAGCCAAGCGGGTGGCCAAGGAGTTCGGCGTCGCGCGGGTGGAGACCGACTACCGCGCCGTGCTTGACGACCCCTCGATCGACGTAGTCGACGTGGTCACCGGGAACGAGGCGCACTTCGAGGTCTCCTGGGCGGCCCTGGAAGCCGGCAAGCACGTGCTGTGCGAGAAGCCGGTGCACCGCGACGCCCGCCAGACCAAGCGTGCCGCCGAGCTAGCCGCGTCGAAAGGGCTGAAGACCAAGCTCGGCTTCACCTTCCGGTACGCCCCGGCCGTCATGTACGCCAAGGACCTCATCGACTCCGGTTTCGTTGGTGAGCCGTACGTGTTCAACGGCTACGAGCAGAACAGCCAGTGGATCGACCCGGCCACGCCGCTGCGGCAGGCCGAGGGGGCTGACCCGGATGGGGCCGAGATCACGGTGTCGTCCATCGAGGGATACGGCGCACCGGTGATCGACATCATGCACTGGTGGGTGGGCCGTCCGCTGACCAGCGTGGTCGGCACGTGGCGCAATTTCGTACCGGTCCGGATGGTCCGCTCCAGCGGCACCATGCAGCGGATGAACATCGACGACGGTGACATGTGGATCTGTGAGTTCGACGCCGACGTGATGGCCTCCATCCAGTCGTCGTACGTCACCGTGGGCAATTACCCCGGCATCGAGGCGCGGATCTATGGCTCTGAAGGTGCCATCATCGTGCGCCTGGTGGAGGAATTCGGTATCTGCCAGACGATCAAGACCGCAACCAAGGACGCGGTGGAGTTCGTCGAGCGGGAAATCCCGCAGCGGTACTTCCCCGACGGCGGCGCCAGCACCGAGCCCTGGCCCTTCTTGTTCTACTCCAACCTCGTGCACAACTTCGCCGACGAGATCATCGGCGGCGGCACCGAGAACCAGGGCGACTTCGCCCAGGGTGCCATCGTGCAGCGCACCATCAACGCGTTCGAGCGCTCTGCGCGCGAGCGCCGCTGGGTGACGTTCGACGAGGTCGAGGGTGCCTGAGGAGGTGCCGGAAGCAGGATCAGCGGAACTAGGTGCGGCGCACCAGTGGGGTGACCTGGCAGGCGGAATGGCCGCTGCCGGACCGCTGCTGGAAGCGGCGGTGGGCACTGCCGCCGATGGCGGCGCCAGTTACGCCGACGTGCGCCTGTCGGAGACACAGGAGCTGCGGCTCTACGCAGTGTCCGGACGGGCGCCCGATGAGCGGATCGAGGGGAGCCTGGGCCTCGGCGTCCGGGTGCTTGTCGACGGGGTGTGGGGCTTCGCGTCCCGCCCGCTGCGCGATCCGGCCGATGCGGCGGCAGCGGCAAGGGATGCGCTCAGCAACGCGCGGGCAGCCGCGGCTGGCACCAGGGAGCGGGTACGCCTCCCGCCGAGGGCGGCGGAGTGCGGCTGCTACCAGACGGCTGCGGCCGTTGATCCGTTCGCAGTGGACGGTTCGGTTCGTGAGCGCGTCGTGTCGGACGCGCTGGCTGCCGCGACCGAAACCACCGGCGTAGTGCAGGCCCAGGCCGGCGTGAACGCCAAGCGCAGCCACCGCTACTTCGCCAGCACCGAGGGCTCGCGCCAGGAGCAGCACTTCGTCGAGTCAGGCGGCATGGTGCTCGCGGTCGCCGCTGGCCAGGGGATCGTACAGCGGCGCAGTTACCCCAACTCGTTCCACGGCAACACCGCGGCGGCCGGCTGGGAGTACGTGGCCGGGCTCCAGCTACCCGAGCAGGCGGCGCGGGTCGGCGCCGAAGCGGTGCAGTTGCTGACCGCGCCGGTCGCCGACTCCCGGACCGCGGATATCGTCATCGGCCCCGCCCAGCTCGCGCTGCAGATCCACGAGTCGACCGGGCACGCACTCGAACTCGACCGCATACTCGGCGACGAGGCGAACTTCGCCGGCCGGTCGTTCATCGGGCCGGACGCGGCCGGCCGCCTACGGTACGGATCCGCGGCGGTCAATGTGGTCGCCGACGCGACGGTGCCGGGCACCCGCGGCAGCTTCATGTTCGACGACGAAGGCACCCGCACGCGACGAACCATGCTGGTGAGCGAAGGCGTGATTACGAACTTCCTGTCCAGCCGCGACAGCGCTGCGCGCATCGGAGCCGAGTCGACGGCGGCCGCGCGATCCGACGGCTGGGGATTCCTGCCCTTGTGCTTCGCCACGAACGTGTTCCTTGAACCGGAAACGGGCACTACGGACGAACTCCTAGACCGCATGGGCAGCGGTTACTACCTCGACGACAACCGGAGCTGGTCGATCGACAGCCAGCGACTCAATTTCCAGTTCGGCACCGAGGTCGCCTGGGAAGTGCGGAACGGCAAGCGCACCCGGCTCCTGCGCGACTTTTCCTACGGCGGTATCACGCCGCAATTCTGGGGATCGCTCGAGGCGTCAGCGGGCCCGGCGGAGTTCCGCACCTTCGGCATGCCATGCGGTAAGGGCGAGCCGAAGGAGTGGGGTTTCCTGTCCCATGGCGCCGCCCCGGCGCTGTTCCGTGGTGTCCGCATCGGAGTCGCCTGATGCCAGGGCTCGGTGTGTGGGCCGGCCAGGATCGCGCGCTGGCAGCGCTGGAGGACGCGCTGGCGGCTGCTGAAGCCGATCAGGTGGAGATCTTCGTCGCGGCCCGGACCGGCGAGCACACCAGGTTCGCGGGCGAGCGGGTGCATCAGCCGCAGACAATCATCGAGTGCCAGGTGATGGTGCGTGCAGTGGCCGGCACGGGAAGCGCCCGGGTCGCGGTCAGCAGCCTGGCCGCCGCGCGGGACGCCGTTGCCGCGGCATCGGAACTGGCCCGCCGCCGCGACGGCGCGACTCGCGGCGGGCTCGCTGGCAACACGGGGCTGGGCAACACGGGGCTAGGGAACACGGGGCTAGGAAGCACGCTGGGCAACACGCGGCCGCACGGCGTGGCCGGCCCGGCTGGTACCGGCCAGTCGGATCCGGCCCGGTCAGCCGCCCTCTGGCACGAGACCACGCTGGCCTGGGATGCCGGAGCCCGGTCTGTCCTGGCCGGCCAGATCATGGACGCCGCCCGCACGGCGGGCGGCACCGTAGCCGGAGTGCTGACGGCTGCGATCACCGAGCTGGCCGTGGCGACCAGCGGCGGACAGCGCTGCTATGCGGCAGCGACCGAGGCGGGCTTCTCGCTGACCGCGCGGGCCGCTCAGGCCTCGTCCTACGCCGCTGACCTTGGGCGCGACGCCAGCGAACTCGGCGTGCCGGAGCGCGCGGAGCATGCCATCAGGCAGGCGGCAGCGACCCAGCATGTGATCGCTGTGCCGGACGGTGTCCACGACGTGGTTTTCGGCGGGCTGGCGACTGGCGAGCTGATCGGCTTCGTGCCGGACTTCGGGTTCACCGGACCGGCCGTCGCGGCTGGGATCGGCCTGGTAGCGACCCGGCCGCAGGCGGTCCTTGCTCCGCCCGATATCACCGTGGCCGACGATGCTACCGCTGATGTGGGTCTGCCGTTTCCATTCGATTGTGAAGGGACGCGCAAGAAACGAGTGGAGCTGATCTCGGCTGGCCGTGTCGGCGGCGCGGTGAGTGACCTCGCATCCGCGGCGGCGACCGGCGGCCTGTCCACAGGACATGCGCATATCGCTCGCGAGTCGTCGCCTGCGCCGGAGGCGGCCAACCTGATCATGAAGCCAGGCGGGGCCAGCGAGGCCGATCTGATCGCCGGCGTCGAGCACGGCCTGTACATCCAGCGGCTCTGGTACAACCGCCTGGTCGACGCCGAGGCCGGGACCGTTGTCGGCACCAGCCGGGACGGCTGCTTCCTGATCGAGGACGGGAAGCTGACCGCAGGGCTGGAGACAGGCCGCTTCACCGAAAGCGTGCTCGGCGCGCTGGCGCGGACCGACGGGATCGGCTCGCAGCTGATCACCCAGCCGGTGCCGAATGTGTGGAATGGGTGCGCATCCGCTCCGGCGATCCGGGTGCGCGGCTTCAGGTTCGGCAGCCGTCAGGGAAAGGACTAAAGCGCTTGAACGTGATTTCCAATGCCGGGCAGCTGGTCACTCAGGTGCTCGCCGGCGAAGTCTGGCCACCGCTGGCGGACCGGCACGGCTTCCGGGTGAACCCGGACGGGCAGGCTTTCCTGCTGCCCGGCATGGGCGGTGTCACGCTTGGCGTGCACTGCGGCGACCCGGCGACTGGCTACGCGGGTGACCACGTCGAGCCTGGCCTGTCGGTCCGGCATCGCGATCCGGCGGCGAACTACGCGCTCCAGTACTTGTCGTGCATCGGCAACACCGTGACGGTGAGCTCGGGTCCAGGCGCGGGCGCCGATGGATTCGTGATCGGACAGCACGCATACGTGCTGGTCGACATGGCGGAACCGGAGATGCGCCAGGTCACGACCGGCGACCAGGTCACCGTGCTGGCCATCGGTCAGGGGCTCGCACTGGCGCAGCACCCGGGGGTAGTGGTCAAGAACTGCTCGCCACGGTTGCTGGCAGCGCTCGCCGGAGGGACACGTGCCGACGGGCGCCTGGAGGTCCATGTGGCGGCCCGCATTCCAGCCGAGGCGATCGGCGCCGGGGCCGGGATGGCGTCCGAGTACGCCAACACCGATCTGATGGGCGCCTACGCCGGGCTCGGCGACGACCTGTCGCTTGGCCTGGAAGGCCTCCGGGTCGGTGACGTCGTGGCGATGGCCGATCAAGACCACCGGTTCGGCCGCGGCTACCGGGAGGGCTGGATGAGCATCGGCGTGATCTCCACCGGGAGCTGCCAGCTGTTCGGCCACGGACCGGGCCCGTCGACCATCATGAGCGGACCCGACTCTGCCTTCCACCTCGTCGATGACAGCGATGCGAATATCGGCGTGCTGGCGGCGCCTGCTGGAGGCGGGCGATGAGCGCCAGTGGCACGGCGAAGCTGGTCAGCGTCAATCTCGCGGCGTCGATCGAGCAGGCCAGCGTTGGCTCGGATCCGTATCGCATCGACGCCGACGGTGCGCCCTACGTCCCGGCTGGCGACGGCGGCATCGTCCTCGGCGTCCGGATCGGTGACGGCGTGTGGCAGCACATCGGAGATCACGTGGCGCCCGGCGCATGCCTGACCCACGGCGACCCCGCGGCCGCCTACGCGCTGTCGGCCCAGGCGTGTATCGGCAACCTGGTGACGGTCAGGACCGGTGCGGCGACGGGGGAGCGCGGCATGGTAACCGGCAAGCGGGGCGAAGGCGGCCGGGTCATCGTCACGTTCGCGCAGCCGGTGCTTGGCCGGCTGCGGCCGGGAGACCAGGTAGCGGTGCTGGGCCGCGGGCAGGGTGCCGCCGACCTCGTGCCGGGGGTGGTGGTCCGGAACATCGACCCTGACCTGCTGACTCACCTGCCGGTCGAAGTGGCGGGCAGCGAGGTGACAGTCGGCGTCCGCGCCGTCCTGCCGAGCCGCATTGTCGGCAACGGGATCGGCAGGCCCACCCCGATGTGGGACCTGGACCTGCAGCTGACGTCAGCCAGCGCGGCCGGGTTCGGCGCCGCAGGGCTACGCCTGGGAGACCTAGTCGCGATTACCGATATCGACGCCAGGTTCAACGCCGGGTACCGTCGGGGCTGGGTGAGCGTCGGGCTAGTGGTGCACGGCGGCAGCCCGCAGCCTGGCCACGGACCAGGCGTTACCGTGGTCCTGAGCGGACCGGCTGACGCCTTCGTGCTGAGCGTGGATGCCACAGATCACAGCGGGCTGCGCGAGGAAACGGTGCTGGAGGCCGGGCGTGATAACTGAGTACTGCTGTTGGCTGGCGGCGAGGCCGGCTGCCGGGCTGGGGCGAGAGGCCCTGGCAGATCCCGAGGAGTTGTTGTGATCTCCCATCAGTCGCTGCCCGAAGTCGTCCGGCTGACGCTGCGGCGGCGCATCCTGAACAACGAGATCATGGCGGGCGAGCGGCTCATCGAGGCCAATCTGGCCGCCGAGTTCGGGGTCAGCCGGACGACGCTGCGCGCGGCTCTGATGGAGCTCAAGAACGACCGGCTGGTGGAGTTCCTGCCACGCCGCGGCTGCTCGGTGGCCCGGATGTCGCGCGCGGAGGTCGAGGACGCCTGCTTCGCCCGGTACCTGCTGGAGTCGGGTGCGGCTTGCGAGGACCGGACCGTCATCGACGACAACCTGATTGCCTCGCTGGAGAAGGAACTCGACTCGATGGCGGATAGCGCCGATGCCGGCGACCTGGCGGCGATCGTGGAGTGTGACACGCGCCTGCACGGCCTGCTGGTGGAGGCCGGCGGCCGGGCGCGGCTGACCGAGCTGTGGCATGCCCTGGACGGTCAGATGGGCGCCCTGATGCGGTCCTCTCTGGAGTTCCAGGGCAGCGACTTGTCCGAGGTCGTGACCAGGCACCGGTCGCTGATCGATGCCGTTGCCACCAGGGACAGGGTGCTGATGGCGGCCGCCATCAAGAACCACTACCTGAACCCGCGATCCTTCCATGACAAAGACGACCGCGGCTAAGCCAGCTGCGGTCGTCGCAGGCGGTACCCGGTTTCGTGCGACGCCGGCCCTGACTGCTGCCGCACTTGGCGACTACGCGGCCAGCTACGGCGCCTCAGTGCTGGACCTGGACCGGGCCCTTGCTGCTGCGCCTGGCCCAGCCGGCCTGATCGACCTCACGCACGGCGACACGCGTGCGTTCACGCCGCCCGCGGCGGCGGCTGCCGACTTCGCCGCGGCAGTTGAAGAAAACACCGAGGCCTACACGGCCTATCGGGGCAGCGCCAGCCTCCGGTCAGTACTGGCTCCGCGCCTTGCGCGGCTGCTCGGCCGGCCAGTCGACGGCGCCAGCGAGGTCATCGTGACGCCGGGCACGCAGGGCGGGCTGTTCACTGCACTGTCGGCGCTGGTCTCTCCTGGCGACACAGTCGCACTCCCCGACCCCGAGTACTTCATGAGCGAGCGGATCATTGCCTACCTCGGCGGCAAGGCACTCCGGCTGCCGGTGAGCCAGGACGGCGCGGGCCTGCTGTCGATCGGTTCCGCGGCGCTTGCCGCTGCGGGCGGCGCTGACCTCCTCGTGCTCTCCCATCCCAACAACCCGACCGGGGGCGTCTACCGGGCCGAGACCTTGCATGCGCTTGCCGCGATGGTCGCGACCGGCGACATGCTCGCTGTCGTGGACCAGCTCTACTGCCGGCTAATCTTCGCCGGCGCTGAGTACCTTCACCTCAGCTCGCTGCCCGGCATGGCCGAGCGGACGGTGACGTTGCTCGGGCCCTCCAAAACCGAATCGATGAGCGGCTACCGGGTCGGCGTTGCTGTCGGGCCAGCACCGGTAGTGGACGCGATGGAGCGAGTGCTCTCGCTCACCGCACTGCGGACCGGCGGGTACTCGCAGCAGGTGCTGCGCCACTGGATGGCGGATGACGACGCCTGGCTTGCCAAACGCACTGCCGCGCACGAAGCGATCCGTGACGACCTGGTCGCGCGTCTGCGGGCGATACCCGGCGCTACCGTGGCGCTGCCGGCGGGTAGCTCCTATGTGTTTCCGGACGCATCTGGGACCGCGCTCGGCAGCAACGATCACCAGCTCGCGATGGCGCTGAAGACAGCGGGGGTCCTGGTCAGTCCCGGCTATCAGTTCGGCCCGGCCGGGCGCGGCCGGTTCAGGATCAACTTCTCCCAGGACGCTGCCCGGCTGTCGGTGGCTGTGGACCTGATCGAGGCTGTCCTGCGCGGCTGAGCGGCGGCGGCGCCTTCGCTGTGCAGGCGGGTCAGGCGGCGCTGACGGGCGGGCTATGGCTGGTGTAGCTGCGGTTCGCGTTGCTAGCGGTGAGGGTGCCGTCGGGGTTGACGCGAAGCTGCCAGCCCCATGCGTGCACGGCGATGAGGTGATGGAACGTGCACAGCAGGTAGCAATTGTGCAGGCTGGTCGTCCCGCCCTGCGATCGCGGGATGACGTGGTGAACCTGGCACGCTACCGGCGGCTGGTCACAGCCGGGAAACGCGCAGTGCCGGTCGCGGGCGATAATCGCGCGGCGCAAGTGCGGCGGGACGACTTCGGTGGGCCTGCCAACGTCGAGCGGCAGGCTGATGCTGGCTGCCGGCTGGGGGAGCAGCTGGGTGCGCAGGTAGGCGGCCAGTCCGGAGGGCCCGGAGAGCAGCCGGGTGGCGCGGCCGATGATGAGCATGCGGGCAGCGGTCTTGGTGCGCTCGAGGCAAGAGGCTATGCGGCAGGTTTCCCAGTCACGAGTAACTGCGTCACTGTCGGCAGTGTCACCGTGGGCAGCGTCACCGTGGGCAGTGTCATCTTGGTCTGCGTCAGCGTTGGCAGTGTCACCGTGGGCCGCGTCACCGTCGGCTGTGTCACCGTGAGCGGGCCCGATCGGCCCAGCGTCGCGATAAAGACTGTCGCCGGCCGTCTCGGCTTGGCCGATATCGGTGTCGGCTTGGCTGCCGGTGCTGCCGGTGCTGCCGGTGCTGCCGGCGGGGCAGGTGGCGGTGTCGTCGTGCCCGCTGCCCGCCTCGCGCGCGCCGATTTGGTCGGCCAGGTCGCGGGCGAATTGGTCGAGGAGGTCGGCATCGAGGGTGCCGGTGATGATGGGGCTGATGGTGGCGTCGCATTCCCAGCCTGGTCCAGCGGTGGCCCATCCAGTGGTGGCGTCGGCTGCGCCGTCGAGGCCGAGGAGCTGGTCAAGGGTCATGTGCAGCTGGATCTGGGTGGGCTGGCCGGCCCGGTCGGGCAGACCGCCGGCGGCGACTAGCCGGCGGCAGGCTTCCAGCAGTGCGTCGTGGTGCCGCTGGCCGGGGCTGCGCAGGTCCTCGGGCCCGGCGCGCTGGCCGAGGGCATCCAGGACGGCTTGCAGCGCGGCGTTGCACTCGGCAGTCAGATCACCATCGAGCTTGGCGTGGCCGCGGAAGTGCGTGATCAGGCGGAGGTTGCGGTTGGTGAACGGCTCGTCCTGGGGGTCGGTGTCGGGCGGCGCGCACCGCCGGTACATCTCCTCGGCCAGCCGGGCGATGTCGGACAGCTCGCAGCCGCCATCGGCGGCGGCCAGCATGATCGCGTCGGCATCGGCACGCTTGTCGTCGGGCAGAGTGTCGCTCCAGTCGCACAGCTGCCGGGCCCAGGACGCGGAGATACCGCCCTCGGCCAGGGCCGAAGCCACGGCCGGGTGAGCGCGCAGCCGTCGCATCCAGCCGACCGCTGCGGTGGCCGCGCCGCCGGTCACCCGGGTCTGCCAGCGCAGCCAGCTCCGCGAAGCCCGTGCCGCGTCAGCTTCGTAGCCGCTGGCGGTGTCGAATGCGGACAGCACCGCGGCGCGTGCCGCAGTGAGCTGCGATTCGGCGCATTCGAGCGCCCGGAGGCAGTCGGCGTGCTCGTCGGTCGTCAGGATGACCATGTCGGCGGTGGCCAGCCAGGACAGCCCGGCGGCCAGCGCTGTCAGCGCCTCGCCTGAACTCGTCACAGCGCCACTGCCGCTCATGGCCACCTCCCCAGTTGCTGCCGGATCGACTACACCTTCGATACTAGCTGGGTGGTCTGACAATCAGTCGAAATAACTAGCGATCGTGGTCGCAGGCCGCGGCAGTCGTCGCGCACAGCGATGAGGTTGCTGAGCCGCGGTTGGACCCGGCGTGCCGTGGACCCGGCGTTGCGCAGTCTTCCCATGTCGATTCTCGGTCCGATCGGCGATCGTTTCGTCGGCTGACCGGAGGGGGAGCGACCGCTTGCCTCATTCAGGGCCAGCGGCTGAAATAGCAACGACGGATGGATCAGGGAGGCCGAGATGTCTGACGCGAAGCGGTTCCTGCAAGGCTCTTTCGCCCCCGTCACGCAGGAAGTCTCTGCATTCGATCTGCCAGTCTCCGGTCAGATACCGGCGGGGCTGAATGGGCGTTACCTGCGCAACGGGCCGAATCCACTCGGTCTTGACGATCCGAACTATCACTGGTTCCTCGGCGCTGGAATGGTGCACGGAGTGCGGCTGCGGGACGGCAAGGCCGAGTGGTACCGCAATCGCTGGGTTCGCTCCCGCGCCGTGGCGCAGGCACATGGCGAGCAATGGCGGCCGGGTCCGGTTCACGAAAACATGGACTTCGCAGCGAACACCCACATCATCTTCCACGGCGGCCGGACACTGGCGACCGTTGAGGCCGGACCGCTTCCGTACGAGCTGTCCTATGAGCTCGACACGATCGGACCGTGCGACTTCGGCGGGACACTACCGGGCGGATTCGCGGCGCACACGAAGCTCGACCGGGAAACCGGCGAGTTGCACGCGATCGCGTACTTCTGGGCCTGGGATCACGTGCAACACGTCGTCGTCGATGCGGCCGGCAAGGTGAAGCGCACCACCGACATTCCGGTGACCGACGGGCCGATGATGCACGACTTCGCTCTGACGAGCAGGTACGTGGTGCTGCTCGATCTGCCGGTGACGTTCAGCCTGAGTGCCGTCGCGGCTGGCCGGGAGCTGCCGTATGTGTGGAACCCCGACCACAAACCGCGAGTCGGCCTGCTCCCGCGCGATGGCAGTGCGCCGGTTCAGTGGATAGAGGTACCGCCGTGCTGGGTGTTCCACTGTCTCAACGGTTACGACGACGCACAGGGCCGGGTGGTCGTCGACCTGTGTCAGTACAACGATTCGTTTGACGTCTCCACGCTGTGGGCTGCCCACGGACCGGTGACGCTCGACCGCTGGCTGATCGACCCGGCCGCCGGGACGGTGACGCAGAGCCGGCTGGACGACCGCGGACAGGAGTTCCCCAGGGTCGACGACCGGATCGTCTCCCGTCCGCACCGGTACGGCTACAGCGCGGTCATCGGCGAGGTCAACCGGGCGATCACGGTAGCGGGCGATTTCACTGACGACGCTTTCGCGAACGCGCTGATTAAGCATGACCTGGCGAACGGCAGCGCGGAGGTACACGAATTCGGCCGCGATGCGACTGCTGGTGAAGCGGTGTTCGCGCCAGCGTCGCCCGACGCAGGCGAGGACGACGGCTACGTCATGGCCTACCTGCACAATCCCGACCGTGGCGCGTCCGATCTGGTGATCCTCGCCGCGCAGGACTTCTCCGCCGACCCGGTGGCCCGCATTCACCTGCCAGCCCGGATTCCGCTCGGCTTCCACGGGAGCTGGATAGCCGAGGCAGGTTAGACGGCGACGTCAATGATGTAGATGAGGTCGAGAACGAAGGCGATGCACATACAGTTCACAACGGCTGCGAACATCCGCGGGCGGCCCCGGAACCGGGCGGCGAGCCGGGCCCGCAACGCAGACGCGCCGTAACTGCCAGAGCCGGAGAAGCAGACCGCGTTGATCATGACCGCTGTCAGCGTCAGCACACTTGCCGCGAGCCCCACGAGCGTCATGACATTGGCCCACGCTGCCTTAATTTGCTAGACCGGGTGGACCTGCCACAGCATGCCTCTCGACCATGTTCGCAGGCCGCAGTACGCTCGGGCCCACCGGAGACTTGGGGGCGTGCCATGTCACAGGCCGGCGGACCATTCGAGAACGACGATTCCAGGCAACGATTCGCGAAGCTGGCGGCGGAAGCCGAGGCCACGCGCGCAGCGCGGGTGGCACGTGCGGCGGGCGCACCTTCGTCGGCCGGCGGCCTGGGAGCCGTCATCCGGCAGTGGCGGGAGCGACGGCGGCTTCGGCGCACCGACTTGCTGGAGCGCAAGATCACCGGCCAGGAGAGCTTGCGGGACTTTAAGCAATTCACTGGCGACGAGCCTGGCCAGTGGATGGGCGGCTGTTTCTAGCTTGCCGGCCAAGGCACGACAATCTGGCAGTTAGCCGGAGGCCGCCACGAGTTCGTCGAGCATGGCGTCGAGCTTCCCGAGACCTACCGACAGATGACCCTCACCGTCTTCCAGGTGCGCCGACGCAGCCGGGAGCCGGGATGCCAGCCAGTTGCCGTGCGCGAACGGCACCATCAGGTCAGCGCTGCCCTGCCAGATCATGGTCGGCACAGAGATCTCGGCCAGGCTGAAGCCCCACGGCTTGGCGAACGCCAGGTCGTCATCGAGCCAGCCATCGACGCCCGTGCGGACCGCCTCGCGGAAGCTCGCCGCCACATCCTCACCGAACTCGCCGGTCAATGCTGCCCTGTCAACGTCGGGAAGCAGCGACTCCATCGAGGCGACGATGTCGGCCGCGCGAATCTCGCGCAGCACTTCGCCTTGTTCAAGCAGGTACGGACGCAACTGATCCTCGCCTCGACGGGCAGCGGAGAACTCTACGACGTTGTCCTCACCCATGCCGGCCATCCAGTCGAGACCGTCAGCCTCGTACGGCGCGACGCCAGCAACGACGAGCACCCCGACAGCCGCGCCGAGCCGCGCTCCGCAGGCGAGGGTGTGCGGACCGCCGCCGGACCAGCCCATCGTCAGGCAGCGGTCAGCGCCCAGGGCCGCGAGCACTGCGTCGGTATCGGCCACGACGTCCACGACGGCACGGCCAGGCTGGCGGGTCGAGTTCCCGTACCCCGGGCGCGACGTGGTGACCAGGCGAAGGCCTCTGGCGTGCGCTGCCCGTTCGAGAGGGTGTATCGGGGTGGCGGCGCCAGGCGTGCCATGGTGGAACACCAGCGGAAGCCCCCCGGCAGGCCCGCTGACCCGCATGTCGAGACGACGGCCGTCCGGCAGCTGAACTTGCTCAAAAGCGTCCACCCGCCCATCTTGGCATCCCGGCCAGGTTCACGATCACGACACTGTGCAAGACCAGGGGGCTGACACCGCGCGGCACAAAGCGCCGGCTTACCCGGCATCATGACCCGCGCCAAGTGATGATGTACACAAAGGGTCAAAACGTCGGCGATCTCATTAGGCTTCGGCCGGTGCCGGCTATGAGATATAGCGAACAATTGTACAAGAACAATTGTTCAAGTTGATGTCGAGCGGCTCCGATGCGACAATCGAGCTTATGGTCGTGCGCGACCATGCGATCGGCGAGGGCCGTTTCAATAAGGAGCTTTCAATGCCGGACTTTACAATGACCATCGCGGGTAAGCCCGAGATGTGCAAGGAATCGTTTCCTGTTCTCAACCCGGCGAATGGTGAGGCGATCGGATACGCTCCCGAATGTACAACAGATCTATTGGATGCGGCAGTAGCTAGTGCTCATGAGGCACGTGAATCCTGGCAAGCGGACCCGGCTGCGCGATCATCGGCATTGATCGATATCGCTGCGCGACTCGAGGACAATCTCGGGGACTTCGCCGCACTTATCACTGCTGAGCAGGGCAAGCCCCTGCACGAAGCCGAGGGCGAAGTCAGCGGTGCCATCGGAGATCTGCGCTATTACTCCGGACTGAGCCTGCCTGTCGACACCGTCGGCGACACCGACGACCTGATTGTTCAGGTGCTCCGCCGGCCGATGGCACCAGTCGCAGCGATCACCCCGTGGAATTTCCCCCTGGGCACTGCAATGTCCAAGCTGGCCCCCGCTCTGGCGGCAGGATGCACAGTCGTGCTCAAGCCCTCGCCATATACGCCACTATCGAGCCTGCGCTTCGGGGAACTGGTCCGAGATGCACTTCCACCGGGGGTGCTTAACATTGTCAGCGGCAACGACTCCCTCGGTTCGCTGATGACAAGTCATCCGCTTGTGCGCATGATCAGCTTTACCGGGTCGGTCGCCACGGGGAAGAGGATCGCGACCACTGCGGCCGCTGATCTGAAGAGAGTCCTCCTCGAACTGGGCGGCAATGATCCGGCCATCGTGCTGGATGATGCAGATGTAGATGCCGTAGCCGATGGCGTGTTTGCGAATGCCTTTGCGAATTGCGGTCAGATATGCGTCGCCATTAAGCGCGTTTACGCTCCCTCGAAGCTCTACGGTCAACTAGTTGACGCCCTGGCTGACCGGGCACGTGCCGCCCGGCTAGGGGATGGGCAGACCGCCGGAACAGAAATCGGACCGTTGTGCAATCCAGTACAGCGCGAGCGCATTCAAGAGCTTGTTGCCGACGCCATCGGATCTGGGGTCAGTGTGGTAGCAGGTGGATCGCGCACAGATAGTCCGGGGTATTTCTATGAGCCGACTGTTCTCGCCGGGCTCAAGGGTGACGAGCGCATTGTCGTGGAAGAGCAGTTCGGGCCGGCGCTGCCCGTTATCCAGTACTCGGACCTTGAGCAGGCGATCGCGCAGGCGAACGATAGCCACTACGGGCTCGGGGGCTCCGTATGGACCGCGGATCCCGAGCGGGGACGAGCTCTGGCCCCGCGGGTGGAGTCGGGCACGGTGTGGGTGAACACACATGACTCCGGAATCCCTGGACAGCCGTTCGGAGGTCTCAAGTGGAGCGGAATCGGCGTGGAGGGAGGGCCCTGGGGCATGCTCGCCTATACCGAACTGCAGGCCGTTCACACGAACAGGGCCGGCCTGGCCTGACCGTGTAGTCCGGGACTATTGTCAGGTCGGTGCGGCGGGTGGGCGCGGTGCTGATCGATGTCGATGGCGTGCTCACCGTGTCGTGGGAGCCGATCAGCGGCGCGGTGGCCGCAATGGAGGAACTGCGCGCGGCAGGCATCCCGCTAGCCCTGGTTACCAACACCACCTCTCGCAGCCGCGCGTCGATAGCAGCAACACTCTCAGCGGCAGGCTTCCCCGTCACGGCGAGCGACGTTCTGACCGCCCCGGCAGTCGCTGCGGCCTATCTGAACGAGCATTACCCCGGTGCTCGCTGCCTGCTGCTCAACAGCGGCGACATCGGCGCTGACCTGGCGACGATCGCGCTGGCCAGGGATGACGACCCCGCAGTCGACGTCGTGCTGATCGGCGGCGCCGGACCCGAGTTCAGCTATCAGGCGCTCAACCGGGCTTTTGGCTGCCTCCGCGGCGGTGCGCGGCTGGTCGCCATGAGCCGGGGCATGTACTGGCGCACTAGCGAGGGCCTTCAGCTCGACTGCGGAGCATTCGTCGCTGGCCTGGAACAAGCCGCCGGGATCGAAGCAGAAGTCGTTGGCAAGCCAGCCGCCGGATTCTTCGGCGCGGGTCTGGCACACCTCGGCGTCATCGCCGCAGATGCTCTGATGATCGGCGATGACATCGACAACGACGTCCTGGCTGCCCAGCGCTGCGGGCTGACCGGGGTGCTGGTCAAGACCGGCAAGTACCAGGCGCGCACCCATGCCGCCGCCGCTGCGGCGCCCGATCACGTGATCGACTCCATCGCCGACCTGCCGCGGCTGCTGCAGCAGCCGATCTGAACGGCGGGTTCAGCCGGTTGTCCAGGGCCGGAGCTTGTCGGGGTTGCGTACTGCCCAGATGTGCTTGATCCGGCCGCCCGCGATGTCGAACGCGAAAACCGTCACGGTGACGCCGTCTTGCTGAGCTACCAGCCCGGGCTGGCCGTTGACCGTGCGCTCCAGGAATGTCAGGCCGCCGGAGTCATCGATTCGAGCACGACCAGGAAAGCCATGCTGACCGATTCGTCCAGGGTGATCCGGTCGGCCGGGTCAGCAGCGATGTCGCCGGACCGCCCGGTGATCCATTCCGCGGGGTCAGGCAGCGGCTCGGGGACCCATTCGCCCACGTACCGCTCCCGCCGAGCGCGCGCCGAACCGAGCAGGTCAAGGCAGACGCGACTGGCGACCGTCGTCAGCCAGGCGCCGGGGGACTCGATCGCTTCCTGCTGCTGCGCGGACATCGCATACCAGCGCGGGCATAAGTCTCCTGCACGGCATCCTCGGCCTCAGCCAGGGAGCCCAGCAGCCGGTAGGACAGATTGATCAGGGGCGAGCAGGCGGGTCACATTCCGGGGGGCTGTGTCGTCGAAGTAGTAGGACGAACCCGATACTCAGCGGATCACCGGCTCGAGCCGTGACCCGCGTCACCGGCAAGGAGATGACGATGGAAGCCCGTCTCGATTACTTCGGCAGCCCGCTGGCGATGAAACTCATCAAACACATCAACTCGGCGGGGGCACTTCTGAACAATTCAACGCTGCCCGTCGCGACGCAGGAACTGGTGAAGCTCAGGGCCAGCCAGATCAACGGCTGTGCCTTCTGCACCGACATGCACACCAAGGATGCCCTGCACGCTGGTGAAACCCAGCAGCGGCTGAACCTGGTCGCGACCTGGCGGGAAGCGACGGTTTTTACCGAGGCCGAGCGCGCGGCGCTGGAGCTCGCCGAGCAAGGCACCCGCATCGCCGACGGCGCTGTCGGCGTCACCGACGAGGCCTGGGCGAACGCCGCCAAGCACTACGACGATGACCAGCTTGTCGCGCTGATAGCGGCCATCGCCCTCATCAACGCCTACAACCGGATGAACGTCATGGTCCGGCAGCCCGCCGGGGACTACCAGCCCGGCCAGTTCGGATGACGCCTAGGTAAGCGCGGGCTTGACCACGTTCACCAGCGGCTGCTGAGTCAAGTGCCGCGCCACCTGATCGGCGACAAAGGACGCGGCTCGTTCGGCGAACTGAGTGGTATCGCCGCCGACGTGCGGGGTGATGAGCACGTTCGGCATTGTCCACTCGTGCCGGTCCGGCGGCAGCGGTTCGACATCGGTAACGTCGAGTGCCGCGCTGAGCCTGCCGCTGGCGAGTTCCGCGGCGAGCGAGACCGCATCGACTACGGGGCCGCGCGCCACGTTGACGACCAGGGCGCCATCGGGCAGTGAGGCAAGGACGTCACGATCGACCAGGCCGCGGGTTTCCGAACTGAGCGCGATGCAAATCACCAGGATGTCGCTCGCCGAGGCCATCCGGGGCAACTCGGAGAGCGGCATCACGTCGGCGCGTGCCGTCCGGCTGACCTGGCTGACGCGGGCGCCGAACGCGGCTAGCCGCTCCGCGATACCCGATCCGATATGTCCGGCTCCGACTAGCAGCACCCGCTTCCCGTCCACACTGGACGTCCGGACGTGCCCCCATGACCGGTCAGCCTGCTGGCGCACGAACCTGGGGATCTGGCGCAGGCTGGCCAGGATGAGCGCGACGGCGAGCTCGGCCGTGCCTTCCTCATGATGCAAACCCCGGCCATTGCACAGCGTCACAGTCGCAGGTACAGCCGCCAGCACGTCGTCCACGCCACTGCTGAGGCTCTGTACCGCGATCAGCTTGGGCATGCCCGCGATTAGCTTGACGCTGGCGGAGTCGCCCATGTAAGGCAGGCAGTAGAAGGTGACTTCCGCCAGCTCATCCTGCGTCACGTCCTCGTAACGCAAGACCGTCGCCTGCGGGAACTGGGCGGCAACGTGGTCGGCAACTCCGTCGGCGGCAGGCAGCAGTAGTGTCACGCTCAGATCTTCTCCTGACCGAGCACCCATTCAATGCCGCCGCGCACATGCTGCAGGTAATCGGCGTTCTCGTAGGCAGCGACAAAATGCCCGAGCGCCGTGTAGAAGGTCCGCATTGGCGGTCTCTCGACGCACCACGCTAGCGGCAGGTTGCCGACGCTGGTCCCGCCGAACTCGACCGCGAGCAGCACCCTGGCGTCCGGGACGAGCTCGCGGAACAGGTACAGCTCGTCCTTGAAGCGCCATGGGGACCGCAAGTGTGACGTAGCCGGATGGCCCGGGTCGATCACGGTGATCGGCAGGTCGCCGGTGATCGGATGGCCGTTGAAACGGCCGCCTAGAAGCTTGCCGATGGCCGGCCAGCCGTAGGCCGCGTCCGTCGCCGAGTGCAGTCCGACGATTCCCAGGCTGCCGGCCGTGGCGCGCTGCTCGATGATCGTGCGCTGCTCAGCACTCCACGGCGTTTCCCCGATCGTGAACAGCGCGAGGACCCGGGCAGACTCGAGGTCATCCGTTGTCACGTCCGCCGCCTGCGGCACGTGGCGGAAACCCAGGCCGCACAGTCCGGCGATCTCGGCCAGAGCGGTCGCCGCAGAGTTGAGCGACTGGTGCACGCCAGCCATCGCCGGCGCATCCGGTGAGGGGCGGTAGGGGGACACGTCGCTGACGTAGAGCAGGTCAGGCATCTTGCTTGCTCCCGGTAGACGACTCCGCGGCAACCCCTCGTCCGGCCGCCCACAAAAGGCCACGCTCGGCGATGACCCGGGCCGGCTCGACGTCAAAGTCACTCGCCTGATGCCCCCACGACATGTAGAACACCCGGCCATGATCCCAGCGCCGCCGCCAGACGGCCGGGATCACTGCCTCGTTGATCCACGGTGCCTCGGCTCCGCCGGCGGAACGTGGTTGTCGCGAGTACCTCGACCGCCGGGTCGACTGCCAGGTAGTACTGCTCGGAAACGATGTCGAATGAGCCCAGTCCGGCCATGACCGGATCCGCGGCGGCGCCTGGCGCAATATCGATGGTGTAGCGAGCCTCGCTTCCGCCCGGGTGAGCGAGCCACTGCCCCCGGTCATGAACTGGTACTCCGGCATATGCCGGAAGGCGTCGCACAGACCGCCGTGCCAGCCCACTAGCCCGGCCCCCGATCTGACCGCATCCGACAGCCCCTGAAATTGATCCGGGGTGAGGTCGCCCTTTGTCCAGTTCTGGAGTATCAGGCTGAGGCCGGACATTAGCCGGGCATCGGCATAGGCGGCTAGGTCATTGGCCACCACGACGTCGAAGCCACCATTCTTGAGAAACGGAACGAATCGCTCTACCGCCTCTTCAGGCTGGTGGCCTGGATATCCTCCCCACAATACGAGGGCACGCTCGGCTGTCACAATTACTCCTTTTGAATGAACCGACGTTGGAAACGACGTAGCCGCTCGTCGGGTAATCGAAACGGGTGAGTCATAGGGTCAGTCGTTAAGGCGTGCATCACCGTCTTTCCTGGATTAACATGAGCAGCATGGAACAAGTACCCGTCATAATCAGCGATGACGTCCGCGACGAGCTCATGCAGCTTGGTTCCGCCACACTGGGGGAGAGCGGCGCCGCTGCGCTCAGCCAGGAGATCAAGCCCGCCTGGAAAGGTGCCAGATTCACGGCCCGGCCGCGACCGTTGCCTGCGCCGCCGGAGACAATCTCGCGATTCATGCAGCGGTCGCCGCCGCGACTGCGGGCACGGTCCTCGCGGTTTCGTTTGCCGGTGACTCTGTCCGTGGGTACTGGGGCGAGGTGCTGACTACCGCCGCCGAGACAGCAGGGCTGGTCGCCCTCGTGATCGACGGCCAGGTGCGGGACATCGACGCGATCGAGAAACACGGCTTCCCGGTATTCGCTCGCGGAGTGGCGCTGCGGGGTGCCACGAAGTCGGGTCCGGGTGAGGTCGGCGCGCCGGTAGTCCTCGGCGGCGTGCTGGTCAGGCCCGGCGACTGGCTGGTCGGGGACGCGGACGGAGTCGTGGCGATCAGGTCTGAGGACATGGCAGCCTGCCGGGCCGCTGGGGCGGGCCGGGCGGCAAAAGAGGAGGGCTTCTTCGGCCAGCTCAGAGCCGGAGCTACGACGGTGGGCTTGCTGGCGCTCGACGTCTCGTCGATCCGCGTCGCGCCGGAGCCCTAGTCGCGCTGGCCAGCCAGGTCCTCCCGGCACGCGGCTGCTGCGGCCCGCAGGCCGGCTGAGCTGCCCTGAACGCATTCCTCACCTGGCCGCTAATGCGTGGTGTAGTTGATCTCGCCCGCGTCCGGGCATGCAATCGCGAAGCAGAAACACCGGATCGGCGCGTTCTCGCTGCCCGCGACCAGGCTGTGCACGGCGTTCGGCGGGATATAAACAAGATCGCCCTGGCCGATTTCCCGGCTTTCGTCGCCAACTATCATCTGGCCGCGCCCGTACAGCACGTAATAGAACTCATGTGTCGGGTGCGTATGCGGGTCGACGGCACCGCCTCCGGTGATCTCGAATTCGTTCACCAGCTCCAGCGATCCGCCGGCAGTAATCTCTCGCATCGTGCCCGGAGGCATCAGATACCAGACCGGTGTGGTGCCATTGTGCTCGGGTGTCAGCGGCACGGTCGCGATGTTGCGTACGTCCATCTCCTGATCCTTCCCTTAAGGTTTGTGCTGGCCGTCCGGCGAAATTCTCCTGGAGTCGGCGCTAATGTGGCGTATATTTAAATTCAGGCACTCATGAGCGGCTGATCGGATGGAGGCGCTGACGATGCAGGACACGGCTATGAGTATTCGCGCTGAGGAATTCGACGCGGCGGAATGGAAGCCGTTTGGCTGGGTGCCGGTGGCCGACACTGACCCCAGCGACGGCCAGTCGAGGCTTGAGTACCAGTGGAGTGATGTCCACCTCAACCTGATCGGTCACGATGCTGACGAGGTGCCGCACACCGACAGCGGACTGCTCTGCCAGATGCTCTTCCGCCACCAGACGCACACGCAAGCACTGCAGGTGCTGAACTGCCCTGCGGTAGTAGTGGTGGCGCCGCCGGGCGCAACGTTCTCGTCGCCAGCGGATGCCTCTCAATTGCGGGCCTTCCTGCTGCATCCCCTGGACGTGTTCGTCCTGCACCGCGGCACCTGGCACTGGGGCCCGTTCCCGATCGGGGGCGCACCGCGCGTCACCATGCTGAATGTGCAGGGCCTGCGGTATGCAGAAGACAACGAGTGCTGCCGGCTCGGCGATGTCGGCGCAAGCGTCGAGGTGATCGCGCCTGGTGAGCATTAGACCTGCCCCAGCAACGCGTGCGCAGTCGCCACGTCTGTCACCAGCACAGTGACCAGGTCTCCGGCGAGCGCGGCTCGTAGCGCCTCGACCTTGCTCGGGCCCGCGGCGGCGATGACCCGCACCGGTATCTTGCCGAACTCATCAAGGTCGAGCGCGATGACGCGGCGGTTGACGTCGTGGTCGATCTGCAGGCCGTCCCGGTCGAAGAAGCGTCCGCCGATGTCACCGACCATGCCGTCGGCCAGGAGCCGCGCCCACTCCTCGCGCGTGATGTAGACACCCTGGCTGAAATCGATGCGGTCCTCCCGACCGCCCACACCGACGAATGCGACGTCCGCGGCGGCGGCGTGCTGGAGGGTCTGCGCGATCGCCGGGTCGGCACGTAGCTGCTCGGCAACCTCGTGGCTTTGCACGATCACCGGTGCGTGCAGATGCTCAGCGGTGCCGCCGAATGCAGCAGCCAGCGCATCGGTGGCCTGGTACGGGTTGCCGCTGCCGTGCCCGCCGGTGCGCAGCGAGCCTGCCACCGACACGAAGCTGGACCGCGTTTGCCGCGGGCTGGCAAGCCAGCTCGGCATCTCGGCGATCGTCCGGCTGAGGCCTACCGCGACGACCAGCCCGTCGCGCATCACCCGTTCCAGGTAGCTCGCGGCACCGCGGGCTAGCATGCTGCGAGTTGCGCTGCTGCTGATCCCGCCGGGGACGATAACAGCCTCACGGAGTCCGGTCTGCGCGGCCAGCCGGTCTTCGAGTTCGGCGAACGGGCTCTGATCCGAGACCACCGTGATCTTGACGATCCCGGCGAGTCGCGCCTGCTTGAGCAACCGCGTCACCTTGACGCGCGAGACGCCGAGCGCGGCCGCCGTGTCCTGATGCGTCAGTCCGAACTCGTAATGCAGGCGAGCCGCCCTGGCCATCAGCCCCGAGACGGTCCGAGCCCGCGGTGCCGGGATCGGGGCTGTCCGCGCTTCGCTGCGCGGAACCGAATCGACCATCGAACGTCCTTCCGACGGGGCGGCGGTTGCTGCCACGAGCGGCCAGCGGCGCTGACTACGGTAAGCGCCGATCTAACGAAAGCACTGGCACGGCCCGTGGCGCATGCTTGCAACAGGCTGGCTCGCGACGCCGGCAGGTCGTCGCGAGCCAGCCATCGGGGCTATGGCTGAGTCTCCACGCTGTTCGACCCGAGTTGCTGCGTGATCAGGTTAGACATCGTCGACAATGCCGATGTGATGCTCGCGTTCGGGTTCTGCGCGAAGTCGCCCGTCACGGTGTTCAGCGCCCGTGCGTACACAGGGAAGTTGACGTTGTTGGGCAGGGCTACGCCGTACTTCGCGTAGTCGTTGAAGGCGGCCTGGAACGGCGGCGCGAAGTTGATGAACAGCGGCTGCTCGCCGACGGGGTGGACAGGCGGCACGAAGCCAGACCAGACAGCGCAGTGGTCAGCTGGTTCGGGGGCCTAGGCCGAGCGCGATGAAGTTCTCTGCGCCCTGGATGTTCTTCGACGTCCTTGGAGACCGCGTATGCCCACCCGCCGAGCGTCGATGCCGCACCTGGTGCCTGGCCGTTCTCGGTCGGGAAGGGCGCCGAGCCAACCGCGGTCTTCGCGGCCGCCCACGGCGCGGCGGACTTCGGGGACTGCCCAGACCGATCGGGTACCAGTTCGAGCCGATAGAGATCGCCAGCTTGCCCTGCTTCATCAGCAGCGGCGGCTGGCCGACCGCGTCGGCGCGGAACAGCTGGGACGTCGGAGCGCCAGGCCCTCCTGCCGACATCTTCTGGTAGAACTGCGAGCGTGGCCCGGATTCCGGAGGAATTGACAACCCACTTCTTGGTCTTGGCGTCGAACATTGTGGCGTTCGGTCGAGCCGAAGATCAGGTTGCCGCTGCCCTGGAGCACATTCGTCGGCCCGGCAGCGACGCCGGCGGCGACCCAGAGCGGCCAGACGCCCGGCTTCGTGGCCTTAACCTGCCGCCGCGACCTGCAGGATCTCCTGCCAGTTCTTCGGTGCCAGGGCATCTTGACGCCGGCCTTGGTCAGCATCGGCCTTGTTGTAGAGCAGTCCGGTGTTGTTGTTCCCGGCGTTGACCGCGTACACCTGGCCGTTGATCGTGCTCATGTGCTGGACGCCGGCGGGCATCGTCGGCCAGAAGCTCGTGCGCCTGCGCTGAATGGACGAAGCTGTTGAGCGAGAGCAGGTAGTTCGATCCGGCGAACTGCGCCACGTACGTGGTCGGCATCTGGATGACGTCAGGCGTGGTTGAGCGACGCGGAACAGGATGGCCGCCTTGTTCATCAGGTCGATGTCGGTGCCGCCGGTGCCTCGAGCACGAGCTTGGTGTGGGGTACTTGGCCTTCCACTGCTTCGCGATGCCGTTCCACCACTGTTGTGGCCAGTGAGTCGGAGTTGAAGACGTAGTTATTGGAGTACAAGACCGTGCAGCGTCTTGCCTCGAACTGTTGGTGCCGGAGGAACCGCCGCCGGCGCAGGCGGCGAGGAACGCGGCGCCGAGAGCGGCGGCGCCAAGCGCGGCCGCCAGCCTGGTGTGCTGGGGGAGTGTGCGTCTGATCATCGTGTTGGCTGCCTTTCAACTGCAAGGTAGGGGGCTGTTAACTCAGGGCGCGGATGCTGGCCGGTCAGCCGAGCCGCAGTCCGCTCTCGGCGTCGAACACCTTCCTGTGCGGATGTCAAACGAGACATTGATGGTCGAACCCACCTCGAATCCCGAGCGTGGGGGGAAGCGGCAGGTGAGGATCTCGTCCCCGACGCGGACGGCGACGTGCGTCTCGAGCTCCAGTGGCTCGATGACCTCGACAGACCCGGAGAGACCGGGCTGGCCGGTCTAACGCCCAGCGGCGGGCACGGGAGGATGTCTTCCGGGCGAATGCCGATGACGACTGAGTCGCTGTCGCCCTGCGCTGAGCGGAGCCGATCAGCCATTCCCGGCGTCACGGGGATGGTGCCGCCAGGCAGCGCAGCGCGCTCGGCCCCGTCAGGATGGTCAATCTGGCGCCGCGACCAGGTTGATCTTCGGGCTGCCGATGAAGCCCGCGACGAAGACGTTGGCCGGCTCGGCGTAGAGCGTCTCGGGTGGTGCGACCTGCTGCAGCTCGCCGTGGTTCATCAGCACGATCCGGTCGGCCATCGTCATGGCCTCGACCTGGTCGTGGGTCACGTAGACGGTCGTGACCGGGAACTGCGCGTGGATGCGCTTGAGCTCGAAGCGCATCTGCGCGCGCAGCGCCGCGTCGAGGTTCGACAGCGGGCTCGTCGAGCAGGAACGCCTGCGGCTTGCGCAGCAGTGCCCGGCCGAGGGCGACCCGCTGACGCTCGCCGCCGGACAGCTCGGCTGGCTTGCGGTCCAGCAGCGGCCGGATGCCGAGCATCTCGGCGATCTCGTGTACCTGGCGCTCGATCACCTTCTCGGGGTCATGCCGGATGCGCAGGCCGAAGGACAGGTTCCGGCCACGGACAGTGCGGGAACAGCGCGTAGTTCTGAAAGACCATCGCCAGGTTGCGGTCCTTTGGCGGCACGTCGTTCATCAGCGGCCGCCGATGTGCACGATACCCAGGTGGGTGTCTCGAAGCCGGCGATCATCCGCAACGTGGTGGTCTTGCCGCAGCCCGATGGCCCGACGACGATCAGGAACTCGACCGTCGTCGACCTCGAGGTTGAGGTCGTCGACGGCGACCTTTGCGCCGAAGGACTTGGTTACGCCCTGCGCAGCACTATCTTCGCCATGGATGCCCTCCTGTCATTGTCCGTCGCGCTCAGGCTCGGCTCAGCCCTTCACTCCGCCCGGCGAAGGAGAAGCCGCCGCTGAGCCAGCGGGAGCTGATCAGATAGAGGATGATCACGGGCACGCGAGAACAGCACCGAATAAGCGGCCAGCTGCCCGAACTGGACCTGGCCGTTAGCGCTCATGAACTGGTAAATGCCGACGGCGCCGGGAGTGTCGGCCGGGTTGGCGTCCAGGACCAGGGGGATCAGGAAGGCTCCCCAGGAGTTAATGAAGGTCAAGATCGCTGAGACGAGGATGTCCGGGATGATCAGCGGCATCACGATGCGGAAGAGTATGTTGATCACTGGCCCGACCCTCGATCGCCGCGGCCTCCTCGAACTCACGGGGGACCTGTTCGATGAAGTTCTTCAGCAGCCAGATGGAGAACGGCACGGACATGGTGGCCAGGACGAGGGAGGTGTAGAACCTCGAGTTCAGCCAGTTGCCAGGTCGACAAAGATCTGGTAAGTGGGAATCAGCAGCAGGGTGACGGGGAGGCCGGTGAGGAAGAGGATCAGGACCAGGACGGGACCCTTGAAGCGGATCCTCCGCCGGGCACAGCATGAATCCGGCCATGGTCGACACGGCCGTGGCGATGACCGTGGAGACGCCGGCCAGGTAGAGGCTGTTCACGATCGCGGGGCCCGCGCCCGCGTGGACGACGAGGTGATAGTTCAGCCGCGAGAAGGGGTGCGGCGAGGACAGCGTGTCGTCGGCGTGCCGGGATTGAACGAGGCGAGGATCAGCCAGAGCAGCGGGAGCAGGAAGACGACGCCGATGACCGTCATGACAGGCTGCAGGACCGGTGATGCCGGGCGTGACAGCCACGCCGCTTGCGGACGACGTCGGGCTCGGCATTCTCGCGCTGAGCTCAGGCGGGACGGCCTCGGCGGACTGTCTATCTCGCTATCCCATGGAGCGCGCCTGTCCGCGGGTCATGGAGGGGCGTCCTGCAGCTCGGGCCGCAGCTGGCGGATGTAGGCGATGGACAGGATCGCTCCGATGAGGACGAGGGTGAGAGCGATCGTCGTGCCGTAGCCGAGCTGGTTGAACTGGAATGCCTCGATGTACATGTAGACCGGCAGGATGGCCGTCTGATTGCCGGGACCGCCCTGCGTCATGGCGAAGATCAGCGTGAAGTCGGAGATAGTGCCGAGACGTGATGAGCAGCAGGTTGATCATCAGGGTCGGCCGCATGATCGGCAGCGTCACGGTGAACAACCGCCGCCAGTACGAGGCGCCTTCAAGCTGGGCGGCCTCGTCTGCCTCGCAGGGACATTGCGCAGGCCCGCGCTGAGCAGCAGCATCGAGAAGGCGGTGCCGCGCCAGGCGTTGGCCACGCAGACCACCAGCATGGGCACGGTCGACAAGCAGGTCATCGTTCGAACGCCCGGTAAGCACACTGAGCGTGCCCCCCGCCTGGCTGAACGAGTACCAGACGAAGGCGACCGTGATCTCCGGCAGGACCCAGGCCAGGACGACGACCGACCCGACGCTTGCGCGGACGACGACGTGAGCCCGCTGGCCGAGCAGGGCGAGCGCGAGTCCCAGCACGGTCTGCGCGATGATGCCGGACCCGATGACGAAGATCAGCGTGAGCTTGACGCTCGACCAGAACATCGGATCGTGGATCATCCGCTGCGACGTTGGCGAGCCCGGTGAAGCTGTAGTGCTGCGCGTACGGCCCGAGCAGTTCCAGGTTGGTGAAGCCCAGGTAGATGGCGTAAGCAACGGGGACAAGGAACAGCCCGATCACCAGCGCGGCGGCCGGCAGCAGCCAGCCGATCGTCCCCGGCTTCAAGCGCGGCTTGTCCGAGATCTCGGCGGCAGCCTCAGTTACTGGCCGCTCGGCCACCGCGGTCATGCCCGGCTCCGGTCCGCGGTTCCGCCGCCACTGCCGGCGGCTAGCTGATCTGCCATCGGGTTCTCCTTCGGCCAGACTTGCGGGGTCAGCCGACTGGTGCGAGCCAAACTGCGGCAGGTAGCGGGCGTTGACCGCGAGCATCTCCGCGGTCAGCGCCTCGATCTGAGGTGGCTCGAGGGTGGCGTCAAGCAGCGGGTCAGCAGCCATGGCCTGCCGCAGCAGGCTCCGGCTCCCGGACATCGCGGCTTCGGCAGTCAGTTCCTCGACCTGCGCGTGCCGGCTGAGCACAGCGGCCAGGCCTGGCGGCAGGTTCCCGATGCCGACCGGATGTACTCCCTCGGCGTCGATGACGGCCGGGACCTCGACTGCCACCGAGGACGGCAGGTTCGGGATCAGGCCGTCGTTGATCGTGTTGACGACGAACAGCTCGCGGCGGTCGTCGATGACCGAGGCCATGACCTCGGCGACGACGATGCCCTCGTCCTCAGGACCATGAGGCAGGTCGGCGAGCCGATGCTGGCCGCCTTCGGCTGCCCACGCCGAAGCAACTCGTTCCCAGGACGCGATGCGGTCGCGTTGCGCGTCCATGTCATAGATGTGCCGGCCGTACCGCATCGCAAGTCCCTGCGCCCGGCTCTGGTAAGGCGCCTCGAGGCGCTGCAGCTGCGGGAAAAACTCGATCCAGTGCGACCAGCAGTACGGCATTACGCCGAACGTGTCGATCGCCCACCGCACGATCGGCTCGGACGTCCGCTCCCGGACCAGCGGGATCGCGTCCCGACCGTCCGTGAGGCGAAGCGACATGATGCCCGTGCAGTGGTTGATGCCGCCGACCTCGAGTGGCAGGGAGATCTCGTCCTTGCTGCGCCGTCAGATCGGCCAGCCAGTCCGCTGGAACGGAAGCGGCGAGCATGAGCACAGTGACAGCGACGCGCAGCGGTCCTTGCCATCGCCATGGCGTTGGCGCTCGCCGGATTGGTGTAGTTCAGCACGATCGCATCCGGCGCGACCTCGGCGACGTCACGGGCGACCGAGGCGACGACCGGCGTGTTGCGTAGCGAGCGCAAGATGCCGCCAGGGCCAATGGTGTCGGCGATGTGCATGAACACGCCGTACCTAGCCGGTACTTCGATGTCGGTCTCCCAGGCGGCCATGCCGCCGACTGAGATCGCGACGATCACGAAATCGGCGTCGCGCAAGGCGGCCCGCCGGTCGGTTCCGGCCGTGATCTCGAGTTTGCAATCCTCGGCGGCGGCCAGCTGGACACCCAGGTCGCGCATGACGCTGACCCGGCGGGAGTCGACATCCATCAGCCGCAGTTCGGCGCCCTCGTAGCAAGGAATCTCCAGCAGGCGCCTGATCAGGCCGGGCACGAACATGCTGCTGCCACCGCCGACGACAGCGATCCTGACACTCATCCGGCTGCACCTGCTTCGCTGATGTGCGGGCTAGGCTCCGCGACGCGGATTGCCGCCCAGCTGTCCCGAACCTCGGGATTGCGGATGTACGGGCCATCCCAGCTCGATGCGGGGCCGGTGGCATAGAGCTCGCGGACTGCGGCGAGCAAGATCTCCGACTGGCGCTCGACGACGTCCGCTGCTGCGCCTGCCAGATGCGGGGTAAGCGTCAGGCCAGGCTGGGTGCGCAACGGACTGCTGGTGCGGATCGGTTCTTCAGGAAACACGTCCAGCGCCGCCCCGCGCAGCTGCCCGGAGTTCAGCGCGTCAAGCAGCGCTTCGTAATCCAGCACGGTGGCCCTGGCCGTGTTGACAAGGATGGCGCCGGGCTTCATCTGCTTCAGTTCGTCCCGCCCGACGATCGTCGCCGCGCTCCGGGCGTGCATGGTGACGACGTCAGCGACGCCGATCAGCGCGCTGAGTGTCGCCGGGATGTATCCGTTTGCCCTGATCACGTCGGCCGCGACAGCCGGGTCCGCGACATGAATCTCACGGACCAGCCCGGCGAACCGCCGTGCGACTGCCTGGCCGTCCAGCCGAAGCCGATTACCCCGACCACGAGTCCGGACAGCTCCCGTCCTTTATAGACCAGGTACGGAACCGGCGCTTCCGGGTCGTCGGGCCGCCAGATAGCGTCACCAGGTGCGACGAGCAGGCCCCGTGTCGGTTCGGCGCTGGTGAGCTCGCCGGAAACAATGCCGTGGTGAGCTATCGCAATGTTGCGCAGGGCCGCAAGGCACAAGCCGAGGGCGAAGTCAGCGACGGCTTCGGCATTGCGCCCCGGCGTGTGCACGACCGCGACCCCGCGCGCGGTCGCTGCGGACACGTCCACATTCACCGGGTCTGATCGCATGCACCCGACCAGCTCGAGCGCCGGGAGCTGCTCGAGCAAACTGGCTCCGACCGGCTCTGCTTCCACAATCAGTGCCCGCACCAAGTCGCGCTCACCGGCCTGGCATAGCCGATACCGCCTCGCCGGCCAGGGCGACGTTCCGCAGCTGCCACGACCGCTCTGCGGCCAGGGCAGCGGCGGCGTCGGCCGTGAGCGCTCCGCTAACGAGTGCGAGCACCAGTCACCAACCTGTCTTGAGTGTCGGTTTGAGCGGCCCGGTACAGCGTCTGGTACCGAGCGAGGCCAGCGGCATGCACAGCCTGGCCGGCACCGGGGTCCGGCTGGAAGACGCGCCAGCCAGCTGGGTCAGGAGAATCGTGCGGGCCGGCCGGCAGTGCCGCCGGCGACCAGGAACGCTCCGCCCCGGCCGGGCTATCCGGTCTAGTGCAGGCACCGTCACGCACCGCCCGGCCACGTCAGCCAGTAGCTGCGACCACTCGGCACTGCGGCTCATGCCGCCGGTCGCGGTTACCTGTCCGCCGGGGTTGTCCCGCTCGCCGCGAGGCAGTCGAGCATGGACCGGATTGCATAGCAGATCCCGCGGAGGCAGGCGCGCACAACGTCGCTGCCAGTGTTGCCGTCGCGCAACCCGATGACCGTTGGTGGCGGCACGTTGGCCCAGCCGTCCGGGCCGAAGAAGGGGTTGCCGGCCAGGACGACAACCTCGTCGCTGCCGCCGGCGTCAGTCAGCCGCAGCCCGCGTGCCGCGAGTTCAGAGGCCAGCTCGCCGGGCTGGTCCGGCAGGCCTGCGAGCTGGTCGGCGATACCGCCGGTCGGTCCGGCGTTCGCCTCCAGGGCAGCCGTCCCGGCTGTGGCGTGCTGACTAAGCAGCAGCGGGAACAGCGCGCTGGTGTCAGCTGGCAGCCGGTCGCCTGGCTCGATGACCAGGACCGGCGTGGTCGTGCCGGCCACGACCACCGGCCCGGCAGCGCCCCCGATCCCCGGCCGACAGCGCGGACATGTGAGTGTCGCCGCAGCCGATGTGCACCGGCGTCCCGGCTGCGAACCCGGTAGCCCCCGCTATCTCGGGCAGCATCGGACCGGCGAGCGCGCCAGCCTGGCGCAAATCCGGCAGTCGCCGTGCCGGGATGTCCAGTGCGGTCAGCATGTCGCCGGCCCAGCTGCCCGCCGAGAAGTCGATCAGCTGGCTCATGGCAGCCGACGACCGCTCGCTCGCCAGGACGCCGCAGAGCCGGTAGATGAACCAGTCGTGCAGCTGAAGGACTGCTGCGGTGGCACGCCAGGCGTCCGGCCAGTTCTCGCGGACCCACAGCAGCTTCGGCAATCCGAACTCGGGCGCGGGCCAGTGGCCGGTCAGTTGGTACAGGCTGGCGCCGCCGACAGCTGAGGTCAGCTGCGCTACCTGCGCAGCTGCGCGGCGGTCGCGATTCAGCAGCCCGGGCATGACCGGATCGCCGCTCGCGTCGAGCAGCACGAACGGAATCCGGATAGCGCTGACGGTGACGCCGAGGTATCTCCCCGCCGGCTGGCCGATGAGCTCGCGCAGGCTGCGCAGCGCCTCGGCCGCCGCCCGCCACCAGCCGTCCGGGTCGAACATGCCGGGATCCTGACCAGCCGGGGCGGCGGGGTAGCGAACCGCCGTCGTGCCCAGGCTGACCTCTCGCCCAGCGTCGTATCCGCTGGCCTTCGCGGCGCTGCCGCCGATGTCCAGCGTGACCACGATGGTCGCTTCGGCGCTACTCACTTGCGCGCATCCTTCGCCCGGTACTTGGCCCGGACCTCGGCCATCTGAGCGTCGCTCAGGACGATCGGGTTTCCGACGGCGAGCGCGCGGTAATAGAGCCCTGCCAGCGTCTCCATCGCCTCGGCCACGGTGGCGGCTTCGCGCAATGAATCGCCTGCCGCGATTAGCCCGTGGTTGGCAATGAGACATGCCCTGGCCGGTGCCCGGAATGCGTCGCGGACGTTGCGGGCCAGTTCTTCAGTGCCGTAGGTGGCATAGGCAGCGACGGCGACCTCGGTGGTATCCGCGACGGCGATCATGTAGTGCACCGCCGGGATCGGCATGCCGAGCACGGCAAGCGTGGTCGCGTGCGGTGAGTGGGTATGCACGATCGCGCTCACGTCCGGCCTGGTGGCATAGACCAGGCAGTGCAGCGGGGTCTCCGACGACGGCGCGCGCGAGCCGCTGAGCACCGCGCCGTCGAGGTCAAGTTCCACGATGTCGGCCTGCTCGATCCGGTCGTACTCCATGGACGTAGGCGTGATGAGGATCTGGCCACCGAGCCGGATGCTGAGATTGCCGCTGGTCTGCGACAGGAGTCCGCGGCCCAGCAAGTCGCGGCCGCAGGCGACAAGCTGGGCGCGCGCAGCATCTGCTGCGTCGCTGCGCGCAGCTGAATCAAGGCTGCGTGAGTCCAGGCTGGCTGCTGCCTCAGGCGGCACCGGCGTTCTCCTTCTGAGCAAGCAGCAGCGGGACTGACCCGTCCCGGTAGATCTGCTGGTCTTCCGTCAGCGGCAAGCGGGTCGGGGCGCCTTCGGATACGGACAGGTAGGCGGCATGGGCGATCTCCAGTGCCCGCCTGCCGTGCGCTCCGAATGACCGGAACGTGTCCCGGCTGCCGTTGATCGTGTCGACGAGGTCGTCGAAGAGCTCAGGGGTGAACTGAGTGCGGCCGGGCGGAACGTAGTGCGTCACCGTCTTGCCTTCCGCCGAGCCGACCCGGACGGCCCGCACCGGCGCGCCGAAGTACCCGGCGTTCTCGTCGTAGACGTAACTGATGTAGCCGTCGGTGCCGTCGATCTCGAACCGGGCAGTGCCCTCACCCCACGCGACGTTGACCAGCGCAGTGCGGTTGCCGCCCATGCCGAGCTGGCAGTAGGCGTGATCGTCGACCCCGGTCGGCATAAAACGCATGCGCGCCATCACCGACTGCGCTGGCTCGGGATGCATCAACTCAGTCAGGTAGAAGCTGTGCACGCCGATGTCCATCAGCGCACCGCCACCGGCCAGCGCCGGCTCGAACCGCCAGCCGGGCTTGAACTGCTCGGCACCGAGCCAGGGCCGGGAACCAAGCCCGCAGATCTCTGTCGCCACGACGTCCCCGATCGCGCCGTCGGCGATCAGGCGTGAGGCGAGCCGGTGCTCGAAGTAATAGAGGTAGTTGTGGTAGATGGCGAGCGTGACGCTGGCCGCATCGCAGGCTGCGATCATCTCGTCGGCGTCAGCGAGGCTCAGCGCGAACGGCTTCTCGCAGACGATGTGCTTGCCAGCCGCCGCGGCGTCTCGCACGATCTTCAGCCGGGTGCCCGGCGGTGACGCGACGCTGACGATGTCGACATCGCTGCGGTCTAGCAGCGCGCGGTAGTCGGTCGGGCAGTCACCCTCACTCAGGCCGGCGATCCGGCCTGCCAGGCGCGCCCGCTCCGGTGACACGTCGGCCACCGCGACGATTTCCACCTTCTCTGACTGCAGCATGGCCGGGATGTGGTCGCGCTCGACGATCCACCCGCAGCCGATGAGACCGAACCGCATTTAGCTCTCCGGTGTTAGCTCTCTAAAGTGAACAATTGTGCACTGAGTAAGCTATTGTTCAGAACAGCGTAATCTTGGGCGTCAACGTGTCAAGAGCCTCGATTGTTTTGGTTGCCGCGAATCGCGAAGTGGGCGCGGCCCCGGATCGGCACAGGGGCCGGATCGGCACAGGGGCCGGATCGAAAGAAAGGACCGGGATGGCGAAGCAGGCGGTAGGTGGCAGCGGTCGGGGCGGCATGTTCTCGCCGGGAGTCGTTGCCGAAGGCAGATTTATCTACGTGTCCGGCCAGTCTCCGAAGAGGAATGGCGTCGTAGTCGGTGAGACCGTGGCAGAACAGACTGCCGTGGTGGTAGAGAACATCGCAGCGGTCCTGGCCGAGGCGGGCGCCGGCCTTGAGGATGTCGTCCGCTGCGGCGTTTTCCTTGACGACATGGCCGACTTCGCCGAGATGAACGCGACCTACCTGGAAAGATTTCCCGAGCCGCTGCCCGCACGCACCACGGTCGGCGCGAAGCTGCGCGGATTCAAAGTGGAGATCGACTGCGTAGCAGTGCTGCCCTAAGGGCCGCCCCGGCCTGCCAGGAGGATGACAGTGCCTGCCGCCGAGATCAGTTTCGACCGCCTCGACGGCAGGCAGGCTGCCGCGCACGCAGCCGAGCTGGAGTCGCTGCACGACGAGGTGCATTCCGACGTGCCTGCAGACGACTTCGCGACCCGTTTCCGGGTGCAGAGGCGTCAGCCGGGTTTCGTCCTGGTGGCCGCGCGCAGCGGCGGCTACCTGATCGGCTACGCGGCCGGGATGCCACTTCGGTCCTCGACGTCATGGTGGCGGGAGGTGACCACGGCGCTGCCCGAGCAGGTCACCACCGAATATCCGGGCCGCACCTTCGCGCTGGTCGAGCTCGTCGTTCGCGGCTCGTGGCGGCGTCAGGGCATCGGCCGGTCGCTGTATGACCTGATCCTTTCCAGCCGGCCAGAAGAGCGCGCGACGGTTGTCGTCCCGCCAGCGGCTATCGCGGCCCAGGCAGCCTTCCAGAGCTGGGGCTGGCAGAAGGTCGCCCGCGCTCGCAACGCGGCCGGCCTGCCCGTCTCAGATGTGTTCGTAACCGCGCTCCCCGCGGACTCCGGTCGCTGAGCGCTCATTCGCACGCGCGAGGGCGGGTCAGGCCGAAGGCCCGTTCGTAATCAGCCGGCCGTCGGATGCGCATTTCTCTGGCTCTGCCTGCCGGTCGTGCTTCTGGTGGTGGGCATCGGCGAGCTCGTGGCCACGGCGCGACGGGGATTGCGGTGGCCGACGCCTGACAGAGCACCAAGTCCTGCGTGAGACCGTCGACGTCCGTTACGCCCCACTCGCGCAGCGCTCGCTCGGTGTCGGCGCCGGCGAATAATAACTGTAGTTTTGACTTTCAAGGAGGGCAGTCGGTGGCGGGTTCCGAGGTCACGGAGGCTGTCGATCTGGCGGCCGTGGCCCGCTGGATGGACTCGGCAGGCCTGCCTGGCGGACCGATCACCGACGTCGACGTGATCGCCGGCGGCACTCAGAACGTACTGCTCCGGTTCACCCGAGGGAGACGCGCCTTCGTGCTGCGCCGCCCGCCACGGCACAAGCGCGCAAACAGCGACGAGACAATGCGCAGGGAAGCCAGAGTGCTCGCTGGCCTCGTCGACTCCGGGGTGCCGCACCCGCGCCTGGTCGCGGTATGTGACGACCTCGGGGTGACCGGTGCTGTCTTCTACCTGATGGAGCCAGTGCCTGGCGTCACGCCTACCGTCGCGCAGCCGCCGTACCTGGGCGATCGTGCTAGCCAGCGCGCTATGGCGCTCGCGGTCGTCGATGCGCTCGCCGCGATCGGCCGCGTCGACGTAGCGGCCGCCGGGCTCGCTTCCCTCGGCCGCGCCGACGGCTGGCTCGAGCGGCAGGTGGCCCGCTGGACGACCCAGCTGGAGTCGTACGCCCAGTTCCCGGAGTGGTCCGCAGCTGGCCTGCCGGACACCAGCGCCCTACGCGGCTGGCTGGCGACGAACCGGCCGCTGGCCTGGACAGCCGGACTCATCCACGGCGACTACCACCTTGCCAACATCATGATCAGGACTGACCGGCCCGCGGTAGCCGCGGTGGTCGACTGGGAGCTGGCAACCATCGGTGACCCGCTGGTTGATCTGGGTCAGCTCCTGGCTACCTGGTGCGACGACGGCGGAATCGCCTCGGCGACGACCATCTTTGCCATGCCCGGCTTCCCGAACCGGGCCGAACTCGTCGCGCGGTACCAGGACGGGAGCGAGCGTGATCTCTCGCAGATCGGCTGGTACCAGGCACTTGCCTGCTACCGGCTCGGCGTGCTGCTGGAGGGCACGAACGCGCGCGCGACGGCCGGCCAGGCGGACCCAGCCGTCGGCCAGCGCATGCGGCAGATGGCCACGGACTTGTTCGAGCAGGGCCTGGCGATCGCGCTCGCCGCTACTGCGCAGCCGGACGGAAGGCCACGCCCACGCTAAGTTCGCCGACCTGCCCGAGCAGGCTAGCCTCAACCGCTGATCCGGACACGCCCTAGTGTCGACTAGCCCAGCGCCGAAGGGACACCGCTGATGACCGACTACGACTACCTCCGGTACGAAACCCTGGACGACGGACGCATCGCGCGGATAACGCTGGCACGGCCGAGGTCCCGCAATGCCCAGAATCGGGGCCTGCTGGTAGAGCTAGACGCCGCGTTCTTGCGGGCCGAGGCCGATGATGAGGTGCGCGTTGTGATCTTGTGCGGCGAGGGCCCGTCGTTCTCGGCAGGGCATGACCTCGGTACGGCCGATGACCAGCGCGAGCGGTCACCCGGTCCCGGCTTGCACCCTAGTTACCAGTGCAACGGCGCCATGCTGACCGGCGCCGAGAAGCGCAGCCGGCAGGAATGGCATTACTACTTCGAGAACACCAGGCGCTGGCGGAACCTGCGCAAGACCACAGTGGCGCAGGTACACGGAAACGTGTTCTCCGCAGGCCTCATGCTGATGTGGGCGTGTGACCTCATCGTCGCAGCTGAGAGCACGGTCTTTGCTGACGTGGTCGGCACCCGGCTTGGCATGTGCGGTGTCGAGTACTTCGCGCATCCGTGGGAGTTCGGCCCGCGCAAGACCAAGGAACTGCTGCTCACTGGCGACTCGCTGGATGCCGACGACGCCTACCGGCTGGGCATGGTCAGCAAGGTCTTTGCCGATGACGAGCTAGCTGAGAAGACTGTGGCTTACGCCCGCCGCCTCGCGCGCGTTCCCACCATGGCAGCCCTGCTGATCAAGGAGTCGGTTAACCAGACGGTGGATGCGATGGGCTTCACCACGGCCCTGAACTCCTGCTTCACGCTGCACGAGCTCAACCACGCGCACTGGGCGGAGATATCAGGTGGTGCGACGGCGATCGGCACTGTCGAGTACGGCATGGATGACTGGCGCGCGGCGCCGCCGCTGCACCGCGCGGTCCGCTCGGAGGTATGACCAGTGGCATCCGAGAACCTGCTGCTCACCGGCAAAGTAGCTGTCGTCACCGGGGCCTCGCGCGGCATCGGCCGGGCGATCGCCGAGGCGTTCGTGGCGCAGGGCGCTGCCGTCATGATTTCTTCACGTCGCGGGTCGTCGCTGGCTCAGGTTGCAAACGAAATAGATACGGCCGAAACGAGGACAGGCCAGATCGCCTGGTTCGAGGCGAACGCGGGGGACGAGGAGGCGGCGCAAGCGTGCGTCGAGGCGACGGTCGCCCGTTTCGGCTCCGTTGACATCCTGGTCAACAACGCGGCGACGAGCCCTTACTTCGGCCCCATGATCGACATTGACGTGTGGCGCTGTGGGACGGCCGCGAGGAGGCGATAGCCGAACGGATGCCGCTGCAGCGCCTCGGAACGGTCGCCGACATCGCGAACACTGCGGTGTTCCTTGCCAGCGAGCAGGCCGCATGGATTACCGGGCACACGATCGTGGTAGATGGCGGCTCGATGGTGGACGGAGTCATCGCCCGCATGCGTGAGCGGGCGGCGTCAGCCGCTACGGGCGGCTGAGTCTCCAGGGCCGCCGTCGCCGGGCTCGGGCTGGGCGACGCCAGTGTTCGACAACGTGTAGCGTTTCCCGCACTCCGAGCACGTCAGGAGCACCGGTCTGACGCCGGGGCGGTGACCGGGCTGGGCCTTCAGACGCGTACCGTCGTCCGGGCATACCACGAAGTTCACTCTGGCAGGCTAACCGCAGATCGGACTGAGCGAGAGCGTCTGCTGCCAGCCGCGATAGCCGACTGGCCGGCGAGAGCCGGATTGCGCTGATCTGTCTAGGGGTACTAAAGCACGGTCGCTCGACGACTTTCCGTTTGGCTTACTACTTCGCGAATCACCCTTGACCGACGAAATCTAGGGCGCAGGGGGAGAACCGAAACGATGCCTCCGGACTGGGGTGCCCGGCAAGCGCGCCGGGAAGTGTCGGCAGAATCACGGCGGCGGGGGGCCAGCCGGGTGCGCGGCGACAAACCCGCCGCAAACGGGCATTCCCTCGAATCTCCGGCCGCGCAGTGGCTGCACGACCAGCCGGCCCTGCAAGTGCAGGAGCCGGGCCGGCCGGACGGCAATGGCCACGTCCGGGTCGCGCCCGCCACGCTGGGCGCGAGACGCGCGCGAGAACTGCATGGCAGGCTCGCCCGCTGGAGGCCGACGGTCTGGCCGCTCTTCGTGGCCTTCGTGATCGATCTGGTGATTGTCGGCTGGTACACCAAGCCGTTCGGCGGCCTGCTGGGCTGGCCGCTCACGGTGCTGTGGACCTGGCCCATCCTCACGACGCTGATCGGCATCGTCGGGATACGACGGACCCGCAAGGCGCTGCGCAGATCCAAGGCCCACTGGCCTGACCAGGAGCCGGTGACATGCGACGATTTCCTGGTCGTGGTCGTTTCTACCATCGGCAGGCACGACACCTACCCCGCGCTCGAACGTTCGGTGCTGTCCTATCTCGCGCTATCTCCCCGGCTGCTTTCCCCGGCTGAGGGTGGACATCGTCGTCGACGAGGGCAGCGAGGCAATCATGGCGATCGAGTCCCTGGCGGCACGAAGCGAGCTCATCCGGGTCGTTACGGTACCTGCGTCCTATTGCACGCCGAACGGAACCAGGTTCAAGGCGCGAGCCAGCCACTATTCGCATGAGCTGCGCATCAGCGAGCACGAGGCCCGCGACGACGTGTGGATTCTGCACATGGACGATGACACTGGCGTTGGCCCCGATACCGCCGTTGCCATGGCCCGGTTCATCGAGGAGCAGCGTCAGGCGGGCCCTGAGGCTAAGCACATGGCCCAGGGCATCCTGACCTACCCGCGCGAGTACGCCATGAACAGGCTCACCTGGCTCGCGGACTCGGCCCGGCCAGCTGAAGACGTGGCGCGCTTCTCCGCGTGGACCGGCAGCGGTACGCCGCGGGCGGGTTTGCACGGCGAGCTGCTGCTGGTGAGGGCGTCGATTGAGGCGGCGATTGGCTGGGACTTCGGTCCCGGGAGCATCGTCGAGGACGCTCAGTTTGCGCTGATCTTCAGTGCTCGCTACCCCGGCCTGAGTGCCTGGTTCAGCGGGCGGTCCTACGGCGCGTCGCCTGCCAGCCTCCGCGATTTCCTCCGGCAGCGCGAGCGGTGGTGCTGGGGCCTTGCGGCGCTGGTATTCAACCGGTCGCTTCAGCTGCGGAACCGGCTGCTCATCGGATATTCGGTGATGTCGTGGGTCGTCGGGCCCATTCAGAATGTCGCAGTGGTCATGCTCGTCGCCTTCCTTGTCGCAGATCACAGCACGTCTCCAGTGACGATCTTCATCGTCCCGCTGTGGGCGCTGAACATGGCCTACGTGATCTGGATGTACTGGGAGGGCCTGCGCCTCAACGCCGGAGTATCCGGCGGTGGCCGGCGCAAGTGGTGGGAGCCCTGGGCCGTGATCCTGCTGATCCCCGTCTTCGGGCTGATGGAAGGGTTCGGCGGGTTGCGCGGATTCGTCAAGTTCGTCAGGCATACCGAGAACAAGTTCGTCGTCATCGCCAAGCCGTCATGACGGCTAACGGCCGCCGTGGCCCCAACATGCTGGCCGGCCCAGCGCTCGTAGTCGGCGCAGCGCTCCTGCTCGTCTTCGTGACGGCGTGCTCGATCCCGTCCAGACCGATGTGGTGGCCGCAGCCGAAGACCGCAACCCCCCCGGCCGGCAACGCGGTGACCGTACCGGATCCGTGGCATCCCGGCATGCGGCAACTCGGGATCCAGGTGTACTGGACGGCCAACCGCAACGACTCGTCGGATGCCGTGGTCCGGGCTAAGGCCCAGCGGATCATTGACTATGCGATCAGCCTGCACGCGAACGCGATCGCCGTCACCTTCCCGTTCTTCACTTACGGGGTGACCGCAGACACCGTGTATGCCAAGCGGAGTCTGACGCCAAGCCCGAGGCACATCGAGGATTTCCTGGCGGCAGCTGCGCAGGCGCACATGCGAGTCACTCTGCGGCCAGAACTCAGCGAGAATGCACTGATCGCGCAGAACCCGCAGGCCTGGCGCGGCTCGATCGAGCCGGGCAACCGCGCTGCCTGGTTCCGCAGCTACCACAAATTGCTCGTTCCCTATCTCAAGGCTGCCCAGGCAGGTCACGCAGCGAGCTTCGTGATGGGCACGGAACTGGATTCGCTGGAAGGGTCCCCCCAGTGGCCCGGCCTGGTCCGCTCGCTCAGGTCCGTCTACCGGGGCCAGCTGGCCTATGACGAGAACTACGACGCGTTCGCATCGGGCACTGCGAAGCCGCCGGTGCAAAGTCACGACGTTGACGCCTACCCGCAGTTCGGCCTTTCCGACAGCGCGTCCGTGGCGAGCCTGACCTCGGCCTGGGATGCCTGGCTGGGAGCTCATCCGCTGTCAGTGCGGCGGCAACTGACGCTGAGCGAGATCGGCATCGACGCGGTTGCCGGGTCGTATGCGGCCCCGTGGGCCTGGTACGGCACGATGTCCGCGCCCATCGACACACGGGTCCAGGCTTCTTGGTACCAGGCGGCCTGTAACGCGGTCACCGCCGAGCAGATCGGCGGCGGGATCTACTGGTGGGAAGTCAATTTCGATGCTAATCCGGTCAGTCCCGCCGCATTCGAGACAGACCGGCTGACGTTCCTGGATCGTCCGGCCCAGCAGATCATCAGGAACTGTTTCGCCAAGCTCTCAGCGGGCTAACCGGGCGCCGGGCCAGATCTGCACGATCTCAGGGATGCCGAGCGGATCCCCGCGCGGAAATAGTGGGACTAACGATCTGCATGGCCTAGGAGGCGAGCCGCCTTAACCGGAGGTCTGCATGGCAAACGAAGACGAAGTCGTCGATGTCATCGTGATAGGCGCAGGACCGGTAGGGACGACGGCTGCGATGCGGGCCGTCCGCGGCGGACTGTCGACAGCCGTGGTTGAGCGTCGTCTGGCAGGCGGTGAATGCGAGTACTACGGCTGTGTGCCGAGCAAGGCGATGCTCCTGCCGATGGAAGTCGCTGACGAAGTGAACCGCATGCCGGGAGTGGCTCTGACCGGCCCGATCGATGCGGATGCGGTGTTCGCGCGGCGCGACGACTTTGTCTTCCACCGAGACGACACGACGATCGCGAGCCAGATCACGGACTACCCGGCGACGTTCGTCAGGGGCCAGGGCCGCCTGGCCGGCCCGCTGCGGGCCGAAGTGTCCGCGCCGAACGGCAGCGTCCGCAGCCTGCAGGCGCGGCATGCGGTTGTCCTGGCCACCGGCAGCGACCCGTACATACCCGACGTGCCGGGTTTGCGGGATGCGCAACCCTGGACGAACCGGGAGGCGACCAGCGCGGAGCGGGCGCCCAAGCGCCTCGCCGTTATCGGCGGCGGGCCGGTCGCCACGGAGATGTCTCAAGCCCTGCACTCCCTCGGGGCCGAGGAGACGACAATGCTCGTGGCAAGCGAGCGCCTGCTGCCCAGGACCGAACCGTTCGCCAGTGACCTGGTAGCGAAGTCTTTCGAGGATGCCGGAATCGACGTGCGACTCAACCGGTTCGTCACGAGCGTCGACCGTCCCGTCCCCGGTGGACCTGTCACCGTTCACGCCGACGATGGCTCGCAGCTACTAGCCGACGAGATTCTCGTCGGAGCGGGTCGTGAGCCGGTCGTCCGCGGCATCGGCCTGGACACGATCGGCCTGGCGGCAGACGGGCCGATCGAGGTGGACTCGAGCATGCGTGCCACAGCGGTACCCGACGGCTGGCTCTACGCGATCGGGGACGTCAACGGCCGGAACCAGCTCACCCACATGGGTAAATATCAGGCCAGGATATGCGGCGACGTGATTGCCGCCAGGGCCAAGGGGTTGCCCGACGAAGCGCCCGGCCTGCACGACGTCGCCGACGACAAAGGCGCTCCGCAGGCCATCTTCACCGACCCCCAGGTGCTCGCCGTCGGGCGCACCGAGGCGAAGGCCAGGGCAGACGGCTTCAACGTGCGCACCGCGGAGTACGACGTCGGCGACGTCATAGGTGCGCAGCTCCAGGCGGACGGCTATACCGGCCGGGCGAAGGCTGTGATCGACGAGGACCGCCGTACGCTCATCGGCTTCACCCTCGTCGGCCCGGCGGTAGTCGATCACCTCCACGCTGCGACGATCGCAGTGACCGCCGAGGTACCGGTCGACAGCCTCTGGCATGCTGTCCCGGCGTTCCCGACGGCGAGCGAGTTCTGGCTCAGCCTGATGGAAACCTACGGCCTGTGAGGTGGGGCAGCGCGCAGCGCATATGACAGGGGATTGACGGATCGTGGCGGAGCTTGCCGGTGACCGGCTGGCGGTTACTGCTGATTGCCGCAGCCGCCGCCAGCCCGGCGCCTGCGAACGGCCCGGCGATGTAGATCCAGACCGCCGGATACGCGCTGGCCAGCAAGTCGGGCGCCAGCCCCCTGACCGGGTTGATACCGGCCCCGGTGACGGGCGTGAGCAGGAAGATCGCAACGGCCAGCAGCCCGCCGGACACTGCCGGAGCCCAGATATGGTGACGCTGGCTGGACAGCAGGATGAACACGACGCCGAACTGCAGCAGGGTCACAGCGCATTCGATTCCGGCTGCTGCCGGCTCGGCCAGCCACGGGGCGGGATGGATAAGCGCCCAGTCGACGGGACGCCGCGTGACGGTTGGTCCCCACAGGCGCGCCAGGCCGACTCCGGCAGCTCCGCCGGCTAGCTGCGCGACCCAGTACCCGGCAAGGTCGGCAGGGGAGACTGTGCGCTGCAGCCAGAGGCCCAGGGTGAGCGCGGGGTTGAGATGCGCCCCGGACCGCCGGCCGAGCGCGCTCACGGCAACCGCCGCGACCGCCAGCCCGGAGGCGAGACCCAGTATCGCAGCCCGCAACGGCAGCACGCTGAACGGCGGGCCGGCCTGCACCGCGAGGTCTTTGGCAGTCACCACGGCGAACAGCAAGATGGCTGTCCCTGCTGCCTCGGCTAGCCATTCCTTCCAGTGCCACCCGTTCTCCGCTTCGCGGATGACGACTGTCACCCGGTTCCCTTACCCCGATGCCCCCGCAGGCCCGGTGCCGCGGTTCAGCTCAGAGTGCTCAGGGCGGGAACGGGCATGGTTTCGGCGACGTGGCTGTGTCGCCGCACGGACGCGGCCGGAAGAGGGGACTCGGCGGAAAGAGGGGGATTTGTCATGACCGCACCGGCACGCCAGCTGCAAGGCGCTGCGCAGTGATGGCCGCCGCGGAAGATATCGCCGGCCAGCGGCCTCCGGAGATCCTGGACATCCCGGTCGGGCTGCGCGCCTCCGGCACGCGGCGCGAGCACGACAGCCTCGGCGAGGTCGAGGTACCAGCCGACCGGTACTGGGGCGCGCAGACCCAGCGCAGCCTGGAACATTTCAACATCGGCAACGACCGGATGCCGGCCGAGGTGTATCACGCCTACGGATACGTGAAGAAGGCGGCCGCCGTGGTGAACACCAGGGCTGGCCGGCTGCCCGACTGGAAGGGCAAGCTGATCCAGCAGGTGTGCGACGAGGTTATCGGCGGAGCGCTGGACGAGAACTTCCCGCTGTATGTGTTCCAGACCGGGTCGGGAACCCAGTCGAACATGAACGTCAACGAAGTCATCGCGAACCGCTGCAACCAGCTAGCTGGCGCAGCTCTCGGCTCCCAGCGGCCGGTTCACCCGAACGACCACGTGAACATGGGGCAGTCCAGCAACGACACTTTCCCGACGGCCATGCATATCGCGGCGCACAAGATGACGATGGAGCGGACAATCCCGGCGATGCGCCGCCTCCGGGACGCTGCCCACCGCAAGTCAAGGAACTGGGCGAACGTGGTCAAGATCGGCCGGACTCACCTTGAGGACGCTACCCCGCTGACCGTCGGCCAGGAGTGGTCCGGCTATGTCGGAGCGCTGGCTGACGCCATCGCGGAGGTGGAACATGCCACGCGCGGCTTGCTGACGCTCGCCATGGGCGGCACCGCGGTAGGCACCGGGCTGAACGCTCCGCAAGGTTTCGGCGACCAGGTCGCGGCTGAGATCGCCGGCATGACCGGGACGGCCTTCCAGAGCGCTGACAACAAGTTCACCGCTCAGGGCACGCTGGACCGGATGGTCCGCGCGCACGCAGGGCTCAAGGCTGCGGCCGTCACGCTCTTCAAGATCGCCAACGACCTGCGCTGGCTCGGCTCTGGTCCGCGCACTGGCATTCACGAACTGATCCTGCCGTCGAACGAGCCCGGATCGTCGATCATGCCGGGTAAGGTCAACCCGACCCAGGCCGAGGCGATGCTGATGGTCGCCATCCAGGTGATCGCGTCCGATGTCGCCGTGACCATGGGCGGCGCCGAGGGCAACTTCGAGCTCAACGCGTTCCGGCCGATCCTGATCAGCAACTACTTGCACTCCGCGCTGATCCTGGGCGACATGTGCGACCACTTCCGGACGTTCATGATCGACGGCGCCCAGCTGAACGAATCGAAGCTCAAGGAGAACATCGACCGGTCGGTCATGATGGTGACCGCGCTGTCCCCGGTCATCGGCTACGACCAGGCCTCGGTGATCTCGCACTACGCCATCGACCACGACCTGACACTCAAGCAGGCGGCCCTGGCCAACGGCGTCAGCGAGGAGTTGTTCGACCGCGTCGTTAACCCGCTCGCACTCACCCGCGGCGGCTCGGCCGACTTGCCGGACCGGGACAGCTAATTGCGCCTTTAGTGACTATCCGGGGCTGTGCCGTCGGTGTAGGCCGGCTGCCACATCGCGTCCTGCACCGCCTGAACCGTGTTGCCGATCTTCTTGCCAGCCACGCCGTCCGCGGTCGCAGCTTTCGCTACAGCGATCGCGGATGTCGCGGACGAGGCCCGCAGGTTCTCGACGGCTGGCAGCAGGGCAGCGCCGGGCTGGCTGACGTCGACCTGGCCCGCGACTGCCTCGGCCGCCGCGTGCAGCATCCCGTCGGTGACCTTGGATGCGCCGGACACTATCGTGCCAAGACCCAGACCGGGATAGACGAGGGCGTTGTTGGCCTGGCCGAAGAAGTAGGTCACGCCGTCGTAGCTGAACGGATCCCACGGCAGCCCGGTGGCAATCAGCGCTCGCCCCTTCGACCAGGTAAGGATGTCGGTGGGCAGGGCCTCGATCTTCACGGTCGGGTTGGACAGCGGGAAGATGACCGGCCTGCTGGCTCCGGCGCTCATCGCCTCCACGACGTCCTTGGTGAACGCGCCGTGCGCGGTCGAGGTGCCAATGAGGATCGTCGGCTGCACCTTCTGCACCACGGTCAGCAAGTTGATGATGCCCGATTCTGAGCGTGCTGCCTGCAAGGCGGCCATTTCGGGCCAGCGCACTGCCGCTGCCGGGTCTATGACGACCGGCGACTTCGCCCAGTCCGCGGCCTCAGCGGCAGGGTGGACGTACGGGCGCTGGTAGTCGAGCATGCCATCGAGCATGTCGTCGGTGAGCAGGCCGGGCAGGTCGACGATCCAGATCTGGCGGGTTGCCTCGCTCTTATCCAGCCCGTCGCGCACCATCTGGTCGCGGATCTGGTCAGCGATGCCGATCCCTGCGGTGCCGCCGCCGAAGACAATGACCCGCTGGTCTCGCCACCGCTCGCCGGTCACCTTCAGCGCGCTGAACAGCCCGGCCATGGTGATCACGCCGGTGCCCTGCATGTCGTCGTTGAAGATGCGGTACTGGTCCCGGTACGTGAGCAGGATCCGCCGGGCGTTGTCCGCCCCGAAATCCTCGAAGTGCAGGAGGGCGTTCGGGAACCGAGCGGACGCGGTCCGCAGGTACTTCTTGATGAACTCGTCGTAGTCCGCGCCGCGGACCCGGGCGTGCCGGTTCCCCAGATAGAGCGGGTCGTTCAGGAGCGCCTCATTGTTCGTGCCGACATCCAGTGATACCGGCACGACCCGGCGCGGGTCGATGCCTGCCGCCGCGGTGTAGACAGCTAGCTTGCCTACCGCGATCATGCTTGCGGCCACGCCCCAGTCGCCGATGCCCAGGATCTCTTCTGCATCGCTGCACACGATGAGGTCGACATCCTGTGGCCCGAGGCCCAGGCTGGCGAACGCTTTGTCCATGTCGTCCGGCCTGTCGATGGACAAGTAGAGGCCCCTGGGGCGGCGGAACTCGTGCGAGTAACGCTCGATCGCATCGCCGATGACCGGGTCATACACCACCGGCAGCAGTTCGGCCAGATGATCAGCGAGCACCCGGTAATAGAGCACTTCGTTCCGGTCGTGCAGCTGCTCCATGTACACGTTCTTGGCGAGGTCGCTGTCTTGCATCTGCAGCTGCTGGTAGGCACGCTTGGCCTGCTGATCAAGCGTCAGCACGGCCGACGGCAATCGTCCGGTAAGCCCGAGCGCGTCACGTTCTGCATCGGTGAAGGCCGTGCCCTTATCCCGGATCGGGTCTTCCAGTACTTCCGGGATAGCGGGAACGGGCTCGGTACGGGTGCTCATGATCTTGGCCCCCCGGTTCGGTGAGAATGGGTGCGTTTGATGCGGCCCGCGTTAGGCAGGCTCGGCGGACAGCCGGTCCAGATCGTGCCCGTCCGCCGACGGATCGAAGCCTGGACGGACGGGAGCCAAGGGCGACGTCATGGTGCCCGGCCAGGTGCGGCTGCGCCCTCTGGCACCGGCCGGCCTATGCTGGAAAGTTCAGGGGGGATCTGCCGGGTGACTGCCCCGGCTGTTGATCATGAGCTTGACCAGCACTTACGTCACGACGCGCTTGAGCGGGCGGCGCCGTGAATGCGCGGCGCTGGATGACCTGCTGAGTAAAGTGCGCTCCGGCGCCAGCGGGGTCCTGGTACTGCGCGGTGAGTCCGGAATCGGGAAGACGGCGCTGCTGGACTATGCGGCCAGTCACGCGACCGGTTTCCGGGTTGCCCAGGTCTGCGGCGTTGAGTCCGAAGCTGAACTTCCGTTCGCCGGCCTGCACCTGTTGCTCGCACCGATGCTCGGCCGGCTCGAGCATCTGCCCGGCCCGCAGCGCGAGGCGCTGGAGGTTGCTCTCGGCGCGCGCGAAGGGCACGCGCCGGACCGGCTGCTCCTCGGACTCGCGGTCCTGAGCTTGCTGGCGGACCTGGCCGAGGAGCAGCCGCTGGCCTGCCTGGTCGACGACGCGCAGTGGCTAGATCAGTCCTCACTGCAGGCACTCTCCTTCGCCGCCAGGCGGCTGGTGGCCGAGCGCGTCGCCATCGTCTTCGCTGTCCGGGAGCCCACCGATGTGGCCGAGCTGAACGGCGGCCTGCCGGAACTGACAGTGCAACGGCTCGGCGACCCGGACGCCCGTAGGCTGCTCGCTTCCGCTGTGCACGGCCGGCTCGACCCGTCGGTGGAGAACCGAATCGTCGCCGAGACCCACGGCAACCCGCTGGCGATCCTGCAAGTGCCCCGCTGGCTCGGCCCTGCCGACCTGGCCGGCGGCTTTGTCATTCCCGGCTCCCGGCCGCTACCGGACCTCATCGAGACCAGTTTCTATCGCCAGTTCCGGTCGCTGCCGGGGCCGACCCGCCAGCTTCTGCTCACCGCCGCGGCTGAACCTACTGGCGACGTGACGCTGCTGTGGCGCGCCGCCGCCTTGCAAGGAATCGGAACTGAGGCGACTGCGCCGGCCGAGGCCGCGGAGCTGGTCGAGTTCGGCGTGCGGGTGCAGTTCCGGCATCCGCTGGTGCGGTCGGCGATCTATCACGCGGCCACTCCGGCTGAGCGGCGGGCGGTACACGGCGTGCTGGCCGAGGCCACTGACCCCGGGCTCGATCCAGATCGCCGGGCGTGGCATCGCGCCCGGGCGGCCACCGGGCCCGACGAGGCCGTTGCCGCCGAGCTGGCATACTCGGCAGGCCGGGCGCAAAGCCGCGGCGGCGTCGCCGCGGCGGCTGAATTCCTGCAGCAAGCCGCCGAACTGACGCCCGAACCCGGCCTCCGCGGCGCTCGCGCACTCGCGGCAGCTCAGGCAAAGTTTGACGGGGGCTCGGTAGACGCCGCTTCCCGGTTGCTGGCGATGGCGGCGGCCGCGCCTCTCGACGCCCTCCAGCGAGCCCGAATCGAGCGGCTCCGCGCCCGGCTCGCGTTCTGCAGGACCCGCGGCAGCGATGCGCCTGCTCTGCTGCTCGACGCCGCCAGGCATCTCGCGCCGCTCGACGCGGGGCTTGCCAGGGAAACCTACCTCGAGGCGATCGGGGCGGCGATCTTCGTCGGCCGGCTTCTCCGGCAGCCTTGGACTGCCGGAGGTCGCGGCCGCAGCCCGGAATGCACCCCCGGCGCCCCGGCCCCCGCGCGCGATCGATGTCCTTCTCGACGGTCTCGCCACGCGGTTCGCCGACGGGTACACCGCCGCGGTGGCTCCGCTGCGGAACGCGCTGCAGGCACTCAGGCAAGATGCGGCCTGGCCCGCTCAGGAAGACATGCTCTGGTACTGGCTCTGGGTCGAATGCTCGCTGATCCCGGAGCCGATCGCGCCTGACCTCTGGGACGACGAGGCCTGGCATGAGCTGGCGGCCCGGGCGGTCAGTCTGGCCCGCGAGGCCGGGGCAGTGACCGCGCTGCCGACTGCCCTCAGCTCCGACGCGTGCGCCCGCGTGCACGCGGGGGACTTCGGCGAAGCCGCGGCCCTGATCGACGAAGCGCAAGCGATCTCGGACGCAACCGGCAGCGCCGCCGTCTCCTACGCTCACCTGGTGCTGGCCGCCTGGCGTGGTCATGAGGCGCAGGCGCACGAGCTGAGTGAGGCCGTCATCAAGGATGCCACCTCGCGAGGCGAGGGACGAGCAATCGGCGTGGCCGAGTTCTCGACGGCCGTGCTGTACAACGGCCTTGGTCAGTACGAGGCCGCGATGGCAGCCGCCCAGCGCGCTTGCCAATACGACGACCTGGGGTTCTTCGCGTGGTCGCTCGCCGAGCTCGTCGAAGCGGCCGTCCATGCCGGGGATCTTGACGCTGCTGCTGCGGCTCTGACGCTCCTCGCAGAGCGGACGCGCGCGAGCGGCACCGACTGGGCGCTCGGAATCGAGGCGCGCTCCCGTGCGCTGCTCAGCGACGGTCAGGACGCGGATGATAAGTACCGCGAGGCGATTGCGCGCCTTCGGCGGACCCGGGTCACTATGCACCTGGCCCGCGCGAACCTGGTCCACGGCGAATGGCTGCGCCGCGAGAACCGACGGCAGGAAGCGCGTGAGGCCCTCCACCAGGCCTACGAGGTGTTCAGCCGGGTTGGCGCGGACGGGTTCGCCTGCGGGCCCGCCGCGAGCTGATGGCTACCGGGGAAACCGTCCGCAAGCGCACGGTGGATAGCTCTGCCGACCTCACCGCACAAGAAGCACAAGTTGCCGATCTGGCCAAGGAAGGACTGACAAATCCGGAGATTGCCGCCCAGTTGTTCATCAGCCCGAAGACTGTCGAGTGGCACCTGAGCAACGTCTTCGGCAAGCAGGGCATCACCTCGCGGAAGGACCTGCGCTGACCAGACGCCCGTTGTGCGCTGGGGACGGCACCCCGGGGGCGGAACACGGGTGTTTCCCCGGGGCGACGGACGCGGCCGTGGGCCAGAGTATTCAGGTCAGCGAACCGCGCACTCGGTGAATGAGGGGGCAACGCCGCCATGAGCGCGATCAGCAGCTTCGCACGACCGATGAAATCCTTGGAAGCGCCGGAAATAGCGGAACAAGACTGGGTATCGGGGCTGCTGCGCAGGGCGGCTGGCGGTAAGCGGGATCGCCTGGACATGGTGAGCATGCTCGCTGACGCTGATCTATGGCGGATCTGGCAGGGGACACAGCGCAGGGCGACGCCACGTGACCGGCGCACGCACGAAGCCACCGGGGTTGAGCTGGCGCGGCGCGGCCTTCTCAATTCCACGCAGCTACCGCGTCGTGCGGTCTCTGACGTCACGCCCGACGAGGACTGTGGCGAAGTCGCCTGACTTATCTGCCGGTACGGCGATCCCGGCGTCCGGCCAGAGCGCGGACGAGCGCTACGGTCGCGGCTAGCCCGATCGCGACGGCACGGCTGGTAGCGCCCGGTTCGGCGCGCGGGCCGGCTCTCGGCCGACACGTAGCCAGCGGGCGGATTGCCCGTCCGCTGATAGCCAGCACCGGCCGGCCCGGCGGCAAATGCGGCGTTCGGGTGACCGCCCGCCAGGACATGGCGGCCATGCAGGACGAACAGCAGTGCGAACGACGGCCCGATGACCAGTACCACGGCGATCGCGAGCACGACGACAGCGACGAGGGTGGCGTGCGGAGCACCGGCATCGGACAGCGTCATCCCGGTGCCCGGCAGCAGCACGGGGTACTGCGCAACGCCCCAGCCCCAGATGACGGCGGCGACCCCGAGCGCGGCGATAACCCGGGTCCCGCCGGGCCTGCCGCGGCGAGCAGGCCAAGCACGGCCAGGCCGCAGGCCCCGGCGATGATGACCAGCGGTAGGGCACGCCCGGTCAGCCGGCCGAACAGAGCCGGATCCAGGTGCTTCAGTTCCACCAAGGCCGCCAGTGACAGCGCCCCGGTCACCAGCGCGGCAGCCTGCGCGCGCCGGGCGAAGTAGACCTGCATCTGCTTGTTACCGCGGCTAGCGGCTTCCCGGGTGAGATAGACGCCGGCCAGGAAGCCGCACGCGCTGGTGAACAGGAACCCGGTCAGCAGCGGTATGGCGCCGGTCCACGCGGCCAGGCTGGCATGAGTGGCCAGCGCGGGCACCTGGCCGCTCGCGATCGCGCCGATCACCGTGCCCATGAAGAAAGGTGTCAGCAGCGAGGAGAATGCGAACACTGCGCCGGCCGCGCGCTGCATGCCGAGCGCACGAGCCTCCTTGCGAAATGCGAAGCCGGCTCCGCGCAGCACGATGCCGCCCACGGCGAGCCACAACGGCAGCGCGAGGGTGAGCATGACCGCTGCGAACGCGTGCGGGAATGCCGTCCAGAAGATGACGAGGTCGAAGACCAGCCAGACGTGGTTGGCTTCCCACACTGGCGTGATCGACTCGTCGATGAACTGCCGTGGCGCCGCGCCTCGCCGGTCGCCGCCCGCCAGCAGGTCCCACAGGCCGCCGCCGAAGTCCGCACCGCCGAGGACGGCGTACAGGGTCACCGAGGCCAGCAGAATGGCGCCGACAGCCGCGGCCGCGATCACGGCCTGGCCTGGCCCGCAGCCTGCTGCGCCTGCTCGTCAGGTGGCCCGTGTTCGCCCGGCGGCCCGTACGGCACCTCGGTTTCGGCGACGTCGCCGCGCCGCCACCGCCGGGACAGCGCTCGCAGAATGAGCAACGTAGCGGCGCCGAGCGCGGCGTACAGCACGATGATCAGCGTGAGCGTGGTGACCACGCCCCCGTTGGTGGTGGCCGCGGCTGCCGTGGTCTGCAACCGGTAGACCACCCACGGCTGACGGCCGACCTCGGTGACCACCCAGCCGCACTCCATTGCCGCGATGGCGGCCACCCCGCTGACCGCGCCCAGAAGCCAGAAAAGGCGCTGGCGCGGCAGCCGGCGGCGGCGCCAGTACTCTTGCAGCGCCCACAATCCGGCGAGCAGCAACAGGAAGCCGAGGCCGACCATGACGTCGAAGCAGAGGTGGATCAGCCAGGCCACTGGCGGCCGCCCGGCCGGCGGCACGCTGTCCCAGCCGGTGACCCTGGTGCCGGGCGAGAAGCCGACGAGGAGCGAGTCCATGTCCGGGATCCGGAGGCCGCCGTCGACGTGCCCGTTGAGGTAGACCCCGCCCAGCCATTCCGGCACATGCGTCGAGGTGCGCGGGACGTATTCCATGGAGGCGAACTTCACTGGCTGGTCATGCGCGATCGCGCGGGCCGCCGTGTCGCCCACGAAGATCTGGACCGGGGTAAGTACCGCCGCGGGGACGAACCCCAGTGCGAACCCCGTGTAGTGGTAACGGTCCCGCCGGCCGCGGAGTATGCCTGTCGCGTAGACCCCGGCCACGGTGAACCCGCTGACCATATAGGCGGCAAGGATCATATGCGGCATCTCGTAGATCGCCGCGTGGTTGAAGTAGACCTGCCAGGGATCCACCGAAACGATGCGGCCGCCCTGCTCAGTGAACCCGCCAGGCTGATTCATCCAGGCGTTGACGGCGATGACCGACATGGCGCCAAAAACGCCACTGACGGCTATCGGCACCCCGGTCCACCAGTGCGCCCAGCCTGGCAGGCGCCGCCAGCCGTACAGGTAGATTGCGGTGAAGATGGCCTCGAGGAAGAAGAACAGGCCCTCGACGCCGAACGGCAGCCCCAGTACCGCCCCGTACCTGCGCATCAGCCCCGGCCACAGCAAACCCATCTCGAACGACAGCACCGTTCCGGTCACCGCGCCGACTGCGACTAGCACGCCCATCACCTGCGACCAGCGCCGCGCAAGCAGCAGGGCAACCTCATTGCGCCGCCGGAGCCCGATGTACTCGGCGAGCAGCACGATTGTGGGCAGCGCGATTCCCAGGCACGCGAGGATGATGTGGAAGCCCAGCGTGCTTGCCATCTGCGCGCGTGCCGGGACCACGTCACTGCCGGTCCGTGCGCCGGCCGCTATCAGCAGGTCAGCTGCGGTGAACATGTCAGGCTGACCTGGCGGGCCTGGTCCACCACACGGTCCGGCGGCAGATGGCCGAGAACACCGGACCGGCAACCGCCTCGGCGGTCGGCGGCCCGGCCGCCAGGATGAGCAGTTGACCGGTTTCCGCGAGCCTCTCGATTCCGGAAACCGGAGCGTCCACGAACAGCACATCAGGCCTGCGCCGGCTGAGGCGGCCGGTGATCTCGGCAGTCGCCGCGCCGCCGATCGTGCTCATCTGCGCCCACACTGCACCGGGTACGAACGCTCCTGCTACGCCGCCGTCGAACACGACCGACTTCACCGCACCTGCGGACGGCAGCATCGTGATGACGACGTGCGCACTGGCGGCCGCTTCCGCCGGTGATGTCGCGACCGTTGCGCCGGCATCGGTCAGTGGCGCGGTCGCCGACGGCGAGCGGTCCCAGACCGTGGTGCGCAGTCCCGCCGCGAGCAAGTTCCTGGAAATCGCAGACCCGACGATGCCGGCCCCGAGCACCGCTACCCGTAGGTCGTCAGGTTCGCCATCGCATGGGGTCATCGCCCCGCGTATGTTCCCCGGATGAACTGAGCGGATCTTCTGGCAAACCAAAAATCTGGACAACAGGACTGTCAATGTCGGTGCGCGCAGGTACTCGGGCGCGCAGCCCGGGCAGGCGGCCGATCAGGTGAGTCGCTGCCAGGGCGCTCGTCCAAGCGGCTGCGGCTGGCTGCGCACGCCCAGCCGCTCTCGTAACCCTGGCGCGCACACGGCGCCGGCCGCGGCCGCGGCGCCGCGGCCGGCGAGGCGGACAGCTGAGACGGCGAATGCCCGCCCGGCTGCACCCCGGCGATGCGGGGTGCCAGGCACCTCGCGACTGCTGGGAAGTATCTCGAAACTAGCCAGGAGCTGCGCCAGGCCTGGATCTGACCGCCGGATGGCGGCCTCAATCCTGCGCAGCGCCCTGCGTTCCCGGCGGGGAATGCTCATCGCGCACCTCCGGGCGATATCCCGGTCGCGGTGCCTTACCGGCACCGCCTGCAGGACAATCGCATCACCGGCAGCCTGTCCGCGCAAGCACTAAGTGCCCGGCTCGTGCCTCTCGGGTATCAGCCGAGGCCGCGGTACTGGCAGAACTTCCCCCGGCCTGAACTGGCGAAGACCAGCCTGCGGCGGTCGCGCCGCCTTGCCGGCCTGGTCGATGTCCGACATGGTCTTCTGCAGCGACCGGAGTGATGCTTCGCGCATTGCTAGTGCTTCGATCTCCCGCCGGAGCCGGCTGTTCTCGCCGGGCTCGGCGTCCCGTGCCTGATCGGCGTCGTCGAGGACATCGATTCCGAAGCGGGACACTCGCTCGGCTTCGTCCAGAGCGGTCTTGATGAGCGCAAGCTCGGTGTCGGTCATCGTGACCTGGTACCCGCCGCCGGTAAGCTCCCTCACTCGTGCCACTTGAGTAACCTCCGTGTCGCACTGGCTCGTTCTGATCTCACCTCTATGTTCCCCGCGGAGGCCTTCGGCGGCATCGCGGCGAGCCCCCGTTCCCCGCCACCGTTACCCGGAGTCCGCGCCTACCTGCTAGCAGGTAGGCCGTGGCGTCAGCGGGCCTCCAGGAACGTCACGACCGCCAGGACGCGGCGATGGTCGTCGTCCGCCTCTGGCAGGTTCAGCTTGGTGAGAATGCTCCGGACATGCTTCTCAACGGTCCCTTCAGTGACCCAGAGCCGCTTGGCGATGCCGCTGTTTGAGCGACCCTCGGCCATCAGCGCGAGCACCTCCACCTCGCGCGAACTCAGGACCGAGAGCGGATCGTCACGGCGGCGAGCGGTCACCAGCTCCTGTACTAGCGCAGGATCTACGACTGAGGCGCCCTCAGCGACTCGCTGGACCGTGTCCAGGAAGTCCGCCACGTTGGTGATGCGACTCTTCAGGAGGTAGCCGATAGCGCGACCGCTGGCCAGTAGTTCCATCGCGTGCTCGACATCGGCGTAGGCAGACAGGAGCAGGATGGCGATCTGCGGCCATTCGCCGCGAATCGCCTTCGCCGCTTCAAGGCCTTCGGTGGTATGGCTCGGGGGCATCCGGATGTCGGCTACTACCAGGTCGGGCACGGTCTCGCGGACCAGAGCGAGAAGTTCCGCGCTGTCACTCGCCTGGCCGACAACCGTAAGGCTGGAGCGCTCGAACAGGCTAGCCAGACCCTCACGGAGCAGCACATCGTCCTCGGCCAGGACAACTCGCAGCCCGGCTGCGGCCGGTCCGGCAGCACTCGGTGAGGGCTGCTCGGCGCCGCTAGTCATTCCTTGAAAATAGCTGGCCGTGCTAACGCGGTGACGCTGCGGGGCCGGCAGTACGGACATTGCTTGGATGCTGGTTTTCAGCGCTCTGCGTGAGAATCAGCCGGTTACGGATTCTTCCCGGCGAGCTGAATCCGGACCTGGCTGCGGCCGCTGCACAAGACGATCCGGTGGATGGCATCCACCGACAAATCCGACTTCGGCAGAAATCCCGCCACCGGGCTTGCGGCAACCAGTTCAGCTATGTCGGCAGGCGAGTAGGCCGAGGTCAGGATGATCACCGGCGCGCTGGCGCTGCAGTCCGTGGCCAGGCGCCGGGCGAGGTCGACCCCGCACTCCTCGCCGAGCGCCATGTCGACGAGCACGACCTGCGGCCGCAGCTCGGCGGCAAGTGCCATAGCCTCCGCGGACGTGCATGCGATGCCGACGACGCGCTCTCCTCCTCGCTCGAGGAGCAAGCGCGCCACTTCGGCAAATGACCGGTTGTCGTCAACTATCAGCAGGCCGCTTCCCACCGATTCAGGATGGCAGGGCGTCGCCCGCCGCGCATTGGTGCTAGCCGGAACGTCGGCGGGAGTGCACGTCGACGTACTGCACCTCGATGGCGTTGTTGCCGTAGCCGAAGCGGTTCCACGGCGGAACTGCGGGCTGGGTGTGGCCGGCCGCGTCGGTGGCACGCGCGCGCAGCGTGTGCCGGCCAACGGTTGCGTTCCATCCGAACGACCAGTCTTGCCACTGGTATGGCCCGCGCGGCGGCTGGAGTTCCGCTGACTGCCACTCACCCTCGCCGGTCAGGCTGACGTCGACGCTCGTTACCGGCCCGGTGCCGGACCATGCCTTCCCGTGCACGCGGTAAGGGCCGGCCAGGATGTTCGAGCGCGGAGCGGGCTCGGTGATTCGGGCACGCACGCGCATCGCCGTCACTGGCTCACTCGGCCGGCCAGAGTAATGGTACATATAGTGATGAGTTTGAAATTCGCCCCGATACGGCTCAGTGCGCACATTGATCCGGCTGAGCCACTTCACCGAGGCCATTCCGTACCAGCCCGGCACGATGAGCCGGAACGGTGCACCGTGGTCGGAACTCAGTGGCTCACCGTTCATCTCGTAGGCGATCAGGATGCCGGATGCCGGGTCGCTCGCGTGTCCGAGCGCTAGCGATCGGACGAACGCGATGTCCTGATGATCGGCGTACCGGCCATGGTCGGCGCCTTCGAACGTGACCTCAACGCCGTTCGCCGACGGCGCAGCCTGGCGCAGGACGTGGAGCAGTGGTGCTCCCTTCCAGCGGGCCGCGGAGACCGCATAACGGCCCCACGGCTCGCCGGCTGGCAGCGGAGTCTGCCCGAGCCGGCCGTTGCCGGCGCATTCAAGGGTGACCGTCTGCTCCACGGCCGGGATGGCGCGGAAGTCGCCGAGCGTCAAGGTCATCGGGTTGCTGACCGCACCGCCGATCATGAGGGTGCCGTCGTGTGCGGGGAGAGCGAAGTTGCTGCGGACGTAGTGCAGCGGCGTCGGAGTTACCTCGCTGGCGAGAGCTTCGGGCGGTGCCTCCGCGTTGAACGGCGCCGGCTGGATCATCGTCAGAGCGGCGCGGGTATCCGCAAGGCTCGTTGACATCGTCGATCCTTCCTGTCGGCTGGCAGGCCTGGTTTGTTACCACGCCAGGCCGTCAAATGCGCTCGCCGCGGCCGATTTGAAGATCATTTCCGGCCGCCGCCGGGTTGGCATCGACTGCCTCCTACCCGCCCTCAGCCGAAGGTCAGCCCGGCCCTGGAGACGGCGTCGGGGGCACCGCCAAGGCCGGTCGCGCGGACTGGGCCGGGGTTTAATGTCAGAGCGCCGTCGTAGACTAAGGGGGTAGCCCGGCCGCGAAGATGCGGCAAAACAACGGACGGCTGCAGTTCGGTCGCCCCGCACCGACCCGCGGCGGACATGGTTAGTCCGCCGGCCCGGACCTGGAGGGGTCGTAATGACTGTTCTGCATGCTGCCCTGCAACGCGCTATCGATCAGGTCGCTCCGCTGAGCGTACCTGCCGCATATGAGCGCGCGCGGCGGGCCGCGCTCAGTGAGTCGGTGATCGGCCCGGTGGGGCTGGAGATCGAGTCTCACCTCGTGGACTTGGACGCAGTGGGCGAGTCTGTGCCCTGGGACCGAGTCAGCGTGATGCTCAAGGCTCTCGACGCTGCGCCACGAGCAAGCAAAGTCTCACTGGAGCCGGGCGGGCAGCTGGAATTGTCCGGTCCGCCGGCGGCCGCCATCGGGCCGGCCATCGCCCAGTTGCGGCACGACATGATGGGCAGCCGCCTGGCGCTGGCTGAGCTCCGGCTCGGTTTGGCTTATGCAGGTGCCGATCCGCTCCGGCCCCCGCAGCGCATCAATCCGCGTCCGCGTTATCAGGCCATGGAGCAGCATTTCGCGGCTACTGGCAGGGCCGTGCCGGGCGCCGTGATGATGAACTCCACCGCCGCCATGCAGGTCAACCTGCAGGCCGGACCGCGGCGCGAGTGGTCGGCCCGAGTGGCCCGCGCGTACCGGCTCGGACCCGCAATGATGGCAATCTCGGCAAGCTCGCCATGGCTGCACGGACGCGACACCGGCTGGAAGTCCGCCCGGCAGCGAGCGTGGAGCGGCCTCGACCCGAGATCGTGCGGGCCAGTGCCCGGCTGCGTCGCCTCGGATGCGGCAGCCGACGACACCCTCGATCCCGCCGCCGCGTGGGCGCGCTATGCGCTCGCGGCGCCGGTGTCCTTCGTCCGGGCTCACCGGGATCAGGTGCTGGCCGTGCACACCCCGGTCCCGTTCGAGCGGTGGGCCAGCGGCGCGATCCGGCTGGGCGGCCGGCTCCCGACATCAGCTGATCTCGACGTGCACCTGACCACGCTGTTCCCGCCGGTCCGGCTGCGCGGTTATCTCGAGATCCGGTATCTCGACATGACCGCACCGCGCTGGTGGCCCGCCATCGCCGCTGTCATCACGACGCTGATGGACGACCCGGTCGCGGCCGACCGGATGATGGACGCAACCGAGCGGACCGCGCCGCTGTGGACTACGGCAGCCCGCGACGGGCTGAGCAACGATGTGCTAGCCGAGTCTGCCCGCCGCTGCGTCCAGATCGCGGCCGAGCGGGTCCCGGCCGGCCTCGGGTCCGCCGTCGAGGATCTGGCGGAGCTAGTCGATTCTGGCTGTTGTCCGGGTGACCTGCTGGCGCAGCGCATCGCCGAGATCGGACCACGTGCCGCATTCGAGGAGCTAGCCCATGCATGAGAACGTGGTACGGGATCTGGAGCGAGCGCGTAGCCGCACCCTCCACCTGACCGACCTGGACGAGCCGGTGCTCCTGGCTCAGCACGACCCGCTGATGAGCCCGCTTGTCTGGGACCTTGCCCACATCGGCCAGCAAGAAGAGCTCTGGCTGCTGCGTGAGGGTGACCCCGCCCGGCCGGGCTTGCTGGCTCCCGATGTCGACTCGCTCTACGACGCGTTCAAGCACAAGCGAGCGGACCGCCCGACGCTGCCGCTGCTGCCGCCAGTGGAGGCCAGGGCGTACAACTACGAGGTCCGCGGCCGGGTACTCGACTTGCTTGACCGCACGCTCGAAGAGGACCTGTTTACCGCTGGCATGGTGGTCCAGCACGAGGAACAGCACGACGAGACCATGTACGCAACGCTGCAACTGAGGCAGGGACCGCCGTTGCTGTTTGCGCGGCAGTCGCTACCGCAGGGCCGGCCCGTCGACGGCGAGCGTGTGTTCGTCCCCGGCGGCCCCTTCAGGCTGGGCGTGGACGCAGCCACCGAGCCGTTCTCGCTCGACAACGAGCGCCCGTCTCACCTGGTGGACGTCGCGCCGTTCTGGATCGGGCGAGTGCCGGTGAGCAACCGGCAGTGGCACGAGTTCATCGCCGACGGCGGTTATCGCCGGCCTGAGCTGTGGTCGACGCGGGGCTGGTCGTACCGGACCGAAGTAAGCCTGGAGCGGCCGAAGTTCTGGACGATCGAGGGCACCCGCCGCCGCTTCGGGATCGAAGAGGACGTTCCGCCCGACGAACCGGTGCAGCATGTCTGCTATTTCGAGGCAGAGGCGTTCGCCGCGTGGGCGGGCGGGCGCTTGCCGGCAGAGGCCGAGTGGGAGAAGGCCTGCGCCTGGGATCCGGCTCGCCAGGCCCGCCGCACCTGGCCGTGGGGATCCGCGCCGCCTACTGCTGACCTGGCCAACCTTGGCGGTCAGGGGCTGCGGCCAGCTCCCGTCGGGGCCTACCCGGCGAGCGCCTCTGCTTACGGCGCCGAGCAGATGATCGGCGACGTCTGGGAATGGACGTCGTCGGACTTCACGCCGTGGCCCGGTTTTACGCCGATGATCTACCGCGCCTACAGTGAGCCGTTTTTCGGCGGGGACTTCAAGGTGCTGCGCGGCGGGTCGTGGGCAGTGGCCCCGTCCACCATCCGGTCCTCGTTCCGCAACTGGGACTACCCGATAAGGCGGCAGATCTTCACCGGGGTCCGGCTGGCGTGGGACGCCTGAGTCGCCGTAACCCTCTTAGGATCTGGAGGCATGACTGATGCCAGCTGAGAACCGTGTCCAGGCGATGCCAGCCGGGTACCTCGATGCACTCCGCGCGGATGTGCGGGCCGGCCTGACTGCTCCACGGAAGACGCTGCCGCCTAAGTACTTCTACGATGCCCGCGGCAGTCAGCTATTCGACGAGATCACCCGCCTGCCTGAGTATTACCTGACCCGGGCGGAGACGGCGATCCTGGAGCGGTACGCCGGGCAGATCGCCGAGCTGTCCCGCTGTGAGTCGCTCGTCGAGCTGGGCAGCGGCACCTCGGCCAAGACCCGGTTGCTGCTGCGCGCCTTGCTGGACGGCGGAACGCTTCGTGAGTTCGTGCCGTTCGATCTCGACCCGACGGTGCTCGGTGCGGCCAGCACCAGGCTGGCTGCTGAGTACCCGGGCCTGCGGATCGCGCCGGTCGTCGGTGACTTCGAGCGCGACCTGGGCGCTATCCCGCCCGCGCGGCGGCGCATGATCGTGTTCCTCGGCTCGACCATCGGCAACCTCGAACCGGCCCCGCGAGCGAGCTTCCTCAGTCAGGTCGCTAACGCGCTGCGCCCCGGCGACGCCTTCCTTCTCGGGACGGACCTGGTCAAGGACACTGGCCGCCTGGTGCGCGCCTACGACGACGCGGCCGGCGTTACGGCCGACTTCAACCGGAACATCCTGCGCGTAGTCAACCGGGACCTCGACGCTGACTTCGCTGTCGACGAGTTCCAGCACGTAGCCGTCTGGGATCCGGCCAGCGAGTGGATCGAGATGCGCCTCCGGGCCCCTGGCGAACAGCACGTGACGATCGGAGATCTCGGCATGACGGTGTTCTTCGCCGCAGGGGAGGAGCTGCGGACCGAGATATCGGCCAAGTTCCGGCGCGACGGCATCGAGGCTGAGCTCGCCGCGGCCGGGCTGAAGACGGTGGCGTTCTGGACCGACCCAGACGGTGACTTCGGCCTGACGCTCGCGGAGGCGCCGTTCTAGCCGCTCGCGCCGGCCTGTTGACGAATCAGATGAACGTTTGTTTAATTCTGTCATGGGCCGGACGGCAGGAGTCACCGCAGCTGACACACGTGAGCGCCTGCTGCGGGCCGCAGCCACCGTGTTTGCCGAGCGCGGTTACGACGGCACCCGGGTGGCGGACATCGCCGCGGCCGCCGGCGTCAGTAACGGCGCACTGTACGCACACTTCGACTCCAAGGCAGAACTACTCGTCAGCGCGCTGCGGACGCACGGGCGGCGGCTGCTCGCCGACCTGTTCGCCGCGGACCCGGACCGGTCGGTCACGGACCTGCTGCTGATCATCGGCCGGTCGCTGCCGCACCGCCGCGATGAGGACGGCAACCTGATCGTCGAGGGACTGGTCGCGGCACGTCGCGATGAGGACGTGGCAGAACCCATGCGCGCCTACATCGGCGAGCGCGCTGACTGGCTGGCCGGGCTGATGCGCATCGCCCAGGCGGGCGGCGAACTCGACCCGGCCCTGTCACCGGGCGCGCTCGCCCACTTCTGCCTGCTGATCGCTATGGGCAGCGCGCTCGTTACGCCAGACATGCATGAGGTCGACGACGAGGCATGGATGACGCTGCTGCGCCGCGTCGTGACCGCGCTGGCACCGGCCGATCCAGGGATGACACCGTGAAAGTTCGCATCAATACGCAGCTCTGCCAGGGGCACGGCCGCTGCTATGACCTCGCGCCCGGCCTGTTCGGCGATGACGAGGAAGGTTACGGCCAGGTGCTGGGCGACGGCATCGTGCTACCGGGCAGCGAGCAGGACGCGCGTCTTGCCGTTGCGAACTGCCCCGAACGCGCCATCGAGCTCATCGAGGAGACCTGACATGACGATCGACGAGCGCTTTGTCAGGGACTTCCGGTCCGATCGCGGGGACGAACCAGTCGGCATCCGAAACCAGCCGGTGACAGGCCCGGTCACGGACTGGGCGAGCGACTTCTCGCATCTGGAGCCCGAGTGGGCCGCGGATCCCTACCCGATCCAGGACGACCTGCGTCAGCGCTGCCCGATCGCGCACACCGACCGATTCGGCGGCGGCTGGCTGCCCACTCGCTATGCGGACGTGGCAGAGATTGCCTACGACACCGAGCGCTTCTCGTCACGCTCGATCATCATGAGCAACTTCCGGCCGCCGCGAGAAGTGGCGCCGATCGGCGGCTCACCGCCGATCTCTTCCGACCCGCCGTTCCACCACGACGCGCGCAAGCTGCTGCTGCCCGCTTTCACTAAAACTGCCGTCGCGCGGCAGGAGCCGGCCACCAGGGCGCTGTGTCACTCACTGATCGACGCGTTCAGCGGACAGGACCTTGTCGATGCTGCCCGCGACTACGCGCAGCACATCCCGATGCGCGTCATCGCAGACATGCTCGGCTTCCCGCCAGAGGACGGCCCGCAGTTTCGCCAGTTCGTCGAGAACACGCTTGAGGGTGTCAACCTGCCTCCGGACGAGCGCATCGCGCGGATGTCGGCGTTGTTCGACTACCTGCTCGTGCAGATCCGCGACCACATCGACAACCCGCGCGAGGACCTCACCACCTTCCTGATCGACGCTGAGCTCTACGGCCGCAAGCTCGAGCCGTCGCATGTCGCGGGCACGATGGCGTTGCTGCTCATCGCCGGAATCGACACGACCTGGAGCGCGATCGGCGCGTCGCTGTGGCATCTTGCCTCCGAGCCTGCCGATCGCGAGCGGCTGGTCGCTGAGCCTGCCCTGGTGCCGACCGCGATGGAGGAGTTCCTGCGCGCCTACGCGCCGGTCACCATGGCGCGGCTGGTGAAGGACGACATGCAGTGGCACGGCGCCGACATGAAGGCCGACGACTGGATCCTGCTGTCGTTCCCGGCGGCGAACCGGGATCCGGCTCAGTTCGACCGGGCAGCCGATGTTGTCATCGATCGCGAAGTCAACCGCCATGCCGCGTTCGGCCTGGGCATCCACCGGTGCGTGGGCTCCCACCTGGCACGGATGGAACTCCGGATCGCCCTGGAAGTGTGGCTTGCCCGGATCCCGGTGTTCACGCTGGCGGACCCGTCCGCCGTGACCTGGTCCACCGGCCAGATCCGCGGCCCGAGAACGCTCCCGCTCCGGCTTAGCTAGCCAGGCCGGCTTGCCACTGCTACGACACGTTCGCGCCGATCAGGTGGCCGATGCCGAAGGTGATCAGCGCGGCTGCGCCGCCGAGCAGCAACTGGCGCAGTCCGGAGCGGACGGCCGAGCGACCGTTCAGGATCCCGATGCCGGCGCCGACAGTCAGCAGGGCCACTGCGGCGAGGGCGATCGCCGCGACGAGCGCTGCAGTGCCCGCGCCGGCGAAATAGGGAATGATCACTACCAGGGCGCCGATCGCGAACGTCAGCAGGCTGGAGATCGCCGCGGAGAGCGGGGACCCGAGCTCGCCTGGATCCAGGCCCAGTTCCTCGCGGGCGAGCGTGTCGAGCGCGACCTGCCGGTCAGCCATGATCTGATCGGCGACGCGAGCCGCGTCGCTGCGCGGCAGTCCTTTCGCCCGGTATAGCAGCACGAGTTCGTCGCGCTCCTCTTCGGGCTTCTCCTCGAGCTCTTGTGCCTCCAGCGCGATCTCGCGCTGGTACATCTCACGCTGGCTGGCCATCGACACGTACTCGCCGGCTGCCATCGAAAACGATCCGGCCAGCAGGCCCGCGGTGCCGGCCAGCAGGATTACCGTGTGCGAGGCTCCGGAACCTGCCACGCCCATGACCAGCGCGGTGTTAGAAACCAGCCCGTCGCTGACGCCGAACACGCCCGCCCGCAGCGCGCCGGACCGGTCGCCACGGTGCCACGGCTCCCTCCTGGCGATCTGCCGCCGCGGGCTCGGGCGGCCTCCATCGATCAGCTTGGCGATCGTGCGGGCATGACCGTGCTCGTCTGCCGCCATCCCCGGATCGGCATCCGGATCGCTGTCGTACCTGCCCGCATCGGCCCGTTCTGCTCGCTCGATCAGCGGCAGCACCGTGCCAGGCGACAGCCTGCTGGCCGCCGCAGCCAGCAGCCGGGTGCGCAGGCTCGGGCGCCCTGGCGGAGGCACAGTCCCGCCAGCGCCGCGGACCTTTTCTTCCCAGTGCGCCGCGTGCCGCCGCTCGACAGCTGCCAGCTCTTCGAAGATAGCCCGCCGCTCCCCGGTCTCGACTGCGGCGATCCGGGTGTACAGTTCGGCCGCGTCGCGCTCGCTGTCCAGTAGCTCCCGCCAGCGCTTCACCCGGCCCGCGTCTTCATGGCGGAACATCTTGCCCCCTTGATCATCTTCTGCAAATCGGGCAAGTCGGCTGTTCGATCGCTCCAGGTTCGATAGTGTCAGTCGGCCCCTCGTGCACTAGCCGCGGGGCGGCCAAGAGCCAGGGACGCATCAGTGTTACAGAGCGCACCAGGAGCAGGCGCCGGCCGTCGCGGACGAGCCCGTCGACTGAGGATCTCTGCGCTTGTCGCCATCGCCATCGCTGTCTCGGCGACGCTGATGATCGGCCTGAGCGCACGGGCGCTGGAGGTGCGCGCATCGTGCACTGGTGAGCCGCTGTACCTGAACATCGCAGTCAGCTACGACATTGCCCCCGCCATCGAGCAGATCGCCCGGACGTACAACAACCAGACTCATCTCGCCGACGGCCGGTGTTTCGAGGTAGAGGTGACTCCTGGCGACTCGGCGGCGGTCGCGGCGCAGATCGAGGGACGCGCCACGGTGCCCGGCATGTCGGTCATCGATGCCTGGATACCCGACTCCAGCCTGTGGGTTGACCTGGCTCGCAACTATCCTGCCGCAGCCGCGGTACTTCGTCCCGTCGGCAATGGTGACGTCGCGCGGTCTCCGCTGATGATCGTCACCACGCAGGCCGTTGCCGCGCAGACGCCTGCGCTGGACGGCCCGGTGAGCTGGAGCTTGCTGCTGCCGGCCGGATACGGTGGCCCGCCGGTCAGCACCGGCCTGACAGTGGATTTGCCGGATCCGGCGGACAGCGCGACCGGGCTCGCGGCCCTGGTCGAGGTGAACCGACTGCTCGGCAACGGCGTCGCCGCACGGGGCGCGTTCACCAAGTTCGTCGGAAGCGCCGAGTCCACCCAGACATTCAACTCGGCTGAGGCGCTGGACTCCTTCGTAGCCAGCATCGGCCCGCCATTCAGCCGACGTGCGGTGACGGTGGCATCCGAACAGGCTGTCATCGCCTACGACCGGCAGAACCCGCATGACCAGCTCGTGGCGCGGTACCCGGCAGGGGCCAGCGCCGCGCTGGGATCTCCGGAACTCGACTATCCGTTCGTGCTGACCGCGACAGTGCCGGAGCGGGCGCAAGCGGCCGCGGACTTCGGCGCGGCGCTGCAGCAGAGCTACGCGGCATCGGTGATCAGGTACGCCGGCTTCCGCGCGCCCGCCGATGTCCCGGACGCGATGCCCGCATCCTTCGGGCTGAGCAATCAGCTGCTCCGGGCCGCCACCGCTGCCACCCCGAGTGAGGCCGCGACCAACCTGCAGAGCTGGGAGCAGCTCGGTCTGGGAACCAGGCAACTGTTCCTGATCGACGTGTCGTCGGCGATGAACCAGCCGGACGGCAACGGAACACAGACACTCGAGCAGGAACTAACCGCGACAGCCTCGATCGGCACGCGCCTGTTCCCGGAGAATTCGCTGGTCGGCTTGTGGGAGATTGCGAACGGCCTGCAGACCGGACAGCCGTACCAGGAACTGGTTCCGATCGGCCCGATCTCCGCTCAGTTCGGCCTCATCACCAGGGACCAGCAGATATCGCAGATCACCGGGTTGCTGCGGGCGGGCCGTAGCGACGTGTCGCTTTATGACGCGATCCTGGATGCCTACCAGTACGTGACCCGCAGCTATGCGCCTGGCTACGTCAACGTCGTGATCGTCCTCACCGCAGGCGTGGACGGGTCCCACGACATGCCGCTGAGCACGCTGCTGAAAAGGCTCCGCGCGTTGTACAACCCGAGCCGCAAGGTTGAGATCATCAACCTGATGCTCGGCAGCAAGGGCAACTTCACCGCGCTGCGCGAGATCTCCGCCGCGACGAACGGGGTTTCCTACACCATCACCAGCCCGGCCGACATCGGATCGATCTTCATCAAGGCGATGACGCACCGGATCTGCGACCAGGGCTGTGTGGCGCCCTGACCGGACCTGGTGGTCAGGGCGGGAAGATGACGCCAGGGTTCAGCAGCCCGAGCGGGTCAAATGCTGCCTTGACTGCCCGCATCACGTCGATCTCGGCCTGGCTGCGAGACAAACCGAGCCAGCCGGCTTTGGCCCGGCCGATGCCGTGTTCCGAGCTGATTGACCCGCCCAGGCTTGCGACCAGCGCCAGTACCGCGCCAGTGACTGCTTCGGCGTCTGCCTGCAGAACGTTGACATGCAGGTTCGCCTCGGCCAGATGGCCGAAGATGACAAGCTGAGCGGCGGGCGCAGCGGCCGCGACCGTGTCGGGCAGCAGACCGACGAGCTCGGCAAGCCGGTCAGCCGGGACCGACACGTCGAGCTTCACCGGCACGCCGGCCGAGCTGATTGCTTCGGTGTGCGCTTCGCGCAGCTGCCAGAGCCGGGCACGGTCGGCAGCCGACGAGGCGACCGTTGCGTCGAGCACCTGGTCGCACGCTTGCAGCGCGGTCAGCAGGTCATCGAGCGGATCAGCGTCGGCCGCGACTTCGATCAGCACGTAAGCGCCGCCGGTGCCGGCCAGCGGGACCGGAACGTCGAGATAAGCCGCGACGAGCTCGAGTCCGGCGGCAAAGCACAACTCTGCCGCGCTAACCCCGGCCAGCGTGGCCCGCAGCGCAGCGAGCAGTCCGACCGCGCCGGCGGTGTCCGCGACGGCGACGAACGCGACGGCGCGAGCAGGCTCGCGTGCGACAAGCCGGAGCCGGAGCCGGGTAATGACGGCCAGCGTGCCCTCCGAGCCGGCCAGCAGGTGCCCAAGGTCGTATCCGGTGCTGTCCTTGGCGAGGCCGTCGAGCCGGGAGATGATCCGGCCGTCGGCGAGCGCCGCTTCAACGCCGGCCACCTGCTCGCGCATGCTTCCGTACCGCACTACCCGGATGCCGCCGGCGTTAGTGGCGACCATGCCGCCTACCGTGGCTGAGTCGCGGGCGGCGAGATCGACGCCGAAATCCAGGCCGGCGGCCCGCGCGTGCGCGGTCAGCGCGGCAAGCCGCACGCCCGCGCCGGCCGTGACCTGGCGGGTGGCGGGGGACACTGCGGAGAGTTCGGCGAGCCGGGTAGTGACAAGCAGCACCGGCCGGTTCTCGCCCGGTTCCGGGCCGGGTACGCCGCCGCCGACCAGGCCGGTGTTGCCGCCCTGAACGACGACCGGCACCGCAGCATCGGCACACGCGGCCAGGACATGTGCGACCTGGCTGGCGCTGGCCGGCCGCACCACGGCGCGCGCCGAGCCGGTGAACCGGCCGGTCCAGTCGGTCTCGTACGACGCCCGCAGGTCGCGGTCTGCGAGCACGTGCTCCGGTCCGACGGCGGCCTCCAGCGCGGCCGCCAGCGTCAAGACAGGACCCGCAGCCGCATGGTCGGATCCATGGCTCGCAGCCGGGACACGACCTCATCGGGATAGTCAATGCCAATGTCGGTCAGCGCGTACCCGAGGTCGCCGCGGGTGGCGAGCAACTGGGCCTCGACGTTCACGTGGTGGGCGGCAAGTACCGAGTTGATCTCTGCCAGCACGCCGGGAACGTTCTTGTGCAGATGCGCCAGCCGGTGCGTGCCAGTCGCGGGCGGCAGCGCGACCTCGGGCAGGTTGACCGACAGGGAGGTTGACCCGACGGTGATGAAGTCCGCCAGCTTCGCGCCGACGAACCTGCCGATGTCGGCCTGAGCCTCTTCGGTCGAGCCGCCGATGTGCGGCGTCAGGATCACATTCGGCATCCCGCGCAGCACCGACTCGAACTCGTCGCCCGTCGAGCGCGGCTCGGCCGGGAATACGTCCACGGCCGCCCCGGCCAGGTGGCCGGATCGCAGGCACCGGCGTAGTGCTTCGTGGTCGATCACGAAGCCGCGGCACAGGTTCAGGAACAAGGAGCCGGGGCGCATCCGGCTGAACTCTTTCTCGCCGAACAGCGAGCTGTTGGACGGGCGGCCGTCCACGTGCAGCGTGACGACGTCCGAGATCTCGAGGAGTTCCTCCAGGCTGACGCAGCGGCGCGCGTTGCCGAGCGCCAGCTTGTCGGCGGTGTCGTAGAACACGACCCGCATGCCGAGCGCTTCGGCGATGACCGAGAGTTGCGCGCCGATGTTGCCGTACCCGACGATTCCGAGGGTGCGGCCGCGAATCTCGTGAGCACCCTCGGCCGACTTGTCCCAGATGCCAGCGTGCAGGGCCCGGTCCTTCTCAGTCATCCGGCGGGTGAGAGCGATGATCTCCGCCATGGCTAGCTCGACTACGCTGCGGGTGTTCGAGTACGGCGCGTTGAACACTGCGATTCCGCGCGCCGACGCGGTTCCCAGGTCAATCTGGTCGGTACCGATGCAGAACGCCCCGACGGCAACCAGGTCCTGCGCAGCCGCGAGGGCCGCGGCACTCAGCCGGGTCTTGGACCGGATGCCGAGCACGGCTACACCGCGCAGGGCCTCGGCGAGCTCGGCTTCGTCCAGCGCCGAACGCCGGGCGGTTACCTCCAGACCGGACTCTTCGAGCAGCCGGACGGCGTCGGGATGGACATTCTCCAGGAGCAGCGCCTTCACTGGCCTAAGGGTAATGGACGGCACCTCACGCTCAGTGCGTGACGGTAGGCGGCCAGGCGGCAAGTGCCCGTTTCCTCCGTTATGGTCGTTGCCTTTGACGGCGGCGCCGGCATTGCCCTGGCTGGGTACTACGCGGTCGGGCGATGCGCGGGTCAGGCGTGGTCCGCGAGCATGGTGATTCGAGCATGGTGATTACTGCCACGACGCGGGGGAGGGGTCATGGCCAGTCCGCTGCGCATGCTGACGCTTCCGTCCGGCGACCAGTTCCCGGTGCTCGGGCAGGGCACCTGGCGCCTCGGCGAGCTGAGGGCCCGGCGGGACACGGAGATCGCGGCGCTGCGTCGCGGCCTGGACGTGGGAATGACCCTGATCGACACCGCTGAGATGTATGCGGGCGGCGATACGGAATTGCTTGTTGGCGAGGCTATTGCGGGCCATCGCGACGAGGTGTTCCTGGTCAGTAAGGTGCTGCCGGACCACGCGACCCGGCAGGGCACGGCCACGGCCTGCCATGGCAGCCTGCGGCGTCTCGGTACCGACCGGCTCGACCTGTACTTGCTGCACTGGCCCGGCCCCGTTCCGCTGGCTGAGACCGTCGAGGCCTTCATCGGCCTGCAGGCCGAAGGCTTGATCAGGAACTGGGGCGTCAGCAATTTCGACGTCACGGACCTGGAAGATGCGCTGTCCGCCGCGGGTGGCGGTGATGTCGCCACCGACCAGGTGCTCTACAACCCGAGCAGGCGCGCCCCGGAGATCGACCTGTTCCGGCTCTGCGCTAGCGCCGGGGTTCCGATCATGGCGTACTCGCCGATCGAACAGGGCCGGATTCTGAGTGACCCCGTGCTGGCAGATGTCGCGGCCCGGCACAACGCCTCGCCGGCTCAGATTGCGCTCGCCTGGGTGCTGCGCCTGGGGAATGTCTGTGTGATCCCGCGGTCAGGCAAGCCTGCGCACGCGTACGAGAATCGGGCGGCTGCCGACATCGTGCTGGATCACGATGACCTGGATGCGCTGGACGCGGAGTTTCCGCCGCCGCTGCGGCCGGAGCCACTGGAGATGCTGTAGCCGCCGGCCGCAGGCTAGAGCCGGGATCGCGCCGGGACGATGGCGCGATACTCCTCGGGCAGTTTCATGGTCGCGTCGAGCCACTCCTTGTCGCTGACCGCCTCGGCCAGCGTCGCGAACTCCGCGCGAGCATGCCGGGCGATCTCGTCATAAGGGACCGCCTCGTCCTGGTCTGCGCCTTCCCGCTCGGCCACCCGGCGCAAGAACTGCTGCAGCGGCATCCGCTGCGCGTCCGGCGCAGCAGAGATTCCCCGCCGCAACGGCACGTGCAGCACCGGATCGAGCTGGGCGATCAGATCCTCGACCTGCCCGGCGGCAATCCGCTCGGCCAGCGTCTCCAGGACCGCGTCGGTGATCTTGCGCGCGGCCCGGTCGTCGACGCCCAGCCGCTGGGACACCCGGCCGAAGAACTGGGTAGCCGGCATTATGTCCAGGTACCTGCGCTGGGCCTCCGCGACGAGCGGATCGAAGGTCTGCGGCAAGCTCTCGGCGAGGCGGGCGATCTCTGCCGGGCTGAGCACGTCACCCAGCGCGAAGAACACCGCCCGCGCGTGCCGCAGAGCGCTCTCCAGGTCAGTGTCCTCGCGCTCGGCCGCCTTCATGAGAAAGTCGTCGATACCGAACGCCGCGCCGTCGGTCACGGTGTACATCCATGGCTTCAGCTCGGCCGGCAGTTCACGCTGGATGTGCAGCGCTTCATCGCGGGACAGGCGGTCGGCCAGCGTCTGCAGGGTGACGTGCGCGGCGCGCTCGGCTTCCTGGCGGCTCAGGCCGCCAGCCGCGCGGCCGATTGTCTCGATCATCTGGTCGTAGTCCATTTGCCGCCCCCGCCCCGCCCGCGCTGCGAATCTGTGCGTCACAGTACCCAGCCGCCGACCTGGCTAGTCAGTGTCGCCATGCGGACGCATCCGGCCGCGAAAAGACCGGTCGCCAGCCGCGGTGTACAGGAAGGCCGGCGCGGCAAGACTCTTGCCGTGAGCGGCTGATGCCGGGGCAGGAGCGACAAATGCAGGCGATCATGGTGAGCAAGCCGGGCGGACCTGAGGTTCTTGAGGTCGTCGAGACAGACATCCCGCAGCCAGGTCCTGGCGAGGTCCTGGTCCGCGTGCTTGCGGCCGGAGTCGGGCCGTGGGACGTTCGCCTGCGCGACGGCGAGCTTGACATCAGCTATCCCTACATCCCCGGCGGCGAGTTCGCCGGGCTGGTGGAAGGCGACACCGGCGCCGACGCGTTCTTCAGCGACGGCGAGCCGGTATACGGCTGCCTGGGCCTGACCGGTTGCTATGCCCAGTACCTGACCTGCCCTGCCGAGCAGCTTGCCCCGGTCCCGGCCGGGCTGTCGCGATCGGACGCGGCCGCCGTTCCCATCGACGGGCTCACCGCCGAGCAGGGCCTGACCGACATCCTGCAGGTGGGCAACGGAGACCAGGTGCTGATCACGGCTGCGGCCGGCGGCCTCGGCCATTTCGCTGTGCAGATCGCCCGCGCGCTCGGCGCGACGGTCCTAGCCACCGCCAGCCCGCAGCACCACGACTTCGTGCACCAGCTCGGCGCCGCCATCGTCGTCGACCACAACCAGGCAAGCTGGCCCGAGAAGGTCCGTGACGCGACCGGCGGCGGTGCCAGCCAGGTGCTGGCCTGCGCGGCGCCGACGCTTGCGGGCGCGGCCCGCGCCGCTCGTGACGGCGCCACGATCGCCACGCCGGTGCACGCCAGCGAACTCCCTGAGGCCGACCGGGTGCACTGGCAGGCCTATAACGGCCGCCCGGAAGGCAGCCGGCTGATCAGGATGGCCCCGTGGCTCGACGACGGGTCGCTGTCAGTCGAGGTCGCCCGCCGGTACGACTGGCAGGACGCAGCGGCAGCGCACCGCGAGGTGGCGCACGGGCACACCCGCGGCAAGCTGGTGCTGATCGTGGATGAGGACCTCGCAGCCGAGCTAGGCGTCTGATCGAAAAATCCCAGCCCTACGGAAACGAGGACTCCTGGCCCTCAGCGCCCGCCGATTCGCAGTATTGTTGCACTCGATACGTAGTTGCACTCAATGCAATGTTATACTCAATGCATGTCGTCCACGCCTGACGGCGCTCTCATCGCCGAGCAGCGCCCGTCGCTGCGGGCGCGGAAGAAGCTGGCTACCAGAGTCGCCATCCGCCGGGCCGCACTCGATCTCATCGCCGAGCGAGGATTCTCCGGCGTCACCGTCGAGGACATCGCAGCCGCCGCGGACGTCGCGCCGCGCACGTTCTTCAACTACTTCCCGTCCAAGGAGGCGGTGCTGTTCGGTGCCGACCCCGGCCGGGAAGAGCAACTGCGTTACCGCCTGGTCCACGATCAGCCCGGCGACAGTGCCCTGGACGTGCTCCGTGCCGTTCTTGCCGACCAGGTGCGCACGGTCGCCGCCGAGCTTTCCGAACTGGGCGGTGACCCCCTCCGCTGGGTCGGGCAGATGCGAGCCGCGCACGCCGATCCCCAGCTGCGGGCGGCGCAGGCCGCGCACATGGCACAGACCGAGGCGCGCGTCGCAGCAGCGCTCGCCGAGCGCCTCGGGACTGACGCCGAATGCGATCCGTACCCGCTGATACTGGCCAGCGCGGCCATGAGCGTCCTGCGTGTCACCATGTCATTCTGGGCCTCCTGCGGGGGCGCGATCGGCGTGGAGGAGCTCATCGACGCGGCCTATCAGGCGCTTGCCGACGGCTTTCCGGAGGACTGCGCGCTGCGCGGCCTTACCCGGCTAGCCGACCGAACTACCAGCCAGCCCGCCACCTGCGGGGAGCACGGAAAGGAACAGAACAGATGAGCACGCCAAGCTCTGCCGCCAGCGGCACGACGCCAGCCGAGGGCGGCACAGCACCCGGTGGCCCGATCTCAGCCAGCGCCGTAGCAGCCAACGGAGCATCCGCTGACGCCGCACTAGCGGGCCCCGGCTCGGGCGGTAACGGCGCGCTTCCCGGCCTCAGCCGTCGGTCAATCTTGCTCATCATCGGCGCGCTCATGCTCGGCATGCTGCTCGCGGCGCTGGACCAGACGATCGTGTCCACCGCGCTGCCGACCATCGTCGGCGACCTCAAGGGCGGCTCGCACATCGCCTGGGTCATCACGGCGTATCTGCTCGCGACCACCGTCTCGACGCCGCTATGGGGAAAGCTCGGCGATCAGTACGGCCGCAAGACCTTCTTTCAGGCCGCGATCGTGATCTTCCTGATCGGCTCGGTGCTGTCCGGGATCAGCCATTCGATGGTCGAGCTCATCGCGTTCCGCGCGATTCAGGGCCTGGGCAGCGGCGGGCTGATGGTCGGCGCCCAGGCGATCGTGGGCGACATCGTCTCGCCTCGCGAGCGTGGCCGCTATGTCGGCCTGTTCGGCGCCGTCTTCGGCGTGGCGAGCATCGTCGGTCCGCTGCTCGGCGGGGTGTTCGTGGACAACCTGACCTGGCGGTGGATCTTCTATATCAACATTCCGATCGGCATCATCGCGCTGATCGTGGTTGCCAGCCAGGTGCCGGGCAAGCTCCGCCGCGTGCACCACGTCATCGACTACCTCGGCACCACCGTACTCGCCCTTGCGGCGACCTCGTTCATCCTGCTCACCAGTCTCGGCGGCACGACCTACGGGTGGAACACCGCGCCGATCTGGATCCTCGGCATCGCCGGCGTAGTGCTCACCGGCGCGTTCGTCGTGGTCGAGCGGAAGGCGGTCGAGCCGGTGCTGCCGATGCACTTGTTCCGGTTGCGTGCCTTCTGGGTGACCAGCGTGGTCGGCTTCATCGTCGGCTTCGCGATGTTCGGCGCGATTACCTACCTGCCGGCGTTTTTCCAGGTCGTCCGCGGTGTGTCGCCGACCTTGTCCGGTGTCCAGCTGCTGCCGCTGATGGCCGGACTGCTGATCGTCTCCATCGGCTCAGGTCAGCTGATCAGCCGCACCGGCAGGTACCGGTTCTGGCCCATCGCCGGCACAGCCATGACGACGCTCGGCTTGTACCTGCTGTCGCTCATGGGCGTTGGCACGTCCTCGCTGCAGGACTCGCTCTACATGCTGGTGCTCGGCATGGGCATCGGAGGCGTGATGCAGGTGCTGGTCATCATCGTCCAGAACGCGGTGCCGCACTCCGAGCTGGGTGTCGCCACCTCGGGCGCCACGTTCTTCCGGTCGATCGGCGGCTCGTTCGGTACGGCGATCTTCGGCGCTATCTTCGCCAACGTCCTGGTCGGCAACCTGGCCAAGCACCTGCAAGGAGTCCGGCTGCCGTCCGGGTTCTCGAGCGCTAACGTGACGCCAGCCCTGCTATCGCACCTGCCGCCGGCAATACACCAGGGCTTCGTCGCCGGGTACGCCGAGTCGATCCAGACGGTCTTCATCGTCGCGGTCCCGATCGCCGCGCTGGCCTTCCTGGCTAGCTGGCTCATCCCGCAGGTCGAGCTGAAGAAGTGGCCGTCTGCTGAGACGGCGCCGGCGCTGGATTAAGACGCCAATTCGCCGCCAGCACTGGTTGCGGTGGTTAGCTGCGGCTGAGACGCTCATTCCGGCACTACGGTGACGGAGGGAATCAATGGGCGGGCAACTCGGTGACGTGAATGGCGCTGCCGGCCAGCAGGCGCAGGCACAATTGAGCGGCAGCGCCGCTGGCGCAACCAGCCCTCCCGCCGGCAATGCCGCGCTGCGCGCGCCGGGGTCGTTGCCGTATCCGAAGCTCGCCGCTGGTACGGACACGATCCCGCAGATCAAGCACATCGTGGTGCTGATGATGGAGAACCACTCCTACGACAACCACCTCGGCATGCTCGACCGGGCCGGCACGGACGGCTTCAAGCTCGGCGCGGACGGCAAGCCGGTCGAGACCAACCCGTATCCGGACGGCAAGCTTCAGCACGCGTTCCGGATGCCGACCACCTGCCAACTGTCCGGGAAGCCGAGCCAGACCTGGACTGACAGCCACATTCAGCTGGCCAGCGGTCACAACACCGGGTTCGTCAGGTCCGGCAGCGGTCCGGTTTCGATGGGCTACTGGGAAAAGGCGGATCTGCCGTTTTACTATTCACTGGCCTCCACGTTCCCGATCGCCGATCACTACTTTTGCTCGGTACTCGGCCAGACATTTCCCAATCGCCGCTACCTGATAGCAGCCACGTCGCTCGGCATGGTCAACGACGGCGTGCCGAATCCGTTTGCGTACCCGGCGAACGGCACCATTTTCGACCGGCTGCACACGGCCGGGATCACGTTTGCCGACTACTACTCGCTGGCCGAATCGATCCTTCCCGCGCCGACAATGGCCCTGTTCCCGGAACTGGTGGTGAAGTACGCGGGCCACCTGCACGACATTGACGATTTCTTCGCTGCCGCCAAGGCGGGCACCCTGCCGGGGTTCTGCCTGGTCGAGCCGTCGTACACGAAGAACTCCGAGGAAAACCCGCAGAACATCGCGTACGGCGAGGAGTTCGCTGCATCCGTCATCAACGCGGTCATGGCTGGCCCTGGATGGCAGGACACGCTGCTGATCTGGACCTTCGACGAGCATGGCGGCTATTACGACCACGTCGCCCCGCCGGCCGCCATCGCCCCGGACGACATCCCGCCTGACGCAACGGTCGCCTACACCGGCTTCCGCCAGTACGGCTTCCGGGTGCCGTGCGCGATCGTCTCGCCCTGGGCGCGGGCAGACTACGTCTCCCACGAGGTCTTCGACCACACCAGCATCTGCGCGCTTGTCGAGCACAAGTGGAACCTGCCGGCCCTGACCTACCGGGACGCGAACGCCAACAGCATGCTGGACATGCTGGACTTCAGCACTGCCGCGTTCGAGCATCCGCCAAAGCTGGCCAGCCCGCTGCTGGACACTGACCCGGCGGCGCTTGCCTGCAACACCAGCGGGCCGGGCACGATCCCGCCACCCGGATCAGTGAGCTAGCCGGATCGGTAGCCAGTACTGATCAGTTAGCTAGTACCGCGCTCATTGTTTGCTGGCCCGGCACGCCCTACGCTGCGGGATACCGGCCGAGACAAGGAGACACGCTGGATGGCTGACCTACAGGGCACGTGCGATGAGCGCTTCGGCGCGCTGAAGGACGCGCTGGCGCGGAATGTGGACTCGGGGGCCGAACTCGGCGCTTCCGTCGTGCTCGACCTCGACGGCGAAATAGCCGTCGACCTGTGGGGAGGCTACCGGGACGAGGCCCGGACGCAGGCCGTGGGAGCAGGACACGATCACCAACGTCTGGTCGACGACCAAGACAGTGACGAGCCTGGCGGCCCTGATGCTGGCCGACCGCGGCGAGCTCGACGTAGACGCGCCCGTCGCCCGGTACTGGCCTGAGTTCGCCGCGGCCGGAAAGCAGGACGTGCTGGTCCGGCACCTGCTCTCGCACACCTCGGGCGTGTCAGGCCTCGACCAGCCTGCTGTCATCGAGGACCTCTACGACTTCGACAAGGCCACATCCCGGTTTGCCGCTCAGGCGCCGTGGTGGCCGCCGGGCACCGCATCGGGCTACCACGCGCTCAACTTCGGGCACCTCATCGGAGAGGTACTGCGGCGCATCACCGGGATATCGCTCAAGCAGTTCGTCGCCGACGAGATCGCCGGGCCGCTCGGCGCCGACTTCCAGATCGGTGCTGCGGAACGCGACTGGAACCGGATCGCCAACGTGGTACCGCCGCCGCCGCTTCCGTTCGACCTCGAGGCCCTGGGCATGGACAGCCCGGCGGTCAAGACGTTCACCGGGCCGCCCGCGGACGCTGCCGCCGCCAACACGGCTGCGTGGCGGCATGCCGACATCGGCGCCGCTAACGGTCACGGCAACGCGCGTTCGGTAGCACGGATCCTGTCGGTGATCTCCCGCGGCGGCGAGGTCGACGGAGTCCGCCTGCTCCGCCCGGAAACCATCGAGCTGATATTCCGCGAGCAGGCGGGCGGCATCGACCTGGTCCTCGGCGTACCGCTCCGGTTCGGCATCGGCTACGGGCTACCCCAGCTGGACACGCTGCCCTACGTTCCCGACGAGAAGATCTGCTTCTGGGGCGGCTGGGGCGGCTCGGTCATCATCATGGACCTCGGCCGGCGCATGACGATCTCGTACATGATGAACAACATGGGTCCGGGCATCATCGGCTCGGACCGCAGCGAGCAGTACGTGCGGGCGATCTACGACGTGGTGGCCGGCTAGCCGCCGGCTGGCCGCGCTCGAGTTCGAGCAGCGAGATCGCGGCCAGCTCGTTCGTCACCAGGACGTCCAGGAAGCCGCCGCGCAGGGCGCCGAGGATCGCCGGTGCCTTGTGCACGCCGCCGGCGACGCCGACGACCTTCGGGATGAACTTCAGGTCGGCGAGCTCGATGCCGATCCGCCGGTCGTGCAGCGGCGATGTCGACGACGGTGCCGTCGGCGTCGAAGAACTGGCCGAGGATGTCGCCGACCACGTTGTGCTCGCGCAGCAGCGCGAGGTCATCGTGGCTGAGATAGCCAAGCTGCACGATCGTGGCGTCCAGCGTCGGCGTGCCGACGCCGACCACTGCCTGCTCGGCCTCGCACGCGTGCTTGAGCACCTGCTGGATCGTCGGTTCCTCGCGCAGCGCCGCGGCCAGCGCGGGCGATGACGGCATAGGTCGGCGCCGGGATGACGGCTGCCGTCGTGACCGGTCGCCGTCGCCGCGTCGCCCTTGGACGACAGGATCGTCTGCAGGTAACCGTCGACCCCGCCGGTGAGCGTCGACCATGTGAATCGGCCCGACCGCGCCGAAGTTCGTCGCGGCGATCACGCGCGACACCGTCTCGCCCCAGCCGACGCCGAGGCTCCCGCCTGGCCGCAGGTGCGTGCTCAGGAACTGCGCGCCGCCGAGGCCGACCCGCGCGTTGAGCGCGTGGTGGTCGGCAGGCTCCTTGTCGTGATCGGGCACGACCAGCGCCTCGGACAGGTCGAACACCCGGCGCAGTTCGGCGCTGAGCTCGAACGCGTTCGAGGTACTCGGCGTTCAGGTTGATGGAGACCAGCCCGACGCGCCGGGCCCGGTCGAGCAGCCGGCCGACCGACGCGCGCGACACCGACAGCCGCTTGGCGATCTCGTCCTGAGTCAGCTCGTCCTTGTAGTAGAACCACGCGGCTCGCAGCAAGCAGTTCCTCCGAACTCCAGCGGCCGACGTCGATCCCGGTGCTCCTCACTCATCGCCTCGCTCGGGGCCTGCTGCCAGCGGTGTCCGCACCACGTGAACGGGTCCATCGAAGCTTAACTCCCGGCCGGGTAAGCCGGCCAGAGACAATGAGCAGTCGCTCAGAGTCTTGACATATGCCCACGGTGATGTAGAAGGATCTTACTCAGTCGCCGCTACTGCGATTTCCGGGAGGTCGGATGTCTGCACCCTAGGCGCCAGAACCGGTCGCCACCGGAGTATTCGACCTCGGCCTGCGCGACGCGGCCATCATCGTCACCGGCGCGGGCAGCGGAATCGGCGCGGCGACGGCGCGGCTGCTCGGCGGCGCGGGTGCCAGCGTCGTGCTCGTCGGCCGCCGCAAGGACGCGCTCGAGGCGCAGGCCGATCTCATCAAGGCCGCTAACGGCGAGGCCTTCTGCGTAGCTGCCGACCTGGCCGAACCGGACAGCCCGGCTCGGGTCGCGGCCGCCTGCCACGACCGCTACGGCCGGATCGACGGCCTGGTCAACAACGCGGCGATCGTCAGGCACTGGCCGGTCGGCGAATGGACGACCGACGCGTTCGACGAGCACTTCGCGACCAACGTGCGCGCCCCGTACTTCCTGATCCAGGCAGTCGCTGCCGGACCTGCTCGCGTCCGCCGGATCAAGTCGATAGTGAACATCAGCTCGTCGTCTGGCTCGCTGCAGCTGACCGGCCAGTCGGTGTACGGGGCGACCAAGGCCACGATCAACTACCTGACGAAGACACTCGCGGGTGAGCTCGCGAGCTCAGGCGTCCGGGTGAACTGCATCGCCCCCGGCCCGATCGACACGCCGATCCACGCGACCTGGGCGGATGATCTGGACGCGGCCTACCGCTGGCTGGCCGAGCAGGTGCCGCTCGGCCGGATCGGCACCGCCGGGCGAGGTAGCCCGCTGGATCGCGCTGCTGCTGAGCCCGCTGGCCTCGTTCATCACCGGGGCTGTCATCCCGCTCGACGGCGGTCAGGTGCTGCATCGTGACTGACACACCCGCCGCGCCGCTCCTTTCGGCCGGAATCCTGACCGCTGACCTGACCCGGCTGGGCGCGGAGCTGGACCTGCTTCGCGGCCGCGCGGAGTTCGCGCATGTCGACGTGATGGACGGCAGCTTCTGCCCTCAGCTCACAGTCGGCCCTGCGGTCATCGCGGCAGCCGCGGCGACCGGCGTGCCTGTCGACGCGCACCTGATGGTCGACGAGCCCGGCCGCATCCTGCCGGACATCGTGCGGGCCGGAGCGTCGATCGTGACCGTGCACGCCGAGGCGAGCAGGCACCCGCACCGGGTCCTGACCGAGCTCACCGCGTTGTCGGCCGATGTCCACCCGGTGTTGCGCGGGTACGCGCTCAACCCCGGCACTCCGATGGGCGTCATCGAGCCGCTCCTTGAGCTCATCGACCTAGTGCTTGTCCTCGCGGTCAGCCCCGGCTGGTCGTCGCAGGCTCCGGCGGCCAATACACCGCGCCGCATCGCGGCGGCCCGGGAGCTCGCGGCGGCTGCCGACCACCCGATCCTGATCGGCGTCGACGGCGGCGTGACGCTGCGCAACGCTGCCGAGGTCGCGACGTGGGGCGCCGACCTCGTGGTCAGCGGCAGTGCGATCTTCGACGGCCGCGATGCGGCCGGCAACCTCACCGCGATGCTCGCGGCGCTACGGACCCAGCCCCCTGGCGCAACCCGCACTGCCGCAACCCGCACTGCCGCAACCCGCACTGCTGCAACTTCAGCCAGTCCAGGAGGCCCGCAATGACCGACACCGCCGGACGGATCGTCACCCCGCCCACTCCGATGGCGATCTCCCAGATTGCCATCGTGGTCCGCGACATGGAAGCGTCGCTCAAGGCTTACACCGAGGACCTCGGCTGGGGCCCGTGGAGCGTCTTCGACTACAAGCCGCCGTTGCTGCACGACACGATGGTCCGCGGCGAGCCGGTGGAGTTCCGGATGATCGGCGCTGAGACGAAGGTAGGCGACCTTGGCTTCGAGCTGATCCAGCCGGTCAGCGGGCCGAGCATCTACCAGGAGTACCTCGACACCTATGGCGAAGGCGTGCAGCACATCGCCTGCATGAAGCACAACGACGCCGACAGCGAGCTGCTCAAAGGGCACTGGCGGGAGCGCGGCGCCGACGTGCTGATGAGCGGCCGGATCGGCGACTCCATCGAGTTCTATTACCTCGACACCGGCCCGATCATCAAGTGGGTGCTGGAGTCCGGGAACGGCCACGCGATCGAGCTGAAGCCGAGCTACGTCTACCCGTCATGACGCATCAGGCAACCCAGGCCAGCCGTGCTGGCGCTAACCGCTGGAGGCGGCGAACCCATGCCCGATAACGACGAACTCACCGACGGCGCCCGGTTTCAGTCGCAGGTGCCCGCACCTGTCCATGTCAGCAAGCTGAAGGGCACAGGCGCGCTGGACTGGGGCATGCAGAGCCGGCTCGCCCGGGTGTTCCGGCCCGCCACCAGCCGCACCGTCATGCTCGCGATTGACCACGGTTACTTCCAGGGGCCGACGACAGGCCTGGAACGGGTAGACCTGTCGATCGTGCCGTTGCTGCCGTACGCAGACGCGCTCATGACCACCCGCGGCATGGTCCGCTCAACGATCCCGCCAGCCTCCGGCGCGCCGATCGTCTTGCGAGCCAGCGGCGGTCCCAGCGTGCTGAAAGAGATGTCCAATGAGCACATCGCGGTCGCGATGGATGATGCCCTGCGGCTCGATGCCGCTGCGGTGGCTGTCCAGGTTTTCATCGGCGGTGAGTTCGAGACCCAGTCGGTGCGCAACATGACCAGGCTGGTGGACCAGGGCCAGCGGGCCGGCGTGCCGGTTCTCGCGGTCACCGCGGTCGGCCGTGAGCTGACCAGAGACGCCCGGTACCTGCGCCTGGCGGTGCGGATCTGCGCTGAGCTCGGCGCGCACGTAGTCAAGACCTACTACTGCGCCGAAGACTTCGACACCGTGACCGCGGGCTGTCCCGTGCCGGTGGTCATGGCGGGCGGCCGCAAGCTGCCCGAGCTCGAAGCTCTGACGATGGCCTACCGCGCCATCGAGGGCGGAGCGGCCGGAGTGGACATGGGCCGCAACATCTTCCAGAGCGACCACCCGGTCGAGATGATCCGCGCCATCCGCGCGGTGGTGCACGAGTCGGCAAAGCCGGAGCACGCCTACGACGAGTTCGTGCGCCAGCACGGCCATGCAGGGCAACTGAGGCGCACGCCTCGAAAACCAGGGAGGCAAGACCATGACCCAGTCCACCAGCCCCGCCGGTGTCAGCCCGCCGGGCGAGTCCGGCACCAGCCTGAAAACCGGCGCGATCAAGCTGCCGGGCGTGCTCATGCAGAGCGTCACCAGCATCGCGCCGGCCATCGCCGGCCTGTTCACCGTGCCGTTCATCGTGCTCAACGCGGGCGTCAGCGCGCCGATGGCCTACCTCGGCGCGTTCGTCATCGCCCTGCTGCTCGGCTACGTACTCGCTCAGTTCAGCAAGCACCTGTCGTCGACCGGCAGCTACTACACGTTCGTGTCCCGCTCGCTCGGCGGCCGCTGGGGCTTCCTGGTCGCCTGGGTGTACCTGCTCTTCTACCCGGTGGTGATCGCGCAGGTCGGGTCCTTCATGGGCTCGACACTGCAGTCCACATTGAAGGCCGAATAGAACATCACCTTTGAATGGTGGTGGTTCATGGTATTTCTCATCCTGTTCGTCGCCTGGACGGCCTGGCGCGGAGTCGAGCTGTCGGTGAACTTGCTGATCGTGCTCGGAATCTTCGAGGCCGTGATCGTGCTGGCGATAGCGCTCAGCGGATTCGCCAGCCCGGGCGCTGGCGGGGTGAACCTGAACTGGATCTCGAATTCCTTCCACAGCAGCCACTTGCACGGCCTGTTCCTCGGCGTCGTGTTCGCGATCTTCGCGATCACCGGCTGGGACGCTGCGGCCCCGCTGGCGGAGGAGAGCCGCGACCCGAAGCGGACCGTCCCGCGGGCCGTCATGGGCTCGATCCTGATCATGGGCGTGTTCCTCGTGGTGGTGTCCTGGGGACAGACAAGCGGGTGGGGCACGACCAAGCTGACAGCCTTCGCGAGCTCTAGCTCAGCTGCCCGCCTTCATCCTGGGCCAGCGACTCTGGGGCGGTGCCTGGATCCTCGTGCTGCTGGCCCTGTTCAACTCGGCGATCGCGGTGTCGATCGCGTGCACGAACGCCTCGACCAGGTTCCTGTACGGCATGGCCCGTGCGAAGGCGCTGCCATCCTGGCTGCTGAAGGTGCACCCGAAGAACCAGACGCCGACGAACGCCGTCATCACCCAGACCGGCATCAACATCGTGCTCGGCCTGATCCTGCCGGTCATCATCGGGGTTGCCAACGTCTACAACGTGACCGGCACCTGGTTCACCTTCGCGCTGGCCTTCGTCTACATCGTCGCCAACGTCGGCCTGTACGTTTTCTACCGGCGCGAGCACCCGACCGAGTTCGGCTGGGGCAAGCACGTGCTGATCCCGGCGATCGGCTCCCTCGCGCTGGCCGTGGTGGTGTACTACTCCGTCGTGCCGCTGCCGGCCTGGCCGGTCTCCATCGCGCCGTTCATCGTGCTGGGCTGGCTGGCCGTCGGAGTAGTGGTGCTCTTCGTGGTCTACCGCGGCCGGCGAGCTAACGACCTGTCGCTCGCGGGCATCGCCATGGGCGAGGCTGTCGAGCACGCGATAGAGGAGCGCGTGCTGGCGCACGACCAGCTGCCGTCCCCGGAAGGCGAGCGGTAGGCCGTCACTTCGCTGCCGGGCGCGCGGGACTACCTGGCTTTTGCCGCGCGCCCGGTCAGCCGGTCGGTGTCGATCCGGCCGCGGCCGAAGGCGTCCATCTTCTTCCACCGGCCAGGCAGGTCGAGGATCTGCAGATGGCCAACTTGCAGCGGCAGCGCCGGGTCGACGATCAGGTTGTCACCCTGCGGCTCCAGGCCAAGGCCGGCTCGCAGCAGCAGCAGCGGAGCCCCGGTCGACCAGGCCTGCGGGCTGCACGCCGTCGGATACTGCACCGGGTACCGTGTAGTGCCGCGGTGGTAGCCGCCGAACGCCTCGGGCAGCCGGCCCTTGAACACCTCGGCCGCCTCCATGATGCCAGCCACGACGCACGCCGCTTCGTCCTTGAAGCCGTAGCGGCGCAGGCCCCAGGCGATGAACGAGTTGTCGAACGGCCACACCGTGCCGACGTGATAGCCGATCGGGTTGTAGCGGGCTTCGCCCTCGGCCAGCGTGCGGACGCCCCAGCCGGAGAACAGCCGCGGCCCGAGCAGGTGCCGCGCGATGGACTTGGCCTTGGACGTCTCGACGATGCCGCTCCACAGCAGGTGCCCGATGTTGGAGGTCAGCGAGTCGACTCGGCGCCCGTCGCCATCCAGCGCGACCGCGAAGTACTCACCGTCCTCCACCCAGAAGTCACGATTGAACCTGCGCTTCAGGTCAGCGGCTTCCTTCTCCAGCCGGTCGGCGAAGGCGTTGTCCTGCCAGACCTGCCGCGCCAGCCGGGCACCGCGGACCTTAGCGTCGTAGGCGTAGCCCTGGAGCTCGCAGGTCGCGCGCGGGAATCCGGGCAAGTCCCCGTTCCGGTAGGAGATGGAGTCCCAGGAGTCCTTCCAGCACTGGTTCTCCAGCCCGGTCTTCTGGTTGCGCCGCTGGTAGGAGACGTAGCCGTTGCCCTGCAAGTCGGCGTACTCGTCGATCCAGTTGAGCGCGGCCCGAGCGGCACGCTCAAGGCTGCGGACTAGCTTGGTGTCGCCAGTCCAGCGCTCGTACTCATCAAGCAGCACCACGTAGAGCGCGGTGGCGTCGGCGTTGCCGTAGTACGGCGAATGCGGCCGCTCCTCGAACGCGGTCATCTCGCCGTAGCGCATCTCATGCAGGATGCGGCCGGGGTCCTCGTCCCGGAAGTCGTCAATCCGAGTGCCCTGGCGCTCGGCCAGCGCGAGCAGCGTGGTCGAGGCGAGCTCGGAGGTGAACGGCAGCGCCTGCAGGCTGGTGAAGATACTGTCCCGGCCGAAGATCGTCATGAACCAGGGCAGTCCCGCCGCGGGCAGCGAGCGGCCAGGCAGGGTGAGCGTGGAGAACCGCAGCGCGGCCAGGTCGGTCAGGCAGCGACGGTAGATGTGCCCGACTGCCTCCCAGTCGCACTCCACCGAGGGCACCTTCTGCAGCCACTTCTCCAGGCCGTGTGCCATGTCCTCGCGCACGCGCCGGCGGCCCTGCCCGCGGATCCCGATCGGGCCCTCCGACGTTTCGTCGGGGGAGCCTTGCGACACGACAACATCCAGATCGGTGCTCCACTCGCCGTGCGCCGGCACGGTAACGGTGAAGGTCAGCCCCTTCTCGTCGACGCTGGCAGGCTGAGACGAGGTGATCCAGGTCTCGCGGACGTAGGTCTCGCGTGTGTAGCGCAGCACGAGACACCCGTCTGCCACCTCGTTTCCGTACTGGCCTTTCTTCTTGAGCGCGTCCTTGACCTCGAACAGGTCGGCGAAGTCGCTCGCCGCCTCGATCCGGATGGTGAGTTCGACGGGTGAGTTCTCGTGGTTGAGTGCTCGCAGCGTCTCCCGGAAGCCGTCGGCGACCTCGCGCTGGCGGATGACCGACAGCTTGGCGTCGACGTAGACCGTCCCGCTGCCGGGCACCAGGAAGAACCGGGTCTGGAAATACTGCATGTCGTCGGTCGACAGCGCCGTCAGGCGGTTGCCGTTTACCGTCAGCACCCACCGGGACAGGAACCGCGTGTCGAACGAGAACAGGCCGGTCGGGTCGGTCTTGGACGCCTCGATATCCCCCCGGTCGTCGCTGACGACGAAGGTGTTGCCTTCCAGGATCTGTACGAGCTGGTCGCTCACATCGGCCTCCGCTGAGCCATCACTGTCTGCGAACTGATCGGCGCGACCCGGCCGGTGGAGCCGGGCGGTCCTGGCAGGCACCGCTGGAACATCATCAGCGCCGCGACGCTGCCCTCACAGGTCAGCAGGCCGCGCAGGAGAGCGGCCTGGGCGTTCAGCCGGCCGGTGACGATGGCATCGAACGGCGCCCGGTCGACGTGGATGATGGCGTCGGCTGCCTTGTTCTGGCGGGTCACGGTCACGTCGCCGTCGCTGACCGCCACGTACCAGTGCTGCATCTGACTGCCATCCCGCACGTCGAAGCGCAGCGTGGCCGAGTCGCCCTCGAAGGTGGCGAGATGGCCCGGCGCTGCGAGATCGGCGAAGAACTGGCTGATCGGGTCTGCCGTTGTCGTCAGCGACCCGGCGCGAGCTGTCGGCATAGCCGGTTATTTGATCAACATCGCGCTCCGGTAAACGAACGGCCGGATAAGTTTCCGGCCGCTGCGCGATCCTGGCCCGGCGTTTGCCCGGTGCCTGAACCCGGGCTACGGCGGCCGGTGCTGCGTCAGCTGCGATCAGCCGCCGGCCAGCAGTTCATCGATCGCGGCCGCAGCCGGCATGCCAGGCCGGGCGCCGTCGCGCGTGACGGCAAGGGCCGACGCGGCGACGGCCCGCCGCACGCAACTGGACAGCGGCTGGCCGGCGGCCAGGCTCGCGGCCAGCACGCCGGTGAAGGTGTCGCCTGCCCCGGTGGTGTCACGGACGGTGACGCGGTGGCCGGGGAAGTACTCGGCGCCGTCAGGGCGGGCCAGCAGTGCCCCGTCCGGCCCGAGCGTGACGATGACCGGCGCCGCCGTGCGCCGGGCTAGCGCGACTGCGGTGGCCTCCAGCTCGGCCGGGGACCTGTGCTCGCTGGGAGGAAGGCCGGCGATCCGGGCGATGGCTGCGAGTTCGCCGGCGTTCGGGGTGATGATCGCGCCGGACACCAGATCGAGGGAACGGGGGAGTGCCGGCGCCGGGTTAACGACCAGGCAGATGCCTGCTGAGCGGGCCGCATGGGCAGCGGTCTGGAGCGCGGCCACCGGAAGCTCGAACGACAGCACCACGACATCGGCCGGAGCCAGGCACAGCACGCCGAGCGCAGCCGAGACGTGGCCAGGCGAGACCAGCGCGTTGGCTCCGGGCGCGACGGCGATCTGGTTCTCGCCCCGGTCGGCATCGACCAGGACGATCGCGTGGCCCGTCGGTGCGCCGCAGCGGTCGATGGCGGTCACGTCTACGGCGTCGGCCACGAGCGCGTCGACTGACGGCTGGCCGTCCGCTGCGCCGACCGCGCCGACGAGGAAGGTCGCGGCTCCTGCGCGTGCGGCTGCGACCGCCTGGTTGGCACCCTTGCCGCCGTCATAGCGCGCCAGCTCGCCGCCGGTGATCGTCTGGCCCGGCGCCGGCAACTGCGGCAGCCGCATAACCAGGTCCACGTTGACGGAGCCGACGACGATCACGCGGCCTGGTGGCTGCCCTGGCTCGCCTGGGCTCATCCGGCAATTGTTGCCTAGCTGGTGCTGCCTAGCCGGGCCCGGGCCAGGCGGGCAGGGAGTGATCCCAGTCTGACAGCAGCGTCCGGATGCCAGTTACCAGCGCGATCGGATGGTCCAGCATCACGTGATGGCCTGCCGCGGGGATCTCGATCACCGGTGCCCGGCGGCCGAGCTTGTCATACATCAACTCTGTCGTCTGCGGCGGCACGATGCCGTGCTCGGCGTGGAACAGCGCGACCCGGCACTCGAGGTGCCTGAGGAGCTGCGGTGTCGCGCCGGACTGGCTGAAGACGGCAGGGTCGAACTTCCAGCTCCAGCCGCCCTCGACCGGGCGGATCGAGGTGGCTGCGACATGCGCCCGGATGTACGGCAGCGCGGGCTGGTCCGGAATCGGGCGGAACCGGCTGATGGCCGCCTCGCGGGTCGGGTAAACCCGTAGCGGTCCGAACGCCCGCTCGTCCCTGGCTGCCTGCTGCTCTGGCGTGATGTCCTGCACCGGGGAGTCGATGACGACGATGCCGTCGAGTTCGGCGCCGTAGAGTCCGGCTGTCCGCAGCGCGACGAAGCCGCCCATGCTGTGCCCGACGACGATCGGCGGCTCGGCAAAGCCCGCATCCGCGGCGACCGCCATGACCTCGGCCGCCCAGCCGTCGAGCGTGTACTTCTCGTTCCGGCCGCTGTCACCGTGGCCGGACAGGTCAATCGCGACCACCCGCCGCCCGCTCGCCAGCAGCGGGGCGATGTGATCCCACCAGCGGGAATGCGCGGCACCGCCATGGACCAGGATGATCCCGTTGCCCGCACCGTCGCCGAACTCGCGGTAGGCGATCTCGGTTCCGGCCACGGTTACCGCAGCGGATACCACGGGAGCGGCCAGGGCGCGGGTGAACCAGTCGGGTGGCTCGCCGGAAGGCGACGGCGGGGGGAATGTCATACCAAGTAGGGAACCAGACCGGGTGAGCTGGTCACTAGGGCCCTTACCCCTGCACCGGCGCCTCGCGCCAGGCGCGCTCGAGCACGCTGGCGATCGTCTCCGGCGGCTGTGCGCCGGAGATGCCGTATTTGCGGTTGATAACGAACAGCGGAACGCCGGTGGCGCCCAGAGCCTGTGCCATCTGCTCGTCCGTGTCGACGTGCTCGGCGTACTGATCGCTCGCCAGCACGGCAGCGACATCCTCGCGGTCCAGGCCGGCTTCGGAGGCGATCCGGGTGAGCGACTCGTGGTCGAAGACCGACTCCTGGTCGGTGAAGTAGGCGCGGTGCAACCGCTCCATCAGCTGCTCCTGCAGGCCGGCTTCCCTGGCCAGCTGAAGCAGCCGGTGCGCATCCCTGGTATTGCCGCTGCGAAGGCCGTCCATCCGGAACGTCAGCCCGTCCGCTGCGGCACGCTCTTCCATCTGCTGCTGAGCCTGATCGGCCTGCGCCGGACTCATCCCGTATTTCTCTGCCAGCCGCTCGGCCGTCGGCGTTGTCACGCCCTGCGGCGCGGTCGGGTCAAGCTCGAACGACCGGTAGACCACTTGCACCTGGTCCCGGTGCTCGAAGTCCGCTAGTGCTCGCTCAAAGCGCTTCTTGCCTAGGTAGCACCACGGGCACACCACATCTGACCAGATCTCCACCTGCATGCCAGTGGCTAACAACAAGCGGTCGGCGACCCTTCCCGCCTCACCAAGCCGGGTCAGGCAGGCGCGCCTGGCCCGGCCTGGCCCGGCCTGGCCTGGCGGCGGGCCGACCGGATCACCTCATCGTCACGGCGTCGCAGCAATCGATCTCGCCCGCGTTTACGACCTTGTGACTGGCGCTTTGCGCGGCGTCATGGTGGACGACCGCTCCGCCGGCGAGTACGGCGATGGCGGCGAGCAGGGAGGCGGCGGCGATGCGGATGCGGGTCATGTGAGTTCCACCCATCTGGTGTTGGAGACGGCGACATGCCGCCTCGGCCTCAGCAGTCATGAAAAGCGGTCATTCTGCTATTACATTGCACTACAGACGACACTCAGGCATAAGCGGATCAGTCAAGGCCACCTTGACTAGGCACGAAGTCGCCCGATAACGTCCTAGGGGCGGCATTAGAACCGGTCGCCGCGTTCTTCGGCTGGCGGCTTAGCGATCAGGGTGAGGATGGCCACCGGATACGTCGTCCCTGAACGGCCAGACTGGACCAGACCGAGACTGGCTCCCGCAGGTGACAGGTTCGCCGCCGTCCGCTGGCATGACGGTGCCGCGAACGTGTGGATCGGTACTGGCAACTCACCCATGCAGCTCGTGTCCGATCTGCAGCCGTGGCGACTGCGCGGTTACCACTGGGGGCCTCGGCGGTGACGGACTGATCCTGGTGCTTCAGCTGCCCGGCGCAGAGCAGCATGTGCTGGCCTGGCTCGACCTGCGGGCCCGCACCCTGACCAGGCTGACGCCCGGCCTTGGCGCAGATTCGCAGTACGCGGGGCAAGGCGGCGGCGACAAGCCGAGCATCCTGCTCGGGGTACGGCATCCGGTCACCAGCGGCTTTCAGCTTCAGGCTGTCACGCCTGGTGGCTCCGTGCTGGCTGAGTGGGAGTCGCCGAGCAGGCCAGCGGACCGCTGGCTGGCAAGCACTACCCAGGCAGTCGCGGTCCATTCCGCCGGCGGCGGATGCGAATGGTGGCACAGCCCGCTCGCCCGGCCTTCATGGTCGCGCATCCTGACGATGCCAGAACCGGACGCTGAGCTCTCGGCTCCGCTGGCATTTGCCGCCGACTCGCCAACTCTTTATGCGCTGAGTTCCGCGGGCCGCGATACGGTCGCTCTCGTCGCGATGACGGCCCCGGGCTGGACGCCGAGAGTGCTGAGCGCAGCCGACGGGTTCGACGTGACCTCCGCCCTGATGTCACCGGACGGGACCGAACCCGACTTGGTGACGACGACTGACCCGGTCAATCCGCAAGTGGCGCTGACCGACTCCGCCGCGGCGGACCTCAGCCGCCTGAAGCAAGTCGCGGACGGCGCAGCGGCCGCGATCATCGGCCGGAACGAGACTCACTGCCTGGCTGAGGTATCGATTCCGGTCGGCGGCCCGGCGTTCATCACGATCAGCCGGGCTACCGCAGCCGTCAGCAAGACGCTGGCCAGGTTTACCAGCCTGGCCCGGATCCGGACCCAGCGCCGCGATCCGTTCAGTTACCGCGCGAGGGATGGCAGGCAGATCACTGGCTTCATCACCCGCCCTAGCGAGCCGCCGCCCTGGCCTGCAGTGCTGGCGGTGCATGACGGCCCGTGGTCCAGGGACGGTGCACAGCTTGATCCCTGGGCACAGTCGGTCGCTGCTGCCGGCCTCGGCTGCCTGCAGGTGAATTACCGCGGCTCTCGCGGGTTCGGCAAGGCCTTCCGGGACTGCGCCGACGGGCAGTGGTCGCTCGCCATGCAGGACGACCTGATCGACGCGCTGCGCGCGGATGAACTTTCCGAGCTCATCGACCTGAACCGGGTGGCGGCCATCGGCTACGGCTACGGCGGGTATGCCGCGCTCATGCTCGCGACGCAGGGAGAGATCCCGCTCGCGGGCGTCGCAGCAGCGTCGGCGCCTACCGACCTGGTGCGGTACGTGGGCGCGTTGCTCTCGTTCGGCGGCCCGGCGGGGCAGCGGGAGGCTGCCAGGATCGGGGACCCGGTCGCCGACGCGGACCGGCTGACGGCCGCATCCCCGGTCGCCAGGGCCGCTGACGTCAGGGCACCCGTGCGGCTGTTCCACGGGCGGCAGGACCCGCGAGTCCCGGTGAGCCAGGCCACTGCGCTGGCCGACGCGCTGACGGCGGCTGGCCGGGACTGTGAGCTGACCATCTATGAAGACGAAGGTCACCGGTACGTGCGCCCGCAGAACGTCGCTAACTTGCGAACCCGTGCCACCGACTTCCTGCTGCGAAGCCTGAGCGCTGCAACCGACTCTGCAGTCCTCTAGCGAGGCCGTCCGCTAGCTCGCTGCTACTACCCGGCTACCGATAGTGACGGATGCGTGCCGGCGCGCATGACGGATGGCTCAGCTCCTGCGTAGTCTGCCGCGCGGCGCAAAGCGTCGATCGCCTGCTCGGACCGCCCTGCCTTGATGAGTGCCTCGGCCAGTTCGCGCCAGGCCCGGGCGGCATCGATGCGCGATCCGAGGGCGGCCAGCAGCTCGGCCGCGTTCGTCATGAGCGCGATACCTTCCTCTGCCCTGCCGCTCAACGTCAGCGCGAGTCCGCTGACCATGCGGGCCTGTGCCAGCTCGGGCGCTCCGTCCGCACACCTCGATATCGCCCGGCTAGCGACCTCGATGGCGTCGTCGAAATTGCCGCGCAGCAAAGCGCAGCGCGCGATCTCGGTCTCGCAGCTCGCCAGGTACGAGCTCATGGACAGCGCGGTGAGGGTTTCCCGGGCTTGCGCGAGGAGCGCTTCAGCCTCGTCGAGCCGCGGCGGGTCACACCGCAGCAGCAGCCACGCGTAGGTGACGCGCATGGCGGCCAGGTTCTGGTTCGGCGCGCTCTCCGAAAGCAGCCCCAGCGTCTTGGCGGCAAGTTCGAGCGCCAGGTTCAGCTCTCCGCGGGCGGCTGCGACCGTGGACGCGTTCCAGTAGGCGTTACCCTGGGCCTCCCGTGAGCCAAGCTTCTCTGCCCGCTCGATCACCTGGCTGGCAAGGTGCTGCGCTGAGAACAAGTCGCCCCGGCGCCGGTAACTGGCGACCAGTGAGGAAGCGAGCCGGATCTCGTCTTCGGTTCCCTCCAGGCCGAGCTCGCGCACCTGGCGGAGGGCGGCCTCGCCGACCTCGATGCTGCGGGAAAAGTCGCCGGCTTTCCGGTAAATGCTGCACCGGGCGTTGAACAAGGTCAGAAGTCCAGGTGTACCGGGTTCTCCGGTCCTGGCCGCTTCCAGCAGCGCCTCAACATGTGTCATGGCCTCGTGGAAATTGCCCTGCGATTCTTCGATGCGGGCCAGGCCCCAGATCGCTTCGCGCCGGATCTCGCCGCTTGCCACCTGAAGGAGGTCGGTGAACTGATCACGGGCCTCGTTAAGCGACCCGTTCATCCGGGCGATATTGGCGAACTGCAGCCGAAGCCGTTGCTCGTTGAGTTCCTCGGGTGCGACACCCGACTCGAGGAATAGCGCGGAGCAGCCAAGCCGGCGCGCGAGACCATCAAGGACGTCGCGCTCTGGCGACCGCCGGTCGGACTCGATCAGCGACACGTAGCTCGGTGAAACAAGATCACCGGCCAGTTCTGCCTGACTGAGACCTCGCTCGATCCGGAGCGCGCGCAGACGCTGTCCGAGCGTTGGGCCCATCGGTACCTCCTACCGGACAATTGGCATACGTCGTTCACTCTAAGCCGTCATGCCTCCGAGTCAACTTAACCGGGAACTCCTGGTGACGCACTCTCCCTTCCTGCGTCTGCTAGTTAAGGTCAATCGCGACAGCCAGACGCTGGCTCAGATTAGCGCGGGGCTCTTCAGGAATGGCAGGGCAACCGCGCCGCCGCGCCATAGGATCTGACCGGGATAGGGCGGTCCACAGCCCGGAGGGAGCGGCAAGTATGTCTGTTTCGCGCGCGCTGAGGACAAGCCTGACTTCTGCGGCCGTCGCCATCACTGCCGGACTGGCTCTGGTCGCCTCTGGCGGACTGACCGCGGCGCAAGCGGCTGCCGGCGCCGCGAGGCCGGCCGGCCTGCACGTCACCGGCGCGCGCATCAAGCTGCTGGGCAGCTCGGAGTTCACCGATTTCAGTGAGGCACCTAACGGGTCTGTCTACTACGCGAACGGGTCTTCCGTTTACGTTGTGAGCGGCTCGTCAGCCAAGCTGGTGCTGACCGTCACCGGGACCGTGCTAGCGGTCGCCGCGAATTCGTCCGGCGTGTTCGTAGAGGTCGGGCGGACCGTGACCGAGTACAACTCGGCTCACTCGGCGGTTGCGAAGTGGACGTTGAGCAGCTCGCACGTACCGACCGCCGCAGGACTGTACGCCGTGCGCGGAACGCTATGGGCCTGGACCGACTATTCCGTGGACGGGGGAAGCCTGCAGTACGCCAACGTGTACCGGTTCGCCACGTCGTCGGCCAGGGTGCACCGGGTCAGTACCGGGCAGGCGTATCCGGGCGAGATGGCTGCCGACTCGAAAGGCGCCTACTACCAGGCAGATATCAAGAACGTCAGCTACCTGGTCCGGGTCGCGCCGTCAGGCGCTGGGCATAAGGTGCGGTACTCCGGCATCGGCCTTCAGCTCGTCCTGGCTGGGAGCAGGGTGGACCTCCTCGCCTACCACGTAGGCCGGCGCACGAGCACCCTTTACCTCGACAGCTACAACCAGGCGACGCTGGCGCACGAGTACTCGCGGCGAGCCTCTGCCAGTGACCGGGGTATTGCTGCTACCGGGGCCGGCTTGCTGCTGCTGTCCGCCTCATGCAGCTCCGCCACCTGCTCGTCGGCGAAGGTGAGCCAGCTCAGCAGCCGGAGCGGCGCAACCGAGTCAACACTCAAGCTGCCTGACGCGGAGGTGCTGCTGTCCGGCCCGACTGCCGCCGCGATCACCTACCGGCGCGGCGCGTACTACCTGGTCAAGCTCGCGTCCTAAGGCCCCTCGCTAGCTGCTGTCTCGGGAAGTCCTGGTCAGCTGCCGATGTAGTTGACCGTGACGTGCCGGAAGCCGAGTGACGTCAGCATTCCGGTCAGCATCAGGGTGGTGTTGCGTTGCGCGTCGGCCAGCAGTGAACTTGACCGCGCCGCGCTCTCAATCCGGCGCTGGGCCAGGATGTAGACCTCCTGCTGGCTGTTCGGGTTGCCGGAGAAGAAGCCGCCGACCCGGTTGATCAGGCCCTGCTGCTCGGCGAACACATAGGACTGACTGACGTTCAGCGCGGCCGGCTCGAGTTGTGCCCTGGGAAGTGTGACGGTGACCGCGTGCCCGGCCCTGACCTGGATCGCGCTGCCTTTGAGGTGAGCGAAGTTCACGTAGGCGATATCGGTCCCGACGCCGATGAACAGGGTCTGGCTGCCGGCGATGAACGACGGCAGGAACGACGTCTCCTTCGACAGTTCGACGACAACCTGGAACGAGCCGCTGGCAGCCTCGTACCGGCTGAGCGAGGTAATCGACTTCAGCAGCGGGGGCTGGCTCCGCACGGTTGTCGTGGTGCGGAACGGGTCGCGCAGCTGCGGTAACCAGTGGACAGCGGACAGCACGAGCAGCAGGCCGATCGCGGCGACTACGGCAGCTGCGATGGCAGCGACCCGGCCTAGCAGCCGGCCAGTTCCGGAGATCTGCAGCACGTCTTTCCTCCGCGCCGATGGGATGCCGCCGTGCCACTACCCAGCTAGCGGCCAGAGATTCCTTTTCGCGTCAGTGGGTAGCTGCGAGGCTGCCGCCGGACAGCAACGGGCGTGACGGCGGCCGCAGGCGAAGGGCTGGTGAAGTTATGGCTGGCTGGGGCAGACGGCCTTACCGGGAGAATGGGCGGCGGCGGAGCAGGCCAGTCGGATGCCTGCTCTGGCTGGTGGCGCTGCTGGTCATCCTGATCGTGGCGGCAGTGTTGTTCGGCGGCTTTCAGAAGGGCGCGAAAGCGACCGGCCAGCTGCGACCGCCCGGAGCAGCCGTGGCTGCGCAGCTCACAGGCGGAGCGACATAAAGGCGCTGTGCGGGCTCGGCTGATAGTCGGCGAACGGGCCGCAGGCGCTGAACCCGGCGCTCGCGTACAGCGCCCTGGCCGGGGCGAAACCGTCCATCGATCCGGTCTCCAGGCTCAGCAGCTGATAGCCGCGCGCCCGCGCGACCCCGATGAGATGCGCGAGCATGGCCCGGGCCACGCCGGTCCGGCGGGCCGCCTGAGCCGTATGCATCGACTTCAGCTCGCCGTGGCGATCGCTGAGTTGTTTCAGCGCTCCCATCCCCAGCAGTTCGCCGCCCCGGCGGCAGCTGAAGAATGTCACAGCCGGATCGACAAGCCCGGTGGCGTCCAGCGCGAAAACATTCTGCGGCGGGCTCAGCGAGCTGGCGAAGTCCAGATGGCGCGCTAGCAGTTCGCGGATGTCGGCGGCCATCGGATCGTCCACCGCAATGACGTCACTGGCCATGGGACAAATCTAAGCGGCCAGGCGGGACGGATCGGTGCGGCGACGCGAGATGTAACGCGGGCGAAACGGAGTTGGCCCGGCGCCAGCCACTGCATAGCATGCCGACCGTGACGGCAACCGGAGACGACACTGCTCTGGCGCTCGTTGCGCGCCTGCGGGCGGCCCTCACTGCAGCGCTCGGCTCGGGTGACCGCGCGGCCGTTGCTGCCCTGCGGTCTGCCCTCGCGGCCATCGGCAACGCCGAGGCAGTCGATCTGGCGACTGAAGCCGGTCCCGCGGCATCGCCGCCCGCTGCAAGCGAGCATTTCGCCGGAGCCAGGGCAGGGCCGGGGGCCAGCGAGGTCACCCGCAAACGGCTCACCGCGGCCGACGTCACCCGGATCGTCCGGGACGAGATCACCGAGCGGCAGTCCGCGGCCGCCCAATACGACCGGCTGAGCCGCGGCGACCAGGCCGAGCGCCTGCGCCGGGAAGCCGACGTCCTGGCGACCGTACTGGCTGGGCACCGTACTGGCTGAGCACCGGCCCCTTGGTCCATGATCCTTGAGCGTTGTGCACGCTAGAAGGTGCTTAGGTCTCCAGGGATCATGAAATCAAGGCCGTACTGATGAAGCTGCACCAGGCTGCCATTGCTGTCGGCTTCGTCTGGCCGTGCGGTCCGGGGTAGGCGATCACCTGCTTGTCCGGCGAGGTGAACAAGTCGAACAGGGCAAGCTGGCCGTCCCTGGGGAACAGCCGCCATGCCCGAGCAGGACGAGCGGATACCTGGACGCTGGCGCCGAGGGCAGCCACAGCGCTCCGGGAACGATGCCCGCCGGCCGGTTCACCCGGAACGACCGTTCAGTGATGCCATCATCAGCGACCGGCTCGCCAACCCAGCGGAACGCACTCACGAGTCAGCCGCGGTTCGCCCAGTTGTATCTTGCAGAGCCGCGGCCCAGCATGCGATCGACGGCCGCGCTGACGCTGCCGTCCTCGGCCATCAGCTTTCTGATGACGAAAATCATCGTCGGGATGGCCCAGAAGTCGCCGCAAATCCACAGGATGCCTGCGCCGATCTGCTGGTCGGCGAACGCCGGCAGCGTGACGCCGGGGACGTGGTTGTAGACCGGGTACCACGACGAGCTGGTCAAGAAGCCCATCGCCATGGCTAGCACCCACATGACGCAGTTGGTCGCGAGCAGCGCCGCGGCCTGGCCCACCGTCGACATCCTGATCCGGAACGGCGGTGATCCGATGAACTGCAACCAGAACAGCACCCCGGCGATGAAGAAGCTCGAATGCATCAGCCAGATGTGCACGGTCTGATTGCGTTCGGCGAGGTCAAATGGGTCCGGCAGGTGCCAGAAGATCATGACCGCGTTGAAGAAGATCACGCTGACCCAGGGCCTGAGCATGAAGCCGCCGGCCGCTCGCAGCGGCCGCGCCCAGCCACCGGTCATGACTTCCCGGGTAGCGGTCTTGCCGGACTTGCCCGGTAGCGCGGCCAGCAGCGGTTGCCACGGCGCGCTTGCGACGATGAGCGACGGTGCGGCGAACATCAGCAACAGGTGCTGGATCATGTGCACGAAGAAGTAGTCGTCGGCCCAGTAGTCGATGGGTGACTGCACCGCGATCAGCAGAACCGCGAGGCCAGCGTAGAAAAGCAGCGACCGGCGCCTGCGCTGGCTCGTGCGGTCCGGCCGGGACCGGGCAGCTAGCCGGGCGAGGCCGATCTCATGCCAGATCGCCAGGACGATCGCGATGACGAGGAACGGGTCGAAAGACCAGTGGTGGAGAACGTAGGTCACAGGGTCCTCAACTCGACGAGCCGTACGGGATCGTGACGTGCACTGTCTGCACCGGCGTCCAGTGGCGGGCCGACCCGGTGGCGGGCAGCTGCCAGGCGGTCAGCGTCGCCCCGTGCGCGCTGAGCGCTTCCGGCGCTCCGCTCTGGGTGGCCGAGACGGTGGCGGTGTAGGCCGGCAGCGGAGGCAGTTCCTGCCATCCCGGTGCTTGCCAGCCGATGATCGCGCCCTGGCTTGCGCTTCCGGCGTGTCTGCCGGGCAGCACGAGAGCTGCAGCTCCGTCCGGCCCGAATGAAACCGAAGGATCTGTGCTGACAGCGTGGCCAGTAGCGCCGGTCCGCAGTTCACCGGAAAGCGTCCAGCTGCTACCGCCGTCTGTGGTCCAGGCGGCGATCACGCCGGTATCGGCGCCGGCGCCGACGGCGAGTAGGGCGGTCGTGCGCGTTCCCGTCGTATTAAGGCCGAAGACGCTGACCGGTTCGGTCGCGAGCGCGGCCGGCAATGACGGGGAGGTCGCCCGCCATGCGCCTGCGGTGCGCGTGAAGATGCCCGCGACGCCGTGCTTGCCGCAGTCGCCGGCCAGCATCGGCGCGCCGCCCGGCGACCAGGCGGCCGCGGTGATCGCGGTCAGCGCGCAGGCCCGGCCGGCGGTGGTGGCAGCTAGGGCATGCTGCGTGGTCAGCCGCCTCCAGCTGGCTCCAGAGCTGGAACTGGTATCGACATCGCCGGACTGCGTGACAGCGAGCAGCTGGCCTGCCGGGCCGCCGGCCAGCGCGCCGGACATGTCGGCGATACCCGCGTCCAGGACGTTGGTCTGCGACCACCCGACGCCGGCGTCCGTGGTCTGCGCCAGCGGCGTGAACGTCAGGTCCTGGCTCGGCCGGATGCCGGCCATGAGCGAGCCCGATCCGGTGATGGCTGCCACTATCCCGCCGTTGCTTGCCACTCCGACCGGCGTCGCAAGTCTCCAGCCGGTCGTTCCGGCCGGGCGGACGAACAGCTCCCAGAAGTTGTTGTGCTGGGCCGCCGACGCGCCCATCTGTACAACCGCCCAGCTCGTGCCACCCGCGGAGGCGAGCGAGGTCGCCAGCCCAGGCGCGGTGATGCCGGCGGCGGGCCGGCCGGTGCTGGATGCCGGAGTGCTTCCGCAACCAGCAACGGCGATCGCCAGGCCGGCCAAGCCTGTCGCCACGATGGCTGCCCGCCGCCTCCGAGCACCGCGTCGCTCCGAAGTCGTGCTCATGACATCACTTGCTGAGCCTGCGCGGCGAGTTCTGCCGCGAACGACGACTTCGTGCTGGCAGTGCCAGGGCCGGGATCGAAGTTGAGCTCGGCCCTCTCACGTCCGCTGGCGTCGATGACAAAGGCGAGGTCACTGTGCAAGATCATGCCGCCGGCCGGCACGATCTGAGCCGCGACGCCGTAGCGCTTCCAGGTCTGCTCGAGCTGAGGGACCGAACCGGTCAGGTAGAGCCAGTTCGGTGTCGCGGCCAGGCCTTCCTGATTATCGAAGGCTTTGGTGTAGGCGATGGAGTGGTAGACCTGGTTGGCCACGATCGCGACCAGCACAACTCTCTTGGCCTGCACGCCCAGCACCTGGTCTGCGTCGCGGAACTCCTGCGCGATCAGCGGGCAATCGGATGTGCACACCGGATCGAGGAATGTCAGCAGCACTACCTTGCCCTTGAGACTGGCCAGGCTGACCTGCTTGCCGTGCTGATCGGTGAGTGAGAAGCCCGGCGCCCGGAAGTTGAGCGGTGCGGCGTTGCCGTCGATGGCCTGCGCGATGACCTGGCTCGCGGTCGGGCTGGCCTGGGCTGCCGCCAGCGGGCCCACGCCGATGATGACGACCGCGACCGCCCAGATTGCGACCACCGCGCGCAAGCTGGCTGAGCTGAACGCTTTGGCAAGCCGGGCAGGCGCCAGCCGGGACGGGGCCAGCCAGGCGCGGAGCGCTGGGCGAGATGGCTGACCGGTATCGGCGGAGTCGGCCGTTTCTGTCGCGGCGGGCTCAGCGGCGGGCTCAGCGGCGGTCACCGCGCCGGGCACCTGGACCAGCGCGAGGTAGCCGCCGATCGCCAGCAGCGCGACCGGGATCATGCTGTTGGGGTCGGTGCCGAGTCCGCCGAAGAAACCGAAGTCCTCGATTAGCACCCAGTCGGCCAGGCAGACCACGAGGAGCAGGATGAGCGCTAGCCGGACCAGACGCGACGGCGTGGTCAGGAAAGCCAGGACTCTCGGAACGCCAGCGCTGCCAGAGGAGTCAGTGCCCGCCAGGAAGGCCGTGCCGATGAGAAACGCAGCGCCGATCAGCGCGAGGGCGATGACGGCGATCAGGTTGACGACGAAGCCGTGCGCCTCGTCGACAGAGGCGAACCAGTTGACCATAGCCGACAGGGCGTGCGGCTGCGGCGTCCCGGACATGGACTGCGCCATGGAGGCCAGCGTGCCGGGCTGGCCGTGCAGCCTGCCCTGCCAGAATCCACGGCCTGGCCACGCTTGCAAAACCGCCATACCGACGAAGAAGACCCCCAGGCAGGCCATGAGTTGCCTGCCGAGCTGCGGCGATCGCCAGCGAGCTTCAGGCAGCGCGATCAGCAGTCCGGCCGCGCAGTAGAACAGCACGGCGCCGGGCGCGCCGAACAGGAACGTCAGGCCCGGCGCGAAGATACTGCCGAACGCTTCGCCGAATACCCACACCACCAGCCCCCAGCCCAGGCTCGCCAGTCCGGCCAGGCGGGACGACCAGCCGGATGGCGCGGCGACCAGCCAGGCACCGATCCCGAGCTGAATCCACACAGCCGCGGCGCCCGCCTGGACCGGGTGGTAGGACCAGGATGTCCCGGCCCAGTTCACCAGGTGCTGGACCCAGACTGGCGAGCTAGCCGCGGCCGGCCCGACTACCCCCGACGGAAGGCCAGCGGCCATGGCTGGCTGGGCCTGCAGTAGTCCGTCGAAAATCCAGATGACGCCGAAGCCGATCCGCAACAGCCGTCGCGCGGCCGCCTCGGGCATGGCGGTCCCGCCCCGGTGACCATTGCCCGTCGGCGGCCGACCTGGCTCCTGGCAGCCATTCCCGCAGGCCAGCCCAGACCAGCCCGAGCACGACCAGCAGCACCACGATGACCAGGCCCTGGTGCAGAAGTGCCGACCTGAAGGCCGCGACGAGTACCGGGTTCGTATTGCTCAGCCCGGTGTTCATGCCTGGCATTGCAGGTCAAGCCTCCTGTCTCGCGCTGGCGGCGGTCATCCCGGCCGCTGTCAGCCCGCCAGCCTGGGCGGCGATGCGTGCATGTGCGAGCCTTGATGGCCGTGGCGATGGGGGCGTCTATCGCGGCCCGGTCGGCGTTCAGCGTACTCAGGTCCTTGGTGAGGGTTGCCTGGGCCGTGCTCCGGGCCTGCGGCGTGGTGCTGGACAGCACCCGGGCAACGTCGGTCTGTACCTGCTCGGCATCCGGGGCGGCCCAGGCCACCATGGCGGAGACGACATGGACCAGTCCGAAGCCGTCGAGCGACTCCGGCACCTGGTAGTTCTCCAGGTCGTCGATCTGCTCGTTATTGGCGGGCGCGCAGTTAGCAGCTCCCTGCGTGGCGACGCTGATGCCCTGGCTGATCTCGGTGCTGTTGCTGAAGTGCCCGGCCTGGACGTCGCCCAGGGCTATGAGCGACTCGCTGACGCCGCCGCTGCAGGACTCGATATCGGTGTTCACCTCCGACAGGAAGCCGCGCATGTCGGTGGCGCGCTCGGCCGTGGACGGCCGGTGTACCAGCGCGACTGCCACCGCGCCTATCAGGAACAGCACGCCCGCCAGCAGCAGCCAGCGCGGCGACCGGCGCACCGGCCAGCCGCTCGGCCGTGTGTACACGCGCGGGCGGTCGCTTGAGGCGACGGGCGGCATCTGTCGGTCAGCCTCGATCGGAGTCCATGAGCGAGACGCCCTTGGCCAGGTCCTTCATCGTCAGCGGTCCGAGAACGTGCAGCACGATCTGGTGCCGGGCGTTGAGGAAGAAGGTCTGCGGCAGGGCGTACACGCCGTACGAGGTAGTGGTCGTCGACGGATACGGATCTACCGCCACCGGGTAGCGCACGCCGGTCTTGCGCACAAAGCGCAGCGCGGCCGGCGTCTCGTCGTTGGAGTCGATGCCGAGCACGCGGACCTGTCCGTGCATCGACAGGTACCAGTGAGCGAGCATCGGCGTCTCGCGCTGGCACGGTGCGCACCAGGAAGCGAAGAAGTTGATGACCACCGGGTGGCCCGCGAAGCCGGCCAGGCTCAGGTGGCGGCCGGGCTGCCCGAGCTCGCCCAGCGTGAAGCCCTTGGCCTGCGGTGGCGGGCCGGCCTTCTTCGCCTGGCCGCCGGCCAGGACCAGAACGATCGCGACGATGGCTGCCAGCACGGTCGCCGTCACCAGGTAACCGATCTTCCGGGCCGTGCTGAGCCTCTGCAGCCATGTGCGCCGCCCGGGCGAGGCTGTTGGCTGGCTGTCGTTCGTGGTGATCACAGGCTGCTCCCGTAACGGCCTGGCGACGGCAGCGTAGCTGGTTTCGCGACAGGACCAGCAGCAGGGCCCGGCGCCGCGGCCTGCGGTAGCAGCAGCTCGAACCTGCTGCCGAGGCCGGGAGTGCTCTGCGCCCTGACCTCGCCGCCGTGACCTTCGGCCACGGCGCGGACAAGGGCGAGGCCGAGCCCGGTGCCGCGGCGGCCCACTGCCGGTGACCCGGTAGCGAACCGGTCGAAGACATGGGTGAGGTCCTCGGCTGAGATACCTGACCCGGTGTCCTGCACGACGAGGCTAACCAGCCCGGCCGCCTCGTCCCGGGTCACAGCGAGGCTGATGAGATCGGCCGGCCCGGTGTGCTGGACAGCGTTCTCCAGCAGCGCGTCGACGGCGAGCCCGAGGCGTTCGCGGTCCGCGAGTGCGGTCGCCTCGTCCAGCTGGCCGAGCTGCCAGTGCCGGTCGGCGGTCGGCCGCCAGCGCCAGAGCACATCGGTGATGAACTGATCGAGCTCCACGGACTCCGGCTGCAGGAAGTCAGGATTGGCCGACGCGGCGATCAGCAGCAGCCGCTCGCTGAGCGTCCGCAGCCGGTTGAGCTCGCCGACGATCACGTTGATATCGCGCTTGTCCTGGTTGTCGGCGAGGTGGCGGGCGAGCAGCTCAGAGTGCCCGAGCGCGATCGTGATCGGCGTCCTGAGCTGGTGCGAGGCGTCCTGCAGGAACCGGCGCTGGGTGTCGAGCAGCCGCTCGTTCTCCTCGCTGACCTGGATCCGCTCGGCGTTGGCGGCCTGATGGCGGCGACCGTGCCACATCATGACCCAGAACATCGCCGCCATCAGCGGGACCTCGGTCAGCTCGTCGGCTGGCTGAGTGCCGCGAAGCACGTCGAGGCCGATGGCGGCGAAGGTCGTCACGACCATGGCGGCGAGCACCCAGCACGGTCGAACCGGTGCTGCGGACCCGGAAGCTGTACAGCAGCGCGAAGGTGATCCAGATCAGGTGGAACGGGATCGCTTCCCACCGCTCGAAGACCAGGATGCCCGGCCAGGCCGAGGATCCACAGCATGACCCAGGCGAGGTCGATCCAGCCGTCCCAGGACCGCAAGCGGTCGAAGTCAGGACCCCGGACGTGCAGGCCCGGCCAGTCAAGGATGCGGGCGATCGGCGCCGCCCTCGGGCAAGCTCGCCTCAGGAAGCGAGTCGGTATCCTGCACCACGTACCGTCTCGATCAGCTCGAATCCGAGCTTGGACCGCAGTCTGCGGATGCAGACGTCGACGACATTCGACCCGGGATCAAAGTCGATCCCCCATACCGATGCCAGCAGCGTCCCCTTCGGCACGGACTCGCCGAGCATGCTCCATCAGCTCCCGGAGCAGCATGACCTCGAGCCGGGTCAGCGACACCGGGCCGACGCCGGCATCGGCCTGCATCCGGCCGAGGTCGAGCACCAGGTGACCGGCCCTGATCTGGTCGCCGATGCCGCCATGGTGCTCGCCACGGAGCTGGACCCGGACCCTGGCGAGCAACTCGTCCAGCGAGAACGGCTTGGTCAGGTAGTCCTTCGCCCCTGAGTCCAGGCAAGCTCACCTTCGTGGTCACGTCGGACAGGCAGGACAGCACGAGGATCGCCTGCTCCGGGCGCTCCTGCCCGAGCCGCCGCAGCACCTGACGACCGTCAGTCTAGCGGCATGACGAGATCGAGAATCACCAGCTGGTAGTCGCTCGCCAGCGCCATCGCGAGGCCGGCGCTGCCGTCACCGGCAGAGTCGATCTCGTACCCGGCTGCCGCGAGCGCGCGGGTGATCATCGCCGCGGATATGCGGCTCGTCGTCGACAACCAGGACTCGTCGAGGTGCGGGCCGCCGCTCGGCCTGGTTGATCGACATCAGCCGCTAGTACCTCAATCGATTGCAGTACGCGGCACCGGCGGCTGCCCCCTCCCCTGGGTCCTGCCGGCGACGCGGTCAACAGCACAGGATCTACTCCATCAGGCCGGTCTCGGTCAAGTCGCGCTACCAGAATGAAACCATTCCATTGCACTCCAGGGATGCCGAAACCGGGCATTGGTGCAAATCCCGTCGCTGTACGCCCCTGGGGCAACCGTGACAGTTTCGTCATTCAGCGCCGCGATCCTTGCCGTCACGAGCAGGGTGATCGCAAGATCAGTGTCGTTCATCCGAGGGCCAGGCTAGGACGGATCGCTCCGCCATGCCGGGAACCCGGCGTTCCTGCTGACAGGCGATGAAGCGAGGTGATGGCCGGTGTCTTTGCCGGCCCGTGTCGTTACCCTGCTGGTGGCGTTCCTCGCCGTGGTAGCGGTGCGGCTGTTCGTGGTGATTCATTACTTCCTGGGCAGCCCGCCGACGGTGGACTACTCGTCCGGCGTGGCCGCGGATCACCGGCGCCACCGTCCACGTCGTGATGCAGGAAGACCCGCAGAACACCGTCAGCACCCATCCGGACTGGGTGTCGTACTTCATCCAGAACCCCAAGACCCACGCGTGGATTCACACCACGCTGTTCAAGGTGCCCGCGGGCAGCAAGATCGACATGACGATCTACGGCTACGACGGCTGCACGCCGTTGCGTAACCCGTACTTCGGCAAGGTCACCGGCACGATCGGCCAGGTCGAGTACGTCAACGGCAAGCCGTTCACGGTGATCAACTCCTGGTCTGGCTGCAACGTCGGGCACACGTTCTCGATCCCCGGCATCAACCTGAACGTGCCGATGGCATCGCCGGGGCTCACCGCGAACCTCTGCGGCACCTCGCCGTGCACCTCAGGGCCCGCACGAGACCGTGACCTTCAGCTTCATGTCGCCGAAGACCACCGGCCAGTACTTCTGGCAGTGCCGCGTCCCGTGCGGCGGCGGGTTCATCGACGGATTCGGCGGTCCGATGCAGACCATCGGTTTCATGACCGGCAACATGGAGGTGGTGTCCTGATGGCCGCGTCAGTCGCCGAGGACGCGCAGGGACCAGGGCCCGCCGAGCCCGAACCACGGGCTGCGGATCTTCCTGATCTGGCTGCCCATCGCGGTCGCCGCGGACCTGCTGCTGTACTTCGTCTACGGGCCGCACATGCCGCCAGGTCAGATGTCGAACACCGCTGCCAGCCAGCAGTTCGATATCAAGGTCATGTCCGTGCTCGCCGCGCCGGTGATGGCGTTCGTGCTGATCTTCATCGGCGTACTCGCTGATCGTCTGGCGGCACCGCGAGGGCGACGACGAGGACGGGCCGCCGATCTTCGGTCACGCCAGGATTCAGGCCACCTGGATCACCGTGACCGCGGTCATCGTGCTGTTCCTGGCCGGTTTCGGCACCTACGAGCTGGCCTGGCCGGGCTTCGCCGGAGCGGGTGCAGGCGAGGGCCCGGCCCCGATCTGGAAGCCGGGCGGCACGCCGCTGCAGGTCCAGGTCATCGCGCAGCAATGGCGGTTCACCTACCGGTACCCGCAGTTCGGCGGGTTCGAGACGACCAGCCCTGATGCTGCCGGTCGGCGAGCCGATCCAGTTCAACGTCACCTCGCTGGACGTCATTCACAGCTTCTGGGCCTACCAGCTCGGCGTGAAGGCCGACGCGAACCCGGGCGTCAACAACGTCGCCTACACCACCGCCGAGCAGACCGGGCAACGTCACGGTGCGGTGCGCCGAGCTATGCGGGCTGTGGCACGGAGCGATGTTCGACTACGGGAAGGTCGTCTCGATGGCTGCCTTCAAGGCCTGGGCGGCCAAGACCGAGGTTCAGCTCGCCGCGGTCACCAAGATGCTGCCGCCGTACGCCACGACCTACGACCCGACAGTGGTCCCGCAGATCAACAAGGCCATGGCCAAGGCGGCATCGGCGGCGCCAACGGCTACTACTACCCGCCGAACGACCCGGTCGAGCCATGACCCGGCCCGTTGCCGTGAGCACACAGCTCTGAAGCCGACGCAGCGATGAAGAGGTGACCTGATGGCCATCGAGACACAGCCGGATCGGGCGCAGGGCGCCGGCGGCGGTCAGCCGCTCGACCGGCTCCAGTCCGCGGCCGTGGTGGCGGCGTCCGGCTATCCACACGGCCATCGTCGGTGCAGTGATCGGCTACGTGCTCGGTCACCTGCTGGGCGACTACCTGACCGGCGCGACCGGCGCGGCCAATCAGTACCCCAACGTCGCCCTGTCCGACTCCGAGGACTGGCCGATCGTGCTGGGCTACGTGTTCGCCATCGTGGGCTGGCTAGCCGGGCTCGGGGTGTTCAATGACATCTTCCGCCAGATCATCGGCCGGCCGAACCCGGTCAACGGGAACGGCCTGCCCGAGCACGAGACGTCAGGCCTGGCCAGGTACTTCCGGTACTCGCTCGACCACAAGGTGGTCGGCATCCAGTACCTGGTCGGCATGATCATCTACTTCTGCACGGCCGGGCTGTTCGCCATGGCCATCAGGACCGAGCTGCTGTCGCCGGTGAACCACGTCTTCACCTCGCAGGTGTACGTCGAGATCGTCGGCGAGCACGGCACCATGATGATGATGCTGATGACCTCGGTCATCCTCGGCCCGTTCGGCAACTACCTGGTGCCGCTGATGATCGGTGCCAAGCGGGTCGCCTTCCCCCGGATCGAAGCGCTGTCGTTCTGGCTGACGCCGATGGCATTCCTGATCCTGCTGTCAGCGCTGCTTCTCGGCGGGTTCCCGTTCGGCTGGACGGGTTACGCGCCGCTGTCGATCCAGTCCACCGTGGGCGCGGACTCGTACGCGATGGCGTTCGGGCTCATGGGCGTCTCCATGATCCTGGCCGGGTTCAACATCATCGTCACGGTCATCTGCTACCGGGCTCCTGGCATGCGCTGGAGCAGGCTGCCGATGTTCGTCTGGGCGATGGTGACGACCTCGTTCCTGATGGTGCTGGCAGCGCCGGTGCTGGTCGGCGGCATGTACATGCTGCTGATGGACCGGACTGCGCAGACCGCGTTCTTCGAGGACCCGCTCGGCGGCAGCAGTTACCTGTACCAGAACCTGTTCTGGTTCTTCGGTCATCCCGAGGTCTACATCCTGGCGCTGCCCGGATTCGGGATCGTCTCGGAGATCATCCCGGTCATGTGCCGTAAGCCGTTGTTCGCCTACAAGGTGGCTGCGGCAGGCATGGTCGGGGTTGGCTTGCTGAGTTTCTTCGTCTGGCAGCATCACCTGTTCGACAGCGGCATCAACCCGGACATGCGGCCGCTGTTCATGCTCACCACCGAGCTGATCTCGATCCCGACCGGGTTCATCTACCTGGTGGCGCTCGGGACGTTCTGGAAGGCAAAGATCAGGTTCACGGTGCCGATGCTGTTCGCCCTCGGCATGTACTTCAACTTCCTGATCGGCGGAGTGTCCGGAGTGTTCCTCTCCGACGTGCCCGCCGACACCACCGAGCACGGCAGCTTCTTCGTGATGGCGCACTTCCACTACACGATCATGGGCGGGCTGATCTTCGCCTTCATGGGCGGCCTGTACTTCTGGCTGCCGAAGATGATGGGCATCAAGCTCAATGCCACGCTCGGCAAGTGGCAGTTCTGGCTCATGTTCATCGCCTTCAACTCGACGTTCCTGCCGCTGTTCGCGGTCGGCATGGCCGGCCAGCCGCGGCGCGTCTTCGAGTACGCCCTGAACCTGCAGCCGCTGAACGTCTGGGTGTCCATCTCGTCGTTCGTGCTCGGGTTCTCGATCCTGCTGTTCGTGATCAACTTCGTCTGGTCGACGGTCATCGTCCGGGAGCGCGAGACTGACAACCCGTGGCAGTCCCGCGGCCTTGAGTGGCAGGTCGCCTCGCCGCCGCCGGCCGGACAACTTCGATCAGATCCCTGTGGTCCTGTCCGGGCCGTACGACTACGGCGTCAAGGACGCTCAGCCGGTGGCTGATCTTCACCCGCCGGCCGGCGTGCTGAGTGCCGCGATCTCGCAGTCCGCAGCCATCCGAGCGGAGGCATAGCCATGGCAGAGACAACCGCTGAGCCGTCACCGGCGCTGAGCCAGGCGGAAGAAGAGGCGGTCTTCTACCACGAGTCCGCGCTCAACGCCTCGTGGACGGGCGTCCGGCTGGCCGTCGGCGCGCTCACGTTCCTGTTCGGCGCATTCGTCTTCGCCTTCTTCTACCTGCGGTCGCTGAACAGCTATGGCCTCTGGTACACGGCCTCGACGCACCCCAGCCAGGGAGTCGGCGCCACGGTCATGATCTTGGTCGTAGTGAGCGCGGCGGTTCAGACGCTTGCGCTGCAGCGCATCAAGGCGGGGCACAAGGGCGCCTGGGTGGGTGGCGCGACACTGGCGCTCCTGCTCGGACTCGGCGCAGTCGGCCTGCAGATCTGGCAGCTGGCGAACCTGGGCTTCTGGCCAGGCGCCAGCGGCTTTGCGAGCGTCTTCGTCGGCTACAACCCGGTCTTCCTCACGATCGCCTTCTGCGTCATGGTCTGGCTCGAGATCCTGATCATGAGGTGCCGGGCGATCCCGGAGATCTCCTTCGTCGAGCAACCACCTACCTACGCCGAAGCATTCGCGGTGCAGCGGTTCCAGGCCGCGCTCAGTGCCTTCACCGTGACCTGGAACTACCTGGCAGTGGTGGCCGTGATCGCCTGGATCCTGTTCTACCTGGTCCATTAGGTCGATGGCGGGAACCGGAGAGGCGGTCAGGTGGAAGTAGCGTTCGGGCATTGGTCGGCCAGCTGGCCGGTGCTGATCGCCTACGCCCTGGCCGCCGCCTGGCACCTGGCTGGCCTGCGCCGGGTGCTTACCTCAGGCGTTAAGGAAACGCCCGCTGGCCGCGAACTGCGGCGCGAAGCTGCCCTGTTCCAGCTGGGCCTGCTCGTAGTGCTCCTGGCGCTGGTCTCGCCCGTCGGCTACTTCGCTGACCTCTACCTCTGGGTACGGGCCTTGCAGGAGCTGCTCGCCGCCGTTGTCGGCCCTGGCCTCATCGTGCTCGGAGCGCCGTGGACCGCCTTCCGGCTGGCCGCGGGCCGGCCGGAAGCGTCAGCCAGCCCCGATCGCCGGCGGGCGCTGATGTCAAGGCCCAGGCTCGCGGTTATCGCCGCTAACGTTGTCTGGATCGGATGGCAATTCCCCGCACTGCTCGACGCTGCGCACGCTAGCAGCGCGCTGGCGCTGGTCGAGCACGGGAGCTGGGTGGCGGCCGGGCTGCTGTTCTGGCCGCAGCTCATCTCGTCGCGGCCGGTCCGCCAGCAATCGCCGCCGCTGCGGCGGATAGCCCTGCTCGTCGGCAGCGTGGCCGCTTTCACGGTGCTTGGCATGGTGCTCGTGTTCGGCTCGACCGTGCTCTATCCCGGCTACGCGAACTCTGCGCACCACGTCATGTCGCTGCTCTCTGACCAGCAGCTCTCCGGCGCGGTTTTCTGGATGGGCTTCCTGCCGCCGGCGATGGTCGCTGCGGTCGCGCTGATGATGGAATGGCTCAGGGATGAGGAATCTGCGGAGCTGTCGGCTGGTCTCGACCAGCTGCTGACCCCGCGGCGGAACGGCTGGCCGTCCCGGCCGGTCATCAGGTGACTTGACAATGAAAACTGCCAGGAGGCAGCAGTGCCCGGACTGATCGTCGCAGCGGTGACCCCGGACAACACGCCGCACGGGTATAACTGGACGTTCGCGTTTCCCATGCTGCTGTTCATCGTCGTCGCGCTGATTTTGTACACGCTGTTCAGCAGGCCGCATCGCCGGGTACCCGGCACTCCGATCTCGGCGACGGCGTCCGGTCGCCAGGCCCGGTCCACCGGGGCTGCTCCGCAGTCCTCGGGCGCGGCCTTGGCCGACACCGCCTCGGATGAGGCGCCGGGCGACACCGATCCGGCCGACGTCGACACTGCCGCCAGCGGTGCGACGCAGGATGTAACGACACAGGACGACACGGGAGCTAGCTAGTGACACAGGCAATAAGCGCTCTGGTCGGGCACGGTGACCTTGCGGCACCAGGCCCGCCGGAGACCGGCTCCGCCGGAACTGGGGAGCGTCGCTCCCTCGGGCTGGTGGCCAGGGCGCTGTTCCTGCTCACCAAGCCGCGGATCATCGAGCTGCTGCTGGTCACGACGCTGCCGACGATGCTGCTCGCCCGCCGTGGCCTGCCGGGCATCGGCCTGATTGGCGTCACGCTGCTGGGCGGCGCCCTCGCTGCAGCCAGTGCCAACACGCTGAACTGCTACCTCGACCGTGACATCGACGCGATCATGAAGCGCACGTCCCGCCGTCCGCTCGTGGCAAAGGGCGGCGCTCCGACGGCGGTCAAGCCGGGCGAAGCGCTGGCATCCGGCATCCTGCTAGGCGCCGCGTCGACGCTGCTGCTCGGCCTGCTAGCGAACTGGCTGTCCGCGATCCTGGCCGACGGCGCGATCTTGTTCTACGTGTTCGTGTACACCATGGGGCTCAAGCGGCGGACCGCGTCGAACATCGTGATCGGCGGCGCGGCCGGCTGCTTCCCGGTGCTGGTCGGCTGGGCAGCGGTGACCGGCACTGTCAGCTGGCCGGCTGTCGTGCTGTTCGGCGTCATCTTCTTCTGGACGCCGCCGCACTTCTGGGCGCTGGCGATGAAGTACAAGGACGACTATGCGTCAGCCGGGGTGCCGATGCTGCCAGTCGTTGCCACTGCCGCGACCGTCGCCCGCAAGATCCTGGTCTACTCCTACGTCATGGTCGCTGTCACGCTGGCGCTCGCACCGTACGCGGGCCTTGCTTACGGCATCAGCGCCGCGGTGCTCGGCCTTTGGTTCCTGGTCGAGGCGCATCGGCTGCGTTCCCGGGTGAGCGGCGGCGAGAGCGGCCGCGCCGATGCGGCTGTTCCATCTGTCGATCGCCTACCTCACCCTGCTTTTTGCAGTCATCGCCATCACTGCGCTGCTGCCCTGGCACGGATGAGCATGGCAGTTACCGCCGCGAGCGGCCGACCGCACTGGACGATCCTGCTGCGGCCGCGGTGGCTGGCCTGGCACGCGTTCGCCGTGTTTGCGACGGCGGGCATGCTCTGGCTCGGTGACTGGCAGCTTCATCGTGCCGAGTCCGGGAACGAGCTGAGCTGGGCATACACGTTTGAATGGCCACTGTTCGCGATCTTCGGCGTGTACTTCTGGGCTAAGTCACTGCGCGATGAGCTCCGCGGCCAGGCGCACTCGGAAGCAGCCGGGGCGACCGGACCGACCGAAGGCACGGCAAACGCGGCACTGGACCCGGTCGGGCAAGCAGCGGCCGCCGATGCCTACGTGGAGCGGCTGAAGGCCGAGGTGCGCAGGCACGGCGGGTGGCACGGCTGGCGTTAGCTGTCCGGTGCTCACCGGCCCGTGCGTAACTGGCCCGTGCGTAACTGGCCCGTGCGTAACTGGCTGGCGATAGCTAGCCGCCCTGGGAGCATGGTTTTAGAATCAGCTTCTGAAACTTTCCGGGCACCTGGAGGTCGTCGTGGCGTGGGATTTCTCGACCGAGCCGGAGTTCCAGGAGCAGCTGGACTGGGTGGCGGACTTCTGCAAGAACGAGGTCGAGCCGCTCGATCTGGTCTTTCCGGGCGCGGCGTACTCGCGAGACCCGAAGGCCAAGGCGCTCGCCGACCCGCTCAAGCAGCAGGTCAAGGACCAGGGGCTGTGGGCGCTGTTCCTCGACCATGACCTCGGCGGCCCGGGCTTCGGACAGCTCAAGCTCGCGCTGCTCAACGAGATCCTGGGCCGGTACCGGTCCGCACCGGTGGTATTCGGCACGGCGGCGCCCGACACCGGCAACATGGAGATGCTGGCGGCCTACGGCACGCCCGAGCAGAAGGAGAAGTGGCTCTACCCGCTGATGAACCAGGAGATCTTCTCCGCCTACTCGATGACCGAGCCGCAGGGCGGATCCGACCCGAACCTGTTCAAGACCAGCGCGGTCCGCGACGGCGATCGAGTGGGTCATCACCGGCGAGAAGTGGTTCACCAGCGCCGGCGCGAGGGCCGACATCATCTTCGTGATGTGCACCAACGGCATGTTCGTAGTGCCGCGCGAGACCCCTGGCGTCGAGATCATGGGCTTCCCGCCGCTGCACAACCACATCCGCTACAACGACGTGCGCGTTTCCGCTCGGCAATCTGCTCGGTCCGGAGGACGGCGCGAAGGTGCTGGCCCAGCGCCGGCTCGGCGGCGGCCGGATCCATCACGCGATGCGCACGGTTGCGCAGGTCAGGCTGGCCTTCGACATGATGTGCGAGCGGGCGCTCAGCCGCGAGTCGCACGGCAAGGTGATCGCCGAGCACCAGATGGTGCAGGAGGCGATCGCCGACTCCTACGCCGAGATCAACATGCTGCGCCTGCTGGTGCTCTGGACCGCGTGGACCATCGACAACTCCAGTACTCAGGCGGCCCGGACGCAGATCGCGGCCTGCAAGTACACCATGGCCAAGGTGCTGCGCGAGGTCAGCTACCGGGCGCTGCACATCATGGGCTCGCTCGGCACCACCAACCTGACACCGCTGCAGGCCATGTGGGCGTCGGCGCCGACGATGGCGATCGCGGACGGCGTGGACGAGGTGCACAAGGTGACCGTGGCCCGCAACGTGCTCAAGGGCTACGAGCCGCACCCGGGCCTGTGGCCGACCGAGTACATTCCGGCTAAGCGAGATGAGGCCAGGAAGAAGTACGCGAGCCTGATCGAGTCCGACCCGGACCTCGCTGCCTGGGCCGATGCCGCCGTCCGCGCGACTGCAAGGGGCTGAGCCATGGAGATTACCGGCAAGGTCGCTGTCGTCACCGGCGGCGCCAGCGGAGCCGGCCGGGCGCTCGCCTCGGGCTGGCCGCGCGCGGGGCGGCAGGCGTCGTCGTCTGCGACATCGACGCCGAGGGCGCCGGGAAGGTCGCGGCCGAGATCGACGGACAGCGGTGGCCGCGCGCTGGCGGTGCCCGCCGACATGACGAGGGAAGCCGACGTCCAGGCGCTGGTCGCCAGCGCCGAGGCACGCGCTCGGGCCGGTCGGGCTGTTCTTCTCTAACGCCGGGATCATCGTGGCGGGCGGCGAGGAAGCCTCCGACGACGCCTGGTCGCGGATCTGGGCGATCAACGTGCACAGTCACGTCTACGTGGCGCGCGCGGTGCTGCCGGGCATGCTGGCGCGGGGTGAGGGCTACCTGGTCATCACCGCCTCGGCGGCCGGCCTGCTCACCCAGCTGGGCTCGGCGCCGTATGCGGTCACCAAGCACGCCGCGGTCGCGTTCGCCGAATGGCTGTCCATCACCTACGGCGAGCAGGGCATCCGCGTGTCGTGCCTGTGCCCGCAGGCGTTCACCAGCAACCTGCTCGACCACGTCGCGCCGCGAGGTGGGCGCGGCGCACTGCCGGATGCCGGGCGCGGGCGGCGGGTCGGCGCAGGCCGCGGTCGACGGCGTGCTGACCTCCGAGCAGGTCGCGGCGTGCGCGCTGGACGGGATCGGCACCGAGCAGTTCCTGATGCTGCCGCACCCGAGGTCGCGACCTACGAGCGCGGCGGGCCGGCGACCGGGACCGCTGGCTGCGCGGCATGCGCCGGATGCAGGCCCGGCTCAGCGGCCAGTAACTCAGCGGTCAGCGGTCGGCTCTGCGCGACGCGATCTGCCAGGAACCGTCGCTGCGCCGCGCTTTGGTCAGCTGAGCGCCGCCGCGTACTCCGCGGCCGCTTCGTCGCGCCGGCCGAGCCGAGCAGATCCGCCCTGATCGCGTGCAGCAGGTAGTAGCCGGCGAGTCGACAGCCGTCGACGATCGCCAGGCCGGCGCTGGCCCGTCAACCTCCGCGACCGCGACGGCGCGGTTGAGGCTGACCACCGGGCTCGGCGCCAGTGCCAGCAGCTGATCGTAGAGCTGCAGGATCTGCCGCCAGTCGGTGGCGCGGCGGTCGCCGCGTCGGTGTGCACCGCGTTGATCGCGGCCTGGATCTGGTACGGGCCTGGCTGGTTCCGGCGCAGGCACTGCGGACGAGCCGTGACCCTCGTCGATGAGGCCGCGGTCCCACCGGCGCGGTCCTGGTCAGCGAGCAGAACGAGATCGCCGCCGGCGGTGGCCGGGCCGCCCGCCTGGCCTCGATCAGCAGCATCAGCGCGAGCAGCCCGGCGACCTCGGGCTCGTCTGGCATGAGCTCGGCCAGCAGGCGGCCGAGCCGGATGGCCTCCGCGCACAGCTCCGCCCGGATCAGCTCATCGCCCGAACTGGCGGCGTAGCCCTCGTTGAAGATCAGGTACACGACCGCCAGCACCGCCGCGAGTCTGTCCGGCAGGTCGGCCTCGGCCGGGACCCGGTAGGGGATGCGGGCGTCGCGGATCTTGCCCTTGGCCCGCACCAGCCGCTGCGCCATCGTCGGCTCGGGCACCAGGAACGCGCGGGCGATCTCGGCCGTCGTGAGGCCGCCAAGCAGGCGCAGCGTGAGCGCGACCTGGGCGCTGCTGCCGAGCGCCGGGTGGCAGCAGGTGAAGATGAGCCGCAGCCGGTCGTCGCGCACGCCGGCCCCGTCCAGATGCGCCCGTGCTCGTACGACTCGTGCTCGGGTGGCCAGCCGGCCGCTGGCTCGGCATGCCGGCGGGCTGCTGGCCGGCCAGCATGATGGCCTGCACGTACTTGTCCTGCCGGCGGCGCTCCCGGCGGAGCGCGGTCGATGCCCTTGTTGCGCGCGGTCGTGATCAGCCAGCCCGCCGGGCTCGGCGGCAGGCCGTCGCGCGGCCAGCGCTCCAGCGCCGCCGCGAAGGCGTCCTGGACCGCGTCTTCGGCGACGTCGATGTCGCCGAAGACGCGGACCAGGACCGCTACCGCCCGGCCGTACTCCTGCCGGAAGACCCGCTCGATCTCCTCGGCCGTGACGCGCCCGGCCCGGCGGCCGATCAGCCTGTCGCTGGCCGTCATAGAGCGGCCGGACCTCGAGCGGGAGCCCGGTGATCTCGGCGAACTCCGCGGCTCCAGTCGCAGTGCCTCGTCCAGGTCGGCGACCTCGATGACGGTGAAGCCGCCCAGGTGCTCCTTGCCCTCGGCGAACGGGCCGTCAGTCATGCACGATCTCGCCGTCCTTGACCCGCAGCACTGTGGCCGTGCTCGGCGGCTGCGAGCGCCCGGTGAAGACCCAGGCGCCCGCTGCCTCCAGCTCGGACCGCCACCTGCCGACCTTCTCCATGATCGGGCCGAGTACCTCCGGCGGCGGCGGCAGGGCCGTCGGGCTGATAGACGCTGATCAGGTACTGCTTCATCGGATGAACCTCCGTGGTGGCCGAGGCCGGCTGGCTCGGGCGGCTCTTGTCAGCTACACGAACGGCCGATGGCGGGATCGACACCCTGCGCCAGGAAGTCCGCCTGGGTCAGTCTCCGCGGCCAGCTCCGGCTGACAGCACCTTCCGCGGATGGCTGCCGTCGACGTACCCGACGAAACGGCGGATAGATGTTGTAGCCGAGCAGTTCCTGAAGCCGCTCCGGCAGCGCGCGGGCGATCTCGCGCGGCACGGCCAGGCAGTGATTCTCCTGCGGGCGGAGCCAGCCGGCGCAGTACTCCAGGATCACGCCGAGCCGTGGCGGCGCCGGTCTGGTTCGCGCCGCCGCCGTGCCAGAGGCTACCCAGGTAGAACATCGCCGAGCCGGGCGACATGACGGCCGTCTCGACCAGGTCGTCGGTGCGTCGGCCGCCGCCCGGGCTCCCAGCGGTGACTGCCGGGGATGAACCTGGTCGCGCCGTTCTCGCGGGTGAACTCGTCGAGCGGCCACATCGTGTTGACCACCAGCGGCGGGTGCGGCTCGGGCAGCGGGTAGATCGAATCGTCCCGGTGCAGGATCTGCGCCTTCTCGCCGGGCCCGATGCAGATGCCGACCGGCGCGCTCAGCTGGTAGTGCCCGAGCACCTGGTCGAGGACACCCGAGCAGCAGCGGATCGGTGGCCGCCTGGTCGAACATCCTGGTCTTGGCGAACAGCGCGTAGACCCGCTGGGTGTCGAAGCCCTCGAACGAGTTGCGACCGGTCTGGGTGGTCTGCAGCACCCGGTCCAGGTCGGCGCGGGCCGCCTGCACTGCCGGCTGTCGTCGAGCATGCCAGTGACGACCACGTAGCCGTCGTCGATCAGCCGCTGCGCCACGTCCTGGCTGGCGGAGGTGGCGGGCATCGTTGCCATCATCAGCCCGAGCCTAGGCGAAATGCCGACGCGATGCACAGGGCTGTGGCAGGCCCGCTCTACCGTCACGGGCCGATTGCGTAGGCCTGGTATATCGTTTGCTGCGCGCTTTCCCCGCGCCTGTTCACTGCGGTTACTCGCAGTGAAACGAAGCCCGACCCTGGGTTGTCGATGATCAGCGCAAGCTGGCCTCGACCCCGTGCATAGGTCTGGACTGAGCGCCAGGTCGCCCCGTCGTTGAAGGATGCCTGCACCGTGATGTCCTTCCACCGATCGGCGCGGGGCAGCCGGCCTGAGCCTGGATAGTTCGTGATCTCGCTGACGTCGACAATCGTCGTGCTGTGCCCGGCGGCCTCGTTGTCGATGCCGAGTCCCTGCGGCCGGAGCAATGCGAAGCTGAGCGGGTACTGCTGCTGGCCGGAAGAGCGGGCAGGCGCGTAGAAGCGCCACGTGCTGGTCATTTTCGGCGAAAGCAGCGCGGGTGAGCTGGTCCTGGTCGCGTTGACGGTGAGCGTGTACCAGCCTGGGTTAACGCCACGCGCGCCGAAGCTTGCGAGTTCAAGGCCGCGGTAGGTCGAGCGCTTCACCACCTTGCCGTGCGTGCTGAGCGTCACGACGGCGCGTGCGCCGAGGTCTGCCCCGGACCCGTGCTCGCCGTCCGGGTCAGCGAACAGGTTCGTCAGTGCCAGGCGCGTGACAGCCCCGTTCTGAGCGGTGACGCCGTTGCCCACGTAGACGTGGCCATCGCCGGCGAGGTCGGGGCCGTACGCCGCGCTGAAGAATGTCTCTGTGTATGACCGGCGCGGCGCGAAGGACACGTTCCGGTAATCCCACGGGGCGCTGCCGTCGGGGATGAGCCGGGCGGCGCTCAGTGTCCACGGACCCGGGCTGAAGAAGTCAGTCGCGGCGGACCCATCCGGGATCTGCAGGGAGCTGCTGACACCGCCAGGCCCCGCGTAGTTCAGGAGCACCGAGTGGCCGGCCCATGGCTTGAGCGTTCCGGCTGCCGCGCCGACCAGCACTGCTGCCAGACGGGCAGAACTGAAGCTGCCGCCGGGCCTTGCGGAGATACCGTGCGCACTAGACCCGGCGAGGTAGGAAGTCGCGCCGCCTGAGCCCTGATAGCTGGCTACATAGTCGAACTGGAGGTTGCGCGCCTGGTACGGCTCGACGTAAAGGGGGTGACCGGCGGTCTGCGCGCTGCTGGCGACCAGAGTAGGCGCGTATCGACCGGTGACGATGCTGACCCCTGCGCTCAGGTCAGTCACGGCAGTGCCGTCCAGTGAGACAGCTACCGGTACGCTGCCGACGGCACTCATCGCCACAGTCGTGTTACGGCTCAGCGTGATTTCACGAACGACCAGCGTGCCGGCGACCTGCTGGCCGCTCACTACGGTCGGCACGATGACGCCGATGCAATACCGGCCGGGTGGCAGCCGGTAGGTGCCGCTGGTGACTTGCGACGCCGGCCATCCGTCCCCCTTGAACAGATAGCCGCCCGATATCAGCTCTGGCATACAACACTTAGATAAGACAAAGGCGCCAGCGCCGGTCGCTAACCTGCGCTCAGGGCCCTGGCGACGTTGTAGGGCACATGCTTCGGGTACACCAGGAGCGCCCTGGCAAGCCCGCGGATCTCCAGCCGCCGGGGCAGGAGTTCCTGTTCACACCGCCGCCACGCGCTCACTTCGTCCGATCCGTAAAGCGCGGAGATCGACCTGCGGAACCGGCGCGCGTCCCCGCCGTCGCGCCGCCAGGTGTGCAGCCAGTCTCGCAGTTCGTTGTCGCTGTCCAGCGTTGACCAGTTCATGAGCTGCTCGGCGACCTGGCCGGCCGCGTCGATCAGGAAGGCGTGCTCACCTGCGCCGGTGACGCTATGCACGCGGCCCTCGCTTCGGTGTCCGTGATGGATGCTCGCGGAACTGAACCGCGCACCAATGGCGAGCGCCGCGACCGCATGCCCGGCCTCGTGCCACGCGGTCCGCACCGCGGCCTTCCTCGCCGGTGCCAGGCTGGCGTAACAACCGCAGTCATAGCGCTGCTTCACCCACCGCGTGTGCACGATCGACTCGTCGTCGTAGCGGACGAGCCGCTGCAATTCGGCCTGGATCATGGCGACCGCCTGGCGCCCGGCAGGTCCAAGGGTGTCCATGCACCGTCCCGTTGTGCGTCGTCTTGTCGGCACCGTACGGCAGACTACGCGGTGGCACCGACACGATTTCCGTACTGACATTGCGAGGTCGAGATGGCAGACATGCCGGGCGCAGCCGGCCGGGCGGCGGTCGCTGCGGCCGCAGCCGAGCCAGTCGCCAGTGGCGCTGTTCCCGGCCTGGTCGCACTGGTTGCCAGCGGCGGCCAGGTGCAGATCGAGGCAGTTGGCCAGCTGACCATCGGTGGTGCGCCGGTGGCGGGGGACTCACTGTTCCGGATCGCGTCGATGACCAAGCCGGTCACCGGAGCGGCCACTATGGCGCTGATCGAGGAAGGCCTCATCGGACTCGACGAGCCGGTGGACCGGCTGCTTCCGGAACTGGCGAATCGGCGCGTGCTGCGCGAGATCAGCGGCCCGCTGGACGACACGCTTCCGGCCAGCCGCGCGATCACCACCCGCGACCTGCTGACGTTCACGTTCGGCTTCGGCTTCATCGTCGAAATGTTCATGGCACCCGAACCCTTCCCGGTCGTCGTCGCCTCGGATGAAGCGCGCCTGTCGACCATCGGTCCGCCGGATGTAGCGATCCAGCCCGATCCCGATACCTGGATTGCCGGGCTCGGTTCGCTGCCGCTGCTGGCCCAGCCGGGTGAGCGGTGGATGTACAACACCGGCGCATCAGTGCTCGGCGTGCTGCTGGCCCGCGCGGCTGGCCAGTCCTTCGGCTGACGTGCTGCGCACCCGGATCTTCGAACCGCTGGGCATGACGCAGACAGCGTTCTGGGCCAGCCAGCCGGACAGGCTGGCGACGGCGTACCGGCCGCGGTCCGGCCGGGTCTGGAGGTCTGGGACCCGCCGGACGGCAAGTACGCCGTCCGCCGGCCTTCGAGGACGGCGCGGGCGGCCTGGTCTCGACGGCCGACGACATGCTGGCGTTCGCCCGGATGTTCCTGCGCGGTGGCGAGCCGGTGCTCTCCGCAGACTCGGTCCGGGCGATGACGACCGATCAGCTCACGCCAGAGCAGAAGGCGCACGGCGGCCTCGGACCGGACTTCTTCGCCGGTCAGTCCTGGTCGTTTCTGCCAGGCCGTTCAGGACACCGGAACGTTCGGCTGGACGGCGGTTTCGGAACGTCCTGGCACGTCGATCCGCGCCGCGACCTGGTCGTCATCGTCCTGACGCAGCGCATGTTCGAGGGTCCCGATGACTGCCTGCGCTGCACGACGCGATACGGGACGCGGCCTACTCGGCGCTCGACTGAACGGCGCCGCGGCGCAGCTCCGCGGCCGACCGGTTAAGCCTCCCGGGCCAGGGCTCCCATCGGATCCCAGGCCGGCAGCACGATCGGCTCGGCTTCGAGTGCCTGCTGCAGCTCCGCCGGCAGCGCGCTGCGCCGGGCCGCGATCTCGAACACGTACTCGTCGAACCACGAGTCGTTCATCGTGTAGAAGCCGTCCTTGCCGCGGTCGGCGCCCCAGCTGTTCTCCACCCGCCAGCGCCGGGTGACGCCGTCCAGCACGTCGACGCCGGTGAAGAGCATGGCGTGGGTCATCTGGGTCTCGTGGTAGGCGAGCCGGTCGGCCTTGTCCAGCGTCGAACGAGGCGTCGTAGACCGACGGAGAGGTCGTACAGGCTCGGCGTCCCAGATCCGCGTAGTCGTTGCTCATCATCTTGGCCGACGTCGCAGCCGAACCAGACCGGCTCGCCGCCCTGCAGGGTCTTCGCCGCGATGTCCTTGATCACCGACATGTCGACGTTGAGGTAGATGACCGGCGGTCCGCCGAGCACGTTGCCGAGGTACTCGACCGTGAAGGTCTTGCCGACCGGGCTCGACGGGCGCGGGTCGTGCACCAGGCACACGTAGTCGTCGAGCGGCAGGTCCGACGTACTTCGCGGCGAACTCCTGCGGGGTCAGCACGCCGTCGCGGTGGAACTGCTTGTCCTTGTCGGTCCACTGCCAGTCGAACCGGTCCGGCGGCGTGCCGAGGTGGATGCACAGCACCCGGTAGATCGTCTCGCAGGATCTCGGCCTTCACCGACCGCGCGGCCTCGAGGCTCTCGGCCGCTGCGGCCCGGACCGAGCCTCGTTCCCTGGCGAAGCTGGTAACGCAGCACCGAATTCATCCTGGCGGTATTGGCCGAGCTCTGGGTCTCGGGCATGTAGCCCTTCGGCACCAGGCCGTGCTTGGCGACGATGGCGGCGAACATGTTCCACTGGCCGCCGTCGCTCGCGACCGACTCGAGCAGGAACGCGACGGTCCTGTCGTCCAGGTCGCGGTCGGCGGTCTCGATGATGGCCTCGAGGAAGTAGTTGGCGCGCTCGATCTTGTCCCAGAACATCGCGTAGTTCTGGGAGAACTCGAAGTCCTTGAGCCCGGTCTTGCGCATCACGCCGACCCGCAGCAGGTTCAGCCCGGCGAACAGCCAGCACCGGCCGCTGCGCTCCTGGTTGGTGACCTTCCAGTCGTCCAGGTGCGTCGACAGCGAGTGGTCGATGCTGTTGATGATCTCGCGGTTGATCGCCACGTCGTCGACGGTGACCCTGGTGACCGCGTTCTGCGCGAGCCGGTAGGCCGGGTTAGCCGAGAAGTCCTTGCGCAGCAGTTCAAGATCAGCAGCAGCTAGCGTTCCATCCATCCCGGCATCGTCCTTCCCGTCGTGTCAGCTCTGCATTTCAAGTTACCAGTGGTCCGGTCTGGCGCCCGAGCCGACAATGTGCGGCTCCTGCTGTATAGTCCGGTTCGTACCGCACAGGTAGCGGGCCCGTCACTCGAGATCGTCAGGTTGTGTCGAGGAGGCCCTGCTCATGCCATCGATCGAGGTACGCCCGTTCCGCCGGAGCGACCGGGACCAGCTGACCGCGCTTGCCAACGCGCACGCCGCAGCGGTGGTACCCGGTCTTGCGGTGTCCGTCGCCACGATGCTCAGCCACCTGGAGCGTCAGCCAGGCGAATACGTAGTCGATCCGTGGGTCAGCGAACGACTGACCCTGGTGGCGGAACAGCACGAGCGCGTTGCCGCAGCAGCGCACCTGCTCCGGTACGCCTCGGACGAGCGAGTTAGCCCGCCGTACCGGAACGCCGGCGAGATCAGCTGGCTGGTGTTCTGGCCCGAGGGCCCGCGGATCAGCTCTCCCTACTGGAGCGATGCGAGCCAGGCGGCGGAGAAGCTGATGGGCGCTGCCATCCGGCAGCTTGAGGACTGGGGGGTCGCGCGGCAGTACGCGGACGGTGACCTGCCAGTGCCTGGCGTCTACGGTGTGCCCGAGCAGTGGCCGCACGTCGCCGCTCTGTACGAGCGCGCCGGGTTCAACCACGACGGGCACACCGAGCTGGTGTTCCTGGCTGCCGTCGACGACCTGCGCTGCACGGCGGAACCGCCAGTTCCCGGCCTGACGGTCCGGCGGTCGGTCGGCCTCAACGGCACTCGCTTCTCGGCAATCCGCGGCGATGATGTCGTCGGTTACCTCGAGGTCGAGATCCTGCGACGAGCGGTGAACGGCTCGCCCGCCGCAGCGGCTGGGCTGACGTCGGCAACCTGTACGTCGCGCCGAGACTGCCGCCGCCGCGGCATCGCCACCTGGCTGCTCGGCCGGGCGGCTGAGTGGCTGCGGCTAGCGCATGTCGACCGGCTGCTTGATTACACCTACCTGGAGGGCCGGGATGAGACCGGCCAGGGCTATGACGAGGCCCGTGCGTTCCTGCAGGCGTCCCCGTTCACCGAGCTGACGCGGACCCGTCGCGGCTGGACCCGGGACCCGTCGCCGCGACCCTGACAGCTGCCGGCATAGCGTGGTTTGGGACGGGCCGGTCCGCCGCGGGGGTCGCTATAACGCGGATGGGGGACGACTATGCTCCGGAGCAGCAAAATCAAGCTCAGTGGCCGCATCGGCGTGCTGATTGCTGCCGTATCAGCGGTGCTAACCCTGCTGGCTGGCGCGCCCGCAGCGCACGGTCAGGTCAGCTCAGCGACAGGCGTGCGCGCCGCTACCAGTCCCGCGAGCAACACGGGCTCTAGCCCTGCTGGGGCAGTCGGCCCGCAGTACGACACCGCCCACGTCTACGTAAGTCCCGGCACATCGGCAGCCTTCGTGAAGAGCTGGCTTGCCACATTCGGTGGCACGAGCACAACGCCGGCGCTCACCCAGGTGACGCCGACGCCCAGCCAGACGCTGTCCCAGCTGGTGCTGTCCCCGGTCGGTACGTTGTCGGTTTTCGACTACAAGACCAGTGTTCCGTACCCGTTCGGCCAGGAGCGGGGTGGCGATCTGGTTTCGAATTTCAGCCGCGGTGTGGCTGACGCCGTTCACAGTGGCGCTTACCTCGTCGTGTCGCCGTTCCACGACCCGCTGGGCAAGGACGCGATTGTCCAGTTTCCCGGCGGCGTCGACACGCAGATCTACTGGCACACTAAGCGGCCGTCTTACCCGCCGCTGGCGGCGATCCCGGAAAGCCGCGTCTACCTGGCTCCGGCCGCTGCCGATGCGTTCATCCGCGATTACCTGGCTTTCACCGGCGGCCGCGTTGTTTACGACGACAGCCACGCCGACGGCGGTCAGATCGGCGTGGCTGGCACGACCTTCCGCGAGGTGCTGATCAGCTCCACGTTCGGCAAGACCCTCGTCATCGTGACCGACGGGCACCTGCGCTATCCGTTCGGCCGGGAGACGTCGGGCTACGCGGTGAGCGACCTGACCGCCACGCTGGCGAAGGCGAAAGCCGCTGGGGCCAAGGTGCTGTGGGGTCCTTATGACAGCAAGGCACTCGATACCGCCATCGTCCAGTTCCCCGGCGGCTACATCGCAGAGATCCACCAGCCGGGCAAGTGAAGCGCGCACTTTTCCATGATCGATGTTGATTTAGTGGGGGCCTATAACGCCGCTAAATCAACATCGATCATGGAAGCGTCTTGCGGGCCCGGCTCGGCGCGACCCGCGGCGGCTCGCCGGGCTGCTTGGGGTAGACCGGCGGCCACGGCGCGTCCATCAGGCCGGCCGCCAGGTCGCGCTCGTTCATCGCCAGGAACGGCTCCAGCGACTGCGGCGCATCGTTCATCGCCAGCCACGGATCGCCGAGCTGCTCCAGCCGGGCCGGCAGCGAGGCGATCGTGAACTGGTCCGGGTGGATCTCGTCGATCTCGTCCCAGCTCAGCGGCGTCGAAACCTGCGCGCCCGGCCGCGCCCGCACCGACCAGGCGCCGAACACGGTCTTGTGCGGCGCGTTCTGGTTGAAGTCGACGAACACGCGCTGGCCGCGCTCTTCCTTCCACCACGCCGCGGTGATCAGGTCCGGCCGCCGCCGCTCCAGTTCCCTGGCGATCGCGACAGCCGCGCTGCGCACCTGGTAGGAGTCCCAGCGCGGCTCCAGCCTGATGTAGACGTGCAGGCCGCGGTTCCCGGTCGTCTTCGGGTAGCCGGTCACCCCCACCTCGGCCAGCAGCGTCCGCAGCTCGCCGGCCGCCAGCTGGATGTGGCTGAAGTCAACGCCCGGCGTCGGGTCCAGGTCGATCCGCAGCTCATCGGTGTGCGCAGGGATCTGCGGCCAGGTACGGCCAGACGTGAAAGCCCAGGCAGCCCAGGTTCACCGCCCACAGCACGTGGTCGATGTCGGCGGCGACCAGCGCCTCGGACGTGGTTCCGTTCGGCGTCGCCACGATGGTGGTCTGCAGCCAGGACGGCTTGTTCTTCGGCACCCGCTTCTGGAAGAACGACGGCCCGCCTGCGCCCTCGGGGAAACGCTGCAGCAGCACCGGCCTGCCCGCCCATCGCGCGCAGTAGCGGCTCAGCGACCCGCAGGTAGTGCTCGGCCAGGTCGGCCTTGGTCTCGCCGCGCTCGGCGAAGTAGACCTTGTCACCTGAGGTGATCAGATCCAGCCCGGTCACGACGCGATCCCGAGCGGCAACCGCCGCAGCACCTCGTACTTGAACGTGTAGTACATCGATTCCCGTACCATGAGCAGCTCACTGACTCGGGTCTGGATTGCGACCGGCATCGCTTCGAGCGTGCGGAGCAGGCCGGAGGGGTCTGACAGCGGCTGCCGGTACCTGAACAACGTGGTGTGCACGATCCCGGCCGAGCTGTAGCCGATTGGCCACGGCAGCCCGAGCGCGGCGGTCAGCTCGCGCCGGAGCCCGCCAACCGGGTTCGGCTCCTGCGCCACCGCGATGATGGCTGCGTCGGTGACGACAAGTCGCTGGTATCGCAGCTCGCATCGGCGCAGTGCGCTCAGTGCACGTCGCGATGATCTTCAGCCAGTCGTCGCCGAAGGAGGCCCAGAGGTCATCCTTCGGCTCGTCGAAGTCCCGCCCGACCGGCAGCAACCAGGCAACACTCGCGTGCAACTGGGCTTCAGGCTGGCGAAGCAGCGCCGGTTCGAGCGCGAGTACCTGTTCCTGCAATTCTGCCAGCGCCGCGCTCGCGCCCGGATCGGGCCGGAACAACAGCAGGTAGCCGATGCCGGGTGCTCGCCCAGGTCGTGCACAATTCGCATCGTCGGCGAGCACAGCCGGGGCATGCCGGGCCTGAATATCAGTCATCAAAAAGAACGCTACGGCCGGGAACGTGGTGGTCACCGGCCGGTCACCGGCCGCGCCGATGTCTACGGGCTGCCCTCACCCGCGGTCCTGACTGGCCGATCCGGCCGCGGCCGAGCGTGAGGCCGGGAGCGAGGACGCCGCCGTTCCCGCATATGGTTGGTTCCCTACTGTCACTCGGAGCACAGCCGATAGCGGAGACATGATGACCGGCCCGGATCTCAGCGAGCGCCTGACCGAAATAGCCGACCAGCCGAACGGAGGCGCGGCGGCGGCAGCGACGCTGGGCCACTGGCTGTCGGCTGATCAGCCCTTCGTCAACGGCGCTGAGCTGCGGCGGTTCGCCGAGCGGGCGCCGCTGGGACTGATCGTCGACTCGTTCCGGTGCGACATCCCGTTCGGCACCGGCGGCAGGCGCGGCCGGGTCGGCATCGGGCCGAACCGGATCAACCCGCGGACCCTCGCGCTGACGGTGGCCGGGCACTGCGAGTTCCTGCGGCAGACGGGCGGGGACTGCCAGCGCCGGCCGGACCGTCGTCGTCGCGAACGACACCCGGGTCTTCACCGACATCAACCGGCTGCACACGTTCATGGGCGATGACTGGTCGCTGCTGGGCACCAGCTCGCGCAGCCTGGCCCTGCTGGCCTGCCAGCTGTACGCGGTCTACGGGTTCGAGACGTACCTGACCGCGCCGAAGGACCACGACGCGTACATGCCGACGCCGGAGCTGTCGTTCGCGATCCGGGCGCTGGCGCGCGGCCGGCGGCCTGAACGTGTCGGCCTCGCACAACCACCCGGACGACAACGGCTTCAAGGTCTACACCCCGACCGGCGGCCAGTACTGCCCGCCGGACGACTCGACCCTGTCCCGGGCGGTCGAGCAGGTCGAGCTCGACCCGCAGATCGAAGAGCTGGTCGCCCGGCACCTGGGCGCGGCCGCCGAGATGCCCGCCGACGTGCACCGCAAGTACATCGACATGTACGTCGACCGGGACGCGGCGATCTGCGCGTCGTCCGCGCCGGTGCGCGCCGGCGTGCCGGTCGTGTACACGCCGCTGTGCGGCACCGGCCTGGCCAACGTGGGGGAGACCCTGACCGGAGCCGGGTACCAGGTGCACACGCCGCGCGACCAGTACCCGGACGGCTCGTTCGCGGCGATCCCGCTGCGCTCGCCGAACCCGGAGATCCCCGGCGTCACCGATCCGGCGGTCGAGTTCGCGGCCTCGGTCGATGCGGAGCTCGTGCTGTCGACCGACCCGGACGCGGACCGGCTCGGCGTCGAGGTGAAGCTGGCGGACGGGACGTGGCGGCACCTGACCGGCAACCAGATCGGCGCGATCATCGCCTACTTCCTGATCGCCGACCCGGCCGGGCCGCGCCTTTCCGGGGCAGCTGATCACCACGGTGGCGACCAGCCGGGTGCTGCGCGCGATCGGCGCGCTGGGGTCCGGTGATTCGATGTCACCGACGACCTGATGATCGGCTTCAAGTTCGTCGGCCAGCTGCTGGACGTGCTCGAAGCGGCGCCGCGGGCCGGTGCCGCTGGTGCTGGCCGTCGGAGGAGAGCCACGGCTACCTGACCACGACCGACCTGCGGGACAAGGACGCGGCGTCCGGCGGCGTACATCATCGCGCACCTGCACGCGCTGATGCGCAGCAGCCGGGCGGACGCTGTGGGACTACCTGATGCAGGTGTATGCGGCCACCGGCGTGCACATCGAGCACGGCCGGTCGCTGGTGCTGCTCGGCGCCGACGGCGCGGAGACGATCAAGGCCGTCATGCGGTCGCTGCGCGCGCAGCCGCTGGAGCGGCTCGGCAGCGAGCCGGTCACGGTCCGGCACGATTTCCTGGTCGACGGCACCGACGGGCCGACTCACCGAGGGTGAGAAGGCATCCCGGGACGTGCTCGAGCTGATCAGCGAGCACTACCGGATCGTGGTGCGGCCGTCGGGCACCGAGGCCAAGCTGAAGTACTACTTCGACTACGCCGAGCCGCCGCTAGGCCGGCTGCCGCGCAGTGCCGTCGCCGACCGGTACGCCGAGCTGGAGGCCGCGGTGAAGGCCGACTGCTCGGCGGTCTACGCGGAGCTGGCCCGGCGCGCCGGTTACGAGCTGTCAGCCGGGGCACTTGAACTGCCGGACGTGATGCCGGTGCAGGAGAAGGCCGGGTACAAGCCGAGTAGCTAGGGCGGACGCTGATGGACGAGCGGGCTGGTCAGCCGGCCACGAACGCGGACCTGGTCGACGTGGCCGGCGCTGGTGACCGCGTACTTCAGCGAGCACCCGGATCCGGCCGAGCCGTCGCAGCAGGTGTCTTTCGGTACCTCCGGTCACCGGGGCAGCGCGCTGCGGCTGTCGTTCAACGAGGATCACATCGCTGCCACGACGCAGGCGATCTGCGAGCACCGGGCGGCCGCGGGCATCACCGGGCCGATCTTCATCGGCCGGGACACCCACGCCCTGTCCGAGCCGGCCATGGTCACCGCGCTCGAAGTGCTCGCGGCCAACGGCGCCGAGATCCTCATCGACAGCCGGGACGGCTACACGCCGACGCCCGCCGCTGTCCCGCGCGATCCTTGTCCTACAACGACGGCCGGACCGCCGGGCTGGCCGACGGCATCGTCATCACGCCGTCGCACAACCCGCCCGAAGACGGCGGCTTCAAGTACAACCCGCCCGACGGCGGCCCGGCGGGCGCGCAGATCACCTCGGCGATCCAGGAGCGCGCGAACGAGCTGCTGGCCGGCGGGCTGCGAGAGGTGCGCCGGATCCCGGTCGCCAGGGCGCGGCGGGCGGCCGGCCGGTTCGACTTCCTCGGCGAGTACGTGGCGGCGCTGCCGGTCGTCATCGACCTGGAGGCGATCAGGGCCGCGCGCGTGCGGATCGGGGCAGACCCGCTCGGCGGCGCCAGCGTGGCTTACTGGGGCGAGATCGCCGAGCGATACGAGCTCGAGCTGACCGTGGTGAACCCGGTCGTCGACCCGACCTTCCGGTTCATGACGCTGGACTGGGACGGCCGGATCCGGATGGACTGCTCATCGCCGAACGCGATGGCATCGCTGATCGGGCGGCGCACTGACTTCGCCGTCGCGACCGGCAACGACACCGACGCCGACCGGCATGGCATCGTCACGCCCGACGCCGGGCTGATGAACCCCAATCACTACCTGGCCGCCGCGATCGAGTACCTCTACCGGCACCGGGAGGGCTGGCCGGCCGAGGCCGGCGTCGGCAAGACCATGGTCAGCTCCTCGATCATCGACCGGGTAGCCGACGAGTGCGGCCGGCACCTGGTAGAGGTACCGGTCGGGTTCAAGTGGTTCGTGCCTGGCTTGCTCGACGGGAGCGTCGCGTTCGGCGGCGAGGAGAGCGCGGGCGCCTCGTTCTTGTGCCGGAACGGCCGGCCGTGGACGACCGACAAGGACGGGATCATCCTGGACCTGCTCGCGGCCGAGATCATCGCGGTGACAGGAAGCACGCCGAGCATGCTCTACCGGTCGATCGCCGACCGTCTTGGTGACCCGTCCTACGCGCGCGTCGACGCACCGGCCAGCCGGGAGCAGAAGGCAGCACTGGCCAAGCTGTCGCCAGAGCAGTTCCCTGCCGATGAGCTGGCGGGAGAACCGGTGCTGGCGCGGCTGACCACTGCGCCGGGCAACGGCGAGCCGCTCGGCGGTATCAAGGTGATGACGGAATCTGGCTGGTTCGCCGCCCGGCCGTCGGGCACCGAGGACGTCTACAAGCTGTACGCAGAGTCCTTCCGCGGGCCCGGCCACCTGGCCCGGATCCAGAGCGAGGCGCAGCAGTTGCTGAGCACCGTGCTTGGCTAACACCGCGCTTGGCTAGCACCGTGCTTGGCTAACGCCGTGCTGAGGTAGCCGTGACGGGCGAGAGCACCGTCCGGCGCGAGGCTAAAACTCGCGCCGGACGGGCTCCTCGTGCCTAACGGCGCAGTGACTTGGCGCGGGACAGGATGGTCCGTTCCGACGGGTTGCCACGAGCCAGGAAGGCGACGTCCCGGAAGAGCTGCCCGAGATCAGGCGTGCCCCATCCGGAGGCAGCATCCCAGCCAGGCGTCGCGGTATAGCCGGTCACGCCATTCTCGGAGTTGTTGCCCACGGTGATGTCGTGGAAGCCGATGCCGGCCGCACCAAGGGCGTAGAGGTAAGGGTTGAGGAGGCCGATCGGGCGTCCGGTCAACTGGTCGGTCGGCCCCAGCCGGCCCAATCGGGCGATCCCTCGCTAGTGCCGCCGATGCCGTAGTAGCCGGCGCTGGCTCCCGAGGAAAGACAGGTAGATCAGGATCGTCGTGTTGGGGTCAGCGTTCCAGGAGATGTCAGGAACGCCGCGATGGCCGCCCAGCAGCGTCTGGTCCGAGCCGCGGCAGCAGCCGCTGATACAGCGGCTCGCCGAAGAACTGGCTGATGCCGCCGCCGCCGGCGCCGCCGTCGGAATTCCAGACAGTCTCGGACTGATAGTCGCCGTTGGTGTCGGCGTACGGCTGGTCCCGCCGACCGCTGTGACCAGCGGCGAGGAAGCCGGGAAGTTCACCGTGGGGAACGAGTAAAACGTGGTCCCGTTCTGCTCGAGATTCGACGCGCCGTTGTCGCCGGTCGAGGCCAGCACGGTGACACCCATGGCGGCCGCCCGGCCGTAGGTTGCCGAGAACTGCCGGAAGACCTGGTCGCCCGCCGGAGTAAACAGCGTGTTCTCGGTGGCACCCCAGCTCTGCGAGATGACCTGACCGAGGTGATGGTCGAGTGCGTAGTTCTCAACGGCGTCGAACTGGGGCATGCCCTGGACGCCTTCAGTCTCGTCGACTGGGCTGGTGAGCAAGACGATGCTCGCATCGGGCGCCATCGCGTGCGACCACTCCACGTCGAGTGTCGTCTCAGCGGCCCAGCCGACCTGGTCAGGTATGGCCGTGGGGTTATACGGCACCGTGCCAAGGGGTGAGACGATCTTGAAGGACGGCGGCGCCGGCAGACCGTAGCCAGCGTCGAAGCTCGCCAGGTCCGCGGCGATCGTGGGGCTGCCGAACGAGTCGACGATACGATCGTCTCGCCCGCTCCGTCATCCCCTCTGCTGACCAGAGCTGGTCCACGCCGTAGGCGTGCCGGATCTCCTGCGGGCTGTAGCAGGGTGAGTCGAAGTTGGCGCGGCAGAAGGCGTCCGTCGGCGCCTGCGACCCGGCCTCGACCAGCTTCATGCCGTCTTGCAGCGGATGTGCGACGAACGCACCGGGGTGAGATTGCCGAGGATTGCCTGCCCCGGCACGGCCAGCGGCGCTTGCGCCGCCGGCTGCCGCCACCGAGGCCAGGCCGAGTAGTCAGGCCGCACCAGCGATTGACGCGGCCATTCGCCTTCCAGGCATAATGCCCTCCCTCCGACAGACCACGGTCGTTGTGGTCGAAGGCGAAACTACTCGCAAATCGTCGCGGTGAGGAGGGTCTGCTATCAGCCGCCGAGCCTGCTGACGAGATCGGCTCGTCTGGACTCCCGGTTCTCACAGGTGACGTCTACGCGGAAGCCGATCTGGCGGTTGACCCGCAGCATGTGCTCGTTGTCGGCGGCGTTGCTGGTGCGGACGCGCCTGACCGCCGGGCGGTCCGCCGTGAGCCAGTGCAGGTTAGCTGCCTTCATCCAGGCGCCGAGTCCGTGGCCGCGATGCACTGCCAGCACGGCCGTGTCCTCTTGTTCGGCTAGCTCTGGCCGTTGCTCATAGAGGACGAGGTAAGTCAGCCCGGCGACCTCACCGGACTGTTCGTGCACGGCGGCGACCACGCGAAGCTCTCCGTCGCGGGCGCGGACAGCAGCCTCTTCGTCACGCACCCGCTGCGGGGACCACCCCGGCTCGGTGAAGCTCATGTTGCCGCGTGGTGCCTGGCTGATCGCGTTCCTGGCGGCGGCGTAGGACACCAGCAGATTGTCCGGCGCGGCGCCGGTCCAGTGCGCGAGCCGGTAGCCGGGCGCGGACGCGACTTGCCAGCGAGCCCGGTTGGTGCTGGCGAAGTCGAGGCTGAGCAGGAGAGTCTGCTGGACCACCGCGAAGCCGTGGTGGTCTGCGAAGGCCCTGGCCGCCGTTCCCGCCCGGATGTTTTCCATGAATAGTGAGTTTCTGCTGCCGGCGGCGGTCGCGAGCTGCCCGAGCAACGCGGTGCCGACGCCACGACGACGCTGGCTGGGATGGACCTTGATATGGATGGCGGCCAGGTCGCTATCAGCCGTGCCGAAAAGGACGAGGCAGGCCACGCCGGCCAGCTCAGCCGTCGCCCGGTCGCGGGCGACCCAGCGGATCCGACGCTGATCCGGCGATGGCGGCCTGATCAGGCGGGCGAGCGCGCTGGTGCCGGTCAGCGCGTCCTCGGCTGGCTCGTCAACGGCGCTGGCGGCGACCTCAAGCCCGACGTACTCGGCCAGCTCGGCGGCCGATGCAGTGGCGGGCTCGAAGCGGTTGAGCTGCGCGGGCGTCTGCGGCCGGGCATAACCGTTCATGGTGATCATCCTGCTTAGTCGTGGCGGTGAGCGCGATCGTGATTCGATGGGACGAGCCGGGCACGGCGGATGGGGGAGCGATGAGAGTGCCAGCCGTCGTCGTCAACCCGACCCGGGCCGGCGGCCTGGACCGGCTGCGGCGGCACTGTCAGCGGACCGCGGCAGAGTACGGCTGGGCGCCGCCGCGGTTGGTGCTGACGTCGAATGACGATCCGGGTGCCGGGGTAGCGAGCAGCGCGATCGAGGCCGGCGCCGAGCTTGTCATCTGCGTCGGCGGTGACGGAACTGTGCGCGAGTGCGCGCAGTCGCTGGCCGGAACCGGCGTGCCGCTGGCGATCGTGCCGGTCGGGTCGGCGAACCTGACGGCCAGGGCACTGCGCGTTCCCGCCGGGCTGGACGCCGCGCTCGCGACCGCATTCGGCGGTCGCGACGCGCTGATCGACGTGGCGACCGCGGATGGTGTCGTGTTCACCGCGATGGCCGGGATCGGGCTGGACGCTGCCGTCGTCGGCGCGACGCCGGATGCCGTCAAGCGGCTGGCGGGCTGGCCGGGCTACGCCGGGGCGGCGGTGAGCCAGCTGCTGCGCCCCCCCGCTACCTTCACGGTGCGGCTCGATGGCGCCGAACCGCTGACCCGGTGGGCTAGGTCGGTCACAGTCGGGAACTCGGGAGCGCTTCCGGGCGGGTTCGTGATCCTGCCGGACGCGCGAGTCGACGACGGCGTGCTCGACGTGCTGATCCTGGCGCCGTCTGGCCTGGCCGGCTGGGCTGAGGTCGGCCTGCGGGTCGCGGTGCGCAGCCAGGCCGATGACCGGCAGCTAGAGCGCCGCCGCGCTCGCTCCGTCGAGATACACGCTGACGTTGAGCTACCCCGGCAGGTCGATGGCGAGGTCATCAGCAGCGGCCGGTCGCTGACCGTGGCGGTGCCGGCCTGGCGCCTTGCTGGTCCGCGTGCCTTCCTAGGATCAGCCGGGCCGTGGTTAGCCAGCGGGCGGACTATTGCTGAGCTGGGTCCGACGATGAAGGACACTGGGCCGCCGCCTTCGGGCGGCGGAAGCGCAGTCTGGATCACCCGGCCGCGGGCAAGCTGGATCGCGACCGCGACGGCGGCGATGAGCAAGCAGGCGAGCAGCAGCCAGCACAGCCGGCTGCTGCCAGGTCGCCGGGGCTGCCAAAATCCACGTATTCGAGGGGCCGCGCGGTGAACCGCCGCTTCCGTAGGAACTGACTGTCACAACTCATCAACGCTCTGCGGGATGAGGCCGCAAAATCAGCGCATCACTGCTCAGGGTGCCACAGCGGCTCACTGATCTCGAAGCCGATCGGAGCGCCCCAGGTATTGCGGTAAGACACTTCGTGCACCGGCCGCCGCGGCGCGACGCCCCAGCGCCCGGTCGGATAGCCGAGCGAGACCAGGCATGCCATAGTCCAGCCCTTGCCGGCCGGCACGCCGAGGATCTCCAGGGTCTGGTCGCCATGGAAGCTGCCTAGTACCGAAGTCAGCGAGCTGCCGACGCCGTCAGCCCGGGCTGCAAGCTGAGCGCTCCACACGGCCGGAAAGATGGAGCCCCCGGAATTGTCGCCGAGCGCGAACGCGGCGAGGAATAGCGGCACGTCCTCGAAGTGGTCGGCGAGGTACTGCGCCGACGCCTGTACCCGCAGCAGCGAGGCACTCTGCGGGTCGTCCGGCGTCGACCTCGCTTGCTCGAGCCGCTCGCGGTAGAACGTCTTCCACAGCGTGGCAATCGCGTCCCGGTACAGCGGCCCGAGTTTGGCCTTGACATCCGGGTCGTCGATCAGCAGGAACCGCCAGTTCTGCGAGTTGCCACCGCTTGGCGCCCTGATCGCCGCGTCGAGGATGCGTTCCTGGACGTCTAGCGGGATCGGGTCCGGCTTGACGCGCCGCATTGCCCTCGTCGTGTACAGCGCCTCACGAACGTCCATCTCTGCCACCTTCCCGGCACGTGCCTGGACCGGATCATGTCATATGCATCGCGGCGATGGCCTGTTACGACAGGGACGAGATGGGCCCCTGCGACAACCGGCTAACCGGGTATGCATTCGGTAAAGTGCGGACCACCCGCAGTGCAGAACGGAGGGCAGGCATGAAAGGCTTCCGCAATTTCTTGCTGCGCGGCGACGTGATTGTCGTTGCGGTCGGCCTGATCCTGGCGCTGGCATTCAGCACGCTGATCAGTGCCTTCACAGCTAGCGTCATCAACCCCCTGGTAGCGCGCGCCGAAGGCGCGCACTCAGTTGGCCTCGGCTGGCAGCTGGGGTCGAAGGGCAACACGGCGACGTTCCTGAACATAGGCTCGTTCATCTCCGCCGTGATCTACTTCGTCATCTTCATCGCCGTCGTGTATTTCGTGATCGTCGTGCCCTACAAGGTGATCTCGGCCCGGCGCGGGGTCACCGTGTTCGGAGACCCGCCGCCGGTGAAGACCTGTCCGGCCTGCCTGTCCTCCGACTTGCCGGCGGCCGCGTCCAAGTGCAAGTACTGCGCCACGGACCAGCCAGCGCCGGCCGCGGGAACGTAGGCGGCCGGGCAGGTTCGGCCTGCCCGTATGTTTGCACCATGGACTACACCCACCTTGGCCGCAGCGGCGCTTCTGTCAGCAGGATCTGCCTCGGCACGATGAACTTCGGCGCGCACACCGAGCCGGACGACGCGTACCAGATCATGGACCATGCCCTGGAGCAGGGCATCAACTTCTTCGATACGGCGAACACCTACGGACGGCCCCGGGCCGAAGGCGTGACCGAGTCGATCGTCGGCGACTGGCTGACAGCCGAGCCCGGTCGCCGTGACAAGATCGTGCTGGCGACCAAGCTGTATGGCGGCAAGGGTGACTGGCCCAACGACAGGTTCCTCTCGGCAATCAACATCCGCCAGTCCTGCGAGGCATCACTGCGGCGGCTGAAGACCGACCACATCGACCTCTACCAGATGCACCACGTAGACCGGTCGGCGACATGGGACGAGATCTGGGAAGCCATGTCGGTACTGCGTGCTCAGGGAAAGGTGCTCTACGTCGGCTCGTCGAATTTCGCCGGGTGGCACATCGCCCAGGCGCAAGAGGCGGCCCGCCGGCGCGGACCGCTGGGCCTGGTCAGCGAGCAGAGTTTGTACAACCTAGCCGAGCGTACGGTCGAGCTCGAAGTCCTGCCCGCCTGCCAGGGGTACGGGCTGGGCGTGCTGCCGTGGAGCCCGTTGCATGGCGGCCTGCTCGGCGGCGTGCTGGCCAAGGAGAACGGACCGCGCAGCGGCGGCGGACGGTCAGCGGAGATGCTGGCGGAGCGCCGCCCGCAGATCGAAGCGTACGAAGCGTTCTGCGCCGAGCTCGGCCACGACCCTGCCCAGGTCGCGCTGGCCTGGCTGCTGCACCAGCCTGCGGTGACCGCGCCCATCGTCGGACCGCGGACGCTCGAGCAGCTGAAAGGCGCGATCATGGCCGAGCACATCAGCCTGGACGAGAAAGCGCTGTCCGGGCTGAACCAGATCTTTCCCGGTCCCGGCGGCGCCGCGCCTGAGGCTTACGCCTGGTGAGCTCTGCCCGGCTGGCTCAGTAGCCGGGCGTGACGGACCCCGGTGGCGGGTCGGGGGACGCTGGTCGCAGTGTTGCTTACCCGATCGTGTCTCCGGATTCGACCGGTAGCATCCTGCCCATGCCTTCCCACCCGGCTATTGAGCCTTATGCGTCAGGCCTGCTCGACACCGGTGACGGGAACCTCGTGTACTGGGAGACGTGCGGGAATCCCGATGGCGTGCCAGCGCTGATCGTGCACGGCGGGCCGGGGTCGGGGTGCAGGCCTGCCCACCGCGCTACTTTCGACCCGGACAGGTTCCGGACCATCCTGTTCGACCAGCGCAACTGCGGCCGCAGCCTGCCGCACGCGAGCGACCCTGCGGCCGACATGAGCCGGAACACGACCGGGCACCTGCTCGGTGACATGGAGCGGCTGCGCGAGCACCTCGGCGTGGACAAGTGGCTGCTGGAGGCAGCGTCGTGGGGCGTGACGCTGTCGCTGGCCTATGCGGAGCGGCATCCGGACCGGGTCAGCGGGTTGTTGCTGAGCAGCGTCACCTCTACCCGGAGGCTGGAGATTGACTGGCTGTACCGGGGAGTCGGCCGCCTCTTCCCCGAGGCCTGGGCTCGGTTCCGTGACTTCCCTGGCCTTGCTGAGTCCTACCGGCTGCCGACCGACAGCGAGCCGCCCATCTCGGGGCTGCTGCAGGCTTACGCGCAGCTCATGGAAGATTCCGACATCGATGTCCGCTCGCAGGCCGCCGGCGAGTGGCTGGCCTGGGAGGACACCGTCATCTCGCAGGAAGGCAACGGCCATCCCGGCGCCTATAGCGATCGGCCTGACGATGCAAAGCTGGCCTTCGTACGAATCTGCTCCCACTACTTCAGCCACGACGCCTTCCTGACCGACGGAGTGCTGATCCGGGAGGCAGGCAAGCTCGCAGGCATTCCCGGTGTCCTGATCCACGGCCGCAACGACCTCGGCGGACCCGCATACACCGCGTGGGAACTCGCCCGCGCCTGGCCCGGTGCCGAGCTGATCATGGTCGAAGACTCCGGCCACACCGGCAGCCCCGCCATGGGCCAGCACTGGCGCGCCGCCGCCGACCGCATGTACCAGCAGGTCATCAGCCAGCGAGGATGAGCTCACGCCTGGCGAGCCGGCAGCACCCGCATAGCGGTCGGCGCAGCACTGGGGTGCACCAACGGCAGGTAGCCTGCCGCGAGCGCGGCCACGACCGACGGCGGCGTTAGCAGCTCGAGCGGGGTGCCGGGCTGGACAGCGACCGGCGAGCCGTACCCGTGCATCGACCACGGCAGCAGCGCGTGATTACTCACCAGGCAGGAAACGCCCGCACGCCAGACCATCGCGCCGTCAGGCAGGCGGCCTGCCACGGCCGTCCGGGTGATTTGGCGGCGAGTCCGCCGGTCGACTCGCTCGGCGTGCAGCCACGCATCGAGTTCGACAGCGCGCGGTCGTTGTGGCAGTCCGGCTGCCGCCTGCCAGCTTCGCGAGAACCAAAGGTGATCGTCGCGGCGGCAGTAACCGCATGGCCGGTGGCCCGCGGCCAGCGCGGTGGCCTCATCCAGGAAGAACAGAGCGGTCCAGCGCCTGGGTGGCATGAGGCCGTCACGCCGGGATGCTAGCGAGGTCGGTGAGCAGCAGATCGCGATCCTCAGCGTCGGCGACGCCGGCCGCCGCGGCACGGGCACGATCCCGCCAGTGAGCGGACGCGCCGCGATCACCGGCGACGGCATGAGCTCGCGCGAGCGCCTCGAAGGCGTAGGCGAGGTCGAAGTCGCCGATGCCGTGCTCTGCGCAGATGTCGAGGGTCCGCTGCGCGTGGTAGAGGGCCGACTCGGGTCGGCCGAGCACCGAGTAGACGTGTGAGCAGAGCCAGTGGCTACGCGCGAAGTTCAGTGGCGTGCCAGCTTGCAGCCAGTGGTATGCGGACGCGTGCGCCATGTGGATCATCCGCGCATCGTCCTCGCGCGTCCGGCCATCCTTCTCCAGCAGTGTCCAGGTGCCGTTGAACAGTTCGGCGGCTAGCTTGCGGTGCTGCGGAAGATCCTCCGCGCGCGGCACGCTGAGGTCGGGCCGGAAGTCCTGCGATCCGCGGATCTGCTTGGTGAGCCTGACGTCTTCCTCGAGGTAGCCGATCGCCCGGTAGAGGGCACGGGCGGGAAGGTTGCGCATGCCAGTCTCAAGCGTGAGGTAGTCGAGTCCGCGAGCGGCTCCCCACTCTTCGGCAGCCTGCATCAGCGCTCGGGCAATACCTCGCCGCTCTTGCCCGGTCGCGGTGATCAGCTCGCCGACGTAGGCGTCAACCTGGCCAGTGAAATGCGTTCGCTCCGCGACGTGAACGACGCCGACGATCTCGTCGCCGTCGACCGCGACGAATACGGCGTGGTCCGCCGCGCCCGCAGAATCGGCAGCGTCCGCGATCCAGCCGCGGGTGGCAGCCAGCCAGGCGTCATCGTCGCGCCACGGTGGCTTACCCTCGGCCAGCCGGGGAGCCAGCGCCATGATCGCGTCCCGGTCCGTAACGACGTACTCGCGGATCTTCACCGGCTCGCTCACGCCAGCACGCTAGCACTCGCTGAGCTGACGAAAAATCGACTGCGCAGCTCCTGGATGCGAGCCCGGCAAGCTCTAGCCGAGGAAAGACAGCCGCACCTGGCGGTCTGAATTGTCAATATTTAGATCGACAATTGCGACAGATTGCCATGTACCGAGCGCCATTTTGCCTCCGATCACCGGGATCGTCGCGTACGGCGGCACGAGCGCCGGCAGCACGTGCGAGCGACCGTGACCGCGAGAGCCGTGTGCATGCCGCCACCGGTCGTCGGCGGGCAGCAGTTCCCCGAGCGCTGCCAGCAGGTCATAGTCACTGCCAGCGCCCAGCTCAAGGAGCGCGACGCCAGCAGTGGCGTGCGGCACGAACACGTGGAGCAGGCCGTCGCCGCGGCCCGACGACTCATGAACGAACTGGTCGCACTGCCGGGTGATGTCCAGGACGGCCTGCCGGCTGCCGGTGTGCAACTCGAAGGTCGTCGTCTTCATGGCAGCAGGATCGCAGAGGCGGCCGAGCCAGCCTCCGCGGGCTGGCCCGGCCGGATCCTCGGGTCAGGTGCGCAGGTAGGAGGCGCCGTTGAGATCGAGGATGGCGCCACTGGCCCATCCCGCCTCCGGCGAGGCGAGGAAGACGACCGCGGCGGCGATCTCCTCGGGCTGCGCGACCCGGCCGAACGGGCTCTGCGCACGGATCGCGTCGCCGCCCGGACCCTGCAAATGGGTCGCGGCCATGTCGGTGTGGACGAATCCCGGCGCGACGGCAGATACCGTGATGTTGTGCGGTGCCAGTGCCACCGCCAGGGACTGGCCGAGAGCATTAAGGCCCGCCTTGCTCGCCCCGTAGGCCGGCTGGCCTGGTTCGCCGCGGAAGGCGCCGCGCGACGATACGTTGACGATCCTGCCGCCGCCGCGCGCGATCATGTGCTGCACGGCGCACCAGGTCACGTTCGCGGCGCCGATCAGGTTGAGCCCGATCGTGTCGTGCCAGACCTGCTGCCACTGCGCGTACGAGATGTCGTTGATCAGGTGCGCGGACCGGCCGTAGCTCGCCGCATTGTTCACCAGCACGTCGAGACCGCCGAGGCGGCTCGCGGCCTCGTCGACCATGGCCTGGACGGCAGCCGGGTCGGCGATGTCCGCCTGCACCACGACGTGGCCGTCGCCGGGCAGGCCGGCCAGCACCTCAGCGGCCAGGTCCGGCGAGTCGCGATGGTGGATCGCGACGCTGTCACCTGCCTTCGCGAAGGCCTGCGCGACTGCCCTGCCAATGCCCCTGGAGGAGCCGGTTACCAGAATCTTGCGATTAGTCACTCGCTGACCTTAACGTCAGCGCCGGTGTCGGAGAATGGGCGCATGACACAGACCGCCACCGCTCCGGCTGACCGGGCCGTCCGCAGCTTGGCCGACACGTTCGTGCGCCAGGCCGCAGAGCTGAACCCGCTGCTCGCGACGACACTCGGATTGCCCGACTGGCAGGACGAGCTGCCTGACCTGTCACCGGCCGGCCATGACGCCACCGAGCAGTTGCAGCGCGCGACGCTCAGCCGGCTGGGTGACCTGGAGCGGACGCCGGACGGGTTTACCGGTGCGGATGAGCGGCGGTGCGCCCGGCTGCTGCGCGAGCGGCTGGAGACCGAGCTGGCGATCAGCGCGACTGATGAGCACCTGCGGGTGGTTTCCACCATCTTCGGGCCGCCGCAGCAAGTGCGCGGCAGCTTCCTGCTGATGCCGGCCGCGACCGCCGATGACTGGGCTGTTATCAGCCGCCGCATCGCCAAGGTCCCGGCCGCGCTGGCCGGCTACCGTCAGTCGCTCACCGAAGGGTCGGCGCGTGGCCTGCACGCGGCGCCGCTCCAGGTCGAGACGGTCGCCGGCCAGCTAGCGGACTGGCAGGCGACTGGCGAGGGGCGGGGCTGGTTCACCGACTTCGCTGCGGGAGCGCCCGCGGACGCGCCGGCCTCGCTCCGTGCCGGGCTGGAAGCGGCAACCGCTGCAGCCGACGCAGCCGCCGCCGGGCTCCGCGACTGGCTGCTGACCGACTACCTCCCGGCAGCCGCCGGGACGCCCGACGGCGTCGGGGAGGCACGGTACCTGGCCGCTGCCCGCCGCTGGAACGGGACGGCGCCCGATCTTGCCGAGGCTTACGACTGGGGCTGGTCCCAGTACCGGCAGATCATGGCCGAGATGCGAGCAGAGGCAGACCGGATAGCGCCCGGCTCGACGCCGCGGGAGGCAATGGAGCACCTGGACAGCCACGGCGAAGTCGTCGCCGGGGTCGAGGCCGTCCGCGAGCGGCTGCAAGAGCTCATGGACGAGGCCATGGTGAGCCTGTCCGGTACGCACTTCGACCTGGCCGATCCGATCAAGGTCGTGGAGGCGCGGATCGCGCCGCCAGGGAGCGCGGCGGCGCCCTACTACACCGCTCCGTCGCAGGACTTCTCCAGGCCGGGTCGTACCTGGCTGCCGACGATGGGCAAGAGCACGTTCCCGATGTGGAGTCTCATCAGCACCTGGTACCACGAGGGCGTGCCTGGCCATCACCTGCAGCTCGCGCAGTGGCGTTACCTCGCCGGCCAGCTGTCGGTCTATCAGACCAGCCTCGGCGGCGTCAGCGCGTGCTCTGAGGGCTGGGCGCTGTACGCCGAGCGGCTCATGGACGAGCTGGGATTCCTGGACGGACCGGGCTCGCGGCTGGGCTACCTCGACGGTCAGCTCATGCGCGCTATCCGGGTGATCGTCGATATCGGCATGCACCTGCGGCTGCCGGCCCGGGCCGAGTGGGCGCCGGGCGCTGGACAGCTGTGGACACCAGATCTGGCGCTCGACTTCTTCCTCTCGCACAGCGGACGCGTGCGCGAGTTTGCGGAGAGCGAGATCGTTCGCTACCTCGGGGCGCCTGGCCAGGCGATCAGCTACAAGCTGGGGGAGCGGGCGTGGCTTGCCGGGCGGGAGGCGGCACGGACGGCCCGCGGCGACAGCTTCAACCTCAAGTCCTGGCATATGGCGGCGCTGTCGCTTGGCGCGCTCGGCCTGGACGACCTGACCAGCGAATTGGCTCAGCTCTGAACAGGCCCGGGGTTCTGGCCTCGCTTGCGCAGGTCGTCGCGGATTGCAGTGCCGAGCCTGCGGGTCTCGTGGCGGTCAATCAGCGCGCCGGCGAGGGCGCCGGTAAGCAACGGCGCGAGCGCTAGCGTGCTCTGCCCGGCCTTTGCCAGCAACCTGCGTTCCAGCTTGCGCCGGAGCGGTGAGCCGACCGCGAGCGCCAGACCGCCGGTGGTAACCCGGACGCCGCGCCGCTCGGCCCAGGCTCCGGTGTAGGCCAGCATCCGCTGTGGCACGGAGCCGGGTGCGGGCATTTCGTACACCTCGTGCAATTCGGCGATGAGCTTGAGCTCGATCGCGACGAGGGCGAGCGTCTCCGCGGCAAGCTCCACCGGGGCAGTCGGGATGAAGGGAACGGCAGCTGCGACGCCAACTGCGGCCCCGACGCCGGCCGATGCGCGAGCAGCGCCGGCGATGAGGCGGTCCGCCAGCTGCTCATGCGTCAAGTCCGGGTACTGCTGGCGCAATGTGCCAAGGCTGCGGATCGGCACCTTGGGCGCCATCTCCAGCGCCTGCGCTGCCAGCCACTGGCCGCTCGCGCGCACGCCGCGCAGCGTCGCCGAGCCGCCAGCCTGCGCGCCGCGACGGGTCACACTCCGGCTGGACCGCAGCTTGCGAGCGGCGGCTTCGCGCGCGGGGTGCGCACGCTTCGTCACCCCGTGGGTCCGGCCCGCCAGGCTGGCAATCTGCCTGGCGAGCCGCTTGCGCCGCGATTCGTCCTCGGCCTCGCTGAGCTCGCCTGCTAGCTCTGCGACGCGCTCCGGGACCAGCTGGGCGTCGGCCTCGGGATCGTTATCTGCTGGGCTCATGGTCAATCGCTACCCGTTAGCGGCGAGGTTAGTGGGATAGCTCGCCGGCAATTGCCGGTTATGCGAGCCATCCCTCGTGCCAGCATGGTGGGCCGCCGTGACGGAGGTAGTCCCGGCATCGGCAAGCGGAGCCTGCCGGTCAGCCCGTCTCATGCTCCAGCGCCCGGCGGGTCAGCACCTTCGCCAGGTGGCGGCGATACTCGCGGTCGGCGTGCATGTCCTCGCCTGGCGAGGTGCCGTCGGCGGCGTGCTGCGCCGCGTCGGCTGCCGACGCTCCGCCGGCCAGCGCTTCCTCGGCTGCGGTGGCGCGAAGCGGTTTCGGTCCCATATTGGCGAGCGCGATCCGGCCGTCAACCGCGGCAACTCCCACGATTGCCCAGTCGTTAGCTCGCCGGACGAACTTCTGATACCCCCACGGGACGCCGGGCCGGCGCGGAATGCGGACAGCCGTCAGCAGTTCGTCCGGCTGTATCGCGGTCTCGAAGAACCCCAGGAAGAAGTCGTCGGCGCCGACTGTCCTGTTGCCGCCTGGCCCCTGGAGCTCGACCGAGCCGCCGAGCGCTAGCAGCGCCATCGGCAGGTCCGCGGCCGGGTCGGCGTGTGACAGCGAGCCACCGATGGTGCCGCGGTGCCGGATCTGCGGATCCCCGACCTGGCTGGCGGCATAGGCCAGCAACGGCGCGTCGGCCCGCACCTGCTCGCTGGCTGCCAGGTCCGCGTGCCGGGTAGTCGCGCCGACCACCAGTTCGTCGCCGTCCACGCTTACGCCGGCCAGCTCGTCCAGCCCGCCGATATCGATCAGTACTTCGGGCTGGGCGAGCCGCAGCTTCATCATCGGCAGCAGGGAGTGGCCGCCGGCCAGCAGCTTGGCGTCGTCCCCGTGCTGGGCAAGCAAGTCGAGCGCGTGCGTGGCCGACTCGGCAGCGACGTAGTCGAACTGGGCGGGGATCATGCGCTCACCTCAGCGTTAGACAGGCCCGGCTCGGCTTCGGCAGCGGCGAGCACGGCCCGGATGATGTTGTGGTAGCCGGTGCACCGGCAGAAGTTTCCTTCCAGGCCCTCGCGGACGTCCGCCTCGGTCGGGTGCGGGTTCTCCGCCAGCAGGCCGACTGCCGCCATCACCATGCCAGGAGTGCAGAACCCGCACTGCAGGCCGTGGTGCTGGCGGAACGCGGCCTGCACCGGATGCAGCTCACCGCCTTCCGACAGTCCCTCGGCGGTGGTCACCTCGTGGCCCGAGGCCTGCACGGCGAGCACGGTGCACGACTTCACGGACTTGCCGTCGAGAAGCACGGTGCAGGCGCCGCACGACGTGGTGTCGCAGCCGACGTTGGAAGCTCGCAGACCGAGAACCTCGCGCAGGTAATGCACGAGCAGCAGCCGCGGCTCGACCTCGTCTGACCGCTTCTCGCCGTTGACGGTTATCTCGATGTGCGTCATCACTGCTCCGATCCTGCGGCCTTCAGGGCCTGCCAAACTCGCCGCGAGGTCGCAGGCATGTCGATGTGCCGGACGCCCAGGTGCGCCACAGCGTCGACGACCGCGTTCTGCACGGCCGGCGTCGAGCCGATCGAGCCCGCCTCGCCGATGCCCTTGGCACCGAGCGGGTTGTAGCTGGTAGGCGTAGCCATGTCGGCGAGCTCGAAGCTCGGCACTTCGGTCGCCGACACGAACGGGTAGTCGGCGAAGCTCGCCGTCAGCGGGTTGCCTTCGTCGTCGTAGACGACTTCCTCAAGGAATGCCTGCGCGGCGCCCTGGCCGATACCGCCATGCCGCTGGCCTTCGGCCAGCAGCGGGTTCAGGATCGTGCCGGCATCATCGACGGTGATCACCCGCTGCAGCGTGGTCTTGCCGGTCTCGGTGTCGACCTCGACCACTGCGACGTGGGTGCCGAACGGGAAGGTCGCACCGGGCTGGGAGAAGACCGTCCTGATCAGCAGGCGCTCGTTCTCCGCCAGGCGCGTGAGCGGTACCGACGCCTCCGGGTCGCCGGCCACGTTGAACGCGCTGCGGGTCTTGTCGAACACCAGGTCGGCTGCGTTGGCCTCAAGTTCGGCCGCAGCCCGGAGCCGGGCGACCTCTAGCAGTTCCTGGGCGGCCTGCTGCACGGCCGCGCCGCCCTGCTGCAGGCTGCGCGAGCCTCCGGTGCCACCGCCTTCCGGGATCAGGTCGGTGTCGCCCCACTTCAGGGTGATCTTGTCGACCGGGATGCCGAGTTCCTCGCTGGCGATCATCGCCCACGCGGTGGCATGCCCCTGGCCGTGCGGGGACGTGCCGGTGAGGATCGTGGCGGTGCCGTCGGGGTGTACCTCGACGGTGGCGTTCTCCTGCGGCGGCGTGCCTTCCCCGTCACCCATGCCGGTGATCTCGACGTAGCTCGCCACGCCGATACCCAGCTGGCGGACATCACCACTGACTCGCCGCTTGGCCTGCTCTTCGCGGAGCTCGGCGTAGCCCGCCGCGGCCAGGGCCCTGTCGAGGGCTACGACGTAGTCACCGCTGTCGTAGAGGGCGCCGAACGCTGTGCGGTGCGGCTCGGTGAACGGAGCGAGCAGGTTCTTCCTGCGGACGTCGGCCGGGTCAGCGCCGATCTCAGCGGCGAACAAGTCGATCGCCCGCTCGAGAGCGGCCGTGGCCTCGGGCCGGCCGGCGCCGCGGTAGGCGCCGATCGGCGTGGTGTTCGTGACCACGACCTTGGCCACGGCCTCTGCCTTGGGGATGTCATACGGCCCGGTCGTCATGAGGATCGTCAGCATCGGCAGCACCGCCCCGATCCGCGGGTAAGCGCCGGCGTCCTGAACGATCTCCAGGCGGTAGGCCTGCACGTCACCGTCGCGGCTGCCACCGATCGTCACGGTGTGCTGCTGCGCGCGGCCGTGCGTCATCGCGATCAGGTTCTCGTACCTGGTCTCAGTCCACCGGGCGGGACGGCCGAGGTGACGGGCAATCCAGGCAACGATCACGTGCTCAGCGTCTGCACCGAACTTCGCCCCGAACGCTCCGCCGACGTCGGGCGTGATGACCCGGACCAGGCTTTCGTCGACCCCGAGCAGCTTGGCCATCTCCGACTTGGTGCCCTGCGCACCCTGATTGGGTATCCAGGTCGTCAGCCGGCCGTCCTCGCCCCAGACGGCGGCAGCCGCCCTGGTCTCCATCGGGGCCGGGGCGACCCGCTGGTTGATGATCGTCTCTTTGACTACGACCTCGCAGCCGTCGAACAGCTCGGGATTCAGCTGTGATGCGTCACCCCAGTAGCCGCCCACGTTGGTCCCGGCCGCCTCGAACAGCAAGCTGTCGTCACTTGGGTCGTATCCGAGAACGGCCGGCAGCGGTTCATAATCGACCGCGACCAGTTCAATCGCGTCCTCGCCCTGGTACGGATCCTCTGTGACGATAGCCGCCACCACATCGCCGACGAAGCGAACCTTGTCGGTTGCCAGCAGCCGCTGCTGCATCTCGGTGTTGATCAGGCCCGCCGCGCTGGGCGGGATGGGCGCCAGGTCGGCTAGGTCGGCCGCGGTGTAGACGGCGACAACGCCAGGCGCCTCGAGCGCCGCGCTGACGTCGACGCTGCTGATCCTCGCGTGCGCTATCGGCGACCGGACAAAGAACACGTGGCACGCGCCCGCCAGGCGCTCGTCGACCACGTCCTCGGTATAGACACCGCCGGTGGTCAGGAATCTGGGGTCCTCGGTCCGCAACACTCTCGTGCCCAGGATGCTCAACTAACCATCAGCCCCTCTCGCCGGTGCCACCCACTCGTCGCGAACCCGGCCGGACAGTGCGGTATTCCAGAGCGTGCCACTAACCGGGCGCGGAACTGCAGTCAGGGGTACCGCGACGGGACTGGCCGGATCGGTAGTGGCGATCATGCCGGGCCGCCGACGGCAGGTCAACTGGGGCCGGCTGGCCTACAGTAGGGTCCGTGACTTCGCAGGCACATGACCATACGCCCGAACTACGGGCCTCGCACGAGGACCGGGACAGGGTTGTCGAGATGCTGCGCGTCGCTGCGGGCGATGGCCGCCTGACCGCGCAGGAGCTAGACGAGCGGCTAGAAGCCGCTTTGACTGCCCGCACGCAGAGTCAGCTTGCCGTGCTGACGGAAGACCTGCCGGCCGGCGCTGGCCCGGCCGCTGTGCCCGCCCCGGACCTGCTGCGAATGGTTCACCTGGGCGGGAACGCCCGCCAGCTGGGCCAGTGGATTGTCCCGAAGCGGATCGAGGTCAAGTGCACCGGCGGCAATGTCCGGCTCGACTTCACCGAAGCCGTGCTCACCGGTCCGGTAGTGCAGATCGACGCCCTGGTGCGAGGCGGGAACTTTGTCATCATCACCCGGCCCGGCGTCGTGGTTGATCTCTCGGGGGTCGAGGTGATCGGCGGATCGGCGAACGTCCGCCCGCCGCGCGGCCCGCAGCCGCCGACGATCCTGCGAGTGGAGATCTCCGGGCAGGTCTGGGGCGGCAACATCAAGGCGCGGCCGCGGCGACGCACCTTCTGGCAGTGGCTGTCCGGCCGCGAGCGCGGCGATCCCAGGCCCGCAATCACTGGCTGACCAGCGGTTCCGGGAGCGGGAGGCCGGATAACCATTTTCCGCCGGGTCCGCCTGCCAGGTAAAATTGTGCCACTGCTCCTGCTCTAGATCGGACCTTGAACATGTTTGCGCGTGCGCTGCGGCGCCGCCTGGCCGGAGTCGCGCGCCGCTTCCCGGTGCTGGGCATTCGTGACTTCCGGCTGCTGCTCGCTGACCGCGTGCTGGCCCCCGCGTCGTTCGCGTTCTCCCTGGTGGGAGTCTCGTTCGCGGTCCTGGACGCCACCGGTGGCTCGACAGCGAAGCTGTCCTACGTTCTTGCCGCGCAGATCGCGCCGTCGCTGATTTTCCTGCTGCTCGGCGGCGTCTTCGCGGACCGGATCGCGCCGCAGAAGGTGATCGTCGTCGGCAACCTCATGATGGCGGCGGGTGAGGGCACCTTCGGCATCCTGGTCCTGACCGGTCATCCGGCGCTGTGGCAGATGATCGGGCTGGAGTCGCTGACCGGCATTGGCATGGCGATCTTTTATCCGGCCTCGTCTGCGCTGCTGCCGAAACTGGTGCCGGGCGGGCTGCTGCAAGAGGCGAGCGCTGTCAGCAGGCTCGCGATGAACGGCGGCCAGATGGGCGGCGCCGTCCTGGCGGGATTCGTCGTCGCGGCAATCGGGCCAGGCTGGGCGCTAGCCATCTGCGGCACCGGTCTGCTCGGCACGCTGCCGCTCATGCTGTCCCTGCGGGTGACGTCACCCGAGCGGACGCACCAGCCCGGCATGCTGCACGAGTTGCGCGAGGGCTGGTCGGAGTTCCGCTCGCACACCTGGCTGTGGGTCTGCGTGGCCCAGTTCGCCGTGGTAATGATGGCCTGGTACGGCTCGTTCAGTGTGCTCGGGCCGGTGGTCGCGCGGGCTCACCTGGGCGGCCCGGCGGCCTGGGGCGCGATCAGCGGCGCGGAGTCTCTTGGCCTGATCGCCGGCGGGCTGATCTCGCTGCGGTTCACGCCGCGGCGGCCGATGCTGTTCGTAGTCCTGATCGGCGCCAGCATTGCGATTTCGCCGCTGTCGCTGGCCATGCTCTGGCCGTTGCCGGCGATCTGCGTCGCATCGTTCGCCCTGGGCACCGCGCTGGAAATCATGATGGTGCAGTGGACTGTCGCGATGGCCAGGAACATCCCGCCGGGCAAGCTGGCCAGGGTCTCGTCCTATGACGCCTTCGGCACGATCATGGCGATGCCGGTGGGCGCGGTGCTGGCCGGGCCGATCGCGGCCTGGGCGGGAGTGTCGGCGACCCAGTACGGTGCCGCGGCGCTCATCGTGCTGGCCTCGGCGCTTGCCCTGATACCGCGAGACATCAGGACGCTGCGGGCTGATCAGCTAGCCGGGCCCGTGGCTACGGCCGACCTGGCGTCGGGCGTGGCTCTGGTGGCGGGCGCTGGCCTGGATGCCTTCGATGCTGCTGAGGTTGCCGTTACCCAGACCGGGGTCTAGCGGCAGCGCTCCCGTATCGTGCCGTGCATGGACGCCCGCATTGACCTTCGCTCAGACACTGTCACGAAGCCGTCGGACCGGATGCGGCGCGCAATGGCCACGGCCGAGGTCGGCGACGACTGGTACGGCGACGATCCGACGGTCAACCGGTTGCAGGACCGAGCGGCCGAGCTGACCGGCAAGGAAGCGGCCATCTACCTGCCGACCGGGACCATGTGCAACCAGGTCGCCGTGCACGCCTACGTACGCTCAGGCCATCTCGCGGTGTGCGAGGCCACCGCACATGTGGGCCGCACCGAGGTGAGCTCATCGGCGGTGCTGTCCGGTGTCGCTTTCGAGTACGTGGCGGCGCCAGACCGGGGACTGCTGCTCGGTGAGCAGGTGGCAGAAGCCCTGAAGCCTGATCCTCAAGACGTGGCTGTAGTCGACCTCGTCTGCATCGAGAACACCCACCACGTGGGCGGCGGCTCGGTCATGAGCCTCACCGCCGTCCGCGACATCGCGGCCGTCTGCGCGGATGCCGGCGTGCCGCTGTACCTGGACGGCGCCCGGATCTTCAACGCCTGCGCCGTCGCCGGAGTGCCGGTCGGCGACTACGCCGGCCCGGTGAGTTCGATGATGTTCTGCCTGTCCAAGGGACTCGGCGCGCCGATCGGCTCGGTACTGGTAGGCGACCGGGAGTTCATCGCCGAGGCGCGCCGGCTGAAGATCCTCTTCGGTGGCGCCTGGCGGCAGGCCGGAATCCTGGCCGCGGCCGGGCTCATCGCCCTGGAGGAAGGGCCGGCGCGCCTGCCGGACGATCACGTGAACGCTCAGGTCCTCGCCGAGGGCGTCGCCGAGTTGCTGCCCGAAAGCATCGACCCTGACGCGGTTGAGACCAACATCCTGTTCGTCGACGTATCCGGCACGGGCCGGCCCGCATCGCAGTGGCGGGAGCTGCTCGCCGCGGAAGGCCTGCTGCTGAACATGTTCGGCGGGCGGATCAGGATGGTCACCCATGTTGGCATCGGACCGGACGAGATCCAGGCGGCACTGGCCGCATGGCGGCGCGCTGTCAAGGCGGCTTAGGGCGCCCTTCTGGCAGGGACTTTCTGTGCGCCAGGCGCACAGAATCAGTTGGCGTAGCTGGTGTGCGCTAGGCGAACATAGCGTCCGGGAACCGAACGGATACAGGTGCGGATTCCGTCGGCGCCAGCACTTTGCCAGGTTATGCGCGGTTAGACAGCACGCTGAGTAACGACTTGACTGAATCAGGTTCACCGATTTCCGGTGGCGGTTCCTCCGACCGCTCGCTGGCACGATCGATGGCGCAGCCGACATAACTGCGCCTGACGACCAGCCTCTTTCCCTGGATGCGCCTTGCCGCGTTGGCGGGAGATAGCGAGTGCTCAGGTCTGCCCGCCGAGGAGGCGATAGCGCTCATGTGTACTGCGGCCTACCTAGCTGACGAAGACCAGCCATTCGACCATCTTCTCTTCGAGAGCGAACTTGGACCGTGCCGGCGTCTGCTCTACCCGACCGCGCTCCGGATGACGGGTAACTCTAGCGACGCCGAGGATCTGGTCCAGGACACGATGTCACGCGCCTACGCAGGCCTGGCTGGATTCACTCCGGGCAGCAACGGTCGCGCCTGGCTGTTCCGCATCATGGCGAACACCTTCGTCAACACCTACCGGAAGGGCCGGCGGGAGCCGCCTCAAGTGCCCAGCGCGGATGCAGACATCGCGTACCTGGCCGCTACCCGGCTGGTGGTGGACGTTGCGGCACAGAGCGCCTCGTCTGCAGAGGACGAGGCGCTGTGCGAGTTCAGTCTCTCCGAGATCCATCAGGCGATGGCTGAGCTGCCGGCCGGATTCAGGGCCGCCGTCTATCTGGTCGATATCGAGGGCTACTCATATCGTGACGCGGCCGAGTTGCTCGGCGTGCCGATGGGCACCGTGATGTCCCGGCTGCACAGAGCCAGGAAACGGCTCAAGGAGCACCTGTGTGCCGGCGGGTCGGGCCCGGACAACTGAATCAGTGCCGAGGTCGGGCCAGGTTCATCGAATTCGTGGTGTGCCGCGCGTCACTTCGTAGTCCCGGCCTCAGGCGACGAGTTCCGTTGCTCCGGTGAACGCGGCCCACATGGCGGCATACGCCCCATCCCGCGCCAGCAATTCGTCGTGCGCCCCCGTCTCGGCGATCCGGCCGTCGGCCATAACCACGATCCGGTCCGCCTTCGACGCGGTGGTCAGCCGGTGCGCGACCACGATTGTCGTGCGCCGCGCGGCGAGCTGCTCAGTGGCCCTGTTGACCTCGGCCTCGGCGGCCAGATCCAGTGCGGCGGTGGCCTCGTCCAGCAGCAGGATTGCGGGATTGACCAGATATGCGCGCGCCAGGGCGATCAGCTGCCGCTGGCCAGCGGCCAGATTGCGGCCGCGCTCGGCGACCTCGTGATTGAACCCGCCCGGCAGCCGGGCGATCATGTCGATTGCCCCCACCCCGCGAGCTGCCGCCTCAACTTCGGCGTCAGTGGCGTCGGGCCGGCCGTAGGCGATGGCGTCCCGCACCGTGCCGGCGAACAGATACGACTCCTGCGGCACCACACCGAGCTGCCGTCGGTAGGCGGGCAGGTCGAACTCGCGTACGTCGGTGCCGTCGATGAGGACGCTGCCGGAAGTCACGTCGTAGAACCGGGCGATGAGCTTGACCAGTGTCGACTTGCCCGCCCCGGTCTGCCCGACCAGGGCGACCGTCTGGCCGGGCGCGACGGACAGGCTCACTCCGCCGATGGCTTCGGCCCGCTGTCCCGTGTAGCCGAAGTGCACGTCGCGCAGCTCGATGCCGCCGCGCAGCCGACCCGGCCGGACCGGCTTGGCGGCGGGCGGCGTGCTCGTCGGCGTCTGCAGGAGGCCCTTGATCCGCTGAAGGCCGACGTTGGCCTGCTGGAAGCCGTCGAACACCTGGGACATCTGCTGAACAGGCGAGAACAGCGAGTCCACGTACAGCAGGTAGGCGATCAGGCTGCCGACTGTCAACGCCTTGCTGTGGACCTGGCTCGCCGCCGCGAACAGCACGATCGCGCCGCCGATCGTGGACAACGCCTGCACGAACGGGAAGTAGACCGCGATCATCCGTTGCGCGCGCAGCCGGGACACGCGGTAGGCACCCGACAGTCCGGCGAACCTGTCAGAGTTGACCTGCTCGCGCCGGTAAGCCTGGGCTACCCGCAGGCCCGCCACGTTCTCGGCCAGATCGGCGTTGACCACGCTCACCTTCTCCCTGGCCTCGGTGTAGGCCCTGGAAGATTTCTTGCGGAAGATCACGGTGGCCACGATCAGCGCCGGAAGGAGCGTCGCCAGCGTCAGGCCGAGACGAACGTTGATGATCAGCATGAAGATCAGCACGCCGACAAAGGTGAGCACCGAGTTCACCATCGTGATCAGGCCGGTCTGGAAGAACGAGGACAGCGCATCCACGTCCGTGGTCATCCTGGTCATGATCCGGCCCGTCAGCTCGCGCTCGTAGAAGTCCAGGCCGAGCCGCTGAAGGTGGGAGAAGATCTTGACCCGCAGCGTGTAGAGCAGGCGCTCGCCATTCCGTCCGACCACGATGGTCTGCTGCCAGTTCACTACCCAGTCGGCCAGCACGATGGCGAGGCCAATGCCCGAGACCAGCAGGATGGTCCGGAACCGGGCATCGAAGCTCAGCATGGTCCGTTCGACGCCGTTGTCGATGCCGCCTCGTACCAGCAACGGCATGACCGTGCTCGCGATCGCGTCCAGGCCATCCAGAATTAGCCCGATGACCAGGGCAGCCACGAACGGTCGCAGCAGTCGGCGCAGCGTGAAGCGCGGATCGGGCGCCCGCGCGAAAGACTGATCGACGCCCGGAGTCTCGTCCGCCGGCGGCAGCGCCGCGACCTTGGCCAGCAGTTCCGGCGAAGCTGGGACGCCGGACAGCCAGCCGCCGGTCATGGCACCGCCAGACAGCGCGGCGCCACGCTGTGCGGCACCGCCGCCGCGGCCGCCTGCCATCCCGGCACCGCTGAGGTGGCCGCGCCCGATTCCGGTCGCTGCAACGGTCGCGAGTTGCTTGCTCGCAGCCCCGGTCGCCGGAGCGGGGCCGTTCGCCGTCGCGCGCCTGGAGTCTGCTGGCCACAGGCTCGGGGTGATCTCACCGGGCGCAGGCGCGACGCGGCAGGCGGCTGCGGCTTCGGCTCCTTCGTTTCGGTAAAAAGAAATTTCACCTGCGTCGGTGCCCTCGGCGTCGTCACCGGGACCAGCGAGCAGCAACCGGTATTCGGGGCAGCGCTGGGTCAGTTCTTCGTGCGTGCCCTGGTCAATCAGGCGTCCTTCGTCCAGCACCGCGATCTGGTCAGCAAGCTCAAGCGTCGACCGACGGTGCGCGATGAGGAGCGTGGTCCGCCCGGCCATGACCTTGCGCAGAGTGGCATGAATCTGCGCCTCGACCCGCGCGTCGATCGCCGAAGTCGCGTCGTCCAGGATCAGGATCGACGGGTCGGTGATCAGCGCCCTGGCCAGAGCAACGCGCTGCCGCTGGCCTCCGGACAGAGTCAGGCCCTGCTCGCCGACGACAGTGTCGTAGCCGTCGGGCAGCCCGAGGATGAACTCCTCGGCCTCCGCTGCACGCGCGGCGGCAATGATCTGCTCGTCCGTGGCGTCCGGGCGGCCGTAGCTGATGTTGTTGCGGACGGTGTCGGAGAACAGGAAGCTCTCCTCCAGCACCAGGCCGATCGATGCGCGCAGCGAGTCCAGCGTGACGTCCCTGACGTCGTAGCCGCCGACTCTGATCGCACCGGAGCGGACGTCGTAGAACCGCGGGAGCAGCAGCGAGATCGTGGACTTTCCCGAGCCGGACGTGCCGACCAATGCCAGCGTCTCGCCAGGGCTCACCCGCAGCGTCAGGCCGCGCAGGACCGGCTCCGACGGGACGTAGCCGAAATGCACGTCGTCCAGTTCCACGTCTTTGCTGCCTGCTGGCAGGACCACGGCGTCCGGCTTCTCCGTCAGCACCGGCCGGGAATCGATCACCTCGTAGACACGGATGACGCTAGCCCGTGCTTCCTGCCCGATGGTGATGAGGTTGGTGAGCGCTCGGACCGGGTTGACCATCTGGGCCAGGTAGGTGGCGAACGCGAGGAATGTGCCGAGGGTGATCTCGCCTTTGATCGCCATCCAGCCGCCTAGCGCGAGCACTCCGACCTGGCCGAGTGCCGGGACGGCGCCGAGGGCCGGGCTGAACTTGGCCATCAGCAGGACGGCGCGTACCCGGGCCGCGTAGAGGATCTGGCCGATGCCTTCGAGCCGCTCGACCTCCTGCTCTTCCTGGCCGAATCCTTTAACCACGCGGACGCCCGTGATAGCGCCCTCGACCACGCCGGCCACCTCGCCGGCCTTCTGCTGAGCGTCCCAGCTGGCCGGGAACAGGCGCCGCCTCGACGCGACGGAGAGCACAAGCAGGGCCGGGCCGACTGCCAGCGAGATCAGCGCGAGCAGCGGAGAGAGCCAGAACATCACGCCGATCGACAGCACGAACAGCAGGGCGTTGCCGACCAGCATCGGCATCATCGACAGCAGCGCCTGGATCATGTTCAGGTCGGAGATAGACCGGCTGACGATCTGCCCGGTGTGCAGCTGGTCTTGCCTTGCGCCGTCCAGCTTGGTCAGCGAGTCGAACAGTTCGGTGCGCAGGTCATGCTGGACGTCGAGGGAGAGCTGGCCGCCCCGGTAGCGGCGCAGGTAGACGGCCCCGAAGCTGATGACGGCCGCGATGATGAGCAGTGTCGCACCTGGCCAGATCGGCTGTAGGTGCTTGAGGATCGCATCGTCGATGATGTCGCGCTGGATCAGCGGGATGACCGTGGTGACGAGGGTCGCCACCAGCGAAGCGCCGAACGCGACGAGGCTCAGCCGCTTGTGCTTCCAGCAGTTCGCGGTCAGGCGCCGTAGCCAGCCTTCTCCGTAACCCGAGCCGAGTGTGCTAGCTGGTCGCTTGGCCCGCCTCACCGCTGGCCCGCGCTGTTGCTGGTGCTCGTGGTGCTTGTGGTGCTTGTGGATCTTGTGGTGCTCTGGGCGTCCTCGGCGCAGGCGTCAGCGGCCAGCCTGGCCCGGCGCCGCTCGGTCAGTGCTTCATCCAGCAGCAGGAGGTCGGAAAGGATCTCGGCGCGCCGTCCGGTCTGGTCAAGCAACGAGCCGAACCAGGCCGCATACGCCTCGTCGGCCCGCTCGACTGCGGCCCGGCCGGCGTCGGTGAGGAACAGGCGGACCACGCGCCGGTCGCCGGGCTCGGCCTGCCGGGTGGCCAGGCCGGCCGCGACCAGGCTGTCCGCTGTCGAAGTCAGCGTTGGCTTGGCGACGGCTAGCTTCTCGGCGAGTCTGGCCGATCGTTCTCCGCCAGCGCCGATGAGCTTCAGAATCCGGTACTGCTGGGGGCTCACCCCAGAGACCACCCGCTCCATCACGCGCGACATCCGAAGCACGGTGAGCAGCCCCCAGGCGGCCGCCTCATCGGCTGCGGCTGTCGCCGGGGCCGCCGATGCTGCCTGGGCGGTCTTTCCTGCCCGGGCGGCCGCAGCTGCCTGCTGCATGCTCATGCCCGCAGATTCCGTCAACCCGGAACTCCCTTGGTACGGCACTCGTATAGTTCGCTAGTCTAACAAACCTCGGTGACCGGCCATTCCTGCGCCCGGCCCGCCCGGCCCGCCCCGTCCCGCTCACCCCGGCCTGGCCGTCCCCCGCCGGGGTCCGGACGGACGCCAGCTCGCGTCTGCCCGGAAAAGCCATTGACCTGCGCGGTCGCTTCCGCTTAACGTCGCCGCGACTCGCTGGCTGCGGCCACCGCCCGGATAATGACGCACGGAGGACGGATGCCACTGCTCGGCAGGTATCCGATCCGGCCTTACCCGCTGTACCTGATCCTCGAATGCGGCATGAGCTTCCTGCTCGGCATCTGCTACGCAACCATCACCGTGTACTGGGTCATCTCGGGGCGGCTCAACCCGCTGGAGTTGCTGCTGCTCGGCACGGCACTCGAGCTCAGCTACTTCCTGCTGCAACTGCCTACCGGTGTGCTGGCCGACCTGGTCAGCCGGCGGCTATGCACGCTGGCCGGGCTGTTCATCGTCGGTCTGGCGCTGATCATGGAGGCCTTGTCGCCGGCCTTCGCCAACCTGATCGCCGCGCAAGTCGTGCTCGGCCTTGGCGCGGCCCTGAACAACGGAGCCCAGGAAGCCTGGGTCGCGGACGAGCTGGCCGGCGAACTCGGGGACGACCGCATGACCGGCGTGTACCTGCGGGCAACTCAGTACGGCTTGATCGCGACGGTGGCCGGCAGCTTGCTGTCCGGGGTGATCGCACTGGGCGGCCTGAACCTGCCGCTGCTGACCGGCGGCAGCCTGATCTGCCTGCTCGCCGCCGGGGCAGCCGTCGTCATGCCGGAGCGCAACTTCCGCCCGGCCACGGAACCTGGCGACGTTTCATGGGACCGCGAGGACATTTCATGCGACCGTGCCGCTCCGGCGCCCGGTATGTCACTAAATGCGGAGCACATTCCCATGAAACGTGCCGGCGCGTGGCAGCGCACCGTCATCCTCGCCAGCTCGGCGCGCACCTTGCTTGCTGAGCAGACGCGCGCCACCCACCGCGCTGTCGTCGCGGTGCCAGGTCTGGTGCTGCTGTTCGGCATGACGCTGTTCGCCGGACTGTGGAGCGAGAGCTTCGACCGGCTGTGGGGCGCCTTCCTGCTCAGGGACATCAGGTTCCCGCAGGTGGGCGGGCTGCATCCGGCCATGTGGTTCAGCCTGTTCGCCTGCCTGGCGGCGATGCTGGGACTTGGCTCGACGGAGCTTGCCAGGCGGCGCACTGAGCGGCTCGGCCCCGACTCCGTCGCCGGCGCACTCCTGGTGCTGACCCTCGCCATCGGCGGTGCTGTCATCGCGATGGCCACCGCGCACGCATTCGCTGTAGCGCTGGCGGGGTACGTCGCAGTGACCGTGCTGCGGCCGGTGCTCGACCCGCTCTTGTCAGGCTGGATGGTGACAAGGATCGAGCCGTCTGTCCGGGCGACCGCCTTGTCCGCGAAGGATATGTTCGACAGCGCAGGTCAGATCGTCGGCGGCCCGGTCATCGGTGCCATCGGCACCTTGACCTCGATCCGGATTGCCCTGCTGGCCGGGGCGGCCGCCCTGGCACCGGCAGCGGCCTGCGTCGCTGCCGCCAGCCGCCGGATTCGGCCCCGGACGACGGCGACCGTGGCCAGGGCTGAGGCGGCCGAGGCCGGCCAGGGAGCGTAGGCCGCTCCTACCCTTCGGTAACCCCGGTCTTCCGGGATGATCACCTTTTGGCGATGATTAGCCACATGGCGGACGTTGTATCTCGCATAGACGACCTGCAGGATGGGCTGCGCCTGGCTGGCTACCTTGCCGACGCGGCCACTGGCACGGTTGTCCACCTGGCAACGGCACTGAGCAAGCCGGTCCTGATCGAAGGCCCGGCCGGCACCGGCAAGACGCAGCTGGCGAAGAGCGTGGCCGTGATGACCGGCAAGCCGCTGATCCGCCTGCAGTGTTACGAAGGCCTTGACGAATCCAAGGCCATTTACGAGTGGGACTACCGGCGCCAGCTGCTCCAGTTGCAACTGCACCAGGGCAGCGGGAGCACCGACCTGGGCGTTGCCGGAATCTTCGGCGAGGACTTCCTGCTCAGCCGCCCGCTGCTGGCGGCGATCCGGTCCGATCAGCCGGTGGTACTGCTGATCGACGAAGTCGACCGGCTCGACATGGAGGCCGAGGCGCTGCTGCTGGAGGTCCTGTCGGAGTACCAGGTCTCGATCCCCGAACTCGGCACAGTGACCGCTCGCCACGTACCGCAGGTGTTCCTGACCTCGAATAACACCCGCGATCTGTCCGAGGCGCTCAAGCGCCGCTGCCTGTACCTGCACCTGGGCTATCCGAGTGTGGAGCGTGAGGCCGAGATCGTGGCGCTCCACGTTCCTGAACTAAGCATGCATCTGGCGCAGGAGATCGCAGCGCTCGTCGCGGTGCTGCGGTCGGCCGATCTGAAGAAGCCGCCGTCCATCTCCGAAACCGTCGACTGGGCTCGCACCCTACTCGCGCTGGGCGCGGCCGAGCTGACCGACGACGTCACTCAACGGACGTTGTCGGTGCTGCTCAAATACGAGCGGGACATCTCCGTTGCGCTAGCCGAGCTCTCCCTGGCCTGACCGATGTCAAGCCATGACGCCGCGCTCTCCACGCTCATCGGTGAGCTGCGCACCGCGGGCGTCGGCGTCTCGGTGGGCGAGCACCTGGATGCGGCACGGGCCCTGGCCAGCATTCCGCTGGCTGACCTGGAAGTCGTGCGGTCGAGCCTGCAATGCGCTCTGGTCAAGCGAGCCGAGCATCTCGATGCGTTCAACGTCCTGTTCAACCTTTACTTCGGGGGAACGGGGCCGTCTGACCCAGGGCCGCTCGCCAGCCTGACCGCTGAGGATCTCGCCGCCGCGCTTCGCGCGGCCATCGAATCGGGCGACTCGGAGGCCCTCAGGCAACTCGCCGAAGAGTACGTCCGGCGTTATGCGGCGCTTGAGCCAGGCGCGCCGGTAGCGGGCGTCTTCGCGATGATCGCGGCGAGTGAGGCGGCGAACCTCGACAGCATCCGAGCCGACCTGCTGGCCGCGACAGCAGGCGGCGGCGCTGGGGGCCAAGGTGCAGGCGGCGGCGGCGCAGGCGGCGAAGGAGGCTGGAACGTCCGCGGCTCGGCTGCCATCGCCGACCGGCTCCGGCGCGCCGAGGCCGACCGGGCCGTGGACAGATTCCGGGCCGAACTGCGGGCCGCCATCCGCCGGGCGCTCGTCGCTGACCGGGGTGCTCGCGCGGTCACCAAGACCATGCGCGTTCGCCTGGCCGAGGATGTGGACATCGCCACCGCCTCGGCCGCCGAGCAGGAATCCATGGTCGCCTCAATCGGCCCGCTGGCGCACCAGCTGAGCAAGCTGCTAGCGCTGCAGGAATTCCGCAGGCGACGGCTGTCAATACGGCGCACGCTCCACCTGGCGATGGGGACCGGTGGCGTGCCGTTCCGGATCGGAACCGAGCCGCCACCACCGCCGAAGCCTGAGATCGTCGTGCTCTGCGACGTGTCCGGCTCGGTAGCGACGTTCTCCAGGTTCACGCTCAACTTGCTGATCGCGCTGGATAGCCGGCTGAGCAGGTTGCGCGCGTTCTCGTTCATCGACGGCTTGTCGGAGATCACCGAGCTGGTGAGCGAAGCGCGCTCGGCGGGCCGCCAGCTCAGCCAGGCCGAAGCCGCGCGCGGTGCTGTCCGGTGGAACGGCAGCTCGGACTACGGTCACGTGCTGCGAGACTTCGCGCGCGACTACTCCCGGCAGTTCTCCCGGCGGACGGTCGTGCTGATCGTCGGCGATGCGCGGACGAACTACCTCGACCCAGCGGTCGGCGCGCTCGCCGAGGTCAGCGAGCGAGTGGGCAAGCTGTACTGGCTCAATCCCGAGCCGCGCCGGTACTGGAACCAGGGTGACTCGGTGATGTCGAGCTATGCGCCGTTGTGCTCGCAGGTGCGCGAATGCAGCACGCTGCGGCAGATAGCTGACTTCGTCAAATCCCTCGCGGTCGGGCCAGCAGCGGCGCGCTAAGCGCGGGGAAGTAAATCCTCAAGTCAAAGCGTTTGCAAGAGCGCCTTGTTCTTGCCGGGGAAAATCGGTTGCGCAATCGCCAGGCGCTGTCCTAACGTCAAAGCACGAACTCACTGCTGAGGAGCTCCGTTGAATACCTGGTCACCAAGCATCGAGCGCGGAAAGCGTTACGCCGCGTCCCAGTCGATGCTGGAAGCGACAGGTGGAGCGGTGCCGGACATGTAGCCGACACAGGCTGTACAAGCCGACACCGCCCCCCAGGACCAGGCCCTGGCGGGCGGTTTCTTATTGGCATAACCAACAACTACGGGGACCGTAGCTCAAACGGTCGAGTGCCGGTCTCCAAACCGATGTATGCGTGGATTCAAAGCCTTTCGGCTCGAGCTAAGCGGCACCCTTCGGGGGGAATCCGCTTGCACATTGAGAATTGAATAGTGGGAAATGCCAGCGCGACCCGATCCGGGTCGCACAGCTGACGGCCTCGGCCGCTCGCGTTCTGCGGCGGCCGGGACCGTCGATCACGGGCTGCTAGCTCACCGGGGAGAGCACCTGCCTTGCAAGCAGGAGGTACGGCGTTCGAGTCGCCGGCGGTCCACGCGGGCCGGGTTCGATTCCCCGGCGCGGCTCTGAGCGCTGCAAGCATGACTGGTGATGCACCGGACTCTTAATCCGGAGAACGGGGTTCGAGTCCCTGGCGGCGCACCTTCCGCAGTCGATACCAGGAGGGTTGCTGGCATCCCGTCCTGACTCTGGATCAGGAGCACGCTGGTGGGATTCCAGCCCTGGTAGCTATGCCCCGGTAGCTCAGTTGGCCAGAGCGGTCGCCTCGTAAGCGACAGGCCACCCGTTCGATCCGGGTCCGGGGCTCGGTCAGCTTGCGCAACCTGCCTCTTTAGCTCGGTCGGCTAGAGCGCGTCCTTGGTGAGGACGAGGCCGGCCATCCGCTCCAAGCCCCTCTAGGCCAATTGGCAGAGCCAGCGCGTTCAGACCGCGTGTCGTCTGGGTTCGAGTCCCAGGGAGGGTACGCACGGAGAGTGAACCGGACAGGCGCACCGGGCCTCGTTGCTAGCGAGTGCGCGCCGCAAGGCGTGGGCTTCGACTGCTCCGCTCTCCGCCCGAGGAAGGTGAAGCTGCCAGGGCAGCCGCCGGCTTGAACCCGGCTGGGCGGGCAACCGCTGGGGATCAGGGCCTCCGCCTTCCGCTGGCTCGTAGCTCACCTGGTCAGAGCGCCTGCCTGATACGCAGGAGGTAGGTGGTTCAAGTCCACCCGAGCCAACTCGACCCTCCGTGGCGCAGTGGTCAACGCAGCGGACTTTTAATCCGATGACCGTCCGTTCGAATCGGACCGGAGGGACGCGAGCGCCGCTAGCTCAGCGGCCAGAGCTGCCGTCTTCTCAGTGGTCGCCGGGATTCGACTCCCTCACGGCGCACGGCCTCATCGTCTAGCGGTGAAGATAGCTGGTTCTCAGCCAGCAGACCGGGGTTCGACTCCCCGTGAGGCTACTGCGGGATGGCCAAGCTGGTAAGGCACCGCCCTCATAAGGCGGCAACGCGCGGGTTCGAGTCCCGCTCCCGCAACGAAGGCTGGCAGTGCGCGGGACTCGGCACGCACTGCACTCTCAATCCTGCGTAGCTCAGCTGGCAGTAGCGCCTGATTGTTAATCAGGAGGTCACAGGTTCGATCCCTGTCGCAGGAGCTGACCCAGCCACCTAGCGCCTGTCGCCCAACGGACACGGCACCGCCCTACGAACCCGGAATAGTGCAGGCTCGAGTCCTGCCAGGCGCACTGAGGACGAACCGAAAGGCTGAGGAGCCCTCACATGCCAGGTCACACGCTATCCGGAGATCGTTTATGGCAGCGGAAGTTTCCCATCGAGGACGGGGCAGATGATGACCGACGTTGCATGCTTTTGCGGCTGCTTGTACTCGTTCGATGGCGGCGCGGGCGCGTGTCCGATGTGCGGTGAGTACGCGACCGTCCGGACCGGGCCGGCGCTCGGGTGCGCCGAGGACGGCCGGCCGCGCGAACAACGTGTTATTGCCATCTGTCAAGACCGGGAGAACGGGCAGACGGCAGTACCCACCGGTCGGTTCCTGACTGACCGGCCAGCACGCTCATCGTTTGCCGCATCGGGCTATAAGACGCACGCTGAAGCGCGCCTGGCAATCAGCCAGCCCCCGACCAGGACAACAGGCGCCAGCAAGGCGGTGCTAACCGCCCAGCCGGCAACTGGCCGGACAGCCCGCAGGCGCGTGGCTTTATTTGCCTCAAGACGCATTGGCCCTGCTTGATCCGGCACCAGCTGAAGGCTCTGGCGACGGCGTATGCTCGGAGTCACTGCATCCGCTCAGGCAGCCTGAACGAATTCGGGACTCGGTCCAGACCACGCGCCTGTTTTGAGATCCGCCTCGCTGCATCTCCACGATCGCGAGGCGAATGATGAGCGCCAGGGTGACTCTAGGTCGTTATGACGGTGCTTGCTGCTGCCCGCCTCCGTCATGATCGGCCGCGCGCGCGTCAGCGCCCGGGCGGTCTTGCCTGCGGCCGGCCTTGTCACCGGGGCACCACCGGGCGTCACTTCAGCCCGGCTGACCGGCCCCCGCATCGCGCAGCGGAAAAAGCCAGCGGCCGCCGCAGGCCGGTTCCGGCGCGGGCGGAAGATAGCCGGCACCGTAGTGTCCGTTGTCCTGGTCGCCGGCATCTTCGGCTTTGCGCTCCCGCATGTCGCGTCGTACCGCAGCGTATGGACCAGCGTCCAGGCGATGACGTGGCCGCACGTGCTGCTGGTTGTCATGGCGGCAGGGGCCAGTCTGGCCGCAGGCTGGCTGACGATCTGTTCTGTCCTGCCGTCGATCCGGCTGCGCGAAGCCGCGGCGGTAAATCTTGGCTCCACTGCGGTGGCAAACACGCTTCCGGCTGGCGGGGCCATCGCGATGGCCGTCAGCTGGACGATGCTCTCCAGCTGGGGCATCGGAGCTGCCGAATACGTGCTCTACACCTTGGTGTCGGGTATCTGGAATGTCTTCGCTCGGCTGGGTCTGCCGGTTATCGCGCTACTCATGATCATGACGGTGAGCAGGCCCCAGGCTGGCCTGCTATTTGGCGCGGTAGCGGGCCTGGTCGTGCTGGGTTTGGTTGCCGCTGCCTTCGGCCTCCTGCTGCGCCGCGAGTCCTTCGCGCTTCGCGCCGATGCGGCGCTCCAGCGCACGCTCAGGATCGCCTGCAAGCTCGCGCGCAAGCAGCAGCCGCCGTCCTCCGCCGCCGGGTCCCTGCAGGAATTCCGCGAGCGGGCTTCGGTGCTTCTCTCCGCGCGGGGCTGGCGGATCTCCGCCGCGACAGCCGCCAGCTCTGGCACACTCTGGCTGGTCCTGCTGGCGAGTCTGCGCGGCGTGGGACTCTCCCAGTCCCAGGTGCCCTGGCAAACTTCCCTTGCCGCCTTCGCATTCGTCCGCCTGCTCACCGTCCTGCCACTTACGCCTGGCGGTGCCGGCATCACCGAGCTCGGCCTCGTCGGCATCCTGGCAGCGGGCACCGATCACCGAGTCGCCGGGCAGGTAACCGCAGCTGTCTTGCTGTATCGGGCTGTTACTTACCTGGCGCCCATTCCCATCGGGGCGCTAGCTTGGGTTGGGTGGCGGTACTCACCCGCGCTCCGGCACGGAGGCAGCCGGTCACGGACGACCTCCCACCGGGGACAGACGCGCGCCCGCCATCGGCTCACCATCCCCGTAGCCGCTGTTGCAGTGGCAGACGCCGGAGAGAAACCGGATCATTGATTGCGCAGCGAGATCTGGCCGGACTCGGCCGTGTTGTCAGCCTCAATCGCTCGCAGTCCCTCGCCGAGCCGCTCGCGAGCCTGGCGGATCCGGCAGCTAGCCTCCCGCGCCGAAGCCGAGCTGCTTGTGGCTCTGCATGACCTGGGTCCTGTCGACGATCTTGACTGCCGTGCGCGTTCCGCCGCTGACCGTGGCAACGACTATTGCTTGATCGCCGGCCTTCACCGAGCTGATGCCGTCGCGCTGGGCGGACACGACGGTGGAGCCGGTGACCGCGTAGTCCTGAGTGAAGCCGTCGGTGCTCTTCACGGTTATGGAGGACGCGCTGACCTTTGAGACGCTCCCGCTCTGGAAGTCCAGGGTCTGGTAACCGCCGCCGGCCTTGGCGACGACGAACTGCCCGTGCAGGGGCAGCATCCAGCCGCCGTGCATTCCGGTCATATGACCCGGACCCGACTGGGCGGCGCTCGCGACGCCGGCGTTGGCCGCCGTGCCGGGACCGAGGGCGGCTGCAGCGGTCCCGCCGAACAGCGCGGCTACCACCATTCCCGCTGTGACGAGCGACCGCCAGGTCCGCTTCCTCGACGGCGGTTTGCTCAGCGGGGGTTTGCTCGCCGAGCCGGCTGGGTCAGGCGCGCCTGCCAGAGCAGACCCGGGCTCTTCGCTTGCCAGGAAATCGGACGACATCGGGACATCAGCTCCTTGCCGGTGCTGTTGCGCTTCATCCGCTTGCAGCTACATCCCGTCCCAGAGCCAGATTACCGTCCGCATCTGAGTGCGCACTGAATGTGAGATTTTGTCGCGAGACCTGCATGTTACGGAGTACCGCCGTCATCTGGCATCGTGTGGGTATGGCGAATGAATCTGTGCACCGGAGCCTCACCGTCGAGCGTGTCGCGCGCGGCCGGTTCGCGGCGGTGAACTCGCGCGGCGGCAAGATCCTTTTCGGCACCGGAGACAACGAGGAGTTCACGCCCACTGAGTTGCTGCTGGTGGCGCTCGGCGGCTGCACGGCGATCGACATCGACATCCTGACCTCGCGCCGTTCGGAGCCCGAGACGTTTCAGATCGAGGTCGACGCGGACAAGGTACGCGACCACGGCGGCAATCACCTGGCCAACATCGAGATCACGTATCACGTCTCGTTCCCGTCCGGGGCCGACGGGGATAAAGCGCGCGACGTGCTGCCGGATGCCGTCCGGCAGTCGCATGACCGGCTATGCACAGTCGGGCGGACAGTCGAGCTGCCGACGCCGATCACCACTCGGATCGAGTAGCGGAGCTGTCGTTATGCGGCACCGATTGACTGCGGGAACCTGAACAGGTTCGCAGGGTCATACATCGTCTTCACTTGTGACAGCTGCGGGTAGTTGGCGCCGTAGTAGGCGCGCTGCCAGTCCGTCAGCTCCGGATCGATGTAGTTCTGGTAGGCCTGACCACCCGCGTAAGGGTGCAGTGACTTGTAGTAAGACCGCAGCCATCGGTACTGATTGGCCACGCCATTCCCCGTTCCCGGCCAGGTCCATGAGGTGTAGTACTGCGCCAGGAATAGTGCGTCCCGGTGCACGAACGCCGTGGCCGCAGGACTCACCCGGTTGACCGCGCCGCCGAGCGCGTCGAATGCGATCGATCCGGTGCCGCCGTCGGCACCGCGGACGGCGGGTAGCTGCTCGATACCGGACAGGAGTGCCGTGATACCGCCGGTGCTCAGCGGCCTTGTGAAGAAGTCGGACTTGGCGAAGGCTGGAACTCGGGAGAGTTGCCCGCCGGTGCCGGTGTGGCAGGCGCGAACGTCTGAGCAGCCTGCCTCGAGCAGCATCGCGCCGAGGAAGGACTCGGTGCGTACGGAGGTTAGCGACGGCGTTGTGCCGACCCGGTGAAAGAAGTCGGCAAGGTGCGCAGAGAGGTCGGAGCCGACATAGGTGCCGCCGACGGTGACTTGCGGCTGACCGCCGATAAGCGCGGTCAAGTGCAAGGTCGACCACAGCGCGTCAGGCGCGTGCGGTGCCCATGACTGCCAGGCTGCGACAACCTGGGCTGCCTGTGACCAGGGCCAGCTGAGGTAGAAGACGTCGAGCTCCGCCAGCCGGTGGGTGCGGAAGGTGAAAGCGGTTGCGACGCCGAAGTTGCCTCCGCCTCCGCCGCGGCAAGCCCAGTACAGCTCGCTATTGAGCGTCTGGTCGCAGTCCAGCACGCTGCCGTCGGCCGTCACGATCTGGACGGCAGTCATGTTGTCGCAGGTCAATCCGTAGAGTCGGGAGAGCACGCCGATCCCGCCGCCCAGCGCAAGGCCGGCGATGCCGACCGTCGGGCACGATCCGCCTGGCACCGCGCGTCCGTGCGCTGCAAGGCTCTCGTAGAAGTGCATCAGGTCCAACGCCCGCGCCGACCTGGGCGCTGTCATCGCTGATGCTGACGGCGTCCATCGGGGAGACGTCAAGTACCAGGCCGCCGGTGACGCTCGACCAGCCCGCGTAGCTGTGCCCGCCCGAGCGAACTCGCACGGGCAGCCTGAATCTCCGGACGAAGTCGAGGCAGGCGGCGACATCGGCCGGGTCGCCGCAGTACGCGACACCGGCCGGCTGCAGCACATCGAACTGCGGCTCGAACAGTTGCTTCGCCGTGCCGTATCCGCCGTCGCCGGGGCGCAGGAGCCTGCCGGTGGAGAGGCTTGTGGCAAGGGCCGTCCAGTCCGCGCTGGTTGGCTTGCGCTGCACCGACGTCATCCGAACCCGCGGCGCTGCGACCGTGTGATTGCTAGGTCGCGCTGACGGTGTCGGGACGGGCTCCCTGGTCCCGGCCAGATGGCGAGTGGCTACGAAGGCGCCTGCGGCCGCCAGGCCCGCTGTGCCGGCGCCGAGAAGAAACTCTCGGCGGGTGGCCTTCCGCGGTCGCTCGTTCATATCGGTGTCGCCTCTCCAAGCCTTGAGATTGCGATGGCGGCTCGGCGGTTGCGAGATTTCCGCTATTGCATGGGTATCGCTGCTTCGGTGCGGAGAGTTGCACCGCATGCCTGGCCGGACTGCCGGTGGCTAACGGCGGCGTGTCCTTAGCTCACGGCGACAGAGCCGCCGGGCTCGGCGCGGCGAACTCGATTCGCAACACGGTCTCGCCGCTTCCGAGGCGGACCAGACCGACGTAGAGCGGAAGGTACGGCGGGTCCGCCGCGTGGGCCAGGCCGACTAGTGCGTGTTCGTAGGCGGGACCGGACAGGTGCGCAGCCTGATCGGTGTCAGCGAGGTCGGCGAAGCGGAGCGGAACCGACGGGCTTGCTCCCGGTGCGATGTTGCCGAAGTCCACGATGTCAAGTGGCTGCTGACCTGCCATGAACGCAATAGTCGTCAGTAGCCGCGAATCGACCTGTCCGGCCACGAGCTGTGCCCGTGCGGTGGCGGAGGTGCGGATCTTCGTGTTGTGCAGCAGCTGAGCTCCGGACGACTTCCTGGCTTGCAGGTCCGCCTGGAGTGCAGCCTCGAACGCTGCCGGGCCGCGCGGCGCGATGACCCTGACATCGATCCTGTCTGTTCCGGTCCCGAAGCTGGCGATTACTTCTGGTGCGTAGACGTCAGCGAGCTTGCTCCCGAACTGGCTGCGCACTCCGGCCGTCGCGATGACGAGTTGTGAGCCGTACGGGTCTGGCGAAGTGGGCTGGAGCGTATTGAGGTTGCTTGCGGGGAATCCGTGCTGCGCTAGATCGGAGCACATGACGGGATCACAGGCAATGATGATGTCGCGGCCGACCTGGCCGGTCACCCACGCGACGGCGGTAGTGCGGACGGCAGCTTCGGTGGCGAGCTGACGGGTGTCGGCGTTCGGTGCGCGGGCAGCGCCGGTCTTGATCGCGGGCGAGTGCCGGAACCCGAGCGTGATCAGTGCTGCTCCAGCCATCACGACCACTGCGATGAGAACGCCAGCGAGTCGCCAGCGTCTGGCTGGCCGGGCAGTTCGCGCGTTAGGGTGCGGCCGCGCTGGTCGCGTTTCCCGCCGGCTGATGACCTGCGATGCGGCTAGCGGCGGGGGAGTTCCTGACGGTGACGTGGTCCGCGGCAGCGATGCGGTCCCCGGCGGCACGGTGCCAGACGGCGAGGTGCTCCGTGCCGCTGTGGCCGGCGCCTGCGCTGTAGCGGATAGCTGCGCTTTGGCTGGCTCCTGCGCTGCGTCCGGTTGTTGTGGCGCCACGGGCTGAGGCGCCACCGGGCGTTGCAACGTCTCGGGCGGCTGCGGTACCGCTTGCACCGGCGACGCTTCCGCCGGTGCTGCGACCGCAGTAGCTGAGCGGGGCTCGGCGGGTTGGGCAGCCTCGGTAAGTGCAGTTGCTGACGGCGCCCGGGCGCCCGTCCCGCTCGCCGTCGGCCGCGTCACGGACGGCTCAACATCACGAACCTCAGGCCCGGCTGCTGTGGCGCTGACCAGCTTGGCGGCCGAAGAGGCCAACGCCGTGGGCGACGGTGATGGCGCGGCCATCGACTCCAGGCTCAGCGGCTCTGGCAGTCGCGGGCGCCGCAATGCTTTCGGCGGGGCCTGGATCGGGCTGGCACCGGGTGCGCGCGTCGGCAGTTGCTCGGCTCCGGGTGCTGGCACATCAAGCCGAGCGTCCGTCTGGTCCGATCCGGTAACTGAGACAGCGCTTGCGACTGGCGCTCTGCGGACTGACCCGGCCTGGCCCGGAATGGGCAGGTAACCACGCCGGATCTGGCCGGGCGTCCGCCCGTTCGCGCCCGGAACACGCCGCGGCAACTCGCCAGACTGATCCGGCGGCTCGCGGTCGTCTACTGCCATGCGGCCCACTCCCGGGGTGCGCCAAATTTCGCACCCAGTCCCAGGACAACAGCGCAGCACAGCCGGCGTAGGTCTTCAACCGGAATGGCCGACATGCTGCGATCTATCGCTGACGCCGACTCGACACCGATTGCGTTGCCGCGACGGTCAGCCCGGCCGGAGAGCGTGGCTGCCTCGTCAGACCCTTCTCATACCCTTCAGCTATGACCGTCCACAAGCTCAGCCGCCGGGACGCGCGCCGCATCGCCGTCCGTGCGCAGCTGCTGGACGGCCAGCGGCCGACCGAGCTGCTCGACGTGGTGCGTCAGCTGACCTTGCTGCAGATCAACCCGACCGCCGCAGTGGCGCCAAGTGCCGATCTGGTGGCCTGGAGTCGCCTGGGGGCGCGGTACTCGCCACTCGAACTCCAGAATGCGCTGCAGGGCCGCGCCCTGCTCGAGCTGCTGGGCATGATCAGGCCGAGCGAGGACCTGGCCCTCTACCGTGCAGAGATGGCCGAATGGCCCGGCCGCGGGGAGTTGCGCGACTGGCAGCACTACCTCGTCGATTGGGTACGGGCCAACGACGCATGCCGGCTGGACATCCTTGATCTGCTCGACTCGTCGGGTCCGCTGCCCTCGCGTGAGCTGCCGGACACGTGCAAGGTGCCGTGGGAGTCGACAGGCTGGACTAATAACCGGAACGTAGCGAAACTGCTGGACTTCATGGTGCAGCGAGGCGAGGTTGCGGTGGCTGGCCGCCAGGGCGATGACCGGCTATGGGACCTAGCTGCGCGGGTCTACCCAGATGACCCGGTGGTTGCCGCCGGCGAAGCGCTCAGGACCCGAAACGAGCTGCGGCTGCGCGCGCTGGGCATCGCCAGGGCACGGGCAACGGAATGCCCGGTCGAGCCGGCCGATGTGGGGGATGCCGGCGAGCCAGCGGTTGTCGAAGGCGTCAAGGGTACCTGGCGAGTCGACCCTTCTCTTCTGGCCCAGCCTTTTGCCGGCCGGGCGGCACTGCTGTCACCGCTCGACCGGCTGGTATACGACCGGAAGCGGATGACTGAGCTCTTTGAGTTCGACTATCAGCTTGAGATGTACAAGCCCGTTGCCAAGCGTCGCTGGGGTTTCTTTGCGCTGCCGGTCCTGCACGGCGACCAACTGGTCGGGAAGCTGGACGCCACCGCCGACCGCAAAGCCGGCGTGCTACGGGTGAACGCAATCCACGAAGACGTGCCATTCAGCGGGCCGGTGGCCGCCGCCGTGGACGACGAGATCAAGGACCTAGCTCGGTGGCTGGAGCTAGAGCTATTGATGCCCCGCTGACGAAGGCGGGCGGCGTGCTTCCCGAGTGACAGGGAGAGTCGCCTGCGGATTAGCCGGACGTTAGCTTGCGAATGTAGTCGTCGAAGCGGCGCAGGCTGGTCTCGAAACCGCTGCGCGCCACCGCGCTGGCGAATGCGGCCGGAACGTTCGTCTGGTGGGTGACGACCTCTGTGCGACCGTCGCCAAGATCGGTAAACGTGATCGTGGTGACCATGCCGCCTTCAACGTCAGGCTCGGTCCAGGCCAGTTTGGCAGGACGCTCGACGGTCAGGAACACTGCGCGCATCGTGTACTGGCTGCCGTCTGCAACGTTCACCATGACGGTCTCGAACACGCCGCCAGGCCGCAGGTCGACAGTGATGCCATCCGCAGGTGTGGTGGTTCCGTCGGGGCCCCAGAACTGACTGAGGTGCTCGGCCCGGGTCATGCAGTCGAACAGCAGTTCCGGGCTGGCAATATGCGTCCGCCGGTAAGTGAGCTCGGCTGGCTGCGTCATGACACCCTCTCCCGTCAGTTATCTGGCTCGTCAGTCGTCCTGGTCATCCGGCTGCAGCACTGCCAGGTATGCATCGAGCCGGTCGTACCGCTCGTGCCAGAGCTTGCGATGCCGGACGATCCAGTCGGCCACAATCTCGAAGCCGGCCGGGTCGATCCGGCAAGGCCGGGCTTGCGCGGACCGGGATCGCGAGATCAGGCCGGCCTGCTCCAGCACCTTGATGTGCTTGGAGATCGCCTGCTGAGTGAGCGCGAAGGGCTCGGCCAGCTGACCGACGGTCGCTTCGCCGGCTGACAGCCGGGTGAGAATCGCCCGCCGGGTCGGATCCGCGAGGGCGGCGAACGTCGCACTCAGTTCGTCTACTGCAGTACTCATTGTTTAGCAGTGCCTAGTGCTTCGCGGTCGTTACCGCGCGGCAAGAGACCAGGCCCGGTCCGCGCCCGGCCCGCTAAACAGCTCGTGCGGGATCTCCCGGCCCGCGAGCAGTGGCAGCAGATCTCGGCCGCGTCCGCGCAGTTCGGGACCTTGACCTGCGGACCAGCTCAGGTCGGTAGCGATCACCTTGATCCCGTCTAGCGGGAATCCGAATATGGTCATCCGCTCGGCGCTGGGTTCCACATCGGCAGCGACGACCGGGTCGCCGGCCAGCGCTAGCGGCCCAGTGACCGAGCCGAGGACGGTCGTCATCGCCTCGGCCGGTATCTCGTATGCCGATCCGAGCAGCCAGGTCATGTCCAATCCGTGGATGACGTCATGACTCAGCGCGCCAGATAGCCCGCCGCCTGGCGGGGCCCACGGGTTCTCCGCGTTATCGCGGAGAACGCCGACGAGTTCCGCGGGCGGGATGTTGCTATCGCGCTCAGCTATCTCGTCCGAGAACTTGGTGAAGTCACCGCCGCACTCCTGCATCCCGGCCATGAACTCGGTCTCCGAGATGCGAAACGGCATTGTCTGATGGGCCAGGACGTGGGCGGGCGTCCACCCCGCGCACAACGAGGCGCCTTGCCATTGCCCGGCCGACAGATCTGACAGCGCTTCGGAAAGAGCGCGGCGGTGTGCCGCGATCAGCTTCATCATGACGGACTCCTCAGTCTACAACTCTCTAGTTGTACAACTGAGGAGTTTAGGATGGGCTCGGCCTCAGCGTCAAGTCGCCCCGGTATCCAGACGGGTTAGCAGTCCGGGCCGGTGGCAGCCCCGTCCACGCCGCAGGTCACGCTCACCGGCGGCCGGATCGCCTGCGGGAACGTGAACAACTGCTTCGGGTCATACTGCTTCTTGAGCTGCGAAAGCCGGGGGTAGTTAATCCCGTAATAGGCCTCAGCAAAGTTCGTCAGGCTTGGGTCCGGGTAATTCTGGTAGGCCTCGCCATTCGCGTGCGGGTGGACTGCGCTGTAGTAAGAGTCGAGCCACGCCCGCTGGTTGGCCACGCCTGTGCTCGAGCCGGGCGAGTTCCACGAGGTGTAGTACTGCGCAAGGAACAGCGAAGTCCGGTGAACGAACGCGGTATCTGTCGGTTTCACTCGGTTGACAGCTCCGCCGAGGGCGTCGAACGCGATACTGCCCCCGCCGCCAGCGGCGCCGCTGATGTGCTGAAGACGCTCGATGCCGCTGAGCAGCGCGCTGACGCCGGCGCTGTCCAGCGGCTTGCTGAAGAAGTCCGACTTGGCGAAGAACGGCACGCGCGGCAGGTTACCGCCGGGCGGGGTATCGCAGCCGTTGACGGATGTGCAGCCTGCCTCGATCAGCATCGCGCTGAGATAGGAATTCTCGCCTACCACTGAGCTCGAGGGTCCGGTGCCGACCAGGTGGTAGAGCTTGTCCAGTTCAGTGTGCGCTCCGGCCACCGAGCCGACGAAACTGCCACCTACGCCGATGGACGGCGCGCCGCCGAAGTTCGCGGATAGGTGGAGGTTCGACCACACCGCGTCCGGTTCGTGCGGCGCCCAGGACTGCCAGGCGCTGACAACCTTCCTGGCCTGCGACCACGGCCAGCTCAGGCCGAACAGCACCAGGCTGGTCAGGTCGTGAGTGCCGAATGTGAATGACGTGGCGACGCCGAAGTTGCCGCCACCGCCACCCCGGCTCGCCCAGTACAGGCCCCGGTTACTGCTGTGGTTGCAGGTCAGCGTGCTGCCGTCGGCCGTGACGATATCGAGCGACTGCAGGTTGTCTGAGGTCAGGCCGTAGATTCTGGACAGCACACCGACCCCGCCGCCGAGAGTCAGCCCGGCGATGCCAACCGTCGGGCAGGAACCTCCCGGAACGGCCTTGCCGTGAGCCGCCAGCCCGGCGTAGAAGTTGATCAGATCGATGCCGGTGCCGACGGTCACCGTGTTCGTGCCGAACTTCATCGAGTTCATCTCGGAGACGTCGACGATCAGGCCGCCGGTGACGCTGGACCAGCCACCGTAGCTATGACCGCCAGATCGTGCCCGGATGGGTAGCGAGAACTTGCTGGCGAAACTCACGCAGGCAGCCACGTCGGCGTTCTGCTTGCAGTACGCGACGCCGGCCGGGCTCAGCGAGTCGAACTGCGGGCTGAACAACTCCTTCGCGAAGTCATAGCCGGACTGCCCGGGCCGGATGAGCTTGTGCGTGGAAAGCGCGCTTCGCAGTGCGCGCCAGTCAGCTTCGGATGGCGTAGTCCCCGGTCGCTGGAGCCAGACCGGCCGAGCAGAGGTGGCTGCGCGAGCCAACGTGTCCGGGCGGTTAGCTGGCGCGAAGAGCCGGCCCGCGATCAGGGCTGCGCCGACGGTTCCCGAGGCGAACAGGAAATCTCGCCGTGGCTGGCTCTGCGGTTGCACGGCTGTCGTCTGGCTTCCGTGACTCCCGCTGCTGCCTGCACTGCCACGACCTGTCGCCTGGCCGCCGAAGTCCGCCATCATGCCCCCGCTGCTGACGACTGACACATCGAGCTATGTGCCATTGCGCAGCGTAACTAAGAAGGGCAGAGAATTAACGCACCGCGCCATTGAGTGGCTACGTGGCGTGACTGCCGCGCTCGGCTTGTCGGCCTGGCAGGCCGCGGCGCCTGACTTAGCACCCGAAACCGTCATCACAAATCTAACATAAGCGTGGATAACGGCCTACTCGAGAGACAGGATCGAGTGCTAAGTGCCGCTAGGCCCCCTTGCGCGCCCGGAATGTCTGGTATGCGGCCCGCAGTCGGCCGGCGCGGCGCCCGTTGGGCGGCGCGGCGACCGCGCAATCAGGCCGCGGCAACGACAACCCGCACTGACCCACCGTCGGCGACTGCCTGCTCCGTCGCCTCGACGGAAGCCGCAGGCACGACCGCGAGCCCGATCGCGAGCGTTTCGCCGGCCACGAAGTCCGCGTGCGCCCGGATCGCATCGGCGACCGCGCCGTCGGCGCCGATGGTCAGCTTGATCCGGTCCGAGACCGCCAGCCCCGCATCGCGCCGAGACTGCTGTACGACCCGGACCACATCCCGTGCGACGCCCTCAGCAGCAAGCTCAGCCGTGACCGACAGGTCAAGCTCGACCAGGCCGGTATTGCCCGGCAGCGCGGATGTCGACTCGGGATGCGCAGCTGCCAGCCGAACCTCGTACTCACCGGGCTCAAGCTCCACCCCCGCGGCGATGATCGAGTCGCCGGAGCGGACCTCTTTCCCGGCCTTGACGGCCCTGATGACGTCCTGCACCTTCGCGCCGATCCTCGGTCCGAGCACGCGCGGGTTTACGGCCAGCTCAAACGTGCCGAGGCTAGCCGGGTCGGCCGACAGCTCGACTTCCTTGACGTTGACCTCGTCGCGGATGAGCTCGGCGTACGGGGCGAGCGACGGCGCGTCGGGGTGCGCCACCGTGAGACGCGCCAGCGGCAGGCGGACGCGGAGCTGACGCGCCTTGCGCAAGCCGAGCGCGGTGCTGCAGACAGCGCGGACCAGGTCCATCGTGCTCGCCAGCTCATCGTCAGCCGGCCAGGACTCAAGTGCCGGCCAGTCAGCCAGGTGGATACTTTCCGAACCGGTCAGCCCGCGCCAGATCTCTTCGGTGGTCAACGGCAGCAGCGGGGCGGCCAGCCGGCAGACAGCTTCGAGCACAGTCCACAGCGTGTCGAGCGCATCCCGCTCCCCAGCCCAGAACCGGTCCCGCGACCTGCGGATGTACCAGTTGGTCAGCACCTCGAGGTACTCACGCAACTCCTGGCATGCACCCGGCACGTTGTACTCGTCCAGCTGCGCAGTCAGCCGCACGGCCAGGTCGCGCGTCTTCGCCAGGATGTAGCGATCGAGCACGTGCGAACTCGCCGTGGACCCCTGAGCTTGGTATGACTCCGCATTCGCGTACAGCGCGAAGAAGTAATACGAGTTCCACAGTGGCAGGATCGCCTGGCGGACGGCGTCCCGGATGCTCGGCTCGTTCACGACCAGGTTGCCGCCGCGCACCACCGGGCTGGCCATCAGGAACCAGCGCATCGCGTCGGACCCGTAGGTCTGGAAGACCTCGTTCACGTCCGGGTAGTTGCGCAGGCTCTTGGACATCTTCTGGCCGTCGTTGCCGAGGATGATGCCGTGGCTGACGCAACTGCGGAAGGCGGGCCGGTCAAACAGCGCGGTCGCCAGGACGTGCAGCGTGTAGAACCACCCGCGGGTCTGGCCGATGTACTCGACGATGAAGTCACCCGGGTAGTGGCTGTCGAACCAGTCCGCGTTCTCGAACGGGTAGTGCACCTGGGCGAACGGCATCGACCCCGACTCAAACCAGCAGTCCAGCACCTCGGGCACCCGCCGCATGGTGGAGCGCCCGGTCGGGTCGTCCGGGTTCGGCCTGGTCAGCTCGTCGATGGCAGGCCGGTGCAGGTCGTCCGGCCGGCCGCCGAAGTCGCGTGCAAGCTCGTCCAGCGACCCGTACACGTCGGTGCGCGGGTAGTTGGGGTCGTCGCTCTGCCAGACCGGGATCGGCGAACCCCAGAACCGGTTCCGGCTGATCGACCAGTCCCGCGCGTTCTCCAGCCACTTGCCGAACTGGCCGTCCTTCACGTGCGCAGGCACCCAGGTGATCTGCTCGTTGAGCTCGACCATCCGGTCCCGGAACTTGGTCACCTCGACGAACCAGCTCGAAACCGCCTTGTAGATCAGCGGGTTCCGGCAGCGCCAGCAGTGCGGGTAGGAGTGCGTGTAGGCCTCTTTCCGCACCAGGCTGCCCTGCTCGGCGAGCTTGGCGGTGATCCCGGCGTTGGCGTCGAACACATGCTGGCCCTCGAAATCAGGCACCACGCTGGTGAACCGGGCCTGCTCGTCGACGGTCAGCACGGTCGGGATCCCGGCCGCGTTGCTCGCCAGCGCATCCGCCTCGCCGTAGGCGGGCGCCATGTGCACGACGCCGGTGCCGTCCTCGGTCGTCACGTCATCGGAGAGGATCACCCGGAACGCGTCGCCGGTACCGAACTTCGCGGCGTCGGTCAGGTACGGCAGCAACGGCTCATACCGGCGCCCGGCCAGCTCAGCACCGGTCAGCGAGCCGACGATCGCCGCGCCTTCGAGCTCGCGCTCGTAAGCAGCCTGCCTGTCGCGCGCGAGGACGTAGCGCTCGCCGTCCTTGGCCAGCACGGTGTAGCTGATGTCGGCACCGACCGCGACAGCTTCGTTGGACGGCAGCGTCCACGGCGTCGTCGTCCAGGCCAGCAGCCACGCCCCGCCTGCCGCGTCATCCGCGTCTTCCAGCTTGAACCGGACAGTGACCGACGGGTCCGTGCGCTCGACGTAGACGTCGTCGTCCATCCGCAGCTCGTGGTTGGACAGCGGCGTCTCGCACCGCCAGCAGTACGGCAGCACCTTGAAGCCCTGGTAAACCAGGCCCTTGTCCCACAACTGCTTGAACGCCCACATGACGCTTTCCATGTAGGTCACGTCGAGCGTCTTGTAGTCGTTGTCGAAGTCGACCCAGCGCGCTTGCCGGGTCACGTAGTCACGCCACTCGCGCGTATAGCGCAGCACGGAGTCGCGGCACGCGCTGTTGAACTTGTCGATGCCCATCTCGACGATCTCGGCCTTGCCGGAGATGCCGAGGATGCGCTCGGCCTCGACCTCGGCGGGCAGGCCGTGACAGTCCCACCCGAACCTGCGGTCGACGCGGCGGCCCTGCATAGTGCGGAAGCGGGGGACGACGTCCTTGACGTAGCCGGTGATCAGGTGCCCGTAATGCGGCAGGCCGTTGGCAAACGGCGGTCCGTCGTAGAACACGAACTCGCTGTCAGCCGGACGCTGCGCGACGGACTTGCGGAAGGTGTCGCTGCGGGCCCAGTAGCCGAGCACGCCTTCCTCAAGCTCGGGAAAGCTCGGCTGGGCTGGCACTCCGGCGCCGGCCTGGCCAGCCGCCTTGGCCGTCTCGGCCCTCGGGTAAACGCTCATCAGGTGGCACGTCCTCGCGGTGTTAGTTAGCGAGTCCACGCGAGGACGACGCGCCCGCTCCCGCGCGGGCGTACCGCGGTACCACCTCGCTTGCCGCAGGCCTGGCCTGCGACCGCTCATCTGGCCGGCTGTGACGGGCCGGACCCGCCCGGTTCTACTCAGGCCTGCTTGCTGAGCAGGCCCTTTCTTCCGGAAGCTCCCCGGTGATAGCCGGATCATCGCCGTGCAGCAGCAAGCTTAGCCGGTCCTGCCAACTGACGCTCTTGAGTATCGCGGTCGTGGCACTGGCCCGAATTTTTTACCAGGAAACGGGCAATTGATCGTCCGCAGCCAGCCGGCACACGCCGGTCTTACCACCGAACGAGGTGATTCGCCCGCCTCGCACCAGCGACCCGCTCGGCTTTCCCCGGAGCGGGGACCAGAAGTGCGACGATGGCTAAATCAGCCCCGGCGGCGGCGCTGGCGGCGAGGGATTGCTGTAACGGCCGGTCCGGCTGGAGAGGCTAATCGATGAGCACACCGGCAGTGCCGGCTCCGCAGGAGGGAGCCGGCCGGGCGTTTCACCTGTTCGACCTGCTCAGGCGCACGCTCACGGACGGGCGAGGCGAGCCAGTAGGGCGGCTCGCCGACATTATCGTGCGGTTGCGGGGAGCTGATCTCCCGCTCGTCACCGGGCTGGTCGCCACGGTCGGCGGCCGCCAGGTATTCGTCCCGGTAGAGCAGCTCAGCTCGCTCGCCGACGAGGTGCTGAGGCTCACCAGTGCCACGCTTGACCTGCGCAGGTTCGAGCGCCGGCACGGCGAAGTACTGCTGCGCTCGGACGTGCTCGGGCACCGGCTGATTGACGTGGAGACCGCGCACCTGATCAGGGCGGCCGACCTGAAGCTGGAACAGCGCGCCGGCGAATGGGTCGTGACCGGCGTGGATACGCACCGGCGGCCACGCCGGCTATTCGGGTCAAGGGCGGCTGCTGGCGACGGGGACGAGCGCTGGTATCGCGAATGGGCCGCATTCGAACCGCTCATCGGCCACTCGGGCAGCCAGTTGCTGCGCGGGCCGTTCGGGCGGATCCGCAGGCTGAAGCCTGCCCAGATCGCTGACCTGCTGGAGGAGGCGTCCAGAGACGAGGAGTCCGAGATTCTCGGGCAAGTGCACGCCGATCCCGAGCTTGAGGCGGACGTCTTCGAGGAGCTCAACGACGACCTGGCGACCCGGCTGCTCGGCGCCCGGACTGACGCCGAGATAGCGGAGGTCCTGGGCAGGATGCGCGCTGATGACGCCGCCGATGCTGTCGCAGAGCTCCCTCAGGCCCGCCGCCAGCGGGTCCTTGACCTGCTTCCGCCTGGCCAGCGCACCAAGGTCCTGACGCTGATGGGCTTCAATCCGTCAAGCGCGGGCGGCCTGATGGGCGTCGATTTCCTGGCCGTATCTGCGGATGCCAGCGTGCAGGAGGCGATGGCCGCGGTAGCCGACTCGCCTAGCCTGCAGCCCGAAGCGCTGACCAGCGTGCACGTGCTGGACGACCGCGGGCGGCTGTGTGGCGTTGTGCGGCTGGTCTCGCTGGTCCAGTCCGCCTCATCGGCCAGGCTCACCGATATCTATGACGCCGATCCGGTCCGGGTCGGGGCTGGCACGGACATCGTGGACATCGCCGTGCTGATGAGTGACTACAACCTGATCACGATCCCGGTAGTGGATGAGCGCCGGACGATGATCGGCATCATCACAGTGGACGACGTGCTTGAGGCCACGCTGCCGTCGGACTGGCGGCGGCGCGAGGCAGCCGAACCGCCGGACGCTCACCACGGGGATTCCGCTTGACCGGCGCCTGACGCTTACGACGCCAGATACGCGGCTGCCACGCCCTTCGGCACGCACATACGCCACGCGTCCAGGACAAGTTCGTGCATCTCAGCCTGGTCAATCGCGGCGAGCCGGACGCGCACCCAGTTGTAGCGCATGTCGGACTGCAGCGGCATCAGGAATTTGTCCGGCTCGGCCGCCACGAGCGCAACTCGCTCCTCCTTCGGGAAGCCGAAGCCCATGGTCTGCTCGTCCCTGGAGAAGGCCAGGAAGACAATCCGGCCGACCCGGAACTTCACCCGGTCCCTGACGAGCGCTTCGTAGGCACGCGGAAGCTCGCTCGCGAACGCGCGTACGTCGTCGATGGTTACCACGGACTCAGCTTGCCGTATGCCTACGACACTGGCTTGCCGGTGCTTGCCCCGGCTGGACCGCAATAGTCTGCAACTATGAGCATGACGCTGCCGCTGTTCCCGCTCGGGAGCGTGCTGTACCCGGGCCTGGTGCTCCCGCTGCATATCTTCGAGGAGCGGTACCGGCAACTGGTAGCGGACTTGCTGGCCGCGCCCGAGCCCAGGCAGTTCGGCGTCATCGCGATCCGGCACGGCCGCGAGACCGGCATCGACGGTGTCTCGGCGTTGTTTGGCACCGGGTGCACGGCAGTGCTGCAGCGGGCCGAGCGCCATGATGACGGGCGGTACGACCTGGTCACAGTCGGCGCGGAACGGTTCAAGCTGCTGAGCCTGGCCGGCCCTGGCAAGCCCGTTCAGCTGAGCGGGCAGGGCGAGCTCAGCGACCCGGATCAGGCCGGGAACGAAAGCTCCTACTTCAGCGGGGAAGTCGAGCTGCTGCCCGACGAGATTGGTGATGAGGCCGAGGCCGCGGTGGTGCTGCCCATGGTCGAGCGCGCGTTCCGGTCCTATCTAGGTTTGCTTTCTGAACGCGGCGGCGCCCAGATCTCGATCCCGGACCTGCCCGACGAGCCCATGCTGATGTCCTACCTGATCGCGGCCGCCGTTGTCGCCGACCTGCCGGTGAAGCAACGGCTGCTGGAGGAGCCTGACGCGCTGCGGCGGCTTCTCGCCGAGCGCGCGCTGCTGACCAGGGAGATGCAGCTCCTCCGCTCGCTGACCGCCACGCCGGCGCCAGACCTTCGGTACGCGCCGTACAGCCAGAACTCAGCCGGCCGGGCAGACTAGCGGGCTGGCGTCAGCGAGACCGCGGCTTCCTGGGTGATCAGCTGGAACGTGAACGCCTCCTGCAGGTAAAGCATGACTTCGGCGTCGTTGTGCGACAGATAGCCAATCGAGAAGTCCTGGCCCAGGTGCAGGCTGAAGTCGCCGCCGCGCGCGGTCAGCAGGACTGCGCCGGTGATGGCCGGAGCCCAGATCAGCTCGCCGTCAAGTACGTTGCGCAGGTGGCGGATGACCGGGTACCCGTGGTCGCTTGCCTCACTAACCGCGGTGTACGCCTCAGCGGACAGCACCGCGGTGTACGGGCCGTCCACGCCGGCCGACCGCAGCTGGTTCACGGCCTGCCCGAACGCGACCGGGTAGGCGGCGATGTCGGCTGGCAAGCTGACTGGCGAGTTGCTCGCGCCGGGCACGATGCCGCCGATGCCCGCCGCCGGATAGCCAGCGAAAATGGCCTGGTCCTCGGCGAATGCGATCTGCCGCGCCGCATCCCTGGCCGGCTGCCAGTCAGGGTCCTGCGACCCGCGCAGCACGTCATCGATCTGCCCGCGGTTCAGCGCGAACGGAACCCGCAACTCGACTAGCGGCAGCACCTGGCGCTGCCGGGCCTGGACGCCGTCAGCCGGCGGATCGATGGAGTTCAGGTGCCCGGTTCCCACGGCCGACAGCGCGACGCCGCCAGGAGCGCTGACGTCCACTACGCGACGGCCGGCCAGGTAGCGCTTCAGCGTGCGCGCCGTTTCCTGCTCGATCTGGGCCCACGCCTCGTCAGATATCGGGGCTAGCTCGCGGTGCAGGTTGTTCATCGTGATGCGTCTCCTCGGAGGCTGCCGATGTTCAGTGAGCCGTCGGTGCTGGTCAGTGCGCGGCTGCTGGCGTTGCAGGTCATGCTGCCGCTGTCGATGTCGTCCTCGTCCGCCGTATCGCTGTCGCCAGCACTGTCGTCGTCCGCCAGACCGTCCAGCATGGTCTGCGACGGCACGAAGAACAGCGACCCGGTAACGGCGGTGCTGAAGTCAAGAATCCTGTCGTAGATACCTGGCGGGGAGCCGATGAACATGTTTTCCAGCATCTTCTCGGTCGTCGCCGGCGAACGGGCGTAGCCGATGAAGTAAGTGCCGAACTCACCTGTTCCGACATGGCCGAACGGCATGTTGTCGCGGAGGATGTCGACTTCCGTGCCGTCCACGACGATGGTCGTCAGAGCGTTGTGCGCGCTGGCTGGCTTGACTGAGTCGTCGAGCTCGACGTCGGACAGCTTCGTCCGGCCGATGATCTTTTCCTGTTCCTCGACCGGCAGCGTGTTCCAGCGTGGCAGGTCGTGCAGGTACTTCTGCACGATCACGTAGCTGCCGCCCGCGTACGGTGGCTCCTCGTCGCCGATGATCGTCGCTCGCACGGCATCAGCACCGGTCGGGTTCTCCGTGCCGTCGACGAATCCGAGCAGGTCGCGCTCGTCGAAATAGCTGAAGCCGTGCACCTCGTCGACGATCTGCGCCACCCCGTCCAGCCGGTCGTTGATCAGGCCGGCGAGTTCGAAGCACAGGTCCATGCGGGCCGCGCGGATGTGGAACAGCAGGTCGCCCGGAGTGCTGACGGCATGCCGCTCGCCTGCGCGCAACTCCCGGAACGGGTGCAGCCCGGACGGCCGCGGCCGCCCGGTCAGGTGGTCCCAGGCCGCGGGCCCGATTGCGGTGACGCAGCTCAGGTACCCGCTCAGATCCCGGAAGCCGACTGCTTTGACCAGCCCCGACACGTCGGCGCATAGCTGCCTGGCGGCAGCTGCGCCACCGGGGTTGATGACGGCTACCAGGAAGATCGCGGCCTTCGTCAAGGCCGCTACCACCGCCTGCGGCTCGACCGCTTCAGCCGCTTCGGCGGTCTCGACAGCCTCGACGGCCTTCAAAGCCGCATCAGTGCTCACCCGGATACCAGCGCTCACCCGGCATATCCTTCCGTACCAGCGTTGCGCGTTTCCGGGCGGATGGCAGGAATGGCCCGCGCGCATGCCTGGTTGGTTCAGGCAAGGGCGGCCACTGACGGCGTATACCGCCGGACGCAGGCAGCGGACATAGCTGAGGGGGAGAGCCCGCGATGACGAGCACAGCGAGGGAAAGCGGAGCGAGCCCAGTCGACTTCGCGATGTTCGGCGACTACGGCGACTTCCGCCCGAAAAAGGCGGGCGCCGAGAAGGCAGCCCCCGAGAAGGCAGCCCCCGAGAAGGCAGCCCCCGAGAAGGCAGCCCCCGAGAAGCCAGCACAGCCAGCCGCGACGAAGCCGGGCGAGTTCGTGCGCGCGGCCTACCCGTTCCGCGGCCGGATCACGGCCGACGGCTCCAGCGGGTATCCCGCCGAGCCGGGCCGGTATCACCTGTACATCAGCTGGGCCTGCCCGTGGGCGCACCGCAGCGCTATCGTGCGTGAACTGCTCGGTCTCACCGACGTCATCTCACTGTCTGCGGTCGACCCGGTACGCGACGGGCGCGGCTGGGCATTCCGGGAAGGCGATGGCTACGGCCTGGACCCCGTCAACGGATTTGCCCTGCTCAGGGAGGCATATGAGGCAACCGAGCCGGGCTACGACGGCCATGTCTCGGTGCCGGTGCTCTGGGACAAGCAGACCGGCCAGATCGTCAGCAACAACTTCCCCGACATCACGATCGACCTGGACACGCAGTTTGGCGCCTGGGCAGACCCGGCGTATGACCTCTACCCGGAACCGCTGCGGCCGCAGATCGACGAGATCAACGCACTCGTCTACGCCACCGTCAACAACGGCGTCTACCGGTCGGGTTTCGCGACCACGCAGGAGAGCTACCACGAGGCGGTGACGCAGCTGTTCCGTACCCTCGACCTCCTCGAGCAGCGGCTCGCCGGGCAGCGCTACCTGGCGGGCACCCGGCTCACCGAGGCGGACGTGCGGCTGTGGGTGACGCTGGCCAGGTTCGATGCGGTGTACTACTCCCACTTCAAGTGCAACCTCCGCCGGATCAGTGACTATCCGAACCTGTGGGGATATGCGCGGGATCTGTACACGCTGCCGGCCTTCGCCGGTACGCTCCGGCTCGACCAGATCAAGCGGCACTACTACACCACGCACCCGCAGCTCAACCCGACCCGGATCGTGCCGGACGGCCCGCTGCTCGACTGGAGCGCGCCATCCGGCCGCGACCGCCAGTTTGCAAGCTGACGGGCTGCCTGGCAGCACGAGGCGCGGGGGTAAGTTGACGTCATGAGCGACTACGCAGACGCGGCTGGCCTGGTCGAACGGTCGGCAGCCGCGCTTGTCAACAGCCTCCAGGACCAGCCAGCCGACGACGGCTATTTCGGCCCGGCCAGCATCACCTGGCAGATTAGCGGTGACCTGTCGGCTCCGGTGGCCGGCCTTCGGGCGCTCATGATCCAGGCCTTGCACCCGCTCGCGATGGCGGGCGTCGATCAGCACAGCGACTGGCGGGCCGACCCGGTCGGCAGGCTCGCTGCTACCTCGGCGTATCTGGCGAACGTTACCTTCGGGGAACGGGCTGTTGCCGAGAGCGCTGCTTCACGAGTGCGGCGGATTCATGAGCGGGTCACCGGCGTCGATCCGGAGACCGGCAAGCCTTATGCCGCCAGCGATCCGGCGTTGCTGCTGTGGGTGCACTGCGCGCTGGTGGATTCGAACCTTGCGGCCCGCGAGCTCTTCGGCACGCCATTGGCGCCCGACGACGCCGACCGGTACATCGAGGAAATGGTGATCGCTGCCCAGCTTGTCGGCGTGCCGGTCCAGCTCGTGCCAGACAGCCAGGCGGCTCTCCGCAAGTACCTGGACGGCGTGCTGCCGCAGTTGCTCTGCACGGCCGCCGCCAGGGAGTCGATGGCGTATCTGCTCGACCCGCCAGGCCTGGACATGGAGGTCGCCGAGATCTGGCAGGACATCAGGGAGGCGACGCTGATCTCGCTGCCCGGCTGGGCCCGTGACCTGTACGGCTATGCCGCGCCGGACCTGACGGAGGGCCGCCGGGAGGAGATCAGGCAGGCTCTCGGCGTGCTGGACGCAGTCTTCCTCGGCGAACCAGGCGTACTGGAGGCCAGGCAGCGCATCACCCTGCGGATGCGCGCCGCCGCGCGAGCATGAGACGTAGCAAGCGGGCACTCGTCGCCCTGGCGGCAGGTGCTGCGGTCAGCGCTGCCGGACTTGCGCTGGTGCGGCGCCGGGTGGGGCGGCTGCGATTTGACCGCGGTCTGGCGGCCGCCCAGCTGGCCATGCGCGGCGGCCTGCGGTACGCGACCAGCGCGCCCCGCCTGTTCGTGGCGGCCGGCGAGAACCGGGAACGGCTGCGCAACGACCTGGCCATGCAGACCGCCGACGATGTGACTGCCACGCTCGGCACGATGAAAGGCGTCATGGTCAAGCTCGGCCAGATGGCCAGCTACGTGGACGACGGGCTGGCTCCGTCGGTCCGCCGGACGCTCAGCAGGCTGCAGGACAGCGTGCCGCCGATGAGCCCGGAACTGGCGGCCGGAGTGATCTCCGAGGAGCTCGGCCAGCCGCCGGAGCGGCTGTTCGAGCGCTGGGACCCCGAGCCGATCGCGGCGGCCTCGATCGGCCAGGTGCACCGGGCCATCACCAGGGACGGCCGAGCCGTGGCGGTCAAGGTGCAGTACCCGCGCATCGCCGAGATGATGGCCGCCGACCTGGACAACGTGTCGCTGCTGCGCCGGATGCTGCGGGTCACCGCGCCCAGCCAGGATGTGGACGGGCTGATCGCCGAACTGCGGGAGCGGGTGCTGGAGGAACTCGACTACCGCAAGGAAGCGGTGAATCAGCGACTGCTGCACGAGTACTACTCCGGGCACCCGACGATCAGCGTGCCGGCGATTGTCAGCGAGCTATCCGCCAGGCGGGTAGTCACTAGCGAGCTCGCGACCGGGGCGCGGTTCGCAGACGTGCTCGCCTGGCCGCAATCCGAGCGTGACCTGGCTGGCGAGACCCTCTACCGGTTCGTCTTCCGCAGCCTGTACGAAGTGCACGCGTTCAACGGCGACCCGCATCCGGGTAACTACCTCTTCCACGGCGGCGGCAAGATCACCTTTCTGGACTTCGGCATGGTCAAGCACTTCACCAACGCCGACCTGATGCCGCTGATGCAGATGGCGCGCAACCTGTGTGTCGACGGCAGCCCGGCCGAGTTCCGCGGCAGCCTGGAGGAGGCCGGCTTCCTGGTACCGGGCGCGCCGCTGAGCGATGACCAGATCGTTGATCATCTCGCGGTGTTCTACCAGCTGATCCGCAAGTCCGAGACAGTAACTGTGACCGGCGAGTATGCCTCCGCTGTCGTGCGCCGGTTCTTCGATGTGCGCAGCCCGGTGGCCCAGTACGCCCGGATACCGCGCTCCTACGTGGTACTGCAGCGGATCAACCTCGGGCTGTTCGCGCTGCTCGGCGAGATGAAGGCGACTGCGAACTGGCGCTCGATCGCCGAGGAGATCTGGCCGTTCATGCAGGCGCCGCCGAGCACGCCGATGGGAGTGGCGGAACTGCCCTGGCTGGCCAGCCGCCCTGCGGTGGCTGGCTCACTGGCATAAAAAAGCCGCCGGGCGGAGGACGTCCTCCGCCCGGCGGCTGTCAGGCAGCTAGCTGCCGATTGTGTACTTGTAGGGGATGCCCAGCACGTCAGACGCAGTCAGCCCGCCTAGCTGAACCTCGTTGAAGGCGGCGAACACGTCGACGTACAGGGTGCCGGACACGACCGTGCTGGCCGAGCCGTCCTGCGACGGGGTGATCGTCAGGTCGATCACCTTGCTCTTCCCCGGCGCGATGGTGAACGTCGGGTTGAAGTCCGGCAGGGTCGGCGGCGAACTGAAGCCGACCTCGCCGTACCAGAAGTCGCCCTGGCTCGGCAGCGCGCCCAGGTCGAACGCCTGGGTCGTCGCCTTGGCGCTGAAGGTCGCCGTGCCGGTCGTGGTGTCCGGCGTGACGAACCCGTCGGTAGCCGGCGGCGCCTGAGCCCCGGCCCACAGACCCGGTGACAGGGATCCGGCGCCCGCCGACACGGTCACCGAAGGCGTCGTCGACCCTGCGGTGCTGCCGGGTGCGAATGACGCGAGGTCCGGATCCGCGCCGTCGCCGAACTCGCCGAGGTCGAACGTCATGTTGATGCTAGACGTTGCCGATGCGTCGAGTTCACTGGTCTCGGTTGGCACCAGCCACGCTGGCGCGGCGGAACCCGGAGTCAGCGGCACCTGCACAGCCGTGGTGGCTGAGCCGTTTCCGTCGAGCAGCGGATATGTCGTGGTGCTGTTCAGCCGCGGGTCGAGGAAGAAGTTCTCCGGCGCGCTGCCGTGGTTGGTGATCGTCACCGGCACCGTGACCGGGCCCGACTCGGTGGTGCTCACGCTGTCTGGCAGTGTCGAGGCCGAGGCGCTGACCAGTGACTTCAGCTGGATCTGCCCGGTGTAGCGCTGGGACGTCTCGTTCCCGGTGCTGGGCGTGGCCAGCGCGGGATCGTTGAAGTCCACCACGAGCGTCCACGTGCCGGGTATCGCGTTGGCTGCGTAGGCGTCCATGTGAGTGCCAGTTGAGAAGCCGAGGCCTTCCGACGTGACACTCGACAGCAGGTAGTTCGAGCCGAAGCCGGCGATCTCCCCGGCCGGGTCGACCAGGTAGGCGTTGACCTGGCGGTCGCCGTCATTGGTCAGGTTGACCGCTGCGGAGACGTTGGGCGCGCCAGCCGGGACGGTGAACTCGTAGTAGTTGATCTGGCCGTTGCCGGGCAGGTCATCGCGCCCGTTGCCGCCGGTCAGCGTGCCACTGAAGTGACCGCCGGTGGCGACGTTGACCATGCTGCGCAGCGTTACCGGGATCGAGCCGGAGTTCACCAGCACCGAACCGGAGGTGTCGCCAGGGCTGCTCGGCGTCTTCGCGGTGAACGTGAAGGAGCCGCTGGCGCCTGAATTGAGATGCAGGACGGACTTGCTGACGTGCCCGAAGGAGACCAGCTTCTGCGTTTCCGCGGTGAAGTGGATCTTGCCCACGGTGCCGTCTTCCGCGCCGCCGGTCATGTCGAAGATGACCGCTGTCCACCGGCCCGCCAGCGGGTGGAGGACGTCCGCAGGGGTGAAGTTGCTCGTGCCCTGCGGCTCGGACTGGATGGCGACCTTGCCCTTCGGGTTGATCAGGTCGAACCGGACCGCCGCGTTGAAGTTCAGCGTCTTGGCCGGGTAAGCGATCGACGCGCTCAGCCGGTCCTGGCCGGGCCGGACGGTGAAGTGCAGCTCGCCGTAGTTGTTGACGAACCCGAACGCGTCGGTGAACTTCTTACTGTGCTTGTTGCTCAGCGTCAGGGTCTCATTCTGGACATCAGTGGACTTGCCGATCGTGTCACCAGACAGGTGCACGGTCTGCCTGCCCGATCCGGTGTTGGTGACCGTGACGTGTGCCGTCACCGTGGTGCCGGGGTTGCCGAGGCCGTTGATCTGTCCTGGCCGCGGGGTCGGGTTGGTCGGGCTCACGCTGGTGACGGTGTCGAGCAGCGTGTTGCCGGTGCGGTGCGACGTGCCGATCGACTCGGCCATCTTGACCGCCTGGTAGGCGTTCACCAGTCCGGCGCCCTGCTCGTAAGCCGGCGCGCCGAGGTTGGTGGCCGTGCTCATGATGATCTGCTTGACCTGCGCGGGCGACAGGGGAGGTCCGGTGTGGGTCTTGGCGTAGGCCTGGAGGATCAGGGCCGCGATGCCAGCGGTCCATGGCGACGACTCGCTCGTCCCGCCGAACAGCTCGATGCCGAGCGCCTTGCCGCCCCAGCTTGCACAGTCGGGGAAGTTCGTCAGGTTGGTCGAGCAGGAAGCGAAGCTCGAGTCGCCCGGCGCGGCCACGTCAACGGTGTTGCCGTACGCGTCGTATCCGCCTGAGCTGAACGGCGCGATGCTGTTGTTGACCCAGCCCTTGGCGAACATGTCGACCTGGCCGTAGTTGCTCATCGCGTAGGCCCGCAGGTCGGTGGTTGCGGCGGCCGAGATGACCTTGGGGTCAGTCGCCGGGGCGCCGATCGTGCTGGTCGGTGCCGAGTCACCAGAAGAAACCACGACGGTGATGCCAGCGGTGACCGCAGCGTCGTCGAAGGTCTTGATCGCGTCAGCGCTGGTGTCGGGGAATCCGTTCTCGCCAAACGACTCGTTGATCACGTTGACCGGGTCGACGACGGTGACGAAGTTGATCGCGTCCAGGAAGGCCGACGTCGTGGTGGAGTTGTTGACGCCGAACACCCGCATGGCCTCGATGTTCGCGCCGGGCGCGACGCCTTCAATCCGGACGTTGCACTTCTGGTTCAGCCCCTGGGTGCTGAAGTTCTGCACGTTGTAGACGTGCCGCCCCTGGCCACCCATCGTGTTGGCGTCGCCGAAAGCCTCGCCGCCGGCGCCGCTCGGCGCGCTGGTCCCGTCGCCGGTGAAGTCCCGGTACACGGTGATCGCAGACTTGCCGTTGGAGCGGATGAAGTTGACGTTGTTCGGGTCGATCCCGTCCGCGATATAGGCGACGGTCTCGCCGGCCCCGTTGATGCCGAGGGAACGGGCAGTCTTGGCCTTCGAGTTGCTCGACGCAACGCCCGTCAGTGACAGGGCTTCTGGCTCAAGCTGGACCTTGCCGTGCGGCAGGCAGGCGCCCGCGATCGGCTTGATGCGCGAGCTCTTCTTGGCCGTCCCGGTGCCACCGTAAGGGTTGCTCACCGGCCCCGGAATGGTCGCGTCCGGGATGACGGACGAGACGTCGGGATTAGCCTTCAGCAGCGCTTCCTCACCGGCCGAGACCGTGGCGGCGACCGCGTTCACCAGCCGGTAGCTGATCACGTGGGTGGCATGCACCTGCTTCAACTGGCTGAGCAGTGGCGCCTGGCTCGCGGAGATCGCTGCCGACCGTGCGGACATCGCCGCTGACCTGATCCTGGGCACGGCGGGCTCGTCCTTCATGAAGACGATGACGTGCTGACTCACATTCGCCGACAGCTGCGCAGCCTGCGCGGCCGTCAATGCTGTCTGCTGCTGAGCCCCCGCAGGCGCGGAGGGCGCAGCCAGGGCTGCGGCTCCCTGACCCAGCACGACCGCCGCTGCGGCGCCCGTGACAAGCAATACAGAATGCGTTCTGGATGGATGATGTCCTGCTGGCCGATGAATCAGCCGCATACACTGCCTCCCCGAGCAGACGGCAACCTTGCCGCTCAACGAAGTGGCCCCAAGCCGGGACCGTAACAGATTGAATCAGTCCCTTATTTGCGCGTGGGTAACTATTTGATTACGGCCATGGCTGGACGGGTCGACGCGAGCTCGCCCGCGTCGGGGCGTATCCACTCAGGCGCAAGCTGTGCATACTTGCTGCAAAGCCGCTGAGCGGCAGCTGAATGGGGAGGCAGCATGGGGAGACTGACCGGTTCCGGGCGACTGCGGCTCGTGGTCGCGGCCGCTATCGCGGGCCTGGCAATTGGTGTGCCGGTAGTCGCGCTGGCGTCACCGTCGGCGCCTGCCACGCCACGGTGCAACGCGTCCGACACCTACGTCTGGTTCGCGCTGAGTCCGAACGGGACGACCGGAGCCATTTACTACCCGGTGGAGTTCACGAACGTGAGCACCAAAGCCTGCACGCTGACCGGATTCCCGGGCGTGTCGGCGGTGACCAAGTCCGCGCACCAGATCGGGCTGAAAGCGACGAGGGCGACGGGCGTCACCGCCCGCACCGTGACCGTGAAGCCGCATCAGACCGTGCACGCCATGCTTGCGATCGTCCCGCCCGGCTTTATCGCGGGCTGCCACAACGGCGCTGCGGACGGCCTCAAGGTGTTCCCGCCGAACCAGAAGAGCAAGCAGCTCGTGCTGAGCTTCTCGTTCAGCGCGTGCAGGAACAAGCCGTTCATGCAGATCTACCCGGTGGCGGCGGGCATCGGCGTGCCGTAGGCAGTGCGGGCCGGGGCGGCTGCCTAGCGGAGCCGCCCCCGTCCGCCGAGCAGCGGAAATCAGCGACGTCGCCGTAGCGTGATCAGATTGTCGGCAAAATAGCGGACTCCAGGGCTGGAAACCGCAGATTCTGTATGGCACCTTCTGCTTAACCATTTCTGAACCAATCGCGGCTGAGGCTGCCAGGAAGGCGGTGGCCGGACCGGTGACTGGGGCACCCGAACAAGCGCTGGCGGTCGCCTTCGCGATCATCGGTGCGTTCAGCTACGCCGTGGCATCGGTCTATCAGCAGCAGAGCGCGTCTAAGCTGTCGTCGACAGCTGCTTTCGATCCCGCAGTCTTGATCCGGCTGGCGCGGCGCCGCCGGTGGCTGTTCGGCCTGATCGCCGTGATCTGTGGTTATGGCCTGCAGGCTGCCGCTCTCGACCTGGGCCGGCTGGTCATTGTGGAGCCCGTCTTCCCGGTCGGCTTGCTGTTCGCGCTGCTGCTCGCGGCCAGAGCGGATGGACGCCGCCTCAAGCACGCGGAATGGACTGCTGCGCTGGCAGCCATTGCCGGGCTCGGAGTTTTCCTGGTGGCGGCGCAGCCGACGGGCGGTCACCGCATCGCGGGCACGGGCCCGCTGAGCCTGGCCGCTGCTGGCGCGGTCGGCGTCGCGATGGTCTGCTGCCTGATCGCGGCTAAGGTTCGCGCTCCGCACCGCGCGCTGGTGCTCAGCATTGGCGGCGGCATGGGCGCAGGCGTGACGGACGCGCTGACCAAGACCGTCGCCACGCTCGCCGGGACGCACCGGCTCGGGATCTTCGGCGACGTGCGGCTCTACCTGCTCGCGCTAGTCGGGCTGCTCACGTTTACGATGCAGCAGAACGCCTTCAGGGCGGCAGGCCTGTCGGCATCGCTGCCGTCGTTCGCGGTCCTTGAGCCGGTGGTCGGCTCCCTGCTCGGGCTCGCCATTTACCACGAGCGAGTAGGTGGTGGCGGCGTCCGGATCGCCGTCGAAGCAGTCGCGGTACTCGCGGCGCTCTGGGGCATCGCCAGGCTCGCCAACTCGGTCATCGCCGAGCTTGCGCGGCTTGCTGCAGCCGCCACGCCGCCTGCCGATCCGGCCGCGTAGTTCGCGGATACCGCGATCCGCAACTGCCCGTTTCCTCGGTTGAAAGGATTTTTGGCATGCCCTGGTACGTGCTCACCGGAACACCCGGCTCGGGAAAAACGGCGATCGTGCGCCAGCTTGAGCTGGACGGATTCGCCGTCGTCGAGGAGGCCGCAACGGACGTGATCGCGCTGGAGCAGGCGCTCGGCCACACGGAGCCGTGGGCCAGCCCCGGGTTCACCGACCAGATCGTCGCGCTGCAACGGCGGCGCGAGCTGCTGGCGGGCAATGGGCAGGAGACGGTGTTCCTCGATCGCTCGCCGGTGTGCACGCTGGCGCTGTGTCGCTTTCTCGGCCGTCCGGTGTCGCCGCTGCTGTCCGCTGAAGTTGAGCGCGCCGCCCGCGAGCGACGCTATGGCGAGGCGGTGTTCTTCGTGCGGAGCCTCAGCTTCGTGACGCCGACCGCCGCGCGGCGGATCAGCCCGGCAGACGCGGCCGCCTTCGAGAAGGTGCACGAGGAGACGTACCGCGAGATGGGGTTCGTTCTGATCCAGGTGCCTGCCGGGCCACTCGCCGACCGGGTCTCTCAGGTCAAGCGCGCTGCCGCGGCGCTGTCGTGCGAGGGGGCGCTGTCGGCCGTCTCCGGGGAGACCGGGCCTGGCCACAGCACTCCCGGCGCGAGGTTCGATCGCGATGACGAAACTGGCCCGGCGCGCTCATCCGCGTGATGATGATTGTTCATGCTCCCCAGCGGACCGGGAGGATAGCAATGCCGGGACTGCTCACCTCGCGGTTGCCGCCGTTATTCCTGCGGGAGGGCATGCGGGAATTGCTGTCGTGCGACGGAATGGTCTACGGCCGCTGCCCGGAATGCTCCTGGGAGCATCTCGTCGACATCGTCTTGACGATGCCCGTCGACGGCTACCACAAGGCGCTCACGCACGCGTGCCAGCGCTGCGGCTACGCCGGCGGCCTGACGGTGGCCAGGCACGACATGCGGATCGAGGCTCGCTGCCTCGACTGCGGGCACGTGGCAGAACAGCTCGTCGGGCTGGACCGGGAGGTGACCTGCCCGGAATGCTGGTCCGGCGACCTCGAGCAGATCGAGATCAGCGTCAAGCCGCCCTTTCCGGAGACGTTCGGCGAGATCGAGACGCCGGTATGGAGGCTGGTCACAGAAGAGCCCTACACCTGGGGTGTCTCCGGCGTCACCGACAGCGAGCGGCTGGAGGGCATGCGGCTCGTCATCGAGAACCGGCAGGAGCCCCAGCGGTACCACTTCCTGATGATCTTGTTCGCGCAGCGGCTGGTCGACCACGACTACCCGGACACCGGCGGCTCCTACATCGTGACTAGGACTGCGTCGAATCTTTATCGCAGCTACTTCCAGCGCACGCACGACGCCGGGTACGCGCTCAGCGCGCTCGCGCTGCTCGACACAGCGATCAGTCTGGCTCCGAACACGTTCGAAAAGGCGCTCTCCCAGCGCAGCTTCGCGATGTGCGTCCGTGACCTGCTCCGGGCCCTGCCGGAGAGCTACGTCGATGCCGCTGCCGGCCTGCCGGGTATCCGGCACGCCGCGTCCGTGCTGGCCAGCGAGGCCGCCTCTGCGTTCGCCTGGCTCGGCCAGCACGGCAAGCCGGGCGTCGACCTGCCAGGCAGGCCGGGCATCCCCGGCATCGAGACCTACCTTGCCGTGGCGCTGCTCGCGGTTGCCGATCTGCTCAGATCCGGGGAGGCCGACGACAGCGAGCGACGGCTCGCGATCGAGTACTACGGAACCGTCCTCGGCGATCCGGAGTTCGTGTCGCATTACGGCGCCGAGGCTCTGCAGGGCCGCGCCCTGGCCATTTCGAACCTGGACGATCCTGAGCCGGAACTGCTCGCTCAGGCGGCGGCCGACCTGAAGGCCGCGCTGACCCACGGCGGCAGCGACGTTGCCTACCAGAACCGGTGGCTCTCCCTGTACCAGCTATCCAGGCTAGAGATGCAGGCGTCGTCGGACCGGCATGCCGGGCTTGGCAGCCTGGAAGAAGCAGCGGCAATCGCGCTGCAGCAACTGGGCTCGTTCGGCGATGAGCGGCAGTTGCTGCACCAGGCGGAACGGTTGGTCGAGGTCTTCGAGATGCTCGCTACCAAGTACGCCGACTTCGGCTGGAACGATCACGCGCTGAGCGCCGTCGAGCTAACCCGCGGCTCGACTGTCCGGCTCTATTCGATGATCGGCAGTGACCGGGCGCAGTGGGTCGAGGAGACCAGCCGCAGGTGGCATGAGGACCGCTGGCCGTGGTGGGTGAAGGACGCCGGCAACTGGCCGCTGGCCGGGCAAACCACGCAGCCCATCGACGACTATTTCGACGACCATCCGATCGGCCCCGCCGTGAAGACCCTCCTCCGCGCGCACGCGGACGTCCCGACGGCGTTCTTGTGCGAGATCGTCGCCGAGCTCAAGCCCGGGCTCACTGTGGTCAGCGCGCTGCTGTGCTACCTGACCGGCCCGGACGAGTGGGTGAACAAGCGCTGGTTGTGGAGGCCCGGCGCCGGCGACCTCGCCGAGCTGAGCAGCGGCAAGTACGTCCCGTCCGGTAAGTTCCGCGAGCGCCTGCTCGGCCGGGCCCGGGCCGCCGGGGCCCGGACCCTGATCGAGCCGGTGGCTGAGATGATCACCGAGTCCGGGGCCGAGCGCCTGATCGTCAGCCTGCCCGGCGCGCTCAGCCGGCTTCCGGTCGAGGCATTCCCGGTACCAGGCGGCGCGCCGGGGGCTATCGCTCCGTACGCCGTGACCTACCTGCCGTCCGTCCGGGTCGGCGCCGACCTTAGCCGGCCAGATGAGCCACGGACCGACTTGCGGCAAGCCCGGGTGCTCGTTCTCGGATACGAGGGTGAGGACATGCCGGGCCAGGCTGACGAGCTCGCGGCCCTGAGCGGCATCTGGGGCGGACAGGTCACGATCATCCCTGGCACTCACTGCACGAAGAAGTCTGTGCTGACGGCCCTGCAGGAGCCATACGACATCATCCACATCACCGCGCATGGCACCTTCAACGCTGATAGCCCGCTCGACTCGGCACTGCACTTCTGCCGGGACTTCGGCAACGACGGGCGCCGGGTGACCGCAAGTGACCTGCTCGTGCATGTCGTATTCGAGACCCGCCCGATCGTGATCTTGTCCGCCTGCCACAGCGCGACCGTCGCCGACAGCAGGACGAATTCGTTCCACGGCATCGCGGGCAGCATGTTCCGGGCTGGCGCGCGGGGCCTGATTGGCAGCCGCTGGCCGATTGCCGATGAGTTCGCGGCCGAGTTCATGCGGCGGCTGCATTCCCAGCTGCGCAACAGCTCCCGCTCGCCCGATCTGAGTGTGCGGGACGTCGCGCAGACGTTCCGGGAGGAGGGCCTGGCCGAATACTGGAGTGCTTTCGGCTACTTCGGGATCATCTGAGCCACCGGACTTGAAGCACTAGCCCTGACGACGAGAAGGAGACGAGATGGCCGACGAGGTTGAACTGGAACTAGCGATCAGGACCGACGACCCGGCGCTCCTCGACGAGATCCAGGCCTGGCTCGGCGAGGCCAACCCTGAGCGGTGGCCGCAGGACCGCGACCCGTTCACGATCCTGGCTATCGCGGCCAACGCTGGCACGATCATCAGCGCCCTACTCGACCTGAAGGACCGGCTCGGCAAGCGCGAGCAGCCAGCCCCGCAGATCGTGATCAGGAACGTCGAGCGGCTCGAGCTGACCCTGCCGGACGCGACCGAACAGACGCTCCGGCAGCTCATCGACGCGGGTGAGGCCGCGACGGCCTGATCAGACCTTGGTCAGGCCGCAGGCGAGCGGCGCGTCGCGTGTCGTGAAACCTCATAGCCGGGATCTCAGCACGGCGACCTCGGGGAACTCCTCGGGCGAGCCGTAGCCGTGCTCGGCCAGCCAGCGGACGCTAGTCAGGCATCGCATCGCCCACCATGCGCGGATGAGGTCGCGGTCGACGTCGGTGCCGTAGCCGGCGACGACGTCGCCAAGATGCTCCTTATGTCCGAGCGTGAGGATGGCGACGTCGAAGAGCGCGTCGCCATGGGACGCCTCGGACCAGTCGACGACGCCGGTGACCTCGTCACCGTCGACGAAGACGTGATCGACCTGCAGGTCGCCGTGGATGAACACCGGTGTCCACGGCCGGAGCGCAGTCTCGGCGAGCTGGCGGTTACGCGTGACCAGGTCGGCGGGAAGGACGCTGTTGGCGACGAGCCACTCGCATTCGACGTCGAGTTCCGATGCGAGCTCGTCGAGGGTCTGACCGGGCCATGGTGGCAGCGCAGCGTCGTGCAGCGTCCGTGCGGCGGCACCCGCCGCGGCCCATGCCGCATGCGAGGCGGTAGATGGCTCGCCGAGGTGGCCGAGTGCCGTCCCCGGGAGGGCCTCGAGCGCGAGCACCGGCGGCTTGCGCCACAGGACCTCCGGGGTCGGGATCGGCGCCATGGCCATCGCCTCGACCTCGACGTCGGTGCGCGCCTGATCAGCGTCGATCTTCAGGAACACGTCGCCGACGCGCAGAGTCGCGCGCTCGTTATGGGCGACGACTACCTCGACTCCCTCCACGCCGGCCATTGTCGCGGGATGACCACCGATGTCGCCACGGGTTATTACCGGGGTAGGCGCGCGGTCGCGGGGCCAGGACCGGTAGGCTCACGGTCGGTGCGGCGAGGCCGCGTGTGGCATGGCAGATAAGGGACTTGAACTGATGGCAACAGGAACAGTGAAGTGGTTCAACGCCGATAAGGGCTTTGGTTTCATCGCCCCCGATGACGGGACGGCGGACGTGTTCGTCCACTTCTCCGCGATCGCGAGCTCCGGCTACAGGTCGCTGGATGAGAACCAGAAGGTCGAATTCGAAACGACCCAGGGGCAAAAGGGACCGCAGGCGGAGAACGTCCGTCCTGTCTGAGCGATAACGCCCTGCGTCGTCCCCCGCGACGCGTTGCTTAGCGTAACCGGTTGATCCGCCGGCATCGGGGCGTGCGTAAATTCGGCGGAGTCGGATGTTGGCATCGCCGAAGCGTCCAGCATCGGGTCGGCTGGCACTTGCCAGCGAGCGTCGCGGGATGCTGTTAGTCATGCCCTCGGGCGCGCGCGGCCGCGGCGTTCAACAGGGACTTCTTCGTCGCCGCAGCGACGATCAGCCCCTGTTGTTCGTCGCGGTCGCCGTTTAAGGCCGTTTCATCCAGGACCTCCTGAATGCGTTCGCGCGGGCCGGGAAGGCCTGGGGGCGGTAGGCCGTTCGCGGTACTCGCCTTGTACCACCAGGCCGCCGCACCTTCGACCGGCACCTTCGTGCTCGCCGGGACGATCTTGCTCACCGTACGGCTGGGCGCGCCTGTGCCGATGTGATAATCCGGGTGAAGGCGATCAAAGTCAGTCGAGGCGAACGGGGAGCGGATAGTGGCCGGACCAGTGGCAGCGGGCGCGAAGGATTTCCAGACCAGAGTGGCTTCGTTCGTCCGGGAGAACCGGCTGTACGGGGCGGCAGCCGGCGTCGTCCATGGCGGCGAGCTGGTGTGGTCGGGCGGCGCCGGCTTCGCCGATGCTGCCTCGCAGCGTGCGGCCGGCCCTGATGTGCTGTACCGGATCGCATCGATAACCAAGACCTTCACGGGAACGGCGGTCTTGCAACTGCGCGATGCCGGCCTGCTCGACCTTGACGACTCAGTGGTGAAGTGGATTCCTGAGCTGTCTGACAGCGCGAGCGCGGCCAGCATCGGCGCGGTGACGATCCGGCGCCTGCTGTCACACGAGTCCGGCCTCGTCAGCGAGCCTCCGGGGACGGACTTCCTGGCCGGCGAGCCCAGCTACGAAGGACTCGCTGCACGGAACCTGGAACGGGTCGCCGAGATCTTCGCCGCGGTACCGCCGAACACCCAGACCAAGTACTGCAACCTCGGCTATCAGTTCCTTGGTGAGATTGTGAGCCGGGTGAGCGGGACCCCGTACCCGCGGTACGTGTCTGACCGCATTCTGAGTCCGCTGGCGATGTCGTCGACCGGGTTCGAGCCGCTGGGTCCTGAACTAGACGGTCGCCGGGCGACCGGTTACTCGGCCCGCGCATTCTCCGACGAGCTATCGATCGCGCCCAGTATGCCGCCGGTGTGGGCGGAGGGCGGGCTCTGGTCAACGGTCGAGGATCTCGGCAGATGGCTGTCCTTCCAGGTCGCGGCACACGCCGACGCTGCCGGTGACGGCGCGGGAGCTAGCGCGGACTCGGAGGTGCTGGCCAGCGCGACGCGCCGGGAGATGCACAAGCCGAGGTATCTCAGCGACGAGGACTGGTCGACCGCCTGGGGGATCAGCTGGTATTCAGTCCGCAAGGACAACGTGACCTGGGTACAGCACTCTGGCGGGCTACCCGGGTTCACCTCGAACGCGTGCTTCGATCGCGGCAGCCGCGTCGGCGCGATCGTGCTCCTGAACGGGGTCGCCGATGCCTCCGGCCTGGCGATGAGCCTGGCCGCTGCTGGCCGCGACCTTGTCAAGGCGGCCGCGCCGGAGCTGCGGCGGCCAGTTCCGACACCACCAGAGGCGGCCGCGCTCCTCGGTTTCTACGCGCCACCGGACATGAGCTTCGTACTCAAGGTCGAGTGGCGGGATGGCAAGCTGACCCTGATCGACACTTCGATGCCGGACGAGAAGATCCCGCTTGACCGGGGGGCTGATCCTGGCACCTTCGTCGCAGCTCCGGGTTACCGCCCGTCGGGCGAGCCGGTGGTGTTCGGGCGGCGGCCGGACGGAACCGTGGAAACCCTGTTCTTTGGCGGCGGGCTGCTGGTCCGGCTCGATCCGGTCCGCTAGTCAGACGAACGCGCCGATGCCGGTGATTGCCCTGCCGACGATCAGCGTGTTGATCTCCCGGGTGCCCTCGTAGGAGTAGATGGCCTCGGCGTCAGCCACGAACCTGCCGACCTGGTTGTCGAGCAGGATCCCGTTGCCGCCGAGCAGCTCGCGGGCCCAGCCGACGGTCTCGCGCATCCGCACGGTGCAGAACGCCTTGGCCAGTGCCGAGTGGTGGTCCTTCGCCTCGCCTTGCTGCTGCAGTTGCGACAGCCGCGCGCACAAACAGGCTGACGCTGTCACGTTGGACAGCATCCGCACGAGCAGATCTTGCACCAGCTGGAAGCCGCCGATCGGCCGCCCGAACTGATGCCGCTCTTTCGCGTAGGCCAGCGCGTGCTCGTAGGCGCCGCGCGCGCAGCCGGTCGCCATCCACGCGACTCCCGCCCTGGTCAGCCGCAGTACCTGCGCAGTGTCGCGGAACGAGCTGGCCAGTTGCAGCCTGTTCCCTTCTGGTACGCGGACATCTTCCAGGGTGATCTCGGCGTTCTGCACAACCCGCAGTGCGATCTTGTTCCGGATCTTCACCGGGCTGAAACCGTCTGCGGGCGTCTCCACGACGAAGCCTTTGACCTGGTTGTCCGCGACGTCGCGGGCCCAGACGACGACGTAGTCGGCGAACGTGGCGTTGCCGATCCACTTCTTCTGGCCGTTCAGCACCCAGACGTCGCCGTCGCGCTGCGCGGTAGTGGTCAGGCCGCCGGCCACACCGGAGCCGACGTCCGGCTCGGTCAGCGCGAACGCGCCGATCTTCTCCATCCTGGCCATGGCAGGTAGCCAGCGCTGCTTCTGTTCCTGCGAGCCGCACAGGTAAACGGACCCCATCGCCAGCCCGCCGTGCACGCCCATGAACGTGGCGATCGACGAATCGACTCTGGCGAGTTCGAGCGCGATCATCCCGTCAAGCAGCCTGCTGCCGCCCGGACAGCCGTAGCCGTCGCAGGCTAGTCCCGCGATGCCCAGCTCTGCCAGGCCCGGCAGCAGATCGAACGGGAATTCTTCCCGAGTCCAGTAGTGGTTGATAACCGGGGCGACAGACTTCTCCATGAACTCGCGGACGGCCAGCAGCTGGTCGCGTTCAGCCGGGTTGAGCAACTGCTCGAGTGCGTAGAAATCGGCATCGAGGAGCGGGTCCATGGCAGGTCTCTCCTTTACGTTCCCGGCTGTCCCGGCGTGGCAAGGAACTCGCTGACGACCGGTGCGAGCTGCCGGGCCTCGGTGACAAGGCCCAGATGACCGCCGTGGAACACATGCAACTGCGAGCCACGGATCAGCGTGTGCATCAGCCGCGCGTTGGCTAGCGGGATGATCGGATCGTCGTCACCGGACATGACGAGCGTCGGCTGACGCAGCAATGGCAAGAACGGCACGCTGGTCCAGCCGAGGCCCGCGCCTAGCTGATAGAGGTAGCCGCGGGCCGAGCCGACGCGGTTGTGAGCGTTCATGGCGGCGGTCACCGCCTCCGGATCGGTCCGGGCGCTGCCGCCGTACAGGTGGCCGGCAACGCTGGCCAGGTAACTGCGGTCGGTGTACCGCCGCGGCGTTGCCATCCGGACGAGCACAGACGGTGCCGCGGGCACCATGATCATGCCAGTCGCGGTGCTGACCAGCACGAGCTTGCGGCAGTGCGATCGCTGGAACGCCGCGAAATGCTGCGCCACCGCGCCGCCCCAGGAAATGCCGAGCACATCCGCGCTGTCGTGCCCGAGCTCGGCGAGCAATTGGCGGATGAGCCTGCACAGGCCAGTGAACCGGTAAGGCCCGGCCGCGGGCGGCGATCCGCCGACTCCCGGCACGTCGAATCGGATGACTTCGAGCGCCGGGTCCAGTTCGTCGACAAACGGCTGGAGCAGCTCCAGACTGGCGCCGATGCCGTTGACGAGCAGCAGCGGCGGCTTCGCCGGCTTGCTTGCGAGGCGGCGCCGCCCGGGCCGCACTGCGACACGGATCAGCTGGTCGCCGATAGCGACGGTCCGCACGCTCGGCCCCCTGGCGATCCTGGCAGCTGCCGTTGCCGGCGGGCTACCTGTCGTGGACATAGGTTCCCGGTGCCGGGGCCAGTGCCGCGAACTCCTTACTGCCTGGCTTCACTTTGCTCCGTTTCGTCCCGCCGTTGCGCTCTGTCAGCCATGCCGAGTAGTGCGGCCACCAGCTGCCGCTGACCGTCGTGGCGCTGGCGAGCCACTGGCCGGGATCGGGCGGGTTCTCCGGAGCGACCTGGAAGGTCGCCTTGGGGTTGTCGGGCGGGTTGACCATCGAGGCGATATGGCCGCTGGTGGACAGCACGAACGTGACATCGCCGCCGAGCAGCTGGGTCGTGCGGTAGCACGATTGCCACGGGCAGATGTGATCGGCGATCCCGGCTACCAGGTAGGTGTCGGTGTCCACCTTGGACAAGTCGACTGGCGAGCCGAGCATGACCGCGGCATCCGGCTTCACCAGCGCGTTGTCTAGCGCAAGGCGGATGAAGTCACGGTGCAGGGCGGCCGGCAGCCTGGTGGTGTCGGCGTTCCAGTACAAGATGTCGAACGCGGCCGGCGGCCGGCCCTGCAGGTAGTTGTTGACCCAGTAGTTCCAGATCAGGTCGTCGGGCCTGAGCCAGGCGAACACCTCGGCCAGCGACCGGCCGTCCAGGTAGCCGCGCGCGCGGGACGCGGCCATCGCGGCCGTTGCCGTGGTCTCGTCGATCATCGCTGCGGCGGTGCCCGCCCTGGCCTGGTCCAGCACCGTGACGCCAAGGCACAGGCTGGCCACGGTATCGAGCTGGCCGATCGCGCTGAGATGCGCGGCGACCATCGAGGACACGATGCCGCCGGAGCACAGCGCGCAAATGCTGGCCTTGGCTGCGTTGGTGATCGTCCGGACCACCTCGAGCGCATCCGCGACCGCGGCTCCGTAGCTGTCGAGATTCCAGTCCTTGTGCCGGTAATCGGGGTTGCGCCAGCTGATCGCGAAAACCTGGTGACCCTGGCCGACCAGGTACTCGGACATGCTCCGGCCCGGCGCCAGGTCGGTGATGTAGTACTTGTTGATCATCGGCGGGACGACGAGCAACGGGAACTTCCCCACCCGCTCGGTGACCGGCGCGTACTGGAGGAGCTCGAACATCTCGGTCCGGTAGACGACCGCTCCCGGCGTCACGGCCAGGTCCTTGCCAACCTCGAATGCACCTGGTTCCACCATCGCCGGAACGCGCGGCGCGGTGGACAGGTCACGCAGCAGCGCGCGCAGGCCGCGAACCGCTGACAATCCGCCGGTGTCCACCAGCGCCTTGATCCCGGCCGGGTTGAGCAGCGGGTTGTTGCTCGGCGATGCGGCCGCGATCAGGTTCATCAGGACGAACCGCAGCCGCTCCGCGTCCCGCCAGTCGAGGTCTGCCGTGGCCAGCGCGAACTCGGCCGCCTGGCCAGTCGCCAGGTAGGCCTGCATGGCGCGCTTCAGTACCGGGTTCTGCGTCCAGGCGGGATCAGCGAAGCGCCGGTCCTTCCGCTCCGGCGCGACCTGCGAGCGACCGGTCGCGATCCGGCCCAGCTCGGTGCCGAGAAGCGCTGCCTGCCCGGCAAGGGCTTGCGGGTTCCTGGCGAGGCTGGCGGCTAGCCGCAGGGTCGCTCCGTCCGGCCGGAACCTGCGCACCACGCCCAGTGCGCCGTCAGCGAGCAGCAGGTCGAGTGCGCCGGCGAGGTCGCCGGCTGCCTCCGGCAGAGCTGACGATGTGCGCGCGTTCTCTGCGCCGGCTGCGCCCGCTGTGCTCGCGGGGCTCACTGCGCGTCCTCTGGCGGCTTGACCTCGCGGCGGAGGATCTTGCCGGTCGGCCCCTTCGGCAGGCTGTCGACCAGCCAGACGCGCCGCGGGTACTTGTAGGCGGCGACCCGTTCCCTGACGAACTGCTGCAATTCGGCAGGCGTCGCCTCGGCGCCGGGCTTGAGCGCCACTGCCGCGCCGACTTCCTCGCCCAGTTCCGGGTGCGCCATCCCGATCACAGCCACCTCCGCCACGGCCGGATGCTCATGGAGTGCCTCCTCGATCTCGCGCGGGTACACGTTGTAGCCACCCCGGATGATCAGTTCCTTCTTCCGGTCGACGATGAAGAAGTACCCGTCTTCGTCGACCCGGGCGAGGTCGCCAGTGCGGAACCAGCCATCGGGAATGGCCTCGGCGGTCGCCTCCGGCTTTCCCCAGTAGCCCGTCATCAGGTTGTGGCCGCGGATGACGATTTCGCCTACCTCACCCTGGGGTACCGGCTCGCCTTCATCGCTGATCACGCGCATTTCCACGCCTTCGACGGGCGTGCCGACTGAGCCGGGCTTGCGCGGCTTGTCCGGGTGATTGAACGAGGCGACCGGAGAGGTCTCTGACAGCCCGTAGCCCTCAAGGATCACGCAGCCGAACTTCTCCTCGAAGCCGCGCAGGATCTCGACCGGCATCGCCGCCCCGCCCGAGACGCAGACCCGGAGCGACGCCGTCTTCGCCGCATCGGCAGCCGGGTGGTGCAGCATGGCTGCGTACATGGTCGGCACGCCCTCGAAGATCGTCACCTTGTCCCGGTCGATGATCTCCAGCGCCTTGGCCGGGTCGAACCGCGGCAGCAGAGTCAGGGTGCCGCCAGCGGTCATTGTCGCGTTGAGCCCGCAGGTCAGGCCGAAGACGTGGAACAGCGGCAGGCAGCCCATCATCACGTCATCGGGATGGTTATGCAGCAGCGTCTCCGCTGTCAGCCGCGCGTTCCGGGCCAGGCTGCCATGGCTGAGCTGGGCTCCCTTGGGCTGGCCGGTGGTACCTGAGGTGTAGAGGATCACCGCGTTGTCGCCGTCGGCGGCGTCGGCCGGCGTCTCCTCAGGGCTGAGGCCGCTCAGCACGGCGCTCAGATCGGCGTCGTCGACCTGGATCACCTGCGCCCCGGCATCAGCAGCGCCCTTGGCTGCCTCGCCTGCGAAATCGCGAGTCACGAACAGCACCCTGGCGCCCGAATCGCCCAGGTAGTAGGCCACCTCGCGACCCTTGAGCAGAGGGTTCATCGGCACGACAACCGCCCCGGCGGTGAGCGCGCCAAAGAATGCGACCGGGAACGCCGGAATATTAGGCATCATCAGGCCCACCCGGTCGCCGCCAGCCAGGCCGCCCGATTTCAGCAGGGTGGCAACCCGCCGGGCGGCCTCGCTCAGTTGCCGGTAGCTGATCGTCAGATCATCCAGCCGGAGCGCGGCCCGGTCGGGCTGAGCTGCCGCCGAGCGGTCCAGGATCGTGCTCAGGTTCGCCACCGCATAGCTCCTAGCGCATCTCGGTATGGAGTACGTCCCAGTATCTGTTCGGTGCTGCTGATTGGCCAGCGCTGTCGCGCCCGATCCCCGGCGGCCAGGCGGGGGTGGCCAGGACCTTGCCTGCACCGGTGCACTATTTCCGCCGCGGCCGGATCGGCGCCTCATCTTCGTCGCGGACCAGCCATTTCGTAATGGCACCCGCGTAGTGTTTCGGCGCACCCGCAGTTTCTGGCTGGCCGAGGAGGCCGCGATGCCCAGGCACTTCGTCATTCCCCGTCAGGGCGCTACCCGGATCATGCGGGGATTGGTGTTGCCGGCGGGCGTCTTCGCCGTCGCGCTGACGCTGCCCGCAGCGGCTGCGGCAGGCTCGCCGGCCTCAGCCCCGGCCGGGTCCGGCATCGGCTTCCGGCCCGGGATAGAGATCCGCGTCCCCGCGAATGCCGCCGCGGATCCGGACTCGATTCTCATCGGAGTCGCCTGCACCGGGCGTGGCGATTGCACGGCGGGCGGCTCCTATGACGACGCCTACGGCAACGGGCAGGCAATGGCGGTGACGCAGTCGCGCGGCCGGTGGGCAGACGCGGTCGAGATCCAGCTCCCAGCCAACGCCGCCGCTGATCCGTACGCGGAGGTCAACGGCGTGGCGTGCACCAGCGCCGGGAACTGTGTCGCGGTTGGCTATTACTCTACGACGGCCGGCTATGACCAGGGATTCATCGTCACCCAGACCCGTGGCGCGTGGGGTCACGCGCAACAGGCAACACCGCCCGCGAAGGCTGGCGCCGATACCGCTGGTCTCTACGGCGTGGCCTGCACAGCCGCTAGGGCCTGCGATGCGGTCGGCAGCTACACCGACCGCGCCAAGCATTACCAGGCCATGGTCATCAGCGAAGTACGAGGGCGCTGGGGCCACGGCAGTGAGGTCCGCGTGCCGCCGGGAGCCGCCGCCAACCCAGGGGCCAATCTCGGCGGGATTTCCTGCGTGCGGGCCGGTGAGTGCGCCGCGGCGGGCTACTACTACGCCAGCGACTCCAGTGAGGATGACTACGTAGCCATGGGCATCGTCGAGTCTCATGGCAGATGGGGACGGGCGACCAGGTTCAGGCTGCCGGCGAACGCGGCAGCGCACGAGTCCGGCATCAGCAGCGTGTCGTGCGTGGCGAGTGGTGCCTGTCTCGGGGCCGGCGGATATGCCACTAAGGCCTCCTCGTTCGATGGCCTGGCCGCTAGCGAGTCCGGCGGCCGCTGGGGCCGGACCGCTGAGATCCTGGCTAAGCCCGCACATACCCTGAGTGCCGACCTGGACGGTGTCAGCTGCGTCACGGCGCGGCTCTGCATTGCGGCCGGGGGCTACAGCACGACTAGTTCTAACCTGCTGGCGTATCTGGTGACCTGGGAGAACGGAAAGTGGCGGCACCCAGGCGGAGTCAGGCTGCCGGCCAACGCGCAGTCCCCTCCGCGCAGCTTCTTTTACGCGGTCGGCTGCGCCAGCGACGGCTACTGCGCCGCAGTCGGCGACTACTTCACGAAGACGACGCAGCTTGTGCCGATGGCATCGACCCGGCCCTGAGCACCCTTCGGCAAGGCCCGCGGCCGGCAGCTCGCAGGCCGCGGGTCAGCTTGCGAGCAGCTGCTGCCGGCGCTGGGCGATCTGCTCTAGCCGCTGCTCGGCCTGGCTTTGCTGCTCCTGCAGCTGCTCCTGCACGCTGGAGATGGTCTCCACGGCCTCCGCGGTGTTTTGCCGCGCCTCGCTAATGTGCGAGGAGAACGCCATGTCGGTGAAGATGCTGTTGAAGCAGATATCGACGAACCGGGTGCCGCTTCCCACGGTCAGCTGCGGCGCGAGCTGGCCAACTGACGTCAGCTCGGTCCTGAGCGTGGCCAGCTGCCGGTCAGCCTCCGCTGCCAAGCCGGCCGCGTGGTCGAGCTGGGAGTGCTTCTCCATGCTGGCGAGCATGCCGCCGCCGAATTCGTCAAAGGTATTCCAGCCGGACGCACTGCTGAGGGCGTTCTGCACGGCACCGAGGGCCGTCAGCGCGGCCTGCGCCGTCCCTTGCGCGTCGGCGATCTCAGTCAGCTCGCCGGCCAGTCGGCCGCGCTCATCGGCCAGACTCATCAGTTCATCTGCGCAGGGGTCGCCCGACTGCTCCAGCAGTTGCTCTTTGGCCGTCAGCGCCTGTTCGTACTGGTTCGGAGCGTCGGTCAGGCTGCGCACCTGATCCTGCGCGGTACTTAGTTCGGTCTCGATCGCCTGGACCTGGCTGGCGAGCTCGGCTGCCTGGAAGGCGGCCTTATCCGCCTCGGCCTGCGCTTTCGCGAGCTTGTCCTCGCGCGAACCGCGCAACGCGGCCATGACGTGGGTAAGCGTCACTCCGTCCAGGCTGCGGACCTGGTGCTGGTCGTCCTTGACCTGCGCCTGCGCTGCGGCGAGCTGGTCGCTGAGCTGCTGGTGCCGCGAGCGCAGCTCGCCGACGCGGGTGCTGGCCGCCTTCAGCTCGTGAACGGCTTGCGCCGCTGTTGCTAGCTGCTGTTCTACTGCAACGCGATGCGCCCCGTCCGCCATAGGGCAAATTTCACCATAACTCACGGACTAGCGCATCCCGATAAGGTAAGGCCGCCGGCTTGCGCACGGCCTTGGACACGAGCTGCAAGAGGGCCGTTTGAAACAAATGACCCGTTGCGGCGACGGTGATGGCGGCACGGGCCAGACATCAGGCCGTTCGATGAACCCAGCTTTCCAGGATCCGAGCATCCATTGGCAGCTGCCAGGGTCTGCTATTGGCAGGCGATCTAGCAAGGCACAATGACGGCGCGGTTGCCCGCTGCTTCTGCAAGCCGTGTGAGGCCGGCGGGATCGCTCGTTAGAACGCGGTCGCCGGGCGCGGCGAGAAGCACCACGGTTGCATCGATCGCGTCGGCGGTGCCGGAGCCTGCCAGCAACACACCAGCCTCTCGACCATCGTGTGGACTCACCGCACGGACATCGACAGCGCGCAGAAGGCGCGCCAGGCTCACCTGGCGGCCCCTGCGGTCGCGCCACACTTGCGCAACCACCATGGAGTTACTTCGCATCTCCAGGCCATTGCGCTGCGCGACCTGCAGCCGCGCGATCATGGAACGGTCGTCACGATCGACAGCCAGCAGCGCTGCGGCGTCCAGGATCAGGGCGCTCACGCGGCCGAGTCTCGTGCACTCAGGCCAAGTTCGCGCTCGGCCCGGGCAAGTTCTTCGGCCGTCAGCACGCCATGCTCGGCTTGCCACCCGGCGAGGAATTCAGCCAGCGCCTCGGCACGCAGCTTGCTGGCCGCCGCCTCTGCCAGCCACGATGACACAGGCTTGCCAGCCTGGGCCGCCGCCGACCTGACGGCATCACCAAGCTCGGCCTCGAAAGAGATGCTCAGCTTGTCGACCTTCACAAGATCATCCTACCACGGTGGTCCACACCGCGGTAGGAAGCGAGTCACCGATGATCATATTGATCGCGACATAACGGGCGGCCCGGTAGGCAGAGCCAGCCCGACCAGGCAGACTCCGCACGGCGTCTGACGTCCGGAAGGCGCCAGCCCGGAAAAGCGTTAGCCCTTTAGCCGGGTTGCGGCCATCCTTAGACGCTGGCGCAGCCAGGACCTCGCGGACGTCTCGGCGGGCTGTTGGGGGCTGGGCTGCGGATTCGGGCCGCTGCCGGCCTGGCACCCCCGCCCCTTACCCGGTACCTGGAGAAACCTGCCGTGACCGCCTCGCTCGCGCAGTTGCGAGCGTGCTTGCCTGCGCTGATGCTCGCCGACCAGCGCAGGCTGGCCCGGCGCGCTGACCGGGCGGCTTCGCTGCGCGAGCCGGGCGCCCGTGAGCAGGCCCTCGGCGAGCTTGCTGCTCAGGTCGCGGCGGCCGAGCAGCGCATCGAGGCGCGGCGCGCCATCGTCCCGGTCATCACCTACCCGGCGGAACTGCCGGTGAGCCAGCGCAGGGCCGATCTCGCGGCGGCGATCAGCGAGCACCAGGTCGTGATCATCGCGGGCGAAACTGGCTCCGGCAAGACGACCCAGCTGCCCAAGATCTGCCTGGAGCTCGGCCGCGGCGTCAGCGGTCAGATCGGGCACACCCAGCCGCGGCGCATCGCTGCGCGCACCGTAGCCGACCGGATCGCCGCCGAGCTAAAGACTGAGCTCGGCGCGGTGGTCGGCTACAAGGTCAGGTTCGCCGACACCACCAGTGACAACACCTTGATCAAGGTGATGACGGACGGGATCCTGCTCACCGAGATGCAGCGGGACCGGCTGCTGCTGCGCTACGACACGCTGATCATCGACGAGGCCCACGAGCGCAGCCTGAACATCGACTTCATCCTCGGCTACCTCAAGCAGCTGCTTCCGCGCCGGCCGGACCTGAAGGTAATCATCACCTCGGCCACCATTGATCCGGAGCGGTTCGCCAGCCACTTCGCCGGACCAGATCAGCGCAGCGCACCTGTCATCGAGGTATCCGGCCGCACCTACCCGGTCGATGTGCGGTACCGGCCGCTCGCCGGCCCTGACGACGGTGCTGGTTCAACCGGCGCTGGTTCTGCCGGCGCTGGCGCCGAGCCGCGCGACCAGGTCCAGGCCATCGCCGATGCCGTCGCCGAGCTTCGCCGCGAAGGACCGGGAGACATCCTGATCTTCCTGAGCGGCGAACGCGAGATCAGGGACACCGCTGACGCTCTGGCCGGCGAACCGGACCTGGAGATCTTGCCGCTCTACGCCCGGCTGTCTGCCGCCGAGCAGTACCGGGTGTTCCAGCCGCACACCGGTCGCAGGGCGGTGCTTGCCACCAACGTCGCCGAGACGTCGCTCACGGTGCCCGGTATCAAGTACGTCGTTGACCCTGGCACCGCGCGCATCTCCCGCTATAGCCAGCGCACCAAGGTGCAGCGGCTGCCGATCGAGCCGATCTCGCAGGCCTCGGCGAACCAGCGGACGGGCCGTTGCGGCCGCACCAGCGACGGCATTTGCATCCGGCTCTACAGCGAGGAGGACTTCGAGTCCCGGCCGCAGTTCACCGATCCGGAGATCCTGCGCACCAGCTTGGCCTCGGTCATCCTCCGGATGGCCGCGCTCGACCTCGGTGCCGTCGCGGACTTCCCGTTCGTGGATCCGCCGGACTCGCGGCACGTTGCCGACGGGATGCGGCTGCTGGAAGAACTCGGCGCGATTCAACCGAGTGGTCGTGGCGGCCGGCCCCGCGCCTGACGGAAACCGGGCGCAAGCTTGCCGACCTTCCGGTGGACCCGCAGCTCGGCCGGATGATCCTGGAAGCCGGCCGGAACGGCTGCGCCCGCGAGGTGCTGATTATCACCGCTGCGCTGTCGATACAGGACCCGCGCGAGCGCCCGGCCGACATCCGGGACGCGGCCGACGCCATGCACCGCCGCTTCGCCGAGCCAGGATCCGACTTCCTGGCATTCCTGACTCTGTGGGATTACCTGCGGGAACAGCAGCGACAGTTGTCGTCGTCGGCGTTCCGCCGGATGTGCCGCCGGGAGTACCTGCACTTCCTGCGGGTGCGCGAATGGCAGGACCTGTACAGCCAGCTGCAGCAGGCAGCCAGGGACGTCGGCGTGGTGATCGGCCGAGACGACAGGGCTGCTGCCAGACGGCGTGGCACACAGCCCAAGTCAGCTCGCCCGTCAGGCCCAGCGAGTCAGCCTGAGCTCGAAGAGCGGGCCAGCACCGGCGACAGCCGCTACAGCGCCGACCTGGCCGACCGCGTGCATCAGTCGCTGCTGGCGGGCCTGCTCTCGCACATCGGCATGCGGGATGCTGACCGCAAGCCGGCCGACCGCTCAGCAGCAGACCGCAAGGCGGCCGACAACGGACGCCGCCGCGGCCCGGCCGAGTTCCTCGGCGCCCGCGGAGCGAAGTTCGCTATTTTCCCCGACTCGTCGCTTGCGCGGAAGCCACCACCCTGGGTCATGGCAGCCGAGCTGGTCGAGACCTCGAGGCTATGGGCACGGACGGTGGCGCGGATCGAGCCGGAGTGGGCCGAGTCGCTGGCCGGCGACCTGGTCCGGCGCAGTTACAGCGAGCCACGGTGGGATGCCAGGCGCGGCGCTGTGCTGGCGACCGAGAAGGTCACCTTGTACGGCCTGCCGGTCGTCGCCGCCCGGCAGGTCAACTACGGAAACATCGATCCGGCCGCGGCCCGGGCTGAGTTCATCCAGCACGCCCTGGTCGAGGGTGACTGGCAGACCCATCACAAGTTCTTCGCCCGCAACCAGCGAGCTCGCGAGGAGGCGACCGAGCTAGAGCACAAGGCGCGCCGCCGCGGCCTGGTCGCTGATGACGCCGCCGTGTTCGATTTCTACGATCAGCGCATCCCGAGGACCGTCACCTCCGCCAGGCACTTCGATAGCTGGTGGAAGAAAGCCCGCGCCGCTGACCCGGCGCAGCTCGACCTTAGCCCCGCCGACCTGGCAGGACCGGCCGCCGACGAGATCAGCCCTGCGGACTACCCGGAGCGGTTGGGCCCGTTCCCGCTCACGTATGAGTTCGCCCCGGGAGAGCCGGACGACGGCGTGACGGCGGATATCTCGCTCGAAGAGCTTTTCTCCGCCAGCGACACAGGATTGAGCTGGCAGGTGCCGGGTCTGCGGCAGGAGCTTGTCACCGAACTCATCCGCGGGCTGCCTAAGGATCTGCGCCGCCATTTCATCCCGGCCCCGGATACTGCCAGGGCCGTGCTCGCCGGGTTCGGCGATCCGCGCGGCGACCTGCTGGACGCACTCGGCGCCGAACTGACGAGGCAGACCGGTGTTCGCGTCCCCCGATCGGCCTGGAGGGTCGCTGACCTTCCAGGCTATCTGCGGGTGACCTACCGGGTACGAGACGGCGATCAGGTACTCGCCAGCGGCAAGGACCTTGACCGGCTGCGCGAGGAACTGCGGCCGCGCCTTAAGGTCACCCTCGCCGAGGCTGCCGCCGGGATCACCAGGACCGGGGTGCGCAGCTGGGACTTCGGGACGCTGCCCCGGGTGTTCAGTGCCGGACAAGTGCGTGGTTACCCGGCCCTCGCCGACACCGGCAATGCCGTCGACGTGCGGGTGTTTGACACCGAGGCCGAGGCGGATGCCTCGATGCGGCTCGGCGTTCGCCGCCTGCTGCTGATCGCGGTGCCGTCGGGCGTGCGCTCGATCGCGGGCCGGCTGCCGCTGAACCTGAAGATGGCGATGAGCCGGCACCCGTATCCAGGCGCGGCCGCGATGCTGGACGACTGCGCGGCGGCGGCCGCCGATCAGGTCATCAGCGCTGCAGGCGGTCCGGCACGGGACGCGGCCGGGTTCGCCAGCCTTGTCGCGGCTGCGCGTGAGTCACTGGCCCCGGACACCGCGCAGGTGCTTGAGAACGTCGCCCGGATCCTGGCCGAGGCGCACGAGGTGGAGATAAGGCTGGCCAGCGCCGGCACCCCGGGACCAGCGCTGGCCAGGTCACTGGACGACATCCGCGCCCAGCTCGCCGCGCTGATCTACCCCGGTTTCATTGCTGAAACCGGCAGCGCCCGGCTGCCCGACGTCATCCGGTACCTGAAGGCCATCATCAGGCGGCTGGACAAGATGGCAGGGGAGCAGGCAAAGGATGCCGACCGGATGGCCGCGGTACACCGGGTGGCAAGTGAGTACGAGGCCGTTAGGAGGCAGTTGCCGGCTAGTGCCCGTTCCCGGCCTGATGTGCAGTCGATCCGGTGGCTGATCGAGGAACTCAGGGTGAGCCTGTTCGCGCAGGTACTCGGTACTCCGGGGCCAGTGTCGGAGAAGCGGATCCTTGCTGCCCTGGACGCCCTGCTACCCGGCTGAACGCCCGCCTGATCGAGGCAGCGACCTGCTCCGGAGCCTGCGTGATCTGCTGCCAGGTGAAATGCACGACCTCGAAGCCGTCGTCGCGAAGCAGGGAGTCGCGGCGGAGTTGCGCACGCGCGCGGTCGGGGTCGGCGTACTTAATGGCGCCGTCGACCTCGGCGATGGTCCGGTACTGCCGCCAGTAGAAGTCGACCCTGCCGACCGGCTCGACAGCGCCGCCGAGCCAGACCTGGAGCTCTGGCGGCGGCAAGCTGCACTCGGAGAAGGCCAGCCTGGCGATCGATTCCAGCGGAGACTCGGCACGTCCGTCGGCGAAGTCGATGACCGCGGCGGCCTGCCGGATGCCTGGCCAGCGGCAGCAGGTCTCCAGGACTGTTGTCAGCTCGGCCTTGGTGACGAGCTTGAGGTGGAGGGCCGAGTCGGCGGTCACGAGGCCGGCCCGGAAGCTGAGCGTGCGGGCCAGGTCGGTGACGGTCCTGGCGGGGGTCGTGACCGGCAGGCCGACGACGGTGGTCACCTGCTCGGCAGGCAAGGTCGCGGTGTGTAAGCGGACGCCAGCCCTCCCATGCCAGCCACGCTGTCGCGGGCACGTCAGTACGGCCGCATCCTGTTGGCCGAGCAGGTCGATGGAATGGAGGTACGCCGCGGATTCGTGGCTCACCACAGCGTGCGGCTCGGTTAGCGCTGCTGCGGCGGCGAGGTGCAGTAGCTGCTGGCCTCCTGCGCGGGCGAGAAGGTCGCGGGCGTGCTCTCCGTCGGCGTAAGCGCCCCGGTCAACCCGGAGTAAGTCGCCGTGGCGGGTCAGGGTCTTGATCCGGTCGTCAGAGAATCCTGCCGCGGTTAGCTCAGCTGTCGTGACGATCCCGGCAATTCGTCCGGTACGCGGCATTATCGGGGTGCTCATGCGGTCCAGATTGGCGTCCGACTCTGACAACCCCCGACTCCCTGTCGGTTTGCCGGGCTTGACGAGGTTGTTTGTCCTTTATGTGCCCGGCAAACCGACAGGGAGTCAATTAGAGATGCCGACGACTTGCCTCTGGCGGCAGAATCGGGCCGGTGGAGGACGACACTGGCCCAGTCACTGGTCTTTCGGCGGCAGCAAGCCGCGTAGTCGCCGCTGTCGGCGGGCGCACCGTGCTGGACCGGCTGGCGGAACTGAGCGGCAGCGACTTCACCAGCCTCATGCTTGAGGTCGCCAGGCGGCGGGCAGCACGCGAGACAGCCGCGACCGTGCTGCGCCGCTATCGCAACGACAGGTTCGTGCAGCCGGCCGGTTCGTCGTGGCGGACCCTGCAGCGTGCCGAGGACCTGATGACCGGCAACGTGCCGGCCAGCTACGAGCTACTGACGCTCGCACCGCTCGTGCCGCTGGGCACCCACTCCGCCCTCGGCACAGTCAGCCAGGACAAAGTCGTCACCGCGATGCGGGCCTGTGAGGTCGCTGCTGATCCGACCAACGCGCTCGCGCTCGAGGCAGCGGTGCGCCGGCTAGCCCAGCCTGGCGAGACAGTCCGGCTGGCGGCCGTTCAGCGCGTGGTGCGAGCTCAGCAGACCGCGCCGGGCTACTTTCCGCACTTTGGCTTGCTCGGGCTGGTGACCGCCGGGCGCGATCGCGGCGGGCGGCAGTTCGAGCGAGAGGCAGTCGCCGAGCACGTCCGTGCGCTCGCCGCCGGACTGGCTGCTGCCGGGCTCGCTCCGGTGCAGCTCGCGCTGACGCCGCTCACGGCGGCAGGCGAGACGATTGCCGCAGCCGTCGCCGCTGACGTGACCGGGCCGCTGATCGAGGTCGCCACCGACCCGCACCGGCAATCCGGCCGGGGCTACTACCGCGACCTCTGCTACAAGATCAACGTGCAGTCCGCTGCGGTCTGGCAGGAAATCGCCGACGGCGGATTCACCTGCTGGGCCGCTCGGCTGACCGCAAGCAGCAAGGAACGGCTGCTGATCAGCGGCCTCGGCATCGATCGCCTGGCAGCGATGATTCCCGGATAACACGCTCGCGCGGTAGGCTCCTCGTCCCGTGAAGTACGTGCTGTTTTACGAACCCGGTGAGGACGCGGCACAGCTGGCGCCGCTGCATTTCCCGGCGCACCGGGCACGCTGGCAAGAGTTCGCCGACCGCGGCGGCCTGCTGGCGATCGGGCCGTTCACCGACGGAACTGGAGCGATGGCGGTCTTCACGACCAGGGCTGACGCTGAGGCGTTCGCCGGCGGTGATCCGTTCGTGCAGCACGGCGTCGTCCGCAACTGGTCCGTCCGGGAGTGGCACGAAGCACTCCTCTAGTCGCAGTTGCCGGGCCCGGTGTGGCGGGGCCCGGTCAGCTGCCGCGGTATCCGCTGTGGCCGCGGCGCAGCCAGATGAACGCGATCAGCCCGAGCAGCAACCAGGCGCCGATCGAGTGCCTCAGCGCGTTGGCGATGATGATCGCCAAGACCACTCCGCCAGCGAGCAGCACGAGCCAGCCAAGCGACCGCGCCCGCCCACGGCGGGCAGCTTGCCGCTGCTGACGCCGCTCGTGCCGCAGCCGCAGCCGCTCGCGCTCGAGCTGGACCTTCAGCATCTTCCGCTGGTGCCGCCGGCGCTGGCCTGGCAACTGAGGCGGAGCTGGCTCGGCATCCGGCAAGTCGGATAGCAGGCCGGTGAGGTCAGCCATCGTGGTCGCCCGCATCGCCCGGTCCAGGCGCTCGCGGAACTCGGCCTCGTCGAGCCGCCCGTCGCTGAAATGCTTGGCCAGGCGGTCAGCGACCGCGGTTCGCTCGGTGTCGCTGACCCGCATCTGCGAGCCGGGCCAGGATGCTCGCCGTAGCGCTGGACCGGCCTGCTGCGGTGAGCCCGCCGGACTGGACATGATGTCCTGGCCCTCCTTCATTGGTTGCGCCCCCGTCAGTTACGCCCAGCTGGTTACACCCTGCTAGTTTCGCCCTGCTAGTTACGCCCTGCTAGTTACGCCAGTCCTGCATGTCGCTGGCGAAGCCACCGGCGATCGAGTGTGCCGAGTCTTCGTCCGGGATCAGTAGCCAGGAGGCCAGGTACAGTGGGATTCCGATGCCCCCGACCAGCGTGACCAGCACGAACGCGATCCGGACGATCGTTACGTCTACGCCGGCGTACCTCGCGATGCCGGATGCGACCCCTGCGAGCATCCGGCCCCGCCTGCTGCGAGACAGCGTTCTTGGACCAGCCGCAGGGGAGTGGGCCGGGCTGGACTGGGTGGTGGAGCTTGGTGCTGAAGTGTTCATGCCACTCAGCGTGCCCGCCGGCGTCCGACGAGGCCATCGGGATGAACCCTGAGCCGACCCTGACGGCCCGCGGCCAGGACCAGGGACTGTCCGGATGGCGCCCGGCCACGGTCTGACGGGATGATGAACTCATGGTGGATCAGGCCAACGCCGCTGACGGCGCGGCGCCTCAGGCCGGCCAAAGCCACGCGGCGACGTGGCTGGAGAACCACGGCATCCGGCTGTCCCGCGGGCCAGCCAGCGCCGGGCCGCTCCGGCGGGCGCCGGACGGCCAGCTCTTCGGTGGCGTAGCGGCCGGGCTGGCGAAGCGAACGGGTTTTTCCGTCGGCCTGATCCGGGTCGTGATCGTCGTAGCCGCACTGAGCACGACCGGCTACCTCGCCATCCCTTATGTCCTGGCCTGGCTGTTCATTCCGGCTGAGGGCGCGGAGCGGAACATCGCCACGAAGGCACTCGCCGACAAGCGCGGCATCGGCCTGGCGGCCGGAGTCACCTCCGTCCTTGCCGTCGCGCTGGTCATCGCGTCAGCGCTGAACGCGCCGTGGGCTACCTCACTTGCCGTGCCGATTATCATCTGCGCGGCCGGGCTCGTGCTCATCACGCGGAACGCGTCTGACGATGAACTGGCCTACCTGCGCAGCCTGGCCGATCCGGCAGGCCTGACCTCGACCGCACCGCGCTCGCGGCGGATACTCAGATTCGGGCTCGGCGCCCTGCTGATGATCTTCGGCATCTATGCGCTGCTGCAAGGTCATGAGCGGCTGGCGCTGCTGGTGCCGCTCGCCGGCATCATGCTGCTGGTCGGCGGAGTCGCCCTGACACTCGGACCGTGGTGGCTGCGAATCGCCATGCAGGCGGTCGGGGAGCGCCAGGCGAGAATCCGCGCCGAGGAGCGGGCGGAGATGGCCTCGCGGGTGCACGACTCGGTACTGCAGACCCTCGCCCTGATCCAGCGCCGGGCAGGTGATCCGCAGCAGGTGGTCAAGCTGGCCAGGGCGCAGGAGCGCGAACTGCGGGCCTGGCTGTTCGATGGCCGCCCGCCGGGCTCGATGGAGGGCCAGGCAGCAACGGTCGCTGACGGAGTCCGGCTGATCCAGCAGGATGTGGAAGCCCAGCACGGGCTCACCGTCGATGCGGTGACGGTGGGGGACTGCGAGCTGGATGACGACCTTAGCGCGCTGCTGGCCGCAGCCAGGGAGGCCACGGTGAACGCCGCAAAATGGTCCGGCGCCGACACGGTGTCGCTGTTCGCGGAGGTCGAGCCAGACTCGGTGTCCATGTTCGTGCGCGACCGCGGCAAGGGCTTCGACCCGGACGCCGTACCCGAAGACAGGAAGGGGCTCGCGGAATCCGTGCGCGCGAGGCTGGCTCGCCGGGGTGGCTCGGCTGCTATCCGCAGCGCCCCCGGGCAGGGCACCGAGGTGTCGCTCGTGATGCCCAGATGTGCTGCCGACCGGGTACCGAGGCGGTAATGAGCAAGCCACGGGTGTTCCTCGTCGACGACCACAGCATGTTCCGCTCCGGCGTTCGCTCAGAGCTGGCCGGCGCGGTCGAGATTGTCGGCGAGGCTGCTGACGTCACGCCGGCGATCGCCGATATCGCAGAAAGCCTGCCCGACGTGGTCCTGCTCGACGTGCACCTGCCGGGCGGCGGCGGACAGGATGTGGTCGCGGCGGTCAAGGCCGAGCATCCGGACGTGAAGTTCCTGGCGCTGTCGGCCTCGGACGCGCCGGAAGACGTAATCGCGGTCATCAGGGCCGGCGCCCGGGGCTATGTGACCAAGACGATCTCAGGCACTGAGCTGATCGACGCGATCCGCCGGGTGGCCGCGGGCGATGCGGTCTTCTCGCCCAGGCTCGCTGGCTTCGTACTGGACGCATTCGCTGCCGGCCACTCGGCCGACCTGGACCGGCCGTCGTTCGACCCCGAACTCGACCAGCTCACCGTTCGTGAGCGGGAGGTGCTCAGGCTCATCGCGCGTGGCTACACCTACCGCGAGGTTGCAAAGGAACTGTACATCTCGGTGAAGACGGTCGAGAGTCACGTCTCCTCGGTGCTACGCAAGCTTCAGCTGTCCACGCGGCATCAGCTCACCAGGTGGGCAGCCGAACGCCGGCTGAACTGACGTGCCAGCGCCGCTACCCGATGCGGGCCTCGTCCCGTAGCACTGCTGCCAGGTCTCCGGGCCCCGGCGTTCCAGCCGCAACCGCTGGCAGGCCGCGTGCCGCGAACCACTTACCGACATTCGCGGCATCGCGGTCGAGGAACTCGCCGCCGCGCGGGTTCGCGATCACGTCCACGACCTGCGGCACGTCAATCATGATCAGTTGCTCCCGGTGGACCAGCAGGTTGTAGGCCGACAGGTCGCCGTGCGCGAAGCCGAGCCGGGCCAGCGCGCACATGCAAGAGACCAGCTGGCTCCACAGGCCCGCCAGCTCAGCGCCGCGAAGGCCGGTGTCGGCCAGCCGCGGCGCGGCAGTACCGTCCGGCTCGCCGATGAACTCGAGCAGCACCTCGGTGCCCAGCACCTGCACCGGGTACGGCACCGGGAGGCCGGCGAGGTAGAACTGGCAGAGCGCGGAGAACTCGGCGTTCGCCCACTGGACCGCGATCATCTGGCGGCCGACCGCCGTCCTGTTGGCCATCGCGCGGTTGTCGCGCGACTCGCGGACGCGCCGTCCTTCCAGGTAAGCGCTGTCGCGATGAAACAGCCGGTGTTCAGCCGCGCGATAGCGCTTGGCGGCTAGCAAGCAGGACGGGCCGGTGACCGGGACGCCGCGGCGCAGCAGGAAGACGTCGGCTTCCTTCCCGGTCTTCAGGATTCCGAGCTCGCTGTCGGTCGCCGCGAGCTCGGCGACGAGCCAGTCCGGATACGGCAGCGGGCCGCGTTCGCTCAGCGTCGACTGGTCCCAGGTCGACCAGCGATCTCCGGCGGGCAGGCCATCGGTGGCATCGAAGCTGTCAAGAGATTGCAGCGCGCGGCGGTTTCGGTTTCGCTTGACGAACGCCGGCTCGTCGTCGTCGAATCGCGGCTTAGGGCGCCGGTATCCGTTTGGTGAATCGGGCACGAGAGAAACTCCTCAGACAGCAAGTAAGGGCGGGCAGCGTGAAGTTCGAGACCTTCGTCATCTGCGTCCTCCCTCCTGTCTGAGGCGCGCCGGCAAGGCAGGCGCGGCATCCTCCGGAGCGCCAGAACACCCGCCATCGGGCAGGCGTCACTAGCGAAGACCTCCGGTGGGCAAGGTTCGCACGCCGCGGCCGGACTCCGCAACGGGATTTGCGGCCCGGCGTTCAGGCCAAATCCACTGTTCGGGTGGCTGTCCGGATAAAGAAGGATCATCCTGTCCGCATGGAGGATCTGCGGCAGGCTGCGACCGATCGCCTGCCCGCGCCAGTGAGCGAGTACTTCAACCAGGGCTCCGCCGACGGTATCTCCGCTGCCTCCGCTGTCGCGGCCTGGGACCGGATCCGGCTCCGGCCGAGAATCCTTCGCAATGTGTCGGCTGTCTCGACCGAGACGACCGTGCTCGGGCACCGGCTTGCGACACCGGTCTGCGTCGCGCCGACCGCTCTGCACCGGGCTGCTCACCCGGAGGGAGAGGTGGCGACGGCCCGCGGCACCGTGGCAGCCGGCTCGCTGATGGCGCTGTCCACGAACGCCGGGATGACCTTTGAACAGATCGGCGCGACCGGTGTGCTCTGGTGGCTGCAGTGCTACGTACTGCGGGACCGCGGACTGACGCGGGCAATGACGCAGCGGGCGCGGGCAGCAGGCGCTTCGGCTTTAGTACTGACGGCTGACACACCGGTAGTCGGCCGCAAGCACAACGCGGGTCCCAGCGTGTGGGACACCGTGCCGACCGAATTCCACAAAGCCAACTGGGACCATGGGGACCTGCCCGAAGAAGCGCTGGACTATGCCGACGACCTGACTCCGGACACGATCGGCTGGCTCCGCGGGGTCTCCGGATTGCCGGTAGTCGTCAAGGGCGTGCTGCGTGCAGACGACGCGCGCGTCGTGACTGAGGCGGGCGCGGCAGCCGTCCAGGTGTCCAACCACGGCGGACGGCAGCTTGACCAGGCGGTGGCCACTGCGTATGCGCTGCCCGAGATCGCCGCTGCGGTGCGGGACACCGGGGCAGAAATCTATATCGACGGCGGGATCCGGCGCGGCGAGCATGTGCTGGCGGCGATGGCACTCGGCGCCCGCGCGGTCTTCGTCGGCCGGCCCGTATTGTGGGCGCTTGCGGCTGGCGGTGAGTCCGGCCAAGGCGGCCACCCGGGCGTCGCGGCGCTGCTCAGCGGGCTCACCGCGGAGCTCAGGCAGGCGATGACGCTAGCCGGCGCGCGGACTGTGAGCGAGATAACTGGCGATCTCGTTGCCTAGGCTGCGCTGGCAGGCCAGCGGCTACTCGCAGCCCTGGCTGCCCTGGCCCGGCCCCGTCCGGCGGATTCCATCGTGCCCCGTCGCTTACCGTAGGTGACATGAAAGCGCCAGGGGGCCGCTCGGGCACTGAGCCCGACGATGCCAGTACGAGCGTGCTGGTCGTGGAGGACGACGCCAGCATTGCCGCGCAGCTCGTCCGCGGCCTGACCAGAGGCGGTTACCAGGTCGACCACGTGCTGACCGGCAACGACGCGCTGGCCTGGGGTGACCCGGACGTCGTCCTGCTCGATCTCGAGCTGCCAGATCTGGACGGCGTGCAGGTCTGCCGCAAGCTGCGCGAGCGCAGTGACGCAGCCATCATCGTCGTGACTGCGCACGGTGAGGAGCCGGACCGGGTGATGGCGCTGGATGCTGGCGCTGACGACTATCTGGTCAAGCCGTTCGGCCTGGCTGAGCTGCAGGCGCGGATCCGGGCCGTGCTGCGGCGCGTGCGGCCGGGCGGCGACGTAGTGCGGCACGGACCGTTGACGGTCGACATCCGTACGCACCGCGTTACGGTCTCCGGCGCGGAGGTGTTCCTGACGCCTAAGGAGTTCGACATCCTGGAGTGCCTGGCCACCGATCCCGGCCGGGTCGTCGGCCGCCAGGAGATCCTGGAGAGCGCCTGGGATGCGCACTGGTACGGGCCGACGAAAGTCCTCGACGTGCACATGGCCTCGCTGCGGCGCAAGCTCGGCGTTCCCGGCCTGATCGAGACGGTCTACGGCCGGGGATTCCGGCTCGGCGAGGTGTAGATGGCCCGCCGGATCGTTTTCGCGGTCCTGGCGCTCGTCGTCGCCGTGCTCGGGGTCGTCGCCGTGCCGCTCGGCCTCGTCACCGCGAGCCAGGACATGCACGACTTCCGGGACGAGGCGACCGCGTCGGCGACGACGCTGGCCAATATCGCCGAGGAACGGCTCGACGACGGCAACCACGGGCCCGCGCTCGACCGGACGTGCGCCAGCTGGCGGCAGCGGCGACCGGGTGAGAGTCGTCGACCGACGGGCCGCCGGTCGCCGGTACCGCGAGGCGCCGCCGGCTGTGCCGGCGCTCGGCTCAGCCAGGTGATGGCGACCGGCAGGACGGCGGCTTACCCGGCTGGACGATCACTTCGTGGTCGTCGCGCCGGTACTGCGCGACTCCGGCCACGGCAGCGTCGGCGCCGTCGTGCTGGCCCGGCCTACTCCCGGTATCAGCCGGGCGGATCGCGGTGCTGTGGGGGATGATCGCCGCTGATCGCCGGCGCCTGGCCTGGTGGCCGCGGCGCTGGTCGCGATCGGCCTGGCCCGCTGGGTCAGCCGGCCGCTGAGTCGAACTCGAGCGCGCGGCGCAGGCGCTCGGCGACGGGGAGCTCAGCGCGCGATCGCCGGACAGTACCGGGCCGAGCGACGTCCGGCGGCTGGCGGCCAACTTCAACCTGATGGCCGCGCGGCTGGAGGCGCTGGTGCGTGGCCACCAGGCGACGATGGCCGACGTGTCACATCAGCTGCGGACACCGCTGGCCGCCCTGAGGCTGCGTCTTGACTTGCTCGCGCAAGACAGCGACGCGGAGGCGGCCGCTGAGCTGGCCGGCGCACAGGACGAGATCGCCCGGTTGTCCAGGCTGGTCAATGGTCTGCTCGCGGTGGCGAGGGCAGAGAACGTCGGCACCCGGCACGTCACCATCCCGGTCGACGCCCTGATCCAGACCAGGGTGGCCGCCTGGCGGCCGGCAGCCGACGAGCGCGACGTCAGGCTGCAGGCTGACCTCGAGCCGGTGACCGCGCGGATGGGCGAGGGGCAGCTCGAGCAGATCCTGGACAACCTGATCGCCAATGCGCTCGACGCGCTGCCGCCTGGCGGCAGGATCAGCATCAGCGCAAGCGCGGCCGGCGACAAGGCCACGATCGTGGTCGCGGACAACGGTCCGGGCATGAGCCCGCAGCAACAGCAGCGTGCGTTCCGCAGGTTCGCCACCAGCAACGGCGGCGGCACCGGGCTTGGTCTGGCCATTGTCGACCGGCTGACGGTCGCGAGCGGTGGCAGGGCTTCGCTTTCCGACACGCCTGGCGGCGGACTGACCGTGACTATCGAGCTGCCGCTGGCGCGCCCGGACCGGGGCCCGCGCCGGCATTCGGCTGCGGGCCGCCCCCGAGCCGTCTGACCAGCTACGATGCCGGTGCCCGAGGCCGGCGGCTGAGTAACCCGGCGGCAAAGAGCCGGTCAACTGATCATGGATTAACCGGTTCTGAACCTTTCCTGAACCGGTCGCCAGGATCTGCGCGGGCATGCTGTGTACCGGTTACCGAGCCTGGATGATCATCGCCGCCCACCTCGACAGGGAGTGATTGCTGCATGCGAGAGCACGTCAACAACGCCTCCCGCCGCCGCGATGAGCGGCTGGCCCGGGTCCGGAAGCTTTCGCTGTGGATCACCGGAGGGGCTGCGGCAGCCTCGCTCGGCATGGGCACCGCGTTCGCGCACGCTATCCCCGGGCACACCGTCAGCAGCCGGGGCAGCTCGACAGCCACCGGAACCGGCGCATCAGGCTCGCGCACCGGCGGCACCGCTCACAGTTCGTCGCCCGGCAGCGCCGGGACTGGCGCGGAGGCCGGCGCTGCCCGCAAGGCCGGCGGTCATCACCGGCACCGGCTCGCGCCGCCCGCGTCGGCTCCCGCTCCCGCGTCGGCGCCCGCGGCGCCCGTGAGCTCCGGCGGGTCGTGACCCGATGGTGAGCCTGCCTGACGGCCGGCTTTCGCTCGCTGCCGGTCATCTGCTCGCGGCAGGCAGCTCAGGTCCGAGCCCGCTCTGGTACACAGCCAGGGCAACCGGGGTCGTCGCGCTCATCCTGCTGACCGTGACTGTGGCCCTCGGCGTCGCCGGAACCGCGAGGGTGTCGACTCAACTGCTGCCCGGAATCGTGCGTTCCGGCCTGCACAGGAACACCTCACTGCTGGCTGTCGCGCTCATCGCGGTGCACGTGCTGTCCTCGGTTCTCGATCCCTACGCCGGGATAAAACTCACCGCAGCCGTGGTGCCGTTCAGCTCCGCTTACCGTCCGCTCTGGCTCGGGCTCGGCGCGATCGCGTTCGACATGCTGCTCGCGCTGCTTTTCACCAGCCTGGTCAGATCCCGGCTGTCATACCGGACCTGGCGTGCCGTGCACTGGCTTGGCTATGCCTGCTGGCCAGTCGCGCTGTGGCATGGCCTCGGAACCGGCACCGATAGTCGCTTGTCCTGGCTCCTCCTGCTGGATGCCACGTGCGCGCTGGCGGTCGCCGCCGCCGTCGCGTGGCGGCTGAACCTGACGGCGCACAGGCTGGCGGACGGAGGCATTGACGGATCCGGGCGGGTGCGTGCCGCAGGCCTGGCAGGCGTCGCAGCGTTCATGCTCGCAACGATCGTGTTCGTGACAACCGGCCCGCTGCAGCCTGGCTGGGCCCGCCGCGCCGGAACTCCTGCCAGCATGCTTGGCTCGGCACACCCGGCTCCGAATGCGTTCACCGGCCGGACGGGGGCCGGCCGGTGAGCCACGCCTACCCGTCTCCGCGGCTCACACTGGACTGGCAGCGAGCTGATCGCGCAGCCACGCTGCGCGAGCACTCAGACCGGTTCGGCCCGGTGCGAGCGAACGGCGCCCGCGGCGGCAATCGTGACCTGCTGGATCAGATCGCTGCGGCCGGGCTGACCGGTCGCGGCGGCGCCGGTTTCCCGACCGCGACGAAGATGCACGCGGTCGCGGCCGGGCGCGGGCCCGCCGTCGTGGTTGCCAACGGCATGGAGAGCGAGCCGGCCAGCGAGAAGGACCAGGCGCTGCTTGCCCGCTCGCCGCACCTGGTGCTGGACGGAATCGCGGTCGCCGCCGAGGCTGTCGGCGCGGCGGAGGCGCATCTCTGCCTGCCGAGGACAAGGGACTGGCTCGTCGACGGCGTGCTCGCCGCGGTCGCCGAACGGGATCTGGCGGGGATCGACCGGGTCGGCGTCGCCGTGCATGAGCTGCCATATCACTACGTCTCCAGCGAGGAGACCGCGCTGGTGCACTGGCTGAACGGCGGCGAGGCGAAGCCGACCTCGACACCGCCGCGGCCGTTCGAGCGCGGCGTCGGCAAGCGCCCGACGCTGATCGACAACGTCGAGACGCTGGCGCACGTCGCACTGATCGCGCGGTACGGCGCGGCTTGGTTCCGCGAACTCGGCGCGGGCGACGCGACCGGCACCATGCTGACAACGGTCACCGGAGCGGTGTCGCGGCCTGGCGTCTACGAGGTCGAAGCCGGCACCAGCGTCAGGGACATCCTGGAGCTGGCCGGCCTGCCCGGCCGCAGCGAGGCTGTGCTGATCGGCGGGTATTTCGGTACCTGGCATGACATCGAGGCGGTAGCGGGCCTGCCCTTCACAGCCGCCGGACTGCGTCCGGCCGGCGGGTCTCCGGGCGCGGGCGTGCTGTTCGCCCTCCCTGCCGGGACGTGCGGGCTGGCCGAGGCAGCCCGGATCATGCGTTACCTGGCTAGTCAGGGAGCGCAGCAGTGCGGTCCGTGCATCTTCGGGCTCCCGGCAATCGCCGCTGACCTCGCCCAGCTTGCTGCCGGGCGGCCGGAGGGAGATCCGCTCAGCCGGATGCAACGGCGCTTCGGGGTCATTTCCGGCCGGGGCGCGTGCCGTCACCCTGACGGTGCGGTGCGCATGGCCGCCTCGGCGATACGAACGTTCGGGGCGGACGCGCACGCCCACGCGCGACGCAGGCCGTGCCTGGCTGCTCATCGCGGCCGTCAGCAAACGGCCCTGCTGCCGGTGCCGCGACCTTTCGCCGAAGGTGACTGGCGATGAACCTGCAGATCGACCCCATCGCGTGCACCGGACACGGCCTGTGCGCTGACCTGCTGCCCGAGCTCATCGAGCTGGACGAGTGGGGCTATCCGATCATCGGCGACAGCGTTCCGCCCGAGCTGGCAGCGCACGCCCGCCGCGCGGTCAGCTCCTGCCCGGCGCTCGCGCTGCGGCTGGTCCGGACGTCGCATCAGTTAGTGGCGCGACACCAGCGGCCAGCCAGATACGAGGGGGACAGATGGGCCGGCCTGTGACCACGGCGCGCGCGCCGCGGCACCGCCGCCAGGACAGCATGGCCGGGGTCGAAGGCAACGAACGCCTCACGGCCATGACCGGCGCGCTGCTGCTCATCGGCTTCGCCGTCGAAGGCGTGACCGTCCTTGAGGTCCGGCGACTCCTGGTCATCCACGTGCTCGTGGGCGCGCTGCTGATCGGGCCGGTGCTGCTGAAGGTGGGGTCGACCGGGTACCGGTTCGTCCGGTACTACTCTGGCTCGAGAGCCTATATACGAAAAGGACCGCCGGCTCCGGTGCTTCGCGTACTCGGCCCCCTGGTCGTCCTTACGTCTGTTGCCGTGCTGAGTACCGGAATCGTCCTCGGCGTCGTAGGGCCAGGAAACGGGCGATGGATGTTTCTGCACAAGGCGTCGTTCATCCTGTGGTTCGGCGTGATGACGATCCACGTGCTGAACTACGCACCGCGTCTGCCCCGGATGCTGTCCGCGCGACCGGCCGGCAGTATCAGCACCAGAGTGCCGGACGGCGGCCTTCGCTGGCTGGGGCTGGTGGTCTCGCTCTCGGTTGGCATCGGCATCGCGGCGCTCGCCATGCATCTGTCGGCGAAGTGGGGGATCAGCGTCTGAGCAGCGGGTAATGCCCGGGAAAAGCTGACCGCATATGATCGCAGCGTCCGCTGATCCCGCTGGAGCGGTAAGTGAGTAACACGAGATCCCAGTCGGTGTTGCCCAACCTGCGGCTCGACGACCTGCTCGCAGAGCTTCAGGTGCGCCTGGAGGCGGTGCTTGCCACCAGGGACAGGGTCAACGCGCTGTTCGAGGCCGTCGTCGCGGTCGGCGGCAATCTCGACATCGAGGTGGTGCTTCGCGGCATCGTCGAGTCGGCGGTCACTCTGGTCGACGCCCGGTACGGGGCGATGGGGGTGATCGGCGAGGGCGGGCGCCTAGCCGAGTTCATCCCGGTGGGAGTGACCGAGGAGCAGATCCGAAAGATCGATCACTGGCCTGAAGGCCGCGGCCTGCTTGGTGCACTGATCACCGACCCCAAGCCGCTCCGGCTGCCCGACCTGGCACGCCACCCCCGGTCGTCCGGATTCCCCTCAGGCCACCCGCCCATGACGTCCTTCCTGGGCGTGCCGATCCGGATCAGGGACGAGGTCTACGGGAACCTCTACCTGACCGAGAAGCGCGGCGGGGACGAGTTCGACGACGAAGACGAGGCGGTCCTGATCGCGCTCGCGGCGGCGGCCGGCGTAGCGATCGAGAACGCACGGTTGTACGACGAGGCGCGCCGCCAGCAGCGCTGGCTTGCCGCGAGCGCTGAGGTTACCCGGTCGCTGCTATCCGGCGCGGACGCGGCTGAGGCGCTTGCGCTGATCACCACGAGGTCGCTGGAGATGTCCGGCGCCGATCTGGTTGCGCTGGCATTGCCGGGCGCCGACGGCAGCCAGCTGCGCTATGAGCACGCGGCAGGCGAGGGGGCGCCACAGGCGCTTGGCCTGACATTGCCGGCCGGCGAGTCGGCGTCCGGGCGCGTGCTGCGCACCGGCGAGATCATGCGAATCGACGACTTCTGCCATGACGACCGGGTCGCAGAGGTGGCCAGGGAGAACATGTACCTCGGCCCGGCGATCCTGGTACCGCTCGGCGCGGCCGGCAACGTCCGCGGTGTGCTGACGGCTGGCCGCCGCCCCGGTGCCATGCCCCTGGCAGCCGCGGCCGCCGACATGCTGCTTACCTTCGCCACCCAGGCCGGGATCGCGCTGGAACTGGCCGAGCACCGTCGCCAGGCCGAGCGGGTCGCGGTCTTCGAAGACCGCGACCGGATTGCCCGCGACCTGCACGACCTGGTCATCCAGCGGTTGTACGCGACGGGAATGTCGCTGCAGGGCGCGGTCGGGCTCATTGCCTCGCCGGAGGTGGCGCAGCGGGTCAGCGTCGCCGTCGATGCACTGGACGAGACGATCAGGGAGATCAGGTCGTCGATATTCGCGCTGCAGAACCGGCGCCCCGAACGCCCCCAGGGGCTGCGGTCGCGGATCCTTCAGATAGCCGACGAGATGACCGGATCGCTCGGATTCCCGCCCGCGCTAGAGCTCGAGGGACGGCTCGACGATCATGTGCCGGAGGACGTCAGCGAGCATATGCTCGGCGCGCTGCGAGAGGCGCTGTCGAACGCGGCCCGGCACTCCGGCGCGAGCAAGGTCGAGGTGCGGGTTCGTGCTCAGGGCGAACTGTCGCTTACCGTCCGCGACAACGGGTCCGGGATCTCCGGAACCAGCCGCCGCAGCGGCCTCAGCAACCTGGAGCAGCGGGCGGTCAAGCTCGGCGGCTCCTTCCGGGTCGCTCCGGCGAGCGGTGGCGGTACCGAGCTGGACTGGCGGGTGCCGCTGCCCCTGGCGCCCAGGCAGGAGCCTGCGGATGACGGCAGTTAGCGATGGTCGAAGATCCGCGACGCGTGAGCGGCGGCCTGAGTCCGGCGCTCCATCCCTAGCTTGGCGAACAGCGCCGACACCGCACCGACCAGGTCGGTGCCCCTGGTCTCAGATCTCGTCAGCCGGCACGACGCGGGCGAAGTCGCCAGGCCAGACCATGGCGATGTGGCCGTCTGACAGCCACTTGACGATGTAGGGCGGAGAACCGTCCTCGTGCGGCACGCCGATGATAAGGCCGCTCCTGGACGCGTCGCCCTCGGCGATGAGCCGGTCGCCCACGCGTGCGTACATGACGGGTCCAGTCACTGGGTCGGTGGCTGCTGCTCCTGCGCCGATCCGGCCAGCGAAGGGGCGGCACCGGAGCCGCTCGCAGGCTGGTCGTGATTATCCCGCCAGATGAGCCGGTGGACTGGGATGAGCCGGGGGATGTCGCGGAGGCCGGGGATGAAGGGGATGAGGAGGAGCAGGAGGGTGGCGATGCCGGTGAGGTAGACGGCCCAGACGTCTGCGCTGGCGGAGTTGCCGAAGGGGTTGACGTGGTACCACATCTGGAATAGCCAGAGCCAGGGTTGTCCGGGGTAGTTGCCGGTTTCGTTCATGACGCCCCATTGGTCGCCGGTGAGGTGCATGTTGGTGGCGAGGGTGTTGTAGTAGCCGCCGTCGGCGATGAATAGCAGGGGTTTGGTGAAGTCGGTGCCGTAGAACTGGCGCTGGGCTAGCAGGTCGGTGTCGAGGGCGCCGCTTTTGCCCATGGCGAGTTCGGCGGCCATCATCGCGGGTACGGGTCCGGCGGCTGGCAGGGTGAGGTCGCCGCCGTTGAACGGCTGTTTGGTGGCGCCGGGTGCGGTGGCTTTGTCGTAGGCGGTTGCCCAGCGTAGTTGCTGTGCTGGGGTTGCGGTGGTGTAGGTGGCCAGGGCGGTGGCGAGTGCTGGGTTGGTTTTGGCGGCGACGGCGAGCGGGTCGAGTACGAAGAGGCTGGCGGAGTTGACGGGCTGGGTGATCCCGGCGAGTTTCTGCCAGCTGACGGGGCCGACTTGCTGGAGTGATCCGGTGCCGTTGTTGTAGGGCTGTCCGTAGTCTGCTGACACGCTGGCGCCGTCGAGTTCGGTGGCGGCGGTGTTGACGAAGCCGACCTGGTCGACGGTTGCCCAGGTTTTGATGCTGAGCGGCGGCACGTCGGGGGAGGAGAGGAATCCGGAGAGCAGCAGGACCAGGCAGGTGGCGACGAGGACGGCGATGGTGCCTTCTTTGAGGATGTCGTACCGGCGGGTGGGGCCCTGCCAGGGCGCGGCGTCGGCGGCGGCGGCGGCGTTGCGGGCGGCCCGGCCGCGCCGCAGCGGCCGGTGGCTGGGGAGCGGGTGGCTGACGCCGCGGACGCGGACCATGAGCACGTGGGCGCCGACGATGGCGATCAAGATGATGGGGATGAGGACGATGTGCCACATCAGCATCTGGCCGAAGTTCATCACGTTGAAGAACGCGCCGATGCCGGTTGCGTTGAGGGCGTCCTTGCCGTTGGTGGCGATCCACTGGGAGTCGAAGTTCTGCTGTGACAGGTAGCCGGTGAAGCATTCCACGATGGAGGCGAGGAACGCGATGACTCCGGTGATCCAGGTCAGGGCGCGGCGGCCGCGCCAGGCGGCCATCCAGAATTTGCCCCACAGGTGGATCACCAGGAAGGCCATGAACAGCTCGACGCTCCACAGGTGCATGCTGTTGAAGAAATGGCCGGCCGGGTTGTAATGCCACCAGTCGGGGCCGCCGAGCGCCAGCGCGAACCCGGACACGATCGCCAGGCCGAGCGCGGCCAGGGTGGCGACGCCGAACACGTAGATCCAGGACGCGACGTAGGCCGGCTGCCGGTCCGGCAGCAGCTTGCCCGGCGGGAGCAGCCGCAGCGCGGCCCGCCGCAGCCGGGCAGTCCACATGCCGGCGTCGGCGTCGTCGCCAGCGGCCAGGGCTGTGCGTGCCGGGTCGCGCCGGTATCAGGGGAGCCGGCCAGGGTTCCGGTTCCGGGATCGGCGGGCTGGCCGGCGTGCCGTTGCGGGAACGGGACGAGCAGGGCGAGGCCGAAGATGACGACCATCACGCCGATCACGACCAGGTTGGCCACTGAGATGTCAAAGATCGACCAGTTCAGGTAGGTGCCCGGATGGTTCATGTTGACAACAGAGGCGGCGTCTGCCAGCGCGTGCGGGTTCATCTGGTTAGCTCCTCTTGCCGAAGTGAGGTCTGGTGCAGAAAGTCGCAGCCAGAGTGTGGCGTTGGCGCCGGCGCCGGCGGCAGTGATGACGGTCACCGAACGGCAGGACCTTGGTCCCGGGGACTAGCGCTGGGCGCGGCGGCGCGGCGGCGGGGTGGCGGCACAAGGAAACCTCCCGCCCGCGGGATCCGCGGGCGGGAGGCTGGCGGCCGGGATTGCTGGATGACCGCGGCCCCGGGCGCTGCGCCGGGTCAGGTGGCGTTGACCTGGACGCGGGTGGCGATGGCGGGCAGGATCTCGGCTTCGGGGGCGGTGCGGCGCAGATGGACGAACCCGGCGACGGACAGGATCAGCATCAGGGCGGCGGCGGTGCACGAGGCGATGGAGGCGATCAGGGCGATCTGGCCGAGCTGCCAGAATCCGCAGGCTTCCAGCAGCATGCTGCGCAGCGTGGTGCCCTTGAACACCGTTTCGGCCTGGCCGGCGAGGGCGAGGTGCTGGCCGGCGTACCTGGCCATCTGCGCGCGGTTGGCGGCCGGCAGGATCGTGAACTCAGGGTTGCTGGTGGCCGGGAAGACGATTTTCTGTGCCGACAGCTGGCTGGCCACCTGGTTGCTGGCGTAGGAGTGTCCCCAGGCCAGCAGCACTCCGGCGACGACCAGCACGGCCACCAGGAGCAGGCCCGCGGCCGAGACGAGCGCGTCGAAAGTCCTTCTGCGCATTTCTTGTTCCTCCTTGCTGTCCCGGGCGGACGACCCGGCCAGCGGACTTTGGTCAGCTTGCGCTGAGCATCTCGCCGCCCGGCGGCCAGGCAGCAGGCCCATCAGGCCCGAGCCGGGCGGGACCTCGGTCACCAACTCGCGAGAAGCGGGTATGGTCCCACCCGCTACTCGCGTGTCGTATGTCCCCGGCCATTCGGGCCTTTCGTCCTACTAGGTGGCCGGGGCGGGCTGGCAGCGTTGTGCCTGACGGGGACTAAGAGAGGGGGGAGCCGTGTCCGAGGCGAATCTGGAAATTCTCGACGAGGCCGAATGCCTGCGGCTGATTTCGCCGGGCGGTATCGGCAGGCTCGTTTTTCCGGGACGTTTCGACCTGACCGTGCTGCCGGTTAACTACGTGCTGCACGACGGCGCGATTTTGTTCCGGACGGCCCAGGCGGGCTCGACGGATGAGGATTTGCGCACCGGTATCGAGCATGCCGAGTACCGGGTGGCGTTCGAGGTCGATGACTTCGACTCAGAATCTTGCGATGGCTGGAGCGTCCTGATTCAGGGTCCCGCGCATCATCTCGATGATCCGGCCGAACAAGCCGATGCCATGGCGGCCGGCGTCGAGCCGTGGCCAGGCGGGATCCGCGAGCACTTCATCAGGATCAGCCCGGCCCGGATTGCCGGCCGGAGAATCCAGCGCCAGCCGGCTGCGTGACCGTCACGTCAGCGGTGAGCCGGGAAAGGACAGCTAGCAATGCGAGCCATGATTTACCACGGGCCGGAGCGACGGGATTTCGCCGAAGTACCGGACCCGGAGATCACCGATGACGGCGACATCATCGTCAGGGTCGACATCACCACGATCTGCGGCACCGACCTGCACATCCTCCGCGGTGACGTACCCACGGTGCACGACGGCCGGATACTCGGGCATGAGGCCGTCGGCACCGTCGAAGACGCCGGGACGGCCGTGCACACGATAGGGGAGGGCGACCGGGTCCTGGTGTCTTGCATCTCTGCATGCGGCGCATGCCGGTTCTGCCGGGAGAGCAGGTACGGGCAGTGCCTTGGCGGCGGTGGCTGGGTTCTCGGTAACACCTACGACGGCACGCACGCGGAGTACGTCCGGGTACCGTTCGCGGAAACATCCACCTACCGGTTGCCTGCCGGAGTCCCCGACGAGCAGGCGCTCATGCTCGCAGACATCCTGCCGACCGGTTACGAGGTCGGCGTGCTGAAAGCGGGCGTGCGTCCCGGCGATGTGGTGGCTGTTGTCGGCACCGGGCCGGTCGGGCTGGCGGCTGTCATGACTGCCAGGCTCTTCAGCCCGAGTCACATCGTTGCGATCGACGTTGCGGACAGGCGCCTGGAAGCCGCCAAGGAATTCGGCGCGGACGTCACCGTGAACAACGGGATCAGCGATCCACTGCACGCGGTGCGGTCGCTCTCAGAGGGCCTGGGGGCGGACGTCACCATTGAGGCTGTCGGACTGCCGGAAACCTTCGAGCTGGCGGTCAAGCTGACCCGGCCGGGCGCCAGGATCACGAACATCGGCGTGCACGGCAAGTCGGCCGCCCTGCATCTCGAGGATCAATGGCTCCGCGACATCACGATCAGCACCGGACTCGTGGACACCTACTCGACTCCTGCGCTGCTGAAATTGCTCGCCAGCGGTCAGCTTGAGGCGGCCCGGCTTGTCACGCACCGGTTCGCGTTCGACGATTTCGACGAGGCATACGACGTCTTCGATCGCGGCGCTGAGACAGGCGCGCTCAAGGTAGTGCTCACGCAGTAACGGTCCCGGTGGACCTTGCCAGCCCTAGGGGACAAGCCCGCGCAGGGGGAACACTGCGTTTCTGGTCGCGATGATGGCCTGGTCCACCGGGTCGGCCGGGTCGTAGCCGGCCTCGAAGTCCGGGTAGGACGTATCGGCTCCCTCGGTCATGAGCTCCGGCGCGGGCTCGGCGGTCACCCAGCCGACATAGTCCCGCCACAGCGGCGGCGTCGGCGACCCTGGCGGGATGGGATGGCCGCAGGCTTCGGCTAGCAGGTGCGTCCAGGTTCTTGGCACCACCTGAACGAGCTGGTAACCGCCCCCGCCGGTGAGCAGCCATTTGCCGTCCGCCACTTCGTGCGCGAGCTGGTGCAAGGTTGCATGCGCGGCCCGCTGAGCATCGACGGTGATCGCGAGATTAGCGAGGGGGTCACTCCAGTGCGTGTCACAGCCGTGCTGGCTGACCAGGATCTGCGGGCGGAACTCGCGCAGCAGCGGCGGTACGACGGCGTGCAGGGCGCGAAGCCAGCCCGCGTCCCGAGTGCCGGCCGGGAGTGCGACGTTTACCGCAGAGCCTTCGGCACGTGCTCCGCCCGTCTCGGCAGGCCAGCCAGTACCGGGGAAGAGCGTAGCCGGATGCTGATGCATGCTGATCGTCAGCACTCGGGGGTCGTCCCAGAATGCGGCCTGAACGCCGTCGCCGTGATGGACGTCGATGTCGACATACGCGATGCGGTCAGCGCCCTGCTCGAGCAGCCAGGCGATCGCGATCGCGGGGTCGTTGTAAATGCAGAATCCGCTGGCGTTCCCGCGCATAGCGTGATGCAGGCCGCCAGCGATGCTGGCGCCGTGCTGGGCCGCACCAGACCAGGCTGCCCGGGCGGCGGCCAGGGTCGCGCCAGCTATGAGTGCGGACGCCTCGTGCATGCGGCCGAACACCGGATCGTCCTCGGTGCCGAGCCCGTGCCTGAGCAGCGTTGCCGCGTCGACCGCTGGCGCGCCCGGCCCGGACGCCATCGCACCCGCTGCCTTGACCACGGCGATGTACCCGGGATCATGCACAAGCTGCAGCTCTGCGTCGGTAGCGGGAGCCGCGCTGACCACGGTGACCCCGTCCTGGCCGAGTACCCCGAACGCGCGGGTCAGCTCGATCGTGAGCTTTACCCGAATCGGCGCAAGCGGGTGCTGGGGGCCGAAGTCATAGTCCGTCAGCCGCTCATCCCAGGAAACGTGCAGGGTGCAGGCCACCTCAGGACTCCTTCCGCTGTGTCAGGCCAGCCTGCCACATGGCGCCGTACCGGCCCGCGAACTGGATCAGCAGCTGGTGCGTCCGGGTCACCGGCGCTTGACACGCTGAACGCTTGCTAGTTATAGTGAGCAAGACAGACTGATCCTGAGGAGGAACACAGAAATGGCCGAATCGAACGTCGCGCAACAGCTCACCAGCGAGAGTCATGAACACCATCACTAAGAGCCAGGCGGCAGTCGTCGACGCGATCGAGACCTGGGCCATGCGCGCTCCAGTCGATCAAGCCCGACCTGCCCGCGGTGAACGTACCGTTCGCCGACAAGCTGCCGACGCCGCGCGACGTCGTCGCGAGCGCCTACGACTTCGCCGAGCAGCTGCTGGCGAGCCAGCGGAAGTTCGCCGAGGACCTGCTGACGGCGACCGCGCCGCTGCTGTCCACGCGGCCTGCCCGGCGAACGGGACGACGACAGGAGCAAGACGGCCAGTGAGGACGCCGGACCAGGTGGCCAGCCCAGACGGCCAGCAGAGTGAGCGGCAGGCCAGGCTGCCGAGCACGGCGCGCGACGAGCCCTTGCCCGTCGCGCGCTGACGGCTGCCCGGCATACTGACCCTGCATGTGCGCAGCGGCACAGACGGGCAGCGGCACAAAGGAGCGACGTGACCAGCCAGTGGGACGCACGGATGGAGGCTTTCGGTGCCTTCATCCGCAGCCAGCGCAAGCTGGCGAATCTCACGCTCCGCCAGCTGGCCGAGCTGACCAGCCTGTCCAACCCCTACCTCAGCGAGCTTGAGCGGGGCATGCACCAGCCGTCGGTGCGAGTACTCAAGCAGCTGTCCGATGCCCTGAATCTCTCGGCCGGATGCTCCTCGCGCAGGCCGGATTGCTCGATCCCGTGCGGCACTGGCAGGCAGGCGGCGGCGAGCAGCCGGACGTCGAGCACGCGATCAGGACAGACGCGGCGCTCGACGACACCCAGAAGGCCGCACTGCTCGCGGTCTACCAGAGCATGACCAGGCAGCAGCCCGCTCCGTCAAGCCGGGAGCGGCTCGCCATGGGCCGAAGGTCCCGGCAGCGAGGCCCGTTTGGCGGGTGCGAGACCCGGGCAGCCAGCTGCGATGCTGGCGGGGAGTACTTTCCGCGGAAGGTTGCCGCATCATGGAGACGATCGGGCAGGACGAGGCTGGCGGTGCGGAGATCTGGCACGATGAGCCTGGCAGCGCGGCGATGAGGACTCCAGCGGCAAGTTACGCGCTGCTCTCCGACGGCAGCACGGTCGAGATCCGTCCGGCGCGGCCGGAGGACGCCGACGACGTCCGGCAGATGCACCTGCAGATGTCGCCGGACAACGCCTACTTCCGGTTCTTCAGCTTCAGTCCGCAGGCGCCCGAGCGCGAGGCGCAGCGGCTCGACCCGGCCCGAAGGGCCAGATCACGCCGCGCTTGCTGGCCCGGCTTGAAGGCGAGCTCGTCGGCGTGGCCAGCTACGAACCGACGTCGCGGCCAGGCGTGGCCGAGATCGCGTTCGCAGTGTCGGACGAGATGCACGGACGCGGGGTGGCGACCCTGTTGCTCGAGCACCTGGTCTCGCTGGCCAGGCAACGGCGGCTGACTGCGTTCGCCGCCGAGACGCTGCCGGAGAACGTGGCCATGCAGCGAGTGTTCGCCGACGCCGGCCTGCCGGTGGAGCGGCAGTTCGCCGACGGCGTCATCGAGCTGACGATGCCCCTGCCCGGCCACGATGGCGGACGGCTCGACCATTACCTGGACGCGGTCGCGGGCCGGGCAAGCCGGGCAGACGTAGCCAGCCTGCGCCGCCTGCTGCAGCCAGAGTCGGTCGCGGTGATCGGCGCGGGCCGCCGCCGCGGCTCGGTCGGCCGGGAGATCCTGCACAACATCGTCGCTGCCGGATTCGCCGGGCCGGTCTATGCGGTGAACCCGCACGGCCTGTCGATGGAAGGGCTTGCGCTGCCTCGCCTCGGCAGCCGACCTGCCGCCTGGCGTCGACCTCGCCGTCATCGCCGTGCCGCCAGCAGCGGTGTCCGGCGGTGGCCGCCGAGTGCGGGCGCCGCGGCGTGCACGCGCTGATCGTGATCACGGCGAGCCTTGGCGGCGGCGGCGCTGACCTGCTGGCCATCTGCCGCCGGTACGGGATGCGCCTGGTCGGACCGAACTGCTTCGGTGTCGCATCCGCTGCCGCCCGACTGAACGCGACGTTCGCGGCCGCGATGCCGGTCGCCGGAATCGCAGGCCTGGTGATGCAGTCTGGCGGCGTCGGGATCGCGCTGCTTGAGCATCTCGCGCAGGCTCGGCATCGGGATCTCCTCGTTCGCGTCGGTGGGCGACAAGTACGACGTTTCCAGCAACGACCTGCTGACCTGGTGGGAGCAGGACGAGCAGACGAAGCTCGCGGTGCTGTACGTCGAGTCATTCGGCAACCCGCGCGGGTTCGCCAGGACCGCGCGCCGGGTCGGCCGGAAGCTGCCGGTGCTCACTGTCATCGGCGGCCGATCGGCCGCCGGCCAGCGTGCGGCTGCGTCGCACACTGCCGCGTCGGCCACCCCGCTGGTCACTCAGGAGGCGCTTGTTCGGCCAGGCTGGCATCATCGCGACGCACAGCCTGGGTGAGCTAGTCGACGCCGCCGCGCTGCTGGCCAGTCAGCCGCTGCCGGCTGGCCGCCGGGTCGCGATCGTCTCCAACGCGGGCGGGGCTGGCGTGCTCGCGGCCGACGCCTGCGGCGACAGCGGGCTGACGGTCGCTGTCCTCGGCGCGCGCACCCAGCGCCGGCTGGCCGCGGCTGCTGCCTGCTGGCGCCGCGGTATCCGGCCCGGTCGACACGAGCGCCAGCGTCAGCACGGAGACCTTCCGCGACTTGCCTGGAGGCGGTGGCTGCGGACGATTCGGTCGACGCGCTGATGGCGATCGGCGTGCCGACGGCGATCGCTGATCTGAGCGCGCCGATCCTGGCCGCGCAGGTGAGCAAGCCGATGGCTGGCAGTGCTGCTAGACCGGTCCGAATCGGTCAGCCTGCTCAGCCGGCCGGGGGACAGCGGCGCGCTCGCGCCCGGTACCGGCCGGCGACTGCCGGTCTACAGCTACCCGGAGAATGCCGCCCGCGCGCTTGAGCCATGCAGCCAGCTACCGGGAATGGCGCGATTCCCAGCAAGGGCCAGTGCCCGAGCTGCCCGATGTCGACTCAGCTGGCGCACGTGCACTCGTCTCGGCATTCCTGACCGACCAGCCCGACGGCGGATGGCTGGCGACGGCCGACGCGGTTTCGCTGCTTGACTGCTACCGGATCGCGATGGTGACGACCCGGCCGGTGAGCGACCGGGCAGCAGCGGTTGCGGTCGCTTCGGAACTCGGCGGGCATGTCGTTCTCAAGGCGGACGTAGCGGGCTTGGTGCATAAGATCTGATGCGGGTGCGGTCAAGCTGGATCTGCGCACGAGCGATGAGGTCGCTGACGCTTATGCGGAGCTGGCCACGACGTTCGGGGCTCGATTGCAGCGGGTGCTGATGCAGCCGATGCTGGCTGACGGCGTGGAGACGCTGATCGGCGTCGTGCAAGAGCCGGTTTTCGGCCCGCTCGTCGTGTTCGGCCTCGGCGGCGTCGCGACCGATGTGCTCGGCGATCGGGCGGCACGGCTGGCGCCGCTCACGGATGACGACGCCGGGCAGATGATCCGGGGCCTGCGCGCAGCTCCGCTGCTGTTCGGTCACCGCGGCGCACCAGCCGTCGACACCGCCGCGCTGGCAGACCAGCTGCTGCGGGTGTCCCGATTGGCAGACGATCTGCCGGAGGTCGCCGAGCTGGACCTCAACCCGGTGATCGCGAGGCCAGACGGCGCGCACGCGGTCGATACCAGGATCAGGCTCGCCCCAGCAGAGCCTAGGGATCCGTTCTTGCGTCAGCTCAGGTGAGCTGCCGGCCCGGCTGCCGAGGACGTACGTCCCCCGTTTCCCGGGTATGAGGGCTCTGCTTCTACCTGAGCGTTCTTGCAATGCTGGCTGCAGGTCCGCAGGGAGGAGTGACGATTGTTCACTGAGCCAGCATTGCGTGCATCACGCGCAGTGCCCGATCGTGATCGTCCGGGCGGGGCCGCTGACGGCAGCCGGGACCGGGGAGGAAGTCCGATGAACGCCACCGTCAAGGACGTAATGACCACCAGTGTTGTGGCGGTCAAGCGGGACGCCGACTTCAAGCAGATCGTGTCGGTGCTTCGCCGGTACCGGGTCAGTGCCTGTCCGGTCATCAACGACGCCGGCCGGGTAGTCGGCGTCGTGTCCGAGGCTGACCTGCTCTATAAGGAAGCTCACGGCCGGATGCCAGCGGGCCTGGTCAGGCTGCGGTGGAAGCTGGGCGAGGAGTCGAAGGCCAACGCTGTGACCGCTGGCAGGCTCATGACCTCACCGGCGATCACCATCCACCCGGACGCATCGGTAGCGGTCGCTGCCAGGGTGATGCAGGATCGCTGGATCAAGCGGCTGCCAGTCATCAGTGATGATGGCCTGCTCATCGGCGTCGTCACCCGCTCCGACGTGCTGAGCGTGTATGAGCGCCCGGACGGCGACATCCTCGGTGAAATACGGGCAGATGTGATCGCCGGCGAATTCGGCCTCGACGCCAGTGCCTTCGAGGTGACAGTGATGTCCGGCATCGTGACAATCGCCGGGCAGCTGGACCAGCCAGGTATGGCGCTTGAACTCCTCGCGCGCGTCCGCCATGTCGAGGGCGTCGTGGCGGTCCGCGACCAACTCATCGTCGTGGACCACGGGGGGTCGCTAGCCGGCGACTCTGATACGGCGGCCAGTGATCTGGCTGGCCGGTAGCCGGACATAGACCGGCCGTTCGCCGCCTGCCCAGGGCTCGATATGCAGTGCTTCCGCGCGCGAGAGCCCGGCCGGGTCGATGATGATGTGTGCCTTGCCGGTGACCAGGACGCTCCAGCCTTCGCCAAGGGCATCGTCGAGGTGATCAACGTCAAACGAGACCCGGCGTTCACGCAGGCCAGCCGAGATACTGCCGCCGCTGGCGGTCCGGAAAACCACGTCGTCCCCGTCCATCCGGAAGTTGACCGGGATGGCAACCGGCCCGCGTCCAGGCTCGACGAACAGGAAACGGCCGATACCTCCGCTGGCCAGGTGCTCCCGGCACTCAGCTGCCGTCATACTGCCCAGCACCGCGCTCTTCGCAGCTGAGCGCTGGCCGGGCGGCATGTTCAGCCCGGCGCCTGACAACGAGCCGGGTGTCGTGCCCAGCGCGGCGGCGAGCCGGGTCAGCGCGGCCTGAGTCGGGTTCGGCGTCGCGCTTGTTTCGAGGTAGGCCAGGTATTCAGGGGACATCCCGGCTAGCTCAGCGGCTTGCTCGACAGTCAGGCCGGCCCGGTTGCGGTGCTCGGCGAGGCGCCTGCCGATGTCGGTTCCGGCAGAGTCGGCATCATTGCCCATTTTCCCTCCAGGAGGCCGGGCCCCCGGCCCGTTGCCAACTCTACGGACATGGGTCCGGCCGGGAAGGGTCTTGGACCCTGTCGGCACGGCTGGGGCTCCACCACGCCGGCCCCAGGTTGAACTGAGGGCTGACTAATGCGGGTGTTAGGCCCTTAGTCTGCATTCATGCGGGCTTACCGGCCCTGCCGCGCCAGCCAGCCGTCGCGCAGAGTCGATGAAGAGCCCGGACGGAGGTGCCCGCGATGCTGCGCCGGCTATGGCAGCGACTGGTCCGGATTGTCGCGGGCAACGACAACCCGCTGCAGCGCCACGTCGACCGGGTCGAGTCGACGATCATTACCGGACTGATTGCGGCTTTTCTCGTCGCGGCCCCGCTGCTGGCCGTTTTCGCCGTCAGCCTCACAGCTGCCGCGGCCGGCCGGGAAATGCGGGCCGAAGCCGGGTGGCGGCCGAGGCCGGCTGTCTTGCAGCAGAGCGCCGCCGCCGGACTCATAGCCGAGGACGGAATCTTTGAGACATCCTGGGTGAGTGCGCGCTGGCGGGCGCCGGACGGCGCACCGTGCAACGGTCTGGTCGCCGTCGATCTCAGCGCTCGCGCTGGCCAGCGGATAACCATCTGGGTTACGCAAGCGGGCCGCCTCGAGCATCCGCCGCTCAGCGGCGACGAGGTCCTGGAGTGGGAGGCCACCAGCGCCATGCTGGCACCGATTGGCCTGGCCGTGCTGCTCGTGGTTGCCGGATGTGTGGTCCGGGTAGTGGCTAACCGCCACCGCAGGGCCGGCTGGGCACACGCGTGGGCAGTGACCGGCCCGCGCTGGTCATCGCTGCGATAGTTCCGGGAGGACTGGGTGCATTCCTGGGTAGTGGAGCGGCCGGCGCCGATCGATGATCAGCCACTACGCCGGGTGGAGCGGGCAGAGCCGGTACCGGGCCCAGGGCAGGTTCGGGTGCGCGTCAGCTGCTGCGGCGTCTGCCGCACGGACTTGCATCTGGCCGAAGGAGACCTGCCGCCCAGGCGGCCGGAAGTGACCGTCGGCCACGAGATCGTGGGACTCGTCGATGCTGTCGGGCCGGGCGCTGCCCGGTTCGCGGTGGGTGACCGGATCGGGGTGCCGTGGCTGGGCAACACCGACGGGACGTGCAAATTCTGCCGCCGCGGCGCGGAGAATCTCTGCCTGCAGCCGACATTCACTGGCTGGGATGTCGACGGCGGCTACGCTGACGCGTGCCTGGCCGACGAGGCGTACGCCTACCTTCTGCCTGCGCAACTCGATGACGAGCAGGCCGCGCCGCTGCTATGCGCCGGCATCATCGGCTACCGGGCGCTGAAGCGAGCCGCGGTGCCCCCGGCGGGCCGGCGAGGAATCTACGGCTTCGGCGGAAGCGCCCACATCACAGCCCAGATCGCACTACAGCAAGGCCTGCGCGTGCACGTGCTGACCCGAGGCGAAGGCAACCGGAAGCTGGCCGCCGAGCTGGGCGCCGACTCAGTCGGCGAGACGGCAGACGCCCCGCCGGAGCCGCTTGACGGTGCGATCTTGTTCGCGCCGGCCGGCAACCTCGTCCCCGTCGCGCTGCGCGCGCTCGACCGTGGCGGCACGCTGGCCATTGCCGGCATCTGGCTGTCCGACATCCCGCCGCTGAACTATGACAGCGAGCTATTCGAAGAGCGCCAGGTTCGCAGCGTCACCGCCAACACCCGCGGTGACGGTGAGGAGTTCCTGGCCCTGGCCGCGCGGCTGCACATCAAGCCGACAACCGTGCCCTATCCGATGGCGAACGCCCCGCAGGCGCTGTCGGACCTGGAGCACGGCCGGTTCAGCGGAGCTGCCGTCCTGCACAACTAGCCTCAGGCGGGCTGCGGGCTGGCTACGTGATCGATGATGTCAATGACGCCGTCGATATCCCAGGTCAGGTCTATTGCTTCTGCCACCTGACTGCGCTGCGCCCCGGGCTGGCCGGTCAGCGTCACGATCCCGCACTGCACGTCGACCTGGATCGCCTCCTGCTCGCCCGGCGCCAGCTCGTAGAGCAGTTCCCGCACCTGGCGGGCTATCTCGGAGTCCGCCACCAGGAACATGGTCAGCAGGTCACGCCGGCTGACGACGCCGGCGATCTTGCCGTCCTCATCGACTACCGGCAGCAGCTTGATGTGATGGTCGCTCATCAGCCTGGCGGCGCCCGCTACGGCGGTGTCCGGGTGGATCGTGATGGCAGGGGCGGTCATCAGCTGCTCGGCGGTCAGCCGGTCGTAGCGGCTGCGATCGGTACCGTAGCGCGGCGATCCTGTCCAGCGCCTCCGCTGGCCCGCATGCTTGTCCCTGGCGGCGATCAGGTCGCCTTCGGTTACCACGCCGGCGACGTGCCGGCCGAGGCTGAGCACGGGGACGCCGTTGATCTGATGGTGGACCAGTTGCCAGGCGATCTGCTTAAACGGGGTGATCCGGTCGACGGCGACGATCTGTGTCGTCATGATGTCCCGGACCCGGCTGTGCCAGCGGCCGTGGTGCTTAGCCTGCCCGCGGCGCGGTTCGCGGGATTCGCCCGCACGGGGATGAGGAGGGACCTGCCGGACGTCAGCCTGCTCGCCGAGTTCCCTGGCGACCTGGTTGACGGCCCTGGCCACGTCGGGCGAGGTAGCCCGGCCGTGCAACGAATCGTAGTAAGCGGCGCCAAGGTGCCGCAGCATCGCGTCGAGATGAACATCATTCCGGTTCATTCCGGCCTCCACTCCGCTAGTCGCCCACTCGCGGCGCAGGCACTGCTCCGGCCACTGCCAGTTTCCAGTCGTCGCCGACGGCGGCAGCCAGATCCGCCAGGTCGGAATCCTCACCGGCGAGGCCCTGGCCCTCCGGGCCGACGACTACGACGGGGCAATGTGCCCGGCTCAGGCAGGTCCTTACCACCGGGCCGATCGAACGCCCGGCGAGCTGACCCGACGCGGTTCCGAGGACGAGCAGGTCGGCGCCTGAGGACGAATCGACCAGCGCGCGCTCCGGATTGCTTTCAGTGACTTCGGTGGCGACCTCCGCCGCCAGGTCTGCGCCGAGCACTGCGCGAACGGTCGCGGCCAGCCCGTCCCTTGCACGTTGCTGACGCGCTGCCAGGTCGTCCGGAACTGGCGATGGCGCGTACAACGCCCGTGCCTGGCCTCGCCAGGCCAGCACTACCTTGAGCCGGCCTTGGCGCCGCCGGGCTTCGCCGGCCGCCCAGCGCAGAGCGCGAGCCGACGCGGGCGAACCGCTCACCCCTGCGACGATTACCGGGCTGCTAGCCGGGCTATCCACGATGGCTCTCCCGTTCCCTGGCTGTCGGCGTTACTGCGTCGGCGATGGGGCCCAGCCGCTGAATCCCGACGTCAACGACATTTCCCCCTGCTGGTACCCCGGCTTGATGTCAATACGAACAGTCAAGATCCCGCTACGCTAAGTCTCCGAAACATCGCGAGCGTCAGCTCCCGGCGAAGCCCGACACTCTGCGCGAACCGGTCATACCGGACCTCGCTCTGACGCCGCTGCGGCGCGGAGTCCGTGCACTGAGCCTGCACGACCAGGCTACCGGCCTGCTCCTATCCCCCTCCCTTCCCTCCACTGTGCCGGGGAGCCGTCCCGGTTGCGTAGGGGCCAACGGCAGGGACTGCGGGTGACTTCGGTCCCGGCGGGAGGAGGGCTACGACGCTGCGAGTACCCGGCGGGCCTGCCGGGCCATCGCGATGTCCTCCCGCGCGGTGACCACGAGCGCCGCGGCCGCTGACTCGTCCTCGCTGATGATCGCGTCGGCTGCGGCCTTGTTCTTCTCAGGGTCGAGCGTCACGCCGAGGAACCCAAGGCCGGCCACGGCGGCGGCGCGGACCTGGCTGCTGTGCTCTCCGACACCGCCGGTGAAGACCAGCGCGTCCAGGCCATGCAGGGCAGCTGCCATCGCGGCTATCTCGCGGCGCAGCCGGTGCACGTAGACCTGGAGCGCCAGCAACGCGTCCGCCGCGCCGGAGCCGGCAGCGCGGAGGACCTCCCGCATGTCGCCGGACGGCACGCCGGACAAGCCGGCCAGGCCGGACTGCTTCTCCAGGCCGGCCGACAGCTCGGCCGCACTGAGCCCGCCGTGCTGCAGCAGCCAGACGAGCAGTCCCGGGTCGACGCTGCCGCTCCTGGTCGCCATGACGAGCCCTTCCAGCGGAGTGAAGCCCATCGTGGTGTCGACGCTGCGGCCGTGACGCACGGCTGCGAGTGAGGCGCCCGCGCCCAGGTGACAGGTGACGATCCGCAGCTCGCCGAGCTCACGGCCGAGCAACTGCGCGGCGCGCCCGGACGCATACGCATGCGACAGGCCGTGGAAGCCGTACCGCCGGAGCCCGAACCGCGTCGTCCAGTCAGCAGGCAGCGCATAGCGGGCGGCGGCATCGGGCAGCCCGGCATGGAACGCGGTGTCGAAGCAGGCGACAGCGGGCAGCCGGGGCATCATCCGCCGGGTCGCCTCGATGCCGGCCAGCGCCCGCGGCTGATGCAGCGGGGCCAGGTCGGTTAGCCCGGCGATAGCGGCGGTAACCCCGTCGTCGATCAGCACGGCGTGGCTGAACACGCTGCCGCCATGCACCACCCGGTGCGCCACCACGAATGCGCGCGGCGCGGCGGCCGTCAGGAAGCTGGTCAGCTCCGGGTGCTCCGGGCTCCCGTCCCACTCCTGCAACTCCAGCGCGCTTTCCACGGCGTCGCCCGGCCCGAGCAAGCTGACCTTGAGGCTGCTCGAGCCGGCGTTCACGATGAGGACGCTCGCAGGCGTTCCCGATGTCATCGGGCTGACCAGGTCCAGTTGGTGACTTCGGGGAGGTCTTCGCCGTGTTGTCTGGTCCAGGTTCGTGCTCGTGTTCGTGTGTCGGTCATCTGCTGGCGGAGCCGGGCGGCGCGTGGGGCGAGGCCGGGGGTCCGGTCGATGACGTCGGTGACGAGGTGGTATCTGTCCATGTCGTTCATCAGGACCATGTCGAAGGGGGTGGTGGTGGTGCCTTCTTCTTTGTAGCCGCGGACGTGGAAGTCGTTGTGGGCGTCGCGCCGGTAGGTGAGCCGGTGGATCAGCCAGGGGTAGCCGTGGTAGGCGAAGATGACGGGCCGGCCGGGCGGGAACAGGGCGTTGAACTCCGGGTCGGTCATGCCGTGCGGGTGCTCGGTGGCGGGTTGCAGGCGCATCAGGTCGACGACGTTGACGACCCGGACCCGCAGGTCGGGGAGTTCGCGGCGGAGGATGTCGGCGGCGGCGAGCACTTCGAGGGTGGGCACGTCGCCGGCGCAGCCGAGTACCACGTCGGGTTCGGCGGCGTCGCTGTCGCTGCTGGCCCATTCCCAGATGCCTGCGCCGCGGGTGCAGTGCAAGATGGCGGCGTCGATGTCGAGCCAGTCGGGGTTGGGTTGTTTGCCGGCCACGATGACGTTGACGTAGTCGCGGCTGCGCAGGCAGTGGTCGGCGACGGACAGCAGCGTGTTGGTGTCGGGTGGCAGGTAGACGCGGACGACTTCGGCTTTCTTGTTCACTACGTGGTCGATGAAGCCGGGGTCTTGGTGGCTGAACCCGTTGTGGTCTTGGCGCCACACATGGGAGGTCAGCAGGATGTTCAGCGCGGCGACCGGCCGCCGCCAGGCCAGCTGCCGGGATACTTTCAGCCATTTGGCGTGCTGGTTGAACATGGAGTCGACGATGTGGATGAACGCCTCGTAGCAGGAGAACAGCCCGTGCCGGCCGGTCAGCAGGTAACCCTCGAGCCAGCCCTGGCAGTTGTGCTCGGACAAGATCTCCATCACCCGGCCGTCGGGCGCGAGGTTCCGGTCTACTGGCAGCGTCTGCTGTTCCCAGGTCTTCCCGGTCACCTCCAGGACCGCGCCCAGCCGGTTGGACTCGGTCTCGTCGGGGCCGAAGATGCGGAAGTTCCGCTGGTCGCCGTTGAGCCGCATCACCTCACGCAGCAGCGCGCCCAGGACGCGGGTGGGCTCGGACACGGTGGTGCCCGGTGCCGGGACGGCCACGGCGTGGCCGCGGAAGTCGGGCAGGACCAGATCACGCAGCAGCACGCCGCCGTTGGCGTGCGGGCTCGACCCCAGCCGGGCGGTCCCGGCCGGCACGTACCCGAGCAGGCCGGGCTGCGGGCTGCCATCGGGTGCGAACAGTTCCTGCGGCCGGTAGGACCGCATCCATTCCTCCAGCTGCCGCAGGTGCGCCGGGTTGGTCCGCACCTCGGCCAGCGGCACCTGGTGGGCCCGCCAGGTCCCTTCCACCGGCAGCCCGTCGACCTCGGCCGGCCCGGTCCAGCCTTTCGGCGAGCGGAGCACGATCATCGGCCAGCGGGCGTCCGCCGCAGCCGGCCGGCTCTGGCTGCGGCCTGGATGGCGCGGATTGCTGCGACCGCGGCGTCCAGCGCCGCTGCCATTTCCCGGTGCGGAACATAACCGTGGCTGCCGGTCACATACGCCGGCTCGTAGCCGTAACCCCGCAGCAGCGCGTCCAGCTCGGCCTCGGGCAGCCGGGCCAGCACCGCCGGGTTGGCGATCTTCCACCCGTTCAGGTGCAGCACCGGAAGCACAGCCCCGTCGCCGGCCGGATTCAGGAACCGGTGGGAGTGCCAGCTGGCCGCCAGCGGACCCGTCTCCGCCTCGCCGTCACCCACCACGCAGGCAACAATCAGGCCCGGGTTATCAAACGCCGCGCCGTGCGCGTGCGACAGCGAGTAGCCCAGTTCGCCGCCCTCATGAACCGAGCCCGGCGTCTCCGGCGACACGTGACTGGGCACCCCGCCGGGGAAGGAGAACTGGCGGAACAGCTGATGCATCCCCGCCGCGTCACGGCACACGCTCGGATACACCTCGCTGTAACTGCCCTCCAGCCAGCAGTTGGCCAGCGCCGCCGGGCCGCCGTGACCGGGACCGACCACGATCATCATCTCCGCGTCGTGCGCCTTGATCACCCGGTTCAGATGCGCCCAGATGAAATTCAGCCCCGGCGTGGTACCCCAGTGCCCCAGCAGCCGCGGCTTGACGTGCTCAGCCCGCAACGGCTCAGCCAGCAACGGATTAGCCATCAGGTAAATCTGCCCCACCGCCAGGTAATTAGCCGCCCGCCAGTACCGGTCCAGGACCAGGGTGTCGACGTCGGAAACTGCCCCGGCGTCGGTCACGGCTGTCATGCGCGGCCGCGGACCACGACGACCGGACACCCCGCATTAGCCACGCAATGCATACTCACCGACCCGACCAGCATCCCCGTGAACGCCCCGTGCCCGCGACGGCCCACCACCAGCAGATCCGCGTCCTGCGACTCCTCCACCAGCACCGGCGCCGGGTGACCGTAAGCGAGTTTGGCCGAAATATTGGCCGGTATCGACGAGCCGAAGACCTCGGTCAGCGCTTTGTCCAGGTCTTCTTGCAGGTGCGCGCGGACGTCGTCAGTGACGGGTTTGGGCGCCACGCCTACCGGGGTCAGCCCAACCGGTGCCGGGTAATGCCAGGAGAACACAGCGGTGACGGTCGCGCCGGTCGCTGCGGCGTAGCCGGCTGCCCACTTGAGGGCCTTTTCTGACTCGGCAGAGCCGTCCACGCCGACCACGACGTGTGGTGCTGAACCGTTTTCAGTGGCCATCGAGGCTGCCTCGCATTCCTGGTGGCCCGGTATTGTCGCGGGCGCTTCTGCCATCCAACTGGTCGCGACTGCGCCCGGCCAAGGGGCGATGGTCCCGGTTCCTACAGTCCATCATCCGCGGCCTCCCGGCGCTGCACCGGCGGGCCGCTCGCGGCGTTCAGGCCTTAGGCGCGCGGGCCACCACGAACGTCGCGGGCCGCCGCAGCCGGAAGCCGAGTGACTCATACAGCCGGATCGCGGTGACGTTGTCGGCTGCCGCGTGCAGGAAGGGCTTCTCGCCGCGCGCGGTGATCGCGGCGGCCACTGCGAGCGTGAGCCTCGTCGCCAGGCCCTTGCCGCGGAATGCCGGGTCCGTGCAGACGGCGCTGATCTCGGACCAGCCCGGCGGGCGCAGTCGCTCGCCTGCCATCGCCACGAGCGCGCCGCCCTGGCGGATACCGAGGTAGCCGCCGAACTCGATGGTCCGCGGCAAGAACGGCCCGGGCCTGGTCCGCGCCGCCAGGTCCAGCATCTCCGGCACGTCTGCCGCGCCGAGCGACATCGCCTCGGCGTCGGGGGCTGGTGCGATCTGCTCGCCGGTCAGTTGCACGCCGGCCAGGTTCATCACTACCCGCCAGTCTGGCGGCGGCACCGCGGGCACGCCTGCTGTCGCTGCGACGCCGCCCGGGCCGACCAGCGTCGCCAGGTCTGCCCAGTCGCGCGTACCCGGCTCGACGGGTAGCCCAACGAACGGTGAAACGTCTGAGGCGAAGCACGCTACGGCGCCGAGGCGCTCCGCGAGCTGCGCCTGCGGGCCGAGGAGCGCGGCCAGCGCAGGATTGTCGAGCGGATGGACGGCAGGCACCGACCGGGCCTATCCGCGCAGCGCCGCGATGACGGCCGTCACTAGCTCGCCGTCAGCCGCATACGGGGTATAGAGCGAGATGCGAGTGACAATGTCGCCGAACCGTGCCTGCAACCCGGCAGCAACCCGCTCGGGGTCGCCCGCGATCGCGAACGTGCTGAGCACGTCGTCGGAGATGAGGTCGCCCATGGCCGCCCATTCCTGGCGCCGGGACAGCAGATTGAGTTTCTCGTACAGTTGGCCCCAGCCGTGCATGTCGAGTACTCCCCGGTATGCGGGCGTCGAGCCGTAGAAGGCGATCTGCTGGCGTACCCCGGTCTCGGCCGCAGCCCGTTGATTGTCGTCGCGGCCGAGCACCACGAACGCTGGCAGGCAGATCTCGAATCCGTCCAGCGAGCCGCGGGCTGCGCGCAGCGCCGGGATTGTGCGCTCCCGCAGGTATGCCTCCGTGGTGAAGCCATGGCAGAGCATGCCGTCGGCGATCCGGCCCGCCACGCCGGTCATTCGCTCGCCGACAGCCGCGAGCAGTACCGGCGGATTGCCGAAGGAGTTCGGGCCGGGGTTGAAGAAGTCGGTCATCAGAGTGTGCTGATAAAAGGTGCCGCGGAAGGCCAGCCGTTCGCCGGTCTCCCAGCTACGCCAGATAGCCCGAACGGCGGCGATGAACTCTTCCATCCGGTCGGCTGGGTGATTCCACGGCATCGAGTACCGGCGCTCGATGTGCTGCCGTACCTGTGACCCCAGACCGAGCTGGAACCGGCCGGCCGAGATGAGCTGGATGTCGTTGCCGAGCATGGCCACGCTCATCGGGTTGCGCGCGAACGCAACCGCGATCGAGGACCGCAGGCTGATGCGGTCGGTCGCGCGCGCGGCGAGCGCGGCGCAGACGAAGGGATCGTGCTTGGTCTCCGGAACGCTGAACCCGTCGTAGCCGTCTGCTTCGGCAGCGGTAGCCGCGGTCTCCATCTGCAGCGGAGCGGCAGAGATCCCCGCGCCGGTGTCGATCAGCATTCTCATCATGCCTTCCAGTGCGGGGCGGGAACGTCAGCCCGCGGTGTGAGCGCCGGGCTGCGCTAGCTCGCGATGAGCGCATCGGTCAGCGGCCCGATGGCTGCCAGTCTCTCGACCAGGTCGGTGCTAAGACGATGACGGTTTCCCAGCTCGGCGGGCGCGACGTAAGAAACCTTCACCTGCCTGTCGTCCGCCCAGATCAGCACCTTGAGCGGCAGGTCGAGAGCGGACAGCGGCGCGGCTGCCATGACCGGGGTCCCGGCGGCCGGGCTGCCGAAGACCACCAGGGTGGTGTCGCGCAGGTCGAGTCCGGCGGATTGCGCCTCGGCGCGCTGGTCGATGACCGAGAACACCTTCAGGCCCTTAGCCTGGATCAGCTCCTGCAGCCGGGAAACCGTGGCGGCAAACGGACGCGGGCTGAGCTTGGTAATGACTCCCGGCTCTGTGCCTGTCGCGTCAGTGGTCATCGGCGCTCCCTGGTAGGCAGATTCGGCTGTGCCATTCTTACCCGGCGGAGCTATCTTCCAGCGGCGGGACGATCAGGTACTTCGAACCGGTCGCCATCCGGCCGTACCTGGCGATCGCTGCGGGCTGCAGCGCGCCTGCCAGCGACATCTGGCCGGCGTAGCTGCTCGCGAACGTGGTCGCCAGGCCTGCCGCCACCCGCTCGCGCAGCCGGGTCAGGTCGGCCGGGCTGATCTTCTGCAGGAACGGGGTGAGCAGCCAGCCGCCGATACCCCACGCCATGCCGTAGTTGCGGACCAGTTCGGTCGGCCCGCGGTCCAGCGAGCCGTAGATGTAGACCTGCTTGTGTACTGCCGACCCGTACCGGCTGTAGCTTCCGGCCGTCGCGCTGGCCGCGGCCTCCATGCAGGTCAGGATCTGGCTGGCGAGCGTGCCGCCGCCAGTCGCGTCGAAAGCGAGCGTGGCGCCGGTATCGGCGAGCGCGGCTGTCAGGTCGCTGGTGAACTGAGGAACCGACGAGTCGCACACATGCGCCGCGCCAGCGGATCGCAGCAGTTCTTGATCGGCCTGCTTGCGCACGATGTTGACGAGCGGGATCTGCTCCTCGGCGCACAGCCGGACCAGCATCTGCCCGAGGTTGGACGCGGCCGCGGTGTGCACCAGGCCGGTGTGGCCTTCAAGGCGCATGGTCTCGACCATGCCGAGGGCCGTCATCGGGTTGACGAACGACGATGCGCCGTCGGCAGCTGGCGTACCGTCCGGCAACGGCAGGCAAGCCGCGGCGCGGACCTCGCGGTACTGCGAGTACATGGCGCCGCCGGCTACGGCCACAGTCTTGCCTAGCAGCGCCTGCGCCTCGGCAGACGATCCGGCCGCGACCACAGTGCCGGCGCCCTCGTTGCCGACGGGCATCGGCGTGCCGACGCGGCCGGCCAGAGCGCGCATCGCGCCATCCGGGATCGGGGCAGTGAGCACCGGCCGCTGCGGGGGACCGGTCACGACCGCGGCGCTCAGGTCAGCGCCGGCGAACAGCAGGCCGAGGTCGGACGGATTGACCGGAGCCGCTTCGATAGCCACGATCACATCGCCGGGGCCAGGCTCGGGCACCGGGACGGACGCAAGCGAGACCTCAAGTACCTGATCAGCCCTGACGAGGGAGCGTAGCTGCAGCCCCTCAGCTGGGGTGGTCGCTGTCATCGGCTAGCCCTTCGGTGCGCGTTTCCTTACACGATGGATGTCTGGTGGCCCGCCCAGTAGGCATCGCGCAGGAAGCGCTTGTACAGCTTGCCGGTGGCTGAGCGGGGGAGCTCGGGCACGAAGTCGACGGTTCGCGGGCACTTGAAATGGGTGAGCCGGTCCCGGCAGTAGGCGATCAGCTCGGCCGCGAGTTCCGGGCTCGCGGCGCCCGGATCGGCTAGCTGCACCACGGCTTTGACTTCCTCGCCGAGGTCTTCGTTGGGGACGCCGATCACGGCCACATCGAGGACGGCTGGATGCCCCGACAGCAGGTTCTCGGCCTCCTGCGGGTAGATGTTGACGCCGCCGGAGATGATCATGTAACTCTTCCGGTCGGTGAGGTACAGGAAGCCGTCGGCGTCCACGTGGCCGACGTCGCCGACCGTGCTGGTGACGCCGCCATCCCGGCGGCTCGCGGTCGTCTTAGCCGCGTCGCCGAAGTACTGGAACGCGGTCGCCCCGCGGAACCAGATCGTCCCGTCCTCGCCGGCCGGGCACGGGTTGCCGTCGTCATCGAGAATCAGCAGCTCGCCGAGTATGGGCTGGCCCACTGTGCCGGGGTGGGTCAGCCACGTCGCGCTGTCGCAGAAGGTGAAGCCGTTGGCCTCCGTCGCGCCGTAGTACTCGGTGACGATCGGGCCAAGCCAGTCGATGATCTCCTTCTTGACGTGCACGGGACAGGGCGCCGCCGCATGCACGATGCACTCCAGCGACGAGGTGTCGTACTTCGCCCGGATCTCGGCCGGGAGGCGGAGCAGCCGGTTGAACATGACCGGGACCATCTGGCAGTTCGTCACCCTGTGCCGCTCGACCAGCGCGAGCCATTGCTCGGCGTCGAAGTGCTCCATCACCACGACGGTGGCGCCCAGCCGGAGTGCTGCCGACACGCTCGCGGCTGGTGCTGAGTGGTAGAGCGGCGCCGGATTGAGGTAGGTCATGCCAGGCCGGAAGCCGAACATCGCGCTAACGAATTGCATGACCGGCAGCGGCTCGCCGGGGGCGGCGTCCGGCAGGTCGCGCAGCACGCCCTTGGGCTGTCCGGTGGTACCGGAGGAGTAGAGCATCGCTGCGCCAAGCGACTCGTCGGCCACCGGGTCGGCGGGGTAGCCGGCGACGACGTTCTCGTAAGACTCCCAGCCGTCCGGCGTTGCGGCAGTACCGGTGCCAGCCATCAGGCGCCGCTCAAGTTGCGGGCACTGCGCCGCCGCTGCGTGCGCGACCTCACGTTTGGCCGCCGAGCTGAACAGCACCCTGGACTTGGAGTTGGTAATGATGTACGCGACTTCGTCCGCTGCGAGGTAGCTGTTGATCAGCGTGTAGTACAGCCCGGTGCGCTCCGCGCCGCCCTCGATCTCGAGCATGCGCGTGCTGTTCTCCATGAAGATCGCGATGTGGTCCCCGCGCTGCAGGCCGGCGGCCCGGAGCAGGTGCGCTACCCGGTTGGCGCGCGCCTCGAACTCGGCGTAGGTCACTATCTCGCCCGACGTGGCCATGACGATGGCGGGCTTGCCGGGATCATCCACGGCATGCTGACGTGCGAACATGCGTCTCCTCCGGGCGAGATGGGCACTGCCGTAGACGTTACAGCCGGGCAGTTCGGAATGGCAGATCCGCGAATCCGAACTGCCCGGCAAGCCCGGACAGGCCGCGCTCCCCGGCGCGGAGCCGGCAGAACGTCAGCCGGCGTACTTCAGCACCAGGTCGCCGACGCGCGGAAGCGCAGCCTCAATCTGCCTGCCAGCGCTGCCGCGGACGGCGCGGTAGGCCTTGACGATCGCCGGCCGGTCCGAGGCCTCCGCCCTGGCGTCGGTAACCGACAGCAGCGCTTCCGACACTTCGTCGGACCGCTTGACCAGGTAGTCGCCGAACTCGGAACTGCCGGAGGCGGTGAAGTCAGCCCAGAACGGGTCGAGCGTCTCGGCCAGCTGCGGGAGCAGCGACTCGACCATGTAGCGGATGTGGCCGGGCGCGAAAGCGGTCACCGTCTTGTAGGCGAGCTTCACTGCGGTTCCCGTGATCCCGGATTTATCGGACACTTCCTGCTGGATCAGGTCGTAGCAGTCAGCGACTACCTGAGGCTGGTAGTCCGGCGAGAGCAGGATCTCCTGAAGCGTGGCTGCCATCGTTGACGTCGTCTCCTTGTAGCTGGGGCGGATGCCCAGTGAGTCGGTGCGCGCAGAAACCGGCTCCCGCCGCGCCCGCTGCGTTCCTGGCGCTGCTTGCGCCACGGCGCACCGAAAGCACGGTGCCTAAGTCCCGGCTACTACAGGAACTTTGGCGGGGCGGCGGTGATACGACGCCTAACGGGGTAATGCGGGCGGTGCTACCCAGGGTCGGCTTAAGGCCCGTGGTGCCCGCCGCCACAGGCTACGAGTTCGACGTCCAGTCTGGCCCGGTGCGGCGTGATGATCCGCCCGTCGGGCAGCAGGTCGCCGGTGTCTTCGAACAGGACGACACCGTTACACAGCAAGCTCCAGCCTTGTTCCGGGTGCGAGGCCACGACGTGCGCGGCCTCGCAATCCGGCGCGTCGGCCGGAGGGCACGGAGGCTGGTGCGGACAATCCATGATCGCTCCCCCTGGGGTGGGTGACCCAGGTCGTCATACCCATCAGCCTGACTCGCGGTGCAATGGAAGGGAAAGCCTGTGCCAGCAATCCATGCGCGATCCATGCGCCGCCCGGCAATTGGACGCAACTCCCTGTCGGTTTGCCGGGCCCTGCGCGGCTATTTGACCGTTATGTGCCCGGCGAACCGACAGGGAGTCAAGGTACGGCTCTCAGTGCCGAAGTCCGGTGCTCAGCGGTTCTGCTGCTCGCGAATCTGCCGCTTGATCCGCGCGAGCATCGCGGACATGCCGCGCAGCCGCAGCGGACTGACCAGATCCTGCAGGCCAAGCCGGGCCGAAAACTCGCCAGGGGTCTCCAGGATCTGCCCGGCGTCCAGCCCGTCCAGCCCGGCGTGCAGGATGCCGGCGAACCCGCGGGTGGTCGGTGCCTCCTGCGGCGCGTCAAAGAACAGGTGCACGGTGCCGTCGTCGTCGGTCTCGACGGCCAGGAACAGCGGCGTCTGGCATTCCGGCACCGGCTCCAGCCGGTCGCGGTGATCGGCGTATCGCGCAGGCAGCGGCGGCAGGTCGCCGGCAAACTCCAGCAGCAGCTGCAGTCGCTCAGCGTCGCCGAGCGCGGTGAAGTCGTCGGCGATCTCCTGCAGCCGGGGGCTGAGCGTCCCGGGAACAGTGGTCATGGCTCCTCCCCGCGACGGATCGGGGCCTTGACCGAGTTGCCCCACTCCGTCCAGGACCCGTCGTAGTTGCGGACATGCGGGTAGCCCATCAGGTGGTGCAGCACGAACCAGGTGTGGCTGGACCTCTCGCCGATCCGGCAATAGACGACGACCTCGTCGTCCGGACTGAGCCCTGCCTCGCCGGCGTAGATCGCGTCCAGCTCCGCACGGGCCCGGAACGTGGCGTCGTCGGCAGCTGCGCGCGCCCAGGGGATGCTTCTGGCACCGGGAATGTGGCCGCCTCGCAGCGCGCCTTCTTGCGGGTAGTCCGGCATGTGCAAGAGCTCGCCGGTGTACTCGCCCGGCGAGCGGACGTCAATCAGCGGCTTGCCCAGGTGCGCCTGGACCTGATCGCGGAAGGCGCGGAACGTGCTGTCGTCCCGCTCGGCGACGGGATAGTCAGCGCGCGGGCGCTGGGGCACCTGGGTCGTCATCTCCCGCCCCTCGGCGATCCACTTCGCCCGGCCTCCGTCCAGCAGCCGCACGTCGGGATGGCCGAACAGCGTGCAGACCCACAGCGCGTAGGCCGCCCACCAGTTGTTGCGGTCGCCGTAGAGGACCACCGTGGTGTCCCTGCTGATGCCTTTGTCCGACATCAGCCGCGCGAACCCGGCCCCGTCGACGTAGTCGCGGGTGACAGGGTCGTTGAGCTCGGTGTGCCAGTCCAGCTTCACCGCGCCAGGGATGTGGCCGGTCTCATACAGCAGCACGTCCTCGTCGGACTCGGCCACCACAAGACCGGGGTCCTGCAGATGCTCGGCGAGCCACTCAGTGCTGACAAGCATCTCCGGATGGGCGTAGTCCTGGAACTTCGCCGCTGTGTCATTGGGCAGCGCCACGGTCAGCCTCACTTCCGGTCACTATCCGTCCTGACCAGCTTTATAGCGTAGCGCGCAGACCGCAGTCAGCCTTCCCGCCCGCCAGCGGTTGCCGTCCGGATAGTCCGCGTCTCGGCTAGATATGCCCGGATGACGGATTCGAAGTCGGGGTCGGGGCGCAGGCCCAGGCGACCTGCCCGCTCCGCCCGGAACCGAGCTGGCCAGCTTGTCACGATCGCCGCCACGGCCGGGTCAGGGATCCAGTCGATCAGCGCGCTGACTTGCGGCCCGGCGACGTGCTCCAGCGCGGCGACCATCTGCCCCACCGTCACGGTGAGGGCCGGCAAGGTCACCGGGGTGCGGCCGCCCCAGGCCGCCTCGGCGGAGGCAGCAGCACAGAGCAGGGCGTCGACCGCCCGGCCCGGTGAGGTCAGCGCGACCTCAGCCTCCGGGCCGACCGGGCAGATCGCGCGCTGGCCGGCCAGCGGCTCACGGATGATGCCGGACAGAAATCCGGAAGCCGCCGCATTGGGACGTCCCGGTCGCACGCTGACCGTCATCAGCCGAATGGCCCGGCCCCGCAGATAGCCTTTGCGCGTGTAATCCGCCAGCAACTGCTCGCCGATGACCTTCTGCACGCCATAGCTGGATTGCGGATTCGGCATTGTCTGGTCGTCGACGACACGGGGGAGCGGATGCTCGACCGACCCCCCGAACACCGCGAGGGAACTTGCGAACACCACGACCGGGTTGGTCTCCACGTCCCGGCAGCGCGCGAGCAGCGCCTGCGTGCCGCCCAGATTCACGCGCATGCCGAGGTCGAAGTCGGCTTCACACTCGGCGCTCACTGCGGCAGCCAGGTGGAAGATCACGTCGATGCCGGCGAGCACGGTGTCGGCGGGGATGGGCGGCGGGGACGGGCCGGCGGGGATGGGGCCGGGATCGAGCAAGTCGCCGAGTTCGCCGCTGATGGCGGTCACCCTCGGATCGGCTGCGAGGTCCGCGGGCGCAGGCACCCGGTCGACGAGGACCAGCCGCGCGATCGGTTCCGGCTCGCCGCCTGCAACGGCGAGCGTGCCAGCCGTCAGCAACTGCCGGGCGAGGCGTGCGCCCAGGAAGCCTGCACCGCCAGTGACCAGCACGTTCGGCACGTCACGTTACCTTTCTGCGGCAATCGGCACGGCACTAAGGTGATCGTATGTCCTGCCGCCTGCCGCTGACTTGACCGGGAACGCGCAGTTGCCAGCCGGTCACTTGCCAGCCGCGCGGCAGGTCTTCGAGGGCTTGCCGCCCGCGCGCTCCGACGGTGCCCGGTTGCGGGAGTCGATCCGCGGGTTGCGCACGCAGGACGGCGTGCTGACCGGCGTACTCGACGATGACCCCACCGGCTCGCAGGCCGTGCATGGCGTTGAGGTCGTGACAGCCGGCGGCGAGGAGGTCTATGCAGCAGCGCTCGCTGGCCCGGCCGCGACATGCTTCGTCCTGACGAACACGCGCAGCCTCGCAGAGCCGGCCGCAACCGAGCTCACCACGCGCGTTGCCCGCGGCCTGATGGGCGTTGCGGGCAGGCGGGACGGGTCGCGGATTCAGCTCGTCAGCCGCAGCGACTCGACACTGCGCGGCCATCTGATGGCGGAAGTCCGCGCGCTGCAGGCAGTCCGCCGCCAAGTCGCCGGAGCTGGCTTCGACGGCGTGGTTCTCGCCCCCGCCTTCATCGAGGCGGCGCGGCTTACCGCGGTCGACATCCACTGGGCCCGCACAAGTTCCGGCTTCGTCCCGGTCGGTGAGACCGAGTTCGCGCGCGATGCGGCGTTCGGCTACACCTCATCCGACCTGAAGGACTTCGTCGCCGAGAAGTCCGGCGGGGTGATCTCTCCCGCGCAAGTGCGCAGCATCAGCCTGGCCGACATCAGGACCGGCGGGCCCGGCCGGATCCGCGACATCCTGACCGGCCTGGCGGACGGAGCCTGGGTGATCGTCAATGCGACCGAGTACTCCGACCTGGAGGCGGTCGCGTACGGCTCGTTGCTGGCCGAGCGCGACGGCAAGGCCTTGCTGTTCCGCACCGGGCCCTCGTTCGTCCGGGCTCTGGCCGGCCTTGAGCCAATGGAGCCGCTTCGCGGCGCGGACCTCCGATCGCCCGGGACGGGAGCGGGCGGTCATGGCCTGATCGTTGCCGGATCCCACGTCGCGCAGACCAGCCGGCAGCTAGCTGCACTCCGTGCGCGGCGTCGCATTGCTGACGTCGAACTGGACGTTCCCGCTCTGCTTGCCGGTACTCACGCGGGCGAGGTAGCGGCTCGTGCGGCGCGGCAAGCCGCGGATGCGCTAAGCCGGTCAGATGTGCTGCTGTACACCAGTCGCACGGTGGCATCCGGCCGCGACGCCGACGACAGCCTGGCGGTAGGGCGCACGATCTCGGCGGCACTGGCTAGCGCTGTCCGGCAGGTCGTCACGGCCGGGCGCGGTCCGGCCGCCAGCCCGGCCTGGATTATCGCCAAGGGCGGCATCACCGCGCATGACGTCGCCGTGCACGGCCTCCGCATCCGCCGCGCCGAAGTGGCCGGCCAGCTGTTCCCCGGCATGATCTCGGTGTTCCGGCCGCTCGACGCCGCGCCCGAAGCGATGGGCGTGCCGTACGTCGTCTTTCCCGGCAACGTCGGCGACGACGAAGCTCTGGCGGACGTCGTGCAGATCATGACTGGCGAGGCCGGTTAGCGGCCCGTTCTTCAGATGGTGCGGGGGCACCGGTTGCCCGGTGCCCCCGCCAGTGGTTCAGATCAGGTCGAAGTACTGAGCTAGCTCAGTACTTCGACAGGGTGCGGATGAACTTCGGTCCGGCAGATCCGAGTCCGGTCAGGCTGTCGAACCCGGGAACCGCGGTCAGCGTCACTGGGCGCGTCGCGCAGTTGCCGGTGCCGTCACAGTACGTCTCGGGCCCGGCGTAGTTGATGACCCGCAGGCTCACCACATAGCCGTCGGACGCGTCGACCTCGTTCGCGTAGTCGACCCGGATCAACGCGGCGGCGTCCGGGTCGGCCGGCGCGACGATGTCGTTGTACGCGGCCGGAGTGACGAGGTACGCCTTGTACAGCACCGGGTTGAGGAAGCCGAGCGGCAGCACCGCAGCCTGGTCGGTGTCGGCGATGACCCCGGCCAGCAGCGGTGAGGCCAGGCTTGTGCCGCCCTCCTTGAACTGGTCGTAATAGGTCCCGTCCGGGAACGTCTGCGTCAGGCCGATCAGGAATCCGGTACTGGCGTCGGCGTCCATGGAGATATCGGGGATGACACGTAGCGGCACCGGACCGAACAGCGCCTCATTTCGAAGCGCGAGCGCGGACGGCACCACCGGAGCCTGGTAGTACGGCTGGGTGTAGTAGTAGCTAGTGCCGCCTCCGCCGCCTGCCTGGAATGCGAGACTCCCGGCCGGCGTCGTCGCCGAGCCGCAGTTCGTCGTCGAGGGCGGCGTGCACAGCACCTGCTTGGCCGTCGACCAGCCGTACTCGGCCAGTCGCTTGTTTGCGGCGCCGACCTCGAGAGAGGTTCCGCCGACAGCTGTCACGAACGGGCTCGACGCCGGGTAATCCGGAGCGGCAAGCCCGAAGTCGGCGAAGTTGTCGCCGCTGTCCCCGCTGGAGAACAGCACGCTGACGCCGGTGGAGGCGGCGAGCATGAACGTGTCGTCGAACGCGGTCTTGGTCGCGGCGTCGGTGAAGAGGTCCCCGAGAGTGTCACCCCAGGAGTCACTCACTACGGAGGCGCCGCTGGTGACGGCCGTCTGCAGTGCGGCCAGCAGGCTGCTGTCCTGGCAGTCCTGCGCGCCGACGAACAGGATGGTCGCTCCCGGCGCCATGGAGTGCGAGGACTCCACGTCGAGTGCCTGCTCGGGATACCAGCCGCTACCGCCGCACTCAGCCTGGTCGTCGATCGTGGCCGGCGGGATGTTGATGAACTGGCTTGAGCTCAGCGGGTGCGACGGGTCGTTCAGCCGGAAGTACAGCTGCGCGTCCGATAGCAGCGTCGGTGAGTCGTAGGCGTCGACGATCGCGATCCCCACGCCGGTGCCGTCGGTGCCCTTGGCCACTGATCCTGCCAGCCCGTAGGCACCCCGGAGCTGAGCCGGCTTGTAACCGCAGATGTCGTACGGCAGCGGCGCGGTGTAGGGGGCGTACAGCGAGCCGGAGTCCTTTGTGTCGGTCTTCTGTCCCCAGTACGCCGAGCACGGCTGCGGGTTGCGGAAGCCCGCCGGAGGGGCCGGTTCCTGGGCGGGCTTGGCCTTCGTAGTAGCTGAGGGCACTGTGGCGAGCCCGGTCGTGGCGAGGTACTCGTTGACCCCCACGACGCCGGTCACCGTGCCGGCCATCGAGGCCGGCATGCTCAGCGTTCCGCTGGCGAGGCGCACCTTGTGGCCGGTCACCATGTAGTAGCCGAGGCTCACGCCGAAGGTCCGCTCGACCTGCCTCGCCGTGCCGCTCGCGGAGACGAACAGCCGGTCCTTGGCTACCGACTTGACGCCGAAGTGGTTGTGGCGCAGCCACGACTCGGCCTTGGCCACGGAGGATTTCGCCGGCGCGTACCGGGACTCCCACTTCGCGTCCGTCAGGTAGTGGTGGAACTGGCGTGAGCCCGGGCTGGAAACCGCGCGGACGAATGCGGCGGCGCCCGATGCGTTCCGGAGCTTGAGAAGCAGGTCAAAACTGACCTTGCTGTCAGCCGCCACCTTGCCGACCTGATGCGAGCGCTCGAGCGCCGGCGTCGCGGAATTCCGGAGGGTTACCCTGGCCGGCCGCGGCGCCGCGCTGGCTGAGACGGCAGCAGTGCTTGCCGCCAGGAAGGAAATCGCAAGCCCGGCCGAGGCCGTTAAAGCCAGGAAACGCGAGGTTTTCATAAGTTGACTCTCCTTTGTGCAGCGCTGCGCGTTGAGTCTTTCCCGCTAATCGGGCCTGCACCGGAACGTAACCACAGCTGGCCGTAAAGGCAATGACCAATCCCGGTTCCGGGCCACATTCCCCTGCTTCGACGGCACCGCTCGCAGCTGCGCGCTGCGCCGTCGAGTCGTCCGGCCGGTGGCGGCAGGCGAGGTCCGCCGATCTAGCTGCAAGAGCCTATTTTACCTCTAGATTCCGATTTATCGGATTTAGTTTGCTCCTTTTGTTAACGATCGGGGCTTGAAGGTATGGTGCATCGTTCCCCGTTATGCGACGAAGCGCCAGGAAGCAGGTGAGGATGTGGGAAAGATGCTCGGCTGCGTTGTTAGGTTCGCCCGCCGGCCGGCTTTACTCATCCTCACTGGCGTGCTCATGGCTGCCGGACCGATAGCCGGGGTGACCTCGGTGAGCCACGGTGCGGCTCGCAGCCTTTCAGCACGTGCCGCCGCGGTGTCGCTTGCAGGCCTGAGCCCGCAAAAAGCAGGCATGGCCGAGTTGATGAGGTCCTATAACCGGTCTACCGGACTAATCGGAAATTCCTGGTGGCAAGCCGCAGTCGCGCTATCCACTCTGGAGACCTTCCAGCAGACCACCGGTGACGCCGGCTATAGCCGTGTGATCTCGGCCGCGTTCGCTCGCCACGAGTCTGGTGACTTCGAGGACGCCTTCAACGACGACACCGGCTGGTGGGGACTGGCCTGGCTGCAGGCATACGCGATGACCGGTGCCAACCGGTACCTCGCGATGGCAGAGACCGACGCCGACTACATTCACCGCTCCTGGACACCCGCCTGCGGCGGCGGAGTGTGGTGGTCGACGGCGAGGACCTACAAGAACGCGATCGCCAACGAGCTCTTCCTTGAGCTGACTGCCTGGCTGCACAACGCCATCCCCGGCGACTCCAAGTACCTGAACTGGGCCAACGCCGAGTGGGGCTGGTTCTCCCGCAGCGGGATGATCAACTCCAGTGACCTGGTCAATGACGGGCTGAATGCGCGCTGCGCCAACAACCACGAGAACACCTGGAGCTACAACCAGGGAGTCCTCCTGGCCGGCCTAGCTCAGCTCTACAGAGCCACCAGGAACGCTGAGCTGCTCCGCACCGCAGAGGGCATCGGCGAAGCGGCGATCGGTCATCTCACGATCGACGGAGTGCTGCGCGAGCCGTGCCGGGGAGTCCAGTGCGGCAGCAACGCCGGGGGCGACGGGCAGTCGTTCAAGGGGATTTTCGTGCAAGACCTCAAGGTACTGGCGGTCACGGCTAAGACGGACGAGTTCGCTGGCTTCTTCACCCGGCAGGCGCAGTCCATTGAGTCGCACGACACAACCGGCCATCACCAGCTTGGCATGTCCTGGTCAGGGCCGGTGAGTGGCCGGACCTCCTATAGCCAGGCAAGCGCGGAGGCTGCCCTGGTGGCAGCCGTCAACCGCGGGCCGGCCTCAGCGGTACCGTCCTCGAGCGGGGACCGGCTCGGCCAGCCGCGGGCCCGGGTTCCCTACGGTGGAAGGCACCAGCCAGCGAAGCTGCTCGCGGTCGCCCAGCGAGTCCACGGCGCTCAGAGCTTCAGGCAGTGCCTCCGACTGGCTCGCGTGCGCCCGTGTAGCTGAACGCTGGACCGCCCGGGCGGCCTCAGTCTCCGCCCCGAGCCTGACCAGGCAGCCACCCTGGGCTCCAGGCGCGGTGCGGGCGGCGACCGGCACCCCGGCCCGCACGGCTGCCAGGTACGCAGCGTGGGCGGCCCGGGCGTCGCCGGAATCCCCGGCGGCCGGGTCCAGCACCAGCACCAGGTCCGGGTTGTGCTCGGCGATCGCTCGCTGCACCCGCTCGGTCAGCTCCGGCATCGGGCAGTAGCCCAGGCCGCCGTCAGGGAAGTCCGCCACCGCGACCGACGAGATTCCGAGGAGCCAGGACGCCAGCTGAAGCTCCCAGGGGCGGACGGCCTCGAGCCGCACGGATGTCGAGTTGTACGGGGATGCTTCGCCTCTGGTCAGGCTCAGCAGCGAGAGGCGGGCTCCGGCCGCGCCGAAGGCGTACAGCAGCCCGCCAAGGCCGGCCGATTCCACGCCTGGCCGTGCGGTGACAGCCAGGACGGCGCCAGCCTTGGGCAGTCCGCTGGAGGCGAGTGCTGCCGCTGTGCTGTCCGGCAGCGGGCCGTTCGCCTTCGCTTCGCTGACCGGCGCACGGGCGAGCAGCAGCCTTCTCGTGCTGGCGTTCGGAGTGGTCGTGGCGAGTGATGAGCTCATTGTCTAATCTCCTCTCACTGGCAAGTCGGGCGCTGGCCGCCCCAGGGGGGTCGGGGGCGACCAGCTCGGGATCATTTCAGCCGGTCATCGTGAATCCGCAGCGCAACGGCCATGGAGATGGTGTGAGGGCTGCTCACGATGCGGGGGGCCGCTGCCGGTCGTTCCCGCTGGAATCCGCCGGCGGCATCACGCCTGCGGAGTTGCTTGCTTCGTCCTTGCGGGGCTCGTGAGGCTTCACGCCGCGCGGCCGGCCAGGGATGCGGCGGAATCCGCGCAGCCGGAACCCGATTCCGGCGAGAAACAGACCGAAGAGGATCCACGGGATTTCCACGATCAGGTCACTACCGGTCATCTTTCCTCCCTGGCTGGCCGGTACCGGATTTCAGTTCACCGGCTCGGGCTGCGGCGCGGGTGTAGCCGCCATGGCGGTCGTGTGGAGGCCGGCGACCGGAAGCGTGCGTGCCTCCATCCGGGCTCCATCGCCGGTACAACCGGCTTTCTTGGCGCGCCGCTACTAATGAACAGAGCGGCCGGACTCGAGGGCCGGGGGCACCGATCAGAGCGCGGGAGAGACCATGACCGTCATGTCACCGGGGGCGATGTCACAAGAAATGCGAACGCGGGTTGTTTGCAGGATCTTCATCAAGGCCACGCCCGAGGACGTCCGGGACGCGATCTGCTTCGCGCTCAAACAGGACGAATCAGCAAGATCTGCCCGGCTCTCCGTCGAACTCCGGGACACGCTCACCGGCTACACGTCGCTGACCGTCAGCTGCGAGCCCGGTGGCGCGCCGGGTGCTCCGGCGCCTGTTCCCGTCGGCGCGTGCGACTGGGACCGGTTGCTCAGTGACCTTAAGACGGTCCTCGAGGCCGGACGCGATCGTCGGGTGCGCCGCCCGCGCGCACCAGCCACCACGCGGTCGCTAGTCCCAGTCTGACCAGCGCGGGGTTCGTCTCGTCGTGCGACGTCTGTGTCTCGGCACCGGCCGCGGGCGACGCCTCGCGACGGCAAATGAGCGGCGCCTCGCGGCGGCAAATGGGCGGCGCCTCGCGGCGGCAAATGAGCAGCCAGCCAGCGCGCCGAATGCGCTGACGGCGATGGCTATGACGGCGGCCGGCGGACCTGAACTGGTGGTAGCCGGCAGGTCGCTGGCAGCATCCCGAGCGGGAGGCTGCACTGCCGCGGGGGCGCCGCTCGCTGATGAGCTTGCCCTGGCGTGGTTGCGGCTCGGCCCGGCAGTCGTGGCCGAGTGCGCTGCCCGCGATGCAGGGGCCCGCGTGCCGAGCATGTTGCCCGCACCGGGCGGGTTTCCGGCCGGTGGCTCGGCGGCCTTGGCCGGTGACGGCGTCGGACTCGGCTTCGGTGACGGCGTTCTGGTCGGTTTCGGTGACGGCGTTCTGCTCGGTTTCGGCGACGAGCTTGGCGATGACGGGCTGGAGGTTGGGCTGGCAGTTGGTGGCGCGGGGCTGGCTGGCGCGGTCGTGGTCGCCGATGGAGTAGGTGACGGAGTCACGCTAGGCGCGGTCGACGGAGCAGGTGTCGGAGCCGTCGTCGGAGTGCCCGTGGTTGGAGTGCCCGTGGTTGGAGCGGCCGTGGTTGTCGGGGCAGCAGTCAAGGCGATGGCCGGGGTGGCAGTAACCGCCGACACCGCGGCGCCCGCCCAGGGTGAGCACACCAAGGCCGCCGCGCACCAGGCCGCTATGGCACCGACGACAGCAAGGGCCAGCCGGCCTGCCGACATGCGTCCTCCACGCATCAACTACCCAGACACACGATCCGAGTTGTCCCCAAACCGCTGCATAGTATCTGGATAACCGAGCTATGGTGACATTTCATGCCAGGACGAAGCGAGCTGTGCCTGCGGGCGACTATTCTCCGCCCAGCAGCTAGCCGCTCAGTTCATCGCTACGACTGAGCTGGCGGCGGCCGCCGACCGGTCCGGCTCAGGCAAGACCAGCCCGAGCGTCGCCAGGTCAGCAGAACTCGCCCAGTAACGCCAGTGGGCGGGACTCTTGGTGATAGCAGCGCTGACCTCGGCGGCACAGCGCCCGAACGCTGACGCCGGCTCGCCTCCAGCCGGCAATGGCGGGGAAATCTCCAGCACTTGATGGCAATAGTCGGCCGAGCGGTACAGGAAACCCACGAGTACTGGTGCCCCGGTGAGCTGGGCCAGGGTCACGATCCCTGGCAGCAGCCGGGCCCGCCGTCCGAGGAACGGGACCTCGACGGTCCTGTCCTGGTCGCTGTCTAGCGGCGGCGCGTCTATCGAGACCGTCACCACCTCGTTGGCACGAAGCGCGGCAGCCGCCCGCGTCGCTACGTCGAACCGGCCAGGCCATGGCTCGATGTTCGGCCGGTACCGCAGGCGCTGCAGCGGCTTGGCGTAGACCAGCGCCCAGAACCGCCGCTCCGCAGTCGACAGGCTGGCCGTGTACTTGTGCTGCCAGCGCCCGATCGTGGTAACAGGGAAGCCGCAGGCGTTCAGCATGGAGAAGGCGCTGTCGTAGGAGCCGAAGTGTGCAGAGCACAGGATGGCTCCGCTGCCGGCTGCCAGTGCCGCCTCGAGATGCTCCCGCCCCCGGATTTCGACCAGCCGCTGGAGGGGCCGGCCGCTGCCGCGCAGCCGCTTGACGTCGACCGCTTCGCACGAGGACAGCCGGAACCATTCCTGGGTCACATCCTGGACCGACTCCGGGCTGAGCTCGGCCCCGAGAACCTGCCACAGGTTGCGTTCAAGCTCAGTGCGTTCGGCCACGTGCCGCCGGTATAGCCAGTCGCCCCGCCAGCAGGCGATTCGATAACCGATGATGGCCGGCAGCCGCGCCAGCGCAGGCGCGACTACCGCCCAGTAGGCCGCTCCTTCCACATTTCGAAGCAGCCTGGAAGCGTGGCTGTCACCCATGAGCAGCCTGCTTCGCGGGCTCTCGGGTGCGGAGGTAGGCGCAGATGGTGTTCACGCTGGCGAAATTCTCCGGGAGCAGGTCCTGGTCGCCTACCGTGATGCCGAAGCGCTCTTCCAGGAAGACCACTAGCTGCAGGAGGCTCAGCGAATCGAGGATGCCGCTTTCCAGCAGTGAGGTCTCGTCGGCCAGGGGCAGCAGCTCTGGGTCTCGGACGAGCTCCTGGCTGATGTACTCGATGATGACGGTCTCCACGTGGGCTGCCTTTCTTGCGCGTTATCGATAAACGGGGTTCGGATTTGGATGTCGCCGGCCGTGCTACTCGCTGGCAAGACCGGCCCGGTCGACCTTTCCGGTCGAGGTCCTCGGAAGTGCTTCGCGAATCTCGACGACGTCAGGCACCATGTAGCTCGGCAGCCACTGACGGCAGTGATCCAGCACGCTCTGCCGGGCAAGGCTGGCCGCGTCGTCGGCGGTAACGATCGCGCGGAGGCGGCTGCCGAGTAGCTCATCGGGTACCGGCAGCACCGCCGCCTCGCGGATCGCCGGGTGCCGGTACAGCGCCGCTTCCACCTCGCCTAGCTCCACCCGGTAGCCGCGAATCTTTACCATGCTGTCCCTGCGGCCGACGTACAGGTAGTTCCCGGACAGATCCAGCGTCACCAGGTCGCCGGTCCGGTACACGAGCTCTTCGCACTCGGGGCGGAACGGGCTCGTGACGAGCGCCTCGCGGGTCTTGGCCGGCTGGCCCCAGTACCCGCGCATCAGCGAGGGACCTCGCACGTACAGTTCGCCGACCTCGCCGGGCTGGCAAACCCGGCGGCCCTCGCTGGTCACCGCGAACACGTCGGTGTTGGCGCAGGCCGTCCCGATGGGGGCTGGCCCCGCCTCGGCACTGCCCGGCGGTACCTCGAACGCTGTGCAGACGTTGGTCTCGGTCGGCCCGTACCAGTTGAGGTAGCGCGGGTGCGGCAACTCGGCCATCAGCTGGGCGAGGTGCTTGGGCGGGAACACTTCCCCGGCGAAGATCACCGTCCGCAGCTGCGACAGGTCGCATCGCCCGAGGCCGCCGTAGGAGGCAAGCAGCGTGAGGACCGAGGGCACCGAGTACCAGACCGAGATGCGTTCTGACGCCAGCCACTTCGCGATCGAGACCGGGAAAGTGGCGGTTCCGTCCGGCAGAATCGCCAGGCAGCCGGCGGCCCGGCAGGTGGAGAAGATGTCGAAGACCGACAGGTCGAAGTGGAGCGGCGCCGGGCTGCAGACGCGGTCCGCCTCGCTGAGCCCGGCAGCGGCTGCTGCCCACTCGACAAACGTCAGCGAGTTGCGGTGCGAGATCATTACTCCCTTCGGGATTCCGGTCGAACCCGAGGTGTAGAGGATGTACGCCAGGTCAGTCTCGATCGCCCGGTTCCGGGTCAGCGGCTCTGGCGACTCCTCAGCCACAGCGGACCACGGAATAACCGCAGTGCCGTCGGCCAGGACAGTGTCGGCCAGGACAGCCTGCCTCGGCCAGGACAGTGTCGGCCAGGACAGTGTCGGCCGCCGGCACGGTGCCGCTGCCGGTGAAACTCGCCACCACCACACCGCCGGGGCCCGGAAGGCTGCCGGCCAGAGCCGCGGCCTGCGCCATCCGCGCCTCGTCTGTGACGATGACGGTGGCGCCGCAGTCGTGCAGGACGTAGCTGAGCCGCTGGGCCGGTGCCTTCGGGTCGAGCGGCACATAGCAAGCACCGGCCTTCAGCACTCCGTAGAGCCCTGCCACTGCGGCTGCCGACTTGGGTGCGAGTACTGCCACCCGGTCACCGGGCGCGACGCCGAGGTGCAGCAAAGATCGCGCTACCTGGTTGCTCAGCCGGTCCAGTTCGGAGTAGCTGACCAGGCAGTCGCTGGCCGCTATCGCCGGCCGCTGCGGGTGCCGCGCCGCAGCCTCAGTCAGCAGCTGCTGAAGCAGGTATGCCATCACCTTTCCTTTCTGACTGCCCGCTATGGACGTCTGGGCTGCTTACCTGGCTCATAGCCCGAGCATCCGAGCGAGTATGACCCGCTGGATCTCCGAGGTTCCCGAGTAGAGGGTGCCGGCGATTGCATCTCGGAGATCGCGTTCAATCCCCGCTTCCTTCAGGTAGCCCCACGCGCCGTGGGTCTGGATCGCGTCCCGGCTGGAGTGCACCCATGCTTCGCTGGTGAAAAGCTTCGCGGCGGCAGCTTCGGCCGGCGCGGACTTGCCTTCCTGCTTGAGCCATGCGACCCGGTAGATCAGTAGCTTCGCGGCCTCGAGCCGCACGTACATGTCGGCCAGCTTCTCTGCAACGCTCTGGAACCTGCCGATGGGCTGGCCGAACTGCTCGCGCGAGCGCGCGTAGGCCACGCAAGCGTCCAGTTGCCTCCGCATCGCGCCGACCGCGCTGGCGAAGAGGCAGCTCCGTTCCCACTCCATGGACGAGTTGAAGATGGCCATTCCCGCCCCTTCCGGTCCGAGGCGGTTCTCGGCCGGAACGAGGCAGTCGCTCAGCGCTATCTCACCCATCGGTGAGGTCCGCAGGCCCATCTTCTCGAAGCTGCTGGTAATCGTCAGGCCAGGCGTGCCGGCCTCGACGAGGAAGGCGGACAGGCCCGCTAGCCCAGGGCGATCCTGAACCGACGCGTAGACCAGCAGTACGTCGGCGACAGGAGCGTTGGTGATGTACTGCTTGGTGCCGTTCAGTACGTAGTGATCGCCCTGTCGCTGCGCGCGAGCGTGCATATGCAGGGCATCGGAGCCAGAGTCCGGCTCGGTCATCGCGTGCCCGCCGATGATGTCGCCCGATACCAGTCCGGGCAAGTAGTGCTTGCTGCTGGGCCGCGGTGCCGAAGATGACCAGCGGAAGCTCGACGCTCCACATCTGGGCGTTGAGCGAGAACAGCAGCCCGTTGTCCTGGCAGCCGTAGCCCAGGGCCTCCATCACGAGGGTCGTCGTGAGCACGTCGCTGCCGGTGCCGCCGAGTTCGACCGGGACAGGCAGTCCCTGAATCCCGAACTTGGCGCATGACTGCCAGGCATCGCGCGGGAACTCGCCCGCGTCGTCGCGTTTGGCCAGATCCTGATTAAGTTCCTTGCGGGCGAATGTGGTCGCCGCCTCCATCAGTTCGCGCTGCTCCGCGCTCAGCGAGAAGTCCACGCTGTCACCTTGTCTGTAGTCGTGGCTGCCATCGGGCGCGCGGCTGGGATGGCCGCTGGCCGCCCGATCCTGGACACGACGGCTGCGGCGGACCGCCACCGCGCAGCCGGACGCTGGGCGAGCCGGAGTGCGGCTGCATGCGCCTGTGCCTCGGCTTTGTCGGTAAGCGGGGTCAGCGGGTCGATGTCCCGGTAACGATGGGCTAGCGCACGGGACAGCAGATGGTCGGCCAGCCACGGGTTCTTTGGCAGCACGGGCCCGTGCAGGTAGGTGGCGTACACCTCCCGGTAGCGGGCGCCTTCGGTGCCATCCTCGCCGTTGTTGCCAGCGCCGGCGACCACGCGCCCGAGCGGCCTTGCGCCATGGCCGAGGTAGGTGCGCCCGCTGTGGTTCTCGAACCCCACTACCTGGTGCTGCGTGCCAGCGGCTAGCTCGCACTCCACCGCCGCGTGCCCGATGAAGCGCGTCTGGCCGCCCTCGGTCACCGCATCCAGCGCTCCGATTCCCTGGATCGGCGGTCCGGACGGCGGGGCGTAGTACTTGCCCAGGAGCTGGTATCCAGCGCAGACGGCGAGGACGACGGCGTCAGACTCGATCGCCTCCTGCAGCGGGCCGGCCTTCGCCGCCAGGTCGGTCGCCGCCGCGGTCATCTCGCGGTCCTGGCCGCCGTGCAGCAGGATCAAGTCGGACTCGGAAAAGTCGGGGACTACTCCCACGTCGGCCTCGGTCACGCTGCAGCGGATTCCCCGCCAGCCGCAGCGATGCATCAGGGCGAACAGGTTGCCCCGGTCGCCGGCCACGCTGAGCAGTCTCGGGTAGAGATAGCAGATTCGGACCGTCATAGGAGCCGATGTCATAAGCTCACTCCTCCCAGAAAGGCGGCACCCAGGCATGGCGCTGCATGATCGTGCGAAGCTCGCGCATGGGTGTGTAGCCAGCGAAGATGTACAACGACTCGCCTGGCGGCGTGACAGCTAGTGCCCTGTGCAGTGCAGCCGCTCGATCGGGAATGACCTGGGTGAGCGCCTGGTCGGCGTCGGCGTACTTGAATCGCAGCGAGACCTCCTCGGCCCGGGTCCCGCTGACGGTCAGGCTGGCTAGCTGCGGCACAAGCTGCTCGAGGTCTACGTCCCACAGCCAGGCGAAGTCCTGGCCGTCCACCACGGTGTTGCTATGCGCGGCCAGGACGTGCTTGCGGCCGGGCCGCTGCAGTACCTCACGCATCGTGGTGTTGTAGGACGTCGGGTTCTTGACGAAGGCGAGCATCACCCGCCGCTCGCCTGCCTTGATCTCCTCCAGGCGGCCGAACGCCGGGCGCAACCCGGCCATGGCGCGCTGCGCGTCGGCAGGCCCGAGCGGGCGCGGAAGCGACATCGCTGTCGTGCAGGCGAGCGCGGCGGCAGCGTTGTACACGTTGTGCAGGCCGGGCAGCGGCACCTGGAGAGAGAACGTTCCGTGCGGGGTCCGGGCGGTGATCTCGGACCCTGCGGCGGCAATCGGCCGCACGGCCGTCACGGCGATGTCCAGGGCCGGACGGGCGTTGTCGCACTCCGGGCAGTGGTAGTCGCCGAGGTGGGACAGGTAGACCGTGCGGTAGCTGAGCGGGTGCTGGCAGTGCACGCAGCGAATGGTGTCGGCGGCGTGCTCGGGCACCCGGGCGCCGACGCTGTCAGCCTCGATGCCGTAATACAGCCGCTTGGCGCCGGCCGCCGGGGCCATGCTGGCTACCAGCGGATCATCGGCGTTGAGTAGCACAGTCGCGGACGCTGGCAGGGCCTCGATGACGGCCTCGAGACCTTTAGCCATCGAGTACAGCTCTCCGAACCGGTCCAGCTGATCCCGGAAGATGTTCGTGACCAGGAACATGTCCGGGTGGAGTTCCGGGGCTACCAGCCGCACCGTTCCCTCGTCGACCTCGAGCAGAAACAGCCCCGCGTCCATCCGGCCGCTCAGGTCGCTGCCTTGCACCGCGGCTGAGATGACCCCCTGCAGCAGGTTGGAACCTGCACGGTTCTGGGTGACCATGAGGCCGGTCGCGCGTGCCAGCGCAGCGACCATCCGGCAGGTTGTGGTCTTGCCGTTGCTCCCGGTGACGATCACCTTTCCGGCATCATTGGCCTCCGCGACCTTGCGCAGGACGCCGGGATCGATCCGGCGGGCGACAGCACCGGGGAAGCTTGTCCCGCCACCGGCCCGAAGGACTCTCGACGCGGCTGCCGCTGCTTTGCCCGCCGCTAGCGCCAGTGCCAGGCGTGCCTGCTCCGAAGCGGGCATGGGAATCCGGGCCGTCATGTCAGCACCGGCACGGTAGTGCCCGTTTCCATCGCGGCGATGCTCTTTCCCGCATCCCTGACGGCGTCCACGATGGCTTGCACATGGCTTTCGTCGAGTTCGTAATGGAGGGCGCATGACCGCAGGGCGAAGCGACCGCCGATGTCGGTGCCGGCCAGGAACGCCCGCCCGCCGACCTGAATATCCGCCATGATCGCTTGGTTCAGCCGATTCAGGCTCGCCTCGTCGCTCACTCCGTCCGGCACGTAGCGGAAGCACACTGCGGTCAGCGGCCCGGTGGCGAGTAGCTCCAGGTCGGTGCTGGCTTCGATGACCTTCTCGAGGTGGCGTGCCAGGTCGATGTGGCGGCGGACATGGTTAACCAGGCCAGACTTCCCGGCCTGCTGGATGTTCCAGAAGGTCTTGAGCGCCCGCCCGGAATCCCTGGTCTGCTCCGCGCTGCGATGCGAGTACCAGACGTCGCCGGCGAATCCCTGGCCGGGCGGGAGGCTGAGATAGGAGGGGATGAGCTTATAGGTGTCCTGCAGAAGCGCGCCATCGGCGACGATCGCGCAACTGCAGCCGATCGCCACTGCCAGCCACTTGTGCGGGTCGAGTGCGACTGAATCGGCGCGCTCGAGCCCCGCGTACGCCTCCGCGAGGCGAGGGTCGAGCACTCCGAAGCCGCCGTAAGCGCCGTCGACGTGCAGCCAGAGGTCCTCCTCGCGGCAGAAATCCGCCAGGTCATCGAGCGGGTCGATGGCACCGGTCTTGACGCTGCCGGCGTTTGCAGCCACCAGGATGGGGCGGTGACCGGCCCGGCGGTCAGCCGTGACAGCGGCCCGCAGGTCAGCCAGGTTCATGCGGAAGTCACTGGTGACCGCGACTTTGCGGGGCGCGCCCAGCCCCAGGGTGAACGCTGCTTTCTCCAGGCAGGAGTGGCCCTCCGCGGACATGTACATGGTGAGCCGGGGGTGTCCGGACAAGCCCTCCTCGCGGATGTCCCACCCGCTCCGACGAGCACCCCAGTACCGCGCGACTTCCAGGCAATGCCGGTTCGCGTCTGACCCTCCGCCGAGGAGGACGCCATCACTGCGGTCCGCCGGGAATCCGACAATCTCGGCAAGCCAGCGGATGACCGCGCGCTCAACGTATATAGCCGCGTAATTGCCACCGGCCCCGCTCGTGTTGGTCACGGCCGCGGCAAATGCCGCGAGCATGCTCAGCTTGGATGCGGCCGGGTCAACAAACGCGGCGAAACAAGGGTGATTCTGGCCGCGGCCATATGGAAGCACGAGCTGCAAAAAGCCTTCGATGACATCCTCTGGAGGAAGTCCTGCGGACGGTATTCTCATTTCCTCCAGTTGTCGCCGCACTTCTTCCGGAAACGGCCGGTAGACCGGCTCCTGCGGGAGTTTGTCCAGGTAGGCGGCGAGCGTGTCGACAAGCTGATAGCCCAGGACGCGGAACTTGATGTCATCCATCGAGAACGGCGAGGGGACCGTACCGTATCCGTTGGCGTGGCATGTCTCGGCAACTGGGATTGTCAGTCCCATCGATGGGAACTCCTCTCCGGGACGAATGTAAATCTCAGCATAATGTTTCGGCGGATGGGCCATTCCCGCGGCGTCCGCCGGTAAACAGTGCGGGTATTAATGAACTAAGAAAATACCCGTAATGAACGACCCAACCGTGGCTCTGCTGGCTTAGAGATGTGGTTTCATACCTTGTCTGCGGCCGCCTGCTATCGCAGCAGAGAGGAATGTCCCGGTGAAACTGCACATCGATGTCGGCCTCTGCCAAGGGCACGGGCGCTGCTACGACCTTGCCCCCGGTCTGTTCGACGATGATGACGAGGGCTTCGGGAAGGTGCTGGGTGACGGCGTCGTGCCGCCGGAGAAGCACGACGACGCCCGGCGCGCAGCACTCAATTGCCCGGAGCAGGCGATCAGGCTCATCGAGGGGATGTGACGTGACTGCCGATAACCGCTTCGCCGAGCATCAGTGGGAGAAGCGCAACGGTGAATCCCCTGGTATCCGCAGCGAGATCGTCATGGGTCCGGTCACGGACTGGGCGAGCGACTTCTCGCATATGGAGCCGGAGTGGGCCGCCGACCCCTACGCGATCCAGGATGATCTGCGGCAGCGCTGCCCGATCGCGCACACCGACCGGTTCGGCGGCGGATGGCTGGCGACGCGCTACGACGACGTAGCCGCGATCGCCTACGACACCGAGCAATTTTCTTCCCGGTCGATCATCATGGGCAACTTCCGTCCGCCGAGGGAACTGGCGCCAATCGGCGGCTCGCCGCCGATCACTTCCGACCCGCCGTTTCACCGCACTGCTCGCAAGCTGTTGCTGCCGGCTTTCACCAAGACAGCGGTGAGCAAGCAAGAACCGGCGACCAGGGCGCTCTGCCACTCGCTCATCGACGCCCTTGAGGGGCAGGACATCGTGGATGCCGCCGCCGACTACGCGCAGCACATCCCGGCCCGCGTCATCGCGGACATGCTCGGCTTTCCCGCGGAGGACGGTCCGCAGTTCCGCGAGTTCGCGAAGAACACGCTCGAGGGCGTCAACCTGCCGCCCGAGCAGCGTGTCACGCGGAAATCAGCGCTGTTCCATTACTTGCTCGCCCAGGTGCACGACCACCTGGAGAACCCGCGAGACGACCTCACCACATTCCTCATCAATGCGGAGCTGAACGGACGGAAACTAGACGTGTCCCACGTCGTCGGCACGATGACTCTGCTGCTCATCGCCGGCATTGACACGACGTGGAGCGCGATCGGTGCTTCGCTGTGGCACCTTGCCCAGTTCCCGGAGGACCGCGAGCGGCTGGCTGCCGAGCCAGCGCTGCTGCCGGCCGCGGTAGAGGAGTTCCTGCGTGCCTACGCTCCGGTGACCATGGCCCGGCTGGTAAAGCAGGACCTGAACTTCCGCGGCGCGGATATGAAGGCCGATGACTGGGTCCTGCTGTCGTTCCCCGCGGCGAACCGTGACCCGGCTCAGTTCGACCAGGCTGGTGAGGTGATCATCGACCGCGAGGTAAACCGGCACGCAGCCTTCGGGCTCGGCGTCCACCATTGCCTCGGCTCGCATCTGGCCCGGATGGAGATGCAGGTGGCGCTAGAAGCCTGGCTTCAGAGGGTCCCGAGCTTTGCGCTAGCCGATCCTTCGGCGGTGAGCTGGTCGACCGGTCAGGTCCGCGGCCCGCGCGCGCTTCCGCTGCGGATCACGTGGGCTGGCCTGTCAGTGGCCTAGGACCCGCGCCTCCAATCACTGGATGCGGCGCAGTCGCCGGCCGCGATATCGGTCAGACCGCGATATCGGTCAGACTGTGGCATCGGTCAGACTGGGCATGGTCAGACTGGGGCATGGTCAGACCGCGGCATCGGCGCGCTGAATGACCTGCCCGGTCTGCAAGATGTCGTCGATCATCTCCTGCGGGACAGTGACGTCGTCGAACCAGCGGCCGCCGAACGGACGCCGGACCGGAACGATCTGGTCGCTCGAGTAGGCCAGGATCTTGCGGTTGTAGGCACGCATCTCGTTGCGCAGGTCGGCCGGGAGTCTCCCGTCGAGTGACAGGGCTCGTTCCATTTCGCCGAGCAGTTGCCGGGTCTCGCCGATCGTCTTGAGTATGGCCTGGCAGAACCAGGTCGGCAGCACTCCGTACTCGCCTTTGATCTCGACCAGGCGGGCAATGGCCTCGTACGAGACGTCCTGCATCTGGCGCCTGTCCAGCCAGCGCGTCTCATAGTTCAGCCGCCGGTACCACAGCGGCTCGACCATTGCCTGGCGGTGCTCCTCCAGCGTCCGGTGGAAGATTCGGTAACCATGCTGGTCTGGCTCCTCGAAGAACCGGCAGCCCGGGTCAAGGAACGGCACCATCGGGCATATCAGCGGAAGCGCGTCCCAGCCACCAAACTTGCGGATAAGCCGCTCGGAGTACGCGACAGTATCCATGACTGACTGCCGGTCCTGGTACGGCATCCCGATGAAGAACCAGATCATAACGCCCTTGACCCCGGCATCCAGTGCACGCGGGATCCAGGCTTCCATTTCCTCCATGCTGTACGTGCCGCGGCCCGCGGCCGCGCTTATCTGCGGGTCATGCGACTCCGGGGAGAGCATGATATACGCGGTCGTTGACTCACCCATCTTTTTGAGCGTATCGGGCGGAGTCAGGTTGAACTGCTCGAAGAAGACACTGTTGTAGCCGACCTCTTTCACCGCGTCCAGATACTGGTGCATACGCACCTTGTTTTCTGAATAACACTGGAGCGCGTATATCGAGGTGCGTTTCGCCGCCTCCTGCATGGTGCGGAGCTCTTGGACGATCAGGTCGTTGTCCTTCTGGATCAGCGTCTTGTGCACGCCCATGATGTTGCGGTACGCGAAGCGTGACCCGCCGCACCAGCCACAGTCGTGCGCACACCCGGTGTTCGGCAAGGTCATGATCAGCTTGGAGGCAGACGGCCCGGCGCCAGGCGTATCCCGGTAGTACGACCAGTCGTTGCGCACATCGTTGTACCGGGCAGCTGGCTTATGCGTGAAGCCGGTGGCCTGCACGTCGTCGTCGGCCTTGTAGAGCAGGTTCGGTATGGAGCCGAAATCCCGGCGGCCCTGCTTCACCTGGTTGACGAGCTCAGCGAGCGGTTCGAGAGTGTCGTAACCCTGGACGACGACATCGACGCTCGGGTAGCGGATGAGCTCGCTGGCGTAATAGGTCGCCGAGATGCCGCCGAAGACGGTGAGCGCGTCCGGGTGGACTTCCTTCAGGAGGGCAGCCAGCTCGATGGCGCCGTGGCATTGCGTCATCCAGTGCAGGTCGAACCCGAAGATCGGCGCCTCCAGCCGTCGCAGGAGCTTTCTGACATTCAAGTCAGGATGCATGAGCATCAGCGAAGCGACGTTCACGATCTTCGTGTCGAATCCGCGGTCGGCCAGGTACTGCTTGATCGAAAACCACCCGATCGGATACATCTCGTAGATCGAGGTGACATTAACGCTGTCGCTGTCGCTCAGGTAAGCGAACAGCATGTCGTCACGTTCCCGGAAGTCGAAGACGCTGGGAGCGTGGAGCAGAAAGAGGTCCGCCTCGAGCCGAGATGCTATCTCCTGATTCATCGCGCAGAAGTCCCTTATCTTATAACTCGAGCGGCTGCGACTAGTGAGGCTTCCGCCCGGTCCGGGGAGCTCGTATCAGCCGCGAATACAGCCGTCATGAAGAATTGTTTCGCGGTGCACGGTCATTCCCGCGACAGTGCGACGGTAAACCGATGGTGCTTTAAGGACTCAAGCAAAAGCCGGTAAATGAGCAGGTTGGCCGACCCGGCGTGCCGCCTTTGCGATAGCCTCGGCTGGCCAATGCCGGAGCACCTGGCAGCAGCCATTCGACGCCGGTTCCTGGCGCGGCATCGCCACCGCGGCCCGCAGCGAAGGCGCGGACGTGGTCGTCGCTGACCTGCACCAGCGAGGCGCCCAGATGGCGGCGACGCAGCTATCCTCGGCTGGCGAGCACCGCGCCTGCACCGGCACCGGCGTTACGGCGAACGCGGACATGGAGCGAATGGCGACCGAGGCACTCAGTCGCTTCGGGCGGATCGACATCCTGGCGGCCAGCGCGGGGATCTTTCCGCACATCCCTCTTGCCGATCTTCAGGTCGCCGATCTCGACCAGATCATGGCAATGAAAATGGGGATCAGCGGGTTAGCTGAGCAGTTCACGGGCGCGCGGGATCACCTGGCGTCCGTAGAGTTCTATGCCGGTCATCAGCTCATCGTGGGTCATGCCAGGCAGACCGTATTTGAGGTCAAACCGGGTCGCCTTCAGAGCCCGCAGGGTGGCGGCGATTTTCCGAGCCACGGTTTCCGGTGACCCGACGTAGAGCGCTCCGTGTGGTCCGGTTTCCCAGTCGAACTGCTTCTCCGTCGGGATCTTGAATCCGCGCTCGGCCGCAACTAGCGCTATGGTGTCCCGCCAGCGCGGCCAGAACTCCGCCTTGGCCTGATCGTCAGTGGCCGCGACGTGGCCTGGCGAGTGCACGAGCACCGGCAGCGGCGGCCTGCCAAAGCTCTGCAGCGCACGCTGGAAGAGCTCTGAGTAGGCGGCAAACCGGGTCGGCGATCCGCCGATGATGGCGAGCGCGAGCGAGAACCCGAGGCGGGCCGCCCGGACCACCGACTGCGGGTTCCCGCCAACGCCGACCCAGACCGGCAAAGGCCCCGCCTCGGTGTGGGGCACCACGTCCTGGTTGACCAGCGGCGCCCTGGTCTTGCCCTCCCAGGTGACCGGCTCGCCCCTCACGAGCTCAGCGAACAGCGCTGCCTTCTCCTCGAAAAGCTCCTCGTAGTCCGCGAGGTTGTAGCCGAACAGCGGGAACGACTCGATGCTTGATCCGCGCCCGATGATCACCTCGGCCCGCCCGCCCGATATGGCGTTCAGCGTGGAGTACCGCTGGAACACCCGGACCGGGTCGTCGGAGCTCAGCACGGTGACGGCCGAGCCGAGGCGGATCCGGCCAGTGCTGGCGGCGATCGCAGCCAGGACCACATCGCCAGCCGGCATCGGGAAGTAGTCGGTGTGATGCTCGCCGATCCCGAAGAAGTCGACTCCGACGGTCTCGGCGAAGACTCCTTCATCCACTACGTTGCGGATCGTCTGCGCATGGGAGAGCGGTTTGCCGCCGGCATCACCGTTCCGGTCGCCGAACGTGTCCAGGCCGAAGGCGTATGTCATGTGAGGCTCCTCGCATCCTCGCGCACGGCCTGCTCGAAGTCCGGGCGCGGCAGTACAGCACCGAACACGGGCCCGCCTGGCTCTAGGGCGCGGCCGGCCCGAAGGCTGGTCAGCCGGACGGGGTCGTATCCGAGCCGGTTGATCAAGACAGCTGCCGCGGCGATCGCCGCGCGGTCGTCCCCGGCGAGCCCGGCCGCCTGCCGCGCCGGGTCGCCCGCGGGCCGCGCCCGGTCTTCCAGTTCGTGGTAACCGATGTGATTGAGCGCCTTGACGACGCTCGCCCCGGCGAGCCGCCGGGCCACGATCTCGCTGCTGCCGCCGCGCTCGAAAGCGCTCATCACGCCGTCGGTGGTTGGCCAGTAGTTCATGGCGTCGACCACCAGTTTGCCGGACAGCAAGCTGTGATCGATGTCCATGAATCTGCGCAGCGGCATCGCGAGCACGACGACATCGGCCTCGGCTGCCGCGTCGCTGGCCCACCGCGCCTGTGCGCCAGGAATGACTAGTTCGGTGATCAGCTCTATCTCTGCCGGGTCGCCTGACGCCGCGATGGCTACGGGGTAACCAGCCGTGATCGCCAGCCGCGCGATTACCGGCCCGACATGACCTGCGCCGAGTACCGCAACGTTGCTCAATGCGGTCATTAGAATCCCACTACCTGCCGGACCAGGACGATGTGAGTGCGGCCTGGCATTTCCTGGTGGATTTCCATGATCTTGCCGATCGAGCTGCGCCGCCCGTAGGCGGCCTGCGCGCGGACGTCTTCGAGTTCAAGGCTGTGCTCGTAGATCCGGCGCCGTGCCGTCTCCAAGCTCGGCACCAGTTTTTGCGCGCCGACCACGAAGATCACGTTGGCCGCGCCCCAGGCCAGGGAAGCCAGCTGGCTGCCCGACGCCGACGCGATGACCAGGACCCCGTCGTGCGTCACAGCATGCACGCTGCCGAGGGCATAGTCAGGCTGTCCGCCAACGGCCTTCATCTCTTGTGCCTGGGTAGCGAAGTCCAGCGCGAACATCTTGTTGCGCGCCGACTCGTATGGACCGCCTTCGTTGATAGCGTCCGCGATCCCGGCGTCCTGCAGCGTCACTGACGTGTTCGTCATTACCGACGACCCCTGCGGGATACGCGCGAGCACGGCGGCCCGCGCTGCGGACAGGTCGTCAACGACCTCAACGGTGAAGCCGTGCCCTTCGAGCGCGGCAACCGTTGAAGCCAGCGTCTGGTCGTCAGGCAGCGTCGTGAAGTCGCCGGCCGTGGTCGTGATGCTCATGACGGGTCCTTTCGGGTGAGGTGGTCCTGCGCTGGAAGAAGTAACCGGACTTTACCCCGGTTACATTCCCGGCCATAGAGTAGGCGCTGTGAGTCAGCCCGTGACCTGGGGCCCGCCGCCCGCCGAGCGCGCCGATGCGGCGCGCAACCGGCAGATCCTGCTCACTGTGGCGCGCGAGATGCTGGCCGCGCACGCGGCGGACAAGCTGACCATGGACGGGCTAGCTGACCGCTCCGGCCTGGGCAAGGGGACGGTGTACCGCCGTTTCGGCACCAGGGCAGGGATATTCCAGGCGCTGCTGGACGACGACGAGTTGAAGTTCCAGCACGAGGTGCTGTCCGGGCCGCCGCCGCTCGGTCCCAGCGCCCCGCCGCTGGATCGCCTGATCGCCTACGGTCGGGCCAGGACCGAGTTCCTGATCGGGCACCGGGACATCGCGCGGTCGGCGCTGGATGGCAGGCAGCCGGTACCGGCGACGGCCCAGACGCCGATGTCCCGTACCCACATTCGCTATCTGCTCGGCGAGATGCGGCTGGACGACCTCAACCTGGACGTCCTGACCATGCAGCTCACTGCGGCCCTGGACGGCCCGCTGCTGCTCTACCTGTCCTCGGAGGTCCTGGCTGACAGCGCCAGGCAGGTATCCGAGCGGCTCGGTCAGGGCTGGGAAGACCTGGTCAGGCGCATCTGCCGGTAGCCCTTAACTTCTCGATCCGCGAGTAGTTGGCGTCCAGGCTGCGATTGCTGCTACTGGGACTTGCACACGTAGCTGCCCGGTACCGTCGTGCTTCCGCTACCGGTGTAGCGAGCTACCAGCGGATAGCGGCAGAGCGGCCGCGACGGGGTCGCAGCGCCGGTGACGGGATTGGTCAGGGCGCCGGGAATCGTGTTCGGCGCCTCGCCCTTCTCGACCCACTTGACCAGTGCGGGCATCGGCTGCCCTGGCACAGCAGGGGCGGACCCGGCGGCACTGGCGCAATGCTGAGCGCCGGGCGCGAGGAACAGCCGCGCGAAGGAGTCAGTGGCGGCAGCTCCGCCCATCTTTCGCTGCACTTGCTGGTAGTACCTGATCGTGCCTTGCGGAAAGATGAGCTGATCAGCCAGGCCGTGCCAGATGATGATCTTCCCGCCGTGCTTCTCGAAGGCGGACAAGTCCGGGTTGTTCGCCGCGAAGATGCTCGAGAATTCCTTGATGGACCGCTCGAAGAGCTGGCCGAACTCCGCATATGTCAGCGTCTGCCAGTTCCACGACGGATCCTGCTGCAGCCACGTACCGAGCCAGCTGACCGTGATGGGAAACGGCTGACCGGTCGTGACCCCGTTGGTCGTGGTGGTCGCGGCGAGGCCGGCCAGGCTGGCGCCACGTTCTAGCCCGTACCAGAGCGGCTTGCCCTGCGCGTTCACCGGTCCCTGCCAGATCATGTTCATTACGGCCGCGTCCTGCTGCGTGATGACACCGCAGGGCGTTACCTCGCCTACGAGCTTGTCCGCGTTCCAGTTGCAAGCTGACGGGTTAATGATGACTCCGCCGGCGTCGCCGCAGGCCTTCACGACAGCGTCCGTGAATGCCGCTTCCTTGCAGCCTGGCAGGAAGTCCCCGGTCTCGTTCATCACCAGCTGGGGCCAGATCTCCGCCGGGATGAACTGGGTCCAGTTGATCGCCGGCGCTCCGGCCGCGATTCCGTTGTAGTCGGCCGGGTACCGCTGCGCCTCCACCAGGCCCTCGCGCCCGCCGGTAGAGCACCCGTTGAAGTACGAGTACCGCAGGGGCGACGGGTAGTAGGCCTTGGTCACTGCCTTGCCGACGACAGTCATGTCGTGGATGCCCGCGTAGGCGAAGTCGTTGATCAGCGGCTTGTCGAGTCGCCCGTCTGTCACTGCCCAGCTAGCGGTCTCCCGATCGGCGAGGGGGACCCCGCAATCGGTTCCCGCCGCCGCATACCCGGCCTGGATGGCAGGCGCCATCTCGTAGTAGTAGGGGCCGCAGGAATAGATTGCCCCTCCGGTGCCCTGGAAGCGGCCGTTCCAGGACGCGGGAAGCCAGACGTCGACCTGGATGGGATTGCCTGCTGAGTCAGTCCGGGTGAGCGTGACGTCACAGAAGGCAGGCAGCCCGGTCAGCGGCCCGGTATCTGGCTGCGGCTGCGCCGGCGTGACAGTTCCGCTGGTGTTCATGACGGCAGAATCGATCGTTACGTCGGCAATGTGCAGGTTCCTTCGCAGATAAGAACCTTTGCAACGGGCGGCTGGGGAGAACGCGGCACCGGGCTCTTTTACTGCGGATCGTTGCACCGCTGGCCCCGATGTAGCGGCATGGCCAGGGCCGTGCGCGTGCTTTCCAGCCGCCGGCGCGGTCGGCCCGGCGCATCCCGCCAGCACCAGCCCCGCGAGGCAGGTCAGTGCGGGCACAATACGCAGAACTGCCTGAACAGCCTGTTCGCGTGAGATACGTCTCATTTCCAAAGATTCTGCTCGCCAGTGTTGACCTGCGAGGCTACCAGCGGATCCGCCCGAAGCGGCCGCGCCCGGTTATCCAACTACCCGCTAAGGCGACCGGGCTCCGTCTGCGCTACCCGCTTGCCCTGACGGATGAGTGCTGACAATGGCCCGCTGATCTGCTGACAATGGTTGGGCATGCTCACCCGAGTGACCTGACGGGCTCGACGAGCCATTGCCAGGGCGGACGGCTCGCGATTGCGGACGAAAGGCGATGCCATGGCCACAGCGGCTGTTCCCGGCGATCTGCTGGACGTGACCACGACTGACGCACTGCAGGAGAAGGCGAAGCTGCGCAAGCATTTCGCTCGCTTCGACATCTTGTTCTTCCTGATCTGCACGCTCGTCGGCGTTGACACGCTCGGCGCAGTCGCGAGCAACGGGCCGCAGGCGTTCACCTGGCTGATCTTCCTGGCCATCCTGTTCTTCGTCCCGTACGCGCTGCTGACCGCGGAGCTCGGGGCTGCCTTCCCGGAAGAAGGCGGGCCGTACATCTGGACGCGGCTCGCCTTCGGGCGCGGGGTAGCCGCGGTGAACTCGCTGGTCTACTGGATCTCGAACCCGATCTGGGTCGGCGGGACGCTGGGTATCACGGCGCTCGCGACTGTCGAGGAGTTTTTCAACCAGGGCAACTCCTTGCCGGGCCCGAAGATCCTCAGCGGCGCGACGCTACTTGACGTAGTTTTCGTGCTTGCGTTCATCTGGTTCACCGTCGGCGCGGCGATCATCTCCTTCAGCGTCGGGAAATGGGTGCCGACGATCGGGGCATTCATGCGGTCGGTGCTCCTCGGCTTCTTCACGATCTCGGTCGTGATTTATGCGATCAAGAACGGCATCCACGACACGTTCGGAGGCCACGCGTTCCTGCCCAGCTACGCGATCTTCATCGCCGCGGTTCCGGTGCTGATCTTCAATTACGTCGGCTTTGAACTGCCGAGTGCGGCAGGTGAGGAGATGAAGAATCCGCAGCGCGACGTGCCGCTCGGGGTGGCCCGGTCGGCCGTCGGGACCGTGCTGCTGTACGGGCTGCCTATTCTTGCCATTCTGCTGCTGCTGCCCAAAGGGCAAGTGACCGGCCTGACCGGCTTCCTGGCTGCGATTAAGTCCGTGTTCACCGTATACGGCGGCCATTTCGCCGCGAACGGCACGCCGGTGCTGACCGGGGCGGGCAAGGCGCTCGGTTACCTGATAGCGATCACGTTCGTCCTGGCGCTGCTGACTAGCGGAACCACGTGGATCATGGGCGCGGACCGGGCGCAGGCCATGGCAGCGCTCGACGGTGCGGCACCCCGTTTCCTCGGCCGGTTCTCCGCGCGGTTCGGCACGCCCATCGCGGTGAATCTCTGCTCCGGGATCGCCGCAACTGCAGTCATGGTGCTTGCCTTCGCCATTACCGGGGGCAACGCGCTCAAGTACTTCACGGTGGTGCTCGGGCTCGTCATCTCGACTACCACGATTTCGTACATCGTCATCTTCCCGGCGCTGATCAAGCTCCGGCGGTCGCACCCGCATGTCCACCGTCCGTACCGGGTGCCAGGCGGGATGCCGATGGTCTGGATTGCCGGCGGGCTCTGCACGTTCTGGGCGGTACTCGCGTCGATCGTGCTCATCTATCCAGGCTTCGGGACGAACTGGTTCGGCCAGCACGGCAATCCTGACAGCTCGCTTCCCGCCGGGTTCACCCGCTGGCAGTTCGAGATGTCGCAGATCATCCCGCTCGCGATCTTGCTGGTGATCGGCGTCGTGTTCTACGTGGCAGGGGCGCCGACGAGGCGCCGCGTGGTCACGGTATCCATCGGGCAGGAGATGGGGATCGGCGGGACGAGCGGCTCTGGTACGGCTGCGGCGGCAGACGGCGGCGCCTGAGTACACACGCTACGGCCGGCGGTCTGGCTGACCGCCGGCCCGCGCGTGCCCGTTTCCTTACCGTACGGAGCCCTTGCCCGCGACAGTCTCGGCGTGCCAGGTCGGCGTTCCGTTGACGGCCCAGTAGAACCTGAGGCGGTCCCGGGCACCGACCGAGCTGATGTTCACCGAATTGTGGTTGACGATCATCGATGGGGCGGAGAAGGTGCTGCCTGCGCCCGCGATGGTCTCTGGATGCCAGGTGCTGGTGCCGTTGACGGCCCAGTAGAAGCGGAGCTTGTTTCGTGATCCGGCGACGGCGATGTTGACGTCGTTGCCGTCGACATTCATCGACGGCGCGGAGTAGGCGGAGTTGTTGCCGGCGACTGTTTCGGCGTGCCAGGTCGGCGTTCCGTTGACGGCCCAGTAGAAGCGGAGCTTGTGGTGCGGGCCGGCGGCGGTGATGTTGACGGAGTTGCCGTCGACGTCCATGGAGGGCGCCGAGAAGGTGCTGCCTGCGCCCGCGATGGTCTCTGGATGCCAGGTGCTGGTGCCGTTGACGGCCCAGTAGAAGCGGAGCTTGTTTCGTGATCCGGCGACGGCGATGTTGACGTCGTTGCCGTCGACGTTCATCGACGGCGCGGAGTAGGCGGAGTTGTTGCCGGCGACTGTTTCGGCGTGCCAGGTCGGCGTTCCGTTGACGGCCCAGTAGAAGCGGAGCTTGTGGTGCGGGCCGGCGGCGGTGATGTTGACGGAGTTGCCGTCGACGTCCATGGAGGGCGCGGAGTAGGCGGAGTTGTTGCCGGCGACTGTTTCGGCGTGCCAGGTGCTGGTGCCGATGACGGCCCAGTAGAAGCGGAGCTTGTGGTGCGGGCCGATGGCGGTGATGTTGACGTCGTTGCCGTCGACGTTCATCGACGGCGCAGAGTAGGTCGTGTTCCGGCCGGCGACTGTTTCGGCGTGCCAGGTGCTGGTGCCGTTGACGGCCCAGTAGAACTTCAGGCTGTTGCCGGGGCCCTGGACGGCAATGTTGACAGAGTTGCCGTCCACGATCATGGACGGGGGAGTGCCTGCTAACGCCGGAGCGATTCCGGCGGCGGCCAGCGTTGCCCCAGCAGCCAGGCTGAGGGCGGCGATCCGCCTGGCAGTGCGGACGGCCGGCCGCAATGTACGGTTGCCTGCACGTTGTGTCTTGTTCATCTCGGTCCTCCTGTCGGAACCGGCCGCCCGGCCTCGGGCGGCGTCAGCCACTCGGATCAGGCAGCGGCGCTTACAGCGTCCGCGGCGTCGATGTCCTTGAAGAACCTGCGGTGCACGCGGAGAGTCTCGCCGCCCGCCGGAATCCGGTGCCAGATGCCGGAGCCTGGCCCGAGCCGGGTCGCGCGCGGCAGTTCCATCACCACGCCGCGAGCCGTTTTCATGCTGGTCTTTCCCGCATCCAGAACCACGATCCGAGTGGGCGTAACCGCCAGGATCCGGTACCGGTTCAGGCCGAGAAAGACGAATACTCCAGTGAGCGCGGCGACCCACTGGCTTGCCGTCTGGGCGCCGATCACCGCCTCGACTGGCTCGCCGGGTTGCAGGTACTGAGCGGCTGAAGCGCGCATGCTGTCGCGGATTGCCATGAAGTTCTCCCTTGAGCTCCCGAACGCCGGAAAGGCCTACATCCCTGCGGGCGGTCCAAGGCGTGCCGTCCCGTTCCATCTCCGGGCACGGAAATGCGTTAGCCTCCCGGCCTCTCGCCGGCCTAGCATTTCCGAAGGGAAGCAGGACGTTGACGATGGCTTCGCAGCATAAGCGGTCCGTTACGCCCGCCAGGTCAGGGCACGTCAGCCGCCGGCAGGCGCGGGAAGCGCGCGCCCAACTCGGCGCAGGCGGCCTGTCACACCAGCAGAACCGCAGCCTTCGGGCGGTGCTCCGGGTCAGGGAAGATACCGCGCGCCGGCGCCACTACCGGCTCACGCACCTGAGCATCGCAGTAACCGGTGCCATCGCAGCGCTGGCGATCACAGCGCTGTCTTTCGGACTCGTCCCGGCCATCGACGCAGCGCGCGGAGAGGGGATGACCGGCAGCTTCACCGTGAGCAACCAGGTCTGCTCGTCGAAGACGGGCTGTCAATGGGTCGGGACGTTCCAGGCCGGGGACAGAACCGTGGTAAGCGGGCTGGCTTACGGCGGCAGCCTGCCGCCCGGTGATGGCCCGGGGTCGACTATCCCGGCTCGTTATCCACGGGGATCTGATGTGGTCTACGCGCTGCGCGGGTCCCACACCTGGGTGCCGGACCTGCTTATCACGCTCGCCATCAGCGCAGCCGTCGGCACGGCATTGTGGATCAGTCCGATTGGTGCTGGCCCGCGCAATCCGCAGGGCGTGCACGCGTCAGCTTGATCGCGCGACCTCGAATGCTGCGTCGACCGTCATGCCCGCGACACGTTGCGCCATCGCCCCGCAGAACGCGTGACACGGCGCGCGCATGACGGTCAGCCTGGCGGCGCGGTGGCCAGGTCGTCGGACCGCCCAGCGGCGAGCCGCTCCCATTGTGCGCTGGGGCGGCTACCGGTGCGGAACTGCGCGCCGTTGTTCGCCCAGTACTTCGGCCAGCCCGCCGGAGAGTCTTCGTGGGGCTCCTGCCGCCCGTAGACCGTAATGTCGAGCAGGCCGTAGGCCGGAGCCATGAGCTCCGCGCCGCGCCCGGTCGTCCAGTAGGTCTCGAATACCCGGTCACCGTCGCGCAGGTAACTCACGAGCATGCCGAACCATCGACCGGCCAGCAGCGCGTCGGCCGACTCCTGCGCCGAGTACCAGGGCATCTTGTAGCCCATGAAGCGGCGGTAGGCTGCCCCCTCCTCGTACGGCCCCTCGATGAACGTCGCGTACGTGACGTCCCGCGCGTGCAGATAGGACAGCTCGCTGACCTGTCCGTTGAAGAACGTGCAGCCCTCGCACTGGTCCGGGGCTGGCTTGCCGTCGTGCCACATGTGGTAGTAGACGACCAGCTGCCGCCGGCCCTCGAACACCTCGATCAGCGGCACCCGGCCCTCCTCGCCGGTCACTGGTGTCGACGCGTCCACTTCGACCATCGGCAGCCGGCGCCGGGCCGCGGCGATCGCGTCACCCTCGCGGGTGTGCGCCTTCTCCCTGACTACGAGCTCGTCGAGCTGGCCCTGCCAGGTCGTCCGGTCCGTCACTGCTGGCATCGGCACATCCGCCGTGGCCAGCGGTGCATCGGTGTTCTCCGGCCGGTCGTTCATAGCTGCCTCCTTGCGTGCCGCAGTAGCCGTACTCGCGAGGGTAGCGAGGGCTCTGCTACAACGACGAACGACACTGCAAGATCTGGACACCGAACGGCAGTGCGTATCGACCACACCGGCCAGACATCCTGAGCTGTCGGTCCTGCTGAAGCGCCCCGGTCAGATGAAGTAGTGACCCTGTTCGATGTCCTCGATGAGGCCGGGGTGGGTGGGCTTCCAGCCCAGGAGTTCCTGTGTCATGGTGCTGGAGGCGGGCACGTCGGTGCTCGAGCAGGGGCACGAGCATGCCGCCGTATTCTTCGGCGGGCAGGGATCGGACGGGCAGGTTCAGGTTCCGGCCGATGGCCTCGGCGATCTCGCGGACGGGCACGCCTTCGTCACCGACGGCGTTGAGCACTGAGCCGGCGGGAGCCTGCTCAACGGCTAGCCGGTACAGGCGTCGCGGCGTCTTTCACGTGAACCGCGGGCCAGCGGCTGGTCCCGTCGCCGATATAGCCGGAGACGCCCTTGGTCCGGGCCGTGGCGATGAGCTGGGGGACGAAGCCGTGGCGTTCTCCCTGGCCGTGCACCGAGCGGGGCAGCATGACCAGGCAGGCCCGGACGTCCCTGGCTCGGCGGCCGCGAGAGCGGCCTGCATGTTGCTGATGCGGGCGGCGATGGGACCCTGCGGCGATGATCTCGTCGCGCTCAGTCGCGGGACGGCCCGGCGTGACCATCGTTGCGCCGGAGATCAGCAGGGGCCTGCCGGAGCCGGCGAGGCTGGCGGCAAACGTCTCGATGGCTGTGGCGTCGGTCTGCGTCGCGGCCTCGAACTGGGGCCTGCCGTGGATGAAGGCCAGGTGTATGACGCCGTCGCTGTCGAGGGTGCCGGCGCGCAGGATGCCGGCGTCGTTCAGGTCACCGCGCAGGACATCGGCGCCCATGTCGGCGATTGCCTTGGCGGAGGCGTCCGAGCGAGCTAGCCCGAGGACATGGTGGCCGGCATTGATGAGTTCGGGGACGACGGCCGAGCCGATCCAGCCGGAAGCGCCGGTGACGAAAATGCGCATGGAAGGTCTCCTTGGTTGTGCTGCAGCAGACGAGGATGCGTGGCGCAGGCGCCGCGGCCGGAATGATGCGATCCAGTCGCATCGACTCTACCATGTCAATGCGACCGAGTCGCATCAACTTCTTCAAGTGATGCGATCCGATCGCGTCGCTTAGGATGTGGCAGTGAGCAGATGGGCACCGAATGCGCGTGAGCGTCTTGAAAACGCCGCACTAGACCTCTTCGCAGAGAACGGCTACGAGGCGACGACCGTCGCGCAGATCGCAGACCGCGCGGGAATGAACCGCGCCACGTTCTTCCGGCACTTCGCGGATAAGCGCGAGGTCCTCTTCGGCGGGGAAGACGTCCTGGCCGAGCTATTCGCCGACGCCATCCAGGCTGCACCGGAGGGAGCGACGCTCACCGAATTCCTGCAGGCGGCACTCGCGGCGGCCGGGGTGGCGATGACCCCGCAACTGCGGCCCGCAGCCGCCCGGCGCAGACTGGTGGTCGCGGCGAACAGCGAGCTGCAGGAGCGCGGACTACTCAAGCACGCTCGCATCACCAATTCGATCACCGCTGCCCTGCGCGAGCGAGGCGCAGACGAACTTACCGCGCGACTGGGGGCGGAGGTGGGCATGCTCGCGTTCAGCGTCGCGTTCGAGCGCTGGATGAAGGCCAGCGGTGACGAACCGTTCCTGCCCTTCGCCGATGCGGCCTTGAATGACCTGCAGGCGCGCGCCGCCGGGCTCGCCCTCCGGTCCCGCCTTACAGCATGAGGTGAACTCCGAAGAGCAGGGCAGCCTGGCTCAGGGTCGTATCGGTAAACGAATCCGTCGGTGTCTCCTGGCGGCTGAACGTCAGGTCATCGCTGGTGCTTACCGTGCTGACCGCCATCCTGGCGAGCCCGGGTTGACTGGGGCCTTAGTCACCTCCCCAAGCGAGCTCGTGCGGTTGATCGCGTAGCTGATCGCGTCGTTGGACTTCGCAAGCGATCGAGCCGCTACGAGCAAGCCCGATATCAGGACGAGCGTGCCGGCCAGGACCAGCCCGAGCGCGGCGTTGCCGACGCTTTCCGAGTCCGCCGACACGGCCACCGCGATGGCAATGACGCTGAGGCCCAGTATGGCCACAGCGCCATAGAGGATCAGCACTGCGTCTTTGATCAGGCGATGGCGGCGCAGGATCATAGGTATCTGCTGGTCGATTTCGGCTAGCCGCTCCTGGCTGACAGCAGGTAGCTCTGTCGTGCCGAGAAACTGGCCGCGAGGCCCGGATAGCAAGGCGAGCCGCTCGCTTGTCATCTCGCGCATCCGGTCGTTGATGGATGCATATACCGCAAGAAGCCCGTTTGACAGCAATGCCGACGTGGTAACGAGCACAACCGGTGCCACCATGGCCGAGATTGCGGATACTGCGGTCAGGCTCACTCACTGATCTTGCCCGCCGCCAGGCGCTGCAACGCCTGCGCACGCAGGGCTTGACTACCTTGGGTGGGCTCGGCACCGGGGGCATGGCAGGGCGAGCCGCAGGCTGAGGCTAGCGCGGCGACGATCGCTAGAGCGGAGCCTGCTGTCCGGAGCGCGCAGGCACTGGTCCGCTGACTAGCGCCGCCGTAGGGCGAAGCGCACCTATGGCGGCTGGCTGCTGGTGACACGGACGGCGCGAATGCCGTTGGCCACGCGAACTGCCATCCGCAACGGGTGATGTGCGGGCTGCCCGCAGGATGCCAGCGTGACGAGTGGGATGACGTCCGGTGGCCGGTCCGTCCGCCGCGTGTAAGCCGCGCACGGCCACGGGATGCTCCTTGGAAAGAGGAGGAACGGTGGATCGCTACCCGAACATCAGTGATCACGGGATAATCGGAGACCTGCAGACCGCTGCCCTGGTGGCTGCCGACGGTACGGTGGACTTCTTCTGCTGCCCGCGATTCGACTCGCCGAGTGTGTTCGCGTCCGTACTGGACGCTGAGCAGGGCGGATACTTCAAGATCTCGCCAGCAGGCGACGACTACGTGACCAGGCAGCTGTATTTCCCGGATACGGCGATGCTGATTACCCGGTTCATGACCCCTGACGGAGTCGGCGAGGTCCTGGACTTCATGCCCGTCGTGCATGGCGGGCCGACGGAGCGGCACCGGCTAGTTCGTCAGCTGCGGGTAGCACGCGGCATCATGCGGTTCGTGCTCGAGCTCGAGCCGCGGTTCGACTACGGCCGTGGGCAGCACACCATCGAAGTCTCCGAACCCGGCGCGCGGTTCCGCGCCGCTGACGGCATGCAGCTAACGCTGCACACTGCCGGCCGCCGCGCTCGGAGCGACGGCGGGGCTCCGATCGAGCAGACCGGCACCGGGCTGCGCGCGGAGATCACCTTGCGCGAGGGGCAGACCGGCGGTGTGATGCTTGAGTCGATGGGCGGGCCGCCGCGGGCCATGCCGCCGGAGGAGATCACTGGGCTGGCTGATCACACCGGGCGGTTCTGGCGTAGCTGGCTGGGAGGCTCGACCTACACCGGGCGGTGGCGGGAGATGGTTTCCCGGTCGGCTATCACCCTCAAGCTGCTGACCTACGCGCCGACCGGTGCGCCCGTCGCGGCGGCCACGTTCGGGCTGCCTGAGCAGGCAGGCGGCGAGCGCAACTGGGACTACCGGTATACCTGGATCCGGGACGGGTCGATGTCTATGCGTGCCCTGGCCGGCCTGGGTTACCTGGAGGAGGCTGCAAGCTTCGGGGCGTGGCTGCGCGACCGGGTGACCGAGCAAGCCGGGGACCGCTCGGGGCCGCTGAAGATCATGTACCGGGTTGATGGCTCGTCTGATCTGACCGAGGAGACACTCGACCATTTCAAGGGCTGGCGCGGGTCGAGCCCGGTGCGCATCGGAAATGGCGCTGCGGACCAGCTGCAGCTCGACGTCTACGGCGAGGCGATGGACGCCATCTGGACCAGCAACGACCTCGGGCTGCCGATCGCCCACAACGGCTGGCTCGCATTGGCCCGGGTTATCGACTGGGTCAGCGACAACTGGGACCAGCCCGACGAAGGGGTCTGGGAGACCCGCGGCGGACGCAAGGACTTCACCTACGGCAGGTTCCAGTGCTGGGTCGCGCTCGACCGGGCCATCAAGCTCGCCAGTCGCAACGGCCGCCCGGCCGAGGTCCCCAAGTGGACCGCCGCCCGGGACCGCGTCTACGCCCAGATAATGGACCGCGGCTGGAACAGCAAGGTCAAGGCCTTCACCCAGCACTACGGCACCGAAGTCCTGGATTCCTCACTCCTGCTCATGCCGCTGGAAGGGTTTGTATCGCCGCGCGACCCGATGTGGCTGTCCACGCTGGAGGCCATGGACCGCGAGCTGGTATCCGACAGCCTGGTCTACCGGTACAACCCGGCCGCATCGCCCGACGGGCTGCATGGCGACGAGGGCACTTTCTCGCTATGCACGTTCCTGTATGTCGACGCGCTTGCCCGCGCCGGACGGCTTGATGACGCGGTGCTGACGTTCCAGAAGATGCACACTTACAGCAACTCTCTGGGGCTCTACTCCGAGGAGATCGGAGCCACAGGCGAGCAGCTCGGCAACTTCCCGCAGGCCTTCACTCATTTGTCCCTGATCAACTCGGCCATCACTCTCAACAACGCGCTCGACCGCCGGGCGAGTAGAGCAGAGCCGGCACTCGCGGCCGCGGGCTAGGAGCACGTCGTCCACTTCGGCGCCGGATCGTGCGCGGGGCTTTGCCTGCGGATGCGGAGCCTTGGGGCCAGATGATCAACGTGCCTGGTGCCATCCGGTCAGTGCATGTGCAGAATGACCAGGTTCTTGAGCGCGACCATGATGAGCCCGAGAGCAGCTGCGACTGATGTGGCGGCGGCCAGCTTCCAGCCGCGCAGATCAGCGCCGCGACCTGCCGCCCATCCGTGGAAGGTCAGGAGGACGACTGCGGTGGCAACACCCACGGTGGCTGCGGTGGACGCGGTTGCGCCAGTCAGGCGGGCTGCTAGCAATGCGACCAGCGGCACGAATGAGGCGCTCACGATAGGCCAGCTGCCTGCAAGCGCAGTCCGGATGTGCTCCAACGTCGGCAGGTGCCCGCCCGTCGTCTGCTCGCCCAGCACCTCGGCGTACTGCTCGGCCAGCCAGTACACAACCAGAGTGATGAGAACCGACACGGCCAGCGCAGCGGTGGCGAGGCTGTCTCCGGCGGTTGTCATGATCGAAGCGGTGATTATCGCGCCGTAGATTCCAGCGGCGCGCCGCCGTCCTGCGGCTCTTGCGGATTGCACGCGCTGCTTGCCATCGGCCTCGCATCGCATCTTGAGCAGACTCCTTCGATCACGGCGAGTGCTTGCGTACTTTCCGTTTGGCCCAGATCATGGGCCGCAGTTCGTCGGCTGAGCTGGGTGCCGGCCGATGGTCGCGGGCTTGCTGCTCTTCGGCATCGGGAGCGGGGTCATGCGCAACTTGTCGGTAAACGTTGTTCAGTCGAGCCTCCCTGGCACCGACCAGACAGACATATCAGGACTGTCTCGCAGCGCCAATCGCTAACGCCGGCATGCAGCGCGGGCTGGGGTTTCTCCGGCACATATCCGGAGATCCCGGCGACTCCGGATATCTGCTTCGCCGTGATTGATCCACCCGGTCACCTGTGCCCTGACCAAGCCCTGCGGGCAGTACTGGCAGCCATTCGCCCGCAGCGCGTCGGATGAAGGGATGAAATCGCCTAGTCCGAGGTTGTCGGCGATCGCCCGGGACTCGGCTCAGCGCTCGCGCCGCTGCGGGCGCGGGCTCCCGGCCGTTCCTCGGGCGCCGTTGCCCCGGCGGGGCCGGCCAGGCCGACCCGCCGCAGGCTCCTCACGCGGCGCGCCGTCACGATGCGCCGTCGACCATTTGAACTCGACCTCGACCTCGACCTCGTCGCCTTCGACTTCGATCTCGAACTCGGCACGCACGTGCTCGGGGACCTTCAGGCTCACGGTGCCTGGCCCGAATGGCAACTCGATGTCACTGCCCTTGGCGAATGCCCGCGATAGCAACTCCAGCCAGGCGGCCGCGTCCTCGCGGCTGACCGGTTCCCTGCGCTCAACCTTGACATCGGACATGACAATCTCCTTCGATCCGTTCTGCACGGCGATGGGCATGATCAAAGCGGTCAGGGACAGCCCTGGCCATGCTCACAAATGCTGCGGCAAGGACGAGGTGACATACATCACCTGGCCGGGGTGACCTGGTCCACGTCATGCGCGGCGGGTGCCATGGTCTTCTGCGGCCGATGGCGCACAGGGCCAAAGTGTCCCGCTGCAGAGCCGATCACCCGCCGGGGCTGAGGACCACGGCCAGGCGGCCTGCGCAGAATGGAGTAGATCCGGATCGTGCTGCGTTCTGGCAGCACCGCGTGATCGCGCGGTTCACTTCAAACGTTCGTCAAGGGACGTGGTGTTCGCCTGGACAGGGTAGCGCGCCGTGACCGTATATTGTGCCGCTGGCGCTCTCCAGGCGATGTGCGCACAGGCCCAAAAGGCCGTTTGCGAAGATATTCGCCAGTTCTCGGCTACATATTTGAAATGTGCGCCCCCAGCAGGATTCGAACCTGCGCACACGGCTCCGGAGACCGTTTCCGGGTTGTCGACTGGATGGGCTCTGACCTGCGGAAACCGGACGGCTGACGCTGAATCCCTAAGTCTCTATCGTGAGTCTCTCGCGTGGCATAAGTCTCCCGGTCGCGACGGGCTAGTGCATGCGGCTCAGCTTCGCGGATTCCGAAGCCGACACGCCCTGGGGGCTGAAACAGTCGTTACGCGCCGGAGCCGTGATGTACTCCCAAGCACCGAGCGTACGGTTTGGCGAACAGAGCCACCCGCGCCTCGCCACTTGGCAGCTCATCGTTCGCAGCCATCAGACGTTCAGGCCCACGGCCTCGAGAATGAGAGCCTTCAAAGCGGCCACAGGTACCTTCTCACCTTCAAGGAAATCGATGGCGCGGACGCTGCTGCTGTCCAGGCGCGCGTTGAAGAGCTTCTTCGGGTCCTTCAACTGGGCACCCTTCGGGAACGTCAACCGTACGGCATTCTTGAGCATTTCTCCGATGCATACGATGCCGTCGACAGACCACACAGGCACTCCCTCTGGCCGGGAGGGCTTCTTCCACTTCACTTCCTCGACTACGGCTGGGTCTGCGCCCAGGACTATTCCACGTAGTCGTGACAGCGTCTCGCCTCGCCAGTCACCTGATTTCCTGATGATGGCATCTATTTCCTCAGGAGCAATTCCCGCCATATGAACTCCGTTCCTGTTGCAACACATGTCGCTACTGCGTGTCTTGTTGGTTTCTCACTCGAAGGTCATTCCCGAGGAACCTGGCCTCTGCCTGCCCACGTCGGTCCGTCCCCGGTCGGCCTGTCCCTCATGGTAGGAGCGGCGGAGCGGCGGGGCTTCTCGATTCATGACTGGTCTTGACACCTGATTTGCTTGCACGGCAGGTTCCCTGCTGAGACGCGCCGAGCCTGACGCCGGTAGTAGCCGCGGGACATGCCGACCATTTCGGTGAAGCGGGTGCTGAAGGTGCCAAGAGACGAGCAGCGGACAGCCAGGCACACCTCGGTGACGCTCTGGTCGTCACGGCGCAGCAGCGCCATCGCATGAGCGGTTACGGCTCCAGCGCGCCGTCGGGGGTAGATGAGTGCATCCTTCCGAGACCTGGACAGCGAAGCCGCTTGGAAGCCGCTTAGGAGTTCTAACGTGCTGCTAGAACCCTCTGACCCGCAGCACAGTGTCCCGAAACCGATCGCTCTCCGTGATGGGCACGGAGCCATCCTCATGGCCGCCCGCGGGATCCTGGTAGCCGCTCACGCCGGACGCCGGGCGAGGACCGGTGCAAGATCGAACAGCAGAGGAACTTGGGATGCTCACGGGTCATGCCGAAGCGTCTTCATGCAGCTCGGCCGCCGGATCGTCACATAACGAGGTCGGCTAACGCACGGGTTGGCCATCAGCACCGGCCGACCGGCCGCGGGTGCCCAGCCGTCCGAACCTGTCATTGGCGTGGGTGCCGTTGGTGGCGAGTGCAAGCACCCTGTAGCCATCGAAGCCCTCCCTGGTGAGTGAGGCAGCATCCGTTGGCGGTTATTCCAGCGGGCCGGGGTAGGCCTCCTCGGCTCGGGCGGTGAGCTTCGCGGCATGTCTGCGGATCACGATCACCACGACCGCGACCGCTATGACCGCGGCGCCCAGCAACACCCAGTTGAGGGTGCTCGACACTCGCTGGAGGGCGTTCGCGGCAAAGTACGCGGCCGTGGTGTAGATCGCGGCCCAGGCGATTCCGCCCGCCGCGTTGGCGACCAGGAACTTGCGCCAGCGCATCTGGCTGGTCCCAGCAAGGAACGCAGCATAAGTGCGCAGGATGGACACGAACCTGCCGAAGAAGACGACCTTGACGCCGTGCCGGTCGAACAGGTAGCGGGCGATCTTCAGCTTCTGCTCATCGAGCCGCACTTTCCGCCCGTAGCGGCGGGCGAGCTGGTAGCCGCCTTTGTCGCCGATCCAGTACCCGATATTGTCCCCGATGATCGCCGCCGCCGCCGCGACGGCGAAGATCAGCCACGGGGACAGCTTGTGGGTGCTGCCGCATAGCCGCCGGCCACGATCAGGGCCGTCTCGCCCGGCAGCGGAATACCCAGGCTCTCGATGCCGACCAGCACGAACACCGCCAGGTAGCCGTAGCCGGCGATCAGGTGGCTAACGTTCACGCGGTACCGCCTCGCTCCTTGACGGGCCAAGATGGTGGTCGAACCGCTCCACAGGCCCGTTCCGATCCAATCAAGGGACGCCCGGTCACGGGCTCGCCAGGGCAGCCGGGTGGTCGTGACGGTCCGCACCGTTCCCGGCTGCTCAGGTCGTGAGAATCTGACTGTCAGACTGTCGTCGACACGCAGCGCCTCGAACAGCTGCGCAAGGCCGACTCGGGGATTGGCGGCGGCCTGCCGGTCCCCGGCCCGGCCATGCAGCTGGGTGACCAGTTGATGAACCTGTCGCAGCCCGGAGGCGCCGACGGGATCGCCGTTGCGATGAGTCCGCCGTCGGTGTTGACCGGCAGGCGTCTGGCGATTGTCGTGGCGCCGCTGTCAATCAGGTCGTTCTGCTCGCCGTCCTTGCACAAGTCGCACTCGGCTCGGTGTCCGCGGTGGGATGCGACGAGCACGCGCCGCGTCGAGCTCACAGCCATCGAACATCAGCATCCCGCGGGCTCCCGGCCGGGTCTGGGCCAGCATCTGCGCCAGCTTGAGCTGCTGAGCTACGCAGTGCGATCGCTCCTTCCTCGACCAGTGGACTGGCCGCTGGGACGAATGCGACGAGATCTATGCGTTCGCTTCTCTTCCCGACCATCTTGCCGTGGCGCTGGGCGATTCGGCTTGCCGAGGATCTAGCAAGCTTAACCAACCGGCGCCCTGGGGGAGTTCTGATCGCTGCTCCGGCGGCCGCGGCCCGTTCTGGATGTGGTCCGAGCCCCGCGGTGCACGGCGCCATCCATGCGCGGACCGCTGCGGAGCTTGTCCATCCGGGGTCGGCTCGTTCGTCGTCCCAGCAGAACCGAGTCCTCCCGGAGGACACAGTGAGCGCTGATGGCAACCGAAGGGCATGACGATGGCAGACGGATTCGTGTCGGTCTCCCGGCGCATCGAGGCACCCGCGGAACGGCTGTTCGCGCTGCTCGCCGACTCCGCGAACCATCCGCTGATCGACGGCTCGGGCATGGTGCGCGAGCCGGCCCCGGCGGTCAGGCTGTCCGCGAACCGGTGACACGTTCCGTGATGAACATGCACCACGACGAGTTGGGCGACTACCAGATGCACAACGAGGTGGTCGAGTACGAGGCCGGCCGCTGCTGGTGTGGGAGCCGGCCCGGGTGGAAGTCTCGGCCCGGAAGAGCAGGAAGTCATCGGCGCTCGGCCTGGTACCGGTGGGGGTTCGAGTTCGTCCCCGATGGCCCCGGTGCCACCATGGTCACCGAGACATTCGACTGCAGCCGTTCCCCGGAGGAACTGCGCGAGGCCGTCCGGGAGGGCGAGGGGTGGCGGGACGCCATGACCGCGTCGCTGGTCAAGCTGGAACTCCTGGCAAAGGCCGTCGGCCCAGCGTAACGAGGCTGTCCGGGCTGGTGCCCTGCCTGTCTTTGCTACTGGTGCTGGCCCGACCTGACCCGCAGGAGTCCCATTGGGCGGGGCGAGGTTGGCACCAGGTGCCGTAGCGGCTGCTCGGCCTACAGGGCATCGAGCTGCTGACCACGGGCCGCATCACCCTGCCCGTGCCCGAACCCGGCCGCCGATACCTGCGCTCCATCCGCACAGGCGAAATCGGGCTCGCTGAAGTAGTCGACGCGGTCAACGAAGCCGAGGCCCGGCTCGCCTAGCTACGCGACAGCTCCGCTGTCCCGCCCGAGCCCGACCGCTTCTGGGTCGACAGCTGGCTGCCTCGCAGCTACACCAGCTTCTGGAACGCCGGCACCTGAAGGCCGGCCCTGGGACGCATGCCGCCCGTGCGCTGATGGCCGCGCACGCCCAGTACGTACGGGCCGTCGTCAAAGCTTTTCTGGGCAACGGCTACGGCGTGTGCGATGCCGCGATTCCGTCTTATACGCGCATGCTAGTAGCGCTCGACCCGCGCCAGGCAGGCCGCGCACTTCGAGCCTTCACCGATCCAGCGATCAGTAGCGTGCTCTGGTTGTCGACTGCCGACTCAGCGCTGGCCGGGTCCCGGCCGCACGCGACCGGACCGACCGGCGCGGATTACAATCTCAGCGCACTCTTCGCGGATCCGGAAGCCACGGACCGGTCACCACGCAGACTGCGGCTGTGATGCACCGGCGGCCGTGCGTATGGGCTAGCGCTCAAGTCAAGTAAGTGATAGGGGTGGCCGGACTGCCCATCAGGGCAGGATCGCAGCTACCCACAGAGATCCTGGACGGCCCGCAGGCCCAGGTGTCAGCAGGCCGACCGTCAAAGACCTACCCGTCGGCAGGCGACCGCTGGATGGTTAGGCCTTCCTCCGGCTTGACCACGCTCACGCGGACATCACCTCGATCCGAACCAGCCGCGCTCCGGCTGGGTGGTGCCTGACGCCCGGACCGGGCGGCCGTCGGCGACCTCGAATGCTTGACGGCACTAACTTGCCGGCGGACGATTAGGGCGCTATGTGGTAACAGGCATGATCAGTCCCTTACGTGCACGATGGAGTGCCGCACCGGCGGCCGGGTGCGGACGACGACAGCCCGCACCGAAGCCCCGGGTGCGGGGTCGGCGTCATCGCGCCCTGTCCCAGGGGGTGTGGGGGGAACCCTGCCACAGTGAGGCGCTAATATGCAGCCGAGAAGAAGGAGTCATCGTTCGCAACACCCTCGCAGTGCTGTCGCTGTTGTCGCTGCCGCTTGGATTAGCCGCCCTTACCGCGGGGTCGGCGGCGGCATCGGCCAGCACGCCAGCCGCTAGCGCGGCGAAAGACCGTTACCACATCGAGCCTGGGGAGTTCCTCCCCGACCTTTACTGGCCCGGCCGCCACGGGATGTTCGTCCCCTGGGCTGCCAGCTGCTGAGCGGACCATTCCGAACCCCGTCCACGGCGAACGTGTCGCCAGCAGCCAGCGCGCGCGGCCGCGGCGACCAGCCGTTCGCTGGCTCCGCGAGCGGCAGCTGCCACCGCGCCGCCCGGCATCCACCAGATGCCGTATCCGCTACGGCAGCGCACCGGCCCCGATCCGACGCCGCCAAGCGTTAGCTGCCAGCCGACGGGGCCAGGCTGCGACCCGATCAGCATGTCGTCGGGTGGCGCGGTCGGCGTCAAGGGCCTGAACGCTGTCGACAGCGGGACGCTGCCGACCAACCCGCTGGGCGATATCGAGCCCTCGGATCAGGGCCTGTGTGCCGGTAACGGCTACGTCGTCGAGGACAACAACATCGGCGAGATCATGGTGTTCAACCCTGCCCTGCACCGCATGTCCGGCGCGATTCCGCTGGACACCCTGATGGGTCTCACCCAGAAGGGCTGGAGCAGCGGCGGCGACATCATGTGCAACTACGACTACAGCAACGGCGGGCACTGGTTCTTCACCGAGATCGTCTCCGAGAGCAGCGAAGCCAATGGCGGACCATTCACCGGCTGCTTCGCGGCTGCCGCGGCTAGTGACTGCCTTGAGGGCGTCGCGGTGACGGTCGGCAACAACCCGTTCGGCCCGTACAACGTCTACTTCGTCAACGCCAACTACAACCCGAACGAGCCGGGCTACCCCTACCTGTTCAACGACTTCGCGAAGATCGGCACCACTCGGGACGCCTTCCTCCTGTTCTACGACGAGTTCCCGAACAAGGCCGGCTTCCCGGGCATCGGCGGCGGCGGCTTCAACGGCGCGCAGGAACTCGCGTTCAGCAAGACTCCGATGGAGCTCGGCGAGCCGGTCACGCTGTCCAACGGCACGCCGAATCCCGAGTTCAACGTCGCGATCGAGAATATGGGCTTGCTGCCGACACCGGACGGCACATGTGCCTCCGATAATCAGTTCCATCTGCCCGGACTCACGTGCTGGTATCAAGTGATTCCGACCGTCGCGCCTGACCCGTCGCAATACGACAACAGTTATGGCGGCACCGGGTTCATGGTCGGCTCCCTCGACTTCTACGGTTCGGGTGACACCCGTATGGCAGTCTTCGACTGGACCGGTCTCAGCAAGCTGAATAGCAAGAACTGCAACGCCTGCAACAGCCTCCGGTTCGGTGGTCAGTTGTTCTCCAACGGGCCGTTCTACTTTGGCGAGGGACAGCGAGGTGTACCAGAAGGCCGGGCCGATACCGCTGGGTGCTGAGTGCGGAGCGGCTGGTCTCACCGGTTCGCCGCCGGCGCTGGCGAGCTGTCCTGAGGGCGGCATCGCGACCAACGGCGACGGGATGACACAGGCTTCGCAGGCCCGGGACCAGCTCTGGTTCGCTGCCAGCACGGAACTCAACCAGACCTTCACGTCGGAGCCAGCCCCAGAAACGCACCAGGGCGCGATCTACTGGGTCGTCGGCACGCAAGGATTCAACAAGAAGGGGACGGGCCTGACGCTGACAAGCTCGGGTTACGTCTCGGCAGAGCACGAGGACATAGAGTTCCCGACGATGGCCGCCGAAGGACTGCCCGGGCAGGACGGCGGCAACGGCGGGGCGATCATGAGCTTCACGTTGAACGGCAACGGCGGTCCGACCGGGGCTGACAACGGCGGCTTCTACCCGAGCTCCGCGTATGGCCGGCTGACTGCCGTCTCTGGCAACCTGCTCGGACCGATCCACATCGCCGACCTGGGGCAGTCGCCTCAAGACGGCTTTACCGAGTACCAGGGTCTGCCTGGCGGCACCCGGCCGCGTTGGGGAGACTACGGCAACGCGATCTTCGCCCCCTTCACGGGTGGGAGGATCTACTTCGCCAGCCAGTACATCCAGTATCCGAACTGCACCGGTTCGGACTTCACAGTGGCGCTGGCAACCTGCGGCGGAACCAGAGATGGCCTCGCCAACTGGGGCACCTCAGTGAACTATGTGACGCCATAGCTAGCGAGCGTGAGTTAGCTGCCGGGCGCGCGGTCTCCGGACTGCGCGCCCGCGCCACTGAGGCTCTGTCCCGTGTCAGGATGCGGTCGGTTCGCCAAAGTAATGGCCGTCATCGAGATGTTGGATGAAGCCGGGATGTGTGGGCTTAGCACAGGCGGGCCTGGGTCTGCGTGCGTGAGGTCGGTTGTCGAGCGAGACCAGCGCGCCCAAGAAGCCGAAGTGGCCGTCAGCCTCCGCTGCCGTGACGCTGACCACCGGCCGGTTCAGGTGGCGGCCAGCCACCTCGGCGATATCGCGAGGTGGCGCGCCCTCATCGCCGACAGCGTGCAGCCGCGACCCGGCTGGCGCTGCTTCCAGGCCAGCCTGTACAGGCGAGCTGCATCGAGCGCCTGTCCGGCGGGCCAGCGGTTTGGCCCCCGCCGCGGACACTGTCGGGTCGTTGACATTCAAGGCCGGCGCGGTTCCCGAGCGGCGCGATGATGGGTCCACGCACGACGAGCTGACCGGTTACGTGGCCGGTCCCGGCGCCCGCGTCAGTAATGATGAACCCGGCCCCAAGACGTAACGCCGGTCCACCGGCGGCGCGATCAGCGTGTCGAGACGACCATCGACGCCGGCCTGCCGCTGCACGTCCACGAGCACGAAGACGAGTGCCTGTACCTGCTCGCGGGCAGCCTGCGGGCGCGCCCACCGGTTCTGGGCCGACGGCGAACCCGCCGGCTGCTGCTAAAAAGGTCGTTCCCGGCGGCATCGAACACCCGGGAACTACCACAGCGGCGTGCTATACGTGCGACTACTGTGACAACCCGGTAGCGGTCCTTTAGCCCGAGCGGTAATCGAGGCCGTGGCGAAAGACCATGGGATCACTGAGGGCGACCTGAAGTCGAAGATCGAGCGGCTCTATGAGGACGGCCAAATCACCAAGGCGTTGCACGATGTCGCTACTGAGATCTGCTTCGCTGGTAACGAGGCCGCGCACAGTGACCTCGTGGCCGAGCCACTCGGAAACGGGGACGCACCGAGATCGTCGGCCTGATGGACCCGGTGCTGCGGCGAGCGGGCGCCGTGTCGTGAACCCGCACGCCACCGGAGCTGCCTACCGGAGGGCCTTGTTGATGGCGTTGTGAAGCTTGTTGAACCCCACCCATCCCCAGTAGACGCGGTGGTGGGTGATCAGCCCGTTCGCGAGATCCATGGACTCGACCACGTCCGTCTGGTCGTCCTTCGGGGTTTCGCGCGGATACTCCCAGACCAACAACCGCCCGTCGGAAAAGTACCGCCCGCTGCGGAACCAGTCCTCGAAGACCCCTTCGCCGCTGCGGGCCTGGAAGCTTTGCGCGAAGAACTGCGCGATGGCGTGTCTGCCGTGCACGACGGCGTCCTCGCGCCCGGGCCACAGGGCCAGCACCGCCGGGGTCTCGAGCACCCCGTCGTGCGCGTAGAGGGCGGCCATGCTCTCGGCGTCCTGGTCCTTGACGGCCCGGTGCCATTCGTCGAAGACGTGGCGGATCTGCTCGTCGGTGTTGTTCGGCGTCATTTCTGCGCTCTCCTCGTGTTCGTCTATCGCCGAGTCGCGTTCGGCGCCGACCTGGGAAGCTCCTACTTGCCGCCTGCGGGCGCCCCGCCGCCGAGAACTCTCACGCCATGGTTGCTATTCGAACTCATCGCCGCCTCCGTCGGTTGCCGCTGCACCAAGGCTTCCCGCCGAACCTAAGTACGCCCAGTGCGCTGCCGGGCCTCGCTGATGGCCCAGGCGGCGTTGATCAGGCCGATGTGGCTGAATGCCTGGGGGAAGTTGCCGATCATCTCGCCGGTGCGCGGATCGACCTCTTCTGCGAGCAGCCCGACATCATTGATGGACGCAACGGCGCGCTCGAAGGTTGCGGTGGCTGCCTCGACGTCGCCGGCCATGGCCTGTGCCTCCGCTAGCCAGAATGTGCACAGCAAGAAGGTGCCCTCGTCACCCGGCAGTCCGTCGTGGCTCAGGTACCGGTACACCAGGCCGCGCTTATCGGTGAGCCGGTGCGCGGTGGCTTCGATCGTCGCGTGCATCCGCGGGTCATCTGCGGGCAGGAACCCGGTGATAGCCAGCATGAGGCTCGAGGCGTCGAGGTCCTGGCTGCCGAATGCTTGAGTGAAGGCGCCGACCTGCTCGTTCCAGCCGCGCTCCAGAATCGCGGAGCGGATCTCATCACGGGCGGTCGCCCAGGCAGGCACCCGATCTTCCGCGCTGAGGTTGCGGGCCAGGGAAATCGCACAGTCCAGCGCCACCCAGCACATGAGCTTGGAGTACAGGAAGTCTCGCGGCTCGCCGCGGATCTCCCAGATTCCCTGGTCCTTCTCGCGCCAGCGACTTGCTGCTGTGTCCGCCGCCGCGGCGAGAAACCGCCGGGTCGCCGGGTTCATCTCGCCGAGCTGGTCGATGAGCCGCAGCGCGGCGCTAAGCAGCTCACCGTAGACATCAAGCTGCCGCTGGAGCCATGCGCCGTTGCCGACCCGGACCGGTCGGCTATCCCGCCAGCCGACCAGATGCGGCAGTTCCCGCTCGGACAGGTCGAGCTCGCCGCCTACACCGAACATGATCTGCAGCTCATCGCCTCGCTCCAGCTGGGATGCCGCTGCATCAGCGAGGAATGCGAAGAACTCCTGCGCTTCGTCCGGGCAGGCCGCCACCCACAGTGCGTGCAGCGTCAGACTGGCGTCCCGCACCCACGTGTAGCGGTAGTCCCAGTTCCGCTGACCGCCAACGGTCTCCGGCAGCGACGTCGTCGGCGCCGCCACGATAGCGCCCGTAGGTGCGAACGTCAGCGCACGCAGCACTCGCCCCGAGTGCAGGACAAGCTCCCGCCACGGGCCGTCGTAACTCTGGTGTATCGCCGACCAAGACCGCCAGCCCGCCACCGTGTCGTCCAGCCGAGCAGCGACGTGATCCGCGCTCCACGTGGGCTGTGGCGGAGCGACCATCCCGTAGGCGACCACGAAGACGGCGGCCTCCCCTGCGGCCAGCCGGATCCGGGCGGTCGCGATCGCGCCGTCGACGTCGAAGGCGACCGAGGTGACCAAGAGCAGCGGTTCGGCGCCGCCCGAGGCAGCGATCCCGCCGGCGACCGGAACCAAGCGGGGGCGGATGTCCCCGTATTGCGGCCTGGGTGCGTAGACGACCTCGGCCTCGATCTCACCGCCAGTGCAAGCAAGCCGGCGGGCCAGCATGCTCGGGGAGTTTTCACCCAGGTCGTGGCCGCGCTCGTTGCGGCCGACCGTTAGGGCGTCGGTCAGCACCGCAGTGCCGCCCGCGCTGGTGAAGGTAGTCTCCAAGACCATCGTCTGATCCACGTACCGGCGGCTTGCCTGAAATTCGCCTGCGGGCCTGATGGCGAAATGCCCGCCGGCCGGATCAAGCAGGCGGCAGAACACCGACGGCGCGTCGAACCGCGGGAAGCACAGCCAGTCCACCGAACCCTCACGGCTCACCAGCGCGGCGGTGCGGCAGTCCGAGAGCAGCGCGTAGTCGCCGATCGGCAGGCTGTCCATCGTCCCCTCCGCTTGCCGGATGAGCACTCACTACCCGCTTCAGCGACATCCCAAGTCATCGCCGGGTCAGCCGGGCGGCCGGGCATAGTTATCAGACAAGCCCCCTTCAGAAAGGCCAACGGCGATGACCTCTGGAATGCCAGCCGCGCCGGAGCCGGAAGCGGGTGGATACGACACTTCTGTCAGCTTTGATCGTATACGTCCCATTGCAGTCAGGTGACCCGGCTCGCTGTCGTCGGCAGCCTGAACGCCGACCCTCACGCTTCTGGTTGATCACCTGCCAACGCCAGGGGACATGGTGGTCGCCACCAGCCCGGCCCTCGTCAGCTGCCGCGGAAAGGGCGGCAACCAGGCAGCTCGCGGTTAACGGCGATGGCGAAAATCTCATCCTGGTCGATCCGGGCGCCAACAGCTTGCTCAGCCCCGATGAAGTCGAAACCGCAGGACTCCCCGCCGCCGAGGCAGTGCTCGTGCAACTGGAGATTCCGCTGCCCACGGTGGCCGCGGCGCGCTGGTCATTTGCCGGTCGGCCGCAACGTCGGTGCACATCGCCGCACTACCGGTCGCGGCCGTAGACACCACCGGGGCGGGCGACCGCTTCTGCGGCACCCTGGCTGCGTCCCTCGCCGAGGGCCTGCGCAGCAGCCGTGTGGTCACGACGGCGCGGTAACCTAACGCCACCACGGCGTGCGGCGCACGATCGCCAGCCGTCCGGCCGGGCCCACCACATCGGCTGCGTGTTCCTCCAGCTGGTCGAGGTGATGACCGACCCACAGCGCATCCGCCCGGGAAGCGCCCCGGACGCGGCGCCGGCGACAGGGCGGCGCTGACCGGCGGGGCCGCTGGCGGTTCGACCCGGTCCGGCATCGGGGCATGCCGGCTCGGCGGTCTGGCGACTTCAGCCGCGAGATCCTCGTAGAACCCGAGGATGCCGCCGAGCTGCCGGCCGAGCGCGGTGTGCACGCCGTCGTCGTCGGAGTGCCGCTGGGCCCTTGTCGGCAGGCTGGCTATCGAATGCGCGGTGAGCCGCAGCCGCATCGCGGCCATCACCAGGGCCCACAGGTCGCTCTTCGCGACCCGCTTGGTGCCTTGCTCGGTCATGTAGCCACGGAGCGCGTCATCCAGCCGGAGGCCGGCCGCGATCGCGACATCCGCGCGGTCAGGCCGGTGCGGCTGCTCGCCCAGTGCCCAGCTGACCGCCTCACCGAGGTAACGGGCGCCGCAGCGGAAGCCGTCGGAGAGATTGTCGCCGACGACCGAGGCGATGCCCCGCGGCCAGAACAGGTAGCCGACCACGAGGCTGACCGCGCAGCCGATGGCGACGTCTTCCACCCGCAGCAAGCCCACCCTCCAGCCCGCCGGGACGAGCAGGTTGAACAGCACGACCACGGTGATGGTGAAGGCGGCCTGCCCGGCGGCGAACGGCGCGGTGCCCGGCGTGTACGCGGCGACGAGGACGGCGAGCGGGAACGCGATCCACAGCGCGACCGGGTTGGTGCCGATCGCCAGCAGGAGCGCGGCGCCGATCACGAAGCCTGCGATTGTCCCCGCCAGTGCGCGCATGGCGGTGGATCCGGTGGCGGCCGCGCTGGTCCGGAGCACCGACAGGGTGCCGAGCACGACCCAGAAGGCGTGCTGCACGTCGGTTAGTTTCGCGACGGCCACGGCAGCGGCGAGCGCGCCGGCGCCGCGGGCGCTGTTACGGAACCAGACCGACCGCAGGCTGGCGTCGGTGGCGATGACGGTGGCTGCCCGGTCTGGCAGGCCCAGCCGGGCAAGCCAGCGGCCTAGCCCGCGGTCCACCCGCCCGGTGCTTTCCGGGCTGGCCGACGGTGGCGGCGGTTGCGCGGCACCGGGCTGGCCGGTGCCACCCGGGGCAATGAACCGCCGCCGCAGGCCGGCGACCTGGGCCATCGTCGCTTGCCGAGCGGCCACCATCGCCTCGCAGACCGCCGCCGACGTCGCGACGCCGATCGTCTGCGCGTGAAATGCGGCGTCAGCCCTGCGCTCCGCGGTAGCCCGGTCGTCGGCGAGGCTGTCCAGGAGCTCCGCGCTCGCCAGCCTGGCGCGCCAGATCCGCTCCAGGTCGGCGTCAGAATCTCGGCCGGACATCAGCGCCGCGACCGCCCGCAGCGCATGTGCGCACTCGCTGAGCAGTGCCCGGTCAGCGGCGGCCGCGGCGGCCAAGTCGAGATGCCCGTCGGCCGCGTCGCCGATCAGCGAGGTGCACCATTCGAGCAGGTGAACCAGGCCGGCCAGGCCCTGGTAGGCCGACGCCAGCCCGACGGGCCGGTACGGGGTGGCGACGAAGGTGTTCATCAGCTCGTCCTTGGTCGCTTTCGCCGCCTCGGCGTCGGCAGCGGTCACGGTGCCGTCGACGGCTCGTTCGAGCTGGCGCGCGAGTGCGGCCGCTGACTTCGCCGCTTGAGCCCGCAACTTGTCGCCGGGCGAGCGGGATGACAGCAGGAGGACGGCTGCGGTGCTGGCCACCGAGGCCAGCCACCAGCCTTCGAGCCGGTCCGGGAGCAGGCTGACCGATCCGGTTGACGCGACCGGCAGGATGAAAGCGAGCAGGCACGCGGTCACGCCCGAGGCAGCATTCGGGCCGGCCGAGCCGCCGAAGAAGATGGCGAACGCGACCGGGAGGGTCACCAGCGCCGCAAGCCACGTCGAGCCGCTGGCCAGGGTGCCCAGGATCACCGCCACGCTGCCCGCCAGGGCAAGGCCCAGGTGCGCGAGCGCCTTGTCCCGCCGGGTGCCGCCGAACGAGGTCAGCACCAGGGTGCCGAAGCCACCGAACACCGCGAACACGGCCATCTGCTCGTTGTGCAGCACCTTGAAGGTCAGCGCCAGCAAGCATGGGATGACGATCGTAGCCCGCAGCGCGCGCACCGCAGCCGGGACCGACCACGAGACCCGCCACCACTGAGCGCCCGGCTGGCTCGGCGCCGGGACTGAGGCTGCCGGGCCCTGCGCACCGGTCGTTGAGGAACCAGCGCTGTGAGTCATGTGCGTCTCACTCTGTCGAAGTCGCATGTTCGCCGCCCGGTCGCCCGGCCGTCGTGGGCTCGTGCCTGGCAGCACAGGGCTCGGGACAAGGAAGTCATCCGGCTGCTCGCCATCGACCGGCATTCCCCCGGCGAGTCTCGTTGCAACTAGATCGTGCGGAACCTCGACGAGGTCTACGGCGCATTCGATCTCGGCGCCACCGACGAGCTGAGGCTCGAGCCCGCAGCTCGGGTCCGTATCTGGTAGCCAGGGCCACACTGCAACACAGCCCGGCGGCGGTCGTGACCAGCGCCGTCAAAGGGCCCCGGCCGGGTCTTCGCGGCCTTCCCAGGCCGGCCCAGGTCACACCCTGGTCCTCCTTGCCCGCTGGCTCGTGACTGCTGCATCGGGTCGCATGAATATACGCGTCCGCTGCCGTCCGACGATGCGCGCTAATGCGCTAGTCGGGCCCGGCGGGCAGGTAGTCCACCTGATGGATCATGCTGCCGGGCAGTGGCTTCCTGAGCGCGTACCACCTGACCGTGCCCAGGTCCACCGGTTCGTACAGGTAGACGTCGACCTGGTTGCCGGGCACCAGGTAGGTGATGACCGCCCCGTCGCGGCCAAACTGAAGGAAGCGCTGGGCAAGTCCTCTGGCTCCAGCCTCGCTGCTAGTGAGCGTCCACCTCGTCGTCGGATCGGCTGGGAACTCGGGCGGATGCAAGCCCGTGCGGCGTATTTCCTCGACACTCTCGGCAGTGGTTCCGTGGCACATCTCTATGCCCTGCATGTAAGCGATTGTCGTACCCGAGTCGGTACCGCGTTTCCTGTCACGCGGTCGGTGGTCCGGCGCTCACACACTGGTACCGGTGGTGAACTGAGACTCACTCATTTGCCGCCTATCGTCGGGCGTAGTACCTATGCGACCGACGGTTACCCCATGTAGGGTCGGCGTTTCTTCGATGACCAGGTCGGGCCAGGCAACCTGGCACAGCTGCGGCGGGATCGGGGCCGAGCTGGCCGCATTCGCCGGTCAGGATGAGTCTGTGGTGGCCAGCTCGCACCCGATCCGGGGCAGGGTTCTACGGGGGGCCGTCCTGCAACTCATCAGGCCACTTACGGCGACGAGGGCTCCGACCAACCACAGCCGTGCGCGCCGACGCGGGCCGACCGCTCACTCGCGGTCACGGCAGCTGGTTTTGGAGGTCGCACCGCTCGCGCCGGTTCCGGCCATCGGCAGACAGGCCCTGCCGCGCGCATCGCTAGTGTCGGGAGCGGGCACAGCGGCGGATTTAAGATGTTTTGATTCGCTTATCGATCTAGCAACACAAGTACCGGACTCAAGTATTGGGGCACGTCAGTCTCTCCCTGCGCGGAAGCGGGAGTGACCAGCGTGTCTGCCCGGTGCACTGGCCCGATGCCGTCAGGAGGGGAGCAGGGCCTGCATCCGGGCTCGCGGCGGCCATGTTTCTCGCCCGTCCCCGCGAGCTGGCGCGCGCCGCTCGTCATGCGGCTTCACAGACCGGCAGCAGGTCGGTTCCGGCTGCCGCTGCGGGCGGGATGGCGGTCGGGAAGTACAGGCAGCCGCACAGGTCGCCGGTCAGCTGGCGGATCCAGCGCATCCGGTCAGTTGCGGCTTGGGGGTGGTCGCCGAACTCCTGCGCCGTGCGGCTAGCGCAGCCGGGGGCGCTCAGACGGCGGACGGTGCTGCCGATAGCGTTCGTGACTTTCTCGGCCGTCAGAGCGTCAGAGGGCTGCAGCGGCGAGGCGAATAGTGCGTCGCAGACGGCTTGGTTCACGGTCATCCCCGTCACGGCAGGCCTCCAGGTGCGGATTCCGGCGCCGGTGTCCAGCGCCGCTTTCGATTACCTGGTGTTAGGACGCGGTCACCTACTGTTTCCGTTGCGTGATCTGGCTCACATTGTGCGGCCAGGCCAGCGGCACGCACAGGCTGGCGTACTGCCCAGCAGTGGGGCCGAGCGTCGCCGTTACCTGGCGGCAAGCGGTGTTATGGCGCTAGGGCCGCCCGGCCTGGCTGGCTCTCGGGAAGGTGCCGGCGCCGCCAGAAGAATGTGTGGAAGCCAGTCTCGCCTCTGATGGCGAAATCGACTGTCAGGAGCTCCCAGCCGTCGCGGGCCATGTTATTCATATGGCGGGTCAGGGAGTCGGGGTCGTGGGCATCGTGGGTGCAGAGGTATTCGGTCTCGTCGGGCATGCACGCATCGTAGGGCTGCCTATCTGTCCGGCGTGCTCGGGTGGCTTGCCCGCGGGTACTGCCACCACCACACCAGGTGAAAGATGACTCCACCGTAAGGCCGGCGCCCCAGCTCGCGCCGATTCCGCTGCTACCGATAACCGATCTGCGCGGCCGCAGCAGCGCACGCTGCGGAGTCACCTCCGTTGGTCAGTCGGTCACTGAACCTGGAGGGGGAATGGTGCCCGGACCAGTCACGCTGCAGCTCAGCGCCGACGGCTCGGTCACGGCGAGTGGCGGCGCGAGCACCGGCGGCTCGGCGAATGACGGGCGGCGAAGGTCGAGCATGTCCACCATCGGTGCGGCGTTCGCATCCCGGTAGGTCAGCGCGGGCAGGTTCCACTTCGTCTCGATCAGCTTCAGGATGCTGGTGTGGTCGTAGACCTCGTGTGAGACGAAGTGCCGTCGTGCCCAGGGCGAGATGAGCGCGAACGGCACCCGGAATCCGTATCTGGCGAACCCGTCGAAGCCGTTCTCTCCGGGCACCAAGATTGGGCCGATGCTGTCCGGAGGGATGGCGGCCGGCGGCGGCACATGGTCGTAGTAACCGCCGTGCTCGTCGTAGGTGAGAAGCAGCGCCGTCCGGTCCCATGCCGGTCCGTTGACCACTGCGTTGATCACGCTCGCCGCGAACTCTTCGCCCACCGCGATGTTCTGTGGATTCTCCTCAGACTGATTGGCGTAGTCGGGCTCGACGAGGCTGTAGCCGGGCAATGTCCCCGCTGCTGCGTCGGTGAAGAAGTCGGCGATGGGGACCACCTTGGTGCCCGCGTTCTTGAAATAGAGCGAGGGGAACAGCTCGACAGACGGCGTGGTGGTGAAGTAGTCCTTCCAGGTAATCCCGTGCGTGTCGAGTTCATCGAAGATCGTGCCGTTGGCCGGGTAGTCCGTAGGCGCCGGGGTGGTGTCGTCTATCTGCCCGATCGAGGTCGCTGCCAGCAAGTAGCGCCGGTTCGGGTAGGTCTGGCCGAGGACGGAGCAGAAGTAGCGGTCCGCGATCGGGAAGTGCCGGTATACGGAGTAGTAGAAGGGCTGGTCTTCTTCCTGCCAGTAGCCCATGGCCACGCCGCCGACGATCTCCGTGGTGAGCGGGTCGACTGGGGTGCTGACGAAACCGTCCATCCGTCCGTCGTCGTAAGCGTTGTGACTGGCCGTCCACTCCTGGCTTGGCCGCGACGGCAGCTGGCACGTGGTGGGCATCCGGAATGCGTGCTGGATCTGCCCGTTGGGGTAAGGATTGGCGGCGGCCGGGCAAGCCATCCCGGCCGATCTGGAAGCCGTCGGCGCCAGGCCGGAAAAGCATTCCGAGCCGGTTGTCGTAGGAGTGATTCTCCATCATGAGCACCACGACGTGCTCGATCTGGGGGATCGTGTCAGTGCCCGCGGGCAGGTCCGGATATGGCAGCGATCCCGGCTGCCGCAGTGGTCGGCCGTTCCCGGTTGCCGTCCGCCACGCGCCGGTGCCAGCCACCGCGCCGATCGCCAGCCCTGCCTTCAGCACTCCGCGCCTGGCGATTGGCGTGTCCGGCTTTCCCCAGCGCTCGTCGCCCGGCCGTGCAGCCATCTGAACTCCTCCCGGTGCCCATCAGCGGAGATCGGGTTTAGTGATCCGCAGGTGAGTCTGCCGAGGCGCCGTAACCCGACGGCAACCGCGTGCCGACGCCCAGGCAACGACGCGATGGAACTTGCGAGTGCGATCTTCGGAGACGGCGCCTTCTCGGCAGGACGAATCCACTTAGGCGAGGCCCGTTCCAAGCCCGCCAGCTGCCGGCCGCCGCAGACGCGAACGCGGCCAGGCGGCACCGGGCGCTGGCGCGACTGCGGGAAGAACGGGAGCGCTATCGTGGGAGACGGTGGGGTCGGTGGCACCCAGTCTGAACTGCGGTCGCTGACGTGCTGGTGACCAGGGCGAATCGGGGGCAGAAGTCCCGATGTCGATGTTTTCTTCTGTGTCGCTATCTCCAGTATCGCTGCCGATGCGGCGTAGCAGTCCGTTCGATCCGCCAGCCGGACTACCGGTGCCTGCGCGAGGAGGCACCGGTCAGCAGGCTGGCATTCCCCGACGGGAAAGCCGGGTGGCTGCTCACCCGGCATCAGGACGTCCGCGCCCTGCTGGCCGATGACCGGTTCAGCTCGGACCGTCGGCGGGTCTCCTCGCCGGTGCGGAGGTTCCCGATCCGCCCCGATGAGCCTGCGGCGCGGGCAGGCTCCCTTATCGGCATGGATCCTCCCGAGCACACCCGCTACCGGCGGATGCTGACGCGCTACTTCACGGTGCGGCGGATGCGCGAGCTGGCGCCGCGGATCGAGCAGGTCGTCTCGGAGCACCTGGATGCGATGGAGCGCAGCGGCCCACCGGCAGATCTCGTGTCGGCTTTCGCCCGCCCGATCCCGTCGCTGGTGATCTGTGAGCTGCTGGGTGTGCCGTACGAAGACAAAGTGACGTTCCAGCGGTGCACCTCCACCCTGCTCAGGCTAGACGCGGACGAGGACGCGATAGCCGCGGCGCGGGACGAGCTCTGGCAGTACATGCTCGACCTGGTGGCCGCCAAGCGGCAGCATCCAGACGGCGCGCTGCTCGGCAGCCTGATCCAGACCGGTGCCGCGGACGCCGCCCTCACCGACGAGCGGCTGGCCGGCATCGGGCAACTGCTGCTGGCCGCCGGCCACGAAACCACCGCGAACATGCTCGCGCTGGGCACGTACGCCCTGCTGAGCCACCCCGATCAGCTTCGTGCCCTGCGTGAGCAAGCCGATCTGATCGACGCGCAGTGGAGGAACTGTTGCGCTATCTCACCATCGTGCAGTTCGGCACCGTCCGGGTCGCCCGCGAAGACGTCGACTTCGCCGGCCGGCGCATCCGGGCGGGCGAAACCGTCGTCGCCTCGCTTGCCGCCGCCGACAGGGACCCGGTGCAGTTCCCCGAACCCGATGAGCTGGACCTCGCTCGGCCCGCATCACAGCACGTCGCCTTCGGGCACGGGATCCACCAGTGCCTGGGCCAGCAACTCGCCCGGGTGGAGATGAAGGTCGCCTTCAGTGCTCTTCTCCGGCGCTTCCCCACGGCTCCGCCTGGCCGTACGACCCGGCGAGGTACCCATGCGCGACGACATGTTCATCTACGGCGTCCACCGCCTCCCCGTCGCGTGGTAGGGGGATGAGAGCATGAAAATCGAGGTCGACCGCGACCGGTGTCGCGGCGCCGGCCAGTGCGCACTGACCGCGCCCGAACTATTCGACCAGTCCGACGATGACGGCACCGTCGTCGTGCTCGATGAGGAGCCGCCGCCCGCCCTGCAGGAGCAGGCACGTCTCGCCGCAGCCCTGTGCCCGAACTCTGTCATCCGCCTCATCTGAACCTGCGCGATGATCGGCCCTCGTCCGTCTGTTGCCGGGTCCGAATCAGCCCAGGAGCGGCATCCTGGGCCAGGCCGCCCGCAACCTGGCCCAGCGAGAGGTGGCCACCACCGAGTAATCAGCCAGAGGCCAGGTTCCTCCGCCTCGAGGTCGAGGTCGTCATGGACTGCCCTCGGGAAAGTTACAAGTGCTGTCGCCATCTGGGTGGCAACCGACCTCAGAAAATCCTGCCTGGAATCTGCCCGGCCTATTGGCAGCGGAAGACGATCAGCGCCAGGTCATCGGCGGGCGGGCCGTATCCGAATTCATGGACTGCCCGCTGGATTCTGGCCGCGATCGCGCCGGCGTTCAGCCCGGAGCACTTCACCGAGCGACCGGCTCCAGGCCGTCGTCATCGTCGAGCAGCCGCCCGGAGGCCCGGCGTTCCGTCACCCCATCCGTCACGCAGAGCAGCACATCGCCCGGCGACATGCGGATAATGTCAGTACGGAACGTGACCGCGTCTAGGACGCCGAGGAGCGGCTGCGGCTCGCGCGCCGGCCTGGACTTCGCCGGCCGAACGCAGGATCAGCGGCAGCGGGTGCCCGGCGCAGGCCAGGGAGATGGTTGCAGCCCCGCCGGGCGCCGGAATGATCTCCCCATGAATCAGGGTCACGAACGGCGCCCGAGACGCTTCTCCGGCAATGAGCGCATTGAGCCGCTCGAGAACGGCCGGGACATCGTGCCCTTCCATTGCGAGTATGCGCAGCGCGTGCCTGGTCAGGCCGGTTACTGCGGCGGCCTCGGGACCCTTGCCGCATACGTCGCCGATGGCGAACCGCCAGCGGCCCCCGGCGACTTCGAACACGTCGTAGAAATCACCGCCTACCTCGTTGCCCTCGCCTGCTGCCTGGTATGCCGCCGCCAGGTCCACTCCGGGAATGTCCGGCAGCTCGGGCGGCAGCAGGCTGCGCTGCAGCGCGCGGGTGGCCTGCAGCTGCTCGGAGTAGAGTCTGGCGTTGTCCATGGCAAGCGCCACGCGCCGAATCAGATCCTCCGCCATATCCAGGGCATTGCTCGCCGTTTCCGCGCCGCGCGGTCGGCCGATCACAAAGACACCCTGGCTACGGTCGCGCGCGCGTAGCGGAATGCACCAGGCCGGGTCCGACAACAGCTCGGCGGTCACCGCAGTGAGTGGTCCTTGCGGTGGCACGGCAAGCGACCACTGCTGCGCGCCGTTACCGGCAATGACCTCGGGTCGCGGACTCCCGTTCAGCAGGCTGATGAGGGTATCGGCACGAGACTCGTCTGCATGCCAGGCATAACCCAGCTCGAGCTGGCCGCTCTTATCCGGCAGTAGCACGGCACACCATGCCGCTAGCCGCGGCACGACAAGCTGCGCTGCCAGAGCGATCGTCCGGTCCTCGTCCAGGGTGCCAGCGAGCAGGTCGCTTGCCTCGGCCACGAAACTCATCCGGCCTCGCCAGGCCCGGTCGTGCTCACTCAGGGTGGCCCGCTCAGGCGCAGCGGCCACGCCTGAGGCGGCGGGTGTTATCTGGGGGGCGCCAGGCCCGGCGGTGGCTCGCACCCACAACTCGCCGTCCTCGTCAGCGATCAGGGCGTGCGCCGCATCAGCCACCACTGCGTCGGCCAGTAGGGTCCCCTGACCGAGCAGCTCGTGGTATCCCCCCTTGAACCGCTCCGCGCCGCCTCGCCAGACCGCGGGCGAGACGGATGCTCCCGGATCGAAGCCATTCGAGTGCCCGCCTTGGCTCACAGCCTCGTCGACGGCGGGGGCGCCGTTGGGCCGGGCGCGCAGCCCTAGCCGGAACCAGACCAACTTGCCGCCCGCCGCGTATGTCACTCCCCATGACGACGAGAGCGCCGTCGGCAGCAGCAGCCCGCGGCCGCTGGTCCGGTCGGCGGAGCCACTCTGCGGGTCAGGGATCATCCGGGCTGGATGCCGGTCCAGGACCGACACCTCGACGTCGGCGCCGTGGAGCCTGCAGGCCACCCGGACTGCGGTGCCCGCATGCACCACGGCGTTGGTGACAAGCTCGCTGGTCAGGAGTACTGCATCGGATACCAGGTCATCGCGGCAGGGTAGCTGCCACGATTCCAGCGTCTCCCGGATGAACCGGCGGGCCGCGGCAACCGCCGTCGGCTCCGGCTGAAAGGCTGCGGTAGCTACGAGTTCCTCGTGTTCGTCCACGTGTCCTGACCTGTACCGCCCACGGCTCTTCGTGCAATGGTGGCGTTTGAGGCTGACGGCTGCTCCCATCGTGGCAGACTCGTCGCGTCGGCACATGGGGGAAGCGCAGTCCGGTCCCGCAGCGCCGCGGCCGGGCGATGCCGGTCGTCGGCGGCGGAGGAGGACACGCGATGGCTCGGGCCACGGGCAGCTCCCGGGCTGCGTACGGAAACGGGGCACGCGCAGATAACGGCGCGAGCCCAGGCAGCCGGACCGAGGTCGGCAACGGAACCGGCCGGTACACCGACGCCGATCTCGAGCCCATCCGCGCAGCCCTGGCAGCGTTCGCGCGGGGCGACTTGCGCCCTCGTGCCGGGCGGGCCGGCGAACGGCAGGACGGCACGATGCTGGCCGAGATCGGCAAGCTGGCCGATGAGGTCGGCGGCCAGCTGGCCTCGCTGAACTCGGAGGTCACCCGGAAGGAAGCGCAGGTGCGTGACATCGCGCTGATTACCACGGCGGTGGCCCGTGGTGATCTGACCGGCAAGGTGACGGTCGATGCGCAGGGCGAGATGCTGCAGCTCAAGCAGACGGTGAACACCATGGTCGACCAGCTGTCGGCCTTCGCTGATGAGGTGACCCGGGTAGCCCGCGAGGTCGGCACCGAGGGCAGGCTCGGCGGCCAGGCTCAGGTCCGTGGTGTGTCCGGGGTGTGGAAGGACCTGACCGACAACGTCAACTTCATGGCCGGCAACCTCACCGGCCAGGTCCGCAACATCGCCCAGGTCACCACCGCGGTGGCCAACGGCGACCTGAGCAAGAAGATCGACGTCGACGCCCGCGGCGAGATCCTGGAACTGAAGACCACCATCAACACCATGGTCGACCAGCTTTCGGCCTTCGCTGATGAGGTGACCCGGGTTGCCCGCGAGGTCGGCACCGAGGGCAGGCTCGGCGGCCAGGCCTACGTGCGTGGTGTGTCCGGGGTGTGGAAGGACCTGACCGACAACGTCAACTTCATGGCCGGCAACCTCACCGGCCAGGTCCGCAACATCGCCCAGGTCACCACCGCGGTGGCCAACGGCGACCTGAGCAAGAAGATCGACGTCGACGCCCGCGGCGAGATCCTGGAACTGAAGACCACCATCAACACCATGGTCGGCCAGCTGTCGGCCTTCGCTGATGAGGTGACCCGGGTAGCCCGCGAGGTCGGCACCGAGGGCAGGCTCGGCGGCCAGGCCTATGCCCGTGAGGTGTCCGGGGTGTGGAAGGACCTGACCGACAACGTTAACGGCATGGCCGGCAACCTCACCGGCCAGGTCCGCAACATCGCCCAGGTTGCGACCGCGGTGGCCAACGGCGACCTGAGCAAGAAGATCGACGTGGACGCCCGCGGCGAGATCCTGGAACTGAAGACCACCATCAACACCATGGTCGACCAGCTGTCGGCCTTCGCCTCAGAGGTGACCCGGGTAGCCCGCGAGGTTGGCAGTGAGGGCAGGCTCGGCGGCCAGGCCGAGGTGGAAGGCGTGTCCGGCACCTGGAAGCGGCTGACAGAGAGCGTCAACGAGCTGGCAAGTAACCTGACCACGCAAGTCCGCGCGATCGCCGGGGTCGCCAGCGCCGTCGCCGAGGGCGACCTGACCCAGTCCGTCGAAGTCGCGGCGCGTGGCGAGGTCGCCGAGCTCAAGGACAACGTCAACCTGATGGTGGCGAACCTGCGCGAGACGACCAGTGCGAATCAGAAGCAGGACTGGCTGAAGACCAATCTCGCCCGGATCGCCGGGCTCATGCAGGGCCATCGTGATCTGCTGGAGCTCGCGCGGCTGATCCTGGGCGAGCTTACGCCCCTGACCGCCGCGCAGTACGGTGCGATTTACCTGGCCAGCGATGCTGCGAGCCCGCAGCGCCAGCAGCAGGAGTTCGCCAGGATCGCCACCTACGGATTCACGAAGGGCGGCCTGAGTCAGTTCGTGGCAGGAGAGGGGCTGGCCGGCCAGGCGGCCGTTGACCGCACGCCGATCCTGATCACCGATGCCCCGGCCGGGTACCTCAAGGTCGGATCGGGTCTGGGTGAGGCCGCGCCGGTCAGCGTTGCCGTGCTGCCAATCTTGTTCGAGGATCAGGTCCTCGGCGTGCTCGAGCTAGCCTCGCTTGCCCGTTTCAGCGATGTGCACCTCGCCTTCTTTGACCAGTTCGTCGGGACCATCGGCGTTGCCATCAATACGATCATGGCTAACTCGCGGACTGAGGCCCTGCTAGCCGAGTCGCAGCGGCTTACCTCTGAGCTGCAGGAGCGCTCGGTCGAACTGCAGGGCCAGCAGGCCGAGCTGCGCAGGTCGAACGCGGAGCTCGAGGACAAGGCGGCACTGCTGGCGAAGCAGAACAGCGCCATCGAGATCCAGAACCGCCAGATCGAGCAGGCGCGCAGCACGCTGGAGGAGCGTGCTCAGCAGCTTGCGATCTCCTCCAGGTATAAGTCGGATTTCCTGGCCAACATGTCGCATGAGCTGCGCACGCCGCTGAACAGCCTGCTCGTGCTCGCCAAGCTGCTGTCGGAGAATCAGGACGGGAACCTGACCGGCCAGCAGGTGGATTTCGCCCGCACTATTCATGCGGCCGGATCTGACCTGCTCCAGCTGATCAACGACATCTTGGACCTGTCCAAAGTCGAGGCCGGCAAGATGGATGTCAATCCGGCGGAGCTGCCGCTGACAGCGCTCGTGGAGTACGTCGACGCCACGTTCCGACCGATGGCGGAAGACAAGGGGCTGAGCTTCAGTATCGAGCTGCGCTCCGGCACGCCGGCCGGGCTCTTCGTCGACGAGCAGCGGCTCGAGCAGATCGTGCGCAACCTGCTGTCCAACGCGGTTAAGTTCACCACGGCCGGCCACGTCAGGCTCACCGTCGGCCGCGCCCGCGGGGTGGAGTTCAGCGGCGCGCTTCGCGCCGCGTCCGACGTAATCGAGTTCGCGGTGTCAGACACCGGCGTGGGCATCGCGAAGAACAAGCTCAGCACAATCTTCGATGCGTTCCGGCAGGCAGACGGAACAACTAGCCGCCGCTACGGAGGTACCGGTCTCGGCCTGTCGATCAGCCGGGACATCGCCCGTCTGCTGGGCGGGGAGATCCGCGCTTCCAGCCGGCCAGGGAAGGGCAGTACGTTCACGCTGTATCTGCCGGCCCGGCAGCAGCTGCAAGGAGGCGAGACGATGGTCATCGCTGCGGCTACGGCCGCAGCGGGTGCCGCGGAGCGGGTGACGGGCGTCCCCGCCGTGGTGGCCGCGGCGGCCGAGAGCGAAGACGCGCTGAACGGTGCACGGATACTGATCGTGGATGACGACGCGCGCAGCGTTTTCGCCCTCACCGGTGTGTTTGAGCGGCTAGGCGCCGAGGTCCTCTATGCCGAGAACGGACAGGTCGGTATAGAGGCACTTGAGCGCAACGAAGACGTCTCGCTGGTGCTGATGGACGTCATGATGCCGGAACTGGACGGGAACGCGACCATGCGGGCGATCCGGCGGATGCCGCAGTTCACCGAGCTGCCGATCATTGCCCTCACCGCGAAGGCGATGAAGGGCGATCGCGAGAAGAGCATCAGGGCCGGCGCGTCCGACTACGTTCCCAAGCCCGTCGATACCGACCACCTGCTGCACCTGATGCGGTACTGGCTGCAGCGCGGTGCCGGGCCTGGCCCCGACGGCGGACTCCCCAACTCGGGTTAGGAGCCGCCGGCGTGGCCGAGAAAGTCAAGATCCTGCTGGTGGATGATCGACGGGAGAACATCGTCGCCCTCGAGGCGATCCTTAGCTCGCTGAACCAGACGCTGGTGACGGCGCGCTCCGGGGACGCCGCACTCAAGGCACTGCTCAGCGATGAGTTCGCCGTCATCCTCCTCGACGTGCTCATGCCCGGAATGGACGGATTCGAGACAGCGGCCCACATCAAGCGGCGTCCCAGAACGCGCGACGTGCCGATCATCTTCCTGACCGCGCTCGACAACGAGCCCGACTACGCTTTCCGCAGCTACTCCGCTGGCGCCGTCGACTACATCGCCAAGCCGTTCGATCCCTGGGTGCTGCGCGCCAAGGTGTCGGTATTCGTGGATCTGTACATGAAAAACCGGCAGCTCAGCGAGCAGGCAGCGCTGCTGCGCTCAAGGCTGGCAGATTCGCTGCGGGCGGCCGGGACCGCCCCGGTGACCGCGGAACCCGTCCTGGCAGAGTTCTCGGCGCGGCTGGCGGCCGTCGAGGACTTGGTCACGGTACTTTCCCGGCAGACGGCCGCCACCGCAGACGCCGCCGCCGCCGCAGACGCCGCCGCCGTCACCCAATCCATGCGGCAGCTGGAGTACGGGGTGGGACGGCTGCGCGACGTGTTCGACGCACTACAGGTCGACGGCTGACGCTGCGGCGGCGTGCCCCCTCCCTGGGTGCGCCGATACGACTTGCCGCTGGAAGACGACGCTGATGTCTGGGCCGCGACGGCGAACGCCAGGCCCCATCTGGTGCCGCCTTCGCTGGCCTGGGAGGGCGTATTGGTCATCACGGCACCCTGACTCCCGTCCCGCGCTGAAGGGCGCTCAGCAGGGCGTTGCCGCGGCGGGCTCTACCCGGCGGTTGTCTGACCGGGTGCCAGGCTCAGGGTGACCGGGTCCGGTCCGAGCCCGGTGCGGGTCTTGCCGCCCACGGTCAGCGTAACCGCGCCAGGGTTGCCGAGCCGCAGGGTGATTGCCCGCCGTTCGGTCCAAGTCATCGAGGTGCCCGTGTCCACGGTGCCCTGGAAGATCGTCGCGCCGCCCGGTGTGGTCAGGTCGGCCCAGCAGGGTTCGGTTACCGCGGTCAGGGAGATCACCACGTCGGGTGCGCCAGCGTCCGGTGCCCGTGTGCTCGTCACGGCTGGATGCCTGCGGGCGGCCCCATGCGCCGGGACCGCAGGCTTGCGGGCGGCGGCCGCGCCGGCAGCCGGGCCAGACGTGACCAGGTGATAGGTGACCAGGCCGGCGAGCGCCGCGAGCGCCGCGAGGACGACCAGCAGCGCAACGCCCCGGTGCGGCCGGCGGCGTTCCCGGAACCGGAACGGGGCGGGTGGTCGGGGCACGCCGGCCGCGGCAGTGGCCTGCGGTGCGCCGTGGCTGGTGTCGTAATCCGCGGCCAGCGGCTCGCCCGCGATGGCCACGGCGGCTCGCCCTCCTCGGGCCACGATCCGCGCAAACGGCATCCCGCGAGCGAGCGGGAGCAGGAACAAGGGCACGCGCCGGCTGATCCATCCAGCACGACGAGCGGCCCGCAGGGTAACCCGTAAAGCTGCGCGGCGGTCAACTGGCGCGAGCGCGGTCGACACGATGATGGTCACGACGCCGTCGTCCTGGGTAGCCATCGCGTTGAGGCCGCTGGCCAGCCGGTCTTGGTCGAGCTGGATCATGGCAGCTGGCCCCGCTCGCGGATTTCTGCCCATACTCTCGCTGGGTCACCACGGCTGCCGATGACGGCGATGACGTCCCGGTCGCCAGCTGTCAGCATGACAGGCTCGCCGCCTGGCCGCGGAAAATGAGTGGCAGCGATCAGCCCGGCAGGCACGTCAGGGACGGCATCAGCCGACGCTGACGACATTTTCGCGCCAACCCGCCCGGCAGCGGCCATCAGGGCATCCAACTGGCGGCGCATTGCTTCCTGGTGGTCCTTCATGACTCTCAGCCTCCGTCCAGGTTCGTGAGACTGCACCACGCTACCTCGTCCGCGGCGCTTTGGACATAGTCGATCTAACGCACAGTAGTGATAAAGCTACGATCCGAGTAGTCTCGCACGCAGGACACCCTGGCTACTCCGCTTCACTAAACGTCGTGTGCGGGGCGCCCACGTAGGGGCCGAAGTCTCCTGGCCGCTTGGCGTCCGGTTCCACGGCGGCCGCGGTCACGCAGATCGGACCAGTACGAAGCCATCCGGTTCCGCAAGGTCGTAGCCCTACCGATGTACAGAACGCGGCCACAGGCGTTCCGGAATCGGCAAACGCCAGCCGTCACCGGCAGCATGGCGACCGCACTAGGCGCACCTGCGGGCATCAGATTCCCGGTCCTTACTCGCCTTCCGATTCGGTCGGACGCCCTCTCGAAATGCGCATGGCCGGGAGCGTCGGGGCTATACGCAGCAGCTTGCCCGTCGCCGAGTCATCCGCCTGCCGCGGGTTGCCGTCCTCCGCGACCTCAGGGCTGACAAAGATCGCGGCGTCTGTGAGCGCACGAAGGTTCAGGGCGTCACTCGGCCGGGCGTCAACGTACCCGACACCGGACGGCCCTTCGATCTCGACCGTCGCGCCGTAGGCACCGTGTACGGGCCGTCAGGAGACCTTCGAGGATTCCCCGCCGGGCTGGCCTCATTTCTGGCGGAACACCGGCGAGCAGTGGCGCATCAACGGGCGCCCCGCTCCGCAGTGGGAGCGGCTCGCGGCCGGCATTCTCCGATGACCTCGGCGTCAGCCGCCCGTGACATGCCCGTCCGCTACCTCGATCCGCCGGGTGGTTTCGACGGCTTCGAGCATGCGGCAGTTGCGGGTCACCAGCAGCAAGACGCCCGCCTTGGTGATCAGGACGCGGGCGGCGCGCCGCCTGTGCGTTCTTATGGTCACGGCAGTTTCAGTGCTGGCTTGTACATGTCCAGCCACAACGCCAGGTCAAGCGCGCGTTCGAGGCCGCGGCGAGACGCCTGCGTGATCTGGGCCTCGGCCGTGACGGCCTCGGGCCAGCCAGTCCCGGCTCACGATGTCGAACACCGGGTGGCCGGGGCTGGACAGGTACTCCCGGGCGCTGTTCTGCAGCTTCACGGCGTACCCTGGGTCCTGGGTCGACGGGTACGGGGACTTCACGCGGTCCACCACCGACTGCGGCAGCAGGTCACGGGCCGCGCCGCGCAGCAGCGACTTCTCCCGGCCGTCGTAGGTCTTGAGCGACCACGGGGCGTTGTAGACGTACTCCACGAGCCGGTGATCGCAGAACGGCACCCGGACCTCCAGGCCGACGGCCATCGACATCCGGTCCTTGCGGTCAAGCAGGATCCGCACGAAGTGCGTCAGGTGCAGGTAGCACACCTTGCGCATCCGCCACTCGAAGTCCGATTCCCCGTCCAGCCGGTCGATCCTGGCCACCGACGTGTCGTAGGCGTCCTGGACGTACCGCGGCAGGTCCAGCGCCTCGGTGAGACCGGGGGCCAGGATGCTGTTGTCGTCGCCGAAGTGCCGGGCGAACCGCACCAGCCACGGGAAGGTACGGGCCCGCTGGGCTTCGGGGTCGAAGAACTGCTGGTAGCCGCCGAAGACCTCGTCGGCGGACTCCCCGGACAGGGCCACGGTCGAGTGCCCGCGGATGGCCTTGAACAGCAGGTACAGCGAGGCGTCCATGTCGCCCAGGCCCATCGGGATGTCGCGGGCCCGGATGACCTTCGACCGCACCTCCGGGTCGGCGAGCTCGTCGGAGCTGAGCACGATGTCCTCGGTGCTCGGTCCCGGATTTTTCCGCGACGTCGTGGACGTAGGGCGTGTCCGGGGTGCCGCGCAGGTCGTCGGGCACGAAGTTCTCGGTCTGCCCGACGAAGTCCACGGCGAAGCTGCGGACCGTCTGGCCCGTCTCGGCCAGCTGCCTCGCGGCGATGGCGGTCATCGCGGAGGAGTCGAGACCACCGGACAGCAGCGTGCACCGGGGCACGTCGGCAACCAGCTGGCGGCGCACGATGTCCTCCAGCAGGTCCCGGACGTGGGCGACGGACGTGGCCTGGTCGTCGGGGTGCGGGCGCGTCTGCAGGGTCCAGTACCGGGTGGTGCGCAGCCCGCTGCTGCTGACCGTGACGATCGTCCCCGGCTCGACCTCGTGCATGCCGTCCCACACCGCGTGGCCCGGGGTCTTGATGAACGCGAACAGTTCCCGGATGCCGTCCAGCGTGACTGTGTGCTCGGCGGCCGGGTTGGCCAGGATGGCCTTGGGCTCGGAGCCGAACAGCACCCCGTCGGGGGTCTCGTAGTAGTAGAACGGCTTGATCCCCATGCGGTCGCGGACCATCACGAGCTTGTCCTCGCGGGAGTCCCAGATCGCGAAGGCGTACATGCCGTTGAGCCGTTCGGCGAGCGCGTCGCCCCATTCCAGGTAGGCGTGCAGCACGACCTCGGTGTCTGAGTCCGTGCTGAACCGGTGGCCGCGCCGGATGAGCTCGGCGCGCAGCTCGGTGAAGTTGTAGGTCTCGCCGGAGTAGACGATCGCCACCGCGCCGCCGGGGGTGTCCACGCTCATCGGCTGGTGCCCGCCGGCCAGGTCGATGATCGCGAGCCTGCGGTGACCGAGCGCGGCGTGCTCGGCGAACCAGGTCCCGCGGTCGTCCGGGCCCCCGGCAGGACATCGTCTCGGTCATCGCGTCCACGGTGGCCTGATCGGCGCGCAGATCGCGCCCGAACGACACCCATCCCGTGATTCCGCACATGAGGCACCACCCCCTGTGTCGCCGCGTACCACATGGCAGTTTGTCGGCCGGACACCCGGTCGGCGACGTAGCTGACGGCCACCGCCGCGCCATCACCGGCCAGCCGCCCCCGCGCGATCGCCGCCCAGATGCCCCGGCCGCCTCCGGTGGCCAGCTCCCGCATGCATGCCAGCCGTGCAGGGAGTGTCATGACCTCCCCTCATTCCGGACGAACCCCGGAAGTTGAGGCGATCAGCACGGCTGATGATCGCGCCGGTGCCCGCAAGGATCCGTATATACCTTCCCCAGACGGAGGCAGGGAAGCGCTGAGCCGCAACGACGACGGCCTGTGGCGGAGGTGAGATGGGTCTTACACGGCGCCCGTTTTGTCAGGCCGTGCCTTCAGCAGGATCTGGCCAGCTGAACCGTGACCGGCCCGCGCAGGTCAGCAGCTTAGACCGACGGTCTGATCACGCGGAGGCTCGGGACGCGATGGTCCCGCTATAAAGTTCTTGAACGATGCATTGGCAGGAATTCCCCGGAACGGCGACGTGCCGACAAATACGTATTGCAGGCGCGAATACGCTCGCCTGTGCTGCGGGCAGCTCACGATTTTCGAAGCGACCAATACGATCGGGAAAGGATTGTAATCGCCTGAGTGGCAATCTTCGAAGGCGCACAGGTCTACCTCTGCCGTGCCAATGGCAGTAGCCGTCGGCTTCCCCCAGGCCGACCATGTCAGGTCTCTGGCGACAATGTCATTGGTAAGGCAGACTACTGATACGACGGTGGGCCGCGCTTGTGAGCTGTTGCCGCAGTAGGCCATTGTTACCGTCGTGGAGACGTTCCTGGACGGGGTGGCGTGGCTGCATGCCGTCAGAAACAGCAGCGGTAACGCCAGGCCGACGGCCGCCACTACGCGTATCGCCGCGATCGTCATGTCCGGTTCTCGCCCGCGCCCGCCCGTCTCTACGAATCCCATAGCGATTCTCCCGCGTCGATCACGACCTCGCCTCGTCAACAAGCGTGGTTGGCATTGTCGTCCAACTTTCCAGGTACCGCTGTACCAGGTCCGGCCTAGGCATGTCACCCCGCGTACGCAATGGCCCTGGCCACTTGGCGGTGACCGCTTCGGCAAGGCCGACCGGGTCCTCGCGAGCTACGGACCTTGGCGGCGCGTGTACACGCCAGACGGCCGGCCGTCGGGCCTTACCTTCGAGCAGGCGGCCGCGGGGGACGATCAAGAGCTCCCGCGGCGCTGGCACGACATTGCGGTCTCGCAGCTGAATGGTGAGCCGTACGCCGAGGGCCACGAAGAACTCGTCGGTGTCGGCGTGCCGGTGTCAGGGCGACAGAACCCGGCATCCGAGGCCCGCTCTCCGCAGCGGACGCATTCTCATGGCTGCTGGCCCGCGGACGCAGGATATGGGACCGGGTCAGGCATGCGGCTGGCTGACGACCCGCTGCCATCTGGCTGCTGGGAGCGGTGCTGTAGCACCGGCTACGGTGGTAGATCGTGCGAGACGTGCCGTGGTGGGGAGTGGCCGTCGTCGGCCGCGGCTCCGGTGCTGATGGTCGCCGGATGGAGCGTCGCCGCCGGGCTGCAGCCGCGCCCGTTTGACCCCGTTGCCGAGCCGGTCAGCATGCTCGCCGCGGTGGGTGCCGCCGACCGGTGGGTGATGTCGCTGACGTTCGTGGTGGTCGGCGCCTGCCTTTTCGTTACCGGCATTGCGCTGCGGCCGGCCCGCGTGCCGGGGCGGCTGATGATGATGGCCGGGGCCGTGGCGGGCATGCTGGTTGCGGCGAACCCCGAGCATCCGGGGACCAGCTTTCCGGTGCCGCATATGATCTGCGCGGCCGCCGCGTGCGCTCGGGGTGGTGGCCTGGCCGGCCGGGGCCTGGCGGCGCGGGCCTTCGGTGCCATGGGCCCTGCGGCCGGCGGTATCGGCTGGTGCCGTCGCCGTGCTGCTGGCCCTGGTGGCCTGGTTCGGCGCTGAGCTGATCACCAGCGGCGGGCTGGCCGGGCTGGCGGAACGCATATTTGGCGCCGCGCTGGCGCTGTGGCCGCTCGCCGTGGTCGCATCCTGCCGTTATGCCGCCAGGGAAGACGCCACGCCCAGGCTGAACCATCCAGGCGCGCGCCCTACTGGCGGCGCGCACAGGCCGGTTCGGCGTGCGCGCAACTCGCGTTCACCAGCGTCCCGTGAGGGATCGTCACCGCCGGTACAGCCAAAGCAAATTGCATGACGATTCATCATTGTGCGTCACCGAGATGCCGCTCATTCCGCCGACCGCGCGCGGGCCGTGCGTCCCCTCAAGGGACCGGCTTTGTCCACACCAGCGAATAGCGCCGCAGGATATGACGGCGATACCGCACGCCCGGCAGCCGGGACGAGTGCGGCGGCAGCCACGATAATCGCGGCGCACGTGATGGCCGCCGGGGCCAGGCGCCGCGCTGCATGGCCGGTGAGTTGAATGACGTAATGCCCCATCAGGTCATGGCCGGGGCCGGCCACGGCTGGGCGCGACCGGCTGCCGGGTTGCTATGGCGGGATCGCGATTTGGCTGGTGTATTTCCCGAACCTTGATCGGCTGGCCGGCCTTGTTGGTGGCGGTGTTGATCCGGCTGGCGGGACTCAATCACGGTCAGCCCGCTTGAAACTCCTGCCCTGGGATGCTCGAACAGCTACGCCAAGCTGTGGCGGCAGTGATGGCGCTCCCCTTCTCGCTTACGGCGGCGATGTGCGCCCTGACCACCCTCGATGGCGAGCACGCTCAGTGACACCGGCCTGAGCGGCCGGCATCGCATGCGCTTCAGGAGCCTTGGAGGTGGGCCCGGTAGAGCTCGTGGAGTGCTTCCCAGTGCCGGGCGTCCGCTTCGGTGTCGTAGGTCGGGTTGTCGGGCACCGCGAATCCGTGGTGGGCGGGGTAGAACTCGAGGGTGTGGTCGACTCCGGCGTCAGTGAGCGCGCGTTCCAGCAGCTCGGCCTGGTCGGCGGTGAACGAGTCGTCGTCCTTCGCGCCGGCCACGTAGACCGTGGCGGTGATGCGGTCCGCCGACAGGTGAGGGCTCGACGGGTCGCCGGCGACAGCCAGCCTGCCGCCGTGGAACGACGCCGCCGCGGCGATCTTGCGGCCGAGCCCGCCCGCGGCGATCAGCGACATGCGTCCGCCCAGGCAGTATCCGGTGGTGCCGATCGCGGATCCCGTCACTTCCGGTCGCGCCAGGAGGAAGCCCGAGTAGGCGCCAGAATCGGCGATGATCCGGTCATTGGTGAGCACGCTCGTGAGGCTGGACATCCGTGCCCGCTCCTGCTTGTCCGTGAACAGCGTGGCCACGTCGAACGGTGCCCACTCGCCCGCGCGGTAGTAGATGTCCGGGATCAGCGCGACGTAACCCATGCCCGCCAGCCGGTCGCCCATCTGCCGGAACGTCTCCCGCGCTCCGCCCGCGTCGGGAAAAACCAGCACGCCCGGCCACGGGCCATCCCCATCGGGAAGGTGCAGCGTCCCGTTGCTGTGGCCCTCGGGTGCAGGAATCTGAACGTCCAGGCGTCGCATTGAGCTGCCTCCTCCGGGCTCGTCGAAGCTGACCGCCCGAAAGTATCACCGGGCGCTGCGGGCGGGCGCGGTGCTTCGGCAGCGAGGTCGGGAGCGCGCCGCGCCATCTCAGCGATGTCGGCGGGAGCGGTGTCCTTGAGCGGGATGGAGGTATCGCCCCGACGGGAAGATAGGTCAGATTCGGGTCTCAGGCTGCGCCACGGTGAGGTGCCGGCCGAAATCGGAGGAACGACCGGAAACTGGTCCGGCCCCGCGGCTGCGGTGCTGCTACTCATTCTTCGCTCCTGTTGTCGGTTGGCTGGGCTCGTGTGCTTACCCGGTAGCGAGGCGGGGATGAGCACTGATCTCCGATGCGACGCTTGCCACTTCGGAGGACCTAAATGGATCCGGAGAGGACCGGTCAACTCAGCTTCGCCACCGATATCAGGCCACTTTCCGCACCAAAGGTCTGGAATCGACCCGCACCGTCGTCAGTCGTCCAGCCCGCTGCGTCGACCGGCCTGGTCCGGAGCCTTCCTTAAGAGTAGGGGTTATGCCTAAGCCAGACTCTGCTCCCGTGCTTGTGCTCGGGGCCACCGGCGGCCAGGGCGGTGCCGTCGCTGCAGCGCTGCTGCGCACCGGACGGCGGGTCCGCGCCTTTGTCCGGGACCCGGGAGCATCATCGGCCCGGAAGCTCGCGGCACAGGGCGCGGATCTCGCCGCGGGCCAATTTACTCGACCGGGACGCGCTCGCCGCGGCCATGCGCGGCGCGGCAGCCGCGTTCGCGCTGACGACGCCGTTCGAGTCCGGTCCGCCCGCTGAGGTCGCGCAGGGCAACGCGATCATCGAAGCTGCGATTACTGCCCGGCTCCCGTATCTGGTGTTCTCTTCTGTCGCTGAAGCCACCGCACACACCGGAGTCCCGCATTTCGAGAGCAAGGCCCGAGTAGAGCAGGCCCTGGCCGCCACCGGCTGTCCGCACACCGTCGTGGCGCCTACCTATTTCTATGACAACGCACTCGGCGGTTACCAGGATCTGCTCGACGGCGTGCTGGAGCTCCCGTTCCCGGCAGACCGTCGCCTCCAGCAGCTCGATCGTTCTGATTTCGGCTCGTTCGTGGAGATGGTGCTGACCGATCCGGCCGCTTCCGCTGGTCACCGCATCGAGCTGGCCAGCGACGCGCCGACCCCGGCGGAAATGAGCCAGGCACTATCGGACGCCCTGGGCAGGCCCGTGCGGTTCCGCGAAACGCCGATGGCCGCCGTTAGCCGTCGCAGCTCGGACATGGCCGCCATGTGGGAGTTCCTGCGCGGGCCTGGTTACCAGGCTGACATCGCCGCGCTTCGTCGCGACTACCCCGCCATCGGCTGGACCTCGTTCGGTACGTGGGCGGCGCGCAGGCTCCATCCAGTGACGACGTCAGGCTGACCTGGCCGGTTTTAGCCCACCGCCACGGTGTCGTCCGCTTCACGACAGCCGGTCGCTGCCCGAATGGTGGAATGCGCGTCGATTGGTCGTGCCCCGCGTCGCCGACGACCACTGAGCACGCATTCCGCAAATGCCGCCGACGTAATGGCTGTGGTCAGGGTCTTGCCTGTAGGTACTCGTCGGTACGGACGCTCACTTCCCAGCCGTCGTATTCGGCGCCGGGGACGAGCGAGACGATCTTCTGGAATAGCTCCCTGCTACTGCGCACGAGGTCTGCCGTCACGACCACGGCGTCACGCTCGGCTGTGAGGCTATAAGGTTCACCCGGCGCTTCTGCCGGTTCGGGAGCGTCCGCAAGGCCGAATCCGTACTCGACCAAGTCATGCGTCGGCGTTGGCCGGGTTCCAGCTGGCCGTCGCCGAGGTGGGCGCGCACTCGGTCGACGCTATCCACGCCAGGCCAGGGAGCAGGTAGGGCATAGGCCGGCGGTTGCCGCCAGAAGCCCATCCTGGCAATCTTTCGGTCGTGACCGGCCGCCTCCCTGTTCCCCTGTCGGTGCTCGACCTGTGCCCGGTGCCGACTGGGGAGTCGACCGGCGAGGCGCTGCGCCGGAGCGTCGACCTGGCCAGACACGTGGAGCGGTGGGGCTTCACGCGGTACTGGGTTGCGGAGCACCACAACATGCCGGGCATCGCCAGCTCCGCGCCGGCGATCCTTGTCGGCCAGATCGCGTCAGTCACGTCGGCGATCCGGGTGGGCTCGGGCGGGGTGATGCTTCCGAACCATGCGCCGCTCACCGTGGCGGAGCAGTTCGGCACGCTTGACGCGATGCATCCCGGACGGATTGACCTGGGGATCGGGCGGGCTCCCGGCACGGACCGGGCGACGGCGCGGGCGCTGCGGCGCAGCGCAGAAGCACTCCCGGCTGCTGGCTTCGCCGGTCAGCTGGCGGAACTGCAGGCGTACTTCGCCGCCCAGCCTGCCGAGGACCGCTCGGCCGGCCAGATCCGTGCCATCCCGGCGGAGGGCAACAAGCCTGCGGTGTGGCTGCTCGGGTCCACCGGGTACAGCGCCGAGCTGGCCGGGCTTGCTTGGCCTGCCGTTTGCCTTCGCCTACCACTTCAGCGTCGCCAACGCCAGACCGGCGCTAGCCCTGTACCGCCGGACATTCAGGCCCTCCGCGGAGCTCGCCGAGCCGTACTGCCTCATCAGCGCGTCGGTGCTCTGCGCTGAAGACGCGGCCACGGCGCACTGGCTGCACGGGTCGTCGCGCCTGTCCATGCTGCGTCTTCGGGCCGGGCATCCCACTACTCTGCCGAGCCCCGAAGAGGCCGCCGGACGGCTTTACTCACCGGCCGAGCAGACGGTGATCGCGGAGGCTACCGGGTCGCACCTCGTCGGTGACCCGGCAACGGTCAGCGGGCTGCTGGAACAGCTTGTCGCGAGCACTGGCGCCGATGAGCTCATGGTGACCACGAGCACCTTCGCGCACGCTGACCGGCTCGCCAGCTATGAGTTGCTCGCCCGGGCCGCCGCCGGTCCGGGCGAGCAACTTGGCGTCAGCCCCGCTTGCGCTCGTTCCCGCGGTAGCTCCTGAGCATAGCCGCCATGCCTGCCGTCCCGGTCAGGCCCGGGATCCCGCCGAAGGTCTGGGGCAGGCGCGGATGGTTCACCGGCTCGGGAGACACCGACTGCACGCTGTCGGCTCAGCAGACAGCGGCGGGGTCGAAGGCCGCGGTGCCCTCGAGCACTTGCAGCAGCGACTCCGACGGCGGGCTGATCGCTGCCCGATCACGTCCGAACTCGTCGGGATAGAGGACGGCCGCACCGCGTAACGGGCAGGCACGGGATGCGGCAGCAAGATCTCCTGGAGATTGCGGGCGTGCCGGTCCCGGGCGGTAAGTGGCGTGAGGCCGAAGGTGGACTCGATCAGCGCGAGGCTAGAGCAGTGCTGGAACGGACCCTCGTGCACGACCTGACGCGGCCGCGCCAGATTCGACACGACGATGCCGGGGACCCGGAAGCCCAGTTGCCTGTAGTTCGGAATGAGCTGACCATCGGTCGGGGTCGTGCTGTCGCCGGCGTGCATCACATTGGCGGGATTGGTGTCGTCAATGACCTGCGGCGGAGGCACGTGGTCGTAGAAGCCGCCCCACTCGTCGAACGTCACGATGAACACCGTGTTGTCGAGGTAGCCGTTGTCGGCGAGAGCGTGGTAGGCGTCGGCGATAAACCGCTCGCCCAGCCGGATGTCGGCAAGAGGGTGGTCGTCTCCGGCGGTCCCGGTTCCCTCGTCGTCAAACGCGGGATCGATGTAGCACACGTTGGGCAGGGTGCCGTTCGCGCAGGCCGCGATGAACGAGGTGCCAGCGGACAGCGCGGCCGTCGAGGCGTCGGCGTCGGAGAAGGGGTGGAACAACGCCTGGTACTTGAAGGTCGCCCCAGGCTCAATCGCTGGGCTCGCCCACAGCGCGAGGAACGGGGAGTCGCGGTAGTAGTACCCGCCAGTGGGGACGCCGTCGGAGTTGGGGATCGGGGACAGCTGGTCCCAGATAGTCGGCAGCGTGGACGCCACCTCAGAGTTGTGGTCCCGGTCGGTCTGGCCGGCGTGCTGGTAGAACCTGTTGGGGAATGTCTCTCCCGCGAACGCGCAGAAGTAACGGTCCAGCGTGGCGTAGTGCTCGGCGAGTGCGCCGATGACAGGCAGGTCCGGCAGGGCCTTGCGGGTTCCGTCACGATGCAGGTTGGTGTAGTAGCCGATCGGGAACGTGTTCGCCGCAGCGAGTGTTACGCCCGGATTACCCGGCGGGGTCGTCGGCCGCTGAAGGAAGCCGTCCAACCTGCCGTAGTTGTGCTGAACGAGCCAGCCTTCCCAGCTGTGGTCCGGGTCGCTGTACCCGCAGCCCTGGAAGTCAGGGGCAAGCGGATAGTTCGGATACGTGTTGCCGTCGACCGCGGACACGAAGGTCAGGTCGTGCCGCCCGTCGGCGCCGGGCAGCCAGCCGAGGAAGTGGTCGAACGAGCGATTCTCCATCATCAGGATGACGATGTGCTCGATGCCCTGCGAACCGTTGGCACGAACCGTGCTCGAGGCGTTGGCGACGGCCTGGCTGAGCAGGTCGGTGCCGGTGATGGCGAGGCCGGACGAGGCGGCCGCGATCTGGAGGAACTTGCGACGAGGAAGCATCACACAGACCTAGGTCTCGAAGGCAGACGGGAGTTCTCCGCTAGCCTGACGACGGCTGAAATTATGAAGACATTTTGCCATCAGTCCGGCTCCTGAGCAGCCAGCCGCAGCTGACCAGGACCGGGTTACCAGCGATCCGGCCGGGCACACGCCGACGTTCGGGGCCTCGGATCGCCGACCAGCGCCCGCGCCTCCCTGCTCCGCTGCACGGTGTCCATTGCTGGCGCGGCCACTCGTCGAGGAAATGACAGGCAGCGCAACCGGTTCATTCCGGGAGCGGACAGCAGAACTCGACCGTATGGAGCAAGCAATGATGCCCTATGAAAGCTATCAGCTATGGCAGATCGAACGCCCCAAGACGGCCGCCGAGCAATGTGCTGCCGACGCGCGGCGTGGCGTGTTGGCTGCTGCCGTGTCACGATCGGCGCGGCACGCGGCCAGAAAGACAGTCCGGAAAACAGCCCGCTCGCGGCCGCTGCTCGCCCGTGCCGTCCGGCTAGTTGCAGCCATCCCCTGCAGCACGCGTGCCAGGCTGACCTGTCGGCTGTACCGGCAAGCGATCTCATGTCGCGCTTCGGGAAGTCGTTGAGCTCGCGGACCCCACTGCCTAGTCCAAGTCAGCTCGGCGTCAAAGGACGACGCGCTCATGGAGCATGCTCGTTCGCGTCAGCGTCCACCTGGACCTCAGGACGTCCTGTTATGCCGCGGACGGCGATGTCGGTACTTAGGCGCTGGCGTTCGAGACGCCCCGGCGGTCACCTGCAGGTCCCTGAAGTCCTGCCCTTCCCTTCCTGCCGCGCTGCGCAGCGGCGGGCAACTTAGCGCAGGCTGGCGGCCGCCGATGACGTCGAGGACCTACTCGACCGTAAGTACTTCGAATGCCGGGTGCCTGGGCGCGATAGCCCGGATCTGGTCATCGCTGGAGTCTGGCCCGGTGCCCTCGAAGAAGATCCCGACCTCCGCCTTCCACCTCTTGAGGTAGGCGCGCAGCACCGGCACTTTCTCATCGTCGGTGAGCTCCCGGCCGCGAAAGCGCTCGGCGCGCCTGCCCAGGCGCAGCTCGCCCGTGCCGACGGCGCGCAGGTTGCGCACCCACTGAGTCTCGCCGCGGGGCGCGACCAGGTACCTGCGGCCATCGTAGCTGAGCAGGTTCACCGGGGTGGTACGCCACTGCCCGCTCGTCCGGCCCTTCACCGCAAGGACCCGCGACCCGAGAACGCTGACGCCCTGCCGGGTCAGGAACGCGACGAACTGGTTGAAGACATTGCGCGTGAACCAGCCGGGCGCGCGGTAGTGATCGGTCACGGCAGCCAGCCTAGCCAGAGGGCATGCGGGTTAATCCGTCTGGGCGCCGCATAATTATGGCGGAGGAGCGGCAAACGCAACGCACGGTCACGCTGCCGACAGAGCATTCGCGAGTGGGTCGCAGCGTCGCATGGCCGTGTTCGATGGGCGCACAGTCCCGCCGTTATACGGCTGAGTGGGCCGTGACGGCATCACCTGTCCCGGCACCGGCCGGCCGGTGCCGGCTGCGGAAAACGCCGTCACGATCAGCCTGGCGTGCGCCAGTACCCAGGGCCGCAATGTCCTGGCAACTCAGGCAGTCGGGAACAACCCACTTGAAAGCCAGGCAGAGCACGAGGCGACGGCGGAGCACCCGCCCGACTTGACACGCGCCGCGTTACGGTGCGTCGGCCGCGATGACGAACGTCCGCCCCGCCCGTGACCGCACCACGGGCAACGATTCGGCGCATACGTTCTGCTAGGCCGTTTCCAGCCCGAGGGCTGCGGTGGGGTACGCCGGTTTGCCAGTGGGGCGACCGGCGTCGCGTACTTCGGGTCAGGTCACCGGACCGTCCGCTGATCGGCGCTGATACTCGATCACGGACATGGTCACAGTCTGCTCGCAGCCCGGGCTCTCGCATTCGCAGCTGAACGGGAACGGGGGAGCGTCGGGCATACGCTCCGGGCCTAGGTCCGCCCACCAGCCGAGCAGCTGCCGTACGACGACGGCGTTCTCCGCCTGCCTGATCCGCCGCCGCTGCCCGCCGTCGGCAGCCCGGACCAGCCCGCCGGGCAGGCTCTCCAGCCGCTGCGCCACCATGTCGATGGTGTCTGCGAGCGACCGGTTCCCGTCCACGTCTGCTGACGGCAAACCGTGCTGCACTCACCTGCAGCCTGTTCATCTCGGTGAGCAGCACGTCACGATCGCGCCGGCGCTGTGCCGCTGCACCGGTAAGGCCGCCCGCTCGCCGGCCCGGCAACTCCCCGCTGGCCGAACTCGCGGTGTCGGCAGCAGCCACAGGCCGTACTCGGGGGTCTGCATCAGGGGGGCGATCAGGTCGGGAAACAGTTGCGGCCCCTCTGCCACGACTGTCGGGCCCGGGCCGAGGTCGCGCAGGTCGGCCAGGATCATCTCGAGCCGTTCCGCGGCGCCTGCGGCAAACCACCCGGCCAGCTCGGCCGGCGTTCTGGCCCAGCGCTGCTCCGGCGTCAGCTCCGCGACGGCCTGGTTCAGCAGGAAGCCGCCGCGCTTACTGCGTTCCGCATGCGCGTAGGTGTACCCGTCGACCGGGTAGAGCCGCAGGTCAAGGCGCCTAGTAACGACTCGCGCGATCGTCGTCTTGCCCGATCCGCAGCCACCGCCGAGCCAGAACACATTGGGCATCCGTACGCGGGCAGCCACAAGCGAGCCGTTCCTTCCTGACCGCGGCCTGCCGATGTTATACCGGCTGTTATACCCGCTCTGATGCGCCGCGAGGACCTGCGCGGCGTGGAGCCGGTGATCGCCGGCGAGGCTGCCCCGCAGGTGAGCGCGGGCCTGGGCTGCGCTGACATCGAGAGCGGCTGCAGCCTGTTTGTAGTTCGTCTGGCGCGGCCACCCACGCCGGGTTGTCATCCGTGGTCTTGCAGCGCTTCCGCAAGGTTGGCCAGCGCACGAAACCCGTGCGTCTTGACTGTCCCGGCGCTGATATGCAGCGTCTGCGCAGTCTCGAGCACTGACAGGTCCGCGTAATACCGCAGCATGATCACCTGCTGCTGGCGCCACGGGAGCAGCCGCAGCGCGTCCATCACGCCCGGCGTTTCTCACCTTCGTCAGCACCTGCTCCTCAGGTCCTGCAGGCTCGGCGGGCGGATCGGGTGCGTGCCGTAGCGCGGTCTGCTGCCGCCGCAGCACGCTGCGCGCCAGGTTGATGGTTGTGATCCGCAGGTAACTAGCAGCCCGATCCGGATCGCGGATCTTCGACCGCGAGCGGTACACCCGGATGAAGGCCTCCTGCACGATGTCCTCGGCCGCCGCGTTCCCGCCGAGGACTAGCACTGCCAGCCCGACCAGCTGGCGGTAATGCGCCAGGTACAGCGCCTCGAGCTGGACTTCACCGAGATGTAACGGCTCGCTATCTGCGGGCGCGCGTGCCCGGTCTGGGGCGGCCGGGGTCACCGGCGTCGAGGCATCCATATCCATGCCCATCCAGCGATCGACAAAGCTGCTGCGCCATTCCCAGCGACCGCGAATTCGATGCGGATCTCGCTGCGATCGGGCGCATGATCGTCGCCTTCAGATCGGTGAGGCCTCGTGGTCGGCAGGACGCAACAATGACGGTAATCCAGCCGCCCTGAGACATCCGCGTGCCCCCTTTAAGACTTGCCTGGGTATTTCCTGAGTCCGCCGCGCGGGGCCGAGACCCGGCGCACATGCTGGCAGTCGCGCACGCCCAGCGGCAAGGGGAGGCATCCCCAGCGCCGAGTGTCACTGCGGCGTAGCGGCCAGGCCGACTACCGGCTCTGGCGCGCGGAGCCGGTGCTCGAGATGCTGCACGCGCGCTTACCCAAGGCCTGGTCGTTCCCGCCGGTACTGGAGCTGGCTGGCCTGGGGTTGTTCTCATCGATTTCGCGGGCGAGCCGGTGCCCGTCGAAGATCGCCTCCGAGATCATCCGTGGCGCGACCGCGTCGCCGATGCGGTACAGCCCGCCGATCCCGGCTGCCGCGAGCGCGGCCTCGTCGCCGGCCAGTTCGCGGTACAGGGTGTCCTGCGATACCTGCTGGGTGACGAGCACGACCCCGTCGCAAGCTGCGGACCAGGGCTCGCCGTGACGGCCGTGGCCCGTGACCGACCCGGCGCCGACCCCGGTGATGGTCGTCGCGTGGCGGACGCTCACCCCGGCCCGGTGGAGGTGGGCACGGAGCATGTCACCCTCCAGGGTCTCGTCGCTGACCGGCGAGAGAACGTCGAACGTGGTCACCGCGGTCACCTCGAACCCGTCCGCAGCCAGCATCTCAGCCACCCCGGGCGCGACGTAGTAGCCGTCGGTGTCGTACACGACGACCCGCGGCCCTGGCGGGCGCTTGCCCGCGCAGGCCTGTTCCGGGGTCAGCACGTGCGGCAAGCCCGGGTCCGCCCCCGGCATCGGGTCCGGGTAGCCAGGCTGGACGCCGTCGCCGCGCCACGCTGAGCCGGTGGCGATTACGACCAGGTCCGCGCCGTACTCCAGAACGTCCGCCGCCGTCAGCCGGTCGCCCGGTGATCACCTCCACACCGGGCAGTCTGTCGAGCTGGACGGCGCGCCAGTCGATGATCCGTCCCCAGTCGCCGAGGGTGGGCAGCCGCCTGGCCCAGAGCAGCCTGCCCCCGATCTCCGGCTCGGCCTCCACCAGGTGCACCGCGGTGAAGCCGCGCTTGCCGAGCACCACCGCGCACTCCATGCCCGCCGCCCCGGCGCCCACGATGAGCACGGACCGGGCCGGGTCGGCCGCAGCAGCGAAGGACTCGGGGTGCCAGCCGCGGCGGTACTCCTCCCCGGCGGTGGCGTTCTGCACGCAGCCGACGTGGCGGAAGGTTTCCTCCCGCAGGATGCAGACGTTGGACCCGGTGCACTCGCGGATTTCGTCCAGCCTGCCCTCCGCGATCTTGCGGGGCAGGAACGGGTCAGCGATCGCCTGCCTGGCCGAGCCGATCAGGTCCACCGCGCCCGACCGGATCACCTCAGCCATCAGATCCGGGCTGGTGTACCGGCCGACCGCGACCACCGGCTTGCCGGTCGCTTCCCTGACCCGGTGCGCCCACGGCCGCTCGTGTCCCTCCGGGTAGTACCGGGACGTGCCTGAGTCCTCAGGCCACGAGCCGACGGTCACGTCCCACAGGTCCACCAGGTCGTCGGCCATCTTCACCAGAGTCAGCATGTCGTCGACGTGAATCCCGGGCAGTCCTTCCGCCCCTGGCACCCCGGAGTCGCCGTGCACGGCGATCCTGGTGGCGATCGCGCAGTCGGCGCCCACCTCCTCCCGCACCGCGGCCAGGGTCTCCAGCCAGAACCGGCCCCGGTTCGCCAGGCTGCCGCCGTAGCCGTCGGTTCGCCGGTTGGTATCCGGCGACAGGAACTGGGTCATCAGGTAGCCGTGCGCCCCGTACACGTAGACGATGTCGAAGCCGACGTCGGCGGCGCGGCGGGCGGCACGTGCCCAGTCACGCTGGACACGGGCGATGTCGGCGGTGTCCATCTCCTTGGCCAGCCCGCCCCACTGGACCTTGGAGGTGACCTGGCTCGGGGCCAGCCGGACTGCCCGTGAGCTGCCGTTGGGACTGGACGTGCCGCCATGGTAGAGCTCCAGCCCGGCCAACGACCCGTGGGCATGGATCGCGTCGGCGGCCAGCCCCAGCGCCCGGGCGTCGCCGTCGTCCCAGATATCCGCGCCGATCGCCGGGATCTCGTCGGAGTTCCTCGAGACCGGGGCGTATTCCACGCACACCCCGCCCCAGCCGCCCTCGGCCTTAACCGCCCGGAACGCCGCCTGCGTGCGCGGGGCGCCCGAGCCGAACCCCGACGCGTGCGGGACCTGGTAGAACCTGTTCGGCAGCGTCTTCGGGCCGATCCTGACCGGCTCGAACAAGATGGCATGCCTGGCGTCCATCGGGTAGCTCCTGGCCCGGCCGGGAGGGAACCGCATCACTGCGGTCATTGCGTTGCGGATGCGAAATTCTCGCAGGCCTCCTCTGACTGCCGCCATGGCCGACGGGCCGGCCGGCACGAGGCGCACAAGGCCCGAGGAGCCCGTGCCGCGGAGGGTGTCTTCACGGCACCCCTGGGCGCTCTGGACTGTCTCCGCCGGTCAGGACTGCGCAGGCACCTAGCTCGGGGCGGCTGGGTCCAGCATCGCGAGCATCATTTGCCGCAGGCTCGCCTGGTCAGCCCGCGGCAGAGGGCGCAGGATATCCCGCTCGATCTCGGCGCCTACCGACGCAAGACCGTCGGCGACCTTGCGTCCTGTGGTGGTCAGGTCCAGGAGGCGACGGTACCTGCCAGATCGACTTCGCGTCCGATGAGCCTGCGCTCAACCAGCGACTCCACAATCGGCACGGCGTTGCGCGGGTCGACGCGGATCAGCGCAGCCAGGCGCTGCTGGCAGAGCGGACCGGGAGCGGCTTGCCAAGGACGTTGAGCTAACCGAACTTTTACGACCTTGAGGTTGAGCGCCACGATGGCGTGCTGATCAAGTAAGCAAACTGGCCGCCTGGCTGCCCTCAACCGGGTAGCGGGCGGCCTTTTGCATTTCAGGAAGGGATCGGCCGGAGCGGCCCGGCGGGGCGTCCGCAAGGCCGTCAAATCGGCCTCGAAGCCGGGCAGGTGATAAGTCAGGCCAGGTGATCCGCCTCGCCTGGGAACACGCCAGGACCGCTGGCCGCGCGCCAGCCAGTCGCTCCAGCCTCCCGCCCAACTGACGCCACGCCACGAGCCGCCCGGCTATAAGCGAGAAAGTCCTGAACGGTGGGGCTTGCACTGCAAGGTGATAGCAACATATCGTTCCGATGTATCAAGTCGATACATCGAAGCGACACGTCGCGGGGCCAGAAAGGCAGTGTCTCATTTCCGGCGCGCAGTTGTACGACACCATCGGAGCCACCTACACCGTGACGCGGCGCACCGAGCCGCGGATCGCCGCGCAGGTCTGGGCTGCGCTCGGCGATGCGCGGACCGTGCTGAATGTCGGGGCGGGCACCGGGTCCTACGAGCCCCCCGACCGTGACGTCACCGCGGTGGAACCGTCGGCGGTCATGCGTGCGCAGCGCCCCGCAGGCGCCGCGCCGTGCGTGGCTGCCAGCTGCGGAGAGCCTTCCGTTCGAGGACCAGTCCTTCGACGCCGCGATGGCTCTTGCCACCATCGATCACTGGCAGGACCCGATCGCGGGCCTGCGCGAGATGCGGCGCGTCGCTCGCCGCGTGGTGGTGTTCACGCACGACGCCAGTGACCCTGACCGGTTCTGGCTGACTCGCGACTACCTGCCCGAGTACGCCGACCTCTGGGCCGGTCGGCCTTCCCTGACCGAGCTTGCCCGCGCGATCGCAGCCCGGACAGAGCCGGTGCCCATCCCGTGGGACTGCGCTGACGGCTTCTACGAGGCCTACTGGCGCAGGCCCGAGGCATACCTGGACGAGAATGTCCGCCGCGGAATATCGATCTGGGCCAGAGTCGGGCCGGACGCCGAGCAGCGGGCAGTGCGCAGCCTCCGTGATGACCTCGCATCCGGCCGGTGGGCCGAACGCAACCGCGACCTCCTCGATCTCGACGCGGCAGAGCTTGACAGTCGCCTGCTTATCGCCTGAACCCGCCACAGCTGCATACCACTTCGCTGCCCGAAGCCACAGACGTTCCAGGCCCTGGCTCGCACCGGTCAGCGGTCAGCTTCAAACCATCACTCCAAGGTCGGATGGATGCCGTGCGACTGTCCAGAGGCCAAGGCTGAGAGGCTCGGCCATTTGCCGGTCCGCTGCCTATCGGACGGCTGTACTGACCCGGATGGGTCGGCTAGGGAGCGAAGCTCCTGTACCTCGATCTCCTACCGGCCTGCGCACAGCCCAGATACGGCTACCTGGCAACCAGGCTACAAGAGCGGACCCGCTGCCTGACCAAGCGGTCCGCATCTGACGGGTCCTGAACCGCCAGCGCGGGTCACGGCAGGAGTGCCCGCCCACTCCGTTAAGAAATCTCCGGAAGTTGAGTGGGGACGACCTGGAAGCGTCGCACCTCCTGCGGCCAACCGCAGGCCACCGCGATTTTTCCCGCCCACAGCCGCGCCGCCTTCTCGTCGGCCACATCTACGACGGTGAAACCGCCGAGGTGTTCCTTGGTCTCGGCGAACGGACCGTCGGTGAACAATGGCGTGCCGCTGGACGCATCGACACTGAACACCGGGTCAACGTCGTCCAGGCCGCCCGTGAAGATGAAGACCCCGGCAGCCTTCATCTCTGCCACCAGCGCCCTGACAGCCGTGGACTTCTCGCGGTGCTCCTCGTCCGTATGGTCGGGTACCCACTCGTAGTTGAAGGCGATGAGGTACTCGGTCATGTCTCCTCCTTTGCCGGGTGGCCCCCTGCGGCCACCCTCTACCTTCTCTACGAACTGCGGTGGCCGATTCGACACCGCGTCAGGATCTTCCGGCGTCTGTGACCCCCACAGCCCAGACAGAGCTACCTGGCAGCCAGGCCGCACAGGCTTAAAGTGAAGGCATGAACTGGTTAGATTTCTTCTTTTGGTTCTGCTGCGCGGTGTGGATCTCCCTCATAGGAGGTGTTGCCTGGAGCCTGCTGCGGAAGCCGCCACGATCGTCTGTGGACCGGGCGCGAGTGTTCGGCCGGGCAGTGTGGCCGGTAACCAGTTTGATCTTGGTGCTAACCGTCCTTGGGCAGCGCGGCGGATGGCTGCATGACGGCGTTAAGTCAACGCTGGTCTGGACGGCCTTGGCGCTGGCCATCGTTGCCTTGGTCTGGGCCGTCGCCGAGAAACGCCTGATGAAGGTCCTGGCGGCACGGGCCGCCGCTAGGCAGGGGCAGTCTGAGTAAGGCCACGGCGGCCCGGCCACCAGGCCGACAGGGCTGACCGGCGGCCCACTCGCCGCGCGGCAGCCGGACGCTCATGTTCTCGCCGAGCCGGTAGATCACATTGTCTTACCCAGCGGGATGCAGCCGCCTCAGGGGCAGGTCCGCCCACTCCGGGAACTGTGACCCAAGGAGTCGCCCGACAAGACCAGGGTGGATGCTGTACCCGTCCGCCCCGACTTCCTCAGCCGACACGATCGACTTCGCTCATGCTCTTCTTCCTCCGTCGGGACCAGCGATGCCACCCGCCATCCCGGCGAAGCAGTGTCAACACAGTTTCTCCGCACCAGCCGCCGCGATGATTCCGTTTAACAACATGGTGCCGGTTCGCGTGACCGCACGGGAACGCACCAGTCCCGCGGCGCCGCGCTATCGCCCGACGAGGCGCTGGCACGGCCAGGAGATTTCCTCCCGCCCGGCTGACGCACTGTCGTGGGCAAGCTAGCCGGTCCCACCAGCACCAATAGCTCCACAAGTGCGCACTCACGCAGCGCTGTATGCACAAGCAGGCGACGCTGTACACCTGCTTGCTCGGCGGCCGGAATCGCAAACGGTGCGAGAGCTCGTCATAACCGCGCCCCGAGGCTTCGTTATGGTCGCCGGCGGCTCTTTCAATACTGGGTGGCGGGCGGTGGGCACTTGGCCGTCCCCGGCGGCCCGCCCTGCTGTCCGGCGCCCTCGCCGTCGCGCCATGCTCTGGCGGGCGGGGGAGATTCAGGCAGAGACTGGAGTCTCAGGCTCCATGTCGTAGGAGTTCTGGAGAGGCTGCGGCCGAGTCCCTATGCCGTCCGTGACCTTTCGCTGCCACGGAACCTCCTGGAGGCGCTTGGTCTCCTCGATCATCGACTTGGGCTCCAGGTTGCGATAGCTGTCGACCTCGCCGGCGGCGACCGCGGTCATCGTGGCGTACACCGGCTCGGGGTCGAACTGCGCTCGGGGGAACGCGAGCTTCGAGTAATCGAAGAGCCGCTCGGACGGGTCGTCCTCCCAGCTCTCCCAGGTCTGGAACATCCGGTCGTTGAAGCCGGTCAGGAACGGCCCCGGGTTAATGGTTGCGACCTCGATGCCGAATTCCTGGAGTTCATACGCCATGGTCTCGGCGATGGCTTCGACGGCATGCTTGGAGGCGGAATAGACGCCGGTGAAGGGGTTGACGTTCAGGCCCTCCCGGGAAGAGACCCAGACGATTCTTCCGGCGCCCCGCTTGACCATCTGCTTCGCGATCCCCTGAGTGAGAAGAAGCGGTCCGATGACGTTGACCTCGAACTCATTGCGGATGTTGGACGCGGGGATGTCGACAGTGGAGCCGCCCTCGCCCACGCCGGCATTGTTCACCAAGATCTCGACGTTCCACGCCAGAGCCTTCCGGCGATCGCCGTCGTTGGTGACGTCGAGCTTCTCGACCTGCAGGCTCACTCCTCGCTCGGCCGCCTGGCGCTTGAGCGTCTGGACCTGCGCGTAGATCTCCACCGAGGCGATGACGTCAAAGCCCTTCTCCGCCAGTCGCATGGCGACTTCATGCCCGAAGCCGGAACCTGCTCCCGTGATCAGTACCTTCCTCAGTCCCGCTGAACTCGTCATGGCGATGTGCTTCCCTTCGTGGTGTGACTGAGGTCCCGGCCGCCCGCCATGGAGCTCAGGCGACCGTCCAGCGCCCGTAACAGCCTGCATCGTCCGGTTGGATGTGTGGTGTGAGGGTTCACGACACGCTTCACACTCTGTCCTCAGGAGATGCCCGATATCGCGCGGTCACCTTCCGTGATGGTTGTGCCTGTGGAGTCAGGGGGGAAACAGTCGGCGACGCCGTCGGGAAGCGAGCGGAGCGGCATGTTTCAGGGAGTGATACGGCTGGCGGACATTGCACAAGTCGTCGTATTGCGCAGAATGATCGTCAGGTGCCGCTTGTTCCAGCCCAGCGTCCGACTGAACTCTTGGTAGGCCGCAGCAACGCCCATGCGCTAAGCGTTTGGTGGCACCTAAACTGTCCCGCTGGCGCTGACCGCGCTGCCAGGCTCGGCCGACACCGTCGGTGATGGGCGGTTCCCGCGGCCCGTAAGGATGGTGCCGGCCGCGGTCCCGGCGAGGGCGAGACCCGCCGCGACGGCGAAGGCCGTGGTGAACCCGTGGCTGAAGGCTGCGGGGGTGGCGTAGCTTCCGGTCGCGGCGAACGCGGCGCCGAGGACCGCGACACCGAACGCGCCACCGAGCTGGCGCATCGTGGTGAACGCGGCGGATGCCGTGCCGATGTCGGCGGGCGGCACGGTGCTGGTGACCGACCTGGTGACGGCCGGGATGGCTAGCGCGAACCCGACTCCGATGATAGATCATCGGCGCGACCAGGGCGAGGTAGCCGGTACCGGGACCCGCTGCCGCAGCGATCCAGGCCACCCCAGCGGCCTGCAGCAGCGACCCGGTCACGACCAGGACGCGTTCCCCGACCCGGTCGGCCAGCGCGCCCGCCCGCGGGCCGACAAGGAACGGTGCGATCCCCCAGGGGAGCAGCCGCAGCCCCGAGCCGAGCGGATCTTGCCCCGCAACCACCTGCTGGAACTGCGGCATCAGGAATATCACACCGGTCAGCGAGGCATTGATCATGAAGATCGCGGTGTTGCCCGCCGAGAACGCCGGCGAGCGGAACAGCCGCCCGGGAATCATCGGGCACGCGGCACGGCGCTCCCACGCCGCGAAGGCGGCCGCTGCTGCGGTCCCGCCGGCAAGCGTTCCGATCACCTCGAGGCTGCCCCAGCCCGCCGTGTTTCCCCGGACCAGCCCCCACACCAGGCCCAGCGCTGCGGTGGTGACCAGCATCAGCCCTGGCAGATCCACCGCAGCGCCCGGGCCCGTTGCCTCGCTGATCCGGCTGAGGACCAGCGGGACGGCGGCGAGCGCGACCGGCACGTTGAGCCAGAAGATCCATTGCCAGCCGAGCCCCTGGGTGACCGCGCCGCCGAGCACCGGCCCGGCGACCGCTGCCAGCGCGGTCACGCCGCCGTAGATCCCGATCGCCCAGCCACGCCGCGCGGGCGGGAACGCGCCGTTCAGCAGCGCCAGCGCCATCGGCATGATCGTGGCCGCGCCTGCGCCCTGCACCGCGCGGGCGGCGATCAGCGCGGCGGCGTCCGGGGCCAGGGCGCATCCCGCCGAGGACACCGCGAAGATTATGAGCCCGGCCGCGAAGACCCGGCGGCGGCCGAGCCGGTCACCAAGCGCCGCCGCGGTCATCAGCAGCACCGCGAAGCTGAGCGTGTAGGCGTTGACCGTCCACTCCAGGTCCGCCAGCGACGCGCCCAGGTGCCGCCGGATCGCGGTCAGCGCGGTAGCCACGACCATCACGTCGAGGATCACGATGAACGACGCCAGTGACGCAAGGCCCAGCACCCAGCGCTGCTCCCGGGTCACCCCGGCCACCTGGCCGCCTGCTGCTATCTGCTCCTGAACCACGTGCCTTCTCTCTCTGTGCGTTTTCTGGCTTCCGCCGTGTTGGGACACGGTGCACGCCGCGAAACTGGCCGGCCGCGGAGCGGCCAGTTTCCGTGGCGGGCGGGGTCAGTATTGGCGGAGGACCATCAGCCGGGAGGAGCCGTGCGAGAAACCGTTGATCAGACCGGGCAGTTGCTGGCCCGGGCCCGCTCCGGCGACGGGGAGGCGTTCGCCGAGCTCACCGGGCCGTTCCGGCGCGAACTCCAGGTGCACTGCTACCGGATCCTCGGCTCGGCCGCCGACGCCGAGGACATGCTGCAGGAGACGATGATGGCTGCCTGGCGCGGACTCGACCGGTTCGAGGAACGATCATCGCTGCGTACCTGGCTGCATGCGATCGCCGCCAACAAGTGCCTGAACCACCTGCGCGCCAGCCGCAGTGCACCGCTGCCCGCGCCTGAGGTGCCGCTGCCCGAGCCCACCCGCAGCGGCGAGCTGCTGTGGCTAGAGCCCTACCCCGACGCGCTGCTCGGCGACCTGCCGGATGCCGCGCCCGGGACCCGAGGCGCGGTATGAGGCCCGGGAATCGGTATCGCTGGCCTTCGTTACCGCCCTGCAGCACCTCCCGCCCCGGCAGCGCGCCGCCCTGGTGCTCCGCGACGTGCTCGGGTTCCGCGCCCCCGAAACGGCGGCCGTCCTCGGCTGCACCCTGGACGCCGCGAACAACCTGCTCAAGCGAGCCCGGGCCACGATCACCGGCCACCTGCCGCCGGGCGGGCGCGACCACGCCCCGCTGCCCGGCTCTCCGCGCGAGCAGCAGATCACTGCCCGGTTCGCCGACGCGTTCGAGCGCGGCGACGTCGCGGCAATCGTCGCCCTGCTCACCGACGATGCCTGGCTCACGATGCCGCCGCTGCCGTTTGAGTACCAGGGACGCGACATGATCGGGCACTTCCTGCACGCCGTCTCGTTCCGCCACGGAACCCGGCAGTCCCGGCTCATTCCCACCCGGGCGAACGGCCAGCCCGCCTTCGGCCGCTACCTGCGCGACCCGCACGCCCCGGTCGGCCACGCGCACGGGCTGATCGTCCTCACCCTCGCCGGAGACCGTATCTGCACCATCACCGGCTTCAACGACAACAGCGTGCTGGCGAGATTCGGGCTACCCCGCACCCTCCCCGAATAGGCGATCGCGCAACTGGCCGACGCCACCCCGTTAACCCACCCATCACTGTCCGACTGGTAGCGACCCGGGCGCCCGTCAGCCTGCTGCCGCGAGCCGGATGCACGTAGCCCGCGAAGCGAGCGATGTGCGCCCACCTTCGCTCAAAGGCGATCACGCGGCGCGACCTGGAGCAAGGGTCTCATGCACCAGCGCGGGCGGCCGGTGCTACTGGCGGACGCGCCCGTCGATGCGCTCGCGGAGCAGGCCGTGCGGCGGCGCACGGCGAAGCCGGAGGGCTCGAGCTCGGTCCCGGCGACGGCGAGGAGGTCTATCGATCGGCGGCTGATTGTCTCGGTTCGTGTTCACCTAATGGTCAGATTCACGCGGAACCATAAGGTGGTGCCTCTAGATCCGCCAGACGGCGGGACGGCTCCGGCAGTCAGCAGTGGCTTCTCTCCTGCTGCGGGTGCCGGCTCTGCTCCGGCGCTGCCGCGCCTGCATCGGCCAGCGCCAGCGCCTAAGCCGTGGTTGGCAGGCTCGTTTGCCACGCTAGCCGGAACTGGCTTGGTCGCCGTTCTGCTCGCGGTTGTCAAGGGCGAGTCATCCCTGGCGATGCTCGTGCCCGGCGGAAAGCTGATCGTCCTCGGCCGACTGGCCGGGATCACCGCCGCGTACCTGATCCTGATCATGCTGCTCCTGGTCGCACGCTTGCCCTGGCTGGAACGCGCAGTCGGTCAGGAGCGGCTGGTCTGGTGGCATCGGCGAATCGCGCCGTGGGCGCTGTGGATCATCGTCGGGCACGTCCTGTCGATCACGCTCGGCTACGCTCAGGCATCCCGATTCGGCCCGCGGCGGCAGCTGTGGGTCTTCATCACGTCGTACCCGGACCTGCTTGCGGCCATTGTCGGATTCAGCCTGCTGATCATGGCCGGCATCACGTCGACCCGGTTTATCAGGCGCAGGCTCAGATACGAAACCTGGTGGGCCGTCCATCTCTACTTCTATCCCGGCCTGGCCCTTGCATTCGCGCACCAGATCGTTACCGGAGTCACTTTCGTCAACCACCCGGTGATTCGCTGGACCTGGGAAGCGGTGTGGGCGGGTGCGGTGGGCACGGTCCTGGTGTGCAGGATCGGGCTGCCGGTCGTGCGCAGCTTCCGGCACCGGCTTAGGGTCTTCGAGGTTCGCTCCGAGGCGCCCGGCGTCTTCTCCATCATCTGCTGTGGCCGGCACCTCGACCGTCTTGCTGTATCCGGCGGCCAGTTCTTCCTCTGGCGCTTCCTCGCCCGGGATCTGTGGTGGCACGCGCATCCGTACTCCCTCTCCGCGTTGCCGGAGCCGCCATACATCCGGGTAACCATCAAGGCTGTCGGCGACCAGAGCCGAGCTGTGGCCAGGCTCCGGCCGGGTACCCGGATCGCGATCGAAGGCCCCTACGGCGCGTTCACGCATAGCCCGCGCGCTTCGAAGCGCGTTGTGCTGATCGGCGCGGGAATCGGGGTAACTCCGCTCCGGGCACTGCTCGAGGACCTGCCGGACCGGGTCGACGTCGTTGTCATCACGCGTGCATCGACTGCGGACGACCTTGTGCTCCGGCGGGAAATCGCGGAAATGGTCAGGCAGCGCGGCGGGAGGCACCACGAGATAACCGGGCCGCGGCAAGAGGTGCGCCTTGATGCCCGCGCCCTGCGGGGCATTGTTCCTGATATCGCCGTGCGTGACTGGTACATCTGCGGCCCTGCCGGATTCGCCAATGAAATCGTCGCGGCGGCGGAGCAGCTCGGGGTTGCCGCGGACCAGATTCACCGGGAAGCATTCGAGTTTGTAGCCCACAAAGAAGCTAGGGTTCACATGCCCGCACCGCGAGGCGATCCGCACTGAAACGGACTCCGATCGTCGCGATCGCAACTGCCGCTGGCATCGCCGGCCTGCTGGCATTCCACACCAGCCCGGGCGCCGTGAGTCTCGGCCTGATTCCCGGAGCGCCAGCTCGGTCACTGCTGGGTCGCAGTCCGGGCGGGCATTTCCTGCCGGAAGCCGCATCGACGCAGCACGTCGGGTCAGGCTCGATGCGTGCGGCAGTCGGACCAGCGGTCAATTACAACTACGGCGTCCTGTCCGTGCGGGTCAGCGTTACCGGGCACCATCTGGTCAAGGTGGGCATCGCCGCGCTCAATGACGCAGGCTTGTACCGATCGCAGCTCATCGACCACCAGTCGATTCCTATCCTGGAATCCGAAGCTCTCCGCGCGCAGAGCGCCAATATTCAGGGCGTGTCCGGTGCGAGCTACACCAGCGCGGGTTTCGCGCAGTCGCTACAGGGAGCTCTGCACGCGCTTGGCCTTTCGTGACCTCCCCGGGTTGCTCGGCTGACCGGCCCCGAGTACGGCCCGTTCATGCGATTCGCCATCTCGAGGACGTCATGGGCACGGTCGTCGTCATCGACGTCTACGCCGAGGTCGGCGTCCCCGGCGTGCACGGCGTAGTCGCCGCCGCGAATGCCGTCCTGCATCGGGCCGACACCGTCTTCAGCACATGGCGGCCGGACAGTGCGATCAGCCGGCTGCAGCGCGGCGAGATCCCGGCCTCCCTGGTCCCGCCCGAGGTGACCGAGGTGCTGAGGCTATGCGCGGTGGCCCGCGACCTAAGCGATGGCTGGTTCGACCCATGGGCGATGCCGGGTGGAGTTGACCCGACCGGCTATGTCAAGGGCTGGGCCGCGCAGCAGGCACTCGCCGAGCTCCGGGCCGATGGCATATGCGGTGCAATCGTCAATGCGGCCGGCGATGTCGCGAGTTCCGGCGGCATGGGGGCGGGCGTCCCGTTCCGGATCGGGATCGCCGACCCGTTCTCCCCGCGCCAGCTCGCGGCGATTATCGACCTGACCGGCGCGGTCGCCACGTCCGGCTGCTATGAGCGCGGTCAGCATCTGATCGACCCGTTCTCAGGGCGGCCGGCTGCGCGGGCAGCGTCCGCGAGCGTGACCGGACCCGACCTGGGCCTAGCGGATGCGTTGGCGACGGCCCTGGCTGTCGCCGGCGATTCCGGCCTGGCGTGGATCGATCCGATCGATAGCTACGAGGCGCTGGTGATCGCCCTCGATGGTGCCAGGAAATGGACTGACGGCTTTCCGTTCTCCCCGGCCGCATAGTTAGCCGCGCCAGCGCCGGAGCCGCGCTCGGCCGCCCAGTTCACCCGAGCGATCGTTGCCCCCGAACCACGTTCGCGCATCCTGATCCTTACGACGTTCGACCTGGATGAGTACGCGTTCGGTGCGCTCCGTCTCGGCGCCAGCGGCTTTATCTTGAAGGACATCCTGCCGTCCGAGTTCGTCCAGGCCGCCCGGTCCGTCGCGGACGGCGACGCCGTCATCGCCCCGAGCGTGACCCGGCGCCTCCTCGACGCATTCGCGCACCAGATCCCTGACCCTCAGCGCGCAGGCGGAGCTTCCCACCCCGAGCTCGACCAGCTCACCGCCCGCGAGCGGGAGATCCTGACCGAGCTCGCTGGCGGCCTTTCCAACACCGAGAATCGCCGAGCGGCTCTTCCTCGCCGAGGCAACCGTGAAGACCCACCTCGGGCGGGTGCTCACGGAGCTGGGGCTGCGCGACCGCGTCCAGACAGTCGTCTACGCCTACGAGGCCGGCCTAGTCGACCCGCGGTCCAAACGCTGACACGAGGGCCACTGCTCACGGGACGATCGCCAGAGTCAGACGAGGATCATGCCGCCGTCGATGACGCTGACGGTTCCCGTGGCGTAGTCCTGGTCCATCAACTGCAGGTAGGCCTTGGTGACGTCCTCCACCTCGGCGACGCGGCCCAGCGGCACACTGGAGCCGATGCTCTCGTACATAGCTTCGCGGTCGGCTGCGGGGATCTCCGACCACAGCGGGCTGCGGACGAGCGGGGAGCGACCACGTTGACTCGGATCGGTGCTAGTTCCACGGCGAGCGCTCTGGCCGCCGAGATGATCGCGCCCGACGCGGCCGAGCCGAGAACCCAGCCGGCGCTGCCCCGGAACGCGGCGGTGCCGCTGGTCATCGTGATGGAGCCGCCGGGCCGGATACGCGGGACAGCGAGGCGGATGGCGTCGAGCGCCGCGACCAGCCGCAGTTCGAAGAAGGCCTGGCCCGCCTGCGCGGTGTACTCGGCGAGCGGGTTGGGGACGAGGGGCCCTGCCGCGGTGTAGGCGAAGTGGTCGAAGTCCCCGAGGAACTGGAAGAACGCCGCCAGTTCCTCAGCGGATGACGCCTCGACGGCGCGGCCCGCCGAGCCGGCGGGCAGTTGAGCCAGGGCTGACTCGACCGAGGCGGGGTTGCGGGAGGCGACCGTGACCGATGCGCCGGCCGCGGCGGCTGCCTTTGCGATGGCCAGGCCGACACCGCTGGTTCCGCCGAGAACGACGACGCGGCTTTCAGTGGAGATGGGCATGGATCTCTCGCGCCTCTCTGTGTGACCTTCTCAGCATCAGCGATGCGACACCGGCTCACCCAGCGTCGGCAGCGGCGTTCCGGTCAGGTCGGCGCAGGCCGTGAGTAGGCCCTCCTGCGACCCAGCCAGGTTCCAGCGCGTTGGACAGTGCCTGCGGCCAGCGCCTGGCGACCGCGAACGCCAGGACGGCGTCGAACAGCTTGGAGTCTGCGTAGGCCTGAGCCGGATTCCATGGCCGCCGCGCCCACTGCAGGTCGGTCAGGTCGGGGCTGCCGCCCTGGTGCATGCCCGAGCTCAGGTACACCAGCCGGCGCGGCGGCGTGATCAGTGACGTCAGCAGGTACGGGGCCAGCACGTTGATCGCGAACACGTGGCTGAGGCTGTCTGCGGTCGTTATCTTGCGGGGCTGGCGGTAACCGATGCCGGCGTTG
>CAWHQU010000004.1:0-24498 GCA_963831615.1 uncultured Actinomycetota bacterium | reverse complement strand
CGGATAGTCTCCGATGGCCTGCCATGGCCTGAGCGATCGTGTCGGCGTATGGGTCGATAGAGTTCGTCAATGCCTCGTCCGTGCCGCGTCGGTATCCAGCTGCCCGAGGTCGAGCGGCGTGTCGGGTGGCCGGAGTTGTTCTCGATGGCCCGCACCGCGGAGGGCGTCGGGTTCGACTCGCTGTGGCTTGGTGACCACTTGCTCTACGACCTGCCCGGCGGCGTCACGCGGGGGCCGTGGGAGGCGTGGACCGCGCTTGCCGCGCTTGCCGCGGCCACCGAGCGTGTCGAGCTTGGGCCACTGGTCGCGTCGACGAGCTTTCATGCGCCGGCGATGCTTGCCAAACAGGCGGCGACCGTCGACGCCATCTCGGGCGGGCGGCTGATCGTTGGCCTGGGCGCGGGCTGGAACGAACGGGAGTACCGGGCGTTCGGGTTCCCGTACGACCATCGGGTCTCCCGGTTCGAGGAGGCGTTCACCATCATTCGCGGCTTGCTGCGGGGCGGGCGTGTCGACTTTGACGGCGCCTACTACCGGGTCGAGGACTGCGTGCTCGACCCGGGGCCGACGCGGCCGGGCGGCCCGCCTCTGATGCTCGGCTCAGCCAGCCCGCGCATGATGCGCATCGGGTTGCCCCATGTCGACGCTTGGAATGTCTGGTGGAGCGACTACGGCAACACCCCGGACGGATTCGCCGCCGTCCGCGACCGCGTCGATGAGGCGGCCGTACAGGCCGGGCGCATGCCGGGGGAGGTCGCCGCCACCGCAGCGGTGCTGGTCAGCCTGCCCGGTGGAACCGGGCGGCTCACGGGCGATGTATCTAGCGGTCCTATCAGGCCGGTCCAGGGATCACCCGCTGACATCAGCGGTCACCTCGAGGCGATGGCGGGCGCCGGCGCCACGCACCTTCAGCTTGTCGTGGACCCGATCACAATGGGGTCCATAGAGATGCTCGGCGACGTGCTCGCCACGCTGGACCGTGACTGTGAAATGCCCGATGCCGTCATCAAACCCGTGTGAACCCCGTCGCATCGCGGAACTACGTGCTTGCACCGACGGCCCGGGCGGGCCACGTTGCCGCCACCAGTCGTGATGCTGTTGCGCGGACTGCGGCATGAGCGCGCATTGAGATGTGGGGCACTGGACGCTGTAGGGTCGCGGTTTGTGCGAAACGTGTCGATGGTCGGCGTCTCCGGATCGGGGAAATCCACGCTGGGAAGGGAACTCGCCACGCGTCTTGCGGTGCCGTATGCCGAACTGGATGCAGTCTTCCATCAGCCGGAATGGACACCCCTGCCGGAGGAGGATTTCCGCCGCCGCGTGAGCGCTTTCGCCTCCAGAAACGGATGGGTGATCGATGGCAACTACAGCGCTGTCCTTCCGCTGGTCTGGGAGCACGCGGACACCGTGGTATGGCTGGACCCACCCAGGCGCACGGTGATGCGCCGGATCATCTGGCGGTCGCTTCGCCGCGTTGCCGGCCGGACTGAGCTATGGAACGGCAACCGGGAGCGCTGGCGCAACCTGCTCACCTGGGATGAGCAGGAGTCGGTCATCTTCTGGGCCTGGCACCATCACCCGATCTACCGGCAACGTTACGCTGCCGCGGCCAGGGATCCCCGGTACGCCCACCTCACCTTCTACCGGATTGCCACCCGCGCCGATGCAAGCCAGCTGCTTGCTTCCGCATGCTAGCCATATCAATCCGCCGAGGATCTGCCGTCTCGATCACCTGCGTCGTAGACGCGACACGCGGCATGTGCGATGTTGCTCTGGTTCGCAGTGCGCGGGCACATGACAAAAACCGCAGACTCGGGTAAGCAGGCCAGTAGTAACGCAAGGGCTGCGGGCTTTTGCGGCCGCGCCCGTCGGCTGCAGAGCGAGGTTGTCAGGATGAGCGCCCAAGTTGTGGTTGCCGTTGTGTCCGCTGCGGTAGCGCTGGCGGGCGCGGTTGTGGCTGGATTAATGACAACGTGGGCAGCTCGGCGTACAAGGCGGTACGAGAGCATCCTGGAGGCCCAGCAGAAGGCGCTAAGCAAGGCCGAGCAGGCCGAGGCGGTGCTCAGCCGCTACCGCGAGCCGATACTTGGCGCGGCACACAACCTGCATTCCCGGCTGTACAACATCGTCGAAGGGTCTTACCTGGCCGTCTACCTCCACTGTGGAGACCCCGACCAGGAACGCTACGCGCGGGACTACACCGTCTACGTGCTGGCGGAATATCTGTGCTGGGCAGAAATTCTCCGACGCGACATGCGCTTCCTCGATCTGGGCAGCGAGGAAGGCAACCGGGAGCTTGTGCGCAAGCTGGAAGCCACCCACCTCGCCATTAGCGAGGAGAAGCTCCCTAGGGCCTTGCGGCTCTTCCGCGGAGAGCAGCGGGCAATTGGAGAATTGATGATGATCCCTACAGGCGACACAGGATATGCCCGCCATGAGTCTCTGGGGTATGTGCAGTTCTGTGCCCGGCTAGACGATGACCCAACCTTCGCGAAATGGTTTCATCGGTTGCGTGACGACATTGACCAGATCGCTGCAGGCGAGCGGTCCGAGTGCTCTCGGCTCATCCTATTGCAAAATGGGCTGCTCGACCTCATCGAGTTCCTGGACCCAGACCGCTTGCGGCTGCCCGCAAAACGCCGGGACCGACTCGCTCTGCCAAGCAAGCTGGCATCGACGGCCGACGCCAAGCCGACCACCTGGGGCTGAGAACCAGCACCTGCACAGCGGCAGATGCGAGCGTTTACCCCGAGGGCGCCGCTGCATAAACATGCGGGTCCACTGTCGCTTATCGGCGTAAATCTGTCATTCATGACCGGGGCAGTCCCGGCCGTGTGGCTTGAAGTCGAAAACAGCCGACGACGCGACCATCTGCCGGCTCCCGCGCAGGCCAGCGGCCTGTGCCTTGGAGGAGGCCCCGCCGCCCGCCAGACTGGCCGGGCGTGGCCAGCTGCCCGCCCTGGCTTGTAGCCCTTGATTGGCGGCCCGAACGCGCGCAGACTGCGGAAGCATGGGGGCTGAACCGGAACTCTCGCTGGCGGATCAGGTGGCCGCGCAGGCTGAGTTCATCGTCAACAACCTGCAGCAGACCGACTACCAGTACACCGAGAACATTGACGTCGACAACGGAATCTACGACTGCGACTGCAGCCAATTCGCCAACTTCGTGCTGTCCCGGGCGGCGCCGGACCACTACGCGATGCTCGTGGCCGCGGCGGGCGAGCCGGTGCCGCGCGCCTTCGACTACTACGACTTCTTCAACTCTCTGCCGCCGGAGGCAGGTGACGGCTGGGAGCAGGTAGAGATCCTCGTCGACGCGGCCCGGGGCGACCTGATCGCCTGGCAGCTCCCGCCCGAGCCTGACCAGGACACCGGCCACGTGGTCTTCGTGGCCGACACGCCGACAGTGGATGACCAGGGCTACTTCGCGGTCCGCGTCTACGACTCCGCCATCGTGCCGCACTTCGACGACACCCGCGGCGACGGCCCGGGCCAGTGGCCCAGCGGGGTGGGCTCGGGCTTCATCAACTTCCAGGTCGACGACGAGGGCCAGCCGATCGCCTTCCAGTTCTCGCCACCCCTGTCGGCACAGTTCACCCCGCTGCCCATTGCCATTGGGCGACTGGCCTGACCCGGCCGCTCCGCGCCGACGACCACGCAGATGCGCCGGGCTGGTAGATGTGCGCGACTTGACCATCATGATCAGCCGGCCGGGCACGTGCCGCTGCAGCGCCGCGAGTTCGGCCAGGTTGCCGTAGCCTTGACCCCGAAGTCGATGCTGTGCGCATAGGCGATCAGCTCAACTGCGCCGCCCGGCAGCCAAAAGCAGAGCAGGCTGACGCAGGGGTATAGCTGGTGTCGGCGTGCGGCTGGAATGTGGTGATCGCCGCCAAGCGCGTCGCCGGGTCCGCACGCAGCCGGCCGATGGCTCCGCGAACAGTTACCGGGAAGCCAGGCCGAGCGCTTCGGGAAGGGCCCGGCGGTGGTGCTCAGTCAGATCCTCGCTCGGACTTCAGCGGATCGCTCTGTCGGCGGCAGATGAGTGCTTTCGCCGGGCGGTTATCTACATACTTGCATCATGCGTCAAGCCTTTGCTCATGAGGCGGTCCTGGTCATGGAGTCGGACGCCGACGTGCGGGCTCCAGGGGCCGCAGTCGCGGTGGCACTGTGCGGGCACTGGGATCACGAGCCACCATGCCTGCTATCGCCGCACCGGGTCAGCGCGGACGAAGACGACGGGGAGTTGCGCGTGCGGATCTTGTTTGCGGCCGAGCCAGACGCAGAAGGTGAGGTCCGGCATCTCATCGACCAGGCCCTGTCCGGGCAGATGAAGTTCCCGGATGGTTTCACCACCCCGTGGCGGCTGCGCGCAAGCTGGCCCAGTGAGGTCTCAGCAGAAGAGACAGACCATGCCGAGCGCCTGATTCGCAGTTGAGCACTACCCGCGGCATGAGAGCGCGCCACGATGTCTGACGATGGTGCCTGTCTGTGCCTCAGAGAATCAGCAAGCTGTTGCTGTGACCCGGGTCGTGCCTTTGCGGCGTACGGATGTGCGATCCTTCAGGCCATTGCCATTAGCGAATCCCGATCTGACAATGATGCCGTGACGTTAATCATCACGACTATCGGCGCTGTGTTAACCACGCTGCTGGGCGTCTGCGCAGGGAGTGTCCTGAGCAATCGCACTCAGCAACGCCAGTGGACCCGTGACCGGCAGGCAGACGCATGCGCACAAGTGCTACGTGAGTCGTCCAACGTGCTCATCGAACTCAACAGGATGACCCGACAGCCAATCCAGCCTGCTCCTGACGGGGCTCGTATACCCACGTCCATCGACTGGAAGGCATGGAACGAAGCCCTCGCAATGGTCGCTCTGATCGCTGACCATGCGATTTTTGAGGCGGCACTGGCCATCGACGCCCAGATTTGGCCGGTTCACCAGCAGATCAAGCGTGGCTGGCTCCCAGAAGGAGGCTGGTTTGTGCTGCGCGACTCGATCGACGGGCGCCGTCACGACTTCGTGAACGTCGCCAGGAAGCACCTCGCCGCACCCGGGCCACCGGTTCGGCGCCTTACCGGCCGGCGATCCTCCAATGATCCGTTTTGGGAGTTCCGGCGGTCTTACTTCTCGCCAGAAGGCTCCGCAGAAGAAGAGGAGCAAGGCGTTCCGACTGCCGGAGAGGAACCAGTCCAAGCCGATGCCAGGCACTTCACCAGTCATCCATCGCAAACCACGACCTGACGCGAGATCATCGCCCGACACGGCATCCTCAGGACCGTACTGCCGGCGGCAGATGCGGACGTTCGCCCGGAGTGGAGCGATTCATAGAGATACGTTTGGCCGACTGCCCGTCGGACCGAGTGACAGTGACTGCCACACGGCGCAAAGGGCCTTGATAAGCGCGCCGTGTCTTCGTTCTGCGACGCCTCAGAGAGACGACAATGGGGACGCCGGGCGCTCCGCAACGATTGATCTCGTACATTCGAGGCGCTGTCAGCGAACAGCGCCCTGTCGCTCATTCGGCGAGGCACGTTCCGGGCCCGCTGAGGGATGAAGAGGCGGGGAAATCGGCACAGTCAAGATCCCCAACCTTGGCCGGCTGCCCGGAAACTTCTCTTGGCGCCGGTCCTAGACCTGGGTGAGCTGGCCGCGGGACTTCGTGTCGTTCGGTTCCGGACCGATGAGTCTGGTGCTGCCCTGGCGTCAGTATTCGTGATGGCCACTGGCGTCCTGATCACGAAGGAGGGCGATCGAATGAAGACACCACCTGTTGTCTCGCCGGAGGACTGGCGCGCCGCGCGCGAGCAGCTCCTCATCAAGGAAAAGGAGCTGACCCGCGCCCGCGACGCGCTGGCGGCCGAACGCCGGCGGATGCCCTGGGCAGCGGTTGACAACGAGTACTGGTTCGAGGGTCCGGCCGGCCGGGTAAGCCTCGCTGACCTGTTCGAGGGACGTCGCCAGCTGATCGTCTACCGTGCTTTCTACGGACCTGAGGTGACGACGTATGCCGAGGGTGGCTCGTATCCGGAGCGGGCCTGCGTGGGCTGCTCCTTCGGGGCGGACCAGGTGGCGCACCCTGGGCACCTGCACGCGCGGAACACCACGCTCGCCTTCGCCTCCCGCGCCCCCCAGGCCGAGATCCAGCGCCTGAAGGAGCGCCACGGGTGGAATCACATCCCCTGGTACACGATCACCGACGACTTCGACAAGGACTTTGACGTCGATGAGTGGCACGGCACCAACGCGTTTATCCGTGAGGGCGACCGGATCTTCCGGACCTACTTCATCGATGCTCGCGGCGACGAGCAGATGGGGAACACCTGGAACTACCTCGACATCACCGCTCTGGGCCGTCAGGAGACGTGGGAGGACTCGCCGGACGGCTATCCGCAAACACCGCCATACCAGTGGTGGGACTACCACGACGTGCACGACACGGCCAAGTGATCCCGCACCTTCCCGGGCGGGGAACGTGCCGCTCACCCTTTGCCGTGGTGGTGGTAGGGATACACGGCCGGCGCTCTGGGGCGACCGGCCGCGGGGTCAGCGAGTTCAACGAGCGTCATCGCGGCAGATCAGGATGTCGGCAAGGGCTGATCTGTCCGTGGGCAGTGAATATCGCAGTCAGGCGAGCGGTTGGGCGCCGACGGCGTCGAGGATTGCCCGGACTACCTGGCTGAGCGGCAGAGTGGCGTCGATCTCGCGGTCAGCGATTCCCCGCAGCAGGGGTTCGACCTCCTGAACGTCTGCCTGGAACCGGCGAAACTCCAGGGCTGACTTGCCGAACGGGTTATTCGTCCTGGCAGCCAGTCGTTGCGTGAGGACCTCCACTGGGGCGCTCAGCAGGATGATGTGATCAAACTGGGAATGGAACTTCGCCTGATTTTCTTCGCATCCGGCCACGAACAGTATGGCGGTGTCCTCAGCGGCCAGCAGTTCCTGGATGGCATCCTCGCGCCACCGCTGGCGGCCATCGGGCTGCGGCTCGCACCACCCGTCATCGGTGTCGACCGCCTTATAGCCCAGCGCGGCGAGCTCGGCGATCACGCCCGATTTCCCTGTGCCGGACATACCGGTGATCAGTACCCGCCTCACGGGCCGAGCCTATGCGGCCGTGACCCACAGCACCTGCCCAGAGCTGACCAGCGAATCGACCGCGGCCGGCAGAGGCGGGCGTTGCCCCAGTTAGCACAGCCGCATATTGATTATTCATACATACTATGCACTCATCACGGTTCCGATATCTAGGCATACGGCATCCTCGTAAACCCAGCGCTGGAGGATTCGAAGCCGGTATTGACGCGCCCGTTCAAGCTAGCATTCAGTGTGCGTGACGAAGATCTCCGACAGATCCGACAGTACCTTCACCAATACAAGGTTATCGCGATCAGGAAGCACCAACAGGTCAGTCGGGACAGCCGTTACTTGCGGAACTTCGCTGGTAGACCTGTGTATCGACCTTAAATGCTGGTGGTGGTGGCAGGGCTGGAGCTACCCACCATGACTCCTCCAAGGCTTCGTGCTGTGCGTTACTCCGGGCGGTTCCCGGCGGCACCTTTAGTGCTTCTATATACCGCACCTGTCGGCCTTCATTGACTAGGTACTCTAATTCCTGAGCAGGCATGACTTCTAGATATACTATGAACTTGTCACCTGCATCGGAGTTCTGGCCGAAGGTCACAGGAATCTGCCAGGTGTCACCCTTATGCCGAACCCCCTCCGCAGTTTCAGGAACGAATTCGGGACCAACGCTACCGTTCGTTACTGCATTGCCCACCGCAAATTTGTAGCCTTTGGGCAAGTGCCCGCTGACCGGGACATTCTTTTGACACGCCACAATTATCGAGTTGGCGACGGTACCCCTCTGGACGAACCTAACGGTAGCGGCGCGTCGTGCGGCGCTTTCGGAGATGTCGTTGGCCGACTGTTGATATTGCGGCTTCCAGAAATGGAGCACAATCACGGAGGTGACGCATATACAAGCGATGCTAACACTGGCTGCGGCGATGCCGATAGCCGGCGATAATTGCTTTGCGTTCTTTAGCCACCTGACGGAAGCTAGCGATACTACGAGCGCCGCCAAGCCGACGGTAGCAAAGACCTTGACGAGATCCGAAGCTCCCAGCTTGGTCCAGGCAAATACCAAAGCAACAACTGCAATTATGGCACTAAAGGTTACAAATAAATTCAGCGAAACACTTAGTATTTGCCGTACAGAATTCTCTTTCCCCGTGTCTGTCCCGACAGCCTGCACGCTCGACTGGGCGTCAGGTTGCTGCTCTGATTCTGACGGTGCTGTCATGAGACGTAATTCTGCCAGACTTCTAAGATCATGCGTGAGAACTGGCCAAGGGTCTCTAGTAAAGCGCTCTTCGAACGCTAGTGAGATACCGAGGCCAAAGCCTGTGACTGGCCAGCTCAAGGCAAGCAAGCTGTGGCCCCGATGGGCACACCTTATCCGCGGCCTCTTCCCACCCCGTGCGGCATGAGACATAGTGACCATCATGATTGACCCTCTGTCCCCCGCTGAGGAGGCCCAGCGGATGAGGGCTGGCATCCGCGAGCGGGTTGGACACGTTGCACGACTCGCAGGGGGCGACCTGCGAAGAATATCCACTCCTGGGCTTATAGGACTGCTTTGCGCAAGTGCGTTCGGGTCAGTTGTCGCGGTTGCCGTTGGCCTGACGGGGGCACTGGCAGTGGCTGGGATTAGTGTCCTGTCGTCTGTAGGTGCAAATTACCTAAGCAGTATGTTAAGCGATGTCATAGACAGTCTTCGAGATGCCGAGAATCCTCCGACGCGAGATTATTTCGAGGAATTTTTCTCTAGCCAAATAGTAGAGGTTCTGGAAAGGGATGACGCCCAGGCGGCAATACTTCGCAGCGACATCGCGGCAGTGTTGCGGGAGGTTGATGCTTCGTCAGCTGTGCTCGCGATGGCAATCGAGACGGGCGAGCGTGAGATCCAGCAACAGTTGAGTGACGTCTTCGCCAGGCTATCCTCGAACTTCACTGAGTTTGGATTCCTGCTAATAGGTTTGGAAGAAACAACTGCAGCTATTCACGATTTCCTGCTGCGTCACGAGGCCGAGCTAGAAAGAGCGCGGCAACAAAAGTATGCCCACGTTATTGCTAAAGAAGGTGAAGATCTACTTAGTCCATCACTCCCATTGGACCCACACTTGGAGGTAGTCCCCTTCGTAGGTCGGGGACGGGAGTTGGCAGACCTGGTGGCCTGGTGTGAGGATAGATCCGCTGGCCCAGTACGGCTGGTAACTGGACCCGGCGGGGTTGGCAAGACCCGCCTTTCCGTTCAATTGTGCCATGAGGTAGAACGGCAGGGCTGGCACGCACTCTTCGTTAAAGCCGGCTCCGAGGCGAGCGTAGTCGCCGACGTTCGCGCACTTGTGTCTGGCCGACTGCTTCTGGTGGTGGACTACGCCGAGACGCGACTTGAACTTAGACAGTTGCTACGCGCGGTGGTCGACGACATTCTAGATGATAATTTCGGTACTCTGAAGGTACTGCTGCTAGCCCGCACAGCAGGTAGATGGTGGAAAGAGTTGCGCGATATGGAGACAGCCGTACGACGGTTGATTTCAGATGCTCACTACGGAGAGCTAGCCGCAGCCATTTCGGATGAGATGCTCGATACTGATGTAGTGCAAGCTGCAGTACCGTTTCTTGCTGCCAGGCTCAGCGTTGCCACACCACAAGGCCTGACGTTCCTGGAAGGTTCTGCTCGTTCTCGGATTCTGGACCTACACATGGCCGCATTGACGGCGATTCTCTCCGCCAGAGATCAAGAAAACGCCGAGATCCAAGTATCTATCGAAGACGCCCTTGCCCAACTCCTTGGACATGAAGAGCGATTCTGGCTTGCTACCGCCCGTCGCGCCGGGATCACAGGTGGCCTGCACGGACTGTCGCCTGAAACACTGCGTCGCGTCGTTGCTGCCGCATGTCTGCTCGGTGCAGCAACCAAGGATGAAGCCATGAATCTTTTGGCGAGAGTACCCGAGGCACAGTCGACCGAGGCGGTCGCTACCTGGCTGCACGACTTGTATCCGCCGGATCCTTACATGGACGCACCATCTGGGGAGCCGGAGTGGCTTGGCGCCTTGCGACCCGATCGACTCGCCGAATATCTCACGGTCAACGAGCTAAGCGACTCGCCTGAATTTGCGGACTCATGCTTGAGTTCCGTGTCTCCTGGCCAAGGGTTTCGTGCGACTGTCCTGCTCGGCCGCGCCCGTATCGACGACCTACGTGCGGAACCTTTCTTTGAAAGAGTGCTGCAGGCCATTCTTTATTACGTATCTCACCACCCGGACTGGACGGATGCCGATACCATAATGATGGTTGCCGACCTTATTCCCTATTCTGCACTGCGTCTCCTTTATACCTCTAACGCCCTTAGGCGTCTCTATGATCAAGTCCCTTTGCCCGATCAAGCTGATAGCTGGAAGCAATTCCTTGTCAAATTGAGTGATTATCTCGAAAAAACGATGCTTCGCTTGAAGAATTTTCCCCCGAAGGATGGAGAGGAGGGCGCATATCAAGGAACCCTGGGCCGGGCATTTCCGCCTCTTGAGAGCGGGAGGACAGCAGCCCTCCGGAAGGATTTGGAAGATACTTACCCATCCCTTGCTGGCACGCTGACACGAATGGGAATGACGGGCTCGCTAGAAGAAGCCGCGGCCATCTATAGGGGCTTGGCCGCAGTTTACCCTGATCGGTACATTCTGAAGCTAGCACGTACTTTGACAAATTTGCGGCTTAGCCTTTCCCGGGAAGGGCGCGAGGCTGAGGCTGAAGCAGTGCGAATCGAAGCCTCTCGAATGCGTGATGAGTACATAGAGATGATTAGGGAACGCCGGGTTTCCGTGCACCCAATAGTGCGAAGATTGCCATAAATGCGTCGCGGGTTTTCATTCACTTGTCCGCGTGGGCGTCAGCTATATCTGAAGCATTGAGGCCCCTGGCCCTATCCTGGGAACGAAACTCATCCGCTCATCGGCATGACCGAGCGGGTCAGGCTCCCTGAACGACCTGATCTGCACGCTTCGGCATGTGATCTCCCAGACACTTCCCGCAGCTCCGAAAGGCGGCTCGGCAAGCGCTCTGCCCGACTGCCTGCGTCACTCAGCGTGATACTGAGGCCGACGTAGTCCGAGATCCATTTGAGGACCGGGCCGTGCCGGACTAGGCGGGACCGGCTGTGGCAGGTAACCATCGGCCGACGGGACGAGTTCTTTGTCCGGAGCGGCTTTTCATCGAAGATCAGTCCGCGGCATCCTGTGAGGATGGGAGCGAGGTCTCTCATCGCCGTGAGCTGTCTGCTGTTGACTTGCCTGTGCGCAGCATGTGGGCTGGCCACGTCAGCTGCGACGTCGACTCCGCCGGCCGCTGCCACACCGCCGGCTGCTTCGGCTGCGGCGCCTGCTGGGACTGCCGCTGTTCCACGGCCGACGGCGGCCGACTCCGCCCCGAGCCTCACGACCCGCGCCCGGGGCCCTCCGAGCCAGCACAACCTACCCGGCCCGGCACAAGCACCCCGGGCACAGCCCCGGGACCTCGCCGAGAGTCCTTTACATGCGCCGCAAGATTACATGCGCCGCAAGACTTCACGATCGATCGTCACTCGCGATTGCCCCCTCAAGTGCCCCCGGTCACGCTCATCGAGTGCCGCAGCCCGCTCTGACCTGCCAGTCTGCACGCCTAGCGAAACGTGACCTTATCTCCGTTCTCGCCCGTGCCCAAAAGAGGTCATCGGATGACATTCGAAAAAGCCTCCTGACCTGCGGAGCCCCCTTACGGAATCGAACCGTAGACCTTCTCCTTACCATGAACCCCCGTCAAGTTCCGTCACTGCAGGTGGACTGCGTTGACCTGGAAAAACACGAGCGCCCGCGAGCACTCACAAGCTCGAGATAGGCCCTCGCGAGCACAGTTTTGACACTCAATCTGCCACTCACTTTGATCTTGTTGCGACCGGCGAACAGCCATCGCGACTACCCTTCGAAAACCAGAGCGATTGAGGTAATAACTCAGCACATCCAGTGCGACCGTCTCAGGCTGGGGATAGCGCTTCAAGCCATTTATGCCATGGCCGCTTAGCAGTCGAGCGGACTCCCATGGCGATCCCGCTGCCACCGAACTTCTGCAACGAGCTTGCAGCGTCGAGCCGACGGTTTACAGACCGCTCCAATACGCAGGGTGACCTGCGCCTACGTTAGTGACCGCCAGATTTCTCCGGCCATTCACCGTGCTATCCGGATCGTGGAGGCAGACCTGTCGATCGCGCATGAACCAGTGTGTGCCTTGACTGTGCCTTGAGTGTGATCCGACAACAGATGTGCGACGTATATCTGCCAGTTGATGTGCGACACATGGTCTAGGAATGGGAGCAGCGGTCCGCGGTCGCTGGCCTTTGATGCTCCGCACCGGCGGTAAACTGCCGACACAAACCCCTAACCAGGAGGGGGTGCATGGCCAAGTTCATGTTCATCAAGATCAGCCTCATGGCCGAGATCACCGACGCCGACGCGTTGCGCGACGCCGCCCTCAAGAACTTCGACGCCGCCGACATGACATCGCCTGACCACCCCGACACCGCTGACTGGCACGCATCGGAGGAAGGCCAGGAGAAGCGCCGCCAGGTCGCCACCCAGGACAGGGACGCCCTGGGCCAACTCGGTGACCCGACCAAGGCCCTCGAGCTGCTCGACGGCGTGCCCGGTGCCAAGGTCCTCCACGTGAGCTCGAGCATTGTGGAGGAACTGGAGGGCACCACGCGGCGCGAGGCCCGCGACGCCTGGTTGAACCGCGAGGGGATTACATTTCTGCCCGACGAGGTGTGGGCGGCTGACTGATGCCAAGCACCCAGAGATCACGACGGCACTCTGTGTGGGTAGCAGCTAGCCTTGGTCCGCCTGCCCTTCCGCGGCTGAAGTTATTGATCTAATGAGCTGACCTACCACGTCTGCGTATGAAGGGGCCCGAGCGGCGTCGAAGTAGCCGGAGGCTCCTTCGTGCAAGTAAATGTTACGGACTACTGCAACGTCGTCAACTGCCACCTTCTCTGACGGAGTAAGGAGGCCCTGTTCCACAGCCATTCTTGCTGGATTCCTGATAGAGATAGACCCACGATAACCTGCTCTTTCTTGATCAGTAACGCGGACTGTACGGCGAAGTAGCTGTTCAAGGCGGGCGAACCTCTCTAGAGCCACGGCCCTTGGCGCCCCCTTGGCCAGCTCTCGCATCTCGTCCATGAAATCTGATTGGGCCGCCGATGTGTTTGCGATTTGATCTGGTGACGACCTTGCCGCATAACTCTGCTCGCTGCCAGCTTCAGCCAGCTCCTTCTTAGCATCTTCGATTCGGTCATCGAAGAAGCTTAGCTTTACTCCAGATGGGCCAGCTTCGAGGGACTGGACATGCCGATCCCGCAATAACCGTGCAATTGGCCGGCGCAGAAAGAAAACCATTGATGCTGCAGCAGCCCTGGTCATCGCAGGGTCTCCTGATCTCATTCAGCGACGTCGGGCCGCCAGGCGCACGCAGCCGCCGCGGTGGCCGTCCTGATCCAGAGCTGGCCCCTTGACGGGGCCGTGGTCGGCGATCCGGCCGCTGCAGCAGACGCAGTCCCACCGGAACACCGCCGGTGCGGGGAAAGGGTCGACGGTCGGCAGCCCGGCGGAATAGTCAAACGCGAGCTCGGCGAGCGGCCCGGATCTCTCAGCGGCGACCGGGCCGAGGCCAGGCATCTCGCCAACGCGGCCCAAGACTCGCCCGCTTCACGGGCCCGGCGGATGTGCCCGAGGACCTCGGCGTGAACGGCGAGCTCGAGCGTGCGCACCGCGCGGACGGCTGCGGCCGCCGAGGACCACGCCTCGGCGTGCAGGATCACGCGTGCAGCAGCTTCCCGGGCACCTGTCTGCGCCTCGGCCGCTAAGCGGGCGATCTCGTCCGGTGAGCTCATTGCTCAGTCCTCCGGTTGACGTTCCCCCTCCGACGCGAGCCTGCACCGCGGCAGCGACATTATTCCGGCGGGATCACGCAACCGGGCGCCGGCCGGAGCCGTCTTTACGCGCCGCAGCCCGCGGAACGGGCGCTCGATGAGCTCGCCGCCACCGCGGCGGATAGGACGTTCAGTCTTGCGGGCACGTGCGTAGGAGTGTGACGCCCGGCCTCCTAAATGAGCGCAGACAGCGCCTCTGGACCCATTGCCTTGTGTTCCAGTGGTTGAGTAACGTTAGGTCAGCCGCATCTTACGGTCCCCGGTCTGTCGATTTACTGAATAGGGGTATCCAGCATGACGCCGCCGCCTATAGACAAGCCTATGATTCCAACAACAGTTAACCTTCTGCAGGCAGAGCAGACCGGATTTTTCGTCCAAGCTAAAGGGCCTGAGGGCGTAGCTGTATACGCAGCCACATCAGACGAGCAGATCTCGGCTACTCTAGGTGCTTTTACAGGCGCAAACGGCACTGGCGTGCACGGTATCGCGGGAGCAGGCAGCGGTCACCCGTCGGCAACTTCGACTGCCGGGGTCTGGGGCGAATGTGACACTGGCGATGGCGTGTACGGAGCCAGCGCGAACTGGAACGGGGTCGAGGGAGATAGCTGGTCGCCGGCCCATGCGGGAGTTGCAGGGCAGAATAATGCTGGCGGTCCAGGCGTTTGGGGTTCGAGTACAGGAAATGCAGGGCAGTTCGAGGGCAATGTCCTCGTCACCGGGACTATCACCGTCGGCGGCGATATCGTGCTGCAAAATGCGGACTGCGCGGAGGACTTCGACGCCGAAAGCGATGTCCAGCCAGGGACAGTGGTCGTCATGGATGAGAGCGGGAACGTTCGGGCATGCGACTCCGAATATGCCACGGCCGTAGTGGGAGTTGTCTCCGGCGCAGGCGGGCTGCAGCCTGGAATCACGCTCGACAGGCGTGAGTCGGCAACGCCAAGGACACCCATAGCACTCATGGGCAAGGTGTACTGCAAGGTCGACGCGACCCATTCTCCCATCAACATAGGTGACCTCCTGACCACTTCCGCCACCCAGGGTCATGCCATGCGGGCCAGCGATCACAGCCGCGCGTTCGGGTCAGTTATCGGCAAGGCGCTGAGCGGCCTCGCTCAGGGCCGCGACATGATTCCGGTACTAGTTACTTTGCAATGAGAGATCAATAATCGTTTTGCGCGGAAGCCGAACGTGCAGCGGCGTGCTAATAGATCGCAAAGCAAAGAAAGATGACCAAATGTCCAGCATTCGTTCCGCTCTGTCTTCTTTTCAGAGCCATCTACCCAGCGACTGGGCGCCCAGTGACGGCTTGCGTGCTCTCTTTCCTCAAGGCTACAGCGGCAGCATCAGGCCACTTTTCGCCTACGTTACTTTCTTTGGCAAGCAGCTCACTACCATAGGCTACGGTGACTATGAGGGTCAGACTTTCCTGACCCCCGAGTGCATTGCTAATGTTTGGGTCGCGGCGGACGGACAAGGTCGTTGGTTCTTGGGATGGATCTACGGGGAAGGCTGGCTCAACCCAGCCTATGCGCGGCAGGTGGGGTTTGTATTTCAGAACTCGTTTGATGGCAGTGCCCGAGGCTATGTCGATAGCAGTCATCCCCCGGTTCTGACCAGGAGCTGTAATGCTGGACAGGATGATGTCATTGCGCAGCACTGGCCTCAAATGCTTATGGGAAACATTCACATGTTGTTCCAGCTCGGTTCAAACCCTGATCCATCCGACGTTTGGACAGGGGCCGGCTTTCCCGAGTCGTCCTTCGTATCCTTGCGAGGAGCGAATGTGCCCGCCGAGGGTGGAGGGCAATCCGGGTCAAGCTTGTTTCCATTTCCAGCAGGCACGCCGGACGCTCTTAACCCTCCCGCCGTCCCTAACCCGAACGTGCCCGACCCGGAGCCTGACGGCGGCGATGACGGAGGCGGCCCTGCCTTCGATACACAGGACCCGCCGAACGACCCCGACGATCCCTATAGCAACTTGCCTGGTGATCCTGGCTGGTAATAGTCCGATCTAATGGAGGCCCGGGTGTAACGCCGTAGACAGGACCACAGCTTTCCCAGGGTCCGCAACGGTCAGGGGCAGACCGTCATACTGCCAGGTCAGGCCCGCTGGCGGCGTGATTCTGTCACCTCCGGCGAAGCTAGCCCGCGAACTACATCTGCAGACCGCGCACCGGCAGACGCGCGAGGTTGCGCGGCAGCGCGCCAACCCGGCGGCGAAGTCGTGCAGCAGGCCCCCGTCCCGCACTGGGGCTGGGGCGTGGCCCGCCGTACGAGGCGAAGAGGCTAGTTTCCTGCCCACGCCGAGGCAGGTCCGCGCGGTGCGCTCGGACAAGCCGGTATATCGGACTAGCGTCGCACCGACGGGAATGCCCTGCGTCCGTCGGGCCCCGCGTGATTGGCAGCCCCACGAGCACGAACTCACTCCCGTCCGGAGCAGCTACCCGACCTGCGCGGGAAGGTCGCCGTGCTCACCAGCGGTGCTTGCGGCATCCGTGGGCATCGCCACCCAGCTGGTCGGCGAGGGCATACGGGTGATCACCGCCGGGCGGCGTTACGGCAGGATGCCTTCCACGAGAGCCTGTTGCAGCCGGTTGGCGGTAGCAACGTCGGGCGTGCGGGCGGCGAGGATGTCAGCGTAGAGGAATGACTCCCCCAGCCGGACGAGCGCGTAGGCGAGCGCGTCCGGCTCGGTGAGGGTGACCAGGCCGAACTCGGCGATGTCGCGGCGCAGGAGTGCCGCGACGTAGGTCACGATGCCGGGCTGGACCGGGCCCTGGGGGTTGGTCAGCACCCGCATCGCGAGCGCGGGCTCGTCGTCCAGGAGCCGGCGCAACCCCTTGGCGTGGGAGACGATGGCGTTGATGTGCCGCCCGGTGCCCGGCGTGTGCAGCTCGCCTTCCGGCCGCTCGGCCTCCCACCGGGCCGTCGCCGTCTCCAGGGTTCGTTCGGTGAGCACCCACAGGGCGCTGCCCAGCAGCGCCTCGCGGCTGCCGGCGTGCCGGAACAGGGTCACCCTGGACACGCCGAGCTCGTCGGCGATGCCCTGCATGTCCAGCCGCCTGCCCTCGTGCACCCACCTGGCCGCGAGCAGGACGGCCCGCGCGGGACGGCCGCTCTCCGGCCCGCGCGGGCGGGACGGCGGGCGTGTCAGGCTCCGGTCACGCATAGCGGCCCGGCTCAGGCACGGGCTGCATCCTCGGCTGAGGCGGCCCTTGGCTCGGCTGCCGCGGCGTCGAACACGCTGCCGACGATCGCCTCGGCTACCTGCCCGTACGGCGGCAGGAACGCGTCGGCCAGGTCGCCGGTGCCGCGGACGACGACGCCGCGCGGGTTGGAGAACTCGCGGAAGCCCTCGATGCCGTGGTGCCTGCCGTGCCGCTTTGCCCGATTCCGCCGAAGCCGAGCGAGGGCAGCGCACCCTGCAAGGCGCAGATGTTGATGCACGCTCCGCCTGAGGTCGTCTGCCGCAGCACGCCCTCCGCGACCTCGGTGTCCTTGCTGTAGACGTACAGCCCCAGCGGGCGCTCGCCGGCGTTGACCCGCGCCACCGCATCGCCGAGGTCGTCGTACGGGATCACCGGCAGGATCGGTCCGAAGACCTCCTCCTGCATGATGCGCAGGTCCTCCGGCGGGTCGATCACCAGGACCAGCGGCAGCCGCCGGCTCGCCCGGTCGCTGTCGCCGCCGAGCACGACCATCCGTGCCCCGCGGGCTCGCGCCTCCTCAACCATGGCCTCGATCCGATCCAGGTGCCGCTGGGTGATGATACCGGTGCAGTCCCCGGACGTCGTGTAGCCCGCGAGCTCGTTCGACATGTAGGTCTTGGCGTGCGTGACGAAGTCGTCGAGCTGGGCCCGCGGCACCAGCGCGTAGTCGACCGAGATGCACATCTGCCCGTTCTTGACGAGCTTGGTGCCGATGACGCTGCGCACGCTGTGCAGGTCGACGCTGTCGGCGGCCAGGATGGCCGGGCACTTGCCGCCGAGCTCGAGGGTGACCGGAACGAGGTTCTCCGCGGCCGCCCGCGCCACCTCACGGCCGATCGCGGCGCTGCCGGTATAGAGGAGATGGTCCCAGCGCAGCGTCGGGAACTCCTTCGCCAGGGTCAGCCCGCCGACCGAGACCGCCACCAGATCCTCCGGGAAGGTCTGCGCAGATCATCTGCCGCAGCAGCTCGGCGCAGGCGGGCGTGTAATCAGACGGCTTGATAATCACCCGGTTGCCGGCCGCGAGCATCTCCACCAGCGGGCCGACCGACAAGTCGAACGGGAAGTTCCACGGCACGATGTTGCCCACCACGCCCTTGGGCTGGTACCGGATGGCCGCCCTGGCGGTGCCGTAGAACGCCGGGTTCGGCGAACCGGTCGTCCTCTGCCATCCACGATCCGAGCTGCTCGATGGCGTAAGCCGCCCGGCCAGCCACCCCCAGCACCTCCACCAGGTCGGTGAACAGCTCCGGGTGCGACGCCGAAGTCCGCGCTCATCGCCGCGCGGATCTCGGCGCGGTGTGCCATCACCATGCCGGCCAGGGCGCCGAGATGGCCCGGCGCGCGTCGCGGCGTCCGGGTAAGGGTCGGCCTGGAACGCTGCCCGCTGGACGGCGAACAGCCGGTGCAGCTCGTCGATCGCCGGGCCGTCGTCAACAGTGACGGTCTCAGACGGAGTGATCAGGGAGGTCATGAAGGCTCCTCACGAGTGTGATACATCTGACGGAAGTGTTGCATAGCTGACCACTCGATGGAATCCTCAGCGGAAGGCTGAAAGCATCGGGACGCAGCAGATGAGGAGCCGCCATGAGCGCTGACGTCGTGCCTGCGGCGGACGCGTCTGCACCCGGCCACGTCGACGTGCTCATCGTGGGCGCTGGGCTGTCGGGCATCGGGGCCGCGTGCCGCCTGCAGGCCGACATGCCCGGTACTTTGTACGCGATCCTCGAGGCACGCGGCACCAGCGGCGGCACCTGGGAGTTGTTCCGGTTCCCGGGCGTCCGCTCGGATTCCGACATGTTCACCCTCGGCTATCCGTTTCGGCCCTGGAAACAGGCGCATGCGATAGCCGGCGGCAGCGAGATCCTGCGGTACGTGCGGGAGACAGCGGCTGAATACTGCGTCGACCAGAAGATCAATTACCACAGCCGGGTCGTGCGGGCTGACTGGTCCAGCGACGACGCCCGGTGGGCCGTCACGGTCGAGGACACGCAAACGGGCACCCGCAGCGAGCGCACCTGCTCATTCCTGTATCTGTGCCCGGGCTACTACCGCTACGACCAGGGCTACACGCCAGACTGGCCCGGACGCGATAACTTCAGCGGCACGATCGTGCACCCGCAACACTGGCCCGAGGATCTCGACCTGACCGGCAAACGCATCGTCCTGGTCGGCAGCGGCGCGACCGCGGCAACCATCCTGCCGGCCATCGCCGAAACCGCCGCCCACGTGACGATGCTGCAGCGCTCGCCATCCTACGTGCTGTCCATGCCGAACAGCGACCCCATCGCCGGCCTGCTCCGCAAGGTGCTGCCCGAGCGGCAGGCCTACGCCGCGGTCCGGTGGAAGAACGCACGCCTGGCGACCGCAATCTACAACTTCTGCCGCCGCCATCCGGCGCGGGCCCGCGCGATGCTCCAGAAGGGCGCCGCCAGGCGGCTGCCCGCCGGGTACGACATCGCTACGCATTTCACACCCGCCTACCAGCCATGGGATCAGCGCATGTGCCTGGTGCCCGACGGCGATTTCTTCGCTGTGATCAAGTCCGGCCACGCTGACGTGGTCACCGACCACATCGAGGAGTTCACGCCTGCCGGGCTGCGGCTGCGCTCGGGCGCTGAGCTGGCTGCGGACGTGATCATCACCGCCACCGGCCTGAACCTGGCCCCGCTCGGCGCGATCCCGATGACGGTCGACGGTGAGCCCGTGGTCGTGCGGGAGCATGTCGCGTACAAGGGCATGATGCTCGACGGCGTGCCCAACATGGCGTTCGCGATCGGGTACACCAACTCCTCATGGACGCTCAAAGTGGACCTGGTGGCCCGCTCCGTGGTGCGCATGCTGCGGTACATGGCCGGCCGGGGGTACGCAACGGTCACGCCGCGGGTCCCGGCGGGAGGGCTGCGCACATCACCGTTCATCGACATGACGTCGGGTTACTTCGAGCGGTCCCGGCACACGCTGCCACTGCAAGGCGACCGGGCGCCATGGCGGCTCCGCCAGCACTACTTCAAGGACGCGGCGCTGTACCGCGGGCCTATCGACGAGAAGGACCTGGAGTTCCGCCCGGCGGCGATCCTGCCGGCCGGCCGACTGACCCGCTACGCCGGAGGGCGCTCGTGAATCGCACATTGGCTGCCGGCGCTGCCGTGCTGACCGCGGCGGCCGGGGCAACCGCTGGGACAGCAGCTGCGCTGCGCAAGGTCGCCGCATCCCCCCTCAATGCCAGCGATTTGACGGGCAAGACAGCGGTAGTGACCGGTGCAGCGTCCGGCATCGGCCGCTCGCTTGCCCTCCTGCTCGCCCGGCGTGGCGCCCTCGTGCACGCCGCTGACATTAGCCAGACTGGCGTCGCGGCGGTGCGCGAGGAGATCGACGCGGCCCTGGGCAAAGCCGTCGCCCATGTGATCGACGTCAGCGACGCGGACGCCGTCGGCGTGCTCGCCGACGCGGCGTTCGACGGCGGCTCGGTCGACTTGCTTTTCAACAACGCTGGTATTGGCCAGGCCGGCGAGCTCACCGACACGACGCTGGCGGACTGGCGGCGGCTGATCGACGTCAACCTGCTGGGAGTGGTGAACGGGCTGCACGCGTTCCTGCCCCGGCTCCTGGAACAGGACGCGGCCGCCCACGTCGTGAACACCGCGTCGATGGCCGGGCTCGTGCCAGCCGCGGGGCTCGGCGCCTATTCGGCAACCAAGGCCGCCGTCGTCGCTCTCACCGAGGTGCTCGGCATCGAGCTGCGCGGCACCCAGATCCGGGTATCGGCACTATGTCCGGGCGTGATCAACACACCAATTGTCGCTACCTCGATCATGCGCGGTGACTGGGAGGACAGGCGGGGCCGCCTCACAGACCTCTATGCGACGAGAGGCTGCTCGCCGGACATCGTCGCCCGGCAGGCGCTAGCCGCGATCGGCCGCGGGCAGCTGATTATCCCGGCCCCCAGATATCAGGTGATGCCGCACTGGCTGCTCAAGCGGATGATCCCGGCCGCGGGCCGGGCGATGTCCGTAGCGAGCTACCGGTATCTGACGAAGAGGCCGTGATGCCGCCCCATGCCGACCCTGCTAGGTACCGGTCGCAGCACGCATGAGCTACCGCCCGGAGATCTAAGGAGCGAGCATGGACTTCAACCTGGCTGTCATCCTCACCGAAGCGGCTCGCCGCGTGCCCGGCAAGCCGGCGGTGATTCTGCGCGACGCCACGATTAGCTACGCGGAGCTGGACGCCCAGTCCGACCGGGTCGCCGCCAATCTCGCGGCGGCCGGACTGAAGGCCGGCGACCGGATCGGGCTCCAGCTGCCGAACATCCCGCACTTCGTCATCGCCTATTTCGGCATCCTCAAGGCCGGCGGCGTCGTCGTCCCGATGAACCCGCTGCTCAAGGCCCCGGAGATCGAGTTCCAGCTGCGAGACTCCGGCGCCCGGGCACTAATCACCTACAGCGGGTTCCTGGACGAGGCAGCGAAGGCGGCCGGAGCGGCCGGAGTGGGATCGCTGTATGTCGTCGGCGACGCGGCTCACATGCCGCCGGCTGCGTCGTTCCAGACCCTGCTGGCCGGCGATCCGCCGGACCCGCAGCTCACGCCGGTCAGCCCCGCAGACCCGGCCGTCATCATCTACACCTCCGGCACAACCGGAACCCCGAAGGGCGCGGTGCTGTCGCATTTCACCCTGTACATGAACGCCGACATCTCCGGCCGACTGTTCGAGTTCCGAGACGACGATGTCGTGGTCGTAGCGCTGCCGCTGTTCCACATCTTCGGGCTGTCGTCCATCCTGAACATCTGCATGCTGCTGGGCGGGACAATGACGCTCGTTCCCAGGTTCGAACCGGCGGCCGTGCTCGAGACCATCCAGCGGGACCACGTGACCATTTTCGAGGGCGTCCCAGCCATGTACGTCGCGCTGCTGAACGCGTCCGGCCTCGACAACTACGACACCTCCTCGCTGCGGGTCGCGGTATCCGGCGGGGCGCCGATCCCGGCCGAGGTCATCGACGCCTTCGAGCGCCGGTTCGGCGTGGTGATCCTGGAGGGGTACGGGCTGTCAGAGACCTCGTCCACTACCACGTTCAACATCAGCGCCGCCGAGCGCAAGGTCTACAGCGTCGGCAAGCCGATCTGGTCGGTCAGCGTGCAGATCTGGGACGCGCAGGGACACCCGCTGCCAGCCGGCCCCGAGCACGTGGGCGAGATCGTAGTCCGCGGCCCCAACGTGATGACCGGCTACTGGGGCAATCCCGAGGCCACCGCGCAGGTGTTCACCGATGGCTGGTTCCACACCGGCGACCTCGGCTATTTCGACGACGACGGGTACCTATTCATCGTCGACCGGATCAAGGACCTGATCATCCGCGGCGGGTACAACGTCTACCCGCGCGAGGTCGAGGAGGTCCTCTACGCGCACCCTGCCGTGGCCGAGGCTGCGGTCATCGGCGTACCCGACCCCAGAATGGGCGAGGAGGTGCATGCCGTCGTCGCGGTCAAGCCGGGCCAGTCGGTCACAGCGGCTGAGCTCACCGAGTTCGTCAAACAGCGGGTAGCCGCCTATAAGTACCCGCGCAGCATCGAGTTCCGCGACAGCCTGCCGAAGGGCGCCACCGGCAAGATCCTCAAGAAAGACCTGCGCCCCGACTGACCGGGCCCGGCCGAGATGACCGCTGCATGTTCCACTCTGGTCGATGCTTTGGTCCCCGGAATGGCCCCCAGGCCGCGTTCGACCGTGCACGACTGAATCATGAGGTTGCTTGGTTGGCGCAGGCTGCACCGGGCCGTGGACTGCGAGCTCACTCGCTCGCTGCTGACCGGCATCGACCACGCAGCGATGTGGTCGCGCCCATCTCAGCGATCTGGATAGACACCGCCACAGCTCGACGGCGACAACCGGACTCCGGTGCCCCGACGACCTCGCCACCTTGAGGTCCGGCACCGTCCCAGCTTAGACAGGGCATCCTGCTGGCCGAGTTGACGCCCGCGACCTTCGACGCCGTTGCGGCGATGCTGCCATGGCGGCTTCGAGCGAAGCCCAGCGCTGCAATGGCACCGGCTGAAGCACTGTGTCCAGTCCAGCGACCGGCATGATCTCGTGTGAGGTCCGACCGCCGTATCCACCACGTGAAGTCGTTCTTCGATTCCAACGGCGACGGTATCGGCGATTTCCCGGGCCTGATCGCCAAGCTCGACTATATCGCGCAGCTCGGAGTCACCGCGATCTGGCTGCTGCCGTTCTATCCGTCGCCACGGCAAGATGACGGTTACGACATCAGCGAGTACACGGTATTCATCCCGATTACCGGCACCATGGCGGACGTCAAGGCTTTCATTCGCCGAAGCGCACAAGCGCAACCTGCGAGTCATCACCGAGCTCGTGCATCAACCACACGTCGGACCAGCATCCGTGGTTTCAGCGGGCGCGGCATGCCCAGCCGGGTCGCCCGAGCGCGATTTCTACGTCTGGACCGACGAGCGACCAGAAATACCAGGACGCCCGGGTGATCTTCCAGGACTTCGAGCCCTCCAACTGGACCTGGGACCCGGTGGCCGGTGCCTATTACTGGCACCGGTTCTATTCGCATCAGCCCGACCTCAACTTCGACAATCCGGCCGGTGTGGGAGGCGATCTTTCCGCGTCGTCGACTTCTGGCTCGCCATGGGCGTCGACGGGTTGCGGCTCGATGCGGTGCCCTACCTGTACGAGCGCGAGGGCACCAACTGCGAGAACCTCCCGAGACCACACCAGTTCCTGAAGCGCCTGCGCAGCCACGTCGATGCGCACTACCCCGGCCGCATGCTCCTGGCCGAGGCCAATCAGTGGCCCGAGGACGCCGTCCTATTTCGGCGAGGGCGACGAATGCCACATGGCGTTTCACTTCCCGCTCATGCCGCGCCTGTTCATGGCGCTTGCACCAGGAAGACCGATTTCCGATCACACGACATCATGGCGCAAACGCCGACCATTCCCGCAGACCTGCCAGTGGTGCCATCTTCCTGCGCAATCACGACGAGCTGACCCTCGAGATGGTGACCGACGAGGAACGCGACTACATGTACCGGGCCTATACCCGGGATCGTCACTCGAGGATCAACCTGGGCATCGACGCCGGCTGGCCCCCTTGCTTGCGCAACGACCGCCGGCGCATCGAGCTCATGAATGCGCTCATGTTCTCGTTGCCGGGCACGCCGGTCATCTATTACGGCGATGAGATCGGCATGGGAGACAACATCTATCTCGGCTGATCGCAAGGCGTGCGCACGCCG
>CAWHQU010000003.1:0-10154 GCA_963831615.1 uncultured Actinomycetota bacterium | reverse complement strand
AAACCTGAGTCGGCCAGCCGATCATTTCTTGCGATAGCGGCGCTGCCATAAAAGGTGCTGCAGATGCTGAGAGCCTGAGAGGGGCGCTTAGCAGAGAGCTACAAGAGATTGCACGAGGGCGGTATCGGCGACTCGCTCTGGGGTGTGACTTCAGCCGATCACGCCCAAGAAGCCGGTCGCCGAAGGGCAACCGCTGACGCTGTATGCTTCCCAACCCGTACGCTCAGGCTCATGGTCGCTTGGGTGACGGGGGCCGGAAATCGGGATCCTGCTATTTACCCTGCTGCTTCTTAAAGTAGTCGCTGAGAACCATGTACCAGAGCGTCAGTGCAGCCAGGTCGCCCACAGTCAGGTGAACGATCAGCCAGTACAGCACGATTAACATCCAGTACGGCCCGAGCCTGGACAGGTGTGCGTGGCCGACTATCCGGGCGATACGCGCGGCCGCCTGAGCGACCGCCGAGTCTGCCGGCGTCTTCTCGGCTGCCTTGGCCACCTCTGGGAGATGGGCGGCAATTTCGGCAACACGAGCGCGGAACTCCTCTTCTGCGGCCTCCAGCTCCTCACCAAGGGAACGCTCCGCGTCCTCGCGGGCCTTCTGAATGGCAGCGATCCTCGCCGGGTCCGGCGCGTCCCGGCGGAATGAGTTCGTGATGCCGAGAAGAGCCTCCTCCTGACGCCGCAGGATGCCTTCAGTGCCGTTGTCCCAGGAGAGCTGCTCCAGCTCCCGCTGCACGACGCTCCAGTCTGAGGCGCTGTAGAGCGTTCCCAGGAACGTGCTCGCGACGGAACCCAGGTTCTCGGGCGGCTGCTGGTGCTGGGCCGCTGCCTCAAGAAACCATTTAGGCAGCGGGTGCTGCCCTGGACGTGACCATGACCTGAGGGTACAGGCGGTGCGCGACATCGGCGGAAATCTAGGCCGGGCTCCTGACGTTCCTGGCGCCCGAGTGCCCGTTAATTGGAAACTACAATCGAGTATGTGACGTGAAGTGCTCCATTAAGGCCAATGACCGCACCGCATCGGACGGAAAGATCGCCAGGGACATGCGCTGGAAGTACTCGTCGGGAACCACTGCCCACCCGGCCCTCCCACTGTGTTTCATCCAGCGGCAGCCCGCTCGAGGGCGGCCCTGCCTGCCGAACGTTCTCCTTGCCATCGGCCCGAGGCCTCGCAAAGGATGCGGGAGCAGGCTCTCGTGCCTGATGGCTAGGTCCAACCGGACACGTGCACGCCATGCACATGGGCAATTACATGATCGCGGTGGCCAATTACGTGACCGCTACACCCTCAAGCTTGGGCAATTCCGTGATGGTCCAGAGCTTGCCCCGCCGCCAATATCATGTCTAGCATTCCGCGTAATGCGTTGCTGGAGACGTGGGGGGCTCTGTGTCAACGATCCGGATCGCCGCAGTCCAACTGGACACGTTGCCAAACCTCGTGCTCGGTAACCGATCGTTGTGGGTGCCCGAGGAGGTCTTACTGCGCAGCGATACACAGCCGCGTGACTTGCCAGCTCACTGCGGGGTGGCGGAGCTCCAGGAATGCTATGCGGAAATCCAGGATGCCAGGGCCGCCATCGCCGATCTCTACTACACGCAGGTCAGGACGCGCTTGTACCGGGTGCTCGACTTCTGCCTGAGGAAGAAAGCCGACCTGATCGTCTTGCCCGACGCCTGCGTGCCGCCCGCGCTCATCGACGTCATTCGCGGCTATGCAGTGGACGCCACCATAGTGGCCGGCGTCGGGGCGGTGCGCTCTGCCGAGGATGTCCGCAGCGGGTGGCCGACGGCAGACGACGGCACCCAGGCGCTTGGCGTACACGCAGCCGTAGTGATCAGGGGTCAGCAAGATTTGATCATCACCCGGCAGTTTCAGGATGAGCATCAGACAGCCGCGCGGGGCACCGGGCCGACCATCTGTGAGATTCCCGGCAAGACCGATGATCTGGTCCTCGGAGTGGCGATCGGCTTGGACTACCTCAAGAAACGCCTGTGGCCACCAGGCAGCAGGAAGCCCCAGGTCATAGCGATTCCGGCGTTCATCTCGGAGCCGCGCATACTGAACGACGCGGCAACCGATTCATGTGCCACCGTCGTAGCGAATCACGCTCGCTACGGCGGAACGCGCATCCACTCCGGCGGCGATCCCGGACCCGTGCTGCCGCTGCCGCGGGGCGAGGAAGGGATCGTAGTCGTCGATTACGACGGCGTGGAAGCCCCGGAACTCCGGCTCGTGACTCGGGCCAGTGTCGTAACAAGTGCGTCTGACGTGGATCATGCCGTACTGGCCGCATTGCGCAACAGCACGGTCGGCCAGCTGAGCGATCCGGCCGTGCTCAGCGGGCTCATCAGGGCAACGCAACAGTGCAGAGCCCTGGCCAGCGTGTACACCTTGCTCAAGGCCTACTCCGCACAGCGCAGCTGCCTGTCGCGCGCTGACCTGATGGCCCTACTGGACACCATCAGAGAGCACGTCGCCGTCCCCCGGGGAGTGCCCAGCCTGGAACTGCGGTGGCAGCAGGCCTTGCTGCTTCAGAACGCCCTACAGGAGGCGTACCACGCGGCAGGAAGGGCCAGCGATGAGCAGCTAGAGCTCTTCCGGTCGCTGACCCGAGACCTGGCAAGTGCGCAGTCAGGGGAGAATGTTCCGGCGGGGATTGGGCCGGTGCTGTTCGCCCTGAAGCTGGTGCCGAAGGACGGCAAGCCGCGCAAGATCACGGAGTCGACAAACCTCCGGCTGATGCAGTCGATGGCTACGATCTCTATCGGCGATCTCACTGCGACGATTCGGATCCGTTCTTCGGCGGCCCTCGACGACATGGCGAGCGTGCAGCTTGAATACATCATCAGCGGCACCCCGGCCAGCGACGGCGAGCGCGCCACGGCGCTCGCCGTCGGGTCGCTATGCCGTGCGATCTTGTCGTCGTATTTCCGATGCACCAGCGCTGACGCGCACACTGAGCTGCCCGGATCCCACCTCTACCGGATCACGCCGCTCGTCGGCGATTCTCAGCCGACGCGGCCGGACTGGTCCGCGGTGCTGTCGGTGCTCGGAGCGACGCCGGGGAATCCGTGTCTTCAGGTGTCAGCCAGGCTGGTCCGGCTGGCGGGCGAGGGTGTCGGCTTGCCGGTTCTGACTGCGGAGATTCTCGTCTCGGCGCAGGCCGCCGTCGACGACGTGGTCCTGCACGCGATAGGGCAGCTCATACTCGGTGGCGGCAGTTTCGAAGTCTCAGCGGACATAGCACGTTCCGCGCAATCCGCCGAGTTCAACGGGACTGCAATCAGTCAACTCCAAGTGGCGATGCTTATGCTGCCCCCACAAGACGCCGCCGAGGGCGGCACGTTCCGGCAACCGCTCGCCATCCCTGCCGTGAGCCCGCCGGTGTCGAGCGTCGGATGCCCGCTTGGCGTCGCCAGTTACGCCGCCCCCGGTGCGTTGCGGGAGTTCACCGTGACGGTAGAGCCCGAGGCGAGATTCAAGCACGTCTACGTGATCGGCAAGACCGGATCAGGGAAAACCAACCTGCTCAAGGAAATGGTGCGCTTCGACATCAGGAGCGGCCACGGGGTGGCCATCATTGACCCGCACGGAGACCTTGCCGAGTACGCCCTCGGGCACTGCGGAGAGCGCGCCGCCGAGACCATCTACCTGGATTTCGCCGATGATGACTTCCTGCCCTGTGTGAATCCGCTCTCCCTCGACATATCCACTGGCCGAGAGCGTTCGCTCGCGGTCGAGGAACTCCTGGGGCTGATTGCGCGGCGCGGATACAGCGAATGGGTTGGGCCACGCTTCGAGACCACAGTGCGGATGGCGCTGGACCTGCTGACAGCCGGCAAATCCGATGCCGGGATGGTCTCTCTCCTCGACGTCGGTCGGGTATTCCGTGACCAAGCCTTCCGGAAAAGCCTCCTGGACCGAGCACCGAACGACTCGGATGTCAAGGACCGCTGGAACCTCTTCGCCGAAATGAAGCCAAGTGACCAGGCCGAAGTAGCTGATTGGGCCACATCCAAGTTTACTGAGCTAGAAAAGTCAGCGGTCCTTGAATGCGTCCTCGCGGCACAGACAGCATCGTTCTCGCTCAGGGACTGCATACGCGGCGGCGGCATCTTCATCGCTCGCCTCCCGGAAGGGATCATCGGCACCCGGGCAGCATCATTCCTTGGCTCGTTGTTCGTCTCCAGGATCTCCCGGCACATCACAGAGCGACTCCCGGCCGCGGGTCATAGCGGCAGCAGCTACTACCTCTATGTCGACGAGTTCCAGAAGTTTGTAGGCCATGAGTTCCAGCAGCTCATTCCGGAGGCCAGGAAATACCGCCTCGGAATCACTCTGGCCCACCAGAACATCGATCAACTGAGGGCCTTCGACCGCTGGAGCGGTACCACCGAGTCGTCAGTACTCACCCAGGTGCTCGGCAACGCTGGCACCATCATCGCCTTCAAGATGGCACACAGGGACGCCGAGCGAATCGGCCAGGAGCTAGGCCTCACAACAAGCGAGTTGCTGCGGATCAAGCGATTCGAAGCGGTTGTCCGGACGGTGCGGGCCGACGCAGAAACAGACCCGATCACAGTCGCCGTGCCGGACGCACTTGAGGACCCGGGATACCCAGCCGCGCGGCAACGCGTCCGCGAGTCGCTGCGAGCGAGAGGGGTGATCCGGAGCAGGGCCGCGCTGCTCGGCGTGGACCTGACCGACGATATGCTCTCGATTCCGAAGAGCCTAGGATCGTGACCCGGGGTGATAGTCGATCTCGAGGTCCTTGATTACGCTGGCCCGACGCGCTGGCGGTGGCGGCTGACGACGACCTCCGGGGTGCTGCTCGCCGACCACCAGGTCAGCCTAGACGCGGGCGCCATGGAGTACTTTGCGCTTGGCGACCTCGCCGGATACGTAGACCAGTACGTAGCTCTGGATAACCGGCCAGCCGGGGAGCAGCGGGCGGTCGATGAGATCGGGCGATGGCTGGGCGAGCACGTCTTCGGACCGGTCGGCGCGGCCATCGTCGCGCACCGGCCGGTGACAGTACGGCTCCATCTCGACCAACGCTGCGCGGACATAGCCGCGCTGCCGCTGGAGGCCGCCTATGTGACCGGCAAGCCACTGGCGTTCCACGGTGTCGCCATCGTGATTCAGTTCGCCGAGGAGAGCCGTCGGCTAAAGGCCCCGGCGGGGGACAGTCTGCGGATACTCGCGGTATTCAGCGTACCGACTGACACTCACGCGCTTAACCTGCGGCGCGAGCGGCATGCCCTTACCAGGCTGATCCGTGAGTTCCAGGCGGTCGGCGGGCGGTCGATCGAGCTGCGGGTGGTGCAGTACGGGGTCACGGTCGACCGGCTGCGAGATGTCCTGCTTGATTACCCCGGGTGGGACGTCGTGCACATCTCGGGCCACGGCACGGCGGCCGAGATCCTGCTAGAAAACCCGGACGGCACTCAACGGGAAGTCACGGGGAACGAGCTGATTGACATGCTGGAGCCCGCCGCCGAGCGCGTCAAGCTGGTAATCCTGTCCTCCTGCGGGTCGGCCACGATGCCAGCGCACTTCAGCGCTGGTAACAGCGAAAGGAACGGCATTCCGGCAGGCGACGACTTCGAGGCGGACCCGGAGCCCTCGCAGCGCGGTCCCTCGTCGGTCGTCGCGAGCTTGGCCGTTGACCTGACCTCCCGCATCGGCTGCGCGGTGCTTGGCATGCGCTACGAGGTATATGACGAGTTCGCGATTCGCCTCATCCGTCAGCTGTACAAGCTTATGTTCTCTCATGAGCAGCCGCTGGCGCGGGCCCTTCCGCTGGCGGTCAAGGAAGTCATGCCCACGAAGCCGTCTTACGTTATACCCCCGCTCTCATTGGCCGTGCCGGCCTTGTTTGGCGCCACCGCCGCTGGATTGGAGCTGCGACCGCCACAGCGCCAGATGCCGGTCCAGTTCGACCTCGAGGAGCTGAAGCTGGCGGACTTCCCGGAGGAACCAGACCGTTTCGTCGGTCGGGTGCGGCCGATGGCCGAGGCCAACGAGGCGCTCGCGCCGGCCAGCGGCCTGGGCGGCGTCATCTTCTACGGACCACCTGGTATAGGCAAGCGATCGTGCGCGCTCGAACTCGCCTACGCGCACGCGACCGATTTTTCTTGTCTGATCTGGCATGACCCGCTCGAGATGGATTCCGAGTTGGACATAGCCGAGTCGTTCGGCAGACTCTTCCGCGCCCTCGAACGCAAGATTCCGGGTCTCAGCATCGCTCACCTGGCCGCCGACCTGGATGCATTGCAGGAGAACGTGGCATTCCTTCGAAAACTGTTCCGGGATAGGCGCATCCTGGTGGTGATCGACAACCTCGAGGCGCTTCTCACCTACGACGGCACGTGGCGTGATGAACGCTGGCGAGTGCTGCTCACCTCCTTGTGCGGGGCTGGAATGTCCTCGTGGATGTCGCGCGTGGTGCTGGCGACGTCACGGATGCCCGCCGACGCGCTGCTCGGACTGCGGGTAGAGCGGATCGAGCCGCTGTCGGTGCAGGAGAGTCTCCTGCTGGCCTGGGACTTGCCAAACCTGCGGCAGCTCATCGTCGGCGAGTTCTCCCAGATCACGGCCGGAAGCGACGTGGTGGGTCGGCTCATTGCTCAGGCGCGCGGCCACCCAATGCTTCTGGAGATCGGCGAGCGCCACGCCGGATCGACGAAGAGCCTCGGCGCCTTCATCGACAGTTCACCTATGCGAAACGAGGAGCCCGGTGAGCAGTGCACAACGACGCGGGACTACTCGGCAGGCGTCGCTCCCGCCGACTTCGTGCGCGTGCTGCTGCGCTGGACCCAGGCGACTACTGCAGCACTGCAGCCCGCGTGCGCGGAATTCTTCTACTTCCTCTGCTGCATCGAGCCGGCTGACCGAACATCGGAGATCGTGGCGCCGATGCGGCAGGCCATATCCCCTGACGCGCAGGCCGAACTCGATGCGATTATCTCAGAGCTGGCAGCTCACGGGCTCGTCACTGGCAGCGACCTGGCTGGCGCCGGATATTACGAATTGGATGCGGCGATCGCGACGGCCGGCCGTCAGGCGGCCAGTAGCCAGCTGCGGGCGCGGGCCATCTCGGAGCTGTCGGCCTACTGGCAGGGGCAGTTGCTGTCGGCGCGTGGCGCCGAGCCAGGGGCCTCCACGTGGTCCGTCGTGGCGGCCGCCCGTCGGGCACTGCCATACGCGACGCGGCAGGAGCAGTGGGGGCTGGTCGGCGAATTGCTTGACATCGTGCTGCGCCGTGACCGGTCCCGCGCTACGGCCGAGTCGCTGCTGCAGCATGCGACCCGGATGGTAGCAGCAACCCGGGACACTGAGCACGCGCTGTCGGATCAGGCGCGACTCGCGCTGATCAAGTCACTGGTCAGCCCGGAAGTAGGGCAGGAACTACTTGCGGCGGCGCTGCGCGCCGCGCTGTCAGTCCGCGATTACCGGGTCGCCTCTGAAGTCCTCGGCGGCCTGGCCGACGCTGTCAGGTTCAGCGGGAACCTTGCCGGAGCGCTGAAGCTCGCGGAGCGCAAGAAGCTCATGTCGAGGGCTGGCGACCTCGCCCAATGGACGCAGCTGGCTGACGACCTGCTCATCCTCCAGATTTCGTTCAGCCTGGGCAAGGGCATTGATGAGACGCTGCGCGAGGCCCAGCTACTGCGGGACCGCATGAAACAGCTGACTGACGACCCGGATACAAGTGACATCACGGTTCCGTGGGATGTCAGGGAGCGCCTGCTGGGATTCGCCGCTCGCGTGGCCGGAGACCGATTCAGGTTCGGTGAGGCCCTCAGCCTGAACGCAGCGCTAGTGGGGAGCATGCGGCAGCGCCGCGCCAGCCCGCTGGCTATCGCCAGTACACGCTTCGATGACTACTTCGCCCTGGCACGGCTGCACCGCGTGCGGGAGGCCAGGGATCTCGTCCTCAATTGCCGCGAGGTGTTCGAACGGGAAGGCGACTATGCCATGCTCGCGTGGGCAATGCACGCCCTCGCCGACCTAGAAGAGGAGGAAGGTCGGCCTCGACAAGCGATTCGCCTGGCAGAGGACACGCTTCGCATTATGTACCGGGAGGCGGCCGGAGGCGCTATCGGCCCGCTTGACATCGCCCGCGGCCATAACAACCTCGCGATCTACCTCCGCTCGGTCTACGGCGTCGGGGACGTCAGCCTCGCGCACCTCGTCGCGAGCGCGCTGATCCAGTATCAGACCGAATCCAGCGATCTGCGCCGCCCTGTACTGGCAATAGCGCGCGACCTGGCTGACGCCGGACTCGATATCACTGCGCTGCCCACGTTCGATGAAGTCTGCGGGATAGCCGATCGCGTCGCTGGCGTGCGATACCGCGATGCCTTCGTAATGCTTCCGAGCCGGGTCGCCGACGGCGCCCAAGCGGTAGCTGCGCTCGCCGAGCTGGTCCGGGGCGTGTCACCGGAGGAGTTGTTCATCACGAAACAGGCGTTCGGCGCGCTGGCCCGGATGCTTGGCATCTTGGTGACCATAGGTGCCGGATCAGCCCGCGGCCAGGCGGTGGCCGAGGCGCTCGCCAAGCGCGGACAGCTGGCGCAGTGGCGCCCCCTGCTATCGCGGCTATCCGAATTCTGGTCGATGCGCGAGGACGATGATCCTCTCGCCGACCTGTCGCCGGTCGATGGCGCAGTGGTCGCGGCCTACCGCGACCTGATCAACGGCGCGTGGCTACCTGCTTCGGACGACCCGGAGCCGTGGTGGGAAGCCCTGGAGCCCGCAATAGAGGAAATGGCAAAAGACTTCCCGCTCATCGGGCGCGTGCGGGAGCAGGCGGAACTCTTCGGCGATCCCGAGTCCGGCCAGGAATGGCTCGACAGCATAGCGACCGTCGTCGGCAGTTCCATACAAGATGTCGACGACGTCGACTTCAGGGCGGTAGCGATCATGCTTCGCAAGGCCACACGGATGCCAGCCCTCGTGACTGAGCTGGCACGTTCCGAGGACGTCCGGGCGGTAATCATCGGGGGCTTGCAGAACGCGTTCCTAGCGATTATCCGGAGCATCTTTTCGGCGAGCTTCGAGCCCTACCTGGCGGCACTGGCCGCTGCGGCGGCCGGTGACGTAGCGGCGCGGGATGCATTGGCTGACGCCTTGGAGGAACTGGCGGCGAATGACACGTGGCGAGGGCTGGCCACGGCGATCCGCGCGGTCCTCGAGGGCGAGCGGGACCTGACGGCTTTCCAGCAGCTCGACCTCGTCGATACCGCGCTCATTCAACGCGCGATCGACGTCGCGGACGGGCGGATGCTCGCACAGGCTGCAGCGGGTGAACTGGTCCGTATGCGGCGGCGGCGTGACATTCAGAACATGCTCACGCGGTGGGAAGGTCTCATCAGCCGCGCGGCGGACGCCGCAGAAGGCAACCCGGCGGCACGGTCTGCGCTTGAGGCCACGCTGAACAGCCTGCGGCACTCTCCGGAGTGGGCGGACGTGGCGGATGCCCTCGAGCGCGTGATCGACGGCGAAAGGGAGGCCGAGGACCTCGCCGCGGGATTGAACCTCGCCTGCCGGCGCGATAATCGAGCGGCTGCTGAGCCTGCTGTAGGGCCATGGGTTTCAAACCGAGCGCAGGCTGCTGACCTGCCAGTCGCCGCGGTCCTGGCAGGCCGCATCGAAGCAGCCCCGGATCACCGACGAAGCCAAAGCAGTTAGTCTCGGGAATCGCGGCCTCCTCCAAGGCATCCGGGTGGTCTCGTTCCCAGGCCGCTCGCAGCGGCCTAGACGGGAGCGGCGGTCGCCGGAGAGGCAGGCTATCCGATCCAGCCGCGGCGGTGGGCTGCGGCGCCCGCGGCGAATCTGCTGGTCACGTTCAGCCGGTCAATGATCGCGGTGATGCGGCGGCGGACCGTGGTCGTGCTGATTCCGGCGCGGCGGGCGATCGCGTCGTCGTGCAGGCCTTCGGCCATCAGTTGCAAGACTGTGCGCTGCGCCGGGGTCACCCGGTCACCACGCTGGGCGTCGCGCGGTGGTGTCAGCGGAGTGGCGCGTTCCCACAGCATCTCGAAGTACTCGCGCAACGCGGCGATGATTACGGGGACGCGGATCAGCAGCGCCCCGGCGGTTCCGGCCGGGGTCAGTGGCAGCATCGCTGTGGTGTAGTCGGCGAGTTTCA
>CAWHQU010000002.1:0-90312 GCA_963831615.1 uncultured Actinomycetota bacterium | reverse complement strand
ATCTGTTATGTCGAAGCTAACTAACAATCAACCGCTATCCCCGGCGACCTGGGCGTCTTATTGAAGGAGGCAACTACCATGACGCCTCGTCTCCGTACCGCTGCTCTCGCGCTGGCAGTCGCAGCGGCTGGTGTTACGTGCATACGGACATCCCCGATCGCTGGCATCAGGTTGTGAACCGAACGCTGGCGTGTGGCGACGGAGACGCGAGCTCCGCGCGGGAGGTAGCGGGGTCGCACTGGACCTTGAACGCGAATAGCATAAAGGAGGAAGAGCGTGAAAATGCTCATAAACCGGATCGCTGACAAGGCCCTCGGCCAAGTCCTGCCCAAGGTGACGGCCGGTGCATGCGTGCCTGAGGTCGGCCAGACCTGTAAATGCGTTTTTTACGACTGGTGCATTCCCTCTAACACAAGGACCTGGTTTGTCTACACTTATACTTGCCAAGGTCTCTGCACCTACCACACAACAACTCCCTGCGGCGGTCTTTGCCGCGTCGGGACCTGAGCGCTAGGCCGTCCGTTCCGTGTTAACTGACTTTGCGGACGATCTTCAATGAAGGACTGGTGCGCGTCGTCTCCGTTTTCGTGCCTATCCGGGTTACGGGTAGGCACAAAACAGGTCTGCGGGACGTCCTAGTGGCAGGCGGCGGTCGCTCTTGGCGGGGCCTGTCCTCGAGCTCCCTGGTGATTCGCGCTCGGGGCATCGCTGAGGCCGGGCTTTAAGGCCGCGCGAAGATAGCATGACGGCTCTTGCGTGACGTCCGGCGTGCAGTTTTGAGCAAGGTATGTGATCCCGGTTAGACGACTGCTCGTCTGCCGCGCGGATCACGTCAGGCCACTGGCACTCGGACGTGGGCATTTGATTCGCTAGTCCAGCTCCATGAGAACTCGCTTTTTCATTATATGTACCATTTAAATTCACTGATGGCAGGCGAGTGAAAGGGGTGTTTGGAATGATCGCCGTTCTGCTTGTTGTTATTGTCCTTGTCGGCCTAATTGCGCTGGTAGATCTGACGCTCACTTACGGCCTGATCAGGCGGGTGAATGCGATCCAGTCTCATCCTCATGCTGACGGCAGCGCGTTCACCCCGAAATCCGGTTACCGGATAGGCGGCTTCGTCGCGCCAGCCATCGATGGCCGCGAGGTCAGCGATCGGGATCTGCTTGGGCGCACGACCCTCGTGGCATTTGTCATGCCAAAATGCGCGCCGTGCCATCTGCTTACCGATGAGCTCAGCCAGATGGCGCCCCCGGAGGTGCCGCTGCTGCTGTTCATCGCGCAGTCTCCGGGAGAGGAGGACGAGACCGCCAAGATCGCCGCTGCGGTGCCGTTTGCGGCCGCGGCCTGCATCGTCGAGCCGGAGGGCGCTGTCACGCGCGCCTTCGACGTCAGTGGCTCCCGACAGTGGTGCGGATCGAGGACGGCATCGCGCGTGCGGCTGAGAAAAGCATCGGCGCGGTCTGGGACCGCAAGACGGCGATCGGCGTGTGATGAGCGCTGGTGCCGCCGCGCCTGGCCGGACCTTTGAGAGCGTTTGCGCTGGCCTGGTGGGCTGCGGGGTGGATGTGGGTGGCCAGCTTGGCGCTGTCATGCGTGGCCGGTCTTCTCGTCCCTGTGGCGGCGTGGTTTTCCCGGGAGCTCATTGACGACCTGACCGCCTCTCACCGGAATCCTGGCCACGTCGTGCTGCTGGCCGTGGCAGTGGCGGCATCCGGCATCCTTTCCGCGCTGTCGGGCAGCCTGTCCGGCCTGCTGCCAGCACGTCTCAGCGCTCCATCTCGGTCATGGCGGCGCAGCGCTTGTACCAGGCCCTTAACCGCATGCCGGGCATAGCGTGCTTTGAGGATCCGTCATACCAGGACGAGCTCCGCCAGGCGGAACAGGCGTCCCAGGAAACGCCGGTGACGTTGTGCAATCTGCTGCTGGCCGTTCTCCAGACTGTATTCACCACGGCCGGATTCGCCGGAGCGCTCCTGCTCATCTGGCCGCCCGCTACCGCTTGTGCTCCTGGCGATGCTTGTCCCCTCGGTCCTGGCCGAGCGCGCCCTGGGCCGGAGCCAGGCCGCCCTCAACGCGGCCGCGATGGCAGATTTCCGCCGCTATGGGTCCTATCAATTCTTGCTGGCCAGTCCTCAGGCGGCTAAGGAAATCCGCCTTCTGCGCATCGGGGATTTTCTGCTCGGCAAGATGATGGACGCGTACCGGAACGCCACGAAGAAGCAGTTGAGCGGCCACCGGCAAGCCTTCCGCGTGCAGGCGTTCGTCTCGTGCCTCATCGGGGCCACTGTCGCCCGCGACCGCCGGATACGTCGCCTATCAGGCCGCTGTGGGTCGCGTTAGCGTCGGTGACTTCGTCTTGTTCACGGCGGCCGTAGCCTCAGCGCAGGGAAGCGCCTCGTCACTGCTGCCGCAGGCCTCGATGCTGCTGGCGTCATTGACCCGGTTCCGCAGCTACCTGGAGATCCTGCGCCAGGCCCGACCAAGTGGCCGACGGCAGCATGCCGGCCCCGCCGCTCTCGCGTGGCATCGAATTCGACAACGTCTGGTTCCGCTATGGCGAGGACAGGGACTGGGTGCTCAAGGGCCTGACCACGCTTCTTGCCCGCTGGGCAGTCCGGCCGGCATTGTCGGCCTTAACGGCGCTGGCAAGACCACGATTGTGAAACTCCTGTGCCGCTTCTACGAGCCGCAGCGGGGCGCGATTCGCTGGGATGGGCTCGACTTGCGAGAGTTCACCGTGAGCTCGCTGCGGCAGCGCCTTTCCGTGACGTTCCAGGACTTTGCCCACCTACGAGCTGACCGCGAGGGAGAGCATCGGAATCGGCCAGGTGTCCCGCATCGAGGATCAGCGCGCGATCGAGGAAGCAGCGCGGCTGGCCGAGATCGACGACACGCTGACAACACTGCCGCACGGCTACACCACCCATGCTTACGCGGCTATTCGTCGACCCGGCGACTGGACACGAGGAGTCACCTTGTCCGGCGGCCAGAACTACGCGTCGCCCTGGCGCGAACCCTCATGCGCAGCGACGCTAGCGTCATGATCCTGGAACGAACCCAGCTCCGGCCTGGACGCGGAAGCCGAGTACAAGATCCACCAGACCCTGCGCAGCGCCCGCGCCGGCAAGACAAGCCTCCTGATCTCACATCGCCTGAACGCCATACGCGACGCGGACCGCATCTTCGTGCTTGGGGACGGCCAGCTGGCCGAGTCCGGACAGCACGATGACCTGGTGGCGGCCAACGGCGACTACGCCAAGTTGTTCGGCCGGCAAGCCGAAGGCTACCTCGAGCCAGCAGGGCACGTACTGGACTAAGACCACACCGCTGCCTGGCAGGGATCAGGCGGTTGTCGACAGCTAACGGAGTGCGGAATGCCATACCTCCTCATAGCGGCCCGCGCGATGCTTATCGTCGTGTTCGCGACCGCATTTGTCAGCAAGGCGCGGAGCCGCAAGGCATTCATGGGGTTCGCGGGCTCACTCGGCAGTTTCGGCATACAGCACAGCAGGGTTCAGTTGGCCGCCGCGACCATGGTGGTCACCGCTGAGGCCTTGGCGGTGGTTCTGGCCGCCATCCCCTCGACCGTAACCTGGGGCCTGGCAATTGGCGGCCTGGCGATCACTGTCTTCACCTCCGCGGCACTGCTCGCAAGAAGACACGGACGCCAGCCCAAATGCAACTGCTTCGGGCCTTCCACAGCAACCCTGGGCAGCAGGCACATCGTGCGTAATTGCGTCATCATCGCGGTCGCCATCGCTGGGCTGGCGGCACAGGCTGCCAGCAGCCATGCCCCCCTCTCTGCTGCCTTGGCCGTTCTCGCGGCAGGCCTCGCGCTCATCGCTGGCCTGGCGATCGCTACCTGGGACGACATCGCAACCTTGTTCTCGCCAGAATCCAGGTAAATGTCCGCCCTGGCCATCAGCGGGACCTGGCTCCTGGTTTTCCTCGCCACTTGCGCACTGGTATTGGCGACGCTCCGGAGAGCACTGATGATCATCACAGTTGATGGCATCAGCATGTCGCCCACCTATACCAACCAGCAGCGCCTCCTTGTGCGTCGCGGCCACCGATGCCGCAGGAACGACGTCGTCGTGTTCACGACCGCTAACTGGAATATCCCCTCGGTCCCCGCGATGCTCGTCAAGCGTGTCGCGGCAGTGCCCGGCGACAAGGTCCCTGCCGACATGGCCAGCATCCTCAGCGACGCCTACGTGCCGATGGGGATGATCGTGGTCCGCGGCGACAACCGTAACAGCCTGGACTCGCGACGCCTCGGCTACGTGGCCATCTCCGCTATCACAGGGGTCGTTGTCAGGCCCCTGGCAATGGCCCGCGGGACCAAGGACTGCCAATGAAACCGATGAATGCCACCCCTGCGGCCGGGCGCGCGGGGGCCAGGACCCGGTGGGCAAGCCGGATCTGATGCCAGCGACGGCGGAGGGGCCCGGCGTGAGGTAGCGGCGGAAGTGCGCTCTGCGTCCGCGGCGCGCCCAGTTCGAGTCCGATCTCACGTACTGCCCCCGGTTGGGGGCAACTCGGGCATGAAGTCGGCAGCGATGCGGGGCTCAACGGCGCCTCCATATATGCCCTTGCGCGTAGCCCTCGTAGCACGCTCAGCGCGGTCGAACTTAGTGACCAATTGCGCGGGCAGCTACCGGCAACTCCGTGCGGGCCTGCCAAGGTTGGTCGTGCGCTGCGACATTGCCAGCTCGGCGAGGCGCGCGTACGCCGAAGCTCGGATCCCTCTGCCTCTGCCTCTGCCTCTGCCTCTGCCTAGCCATGCCTGGCGAGTCGCTGCGCCGCTATCGTGACGGCCCAGATGGCGCCAGGGCATGCTCCGGCAATCGCGTCTATTGACGTCGGTCTTCGCCGCACCGACTTCGGGCTGCTCTCAGCCAGGACGGCATCGACCGCCTTCGGCCGCGGCCGTTGCCGATGTGGGGAGTGTGTTGACCCCTTGACTTGTTCGAATGCTTATGCCGTGACGGGCCGACAAATGCCTTGGTCCTGGATATAATTCGGCGTCGTGACCCCTTGACTGGGTAGTTTCACGCATCCGACTAGCTTGGCAAATGCCCTGGTAGAGCGGCTGACACGGACTCAGGTCGAGCCATTGGGATGTCATTCCCGCAGGAGTTTGGCTCCCTGCTCCCGCGCAGCGAACGTGTAATTGAAAAACAGCCTCTACCAGTCGGGACGGCGGGATTTGAACCCGCGACCCCTTGACCCCCAGTCAAGTGCGCTACCAAGCTGCGCTACGTCCCGGCACTGCATACCCGCCGGTCTTCGCGGCGGGCCTACCTACCTTAGCGCAGAACAGGCGATGTCCGGCGTGCCGCGGGAGCCGTACTGCCTTGCCGCTCAGGTGAGCCCGCAGCCAGGCCCGGCGGATCATCACGGACCGGTCCGCTGTTAGTCTGCGGCCCGGGCGCCATACCCGCCGGCGCCTGCGCAGCCGCGCGGACGGGAGCAGTGCAGAAGATGAAAGACCGCCTGGCCACGCTGGTCCCGCAGCCCGTCTCGGTCCAAGGCGCGGGACGGCGTTCTGGTCCTGCCCGGGCCGCCGGCGGTACAGCCCGCGGGCGGGGCGTCCGCGGATCAGGCCGCCGCCGCCGTACGCCACCTGCTGGCGAGGCTGCCCTGGCCGGACGCGACCGGGCAGCAGGCAGCGCCTCCCCGTTGCACCGTGACCGTCGACGAGCGGCCTCGGGCCGGAGGCATACCAGCTTCTGATCACTAGCGACGGCATCACACATCACGGCTGGCGACGCCGCCGGAGCCGGCTACGCCGCGCAGACGATCCGGCAGCTGCTTCCCGATGACGCATGGCGGTCAGCTCCGCTGCCGGGCGCACCTGCCTGGGAACTGCCGTGCGCTGAGATCACTGACAGGCCCGCGCTGGCCTGGCGGGGCGCTCACATCGACGTGGCCCGGCACTTCGTGACCAAGCGCGAGCTGCTCGCGCTGATCGACGCCCTCGCCGCCATCAAGCTGAACAGGCTGCACCTGCATCTCACCGACGACCAGGGCTGGCGGATCGAGAGCGCTTTGCACCCGAAGCTGCACGAGGTCGGCTCGCACCGGCCGCGAACGCGGGTCAGCCTCAACAACGAGGAGCCGGCGGTCTACCAGGAGATCCCGCACGGCGGCTACTACACCCTCGCCGACCTGGCCGAGATCGCCGCGTTCGCCGGCCAGCGCGGCATGTCGCTGGTGCCCGAGATCGACCTTCCCGGCCACAGCACGGCGCTGCTTGCGGCGCTGCCCGAGCTCGGCTCGGGACCGCCGCCGCCAGGCGGCTACCAGGTCAGCCCCGACTGGGGCATCTTCCCGAACCTGCTCGCGCCGCTGCCGGAGTCGATGAGCCTCCTGCGCGACGTCTTCGGCGAGCTGCTCGGCGCGACCGGCTCCCGCTTCATGCATATCGGCGGCGACGAGTGCCTGCTGGAGCGCTGGCGCGACGATCCCAGGATCGACGAGATCCGGCTCAGCCGCGGCCTGGCGACCGCTGATGATCTGCACGCCTCGTTCCTGCGCGACCTCGCGGACATGCTCGCCGCTGACTTTGCAGGTCAGGGCCGTGGTGTGGGACGAGGGTTTTGCCAGCTCGGCGGGGCGCGCCGGGATGCTGAGGCCGGACACGGTAGTCATGGCGTGGCGCGGCATGCAGATCGCGCGCCAGGCCGCGCAGGCGGGTCATGATGTGGTCGCATCGCCGGTGTTCCCGACCTACTTCGATTACTACCAGGAACGGGCTGAAACCGAGCCAGTCGCCATCGGCGGGCCGGTCAGGCTTCGCGACGTAGCGGCTTTCGCGCCGGTGCCGCCTGACTGGCCGCAGCAGGCGCGTGACCACATGATCGGCACGCAGTTCCAGGTGTGGACCGAGTACATCCCGGACGGCCGGGCGCTGGAGTACATGATCTTCCCGCGGGCCTGCGCGCTCGCCGACGTCGCGTGGTCAGGAGGGCCGGTGCCGCTCGCCGGACCGGGCACGGCTGGCCCGGTGTCGGCTGGCACGGGCAGCCGCCGCTGCAGGACCGGATCGCGGCGCACCTGCGCAGGCTGGACGCCGCCGGGCTGGAGTACCGGCCGCTTGGCGGGCCGCGGCCATGGCAGCAGGGCGGGCTCCGGGTCGCGTCGGCACCGGCCCGGTTATCTGGTCGAAGACGTATGCCGTTCACCTCGGTCAGCTGGCCGGCGGGTAGCGGCAGCGGCCCGGCCGACGCACGTGGCGAGGTGCGGAGTTGACCGCGCGGTACCCAGCGTGCCTAATTTAAGACCGACCGGACGGTATGACACCGGCCGGAGACGAGTGAGCCGGAGCGTGGCAGATGGTGGTGAGGTCGAAGGAGTCCGCCGGGCGAGCCGCCGGAAAGACGGCCCGGCCGGTGAAGGAACGGCTGCTGCACGTCGCGACCCGGCTATTCGCCAGGCACGGCTTCGAGGGCACATCGGTCCAGGACATCGTGGATGCGGCTGGCGTCACCAAGGGCGCGATGTACCACTACTACGGCTCCAAGGACGACCTGCTCTACGAGGTCTACCACCAGGTCCTGACGATGCAGACGTCGCACCTGGACGAGATCGCGGCAGGCCCGGGCACACCAGAGGAGCGGCTGCGGGCCGCTGCGGCCGACGTGGTGCAGACCAGCCTGGACAACCTCGACGACATGATCGTGTTCTTCCGGTCCCTGCACATGCTGCCCGAGGACAAGCAGACCCAGGTGCGGGCTGAACGCCGGGTCTACCAGGAGAAGTTCAAGGCGCTGGTCGACGAGGGCGTCGCTGCGGGCACCTTCCGCTGCGACATCTCCTCCGACATCGTCGTGCACTACTTCCTGAGCGTGGTCAATCAGCTGGGTTCCTGGTTCAAGCCCGACGGCTCGCTGTCGCCGGTTCAGGTCGGTGACCTGTTCACCGAGCTGCTGATCGGCGGACTGGCCGTCCGGTAGGACGCGTAGCAGCAGGGACCGGCCGGCTCGGGCGTCCGCGTTCGCGCAGCCCGACTAGTCGGTCGTGTCAGGTGGACTGGTCGTCGTGCCCGTACCTGTCTGGCACTTCCGGCATCGCTAGGGCCGTTGGCCTAGTCGATGGGATGGTCACTGTCAATGCAGCGGACCGGGCGTTCGGCACCGGACGAGCAGTCCGGCATGCCCGCGTACGGCCAGGCTTCGTCTCCGCGGCGCTGGCCTCGCCGTCGGCGCGCGGTCCGGGTTGCCGAGAGCTCGGGCTGGCCGCCGTGCGCGCGTCGTGCTGGCCGGCGCGCTCGCGTTCGGCTTGCTGATGCTGGTCACGCCGTTCGGCGGATAATGCCCGGCAGCTGGCCCAGGCATTCGACCGGCAGCACGGCGCGCCGTATCCGGGCGTCGTCGTGCCGTTCCGGTTCGCCACGGCGCTGCGAGGCGACCGAAGATCACCGGTTCAACGACGAGCCCGGCGTCGATCCGATCGCGGTCGCTGCGGGTCATGTACGGAGCTCGTCACCAGCCGGGGCGACCAGGGCGGCGCGACGCTGTACCAGCAACTCGCCAAGATGCTGTACACGCCTGGCCAGAGCAGCCCGTCGGCCGAGGCCGAGCAGGTCGCGCTCGCCGTCAAGCTGAAGTACAGCTACAGCCGCCCGGAGATCCTGCGGCTGTACGCCGACGTCGCCTACTTCGGCCACGGGTTCTACGGGCTCGCCGAAGCCAGCTGCGGCTATTTCGGAGTGCGGCCAGACCGGATGTCCTGGCCGCAGGCGGCCCTGCTGGCCGGGCTCGTCCAGGGACCGAGCGCCGACGACCCGATCGATCACCCGGCTGCCGGACTGGCCCGCGAGCAGCACGTGATCGGCAGGCTCGTGGCAGTCGGAGCGATCAGCCAGTCGCAGCGCTAGCGGGTACCTGAAGATTCCGCTCAGCAGCCCTGCTGGCGAACGCCGGCGCCTGTCAGGCGGCCGAGCTAGATCCGGCGTCCGCGGCGTGCGCCGGCGTGCGGGACCGCGGTGCGACCGGGGCCGGTGCGGCTGCACCGTGTCGACGGGATTGGCCGTGCGGCGTGGTGGGTGACCGGAGCGGCGCCGACCATCGCGGCCAGGTCCTGCGCGCGCTCCTCGTCCGACTCTGACGCCGCGAGCACCGGAGTGTCGGCGGCGACCCAGACCCACTTGCGGTACGACCAGAACCGGAACAGCGTGCCGAGCCCGGTGCCGACGATCAGGGCGACGTTGTACCAGACAACGTCCTTTCGGACGCCGGCCAGGTCGGTCACGCCGATGCAGGCGTAGTAGATCACCAGGCCGATCCCGTTGAGCACGAAGAAGACGACCGAGTCCCGCGTGGTGCCCTGGCCCTGGCGGTGCCTGAAGGTCCAGTACCGGTTGCCGAGGTAGGTGACCACCGTGGCCACGATCGTGGCGATCGTGATGGCCTTGTACTTGCCGATGCTCTTGAGGGCGTTGGCGACGCCGAAGGTGACGACTGTGCCGATTGCTCCGATTACGAGGAACTTGGCACCCTCGTGGATCAGGTGGCGGAACCGCTCGTAGAGCCCGCGAATGGTGCTCACCGCTGGGATCTGCCTCCTGCCTGTTTCGGGTGCCGCCTCGACCGGGTGAGGCTGCCGTGCGCGCCGCCCATCAGTTATGGCGTGCCCACCTGGACTGCCAAAATACCCTGACGGCGCAGTTAATCGTTTCGGAACTGACAGAGCCGTTGGGTAAGGTCGCGGACGTGCCAGATCCCGACGTCCTCATCCGGCCACCGGACTGACCAAGCGGTTCGGCGACTTCACCGCCGTCGACGGGATTGATTTCGAGCTCCGGCGCGGCGAGGCGTTCGGTTTCCTCGGCCCGAACGGGGCTGGCAAGTCCTCGACCATGCGGATGATCGGCTGTGTCTCGCCGCCCAGCGGGGGCGAGCTCTCCATACTCGGCCTCGACCCGGTGACCCAGGGCGCGGCGATCCGGTCCCGGCTCGGCGTGGTGCCGCAGGAGGACACCCTCGACGTGGAGCTGACCGTCCGGGAGAACCTGCTGGTCTACGGCCGCTACTTCGGGCTGCCGAGGCAGGTCATCGCGGAGCGCACCGCCCGGCTGCTGGATTTCGTGCAGCTCTCGGAGCGGGCCGACGATCAGGTCGAGCCGCTGTCCGGCGGGATGAAGCGCCGGCTGACCATCGCCAGGTCGCTGATCAACGAGCCCGAGATCCTGCTCCTGGACGAGCCGACCACGGGCCTGGACCCGCAGGCCCGGCACGTGGTCTGGGACCGGCTGTTCCGGCTCAAGCAGCAGGGCGTGACGCTGATCCTGACCACCCACTACATGGACGAGGCCGAGCAGCTGTGCGACCGGCTCGTGGTCATGGACGGCGGCAAGATCGCCGCCGAAGGCTCGCCGCGCGAGCTGATCGAGACCTACTCCACCCGCGAGGTGCTGGAGCTGAGGTTCGGCACGCTCGAGCACGACCAGGCCGCGCAGAAGCTGACCGCCTGCCCGCCGAGCGGATCGAAGTGCTCGCCGACCGGGTCCTGCTGTACGTCGACGACGGCGACGCGGCTATGGCGTCGGTACGCGGCCTCGGTCTCGAGCCACTGACCTCGCTGGTGCGCCGCAGCACGCTGGAGGACGTGTTCCTGCGGCTGACCGGCCGGCGGCTGGAGGACGGATGACCACGCGCTCCGGCTCTGCGAGCCCGGCCGCCGCAGGCCGGGCACCCGGGTAGCCGGGCCCTGGGCAATGGCGATCCGGGCATTTCAGTTCTGGCTAGTCAACTACCGCCGGACCTGGCGCGGCACGATCTACTCCAGCGTGCTGATGCCCGGTGCTGTACCTGGGCGCCATGGGCCTCGGTCTCGGCACGCTGGTCGACTCCCACGGGACGAGCCGGTCTCGGCGGGGTCAGTTACCTGACCTTCCTGGCGCCCGGGCTGATGGCAGCGACCGCGATGCAGACCGCGATCGGCGAGTCGCTGTACCCGGTGTTCTCGGCCGTCAAATGGCAGCAGACCTATCAGGCGGCGGCCGCGACGCCGCTGCGGCCGGGCGACATCTTCCGCGGTCATATGCTGTTCACCACGATGCGGCTGACCATGAACATGATCGTCTTCCTGGTGATCATGTCGGCATTCGGCGCTGTCAGGTCGGCCTGGGTCGTGGCCGCCGTTCCGGTCGCCCTCCTGACCGGGCTGGCTTTCGCCACGCCGCTGGACGCGTTCGCAGTCACTCAGAAGAAGAACGACCAGGCGTTCAACATCATCTTCCGGTTCGGGATGATCCCGCTGTTCCTGTTCTCCGGCACGTTCTTCCCGGTGACGCAGCTGCCAGCCTGGATCAGGCCACTCGCGTACGTGACGCCGCTGTGGCACGGCGTGGCGCTGTGCCGCGCGCTGAGCCTCGGAACCGCTGACCTGGCTGGTGCGCTGGGTCACGTCGCCTACCTGACGGCGGTAGCGGTCATTGGCCTGGTCGCCGGCGAGCGCACGTACCGGCGGCGGCTGCATGTCTGAGCAGACGTTGCGGCAACTGCCGCTCCGGATTCTCCCGGCACCCTTGCTGCTGGCCCGCCGCGGCAGTCTGGGCGGCCGCGGCAGCGCGCACCTGATCGAGCGGCATGCGCGGGTGTACCGGCATACCTGGGTGGTGCTCGTCTCGGGCTTCGTCGAGCCGCTGTTCTATCTGCTGTCCATCGGGGTCGGCATTGGCGAGCTGGTCGGGCGGGTGACCTTCGCCGGGCACTCGGTAGCCTTCACCAGCTTCGTAGCACCAGCGCTGCTGGCAACCTCGGCCATGAACGGGGCGATCTTCGACTCGACCTTCAACATCTTCTTCCGGCTCAAGTACGCCAAGCTCTACGATGCGGCGCTGGCCACGCCGATGCGTCCCCGGCGACGTTGCGCTCGGCGAGATCGGCTGGGCGCTGATCCGGGGCGGCCTGTACGCGTGCGCATTCATGGTCATCATGCTGGCGATGGGCCTGGTGCACTCCGTCTGGGCTGTGCTGGCCATCCCGGTCGCGCTGCTGATCGGGTTCGCGTTTGCCGGCGCCGGGATGGCCGCGACCACGTTCATGCGCAGCTGGCAGGACTTCGAGTACGTCACGCTGGCGACGCTGCCGATGTTCCTGTTCTCCACCACGTTCTACCCGCTGAGCGTGTATCCGCGGCCGATTCAGCTAGTGGTCGACTGCACTCCGCTCTATCAGGGCATCGCGCTGCTCCGTGGTCTTACTCTCGGCGACGTCGGCCCCGGCCTGCTCTGGCACGTTCTGTACCTGGCAGTCATGGGCGCTGCCGGGCTGTCAATAGCCGGTCACCGGATCAGCAAGCTGCTACTGCGGTAGCCAGCGCGGCCGCGCCGATCAGGAGCGATCAGGGCTACTGCGAACCGCCGTCGGCAGCCGGCCTTGCGGTACCGCCAGCGTCGCCGGTCGCAGCCGAGTCGTCAGCCTGCTCTCGCTGTCCGCGCCCGATCAGCACGGCAATCGAAGCCGTCAAGCCGGTATCGATGTCGCCGACAAGCTCCCAGGCTCGCGAGATGCCGACAATCAGCGAGGTGACCAGGGCGTAGCCGATCAGGTTGGGAGCACTGGTGTTTTCCGGCAGGGCAACGGCGACGATGCCTGCGATGAACTCGGTCCCGAAGATCAGCAGCAGGAGGCCGATCAGGCTGAGCTGGCCGCGTTTCTGCGCTGTTGTCGCGGGACTGGTCACGATGGAGCGCGTCGCGGCCGCGGTGAACGCAATGCCGATCACCCCGAGCGCGAGTGACGGATACCCGACGTTGGTGCCGGGCACCAGACCGAACAGCGACACCGAGAGAGCATTGGTGAAGGCCAGCATCGCCGCAGCCGGCCTGATCTGCCGGATGGCCCGCGGACCGACTAGCGGGTCCCGCCGCGGTGCGACTGACAGCGCGACGAACAACAGCCCGGTCAGCGCGCCAGCCGAGCTGGCGATCGCTAGTAGCAGGTCCCGGTAGTCCGCTGTCGTCACCGCGCCAACATATCCCGCACCTGACATCGGGGAATGAGGAGAGCAGCCAGCCAGCTCCAACCAGTCAGCGTGGTGCGGCGTCATTGGTAGGGGACCGCGGTCTGCCCGGCCAGGCCGATACGGGGAGATGAAGATGTCGCGACGGCTAAGGTTCAGGTCGGCGCTTGCGGGGCCAGCGGCACTGGCCGCGGCTGCGCTGCTGGTGGCAGGGTGCGGCTCGCCTCCGAAGTCCGGTGGGCAGTCAGTCTCCTCGCCGCCGGACGGGACGGCGCGCACCAGTTCGCCCGCTACGCGGGGGCCGCTGGCTTCCAGCCCGGCTGCCGCTGCAGCCTCGCGAGTGCTGCACGGCTCTCCTGCCTTGCCAGACTTCACCGACCTGGCGTTCCCGGACGCCACGGACGGCTGGCTGCTCGGCGAGCCAGCCGCCGGCGCCGTCAGCGCCAGGCCCGGCAGCGGCCGAGATCTGGCACACCGCTACCGGCGGAACGATTTGGCATGAGCAGTGGCACGGCACGGGCCGCGGCCTGTCGATCAGCGCGACCGACGCGGACCACGCGTGGGCTTTGATCACCTGCCCGGCTGGGATAAGCCCTGAGGCCTCGTGCGGACGAACGCTCGTGGTGACCAGCGATGGCGGCCTCCGCTGGCGGGTGGTCGCCACGCTGCCGCATGACGTGAACCGCGTCCAGTTCGTGACGGACCGCCTCGGCATCGCCACCGCGGACAACTGCCTGAGCGACCTGACCGGTACGCAGTGCCCTGGGGCAGATCCTGGTCAGCCGCGACGGTGGCGCCACCTGGACGACCGTGCTGACCGACACCAGCCCGGTGTTCGCCACGGCGAATAGCACAGGCAAGCTCTGGGCAGCCGAAACCGGAGCCGGGACCAGCGGCATGCTGAGCTCCACAATCACGTTCTTGACCAGCGCCGATGGCGGGCGTCGCTGGCACCAGGCCGGAGAGTTCGGCACGACTAGCGGTCCGATCACGCCAGAGGTCCAGATTCACCTCGCAGCCGGCCGGCGCGGGCTGGCCTGGGCGAGCTTGTTCGACCCCGGAAGCTGCGCGATGCACGGCTGCGGTACCGCGGTACTGCTCGGGAGCCAGGATGGCGGCCGGAACTGGGCTCCGGTGAAGTTGTCAGCGGGTGCGGTGGGGTGCGGCTTGTCCTCGATCACGTTCTCGGCGGCACCGGACGGGTCCGTCATGGCCGCGGCCGGGGTCAACGGGGCAGCGTGCTCGCCGCCGCTCGGCATGCTGGACCGGTACGGGCCGCCGGGCTGGCAGCGGCTGCCGTCATGGATGCTGACCTCGGTCAGTTCACTAGCGGCCGTCAGCCAGAATGTCGCCTACGCGATTACCGGCCAGGGCGTGATCGCACGCACCGAGGACGGCGGCAGGTACTGGACTCAGGTGCTGCCGGCGCTTGCCCCGGTCGGGCAGATCGACCCACTCAGCGCGACAACGGCACTCGCAGACCAGGGAGCGTTCGGGGCGCTCGACACCGGAGCGATCCTCCGGACGGGAAACGGCGGACGCAGCTGGCAGCAGATCGCCGACCTTCCCGGCCTGGTTACCTCGCTGGACTTCCCGTCCGCGGCCAGCGGTGTCGCCGTGACTTATCAAAGCGGGCGGCCTCCCGCCTGGGATCTGTGGCGCGGCCGGGACCTGGGTGCGGCCTGGAATCTGGTCGGCCGGCTGCCGGCCGGCAAGGGCGCGAACGACGGTATTGCCGGCCCATGGATGTCAGCGGACGGGCATGGGTTGCTGCTTGCCCTGACAGGCACGGAACCGTGGCAGGAAGCTGAGAGCGGCGCCTCAGGTCCGGCCAGGATCTGGACGACGAGCAACTGGGGGGCGACGTGGACCCGCGGCGGCCTGCTGCCTCTCGACGGGGACACACTGCAGGGCCCGGTCAGCTTCGCCTACTCGCCAGGGTCGGCCGGGGGGCTGGCGGGCAAGCTGGCCGGCGGCCAGTCTGGCTGGAACGGCTGGCTGCTCGTCGCCACGCGGAGCTCCCGGATAGAAGCCGTCGCTACCCGCGGGGATAGCCTGACGCCGTTGCACGTCGCCGCCGCCAATGCCCTTCAGCTCATCAGTGCTCATACGGGGCTTGCCTGGGAGATGTCGGGTCCGGGGCCCGGCGGCGTAGCCACGCTGCACTGGACGACCGATGGCGGCACTAGCTGGCAGCGCATCGGCTTCCGGCTGGAACTGGCCTCCGTTGTCGTCGGCGACATCGAGCTCGCCTTCACTGACTCGGCCCGCGGCTGGCTGGAGGCCGCAGGCACGACCTGGCACACCGCTGACGGCGGCCGCAGCTGGACCCGCGCCTGATCTGGGCCGTTCCTCAGCGGTGCCCGGCATCGTGCGCAAGCTGTTCCAGCCGCGCGTGCAACCGGGGCACGAACGTCTCGTGCTCAGGTTTCATGAGCACGCTGCGCAGGATCCTGGCTTCGCTGGCGCTGGCCTCGATGTCCGGATGCCTGCGCCGGAACGCCTCGGTACTGACACGCAGCGTGCTGAGAAAGACGGGCTCGTCCTGATCGGTCATGCCGGCCTGCAGCACCCGCGCTGATGCGGCGTCGATGGCAGCTGCACTGCGGCCAGCTGCCGTCGGGAAGTAGCAGACGATATCGAGTTCAGGCTGCTGGTACAGATCGAGGCCGTCAGACTCCCGAAGACGGTCCGCCCAGTCCAGCGCGGCCCGGCGGCCAGCGGCAAGCACTCGCCCCAGCCCGTCGGGTGACAACGGCAGAAGCCGCAGCGTCAGCCACAGCGCCGCCGCCGCTGCGCCTGCCCGCGAGCATTCGAGGCTGATCTCACCCAGGTGCAGCTCGCCTGAAGTGAAGTAGGTGTACGGCGAATCGTGCAGGAAGAAGCGGCCGACGGCCGGGTCGGCGAACAGGACCGCGCCGCACCCGTATGGCTGCAGCCCGTGCTTGTGCGGGTCGACGACGATTGAGTCACACCCGGCGATAGCCCGCCACGGGGCGGGATCGAGCCCGGCCGTCCCGTCCTGCCCGGCCAGTAGCGTGAAGAAGCCGCCGTAAGCCGCGTCGACGTGCACCCGAACCCCGTGCCTGCGCGCGACTGCCAGCACTTCATGCACCGGGTCGATCGCACCGAGGCCTGTTGTTCCTGCCGTCGCGACGACGGTGCCGATCCGGCCGCGCGCCAGCAGCGCGTCCAGCTCTGCCACGTCGATCCGGCCGGCCGCGTCGGTGCCGACGGAGGTGCCCTCGACGCCCAGGACTCCGCACATCCGGCCGTGCGTGTAGTGCGCCTCGGCGCTGTAAGCAACGCCGAGACCCGGATGTGATTCCCTGGCGACGTACAGCGCCTCGAGATTGGCGATCGTCCCGCTGGTGGTGAGATGCCCGAGGTGCTGACGGAAGCCGAACATCGCGGCAAGCTGGCTGACGACCTCCTTCTCCATCGCCGCCGTCGCCGGGCCGCCGTCAAGCGCGTGGTTGTTCGGGTTGATGAGCATGGCGGCGAGATAGCCAGTCACTGCTGCCGGGTGCGGCGGCTTCAGCATCTGCCCGGCATAGGCCGGGTGGAAGAACGGGTAATTGTCCGTCAGCCGGCTCGCAAGCTCCGCGAACGCGTCCGCGAACCGCTGGTCGCTGACTTGCAGCGAGTCGTGAACGCGATAATCGCCGAATCCGCGCTGCCAGTCCTCGATCGTCAGGACCGCCTGGCTCAGCCAGTGCTCCAGATCCACCGTCCGCGCCAGTCTCAGAGCTGGCTGAGGTTGACGACCTGGCTGGCAGGCGGCACGGCCGGGGTCGGCACGGCGTTCCACTGAGAGAACACGACAGTCTCGCCGCCGGGAGCTTCGACGAGGACCGGGTAAGGCGTACCGGTTCCGGCAACTTCTAGCGTGTAGCCCTTGCTGCTGATCTTCAGCACCGGATTACCGTCGTAAGTGGCATGGACCAAGAACTCGGACGCGTCTTTCGCGGCGGACATCGGCAGCTTGCCGAACGCCTGGGTCGACAGCGCGGACATGCTCAGTGACCCAGTGATAGCGCTCTTGTCGGAAGCCGGGAGCTCGATGTATTTCCCGCATATTGTGCCGCAGAGTGATGCCGGGAGCTTGGCGCTCTTCAGGAACGCGCTGCTGGCCTTCACATAGGTGCTGGCGCCGACGATCAGCAGCGAGGCTGTTCCGGTGCCTTCGTCGAATGTGCCGGACATATCTGACCGGCCGTAGAAGCTCATGTCGAAGGTGATCTTCTGCGATCCGGACGTGACTGTTCCGGTCATGTGAACGCTCTTGGCTGCCTTAACGGCCGCCTGCATCTCCTTCAGGATGTCCGGTGCCGTCTTGGCGGGCCGATGCGCAGGCGCCGCAGACCCGCCGCATGCGGTCGCCAGCAGACCCGCGGCCAGCGCCGCGGCCACGACCGGACCCAATGTGCATCTCAGCTGCATGATGGCCCCCGCTCCCCTCATCGGCCTTGTCCTTGCCAGCGAGATCCTATGGCTTCGCGTACTTTGTCTGCCCCCGATTCGCCGCTGGCCCGGGGCGGCACCGGTAGGCGACGATGGTTGGCAGAGGCCGACCGCCGTAACCCGCGACGCAGGAGGTCAGGTTGACAACGACATCACAAGCGGACGGTTCCGCGGCACCGCCGCCAGCCACGCCGCCGCCTTTCGACTCGGAGCTGAGCGCGGCACTGGAGGCGATCGGCGAGCTCCTGCCGAGTGCGCTGACCGCGGACCTGATCCCGGTGTTGCGGCAGCCGAACGCGGCGGCGCCGCCGCCTTCTGACGAAGATCTGCGCCAGGGCGGAGCCTTCGAGGTGACTGACCGGCTCGTTCCCGGACCGCCGGGCGCGCCCGAGGTTTCCCTGCTGATCTGCCGTCCCGCTGGTGTCAGCTCGCGGCTTGCCGCGGTGTATCACATGCACGGCGGCGGCATGGTTATGGGCGACAACCGGGTGGGCGTGCTGCCGCTGCTGGACTGGGCGCAGGAACTTCAGTTCGTGCTGGTGTCGGTCGACTACCGCCTCGCGCCCGAATGCCCGCACCCTGGCCCGGTCGAAGACTGCTACGCGGGCCTGGCCTGGACGGCTGAGCACGCTGAGGAGCTGAGCATCGACCCGGACCGCATCGTCAGTCGCCGGCCTCAGTGCAGGCGGCGGACTCGCAGCGGCACTCGCGCTGATGGCCCGCGATCGCGGCGGGCCGCTCCTGGCGGGCCAGATGCTGATGTGCCCGATGCTCGACGACCGGAACGACACTCCGTCGTCGTGGCAGATGGCGGGCCGCGGGGTGTGGGATCACACGGCAAACGAAACGGGCTGGTCAGCGCTGCTGGGCGAGTCGCGCGGCGGACCGGATGTGTCGCCATACGCCGCGCCCGCTCGCGCGGCGGACTTGTCCGGGCTGCCGCCCGCGTTCGTCGATGTCGGCTCTGCCGAGACGTTCCGGGACGAGGATGTGGCATATGCCAGCCGGATCTGGCAGGCCGGCGGGATTGCCGAGCTGCACGTGTGGCCGGGCGGTTTTCACGGCTTCACGATGATGGCGCCGGACACCGCGGTATCCCGGGCTGCGAGCGCAGCTCAGGTTGGCTGGCTGCGCCGCCTGCTCGGCGACTAAGGCCGGCGGCTGTCCCCCGCCGCAGCGTTCAGTTGCACGTGCAAAGTGCAGGTCGTGCTGAAGACTTCTCCCCAACCGCAGTGATCTCGCGTGTAATGGAAATAGCAGGCAGGGGTTCTGCGCGCCCAATGGTCCGCACTGCCGTTCCGCGCGCTTATCGCCTCTCGGCACAACCAGGGGTTAGGTCACCATTTCTGATAGGCCGATGTCTCGCGGGCTGACCGCATGCCGCCGCTGAATAGCGAGCGGCTGCCGGTGCGACTGGCGCCCCTGGTTCGGCCGGCAGAACGAGCTGCGGGACGTGCTCGCCCTCCTGTCGCGTCAGCCGGCTGCTGACACTGACGGGGCCGGGCGGCACCGGGAAGACGAGGCTGGCGCTCGCCGCTGCCGGGGCGGCCGGAGAGTCGTACCCGGCGGGCGTGTGCTGGGTCGAGCTCGCGCCGCTCGACGACGCCCTGATCGTCGCACAAGAGGTAGCAAGCCGGGTCGGCGTGCCCGACAGCCCCGGTGAGGATCCGGCGGCGGCGATCACGGCGCACATCGCGGACCGGCAGGCGCTGATCGTCCTCGACAACTGCGAGCACCTGACGTCCGCGGTAGCACGGCTTGCCGAGCAGCTGCTGGCCGGCTGCCCTGGCCTGGCGATCCTGGCGACCAGCCGCGAGGTGCTGGGCATCGACGGAGAACGCAACTGGCCGGTCCCGCCGCTGTCGCTGCCCGGCACCTCCGACCAGCTGTCCGCGGCAGTGCTGAGCGAGTACGACGCCGTGAAGCTCTTCGAGCAGCGGGCGCAGCTCATCCGGCCCTCGTTCGCGCTAACTGACGAGAATGCCGCCGCCGTGCTGCAGGTATGTCGGCGGCTTGACGGCCTGCCACTGGCGATCGAGCTAGCCGCAGCCCGGATGCACATGCTCTCGGTGAACCAGCTCGCCACCCGCCTCGATGACATCTTCGGCGTGCTGGTTGGCGGCGCTAGGTCGGCGCCAGTACGACATCAGGCGCTGCGCGCAACCCTGGACTGGAGCTACGACCTGCTGGAGGAGGACGAGCGGGCGGTATTCCGGCGCCTCGCAGTGTTCGCCGGGAGCTTCGGCTTGCCGGCGGCAGAGCAGGTCGCGGCTGGCGGCGAGATCGCGGCGGCTGCCATGCTCGATTTGCTCGCGCGGCTGGCCGACAAGTCACTGCTGCAAGCTGACCTGACCGGCCCGGCGGCGCGCTACTACCTGCTCGGCATCGTGCGGAAGTACGCAGCAGAGCGCCTCGCGCAGTCCGCTGAGCAGGATGCAGTCCGGCGCGCGCACCTGAACTGGTACGTCGGCTTCGTCCAGAAGATCGTGCCGCGCATCGACCGGGGAGACGGCGGCCCGCAAGCGCTGGAGCTCGAGCTCGACGCGGTGGACGCGGAGACCGCCAACCTCCGGGTCGCGCTGGAATTCGCCCGGCAGGCCGGCGACACCATCGCAGCACTGCAGATCGCCGGCCCGCTCGGCCACTACGCCTACCTGCGCGGTCATTACCACGAAGTCAGGCAGTGGATGGACGCCGCGGTGACGGGCCGCGGCACCGAGGTCCCGGCAGGGCTGCGGGCTCAGGCGCTGCTCGGCAGCGGGCGCCTCGCGCTGTTGCAGTGCGACTACGTGCCGGCCATCCGCAGGCTCGAGGCGGCACTGCGGCTGTACCGCGATCTGGACGATCAGCAGGGCATCTCGGCGACAGTGCAAGTGCTTGGCAGCGTCGCCCGCGAGCAAGGCCGTTACGCCCGCGCGATGGAACTGCATGCCGAGAGCCTTGCCGCGGCGGAGGCCGTGGGCGACCAGTGGGCAATCGCGAGGGCACACGGCCACCTCGGCTTCGTGCTCTGGCTGCAGCGCGAGTACGAGCAGGCGACGGCCGAGTGCGAGCTAGCGCTGGCGATGTCCCGCGAGCTCGCCGATGGCCAGGAGATCGCCTGGTCGCAGATCAGCCTCGGGGCTATCGCCAGGTACTCCGGTGCTGCTGATCGGGCGGCCACGTTACTCGCGGACAGCCGCGCGCTCGGCGAGCAACTCGGCTTCCGGGAGGCCATCGCCTGGTCGCTTGAACAGCAGGGCCTGCTCGCGCTTGACGCCGCAGATCCCGCAGCGTCCGGCCTGCTGCATCGTAGCCTGGAGATCCATCATGAGCTGCGTGACCGCTGGCGTACCTGCAGCCTGCTGGACGACCTAGCGGCGGCTGCGCTCGCGAACGGCCAGGCCGCAGAGGCCGCGTCGCTGCTCGGCACTGCCGAGGCGCTGCGACGGGCGATCGGAACGGTCGTTCCGCCGTGCGAGCGCGCGCTGCGCGAGCAGACCGTGGCTGGGGCATCCGCGGCACTGGGCGAGACGGACTTCCGCGCGGCACTCGAGCTCGGCATGCAGGCCAGCGTCGATGACGTCAGGGACGCCCTGGCGCGATCGGCGGCCCCGGATTGGCCGGCCTCCGCTCAGCGTCCGGGTGTATCCGGCGCGGCCCCCGGTCCCGGCCGGAGCGCCCTGGTGCCGGGACAAGGGACGCCGCCGGGGCCGGAGGCCGCGGGCCCGGCTGCTGCCGTTCCTGTCCAGAAGGGCGGCAGGGTCAGAAACAGCCCCCGACGGCAGGCCGTTGCTGGCGGACTGCTCAAGATCAGGGCGCTGGGCGCCGCCAGCGTGCACCGCGGCGACACGCCTGTGACGGCCGCGGACTGGGGCTATGCCAAGCCGCGGGAGCTGCTGTTCCTCCTGGCGACGTCGCGGCCGCTGACCCGCGATCAGCTCGGAGCGGCGCTCTGGCCCGACCTCCCGCCGGACCGGCTGGGGAACACGCTGCACACGGCGCTGCGCGGCGTCCGCCGGGCGCTGGGCGATCCGGACTGGGTGACGTACGCCGACGGCCGGTATAGCTTCAATGCCGGGCGAGAGCACGAGTGCGATGTGGAAACGTTTGAGCAGGCGCTGGCCGCGGCTCGCCGCGCGCGGCCTGCCGAGGCGGCACTGCCCGAGCTGCAACGGGCCATCGCGGCCTATGGCGGTGACTTCCTCGCAGGGATGGTGGCCGGCGAGTGGGCCGAGACCCGGCGGGACGAGCTGGCCAGGAGTTTCGAGTCGGCACTGCTTGCGGCCGGACGGCTGCAGGCTGGCGCCGGCCGGTTCGCCCCGGCTGCGGCGGCGTTCCGGCGGGCGGTTGGGCACGAGCCGCTGAACGAGACCGCCCACCGCGAACTGATGTCCTGCTGGGCGCGGATGGGGGAGACGGCTCGCGCGGTCCGGCACTACGAGGAGCTTGTCGAGTTGCTGCGCGCGCAGGTCGGGGTTGCTCCGGCGGCTGAGACCACGGCGTTGTACCGGAAGCTCGCCGGGACCGTGCAGCCGGGCCCCCAGTGATTCCCCCCGAGGCCGCCGTTCCCCCTGAGGCAGCTGGAAGCCTGGGGGCTGCCCTGGCGGAGAGCGCCGCGCCTGCCACGGCGTTCCTTAGTGCCGGCGCCTTGTCGGAGGTGCCCGGACATGAGAGACCTCATCCCGCCCGCGGTCGCCCGCGACCCGGTCGAGGCCATCGAGATCGTGTCGCTGGCCATCAGCGACGGCGACCTCGAGGCCGCCCTGGCCCAGTACGAGCGCAGCGCGATCCTGCAGCTCTGGTGCGGGATGGCGGCTGACGATGCGAGCAGCGGTGAAGATCCCGGCGGTGATGGCGCGGATCACTGCGACCCTGGCCATGCCGTCAGCGAGCTGCGCCAGGTGATGGATCTGCGGCTGCCGCTCGGGCTGCGCGTGCTTACCGTGGTCCCGGCCGGTGACCTGGCGCTCGTGCTGGGCGAACGGCACATCAGCGGAATCGGCCCGGACTGCGAGCGCATCGAGCTGGCCGGGTCCGGTGCGGCGATCGTGCGGCGGCAGCCCGGCGGCGGCTGGCGGATCGCGGCCGACGCGTGGTGCCTGGCCGGCGTTGGCGCACCGGGCGCTCTTCCGGAACACGTCCCCGGCGATTCCCCCTGAGCCCCCGGCGAATTCCCCAGAGCGGCTCGCGAAGCTGACGGCAGTAACGAACGAGGCAGGCTGCCGGCATCTGGCCGGGTCGCCTGTCAGCTACGGGGAGAGGACCTGACAATGACTTCTCGTCGCTTCGCTCGCAAGGCGGTTGTGGCGGCTGCGGTACTCGGCCGGCGCGATTGCCGCCGCCACGACGGTTGCGCTGGCCGCGCCCGCTGGTGCGAGCGCGATGACCACGCCAGCCCGCACTACACCTTCAAGACCATCAACAACGACCACGACCTGACGTTCAACCAGTTGCTCGGCATCAACTCGGCCGGCAAGATTGCCGGGTATTTCGGCTCCGGCATGGCTGGCCACCCGAACAAGGGCTACACCGTCACTTTCCCGTACCACCAGGGCAACTTCAGGAACGAGAACTTCCCGCATTCGATGCAGACTCAGGTGACGGGCCTGAACGACGTCGGCCAGACTGTCGGGTTCTGGGTCCCTAAGGGTCCTTCGGGCGCGAACTTCGGCTTCTACCGCGGCGCGAACGGCAAGTACCACAACGTCAAGACCCCACCTGGCGCAGCGAACGCCTCGCCCGAGGTCGACCAGCTGCTCGGCATCAACGACCACGGGGTCGCTGTCGGTTTCTACACCAACAGCGCCAACAACAACCGCGGGTACACCTACAACATCCGCACTCACAAGTACGGCCGTGTACGCGCGCCGGGATCGTCCACGAGCCTGAACGGCACGAGCCTCACCGCGGCCGCGATCAACAACCACGGGACCATCGCCGGGTTCTACGTCAACGCCCACGGCGTGACCGTGGCCTTCGTGAAGTCCGGCAACCACTTCACCACCATCGTCAAGAAGGGCGCGACGATGACGCAGGCCTTCGGCGTCAACGACGCCGGCGAGGTGGTTGGCGCCTACACCTACGGCACCGGCAGCTCGGCCAAGAGCTACGGCTTCACCTGGACCCGCGCGCACGGGATGGTCAAGGTGAATGACCCGCACGGTATCGGCAGCACGATCATCAACGGTGTCAACGACCTGGGCGATCTGGTCGGCTTCTACACCGACTCGGCCGGTAACACCGACGGTTTCCTGGCCAAGCCGTAGCGCTTGTCAGCCACGCCCGATCAGAACCCAAAGAGCCACCCAGGCGGCCCTGAGGCCGTCTGGGGAGGCGGTGCCGCCGCGCGCGATCGCGCGGCGGCACTCGCCATTTGCCGGCCAGGAGGGCTCAGTGGCAGGGTCGGGACGTTCCCCCGGCTGCGGCTCGGGTAGACAGGTAGTCGTGAATATCGGCCTTGTGTTTCCGCAGACAGAGATGGGCGGCGACCGCGGTGCCGTCCGCGCGTACGGCCAGCGGGCCGAGGAGCTGGGCTTTACCCATATCCTCGCCTACGATCACGTGCTCGGCGCCGATCCGGCTGTCCATCAGGGATGGAACGGGCCGTACGACGTCGACACGACCTTCCACGAGCCGTTTGTGATGTTCGGCTACCTAGCCGGGATCACCTCGCTTGAGCTGGTGACCGGCATCATCATCCTGCCGCAGCGGCAGACGGCGCTGGTCGCCAAGCAGGCCGCGGAGGTTGACCTGCTCACCGGCGGCAAGTTCCGGCTCGGCGTCGGGCTCGGCTGGAATGCGGTCGAGTACGAGGCGCTCGGCAAGAACTTCACCGACCGAGGCAGAAGGATGGGGGAGCAGGTCGAGCTGCTGCGGCGGCTGTGGACCGAGCGTACGGTCACGTTCAACGGCAGCTATGAGACCGTGACCGGCGCCGGGCTGGCGCCGATGCCCGTTCAGCGGCCGATCCCGGTCTGGTTCGGCGGCCAGTCCGCCCCGGCCTACGAGCGGGCCGGCCGGCTGGCGGATGGCTGGTTCCCGCAAGTCCCGCCCGGACCGAAGCTGGACGAAGCGAAAGCGATCGTGGCGCGGGCCGCCACCGAAGCGGGCCGCGATCCGGCGGCGATCGGCATGGAAGGCCGGGTCAGCTGGGGCGTCGGCGGCGCGGAGCGGCTGATCGATCACGTCGAGCGCTGGCGCGCAGCCGGGGCGTCGCACGTGTCTGTCAACACCATGGGCGCCGGCCTCGGCTCGGTGGAGGGTCACATCAAGACCCTGACGATCATCGCCGAGGCGCTGAGGCTCCGGCGAACCTGAGCGCCTAGTCGCACTGGGTCACGACCGGCGGGTCCCACGCTCCGTGAGTACGGGGCCGGCTCATCGCGGCCCTGCGCTCGGGCCCGCGCGCATCGGTCAAGCGGCCCCGCGCGCAGAGTAGGTTGGCGCTATGAGAAGTTCAACGCAGAACGCCCTGCGAATGTTCACCCGAGTCATGCGGCCGCTCGCTCTGAGATCAGCCGGCAACGAAGGATCCAATACCTCGGTCGTCCGCCATGTCGGCCGCCGGTCGGGTCGGGCGTATGAGACACCTGTTATCGCGGCCCAGCATGATGACAGCTTCTTGATCGCTCTGCCCTATGGTAAGCGCACCGATTGGCTGAAGAATGTCCTCGATAGTGGCTCAGCGACCATTGTGTCCCATGGGCACGCGTATGAGGTCGACCGGCCCGAGATGATTCCGATGGCAGCGGCGACCGGCTACTTCCGGGCACGGGAGCAGCGCCTGCACCGGCAGTTCCACGTGGATTCTGCGCTCCAGGTCCATAAGCGGCTGGAAGCTCACTCATAGCGGGCCCCGTGAACGGACCGCCGCGTGCGTCTGTCCTCGTGAGTTGCCGGCAAATCAGTTGCCGGAGAAATACCGTCGCGGATTGTCGACAAGCATCGTCTGAATCTGCGACTCGCTAACACCGCGCTCACGCAGCGCCGGCAGCACGTCGTCAAACAGGTGCTCGAAGTGCCAGCGCCGGCGCGAAGCGGGGCACCACCTCCGCCGGGAACCAGTCGATGTGACACGCGGCGTCATGCGACAGGACCATCCGGTCGGCGTAGCCTCGCTCGCACATCGCCGCCACCGTGGCAACGCGGTCATCGAACGGCGTGATGATGTCCAGCCCGAACCGGTCCATTCCCAGCACGCAGCCCGCGTCAGCCAGCTCTGACAGGTAGTCCAGGTCCGTGCTGTCGCCGCTGTGCCCGAGCACGACCTTCGTCAGGTCCGCCTTCTCCGCCCGCAGCACCTCCAGCACCGCCCGGCCGGTGAACGAGTGCGGGTGCGTATGGATGGTCACCGGGGCGCCGGTCTCGGCGTGCGCCTGGCAGACCGCCCGCAGCACCCGTTCCACGCCTGGCGTCAGCCCCGGCTCATCGACCGCGCACTTGAGGAACGCGGCTTTCACGCCCGTGCCCGCGATCCCGGTCGTGAGGTCTTCGATGAAGAGCTGCGCCATCGGGTCGAGCCCGCCTGCTGCTGAATCTGCTGGGCCGGGCCCGCGGAACCTGAAGTAGAACGGCACCTCGTTGTAGGTGTACAAGCCGGTCGCGACGATGATGTTGAGGCTGGTGCCGGCGGCGACCCGGATGATGCGCCTGATGTCGCGGCCGAGGCCGATCACCGTGGGATCGACGATCGTCTGGCAGCCGCGCCTGGCCAGCGCGTTCAGCTTGCCGATAGCGTCGGTGACCCGGCCCTCCTCGTCCCAGCCGGCCGGGTAGTTCAACTGGACTTCCTCGTTGCGGACGAACACGTGCTCGTGCATGAGCGTCGTCCCGAGATCCTGAGCATCGACGGGACCGCGGACGGTCTCGACCATTGGCATAGCTGCACCGTAGCGTGGAGGCCGTACTGACCGGTAGGTACCATGTTCCGGACTCGTGGCCGCGATTGGCCCTGGAGGCTCAGATGGATTTCGCATTCGATGCGCGCACAGAGGAACTCCGCGGCCAGCTTCAGGCGTTCCTGGACGAGCACGTCGTGCCGGCGGAGAAGGTATTCGAAGAGCAGGCCGCCGAGATGGCCAGCCAGGGCCGCGGCTGGGAACGCCCGCCGGTGCTCGAGGACCTGAAGGCCGAAGCCAGGAAACAGGGCCTGTGGAACCTCTTCCTGGCGCATCACCCGCAGGGCGCCGGCCTGACTAACCTGCAGTACGCGCCGCTGGCAGAGCTCACCGGCCGGTCGTTCATCGCACCGGAGGCGCTCAACTGCGCGGCGCCGGATACCGGCAACATGGAGGTACTGGCCGAGTTCGGCACGGCCGAGCAGCAAAAGCAATGGCTGCAGCCGCTGCTGGACGGCGAGATCCGGTCGGCGTTCTGCATGACCGAGCCGGGTGTCGCCTCGTCGGACGCGACGAATATCTCGACCAGCATCGCTCGTGACGGCGATATGTACGTGATCAACGGCCGCAAGTGGTGGTCCAGCGGCGCCATGGACCCGCGCTGCAAGATCCTCATCGTGATGGGCAAGAGCAACCCGCAGGCTGACCGGCACCGCCAGCAGTCCCAGATCCTGGTCCCCAGAGACACACCCGGCGTGAACATCAAGCGCGGCATGCACGTCTTCGGCTACACCGACGGGACACACGGCGGCCACGCTGAGATCGAGTTCACCGACGTCCGGGTGCCGGCGGCGAACGTGATCTCCGGCGAGGGCGAGGGCTTCGCGATCGCCCAGGCCAGGCTCGGGCCCGGCCGCATCCACCACTGCATGCGGCAGATCGGCGCCGCCGAGCGCGCGCTCGAGCTGATGTGCCGGCGGGTTACCGACCGCGTTGCTTTTGGCAAGCCGCTGGCCGACCAGGGCGTGATCCAGGACTGGATCGCCGAGTCGCGGGTGCGGATCGAGGCCGCCCGCCTGCTCGTGCTGAAGACCGCCTGGCTGATGGACACGGTCGGCAACAAGGGCGCGCACACCGAGATCCAGTCCATCAAGATCCTGGTGCCGCAGACGACTGAGTGGATCATCGACAAGGCGATCCAGGCGCACGGCGGGGGCGGCGTCAGCCAGGACTTCCCGCTGGCACTGATGTGGGCGCACACACGGACGCTGCGGTTCGCGGACGGGCCGGACGAGGTGCACAAGCGGTCCCTCGCCTACCGTGAGCTCAAGAAGTACCGGTAAAACTAGCCCCGGCCGCTGGCGATATACCCGCAGCGGGATGCCAGCGACGGGATACCAGGGGGCGCAGGCCCCGATGCGTCAGGAGGAACACATATGTCAGAGGCGTCCCAGCGAGTAGCCGTCGTCACCGGCGCCGCCCGCGGCATCGGCGCCGGAACGGCTAAGCGCCTGGCTTCGGACGGTTTCGCGGTCGCGGTCCTCGATCTGAAGGAAGGCGACTGCGGCGCAACCGTCGACGCGATCAAGGCCGCTGGCGGCAGAGCGCTGGCCGTGGGCGCCGACGTGAGCGACGCCGATCAGGTGCAGTCCGCCGTCGACAAGATCGCCAGCGAGCTCGGCGGCCCCGCTGTCCTGGTCAACAACGCCGGCGTCATCCGGGACAACATGCTGTTCAAGATGACCGTGGACGACTGGGACACCGTCCTCGGCATTCACCTGCGCGGCTCGTTCCTGATGAGCAAGGCCTGCCAGAAGTACATGGTCGACTCCAAGTGGGGCCGGATCGTCAACCTGTCGTCCAGCTCCGCGCTCGGTAACCGCGGCCAGGTGAACTACTCGTCCGCGAAGGCCGGCCTGCAGGGCTTCACCAAGACCCTGGCTATCGAGCTCGGTCAGTTCGGCATCACGGCCAACGCAGTCGCGCCCGGCTTCATCGCCACCGACATGACGGCTGCCACTGCGGCGCGGATCGGCATCGGCTTCGAGGAATTCCAGAAGGCCGCGGCCGCCAGCATCCCGGTCCGCCGGGTCGGCACGCCGGATGACGTCGCGCACGTGATCTCCTTCCTGGTCAGCGAGGGTGCCGGGTTCGTATCCGGCCAGGTGATTTACGTGGCGGGCGGACCTCTGTGCTAACAGATAATGCCGACCAGGGCGGGAACGGGCAGTTGACCGACGCCGATGGCCTCCGCTCGCAGGTTGCCGAGTTCCTGGCGGCTCATGATCCCGGCAGCACCGAGCGGCTGGAGTTCCTGCGTGCCCGCTTTGACGCCGGACTGGCCTGGGTGCATTACCCGGCAGGCCTCGGCGGGCAGGGACTACCCCGTTCCCTCCAGGTAGTGGTTGATCGTGAGTTCGCGGCGGCCGGCGCGCCGTCGAACCACCCCGAGCGCAACGGCATCGGGCTCGGCATGGCCGCACCGACGATCCTGGCGCACGGCACGCCTGAGCAGAAGGAGCGCTGGCTGCGGCCGCTGTGGACGGGCGAGGAGATCTGGTGCCAGCTGTTCAGCGAGCCGGGCGCCGGCTCTGACCTGGCCGGGCTGGCCACCCGGGCGGTCCGCGATGGCGACACGTGGACCACGAACGGGCAGAAGGTCTGGACGTCCTCCGCGCACATGGCTAAGCGCGCGCTGCTCGTCGCGCGCACGAACCCGGACCTGCCGAAGCATGAGGGCCTCACGTACTTCGCGCTGGACATGAAGCAACCGGGCGTCGAGGTGCGGCCGTTGCGGCAGATCACCGGCGAGGCGGAGTTCAACGAGGTCTTCCTGACCGATGCGCAGATCCCGGACGCGGACCGGATCGGTGACGTGGGCCAGGGCTGGACCGTGTCGATGTCGACGCTGATGAACGAGCGGGTGTCGATCGGCGGCAACGCGATGCCCCGCGAAGGCGGCATGATCGCCTCCGCGGCCCGGACCTGGCGGGAGCACCCCGAGCTGCGGACTCCGGGACTGTATGACCGGCTGCTCAGATTGTGGGCCGATGCCGAGGTCGCCAGGCTCGCCGGCGCCCGGCTGCGGCAGCAACTCTCGGCCGGGCAGCCCGGACCGGAAGGCTCAGCCGCCAAGCTGGTGTTCGCGCGGCTGAACCAGGAAATCTCCGAGTTCGAGGTCGAGCTGGCCGGCGGAGAAGGGCTGCTGTACGACGACTGGACGCTGCGGCGGCCGGAGGGCGCGAACTTCTTCGGCCGTAACCCGGGCTTCCGGTTCCTGCGTGCCAAGGGCAACTCGATCGAGGGCGGCACGTCGGAAATCTTGCGCAACATCATCGCCGAACGGGTCCTCGGGCTGCCCAAGGAGGCCAGAGTGGACAGCGGGCCCTGGAAGGATCTGCCGCGGTGACTGAGGCGACAGCGAGTGAAGCGACAGCGAGTGAAGCGACGGCGAGTGAAGGGACGGCGAGTGAAGCGACGGTGAACGAGGCGGCTTCGGGCGCCTTCGGGCCAGGGGCGAGCGGGCGCGGCCGCCCGGCCCGGACGGCGAACCTGCTCTACGGCGAGACCGAGACCGAACTGCGCGCTGCGGTCCGCGGGCTGCTGGCCGACAAAGCGCCCTGGCGCGACGTGCTGGCCAGGACGGAGACCGGGCAGACCTACGACGAGGGTTTGTGGCACACGCTGGCGGCCGAGGTCGGCTGCGCGGGCTTGCTCATCCCGGAATCCCTCGGCGGCGCCGGGGCCTCATACCGTGAGGCGGCAGTTGTCGCGGAGGAGCTCGGGCGGGCGGTCGCCCCGGTTCCGTTTCTCGGCAGCGCGGTCATCGCGACGACGGCGCTATCGGCCGCCGGTGACACCGAGTTGCTCCCGGAGCTGGCGAGTGGTGCGGTGACGGCGTCGCTGGCAATCCCGTTCGCCGCCGGGACGCGTACCCGGCCGGAGTCGACGCGTGCGGCTGGATGCACCGCAGCGCGGCGACGAGCGCGGTGACTACCGGCTCACTGGCACGATTACCGGGCTGGCGGATGCGTTGCCGGCCAGCCTGCTGATCGTTCCGGTCGACAGCGTGCCGTATGGCCTGTACGCGGTTCGGGTCAGTGAGCCTGGTGTCGGCAAGCGCCCGCTGGTGTCGCTGGACATGACCCGTCAGCTCTGCGAGATCCGCTTGGATCAGGTGCTCGCGCGTCGCATCGCGGGCGGGCCGTCGGCGGAGCAGGCGGTCGCTGCTGCGCTGCTGGCGGGTGCCGGTGTTCTCGCATCTGAGCAGCTAGGCCTTGCCGAGCAGTGCCTGGACGCGACCGTCGCCTATGTAAAGGAGCGGCGCCAGTTCGCCCGCCCGATCGGCGGCTTCCAGGCGATCAAGCACCGGCTGGCTGACTTGTGGGTATCGGTGACGCAGGCCAGGGCGGCGGCCCGGTACGCGGCCGACTGGCTGGCGGCCGGTTTCGGCCCTGAGACGACAATGGCGGTCGCGCTCGCCAAGGCGGCCTGCTCGGACACGGCCCTTAAGGCCGCACAGGAGATGATCCAGCTGCACGGTGGCATCGGCTTCACCTGGGAGCACCCGGCGCACCTGTATCTCAAGCGGGCTAAAGCCGACTCGATCGGGCTCGGTACCGCAGATGCGCACCGAGCGTCATTGGACGTGCTGGCCAACCTGCCCGCCCCCGACTAGCCGCGACTCGCTCGCCGGCAGCTGTGCCGCCGACTCGCTCGCCGGCAGCTGTGACGGTCGAAACTGGCCCCGAGGCGCCGTCCGCCGTCCGCCGTCCGCAACCGTCGGTGCCGAATTGGAGGCGCCCTGACCGCACTGATCCGGCACCCATGAAGATCACTTGGCGGTATTCGGGCTGACGGCTGGCGCCCGCGCTCGATTCAGCAGTGTCACTTGCGGCAGATCTTGGCATTTCGCGCGGTTAACAGCGAAATTCGCATTTAGATGCCGTAACGTCATCTCCGGCGCTGCGGCCATGCCGGGTAGCAGCGAACCAGCAGTACGGAGACCTGCAGGGACGTCGTTATGGCAGAGACTCAGGCAGAGGTCGGCCCAGGCCAGGGCAGCGTTGTGCAGGGCAGCGTGGCGCAGCACAGCGCCGTGCAAGCGGACGAGGGTCGGCTCGGCTCGGAGCAGAGCGCCGGGCTTGAGTCAGTTCCCGCCGATCGGCCGGCCATTGGCGCCATACACCACGTGGAGCTCTGGGTTCCGAACCTGGATCGGGCCATCGTCAGCTGGGGCTGGCTGCTGACGGCTCTGGGCTACCGGATGTTCCAGGACTGGCCGGGCGGCCGCAGCTGGCAGTCCGGGCATGCTTACATCGTGGTTGAGCAGTCCCCGGCGCGCACCGCGAGCAGGCACGACCGATGCCGTCCCGGGCTGAATCATCTGGCTTTCCACGTCCCGAGTCCGCGGCAAGTCGATGAACTGACTGCCGAGGCGCTCCTGCATGGCTGGAAGCTGATGTTCTCGGACCTGCACCCATACGCAGGCGGTCCGCAGCACTATGCGGCATACCTAGAGAACTCCGATGGCTTCGAAGCAGAGCTCGTCGCCGACTGACCTCTTTCTTACTGTCTCCCGTGGCGGCGTTTCTGTATGCGAGATAACCGTGGACTTGACTGAGATCCTTGACTGAGCTCGAGTCGGCAGGGACGGGTGAGTCAAGCGCGCTCAGGTCGAAGGCGAAGCCCGTGGGAAGGGGATGGAACGAGTGGGGCGCGAGCGCCGATCGATGCGGAGCCGATCACGCATTGTGTACGGACTGCTCCAAACAGTGGTGCCATCCATTGCAGGTGACGTTGACGGGTCCTTTTTATGCCTCTAACATGCTTTTGACGGCGGCCACGTTGAGTAGCGTGAGGGATACCTCATGCCCGGGTGAGCGCCGGGAAGGGTTGCACCATGAAGGTCGTCCGTACTCGCGTCGCTGTCGTAGTCGCCAGTTCAGCCGTCCTGGCAAGCGGCTTCGGCTTGACTGCGCTCGCCGTCAGTTCGACCAGCCCGGCAGCTACAATATTCGCCGCCAGTCAATCTGCCGTTCAGCCATGTCCGAATACGACACTAGTTGACTACTGTGCGCAGAGGTAGGATCGCGGCAGCCTGGCGAGAGTGCTGTTTCGGCTAGGCAGAAAGCGGTGAGTCTGCCCGAATTCGCAAGTCTCATGTTTCCGCATCTGCTAGTGCTCTGTAAGCTAACGGGGCCAGCCAATGACTAATGTCTGCCAGGATGGATTGATGCCGCGAACTGATATGAAGCGGCAGGACGGTCGCCGTGCCGCTTCGCAGTACCTGCAACAATTGTTGCTGAAGCCGGGCGCGTATCGGCAGTCGTGGGAGCGCTACGTGTCCCGAGAGCGGCGTGGCACGATTAACCAACTCGCCGTCGCCGAGGTAATCGCCCGGCACCTTTGGTCCGAGCCGCGAAGTCCCGCGGACGCTCAGATAACTCCACATCAGCTGAAGGACACGGTTTCTCGCGCCTTGACCGGGCGGCTGCTCAGTCGCCCTGCCCTGTCGCTCTTCATAGGTGCGTTCGGCTTTTCCGAGCACGAAGCTGGACGGCTGTGGCGACTCTGGAACGGCTCGGCGAGCATCGGTTTCCTGTCGGGTAGCCACGCTGTACCCAGTCACACCCAGCGTGAGCTCGCTGAGGTGCTGGGGCCACCCAAACATCAGACCGTCTCGCTGCACGATCATGTCTATGTCGGCGAGGACGGTCGAATTGATCACGCTCGGATGCTTCACGTCATCGAGGCGATAGCGCCAGGCGTAGATCGAATCCCGTTCGTGTGCGACACAAACGTGCTGACCGTCGAGGTCGGTCAGGGCGGCAAGGAACTGAACGGTAATGTGCAGCAAATCGGCGACGATATGTTCTTCGCGGAAATACTGCTGGCACGCACCCTGGATCTTGGTGAGACCATCACGCTCGAGTACTGGGTTACGTACCGCTTTCCAGGCGATCCGGCGGACCCTGGCGAACGTGAGTTTCGGCGCGCGGTAATGCGGCACGCAGAGAATATCGACATGCGAGTCGCTTTTCCACCTGAATCGGCCACCAGCACAAGTCTGGTGGGCTCACTGGGACGGCGACAGACGGCGACGTAATTCAGCGCGAGGCCGTCACGCTTGACAGCGAGTGCTCGGCGCACCGCTATGTTCGCTCGGTTGATAAGACAGTGGTCGGTTTCTACTGGCAGTGGGAGTAGGCCAGCGACCCGAGTATGACTGGGTCGCATGTAGAGACGCTTGCCACGTGGAAAGAGTCGCCCGTGACCGACGCCGCGCACATCGAGAGTCGGCGCGCAGCTGCTGAGTACCTGCGGCAGCTGCTGCTCAAACCGGGACGTTACCGTGACGCGTGGCGGCAGCACGTGGCTAGGCCGCGAGACGGCGTCATCAATCAGATGGCTGTCGCTGAGGTAATTGCCGACAGGTTACGGGCGGCGCCCGGTCACGCGGGCGACGCGCAGATGATGCCGTACCAACTTCGGGAGACGGTCTCCGGCGCTTTATCTGGCCTGCACTTCAGTGCGGAAACGCTTCGCTTGTTTATCGACGCGTTTGGCTTCTCGGAGCACGAGGCGGGACGGCTGTGGCGGCTGTGGCACGGGTCGGCAAGCATAGGGGTGATGTCCGGCACTCACGCTGTGAAGTTGGAAACTCAGCGTGAGCTCGCTGAAGTGCTCGGGCCGCCTCGACATCAGACGCTCTCGTTGCATGACCATGTCTATGTCGGCGGGGACGGCCGCATCGATCGCGTTCGGATGCTGCATGTTATCGAGGCGATAACGCAAGGGGTCGATCGCATTCCGTTTCTGTGTGACCCCAATGTGCTGACCGTTGAGGTCGGGCAGGGCGGCAAGGAGGTGAACGGCAACGTTCAGCAGATCCGTGACGATATGTTCTTCGCCGAGATACTGCTGGCACGGACTCTCGATCTCGGCGAGACCATCACCCTCGAATACTGGGTCACCTATCGCTTCCCTGGCGACCCTGCAGATCCGGCCGAGCGAGAGTACCGGCGCGCGGTCATGCGGTACGCGGAGAACCTCGACATGCGAGTCGATTTTCACCCGAATCGGCTCCCGGCTCAGGTCTGGTGGGCGCACTGGGACGGCGATGACGGCGACGTCATTCAGCGTGAGGTCGTGACTCTCGACCGCGAGTGCTCGGTGCACCGCTACGTTCGCTCGGTTGACAAGACCGTTGTTGGCTTTTACTGGGAGTGGGAGTAGCGCTCAGCTGGCCTCGTAGCTGGCTGCAGTGAATCCGGTTGACGGCGGCACCGAGGCGCCTAGACGGTTGACAGAGTCCCGCATGTGTTCGATAGCGAAGGCTCGGATGAGCGGGTGCAAGGCGTAGCACTCGTCGGCGCCCTTGGTCTCCTGCACCGGCGTCAGCAGCCCGACGGCCAGGAGCTGGCTGAGGACTTCGCCGTTTCCGTCCGCCAGCTCCGTTAGCTCGGTGGCGGCGATCGCTCCATGGATGGTGGCCGCCGCAGCGGACAGCGCGACGCGGGCGGACTTCGAGATTGCCCGATAGCTCGAGCTAATGGTCGCTCGCACCGAGATGTCCTCAGCGGCCAGCGAATCCAGTACCCCGCTACTCTCCAGCTCGCGCGCCAGCCGCGCCATCGTCAGCCCAGGCCGCGCCGCGAGCGTGACTCCGGCGAGGCGCAACGCCAGCGGCAGGCCAGCGCACGCTGCCCCGATGGCGCGGGCAGCGGTGGGCTCCGAGGCGACGCGCTCAGGCCCAGCAGTGAGCCCGAGCAGTGTCAGCGATTCAGCATCCGGCAGCCCGCTCAGCGCCGTGAATCGGGCTCCTGCGAGCCCGGTAAGGCGACCGCGACTTGTCACCAGCACGGCTGCCCCGCCTGGGGCAGGGATCAGCGGACGGACCTGTGCGGCAGTTGCGGCGTCGTCAGCGATGACGAGGACGTTGCGACCAGCTAACAGTGACCGGTACAGCGCAGAGCGCGCCGGTCCGGCCGCAGGAATGCTGCGGGCCGGGATGCCCATCGTCTGTAGCATTCCGGCGAGCACGTCCTGGGGATTCGCCGGATGTTCGACGCCGCCGAGTTCAGCGTAGAGCTGACCATCGGCGAAGCTCGACCGCAGTTGCATCGCGACGGCAGCTGCAATGGTGCTCTTTCCCACGCCAGGCGCTCCGCTGACCACCGCGACCGGAACGGCAGCGCCGTCCAGGTCGCCGGCAATCGCGGCGATCTCGGTCGCCCGGCCGGTGAAGTCGGGTGGCGGGCCAGGAACCTGCGAGGCTCCCAGTCTCGGCACGCCGGCAGGCAGTTCGGCGACCTTCATGCCCGAACCAGCCATGGCGGTTTCCTCAGCCAGGATCCTCCGGTAGAGGACAGTCAGCGCCGGGCCTGGCTCAGCACCCTGCTGTTCGAGCGTGACCCTCCGCGCTAGCTGATAGACATCCAAAGCCTCCTTGTGCAGGCCGAGCGCGTGGCACGCGCGCATCAGCTGCTCGCAAGCTCGCTCCCGACCCGGGTCAGCCATGACCGCGGCGCGCAGCTGCCCGAGGACCTGCTCGTGCTCACCGGCCGCCAACCGTGCGTCGACAAGTGCATCCATCACCGCTCGCCGGTGGTTCGTCAGCCTTGCGACGTCGCCGGCTAACGCCGGACCCTGGGGCACATCCGGTAACGGCGGATCGCCCCACAGCGCCAGCGACTGGATGAACGAAGCTGCCGCCGCAGTGACATTGCCCGAGTCCAGCTCAGCCTGACCTTGCGCGGCCAGGTCGGTGAACTCATCGACGTCCAGCTCACCAGGGCGCACCAACATCACATAGCCGCGCTGCTGACGATGCGCGGGCGAGCGGCCGCCAGGCGGTCCGACAGTCACTAGCCTGCCTGCACACTCGCCCAGGCACCGCCGCAGCCTGCTGATGCACACGCGTAGCGCTGCCTCTGGGGCGCTGGGCGCCTCACTGCCCCAGAGCGCTTCGATCAGCATCGCCCGCGGACACGTCCTGTTCGCGCGCAGGAGTAAGACTGCGAGGGCGGACTGGAGTAGCGGCTGACCGATGACGGCCGGCCCGCGGCCAGTGCCCGCGTCCGCGTAGAGCGGGCCGAGTATCCGGAATTCCACTGAACACCTACCCTCTGGTCACGCACGCGCTGGCACCGGATGATCTTGAATGACTGCGGGTTCTGCTATTGGCAGGGGAACCGCTGCTGGAGCACCAAAGTCATAGTCACGACCCACAGGAATGCCGCAATCGTAACTTATGGCGACGATATTGCCGAGTGAGCTCGGTTGGCCATGCGACGTAAATGCGAGCCGGTTACGCCTGGGCAACTGCTCGGTAATCAGCGCTTCGTTATGGTCTGGACCCGAGTAGCCGAAGCCCATCAATCCGGGGTTAAACCGCGTAATCGGAGCAATAGCTATGACCATAAACGTGCCAGCGCTTGCGCCCCCGCATGCGCCGCCTGAGCCGGTCGTGTGCGAGGTTCGGGCATGACCGCGGGCGGCTCGGACAAGGCGTCGACTTTGCCGCCGACCGCACCTGACGTGATCGAGAGCCCGGCCCGTCGGCCGTTGCTGCGCGTCTTTCCGGGAACGCCGGACTCTGCCAGCGCGGCACGTCTGATGACGCGTCAGCTATTGGGGGACGGCGACCCGGCGGCCGAGACCGTGATGCTTCTCGTCAGCGAACTGGTGACCAACGCTGTCCTGCACAGTCAGTCTGGTGGGCCCGGCGGCACCGTCACGGTAGCCCTGTGCCCGGTATCCGCAGGCGTCCTGGTGCAGGTGCGCGACGACGGTGGTCCGTCGGAACCCTGTCTGGCCGAGTCAAGCGCTGACGGCGCCGAGCACGGCTACGGCCTGCTGTTAGTGGACGCGCTCGCCGATAACTGGGGCACGATTTCCGGTCCCGACAGCCGGGTCACCTGGTGCCGGGTTTCGAGACCGGTCCCGGCCACCACGATTCCTTAACCTGGGTCGCGTAACAAAGGTTTAACACCGCTTGCGTCCGTCAGGCGCCTTGTACGGCCGGCGTAACGATCGCGAAATCTGGCCGAAACGATGCCATGGGAGACATGGACCGTACTAACGAAACCGAAGCGGTCGGCTGGGCCCGTGCTGGTCACAGACGCCTGGCACCCGGCAACCCTTCGCTTCAGCCTCTGGAGGCGGAGAGTGACTCCCTACCTAAGCTGGCTCAGCTCGGGCGACAACGCCTGGCAGATGACAGCGGCCACGCTCGTCGGCTTGATGAGCATCCCCGCGCTGGCCGTCTTGTACGGCGGCATCGTCCAGCGTAAGTGGGCCGTGAACACCATGATGATGGTGTTCGCCGCATTCGCGCTCACCTTGATCGTGTGGGTGCTGTGGGCGTTCAAGATGGGCTTCGGCACACCCTGGATCACCGGCTTCGGCGCTGGTCTTCTGGGCAAACCGTCAACGATCGTCGGTGCCGGAGGCGAACAGGCCCAGGCCGTCATCCCGAGTCTTGTGGCCGGCATGCCTCACTTCAGGTTCCCTGAGGGAACGCTGGCCTACTTCCAGTTCGTGTTCGCAGCCATCACACCTATCCTGTTCATCGGCAGCGTGATCGGCCGGATCAAGTTCAAGGTCTGGCTGATCTTCGTCCCGCTGTGGATCACCTTCGCCTACGCCGTCAACGCATTCCTGCTGTGGGGCGGCGGCTACTGGGCAGCGCACGGCGCCCTGGACTTCTCTGGCGGTTACGTCATCCACCTCGCCGCCGGCGTTTCCGGCTTCGTCGCTGCCGCCATGGTAGGCCCGCGGCTGGCCCGCGACCGGGAGAAGGCAGTCCCCAACAACCTGCTCTTCATCGCAGTCGGCGCCGGAATCCTGTGGCTCGGCTGGAACGGCTTTAACGGCGGCGACCCGTACTTCGCCGGCGCGGACGCGACAGCAGCCGTGATCAACACCAACCTCGCAACCGCCGTTGCCATGATGACCTGGATCATCATGGACATGGGCTTCGGCAAGGACAAGAAGCCCACGTTCCTCGGTGGCGTCAACGGCATGATCTGCGGTCTGGTCGGCATCACGCCGGCCGCCGGCTACGTCAACGGCGTCGGCGCGATCGTCATCGGGGCGGTGACGTCGGGCCTGGTCTGGGTGCTCTTCGGTTACCTGCCGCGGAAGGTCTGGCCGTTCAACAGGGTCGACGACACACTCGGCGTGGTCTACACCCACGGCTTCGCCGGACTGTTCGGGGGTCTGCTCGTCGGATTGCTTGCCGACCCGAAGATGATCGTCTACTTCGGCCTCGGCAAGAACGCGAACGTGACGACGGCCGGCTTGTTCTACGGTCACCCCAAGCAGCTGCTGATCCAGGCAGGCGCCGCGCTCACGGTCATCGTCTGGGACGCGATCGTCACCTACGTGATCCTGCGCGTGATCAAGTTCTTCACCCCGCTGCGGATGTCCGATGCCGAGCTGGTCGCTGGCGACATCTTGGTCCACGGCGAGGTCGCCTACCCGATGGAGGAGCCCGACCTGGCTCCGGCCATGGTGGGTGACGGAACCCCGGACGGCCAGGTGACACATCACGCCTACGCCGAGGCGCCCCCGGAGGTGGTCAGCGACTGACGCCGGGCGCTGCGCCTGAAGAGCAACCATAATTTCCTGGAAACGGGCAGTCGCGGGGCTGGACGCTCCGCGACTGCCCGGTTGCTTACGCGCAGGGCAGGGTCTGCGCTAGCCGCCAATCGCTCCCTTGCCAGGGACGAATCTCGGGTGTCGTGCCTCGTTCCAGCCGCCGGCGAGGATGGCGAAGTTGGCTAGCGCCAGGGTTGGCTGGGGGAAGCCGGCGCTGCCGTTGTTGACCGAGACAAACACTCCGGGGCCGCCGAAGCCGAGGATGCCGGCCTTGCCGTCGCCGGTCAGGTCGGCCAGCCACCGGAGGTGCTTCTCCACCCGCCAGTTCCCGGCGTCGTAGCCGAAGTTCGCTAGCGCCATGGTCGGCTGGGGGAAGCCGCCGTTGCCGTCGTTGAGTGAGACGTAGACGCCGGCGTCGCCGAAGCCGACGATGTCAGCCTTGCCGTCGCCGGTCAGGTCGGCGAGGAACCGCGGGTACTTCTGGACCTGCCAGCCCCCGGCGACGTACCCGAAGTTGGCGACGGCCAGGACCGGCTGCTGGAAGGTGCCGTCACCGTTGTTGAGTGAGACGTAGACGCCGGCGTCGCCGAAACCGACGATGTCGGCCTTGCCGTCGCCGGTCAGGTCGGCGAGGAACCGCGGGTGCATCTCCACGCGCCAGCCCCCGGCGACGTAGCCGAAGTTGGCGACGGCCAGGACCGGCTGCTGGAAGGTGCCGTCACCGTTGTTGAGTGAGACGTAGACGCCGGCGTCGGCGAAGCCGACGATGTCGGCCTTGCCGTCGCCGGTCAGGTCGGCGAGGAACCGCGGGTGCTTTTCAACCCGCCAGCCCCCAGCGACGTAGCCGAAGTTGGCAATAGCCAGAGTGGGCTGGGGGAAGCCGGCAGCGCCGTTGTTGAGTGAGACGTAGACGCCGGCGTCGCCGAAGCCGACGATGTCGGCCTTGCCGTCGCCGGTCAGGTCCGCGAGGAACCGCGGGTGCCGCTCGACCCGCCAGTCGCCGGCGGCGTAGGCGAAGTTAGCGAGCGTGAAAGTTGGCTGCGGGAAGCCGCCGGTGCCGTTGTTGAGCGAGACGTATACCCCGGCGTCGCCGAAGCCGATGATGTCGGCCTTGCCGTCGCCGGTCAGGTCGGCCAGGCACCGGGGGTGCTTCTCGACCCGCCAGTCGCCGGCGGCGTAGGCGAAGTTCGCCAGCGCAAAGGTTGGCTGGGGGAAGCCGCCGGTGCCGTTGTTGAGCGAGACGTACACTCCGGCGTCGCCGAAGCCGAGGATGTCGGCCTTGCCGTCCCCGGTCAAGTCGACCGTGAGAGGCATCGTGTCCTGCTTGGTGATAAGCGCTGACAGCAGCGTCTCGCCGTTAATGCTGCCGAGCCCCGTCGTCGCGTCCCATCCGACGCCGACTGAATAGCCGGGCGCGCCATTGAAGGCGTTAGTGCCGGCCGAGGTGATGTCCCGGAACGCTCCCCACGCCTCGGCTTTGGCGTACAGGGTCGGGTTGAGATAACCCACCGGGAAGCTCAGATTGGCATTGATAAGTGCGATGAGCCCCGCGTACAGCGGTGCCACCGCACTTGTGCCGCCGATCGGGCCGACCTGACCGCCATTCTGGATGAGGCTGTAACCGCTGTCCGGGTCAGCGTTACCGGCCACGTCGGGGACGCCCCGGCCGTGGTGGGTGCTGTCGTTGACCGACGCTGGGACACCGGCTGACGCCTGCCAGGTCGGTACCGCCCAATCGTCACTGACACCGCCGCCGCTCGCGCCGTCGTCGTTCCACAGGACCTCGCCGAACGATCCTCCGGACACATTCTCGATGGTGGTCCCGCCGCACGACGTGACGCCCGGGTCGCTCGTGGGGTAGATGACGTGCGCGTGCTTGTCGCCGATCTGGCAGTCGCTGCCCTGGTCACCAGATGCCGCAAGGACCGTGACGCCCAGGACAGCAGCTTCCTGGAACGTGGTGGACACGGCGTTCATCGCCGCGGCGGTCCAGGTCAGCCCGTTCGCGGTCTGAAACTCCGGCCATCCCCAGCTAATGGAGATCACGGAGGGCTGGTTGGTGGCGTCGTGCACTGCCGTTGTCACCGCGTCGACCCAGCCTTGCTCGGTCCACGGCGCGAAATACACGGCGATCCGCGCGCCCTGCGCGACCGAACCCGCCACGTCGATATCCAGGATCACCTCGGTGTCGGCATCCGCGCCCGGCGAGTTCGAGGCGCCGTCGACACCGACATCAGCCAGCGTGGGCTCTATCAGTCCCAGGTTCTTGAACCAACTGGTGATGTCGGCGGGGTGATAGCCGCCGCCGAACTCGAACAAGCCGATGCACTGACCGGCTGCATTCATGCCGGCCGGGAAATCGTAAAGCTGGGCGACTTGCGGAGGCGTAAGGGTTCGCGTGGACTGGGCGGGGCTTGCGGCGTCGGCTGCGATAGCCGACCGGCGGAACAACGGCCTGGCCTGCTGCCGGTTGTCGAGCCCGAAGACCCCTTCCACGAGCTCGGAAAGCCCCGCCGGGACGTGCACGTGTCCTTCCCGGCCCCGGTAGCTCGTCTCGCCCACCTGATAGCTGCCGAGATCTACCTTGAATGCGTCGCTCATCTGCGCCACGGTCCCGGCGAGAACCACCGTCCGGCGCGGCACACTCGTTTCCTCCACGGCGAGTCCGTGCTCGTTAGCGAATGCCTGAACCCGGGCAATGTCCGCAAGATCGGCACCGTAGGCCGCCGCAAATTCCTCGCGGGACATATGTCCACCCGGTGAGACGCCGGCGCAGCGAGTCCGGCAGCGCTGGCGCGCCCCCGCGACGGCGGACGCGGACGCTGACCAACAACTTCTCGTCCGGATCGGCTGGCCCGACACGCCTGGCATTCGGCACAGGCAACCGATTAGTTCCTTCGACACGTACGTAGCCAGCAGGCGGCTCAGCCATGTTTCCTCCCCAACTTCATGCCCATCGTGGCGTGGGCCTGCTTCTAAGGGGCGGAGAGCGGAACAGCGCCGGAAGTACAAGCGATTTCCTGGAGCATGGCCGCCGCCGGGGCAGGCCGCGGTTTGCCGCATCAGACCCGTCCTGGCAATCTTTCGGTCGTGACCGGCCGCCTCTCCGTCCCCCTGTCGGTACTCGACCTGTGCCCGGTCCCGACCGGAGAGTCGAGCGGCGAAGCCCTCCGCCGTAGCGTCGATCTGGCGCAGCACGCCGAGCGGTGGGGTTTCACGCGGTACTGGGTCGCCGAGCACCACAGCATGCCGGGCATCGCGAGCTCGGCGCCGGCGGTCCTTGCTGGCCAGATCGCGTCGGCGACGTCGGCTATCCGGGTCGGCTCGGGCGGGGTGATGCTTCCCAATCACGCGCCGCTTGCCGTGGCTGAGCAGTTCGGCACGCTGGAGGCGATGCACCCCGGACGGATCGACCTGGGGATCGGGCGGGCTCCTGGCACTGACCGTGTGACCGCGCGGGCGCTGCGGCGTCACCCGGACGGGCTGCCGGCTGCGGACTTCGCCGATCAGCTCGGGGAGTTGAGGGCCTACTTCACCGGCCAGCGCGCCGGAGACTTCTCACCCGGCCAGGTGCGTGCCATCCCGGCTGAGGGCAATGAGCCGGCCGTGTGGCTGCTCGGGTCCACCGGTTACAGCGCAGAACTGGCGGGCCTGCTCGGCCTGCCGTTTGCTTTCGCCTACCATTTCAGCGCCGCCAATGTCCGGCCTGCGCTGGCCTTGTACCGCAAGGTGTTCAGGCCTTCTGAGCGATTGCCGCAGCCGTACTGCCTTGTCAGCGTGTCCGTCGTGTGCGCTGAAGACGGCGCGGCGGCCGACTGGCTGCACGGATCGGCGCGCCTGTCGTCGCTGCGCCTTCGCGCCGGGCGCCCTTCCACGCTGCCGAGTCCGGAAGAGGCTGCTCAGCGCCAGTATTCAGCGGCCGAGCACGCCGTGATCGCGGAGGCTACTGGTTCTCATATCGTCGGTGACCCGGACACGGTCATCGACTCGCTGGAGGGGCTCGTCGCGAGTACCGGCGCCGACGAAGTCATGGTGACGACGAGCGCCTTCGCCCACGCTGACCGCCTTGCCAGTTACGAGTTGCTCGCCCGGGCCGCTCCGGATCGAGTGAGCGCTGGCGACCCGGGCGAGCAACTCGGCATCAGCCCTTCTTGTGCTCGTTTCCACGGTAGTGCTTGAACATGTCCGCCATGCCCGAGGTGCCGGTCAGGCCGGGAATCCCGCCGAAGGTCTGCGGCAGCCGCGGATAATTCACCGGCTCGGGAGACACCGACTGCACGCTGTCGGCTGAACAGACGTCGGCGGGGTCGAACTGTCGCAGTACCCGTCGAGCACTTGCAGCAGCGACTCCGACGGCGGGCTGATCGCCGGGCCGATCACGTCCGAACTGGTCGGGATCGAGGACGGCTGGACAGCGAACCGGGCGGGAACCGGATGCGGCAGCAAGAGCTCCTGGAGATTGCGGGCGTACTGGTCCCTGGCGGTCAGCGGCGTGAGGCCGAAGGTGGACTCGATCAGCGCGAGGCTCGAGCAGTGCTGGAACGGACCCTCGTGCCGGACCTGGTGCGGCCACGCGAGGTTTGACACGACGATGCCGGGAACCCGGAAGCCGAGCTGCTTGTAGTTCGGAATCAGCTGACCGTCGGTCGGGGTCGTGCTGTCGCCCGCGTGCATCACGTTGGCGGGGTTGGTGTCGTCAATGACCTGCGGCGGGGGCACGTGGTCGTAGAAGCCGCCCCACTCGTCGAACGTCACGATGAATACCGTGCTGTCGAGGTAGCCGTTGTCGGCCAGTGCGTGATAAGCGTCGGCGATAAAGCGCTCGCCCAGCCGGACATCGGCGAGAGGGTGGTCGTCTCCGGCGGTTCCGGTGCCCTCGTCGTCGAAGGCCGGGTCGATGTAGCACACGTTGGGCAGCGTGCCGTTCTGGCAGGCCGCGACGAACGACGTGCCAGCGGACAGCGCAGCGGTGGAGGCGTCAGCGTCGGAGAACGGGTGGAAGAACGCCTGGTACTTGAACGTCGCGCCCGGCTCAATCGCAGGGCTAGCCCAGAGCGCGAGGAACGGGGAATCGCGGTAGTAATAGCCGCCGGTCGGGATGCCGTTGGAGTTCGGGATCGGGGACAGCTGATCCCAGATGGTCGGCAGCGTGGAGGCCACCTCCGAGTTGTGGTCCCGGTCGGTCTGAGCAGCGTGCTGGTAGAACCGGTTCGGGAATGTCTCGCCGGCGAACGAGCAGAAGTAGCGGTCCAGCGTGATGTAGTTCTCGGCGAGCGCGCCGATGACCGGCAGGTCAGGCAGTGCCTTGCGGTTTCCGCCGTGGTGGAAGTTGGTGTAGTAGCCGATCGGGAACGTGTTGGCTGCAGCGAGAGTGACACCGGGGTTGCCGGGCGGGGTTGTCGGGCGCTGCAGGAAGCCGTCCATCTTGCCGTAGTTGTGCTCGACGAGCCAGCCTTCCCAGCTGTGGTCCGGGTCGCTGTACCCGCAGCCCTGGAAGTCGGGGGCGAGCGGGTAGTTCGGGTAGGTGTTGCCGTCGACCGCGGACACGAACTTCAAGTCGTGCCGGCCGTCGGCGCCAGGTACCCAGCCGAGGAAGTGGTCGAAGGAGCGGTTCTCCATCATCAGGATGACGACGTGCTGGATACCGCGGGAGCCGCCGGCGCGAACCGTGCTGGAGGCGTTGGCGACGGCCTGGCCGAGCAGGTCGGCGCCAGTGATCGCGAGGCCGGACGAAGCGGCCGAGATCTGGAGGAACTTGCGACGAGAGAGCATCTAGCGATGCTAGGCCGGAAAGGGAAACCAGAAGGCTCGGTCAACCCGACGACGGTTGAAATTGCGGAAAAATTTGGCAGCCATTCTGGTGGCCGGGCAGCCATTCTGGTCGCCAGGCCTGGCCGAGCTAGCCGGCGATTGCCGAGGCAAGCACAGGCTCGCCGGTGCCCGCTCGGCGGTCCAGTTCGCGGTTCAGCGTGACGGCGGCGTTGATGAGCTGAAGGTGCGTGAAGGCCTGCGGGAAGTTCCCGAGCTGATCACCGGTCGGTCCGATCTCCTCCGAGAACAAGCCCAGGTGGTTGCTGTAGGTCTGCATCTTCTCGAAGATCAGGATCGCGTCGTCGAGCCGGCCAGATCGAGCAAGGGCTTCGACGTAGAGGAAAGTGCAGAGCGAGAACGTGCCCTCGTCGCCGTGCAACCCGTCCGGCGAGGCAGCCGGGTTGTACCGGTAGACCAGGCTGTCCGAGACCAGCTCCCGGTCTATGGCGTCCAGAGTCGACAGCCACATGGGGTCGCGCGCGGCTATGAACCCTTCGATGGGCATGAGCAGCAGCGATGCGTCCAGTACGTCGCTCGCATAGTGCTGGGTGAACGCCTTGACCTTGTCGTTCCAGCCGCGGGTCATTATCTGGTTGTAGAGCCGGTCACGCTCGACGACCCACTTGGCGATGTTGGCTGGCCGTCCGGTCCGATGAGCGAGCTTGATGGCCCGGTCGAGCGCCACCCAGCACTGGAACCGGCCGTACGTGAAGTCCTTGCGGCCGCCGCGCACTTCCCAGACACCCTCATCGGGCTGGTCCCAGTTCTCGCTGACCCAGTCGATCACGCTGGTAAGCGCGAGCCAGCCAACGTGAGCCATCTCGAGGCCGACTAGATCCCCGGTCAGCAGTGCGTCCATGGCCTCGCCGTGGATGTCTAGCTGGAGCTGGTTAGCGGCAGCGTTCCCGATCCGCACTGGCCGCGATCCGCGCCAGCCCTCGAAGTGGTCGAGCGTCTCCTCGGTCAGCTGCGATGACCCGTCCACCCGGTACATGACCTTGATGGGATTTGAGCTCCCGGCAAAGTCGCATTCGGTCACCCGCTCGCGCAGCCAGACGCCGAACCGGAAAGCCTCGTCTACGTAGCCAAGGCTCACCAGGGTATGTATGGCCAGCGAGCCATCCCGGATCCAGGTGAAGCGGTAGTCCCAGTTCCTCTCACCGCCGGCCATCTCGGGCAGCCCGAACGTAGCCGCGGCGACCGGGGCCCCCGTGGGCTCATAGGTGAGCAGCTTGAGTGTCATCGCTGACCGGAGAACCGTCTCCCGCCACCGGCCGGTGTAGGTGGAGCGGGCCAGCCAGCCCTTCCAGAACGCGGCGGTCTGATCGGCCAGGTGCTGCAGCTCAGCGGGCGTGACTGCGCGTGGCTGCCCGCCGCCGTACTCCAGCATCACGCCGCGGCCAGTGTCGCCTTCCCGCATGCTGATGAAGCTGCGCAGGCCGCCGTCAACCTGCTTCGCGCCAGCGGGGACGGCATCAGCCGGGCCGTCAGGCGGGGTGCTGTGAAATGTCAGTTCCATGCCGTCGGTGCTGCGGAAGAGTGCGCCTGCGTTCGTGACCTCGACACTGTGCCGGGCCCGGCCGTAGTCGAACCGGGGCTGGATATCGATCTGGAACTCCATCGTGCCGCGGGCAACCCGCAGATAGCGGACCAGCCGCGGCGTCCTGTCGTGCTCGCCCTTGATGACCGGCATGAAATCCAGTACCTCGCCCACGCCGTCGGGCGTCATGAACCTGGTGATGAGCATCGCGGTGTTCGGGAAGTACAGCTGCTTGGAGACGTAGCTGTCGGCAACCGGACTGACCCGGAAGTGGCCGCCCTTGTCCGCGTCGAGCAGAGACGCGAACACCGATGGCGAGTCAAATCTGGGACAGCAGAAGAAATCGATCGTCCCGTCGGTGGCTACCAGCGCCGTCGTATGCAGGTCCCCGATGAGACCATGATCACCGATATTCGCGTAACGCTCCATTGCCGTATCCCCCTCGCGTTCCGGGGCTACGTTTGCACCTCCCGAAAGCCGCCGTATCACCTGGTCTGCTGATTCTGGAGACGTCAGGACTGCGGGGCTGTCGTCTGAAAGACCGGCGAGCAGACTTCGGTCAGATAACTTGACTCGTCGTCGGTGTCGAACTCGGTGACCAGGTAGTGCTCACGGATGGGGCCGTCTACGCCGATCTCGTTCCAGAGCTGGACAGGTCATGGGTGACCGGTACATAGGCCGTCACGTCACCGACGTCTGGCTGGAAGAACTCGGCCGAATACAGTGCTGCCCGCGGCCCGAGCCACAGCTCGCGGGACAGCCCGAAGCCCAGACGGCGCGCCATTATCATCCCCTCACCGTCAACCCTCACGTAACCAGAGAGTCAACCGGTGATGCAGAAGTCCGGTACTGCTTTGGGCCTGCGGGTCAGGGCGCGTCCCAGCTGACGGGCAGCTCGCGCAGACTGTGGACGGCCATCCCGTGCTTGAACCTGAGCTGGTCGGCGGGAACGGCGAGCCGCAGCCCGGGCACCCGGCCCAGCAGACCGCGGAATGCTTCCTGCAGCTCCATCCGGGCCAGCTGGGCACCGAGGCAGTAATGCACGCCGAGGCCGAAGGCCAGATGGTTGGCCGGAGCGCGGGCGACGTCGAACTGGTCAGGATCAGCGAACACCGACGGGTCGCGGTTCGCAGTGCCGTACAGCGGAATGACCGTTTCGCCTGCCGGGATCGTGACGTCGCCGATCTGCGCTTCTTCCCTGGTCACCCGCGCGGGCGCGAGGCCGCCAAGCCGGACGTAGCGCAGGAGCTCCTCTACCGCTCCGGGAATCAGCTCCGGGTCAGCGCGCAGCTTGGCCAGCTCAGCAGGATGGTCGAGCAACGTCAGCAACGACAGGTTGATCTCGTTTGCAGTGGTCTCGTGCCCGCCGATCAGGACCGTGCAGCCCAGCACCATCAGCTCTTCCTCGGACAACCGGTCGGCCTGGTCGCGCGCGGCGATGAGCGCTGTCATCAGATCGTCGGCGGGCTGGGCCCGCTTCATTTCGATGAGCTTGCCGAAGTAGACGAACATCTCGGCGGCGGCAGTCATGATCTCGTCGGAGCTGCGCTCCCAGTTTCCCAGCACCGTGTCGGACCAGGCGTGGAACTGTTCCATGTCGTCGGCAGGCACGCCGAGCATCTCGCAAATGACCTGCACCGGCAGCGGCAGGGAAAACGCCGCGACGAGATCGGCTGGCTGCGGCTGGGCGAGCAATGCGTCGATTAACTCTTCGACGATGCGGGCCGCGCGTGGCCGGAGCGCCTCCACGCGCCGCGCAGTGAACGCGCGGGCCACCAGCTTGCGAAGCCTGGTGTGCTCGGGCGGATCCATCCCGCTGATAGAACCGCCGGCGAATGCCTCGAAGCCCTGCGGCGCACGGTCGGGCGAAGTCGCTAGCGCACGGGAGAAACGCGGATCTACCGCCATCTGGCGAAGTTCCTCGAAGCCGCTGATCAGCCAGGCAGTACTCCCGTCGGGAAGTTCTGCCAGGACCACTGGCCGGTCCTTGATGAGTGCCCGGAATCCCGGCACCGCCGAGCTTGCCGACGGGGGAGCTGGAGTGAACTTGATCGGGCTGCCTTGGACGGTCATCGCAACAGCTCCTCTACGCGAGGCCAGCACCAGGTAGCAAGACCGTACGTCGGACTTGCGGGCTATGCCAGGGTTGCTGGCCCGCCGAAATGCGGGGGAGCCGCGGCGGGTCAGCTGACCGGATGACCGTGCGGCAAGTGCTGGCCGCTGAGCCGGGAAGCGATCGCGTCCTGCCAGGACTGAAGATAAGCGGGATACCCGTCGGCAAACTCGCCGAGCTTGTCGCTCGCGTCACTAGTCAGCGCGGTCAGCTCATAGACGACTTCTACCTCGCTGCCGTCACCGGAGGCGTCGAGCGCAACGGTGACCGTCCCGGCCTGTTCACCAGGGGTGACCCGGGCATAGGAGATGCGTTTACCTGGCTCCCGGCTGGTCACCAGCCAGATCGTGTGCTGGCCGTGAGCGTCGGTTTCGAACACGGTGCCTGGTTCCGAGTCATCCGCGGCCGCAACAGGGAAGCGAGGGCGCCACCCGTGCGCCCAGTCCTGCTCGCCGCGCGGAGTGAACAGGCGGAATGCCTCGCCGGGCGGAAGGTCGACCGTGATGCGGCCGGTAAGCCGTCGGCGATTGCTGCTGGTCATGGCTGCTCCGTCAGCTTGTGGGCGTCGGCGGCAGTGAGGGTCAGCCCGTAGACCGCCTTGAGCTGGTCGATCTTGGCCAGGGTGGGCGGCCCGAACGGCGGCTTGCCCTCAAAGGCGTGCAAGACAATGCCCTCGACGAGGTCGCCGAGAGACAGGTCGAGGTACTCCGCCAGGCCCTTGAGAACTTTTAGCGTGCTGCGTTCGATCCGGAGGCCGGTCTGCGCTCGCTCAATGGTTACCACGGTAACATGGTAGCCGATCCAGCCGCTCGCCACGTTGCGGGTGCCTGGTTACTGGTGCCCTAGCCCCACCAGAGCGGCACCCATGCTGCAAATGACAGCTAGTGCCCGCGGAAGGCTTCCTCGAGCCACCACGCCCCGTGGTCCGAAGTGACCTTGGCGTCGATCACGATCGGGCGGGCCCGGCCGAGACGCGAGCCAGTCCCGTACCGGTCCGAGGTCATCCGATGTGCGGACCGTCACTGCGTCGCAGCCGAAACCTCGTGCGATCGCCGCGAGGTCGGCCGCGGGGAACCGGACGGTGTCCAGCGGGAAGCCATCTGGCCCGAAGTGATGGACCTCGGCGCCGTAAGCCTCGTCGTCGTAGATGACGATGACCATCGGCAGTTCCAGCCGGACAACAGTTTCCAGTTCGCTGATGCCCATCAGCGCGCCGCCGTCGCCGAGCGCCGCGACCACGAGCCGGTCCGGCCTGGCGATCGCCGAGCCGATCGCGGACGCGAGTCCCAGCCCGATCGACTGGTAGGCCTGGGTGAAGCAGAATCCGTCCTGATCGGGCACCGACAGGAACATGCTCGGGTAGCCCATGAAGTTGCCGGAGTCGATCGCGACGATCCGCTCGGCCGGCAGCAAGTCGTCGAGTGCGATCGTCAGCGTCCGCGGATCGATCCGGTTGCCGTCGCTCTCGTCCTCGTACGGGACGTCCCGCCAGCGAATCCGGGCGGCAAGGCCGTCGCGGAGTTCAGCCGACCGGTATCCGCCGCCGCGCTCGTCGTCGGCCGCTCCGCTGCGCCCGCGTGGCTCCTGCTCGAGCAACGCGGTGATGGCCTGCGCGGTCAGCGCAACGTCGCCGACCACTCCCAGATGCACTTTCCGGTGCCTGCCAATGGCTGAGACATCATCGTCGACCTGAACCACAGCCGCGCGCTGGCCGATCAGCGTGCCGTGCCGCGTGGTCCACATGTTCAGCGAGCAGCCCCACCCGACGAGCACGTCAGCATTGGCGATTAGCTCGGCGGCCAGCGGTGACGCGAATCCGCCGCTGACGTCCAGGTCCCACGGGTTGCCTCGGAACAGGCCTTTCGCCGCGGCGGATGTCGCCAGCAGCGCGCCGCAGCTGTCGGCAAGTCGCTCCAGTGCCGCCCGCGCCGCTGCACTCCGTGCCCCGCGCCCGGCTACGAACACCGGCCTTGTCGCGTCAGCGAGCAGTGCCGCCAGGTCCGCCGCCTGCCGCTGCGACGGCGGAGCAGGCTCAGCAGGTTGCCGATCCGGGTTCCCGGGCCAGGTGCATTCACCTGCCTGCACGTCGAGCGGCAGTCCGAGCACAACGGTCCGCCGTTCGTCGCGCGCGATGCGGTAAGCGCGCATCGCGTCGTCGAGCGCGAAGCCAGCCGAGTGCAGCCGCGCCGCCGTCGCGCCGGTCGCGCTGGCGATCGCGGACACGTCGATCCGGAAGTTCGATGTGACTGCACGCGCACTGACGTCCGCCGCCAGCACGAGCAACGGCGTACGGCTCTTGGCCGCCTCGGTGATTCCAGTCAGCGCGTTGGTCAGCCCGGGCCCCTGGTGCAGGGTCAGCAAGGCAGGCCGGCCCGAGATCCGAGCCCACGCATCCGCCATGCTCGCTGCGCCGCATTCGTGCCGCGCAGCCACGTACCGGACACCGTGCGCGATCAGCGCATTGGTGAGGTGGAAGTTTCCGCTACCGACGACACCGAACATGGTGTCGGCGCCGAGGCTAGCCAGCGATTTGGCGATGCCGTCGGTGACCTTCATGACGTACTTTCCACCAGCGCCAGCACCCGCGCCGGGCTGCCGGACCCGCCGACGATGGGTAGCGGTCCGGCGATCACCACCGCGCCGGTGGGTGGCAGGGCCGCGAGGTTCTGCAGCTGCGTCAGGCCGAACTTGCCCGCCCCGAGCAACGCCGAATGACACGGGAACGGGGGATCGAACGAGTGCGCGGTACCGGCGTCCGTGCCCACAGTCTCCACGCCGATGCCCATCACCGGCGCCTCCTCGGCGAGCCACCGGGCGCAGGCAACCGAGATGCCGGGGGTGTGCGGCCCGGTCTCGTTCGCGTTAAGGAACTCCTGCTGGCTGCCCGACCTCGCGTCCCACCCGGTCCGGTACAGCAGCCAGCCGCCCGCCGGGAGCGGTCCGTGCTCGGTCTCCCATTTCCTGATGTGCTCTTGCTCGAGTAGAAAGTCCGGGTCGGCGGCCGCCTCCGCGCTGAAATCAAGCACCACTGCGGGCGCGATCAGGCTTGTGACCGGAACGCCCGCTATGTCGATACCGTCCTTGCCCGTGACCCAGTGGACTGGCGCATCGAAATGGGTGCCGGTGTGCTCACCTGTGCTGATGTCGTTCCAGTACCAGGCGGGGCCGCGTTCGTCATAGCGGCTGACCTCGTGCAGCGAGAACGGGGTGGTGTTCGCGAACGGCTCGGGCAGCTGGATAACCGGAGTGCTGGACTCCAGCCGTGCCGTCAGGTCGATGACCTTGACCGTTTCCGACTTGATGGCTGAAATGAGCTGTTCTAGCACGGACATAGCATCTCCGGTGTGATCGGGCGGACATTCCAGGGCAGGGATCGATCAAGCAGTCACCAAGCCTGCCGCAGTCAGCACGGGCCAGGGAAGGGCTCCGGGTCAGGCAGCAGCATTGGTCGCGCAGAATAGGGGGATGACGAAGCCCGTGACTAAGGCCGAGACGCTGGTAACCCCGGACGGAGTCCCGATCGAAGCGGTGCACCTGCAAGGTGACCAGGCGCTTGGAATCGTCGTTGCTCACGGCTTTACGCTGCACTGGCAGTGGCCGCACGTATGGCGGGTGACCAAGAGGCTCCACGAGCATGCCGGGGTGGTTGTGTTCGACTTCAGGGGGCACGGTCGGTCCGGCGGGGCGACCACTATGGGAGACAAGGAGATCCAAGACGTCGACACGGTCGTGCGGTATGCGCGCGAGCTCGGCTACGAGCGGGTGGTCACGGTCGGCTTTTCGATGGGCGCCTCCATCGTGCTGCGGCATGCCGGGCTGCTCGGCGGCGTCGACGGGGTCGTGTCGGTGAGCGGGCCTGGCCGCTGGTACTACCGCGGCACGCCGTCCATGCGCAGGGTGCACTGGGCGGTTGAGCACCGGGCCGGGCGATACATTACAAAGCGGGTCCTGAACACACGAGTCAGCCAGGGACGCTGGGACCCGGTGCCGCTGCCGCCCGCGGACGCAGCTGCAATGATCGCGCCGACGCCGCTGCTGATCGTGCACGGCGACCGGGATGAGTACTTCCCGTCCGACCACGCCGAGCAGCTGTTCGAGGCCGCTCGCCAGCCCAAAGAACTCTGGATCGTGCCCGGCCTCGGTCATGCGGAGTCTTCTGTCAGCGGGCCGCTTCTGGACCGGATAGCCCGGTGGGCAATGGCCGCGACGGCGGCCACGGCCAGCCCGAACGCGGTGGCGTAGCGACGCCCGACGCTGTGGCGTGGCGACGCTCGGCGCAGCAGCTTTTTGCCCGAGTTTGCCGGTGTTCGCCGTGGGTGAATGTTGGTTCCTTGTCGCGATAGCAACAGTGGATTCACATCCATGATGGGCTCACGCCCGCCGGACCGCCGGAACCCGGGTTCCTGAGGTCGTCAGCCGGCCCGCTTTTCCCAGACCGAGACGTGCTTCCGGCTCTCGCCAGTGAACGCTTCCCGGCGCCAGCCTTCCCAGCGCTCGCGCAACCGCAGGCCCGCCAAGCGCGCCATCAGGTCGAGTTCGGCCGGCCACGCATACCGGAACGGGATCGAGCTGAACTCGGTGCGGCCACCGTCGATCGTGACGTAGTTCGAGCTCATCGCCTGCGTAGCGACGTCGTAGAGATCGAACGCCCAGACCTCCGGACCGGTCGCGAACGGCACGGCCGTCTGGCCTGGCGGCAGCCGGCGCAGATCCGGGACCATCACCTCGACGACGAAACAGCCGCCGGGCGACAGGTGTTCGGCGACGTTGGCGAAGCACGCAACCTGGGCGTCCTGCGTCGTCAGGTTCATGATCGTGTTGAAGACCAGGTACGCCAGGGAGAACGTCCCCTCCGCCCTCGTCGTCGCGAAGTCCCCGAATGTCACGCCGATCGCCTCGCCGCCCGGTTTGGCATGCATCCGGGCAACCATCGCCCTGGACAGATCGATGCCGTGCACGGGGACGCCGCGGCGCGATAGCGGCAGCGCAATGCGTCCGGTTCCGACACCCAGCTCCAGTGCCCGACCGGTGCCAGCCAGTTCTGCCAGGATCTCGACCGTCGCGCTGATCTCAGCCGACTCGAACATCGGCGATCCGTCGTCGTCATATCGGGCAGCGACGCGCTCGCCGAAGTAGCCGTCCTGATCATCCACCGCGCGACCGTACCGCGGAAGCCAGCCAGGTCGCACTCGCATTTCGACCCGGCCACCGGCGGGAGGGTTCAGCCGAGCCGGTGGTCAGGGGGAGTGGTGCCCCGCGGCGAGAGCGTTCTGCCGCTCCGGAGGCCCTCTGCCAGGCGCGGTGACCCCTAGCTAACTAATGGCTTTTCTATAGAAAAGTTCGCGCCGGCGCGGCCGAGTTCTCACTAGCGTTTGCCCCAATATCGCCAGCATCCGCAGGCGGACTTGAGGGAGTGGGAAGTATGAGCCGTTTTCGCACCACGATGAGGCAATCGCCGGCGATCATCATCTCGCTGGTCGCGCTGACGTTCTCGCTGGGCAGCGGTGCCGGGTACGCAGCGAGCACCGTTGCCAGCCGCCGGCCGCAGCACCGAAGATTACCTGGCACAGGCTGCCGCTAAGGAACGGATGGCAGGCCGCGGCGAAAGGGTACCGGGCCGGCGCTCCCGCTTACACCATCAGCAACAGCGTCGTCTACCTGACCGGCGTAGCGTCTCGGGCCAACCAGAGCGCGCCGCTAGGAGAGCTCGGCCTCCTGCCGAAGTCCGCGCGGCCCAAGCACATCCTGTCGTTCGCGGCGTTCAACTATGCGGCGAACGGCGAGTCGATGATTCAGATCTGGCCGAGCGGAGAGGTTCAAGTGCTCGGCAACGGCGGTGACGAAAACTACTTCACCTCGCTGGCAGGGATCGAGTTCCCGCTGGGTTCCTGACCCTCGAAGTACCTGGAGTCTGGGCTGGCCGATCGGATGGCTGGCCCAGGCCCCGGTACGCGCCAGGCCGCCGGCTCAGTTCGCGAAGTCGATCCGCATCACCGCGCGGCGGAGGCTGGGGTGGCTGACCTCGGTGAAGCCCGCCTCGGCGAAGACCTGGCGGGCGCCGACGTAAAGCTCGCCCCAGGTCAGCTCTTTGCCCGGCTCGGTCTCCATCGGATACGCCTCGAGCGCGCGGGCGCCGTGTTGTCTGGCAAACTCGACCGTCGCGGCGGCGAGCGCGTAGCTGATGCCGCGCTTGCGGAACCCCCTGCGCGTCACGAAGCAGGTAACCGCCCACACACTGGCATCGGCCTCGTCCTCCTGACGGCCGCTCCACACCGTGCGCATCTTTGCCAGCCGGAGATATGCCGTGCGGGGTTCGACCGCGACCCAGCCGACCGGCTCGCTGCCGAGGTAGGCAACTAGCCCCGACGTAGCGCGAGCGCGCGGATTGCCGCAGTTGGTCTGCTCCCGGAAACGATCTCGTCGCTCCTGGTCCGTGACGGATCGCCAGTCGCGATCGCGCACCTTGAAGTACTGGCAGTAGCAATGGCCGGGGTAACCCGTAGTTCCGAAGATCGCCTGCAGGTCTGCCCACGAGGCCTGGTTTGCTCCGACGATGGTCAGTTGCGCCGCCGAGATCGGGGCGGCATCGCCCGCAGGAGGGCTAGCCAACCTCACGCAGGATCCTCCCCGACGAGCCCGTCCACGGACTCGCGGATCAGGTCGGCGTGACCCACGTGCCGGGCGTATTCCTCGATCATGTCCATGATGACCCGCCGCACGCTCGGTGTGTGGCCGTTAGGCGAGGTGACGGACACTAGCTGGTCCAGCCCGCCTCCGCTCGCGAATGTCTCGGCGAGGACGGCCCGAGAGCGACCCACAGCTTCTTCCCACAGTGCCATCAGCTGATCGGGACTGTCGTCGGCAGCGGTTCGCCATTCCCAGTTCGGGTCGGCATCGAAGTCCACGCCGTCCCATGGTGCTGGCCGGGGCCGTCCGGCCAGCGTCACCCAGAAGTACTCGTCCTCCACCAGGGCCAGGTGCTTGATGAGACCGCCCAAGGTCATGGTTGATGGCGCGTGCGTCGCCTGAAGCCCGGCCGAGTCGAGGTTGCCGCATTTCCATGCCAGGTAGCGGCGCTGCCGTTCGAGGGCGCCGAGAAGGGTGTCCGCCTCGTTCCCGGCCACGGGTGGTTCTTGCAGAATCACGTCGCTTTTGTCGTTCATGTGACACACGCTAGCGTGTATCCCGGACGATCCGTTGCCGGGATGGAGGGCAATTGTCCAAGGACCTGAGCCCCACCGCCAGGGCACTGCTGGCGCTTGAAGCGATCCAGAACAGCCCCGGCATCACGGCCCAGAGCCTCGGGGACTCACTTGGCGTCACCGAACGGGCGGCCCGCCGCTATGTGGCGATCTTGCGCGAGGCGGACCTGCCGATCGAGTCTGTGAGTGGCCCGTACGGGGGCTATCGGGTAGGGCGCAGCTTGCGGCTTCCGCCGCTGATGTTCACGGCGGCCGAGGCGATGGGCCTGGTCATGGCTGTCCTCGAAGGCCACAGGGACGCCGCGAGCTCTGCGGATCTGGTGGGCGGCGCTCTGGCCAAGATCGTCAGGGTGCTGCCGCAACAGGTGGCCGGTCCAGTCCGGGCCATGCGCGCGGTCTCAGCGACCTTGCCGCCGCCGCCGACGTCGCCGAGCCCCGCGGTGGTGACCCGGCTGATCGAGGCCTGCACGACAGCGCGCCGGGTGCGGCTGACCTACCGGATGCGCGCTGACCGGGAGATGGATGTCGACCCGTGGGCTGTCGTGCTGCGCCATAGCCGGTGGTACTTGCTGGGCTGGTCGCATACCGCACAGTCGCGGCGCGTGCTCCGGGTGGACCGGATCGTCGCGGTCGATGCGCTGCCCGAGACGTTCACGCCGCCGCAGGACCTCGACGCGCTGCGGGCGCTGGAGGAGCACCTGTCTCAGGGCTGGACCTACCCGGTTGACGTCGTGGTCGACGCGAGCGTCGAGGAGACCTCGCGCTGGGTGCAGCGGAGCCTCGGCCGGCTCGAGCCGGAGGAAGGCGGCCGGACGCGGATCCGGGCAACGACCGACCAGCCAGACTGGTACGCGCGGCAGCTGGCGGCGATCCCGGCGCCGTTCCGTGTCATCGAGTCGCCCGAGCTTCAGCGTGCCGCTGCGGCGCTGGGTCAGCAGCTGATTCAGGCCAGCGGGGGAGAGCTGCCCGGGCAGCCGCCTGCTTAACCGCTCACCGACCCTTACCTGGGAACTTCGGTGTGCGTCGGCACCTGGTTCGCGTCAATCGACGCGCGCTCCTCGTCAGTCAGTCCAGCGGCGGCGAGGATGCGCTGGACCATTGAGTTCTTGGCGCGGCCGTATTCGTCGATGTCCGCGACGGTAGCTCCGGCGTGCCGCTTCACGGCTGCGTATTTCTCCCGCAGGTCAGGGCTGGCGCGCAGGATGTCTCGCACGGCCAGGTGGTTGCGCAGCGACAGCGAGCCGTCCACGATGACGTAGGTGTTCGTCGCGGCCAGTCGCGCGGGCTCCTTGAACGCCCACCGCAGCGGGATGCCGAGTTCGCCTTCTGCCGTGAACCCCAGCCCGATCAGCACCTCCGACGCCGCGCCCACGTCGTGACTGGCGACCACGATGTCGCAGTCGATGACCGGCTTGGCCGCAAGACCGGGCACCGAAGTGCTGCCTACGTGCTCGATGGCAACGACAGGAACCGCGGCAGCTGCCATCGCCGCTGCGTACTCCCGGCGCAGCCGCTCAAATCGCCGTGGCCAGCTCGGGTCGTACTCGGTCACCACGATCACGTCCGGGAATCTACCCGCTGAGATACCGTCAGCCGGGGAGGCGATGTGCCATGACGGACGTGCTCTGCGAGATTCGGGACCAGGTCGCGGTCGTGACCCTCAACCGGCCCGCCAGGCGTAACGCGCTGTCCGCCGCGCTGCTGGCAAGCCTGCGCGCGACGATGGCCGAGCTCAGCGCCGACGACGCTGTCCGGGCGATCGTGCTGACCGGCGCTGACCCGGCCTTCTGCGCTGGCCTCGACCTGACTGAGCTCGGCCAGCCGGGCGGTCCGCTCTCGTCGGCCGCGTCCGGTCAGGTGCTGCCGCCGATGCCGAAACCGCTGATCGGCGCTGTCAACGGGGCCGCCATCACCGGCGGCCTCGAGCTGGCGCTGGCGTGCGACTTCCTCATCGCGTCGGAGCAGGCTAGCTTCGCGGACACGCACGCACGGGTCGGGATCATGCCCGGCTGGGGGCTGACGGTCCAGCTGCCCGCAGCCGTAGGGCTCCGCCGTGCCAGGGAGATGAGCTCCACCGGGAACTTCGTCGATGCCCGTACCGCGCTGGAGTGGGGGCTGGTCAACCATGTTGTCCCGCACGCGGAGCTGCTTGACTTCACGGTCCGGCTGGCCGCCGACGCTGCCTCAAGCGACCCGGCAGCGGTGCAAGCGATCTTCGCGACCTACCGCGAGGGCTCGCAGGTGACCGGCCACGAGGCGAGCGAGCTCGAAGCAGCCGCACATGCGCGCTGGCACAGGGCCGGCATTGACGGCGACGAGGTCGCCCGCCGCCGTGCTGCCGTCATCGAGCGCGGCCGTACGCAAGCGGGCTCGTCCCGTTAGCGAGCTGCCCGTCACAGGTCGCTGGCGTACCTGTCGTGGTGCCGCAGCTCCACTTCTGCGTCCTGCCGGCCGAGCGGGGTCAAGTCCAAGTACTGGTCGGTGGCGCAAAGCAGGTTGGCGACGGTGAAGCCGGAGTAGGTGTGCAGGACAGTGTCGCCATCGCGGTAGAAGACGCTGACGCCGCCCTGCTCGCCTGGCCGGGTGGCCCACTCGTATCCGGAGTCGATGAGTTCCTGCTTGGTCCTGAAGTTCCATTCGATTGGCGCGACGCTCTCGTCGTGCGTGACGTGGAAGTCGTAGTTGAACTCGCTGCCCAGCGATGAGTACCACGGGAACGACCAGCCCAGTCGTTGCCGGAACGGCTCGATCTTGCCGATCGGGGCACGGGACACGGCAGCGAACGTGGTGCCGCGGGCGTGCAAGTGCGCAAGGTTGCCGACGTTGTCGGCTTGGTATGAGCAGACCGGGCAGCCCTGATCCCAAGCCGGGTCGAACATGAAGTGCTGGACGATGAGCTGGCGCCGGCCCTCGAACATGTCCAGCAAGCTCACTGTTCCGGCCGGCCCGTCGAACAGGTACTCCTTCTCCACCCTGACGGCCGGCAGATCCCTGCGGCGCTCGCTGATCTTGGCCAGTGCTTTGGCCGCCTGTTCCTCTGCCGCTAGAAGCTCCTTGCGCTCGGCGAGCCACTCATCGGCCGATACGATCCGCGGAACGCTCATCGGTGGTCCTCCTCGCGTGGAAATTGTCACCCTGACGACGAACAGGTTAGGCGCCGATGGACCTAGCCCGAGCGGACGCGGGCGAAGCCCCAGTTCAGCAGATCGGCCGCGGCGGTGAATCGCATCGTCGTATTGGTGGTCGTGCTGTCGAGCACAACGCCGATGAGGTCCGTCCCGTGACGGCGCGCCTCGAATAGCAAGCAGTAGCCTGCCGCGAGCGTGAAGCCAGTCTTGATCCCGATGGCGCCGCGGTACCGGCGCAGCAGCAAGTCAGTGTTGGCCCAGCGGTAGCTGTGGTGCTGGCGGGTCGCGGCGAGCCGGTAGCTACGCTCGCCGACAATCTTCCGCAGCACCGCGTCCTTCATCGCCGCCTCGCCCATGACGATCACGTCACGCGGAGTCGAGTACGTCGACGTATCCGTTGGCCACGGCAGGCCATCGAAGTTGGCGAAGTGCGTATGCGTCATGCCCAGCCGGACGGCCGTCGCGTTCATCTTCCGGACGAACTTATGCCAGCCCGGGCCGGAGGAGTCGGCCAGCAGGTAAGCCGCGTCGGCGCCGGACGGCAGCAGCATTGCGTGCAGCAGCTGCCAGGCGGTGAGGACATCGCCAGCGCGCAGTCCGGCGCTGCCAGCCGAGTTGTCCAGCGCATAGTTGACCGCCGCCCTGGTGACCCTGATCTTGCGGTTCAGGTCACCCGATGACAGCACGACCATTGCAGTCATCACCTTGGTGATGCTGGCGATGGGCAGTTCGGCGTTAATGCCGCGGCCCCAGAGCCGCTTGCCGGTCGTCGCATCAAACAGCTCGCCGGCGCCCGCCACAACCCCGGCCGGACGAGCCGCGGCAACCGAGACATGCGGGGCGCCGGGCCGCGCAACCACCGCCTGCGCGGCCGTGTCAGAAACCGTCACGGCAGCAAATGCAGCGGAGCCGCAAGCAGTGGCGACGACGGCGAGACGCAGTGCAACGCGCAATGGCACTACCGCAGGCTAAACCATGATCCCGGAGACTTTTGTGCCTGTCAGACCCAAAAGTCTTCGCGATCCTGAGCCAGGCGGCACTACCAGCCAGCGGGCAGCGGCATTCCTTCCGCGTACCCGGCCGCGCTCTGGATGCCCACCACAGCGCGCTCGTGCAGGCTTTCGATGCTCTCCGCGCCGGCGTACGCGCACGCGCTGCGCAGCCCGGCGGTGATCGAGTCGAGCAAGTCCTCGACACCCGGCCGCTGGGTGTCCAGGTACATCCGGGAGGAGGAGATGCCTTCCTCGAACAGCTCTTTCCTGGCGCGCTCGAACGGCGAGTCTGCAGCGGCACGCAACCGCACCGCCCGCGCGGACGCCATCCCGAAGCTCTCCTTGTACAGCCGCCCGTCGGCATCCCGGAAGATGTCGCCCGGCGACTCACACGTGCCCGCGAACCAGGAGCCGATCATGACGTTTGACGCTCCCGCGGCCAGCGCTAGCGCGACGTCACGCGGGTACCGCACGCCGCCGTCGGCCCACACGTGGCGGCCGAGCCGCCGCGCCTCGGCAGCGCATTCAAGCACGGCGCTGAACTGAGGGCGTCCCACCGCGGTCATCATCCGCGTCGTGCACATCGCGCCGGGTCCCACGCCGACCTTGACGATATCCGCGCCAGCCGCGACCAGGTCGGCGACACCGGCGGCGGTGACCACGTTCCCGGCCACGATCGGGACGGACGGGGTCAGCTCGCGGACGGACCGCAGCGCCTGCACCATCTTCTCCTGGTGTCCGTGCGCGGTGTCCACGACCAGCAGGTCGGCGCCCGCGTCCAGGAGCAGCTTGGCCTTGCCGGGCACGTCGCCGTTGACGCCGAGCGCCGCGCCGATCCGCAGCCGGCCGCGCCGGTCGACTGCGGGCTGGTAGAGGGTTGCTCGCAGTGCACCCGTCTTGGTCAGGATGCCGACGCAGCGGCCGTCGGCGTCCACGACCGGCGCTACCCGGTGCCGCCCGTCGTGCAGCAAGCCGAATGCCCGCTCCGGATCGGTCCCGGCCGGCAACGTGAGCATTTCCGTCGACATCACTTGACCGAGCTGGGTGAACCTGTCCACGCCGGTGCAGTCGGCCTCGGTAACGACACCAACCGGCCGGCCGTCGTCCGCCAGTACGACGATGGCGCCGTGCGCCCGCTTGGGCAGCAGGCTGAGCGCGTGCCCGGTGGTCTCCGTCGGCTTCAGGGTCAGCGGCGTGTCATGTACCAGATCGCGTGACTTGACCCAGGCGATGACTTCCGCGACGACTTCGACTGGTATGTCCTGCGGCAGGATCGCGATGCCCCCGCGCCGCGCCACTGTCTCGGCCATCCGGCGGCCGGCGACGGCGGTCATGTTCGCTACCACGACCGGGATGGTGGCGCCGCTGCCGTCCTTCGTGGTCAGGTCAACGTCAAGCCGTGATCCGACGTCGGAGCGGACAGGCACGAGGAAAATATCGCTGTAAGTAAGGTCATGAGCGGGCTGGCTGAGGAATCGCACGTACTCCATTGTCCCCCGGGACCTGGGGTGCCAATGATGGCGCAGCTGGCCAGGTGTCTCCGACTATCTGAATAATTCCTCCGGGAACGGGCTATTTCCGCTCAGTCACGCCTGCTACGCGCCGAGAACTTGCTGAAGGTAGCCGTTTGTAAACCTGCGGTCGGGATCGACCAGGTCTCGCACTGCGAGGAAGTCCGTGAGCCGCGGGTAGGCGCCGGCCAGGTAATCAGCGTCGCGGGTGTGCATCTTGCCCCAGTGGGGGCGACCGCCGACGGACGTCATCACTGCTTCCACGTCGGCGAAGTACTGTTCGTGCGGCGCGGAGTGAAAGACGTGGATGGCGATGTAGGCGCTGTCCCGGCCGTATGCCGTGGACAGCCAGACGTCGTCGGACGGAGTGACGCGGACTTCGATCGGGAAGCTGATTCGCCAGTCGCGGCGCCGGAACAGTGCGCGCACCTCGCCCAGCACGTCGGACAGCGCCGCGCGGGGGATCGCGTACTCCTCCTCCTTGAACCGCACGCGCCGCGGACTGGTGAAGACCTTGTATGCGGCATCGGTGTAAGTCCGGGAGCCCAGGGCCTTGGCGGCCGCCGAGTTGATCACCGGGATTGCAGCCGGGACGCCCCGGCCAAGCTGGCAGGTCAGGCCGAAGACCGAGTTCGACAGCAGCTCATCGTCCAGGAGGTACCGCCAGCGGGGAAGCGGACGGGCCGCGCCATCGGTCCGGTTGTTCCGCTTGGTCAGGCAGCCCTCGCTGTGCGGGAACCAGTAGAACTCGAAGTGCTCGTTGTCCTCGGTGAACTCGTCTAGGTGACTCATCACCGCAGACCAGGTCATCGGCTCTTCGCGCGCCTCCAGCAGGAATGCCGGGACGACCCGGAAGGTAATGGCGGTGACGACACCGAGCGCGCCCAGGCCGAGCCTGGCGGCGTCGAACAGGTTCGGCGCGGTGCCATCGGGAAACGTCAGGCCGCCGCTAGGTGAGTCGGCAGAGCACGTCACGATGCGGCCGTCGGCCAGCGCGAGCTCGAGGCCGGCGATCTGGGCTGCCATCCCGCCGACGTCACGGCCAGTGCCGTGAGTACCGGTCTGGGTGGCGCCGGCCACCGTCTGGGCCTGGATGTCACCCATGTTGGCCAGGGACAGGCCACGGGCGAGAAGTGCGGCGTTGAGTACCCGCAGCACGCAGCCCGCCTCGACGGTGACCGTCCCTGCAGCCGGGTCAACGGAGCGGATCGCGGTGAGCCCGTCCGGGAGCAGCTGGACGCCGTCAGCCACCGCTGCCGGTGTGAACGAGTGGCCGCTGCCGGTCATCCGCACCGTCATGCCGTCGGCGGCCGCCTGGCGGATCTCCGCTGCTACCTCCGCCGCTGAGCCAGGTGAGACTACCCGGCTCGGGCTGGCAGTGACATTGCCAGCCCAGTTATGCCACGCTGCGGCCGACCGGCCACCCCGATTAAGCATCGCCCCATTGTGCAGCCTCCGCACCAGGCATCGCACCCAACCTCCCCCGTCCCGCTAGGCATATCGCGACCGCGATGACACCGCAAGTTGCCGCGAAGCCGTACCCCCAGCGCGGCCCGGCGGTGTCGACAATCCGGCCGCAGATCGAAGAGCCCGTTGCCACCCCGACCGCGATAGTAGAGGACAGCCACGTCATCGCTTCGGTCCGGCGCGCCGATGGTGCCTGACGTTCAATGAGCCCGTACCCGGCGATGAGCGTGGGGGAAATGGTGAGGCCAGCCACGAGCATCCCGGCGTCGAGCGAGATCAGGCTCGGCTGAGTCCAGAAGGTGAGGACGCCGGCCACCGTCAGGACCAGCGTCAGCACGAAGCGGCGTTCCAGCGGAGCCCGCCAGGCCCGGGATCCGTACCATAGCCCGCCGATGCCGCTGCCTAGTGCATAGGTTCCGAGGATGAACCCGGCCAGCGGCTTGTGCCCTTCCCGCTGGGCGAAATCGACGGTGCTCAAGTCGATGGACGCGAACATCGTGCCGACGAAGTAATACAGCGGGGCCATCGTCAGCAGACCGGGCGCGGGCAGCCGGCTGGCCCGTCGAAGGCGGCCAGCCGGGATACTGCCAGCTGGGATACTGCCAGCCGGGATACTGCCAGCCGCGGTGCAGCCGGTCAGCTCGGCAGGCTTGGCACCTGGCTGGTGATCGGGCTCCGCCCGCCCGGGACTAAGCCGGACCGGGGGCTCGGTCTGCCGCTGGGCCGCGAAGTACAGCGTGCCGCCGACCGAGAGCACCATGCACAGCAGGACGCCTGCCGGCGGCACAGCGGTCGCGAGCACGGTGACCAGGGCCGGGCCGATGACGAACGTCATCTCGTCGACGACCGACTCGAGGGCGTAGGCCGCGTGCAGAGCCGCCGGATCGCGCAGCAGCGCGCTCCATCTCGCCCTGACCATGGAACCCAGCGAGGGCATCGACGAGCCCGCCAGGCAGCCGGTGATCATCAGGAGCCAGATCGGAGCTCCGAGCTCGGCGCAGGTGACGAACACGACGCAGGCGATGGCGAAGAACGCGATCAGTGGCCTGAGCACCCGGTGCTGGCCAAACCGGTCTGCCAGCCGTGCCACCTGCGGCGCGGAGGCGGCGTACCCGATCGAGCCTGCGCCAGATACCAGGCCGGCCACCGCGTAGCGTCCGGTGCTGGCGGCTATCAGCAGTACGGTGCCCAAGCCGAACATCGACATCGGCGCCCGGCCGATCATCCCGCTGACGCAGAACCGGGCAGCCCCCGGCGTGCGAAGCAGTGCTCCGTAGCCGATACGGCGCTGCTCATGCGCGGGCGCGGGCTCGGGCTCGCGAGGCTCGAGCTGACCAGCGTCGAGTCCGGCAGGGACTTGCGTCATTAAGTGCGGGAACCTCCGCTCTGACCGTACCTGGACAGTCAGACGGTAGTGATGGCGGCAGCCTTAGCGGGTGAGGTCACCGGCCTCGAGCCAGTCGTGACGCCGGACGCGGTGCCGGACGCAGGGGTCGCCAGGCGCGCGAAGCCGATCCATTGGCCGAAAGTTCGCCGGGCCACCCTGCTGCCAGGCGAATCCGGCAGTTATCGTAGGTGCGTCATGGCACTCTTCCTGCGGCGTGCTCGGGGCGAAGACGCGGCCGCCAGCCCGAGGGCTAGCGTGAGCGTGCCCGGCGACCCTGGCGGCCCGCGCGTCAAGGCCGGCCCGCCAGTTAGCTACAGCGCGACCGCCAGTGACAGCGCGACCGCCAGTGACAGCGCGCCGGCGAGCGTGAGCCCGCCGGTCGAGGTGAGCCCGCCGGTCGAGCTGAGCCCGGCCGCCGGCGACTCTGCGCCCGCCGCAACGGGCCGTCGCCTCAGGACTAGCGCGCTCGCGAAGGTTGGTGCCGTCCGCAGCGTTGCGTCGAACCGCCGGATCGCGCTACTCGGTGCCGTGGCTGTCGTCGGACTTGCGCTACCGATTCAGGGGTTCCGGCTGCTCAGCCACACCTCACCGGCGATCGGTGCAGCGTCGGCAGCCACTGTCGACCCTGCGGGTGCCGTCGTATCGGCAGCCGGGTCGATGGTCGCGCCGGTAGGCGGGCACGCAACGCAGGCGGGCAGCGCGGCGAGCCCGAGCGGAGGCGCGGCGGCCAGTTCGTTCCGCCAGATCACGCTGCCAGACCTGCTCGTCGTGGCGCCTAACGGCCTGACGGCCGGCCAGCTGGCCAGGCTCCGCAAGATCCGCGGACTACGCAGCATGATCACTTTTGACGGTGCTGAGATCACCGCTGGCGGACGCCAGGTCAGCGTGATCGGTGTGGACCCGGCCACGTTCCGGTCCTGGGTTCCGCTGGGCACCGCGTCAGATCAGGCATTCTGGACCGCTCTGGCCAGCGGGGACTTCGTCGCAGCGACGGCAGCCAGCAAAGAGCTGAAGCTCGCGGCCGGCTCGGATTACACGCTGAGCGGGGCGTCGGCCCAAGTCGTGAAGTTCGGCATGGCGGCCAGGCTCGACCTGGCCGGGGTTGACCTGATGGTGAACCAGGCGACATCTGCCCGGCTCGGCCTGGTCCATCAGGTCGCCGCACTGATCAGCGCGCCAGGCGCGCACCCGGCTGCGCTGACCAGGAAGGTGTCCAGGATTCTCGGGCCGGGCGGGCATATCGAGCAACTCCGGGGCGGCCAGCTTCCGGTCGGCTCGGTTTCCGCGGGAACGCAGCCGACGAGCTACATCGAGCTGTTCAAGGACTCCGCCGCGGAGTATTGCCCTGGCCTGTCGTGGACAGTGCTTGCTGCCATCGGTCAGATCGAGAGCGACGACGGGACGAACGTCGGCCCGTCGTCGGCCGGCGCGCTCGGCCCGATGCAGTTCCTGCCGTCGACCTGGGCACGCTGGGGTATCGACGCGTTCGGGCAGACCGGGCCGCCGAACGTGATGAACCCCTACGACGCAGTGCCGTCGGCGGCCAAGCTGCTCTGCGCCGACGGCGCGGGAGCTGGCGGCAGCTCGCTGTCTCACGCGATCTTCGATTACAACCACGCGAACTGGTACGTCAGCGAGGTGCTCGCGCTGGCGGCCGAGTACGCCGCGGACTATCGCTAGCCCAGTCCGCACCGGCCAGCCCCGGCAAGCCCGCACCGCCAGTACCGGCCAGCCCCGGCAAGCGAGCACCGGCCAGCCCCCGGCAAGCCCGCACCGCCAGCACCGGCCGGTGGCCCTGGTTGGATAGGAGTATGGCCGGTTACGACGCGTTCCTGCTCGTCTCCTTCGGCGGTCCGGAAGGACCTGCCGACGTCATCCCGTTCCTGCAGAACGTCACTGCCGGCCGGAACGTCCCGCTGGACCGGCTTGAGCAAGTGGCCGAGCACTACTACCGGTTCGGCGGGGTCAGCCCGATCAACCAGCAGTGCCGGGAGTTGATCACGGCGATCGAGAAGGACTTCGCCGCGCGGGACGTAGCGCTGCCGGTCTACTGGGGCAACCGCAACTGGGACCCGTACCTGGCGGACACGCTGGAGCGGATGGCAGCTGCCGGAGTGACCCGGGCGCTGGCGTTCGTGACGTCTGCCTATAGCTCGTTCTCCAGCTGCCGCCAGTACCTTGGCGACATCGAGGGGGCCCGGCAGCGGGCGGGCCAGGGTGCCCCGCAGGTTGACAAGATCCGGCAGTACTTCAACCATCCCGGTTTCATCTCGTCGTTCGCGGCTTCGGCCGCACACGCGGCAGCCTCGCTGCCCGGTGCCGGCGACGACTTCGACCTCATCTTCACCGCGCACAGCATTCCGGTCAGCATGGCCGAGGCGAGCGGCCCGGCTGGCGGGGCGTATCAGGCTCAGCTTGCTGAGGCGGCGAGGCTCGTCGCGGCCGAGATCGGATACCGCCGGCCATGGCACCTTGCATATTCAAGCCGCAGCGGGCCGCCGAGCCAGCCATGGCTGGAGCCGGACATCAACCACCTGCTGGCGCAGCGGGCCGCGGCAGGGTCGCAGGCGGTAGTGGTCGTGCCGATCGGGTTCGTGAGCGATCACATGGAGGTCAGATTCGACCTGGACGTGGAGGCTGCCCAGACAGCTGAGGGCCTGGGTCTGAAGTACGCCAGGGCGGCCACGCCAGGCACCGACCCTGGGTTCGTGTCGATGATCACCGACCTGGTTTGCGAACGACTCGACGGAACGACGTCGCTAGCGCTCGGCACTCTCGGCGCTGGCCCGGATACCTGCCCGGCTGGCTGCTGCGGCGGCGCTCCGGTCCGGCCGGGGACCCGGTGAGCGAGACCCTGCCTGAGCCAGCGGACCTGGTCACGCTGGCCAGTGCGACGGCGCAGGCGGCCGGTGAGTTGCTGCTAAGCCGGCACGGGCGGGTGTCCGTCGTGCAGACGAAGTCGAGCCCCACCGACGTGGTTACCGAGATGGATCACGCCGCGGAGCGGCTGATCAGGGACCGGTTGCTGGCAGTCCGGCCGGGTGACGCGATCCTGGGGGAGGAGGGCGGCCAGACCGGAGCGGGCCTGGTCAGGTGGGTCGTCGACCCGCTGGACGGCACGGTCAACTATCTGTACGGGCTGCCCGGCTGGGCCGTCAGCATAGCCGCCGAGGTCGCCGGGGTGATCGTGGCCGGCGCGGTCTGCGTGCCGCTGCAGCGCAGCACGTTTACCGCGACGCTGGGCGGCGGCGGGTGGCTGGACTCGGCCTGGGAGGACGGCCCGCGGAGGCTGGCCTGCAACACCGGGGTAGCGCTGCCTGATGCGCTGGTTGCTACCGGCTTCGGTTACCTGTCCGGCCAGCGTGCCGAGCAGGGTCGCGTGGTCGCGGCTGTGCTGCCCCGGGTACGGGATATCCGCAGGGCCGGAGTGGCCGCCGTGGACTTGTGCTCCCTCGCTGCCGGGCGGATCGACGCCTACTACGAGCAGGGGCTGCACTACTGGGACGTGGCAGCGGGCGGGCTGATTGCCCGCGAGGCGGGTGCGATGACGGGCGGGCTACGTGGCGAGGACGCTGGCCAGAGGATGACGCTCGCCGCTGCTCCGGGGCTCTTCGCAGAGCTGCGCGACCTGCTGGCAAGCCTGGATGCCGACCGGCTGCCCGCTGACTAGGGGCCTGCGACGGGTCGGCTAGCTGCGACCGGAGGGCTTGCCCGCGGCTAGTGCGCTAGCTGCGGGCGAGGGTCCCGGAGGCGACCGGTCCGCTGCTACGGAAGCGGAACCACACCGAGCTCGACCCGGTCCGGGTGAACGTCACGGTTCCGTTCTCGCACTGGCCCTGGGTGATGCCCTGGCTGAAGGTAAGTTTCTGCGTCGATGCGGTCAGCACTTGCAGCGTGCCGGAGCAGCTGAAGTCGCTACCGGTGTAGCTGACCGACCCGGAGGTTGCTCCGGCCCTCAGGATGACTCGGACGTTGTAGGTGTCTGTCGGCGGCTGTTTCACCTGGCCAGACCAGGAACCGGCAAAACCGGTCGGCGTCACCGGGCCCTGGCTCGGCGACGGAGAGATCGATGTCGACGGCGACGCGGTCTTTGACACCGTGCGCGATAGCCGGCGGTTCGCCGGCGTATTACCCGAGGAGCCCAGCGCGACGTGGAGCACGAGTCCGCCGACGACCACGACCACGACGACGGCAGCGGCTACCAGCCAGACTGTCCGCCGGCCTCCCCCGCCTCGGCTAGCACGGCCCTGGCTGGCTGCACCTCTGCCAGCACCACGGGAACCTGGTCCAGCTGAACTCACCGACCGGGTTCGCGCCGATCCGTGCTCGGCAGGTGCCCCGCCAAATCGCAGACCCCCGCCGTGACTGGGCCCACCGCCATGTCCCGGCCCGCCACCGTGCCCTGGCCCGCCACGCCGGGGCGGTCGCGCCCCCGCGGCGGGCCGGTCACCGTGGCCGCGCTCGCGGTACTGATCCGGACCGGAGTCGGGCTGCTGCTGCCATGACTGGGGCGGCCGGGTGCCGACCGGTCCGGCAGCTGACCGATAGCTGACCGGGTCGTGGGCCGCGCGGCTGATGCCCCGTGCCGCGCGCCTCGCGCCCTCGGCGAGTACGCCGCCGGGCAGCTCGGCGTCGCCCAGCAGGTTAACCACTACTGCGCGGGCGGCGGGCCGTTCGGCGGGCTCGGGATCCAGGCACTGCTCTACCGTGCGCCGCACGTGCTCGGGCAGCACGTCAAGATCATCTAGCCGGCCAGGCGGGTGGCCTGCCGCGGCGAACACCACGGTCTGCGCCCAGGCGAGCATGTCCGCTGACGGGGTCGCCGCGCCGTAGGGCGGGGTTATGCCATACTCGATCACCCGCGGCGGTCCGTCGGGCGCCATGATCACGTACTCTGGCCCGAAGTTGCCGTGCACCAGGCCTGCCTGATGGACCGAGGCGAGGCCAGTTGCCATCGCGATCGCGACCGCATCCAGCTCCTGGCCGCGGCGGATACCATCGGCGGCGACCAGATCCAGCAGCGAGGGGCCCGGCACGTACTCGCTGACGAGGTAGACGTCCTGGCCGTCGAGGCCCGCGTCCAGGACCCTGGCAGCACAGAAAGGCGGCACCCGTTTAGCGACGGCGGCTTCGGCCGCGAATCGGTCTCGCGCGGCCCCGTCGTGAGCCCAGTCGCCGCGCAGCAAGCTGATTGCTACTTCGCGGCCGTCAGGGCCGAGGCCGATGAAGACCGGGTCGTCAGACGGGATCCCGTCGATCCGCCCGCCCAGCCGGTACCGTCCGAGCCGGCGGGGGTCGCCGGGGCGCAGCGGCACTTGCTGTGGCATGGGACCGGGGCTCCGCTTAGACAGGCAGGGAGAGACCTGTGGTGAGTTCGTACCATACGCACGTTCTAGATGCCAGTGCGTTGAATCGACTAAGTTACTGATGGGTAAACGGTGACGGAAGTGATCATCGCGGCGGCCGACTTGGCGTATTGCCCCGCTAACCGGCAGCTTGGGTGGCAGTCGGCCGCGACACGTCCGAACGAAACTGAGCTGCTAGGTGTAGCGAGCCGTCAGACGTGGCAGAATTCCCCGCCGGATTCGGGCACAACCGAGCCGTCCTGAGCGTTACAAGCGCGCGACGATGTTAGTAAAGATGGAGGGGTAAGGGCCGACATGGCTACCGACTACGACAGCCCGAGGAAGACAGAAGACGACGTCACCGAGGACAGTCTGCAAGAGCTGCAAGCGCGGCGCATGGACAAGTCCTCGACGGCGATTGACATCGACCCCGATGACGTCGCCGAGTCTCTTGAACTTCCCGGCGCTGACCTTTCGAACGAGGAGCTCTCGTTCCGGGTGATTCCGCGCCAGGCGGACGAATTCACCTGCTCGAGCTGCTTCCTTGTGCACCACCGCAGCCAGCTTGCGGACAGCCGGGGCGGCCAGCCGGTCTGCCGCGAGTGCGCCGCCTGAGTGTCATTGCGCACGCAGGAGGTACAAGCAGCAGATTCGGTGAGGAGCAGGGCACGATGATCCGGGCCGCCTGCATCGGACGGGGAGGGGGTCACCCCGTCGGCCGAAGGCGGCCCGCCTGAGGATCAACCGGCCAGGCTGAGGCGCTGAAGGGTTCGGCGCGCTGCGCGAGCGCATGCGCTGATGAGCGCGACTTTGCGGGAGCGGGTCTTGCTTAGCAGCTGCAGCGCGCCGGGTGAGCGGACTGGCCCGAAGGCAGGCCGCTGAGGGCTCGCAAGACGGGCAACGGGGTTATCGGCGCGGACTTGACTAACCGCACGGTCGGCGCGGGCAGTTATTGACCGGCGCGGTAGTGCTCGTTTCCGTATTGGGGCTTTTGTCCGCTTTTATTGCTGTAGCTGGCGAGCCGCATGTGCCGTGCCAGGACCAGCGGCAAATGCCGGCGGCTCTGGCGGGGGATGGCCCTGACCCGGGCGGCAGCCCAGAACAGCAGAGGCAGCTCCGCCAGCGACAGGGCCGCCGCCAGCAGGAGGTGCCCAGTGGCCGCGAGCGCGCCGATGATCACGAGCAGGGCCGCAGCCAGGAAGACGGGCCTGGCCAGCCGGATCGCGAGGAAGCGGAGCGCGAGCTCGGAGTTACGCCCGAAGACGCCGTTGCCCGGGGAGGTCCGCGCCGCACGCATGAAATGCTCCGCGGCGCCTGCCGGGTCCCGCATGTGCAGGCTGATCCTGCCGAGTTCATTGATCGCGCCGCCGTGAGCCGGATCGAGCGCAAGAGCAGCCTCCTGCCGGAGACGGGCCTCGACGGCGTCCCTCCGGCTGAGCGCCACCCGTCCGGCCGTGACATGGACGTCGGCATGATCCGGGGCAATGGCAAGAGCAGCGCTGGCCGCATCCGCGGCGAGGTCAAGCTGTCCCGCGGCGGCGGCGGCCTGGGCCAGGCAGACGTGCGGTCGCCAGGAATGCGGCGCGAGGCGCCGCGCCTCAGCGGCCGCGTCCATCCCCTCGGTGGCGCGGTTCAGGCTGATCAGAGCGGTGCTCATGAGCCGGAACGGCCAGTCGTTCGCCGGGTCGAGGGCACTAGCCCGGCGAGCTGCCGTGATCGCCTCGGCGGGCTCGCCGCCACCCAGGTGCGCGCGTGACAGGAGGCACCAGGCGCGGGAGCTGTCCGGCGCATCGGCTAGCACCGCGGCCAGCAGCCTGGCAGCGTCGGCGAAGCGGCCAAGCTCGATCATCAGCCCGGCGCGGCCCAGCTGGACTGAGTCGCTGCCGGTCATGCCCGTTCGCTCGCGGTCATGCCGCATCGCGAGCGGTCATGCCGGGTTCTGGAGACCCACGCGGCCACCCCGTAGCGTTCGTCTGGTTTCGGAAGTGCCTGATACTTTATGCGGCTTTCACCAGTCAGGACGGCAGATCGCAGGCGTTGGTTCGAGCGGCAGCCTGGCGATGCACTCGGCCTCGCCGCAAGTACGTCCGCTGCCACGGCAGACTCTGCCGCACGAACAGCGCGCCGCGCGACTGGCCAGCCACGTTTCGCGGTCACAAAGCCCGATCGAGCCGTCTGACTGGGTGACGCTGTAGACGCGCTTCAGCACGCCGCCGGGCATGGCCACATACTCGCGCTGGATCAGCTCCACCCCTCTAGTGTGCCGCGCCCGCCGTCCGCCGTGGCCGGTAAGCCACGTGCGGTACGGTGCCACAATGACTGAGCAGAATGACGCGGCAGCTGGCGTTGCGGAGACTGACCAGAACGACTGGCGGGTGACGGTCCGGCTGCCTGAGGCGAGTCAGGCCGGCAAGGCTGTCGAGCACTTGAGTGCTCACAAGGTCGAGGACGAGGTCCACCAGCGCCTGGGCCACAAGGTGGCGGTCGGCACCAGCGGCGGCAACGAGGTGTTTCTGTACACCCGTACGCAAGATTCGGCCGCCGCCGCCCGGCAGTCCGTCGCCGACCTTTTGGCCAGCCACAGCATGAAGGCAGATTTCACGATCGAGCGCTGGCACTCGGTGGCCGAGGAATGGGAAGCCGCCGACGTCCCCCTGCCGGATACGCCGGCTGAGATTGCGGCCGAGCGACGCGAACTCGACGTCGAGGAGACCAGAGAGTCGCAGGCGGCGGGCGTTGCGCTGTTCGAGATCCGGGTGCAGGTGCCCGCGCACCGGGACGCGGTGGCACTGGAGCGGCGACTCGCGGCCGAGGGTTACTCGGTGGTGCGCCGCTGGCGGTTCCTGGTCGTCGGCGCGAACAACGCCGACCAGGCTGAGGAGTTCGCCGCGAGCATCCGGACTGAAGTCCCGGCTGGCTCTGTCGTCAGCATCGAGGAAGTCGGTCCGCGACGGCCCTACACCGTCTTCGAGTTGCTGGCCGGCTCGGGTCTGTAACTGGCCCGCAGCGGCGCGCTGGCCCCGCGGCCCGCGCCTATTCTCCGGTGCCAGGCACCGGCCGGCCGCCGGGCTGGGCCCCGCATTCGAAGCCAGCCGCCGCGCGGCGACGCAGCTGATGCAGCATCCAGCCACGGCCGGCAGGGTCGAGCGGCCGGGTGTGCTCGGTGAAGATCTCCGCCGCGACTATCTGGGCGGTGCGATGGCAGGACAGCTAGTTAGGGTTGTCGTGGCACAAGTGAAGGGCGGAGGCGCATGGGGCAGCAGGCGGAGCTGGTGTTTGCCGGCGGCGCGATCTACACGGCCGATGCGAGCCGTCGCCGGATGGTCCCGGCACTGGCGGCAGACGGCAGCCCGGCTACCTCGGTCGCGGTCGTCGGCGGCCGTGTCGCGGTGATCGGCGCCGCTGCCGATCCCCGGATCCAGGAGCTGATCGGCCCTGCCACCGAAGTCATCGACTTGCGCGGGCGTGCGCTGCTGCCCGGTTTCCAGGACGCTCACGTCCACCCGGCCTTCGCCGGCGTGACGATGATCGGCTGCAACCTGATCGGGGCGACCAGCCTGGAGGAGGCTCTGGCGCGCATCGCCGCGTACGGTCAGGAGCACCCGGAGCGGGAGTGGATCGCCGGATCCGGCTGGCGGATGGAATGGTTCCCGGCGGGCACGCCGGACAAGTCGACGCTGGACCAAGTCACCGGCGGTCGCCCGGCCTACCTGTCGAACAGGGACGGCCACGGTGCCTGGGTCAATACCAGAGCGCTGGAAATCGCCGGACTGGACGCACTGACGCCCGATCCTGCGGACGGCCGGATCGAGCGCGGGCCGGACGGCAGCCCGCAAGGCACCCTGCACGAGGGCGCGGCCAACCTGGTCGGCTCCCTGGTGCCCGAGCTGACCTTCGACGAACGGCTGGCTGGCCTGCTGCTCGCGCAGCAGCACCTGCATGCGCGGGGCATCACCGCCTGGCAGGACGCGATTGTCGGCGACTACCTGGGCAGCCCTGACCCGCTCCCGGTGTATCTGGCCGCTGCTGCCAGCGGCCAGCTCACCGCGCGGGTCGAGGGCGCACTGTGGTGGGACCGCGCTCGCGGCGGCGAGCAACTGCCTGAGCTTCTCGGCCGGCGGGAACGGGGCCGCGGGCCGCGCTTCAGGGCTAACACCGTCAAGATCATGCAGGACGGCGTAGCGGAGAACTTCACCGCCGGGATGATCGAGCCGTACCTGGATCCGACCGGCTGTCACTCGCATGGCAGCGGCCTGTCGTACGTGGACCCGGTCGCGCTGCTCGGTTACGTCACCCAGCTGGACGCGCACGGATTCCAGGTTCATCTGCACGCTATCGGCGACCGCGCCGTGCGCGAGGCGCTCAACGCGATCGAGGCAGCCAGGACGGCCAACGGCAGGCCCGATGACCGGCACGGCGACAACCGCCATCACATCGCGCACCTGCAGGTCGTGCATCCCGACGACGTGCCCAGGTTCGCCCAGCTCGGCGTCACGGCGAACATGCAGGCACTGTGGGCGGCGCACGAGCCGCAGATGGACGAGCTCACGATCCCGTTCATCGGGCCCGAACGAGCTGACCGGCAGTACCTCTTCGGCGACCTGCTGCGATCCGGGGCGCGCCTGGCAGCCGGCAGCGACTGGGCGGTCAGCAGCGCGAACCCGCTGCGCGCGTGCCATGTCGCTGTCAACCGCTCGCTTCAGGGGGCGGCCGGGGCGGAGGCCGAGCCGCTGCTGCCCGGCCAGAGCCTGGACCTGGCCGAGGCGCTGGCTGCTTACACGATCGGCTCGGCGTACGTGAACCACCTGGACGACGAGACCGGCACGATCGAGCCGGGCAAGCTTGCCGACCTGGTCGTCCTGGACCGCGACCCGTTCGCCGGGCCGACGGCGGAGATCGGCAGCACCGGCGTGCTCGCGACGTTCGTGCAAGGTGATCCTGTCTATATGTCGACATCTTGAGGTGGAGAGCTAGTGCAGCTGACTGAGCTAGGCCGCGGCGGCCCGCAGGTTTCCGGGGTCGGGCTCGGCCTGATGGGCATGTCCGGCATCTACGGTCCGGCCGACGAAGCAGAAAGCACGGCCACGATACGAGCCGCACTCGACGCCGGGATCACGCTGCTGGACACCGGCGACTTCTACGGCATGGGCCACAACGAACTGCTGCTGCGCGACGCATTGCGCGGCTTGGACCGGTCCGCGGTCTTCATTCAGGTGAAGTTCGGCGCCCAGCGAGACCCGCGCGGCGCGTTCATCGGTCACGACGCCAGCCCGGTCGCGGTGAAGAACTCACTGGCCTATTCACTGACCAGGCTTGGCACCGACTACATCGACTTGTACCAGCCCGCGAGGCTGGACCCGCGCGTTCCCATCGAAGAAACGGTGGGGGCGATCGCCGAGATGATCGAGGCTGGCTACGTCCGGTACCTCGGGCTCTCCGAGATGGGTGCCGACACCATCCGCCGTGCGCACGAGGTGTACCCGGTGACCGCCTTGCAGATCGAGTACTCGCTGATGAGCCGCGGGATCGAGGACCGGATCCTGCCGACGGTGCGGGAGCTGGGCATCGGCGTCACGGCGTACGGCATCATGTCCCGCGGACTGCTGTCAACTGACAGCGCCCGCGCGGTGGGGCCGGGCGACCCGCGCTCCCGCTTCCCCCGGTTCCAGGGCGAGAACCTGCAACGCAACCTCAGCCTGCTCGCCGCGCTCGAGGCGATCGCGGTCAGCCACGGGATGACCACGGCCCAGCTTGCGATCGCCTGGGTGCTCTCCCGCGGCAGCGACATCGTCCCGTTGATCGGCACCAAGCGCCAAAACCGGCTGGCCGAGGCGCTGGGCGCGCTGGAGGTGACGCTGAGCCCGGATGAGCTCGCGGCTATCGAGGCCGCGGTGCCGGCTTCGGGTGTTGCGGGCGACCGGTACGACCCCGGCCAGATGGCCGCCCTGGATAGCGAACGACCTTAACTCCGGAAACGGGGCTGTGTCGTCTCCCAGTCGCCCGCCCGCTCGCGCTTAGGGACCGACGGGATGCAGCAGCATCTGATGAATCAGCAGGAAGAAGACCACAAGCAGCGCAACGACCCCGATGGTGCCGACGTAACCGAGGATCAGCCCGGTAAGCGCCATGCCGTCACCTTGCTCGCCGGTCTGCCTGATCTGCCGGCGCGCCACGTGACCAAGGATGATCGCGGCGATCCCGGCCGGGAAGAAGGCAACCAGCTGGCCGACACCGCAGACCAGCGAGGCGATGGCCAGCCTGTTGGTAGCAGGCGGGCCGACCGGTGCCGGCGGCGGGGAGTAAGGGACCGGCAAGTCAGCGGTCAGCCGGCCGAGCTCGCCGTACGTGGCCGCGCCAGCGAGCTGGCTCACTCGCTCGTCCCACTCCTGCTGGCTGAGCCTGCCTTCGGCGTAGGCGTCGTTGAGGGCGGATTGCACGCGCCACCGGTCGTCGTCCGACGCCCGCATGGAGCCGGGATTGCTACTGCCTGCCATGGTCCCCGCCAAGTCGCAGTTGCTGTGAATCCGGACTCGCCCGCGGAGCCCGGATCACCAGTCTAGGCGACGTGGCTACTGCTGGTGGGTGCCGATTCAGTGCGCTCCTGACCCCAGCAAACCGCCACCCATGAATGTCGGTGGCATCGGTGATGATGGATCACGTGGGTGCTGATGAGACTGCGGCGGACCGCGTCCAGGCGGAGCGCATTCAGGCGGAGCGCATTCAGGCGGAGCGCTTCACCGCTCAGCTGCTGGCAGGCGAGCCGGCCCGCAGCCCGGCCGAGGTCGCCGGGCGGCTGCTGGCCATCCAGGGCCAGGACGCCCGCGGCGCCCGGCTCGCCATCAGGGCCAGGACCGCCGGGCTCACCGTTTCCGACGTCGACCGGGCCCTCACCGACGACCGCACGCTGCTCATCACCTGGCTGAATCGCGGCACCCTGCACTTGGTGCGTAGCGAGGACTACTGGTGGCTGCATGCACTCACCGTCCGGCCGCAGCTGCAGAGTGCCGTCAGGCGGATGCTCGCTGCCGCTGGCCTGACACATGCCGAGATGGACAAGGGAGTTGCTGTCATTCAGGCTGCGCTGGCCGCGGACGGACCAGTCACGCGGACGCAGTTGCGGGCGACTGTCGCGTCGGCTGGGCTGCCGGCGCAGGAAAACGTCTCGCTGCATCTGATCACCCTCGCAAGCATGCAGGGCGTCGCGGTGCGCGGGCCGATGATCGGTGCCCAGCATGCCTACGTACTGGTGGCGGACTGGCTAGGCAAGCCGCCGCCAGCCGTGGACCCCGATGTCGCCCTGGCAGAGCTGGCCAGGCGCTATCTGGCCGGGCACGGGCCCGCCTCCGACCGGGATCTGGCCAAGTGGGCAGGTCTTCCGCTAGGACAGGTGCGCCGCGGTCTGACGGCCATCGCAGCCGAGCTCCGGAGCCGGACCGATGGCCTCGCTGAGCTCGCAGCGTCACACCGGCAGCGGGTGTGCATGCCTCCGCCCCGGCTGCTAGGCCCTTATGACCCGGTATTGCTGGGCTGGGCGTCCCGCGACCGGGTGCTCGCCGGTCATCAGCGGATCGTGACGGTCAACGGCCTGTTCCGGTCGTTCGCCCTGGTCGACGGCAAGGCTGCCGGGATCTGGGCGTGGACAGGCGGGCGGGTGACGCTGGATCGTTTCGGCGAGCTTCCCGGCGAAGCCGAGGCTGCGCTCGCCGCCGAAGCCAGAGATGTGCAACGCTTCCTTGCCGGCCCCGTTGACATTGCTGGTCCCGTTGACTCTGCTGGCCCCTGAGGATGATTAGCACCGCAGCCCCGAGGCAGGACCGCCATCACGATGAAGTTGCCTGACCTAGCCGAGATGCACTACGCCGCTGCGCTGACTCCCGCAGACACTGAGCTCGACGGATCCGATTTCGATACGGTGCTCTTCGAGCAGGCTGAGTTCGACAGCCCGCGTGCTCCGAACACGCGTTTCCTCGAATGCGCGTTCCGGCGAGTCTCGATCAGCGGCGGCACTCTGCAGCGCTCGAGCCTGCGCGACGTCTGGGCCCGCGACTTGCGGCTGACCGGCACGAACCTGGCCGAGAGCCACTGGCATGAGGTGATCATGCTGGGCTCAGCGCTGGCTGGAGTTCAGGTCTTCGGAGCCGAGTTGCGGAATGTCGTATTCAGCGGCTGCAAGCTGGACTCTGTCAACTTCCGGGCGGCCCGCCTGACCGCGGTGGTCTTCGACAACTGCGTCCTGCGCGACGTCGATTTCGCCGGCGCGACGCTGACGCGGTGCTCGTTCCCGGGCACGCAACTGGAGCGGGTCGATCTCAGCAAGGTCACCATGGAACAGACTGACTTGAGGACGGCCGAGCTTGGGGTGATCATCGACGTCGGCTCGCTGCGCGGCGCGATCATCAGCTCCGGCCAGCTTGCGATCGCGGCGCCCGTGCTCGCGCAGGCGCTCGGCATCGAGATCAACGACGACCCGCTCTGATCCGCTGGCGGCCAGCTTGCGCTTCCGCTGGCGCTGCCCGGTCAGGATCGCTCCCGCGAGCGCCTGGACCGCGAGCACCAGGATCAGGATCGCTGCCGCGACGATGCCGTCTAGCCAGAAGTGATTCGCAGTCACGATCACTGCCAGGATAGTCAGGCACGGGTAGAGCACTGCCAGCCACCGCCATCGGCTCGAGACCGTGGTGATGATGGCGACAGCGACCAGAAGTGCCCAGCCGACGTGCACGGACGGCATGGCTGAGAGCTGATCCGGGTCGAAGCCTCCGACGCTCGAATAGACCGATTCGTGGTAGCGGACCGCAGTGTCGACCAGCCCGGTGCTGGCCAGCATCCGCGGCGGGGCCACCGGGATGATCTGGACGGCCAGACTGATTGCGGTGAACGCCACGAGCGTGGTTCGCCAGCGGCCGTACCGGTCGCGGTGCCGGACGAACAGCCACGCCATGCACCCGAGGAGCACCGGGAAGTGCAGCGTGTCGTAGTACAGGTTGAAGAACTGAATGAGCAGCGGGTGCCGCAGGAAGACGTGCTGGATCGTGGTTTCGCTGGGCAGATGGACGGCCCGCTCGAAGTTCCAGATCCAGCGGGCCCGCGTGAGCGCGCCGCCGGGGCCCATGACGGCGAAGGAGCCTGCGTACTGCCAGAGCGCGAACAGGCCAAGCGCCAGCGCGACTTCCCGGGTTGCGACGGCCGCCTTGGTTAGGCGTGGCTTCCCGGCTGCCTGAAGCGCGAGAGCTGTCACGGCTAGGCCTGCAGCCGCCTCGGCAGCCTCGCGCCAGCTCAGTTCGAGGTTGATCACGCGCGCAGGCCTGCGGGGGACTTATTCGTTTTCACAGTGCAAATAAGGTTACGTCCGGATGAAGCTCAGCTGGCGGCCGGGCCGCGTCGGCGCGAATCAGCGGTGGCGCAGGAACTGCCGGCCGGATTTGCGGCACAATCATGCGCATGCGGCGGTCCGATGCACCCGGCTTCGGCCGAGATCTGCCTGATGACTTCCGATTGCCTCGCCGCCCGGCTGGCGCACATGCCGGACGCTCATCCGGCTGCCTGGCCCGCCAGCGACCGGGCGGGCAACGGCGGTCCGGCTCGCGCGAGTACCCGGCGGGCGGGCGAACCCGAAACCTGGTGGCGCGGCGACCCGGACGCCTGGTGGCGCGGCCCGGATCCATCGACGGAGGCTGCTGGTAACGGTGACGGTGACGTCGACGAAATCGACGACGCCGACGGGCTGGGCGACTTCGGCGGCATCGACGACGCCGGGACCGGAGCTAGCTCCGTTGATAGAGGCGGCGCAGCCGAGGCCGGCGAGGCGGCTGATTCAGGCGGCCCGGGCGAAGCCGACGCCGGGCGCGGGCATGGCGGCGGGCGAGCGGCTCGGGCCCGGCCCGGGCGTTCGACGGCAACCCTTGATCGGTCCGGTTACCAGCAGCGGGACGGCTTCTCGATTCCGCATCCAGGCCCGGCCGGTCCGGACGAAGAACTGTACCGGCCATGGTTCAGCGTCGGCGGACCCGGCGATCCGTGGTTCGCTGCCGGGCGGCGCTAGCGCTGGTCCGGGCGGCTGTACCAGGCTGGGTCAGGCTGCTGCCGGGGCAGCATCACCTCGGCCGTGACGTCGGCCGCGAGACGCACGATGTCACCGTCGGCGAGCCGCACGGCAATCCCTGGCAGCACCCGATCGCCGTTAACAAATGTGCCGTTTGTCGAGTTCTCGTCCTGGATGCTGGCATGGCCGCCATCGTCAACGGTCACTGTCGCGTGCCGTCTCGAGACGTTCTCGTAGTCCGCGAAAGCTGCCGCTACCAGGGATTCCGCCGGATCACGGCCCAAAAGCAAAGTGGTGCCAGCCGGAACTTCCACGTTCCCGGTAGGAAAGGAAAGCCGGAGGACGGTGGGAGAGATCATGCTGGCCCGCTCGTGCGGCCGGAGGTACTCCTGCATGACCGTGTTCGCAGGCGGCGCGTCGTCGTCTCGCGCCCTGATCCGCGGCAGGTTGGAGCCGCAAGTGAAGCAGATCAGGTCGTCGGGCTTCACTTCGGCCGCGCAGTTCGGACAAGTTAGCGTCGCCATCACGTCCTCCTGGACTCATCACGGGGCGGCCCGGCCAGCGTTCGCACGCGCAGTGCTCGCACGAGAGACTAACGTGCCGCACTGAGGCGTTGGTGCCAGGCTAAGCGAGTCCCTCCGCAAGCTTGTCCATGACGTGCGCGGTCCGCGATGGCCAGACGGGCGGCGGTAGCATCCAAGGCATGGTTGGCTTCACGCTCAATGAGGAGCAAGAGGCGCTCCGCAGCACTGTGGAGGATTTCGCCCGGGAGGTAGTCGCGCCGGTCATCGGCGGCTACTACGAGCGGGGCGAGTTCCCGTACGAGATCGTCGCCCGGATGGGCAAGATGGGCCTGTTCGGGCTGCCGTTCCCGGCGGAATACGGCGGGATGGACGGCGACTACTTCGCCTTCTGCCTGGTCCTCGCACGAACTGGCCAGGGTTGACTCCTCGGTCGCCATCACCCTGGAGGCCGGCGTCTCGCTCGGCGCGATGCCGATCTACCGGTTCGGGTCGGCGGCGCAGAAGGATCGCTGGCTGCCCGAGCTGTGCCAGGGCGAGCGCCTGGCGGCTTTCGGCCTGACCGAGCCGGGCGGCGGCTCCGACATCCCCGGCGGGATGCGCACGACGGCGCGGCTCGACGGTGACGAGTGGGTGATCAACGGCTCGAAGGCATTCATCACGAACTCGGGCACCTCGATCACCTCGGTTGTGACTGCCCTGGCGATCACCGGCCGGACTGGCAGAAGGCCGGAGATCTCCGCGATCATGGTGCCGTCCGGGACGCCTGGCTTCATCGTCGGGCCGGAATACTCCAAAGTGGGCTGGCGCTGCTCGGACACCCGTGAACTGGCGTTCTCCGGCTGCCGGGTGCCGGCCGAGAACCTGCTTGGCGAACTCGGCCGTGGTTACGCGCAGTTCCTGCAGACCCTGGACGAGGGCCGGGTCGCGATTGCCGCGCTCTCGGCAGGCCTGGCACAGGGCTGCGTCGACGAGTGCCTGCGTTATGCGGCCGAGCGGACGGCGTTCGGCCACGAGCTCGGGCATTACCAGGCGACTCAGTTCAAGATCGCGGATATGGCCGCTCGGGCGCACGTGGCCAGGCTTGCCTGGTATGACGCCGCGGCCCGGCTCGTGGCCGGCGAGCCGTTCAAGTCACAGGCCGCTATCGCGAAGCTGACCTGTTCGAATGCGGCCATGGACAACGCCCGCGACGCCACTCAGATATTCGGCGGCTACGGATTCATGAACGAGTTCCCCGTCGCCAGGTTCTACCGCGATGCCAAGGTGCTGGAGATCGGCGAGGGAACATCTGAGGTGCAGCGAATGGTGATCGCCCGGCAACTCGGCCTGGGCCCGGACCGCGGCTGATCTTGTCCGTCAGCTCTTGGCGGTCACGAGCATCGGCGGTACGGCCGGCGCGTTGCCGGTGTTCACTATGTCGAAGTTGTCCAAGAGGTTGACTACCTGGTCCAGGCTGTCTGTGCTGGTAGTCGTCGGGTAGGAGCCGACGGTGATCAGGTCAGCATCCTGGACGTTCATGTGCGCTGAGGCCGGCAGCAGCGCCTGCACCTGGCCCACCAATGACGCTTGAGCCTGCGCTTTCGCGATGGCGGCCTGGAAGTCGGAGGCCGCGCCGGGATTTTCCTTGACCCAGGGATTCAGCGCAACGTAGCCAAGCAGCGGCAGGCCAGCAGTGGAACCGCTGCACGCGTCCAGCACCTCGACGGCGCCCAGCTCGCTTTCCGCCTGGTAGATGTAAGGCTCGCTGACCAGGATTGCCTGCAGCGTGCCGTTGTGAAGGTCCTTGACCTCCTGTTGCTGCGACATCGGAGCCCACTGCACCGTGTCCGCTTCAGCATGCACCATGTAGTTGGTCAGCACGCTCGTCGCCGCAGCCGCGTCCAGGCTGGGCGGGATGCCGGAATTCTTCGGTATGCCGGGCAGCAGGCTGTCGTCGGGCAGGCCGACCTCGACGCCCTTGTTGACCAGGTCCAGCGGCGACGTGATGGCCGAATTCGGCAGCGTGAGAATCTCGGCTACGCCTGCGGTGGCGTCGTAGCCGTCAGCGAGGATACGCAAGTCATGGCTCTGGCTCTGGGCCTGCTGGTAAAAGACATTGCCATAGTCGGCGGCCGCGATATCAGCCTGCCCGTTGGAAAGGGCGCTCAGCTCGGCTTGCTGAGTGCTGTACGGCTTGATTTCCACATGAGAGAGACCCTCGGCGGCGAAGAAGCCGTCCTTTTGCGCCAGGTAAATGGCGGCGTCGCTGACACCGGGCTCTGCTGCGATGACGATCGTTTGCGCCACGGCGCCGCCAGGAGTGGCCGAAGCGCTGCAACCCGCGGCCAGCAGGAGAGCGAGCCCGGACACTGCAGCCAGCGAGCAACGGGCCCGGGAACCGCGCCGACCCACGTTCAGCAGCGGAACTCCGGCCGGGTCAAGCCTCATGACTCTCCTCGCGCGGTCTGGGATTTATCGCCACTCATCCGGGCATCGGGGATGCGAACCAGAGAGTTTCCTGAACACGGGCGTTGGGGCAGAGAGTACCCTATTGCTGCCGGGAGGCCCGTCAAACATCACGTTACAGTGGTTTTTCCGATTCGTGCGTGTATTGACGCACCTTACCCGGTTAACGACTAGAGTTGCCGTGGCTGTGACTGCACCCGATGATGAGTCGCAATCTGGGAGGATCGCTGTGTCGGTAGTGCCCCGTGGGCCATCGGCGCGCCCTCCTATGGCGGCTGACAGGTGAGGGGTTCAGAGACTGTGCCGTCCCGAAACAAAAAGGTCCGCACCGCCGCTCCGGCTGCCAGCCGCTCTGAAAGCCGCCAGGAAGGGGCTGCACCCGCTGGACGGCCGCTGGCGGGAGGTGGTGCTCCAGCTGGCGGACTGCCTGCGGGCGGTGCCGCGGCGGACGCCGTCGCGCCGGGTCAGCAATCCCAGAGCAGCGGGCCGCGCTGGAGATCCCTGAAGAACTGGCGCGTCCGGTCCAGGCTGCTGCTGCTGATCATCATCCCGACGGTGACTGCGGTCGTCCTGGGCGGCACGTACATCGCGACCGCTGTCCAGAACGCGCTCGCCTATCAGCGGGTGGAGCACCTGGCGAACGTCAGTTATGACGTCACCGCGCTCGCTGCTCACCTCGAGGACGAGCGCGACCAGACCATGGAGTACATCGGCACGGATACTGCCGGCCGCCCTGGCACCGCAGCGGCGAGCAGCTCGAGCGGCGCAACGGAGAACCTGAAGCTCATCTGGACCGAGACCGGGACGTGGATCCGGAAGGTCAAGGCGGACAGCACGACCATCGGCGGCGGTTACCCGGCCCAGGTTCAGCAAGACGCGGCCAACATCATCCCGCTGCTGAAGCTGATCGGGCCGCTGCGGACCGCGGCCACGACGACGCAACTGCCGGTCGCCATCGTGATGACGAAGTACGCCTCGATCATCGACACGCTGCTGGCGATCGACGACAACATCGCGCTGGGCAGCGGCGACCCGACGCTGAACAACAACGTCCGGTCACTGAACCTGATCTCGCTGATCGCTGAGGAGGCATCGGAGCAACGCGGACTGCTCGCGTACTCCTTTGCCCAGCAAGGCAAAATCAACCCGGCAATCCTGACTGCCCTGAACACTGCGGCAGAAGAGCAGGCCGCGAACGTCGCCGAGTATGACCGGGTCGCGACCGCACCGCAGATCGCGCTGTACACCAACGAGCTGTCAAATAGCCTGGTCAACTTCGCGAGTCAGTACGAGGAGCAGGCGATCCAGTTCGGGCTGGACCACCAGTCGCTGGACCTGTCCACGACGACAACCAACGAGTGGTACGGCGCGATGTCGACCGGCACCATCGACGGCATCAGGGCCGTCGAGCAGTCCCTGGTGGCCTCCACCATCAACAGGGCCACGACACTGCACCGCGATGCGATCATCACTGCATCGGTCATCGGAGCCGCAGTCCTGCTGGTGCTGCTGCTCGCGCTGATCCTGACCACCGTCGTCGGCCGGTCGATGGTCCGGCCGCTGCGCCGGCTGCGGTCGGGGGCCCTGGAAGTGGCCGGCGTCCGGCTGCCGGAGACGGTGCGCCGGATGAGCGACTCCGACGGGGCTGGCGTTCCGCTTGAGGTCGAGCCGATCGACGTGGACTCTTCCGACGAGATTGGTGAGGTCGCGCGGGCATTCGACCAGGTGCACCGCGAAGCCCTGCGGCTGGCCGCCAACGAGGCCGCACTGCGCGGCAACGTCAACGCGATGTTCGTCAACTTGTCCCGGCGAAGCCAGTCCCTGGTCGAACGGCAGATCCGGCTGATCGACGACCTCGAGCAAGGTGAGCAGGACCCGGACCGGCTGGCCAGCCTGTTCCAGATGGACCACCTGGCTACCCGGATGCGCCGCAACTCGGAGAACCTGCTGGTTCTGGCCGGACATGACGCCAGCCGGCGGTGGAATCAGCCGGTCGCCCTCGTTGACGTGCTGCGAGCCGCAGTGTCGGAGATCGAGCAGTACGAGCGCGTGACGCTGAACGTGCAGCCAGGGATCGCGGTCCGCGGGCATGCGGTCAACGACGTCGTGCACCTGCTGGCCGAGCTGGCCGAGAACGCCACCTCGTTCTCCTCGGCGGAGACCCCGGTGGTCGTCGCAGGCCACCTGCTCAGCAGCGGCGGTGTGCTGCTCGACATCACCGACCAGGGCGTGGGCATGGGTGCGGAGGAGATGGCTCACGCCAACTGGCGGCTTGACAACCCGCCTGTCGTGGACGTCGCGGTATCCCGCCGGATGGGACTGTTCGTGGTCGCGCGGCTGGCGGCCCGGCACGGAATCCGCGTCCGCCTCCGGCCGGCGCCGGCAGGCGGACTGACCGCGCTGGTGTGGCTGCCCGACGAGGTCGTCAGCCACGATGTGGACGGTGGCGCACCCGGCTTGCGCAACTTTGACGTCCCGTCAAGCACGGCAGGTCTGGGCCTCCGCGGGGCGCAGCCGGGCGGACTGGTGGCCGGGGCGATGGTCGCACTGCCGGCCGGACTGAACGGCGACGCCGATCGCATTGCCTCCCCGGCCGAGGAGGAGATCAACGCAGCGCGGGTACCGAGGTTCTCCTCGTCGCAGGCCGATGAGTCGAGTGACATTGCCGGACTCGGACCGCGTCGTGTGCCGGGCGCCGGACTGCACCCGGGCAGAGCCGGCTGGAGCGGGGGCGGCGCGGCGTCCACGAGCCCGCTGCCTGCCTTCGGCTCGGACGCCGCAGAGGCCGACCTGGCTGCCACGACCGAGCGCCTGGGCGCGGACGCCGGCTCTTACCAGGGCGACGAGGTCTTCGCTAGTGGTCAGCTCGCCAGCGAGCTATCCGGACCGACCGTTGATTTCGCGGCGCCGCAGTCCGAATCGCCCGCCCAGCCACTCACGCTGGGTCAGCCGACTGTCGTCGGCCATGGCAGTCTGGCAGGACAGACTGCGACAGGGAGCCGGCCGGTAGTCGTCAGCCCGAGCGGGACGCCCGAGGTCCCGGCTGCTCGGCCGCGCGACGGATTCGGCTGGGACAGCGGACTCGTCGCTGCCGCGGCGCCCGCAAGTGGCAGCGGCGCAGCGGCCGGCGGTGTTGTCGTGCCGCCCGCTGAGCACGTCGCCCACGAGAACCGGCTCCCGATCTTCGAGGCCGTGGAGTCCGACTGGTTCCGGCGTGGTCGCAGCGGTGTGCCCGCCGCCTCGGCGTCTGCCAGCGCTGCACCCAGCGCTCCGGCCAGCCTCGGGAGCCCCGGCAGCGCAATGGGCCCGGCCAGCGTGGTCAGCCCTGGCAACGGACCTGCCAGCTTCGCCGGCGGCCAGGGGGCTGGTGCGAGCTGGCCGGAGCAGCAAGACAGCGGGCTTCCTGAGACGCAAGTCGCCTGGGCGGCTTCCGCCGCCGACCAGGGCTGGGAAGCGGCGGCAGCGGCTAGCTCACCGGCGACTGCCGGCACGACACAGGCCGGCCTGCCCAAGCGGGTCCCGCAGGCGAACCTCGTTCCCGGAACGGCATCGCCGGAGCCGGTCGCACCTATGCCGGCGAGGTCAGCCGCAGTGACGAGGGACCGTTTCGCAAGCTTCCAGCGCGGGGTGCGAGAAGGACGTGCGGCAGCTACAGGAGATGAGGGAAACTCCGGTGAGGGTGACGGTTCGCTATGAGGGTGACACGATCTTGCTGAACTGGTCATGCTTAGCCTGAGAACGTGGATGCGCCGGCCGGCAGATCCGCGTGTAGCCATAGCGGCGCCGCGTCCGGCGGGACCGGATATACGCCGCGAGAGGAAGGTGCGCCTGTGAGTCCGCTCGTGCGTCCGGCCCAAGACCTGAACTGGCTGATCACGAACTTTGTGGAGCGGGTGCCCTCCGTTGCGCACGCGATCGTGGTCTCCGCGGATGGCCTGCCGATGGCGTTCTCGCGTGGCTTCCCAGCCGACCGGGTGGACCAGTTGGCAGCCGTGACCTCGGGGCTGACAAGCCTCACGCAGGGCGCGGCTCGCGTCTTCGAGGGCGGTGCCGTCACCCAGACCGTCGTCGAGATGCACCGCGGGTTGCTGATCATCATGGCTATCAGCGACGGATCCAGCCTGGCTGTCCTCGCGGCAGCCGATTGCGATATGGGATTGGTTGCGTATGAGATGGCGCTGCTCGTCGAGCGGGTGGGCAGCGCTTTGACACCCGAAATTCGGGGTGGCCAGCCCGGCTGGGCTGAGGGCGGTCGATAGTGACAGGAGGCTGCCGTGTTTGGTCACGGCCGCGATGACTGGGATACAGGCGAGCGCCTGTACCCAGATGGTCGCGATGACCTCGCCGGGGCGGATTTCGGTTACGTCCCCGGGCACTCATCTGCGCCCCGTGACCCATGGCAGCACGACACAGGCCCGCGTGGGGTAGCTGACGAATCCAGCGCTCTGGTACGGCCGTACGCAGTGACCGGCGGGCGTACCAAGCCGCGGACTCAGCTGCAGATCGAGGCCATGGTGGCCGCGTCTCATTACGAGGCGCGGGACCTCTCGGTGCTCAGCCCCGAGTGCCAGGCCATCCTCGGGTTCTGCCGTGACTGGCGATCAGTCGCCGAGGTCTCGGCCGTGCTGAGGATGCCATTGGGCGTAGCCAGGGTGCTGATCGCGGACATGGCAATGGATGGACTGGTCCGGGTACATCAGATCGACCATGCACAGGGTCGGCCGGACATCAACCTGCTCGAAAGGGTGCTCAGTGGACTTCGCAAGCTCTAGGGCGGTCCCTGCGATGACTGCAGAAACCGCGATGACGTCGGTGAAGATCGTCGTCGCCGGCGGCTTCGGCGTGGGCAAGACCACGTTCGTGGGCTCGGTTTCCGAGATCACGCCGCTGACCACTGAGGCCGTGATGACGACGGCCAGCGACGGACTGGACGACCTGAGCCACACCCCGGACAAGACCACGACGACCGTCGCTATGGACTTCGGCCGGGTCACCCTGGACGCTGGCCTGATCCTGTACCTGTTCGGCACGCCAGGGCAGCACCGGTTCTGGTTCATGTGGGACGACCTGATCCAGGGTGCGATTGGTGCCGTGGTCCTGGTGGACACGCGCAGGCTGGCTGACTCGTTCCCGGCGGTCGACTACTTCGAGTCTGCCGGATTGCCGTTCATTGTCGCAGTGAACGGGTTCCACGGTGACTTCCCGCACGCGCTTTCGGACGTGCAGGAAGCGCTATCGATCAGCCCGCGGATACCGATCATGGAATGCGACGCGCGCGATCGCAACTCGACCAAGACGACGCTGATCGCGCTGGTCGAGCACGCGATGACTATGCAGCTCAGCGCGAGGTAGGCCGGTCTTGGCGAAGCTGAGCCTGCTGCGGGTGCGGGTGGTGCACCGCGGCAAGGGCCTGCTTCTGCTCTAATTGATCGACAGGTCAAGGGGCGGTAGCTCAGCCGGTCAGAGCAGCGGACTCATAATCCGCCGGTCGTGGGTTCGAGCCCCACCCGCCCCACTGTTTGAAGTGTATTAGTTCGGCTGATGCCTGACCTCTGTCTTCCGGTTGATGGCTGACGGTGTTTCGGCTGATGGTTGACAGTTAGTTCGGCTGATCCTTGACGCTCGGTTCATGAGGGAGCTGAGCGTGGCAGAGCAGAGGTATCAGGCTGTCCTGGCGGTGATCGGCGAGGGCGGCGCGGTGAGCGAGGTGGCCGGCCGGTGGGGTGTTTCCCGCCAGTCGGTGCATGCGTGGCTGGCCCGGTATGAGGCGGGTGGCCTGGAGGGGCTGGCGGACCGGTCGCACCGGCCGGCCAGCTGCCCGCATCAGATGAGCCCGGTTGTTGAGGCGCGCGTGCTGGAGCTGCGCCGGGTCCACCGGTCCTGGGGAGCGCGGCGGATCGTGTTCGAGCTGGCGCGGGCCGGGGTGGCGCCGGTGCCGTCGGAGTCGGGGGTGTACCGGGCGCTGGTGCGGGCCGGGCTGATCGAGCCCGGCGGACGGCGGCGGCGGGCCGAGCACTGGCGGCGGTGGGAGCGCGGCGTGCCGAATGAGTTGTGGCAGATGGATGTGGTCGGCGGGTTCCTGCTCGCTGACGGATCTCACGCCAAGGCCCTGACCGGGATCGATGACCATTCGCGGTTCTGCGTCTGCGCGGCGCTGATGGCCCGCGAGCGCACCCGGCCGGTGTGCGAGGCGCTGGCTGCGGCATTAGACCGGTACGGCGTGCCGCAGCAGATCCTCACTGACATTCAAGATGTTTACGTTTCCGGGTGTGTCGCGCGTTGTCCGGCCGGCGAGGTGTGGCGTCCTGGTGACCGGCGCCTGCCCGCCGTCGTTGCTGACCGATCGGAGCGCGCTTCTGGGCGTGACTTCTTGCCCGTTGATCACGGGGCGGGCAGGGGCGCCGCCGAGGATGGCGTGTCCTGTTGAGAACCCGGTGACCGGCGGCCATGGCCGGATCCCTGTTAGTGAATGTCTGGTACTGCCCTTCCTCAGCGGCGCGGGGTGCCGTGACCGACTGCCCTTTCGGAGAGGAAGCTCGCATGGAGCAGCTGACGCTGGGGATCGACGTGGCCTGCCGGGCCGCGCATCAGGCCAGTCTGGCCGATGAGGCTGGCCGATTCGCCTGGAGCGGCCGCAGGTTCCGCACCACCGCGGAGGAGCTGGAGGAGCTGTGGGCCGCGATCCCGGCGCCGGCCGTGCTGACCGTTGTCATGGAGCCGACCCGCAACGCCTGGGTGCCACTGGCGGCGTGGTTCCGCCGGCGCGGCGCGCGGGTCATCCTGGTCCCGCCTGAGCAGTCAGCTGACCTGCGCGATTATTACTCCAAGCACGCCAAGTCCGATCGTCTGGACTCCCGCATGCTGGCCCGGCTGCCGCTCCTGCACCCTGAGGGCCTGCGCCCGGCTGAGGGGCTGGGACCCGCCGATCCGCTGCGCCGCGCCACCAAGCTGCGAGCCAGCTTGGTCAAGCGCCGCAATACCCTGCTGGCCAGGCTGGACAGCTACCTGGAACTACTCGGCCCGGCCTGGCACGCTGCGTTCAGCGGCGACCTGGCCACCAACACCGCGCTGCGCTTCCTGGCCGCCGGCTACGCCGACCCGCACGTGGCCCGGCGGCTCGGTCAGGCCCGGCTGACCAGGTTCATCTGGCGCTACTCGCACGGCCACTGGGGCGAGGAGCTCGCCGCCCGGCTACTAGCGGCCGCGGCCGACACCCTGGCGCTGTGGGCCGGCGAACTCGATTACACCGAGCTGGCCGCCGACATCGCCGCCGAAGCCCGCCTCGCGCTGGCGCTCACCGGCGAGATCCGCGACCTAGAGCAGAAGATCGCTGCCCTGCTGCACCAGGCCGACCCCGCCGCCATCATGACGTCAGTCCCCGGCGTCGGCATCATCAACGGAGCCCAGATCCTGGCCCGCCTCGGTGACCCCGCCCGGTTCCGATCGCTGGCCGGAGCCCGCTCCTTCACCGGCCTGGTCCCCTCGCTAACCTCCTCCGGCCTCAACAGCCGCCACGGGCCGCCCACCAAATCGGGAGACGCCCCACTGCGCGAGGCCCTGTTCATGGCCGCCGACACCGCCCGCCGCACCGACCCGGTCCTGGCCGCCCGCTACTACCGGCTCATGGTTCACCAGGGCAAGCATCACAACTCCGCGCTGTGCCATATCAGCACCACCCTGGTCACAAAGATCATCGCCCGCTGGCGCGCCGGCGCTCACTACCAGATCCGCGACCTCGACGGCACTCCGCTCACCCCAGCCCAGGGCCGTGCCATCATCGCCGCGCGCTACCGCGTCCGCGACGACATCCGCGCCCAGCGCCGCACAAGCCACACCAAGACAGGGGCGAGCCGGCGACACCAGGAGTCGCCAGGCGCTCCGACACCGGCCCGCCCACCCGACACGCTACGCGCCGAACTGCTTGACACCGCTTAAGAACTC
>CAWHQU010000001.1:0-14421 GCA_963831615.1 uncultured Actinomycetota bacterium | reverse complement strand
CCGTCAGTACCGTGACGATGATCGAATTCAAATAGTACCGTCTGGAAGTTCGGATAGGTGATCAGGTACCAGAAATTCTCCAGCGTCGGATGGTGCGGGTACCAGGGGCTGCCCTGCTCCGCGCCGATCTCGTCCCGAGCTCTTCAGGCTGGTCATCAGCGTGTAGAACGGCGGCACCAGGAAGATCACCACGAACACACGTCAGCGCGATGTAGCTGCCCCACAGCGCCCAGAGCCGCTGGCGGTGCAGGCTGTGGCGGTGGCTGAGACGTGCCGCCGCCGCCGCATCCATCGTGGCGACGCTCATGCCGCGATCTCCTTGGTCCGCCTGGTCACGCCGCGCAGCACGAAGAACGCCGCGAAGGCGAGGATCGGGAACATGAACAGGCTGTCCGCCGCGCCCAGCGGAATGTCGCCCGACTGGATGCCGACCTGGAACGCGTAGGTCGCGAAGATGTGCGTCATGTCCTGCGGCCCGCCGCGGGTCAGGATGCGCACGATGTCGAAGTCGGCGAAGGTCACGATCAGGCTGAACAGCACGGTGATGGCGATGATGTTGCGAATCATCGGCAGGGTGACGAAGAACAGCTTCTGCAGCGTGCCGGCGCCGTCGATCGCCGCCGCCTCGTAAAGCTGCTCGGGCACCGATTTCAGCGCCGCCAGATACATGATCATGAAGAACGGCGTGCCGAACCAGACGTTCACCGTGATGGTGCAGAACCGCGCGATCCAGCCGACGCCGAGCCAGGGCACCGAGGCAAACCCAACTGCGTTCAGTACCCAGTTGAACGCCGAGTAGGACGGATCGAACATCCACCACCAGCCTCAGCGTGGACAGCGCCAGCGGGATCACCCACGGCACCAGCAGCAGGCCGCGCCAGATGCGTTGGTTCTTGCCCGGAATATTGTGCATCAGGTGGGCGATGATGAAGCCCAGCAGTGCCTTGAACACCACCGCGGTGACGGCGAACAGGCAGCTCTGGAAGATGACGAGCTGGAAGGTATTGCGCTGGAGCAGGAACGCGAAGTTTCCCAGGCCGACGAACTGCGGTCATCTTCTTGTTCAGCATGCTGAGATAGATGGCGTAGAACGCCGGATAGATCACCAGCGTCGCGACCATCAGCATCAGCGGCAGGCACATCAGGAAGCCGATCGTCGACCGTCGCTGCGACAATCGCTTCAGGCTGCCGCTGCGCGTCGCGTCGCCGGCGTGCGCCCGACGATCACGCCGGCGGGTATACTGGTACCGTCAGCCATTATATGCTCCTCCGTCGGGCGCCATCGCCGCATCATCGGTGGCGACGCGCCTGCCGCATGCGGCGGCCCGGAGACCGGATGACGTCGCGCGACCTGTGCGCGCACCCTTGCGTCAGCAGCGGACCGCGACGCCGGTCCGCCATGCCCGAGCGATCGGTCAGGCGGTCCAGGCAATCGCTCCCGTCGAGGGACGGCGCGTCGCGCCGTGCTCATGCATGCTTCCTCCCGTCCGGCCAAGCACGTCCGGCCACGTAGCAAGCCCCTTTGTCCCTAGCGGTTCGCCCCGCCGGGCGATTGTGCCGTCCGACCGCCTCGCGGCGACGACGGAGGCAGCTAGTTTCCAACAAAACCAGACCACAGCGCAACGCCGGCGGGCGACCTAGCGTGCGTAGCCTTCCAGCTCATCCTGCGCCCAGGCGATCACCTGTGGGATCGTCTGGCCGTCGCTTGAGCCGCGCCATCATCTGATTGTGGACGGCACGGTTGTAGATCTGCACGGCGATGTCGGGCGATGCCTCGGCCGCGGTCAGGCTCGGCTGCGCATTGTGCCAGGGGCGCATCGGATAGTTGTAGACCGTGCCTAGCGGCGGCTTCACCTCGGCCCACACCTTGAAGTCGAGCATGCCGGCGTAGGGTGGCAGGTCGTAGCCCTGGGTCGCCACGCAGCGCGGTTCCACCTGCTCCGGCTGCATCAGATACTCGATCAGGTCCTTCGCCGCCGGCTTGTTCTGGCTGAATTTGTAGACGCCCCAGAAGTAGCTCAGCGTCGGCAGGAAGCGCCCTTTCGGCCCGCTCGGCGCCGAAAACGTCCAGCAATCCCGCGGCCACCGCCGGACTGTCGCGCACCGCCACCGCCCAGGCCGAGGGCGGGTTGAAGATCAGCGCGCTCTTGCCGGAGATCAGCGCCCGGTTGTTGGAGGCGTCGTCGTAGCTGACCGCGTCGGCCGGGTAGAACTTCACCGCCTTCTGGGCGTATTCCAGGACCTGGTGCACCTCGTCGGTCTTGAGCGTGATGTTGCCCTTCGCGTCGATCAGCGTGGCGCCATACGCCTTGAACAACGCGAAGGCCAGGATGCGCATGTCGCGCTCGGACAGTGCAGCCATCCCGGCCTCCGCGGCTACCCCCAGGCCAATTCTAGGCAGCGAGCTTCCGGCCGGGCGATGGCCATCGTTACTTTGCGCCGCGCCACTGGCAACGTACGCTGGCCAGTCGTGACCGTCTATAGCCACATCAGCTTCCTCACCGACTACGGCCTGGAGGACGGCTTCGTCGCAGCCTGCCATGGCGCGGCGGCCAAGATCGCGCCGAGCGCACGGATCATCGATATCACTCACCTGGTGCAGCCCGGCGACGTGCGCCGCGGCGCCGCCGTGCTCGCCCAGACGGTCGGCTACCTGCCACCTGCTGTGCATGTCGCAGTCGTCGACCCGGGGGTCGGCACGACCCGCCGGGCCATCGCCGTGGCGGCGGGCGGCAGCATCCTCGTCGGCCCGGACAACGGACTGCTGTCCTGGGCCATCGCCGCCCTTGACGGCGCGAAGGAGGCCGTCCAGCTGACCAACGGCGACCTCTGGCTGCACCCGGTGTCGGCCACGTTCCACGGGCGTGACATCTTCATGCCGGTCGCCGCGCATCTCGCCGCCGGGCTGGACCTGCACGAAGCAGGTCACCAGATCGGCATCGACGATCTGGTCGCGCTGCCCGCCCCCACGAGCAGGCTGCACGACGGATCGGCGGAGGGCGAGGTGATGTCAATCGACAGGTTCGGAAACGTGCAGTTGTCGATTCCCGCCGCCGACGCCGGACTGCTTGGCATCGGGATCGGTTCCTCGGTCATCGTTCGCTGCGGTCGCCGCCAGTTCACCGTGCCCTACCTGGATACCTTCGCGGCCGGCGCGCCGGGCGACATCGTCGCGTTCACCGACAGCGCCGGGCTTATCTCGCTTGCCATCAACGCCGGAGACGCCGCGCAGCAACTAGGGCTGCCGCCGGGAGCGCACGTCAAGATCTCGCAGGCGCACGGCGCCTGACGCGGGGCCGATCACACCCGAGCCCGCGCGTCCTGCCTGCAGTTGTCTGCCTTCCCTTCGCACAGATACCACGCAAATAGCCATTACGTGGCACAATGTGCGGTACTCATCACGGAAGGCAAGACGGCGTGCCACTGAGGTTCCCCCGCCCCGTCATGGCACTGATCGCCACCGGGACCGCGGCCGTCACGATCGGCCTGGCTGGCGTGCCCGCCGCTCACGCTGACCAGGTCCGGCATAAGGAGTGGTGGCTGCGCACGCTGGGCGTCACGGGTGCCTGGGCCGCAACGCAAGGCACGGGCGTGACCGTTGCCGTGCTGAGTGACGGTGTCGATGCCAAGCACGCCGACCTGGCCGGGGCCGTTACCGCTGCGCCTGCCCCGACCGGAGCCCCGCTCGCATCCGGCCAGTACTTCGGCGAGCAGGGCACCGCTATTGCGAGCCTCATTGCCGGGCGCGGGCATGGCTCCGGGAGCAGCTCGGGAATCCTGGGCGTGGCACCTGCCGCGAAGATCCTGTCGATTCCGGTCACCCTGCCTGCTGGCGACCCGCAACTCAATCAGCCGGACGTCGCTGCCGCCATCCCGAACGTGATTGCGGCCGGTATCAGGTACGCGGTAGGTCACGGTGCCACGCGTCATCGACCTGCCCATCGACCCGGGCCAGCCCGGCAGTTCCGGAACTGGCGGCGCGGCCGCAGCGCGCCGGCGGCAGTCCGGCGGAGCACGCCGCGGTGAGCTATGCCCTGGCGCACAACGTCGTCCTGGTCGCACCCGCCGGGGACGACGGGGCTGCGTCAGATGCGCCCAACTACCCCGCGGCGTATCCCGGCGTGATCGCCGTCGGCGCCTTCAACTCGGCCTTCACCAAGGCCCCCTGGTCTAATCAACACAGTTATGTGACGGTCACAGCCGCCGGCGCGGGCGTGACCGCCGCCGCCAGCTCGGGTGGTTACCAGACCGTCAACAGCACCAGCGCGGCCAGCGCCGTGGTTGCCGGAATCGCCGCCCTGATCCGGGCCCAGTATCCGGGCCTCAGCGTCGATCAGGTCCGTCACGCCATTACCACGAGCACTGTCTACCACCCCGCAGACGGACGGGCGGACGGGTCTGGTTACGGGACAGTCAATGCCGACAAGGCGGTTGCGGCTGCGGCACTGCTGGCCATAAAGCCGGGAAGTCGCGCAGGAGCTGGCGCCCAGCCGCTGCTAGCCCCGGCCGCGATCCCGGCAGTCTCGGCGACCCAGGGCATCGGCTCGCAGTTGCTGCGGGCTGGGGAAATCTCAGCCGGGCTGCTTGCGGTACTGCTCCTGCTCATCGGGGCATACGCTGCCACCGGGCGACGCCGTCGGCCCGCTACTCAGCCAGTTGCAACCGCGCAGTGGGCGCACCGCCAAGGGCAGTCTCGTTACCCGGTTGCGGCCGCCGCTGACGCAGACCGGATGCTGGAAGCCTTCGCCTCGCCAGTCTCCGAGCCTGATCGGATCGGTTCCGGCAGCCCTCTTGGCGCGTACGGAACCAGAGCTGACGACGGCTTGTTCGCGCCAGGGCCAGGGCGCCTCGCCAGCGCCACTGCCGCGGGGGCAGCAGTGGCGGCTGGCGCTCTGACCGACTCCGGCGGGTTTATGTCACACGGTCCGGCTTCGCGGGCTGTCAGCCGGCGACCGCAGGTTTCCGGGGCGCCGCCGTGGGAGCCTGCAGCGGCGCCGCATACCGAGCTTCCGTGGACCGCGGCCCCTGGCCGGCACGCTGTCACCGGCAGGCCCGCGCCAGCTGCACTGCCGGGCGGCCACCAGGACCAGCCTGATCAGGAAGGCTGGAACCAATCACTGCCCGGCCACTCACCGTCGGCCTACTCACCGTCGGCCTACTCACCGTCCGCACAATCACCGTTCCGGCCGGAGGGCCAGCCCGGCGGCGAGGCGGACGCGTTCTACCCCGGCTCGCCGGACACGCACGGTCCGGAGGGCCAGGGTCCTCCAGCGGCAAACTCCTCGGCACCAAGCTCGTCACACTGGGACCCGGCAACGGGTCGTCCCGCTGCGGCCGACCGCACCCCGGTGGCGATGAACGCAGCGGAGCCCGGCAACGTCTGGGCTGCCGGCCGATGGAGCCCAGCGCCGGCGGCCGGGCCAGTTATCGAGGGTTCCGTGCTGGGCAGCAGCGGGCTGATCGACCGCGGACCAGCCGACTGGGCCAGGCCTGACCAGTACGGCCAGCCTGACCAGTACCGCGAGCCTGACCAGCCCGGTCAGTACCGGGAGCCCGGCCAGTACGGCCAGTACCGGGAGCCTGACCAGTATGGCCAGTTCAGCGAGCCCGGTCAGTACGGTCAGTATCGGGAGCCCGGTCAGTACGGCCAGCCTGACCAGTACCGGGAGCCTGACCAGCCCGGTCAGTACGGCCAGTTCAGGGAGTCCGGTCATTACGGTCAGCCTGACCAGTACCGGGAGCCTGACCAGTACCGGGAGCCTGACCAGTACCGGGAGCCTGACCAGTACCGGGAGCCTGACCAGCAGGACCACTATGGCCAGCCTGACTGGCGGCGACGCCAGCCCTGGACCGACGAACCGGGCTACGCCAGCCAGCCTGAGCCGGGCGACGGTCCTGGCGAGCCGGACTGGCCGGGCCAGCCTCGCGTGGCCCCATCGGGATTGCCGATCCGGACTCCGCGTGCCGCGAGCCCTTCGCCAGCCCCGCTATCTCCGAGCGGGTCGCTGTGGGAGCCAGCCCAGCGCGAGCCCAGCGGCCATCAGACTGAGGATCAAGAGGCTGGCGGCCGCCCGATCTACGAATGAAATCCGCCGGCCAGCGGATTATCCGAAGCGCCAGGCGAGCGGGCCGGGACAGACTGAGCAGCGGCGGCCGGGAAGTCGTCAGCTCGAAGCTGAGCCCGGCCCGTGATCGGCGCGGGCTGCGGCGAGCTCCTCTTTGCGTGCCGAGGCGTACATCGGCACGAACTCCTGCCCGGAAAGCTTCTGGATCGCGCTCACGACTTCGTCAGTGACCGCGCGCCGCTGCCTCGCCCCGGCCGGCTGATCACGGAACTCTGGGAACTCCAGCGGCTCGCCGATCCTGATCTCGATCTTGCCGGGCCTCGGTATCTGGTGTCCTGGCGGCAGGATGTGATCGGTGCCGATCATCGCCACCGGGATAACCGGTGCGCCAGACTGCAAGGCCAGGTAGCCCACACCGGACCGGCCGCGGTACAGCCGTCCGTCAGGCGACCTCGTTCCCTCCGGATAAATACCGAAGAGTTCGCCGGAGTTCAGGTGGCTAACGGCAGCCTCAAGCATCGCCATCGCGGCCCGGCCGCCGGTTCGGTCGGTGGACAGCTGGTTAGTCGATCGCAGGTAGGCACCAACGAGCCGGTCGCGCAACCCGGTGCCGTTGAAGTACTCCGCCTTGGCCGCGAAACTGACCGGGCGCCGCACCATGAGCGGCAGGTAGATCGAGTCCACGACGGAAAGGTGGTTGGACGCGAGGATGGCCGGCCCGGTGTCCGGGATGTTCTCAGCGCCGATCACCTTGGGCCAGGCCAGCAGCCGCAAGAACGGCCCGGCGAGCGTCCTGGACAACCGATACTGCACGCAGCCTCCCGGCGAGATGTTCGCGGGAAATTCGGCCCTCCCGCATGGCAGTCACAGAGTAGCCCCGCTTGGCAGCTAGCCCGCCGGTGTCTCCCGCGCGGACACCCGCGTCCCGCCCAAATCGGCGGACGCTGTCTCGCGGTGCGCCTGTCTCCGCTGACTCCTCGGTTACTTGCTGGCCACATAAGGGACAAATCACCTGCCACAAGTCAGCGATCGGCTAGGGAGTCGCAGCCGGGGGCTCAGCGCGCCGAAATATTCAAGTGCTTGCGCCCGAATCCGGCGTGGACAATGTCGGCCATGAGCGAGTGGTGGCCCCTTCGTCAGATCCGGTTGCGAACGTCCAGGCTGGAATTGCGGCTGCCGTCGGAGGACGACTTGGACGCCCTCGCCAGCCTCGCTGCGGCCGGCGTGCATGATCCGGCCGTGCAGCCGTTCGCGATCCCGTGGACGGATCGCTCGCCCGAGGAGCGGGCGCGCAGCGTTTTGCAGTACCAGTGGTCGCAGCGAGCGGCATGGAAGCCAGATAACTGGTCACTCGACTTCGTGGTGGTGCGGAACGGCACGGTCGTCGGGACACAGGGCATGGCGGCGCGCGACTTCGCCATACTCCGCGAGGTCACCACCGGCTCCTGGCTCGGCCGCGACCATCATGGCCTGGGTATCGGTACCGAGATGCGGGCCGCAGTGCTCCATCTGGCGTTCGCCGGGCTGGGTGCGGAGTACGCCATTTCCGGAGCGTTCACCGACAACCATGCCTCGCTAGCTGTCTCGCGGAAGCTCGGCTATGCCGCCGACGGCATTGACCGGCAAGTCAGTCGCGGGCAGCCGGCGCAGACGATGCGGCTGCGGCTGGACCGGCAGACCTGGGAAGCAACGCATGCCGTCCCGGTAGCGATCTCCGGACTGGCGGCATGCCTGCCGATGTTCGGCCTGACAGCCGGGCGATGCAAAAATGCGCGCTAGCCCATCCAGGGCCGGGCACGCCGACGGTTCGCCCGTGCGCGGCAATGCCTGCTGAGCTCCGGTTGCTGCCGACGCCCGAGCTTGACGACCGCCAGGTCCGCCAGCTTGAGCTGGTCTATGCGCAGGCGTTCCCCGCCCATCTCAGAGTGCCGGTCGCCGAGCTAGCGAAGCCGGGGCCTCGAGATCAGCTGCTTGTCGCACTTCTTGGCGACGAGGTGGCCGGCTTCGCGGCGCTCCGGCTGCTTGCCTCCGCCAACTGGGCCTTCCTCCGTTATTTCGGTGTCGCCGCGGACCGGCGGCGTCAGCGGCTCGGACAGCGGTTCTGGCAGCTGCTGAGTCCGTCGATCGCGGTGGCAGGGTGGCCCGCCCGGATCGCCTTCGAGGTCGAAGATCCCGCAGAGGCGCCCGGTGATCCGGCCGAGCAGGCCGTCCGTCGCGGCCGGATTGCGTTCTGGGAGAGCTGCGGCGCCGTGCGGCTTCCGGTCCCGCGATACGTCATGCCAGCGCTCACTCCGCTGGGCGCAGCCGAGCCGATGATCCTGATGGCAGTGATCCCCGACCAGCTGGCCGGCCAGCGCGCGCCGGGCCTGGCCGAGCTGGTGCGGGCTATCTACGGCGAGCATTACCGGCTAGCCGCCGACCATCCGCTGACTGTTGCTGCACTCAAGTCGATTACGGCCCGATTGCCGCAGTGAATGTGCTGGCGGCACCCGCAGAGCGGTCCCCCAAGGTCACCTGCGCGTCAGCCCCCGTCCGCCTGTGACGAAATTGCCTGCCGTGCGGGTACCGTCCAGCTACTTACCCCCATGCGACGGCTCTGCTCCCGGTGACGACCGTCGCTACGTCCATAAGGAAACCGCGCGCTTGTGCAGATCTGCCGCGCAGGGTGTGGAGGTCATGTGGAGGACTACCTCACTGGCTGAAGGCGGCGCTCAAGCCGGTGTTTGGCGACAAGCGTGCCGGCATTATGCCGCGCAGATGCGCTGGCCTCCGACGTGAACGGGCTTCACCCGGATCATGTGCTCGGGTTCGCCGTCTACCCACGGCCGAAGATCGACTTCGGCGACCTCTTCGCGCTCGGCCTCGTCATCGACGTGATGCGCAGGACCCGCGACAACCACCATCCAGCCCTCATGCGCTTCCGTATCGAGGTGATCGACCTCCACCTGGACGCGGTACTCGGCTCGGGAAATTCCGGTACGCAAGTCCTCTTCGGTGAAGAAGGGTCCGTACGTGAAGAAAAGGATCGAATCCCTGAAGACCTTGTATTCAACCGGGAGTGCGAGCGGCCCGTAACGGCTGTCGTAGGCCAGGTGCCCGATTCTTTCGGTTGTCAGCAGCTCCATGGATTCGGCATCATCCAAGTGCTCCACCACGCGCCGGCCAGTTCCGCCCGAACCGAGCGAAGTATCCCGGCCGCCAAGGTTGGGCCGTGCCTCGTTGTCAGGCATATCCACAACGTTAGCCATCGCCAGCCGGCTGCTTGCGGACAGGTATCAGCCGAACTAATCCAGAGGCCTGGCCTAAACCGCCGGACTTGTCCTCGAGCCCGGGCCATCCGCCATGGACATCTCACCAGCTGCGGCGCAGACTGGCGGCGCCCAGTCTCTCGCCCGGGGAGTCGCCGTGCGCCGATTCCGTTACCTCGTGCTGTTAGCCGTCATTCCTTTCGCCGCGTTAATCGTGCCCGTGCAGGCGTCGGCGACGTCAGTTAAGCCCGCTGACGTCCTGGTCAATCAACCAGTCGGCTCGGTGTGTGTTGGCAAGACGTTCACGGTCGGCGTGTGGTACCAGAGTTTCTCCGGAAACTCGCGGGCGTACCGCATTGACGTGTACAACCCCCACGGCACCCGCGTTCTCTTCAAGCACGGAAAGGCCCCCTCCTCGGCGTGGAGGTTCTGGAGAGTCCGCGCGAAGCTGGCTGGCAGGTACCGCACCGTGTACTGGACCCACCCGCCGGGTTCCGGCGCGTGGGCGCCCTACCGGGCAAGGACGAAGGCCCACCACTGCTAGGGGTGCAGCTCGGTCTGCGTTCGCGCGCAGGCTCTGGAGCGGCCGTTGCTCAGGCGGATCAATCGGGGTTGGCCGATCGGGCGCCCAGCCCGCGCAGCCAGGTGATGACGTTCTCTTGCTGGGTACTGAGCCCAGGCGCGTCCAGCGGTGTGCCGTGAGCGTAGTCGGGCTCCCAGTTGAGGTCGGCGCCGCGTGACAGCAGGTACTCCGCGGCGCGGCGCTGGCCGCCCGCGCAGGCGTGCCAGAACGCTTGCGATACGGCTTCTGCCGGAGGGTCGCTGCCCATGATCGCTTCGAGGCGGCCGAGCATGCCCAGGGCAGCTGCATGCCAGGCTTTGTCGACACGGGCGCCCCGGGCAACCAGCAGGCGGGCGACATTCCAGCACCCGTAGCCCACGGCGTTGTCGAGCGGGGTGCCGATTGAGCCATCCGGTGTCTCGAGATCGGCTCCGCCGTTGATCAGGGCTTCGGCCACGTCGGCGTCGTCGCTGCTTGCCGCGTAATGCAACGGCGTCTCATCACCCGGACCGGTCGTCTCTGCACCCCGTCTGGTGGTCAGGGCATTGGGATCGGCGCCGGCGTCGATCAGCAGCCGGACTATCTGCGGGCCGTTCGGGAAGTAGCCGGGCCAGTCGGCGACCACGTGCAAGGACGTCCCCGAGCCGGTTTCCTTGCTGCCCAGGCGGGCTGTCGCCAGCGCGGGATGACTGCGAAGCAGTCGCCGGATCGCCTCGACGTCACCGGCGTGAATCGCCAGCCGCAGGTCGGCAGCGCCCTGGTCGCCATCGGAGATCCACCGATTTGTCTCCTGGTCACTCATAGTGAACCATCATGCCAGCCGCCGGAGTCAGTTTCCCGGCCTCGGCAGACCGGCCAGCAGGACGGATAGGTGGTGGCAACTCGGAGCAGAACACGACCCCGCCGGCGTCGTGCTGGCGGCGGTACCGCGATCGGCGAAGCGAGCGCGTCGGCAGTGGGTTAGCGAAGAAGCTGGCCGAAGATGCCGATGCCTCTTTCGAGGGCGAGCGCTTGGCCCAGGATCCCGCCGCTGATCTCCGGGTGGGAGGCTGCCCACGCCGCCGCGGCCGCCTGGGTAGCAAAGAAGTTCATGTACCCGCAGCAAACGGACGCCGACGGTCCGGCGCACTGTCCGGCGGTCCTGCCAACGTAGACAACGGCCGTGGCCGGATTCCAGCTGCTGGTGGCTCCGTCGACGTTCACGGTGACCGGCTCGCAGGTGGACGGATCGGCCGATTCGATCGCGACAGCATGCCCGGTCATCGCAGAGATGCCCAAGGCGTCGATCGCGCACATCGCGAACACGGCCGCCTCGCCTGCTATCTGCACCCGGTGCTGGGTCGGCACCCCAGAGAACGGATAGGCCGCGGTGATCTGACCTGCCGGGTCGAGGAACAAGAAGTCGCCGTCGGCCAGCTCGGCCAGCACCTGGGACACCCCGAACGGCGCGGCGTGTTTGGCCAGGCTGGGAAAGTCGGGCGCGGCCCCCGTGTGCACGAACGATCGCAGCACGGCCTGATGCACAGCCCGCAAGCCACGCTCGGCGGGCGCGATACGGCCCTGGCCGGCGCGTCCCAGTGCATCCAGCCACGCCGGACCGCCCGGCCCAGTTGCCGCAGCCTGCTCGATCGCCTGCCCGAGCTGGCTGAGCGAGGGCGCGCCCGATAGCTGGCCGTTCTGATCGCGATACAGGCGGCATGACATGCTCGATGGCTGCCCCGGCTCAGCGAACGGGTCCGCGCCATCGATGAGCAAGGTGGGTGAGCCATGCATGCCCCACCGGGCTGCGTCGCTCTCATCCGAAATCACCTGGTGCGACACCCCGACGCCAGCCCTGCCACCAAGCACGGCCGCCAGCCGGTCGCCAAGCACGGCCGCATTCGGGCAGCCCCGTACGGCTAGAACTGTCAGCTGCACGTGTCCGCCTCCTGTCATCTGGATACCAGGTCAGGTGACGGTTGAGCCACTGCAGGCGCAATGTGGCGAGACACCGACCGACTATGAACACCTATACGCACATGCTGCCGGAGCTTGAGCAGGAGGCCATCGACGCAGTCGCAAGGCGATCTTTGAATGATCGGTTCGTGTTGGCTGCACTTTTGGCTGCAAGGCCCTTCAGGCCTCGAGTGTCTGATCGGATGCTGAGGACTTGACCCGGGAGCCGGTGAGCGGGATCGAACCGCTGACCTGCCGTTTACAAGAGACCCGGCAGAGGTGACGGACTGTGCCGCGACAGCCGCCGCTGTCGGATTCATGCGCCGCAGGCTAGCCGAGTAATCGGCCAGGGCTACCCAAATTACCCGTCTCTGTGGGAATTCATCGTAATGTGATGTCCGTTTACCTTGACAAGGTTGTTGGAAGCTTCCAACACTCAGAAGTTGTACGGTTGCAACATGCCTGAGTGGTCACACTCCAAGAAGGAGGTCCGCCGTGCGCTCAATGATGCCGTCGCGGCAGGCTTCCTCGTCAAGGAGAGCGACGGCCGGGGCCACAGCTGGGGATACATCCATTGCCGGGATTCGGATTGTCTGGGACGAATGTCGGTGTGGTCGACACCGAGGGACCAGGATGACCACGCGGAACAGATCCGCCGGTTCATCCGGCGCCACGAGCACGACCAGCCGGAATGAGGGGGAAGGACGCAGGGAACGCGAGTTCCTCGGGGGAGAGGGGAAGTCACGATGCCGGGCCACGAATTCATGCTGAGACTGGACCGAGAGCTTACGGACGAGGAAGTGGAGGCTCTCTACGAAGTCGGCTGCGGGGACGCCGGCGTGGAGACCGGGCCGCTTGGGACGGTGCTGGACTTCACCCGCGACGCGCCGTCGCTAGCGGAAGCGCTCGTCTCCGCTGTCCGTGACGTCGAGAAAGTTCCGGGCCTCCGCGTGGTCGGTGTCGCGTGCGACAGCATGGTCACGCTCGCTCAGATCGCCGAGCGCGCAGCGGTTTCTCGCGAGGCGGTGCGGCTTTGGGCCACGGGCCAACGGCGCCAAGGCGGCTTCCCGCCTCCGGTGGTAATCACCCCGGCTGGCGAGAAACTCTGGGACTGGCAGCCGGTAGCGACCTGGCTGCTAGATCACAACCCGGCTTCGGAGCCAGTGCGCATCTTTACGGTGAGCAGGCGGACGCGCACCTTGTGCGCTGCGGATCGAGTGCTAGCGGCTCGGGCCGCGCTGATGGGCGAGGCTGATGAGACTCGCGAGGAGCTGGAGAGCTTGCTGCAGGAGGCCTGACTGGCACCATCTAGCCTCCCGTTCGCTCGCGTGTTCTAGTCGCTGGGTGGACGTGCGGCGACCGGACTGGTGGTGTGACCCGTTCAATGCTGGAACGGGCATCCGTGTGCGCCGGGCCGGATAACTGTCGGCTGGATGCCGTGTGGTTGCGTGAGCCGGGCATCGGGGGCCGGTCATCTAGGTCCGCTGCCGGACAGATGGGTGCCGGTCGATCTGGTACAAACCTCGGCATGACAGCATCCCTCGCCCTGGTGGTTAGTGCAGCTGCGTCCGCGAACGGTAGCTCTGGCCCATCCGCGTCTGTCTGGGTCTCGACGGCCGCGCTGTTAATCAGCTTCATGGCGCTATCGACCAGCTTCTTCCGTGACCGCCGGCTACTTCTGCAGCAAGTCCAGGAGTCCCTAACCACGATCGACCAGCAGCGAGGTCGTCGCGCGATCCACCAGATGGCCAAGGAAGGCAAGGCCGTCGCCGATCTGACCGACCTCGAGCGGGCGCAGTGCAATAACTCTCTGGCCGCGCTCAACACAATGGCCATCTATTACGACCGCAACTGGGTCAGTCAAGACGCCCTGCTGCAGTTATGGGCAGAGCCCGTGGTGAAGCTGATGGCCGCCGCGCGGCCGCTCCTGGAATCCCGCGACGCTGAGCATCTCGGCGGCCGGATCTGGCCGGATCTGCGGAAGTTCGAGGCGGCCGCGCGGGCTTACGCCCGTGCGCGGGGGTGGGACGTGACGTACCCGGCCCCCGCTGTGGACGGAACGAGCGGAGCGCCCGGCCAGCCGTAGCCAGCGGGCGCTCTGCTCGAACTACAGGCCTTCTGCCTCCAGCATCTGCAGGAAGTTCGGCGAGCCGGATCTCAGCCCGCATGTGCTCGCGGGCGGCGAGCCAGATCTGCCGGCGGCCGGCGCCGCCCGGATCGCCTCCGCGAAGGTGCTGGCGAGCGCGGACGCGTTGTCGGCCCATTCGATCGCGACGTCCTCGAGCGGCGGGTCGGCAGGCTCAGCCTCGGCGGCGGGCTCGGCCTTGAGTGTTGTGATCATCGGTTCGGATAATCCTGCCCGCGAGGGTGCTTGGCTGACGTGTCAGGCGGGTTGCCGGTTGACCTACAGGCGGTGGCCGACGCGAAACCCTCCGGGCAGCCGTACCCACGCCCGGCTCGCGTGGTGACACACGCGGCCGGGCCGCTTGGTGATTGGGCACGCCGAAACCGGCGGACACCCTTCGGACTCCCGCAGGAGCGAGAGCCAGGAGAGACGGGAAACGGGAGAGATAGACGCGCTGGCCAGCGCGGGTACTGAGTGGAGCCGGGT